>NZ_CP109031.1 GCF_036226925.1 Streptomyces sp. NBC_00659 | reverse complement strand
CCCGCAGACGTGACGCGGCGTCGCTACGCGACGCTCCCCCGCGCTCCGCGCGGGAAGGCGGAACTCCGTTCTGCCGCCGTCCGATCGCTCCGCGATCGGACGGGATCCGGCTGACGCCGGATCACACCCCGTGCCAAGCCTGCTCCGCAGTCCAGGCACGGGAGCTGACGTGCCCTCCGGGCGCGTCAGAAAAACGGCAGTTGCAGGGGCTGGGTCTCTACGGTCTCGGTACTGACTTCCTGGATGGTCGATCACATGTCACCATTTTCGGACATCGCGTGTGCGTCACTTTGGCTCTACAGATATGTTCTGGGATGCTGGATAGGTACCCCTCCAGATGAGAACGGGTCGAACCATAGAGAGTGAATCGGTCTCCTGATTTCTTGTCTTCCTGTCTTGAATGACCCTCGAATTCGCTCCGTACGAGAGCGGGAGAAGAGATTCTCATGGCGATCGTGACGTTGCGTCCGCATCAGGTGGAGGCCGTTGATTCGATTCTCCAGGCTCTGTCGGATCCGCCTGGTGGCCGTATGCCCGCGGAGGGGTTGAGGACACAGGTCATTGCTTGTACGGGGTCTGGCAAGACCTTGATGAGTGTGGAAACCGCGGTCCGTCTTTCCGCCCGTAGGACGCTGGTGCTGGTGCCGACCCTGGATCTGCTGCTGCAGCAGGCTTCGGCGTGGCGGCGGGGCGGCCGTAGGGGTGCCATGGTCGGTGTGTGCTCGCTGCGGGCCGAGGAGAGCGAGGGCATGCCCTGTACGACCGACTCTGCGGAACTGACCGTCTGGGTGTCGGAGTTGGAGACCGTGACGGTGTTCGCCACCTACGCGTCGGTCGGGCTCGGGATTCTCCAGCGGGCACACGAGGCCGGCCTGCCGGTCTGGGACCTGATGGTCCTGGACGAGGCGCACCGGGTCAGTGGGGATGCGGGCCGGCCGTGGGCGGCAGTGCATGACCATCGGCTGATTCCGGCGGTGCGGCGGCTCTACATGACCGCGACGGCGCGTGTCTGGGAGGCGGAGGGTGACAGGCCGCGGCTGGTGGCGAGCATGGAGGAGGACTCTCCCGTGTTCGGGCCGGTGGCCTACAAGCTGCGACTTTCGGAGGCGATCCGGCTGGGGCTGGTGGCGCCGTATCAGGTGCTGTGTCTCGACATCCGCGATCCCGACCTCTACGCCGCTCTGACCAGTGAGGACACCGGGTCTGTGGCCGTGCGCGGGGCACGGCTGGCCGCCGTTCAGGCCGGGTTGATGCGCGCAGCCGTGGAGGAGCGGTTTAGGCGGGTGCTGGCGTTTCACAGTCGGGTGGGTGAGGCGGAGGCGATGGCGGTCGGGGTGCCGGCTGTCGCGGCCCGGCTCGCCGAGGACGACCCGGGCATGTTCCCTGCTGCGGAGCGGGTGTGGGCGGACTGGCTGTACGGCGAGCACGCTCCCCTCCACCGCCGCCGGGTACTGGATGAATTCGCCTCCGATTTTCTCGGAGGGCCTGAATTCGAGGGTCGGGATATTCAGGCCGCATTGCGTGTGTTGAGTTCCGTTCGGGTTCTTGGGGAAGGTGTCGATACGGCTGAGTGTGATGCTGTGCTTTTCGCGGATGCGCGCGGGTCGATGACCGATATTGTGCAGATGGTCGGACGGGCGCTGCGCATGTATCCCGGGACGGGGAAACTGGCCACGCTGATCGTTCCGGTATTCCTCGGGCCGGACGAGGATCCGAACGACATGCTGACCTCGAACTCGCTGGGCACCCTCACGAAGGTCCTCGGGGCGCTGCGGGCGCACGATGCGGAGACGATCGAGGCACTCGCCGATCCCCGTATCCGCAACAGTCGTCCCGGTATCGAACAGGACGGTGCGGAGGGCGAGTTCGAAGGCGAGGGCGAGGGCGAGGGCGAGGGGCGGGGTCAGGAGTTGCGGCGGGTGAGTGGAGCGGCGGCTGGGGTGTTGCGGTTCAGTGAGGAGCGGGATCCGTTCGCGCTGACGCAGTTCATCCGGCTACGGATCATCGACCCCGAGGGAGCGTACTGGCGGCGTGGTATCGAGGCCGCGACGCGATGGCTGCGCGAGAGCGGCAACGTCGAGCTGCGGGTGCCCTACGTTTTTGAGGCGCCGGAGGACTGGGGGGCGGTTAGCGGGTTTCCGCTGGGGCGCTGGCTGGCAGACGTGCGGCGCTACTACGCGGCCGGCACGCTGGAGGCCAAGCGTGTCGTGGAGCTCGAGGCGCTCGGGATGGTGTGGTCGGCGTGGGACACCGCCTGGGCCGACGGCCTCGCTGTGGCGAAGGACTACGCGGCCGTCCACGGGCACTTCCTCCCACCCACCAATGCCGTCTGGGGCGGCGGTAGCGGTGAGGGTGGTCTGGCCATCGGGACCTGGGCCAAGAACCAGCGCGCAGCCGCCCGCAAGACCCGTGTAAACGCCGAACGGCGCGCCGCCGGGGAAACAGGCGTGCCCTACACAGGCGAGCTCTCCGAGAGCCGTATGGACGCGCTGGACGCGATCGACCCGGGCTGGTGCCCCGCCTGGAGTATCGACTGGCAACGCTGCTTCGCATTGACGCTCGTGCATGTCCGGGCCGGCGGGGCGCTGTCTGGAGCTGCGGGTGAGGTGATCATGCAGGGCGAGGACCTCGGAGCCTGGAGTCGGGCGCAGCGGGCGGGGTGGGAGAAACTGACACCGGTGCAGCAGTGGCTCCTCGACAGCGTCCTCGGACTGGAACCGCTCACACCAGAAGAAGCCGCGGCGCAGCCGACACGGAGGACACAAGCAGACCGGTGGGCTATCCATCTCACCGCCGCCCGCCGATACCGTGCCCGCGAAGGCCACCTGAACGTCCCGAGAAAACACATCGAAGAACTGGCCGGAGAGGACAGCGAGAGCAGAACGTCTGTCCGGCTCGGAGGATGGCTCGACAACACCCGCAGAAGGGCAGACAAACTCACCCCGGAACGCCGAGCGGAGCTCGATGCGCTCGGTATGCGCTGGTGACAGTCGCGAGGTGGTGCGCGGTCCAGCGCATCTGTCCGCGTCCGCCAGCCCTGGCCAGGGAGCCTTCACCTGCCAAGGGTCGTTTGCGTCCGCTGGTTTCCGGATGGTGCCGTACCGGACGCCGCGTCCCTATCGTTACGCCATGACGGACGAACAACTACCTGCGCAGGTCTTCCCGAACCACTTTCCCGAGGCGGTGGACTCCCGGTCCGGGGTGCCGCAGGACAGCTGCGACTGCTTCAGCCAGGTTCGGGTGAGTTCCCCCGGCGCGGTGGCGTCCTTCCACGCCGAGATCCAGGACACCAGTGCTCCGGGCTGGCTCCGGTTGCTGGAGCTGATCGAAGAGGCGGCGGCCGACAGACGGGAGGAATTCCGCCCGCTGCCGGAGCTGAGCCCTGAGGAGCGGCGGCAGATCGTGACGCTGCCGAAGGCGATCGGACGGTTGACGGCGGTACGGACCCTCGTGCTGTACGGAAGCAACCTCGTCCGGATACCTCCAGAGATCGGCGACATGACGAGCCTGGAGCAGTTCAGTCCATACACTTCGCGACGGCTGCACTGGTTCCCGTACGAAATCACGCGGTGCGCTCGGCTTGCGCGCAGCACGGTGAGCACGCGCTCGATCTACGGCAACTACAAGCACCGGCCGCCCTTCCCGCGGCTCCTCCCGCCCGGCGATGCCGTCCTGGACCTCGGCAGTCTGGCTCCCTTCCGCTGGGGCAGCACCGCCGCCCGCACCTGCAGTGTCTGCACCGGGCCGATCTCGGTGACAGGCCCTCACCAGGCTTGGCTCTCCCAGGTGGTGGCGACCGACGTCCTGCCGCTATTGGTCAACGCCTGCTCCCAGGCGTGCCTCGACGCTCTGCCACCCGGGCCAAAGGGCTACATCCCTACAGCTCATCGTGGCGGCGCGATCGAACAGCCTCCGTCGCGTTGACCGTCGTCAGCCGGGCCCCGAGTCCTGGCGAAGCAGAGCTGGTGGCTGTCTTCGTACTGCGCCACCTCGCTGGGGGTCGGCGCGGTGGGTGTGCAGGCGGGCGAGGGTGTCGTCGACGGCCAAGGTGACACGGTGCAGGCCCAGCAAGTTGATCGACGTGTTCCGCGGCTGCCGCCCGGGCGCCTGGGGAGGTTGTCGCGACCGGTTCCTCGTTCCGCGCCGGCCTGCGCACGGCCACCTTCTGGACGGCCCGCCAGGTCGACGTGCACGGTGCGGCAGCGGCAGCGGTCGGCGGAGCGGCGGACAGGGTGGTCGCGAGGGCGGTGGTGACGGCGGCCGCCGTGGTGAGCAGGCGTCGGGTCAGGTGCATGACTACTCGTTCCCGCGCGTCGATGTCACGCCCGCGCCCAAGGGCCGTTACGCCACGCTGAAGGTCCGCGGCATCGTCGAGACCGGTGCGCAGGTCGACCGAAGGTCGCGGCCCCGGGCCTCCGCTGAACCGGCCTCGTTTCCCTGCTTGCCATGGGCGATCACCCCGCCGTACATTCCCTGCACCCGGCTTGTCCGGCCGCTTCGTCTATCCCCTTTGAGCACATGAGGAGCGCCCGGTATGACGGGTGTACTGGCGGTCGCAGGCGGCACCGCATCCGGCAAGTCCACCCTTGCCGAAGCCCTGTCGCTGCAGTGGCCCGAGAGCGTGGCGCTGGTCCATCTGGACGACTACTACGTGCCCGCGCACGACCCCTTGAGGGGTGTGTGGACGGTCAGTGCCGACGGGCACGCCGTCCTCGACTGGAACCATCCGGGGTCGATCGACGAGACGGCGGTGGCACACGCCGTCGACGCGGCGCTGTTGCGCCCCGGCGTGCTGCTGGTGGTGGTCGAGGGCCTGTTCGCGCTGTCGCTGCCGTCCGTGGTCCGGCGGGCGGCGTGGCGGGTGTATGTCGACACCCCCGACGACATACGCCTGGCCCGCAAGATCCTCCGGAAGATCGAGGTGCAGCGGCAGGACCCCCGGCTGTCCCTGCGCAACTATCTGCAGACCGGCAGGGACCGCCACGCAGCCCATGTCGCGCCCTCCCGGGCAGCGGCCGATCTGGTCGTGGACGGGACCGCGAGCGAGGCGGAGATGCTGGCGGCCGTCATGCCGCTGATCGGGCCGGTCCTCGCGCCGCCGCCTGCGGCGCCCTCGCGGGCACGGGGGGTGTGCGGTGTGACCCGTACTCCCGGGGTCCCGGTGTTCGCGCTGTGACGTGCCCCGGGGGCACCGGCCCCGGCGAGGGACTCCGCGTGATCATGCTTCCGGCGACACAGCCCAAGCTCCGGCGGGCTCTCAGGTGGATCACGACCGATCCCGGTTCACCTGCGGCCAGGCGAACTGCAGGGGCGGCATATGGCGGGATCGGGGGAAGGCCCGCATCCAGGCTCTCGTCCGCTTCGCCCGGCACCGCATGGGGGTGCGCTTCGGAACGCTCCGCGACGGCACCTTCTACGAACCGCGCACCACCGGAACAGCCACCGCAGACCACTCAGCCTTGATGAAGGGCATAGAGGCATCCCCCGCCCCTCCCGGTCTCAGCTGGTTCATACCGCTCTTCCCCGGGCCGTACGAGCCGGCTGATGGCACCGGGAACGAGGCACGATTCCTGGACCGCTCGCGGACGCGGTCGTGGACGGCCGAAGTACGCGTCAGCCGGCCCGAAGACCGACCGCCAGCGTCAGTTCAAGGACCCGGTGTGGCGATGCGAGATCGGGAAACAGCTCCCGCAGCTGCGACATCCGGTACCGGACTGTCTGGGGATGGACGAACAACGCCGCCGCCACCTCGTCCCGCCTGCCCTGGTGCAGCAGCCACGCCCGCAATGTCTCCTCCAGCCGCTGTGCGGTCGCGACAGGCAGGGTCCGCAACGGTGCGAGGGCTCGGGCGCGCAGGTCTGCGAACGCGTCCATGTCGGCGCTCAGCACCAGCTCGGGCAGGTGGTCCTCGGTGTCGCGAATGTCAGAGGAGAGGGAGCGCGCGCGTACGGCTCGTGCGTACGAGGCGGACGCACGAGTCCATGGCCGGGCCGGGCCGGCCACGGCGGTGCGGTCGGTCAGCTGCCGCAGGAGATGTGATCGGTCGGCATCGGGGACGAGCAGCACACCGGTGGCGTCCGGCAGATCGTCGAGGACGAGGGTGCCCGGGTCGAGCGCGCGGTAGGCAGGCCGGGCCTGGGCGGCGGGCAGCAGGACCGCGGTCAGTGAAACCGGAGGCTGCCACCCGGCCCGTTGGACAGAGGCCAGCAGCACGTCCGGGCTCGCGCCGGCGAGGAGGTCGCGGGCCAGGTGTTCCAGGTGGCGCTCGTGGTCCCTGCCCCGGGCGGCCAGTTCGTCGGCGTGGCCCGCGGCGCTCGCGGCGGAGAGCTCGTCGATGTAGGCGAAGGTCAGCTCGGCGAACTTGGCGACCTCGGCGGCGGGCAGACCTGCGGGTACGGCACCCGCTGCCAGGCATCGCCAGGCCACGCGGGCGCCGACGCGGTAGGCGCTGAGCAGGGCGTCCATCGAACGGCCGTCGCGCACCTCGCCGCGGCCCAGTTCGTAGGCTGCGTCACCGGCGTCGCCGCCTGTGGCGTTCCCGCTCGCGCGGTCCAGGTAGTGCCCCAGGGCGGTGCGGACGGCTCGGCGGATGGTGGCGCCCATGTGGCCCGCAAGGGCGTTTGCGTAGGGAGGGACCTCGTCGATGATCGCCTGGACGACCTCGTCGGCGGTGGTCTTCAGCGCGGCCCGAAGTGCGGTGACCGTCGTCTCGTCCAGGGCCAGTTCGCCGGCCCTCCGAATTGCATGGCTCACGTTTTGTTCCCTGCGAACAATTCAGTCGACCAGATTTACGTCCTGCGGTCAGGACTTTACGCCTTGAGGCGCAGCAAGCTGGGGTCATGACGAGTGCAGCCCTTCGCAGCAGGGCGTGGAAAGTGCTGGAGATGGTCACGACGCCGCTGCTGCCGTCGGACTACCTCGACCTGGTCAGCCCGCTGCGTGCGGGTGCTGACCTGCGTGGGCGCATCGAGGCCGTGCACCCCGAGACGGGGGACGCCGCGACTGTCGTGATCAGGCCGGGACGGGGCTGGCGCGGCCACACGGCCGGTCAGTACGTGCGGATCGGGGTCGACGTCGAGGGGGTGCGCCTGTGGCGTGCCTACTCCATCACCTCGCCGACAGACCGCCAGGACGGCCGCGTCACGATCACCGTGAAGGCGATCCCGGACGGCAAGGTCAGCAACCACCTGGTCCGCAGGGCGAAACCGGGCACGCTGATCCAGCTCGACCAGCCGACCGGTGACTTCGTGCTGCCGCAGGCCAAGCCCGCCAAGGTGCTCTACCTGACGGCCGGCAGCGGCATCACGCCCGTGATGGGCATGCTGCGCGATATCGAGTTCGACGACGTCGTCATGGTCCACTGCGCGCCGCAGCCGCAGGACGTGATCTTCCGCGACGAGCTGCACGGCCTGGTCGCGGACAAGAAGCTGCGGCTCACCGAGGTGCACACCGACACGGACGGCATGCTCGACATCGCCCGTCTCGGCGAACTCGTGCCCGACTGGGCCGAGCGCGAGACCTGGGCCTGCGGGCCCGCGGGCCTGCTCGACGCCGCCGAAGAGCACTGGAGCGAGCACGGCGTCCAGGAGCGCCTGCACACCGAACGTTTCCGCCCCGGCATCGTCGTCGCCGGCGACGGCGGCGAGGTCACGTTCAGCGCCACCGGCAGGACCGTCGACGCGGACGGCGCCACGCCGTTGCTGGACATCGGCGAGGAGGCCGGCGTGCTCATGCCCTCCGGGTGCCGCATGGGCATCTGCTTCGGCTGCGTCACGCCGCTCAAGGCGGGCGCCGTCCGCGACCTGCGCACCGGCGAGATCACCGAGGCCGAGCCGGGCGTCCTCATCCAGACCTGCGTGTCCGCCGCGGCGGGCCCCTGCGACATCGAACGGTAGGAGCACCTTGACCGCCATCGACCCCACCGCCCACCTGACCGCGGAGCAGATCGAGGAGCTGGGCCGCGAGCTGGACGCGATCCGCGACGAGGTGATCGCCGGCCGCGGCGAGAAGGACGCCGCCTACATCCGTAAGGTCATCTCGGCGCAGCGCAGGCTCGAGCTGGTCAGCAGGGGCGTGCTGCTGTTCTCGATCTTCCCGCCCGCGTGGCTGCTCGGCACCGCCGGGCTGTCCGTGGCGAAGATCATGGACAACATGGAGATCGGCCACAACGTCCTGCACGGCCAGTGGGACTGGATGCGGGACCCGAAGATTCACTCCACCACCTGGGAGTGGGATCACGTCTCGCCGTCCGAGCAGTGGAAGCACTCGCACAACGAGCTGCACCACACGTACACCAACGTGATCGGCAAGGACAACGACCTCGGCTACGGCATCATGCGCGTCGACGAGGACCAGAGGTGGCACCCGTTCCACCTCGGCCAGCCGCTGTGGAACTTCATCAACGCCTGCTTCTTCGAGTACGGCATCGCAGCGTACGACCTGGAGCTCGGCAAGAACCTGCACAAGCGCCGCCGCAAGAGCCCGGAGTTCCGCGCGCGGGCCAAGGCCGTGGGCCGCAAGATCCGCAAGCAGGTGCTCAAGGACTACGTGATCCACCCGCTGCTGTCGGGCCCGTCGTTCCTCCCCACGCTCGCCGCCACGTTCACCGCGAACCTGGTCCGCAACATCTGGACCCACTCGGTGATCATGTGCGGGCACTTCCCCGAGGGCGTACAGGTCTTCGAGCGCCGGTCGATCAGGGGCGAGACGCGCGGCCGGTGGTACCTGCGCCAGATGATGGGCTCGGCGAACATCAGCGGCAGCAGGGCCATGCACTTCATGACCGGCAACCTGTCGCACCAGATCGAGCACCACCTGTTCCCGGACCTGCCGAGCAACCGGTACGCCGAGGTCGCGGTGAAGGTGCGTGCGCTGTTCGAGAAGTACGAGCTGGAGTACGTCACCGGCCCGCTGCCCAAGCAGGTGTTCTCCGCGTGGCACAAGGTCTTCCGGCTCTCGCTGCCGAACAAGAAGCCCAAGGTCAAAACGCCGGACCGCGAGCAGGAGCTCGTCGCCGCCTGATCCCGGTATCGGTTCGGATCTCCCGGCCGTACCGGCGGCATCGCCGGTTTCGGTGAGATCCGTTGTCGAGGGGGAGCTCATGGCAGAGCTTGTGCGGCAGCAGGATGTGCATGCGTATGTCGGCTTTCATGCCTTCGGGTTGCAGGAGTCCGATGACGCGGATCTGCCGGTTCCCTTCCCGGACGACTTCAACCGGCGTGCGTTCCTCGGCACTCACCCGGGACGTCTGGACATCACCAGTGGTGGCCATACCCACACCGCCGCGGTCAGCGTCGAAGTGTGGGACGGGCCTCCGTCCCAGCAGGAGCGGGCCGGCTGGGACGAGAGGGCCGAGGCCGACTTCGAGTCGGCCAGTGGTCAGGTAGCCGTGTGGTCCATGTACACGGGCCGGATGGACGACCTGATCACGCTGGCGGATTCCGGTGGTTCGTGGCACGTCCGTGTCCACTGTGCAGGCCGGGCCGAGGCCGCAGCCCTGTCGGAGGGCGAGGGCACCGGCCACGGTGTGGAGCGCTACCTCGTGCAGTTCTGGCCCGTCACATCGTGAACCGGCTGCGGCGGGAGCGGCCGGTGCCAGGGCCGCTCCCGCCGCAGCACAGGTCAGGTGACGATCTTCACGATGAAGCCGTCGTCCATTCCGCCGATGATGCGGTTCTTGGCGTAGAAGCTCTTCAGGATGCTGCCGCCCGCCTGGTTGTCGTCGCCCGGGATCGGCTTCGCGGAGAAGTCGAACTCTCTTGCCTCCGGGTCGCAGTAGTGCTCAGCAGTCCCTTCGTACCGGCACCCGAGCGCGAGCCGAGGCATCCGCCAAGGCCGGCTGGCACTCTGCGGAGCCGCGTCCTCGGCGGCTCACCGCCCTCACGGGTGGCGAGCCGCTGTCAGAGAACGAACTGCCGGCCGGCCCGATTACGAGGTCTCCCATTCCGAGCGGGGACCCTTCTGGCCTGGTGCCAAGGGGCTGCTGGTCAGGAGGTCATTGGTGCTGGATTCCGAGCTGGTTCGCGGCGGCGTCCACGGTCTGCGCCAGCAGGACGGCGATGGTCATCGGCCCGACGCCGCCGGGCACCGGAGTGATCAGACAGGCGCGGGTGCGGGCGGTGTCGAAGTCCACGTCGCCGACGTTGCCCGGGTTGTATCCGGCGTCGATCACCACCGCGCCGGGCTTGATGTCCTCACCCCGGATCAGCCGGGGCCGTCCCACGGCCGCTACCAGGACGTCTGCTTCCCGGACGATCGCCGACAGGTCCGCCGTGCGGGAGTGGCAGTACGTCACCGTTGCGTTCTTGGCGAGCAGGAGCATCCCGGCCGGCTTGCCGAGAATCGGGCTGCGGCCCACCACGACGGCGTGCTTGCCGGCGAGGTCGACGTCGTACGCCTCCAGCAGTCGCATGATTCCGCCTGGAGTGCAGGACGCGAAGCCCGGCAGCGCGAAGCTCATCGCGGCGAACGAATGCATCGTGACCCCGTCGACGTCCTTCTCCGGGGCGATGGCCTCGAACGCGGCTCGCTCGTCGATGTGCGGTCCGCAAGGGTGCTGGAGCAGGATGCCGTGCACGTCCGGATCGCCGGACAGGCCGGCGAGGGTGTCGATCAGTTCGGCGGTCGTGGTGGTGGCGGGCAAAGCGATGTGCCGGGACTGGATGCCCGCCTTCGCGCACCGCGCCCGTTTCATGCGGACATAGGTGGCCGACGCGGGGTCCTCCCCCACCAGCACCGTCGCGAGACAGGGACTGGTTCCCCCACGCCGTGAGATCTCTGCCGCCTTGGCAGCAGCCTCTTCGATGATGCGTTTGGCGAGGTTGGTGCCGTCCATGAGTTGGGCCGTCCGAGTCGCGGACATCGTTGCCTCCAGGCATTGCCGACCACTCGCCCAGGCGCACGGCAATGACGTCTCGTCAGACCGCTCCCCGGTGGTGCTCCACCTCAGCGCCAGTCACAGCCCACGCCGCACTGTAGTAGACGCAGCATGCTCACACCGGTCAGCCAGGCGCGGTCGCGCCGGCGCCCGCCGTGGCGGGTCTTCGTGCCGCCGCCGTGGTACGAGTTGGTGCAGTCCTGGCCGTATTCCCAGCGTGTATCGACGTTGCGGGAAGCCTGCTCGAGCGTTCCGGAGCCGGACACCTGTGTGGCGGCGCGCTTGACGCGCGGGTGCCGGTTTCCGAACGGCCGGAGCGGGTTCCTCGGTCGGCAGGCCGTCCGTGTCGGGCCGATCGGGGCGGACGGGCCCGGCTGCCCGCGCGGGGTGCCTGCCTGCCGCCGGCTCGCGGGGCGGTCAGAGGTTGTCGCCCCAGCCTGACTGGATCATGGTCTGGAAGGCCCAGGTGCCGGCTTTGCGGATCAGGATGTCGGCGTACGTCATGTCGTGGGTCCGGTCGGCCGTGGTGACGGTGGAGTGGGTGAAGACCACGGCCATGGACGGGGAGAGGAAGACGGGGGTGCGGGTGTTGTCGAAGGTGATGTCCGCGGTGCCGTCCCCCATGACGTGGGTCATGGTGTCGATGAACCGGCCGCGGTTCCACTGAGCCGACCTGCCGTCGCCCGCGGAGTCGTCGCTGATCAGGTTGAGGGGGAAGACGGCCATGTCCGCCATCCGCTCGACGTCCGCCTTGGTGCAGTGGGCGTCGTACTCCTGGAACCAGGCGTCCAGGCTTGCGCGTTCCTCGGCGGTGGGGGTGTAGCCGGTCTCGGGCAGGGTCACGCGGGCTCCCGGAGGCAACTGTACTGATCAAGTTTGACTACGGAGCAGCGTAGAGCGGTTCGGGCGGTGGGGCAAACTCGGACGAAGGTGCGGCGGAAGGGTCGATACCGGTGCGGCCCGGGGGTTTTCGTACGCCTCGGTGCTGTCGAAGGTTCCGTTCGTGCGGGGAGGAGCGGAACGCCCGGACGGTGGCGGCGCGCGGCGGCGCCGGTGAGCGTTTCGCCGGCGGGCTCGCTGTCGTCCCTCACGGTATCCGCTCCCGGCCGGTGACGAACCGACCGTCCGTCACCAGCGCAGCAGCGTCAGCCCCGTGGTCATGCCGCCGCCGAAACCCGCGAGGAGGACGAGGTCGCCCGGGGTGAGGTGGTCGCGGGCTGCGGCGAGGGTGACGGGAACGGATGCGGCGCCGGTGTTGCCGTAGTGGCGCAGGGTGCGGTGGACGGTGGCGTTCGGCAGGTTCAGTTCCGGCAGCAGGGCGTCGATCATCCGGCCGTTCGCCTGGTGGGGGACGAAGTGGCGTATCGCCGTGGGGGCGACGCCGGTGGCGGAGAGGAAGCGGTGGACGGCGCCGGGCAGATGGTCCCTGACGAAGGTCTTCACCCCGTAGCCGTCCATGGTGAAGTAGTGCAGTCCGTCCTGGAGGGTCTCCTTGGAGGCGGGCATGCGGCTGCCGCCCGCCGGGACCTTGATCAGGTCGTGGTACTCGCCGTGGCTGGCCAGCCGCGTGGCGACGACTCCCCGGCCCTCGGTGACCGGGCCGACGACCACCGCGCCGGCGCCGTCACCGAACAGGGAGACGGTGCGCCGGTCGGCCGGGTCGATGATCCGGGAGTAGATGTCCACGCCCACCACCAGGGCGTGCCCGCCCGGCGGCACCATGCGGCGGGCGGCCTCCAGCGCGTAGACGAAGCCGCTGCACACCGCGTTGATGTCGAAGGCCGCGGCGTGCCGTGCCCCGATCCGGTCCTGCAGCAGACAGGCCGTCGGCGGCTGCGGGAAGTCCGGGGTGGAGGTGGCCACGACGACCAGGGAGAGCTGGTCGGCGCCCAGGCCGGCGTCGCGCAGGGCGGCGCGGGCGGCCCGTTCCGCAAGATCCGAGGCTGCCTGGTCCGGGTGCGCGTAGCGCCGGGCAAGGATCCCGGTCCTGGTCTCGATCCACTGCGGGGTGACACCCGCCGAGGCGGCGGCCTCCACGTTGTCGACCACCCGCTCCGGCAGATACGCGCCGCAGCCGAGGATTCCGCCCGCGGGGGCCGCGGGGCCGCTGTCGGCGGCCCAGGACGCGAGGGCGCACCCGCACCGGCAGTCGTCTCGGTGAGTCATCTCTTCTCTCTCCTCACGCTCTGCCGCTCACGGCCTGCTGCTCACGGCCTGCTGCGGCGGGCTGTGCCGGGGGGTGGTCTCCGCCTCGACGAACCGCCGGGGCATGATCCAGCGCAGCAGTGGTCCCGCCATCGCTGTCGTCACCACAGCCATCACCACCATGAGCGAGTACAGCTCCGCTCCGATGATCTTCATGTGCAGGCCGATGCTCAGTACGACGAGTTCGGTGAGGCCGCGGGTGTTCATGAGGGTGGCCAGCGCCGCGGCCTGACGGGCCGGCATCCTGTGCGCGCGGGCCGCGAAGAACGCGCCCGTGAACTTGCCGCCGATGGCCACCAGGAGGATCAGGGCCAGGTCGCCGAGCCCGTCCGCGCCGATCCCGGACAGGTCGACCTGGAGGCCGGCGACGAGGAAGAAGACCGGCAGGAGCAGCACGCTGCTCAGCTGCCCGATGCGTTCGTGGATCTGGGTCCGCAGGTGTTCGGTCCGCTCCCGGGGGATGACCACGCCGAACAGGAAGGCGCCGAAGATGAAGTGCAGCCCCATCCACTCCGTGGCGGCGGCGGACACCAGCAGGCCGGCGAGGATGCACGCGAGCCAGGTCTGGTTCAGCCGCGGGCCGTCGCCGCGTTCCGTGACGCGGCGCAGCAGCGGCCGTATCACGAAGAGCATGCCCAGGACGTAGGGCACCGCGAGCAGGATCCGCCACTGGTCCGGGCCGGCCGATCCGGCGAGGGCGACCACGCCGGCCAGCACGGACCAGGCCAGGACGTCGTCGATGGAGGCGCAGGCCAGCGCCACGGCACCCAGCGGGGTGCGGTCCAGGCTCCGTTCGGTGAGGATGCGGGCCAGCACGGGGAACGCGGTGATCGACATGGAGATGCCCATGAAGAGCACGAACGCGGTCCTGTCACCGGTTCCGTACTCGTCCATGAAGGACCAGGCCAGGATCGCGCCGAGGCCGAACGGCAGCAGGATGGAGCTCAGGGACACGGTGACCGCCAGGCCTCCCGAGCCGCGGATCAGGCTCTGGTCCCATTCGAGGCCGACGATGAACATGAAGACGGCGACGCCGACGGTGGCCAGGGCGCTGAGGAAGGGCCGGACATCGGTGGGGAAGAGATGCCCGGAGATCGCGCCGCCGAACAGTGTCGGTCCCATCAGGATGCCGGCCAGGACCTCGCCGATGACCGGCGGCTGGTCCAGCCGCCGGGCCACCGTGCCGAGCAGCCGTGCCAGGAGCACGATGGCCGCCAGGCCGAAGAGCAGTATCGATATCTGGTGTGCGTTCACGGGATCAGGCTCCGGCTCGCCGGATGCCGAGGGTCGGGGTGGTGGTGAGGTACAGGCCGGTGGCCGCGTCGTAGAGGTCGTTCGCGTCCATCTTCATCGGGGCCATGGACAGCGGGCTGTTGGGGCTGGCGGTGATGGCCTGCTGCCTCGCCTGCTCGGCCGCGGTGAGCAGTTCGCCCACCGGGGTGCCGTCGAGCTCTGCGGCGTCGTCGATGACGGTCTGGATGGGTGCGGTGCCCAGGCCGGCCTGGCTGCTGGCCTCGCGCAGGTCGGTGACGCCCGCGACGAGTTCGCCGAAGGCGGCGTCGTTGTTGTCGCTGTGCGGGGCGGGGGCGTCCTGTGTCTCGCGCACCAGGCTCTGCGCGAGTCCGAAGTAGGTGTCCTTGCCCATGTACTGCTGGTACACGCCGGAGACGAGGGTGAACAGGCGCTGGTAGGCGTTGCGGAACAGCACCTCGTAGAAGCCGAGCGCCTCCTTCTCCTCGACGTCGCCGTTGACGGTCGCGAGGATGGAGGCGGCGGACAGCATGCCGCTGTACATCGCCAGGTGAACGCCGGTGGACAGCAGCGGGTCCAGGAAGCAGGCGGCGTCACCGACGATGAAGTGGCCGGGGCCGCAGAAGCTGTCGGCGACGTAGGAGAAGTCCTGCTCGACGCGTACCTCGCCCTGCAGGAACTTCGCGTCGGCCAGCTGCTCGCGGACGGTGTCGGACTCGCCGACGAGGGACAGCAGCATCTGCTCGGTGGACTCGTAGTCCCCGCGCCGCTCCAGGAAGCGGGTCTGGTGGGAGACGAAGCCGACGCTGAAGCGGTTGTCGCGCAGCGGGATGATCCAGTACCAGCCGTCGGGGGAGGAGACGACGTTGATGCCGCCGGAAGGGGTGTTGGGCAGCAGCTTGCCGCCCTCCCAGTAGCCCCAGATGGCGACGTTGCGGAAGACCTCGTGCGGGCGGCGGTTCTTGAAGTGCTGTCCGGCGATCACGCCGGACCGGCCGGAGGCGTCCACGACGAAGTCGAACTCCGTCTTGCGCACGCTCTTGCGGTCGTCGGGGTGTGTCCACTCGGCGGCGACGGCGCGCTCGCCGTCGAACAGGACGCGCTTGACGGACGCGCCCTCGATCACCTCGACGCCCTGCTCCTTGGCGTGGTCGAGCAGCACCTTGTCGAAGTCGTCACGGTCGACCTGCCACGACCGCACGTCGGGTCCGAACAGCTGGGACCAGTCGATCGTCCAGTCCTCCTCCTTGCCCCAGCGCAGCAGGACGCCGGTCTTGACGGTGTAGCCGCGTTCCTCGACCTTCTCCAGAGCTCCGCCGAAGTCCAGGATGCTCCGGCAGGACGAGGCGATGGACTCCCCGATGTGGTACCTGGGGAACGTGTCGCGCTCCAGCAGCGTCACCGACAGACCGGCCCGGGCCAGCAGGGTGGCGGCGGTGGAACCACCAGGGCCCCCACCGATCACCAGTACATTCCGCGTCATAGTGCACCCAATCTTGGTATGGCGTATCGCCCAGAGGAGTTCTGAGTTGAATTCACGTGTGGGGGTGAGTGGCTTTCGCCATGAAAAACGAACCATTCAGGCCGACCCCGCCACAACCCCTACCGCCCCCTAGGAGCCCTTGACCGCCGGCCGAGAACGGAGAATTCCGTTTCTTCTTGCGTTGTGATTGCGGATGTTTTCCCGGACCCGGCCGTTGTGCCGCGGGCAGGGTGCCGGGGGGCGGGGTGCCGGGGGCGGACAGGCTGTGGCACCGAGGCGAAGGAGCAGCGGAATGCCCCTCCGGGCTCGCCTGTTGTGGACCGATCCATCGGCTCACGGTCCCCGGAGCGGTTCCTCACCGTGGGGCCTCGGCCGGGAGCCGGCCGCTCGAGTGGCGCCGGGACGCGGGCCGAGGGGGGGCGGATGCAGGGGGCAGGCCCGCCGGAGACGGGCCCTGGCGCGTGGGCCGCAGGGGGGAGCGGCCGGGTGCGCCGGGCGGGCCTTCCGGGTGCGGATCCTGGTGGATGCGCGGGGCCTGCCCCTGGAATGCCGAACGCGGGACCTGCGGGGTCCGACGCCGCCCAACGTCGCCGGCGGGTCTCCGAATTCCTGATCGGCACTACGAGAATTGAGCCACAGGACGGACCCGGATTCAACTCCTGGTGGCCCCTAGAGCCCCCTGCCTTGCTGCGGGATGTCCCCGGAATTCGTTTTAGGGGTTGGTGCACGGACGGGCCCTCCATAACTTGGTAATCGTCCATGACTTGAGGGCAAGGGGACAAGGTGACCGAGCAATCTTTCAAGCAGAGCCGTGATGTGGCCCAGTTCCAGAACTGGGGCCCCACCTATGAGGACAGCCGAATTCAGCGGATCCGGGACCGGATTCATCAGTCGCTCGTCGACTGGGTCGGCGAGCAGGGAGTCCGGCCGCAGAACGTGCTCGACGTGGGCTGCGGGACGGGTGCGCTGCTGCGGCGCGTCGGGATCCGCTTCCCGGACGCCGAGCTGACCGGCGTGGACGTGTCCCCGAGCATGGTGGAGACGGCACGCGCGAAGGTCCCCGAGGGGCTTCCCGTGACGTTCGTGCACGGGGCGGCGGAGCAACTGCCGTTCGAGGACGCGTCGTTCGACCTGGTCGTCTCGACGATCTGCTTCCACCACTGGCGCAGCCGCAACGAGGGGCTCGCCGAGATCCAGCGGGTGCTCAGGCCGGGCGGCCGCGTTTTCATCGCCGACCACTACGCGGTCGGCTGGCTGCGTCCGTTCTTCGCGGTGACCCGCTGCCGCGACCGGGTGCACACCCGCGAGGAACTGACCCGCATGTACGGCGCGGCCGGTCTGCGGGCGGACCGGTGGAAGCTGCTCGACCGGCTGGCGAAGCTGCCGTTCATCCACGGGATCGGCGCCGTCAAGCCGTGATCGGAAGCCATCCGGCACCGCCCCGTGGCGGTGCGTCGAGCGGATGACGAGGGGCCGGGGATCCTCACCGGCCCCAGCCGCTCTTTTCCTCTCCATTTCCCGCGTTTCTGCTCCGTCTTCGCGTGACCGAGGAGTCTGTTCCATGCTGCGTACCGAACTGGTGCGGCCACTGCCCGAGTTGCTGCGGATCCAGGCCGAGACCCACGCCGGCAAGGCCGCGTTCAGCGACGTACGCCGGAGCGTCACGTACAAGGAGCTCCGGGCCCGCACGGGGCGGCTGGCCGGACACCTCGCGGCGCTCGGGCTCGCGCCCGGTGACCGTGCGCTGATCCATCTGGGCAACACCGTGGAGACGGTCGAGGCCTATCTCGCCGTGCTGCGCGCGGACGGAGTGGGTGTGCCGGCCGCTTCGCAGGCGACGGCCGCCGAGCTGGCGCATCTGCTGGACGACAGCGGAGCGCGCGTGGTGCTCACGGACGCCGCCGGTGCTGCGCTACTCGCTCCCCTGGCCGCCGAACGGTCCCTGATCCTGATCCTGGCCGCGGACGGCGAGAGCACCGAAGGCCTCGCCTCGTTCGAGGCGCTCGCCACGACCGACGCGCCCCGGCCGGCCCGCGACGGGCTGTCCCTGGACGACCCGGCGTTCCTGCTCTACACCTCGGGCACCACGGGCCGCCCCAAGGGCGTGCTGTCCACGCAGCGCAGCTGCCTGTGGTCGGTGGCCGCCTGCTACGCCCCGGTGTTCGGCCTGTCGGCCGAAACCAGGGTGCTGTGGCCGCTGCCGCTGTTCCACAGCCTGGCGCATGTGTTCTGCGTGCTCGGCGTCACGGCGACGGGTGCGTCCGCGCACCTCATGCCGGGCCTGTCGGCGGGTGATGTGCTGGACGAGCTGGCCGAGGGCGGGTACACGCTGCTGGCGGGCGTTCCCACCCTGTACCACCAGCTGATCGAGGTCGCGCGCGGCCGCGGCGGCGAGCGGCCCGTGCTGCCGGGGCTGCGGCTCGGCCTCACCTCGGGGGCCGGCGCGGGCACCTCGCTCGCGCACGCCTTCGAGGACGTGTTCGGGGTGCCGCTGCTGGACACCTACGGCTCCACCGAGACGTGCGGGGCCATCACCGCCGACGTGCCCGGCGACGAGCGCGTCCCGGGCTCCAGCGGCCGTCCCGTGCCCGGCCTTTCGCTGCGGCTGGCCGACCCCGGCTCCGGGGCGGACGTCGCCCCGGGCGAGGAGGGCGAGGTGTGGGTGTCGGGCCCGAACCTGATGCTCGGCTACCACAACCGCCCCGAGGACACCGCCGAGGCACTGGTCGACGGCTACTACCGCACCGGCGATCTGGGCCGCACGGACTCCGCCGGCCGGCTCACCCTGACCGGGCGGCTGAAGGAACTCGTCATCCGCGGCGGCGAGAACATCCACCCCGGCGAGATCGAGGAGGTGCTGCGCTCGCTCGGCGGCGTCGCCGACGCCGCCGTGAGGGGCGTACCGCACGAGGTGCTCGGCGAGGTGCCGGTCGCGTTCCTGGTGCCCGCGGCGGGTGCCGGGCCGCTGGACGCGGACGTGATCTTCGCCGCCTGCCGGGAGCGGCTGTCCCACATCAAGATCCCGGAGACGCTGTACGTGACGGAGTCGGTGCCGCGCACCGGTTCCGGGAAGCCGGTCCGGCACGCGCTCGACCCCGCGTCGGCGGTGCTGCTGGCGTCGCGGCCGGCCGATGTCTCGGGGCTCGCCGAGGCGGCCCCGCCGGCGGATCCGGCCGTCGCGGACGCGCTGCGCGAACGGCTGCTGGCAGCCACCGTGGACAGCCGCACGGACCTGCTGGCCTCGGTGGTACGGGAGGCGGCCGCCCAGGTGCTGGGCGGGCGCGGGGCGCACGCCGTGCCGGCGGACCGTTCGTTCAAGGACCTGGGCCTGGACTCGGCGGCCGCGGTCCGGCTGCGCAACCGGCTGACCGCCGCCACGGGTCTCAGGCTGCCCGCCTCGCTGGCCTTCGACCGGCCCACCTGCGAGGCGGCGGCCCGGCACCTTGTGGACCTGCTGCTGGGCACGTCGGCCACCCCGGTGGCGCGGCGGCGCCGGGCGGCGGCCGACGAGGACCCGGTGGTCGTCGTCGGCATGAGCTGCCGGCTGCCGGGCGGGGTGCGCGGCCCCGAGGACCTGTGGGACCTGGTCGCCGAAGGGCGCGACGCGGTCTCGCAGTTCCCCGCCGACCGGGGCTGGGACCTGGAGAAGCTGTATCACCCGGACCCGGAGCAGCCGGGGACGAGCTACGTGCGCGAGGCCGGGTTCCTGTACGACGCGGGGGACTTCGACGCGGAGTTCTTCGGGATCAGCCCGCGTGAGGCGCTCGCCATGGACCCGCAGCAGCGGCTGCTGCTGGAGACCTCCTGGGAGGCTTTCGAGCGGGCCGGTATCCACCCGCGGTCGCTGCGCGGCACCCGGACCGGTGTGTACGCGGGTGTGATGTTCCACGACTACGCCACCGGTCTGGACCGGGTGCCGGAGGGTCTGGAGGGCTATCTCGGCACCGGCCGCGCGGGCAGTGTGATGTCCGGCCGCATCAGCTATGTGCTGGGCCTGGAGGGCCCGGCGATGACCGTCGACACGGCCTGCTCGTCGTCGCTGGTGGCGCTGCACCTGGCGGCGCAGGCGCTGCGCGGCGGGGAGTGTGACCTGGCGCTGGCCGGCGGTGTCGCGGTGATGTCGACGCCCGAGGTGTTCGTGGAGTTCAGCCGGCAGCGCGGGCTCGCCGCGGACGGGCGCTGCAAGGCGTTCGCGGGCGCGGCCGACGGCACGGGCTGGGCCGAGGGAGTGGGCGTCCTGGTCCTGGAGCGGCTGTCGGACGCGCGGCGGGCGGGCCACCGGGTGCTGGCCGTGGTGCGGGGCACGGCCGTCAACCAGGACGGTGCCAGCAACGGTCTCACGGCACCCAACGGTCCCTCCCAGCAGCGTGTCATCGAGGAGGCTCTCGCCAGTGCCGGGCTCGGTGCCTCGGACGTGGACGCGGTCGAGGCGCACGGCACCGGCACCCGGCTCGGCGACCCGATCGAGGCACAGGCCGTCCTGGCCGCCTACGGTCAGGACCGCGAACAGCCTTTGTGGCTGGGCTCGTTGAAGTCCAACATCGGGCACGCGCAGGCCGCCGCCGGTGTCGCCGGTGTCATCAAGATGGTGCAGGCCATGCACCACGGTGTGCTGCCCAGGACCCTGCACGTCGACGAGCCCACCCCGCACGTCGACTGGACGGCGGGCAACGTCGAACTGCTCACCGAGGCCCGGGAGTGGCCCGAGCTGGACCGGCCGCGCCGCGCCGGTGTCTCCTCGTTCGGGGTCAGCGGCACGAACGCCCATGTCGTTCTGGAGCAGGCTCCCGCCGAGGAGCCGGCGCACAGCGGGACGAAAACGGGCACGGCGCCGTCGATGTGGCCGCTGTCGGCCCGCACCGAGGAGGCTCTGCGCGCCCAGGCCGGGCGGCTGCTGGAGCGCGTCGAAGCGCGCGCCGACGCCGAACCCGCGGCCGTGGCACGGGCGCTGGCCACCACACGGGCCTCCTTCGACCAGCGCGCGGTCGTGGTCGGGCAAGGCCGCGCCGATCTGCTTCAGGGGCTGCGCGCGCTCGCCGAGGGCGCCTCGGCGCCGCAGGTCGTCGAGGGCACGAGCGTCGGCGAGGACGCGGGCCGGGCCGTGTTCGTCTTCCCCGGCCAGGGCGCGCAGTGGGCCGGCATGGCCGTCGAACTGCTCGACACCTCACCGGTGTTCGCGGCCCGGCTCACGGAGTGCGCCAAGGCGCTGGCACCGTTCACCGACTGGTCGCTGATCGACGTCCTGCGTGAGGCACCCGGCGCGCCCGGCTTCGACCGTGTCGACGTGGTGCAGCCCGCGCTGTGGGCGGTCAACGTCTCCATCGCCGCGCTGTGGCGGTCCCACGGCATCCACCCGGCCGCGGTCGTGGGCCACTCGCAGGGCGAGATCGCCGCGGCGGCCGTCGCGGGCGCCCTCACGCTGCAGGACGCGGCCCGGGTGGTCGCCCTGCGCAGCCGGGCCATCATCGCGCTGGCCGGGCGGGGCGGCATGGTCTCGGTCGCGCTGCCCGCCGCCGAGGCGCGCGAGCTGCTCGCCTCCTGGCAGGGGCTGTCGGTGGCCGCCGTCAACGGCCCGGCGTCCGTGGTCGTCTCGGGCTCCACCGCCGAGCTGGACGAACTGATGGAGCGGTGCGCGGCACAGGAGGTACGCGCCCGCCGCATCACCGTGGACTACGCCTCGCACTCGGCGCACGTCGAGGAGATCCACGACGAGGTGGCCGAGCTGCTGGCGCCGATCGCGCCGCGCACCGCCGAGGTGCCGCTGTTCTCCACGGTGGACGGCGAGTGGCTCGACACCACCGTCATGGACGCCGAGTACTGGTACCGCAACCTGCGCCAGACCGTGCGCTTCGAGGACGCCGTCCGTGCGCTCGCCGGGAGCGGGCACGGCCTGTTCGTCGAGTGCAGCCCGCACCCGGTGGTCGCGATGGGCGTGCAGGAGACCGTGGAGGACGCCGGGTCCGCGGCGGCCGTCGTCGGCTCGCTGCGGCGCGGCGAGGGCGGACTGCACCGCTTCACGCTGTCACTCGCCGAGGCGCACACGCGCGGCGCCGTCCCGGACTGGGACGCCGTACTGCCGCCGTCCGCACGGCCGTTCACCGATCTTCCGACGTACGCCTTCCAGCGCCGCCGGTACTGGCTGGAGGCGGCCCCGTCCGCCGGGGACGTCTCGGCCGCCGGCCTGGGCGCCGCCGGGCACCCGCTGCTCGGGGCCGAGGTGCCGCTCGCCGACGGCGAGGGGCTGCTGCTGACCGGACGGCTGTCGGCCCGTACGCACCCGTGGCTCGCCGACCACCTGATCATGGACGCGGTGCTGATGCCGGGGGCGGCGTTCGTGGAACTCGCGGTGCAGGCCGCCGACCGGGTGGGCTGCGACCACGTCGAGGAACTGATCATGGAGGCGCCGCTGGTGCTGCCCGGGCAGGGCGCGGTCCAGCTGCAGACCTTTGTCGGCGCGCCGGACGACTCCGGCCGCCGCCCCTTCACGGTGCACTCGCGTCCCGAGGACGACCCGGACGGCCCCTGGACCCGGCACGTCAGCGGCACCCTGGACACGGCGCCGCCGACGGCGCGGCAGACGGCGTACGACTTCACCCTCTGGCCGCCGCAGGGCGCCGAGCCCGTCGGCATCGACGGCTTCTACGACACTCTGGCGGTCGGCGGGCTCGGTTACGGGCCCGCGTTCCAGGGGCTGCGCAGGGCCTGGCGGCGCGGCGACGAGGTGTTCGCCGAGGTCGGCCTGGACGAGGAACTCACCTCGCAGGCGGGCGAGTTCGGCCTGCACCCGGCGCTGCTCGACGCGGCCCTGCACGCGATGGACCTGGGCGCTGTCGACCGTGATCCGAGCGAGGGCAGGCTGGCGTTCTCCTGGAGCGGGGTCACCCTGTACGCGGCGGGTGCCTCCACCCTGCGGGTGCGGCTCGCCTCGGCCGGGCAGGACGCGATCTCGCTGGACGCGGCGGACAGCGCCGGGGTGCCGGTGGTGGGCGCGCAGTCGCTGGTGACCCGGCCCGTGTCCCGGGACCGGCTGTCCGCCTCGCGCGAGGCGCCGCTGCTGCACGTGGACTGGGTGCCGGCGCCGAAGGGTGCTGTCTCGCCGGTGCCGTCCTTCGCGTGGGCGGTGGCCGGGGACGACCTGGAGGCGCTTGTCGAGGTGCCCCAGGTGGTCGCGGTGAACGTGCCGGGTGCGTCCGAGGGTGAACTCGCCGATTCCGTACGGGGCGTGACGGGCTCGGTGCTGGAGCTGGTGCAGCGGTGGCTGGCCGGGGAGCGGTTCGCCGGGGCACGGCTGGTGCTGGTGACCCGGGGGGCGGTGGCGGCCGGGGAGCAGGTGCCCGATCCGGCGGCGGCCGCCGTGTGGGGGCTGGTGCGGTCGGCCGAGTCGGAGAACCCGGGACGGTTCGTGCTCGTCGACGTCGAGGGTTTCGAAGGACAAGACGCGGTCGCCGAGGCGGTGGCCACCGGTGAGCCCCAGCTGGCGCTGCGGGGCGGGCGGATCCTCGTACCGCGGCTGACCGCCCTGGCGGCGACGGAGCGGGACGGGGCGGTCTGGGACCCGGACGGGACCGTGCTGGTCACCGGCGGCACCGGAGGTCTGGGCGCGCTCGTGGCCCGCCACCTGGTGGCCGAGCACGGCGTACGGCACCTGCTGCTGACCAGCCGGCGCGGACCCGAGGCCGCCGGGGCGGCGGAACTCGCGGCCGAACTGACCGGCCTGGGCGCCGAGGTGAGGGTCGCGGCCTGCGACGCCGCGGATCGTGACGCGGTCGCCGCACTGCTGGCCGCCGTGCCGGGCGAGCACCCGCTGCGGGCCGTCGTGCACACCGCCGGCACGGTCGCCGACGGTGTCGTCGGCTCGCTCACCCCGAACCACCTGGACGAGGTGTTCCGCCCCAAGGCCGACGGCGCCCTGCACCTGCACGAGCTGACCCGCGATCTGGACCTGACGGCGTTCGTGCTGTTCTCCTCCGCGGCCACCGTCTTCGGCAGCCCCGGACAGGCCAACTACGCCGCCGCCAACGCCTTCCTGGACGCCCTCGCCCACCAGCGGCGCGCCCAGGGCCTGCCCGCCGTATCGCTGGCGTGGGGCGTGTGGGCCGAGAGCGGCGGCATGGCGGGACGCCTCGACGAGGGCGACCTCAAGCGGCTCGCCCGCGCGGGCGCGGCCGCGATGACCGCGCAGCAGGGCCTGGCCCTGTTCGACACGGCCGTCTCCGCGGCCGCATCGGCACCACCGGCGCTGGTGCCGATGCGCCTGGAACTGCCCGCGCTGCGGGCCCAAGCCGCCGACGGTGAACTGGCCCCGCTGCTGCGCGGACTGGTGCGCGCCCCGCGCCGCCGCACGACCGCGGCCGCCGCACTCCCGGGCGGCGGTTCACCGCTGGCCGAACGGCTCTCCGGGCTCGGCGCGAAGGAGCGGCACGAGGCTCTCCTCGACCTGGTACGCGGCCACGCGGCCACGGTGCTCGGCCACGGCTCGGGGGGCTCGCTCGCCGCGAACCGCACGTTCAAGGAACTCGGCTTCGACTCGCTGACCGCCGTCGAGCTGCGCAACCGGCTCACCGCGGCGACCGCGCTGCGGCTGCCCGCGACGCTGATCTTCAACTATCCGACACCGGCGGCTCTGGCGGAGCATCTGCACACCGAGCTGGTGGGCACGCAGCCGGCCGTCGAGCCGGCTGCCGCGGCCGCCCGGGTGGATGCCCGGGCGGACGACGACCCGATCGCGATCGTGTCCATGAGCTGCCGGCTGCCGGGCGGCGTGCGCTCCCCCGAGGACCTGTGGCAGCTCCTGGCCTCGGGCGGCGACGCGATCGGCGCCTTCCCCGCCGACCGCGGCTGGGACGTGGAGAACCTGTACGACCCCGACCCGGACGCCTCCGGACGTACGTACGTCCGCGAGGGCGGCTTCCTGTACGACGCGGGCGGCTTCGACGCCGAGTTCTTCGGGATCAGCCCGCGCGAGGCACTCGCCATGGACCCGCAGCAACGGCTGCTCCTGGAGACGTCCTGGGAGGCCTTCGAACGGGCCGGCATCGACCCGGAGCGGGTGCGCGGCGGCCGGGTCGGCGTCTTCGCCGGTACGCACGGCCAGGACTACGCCACGCTCCTGCCCGACGCCCCCCAGGAACTGGAGGGGTACCGGGTGACCGCCGGTGCGGCGAGCGTCGTCTCCGGCCGGATCTCGTACGCGCTGGGCCTGGAGGGCCCGGCCGTGACCGTCGACACGGCCTGCTCGTCCTCGCTGGTCGCCCTGCACCTGGCGGCGCAGGCGCTGCGGGCCGGCGAGTGCGACCTGGCGCTCGCGGGCGCGGTCGCGGTCATCGCCACCTCCGAGGGGCTGGTGTCTTTCAGCCGCCAGCGGGGGCTGGCCCGCGACGGCCGCTGCAAGGCCTTCTCCGCGGCGGCCGACGGCTTCGGCTTCGCCGAGGGCGTGGGCGTACTGCTCCTGGAGCGGCTGTCCGACGCACGGCGCAACGGGCACGAGGTGCTGGCCGTAGTGCGCGGGTCCGCCGTCAACCAGGACGGGGCGTCGAATGGTCTTACGGCTCCCAACGGGCCCGCGCAGGAGCGGGTCATCCGCCAGGCGCTCGCCGGTGCCGGGCTGAGCACGTCCGATGTGGACGCGGTGGAGGCACACGGCACCGGCACCAAACTGGGTGACCCGATCGAGGCCCAGGCTCTGCTCGCCACCTACGGCAAGGACGACCGCGAACAGCCTCTGTGGCTCGGGTCCATCAAGTCCAACATCGGGCACACCCAGGCCGCCGCCGGCGTCGCCGGTGTGATCAAGATGGTGCAGGCGATGCGGCACGGGGTGCTGCCCAAAACCCTGCACGTGGATGAGCCGACCCCGCACGTCGACTGGTCGGCGGGTGCGGTGGAGCTGCTGGCCCAGGCCCGGCAGTGGCCCGAGGCCGACCGGCCGCGCCGGGCCGGCGTGTCCTCCTTCGGGATCAGCGGCACCAACGCGCACGTGATCCTGGAGCAGGCACCGGCCGAGGAGCCCGCCGAGCAGGCTGAGGTCCAGCCGGGGCGTGAACTGCCCGTTGTGCCCTGGGTGTTGTCGGCCAAGAGCCGGCCCGCGCTGCGGGAGCAGGCCGCACGGCTCGCCGCGCACGTCACCGGTGACCAGGACACATCACCGCTGGATGTGGCGCTGTCGCTGGCCGTGTCACGGACCGGCTTCGACCAGCGGGCCGTCGTCGTCGGCGCGAACCGGCAGGAACTGATCGCGGGGCTCACGGCCGTGGCCGAGGGACGCCCCGGCATCATCTCCGGGACCGCCAAAGCCGGGCGCACCGCGTTCCTGTTCACCGGTCAGGGCGCCCAACGCGCTGGTATGGGGCGTGAGTTGTACGACGCCTTCCCCGTCTTCGCCGACGCGCTGGACACCGCATGCGCCGCACTCGACACCTACTTGGACCGGCCGCTGAAGGACGTGATGTTCGCGGCCGACAACGACCTCCTCGACCAGACCCAGTACACCCAGGCCGCCCTCTTCGCCCACGAGACCGCCCTCTACCGCCTTGTCACCAGCTGGGGCGTCACCCCCGACACCCTCGCCGGACACTCCATCGGCGAACTCACCGCCGCCCACCTGGCCGGACTGTGGACCCTGGACGACGCCGCCCGCGTGGTCGCCGCACGCGGACGCCTCATGCAGGCCCTGCCCGCCGGCGGCGCCATGGCCGCCATCGAAGCAACCGAAGACGACATCACCCCGCTGCTGCGCGGACAGGCCGTCATCGCCGCCGTCAACGGACCCACCTCCACCGTCATCTCCGGCGACGAACAGTCGGTCACCGCCATCACCGACGAACTCTCCGCCCAGGGACGGAAGGTCAAACGGCTCACCGTCAGCCACGCCTTCCACTCACCCCTCATGGAACCCATGCTCCACGACTTCCAACACATCCTGGAGTCGGTCGAGTTCCACTCCCCCACCCTGCCGATCATCTCCAACCTCACCGGACAACCCGCCGACCCCGACCAGCTCACCACCCCCGCCTACTGGGTCCGCCACGTCCGCCAGGCCGTCCGCTTCCACGACAGCCTGCGCACCCTCGCCGACCAGGGCACCACCCGCTTCCTCGAGATCGGACCCGACGGCGTCCTCACCGCCCTGGCCCAGCAGAGCCTGGACGACACCACCGCGGCCGCCACCCAGACCAGGAAGCACACCGGGCCCAAAGCCCTGCTCGAGGCCGTCGCCCAGCTCCACGTGCACGGCGCGTCGGTCGACTGGAGCGCCTACCTCGCAGACACCGGCGCCAAAACCGTCGACCTGCCCACCTACCCCTTCCAGCACACCCACTACTGGCTCGAGCCCACGCCCCTCGCAGAGCCGATCGAGGCCGACACCACCGACGCCCGCTTCTGGGAGACGGTGGAGCGCGAGGATCTGGACGCGTTGGCGACGTCGCTGGCGATCGCTCCGGAGACTCCGTTCAGCGAGGTGCTGCCCGCGCTGTCGAGCTGGCGGCGTGAGGTGCGTGAGCAGTCCGCGGCGGAGGCTTGGCACTACCGCGTGGCGTGGCGGCCTCGGCGCACGGGCGGGACGGCGGCGCAGGCCCCGGCCGGCCGCTGGCTGCTGATCGCCTCGGCGGGGAACGCCGAGCACGCGCTCGTCACCGGGGTGACCCGGGCACTGGCCGGGCGGGGCACCGATGTCGCGACCGTGCTCCTTCCCGAGCGGGCCGGCCGGGCTGCGGTGGCGGAGGCTCTGCGTGCCGCCGCGCCGGCGGGGCCGGACGAGATCGGCGGCGTGCTGTCCCTGCTCGGGCTGGACGAAGAGCCTCTGGAGGAGTTCCCGTCCGTGTCCGCCGGCCTCGCCGGCACCCTCACCCTCACCCAGGCCGTCGGCGACATCGGCCTGACCTGCCCGCTGTGGCTGGCCACCAGCGGTGCCGTCGCCGTCGGCGCCGGCGACGCCGTCACCCGGCCGACCCAGACCCAGCTCTGGGGCCTCGGCCGTGTCGTCGCCCTGGAGCACCCGGACCGGTGGGGCGGGCTGGTCGATCTGCCCGCCGTGCCCGACACCCGCACGCTGGAACAACTGGCCGCCGTACTCGCCGACCCACAGGACGAGAACCAACTCGCCCTGCGCCCCTCCGGCACCCACGCCCGCCGCCTCACCCACACCACCCACACCACCCCCGACCAGCACTGGCAACCCCACGGCACCGTCCTCGTCACCGGCGGCACCGGCGCCCTCGGCACCCACGTCGCCCGCTGGCTCGCCACCCACGGAGCCCAGCACCTCATCCTCACCAGCCGACGCGGACCCCACGCACCAGGAGCAGCACAACTACAAACCGAACTCGAAAACCTCGGCACCCACGTCACCATCACCGCCTGCGACACCTCCGACCGCCACGCCCTCGCCACACTCCTCGACCAACACCCGCTCAACGCCGTCGTCCACACCGCCGGCGTCCTCGACGACGGCGTCCTCGACACCCTCACCCCCCACCGCCTCCACACCGTCCTGACCGCCAAAGCCACCACCGCCCACCACCTCCACGAACTCACCACCGGACACGACCTCGACGCCTTCATCCTCTTCTCATCGTTCGCGAGCCTGACCGGCTCTCCCGGCCAGGGGAACTACGCGGCGGCCAACGCCTACCTGGACGGCCTCGCGGAGCACCGCCGCTCCCTCGGACTGCCCGCCACCTCCATCGCCTGGGGCGCCTGGGCCGAGGGCGGCATGGCGACCGGGCCGGAGCTGGAGGAGCGGATGCGCCGGATCGGGCTGGCCGCGATGGCGCCCGGGCGCGCGGTCGCGGAGCTCGGGCGAACCTCCTCGGGCGGCTGCTTCTCGGTGGCGGACGTCGACTGGAAGCGGTTCACGGGGAACCTGGTGCGGCGCGACCGGTTCTACGACGAGTTGGTCGCCGTCCCGCGGTCCGGCGAGGCCGTGAGCACGGCCGTGGAGGACTCCCCCGCCGGGCTCGTGCAGCGGCTGCGTGCCGCGGCGAGCGGTGAGCACGGGCAGCTGGTCCTCGCGTCGGTGCGAGCCGAGGTGGCCGGGGTGCTCGGTCACGCGTCGGCGGACGCGGTCGACCCGGAGCGCGAGTTCAAGCTGCTCGGTCTCGACTCGCTGACCGCCGTCGAGCTGCGCAACCGTCTCACCGCCGCCACGGGGCTGCGGCTGCCCGCGACGGCGGTCTACGACTACCCGACCCCGGCCGTGCTCGCCGCCCACCTGCGGGCCGAACTCGTCGGCGGGGATCCGGAGTCGGCCGTGGACGCGACGGTCCCGGTGCCCCCGGTGGACGACGACCCGATCGCGATCGTGTCGATGAGCTGCCGCTACCCCGGCGGGGTCGGCTCGCCCGAGGACCTGTGGCGCCTGGTCGCCGACGGGGTCGACGCGATGGGCGACCTGCCGGCCGACCGCGGCTGGGACGTGGAGAACCTGTACGACCCCGACCCGGACGCCTCCGGACGTACGTACGTCCGCGAGGGCGGCTTCCTGTACGACGCGGGCGGCTTCGACGCCGAGTTCTTCGGGATCAGCCCGCGCGAGGCACTCGCCATGGACCCGCAGCAACGGCTCCTGCTGGAGACGTCCTGGGAGGCCTTCGAACGGGCCGGCATCGACCCGCACTCGGTGCGCGGCGGCCGGGTCGGCGTCTTCGCCGGCACCAGCAACCTCGACTACACCAAGGCGGTGCGCGAGGTACCGGAGGAGCTGGAGGGCCACCTCGGCCTCGGCAACTCGGCGAGCGTGGTCTCGGGTCGTGTCTCGTACGTTCTCGGGCTGGAGGGCCCGGCCTTCACCGTCGACACGGCCTGCTCGTCCTCACTGGTCGCGATCCACCTGGCCGCGCAGGCTCTGCGGGGCGGCGAGTGCTCGATGGCGCTGGCCGCGGGCGTGACCATCATGTCCAGCCCCAACGCCTTTGTGGAGTTCAGTCGCCAGCGCGGCCTGGCCCAGGACGGCCGGGTCAAGGCCTTCGCGGCAGCCGCGGACGGCACGGGCTGGGGCGAGGGCGTGGGTGTGCTGCTCCTGGAGCGGCTGTCCGACGCACGGCGCAACGGGCACGAGGTGCTGGCCGTGGTCAGTGGCTCGGCCGTCAACCAGGACGGTGCGAGCAACGGGCTGACAGCGCCGAACGGTCCGTCGCAGCAGCGGGTGATCCGGCAGGCGCTCGCCGGTGCGGGGCTGTCCCCCGCCGATGTGGACGCGGTGGAGGCACACGGCACGGGGACCAAGCTGGGTGACCCGATCGAGGCCCAGGCTCTGCTCGCCACCTACGGCAAGAACCGCGAACAACCCCTGTGGCTCGGGTCCGTCAAGTCCAACATCGGGCACACCCAGGCTGCCGCGGGCGTGGCCGGTGTGATCAAGATGGTGCAGGCGATGCGGCACGGGGTGCTGCCCAAGACCCTGCACGTGGATGAGCCGACGCCGCACGTGGACTGGTCGGCGGGTGCGGTGGAGCTGCTGGCCCAGGCCCGGGAGTGGCCCGAGGTGGACCGGCCGCGCCGGGCGGGTGTGTCCTCGTTCGGGATCAGCGGCACCAATGCGCACGTGATCCTGGAGCAGGCGACGGAGGAGCGGGCCGAAGTCGAGCCCGCGCGTGAACTGCCCTTTGTGCCTTGGGTGTTGTCGGCCAAGAGCCGGCCCGCTTTGCGGGATCAGGCCGCACGGCTCGCCGCCCATCTCTCCGGGCGCGATCACACTCCTGCCGAGGTCGCCCTGTCGCTGGCCACCACCCGCGCCCGCCTCGACCAGCGGGCCGTGGTCATCGGCAGCAACCGGGAGGAGCTGATCGCGGGGCTCGCGGCCGTGGCCGAGGGACGCCCCGGGATCGTCACGGGGACTGCCCGGACCGGGCGCACCGCGTTCCTGTTCACCGGTCAGGGCGCCCAACGCGCTGGTATGGGAAGGGAGTTGTATGACGTCTTCCCCGTCTTCGCCGACGCGCTGGACACCGCATGCGCCGCACTCGACACCTACTTGGACCGGCCGCTGAAGGACGTGATGTTCGCGGCCGAGGACGATCTCCTCGACCAGACCCAGTACACCCAGGCCGCCCTCTTCGCCTTCGAGACCGCCCTCCACCGGCTCGTCACCAGCTGGGGCATCACCCCCGACACCCTGGCCGGACACTCCATCGGCGAACTCACCGCCGCCCACCTCGCCGGACTGTGGACCCTGGACGACGCCGCCCGCGTGGTCACCGCACGCGGACGCCTCATGCAAGCCCTCCCCGCCGGCGGCGCCATGGCCGCCATCGAAGCAACCGAACAGGAAATAACCCCGCTGCTGCGCGGACAGGCCGTCATCGCCGCCGTCAACGGACCCACCTCCACCGTCATCTCCGGCGACGAAGAATCCGTGGAAGCGGTCCTCGCCGAACTCTCCACCCAGGGACGGAAGGTCAAACGGCTCACCGTCAGCCACGCCTTCCACTCACCCCTCATGGAACCCATGCTCCACGACTTCCAACAAGTCCTGGAGTCGGTCGAGTTCCACTCCCCCACCCTGCCGATCATCTCCAACCTCACCGGACAACCCGCCGACCCCACCGACCTCCAGACCCCGACCTACTGGGTCCGCCACGTCCGCCAGACCGTCCGCTTCCACGACAGCCTCCACACCCTCGCCGACCAGAACACCACCCGCCTCCTCGAAATCGGACCCGACGGAATCCTCACCGCCCTCGCCGCAGACACCCTCGAAGACACCACGTCCATCGCCACCCAGACCCGAAAGCACTCCGGGCCCTCGGCTCTGCTCGATGCCGTCGCCCAGCTCCACGTGCACGGCGCGTTGGTCGACTGGAGCGCCTACCTCGCGGGCTCCGGCGACGGGACCGTCGACCTGCCCACCTACCCCTTCCAGCACACCCACTACTGGCTGGAGCCCACGGCCGCCGAGGAACCGGCAGGCACTGATGCCCAGTTGTGGGAGGCCGTCGAGGGCGACGATCTCCAGTCGCTGGCCGAGGTGCTGGGGACGGACGTGGACGAACGGCTGGAGGCGCTGCTGCCGCTGCTCTCGTCGTACCGCCGGGCGGTACGGCACGAGGACGCGACGACGGCCTGGCGGTACCGGGTCGGCTGGCAGCGGCTGGTGTCCGGGCGGGGTTCGGGCCCGGGTGGGCAGGCACGCCGTTGGCTGGTCGTGCTGCCGGAGGAGTCGGCGGCGGACTCGCCGTACTCGGATCTGAGCGGTCTGGAGGGGAAGGGTGTCGTGCCCGTCCCGCTGCGGCTGCCGAAGGGGGCTGGCCGGGCTGCGGTGGCGGAGGCTCTGCGTGCCGCCGCGCCGGCGGGGCCGGACGAGATCGGTGGCGTGCTGTCCCTGCTCGGGCTGGACGAAGAGCCTCTGGAGGAGTTCCCGTCCGTGTCCGCCGGGCTCGCCGGCACTCTCGCGCTCAGCCAGGCCCTCGGTGACATCGGTCTGGCCTGCCCGCTGTGGCTGGCCACCAGCGGTGCCGTCGCCGTCGGCGCCGGCGACGCCGTCACCCGGCCGACCCAGACCCAGCTCTGGGGTCTGGGGCAGACGTTGGGGGCGGAATCTCCGGACCGGTGGGGCGGGCTGATCGATCTGCCCGCCGTGCCCGACACCCGCACGCTGGAGCAACTGGCCGCCGTACTCGCCGACCCGCAGGACGAGAACCAGCTCGCCCTGCGCCCTTCCGGCGCCCACGCCCGCCGCCTCACCCACACCACCCACACCACCCCCGACCAGCACTGGCAACCCCACGGCACCGTCCTCGTCACCGGCGGCACCGGCGCCCTCGGCACCCACGTCGCCCGCTGGCTCGCCACCCACGGAGCCCAGCACCTCATCCTCACCAGCCGACGCGGACCCCACGCACCAGGAGCAGCACAACTCCAGACCGAACTCGAAAACCTCGGCACCCACGTCACCATCACCGCCTGCGACACCTCCGACCGCCACGCCCTCGCCGCACTCCTCGACCAACACCCGCTCAACGCCGTCGTCCACACCGCCGGCGTCCTCGACGACGGCGTCCTGGACACCCTCACCCCCCACCGCCTCCACACCGTCCTGACCGCCAAAGCCACCACCGCCCACCACCTCCACGAACTCACCACCGGACACGACCTCGACGCCTTCATCCTCTTCTCGTCCGTGGCGGGGGCGTTCGGGGCCGCCGGACAGGGGAACTACGCGGCGGCCAACGCCTACCTGGACGGCCTCGCGGAGCACCGCCGCTCCCTCGGACTGCCCGCCACCTCCATCGCCTGGGGCGCCTGGGCCGAGGGCGGCATGGCGACCGGCGGAGCGGCGGCCAGGCGGCTGGAGCTGAGCGGGGTGCGGCCGATGGCGCCGCAGGACGCGGTGGCGAAGCTGCGGCACGCCGCGGACGGCCGTACGGGCGGGTTCGTCGTCGCGGACATCGCGTGGGACCTGTTCACCCGGGAGTCGGGCTCCGGCCGGCCGAACCCGCTGTTCACTGCCCTGCCCGAGGTACGGGCGGCCCAGCCGGACGGCACGGCCGAACGGCGGGAGGCGGAGCCGGCCGAGGCACTGCTCGCGCGGCTCGCGGACGCGTCGGGGCCCGAGCGGGTCCGGGTGCTCGGCGGGCTGGTGCGGCGCGGGGCGGCCGAGGTGCTCGGCTTCGGTTCGCCCGACGCGGTCGATCCGGAACGGGGCTTCGTGGAGCTCGGCTTCGACTCGCTGCTCGCGGTCCGGCTGCGCAACCGGCTGGGCGCGGAGACGGGTCTGCGGCTGCCGCACACGGTGATCTACGACCACCCGACCCCGGCGGCGCTGGCCGCGCACCTGCTGGCGGAGCTGTTCGCCGCCCCGGAGGAGGACCCCGAGCCGGTGCCGGAGGTCGTACCGGACGGCGCGCTGCTGGAGACCGACCTGGACGCGCTCGATGTGGACGCACTGATCCAACTGACACGCAAGAGCCTGTGAAACCCTCTTCATCGCGGGAGCTGGACAGCGAATGACGAACAAGCCGAACACCTCTCCCGAGGCCGTCGTTGAGGCTCTGCGGGACTCCCTCAAGGAGATCGGCCGGCTGCGGCAGCAGAACCAGCAGCTGGCCTCCGCCGCACACGAGCCGATCGCGATCGTCTCCATGAGCTGCCGTTTCCCCGGCGGGGTGCACTCTCCGGAGGACTTCTGGCGGCTGCTGGCCGAGGGCCGGGACGCCGTCGGGGACATGCCGGCCGACCGCGGCTGGGACGTCGAGGCCCTCTATGACCCGGACCCGGACAAGACCGGCAAGAGCTATGTGAAGCAGGGCGGGTTCCTGTACGACGCGGGGGACTTCGACGCGGAGTTCTTCGGGATCAGCCCGCGTGAGGCGCTCGCCATGGACCCGCAGCAGCGGCTGCTGCTGGAGACGTCCTGGGAGGCCTTCGAGCGGGCCGGGATCGTGCCCGCGCGGTGCGAGCAGAAGGCCGGTGTGTTCATCGGCAGCAACACGCAGGAGTACGCCTCGCTGGCCGGGGACAATCCGCCGGAGGGCCTGGAGGGCCATCTGGGCACGGGCAGCGCGGCGAGCATCGCCTCGGGCCGGATCGCGTACACGCTCGGGCTGGAGGGCCCGGCGCTGACCGTCGACACGGCCTGCTCGTCGTCGCTGGTCGCGATCCACCTGGCGGCGCAGGCGCTGCGGGGCGGGGAGTGTGAGCTGGCGCTGGCCGGCGGTGTCACGCTGCTGCCGAACACGGCGCCGTTCGTGGAGCTGTCCCGGCAGGGCGCGTTGTCGCCGGACGGCCGCTGCAAGGCGTTCTCGGCGGACGCGGACGGGGCCGGGTGGGCCGAGGGCGTGGGCATCCTGCTCCTGGAGCGGCTCTCGGACGCCCGTCGCCATGGCCACCGGGTCTTGGGTGTGATCCGCGGCTCGGCGGTCAACCAGGACGGTGCCAGCAGCGGTCTGACCGCGCCCAACGGGCCGGCACAGCAGCGCGTGATCCGTCAGGCTCTGGCAGCCGCCCGGCTGAAGGCCGCCGACGTGGACGCCGTGGACGCGCACGGCACGGGCACCAGGCTCGGTGACCCGATCGAGGCGCAGGCCCTGTTCGCCACCTACGGCAAGGACCGCGAACGGCCGCTGTGGCTGGGCTCGGTGAAGTCGAACATCGGGCACACGCAGGCCGCCGCCGGGGTGGCCAGCGTGATGAAGATGGTGCTGGGCATGGCCCACGGGGTTCTGCCGCGCACGCTCCATGCGGACGAGCCGTCGTCGTACGTCGACTGGTCGTCCGGGTCGGTGCGGCTGCTGACGGAGGCGGTGGACTGGCCGGCCGGAGAGCGGGCGCGCCGGGCGGGCATCTCGTCGTTCGGTATCAGCGGTACCAACGCGCATGTGATCGTGGAGGAGGCGCCGGCCCTCGAGGCGGCGCCCGCCGCCGTACCCGAGCCGAATCTGGTGCCCCTCGCGCTGTCCGCCAAGTCGGAGGCGGGGCTGCGTGAGCAGGCCGCGCGGCTCGCGGAGTTCCTCGCCGAGCATCCGGAAGTGGCCCCCGCCGACGCGGGTCACGCGCTCGCGACGACGCGCACGCACTTCGCGCACCGGGGTGTGGTGCTCGGTACGGAGCGCGCGGAACTGGCGGCGGGACTCGCGGCGTTGGCCGACGACGAGCCGCGGGCGAACGTGGTGCGGTCGACGACCGCTCCGTCCGGTGGTGTGGTGTTCGTGTTCCCGGGTCAGGGTTCGCAGTGGGCCGGGATGGCCGCCGAACTCCTGGACTCCAGCGAGGTGTTCGCCCGCTCCGTCGAGGACATCACCGCCGTCCTCGACCCCCTGCTCGACTGGTCCGTCAAGGACGTCCTGCACCAGAGCCCCGACGCACCCTCACTCGAACGCATCGACGTCATCCAGCCCGTGCTGTTCACCGTCATGCTCTCCCTCGCCGCCCTCTGGCAGGCCCACGGCGTCACCCCCGACGCCGTCATCGGCCACTCCCAGGGCGAAGTCTGCGCCGCCGTCCTGTCCGGAGCCCTCACCCTCGAGGACGGCGCCCGCATCATCGTCGAACGCTCCCGCGCCTGGGCCACCCTCTCCGGCCACGGCGCCATGGCCTCCCTCTCCCTGCCCCTGGACAAAGCCACCGAACTCCTGCAGCGCTGGCCCGCACGCCTCGGCATCGCCGCCGTCAACAGCCCCACCACCGTCACCGTCTCCGGCGACCCCCAAGCCATCACCGAAATCATCACCACCGCACAAGCCGACGGCACACGCGCCAAACAGATCCCCGGCGTCGACACCGCAGGACACTCCCCCCAGGTCGACCAACTCCGCGACCGCCTCCTCGACAACCTGGGAACCATCACCCCCCGCCGGACCGACATCGCCTTCTACTCCACCGTCACCGGCAAAGCCCTCGACCCACTCGAACTCGACCAGAACTACTGGTACCGCAACGTCCGCGAGACCGTCGACTTCCACACCACCGTCAAAACCCTCCTCACCGACGGCTTCCGCACCTTCATCGAAATGAGCCCCCATCCCGTCCTCGCCCACGCACTCCAGGACACCGCAGAAGCAGCAGGCATCACCGACCCCGCCGTACTCGCCTCACTACGCCGCGACCAAGGCGGCTGGGACCGCTTCGCCCGCTCCCTCGCCGAGGCGCACGCCCGGGGCGTGGAACTGGACTGGGACGCCCTCCTCCCCCAGCGCACCGGCACCCACGTCGACCTGCCCACCTATGCCTTCCAACGCCGCCGCTACTGGCTCCAGGGATCCGCGGGACAGGCCGGCGACGTCACCGCCGCCGGCCTCAAGCCCGCCGGGCACCCCCTGCTCGGCGCGATCCTCACCCTCCCCGACGGCGAGGGCCTGCTCCTCACCGGACGGCTCTCCACCACGGCCCAGCCCTGGCTCGCCGACCACGCCATCGACAACACCGTCCTCTTCCCCGGCACCGGCTTCGTCGAACTGGCCACGCGTGCCGGTGACCTCACCGGATGCGGCAACCTCGACGAACTCACCCTGGAGCACCCGCTGGTGCTGCCGGCGCGGGACGCGGTCCAGGTGCAGCTCCGGGTCGACGGCCCGGACGAGGACGGCAGTCGGCGCTTCACCGTGCACTCGCGGCCCGACGACGCCGAACCGGACACCCCCTGGACCCGGCACGCCACCGGCACCCTGGGCGTCTCGGCGCCGGCGGCCCGGCAGACGGCGTACGACTTCCACGCCTGGCCGCCGCAGGGCGCCGAACCGGTCGACATCGACGGCCTGTACGACCGGATCGCCGCGACCGGCATCCAGTACGGGCCGGTGTTCCAGGGCCTGCGGGCCGCCTGGCGGCGCGGCGACGAGGTGTTCGCCGAGGTCCGGCTGCCCGAGGACAGCCACAGCGAGGCGGCACAGTACGCCTTGCACCCCGCGCTTCTCGACTCCGCCCTGCACGCCCTGGGCCTGGGGTCGCTGACCGACACCGGGGACGGGCTGGTGCCGTTCCTGTGGAGCGGTGTCAGCCTGCATGCGGCCGGGGCGTCCGCGCTGCGCGTGCGGCTGTCCCGTACGGCGGGCGAGGGCATCGCCCTGGAGGCGGCCGACGCCTCGGGCGGCCCGGTGGCGAGCGTGGACTCGCTCGTGCTGCGGCCGGTGCCGCGCGACCATTTGCGGGCCGCCGCCGACCCGGTGGCCGACGCGCTGTTCCGGATCGAGTGGACGCCCGTGTCCGCCGAGGGGACGGGCGAGGGCTGGACGGTGCTGGGCGCCGACCGGTTCGGGCTGCCGGAGGCGTCGGGCGAGCCCCGGTCGGTGTTCCACACCCCGCAGCCGCCCGCCTTCACGGACGCGGCCGGGCTCGCCGAGGCCGTCCGGTCGGCCACCGCGGATGTTCTGAGGGTTCTTCAGGACTGGCTGGGCGACGAGCGGTTCGCGGACCGGCAGCTGGTGATCGTGACGCGTGGCGGGGTCGCGGTGCGGGACGGCGAGGACGTGACGGACCTGGCGCTCGCCCCCGTCTGGGGCCTGGTGCGCTCGGCGCAGTCCGAGAACCCGGACCGGTTCGCGCTGCTCGACCTCGACCCGTCGACGGACGGGGCACCGTCGGCCGCGCTGCTCGCCGCCGCACTCGCGAGCGGGGAGCCTCAACTCGCGCTACGTGACGGGGATTTGTTCGCGCCGCGGCTGGCCAGGCCGCAACGTGCGGACCGGTCGTCCCCGGCCGCCCTGGACCCCGAGGGCACCGTGCTGATCACCGGCGCCGGGACGCTGGGCGGGCTGCTCGCCCGGCACCTGGTGGCCGAGCACGGCGCACGGCATCTGCTGCTGACCAGCCGGCGCGGCCCCGATGCCGCCGGGGCGGCGGAACTCACCGCCGAACTGGCCGGGTTCGGCGCCGAGGTGATCTTCGCGGCCTGCGATGTCACCGACAAAGCGGCGCTGGCCGGGCTGATCGGGGGTGTCGACCCGGCGCACCCGCTCACCGCGGTGGTGCACACCGCGGGTGCGCTGGACGACGGGACCATCACCTCACTCACGCCCGGGCATCTGGAGCGCGTCCTGGCGCCGAAGGTCGACGCGGCGCTGCATCTGCACGAACTCACCCGTGAGCTGGACCTGTCCGCGTTCGTGCTGTTCTCCTCCTCCGCGGCCACCTTCGGCGGCCCCGGCCAGGGCAACTACGCCGCCGCGAACGCCTTCCTCGATGCCCTGGCGCTGCACCGGCGGGCGCACGGCCTGCCCGCGCAGTCGCTGGCCTGGGGTTTTTGGGAGCAGCGTTCGGAGATGTCCGGGCACCTGGATGCCGCGGACGTGGCGCGCATGGCGCGGTCCGGTGCGGGCGCGCTGACCGGCGAGCGGGGGCTGGCGCTGTTCGACGCCGCCCGCGCGCTGGGTGACGCGCTGCTGGTGCCCAGCCCGGTGGACCGGGCGTCGCTGCGGGACCGTCCCGAGTCGGTGCACGCGCTGCTGCGCGGCCTGGTGCGGACGGCCCCGGTACGGCGCAGTGCTGCCGCCGCGGCCGACGAGGCCCCCGGCGGGGCCGGTTCGGAGCTGGTGCGGCGGCTGTCGGCGCTGCCGGAGGCGGACCGGACGACGGCGCTGACCGACCTGGTGCGGGCGCACGCGGCGACGGTGCTCGGCTACGACGACGCCCAGGGCATCGGCACCAAACGGCCGTTCAAGGAGCTGGGTTTCGAGTCGCTGACCGCGGTGGAGTTCCGCAACCGGCTGAGCACGGCCACCGGTCTGCGGCTGCCCGCCACGCTCGTCTTCGACTACCCGACCCCCGCCGTCCTCGCCGTCCACCTGGGCGAGCTGCTGCTGGGCTCGGGGGCGGCGACGGACACCTCCGCGGCCGTGCGGGTCGCCGAGGTGGCGGGGGACGACCCGGTGGTGATCGTCGGCATGAGCTGCCGCTACCCCGGCGGGGCGAGCAGCCCGGAGGAGCTGTGGCGGCTGGTGGCCGAGGAGAGTGACGCCCTGGCGGCGTTCCCCGAGGACCGCGGCTGGGACCTCGAGGCTCTGTTCGGCGCGGACGCGCCCGGCACGAGCTACGCCCGTGAGGGCGGGTTCCTGTACGACGCGGCGGACTTCGACGCGGAGTTCTTCGGGATCAGCCCGCGTGAGGCGCTCGCCATGGACCCGCAGCAGCGGCTGCTGCTGGAGACGTCCTGGGAGGCGTTCGAACAGGCGGGGATCGACCCGGAGTCGGTGCGCGGCACCAGCACGGGTGTGTTCGTCGGCTCGATGTACCAGGACTACCTGCTGCGCCTGCACTCGGTGCCGGAGGAGGTCGAGGGGTACGTCGGCACGGGCAGCGCCGGGAGTGTGGTGTCGGGCCGGATCGCGTACACGTTCGGTCTGGAGGGCCCGGCGGTGTCCGTCGACACGGCCTGCTCGTCGTCGCTGGTGGCGTTGCACCTGGCGGCGCAGGCGCTGCGGGGCGGGGAGTGCGACCTGGCGCTGGCCGGCGGTGTCGCGGTGATGTCCACGGCCGACCTGTTCGCCGAGTACAGCAAGCAGCGGGCGCTGTCGCCGGACAACCGCGTGAAGGCGTTCGCCGACGGTGCGGACGGTACGGCGTTCTCCGAGGGCGTGGGGCTGCTGCTGCTGGAGCGGCTGTCGGACGCCCGGCGCAAGGGGCACCGTGTGCTGGCGGTGGTGCGTGGTTCGGCCGTGAACCAGGACGGGGCGTCGAACGGTCTTACGGCTCCCAACGGGCCCTCGCAGCAGCGGGTGATCCGGGCCGCACTCGCGGGCGCCGGGCTCGGCACCTCGGACGTGGATGTGGTCGAGGCCCATGGGACGGGCACGAGGCTGGGTGACCCGATCGAGGCGCAGGCGCTGCTCGCCACCTATGGCCAGGATCGTGAACAGCCTTTGTGGCTGGGCTCGTTGAAGTCGAACATCGGGCATGCGCAGGCTGCCGCGGGTGTGGCCGGGATCATCAAGATGGTGCAGGCGATGCGGCACGGGGTGCTGCCCAGGACGCTGCACGTGGATGAGCCCACGTCCCAGGTGGACTGGTCCGAGGGCCGGGTCGAGCTGCTCACCGAGGCCCGGGAGTGGCCCGAGCTGGACCGGCCGCGCCGGGCGGGCATCTCGTCGTTCGGTATCAGTGGTACCAACGCGCATGTGATCGTGGAGGAGGCGCCGGCCCTCGAGGCGACGCCCGCCGCCGTGCCCGAGCCGGGTCTGGTGCCCCTCGCGCTGTCCGCCAAGTCGGAGGCGGGGCTGCGTGAGCAGGCCGCGCGGCTCGCGGAGTTCCTCGCCGAACGGCCGGAGACCGGCCTCGGGGACACGGCGTACGCGCTGGCGACCGGGCGCGCCCGGTTCGACCACCGGGCTGTGGTGCTCGGCAGTGACCGGGACGCCCTGGTGGAGGCGCTGGGCGCGGTCGCGGAGGAGCGGGAGTCGCTCGGCGTGGTGCGCGGCACGGTCGCCGCCGAGGGTGGTGTGGTGTTCGTGTTCCCGGGTCAGGGTTCGCAGTGGGCCGGGATGGCCGCCGGACTCCTGGACTCCAGCGAGGTGTTCGCCCGCTCCGTCGAGGACATCACCGCCGTCCTCGACCCCCTGCTCGACTGGTCCGTCAAGGACGTCCTGCGCCAGAGCCCCGACGCACCCTCACTCGAACGCATCGACGTCATCCAGCCCGTGCTGTTCACCGTCATGCTCTCCCTCGCCGCCCTCTGGCAGGCCCACGGCGTCACCCCCGACGCCGTCATCGGCCACTCCCAGGGCGAAGTCTGCGCCGCCGTCCTGTCCGGAGCCCTCACCCTGGAAGACGGCGCCCGCATCATCGTCGAACGCTCCCGCGCCTGGGCCACCCTCTCCGGCCACGGCGCCATGGCCTCCCTCTCCCTGCCCCTGGACAAAGCCACCGAACTGCTGCAGCGCTGGCCCGGACGCCTCGGCATCGCCGCCGTCAACAGCCCCACCACCGTCACCGTCTCCGGCGACCCCCAAGCCATCACCGAAATCATCACCACCGCACAAGCCGACGGCACACGCGCCAAACAGATCCCCGGCGTCGACACCGCAGGACACTCCCCCCAGGTCGACCAGCTCCGCGACCGCCTCCTCAAAGCCATAGGAACCATCACCCCCGCCCAGAGCGACATCGCCTTCTACTCCACCGTCACCGGCGGCCCCCTCGACCCCCACAACCTCGACCAGGAGTACTGGTACCGCAACGTCCGCGAGACCGTCGACTTCCACACCACCGTCAAAACCCTCCTCACCGACGGCTTCCGCACCTTCATCGAAATGAGCCCCCATCCCGTCCTCGCCCACGCGCTCCAGGACACCGCAGAAGCAGCAGGCGTCACCGACCCCGCCGTACTCGCCTCCCTGCGCCGCGACCAAGGCGGCTGGGACCGCTTCCTCCTTTCGCTGGCCGAGGCGCACGCCCGGGGCGTGGAACTGGACTGGGACGCCCTCCTCCCCCAGCGCACCGGCACCCACGTCGACCTGCCCACCTACGCCTTCCAGCGGCGCCGCTACTGGCTCCAGGGATCCGCGGGACAGGCCGGCGACGTCACCGCCGCCGGGCTGAAGCCCGCCGGACACCCGCTGCTCGGCGCGATCCTCACCCTTCCGGACGGCGAGGGCCTGCTCCTCACCGGACGGCTCTCCACCACGGCCCAGCCCTGGCTCGCCGACCACGCCATCGACAACACCGTCCTCTTCCCCGGCACCGGCTTCGTCGAACTCGCCACCCACGCCGGTGACCTCACCGGATGCGGCAACCTCGACGAACTCACTCTGGAACTGCCCCTGGTACTCCCGGACAAGGGCGGGGTCAGTGTCCAACTGGCCCTCACCGCACCGGATGTGGACGGCGCGCGCGGCTTCACCGTGCACTCGCGGCCCGACGACGCCGAACCGGACGCCCCCTGGACCCGGCACGCCACCGGCACCCTCACCACCCTCCCGGCCGCGCCGGGCGACGGCGGGCTGACGCTGTGGCCGCCGAAGGACGCCGAGCCGGTCGACGTGTCCGACCTGTACGACCGGTTCACCGCGGGCGGCATCCAGTACGGGCCGGTGTTCCGGGGCCTGCGGGCCGCCTGGCGGCGCGGCGACGAGGTGTTCGCCGAGGTCCGGCTGCCCGAGGACAGCCACAGCGAGGCGGCGCAGTACGCCTTGCACCCGGCGCTCCTGGACGCCGCGCTGCACGCCCTGGGCATCGCTCCGCTGGTGCCGGGCGCCGGTGAGGGCAGGAATCTGCTGCCCTTCACCTGGAGCGGGGTGGCCGTGCACGCGGCCGCCGCGACCGCGCTGCGGGTCCGGCTCGCCCCGGACGGCGCGGGCGGGGTGCGGGTCGCGGTGGCCGATCCCACGGGTGCGCCGGTCGCGACCGTGGAGTCCCTGGTGCTGCGTCCGGCGTCCGCGGAGCTGCTCGGCGCGGGTCGGCAGGCCGCGCACGACGCGCTGTTCCGCATCGACTGGGCCGAGGTACCGCTGCCGGAGCCTGCGCCCGTCGCCGGTGCGTGGGCGTTGCTCGGCAGCGAGCCCCTGGACATCGCGGGTGTTTCGCTGACCTCGTACGACGGGCTCGATGCCCTGAAGGGCGTGGGTGGCGACGTACCCGAGGTGGTGCTGCTGCCCGTGACCGCCGGGTCCCGCACGGACGTTCCGGCGGCGGTGCGCGAGGTCACCTGCCGGGTGCTGGGGCTGGTGCAGGGCTGGCTGGGCGACGAGCGGTTCGCGGACAGCAGGCTGGTCGTCGTGACCCGCGGCGCGGTCGCGGTGCGCGACGGCGAGGAGCTGCCCGACGAGGTGCTCGCCCCGGTCTGGGGCCTGCTGCGCTCCGCGCAGTCGGAGAACCCGGGCCGGATCACGCTGGTGGACGTCGACGCGGCGTCCGTGGACCGGCTGCCCGCCGCGCTGGCGGGCGAGGAGCCGCAGCTGGCGCTGCGCGGCGGCAAGGCGCGGGCGTTCCGGCTCGGCCGGGCCGCCGCCGGCCCCGCGCTGGCGGAGCCGGCCGGGTTGGGCGAATGGCGGCTGGAGAGCACGGCCGAGGGCACGATCGACACGCTGGCCCTGGTCGACCGGCCCGAGCTCGCCACGCAGGAGCTCCAGCCGCACGAGGTCCGCATCTCCGTGCGGGCGGCCGGTCTCAACTTCCGCGACGCACTGATCGCCCTGGGCATGTACCCGGGCAGCGGCGCGATCGTGGGCAGCGAAGGTGCGGGCGTGATCCTTCAGACGGGGTCGGCGGTGACCGGGCTCGCTCCGGGCGACAAGGTGATGGGCCTGTTCCCGGGCGCCATCGGCACGGTCGCCGTGTCGGACTTCCGTACGGTGGTGCGGATGCCGCGGGGCTGGACGTTCGCGCAGGCGGCGACCGTGCCCGTGGTCTTCCTGACCGCGTACTACGGCCTGGTCGACCTGGCCGGTCTGCGGCGCGGCGAGAAGGTGCTGGTGCACGCCGCCGCGGGCGGGGTGGGCATGGCCGCCACGCAGATCGCCCGCCACCTGGGCGCCGAGGTGTACGGCACGGCCAGCCCCGGCAAGTGGCAGGTGCTGCGCGAACTCGGCTTCGACGAAGCCCACTTGGCCTCCTCCCGCGACACGGAATTCGAGGCCGCGTTCACCGCCCGGACCGGCGGCGAGGGCGTGGACGTCGTCCTGAACTCCCTCGCGGGCGAGTTCATCGACGCCTCCCTGCGGCTGCTGCCGCGCGGCGGCCGGTTCGTCGAGATGGGCAAGACCGACGTACGGGACGCGGCGCGGGTGGCCGAGGCGTACGAGGGCGTGGCCTATCGGGCGTACGACCTGGTGGAGGCCGGCCCGGAGCGCATCCGGGAGATGCTGCACGAGGTGCTCGACCTGTTCGAGCGTGGCGTGCTGACGCCGCTGCCGCTGCGGGCCTGGGACGTCCGGCACGCCAAGGACGCCTTCCGCTATCTGAGCCAGGCCCGGCACGTCGGCAAGATGGTGCTGACCCTGCCGCGCCGTCCCGAACCTGAGGGCACCGTCCTGGTCACGGGCGGCACCGGCACCCTGGGCGGCCTGGTCGCCCGGCACCTGGTGGCCGAACACGGCGTACGGCATCTGCTGCTGACCAGCCGGCGCGGCCCTGCCGCCGCCGGAGCACAGGAGCTGGCGGCCGAACTGGCCGGGCTGGGCGCCGAGGTGAGGGTCGCGGCCTGCGACGTCACGGACCGGACGGCGGTCGCCGGGCTGCTGGCTTCGGTGCCGGCCGAGCATCCGCTGACCGCCGTCGTGCACTCGGCCGGTGACGTCGACGACGGTGTGATCGCGGCGCTGTCCCCCGAGCGGGTCGACCGGGTGATGCGTCCGAAGGTGGACGCGGCCCTGCATCTGCACGAGTTGACGAGCGATCTGGACCTGTCGGCGTTCGTGCTGTTCTCGTCGTCGGCGGCCACCTTCGGTGGTCCCGGCCAGGGCAACTACGCCGCCGCGAACGCCTTCCTGGACGCCCTCGCCCAGCGGCGCCGGGCCGCTGGACTCACGGCCTCGTCGCTGGCCTGGGGATTCTGGGCCGAGCGCAGCGAGCTGACCAGCACCCTGGAGGAGGCCGACATCGCGCGGCTGACCCGGGGCGGCATGGCCCCGCTGTCGACCCGCGACGGACTGGCCCTGTTCGATGCCGGCCGCGGGCACGCCGACGCGGTCCTGGTGCCGGCGCGCCTGGACACGTCGAAGCTGTCCGGCCCCTCCGGCTCCGTACCGCCGCTGCTCAAGGGCCTGGTGCGGGTCACGGCCAGGCGGGAGCGGGCCGGCGCGGCCGACCGGGCCGACGGCGGCACCTCGCTGGCACAGCGGCTTGCGGGCCTCGCGCCTGCCGACCGCGACACGGTGCTGGTGGACCTGGTCCGTGCCCACGCGGCGACCGTCCTCGGGCATGCCACGGCGGACTCCGTCCAGCCGGAACGCGCCTTCAAGGAGCTCGGTTTCGACTCGCTGACCGCGGTGGAGCTGCGCAACCGGCTGACGGCGGCGGCCGGGACCCGGCTCCCGGCGACGCTCGTCTTCGACTACCCGACCCCGCTGGCGCTCGCCGCCTACCTGCGCGAACAGCTACTGCCCGACGAGCCGGAGGCATCGGCTGTCGCCTCGCTGCTGGCCGGCCTCGACCAGTTGGAGACCGCGCTGGCCGCGGTCACCGCGGACGACGGCGAACGCACGACCGTCGGCCAGCGGCTCCAGGCGCTGCTGGCCGTGTGGCACGGCCTGTCCGACGCCACCACGCAGGACACGGACGACCTGGACTCGGCGACCGACGACGAGCTCTTCGACCTCGTCGACAGCACCTTCGAAGGCTGAGACGGAGAGAACTCGCATGACGACCAACGAAGACAAGCTCCGCGAGTACCTCAAGCGGGCCATCACCGACGCCCGTCAGGCCCACCGCAGGCTGCGCGAGGTCGAGGAGGAGAAGTACGAGCCCATCGCCGTCGTGTCGATGAGCTGCCGGCTGCCGGGCGGGGTGCGTTCGCCCGAGGATCTGTGGCGGCTCGTCGAAGCGGGCACGGACGCGGTCGGCACTTTCCCGGCCGACCGCGGCTGGGACGTGGAGAACCTGTACGACCCCGACCCGGACGCCCCGGGCAGGATCTACGCCGAGGGCGGTGGCTTCCTCGACGACGCGGGCGGCTTCGACGCCGGCTTCTTCGGGATCAGCCCGCGTGAGGCGCTCGCCATGGACCCGCAGCAGCGGCTGCTCCTGGAGACCTCCTGGGAGGCGTTCGAGCGGGCGGGCATCGACCCGCACTCGGTGCGCGGCGGCCGGGTCGGCGTCTTCGCCGGCACCAGCGGCCAGGACTACGCGATGCTGGCCGCGGGCGCCGCCGGCGACGACGGCTATCTCGCCATCGGCAACGCGGCGAGCGTCGTCTCCGGCCGCATCTCCTACACGCTGGGCCTGGAGGGCCCGGCGGTCACGGTCGACACGGCCTGCTCGTCCTCGCTGGTCGCGATCCACCTGGCGGCCCAGTCCCTGCGGCTCGGCGAGTGCGAACTCGCCCTCGCGGGCGGCGTCGCGGTCGTCTCGACGCCCGAGGGGCTGGTGGCCTTCAGCCGCCAGCGGGGGCTGGCCCGCGACGGCCGCTGCAAGGCCTTCTCCGCGGCGGCCGACGGCTTCGGTTACGCCGAGGGCGTGGGTGTGCTGCTCCTGGAGCGGCTGTCCGACGCGCAGAAGAAGGGCCACAAGGTCCTGGGCGTCATCCGTGGTTCGGCCGTCAACCAGGACGGTGCGAGCAACGGCCTCACCGCGCCGAACGGTCCGTCGCAGCAGCGGGTCATCCGGCAGGCTCTCGCCAACGCCCGTATCACGGCCGCCGATGTGGACACGGTGGAGGCGCACGGCACCGGCACCAAGCTGGGTGACCCGATCGAGGCACAGGCTCTGCTGGCCACCTACGGCAAGGACGACCGCGAACAGCCTCTGTGGCTGGGCTCGTTGAAGTCGAACATCGGGCATGCGCAGGCCGCCGCGGGCGTGGCCGGTGTGATCAAGATGGTGCAGGCGATGCGGCACGGGGTGCTGCCCAAAACCCTGCACGCCGACGAGCCGACCCCGCACGTCGACTGGTCGGCGGGTGCGGTGGAGCTGCTGGCCCAGGCCCGGGACTGGCCCGAGGCCGACCGGCCGCGGCGGGCCGGTGTGTCCTCCTTCGGGATCAGCGGCACCAACGCGCATGTGATCCTGGAGCAGGCACCGGCCGAGGAGCCCGCCGAGCAGGCTGAGGTCCAGCCGGGACGTGAACTGCCCGTTGTGCCCTGGGTGTTGTCGGCCAAGAGCCGGCCCGCGCTGCGGGAGCAGGCCGCACGGCTCGCCGCGCACGTCACCAGTGACCAGGACGCGTCGCCGCTGGATGTGGCGCTGTCGCTGGCCGTGTCACGGACCGGCTTCGACCAGCGGGCCGTCGTCGTCGGCGCGAACCGGCAGGAACTGATCGCGGGGCTCACGACCGTGGCCGAGGGACGCCCCGGGATCATCTCCGGGACCGCCAAAGCCGGGCGCACCGCGTTCCTGTTCACCGGACAGGGCGCCCAACAGGCCGGTATGGGGCGCGAGTTGTATAACGCCTTCCCCGTCTTCGCCGACGCGCTGGACACCGCATGCGCCGCACTCGACGCTCATCTGGACCGGCCGCTGAAGGACGTGATGTTCGCGGCCGAGGACGCGGCACTGGACCAGACCCAGTACACGCAGGCCGCCCTGTTCGCCTTCGAGATTGCCCTTTACCGGCTCGTCACCAGCTGGGGCATCACCCCCGACACCCTGGCCGGACACTCCATCGGCGAACTCACCGCCGCCCACCTGGCCGGACTGTGGACCCTGGACGACGCCGCACGGGTGGTCGCCGCACGCGGACGCCTCATGCAAGCCCTCCCGGCCGGCGGCGCCATGGCCGCCATCGAAGCAACCGAACAGGAAATAACCCCCCTGCTGCGCGGACAGGCCGTCATCGCCGCCGTCAACGGACCCACCTCCACCGTCATCTCCGGCGACAAAGTCTCCGTCGAAGCGGTCCTTGCCGAACTCTCCGCCCAGGGACGGAAGGTCAAACGGCTCACCGTCAGCCACGCCTTCCACTCACCCCTCATGGAACCCATGCTCCACGACTTCCAACAAGTCCTGGAGTCGGTCGAGTTCCACTCCCCCACCCTGCCGATCATCTCCAACCTCACCGGACAACCCGCCGACCCCACCGACCTCCAGACCCCGACCTACTGGGTCCGCCACATCCGCCAGGCCGTCCGCTTCCACGACAGCCTGCACACCCTCGCCGACCAGGGCACCACCCGCTTCCTCGAAATCGGACCCGACGGCGTCCTCACCGCCCTCGCCCAACAGAACCTGGACGACACCACCGCCGCCGCCACCCAGACCAGAAAGCACACCGGACCCAAAGCCCTGCTCGACGCCGTCGCCCGCCTGCACGTCCACGGCACGACCGTCGACTGGAGCGCCTACCTCGCAGACACCGGCGCCGAAACCGTCGACCTGCCCACCTACCCCTTCCAGCACACCCACTACTGGCTCGAACCGAACACCCCCAAGAAGACGGTCCTTGCACAGGCCGTCCCCGAGGACGCCGATGCGGCCCTTGACGGCCCGACTCTGGTACAGCAGCTGGCTGCGCTCCCCCGCGCCGAGCAGGAGCGCGCGCTCCTGGACCTCGTACGGGCCGAGGCCGCGGGCGTGCTCGGGCATGCGGATGTCAACGAGGTCGAGCCGGAGAGTGCCTTCAAGGATCTGGGGTTCGACTCGCTGACCTCCGTGGAGTTCCGAAACCGGCTGCGTGCGGCGATCGGGGTCGAGCTGCCCGCGTCCCTCGTCTTCGACCACCCGGCCCCGCAGCGGCTCGCGGACCACTTGTGGGCGGAACTGCTCGGCAACGGCGAGCCGCAGGCCGCCGCGCGGGTCACGGCGGCCGCGCTCGACGAGCCGGTCGCCATCGTGTCGATGAGCTGCCGTTACCCCGGCGGGGTCGGCTCGCCCGAGGAGCTGTGGCGGCTGGTGGTGGAGGGCACGGACGCCATCGGTCCGTTCCCCTCCGACCGTGGCTGGGACATCGACAGCCTCTACGATCCCGACCCGGGCGTCTCCGGCCGTACGTACGTCCGTGAGGCGGGCTTCCTGCACGACGCGGCGGAGTTCGACGCGGAGTTCTTCGGGATCAGTCCGCGTGAGGCGCTCGCGATGGACCCGCAGCAGCGGCTGCTGCTGGAGGCGTCCTGGGAGGCGTTCGAGCGGGCCGGGATCGATCCGGCGTCGTTGCGCGGCAGCCAGACCGGTGTGTACGCGGGTGTCGTCGCCCACGACTACGGGACCCGGCTGGAGAAGGTGCCGGAGGAGCTGGAGGGCTACCTCTCCAGCGGAGGCGCCGCCAGTGTGGTCTCGGGCCGGGTCTCCTACACCTTCGGTCTCGAAGGGCCGGCGGTGACCGTCGACACGGCATGCTCGTCCTCGCTGGTCGCGATCCATCTGGCCGCGCAGTCCCTGCGGACGGGTGAGTGCTCGATGGCGCTGGCCGGCGGTGTGACCGTCATGGCGACGCCGGGCGCCTTCCTGGACTTCAGCCGCCAGCGCGGGCTCGCGCCCGACGGGCGGTGCAAGTCGTTCGCGGCGGAGGCCGACGGGACGATCTGGTCCGAGGGCATCGGTGTCCTGCTCCTCGAGCGGCTGTCCGACGCCCGTCGCCGTGGCCACCAGGTGCTCGGTGTCATCCGTGGTTCGGCCGTCAACCAGGACGGTGCCTCGAACGGCCTCTCCGCCCCCAACGGCCCCTCCCAGCAGCGGGTGATCCGGCAGGCCCTCGCCAACGCCCGTATCACGGCCGCCGATGTGGACACGGTGGAGGCACACGGCACCGGCACCAAACTCGGCGACCCGATCGAGGCACAAGCCCTCCTCGCCACCTATGGCAAGGACCGCGAACAGCCTTTGTGGCTGGGCTCGTTGAAGTCCAACATCGGGCACACACTGGCCGCCGCCGGTGTCGGCGGTGTGATCAAGATGGTGCAGGCGATGCGGCATGGGGTGCTGCCCAAGACCCTGCACGTGGATGAGCCGACTCCGCATGTGGACTGGTCGGCGGGCGCGGTGGAGCTGCTGGCCGAAGCCCGGGACTGGCCCGAGGCGGACCGGCCGCGCCGGGCGGGTGTGTCCTCCTTCGGTATCAGTGGCACCAACGCGCACATCATCGTCGAGCAGGCACCGCCAAAGGAGCAGCCCGAGGCAGAACCGGTGCGCGAACTGCCGGTCACCCCCTGGCTGTTGTCGGCCAAGAGCCAGGGAGCACTGCGGGACCAGGCCGCACGGCTCGCCGCCCACCTCTCCGGGCGCGACCACACTCCCGCCGAGATCGCCCTGTCGCTGGCCACCACCCGCGCCCGCCTCGACCAACGGGCCGTGGTCATCGGCAGCAACCTGGAGGAACTCCTCGCCGGTCTCGCGGCCGTGGCCGAGGGGAGTCCCGGCGCCCTCACCGGGAGTGCCCAGGCCGGGCGGACGGCGTTCCTGTTCACCGGTCAGGGCGCCCAACAGGCCGGTATGGGGCGTGAGTTGTATGACGCCTTCCCCGTCTTCGCCGACGCGCTGGACGCCGCATGCGCCGCACTCGACACCCATCTGGACCGGCCGCTGAAGGACGTGATGTTCGCGGCCGACAACAATCTCCTCGACCAGACCCAGTACACCCAGGCCGCCCTCTTCGCCTTCGAGATTGCCCTCCACCGGCTCGTCACCAGCTGGGGCATCACCCCCGACACCCTGGCCGGACACTCCATCGGCGAACTCACCGCCGCCCACCTCGCCGGACTGTGGACCCTGGACGACGCCGCCCGCGTGGTCACCGCACGCGGACGCCTCATGCAAGCCCTCCCCGCCGGCGGCGCCATGGCCGCCATCGAAGCAACCGAACAGGAAATCACCCCACTGCTCCGCGGACAGGCCGTCATCGCCGCCGTCAACGGACCCACCTCCACCGTCATCTCCGGCGACGAAGAATCCGTGGAAGCGGTCCTCGCCGAACTCTCGGCCCAGGGACGGAAGGTCAAACGGCTGACCGTCAGCCACGCCTTCCACTCGCCCCTCATGGAACCCATGCTCGACGACTTCCAACAGGTCCTGGAGTCGGTCGAGTTCCACTCCCCCACCCTGCCGATCATCTCCAACCTCACCGGACAACCCGCCGACCCCGACCAGCTCACCACCCCCGCCTACTGGGTCCGCCACATCCGCGAAGCCGTCCGCTTCCACGACAGCCTGCGCACCCTCGCCGACCAGAACACCACCCGCCTCCTCGAAATCGGACCCGACGGCATCCTCACCGCCCTCGCCGCAGACACCCTCGAAGACACCACGTCCATCGCCACCCAGACCCGCAAGCACACCGGGCCCACCGCACTCGTCGAGGCCCTCGCCCAGCTCCACGTCCACGGCACCCCCGTCGACTGGACCGCCTACCTCGCAGACACCGGCGCCAAAACCGTCGACCTGCCCACCTACCCCTTCCAGCACACCCACTACTGGCTCGAGAGCTCGCTGCAGAGCGTGGTTTCGACGCTCGGGGAAAGTGCGGCCGTTCCGGTGGCCGACGCTGGGGAGGCCGCGCGGCTGGCGGGGTTGCCGGAGGGCGAGCGGGTGGATGCGCTGCTGGCGCATGTGCGGGAGCAGTCCGCGGCAGTGCTCGGGTATGCGGACGCCGGTGGGGTGGTGGCGCAGCGGTCGTTCCTGGAGTCCGGGTTCGACTCGCTGACCGCAGTGGAGCTGCGCAACCGGCTCAAGGCGCTGACCGGGCTGCGGCTCGGCGCGACGCTGATGTTCGACCATCCGACGCCCGAGCGGCTGGCCGCGTATCTGGCCGAGCAGCTCGGCGCGCGCGAGGTGGCGGACGAGGCGGCCGGAGAGGGGCCGGGGCCGATCGGGTCGCTGTACTGGCGGGCCTGTGAGCTGGGCAAGTTCGACGAGGCGCAGGAGGTGCTCAAGGCCGCGTCGCTGCTGCAGGAGCAGTTCCGTACGCCGGCTGAGGGGGTTCTTCCGGAGCCGGTGCGGCTGGCGACCGGTCCGGCGGACGGTGACGGGCCGGTGCTGGTCTGCTTCCCGTCGTTCAGCCCGGTGGCGGGTCCGCACGAGTACGCCCGTTTCGCCGCGTATTTCAGGGACGTACGGGATGTGTGGGCGCTGCCGGAGCCGGGGTTCGTCGGCGGGGAGAGCCTGCCGGCGGATGTGACCGCGCTGGCCGGGGCGCATGCCGAGGCGGCCCTGCGGTGCGCGGCCGGGCGGCCGTTCGTGCTGGTGGGACGTTCGGCGGGCGGCTGGGTCGCGCACGCGGTGGCCCAGCGGCTGGAGGAACTGGGCTCGCCGGCCGCGGCGATGGTGCTGCTCGACAGCTCCTCGCCGTCGGCGATGCAGAACTCGCCCGCCGCCACGGAGATGGCGAAGGCGATGCTCGACCGCGAGAACACCTTCGACCTGCTCAGCGACGAGCGGTTGTCGGCGATGGGCGGCTACATCCGGGTCTTCGAGGGCTGGGAGCCGCGGGGCCTGGCCACCCGGACGCTGCTGATCCGTGCCTCCGAGCACTTCGCGCAGGAGGCGCCGGACGGGGACGGCTGGCGGGCGGACTGGGAGTTCGCGGACGACCGGCTGGACGTGCCCGGAAACCACTTCACGATCCTCGAGGACCTTTCACACTCCACCGCCGGGGCGGCACACGGCTGGCTGGAGGCGCTCACGGACGACGGCAACCAGGGAGAAAACCGATGAAGATCATCATTGTGGGCGCCGGTGTGGGCGGCGTGGCCGCTGCGGTCGCGCTGTCGCAGCGCCACGAGGTGGAGGTGTATGAGGCCGCCGACCAGCTGCGTACGGACGGCAACGGCGTGCTGCTGTACCCCAACGCCACGGGAATCCTCGACGAGTTGGGGGTCCCGGCCGAGAGCGTCGACGGGGCGCGTATGGAGGCGCTGGACCTGGTCGCGGACGGGGACACCCGGCTGATGCGGCTGGATCTGTCGCGGCTGGCGCGGCACTTCGGTGCCGAGATCCTGGTGACCAAGCGCGGTCATGTGCTGGCGAAGCTGGCCGGGCGGCTGCCGGACGGCGTGGTGCGGTTCGGCAAGCGGGCGGTGGCCGTCGAGGAGGCCGGCGGGAAGGCGACCGTGGCCTTCGAGGACGGCACGCGGGCCGTGGGTGATGTGGTGCTGGGTGCGGACGGGCACCGGTCGCAGGTGCGGCGGCTGCTGGTGGACGAGCAGCCGGCCGTCTATCTGGGCGATGCGACCTGGCACGGCATCACCAAGCTGCCGCACGAGTTCGCCCATGGTTCGCGGATCCACTCGCTGTACGGCAAGGAGGGCATCTGTGTGGTGCACCCCGTCGGCGGTGGCGAGGTGTACTGGGCGTTCGAACTGCCCTTCAGGGACGGCGACACGGCCCCGCCCGGGGTGGACGGCAGGCCGGCCGCGCCGGGTGCCTCCGCGGTGCGTAACCTGCGGGAGCGGTTCGGGCACTGGACGTCCACGCCGATGCCGACGCTGCTGGAGACGATCACCGACGCGGATGTCGGTGTCTTTCCGCACATCCTGCACAGCGTGCGGGAGAACTGGTCCGCCGGGCCGGTGACCCTGCTGGGCGACGCGGCGCACGCGGTGCCGCCGCGGCTGGGCATGGGTCTGTGCCAGGCGCTGGAGGACGCGTGGGTGCTGAACCGGGTGCTGTCCCAGCCGGGGGCGACTCCTCGGGAGGCGTTGCGCCGGTACGAGGCGCTGCGCTGGCCCCGGATGCGGAAGATGCACTCGATCGCCACGATGATGGGCCGCCGCAATCTGCCGCTGCCGCCCGGGCTGCTGCGTGTGGTGGGCGGCCTGCTGCCGATGACCTCGTACCAGCGGTCCCAGCTGCGCAGTCTGAGCAACTACTTGAACGACGACGCTCCGCCGCTGCCGGCGCGGTCGCTGCGGGTGGCGTGATCCGTTCCCGCTGCTGCCGGTGACGGTTCGGCCCCCTCTCGTGGGAGAGGGGGCCGAACCTCTTCGGGGTGGGCCCGCGGGGGACGGGCCCTTTCAGGGGGTCGGTCAGGCCGGGCGGCGGAAGCCGCGGACGGCGACGGGGATGGCGATCGCGCCGATCGCCGCGGAGAGGGCGACCGCGATGAGGGCGCCCCAGCCGACGGGGTGGGCGAGAGTGAGGTCGCGGGCGGCCTCGACGCCGTACGTCATCGGGTTGACCGTGGCGACCGCGCCGAGCCAGCCGGGCAGGCCGTCGACGGGGACGAAGGCGTTGGAGGCGAACATCAGCGGGAACATGGCCAGGAAGCCGACCGCCTGCATGGACTCGCCGTTGCGCAGCCAGACCGCGAGGGCGAGGAACACCCAGCCCAGCCCCCAGCCGATGGCCAGGGCGAGCCCGAAGGCGCCGAGGATGCCCAGGACGCCGCCGGCCGGTGAGAAGCCGAACAGTGCGACGGCCAGGAGCACCATGAGGGCGAGCCGGATGGCGCCGCGGGCCAGGTCGAAGACGCTGCGGGCGACCAGGACCGAGCCCAGCCAGATCGGCAGGGTGCGGAAGCGGGCCACCATGCCGTTCTTGATCTCTTCGTTGAGGCCGGTGCCGGACAGCAGTGCCGACTGCATGGCCGTGTTGACCATGATCGCCGGGACGAGGAAGTCGATGTAGCTGACGCCCGCGGGGAAGTCCGGTGTCTTGGAGATGCTGTTGAAGATCTGCCCGAACAGCAGCAGGAGGATCAGCGGCTGGAGCACGCTGAACAGCAGGAGTTTGGGGTCGGTGACGAGCCGCCTGAGCGACTTCTCGCTGAGGACGAGGATCTGGGTGGCGACGCCGGTGCCGCGCCAGGTGTCGGTGCGTAATGCGGTGGCGGTCGCCTTGGGAACGGTGCTGGTCATGGCCGGTCTCCTTTCGTGATCAGGCTGTTGCGACCGCCGCGGGGCGGTGGGCGTAGGTGAGGTACACGTCGTCGAGAGTGGGTTCCGCCATGGACAGCCCGGTGAAGTCGATGCCGTGCTCGTCCAGGGCACGGACGACGGTGGCGACGTCGCGGGCCGCCGTCAGCGGGGTGGTGACGGTGGTGCCGCCCTCGTCGTGGGCGGGTGCGAGGCCGGCGCGCAGCAGTGCCTCGGTCGCCTGCGGCACGAGGCTCGCGTTGTCGAAGGTGACGGTGACGGAGTGCTGTCCGGCCCGTGCCTTGAGCTCGGCGGGGGTGCCGGAGGCCACGACGCGGCCCGAGGCGAGCAGGATGATGGAGTCGGCGAGCCGGTCGGCCTCCTCCAGGTACTGGGTGGTCAGCAGGACGGTGGCGCCCGCGCGGACCTGCTGTTCGACGACCTCCCACAGGGCGAGCCGGGCGGCCGGGTCGAGGCCGGTGGTCGGCTCGTCGAGGAAGATGACCTCGGGGTTGCCGATGAGTCCGGCGGCGAGGTCGAGGCGCCTGCGCATGCCGCCCGAGTAGGTGCGGACGGGTTTGCGGGCGGCGCCGGTCAGGTCGAACAGGGTGATGAGTTCGTCCGCGCGCGCGGCGGCCTGGCGGCGGCCCGCGCCGAGCAGTCGCGCCAGGAGCACCAGGTTGTCGACGGCGGACAGCCCGTCGTCGACGGAGGCGAACTGGCCGGTGACGCCGATCCTGCGGCGTACCTCGTCGGGCCGCCGTGTCACGTCGTACCCGGCGATCCTGGCGGTGCCCGCGGTCGGGGGCAGCGTGGTGGTCAGGATGTCGACCAGGGTGGTCTTGCCCGCGCCGTTGTGTCCGAGCAGTGCGAGGACGGTGCCGCGGGGCACCGCCAGGCTCACGTCCTCCAGGACGGTGGCGGTTCCGTATGTCTTGGTGAGGCCCACGGCCTCGATCACGGAATCGTTCATGGGTGTCTCCCTCCCTCCGGTGCGTGCCGCACGGGTCGGTGTGCTGGTGGTGCGGTCCTGTCTGGTGGTGCGGTCCTTGTGCGGTGCGGCGAGATCGGGGCGGGCGGCGTGCTGCCGCCCGCCCCTCTCGCCCCGCCGCGGGGGATTTTCGGCGGGTCAGATGGTGATGACGGTCCGCTTGCCGGGAACGTCCGCCTCCCAGCGGGTCTCGATCTCCGAGAGCGGGGCGGTCACCACGTCGATCTTCAGGTTGCCGGCGGCCGTCTCCGTCATGACGCGGCCCCAGATCGCCTTGACCTCGTCGAGGTCGGGCAGGGAGCCGGAGCCGATGATGGTCACACCGCTGCGGCGCAGCGCGTTGCCGTCGATGGCGGCGAGCCGGCCGGCGCTGTTGCCGATCTGCAGGTAGCGGACGCCGGACTTGACGACGAGTTCGCGGGGCAGGGCCTCGAGGAACTGTTCGGCCGGGTGGCCCCACACGTAGTCGAGCACGACGTTGAATCCGTCGCCGATGGCGTCCGCGTACGCGGCGGCGACCTCCTCGTCGCTTCCGCCGAGCGGGACGATCGCGTCCGCCCCGCGGTTCAGGAGCTGCTTGAGGACCTCCTCGTTGCGGCCGGCGGCGACGACGCGGCCGGCGCCCAGGATCTTGGCGATCTGGACGGCGAGCTGGCCGGCGACACCGGTGGCGCCGAGGACGAGCACGGACTCGCCCTGCTGGAGCTGGATGTGGGAGGCCAGCGGCAGCCAGGACGACAGGGAGGGGTTGATGAGCCCGGCCGCGGTGATGTCGTCGACGCCGTCCGGGACGTCGAAGAGCAGGATGCCGGGGGACACGCTCTTCTCGGCCAGCGAGCCGAACGGGGCGCGGCGGGCGCCGAATCCGACCCGGCGGCCGTCGGGCAGTGTGCCGACGCCCTCGACGCCGGCGACGAACGGCGGGGTGCGTCCCTCCGAGTAGTCGGGGTCGCGGGTGACCAGGCGGGTCAGGTTGGTCAGGGCGGCGGCCTTGACATCGATCAGGACCTCACCCTGGCCGGCGGTCGGCTCCTCGAACTCGGCGTAACGGGGGGCCTGGCCGACGGTGTGAACTACAGCTGCGCGCATGGGGATGCCTCCAGAATGTGGCCATAAGGGATTTCGCATTGCTTACCGGTAGATGTGCTGGTGCCAGTGCGGGAAACGGGCGTACGTGTGACGCGCGAGGTGCTCGTACCGGCGAGGCGCATGCCTTGGTCATCCCGTACGGCACTCTCGTATGACTCGAGCGTGACTGGAGCCGTCCGTTCCGATCCGGCGGACCGGAACGGACGTAGCGCGGATCAGTGCTGGTCAGAAGGCGAGGACGCCCTTGATGCGGTCCATGGCGAGTTCCATGAGATCGGGTAGCTGGGGGGCACAGTCCCGGTCCAGCCAGTACTGGGCCGCCTGCGCGAAGGCCGCGTTGACGGCCGCCGCCGCGAGGCGCACCTCGAAGTCGTCGGGGCTGCGGCCGACCCGGTCGGCCAGGAGGTTGACCAGCTGGTCGAGGTTGGTGCGCTCCTCCCTCATCAGCCGGTCCCGCAGGGCGGGGACGCTGCTCATCAGACGGTGCCTGAGCAACAGGGCTTGGTGGTCGGCCTCCAGCAGACGGGCGGCGAACTCCTGGTAGACGGTGCGGACGACCTCCGCGAGCGGTTCGCCGGCCGGACGGCCGGCGAACGCGCGCTCCAGGAAGGGGTCGTAGCCCTCGTTGAAGAGCACGTCCTCCTTGGCGCGGAAGTGACGGTAGAAGGTGGCCGACGAGATGCCCGCGGCGCTCGCGATCTGCTCGACGGTGGTCGCCTCGAAGCCCTGCTTCACGAAGAGAGCCAGCGCCTCACGGCGTGCCTCACCCATCACGCGCTGCCGGTTGGCCTCACGCAGCCCCATGTCCATCACCCCGTCCCTGCATCCAGAGAGAACCTATCACTTCGAGAGGCCATCTCACTTCGAGAGGCCATCTCACTTCGAGAGCCTCTCTCATATCGAGAGACTCTATCACTTTCGGGGGCGGCGTCAAGCGGCTTCGACCGAGCCCCGGCCGGACCCCGGCCGCACCTGGGCCGGACCCCGACCGCGGGCACCGGCCCCGCGGGCCGCCCGCCACGCGAATTCCATACCTCGAAAGCCCTCTCGGACAACCACCCCTATCGAACCCCTATCACCCCCTGCTTTCCGTCGGAAAATCGCCCGATAATCCATTGTGGCGAATTACCGCCCGGCGCCTGTATGTTCAACGGTGCGACCTTCATGCCAATGAAATTCTGCGGTGCAGAAAGGGATCACCACATGATGCCGGTAGTTTCGCCGCTTCCACGAATACTCGGTGTCGGGACGGCGACTCCGCCGCACAGCTACTCGCAGCAGGAAGTTCTGGACGCCTTCGGCATCGAGAACGAGAAAATAGTCTCGGTCTTTCAGAACAGCGCGATCGAGCGCCGCTATCTGAACCTTCCCCCGGTGGGGGAGGACGGCCGGCGCCGCATGGAGAGCCAGGGCGAACTGCTCGCCAAGCACGCCAGGTGGGGCGTCGACATGGGCGCCCGGGCGCTGCGGTCCTGCCTCAAGGACATCGGCGCCGAGCCGGACGACATCGGCTACCTCGCCTGCGTCACCACCACGGGTTTCCTCACCCCCGGCCTCAGCGCGAAACTGATCAAGGAGCTGCCGCTGTCCCCGCACACCCGTCGGCTCGACGTGGTCGGCATGGGCTGCAACGCGGGTCTCAACGGGCTGACCGCCACGACCGCCTGGGCCTCGGCCAACCCCGGCCGACTCGCCCTGATGGTGTGCTCCGAGTCCTGCTCGGCCGCGTACGTCTTCGACGGCACCATGCGGACCGCCGTCGTCAACAGCCTGTTCGGGGACGGCGCCGCGGCCGTCGCCGTCATGGCCGACGGCGAGGGAGGCGGCACCCGTCCCGGGGCCACGGTGCTCAAGTTCGCGAGCTACATGATCACCGAGGCGATCGACGCGATGCGCTACGACTGGGACGACGAGGCCGGGAAGTTCAGCTTCTTCCTCGACCGCGAGGTTCCCTACGCGGTCGGCGCCCACGCCGAGATCGTCATCGGTGAGCTGCTCGACGGCACCGGGCTGCGGCGCAGCGACATCGCCCACTGGATCGTGCATTCCGGTGGAAAGAAGGTCATCGACTCGGTGGACGTCAATCTCGGACTCACCCGGCACGACCTTCGCCACACGACGAGTGTGCTGCGCGACTACGGAAATCTCTCCAGCGGTTCCTTCCTCTTCTCCTATCAACGGCTGCTGGAGGAAGGCGTCGTCCAAAAGGGCGAGCACGGAATCTTCATGACCATGGGTCCCGGATCGCAGATCGAGACGGCGCTCGTCCAGTACTGAACTCCACTCACAGGAAAGCGGGATTCGGAGTGACCACCGACCTCATCGGGCTCGGAGACCGGGCCGACATCATCCTCGACATCGACGCCTCCACGCCGCTCACGGATTCCCTGATCCGGTCGGTCGCCGAGGTGTGCGACGGGGCGGAGGACAGCGCCGAAGCCGTCGTGATCCTCCGGCTCGCCGACCGCTCGCTGCCCGGCACGCCCGAGACGGCCTGGCCCGGTGACACGGGCGTGCACGCCGTGAACAAGTGGGAGCGGGTGCTGCGCAGGCTGGAGCGGCTGCCCGCCGCCACCATCGCCGTCGTCCAGGGCGCCGTCGGCGGCCCCGCCCTGGAACTGCTGCTGGCCATGGACTACCGGATCGGCACCCCGGACGTCGTCGTCCGCCCGCCCTTCCTGGGCCGTGACCCGTGGCCGGGCATGCTGCTGCACCGGCTGTCCCAGCAGACCGGGGTGGCCGCGGCCCGCCGTATCACGCTGTTCGGCAGCGAGATATCCGCCGAACGCGCCCTGCACACCGGGATCCTGGACGAACTCGCGCCCGCCGACGACCTGGCGGCCCCGGTCGCGGCCGCCGCCAAGCTGGCCACCGGCCTGGCCGGCAGCGAGCTGGCCATCCGCCGCCGGCTCGTGCTGGACGCGTCGACCACCGCCTTCGAGGAGTCGCTGGGCGCCCATCTGTCCGCGTGCGACCGCGCCCTGCGCCGCGCCCGCACCCGTACCTCGGCAGCCGAAGGGAGCGCCGCGTGACCTTCCCCCTGACCGGAGACCTCAACCAGGACAGCGCCGTCCTGACCGAGGTCACGTCCGCCGGCGAGGCCGTCCTCGCGGCCCTGCCGCCCAAACCGGCCCGCGACGCCGAGCAGCAGGGGCGGGCCGACCAGGTGCACACGAGCGGCCGGGCGCTGCGCGCCGCGTTCCTGCGTCACCACACCGAGGCCGTCTACGACGAGCTGACCGGCGGCGGTCCGCGCCCGCGCATCGACGAACTCGTCGAGTCCGCCGCCGAGGCCTTCCCCGGCCTGGTCCCCACCCGCGGGCAGCTCGCCGCGGAACAGGAGCTGCCGCAGGCCGAGAAGGAAGGGCGGGAGATCGACCAGGGCATCTTCTTCCATGAGGTGCTGCGCTCGCCGCAGGCCGGCCGCCACCTCCTGGACAGCATGCGCAAGCCCACCCGGCGCGCGCTGGACCTGCTGCCGGAGTTCCGCCGCACCGGCCGTCTGCGGCTGGGCGCGGTCGACATCGAGCGGGGCGGGGACGGCGGCGCCCGGCTCACCGTCGTCAACAACCACTGCCTCAACGCCGAGGACAACCGGCATGTCGAGGACATGGAGACCGCCGTCGACCTCACCCTGCTCGACCCCGGGGTGAAGGTCGGCGTGCTGCGCGGCGGGGTGATGGACCACCCCCGCTACCAGGGCCGCCGTGTCTTCAGCGCCGGCATCAACCTGGCCCATCTGCACGAGGGGCGGATCAGTTACGTCGACTTCCTGCTGCGCCGCGAGCTCGGCTACATCGCCAAGCTGCTGCGCGGCCACTGTCCCGACCAGAGCTCGGCCTGGCCGGCGCCGCTGCCGGACAAGCCGTGGGTGGCCGCGGTGGACACCTTCGCCATCGGCGGGGGCGCCCAGCTGCTGCTGGCCTTCGACCACGTCATCGGTGCCGCGGACAGCTACTTCAGCCTGCCCGCCGCCCAGGAGGGCATCGTGCCCGGCGCCGGCAATCTGCGGCTCGGGCGCATCACGAACGGGCGGGTGTCGCGCCAGGTGATCCTGTGGGGCCGCAAGATCTGGGCCCACGAGCCGGACGGGCGGCTGCTGTTCGACGAGGTCGTCGACCCCAAGGAGGTCGGCGACGCGGCCGAGCGTGCGGTGGCCCGGCTGGCGAGTCCGGCGGTGCTCGCCAACAAGCGGATGCTGAACCTGGCGGAGGAGCCGCCCGAGCAGTTCCGGCTGTACATGGCGGAGTTCGCCCTCCAGCAGGCCGTACGGCTGTACGCGGACGACGTGCTCGGCAAGGTGCACCGGTTCGCCGGGAAGTCCCGGTCCGTACGCGGGACGGTGGCCGCGTGAAGCCCGTGGACGCGATGCTCGAGATCCTGCGGGACGAGGGCGTCGACCGGGTCTTCGGCAATCCCGGCACCAGCGAACTGCCCTTCACCGACGCGCTCGCCGACGCGCCGGACATCGAGTACGTCCTCGGGGTGCACGAGGGCTCGGTGGTGGCCATGGCCGACGGGTACGCCCGGGCCACGGGCCGGCCCGCGTTCGTCAGCCTGCACATCGCCGCCGGGCTCGCCAACGGCCTCGTCGGCCTGCTGAACGCGTCCCGTTCGCGTACGCCGCTGGTGGTGACGGCGGGTCAGCAGGACCGCCGCCATCTGGCCACCGACCCGATGCTCTCCGGAGACCTGGTGGGCCTGGCGAAGGCCGCGGTCAAGCACACCTTCGACGTCCAGCACGCCCACGACCTGCCGTTCATGCTGCGGCGCGCCTTCGCGCTGGCCCAGCAGCCGCCCGCCGGACCGGTGTTCCTGTCGCTGCCGATGGATCTGTTGCAGGAGACCGGCCCGGTCGAGGTACCCGGCCGGTCGGTGCGGGCCCCGCTGGGCGCCGCCACCCGGCTCCAGCGGGCGGCCGACCTCCTGGCGGCCGCCGACAACCCCGCGATCGTGGCGGGCGACGGTATTGGCCGCGAGGGCGCCGTACCCCAACTGGTGGCGGTGGCCGAGGCGTTGGGTGCACTCGTGCACCACCAGCCGATGCACGACGGCGTCGACTTCCCCGGCTCGCACCCGTTGCACGCCGGGATGCTGCCGGCCACCCACGCCGGTATCCGGGAGCAGCTCACCGGCCACGACGTGGTGTTCGTCATCGGCACGCACGCCTTCATGGCCCACCACTACACGCCCGGCTCCCCCGTCCCGGACAACACCCGCGTCGTCCAGCTGGACTCCGACCCGGCCGAGCTGGGCCGCAACTTCCCGGTGGCGCTGGGACTGCACGGCGGTATCGGAGCGACGCTGGCCGCGCTGGCGCCGCTGCTGCGAGGCCGGGTGCCGCGGGCGGCGGAACGCATCGAACGCGCGGGCCGTGCGCACGCGGCACGCCGCTCGCGTACCGAGGCGCAGGCGCGGGCGGGCTACGGCGAGGCCCCGCTGGACCCGCTGACGGCCGCGCACGCGGTCGCGGCCGGGCTGCCGGAGGACGCCGTGGTCGTCGAGGAGGCGATCACCACCGGGATCCGGCTGCGCCAGGTGCTGTCCCTGGACCGCCCGGGTTCGTACGTCCACACGGTGGGCGGCGGCCTCGGGTGGGGCATCGGGGCGGCTGTCGGCAGAAGGCTCGGCGGCCCGGACCGGCCCGTGGTGGCCGTGCTCGGCGACGGCTGCACGATGTTCGGGCTGCAGGGCCTGTGGTCGGCAGCCCGGTACGAGGTGCCGGTCACCTTCGTGGTGATGAACAACGGCGAGTACCGCACGCTCAAGGAGACCCTCGACTCCTGGGACAGCCGCTCCACCCGCCGCGGCCGCTACGTCGGCCTCGACCTGTCCCCGGACCGCCTCGACTTCACCAGGGCGGCGGAGTTCTTCGGCATCGAGGCGGTACGCGCGACCGGCGCCGACCACCTCGCGGAGACCGTGGCCAAGTCCGCCTGCTCCGATGCCCCGTTGCTCATCGACGTACCGGTCAACGGCCACGGCTGATCACCCGCCACGACTGAGGGAGAGCTGGAAGATGCCCCGATTGGTGGACCCCACCGCACTGCACGGGAAGGTGTTCAGCCAGGGCTGGCGGGCCCCCGCGGGCGGCGCCGCCGCCACGACGGAGCCCGCGACAGGCCGCGCCCTCGCCACGGTGGGTACGGCCGACGCCTCGGACATCCGCGCGGCGGCCCGCGGCGCCGCCCTCGCCCAGCCCGCGTGGGCCGCGACGCCTGCGGCCGAGCGGGCCGCGGTGCTGCGCCGGGCCGCGCAACTGCTGGAGGCGCACGCCCCCGAGGTCGTGTCGTGGCTCATCCGCGAGGGCGGCGGCGTACGCGGCAAGGCGGAGTACGAAGTCGGTGCCGTGGCCGACGAGCTGTGGGCCGCCGCCGCACTGCCCGGCCGCCCGCACGGCCATCTGCTGCCCTCGCAGCCCGGCCGGCACAGCGTGGGCCGGCGCATCCCGCTGGGCGTGGTCGGGGTGATCAGCCCGTGGAACGTGCCCCTGCTCCTCGGCATGCGCGCGGTCGCCCCCGCCCTGGCCCTGGGCAACGCCGTCGTCCTCAAACCGGACGAGCAGACCCCGGTCTCCGGCGGCTGGGTGACAGCCCGGCTGTTCGAGGAGGCCGGACTGCCCGAGGGTGTCCTCCACGTGCTGCCCGGCGACGCCGGGCCAGGTGCGGCGCTGACCTCCGACCCGGACGTGGCGATGATCGCGTTCACCGGTTCCACCGCGGTCGGCCGTGAGGTCGGCCGCACCACGGGCCGCCTGCTGAAGCGGGCTTCGCTGGAACTGGGCGGCAACAACGCGCTGATCGTGCTGGACGACGCGGACCTCGACGTCGCCGCCTCGGCCGGCGCCTGGGCCTCCTTCTTCCACTCCGGGCAGGTGTGCATGGCCGCCGGCCGGCACATCGTGCTGGAGTCGGTCGCCGAGGCGTATACGGAGCGGCTGGCCAAGCGGGCCGAGCAGCTGACCGTGGGCGACCCGTGGACGGCGGACGTCGACCTCGGACCGCTGATCAGCGACGGCCAACTGGCCCGGGTGAAACGGCTCGTGGCCGAGACCGTGGCCGCCGGAGCCCGCGTGCTGACCGGCGGCACCCACACCGGTCCGTTCTACCGGCCCACGGTGCTGGCCGGCGTGACGGCGGCGATGCCGGCGTTCCGCGAGGAGATCTTCGGCCCGGTGGCCCCGGTGATCGTGGTGGCCGACGACGACGAGGCCGTCGCGGTGGCCAACGACACGGAGTACGGGCTGTCCGCGGCCGTCCAGAGCGGATCCGCCGAACGCGGTCTGGCGCTCGCGGAACGCTTGAGGACGGGGCTGGTCCACGTCAACGACCAGACGGTCAACGACGAGGCGCATATACCGTTCGGCGGGCGCGGCGCCTCCGGCAACGGCAGCCGCCACGGCTCGGAGAACAGCTGGGACGAGTACACCCAGTGGCAGTGGCTGACCGTACGCGGCACGGCACTGCCGTATCCCTTCTGACGCCTCGACGAGAGGAGCCGCAGCGTGTCCGACGAGCCGCGCCGCGTGCGCTACGACAAACGCGGCCACGTCGCCCGTATCACCCTGGACCGGCCGCACGTGCTGAACGCGATGGACCTCGCCACGCACGCCGAACTCGCCAGGATCTGGGACGACTTCGAGGCCGACGACGACATCTGGGTGGGTGTCCTCACCGGAGCCGGTGAGCGCGCCTTCTCCGTCGGCCAGGATCTCAAGGAACTGGTCCGCCGGTTCGACGAGGACACCGCGGGCGCCGCGGTCTCCACCTTCGGCAGCCGCGGCAAGCCCGGCTGGCCCCGGCTGTCCGAGCGCTTCTCCCTGTCCAAACCGCTGATCGCCCGCGTCAACGGCTACGCGCTCGGCGGCGGCTTCGAACTCGCCCTCGCCTGCGACATCGTCGTCGCCGCCGAACACGCCGAGTTCGCCCTGACCGAGGCCCGGCTCGGCCTGATGGCCGGCGCCGGCGGTGTGTTCCGGCTGACCCGGCAGGCGCCGTACCGGGCGGCGATGGGCCACCTGCTGACCGGCCGCCGCATGTCGGCGGCCCGCGCGTACGAACTGGGGCTGGTCAACGAGGCCGTGCCGTACGACGAGTTGGACGACTGCGTCGACGGCTGGCTGGAGGACATGCTGCGCTGCGCGCCCCTGTCCTTGCGTGCCATCAAGGAAGCCGCGGCCACGTCGGCCACGATGCCCCTGGAACAGGCCTTCGCCACGCGGTACGTCTGGGAGGAGCGCCGGATGCACAGCCGGGACGCGGAGGAAGGCCCGCGGGCCTTCGTGGAGAAGCGCCCCCCGAAGTGGACGGGGACCTGATCCGTCTTTGCGACGCGCCTCGACGCGATCGCCCCCGGCCTCGACCGGCCGGGGGCGATGCTCTGCGCGTCAGGCCGCGCCCTGCCAGCTGTGCGGGGCGCCGAAGTACGTACGGCGTTCCAGGCGTCGCCAGGGGGCCGCCGAGGGCCGGTCCTCGTCCGGGTCCGCTTCCATCCCGCCGGCCGCCGCTGCCCGGGCCAGCAGGACCGCGGTCAGGGCGGCCAGCTCCTCGGGTCCGGCATGGCCTTTCTCGACACGCAGGATTCGGTCGTCGTCGCTCACGATGAGTCTCCGTTCATTGCGGGGGGTTGCCGTGTTTGCGGGAGGGCAGGTCCGCGTGCTTGGTGTGCAGCATCGCGAGTGACTTGATGAGGATCTCGCGGGTCTCGGCGGGGTCGATGACGTCGTCGACCAGGCCGCGTTCGGCCGCGTAGTAGGGGTGCATCAGCTCGGCCTTGTACTCCTTGACCATGCGCGCGCGCATGGCCTCGGGATCGGCGGCGTCGGCGATCTGGCGGCGGAAGATGACGTTGGCGGCGCCCTCGGCGCCCATCACGGCGATCTCGTTCGTCGGCCAGGCGTAGGTGAGGTCCGCGCCGATGGACTGGCTGTCCATGACGATGTAGGCGCCGCCGTACGCCTTGCGCAGGATGAGGGAGATCCGCGGCACCGTCGCGTTGCAGTACGCGTAGAGCAGCTTCGCGCCGTGCCGGATGATCCCGCCGTGCTCCTGGTCGACACCCGGCAGGAACCCGGGCACGTCCAGCAGGGTCACCAGAGGAATGCTGAAGGCGTCACACAACTGCACGAAACGGGCCGCTTTTTCGGAGGCCTCGATGTCGAGGACACCGGCCAGGCTCTGCGGCTGGTTGGCGACGATGCCGACGACCATGCCGTCGAGGCGGGCCAGCGCGCAGATGATGTTGCGGGCCCAGCGCTCGTGGATCTCCAGGTAGTCGCCGTCGTCGACGAGTTCCTCGATGACCTTGGTCATGTCGTACGGGCGGTTGCCGTCGGCCGGGACCAGGTCCAGCAGCACCTCGCTGCGGCGGTCGGCCGGGTCGGAGGACTGCGCCCGCGGCGGGTTCTCGCGGTTGTTCTGCGGCAGCATCGACAGGAGGTAGCGCACCTCGGCGATGCAGGTCTCCTCGTCGTCGTAGGCGAAGTGGCAGACGCCGGAGGTCTCCGCGTGGACGTCGGCGCCGCCCAGGCCGTTCTGGGTGATCTCCTCGCCCGTCACCGCCTTGACCACGTCCGGGCCGGTGATGAACATCTGCGAGGTCTCGCGGACCATGAACACGAAGTCCGTCAGCGCCGGCGAGTAGGCCGCGCCGCCGGCGCACGGGCCGAGCATCACAGAGATCTGCGGGATGACCCCGGAGGCCTTCGTGTTGCGCTGGAAGATGCCGCCGTAGCCGGCGAGCGCCGAGACGCCCTCCTGGATACGGGCGCCGGCACCGTCGTTCAAAGACACCAGCGGCGCACCCGCCGCGATGGCCATGTCCATGATCTTGTGGATCTTCGTGGCGTGGGCCTCGCCCAGCGCCCCGCCGAAGATCCGGAAGTCGTGGGCGTACACGAAGACCGTACGGCCCTCGACCGTGCCCCAGCCGGTGATGACACCGTCGGTGTACGGCCTCTTGGCCTCCAGGCCGAAACCGGTCGCCCGGTGCCGGCGCAGCTGCTCGACCTCCCGGAACGAACCCGCGTCCAGCAGCAGCCCGATGCGCTCCCGGGCGGTCAGCTTGCCCTTGGCGTGCTGCGCCGCCGTCGCCTTCTCGCTCGGGCCACGCAACGCCTCCGCACGGATCTCCCGCAGCTCAAGAATCGACATTCCATAGACTCCGAATACGAGACGGTTTCTGTGAAACGTACCGCCGGAAAGGCCATTTCAATGATCTTTTTCCGGTAAATAGGGGCCCCCGAACTCAAGAGAATTCGGAAATAGGGGTTCGCGGGGCGACGGATACGGGCCGGCAGGGGGACTTCAGGTGACGCCCTTCGGCAGCAGCCGACGGGCGAGTTCGCCGATCAGGTCGTCGCCGGCGTACGGGGCGAGCACCTCGGGGACGGTGAGGTCGTCGAGGCGCAGCTCCAGCATGGCGAGGCAGCCGGCGCGGTCGGCCTCCATGCGCTCGTGGACCTGGCGCAGCAGGAGCGCCACGAGGCCGGTCGAGGGCTCGGCGCGCATGACGTCGGCGACCTGCTCCGGGTCGGGCGCGATGCGTTCGTCGGTACGCCGCATGAGCTGCAGCAGCAGCTCGTCCCGGTTGCGGAAGTAGTTGGAGGACGTGCCGACCGGCACGCCCGCCCGGGCGTCGACCGCGCGCAGGGTGAGGCCGCGCGAGCCTTCGCGGGCGAGAACGTCGATGGCCGCGTCGAGGAGGGCGGTGCGGTTTCGGTGTCCGCCGGCCCAAGCCGCGCTCCGTGCCCCGCCCCCGTCCGCTTCCCAAGCCCGGCGCGCGGCGGTGAACCGCGGCCCACTCCACTCGGTGAAGGAGAATCGCCGGTCCCGGAAAGTCCTCGGGGCCGGCGATTCTCTTGTGCTGTCGATGTGGATCCGCTGCTCAGCCGGCCTTGCGCCGGAATTGGCGCTTCTGCCCGGCCGGACCGCTCATGCCCTTCACCTTCAGCCGGCCGTCCTCGTGCGCCTGGCGGTCCCTGTTCGTGTTCCGCTTGCGCGCGAGGACCTCACGGAATTTGCGCCGGTTCTCGTCCTCCGTGGAATTGTTCTCCGGGGTTTCTGCCATACGAGCCTCCTGTGGGAGATGTGTGAGGGAAGGGAATTCGGCCTGGGCCGGGTCGGGGACGGGACCGCCGGCGGCGGAGTCGTCCTTGGCGTTCGCCGCGGCGCCGGCGTTCGTCGGCTCGCTGCGCGGGAGCAGCGGGGTGAGGGCGGCGGTCAGCAGGAAGGCGGCGACGTTGCACCACGGGGTGAGGCAGACCGCAGAGGTGAAGTCGGCCGCGGCGGCCGCGCTCTCGCCCCGGCGCCGACGAGTCCGAGGAGGACCGCTCCGACGGCCGCGGTACCGGTCGCCGAGCCGAACTGCGTCGCGGTGTTGACGACGCCGGACCCCGCGCCCGCGTCCTCGGGGGGCAGGTCGATCTCCGGCTCGCCCGTCAGGGCGGCTGCGCGGGGCAGCAGCGCTTCGTCGGCGATGCCGTCGCCCAGGTCGACCAGGCGGATCACACGTTCGGCGTACTCGCCGCGCGCCGCGCGGACCAAGCCCCGCAGCGGTGCCCGCAGCGGGTCGCGGACGTCGTTGTCCGCGCCCGCCGCCGAACGTGTGATCCACACCAACTCGGCACCGTTCAGCCGGGGTTCGCCCGGCAGACGTTGCAGAGTACGCAGCGCGGAAGCGGTCAGCTCCTGCGCAGCGTCGGCGATGTCGCCACGACCGGCTGTCGGCGCCACCGGCGTGGTCGCGTCGACGGCCAGTCGAGCGGGCGCCTGCCACCCGTTGTCCAGGCGGGCAGGCAGTACATCCACATCAGCCACATGGTCGGCCTCCAGGCTCTCGGACACCCCGGCGCTGTCACCGAGGACCCACGTTCCGTCCGCCGGTGTCTCCTGCTCGGGCAGGGCACGCGGCGTCCGGAAGCCGACGCGGTAGTGGTCACGCCGGCCGCGTCACTGCCGGCTCCGAGACGGCCGGCGCCGCGATGCGCTCACCGCGGGCCGGCCGGGGCAGCCAGGCCTGCTTCAGCTCCCGGCTGCAGCCACCGCCGCCGTACTCGCGGCACGTACAGCCCGAGCAGGCCTTCGTCCGCGAGCAGCCGGATGATCTCGGGCGGGGTGCGCCGGGCGCGGTGCCAGGTGCCGGCGCAGGGGGCCATGTGGCGGTCGCGGAAGGCCCTGAACTCCTTGCGGGCCTGCTCCTGCTGCGCGGTGAGCGCTCCGGTCATCGTCTCGGTCCGCTCTCGCCTACAGCGCTGCCGGGGCGGAGAGCTTGCGTGTGACGAAGGCGTCGAGCGCGCTGATGGACCGGAAGTACTCCAGCTCCAGGTCCTCGTTCTCGACCGTGATGCCGAATTCGTGCTCGACGAAGGACACCAGCTGCATCGCGAACATCGAGCTGACGAAGCCGAGTTCGAAGATGTCGTCGTCGTCCTTGAGGTCCTGCACCGGGAAGAAGCGGGAGAGGTACTCCGCGGCCCTGGCCCTGTTGTCCGTGCTCATCTCGTCATCCGTCCTGTTGTCATGGTGTCGTGGCGGTCGCGGAGAGGAAGGGGGCGGGCGTCAGCGGTACTTGTGGAAGCCCTCGCAGCTCTTTCGCCCGAGCAGGCGGCCATCTTCTTCAGCAGCGCATCAGCACGCGGTGGGAGACGAAGCCCGGGCCGTCGGGCAGCTGGAAGCGGGCCGGCGAGGTGCCGGTGTGCGAGGAGCCCTCCGCGGCGGTGTCCGGCTCCCGGCCGGCGCGCAGTGTCTCCACGGCGGCGGCCATCCGGGAGACGGTCGACCACTCGTAGATCTGGCGCAGCGACACCTCGACGCCGAAGACGCGCTTGATGCGCAGGGCGAGCCGGGTGGCGAGCAGGGAGTTGCCGCCGACCTCGAAGAAGCTGACGTCGTGGGGCAGCTGCTCGTTCCTGAGCACCTTGGCCCAGACGCCCGCGACCTCCCGCTCCACGCTGCTCGGCGCGTTGCCGGACGCGGTGTCGCCCGAGACGGTGGTGACGGCGTCGGCCACGAGGTCCAGCTCGTCGGCCGGGAAGCCGGCCCGGTCGATGCCGGCGCCGGCCAGCCACAGCCGCCCGAGCGCCTTGAGGGCGACGGCGGAGTCGGACCGGCGCTCCAGTGGATGACGCATGGAGGCGACGACGGTGCCGGCCTCGGGGCCGCGGATCACGGTGGCCATGCTGCTGAGGGTCTGGCCGGGGCCGGTCTCCAGCAGCAGCGGAACGGCCGCGAGGTGGCGCAGGCCCTCGGCGAAGCGCACGGGGCTGACCAGGTGGAGGGCCCAGTAGGCGGGGTCGGTGGCCTGTGCGTCGGTGATGGGCTCGCCGGTGACGTTGGAGATGTAGGGGATGCTCGGCGGGTTGAGGGTGAGGGTCCGCGCGAGGTCGGTCACCTGGCCGGCGATGGGCTCCATCATCGAGGAGTGGAAGGCGTGGGTGGACTGCACCCGGCGGCAGACGGTGCCGCGTTCGCGCAGGGTGCGCTCCAGCTCCTCGATCGCGGCGACGGGGCCGGCCGCGACGCAGAACTCCGGTCCGTTGACGGCGGACAGCGACACGTCGTCCCCGAGCAGGGCGCCGGCCTCCTGTTCGGGAAGCATGACGGCGAGCAGGGCGCCCTCGGGCAGGCTGTCGATGAGTGCGGCCCGGCGGGCGACGAGGGTCAGGGCGTCCGGGAGGGCGAGCACACCGGCGAGGGTGGCGGCGACGTACTCGCCGAGGCTGTAGCCGATCATGACGGAGGGGCGGGCGCCCCAGGACTCCCAGAGCCGGGCCAGCGCGTACTCGATGACGAACAGTGCGGGCTGGGCGAGCCGGGTGGCGTTCAGCCGGCGCTCGTTCTCGCTGCGCGGGCCGTCCCCGCGGCCGAGCATGCGGCGCAGGTCGACGGCCGGGGCGGCCGTGACGGTGGCGCCCGGTTCCGGGTCGGGGAAGACGATCTCGCGGATGTCCAGGCCGAGTTCGGGCGTGAGCGTCTTGGCGCACTCGTCGACGGCGGCGCGGAAGACGGGGAAGTCGCGGTACAGGTCGCGGCCCATGTCCCCGTAGTGGTCACCGAGTCCGGGGAACATGAAGGCGACGGGAGCGGCGTGCCCGGCCTCCCGGACGCCGAGGTCCGTGGCGACGCCCTCGCCGGTGAGCACGGCGCCGCGGTGACCGCCCTCGCTGCCGACGGTACGGATGCGCACCGGGACGTCCTCCAGGACCGGGAACTGGGCGAAACGGGCCTTGAGTCCGGCGAGTCCGGTATGGAGAGTCGTGCCGTCGGCCCCGCTGAGCAGGGCCAGATGCCACAGGACCGGCTCGGACGGCGCAAGTGCCGCCTCGTCGTTCGTCTCAGCGGTGGTCTTGGGGCTCATGCCTCTCCTTGAGGTGTCGGCCGTCCGGAAAGGGTCGAGCGCTCACTGCTGCCCCGTGCCCCTTCGAGGTGTCCGTCGTCAGCCAACTGTCGAGGCGCTGCCTCGAGCGGGGCCGGAGCTGCGGTCGACACACGCCGCCGCGGATCACGCCGGACCCGCGACGAAACGGCGCCGGTCCCGGACCGTGAGGGTCCGGGACCGGCGCCGTTCGGTGCGGGTTGTCAGGCGGACTCGCGCATCGCGCTGTGCAGCCCGTACGGCAGTTCCTTGCGGTGCTTCACATTGAGCTTGCGGTACACCTGCGTGAGGTGCTGTTCCACCGTGCTGACGGTGATGAAGAGCCGTCCGGCGATCTTCCGGTTGGTCATGCCCTGGGCCGCGAGTGCCGCCACGCGCAGTTCCGCGTCGCTCAGTTGGGCGAGATCGCTCGCCGCGGCAGCGGAGTCGGCGGAGCACAGGCCGTCCTTGCCGGCCTGGAGTTCCTCGGTCAGTGATCCGGCCTTGCACTCCATGGCCGACCGGTACGCCCGGCGCGCGATCATCCGGGCGCGGCTGCGGTGGCCGTCGTGGTGGAGCGCGTGGCCGAGGTCGGCGAGCGCGCGGGCGAGTTCCAGATGGTCGCCGCAGGCCTCGAGCATGTCCACGGCCTCGGTGAGCAGGGCGGCGCGCCGGTGCGGTTCGCCGGTCGCGGCGAGGACCCGCAGCGTCGTGGCACGGGTGCGGGAGGGGCCGGGGCTCAGCCGCTGCAGCTGTTCGTCGATGAGGCGGCGGGCCTGGTCGCGGTCGTCGAGGTGCAGCCATGCCTGGGCCGCGGCCGTGCGCCAGGGCACCAGGCCGGGCAGGTCCATCTCCCAGGCGCGCATGAGCTCGCCGCAGGAGGCGAAGTCGGCGAGTGCGGCGTAGTGGCCGCCGGTCGCCAGGTGGTGGCAGCCCCGGGCGTGGAGGTACTGCAGGCCGTAGCGGGTCTGGAACATCGCCTCCGGCACCGGCTGGGCAAGCAGGGCGGCGGCCTTGTCGTAGCGGCCCATGCCGGTGGCCGCGAGCACGGCCGTACCGAGGGGAAGGCCGAGTCCGACGCCCCAGGCCGCCGGCGGCAGCTGTGCCAGCGCCGTCTCGGCGGCCCCCAGGGCCGCGGGCAGGGCGCCCCGGCGCAGCGCGGCCTCCGCCTGTACGGCGTGGATGCGGGCCTGCCACGACGGGCTGCCCCGCAGGGCGTCCTCGCCGAGCAGCCGGGCGAACCAGGGTTCCGCGACGTCCAGCCGGTCGGCGTAGACGAGGGCGAGCAGGGCCGAGGTGACGGGCTCGGCCGTCTCCGGACCCTTGTCGCCGAGCTGGATGCGGCGCAGGGCCTGTTCGGCGTGGACCACGGTGGAGGGGTCGGCTCCGCGCCGCAGGACGGTGTCGAGGACGGCCACGCCCTGGAGCCGCGGTTCCACCACGACATGGGCGGAGGCGGGGTCCTGGCCGGCCGGGGGCGGGGCGGTGCGGCTGCCGTGGGTGAGCAGCTCCGGGCTGCTCGCGGAGATCGCCCGCCGCAGGACACCGAGTTCGCCGGCGGTGCGCCGGTCCGGGCCGCCCGGGATGTCGCCCAGCCGTTCCAGAGCGTCGACGGCTTCGTCGAACCTGCCGTACCAGAGCAGGTGCCAGACCAGGGCGATGGTGTCTGCGCCGCAGAGGTGGCCGGCGCGGGCGGCGTCGATGAGGCGGGGCAGATGGCGCACCACGCCGGCCGGACGCACATGCCAGGCGAGCCCGGCGATCCTGGTCCTGATCCCGGCGCGCCGGGCGGTGTCCCGGCACAGTTCGTGGGCGAACTCCAGGTATCTGAGCGCCAGGTCGAAGCGCTGCCCGGCACGTGCCTCGTCGGCGGCCTCCTCCAGGACGCCCACCGCCCACCGGGCGTCGCCTCCGCCGCCGGCGAGCAGATGGCGGGCGACCGTCGAGGCCGGGGCTCCTTCCTCGTACAGCAGGTGGGCGAGGGAGCGGTTGAGGGCGGTGGCCTCGTCCGGGGACAGGTCCTCGCGGACCGCCCGGCGGACGGCGGGGTTGCGGAAGCGGCCCTCGTGCATGAGTCCGGCGCCCTGCAGTGCCTGGATCACGCGCGGCACCATGTCGCCGGCCAGGCCGACCGCCCCGCTCAGCACCGTGACCGGGGCGTCCTCGCCGGCGACGGCGAAAGCCTGCGCCATCTGCAGCACCGCGAGTTCGCCGCGGCGCAGCAGGCCCGAGACGGCCTGGCGGAACCTGTCGCCGGGGCAGACCTGGAGCGGTGTGTCCTTCGCCGCGGCCCGCGCCTCCGCGTAGTCCTGGACCAGCGCGCGCACCAGCAGGGGGTTGCCGCCGGACGCCTCGTGGACCTCCGCCGCCAAGGCGTCCGCCTCCTGCCGTCCGACGAGTCCCACGAGGGACGCGGCGACCGCGTCCGGGGGCAGGGGGGCCAGGCGCAGTTGCCGGCAGTGCGGGAGCCGCAGCAGTTCGGCGTGGAACTCGGCGGCCGCGGACGCGGCGGGGGTCGCGCGGGCGGACTCGCCGACCACGACGACCACGCGGGACTCCCGGATCCTGCGGGCGAGGAAGAGCAGGAAGCGCAGGGAGGTGTCGTCGGCGTACCGTGCCTCGTCGACGAAGACCATCACCGCAGCGCGCTCGCCCAGGGCCAGGACCGCCTCGTGCAGGCGGTGCAGGACCTCGAACTCCACGTCGGCCGCGCCGGTGGCGCCGGCCAGCCGGGCGCCTTCCTCGCGGATCAGGGTCTGCGGATCGTCCACGGCGCCGGCGAGTTCGGCGCTCTGGAAGAGCTGGCCGGCCACACCCAGCGGGATGCCCGTCTCCGCCGGGGAGGCGATGGCGTCGAGCAGGACGGCGCCGGCCTCGTCGGCGCCGTGCACACATGCCTTCATCAGTGAGGGGTCCCCGCAGCCCGGGGGTCCGCCCACGACCACGACGGAGCCTTGTCCTTCCTTGGCGCGCTCAAGGGCCTGCCTGAGCGTGTTCGTCTCCACAGCGTTTTCCGAATAGCCGAGCAAGATCGCCCCCGTAAGAAAAAGCCGACCCCGGGAACCGGTGCCACAGCGCACCGGTGATGATGTGTGAGAAGGGCGCGGATGCGTTGGCACCGTAGTCGGGGGGGCGCAAGGGCGGCGCAAGGGAGCAAGGGCGCTTCGGTGGGGGCGCAGCTTTGGGCCGGTCAGGTGGCGACGAGTTCCGGGCGGAGCCGCTCGCACAGGGGAACCGCGCCGCAGTCCGCCGCGAGGTGCCAGGCGCGGCGCAGGAACACCCCGGCCGCGGAGTCGTCGCCCAGGTCGCTCAAGGCGTCCGAGAGGTCGGCCAGGACTTGGGCCTGCGCCGGACGGTCACCGGCGGTGCGCAGTTCGGCGGCGGCCAGGCAGAGCGTGGCGGGCCGCAGGGCGGGTTCCTGGGTGGCGGCGCGCAGCCGCAGCGCGAGGCCGCGGTGCCGTGGTCCCGGCTCTGCGGCCGCGGTGAGCTGTGCGTCGATCAGCTTCGTGGCCCGGTCGTACCGGCCGAGGTGCACCAGCGCCTCCGCCGCGTCGGTGCGCCAGGGCAACTGCGCGAAGAGGCCGCTGTCCTGACGCTCCGCCAGCTCTCCGACGCGCAGGAAGTCGGCGAGGGCTTCTTCCGGGCACCGTACGGCCAGAAGACGGCGGCCCCGGGCTCTGAGGTACGGCAGGACGTCCTCGGTGAGCGGGAGCGGTCCGGGCGCGGCACGGCGCAACTGCTCGTCCGCCTCGTCGGTCCGGCCCAGTTCCGTCAGCGCCTGGGCCAGCACCGCCACGGGCCACAGTCTCAGGGGGGTGTCGGAGCCGGCGGCCCGTACGGCGGTCGCGGCCTCCCGTTCGGCCGCGGCGAGTCCGCCCAGGCACAGCAGGGCCTCGGCGCGCAGCGCACCGAACGCGGTCTGCCAGCGGCGTGCCCCGGAACGGGCGGCCCGGTCCCGCAGGGCCGCACAGCGGTCGGCCGCCCGGTCCGGGTGCCCGGCGTGCAGGAGCCCGCGCACGGCTCGTATCCGGAGTTCCAACGGATCCGGGCGCGGTGGACGGGGCGCGTGGCTGGCCATGCCCGTCAGTGAACCGGACCGCGTCCGCACCGGCCAGGGCCCTCCAGCTCGCCTCCGGCCGTTCTGTAGCGGCTGTGGACGGCGACGGGCGTCTTCGAGTGAGGCCGAACCGGTTCTGCGGCGGTCCTCGGGAGACGTGTGCGGCGATCGTCGTCCGCCCGTCCCGATGATCCGGCTCGGCGACCCGATCGTGAACATCGCGCCGCCCGGTCTGCGCGAGGGACTGGGGCTGTCCGCCGTGGGCGCGTCATGGATGATCAACGCCTGTCCGCTCGTGTTCGGCGGGCTGCTGCCGCTCGGCGGCCGGGCCGGGGACGGGGACGCCCTGGGCCGCCGCAGGGTGTTCACGGCGGGCGTCGCGCTGTTCACGGCGGACCGGAACGAACGGATCCGGACATCGGCGGCTCACGCGGGCCCATATTCCCGTCCGTTTCTCCAGACGGCCTCCAGGCGCCGTCTTCCCTTTTTCCAGACCGGCACGGCGTGCACGACACGGTCACGACGTGGCCTAATTACCAAGTCTTTAAATATCAATCGAGGTTGGACGGCAAGTCGGAAGGCACGGTTCCGTCAATTATCACGGGTATGCGCACGACGGCGGTTGAATGCGAACACCGGCCACCGGTACGGTCATTTTCACTGGAATGAGGAGACGGACAACGGGAGACAGCCTTGCTGATCAGACTCGTTGGCCTCGTCACGATCGAGCACGACGGCGCGCCGCCGCTGCACGTGTCGAGCACGCAGGCCCAGATCGCCTTTTCCCGGCTGATCCTGGAGCGCGCCTCGGGCACCAGCCGCGACCAGCTCGCGGCCACCATCTGGCCGGACGGGCTGCCCGACACCTGGGCATCGGCCCTGCGCAGCGTCGTCAGCAAGGTGCGGGGCTATCTCACCGGACCGGTCGCGCGGCCCGGCGAGACCCCGCTGATCGCGCAGAGCGGCCGGTACGCGCTGCGGCTGCCCGAGGACGTCGCCGTGGATCTGGAGGCGTCCGAGATGGCGGTCACCGAGGCGAGGTCCGCGTTCGCCGAGGGCGCGCACGCCGTGGCGCACGGACTCGCCGCCGCCGCCGTGTCCAATCTGCGGGGCTCGTTCCTGCCCGGGCACGACAGCGCGTGGGCCGTCGGAGTGGGCGAGTGGGTGGACGAACTGCGCCTGAGCGCACTGGAGCTGGCGAGCCTGTCGGCCTCGGTGCTGGGCGACGGCCACCAGGCGGCGCGATACGCCGACGAGGCGGTACGGCAGGCGCCGCTGCGCGAGAGCGCGCACCGCTGCCGGATGACGGCGTACGTCGGCGCGGGCAACCGGGCGGAGGCGCTGCGCGCCTATCACCGGCTGCGCGAGGTGCTCGCCGACGAGCTCGGCGTCGACCCGGCGGCCGAGTCCCAGGCGGCGTACCTGGAGCTGCTGCGCACCCCTGAGCCGCCTCGGCCGCGGCGCGGCTCCGGCTCCATCCGGCAGGCACCCGCGAACGCCCTCGACCCCCTGCTGATGGGAGCCTTCGAGCCCCTCAGCCCGCCGGCTCAGTGACGCCCGCTCTCCGACCCGCCCGCGCCGCCACGCCCCGCTCCCCGAATTCCGCCCCACGGCCCCCGAATTCCGCCCCACGGCCCCTGGAGCGGAATTCGAGTCGTTCTCCAGCCCCTCAAGCGAATCTCCAATGAATTGCTGCCGTTTCTGAGGAGATTCGCGCGGAAGGCGGCGAGGACCCACTCTGCGCGGCGCCGGCAAGCACGCCCTTCACCCACCACTTCTTGAAATCCTCGCCGCATTCCGGGAATCACTCGCCGGACGGGACCGTCGTCCCGCCCTGTTCCTCGACGTTCTCCGGGCCCTCAGTAGCGGTAGTGGTCCGGCTTGTACGGGCCGTCGACCTCGACACCGATGTACGAGGCCTGCTCGGGGCGGAGCGTCGTGAGCTTCACGCCGAGCGCGTCGAGGTGGAGACGGGCGACCTTCTCGTCCAGGTGCTTGGGCAGCACGTAGACGTCGGTCGGGTACTCCTCGGGCTTGGTGAACAGCTCGATCTGGGCCAGGGTCTGGTCCGCGAACGAGTTGGACATCACGAACGACGGGTGGCCGGTCGCGTTGCCCAGGTTCAGCAGGCGGCCCTCGGACAGCACGATGATGACCTTGCCGTCGGGGAACTTCCAGGTGTGGACCTGCGGCTTGACCTCGTCCTTGACGATGCCGGGGATCTTCGCGAGGCCGGCCATGTCGATCTCGTTGTCGAAGTGACCGATGTTCCCGACGATCGCCTGGTGCTTCATCCTGGCCATGTCCGCGGCCATGATGATGTCCTTGTTGCCCGTCGTGGTGACGAAGATGTCGGCCTTGTCGACGACCTCGTCGAGCGTCGTGACCTGGTAGCCGTCCATCGCCGCCTGCAGCGCGCAGATCGGGTCGATCTCGGTGATGATCACGCGGGCACCCTGGCCGCGCAGGGACTCCGCGCAGCCCTTGCCCACGTCGCCGTAGCCGCAGACGACGACGGTCTTGCCGCCGATCAGCGTGTCGGTGGCGCGGTTGATGCCGTCGATCAGCGAGTGGCGGCAGCCGTACTTGTTGTCGAACTTCGACTTGGTGACGGCGTCGTTCACGTTGATCGCCGGGAACAGCAGGGTGCCGTCGCGGTACATCTCGTACAGGCGGTGGACGCCGGTCGTGGTCTCCTCGGTCACGCCGCGGATCCCCGAGGCGATGGCGGTCCAGTCGAGGGTGCTGCGCTCCAGCAGGGCGCGGACGACCGCCAGTTCCTCGTTGTCGGCGGCGGGGAGGCTGCGGGTCTTGTGGTATTCGACGCCGTTGTGGACGAGGAGGGTGGCGTCACCGCCGTCGTCCAGGATCATGTTCGGGCCCGTGTGCCCGGGCCATGTCAGGGCCTGCTCGGTGCACCACCAGTACTCCTGCAGGGTCTCGCCCTTCCAGGCGAACACCGGGATGCCGGCTGCGGCGATCGCGGCGGCGGCGTGGTCCTGGGTGGAGAAGATGTTGCAGGACACCCAGCGGACCTCGGCGCCCAGGGCGACCAGGGTCTCGATGAGGACGGCCGTCTGCACGGTCATGTGCAGGGAGCCGGTGATCCGGGCGCCCGCCAGCGGCTGCGCCTCGGCGTACTCCGCGCGGATCGACATCAGGCCGGGCATCTCGTGCTCGGCGAGGGTGATCTCCTTGCGGCCGAAGGCGGCCAGGGACAGGTCGGCGACCTTGAAGTCCGTGAAATCAGCGGACACTGAAGCTCCTCGCGATCTGGAGGTTGCGGTGGATGTCGAGCGCGGCCGTGGACCGGTTGAGCGTGATGTAGTGCAGACCGGGCGCCCCTTCGGCAAGCAGCCGGTCGGCCATGGCGGTGGCGTGGTCGACACCGATCCGATGCCCGGCGGCGGCATTGCCGCGGGCCCGCTCCAGCTGGTGGGCGAGCTCTTCGGGGAAGGCCGCGCCGGACAGTTCGGCGAAGCGGCGGATCTGGCGTACGTCGGTGGCGGGCATGATCTCCGGGATGATCGGGATGTCGCAGCCCGCTGCGGCCACCCGGTCACGCAGCCGCAGATAGTCCTCCACGTGGAAGAACATCTGGGTGATGGCGTAGTCGGCGCCCGTCCGGCACTTGGCGACGAAGTGCCGGATGTCGCTCTCCCAGTCCGGTGAGCGCGGGTGCCGCTCGGGGAAGGCCGCCACTGCGATGGTGAAGTCGCCCAGGGACCGCAGGAGTTCGACGAGCTCCCGGGCGTAGGTGAATCCCTGCGGATGAGGTGTCCAGGGGCCGTTGGGGTCGCCGGGCGGGTCGCCTCGCAGGGCCAGGACGTCCCGGATGCCGGCGTCGGCGTACTGGCCGATGATGTGGCGCAGTTCGGCCGCCGAGTGGCCGACGGCGGTGAGGTGGGCGACGGGGCGCAGCGTGGTCTCGGCGGCGATGCGACGGGTGACGGCTATGGTCCGGTCGCGGGAGGATCCGCCCGCGCCGTAGGTGACGGACACGAAGTCCGGACGCAGCGACTCCACCCGGCGGATCGCGTCCCAGAGGGCGCGCTCGCCCTTCTCGGTCTTCGGGGGGAAGAACTCGAAGGAGAAGGTCGTCATGCTCGTCCTCCCGCGTTGAAGTAGCCGGCCGCCGGGTGGTGCACGACGATCGCGTCGGTGGACTGCTCGGGGTGCAGCTGGAACTCCTCGGACAGGTGCACCCCGATACGCTCAGGCCGGAGCAGGTCGGCGATCTTGGCGCGGTCCGCCAGGTCGGGGCAGGCCGGGTAGCCCAGCGAGTAGCGGCAGCCCTGGTACTCGGTGCGGAACATGCCGTCCATGGACTGCGGGTCGGCGGCGCAGATGCCGAGTTGGTCACGGACCCGCGCGTGCCAGTACTCGGCGAGGGCTTCGGCGAGCTGCACGGACAGCCCGTGCAGCTCGAGGTAGTCGCGGTAGGCGTTGGCCTCGAAGAGCTTGGCGGTCTCCTCACCGATCCGCGAGCCCACGGTGACGACCTGGAGGCCGACCACGTCGGTCTCGCCGGACCCCTCGGGGCGGAAGAAGTCCGCCAGGCACAGGTGCCGGCCGCGCTGCTGGCGCGGGAAGGTGAACCGGGTCCGCTCCGAGCCGCTGTCGTCCAGGATGATCAGGTCGTCGCCCTTGGAGACGCAGGGGAAGTAGCCGTGGACGACGGCCGCTTCGAGCAGGTTCTCGGTGCGCAGCCGATCCAGCCACATCCGCAGCCGCGGCCGGCCCTCGCTCTCGACGAGTTCCTCGTAGGTCGGCCCGTCGCCGGCGCGGGCCTGCTTGAGGCCCCACTGGCCCTTGAAGAGGGCGCTCTCGTCCAGCCAGGAGGCGTACTCCTTGAGCTGGATGCCCTTGATCACGCGGGTGCCCCAGAACGGCGGCTCCGGCAGCGGGGTGTCGGTGGCCACGTCGGAAGAACCGGGCTGCGACAGCTCGTCGGGCTTCGACTCCCTCTTCGGGACGCGGCGCTGCTTGAGTTCGGGCAGGACCGCGCCGGGCACTCCGCGTTTGACGCCGATCAGGGCGTCCATCAGGCGCAGGCCCTCGAAGGCGTCGCGGGCGTAGCGGACCTCGCCCTGGTAGATCTCGTGGAGGTCCTGTTCGACGTAGGCGCGGGTCAGGGCGGCGCCGCCGAGGATGACGGGGTAGTCGGCGGACATGCCCCGCTGGTTGAGCTCCTCCAGGTTCTCCTTCATGATCACCGTGGACTTGACCAGGAGCCCGGACATGCCGATGACGTCGGCCCTGTGCTCCCGGGCGGCGTCCAGGATCGCGGAGACGGGCTGCTTGATGCCGAGGTTGACGACGTTGTAGCCGTTGTTGGACAGGATGATGTCGACGAGGTTCTTGCCGATGTCGTGGACGTCGCCGCGCACGGTGGCCAGCACGATGGTGCCCTTGCCTTCGGAGTCCGACTTCTCCATGTGGGGCTCGAGGTAGGCGACGGCCGTCTTCATCACCTCGGCGGACTGCAGCACGAACGGCAGCTGCATCTGGCCGGAGCCGAACAGTTCACCGACCACCTTCATGCCGTCCAGCAGCGTCTCGTTGACGATGTCGAGGGCGGGACGGTCCTGCAGCGCCTCGGCCAGGTCGGCCTCCAGGCCGTTCTTCTCCCCGTCGATGATCCGCCGCTTGAGGCGTTCGTCCAGCGGCAGCGCGGCCAGCTCCTCGGCCTTGCCCGCCTTCAGCGACTTGGTGGTGGCGCCCTCGAACAGCGCCATCAGCTTCTGCAGCGGGTCATATCCCTCGGCCCTGCGGTCATGAATGAGGTCGAGGGCGGTGGTGACCTCCTCCTCGGTGAACCGGGCGATCGGCAGGATCTTGGAGGCGTGCACGATCGCCGAGTCCAGGCCCGCCCTGACACACTCGTCGAGGAAGACGGAGTTGAGCAGGATGCGGGCGGCCGGGTTCAGACCGAAGGAGATGTTGGACAGGCCGAGCGTGGTCTGCACGTCGGGGCGGCGGCGCTTGAGCTCGCGGATCGCCTCGATCGTCGCGATGCCGTCCTTGCGGGACTCCTCCTGACCGGTACAGATCGTGAAGGTCAGGGTGTCGATGAGGATGTCGGACTCGTGGATGCCCCAGTTCGTGGTGAGGTCCTCGATGAGCCGTTCGGCGATGGCGACCTTGGTCTCGACGGTACGGGCCTGGCCCTGTTCGTCGATGGTCAGCGCGATCAGCGCGGCGCCGTGTTCCCGCGCGAGCTGGGTGACCTTCGCGAACCGGGACTCGGGTCCGTCGCCGTCCTCGTAGTTGACGGAGTTGAGGACCGCACGTCCGCCCAGGCGCTCCAGGCCCGCACGCAGCACCGGAACCTCGGTGGAGTCGAGCACGATCGGCAGCGTGGAGGCGGTGGCGAACCGGCCGGCCAGCTCGTCCATGTCCGCGACCCCGTCCCGGCCGACGTAGTCGACGCACAGGTCGAGCATGTGCGCGCCCTCGCGGATCTGGTCGCGGGCCATCTCCACACAGTCGTCCCAGCGGGCCTCCAGCATCGCCTCGCGGAACTTCTTCGAGCCGTTGGCGTTGGTGCGCTCACCGATCGCCATGTACGCGGTGTCCTGACGGAACGAGACCGTCTGGTAGAGCGAGGCCGCACCGGGCTCGGGCCGCGGATCACGCCCGGGGGGCGTCAGACCGCTCACCCGCTCCACCACCTGGCGCAGATGCTCCGGGGTCGTGCCGCAGCAGCCGCCGATCAGGGACAGGCCGTAGTCCCGTACGAAGTTCTCCTGGGCGTCGGCCAGTTCCGCCGGCGTCAGGGGGTAGTGGGCGCCGTTCTTCGTCAGGACCGGCAGACCCGCGTTCGGCATGCAGGACAGCGGTACCCGCGAGTGCCGGGCCAGGTAGCGCAGGTGCTCGCTCATCTCGGCGGGGCCGGTGGCGCAGTTCAGGCCGATCATGTCGATGCCGAGCGGCTCCAGCGCGGTCAGCGCTGCACCGATCTCGGAGCCGAGCAGCATGGTGCCGGTCGCCTCCACCGTCACCGAGCAGATGAGCGGCAGGTTCACGCCGAGGGAGTCCAGGGCCCGGCGGGCGCCCAAAAGTGCCGCCTTGGTCTGGAGGAGGTCCTGGGTCGTCTCCACCAGGAGCGCGTCCGCGCCACCGGTGATCATGCCTTCCGCGTTCTGCCGGTAGGCGTCGCGCAGCACGGTGTACGGGGCGTGGCCCAGGGTGGGCAGCTTGGTGCCGGGGCCCATCGAGCCGAGCACCCAGCGCTGCCGACCGGTGGACGCCGTGAACTCGTCGGCCACCTCTCGGGCGATCCGGGCCCCTTCCCGGGACAGTTCGTGGATCCGGTCGGCGATCTCGTACTCGGCCAGCGCCGCGAAGTTCGCACCGAAGGTGTTCGTCTCGACGCAGTCGACGCCGACCTCGAAGTACGCCTCGTGCACCGACCGCACGATGTCCGGGCGGGTGACGTTCAGGATCTCGTTGCAGCCTTCCAGCTGCTGGAAGTCCTCCAGGGTGGGGTCCTGCTCCTGGAGCATCGTGCCCATCGCGCCGTCGGCCACCACCACACGGGTGGCGAGCGCCTCGCGCAGGGCGTCTGCCCTTGTCCGCCCGGTCACAACAACTCCTCCAGAGCCGGCGCGAGTTGCTCAGCAGCCTCGATGCCGTACGCGTGCTCCGCCGTGCGCAGCAGGTGCGAGGGGTCGATGCGGTAGGTCTGGGAGCCGACCGCCGCGAGGGCCTGGGCGGCCACCACGCAGCCGAGGCGGGCTGCGGCGTCGAGGGGCAGGTCTCGCCCGAGACCGGCCAGGAAGCCGGCCCGGAAGGCGTCGCCGACGCCGGTCGGGTCGGCCACGGGGGCGTCGGGGACGGCCGGTACGGTCAGCGTCGGTTCGCCCCGGCGGTCGATGCGTACGCCGGCGCCACCGAGCGTGGTGACCCAGATGCCGACGCGGGCGAGGATCTCGGTGTGCTCCCAGCCGGTGCGTTCGCGCAGCAGCGCGGCCTCGTACTCGTTGGTGAACAGCCAGCGCGCGCCGTCGACCAGGTCCCGGGTCTCCTCCGGCTCCAGCCGGGCGAGTTGCTGGGAGGGGTCGGCGGCGAAGGGGAGGCCGAGTTCACGGCAGCCGGCGGTGTGCCGCAGCATCGCGGCCGGGTCGTCGGGGCAGACGAGGACCAGATCGGTGCGCGGGTTCAGCAGGGTGTCCAGCCGCCGCAGGTCGATGTCCCGCGCCTGCTGCATCGCGCCCGCGTAGAACGCCGCGATCTGGTTGGCGTCCTGGTCGGTGATGCACAGGAAGCGGGCGGTCTGCCGGTCGCCGGAGACAAGGACCGCGCCGGTGTCGACCCCGTGCTCCTTGAGCCAGGTCTCGTACTCGGCGAAGTCGCTGCCCACGGCGCCGACGAGCAGCGGTGCGAGGCCCATGCTGCCGAGGCCGAAGGCGATGTTGGCCGCGACTCCGCCACGGCGCACCTCGAGGGCGTCGACGAGGAAGGAGAGCGAGACATGGGCGAGCTGGTCGGGGATCAGCTGATCCGCGAACCGGCCGGGGAAGACCATCAGGTGGTCGGTGGCGATGGAACCGGTGACAGCGATGCGCACGTCGATCTCCTCGTGAGGCGCGGACCGTTCAGAGGCCGGCGGCGTCCTTGAGCCGTTGGGCGCGGTCGGTCCGCTCCCAGGTGAAGTCGGGCAGTTCGCGGCCGAAGTGGCCGTAGGCGGCGGTCTGGGCGTAGATCGGGCGGAGCAGGTCGAGGTCGCGGACGATGGCGGCCGGGCGCAGGTCGAAGACCTGGGCGATGGCGTCCTCGATGCGGTGCTGCGGGACCCGGCCGGTGCCGAAGGTCTCCACGAACACGCTGACCGGCTCGGCCTTGCCGATCGCGTAGGCGACCTGGACCTCGCAGCGCTCGGCGAGGCCCGCGGCGACGACGTTCTTGGCGACCCAGCGCATCGCGTACGCGGCGCTGCGGTCCACCTTCGAGGGGTCCTTGCCGGAGAAGGCGCCGCCGCCGTGGCGGGCCATGCCGCCGTACGTGTCGATGATGATCTTGCGGCCGGTGAGGCCGGCGTCGCCCATCGGGCCGCCGATCTCGAAGCGGCCGGTCGGATTGACCAGCAGGCGGAACTTCTCGGTGTCCAGCTTGATGCCGTCGTCGGCCAGCTGGGCCAGCACGTGTTCGACGACGTGGCGGCGGATGTCGGGGGCCAGGAGGGTGTCCAGGTCGATGTCGGAGGCGTGCTGCGAGGAGACGACGACGGTGTCGAGGCGGACCGGACGGTTGCCCTGGTACTCGATGGTGACCTGGGTCTTTCCGTCGGGCCGCAGGTAGGGGACGGTGCCGTTCTTGCGGACCTCGGTCAGGCGGGCGGACAGCCGGTGGGCGAGGTCGATGGGCAGGGGCATCAGGGCCGGGGTCTCGTTGCTGGCGTAGCCGAACATCAGGCCCTGGTCGCCGGCGCCCTGCCGGTCCAGTTCGTCGTCGGCGCCGTCGACCCGGGACTCGTAGGCGGTGTCGACGCCCTGCGCGATGTCGGGCGACTGGGCGCCCAGGGAGATGGAGACGCCGCAGGAGGCGCCGTCGAAGCCCTTGGCGGAGGAGTCGTATCCGATGGACAGGACCGTGTCGCGGACGATCTGGGCGATCGGCGCGTATGCCGTGGTGGTGACCTCGCCGGCTATGTGCACCTGGCCGGTGGTGATCAGCGTCTCGACGGCGACGCGTGAGGCCGGGTCCTCGCGCAGCAGCGCGTCGAGGACGGCGTCGCTGATCTGGTCGGCGATCTTGTCGGGGTGTCCCTCGGTCACGGATTCCGAGGTGAACAGGCGACGGGACATGACTCTCCAGTGGTGTCCGGTGATGTGACGTCTGTGACGAGCGCCGCCGGGCGGGCCGGTCATCCGGGGTGTCCGGGGTGTCCGGCCCGTTCGGCGGCGGTTTCGAGCATCCGGGCGTGGCCGTCGGCGTCGGCCGCGGCACCGGTGAGCACCACGAGCGGAGGCCGTCCGCCGTGGGCCGCGATGCGCCGGGCGATCTCGTAGGCGGCGCTTCCGCCGCCGCAGAACCCGCCCAGGACGAGGAGTTCCTCCGCGTCGGCAAGGGAGCGCAGCGCGGTGTACCGGGCGTCTGTCCCGCCGGGCAGGGAGCGCAGCAGGACGATCGACTCGGGGCCCCGGTAGGCGCGGGCGAGCCGGTCGTAGCGGGAGCGGGGGGTGCCGTGGGTCTGCAGGAGGCAGACGGTGCCCGCGCCGGCGGTGTCGGCGGCACGCAGCGGGACGAGCGGGGGTTCCGCTTCGGCGGCGGGCAGGGGCTCTGCCGGGTCGCGGGCCGGCGTGGTGTCCTCGTGGCCGGACGGCGGGACGGTGCAGGCGCTGTCCATGAGGACGGACAGCAGGTCCAGGATGTCGGCCACGGTCGTGGAGTCACCCGCCACGTAGGGCAGTTCGCCCAGCAGCAGGGCACTGTGGGTGAGGACGCCGGCACCGGCGGCGTCGTCGAGCCGGGCCCGGTCGTAGGACGCGGTCAGGACGAGTCTGCCGTCGCCGTCGTGGTGGGCGACGATCGTGAGCGGGAAGGCCGTGCGGGCGCCCTGGGTCTCGGGCTGCTCGACGCGGACGCCCTGGGCGGCCAGGACGTCGGCCAGGTCGTCGGTGTCGCGGGGCCTGCTCTCGAAGACGATCAGGGTGCCGTCCTCTTCGGTGGCCTCCTCGGCCCCCGAGGCGGCCCAGGAGCGGATCTGGCCCGGGGAGATCCATTCGTAGGCCGACATGTCCAGGGCCCGGTCGCGGAGTTCGGCGAGCAGCGTTGTCATGGTGGAACGGGGGTCGACCTCGACGGACAGCGGCAGCACGGTGCGCAGGGCGGCGGGCATGCGTTCGGCGCCCTCGAAGAGGATGCCGCGCCCGGAGGCGGTGACGCCGAAGCGGACCCGTGCCGCTCCCCCGGCTCCGCAGGCCCGGTACAGCAGCAGGGCCCAGACGGCCTGCAGGACGCCGCTCTCGGTGCTGCCGCAGCGCGCGGCCCAGGCGCCGAGGCGCTCGGTCTGGGCGGCGGTGAGGCGCAGCCGGGTGCGGCTGACGGCGTCGGGCGGCTGGGTGGCCGCGGGGCGGGCCGCGTCGGTGGTTTCGGCGGGCGGGAGGGGCCAGGCGGTGTCGGTGGGCGAGGGCAGGGCCCGCGACCAGAAGTCGCGGGCGGGGCCGGTGTCCTGACGGCCGAGCCAGCGGGCGTAGTCGCGCAGGTCGGGCCGGCGTTCGCCGCCCGGCAGCTGGCCGCCCGCCAGGTAGGCCCGGTAGAACTCGCGCAGAAGCAGGCGTGCGCTCCAGTCGTCGAGCAGGGCGTGATGGTAGGTGAGCAGCATCCGGGCGGGCACGGGCTGGTCGTCCGCCGAGGGGGCGGAGCCGAGGACGGTGACGCGCAGCGGACCGGGCAGGCGCGGGTCGATGCCGCGCCTGCGGTCGTGTTCGACGAGGTCGGTCCAGCGGGCGCCGCCGTGCGGCACCCACAGCACGGCGGCGTCGACGTGCTCGTGCAGGACGATCAGCGGTTCGGGCCCGTCGTCGAACGCGGCGCGCAGCACGCTCTCGTGGTCGGTGACGGACTGCCAGGCGGCGCGCAGGCGTTCGATGTCGAGGGGGCCGTGCCAGAGGGCGGTGAGCTGCTCGATGTGGCGGCCGGGGTGGGTCTCGGAGTCGGCGAGGAGTTCGCGCTGGAGCGGGGTCGCGGTGAGGCTGCGGGTGGGGCGGGCGCCGGGCAGCGGGTGGGTGAGCAGGTCGGCGAGCCGTCCGTAGGGGAAGGCGTCGTGCGGTGTGCCGGTGTCGTCGACGGCGAGCCGGAGCGCGTGGTGGCCGGGGCCGAGTCCCTCGACGCGGTGCCGCCAGGCCGGGGCGCCGGGGTGGTGGACGGCGAGGTGGTCGAGGGCGGCCCTGAGCCGGTCCGGGTCCAGTGGGCCGCGCAGCTCCAGGACGGGCGTGTCGTAGGGGGGCCGGCCCAGGTCGACGAAGACGGTCGTCGCTTCCTCGGGCGGTGGGGGCGCGGTGTGGTCGGTGGTCATCGGCTGTCCGGGGCGTGCACGTCCGGGTGGCCGCGCGTACGGCGTGCTGTCCACGCGTACGACTGTGTGCACGGCCTCCGCGTACGGCTGTGGAGAACCCCCTCCCTCCCTTCTCTCGAGCGCGGAACGAGTATGTGCAGGCCCGCCCATACGGTCCTGATACGGCGCTGACACCGTGCTGGTCCGGGCGGCCCGCGGTGGGCGGTGCCCGGCTCGGCCGGGCGCGCAGGAATCGTTTCGAAGGGATGGGCCGCGACAGTCGCCCGGCACCCTATTGCCGGTCGGGGCCCGTGCCCCGGATCCTCGACCGCTCCTGGATCCGGCCTCGAGAACACCGTGCGGGCCCGCGCGTCACCCGCGTGGAGTGCCGTCGTCCGCCGGGACGGCCAGGAGGCCGGTGACGGCGCCCACGAAGCCCTCGTCGAGCATGGTGCGCGGTGCCGTGTCGCGGGAGGTGTCCAGGCCGGCGTCGTGGCAGGCCACGCTGAGGAGGTAGCGGCCGAGCACCTGATGGGTGGTGAAGGCCCAGTCGCCGCGGGCGGCGGGCGTGCCGTCGGGCCCCAGCAGTCCCGGGCTTTCGACACCGAGGCCGAACTCGGAGAAACCGAGCCGCAGTCCCTGCCCCAGGGCCTTGGTGTACGCCTCTTTGAACGTCCACAGCCGCAGCAGTCCGGCCGAGCGGTCGGCGTCCGGGAGCCGCTGAAGCTCCGCCCGTTCGGCGGGCGTGCACACATGTTCCTGCATCAGGTCGAACGACATGGTCCGTGTGGCGGGTTCGGCGTCGACGCCGATCCGTCCGTTGCGGCTGACGCCGACGGCGATCAGGTCGTCGGTGTGGGTGAGGCTGACGTCGATCTGGTCGAGCCCGCGCAGATAGGGCCGGCCCCCGATCTTGTAGGCCAGATCGAGTGCGGCGGCCTCGGTGTCCAGCGCGGCCGCGGCGGTGAACTTGGTGGCCATCCGCGACGCCGCGAACCGGAAGCGCACGACCGGGTCGGCGGTGCGCCGGTAGCGCGTCCAGTCGCGGCCGAGCAGCGGCCGCAGCAAGGGGTCAGTGACGGCGGTGGCGAGCCATTCGCCCCAGGTGGTGTACACCACGGCGTTGCCGCGCAGCCGCATGCCCTCACGCACCTTGTGCCAGGGCCCGTCGGGGCCGCTGACGTGGATCGGCTCGCTGATGCGGTCGGTGTCGTGCGGTACGGACGTCATGGCCGGTTTGGCCGGTGTCGACGGGTTCACCGTGTGCCCTCCCTGTCTGGTGCCTGTCCGTGCTCTCACTGCGCGAGCGGTGTGGCGTCCAGGTCGCAGCTGAGGCCGGCCCGGTATCGGCGGATCAGTTCGTCCAGCAGGTGTGCCGTGCAGCCGTCGGGCAGGTCGGGCACCGGGATGCCGAGCCGCTCGCCGATCCGGGACAGGGCGAGCACCGCCCACGCCGCGTCGGCGAGGAAGGGATCCGTGCCGTCCTGGCCCTCCCAGATGCCCAGGACCGCCGCGGCGGCGGTGATCAGGCTGTAGCGGTCGCTGAGCACGCACATCGCGGGATCGCCGAACGCCGAGGCCCCGGACGGCGGGAGCAGCCGGCAGGTCGCGCGCAGTGCTCGCAGTTCGGCGACGAACGCCTCGGCGAGTTCCGCGAGCGCGGTGATCTGGCCGCCGACGCCGCGGGAGGGGGCGAGCCGGCCGGCCGACCCGATGAGGGAGGCGGCCATGAAGTCGCCGCCGCCCGCGATGCCCAGCAGCCGGTAGTCGAGCGGGGGCAGTTCGGCGCCCTTGCGGAACAGCTCCGGCGGCGGCTCGTCCTCGGCGAACCAGGCGCTCTCGGCGAGGTGGCGCAGCTGCGGCACGATCACCGCCTGGCAGGCGGCGGTGCCCGCGTGGCCGAGCCCGGCGACCGGCAGGTCCCGTACGAGCTTGTCGAGGGCGCCGTACTGCGGGCTGCCGTGTTCGTAGCCGCGGGCACCCAGCACGGTGGCGAGTTCCTCCAGGTTCTCCCGGAGCAGGCCGGGCACCACGTATTTGACGGCGGCGGCCGTCACATGGGCCCGGTCGGGCAGCAGGCCCAGCGCGCGCAGGGCGACGGTGGCCATGCTGTCGCAGGCCAGCAGATCGGCGAAGACCCCGGTGAGCGGCTTGTGCCAGCGGCGGGCGACGGGGCCGGTGCGCCCGGTGGTCGCGGCCCGGACCGCGGAGTGCAGGACGGTGTCGGCGGCCGCGGTGACGACCCCGCAGATCACGCTGCGGTTGACCTGGAAGGTGCGCAGGGCGAGCGCGACGCCTTCGCCCACGCGGCCGACGAGCGCGTCCTCGGGCAGTGAGCGGCCGTCGAACTCCAGCCCGGAGAAGAGCGCTCCGCGCATGCCCGGGGTCTCGATCCGCGGCAGGTGCCGCATCGTTCCGGTCTGTGCCCGCGCCGGGTCGAGGAGGAAGACGGAGTGGCTGTTGGGTCCGCGCGCGGCGTCGGTGCGGGCGTAGACGACCTGGGCGTCGGCGCGCGCCGCGTTGATGATCAGATCCTTGCGGCCGTACAGCCGGCGTCCGCCCTCCGGCGTCGGCCGGGCGGTGAACTCGTCCCTCAGGATGGCGTTCGCGTGGGCGAGTTCATGATGGAGGATCGTGCCACGGCCGCCGTCGAGCAGCAGGTCCGCGAGGTCACGGCGCTGGCGTGTGCTGCCGGCGGCCCAGACCGCGCCGGTCGCGAACAGCGAGGTGATGCCGTACCCGAAGCCGAGTGCGACATCGCGCCGGAAGACGGGGCGCAGGGTGCGGGCGAGCAGATCGGCCCGGGTGAGCCGCCCGCCGTACTCGGCGGGTACGAACTCCGCGCCCAGGCCGGACTCGGCGAGCAGGGCCTCGGTCGCGGCGGGCGGGGTGCGCCGGTCGTCGGCGGCGAACAGGGCGCGCAGACCGTGCGGGTTGGCGGGGTCGTGCGGATCGCCGAGCAGGGCCTCGAGCCGCGCGGCGCGCGCGAGCGCGTCCGTCTCCCAGCGGCCGGGTCCGGCGCCGGCTGCGTATACGGTCTCGGCGGTGGTGGTCATGGCGGCGGTGGTCAGCTCCTTCGTCGCGGTACCTGTCTGTCGCGTACCTACGCTCGACGCTGACGGCGGCTGCTCGCGGCGCACTGGAGCAGCGCTCGAGATGCGGTCCAGGAATCCGGGGCGGCGGTGCGGGGTGTTCACGAAAACCCGCCGAACAGACCGCGCAGTCGGTTTTTTCTTGACGGTTTCCCGAGCGTGGCTCATGCGGGACACCGCGGTTCCGCGACCGTTTCCCGACTCCGGCTCCACCCGTGAAAAAAGGCTGCCGCGTCCCTTCGGGGAGTCACGGCAGCCTCGGCTCAGGCCCGGCCGGCGGCGCGGGCGGGAGCCCTCACCGCGCCCGGGTGACGCACTCCGCGTACCGGCGGACCGTGTGCAGCGTCGCGGTGGAGTTGCGTCCGAGGGCCTCCCTCACATGGCGGCGGGCCCGGGCGAGGTCCGCACCGGCCCCCAGCACCTGCTCCACGGCGTCCTCGCGCAGCACCACGCTGTGCTGCGCGACCACGGCCAGGCCGTTCTCGTCGGACACGACGTTCCACTCCCCGGTGTGCGCCTCCATCAGCGCGGGAGTGGTGGTCTGCTTGTAGACGATCCGCCCCGCGTGCGGGAAACAGATCCGCACGGACTCGGTCGTATGCCCCGCCCCGTCCGCCGTGAGCGTGTCCATCGCGATGACCTGCACCCCGGGGGTGTCCTCCGTCAGCTCCAGCCGCGCCACATGCGGAATCAGCTCGGGCCAGTCGCCGGCCCGGTACAGGAAGTCGTACACGCGCTCGGCAGGCGCGTTGATGCGGACCGTGTCCTCGAAGGACAGCACGAGGTCGTCGAAACGCGTCCACCGCTCCGCGAGGGACCGCAGACTCGCCAGTTCGGCCCGGGAGTTGAGGTCGAGGACCTGCTCCACCCACGCCACGTCACCCGCGGCGTCGCCGTGCACCGCGAAGTCGTGCAGCAGCGTCAGCAGGCTCGTCCCGTCCGCCCGCTCCTCGGTGATCCACGTCCCGCGCATCATCGTCACGGGCAGCTGGGTGTGGGTCTGGCGGAACTCGACGCAGCGGGTCCCGGGATCGTGGACCCGCTGCGAGATCCACGACCTGAGCCGGCCGCCGGCCGTCGCCCACATCCGCAGGCGCTCGTTCGTGCCGTCGAACTCCAGCCGTTCCACGTGCACGTTCTCCGGGAAGAACAGCGGCCACCGCGTCGCGTCCGAGATCAGCCCGAACACGGCGCCGGCGGGGGCGTCCACCTCGACCGAGTGCGACGTACGGTGCACGCGCTCACCCGTCATCACAAGCACCTCTTCGCGGAGGGCCGGTTGTCGGTCACGGTCAGTGCTCCTTCGGGCGGTGGACGGGAGTGGGCAGGCCGGGACCCGGTTCGCGCAGGGCCTCCCCGGCGAGCGGGCCGGCCAGGCGCAGCGGGGCGAGGGCCCGGTCCAGCGCGGTGCGGGTCAGCTGGGCACCGCGCGCGGCGACATAGCCGTCCGGGCGCACCAGAACCCAGCAGCCGGGGGCCAGGCCGAGCGCGATGCGCAGCCGGGCGTCGGGGTCGGCGAGCGGGGCGGGACCGTCGGCGCACCGGCCGCCCACCGTGCGCACGGACAGCCACTCGCCGTACTGGACGGCGGCCGTCACGGCGACGCCGACGGGTGTGTCACCGGGCCCGGTGCCGCCCTCGGAGAGCAGCAACGTCCAGCGGGGGTCGCGCAGTTCGTCGTGCAGGGAGCGGCAGCCGGGTGAGGAGGGGTGGTGGACCTGCGCCTCCGTGATGCGCCGGCCGGGGCCCGGTTCGGGGGTCGGCACGGACACGGACATCACCACGGGTCCGGCGCCGACGACGTACTCGTAGGCCTCGACGGTGGTCAGGGAGGACGCGCCGTACCCGATGCGCAGGCCGGACATGCCGCCGAGAACCTTGCGCTGGATGGCCCGCCGCAGCGGCGGCACGGCGCGTACGACGGCGAAGACGGCCGGCAGCGCCGCCGCGGCCAGCAGGCTCTTGAGCTGGACGAGGAAGGTGGCGGTGCGGGTGGAGCCGAGCAGGGCCTCGCCGATCGGCACCCGCTCCTCGCTGTAGGTGTCGAGCAGGGCCGGTCCCGCGTCGCCCCGGTCGACCTGGGCGATTTTCCAGGCGAGGTTGTACGCCTCCTGGACGCCGGTGTTCATGCCCTGTCCGGAGGCGGGGCTGTGCACATGGGCGGCGTCTCCCGCCACGAAGACGCGGCCCTGCTGCATCCGTTCGACCATGCGCTGCTGGAAGGTGAACACGGACGTCCACTCGGCCTCGCCGACCTTGACGTCACGGCCGAGCCCGGCCGACAGCCTGGCCCCGAGCCGTTCCGTGCCGCCGTCCGCGGCGGGCGCGGTGTCCAGGAGCCGCCACTGCCCGTCGCGGGCGTAGGGCACCATCATCAGGGCGTGCCCGCCGGTGTGGGTCCAGTAGATGGTGTCGGGCGGCAGGTCGGTGTCGACGGGCGCGTCGGCGAGCATCCACGTCTCGCTGGACTCGCCGATCAGTTCCAGGCCGAGCAGCTTGCGCACGGTGCTGTGCCCGCCGTCGCAGCCGACCAGCCACGAGGTCTCGACGCTCTCCTCGACGCCGTCGACGCCGCGCAGGCGGACGCACACGCCGTCCGCGGCCTGCTCGAACCCGGTCAGCTTCACGCCCCACTCGATGTCGACGCCGAGCCGGGCCACGGCCTCGCGCAGCACGGCCTCGGTCTCGGTCTGCGGGACGATCAGCGTGTACGGGTAGGAGGTCGGCATCGTCGTGTAGTCGGCCTCCAGCCGCACCAGCCGGTGCCCGCCGGAGTACATGGTGAAGGCCCGGTTCCGCCGTCCCCGTGCGAGCAGGTCGTCGACGACGCCCATCTGCGCGAACGTCTCCAGGCTGCGCGGGTGCACGGCCACGGCGCGGCTGGTGCGCGCGGGCCCGGGCGCGGCGTCGACCAGCCGCACCCACATTCCCCTGCGGGCGAGTTCGTGGGCGGCGGTCAGGCCCACGGGGCCCGCGCCGACGACGATCGCCCGTGGCCGGTCGAGGTCGTGCATCACGCGCTCCCCTCGATGGTCTCGTACAGCCCCGGGCCGGGCGTGGCCGGCGGGCCCAGGCCCTGGGCCAGGGACGGGAACTCCTCGCTGCGCACAGCCTTGCGGTGGGCGGCGGCGTCCTGGCACACGGCGAGCTCGGGGAAGACGTCGGGCGCGCCCGCGTGGCGGAGGGTCTGGTGACGCACGTATCCGGGCTGAGCGGCCGTGGAGGCGGTGAGCCTGCCCTTGACGGCGAGGAAGGCGTCGGTGCCGCCGTGCACGGTCGGCTTGTCGACGAAGGTCACCATGTTCTGCTCCTGAGGATCTGAGGGGTCGGGTGTCCGGGTGCGGGCGGTGGGGGCGGGGTCAGCAAGCGGCCCGCTCCTTGAGCTGCTGCCGGACCAGGCGCCGCGCCGGCTTCCCGGTGGGGGTACGCGGCACAGCGTCCAGGGCTTCGGCCAGGCGGATCCGTTCGAAGTGCGCGAGGTGTTCGTTGGCCCGGGCCGTGACCGAGTCGAGGACGTCGAGGACCTGGTGGGCGCCGGCGGTGTCGTGGTCGTCGTGCAGGACGACGCCCGCCCAGACGAGGCCGCCGTGCTCCTGGTCGGGCCAGTCGGCGACCAGGCAGTCGGCGACGCGCGGGTCGGTGGCGAGGATCCGTTCGACGCGGCTGGGCGAGACGATCTCGTTGTCGTACTTGAAGATGTCGTCGATCCGGTCCACCAGCCACAGGGCTTCCTCGTTGTCGACGTATCCGACGTCCCCGGTGGAGAACCAGCCGTCCGCGTCGATGCGCGCGCAGCTGTCCTCGCCGAGGTAACCGGCCATCAGCTGGGGGCCCTTGACCTGCACCTCGCCGGTGGACCAGACGTCCACCGGGCGGCCGGTGGTGAGGTCGACAAGCCGGCACTCGGTACCGGGCACCGGGGTGCCGACCGCGCCGGGCCGGTAGCGGCCGGGCTGCTGGCAGTGGGTGAGCGGGGACAGCTCGGCCATGCCGTAGCCCTGGACGACGGGGACGCCGAGCAGATCGCGCAGGGTGCGGGCGGCCTCGCGGCGCAGTCCCGAGCCGCCGGACAGCACGGCCGTGAGCCGGGGCCCGCCCCGTGCCCCGCGCGCGGTCCTGGGCAGGCGCTCGTCGGCGGCGAGGCGGTGCAGCCGGGCGGGCAGCCCGTAGTAGTGGGTGGCGCCGGTGCCGGCGGCCACGGCCAGCGAGACAAGCGGGTCGGGGTCCTGGCACAGCACCTGGCAGGCACCGGCGTACAGCGCCGAGTTGAGGTGCATGACGTGGTACAGCGGCAGGTGGTTGACGGTGACCGCGTCACGGTCCAGGCGGTGGGCGAGTGCGACCTGCCGGGCGTTGGCGACCACGTTGCGGTGGGTGAGCAGCACGCCCTTGGGGCGGCCGGTGGTGCCGGTGGTGAACTGCACGCAGGCCACGGCGTCCGGGTCCGCGCGCCGCTCGCCGGGGGTGTCCGGCGCCGTGTCCAGGACGGTGTGCAGCGGTATGCAGCCGGGGGGCACCACCGCGTCGGGCGCGTCCGTCACCACGACGGTGCGCAGCGCGGGCAGCGCGCCGCGCATCTTGGCCAGCAGCGCGGCCGTCGCCGAGGGCACCAGCGCGATCTCGGCCCCGGACGCGGCGAAGACATGCCGCAGCCCGTCCTCGCCGATCAGCGGATTGACCAGGACGACCGTGCCGCCACTGCCCATGACGCCGTAGTAGGCGGCGGCGAAGGCCGGGTCGAGGACGCTTGCGACACCGACCCGCACGCCCGGTCGGCCGGCGGTCTCCTGCTGCAGATACGCGGCGATGCGGTCGGCCCGGGCGGCCAGTGCGCCGAAGGACACGGCCGCGTGCGCGGTGCGCACGGCGATGCCGTGCGGGTCGCGCCCGGCTGCGGTGCGCAGCAGTCCGTCCACCGGGAGATCGGGGTAGGTGAAGTCCGGCACGGCTCGTTCTCCTCCGGGTCTCGGTGGGGCGGCGCGTGCGCCGCCCGGCGGATCTCACCTTCCGCCGGACCGCTCGAGGAATGTTCGAAGAGCGCTCGATCTGTGCTGCGAGAGCGGGGCGCACACGCTGCACGGCCGGGAGCGCTGCTCCCGGCCGTGCAGCCTGGGCCAGGACTCCCCTCCCTTTCGGGGAGGGGAGGATTCCGTCATGGCCGTCCTCCTGTGCAGGCCGGTCCGAGGGACGGGCCTCAGCCGCGCGCACCGGCCGTCGCCCGGGGAGCCCGGGTCAGACGCCGTACGACACGGCAGGCCCGTCCGAGCAGGCGGGGCAGTTCGGGTCCGCGGACGAAGAAGTGGTCGCCGGGCAGCGTGCGGGCCACCAGCGGTCCCGAGGTCCAGCGCCGCCAGTCCGCCAGCTCGGCGGGCCGCACCAGCGGATCGTCCGCGCCGGCGACGGCCAGGACCGGCACGGTCAGCGGGCCGCCCCGCACCGGGGTGCGGGCGGCGCGGCGCAGGCTGTCGGCGAGGGCCAGGTCGTCGCGCAGTACCGGCATCACGGACCGGTACCAGAAGCCGCCGGGGTCGGCGCCCTCGGGCACGGCGCCCATCGTGTCGAGCAGCCGCAGCAGCCGTTCGTCGGACTCCCGGCAGGCGTCCGCGAGTTCGGACGGGGTGTCGGGCGGCGGGCAGGCCCCCACGGCGAGCAGGGCCGGGCCGGGGAGCCCGGCCTCGTGCAGTGCCCGGGTGAGCGTGTAGGCGACCAGCGCGCCGAGGCTGTGCCCGTACAGCACGTACGGCGTGTGCGGCGCGGTCCGCAAGCCGTCCATCAGGTCGGCCAGCAGTGCCCCGCGTCCCGTCACACGGGCTTCGCGGCGCCGGCTGTCGCGGCCCGGAAGCAGGTGCGGCACGGGCGAGACGCCGGGGCCGAGGCCGGCGCGCCAGCCGTGGAACGAGGAGATGCCGGCTCCGGCGTGCGCGAAACAGTGCAGCCCCACCGGCTGTTCGTCGGGCATCGGCTGTCCCTCTTCTCGTCGCGCCCAATCGGCTCTCCCGCGCCTCACGGAGGTCACGCCGGGTCCTCGCCGCATTCGGGCTCAGGCCGCGTACAGATTGAAGGTGGAGGTGCGGCGCGGCCCGCACGCCACGTCCAGCGCCGGGTCGACGGTGAGCATCGCCTGGTGCAGCCGCTGCAGCTGCGGCGAGGGCTCCACGCCCAGATCTTCGATCAGCCGCTTGCGCAGCCGGCGGTAGACGTCCAGCGCGGTGGCCTGCCGGCCGGAGCGGTAGAGCGCCACCATGGCCTGCGAGTGCAGGCCCTCGTGCTGCGGATGACGGGCGACCAGGTCGGTGAGCTCGGCGATGAGCTCGGTGTGCCGGCCGAGCCTGAGATCGGAGTCGATGCGGCGCTCGACGATGACCAGACGGCTCTCCTCCAGCCGCATGACCTCGATCTCCAGGATCGGGCCGACCCGTACGTCGACGAGTGCGGGCCCCTGCCACATGGCCAGCGCGTCCCGGAACAGACCGGCCGCCTGCGCGTCCTCGCCCTCGTCGAACGCGGACTGACCGGCCGTCACCAGCTGCTCGTAGCGGTGCACGTCCACGCTCTGGGGCGGGACCTGCAGCAGATAGCCGCCGTGCCGGGTGGCCAGCACCTCCTTGGCGGTGCCGGGGGCGTCGGGCCCCATGGCGGTGCCGAGGCGGCGACGCAGCTGCAGGATGTAGGTCTGCATGGTGGTCATGGCGCTCTGGGGCATGTTGGTGCCCCAGATCTCTTCCATGAGGGTGGGCACAGGCATGACCCTGCCCGGGTAGAAGGCGAGCAGAGCGAGGATCTGCCTCGGCTTGCCCGCTGTCGGAACGATTGAGACCCCGTTGACGTCGGCGCTCAACGGACCCAGAACCTGTATCTCCACAGTTTCCTCCCCGTACCGGTTGAGTGGTTGGTTCCACTCGATGGCTCAAAGCCGTCGGCCGTGCAGCACGCTAGCCCGGTTCGCGTGACACCCCTCGCAATCTCCAGCCGCGTTCAAGCGACCTTCCACATGCGGGCTTTCCACCTGGGACCAGCCCGCTCAAGAACGCTTGTACGAATGCTGGAACCGGGCTCGCACGGGCGGCCGCCCCCCTGCCCTGGATGGCTATCGTCCGAAGGACCGGCCGCCTCACCCCGCGGCCGCAATTGGCCGACCCGGAACGGACCACACCACGACACCCGCGGCCGCCGCACACCCGACCAGCGACGGAGGCACCATGGAAGAGCGTCAGCCCGTGCCGGACCGAGCAGTGCCGCGATGAGCATGACGCGCGGGGGCGTCAGGGCGGCCGCCCGGCCCGGGACGGTGCCCTCGTCCGCCGGTGAGGAGACGGAGTTCCGGCTGCTGGGGCCGGTGGAGATACGGCACGGCGGGGCGGGCACCGACATCGTGCCGCCGGGGCCCAAGCAGCGGGTGCTGCTGTCGGCGCTCGTGCTGCATGCGGGCCGGCTGCTGTCCGTGGACCAGCTCACCGAGGAGCTGTGGGGCGACAGTCCCCCCTCGAACGCGGCGAACGCGCTGCAGGCACACGTGGCCCGGCTGCGCCGCCTGCTGCCGGAGGAGCCCGCGCCGGCCCCCGGCCACGAGTGGATCACCACCCTGCCGACCGGCTATCTGCTGAGCCTGGGCCAGGCCGGCACCGACGTCGAGCGCTTCCACCGGCTGTCCGCCAGGGGCCGGGCGGCGATCGCCACCGACCCCGGCTACGCTGCCCAGCTGCTGCGCCGTTCCCTTTCGCTGTGGCGCGGTCCGGCACTTCAGGACAGCCGCTACGGCCCGATCTGCACGAGCGAGGCGGACCGGCTGGAGGAGAACCGGCTGACGGTGCTGGAGACCCTGTACGACGCCAGCCTGCGCTGCGCCCAGCACGGCGAGATCACCGGCGAGCTGGAGAAACTGACGTCCGACCATCCGCTGCGCGAGCGGTTCTACGACCTGCTGATGATCGCCCTGTACCGCGGCGGCCGCCAGGCCGAGGCCCTGGGCGTCTACGAGCGTGCCCGCCGCCGTCTGGTGGAGTCCCTCGGCATCGAACCGGGTCCCGTCCTGCGCGGCCGTCTGGAGGCGATCCTCAACCACTCCCCCGACCTGTCCGCCCCCACGGGCCCGGGCTTTCCGGCCGGGCCGACGACGCCGGCCGACACGCTGGAACTCGGCAGTGAGATCGTCCGCCTGCAGCAGCACATCGACGAACTGTGCCGCCGGCAGGAGGCGTTGGTACGCCGTTTCGACGCGTTGACGGCCCGCCTCCCGGAGACGGGGTGAGCGCTCTCGGCCCGCGTCGTGTTCGAGCCGTCCTCCAGGTACGTCGGCGACGCTCGGACGGTCGACGGGGGGCTCGTACTGTCGCCGGGCGACGATCCGCGCCGCCGTCGTGACACCTGGAGGACAACTGTGAGGGACAGCCGATGAGACGGGTTGTGATCACCGGAATCGGAGTGGTCGCCCCGGGTGGAGTGGGCACCAAGGAGTTCTGGTCGGTGCTCACCGCGGGCCGCACCGCCACCCGTGGCATCACCCTGTTCGACCCTGCCCAGTTCCGTTCGCGCATCGCCGCGGAGGTGGACTTCGACGCCGACGCGCACGGGTTCACCGCGGCCGAGGCCCAACGGCTCGACCGTGCGGCGCAGTTCGCGCTGGTCAGTGCCCGCGAGGCGGTGGCCGACAGCGGACTGGACGGGCAGCTCGACCCGCTGCGCACCGGGGTCACGCTCGGCAGCGCCGTCGGCTGCACCACCGGCCTCGACGTCGAGTACGCGAAGGTCAGCGAGGGCGGCGCCCACTGGCTGGTCGACCACACACGCGCCGTTCCGCATCTGTTCGACTACTTCGTGCCCAGCTCGCTGGCCGCCGAGGTCGCCCGCAGCGTCGGCGCCCAGGGCCCGGTGTCGCTGGTGTCCACGGGCTGCACCTCGGGCCTGGACTCCGTCGGGCACGCGGTCGAGCTGATCCGCGAGGGCAGCACCGACGTCATGGTCACGGGCGCGACCGAGGCGCCGATCTCCCCGATCACCCTGGCCTGCTTCGACGCGATCAAGGCCACCACGTCCCGCAACGACGAGCCGCAGACCGCCTCGCGGCCCTTCGACCGCACCCGCAACGGGTTCGTGCTCGGCGAGGGTTCGGCCGTCCTGGTCGTCGAGGAGCTTCAGCACGCCCGCCGCCGCGGCGCGCATGTGTACGCCGAGATCGCGGGCTTCGCCAGCCGCAGCAACGCCTACCACATGACCGGCCTGCGCTCGGACGGCAGGGAGATGGCGGAGGCCATCACCGCCGCCCTGGACGAGGCCCGGCTCGCCCCCGGCGACGTCGACTACATCAACGCCCACGGCTCGGGCACCAAGCAGAACGACCGGCACGAGACGACCGCGTTCAAGCGCGGTCTCGGCTCCCGGGCGTACGAGGTGCCCATCAGCTCCATCAAGTCGATGATCGGCCACTCGCTCGGCGCGATCGGCGCCCTCGAGGTGGCCGCCAGCGCCCTGGCCATCGAGCACGGCACCGTGCCGCCCACGGCCAATCTGCACGAACCCGACCCCGCCTGCGACCTGGACTACACCCCGCTCGTGGCCCGCGAGCAGGTGACCGACACGGTACTGACCGTGGGCAGCGGCTTCGGCGGCTTCCAGAGCGCCATGATCCTGACCCGCCCGCACCTGGGAGTGAGCGTATGACCGGCACGTCCCTCCTCGAACGCCCCGGCGTCACCGGTCGCGGCGCCCAAGCCCGCACCACCCCCGCCGTGGTCACCGGCATCGGTGTCGTCGCCCCCAACGGGCTGGGAGCCGCGGCCTGGTGGGCGGCGGTCCTGCGCGGCGAGAGCGGCATCCGTCCGCTGACCCGCTTCGACGCCTCCGGGTATCCGGCCCGGCTCGCGGGCGAGGTGCCCGGCTTCGTCGCCGAGGACCATGTGCCCAGCCGGCTGATGTCGCAGACCGACCAGGTGACCCGGCTGTCGCTGGTGACCGCCGAGGAGGCGCTCAAGGACGCCGGTGTCGAGGCGGCCGAGCTGCCCGAGTACGCGGCGGGCGCGGTCACCGCGTCGTCCGCGGGCGGCTTCGAGTTCGGCCAGCGCGAGCTTCAGGCCCTGTGGAGCAAGGGCAGCCAGCACGTCAGCGCGTACCAGTCGTTCGCCTGGTTCTACGCGGTGAACACCGGTCAGATATCCATCCGCCACGGGCTGCGCGGTGCCAGCGGAGTGCTGGTGTCCGAGCAGGCCGGCGGTCTGGACGCGGTGGGGCAGGCCCGCCGCCAGCTGCGCAGGGGATCCTCGCTCGTCGTCACGGGCGCGGTCGACTCCGCGCTGTGCCCGTGGGGGTGGGCCGCGCACCTGGCCGAGGGACGCATCAGCGTCAGCGACGACCCCGGCCGCGCCTTCCTGCCGTTCTCGGCGGACGCCTGCGGCTATGTCCCCGGCGAGGGCGGCGCGCTGCTGGTCCTGGAGTCCGCGACCGCGGCCCGCGACCGGGGCGCCCGGGTGTACGGGACGGTCGCCGGATACGCGGCCACCTTCGACCCGGCCCCCGGGGCGGGCGGGGGCTCGCGGCTGGGCGCGGCGGCCGAACTCGCCCTGGACGACGCCGGGGTACGGCCCGACCAGGTCGACGTGGTCTTCGCCGACGGCGCCGGGGAACGGGTGGCCGACCGCGCCGAGGCGCGGGCGATCTCCGATGTGTTCGGGGAGTACGGCGTCCCGGTGACCGCGCCGAAGAGCATGACCGGCCGGCTCGCCGCCGGCGGTGGCGCGCTGGACCTGGCGGCCGCCCTGTTCTCGCTGCGGGACCAGGTGATCCCGCCCACCACCGGCACCCGGCGCCCGGCCGAGGACTGCCCCCTGGATCTCGTGACCGGTGCCCCGCGCCGGGGTGCGCAGCTGCGGACGGCGCTCGTGCTGGCGCGCGGGCGCGGCGGTTTCAACGCCGCCGCCGTGGTCCGCGCCTGACCCCGCCGGCACCCGCAGCACCTGTACCGAAGAACACCCGGGAACACCGAGGAATGAGGTATGCCGTGAAACGGCTCGAACTCACTGACCTGATCACCCTGCTGCGTGAGTGCGCCGGCGAGGAGGAGGGCGTGGACCTGGACGGCGACATCCTGGACGTGCCGTTCGCCGAACTGGGCTACGACTCGCTGGCCGTGCTGCAGACGACCGGGCGCATCGAGCGGGACTTCGAAGTGCTCCTGGACGAGGAGGCCGTGGACGAGGCCGAGACCCCGCGCGTGTACCTGGAACTGATCAACCGGGCGCTGTCCGAGCGCGCCGGCGTGTGAGCGGGGACACGATGACTGCTCCGAACCGCAGACGCTTCGTCACGGGCACGATCGCCGCGGCGGCGGCCGCGGGTTCCGGCCTCGCCACCGCAACCGCCGCCGCGAGCCCCTCCTCCCATCCGCTGGTGGTGGAACCGGCGGACCCGCGCTACGCGGACCTCGCCGTGCGCGGCAGCAACAAGAGGTTCACCGCCCGGCCCGAGGCCTTCGTGCTGGCCACCACCACCGAGCAGGTGGTGGTGGCGGTGCGTGAGGCCGTACGCGACGGCAAGCGCATCGCGGTGCGCAGCGGCGGCCACTGCTACGAGAACTTCGTGGGTGACACCTCGGTCCGCCGGGTCGTCGATCTCGCCGGGATGGACACCGTCCGCTGGGACGCGGCGCGCGGCGCCTTCGAGATCGGCGCGGGTGCCCGGCTCGTGGACGTCTACCGGGCGCTCTACTACGGCTGGGGCGTGACCGTCCCGGGCGGCGCCAGCGCGACCGTCGCCTTCGGCGGCCATGTGCAGGGCGGTGGCTACGGGGCTCTGTCCCGCCGCCACGGGATCTCCAGCGACCATCTGCTGGCCGTCGAAGTGGTCGTCGTCGACGCCCGCGGGCGGGCCCGCGCGGTGGTCGCCACGCGGGACGCGAACGATCCGAACCGTGAACTGTGGTGGGCCCACACCGGTGCGGGCGGCGGCAACTTCGGCGTCGTCACCCGCTACTGGTTCCGCTCGCCCGCGGCCCGGGGCAGCGACCCCGCCACCGCTTTGCCGCGGCCGCACGGCAGCGTGCTGACCTCCGCCGTGATGTTCCCGCGCGAGGGCATGACCAGGAACGCGTTCCGCACGCTGGTGGGCAACCACGGGCGCTGGCACGAGCGCAACAGCGGCCCCCGGTCGCCGTACACCGGCCTGTTCAGCGGTCTGGTGCTGCTGGGCCACCAGGGGGAGAGTGACCAGGGGCTGAGCGCCGTGGCCTTCACCCACCTGGACGCGACCCTGCCCGACGCCGGCAGGCTGCTGCAGGACCACATCGACGCGGTCTCGGCCGGGGTGGGCGTCCAGGCGTACGCCGCGCCGCCCGAGACGCTGCCGTGGCTGGCGTCGGTCGAGTCGCTGGCCGCCTCCCAGGACGCGGAGAGCGGCCGGCAGAAGATCAAGTCGTCCTATCTGCGGCGGGCGTTCACCGACGAGCAGATCGACGTGCTGTACGGCTTCCTGGGCAGCACGGAGCACACCAACGACTCCAGTTCGGTGTCCATCCAGTCGTACGGCGGCCTCGTCAACACGGTCGGCCCGCGGTCGACGGCGTCCTGGCAGCGCGGCTCGGTGATGAAGGCGCTGTTCATGAACACCTGGCAGAGCCCGGAGCGGGACGCGGCGAACGTGGACTGGCTGCGCCGGCTGTACGCGGGTGTCTACCAGGACACGGGCGGGGTTCCGGCGCCGAACGACCGCAACGAGGGCTGCTTCATCAACTTCCCCGACATCGACATGGCCGATCCGAAGTGGAACACCTCCGGTGTGCCCTGGCACCGGCTGTACTTCGGGGACAACTACCACCGCCTGCAGGCGGTCAAGGCGAAGTGGGACCCGCGCGAGGTGTTCCACCACCCGCTGTCCGTGCGAGCGGCCCGGTAGGGCCCTTCTCCCGTACGCCGAGAGCGGGCGGCCCCGGTGTCCCGGGGCCGCCCGCTCTCGGCTTGCGTGGAGCCGCTCAGCCTCCGGTGGCCGCCTCGCGTTCCAGCACAGCCGTGTACAGGTTCGGTTCGCTGGTGCTCACCGTGCGCAGCGCGGCGGCGTGCGGGGCGAAACCGGGGTGGGTGACGGCCGCGCGGAAGGACTCGTCGTCCGTCCACTCGGCGATGTTGACGTAGGAGCCGGGCCGCTCGGTGTGGCGCAGCAGCCGGTGGCGCAGGAATCCGGGGCGGTCGCGGAAGAAGGCCGAGGTGTCGTCGAAGAGCCGCTCGAACTCCTCGGCCGGGCCGGTGACCGTGAACCGGTTGATGAAGGTGACCACGTGCTCCTCCGGGCCGGTGGGCGTTGACGCACCGAACGCTTGCCTGCCCGGCTCGAGCCGGGCTCGAAGGCGGACCGAGCGGCCGGCCGAAGACTGCTCGGACCTGTCGCACACCGGGGAAAGGGACATCCATGACGAGGCCATCCGTGGGATCCGGGTACGCGATCCTCGCCGAGAACCTGTGCAAACGGTACGGCGACGCCCCGGCCCTGAGGGGGTTCGGTCTGCGGGTGCCCGAGGGCACGGTGCACGGTCTGCTCGGGCCCAACGGCGCCGGCAAGACGACCGCGGTACGCATCCTGTCCACGCTGGCCAGGCTGGATGAGGGCCGGGCGGAGGTGGCCGGCTTCGACGTGGTCCGCGACAGCGCGAAGGTGCGGGCGCGGATCGGGCTGCTCGGCCAGTACGCCGCGGTCGACGAGGTCCTCAGCGGCCGCCAGAACCTGGTGATGTTCGGGCGGCTGTACCACCTGGGAAAGCGCGCGGCCGGTGCGCGCGCGGACACGCTGCTGGAGCAGTTCGGGCTCGCCGGCACGGGTGCCAAGCAGGTCAAGGACTACTCGGGCGGTATGCGCCGGCGCCTCGACCTGGCGGCCAGTCTCATTCTCGCGCCGCGGGTGCTCTTCCTCGACGAGCCGACGACGGGCCTGGACCCGCGCAGCCGCAACGAGGTGTGGGCGGCGGTGCGTTCCCTGGTCCAGGACGGCACGACGGTCCTGCTGACCACGCAGTACCTGGACGAGGCGGACCAGCTCGCGGACAGGATCTCGGTGATCGCCTCGCCGGGCGGTGCGGGCGGGCGGGTGATCGCCGAGGGCACGCCCGACGAGCTGAAGTCGGCGATCGGCGGCGACCGGATCGACGTCACGGTCCGCGGCGCCGGTGAGATCGCCGCCGCGGCCGGGGTGCTGGCCCGCATCACGGGCCGGGACCCCGACACCGACGTGGAGAACCGGCGGGTGGGTGCCCCGGTCTCGGACCGGGTCGCCGCCCTGTCCGAGATCGTGCGGGCACTGGGCGAGGCGGGTGTCGTGGCCGAGGACATCGCGCTGCGCCGCCCCACGCTGGACGAGGTCTTCCTGCACCTGACCGGCACGGACAGGAACCAGAGCCCGAGCGGGACCGAGAACGAAGAGGTGACGGTGTGAGCACCGCAGTCCCGCAGTCCGAAACCGGCACGGGCGGTGCCCGCTGGGCCCTGTCCGACTCCTGGGTGCTGACCGGGCGTTCGCTGGCCCACTGGGCCCGCAATCCCGCCCCCGTCGTCATCGGCCTGCTCTTCCCGATCATGATGGTGCTGATGTTCGGATATCTGTTCGGCGGGGCGATGCAGGTTCCCGGCGGGGGCAGCTATCGCGAGTTCCTGGTACCGGGCATGTTCGCCATGACGATGGTCTTCGGCATCGAGGTGACGATGCTGGCCGTGATCAGCGACGCCGCCAAGGGGGTCACCGACCGGTTCCGGGCGATGCCCACGTCCGCGGCGGCGGTGGTGAGCGGACGCAGCATCGCCGACATGCTCAACTCGGTCCTCGGGCTTGCCGTGATGATCCTGTGCGGCCTGGCCGTCGGCTGGCGCGCGAACGAGGGGTTCGGCCGGGCGCTGGCAGCCGTCGGCCTGCTCCTGCTGCTGCGCTTCGCCCTGCTGTGGGTGGGCATCTACCTGGGGCTGGTCTTCACGGACCCGGCCGCCGTCACCGCCGTGCAGACCCTGGTGTGGCCGCTGGGGTTCCTGTCGAACGCCTTCGTGTCGCCGGACACGATGCCGGGCTGGCTCGCCGCGGTCTCCGAGTGGAATCCGCTGTCGGCGACGGTGACGGCCGCGCGGCGGCTGTTCGGCAACCCGGGCTGGGACACCGGGACATGGGCGACGGATCAGGCCATTGTCATGGGTGTGGTGTGGCCGGTGATCATTTTTGCCGTTTTCTTCCCTCTGTCCGTGCGACGCTACCAGCGGCTCGGCAGCTGAGAGCGACCACATCGGACGGGACCGGATGTACGAAGGGGAATCCAGAGGGACATGGCAGTGACGACGGGCGTTCGGGCCGACGACCTCACGCGGTGTGCGGTGCTCTTCGAGGCGGCCGACCCGCCCCGCTCCGGCACGGTGGTGTTCTGGGACCCGCCGGGCGGTCCGCCCGATCCGGTGGCCGGGGCGGGGGACGCCGTGGACGTGGTCACCGTCGAGGGCGGTGCCCCGGTCCTGCGCACCGTCGCGGCCGTGCGGCTGTCGGTCGGCGACGCGCTGCCGGTGCTGGCCCGCGCGGCCCGGCCGGGGGCGGGGGTCCATCGGGCCGCCGCGTTCTGGGCAGGCGCGGCCGCGATCGCCCTGCACCTGGCGGCCCGGGAGCGGCTGCTGCCGGGTGTCACGCCGGGCGGCTACGACGCCTGGCGGATCGGCCCACTGGACCTGGACGACGTGCAACGGGTGCGCGCGCTCGCCGCTGCCGCGCCGCCCGAGGCGTACGCCGGCGTCCTGCCGGGCACGGCTGACACGGCGGTGCGGATGGCCGAACCGGAGGGCCTGGTACGGGCGTTCCTGGACGCCGTCGCCGACACCCTGCCGCGCACCCCGGCGGCCCCGGCGGCCACCGGCCGGGCGGCGTTCGCGGCGGCGGAGCCCCAGCTCGTGCCCCAGCTGCGGGCCTGGGCCGAGGAGATCTCGGCGGGCCTGGACTCGGGAGTCCGCGTCAGCCTGCGGGTGGAGCTCACCGGCGGGAGCGAGGACGGCGGCATCGCCCCCTGCCTGCGCCTGGTCCCCCGCGCCCACAGCCTGGCCGACCCCACCCTCGCGCTCGACGCGGACGAGCTGTTCGCGAGCGCCGATCACGCGCTGGGTCCGCGGGCCCAGGCCGACACCGTGCTGGCCGTGCGCCGGGCCGCGGACGTGTGGAAGCCGCTTCAGCGGCTGTTGCCCGTGCCGCACGCCATGGAGTTGTCCGACCAGGACGTGACCGATCTGCTGGGCGGCGCGGCCGGCCGGCTGCGCGCTCACGGCATCGACGTGCTGTGGCCCGGGGACGCCGGCCGCTCGCTGACCGCCCGGGCCGTCGTCGGCGCCGGCCTCGCGCCGCCGGCCGACCTGCGTTCGTTCTTCGGCGGCGACGGCACCGTGGACCTGCGCTGGCAGCTCTGCCTGGACGGCGACCCGTTGACGGACCAGGAGAGGGCCGAGGCCGCCGCGGGCCGTCCCGCCGTACGGCTGCGGGGCGGCTGGATCCTGGCCGGTGCCGACCTGGCCCGCAAGGCCCGCGAGCCGGAGGTGGGCACGCTCACCGCGATCGAGGCGCTCGCCGTCGCCCTGACCGGATACGCGCGGGCCGGCAAGGAACAGGTGCCGGTGGAGCCCACCCCCTGGCTGCTGGCGCTGCGTGCCCACCTCGCCGATCCGGACGGCGGCGCCGAACCCCTGCGCCGGCCCGCCGCGCTCGCCGCCACCCTGCGCGACTACCAGCTGCGCGGCCTGCGCTGGCTGGACCGGATGACCTCGCTGGGGCTGGGCGGCTGCCTCGCCGACGACATGGGCCTGGGCAAGACCGTCCAGCTGATCGCGCTGCATCTGCTGCGCCAGGAACACGAGGACAGCAGCGGGCCGACCCTGGTCGTCTGCCCGGCCTCCCTGCTGGGCAACTGGCAGCGCGAGGTGGGCCGGTTCGCGCCCGGCACGGCCGTACGCCGCTACCACGGCACGGGCCGCACCCTGGACGGCGCCGGGGAGGGATTCGTCCTGACGACGTACGGCACGATGCGCCTCGACGCCGACCGGCTCGCCGGGCACCGCTGGGGCATGGTCGTCGCCGACGAGGCCCAGCACGTCAAGAACCCGCACTCCAGCACCGCCAGGGCGCTGCGGCTGATCCCCGCCGACGCGAAGATCGCGCTCACCGGCACGCCCGTCGAGAACAGCCTCTCCGAGCTGTGGGCGGTCCTGGACTGGACGACGCCCGGACTGCTCGGCGGATACGGCGAGTTCCGCCGGCGCTGGATGGCGCCGATCGAGGCGGAGCGCACCGAGGGCGCTGGGGAACGGCCCACGGCACAGCGCCTGGCCACTCTCGTGCGCCCGTTCCTGCTGCGCCGCCGCAAGTCCGACCCGGGCATCGCGCCGGAACTGCCGCCCAAGACCGAGACGGACCGGCCGGTCGCGCTGACCGCCGAGCAGTCGGCGCTGTACCACGGGCAGGTGCGGCAGGTGATGGCGCAGATCCGCGGCAGCGAGGGCATCGCCCGCAGCGGCCTGGTCCTGAAACTGCTCACCGGCCTGAAGCAGATCTGCAACCACCCCGCCCAGTTCCTCAAGGAGGAGGGCACGGTGCTCACGGGGCGCTCCGGGAAGCTGGAGCTGCTCGACGAACTCCTCGGCACGATCATCGCCGAGGACGGCGCCGTGCTCGTGTTCACGCAGTACGTCGTCATGGCCCGGCTGCTGGAGCGGCACCTGCGCGAACGCGGGGTGCCCGCCCAGCTGCTGCACGGCGGCACGCCCGTGCCCAAGCGCGAGGAGCTCGTCCAGCGCTTCCAGGACGGGGAGGTGCCGGTCTTCCTGTTGTCGCTGAAGGCGGCCGGTACAGGCCTGAACCTGACCCGGGCCGAACACGTCGTGCACTACGACCGCTGGTGGAACCCGGCGGTGGAGGCGCAGGCCACGGACCGCGCGTACCGGATCGGCCAGACCAGGCCCGTCCAGGTGCACCGGCTGATCGCCGAAGGCACCGTCGAGGACCGCATCGCCGCCCTGCTGGAGTCGAAGAAGGAGCTCGCGGACTCGGTGCTCGGGGCGGGCGAGCAGGCACTGACGGAACTGACCAACGACGAACTGGCCGGCCTGGTCGAGCTGAGGAGCGAGTGATGGCCGCGAGCAAGGACAGCGGCGCCCGGGGCTTTCCCGCCTTCCCCGCCCGCAAGGGCGGCCGTGCCCGCGGCCAGTCGTTCTGGGCCGGATCCTTCACGCAGGCCGTCGAGGACACCTGGCCGGAGGAGGAGCCGCTGAAGCAGGGCCGGGCCTTCTCCCGCACCGGACGGATCGGGCCGATCGCGGTCGGCCCGGGACGGATCACGGCGCAGGTCTACGGCGGCGACGAGGCGTACACGACCGTGATCACCCTGCGGGAGCTGGACGACCAGGAGTGGGAACTGCTGTGGGACAAGACCGCGGACCGGCCCGCCGTGACGGAGTCGCTGCTGGCCGGTGAGCTGCCCGAGGACCTCCTGGAGGCGGTGGAGGACGCCCGGCTGCGGCTGCTGCCCGGGTACGGGGACCTGGACGCCGACTGCGACTGCGACGCCCTGGACCATCCGTGCCCGCATGCCACGGCCCTGTGCTACCAGCTGTCGTGGCACCTGGACACGGACCCGTGGCTGCTGCTGCTGGTGCGGGGCAGGGGCGCCGGAGAGGCCGTGGAGGAGCTGAAGTCGGAGCTGCTGCTGCGGGCCATGACGGGCGGGGACGAAGAGGACGAAGAGGATGGCGAGGACGGCGAGGACGCGGACGGGACGGACGCGGAAGTCACCCTGCAGAAGGGCCCGTTGCCCGGCGTGGACCCGCTGTCCGCCTGGTCGCGGGAGGCGTCGCCGCTGCCCGGACTGCCGTCGCTGCCTCCCGCCCCGGCCGGTGCCGGTGAGCCGGTCACCGGCATCGAGGCCGACCCGCTGGAGCAGCTGGTCGCCGACGCGGCCGTACGCGCCAGGTCGCTGCTCGCGTACGCCCGGGGCCTGACCGACGCGCCCGCGCCCGAGCTCGGCCTGTGGCAGGACACCGTACGCATCGCGGCCACCCATCCGGATCCAAGGGTTGCGGCGCGGCTGCGGCAGGCCTGCGGCAGACCGTCCGAGGAGCTGGACCGCGCGGCCGAGGCCTGGCGCACCGGCGGGGCGGCGGGGCTGGAGGTGCTGGAGCGCGCCTGGTCGCCGTCCGCCCAGGAGACCGCCCGGGCACGCGCGGCGCTCTCGGCGGGCTGGGAGGCGGACGAACTGCCGGAGCTTCAGGTCCAGGGCAACCACTGGACACCGGCCGGCCAGGACATCCAGCTGCGCCTGGGCCGCGACGGCCGCTGGTACCCCTATCGCCGCCGGGCGGACGCGTGGTGGCCGGCCGGAGCGCCGCACGGCGACCCCTCGGACGCCCTCGTGGACCTCACCGACGACTGAACGGCACAGGGACCAGGGCCCCGTCACCGCCACCGGTGACGGGGCCCTGGTGCTGCAGGTGCACCGTGACTCGATCAATCCTCCAGACCACCCCCGCACGATCGGGACCGAAGACCACCGCACGGTGCGAAACGGGATCAGGGGGAGGGAACTTGAACGGCAGCGCAGGCAGGACGCAGGTCGCGCCCGGACACGTCGCGGCACACCGTCGCACCCTCCTCGGCGGTGTCCTGGAACAGGCGCGGCGAACCCCGCACGCGACCGCACTGGTGTGGCGGGACGAGGAGATCGGCTACGGAGCGCTGCTGCGCAGCGCGGAGCACGAGCGGGCCCGCCTGGCGCACCTGCCGGGCGACGCACCCATCGCCGTGCCCGCCGTGAAGTCGCCCGCCACCATCGCCCTGGTCCTGGCCTGTCTGCTGGAGCGCCGGCCGGTGCTGCTGGCGGCCGCCACGCTCGGCCGGGACGCCGTCGGCCTGCTGCACGAGCAGGCCGGCGTACAAAAGGCGCTGCGGCCCGACGACGGTCCCCCTGCGCGCGGGGCGAGCACCCCGCGGCCTCCCGCGCCGCCCACCGGCCGGCCCGCCCTGCTGCTCACCACCTCCGGCTCCACCGGAACCCCGAAGATCGTCCCGCTGGACGTGGCGGCACTGGACGCCTTCACCGGCTGGGCCGCCGACGCCTTCGGCATCGGCCCGGGCACCACGGTCCTCAACTACGCGCCGCTCAACTTCGACCTGTGTCTGCTCGACGTGTGGGCCACCCTCGCGCACGGCGGCCGGGCCGTCCTCGTCGAGGCCGACCACGCCCTGGACGGTCCCCGCCTGCTGAATCTGCTGACCCGGCATCAGGTCCGGGTCGTCCAGGCCGTACCCATGTTCTTCCGGCTGCTCGCCGACGCAGCGGACACCGCCGGGGTGGTCCTGCCCGCCGTACGGCACGCCATGTTCACCGGTGACGCCATGCCCGGGCCGCTGCTCGCCCGGCTGCCGGGCCTGCTGCCCGGCGCCCGGCTGCACAGCATCTACGGGTGCACCGAGACCAATGACAGCTTCGTGTACGAGGTGAGCGCGAAAGACGCGGCGGGCGGCGGCCCGCTGCCGCTGGGCCGGCCGCTGCCCGGCGCCGGTGCGCTCGTCGTCACGGACGAGGGCACGGTACTGGCCGGGCCCGGCGCCGGCGAACTGCTCGTCTCCACCGCCTTCCAGACCCGCGGCTACCTGGGCCCGGCGGCCGCCGCGCAGGCGTTCGTACCGCATCCGGCACGCGACGACGGCCGGCGCTACTTCCGCAGCGGCGACCTGGTGCGCCGGCACACGGACGGCTCCCTCACCCTCGAGGGCCGCACCGACGCGCAGGTCAAGGTGCGCGGGGTGCGGGTCAACGCCCAGGAGGTGGAGCACGTCCTGCTCGGCCACCACGAGGTCACCGAGGCGGCCGTCCTGGCCCTGCCCGACCCGGTCGCCGGACGGCTGCTGCACGCGCTGGTACGGCGTGCACCGGGCTCCGGCCTCACCAGCCTGACGCTGCGCGGGCATCTGGCCCGCCGGCTCCCCCGGGCGGCGGTTCCGTCGGGCCTGCGGATCGTCGACGACCCGCTGCCCAGGACTTCCACCGGCAAGGTCGACCGCGACCTGGTCGCTTCGGCCCACTTCACCAAGGAGAACTGACATGGACTACGCCCAGGCCGTCAAGGAGTTCGTCCTCAGGGAGTTCCTGCCGGACGTGCCCGCGGACGACCTCGCCGACGACCTCGACCTGATGGCGAACGGCGTCATCGACAGCCTCGGGCTGCTCAAGGTGATCGCCTGGCTGGAGGACCGCTACGGCGTCGACACCGATGCCGTGGACCTCGACCCCGAGTCCTTCACCTCCGTCGCGGCGATCGCCGCGTTCCTCACCGACGCGCCGCGCGAGCACGTGGGGGCCGAGTAGTCATGCACGAGGCCGTCGTCGCGCTCATCGGCCGGGACCGTCCCGTTCAGCTGCCGGTGTGGCGGTCGTTCTGGGACCAGCTGCACGCCGGTGACCTGCGCCGGGGTGAGGCCACGGCCCTGCTCGCCTCGCTGTCGACCCGGATGCCGGACCCGGTCACGCTGTGCGCGTTGCTGGACTCGCTGGCCGAGCGCAGGCCCCTGCGCCCGGCGGACGCGTTCGCGGATGCCGTGAACATCGTCGGCACCGGGGGCGGGCCGCGTACCTTCAACATCTCCACGGCGGCCGCCTTCGTGGCGGCGGCGATGGGCGTCCGGGTCGTCAAGACCGGCTCTCGCGCCTACACCGGCAGCTGCGGCTCCCTGGACCTGCTCGAGCGGCTCGGCATCGCGGCGACGACGTCGTACGAGCAGACCCAGGACACCCTGGAGCGCTGCGGCGTCGCCTTCGCCGGGTACTTCGTGTACCCCGCGGAGATCGCGTTGCTCGCCCGGGCCGTCGTGCCGCTGGACATGCGGCGGCTGGGGTCGATCGTCAACACGCTCGGCCCCCTGCTCGCCGACGTGGCGGTGCGCGCCCAGGTGAGCGGGGTGTCCCGCCCGGAGGCGCTCGAGGGGCTGCGGCAGGCGGCCGCGCACGTCTCGCGTGCCACGGGCCGGACGGTGTGGCTGGCCGACAACGACGCCGGCGCCGACGAGCTGCTGGCGTTCACCGCCAACCGGGTGCGGTGCTACGAGGACGGCGCCGAGGACGAGTTCACCCTGCGGCCCGCCGCGCTGGGCCTGGGGCCGGGCCGGCTGGCGGATCTGAGCCGTCCCGGGGGAGGCGGTGTGCAGGACGCCGTGGATCTCTTCCTGGAGGTCCTCGCCGGACGCGGCACCCCCGCCGCCACCGAAACCGTCTGCCTCAACGCGGCCGCCCTGGCGGTGGCGGGCCGGCTCACCGGCGACTGGCACGAGGCACTGCGCGCCGCCCGCTCCACGCTGCACGACGGCGCGGCGCTGTCGTTGGTCGACCGGCTGCGCACGCGGGAGGCGGCTCATGCCTGAGCGACTCCTGCCCACGGTCCCGGTGTCGGGCCTGGCTCCGGACGCTGTGCCCGGAGTGGCGTCCTTGTCCCTGGCGTCCTGCCGGAGCGCCGGGTCCGCCGCGCCGGTGGGGCCTTCGCCCGAAAGGCCTGGGGAGCGTCGCCCGGCTTGCGGGCCGGACGGAGACGGCCGGCCGGCGGGTGAGGGCCGGGGAGCCCGGGGCAGAGTTCCCGGGGACGCACACCCCCACGCACCGGCCGACACGGGCGAGTTCTTCGCGCGCCGCCGTCCGGGCCGCCCGGGACTCGCCGTGTTCGTCAACGCGGGCGACCCGCCGCTCGACATCCTGGCGGACCTCGCCGCGATGCTCGACGACAGTGACGTCGACTGCCTCGAACTGGCCGTCCCCTTCCCCGGCTCCGTCACCGACGGCCCGGTCGTCCGCCGCAGCGCGGACCGCGCACTGGCGAGCGGTGTCACCCTCGACGCCGTGCTCGACGCGGTGACAGCCATACGTCCCACCCTGCGCCGTCTGCGCATCGCCCTGCTCGCCGACTGGAGTCACACCGTCAGGGGCCGCGACCCGGGCGGCTTCGCCCGCGCCCTGGCCGACGCGGGCTGCGACGGGCTGCTGCTGCACGGCCTGCCGCCCCGGCTGCGGGCCGCCCACTACGAGGCCGCACAGCTGGCCGGCCTGCCGCTGGTCACCACCTGTTACGCCGTCTCCGGCCGGGCAACGGTGGCCGAGGCCGCACAGCACGCCTCCGCCTACCTCTACCTGGTCGCCCACTACGGCCGCAGCGGCACCACCGCCGCCCCGGACCACGACCGGCTCGCCGCGGCACTCGCCGAGGTGCGCGCCGCCACCCGCGTGCCGGTCGCCGTCGGTTTCGGTGTCCGCACCCGGGCCGACATCGCCGCTCTGGAGAAGCTGGGCGCGGACGCCGCCGTCGTGGGCAGCGCCGGTGTCGCCCGTATCGAACAGGCCCTGGCCGAACGGCGCGACCCCGTGCGGGAGTTCGCCTCCTTCGTGGCCGGGCTGCGCGGCCCGGCCGCCCACCACCGTCATCACCGTACGACTGGAGGAAGCCACACATGATCGTGCGAAACATCGACAGTGTCCGCTGCGTCGACTGGGGCAACGGCCTCAGCCGCCGCTTCCTCACCGAGTCCGACGGCCTCGGCTACACCGTCACCGACACGATCGTACGGGCCGGGACCAAGTCACGGCTGGAGTACCGCCGTCACCTGGAGGCCTGCTACTGCATCGCGGGCAACGGCGAGATCATCGACATGAACGGCGACTCCCACCCCATCACGCCGGGCACCCTGTACGCCCTGGACCAGCACGACGCGCACTGGCTGATCGCCTCTCCGCAGGAGGACCTGCGCCTGGTGTGCATGTTCACCCCGGCGCTGCGCGGCGACGAGCGCCACGATCTCGACTCGTCCGGGTTCTCCCAGTACTGATGATCACCTGGACCGAGGACCAGCAGCGGCTGCGCGAGGGGCTGGCGCCCCTGCTGGAGAAGCTCAGCTGCGGACATCTCGAGCGTGACGCCCAGGCCGCCTTCCCCCGCGCGCAGTGGGACCTGCTGCGCGCGACGGGGATCCTGGGCCTGCCCTTCGACGAGCGGTGGGGCGGGCTCGGCCAGGACCTGCTGACCACGATGTACGTCCTGGAGGGGCTGGGCCTGGGCTGCCGCGACGCGGGGCTGAACTTCTCCGTGTGCAGCCATCTGGTCAGCACCGGCGTCCCCCTGCACCGGTTCGGCTCACAGCTGCTCAAGGACCGTTATCTGCCCGGGCTGTGCTCCGGCGACCTGATCGGCGCCCATGCGATCAGCGAGCCCGACAGCGGTTCGGACGCGCTGGCGATGCGCACCCGGGCCCAGCGGGACGGCGACGGCTTCGTCCTGACCGGCAGCAAGGCGTTCGTCAGCAACGGCCCGGTCGCCGATGTCATCACCGTGTACGCCCGCACCAGCGACCGCCCCGGCCCGCTGAGCGTGACCGCGTTCCTCGTCGACCGTGACACGCCCGGCCTGAGCGTCGGGCCGCCGGTGGCGAAGATGGGCCTGCGCACCTCCCCGCTGTGCGAGCTGTTCTTCGACGGGTGCCGCATCCCGGCCACGCAGGTCGTGGGCCGCACCGGCGGCGGCTTCCTCGTCCTGGACCACGTGATGCGCTGGGAGATCCTGTGCTCCTTCGTCGTCAACGCCGGGGAGATGCGCGACCGGGTCGAGCGCTGCGCGCAATACGCCCGCACCCGTACCCAGTTCGGGCAGCCGATCGGCTCCTACCAGGCCGTCTCCCACCGGATCGTGGACATGGAGATCGGGGTGGAGACAGCCCGGCACTGGCTGTACTCGGCCGCCCGCAAGCTGGCCGCGGGCGAGAACGTCACCCGTGACATCGCGATCGCCAAACTCCTCACCAGCGAGGCCAACGTGGCCTCGGCGCTCGCCGCCGTGCAGATCTTCGGAGGCAACGGCTACATGGCCGAGTACGGCATCGAGAAGGAGCTGCGCAACTCGGTCGCCGGGACCATCTACTCCGGTACGTCCGAGATCCAGCGCAACCGCATCGCCTCGATGCTCGGCCTGTGAGACACCCTCGACACCCGACGGAAGCGGAACCCGCCATCATGACGCCCCTGCAGCCCAGCCCCGGATCCGGTGCCCGAGCCGCCCTGGCGGCAACCGAGTTCATCGACCACGACAGCCCCGAGGTGCACGCGTTCGTCCGCCAGGCGCTGCCGGCGGGCGCCCGCACGCCCACCGAGCGGGCGGTGGCCCTGTACTACGCCGTGCGGGACGGCATCCGCTACGAGGTGTACGGCGCGGATCTCTCCCGTGCGGGGCTGCGCGCGAGCCGGGTCGTGCGCACCGGCTCGGGCATGTGCCTGCACAAGTCGGTGCTCTACGCGGCCGCTCTGCGCTCGCTCGGCATCCCGGCCCGCCTGGTCCTGACCGACGTCCGCAATCATCTGGCGTCCGAGCGGCTCAAGCAGCTGCTGGGCGGGGACGTGTTCCACCACCACGGGCTGACCGCGCTGCGTCTGAACGGACGCTGGACGAAGGCGACCCCGGTGTTCAATAAAACCCTGTGCCGCCTGTACCGGATGGCACCGCTGGACTTCGACGGCATGGCCGACAGCCTCCATCACCCCTTCGACCTGCAGGGCCGGCGTCAGATGGAGTTCCTGCGCGAGCACGGCGAGTTCGACGACCTTCCCTACGAGCGGGTGATCGGCGAGCTGCGGGCCGCCCACCCGCGGCTGTTCGACGCCGGCGGGGAGCGGTTGGCGAAAGGGTCTTTGGTACGGGAGGCGGCCGCATAGTGCTGGTCAAGTTCTGCGGTGCCACGACCGCCGCCGAGGTGCGGGGTGTCGCCGACGCGGGGGCGGATCTGGTCGGGCTGTGGCACGGCGTTGCGGGAGGGGCCGCCGACCTGTCCGTGCCCCGGCTGGCCGAGCTGGCGGCCCAGGCACGGGCGACGGGCCGGCTGGAGGCGGTGCTGGTCACCTTCGGCTCCGACGCCAAGGCGCTGGCCCGGCTGACCGCCGACGGCGGACCGTCGTGGGTGCAGCTGCACGGCTACCAGCCGCCCGCGACGGTGCGCGCCCTGCGCGCACTGGTCCCCGAGGGGGTACGCATCGTCAAGGTCCTGCACGTGCGGGGCGAGTCCTGTGTGGAGGCGACGCTGATCGGCGCGTACGAACGCGCCGGCACGGACTGCTTCCTGCTGGACGCGGTCACCGCGGACGGGCGGACCGGCAGTACGGCGGTGAGTCTGGACGACGCCGCGGTGACGCGCCTGGCCGGCCGGATGACACGCCCTTTCCTGCTGGCGGGCGGGCTGCGGGCGGACAACCGCGACCGGTTCGCCGGCTCCGTCGCCCACCCCCGGTTCCTGGGCATCGACGTGGACTCCGCCGCGCGCGGCCCCGACGGGCTGCTGTCGGCGGGCAACGCGGCGGCGGTGGCCGAGGGCTGGAGGACGCCGTGACGTTCACCCGGGCGCTGACGGCGGCCGCCCGCCCCGTGATCATGGAGGTCAAGCGGCGGGACGCGAGCGGCACCGACCTCATGGGGGCGCGAACGGTCGCCGAGGTCGTCGCCGCGTACGAGGAGGCCGGGGCGCCGTGCATCTCGGTGGTCACCGGCCGCTGGTTCGGCGGCAGCGAGGATCTGCTGCGCCAGGTCGCCGCGCGCACCGGCCTGCCGCTGCTGCGCAAGGACTTCGTCACCTCGCGGCGCCAGCTGGCGCGCACCCGCGAACTCGGCGCCTCGGCGGTGCTGTTGACGGTCAAGGTGCTGCCCGCCGACGTCCTGGCGAGGCTGGTGGACCATGCGCTCGAGCTGGGGCTGACCCCGTTCGTGGAGGTCGCCGACGCGGCCGAGGCGGCTGCGGTGCCCCGGGCGGACGCGTGCGTGGTCGCCGTCAACAACAAGGACATCGCCACCCGTGAGCGGCTGCCCGGCGACCTCGAGCGCAGCGCCGCCCTGCTGCCCGTCGTACGGGGCACCGGCGCCCGCTGCGCGGTCAGCGCGAGCGGCATCACCGACCCCCTCGACGCGGCACGCCTGCTCGACACGGGCTTCGAGGGCCTGCTCGTCGGTACGGGGCTGCTGCGCGTGTCGCACCCGAAGCGGTGGTGCGCGGCCGTGGACAGGGCACGGGCCGGCCGGCGACAGGCCGGACGGCCCTGAAGGGGTCAGGCGCGACGGGCCCGGCCGGTGGCACGGATGCCGCGTGCCGTGCGGCCCCACGGCTTGTACACGGAGATCACCGCCGCGGCGGTGAGCAGGGCGAACAGCAGCGGCACACTCCACACCAGGAAGTCGGCGGGCCGGCCGGGGCGCGGCGCGGCGCCGCCCGCCTCGGCGGTGTTCTCGGTGGCCTTGACGACGACCGGGTGGATGACGAACCAGGCGAAGACCGTCATGAACAGGGTGATGGCCCACTTGGCGATGATCCACCAGTGCAGCAGCAGGCCCCAGGCCGTGCCGCAGGACAGCAGGATGCCGGAGACGGCCGCGGTGACGCTGAACACCGTGACGCTGGTGTCGTCGAACACGTACATCGCGTAATAGACGCCCTTGGCGACGGCCGCGTCCTTGGTGGTCAGCCCCATGACGGCAAGGACGGCCATGGACAGCGACAGCCCGACCCAGCCGACGGACGTGACGACGTGGATCGCCAGCGTCAGCTTGCGTCCCCTGCGGCCGAGTTCGAATTTCCTCTTCTTCTTCCCGGTGCCGTTCCTGGCGGTGTTCTTGTTCCTGACAGCGCTGGAGGGAGCGGACAAAACGCGGCCTCTCTTTCGTCCTGGGGGGGGTGTCGGCAGCGGATCCGATCGTTCCGTCCGCTGCTCGAGGCCCGCTGGAGACCGGTCGACCGGCTCTCCGGGCATCCTCCAGCGGTGCGTCCGAGGCTGGGCACGACTCACTGGCCAACGAACTCGTGGAGCAGGCGTGACAGTTCTGGTGACAGGTGCAACAGGATCGGTCGGCCGTCATGTGGTCGAGCGGCTCGTGGCCGCGGGCGTCCCGGTGCGAGCGCTGACGAGGAACCCGGCCACCGCGGGCCTGCCGGCGGGAGTCGACGTCTTCGAGGGCGACCTCACCCGTCCCGACACGGTGCGCGCGGCCCTGCGCGGGGTGGAGCGCCTCTATCTCTTCCCGGTCCCCGAGACGGCCCGCGAGGTCGTCGCCGCCGCCAAGGACGCCGGGGTGGGCCGGATCGTCGTGCTGTCGTCCTCCTCCGTCCTGGACGAGTCGGGCGACAACCACAGCGGTGAGTACCACCGTGTCGTGGAGCGTGCGGTCGAGGAGTCCGGCATCGACTGGACCTTCGTACGCCCCGACGAGTTCGCCGCCAACGTCCTGTGGAAGTGGGGTCCTTCGATCCGCGCCGAGGGCGTGGTGCGCGCCCCGTACGGCGATGCCCCGCGCGTCCTGGTCCACGAGGCGGACGTCGCCGCCGTCGCGGTGACCGCGCTCCTTCAGGACGGGCACACGGGCCGGGCGTATGTGCTCACGGGGCCCGAGGCGATCACCCAGGCCGACCAGGTGCGGGCGATCGCCGGGGCGCTGAGGCGGGAGATCCGCTTCGTGGAGATCACGCCCGACCAGGCACGCGAGCTGATGGGACAGGCCATGCCCGCGCCGGTGGTGGAGATGGTCCTCGGTTATCTGGCCGACGCCGCGGTCAACCCGCCCGTGGCCGTGGACACCGTCGAGCGTGTCACCGGTGTGCCCGCCCGGACCTTCGCCCGGTGGGCGGCCGACCACGCCGGCGATTTCGCCCCCGTGTCCGAGGAAGTGGCCGCGTGAGCATCGACGCCACGACCGCGCTCAGGGGCGCGAGGGTGACCATGACGGGCAGCGGCGAGCCCGAGAAGCAGCTCGTCACCGGGCACGAGCCGGTTCCCGCCGCGGGGCGCGGCAAGGTCGTGGTCCGTGTCGAGGCGGCGGGCGTGTCGTTCGCCGAGGTGCAGATGCTCCGGCACCTGCACCCCTTCCCGCCGCGCTTTCCCTTCGTTCCCGGCTACGACCTGGTCGGGCGGATCACCCAGGTCGGCGAGGACGTCACCGGGTGGCGGGTGGGCGACCGCGTCGCCGCCATGCCCCGGTACGGCGCCTGGCAGGAGTACGTGGAGACGCCCGCCAAGCACCTCGCCCCGGTGCCCGGGGGCCTGGACGCCGCCGAGGCCGTCGCGCTGGTCACCAACGGCGTGACCGCCTACCAGATGCTGGACCGGCTGGCCGCACTGGCTCCCGGCGACACCGTCCTGGTGCACGGAGCCAGTGGCGGGGTGGGCACGGTGCTCGCCCGGCTCGCCGTCCACCGCGGACTGCGCGTCATCGGCACCGCGTCCCCGGCCAAGCACGAGGCCGTACGGGCGCTGGGCGCCGAGCCCCTCGACTACCGCACCCCCGACCTGGCGTCGGCGGTGCGCGACCTGGCGCCCGGGGGCGTCGAGGCGGTCTTCGACCACATCGGCGGCCGGGGACTGGACGACAGCTGGGCGATGCTCGCCAAGGGCGGCACGCTGGTGTCCTTCGACTCCTCCGTCGCCGGGTACCGGCCGGGGCAGTGGTTCCGCCCGCACGTCCCGGCACTGCTGCGCACCGGCCGGCGCTTTTTCGCCCGGCTGCTGGGGCTGACCGGCGGCCGCCGGATGACGATGTACTACGTCAAGCCGGGCGCCGACTTCAACGCCGCCCTGCAGGCTCTGTACGAGCTGCTCGCCGAGGGCGTGCTGAAGCCCCCGATCGCGGGCCGCCACCCGCTGGACGGGGCGGGCGGCGCACTGCGGCAGCTGCTGGAGGGGCGCTCCGTCGGCAAGCACGTCCTGACCCCCTGACCACCCTCAGCCTCCGCCTCAGCCTCAGCCTCAGTTTCCTTACCATGCAAAGGAATTCAGCATGTCCACGACGCTGACCGAGAAGTCCGTCCAGCAGCGCAACAAGCAGATCGCGCTGGACTGTGCCGCCGCCTGGAACCGCTGGGAGCTGGACGGCATCATCAAGCACTGGTCCCCCGACATCCGGCACTTCTCCGAGGACCGCCTCGTCGACACCCGGCAGATGACCGGTGCGATGCAGGGCGGCCTCGCCGCCTTCCCCGACCTCCACCTGGACGTCAAGAGCGCCGTCGCCGAGGGCGACCGGGTCATCCTGCGGATCACCGTGACGGCAACCCACCTGGGCGAGTTCATGGGCAGGGCCGCGACCGGCAGGAAGGTCACCTGGTTCATGCTCGAGGAGCTGCGCTTCGACGACGAGGGCCTGATCATCGAGCACTACGACGTCTTCAACTACCTGCCGATGCTCAAGGAACTGGGCTTGGTCCCCGCGGACATGATGTGAGCGCCGGCGTTCTCCAGGCCGCGCTGAGCGAGGTCGCCGACGGTGTGTACGCCTTCGTGCAGCCCGACGGCGGCTGGTGCCTGAACAACGCGGGCCTCGTCGTCGGCGACGGGGGCAGGCATGTGCTCGTCGACACCGCGGCGACCGAGGCCCGGGCGCGGCGGCTGCGCGAGCAGGTGCTGCACCGTACGGGCACACCGCCGCGCACCCTGGTCAACACGCACTTCCACGGCGACCACACCTTCGGCAACCATCTGTTCCCGGAGGCCGTGGTCGTCGCGCACGAGCAGACGCGCTGCGACATGGCTGCCGCGGGAGTGCATCTGACGTCCCTGTGGCCGGACGTGTGCTGGGGCGACATCGACATCGCGCTGCCCGAGATCACCTACCGCGACGCGCTCACCGTGCACGCCGGCGGGGTGCGGGTGGAGCTGCTGCATCTGGGCCCGGCCGCGCACACCACCAACGACACCGCGGTGTGGCTGCCCGAGCAGCGTGTGCTGTTCGCCGGTGACCTGGTGATGTCCGGCGTCACGCCGTTTTGCGTGATGGGATCGGTCAGCGGTTCCCTGGCCGCCCTGGACCGTCTGCGCCGCCTGGACCCGCTGGTGGTGGTGCCCGGCCACGGGCCGGTCGGCGGCGCGGAGGTGTTCGACGCCGACGAGGCGTACTTGCGATGGCTGCGGGACCTCGCGCGCAGGGGCGTCGCGGACGGATCGAGCCCGCTGGAGCTGGCCCGTGCCACCGGCCCCGGCCCCTTCGCCGGGCTGTTGGACGCGGAACGGCTGGTGCCGAACCTGCACCGGGCCTACGCGGAGGAACGCGGGGCGGCTCCCGGGGAGCGGCTGGACATCCCGGCCCTGTTCGCGGAGATGGCGCAGTATCACGGCAGGCTGCCGACCTGCCGGGCATGACCCGCGCAGGGGTGAGGGGCGCAACCGCCGGGTGCGGTTGCGCCCCTCACCCCTGCGCGGTCACACGTCGATGCTCTTCAGATACGCCGCGAAGCTCTGCAGTCCCGGGTGCTCCGCGCGCAGCGCGGCGATGTCCGCACGGTACCCGTGCTCCTGGAACCACTCGAACATGAGGGCGATCTCGGGGCCGTTGGGGATGTACGGGCTGGCCGCCACCGCGTCGAGCGGCACTTCCTCGAAGCGGGCCGGCAGCCCGCTGCGGGCGGCGAACGCCTCGGCGACCTCGGTGGCCGTCAGCTCGTCGCCGGCCAGCTCGACGGCCCGGCCCAGGTACTCCCGCGGGTGGTCGAACGCCTGTGCGGCGAAGTGTCCGATGTCGTCCACGGCGATGAACTGCACCCGCGTGTCCGGCTTCAGCGCCAGTTGCACCACCAGGGTCCCGTCGACGTTCTGCGGGCCGTGCGCGGCGAAGTTGTCCATGAAGAACGACGGACGCAGCACCGTCGTCGGCACGCCCAGCTCCTCCAGGTACCGCTCGATGTGCCGCTTGGAGTCGAAGTGCGGGACACCGCTGTGCCGTTCGGCCCCTCCCACCGAGCTGTACACCACGTGCGCGACCCCGGCGGCCTTCGCCGCCCGGGCCACCGCCCGGCCCTGGCGGACCTCGCCGCCCAGGCCCCCGGGCGTCATGAAGGTCTGCACGGAGAAGACTCCGTGCACGCCCTCCATGGCCGCGCGCAGCGACGCCCCGTCGTCCAGGTCGCCGGTGACCAGCCGCACTCCGAGCCCGGCGAGCGCGCGGGCCGCGTCGGACTTCGGGTTGCGCACCAGCGCGGCCGTGTCCCAGCCGCGTCGCACCAGTTCACGTGCGGTGGCGCCGCCCTGCAGGCCGGTCGCGCCGGTCACCAGGACCGTGCCGTTCGCCTCGCTCGTCGTCATGTCGCAGCCTCTCTCAGCGAAACAGCGCGGCGTTGGCGGCCGCCCAGTCACGGTAGGGACGGGGGTCACGGCCGGTCAGGTCCCGCACGGCCGTCGTGGGCGTGGCCCACGGCACCTCGGGGCTGTGCAGCGCGGCCACGTTGGTCACTGCGGCCGCCCGGTCGCCGGTGATGCCCGCGAAGACCTCGACGACCTCCTCCTGGGGGGCGACGGAAAAGCTCAGCCTGCGGCCCAGGGTCTGGCCCAGGATGCGGGCCTGCTCCTCGGAGGTGAGGATCTCGTCGCCGGTCAGGACGTACGCCTTGCCGCGGTGGCCGTCCTGGGTGAGCGCGGCGACGGCGGCCGAGGCGAGGTCGTACTCGTCGATGGGCGCACCGGGGTTGTTGCCGATCCAGCAGCGCACCGAACCGCTGTCGCGGACGCTCTTGACCCACCACGAGGTGTTGGCGTGGAAGGGGCCGGGGCGCAAAAACGTGGTGGCGGCGCCGGACGCGGTGATCTCCCGCTCCGCGGCGCGGTGTTCGTCCGCGATGCCGTGCGCCAGCGGGTGCAGCACGCTCGCCGACGACAGGAACACGATGTGCTCGACCTGCGCGGCCGTCGCGGCCACGGCGATGTTGCGGGCCTGGCCCGCGACGTCGCCGGAGAGCACGATCAGCGCCGTGGTGACGCCGGTGAAGGCGGCGGCCAGCGAGTCGGGGTCGGCGGGGCTGCCGGCGACGACGTCCACGCCCTCGGGCAGGCCGGCCTCCTCGGGCGTGCGGCTCAGGGCCCGTACCTTGCGGCCCGTCTCGGTGAGCCGGCCAACGGCCTCGCGGCCGACCTTGCCGGTCGCTCCGGTGACCAGGATCATGGTCAGGCCCTCCAGCCCTGCGGCTCGGGCCACGGCGAGCCGAGCTGACGGTAGGTGCCCTGGTAGTCCGGCCAGTCACGGTGGTCACGGATCTTGCCGTCGACGAAGCGGATGAGGTGGATCTGCTCACCGGAGAACCTGCGGCCGGTCGGCGCCATGCCCACCAGCTCGCCGACGTGGCGGCCGTACAGAACGAGGCTGGCGCGCACCCAGTCGCCGCGCTCCTCGATCAGCACCTCCTCCAGGTGCGCTTCCTCGGAGAACGTCATGCGCAGCCACTTGACGGCCATCGCGAAGGAGTCGGGACCGCGCAGGTCCATGTGTTCCATCGTCGCGGGGTTGAGGTATTCCGGGTGTATGTATTCCGCGACGTCCTCGGTCTCACCGGTGTTGTAGGCATCGATCATGCGGCGTACAGCGGCTGTCTGACTGCTCATCGAATTCCCTCCGCGGGCATTTTCCGTATTGTCTGTGCGATCTCCCGGTGGGGGCAAGGGAAGATTTCCGGGCTCCTCTCGCTTTCGAGGCGTCCTCCAGCTGCGCACGGGGTGGCGACCCCAGCATGGGGACATGGTCACGGACACGGACACGGCAACGTACAAAACAAAAGTCACCGCCGCCTTCAACGGGGCCGCGGCGACCTATGACCGGCTGGGCGTGGAATTCTTCACGCCCATGGGCGCGCGGCTGGTGGAGATCGCCGGGCCGCGGCCGGGCCAGCGGCTCCTCGACGTCGGCTGCGGCCTGGGCGCCACGCTGCTGCCCGCCGCGCGGCTGGCCGGTCCGCAGGGCGGTGCGCTCGGCATCGACATCGCCGAGGCGATGATCGAGGAGGCCGGCCGTGAGGCGGCACGGCAGGGCATCGGCAACGTCGAGCTGCGGGTGATGGACGGGGAGCACCCCGATCTGCCCGCCCGCTCGTTCGACCTGGTGCTCGGCAGCTACAGCGTGATCTTCCTGCCGGACGCGCGGGCCGCACTGGCCCGCTATGCCGGCCTGCTGCGCGAGGGGGGCCGGATCGCCTTCACCAGCCCGGTGTTCACCCGGGACACCTTCCCCTTCCTCCCGCCGCTGTTCACCGACCTGATCCCGATGTCCCTGCTGCGCCACCTGCCGCCCGCCTGGCACCCGGAGCAGCTGCACGAGCAGCTGCACTCCTGGCTGGAGGACCCCGCGGACCTGAGGGCCGCGCTGCACAGGGCCGGCTTCGGCGCGGTGGAGATCACCGACGAGACGGTGGACATGACGGCCCGCTCCGGCGAGGCCTGGGCCGACTGGTCCCACACACAGGGCATGCGGCTGCTGTGGCAGCATCTCCCGGCCGACGAGGCCGCCGTCCTGCGTGCCCGGCTCGTCACGGCGCTCGACGCGCTGCGCGGCGCGGACGGCCTGGTCCACATCGACGTCCCGGTCCGCTACGTCACGGCCACCGTGGCCATCTGAGCGCGCACACGGATGAGGCCCCCGGCGACGGGGGCCTCATCCGTGTGCGGCTCACGTCACGGACAGCGCGCCGTCCACCGCGAGGACCGTGCCGTTGGCGTAGGCGGCCTGCGGCCGGGTCAGCTGCACGATCCACCAGGCGATGTCCTCGGGCCGGCCCACCCGGCCCGCCGGAATCCGCTGCGCCATCTCGCCCAGGAACGCCTCGTAGGCCTCGGCGGGCATGCCGGCCCGCACCCCGACGCCGGTGTCGACGACTCCCGGGGCGATGCCGACCGACCGTATGCCGCGCGGGGCGAGCTCCACCGCCCAGGTGCGGGTGAGGAAGTCGAGGGCGACCTTGGCCATGCCGTACACGGAGTTCTCCGGCCACGCCCGCCGGCCCAGCGAGCCCGCGGAGCTGACGTTCACGACGACGCCCCTGGTCGCCTCGAGCGCGTCCAGCGCCCGCTGGGTCAAGAACACCGGGGCGAGGAGGTTCGTGCCCAGCTGGGCGCGCACCGATTCGCGGTCCAGGCCGTCCAGGGCCGCGAATCCGGTGACGGCGGCATTGTTCACCAGGACGTCGATGCGGCCGAATTTCTCGACAGCCGTTTCGACGATGATTTCCGGGGCGTCCGCGTCGTGAATGTCCTTGGAAAGGATGTGAATTCTGTCCTCGTACCCCGCCGCCGATTCTTTCAGTGTCGATTCGCTGCGGCCGACGACGAGTACGTTCGCCCCGTCCTCGGCGAATGCGTGCGCCGTCGCCGCGCCTATTCCCGTGCCGCCGCCCGTGACGACGACGGCTTTCCGCGTGCCTGTGCTCATGAGCACAGCGCGATGTTGACACCGCGGATGACGGCCTGCTCCGCCTCCGGGCCGAAGTCCTTGTCGCCGATCGTGAACGACAGCTGCACCCGGGCGTCCAGGTCTCGGGTGGTGGCCGCGAAGGTGGCGTAGCCGGGGATGCCGGCACCGTGGCCCCACAGGTCGAGGTCGTCGTCGTTCTCGAGCTTCATGATGCCAAGGCCGTAGCCGATGCCCATCGGCAGGTTCTCGATCATCTCGGGAGGCAGCGGGGTGGTCATCTCGGTGAACTCCGGCTCGTTCAGCAGCTTTCCGCTGAACAGTGCGGTGAAGAACCGGTCCAGGTCGGCGGTGGTGGAGATGATCTCGCCCGCGCAGCCGGCCTCGGAGGGGTTCATGAGCGTCACGTCGACGGGCTCGCCGCCGATCTGCATGTAGCCACGGGCGTGCGGCTCGGGGATGTTCGGGTCGTCGCCCGGCAGCACGGTCTGCGTCAGCTGCAGCGGCTGAAGGACGCGCTCGGTGATCTCCTGACGGTACGAGCGGCCGGTGACCTGGTCGATGAGCAGGCCGATGACGAAGTAGTTCGTGTTGCAGTACGCGAACCTGGTGCCGGGCTCGAACTCCAGCGGCTTGGCGGCCGCGACGGCGATCAGGTCCTGGGGCTCGTAGTGCTTGTAGCGGTCGCGCAGGAAGCGGTCGCCCGGTTTCTGGAACGAGTCCATGTAGTTGTACAGGCCGCTGGTGTGCTGCATCAGATGGCGGATGGTGATCTTCTCACCGTAGGGCAGCAGACCCGGCAGATAGCTCTCGACACTGCGGTCGAGGTCGATCCTGCCCTCGGCGACCAGCTGCAGCACCACGACAGCCACGAACGGCTTGGTGATGCAGGAGATGCGAAAGCGGCCGTCCGCGGGGACGGGGCGGCTGGTGCCCAGCTCCGCGATCCCGGAGGTCACCACGAAGGACTCCTCCCCCCGGGCGACCCGGAACTGCACGCTCGCGGCTCCTGCTTCGACGAGCCGGTCGGCGGCGCCCTGGACGGCCCGTTCCAGGGCCGAGGCCTGCGGCCGGGCGATCGTCGTCTGCGTCATGTCGGCAAACCCCCATCGGGTGGCAGTCGGTTCTTACGGCGGTGCGCGGCTCTTGCGGCGGTCTCGCACCGGTCTTGGGCTGTGCCCGGGTCGTACGGCTGTGCCGAGGCTGGCCCGCCGGGGTGGAGAGGCGGCGGGGTGCGGCTGGAGCCTCGCTCAGGCCAGGTCGTCGCGGGTCACCGTGCGGGCGGACACCCGCAGTTCGCCGTCCTGGCGCACCAGCACGTCCTCGCAGACGCACACGCGGTGCACCTGGGACTCGCCGCCGATCTGCGAGGCGTAGACGATCGCGTAGGAGCGGACGTCCACGGCGCCGTCGGGCCGCGGGCGGACGTCGAGCATGCCGATGAAGTGACGGTGGCGCTGTCCGGCGGCGGCGAGCCCGGCCGCGGTCCGCCGGGTCGCCGCGACGAGGCCGGCGCGGCCGCGTACCGGCTCGGGCAGTGTGGGCACGGCGAACGTCGCGTCCTCGGTGAAGGTCCCCGCCCACCGCTCGGCCTCGCCGAGGTCGAGCAGCTGCATCTGGTGCGCGTAGAACTGCTGTGCCTGTGCGTGCAGTTCGGCGGACCATGCGGGGGCCTGCGCGCGTTCGGGTGCAGTCGTCATGGGTGTCTCCGTTCGGTCGGTTCGGCCGCGCCAGCCTGCCCGGGCCCGGTCGCACCCGGTTGGAACATCCCTCAAGCCCGCCCGGGGACGGCTGGTCGAGGGATGTTCCGCCCTACCTCGAGGAGCACGGGACACGGTCGGGGTCACTACGGCGTTTGTGGAAGGACACCGATGACGACAACGACGAAGCCCTCCGCGCTGATCACGGGTGGTACGAGTGGTATCGGGCTGGCAGTGGCACGGGAGCTGGGCGGCAGTGGCCACCCCGTCTTTTTGTGCGCCCGGGACGAGCAGAAGGTCAAGCAGACGGTCGAGGACCTGCGCGGTGAGGGCCTGACCGCCGACGGCGTCGCCGCCGACGTCCGCGACCGGGAATCGGTGGCCCGCCTGGTCGCCGCCGCCGTCGAGGCCCACGGGCCGGTCGGCATCCTGGTCAACAATGCCGGGCGCAGCGGCGGCGGCGTCACCGCCGACCTCGCCGACGACCTCTGGTACGACGTCATCGACACCAACCTCAACAGCGTCTTCCTGGTCACCCGCGAGGTGCTCAAGAACGGCGGCCTGTCCGGCGCGGCCCACGGCCGGATCATCAACATCGCTTCCACGGCAGGCAAGCAGGGTGTCCTGCTCGGCGCCCCCTACAGCGCCTCCAAGCACGGCGTCGTCGGCTTCACCAAGGCGCTGGGCCGGGAGCTCGCCCCGGCCCGGATCACCGTCAACGCGGTGTGCCCCGGCTATGTGGAGACCCCCATGGCCCAGCGGGTGCGGCAGGGGTACGCGGCCGCCTGGGACACCACGGAGGACTACGTGCAGGAGCAGTTCGAGGCGAAGATCCCGCTCGGCCGCTACTCGACGCCCGAGGAGGTCGCCGGGCTCGTGGGCTACCTGGCCTCCGAGACCGCCGCCTCCGTCACCGCCCAGGCACTCAACGTCTGCGGCGGACTGGGCAACTTCTGATCCCGTTGCCGGCATCCGCGGCAGTCCATGGCAATCCGCAGCAATTCTCAGCAATCCGCATGAAGGATGGGTGTTCGTGATGGCAACCGAGCGTGTGCACCGCACGTCGCACGACGTGGAGATCGCCGCGCCCGCGGCGGTCGTGTACGGGCTGGTCTCGGACGCGGTGCAGTGGCCGCTGTTCTTCCCCCCGAACGTGCACGTGCAGCGGCTGGAGTCCGACGGCACGGACGAGCGGCTGCGGATGTGGGCGACCGCCAACGACACGGTCAAGTCGTGGACGTCGCGCCGGCGGCTGGACCCGGCCGGGCGGCGTATCGACTTTCGCCAGGAGGTGCCGGCCTCCCCGCTCACCGCGATGGGCGGCAGCTGGATCGTCGAGGAGCGGGGCGGCTCGTCCCGGCTGGTCCTGCTGCACGACTTCACGGTGGACCAGGACCGTCCCGAGGACGTCGAGTGGGTCGAGCGGGCCACGGACACCAACAGCCGTGCGGAGCTGGGCCGGGTCAGGGACCTCGCCGAGCGCTGGACCCGGCTCGACGCGCTGGTGCTCTCCTTCGAGGACAGTGTGCGGGTCAAGGGCCCGGGCCGGCCGGTCTACGACTTCCTCCACCGGGTCGCGGACTGGCCCCGGCTCGTCCCGCACGTCGACCGTCTGGACCTGGCCGAGGACATTCCCGGGGTGCAGGTCATGGCGATGGACACGCGCACCGCCGACGGTTCGGTGCACACCACGAAGTCCGTCCGCGTCTGCTTTCCCGACACGTTGCGCATCGTCTACAAGCAGACGGCGACCCCGGCCCTGATGGACGCCCACACCGGTGCGTGGTCCGTCGTGCCCGACGAGAGCGGTGTGATTGTCACCTCCCGGCACAGCGTGGTGCTGCGCGAGGAGGCGATCAGGCCGGTCCTGGGCGAGGACGCCTCCGTCGAACAGGCCCGCCGCTACGTCCGTGAGGCTCTGGGCCGCAACTCCACCGCCACCCTCAACCTCGCCAAGCAGTACGCGGAATCGGCACTCGCACCCCGCTGACGGGTCAGGCCGCCCGGTGCGGGGCGGTGACCTCGGCCAGGCGGTCCTCGATCCTGGCCAGCACCTCGGCGGCCCGGTCGACGAGGAAGAAGTGGCCGCCCGGCAGCACGTTCAGCTCGAACGCGGAGCGGGTGTGCTGGTGCCAGGCCCGCACCTCGGCGACCTCGGCCTTCGGGTCGCGGTCGCCGGTGAAGGCGGTGATGGGGCACTCCAGCGCGGGACCGTGGTGGTAGCGGTAGTTGCGCACCGCCGCGTAATCGGCGCGCAGTGCGGGCAGGATCATGCGCAGCGTCTCCTCGTCGTCGAGGAGCCCGGCACCGGTGCCGTTCAACGACCGTATCTCCGCGAGGACTTCGCTGTCGGTGCGCGGCTGCCGGTCCCCGTCGCGGTCCAGCGCTGGGGCGCGGCGCCCGGAGACGAAGAGCTCGACGGGACCGCGGCCCGCGTCCTGCAGACGGCGCGCGGCCTCGAAGGCGACGATCGAGCCCATGCTGTGCCCGAACAGGGCGTAGGGCCGGTCGGTCCACGGCCCGAGTTCCTCGACGATCCGCTCGGCGAGCACCTCGATGCCGGGCAGGGCCGGTTCCCTGAGACGGTCCTGGCGGCCCGGGTACTGCACGGCCAGCACCTCCAGCCGCGGGGACAGCGCCTGGGCCACGGGGAAGAAGAAGCTGGCCGATCCGCCGGCGTGCGGCAGGCAGACCAGGCGTGCGGGCGCGTCGGGGGCGGGGCGAAAGTTCCTGAACCAGGGGCTGTCGCCGGGGGTTCCCGTCATGAGGAGTTCTCCTGGAGGCTGTCGGCCGGGGTGGCCTGGGCGGGTGTGCGCCCGGCCCCGGATCCGTTCGGGCGTGTGTCCCAGGATGAGCGCCCGCGCGAGCCCCTGGCTTCCCCTGCCCTGCCCCTGGGTTCGGGCCGCCTTGACTCAGGGGGTGAGCAGGGGAGAGCAGGGGTACTGCCCGCGGACCGCCCTGATACACGCTGAACCGGACGTACTTGCGCTCCTCGCCGTGCTCGCGTGCCAAGGGAATCAGGGAACTCACATGCATGAGATCGTCAGCGCTGTTCTCTCCGAGGACGCCTCGCCGCAGGACTTCGCGGGGCTGCGGCTTCCGGAGTCCTACCTCGGTGCGGTGCTGCGCGAGGAAGACGTCTCGATGTTCGAGGGCATGGCCTCGGCGGACAAGGACCCGCGCAAGTCGCTGCAGGTGCGGGACGTGCCGGTGCCGCAGCCCGCGGCGGGTGAGGCGCTGGTGGCGGTGATGGCCTCGTCGGTGAACTACAACACCGTCTGGTCGGCCATCTTCGAACCGCTGCCCACGTTCTCGTTCCTGAAGCGGTACGGCCGCCTGTCACCGGCATCGGCCCGCCACGACCTGCCGTACCACGTGATCGGTTCGGACCTGGCCGGGGTGGTGCTGCGCACCGGACCCGGCGTGAGCCGGTGGCAGCCCGGCGACCGGGTGGTGGCCCACTGTCTGTCGGTGGAGCTGGAGTCGGCCGACGGGCACGGGGACACGATGCTCGACCCCGAGCAGCGCATCTGGGGCTTCGAGACCAACTTCGGCGGCCTGGCCCAGGTCGCGCTCGTCAAGTCCAACCAGCTGATGCCCAAGGCGGAGCACCTGAGCTGGGAGGAGGCAGCGGCGCCGGGGCTGGTGAACTCCACCGCCTACCGGCAGCTGGTCTCGCGCAACGGCGCCGGGATGAAGCAGGGCGACAACGTCCTGATCTGGGGCGCCAGCGGCGGACTGGGCAGTTACGCCACCCAGCTGGCCCTGGCCGGCGGCGCCAACCCCGTCTGCGTGGTCTCCAGTGACCGCAAGGCGGAGATCTGCCGGACGATGGGCGCCGAGGCGATCATCGACCGCAGCGCCGAGGACTACAGGTTCTGGAAGGACGGGCACACCCAGGACCCCAAGGAGTGGAAGCGCTTCGGCAAGCGCATCCGCGAGCTCACCGGCGGCGAGGACGTGGACATCGTCTTCGAGCACCCGGGCCGTGAGACCTTCGGCGCCTCGGTGTACGTCACCCGCAAGGGCGGCACCATCGTCACCTGCGCCTCCACCTCCGGCCACCACCACGAGTACGACAACCGCTACCTGTGGATGTCGCTGAAGCGGATCGTCGGCTCGCACTTCGCGAACTACCGCGAGGCCTGGGAGGCCAACCGGCTCGTCGCCAAGGGCAGGATCCACCCCACCCTGTCGAAGGTCTACTCCCTGCAGGACACCGGGCAGGCCGCCTACGACGTGCACCGCAACCTCCACCAGGGCAAGGTCGGCGTCCTGTGCCTGGCCCCCGAGGAAGGCCTCGGCGTGCGCGACCAGGAGCTGCGCGCCCGGCACGCCGACGCCATCAACCGCTTCCGTGAAGGGCAGGCGCACTGATGACCGAGCAGACCCCGCACTCCCCCACGCCCGCGCCCGTGACCGCGCCCGTGACCGGCATCGTGGGTCTGGGCCCGGTGGGCGAGGCGCTCCTGCACCTGCTGCTCGGCGCCGGCCATCACGTCGTCGCCGTCGACACGGACTTCGACGTCCTGGCGCGGGTGGCCCGGCGGGTCAAGGCCGTCCACGGTGACGGCCCCGAGCAGCAGGCCGTGACCTTCACCTGCGACCACGCGCTGCTGCGCGGGTCGTCCGTGGTCGTCGAAGCCGTAGCGGACACCGCGGCCGCCAAGGCCCTGGCCCTGAGCCGGATCACCGCCGCCTGCCCGCCCGGCACCACCCTGGTGACCACCACGGCGACGCTGTCCGTGGTCCGCCTGGCCATCGGCGCGGGGCGCCCCGCCGACCTCGTCGGGCTGCGGTTGTTCACCCCGCCCGCCCCCGGCGGCCCGGCCGAGCCGGTCCTGACGCCTCTCGCCGCGAAGGAGACCGCGGCCGCGCTGAACGCCCTGGTCGCCGCAGCCGGGCTCACCCCCGTCGAGGTCGGCTCGGGTCCTGCCGCCGACGCCACCGCCCTGGTCCTGGGGCTGCTGAACCGCTCGGTCGTCCTGCTCGACGAGGGCTACGCCACGCACCACGACATCGACACCGCGATGCGTCTGGGCTGCGGTCTGCCGGCCGGACCGCTGGAGACCCTGGACCGCATCGGCCTCGACACGGCCCACGCCGCCCTGATGGACCTGTGGCGGCGCACCGGCGACAGCGCCTTCGAGCCCGCGCCGCTGCTGAGCCGGATGGTCGCGGCCGGGCTCCTGGGCCGCAAGAGCGGCGGCGGCTTCTACGCGTACGGCGAGACGGGCGCCCAGCTCCCGGCCCAGGCCGGCCCGGGCCCTGAAGCGGACGCCGCGGGCGTGCACCGCGTCGGTGTGCTCGGCTCCGGTGCCATGGCCCGGGGCATCGCCGAGGTGGCGGCCGCGGCGGGGCACCCGACGGTGCTGGTGGCGCGGAGCGCCGAGAAGGCCGACGCGGCCCTGGCAGCCGTGGCGAACTCGCTGGCCCGCGCGGTGCGCCGGGGAAAGACCACCGCCAGGGCCAGGTCGCAGGCCCTGGCCCGTCTGCACGCCACCGACGACCTCGCGGCCCTGGCCGAGTGCGACCTGGTCATGGAGGCCGTGGCCGAGGAACCCGAGGTGAAGCGCACGCTGTTTCGGACGCTGGGCCGGGTGTGCGCGCCGGGCGCGGTACTGGCCACCACCACCTCGAGCCTGTCCGTCACCGCCTGCGCCGAGGCTTCCGGCCGCCCCCTGGACGTCGTCGGCATCCACTTCTTCAACCCGGCTCCGGTGATGCGCCTGGTGGAACTGGTCCGCACGGACACGGCCGCGCCACGCACCCTGGCCCTGGCCCGCGCCTTCTGCCTGGGCCTGGGCAAGACGGCGGTGGAGTGCACCGACCGCACCGGCTTCATCGTCAACAGCCTGCTGTTCCCCTACCTGGGCGCGGCCCTGGCCCTGCTGGACCGCCCGGGCGCGGACGACACCCTCATCGAACGCACCGACGCGGCGGTCCAGCACGGCTTCAACTACCCCATGGGTCCCTTCGCCCTCCTTGACACCATCGGCCTGGACGTCTCCCTGGCCATCCAGCGGCGCCTGTACGACCGTTTCAAGACCCCGGAGCACAAGCCGTCGAACGCCCTCGCCGAACTCCTGGCCGCGGGCTTTTTGGGCCGCAAGAACGGCAGGGGGCTGCGCACCGCGGCAACGTCCCGCTGAGCATGCCCTCACCGGGCTCGGACGAGCCGCTGGGCACCGTCCCCGACCAGCTTCGCCAGATCCTCCCTGGAGCGCACCCGCAGCTTGCGGTACACGCTGGTGAGATGCTGCTCGACCGTGCTCGGCGTGACATACAGCCGCGCGGCGATGGCCCGGTTGGTGCAGCCGTCCGCCGCGAGCACCGCGACCCTGCGCTCGGCCCGCGTCAGCACGGCGGCCGGATCGCTGTCCGGCCCGCCCGCGCTCAAGCACCGCGCGGCCTGCGCGGCAGGCCCCCGCCAGTCGACCGCCTCCCCCGCCTCGGTGCCCCACTCCGCCAGCAGATCCCGGCACAGGTGAAAGTCCCCGAGCGCGGCCCGAGCCCGTCCGCAGGCCAGCAAGAACCCGCCCCGGGCCAGCAGGTAGTGCAGCCCGGCCCGCGACCGGAACATCCCCTCCGGCACCGGAATACGCACCAGCCGCCCCGCCTCCTGGTAGGCCTCCCGCTCGGTGGCCGCCCGCACGGCCGCCGCGAGCGGCATCCCGACCGCCACGCCCCACGCTCCTGGCGACAACAGCCCCAGCGCCCGCTCGGCGTGCCCGGCCCCGACGTCGTAGGCCCCCGCCCGGACATGCACCACCGCGGCCACCGCGGCAGCCACCGCCCGCCGGGCCGGCGGGCTCTGCGCGAGGTCGGCGCCGGCCGACAGCGCGCACCACTGCCCGAGCCGCCCGGTCTGCCCCGCGTGCAGCAGCACGCTCAGCACCGCGGCGACGGAAGGGGCCGGGGCGTGCCCGTGCACGATCGACTCCAGCACCTGCTCCGCGGCCATGTCCGCCTGCGCCCCGCCGCCCTGGCTCACCGCACCGGGGCAGAGGTGTCCCAGCGCGGTCCTCAGCTCCCGTTCGGCCGCGCCGCTCTTGCCGCCGGCGAGTGAACCGCAGGCCCGCGTCACCGGCTCCACCCGCCCGTGCCACAGCAGCAGGCCCGCTGCCCCCACCGTCTGCGCGGTATCGAGCCGCCGGGCCGCGAGGTCGCGCTCCAGCGCGGGCAGGTGGCGCAGGACGGCGGCCGGGTCGTTCTCCCACTCGGCCCGGGCGAGGGTTTCGAGCAGGCCGCCCTGGCTCTGCTCGTCCCCTCCCGCGCGGTACGCGGTGCGCAGGAACTGGGCGGCCCGGTGCATCCCGCCGGAGCGCATCGCGTGCTGTGCCGCCTCGGCGAGCAGCGGCGCCGCCCACGCCGGTGAGGTGCCCGCGGCCCCGTCGGCCTCGGCGGCGACGAGGTGCACGGCCACGGCCGGAGGTTCGGCTCCGTCGTCGTAGAGCACCTTGGCCGCTCGCGCGTGCAGCAGGCCGCTCTCCTTGGCGGACAGGTCCTCGAGCACCGCGGCCCGCACCCCTTCGTGGCGCAGCCGCCCCCCGGCGAGCAGCCCGGTCGCATCGAGCCCCTCCAGCGCGGCGGCGGCGGCCCGTTCGGGAACCCGCAGGAACCGGGCGAGCAGGGTGAGGGTCGCCTGGTCGGCGAGTACGGCCAGGGCTCGTGCCGTGTGCAGCGCGGAGGTTCCCGCGCCGCGCAGGCAGTCCGCGACGGCCCGGCGAAAGGCAATGCCGGCGACGGGCCGGGAGGGACGCAGGGGTTCGCAGGCCCGGTGGTCGGCGAGGAGGCCGCACAGCAGCCGTGGGTTGCCCCCGCTGAACCGGTGCCAGTCGGGAGCCAGCCGCCGGGCCGTCGCGCAGTCCATCTCCCCCCTTCCGGGGGCCTGCAGGAAGTCGGCGACCCCCGCCGGGGAGAGCGTCGTCAAAGGCAGGGGCACACAGCGGGCGTGGCGGAACAACTCGGCCAGTGGCAGCGGCAGTTGCGGGTGCGGGCGTCCGCTCATCACCAGCAGGACACCGGTGGCCGCCAGCCGGCCGCACAGATACAGCAGGCACCGTGCCGACGGCTCGTCCGTGTGCTGGACGTCGTCCACCACGACGACCACGGGGCCGCTCCCCTCCAGCGCGCGCAGCGCGTCGTGCAGTGCGCCGGGCCCGCCGCCGGGCTCGTAGGGGTCCCCTCGGGCGGCCCGGCCGGTGCCGCTGAGCAACTGGCCCACCACGCCGAACGGCAGAAACGCCTCGGCCGGGGACGCGCAGGCGCTCAGCACCCGCGCTCCCTGCTGTGCGGCGCGTCGTGCGAAGGCACGCAGCAGGGCGCTCTTGCCGGTCCCCGAACTGCCCGTGACGAGCACGGCGGCGCCCTGCGTCCGCCCGGCGGACGCGAACAGCTCGTCCAGCAGATCCAGTTCAGCGCCTCGCCGCACCAGCTCCATCAACAACCCCCCAGAGCGTCGGGCCGCGCGCTTGGCCGGCTCCTTCTTCTGGAGAGTCTGCACAGGCGCACGGCAGGTTCGCTGGTACCGGACCTGAGCGCCGCTCGAAGCGCCGGTCGGCGCCTTGCCCGGGGGCGTTCGCCGAGGGGGATGTCCCTACACCGGCACGCGCGCAGGCCCGGGCAGGGTCAGCAGCCGCGGTACGGCCCGCCCCCAGGGGAAGCCGTGATGCAGCTGCAGGACGGGCGGCGCCTCGGGACCGGCCAGCACGGCCACGGCGGCCACCACATCGGGCACCGGCTCCAGTTCCACGAAGCGCCACCACCGTTCGCGGTCGTTGTCGGGCGGGTGAAAGGCGAGCACTCCGCGGTCCTCGGCCAGGGTGAAGGAGAAGGCGTCGAAGGGCAGTCCAAGGCCCAGTCCCCGCGCCTTGGAATAGGCCTCCTTCAGCGTCCACAGCCGCAGCACCCGCCGGTCGCGGGGCCGGCCCGGCGCCGCCTGCGCCACCCAGTCGCGTTCCTGTTCGGCGAAGGTCTCCACGATGGTGTCGAAACCCTGCTCACCGCGGTCCAGCCGCTCCACGTCCACCCCGATCCGGTGCCGGCGCACCACGCCGAGCAGGTTGTGACCGTGGGCGTGGGAGAGGTTGAAGTCCAGTTCGCGCCCGCCGCGCGGCAGTCCCTGCGGCGGCTTGTGCAGGAAGGGCCGCCCGCGGGAGGAACGCCAGATCACCGCCTCGGCCTCCGGTATCCCGCTCTCCAGGGCCAGCACGCGCCGTACCAGGGCGTGGGCGACGAGGTACTGGCGCCGGTCACGTTCGAAGAGGAATCTTCCCGCGATCTCCTGCTCGTGCTCGTCCAGCCAGTGCGCGGCCAGGGTGGCGGCGAGGCCCGGGGCGAGCTCGTCGTTGGGGCAGAACCACAGCTTCACCGCCTCGTCTCGTCCCTGGGAGGTCATGGGCCGCGGTGCCGGGGCCGTCCCGTTCATCCGGTCCGCTCCCTGGGCGGTTCCAGCCACAGCGTGCGCCGCAAGAACGCGGACGGCGGCGGTGATGCTCCCGCCGCCCGGGGCAGGTCCTGCACGGCGGCCCGGCCGACATCGATCCCGGACAGCCACAGCCCCATGAGCTGTTCGAGGCGTCCGCTGCGCCACAGCGCGGCCAGGTAGTCACGCGTCTCCGGAGCCTGGCCCAGCCTGAGCGGATCGGCCCCGCCGTCCCGCAGATCGGCATGGCTCAGCTCTCCGCCGCCGTCCCGCAGACCGGCATCGCTCAGCTCTCCGCCGCCGTCCCGCAGACCGGCATCGCTCAGCTCTCCGTCGCCGGTCCGTGTCCGGGCGAACCGCCGCAGCCCGGCGACCAGGTGAGGCACGTCCTTGGCCAGGAGCGCGATCCGGCACGGCATGGCGGCTCTCCCGGCCCGCAAAGACCGCGCCACATCGGCGAGTTCCGCCCCGTTCTCCCCCTGCTCGGACTTCGCCAGCCAGTCGGCCAGCCGGGCGGCGGTGGCGGCGAGATGGGCGGGTGTCGGTGCGGAAAGCAGGACGAGCTCGGGGCCGCCTGCACCGTCCGCCCCCGGTACGCCGCGCACGGGCAGGAACTCCTCGACGACCGCGCGGGCGACGAGCCCTCCCCCGCCGTCCACCTCGACCGTGGCGCTGCGGGGCAGCTCCCGCCCCCGCTCGTCGCGCTCCCGCTTCCACGGCACGGCCTGCTGCCCGTCCCGCACCGGCGCGAGCACCCCCTGCCCCACCTGCAGCACGGCAGCGGTGATCCCGGCAATCCCCAGAGCCGCCCCGGCCTGCCCGACCCGCCGTGCGATCGTGTCCCGCGTCTGTCTCGCCACGGCGTCGCCGGCCACCGGGGTGTCGTCGTCGCGGCGCCGGTTCTTTGCCGCGTCGAGTGCGGCCGGCGCCGGGCTCCCGGGCCGAAATCCGCTCGATGTGGCCCGTATCACCGCATACACCCGGTTCCCGTCGGCGAGCGCCCGGTCGAGCCGTTTGAGCACCACCGCGCCCACTCCCTCCCCCGCCCCGTCACCGGCCCGCGAGGCGTGCAGCAGCAGTTCGACACCGCCGGCGACAGCCGCGGCGCATTCGCCGCGCTCAAGCGACCCGACGGCCAGATGGACGGCGGTCAGGGCCGAGCAGGCGCCGGTGTCGAGCACCTGTCCGGGCCCGCTCAGCCCGAGCAGCGCGGCCAGCCTGCCGGGCAGGCCCCCATGGCCGCCGGCGGGCATCTCGCGCTGTCCGCGGGCCCATGACTCGGCGGCCAGCAGCGCATAGTCCGCGGAGCCCACGCCGGCGAAGACCCCGACCGCGCGCGGCGCGCCGCCGGGGCCGGTGAGAGCGTCCAGCCCGGCCCCGGTGCAGCCCGCGTCCTCCAGCGCCTCCCAGGCGCTCTCCAGGAAGAGGCGCTCCTGAGGGTCCATCAGGGCACCTTCACGGGGCGTGAGTCCGAAGAATTCGGGGTCGAACTCCGCGACCTTGTCCAGGAGGTGCCCGCGCTGTCCCGGTCCAAGGACGGATCCGCCGGGACGCCCGGGGGGCGTGCCGCAGGACGTGTCACGGCCCTCGCGCAGGTTCTCCCAGAAGGCGTGCAGGTCGGGCGCCTTGGGATAGCGCCCGGCAAGACCGACGACGGCGTACCCGCCGTCAGCAGCGGGGTGGCCCTCGGCCTGCGGCGGCACGGTGTGCGAGGCCGCCTGCGGCGGGGGCACCGGCCCGTTCGGCGCCTGCCCGGTCGGTGCCTGCCCGTTCGGTGTCTGCCCGGTCGGTGTCTGCCCGGTCAGCAGCCGCCCGGCCTCCTCGCGGCCCAGCGTCCCCGCCTTGAACCGTGTGAGTATCTCGCGTTCGTCCATGGTTTCCGCCCGTTCAGGAGCGCCGGGGCAGCAGGCCGAGGGCCTGGTCGACGGAGATCCTCTCCTCGCGCACCGCGTCGAGGAGAGCGTCGAGGCTCATCACCCCCAGGGCCGGAACCGCATCGGTGAGCGCCGCGGACTCGCCGGCCGCAGCACCGGCCGGTGCCAGGGAGGTGACGTGGGCGGCCAGGGCCGCCAGGTTCGGATGGTCGTAGAGCGTGACGGCGCGCTCCCGCAATCGGTAGATGTGGTTGACCGTCGCCACGAACTCCGCCCCCAGGATGGAATCCACGCCCAGCACGTTGAAGGCGGCCGTGGTGTCGATGTCCCAGGGATCGCAGCACAGGATGCGGGCGAGTTCCTCGCGCAGCACGTCAAGGACCGCACCCCCGAAGGACGGGGAGGACGGGGAGGACAGGGAGGGCTGGGGGGCCGGCGCGGGGGCAGGACCCGGATCGCGCTCCGGCGCACGGGAGCCGGGCCGGCCGGCGGGGGCCGCACCCGGCATCCCCCGCTCGCGCGCCACGTGCCGGGCCAGTTCGAGAAGCGTGGGGTGGTCGAACAACGCGTCGGGCTTGACCGCCGTGCCGTAACGGGCGTTGACGGTGGCGACCAGCTCGACGCTCAGCAGCGAGTCGAGCCCGAGCGACTGGAACGTCTGCTCCGCGTCGATCTTCTCGGCCTTGAGGCGCAGCACGGCGGCGAGCATGTCCACGAGTTCGCCCATGAGGCCGGCAAACGCCGCGCTCGGGGATGTCTGGCTGTCTTGGGGCATGGCGTGACTCCAAAGATCCGTCCCGGCCGACCGACGACGGAAGTACCGAAGATGTGTGTGGGGCCCGGTCATCGCCGGGCGGAGGGAAACTGCACGGCCGCGGCCGGTCCGCGGGAAAAGCCGGGCGCGCCGCTCTCCCGCGCCGGCCGGCGTGGGGCCTCGCCCGCCTCTCAGCCCGCCTCGAGGAGATTGGCCGTGAGTGCCGAGGCGTGCACGTCGTAACGCCCCGCATGCTCGGCCGGCACCAGGCACGCCAGCAGCGAGTCCCACAACGCCCCTGCTCTGCGCCGGAGTTCGGGATAGGGCATCCCGGTGCCGGAGAGCACTCCGATCCCGCACACCGCCGCGGACAGCAGCGTCTCCGGCCCGTCCGCGAAGGTGTGGCCCCGCAGCTGGCCGGCCTCGCGGGCACGGCCGATCAGCCGCAGCACCTCGGTGATCCAGGCCTGGTGGAAGTCGGTGACCGGCGGCTGCCGTCCCGCGCATTCGCCGGTGATCCGGAAGCTGGCCCGGATCACCGCGTCCTCGTGGAGCATCCAGGCCAGCCAGTGCGTCATGTCGATCAGCGCCTGCACCGGCGCCACGCCCGCCTCCCGCTGGGAGTGCACGAAGTCGGCCAGCACGGCGTGCCCCTGTTCCTGCACGGCGTCGGCGAGCCCGTCCTTGGAGGCGAAATGGAAGTACAGCGCCCCCTTCGTCAGACCCGCCGCCTGCGCGATCTGTCCCAGTGTCGCGCTGGCGTAGCCGTTGCGGTTGAACATCTGCGCGCCTGCCCTGACCAGCCTGCGCCGCGTCCTTTCCGACCTGGCCTGCATTGCGGCCCCTCCTCCTTGCGTACGGAGCGTTCTTGTGGCGAACCGGCGGGTGCTCAACCGACGGGGCTGAAGCGTTCGTTGCCTGCGGCCGCGGCCCCCGACGCCTGCTCGGGCCCCGCCATCAGGATCGACCGCTGCATCCGGCGCAGCCCGGCGGAGGGCTCCAGGCCCAGTTCGCGCACGAGGGCGTTGCGCAGCCGCTGGTAGACGTCCAGGGCCTCGCTGCGCCGGCCGGAGCGGTGCAGCGCCAGCATGAACTGACCGTGCAGGTTCTCGTGGGTGCGGTAGCGGCTGACCAGGACGGTGAGCTCGCCCAGCAGTTCGCGGTGGCGCCCCAGCCGCAGATCGGCCTCGATGCGCTGGTCGAGCGCGCACAGCCGGGTCTCCTCCAGCCGCCTGGTCTCCATCTCCAGCTGCACGCCGCTCTGTACGTCGGCCAGGGCGGAGCCGGTCCACAGCGCGAGGGCGTCCCGCAGCTGGCGGGCCGCGCCCGCGAAGTCGCCGGCGTCCACGGCCCGGTAGCCGGTACCGGCCAGCCGTTCGAACTCGCGGACGTCGCTGGCGCCGCCCGAGGTGTTGAGCAGGTAGCCGCCCGGTAACGTGACGAGCACGTCCTTGGCGGTGCGCGCCGGGGCGGCCTGCGGGTCGCGCCCGACGGCCGCCGAGATGAGTTCCCGCAGCTGCAGTACGTACGTCTGGAGCGTGGTACGCGCGCTGCGCGGCGGCCGCTCGCCCCAGAGTTCCTCGATCAGCGCGGCGACCGGCACCACCTGATCGGCGTGCAGGGCGAGCAGCGCCAGGACCTGGCGCGGTTTCGGTGCCGTCGGGGTCACCGAGATCCCGTTCTCCCTGACGTCCAGTGCGCCCAGTACTGCGATATCCATGCCGTCTCCCCTGATCCCCGTGCATGAGTTGAGTGCGTGAGTCGCCCGACGTCCGGCCTTGACGAAGCCGCTTCCGGCACACCCCAAGTTAAAAACAGGACGGACGGTTTGTCAATATCAAACCGTCCGTGCTGTTTTTTTATTCTATCCGGACCGCTCCAGCGACACTCAACACGCGCTCGCACCCGGCCCCGGTCCTCCCGGAAGGCCGGTTCAGGGCAATCCGGCCCGGCGGCGATGGTTGACGATCCAACAAAAAAGACCGTGCAGTCTGTTCAGGGTCCCGCCGGATCCGCCCCGCTCCCCGCGACACTCGCGCACACCAGGGCGTGGCGCTCGGTCAGCCGGGGCAGCAGCAGATCCCAGAACCCCGTGACCTTCTCCTCCGACAGCCACGCCTTGTCCTCGCCGCCGAGCACCTCGAACCCGACCGTCGCGGCCACCACGGCGGCCGCGGCGCCGTCCGCCGACACCCCCTCGACGAGCCAGCCGTCCTCATCGGCCCGCAGCAGCACCTCCTCGACCCAGCGCTGCCATTCCTGCCGCGCCGTCGGCCCCTCACCACGGCCGGGATCGTCGGACAGCTCGAACCCCGCCCGGACGACGACATCGCCGGCGATCGCGCTCATCAGCCGGTACGTGGCGTCCACCAGCGCCTGAAGAGGGCCCTCGCTGCGCGCCAGGGTGTCGTGCGCGATCCGCCGCACGCTCTCCAGCGCCTGTGACTCGATGGCCCGCAGCAGCGCCTTCTTGCTCTCGAAGTGGAAATGCAGCGCACCGTTGCTGACCCCGGCCCGTCGGCTGATGGTCGAGAGCGAAGTGTGAGCCAGGCCCTCCTCCGTGAACACTTCGGCACCGGAACGGATCAGAGCCTGGCGGGTACGGGCCGCACGCTCCTGCTTGACCATCAGTCGTCTCCTGGCTCGGACCGCGGTCTCGGCGCTCCCGGGCGGGGGTGCCTGCCGTGTCCCGTCGTTCGTCGGTTCACTGCGGGGGGTTGCCGTGTTCGCGGGAGGGCAGGTCCGCGTGCCTGGTGTGCAGCATCGCCAGTGAGCGGATGAGGATCTCGCGGGTCTCGGCGGGGTCGATGACGTCGTCGACCAGGCCGCGCTCGGCCGCGCAGCAGGGGTGCATCAGCTCGGCCTGGTACTCCTTGACCATGCGCGCGCGCATGGCCTCGGGATCGGCGGCGTCGGCGATCCGGCGGCGGAAGATGACGTCGGCGGCGCCCTCGGCGCCCATCACCGCGATCTCGTTCGCCGGCCAGGCATAGGTGAGGTCCGCGCCGATGGACTGGCTGTCCATGACGATGCAGGCACCGCCGTCGCCTTCCCGCTCGGACCACGCAGCGCCTCCGCACGGACGGCGTGCAGTTCCGCCACACCCCCCCCCGGACCCCTGTGAGCCCTGGATCGGTTGGCGCGGATGCGATCACGGCCGTCATGCCGGGTCCCTTCTGAGGCCACCCGAGGGTCCGACCTCGGAACACGAGATTAACAAACCGCTTACGCGGTTTTCAACTGTTGCGGAGATCGCGCACCTCCTCCCGTCACCGCCGGCGCGAAGGGGCCCCGCACCCTTCACGCCGCGCCCACCGGCCGAAACCGCCGTCCACCCGCTCCCCGCGCGGACGCGGGGAGCGGCACGGCGCGGGGCGGCACCCGGGCGGGAACGGCGCGTTCCCCTTGGGCCGCCCGGCCGCGCCCCTCCCGCGCCGTGCGGCTTCCGCACCTCCGGGTCCCCGGCGCCTCCACCTCCGCCTCCCGACACGGTGGGGCCTGCGCCTCGAAAAGATCTCCGGTTCCGCTTGAGGCCGCCGGAAAGGTCCCGCAGCCCTCCCGCCGCCCCGACCTGCGGGGAAGGAGGAGGGCATGTGACAGAGACATGGCGCCCCCGCGCGCGCCGGTTCCGGATTACCGGAGTACCCCGTACCGCTAGAAATAAAACCGGGTGGTATGTATCTTCGTTCGCCCTGGGGCCTTTCCGGTCCACCTTCGACAAACGCCGTCCAGGGGGATCAATGTCTGTGAGCATGTTCCAACTTGAACGTACAACGATCAACGGAGCACCGGCCGAAGGCGCCCACGAGGCGCCCACCGGGCCAGGCACATCACGCTTCCCGTCCTTCACCACGACGGTTCCCAAGGAGTTCGTCCACCGGGCCGCGGTCGCCGAGGTGCTGCTCACCGACTGGCGCCGCGAGAACGACACCCGCTTCGTCATGGCCGGGCAGTGGCCCCGGGGGCACAGCTTCTTCACTCCGGTCGGCGAGGGTTATCACGACCCGCTCATCGCGGCTGAAACAATCCGCCAGGCCGGTATCCTTCTGGCCCATGCCGAGTTCGGGATTCCCCTGGGCCACCACTTCCTCGTCTCCGACCTCGACGTCGCGGTACGGCTCCCGCACTTCAGGGTCGGTGACGCCCCGGCGTCCCTGGACATCACCGTCACGTGCCCGGACATCAAGCTCCGCGGCAACAGCCTCGCGGGAATGCGCGTGGCGGTGGAGATACGCCGTGACGGACACGTCGCCGCGACGGGCGGCGGATCCCTGACCTGCATCACGCCGTCGGTCTACCGGCGGCTGCGGTCCCGGCCTGCGGGCCGTGCCGGACACCGGCTCGCGCTCATGGCGCCCGTGGCACCGCAGCTCGTCGGCCGCATGTCGCCCACCGACGTCGTCCTGGCGCCCCTGGGAGCGGCGGACCGCTGGCAGCTGCGGGTGGACACCCGCCACCCCGTGCTCTTCGACCACCCGGTCGACCATGTGCCGGGCATGCTCCTGATGGAGGCCGCCCGCCAGGCCACCGCCGCGACGCTGGAATGCTCCCGCTTCGTCCCCCTCGCCATGGCCAGCGAATTCAAGCGCTACGTCGAACTGGACGAGCCCTGTCTGATCGAGGCCCGCCGCCTGCCAAGGACCGAATCGGGTGACGACCGCGTCCTGGTGACCGGGCACCAGGACGAAAACGTCGTGTTCCGGTCCACCGTGACCGCCTCCCCCCGGCACGACGGCTAGGAACCTGTCCGGCCGGTCACGGCGCGGACGCGGGGTGCGGCACGCGCTCCCCCGGGCTCTGCGTGCAGGGGACCCCCGGCGGCGTCGCCCTCGCTCCACGACGTCCCCCGGCCTTCGGCCGGGAGGTGCCCCACCGCCTCGCCCGCCTCCTGCGCCGTGCAGCCGCACACACCGCACCCCGCTCGCCGCACGCCGCTCGCCGGCATCCGCCGGGCGCCCCCGCTCCGCCCGGCCGTGACCGGGCGGACAGGTCCCGGCAGCGCTTCGCCGCGGTGGATGATCCCGCCCGGTGGCGGGCGTCTTGGAGGGGGAAGTCCGGGAGAAGCGGCTTCGGGGCGAGCCGGCGAAGTCCGCCGCCGGCGCGTCCGGTCCGCCGCCGCGGCGGCGAGGACGCGCCGGCCCATCGATCACGGCCACCGCGGACGCGGGCACGGCGCCGGGCGCGGACCTCTTCGAAGGCCGCGCCCGGCCCGGCCGGCGACCACCACGTCACCCTTGTCGCCCTTGTCGCCCTTGTCACCGCCGCCCGGGCCTGCCCCGCTCTCATGCAGCCCGGCCCGATCCCTCTCATGCCGCCCGGCTCCAAAGCCCCCACGCCGGCCTGGGCCCTCCCCGGGCCCTCGGCACCCTCCCGGGTCCTCGGCACCCTCCAGGACCCTCGGGGTGGCGGACCGGCAGCGGACCGGCACCTGTACCGCCTGCGGCCGCCCGCCCGTCACCGGGTTTCCTCGCGGATGCCCCGGCTCTTCGGGCAGGAAAAGGGGCAGGGGCCGGACCCCCTGCAAAGCGGGGCCGAACACCGGATCGGCCACCGGGGACGATCCGGCGTCCTCCGGCCGACCGGCGGGCGGCCTCCAGGAGATGCGCGATCTCGCCGCCGGCCGGCCTGCGGTCCGGCTTCGCCGGTCGCGCCGGGGCGCCGTCACGGAAGGACGTCAAGGCCCGGCTGCCGCACAGGCACCGGGCCGCGACGACCGGGTGGAACAAGGAGCACGCCGCCGGCCCCGACCCTGAACCGCACGCGGCGCGGGCTCCGCCAAAAGGGCGGGCGGCTGCGCCGCGCGGGCCGCACCGCCGTGCGGCCGCGGGACCGGGCCGGCGTCACACCCCCGGCCGGGCCGGCGTCACACCCCCGGCCGGGCCGCGGCAGCCGCCGGACCGAATGCCGCGAGATGGTCCGCAGCCCAGTCGCGGAAGGAACGGGCCTCACGGCCCGTCACCTCGCGGACCGTGCTCCCGACATCGGCCTTGGCCCCGTCCCGCCGCCGCTGCGCACCGGCCAGCAACGCCTCGGCGACCGCCGGCGGATGACGCCGGCGCAACAGGGCACGCACCGACTCCAAAGGCAGCTCCTCAAAACGCAGCGGACGCCCGAGCAGAGCGCCGAGCTCGGCCGTCTGCTCGACCGCGCTGATCGCCTCGGGCCCGGTCAGGGTGTGGACCCGCCCCGCATGCCCGTCCCCGGTCAGGGCACGCACGGCCACCTCGGCGATGTCACGCGGATCCACGCACGCACAGGCCGACGTCCCGTACAGGGACCGTACGACCTGCTCCGAGCGGATCGACGCCGCCCAGGACAGACAGTTGGACATGAACGCACGCGGCCGCAGCAGGGTCCACTCCATCCCCGAGTCCCGCAGCAGGCCCTCGTTCACGCGCTGCCACCGCGTGATCAGGTCATCCGCCTTCGCGTCCGCGACGGCGGCAGCCGAAAGCTTCACCACATGCCGTACACCCGCCGAACGCGCAGCCCGCACAAAACGGGCGTCATCGTCACCCGGGACCCGGTTGGTGACCAAAAACGCCCTGCGAACACCTCTCAGCGCGCGCTCCAGCGACAGCGGGTCGCCATAGTCCCCCCCGACCACCTCGGCCCGGCCGGCCACATCGCCGACCCGTGCGGGATCCCTGGCCATGACGCGTACCGCCTGGCCCGCGGGAAGCAGGCGCAGCACTTCCCGTCCGACGGTTCCGGTGGCGCCCGTCACGAGCATCATCGGCGTTTTTCCCCCCTGCGCCCGCCGGCTCTCCCGCCGGCCCGGGCATGTCCTCGAATCGGTGGAGACCGACGTCCTCGCCCCTGCCTCACGGCGCACACCAGGCGGCGGCCCGTGCCGGCAGCCCGTCCAGGCCCCCCTGCCCACCGCGCCTCCCCGAGCCGGGGCCGGGCGCTTTGCAGGAAACGGCAGGCCTGCCGCGCAGGCAGCAGGGCCTGCCGCCGTCAGCCGAGCGCCTGCACGCCCGGCATGACCGGCTCCCGCCGGGCCGCCGGGATGCCGCGCAGATACAGCGCCAGCGCGGCATCCAGACTGCCACCCCCAGGCGCCCAGGCGACGTAGCCGTCAGGCCGCACCAGCAGGGCATCGAACGGCACCGCCGGAGTCGGCTCCGCCCACACCGGGCACAGCCCGTCCGCCCAGGCCTGCGCCTCGCGCAGATACCGGCTCCCGCACTCCCCGAAGAGCAGCAGCAAAAAACGCCCCTCCCCGGCACGCAACAGCTCGATCACATCGGTCGGGCCCTCCCGCGAGGCAAGGCCCACATTCTGCAGGAACCTTCCCTCCCACGCGGACGGACACCGGGTGTGCCGCGGCAGAACCGTGTCCTGGGCACTGATCATGTCGCCCAGGCGCCCGCCCTCCTGGCCCGGTCCCAGAAGGGTGTTGAACAGCGAGCGCAGCGCGTCCAGTCCGGGATCCGGCCGCATCAGGGACAGCTGGGCCCGCGTGTTGTCGATGACCCGCCGGGCGGCCGGCCGCCGCTCCTGGTCGTAGGTGTCCAACAGCCCCTCCCCCGCAAGACCGCGCACGGTGAACGCCAGTTTCCAGCCCAGGTCGAGAGCATCCTGCACCCCGGTGCTCAGCCCCTGCCCCCCGATGGGGAAGTGCACATGAGCAGCATCCCCGGCCAGCAGGATCCGGCCCGAGCGGTAGGTACGGGCCAGCCGCGAGAAGTCACTGAACCGGCTGAGCCAGCGCGGGTCCTCCATCGCAATGCCGCGTCCCGCGATCCGCGAGACCTCCTGCCGCAACTCCTCCAAGGTGAGCGGGAGATGACGCCGGGGATCCTCTCCCGCACAGTTCAGGGTACGGATATGGGTGCCCTGCCCCGGATCGTTCCTGGCAACGATCCAGCCCCGCGGGGTCTGGTGCCACCCCGGCGGCAGCGCATCGGGATCGGACAGCCGCACCAGCCCCGCCAGCGCGGACACCGTCGCCGGATACACCGCACAGGCAACACCCCCCTGTTCACGCACCGTGCTCCTGGCCCCGTCCGCACCCACCAGATACTCGGCCGTGCACAACACCACCCCCGACGGCCCCTCGGCGACCACCTGCACACCGCCTTGGTCCTGGGCCACCCCGGCCACCCGGTACCCCCGCAGCACCCGGGCCCCCACAGACCGCGCCCGCTGCTCGAAAACACGCTCGAGCTCGGCCTGCGGCCGCTTCAGGATCGGCCCCGGCTCGGCCGCCGGAGCGGTGATCGCCAGCCCCGACAGCCCCGCGAAGTGGAACGGCGCCGTGGCCTCGACCCCCACACCACCCGCACCACCCGCACCCGGCACCAGCTCGGGCAGATAACCCCGCCTGACCAGACACTGCAACGCCCGCGCGTGCAACGTACTCGCCCGCGGCCTCCCGGAAATCCCCGCCCGCTCCTCCAGCACGAGAGTACGCACCCCGTACGCGCCCAGCTCGGCAGCGACAAGCATGCCGACCGGCCCTCCCCCGACGATCACGACCTGCGCATGCATACGACTCGCCACCCCAGGACCTCCCCTTTAGTCCCCAGACAGTCGGCCACCCCTACCCCAAGAAAAATATACCGGCTGGGCGGTTCTTTTCAAGGGGTGTGCCGGCCCCGAGTACGACTCCTGCCTCTCCTCCTGCCTCACCGCGACCGGCGCGGCGGGCATCGGCTCCAAGGGCCGCAGCACCCCGCGCGACGACATGTCCGCGGCCGGCGCCCACTGCCCGATCACCGACCCCGGCAACGCCACCTCCACACCCCGGAACCCCGGCACCATCCCGAAGAACCCGGCACCGCCCCGGAGAACCCGGCACCGCCCCGGAGAACCCCGGCACCATCCCGGAGAACCCCGGCGCCATCCCGGAGAACCCCGGCACCATCCCGGAGAACCCCGGCGCCGCCCCGGAGAACAGGCGGACACATCCCGCTTCGGCCAAAACCCCCCGCCCGTGAAGACCGCTTCCCACGTGCTTCCGGTTGCCTTAAGGACCGCCCGTAATCCCCGGCGGACCCACGACGACAACCACGGCACCCCCGAGCCCTCCGAACACGGGGGGACCCCACGCCGCGCTGCCGGACCACCCGAATACACCCGAATACACCCGGATAGGCCCGGATACGCCCGGCACGAGGACGGCCCTCCGCCTTGCGATGCCCCCCAGCCCGAAAAGCATCGGAGGGACGCGCGGGAGAGGCCCCAGCATCCGACGCCGCCCGCCGATCCACCCGAAACCACAGAACAGCCCCTGCAGCCACAGCCCGATCCCGGCTCACACATCACCCACGAGAGCGGCCCGCCCAGCGACCGCCCGGCCCACGACCTCCCCCACGACCCGCCCAGCAACCGCCCGCCGAGAACCTTCCTCACGGCCAGATGAAACGCCGGCTCCAAAATGCCCGCGACCAAAGCACCGTCCTCCCGCGAGAGGGCAGGCACACAGGGACCGTCACAGAGCACCGGGCCAGGAGCCCGCCACGACCGCACCCGCCCACCACGCCCGCACCCGCACGGCGGACGGCGGACGGCGGACGGCGGACGGCGGACGGCGGACGGCGGACGGCGTGGAACGACGACTGGCGCGCGCCCGCACCCGGGACCCTCCCCGGCCCCTTCGAGCGGGACGCCGAACGCCTCGCGGCCGGCATCGCGGTCACGGCCCGGGAGAACGGACACAAGGAGGAACAGGAGGAGCACGTCTTCGGCGCGGCACGAGCCGCCACCGGGCAGTACCGCAAGGCCGCACGACGGCCGGCCCCGCAGGACGAACCGACCGTCCGGCACCAGCACATCGACGCCGACCGCCGCTGCCCCCGGCCCGCCCGGGACACCGGCGCCCGGGACGCCGGCGCCCGCACGCGGAGGCCACCCTCACCCGGACCCGCCACCACACCAGCCCCCAGACCCTCGGCAAACCCACCGAGACCGCCGACGGACACCCCGGCCACACCCCGGACCGGCGCACCCCAAACGAACAGGACCGCCACCCGCTCGAAAAGCAGGCCGATACCGGCCCCGACCCGGTTCGAAAAGCAGGCCGATACCGGCCCCGACCCGGCTCGGGAAGCGGGCCGGTGCCGGCCCCGGAAAGGCCCGTCGACCGACCGGCCTGGACACCCTGCTCCCCGCGGCCAGCCGGTACATCAGCAGCAGTAACAGCAGCAGCGCGGCGGGCGCGTCGACCGCCACCGGGGCGAAGACCCCATCCAGCGAGATCCCGGCGGCCAGGACACGCAGGCCACCGACCGGGCCGACCGCCACACCGGCCCTGCCGGCCACGCCGGCCGTGCCGGCCGTGCCGCCTTCACCGTGCGCGAACGGGGCACCCCGGCCCCACCCCGTCCCGGCGGACAGGCCCAAAACGACCGACAGGCCCGCCGCACCGCTCACGGTCAACCGCCCGCAGCGGGCACCGCACCCGACGGCCGCACCCTCAACCCGCACACTGCCGCACCCTCCGCGAACGACCCGCACACCAGCGGACACACCCCACACAAAGGAACAGCACCCGCCACCCCCGACCACCCAGCCCGACCCCACCCCCCCAGGACACCCCAGACCCCACACCAACCCGACCGGCGGCCCGGGACCCCCGGGCCGCACACCGGCCCGGCGGACGGTCCGGACCCGCCCGTCCCGGTGCAACCCGCCGCCCTGTCACCCTCCCCGAAACACCCGAGTACCCCCGCCGCACCCGCCGGCACGGACAGCGGCCCGCCGGCACGGCGCACGCCTCCTCCAAGGCCCCCGAAGCGCGGCAGGATGCCGGGCCGCCGGCCGGGCCGTTCCGTCCGCGCGACCGCGCTGACGGCACTGACGGTGCTGACGGCTCCGGGCCCGTCCGGCAGGCGGGCACGTCCGCCGCTCCCGCCCCCGGGCTGCGATGATTTTCTCGATTCATTGAATGTCGTACAGCCGGACGGCGTGCACACGAAGCCAACCGCCTGTAATATACAAACTGGGCGGTTTTTTATTGGGTCTCCGGTCTCCGGGCTCAACGACAAAAGGGGAAAGGCCGACATGGTCAAGCAGGAACGGGCGGTCCGGACCCGGCAGGTGATCCTCGCAGCAGCAGCCAGCGTCTTCGAGGAACGCGGCTACCAGGCCGCAACCATCAGCGAGATCCTCACCAGCGCCGGCGTGACCAAGGGAGCCCTCTACTTCCACTTCCCCTCCAAGGAAAGCCTCGCCGAAGGCGTCCTGCACGAACAAGACCTCAAACTCCCCATCCCCGACCGCGCCTGCAAAATCCAGGAACTCATCGACATCGTCGTCACCCACGCCCACCGCCTCCAGACCGACCCCATGGTCCGCGCAGGCGTCCGCCTCTCCCTCGACCAGCAAGCACAAGGCCTCGACCGCAGCGGACCCTTCCTGCGCTGGAGCCAGGTCGGAACCGAACTCCTGGAAAAAGCCAAAGCCCAGGGCGAACTCCTCCCCCACGTCATCCCCCACCAGACCGCCGACGTCCTCGTCGGATCCTTCGCCGGCATCCAGGCCATGTCCCAAGCCCAATGCAACTACCAGGACCTGCCCACCAGAGTCAGCGCCCTGCTACGCCACATCCTCCCCAGCCTCGTCATCCCCTCCGTCCTCGCCTCCGTCGACCTCACCGAAACCAGAGGCGCCACCGTCCACACCGAACTCCAAACCCTCCACCCCGAACTCCAAACCCTCCACCCCACCCCCTAACCACCAACCAACCCCCACCACAACCACACCCCCCACACCCCCCACACCCCGGCCCCGGCCCCGGCCCCGGCAAGGCACCAGAACGCCGGGAGGACACCAGCCACCCGACATCGGGCCGCGCGGCGCCGAAGCCGCGACACGATGATCGCGCGAGAGCGGCAACACCGAGCCATCGATGCCCCACACCCCCTGAACCGTGCTCACACATCGAGCCGTTGCCGCCCGAACCGGCACCGAAGCAGATCGAGGACAGACCGCGGTCCCGGACCCGCAGCCCTTCTGCAGGATCCTGTCCGCACCGCATACCGGCATCCAACGGGAATACCCGCCCCAGGACCTGGACTTCGGCTCGGACATGACCTGCCAGCCGCGCCCGGCCGCACGGAACGAAGCCGACGTATGGGATCAACTGCACCCGGTACTGCTCAGGAAGTCGCAGGCCACGAAACAGCCGGACCGGCCACAGGCAGTGACCGACCCCTCCCACATGCGAGCCGCCCGACAGCGCCCAAAAACAGCCCCAACCCGGCCGACCACACGCGGCCGGACAGCAAACACCACACCGACACCGACACCCAGGTCTGCCGCACGATCGGGTGACATCTTGACCCGCCCATCAGCGGATTCGCCGGCTTCCTCCGTGGCGACCTCGACGCCGTCACTGCCGGACCAACCCTGCACTGGAGCTCAGGCGTCGTCGAAGGTCACGTCAGCCGCGTGAAAACACTCAAGAGAGCAATGTACGGCCGAGCTTCCTTCACGCTGCTTCGGACTTGAATCCTCACGCAGGGTGAGTCAGGTCATCGCAGCGGTCCGAGAATCCTGCGCGCTTCCCCGCTCACGGCGTCGTCCTCATCCGATGTCAACGCTGAGCACAGTGCCGTGAGCCGTTCCCCGTCCTCCTCGGACTGACCGCAGACATTGAGGATCGCAGCATCAAGGTGATCGCCAGTGTCGTCATCCGCGCTGGCGAGCGCGGCCAGGACCATGCGCAGTCCAAGCACGTCCCAGCGTCCGAGCAGAGCCTCCGCCGTCTCTTGAGTGACGAAAGTGTCGCGACCATCCAGCAACAGCCGGTGCAGGACCTCGGACACTTCGGGAACCTCTGCGGCGGCTGCCAGACGCCGGCCCGATGCTGCTCTAACAGACCATGACGCCGAAGCAGACCCCTGAAGGAATGGGGTCAACTCGTCATCAAACTCGGAACGGGGCATGATTCCCACTCTGGCATATCCACTTTCGCCCACGCTTCCGACCATCACGCAATCGCGGTCAAAGCCCTGAAATCGGCCAGGGACGCTCTTCCCTCCACTTCGTTGCGTCTTGAAGCGTGTGGGGAATATGGGGAGTGAAGAGCGCGTGTGAGGGCCCAGCGACCGAAGCCGACGCCGGCCTGGCGGCCGTCCAGACCGGCGGACGGGGCGACGTCACGCAGGGACGCCGAGCGGCGGGTGCTCGAGCACGCGGGGCTTGTACTCGACCAGTTGGATGCGGCCGTCGAAGGTACGGTGCTCGATCATCTCGAGGGCAACGTCCGGATAGCCGTCGTAGATACGTTCTTCGCCCGTGGCCCCGGTGATCACCGGGAACATCACGACCCGGAAGCGGTCGACGAGTCCGGCTCGTAGCAGGGACCGGCACAGACTGAGGCTGCCGATCGTGCTGAGGAGCCCTGAGCCACTCGACTTCATGGAGCGGACCGCCTCGACGGCGTCGTCGCGGACAAGCGTGGAGTTGGCCCACGTCAGTGGCTCCTCGAGTGAGGAGGAGAACACCACCTTGGACGCTTGCGTGAGCTCGTCGACGGACGCCTCTTCTTCGGGCCTGAACTCGTCTTGGCCATTCGGGACCTCGCCTGCGGCGAAGCCCGACATCAGGCGGTAGGTGTTCGCTCCCATCAGGTAGGTGGCCTTGGGCTGCTCGCCGAGCCATGCGAGGTACTCCGGGCCCTCGAGGCCCCAGAACCCGGGCCATCCCTCTCCCGATGCGTGGCCGTCGAGGGAGGTGATGAAGTCGACGAGAAGCTCCGACATGGCGGTGCCCTTTCCTGGGGGTGTCACGAGCTTGGACCGGCCGGGAGCCACAAACTCATCGGCCACGCTGTGGAGTAACGAGAAAACCCATGACGCTGCAGCCGAACAGATCGGCGGAGCGGCACTGCTTCATAGAGCCCGAGACCTATATGATTGCACTATGCATACAGTTTGGTAATGATCTCCACGCGACTGGGAACGGCGGTTTGAGTTCTGCCAAAGCCCCAGCTCAGCCCCACCCGTGAACGGCCCACCCCGCTCTACTGGGTGATCGGTGAGACCTCGCTGCCCGACGTCGACAGCGGGTGCTTCATCCACTCACCTGCGACGGCGGCGGAGCACTTCCGTGAGTACGGCCCCGCTCCGAGTGCCTGGCTTGGCCGGGGGCCGCCTTTCGAGGCACTGTGCATTGCGGAAATCTGCAGCCCAGGCCTCAATTGGGGCGTGAGCTGCCCGAGCCGAACCGGCTCGGCCCCACCCCCAGGCCGTGCAGCGCCGCTCGGGCCAGGATGAGGAACTCGGCTGGCCCCGCACTTTCCTGACGGTCGACAGGGGGCCGCGTCAGGCGCTCCGGCGGTTGCCTTGGTCGTCGCACGGCAGGTCGGCGGCTGTGTGGTGGGTGAGGAAGTCGCGGGTGGCCTGGCGTTCGGCTTCGGCGATGGCGGTGGCCTGGGTGAGGCGCTCCTCGCGCTCCTCGGAGCGCTTGTTGTCTGCGGCCACCAGCATGCCGAAGACCGGCCTACCCTCCACCTCGCGAAAGACGCGGCGGAAGTCGGTGGACCAGACGCTGGGGGCAGGCGAACCGTGGCCGTCGGCCATGGCGGGCCACTCCTGGTCGCGCACGGCACGGGCGTAGCAGACCGCGTCCGCCTGGATTTCGGCCCACTGCGCCTCGGGCGCGTATTCGGCGGCCTCGACGAGCTGGTCGACGGCCCGGGCCTCGCCGCGAGAGGCGACCTCGGCCTTGCCGTAGGAACCGTTGGCGGTGACAAGGACGAAGGCCAGCAGCACAGTCAGCGTGAGCAGGGGGCCGACCAGGTCCTTCACCGCCATACCTGTGTCGTCGTCCTCGCCGAGGAGCCGGGGACGCAGGAAGCGGTTCGCGGCGAGGCCGGCGAGCAGGACCACTACGGCGACCGCGATGACAAGGACCACGGACGGACACCTCCGGGTGGGATGAGCAGAGACCCCGTCTGCGGGGCACCGGGATCATGTCCCGCGTCATGCACCGCCCGGACCAGCGGAAACGTCTCCTCGCGCTCGAACGAGCGACTCACGTTGGGCCGGAGAGCCCCGTGCCCGAAACCGTCGCCGGCAACCAGCCCCGGCCCGGTGCCCGTCGCGACCGCTTCCTGCAGGATGCCTGCCAGCTGTACCCGGCGGGTTCTGCTGTGCTGTGTCGGTTCGTGGCCGGACGGGGCCTCAGCTGTAGAGGAGGGAGGCGGACGAGGTGGTCGCGCCTTGGCGGCCGGGCGTGGTGTACGCGAAGTTGAGCACGGTCCGCCGCGGTCCCAGGCGCCTGAGCGGGGTCACGCGGTGGGCGGTGAGGTCGCTGCGCAGGAGGTAGCCGTCGCCGGGCAGGTGGTGCGCGCGCCGGGCGCCGGGTGCGTCGAGGGCGTGAAGGTCCCGGCGGCCGGGGTGGAATTCCAGCAGTCCGCCGTCGGCGGGGTGCGAGGGGGCTTCCAGGAAGAGGACCAGGGCGAGCGGGTAGTCGTCAGTGTGTGCGCCGTGGGTGTCGCCGGGGCGGTGCATGACGTTCAGGACGTGCCGTTCGACGGGGTCGTGGACGGCGACGACCTTCTCACCCAGGAACAGGGAGAGCAGCCGCACCAGGTCCCGGTCCTCGTACAGGGCCGTGATGAGCGGTGAGGCGTGGGCGATCTTGTGTCCGCCGAGCGTGGTCATGTGCCGGGGGCTGTCCGCCATGCACGGCATGCGGAAGTCCCGCCTCACCGCGTCGGCCTCCAGCCTGTATGCCTCCCCTTTGAGCGTCACGAGTCCTGCGGGACTGATAAGCCCGGGCAGGGCGACATAGCTGTCGGCAGAGAACTGCCGGCGCAGGGACTCCGAGCGCGAGGGCGCAGGCAACGAGAACACGGCCGATGCATCCCTCGTGCCCGCACAGGCCAAACCCGCCGCCTGCGTCTGCCCGCAGCGGAAGACAGGATCAGGCTGAAGGCTGGCGGCCGGAGCATGCGACATCGGACGCCGAGTCGTACCGGCTGGCCGCCAGGCTCCCGGTCGGCGCCCGCAACCAGATGGAAGTCTGCCCGCACTCGTCGCCGGTCTGCCCGAGGAGCGCCTGCGGGACATCCTCCTGGTGTCGCTGAACGCGTTCTTCGAGGCCGAGTCGACCGGGGAGACCCTCAACGGGAAGACCGACATCCTCCTGCGTATCGACGACCGCACCCTCACTACACGTGATAGATCCGGCACGTTACGTGTTCACCATCGGCTGATCCGGCATTCGGCCCGCGCTTGGCTCCTGCCAGCGGTCACCGAGCGAGCCACGGATCCCCCTACCGCCCTCCCTACCGGCAGACCCGACAACCTGATCAGGGTTTATGCAGTTCAGGCCCCTTGACCAGCCCCGCCCACGCGTCTCGACAACCCTCTACCCTCTCTTCCGCTCCTGCCTGCGCCCTAAGAGGGCATCTGATCTAGGTAGTTGGTAGTTCGGGATGTTTTTGTGACTGCTGGCGTCGGTGGTCGTTGGGCGAGGCGTGAGTGTTCGTCGCCCGTATCGCAGTGATGTCTCCGACGCCCGCTGGGTCTTGATCGAACCGGTCTTCACCGCCTGGCGAGCGAGACGGACCGGACCCGGCACGGCTGCCCGCGTGCACGACCTGCGCGAGATCGTCAACGCGATCCTCTACGTCAACCGAACCGGCCCTGGGAGTATCTGCTGCACGACTTCCCGCCCTACAAGACTGTCTACGACTACTACGCGAAGTGGGAAGCCGACGGCACCCCCCAGCAAGTCCACGACCTGTTACGGGACAAGACCCGTCGAGCTCACGGCCGCAGCGCGGACCCCACCGCGGCCGTCGTCGACGCGCAGAGCGTGAAGACCTCGGCGAACGTCGCCGAGACCAGCCAGGGCATCGACGCCGGCAAGAAGATCAAAGGGCGCAAGCGGCACCTGATCACGGACACGCTCGGTCTGGTGCTGGCCGTCCTCGTCACCGCCGCGAACGTGCACGACACGACCGGCGGCAAGCTCCTGCTCGACGACCTCGCCGCGGCGCATCCCAGCGTGACCAAGGTCTGGGCCGACGGCGGATACCAGAACAGCATCTTCAACCACGGCGCCCAACTGGGCATCGATGTCGAGGTGGTGCAGCGACCACGGGCGAGGGGGTTCGAGCCACTGCCGAAGCGGTGGGTGATCGAGCGAACCTTCGGCTGGCTTATGCAGCACCGCCGCCTGGCGCGGGACTACGAAGCCCTGCCGCAAAGGTCCCGGACCATGATCCACTGGGCGATGGCTAACAAAATGTCCCGCGAGCTGACCGGAGAATCCACACCAACCTGGCGATTCGAAACGGATATCCAGCCCACAACAGCGTGAACGTTGATCAGATGCCCTCTTAGCCCAACTCAGCGTCCGATGCGCCAGCCGTTCGGACAACGGCGGGGCGGTTCAGGAACTGGGTGGGAACTCGTGGTCGAGAATCGCGTGCACGACGGAGTCCCGCCACGCCCCCGCCTTCCACACGTGCTCGCGGATGGTGCCTTCCTCGACCATCCCCGCCGCGCCCATCGTCTTGGCCGAGGCCTCATTGAGCGGCGACCGGGCGCCCCAAATGCGGTGCAGGTCCAGGTCGTCGAACCCCGCAGCGAGCAGGAGCCGCACCGTCTCTACGCCGTAGCCCCGTCCCCATACCTCCGGGCGCAGCGCGAAGCCGAGGGTGGCTCCGCGCTGCTGGTGGGGATCGAGGGCCAGACGACCGAACCCGATCAGTGCGCCTGTCTCCTGCTCAGTGACGGCGAGCGCGTACTCCGTGCGAGGCGTCGCCGCGGCGGCAGTGATGGACCGGGCCACGATCTGCTCGACCTGTTCGCGGTCGCGGGGCTCGAACGACAGGTGCGCCGTGGCTGCGGGACTGCCGTAGATGGCGAACACCGCATCCACGTCCGTGGGAGCGAGTTCCCGCAGGCCAAGACGTGCGCTGGAACGAGTGACCGGGTACATGCCCCGGACTTTACCCGCGAGGCAGCGCGGGCCGGCTGGCCGGGAATGCCTCGATCTCGGCCCGTAGATCGCGCGCGGCGACAGCCGTCCGCACAGGCCCGGCGCCCAGAGCAGTCCGGACGCGCCCGGCGGAGACGATGATCCCGTTGTTGCGGTGGGAGGCTGGCAAGTTCAGCACAGGGCGGATGGCGTCCGCTGCGCCGTCCACGTCGCTGCTGTACAGCCGGACAAGCGCGAGGTCGCACTGCGCGCCGGCCAGGTCGCCGAACGCCCAGTGGGGGGCGTTGGGGTCACCGAACGCCTCGACTGCTTCCTCGGCCTGCGCGGCGAGCTGCTCACCGCCGTGGCCGAGGAGGGCTTCGGCCTCCACCGAGTAGTAGAGCTGCTTCGCGCGGCTGTAGGTGAACAGGCCGCCGAGCTCGTCCAAGTCGTCCGGGACGACGTGCTCTCTGCGGTCGCTCGCCTGCCGGTTCGTCTCGCGTACGGTCTCGTCGTCGCCAAGGACCGCGGCGGCGCGCGCCTTGAGGCCGAGCAGCCACAGGCCCGCAGTTCCCTGCAAGGTGACGGCGTTCTCGGCGCCCTGGCCCGCATAGTGGTAGGCGTCCTCGGGCCGCCCCGCCCAGTAGGCGATGAGGGACTTCAGGCCGTCGCTGAGGGCGATGAGCCCGGGGTGTTCGGCGTCCCTGGCACAGGCCGCGGCGACCCGGGTCATCGTCAGGGCCTCGTGGGGTTCTGCATGTCGTTGAAGCCCTTGGCCACCAGGAAGGAGAGGATGGCGCCCGCCACGTTCAGGTCACGCAGTTGCGACGGCCGAACCCGGCCGCCTTCCAGGAGCCGGAACACCTGTTCCTGGGTTTCCAGCAGGTCAGGCCACAACTCGGGCAGGGGGACACGGGGGTACTCGGCGACCAGGCGCCGCACCTCGTCATCGAGCACTCCGAGAGTGTCCTCGCCCACCCGGTCGCGGTCTGCCCCGAGGAGGAAGTCTTTTGCGCGTCGCACTGCCATCGCGCCCGTCCTTTGCATCTCGTGAAGGTCCACGCCGAGGTCGGCGTGGTGTGCAGTCGGTGACGTGTCTGCTCGCTGGACGAAGTGCGGCACGGCGCCCTCCTGGGCCTCCGACCACAGTTGATCGATGCTGTGGCCCAGCAACTCAGCGATGACCGGCCGGAACACCCGCTGTGGCTTGCGCCCCTCGTAGATCCATCCTTCGACGGTCTTCAGGGCCGGTTCCGCGTCCCTGGACCCGAGCCGTTCGGCCACCTTCCGGTACTCCGGGAGGAAATCGTCAGGGGTGCGTATGCCGCGTAACTCCAGGATCTTCCGGAAGAGCAACACGACTTCCTCCCCGATCATCCGACTGGCACGTCACTGATCCGACGGTAGAACGTTGTCTCAATCAAGGTGCCCTATACAGACGGTACTTACCGGTTCCGAGGGAAGTCCGAGGAACGTCCGAGGGAAGGCGTCAACTTCTCTCCCCGAAGCCGAGGCCGGTATGGGGGTAGATCCGTCCCCGCACGGTTGTCACGGTGGTGTCAGTCCTCGCAGAGAGTGCCTGACCGAGCACAATCGTGAACCTGGGAGTCCCCGCCGTGAATCCGCGCGCAATCGAACCCGCAGCCTCCGCGGCACCCCCGCCCGGGGGAGCGTCCGTCACCGTGCTGCGCCCGGCCGGCGCTGCGACCACTTTCCTGCCGCTGCCCGCAGAACAACCCCCGTTCCGATGGAGCACCCGCCTGGTCGCCGACAGCGGAGCAGCCGCGAACTCCCGGCTGCGTATCCGCCCCCGGCTCACAGTCTGTTCCTGGTCCGGCAATGTCGACGCCGCCGCCCGCATCGCCGCACACCTGGTGGACAACGCCGTCCGGCACGGGAAGCCGTTCCCCGACGGGAAGGTCGTCCTGCGACTGCTCGCCCACCCCGACACGGACGAACTGTTCATCGAGGTCGACGACGCGTTCCCCGCCTTCCCGGGCTTCGACCAGGTCGCGAACCAGAGTCCCGATCAGCGGCCCGCGGCCCCCGGGCTGTGGTGGCCAGCCCACTACCGCGCCACGCTCTCATGGGATCTCCGGAAGACCGACGCCGACGCGGTCGTCGGCAAGACCGTGCAAGCCCTTCTTCCCGCGACCTGGGACGGTTCCGCATGACGCGCTCACCCCTTCCCCAGCGTGCAGCGAAGCCCCTCCGCGGAGTACCGGGCAGCATCGACTTCAAGCCCACCCTGGACGCCGCGCCCGAGGACGTCGCACAGGACATGGGCGACCTGGCCGCGCGCGTACGGAACCTGATGGATCTCCAGCACGGGAAGCCCATCCGGTTACCGTTAGGCGGCCGGTTCTTCGACGCCGTCGTGACCGCCTCCGGCCCCGAGGCCCACGCCGTCGTGGACCTCATGGACGAAGTCCAACGTCTGCGAGGCGCACGCTCTGACGCCCCCGCCTGCGGCCCGGTCATCGAGGACCCGGAGCGGGACTGGCTCATCTGGCTCGTACCGCCGGACACCCACGCGGTCTGGGAGAGCGACTACGGCATATGCCGGGGCGCCCCACACGAACTCGTCCTGCCCCCCATGCAGCGGACAGGGCCGCCGGGCTCGTACTGGCTGCGCCCGTGCCGCGGGGACCGGCTCGTGCCGCGCTGGCCCCTGGCGGATCTCCTCGACCGGTTCCAGCCGGGCCCGATCCCGCGCGACGACCTCCTCGACTCTTTCCTCGGCACCATCTCCTGATCTCCGCGTGCGGTGGCGGCGTACGCCCTGAACCCGCCGCCGCACGCGGCCAACCTCCTGCCGTCGGACAACTGACCTGGCACCCGGCGGCAGGGCTCAACCGCGAGGGGGAACGACATGCGCGAGCTCGTAGCCACACCGTTCGGAGACCGCCGCCTCGTCCTGCGGCGGGGCAGCCCGAAAGCCGTACAGCTCCCCCACGCCAAGTTCGAGGAGCTGCGCACCCTGAGCACCGTCCCCAGCGGCGTGCCCGGATGGCTCGCCGCCGCCGTGGCCGCCCAGTGGCGGATGGACGTCTCCGGCCGCGCCCTTGACGACGTCCTCCTGCTGCGCGAGCCGGGACCGTACGAGTTCAGCCGGGCGACGTGGGAGATCAATCTCGGCTGTGACTACGACTGCGAGATGTGCTACCTCGGCGAGAAACGGTTCGAGGGCCTCGACATGGCGGGCAAGCGCACCCTGTTGACGGTGATGCGGGACGCCGGGGTGATCTGGCTCCAGATCACCGGCGGTGAGCCGCTGATCGACCCGGACTTCCCCGAGTCCTACAGGCTCGCGAACGAACTGGGGATGCAGCTCGAAGTGCTTTCCAACGGCTCCCAGTTACGCAGGGACCGCGTACTGGACGTGCTGCGCGCCTACCCGCCGACCAGGCTGACGCTGAGCGTGTACGGCGCGACCGCGGACACCTACGACGCAGTGACTCGCCGGCGCGGTGGCTTCGACCGATTCCGTGAAGGGCTGGACAAGTCGCTCGCCGTCGGGCTGAACCTCGATCTGAGCCTGATCATCGTGCGGACCAATGCGCACGAGGCCGACGCCATGCGCGCCTGGGCCCGGGACCTCGGGGTGCGGTACCGGGAGTACGCCAACATCTCGCCCACGGTTCAGGGCGGCGCGGAAACCCTGCCGTCCCAGTCCCCCGAGTACCTCACCGACCGGGAGCCGTTCACCGGCTGCCCGGCGGGCGCGACCTTCTTCCACGCCGACCCGTTCGGCCGCGCCTCGATCTGCAAGGTGGGCCGGGAGCCGAACATCGACCTGACCGCCGAAGGCGTGCCAGGCCTTGCCCGACTGGGCGGCATCGCCGAGTCCCTGATGCTTCGCACCGGAGGGTGCAGCGGCTGCAAGCTCTCAGCCACCTGCCGCGTGTGCCGACCGATGGCACGGGTCTTCCAGGCTGCGAAGGCGCCACTCAAGAACTACTGCCAACACGGAACGAGGTAGAGGTAGTCATGACTGCTGTAGCGATCGAGATCACGCCCCGGCCCGCGCCCGTCGTCGCCGATCCGGACGAGGTCGTCCTGATCGGCGACGTCGACATGCTGACCGCAGGCACCACGCCCGGCTGCAACGACGACAACCCGTACCAGTAGCTCACCTCGGTCGGGGCCGCGCCTCACGTGCGGCCCCGACCCCCGTACCTCTGGAGATTTCATGCCCACCCCGCGTATGACCGAGTTGCCGGACGCAGCGTTGTCACTGATCGAGAAGGCCAGCGGCCGCATCACCGATGTAGGGACCGTGCGCACAGGTCTCAACAGCTCCATCGCCGTGTGCGTGCGGACCAGCACGCGGACCCTGTTCGTCAAGGGCCTGCCCCTCGATCACCCCCGCGTCTGGACGCAGAAGCGCGAAGCGGAGATCAGCCCGTACGTGCGCAGCATCGCCCCCGAACTGCGCTGGCTTGTGGAAGCCGACGGCTGGAGCCTGCTTGGCTTCCAGTACGTCGAGGGAGGGCACGCCGACTACACGCCCGCCTCCTCCGACCTGCCCGCAGTCTCCGCGGCCATGGCACAACTCGCCGAGCTCCGGGCCCCCGGCCTCGACCTGAAGACCATGACGCACCGCTACAGGACCTACGTCGACGACCCCGCCGACCTGACGTGGTTCGAGGGGGACAGCCTCCTTCACACGGAGTGGAACCCGCACAACGTCCTCATCACCGATGCCGGCGCCCTGCTCGTCGACTGGGGGTGGGCGTCGACCGGCGCCGCGTGGATCGACCCCGCGCTGTGGCTACTGTGGCTGATCGCCCACGGCCACACCGCGGAGCAGGCCGAGAGCGTGACCGCCGCGCATCCGGCGTGGAAGCTCGCCCCGCCCGCTGGACTCGATACTCTCGCCCTCGTCCAACAGCGCCTGTGGGACTCCATCGCCGAACAGAGCCCGGACGAATGGGCGCAGCCGATGCAGGACGCGGCACGGGTCTGGAACATGCACCGGCAACACCAGCGCTGACCCCGATACGGCCCCGCTCGTCCGCTCCCCCCGAGACGGACGCGCGGGGTTTTCCGCTGACCTGAACAGCCCGGGTGTAACGCACAGGCCCGTCACTACGTCCATATGGCATCGCGACGTTGACGCTGGGGGGCCATGGCGATACCGGAGGATCGTTCGTGACCACAGCGGTGGTGCGTGACCCCGCAGGGCAAAGTCCTGCTTCATGTCCTGGGAGGCGGAATCGGCCACGCCGACGTGTGTGGCGTCAAGCAGGCCCGCCTTGCCTGCCCCTTGGGCAACGGCAGTCACAGCGTCCTGGCCAGTGGGTCTGTACGGTCAACGGTGGATCTTCGAAGAGGAAGTGACGCCTGATGACAGATGTGACCGTGTCGGCGGAGGCCGTGGCGGAAGTGCAGCCGTCCGGGTTGGCGCCGGATGTTCTGGATGACCAGCTGATCAGTCAGCTGGTGGACCGGGCCAAGGCCGACGGGATCAAGCTGACGGGCCAGGACGGTCTGCTGCAGCAGCTGACGAAGCGGATCCTCGAGTCGGCCCTGGAAGGTGAGATCACCGACCATCTCGGGCACGAGAAGCATGAGAAGGCCGGCTCGGGCAACACCCGCAACGGCACCCGGTCCAAGACCGTGGTGACCGAGGTCGGTCCGGTCGTCCTCGAAGTCCCCCGGGACCGGGAGGGCTCGTTCGAGCCGCAGATCGTCAAGAAGCGGCAGCGTCGGCTGACCGGTGTCGATGAGATGGTGCTCTCGTTGTCCGCCCGCGGCCTGACGCACGGTGAGATCTCCGCCCACCTCGCGGAGGTCTACGGCGCCGAGGTCTCCAGGCAGACGATTTCCACGATCACCGACAAGGTGATCGAGGGCATGAACGAATGGCAGAACCGGCCCCTCGACTCGGTCTATCCGGTTTTGTTCATTGACTGTGTCCACGTGAAGCTGCAGGACGGGAAGGTCGCGAACAGGCCGGTCTATGTGGTCCTGGCGGTCACCGTCGAGGGCACTCGCGAGATCCTGGGGCTGTGGGCCGGCGATGGCGGGGAGGGTGCCAAGTACTGGCTCCAGGTCCTCACCGAGATCAAAAACCGCGGCGCGGAGGACGTCTGCATGGTCGTCTGCGACGGACTCAAGGCTCTGCCCGACGCGATCGGGGCGGTCTGGCCGCAGGCGATCACGCAGACCTGTGTCGTTCACCTGCTGCGGGCCTCGTTCCGTTACGCGGCCCGGCAGGACTGGGACAAGATATCGAAGGCCCTCAAGCCGGTCTACACCGCACCGACCGAGGACGCCGCCACGGAACGGTTCCTGGAATTCCAGGAGCAATGGGGCAGGAAGTACCCGGCGATCGTCCGGTTGTGGGAGAACGCGTGGACGGAGTTCGTGCCGTTCCTGCAGTTCGATGCCGAGATTCGGCGGATCGTCTGCACGACGAACGCGATTGAGTCCGTGAACGCGCGGATCCGCAAAGCCGTCCGAGCTCGCGGCCACTTCCCGAACTAGCAGGCCGCCATCAAGTGCGTCTACATGGCCATCATGAGCCTGGACCCCACCGGCCAGGGACGTAAACGCTGGACCCAGCGCTGGAAGGCGGCCCTGAACGCCTTCGAGATCACCTTCGACGGTCGGCTCTCCGCCGCCCGCCGCTGACCCACTAACAACTCCAGAACCACCGTTAACTTTACAGACCCTCCGTTGACGGTGACGCGCTGGGTGCTCAGATCGATCCGATGGGGCTTGTGGGCATCGGTCTCGGACTCCTTCACGAACCTGCTGCCGTCCCAGTGCCAGGTGACGCGCCGGAGTTCCGACGGACCGCTGGCGTGGTTGTCCTTGGGACCGTAGAACTTGACGTCCGCGCGGAGGCGTCCGCCGCTGAACCTCACGGTGTCCGGCTGGTACTGCGGGGGAAGTCCGTCCACATGGAACGTTGGTGTGCGGCCGACTTCTTGTCCGTCGGTCGTGCGGTACACGCGCAACTCCTGGACGGCGAAGTTGCTCGGCTGCGGGCTGCAGAGAAACAGCACGGCGGTCACCTCGCCGAGGCGGGGCACGACTCCGTGAGTGATGCGCTGGATCTTCACCTCCCAGCGGTCATAGCCTCCGAGGCCGCACCTCTTGGCGGTCCCCGTCACCCACCGGCTGCTACTCCCTCTCCTCCGGCGGGAGCGCGACGTTTCCGCCGGCCACGATGTTCCGGCTGCGGCGGCCGGACTTCACACGCTGATCGAGCGGCGCCGCCGGCCTGTTTCGCACTGCCGGTCCCGGCGGCGCCGATGTCCCCGCGGGCCACGATGTTTTCGCTGTCTCGGCCCGCGGTGACCTCCTGCCGGTCGGCCGAGGTCGGGTCGGTCCCGGGCGTGCTGCTGCTGCCGCGGACCCACTCGAAGGCGCTGACTGCCAAGCCGCTGAGGAACACGGCAACGACCATCGCCACGGCCCACCGGTCACTGTCGGCTCGCGGGGTCCAGGAGAACCTGAGCGTCATCACAACCGTCGTGCTGCCCGCGAAGACCAGGACCGGGAGCGCCACTCGCCACGCCACCGACCGCCAAGACCTTGCGCCAAGGTCACTCATGCGGTCAATGTTCCCACAGCACAGGGTAGTTGAACGCGCGAGCGACTCAACTCGGTGCTTCGCGCGGTGAGCGCCTCCCGCTCCGCCGCCGAGTACTACGGCAGCAGGAGCCTGGAGGAGTTCGGCAGGGAGGCGGCCCGGCCGGCTCGCCCCATGGTTGCGGACATCGCCCGGGACGAGCTCGTGGAGATCGTTCGCAGACTCCTGAAAGCCGACCCGGAGAGTGACTACTATCTGCGGCTCCTGGAGGCGAACGTGTCGCATCCCGGGTGAGTGACCTGGTCTTCCACCGTTTGGACAACCTTCGGGCCGCATCTGCGGAGCAGATTGTCGATGAGGCTCTGAAGTACCGACCGATTGCGCTTTGAGCTGCGTGGGAGGTCAGCTGGCGTGCTGGTCCACCCGTCGTCGATCGATCTGTCCAGCCGGACGCTGCGGCACCTGGCCAGGCAACCGGCCAATCACCGGCGGGAGATCGCCACGCGATGGCGGCGCCTGCCCGTCGGCTGTCAGGCCCTGCTCGCCCTGGCCCACCTGCGATGCGGCGACACGTACGCCCGACCTCGCAGCCGATCCCGGGGCCGTGGGGCAATGCCCCGGCGGACTGGCAGCTTCACCTGCACTGACCTGGTCCTCCGGGGCCCAGCCGGTGGGGCCGAATCAAATCGGCCCCCGTTTGACATGCTTCGAACGGATGGCAGGGTTGTATCCGGGGCCAATGTTGGGAGGCTCGGCATGGCATTCGGTTGGGCACGATCTTCCGCAGCTCGGCAACTTCCGCTCAGGCTCACGAGCGGCGCGTTCTTCCTGAACTCGGGGCTCTCGAAACTCGGTGCGGACGAGGCCACCGCCGAGAGGCTGCAGCAGTTCGCCGCCACGACCTACCCGTTCCTGGGCAGGCACGACTCCCACAAGTTCGTACGGCTGCTCGCCGCCGGTGAGCTCGCCATTGCCACGACACTGCTCCTGCCAGTCGTCCCTGCCGCTGTCGCCGGGGTTGCGCTCACCGCATTCTCCGTTGGCACCCTCGGGCTCTACCTGCGTACGCCGGGGATGCGACAGGAAGGCAGCCTGCGCCCGACCGAGCAGGGAACCGCGCTGGCCAAGGACGTCTGGATGCTGGGCATCGGCGTCTCCCTCATCGCCGAGGGTGTGTACGAACACCGGTGACGCACCACGAGCGCGTCAGCCCCACGGCTGCCGTACGCGCTCCGTGACCGTTATTGGATCCGTCCTGGCGGGCGGACGTTCACCTCGCTGGAGCACATGCAGGCCGAGGCCCTGCTCTGGGCTAGGAACGTCGCAGGTCGGCGCCAGTTCCGCCCCCTGGACGGCGCGAAGCCTTTGTCCGTGTTCGAGGCGGTGGAGGCCACGGCCCTCCTGCCCCTGCCGCCCGAGCCGTTTGCGCTGGCCAGATGGTCGAAGGCAATGGTCGGCCCGGACATCCACGTCAAGGTCGGCCGCACTCTCTACTCGGTGCCCTGGAAGCTGATCGGACGCCGTGTCGATGTCCGCTCCACAGCCACCATGGTGCAGATCTTCGACGCGGGTGAATTGGTCAAGACCCACTCGGCAGTTGAGCAGGGCAAGCGCACTGACAAGAACGACTACCCGCCCGAGAAGATCGCCTTCCAGATACGGACGCCGATCTGGTGCCGTGGCCAGGCATCCCAGGTCGGGGACGCCTGCCGGGAAGTGATCGGCCAACTGTTGGAGGTCAACGCCCTCTACTGGCTCCGCGCAGCCCAAGGGGTCCTCGGACTGCGGAAGAAGTACGGAGACACGCGGCTGGAAGCCGCCTGCAGGAAGGCGGTCGCGGTCGGTGATCCGTCCTACCACACGGTCAAGGGCATCCTGGTCGCCGGCACCGAGACCGACCCGGAACCCGAGACCGGCGACGCCGGGGCCGCGGCCTTCCTGCACGGGCCCGAGGGCCTGTTCGCCGCCGCCATCCCGGTCCAGACCCCGGGCGATGTCCACGACGACCAGGACCGCGGTGACGCCGAGGAGGCCGCCCGATGAGCGTGATGACCACCGCCCTGCGCGACTCGCTCAAGACCCTGCGGCTGTCCGGGATGCTCGAAACGCTCGACGCCCGCCTCACCCAGGCTCAGGGCGGCGAGCTCGGACACCTCGACTTCCTCCAGGTCCTCTGCCAGGACGAGATCAGCCGCCGCGAGACCGTTGCTCTCGAACGCCGCCTGCGCAAGGCGAAGTTCGAGCAGCAGGCCACCTTGGAAGGCTTCGACTTCAACGCTTCCCCGAAGCTGCCGGCCGCCCAGATCCGCGACCTGGCGGCCCTGCGCTGGCTCCACTCCGGCGAGTCCGTCATTCTGTTCGGACCCGTCGGCGTCGGGAAGACACACGTTGCCCAGACCCTCGGCCATCAGGCTGTCCGCCAAGGCGCCAACGTCCGCTTCACCAAGACCAGCCGCATCCTGGCCGAGCTCGCCGGGGGCCACGCGGACCGCACCTGGGACAAGCGCATGCGCGAGATCGTCCACCCCGACCTGCTCATCCTCGACGACTTCGCCATGCGCCAGCTGACCGCACCCCAGGCCGACGACCTCTACGAACTCGTCTCCGAACGGCAGGGCCGGTCCCTGATCATCACCAGCAACAGGGCGCCCAGCGACTGGTATCCCCTCTTCCCCAACCCGGTCGTCGCCGAGTCGCTGCTGGACCGGCTGATCAATGCCAGCCACCAGGTCATCATGAACGGCCCCAGCTACCGGCCCAACAAGCGGCCAAAGGGCCCCGCCGACAAGCCACCGGTCAACTAGCAGGCGGCGAGAAGGTCGGCAAGGATGCCTGCCGGGTCGTGCAAAACCCGGGCGCCGTCGGTGACGACACGATGCGTTCCATGATCGACTGGATCTGTCTTTGCCCAGGTCGGAGAGCCGATGCCCAGCTCGACTTCCAGGCCGGAGGCCGTGGAATAGCGTCGTTCTGTGATCGGTCCCCACGATTGGGTGCGGATCGGTTCGCCCAGCCCGAGTTCCACGGCCCAGGCATCATCAAGGAGATACCGGGACTCATCCGTGGTCAGCAGGACGACGTCGATGTCGGAGTCCGGTCGCGCGGCGTTGCGGGCGCAAGACCCCACCAAGAGCAGGCCGACGATGTCTTCACGGCTCCTCGCCCAGCGTGTGATCTGGTTGATGACCTCGTTGATCTCAGCGACCCGCTCCGGCGACAGCGCGGTTGGAAGATTCACTGGTTGACCGTCGCGATGCACCTCGAATGCCCCTCGCTCAATCCGATGCCAGCATCGGACAGCTTCTCAGGCCGGTGCCACGACAGCCACCACCGGCGACAGCAGGGACCACGATGGCACAGCCACAAGCAAGCGGACTCGCTCCACATCATGCAATGCAACGGCCCACTACCTGGGGAATTACGTGACCACAGCTGTGGGGAATTACGTGACCGCCGACAACCCAGCTCAGCTCGATCATCCGGGCCCGCATCACCACATCCCGAGGAGCCTTCCGTGCCCGCGGCAACCTGCGAACGACAGCCCGCTCGCCCTCGTCACACTCCGGTCGCGCCCATAAAACCATCGTCCAGCACCCGCCCCCGAGCACCCGCAACTACCCCGCTATCAGGACATATACCCAGCCAAAGAGGAATCCAGCACTAGTCAGCCATTCCCTCACAGCGGGGGAACCTCACACCAGGGTCGGCCGATGCGAGGTGGAACAGTAGAAGGAGCTGTGCGGCAGGAGGACCCAGCTGCTGATCGGGCGCCTCACGGTGATGGACACGCACACGCGGAGCCCATCCGCGATTGTCACCGAGAGTTACGATTACTATGCGTTGCGTGCATAGTAATGGGCGGGTCAGTGCGTCACTGAAGCGATGGCGGCGTCATGGTATCTGGCTGGGGGTAGCGGCGGCCGCAGGTATCGTACTGGTCCTGACGTGGGGAAAACTTGATAAACCCGCTTCGCTCACAGCCGTTCTTGGCTTTGGAGTGTCCGTCGTCGGCCTGGCTGTCAACCTCTGGCGGGAAAGCGTTGCCAAAGAACGCGCCGAAGAGACCTTGTCGCAGGAGCGGCTGCAGCATCTGGCCAATCGGCTGGCCTCGGCGGTGCAGGAGCAGTGGCAGGCGGAGTGGCGGCTGCGCAGGCTCCAGGACCCGTCCCCGCTCCAGGTGCTGTGGGCGCCTGCCGAGGCGTGGCTTGCCGATGAGTGGGACGGTGCGGGCCGGGACGCGGGGCCGGAGGGCGAGCTTGAGGGTGTCGCGGCTGTTGTCGATACCGTGCCCTCGGGGCGGATGGTGGTGCTGGGCGGTCCGGGCAGCGGCAAGACGGTTCTCGCGGTCCGCTTCACCCTGGACAAGCTCGCACAACGTACTTCCGGTGATCCCGTTCCGGTGGTCTTCCCGCTGGCCGGCTGGCAGCCCGACCGGGAGCAGCTGCGGGACTGGATGGCCGCCCATCTGCGCGCCACCTACCCGGGAGCCCACTGGAGCCGGGACCTGTTGGAGGCTGGGCTCGTCCTGCCGGTCCTGGACGGCCTGGACGAGATGGCGGAGTCGTTGTGCGGTGCGGCGCTGCAGCGGCTGAACGCCGAACTTGATCCGGGGCAGAGCGTGCTGCTGACCTGCCGCACGCAGACGTACACGAAGGCCGTGGAGAGCGGAAACGTGTTCGCGCAGGCTGCCGTCGTCGAACTGCAGCCGCTGTCCTTCGCCTCCGCCAGCGCCTACCTGGTACGTACCGCCCGGCCGGTGCGCGGTGCGGGCGGGCAGCGGACTACGCGGTGGGACCCCGTCTTTGCGTATCTGCGCGCGCACGCGGACGCTCCCCTCGGCCGGTCCCTGAGCCTGGTCCTGGGTACGCCCTTGATGGTGGCGATGGCACGTGCCGTCTACAGCAACTCGGGCAGGGACCCGGCTGGCCTTCTCGAGGAGCGCTTCGCCGATCCGACGGTGCTCGAGCAGCACCTGCTGGAGGCGTTCGTGCCGGCCGCCTTCGCCGACAGCCCGTATGCCGAACGCGCTCCCGAATGGCTCCGGTACCTGGCCAGCACTATGCAGCGGCGCGGCACCCGGCGGTTTGCCTGGTGGCAGCTGCGCCTGGAACTGCCCTGGCTTCTGCGCAGGCTGGGACCGATCCTGGCCCTGGGCTGCACAGCCGTGGCCTTCAGCCTGGGGGTCTGCCGCACGATCGGGTGACATCTGATCTGGCTTGCCTTGTGGGGCGGGTGGGAAGGATGTCGCTGTGCCCAAGCCTTATCCGGAAGAGTTCCGTGAGGATGTCGTACGGGTCGCGAGGAACCGCGGCCCGGGCGTGACGGTGGAGCAGGTGGCCGCCGACTTCGGAGTGCACGCGATGACGCTGTGGAAGTGGATGCGCCGGGCGGACATCGACGACGGGACAAAGCCCGGAATGACCAGCCAGGACAACGCGGAGCTACGGGAAGCACGTCGGCGGATCAAGCTGCTGGAGCAGGAGAACGAGGTCCTGCGCCGGGCCGCGGCCTACCTGTCCCAGGCGAACCTGCCGGGAAAAGGATCTACCCGCTCGTGAAGGAGCTGGCCACGGGCGGGATTCCCGTCACGGTCACGTGCCGGGTCCTCAAGCTCGCCCGCCAGCCCTACTACCGCTGGCTGGAGCGGCCGGTGACCGATGCCGAGTTCGAGCAGGCCGCTCGCGCGAACGCGTTGTTCGACGCCCACCGTGAGGACCCGGAGTTCGGCTACCGCTTCCTGGCCGACGAGGCCCGCAGCATGGGAGCCGGCATGGCGGACCGGACCGCGTGGCGGATCTGTCGGGACAACCGCTGGTGGAGCGTGTTCGGCAAGAAGCGCGGCAGGGGCAAGAAGGCCGGCCCGCCGGTGCACGACGACCTCGTCCGCCGGGACTTCACCGCGACGGCCCGAACCGGCTGTGGCTCACCGACATCACCGAACACGCCACGGGAGAAGGGAAGTTGTATCTCTGCGCGGTCAAGGACGTCTTCAGCAAGCGGATCGTGGGCTACTCCATCGACACGCGGATGAAGTCCCGTCTGGCCGTCACAGCCCTGAACAACGCCGTTGCCCGGCGCGGACAAGTCGCCGGTTGTGTTCTGCACAGCGATCGCGGGTCGCAGTTCCGGTCACGGAAGTTCGTCCGGGCGCTCAGCCGGCACCAGATCGCTGGCTCGATAGGGAGAGTCGGGGCCGCAGGCGACAACGCGGCCATGGAGTCCTTCTTCAGCCTGCTGCAGAAGAACGTCCTCGACCGACGAAAGTGGGCCACCCGCCAGGAACTCCGGATCGCGATCGTGACCTGGATCGAGCGGACCTACCACCGACGCCGCAGACAAGCCTCACTCGGCCGGCTGACCCCCGTCGAATACGAAACCGTCATGACCACACCGGCCCTCAAGGCCGCGTGACCGAACCTGTCACCCAACGCTGCAGCAGACCCTGGTGCTGTCCCTGGCACGCGGCTTGTTCACGGATGGGTTGTGGGTGCCGACACGCAACTTGCCGTTCGTGACGGGTGGGTTCTTCGGTGGACTGTGTCTGGGCTACCTGGCGCTGTCGAGCAGGCGGCCCGCAGCGGGCCGAGACGGCGTTCACGAGGGGAGGCAGCTGGCACACGGAGTCCTGCGGATCATAGCCGCCGCGGTAGTGGCGGGCCTGGCGGCGGGTGCCGCCGCGCATACCGTCCTCGTTCCCTGGTCGGTGCCGTCGTTCCTGCCTGTCACATTCAGCGACACGGGATCGCTTACCATGGGCGCCGTCTGGGGCCTGGCCACGGCCATCGCCCTTGCGGTGCTGGGCATGGTCAGTGATCCGCTGCCCCTGTACACGCAACTCGCCAGGCACCACCTCACCAGCTCCGTAGTAATCGTCCTGTTCACGGCACTGCTGGCATACCTCATCCCATCGGCCCTCTACCTCCCCCATGCCCCTGTCTGGGGTGCGGTGTTCGCGGCACTCGCAGCAGTCCTTGCCGCGGCGGGACTCTACAACCGGCAGACCGGCGCTGCCAGGACAGCCACGCCACCAGCCACCAGCCGCCCGGCGCAGACGGCGCCAGCGCTTCCGGCGTGCCCTCGTCCGCGGGGTCACAGCTGGCCTGTTGGCCAGCCTGTGCCTCGGGTCCGCCTTCGGTATCGCCGCCGCCACAACACTGCGCATCCGCAGCACCCAGGACTGGAACTTCCCCCACGGCACACAGCACCAGATGTCCGACGGGACCCTCTACGTCATCACCTCGGACGGATGGCGCCACAGCCTGCACCCCAACGGCGACCGAAACCTACGCACCCCCCGGCCGGTTGACGGAGTGGTCCAGGAGGACCAGTACGGTTACCGCGACGCACACGCCGCGTCATCTCGCGACAAAGCCACACACTGGCACTGTTTAGAAAAGCGCTGCGTGCCCTTCCACGGCTACGTCGAAATCCGTCTCACCAAGTCCTACCAGGAGCCCGAGGTCAAACTCCCCAACGGCCGATACGTTGATGACTACGACCTTGTGGACGCACTGCCGCCCCCGCGCTCACGTGCCTGGCTGCTCGCAATGGCACCGAGCACACTCTTCCGCACCATGATGAGCTTTGCGCTGACTGTCAGTGTGGCACTGGGTCTGGTCAGTGGCCTGGCCTCCGGCATCCACGCTTGGCTGGTCTCACCCGCCGATACCGCGCGCGCCGTCAGCCCGCAGGCCGGACTGCGCACCGACAGGGCGACCGCCATCACCCGAGGCGTCGCGCTCACCGTACTCGGCTCTCTGATCACAACCGGGCTCTCCTTGCTCCCCTTCCTCCCCGTCCCGAAAGACAACTCGGACTACGCCGAGCTCTCGCTTCTGACATGGCTGTTCATCGGCCCGCTAACCATCTGCCTCAGTGCCTGGAACTGGTTCCTTGTCACCCGGCTGTGGCTGAGCACCACCGGACGCCTCCCGTGGCGCCTGATGGACTTCCTCGACCAAGCCCACAAGCGAGGAGTACTGCGACAAGCCGGAGCCACCTACGAGTTCCGCCACGCCCGACTGCAAGAGCACCTCGCCGACACTATCTCGAGTGGGCGTGTCAGTGATCTTGTGTAAGAGGTCGTTTCATCCTGTTGTTTCATCCTCGAATGCGGCTTTGGTGTGCTGGTGTCGGGTCGCGCCAGGAGATGGTGTTCTCGCTGGTGAGGCGGACTCGCGCAGTACCTGCGCCCTGGGCAGAACGGCACCCACGCCGGCCGCGGCCGCTCCGGAGCGAGCGGAGCGGCCGCGGCTGGCGTGATGGTCGGCGGGCCATGACGGGCGTGGGTCCCGTGAGCGTCAGCGGGCCGTGCCGAAGTCCTGCGTCCAGTAGTTGCCGGGCTGCGCCACCCCCACACCGATCTCCTTGAAGCCGCAGTCCAGGATGTTGCGCTTGTGGCCGGCGCTGGCCATCCAGCCCGCCATGACCTGCTCGGGCGTGGAGTACCCGTACGCAACGTTCTCGCCGTAGGTGCTCCAGAGGTAGCCCGCGCGCGTGATCCGCTGTCCCGGGTCGGACCCGTCGGAACCGGTGTGCGACATGGTGTTGTGGCTCGCCATGTCCGCGCTGTGGGCCTGGGCGGCCTGCGAGAGCTTCGCGTTCAGGGCGACCGGGGAGCAACCGACCTTGGCGCGCTCGCTGTTGACCAGGGCGACCACGCGGGCGACGGCGGCGGACGCGGGGGCCGCCGTGCCTGCGGCGGGAGCCGTGATGGTGGGCGGCTTCGGTGCGGCGGTCGTCGAGGGGGGCACGGCGGTCGGCTTCGGCGCGGCGGCGGTCCTCGTCGGGGCGGGCGGGGTAATCGCCTTCGAGACGGGTGCCTTGGACTTCTCCGGGGCGGGCGCCTCAGTCCTGGGAGAGGTCGTCGGCGAGGCCGGGGGCGAAGCCGTCGCCGTGGGCTTCGCGGTCCGGACGTCCCGCCCCCGGTGCCCGTCCCAGGACTCCTTCCTCCCGTCCGTCCGGTGTCCGTCCCAGGACGCTTTCCTCCCGTCCGTCCAGGGACCGCTGGCCGTGGCGGTGACGGCCTCGGCTCCTTCGTCGCCCATGCACGCCATGGCGGCCGACGGCACCGCCACCGCGCCCATCGCCAGGACGGCGACGACTATGGGCCGGCGGCGCGTCTTCCTGCCGTGCTTCCGGTGGTTCCTCATGCGGACCTCGTTCGGTCGACTCTCCTTGCGCCTCCGGCGGGCTCGGTTTCGCACAGATACTGCGCTTGACCTGCGGGGACGCCTTGCGGGGCCGCCATTGTTAAAAGCCGCAGGAGGGCACGACAACGGGGGCTTCCACTACCTCGCCTAGTAGGCGAGGGCACCCTTGAATCCGGCCCGGGATTATGCCGGGCCGCCGCTCCGGACGCCGACGGCGCCTCACACTCCGTCAGAAGGGCGGCAGAGGCGGTCCGGCGGCTCGAGGCCGGTGACCCGGGCCGGTGACCTCGGCCGAGATGCCGCGTATGCCTGCTTCCGTATGCCAGATCCGCTTATATCAGCCACACGCCACGTACTATCGCGGCACGTTGATGGGACCGGGCACGTGAGGGATGTCACTGACTTTCCCCACAACCCTTTCGGTGCCCGGCGTGCGGGGGGTGCAGTCAGGCGGCGGTGACCGTGCGCAGGAGCACGTCGAGGCCGCCGGCGTATATGCCGTGACGTCGTCGACCACACCTACCGCCAGGCCATCACCGCCGCCGCCAGCGGCTGCCAGGCCGCCCCGGACGCCGGACGCCACCTCGCGGCGCCGGGCGACGAACACGCCCTCGCCTCGGTCCCCGCGTAAAGGCAAGAGGACAGCACCGGGACATCTGGTGGAAGGCATCCACTGCGACGTGGATGCTGCCAGAACCGATGCCGAGCGCCCCCCGTGCCCGAGCCCGATCGACGACCGGGCTGCGCTGCGGAGCCGAAGTGGGACGGGTTCCGGACGCTGGTCTCCGTCGCGCAGGGTGACCACACAGGCCGGACGCCGCCCGCCCTCGATGGTGTGCCGGCGGCTGGGCAGCAGCACGGCCTGCCCGCCGGCGGGCTGGTCACCGAACTGCGGGCCCGCGGACCCTCTCGTACAGCGCGGGGTGGTTCCCTTTGACGACGGCCAGGTGGTGGGCGCCGCGTTCGCGCAGGTAGGAGGCGTGATCGTGCTGGCTGTGGAGAGCGTCGGCGGTGATCACCGCGCCGGTCAGGTCGATGCCGTCCAGGAGCGGGGCGAAGGCCGGGGTCTCGTTGCTCTTGTCGTCGATCTGCCGTTGGGCGAGGACCTGGCCGGTGTGGGGCATCGCCGCGATCAGTGCGACGGCTGGCCGCTTCGCGGTGCGGGAGCCCCGAAGTGTTTTGCCGTCGACGGCGATGACCCGCCGGCCGGGCCCCGGCTTCTGGCGTTCGGCGAGGAAGAGGCCGACAGCCCGGTCCAGGGCGTCGCCGTCCGCTGCGGCCAGGACGAGGCGGAGGGTCGTGGGGTGCGGTACGCGGAGGAGACCGGTCAGCGGGTCGGGGCGGAACCCGATCCGGGACAGGACGCGCTGCGGCGCGTCCGCGACCCACTCGCCGATCGCCGTGATCGAAGCGGCGCCGGACAGTACGGCAGCGGCTGCGGCGGTCAGCAGGGCTGTCCACGGATGACGGATGCCGCGACGAGCCCGTGGATCAGGCACCGCGACCAGATATCTCCGCAGGTCGGCGACCGTCGAAATTGGGTGCGGATCCTTTGAAGGGATGATCGGCTGCTCAATACCGGGGAGACGGCGCTGGCTCCGTTCGGCATCGGGTGGATGGAGGGTTACGGCAATGGTGCGATGCGGTTGCCCGAGTTCACGGAGGACGGATGGGAGAGAACTGCCGGAAGTCTGTGCGGTACGCGCCTTGGGGAAGTGCCCTACTACCCGCTGAACTGCGGTGACGACGGTACTGAGGTCGAGGAGTGGGACTTCGGTGGGTGACACCAGGCCGCCGGTTCGCCGCCATGCTCGACAATCGCGACGCCGGCCCCCTGCCGCCCTGGCTCGATTCAGCAGAGCGCAGGAAGACCTGGAACAGGTCACGGCAGCTGACGATATCGACGAGCCGGTCCTTTTCGTCGACCAGCGGGAGTCATTCGATGCCGTGTCGCGTCATCAGCCGGGTGGCCTCCGGCAGGGCCGCCTCCGCGGGACCGTCACGGCGGGCGCCAACACCAGCCCGCCGACGGTGCGCGCCCGGACCTGACAAGCCCCCTTGCTGACGGTGAGTCAGGTAAGGCCTACGGAACCGCCCCGAGGGCCCCTCTGTTTCGGCGGTGTGTGCCGCATCACGCCCCCGAGGATCACCTAAGTTGTCTTAGTCACAGCGCAAATGTCCCTTTCGTGTCCATGCTCGACCTGGACAGCGACTCCCGAAGTGGAGCCCGTCTGCATGGGCGCGAAGTTCCGAAGCGGCCCATGACGCAGCCCTCGTGACGTTCCTCCTTGTTCCCTTGGAAAGGTGCCCATCATGGCCGCATACCTCTGTCCTCCTGCCGTGATACACGGCGAGCACACCGTGGAGACCCGCCAGATCGTGGCGGAGGTGCGCGCCCGGCACCCGCATGCGGCGTGGGCGCCGCGGATCGACGGCATCGCGGCCAGTACGGGCATCGAGACCCGCGGGTGGATGCTGCCGTTGGAGACCGCCGTCGCGCCCGGCGACGGCAGCGGCCTGCAGGCTGTCGGCATCGGGACCGCCCAAGAGGCGCTGGCACGCGACGGGTTCACCCAGCAGGACGTGGACCGCGTGATCGCCGCGCTCGAGTCGATACCCGCGCCGCAGACCGTCCAGGAGCGCACCGCTCCGGCCTGGGAGGCCGTGCAGTCCTACGGGGAGCGTGCGGCGCGCGGGGCCCTGCAGATCGCCGGGCTGGACGCCGCAGACATCGACTGCCTGATCACCAGTCACTCCACCACCCCGGCGCTGCCCGGTCTGGACATCGCCCTGGCCAACAAGCTTGCGCTCCGCAACGACGTGATGCTGCTGCCAGCCACGCAGTGGGCCTGTGTCGCGGGGACCCGCTCCCTGGCCCTGGCGGCTGATCTCGTGGCCGCGGACCCCGATCGGGTGGTCCTGGTCGTGATCGCGGAAGCGCTGAGCACGACCTACCAGCCCGCGGACGACACCCTCGAGTCCCTGATCGTCCGGTTGCTGTTCGCGGACACCGCTGTCGCCGCGGTGGTCACGGGCCGCCCGAGGCGCGAGTCGGTGCTGCGGCTGGACGCGGCCTGGCACCACACCGTGCCCGACACCCAAGACCTGCACTGCCTGGAAACACGGGCGGACGGCACCCACTTCGTGATGGACCGGCGCGGGCCGCGCGCCGTACAGGAGACGGTCACCGCGATGTGGGAGTGGCTGCGCGTCCGTTACCAGGACGACCCCGACTCCTGGCACCCCGACGTGCTGCTCGCGCACCCCGGCGGGACCCGGGTGCTGGAGTACATGGAGCAGACGATGCCCGACGCATGGCCGTCCGGGTTGCTGGACTACAGCCGGGACAGCTACACCAGCGGCAACCGCGGAGGCGCCGCCGTGTTCGACATCCTGAGGCGGGCGCACGACGCCGGACAGAAGTCGGGCAGTCGCGCCGTCCTGTACGCGGCGGCACCGGGCCTCACCGCCACCGCCCTGGAAGGGGAGTGGCTGTAGTGAGAGCCCGCGCCACCCCAACAGCGAACGGGCCGCCCGCATCACCGGTCACGCCACCGATACCACCGAGGGCGCCGTTCGTACCGTCGGTGGCGCCGGCTGACGCGCACGCCGCCCCTGCCCTCGCGTACGCCCGGCCGCGCCCCGCCCCGCAGCCGCGTCATCTTGCGACTTCCGCCCAGACCACCTTGCCGGTCTCCGTCCACCGCACCCCCCAGCGGGTGGTGAGCCGGTGCACGATGTGCAGGCCACGCCCGCCGTCGTCGATGAGGCCGCCCCGACTCAGACGCGGCCTGCCGTTGCCGGTGTCGCCCACCTCGCACAGCAGGCCGTGACCACCGGCCCTGATCAGTCGTATCGTGATGGGACCGGCGGCAAAGCGCACCGCGTTCGTCACCAGCTCGCTGACCAGCAGCGCCACGTCGTCCTGGGTGTCGCTCCTGGTGTGCCACTGCCGCAGCAGTGCGGAGACGTGCGCGCGGGCACGGGCGGGCGCGTCGTCGCGAGCGGGCAGCCGCCAGGTCGCGGTGTCCCCCTTGCGGTAGCCGATCATGCGCGCGAGCAGCAGGGTCACGTCGTCGCGCTGGCGCACGGGCGCCAGCGCGGAGACGACGTGCCGTGCGGCCTGCTGCAGGGCATCCCAGGGGTGCACCGAGGACACGGTTTCCGCCAGCCTGCTGATGCCCTCGTCGATCGACAGGGCCGGATCCTCCACCAGACCGTCGGTGTAGAGGGCGAGCAGGGAACCCGGCGGTGCGCCGAACGTGTGCACGTCGAACGGCTCCCGCAGCGCGAACTCTGCGCCCAGGCCCGGGTGAGGGCGGACCGCGAGCGGGCCTGCTTGCCCGTTCGGAAGCACCAGGACCGGAGGGAGGTGGCCCGCGCTGGAGAGGACCACGTGGTGGCTGACCGGGTCGTAGAGGGCGATGCAGCAGGTGGATCCGAGGGCGCTGTAGCCGGCCGCCAGCCCGGACTCCGCGTCGTCCAGCAGCGTCACGGTCTCGTCCAGGTGCTCCAGCACCTCGTCGGGTGCCAACCCCGCGGACAACAGCGCGCGGGCCTCCATGCTCAGCTGGCCCATGGTTGCCGCGGCTCCCAGGCCGTGCCCGACGACGTCACCGACCACCAGCGCGGTACGGCCGTCCGGGAGAGGAAAGCTGTTCACCCAGTCGCCGCCGACGCCCGCGCTGTCGGGGGTGGCGGGCTGGTAGACGCTGGCGATCTCAATGGTATGGCCGCCGGTCCGGGGCAGCAGCCGGCGCTGCAACGCCAGCACCTGGGTGTGCTCGCGCTGGTGTTGACGGGCCAGGTCGACGTGATGTGCGGTCCTGGCCACCAGTTCCTGCAGGTCGAACAACTCGCTGTCGCGGAAGGGGCGGTCCGCCCGCCGCCAGACCTCCGCCAGGCCCAGCACGACGGGTGGCGCGCCGTCCAGGACCAGCGGTACGCACGCCACACTCGCCGACCGGTCACCGGGCACCAGGGCACGGATCACTCGCTGACTGCCGAGCAGCCGCTCGACCGCCTCCCGGTCGGGTATGACGAGGGGTTGCGGGGCATCGTCCCGCCGTACCGCCTGTGCCAGCAGGCGACTCGCGTCGCTCGGAAGATCCCCGCCCGGAGTCACGTAACCCTCGGGCCACGCCCGGTCCGGCACCAGGGCTGCCCGCCGTAGCCGGATGCGCCCCTGCGCGTGCTCGGTGACTCCCTCGCCCGTCCACACGGCGAAGTCGAGATCGACGGCGGCCACGTCTCCCCAAGCCAGCAGGGACTCCGCCAGCGACTGCGCGGTCTCGCCGATGTCCAGCGAGGTGCCGATCGCGGTCTCGGCGGCGTACAGGTGCAGCCTCCTGGCCATGGCGATCACGGAGACGGTCAAGCCCTCCTGAGGCGCCGCGGCGGGCAGAATGCTCAGCGAGACCACCAGCTCCGACCCGTCGCCGCGCCGCAGGCGCTGGATCCGGGCGACGTGCGCCTCACCGATCTCCAGGACCTGCCGCAACCGCCGTGTGACCGTCGGTACGTCCCCGGCGGGCAGGAGATCGGCGAACGGACTCCCGGCCTCGACGTCCAGACCCGCGAATACGGGGGCGTCCAGATTGCAGCCGGTGATTCTCAGATCCCTGTCCAGGTTGACCACGCCGAGAATCCGATCCTGACGGTCGGCTGCCGGATTGTCGGGTACGCGTTGGCGGGTGGTGCGGTCGCCCTGCGCGTTCGCAGGACCGGCCGCCGCTGCCGCTCCGCCGCGCGGGACGTAGCGCCCCAGGGCGCTGCTGACCAGGTCAAACGGCGAAGAGGACGAGGGGGAGGGTGTGGAGTCCATGCGGCTCTCTCGCAATCCCCGGCGCAGCGCCGGGGCTGTACTCGGACCCGTGCGTCGGGGCACCGAGATCCCTGACCGCACACCTCATTGAATAACACCGGGGGTCGCTTCGCCCACACCAGCGGATCGCGCGGTGAACGCTGACCATGAGGGAATACCGCGGCCGGCGGGACCGTGCTCACCTTGCCGGGGGCGTCGGCCACCAGTATGCGACGACCGCCTTAGACGAGGTCTAAACGCCTGCGATCCTGGCGTCATGACCTACCGCCGTCCCAATCGAGAACGTGCATTCAGGCAAGCTCAACGGACTCGCGCCTCGCGCCGCCGATCGACCCCGCCATACTTGATCGAGAACGTTGCAGCACAGGTCAGAATGTCCAATCTCACCGCAGCGCAAATCGTCCAGGGCTGGGGCATCGGGGCAGCACCACCCGTCGACGACTACCAAATCTCGACCCGCTGACCACCTCGCGCGCCTCAGCTTGTTCTTTATCTGCCGTCAGCGTCGTAGGGCGGGGTCGGAAGGTTCCAGACGGCGTCTGACCGGCTGACGATCCTTCGTAGTTCGCGGGCGCTTCGTGGTGATACGGCCTGCATCACGGTGTCGAGGAGAGCTCGTGCTTCGAGAGGGTTGCCGCAGCAGTACCAGTGCACGTTGCCCCACTCGTAGTCGTGCCACAGATCATGCTCGGGCTGGTGGACGTAGTCCTTCCACAGGCTCACAGCCGCGCTGACGTCGCCTGGCTGCAGATAGTTGCGGGTGTGCTCGAGACGGATGATCTCGGACAGTGCATGCGAAGACAGGCCGTCGATGACTGGCCTTGTACCCGTTGTCCGGTGGCTGTCGAAGGCACCGGCGCGGATCTGTCCTGGCCGTCTACGCGGCATGGACCTTTCGGTTCGTCGTCATGCGGTACATGGTGCCACGGTCTCGAATGGCGTCTCGAACGGATTCGCTCGCATGGGGATTCACCGGACGTAGGGGCGGCCTCCGTTTGATCATGTGCTCCGACCAAGGTGCACGTGACCACGACGAAGGCCGTGAGGGTGAGTCTGCTGGCTGGATGCTGTCCAGAGGGAGGCGTTCGCGGAAGCGTCACGCTTCCGGGGCGAGTTCTACGAGTGTCTGACCGCTCGGCGCGATGAGTTGTTCGAGTTGGTGGACGCGGTGCTGTGTGCGGACGGTGCGGTGAAGTCGCCGGTGGACTTGACGTTGTTGCCCGAGCATCGTCGTGGGCACGGAGCGATGTACGGCGGCCTGAACCACGGCCGGATCGACACCGAACGGCTACGGACGGTGCTGGCCGGGCTGCGACTGCCGCGTTTCGACGGCGGGCGCCTGGTCCTGGCGGTCGATGTGTCGCCGTGGCTTCGATCGGACGCACCGTGCTCGGCGGAGCGCCTGTTCTGCCACGTCTACGGCCGTGCGAAAACAGCCTCGCAGTTCATCCCGGGCTGGCCCTACTCCTTCGTCGCTGTGCTGGAGCCCGGCGCCACGTCCTGGACCGCGATCCTGGACGCGGTCCGGCTCGGTCCGGTCGACGACGCGACAGCAGCCACCGCTGACCAGCTCCGGGGAGTCGTTGAACGGCTCATCACTGCGGGCCAGTGGCAGGCCGGGGACCCGCATATCGTGATCGTCAGTGATGCCGGCTACGACGTCACCCACCTGGCCTGGGTCCTGCGCGACCTTCCGGTCGAGTTGGTCGGCCGGGTCCGCTCCGACCGCGTCATGCGTCTGCCGAAACCGCCCAGGATGCACGGCGTCAATGGCCGTCCGCCCAAGCACGGCCCGGAATTCCGCTTCAAGAAGCCGGAGACCTGGCCTGAGCCCGCGATCACCACGGTCACGGACACCACCAATTACGGCAAGGCCGAGACCCAGGCATGGGACCGGGTCCACCTCCGGCTCACCCACCGCTCCTCATGGCTTGATCACGAGGGTGAACTTCCTCTGGTCGAGGGCACGTTGATCCGGCTGAAGGTCGAGCACCTGTCGAAGGAAAGGGACGCTCCGCCGGTGTGGTTGTGGTCCTCGAAGACCGGCGCCACCCCGGACGATGTGGACCGTTGCTGGCAGGCATTTCTCCGTCGCTTCGATCTGGAACACACCTTCCGCTTCGCGAAGCAGACCCTCGGCTGGACCACCCCGAAACTCCGCACCCCGGAGGCGGCGGACCGCTGGACCTGGATCCTGATCGTCGCCCACACCCAACTCCGGCTCGCCCGGCCGCTTGCCGCGGACCTCCGCCGGCCCTGGGAGAAACCCGCCAACTCCGACCGGCTCACTCCGGCCCGGGTCCGCCGGGGGTTCAGGAACATCCGCGCTCACCTGGCCTGTCCGACCCGTGTTCCCAAACCCACCGGCACCGGCCCCGGACGGCCATCCGGCGCGAAGAACAAACACCGGGCACCCCGCTACGACGTCGGCAAGACCGTCAAACGCCCCGAGACCCTCAAGGCCATCGGCAAGCCTGGCAGGTCCTGGTAGATAAAGAACAAGCTCAGAGGTCGTTTTCATCTAATTTGCGCCACCACATGCACCTCGGAACTGCACTCGCGCCTCTTACGTGTCGGTTCCGCATGCGGCACGACGAGGGGAACCGCTGATATAGCTATTTTTTGGAATGAGACAGGCTTGCCGGGATGAGACAGGCGATACGGTCGTTCACTCCGCCGCACCGACCGCAAGGAACACCAGCGCCTCAAGAGCCGAGTTTCGTTACAGCGGCATGTTGGGATCAAACAGACTCTGCCGATGAAAACGACCTCTCAGATGTTCCGGGGGCCGAGAAGCGTGCTCCGCGCACCTGGCTGCCGCGGAAGAGGAGTCCGTGAGCTCGTGCAGATCGCACCGTGACGTTGGCGAGGGCATGCACCCGACGACGTATGTGCTCTTCGAGGAAGGGGCGCGTTGCGCCGATCATCACGTTGTCGGGAACGGCTGGTTTGCGTGTCCCATCGACGTAGTACTGCAACGCTGTCCCTGTTCCCAGCTGCGCGCCGTCTTGGACGAGGGCGTCGACGATTCCGGGGAACCAGCGTTCCAGTTGGTGTGCCCCAAGAAGGAGAGCAGGGCGTGCAGTTGGCGGCGGCGGGGGCGCCGTTGCCTGGGCTGCTGGCGCTGTCGGGCTCGAGGATGACAACTTCGTCCGCCTGGTCGCACAGGACGCGTGCTGCGAGCAGTCCGGCCCAGCTCCCGCCCAGCACAATGGCTCGTCGCACTGAACTCCCCCTGGTGGTGGCCTCGTTCGACCTGTTGGTCGCCGTGGCCTTGGGTTGATCGGATGCTGCGACCCTAGCGGCCGGGGCTTGCCCTGACACCCGCGGTCGCCTCGGGTCAGGAACACGGGCCCGGCTTCCTGCGCTACGACCTCGATGCTGACTCCGCACAACAAACACCCGCCCGTCGACGACCTGGCGGGCATGGAACGGGTGACGAGAATCGAACTCGCGCTCTCTCAGCTTGGGAAGCGACGGAGCTGGGCGCCCAGATGGTCGCTGACCTGTGTTGATTCATTGCGCCGCCCCTGTTGCACGGGTCTGATCGCACCGCTGTCGACCGTGGTTGTCCGTTCTTCACGGGCATGGATTAGGCACGGCGGGGGCTACTTCTGCTTGCCGCTGCCCGCCGGGACGCTTGCCTGGCCGTTTCCGGCCGCGTTGCCCGTGCCGCCGACGTCGTTGCCGGAGTCGCCAGCGCTTCCCGCCTTGCCGTTGCCGGCGGGCCTGCTCGGCGCGGCGGTCGCCCGCGCCAACTGCTCGGAACAGTATGCGGCGACCTTGTCCGTCCCGCCGGAGGCCGTCACGAGTCGCTGCCAAGCCGTTCCCTCGAGCGCTTTGCCGCGATCCTTGACCTGCTCGTAGGCGCGGCAATGGGCTTCGGTGTCCTGGGCGGTGGCCGGGCCGTCCGTCGGTCCGGGGACGTCGGAGGACGCCGAAGGGGCCTCACCGCCCGGCTCGTCCGGGGCGGCGGCCGACGGGTGCGCGGTCCCCCGCGCGGCGCCGTCACCGTCCGTGGACGAGCCGACGGACCCGATGGCCGCGACCGCGACTCCACCCAGCGTGAGGCTGGCGAACACCACGCCGAGCGTCATCTTCACGGGACGCCTGGCACGCCGCTCCGCGGGCAACCGCCAGTCGTCCCTGCGCCGGGGGCGCGCTTGCTGCGCGCCTTCTTCATGGGCAGCCCGGAAGGCGGTCAGGGCCCGCTGCTCGGCCTCGGGGTCGAGATGGCCTGCGCGTAGAACGGCACCCAACTCCATTTCCAGCGTGGCAGCGTCACGCACCTCCCACGGGTCGGACACGGCGCCGCCAGGGTGCGCACGTCGACGGCCCGGAACTCCGTCACCGCCCAACCGTTCACCCATGTCCGCTTCCGTTCCTGTTCGACCGGTTCAATTCGTTCGGCGTTCCGGGTCTGATGCCTGTCCGTCGGTAACTGTTGCCGACGTTGTTCATTTCGACTCACCCAGCGCCGAGGAAGCCTCATTCGTCACACCCTTGTCCGCTTCACCGTCGACGCCCAGCTGACGGGCGAGGCGTTTCAGGCCCCGGTGGGCAGCAGTTCGCACCGCTCCCGGACGCTTGCCGAGGACGCGTGCGGCGGCGGGACCGTCCAGGCCGACGACGACCCGCAGAAGTACGGCCTCGGCCTGGTCCCGCGGCAGTCGGCGGACCAGTTCCAGCGCCCGCTCGGTGGACAAGGACTCCAGGGCTTCGTCGTGGGTGCTGTTCCGGCTGGGCAGGTCCAGTACGTCCCGTTCGCTTCCTCCTGCCCGGGGCCGTACCCGCTGTCGGCGCAGATGGTCCAGCGCCCGGTGCCGGGCGATGGTCGAGGTCCAGCCGCGGAACCCGGACCCGTCCCCCTTGAAACGGCCGAGGTCACGGGCGATCTCCAGCCAGGCGTCGGAGGCCACGTCCTCCGCGTCGCCACCGACCAGGCCACGCAGATAGCCGAGCAGGCCCGGCTGCACGATCCGGTACGCGACCGCGAAAGCAGCCTCGTCGCCCTCCTGCGCCCGCGCGACCGCCGCGCCCAATTCCCCATTGCACTCATGTACACGCCGGGGTTGCCGTACCTGGCCCAAGACTGTCCTCGTTCGTACCGGGTTCATGGCGAGTGCATGCCGTCCGCCGTGCTCCGGTCGCATCGACGGCCCCATGGCTACCAGCGTCCGTCCTTGCAGAAGTGTCACAACGCTCCGCCCCCCACGTCGTCGCCGGTGCCCGCCACCCAGCCAACGAGGACGCGCAGCCCCACGCGAGGAGCTCCGGATAGCCGCGCCGCGCCGGGGACACGTGCCCGCGCCGCGGCGTCCGGGGCCGCCTGACGGCTTCTCGGCACCCTGCGGATCCGGTGCATAGGACGCAGCGCAACCGGCACAGTCCCGGTCAGGTCACGTTTCGCGCCGGCCATTCGCTGGGTGAGCGCCCGGTCCTGTACCGCTCCTGTACCGCGCAGGCCGAGGCGCCCGCCCACCGGACGCCAGCGCCACGCCCCCGGACCGCTCGTCGTGCCGCTCTTCCTCTCTCCGTGAGTGGCACGGAGAGGGATCCAGTGGTCGCCGTCCGCCCTTTCCGACAACCGGAGCGGTACCGCCCCATCCCCGCGCGCACCACGGTCGAGTGTCTTCCCTCAAACGGGGTCCGTCGGCCGCGTAATGCTTCGGCGCCCCCGTGCGCTCCCTCTGGCATGAGTACGTACCTCCGTCTGCGAGCGGTGCCGCCCCCCGCACTACGCAACAGCACGACCTGGCTTGAACGACTCTTCGAGGACGACTCGGAGACCGTCCGGCACCGGGTCGGCCGGCACCGTGAAGAGGCACTGGACAAGCGCTATCTGGACCAGCAACGCATCTACGCCGCCGCTCCCCCGCATCGTGTCGAAGACCGGCCCCAGGCCCAGGTGGTGCTCGGTGGTCGGCCGGTGTTCCGCGCCGACCGGCACAAGCCGCCGCTCCTGGTGCTGACGGCGGCTCAGGCCCGCCGGGTGGCCAGGTTCCTGGCGATGGCCGACTTCGACGCACTGTGGGATTTCGCCCGCGCCGAACTGCTGCCGCACTACGGCGGCGTGACCGCGGAGCCCGAGACGTGGCAGGCGTTCGCGGCGGCGCACCAGGAGCTGAGGGCGTTCTACGCACAGACGGCCGAGTGTGGGGACGCGGTGGTGAAGTGGCTGCCGACCTGAGGCGCGCGAAGGTTTCCGCGACAGGCGCCAGGACTTGAGCTGGGCGAAGGCGCGTTCGCCGAGTGCGCGCAGGCGGGCATGGTCGCGGTTGTACTGCTGTTGACATCCTCCCGGGCCTAAAGGCTCGGGATTCCGATCTGCTCCCACTGCGGCGACGCGGTGGGTAGCTCTTGGTGGGTTCCTGTTTCGCTGCGCGGTGCGGGCACGGGTGCCTGTCTTACCTGCGCTCCACAGGCCGGCACCGCCAGTCCGGCGGCCTTGGCGACGTTGACTGCCGCGTTCACATCCCGGTCCAGGACCGCCCCGCATGCTCCACACGTCCACATACGGACGTCGAGGGGCTTGGGGCCGTCCTTGACGCCGCAGCGTGAGCACACCTGACTGGTGGGCTCGAAGCGGCCAATCCGGTGGAAGGCGCGCCCGTACCGGGCGGCTTTGTACTCCAGCATGGTCACGAACGCCGACCAGCCGGCGTCGTGGACGGATTTGGCCAGGCGTGTGCGGGCGAGTCCCTTCACCGCCAGGTCTTCCACGGCGATCGCTTGGTTCTCGCGGATCAGCTGGGTGGAGAGCTGGTGGTGGAACTCGCGGCGCGCGTCCGCCACCCGGGCGTGAGCGCGGGCGACCTTCAGCCTGGCTTTGGTCCGGTTGCTGGAGCCCTTGGTCTTACGGGACAGCCGCTGCTGCTCCCGCTTGAGCTTCTTCTCGGCCCGGCGCAGGAAGCGCGGGGAGCCGATCTTGCGGCCGTCGGAGAGGACGGCGAAGTGTCAGATCGATGCCGACCTCCGGCGTCGCCTGGGGCAGTACCTCCGAGGCGTCCGTCTCGATGACGAAGCTCGCGAAGTACCGGCCGGCCGCATCCTTGACCACCGTCACCGTTGACGGAGTGGAGGGCAGGACACGCGACCACTTCACCTTCACGTCGCCGATCTTCGGCAGACGCAGCTTTTTGCCCGGCGTGATCCGCCACGAGGCGTTCGCGGTGAAACGGACCGACTGCCGGTTGTCCCGCTTCGACTTGAACCGCGGCGCGCCCGTCTTCGGGCGTTTGCCCTTGAGGCCGTCGAAGAAGTTCCGGTAGGCGGTGTCCAGGTCGCGGAGGGACTGCTGGAGGACCACCGCCGAGACCTCGCCGAGCCAGGCCCGTTGCGGTGTCTTCTTCGCAGCGGTGAGGCGCTTGGACAGCTCCGCCGAGGCGACGAACCCCAGCCCCGCCGCACGGGCCTCCTCGCGGACGCGCAACGCGTCGCTGAAGACCACCCGCGCGCACCCGAACGCCCTCGCCAACGCAGCACGCTGACCAGTGCTCGGATACAGGCGGAAGCTGTACCGAAGCTGCATCAGAGCACTTTGGCATTGGCCTATGTCGCCACGATGGGAACCAAACCCGGATATCCGCAGGGGTCGAACAGTCGTCTACAACCTGCACGCGCATTTGGTGTTCGTCACCAAGTACCGGCACGGCGCCCTGGACGACGAGATGCTGACGCGCTGCGAAGAGATCATGCGCAAGGTGTGCGAGGACTTCGACGCCAAGCTGAAGGAGTTCAACGGCGAAACCGACCATGTCCACCTGCTCGTGCACCACCCGCCCAAGGTCGCACTCGCCAGCCTGGTCAACAGCCTCAAGGGCGTCTCCTCCCGCCGCCTGCACGCGGAGTTCACCGGCCGGGTCAACCAGGCGATCACGCCCGGCCGGTTCTGGTCGCCCTCCTACTTCGCCGGCTCGTGCGGCGGCGCGCCACTCCAAGCAGTCAAGGACTACATCGCACAGCACAAGCGCCCGGACTGAGCGCGGGCAGCCGTGGGCGCGGGCAGACAGCGCTGACCCATGCCCACGGCCGAGGCCAGAGCAGCCCAGAGACGCGATTCACCCCCGGCCTGAAAGCCGGGGCACTCTCGCAAGATCAGAGTAGAGGCGATCGCGTCCAGCAGCTGGCGGTGGCAGTAGCCCTCGGGGTGTCCGCCCCGCCCTTGAAGCCAGGCCGGCACCGGCAGCAAAAGCCGGATCTCGGCCCACTCCGCGTCCGTCATGTCCGACGGATATCGGCGCACCCGATCGGGATGGTCGGCCGCATTGTCGTACAGGTGCGCGATGCAATCGCACGACACGGCGAACGAGTTGAAGCGGGCGGGCTCGGGCGCGTACAACAGCAGGGCCTCCGGGAACCGCTCGGAATGGGGTCGCACCCCGAAGTACCAGGAGGCCCTGTCTTCATGCTCGTACAACGGGGAGATCACCCGACCAGGAACTCCGTTTGATCCGCACGTTCCAAGATCGGTTGAAATACGGCTTCTCATGGCGGAGAGGCCTGTCCGAAACGGGCTGCGACTGTCCGCACGGCGCCTACAGCTGTGTGCATCAACCCAGCTCACGACAGGCACTCTTGACGCAACGTCAACACTCATCGACTATTCACTTCGCATCGCCGCACCAGGCACAGGCTTTACACAGCTCCAACGTCCCGCGTCACCACGCAGCGGGACGTTTTACACGTTCCGCAACCCACCTTCAGTTCGGAATCACGGAGCCCCCACATGAGCCTCTCTGCACGTCAGCGTGTCCTCGCAGTGGCCGGTATCACCCTCGCCGGGCTGCTCGCCGGGGCCGTCCCGGCAGCCACTGCCCAAAGCGTCGCCGCCGCACCCGACATCCCAGTCGCCAACGTCAAGCAGCACCTCGCCGATCTCCAGTCGATCGCCAGCGCCAACGGCGGCAACCGCGCCCACGGCCGAGCCGGCTACAAGGCGTCCATCGACTTCGTCAAGGCGAAACTGGACGCCGCCGGATACACCACGAGAATCGAGCAGTTCACCTCCAGCGGTTCCACCGGCTACAACCTGATCGCCGACTGGCCCGGCGGCGACACCAACCAGGTCCTCATGGCCGGCTCGCACCTCGACTCGGTGACCTCCGGCCCCGGCATCAACGACAACGGCTCCGGCTCGGCGGCCATCCTGGAGACCGCGCTGGCCGTCGCACGGACCGGGTACCAGCCCACCAAACACCTCCGGTTCGCTTGGTGGGGCGCCGAAGAACTCGGACTCGTCGGCTCCAAGTACTACGTCAACAACTTGCCGTCCACTGAACGCGCGAAGATCAGCGGCTACCTGAACTTCGACATGATCGGCTCCCCCAATCCCGGCTACTTCGTCTACGACGACGACCCGACGATCGAGAAGAACTTCAAGGACTACTTCGCCGGAATCGGTGTCCCCACCGAGATCGAGACCGAGGGCGACGGCCGCTCCGACCATGCCTCCTTCAAGAACGTCGGCATACCCGTCGGCGGCCTGTTCACCGGCGCCAGCCGCACCAAGACCTCCGCGCAGGTGCAGAAGTGGGGCGGCACCGCCACCGCCTTCGACCGCTGCTACCACTCGTCCTGCGACACGACCACCAACATCAACGACACGGCTCTGGACCGCAATAGCGACGCCATCGCCCACGCGATCTGGAACCTCTCGTCCGGCACAACGACCCCGCCGGCGGGCACCGTCTTCGAGAACACCTCCGATGTGTCCATCCCGGACAACGGCGCCGTGGTGACCTCGTCCGTCAACGTCACCGGAATCACGGGCAACGCACCCAGCGACCTCGCCGTCGGCGTGGACATCATCCACACCTGGCGCGGCGACCTGGTCGTCGACCTCATTGCCCCCGACGGCACGGTCTACAATCTCAAGCCCTACTCGTCCTCCGACTCTGCGGACAACGTCCAGACCACCTACACGGTCAATGCCTCAGCAGAGGTCGCCAACGGGTCCTGGAGCCTGCGCGTCCAGGACAGGGCCACGTACGACACCGGGTACATCAACAGCTTCAAGTTGACCTTCCCCTGACTGCCACCCGAGCACAACCACGCGCCCCGACCCGACATGGCACTCCTTCGGCCCTCAGCATGAGGGCTGCTCGTCGGCTTCTCAGTCCCCCGTAGACCCACGGAGGATCGTGGCCCGTCGGCCTACCCGGTGCAGGAAGGGGCGACGGGACACGCCGCGACCGGGGTGACGGAGTCGGCTCGGGACAGGCGGACTGTCACAGCGACGCCGTCGGTCTTGAGCACGGCCGTGCCAGGTCGGACCGCGACGACCTCCCCGCACAGTGTGGTCGTGCCCTGCCGGATCATCAATTGCGGAAGGTTCTTCGGCGGGGCGTACCAGCGTAACGCCGACCGCGGTGACGAGCAGGGCCGTGCACAGGCAGGTCAGGATGATCCCCGCGCGCAGATGACGGGCGCTGGCCAAAGCCTCGTCGTGGTCCTCGACCTCCAGCGGCCGCCCCCTCGCCTCCTCGGACTCGGACAGCCGACGGGCATAGGGGCGGCCGTGTGCCGCACGAAGCCGGCAGAACGCTCCAGCCGCGCCCACGCACAGGGCGGCCGCCAGCAGCCGCGGACCGGCCGGGGGCGAGCTGTCCGACATCGACCTGCTTCACGCGGCGTCGCACGGGGTCGCGGCGGACGCCCCGCGCGCCCGGCCCGACTCCGCCTCGGACCGGACCGGGGCGACGGCTCAGACCGAACCGAGGTCGGACGAGAACCAGTGCTCGGGGCGCATGCGCACGACGACCTGCGTGCCGTGCTCCTTCCACGCGAAGTCGACGTACGCGTCGACCTTCTCGGCCGGCAGATAGCGCGCCGAGATCTCCCGCAACTTCTCGCGGGTGGCGGGAGTCGTGTCCAGGACCGGACCTTCCACGGACACGTACCGGATGGTGGGTTCGAGCCGGTCGATCATCAGGGAGAACCGCCCCGCCGCCTCGATCAGCCGGTTCTTGCGGGACTCCGACCCGGTCATGATCCACACGGTGCCGTCGGGTTCGTACTGGTACCAGATCGGCACGGTCAGCGGGGCGCGTCCCGCCCCGCCGTCCACCGCGAAGGCGGCGACGTGCGGTTCTGCCAGGAACTTCTGACGCTCTTCACGGGACAGGGCCATGCGGACTCCTCCGGGGTGCGGACGGGTGCGGGCGGTGTCGCTGCCCTGATGTCAGCACGCTCTGTCCCCGCTCCTATTCAGGCTCTCCGGCGCGGCTCCGCCGGTCCCCTGGTGGGCGGAGCCCTCGGCCCGGGGTGGGGCCAGCTCCACCATGGATCCGGGTGCGGACCGTCTCGTGGCCGCGCGCGGGCGACGGCAGGGTGGAACCGGGTCGACCACCGCGGTCCAGGACCCGCCCGCCGGAAGGGAATTCACCATGACGCCGCAGCCCGAGCCGGGACCGGAGACGGTCGGCGCGGCCGTTCCCGGGCCGCTCGCCTCGTTCGTCCGGTTCGTGGTGTGCGGCGGAGGTGTCGGGGTCCTCTCCAGCGGTGCCGTTGCGCTGCTGGCCGCGCTGATGCCGTGGTCCGCGGCGAACGCCGTGGTCACCGTCGCGTCGACCGCCCTGTGCACGGAGCTGCACGCGCTCTTCACCTTCGGGACCGGGCGCCGGGCCGGGTGGCGGCGCCACTGGCAGTCCGCAGGATCGGCCACCGCCGCCTACGCGGTGACGTCGTTGGCGATGTTCGTCCTGCACCTGGTGCGGTCGTCGCCCGGGGCGGTCACGGAGCAGGCCGTCTATCTGGGCGCGGCCGGGCTCGCCGGGACCGGCCGCTTCCTGGTGCTGCGGCTGTTCGTCTTCGCGGCCGACCGGGACGGGACCGCGACGCGGGACGCGGACCGGGTCGTCTCGGCCCGCGGACCGGTCCGCGCACCCCTCTCCGGGAGGGTTCCCGCATGCCTTCCCGGGCCCGTCTCCGGGCTGTTCCCCGTGACGGCCCTCGACACATGCGGCACCACCGGGAGCCTTCCCGCCGAGGAACGCACCCCCGCCCGGGCGGCGGCCCCCGCCCCGAGCGCCGCCGCCCGGCGTCCGGCCATCGGTCGGCGGGCGGCGCCCCGGCGGGCAGCCGGCCGGTGGCCGACAGGCCGGTCGGCGCCCGGGCGGCCCGTGGCCGGGCAATCCGTGGCCGTAGCCTGTGCGCGGTCAACGCCACGCTCTGGCGCCTGGGTCCGGCAGTGACGGTGTCCTGCGGTGACACTTTCCGCGACCCGAAGGAGCTCGAAGCCCAAGCGCTTCAGCGGGCCGAAGACGCCGTCGCGGAGCACAAGCGGAGGCCACTCCTCTACCCCACCCGCACTCGGCTCTCCCCAGCCTGGACCTGGCTGGCCAGTATTGCGGCCCAGCCACGGGCGAGTTCGGCGTCGTTGCCCTCGACGGGCTTGCGCAGCGCCACGACCGTCGCCACGAGCCCGGTCATGCCCAGGGGAAGACCGAGCAGGCCCGCGGTATCGGCCGGCTCGAGACCGCCGCGGATGAGCTGCCGCACCGCGTACACGATGCTCACCACGATCGCCAGGACGCACAAGGCGCCGATCATCTGCCAGTTGCGCCGCTGGCGTCGGCCCCCGAGTCCTGCCACCCCCGGATTATGGCCGCCGGCCTCCTGCCACAGAGCCGACTTCTCCTATTTGATCACTTCAAGTCCGAGGTGTGGCGGGCCAGTTCGACGCGAAGCGGGCTGGGTGCGGGCAGGAAGCCGTTTTGCGGTCTTGATAGGTACTCCGAGGTGGCCGCGCGTGCGTGCCGACAGCTTCGGCCTCCAGACGGGCCCTGCGGACGTCATCGAGGTTGATCCGCTGTGAGACCGGGTCGGCGCTGCCGCAGTTCTTCGCGGCCTGGAGGGCGAGTCGACCTTCGTGGTTCCTACGGCGGGCCAGAGCCAATAAGGCATGTCCGGTGGGTCGAGGGTGATGTGGGCCCCCGCCACGAGGGATCGCCAACCGCCCGAAAATCCGTGGAACCGCACCCTCGTGTGCCGTTACCGTTCTCCCGCCCACAATCACCCGGTCAAGGACGTGCCGTTGTACACCAAGTGAGACCCCCCGAGCGCTGATCCGTCGCGCGTCGCACATGTGCGCCGCGCTCCTTTTCGCTGCGGTCTTCTCACTGGAACCGGTGTATTTCTGTGTCCAAGAACTGGGTGGTCGTGCCCACCTGCCTGTCGATCGTTCTCCGCCGTTGCCACAGGTGCGCCTCCGGGCGCTTCCGGGCGAACGGCAAATTCCGCGTCAACGCGAACCACAAGTTCCTCCACGCCTGGCTCCTCGCACTGTGCACCGAGTGCGGGGACACCACCAAGCTCGCTGTCCTGGAGCGGATGAACGTGCGTTCCGTACGACCCGAGCTCCTGCACATGCTGCACGGCAACGACCCCGGCCTGGCAGCCGAACTGCTCCAGGACCCGGTCGTACGGCGCCGCGATGTGGGCGGCTCGGGTCGAACCGAGCGGCCGGCCTGGCAATCGCCGTACGGTCCGCCGCCGCACCGGGGGCACCGCGGCCGGTGGGCGCCTGTGCCGGGGGTGGCTTGGTCTCGGTCCGCTTTCCGGCGCGGAAATCTGTGCGACCGGTGCGTCTGAGCGCCGAAGGTTTCGGCTCCTCGCGAGCCTAGGCCGAGAGGCTGCCTGCCGAGGGAAACCTCGTGTCGACAGCCCGCCTGAGCGGCAAGCTCTCGGGCGACTTCACCTTCATGCTCAAGCGCTGAGCCCTTCAGGCCCGGAGCCTGTCCGGCAGGATCCGATCCGCCGGACAGGCCCAACCGACACGCTGGAGTCAGGGCACCGATAGGTGTCCTGCAAACACGACACCTATCGTGCTCAGGCTCACACGGTTGGGGAGCAGCCCTCCTACGACGGGTGTGGCTCCGTTGGAGGGACAGGCTGAGCTGGGGTTCGGGTGACCGCGGCAGACGGGCGCATAGGGACCGGGGCCTTGGGGGATTCGCAGGGCGATGGCGAGCCGGTCACGTCCCAGTTCTAGTCGGGAACCACATGCCCTGGTACGTTCCGCTCGGCCGCATTGGGTGGCCCGCATTCAAGGGGGCACTGTGGGGAAGCGTGGAAGGTTTCTGGCACGGTTCGCGCTAGTGATGTCCGCTCTCGTAGCGGGGGCGATCATCGCGCCAAGCTCGGCCAGCGCCGGGCCTTCGTGCAGCTATCCGATCTGCTCAACCACCTGGAACGCATCAAGCTATGGCGCTACCGCCGCCCACGACTGGTGCGACGGGAACAACGGCCCATGCTCCGGTTCGGCGACGGAATGGCTGTCGCCGAACGAGTCGACGGCTGGAAGGGGGGATTGGGACACCTTCCGGGTCGATGCAGGATGGTGCTACAAAGTCACCTGGTACACCCTGAACCAGAACCTGCAGTACATCCCTTACTGGTGGAGTACCTACGACCAGGTCGGCAAGGGCGACCTGTGGAAGAAGGTCAGCAACAACGAGCTGGCGAAGATCACTTCGCAGAGCAGCAGCCACTGCTAGCCACGATCTTTCGTGACGGGTCACCAGCTCCTCGCTGGTGACCCGTTTCGGTTTCGGATGGTGTGGGGCAGGCCGGTGGCCGATGCCGTGCACCGCACGCTCACCGATGGGCCGGCCGATGCCATGGGCCCAGATGTGCCCGGCCTGGTGTGGGGCTGCCTGCTCTGGGACGACCCCGAGGCGCCTCTGCTGGACGATGCGCTGGAGCACTGGCACCCCGTTCATTGGCCTCTGGGCCAGATGTTGCCGAGCTAGGCACCTCGGTACCGCGCTCCGAAAGGGCTGGCCTATCCGTGGGATTCGAACAGCAACGCAACCCACTGCCTCCCAATCTCGTGGACATCTGCTGTCCGTTCTCGGGCTCTGGTCCAATTCCTGTGACCCGTGACTGTGGGTGATCGCTTAGATGTCGAAGAGGGCGTCCTCTTGTGGAGGGGCCGGAGGGTCAAGGACGTCGCGAAGGCGGGTGATGTCGTGGCGCCACTTCGAGCCGTTGGCAGCGTCGTCCCAGAGTTCGGCGAGTTCAGACCGCTCGGAGACCACTTGGTCCAGAGCGTCGACGGCGAGCGTTCGAAGGTCTGCGGGCAACTCTGGCAGGGGTTCTGACGGACCGTAGTTCGAGCATGTCCGTTCGCCGTCAGGGTGCTGAGCAACGATCAGGGCGGCTGCGGCCACTGCTCGCTCACCGTCGGAGGTATCCAGGAAGTCCGCAGAGGCAGCGGCGCGTTGGAGCGCGCTGCGGATCATGGCTTCGCGTTCTTCCAGTGCTGCCTCGTCCAGGTCACCTCCGAAGTCGGCGGCGGTGTCGTTATCGAAGGGGCCGATGTCCCAGGTGCCCATTTCTCTCCTCGCTTGGCCGTCTGGGGATCGTCGCATTGGCCACTGACAGTGAGGTCAGGAGGCAAGCAGTACCCGCTTGCGCAGGAGCTTGAAGCCAGCGCGACCGTACATCTGCCGCTTGAGCATCTTGATCCTGTTGACGTGTCCTTCAACGACGCCTGAGCTCCATGGCAGGGTCAGGCCGGCGATGACCGAGTCGAGGTCGCGTTCGAGGTGCTGGGCAAATCGGCTGAGGCTTGGCAGGTCGGTGGTGGTTCGGGCGGATGCAATCCACTCCGGCAGTTGGTCGCCTTGCAGCTCGGTGACCATGTGGGCGAACGAGCGCACGTACTCGACAGGAGCGGTCAGTTCGGGGCAGTTGGCCAGGACAGCCTTGAGCCGGATCCGGTCGCCTTCGGGCAGAGCGTCGGGGTGGGTGAGGATCCAGCGCGTGACGGCGCGGGCCGAGGGCGGGCGAGGGCCGACTGGTTGGGGTTTGCCGCGAAGGTTCCTGCTGACGTAGTCGCGGACGCTGGCGTAGCCACGGGGATAGCCCTGTTCCTTGATCTCCTCCCATAGTGTCCAGGCGTTGGTGCAGCCTTCCTGCCAGCACTGATCGAGGTAGGGCTTGTAGGCGTCGAGCCTGGTCGCACGGTCTTGCCACTGCCCGGTGAACATCTCCTCCGGGGTGGTGGCGCGGGAGAAGCGCAAGATCGTGTTGAGCGTCATCCCGAGCTGTCGGGCGACGGACCGCTTGCTGTGACCGGCGGCGAGGAGCGCGTGGATGGTGGCGTGCTTGGCGCGGGTGCGTTCGGCGAACCGGTGCCCTGTCGGCCAGGGCGATGACGCGGCCGACTCCGGCTCATCCCGGGGTTCCTCCGGCTGTTCCGGCGGGGGACGCAAGCAGCCGCGGTGCCGGTAGACACATTTCTCTGCGGCTTCGCCCAGGTTGTGCCAAAGGTGCCACCGGTCAGCGACTTGGATGGCCTGCGGGGCACCGCGGGTGGCTCCGTCTGCGAAGAAGGATGCACGGTCACGGCAGACGATCTCGATGCCCGGCCGCTCGGCGAGCCAGGCTGCGAGCGTGTCCGCCTCCCGGTCGGGCAGGAGGTCGATCGGACGACGTGATTCGACGTCGACGAGCACCGTTCCGTAGATCCGTCCCTTGCGCTGGGCGTATTCGTCCATGCCGACCACGCGGGGCGTGACAGCGGGTGGATCCGGGATCGAGGCGATCAGCCTGAGCAAGGTGTTCCGGCTGACCGGGGCCCCGAAGGCGCCGGTCATGCGAGCCCCGGCCCGGCCCGCGAGCGCGAGGCCGACCGAGATGAGTGTTGATCGCAGCCGTTCCGTCCGTCGGCTGAACCGGCGAGTGAGCCCCGGCACCTGTTCGGCGAAGGTCTTGCGCGGACAGGTGCCCTCCGCGCAGACAAACCGGCGCACCCTCAACGCCACCACGGCGGACTTGCCCGCCGTCGGCAGGTCATGGGGAAACCGCAGATAGGAGCCGTGTATTCGCCTCGACGGGCATCCGCAGTCCGGGCAAGTCGCCTGCCGGGCAGTGCTCAGGGCCTCGATCCGGACAGCCGTGTCGGTCACCTCGACCGACTCCACCAACACGTTCTCCAGCGAGGAGAACAGCAACTCTTCGAGTTGCGGCTGTACTTCGTTCACGGCGCAGCACTGTCAGCCACGCTGCACACCAGCCGGGCGATTTTCGGGCTATCTCAGCCACCATCACGAGAAGATCAACAGTCACGCTGCGTACGCGACCACACCAAGTGGACCAGAGCCCCGTTCTCGGGTTCTGGCTCAACTTCCGGATGCTGTTGGTGATCTCTAGGCCGTCAGCCTTCCGCAGAGCTGCCGGAAGTGGCTGGGTGGTCGTGGTGGAGAAGCCGGGGTGGTGCCGGGTGGGAAGCATTCACTGAGTCGGACGATGTTGGTTCCGGCGGCTGTGAGCACGTGTTGGACGTGCGTCTTTGCCAGGCCTCGGTAGCGGCAGTGGCGCAGGCCGTGAGCGTGAACGGTTTCCGAGACGGTGGCCTCGCAGCCTGCGCGGATGGCATAGCGCCGCCGCCAGCTGCTGGTCTTCTGGTCTTTCCTGGCCTTGGACTGGATCTTCTGTTGGGGCTCAGGCAGCAAGAGGATGTGGCGTCCTTTGCCATCGACGTTGCCGGTGCACTTCAGGCGGTCTTCGCATTCCCGGCATGCCTTGCGGGGGAAGAGGACGGACAGTTGGGGGTGTCCGTCGCCGAGGGTGGGTTTCCAGGGCGGGCTGGTGATGCCGTTCGGGCAGGTGAGGGTGCGGTTGTCCCAGTCGATGTGGAAGTCCTCCTTCGTGAAGCCCGGCCGCTGGGCGGCGTGTGGGTCCTCGCGGACTGGGCCGAGCAAGGAGATGTCCCAGGCCATGGCTGCCTGGTGGACGCTGTCCGGGGTGACATAGCCGCCGTCGACGACGTGCTCGATGGGCTGAAAGCCCTGCCGGATCAGCTGTCGGTGGATGTCGTCGAGGGCGTCGATGTCCTGTTGCGGCGCCGGGCGGGTGAGGACCTGGACGATGACGTTGGGCTCATCTCGTCGCAGGTCTCGGTCTGATGATCGCGATAACCGATCCAGTCGTTCCGGCCGGCCGCGGTGACCTTCTGGCTGTAACGGGCCTCGGGATCGTGCGGGGTGACGATCTCCATCGTCGACCACGGCACTCGTGCTGAACCAGGATCTGGCCGCCCGGCCGCTGAAGACTTGCCCGTATTCCTTTGATCCGTCGCCCTCCGGCTGGCCCGGTCACGCGTCGACTTCGCTGCCCGCCACCGGAGTTGGCCCGTCTCGTCGTGCCAGTACTGCTGGACCCAGACCTGCCGCAGGACCTGCACCGGCCTCAACTCCCGCAAGCCAGGCGGGGCATCGTCACGATAAACGGCGCGCAGGATGTGCAGCCCGTCCTCACCCACCTGCAGCACCCAGGCGATCAATGCGTCACCACCACGGGGAAGCCGCTCATAGCGGACCGGGCGGCCATAGCGGTCCGCCCAGTCAGGAGTCACGAGAGCGGCCAACCATTCCTCACCCTGCAGCGTGAGTTCCTCCAGAGCACAGCGCAGCGTCTCGGCGACCAGTTCACCCCGGTTCAGACGGCGGACCGCCGCCAGCACGTGGGTGGAATCCGTTCGGATCCGTCCCCGCCTTTTGACCAGCCCGGCTTCTGCAAGCCGGTCCACGACCAGCGCCAGGAGCCGGTCCGCGCGGTCGCCCTCGGCCACCCGGCCACGAAATTCGCTCAGGACCGTGAAGTCGAACCCCGGATCGTCCAGCTCAAGGCCCAGACAGTACTTCCAGTCCAGGCGGCAGCGGACTGCGTCCGCCGCCTGCCGGTCGGTGAGGTTCTCCGCGTACTGCAGCACCGACACGAGAGCCAGCTGAGCCGGCGACAACCCAGGCCGTCCGTCAGCCGGATACCAGTCGGCGAAATCGGCCTCCGTGAACATGCCGTCCAGCCGATCACGCACCCACATCGCGGCCGTGCCCCGTGGACTGCTCGCCCGGGCCATCCGCACCGTCAACGGCGAATCACCCGCCCCGAAACCGAACCCATTGCCACTGCGGTCACCCCTCCGACCGCCGAAACCGCCCCGCTCCCACCAGCCCAGCATCTCAAGGACATGAACACAGCCATGGTCAGCAGAAGTCACCCCACCGAGTGAAGATCACCAACAGCATCCAGAAGCTGAGCCAGAACCCGAACTCGCGAACAGAGCCAACGTGAGATGGCACACGAACACAGCGGCGCCTGTTGCGATCACAGCTACTGCCGCTGTGGGATGAATTGCCAGGCAGGCGGCGGTGAAGTGAAGTGCCGTGACGCGGTCACCTGACGGGCCGCGTCACGTCACTTCACCCGCCTCGCTGCGCCCGGCCCCGCTCCTCACCGCGGGGACCGGGCGTTGTCAGTCGCTCGAACTAGGCTCCGGACCATGACCACCGCTGCTCCCCCGCCCCGACAGCCGGCACTCCGGCCAAACCGTTCGACCCGCACGCCTTTCCCGCCGAGCTGATCGACGCCCAGCGCGAGCTCGACGGCCTGTACGCCGCTCTCCGTGCCCACCCAGGCGACGCTCCCGTGGGTCCGGGAGGCGCACCCCGGGTGGGAGGCGGAGGAGGAGCGGCCGGGAGCGGGCCGGGCGTGAAAAGACGGACGGCTGGAAGGCAACCGACACGGTTGAGTACGACCGGTTGATGGGGGAGATGCGAGGGAAGGCCGCGTTCGTCCACTGTCACAAGTGGTGGGAGCGCTCCGGGGACGAGGGTTTCACGGGCGCTGCTCAGGTTGATGCGCGGCAGGCCCTCAAGCGCGCCGCGGCCGCCTGACAGCTCGCGACGGTATTGAGGTGGGCACGGGCCTGGCACGATGCGCTCATGGCCTGTGACTGCAATGCTGCTCTGAGCGTTCAACTCCACGACGGCGGCGACAGGTACCCCGTGATCCCCGCCGAAGAACACGGCGAGCTCTCCTACTGGTTCAACGCCCGGTGCACGGTGTGCAACGCCCCGTACGAGGAGCCGTTCAGGCGCGTGGACGCGTCCGGTCAGGTGATGGACGACCAGCGGGCAGATCTGCCGCTTGCCGACCGCACGTGGCTCACCGACCGGTGTGGCCCGTTCACGTGCGGGTGCGACCAGGACGCGCTCCAGCCGGGCCTCATCAACCGGTGCGGCCCGTTCACGTGCTCCAGCCAGGCTAAGACGGCAGGGAAGGCCACTTGACCGGCCTCGGGGCGTGTTATGGCCCCTGCTTATGACCCAAATCATCTTTTTGCCTCATGAAAAGTTCTGCCCGGACGGACTCGTGACGACAGCCGAAGCAGGTCAGAGCATCCTCGACGTCGCGCACGGCGTCCGCATTCCGATCGAGACTGCGTGTGGCGGGGCGACTGCCGGCGGCACCTGTCACGTCATCATCCGGGAAGGCTTCGACTCCCTGAATGAAGCAGACGAGCTCGAAGAGGACTACCTGGATAGGGCGTGGGGACTGGAGCCTCAGTCGCGGCTGTCGTGCCAGGCTCGGGTGGGCACTGAGGATCTGATCGTTGAGATCCCCAGGTACTCGCTCAACCATGCCGGCTAGGCCCCGCACTAGTCGTTCGATCGCAACCTGAAGGTGCGGCGCTCACCGGTAGTAGACGGCCTTGCCAATCAGTACGGCCGTGTCCGCGCGCTGGAGTGGCTCCAGAGTGGCGGCGTCGACGAACGCGGGCCCCTTCCACGGGTCGGACACCGCCCGCTTCCAGTCCGGGGTGACGATCGGGGTGCCGCCTTCCCACACCACGGCGGGCACGCCCACGACCCAGGCGTGGACGTTGCGCACGCCTTCCCGTACGCAGCGTTGGCGGCCCGGGCTCATGCACCTTGAACTCGGCGCCGGGTCATGCCGACGTACCGGGCGAGCGGATCCGCTCGCCCGGCACTTTCAGGCTGATCACGTCCGCGGCCCCGGACCGGAGCCGCAGCAGGTGCAGGTGCGCCCACGCCCGCTTCACTAGTAGCGCCACCCCACCGTGGCTTGCAGCGTCCGCCAGAACCCGAGCCGCGGTATGCGCTCCCCCCTTCCTGCGCATGGCGACCAGGACGACGACCGTATCCGCGACCCGGTACGCCACCACGAGCTCGGCGGGCAGAAACGCGGGCCACCAGTCGAGCCCGGCCAGGAAGGACGCCGAGACGTACCCGACGTATGCGGCTACGCGGGGGCCGCAGATCGCCGCGGTGCCAGCCGCGACGAGCACCACGGCCGCCGGGTGGGCGTACTCGGTGCGGCCGAGGGTGATCAGCCACCCCGGCGTGAGCCACGCGAAGCCGCCCACGAGCAGCAGGAGGGGGATGTGCAGTGCGGTCGCGGCGTGCTTGAGGGACGGAGAGAGCATGGGTGGGCCGCCGGGCCGGCTGCGGAGCGCACCGCTGCGCCCCGGACTGCCACGCACCATGAGGGCCCGCCGGTGCTTACGTCACGCGGCAGGAACAGGCCGCCTCGGGTCCGCCCGCGCGCCACTTCCGGCGGAACGGGCACCCGGCCGTACCGTGCTCCGTACGCTGCCCTGATGAGCGCTCAGGACAGGAGGGCCGCGGCGGATGAGTTCCGGCGGCTGCTCTCTTCTAGGCCCGACTCGGAGCCCGCGCGCCTTGCCGCGAACCTCCACACCTTCGACATTGCGAGCAGCACGGACACCGACTTGGACACCGGCCGCACCGTCCTGCGGCTGATGCTGGATGGAGAAGTCGAGCTGGCCAGCATCCTCGGTATCGGAACCGATGCCGTCGACAGGCTGCTCCCGCCCGCACAACGCCTACATGACCCGCTCTACGCCCTGGCCATCGACCTGGACGAAGAACAGGTCCGCGCGCTGGCTGACGCGATCGAACGCGCTTGGTAGCCCCTGGCATCCGCTGAACGGCGCGGCAGCGCGCGACGCAAGGCTCGCCGGGTTCCTACGGTCCGCGCCATGACTGAGACGCCGAAGCCTCTGCCCGTCCGCGGCCGCCCCTCCACGCTGCTCACCGCCGACATGATCAAGCGGAAGAGACCATGAAAGCGCTGCTCACTGCCTACCGCGTGGTCGTCTACTACCGCGACCCCGAACCCGTCGACTTCTACGGCACCCCCTGTGGCGCTACCGCCGCGACCCCAAGGTGCCCGCGGGAGCGACCACAGCCCCCGCTGCGCCCGCGAGCAGATCATCGGCCTCATCGCCGGGAACTCGACCGACAGCCTGAGCACCCGGGCCGCCAAAGTCGCCGACGGCATCCTCGACATCCACGCCCGTGAACTCACCGCTCCCGAACAGGCCATGATGTTTCCCGCGACCGACTACACCGCGCTGGTCGCCGCCGCAGCACAGGCAGCCAGCCCGACCCCGCCCACGGTGCCGCCCCGAGTCGCTGGCTCGCCAACGTGCAGAACCTCGCCGTGGAACTCGCCTTCACCGCCCGCGAGGTTAGCCGCGGATGCAGACCCTCGACGCCTCCCACCCCTTCCCCGCGTTCCTGGAGAAGGTCGAGATCGAGGAGTCCAGCCGCCGCGGCCTGCTCACGCTGCTCCCCTCCTCCGGGATCCCCGAGACGATCCGCACCGACCAGGACACCACCATTCCCCGGCCGCCAGATGATCGAGCGCGCACAGGCCCTTCAAGGCCGCTGGGTACTCGTCTACCGCGTCAACGAGCCCAAGGCGGACACCAAGTTCGACAACGTGCGCATGGTCGTGCGTCTCGTCGACCTGGGGGAGGGCACCCTGCCCAACAACGTCGCCCGACAGCTCCTCGTCGGCGACGCCCAGGGCGACGAGGCCCGTGCACGGCAGGCATGGCGCGAGGCAGGCCTGCCCCTGCAAGGACAGATCCCCGTCGCCGACCTGGACCCCGTGCGCCGCAAGGTCCGCGGCGAGCAGGCGTAGCCACACTCGTCAGCGGTGGAAGATCCACCGCAGTACCGTGTATCCGCAGATCGCGAAGACCAGGCCGTTCAGACAGTAGAGACCCCACACCATTCTGTAGACCGGCCTGTTGCGTTCCTGAAGGTCGTCAGCCCAAGAACCCAGCACGTCACTGAGGTAGAAGAGCAGCACGAACGCGGCAGCACCGAAGGCAACACCGCTGACCCACTTGCCGGACGTGCTGCGCGACCAGTCCGTCCACGGCATCTCCCACACCGCATTGGTCAGAACACCGCTGATGACCGCCACCGCGATCGTGCCGAGCGTCTGCTTCCCCGTACTACTCACGCCGCCCCCTGGCTCGTTGCTGTGCTGCGAAGAGTAGGGGGCGCGCAACCTGTAACGCCTGCGCCTCCCACCTCGTCTATGTGGTGACGGAGCGCGCCGCCGGGCTGAAATCTGCCTAGCGGAGGTCAGGGCACCGGGTCCCGGCGGGCGCGCTCCTCCACCCGTAACTGTCAGAGCTGGGAGGCCGTCCGTGACCCTGTACGTCGCCGTCCCGCCGCTCGACGGCTGCCGCCTGCACGGCGTGGACTGCTGCGCCCCGTGGGGCTACGACCGGGTGCACACCGACAGCCGGCGCTCGGACACCACCGAGGAACTCGCGGAGCGTGAGGCAGCCCCCGCCGCTACGCCTACCCCACTACGGCCGCGTACGAAGAGGGCTTCTACCTGGGGCGGGCGCTGCGCCGCGACGCACGGCCCACCTACCTCGAAGTCCTGGTGGCCATCGCGACCCGCCTCGCGCCAAGCGTGCACCGGATGCGGGTCCTGCCGACCCGCCACCAGGACCCGCACTGCCGCATCCTCGCGGCCACCAAGGGCATGCGCTCGGTTCGCCCATGGGGCGAGCGGTGACGCCCGGCCGTGACCACGGCCGCGTCACCGTTCTGTTCGGCCGCGAGTACGAGTGGCGCGACAATGCTGGTCGCCTGACCCTCGAACCCTTCTGGTGGCCGCCCACGAACCGCCGCAGGCGCGTTCGCCTCGGCCTCCGCCCCGGGTACACCGCATAACCGGACTGCACGCGAAGAGATCAACCCGCCGCGCGCCCCGTCCCGGCTGCGTCCACTGTGAGAGCGGAGCCACCTCACGATCGGAGCGCCGCCTCATGGAAACAGCCAACCCCCGTCTCGTCGCTGTGCAGCTTCTCGACGGCAGCGAGGAGGCTTTCCGCGCGGTCATCAAGGCACTCGACCCGTTCATGGCGTACATGCCGCCGTGGCCTGGCGCGCGGGCCGCTCAAGGGCTTCCCGACGACTGGAAATGGGTCCTCCAAGTCAGCCCCCACGTGTTCACCGCATCCGTGCACCTGCGGCCCCCTGGCACGGGAACGGTGCGGGTATTCCTGGGCGGCACCAGCGCCGACACGCTTCAGGTAAAGGGCGCGATCCGGGGCAGCTTCAAAGTTCAGGAGGAGAAGCCCCACCGCGACAACGGCAACGGAACGATCACGCGCTCTCTCATTGTCACTCCGAGCCAGAGAGCATCAGACGAGGACGGAGACGAATAGTTGACCGGCATCCGGCCCCTCACCCCTGGAAACCCCGCCCCAGATGGTGAAGGACGTCACCCACCGGCGCGTGCAGGTACTCGGCCAGATACCCGGCCCACTCCCGGCTGATGACCGCCGGGTAAGGACGATGGCCTCCGCTGGGGAGCCGTCCGGACGCCGATCCGGCCCGGTGCTTCGGCCGGGGCCCTTGTGGCCGATGGGACCGCCCTCCCGGTGCCGCCTTCGCCTGGTACTGGCCGCACGAGAACCGCTCCACGGCCTCGCACTTCCTCACCTCCCCACCAGCATGGGCTTCCGCGGGTGCTCCGGAGCGGTCACCATGGAGGTCCGTCGGCGACCCGGGGGGTGGGGGATGAGCGAGGGTGGGGACGTTCTGGACGGGCAACCGGAGCAGGACGGACCCGTGTGGTGGCTGGCGCTGGCCTGCCTGGTCGGGCTGCTTCTGGCCTACGTCGTGCTGACGAACTTCACCGGGGAGCTGCGGGCAGCGCTGTGGGGCGAGCCCGGGACCGTGACCGAAGCCCGCTGCCGGACGTACGACAACACCGTCGCCAACGCGGGAACGTCGACGTCCTGCTCGGGCACTTTCACCTCAGACGACGGCAACTCGTCGTTTGACGTCACCGTCGAGGGCGACATCCGCTCGCAACCGGTCCGTGCGTGGTTGGTGGACGGCACGTCCGGCACCGCGTACGTCTCACCGACGCTGTGGACGGGGGTGCTCCCGGTGGGGCTCTCCCTCCTCCTGGCCGGTGTCCCGGTGGCGGTGACGGTGGAGCACGCGCGCCGCATCCGCACACAGCGCCCGAGGCCGGCCCCACCCGCCTGGCCCGGTCCACAGTGGCCGGCTCCGAGTGCGGACGACCCGGGGATCTCGGACTTCTGATCACACCACCCCTGCGGTCGCGCCACAGTCTCTACGTCGTCTGCCCGCCGGTAGCGGGCTGCGGCGAGACGTCGTCTATGGAGATCACAAGGACCTCGTAGATGACTTCCGAGCGCGGGCCCGGGCCCGGAAATTCACTCCGCAGGTCGTGCAGAACATGGCCGAGGACAATGCCGGGCTCCGAGAAGCCCTGGCGAAGACCAAGACGGACCTCGCCACGGAGCGGGAACGAGTCCGTGCCCTGGTACGGGCCGCTGCAGAGCTGTCGCTAGAACTGGAGCAGGCGCGCGAGGAACTCGCCGCGGCCCAGCAGGTTACACGGCTGCCTGGCCGGGCCAGATCCGACAGCTGACGAGAGCTAGGGCTATGGCGGCGGTGGAGCTGCCGGGGGGCGCGATGTCGGCGTACGCGTCGGGTCGGACGGTCGAGCAGTACCGGTCGTGGGTGCGTGAGCGGTACCAGGTCCGCTCCAGCGGCCCGGGCTCTGGCCTAGGAGACGATGCGTGTCGAGGCGGCGTCGAAGAACAATTCGGCGAAGTTGATCAACAGCCCGTCTCGCGATCCGAACGCGCCGATCCCGGAGGACGAGGAAGATATCGTCAGCGCACTTTGAGCTGAGCTGTCCACTCGCGTTGGCGAGGCCCGCGCCTCTTCCGCTCCCTCGAACGAGGGGCCTGCGGCCGATCCGTCCCCGCTCGGCTCCTGTGGCTGCCTGCCCGTCATGGTGATGACACCCCGGCGCAGATCCCGGGCGACGCGGTGAAACTCTCGGATTGTCGTACCCGACAGGTTCAATGGAACCGACGAGACGACCGACGGGAGCACCGCGCATGGAGCCAACCTTCTTCTCAAGTCCTGAGGAGTTCCGGGACTGGCTGGAGGAGCACCACGCGACTGCCTCCGAATGCCGGGTGGGCATGTGGAAGAAGGGAACGGGCAAGCCCACGCTGAGCTGGTCGGAGGCGGTCGACCAGGCCCTGTGCTACGGCTGGATCGACGGCCGGCAGAGCCCGATCGACGACTTCTCCTGGACGATCCGGTTCACCCCGCGCAGGCCGCGCAGCAACTGGAGCCTGGTCAACCTCCGCAAGATCGAGGAGCTGACCGCGCAGGGGCTCATGCGGCCGGCCGGCATCGCGGTGTTCGAAGCCCGTGACCGGGACCGCGAGGAGAAGCCGGTCTGGGAGTTCGAGGCGGCGCAGCTGGCTCGCTTCCAGGCAGAACCGCGGGCGTGGGAGTGGTTCAGCGGGCAGGCGCCGTCCTACCGCAAGTCGGCCATCCACCATGTGATCAGTGCCAAGCGGGACGAGACTCGAGAGCGGCGGTTGGACCAGCTGATCGCCGACAGCCTGGAGGGGGTGCGGCTCAAGCCGTTCCGGCGACCTGGAACCTGAGGGCCCGCTGCAACAGGCCGAGCGCGATCGCGTAGCCCTCCAGCTCGGCCGTCCAGCGCGGGACCTGCCGCTCCGGGAACCCCTCGGCTGGCCTTAGCCGCCCATGGCCCACGGCCCGTGATCGACACCGCCGCCCACGAGGCGCCAGCCGCCACCACAGCCTGCACCGCCCGTCGCGACCTCGACCCCGGAAGCTCGCCGAGTGCGTGGCGATGCTGGCCCGGCACGAGACGGTCCACCCACAGCAAGCCAGGCCGGCAGACCCGCCGACTCGTGACCAGGCGACTGCCGGAACGAACAAACCCACGCTATTGAGCGGAACTGTCCTCGAAGCCCTGCCTCGTCCGCTTCAAGACGGGTGAAGGTCTCCGCTGGTGCGCGGCCGGCCGTATCGCTCGACGAGGGCGTTGCCGATCGAGGCCAGGCGGTCTCGGACACCCGGAGGGCCGGTCACCTCGACCCATTCGACCAGCCCGGAGAGCTCGCCGGCGAGGATGTACTCGTTGGGGCCGCGGATCACGACCTCGATGCGGCCATCGCTCGTGGAACCTCCCACGTCGAGCCGTTCGCCGAGCGCCATCCGGAGTATGCCTATCCCGTCGGGTGTGCATACCGCCTGGACCTCCAGCGGCGTTCGTTTGCGATCGACCTCTTTGGCGATCTCATTCCAGCTCTCGGCAAGGTCAAAGTCCCCGGGGCGGTGCACAGGGTCGCCGGTCGGGTCGGCGGACGACACGCGGTCGATCCGGAAGACCCGTCGGCCGGTCTCGGTGTTGGAGACGAGGTACCACACAGGACCTTTGGCGACGATGCCCAGCGGGTGGACGGTTCTCCGGGTTTCGACGCCTTTGCTGTCGACGTAGCCGAGCGATACCTGGACGCCGCGGATCACCGCGTCCTGGAGTTCGTCGAGGAAGCGAGGCGGCCGGTGCTCGATCCGGCTCGCCCCCCATCGCTGCGGGTCTACGACCAGCGACGACGCTGCTGCCTCGGCCTGCACCTGGAAGGGCTTCGGTAGAGCATGGACGAGCTTGCGCAGAGCTGCTTTCATCGCCGGCGTCGCATCAGAGGCCGGACCGACAGCCAGGAACAGGGCGCGTGCCTCACTGGCGGTCAACCCGGACAGGTCGGTACGAGCGCCGCCCACCAGGCGCCAGCCGCCGCCTCGGCCCTGCACGGAGTACACGGGCACCCCGGCCATGGCCAGGGCGTCGAGGTCACGGCGGGCGGTGCGCTCGGAGACGTCCAGCTCTCGGGAGACCTCCGCGGCTGTCACCTGCTCGCGCCGTTGGAGCAAGAGGAGTATGGCCACCAGCCGATCGGATCGCATACAGACAAAACTCTCATAAAAACCGGCCATGAGGTGACCGGTTTGGGCAGCAAGCTGGCGACATGACCTCATCGAGGAGGTCGACCGCCAGCGAACGCCCCAGAGAGGAAATGCAGTGATCAATCAAGCAGAATTTCCCGAGCTCACCCTCATCCAGGTCAACGGTGTGGAGCTGGAAGTCTTCGAAGCAGGCCGAGAAAACAAGGGCAAGCCCATCGTGCTCTGCCACGGTTGGCCGGAGCACGCCATCACCTGGCGTCGCCAGATGCCCGTCCTCGCCGCAGCCGGCTACCACGTCATCGCACCGAACCAGCGGGGTTACGGCAACTCATCCCGCCCGACCGAGGTGACCGACTACGACATCGAACACCTGACAGGCGACCTCGTCGCGTTGCTGGACCACTATGGCTACGAGGACGCCACCTTCGTCGGCCACGACTGGGGTGCGTTCGCCGTCTGGAGCCTGGCCCTGTTGCACCCCGACCGGGTGAACAAGCTGATCAACCTGAGCCTGCCTTACATGGAACGCGGAGAAACGCCGTGGATCGAGGTCATGGAAACCTTCCTCGGCGGCGACTTCTACTTCGTCCACTTCAACCGGCAGCCGGGCGTCGCGGACGCCGTGTTCGATGCCAACACCTCCCAGTTCATCCGCAACCTCTACCGGAAGAACGTGCCCCCCGCACCCCCTGAGCCGGGCATGGCATTCATCAATCTCGCCAAGGCGGAAACACCGCTCGGTGAGCCCGCCATGACCGAGGGCGACCTGGCCGTCATCATCTCCGCGTTCGAGACGTCGGGATTCACCGGCGGCATCAACTGGTACAGAAACCTCGACCGCAACTGGCACCAGCTGGCGGACGCGGACCCGATCATCAAGCAGCCCACCCTCATGATCTACGGCGACCGGGACCCCTTCGGCCCGAGGTTCGAAAAACTGGCAGAGTTTGTGCCCAACGTGGAAGTGGTCGGCCTGGACTGCGGTCACTGGATCCAGGGGGAAATGCCCGAAGAAACCAACCGCGTGATTTCAGAATGGCTGGACCGGCAGGGCTAGTGTCTCGTGATCCGGTTCGTATCACCTGAAGGCCGAGTTCTCGCATCACACCGATGACAGCCGGACGTGGGGGCGGGCCAGGTCGCGCGGCCTCCTCGTCAGGGCTTCAAGGTCATCTGGTAGCGGGTTTCAGGCTCACCCTGGGGTGGAACCAACCCAACCTCCCCACCGCAGCTCGTCGAGCCCGAGCGACTGACCCAAGCCCTGACAAGTGTCATCCCGACAACCCACTTGCCTAGTGAAGGGAGAACATCGACGCCGACGCGATTGGGGCCGCACTTGAATCCGACCCGGACCTCTGGATGCGACAGCTGCGGTCCAGGACCCGTTGACGTCTGCGCCATCCTGGATGGCCGAGGCTCTTGGCCCCCTTCCCAGTACGGGAGAGCCGCCACGGAGCGACGCTCAGCAGCCCTGACGATGCCCTGCCCCTCGCCGGTAGGCCCGACGCGGGCTGTCCGCGTACCACGTCACGGCGTCTTGATCGAGCGGTCCGAAGCGGCAGCATGAACGACATGTTCGAGGCCCTTGAAGCGCTGACCGACCGCGATCGGGCTGCTCGTCGCGATGGCCACCACCGTGCTGCTGCTCATGGGGCAGCGAGCGTCACCTCCCTGCCGCTGTGAACCAGGACGAACTCGTACTGCCGATTCACCGCGTCCCCCGAGCCGGCTGAGGTGTAGGCTGGATGCCTTTTCACGGTTTCGACAGCCTTGTCCGTCGCGCTGCTCGGGTCCGCCGCGCGGATGAACAGCGGGATGACCGTCTGGCTGTCGTACGCACCGAGGTAGTCCAGGAGCTGGTCGATGGCCTGAGCGAACGCTGCGGATCCGCCCCAGATTTTGCACTCGCCGACCATCACGTTGCGGTCGCCGATACGCAGGAGGATGTCGGTCTTCCCTTGCCGTTGAGGGTCTCCCCGGTCGACTCGCCTTCAAAGAACGCGTTCAGCGACACCAGGAGGATGTCCCGCAGGCGCTCCTCGGGCAGTCCGGCAACGAGTGAGGGCAGCTGAAGCTGACCCTGGCGGCTGACACCGGCCGCGCATTGAGCGTGGACGCCCCCCTACGACCACCTTCCGCCCGAAGTGAAGGACCGGCCGCTCAGCGAGGTGACCACCCACCAACTCCTCACAAACTAGTCTTCTAAGTCAGGAATCCGTTTCAGATAACCGGCGAGGCGTTCAAGGATTTCGTCTGCGGTCTTCGTCCAGACGTATGGCCTGGGGTTGGTGTTCCAGTCGGCGATCCAGGTCCGGATGTCCTTCTCCAGGGCCTGGACGCTCTTGTGAACGCCTCGCCGTATCCGTTTGTTCGTCAGTTCCGCGAACCAGCGTTCCACCAGGTTGAGCCAGGACGATCCGGTGGGTGTGAAGTACAGGTGGAAGCGGGGGTGGGCCACCAGCCAGGTCTTGATGGCCTGGGTCTTGTGGGTGGCGTAGTTGTCGAGCACCAGATGGGCATCAAGGTTCGGCGGGATCTCGCGCTCGAGCTTGACCAGGAACTTCTTGAACTCCTCCGTTCAGTGTCGGCGATGCAGTGAGCCGATCACTGTGCCGGTGGTGACCTCGAGTGCCGCCGCCTACCAGCGGGCCGGGGCGCCCTCGCTGAGCGACGGCCGCCTCACCCCCGGCCGCAAACCGCTGCCTGGCGGATCGTCAAGCGCAAACGCCTCCCGGCCAGCATCGACCATCTGGTGACGTTCCTGACCGCCTGCGACATCCTTCCGGCCGAACAGCGCCCGTACTCCGAGGTCTACAACCGCATCAGCGCGGCCCGCGGCGCGCGAACCGCACCTCCACCCGCACGGCGCCGGCCGGCCAGCCGCACCCGCTTGTTCCCCCTGCCCGTCGAGGGACGCCGCGATCGCTACGCACTGACCGGCGCGGCAGCCACGCCCGGCCGAGAGCTCTTTGACGATCAGGTCGTTCAGATCCTCTTGCCGGTGCTGCAGAAGCTGGCCCGGGCCGAGGCGCACCGCAACGGCACTGCGGTCAGCCCCCGCGCGATCGCCGCCAGCAGCGGCACGGGAACCCGGGGGCCGCTCTGCGGCCCGGACGTACGCATTCTGCTCACGCGCATACTCCTCCACCACTGCGGAACCGGCCGCCCGTCCATGCTGGTCCTGAGAACGCCCGGCGCCCTCTATCTCGCCACACCGCCCGCGCCCGTACGGGAAAAACCTCGCGGGGCAGCCGCACTCCGAACGCCGTCCAGTGCGGGCCGAGGCTACTCGGGCTGTACCGCATAACACGAAGCAGCCTCACCGTTCGGCGAGGTCTCGGATGGTGGCGGTGCCGGACCGGACGATCCAGGTACCACTGCCGGGTGGGGATTCGTCCGACCTGACCTTGAGGTCTTCTACGTCGATGGCAGGCGGCCACTGCGTGGTGTGTTCGGACCAGTGGACACCGCTGAGGTCGACCCCGGTTAGGTCGACGGTGCTGAGGTCAGTGGTAGTGAAGTCATCCAAGAGCGCGTACAGCGAATCCTTGTCGAGCATGACGGGCCCGCAGCGGCGTACCAGGCCGATGGCACGGCCAACCTCGGTGGTTCGAATGTCGACGATGATGCCAAGGTCGAGATTGAGGTCGAGGTAGCGGTCGAGTTCAAGGTCGCGGGCACGCTCGAAGGCGCGGTCGAGGTCGCAGGCTCGGCCGAAGGCTCGTTCAAGATCAAGGTGATAGACGCGGTGGCGATCGAGCTCGCGGGCACGGTTGATAGCGCCAGCGAGGTCGAGGGCACGGGCGCGGTCTGTGTCCCTTGCAAGGTCGATAGAGAGGACGCGGGCGCGGTCGATCGCAATGGCCCGGGCGCGGGTCATGGCAGGTTTGAAGGAGGGGTCGAGAACGAGGTCGCGGACGAGAACGAGGTCGAGGTCGCGGACGATGGCATTTGCGAGATCGATGGCGAGGATGCGAGCAACGTCGAGGTCCCGGGGAATGCCGGCATGGGCGATGTCGAGGTCCTGGGCGAGTGCGAGACTGGCTGTTTTGACATCGGGTTCGTTGCGCAGGGCCATGCGGTCTGCGGAGCTGAGCGTGCGCAGGAGTTCCGTCGGTTCAGTGTGATGATGCGGCATGCCGCGTGTGCCGTCCGTTGCGGAGGTGGGGATCGGGAGGATGTCGGCAAGCCCTGCTTCTGTGTCAAGAACGGTGTCGAGATTGTCTGTCGCGGTGTCGTGGCCGGAGTGAAGGAGGATTTCGCGCAGGCCAGCCTCGGTGTCGAGGAACTCGTCGAGGGCATGGGACAGGCCGTGCTGGTGCTGGGTGAGCCAGTGGTGCGCAGCCTGGCCATCGGGTTCAAGGTGGCGGGTCACTGTTCCTCCTCACGTGCCTTGAGGTAGGCAGCTGCGGTGCGACGGGCCTTCTTCAGGTTGGCGCGCACGTTCTCGGCCGGAAGGCCGAGGTGGTCGGCGATGTCGGTAGGGGTGAAGCTGGCCAGTGTCCAGGCCATGACCTGGCGTTGCTTCATCGGCAGACTGCGCAGCAGGGGGAGCGCGTCGTGCCGGGCCTCCCATTCCGCGATGGCGTCGGGGCGGGGCACCAGCGCGGAGGGTTCGGGGATGTCGTCGACGGGTTCCTCGACGGAGGCGACCTTGCGGGCCAGTGTGCGGGAGGCGGCTTTGTGGACCCAGGCTTTCGGATGGGCGATGTTCTCCCAGTTGCGGTAGGCATCGGTCATGACCTCCTGGGCGATGTCTGCGGCCACTTGGACGCTGGCGCCGTGGTTAATCAGGAAGCCGGTCAGGGGGCGGATGTTCTCGCGGTAGAAGGCGGAAAACTTCTCATCCGTCCGCTGCCGGGCGCCGTGGCGTTGGCCGGCGGGCCGGAAAGAGCCGTCGAACCGGGGGCCGCAGGGGGGTCTGTGCTGTCTCCCAGGTCGTGGTTGCTCACGCTGCCTGGTCCTCTCCTGGAACCGGAGTGCGGGTGATCTTCACGTGCAGGCGGTGGCCGTCGCCGTCCCGGTCATCGAGTTCCACCTGGTCGCCCGGGCTCACCGTCTTGGTGACTTGAAGAAGGTATCGCTGCCGCTGCTCTTCGCGGCGCGATCGCCAGCGCAGGCGGATCCAAAAGGTCAGCAGCGCGCAAGCCTTGGCGATGACGATCGAGACGATGACGGTGACGGTCGGGTCCATCAGGGTGTCCCCCCTTGCTCATACGGCGGACCCGTCCTTGAGGCCGGGCAAGAGTTAAGGGGGCGAGGAGCTCATGATCGTGAACTCGGCAGCGGATAGCCGTTACTGCGGTCTTCGGGTGTTCGAGGCAGGCGGACTCTGTGCGCGGCTCAAAGTCCGCGGGGCAAGGAGTTCACGACGAGTTATGGGTGGTCGGGTACCACGGGGCGAGGCACAGCAGGAGGTGGAGGGTGTGGCAGGTGGTGGTGCGGGGCGCGGGGCGTAGCCGGCTCGGAGGGCGAGGGCGGTGGTAAGTCGCTCGGGGTGGTGGTGCCGGGGGCGCAGCTGGAGCGGTGGCAGGCGGCGGGGTTGTTGCCCGGACGCACGCGGCGGTGGCCGGGGCGGCATGCGCGGCAGGACCGGGATCTGCGATGGATGGTGATCGCCTGGTACGCCGAGGCCGGATTTCCTTCTGGGCCTGGGGAGTTGGTGGTGCCGGAGCCGCCGTGGTCGGCGGTGCGGGAGGCACTGATGTGGGCCACGGACCGCTCGCCCGCCCAGCGACTGGTGGTCCACGCCCGTGCCGCAGGCGGTGGGGGCGAGGAGGCGCAGGACGGCTTCTACGCCGAGGCCGGGTGCGGTAGCGGGCCCGGGCCCGCTACCGCACCCGGAGGAGATGCGGCGGGTGGTCGAGGACCCGAACGCCGACCCGGAGCGACCCCTGCTGACGTCAAAACAAGGTTCTGGCACAGATCTTGGGGAGCGAACGCGGAGGGTGACCACTGACGCTTGAGTTTTAAGATCGTCGATCTTAAAACTCAAGCGCCGTGATCGGAGGGTTGTGGGATCCTACCAGATCTCGACAGTCCCGGGCGGAACCGGTCCCTCGCCCGCGTAGGTGTCGCCCAGTGGCACCGATGGCGCATCGTCCTCGGCGAGCGTCAGGCTGGGCCAGGGCCCGGCGAGGGTGGCATCGTCCAGGGTGATGCCGAGGTGGTCCAGCACGAGGGCCACCGCAGGTGCCATGCCGGCATCCTCGCGCTCGTGCGCGGCGAGCGCCGTTTCCACCCGATCCCACCAGAGCCCGAGCGGTTCGGACCGGGTGTGCTCCATGCCGGGCTCGAAGTACTCGACGCACTCGCCGTCACGCCAGTACTGGAAGACATCGATTCCGTCGGTCGTCGCCAGGCTGTACGTCTCAGTCCCGCGAGACAACTCCGCGAGCGATTTTTCCCCAAAGCCGATGCCACCTTCCTCCTCGACGCAAAAGGCCCATTCACCGATCCCCCCGGACCGCAGCAGCGAGACCATCTCGTCGTCGGAGTCGCCCAAGACCAGGGCCGAGGCCGTGTCCCAGTCGAGCAGGCGTGCCTGGTCCGGGTCGGCCCCGTACCGGGTGAAGACCTCCTCGGGGCTCAGGTCGCGGGTAAAGGTGACGCACATCCAGGCCACCGCCCAGCGGAGCGAATCCATGTCCGCGTCTGTCCTCATGTCTTACCTCCGTCGTTCACTTCGGTACCGCTCGCCGTCCCTGCCGGGCCGCCGTGTTCCCGGCCATGCGCGTGACGCGACGGGGGGCCAGGCTCATGCTGCCTGATGGCCGCGGAGGCTATTGCAGCAGGATCATCTTGCGAAGCAGTTCGAATCCGGCCCGTCCGTAGAGCTGCCTCTTTATCTTCTTGATGCGGTTTACGGCACCCTCGACGCTGCCGGAACTCCATTCCAGGGTGAGTCCGACTGTCACGGCGTCGAGGTCTCGGAGTAAGACCGTGTCCTATGTGTGGCTGGGTCGTTGGACTTGGTTATGGGGCGGGGTACGTGGAGTTGGATTGTTCCGGACGGGCTGCGGGAGATCGCGGAGCCGCTGATCCCGTCGTCGAAGGTGCGGCCTCAGGGTGGCGGAACACAGGACACACCTGATGAGACGCTGTTCGCGGCCATCATCTACGTGCTGGTCAGCGGGTGCGCCTGGCGGGCTTTGCCGCCGTGCTTTGGCATATCGAAGTCGACTGCGCATCGCCGGTTCCTGATCTGGTCCCGGGCGGGAGTATGGGGGCGGCTGCACGAGGAGATCCTGCACCGCCTGGACGACGCCGACCTGCTCGACCTCTCCCGAGCAGTCCTCGATTCCGCCCACGTGAGGGCGAAAAAAGGGGCGACCTCACAGGCCCGAGTCCCGTGGACCGAGGCAAGCCGGGTTCCAAAATGCACGTCTTGTCGGACGCGAACGGACTGCCCCTCCTCGTCGGCGTCTCGGCCGCCAACACCCACGACAGTCTCGCGCTCAAGCCCATGATCACCGGGCACCAAACGAGACACGACCCCTACAGGGGCCGCTACTTCAAGCCTCAGCGTCTCCACGCCGACAAGGCCTACGACATCCCCCACCTGCGGAAATGGTTACGCGGCAGGCGCATTGGCGTTCGTATCGCCCGCAAGGGCATCGAGTCCGACGAACGACTGGGACGCCGAAGGTGGGTCATCGAACGGACCATGTCCTGGCTGACCGGATACCGCCGGCTCAATCACCGCTACGAACGCCACCCCCGCAACTACCTGGCGTTTCTCGGCCTCGCCGCAGTCCTCTGTTGCTGCAAACGACTCGTCCGCCTCGCCACATAGGACACGATCTAAGGGGCGACAAAGTCAGCGCAGTTAGTGAAGTATGTGGGTTCAGTAGTCCCATCTTCACTCTTCAGGAGTCAGAGTAAGGGCGCGAGGTTCCGTGGGCGGGGAAATTAGCGGGGGGGTAGGCGGTGCGCTGGTCACGCGTTATTTCAGCAACGGTTGTCGGTGGCCTGGGAGCGACAGCCGGGGCGGTAGCGGCGTTGGCGAATTTCGTTTCGCCGCCCATCGCCGCAGGGTTGGGCGGAGGTGCGAGCGCTCTCGCGTTGTACGGCGACGCGTGGTGGCAGCGACGCCAGGAGCGGGAGGGTACCGATAGTGCCTGGGAGTGTGCGGTGTTGCCTGGCCCGGCTGCCTTGGCGGAGTCTCGGCTTAGCACACATGCGGGCAGTGTCCTTTATGCACTCAACCCGGACGAGCGCGTCGTGCCATTCTCCCCACTGCGCCGCCGCGAGCTGCTGAGCCTGGTGGACTGGTGCCGGACGCCGGGCGGGAAGCGAATGTGGCAGGTTATGGGCGGCGCGGGAGGCGGGAAAACCCGCCTGCTGATCGAGGCTGTCGAACAGCTCGCTGGAGAGCATGTCGAATGCGGCTGGGTCCAACATGGCCAGGCCGTTGCCGCGGCCGAGGCCGCACTCTTGCGCCAGGGCCGGGTGCTGCTGTTGGTGGACGATGTGGATGCCTCGCCGCGGCAGCAGGACGACCTGGCCGGCATGCTGAGCACACTGGCGCGCGCGTCGTCGGACCAGGTCAAAGTTGTACTGTGCGGACGGGAGTTTGCATCCTGGTGGGCGCGGATCCGCGCCGCCATGGACCCCGCTGACCAGGCTGTCCTCAGTCCGGCCGGCCGCACCCAGATTCCTTCCGCTCTCGCGGACGCAACTGACCAGTTCCAGCAGTTTCAGGGCGCGGTCAGGCAGTATGCCCGTTACTTCGACCGCCCAGTGCCGAGTGCCTCCCTGATCGGCGTCACAACTGCCATCTCCGTTGGTGAGTTGCAAGCCGCCGCTGCTATTACCGCCTACAACGGACTCACCGGCCCGGTTGAGCTCACCACTGCGTTGCGCCAGCTTTTCACCACTGAGGAGGCGTGGTGGCGCACGAACGCTGCGGAACACTCCGCCATAACTATGCCCCTGCCGATTCTACAGAGCGCCATTGCCACCGCAACCCTAATAGGCGCTGACAACCTGGAACAGGCCGTGCGACGCCTGGCCCACCTGCCGGGCTTGACTAGCAGCAGCGACAAGCGCCGCACTGAGCTGGCCCTCTGGCTCCACCAGCTCTACGCCCAGCGCGGAGGCCAATGGCTCGATCTGCATCTGCCTTCCTACCTGGCCGATCGATACGCCGCACTATGCGTAGCAGCACACCCCGGATTACCTGCCGCCCTAGCCAATGCAGCTCTCACTATCTGACAGGAAGGGTCAGCCACAATGGCTACACCATCCGCCACAGACGCCGATGCCCCTATGCGGCTGATCAAGCACCTCGCCCGTGCCGCCCACACTGCCCCAGAGACAGTCACCGGGCTCGTCGCTGTCATACGCGCCGACCCGAAAACGTTCCTCCCTCTCATCTTCAGCATCGCGCGCTACGGGGCCGGCCCACTCGACACTGCCCTGGCCGCAGTGATTAGCACCCTAAATCTCAACTACGAGGAGTTGAGAAAGCTGGACGAGGTGAGTCCAAAGAACACCGGCATCCTTCCCTGCGCCGCGCTCGCCGCTGCCGAACAGTGCTGCCTGCGGGCTGAGAGCAACGTGCAACTGGCCCTGGCACAGCGCAGGCTTGGGTCTCGGCTGGGGCAAGTGGGACGGCATCGGGAGGCGCTCGCGGCAGCCGAGCAATCCGTAGGGCTCTTCCAGCAACTCGTAGCGGAGGATCCAGACACCCACACGCCCGACCTCGCCAGGGCGCTACAAAACATGGGCACTTATCTGGGCCCTCTAGGACGGCATCGGGAGGCGCTCGCGGCAGCCGAGCAATCCGTAGGGCTCTTCCAGCAACTCGTAGCGGAGGATCCAGACACCCACACGCCCGACCTCGCCATGGCGCTCCAGAACTTTGGGACCCATCTGGGAGAGGTGGGGCAGCGACGAAAAGCATGCATAGCCCTGAAAAAAGCCGTCGGACTCTTCCGCCAACTGGTGGAGAACGATCCCGAAGTCCACACGCCCGACCTCGCCGGCGCGGTCTATAACCTTGGACTCCGGCTGGGGCAGCGACAAGAAGCACTCGCCGTTTCCCAGGAAGCCGTGGAACTGGTCCGCCAACTGGTGGTGAGCGATCCCGACGCCTACACACCCTTCCTCGCCAGTGCGGTCCAAAGCCTTGCGACCCATCTAAGGAAGGTGGGGCAGCGACGAGAGTCGCTCGCAGCTTCCCGAGAAGCCGTCGGACTCTTCCGCCAACTGGTGGTAAGCGATCCCGAAGTCCACACACCCCACCTCGCCAGTGCGGTCCACAACCTCGGCATCCAACTGGGTATAGCGGGAATTCGACGAGACGCACTAGGAGCGTTCCAAGAGGCTGTGAAACTCTTCCGCCAACTGGTGACGAACGATTCCGACGTCTACACATCACTCCTCGCCATGGCGCTCCAGGACCTTGGGACCCAGTCGGGGGAGGTGGGGCAGCGTCAAGAAGCACTCGCAGCTTCCCGAGAAGCCGTCGGACTCTTCCGCCAACTGGTGGCGAGCGATCCTGAAGTCCACACGCCCGACCTCGCCGGCGCGGTCCTGAACCTCGGGATCCAACTGAGTAGCGTGGGGCAGCGACGAGAAGCACTCGCAGCCTGTAAGGAAGGGATAGAACTCTTTCGGCAACTGGTGGCGAGCGATCCCGACGTCCACACGCCCCACCTCGCCAGAGCACTCCAGAACCTCGGAATCTACCTATCTGAGGTGGGCCGGCATCAGGAGGCATTTCCGGTAGCAGAGGAAGCCGTGGAGCTCTATACACGGCTCTACGCCGACTTGCCTGAAGCATACGTCGATGCGCTGGCTGCCTCCCGCCATTTGAGGGACAGCCTGAATATGGCAAGCGGAGCCTAAGACTTGTCCCGTAACTGCTGGTCACGGGTGAGATGATCTTGGTGTGGCTGGTGTGATCACGGCGTCGGAGCCGTCCTGGATAGCCCCGTTCACCGGGCTGAGTCCGCGCCAGTTCGGCAAGCTGATCACAGCGTTGCGGCGCGAGGGTGCGGATCCGGTCCGCAGGGGCAGGCCGTGGAGCCTGCCCCTGGAGGACCGCGTGCTGCTGGTCGCCGCGTACTGGCGGACCAACCTCACACTGCGCCAACTGGCGCCGCTGTTCGGGGTGTCCAAGTCCGCGGCCGACCGCATCATCGACCACCTCGGCCCCGCGCTCGCCCTCCAGCAGCGCAGACGGTTCCGCAAGGACACCGTGCTGATCGTGGACGGCACTCTGGTGCCCACCCGCGACCACCAGGTTGCCGAGCAGTCGAAGAACTACCGCTACTCCACCAACCACCAGGTCGTCATCGACGCCGACACCCGGCTCGTCGTCGCTGTCGGCCGGCCACTGCCCGGCAACCGCAACGACTGCAAGGCATGGGAGCTGTCCGGCGCGAAAGACGCCGTCGGCCACACCACCGTCATCGCGGACGGCGGCTACCGCGGCACCGGCCTGATCATCCCGCACCGCCGCGAACCCGGCCAGGCCGAACTCCCTGCCTGGAAAGAGGAACACAACGCCTCTCACCGCAAAGTCCGCGCCCGCGTCGAGCACACCTTCGCCCGCATGAAGACCTGGAAGATCCTCCGCGACTGCCGCCTCAAAGGCGACGGCGTCCACCACGCCATGCTCGGCATCGCCCGCCTGCACAACTTCACCCTTGCCGGGTGACGGAGAAACGGCAGGTCACCCAGCACGTCAAAGATCATTTACGGGACAACGCTTACGAGCTCGTGCACGGTAGGCGGTGAGACGTCGCGAACTTCGGTGCGGCCCGGCTTCACATCTGCCGTGTCGGGTTCAGGTCCGCGGTCTGCTGGTGGGACAGCAGGCTGGCGATGGCTTGGACGGTGTCGCTGATGTGCTCGCGGCGACCGAGGTGGCGGGCCAGGGCCCGCCAGTTCTTCAGATGGGCGATGCCGTGCTCGACACGGATACGTCGTGATGAGTGCGCCTTGCGCTGGCGCTCGTGCATCTCCTCGTACCAGTCCGGGGCGTTCTTCTTGAACTTGCGGTGCGGTGGTGTCACCACCCGGCCACCGGGCTGGGCGCCCAGTCCCTGGTAGCCGGCATCAGCCAGGATCTCGACTGCAGGCCCGTCGGCCAGGAGTTTTACCAGCCCTAACTGGCGGGCGTGGGTGATGTCCGCGCAGCTTGCGGGACGGGCCGGGCTGCACCACAGCACGCGGCCTCCGCCGTCCGTGACCACCATGGACTTGACGGCGTTCTGCTTGTTCTTGCCGGAAATGAACTTGTCGCGGTCCTTGCGTCCGGCGGCGGGCCGACGGACCCGGATCTCGGTGCCGTCGACGATGCCGGTCGTCCCGCTCGCGCCGAGATGGTCGACAACCTCAGCCAGAGACCGCAGCCGCACGTCGGGGCTGACGGTGCAGCCCCGCTCGGCGAGCAGGGGCCGCACCTCACCGATGGCCCGGGTGATAGTGGAGCGGTCCGCTCCAAACCAGCAGGCCAGCACATCATGGGTGACCCCGTGACGAAGATGGACCAGCGTGGCCAGCAGTCGGTCGACGAACACCAGCCGGTACTTCGCGCCGGCGCCCACAGCTCTCTGCCGCGGGCGAGCGGCAAGCCTCGCCTGATGACGCTCATGCCACAACGGTCCGATCTCCTCGACGAGTTCAGCAATCACTCCGGCAGTCAGCCCCGTGATCCGCCGATTGCTGATGATCACCGCGCGCGTCGAGTTCCCCACCACCCGACCATGATCAACCATCCAGGCTCGACGTCTCACCGCCTACCGTGCACGAGCTCGTTAGTGCTGGATTCCTCTTTGACTGGGTATATGTGCTGGTGGCGGGGTAGTTGCGGGTGCTCGGGGGCGGGTGCTGGGCGATGGTTTTATGGGCGCGACCGGGGCGTGACGAGGACGAGCGGGCTCTCGTTCGCAGGTTGTCGCGGGCACGGAAGGCTCCTCGGGATGTGGTGATGCGGGCCCGGATGATCGAGCTGAGCTGGTCGGGGCTGCGGGTCCCTGCGATCGCCGTGGAGCTGGACTGCAGCCAGAAAACGGTCCGCTGCTGGCTGCACCGCTTCAACCGCCTGGGCCTGCAGGGACTGGATGATCTGGGCGGGCAGGGCCGCAAGCGACGCATCACCGAACAGGAACGATCCCAGATCATCTCCCTGGTCAAGACCATCCCGCCGGGACGACTGCGGTGGGAGCCCGTCGGGGAACTGTGGGCCTTCGATGAGTCAGGACCGCCCGAGTGGACGCTAGATTCCCTGGCCACAGCAGCACAGGCCGAAGGAATCGAGGTGGGCCGCTCACAGGTCAGACGCATCCTGCTCGCCGAGGGCGTGCGCTGGCGCCGTACCCGGTCCTGGATGCGATCGAAGGACCCGGACTTCGTCCCAAAAGGACAAGGATCATCGGCCTCTACACCCACCCGCCCGACGGTGCGACGGTGATCTGCGCCGACGAGCTGGGGCCGGTGATCCCCCGGACCTTCCCGCCCGCACCCGCCTGGTCACCCAACGGGCATCGGATCAAGGCGGAGCTCGACTACAGCCGCGGACCGGAGAAAACCTGGGTCTACGGCGGTCTACGGCCGGCCGACGGCCAGGCCCTGACCATGACAGCGTCCTCCCGCAACAGCGTCTTCTACCAGCAGTTCCTGCAACAGGTCGAAAATGCCAACCCGGACGGGGAGATCTGGATCGTCACCGACAACCTGTCCAGCCACAACAGCCTGTCCACCCGGACCTGGCTCGAGGACCATCCCCGCATCCACCACGCCTTCATCCCCGTCGGCGCGTGCTGGCTCAACCTCCAAGAAGGCTGGTGGCGCATCTTCCGCAAAGCCGCCCTCGCCGGCCGCTCCTTCGCCAACCCCGACGACATCGCCCAAGCCACAACCCTCGCAACCAACCAGCTCAACTCCCATGCCGGCCCATGGATCTGGGGCAGAACAGCACCGCCAACCCGCTCCCTACGACGCCGATACGTGTACACCGTTTGAGGAATCCAGCACTAAGCGAGCTTCCCGATCTGGCGTACGCGGTCATCACCTGCCGGCTCGTCTTCCGGTTCATCACCGACAAGGGCGCCTTCATGAACAGGGTCCGTCAACTCCTTGCCCCCGGCGGGACCTTCTGGGTGGTCACCGAGCTCGCCAACCGGCGGGCCGAGGACGATCCCCTCAAGAGCCTGGGCATTACCGCCCCCGACGTCGAACTCCTCACCTCCCGCTGGTCCACCGTGACCGCCCTCGATCTCGACCGGTTGGCCTGCTTCGCCCTGCGCCCATAGCCCCCTTTCGATCGGAGAACACCATCGTGAGCAGCGAGCAGAACCTGGCTGCCTGGACCGCGTACGGCAGACACCACATCGACCGCGGCACCGACATCCCCGATGCCGACCGCATCAACTGGGGCTTCTGGCCGGGCGGCCCCGGTGCCGAGGTAATGGGCGACCTGTCCGGCAAGAGGGTCCTCGGCATCGGCTCAGGAGTCGGCAAGTACGCCGCCCACCTGGTGCGCGAGCACGGCGCCGTGGTCCACGCCGTCGAAGTCTCCACCACCCAGCACGAACGCGCTGTTACCCGCTACGCCAATGTGCCTGGACTCAACCTGATCCACGCCGACGCCGTCGAGTACCTGAAGAAGGCCGAGCCTTACGACGTGATCTACTCGATCCACGGCTTCGGCTACATCGACCCGCACCGGCTCCTGCCTGCCATCGCCACCGCACTGAAGCCGGACGGCCGCTTGTTCTTCTCCGTTCTGCACACCAACGCAGCGGGCCGCGGCCCCTTCCAAAGGGTCACCGCCCACCCTGAGATCCTTCCACTCGCCGGCTGGGAGCCCCTGAACGTGCAGATGTGGATCCTCGGCCCAACGCTATGGGAGGACCTCCTCGTCGAACACGGATTCCTGGTGGACAAGATCGACGTCCTCGACGCGCCTGAGGACAGCAACCCGGTCTCATGTCGGCTCTTCCGAGTCCGTCGGTGCGTCCGCTCGAGGTGACTTCCCGGGTCCCGTGCCGTGTCCCCACTCGACTCAGCCTTGCCCACGCGGCACGAGGCACAGGTGGCCGGGCGGGCTGCGCGGCGAGGGCCCACCCGTGGGCGTGCATAGTCTCCCGCTGATCTCGTCGCGACCAAGAGAAGCCTGCTGAGCGAGCTCTATACCCCCGCCCAAGACCGCTGAGCACCATGGACATCGCCGGCCCCGCTCCCCCAGGAGGAGCGGGGCCGGACCATATCTGACAGCTGACGAGGTCGTTGCCCGGCCCTTCCGGTCGACCAGGCAGGGACGCAGCTCCATCATTGAGATCGTTTCATCCTGATCTCGCAGGTCACGGGGCTGGTGTGGGGTGGGAGTGGCGGACTCGTGCGGGTCAGGAACTTGATCGTTCCGGGGAGATCGTCTGTCACCTCTGGACTTCGGCGTTCGCAAGGACGAGGAGGGCCCGCAGGAGGGTGGTCGCGTGGCAGGTGCTCATGCGGACCTTGGTGAGGACGCGCCAGGACTTGAGGTTGGCGAAGCCGTGCTCGACGGCGGCGCGTTCGCGGTTCAGCAGGCGGTTCGCTTCCTTCTCCGCGGCGGTGAGTCTGCGGTTCTTGGTGGCCTTGCGGCCGGTGATGATCACCGGGTCGTCGTCGGGCTGGTTGTCCAGGCCTACGAAGCCGAGGTCGGCCAAGGCGCCAAGGCCGGCCTCGCGGAGGTGTGCGGTGATCTTGTCGTGGCGGGCGGTGGTGATCTCGCTGGACCGGCCGGGCCGGGCCGAGGAGATCCAGATCAGGTTGCCCTTCTCGTCGGTCAGCGCGAGGAACAGCAGGCCATGGGACTTGTGCTTGCCTGAGTAGTTCTTACGGTTGTCCGTTCCGGTGCGGTGTCGGGTGCGGATCAGGGTGCCGTCCAGCAGGACGACCACTCCGCCCCGCTTCGCGATCTTCTTCAGGGCGCGGTCCAGACGCGGTCTCGGCGACGCCTGAATTCTGGTTCTGGATCACTTTCAGTGCCGGGACCACGGAGGGTCACCGAAACCGCGATCATGAACGGTCGTGGGTGATGTCCTCCTCCAGAACTTGTGGTTCCACCAAGTCCAAAGTGTCGTGATTGAAAACGTTGTGCCTGACGGCGAGTTGGTGGCCGTGCGGGCCCGGGCGGTTGCGGAGCGGGCCGTACGTCCAGCGTGCGGGACGCTGTCGTCTCGGGTGCACAGCCGGTACGTACGGCGGCTCGCCGACAGTTCGGTCGGCGGCCGCCCTGTGCTGATCGAGTTACAGGTGCGGCGGTTCCGCTGCGGCCAACGTTTATGCAGGCAGGCGACGTTCGCCGAGCAGGTCGACGGACTGACCGTCCGGCATGGCCGACGCAGCGCCGGGCTGCAGACGGTGCTGGAGCGTGTGGCGGTGATGCTGGCCGGCCGTGCCGGTGCCCGCCTGTCCCAGACTCTGGCAGTCGGGGTGAGCAGGTCGACTCTGCTGCGGTTGATCCGTCGCCTGCCGGAGCCCGAGACCTCGACACCGCGGGTGCTCGGGGTGGATGACTTCGCGCTGCGCAAGGGCCACAAGTACGGCACGATCCTGATCGACATCGAAACCCGCCAGCCCATCGACCTGCTTCCGGACCGGACGACGTCGACGGTCGCCCGGTGGATCGCCGACCATCCCGGGATCGAGGTGATCTGTCGGGACCGCTCCACCGCCTATGCCGAGGCCGGACGGCTCGGCGCCCCGAACGCCATCCACGTCGCGGACCGGTGGCAGATCTGGTCGAACCTCGCCGAGGCCGTCGAGAAGACAGTCGTCCAACATCGAGCTCTGCTATGTGAGCCGCACGACGCCGCCACGGCCCAGGCCGTCGCGGACACGGAGAACACGAACCTTGATCTGCCCTCTCCCAGAGGACCGCGGACAACCGGCCGACTCTCCGACCGTGTCCGGCAACAGCACGCGGCTGTCCACGCTCTCCTCGAGCAGGGCATCGGACTGCGCGCGATCGCCCGCCAACAGGGGCTGGCCCGTAATACCGTCCGCCGCTTCGCCAATGCGGCAAGCGCGGACGAACTCCTGGTCGGCCGGTGGACCGGCCGAGCCAGCATCCTCGACCCCTACAAGCCTTACCTGCACCAGCGGTGGACGGAGGGCTGCACCATCGCCCGCCGCCTGTTCGAGGAAGTACGCGAACGTGGCTACCCCGGCGGCGAGAACGTGGTGAAGGTCTACGTGGCCAAACTCCGCGAGAACTTCCCGCATGACCCGCCCCGCAAGGCGCCGTCCGTGCGGAACGTGACCAGCTGGCTCACCCGCCATCCAGACCGCCTCACCGAGGGCCAGACCCAGCAGCTCAAAGCGATCCTGGCTCGCTGCCCCGCGCTCGACCGCACCGCCCACCACGTCCGCACATTTGCCGAGCTCATGAACAACCGTCAGGGCCGGGACCTGAACCAGTGGATCCCGAGTGTCCAGGCCGACGACCTGCCCGCCCTTCATACCTTCGTCACCGGTCTCGGCCAGGACCTCGATGCCGTCGTCGCCGGCCTCAGCCTTTGCTACAGTTCCGGCGCGGTCGAGGGTCAGAACAACAAGATCAAGATGTTGAAGCGGCAGATGTTCGGCCGAGCCAACTTCGACCTGCTCCGCAAACGGGTCCTCCTCACCGCGCGATGCCGTTCATGATCGCGGTTTCGGTGACCCTCCGTGGTCCCGGCACTGAAAGTGATCCAGAACCTGAATTCTGACCCTCTGACGGCGGATCAAAAGTGACCCTCTCGGTGGTCTTCGCCTGAACCTGATCTTGATCGGAAGGTCAGGAGGGAAGGGTGATCCGCGTGGAGGACTGGGCAGAGATCCGCAGGCTGCACCGGGCCGAGCAGATGCCGATCCGGGCGATCGCCCGGCATCTGGGCATCTCGAAGAACACGGTGAAGCGTGCACTGGCGAGTGATCGGCCGCCGAAGTACGAGCGGCCGGCCAAAGGCTCGGTGGTCGACGCGGTCGAGGTGCAGATCCGTGAGCTGCTCAGGGAGACCCCGACGATGCCTGCCACCGTGATCGCCGAGCGGATCGGATGGGAGCGTGGGATGACGGTCCTCAAGGAGCGGGTGCGGGAACTGCGGCCCGTCTATGTTCCCGTCGACCCGGTCTCCCGCACGACCTATCAGCCGGGCGAGCTGGCCCAGTGCGACCTGTGGTTTCCCGACGCGGACATCCCGCTCGGCTACGGGCAGACGGGGCGACCGCCGGTCCTGGTGATGGTGTCCGGCTACTCGCGGGTGATCGCCGCGCGGATGCTGCCCTCCCGCACCACCGGCGACCTGATCGACGGGCACTGGCGGCTGCTGAACGGGTGGGGCGCCGTGCCCAAAACGCTGGTCTGGGACAACGAGGCCGGGGTCGGCCGCGGCAAACTCACCGCAGAGTTCGCCGCGTTCGCGGGCCTGCTCACCACCAGGATCTACCTCTGCAGACCCCGTGGCCCCGAGGCGAAAGGGCTGGTCGAACGCGCGAACGGTTATCTCGAGACCTCGTTCCTGCCCGGCCGCACGTTCAGCGGCCCCGGCGACTTCAACACCCAGCTGACCGCCTGGCTGGCGGTCGCCAACCGGCGCATCCACCGCACCCTGCAGGCCCGTCCCGCCGACCGCTGGGAGACCGACCGGGCCGGGATGCTCACCCTGCCGCCCGTCGACCCGCCCGCCTGGTGGCGGATGCAGACCCGCATCGGGCGTGACCACTACGTCCGCGTCGATACCAACGACTACTCCGTGCAACCCGAAGCGATCGGACGCAACGTCACCGTGCTCACCGACAACGACGAAGTCATCGCGCTGGCGCCCGGCGGCGTGATCGTCGCCCGCCACCCCCGCTGCTGGGCCCGCCACCAGACCATCACCGATCCCGATCACGCCGCTGCGGGCCAGACGATGCGCGGGCAGGCCCGCCATCAGCAGGCCACCCAGGCCGGGGCCGGCCCGCTCGTCGAGGTCGAGCAACGCGAACTCGGCTCCTATGACCGGCTGTTCACCGTCATCGAAGGCAGCGGCGACAGGGAGGTCGGCTGATGCCCGCACCACCGGTGCCCCGGCCGAAAGCACCGCAGCGGGCCGCAGGACCGGGTCCCAGACCGCCGCCGACCTCGCTTTCCTCACCCGCGTGATGAAGGCCCCGGCCCTGCTGGACGCCGCCGACCGGCTCGCCGAACGCGCCCGCAAGGAGTCCTGGACCCACGCCGAGTACCTAGTCGCCTGCCTCCAACGCGAGGTCTCCGCCTGCGAATCACACGGCGGTGAGGCGAGAGTACGTGCCGCCCGTTTCCCCGCGGTCAAGACGATCGAGGAGCTCGACGTCACCCATCTGCGCGGCATGACGCGACAACAGCTCGCACATCTGGGCACGTTCGACTTCATCGTCGGCAAGGAGAACGCCGCCTTTCTGGGCCCGCCGGGCACCGGGAAGACACACCTGGCGATCGGCCTCGCCGTCCGCGCCTGTCAGACCGGACACCGCGTCGCCTTCGCCACCGCGGCCGAGTGGGTCGACCGCCTGGCCGCCGCCCACCACTCCGGACGGCTCCAGGCCGAGCTCACCAAGCTGAGCCGCTACCCGCTGATCGTGGTGGACGAGGTCGGCTACATCCCCTTCGAAGCCGAGACCGCGAACCGGCGTTGTCACGTTGTTGGGTGTCTGATGGCGTGTCGGGGCGTGGTGGGGTCCGCGGTCCGGGCCTGTGGTCAGGCCGTGGTGGGCCGGCTGGCAGCGCCGGTGACGTGGTCCCAGATGGCGAGGCGGATGGTCGTCTCGGCTCGGTGTTGGGATGCGGTCATCAGGTGGCGGTAGGGTCGGAAGTGGGGTGAGATGCCGCTGAATGCGGACAGGAACCGCTGGGCCGCGCCGACGGAGCGGAAGCCTTTCATGGCACGTTTACGCTGCCTGGTGGGCTGGTGGCTGTTCTCGGCCCGGTTATTCAGTCCCTTGTGGGAGCGGTGCTCGACGGAGGGCATGACTTCGCGGTGAGCGGCGCCGTAGGAACGCAGCTTGTCCGTGATGATCACCCTCGGCACTGCCCGGGTCTTCTTCATCAGGCGGCGGAAGAAGCGTCGGGCCGCGGCTTTGTTGCGGCGGTTCTGGACGAGGATGTCGAGGACGTTGCCGTCCTGGTCGACGGCCCGCCACAGGTACTTCAGCTCCCCGTTGATCCTGACGAACACCTCGTCCAGGTGCCACTTGTCCCCAGGCCGGGGCCGGCGGCGGCGCAGTCCGTTCGCGTAGGCCTGGCCGAACTTGGCGCACCAGCGGCGCACTGTCTCGCAGGAGACGATGACGCCTCGCTGGAGCATCAACTCCTCGACCTCGCGGAAGCTGAGCGGGAAGCGGAAGTACAGCCACACGCAGTGGGAGATCACCTCGACCGGGTACCGGTGCCCCCTGTACGACGGCGACGCACTCCCCACGGACGACCCCTCCCAGCGTGATCAACCAGAAGATCATCCCACCCGGTCAGCCAACGTGACAGCGCCCTGGATCGCCGTCCTCGGCCTCGCCCTGGCGTACGACTCACTGGTCGTGGCCGTGGGTGCGGCGGCGGGAGAGGGCGCGCTTCTGGAGGCACTCAACACGGGCCGGTTCACGGCACACGCGGTCCTGACCCCGCTGGCCGTCGTGTGCGGGGCGCTGCTGCTCGGCCCGGGCCGGCGTACGGCACGGTGGGCCTGGGCGGTCGCCGGAGCGCTCTCGGTGCTCGGGGTTCTCACCACCCTGCCCGGCCTCGAACTGGAGCCCCGCACCTGGGCGGACACCCTGCGTTACACCGACGCGGGGGCTCCCGTCGCCGCGGTCGTCGCCATCCTGGCGCTGCTGGCGATCGGCGTGGTGGTGTGGAGACGTCACGGGGTGCCGTGGGTCGCCCTGGGCGCCCTCGCCGTCTTCGTCGCTTCCGCGCTCGCGTTCAGGGTGCCGCCGCTGGGCAACCTCGGTGAAGGGCTCATGCTGGCGGGTCTGCTGGCCGCCCTGCGCGACTGGCGCCTCGACGTGAACGGGACTCCCGCGCCCGTGCCGGCCGCGCGCTGAGCCGCCGGGCCACCCGGGGTGACGGCCGGCCGGTGGAGCCGTGCCGCAGCGGTACGCGCGGTCCCGCGGCAGACCGGTGCCCCCGCCCGGAGGACGGGGGCACCGTGCGACGCCCGCAGGCTGCTCAGCAGGCGTTGGTCAGGAAGGAAGAGATGGCGCTGCCGGAATATCCGCAGGTGAACGGGGTGAAGCGGGTGTCGTTGTTCAGGTAGCGCTTGAACCAGGACACCATCACCCGGGAGGTGGTGGTGTTGGACGCCGCGGGCGCGCCGTGCGAGGCCCCGGACATCTCGACGTACTCCTTCTGCCCGGCGAGCGTGTTGTAGAAGGGGATCGCGTGGCTGCTCGGCGATGCGACGGTGTCCGACTGGCCGCCGACGATGGCCACCGGCTCACTGACGTTGTTCCAGGTCTTGTCACTGTCCCAGGGGGCCAGCGGTACAGCGGCCTTGACCAGGCCGGTGGTGTCCGCCGCCAGCGCCTCCAGGCTGCCGCCGCCACCCATCGAGTGACCCATCACCCCGCGCCGGGTACCGTCCGCCCGTGACCGGACCGCGGTCGGCGCGGAGTTCACCGCCCAGTTCAGCGCGGCCAGTAACTGGGTTCCCCGGCTGGCGGGCTGGTCGTAGACGGAGTTGGTGTCGATGCCGACGACCACGAATCCCCAGGACGCCAGTCGGGGGCCGAGCCAGCTGATGCTGGACCAGGAGGCGGTGAAGCCGGGGGAGACGGCGACGACCGGGTAGGTGCCGGCCGTGGAGGGGTAGTAGACCTGGCCCCCGCCGAAGCCGCTCTGGCCGGTGACGGCGGCGCTGGTCACGGTGAAGCTGCCGTTGCCGGTGATGTTGGAACTGGTGGGAGCCTGGCCGATCTCGTCGGCCATCGCCGTTCCGGAGGAGCCGAACATCAGACCTGTCGCGAGGCCGAGCGACAGCGTCAGCGTCGTCAGTGCGCGCATCAGGCGTGAACGCCCGGCCCGGGCGAGCGCGCGCGGGGCGGGGGGTGTGGGGGAGGTCTGCCGATTCACAGCTCGTCACGTCCTTGGTGGGGGTGTGGGGGATCCGGAGTCTGGCGACGGTGCTTGCCGGTACTTCCGGTGACTGCTGGGACTGTTCGCGCGCTGCCGTGTCCCGTCACTGTCGTCGTCGCGGTTCGGTGACGGGGTGGTCGGCGGGTGGGATGACGGTATGTCGGGAGGTGCGTGGGGCAGGTGTGGCACCTGCCTTCGCCGTGACGTCATTGTGGGACTGGGCGGACCGGCGGGCATCGGCGAAATCACCGGTGTCCGGTGGACGGCCGCGTGCGCCGGACAGGCGCGAACGACCTGATAACGCGCCATATCCCTCCATGGTCATGGGTGATCAGGTCACGCTAGTGCTGCTCCGCGCAAGTTCGTGGAGGGGTCAGGTTGCTATGCCGTCGAGGTAGAGGCCGCAGGCGCAGTCCAGGCATTCTTCGGGGCTGCCGGATGGGAGTCCGTTGGGGAGGAAGTTGTCCTGGTAGCCGTCTCGGCTGGCGAGGTAGAGGGCGAAACCCCACGTGTGCAGGACGCCGACGAAGCGCAACCGGGCCAGAGGCAGCCGTTCGCCGTCGTTCAACTCGCCGTCCACGTAGGCGAAGCCCGTCCGGAAGCGCACGTGGACCCGGGCCAGCTGCGGCCAGTGCTCGGCAGCACGGGTGTTCAGCCGCTGGCTCAGGTGGTGCTGCATGGACTCGGGCGGGTTCTTCGGCACGGACCCATCCTGTCGAACCCGGCCGCCGCTCCGCCATGATCAATGGCTGTGAGGGCGGGATCGGGGCGGGGTTCGGCGGTGGCCGTAGAGCTGGACGATGAGACGCGCGAGATGCTGCTGCGGGTCGCGTCCTCAGCGAAAGCGCAGGTCCGGCAGGTACTCCCGGCCAAGATCGCGCTGACCGCGGCCGACGGGGCGGGCAACGCGGCGATCGCCGGCCAACTGGCGGTAAGCGTGAACACCGTCCGCAAGTGGCGAGGTCGGTTCGCCAAGCTCGGACTGAAGGGGCTCAAGGACGCCGCCCGCTCGGGCCGACCGCGCCGCTACGACGACCTCGTCCGCGTCGCCGTGGTCGCCGCGGCCACCAGCACGCCGCCGGGACCCGCCGCCACCTGGACCCACGCGGCGATCGCCACCCGGGTCGCGAGCACCGTCCTCGCGCCGATCTCCGCCTCCCAGGCCGGCCGCATCCTGGCCGGCCTGGACCTCAAGCCGCACAAAGTCACCAGCTGGCTCACCCGCCGCGACACCCCCGACTTCTGGGACCGCGCCAGGGACATCTGCGGCCTCTACCGCAACCCGCCGACCGGGGCGATCGTGCTGTCCATCGACGAGAAGACCGCGATTTAGGCCCGCGAACGCCGCCACCCCTCCCAGCCGCCGCGGCCAGGCCGGGCAGCCCGATACGAGTTCGAGTACCGCCGCCACAGCACCGCCTCGATCATCGCCGCCCTCGACGTCACCAGCGGGCAGACCCTGACCGAGACCATCCAGCGCAACGACGCCGCCACCTTCACCGCCTTCCTGGACCGGCTCGACCGCCTCCTGCCCCACGACAAGGACATCCACCTGGTCCTCGACAACGGCTCCTCGCACACCGCCAGACACACCCGGGCCTGGCTCGCCGCCCACCCGCGCTGGCACGTCCACTGGACCCCGCCCCACGCCTCCTGGCTCAACCAGGTCGAACTCGTCTTCTCCGCCCTGACCCGCGCCGTCCTCCGCCACGGCGACTTCACCAGCCGCGACGACCTGATCGACAAGATGGACGCCTGGGTGATCAAGCGGAACGAACACACCCGCCCGTTCTGCTGGACCTACGCGGGCACCCCGCGCAAAGAGGCGACCTGACCCCTCCACGAACTTGCGCGGAGCAGCACTAGGCGACGCCTTCGACGCCGCCTCTTTCGACGCGGCGACCTTTGCCTTCATCCGAGAGTCCCTTCCCATGTCCGCATCGGACCACGGGCTCAGACAGCGACCGAGAAGGGGCCGGCTCCGGAGCCGAGCGAGCGTAGGATCCGTGCCTCCTCCTTCCGCGCGGCGGAGGAAGGGATCCGGCCGTTGGCGCGACGGAGAGCGAGGCCGGCAAGAACGTCGGCGGTCTCGTTGAGGTCGTGTCCGATGTGACCCTTGAGCCGGCGGACCTGGACACGGTGACGGTGGAACAACAGGCGGTCCATCAGTTTTTGGCTCTCCTAGAAGAGGAGGATGCAGTGGGCGAGCACGCTCGCATACGACGGACTGACCAAGGGTGCCCTGTTGCCGCTGTCGACCACTGGTACCTCTCCGGGGAAGAGCAAGTCCCAGGAGGCGCAGGAACAGTGAGCGACTGAAGGGTCGATGTGAGCGAAATTCCCTACCTCTGCTCGGCTGTCTCCGCCTGACAGCGATTACCGGCAGGCGCTATCCCCGCGTGGCACCGCCTGACACCGGAGAGGTACGTCCTCGCCAGCGCACGTATCTGGCTGGCTCTGTGCGGTATTCCAATGGCATGGCGTCTCTTCAGAGGCCATCGGATGGCGAGGTTTGTGCGTGGCTGCCTCGTTGGCCTGGCCTAACTTGATCTTTAACTCGGTGTCTCGAATGCTGCGTCGAACTTGATCGCTCGGTCAGGGAAGTGACGGACAGCAAGGCGGCCTTCGTCTGAATCTGTGATCCGACCAAGGAACACACATCTTCAGTACGAAGGCCGTGAGGATGAGTCTGCTGCATCGTGATGCCCGGCGGGATCCGTTGGTTCAACTGTCATCCTTCCGGGAGGAGTTCTACGCCAGTCTCACAGCCCGTTCGGATGTGCTGTTCGAGCTGGCCGATGCTGTGCTGTGTGGTGACGGACCGGTGAAGTCGCTGGTCGGGTTGTCGTTGGTGGGTGAGCATCGCCGCGGGCACGGTGGCCTCTATGCCGCTGTTGCCCGAGGCCGTATCGACACTGGTCGCCTGCGGGAAGCACTGGCTTCGGTCCCGCTGCCGCGAGCCGTCGACGGCCGGCTGGTCCTGGCCGTGGATGTCACCTGCTGGCTGCGGCCCGCTGCTCACACCTCACCGGAGCGGGTTCTGTGTCACACCTACGGGCGGGGCAAGGACCAGCACATTCCTGTCCCGGGTTGGCCCTACTCCATCGTTTGCGCGCTCGAGCCGGGCCGCAGCTCCTGGACCGCACCCCTGGACGCGCGGCGTCTGGCGCCCGGCGACGACACCGCCACCGTCACCGCCGGGCAACTGCGGGATCTGGTCGAACGGCTCATCGCCGCGGACCAGTGGCAGTTGGGCGACCCGGACATTCTCATCGTCGCCGATGCAGGCTACGACGCACCCCGTCTGGCCTTCCTGCTCAAGGACCTGCCCGTCCAGGTCCTGGCCCGGGTGCGGTCCGACCGGGTCATGCGCAGGTCCATCCCAACCCGGCAGCCGCACACCACAGGCCGGCCACCCCGACACGGCGCCGAGTTCGTCTTCGGCCGGCCCGACACCTGGGGCACACCGGACGTCGAAACTCTCAACCACACGCGCCTCTACAGCACCGCACTCGCCCGCTCCTGGGACCGGTTGCACCCGAAACTCACCCATCGCTCGTCCTGGGCGGCAGCCGACGCAACCCTGCCGATCGTCGAAGGCACAGTGATCCGTCTGGACATCAGCCACCTGCCCAGTGGAGCCACTCCAAAGCCGGTCTGGCTGTGGTGGTCGGGCACCGACGCCACTCCTGCGGACACCGACCGACTCTGGCAGGCCTACCTGCGACGCTTCGACATCGAGCACACCTTCCGCCTGTTCAAACAAACCCTCGGCTGGACCTGCCCCAAGATCCGTACTCCGGAAGCGGCCGACCGCTGGACCTGGCTCGTCCTGGCTGTCTACACCCAACTGCGACTGGCCCGCACCCTGGCCGCCGACCGCCGCCACCCCTGGGAGAAACCGAGTTCCCCGGACAGGCTCACCCCGGCCCGCGTCCGCCGCGACTTTCGGCACATCCGCCCACAAGCCGCCTGCCCAGCCCAGGCACCGAAACCCTCCCGCCCTGGCACCGGGCGGCCACCAGGCCAGAAGAACACCTGGCCCACACCACGCTACGACGTGCACACATCCGCCAGAAGACACTCAGCGAAGCGGCAAAAGACGAAGCCAACTACCCCACGACCACGCCGCACAAGTTAAAGATCAAGTTAGGAAAGAGGCAGTCGCCCAGCGTTCAGTCTGCCTTTGTGTAAATCAACTGCTCACTGCCGTCTGCGCGCCGGAGTCTGCCGTCGGACAGCAGAGTGATGGTGCTGGCGCCGCCCGGCCTGCAGGCTGACACCGGTTCAGCAACGGTCACCGCGGAGGACTCAATGCGGAGGGGCCCGTTACTCGTGGGTACTGAGGCCAGCTCGGCCGTGAATCCGCAGTGGTACGTTCCACCGTTTTTGGTGGGACCGTCCGCTGTAAGCAAGAGCACCGGATCGCCGACCCCGCCTTGCTGGATGACGAGACGGCGGGTGTGGTGCCCTGTGGCATTGTCGATGGTGCTGTCCCAGGTGCCGAGGTATTCCTGCGGAACCTCGCTGGCAGCCTGCGCCGAGGGTGTCTGCGCTGTCTGTACGGGTGTGCTCAGCTCAGGTCCAGAGCCTGAGTTGTCCTGCCGGGACATGCCGAAATAGACCCCAGCACCGACGAGTACGGCCATTAGCACTGCTCCGACGATCAGGAAAACTGGTGGCGCGCGTCGAGGGTTCTGCGGACTGGTCGGCGGCAGTGATGGTTCGAGGGGCTCATCACTGCCAGGTAGATCGCTGGAAGGCCAGGACGCACCGCACACGCTGCAGTAGGGAGCTGGCTTGACCTCGTGCCCATTGGGGCAAGTGATCACTATAGGGGTGCCGCAAATCGTGCAGAACTTAGATGCCTCCTTTTCTGGTGGCGGAGTATGTCCGTTCACGCAATGGAGTCCCGCTTGGCCTGCCACCGATGACTCCCGAATGATCTGAGTCTTTCTGATTTCAAGCCGCGTCATCCGATACCAGAATCGGGTTTCGCCGCAATAGGGTGTCAGCCAACTCGCGTCCCCCAGTCCGAGTGGGGATTCCTTTCGACTTCCCGCGCCCAGTTGAAGATCTGGTGGCGAAGAGTCTGATTGTGCGACTCCACCCATTCTTTCATCAGCGCCATGTCAACAATCCACCAGATGAACATGACTCCAAAGAAGACGAAGCCGACGAGAATGAAGCTTCCGATGGCCCCCAGGATGAAAAGAATCAAATAGATCCACCATAGCGGTTTCCCGGCGTACAGTCTATGCAAGCCGACAGGAAAACCAATGACACCCGCCACATACCCTGTCAGTACAGTGAGCTTTCGGGAATCATATTCCGCGTAAAGAGCGTGAGGAGCGATCTCTGCTTGGTTGGCATGCACTTGCCCCGGAGTAGCAAGGGGTGCAGGCTCCGGACTTGATACAGGTATCGGTTCATGCGCGTTAATGACACCTTCCGGCCTGATCCGTCGCCCGCAAATGGCACAGAAGGAATCTTCTTGGGTGGCCACCGCACCGCAATGCGGACAGTTAACCATCTCTGTCATCATCCATCACGCTCCTTGCGCCGGGGCCCGAGCGACGTCACAGCAAGTTTCGGCTTTCAGCTCACACCGATGAGAAAGTCGGCAGCCCGCTTGGTTCCGCCCGTCTCGACGTAGCGAAGATGTGGACACCAGCTTTCACCAATATCGCCTTGAGTAGCTTTTAGGCAGTTCGTTACGTCGGGTCCTGAGAAATGGCAGATGGGATCAAATACAGTGCGCTTTGCGGCTGGAAGATTGTAGGAAACACACCAGCTGGCGGCCCTCTCCTGGAGGGCTGGAGGGAAGTAGGGGGCGATTGCGTGATTGGGATACAATTTCGGAATAATTCCAGTTCTGACATATTGGGGATCACCAAGCAGCGCGACACCAGCAATTCTATCGAGGGCTCCGGCGCCAAGATTTTTGAGATAGTCGTGAATCACCCATGCCCCCTCTGAATATCCGACGAGAATAAAGCGCTCACCCGGGCAAGCCTTGTATCTCTCCGTGAGCTGGTTGTTCAGCGCTATGGACCCATCAATCACCTCTTCCTCTTGCTGTCTACTGAACCTCGCCCGCACGAGTCGTACCCAATCTGGGAACTCTACCCTTGGGTATGCAATAGCTTCGCCATCCACCGAAACATCAGGGTCGGCATCATGTATGCCTTTTTCGTAATTGTCGTACACATTTTTGACTGTAGGACCCCAGTCGTCCTCTCCCCCTTCAGCAAGGCCATGCCCGCCAAAGAAGTAGAGATCTCGACAATATTCGGGGGCCATCTGCCTGGCACTGACAGTTTCGTGAGGTACTCCTATGCCAAAGAAGAGAACTGCTGTCCCGAAGAACGGAGCTAGTTTCCCGAGCATCTAGAATCTCCCTTCGGCAGGAGTTCCCACTTAGCTGTTGGTACCCAGGAGTTGCCTCGGCCAGCGAGGTGCACCGATCACTCATGGCGCGGCACCATGCCCTGGTACAGAGTCACCCGGGGTCCATCAGCAGAAGGGAGCATCTGGCGCGTTGGCCCAGAAGGAAAGGAACGACCAAGTCTGAGCTCCGATGCGCCCGTCAACGACAATATCGGCACATCGTTGGAAGTCCTCTGTTGCGGAACGAGTGACCGGGCCAAAGTCTCCATCCTCGTCCAGGCCTGCGCTTACAGCCTGATTCAGGTAACACTGAGCCTGTTGGACTGCTTGCCCGGATGCCCCGAGACGAAGGCTCGGTCGGCTATCGGTGTAGTTACAGACGTCAACCGGGCCTTGATCGACGAAGTTTGTTGGACGCTTCAAATTGTGCATGCCTTGAGCGCTGGCCACTGCGGTGGTTGCAGGGCTCTGTGACGCCGCTACAGCCGGCGCTGCTACAAGGGAAATCGGAAGAGCCAGGGCCGCTAGGGCGGTAAGTACGCGTCGCATCCTGATCACCTCGAAGGATGGTGCCCTTTTCTCATCGTGCGCTTCCCCCATCCAGGCTGCATCTCGGGGAGGCCGTCGGCGCCGCCGTGCATGCACCAGACTCGGATGCAGCTCTACTCGCTCAGGTCGCAATCTGGTGTATTACAAAATTTTCGATCTTACTGGTGCCGGTGCGGCGTATCGACAGGCTCGTGAAGTCGCCGATAGACCCGCTGCCCGTGCCTGAACACCACAATTATGACGGCGTGTTGAACACTCTGGAGCGCTCGCTCTCTTGACGGGTGGACAACACCCTTCAGCCGCAAGACCCGTTCACGAGAGCAGTCCACCGGCCTGATACGACGACCGACGTTCCACTCGACTGGTCTGCCAGTTGGGCGCTGCCATTGCCGTCGTACACCTTTGTGGTCACAGCACTTGGCCGTTCCCGTTTGGGGCCAGTGCTTGTTCGGGCTAGCGAGCCTGCCGGCTTGCCGAGGGAGAAGAGGGCGATCAGTGATTCCTAATGCGGTCTGTCAAGCCGCATTAGGAATCACTGACAAGGGCCTGGTGAAGGCTTACGGCGAGATCGGCGCTGTCGACCACTCGGTCCTTGAGTACATGAAGATGACCGTCGCGAAGGGCTCCAGCTTCCGCCTAGAGATCGACGCTCTTCACCAGCTCCAGACCAAGGGCGGCATCGACCTGATGTCCAACCTGGTCTCGCAGTGTGCGCGTCAGACCGCGCTTGCCATTGACGAGCTGGTTACTCTCACCATGTTCGCAGCTCTCCAGGGCAAGGACCTGAGCGGCGCGGAGAACGCACCGCCACAGTGTCCGGCCTCCCCGCGCTGGAGCTGGGAGCCATCTCCAAGGTTCAGGAAACCGACGTCAACGCCCCTGCGGCAGACAAGCTGTCCGTCTACGACTATGTGGTCAAGATGCTTGAGGTACTGGACACCCGATCTACCCCGCAGGACCGGTACCTGTTCCGTCTCCCCGCGCATGCGCTCCCTGCTTCTGCGGGACGAGAAGTTCATCGACGCGTCGCAGCACTGCGGCTGTTCGGTCGTGGCCTCCGACCAGATCGGCTCAATTCTCGGCCTACCGATCGTGGTCGCGAACGCTCTGAGTAACCACACCCGACCCAACTCGCCGTCATCAAGAAGGGCAACGAAAAGTTCACGAGCGGCGACCTTTTCATGGGCTTGACCTCCGCTAACTCCGTCGTCGTGCCGTTCGCCGAGATGGCTGCGTACAACCCGGAGAAGTCCTTCACGTCGGCCGTGAAGTCCCGCGTCACCTACGACACGAAGGTGTGCCGGCCTGAGCAGCTTCTCGTTGCCCAGGGTGTCGAGGCGGAGATCAACACTAACAACGCCCCAGCTACTGGCTGATCTTGACGTGCTGTGGCCCCGAGGCTGGATGCCTCGGGGCACCCCGTCAGTGGACGAGCCCGCCTGCCTTACAACGGCTAACACAATGAGCCGAGTTGTCGGTGGGTGATGAGGCAGCAGGCGAGTTTGAGGAATGCTTCGTGCATGTCGGCTCGCCGTTCCCACCGGATCCGCAGACGCCGGAAGCCGTGCAGCCACGCGAAACTCCTCTCCACCACCCACCGGTAGGTGCCCAGTCCCGTGCCGTGCCGGGTGCCGCGTCTGGCAATCGCGGGCACGATGCCCCGGGCGCGGACCTGGTCGCGGTAGATGTCATGGGCGTAGCCCCTGTCGGCGAACAGCGAGTCCGGCTTGCGGCGGGGACGGCCGACCCGGCCGCGGACCGGCGGGATCGCATCGAGCAGCGGCAGCAGTTGAGTGACGTCGTTGCGGTTACCCCCGGTCAGCAGCACCGCGAGCGGGGTGCCATGCCCGTCGGTGATCAGATGGTGCTTCGAGCCGGCCCGGCCCCGGTCGACCGGCGAGGGGCCCGTATGGATCCCCCTTTTAGCGCCCTGACGTGGGAGGAATCGACCACGCACCTTGACCAGTCCAGCCGCGATGCCGCGTTCAACTCGGCCAGCAGGACCTCGTGCAGCCGCTGCCACACGCCGGCCTCGTTCCAGTCCCGCAGACGGCGCCAGCACGTCATGCCCGAGCCGAACCCCATCTCCTGTGGCAGGTACTCCCACTGGATCCCGGTATGCAGCACGTACAAGATCCCGCACAGCACTTCCCGGTCCGGCAACGGCCTGCGGCCGGGATACCGGAATCTGCGCTCACGCTGCGGCAGCAGCGGCTCCAGGCGGTCCCACAACTCATCCGACACGATCCACGGCGACGTCCCCACACCGGACCGAACGCTCAACTCCCACGCCAGTCACGGCAGCCAGGACCGATCCACCTCTTTGTGTCAGCCGTTGTAAGCCCGCGATTTCGGGCGCAGGACACTAGCCCAGGGACAGGACGGGCAGGTCGAGGCCCGAACGACCGGTGCGCCGGTAGCGCATGGTGCCGTCGTAGCGCTCGGGATTCATGACGCGGTTCATCGGGTGGTCTCCGGTCGTGCGGTACGGGGGTGCCCCAAGGGGATCGTGGGGATCCGCCCGTCCACGCTGCCTCCGCCCGATCGCGAAGTCCAACCGATGTCCGCCATGGCATTCAGCGGCGTCGCTTCTGAATCGTCGCCTCCCAACCGGCGGGGAGCGCCCGGCGCGGGCACGGCCGGAATGACGGATTGGGGTCCGGCCCCGGTGGGAAGGGAGCTTGCGAATGTCATGCGCACGACTACCTTCCCCCACAAGGAGGTCGACCATGCACGTCCGTACCTTGACCACCACCGTCGCCACGGTTCTCGCGGTGACCTTCCCCCTGCTGGGCGGCCAGGCCGTGGCCGCCCCGTCGGCGGTCGCGGACCACACCCTGGCCGCACGCGTCGTCACCTACGACGCGAGCGGTGCCGCGGAGTTCAAGTCCGCGGTCGACCGCGGCGCGGCGATCTGGAACGAGAGCGTCGACGCGGTCGAACTACGGCCGGTCACCGCCGGGCAGCGCGCCAACATAAGGGTCCTGGCCGACAACGGCTGGCCCCGGGCCCTGCCCGGGTCGCTCGGCAACGGAACCGTCTACATCGGCCGGCAGGCGGTGGACCAGGGCTACAACACGGTCCGCATCTCCGCCCATGAACTCGGCCACATCCTGGGCCTCCCGGACCGCAAGCCCGGGCCCTGCTCCAGTCTGATGTCCGGTTCCAGCGCGGGCGTCGCCTGCACGAACCCGTACCCGAACGCGGCAGAGAAGGCCGAGGTCGAGGCGGACTTCGGCGGCGCCCTCGCGGGACCGGCCGCGACCACGCCCAGTGGCGTCGTGATCGTGGACTGACACACGGCGCGGCGGCACGACGACGCCTGAACGCGCGTCAGGTAGGGTGCCCGCCGGTCCTCCCGGCGGGCACCCTACCTGGGCGAAGCCTCAGGCCTGGGTGCGCCACACGCACGCCCCCAGCCGACTGCGCTCAGCCCGGAAATCGGAGGGATGGATCGAGCTCCAGCTCTGGGTGAAGCAGCCCTGGCAGGTGACCCGTTGGGATACCGACGGCACCACCATCGACCTCCCCGAGCCCCGGACCATGCCCGCGCCCGAACGCCGCACCCCTCCCCCGGCAAAGGCTGTGCCGCCGGCACTCTCCCGGCCTTGGACAAGGCGTTTTGTGCCAGCGGTCCGCTTCCCCAGCCGGACGTTGCATCCGCCGAGGCGGAGCTGGAGCTGGAGCCCGATGCGCCAGCCGAGCATCGCACGGGTGTGCCGCAGATACCGGCCCTGCCCGTCTCGCCGGCCCCACCAGGTCCGGCGCACGCTCCCCCAACCGTTCCCCCAGCCGCATTGCCTCCCCTACCACCCTTCCCGCCGTCCATCCCGGACGCCGACGACCGGCGGACCAAGCTGCGCAGGTGGCTGGAGAGTGTCCGACGCCCACGGCGCCCGTGACACGGCCCGTCGCCAACTGACGCACCCCTCCCGAGCACTCGCCGGGGAGGCCGCGTGCCGTGCTGGAGGCATGCGCAAACCCCCGGTTCAGTTGCGACGCTGTTGGCGAATCCGCCTGGCAAGCGGCTCCCCGGCACCTCGTCGCCCCGGGTGTTGGCTCGGGGCGGGAAGCTGGGGAGCCGCCCGGTGTGAGGACCTGACGGGATCGCCGCTCAGCAGCTTGCTAGGTCCGGGCGTATGGCCGAGTCATGATCTCCATGTTGTGGCCGCCCGGGTCGTCGAAATACGCGCCGCGTCCGCCGAAGAGGCGGTTGATCTGGCCGGGTTCGGTGTGGTTGGGGTCGGCGTAGTAGGTGACCCCAACCGCCTCCAGGCGGGCGATCATGGCGTCGAAGTGCTCGTCAGGCACGAGAAACGCGTAGTGCTGCGGCTGGATCGGCTCGTCACGCTTCTCGTAGTAGTCGAGTGTCACGCCGTTGCCCAAGGCGACTGGCAAGAACGGCCCGAAGGGTGCGCCGACCCTCAAACCCAGGATCGCGGCGATGAACTCGGCTGACAGGTGCCGGTCCGTGGCGTAGATGGCAGTGTGGTTCAGCTGGATGGCGTTGGCCGGCAGCTCAGCTTCATGCTGGCGCTGCTCATCATGTGGCATGTGTGGACGTGTCTCCGAGTCTTGGGTCCGCTGTTGAGCGCCGCGTGTGGGCGCTGGGAGGAAAGACAGGGAGGCATCGGCGGGGCTCTTGCCCGCCTCGCACTCACGCCGAGGCCGGGCGCCTCGCTCGTGTATGGCCTATGGCCGACCCGGCAGTCACCTGACCGACCTTAATGCCCCATCACGCACCACGGCAACGCTTGTCTCCCACTGTCAGGGCCGGAGGGCTGCCAGGTGGGACGTCCGAGTGCCCGCCCGTGGGATGCCGGTCCACCAGGCGTTGAGGCGGTGAAAGTTCATCGCGGTGGCGGTGAGCTGGTGCTGCAGCCTGGCCTTTGCCAGGCCGGAATACCGGCATCCCGCAGGCCGAAGGCTCGGACGCCCTGGGAGATCGTGCCTTCGACACCGGCCCGGTGCGCATACTGTTCCTTCCACGCTGTTCAACGCAGCCCGCAGGGTTTCACCGAGCCGCACCAGCCCATTGACCTGCCGTGTGGCGGCCAGCACGATCATGGAGTCCGTGCGCGCACGGCCACCGGCCTTGAGCAAGTCGTGCTGCACAGCGGCCTCAAGAACCCGGTCCAGAAGCTGCATCCCAGCATCTCCCGCGATCAGCCGGTCCCTGAACTCGGTGAGCACCGAGTGGTCGAAACCCGGATCGGCCAGCTCCAGCCCCAACAAGTACTTCCAGTCCAGCCGCCCGCGCACCGCGTCCGCGGCCTGCCGGTCCGACAGGCCCTCGGCGAACTGCATGACCGACACCAGCGCCAGCCTGCCCGGCGACCATGCCAGCTTTCCCCTGCGCGGGTACAGCTCGGCGAAGTCCGCGTCTGAGAACAACTCGCCCAACTCGTCACGGATCCGCATCGCCAAGCTGCCCTTCGGGAACGCAGCCCGTGCCACCCGGGCCGTCTCCTCCGGAACCCCGTCGACCTTTTTGGCGTGCAACGACACCGACACCCTCCCCAAACACAACGTCGGCCTTCACGACCACAACGGGTCGCGAAGGCCGACGTCACGTCCAGCCCCCGAATTCGCCAACGGTGTCCAGTTACTCCCGGGAGCTTCGTACGGGCTCCGCTTGCAGGCCTGGCTGAAGCCCGCACACGTGCGGCAGGAAGGGCTCTCAGCGGGCGAGCCAGACTGAGATAAGGCTGGCTCCAGTAACGAGGGCGCCAAAGAGCCGGTACGGCGGCCGCTGCAACGTGACGCGCAGTTCAGCGAACCGCAGCTCGAAGAAGGGCTCGGCTTCAGGGGCCTGAAGGGCTGTCCCGGCCGGCTGGCTCTGCTCGGACCGGATCGGGATGGGGGCAGTCATGATCACTCCTCAAGAGATGGGCGTTCACTTGGTTGACGGTGCAGATCCGGCGCCGGTGATCCCTCGACAGGGTGACGCACGCGGCAACGAAAAAGCCCCGCAGATGCTGGCGGGGCTTCCGGACCGAGGCGACGTTCATTCGGCACAGGGATTAGCTCGTCAAGGAGCAATTGACCTGCGCTTTCGCGAACTTCTGAGGCTGGCGGGGCCAGCGGGCCAACAAGGGAGGAACGCCGCAGGGAACTCGCGCTCGTGGTTGCTGGTGGAACCCTGCAGGCGTTAACCAGCAGGCCCCGCCCGGGGCTGGGTGGAGCCTGCTTTCCTCGAACTGGCGCGGCAGTACGCCGCCAGCGGCGCGTACCCGTGGGAGCGGTGCGAGCCCTGGGGCATGGGGCCGGACGGCCACCCGTCCGGCCCCTGGTCCGGCACCGTCACGGAGGCGGACTGACGGCACGCGCGGTCGCGTCCCGCCGGTGACGGAGACCGGCCGCGGCCCGCCGTGTCGTGCGTGACACAGGGTGACGAGACTCGTATATTTGATTACGTCCCGTAACTCTACCGCACGGGGTGGACCGTGCTCCGGGTCGGCCGTACGCCGCCGCCCCGCTGGCGGCACGCCCGCCAGGAGGTGCCGGTGATCGACCGTATCTGGCTTCAACCACCCCTCGCCATCGCCCGGTTGGGTTCCTCGCCGATGCCGTGCGACAACTACCGCTACGGACCCAGCGACCTGACCCCGCGCGGTACGGGCAAGACCACCGTGGAGCCGGTGGAGAGCCTCGACCTCGCCGCCGACGGCACCCTGACCACGCGGATGCCGCAGAAGGTCCGGTTCAAGGACGCGGACGGCTGGCGGCCGGTGTGCCCGTTCTTCGAGGTGCACGGCAGCTGGACCACCGCCGACGGCGAGCAGCGCACGGCGGTCCTCACCGCCGACGTGCTCGCCGACTTCGGGCTGGGCCTCGGCGACGTGCGCTGGCAGGTCTCCGTCGCCAACCTCAAGGCCCACCACATCACCCAGCAGCAGGACGACCGCGTCGAGGCCCGGGCCGAGGTCCGTGGCGACGACCACCAGCGGCACCCGCTCGCCGGGCACTCTCCGCAGGGCACCGCCAACCCGCTCGTCCCGGCCGGCAAGTCCCTCCCGCTCGGCTCGGTCCAGGTGCCCGCGCCGAACGCCGAACTCCCCGAGCTCCGGCTGCGGTTCACCCCGGGGAAAGGGTTCGTGTACGGGCCGACGAACCTGGCCGAGCTCGCCGCGAACACCGGGTACCAGCTCCCGCAGGAGCGGCTCATCCTCAATCCGGCCGCGCAGTGGTGCCGGTTGAGGCTCAGTGACATCAGCGACGATGAACGGACCTCGCCCCCCGGCCTGTTCGCGGGCGCGGAGCGGCAGATCCAGGCCAGCCTGGGCATGGTCGACGACGTCTGCGACGGCACGGTCGCCGTGACCCTGCCGGGAGGTCTCACCGCCACCGCCCGCATCGTGGTCAGCCCGCCCGACTTCGCACCGGACCGCAGGCCCTTCGTCTCCCTCGCGGACGGACTCGCCGACCGGGTCAAGCGCGCCGAGGTGAGCGACCCCTCCTACATCGCCGATGAGGGACAGACCGCGCTGGAGATCCGTGATCTCTTCGAACGGGTCCTCGAAACGATGGGCAACATGAACGTGGACGTGCAGAACCAGCGCGTCCTCGACACCTACGAAGGGGTCGCGTGGACGGTTCCCGAACCGCTGACAGGCGTTCTCCTCGCGCTCACCGACCGCGGTCGTCGGCGCCACCGCCGCTTCGTCGCCCTCGAGGCTCTGGAAGACATGGTGCGTGAGCAGCCCGATCTGCTCGACCGCGTGGTACGGCCACCGGCCGAGGACCTGCCGCCCAGCTACACCGACCGCCGCATGCCTATCGGGATGCGCGGTGCCGACGCTGGACCGCTGCACCTGACCCGACGGCAGTACGACCTGCTGACCGCCTGGGCCCAGGGCCTGCGTGACAGGACGGAGCCGGGCACGTGACCGTACTCCTGCAGATCGGGCGGCGGCCCCCGGACGTCCCGGCACAAGCCACGAGCCCGCTGCCGGCCGGGCCCGGAGCGCAGGTGCGGGCCTTCCGGAGTGCGCACGGGGCCCATCTCTTCGTCGCCGACGGCAGCCGTCTGTACGACCTGCCCGAGGCGACGGCGGTCCGGCTGGAGGAGTGGCTCTCCGCCTCGGAGGGCTCCCTCGACGAGCTGGGGCGCACGCTGGACCTCCCGCTCTGGGGGGCACCGCGGATCGACGGCACTCCCCTCGCACCGCCTCCGCTGTCCTCGATCTCCCTCAACGTGATGCAGGCCTGCAATCTGAGCTGCGGTCACTGTTACGCCGACGAGGGCCGGTTCGGGGGAAGCGCCCGGGCGATGCCTCGGGCCACCGCGTACGCGGCGGTGGACCGGCTGCTGGCCGAGGCGGCGCCCGGCTCGGACGTCGTCGTGGGCTTCATGGGCGGCGAACCGCTACTCGCCCGCGACCTGGTGCACGAGGTGGTCCGGTACGCCGTCCGGGCGGGGGCCACCACCGGGCACCGGGTCCGCTTCGCACTCACCACCAACCTGACGACCGTACGGCACGACGACGCGGCACTGTTCGCGGAGCACCCGTTCACCGTCACGGTCAGCCTGGACGGCGACCGGACCGGCCACGACGCCCTGCGCAGGGCGCCCGGCGGAGCCAGCGCATACGACCGGCTGCGGGCCGGGCTCGACACGCTCGCCCGCCACGGCCGCCCCCGCCACCTCTCCGCGCGCGTCAGCGTCACCCCGTACACCGGCCGCCTCCTGGACATCCTGGAGCACGGCATCGCGCTCGGCTTCGACGAGGTCGGGTTCGGTGCGGTGGTCAGCGCCCCGGACCCCGCGTACGAGATCACCACCGAGGCCTTCGCGGGCTTCCTCGAGCAGATGACCGCCTGCGGCGAACGGGCCCTTGCGGAGCTGTCGGCCGGCCGCGCCTACCCGTTCGGCAACTTCCAGACCGCCATGGAGCAGCTGCACCGGGGCGCCCACCGCCCCTACCCCTGCGGGGCCGGCGCGGGCTACCTCAGCGCCTCCGCGGAAGGGGGCCTCTACGCCTGCCACCGGCTGGTCGACGACCCCGCCTTCGCCATGGGCTCACTGGCCGCCGGACCCGACACCGCCGCCCGGCAACGGCACCTGGCCGAACGCCACGTGGACCGGCAGGAGCCCTGCCGGTCCTGCTGGGCCCGCTACCTGTGCGGCGGCGGCTGCTACCACGAGGTCAGCCGACGGGGCCGGCCCGGCTGCGACTACATCCGCGGCTGGCTGTCCTTCTGCCTGCGCGCCTACGTCGAACTCGGCCAGGCCGCGCCCGAGTTCTTCGAGCAGCGGTCCGCGGCGGCCCCGCTCACGAGCAGTGCCAGCACCGTCTGAAGGCCCGAAGGAGCCCGTCCATGCCCGACCTGCCGACTCCCACTGGGAAGATCCTCCCGCGCAACCTCACCGCGCGGGCCGACCACGTCGTACGCGGCAACCCCTCCAACACCCGCCCGGAGAGCGGGGTCGACAACTGCTTCCCGGGGCTCGAGTTCGACCAGCGCAACCTCGACAAGGCCTTCTTCCCCGGGATGCTCTTCGACTTCCACCGCTACAACGGTTCCCGGGCGCTGGAGGTGACCGGCGGGGTGGCCGCCGCCCACAGGCTGACCACGGCGGACCTGACGGGCGACAACCAGGTCTTCATCGGGGCCGTGTGCGGCCGGACCCGGGTGGACCAGACCGACGCCCAGGTCGAGCCGGTCGACTGCCGTGAACGCGACGGCCTGGATGTCTGGCGGCAGGTGCACGATCTGCTGCCGGGCCGGATCGCCGTACTCCTGCTGGGGCGCCAGACAACCGTCGCCACGCTCGGAGCCGCCGCGGTCGGCAACCTCAACGCCCTGCGCATGAGCGGTGAGAGCTTCGTCCGCCGTGCCCCCGACGGCCGGTTCCAGCTGGCCGTGCTGGTCTCGGACCGGGCCCGGTACCTGGACGAGAACGGGGTTATCGACCCGGAGGTGTACCGGCCGGGAGACCTCACCCGCAGCCTGTGCGCCCCCTGGCAGTACGACTTCCGTGACTGCGGCTGCTTCTACTGGGCCGCCTCGAAACCCGACGTCGCCGGCAACGCCGACGAGAGCATCCCGCAGATGAACTTCCTGCGCGCGGACCGCACACCGGTCCCGGACCTCGACACGGACGCACTGGACCTCGGCAGCCCGCGCAGGCGGCTGGAGCTCGGCTACCCCCGGCTGATCTCCGACTGGCAGGTGCTGCCCGTGGTGCTCAACGACCGCGAGGACGACAGCATCGGCAACCCGGTGCCGCCCGACATCCCGCTCCTCGACCGGGCGACCGTGATCAGCAGGCTCAAGTCACTGGCCACCGTCGAGCACGCACTGAGCGTGGAGTACCTGTACGCGCACTACTCGCTCAACGCGCCCAGGGAGCTGCCGGATTCGGCGAGTCGGCTGATGCGGCGGATCCACGCCGCGGCCTTCGAGGTGTTCGAGGTCGCGGTCGACGAGATGCGGCACCTGCGCTGGGTGAACGAGGCCCTCGGCACCCTGGGCGAGAAGCCCGTCGTCGGGCGGGCGGCGGAGATCGTGCGCGACACGGTCCACCCCTTCGAGCTCCGCCCGCTGACACCCGCGCAACTGCAGTGGTTCATCGACGTGGAGGCCCCCAGCCAGCAGGTGGGCACCGGCCTCGACGGCATGTACGTCCAGCTGCACCGGAGCATCATCAAGCAGCCGGACGTGTTCCCCGAGGCCGACAGGCTGGCCCACCTGATCAAGCTCGTCATCGACGAGGGCGAGGAGCACTTCCGTCGGTTCACCGCGGTGAAGGAGCACTTGGTGGGCCTCGATCCCCTCGTGTACCTGCGACCCCTACGGCAGCCGGGCGCGCAGGACGAGCTGGGCCAAACGCTGCTCGACCTCAGCGACCGGTACTACGCGGCACTGCTCGGCACCCTGCAAGCCACCTTCGCACTCGGCGACCAGGCCGGTGGTCTGCTGATCGACCAGGCCCGGGTCACGATGGAGAACCTCCACGAGATCAACCACCTCCTCGCCACCCGCGGCATCGCGCCCCGCTTCACCCTGCCCTCGGCCTTCGCGCCGGGCGCGGGCGAGCTGCCGCCCGAGCTCGCCGACGGTCAGGCCACCAGGGAAGCGGCCATCGCGGCGATCGAGACCCTGGCCGCCATTCGGGAACTCGACGGGGACCTGAGGGACATGACGATTAGTCAGCAGTTCGAAACCGCGGCTCTGCTGGACGTGCTGGACCTTCAGGGATGAGCCGCCCCGTCGAGATCGGCGGGGCCGGACTGGCGGAACTGACCTGCGCCCGGCTACTGGCCGGGCGCGGGCACCGGGTCCGGCTGCCGCCGCCCGGGCCGGGCACGGCGGGGGCGGCCGCCACGGGGGCTCGGCCGCTGCTGCTCGCCGGGCCGGCCCTGGAGCTGCTGGACTCCCTGTGGGGTCCGGGGCTCCTCGACAGGACCTGGGAGGTGGCGCACCGTCAGGTACGCTGGGGAGACGGGCCGCCGACCCGGTTCGCGCAGGCCAGCCGGGTGGTGGACGGAGCCGAGGTGGCCGTCCGCATGCGGGAGCGGCTGGCGGAGCACGGCATGGACGAGGGGCGCACGGATCCGCCGGAGGGACCGCCCGGCTGGGTGGTGACCGCCCGTGCGGTGCCCGAACGGGCCGCCGGGCGGCGGCGGTTGCTGGCCGGGACGGCCCCGCTGCGCCCCGGTGCCGACGAGCGCACCGCCGTCCTCGGCACCGCCGAAGCGGGCTGGGCGCAGCTCACCCCGCTGGGGCGCGGCGCCGCCCTCGTACAGGCCATGGTGCCCGGTCCGGCCGGGGACCCCATCGCCCTGCTCGCCCGGCTGGCCGCCGAGACCGGTCTCGGGGCGCTCCTGCGCCACCCGCCCCGGTCCGCCGCCGCCGTCCCGGCCGCCCCGCTGCTGCACCCGGCCCCCGCGACGGCACCCGCCGGGGACGCCCCGGGCCGGCTGCTGGTGGGGGCCGGAGCCATCCGCTACGACCCCCTCAGCGGCACCGGAACCGCGCAGGCCCTGCGTACGGGCATCCTCGCCGCCGCCGTCATCGACGCGGCTGTGCGGGGGACCGCGGCGCCCCGTGCGCTGTGCGCCCACTACGCCGCCCGGCTGCGCGCGGCCTACGTCGAACACCAGCGCAGCTGCGCCCGGTTGTACGGGAGCGCCTTCGCCGGACCCGCCTGGTCCGACGAACTCGACGGCGCCCGGAACGCCGTCGCGGTCGGCTGACTCCCTCGACAGCCTACGGGTCGCACGAGGGGCGCCAGGTCAGGTGTGGCAGGAGGTCCCGCCACTGCTGTTCGGGGATGCCGACGACTCCTTCCAGGGCGTCATCCCACCGGAGTACATCCCCAACCGGATCACCATCCCCACGCTGGAGGAGATCCACGCGCTCAAAGAGGTCAGGTCCAAGGCTCTCGTCGTCATCATCGACCTGATGTCCGGGTGTGGGCACCGAAACGGAGAGGCGTTCGCAGCCAACCTCGAAGGGATGGTCGCGGACGACGTGTACCGCATCACCGAGCAGATCGAGGGGAAGACCCGCCAGCGTTCCCCGCTCAAGCACCGCAGGGCCAGCGACTTCCGCTAGGTCCCCATGCCGGCCACTGTCCGGGAGTCCCTCCTCAGCTACGCACACGACGTCGGCGCGGACCAGAATGGCTTCCTCCTGCGGACTCAGCGCAGCGCCTACTGGGCACACACGACGCTCGACTACCAGTGATTCCTAATGCGGTCTGTCAAGCCGCGAGTGTGCTTGGTGGCGCGGGTTCGTAGGTCCGTCCGTCGCGGAGGAGGGCCCAGAGGACGTTGACGCGGCGGCGGGCCAGGGCGAGGACGGCCTGGATGTGGCGTTTGCCTTCGGCTCGCTTGCGTTCGTAAAACCGGCGGGAATCCTCACAGCTTCGGATGCTGAACAACGCGGAGATGTAGAAGATGCGTTGGAGTCGGCGGTTGTAGCGTCGCGGGCGGCGGAGGTTGCCGCTGATCTTGCCGGAGTCGCGGGGCACGGGAGCAACGCCGCCGAAGCCGGCGAGGCGGTCAGGAGTGCCGAAGAGATTCATGTCGCCGCCGGTCGCGGCCAGGAACTCGGCACCGAGGATCACGCCCAGGCCCGGCATGCTGGTGATCACGTCGAAGTCCCGATGGTCGCGAAACCGGGCCTCGATCGCCTTGTCGAGTTCGGCGACCTGCTGGTTGAGGGCCATCACTTCCCGCGCGAGCGTGTGCACCATCTTGGCGGTCAGTTTCTGGGGCTTCCACCTTGATCGTGGACACCGGTTGTCATGCAGCGATGGCCAGCGTAGTTGATCTCTGTTCGAAGGCGACTGGCGCGAGGTAGCCGATCGTGGAGTGCCTGCGCCGGTGGTTGTAGAAGCCGAGCCAGCGGAAGACCGCGAGCCGGGCGGCTCGTTCTGTCGGCCAGCCGCGCCGGCTGGGAAGGATCTCCCGCTTGAGCGAGGCGAAGAACGACTCTGCGGCGGCGTTGTCCGCGGAGGTACCGACCGCTCCCATGGATCGGAGAATCCCGGCCTGGTGGCAGGCGTCGGCGAATGCCTTCGAACCGTACTGAGCCCCGTGATCGCTGTGGAAAATGACGCCGTCCACCTGTCTGCCGCGAGTGCGGATGGCCGCGATGAGCGCGTCGGTGACGAGCTCGGCCCGCATGTGATCGGCCATCGACCAGCCCAGCAGGCGACGGGAGAACACGTCGATGACGGTGGCCAGATACAGGAATTTCCCGCCGGCGATGGGCAGATAGGTGATGTCACCGACCCATGCCCGGTCGGCGGCGGACGCGGTGAAGTCGCGCCGCAGCAGATCGGGCACCGCCTGGGTGGCGGGGTCCGGGATCGTGGTGCGGTGCCGCCGCTTCAACCTCCGCCCCTGGATCGCGTGTTGGCGCATGAGCCGCTCGACGCGCTTGCGGTTCACCATCACACCGCCTGCGCGGAGCTCGGCGGTGATCCGCTTGGCTCCGTACGTCCTCCCGGACTCTGCGTGGACCTTGCGTATCCGCCGGGTGAGCGCTGCGGCGGCGGCCTTCTTCGCTGCCCGCGCCGACGCGGTCTTCAGCCATCGGCAGAACCCGGACCGGGACAGATTCAGCACGGTGCACAGCCGCTTCACGCCGAAGGCGTCGCGATGGTCGGCAACGAACTCGAAGCGGCTCACCAGTTCGTCTCGCCCGCAAAATACTTGGCCGCCCGGCGCAGGATGTCGCGTTCCATCTCCAGCTCGCGGACCTGCTTGCGCAAGGCCACGATCTCCGCGTTCTTCGCGGACTCCGCGACCGCCTCGGGCCTCTCTGCCTTCTCCGCGGCCTTGATCCACTGTCGCAGAGTCTCGTGATTCACGCCGAGCTCGGCGGCGATGCGTGAGACGGGCCGGCCCGACGAACGAGCCAGCGCCACCGCGTCGGCCCGGAACTCCGCCGAGTACTTGTAGGTCCCCACTCGGGACTCCTCTCCCTGAATTCAAGATCCAGTGTCGAGGTGTCCACGATCAAGGTGGAAGGCCCACCTGGATGTACGCCCAGGACGGCCACACCCAGGACCTCGGCCCCCTCCAACGCTGCCCGGCTTGTTCGCGCCCCAGCCACGGCCTGGACCACCACCCCGAGACCGGGCAGCGCGTACACGTCTGCCCCTCACCCGCCTGCCGACACCAGTGGCCCGTCGCTGACGCCCGAGCCCCGCGGCTGCCAAGTACCACCAGGGCTGCGTGGCCCTCGCCACCCGCTGACTCACCCTCACGGCCACCTCGCTCCCCCACCGCCGACGGCACCCTCGCCCTCCCCTGGGACCGCCCAACCCGAGAACAGGAGCCCACCCGATGAAGCGTCTCTTCCGCTGCTGTGGCCACGCGCCCGGCGCCCTCACCCCCGAGGACCAGGCCGCCGTCGACCAGTTCCGCGCGATGCTCGCCGCCCTGCCCGATCCGGAGCCCTGGACCCCCGGCCACTGCCAGGACATCGCCGTCCGGGTCGGCCCGTTCGTTGAGCGCGCCCACCCGCGCCCAGGTGACGACCACGGGCCCGACGTGATCGCCGTCGCCCTGCAACACCCCGACGGCTGGTACACGCCCTACGGCGCCCACTATCGGCGGCTGGGCTGGCCGCGCTGCGAGACGGCCGACATCCTCGGTGCGTGGAATCCGGCCTACGAGCCCCTCACCCACGCCGCGGCGGGCCTGGGCCTCCCCGCCGACGTCGGCATGGCCCCGGCGAACTACGGCGTCCACGTCGAAGCGCGCCGCAGCGATGGCACCGGATACACGCTGCTCCGCCTCGGCCCCTACAACCAGACCTGGCTCGCCGACCACGACGCCGACCGCCTCAACACCGAGCTGGCGGGCAAGGCGGCCACTGTCGTCCCCGGCTTCACGGTCACCGCGAAAGCCGCGCCGTTCGACGTCAGCGACCACGAGAGCTACGACGACCCGGACGCCACCGACGCCGCCGTGCTCCTGGTGGTCGCTATCGCCCGGGAGGTGTCGGCGTGACCACGGCTCTGTACAAGATCGAAACCAGCGAAGCCGACGACGGAACCCCCCGCCCCGCTGAACAGCTCTGCACCCCCAGCGCCGACGACGCGGCGGAACTCCCCCGCACCCGCACGCGATACAGCGACGGTTCCTGGCCGATACGACGTGCTTGATCGCAGTTCCACGGGGTCGGCCGCTGAGCCAGCACCACCTGACCCCGAGCGATACCGGCAGATGCGCGACGGACACGGCCCGCGGAGCACCGCTTGGTGCAGTTCAGCGCCAAAGGGTTCGGCTGGTCCCGGTCAGGCTGCCAGGGCGGTCAGGACGGCCTTGGCCGCTAGCCGGAGATTCCTGATCATCGGATTAGGGTCGCCCTTGCGGCTGACCAGGACGACCTGGCTGGGGGGAGCGCCCTCGATCGGGACGGTGACGAGGTTGGGACGCAGTGAGCTACGTCGATCGCCGACCGGTAGCACGGCGATCGCCCTGCCACTCGCGACGAGTTCGAGCTTGTCCTCGTAGCTCTCGATCGGCGGCACACCGGCCCCGAGGATCCGGTAAGAAGTCCAGTCCGCGGTCGCGAACGCGCACGGCGCCGCCTCCTCACCGACCAGTTCTTCCGCGGTCACCGACGCGCGGTCGGCCAGGGGATGGCCGCGCGGGACAACGAGCATCCGGGGCTCCTCATACAGCGGCGTGGTGAACACGTCGTCGGCGACGAGCGGCAGCGGGGCCCGCGCGATCAGAGCGTCGACGCGCTTGTCGGACAGCGCCCCGACGTCGCGGCAGCTCAGATGCCGGGTGGCGATCTCGGCGTCCGGGTAACGGCTGCGCAGTTCCCGTACGGCGGCAGTGATCACCAGGTCTTCGACGTAGCCGATGGCGATTCGTTCGGTCTCGGCTTGTTCACGCACGGCCAGCTCGGCCTGGCGGGCGGCCTGCAGCAAAGCTTGGGCCCGGGGGAGGAAGCTCTGTCCGGCCGGAGTGAGCCGGGTGCCCTGGGGTGTGCGGTCCAGCAGGCGTGCGCCAAGATACTTCTCGAGCCGTTGGATCTGGCGGCTCAGCGCTGGCTGGGCCACGTGCAGTTCGGCGGCGGCCCGGCTGAAGTGCTGGTGCGCCGCCACCACGGTGAAGTAGCGCACCAGCCGCAGTTCCAGGTCCTGTCCGAGATCGTTCACTCTTCGAGCGTACGCGTCATGCCGTTTCGGAATGATCAGGTTGCCGAACCGGTCTTGGACGGTCATGCCGTCCTGGGCCTTGACTGAAGGAGCAACGTTTCCCCAGGAAAGCGACAGGTGTGATGAAGGCGATCCAGTTCCACGAAGCGGGCGGGCCGGAAGTTCTGCAGTATGACGAGGTGCCGGTTCCCGAGATCGGCCCGGGCGAGGTGCTCGTCCGGGTGCACGCGGCGGGTATCAACCCGCCGGACTGGTACCTGCGTGAGGGGATGAAGGTCATGCCGGCCGAGATGAGGCCGGCGCTGGAGTTCCCCCTGATCCCCGGAACGGACATGTCGGGCGTGGTCCAGGCGGTCGCTCCGGACGTGTCGGGGTTCGCCGTCGGTGACGAGGTCTTCGGCATGCTGCGGTTCCCCGGATTCGACGGCCGGACGTACGCCGAGTACGTGGCCGCGCCGGCTTCGGACCTGGCTCACAAGCCGACCAGTATTGACCATGTGCAGGCGGCTGGGGCGCCGATGGCCGTGCTGACGGCCTGGCAGTACCTGGTTGATCTTGGCCACGACGTGCCGTCTCCTTTCACCGGCCAGGTGCACCAGCCGGTGCCGATCACGCCAGGGATGACCGTGCTGGTCAACGGGGCCGCCGGTGGAGTGGGCCACTTCGCGGTGCAGCTGGCGAAATGGAAGGGGGCACACGTCATCGCGGTGGCCTCGGGCCGGCACGAGCAGTTCCTGCGCAAGCTCGGCGCCGATGAGTTCATCGACTACACCAGGACGCAGGCCGCGGACGTGGTCAGCGGTATGGACCTGGTGATCGACACCGTCGGTGGTCCGGACAGCTCACGCTTTCTGAGCGTGCTCAAGCGCGGCGGCACCATGCTTCCGGTGTTCTTCGCCGAGTACGACCCGGAAGAGACGGCGCGTCTGGGCATCACAGTCTCGAACATTCAGGTGCGTTCCAACGGTCCCCAGCTCGCCGAGATCGGGCGCCTGTTCGGCGAGGGCAAGCTCCAGGTCGGGGTGGACAGCACCTACCCGCTGCCCGAGGCGGGCAGCGCACACACGCGAGCCGCGCAGGGCCACCTCCAAGGCAAGATCGTGCTGACGGTGGTCTCGTGATCGCCGAACTCCAGCAGGCGGTGGCGAAGTACGCCCACGCCCTGGACGAGCTGAATGTGCCCGAGCTGGAAGCGGTCCTGGCCGAAGACACCACCTGGACCTTCACGATGCCCGGACAGGGAGTGCTCGGCCCGGTCGCCGGACGCGCGGCGGTGCTCGACTTCGTCCGTGACGGGCACACGGTCCAGACCGGAAGGGTGCGGCACCACCTGGGCAATGTCGTGGTCACGACGACGGACGCCGCTACCGCTGAGGTGCGGGCCTATCTGGTGCAGACGAGGAACACCGGCGAGAGCATCCAGATGATCTCGACCGGGGTCTACACGTTCGGCCTGCGCCGGTCCGACGGTGGGTGGCGGATCGCCGAGCTCACCCTGACGCTGGACAACGCCTTTTAGGGCGGGGCCAGGCAGTGTGTCCGGCGGATCATCGGGTGCCTCCCGGCGGCGCCGCCCGGTTACCGATTGGGCCGACGACGAACAGCGCGGCCCTCTGTAGGGAGATGGCCAGCCGGTCGACGCGTTGTTGAACGCCAGCAGGTTCGGCTGCCCACTGGCAGATCGAGCAGACGGTCGGGGTGTCGTCGTACTTGCAGCCGCAGGGGTGATCCAGGTGCGGGGCTGCGCGCCCTGCGGGCGAATACTGCAACTCTCGAATACCGACACTCCACCAGTGCTTGTACCCCGGTGACGACGCGGCGGTGCTCATCCCCCGCATCCCTCGCGCCGTCCACACCCACGGCGTCTTCTTACGGCACCCTCACCCGGACCACCCGTGCGGCTGCGAGTGGGAGGACACATGGCGCATGGTCTGGGCGCCCCCCACCGAGCCCGGCGCGATCCCGATCACTGCGATGCGCCACCCGGCCGCACCGGCAGCCGCAGCCGGCCTTCCGAACCTCGACCACGGCGGACTGACGCGCACCAAGTACGACAAAAGGCCCGTGCCCCCGGCGAACTCGCAGGGGGCACGGGCCTTTTGTGTTTTCGCCTGCGGTCAGGCCGACTGTTGCTCCTGCTGGCCCAGTTCGAGCAGCAGTCCGCGGTACTCCTCAAGATGCTGGTTGCGTAGGAACGCCAGCAACAGGCGTGCGCCCCGGGCGAAGTCGGCTGATGCTTCCCAGTGGGTTGCAGAACTCGCCGAGGTCCCCCGCTTCCCCAGCGAGTTCGCGGGGGAGCACACGTCCGGTCCAAGCGGAAGCCTTGCTCGAGGGTCTGTGGTCCGGTCGATGATGTCCCGTCTCAGCGGAGTTTGGCGGATCTCACTGAACTTTGACCGGCTGTCGGCACGGCCTGGCACCTTGTACGCAGTACCTGCACCCATAGAGATCGGAACCCGAAGTGCTGCCCGCTGTCACCGGCCGCGATGAGTTCGCCGCACTGATCATTAGAACCGACTTCAGCGACGAGACAGTCTGGCGAGCCGTGTGTGCGGAGTCGTTGAGGCCGTGGGGCGACGGTGACTATGAGCCCCACGTCCACATCGTCGACGATCTGGTCTGGATCGGTGCCACAACCGATCACGTGATCGCCGCCGTATCTGCGGACGAGGATCTGAGCGTCGTCTTCCTCGCCGACCGCATCACCATGCGGGACCGCGAGCACCCACTGCTGGCTGTGGCGGTCCTGACCAGGGACGAGTGCGAGAGCGACGAGGAGTTCGAGGCCTACGGCGGATCGGTCCGCACCGTCCCCGCAGGCATTCACGACATCCACGCGAACCTGTCGATCGCCAACCTGGACTTCGCAGACTTTGCAGAGGCCGCCCGGACCGATCCCGCAGGGATCTTTCGATCCATCTAGGGACTCACCACGGCCGCGGTCAAACTTCGGTGAGATCGGTCGAACTCCGCTGAGACGGGTCAGGTGATTACGCCGTAATCACCTGACGTTCGGGGCTGGCCGCCTCCTGGTGATTACGGCGTAATCATCGGTCCCCGAGGACCAGGGCAGTCTCCTCGAACCGAATCTGCGTGCCCCCGGTGGTTGCGAGGGTTCCGAGAGCGCTGATCGCGCCGGGCACGGGAGCGGGTGGCCCGGCGCTACGCCTCGTTGGCGAGGTACTTCTCGTACTGGGTGGCGGTGAACAGCTCGTCCAGCTCCTTGGCGTCGGACATCTCGATCTTGATGATCCAGGTGTCGTGGGGATCGGTGTTGAGGGCTTCCGGTTCTTCTTCGAGCCGTGTGTTGAACTCGACGAACTTGCCGGTGACCGGCATGAACAGCTCGGATACCGCCTTGACCGACTCCACAGTGCCGAAAGCTTCCCCAGCCTCGAACAGTTCGCCCACCTTCTGCATCACCTCCACGAAGACGACGTCACCGAGCTGCTTCTGCGCGAAGTCCGTCAGACCGATAGAGGCCGTTTTGCCGTCGACCCGGATCCATTCGTGCTCCTGGGTGTACTTGTACTCAGTGGGATACATGCCCGTCTCCTTGGCTGTCGCTGAGGGCACAGCCTTCCCCGCTCCCTCGGCTCTGGGCGGGAGCTAACTCGAACGAGGGCAACGTGATCCGGCCGATTGACCCAGCTCCGGGCCGAAGGCTCCGGAGTCGGTCGCGTGTCCGTGCGGCGGCCCTCGCCGATCGGGGCGCCCTTCAACGGGGTCTGCCCTCCGTGCTGCCGGGCGTGACGGACACAACCGCAGCGAGGCGGGCACGCCCACCGCACGCTCCAGTGATTACGGCGTAATCACTTGTTGCGGCTCCGGTGTAGAACGGCCCGAATTGAAGTTCAGACCGCGTTTGAGATCTGGTCGTAGGACAATCGATCGGTGACGCCTCCCTTGCATCGTGACCGCTCCCTTGAAGAGCTTGAACACGACCGCTGGCCAGCCCCGTCAGCCGACGACACCCGTCTTGTCGCTACTGCACTCGCCTTGCGGAGTCGGCCGATCGGCGAGCTGACCGTCGAAGACATGCGCTTGTTGATCAGGCAGGACATAGGCCTGCCCTACCTCCTGCCACTGGCACTGGAGGTGCTGCGGGACAACCCGATGGCAGAGGGGCACATGTACGAAGGCGATCTGCTGTCCGCGGTCCTCACCAGGAACCCAGCAGTCTGGACCGAGTTTCCCGAACTCGGCCGAGAGCTTCGCGCGATCGTCTCGAAGTTGACCGGCGTCTCGAAGTTGACCGGCCTGCCCTCTGACGCGCGTCAGAGGGCTGAGCGCCTTCTGGCTCAATAGCGCACCGACGCAGGACGCTCCCCGTGGAAGAGAAGGCCGACGTATCTACGGAACATCTCGCAGGAGCAAGCGCCGGCCCGGACGCGTCGCTGGTCGGCCACGGGTGAGTCGGCGGACCATAATGCCGATCATTGCCCAGCGGATCATGGTCTCCGAGCGGGCCGGACTGATCTCGTAGTCACGCGCGAGGCGGCGGTGGGCGGTGAGCCACGAGAAGGTGCGCTCGACCGCCCATCTCTTGGGCTGGACCTGGAATCCGCGCTGGTCCGGGGCCTTGCGCACGATCTCAAGCTCGCGGCCGAGGATCGTGCGTGACCACTCCACAAGGCGGCCGGCGAAGCCCTGGTCCGCCCAGATCTTCTGAACACCCGGATGGTCCAGGCGGGTCCACAGCAACGAACGCTTCGCGCCGTCGCGGTCCTGGATGTTCGCCGCGACCACGTGAACCGCCAGCAGCGGGTCTGTACGGTCAACGGTGGATCTTCGAAGAGGAAGTGACGCCTGATGACAGATGTGACCGTGTCGGCGGAGGCCGTGGCGGAAGTGCAGCCGTCCGGGTTGGCGCCGGATGTTCTGGATGACCAGCTGATCAGTCAGCTGGTGGACCGGGCCAAGGCCGACGGGATCAAGCTGACGGGCCAGGACGGTCTGCTGCAGCAGCTGACGAAGCGGATCCTCGAGTCGGCCCTGGAAGGTGAGATCACCGACCATCTCGGGCACGAGAAGCATGAGAAGGCCGGCTCGGGCAACACCCGCAACGGCACCCGGTCCAAGACCGTGGTGACCGAGGTCGGTCCGGTCGTCCTCGAAGTCCCCCGGGACCGGGAGGGCTCGTTCGAGCCGCAGATCGTCAAGAAGCGGCAGCGTCGGCTGACCGGTGTCGATGAGATGGTGCTCTCGTTGTCCGCCCGCGGCCTGACGCACGGTGAGATCTCCGCCCACCTCGCGGAGGTCTACGGCGCCGAGGTCTCCAGGCAGACGATTTCCACGATCACCGACAAGGTGATCGAGGGCATGAACGAATGGCAGAACCGGCCCCTCGACTCGGTCTATCCGGTTTTGTTCATTGACTGTGTCCACGTGAAGCTGCAGGACGGGAAGGTCGCGAACAGGCCGGTCTATGTGGTCCTGGCGGTCACCGTCGAGGGCACTCGCGAGATCCTGGGGCTGTGGGCCGGCGATGGCGGGGAGGGTGCCAAGTACTGGCTCCAGGTCCTCACCGAGATCAAAAACCGCGGCGCGGAGGACGTCTGCATGGTCGTCTGCGACGGACTCAAGGCTCTGCCCGACGCGATCGGGGCGGTCTGGCCGCAGGCGATCACGCAGACCTGTGTCGTTCACCTGCTGCGGGCCTCGTTCCGTTACGCGGCCCGGCAGGACTGGGACAAGATATCGAAGGCCCTCAAGCCGGTCTACACCGCACCGACCGAGGACGCCGCCACGGAACGGTTCCTGGAATTCCAGGAGCAATGGGGCAGGAAGTACCCGGCGATCGTCCGGTTGTGGGAGAACGCGTGGGCGGAGTTCGTGCCGTTCCTGCAGTTCGATGCCGAGATTCGGCGGATCGTCTGCACGACGAACGCGATTGAGTCCGTGAACGCGCGGATCCGCAAAGCCGTCCGAGCTCGCGGCCACTTCCCGAACTAGCAGGCCGCCATCAAGTGCGTCTACATGGCCATCATGAGCCTGGACCCCACCGGCCAGGGACGTAAACGCTGGACCCAGCGCTGGAAGGCGGCCCTGAACGCCTTCGAGATCACCTTCGACGGTCGGCTCTCCGCCGCCCGCCGCTGACCCACTAACAACTCCAGAACCACCGTTAACTTTACAGACCTCCCGCCGAATACGAGACCAACTACTACCGCGAGACCGCAAAACACCAGGTCACAGTCAAGATCTAGAGTCTCTACCGAACCCGGAACGGTTCAATCGCTACGCCACAAGGGGCACGCGCCCCTCAGGACGTCGATGGGTTGTGGACCTCGTTGCGTTGCGGGTCAAAGCAGGTCAAGCCGTGTTTTTGCGCAAGGGCGAAGACCGCACGAGAGAAGTCATCGGCCCGCGACCAGCCGACACAGAGGATCAACCGATGCTCGTTTGCGTCGGGGCTCACGCTCCACGCGAGGCCATCGATCTCATCGTCATCCGGGTCGTCGGGGTCGGGGAACCCGACCAGCAGATCATCCAGGAGGGCGAGATTCCGCGGGTCAGGCTGAACAACGGTGTCATCGCCGTCTGCCAAGCTCTGGCAGACAAGGAGTGCCCGGTCGACCGTGATCGGCATCGGCTCGTGCCAGACATAGAGATCGAAGCTCATTGCAATACCACCTGCATGATCGGCCTTTCTTGAGGTGATCACCTTCGCGGGCTGGGGCCAGCCTGGCAAGACCCAAACCTCCGGTGAAGCACCGCTCCAGACCCCCTCGACGGCCTGGTCACCGCTGTACGCAAGCCCACCGAGCTCCCGAATGAGCCCCCGCGCTACCCAACACCACCAACACAACGTCCCGTTGATCGGCTACACCACAAGAAGGGACACGTGGCAGAGCATGCTCGACCGACTGGTGGAAGTGGTGCAGGAGGGTGAGAACCCGGGCCGCTCGCGCGGCGGGTGAGGCGGTCGGCGCGGCGAACGCCCAGTGCCGGTCGGTCGCGGCCAGGCGACTGTTCTTGATCTCACCTGTGGCTTTCCGACTGGCCGTTCAAGGGCGTTCGCCGTACCTACCCAGTACCTGAGCGGCGAGCGTCGTCCAGGACGTCACGCAATGCCCAGTAGGCAGGTTTCGCCTCGTACGTTGTGTCCCAGGGAAGGGCGTTTCCCGGACTCGGGGGATAGTGCCGGAGGTCGGCCGTGGAGCCGTACCTGTCGGTGAAGCCCCAGGTCGAGAACGAGGTGCAGTTGGGTTCTTCGCTGCAGACGGCGAGTTTCCCTGCCAACTGGCGGGCCTGGACGTCCTCCTCGGCCTCGTCGACGAGGACGTCCGCCTCCGAGACCCGGGCCTTCAGGCCGAGCCCGGCCAAAGCCCGGACCTTGCGTCGGAAGACCTCGGGGTCGGTACGGTCGCCGACGGCGTATTCGTGGTCCTGGAAACCGACGCCATCGATCGGAACGCCCCGCTTCTTCAGCCGGATCAGCAGCGCGTAGAGGGCATCCCAGCGTGGACCGTCCTCCTCCACCCCGTACTCGTTGAGGTACAGCACCGCGTGCGGGTCAGCCTCGCGGGCCGTCCGGAAGGCGATGTCGATGTACTGCTCACCCATCGCTTCGAACCACAGTTGTGGCCGCACGCCCCGGTTGCCGGTGGAGTAGTCCTCATCCTCGTCGGACATGGGCTCGTTCACCACGTCCCATTCCGCCACCTTCCCCCGGAAGTGGCCCGCGACCGCCCGTATGTGCTCCGCCATGACGCGCCTGCGTTGCTCGTGCGTCATCTCGGCGCGCATCCATGCGGGCAGGGCTTCGAACCAGACGAGGGTGTGGGCGTGCACCTTCATCTTGTTGGCCTTGGCGAAGTCCACCAAGGTGTCGCCCTCCGCGAACGCGAACACGCCGCGTCGGGGCTGGACGAACTGCGGCTTGAAGTCGTTCTCCGGTGTGAGCATGGAGAACTCCTCACCCGCCGTCCGGCGGTAGGCGCTGTCAGTCAGCAAGGGGCCTGCGGCCAAGGCGGTTCCCATATGGATCGGGCGGGGAAGCCCCGCCGCCAGATCACGCATCGCGTCGGTGGACCGGGGCACTCGCAGGCCAGGCGCGTCCACGACGGACATCCGGCCCCGGCCCAGTGACTGCGCGTGGAGATCGCTGAGGGTCCAGCCCTTCCCGCGGGCTCCCGCATCCGCGCCGAACCAGATGCGGCCACGGCCGAAGACGTCCCGCGCGGGAACGGTTCCCACGACCCTTCCGTCGGTCTCCACCACGAGTCTGCTTCCGCGGACTTCGAGGGCGAGGCGGACTTCGTGCCCCAGGCCGCCCCCGAGGGTCCGGGTCACCGCAGGTCTGTCGGAGTCCCCGTCCCAGCGGTCGATCCGGAGCCTCCCGCCGACCACGCCGATGCGTACGCCGCGCCGCTCGTAGCGCCATTCGTCGTAGATGACCGGCGTCTCCCCGTACAGATGCAGGTAGGCGTCCGTGTCATCCGTGCGCCGCAGGCTCGCTTCGATCCGGACGTCCCCGCGGAACACCATGTGGGGACCGCGCAGGTTCACCGGCGGGTTCGGCTGCCCACCGGTGCCGTCCTGGCGTGTGATGCGCCGGTCGAGGTGTGTGACGCGTACCCCTGCGCGGGTGGGCTTCCCTCCAGCGAAGTGGGCCCAGTCCCGGCCGTTCAGGAGGTCCGCCACAGGCCCCCGAGCGGGCGCGGAAGCGCCGGCGCAATCCCCCGAGACACCAGCAAGCAAGGCGCACACAACCGCAGCGACAGCACTCTTCCGTAACCGCATGAACAGCAGCGCTCCGTATCCCCAGTCTGTTTTCCGAAGGCATCGCCCCCCCTCGGCCACACCGTCGCCGAGCACCATCCCTCCCCAGCCGCGGCAAGAACGGTGTGCGACCGATCGCGCCGCCCCGCTGTGACTGATCGCCATTGTCTCAGGTGCGGGTGGGTGGATGAACCGTTCCGGGTTCGGTAGGGACGTCGCGGAGGCTCTCGCGGCGCACCGCGTCGGCGAACGCGAACAGATCACCGGTAACCGCCTCGACCTCCCCGGACGCGGACAGGCGCTGACTCCGGCCTTCCACGTGGACGAGTGGGACGAGAAGCACGCCACCGGCACGTTCCGGCTCGGCCGCTACTACCTCGGCGGCAACGGCGCAGCGCACGGCGGAGTGATTCCGCTCATGTTCGACGAGGTGCTGGGCCGTCTCGCCAACACCGGCCGCAGCCGGGCGCGCACGGCATACCTGCACGTCAACTTCCGCAGCATCACCCCCATCGGTCCCGAGCTCCGGCTGACCGCGCGTTTCTCGCGCGAGGAGGGCCGCAAGCGCTACCTCACCGCGACGATCCACCACGGCGATGTGCTCACGACCGACGCCGAGGGCCTCTTCATGGCGCTGCGACCGGGACCACCCTGAGGCATCGATAGTCCCTGGCGAGGGTCTGCGTAGAGGCGTGCCCTACGGCCGGTCTGCCGACCTGGCGCGACAGGCCAGCCTGCACGGCCGGTTACTCAAGCGTGTGTTGGAAGCCGGATGATGCCGCGCTTGCTACGACGCGACGCTTGTGGTCAGGGCTTGCTGGGCGTGCCGGCAGAGTGCGTCACCGGCCAGCGTCTCGATACTGATGGCGTGCAGGGCAACGTTGGTGGGCCCGAAGACCGTCCAGGCGACGTTGCCGTCGCCTGCCTGCTCGGCGAGCGGGGCGGCCCGCTCCTTCAGGCGCCGGCGTGCGTCCGTCCAGCGGCGCTGGCGTGCATCGGAGACGACGGCCACCAGTTCCAGCGCGCCTTCCACGGCGGCAGTCTCCGCAGATGCGGGTGCGCCGCGGCGTAGCTGGTCGGCGGCCCGGAGCGCGACGTCTTTGGCCTCGTCCACGGAGCTCGCGTCGGTATGGGAGAGCAGCACGTGGCCGAGGTTCCAGGTTCCGACGGCGATGCGTACGGGGTCGTCTGCGTCCTGGGCGGCCCGGATGGCACGGTCGGCGACCATGAGGGACAGGTCGAGGCGCCCGGTTCTGCGGCAGTACGAGCGCAGCAGCCCGTACAGGTCGGCGGCCACGCGCAGGACCTCGCGTCGTAGCGCCGGTTCACTACCGCCGCGGTGTGCGCGCACCGCGTGTTCCACGTCCTCGATCAGCGCAGGCAGGACTTCAGCGATGTCAGTGAACCGGTTCCTGGAGCACTGCCAGATCCGCCAGGCGGCCTCCACCCGCTCACGCAATACGGCAGGACTCTGCACGGCGGCGCTCGCGGGCAGGGCGTGGCTCATGAGCGCGCGGGCGATGGAAGGTGCGGTGCTCACCGGCGGGGCCGGCTCCTTGGCGAGCGTCTCGGCGAACAGGGCGGCGATCGGGACACCGAGCTCGGCGGCGAGGCGGGCCAGGACCTCGGTCGATGGAACCTTGGTTTCGGCCTCGATCATCTCCAGATAGCGTGCCGTGATGCCGCACAGGCCGGCGATCGCGGCGACGGTCCGGCCGTCGCGCCGCCGGTGGTAGCGCACGGTGCGGCCGATCGGAAGGTGCGGCGTCGACACCGGTCCCCCTCCTGCGCGGCTTTCGTACCGTCAGAGTAGAACCGGACGCACGGACGCCTGCACGCTCCGCACACGATCGTGTGACCCTTGTGACCCTGGACTGCGGCGAGTTGAGGGGGGCGCATGGCGAGGCTGGTGCTGTGGGACGCCGACCACACACTGATCGACACGCGTGGTGTCGGACGCGAGCTGTCCGCTGCCGCCTTCGAAGCGGCCCTCGGCCAGCCCATGCGCCAGCAGGCGAAAATCGACGGCATCACAGAGCCGGTCATCTTCCGCGAGACCGCCAAGCTTCACGGCGTGACCACCAGCCGGCCCGACTTCGAACGCTTCGCCAACGCCTTGGCCGACGGCCATCTGCGCCGGGCAGCCGCCCTTCGCGAGCGCGGGCACGCGCTGCCCGGAGCGGCCACCGCCCTCGATGCCCTGGACGCCGACGGTGTCCGCCAGACCGTGGTGTCCGGCAACATCCGCCCCGCTGCCCAGACCAAGCTCTCCGTCTTCGGCCTCGACCGGCACATCCTGTGGGAGATCGGCGCTTACGGCGAGGAGCGCGACGCGCGCGCCGACCTCGTCCGCCTCTGCCTTCAGCGCGCCGGCACCAAAGCCTTGGACGCGGTACTGATCGGGGACACCCCCGCCGACGTGGCGGGCGCACACGCCAACGGCGTACGCGTGATCGCCGTGGCCTCCGGACGCAGCGACGAAGCCTCCCTGCGCGCCGCTGGCGCCGAGACCGTTCTCTCCGACCTGCGCGACGCCGAACTGCTCGTCGAACTCGTACGCGGCAACGAATAGCTCAGCAGGAAAGACGACCCCCTCCCGGGTTCCAGTGTCAGTGCGGGTTTCTGAGCCGCGGCCGTCGTTGAGCGGGTTCCCGATTCCCCGGGGCGGAGGTCACTCGTGTCTGCAACCGTTCCCCGTGGATGTGCGCCTTCAGGGAAGGGAAGGAAATCGACGGGCTTCCGGAGAAAAGGGGGTGTGGTCTTGAGTCAGTTGGAGATGTTCCTGGTTGCGCTGGCGTCGGCCTGCGCGGTGTTTCCCGTGCTCGGCGTGCTGTGGTGGATCCGGGACCGGGCCGACCGGGCGGCGGCAGCGGGGCTGGACGCGGTGGACATCGACCCGTACCACGCGGTGGCCACGGCCCGTGCTCCGTCCTACGCGGACAAGGCCGCGGCCGCCGAACTGCTACTCGCTGGCCTGATCAGGATCCGCGACGACGGGATGATGGAGGTCACCGACAGGGCCGAGGAGTCTGCCGCGGCACCCGGGCATCCGGTGCCGGCCGCCCTGCTGGCCACACTGCGACGGCGGGGCGAACCGTTTCCGCTGAGCCGGCTGTACTGGGAGTCCGGTTACGAGCGGCAGCGTGACGCCTTCCTGCGGGCCGAGGATCTCAAGGTGCCGCGTTGGTCGCTGCGCACAAGGGACTCAATCGCACGCGCTGCCTTCGTGACCCCGCTTCTGTTCACCCTCTGGACCTACGTCCAGGTGGTCTTCCTGCGGCAGGAGTACTGGACCAACGGCGTCGAGCCGATCGTGGCCGGCGCGTGGTGCTGTCTGGTGCTGTGGGCAGTGACGGGGGTGCCATTGGCCTGGCTTGTGGGACGCTGCTGGCCGAGGCGTCGTGACCAGTTCGAGGCGCACTGCCGCCGTCTCCCGGCGCACCCGGCCGAGCGGGCCCTCAGCACAGAGGAGCGTGACCTGCTGGACCGCAGCGGGACCTGGCGCAGCGCGTACGACCGGGCCAGGGACGAGGAGACGTGGGTGGACCACGGAGGCGGGTTCTGATGACGGAAATGCGCGAGAGCCGGAGCGACCGGGGCACGTCTGAGAAGCAGCGCACGCCGCGACGCACTGTCCGCACCTGGCGGGTCAGGCGCCGTTTCCGGCACTGGGAGCGGCCGGAGGCCCGGCCCTGGCCGGACGTGCACGAGGACGTCACGTACCTCACCCGGGAGTTGGGCCGCTGGCACCCCGACACCCTCGCCGCCCGCTCCAGGGTTCTCACCTGGCTCCTCCACGAAGGGCGGCACCCCGAGACCCTGCGGCTGGCCGAGGCGGAAGTGGCCGAACGGACCGCGGAGTTCGGGGCCGACGACCCCGACACCCTGAGGTATCGATCGTCACTCGCCTGGCGCCGCCGCAGGGTCGGTGATCTGGACGGCGCCGTCGCCGAGGCGCGGGCGGGAGCGGACGACTCCGCCAGGGTGCTGGGCCCCGACCACGTCGGCACCCACGGCTGGCGGGCGAACCTGGCCCGGTTCCTCGCCGAGAACGGCGAAGCGGCCGAGGGGGTACGCCTGCTGCGAGTCCTGTATGCCGAGTCCCAGGCCTTCGGCTGGGAGCGGAGGGACGAGACGCGGTCCATACGCAAGGCCCTGGTCACGGTGCTGGAGCTGAACGGCGACTTCCAGGAGGCCCTGGACCTCCTGGAGGAGGAAATCGAAGCCGAGCGGGGCACTATCTACGGCGTCGACGAGACCTCGGTGACCACGAGATGAAGCGTCTGCAGGAGCGGCGCACCCGGCTGGTCGCCGACGTGGCCCTGCAGGACTGGAACCGGCGGAGGAAGCACGAGCGGAGCAAGGACGCCCCCGGCCGGTGACAGCTGCAGACCGGGCCGGGTCCCGGCCTCAGCCGTTCCCCGCAGCCCTGATGGGGATCTCTGAATTCGACCAAGAGCGCTCGTCGCCTCACATGCTCCGATGGTCAACGGAGTGGGGAGTCTCGGCGAGCGTCGAGTGCCTCCGCGCAGTCACCGCGACCGCACCCGGGCCGGGGCCCCGGACAGCCGCTCACGACCAGCTCAGGAACACCGTGAGTACGTTCAGCTCCGCGCCGGCGAGATCGGTCGCCGTTGCTCCCCGTGTGGTCGGCACCACTCGGAAGTCGGGCGCATCGTACCCATAGTCGGGGTACTGCTCGGCATTGGGTAGGTGGACGGAGACGATGAACTTCGTCCCGTCGGGTGACACCAGTAGTCCCTCCGCGACGATGCCGTCCTGCGGGTCGACCACGCTGATCGGGGCGCCCGCTGCGCGGCCGGTGCGGGCGTCCATGGTCCGGAACGAACCGGACGACGTGCGGCACAGCACCCGGTCGTCACCGACCCAGCCGACGACGCCGGTGCATCCGCTGAGCAGCACGGCGTTGCGCGCCGACGTCCTGCTGAGCGGGCCTGAGGAGTTCCAGGTTTCGAAGACGGTGCCGACTCCTCAACACCCAGGAGGTCGAACACCTCGACCAGGCCCGCCTCGCGTGCCCGGACATCGCGCGGGCCTGCGACCTCGCCCGGGCCTTCACGGACCTCGTCCGCAACCGCCGAGGCCAACTGCTGCCTGCCTGGATCCGCCAGGCCGAACACTCCGACGCTCTCCCGGTCGCCAAGTTCGCCGCGTTCCTCCGCCAGGACTTCGACGCTGCCACCGCCGGCCTCACCCACGAATGGAGCTCCGGCAAGGTCGAAGGCCATGTCAATCGCGCGAAAACGATCAAGCGAGCCATGTACGGACGGGCCGGCTATCCGACTACTACGGACCCGCGTCCTCACCCGCCCATAGCCTCGGGCCGGTCACAGAATCCAGCCGGCCACCCGCTCGGCCACCGAAAAGTCGGTCCCGCAGTCCGGACAGGCGGCCCGCCCGAACAGGTAACGGACGCCATGCGCCAGGCCCTCCTGACCGTCCGCCAAGGCCCGCGAGAACAGCCTCCGCGGCAGCCCTTCCAACTGCTGCGTTCGCGCCGGTTGGAGGGGTGACTTCAGCACATCTTGCAGCGCGTAGTCGTCGGTGCAGCAGAAGGAGTCGTCCTGCCCGATCACCACGAATATGTTGACGCCGCAGTAGGGGCAGTCGACCTCGTACTCCCCGCTCTGCAGGCCGTCCAGGGAGCGGTCCCAGATTTCGACGCCCTCGAAGGAGAGCAGAGCCTGCAGCAGGTTCACGTACTCCTCCGCCCCGGCCGTCTGGCTCAGGCGGCGATCGGTGAGGTCATGCAGAACCGCAATTGGAGCCGAGAAGACCGTCAGAGGGCTGCCGGGATCGGACAACCCGGGCGAACAGGAAGCGATTGCTCCCGCCGCCAGCAGCACCCAGCCCAGGGTTCCCGGCCTGCCCGCGGTCGCGATCTCGGCCAAGCGCGGAAGCGCCGCGAAACTGGCGGTGAAGGCGAGGTCCAGCTGCGGACACAGGTGGTCCATCAGCTCGGACCACACACCGCTCGGATCGGCCTCGAACCGGTCCAAGAGAGCAGGCACATGCTCTGCCGAACCGCACGCGTCGGTGAGTGTCGACCAATCCGTCATGCGGTCATCCAACCAGGCGGCTCCGGACGGACCGCACCGGGCCGAGAGACTCCAAGATCCTTCACGGAACTGCGGTCAGAACCGTTTTCAAGGAGCCCCATCAGCCCCGACAGATCCTTCCCCCGGCCCGCAGTTCGCCTCCGAGTCCGGGCACGCCCTGGTCGAGCTGGCCGTCACCCGCTCCTCCGGGCGGCGCCCCCTCCTGCGCGAGGCCACCGGGCTGCTGTCCCCGCTCGTCAACAAGGGCTCAACCGTCGGATACCAGCGCTCCGCCGTCCTGCACGGTATCCACCTCGCCCGTACCGGACTTCTCACCCGGGACGTCGAAACAACCGCTCAGACCCTGAGCGCCGTGGTCGAACACCTACGGGGCGTCGAGTCGCTGAGGTGCCGGGCACTCCTGCACGAAGTCCGTCGCCGTGCGGCCCGCAATCTGCGATCCGCCGGACGAAGCGATGTCCTCGACTCCGTCGACCGGGCACTATCAGGCACATGACGCACACCAGCCGCCCTCGTCTCCGGCCCGCCAGGACCATAGCTCCCGCCTTGTACGACGACCCTGCGGTCCAACGGTTGCTGCTGAAATTCCACGACGAACAGCTCGCGATGTACGGCTTCGCCGACAACCCCGCCGATACGCCCGTCTCCCAGTTCACTCCCCCGCGCGGACTGTTCCTGCTGACGCGAGACGAAGACGGGAGCCCCCTCGGGTGCGGCGGATGGTCGTTCCTGGACACGCAGACCGCAGAGATCAAACGGATGTATGTCCACCCCGCAGCCCGATCCCAGTCCCTGGGACGGGAGATCCTGCAACGCCTGGAAACCGACGCGAAACTCAGGGGCGCCACCCGTGTTCAGCTGGAGACGGGCATAGACAACACGGCGGCCTTGGCGCTGTACCGATCTCAGGGGTACATGCCGATCAAGTCATACCGGCCCGACAGGAACCCCGACGTAAACCGGGCCCTCCGCAAGGATCTCTAAGGTGCTGCCGCCTCGGCCAGGCCGGCGTTCACCGGCACTGGGGTTGGCCTTGTCGATGTGACGGTCCGCTGCTCATGCCGCTGCCCGGAGACTCCTGGTCTCCACGAGCCGTTCGAGGAGGCCGTCGACGGCCCAGCCGATCCGACGTACGTGGCCCACCGACTCGCGGCGGTCAGCGGGGAGTTCCGCATCGGCCAACGGGCGGGCCCAGGCGAGGAGACGGGCGATGCACTCATCGGGCCGCTCCGCCTGGACGGCAGCAGCGATGTGGACGAGCTGCACGAGGTGCCGGCTGAGGCGGGCCGTCAGCTCCCCGATGTCCTCGGCCTCTGGGGCGACGTCATCGAGGGCGGCCGCGACGTCGTCCAGGAGGGCGTCCCCGTCGAAGGGCTGCCAGCTGTGCATCTTCGCAAGGAGGCCGACGAGAACCTCGGGGCCCAACGGGGTATCCACGTGGTCATCGCGACACCCCCTCGGGGAGGGCGAGTTGGCACCAGACGATGCCGGCGTCCTTCGTGCCCCAGGTGCCGCCGTTGTTGTGCACCACGCTGTCGACGAGGGCGAGACCGCGCCCAAGGACGTCGTCCGGGCTCTGCAGGCGCTGCGCGATGAGCAGGTGGAGCGGACTCGTGCGGTGGTGAACACCGTGGTGGCCCTGCACCGGTAACCGCACCACCGGTGCGGGTGATGCGCACCGGTGCGTTGGTGCGCACCCACCCGATGCGCACCGAGTCCAAGACGATCCACTCCAACAGAACTCTGCATCTCGTTGACCGGCGGGGCGGCATGATGCGTGACATGGATCAGGGGGATGCAGCCGTGTGGGCTGCTGCACTGGGAATTGCTGGAACGCTGGCGGGGGCACTGGGAGGCGCCATCGTCCAAGGACGAGTGATCCGGCGGCAGGTGCGGGACCAAGAAGCCGTCGATGTAAGGCATCGGTTGAGGGAAGAGCGGCAAGCGGCGTTTGCAGCCGTCCTTGATCGATGTAGCGAGGCAGAGGCCACCTTCAGCCCGATCATCGTTGCGCGTGCCCAGCCTGGGTGGGATGACGATGCTGACCACCGGGAGCTATGGGCTCCTACCAACGCCGCCCTGGACGCACTACAGCGAGCAGTGACAGCGGTGGCCATCACCGGCCCTGACTCCATGGCCGACTTGGCGTCTGCCATCCATGAAGCAGTCCAGGCGAAGGCGAACGCAATGCGCCTTCCCGCGGCGGACTTCGCGCAACGTGTCCGCATGTTCGGAGAGCACAGCACGGCGCTGGAACAGGCGCAGCGCAACTTCATCCGGGAGGCCAGGGCTGTGCTCGCCGCTCCGGTGCGATAGGCCAGCCGCCCGAGCGCATCCACTCGGTGGACGATGCGCACCGGTGCGGTCGGCGGCGTCCGCTCAGTGGCCGGCCTCCCGGCCGCGGTGTGGTCCGGGCTCCTGCGGGCGGTGCGCCCGTTGGTCGTCCCGGCGCACCGGTTGCGCTCCATCGGCTTCCTCAAACCCGTACACAGCAACGGGCCATCGGCGGCTAACGTCCAAGCAGGGGCGTGAGCGCTGTGCGCAGCTCGTCGATCCGTCGGTAGTGGAGACCGGTCATGCCGGTCTCGCGGGCAGCCGTGACGTTCGCTGCGATGTCGTCGACGAACAAGCAGCGTTCGGTGGTGGCCCCGACGCGTTCGGCAGCGATGCGGTAGGCCCTGGGATCGGGTTTCGCGATGCCGATCCGGGCGGTGTTCACCACCGTGTGGGCAAGACTGTCCAGTCCCTGGCGGGCGAGGTCCTGCTCCAGCCGTGTGGTTCCGTTGGGGACCAGGGCGACGCGGGCGACCTCGCGGACCCGGGTGAGCAGAGCCACCAGTTCCAGGTCCACGGACGGGGCGCGGTCGGACCAGGCGGTCACGGCGGCGCGGGCCCGCTTATCAGAGCCGCAGATGGTGGCGAGGTCGGCCGCCACCGCGGACCGCCACTGTTCGTCGGTGATCTCGCCGGTGATCGCGGGGTTGATTCGAGCGGGTGCGAAGGCCGCGGCCGCGAGGGAGCCGGCGGGCAGTCCATGGGCGTGCTCGATCTCGATGTCGGCGGGCCAGTGCCTCAGCACGCCGTCGACGTCGCAGAGTACGGCGGCATAGGGCAGGCAGGAACTCGCTGGGCAGTTCTCAGTCACGCCCGCAGTCTGCTCCCCCGCACGGTGCCGGGACGGTTCATCCGGTCAGGACGACGGGGCGCAGGGGCGCACCGTGCTCGAGTGTGGCGGTGACCAGGTCGGCGAGGCCCACGGGGTAGACCGTTTCCTGGGCGGCGCGCAGTTCGGCGATGGTCCACCAGCGGTGCTCGCGGATGTTGTCGGGTTGCGTGGCGTGGGCCGGGTTGACGTCGGCTGCGCAGACGCGCGCAAGGAAGTACTTCTCCACCTGCCGGACTTCGCGCCCGCCGACCAGGTGATCCTGGCTGCGCTCGGCGAGCTGCGCCCCCAGTTCGACGGCCTTCGCGTCGATACCGAGTTCTTCACGCAGCTCGCGGAGCGTCGCCGTGGCGTGGTCCTCTCCGTCCTCCAGCGAGCCGCCGGGCGTTGCCCAGAAGCCGCCGTTCTCGTCGTAGCGCAGCAGCAGGATGCGATCCTCCGCGTCGACGACGATGGCGCGGGCAGCTTCCCTCAGCGGCGGAGTGGAGGTCGTCATGCTTTTCAGTGTGGCAGCCCCCGGTGCGGAGTCAGGACCGCTCGACCAGGTATCCGCCAATGCATGCCGCGTCCAGATCGCAGTCCTGGAGTGTCGCGAGCGCGTGGCTGGGGTCTCGACGATGGGCTCGCGGTCGTTGAAGGACGTGTTCAGGACGACGGGTACTCCTGTCAGCTGGTGGAAGTGCTCGATCAGCGCACCGTAGGCGGGCGCGGCTTCGGGGTCGACGGTCTGGACGCGGGCGGTGCCGTCGACGTGCACCACTCCGGCGATTTTGTCGGCGCGGTCCTCGCGTACGGGCGGGGCGAGCAGCATGAACGGGCTGGGCACATCGAGGTCGAACCAGGTGGCGGCGTGGTCGGCGAGGACGGCCGGGGCAAATGGCCGGAACGGCTCGCGGTGCTTGATCCTGTGGTTGAGGGCGCCGGCGGTGGTGCGGGGGTCGGCGAGGATGCTGCGGGCCCCCAGTGCGCGGGGCCCGAGTTCGCTGCCGCCCTGGAACCATCCGATGATCTTTCCGTCGGCGATCATCTGGGCGGCTGTTTGGGCGATGTCGCTCTCGCGGCGCCAGGTGAAGGGTGTGCGGCGCCGTTCGACGATGCCGGAGCGGGGGTCCCGGTCCAGGGCCTGCAGGATCTCCTCGTCGGTGTAGTCGCGGCCGAAGTAGTCGTTGGTCAGGGGACGTTTTGGCAGGTCGCCGGTGAGGCGGTGCCAGGCGTACAGGGCACAGCCGAGAGCCTGGCCGCGATCGGACGCGGCGGGTGGGGCGAAGTAGCCGGTGACCGTGTCCAGGCGGCGGATCTTGTCGGCGGCGACGCAGTTGAGGGCGACCCCGCCCGCCAGGCACAGGTTGCCGAGCCCGGTCGTGGTGATGGTCTGTTCGGCGAGGGCGCACAGGGCGCGTTCGGTCTGCTCCTGGATGTAGGCGGCGGCGTTGATGCCGAGCTCATGTCGGCCGCGGCTGCCCTGGGGGCCGAAGTCGAAGCCGGTCCGTTCGGCGAGGTCGGCGACCCCGGGTGCGTGGGTGTGGGTGAGGCGTCCGTGGACGTGGGTGTCGACGACGTCGAAGAGCGGCGCGAGGTAGTGGCCCGCATCGCCGTACGAGGCGAGGGCCATGGTCTTTCCGGCTTCCTGTTCGTGCCAGCCGAGCCAGTTGGTGAAGGCTTCGTAGGCTGCGCCGATTCCGCCGGCCCGGGGCCGGGCGGGCGGGTTGCCCCCGCAACGTTCGATGCCGTCTCGGGTGGCCCGGTAGTAGGTCTCGGTGTCGTTGTTGTTGCCGCCGCCGTCGACGACCAGGACGGTCGCGTCCTGGTAGGGGCTGAGGCAGTAGGCGGTGTAGGCGTGGCTGAGGTGGTGGTCGACCGGGATGATCCGGCTGGGGTCGATGCCGAGGTGGGCCAGGCCGGTCTCGGCCCGGGTGGGCGGGGTGCGGCCGATGCCGCTGACGGCGACCAGGCCGACATCGGCGAGCGTCAGGCCTGCTGCGCGCAGGCAGTAGAGCAGGGCGGCTTGCCAGCCGGGGCTGTAGCGGGTGCGGTTGAGTCGCTCTTCGCCGATCGCGACCATCGTCGTGTCGGTGATCAGTGCGGCTCCGCCGTCGTGGCCCAGGTTGATGCCGACGACGCACGGGGTGGCCCGTTTCATCAGGCGGCCCTCCGTGCGGGGTCGGTGAGCGGGTTCCACAGCCGGGTGCGGCCCGCCGGATCGCGGTGCAGGGCGCCGAGCTGGCACAGCTGGACGGTGGCTCCGCGGTGGTTGATCGGATGGGTGAGGGCGTGTCCGAAGGCCTCCAGCCCGCCGAGCTGGGTGTAGGCATCGACGAACTGCTCGTCCACTGCCGGCCGCGTGGTGGGCGCGGGTGCTGAGGTGAGGCGTCGCGCGGTCTGGTCGAGGCCCGCGTCCGTGAGCACCCCGGCGACTTGCGCGAGTACCGCCTCTGGGGTGGCTCCGTCGGTGTCGATGATCGCCGGTGGGATCGGGCACAGCGTCGGGGCGATGTCGGTGTAGAAGGTGTGCAGCCGCTCGAGGAGGCCTTCGTCGAACCACTGCTTCCAGCGCGGCAGTTCGGCCACGCGGCCGCGGCGGGCCAGGCTCTGGGCGGGACTAAAGAGTGTTGCACAAGGTCCTGCTCAGGCAGGTCGAAGTGGCGCTTGACCTGGTGTTTCACCCGGCGAGGGCGAGGTTGTGCATGGTGGCGACGGCGTGGTGGAGGCTGTCGCCCTTCTGACGGCAGTCGCGGAGGATCTTCCAGTTCTTCATGCGGGCGAAGGTGTGCTCGACGCGGGCCCGCGCCCGTCGGTGTTCGGCGTTGTCCTCCTCCTGCCCGCGCAGAAGGGGCCGTCCGGCCCGTTTGCGGTGCGGGACGATCAGCCCGGTGCCCAGGTAGGCGCCGTCCGCGAGCACCGTTGTTCCGGCCGCCGCGGCCGGCAGATCCGACTCGCGCCACACGTGGGCATCGGCCTTGTTGCCCGGCGCGGGCCGGGCCGAGGCGATGACCAGGCGCGTGTCGACGTCGATGATGACCTGCACGTCCGCTGAGAACCGGTAGTTGCGGCTCGAGGCGCCGACCTTGCGGTCACGGACTGGGATCAGGGTGCCGTCCACGATCCAAAGGCGTTCGATGTCCGCCGTCGGCCGTGGCGCGGGCTGCAGGGCAAGCAGCGGGCCAAGCCGCTGGACGACCCGGCAGACCGTCGCTGAGGAGATGCCGAACAGTGGGGCGAGCTGGCGCATCGTGAGGTTGGTGCGGTAGTAGACGGCCACCAGCAGCACCCGGTCCGACAGCGGCAGGCACCAGGGCCGACCGCCGCCCGGCCCGTTCCCGCCCCGCTCCCGCTCCCGCACCACCTTCGCGAACCGGTCCATCCGCAGCCCGGTGAACGTCTCCACCCACAACGGATCAGCCCTCAACACCCCACCCATACAGGAGAAATGCCCTGATCATGGGCTTGTGCAACACCCTTTAGTCACCGAGCCTGGAACCCAAATGGTGGGGCAGGTCAAGATGTCACCCGATCGTGCGGCAGACCCGTCGGGCCATCTCCTGATGCGCAAAGACTGATCACGAGCCCGGACCTACCCAGTCACCGCACGACTTTGCCCATGCCGGTACCGTCCGTCGTGAGCACCCGCTCGGGCGTCTCCCGCGTGTCGGCGGTCCCGGGTTCACACAGGACTCGCGTGGCCTCCGGCGTACCCGAACGCTTCAGCCATTCACGGTAGGCCGGTGCCTGACGGACCGCCTCCCGGTAGGCGTCCACCAACTCGTCGTATCCGAGATCGAGTTCGGCCTCCGAGCGGGCGGCGAGCAGCAGTCGTACTCCTATCGGGTCGCCCTGCAGGGGCCGGACGACGACATCGGATCGCGGGCGGGCGGTGGGCTGGCTGACCGTGACGACTTCGCCGGTGGCGGCCAGCGAGTACGCCGTGAGGTAGTCGCCGTGCAGCATGTCGGGCTCGAGCCCCGCGTCCCGCAGGACACGGCAGAGTGCGTCCCACTCGCCGTCGACCGTCGAGTCCACCATCCAGTGGTCGTCGGCCAGGTCGGCGAGCCGCACCTCGGAACGTTCCGCAGCCGGGTGGTCGGCGGCGATCGTGACGAACTGCGGTTCGCGTTCGACCAGGACGCGCAGACAGAGCCCGGACGGGATGCACAGGGGACTGCCCTCGACCTCATGCACGAAGGCCAGTTCGAGCCACCCCCCGGCGACCATGCGCAGCAGGGAGTTCGCCGAGACGTCCATCCGGAGTGTGGGTTCGATGCGGGGAACACGGGCGCGCAGTCGGCGCAGCCAGCCGGGCAGGGCACGGCTGGCCGTGGCACCGATCCGCAGTGTGTACTCATCCGTGGCCCGGGCCACCGCCGCCCTCGTCTCCGTGACGATCGCAGCGAGTTCGGCGACGAGAGGTCTGGCGCGGCTCAGCACCGCGTGGCCCAGTGGTGTGGGGCGGCAGCCCGTGCCTGTGCGGACGAAGAGCTGCACGCCGAGTGCCTGCTCGATGCGGCGCAGTTGGGTGCTCAACGAGGGCTGTGCCACCCCGAGCTCACGGGCCGCCTTGTGCAGGCTGCCCGTGTCGGCGATGGCGCACAGGGCACGTAAGTGCCTCACCTCGAGCTCCATGCCGGAAGGGTAGGGCGACGCGGAGCGGCGCACCAGATGTTCAAAACGCGACGAAGCCTGACGAGTCGGCTCCCCGATAGCTCCGCGCTATCCCCGAATGCCATCATCCGCTACTCCCTTGGCCTCCCCGAGACTCCTGCTGAACCAATCGTTCACCACCCCACACGAACGAGTAGGAGCACCCCCCATGCTGTCCTCCCGCATGAAGTCGAAGGCCTCCAGGAGACTTCTGGCTCTCACGCTCGGCCTCGGTCTGGCATCCGCAGCGCTGGGCACCGCGGTCCCGGCGAGCGCCAAGTCGGCGGATTCCGCCCCGGCCGGTTCCGCCTCCGCCGCGACGGCCCTGTACGCCGGCTCGGCCGAAGACACCGCCGGCAACAAGGCGTTCTTCGACGCCGTCCTGAAGTCGGTCGCCAAGAAGCAGGCGGCCAACCCCTCCGTGCAGTCGGTGACCGTCTACTACAACGCCTCCCAGGCGCCGACTTTCCGCTCCCAGATATCGAGTTCCGCCTCGATCTGGAACAGTTCCGTGTCGAACGTCAAGCTCCAGGCGGCCTCGAGCGGTGCGGACTTCACCTACTACGAGGGCAACGACTCGCGCGGGTCGTACGCCTCCACGGACGGCCACGGCAGCGGCTACATCTTCCTCGACTACGCGCAGAACCGGCAGTACGACTCGATCCGCGTCACCGCCCACGAGACCGGTCACGTGCTGGGTCTGCCGGACCACTACAGCGGTCCGTGCAGCGAGCTGATGTCGGGCGGCGGCCCGGGCACGTCCTGCACCAACCGCTACCCGAACACGGCCGAGCGCTCCCGCGTGAACCAGCTCTGGGCCAACGGCCTCGCGAAGGCCCTCGCCAAGCTGGAGAAGGCGCGCTGACCCAGCGTCCTGCACGTGTGCCGAGCGCTGCGCGCCGCACACTCGAGTCGAGCCGGTACGGGCCGTGGTGTGAGGCAACGGCCCGTACCGGGTTCGTCCGGGTGCGGGCCGTGGCCCGATCGGGACACGACCCGTCCGGGCGGTGATCCGGCCGGACGCGTCGCTCAGGGCTGACGTCCGATGAAGGTGAGCAGACGAGTCTGTACGTCAGCACTCTCGGGAACCTCGACCCGCGGCCCGTACTGCCCGCTCTTGCGCAGCACCTTGTTAGCGCCGAAATAACGGGCGAGCGTGACGACACCCTCCAGGAGTGCCACCTCGTTTTCGTTTTCCCGTGTCCAGGAAGGGCGGCAGACGAAGTACGCCCACGCCTGGCCCTCACCGAAGGGCCAGCCGCCGTACTGAGGTTGATCCCAGGGGGTGGACACCGGGTTTCACGCGACGAGTGCCAGCGTACGTGACGTGATCGATTGCTGTTCGTACTCGGCCGGCGTGAGGTAGCCGAGGACGGAGTGGCGGCGGCGCCGGTTGTAGTACGACAGCCACCTGAACAGCTCCAGCCGTGTCTGCGCCTTCGAGGTCCAGCGCCTTCCGTGCAGCAACTCGCGCTTGAGACCCTGGAAGAACGATTCGGCGAGGGCGTTGTCGTAACGTGAGCCGACCCGGCCCATGCTGCGGCGGATACCGTGCCGGCGGCAGACCTCGGCGAAGGCGGCCGAAAGCACACCCAGTGCGTGTCTGCAGGCGATGGAAATCGTTGAGCAGGTCATCGCAGGCCGGATCAGGAATCCCATTCTTGAAAGGCGTGCGGTCGGATGGACCGCACTCCACGCACCGGTATCGGGCCCTCACCCGTGTGACGGGCTGGCGTGGTCGGCCGACCCGCTGGACGCGTGGGAGACGCACGAGAACGCCTGGCGGAAGTCGTCCCCGGCCCTCCTCCCCCGGCTGGGATCCCCAGGACGCGGCGGAGATCGCCCGGCTACGGGCGCGGGAAAGTCGAACTCGCCGGGACGATCGTCACGCACGCGTACTGGACCAGCCTCGCCCCGGCCGACCTCCTCGCGGCCCGTGACGCGCTCAAGCACCACCACGAGCAGCAGATGGCTGACGCCTCCAGCTCGCCGCAGACCGCTCCTTAAACAGCGCTCGTCGGGTCCGCCGTTCCGGTCTCGCGGCGGTATGCGGCGTTCAGCTGCTGGGCCTCTTCGAGCTGGTCCTCGAGGATGACGATGCGGCACGCGGCCTCGATCGGAGTACCCCGGTCCACGAGCTCACGGGCGCGGGCCGCGATGCGCAGCTGGTAGCTGGAGTAGCGGCGGTGGCCGCCCGCGGAGCGCAGCGGGGTGACCAGGCGGGCTTCGCCGATCGCGCGGAGGAAGCCCTGGGCGGTGCCGCAGGCGGCTGGTGAGGCGGTCGTTGGCCTGCTGCCGGCACCGCTCGATCCGCTCGGCAGGAGGAAGAGATCGCCCAGGCAATGGATCACCTCGTCCCACTCTCCGGGTACCGTCCAGGCATGAGTCATCCACACCCCGAGCTGAAAGCCGCTCCGCCCCTTCCCGAAGGAGGGCTGCGGGTCATTGCCCTGGGCGGCCTGGGCGAGATCGGCCGCAACATGACCGTCTTCGAGCACGCCGGCAAACTGCTCATCGTCGACTGCGGCGTGCTGTTCCCCGAAGAGACCCAGCCCGGCGTAGACGTAATCCTTCCGGACTTCACCTCCATCCGGGACCGGCTGGACGACATCGTGGCCGTGGTCCTCACCCACGGCCACGAGGACCACATCGGCGGCGTGCCCTACCTGCTGCGCGAGCGGTCCGACATTCCCATCGTCGCCTCCAAGCTGACGCTGGCGTTCCTGGAGGCCAAGCTCAAGGAACACGGCATCCGGCCGCGCACGGTGCGCGTGCGGGAGGGCGACCGGCGCAGCTTCGGTCCCTTCGACTGCGAGTTCGTGGCAGTCAACCACTCCATCCCGGACGGCCTCGCGGTCGCGATCCGCACCGGCGCCGGGATGGTGCTGCACACCGGCGACTTCAAGATGGACCAGTTCCCTCTCGACGACCGCATCACCGATCTGCGTGCCTTCGCCCGCCTCGGCGAGGAGGGCGTGGACCTGTTCCTCACCGACTCCACCAACGCCGAAGTACCCGGCTTCACCACCTCCGAGCGTGAGCTGAACCCGGCGATCGAGCAGGTGCTGCGCACCGCGCCGCGCCGGGTCATCGTCTCCAGCTTCGCCAGCCATGTGCACCGCATCCAACAGGTCCTGGACGCCGCCCACCAGCACGGCCGCAAGGTCGCCTTCGTCGGCCGGTCGATGGTCCGCAACATGGGAATCGCCCGTGACCTGGGCTATCTGAAGGTCCCCTCCGGTCTGGTCGTGAACACGAAGGAGCTGGAGAAGCTCCCGGACCACAAGATCACTCTGGTGTGCACCGGCTCCCAGGGCGAACCGATGGCCGCGCTGTCACGGATGGCCAACCGCGACCACCAGATCCGTATCGGCAAGGGCGACACCGTCCTGCTCGCCAGCTCCCTCATCCCCGGCAACGAGAGCGCCATCTACCGCGTCATCAACGGGCTTACCCGGTGGGGCGCCCACGTGGTCCACAAGGGCAACGCCAAGGTCCACGTCTCCGGGCACGCCAGCGCCGGCGAACTCGTCTACTGCTACAACATCGTCAAACCCCGCAATGTCATGCCTGTGCACGGCGAATGGCGCCACCTGCAGGCCAACGGCGACCTCGCCATCCGTACCGGTGTCGACCCGGACCGGGTCGTCATCGCCGAGGACGGCGTCGTCGTCGACCTCGTCGACGGCCGCGCGTCCATCACCGGGAAGGTCCCCGCAGGCTACGTCTACGTGGACGGGATGGAGGTCGGCGGCGTCACCGAAGCCTCCCTCAAGGACCGCCGCACGCTTGGGGAAGAGGGTGTGGTCACGGTGGTGGCGATCGTCGACGCCGACACCGGCGCCCTCGCCGAAGCCCCCGACTTCCTGGCCCGCGGCTTCGCCCATGACGACACCACCTTCGAGCCGGTCATCCCCGTCATCGAGAAGACCCTGGCCACCGCCGCCGCCGAAGGCGTCGGGAACGCGATCCAACTCGAACAGCTCATCGCCCGCGCCGTGGCGAACTGGGCGTTTCGCACCTACCGCCGCAGGCCCCTCATCATCCCCGTCATCATCGACGCCTGAGCCCCGGCAGCACGGCCCCTGCCTGCCGTGCCCGGCCTCGCGAGTATCGAAGCCGGGCACGGCAGGCAGCAGCCGCCCGAGGAGTCGCCACACAGTCGGTCGCAGCCGATGGCGCTCGGGCAGCGAAGGGGTGACATTGCCACCCGCTCCACCCTGGCGGGCGCGGCACGGCGGCGGAACTCGTTCATACGGATCTCACTCGAGTGTGTGCCGGGTCCCGGTGGGCCCGGCACATCTATTCGCTCATTGACCTCCTCCCCCTCTTACGAGCTGGTGCGTGATAGCGGGTGAGGCATTGTTGCTGGCTGGTGGAACGATCCGGGCGTGGCGATCACGGTCAATCGACAGGTCCTGACACATTGGCTGTTCACCGGGGTCTCTCGGCGCCATCTGGCTTGTCTGGTCGAGGAGTTGGCCGGGCCCTGGCAGGCCGGGATCGAGGGCCGCCGTCATGCTGCGCAAGGCGGAAGCCACGTTACGAAGAGTCTGCCTCGCCCCTCAGGGGATCAGCGCTCGTGCCTCTGATCAGCGGTCTGCCAATGCCTCCGACACCGGCGGCACCACCTTTTCGATCATCTCGACTGAGGGATCAAGTCATACCGGGGCCGAAGGCCAGGAGCCCCATTACGGGGCCACGAAGACGGTAACGGGGCGCCAGACAGGCCCCTCGCCGGTCGACCGGGGCCGAGCCGGCTCCAAACATCACTTGATCACTGACAGGCACGGCACCCCGCTGGCTGTCCTGCTGACCGGCGGCGGCAACCGCAACGACGTTGTCGGCAAGCCGAGCTATCAGAACCTGTGCAATGCAGTCACGCGTTCGGGGGTGTCTGCGGGACGATGTGCGGGGGTCCGATGACCGAGAGGAGCTGTAGTTTTTCGTGGCTTTCGCTGCCGGGGACGGCGGTGTAGACGAGAAGGATGTGTGACTGCTCGGGGTCGAGAAGTGTCTGGCAGGTCAGTTCCAGGGCGCCGACCTCGGGGTGCATGTAGCGTTTGACGCCGTTGTAGTGGATGCCGATTTCGTGTTCTTTCCAGACGGTGCGGAACTCTTCGCTGCGGGCGAGCAGCAGGTCCACCAGGTGAGCGGCCCGTGAGTCGGGCCCGCGGAGTGTGACCATCTTGCGCAGCCCGGCGGCGAAGACGCGGGAGTGGTGCGCGTGGTCGTCGGGGTGGTAGAGGGCCTGGGTGGCCGGGTCGGTGAACCACCGGAAGATGATGCTGCGGGCCGGGCCGGTGTACCGGGTGGTGTCGCCGGTGAGTGCGACGCCGAGCGGGGTCTGCCGGAGTGTCTCGCCGAGCTCGGTGACGATCTCGGCGGGGGTGTCGGTGAGACGGTCGAAGATGCGCAGCAGGCCGGGACTGACGTGCTCGCTGATCGGGCCTCTCGCGGGTGGGTTGTGCCCGGCGAGACGGAACAGGTGGTCGCGTTCGTCGAGGGACAGATGCAGACCCTGCGCGATCGAGGCGATCATCTGCTCGGACGGGTGCGGTCCGCGTTCCCGCTCGAGCCGGCTGTAGTAGTCGGTGGAGATGTGGCAGAGCGTGGCGACTTCTTCGCGGCGCAGACCTGCGGTTCTGCGCCGCTGCCCACGCGGGAGACCGACGTCTTCAGGCTGAAGTGACTCCCGATGGCGGCGCAGGAACTCGGCGAGCCCAGCTCGATCGATCACGACTGCTTCCTCCCTGGTTCCAGTGCTTTTCATCGTGCCACCGGTGCCGGACGGCTGCCTCGGCCTGTCGATCCCCCCTTCGGACCGCGGCCGGCCGGGTCCGGCCAGCCTGGGATCGAGAGGCCGTGGATATCCCCGTGGATCAGGCGCAGCCTGAGATCACATCCACTCTCTGGAGAAACCAGGAGCAGCACATGGCACGCACACAACCGGACATCACCGTTGCCGACCTCTCCGGGAAACTCGCCGTCGTCACCGGTGCCAGCGACGGTGTCGGACTGGGCCTGGCGGGTCGCCTCGCCGCCGCCGGTGCCGAGGTCGTCATGCCCGTCTGCAACCCTCGCAAGGGCGAAGCGGCGATCGCCAGGATCAAGCAGCAGCACCCGGAAGCGGCCCTGTCCCTGAGGGACCTCGACCTGTCGTCGCTGGGCTCGGTCGCCGCGCTGGGAGCCACGCTGCGCGACGAGGACCGTCCAATCCACATCCTCATCAACAACGCCGGCGTGATGACTCCGCCGGACCGGCGGACCACCGTCGACGGGTTCGAGCTGCAGTTCGGCAGCAACCACCTCGGGCACTTCGCTCTCGTCGCCCACCTGCTGCCCCTGCTCCGCGCCGGCCGCGCACGCGTGACTTCACAGCTCAGCATCAGCGCGAACGAGAACGCCATCAACTGGGACGACCTGAACTGGGACCGGTCCTACCACGGCCGCCGCGCGTACAGCCAGTCCAAGATCGCGCTCGGCCTGTTCGGACTCGAACTGGACCGGCGCAGCCAGGCCGGAGGCTGGGGTATCACCAGCAACCTCTCCCACCCCGGCATCGCCCCCACCAGTCTCCTGGCCGCGCGCCCCGAGGTCGGCCGGGCAAAAGACACCGCCGGCGTGCGCCTCATCCGCGTTCTGTCCCGCCGTGGCATCCTCGCCGGGACGGTCGAGACCGCGCTGCTTCCGGCCCTGTTGGCCGCCACCTCGCCGGACGCACACGGCGCCCGCCTGTACGGTCCCAGCGGTCTCGGACATCTGTCGGGCGCGCCCGCCGAACAGACCGTCTACTCCCGGCTTCGCGGCGAGGACGACGCCGAACGCATCTGGCAGATCTCCGAGAACCTCACCCACACCCCCTTCCCGGCCGACGAGGGTGCCCGCCCCAGCCTGGGATCGACGGGTCCTGGCGACCGTCGACCTCAGTGATCGGAGTGGGCAGCACCTGGAGCCGGTCGACTGCGCCGACGGTTCCGGCGTGTCCCATCAAGCGCAAACCAGGGGAGAAATCGGTGAGTCCCAGTGATGATGCAGGCCACGAGCGGTCGGGCGTGTCCCGGCGAACCGTTCTGGGCGCCACTGCCGTCGTTGCGGTAGCGACGCCGCTGCCGGCAAGGACCGCAAACGCCGGGCCGGCCCTCGCCGCAGAGGGCATGGATCTCGTGACGGTACGGGTCAAGGTCAACGGCAGTCCGCAAACGTTAGAGGTCGACCCGCGGGCCACCCTGCTCGACACGCTCCGCGAACGGCTGGAGCTCGTCGGGACGAAGAAGGGCTGCGACCGTGGTCAGTGCGGGGCGTGCACGGTGCACGTCGACGGCCGGCGTGTGCTGTCCTGCCTGACGCTGGCGGCCACGACCGACGAGCGTGAGGTCACCACGATCGAGGGTCTCGCCCAGGGCGACCGGCTGCATCCGATGCAGCAGGCCTTCATCGAGCACGACGGTCTGCAGTGCGGGTTCTGTACCCCGGGGCAGATCATGTCGGCGGTCGCCATGGTCCATGAAGGACACGCGAGCTCCGACGACGAGATCCGCGAGCGCATGTCGGGCAACATCTGCCGGTGCAGTTGCTATCCGTTCATCGTCGACGCGATCCGGGACGCGCAGAAGGTGATGCGCTGATGCAGGGCTACGCGTTCACCCGACCGCGCTCCGTGCTCGAGGCCGTCCGGGACGCCGGGGCCGACACCGCTTTTCTGGCCGGCGGCACGACTCTGGTCGACCAGGCCGTGGCAGCTCACGACGGTCGAACGAGCCCTGGCCGGCCGACCCGTCACCACTGAGACGTTCGAGTCCGCGGTCCGCCACGCCGCGGACGGCGCCCGGCCGCTGACGCACAACAAGTTCAAGCCGGCGCTGCTGCAGCGCACCCTGATCCGGGCTCTCACCACCCTGCAGGACCGCCGATGAACGACCAGCACGGCAGCGCTGGCGCGCGACCCGGCATACGCGGGACCCCGACCCCGGCAGCCCGCAGAGGCGGCGGTCATGCTTGAACTGGCCGCCGAGCTGCTCGACCGTGTCCGCGGCCGGACCCCGTTTGTGGCCGCCACCGTCACGAGCGTGGACGGCAGCACTCCCCGCCGGCCCGGCGCGTCCCTGGTCGTCGACGCGGACGGTGCCGTACTGGGCAATGTGTCCGGGGGCTGCGTCGACGCCGCCGTCTACGAAGCGTGCCGGCAGATGCTGATCGGGGACAGCCGGCCCAAGGTTCTGCGGTTCGGCTACAGCGACGGTGACGCTCTCGCCGTGGGCCTCACCTGTGGCGGCACGATCGAGCTCATCCTGCACCGCCACGATCCGCGCAGCGAGCCGGGACTCGCACCCGCCTTCACCGACGCCGCGCAGGACAAACCGGTCGCCGTGGCCACGATCGTGGGCGGCCCGAGCGCTCACCTCGGGCGGATGATCGTCGTGCGACCCGGCCGACCCAGCGCGGGAACACTCGGCAGCGAACGGCTCGATCAGGTAGCGGTCATCCAGGCGACCGGCATGCTGCACGCCGGGCGGACCGGCACCGTCGACATCGGGGTGGCCGACGGCTACTGCCAGAAGCCCATGACCCTGCTGGTGGAGAGCAACACCCCGGCACCGCGGATGCTCGTCTTCGGGGCCATCGACCATGCCGCGGCGCTGGCCCGCATCGGCACATTCCTCGACTACCGGGTGACCGTCTGCGACGCGCGGGCCACGTTCGCCACGCCGGACAGATTCCCGCACGCCCACGAGGTGGTCGTCGACTGGCCGCACCGCTATCTGCAAGCGCAGCGCCTCGACGGCGGCACGGTCATCTGCGTGCTCACCCACGACCCGAAGTTCGACGTGCCGCTGCTCGACACCGCGCTGCGGCTGCCGGTGGCCTACGTCGGGGCCATGGGATCGCGACGCACCCACGAGGAGCGTCTGGCGCGCCTGCGCGAGGCCGGCCTGACCGACCGTGAACTCAGCCGTCTGCACTCGCCGATCGGGCTCGACCTCGGCGCCCGTACCCCCCAGGAAACCGCACTGTCGATCGCCGCGGAGATCGTCGCGCACCGGCACGGCGGCACCGGGGTACCGCTGCGCACCGGCGTACCCATCCACCACCGCGACGTCCCGCCACCGGAAGCCTTCTGGACGGCCTCGACGGCTGGACGTCTCGACCACAGCGGCGGCATCGACCGGCCTCGCCCGCCCCGTCCCGATGCCGCCGGCACCGAGGTGCCGAACTCGGAAGCCCTTTCCAGCAGTCAGGAGTCAGGATGACCGCCTCCCCAGTCGGACGCGAGATCGACCGCGTCGACGGCCGGCTGAAAGTGACCGGCGCCGCCCGGTACGCGGCCGACCACACAGCCTCGAACAAGGCCTACGCCTATGTGGTGACCAGCACGATTGCACGGGGCGTGATCCGCCGCATGGACACCACCACCGCGCGGAACGCACCCGGTGTCCTCGACGTATACAGCCCGTTCAACAAGCTGGGCCTGCGGGCGGTGCCAGACCTCGGGGACACATACGCACCCCTGGAGGAATTCCAGATCCACTACCACGGCCAGATCATCGCCATGGTCGTCGCCGAGAGCTTCGAGCAGGCACGCGACGCCGCAGGGCTGATCACCACAACCTACGACGAACAGACGGCCCGCACCTCACTGGCCGACGGGCCCCGCGAACCGTCCGTAGGGCCCACGGCGCCTGAGCCCAAGCGCACGATCCTCGCTCCCGGCGTCGCCTCGATCGACGCGGCACTGGCTGCCGGCGACATCGTCGTGCAGGCCGGCTTCCACCAGCCGGTGCACCATCACGTCGCGATGGAACCCCACGCCATCCTCGCCGAGTGGAGCGAGAACAACACCAAGCTGACCATCCACAGCGGCGCGCAGTTGCCCCACGCCCACGCCATGGCGGTAGCCGCTCGGCTCGGCACACAGCCGCCGCCCGCGGTGCGGGTGATCACCGAGTACGTCGGTGGCGGTTTCGGCGGCCGGACCCTGCCGTGGAGCGAAGCCGCCATGACCGCCGCCGCGGCCGGCAGGCTGAACCGTCCAGTCAAGCTCGCCCTGACCCGGGAACAGGTGTTCACCATCGCCGGCCACCGGGATCAGGTCGACCAGACCATCAAGCTGGGCGCCTCCCGCGACGGAGTGCTCACCGTCATCAGCCACGAGAGCGTCGCCGAGATGCCGGCCGTCGGCTGGTGGAGCTCCGTTCCGGCCGAAGGCACCTCGGCCAAGCTGTACAAGACCCCGAACCTGCACGTCGACCAGCAGCGGGTCATCCTCGACATGCCCCCGACCTCCGTGATGCGGGCACTCAGCGAAGCCCCCGGAACGTTCGCGCTGGAAACCGCGATGGACGAACTGGCCATTGCCGCCCGGATCGACCCGCTCGAACTGCGCTTGCGCAACTACGCCACCGTCGTGCCCGGCACGGACCGGGCGTGGTCGAGCAAACACCTCCACGACTGCTACCGCATCGGTGCCTGACGCTTCGGCTGGTCGGCCCGCAGAGCCACGCCCCGCGCCCGGGTCGACGGGCAATGGCTGATCGGCATGGGAATGGCCACCGCCATCTATCCGGGGGACCGCCAGCACGACCCCGTCCACGTCTGTGTCCGACTGCTCGACGACGACACCGCTATCGTGTCCTCCGCAACCGCCGATCCGGGCACCGGCGCGTGGACCATGCTGGCGATCACCGGCGCCGACGCCCTGGGCATCCCGCTGCACCGGGTGAAACCCGAAATCGGTGACACCGCGCTGCCGCCGGGCGCACCGGCCGCGCGGTCGGCCGCCACGTCCAGTACCGTCCCGGCGGTCGCAGACGCCGCGGACGCCGCCAAGAAGGCCCTCATCCAGCTTGCGGTGACCAGTCCCCGCTCACCGTGGCACGGTACGAACACCCGCGACCTGACCTACGAGGACGGCCGACTGCACGGCGCGGACCGCTCGATGACCTTCGGCCGCCTGCTCGCCACCATCGGTGTCCCCGACGTCGAGGCCACCGCGGCGGCCGCACCCGGCCCGGAAGCCACCCAGTACGAATTCAGCAGCTTCGGCGCCCACTTCTGCGAGGTCAGGGTCAACCGGTTCACCGGCGAGCCCCGCGTCACCCGCTTCACCACCGTCGTGGACGTCGGCCGCGTCGTGAACGCCCAGGCCACCCGCAGCCAAATCGTCGGCGGCATCATCTTCGGCATCGGTCACGCCCTGCTCGAGCACAACCCTCTGGAACTCGACACCGGCCGACTGGCCGACAGCAACATGGCCGACTACATGGTCCCCGTCAACGCCGACATCCCCGACATCGACGTGCACTTGGTCGACAAGCCCGACCCCGTCATCAGCGCCTTCGGCGCTCGCGGCTGCGGAGAACTCGGCACCGTCGGCTCCGCCGCCGCAGTCGGCAACGCCGCCTACAACGCCACCGGAATCCGGGTACACACCCTCCCCATCACCCTCGACAAACTGCTGTAGACACTGCGCCGTCTGCACGGCAAACGGACCATACGCCTAATAGGCATGTGGGTTGGCCGGTTGGGCCGGTCGGCAGGGGTCAGAGCGAGACGTCTGGGATATAGGCAGCGCCAGGAGTGCTTCGACAAGACGGACGCGGTTCAGGCCCCTGCCATGTCGGCTCCAGTCGCCGTACGGTGCCGTGATTCGAGCCCGTTCCCAGAGCCACCTCCCAATTGGCCAGAGCCTTCGAGCTCTTCACGAGAGAGAGGACTTCGGGCAGGGCTGAGGCCACGGACGGCTGATGGGGTGTCTTGTCGCCCAGGACGGATTCGGGGCGGCGTCGTGGACGGCCCGGACGTCCGGCCACCGGCGGGATGCCGTCGACTAGGTTGAGTGTCTGGGTGATGTCGTTGACGTTGGCCGCGGTGGTGATGACGTGGAGCGGGATGCCGCGTCCGTCGCAGATCAAGTGGTGTTTGCTGCCCGTCTTCCGCCGGTCGACCGGTGACGGACCGGTTGCGGCACCCCCCTTTTCGCACGGACGTGTGATCCGTCCACGCACGCGCGAGTCCAGTCGAGCTTGCCGACCGCATGCAGCTCGGCAAGCAGGATCCGGTGCAACTGCTCGAAGACTCCAGCCTTCTGCCAGCGGTCCAGACGTCGCCAGCAGGTCTACCCGGAGCCGAACCCCATTTCCAGCGGCAGGAGTTGCCGGGCGACGTCCTGGTGCAGGACGTAGAGAATGCCCTGCAGACACAGCCGGTCCGGCACCGGTCTCGGCCCTGGTGAACCCTCCGGCCACGGCGGCAGCAACGGTTCGATCAGCGCCCACAAGTCGTCGTCCACGATCCACGACCAAGTCGTCACACATCGCGAACGGTCGAATCATCACATGGTCTGTACGGTCAACACTTTACGGACCCGCGCCCTGTGCGACCGTCACGCCGGCCGCACGGGCGGAGCGAGCGACGGAGCAGGCGGGAGCCTCCCGTTGCCGGCCGTCAGCCTGAGACCCTTGATGCCACGCGCACCGCATTCACGAACCTCGAATGCTCCGCTCGGACATCGGGCGTACCGCGGACGAGCACCTTCCGCAATGCCGGCCGACACGGCCGTGTCTGATGTCGTCCCCGTGCCTGATCGGCTCCGGTCCCTCTCCTCGAGGTCAGTTCTTACGCACACTTCTCTGTCTACGATCCAACAACCCGGCGCCGCTACCGGCCCGGGGATGTGAACCACAGTCGTCGGTGCTGCGTCGTCCGCGCACGTGCGTACGTGGCTCAGAGAGGTTGGACAGTGTCACGGCAGGTGCTCATGGTCTGCCCGGAACGCCCGGACGGCTACCGTACGATCGGCGAGGCCTTGGCGCAGGCACGCACGGGCGCCGTGATCAGTGTGGCCCCCGGGCGCTATGCCGAGAACCTCAACATCCGGACCAGGGTGACGATCGTCGCCGAGGGCGAGCGGGACAGCGTCGAGATCTGCCCGCGCCGGGGAAGCGCGGTGACCCTCATGGCCGAGGAGGTCATGCTCACCGGTCTCCTGCTGCGCGGCGGCGACGAGGACGTACCGGTGGTCGACGCGCCGCGCGGCCAGGTCGTCATGGAGCGCTGCACGGTGGTCGGCTCCGGCTGGGCCGCCGTACTGGCCCGGATGTCGGGTTCGCTGGCCATGCGGGGCTGCCGTGTCACCAATCCGGCGGGCGCCGGAGTGGTGGACATCTCGCCAGGCGGGAGTGTCGTCGAGGACTGCCAGATCGAGCATCTGGGGTCTTCGGCGATCGTTCTCGGCGAGCGCTCGCGCACCACCGTCCGGGGCTGCCGGATGCGGGACGCGCGGGGCAACGGCGTACTGGCCAACGGCGAGGCGCGGGGCTCTGTCGAGAACTGTGAGATCTCCACCACCGACAAGCCCGGCATCGCCCTGGAGGCGCTCAGTTGCACCACGGTGCTCCGCACCACCGTGCGCGACGTCACCACCGGCGTCTATGTCACCTCGGCCGCGCGCAACGTCCTGGAGGACGTCGTCGTCACCGAGACCTCGCAGGTCGGCATCGTGGTGTCCTCGGGCGGCGATCCCACGCTGCGCCGCTGCCGTACGGTCCGGACCGCCGCGGCCGGGCTCGTGGTCGACGAGCGGTCGCGGGGGACCTTCGAGGAGTGCGAGTTCCTGTCCGCGGCCGGGCCCGCGATCCGGGTGAGCGGTGGTGCGACGCCGGTGTTCGACCGGGCCGTGGTGCGCGACTGCGCCGACCCGCGGGCCGCCGTACTGATCACGGAGGACTCCGCCCCCGAGTTCGACCGGCTGGAGGTGGCGGACGCGGCGGGGATCGCCGTGGCCGTGCGCTCGGGCGCCAACCCCCTGTTGCACCGGGCCCTGGTCTCCTCCCCCGGCGGGCACGGCGTGGAGGTGGGCGACGGGGGACGCGGCAGGCTGGAGGGCTGCCGGATCGAGGGCGCGAAGGGTTCCGCGGTGCTGGTCGCCGAGGGCAGCAGCCTGTACCTCGGCGACGGCCGGCTGCACACGCCGGGCGAGGCGGGCGTGACCGTCGCGTCCGGCGGCCGCGTGACCGTGCGGGACACCGCCGTCGAGGGAAGTTCGGGCTCCGGGATCGTCGTGTCCGAAGGGGCGGAACTGGCCGCGACCCGCTGCCGGATCACCGGCTCCGGAGCCCACGGGATCCTGCTGTCCCCGGGCGCCAGGGCCGTCATCGGGCAGTGCGAGGCGTCCGGCGGCCTCGGCGACGGCATCAGGGTGGACACCGCGGAGGCGGTCTCCGTGACCGGCTGTACCGTGCGCGACAACCGGGGCTCCGGACTGCGCCGGACCCGCACCGGCGAACGGCTCAGCGTCGAGGACCTGTCCAGCCTCGACAACGCCGCCCCGGACGCCTGGGGCCCGCAGGTCTTCGACGGGAGCGGCCGGGAGACACCGGCGGGCCCCGGTGCCGCAAGCGTGCCGGGCGGGGCCGCCAAGGGCGCCCCCGTCTCGGGGCCGATGGCCGAACTGGAGGCACTGGTCGGCCTGGAAGGCGTCAAGCAGCAGGTCTCCACACTGGTCCACCTCAACCAGCTGGCCCAGCGGCGCGCGAAGCTGGGCATGCCGGTGCCTCCGATGAGCCGCCATCTCGTCTTCGCGGGCCCGCCCGGCACCGGCAAGACCACCGTGGCCCGGCTCTACGGCGGCATCCTCGCCTCGCTCGGCGTGCTCCGCTCCGGCCATCTGGTCGAGGTCTCGCGGGCCGACCTGGTGGCCCAGGTCATCGGCGGTACGGCCATCAAGACGACGGAGGCGTTCAAGGAGGCGCTCGGCGGTGTGCTGTTCGTCGACGAGGCGTACACGCTCCTCTCCGACAGCAAGGGTTCCGGCGCCGACTTCGGCCGTGAGGCGATCGACACCCTGGTGAAGCTGATGGAGGACCACCGGGACGACGTCGTCGTGGTGGTGGCCGGGTACACCGCGGAGATGGAGGCGTTCCTCGGTGCGAACGCGGGTCTGGCCTCGCGTTTCACCCGCAGCATCGAGTTCGTCGACTACTCCGACACGGACATGGTCACCATCACGGAGAACATGTGCGCGGCCCACCGGTACGAATTGCACCCGAGTACCCGGGAAGCCCTCGCCCTGCTCTACCGGCAGATGCCCCGCGACGCCTCGTTCGGCAACGGCCGTGAGGCACGCCGGATGTTCGAGGAGATGGTCGACCGGCAGGCCGTACGGCTCGCGGCGATGGTGGATCCCGCGGAGAGCGATCTGGCGCTGCTGCTTCCCGCCGACGTCTGCGCGGACGAGTCCGGTACGGCACAGGACGCGGTGCCCGATCCGCAGACGCTGCTCTCGGGGCTGGACGCCATGGTGGGCCTGCACGCGGTCAAGCGGGAGGTCGGCGACCTGGTGAGCGTACTGGCGGCGGCCCGGCAACGGGAAGCCGTCGGCCTGCCGGCCCCCGGGCTCAGCCATCATCTGGTCTTCGCGGGCCCGCCCGGCACCGGCAAGACCACCGTGGCCCGGCTCTACGCGGACCTGCTGCGCTCCCTCGGTGTGCTGCCGCGCGGCCAGCTGGTCGAGGTGGCCCGCGCCGATCTGGTCGGCCGGTACGTCGGCCACACCGCCCAGTTGACCCGGGAGACCTTCGAACGTGCCCTGGGGGGTGTGCTGTTCATCGACGAGGCATACACGCTGACGCCCGAGAACGCGCCCTCCGACTTCGGCAGGGAAGCGATCGACACCCTGCTCAAGCTGATGGAGGACCACCGGGACGACGTGGTGGTCATCGTCGCCGGATACACCGAGGAGATGCGCCGCTTCCTCGCCTCCAACCCGGGGCTCGGCTCGCGGTTCTCCCGGCATGTGCGGTTCGAGGACTACACCACGGAGGAACTGCTCACCATCGTCCGCACCCAGGCGTCCGACGCGGGCTACACCTGCGGGCCCGAGACCGTCGAGGCCCTGCGCGGGCATCTCGCCGCACTCCCCCGTGACCGCTCCTTCGGCAATGCCCGTACGGCACGTCAGCTGCTCCAGTCGATGACCACCGGTCAGGCCCGCCGTCTCGGCGCGATGGCCACGCCGGGGCTGGAGGACCTTCAGGCGCTGCTGCCGCAGGACCTGCCGGAGGCGGAGACGCAGGCGAAGGCAACGGCGGAGAGGGAGCCGGCGAGCGGGGCGCAGTGCCCCGCCGGAGCCCTGCCGGGGCACTGAAGCGGACAGCACCACAGCACGACGAACGCCGTGGCTCCCTCGCTCGGGGGCCACGGCGTTCGTCGTCCTGCGGGCAGGAGCCGTCAGCGATCCGCAGTGGGCATCAGAGCCGCCGCCGCGCTCTCGGCGAGCGTCGCGGTGACCGGAGCGGGGGCGGGAACGGCGGCGGGGGCTGGGGCGAGGGCGGGAGTATCGGACGGCTCGGGGACGTCGTCGGAGAGGGTCCCCGTGCCGAGGGCTGTGGCCGTGGCCGCGGACGACGGGGCGGGCGCGGGCGTGGATCCGCTGGTGTCGACGCGGACAGCCGCGGCGATGACCTCGTCCGGCTCGACCTGTGGTCCTCCGTCCGGCTCGGTCGTCAGCCCCTCCTCCGACTCGGCCTCCGGCCCCTCGTCCGACTTGGTCTCCGGCTTCTCCTCCGGCGTCGCATCGAGCCCCTTGTCCGGTTCGGAGGCGGGTTCCTCCTCACCGGCCTCGGGAGCGTCGGTCTCCTGGCGAGCGCGCTCGATCGCCCGCGCGAGGGCCGCCGGTTCCACGCACATGGACACCGACGCCGAGGCGTTGAGATAGATCTGGTGGTCCTCGGGCAGCCGGTCGGCGAGAGCGGGCACGTCGTGGATCTCGTACGTGAGGCGTCCCGCGTTCGTCAGATGGGCCTCCGAGGTGAACGCGAGGATCACCGGGGTGCCGTCCGGGGCGACCGCAGCCACCGGTTCCCCGCCGGGCCCCACGAAGACGGCCACCTCGGCCCCGGCGAGCAGTTCGGGCACCTCGTCGTCCTGGCCGTAGCCCGCGGCGGCGCGCTGGACGGCGGCGTCGATCGCGTCGGTCGGCCGCGGCCAGCCGCGGGCCGCCGGGGAACGCACGTAGTCCGGGTTGTGCCGCCACTCGACGAGCTGTCCGAGGTCGTCCGCGCGCCACTCCCCCACCACGGTCCACGCCGGTGGCGGCCAGGCCCCGGTCCAGGCGGGGTCGGGCAGGGCGAACCAGTGCCCGGGGGCCTCCTCGGCGGCCTCGACCACATGGCGCGGCGGTGCGGGCATCGCCCCGGCGAGCCCGGGGTCGTCGCCGGTCCCGGCGTCGCCCGGGGCCGGGTCGTCGAGGGCGACCGGACGGCTGAGCACCGGCGGCCGGGTGTCCTCGGGTTGCCCCGCCTCCTCGGCCAGGTCGGGAGACAGGTCCTCCGGGGTGAGGCCGAGGGGGGCGAGCAGCGCCGGGAGGTCGTCCTGCGGCGCGGCAGCCTCCTCGGCCGGTGGGGCGTCGTTCGTCATCGGCTGGGTCCTCACGGTGATCGTCATGGTCGGGGTCGGTCGGTCGTGCGCTCCGGGCCTGCCGAGGACCGGAGCGGGAGGAAGGGAGTGCCGGGGTCGCGGGCCGCTCGGCTGTCCGGCAGGTCGCTCACCACGGGCGCCCCCGGGAGGGAATCACGGGCTCGTCGTAGTCCTCCTCCTCCGGCGGTGGAGCCATGGGGAACCCTGAGGGAGGCATCGCGCCGTAGTACCCGGTGAACGCCGTCCCCCCGGAGACCGGCGCTCCCGGAACGCCCGGACCTCCCGGAACCGGCCCCGGACCGTGGGTGTAGCCGTCGCCGTAGCCGTACGCCGAGGAGGTCCCGCTCCCCGAAGGCGCCCCGGTGGTGTACGCCGGGTACACCGGCGCCCCGGAACCGCGTCCGACCGGACCGCCCGGAACGGGAGCGAGCACGAAGTCGGTGGCCGGCGGAGCCGAGTAGGTCGGATAGGTCGGATAGGTCGGATAGGTCGGATAGGTCGCGTATGCCGTCCCCGCCGAGACCGGAACTCCCGAACTCGCCGGGGTCCGAGGAGCCTGCCCGAAGCCACTGCTGCTGCCGCCTGCCGTTCCCCACCCCGCCTGGTGGTGGGTGCCCGGGGACGACGGCCAGCCCTGGCTCGTGGCCCCGGCCGATGCGTAGCCGTGGGACGGCACCGAGGGCGGCGAGAAGGCGAACCTTCCGGACATACCGGGAGAGGGAGCGTAGGAGCCATAGGGGTCCGTTCCCGGGGAGGGCAAGGGGAGGGACCGGCCGGCGAGGGCGACGGCCTCCCGGCCCAGGCTCCCGAACCACTCGTGGTCGGACACCTCGCCGATGATTTTCCGCGCCTGGTCACGCCTCGTCTGCTCACCGTCCGCCTTCGGCCGGCCGAACACTCCCGTCTTCGGCTGCCTCTCCGCGGAGTCCTGCTGCGCGAGAAGTGTCGCGACGTGTGAATCCGTCGCCGCATGGCCGTCCCGGATCGCCTGGGCGGCAGTCACCAGACCTTGCGGACCGTTCGCGTCCTGCAAGGTCCGCACATCGAACTGCGCCTGCGCCATCACGGCTCCGTAGGCCGTGATGAGATTCTGATTTCTCTTGCCGTTCTTCAGATGTTGGATGTATTCGCCATGGCCCTGCCCGACCTTGTCCAGGCGTTCACTCGCCATGGCCTGGTAGATCGTGGCCATATCGATCCACCCACGCCCGGTGGCGAGCGGCTTTTCCTGGACCCTCACGGAAGTCACCGAGTTCGAGGTGGTGAACGGCAGCTGGTTGTCCTGACTGAGGATCCGCCATCCATTCGGATGGTGCCACATGAAGTTCGTGGCCTCCGGCATCAATCCCTGGACCGACGTCATGTACTGCTCGTGCCCGAACCATTCGAAAGGATCTCTCCCCGTGCGGAACTGCTCGGCGGCCACCACATTGCTGAGACTGCTCGGCGACTGGTAGTGCCAGGCGGTGAAGTTGCCGGGCACTCGACTCGCGGTCACCGCCAGGGCGCAGCCGTTCATCCCGGGAGTGAACACGAAGTCGGAACTGCCGAAGGAACCACCACTCCCGTTCACCGGGATCTCGGTATGACCGACATTCCTGTCGGGGTCCACTGTGGATCCCGTCAGATAGGGAATGAAGTGCGCGTTCAAATAGGTTTTCGAATGGTCGAGTCGAGGAACGCCGATCCTCGCGACTATCTCCGGGAGGCGCGCACTGCGCCCCCCGAACGTCTCCCAGTATTTTTCCACCGCCGGGGTCAGCAGGTACACCGGCTGGCCGCCTGTCGCGAGCCGTCCCGGGTCCTTGGTCAGCACGAACCAGTGCTGATCCTGCTCGTTCATCCACTGGATGAACGTGGCCGCATCGGAGAGGGAAATGGACGACCGCGCACGCAATCCCTCGTCCAAGCGCACGATCAGCACATTGTTGTCGAGGAATCGCTTCGGTGAATCCCTCAGGACCTTGAGTGCCGCATCCGCGGACAGCCCGTGCCAGTCCGCCGGCGCCGGGTTCGCACCCGAGGAGCCCGCCGCCATGGTTCCGTACTGCGAGTAGGCCGGCGTCTGTCCCCAGGTCGTGCTGTAGCCGCCGGATCCGCTCGTCGTCCACGAACCGGTGGCGCCACCGCCGTACGCACCCGCCGTGCTCCCCGCCCCCGTGTTCGGACCGGCATGGATATTGACCACCTTCGGCTTGCGGCCGCCGCTGCCTCCCTTCCCCCTGCCGCTGCCGCCGGGCATGTAGCCGCGTACGGCCCTGCTCCGGCCCTGGGCCAGTTGCCTGGAGAGTTCCTCGGCGTGGTCCTTGTCGTACGCCTGGAGGTCGAGGGCTACCGCGTAGACGGCCAGATGGGCGGGGTCCAGGGTGGCGAAGTCGGGCTCGGTCTCCGGTGCGAACGACGTCAGTCGCTGATGGGTGAGAACGATGTTGCGGGCCAGGGTGAGGTCGTCCGCGTCCGGCTGCGACCACTGGGCGGCAAGGTGCTTGCGCATGGCCGCGAAACCGACGGTGGAATCCTGGCCGGTCGGGTCATGGGGTTCCGTCCAGTGGAAGCGTCCGCCGGACAGGACGAGTCTGCCGGAGCCGACGCCCGGGCCGGCCCTGTGCGTCGTGCCGTTGTCCAGGTCGAAGAGCGTGAGGTCGTGCGTGAGCAGGGAACCGATGCGCTCCAGTGCCAGCACTGCGATCTGCGGGGTCCAGCCGTCGGAGCGGAGCAGCAGGAGCCGGGTGTACTGCAACGGCGTGAGGTCGTCGGGACCCAGTGCGCGGGTCCCGTCGTCCGTCTCCCGGCCCGCCGTCTCCAGGGCGCCGATCAGATCCAGTTCCTCCGCCGACACGGTCAGCCCTTCGGCCGGGAACGACGCGAGCGGGTCCCGCACATCGGATCCGATCAGGTCGGCGACCATCTCCTTGCGGAGCCAGAGGACGGCCTCCGGGTCGGGGGTGCCGTCGTCGAGATACCAGTCGGCCGTCCCCCGGATCGAGTCCCGGTGGGCGGTCAGCACGGCCTCGACGAAGCCGTTGCCGGGGACGGACGGGGAACGCAGGGCGAGGAGGGCGCCCTCCAGGGGGACGACCTCGACGGTCGGACCACTCCCGTCCTTGTCGGCCAGGGCCGTCTCCTCGGGCCTGACCTCGTCGTCCTCCCCGGCGGGCCAGTCGACCGTGACGATCGCCTGGCGATGGGTCAGCGGGTCCTCGTAGAGCTCCCTGGGGGTGTCGTCGTAGACGTTCTCGATCGTGAAGTCGTCGATCGTCAGCGAGTCGGCCGTTCCGCTCTGGAGTTCCGCCAGCCTGCGGGCCAGGGCCTGTTCCACCGCGGCCCCCGTGTTGACCGCTCGCAGTTCTCCGGTCGCCGCGGCCGTGTGCCGCCCGTTGCCGCGGCCCGCCACCCGGATCACGGTCGGCCTGCCCCCCGGCCTGCGCTCACGCAGTGCCCGTACAGCGATCCGGTCCACCAGATCCTCGATGTCCCGACGGCCACGGTCCGACACCGTCTTGTCGCCTCTGCCGAACAGGATGCGCGTCGGCGTCTCGGCGAGTTCGTGACGGTCCCGGTGGCCGGACTCCCGCAACGGCGTCCACGTGACGCCGTCGGGGCCCTCGTCGCCGAGGGTGACGATCGCGGTGCGGCGCTCGTAGGGGTCCGTGCGGCGCTGGTCGGCGGTGTCCTCGTAGCCGTGGAGAATCGTGATGTCGCCGGTGGTCAGCGGGAAGCGGACGTCTGTCTGGAGGGTCCGCAACTCGGCCGCCAGATAGGCTTCCAGAACCCGTGCGGTGTTCTTCGCCCGCTCATTTCCGGTGTGTCCGGCGTGGTCCGAACCGTTGCCCCGGCCACGTACCCGGATCACCCGCGGTGTCCGTCCGGCTGCGTGCTCGCGCAGCGCCTCCCGTGCCACCCGCCGGGCCAGCACGCGCAGCGCCTCGTGCTCACCGTCAGCCATCGTGCGCGAGCCCTTCGGGAAGCGGACGGTCAGGGGCTTCTCCTCCGGGGATGTGGATCCGGCGACGGATTCCTCCTCGGCCGCGGACAGTTCCCGCTGTTCAGAAGCCAACTCCAGCTGCTCGGCCTTGAGTTTCGGATCGGTCTCGCCGTCGTCCGGACCGTCGACGCCCTGCGACGGCTGCTCCGGCGGCTGCTCCGTCGTGGAAGCCGCGGACGCCGCGAACGCCACGGCCTCAGTGCCTCCGGAGACCGGAGCTCTCGTGACGGCGACGACGGTCCGGGGGGCCGTGGAGCCCGGCGCCGTCAGGCCGTTCCCGGTGCCCGTGCGGTCCGCGGCCGGTGGCGGGTTCGGCCCTTCGGGATCCTGCCCGGCGGTGGCGGACGTGCGGGGTTGTGGTGCGAGGGCCGTCGGGACGGTCCCGCCGGCGGAGAAGTCGGGCTGCGGTCCGTACAGACGCTCCAGCAGGGGCATGAGGCCGGGTTCGTTCGCTGCGACCCAGGCACCACCGTTCTCCCGCTGTCGCAGGGTCTGCGGGTCGATGCCCTGGTTCATCCGCAGATAGGTCCTCGTCAGCTGGGCGAAGTAGCCGTTCGTGTTCTGCGAGGAGGTGTTCTCCCTGGGCAGTCCGCCCGGGTCGCGGCGGATCCCGTCCGGCCATGGCGCGTCCTGGCCCAGGGCCCTCCTCGCGTCGAAGGCGGCGTCCACCAGGAGACGGTCCTCGGGGGTGAGGCCGTACAGATGGACGGCGCGGGCCAGTGAGCCCGTCATCTCGCCCAGGCCCCGCGCGAGTTCTGCCGGTGAACCCGGCGTCCCCGAGCCGAACAGGAGCGCCTGGGGAACGACCGTGCCGAGCACTCCCTGGAGTGTCGTGACGCTCTCGTAGGAGCGTCCTTCGACGGGCGACCGCCCCTGGAGATGCCGGAACTGCGGCAGGTCGGTCAGCGACACCCCGTCCGGGAGCACCGTGACGTGAGCGCCGCTCTTCAGGAGCCGTGCGGTCACCCGCGGGTCCGCCAGCAAACGGCTGAGCACCGCCCGCGCCCGGACGCCTGTCTCCTGCGCGTTCCACGAGTTCTCCGGGACGTCGACCGCGAGCAGCGCCGCCGTGGCCGCGAAATCCCGGGCGGACAGCGACCGCGCGAGGTCGTCGACCAGTCCGTGGTGGAGGGACAGCCACCGCCGGTGCTCCGGGGCCATGCCGAGGAGCAGGTCCGCTCTCTCCCCCTGTGTGACTCGCGGCAGTTCACGCACGAGGCGTCCGGCGTCCGGGGGCGCCACGGCGTCCTGCCGCAGTACGTCGTTCACGGCGGCCGGCCCGCTGCGCTCGTCGAAGCGGTCCGGTTCCCCGCCGAACAGGGCGCGTACGCCCTGGTATCCCTGTTCCTCCAGGACGGTGCGGTCGACGGGATTGACCGGGACGGTGATCCGGGCCTGGTCCACGGGCCCGTAGAGATCCTCGAGCAGCGGGCGCAGCCCGTCCTCGTGGTCCACCACCCACTCGGCCCCGTTCGGCTTCTTCCGTCTGGTGGCTTTGTCCAGCCCCGCGTTCACGCCGAAATACACGTTGCTGAGCTGGGCGAAGTACTCGTAGACGTCCGTCGAGGAGTAGTTGTCCACCGGATTGCCGAGCACGTCCCGGCGGATGCCGTCCGGCCAGGACTCGTCGGGGCCCTCGGCCCGCCGTGCGACATAGGCGTCTTCGATCAGCTGCTTCGAGGCGTCGTCCATGGCGATGACGTGGATGAGGTGGGCCATCTCGTGCACGGCGGACGAGAACCCGTCGGGGTAGGGGGCCGTCCTCTGGTACTCCCCGAGCAGGTTCTCCTCGGGGATCACGGCGTGCGCGCCGATCCGTGCACCTCTGACGGTGTCCCAGGGACGGCCGTCCCTGGTCGCCGCGCCCCGGAGGTGGTGGGCGAACGGCAGATCGGTCAGTGGTGTGTCCCGTGGCAGCACCACCACCCGCGCCCCGCGACCCAGCAGTGTCCTGGCGATCCGCGGGTTCGGCAGCATCCGGGAGATCAGGTCGTGCGCGACCGCGCGTGCCGAGACCGGCCGGTCCGTGCCCTGCGGGACCTCGACCATCAGCTCAGCGGCCAGCCGCCCGAACTCGGCGGGCGACAACTCGGCGGCGAGGACGTCCATCACCATGGCGTCGGCCTTCAGGTCCGCCCGGCCCTGTGCCGACAACGCCGCGATCGTGCCGTCGGCGAGCATCCGGCGGTGGTCCCGCGCCACGGCCTGCGGGGTGAGTGCGGCGGGGGGTGCCGTGGACGAGCCGCGCGCCCCGAGCGTGATGGTCACTTCGTCGTCGCTGTCGTCGCTGTCGTAGCTGTCGTCGGAGCCGTCCGTGGAGACCGCCTGCTCCGAGACCGTGCCGGCCGGGACGGAGGAGCCGGGACCGGTCGGGACGGGCAGCCCGGTATGGACCTGCCCGCCGGAGACCGTGGAGACGGTTCCCTTCGGGAGCGGGGGCGGGAGCTGGCCCGGTACCGGGGCGCCGGTCGGGGCGCGGTCGACCTGGTTCTCGCTCTCGTCCGTGAGCCAGCCGATGTGCGCCCAGCGCCCCACCTCGAAGGGGTCCATGGCCACACCGTGCTCGGACCCGTCGACCTCGCCGAGCCCGTATGTGGCGCTCTGTGCGAAGGCGGCCCTGGTGAAGGTCAGGGGGCCGGTCAGAAACGCCCCGCCCGCGGCCAGTTCCTCCGCGTTCCAGGTGACGATGTCCTCATCGACAGCGTCGATGACGCGCCGGAAGAACGACGACTCGGGCACGGTCGACATCAGGGCGTTGCCGAACCGCCCATGGGTCATGGCGTACGACGCGACGTCCACCATGCCCATCTCGTCGGGACGCAGGCGCAGTTGCTCGGCGAACTCGGCTCGCTGCTCCTGGAAGTTCCGCTGGTCCCGGAACATGGGGCCGATGAGCGGGATGTCGGAGCGGCCCATCTTGCGCGGCTGTGAGAAGAGGTCCACCGTGCCGGGTTCGAGGTCGACGTCCGCGTAGGTGCCGCCTTCGTACAGCATGATGCCGAGCCGCGTCGCGTCCGAGGCGACCGGGAACGCCGTGGGGGTCGTGCGCGCCCGGTCGTAGATGGTGCGGAGCTTCTTCAGTCGCTTGTTGACGAGGGTGAAGCCGTCGTCGCCTTCGGTGGGCGGCCGGTCGGGCGGGAACAGGTCTCGGACCGAGCGGAACCTGATGCCGGCCTCTGCGAAGGCCTGGCCGGTCCCGGTACTCCAGGTGCTCAGCGACGGCTTCTGCTCCCTGTCGCCTTCCATGGTGACCGGGGTGGTGTCCGTCCACATCTGTACGGTCCAGCCGTGGGTACGGGCGGTCTCGGCCCAGGCCAGCACGTTGGCGACGGCGGCGGGAGACAGCGGGCGGCCGACCCAGCAGAAGTTGACGGTCTTGGGCGGGGACTTCATCCCGGCCCCGTCCGAGGCGTACCCGAGTTCCCGGGTGACCCATTCCTTGAGTTCCCGGGCCTCGTCCTGGAACCGTGTGCCCTCCAGCCGGGCGGCGCGCTTCTTCAGCCGGTCCCGCACGATACGGACGGCGCTCAGCCGGGAGGTCCTCCCCAGTTCGGTGACCCGCTTCTTCACGCTCTCGGTCTGCGCCTCGGTCAGCGGGCCGTTCCAGCGCACCAGGTCGCCGACGGGGGTGTCGGCCGACGGGGGCTCGTCGCGCAGCGGGGGCAGGTCGGGGTAGAGGTGGCGGACGGCCGCGTAGGTCTCGTTCTCCTCGCGGGTCGCGTCGACCGGGTTGGCGGGGCCCGTCCGCACAAGCGTGGGATCGGTGCCGTAGAGGCGTTCCAGGAGGTCCCGCAGGGGTCCCTCGTGGGCGCGCACGTAGCCGACGCCGTTGTTGCGGGCGCGTCCGGTGGCCGCGTCGGTTCCCGTGTTGACGCCGAGGTAGGCGTTGCTGAGCTGGGCGAAGTACTCGTAGGGGTCGGTGGCGGAGTAGTTGTCGGTGACCCGGCCGTGCAGGTCGCGGCGTATGCCGTCCGGCCACTGGGCGTCGGGACCCTGTGCGGTCCTGTCCCGGAAGGACCGGTCGATGGCCTCACGGTCCGCGTCGGAGAGCCCGTACCTGTGGACGACATGGGCCAGCTCGTGCGCGGCCGTCGAATATCCGTCGGCGTACTCGCTGTCCGGCAGCGCGGAGTTCTCGCCGAGGAGGTTCTCCTCACTGATCGCGGTGATCCTCCCCGATGTGCCGCGTACGTCGTCCCAGACCCGGCCGCCGGAGAGCGCCCGCCCGGACAGGGCCGTGAACGGCGCAACGTCGGTCAGGGGGACGTCCTTCGGGATCACGGTGACGCGCGCGCCGCTGGTCAGGATCCGCTCGGTGGTCTCCGGGTCCCGCAGCAGGGCGGCGAACAGGCGGTGCGCCTCCCGGCGTGCGGAGACCGGCTGGTCCACGCCGGGCGCCACGTCGACCATGAGGACCGCGGCGGTCCGCGCGAACTCCTTTCGGCTCAGCGAGTTCCGCAGATCGTGGACCAGTCCGTGGTCCGTCGCGATCCAGGACCGCTCGTCGTCGGTCATGCCGAGCAGCGCCGCCCGTCGCTCGGCGGGCAACATCACCGCCAGGGGCAGGGCCAGGACACGGGGGCGCCCGAGCGGCCGGACCGGGGTGGGCACGCCGACGGGTGACTCCGCGTGCTGCCGGCCGGTGGTGGCGAACGCGGTGCCGCCGGACACGGGCGGCGGGGCGGGCAGCGCCCGGTCTCCGGACGTCCGTCCGAACCGCGAACGGCCCTGCGCGGGCGGGCCCGGCCGGGGCGTGTTCTCCGGCGGGGGCTGGTCGGCCGCGAGCGTCCGGGACAGTTCCTCCAAGGCCGGGACGTCGTGCGGGTCGCGGACCAGGGCGGCCGCGACGGCGTACACCGCGCGGTGGGAGAGCGGCAGGTCCCCGAACTCGGGATCCGCCTCCACCTGGAACCCCGCGACCCGTTGATGGGTACGGACGATGATGAGGGCGATCTGCAGGGCCGCCTCGCGCCGGGGGTTGACCGATCGCGCCAGATAGGCCCACTCGTCGTGCAGGACCTCTGGAGCGAGTTCCTCCTGCGCCGGGTTGAGCGGCGGGCTGTGGTCGACCGTGATCCGTACGGTGTTCGCGGGCTGTGCGGTCCTGGAGGGTGCCGTCTCCTGCGACCTGCTCCGGGCCCGTGCGCCCGTCTCGATGCGGAAGTCGTCGGCGGTGACCGGGTGTCTGCGGTACGCGGGCTGCTTGTCGCGCAGGACCTCGGCGAGCCGGTCGCGGACATAGCGCTCGGCGGACTCCTCGCGTACCGCGCCCGCGTCTCTCGTGCCGGTGCCGGGCAGCACGAACCGGGCTCGTCGGGCGGGCTCCGTCTCGATGCCGAGCACGGGCAGCGGCTTTCCCCTCATCACGTTGATCAGCGCCTGTTCCGCGACCAGTTCGACCACGGTGTCCAGCTCCCGTGCCTGGACCGCCCCGATGTCGGTCACCCGTTCGGGGAAGGTGAGCACGACGGGTTCGGGCCGCGAGGAGGTCTCGCGCGTCCTGGCGGCGTCGCGGCGTCTGCGGGCGGTGGCGCCGGCGGCCAGCACCGAACCGGGCGTGGGGGGCGTCCCCTGGTCGGCAGCGGCGGCGGGATCGGCTGTGGCACGTGTCCGGGTGACCATCCCGCCGAGCCGGTCGACGGCCTGCGGTGAGAGGTCGTTCAGACGGGCGAGCAGGTTGTCGCTGGCACCCTTGTCGCGCAGCATGGCGACGAGCGCGGCCGGTTCGGGGCGCGCGGGCGGGGCCCAGGGCGCCGCGGGGGGCAGGCCGTTCACCGGGCTGTCACCGGTCAGGAGGCTGTCGGTGATCATCACGGGCGACGGGACCGGGACCGCCCCGCCGACCGGGTTCATCGCCGAGTAGTGATCGCCTCCCTCGTAGAAGACGTGCAGGGAGCGTGCGGCGGAAGGGTTCAGCGGGTTGGCGAAGGCGAGGTCGCCCATGCCCTCGACCGGCTGTACCGGCGTGATGTTCAGATCCAGCGCCAGGGCGGTGAGCTGCGGCACCTGGTCGTAGAACGGGGTCGTCCACATGTCGACGTTGCGCACCGCGCTCTCGGCGACGGCGCTCGGGGTGAGCGCCTGCAGGTCCCGGAGCCGGGGGAACATGCGCTGGAGGCCCGGGTACGAGCTGATCAGGGACGTGTAGAGGGCCTGGCTGCGCGGAGTGACCGTGGCGAGTTCGCGGGCCGCCTGCTCACGCAGGGCCGTCAGCCGCAGGTCCGCGACGAGCCTGTGGCGGTCCGCCGGACGGATCTGCGTGGGATCCGGCGTGAAGTCGGGCAGCAGGGCGGCGGCCATGCCCGCCGTGAAGTCACCGATGACCGACCGGTCGGCGGGGTCGGGGAACCTGCGCAGCAGCTCCCTCACGTACTGCGGTCGGCTCAGGTCGCGGTCGATCGCGGCCAGTTGTCCGGGGGTGGGCCGGGGAGCCTTGCGCTCGAGGAGATCTTCCAACTGCGGGAGCCCGAGGTCGTTGACGACCACCCGGACGGGAGACGGGCCGGAGTCGAGTTCCGCGCGCCGCGCCACCGCCACCGCGCTGTTCCCGGCGAGCCAGTCGCCCACGTGGTCGCGCAGCTGCCGTACCGTCAGGCCGGCCGTCGGCGAACCGGGCAGCTGGCGGGAGAGGCCCGCGAGCGTCGAGGTCATGAAGCACTCGCCGTCCGGTTCCACCCGCAGCACCTCGAACGGGCGGTCGTCGACGTCGACCGTGCGGAACACCTCGCGGGGAGCGTGGCCCGGAGTCGAGGTGTCCGGCCCGCGCCCGGTGGCCCTCGTCGGCGCACTCAGGTCACGACGCGCCACGTCGGGGCCGCGGGACCCCATGGGCTGACGCCTCGGCCGGGTCCGTCCGCCGGACGCCGCGTCGGTCGATGTGCCGGTGCCGTCGGCAGGCGTGGAGGAGGCGGTCGAGACGGCAGGGCGCCGTCCTGCACTGGTCCGCGAGGACTCCGCGGACCGGTCCGGCTGCGCGGAATCGGTCGCCCGGGCGCCCGGCTGGTTCGCGGTGGATCCGGGTGGGACGGGGAGACGACGGAAGCGCTGCTGTGCCGCATCCGTCGAGGCCGGTGTCGTGACGGTCGACGAGGTCGACGAGGTCGCGGTGGGGACCGTGGGGACGGCCGCCGGTGCTGTGTTCGTCGCGGTCGTCGTGCTCGTCGCGGTCCGCCGGGCGGGCTCGACGGACCCGGTGCCGCTGGATCCCGACGCCGAGCGGGGGCTCCGGGGCCCGAACACGCGCTCGGAGCGGTTCGATCCGCCGGACGTGCCTTCGCCCGGCCGTCCGGACCCTCCCCGTCCGGAGCCGCCGGGCAGATAGCCGCGCTCCGCCCTCGGCCGCCCCTGGGCGAGCCGTCGGGAGAGCGCCTCGGACCGATCGATGTCGTCGTGCGCGCTCAGGTCGAGAGCGACCGCGTAGACGGCCAGATGGCCCGGGTCCAGGTCCGCGAAGGAGGGCCGCTCGGCGGGTTCGAACTCCGTCAGCCTCTGGTGTGTGCGGACGATGTTGTGGGCCGTGGTGATGTCGTCCGGAGTCGGCGCGCTCGCCGCCCAGGCTGCGGGAAGTTCTTCACGCAGGGTGTCCCGCTCCGGCTGCGCGAAGGTGTCGGCGGCGGGCGACCCGGTGGTCGTGGACCGGCTCGACGGGGATGATCCGGTGGTCGTGGTGGGCCGTGCCTTCTCGGCCACGGGCGGCACGGAACGGTCCTCCGCGCGGCTCTTCTCCGAGATCGCGGAGGGAACGGAGGGAGCGGAGGTCTCCGCGGTCCGCGCGGACCCGGCGGCGGGGGTACGGGGGTCGGCGCCCGGGGAGGACGTCGTCGACGGGCGGTTCGCCTCGGCGGGCGGGGCGCCGGTGGTGCGGGCCGCTTCCGGGGCCGCCGCGGTACGGCCGTCGAGTGAGGCCGCGTTGGCGCGGTTCGCCTCGGACGCCGGCGTGTTGATGGCCCGGTTGGTGTCGGCCGTGGCGGAAGTGCCTTTCGTGGAGGGGGTGTTGGACCCGGTCGAGACGCCCGCAGAGGCCGTGGTCGTGGGCGACGCCGTCGTGCCGGGCGCCGTGACGTCCTCGGTCTGCGGCTCCGCAGCGAGGCCGGGGCGGTCGGTGCCCAGGACCTCGTCGGGCACGGCGCGCTCCGTGACGGGCCGGGTGCCCGAACCTCCTGTCGTACGGGGGGCCTGCACCGACTCGGTGTCCGTCGCACCGGTGCGGCCGGTGCCGGTCTCGGTGGTGGGGGCGGTCACGCCGGGTGCGCCGATCCGGTCGAGCACGTCCAGGGCGTTGACGTCGGTGCCCAGGGCCGGGCGGGTCCTGCCGCTCCCGGTAGGGGCGGTGGTGCCGCCCGTCGTGGAGGAGGTGCCACGTGAGCTGGTGGGGACCGCCGCGCCGGTCACGCCTGCCGTGTTCTTCGCCTGGAGTGCCGAGTCGTCGTAGGCCTCGCGGACGTTCCCCACCCCATGCGTCACGCCCTCGCCGAGCAGATCCGACGTCTGCTCACTGACGGCCGATGTCCAGAACGTCGTCGCGAACGCGCTCCACGAGAACGGCGTCCCGAAGAACGCCATCGCCAGCAGCGTCTCAGGCAACGCCTCCGTCAGACCGTCCGCCACGAACTCCGACACCCGCCGCGGTGACGACGCCAGCCGTGCTCCGAACGACTGCGGCGAATTGCCCGAAGTACCCCCGCCACCGGGAAGATCCCGCCCCGACTTCGACGTCACGTCCCCCGACAGGTCCTTGAACAGCCCCCGGCTCCCGCTCTTCGCGAACAGCCCGTTGAAACGGTCCGCGAAGTTGCGCAGGGGGCCCGACAGCCAGCCCGCCGCACCGCCGAAGGCGGCGCTCTGCCACACCGCCCGCCAGTCCACCCCCGACGGCCGCATGTCCGGATCGTTGAACGCCATCAGCCCCAGCCGCACCACCAGCGTCTGGAAGGCCTCCTCCAACGCCTCGCTCAGGCTCGGCATCAGATGCGTACGCCGCAGGAACAGATCCAGCACCGTCAGGAAAACCGTCGTACTCCGCGCCTTCGCCACCGCGGCCTGACCCGCCGCCGCCGGGTTGATCCACGCCGTCGCCGCCAGGATCGTCAGCTCGATCACCAGACGGATCAGCTCCGCGATGATCTGCCACTTGCTCTCCTGGATGTTCATCGACTGGTCACGATGACCCGCCGCCACACTGCGCAGGCTCCGCTCGTACTCCCGCAGATAGTTCGTCCCGCCGTCCGCGCCCGTCAGCACCGACATCGCCCGCACGTACTCACGGCCCGCGTCGCCCGGCAACGAGTCGCCGATGTGCGCCACCGAGTAGTCGATGTCCTGCTCCAGCTCCCGCATCCGACGCCCGAACTCGGCCAGCTTCTGGCTGGAGACCCGCGCCCCCGTCTCACTCGCCTGCGGCAGTCCCGTACCGATCAACGCGATCAGAACACCGTTCACCGCCTCCGAAACCCTCAGATCACCCATGGTTCACTTCCCGCTCTCAGTGCCTGCCGTACTGGGCCTCTTCGGCCGCGATGCCGTCGTACGCCTCGTTCTGTGCGCGCTCGACGTGCTTCGCGGTGCCTGCGGTGTTGCCGACGACGGAGACGATGGCCTCGGTGACCTGCTGACCTGAGCCGAGGGTCTGCCGGTAGTTGCGCTTGATCTGCGGGCCGACCTGCCCGGCGTAGTCGTCGTCGACGCCCGCCCAGCCGGTGAGCGTGTTCCGGTAGTGCTCAAGGTCGTTGACCAGGGCATGGGCGTGGTCGGCGATGTCCGCCAGTACCTGGGCGCCCCTGCGGGTCAGATAGGGGTTGGCTTCGAACGAACTCGCCACGGTGGTTCTCCTTCGTTCCTCGGGGCTTCACGGTCTGCCGGGGCTTCCCGGTCCGACTCACGGCTGGGCCGGGTCCTCCACGATCTCGTCGCGCAACCTGCCTGCCTGCTTGCGTCTGGCAGCCGCGCCGTCCTCGTCGGCGGAACCGGACAGCCGCTCCCAGTCGATCTCCGCGCCCGGCATCCCCGGGATCCGGGGGACGCTCTCGGAGATCGGCCGGTAGGTGTCGACCACCTGGCGGGACATCCGGGCGCGGGCCTGGCCGATCGTCTCCAGCAGTACGGCGGAGAGCTGGGCCGGGGCCATCGACCGGTACTTGCCGTCGTGGAACCGCAGGGCCCGCAGGTCTCCCTGGGCGCCCACGGTGACCTCCACCGAGCGGTCCTTGGACATCACGGTGACGGACGCCTCGCGCAGTCTCCGCTCGGCGTCGGCGACCGCCGCCCTGGTGGACTCCAGGGCCTGTATGGCCTCGGCGAGGCGTTCCTCGACGGATTCCATGGTCTGTCTCCTTGCGTTCCGCGCTCGGGTGGCGCTCAGTGGTCGCGGCCCAGGACCGCGGGGGCGGCGTCCTCGTCGGTGCCCCAGACCTCCTCGTCCTCGGACAGCCAGGTGGTGCGGGTGCGTCCCTCGCTCTGTGTGGCCTGGCTGCCCTGTCCGGCGCCGGGTGGCATGAACGGCATCCCCGAGCTGGTGGTGGCCCGGGACGCGGCCTGTTCGGTGGTCGTGGCCGACCGGGCGGCGGTGGTGCGGGTGGTGCCGCCGGCCGCGTCGGTGTCGGCGTAGCCGGACCGGACGCGTTCGGCCGCGGTCATCTCGCCGCCCAGGCCGCCCATGCGGGAGGCGGCGAGCGCTCCGGGGTTCAGACCGGACGACCCGGTGAGGCCGTCGCCGGACGGGACCTGGCCGCCGAGCGCGCCGGAGAGCGACGAGGTGTAGGGGACGTCGTCGTAGAGGAAGTCGCCGTCCTGTGTCGCGGTGGTGAGGGAGTCGGTGGTGGACGCGGTGCCGTTGAGGAGGTCGTCGAGCGCGCCGTTCAGACCGGTGCCGGTCGAGGTGCCGGAACTGTTGAGGCCGGTGCCGGAACCCGTCGACGTGCCCGAGCCGTCCGGGGACGGTGAGGAGGTGTCGACTCCGCCGGTGCCGGGGGCGTCGACGGTGTAGGTGCCGTCCGGTTCGAGGGTGCTGACCAGGCCGTCGGGGTATTTCGTGGTGATGCTGCCGTCGGAGTTGAGGGTGGTGGTGCTGCCGTCGGGGTTGGTGACGGTCTGGCCCGGCTTCAGGTCGAGGTCGCTGACCGCGCCGTCGGCGCCCTGGACGGTGTAGGAGCCGTCGGGGTCGAGGGTGACCTCGCTGCCGTCCGGATAGGTGGTGGTCACGGAGCCGTCGGCGTTCTGCACGGAGGTGCTGCCGTCGGCGTTGGCCAGGGTGGTCCGGCCGTCCGGGTCGGTGGTGAGGGTGCTGCCGTCCGGGTACTCGGTGACCTCGGTGCCGTCCGGTCTGGTGGTCGTCGTACTGCCGTCGGGGTTGGTGACGGTGATGCTGCCGTCCGAGTTGATCTTCGTGGTGCCGGAGCCGGACGAACCGATGCCGTTGAGCGCGTTGTTGAGCAGCGAGGTGTAGGTGGGCGAGGTGCCCAGGTCGCTGCCGGTTCCCGTCCCGTCGCCCGACAGGCCGTCGGTGCCGAGGATGTCGTTGAGATCGCTGTTGAGGTCGGTGCCGATGCCGCCGCCACCGGTGCTGCCCGAACTCCCTCCGGACAGAATGTCGTTGAGCGCGTCGTTCGTGGACGAGCCCACGCCGTTCAGCGCGTCGTTCGTGGACGAGGCGATGTCGTTGAGGGCGTTGCTGACGGAGGAGTTCTGGTTGTTCAGCATGTTCGCGATGTCGCTGACATCGAAGTCCGAATCGCTGTTGCCGCTGCCGTCGTTGCCGCTGCCGCCCGTCGTGGTGAGGGTGGCGGAGGGCGCCTCCTCGAAGCCGTAGCCGGGGTCCCAGTCGGTGTTCATCAGTTTCGACCAGGCGCCGCTGAGGGTCGTCGTCGCGGTGTCGGCCGCGGGGTCCAGATGGGCGGTGACGCCGTTGTTCCAGCGGGCCACCGCCTCCTGGCCGATCTTCGCCCAGTTGGCGGGGTCGGTGAGGCTGCCGTACGCCGGTACGTTCTCCTTGAACCCCTCCATGAGGTCGTACCAGTACTCGGTGCCGCCGTAGGAGGTGCCGTAGGTGTTGGAGTGGGTGACCACCCTGCCGGCGTTGTTGGCGTCGAGCCACTGCTTGATCTCGGTGAGGACGTCACGCATCACGTCCTCCGGGTTCCAGTGGCCCGCGGGGGTGTTGGCGGAGCCGTCCGGCGCCTTTCCGGTGACGTTGCCGTTCTGGTCTCCGTGCCACTTGGTCCAGGCGTCCCTGAGCGTCTTGACAGCCGCGCTCAGGGCGTGCTCCGCCTCGATCAGACCGTTGCCCTGGAAGGTCTTGCTCGCATAGCCGTCCACGACGCTCGCGCTCTGGGCGCTGAAGCCGTTGGGCGCCAACTGCTCGTCGTAGTGCTTGTACTGCTTGCGCAGGGTGTCGAGGAGGTTGACGAAGACACCGGCCGCATTGCCCTGCCAGGCCGCGTTGTCCCGTCCCATGGCGTCGACCCAGCCCTCGAGCCGGGTCTGGTGCTCCTCGAAGAACAGTTTCGCCCGGTCGAGGGACTTGGCCCGGTAGGAGAAGGTGCCCAGGTCGACGGAGTCGGTCTCCGTCACGGCCAGTCCGTCGAAGGAGAAACCGTTGGTCCTCCAGGGGGAGGCCGCCAGCTGGTCCAGGGCCGACGCGACGCCGTTGGCGTACTTGTAGAAGTTGGTCCCGCTCACGCCGCTGCCGGTCTGCCACGCGTAAGTGACCTTCGCGACATACAGGTTGAGGGACTTCGCGTTCTCCATCGGACCCGCGTCGCCGGTGCCCGCGAAGAACAGCACGTAGTTCCCGCCGGCCGCGGCCAGCCGCTGGGCGGCGGCCGTCGCGTCGGTCTTCCCGACGTCGGAGATGGTCACGGAGAACCAGGGGGTGTCGACGGCGTCGTCACCGCTGCCGCCGTTCCGGTTCGACTTGCCCTGGAGGTCGCTGGTGACGGAGCCCCTGGCCGGAACCTTCCATCCGGTCATCAGGTAGACCGCCTGCTCCCACTTGCCTTCGTCTGCCATGGTGCCGGGAACTCCTGGTGGGTGGGGGTCAGGCGAGGCTGGTGCCGCCGAGGTCCTGACCGACGTCGGCCATGGACGAGACGAACCGGTCGGTGGCCACGGCCTGCAACGAGGACCCGGAGGTGTCGAGCAGGGTCGTCACGGTGTCCCTGAGGTCCCGCTCCATGTCGTTGAACAGCTTCTTCTGCTTGACGAAGACCTGGTCGACGTTCTTCATCAGCGCGACCGTGTTGGTGCGCAGGGCGTCACCGTGCACCGTGCCGGCGGTCCCCATGGGGCCGATGGCGAGCTGTTTGTCGGGGGTGGCGCTGAGCGCCGAGTGGATGGTGAACAGCGACTCGACGGGCGGCTGGTCGGCCGTGTCGTTGCGGATCTTCGCGAGGTCTCCGCTGAAGGCCGTCAGTTCGTGGTCGACGAACGAGGTCAGCTGGCTCGCGTCGAGGTGCGTGAGGTCTGCCATGTCTCTTCTCCCCTCCGGGTCTCTTGGCGGGTCTCTTGGCGGGTCTCTTGGCGGGTCTCGCGATGCGCTGAGCGGGGTCGGGACGCCCCGCCGGACGGCGGTGCGGCACGGCGGTCGTGCGACACGACCGCCGGCGGTGCGGCCCGGCCCGCGGTCAGGACAGCTCGCTCCACATCTGGGCGAGGCTGTTCTCGGTCTGCCGGTAGTTGTTCGACACCTCACCGAGCAGGGTGGCGTGGGACATCAGCAGCTGCTCCATGGCGACGACCGCGTTGTTCCAGTCCCGCTGCGCGTCGGTGTAGGCCTGGGCGTCGGAGCCCTGCCAGGTGGCCTTCAGCTCGCCCAGCTCGGCTTCCAGGCTGTCCAGCGTGGTCTCGATGGCCCTGGTCTGCTGGATCAGGTCCTCCACGCCCTGCTCGACGTGGTTGTACTCGACGTGGATGACACCGTCGGCACTCATGGCAACTCCTCGGGTCGTAAGGGTGGTTTCCCGGTCGGCCGATCGACCGGTCAGCCGGCCAGCTGGCTGTAGGCGGAGTCCGACGTGCTCTGCGAGGTGCGCACCATGTCGGTGTTGGCCGACTGGGTGGCGTTGTGGTGCCGCATCGTCGTGCTCAGGTTGTTGATCAGGCCTTGCAGCTTGTTGAGGATGATCTGCGCCTGGGCGTCCCACTGCTGGAGCAGCTTCTGGAACTCATGGCCGTCCTCGGAGGAGGAGCTGTAACTGGTGGCCAGGCCGCCCGCGGTGGTGTCCACGTCGGTCTTGCAGCGCTGGATGCCCGCGTGGGCGCTGTTGAGGGCGTTGATGCCGAGGAGCGTCGACGACTGCGACGACTGCTGGATCGGTGTGCTCACGGATTACCTCGTTCCACTGGGTGCGGTCGGATGCTGTCGGTCCTGATGTCTCCCGGCCCCGCCTCGGCGAGGCGGTCCGGGACGGTCCGGGACGGGATCGGGTCGCTCGGGGGCCACTGCCGGGGTCACTCCTGCTTGCCCGCGGCGAGGCCGGGCACGTGGCCGGCGGCGGGACCGGTGGGGGCGCCGTCGGCGGGTCCCTTCGGCGTCCCGGCGGCGCCGTCGCGTGCCGGGCCGCCGGAGCAGTCCCCGGCCTGCGTGGTGCGTGCGGCGGTGGCACCGGAGGCCGCGTCGGGATCCAGGTCGGGGCCGGTCGGGAGCATCTCCAGGAGCGTCGAGGGCAGGGCCGCCGGTTTTGTCCCGCCGTAGCCGAGATCCGCGACGGCCTGCCCCGAGGGCATGCGGTACTTCACTCCCGTGTCGGTCACCAGGTACGTGGTGTCCCCCAGTTCCCCGCCCCCCGCCGCGAGGGCGCGCACCACGGCTCCGGCGCCCGGCCGCACCGCGATGGCGTCCACGGGGGAACAGGCGGCCCGCACCCCCTCGGGTGCCACGGCGGGCGAGGCGTCCAGGGTGGTGACCACGGCGACGCTCGTCGCCGGACCGCCGTCCGTCGGCTCCACGTTCGCACAGAGGTCCTGCCGCCCGGCGGGCTCCACCAGCCGGGGCGGGCCCGAGGGCCACTGCGCGGAGTCGGTGTCCCCGGTGCCGGAGCGGGTGAGATGAGCGGCGAGGGTGTCGGTGGCCAGCGCCACCGCGGCCGGCGGCTCACCCTGGTAACTGTCCTGCCGGGTACGGGGATCGCCCAGCACGAGCGCCGCCCGCGTGGCGTCGACGGGGCGCAGGCCCTGCGCGGTCAGCAGGTAGTACCGGACCGGGCCGTCCGGAACCTGCACGGTGAACACCTGGCCCACGCGGGTGGCGTGACCGTCGAGCGACGGGCCCGCCGTGCCCCGTCCGGGCACGTCGAGGGGCGCGAGCTCGGGTCCCAGGGGAAGGCTGTTGAGGAACTCGGCCGAGACCGTGCGGGCGGTGGCGTCACCGTAGCCGAGGGCACGCTGTGCGCCGTGCTCGGTGTCGAGCGGCAGCCGGCGCCCGTGCCAGACCAGGAACCGCTCACTGCCGGCGGAGGTGACCAGGAGTGCCTGTCCGGTGGTGAGCCCGTCGCCCTCGGGCGGCTCGGAGCCGATGACGAGGGTGGTGGTGGCCGGCCTCTTGCCGTCGTCGGCTGTGTAGATCCCGGAACACACCAGCCAGGGGCCCGCGTTGACGTCCGAGGCGGAGGGCAGGTCGTCCGGGGCGCCGGAGATGCCCACGGCGGCTCCACGCGGAGTGCCTTCCAGGGAGGCGCCGGAGACCATGCGGGTGGCGAGGTCCGAGCCGCCGATCAACCGCGCCGAGGCGTAGTTGCGGATCGGGTGCAGGACACCGTCCTGGTAGATGTACCGGGTGCCGGTGTCCTTGCGGACGATGACGGCGCCGGCGCTCCTCCAGGAGTCGTCGCCGCCGGGTGACAGCACCCCGAACAGAACACAGCCCGCCGTGCCCAGCGCGCCCAGCAGCAGCCCCCAGGCGGCGCCGCGGCCGGTGCGGCCCATCGGGCTCTCCGGCGCGTCCGGATCGGTGAGCAGCATGCCGGAGGTGAGGCGGCTCATCATGAAGACGTGCGCCTCGACCTGGTCGCGCTTGGACTGCACCGGATCCTCCCTTCCTTCTCGTCTCTGGCTCTCTCGTCGTCACCTGCCGCGCGTACCGGGTGCCTCGCGTGTGCCGGGGGGGGGTGACCGCCCCGCGTGCTCCCGCCGGTCAGCCGAAGACGCCGCGCATCCGGCCGTAGACCCCGAGCACCCAGAGGACCAGCGGCACCAGGGTGATCGCCGATGCCGAGTGCAGCAGTTCGGCCGCTCTCCCCCAGTGCGGGACGAGGCGGCGGCCCGGCAGCGCCCAGCACAGCACGGCCAGCGCGGCGGCCAGGCCGGACAGCAGCACGACGAGCAGCAGCCGGTCCGCGGTGCCGGAGCGCAGGCCGAGGGACACGACCAGGACGGCCGCGCCCCACAGACCGGGCAGCAGCACCGACACTCGCTGGACGGCATTGCCGATGCCCCGGCTGTGCAGGGTGAGCAGCAGGGCGAGGACGAGGGTGGTGACGCGGGCCGGGGTGGTGGGCTCCGCGCCCAAGATGGTGAGGGCGCCCGCGCAGATCACGCCCACCGCTCCGTACAGCGCGGTCATCCAGCCCTCGGCGCGGATCGTGCGGACGACGAGGCGCTCGCCGGGTTCGGGGTCGATGCCCTGCTGGAGTTCCCCGGCGTTGGTGGGCAGCGGGGGCATGCGCAGGCCCGCGAGCCAGAACGAGACGGCCGGGACGCTCGCGCCGAGCAGGGTGGCGACGACGGCGACGAGCGCGGCGGCGTGCGCGGCCGGCAGTCCGGCGAGGACCATGAGCAGTCCGGCCAGCCAGACGGCGACCGCCACCACGGCCGAGGCGAGGAAGAAGCGGGCCGGCCCCGAGATCAGGATCAGGGCGAGTCCCGTGCCCGCTGCCGACGCCGCGGCGGCGGACAGCAGTCTGCTGCCGGTCGAGGCGGCGCCGTCCCCCGCGCCCAGCACGGGCAGCAGCCAGCCGGTGGCGCCCAGGCAGGGACCGGCCATCAGGGCGAGCGCGGTGGCGGTGCCGTTGTCGGCCATGGCACGGCTGGCCGCGGCGGCCCCGGCGAGCAGGAGCAGGCCCATCAGCGCCGCCGTGGCCGCGCGTACGGCGACGGGGGCGCCGGGCAGCACGAGGATCGCCAGGGCGACGGCCACGGAGCAGACCAGCAGGGTGCGCAGCAGCCAGCGGGTCGCGTCCTGGGACCACTGGTGGGGACGCTCGCGCAGGGTGGCGGCCATGCCGTCCACCAGGTCGTCGAAGTGCGCTTCGGGCAGCGTCTCGACGCGCGGCCGCAGGTAGAGGGTGTCGCCGTCGCGCAGTTCGAGGGACTGTGCGGTGGCCTCCAGGTCCAGCGGTGTGCCGCCGAGCCGCTGGAGCACCCAGCCGCCGTGTTCGAGTCCGGACTCCTCCAGGTCGTCGCCGGCGTAGCCGATGACGACGGGCAGCAGATCGGCGATCGGGACGTCCGAGGGCACGGCGAGGTCGACGGACCGCTCGGACGTCCGTATGTTCACGCGGCAGAGACCGGCCAGCGCGTTGTCGCTCACGCTCCTGCCTTCCTTGTTCGGCTCTTCTTCAGCAACTCTTCGGCTTTTCTGGGCTCTTGGGGATTCCGTGAAGCGCTTCCGGACTGCTCTTCCGGACCGCTCTTCTCGAAAGTTCTTCGACTGCCCGTCGTACGGGCGGGCCTGGGCCTCGCAGAGAACGCGAAGGGATCCGGACGGCGCGGAGGCGGGCGGGGACACTGACGACCGACGGTCCGGCCGTCCGCCCCACAAGCACCGGGCGATCGTAGGCAGGCGTGTGTGAGGGAAAACTGACCGGCGGTGCGGGTCACCGTGCGCGGACCGTACGGCTGTACCGGCACCGCCGCGGGGGACGTCGGTATGTGTCCCCGGAGCCGGCCACGGACGCCGCACTCCCCCTTCGGGAACGAACACTTTTTACGCACTCGGGGCCGCCTAGGATCCCGGGTGGGGTCGTGGAGACGCTCCCGGCCGCGAGAGGCGGCCGGCGGGGCGAGGGCCGGGCGGCGGGGCCCGTGCGGCGATCGCCCGGTGTCCGCCCGGCGTCCGCCCCGCATCCGCCGTACTCCGTCCGCGGGCGGGAGCGTGCGGAGGGACCCGAACCCTGCGCAACCCCACCGAAGGAGCGTCATCCCGTTGTCCGTCGAACTCTTCCGCAGGCCGGCCCGCCGTCACGGTCCCGACGTGCCCCAGGGCGAACTGGCGCTCCAGGAGCCGCCGACCCTGCCGGAGACGCAGGCGGATTCGTCCGCCGTCTGGACCTTCCTGCCCATGGGCATGATGTCCGCGTCGATGCTGGTGATGTTCCTGCGACCGGGCGAGAACTCCGTCCTCAGCTATATCGCCATGGGCATGATGATGCTGTCCATGGTGGCCATGCTGGTCGGCCAGATGATGCGCGGCCGGGGCGAGCGCAAGCGTCGTACGAAGGGCGAACGGCGGGACTATCTGCGGTACTTGGCGCAGGTGCGCAAGAAGGTCCGGCGTGCGGTGACCGAGCAGCGCCAGGCCCTGGTCTGGCGCCATCCCGACCCCGCCGTGCTCTGGTCGATGGTGCGCACCACCCGGCTGTGGGAACGCCGCCCCGCCGACGACGACTTCGCCGAGGTGCGGATCGCCGTGGGCGACCAGCGGCTCGGGGTGCGGCTCAGCCCGGTCTCCACGAAGCCCGTGGAGGACCTGGAGCCGCTGAGCGCGCACGCCCTGCGCCGGTTCATCCGCGCCTACTCGACCGTCCCCGACCAGCCCGTCTCGGTCTATCTGCGGGCCTGGTCGAAGGTGCTGACCCGGGGCGACGAGCACCGGATCCGGTCGGCCGCCCGCGCCCTGGTGGCCCAACTCGCCGCGTTCCACGCCCCGGAGGACCTGTGGGTGGCCCTGTGCGTGTCCGACGAGCGGCGGGCCGACTGGGAGTGGCTGAAGTGGCTGCCGCACTCCCAGCACCGGCACGACCGTGACGGCGCCGGACCGGCCCGCCTCGTCGCCCCGTCGGTCACCGAACTGGAGAACCTGCTCGGCGCCGAGTTCCAGGAGCGGCCCGCCTTCGACCCGGACGCGGTGCCGGGGCGCGAGGAACCGTTCACCGTGATCGTCGTGGACGGCGGCCGGATCCCGGCCGGGCACCGGCTGGACGGACAGGGCTTCCGCAACAGCGTCACCGTCGACCTGTCCGGCGCGCTGACCTGGCGGCCCGGCCGTACGACGCTGCGCCTGGACTTCACCGACCCCGAACTGCGCCTGGTGCGGACCGACCGCAGCCGCCAGGAGCAGACCACCCCCCTCGGCCGTCCCGACCGGATGGGCCCGGCGGCGGCCCGGACGCTGGCCGCGCTGCTCGCCCCGTACCGGCTGAGTCTGGCCACCGACAGCACGGAACCGCTCGCCTCCGACATCCAGCTGACCTCACTGCTCGGCATTCCCGACCTGCACCGGCACGATCCGGCGGGCTACTGGGCCGCCCGCACCGGGGCCGCCGGGCGGCTGCGGGTGCCGATCGCGGTCGGCGCGGACGGGGCGCCCGTCGAACTCGACATCAAGGAGTCGGCGCAGGGCGGCATGGGCCCGCACGGCATGCTCATCGGCGCCACCGGCTCCGGCAAGAGCGAACTGCTGCGCACCCTCGTCCTCGGTCTGGCGCTGACCCACTCCTCGCAGACCCTGAACTTCGTACTCGTCGACTTCAAGGGCGGCGCGACCTTCCTGGGCCTGGAGGAACTCCCGCACACCTCCGCGGTGATCACCAACCTGGCGGACGAGGTCGCGCTCGTCTCCCGTATGCAGGACGCCCTGCACGGTGAACTGATCCGCCGTCAGGAACTGCTGCGGGCCGCGGGCAACTACACCTCGGCCCTGGAGTACGAGAACGCGCGCGCCTCGGGCACGGCGCTGGAGCCGCTGCCCAGCCTGTTCGTCGTCGTGGACGAGTTCAGCGAACTGCTGGCGGCGCACAGCGAGTTCATGGAGCTGTTCGTCATGATCGGCCGTCTCGGGCGGTCCCTGGGGGTCCATCTGCTGCTGGCCTCCCAGCGCCTGGACGAGGGCCGGATGCACCAGCTGGAGAGCCATCTCTCCTACCGCATCGGTCTGCGGACGTTCTCCGCGATGGAGAGCCGGGGTGTGCTCGGGGTGCCCGACGCCTATCAGCTGCCCTCCCAACCGGGCGCCGGCTATCTCAAGAGCGGGGTGGAGGCGCTGACCCGGTTCCGGGCCGCGTACGTCTCCGGGACCTACCGGCGTCGGCGCGGCGCCCTGGCCCGTGCGCAGGTGGCCGGACAGGTCACCCCCTGGAGCGTCGGCTGGATCGCGCCGCGGCAGCTGCCCGAGTCGGTGGTGCGGGCGGAGGCGGAGGAGGCCGCCGCGGAGGAGGCGAACGCTCGGAGCCTGCTCGCCACGGCCGTGGACCGGCTGCGCGACTCGGGTCCCGCGGCCCGCCAGGTGTGGCTGCCGCCGCTCGGACTGCCGCCGACCCTGGACCGGTTGCTGCCGCCGACGGCGCCGGACGCCGAGCGCGGTCTGACGGTCCCGGCCGGCGGATCCGGCGCGGCGGCGGTGGCGCGGGGCGCCCTGCGGGTCCCGATCGGCATCGTGGACCGGCCGTTCGAGCAGCGCCGGGACCCCCTCGTGGTGGATCTGTCCGGGGCGGGCGGCCATGTGGCGATCGCCGGCGGCCCCCAGAGCGGCAAGTCGACCCTGGTGCGCACGCTGATCACCGCCCTCGCCCTCACCCACACCCCTCGCGAAGTGCAGTTCTACTGCCTGGACTTCGGCGGTGGCAGCCTGACCGGGCTCGCCGGGCTGCCCCATGTCGGCGGTGTCGCGGCCCATGTCGACGGGGAGCGGATCGGCCGGACCGTCGCGGCGGTGGCCTCGCTGCTGGCCGAACGCGAACGGTTCTTCCTGGAGCACGGCATCGACTCCATGGCGACGTACCGCAAGCGGCGGGCGGCCGGGGAGTTCCCCGACGAGCCGTACGGCGACGTGTTCCTGGTCGTGGACGGCTGGGGCACCCTGCGGCAGGACTTCCTCGACCATGTGACCACCCTGTCGCAGTTCGCCCTGCGCGGCCTGAACTACGGCGTGCACCTCGTCGTCACCACCACCCGGTGGGTCGAACTCGCCGCGCAGGTCAGGGATCAGGTGGGCACCCGCCTGGAGCTGAAGATGGGCGACCCGATGGAATCGGTGATCGACATCCGGCGGGCCCGCTCGGTGCCCCGGGTCCCGGGCCGCGGTCTGACCCCCGAGACCAAGCTGCACTTCCTCGCCGCGCTGCCGCGACTGGACGGCGTACAGCACCAGGAGGACCTGGCGGAGGGCGTCGCGCAGGTCGTCGCGTCCGTCGCCGAGCACTGGGCGGGGCCCCCGGCGCCTCCCGTGCGGATGCTGCCGGTACGGCTCCCGGCCGCCGGACTGCCGCCCGCCGAGGGCGATCTGCGCGTCGCGCTCGGCATGGAGGAGGACAAGCTGGCCCCGGCCTGGCACGACTTCTCCGAGCACCCCCATCTGGTCGTCGTCGGGGACGCCGAGACCGGCAAGACCAACCTGCTGCGACTGGTGGCCAAGGGCATCACAGAGCGCTACACCCCGGCCGAGGCGCGGGTCCTGGTGGTCGACTACCGGCGGGAACTGGTCGAGGCGGTGCCGGAGGAGTACCGGCTCGGCCACGCGGTCTCCGTGGACCAGTTGCGGGAACTGGCCGACGGCGCGGCCCGCGCGCTGCGCTCCCGGATGCCGGGTCCGGACATCGCGCCGTCCCGGATGCGGCTGCGGGACTGGTGGCAGGGGCCGACCCTGTTCGTCCTGGTCGACGACTACGACCTGATCAACGCGCCGCTGGGGCGCAGCCCGTTCGAACCGCTGCTGGACTTCCTGGCGCTCGGCTACGAGGTCGGTTTCCATCTGGTGGTGACGCGTTCCGCCGCGGGCGCCGGACGCGGCCTGGGCGACCCGGTCCTGCGCCGGATGCTGGAGATCAACACCCCGGGCCTGCTGATGTCGTGCCCGCCGTCCGAGGGGTATCTGTTCGGCAGCGTCAAGCCCCGTGTCCTGGTGCCGGGCCGGGCGCTGCGCATCACCCGCCGCAAGACGTTCCAGGTGCAGACGGCTCTGCTGGACGAGGACTGACGGAACTGACGGGACCGACACCGCGGAGGGGCCCGGCCCGTGGGCCGGGCCCCTCCGCGCTCGGCGGTTCCTCCGTCGCGGGCGCCCCACGCGACGGCCCCCTCCGCCCGGGACGCGTTCAGGCCTGCGCGGCGCCGTCGCGGCGGCCTCGCCGGGCGCGGACCACGCCCCGCACGGCCGCCGCCGTCAGCAGCGTCAGCAGACACACCGAGCCCACGGCCACGGCGATCCGGCGCGGGCCCGGGTCGTCGGCGGGCAGCGACAGCACCACCCGCTCCGCCGGCGCCGGCCGCGGCGCGGCGGTCCCTGCGTCGTGCGGTACGACGGTGAGGGAGGCATAGGTGTCCAGGCGCGGCACGTCCGCCGGGTACGCGGTGCCGGTCAGCCGACGCGCGGTCTCCTCGGCGCTCAGGTCCGGGTACCGCGACCGGACGAGCGCGGCGGCCCCGGCGACGTGGGCGGTGGCGAAGGAGGCGCCGGTGCCGGTGAAGTCGCCGGTGCCGCGCGGGCCGGTACCGACCACCTTGTCGCCCGGTGCGGCCAGATCGGCCCGGACCGGCTCGGGCGCCCCGTCGGGGCGGCTGCCGTCGGGGCCGAAGTCCAGGACGGACAGCACGCCCTCGTCCGACGCGGGCCAGTAGCGCGCGGCCGGGGCGGCCCGCGTCGTGTCACCGGAGACGCCGGTGACGTCCCCCGTGGCGTCGGGCACGGCCGCGGCGACCACCAGGCAGTCGCGGGCGACGGCGTAGCGGACCGCCGCACTCAGCGCCTTGCTGCCCCGGGACAGCGCCAGCGGGACCACGACGACCCCGGCACGGGCGCCGGCCGCCGCGCGGATGCCGGCGGCGACGCTCGCGGCGTCGGCCAGACCGCGGGCGTCGGTGCCGCGTACGGCGAGAACGCGGGCGTCGGGGGCCATGCCACCGAAGTCGGCGCCGGTGCCGTCGTACTCCGCGGCGATGAGTCCCGCGACGAAGCTGCCGTGGCCGACACAGTCCTCGGCGGCGTCGCCCACCGCCTCGACCCGGCCCTCGAGGCCATGGGTCCGCGTCGCCACGCCCGTGTCGACGACGGCGACGGTGACTCCCGCGCCCCGGGAGTAGGCCCGGGCACCGGACAGTCCGAGCACGGCATGCGTCCACGGGACGACCGTCATCGTGGTCGGCGACGGCCGGGTACAGACCGCGCCGCTGCCGAGGGAGCCGGGGATGACGGGCAGCCGTACGGTCGAGCCGGTCGCGGCCGGGGCCGGTGACGCGTCGTCGGCCAGCGCGACCGGCGCGGGACCGACGGTGAGCGCCAGGGCGCACAGTCCGGCGGGGACGGCGTACCGGGTGCGGCGGAGGGACGGGGCGGGCCGGGCCGTCCTGCGCGACGGCCGGGAGAGGGGCATGTGCGGTCCAGTCCTTCGGTGGTGGGGCGGCCGCCGGTCGGGGCGAGCCGGTCAGAGCGAGAACATCTCCGGCTCCGTGGGGAGGAAGCGGCCGGTGTCCAGCAGCCGGGCCGGTGCGTCGGCGGATCCGTCACCGCGGGGCCACGGGGTCCACGGCCCGTCGTCCGGGAGCGCGTGGCGCACGAGATGGCCGAGCAGGCGGCGCACGGCGGCGGCGCGTGCCGACGGGCCGTCGGCCGTGTGCACCAGTTCGTGGGCGTACGCGCGTTCCAGGGGACGCAGGGTGAAGCGGCCGGGCGCGCGCTCGTCCAGCAGGTGCACTCCGGTGAGCGCGGACAGCAGGACGCGGGCCCGCCGGGGTCCGGTGCCGGCCAGGGCGGCGGCCTCCACGACGCCCGTCTCGGGCTCCGGGTGCAGGGCCAGCAGCCGGAACAGCCGGGCGGCGTCAGGGTCGAGCGTCCGGTACGAGCCGTACAGACTCCGCCGTACGGTGGTCCGGTCGCTCTCCCCGAGGATGGCGGACGGTGCGGGCGACGCCGCCGGTCCCCCGGGGGTGTCCGTGAGCCGTCCGGCGGCCAGGTGGAGGGCGAACGGCAGTCCGGCGCAGTGTTCCACGAGCCGTTCGGTCCGCTCGGGGTCGGCGGTGAGCCGGTCGGAACCCAGGCGCGCCGCCAGGAGTTCCCGCGACTCCTCGGGGGTGAGCGGGCCCAGGACGACGCGGTGGGCGCCCTCCGCGGCGACCAGGCCCCAGAGCTGGTCGCGGCTGGTCACCAGGACCATGCAGCCGGGCGTGGCGGGCAGCAGCGGCCGGATCTGCGCGGTGTCGCGGGCGTCGTCGAGCAGCAGCAGGAAGCGTCGTCGGGAGAGCACACTGCGCCACAGGGCGGTGTGCGCGTCCACGTCGTCGGGGTCGGTGGGCAGCCGGTCCGGGGGGACGTCCAGTGCCGTGAGGAGAGCGCGGATCGCCTCGCCCGGCGCGACCGGCGCGGCAGACGGGTCGAAGCCCCGCAGGGCGATGCGGATCAGCCCGTCGGGGAACCGGTCGGCCAGGCGGCGGGCGGTCTCGGCCGCGAGGGCGGTCTTGCCGGACCCGGCCGGGCCGCAGACGGCGGCGAGTTTCACGGTCTCGTCCCCCGGCCGGGCGGCATCGGCATCGGCATCGGCATCGGCATCGGCGAGCAGCCTTGCCGTCTCGGTCCGGCGCCCGACGAACGCGTGCGCGGGCGCGGGCGCGTCTCCGCCGAACGAGAGCGGCGGGCGCCCCTCGTCATGGCCGCCGGGACCTTCCGGGCGGGGCGGAGCGCCGTCCGTGGGCGGGGCGGCCGACGGGCCCGCCGTGGTCCCCGGTACGAGCCACGGTTCCCCGGTGCGGCCCGGTGCCGGGGCGGGCGGGGGTGTCGTCGGCGCGGGACCGCGTTCGCCACGCGGCACCGGAGCGGTCCGGCGGTGCTCCGGCTCCTCGGGGTGCCCGGAGCGCTCCGGGTGCCGCGCGTGTTCCGAGTGCCGCGGATGCGCCGGGCGCTTCGGTGACTTCGGGCGTACCGGGTGTTTCATCCGGACACCGGCCGGGGGGCCGTTCAGGTCGCCGCCGAGCACACGCTCGTGCGCGGCACGCAGTTCGGTGCCCGGGGTGACGCCCAGTTCCTCGGCGAGCCGGGTCCGGGCGCGGTGGCACACGTCGAGGGCTTCGGCCTGGTGGCCGGTGGCGGCGAGCGCCAACGCCAGTTTCGCGTGGACCCCCTCGTCGAGGGGATGACGGGCGGCGCAGCGTTCGATCGCCGGGAGGACGCGGTCCGCCAGGCCGTCGCACAAGGCCGTGTCCGCGGCCTCGCGGACGGCCGCCACGTACTCGTCGTCGAGGGCGGTGAAAATGCGGTGGGCTCGCGCGACGGCCGGGACTCCGGCGGCGACCGGCCCCCGCCACAGCGCGAAGGCGTCGTTGAACCGCTCCACGGCTTCCGCCGCGTCCCCCGTCCGAGCAGCCTCCTGGGCCCGCTCGCGCAGTCGGCGGAAGCGGGTCAGGTCGACGTCGTCCGCGTCGACGCGCAGCCGGTAGCCCCCGCTGACCCGGACCAGCCGCTGTCCCTCGGTGCGGTTGGGCAGCTCCGGCTCCAGGACCCGGCGGAGCATGCCGATGTGACGGTGGATCACGTTGGTCGCGCTCACCGGCTGCCCCTGGCCCCACAGCACGTCGGCGATCTCACCGACCGGGACGGGCCGTTTCACGCGGACCAGCAGCACCGCCAGGGTGGCGCGCTGCTGTGGGGGGCCGAGATCCAGCTCGGTACCGTCGCGCCAGGCACGCATCGGCCCCAGCACGGAGAACGACGGCGCCGTCGGGTCCTGACGCATCACCGGCTCTTCCACAGCACCGTCCTCACCTCAGGCCCCACTTCTGGTTCTGCGCCCCGGTGCACGTCCACAGCTGGAGCCGGGCGCCGTTGTCGGTCTGCTGGTCCTTGACGTCCACGCACTTGTCGGCCCGGATGTTGACCAGGTCCCCCGCGGAGTTGAGCCGGAACCGCTGGCCCACGCCGGCGTCGCAGTTCGCGAGCCGGATCGCGGCGCCGTCGTTCACGGAGGCCGAGGCGACCTCCATGCACAGGCCTAGCGAGCGCACCGTGCCGTCCGAGTAGAAGGACCAGCGCTGCCACTTGGCGCCGGTGCAGTCCCAGATCTGGATGGGCGTACCGGCGCCGGCGGTGCCGTCGGTGACGTCCGCGCAGCGGTCGGAGGCCGAGCCGACGAGGGCGCCCGCCGACTGCACGGACGGGGCCGCGGCGGCCTGTCCCGCGGACGGCGTCGAGGCCGTGGACTTCACGGGCCGGTCGGCGGCAGCGGGCGCTGCCGCCGCGGCACCCGCGGCGGCCTTGTCCGTGGCCGAGCCGGATCCGCTGTGGTGGGAGCCCTCACCGATCGTGGACCCGGACCCGTTCGCGGCGCTCCGCGGCGAGGCGGAGGCGTCGGTGCCCGGCCGGGTGCCGGTGGTGGGCCGGGCGGAGGGAGCGGTGGAAGCGGCGGTGCCGGGGACACCGCCCGGTCCGTCCTCGCCGTCCTGCGAGAAGCCGCCGCGCGCGGACTCGACGGTGCCGGATGCGGACGAGTCGCCTCCGGAGCCGACCAGCAGGAAGGAACTCCCCGCCACGAGCAGGGCCAGCAGAGAGACGCCGATGACCGACTCGCGGGAGATACGGCGGCCGCTGTTCTCGGCGTCGCCGTCGTCGCCGTCCCGGCCGGTGTCCGAGACGAGCGCCACCGTCCGGGCGGCACCGGCGGCAGTGCCCTCGGCCGTGCCGCCCGGGATCTCGGGGCGGTCTTCGGAACGCCCCTCGGAGGAGCCCGGCCCGGCGGCTCCCTCCTCCCGGCGCCCGGCGCCCGCTGCTCCGGCATCCGGTGCTCCGCCGTCCGGGGTCTCCGCGTCGGTGTCCTCGTCGGCGGCCGGCCGGAGGGACCCGCCCGCGGCCGTCACGGTGGTCAAGGCGGCCGACATGTCCGGAGTCGGCGCGGTGGTGCCGGGTGCGGCCGGGGGTTCCTCGGCCGAGGTCTCTCCGGCGGGTCCGGTGGCCGGTTCCGCGGGGACGGTCCGTCCGGCGCCCTCGGCCGGTCCAGCGCCCTCGGCCGGTCCAGCGCCCTCGGCCGGTCCAGCGCCCTCGGCCGGTCCGGCGGACCGGGTCCCGTCGCGGCCCCGTGCGAAGGCCGCGGCGGCCTCCGTGGATCCCCGCTCCGCGGCGCCGTCCGTCTCCGGCGGTTCCGCCGCCGCCACCGCGAGGCCGCTGGACGAGAACGCCCTCGCGTCCCCGGGGCGTGGTGTTACCCCGCGCGTCATAGTCCACTCCCCTGGATCAAGCCTGGAATCAAGCGTGTGACCGGCTGTGCTCGCACCCGTGCCCGCGCCCTGGCGCGGCGCCACGACCGTCCGCCGGGCGACCGGGCGACGGTGGGAACATCCCCCTCCGGGTCAGCGTAGGTCGGTCCAGTGACAGGAAACTGACCCCGCCGGAACGTACGGAACGTCAGGTTCCGGCAGGTGTCCGCGCCTGTCACGTGGAGGCGTCCGACACCAGCCGCAGGGACGGGCGCGCCGGGGGCTCCGCGCCGGTGTCGTCCTGCGGGGGCAGGTCTCGGATCCTGGTCCGGAGCAGGGCGGCGGCCTCCCGCACCTCGGGGGTCTCGTGGTCCAGGGTGTCGCGTACGGCGAGCGCGCGCGCCCAGGCCGTCCGGGCGGCCCCCGGGTCGGCGGCGGCACGGTGCGCCTCGCCGATGCGGACCAGACAGCGGAACTCGTGGTGCCCGTCCCCGGCCGCCCGGTACAGCGTCAGGGCACGCCGGTGGGCGAGGAGCGCACGGCGGTGATTGCCGAGTGCGTCGTGACAGCGGCCGAGCGCGCCGCGGACCGCGGCCTCGGCATGCGGCTCGGCGAGGCCGTGCAGGGCTTCGAGGGCCTGGCGGGTCACGGCGAACGCGTCGCGGTGCCGGCCCAGCAGGCGAAGGATCCTGGCGAGCGCGAGGAGCGCACCGGACTCGCCCACCCGGTCAACGGCGCCCCGGTGCCGCTCCACGGCCCGCTCCGCGTGGCTGAGAGCCTCGTCGAGGCGGCCCTGCCCCTCGTACAGCCGGCTGAGCCGCCGGTGCACGTCGCCCTGTCCGGGCAGGTCGCCCAGTTCACCGAAGAGTTCGCGGGCCCGGCGCAGATGGATGTGGGCGTCCTGCGTACGGCCCAGGCGTCCGGTGAGTTCCCCGAGGGAGCTGTACGCGTGGGCGAGCGCTACCGGGTCGCACAGGTGCCGGGCCGAGTCGAGGGCGGCCCGCCGGGGTTCAACGGCGTCGTGGCGCAGTCCCTGCTGGTCGAGGAGGAGTTCGACCAGCCGGGCGAGCCGCCAGGTGTGGTCGTGGAATCCGTGGCGGGAGGCCAGGCTCACCAGATCGACCAGGCCTCGGATCTCGGCGCCGCACCAGGCGAGGGCCTGGGCCGCACTGCCGTGCTCGAGCGTGCTGACTCCGGGCAGGGCGGGCGGCGGCGCGGGGACGGTCCGGTGCGGGGAGAGCCGGGCGAGGGCGTTGCGGGCCGTGTGCAGATGGTGGTCGAGCACCCGCCGCAGGGCCAGCCGTGACGCCTCGGCGTCGGGCTGGACGTCGTCCCGTGGCACACGCGGTTCACCGCCACGGCCGTCCGGCTCCCCGTCCTCGGCGGGGCCGGGTGCCGTGGTGGCGGTCTCGTGCTCGTCGGGCCGGGCGAGTTCGTGCGCGTACGTCCCGACCAGCCGCGCCCGGTGGTACCGGTCGCCGAGCCGTTCCGTGAGTAGTCCCGCGCGGACGAGTTCGCCGAGCGGGTGCCGGACCCGCTCCACGGGCAGCGCGGCGGCACTCGCGGCGGCGGCCGTGGAGATCGTCGTACCCGGACAGGCGGCGAGGAGCCGGAAGACGCGGGCCGCGCCCGGGGTGAGCGTGCGGCAGGAGGCGTCGAGGGCCGCCCGTACCTCGGGTACGGCGTCCAGTCCCCCGCTCGCCGAGCGGATTTCCTCGGCGAGCGCGGCGAGGGGAAAGGCCGGTCCCGCGGAGGCGCGGGCCGCGGCGGCCGCCAGGGCCAGGGGCAGTCCCCCGGTCAGCACGGTGAGCTCGCGGACGGCGTCCTCCTCGGCGGCCACCCTCTCTCCGCCGAGCCGGGCGGCGAGACAGTCGCGGGCCTCGTCGGCGTCGAAAGGAGCCAGGTCGAGGAAGCGGCTGTCCCGCTCGCCGCCCGCGATCTCGCGGAGCGGGCCCCGGCTGGTGACAACCGCGAGGCAGCCTGTGACGTCGGGGAGGAGATCCCGTATCTGCGCGGCGTCGCGGACGTCGTCGAGGAAGACCAGGACCCGGCGGCCGGCCAGTGCCTCCCGATAGCGCCGCGGTCGCTCCTTCCCGGGTATCCGCTCCGGCGGCAGGCCCAGCGCGCGCAGGAACCCGCCCAGGATCACGGCGGGGTCGGCCGGGGGCGCGCCGGGCGTGTGGCCGCGCAGGTTCGCGTAGAGCTGTCCGTCGGGGAAGCCGGGTGCCGCGCGGTGGGCCCAGCGGCCCGCCAGCGCGGTCTTGCCCACGCCCGGCGGCCCGCTGAGGACGATCACCGCCGCGGGTCCGTCCGCGGCGCCCGGCCCGGACACAAGCGCCAGCTCCCGCTTCCGACCGACGAACACCGGCAGACCCGGAGGGAGTTGGGCGGGAACGGAGTAGGCGACCGACGCCCGGCCGGCCGGGCGCGGGACGGTGGACGACGGGGCGGGGCCCACGGTGGCGGGCGCCGGCGCGACGGGCGCCGACACGCCGGTGGGCGTCGGCACGCTGGTGGGCTGGCCGAGCAAGTGCCGGGCGGCGGACCGCAGTTCCTCGCCCGGTCCGATGCCCAGCTCGTCGGCGAGCTTGGCCTTCACCGCCCGGTAGGTCCGCAGCGCCTCCTGCACCCGGTCGGTGGCCATCAGGGCGTACAGCAGGCGGGCGTGCAACGGCTCGTCGAGGGGCCGTTCGGCGGCACAGCGACGCAGCGGGCCGAGCAGTTCGCTCACGAGGCCGCAGTGCAGGGCGGCGTCGGCCGCCTCCTTGACCACGGCGTGGTGCTCCCGGTCCAACGCCTTGAAGGCGGGGGCGGTGTGCATGAACGGCGGCAGTCCGTCGAGCGGATGGCCGGTCCAGAGCGCCAGTGCCTCGACGTACATCGCCACGCTCCGCCGGGTGGCGCCGTCGTCCCGTACCCGCCGGGCCTCCCGGGCCAGCTGACGGAAGCGCAGCAGGTCGAGGGAGTCCGCGTCGGCCTCGATGCGGTAGCCGCCGGCTCCGCGCAGGAGCCAGCCGCCGGGCGCCCTCGCGGGGAGGTCTGGTTCCAGGGTGCGGCGCAGCAGGCCGATGTGCCGGTAGACCAGGGTGAGGGCGCTGACCGGCGGTTCCTCTCCCCACAGGGCGTCGACGATCTGCTCGACCTCCAGCGGCTGCCCGGGGCGGGCGAGCAGCAGTGCGAGCAGTCCGCGCTGTTGGGGCGGGCCGAGTTCCAGGGCGGTTCCGTCACGCGAGGCGCGGACGGGCCCGAGAACCGAGAACCACAGTTCGCCCCGCTCGGATGTGGTCCCGCTGTCCTTGGTGACACCCGTCGGCATGTCTTCGGCCTTCCCCGTTCCGGCACCGACGTCGTCCACGATCGCCCCGCACCCTGAGCTCACTTGCGATCCGAAAGCTAGAGCGAGTCGCTTGGAGTCACCTTGGAACCGACCTGGCGGGTGGGCCGGACGTCGTTCCACGGGACATCGGGGAAACGCGGCGGGTGTCCGACGGTCGGCGCTCGGACTTCGGGACAGGCAGACAGGTGGACAGGTGGACAGGCAGGAGGAGGAACGGTTCGGGTTCGGGAACGCGTCCGGCTCGGCGAACACCTCGGGCAGCGCAGACACCTTGGCGCCCTCTTGGAGCGTGTGCCGATGCGGTGCCGGGGCGCGGCAAGACGTGGTTCGCCGTCGGACGACGGCGCCGACCGGTACTCCGACGCACTCGTACACCTCACGCGTCGCTCCAGCAGGCCGGGGACCTCCAGGCAGATGGCCTCGGCCGTGTCGAAGCGGCCGGCGATCGTCTCCGGCATCGCCCAGGTCACGGTACTGAGTCCCTGCGCCCGGACCAGGCCGTGGCGCCGTTCGAAGCCGGCACAGGGCGAAGGACGTTGTGCGCAGGAAGTGACCGCGACGCACGGCAACCTCACCGCTCACGTACTCTGCCCGTCGGCTTCCGCGCTGAACACGCCCGCGCGTCCATTCCGTCACCCGTCCCGAGGATCACAGCCATGCCCAAGTACCTGTCCTGCCATGCGCACACGACTCCCCTGGTACGCACCTGCTTCTCCGACGAGCAGTCGTGGCAGGCACTGCTCGTCGACGTCACCACACCCACCGAGGAGGACTTCCTGGCGAACCTCGACATCGTCGACGACATCGCCTACCAAGGGCTGTCGGCCCAGCGCATGGCGAGCCTCACCCCACCCGGGACGAAGCTGGTGGTGCTCGCCGACGAAGCCGCGCTCACCGTGCCCGGGAAACCTCTTCTCGTCATCCGTACGGGCACCGGACCGCATGACGAACTACGCGTGATCGCCGCGGAGTTGTGGTCCATCGAGAACAACATCACCTGGGCCAACATGGACTGGGCCGAGTTCACCGACGCCGCGGACGAGGACGGGGTGTTCCGCGGGTTCTGAAGCGGATCCGGGAGCGCCACACACTGAATTCACCGACCGCCGGACCAACAGAACCGAACGAACCGAACGAGAGGGACCTTCATGGACAGGCTTCCGGAGGGCAGCGGTGCCGTAGTGATCCGAACCGACTTCACCGACGAGCGGGCCTGGGATCAACTCCGCACCTACATGGACTCATACGCCCCCGAGGGCCTGCTGGTGGACGTGCGTACCGTGGATGATCCGCGGAATCAGGGCATGACCACAGGGCAGCTCCGCTCGCTCGTGCCCGACCGTGCGGAGTACCCGTACCTCGCGGTGGCGGACTCCGGCACCTTCGCCTCTCACCTCGCGGCTCGCGACCGCACCCTCCTCGTGGTCGACCTGGACGAGGAGGGCCCGGGAGAGGTGTTCCGGGCCGTGGCGTCGTCACTCGCGGAGATCGATGCCAATCTGTCCCTGGCGAACACGGACTTCGGCGACTACGTGGAAGGCGTCGGCCACGACGGGGTCTACCGGGGGCTCGAGGGCATGTGACCCTGACGGCAGCCCGCGGCCGGAACGGTGCAGACATGGACCGGGCGGGGCCACCGCTCGGGTACATTCCCGTGGGTGCTGCGAATACGAGTCCTGGGTTCCATGGGCGCCGAAGTCGAGGGCAGACCGGTCGAACTGGGAACCCCTCGCCAGCGCGCCGTCCTCGCCTTGCTGGTCACGGCCCGCGGCACGGTGGTGAGCGCCGACCAGATGGTGGATGCCGTGTGGCACGGACTCCCCCCGGCCAAGGCCAGCTCGTCCCTCTACGCCTATGTGTCGAACCTGCGCCGCCTGCTCGAACCCCGCCGCCCCAGCCGGGCGCCCTCGACCGTTCTGGCGACCTCCGCCCCCGGATACGTCCTTCGGCTGCCCCCCGGCTCCGTGGACGCCTGGAGTTTCGAGTCCCGGGTGGGCGAGGCCAGAAAGGCTCCACCGGGCCGTGCCCGCGAACTGCTGGCCGACGCGCTCCGATCCTGGCAAGGACCTCCGTTCCTGGAGCACGCGGGCGAGACGTGGGCGGCGCCCGAAGTGGCCCGGCTGACCGAGCTGTACGTCCAGGCCCGAGAGCTGTCCGCCGCGGCCGATCTGCGCGAAGGCCATGCCAACGAGGCGGCGCTCGCCGCCGAAGACCTGGTGCGGGAAAACCCGTTGCGGGAGGAAGGGTGGCGGCTGCTCACGCTGGCTCACTGGGCGTGCGGCCGGCAGGCCGATGCCCTGGCCTCGCTGCGCCGTGCCGCGAAGGCGGTGCGGGACGAACTCGGCTGCGATCCCTCGCCCGCCCTCGCGGAACTCGAACAGGCTGTACTGACCCAACGCCTCGACGTCCTGCCCGCGCACGTACCGCTCACCACGACGACTGCCGTCCCCGGCACCACCGTGGCGGTCGTGTCCGGAACCGCCGACGCTCCTGCCGCTACGGCCGACATCGTGAGCGACCCGGCTCCGGTCCCCGAACCGGCCGCCTCCGCGCGCCTGCCGTTCGTCGGCCGAGGCGACGAGCTGCGCGCGCTGGGCACCGCTGCGACGGCCGCCCGGCAGTCGGGCTCCACCGCGCTGGTCACCGGCGAGGCGGGCGCCGGGAAGTCGGCACTGCTGGAGCGATTCGCCGAGCGCCTGAGAACCGAGGGGTGGTTCGTACTGATCGGCCGCTGCCCCGAATACGAGGGAGCGCCGCCCGCCTGGGCCTGGGTGGAGGCCCTCGAAACACTCGCGCGCACGTTCCCTCCGGCCCAGCCCGCGGAGCTGGCCGCGCTGCTGAGCGAGTCCGACGCCGGAACCGCCCCGACCGGCGACGCCGCGACCGTCGGACGATTCCGCATGCACCGCGCCTTCGCGGCCTGGCTCCGGGACGCAGCCGGCCGGCAGCCGCTCGCCGTCTTTCTCGAAGACCTGCATCGGGCCGACGCCGAGACGCTCGCCCTGTTCGAAGCCGCGGCCGCGGTCACCGGCCGTCCCGTGTTCACCGCCGCCAGTTATCGGCCCGCCGAGGCCGGCGATCTCCTGGGCAAGACCCTCGCGCATCTCGCGCCGAGCGCTCCGCACCGGATCACGCTCGGTGGCCTGCCCACCGCGGACGTCGCGACCCTGGTCGAGACCGTCTGCGGCGAGCCCGTCGATCCCGCCACGGTGACAGCCCTCACCGACCGCACCGGCGGGAATCCGTTCTATGTCCTGGAGAGCGCACGTCTCCTGACCAGTGAAGGGGCCCTGGTCGCCGTCTCCGAAGTCCCGCAGGGCGTACGCGACGTGCTGCGCAGACGCCTGGCCCTGCTGTCGGCAGACGCCCGCTCCGTCATACAGCTCATTGCCGTGGTGGGACTCGAAGCCGACATCTCCCTGCTGACGCACACGACAGACATGGACGAGGACAGCCTTCTGCACGGATTGGAGGCCGCCCTGACCGCGGATCTGCTCACCGAACCCGCACCGGGACGCGTCCGCTTCGTGCACGCGCTGGTGCGCGACACCGTCTACACGGACGTACCCGTCATACGGCGTTCCCGCCTGCACGACCGTGTCGCCCGGCAGCTGCGCAACCATCGCCCCGCCGATCTGCCCGCCCTGGCCCACCACTTCGCACGCGCCGGCCGCAGCGACACCGCGGCACTGGCCCTCGACTACGCGCTGCGGGCGGCGGAGATGGCGGAACGGCGGTACGCCCACGACATGGCCGTGGGGCTGATCCAGCAGGCGCTGCAGGCGCACGCCACGATCGCGTCCGACTCCGATGGGCACCGCGAGGCCACCGTCGGCCTCCTGATACGGCTGCTGGGCGCACAGGTGCGGGCCGGAGCATCCGACGCCGCCCGACGAACCCGGCAGCAGGCAGTCGACCTTGCCATCCTTGCGAACCGGGACGATCTGGTCGCAGCTGTCTACGGCGCGTGGACCGAACCCTCGTTGTGGCGCAGCAGACTGGAAGGCTTCTTCGACCGCACCGCACTGGCCCGCCTGGAGCAGCTGGCCCAGGACCGGTCTCTCGACGATCCGACGCGCACACGGGTACTCCAGGTCCTCGTGGACGCCGTGGCGGCGGAGGACGCGCCACGGGCTCTGGAAGTGGCACACGCCCAGCTGGCCCTGGCCCGCGCCGGCAGTGAACCACGCCTGCTGGCCTCCGCCCTGATGACGTCGGCCAGGCTCATGCCGCATGAGGGGCAGCACACCGCGCGGGAGCCGCTGGTCGCCGAGCTGCGTCAGCTCGCCCTGGCCCACGACCTCCCCGCCTACCACTGGGTCTGCGAGCACTTGGACACCCTGACCGCAGCCGCGCGCAACGACCCTGACCGTGTACGCCGGCACACCGCCGACGGTCTGCGCCTCGCGCACCGGTACCGGCTGCTGTGGGCCCAGGGCATCAACACCCTCACCCTCGCCATGCTGGCCGCCGTCGAGGGCCGGTACGCCGAGGCGGAGACGGCATACGTCGAGGCGGATGTCCTGTTGCGGCGTATCGGGGCACACCGGGCCGCCGACCGGCACACCATGGGCCTGATGACCATCCGGCTCACGCAGGGCAGGACAGCCGAGATCGAGCAGGACGTCAGGGAGATCCACTCAGCCGTCGGTGCGCCCGTCGCCGTACTGCACGCACTCGTCCTGGCACGTCTCGGCCGGGCGGACGAGGCGAGAGCCGTGTCGTTCCCCGAGCGACCGGTGACCGACCATCTCTACGGGCTCGAACTCGACTACCGCAGCGAACTGGCGGTCCTGCTGAACGACACCGGCGCAGCAGCCATGCTGATCACCCATCTGCTGCCCCTCCAGGACCAGTTCGGGGGCGCCGCCGGTGGCGCCTACGCGAGTCGTCCCCTCGCTCACGCCCTGGCCGACCTGTACCGCCTGGTCGACGAGGAACAGGCCGCGGCCGACTGCTACACGCGCGCCGAACAGGTCGCCCGGGCCTGGCACTCGGCACACCACGTGGACACCGCCCGCCTGGCCGCCGCAGCACTGCCGCCCCCGGGAGCCCGGCGCCGGACGTTCGCCCCGTAGAGCCGCCACCGACCTCAGCAGGTCGGCCCGCGGCAGCCGCCGGAAGCGGCCGAGCGGCTTGCGATCTGCAGGGTGGCCGGGGCGGCGCAGCAGCCGCCCCGGGACGTGCCGGGGGTCCTGTGTGTTCGCCGTGCTCGGCAGTGCCTCGACGCCGGAGGCTAATCGCCCGTTGCGCGGCCGGTTCCCCTGAGGATGGCCGGGCCCGCCTTGGGCCTGGACGGAGAGGGAAGAGTGCGGAGGCGCCGGCGGTGTCAGTTTGCGGAAGAGGCTTGCGCGCGGTCTCGCACGATGATCTTGCCGGTGTTCTGGCCGCTCAGCATTCCCAGGAACGCGTCCACGATGTGCTCGAACCCGTCGACCACCGTCTCGTCCAGAGCGAGTCGGCCGCTCTGCAGATGCGGTACCGCGAACTCGTACAACTCCTCTTGCATATCTCGATGGTTGCTGACCAAGAAGCCCTCCAGGCGGATGCTCTTCTCGACGATGTCCGCGTAGTTGAAGCGCGGCGGTGGCGCGTCGGGAGTGTTGTACTGGCTGATCGTGCCGATGCGGACGATGCGCCCGAACTCTCGCAGTGCTCCCACCGCTGCGGCCAGCTGCTCACCGCCGACGTTGTCGACGAACAGGTCGATGCCGTCCGGTGCGGCCTTGCCGAGCAGTTCGGCGGCCGGGCCGTCGTGGTAGTTGAAGACAGCGTCATAGCCGACCTCCCGCGTGAGATGGTCAACCTTTGCCGCCGAGCCTGCGCTGCCTACGAGACGTCCGGCGCCGAGCAGCCGGGCGAACCTCCCGGTCGCAGTGCCGACCCCGCCCGCGGCGGCCGACACGAAAAGGTCCTCGCCCTCCTGGAGCCGGGCAATCCGGGTCAGGCCCACGTAGGCGGTCAGGCCTGTGCCACCGAGGATGCTCAAGTATGCGGTCAGAGGCACTCTGTCGAAGCGGGGCAGCTGCCGGATCTCCTCGGGCGCGACCACTGCGTGCGTGCGCCAGCCCTGCCGGTGGAACACGATCTCGCCCTCGGCCAGACGAGGCGTACGCGAGGCGATGATCCGCCCGATGGTACGGCCCTCCAGCGGTGCGCCGAGTGCGAAGCCGCCGGGCACGTCGTCCATCAACTCGCGGTGATAGGGGTCGACGGACCAGTAGAGGTTTTCCACCAGCGCGCTGCCTGCTGCGGGGTCGGGAAGCATGGACTCGACGAAGGCGAAGTGCTTGGCACCGGGAAAGCCGTGAGGGCGGGCGGTCTGGTGCACGGTGAGCGCGGTCTCGTTCATGACCGGACCGTAGGAAGGGAATACCCCTGGTGGGCAGCTCGTTGGGCTCATGCAACACCCCGTTCCATGAGCAGTTCTCATACGTTGAGGTGAGCACCCCGTGGCCCGCGCGACCGACTCCGATCTCGCCCCGCATGAACTGCGCGTCCTGCTGACGGTCGCGGATACCGGCGGCTTCTCGGCCGCGGCCGAGACACTCGGTCTGACTCAGTCCGCGGTCTCCCACTCGGTTCGCGGCAGCGAGCGCAAGATCGGTGCCGTGCTCTTCGAACGCGGCCGCACCGGCGCCCGCCCCACCCCTGCCGGGGAGAAGGCCGTGGCGCACGCCCGCCGCATCCTGCGCCTGCTGGACGTCCTGATCGCCGAGGCGCGCAGTGCGGCCCGGTCCGACGCTGCGGAGGGACCGCTGCGGATCTCGGCCTTCCGCAGCGCGGCTCTCCACCTGCTGCCGACCGTCCTTCAGCGGCTGCGCGCCCGGCATCCCGGGATTGAGCCGCGGGTGCGGATCGTACGCGAGGTAGGGCGCGGAACCGCAGGCGAAGTGGCCGACGGAAAGGCCGATATAGGCATCGCCACGCTGGGTGGGTCCGGGCCGATTCTCCCGGGACTGGTCGCCGGCGGACTCTTTGAGGATCCGTATGCTCTGGTACACGTGGTGAATCACGTCGCCCCGCGTTCGCTGCCGCTGATCGACTGGGCCGAAAACTGTGGCTCGTACACCCGCGACTGGTGGGCTGCACAGGACTGGATCCCGACGGCGACCGTCGAGGCCGAGGACGACGGAGCGGTGCTCTCCTTGGTGAGCGGAGGCCACGGAATGGCGATCATGCCTGCGCTCTCCTTGGTCGGAGCACCGAACTCGGTCGCGGTCACCGATCTCGGCCCCAAGCGTCCGACACGCCAGGTCGGCTATGTCACCACCTTCGAACTGGCCAGATCCGCCGTCGTGCGCGCCTTGGTGAGAGAACTGCGGACCACGGTCCCCCAGGGGGTGAGCCTTCTCAGCGTCGAGACTTGATCAGGTCGGTGACCGGTAGTGGTCGACGGCTGCGGCCAGGTTGACCCGGCCGGTTACGGTGAGGAGGGCGAAGGCGAGCTTCTCGGCAGAACCCGGGTTCGGCGCGGAGTCGATCTCGATCACGAAGTTCGGCCCGCCGGGCACCCAGATCACCACGTCCACCCGGCCGTAGCGGCCCTTACCGTCCGGGACCACGGGCAGCCGTAGTTCCCTGCAGGCGCGAGCGAAGGGCGCCAGCGGGCTGTCGCGCACCAGCTCGTCCTTGAAGGAGAGCACGACCCGGGTCAGGACCCGGGTGACTTCGGCGGTGGCGGGCGGCCCATGTCCTTTGGCCCGGTCGGCGGCGATGGCCTCGGCGGCACGCTGCGACCAGTCGGCGAGGGTCTCGCTCAGAAGCCAGGCCATTTTCTCCAGGGCGTCCTTGTCCACCCATCGGGCTGCGCGCCCGGTGAGCTGGTGGAGCCAGCCCTCCGCCCAGTGGGCCTGGGCCAGGAGCCGCAGCGCCCCGTCGTTGGCCGTCGTGCGCCCGACCTCCTCCTTCGTCGGCAGCAGCCGGGTGGCCATCTCGGTGACCTGGGCCAGAACCTCGCCTGCTCGGCCTTCCTTGCCCATTTTCTCCTCGGCGGCGATGGCGCCCTGAAGGTGCTTGGCCGCCCGCCATCGCCACTCGGTGACCAGCGGTTCCGGAACATCGGCGGGAACGGATACGGCGTCCAGCGGCAGCCTTAATGATGACTCCTGCGGTGCGGTTCGGGCTACGGTGTTGGATTCTGGGATGTCGGGTTGGGGCTAGCCGGTGCAGGCGTGCCCGCGCCTGGTGATGACAGGTAGGAGCCGGCGGTGGAGATGGTCGAGCAACTCATTTCCCGGACGGATGCCGCTTACCAGCGATGGTTGGCGTCGGTCACCGACGACGCCGTCGCCGATGGAGTGGTCATGTACTGCCTGGAATCCCTGCTGGAGCGCAACACGACCTACGGCATCGGCGAGTGGCTCACGGGCTACCTCATGATCGGCCAAGAAGGCGATCGGGGATTCTTCCTCAGGTGCGACGACGGCGGCGGCCCGGTGTTTTGGGCCGACCTGGGCGGTCTCGGCGAAGTCGACCTCGATGTTGCTGCCCCGGTGTTCGAGGTGTGGTTGCGTTCCGGTTTCGCCCTGCCTCCCGACCCGGAGCCAGAACTGTCGCCAACCGCCGACGTCTATGTAGGCAGGATTCCGGTCGATGGAGTTCAGCTGCTGGTACGGGCAAGGAAGCTGCTGGCTGTGGATTGGCGGTTCGGGGATCTCAGGGGCCTGCTCGCTACCCAACCGTTCCTGGCGGCGAGGTCGGCTCATTTGTACGCGCTGCGCCGCGACCTGGAATACGCCCCCGAGTTGCGGCCATACCTGTTCTACGCCACCGACCACGGCCTAGAAGCGGTATGGCCGACCGACATCCCAGAAAGCCGGTGACTTGGCACAAGTTCAGGTGTCGAACCAAGGCCGTCTCTGATGACGGCGGATCGTATGGCGAGCCGTTGTGCGCACGGGGCTACTGGCCCATTCCGCGCAAGGTTTTGACTACGGATAGTTGTCACGTGGTGCGGTCGTGCTCGATGTGGAGGATGACCAGTGCGGCAGACCCGAACGACGATAGTTGCGTAGCAGTGGCTTACGAGTTGGTGCGTGATAGCGGGTGAGGCGTGTTTGCCCTGCTCACGGTCACTTTCAGGTCATGGCGGTGCGGTCGGAGACAAGGCTTGCGATGGCTCGGTAGGTGTCGGACAGGCGATCCCGGCGGTGGGTCCAGCGCATCAGTTGCTTCCAGCGTTTGTGATCAGCCAGGGCGTGCTCGACGGTGATGCGGTCGGATGAGTGGTCGTGCCGATCGTGTTCCCATTGTTCGACTCTGCCAGGCAGTGCTCCGGGCCGCGGCTTTCTGGGCGGGGTGAGTACCTGACCAGGATGGTCACGGCTCAGGCCCAGGTAACCGTCGTCGAGTAACACTTCGACCAGGTCGAAGTGGTGGAAGCAACTGGTGATACCCGCAACACGTGCCACGGTCGCATCGTGCATGCGTCCCGGCCGCAGGCCATCGGCCCACAGGGTGCGGCCCTGGTGGTCGGCGATGACAGTTGCCTTCATCGTGTTCTGCTTCTTCTTGCTCGACACGAATGCCCGCCTGCCACCCCGGCCCGCGGCCGGCCGTCGAACCTGGATCCCGGTGGCGTCCAGCCGCAGCTCGACGCCCTCGACCCGGGCATAAGAGAACACATCCTCCAGCGTTCGAAGCCGCAGGCCAGGACGGTCAGGAACAGCGAGGCCCCGCTCCGCCGGCAATCGGCGCACCTCACCGACAGCCCGGGTGACCGTCGAGCGATCGACACCGAACAGCACACCCAGAACCGCGTGCGGCAGATCGTGCCGCAGGTGGATCAGGGTGACCACCAGTCGGTCCACGAACACCAGCCGGTACTGAGCACCCGCACCAGGCGCAAGCCTTCGCACTCCACCACGCACTCGCCCCCGGCGGCCCTCCGCCGCAGCTGCCCAGGGACGGGCCAACTCCTCAACCAGCGACGCCAGATGCACCATCGATATGCCCGTGAACAACGGATGCGCCAACACCGCCCGATCGACCATGCCCCTCACCAGCAGAGCATGCCCACCCGCTATCACGCACCAACTCGTAAGCCCTCTCTGGCCCGGCACTTCACCCCGGACAACGATCGGGCTCCCGACAGGAGACGCCAGGAGGCCGTCCGTTGTCTCCAGCTCCCAGCCCCCTGGGCTTTTGCCGACACCCGCTAGCGCGCCATGGCTGCACGTCCAGGGCCGACTTGGAGGCGATCTGCGAGACCGTCCCCGGGCGGTGGGCCCCGGGATACACGGAGTCACTGGACGCCGAACCGCTCCCCTTCTGAACCCTCACGATTCGGGCCTGTCGAGACGCCGCCGGCAGATGAGGCCGCGGCGCGGTCCGCTCCACGAGTTGCAGCTGGACGGATGTAGCTGGCACGTCGCCGACGGCCACCAGGGCGCGGGCGGTGTCGGTCGCCGCGCGGGTCCGGCGCTCTGGTGCGGGCAGTACGGCCGGCACCAGGTCGGCGGCGTACGCCAGGGCGCGGTCGACGTCGCCGAGCTCCCGGTGGATCCCGACCCCCCGATGCCCGGAGTGTGTCTCTTTTCAGCCATTCCCCTATAACGCTCCTGCACGGAAAGGTACTTCCGTACGGGAGCACGCGCCTGACATCTTGCATCCACCACTCGTTTCGTACGGCCCCGCCGGTGCCCTCAGCACGGCCGGGCCGTCTCCGGAGGACGCATTGATACCCCACACATCCAGCCGGACTAGACGCACGCTGGTCCTGGCGGCCACGCTCGGCGCCGCCCTCGCGTTCGGCGCCCCGGGCGCCCTCGCGGGCACGCTCCCCGTCGGCCCCTCCACCACGCCGGCCGCCAAGGCCCACGCTCCGGCCGCCGTGCCGGCTTCCCAGAGTGCGACCTGGGCGGCCGGCACGCGTGCCTACCTCGTGATCACCGCCCCCGGTGACAGTTCGGCGGTCCGCTCCGCGATCGCGGCCAACGGCGGCACCGTCTTCTCGAACTTCGACGCCATCGGCGTGATCGTCGCCCACTCGGCGTCCAGCGAATTCGCCGCCACCATGCGCGGCGTCGCCGGCGTGCAGCAGGTCGGCGCCACGCGCACCTCGGACGTCCCGGCCGACGCCTACAACCCGGCGCTCCCGGCCAATCCGGCCCAGGCCTCGACCCCGGCCGGAGAACCGGTCCGGGCCGACATGAGCCAGATCAAGGCCGACCAGGCCTGGGCCGTGAACCCGGGCTCCGCCTCCGTCACGGTCGGCATCCTGGACACCGGTGTGGACGACCAGCACCAGGACCTGGCGCCCAACTTCAACGCGGCCGACTCGGTCTCCTGCGCCTACGGCAAGCCCGACACCCGTGTCGGCGCCTGGCGGGACGTCGACACGCACGGCACCCACGTAGCGGGCACCATCGCCGCGGCCAAGAACGGCAAGGGCGTCGTCGGCGTGGCCCCCGGCGTGAAGATCTCCGCGGTCCGGGTCGCTGAGCCGGGCAACTCCTTCTTCTTCGCCGAGAACACCATCTGCGGCTTCGTCTGGGCCGGTGACCACGGCTTCAAGGTCACCAATAACAGCTACTACACGGACCCGTGGCAGTTCAACTGCCCGGACAACATCGACCAGGCCGCCATCATCGAGGGCGTCAAGCGCGCCCAGGAGTACGCCGAGGGCAAGGGCTCCCTCCAGATCGCCGCCGCGGGCAACGAGAACTACGACCTCGCCCACAAGACGACCGACTCCGCGAGCCCGAACGACTCGACGCCGGTAACCCGCACGATCACCAACGCCTGCCTCGACATCCCGACCGAGCTGCCGGGCGTGGTCACGGTCGCGGCCAACGGCACGGGTGTCACCAAGGCCTCGTTCTCCAACTACGGGCAGGGCGTCATCGACGTTGCGGCGCCGGGCAGCAGCGTGTACTCCACCGTCCCCGGCGGCGGCTACGGCAGCAAGAGCGGCACCTCGATGGCCACCCCGCACGTGGTCGGCGTGGCGGCACTCATCGCCAGCGCCAACCCGGGCATCACCCCGGCGCAGATCCGCGCCAAGCTGGCCGCCCAGGCCAACGACATCGCCTGCCCCGCGGACAGCCGCTGCACGGGCACGACGGCCAACAATTCGTTCTTCGGCGAAGGACAAGTCGACGCTCTCAAGGCCGTCGGGACCACCCCGCCGCCCGGCAAGTACTTCGAGAACCTCGCGGACTTCGCCATCAACGACAACGCGACCGTGGAGAGCCCGATCGCCATAACCGGCGTGACCGGCAACGCCCCGGCCACCCTCAAGGTGGGTGTGGACATCAAGCACACCTACATCGGTGACCTGAAGGTCGACCTGGTGGCGCCGGACGGCACCGTCTACACGCTGCACAACCACGCCGGCGGCAGCGCCGACAACATCGCCCAGACCTACACCGTAAACGCCTCCTCGGAGGCCGCGAACGGCACCTGGAAGCTGCGCGTCAACGACAACGCCGCCTCCGACACAGGCAAGATCGACGCCTGGAACCTGACCTTCTAGCTCAGGGCCCGGCAACACCCGCGTACAACACGCACTGCGCCGGCGACAGCTCCTTGCCCGCGGCCACGGACAAGGCGGGCTGCGGTCTGTTCGGCCAGGGCTGCGAACTGCTGGGCGGCAGAGGGCATATGGGCCTCGGCAGCGGTGAACGCCGCGGTCGGGGCCCCTATGCCGGAGACGTCCAGGAAGGCCGCGAACGGCCTGGGGCCGGCGTCCAGCTCACCGTGCGCCTCCCTGAGGAGCTGCAGGGCCGTGTCCGCGCTGACCGTACGGGCAGCGCGGACACGGCTGCGCGCGCCGCGGCCCCGAGGAGTGCCGGCCGATTCGACCTGCTGACACCCGCGCGGCGGCGCAGAGGGCGCGGCCGAGGGTCTGACCGGCGCCCCCGAAGGTCTGTCCGGCGGCATCGAGCCGCGGCAGGATCACCCGGCGACCTGATGGAAGCGCTCGCGGGCGCACCACCCCATCAGCCGTACGTGGCCCCAGCCCTGCTCAGGGACCCTCACTCTCGTGAAGAACTCGACGGCTCCGGCTGATGGGGAGGCGGCCCTGGGAACGGCTCGAACTCGGCCGGGCCCATTCTCTGGGACCATCGCGGGATATGACACGCAAGATGCTTCGGGAATCACGCATGATCTACGAGAAATATAGGGTTTGCCGATCCGCTGCGGCACCGACTCCGAACTTCTATATTGGTGTCCGGAATTTTCCGCTGGGGGCGCAAATGTCCAGCTATTGCTGGATGGAGTATGTTTCTTGTTGCTCTTCGCGTTCCGTGCACGCGAGCCGGGCCCTGTAATAGCGCAGCCCTCCGAGCAGCTCTATTCCAGTCCAGATGCCGGCCTCCTTGCCGCGGTGGAGGCCGCTGGCGCCCGTGCGTTACTGACCTTTGAGGCGTGTTGTCGCCGGGGCGGCTGGCCGGACCAGACCTGGACGCTGTCGCGGATCAAGACGCTGATCGGGCACCGGTTCCACAAGAGCATGACGCTGTCGGCCATCGCGCAGATGCTGCACCGGCACGGCTTCAGCCACCAGGTCCCCGCCCGCCGCGCACTGGAGCGCAACGAAAAAGCCGTCACCGGCTGGGTGAAGGAGACCTGACCCCAGGTGGAAGCACCGTGGCGGCGCTCGGGGCCTGGCTCTGCTTCGAAGACGAGGCCGGCTTCCCGATGACGCCGCCCACCACCCGCACCTGGGCCAGGCGCGGACACACACCCGTCATCCGGGTGCGCGGACGCTTCCAGCGCCGCATCTCCATCGCCGCGCTCGCCTGCTACAAGCACGGCGAACGCACACGCCTGACCTACCGGCCCAAACGCCACGTCGATCACAAACGGGGCGGCAGACGCAGCTTCACCTGGACCGACTACCGCGATCTCCTCATCGACGCCCACCAGCAACTCGGCGCACCCATCGTGCTCGTCCGGGACAACCTCAATGTCCACAAGGACCGCCGAATGCGGCAGTTCATCGACACCCACGACTGGATCAGCCGCTACTTCCTGCCGGCTACGCACCCGACCTCAACCCCGTCGAGGGCATCTGGTCACTACTGCGACGCAGCAGCCAGGCAAACACCGCCTTCACCGACCCAGACCACCTCATGCGCACGCTCCGGCACGGTCTCCGCCAGATCCAGTACCGCAGCAATCTCATCGACGGATGCCTCGCCGAAACCGGCCTCACCTTGACGACACCACGGCCGCAACCTCAGTAATGACCAGATGTACGTTAAGAGGATCAGTAAGGAACCTCCCGGCGCCCCTGCCGTAGTCAGGAAACGCGTCCGCGCCCCCGAGGCCCACCGCGAGGCGATTCCGGAGGCGGCGTGGGCCGCGTTCGCCGAGCGGGGCTACACCCGTACCATCATCCGGAAGATCGCCGGGCGGGCCGGTGTCACTCACGGTCTGGTCATGCGGCACTTCGGCTCGAAGGAGCGGCTGTTCCTCGCGGCCGTGCCCGGACCACCCCGAGACCTGCCCGAACTGCTGCCCGGCCCGCCCGAGACCATGCCGGAGCGGCTCGTGGCGTACCTGACGCGCACTCTCCGGTGCCTCCTCGAGCCCGTCGGTCCTCCTGAGTCCTCCGAAGGGACCTCCCCGTCATGACGGAACAGAGCTTCACCCACGTCGCGTTACCCCCGTCCCTCACCGGCCGGACGGTCCTGCCGTCCGACGCCCGCTACGAGCGGGTGCGCCACGGATACGTGCACCGGGGCGCCCCGGCCACGGTGATCTTCCCCGAGAGCGTGGAGGAGACGGCCGTGGCACTGGCGTACGCCCGCACCAGGGGCACAGTGGTGTCCGTGCGCAGCGGCGGGCACGGCATCAGCGGACGGTCGACCAACGACGGCGGTGTCGTCGTTGACGTCTCCCGCCTCGACGACGTCGCGGTGCTGGACCGGACGCGACGCCGGGTCCGGATCGGCGCGGGTGCCCGCTGGGGAAGGGTTGCGCAGATCCTCGCCCCGCACGGGCTCGCCATCAGCTCCGGAGACACCGGCGACGTGGGCGTGGGCGGGCTGGTCACCGCGGGCGGCATGGGCTGGTTCGCGCGGCGGGACGGGCTGACCATCGACCATGTGACGGCCGTCGAAATAGTCCTGGCCGACGGCACTTTCGTCCGCGCCGACGCGGAGCACCACCCCGACCTGTTCTGGGCGGTCCGGGGCGCGGGCGGCAACTTCGGCGTCGTAACGGCGGTGGAGCTGGAGGCGTCCGAGACCGGCGATGTCGTTTTCGCCAACCTGGTCTTCGACGCGCGGGACACCGCGTCGCTCGTCGAGGAGTGGGGAGCCGTCCTCGATGCCGCGCCCCGCGAGCTCACGAGCTTCCTCACCCTCATGCCCGCCGCACCGGGCCGCCCGGCCATGGCCCACGTCGCCGCGGTCTACGCAGGAGACCGACCGGACGCCGCCCAGCGGGTGTTGACTCCCCTGCTGGGCCTGGGCCCGCTGCTGCGCCAGGAGGCGGTGCTCGCCCCGTACCCGGCGCTGATGCCGGTCGGCGGCGCCCCGCACCACGGGCAGGGCCTGGGCGCCACCCGCTCCGGACTGCTCGACCGCGTCTCCACGCACACCGCCCGCTCCCTCGCGGACGCGCTGGTGTCCGGGCAGGTACTGATGGGGCAGTTCCGTTCGGTGGGCGGCGCGGTCAACGACATCAGTCCATCGGCCACCGCCTACGCCCACCGCACCCAGAACTTCCAGCTGCTCTCCGCGACCGTGCCCGAACGGGTGCGCTCCCTCGACGCCCACTGGGCACGGCTCGCCGCGGAGGTGAACGGCATGTACCTCAGCTTCGACACCCGCCGCTCCCCCGAGGTCCTCGCCGAGGCGTTCCCCGAGCCGGCCCTGACCCGGCTGCGCGCGCTCAAGACGCGGTACGACCCGGAAAACGTCTTCGACCGCAACTTCCCGCTGCGCTGAGAGCGGTTTCCGGGGACTTACCGGGGGCTGTCAGGCCTCGCCGTGCGTGCGGGCGCCGTCGATCGCCGCCTGGTACGACGTGGCCGCCATCTCCTTGAACTGGAGGAGCCGGGGCACGTGCGCCGACTTGGTCAGCTCCGCGTGCAGGAACGTCAGGTCGGAGGCGAGGCCCACCATGCTGAGCGCCGCCTTCAGATACGGCTCCTGGTGGTCGAAGTCGTGGCGGGGCGTGCCCGGCCCGTAGGCGCCGCCGCGCGCGGAGGCCACGACGACCCTCTTGCCGGAGAGCGGGCCCTGGCCGGTGGCCGGGTCGGCGATCAGCGGCGCGATCAGGACGCGGTCGAACCACGCCTTGAACGTGGACGGCACCGAGAAGTTGTACATCGGCACGCCGAGCAGGATCGTGTCGGCCGCGAGGAGCTCCTCGATCAGCGGCCAGGTCACCGCCCAGCTCGCCGCCTCCTCGGGCGTCCGCGCCGCCTCGCGGGCCGCCTCGAGGTCGCGCACGCCCTCCGCCTCCAGGCGGTGCATGACCTCGATCTGCGCGTGGTCGACGTGCGGTACGGGGTCGGCGGCCAGGTCACGGTAGACGTAACTGCCGTCGGGGTTGGTCTTGCGCCAGGCCTCCGCGAACTCGCCCGAGATCTGGCGGGAGACCGAGCCCTGGCGGGGGCTGGAGTCGAGATGGAGCAGTGTGGGCATGGCGGAAGTCCCTTGTCCGGTTGGCGCGTTGGAGGAGTCGATCTCCATTGAAGTCGCCGCCAGGACCGTTGTCTCGTAATCTGGCGTGATACTTCTTAACCAGAAGCGTTAGCGAGGATGACGGTGCTGGACGTACGGAAACTGGTGCTGCTGCGCGAGGTGGGGGCCCGGGGCTCGATCGCCGCGGCCGCGCAGGCACTCAACTACACGCGTTCCGCGGTCTCCCAGCAGCTGTCCGCCCTGGAGTCGGAGACCGGCGCCGCGCTGCTGGACCGCGGCAGCAAACGGGCCGAACTCACCGCCGCCGGACGACTGCTGGTGGCTCACACTGAGCGCGTCCTCGCCCAACTTGAGGCTGCGGAGGCGCAGTTGCTCGCCCGAGACGGCAAGGTCACCGGCGAGCTGCGGGTGGGCGTACCGCTGCACGAGGGGCCGGCTCTGCTGGTGCCGGCGTTGAACCGGTTGCGCGCACGTCATCCGGAACTGCGCATCACCCTGCACGGCGTCGATCCCGACGAGGGCCGGCAGACGGTCCGGCTGGGGCGTCTCGACGCCGTCCTGGCCTCCGGCTACCCGCAGGTGCCCGAGCCGCGGGTGCCGGGGCTGTACGAGGAGGAGGTAATCAGCGACCGCATCCGCCTGGCCATCGCGCCCGGTCACCCGCTCGCCCGGAGCGAGGGGCCACGTGACCTCGCCGAGTTCGCGGAGCAGCCGTGGCTGCTGGACCGGACGTCCAGGCTCGGGCAGCTGGTCCTGCATCTGTGCGCCGACGCCGGTTTCGTCCCCGACATCGTCTCCGACATCGGGGACATGCAGGCCGTGTTCGGGCTGGTCTCGCTGGGCTGGGGCGTCGCGCTCGTCCCCGACCTGGTGCCCGAGCGGCCGGGGCATCCGGTCGCCCGCATCGCTCTGAAGAGGATCCGGCCCATCCGCCGGATCACCCTCGTGGTGCGCGAGGGCGCCCTGGACAGCCCGCCGGTGGCGGCCCTGCTGCCGGCCGTACGGGAGGCGGCCGACGAACTGCGTCGATCCTCGGCGGGCCCGATCCGCCACCCCTCGACAGACGAGCTCCACCCGCTGGGGGCCGACGAGCTGTACCGAGGCGAGGCCGGCCGGCACCCCCGACCCGCAGCGGACGAGTCGCGCCTGTCGGCGGCCGAGGAAGCTCCTCGGCCCACGGCATGAGGGCCTCGTCAGCCGCCGGCTGACGACTGCCTCCGCGCCGGCCGACCAGCCGCTTCCGCCCCGGCGACCAGTTCGCTCCCGCCCCGGCGACGGACCATTCATCCGGCCGCGGCGGACCAGCGTGGATAGCTGCCCAGGAAGCGCACCTCCAGGCCCCGGGCCTCCACGGCCGCCATGGCCAGGCGCAGCGGGCGGGTGTCGATGTGGGCGTCGACGTCGAGGAACAGGTCGTAGCTGCCGAGTGCCCGGCCCGTCGGCCAGGGCTGGATCCAGGACAGGGCAATGCCGAGGGTGCGGAACTCGTTGAGGACGTTGGGGACGAGGGCCGGGCCCGCGGTACTCAATGACACCAGCAGGGAAGTGCGCTCGCGTGCGGTCCGGGCCGGGTGGGACCAGCGGGGGGCCACCGACACGAACCGGGTCACGGCCCCCGCCTCCCGGCCCAGGCCGGTGGCGAGGATCCGCAGCCCGTACAGGCCGGCGGCCGGCGCGGCCGCGATGGCCGCGTGGCCGGGGGCGCCCGCCTCGGCGACCTCCCGGGCGGCCGCGGCGGTGGAGGCGGCGGTCCGGGTGCGGGCCCCGGGCAGCCGGGTGCGCAGCCAGTCCTCGCACTGGCCCAGCGCGTGCGGGTGGCTGTGCACCACGGTCACCTCCTCCGCCGCGACGCCCTCGGGGGCCATGAGCGCGAAGGACACCGGCACCTCGACCTCGGCGTTGATGTGCATCTCCGCCGAGGCCAGCTGGTCCATGGTGGCGGGTACGACGCCGCGCACCGAGTTCTCCAGCGGCACCACCGCCGCTTCGCACTCACCCCGGCGGGCCGCCTCCAGTGCGGCGGGCACGCTCGGGAACGGGCGGTGCGCCGGTTCGCGGCCCGGAGGGACCGCCGACAGGAGCCGGCACAGCGCGGTCTGTGTGAAGGTCCCCTCCGGGCCGAGGTAGGCGTACGCCATCGTCGCCCGTCAGCTCTCGATCACACGGTGGAACGCGACGGTGTCGAAGATGTCCTCCATGCGGACGGCCCGTCCGCCGCGCAGGACCCAGGAGTGCACGAACGGCTGAGTCTCCGTGTACCCGCTCAGGGAGGTGATGTCCCGGTGGCCGAAGACGACCACACGCTCGCCCTCGCGGACGAACTCGGCCGGGTGCAGCCGCATGCCACCGAGGACGGTGGGCACGTGGGCGAGGAACTCCTTGACGCCGGCGTGCCCGTGCTTGGCGCCGCCGAGGCCGTACTTGTCCATCCCCTCGGGATGCACCCACTCGATGTCCGGGTCGAAGGCGTCCAGGAGTGCGCCCGCGTCGCGGGCTGCGAAGGCGGCGTAGGCGGCGTGGATCGGTGCCAGCGGATCGGTGCTGTCGGCGCTGCCGCCGTTTTCGGTGTTGTCGGTCATGACGGGATCCGGTCCTCTCACTTCTTGAGGTGTTCGGGGTAAAGGGCCGCGAGGGTGCGCCGGATGCCCTCGCGCCACGGCACCCTGCACGGTCCGGTGAGCGAGCGGCGCAGCGTCGGGTTGAACTGGTAGGTCTCGCGGGTGACTTCGCTCGGTACGAGCTTCGCCTCGACCCCCGTGAGCTCCTCCAGGTAGCGGACGCAGTCGGTGACTCCGACGGACTCGTCGCCGCCCCAGTTGGTCAGGGTCACCGGGACGCTCGCCGCGTTCCACAGGTGCGGGACCTGCTCGACGAGGTCGTCCGTGTACAGCAACGAGGTCCAGTTCTGGCCCTCCAGCGGGACCGGGATCGGCTCGCCCGCGAGCATCCGTTTGAAGTAGAGCATTGGTACGCCGCCATAACCGCCCGGCCCGTAGGCGATGTTGAGGCGGGCTATGACAGTCGGCAGGCCGAGGGTCTGCGCGAACGCCCGGACCGTACCCTCGGCCGCGATCTTGACCACGGGATAGGCGGGCAGCCAGTCGGCCTTGCCGTCCAGCGGGTCGGTCTCGGTGTACTTGTGGTCGAGGGTCTGGCGGGCGTACAGGGCGCCGGTGGAGACGTACAGGAACGCCTCCGCGGTACGGCAGTGGGTCATCAGGCGCCCCACGGCGACCGAGTTGACCTCGACGGCCGCGTTGAAGTCACCGTCCTCGCCGCGGCGCACCGCTGAGTGGAAGACGTGGGTGAAGTCCTCCGGCAGGCCCTTGAGGGAGCCGGCGCCGGTGTCGTCCATGTCCCAGTGGAAGGTGCGGATGCCGTGCCGGGTCAGCTTCTCCTCGGCCCCGGGTGCGCCGAAGCGGCCCAGCGCCCACACCTCGTTGCCGTCGGCCAGCGCCTCGGCCACCGGTCCCGCCACCTGTCCGGTGGCACCGGTCACCAGGATCTTCTTGCCGTTCACGTACTGCCCCTCCTCGGGGTCGGGGGTCGGTGGTCTGTGGGGTTCAGGCGTCGCCGAGGGCGCGGTCGAGCTCCTTGCGCAGGATCGACTGGAAGGCCGCCACGTGCGCCGGGCCCATCAGCGTGTAGTGCTCGCCGGGTACGTCGATGTAGCGGTTCTCGCCGGTGACGTGTTCGTCCCAGCGGCGCAGCTCGTTGCCCAGCCAGTCCTCCTTGGTGCCGCGCAGCGGGATGGCGTAGAAGACGCTCATCGAGCGGACTCTGCCGCCGGGCGAGTAGCCGCGTCCGAGGTTCGTGAGGCCGTCTGCGAGTTCCGCCCATGCCTTGAACCTCTCGAAGGTGAGGTCGAGTTCGGCAAGGCGCCCCTCGGGCGCCTGGTCGATGAAGTGGGCGAGCTGCTCGTCCTTGGGCAACGACCGTAGCTGTGCGGGCAGTTCGAGCGACTGCTTCTTGTCGATCAGCTCCAGGAAGAACGCCAGGTTGGCGGCGGTCTCGACGAAGTCCAGCTCGTTCATGCGGTACTTGATGTGCGGCGGCAGGTTGAAGCTGCCGACGAAGTCGACGCGCTCGCCCTGCGCTTCGAGCACCTTGGCTATCTCGAAGGCGACCGCGCCACCGTACGAGTACCCCGCGACGGCGTACGGGCCGTGTGGCTGCCGGGAGCGGATGGCTCTGACGTACGTGTCGACCATCTCGGCGAAGCTCTCGAAGGGCTTCTCGCCGGGGTTGAAGCCGCGGGCACGCAGTGCGTAGAACGGCCGTTCGCCCACGAAGTACTTGGCGAGGTTGACGAAGACGAGGACCTCGCCGACGCCCGGATGGACGCAGAACAGCGGGGTTTTGTCGCCGGTGACCTGCATCGCCACGATCGGGTCGTACTCCCCCTCACCGTCCACGGCCCCGTCCAGGTGGGCGGCCAGGGCACGCACGGTGGGGGCCCGCAGCACGGTGATGATCTGCAGGCCGTCCGCGCCGAGACGCTGGGCGACCAGGGAACGCAGGCGCAGGATGTCGAGTGAGGTGCCGCCCAGGTCGAAGAAGTTGGCGGTGACACTCATCTGGTCGGGGCCGGTGTCGAACATCTCCGCGTAGATGCCGGCGAGGACTTTCTCCGTGTCGCCCTTGGGCGCGGTATAGCCGCCGAGCCGACGCAGAACCAGGTCGTCGACGACGCCCTTCACCTCGTCGTACGCCCCGGCCTCCAGCCGCTTGCGCATCAGCGCCCGCTGGATCTTGCCGAGGCTGGTCTTGGGGAAGGCGTCCTTCGGCAGCGGAAGGACGAGTGCGGGCCGGAAGCCCCAGTGCATGACGACGCTGCTGCGCACCGCGCTCAGCACCCGGTACAGGGCGAGCTCGTCGCCGTCGGCGCACTCCGGATGGAAGGCGACCACGAGTTGCTCGGTGTCACTGCCGGGGGCGCGGGTGGGGAAGGCGGCCACAAAGGAGTGGGCCACGTCGTCGAGGCCTTCGAGGATGGTCTCGATGTCGTGGCTGAAGTAGTTGACGCCATTGACGATGACGCTGTCCTTGTTGCGCCCGACGAGGGTGAGCCGGCCGTCGTCGATCCGGCCGAGGTCACCGCTGCGGAACCAGCCGTCGGGGGTGAAGGCGTCCTGCGTGGCCTGCTCGTTGTTGTAGTAACCGGTTGTGATCATCGGGCCGTTGAGCTGGAGCTCGCCCACCCCGCCCGCGGGCAGTTCGCGGTGCGCCTCGTCGGCGACGCGGATGCGCAGCCCCTCGACGGGCCGTCCCAGGTTGGCGAACTCCTGGGCCTGGTCGGCAGCCGGGAAATCGACGGAGTAGATGCTGCCGGCGCAGGTCTCCGACATGCCGAACGCGGGCCACAGGGCGTCAGCACGCAGCCCGTACGGCGCGAAGCGGCTGAGGAAGGTCTCGCCGGTGGTGCGGACGACGGCCTCGCCACCACTGATGACGTGCCGCAGCCGGGACAGGTCGATCTCGTCGCCGTCCTCCTCGTCGAGCCGGTCGGCCTGCGGATTGATCAGCCCCAGCAGGAAGTTGGGGGTGAAGGTCATGGTGACACCGAAGCCGGAGATGATCCGAAGGAAGTTCAGCGGCTCCTGGAGCACCACGGGCGCTTCGACGTGCAGCTGGGTGCTGCCCGCGTACAGCGGCAGCAGGTGGCATTCGAGGAGGGCGGCGACATGGTCGAAGGAGACCCAGTTGAGGCTGATGTCCTGGGCGGTCAGCCCGTGGTAGCCGTTCTTGGCGGCCATGGAGGCGAGCAGATTGGCATGGCTGAGCATCACGGCCTTGGAATTGCCGGTGGAGCCCGACGTCAGCACCAGGACGGCGGTGTCCTTGGGATCGGCCTCGTGGAAGGAGACCGCGGGGTGCTCGGCGTGCAGATCCTCCAGCGGGACGATGGACAGGCCCTTGGCACGCGGAAGTTCGGCGGCGAGGGTGGCGCTGGTGACGATCAGCGGATGGCCGAGGAGGGTGTCGACGTGCGTCAGCTGGGCCGCCCAACGCTCCGGGTCGCCGCCCAGGGCGGCCATCGGGCATGGCACGAACCCGCCGAGCTGGCAGGCCCAGAACGCGGCAAGGAACTCCCGCGGTTTCTCCAGGAGCAGGACGACCTTGTCCCTTGGGGCGAGGCCGCGTTGCCTCAGGCCGGTGAGGACCGAGCGGGCCTCGTCGAGGAGGCCGGAATAGCTCTGCAAGGGTGCGTCCTGGTCGTCCGCGCCCCGGGGGTAGCGCAACCCGGACTCCGTGTGGTCCCGGGCGGCGTCGCGTAACAGGTCCACGATGGTCCGCGTCCTCGTCACGGCTGTGGTCATGCGGGATGCCTTCTTCCTCTGAGTCGGCCGTCGTGCCCGGGATCACCGGAACGGCGTGTCGAACGGTGTACGGAAAGCGGAACGTCGTTCGGGCGTGCTGGTGAGTCACGCTCGACCACGTGCGGAAAGGGTGGCGGTGACAGCGGCCGGGAAAGCAGGGCGGCGCGGCGGGCGCGACCCCCTCCAGAGAGCTAACAAGCGGAAGGGTCAGATCCGATTTCCGCCGGCCGATTGGGCAAGCACCTGTTCATCGTCCCCCGCCGACCAGTCCAGTTCCTGGAGCCACGGCATCGGGGCTCCGAATATCCGCCGAGAATAAGAACCGGTGGTCGGGCTTGTCAAAGGGCTAAAAGGGGAAGCAGAAAGTGCCAGAAAAGAGGAAAAAAAGCCCGCCAAACCTCACTGAATGTGGGGGAGAACACACCGACCGGACGGAGTTCTGCGGAAAATCGACAAAGGAGTCCCATTTCTGACCTGCGCACCATCGATCCAGGCAACCTGCCCGTCACATCGCTACTTCCGGATGCGCTGCAAAAGAACCCGGTGCCGTTTTTTCTGACAGTGGGCGTAAGCAATCGAGACACGTACCGGAAAGAGACGGCGCGACATCCGGATCCTTCCCTTCCGAGCGCCTGCACCTGGGAGGAGATCAGTTCCAAGTGGTCCAGGTCGTGCAGGTCGAGGATCTGGAGACAGAAGCGCCGGGAGCCGACCTCGGCGTAGCGGCCAGTGTTCCCGACGACCTCGGGGGAAATCCGGCCAGACCGTTGGACCTCAGCTCGTCGGCCGCGCGGCCGATCGCGGCGGGCCGGTTGAGCCGCCCCGAGTTCCGCAAAGCCCGCCGGTCACGGTTTCAAGCGGTCAGCAGTCCTACTTCCGGAATCCGCCAGTGGTCCTGCAGTGTCTGTACTCGGCAGTCGGTACGTAGTCGAGTTGGGGCGGAGTGGAGACGTTCTTCGTTTTGCCGCGTGACCTCCTGGAAGATCACCCACTCGACCTGGCCGACACCATTCCAGGATCCCGCATTTCGATCGACTCAGTCTTGAAAATGCCGTTCGGCGCCTCGGGCATCGCGTTATCGTACGAATCCGCGACGGAGCCGACCGACACTGAGCCGTTTCCAACCTGACCGATTTCGAGCCAAATTGGTGTGGGGCTGGATACGGAAGAGATGAAGCTCCTGGTAGATGGGTTGTCGACCAAGACCAACCTGTCCGCCTGGAGCTTCGCGTGCTTGTCTACCCAGCAGGGCTCGATCTGTCCAGCTCGAACCTTCGCTTCCTGTCCGGCCTGTTGACTGCGCGGCGCCTGGAACAAGGCACGCGGTGGCGCCGTCTTACGGTGCACCGGCAGGCCCTGCTCGTGCTGGCCCACCTTCGCTGCGGACACACATACGGCCAGCTCGCCGCCGGCTTCGGCGTCGGGATTGCCACGGTCTACCGGTATGTGGCCGAAGCCACGGAGATCCTCGCGGCGCTCGCCCCGGATCTGACCTCCGCCATCCGGACAGCAGCGTGCAAGGCGTTCGTGATCCTCGACGGCACGCTTCTGCCCATTGACCGGATCGCCGCCGACCGGCCGTACTACTCCGGGAAACACAAGAAGCACGGGATGAATGTCCAGGTCATCACCGATCCACTAGGGAACCTGCTGTGGGCCTCGCCCGCGCTGCCGGGTGCGGTCCACGACATCCGCGCGGCCCGCACCCACGGCATCATCAATGCTCTGGCCGAGGCTGGCGTCCGTTGCTGGGCAGACAAGGGCTATCAGGGCGCCGACGGCACAGTGCGAGTGCCCTACCGTGGGCGGTGGGAGAAGCTGTCTGAGGGGCAGCGAGCCGTCAACGTCTCCCACGCCCGGATTCGCGCACTCGGCGAACAAGGCATGGCCACCCTGAAAACCTGGCGCCTGCTGCGGAAGCTGCGGTGCAGCACCACCCGCATCACCGGCCTCGTCCAAGCGGTCCTGGCCCTCCACCTCAACGCATCAGGCTGAGGTTGGAGCCAGCTCGGTGAGCATCTCCCATGTCAAGCTCAGGCCGGCCCGGGGTCCGGTAGCCTCCGGGACATGTCATCAGCGCTGGACCGTGAGGCGATCAGTGAGATCGCGGCCGGGATCGACGAAGAGCTGATCGAGCTGCGCCGCGAAATCCACCGCCATCCAGAGCTTGCCGGCGACGAGTGGCGCACATCTGCTCTGGTCGCCGACCGGCTGCGTGCCGCAGGTCTGGTTGTCTCGACCGGGGTGGGCGGCCACGGCCTGGTGGCGGTGCTCGGATGGTGCGGGTGCCGGCCCGACCATCGCCTACCGAGCCGACATGGACGCGGTCGCCGACGACGAACTGTTCGACACCGATTTCGCGTCACGCATTCCGGGCGCGGCCCATCTGTGCGGCCACGACATGCACACCGCGATCGGGGTGGGCATCGCCCAGGTCCTCGCGCGGCTGCGAGAACAATTGAACGGCCGGATCGTCTTCGTCTTCCAGCCGGCCGAGGAGACGCTCGAGGGCGCCCGGGCGACGATCGAGGACGGCATCCTGGAACGAACTTCGCCTCAGGAGGTCTATGCGCTGCACTGCGGTCCGTTCCCGGTCGGGACGTTCGCGGTCATGCCGGGCTTTGGACTGCCAGGGCAGGATCACTTCCAGGTCGAGCTGACCGGGCCGGACGCCGTCACCGACGCGAAGCGGCTGGTCGCTCTGGCCGATGGTTGGTCGACCGTCGAGTACCCGCGGACACCTGAGCAGTTCAGACGGCTCCTGGAGGACATCCAGATACCGGACGGCCCGCTGGCACGTTTCGTCGTTGCCCAACCTCAGCTGACCTCAAGGGATGATGGCGCCCTCGTGCGTGTATGGTTGCGGGCTTGGCCCGACAGCCGATACACCGAGATCCGCAACGCGACGCAGAGCACAGCGGATTCACTCACCAGCGCCCGAGTCGATTTCACCAAAGAGCCGTTTCCCGCCATGGTGTGCTCACCTGAATTGAGCGAGACGGCCGCCACGTATCTGCACGACACCCTGGGCGATGGCGCGGTCCTAGTGCTCCACGCGGCGTTCCCCTTCAATGGCGAGGACTTTGCACTCTTCCTGAGGGACGTGCCCGGAGCGATGTTCTTCCTTGGCGTCGCAAACCCAGAAGCCGGCATCAACGGGGCACCCCACACTCCGGACTTCGCCGCGGACGAACGCGCCCTCGGCATCGGGGTCCGTGCCATGGCCGGGTTCCTGTCAAGCCGACTCACCGCCCTGTCCGGGCCGCACCATCACAGCCCTGGGCCAACCGATCGGCATCCTTAACCAATCTGAGGTTGGAAAACGCTCACTGAGAGGTCGTTTTCATCTAATTTGCGCCACCACATGCACCTCGGAACTGCACTCGCGCCTCTTACGTGTCGGTTCCGCATGCGGCACGACGAGGGGAACCGCTGATATAGCTATTCTTTGGAATGAGACAGGCTTGCCGGGATGAGACAGGCGATACGGTCGTCCACTCCGCCGCACCGACCGCAAGGAACACCAGCGCCTCAAGAGCCGAGTTTCGTTACAGCGGCATGTTGGGATCAAACAGACTCTGCCGATGAAAACGACCTCTGAGAGGTCGTTTTCTCCCAGGACACGTCGCTATCTTCCAGCTTTTGTCTCGTGAGACTGCTGTGTTGGTGAGGCGATCGGTGCGGTCGAGGCTTGATGGTCGGGTGGGGTGACGGTTGGGGCAGGGGTCGGCTTGCGCCTGTCTCATCCCAAAACGCTCTGGAATCCGGCCGGGCTTCCGTCCGCCCCGTCTTTGCGCCTGGGCGCACTCGCGTCCTGGCGGTACGTCCAGGTCATGACGGAGCGTCGCCCCTATCCGAGTGATCTGTCCGATGCCCGCTGGGCACTGGTCGAGCCGGTGCTGTCCGCCTGGCGGGCCGAGCGGCGCCGTCACGCCCTGAACATCGGGCGCCCGCCCGGGCACGACCTGCGCGAGATCATGAACGCGATTCTCTACGTGGACCGGACCGGGGTGCAGTGGCGCTACCTCCCGCACGACTTCCCGCCCTGGGAGACGGTCTACGGCTACTTCGCGAAATGGGAGAAGGGCGGGGTGTTCGACCAGCTCAACGGCCTGCTCAGGGAGCTGGTGCGACAGAAGGAGGGCCGGAACGCGAGCCCGTCGGCCTGCGTGATCGACGCGCAGAGCGTCAAGACCTCCACCAACGTCCCCCTCTCCGGCCAGGGCATCGACGCCGGGAAGAAGATCGTCGGCAGGAAGCGGAACATCGTGACCGACACCCTCGGCCTCCTGCTCGCGGTCCTGGTCACCGCGGCCAGTGTCCAGGACTCCGTCGCCGGCACCCAGCTGATCGACCACGTGGCCGCCACCCACTCCACGGTTCGCAAGGTCTGGGTCGACGGCGGCTACCGCCGGCACCTCGTCGAACACGCCGCCACCCTCGGCATCGACATGGAAATCGTCCAACGCATGCCCGGGACCAGGGGTTTCACCCCACTGCCCAAGCGCTGGACCGTGGAACGCACCTACGGGTGGCTGATGTTCCACCGCCGCCTGGCCCGCGACTACGAGACCCTGCCCGCCCGCTCCGAAGCCATGATCCACCTCGCCATGACCGACCTCATGGCCCGCCGCCTCACCGGCGAGAACGCCATCTCCTGGCGCGACCCGACATCAACGGATCAAACACCAATTCCGGGATAAAACATCGGAAGAAAACGACCTCTCGGCCACCGAAAGCGAAACGGTCCGCCGACTCCGTCGGCGGACCGTCAAGAAAGATCGAGGTTAAGCGCTGATCCTGGTATAAAACACCGAGATAAAGCGATTTCCCAGGGCAGCTGCGGCCAGAGCGAGGGAGATCTTATGCGCCCCCTCGCCCTGATAGCCGATCACTCCAGATTCAGCCTTGGCAACTTTTGGGGATTTCCATAAGTGAGGACCCGCTGGAGTTCGGAGCGCAACTCGAGTAGATCAACCTCAGGCGCAATCTCCAAGGGAATTACGTTGGAGGGCAGCCCAAGAGCCTCAACGGCTTCGTCACCGAAGCTTAGAGTCAGGAGACCGGGCAGTAGAGACACCCTCTTGAGGCCGCCATAGTGAACGCCTCCACTCTCATTCGTGACACAGTAACTATCTGTGCCATTTCTGACGTTCTGCTCATCCGGTTGCTCCTCCAGGAAGCGATGGAAGTCAAAGTAGTAACCATTCTCCGCCGCATCGTCTCCATCGCCGATAAAGACGGACAAAGTCACCCCGGGCACTTCTTCCCGGACCGTCAGCGTCACGATTTCCCAAAATGGGGAAATACTAGTCATCCACCCCAGCTCCATTCTTCGCCACCTTGCTTGTGCACGAATATCACTCCCAGTTCCTGTGCAGCATTCTGCTCCACGATCCGCAAGGCCTGGGTCGACGGCGGCTACCGCCGGCACCTCGTCGAACACGCCACCGCACTCGGCATCGACATGGAAATCATCCAACGCACCCCCGGGGCCAGGGGTTTCGCCCCGCTGCCCAAGCGCTGGACCGTGGAACGCACCTATGGGTGGCTGATGTTCCACCGCCGCCTGGCCCGCGACTACGAGACCCTGCCCGCCCGCTCCGAAGCCATGATCCACCTCGCCATGACCGACCTCATGGCCCGCCGCCTCACCGGCGAGAACGCCATCTCCTGGCGCGACCCGACATCAACGAATCAAACACTAATTCCGGGATAAAACATTGGGAGAAAACGACCTCTGACGCCAGCCGCGCAGACCCTTGCCCCGGAACGGGACGCGGACAGCATGGCCTGCGCCCTGATACGCCTTGTCCGCCCAGCACTTGACGTCGTCGGCGGCGAGAGCGGCGGGAATGCCGTGGGTCCGGGCCGCGGTCAGATCGTGCACGGCCCCGGGTAACGCGTCCGAGGCCCAGATCAGACGGCCGGCTGGATCCGCGAGGACCTGCACGTTCATCCCGTGGTGCTTCTTCTTCCCCGAGTAGTACGGCTGGTCGGCGGCGATGCGGTCGATCGGCAGCACGGTGCCGTCGAGGATCACGTACGCCTTCTTCCGCACGGTCGTCATGGCCTGTTCCAGCGTGGGCGCGAGAGCGGCCAGAAGGCCGACGGCCTCGCGTACGTACCGATAGACCGTCGCGATCCCGACACGGAATCCTGCTGCGAGGGGAGCGTAGGTGTCGCCGCAGCGAAGGTGGGCCAGGACGAGCAGGGCGTGCCGACCACACGTCAGGCGACGCCACCGGGAGCCGATATGACGGCGGTGACCTGCGAGGAGACCGGAGAGATGCCGCAGGATGCGGCTGGACAGATCGATGCCGGACGGATAGACAAGCACGCGGAAGCTCCTGGCGGACTGGTGATCTTGGTCGTGAACCCGTCTACCAGGAGCTTTCTTCCCGCCCGCTGCCGAGGCCGCCCGTCCAACCACCCATCAGGTTGGAAACGGCTTGTGTCTCCAAGGCCCTGCCCGAGGCCCTCCAGTGCGACCAGAACCGCGACCAGAACGGAGACCCGAGGCCGGCGCCTGCCGGTGAATGGCGGCTCGTTGAGCGGCGGGGAGTGAGGAGAGCTCTCCAACGCCGAGATCGGGACGCGGCTGCACCTGGTCGAGGACACGGTGAAGGCCCACGTCAGCGCCTCCCTCGGCAGACTCGGCGTACGCAACCGGGTGGAGGCTGCCATCGCCGCCTACGAGGCGGGCCTGACGGGGCGCGGGGGCAGGCCGATCTGCCAGCTCTCCTGGCTGTTCGTCGGCGATGAACGGCAGGTCCGTCCGCTCTGATTCGACTACGCTGGTGGAGCTATCACACGTGAACGAAGGACGCACATGGCTCGCCCCTACAACCCCGGACCGAAACAGTTCGTCTTCGCTGTCGGTGATGGCAACGACCAACAGGTCTCCGTGGGCGACCCTCAGGAAGCCTACGTAGCGTTCTCTGCGTTCTTCCGTGGTCGAGATTCTGACACCTACACCATCAATGATGAACCGTCGGGGCAGAGTTTGGTACTCATGCCCGGGCAAGGTGTGATCTCCCGGATCAAAGATGCGGACCCACCTCGGTCGGAATACCTCCGGGTCGACAGGGCCAATCGCTACCTTCCGAGCGCGATGCTGTTCTTCGAGAACGGATATGCTGGCCTCGACCACTTCGGCCAGTGGTTCGCCGACCTCACCGACCTCGACGCGTCACCGGAGACTCGCGGTGCCGCCCACGCCGCCACGATCACGACGGAAGCAGCGGCGATCGAAGAAGTCGCTCGGATCTGGGGAGATTCGGGCTGCGTGGACCCGAGCGACCAGTTCTATGTGTTCTTCGACTCGCATGGTGTCGACGACGACCGAGCCGAACGAGCCGAACTGCTCAGATTGATCGAGTTCCTCGGTATCGAACGAGTCGACGCCCCGGCCGAGGCAGCCGGGGGCGAAGTCTGGGTGCGCACCGACACACGCCTCGACGTCGAATTTGCTCGGTGGTCGTGAACAGATGGTGCGGGATGGGGCTGCAACATCGCCCGATCTGCTGCCACCTGGCCTTCCGTCGCCCGGCCAGGAACCGCAAGGTGCGGTTGGAGAGATCAATCGAGGACGGGTAGACAAGCACGCGAAGCTCCTGGCAGACACGGGTGATGTTGGTCGAGAACCCGTCTACCAGGAGCTTCTTCACGTCCGATCACCGTCCCTCAGCCCACCTCGGCGCTCCACCGCCCAGGTTGGAAAAGGCTCACTGAGCTGAACCGCGACCTTGGTCGCGCCGAGCGCGAGAGCCTTCTCCTCGGCCTCGTCCAGGTTCGGCGCACCGAAGTCGAGGTGGAAGTGCTGCGGCACGTTCTGCTCGGGCCGCTCAGGGGCTCGATACAAGAAGACATACCCGACCGCCTCCAAGAGCCGGGTTGGCACCGGCTTCAAGAACGCCGTCGCAGAGCACGGCGACCGCCTCGGAATCAAAGTCGAAGTCGTCGACAGAAACCCCGGAGTTCGCGGCTTCCATATCGTGAAACGGCGTTGGGTAAAGGCTGTCCCGTAAAGATCTTGAAGTCGCCTCGGGCATGGTGGGCCGCCGTGCGGCCCGCTTGCCTATCCGGCGAGAGCGAGGTTGTGCATCCGGGCGATGCCGGGCATGGCGTGGTGGACGCCGTCGCCTTTGAGGCGGCAGTCGCGGAGGATCTTCCATGTCTTCATACGCGCGAAGACGTGCTCGACGCGGGCCCGGACCTTCTTGTGGGACTTGTTGCGCTCCTCCTTCCAGGCCGGAGTTCGCTCTGGCCGCGCTGTCGGCGGTGCGGGATGACGAGCCCGGTGCCCGGTAGCCGCCGTCGGCGATCGTGACGGTGTTGCCCACGGCGGCCTTGGCGCCGGACTCCTCCCATGCCTTGCAGTCGTTGCGGTTCCCGGCGAGCGGCCGGCCGACCACGACGATCAGCCGGGTGTCGGCGTCGATGGGCCGCCGCTTGACCGTACGGGTCGCGGGAAACATGATTGATCAACGTGATCAAGGTCAATCAGGTTTGTAGCACGCGCGAAGCCGAGTGGGTGGGCGGTGTCGATATCGTCGGTGTCTGCCTCGGCGATGCCGAGCAGCACGGCAGACGCACCGTGGCGAGGGAGCAGTACGAGGAGATCAAACGCGCAACTTCCGCGAGCATCGCTCTTGCCATCGATGAGTCAGCGGAAGTGTGCGACAAGGACCTGCCAGACCTCATCGCCTCGCTAAGGCCGAACTACTACGAGTTCACACCACGCGATCCGGAGAAGAGCGGGGCATTCGAGGCGCAGCTTGCGCTGGTGCGAAGGGTCGGCGTGCCGGGCATCGCCAACGGATTCTTCCTGTTGAAGGACGAGGTGTCCCTGGTGCACAGAACGGCTCACCTGGACCGCCTCGTCGAGGCCGGAGTGCGGTTCTTCCAAGTGGAGGTGGACTCACTCCTCGACCCCCGGTTCAAGATCTCCTCGACCCACGAGACGATGATCGCGAACCTGTTCGCCCGGTACCCGTTCGTCGTTAATGACAAGTTCGGCCACCTGAACGGTCCTCTCGATGTCAACCAGGCCGGGCTGTATCTGAATATCGGCAGCAAGGGGCTAAGGAACTACGACTATTCCGACCAGTCCTACTCCCTCTCGGCGGTCGCGAGGCTGATCAGGTCCGCGTTGCAGCGTTGAGACTCTGATGCGCGCCACGCCTGTCACAGGTGCCACAGCCTAGGTGTTGCGGGTCAGGACAACACGTCGTTCACAGCCACCGAATGTCGGCCTTGCCACCCGCACGAGGAGCGATTTCAGGACGAGCGCGGTGGCACCGAGCACCGGACACGCCAACCGGAGGGCCGGACCGGGGCACCCCTCCCGCCGTCCTCGGGCCCGGGTCACCCGTACGCACTCTCGACGCTCACGCTCCCTGGGTCGTCAGAGGCGGGTGGCCATCACGTGCGCGAGGCGCAACAGGTCGCGCACGCCCGGACTATCCCCGTCAGCCCGCGCCAAAGCCGCGCGCTCGGCGTCGCCCAAACCGGCCGGCGACCGCCGCAACAGCGAACCGGGATGGTGCAGATCGTGCACCCTGGTCACGAACGCGAAGGAGCGGCGCCGCGGCGGCGCGTCCACGTCGAGCTGCCCGGAGTAGATGACGTGACGTCCGCCCGGCGCCGCCAGCACCGCGCGCAGGCGACGGGCGGAGCCGACGATCGCGGGCGGGGCGTCGACCGGGGCGAGACCCCGCCACGGGTCGAAGAAGCGGACCCGGCCCTCGGAGCCGGCGTGACCGCCGACCACGTCCCAGGCCGGGACCGCGCACAGCTGCGACAGCATCGGGGTGTCGCGGGACGCCACCGGCCGCATCCCGTCGGCGTCCAGCCGCCACAGCACCAGCCCGCCGTGCCGCCCCGCCGTCACGAGCGCGTCCTCCCCGGCGAAGACCAGCTCCCGTACCGGCGCGTGCTCCGCCGGTACAGGGGCCGCGTCCAGCGCGTGGCCGAGTGCGGCGTGGACGGCGATCAGGCGGTAGCCGTCGCACAGCACCATGCGGTCGCCCCTGGGGGTCACCGCCATCGGACCTCCGGTGCTCAGCGCCCACTGCCCGAGGTCGACCTGGCGCAGCTCCCCGGTCGTCTTCAGGACCAGGACATGCGACGTGAGGGGCAGCGAGACCACGCATCCGTACGCCGTGGCCGCCAGGTGCGCCCCGGTCAACGTGCGGCTCTGCGCCAGCACCCGCGTCTCGAACGACGTGTGCCGGACCAGTTCCGCCCGGGCCGCGTACCCCTCGCTGCGGCGCAGCGCGACCACGTCCCCGGGGCCCAGGACGGCGAGCGACGTGTGGCACACGGGGCCGCGGTGGAGCACCGTCCGCGTGCCGGACTCCGGCTCAAGGGTCTCGATCACCTCGCGCGACTGCTCGTCCGGGTCGTCCGTCACGTGCGCGATGGCCAGCACCTCGCCGCCGTGCCCGAACGCGCTGTGCGCCCCGGAGAACACACCGAAGTCCTCGGGCAGCGTCCGGGTGGCCGCGCCGGCCGCCCCATCTGCGAGGGCCCGGGCGCGGCGCGGGGAGAGGGACCGCAGCCAGCCGAACAGTTCCGCGTCCAGCGGATGGTCCGGCGCCCCGGCGCGCCGCGGGATCCGGTGCACGAGGTGCACCGCGTCGGCGAGGGGAGCGGAGCGGACGAGCTCCCAGTACGCCGGCCAGTCCCGCCGGCGCGCGAGCCCGCTCGCCGTGTCCTCCAGTACCGCCGCCGACACGTGCGGCACGGGCAGCAGCTCCGGAAGCCACCCGTCCACCGCGATCCGGGCCTCCGGCACCTGCCGGCCCAGGGAGTCGAGGTCGAGCACCCGCCGCGGAACGTCGGCCTCCGGCTCCGGCGGCAGGCCCGCCGCCCGCAGCGCACTGTTCTGCCGCGACACCGCGTCGCCCAGGGACGACATGTAGGTGGCGGGCGCGCGGTCGGCCAGCCGGCGCAGCCACGTCACCGCCTCCTCGCCGACCTCCACGGCCTCCCGGGGACGGTCTGCGTCGAGCAGGATCCCGTGCAGGCTCATCAGCGCCGTCGTCCACGCAGAGGTGTACCGGTGCGGATCGGCCTCGGCGAGGCGCCGGTTGAGCTCGGCCACCTCCCGCGCCGGCTCGACGGCCTCCACGTGCCGGCCGCGCGCGGACAGGTGCTCGCGCAGCCGCTCCAGCGACGCGACGAGCGGCGTGTCCTCGACCAGCGCCCCCTCGCGCACCAACTCCCGGCCCAACTCCACCGCTTCGCGCAGGGCGACGTCCTCCGCAGGCGGACGGAACGTGAGGGCCGCCCCGTTGGACAGCGCGATCGCCAACCCCCTGCGCTGCCCCGGATCGTTGACGGCGGCCCTGCGGTACGCGCTCGCCGCCTCCTGGTTGGCCCGGTACGCCTCCTCCCACCGACCGGCCGACTCCAGATGCACACTGACATTGGCCAGCGCGGTCGCCCGGTACGGTTCGTACCGGCGCAGATCATCCCCGGCGAGACGGGTGAAGAGGTCCACCACGCGCTGCTGCGTCGCCACCGCATCGTCGACCTCGCCGGTGCGGTGCAGCAGACCGGCGACGTTGGTCAAGGTGCGGCCGACGTGCTCCTCGTACGTCTCCGGATCGTCGGCGGCCAGCTCCTGGAAAAGCTCGGCCCCGCGCCGCGCCGCCCGCAGCGCCTCCTCCGTGCGCCCCAGTTCGTGCAGGTCGTTGCCGTGCCCGGCGTACAGCCAGGCGCGTTCGTGCCGGTCCGGTGCCGCCACGATCCGGGACGCGAACAGCCGGACGTCGACGGCGGCCCGTCCCACCACGAGGTTCGCGGGGGTCGGGTGCGGTACGGCGTCCACCACGTCCTCCAAAAGCGCCGTCGTGATGTCGGGCAGTTCGGCCAGAGCGGTGAGCGCAGCGCCCCCGGCGGCCACGCCGAGACCGGGATCGGCGGCCAGCAGCGGATACAGGCAGGCGGGCCCGAGGTGCGGCCAGCGGCCCGCCGCCGCGATCAGCATCGACACCCCCCGGGCGGGGCCGGAGCCGTACCGCAGCACGGCGCTCGCGGTGTCCGCCGCCCACGCCTGCGCCGGGTAGTCGGCCGCGTGGCCCGGCACGGTCAGAGCGATGAAGTCCTCCGCCAACCGGTCCGGATAGAGCGGTTCCAGGACCGTGCCGTCCACGCCCTCGGGCGGCGGATAGCAGACGCCGTGGTCCGCCAGCACGGTGGGCGTCGGCTGCCCGACCTCCAGCGCGTCCACCAGCAATGCTCCCTGTTCTTGCGGCTGCGCGCCGCTCAGGGAGGCGGCGAAGACCACCTGGTTCATGACCGCGGGGGACAGGGTGATCCGTCCCGCGCCCCGCCGGTCGTGCAGCAGCACCCAGCCCAGGTGCTCGCGGTCGAGGAGGTAGAGGGTGAGCCCCGCCAGATCGGGCGGGGCGCGCCGCCCCGAGGCCGCGGCGTCGATGGCAACCAGGGCGGCCATGTGCACGGCGAGCACCAGCCTGAAGTCGTCGTCGGCGAGGTCGGGTTCGCCCGCCGGCGCTACGATCCCGTACCGCTCGGCGAAGGCGGCGCGTGCCGCACGGAACATCGCCCCCCGCTCGCCCTGCCCGGCCGCCGGGCCGCTCGGCTCGTCCAAAGGCCCGAGAGCCTGTGTCGACACATCGATCTGCTCACTGGCGAGCGCCCCGCGCAGCGCCGGCCACGGATCGGTGCCGCGCGCCAGCAGCAGGACGCGGGCGCGCACGTCCGGCCGGTGCAGCAGGGCGTTGCTGAACAGCCAGGTGAGGGTGGTCAGCGGCCAGCGATCCGCGTAGTCGACCAAGAGCAGGAGCCCGGCCGCACTGTCCGGCGTCAGGTCCTGGCTGCCGGGTGGCGGCAGCACGGTCCCGGGCCCCTCGACCGCGGTGACCACCTTCCAGCCCTGCCCGGACAACTCGGCGGCCAGCTGCTGGGCCAGCCGGGTCTTGCCCTGCCCGCCCGGCGCGTGCAGCCAGCGCGCCGCCCGCTGCGGACCGTCGGCGCACCAGGCGTGCAGCGCTCCCAGCTCGTCCTCCCGCCCGGTGAACGGCGCCACGGCGAACCGAGCGTGGAGCATCCGGCTGGGCTGCTGCCGCAGCCACCGCGGATCCGCCTCGGGGGTCGGCGCCCACCGGCGCAGCACGTACAACGGCGTGCCGTCGCCGAACACATGGATGTCCGCGCCGACGACACCGTAGGCGAACCCGCCCGTCGCGCTGACGTGCTGCTCGCTCACGTCGCGCGGTCACCGCGGCCGGCGCCGGGATCCTGATGGACGATCACGTTCCCACCCTGCGCGCCGAACGCCTGCCCGTGGTCGCGCGCCTCGACGTGCTGCACCCAGTGGCGCTGCTGGGCGGGCAGTTCGTCCTGCAGCCGCCGGGTCAGCTCACGCACATCGTCGGCCACCTCCGGGTGCGCGTGAAGGAACTGCTCGAGCCGCAACTGCCACGCCGGTGCCAACTGCCGACGCGCCGCCTCCGGATCCTCCGCCTCGGACACCAACGCGGCCTCGCTCTCCAACAGCGCGACCAGCGCGCCCTGTTCGGGTGCGTCATCCCGCCCGAACAGCCGCAGCAATCCGGAGCGCGCGGCGCCCCAGGCGTCCGTCGCCATCGCAGCGACGAGCGTCGTCGAAGCGGCCGTCGCGACCGCCGCCAGGGATTCGATCATGGGTGTCCTCCCGTTGCCGTGCCCGCCCCATCGTGCCACCGCGGCGCGGCCCGCGCCCGCGCCCTCCCCGATCAACGTGCCGCGGTTATACGGTGGTCGGCCGCACCACCGGAACAACGACACGGCGACGACGCCGTGGGCAAGGGGGCGTCGTGTGGCGTCGCAAGGGCCCGAACCGCACCGGCCTGCGCCGGCAACTCCGTATGGCGCGCGTCCTGTTCGACACCGGCGACTTCGCCGCGGCGGAGGTGCTCCTGCGCCGCCTGCTGCCCGACTGCGAGGCGGAGCTGGGAGCGAACCACGGGGAGACCATCGGCCTGCTCAACCTGCTCGGCTCCACCCTCTACCAGCAGCGCAAGGCGGCTGCGTCCGCGCAGATCGCCCGCGAGGCCACCGACCGTGCGGCCCGCGCCTGGGGCCCCGACGACCCCGCGACCCTCGACTGCGCTCACAACCTCGGCGCGGCCCTGGCCATCCAGGGCGACGTCTCCGCGTCCGTCGCGGTTCTCGACGACACCTGGCAGCGCCGCGCCCGCCGCCTCGGAGCCGCCCACGAATCCACCCTCACCACCGCCAACACCCTCGGCGCGACCCTCTTCGCCGCAGGCCTCCGCCACGACGGCCTCACGGTCCTGCGCCGCGCCCACGCCCAGAGCACGGGCCTGCCGGCCGGGCATCCGGTGCGTGTGGACATCGCCGACAATCTGCGGATCGCGGAACGGAACGCGGGCGGCTGACTGGCGGCGCCCCGACGGGACGCCACCGGCAGGCCCGCCCGATCCCCTCAGCAGATCTGTCCAGCGACCGTCTCCCGGATGCGCCGGGCGAGTTCCCCGACGCCGTGCGACTTCAACACGCCGTAGCGGTCGCCCTCCAGCTCGACGACCATGGGCGGTTGTGCGGGGCGTGGTCTCGTTCGCCGGCCCCGTGCCGCGCCGGACCGCCTCCGGCGTGCTGGTTACGCCTGGGCATGTCGGGACGATCTACGCTGCGACGAATGCGGTGTATGCCGGCCGGGCTACGGCGCGAACGGTGAAACTCCTGCCGGACGGCACCGTCTTCCATAGTGCTGGATTCCTCAAACGGTGTACACGTATCGGCGTCGTAGGGAGCGGGTTGGCGGTGCTGTTCTGCCCCAGATCCATGGGCCGGCATGGGAGTTGAGCTGGTTGGTTGCGAGGGTTGTGGCTTGGGCGATGTCGTCGGGGTTGGCGAAGGAGCGGCCGGCGAGGGCGGCTTTGCGGAAGATGCGCCACCAGCCTTCTTGGAGGTTGAGCCAGCACGCGCCGACGGGGATGAAGGCGTGGTGGATGCGGGGATGGTCCTCGAGCCAGGTCCGGGTGGACAGGCTGTTGTGGCTGGACAGGTTGTCGGTGACGATCCAGATCTCCCCGTCCGGGTTGGCATTTTCGACCTGTTGCAGGAACTGCTGGTAGAAGACGCTGTTGCGGGAGGACGCTGTCATGGTCAGGGCCTGGCCGTCGGCCGGCCGTAGACCGCCGTAGACCCAGGTTTTCTCCGGTCCGCGGCTGTAGTCGAGCTCCGCCTTGATCCGATGCCCGTTGGGTGACCAGGCGGGTGCGGGCGGGAAGGTCCGGGGGATCACCGGCCCCAGCTCGTCGGCGCAGATCACCGTCGCACCGTCGGGCGGGTGGGTGTAGAGGCCGATGATCCTTGTCCTTCTGGGACGAAGTCCGGGTCCTTCGATCGCATCCAGGACCGGGTACGGCGCCAGCGCACGCCCTCGGCGAGCAGGATGCGTCTGACCTGTGAGCGGCCCACCTCGATTCCTTCGGCCTGTGCTGCTGTGGCCAGGGAATCTAGCGTCCACTCGGGCGGTCCTGACTCATCGAAGGCCCACAGTTCCCCGACGGGCTCCCACCGCAGTCGTCCCGGCGGGATGGTCTTGACCAGGGAGATGATCTGGGATCGTTCCTGTTCGGTGATGCGTCGCTTGCGGCCCTGCCCGCCCAGATCATCCAGTCCCTGCAGGCCCAGGCGGTTGAAGCGGTGCAGCCAGCAGCGGACCGTTTTCTGGCTGCAGTCCAGCTCCACGGCGATCGCAGGGACCCGCAGCCCCGACCAGCTCAGCTCGATCATCCGGGCCCGCATCACCACATCCCGAGGAGCCTTCCGTGCCCGCGACAACCTGCGAACGAGAGCCCGCTCGTCCTCGTCACGCCCCGGTCGTGCCCATAAAACCATCGCCCAGCACCCGCCCCCGAGCACCCGCAACTACCCCGCCACCAGCACATATACCCAGTCAAAGAGGAATCCAGCACTAGCGTCGGCTGCGCAGCAGCGTTCCGAGCGCCAGTCCGGCGCCCAGACCGATCAGGGCACCGACCGATGTCCGCCATGCGGGCGACACCCCCGCAACGGGCACGGCAGGCGGGCTGGGAGCAATGGGCGAGCGAGTCGGCGGTCCGGAAGCGGCCGCCCGAGCGTGCTCCTCGCCCACGATGGCCAGGAAACGACGACCGACACGGCTTCCAGAGGAGCTGGCGATCCACGAGGGGTGAGCCCGGCTCCAGTAGTGCCGCCCTGCCTCTCCGGTGAACATCCCGGAGAGCATGTCCCGCAGCAGACTCTCGCGAATAGTCCCGATCTCGAAGCCCATCCACGCGTAGTTCATCATGAGGTCGGCATAGACATGCCGCTTCTGCTGATCAGGATCGTCGATGTCCGTGTCGCCCCAAACAGGCTGGAAGAGCGCCATGTCGTCAAGTTCCAGGCGAACCAGTTCAAGGTAATAGCTGCGGATCCCCTGGACCTGGTCCGCCCTGGCCTGCCGGTTCTGCACGCCCAGGGAAACGGCGACGCCGGCCAACGCCAGCGCCGAGACGATCGCCGACGTGAATCCGTACGCCGCGCCGACCTGACTCAGCCTGTTCCAGTCCACGCCCTTGGAGCCCGAGATCTCCTCCAGCACGAAAGGCGACAACAGCACCACCGTCAGCGCGAGTGCCGCAGCAGCTACCAGCCCCAAAGTTCTGCCTACTCGACGCGCCGCCCTTGCAGCCGCGGACCCATGACGAACTATCAGGTCAATCACCCCCAGGCAGAGCCTGCCCCAGTGACTAGGCCGAGCCTGGGGCAGCCTACTTCCAGCCGACGTGCTCGACGTCGCCCACCTGCACACCCGCAGCCTCGCCGGATGGGCGGACGGCCCGCCGCCGGACGAACCACAGCCTCACCAACCTGAAGATCATTTACGGGACAACTCTTTGACGACAGGGCCTCCTGAACAGCTTGTTGGCGTAGACGCCCTTCGAGCTACCAAGAGGCCCTAATCCGTTGCTAAGGGCGTTCCGAGGAAGCGGTTGGTTCCCGTGATGTTCGAGTGCCGGACCGTGACACCTCGTGGCTGCCTGGCGGGCAACGCCTCGCTTTGGAGGTCCTAACAAAGGCGTTGGGCGTGCCGGTGGGTGATCAGGCAGGTGGCGAGGCCGAGGAAGGCCTCGTGGATGTCGTCGCGTCGCTCCCAGCGGATCCGCAGTCGTCGGAAGCCGTGCAGCCAGGCGATCGTGCGCTCTACCATCCAGCGGAAAATGCCCAGGCCGGAGCCGTGTTCCACGCCTCGTTGGGCGATGACCGGGCGGATGCCGCGGTCCCGGAGCAGGCGGCGGTACTTGTCGTGGTCGACACTCGTCACGTTGCACATCACGTGGACGGCGCTCAGATGGTCCGGCAGGGCGTGCACGGAATGGTCCGGCAGGGCGTGCACGGAGTAGAGGAGCACCTGGGGACACGACTCGGGCATCTTCACCGTCCACAGGCTCCGGCCGTCACGCTCGTCGAAGGCACGCACGGCGCCCGGCGCCCCGGTGACGACCTGGCCGCCGACGAGGTCCACGGCCCGGTAGCCGTCCTCCCGGATCTCCGCACGTCACAACAGCTTGCCCGTACGCAGATCGATGCCGACGAGCCTCCCGTCATGGTGGCCGACCACCGCGGTGCGTTCCGACACCTTGAACTCCATCACGGCGTCCTTCGGCTCCCGGCGCTCATAGCGCCAGTACTCCTTGCCGGTCCGCAGGTTCACCGCTGTCATGCCGAAACCCGTCCACCGCAGGGACAGCCCGTGCGCCAAGGCCCACTCATCCGTGGTCCGGCGTACGACGTGGTCAGGCGCGACCGGGGCACCCGGGGCGAACGCGGCCGGAAAGGGTCCAAGAGCTCCGGTGAACACGTCGCGTGACGGATTCCTGTTCACCAGCACACTGATCATGAGGAGGACCAGCGCGATCAGCACACCCCACACCCGGCCACGGGCCATCTGTATGTCCGCACGGCTCGGAACAGGTGTGCCCGGTCCCCCGGGCAGCCCCACCCCTGGTTCTCCGAGCAGATTCATCCGTTGCGCCATGACTGCCCCCCACACACACAGGCCCTGCCTCCTGTCACGGTGCCACGGCGGCTCACGGAGCTTGACCCTCGTACAAAGAGCCACGCAAGTAGGGCCGCCGTCGAAACCCGTTCATCGGCCCGCTTCGGGCGGGCACGGCGCCGTGCAGCCTCCACGATGCGGAGGCGGACCGCCTGGGAAATGCTTACCGGGGATGTCCCGCTTCTCCTGTGCGGCCATCCCTGAGGAGCACCGTCGCCTGGGACCGCATCCGGGGCCGCGCCGGACTCCAGGAGTCCGTCGGCGATGAGTTCTGCCGTGGCTTCCAGTCTCTATCGACACACCCGGACGAACGAACTCGAGGATCACGTCATGACCACGACCTACACCTTCGACGTCTTTTCCAGCCTCGACGGCTTCGGCGCCGCCGGCGGCAACTGGACCGGCTACTGGGGCAAGCAGGGCCCCGAGCTCCTCGACCGCCGCCTCGCCCTGTACGACGAGGAGCAGCGGATGGTCTTCGGAGCCAACACGTACAGGGCGTTCGCCCAGATGATCGCGGCGAGCACCGACGAGTCCGAAGTGCGCGACCCGTGGGTCACGCGGATGAGGAGCCTGCCGGCCACGGTGGTGTCGTCCACCCTGGAAGGACCTCTCGACTGGCCGGATGCGAACGTCGTGAGCGGCGACGCCGTCGACGTCGTCGCCCGTCTCAAGAAGGACTCCGACGTTCCCCTGCGCTCGCACGGCAGCCTGTCGATGAACAGGGCGCTGATGGCCGCCGGTCTGGTGGACCGCGTCCAGGTGACGCTCTTCCCGGTGATCACCGGTCAGACAGGGCTGGACCCCATCTTCCAGGGTGCGGCCGACTTCGACCTCGAGCTGATCGAGCACCGGACGCTCGACGGCCACATCCAAGAGCTCATCTATCGACCCGTCCTGCATGTCTGAGAAGGGCGTCGAGCACCTCGTCGAGCACCCGGAGCTTCACGCGGCGGCGAACCCGGTCCGCAGCTTCAAGGCCCGTGGAACCGAGGTCGTCGCGAGCCGACTCGCCGAGAAGAGCTCGCGAGCCGTGGTGTGCGCCAGCGCGGGCAACCTTGGCCAAGCCCTGGCCTGGTCCGGTCAGGCCGGGGGCTCGACGTCGCCGTCGTCGCATCCCACTTTGCGACTGCGGCCAAGCCTGATCGCATCCGCGCACTGGATGCCAGGCTGGAACTGGTGGACGGCGACCACGAGTTGGCCCATGAGCGGGCGACCGTGGCGCGGTACGACGGCATCCGCAGGGGTGGTGACCTGCACCGGCCTGCGACGGTCGAGTGGTCCTACTTTCGTGTCTCGAGGAGGGGCTGGAGATCGGTGTGCAGGTGATCGAGTGCGCTGCGGTACAGCTGGGGCCCGACGGAGACCCGGGCCACGCCGATGGCACTGAGTTCCTCCAGCGACCCGCGCTCGAGCGGAAAGCCGGCGTTCACCGGTGCGCCGACCTCCGCGACGATGGCCCGGAGGTCGTCCGGACCGGCTCCGGGAGGGAACACACAATCAGCGCCGGCCGACCAGTACGCCTCGGCCCTGCTGATCGCATCGGCACGCTTTCGGTTCTCGGCCAGAGGTGAGGTGGGGAAGAAGGAGTCGATCCGGGCGTTGATGACGAGCGGCACTCCGATACGGTCGGCGGCCGCGCGCATCCGGGCGATGTAGGCGGCACGGACATCGACGTCGATCAGGCCTCCGTCGGCATGATCACTGTCCTCGATGTTGCAGCCGGCGACTCCGATCCCCTGCAGCAGCTCGACCAGTTCCTCCGGCGCCATCCCGTAGCCGGCCTCGGCGTCGACGGTGACCGGCACGTCGACGGAGGCTGCGATGCGTCGGGCGACGAACATCATCTCCTCCCTCGGAGCACCCTCACCGTCGTCGTAGCCCAGAGCGGCGGCGATCGCGTTGCTGGCGGTCGCGACCACCGGGAACCCCGCCTTGACGACGGCGCGGGCGCTGCCCACGTCCCAGGCGTTCGGCAGCACCAGCGGAGCGCCCGGGATGTGCAGGGACCTGAGCAGCCTGGCCTTGTCGGCTTGATCGGACATGACGGGCTCAGTCGACCAGCGCGCCGGCGGAGAGATTGGCGACGGTGCCGGTCATGGCTCCCGCTCGATCCGACGCCAGGAACGCGGCTGTCTCTGCGATTTCCGACAGCGTAGGAAGCCTCTTCAGAAGCGTCCCTTGCACCATCCCCCCGCCTTCGAGCATCTCCTGGACCGACTGCCCGCCCGCTGCCGCCATCTGCTGGAAGAGGTCCTTGGTGTACGAACCCGCTGCCGGTGCATCGACGACAGCGTGTGGACGGATGCAGACCACCCGGATGTTGTCGGGTGCCAGCTCCGCGGCCAGAACCCGCGAGAAGGCCTCCTTGCCGGCCGCGCTCACGCTGTGTCCCAGGATGCCGCCCACAGCCAGTTTGGAACCCGGCTCGGACAACGTCAGGATGACGCCAGGACGCTCGCGGCCCATGTGGCGCGCCACAGCCTTGCTTGTGATGAACAGCGTCTGCAGGAAGCCGTCGATGGGCCGCATGAACTCCTCGAGCGAGAGATCCGCCAGCGAAGTCCCCTGGTCGTGCATGACACTCACGGCGCTGAGTGCGACGTCGATGCTGCCGGCCGTCGCCGCGACGTCTTCGGCGTGCTTTTCGACGGCCTGTTGGTCGAAGACGTCGACTTGCGCGGTCTCGACCTTCCCGCCGGTGGCGGCGATGTCGCGCGCCACGGCGTCGAGCTTCTCCTGTGTCCGCCCGGCGATGAAGACCCTTGCACCTTCCCGGGCGAATACCCGTGCGATTGCGCCGCCGATCGCGCCCCCGCCTCCGTAGATCACAGCGTTCTTGTCAGCAAGCAGCAATCCACTCATTGTGTCCTCCAAAGGTGATGGGTTCATTCACAGATGATGGGTTCATTGCGCGCGACGCAGCCAGGGGCGCCGACCTTGATCAAAGGGGTGGGCCAGAGCTCTCTTCCGGGGCCGGACGGTCAGTCTCGGTCGTGCTTCTGTCGCTGGATCTGTTCCGCGATGCGCTTGATGCGGTTCAATCGCGCATCCCACGCCCTGCCGACCTCATTCAGTTGGCGGACCGCACGGGCGAGCTGCGCCTCGTCGACTTCGTAGCGCCGCTCGCGGCCCATCGGTGTCGCGTGTACGAGGCCGGCGCGATCGAGGACGCCCAGGTGCTTGGTGACCGCTTGGCGCGTGATCGGGAGACGATCGCTCAGGCTGGTCGGCGTACCGACTCCTTCCGCGAGCAACAGGTCGAGCAGGCGGCGCCTGATCGGGTCGCCTATCGCCGACCAGAGTTCGTCGTCGACGGCGGCGGTCATTGCGCCACCACGGAAGGGGCGTAGCCCTGCAGCTTGGGCAGGAACATGTCCCAACCGCGCTCGTGGTCGTGGAAGGCTTCCTCGAGCACGGCGGCTTCCCACCCCTTCTCTCGCCAGCCGCTCTCGGTGAGGCGCAGAATCGTGCCGTCACCGGAGGGCTCGAGCTCGATGGTGACCAGGAGGGAGTTGTCGGCAGCGGGCAGTTGCCCATCTTCGGCGACCCAGCGGAAGGCGAACTTGCGCGGCGGATCCACGTCGACGACGACGATCCGCTCCACCGCGGCGCGGTCGCCCCAGACCAGTTCGCCGACCGCGCCCGGCGCGGGATCGAACGACGCGTCGTCGGACCACCACATCTTGATGTGCTCGGGACGACTCACGACATCGAACACGATCTCCGGTGCGGCATCGATCCGGATCTCGCGTTCCAACTTTCCGAACTCCACCACGTACCTCCAATAAGCAACCATCGGTTGCGTATCACCCTAGCCCTCGCACTAGGGATGCGCAACCTTTCATTGCGCAAGGACCGCGAGGTCGGCGCAATGGAGCGCTGACCAGGCGTCGGCAGAGTTCGATGTGCAGCGGCGCAGCCGATGAGCCGCAAGGGTCAGAACACGCCCGTTCGCTCTCCCTCACCACTCCGGACGGACTGCCGCGAACAGATCCGGGCGAACGCTCCACCGCCGGCCTGGAATCTCTTCGATCTCATCGCCGGGGGATGCCTATGCTCCCGCCATGGCCGATGCGAAGCCCAACGCGGCGAACTGCGACCGGTTGGTCCGGCTCGTGCCGCCGCCGGCCGCGCCCGTGGACGCCCACGGGGACTGGATCACCGCCGAGACCGTGATCGGGACCCGGCTGCCGGAAGACTACAAGCGACTTGTCGAAGCCTACGGCTGGGGCGAGTTCTGCGATTTCCTCTACCTCCGGACTCCGTTCGGAACCAACAAGCACAACGGCATCCAGTGGCAGATTCCCCACCCCACGGGATCTCCGGAAGGGGACCCTGAGCGCTACCCATATCCACTGCACCCCGCTCCGGGTGGGCTGCTGATCTGGGGCACCACCATGGACGCCGACCGACTGTGCTGGCTCACCGACGGGGTTCCGGAGCAGTGGCCTGTGGTGGTGTGGAGCAGCGAGGGCTGGTACGAGACCCATCGGATGGGCGCGGCCGAGTTTCTCGAGAGCTGGGTCGGCGGGCGCGTGAGCTCCGGCTTGCCCGGAAGCATGGAGCCGAACCTGGCGCCGTGGTTCAACGCCTTCCGTACCCGGACCCACCGGTGCCTGCGGCTGTCCGAAGGCCCCTTGTCCCACCCCGATCGGCTACGGATCCTGCGCGAGACGCTGGCTCCCACCACGGACCGGGGCTCGTGGCACTCCGAGCACGACGAGGCGAGACAAGACCACTTCGCGATGGTCGATGCCGACTGGCTGCTGACCTACGACGCGTCCCGGCCTCACCAGATCCGAATCGACTTCCCACCCGAGGACAGCAAACAGGTTCGCCGGCGTCTCGTCGCCGCTGTCCGGCTCATGGGATGTGAGGTGCTTCGGATAACGACGGTGACCGGAACGACCCTGCCGTCCTGGGACGCGGCCACGGACGAGGACAAGGAGTAGCGGGCGAGCCGAGCCCGTGAGGGACAGAGGAACACAACACATGCGTGGCCCGCCCGAAGTGCGGCTGCGACCTGACGGAACCGGCCCCGGCGTGCCTTCGAAGGACGCGTCGGGGCCGGTTCCGGTTTGGATCGCATCCGCTTCCAGGGGCGGATGCCGGTGTCGGCTACGGGGTCAGCGGCGGCACTCCTTGTGGGCGGGGACCCAGACGCGGGTCCAGTGGCCGGGGTGCCAGTGGTGGTGCCGGTCCCGGTAGGCCGGGTGCCACTGCCGTGCCCAGTGGCCCGCCACCTTCACGCAGTGGTGCGGCGCCGCCGACGGCCGGTGGTGGTCCCGCGGGGCGGCCGACGCGGTTCCGACCGTTCCGACGACCGCGCCCGCGGCCAGGGCCACTGTCACCGCTCCCAGGGCCGCGGCCCTCTTCAACCCGTTGATCATGTTCAGACCTTTCCGTACGTATCGGAGTTGACGCCCCGGCACCGCCCGGACCGTTCGGCCGGGCACGCACTGATCCTCACTCTCGGGCTGGGCCAAATCGGCACAGAACACCGGACTCTTAAGGAATGCAAATTAATTTCTCATTGAGCGTAAATAGTCACATAAGCGCCACGGTGTCGTCGACGCACCGCCGGGCGGTCCCCCGAGCGCAAGCGGCGGCCCGTCCCGTAGGCCGCGGCGCGGAGTGTGATGCCCTGCACCCGGGGGGCGAACGACGCAACGGGGCGGTGCTGTTGTGGCCCGGAGATGGCGACACCCGCCCGGAGTCCAGGCGGTGTATGTCGTGCCGGCATTCGGCGCCGTTACGGGCGCGCGGCGAGGTCCTCGCCGGGACGGGTGGAGCTGCCGGGGCGGGCGGAGGCGCGGATCACGGACGGGCGCTGGGACATCGAAGGCTCCTCGACGAGGCGAAGGGCCACTCGGACAGGGGCGATCTCAGCAGGGCCGTCCGGGAAACCCCAGAAGCGGGGCGGGAGTTGGGGTGCCGTTCTGCAGGGCGGGACAGATCCGGCTCACGGTGAGCGGGCCGGTCAGCCCCGCGGGCCGACGACGGGTACAACCGGCCTTCCCTCAGCCGAAAGACCATGAACCGGCGTGATCCCTGGCCTCTGTCGGCCCCGGCACCCGGAATTCCGGGTGCCGGGGCTGACCTGCACAAACGCTTCGATCAAGGGCGCGTGGCGCCGGCACGGGAGTCGGGGGGTAGCGGGGGCGCTGCTCCCTCCCCAGGGACCCCAATGCCTGGCGCCTCGATCCGGGGATGCCAAGGACACGCCATTAAAGATCAATTCACTGCCCTGGCCCCTGGGCCGCGTCGCTTCCCTACGCCCCATCAACACCGTGCGCCACACGCATGGAACGGGATATGTCATGGTCTCCAAATTATTGTGGCCTTCATCCAATTCTGTACAGGATGGGGCCGAGCGTATGGCGTTCGCAGAACCGGTCGATGATGGAGCCTCCGTCTCCCCCGGCCGACCCGGCAGGCACAACAAGGAGCAGTCCTTGGCCCCGCTGCTCGCTGTATGCGCCGGGTACTTCATGGTGATCCTCGACGTCACCGTCGTCAGCGTCGCGGCGCCGGTGATCGGCCGGGAGATGTCGGCTTCCGTGACGGGCATCCAGTGGATCACCGACGGATACACCCTGGTGTTCGCCGGCTTTCTGCTGCTGGGCGGCGCAATGGGTGACCGATGGGGAAACCGCCGGATCTTCTGCACGGGCGTGGCCGTGTTCACGCTGTCCTCCGCCGCCTGCGCTCTCGCTCCCAATGCTCCATTCCTTACCACGGCCCGTCTGGTGGAGGGACTGGGCGCGGCGTTGATCGTGCCCGGGTCGCTGGCGCTGCTCCGGCAGGCGTATCACGCTCCGGCGGCTCGTTCGAGAGCCTTCGGCCTGTGGGGATCCATGGCCGGCATCGCGGCCTCGGCCGGTCCGCTGCTGGGCGGACTACTCGTCTCCACAGTGGGCTGGCGATGGGTGTTCCTGATCAATCTGCCGGTCGGCATCGTCTGCCTGGTGCTGACGCTGCGCCACGTGGAGAATTCCCCCCGACTGCTCTCCCGCGCCATCGACTGGCCCGCGCAGTGTGCGGTGGTGACCGCCGTGGCCTTCCTGACGACCGCACTCAACGAGGCCGGACGACGCGGCTGGACCGCACCGGCCGTCCTCGCCGCGGCAAGCCTGTCCGTCCTGGCAGCCGCCGCCTTCGTCGTTCGCGAACGGCTCGCGCGATCTCCCGCCGTCCCGCTGGACCTGCTGTGTTCCCGCGCACTGGGCGGCGGCACCGCCATCGGCCTGCTGTTCAACTTCGGCTTCTACGCCATGGTGTTCACCGCCAGCCTGTACTTCCAGCACCAGCGCGGCTTCAGCGCGCTCGAAACCGGGGTGGCGCTGCTCCCCGCGGTTGCCATGACTATGTTCGCCTCCGTCGTGTCGGCCCGCCTCGCTCGCCGCACCGGAGACCGGCCCCTGGTGATCACCGGGATGCTCCTGGCCTCCGCGGGCCTGGCGAGCTGGACCGCAGCAGGAGCCGAACCCGCCTACCCCCTGCTCATCCTCCCCATGATGGCAGCGGGATTCGGCACCTCCTTCGCACTCACCGGCACAACCTCCACCGTCATGGGCGCCGCACCACCGGCCTACTCAGGGACGGCTTCCGCCCTCTTCAACACCGCCCGCCAGGTGGGCAGCGCCACAGGCCTCGCCCTCGGCGGCACCCTCCTCGCCACCGCCACCACCTACGGCCAGGGAATCCGCGTCAGCATGGCCATCGGCGCACTCGCCTACCTGACCGCCGCCGGCCTCGCATGGCGATGCGTACCCCCGAAATCCGAACACAACGTTCCCGGCCCGTAGATCGTCCTGCTCAATGGTCACGCCGCCCTGTCCGCGCGAACAGACGCCTCCCGCCCGGTCATCCACCGGCAACGTCGGCTCGGGCCACCCCATCGGCGCACACCGATCATCGAGGGGCACAGCCGCCTCAGGAACGGGACTCCAACACCTCCACAGCACCCGTCTCGGTGTCGTAACTGCGCAGAGTGGTGAGCCGGACCGACAACGGCGGCGCCGGCAGCAGAGCGGGGATCCGCCGGTCGGCGAACACGCCCGCCCGCGGGGAACGGCCGAGGGTGATGTGCGGGCTCCAGCGCGTGGGGTCGTGGAGGGGGTTGAGGGTCTCGGGTGGGCTGTCCGAGGTCACCGCGTCCCACACCCGGCCGTGCAAGCCGGCCAAGGCGGAATCGAGATCAAGGGCCCAGGCCAGCACCGAGGTGGGCCGCTCGAAACGGACCACACCGGAAACCCGCACGTGCAGGGGCAGCGCGGCGGCCACCTCGCCGAGCTCCCAGCGGATCGGAGCGGTCAGCTCGGGACAGGAAGCCAGCGTGACGTGCGGGCTGTTGGTCGGTGAGCGATGGCGCGCCTGACTGGGCAGACCCGCATCCGCGAGCCGCCGCCAAGCCGCCCGGACCGCGAGATCTGCCGCCTCATCCAACAAGACCTCAACCGTGCGCACCGAAGCAGCTTAGCGGCGCAACCTGCGGTCTCCGCGGTCCACTGGCCGGCTGCCAATCAGGAGCGCAGCGCGGTCGCACCGCCAGACCCGGGAAGTCGACCACAGTGCGGAGACACGGGAAGCGCGACGACGAATCGACTCGTACGGAAACGACACCCCCGCAGAGACCTACAACCTGCTCGACTACACCGAACGAACCGCATTCCCACTCACCCCCGCACCGTCCCGGCGGCCGCTGCGTTGGAGTGCGTACTGTGACCGCGTGTCCTTCTTCGCCTTGTACGACGCCGAAGACTTTTACGGCGAGCCGGAGCCTGTGCCTGGGGGCGCGTGTCCTTCGCTCCCGACAAGGTGCTCGCTGCTCGTGAGCGCCGTACCGGGCGACGGACGAACCGGCAGTCGGTCGGCGACCAGGGGCTGTTGGTGAACCAGATCGCCACCGATGTCCTGCTGTGGCCGTCCAGCCTGTGGCGCGTCGCCGATCTCGAGCCGATGCGGCCGCTGCCGGTCCACAGATGGGTGCGCTGCCGGGGCTTCACAGTCACAGAGCAGGTGCCCGCATGGCTGGTCGCCGGACCTCACGGGGACGTCGTGGAATGGGTGATCACCCAGACGTGAACGCTGACCGGCGCTCAGGTCGATGCTCTTGCCGCGCTGTCAGTCGAAGGCGACGGGCCTCTGACATGAACGCTGTGGGCTCGTTGGCCGCGGGACCATCACACTGGTTCACCGGTCGGATGCGCTCTGACGACGCTCAACGAGGTAATCGCGGAGGCCGCTCACCGCGTGGGCCCGCAGTTGTTCGGTCGGGATGAGGGAGATGGGGTTGAGGTCCTCAGCGATCCGGCCTGGCTGCGGGCCTTCGATGCGGCGTACGCAGCCGCGCTGGCACTCGGAGCCCCCGAGCTGCTCACACCCGAGGAGAACGCGGTGCTCGCCCACCGGTGGACGATCGTGCTCGGCCCACCTGACGTGCCCGAACAACAGCGAGCGTGAAGGACGGGTAGCCAGGACGAGCTCTCCGATTCCGGCGGTTCGTGGCACGCCCGTCTCCACTGTGCCGACCCGGGCCGAACTGGGTCAGTACGACGCCGGCCAGGGAGAACCACTCCCTTGCCACTTCCGAGGAGGAGACCGTCCCGGAGGAGGACGCTCCCGACAATTCTCAGGCTCCATCGGACGAGATCGTGGACGAGGCTGACCTCGAGGACGAGAACACGCCCGTGGACGGCAGTGCTCCGGCAGACGAGGGCGACACTGTCGACGGCACCGAGACGTACCTGAGCTCCTACCAGCCGCTGGCGAACTCCGTGTCCGCCACAGCGCCGGCAGCCGCACTGACCGCCTCCGGCAGTGAAAGACTGGCCGCCTCCTACAGTCCCCTCGCCTGGACCATCCCCGTCTCCGCCACTGAAGACCGGTACCGCTACGTCGGGTCCTGCAACCGACTCCGGTAGGACTTCGATCTGCACTGCCGCCCCCGCCGGTCGGGGGCGGCTCTCCGACGCCCAGGAAGACACGTTCGTGGCCGATCAGGACAGCGAATTCCTCACCCATGCAGCAGAGGTCGCCTTTGACCTCGGCCTTGACCGATTTCGCGTCACCAAGCTCACGCTCCGGTCCCGCGCCATCGAATTCACCGAAGTCAGCGGCCCATCAGAGCCGCCTGTCTACTTCGAAGGCGAGCCGCCCGGAACCGGACGCGAGGCACGCCGCACGTACGACTGGCAGCCCGGAGCCAACGCGCCGGCCTGGATGAACATGGCGTGGCTGCTCGACGACCTGGCCGCATGGGTCGATCAGATGGCCGAAGACCGCATTACCCTGATCGGCATCGAGGCACCGGAGCCGCACGGCTGCGACGTGCTCGTCCTCGACGGCGACAGCCGCTATCAAGTCCGGATAGCACTGGCCGACCGGCGCGATGTCCTGGACTTTCCCGGCATGTATCTGCGGGAGATGTTCGCTGAGGGCCGCTACCGCACCTACCTGCTGGCGGACCAGCCAGTCGTCGACCTGCGTGGCATCCTCTGAAAAGCTGGCCTCTCCTGGCCCGGGCGCGCCCGGCGTCGGCGCGGGTTGCTGAGCGACTGGCCCAAGCGCACGTGTTCGCCGGCGATCTCCTCGATGTGCCGTTGAGGAACGTCGAGGTGCCCGTCCCTGTTGTGGAAGGCCCTGTTGTGGAAGGCCCGTGCCGCGCGTGGAGCGCCTCAGGATTCCCGTCCGGCCGAGGTCCGGACCGGCCCACTCGGTGCGGTGCGCGTGTCGCTCCCGGTCCTCGGTCTAGGTTGCGCACAGTGGTCCCGTTCTCCGGGGCCCCTGACTCCTGTGACCGGGCCCGGAGGAACCATGGACGTCTCCTTTGACGTGTGGGCGCTGACCATCGCGGCCCTGTGCCTTCTCATCGGCGCGGACTTCTTCATCGGACGCAAACCCCACGACGTCTCCTTCAAGGAAGCCGGCATCTGGAGCCTGGTCTGGGTCACCCTGGCCACGGTGTTCGGCCTCGGGCTGCTGGTCTTCTCGGGGACCGGTCCTGCGGGGGAATTCTTCGCCGGATACATCACGGAGAAGTCCCTCAGCGTCGACAACCTCTTCGTGTTCGTCCTGATCATGGCGAAATTCGCCGTGCCCTCCCAGTACCAGCAGCGCGTCCTGATGGTCGGTGTGCTCGTGGCACTGGTCCTGCGCGCGATCTTCATCGCGCTCGGCGCCGCGATGATCTCGACGTTCTCCTGGGTCTTCTACGTCTTCGGGGCGTTCCTGATCTGGACCGCGTGGAAGCTGCTCCAGGACGCCCGTACGGGCCACGACGTCGAGGAGTACGAGGAGAGCAAGCTGCTCAAGGCCGTCGAACGGCACTTCGGGGTGGCCGACCGCTACCACGGCACCAAGCTGTGGGTCCGGCAGAACGGCAGACGCGTGATGACCCCGATGCTGGTGGTCATGCTGGCGATCGGCTCCACGGACCTGCTGTTCGCGCTGGACTCCATCCCGGCCATCTACGGACTGACCGAGGAGCCGTACATCGTCTTCACAGCCAACGCGTTCGCCCTGATGGGCCTGCGCCAGCTGTACTTCCTCATCGGCGGCCTGCTCAAGAGGCTCGTCCACCTCACGTACGGGCTGGCGATCATCCTCGGCTTCATCGGCGTCAAACTGGTGCTGCACGCTCTGCACGAGTCCGGGGTACCGGTCCCCGTGATCGGCATCCCCTTCTCGCTCGCCTTCATCTTCCTGGTGCTCGCGGTGACGACCTTCACCAGCCTGCGGGCCTCGAAGAAGGAGGATCGAGCCGACGGCAGGCCCTGATGGGCCCGCGCCCTGTACCGGCCGGGCGTCGGCCGCCCACCGGCCCCTCGCCCTGCTCGACCTCGACGGCACCCCCGGCCGACAGCGGAAACGCATTCCGCAGGGAGGTGTTCTGCCTTCCCCTGCCGGTTTCGTGTCATGCGCTGCTTCGGTCCGATGCAGCATGGGCGGCCGATGAGTGCGAGGCCGAAGGTCCGGCTTCGACGTCCCGCGAGCTCGATGCCGTTCTCCTCGGACCCTCCCGGGACGCCCGGGCGTAATGCCGTACATGGACCCGGTCAACGAGACGCACGTAGGCTGGCCGGGCCTGGGCGTCGCCGACGTCGCGGCCGCCGACGACACAGCGCCCGCCTTCCCAGCAGCTGCTCGCCGCCGGAGGCCCGCAGGCTGTCAGAGGGACTGCCGTCGATCCCCGGCAGGTACGTTTCGGGTGGCGGATGGTGCCGCTACGCCGCGGATGTTGCCGCAGACCGACTCGTCTGGCTCGTCGTTCAGTCGGGTGTCTCGGCCGAGTCGGCCGGTTCAACGTCGTTGCCCAGGGCGGACCGCTCGATGTCGTCGTTGGTCACGGCTCAATCGGCCAGCGCCAGAAATCGCCTGACGCTGCCGAGTCCCGTCTTGAGGCCGTTACGACTCAGCCACCGCTCTTTCGACGGAACGACCGCTGACTCGCGGCCGGGCCGTGCGTGCCGTGGACCTTCGACGTGTTGGTGCTCGCAGTGAGGGCGGCGTGTCAGCACTGGCTGCGGACTCGGCACTTGGCCCCACCGGCGCGCTCGCCCAGGCCCGTGACGGCAAGCCCGTCGACGACGACTTCCTGACCTTGCTGGAGAACACCACCCAGCCCCTCGCCGGCCTCGCCACCGAGCAGCGCCGGCACACCGTTCTGCTCCTCGACGCCTACCTGGCGACCGTGACCGAACTGATCGAGCACGGCCGCTACTCCCCCGCCACCGGCAGGCGTCTGCACACGTTGGCCGCTTCGCTGTCCCAGACCGTGGCCTGGCACCGCTTCGACCTGGGCCAGCACACACCCGCCAGCCAGTACTGAGTCGCCGGGCTTCACAACGCTCACGCCGCAGGCGACCACGACATGGGGGCCGGCCTTCTGAGTGATCTTGCCTACCAAGCCGCCAGCCACCTCGACCAGAAGGAACCCGAGCCCGCCGCGGCCGCCGCCACCCAGTCCCTGCTCCTGGCCCGCCGCATCGGCGCGCCCCGCTGCACCAGCCTCGTCGAAGCGCTCCTCCCCCGCTTCCGCCTCTACCCCAGCGTGCCGGGCGTCCCGGAACTCCTCCACCTCGCGGCCGCATAACGCGGGAGGCGTCTCGGGTCCGGATGATTCGCCTCAAGAAGGGGACGTGGCGCGGTTCCCCGGTCACAGCCGCGCGTCACCTACCGGCCCTCTTCACCAGCTGCTAGCAAGTCGCTAACATTGCTGGTATGGCACTCACGCAGCTCAACACCCGCATCGAACAGGAGCTGGCCGACAAGGTACGCGCGTCCGCGCAGCGCCGCGGCATGTCCGTCCAGGACTACGTCGCTGACGTCCTCGAAGCCGACCAGGCTGCTGCAGATGGACCCGAAGATCTGCGGGACGCCCGCGCCCGCATGCACGCCGCGGTCGCATACCGGAAGTGGAAGGCCAGCGGAAAGTCCGAAGACGGCTCCGTGAGCATGGATGAGATCTTCGGCGCGTGACGGCCGTCCCCGCCCGGTTCGCCGGACACGTCGGCGAGACCATCAAGAACCTGCCCGTCCCGGCCAAGGAAGAACTCCATGACGCGGTGCTCCGCGCGTGCGCAGACCCGTGGTCGTGGCCTCAGGCCGACAAGTACGACGACATGGATGAGGCGGTACGCGTCATCACGACCCGCACCGCCATCGTCCACTACGTGATCATCCCCGGCCCCGACCCGCACTTGTGGGTCTTCGCCATCACGGTCTGACCCCCCGCCATCACCAATCAGGGCCCTCCCTGCCCTGATCCCTGGAACCGTCCTCTGGGGCGATGACTCTGTCGGGGCGCGCTCGCTCGCATGCCGAACAGGTCCAGTCCCGCTCTGGGACGGTTGAATGGCAGGGCCGCCGTAGTAGCGCTGAGCCCACGGAATGGCGACTGCCTGAAACAGGGCTGGCCAAGGCCGTTGAAGACCTCCCCACCGGCGCATATGCATACGAGGCGAAATGGGACGGGTTCCGGGCAATCGTCAGCCGGAATCCGTCGGGCGCCGTGGAGATCCGGTCCCGGCAAGGCACGCTCCTGAATACCGGCTTTCCGGAGATCGCTGCTGCGGCCCGGGACCTGCCGCCGGTCATCTTTGACGGAGCTTGTCTCAGGCGGCGCAGCTCCCATAGACGAGACGTGACGGGCGTCGCGGCCACGTGCCGCAGCGGCCGCTCAGAGGTGACATCCAGGAACTTCCGTACCTCGGCGATGGTCATAGGCCCCGTGTCGTGCGCCACCGCCTCTCCCTCCTTCAGCAAGACGCAGGACGGGGCTCCGGTGATCCCGTATCGCTCGGTTGCGGCCGGACAACGTGTGATGCCGGTGCGGACGGCCGTCAGGCGGCCCGTGTAGTCGTCGGCGATGCCAAGGCTGAGTCCGGTGGAGGCTACCGTGACGGCGCCGAAGGAATTAGGACTTGTAGGGGTCCAGCCTTCTGGGACGGGGCCGGTTTCCGCGGATAGTGTCCTGCCAGCGTGCGGCGTTCGCGTACCGGAGCACGGTGTTGAGACCCCAGCCCAGGTGCTGGGCGATCGCCCGGCGCGAGTGGCCCTGGGCAAGCAGCTCGTGGACCAGAGCATGTGCTGCCTTCTTGCGCTCGGCCCGCCGACCTACGGGCTTCGAGTCCTCCTGCGATCGACCCGAAGCCCCTCTGGGGGGCCAGCAACACGCCGTTGGCGAAGGGTTGCGCAGGCAGTCGCGATGGGCCGCGACGCAGGTCTCCACGGCTCGGCGGAAGCCCTGCCACAGATGGAACCGGTCGGTGACCTGCAGCAGGGCCCGGGCTGTGCGCTCACCGGCGGAGAGTGGTACAGCCCCTACGACGACAAGTACTTCACCGACGCGCGCACCCTCGACATCGACCACCTCGCCGAAGCCTGGGACAGCGGCGCCTCCGCCTGGACCGCCAAAGAACGCGAGGCCTACGCCAACGACCTGGGCGACGACCGCGCCCTCATTACGGTCTCCGCAACCGGCAACTCCAGCAAGGCCGACCAGGACCCCAGCACCTGGCAGCCGCCCGCCCAGTGCTACCGCTGCCAGTACGCAGCCGACGGGGTCGCCGACAGATCAGGTGGGCCTGGCCATCGACCCCACCGAATATGCCGCACTCGCCGAGGCCCTCAACAGCTGCCCCGACCAGCCCGTCACCGTCACCCCCGCACCATCCCTCGCGGCCCGCGGCCATCGTCCGGGGTTCGGGGTTCGGGCCGGGCCGGGCCGGGCCGTACACGATGCCGTCTCGCGGCCGAAGCGGTTCGCCTCCGCAGCGGAACCCGTCATCCGATGCGGCCACAGCCGTGTTCGCCGGCGCCCTCGGGGCAGGCTGTCGATCATGGTCTTGGTATCGGCAGAGTTGACGTAGAGTGGAGCTAACGACGCGGGGTGGAGCAGCTCGGTAGCTCGCTGGGCTCATAACCCAGAGGTCGCAGGTTCAAATCCTGTCCCCGCTACTGATGCTTGAGGGGCCGGCACGATGTGCTGGCCCCTCAAGCGTGTCCAGCCCCGGGACCCGCGGCGTCGCACCGCACGGCAGGCGGAACGGCAGGCGGAACTACGCCATGGGCACGAAGCGCCGCGCGGAGTACGGCACCGAGCGGCACGTATGCGTGTGAGCCCACATCACCATTTCGATGGTACGGGGCCAGACTCATCCGACATGGCGGGTATGCAGGCGCGGTCAACAAGGTCGTCCGATGACCTCATCGAAGCCCGGCTTGTGTCAGAGGCTGGGGTCCAGTAAGCGAACTGGTTCACTACTGGACCATCGGTGCGGGGCGGTGGTCGCGATGATCGCGCCGTCGGGACGGTCGGAGCTGCGCCGAGCGGAGTACGGGGCGTGCCTTGTCCGGCAGACAGTCGTTGGCCCGGACATGAGAAAGATGATCACGCGCGGGGTCTTGGTAGCCGCGGCTGTGGCCGCCACCGCTGCGGCGGGAGCCTCCCCCACCTTCGCCGACAACGACAGCAACTTCGGCGGCGGTGTGAACGCTGCCAACAACTGGAACTTCACCGCAGCTGCGGTGTGCCTGCAGGAAGTCGCGGTCGTACCCGTACTGGGCGACTACATCGCCGACCACACCAACAACTGCTCGAACGGAAACGTCATCGACCATGCCGCGCAGGCCGCAGGAAAGACGGTGAACGACCTGACAGGCCACTGACGGCCGAGCCCGGAACGTGGGCCACTGCAGCCGGCCACCGCAGCGGCCCACGGGATCGCCCTCACGCACCGTGCCTCAGGCTGCCCCGGAACACAGCGGCCCGTGTGCGGGTGGAGGGGCTGCGGGAGGAAGTCGCCCGGTTGGCTCGGGTGTTGGAGGCCGCCGAGATCGAGCTGGACCAGCGGGCGATCGCACGGGAAGAGCTGGTCGAGGCCCTGGCAGCCTCGGCTGCCGAGACCACCGCTGTGAGCGGGACCGAGACAGAGCAGAAACCGTTCCGGTGCCGGTGCCGATGCCGGGTTCGATCGTGCCGACGTGGCACGAAGGATTGCTGGTGACGGTGCCGGCACCGGACTGCCAGCGGAACCTGGGCGTGCTCGACGAGCGGCAGCCGGCGGACCAGGGACCGCTGAAGGCCAGGGAGATCACGGTGGAGCTGGGCCTTCAGACGACGTCGGCGATGGTCGAGGGGTGCGCTCGAAAGCCAGGCGGCTGGCGGAGCCCGGGGGGCTCGTGCAGGAGACGTCGGGGATGTTCAGCGCCGGCCGTCGGCCCGTGGCCGTGCCAGGCGCCGACTCGTCCGCGTGACCATCGACCACCGGATCATGGCCTCACTGCTGGCCGGCAACGTCTCGTGGTCCCGGGCCAGACGACGCGAATGCATCAGCCATGCGAACGAGCGCTCCGCCACCCGGCGCCTGGGCAGCACCACGAACCCCTTCATGTCGTCGGTGCGCTTGACGACCTGAAGGGTGAGAGCGAGTGTCTGGCGGCACCAGTCGACGAGGCCGCCGGTGTAACCGCCGTCGGCCCAGACGAGGGTGAGGTCGCGGCCTTCACCGACTGCGCATCGATGATCCCGGCCGTCGGCTCCGCCTCACGGCCCTCCCGCTCACTCACCCGTCCGATCGGCACCGTGGCCGCGATCGGTTTCGACGTGTACGACGTCGTCACCGCACCACCGGCGCAACGTGTGCGCGTGGCGGCGGAGGCAGTCGGCGGCCTGGTCGGCGGTGCCGCGCTCGGCGCGGTCGGTGCCGCGGTCGGCGGTTTGGTCGGCACGGTAGTTCTTGGGGCGGTCGGCAACTGGGCGGCCCCAAAACCCGGTGGCTTCATCGCCGATCTGTTCTGATAATCGCTGCTGAGTAACAACCGGTGGCGGGGCCGCGGCCCCGCCACCTTCCTCTCGTCCGCTGGAAGGCTCGGTCATCGCACATGGAGCCGCGCTGGGATCGCCCGCTCGACGGTCTCGACGAAGTCCCGTGGGACGAGCTGCTGGACCCGAACGACGCGGCGGAGCTGGTCTCGGCGCTACGGTCGCTGGCCGCGGAGGACGGGAGCGGAGACCGGATCTATGGCGTCCTGGAGGACAACGACTACGACTACTGGTACGCGACCGTAAGTGCCAAACCTGAAGGATTCCGCCCGGCCGCAGCGCCCACGCTGCGCTTCCTGGCCCGGATCGCGGCACAGCCGTCCGGCTACGGGAGCCAGGAGGCACTGGACCTGATCGAGACCATCACAGACGCGGCGCTGGACCGGCCGACCATGACCGGTGACGAGCTGGACGCGATGGTCGACGCACTGCGTGCGGAACTGGACGCGGCGCGGCCCGCGCTGGCCGAGGCGAGCCGACTGGGCCGCGCGGGCGGTGACCACGGGCGAAACCTGCTGGCCGGTGTGGATGCGGGGGTGCTGCTCGGCGGCGCCTACGAGCCACGGTGGCGCGGCGTGGCCCGGCCCTTGCTGCACAGCCCGACCGGCCGGCTCACCGTGGCCGGCGGCATGCTGATCACGTCGAGAGAAATCGGGCCTGGTCTTCCGTTCACCGCACGATGGCGAGCCGATCCACACATTCGGCTGTCCAGGGCCGGAAGATGCCTGGCCGTTTGCCGGCTCCACCTCGGACTCAAGCATCCCGTTCCCGAAGAACGAGATGTGGGCGCGTCCCTTCGTGGATCGCGATGGCCCCGGCGTGCTCACCGTGGATGCCGGCGGCCGTCACCCTCGGCTGTGGCGTCCGGCCGGCGGCGACTGGCGTGCGATCCGGCTGGTCCGGCCCGGTCTGCGCCTGCGGCCGTCGGCATGGCGGGCGTTGACGGTGGCCGCGCACGGCGGCGAATGCTTCGTCGGATACGCCGACGGCGTGGTCCTGAGGTACGACGCTGGGACCGGCGTACTGTCCGGGCAACCGATAAGGCTGACCGACAACTCGGCAGTGCTGGGCGTCGACGACGACCACCTGATGGTGGCGCGCCGGACGCCCGAGGGCGAGCGAAACCTGATCCGCATCGCGCTCGCCACAGGTCGGCCCGTGGACCCGCTCTTCAGGCCGACCCGGATGCCTCCGGTCCGCTACGTGACCGAGGGCCGTCCGCGGTTGGCCTTCGTCGACGGTTTCGCGAACGGGACGCTGTATCGGTTCGACGCCGAGACAGGCGTGGAGATCGGCTCCCCGATCAGAATCGGCGACCTGAACGGCTTCTGCGTCTACGATCTGGGCGGCCGGCCCTGCCTGGCGGTCGCCGGCTACCGCCAGGTGCACCGCCTCGACACGGAGACCGGCGAACCGGTCGGTCCCCCGCTCTTCGGTCACCGCCGCATCGTGCGCGATGTCGCGTCTGCACGGGTGGACAGCCGTGCGGTGCTGTACTCGGCGGACGGCGCCACCGTCCGCCGCTGGGACGCGGAGACGGGCACACCCTGGCCCGCGGCCGTACCGTCCTGAACACCAGAAGGCGCGGCGCTCCGAGGCTCCGCGGCACCTTCCAGTCCTTGGGTCCCGGCATGGCCGGCGTCTGCGTACCGTACGGCCAGGCGTTCAAGAATGGCTTGAGGTCGCGAACCGAGGTCTTCGAGGCGAGCGCGAGCCGGATCCGGTCGGGGTTGCCGTGTCAGCGGCCGGCGCTGCAGCCGGAGAGCCTGGAGCCGTACGCCGGTTGAGACACGGCTTCTGAACCGGAGCCCCCATTTGTGCCGAGGAGCTGAGGACTTGTACCGCAAGTGACGGTCGAGGCGGTCGAGGCGGTCAGGACATGACAAGCCTGGAGTCGGCTGCGATGAAGGTGTAACGGCAGAGACCAGTGTGGAAGTCGTCTACCTAGCTGGGTCCGCCTGGCAGGCCCTGCGCTCTGTGGGTGCGCTCCGCGATCCAGCCCGCCATCGCCCGCACACCGACGCCGATGGCGCGCTCATCCGGGGAGAAGTCGGGGTAGTGCGGATAGCTCGTTGTAATGGGTGTATCAGGGGTTTGGACACCGAGGAAGGTGTACGTACCGGGGATACGGTCCAGAAAGAGGGCGAAGTCCTCGCCGCTGAAGGGCGGGAAGGCGGCACAGAGCTCGGTGACCTTGTCCTGGCCGACGGTGCGGCGCAGGTGGCGGGCGAGCAGGCGGGCGTCGCGTTCTGGGCAGACCATGGCCGGGAACGGCTCAGCGGGGAAGCGCACCCCGGCCCCCGCATATGACATGGCCACTCGACGAATGCTTTCGCGCACCTCCGCATATCGCTCTTGCGGCCAGCAGCGATAGGACACACTCACCTTGGCCTCCTGCGCTGAGGCCTGGACGGCTACGAACCGGGCCAGCGGACCGTCGGGCATCTGGACGGCAGCGATGATCCGCTCCAGGTCCGCTGGGGTCCGTGGCAGAGCCACGGTTGCGAGCGCGCCGATATCGACAGCCAGGCGCCGCGCGGCATCGAGTGCGTCCGGCCCGGAGAGGGTCACTTCCGCCTTGTCCTGGCCCGGCATCCCATAGCCCGGAGTCACGGCGAACCGGCCGACCGGGAACGGCCCGCAGTGCAGCGCATGGATTTCCTCGACGTACTCGCGCTCCAGCACACCTGAGTCGATCAGTGCGCGGGCTCCGGACAGCGTCTCCTCGGCAGGCTGGAAAAGGAGAACCACCGTTCCGCTCAATTGCTGCCGCAGCCGCGCCAGGACCCGCGCGACGCCGATACTCACCGTGGTGTGGACGTCGTGTCCGCAGAGATGGGCTGGTGCGGGACCTCCTCCGACGATGTCTTTGGGCGGAACCGCGTCCATGTCCGCCCGGTAGGCAACAGTCCGGCCTGGACGCGAGCCCCGCAGGACCCCGACGACTCCGTGGCCGCCCACTCCGGTGGTGACGTCCAGCCCCGCCGCCCGCAACTCCCGGGCCACCACAGCGGCCGTGCGCTGTTCCTGTCCCGGGGCCTCAGGGTGCCGATGGAAGTCCCGCCGCAGCTTAATCAGTACGCGGTCCAGACGCGCCACCTCGGCGGCCACCGCCGCCTGCTTCACCGGTCCTCTCCACTCACCCGCGACGGCCTTCCCCATGCCTCCCCACACCATTCCCGCACTGGCTGCCGCTGTGCCGGCCAATAACGTGCGGCGCGCGAGAGCGTGCTCTACGGGACGATCCACTGCTACCCCCTTTGACTCAAGTCGTCTTCTGGGAGACACGATCGCCCCGCACCGATGCCATTGCCCATCCGGTGAGCCACCCCTTGGCGGTGGGGATAACCACACCTGGGGTATCGCCACGATGAGGTTGATGCTCCTCCGGTCTCGATCCCTGCTCGTTCGGACAGTGCCGGCTCCAGACCGAAAACGATGAACACCGCTCCGGTGGCCGCCCGGGGTCCAGAAACCTGCGCACAAAGACCGGCTCCCCGGCTGGTGCACCAAACCCCGCCGCGGCGCCTGAACTTCCGCCCGCGCGAACCTCCGGGAAGCCCACGAGGTTGGATAGCTCCATGGTGCGACGAGAGCGCGTGACGAAGAGACGGCCTCCCTTCGGCATGCCGAGAAGCATCGTGCTGCTGGCGACGCCGGAAGGCTGGCGCCACAGTGTTCTCACCGAGGAAGGCGGGATGCTCTGCGGACGCCTTGCCGACGTGGCGGCCAACACCGACCCAGCCGAGGCACAGGCCGCCGTGGCTGCCATGGTGGCGGGACTCGCACACGACTTCCACGAAGCTGACGTCGATGTGACCTGGGATCCGCCCCGGGAACCCGGGTCCTGGACAGCTCAGATCACCGTTGCCACGACCCCACCGAGCGCCTGAAGTTAAACGACGAGCCTACAGAGCGTTTTGTCCTGATGATAGCGTTTGGTGGCTCTCTGGGTGTCAGGTCGATTCAAGAGTGGCGGGGCCAGGGGCATCCTGCGTGTCAGGTGGTGCTGGTGACGACATGCACAGGCCCTTTTCGGACCGTTCGCTCCTGTCTGAACCCGAGGCGCCGCTGCTGAAGCCCTTTTGCACCCTGCCGATGCGAGGGTCTCGACGGTAGTACCGAAACTTGACGCGACAGCGCCCGTATCCCAGTGATCTCTCCCATGCCCGCTGGGAGTTGACGGAGCCCGCCCTGACCGCCTGGCGGGCCGAGCGCGACGGGCCGTGCCCCGTTCGGACGCCTACACCCTGCACCACCTGCTCAACGAGTCCCTCTACGTCGCCGTCCCCTCCGCCCTCCCCCTCGCGGCCGAGCCCTCCGTGCGCCTGCCCCAACTCGCCGAAGCCGACCGGATATCCGGCAGTCCCCGGCCCGAGGGCACCCTGCTCGACGCGGCCCTGCGGCACGGGTTCCGGCCACGGGTAGCGCACGTCGTCGCCGAGTGGACCGCGAAACAGGAGTACGTGGCCGCCGGGCTCGGAGTGGCCCTGATCCCCGCGCTCGCCGCCGAGTCCGTACGCCCGGACATCGCGCTGCTGCCGGTGCTCGACGAGGAGGCTCCGGCCCGGGCGTGTACGCGGCGACCGTGCGCGGGCGGTCCCTGACGCCCGTGGCGGTGGCGTTCCTGGCCGCGCTGCGGGAGTCGGCGGCGAGGATACCCGTCCGGCCAGGGGACGAAAGCCGCCGGACGGAGCCGTCGGCCCGGGCCGGGACATCGCCGTTCCGTCCCGTGCAACGGCCCACGCCCTTCGGCCACTTCCGCCTCGCACCGTGGTGAACGCCCCGCCCGTCACGGGATACTGCCGGAGTCCGGCAGCACCCCACGCGATGGAGGGCTCGAACTCCCTTGACTCGGTTACGCGTTCGAATCGGCATACTCGGGCTGGCCCTGCTGGCGGGACTCGCCGCGACGCCCGCCCCGTCGGCGACGGCCGCCGAGATCCCCACGGCCGAGGAGCGGCGGCTCGACGGGGCGGCACCCCAGGAGATCCTGCGGCGTTCCGGATTCGACACGGTGGCACCGGAGTTCGTCCGGACCCTCGACCGGGCCGCGTCGTATGCCCAGGCCGAGCGGATCGTGCGGCGGGAGGGTGCGCGGCTGTGGCGGCGGGCGGTTGACCGGACACAGGGCCGGGGTCCGGCGGGCGGGGACCTGAGCCGGGACGACGACCGGCCGCTGTACTGGGCACGGCTTGGCATGGCCCGTGAAGTGCGGGGCTGGGAGCCCGGGTTCGCTCTGACCGACGCCCGCCGCGCCCGTCTGCTGGACGACCTGGAGCGGAGCTCGCGCGGCCAGGACGCCGTGCGCTACCCGTCGCGCACGGGGGTGAAGCGCATTCTGGTCACCGGGTTCGACCCGTTCACGCTCGACCGCGACATCCGGATCTCCAACCCGTCGGGGGCGACCGCGCTCGCGCTCGACGGCACGACGATCCGGACGGCGGACGGCCCGGCGCGCGTGGAGACCGTCGTGTTCCCGGTCCGCTGGCGGGACTTCGCCGGGGACACCTCCCGGGCCGACGGTTTCGGGGAGGGGACGGTGGAGCGGACTCTGCGGCCGTACCTCCCGCACGTGGACCTGTTCGCGACGGTCAGCCAGGGCCGCGTCGGCCGGTTCGACGTGGAGCGGACCAACGGGGCCTGGCGGGGCGGTTTTCCGGACAACGAGAACGTCTCCCGAACGGGGACCGTCCCGGTCGCCGATCCGGCCTCGCAGCCCGAGTGGACGTCGACGACGCTCCCGTACCCGCAGATCGTCGCCGCGCACACGGGCCGCTTCCCGGTCTACGACCACACCTCGGTGACCGAGATCCCGGCGGGAGGGACCGAGCCCGTCGTGCGCCCCGACGGACCGACTCCGGGTTCGCGGGCGCGTGCGGGCAGCGGCGGGGACTATCTGTCGAACGAGATCGCCTACCGGGCGACGCTGCTGCGCGACCGTCTCGGCCTCGGTGCGAGTCTGCTCGGCGGTCATGTCCACACGCCTGTCCTGCAGTTCGGCACGGGCAACACGGACCCCGCGACCGGGACGGTGACGGACCCCGAGTTCGTGCGCAACCGTCTCGACATCATCGATCAGGTGCGGGCGATCCTGACGGTGGCGGCGGACGCGGTCGAACCGGCCGTCAGGGGGACAGGGCGCACGCGGGGGTGACGCTGGAGCCGGCCAGGACGGTGCCGACCTCCCTGCGGGCTCGGCCCATGTCCCCCTCCCGCCCCTCGCCTTTCCTGGAGCGGCCAGGGCAGGGTGCAGTCGAGGGTGAAGGCTGCCACGGGTACGCCCTTGAGTGCCCGCTGCATGCGCGCTTGTTCCCATGTCCAGCCGCTGACGAGTGCGGGTGACTGCCACGTAGGCGAGGCGGGCTTCGCTGTCTTCGATCGGACCCGGGACGGCCCGGCCGCCGGCGTCGACGGGCGGGACGGTCCGGGCGAGGTGGAGGATCCGACGCCTTGAGGGGACTGCGTTGTCGGTGGGCACTGCCAGGATGGCTGCATGACGATCAAAGAAGTAGCGCGTCACACCGTCGCGGAAGAGCGGATCGAGCGGGCCCTCGAGGAGATGCGGGGTCGGGCCTTCGGCCGGTGGCACGAGATGCGCTACGGCGACATGCCGCTGCGGCGAGGGCTCAGGGAACTCGGCGAGGAGCTGGCCGACCACGTCGCCGCGCGCACCGTGCCCGACCCCGCCCTGAGTACGCCCGACTCGCGCACCGCGCTGATCACAGCTGCGGAGTGCGCCTTGGGCGTGCTGAGCCTCGCGTGCTTCCCCGACGGCGACTTCTCGGTTCCCCTCCCGCTCGTGACGGAGACCCTCAGCAGCGAGGAGCTTCACTACGAGGAGGAGTGGGAGCCGGCCCACCCGGTGACCACGGCATGGACGTGGACCGATGCGTTCGTGTGGGCCGTGATCAGCGGCCTGATATGGGACCGGGACCGGGTGATCGGCCCCCTGCTGCGCGAGGACTATGCGCCCGCCATCCGTGACGGCGTTCCGTACTCGAAGCGGGAGTCGGTGTCGGACCCGGCCGATCTCGCCGAGATGGACGCCCTGTGCGGCTACCTGAATGTCGTCCAGGGACGCTGTCCAGGCGCACTTCCGGGGCCGGTACCGCTGGGCAAGCCGGATGCTGCCGAGCGGGCGCGCGCGGCCGAACAGCTCGATGCGGCCGGGACACTGACTGGGGACCAGCGGCTGTTGCGTGTCCTGCTCGACGACGATCAGGCCGCGTTCGAGCGGGCTTTCGAGGAACGACTCGTGGCGCACCGCGAGAGCGTCGGCACCGACCCGGCTGCCCGGAGCCTGCTTCCGGTGGGGGCCGTCACGCTGGCCGCCCTCGCCTGTCTTGCGCACGGATGGCAATTGGGCATCCGGTCCGCCTATCTGCCCGAAGCGCTGCTGACTGCCCCGCAGCAGTAGGCGGCCGCCGGGCCGCCACCGCCGCCGGATGGGCGTCTCCGTCAGGCGGTCTGAGCACGGGCGTGCCTTTCCGCCCCGAGGGAGAGTTCCTGGCGGTCGGAGACCCGCCCTGCGCCGCCGCCGACGTCGGTGAAGGCCTTGAACGAGACCTGTTGCTTGCCTGGTGGAAGACGGCGGCCCACAGCGATCCGGGCGTGGTGCCGCCCGGCACGGACACGGGTCATGGCAGACGGCACTCTCATGTCGTCGGCGAGGTGCGGGCGTTGTTGCGGATGGAGTGCAGGCGGTGGAGCAGCTTGTCGTCGCCGGTGCCGAAGGTGTCGTGGAGGCGGCGGTATTCGGCGTAGAGGGCGTCGTAGATCGCCGCGCGGTCTGGGTCGGGCAGATAGGCCGCGGTCTGTTTGCCGCCCATGGCGGCCGCGGCTGTCCGGACATCGGGGTAGGCGCCGGCCGCGACGGCGGCGTGGATCGCCGCTCCCAGCGCGGGGGCCTGGTCGGACAGGGCGACGGAGACCGGGCGTGCGAGGACGTCCGCGTAGATCTGCATCAGCAGGCTGTTCTTCTTCAGGCCTCCGCTGACGATGAACTCGGTGACCGGTACGCCGCCCGCTTCGAAGGTCTCGGCGATGACGCGGGTGCCGAAGGCGGTGGCTTCCAGCAGGCAGCGGTAGATGTCCTCGGGGCGCGTGGCCAGGGTGAGTCCGGCGATGACGCCGGTGAGGTGGTGGTCGACGAGAACGGAGCGGTTGCCGTTCATCCAGTCGAGTGCCACAAGTCCGTGGGCGCCGACCGGCTGGGCGGCGGCTTTGCGGGTCAGGAGCTGGTGGAGGTCCTCGCCGTGCTCGGCGGCTTCGGCCTCGTACTCGGGCGGGACGCCCAGGCGGGTGCACCAGGCGAAGATGTCTCCCACGGCGCTCTGGCCGGCCTCGTATCCGTAGGAGCCGGACACGATGCCTCCGTCGACGACGCCGCAGATGCCGGGCAGGTCCGGGGCGAGGGTGTCGGCGTTGAGGACGTGGCAGGTGGAGGTGCCCATGATGGCGAGCATCTGCCCTTGGTCCAGGGCCTGGGCGGCGGGTGCTGTCACGTGGGCGTCGACGTTTCCGGCGGCGACGGCGATGCCGGCGGGCAGGCCGGTCCAGGCCGCGGCCTGCTCGGTCAGGGAGCCGGCCCGGGCCCCGAGCGGGATCAGGGGGTGTTCGAGGCGGGTTGCGGCGAAGTCGGCGAAGCCGGGGTGCAGCGCGGCGAGGAAGTCCTGGCTGGGGTAGGCGCCGTCCTGGTAGATGCCCTTGTATCCGGCCGTGCAGGCGTTGCGGGTCTCCGATCCGCACAGCTGCCACACGATCCAGTCGGCGGCCTCGATCCAGCGGTCGGTGGCGGCGTAGACCTCGGGTGCTTCTTCAAGGACCTGGAGCGCTTTGGCGTACTGCCATTCGCTGGAGATCTTTCCGCCGTAGCGGCTGATCCACTTCTCTTCCCGGGCGTGGGCGAGGTCGTTGATGCGGTCGGCCTGTCCCTGGGCGGCGTGGTGCTTCCACAGTTTGGGCCAGGCGTGAGGGCTGCCGCTCCAGCGGGATGTCATGGCCAGGGGGGTGCCGTCGGCCTCGACGGGCAGCACCGTGCAGGCGGTGAAGTCGGTGGCGATACCGATGACCTGCTCGGGGCGTACCCCGGCGGCGCTGAGGGCTGCGGGCACGGCCGTCTGGAGGACCTGTCGCCAGTCCTGGGGATGCTGGAGCGCCCAGTCGGGCGGCAGCAGTTCGCCGGTGAGCGGCAGGCTGTGGTCGATGACGGCGTGCTGGTAGTCGTGGACGGCCGAGCCGAGTTCGGTGCCGTCGTCGACCGAGACGACGACGGCGCGCCCGGACAGGGTGCCGAAGTCGACGCCTACGGCGACCGGAGGGAGGTTGTCTGCGCTCACGATGTTGCCTTCGGTGCGGTGCGGGGGGTGGGTCGGTGCGGATGGGGGGTGCCGGGCCAGGGCAGGAAGCCTTCGTGGCGGACGTTCCAGGTGCCGTCGTCGGGGAAGCCCGGGGTGCTGACGCCGTGTCCGTCCCAGCCGGCGGCCATGAGGGAGACCGCGGTCAGCAGGGCGCCGTTGGCCGGGAGGTAGAGCGGGAGCAGGCTGCCGATCTGAGGGCAGTGTCCTGTGGGCTGGTAGTGGTTCTTGCCGGTCTCCATCAGCAGGGCGTCCACGGCGAGGTCGGGGCGGCCCAGCCGGGTGGCGGTCATCGCCATAACGGGAAAGTCCCAGCCCCAGACACTGTTCCAGTCCCAGTTGGCCTGGACGTCCTGCAGGGTGGCAGCCATCACCGCTGGGTCGATGACAGGTGTGTCAGGCAGGACGCCGAGCGCGCACAGGAGTGCGGGATGGTCGTCGCGGCGCAGGTAGGGGTCGGTGGCGATGGCCGTGTACTGGCCGTCGCGCTGGTGCGGAACGGCGAGGGTGTCATGGATCTGCTGCCTGCTCGGCGACCGGGCCGGCACCGACAACGTCTCGGTCTACGAGGCGCCGGGCAGGGCCGACGACCTGACGGGCCTTCCGCCCACGTTCATCGACGTCGGCAGCGCCGACCTCTTCCGCGACGAGGACATCGCCTTCGCCTCCACGATCTGGGCGTGCGGCGGAGACGCCGAACTGCACGTATGGCCCGGCGGCTACCACGGCTTCGAGCAGATGGCACCGGCCTCCACCCTCGCGGCCACCGCGGTCGCGGCCCGCAAGAGGTGGCTCAACCGGCTCCTCGGATCCGCACAGAAGTAGACCGTCCGGGACCGGTCGGAAAAGGAAGGCACCGTGTCGACTCGCCCCAACATCCCGTGGATCACAACGCACGGCATCACCCCGCATCTCGGTTGCCACAACGGCCTCCGGCCGGGCGCGGAGTACGCCGTCACCCCGCACCTCGACCGGCTGGCGGCGCGGGGCGCGCGCTGCGACAACGCCTTCTGATGCCCGGCCCCGGCCACCCCCCTCGGGACTTCCCAGACGTTGACCGCGGCCAGCTCCTCGGCGAGCTCGGGGAGAAGGTCGCGGGGGACGGCACCTGATGCGGAGGTCGCGAGCATGAACAGCGTGGCGTGCGGGGCCATGCGCATCAGCAGGCCGTCGAGCAGCAGTCCCAGGCCCTACCAGTGCTGGGGATGGCCGAGCCAGCGGGTCGCGGCCTGCTGGAACGCCTCAGGGTCGGCGTCGGTATCTGCCCACGCCACGATGCCGTCCGGCCGGATGAACAGGGCGGTGAATCCGAGGTCGTTGCGCACCGGTCCGGCCGCGTACCGGATCCGCCCGTCCCAGCCCTTGGCCACGCTCTGCAGCGCGCGGTCGGCGGTGAAGTCGAGGACCACGCCCTCCCCCTTGCCCAGCAGTTCACCGAGGCGGGTGCCGTCCGTGAAGCGGAAGTCGGGGGCGGTGCGGCCGACCAGCGGCTGCTCGCTGCCCAGGTCGTAACGGTGGAACAGTCCCGACGTCTGCCGGTGGACGTGGGTCACCCCGTCGCGGGTGCTCATCAGGTCGAACACAAGCTTGCGCAGCGCGGGGGCGTTGGGACCAGGTTTCATGGTCGCCACCTGGGCTCGCGACCAGTCCAGGATCGCGGCGCCGACGGGATGGCGCTCGTCGGTGTAGGTGTCGAGCAGTCCGTCGGGCGCGGTGCCGTGCACGGTCGCTGCGAGCTTCCAGCCGAGGTTGACGGCGTCGCCGATACCGAGGTTGAGGCCCTGGCCCCCGAGGGGGGAGTGGATGTGCGCGGCGTCCCCGGCGAGCAGCACGCGGCCCTTGCGGTAGCTGGTCGCCTGCATCGCCCGGTCGGTGAAGCTGGAGGCGAGCTGCACGTCGGTGAGCGTCACGTCGGTGCCGGAGATGCGGCGCAGGACCGCCTGGAGGTGCTCGCGCGTCAGCGGCTGCGAGCGGTCGAAGGTGCCGCCGTCGAAGTCATTCATGCCCAGGTGGCCTTCGAAGGGCGTGCGCAGATACATGCCGTCCGGTGTCAGGTTGAAGCCGAGCGGCAACTGCCGGGCATCGGCGAAGGTGACCTCGGCGACGTACCCGGTGAACAGCGGCTCGGTGCCGACGAAGTCGAAGCCCACGAGCTCGCGCACGGCACTGCGCCCGCCGTCGCATCCCACCAGCCAGCGGCCCCGGTATTCCTGGCCGCCGGCGGTGGCGACGACGCCTTCGTCGTCCTGTGTCACAGCGGTGACGGGAACGCCGCGGATGATCTCCACGCCGAGGGCAGCAGCCCGCCCGGCCACCACTGTCGCGACCGCTTCCAGGCTCGTCATGAAGCCTTCCATCGCCGGGCTGGGCAGCCGGAACGGAAGTGCGGACGCGTCGATGCCGGCCGCGTCCAGGCCCATGCCCGCGAAATGAGACACGTCACGGGGAGCGGGTGTCTCGCTCGCGTGGGGGTCGGCGCCGACCTCCTTCTCGTCGGCTCCCGAGGCGTCCATCATCGCTTCGAGCAGGCCGCGGCGGTAGAACGTTTCGGCAGAGCCGGCGTTCAGACCGCGCATGCCGAGCGGGAGTGCCTTCAGAGGCGAGGACGGTTCCTGGTCGCGTTCAAGGACCAGGACGGAGCAGCCGGACAGGGCCAGTTCACCGGCCAGGAACAGGCCGACCGGGCCGCCGCCCGCGATTACCACGTCATGCATGAGAGTTTCCCATCTGCAACGAAACAGGGGGCTGCCCGGCCGGATTCCGGGTGGGTCAGCGCAGGTTGGTCAGGCCGTCGAGGACGACGGCGATGCCGGTGAGGAACTGCTCGCGGTCGTCGTGCTCTCCCATCTGGCCGGCGATGGCGTGCATGAACGGGTGGGACTCGGGGTCGAGTTCCTGCCACGCCTGTGACGTGGCGTCGAAGAACTCCTCGCGGTCCGCCTCAGGGTCGATCCCTGAGGTGTCTCCCTCGATGCGGGCGTTCTGGCTGACCGCTCCGAGGATGTAGTGCACGAGCGTCGAGGCCGCGTCGAACCAGCGGGCTTGCGGTACGCCCAGGGCGCCCACCTGCTGACCGAGCCTTTCGAAGATCCCCACAGTCACCGGGCCGGCGGGGTTGCGGATGATCTGGAGGGTCAGCCGCGTGGCGAGCCACTGGTGTTCGGCGATGGCGTCGAACAAGGCCAGTGCGACGGCGCGGATCTCGTCCTCGGGCGAGGCCGCGGCCCGGGCGGGCTTGGTGGCCAGAGCGGCGGTGATGATGGTTTCCGTCGCCGTGTCCAGCAGTTCGTCCCGGTTGCCGACGTGGTAGTAGATCGCTCCCGACCCGGTGGCCAGGCGTTCGGTCATCGCCCGGACGGTCAGTGCGCCCTCACCGCCTGCGTCGAGCAGGCCGATCGCGGTGTCGATGATCTGCTCCCGAGAGAGCACCTGGTTACGCCGCCGAGTGTGGCGTGCTCGTGTTGGCATGTCCCAAATATGACACACTTGGAGCGCCGCACCAAATTGGACCAGTGAACCACTTTGGAGCGCTGTTCCATTTTAGAACGATGCACCAAATGGCCTGGCGGACTACACCGCCCCTACCGAACGACAGTCCCGGGACGGCCGATGTCGACCTCTACGACGACGGCCGACCGGTGGAGATCACCGTGAACCCGCCGACCGGGCCTCGCGGACGGCTCGCACCCGCATCGCTCTGACAGTCGGTCGACAGCCGGCCCGACCGGCGACCCCACCCCCGCGCGAAAGGCGCATTCACAACGATCGCTCCAGACTCTTGCCACCTCGCACCTCAATAACGATACTCCAGGTAACGAAATCCCGGTTGTCGTTCTGGAGAGCCCATGGACAGCGTCGTCACCCCTCCCGCGCCCACCCTCGACAAGCCCCTGATGCACTACGGAAAGCGGGTGCTGGAGCGCACCGCGCCCGGTGCCGCCCCGACCGAGTACCGGCTGATGGACATCCGCCCGCTCACCCCGCACATCGGTGCGGAGATCGCCGGCGTCGACCTCTCGCTCCCGATCGGCGAGGACCTCGCCGCGGAACTGAAGCAGGCCCTGCTGGAGTGGAAGGTGATCTTCTTCCGCGACCAGCACGCCTTCGACCCGAGCTCCCAGCTCACGCTCTCCGCCCTGTGGGGCGCGCCGGAGCCCAACCCGTTCTTCCCCGTCGGCGACACCGCCGGTGTCTCGCGCCTGGCCAAGGACGCCATGGCCGTGGGCACGGAGAACATCTGGCACAGTGACCACTCCTTCATGGCCGCACCGGCCCTCGGCTCGGTCCTGCGGGCCGTCGAGGTCCCCGCCGCGGGAGGCGACACCCTCTGGGCGGACATGGGCGCCGCGTACGACAACCTCTCCGAACGGACGAAGGCCCGGATCGAGGGGCTCACCGCGGTGCACGACTGGGTGCCCAGCTGGGGCCTCACGATGACGGAGAGCCAGATCGCGGCGCACCGGGAGGCCCTGCCGCCCGTCGAGCACCCCGTGGTCGTGCGGCACCCGCGCACCGGTCGCAAGCTGCTCTACGTCAACGAGCCCTTCACCACCCGGATCACCGGTCTGCCGGAGTCCGAGAGCCATGAGCTGCTCGGCGAGCTGGTCCTGCAGGCCCGTATCCCCGAGTACCAGGTCCGCTTCCGCTGGCAGCCCGGCTCCGTCGCGATCTGGGACAACATCGCCACGCAGCACTACGCGATCAACGACTACTACCCGCAGCGCCGCGTCATGGAGCGCATCGCGATCGCCGGCCGGCCCCTGTCCTGAGACCCATCGCCCGGGGCTCCTGCCCGGACGCCCCGCTGCCGGGACGGGCACCCGCCCGCCTCGGCAGGCTTCCGGCAGTCCGGCCCACACCTCGTCGGCCGGGCGGGCACACGCGCGGCGGACGGACGTCCGCCGCGGCCGGGCATGGCGTCCCGTCGCCGACCGCGTCCGGGCTGTCCTCCGGTCGGCTTCCGGCCCGGATTCCCCGGCCGGCGTCCCAGGGGTGCCCCCCGACTCCTTCCCTTGCCGCTCCCTCCGTCTCCCCATCCCGACCCGTCCCCCGCGGAGCCCCTGTGACCGACACCGACGTCGTACCCGCTGTGCCCGCCGCCTCTGTGAAGGCACCACCCGACCAGCGCCGCCGCGCGTGGACCGTCACCGCGCTCCTGGTCGTCTTCATGATGGTCAATTTCGCCGACAAGTCCGTGCTGGGCCTGGCGGCCGACCCCGTCCGCGAGGACCTCGGCCTGTCCGCGTCCGCCTTCGGGCTCGCCAACAGCGCGTTCTTCCTGCTGTTCTCGATCTGCGGCGCCGCGGTGGGACTGCTCGCGGACCGCGTACGGCCCAAGTGGCTGCTGCTCACGATGGCCGTCCTGTGGTCCCTCTCCCAGGCACCGCTGGTCCTGGGCGGAGGGCTCGCCGTGCTCATCGCCTCGCGCGTTCTCCTGGGCGCCGCCGAGGGGCCGGCGTTCCCGGTGGCCCAGCAGACCACGCTGTCCTGGTTCCCCAACCACCGTCGCAACCTGCCCGGCGCGCTGATCGTGCTGGGGATCACCCTCGGAGTCCTGGTCGCCGCCCCGGTGCTGACCTGGGTCATCCACGAACACGGCTGGCGCACCGCGGTGGCGGTGGTCGCGGTCGCCGGCGCGGTGTGGGCGCTGCTGTGGATCCCCTTCGGCGGAGAGGGGCCCTACGCGGGGACACGGGGCAGCGGGACCCCGGAGCCGGTCCCGGCCGACGGCCCTGGTGCCGGTGCCGATCGGGCGGCCCATGGCTCCGATACCGACCCGGCGGCCGACAGCCGCGAAGCGGACCGCGTGGCCGCGGCGGCGGAGGACGTGGCCGGGGCGGGCGGCGCCGCGCGCGGGACGCCGTACCGCCGGATCCTGGCGACCCGTACCTGGATCGGGGCCACGGCCGCCTACTTCGGCACCTACTGGGTGATCGCCTTCTGCCTGGTCTGGCTCCCCTCCTATCTCCATGACGGCCTCGGGTACTCCTCGGTCGCCTCCGCCCGGATCCTCATGCTGGTCTGGGGGCTGAGCGGTGTCGTGGTGCTCTGCCAGGCCGGCCTGACCGGATGGCTGCTGCGTCGCGGGTTTTCGAGCCGACGGGCGCGCGGCGGGGTCGGCGGCGTCCTGCTGCTCGTCGGCGCGGGGGCGTGCCTCGCCCTGCCGGCGGCACCGGCCGGTGCCGCGACCGTCGTGTTCCTGGTCGCCGGATTCGGCTGCGCCGGGGCGATGGGCAGCGTCGCCGCCACCACCGTCGCCGAACTGGCGCCGGCCGACCGCCGCGGCGGGGCGCTGGGCATCATGAACGCCGTGGTGACCACCGCGGGTCTGATCGCCCCGACCCTGGTCGGGCATCTCGTGGACACCCACGGGACCGCGGGCTACCGGCAAGCGCTCCTGATCACCGGGGTACTGCTCGTGCTGGGCGGAATCGCCGCCCTCACGCTGATCGACCCGGCCCGCGACGCCCGGCTGCTGTCGCCACGCCGCGCCGGCCCTCTCGCCCCGGACCACGACGCCCCGCGGCAGCTCGCCTGACAACCACTCCCGCGTGCCTGCACGGGCCCGGGGGAGCACACGGGAGGGGGCTCCGCGCCGCGAGCCGAATCCCCATCCCGGATTCCCTGTCTCCCAGCGGCGCAGGCCTCTCCCCGTCCCCTGTCTCCCCGTCTCCCCGTCTCCCCGTCTCCCCGTCTCCCCGTCTCCCCGTGAGCCGACCTCCCGGCCGGCGACGCGGCACCTCCGCCACCGCTTCGCCCTGCTTCCTGCTCCCCCGCCTCCCCCGCTCCTTCCCTACCGCGAGGAATGACGTGAACCCCAGCGCCCTCGACACCTCCTGCCTGGACCGGGCCGTCGCCGAGTTGCGCGGCAGTGCCGCGTCCTGGTCCGCCGTCCCGCTCACCGAACGCATCGCGCTCCTCGAACGGCTGCTGCGCCGGGTGGACTCCGGCGCGGCCGAACTGGCCGCGGCCGGCGCCCGCGCCAAGGGCTACGCTCCTGACTCCCCGTGGGCCGCCGAGGACTGGATCGGCGGTCCGTGGGCGCTCGCGCAGAACGCCGCGGCGTATCTGCACGTGCTGCGGCGCGTCGTCGCGGGCCGCGAGCCGCTCGAGGCGAAGGCCGTGCGGGAGACGGCCGGCCGCACCCGCGTCGACGTGTTCCCCGCGACCGGCTGGGACCGGCTGCTGCTCAACGGCTTCAGCGCCCAGGTGTGGATGCGGCCGGGCGTCACCGCCGACGAGACGCGCGACCGCGCGGCAGGCCCGTACCGGGGCCGGCCGGAGCCCTCGGCCGTGGCCCTGGTGCTCGGCGCCGGGAACGTCGCCTCCATCACCGCGCTCGACATCCTGCACAAGCTCTACGCCGAGGGCCAGGTCGTCGTCGCCAAGATGAACCCCGTCAACGCCTATCTGCGCCCCCACTTCGAGCATGTCTTCGCGGAGTTCGTCACCCGCGGCTGGGTCCGCTTCGTCGACGGCGGCGCGGCCGAGGGCGGATACCTCGCCCACCACGAGGGCGTCGACACGATCCACGTCACCGGCAGCGACCGTACGCACGACGCGATCGTCTGGGGGACGGACGAGGACGCCGGGCGGCGCCGACGCGAGGACCGGCCACTGATCGGCAAGCCCTTCAGCAGCGAACTCGGCGGGATCAGTCCGTGCATCGTCGCTCCCGGCCCGTGGAGCGACGCCGACTTCCGCTTCCAGGCCGAACACATCGTCACCAGCAAGATGAACAACTCCGGCCACAACTGCATCGCGGGGCAGATCCTCGTCGTACCGCGCGACTGGGACGGCACCGAGAAGCTGCTGAACGAGATCCGCCGGGTGCTGCGCGCGCTGCCGTCCCGCGCCGACTACTACCCCGGGGCCCGCGAGCGCCTCGACGCCGTACTCGCCGCACACCCGCGGGCGGAGCGGTACGGCGACGGGTGCCGCTTCCTCGTCCCCGACGTCGCCGACTCCGACGACGTCCTGGTCACCGACGAGGTCTTCGCCAGCGCGCTGGGCGTCGTACGGCTGCCGGGCGCGACCACGGCGACGTTTCTCCGCAACGCCGTCGACTTCGCCAACGACCGTCTCCCCGGCACCCTCGGGGCGACCCTCATCGTGCACCCGAGGACCGCGCGACAGGACCGCGCGGCGGTGGACGCCTCCGTCGCCGACCTGCGCTACGGCACCCTGGGCGTCAACTGCTGGTCCGCGGTGGGCTTCCTGCTCGGCTTCACCCCCTGGGGCGCCTTCCCCGGCCACACCCGCCAGGACATCGGCAGCGGCGTCGGCTTCGTGCACAACACGTTCATGCTCCGGGGCGAGGACATCGAGAAGACCGTGCTGCGTTCCCCGTTCACGCCCGCACCCCGCGGGCTCGTCACGGGCGACCCTTCGCTGTCCCCTCGCCCGCCGTACTTCGTCACCAACCGCACCGCGCTGACCACCGTGGAGCGCCTCACCCGCTTCACCACAGCGCCCAGCCCGCTGCGGCTGCCCGCCCTCTTCGCCTCCGCGCTGCGCGGCTGAGCCCGACAGCCCGCACCGACCCTCGCCGACACCCCTACGGAGAACAGCCCATGCTCAACCTCGCCGTCATGTTGGAGAACAGCGCCCACGCCGTGCCCGACCGTACGGCGGTCGTCCTGGGCGACCGGCGGATGACCTACGCGGAGCTGGACACCGCCGCCCGCCAGGTGGCCGGCCTGCTGCGCTCGCGCGGCATCGAGCCCGGCGACAAGGTGGCGCTGTCCTGTCCGAATCTCCCGTGGTTCCCGGTGGTCTACTACGGCATCCTGAAGGCCGGCGCGGTGGTCGTACCGCTCAACGTGCTCCTGAAAGGCCGTGAGATCGCCTATCACCTGGCCGACTCCGACGCCAAGGCGTACTTCTGCTTCGAGGGCACCTCCGAACTCCGGACGGGCCAGGAGGGATGGGACGGGTTCAACGAGACCGAGAGCTGCGACCACTTCTTCCTGCTCACCGCGGCCCCGGCCGAGACCTCCCCGATCCCGGGCACGCGGACCCTGACGTCGGCGCTGGCCGGCCGGAGCACCGAGTTCAAGACGGTCGCCACCGAGGCGGACGACACGGCGGTCATCCTCTACACCTCCGGCACCACCGGTCGGCCCAAGGGCGCCGAACTCACCCACGCCAACCTGGTGCTGAACGCGCTGACCTGCCACAAGATGTTCGGCGAGGTCGGGCACGACGTCCATCTGATCGCCCTGCCGCTGTTCCACTCCTTCGGCCAGGTCGTGCAGATGAACGCCGGCCTCGCCGCCCGCGCGACGCTGGTCCTGCTGCCGCGCTTCCACGCCGGCTCGGCCCTCGCCCTGATGCGGCATCACGCCGTCACGTTCTTCGCCGGCGTCCCCACGATGTACGGGGCTCTGCTCGCCGAGGACGTGCCCGAGGCGGAACGGGCGGAGATCGCCGGCAATCTGCGGATCGCCGGCTCCGGGGGTTCGGCGCTGCCGGTCGAGACGCACCGCCGGTTCGAGGAGCGCTTCGGGGTCACCGTCCTGGAGGGCTACGGCCTGTCGGAGACCAGCCCCGCGGTGACGTTCACGCCGCGCGGCGAGCCGGCGCGTCCGGGCTCCGTCGGCCGTCCGGTCTGGGGCGTGGAAGTGGACCTGATCGCCGAGGACGGCACACCGGTGAAGGGTCCGGACGCCATCGGCGAGATCGTCGTGCGCGGGCACAACGTCATGAAGGGCTACTACAACCGGCCCGAGGCGACCTCCGAGGTGCTGCGCGACGGCTGGTTCCGCACCGGGGACCTGGCCCGCCGGGACGCCGACGGATGGCTCTACGTCGTCGACCGCACCAAGGACCTGATCATCCGCGGGGGCTTCAACGTCTACCCGCGGGAGATCGAGGAGGTCCTGCTCACCCACCCCGCCGTGAGCACCGTGGCCGTCGTCGGCGTGCCGCACGCCACGCATGGCGAGGAGGTCAAGGCCTGCGTGGTCCTCGCCCCGGGCGCCGAACTCACCGGGGAGGAGCTGATCGCGTGGTGCAGGGAGAGGATGGCCGGCTACAAGTACCCGCGCCTGGTCGAGTTCCGCAAGGGGCTGCCCACCAACGCCACGGGCAAGATCCTCAAGCGCGAACTGCGGGACACGCCCACGGCCCCCTGAGGGGCCCGCGACACCTCGCTTCCCTGACAGCGGCGCCCAGCCGCGCGGCGGCCGGCCCCGGTTTCCCGCGCGGCGGCCGTCGGGGCCCGATCGCCGGCCGATTCCGTGAACTCATCACCTCCAGGGGCTACCCCGTGGCACCGGCCCGGCCGGAAGCTCTGGAGCGAACCTCGACGAGGAGGACGTCATGACGTACACCGCACCACGCTCCGCGCCACCGTTCGGGCCCCGCAGGAGGGCGAGGTGGGTCGCCTCTCCCGGCGTCGCCTCCCCCGGCCCCGCCGCCCGGCCGACGGCGGGAACGCTCGACCGTACGGACCGGAACAGCACGCCGCCCGGCCGCACGGACCGGAGCACGACCGGGGTGACCCGGTGAGCGCCCCGGAAAGCGCCGACTACGTCGTCGTCGGAGCCGGATCGGCCGGGGCTGCCCTCGCCGGCCGGCTGACCGGGAGCGGCCCGGTCTCGGTCGTCCTCCTCGAAGCCGGCGGCCGGGACCGGAAGGCGGCCGTGCACATACCCGCCGCCTTCTCCCAGCTGTTCAGGACCGAGCTCGACTGGGACTACTCGACCGCCCCGCAGCCCGAGCTCTCCGGGCGCCCCGTCTACTGGCCCAGGGGCCGGATGCTCGGCGGCTCCTCCTCGATGAACGCCATGATGTGGGTACGCGGATTCGCCGCCGACTACGACGAGTGGGGCGATCGCTGCGGCGCCGACTGGTCGTGGAAGGGCCTGCTGCCGTACTTCCGCCGCACGGAACGGGTCCTCGGCGCCACCGACCCCGACCACGGCCGTACCGGCCCCATGAGTGTCGAGCCGCAGCGCGACCCGAGCCCGCACACGGCGGCCTTCCTCGACGCCGTCCGGGCACTCGGCCACACCGTCGAACCCGCCAACACCGCGACGCCGGACGGGTTCTCGCAGACCATGGTGAGCCAGCGGCGCGGCGCGCGGTGCAGCACCGCGGACGGCTATCTCAAGCCGGCCCGCCGCCGCCCGAACCTGCGGGTCGTCACGGACGCGCAGGCCACCCGTGTGCTCTTCGAGGACCGCCGCGCGATCGGCGTCGAGTACGTCACCGGGGGCGTCACGCGGACGGTGCTGGCCCGCCGCGAGGTGGTCCTGAGCGCGGGCGCGGTCAACACGCCCCAGCTGCTCATGCTGTCCGGCATCGGCGACGCCGGACACCTGCGCGAGCGGGGCATCGAGGTGCTGGTGGACGCCCCGCAGGTCGGCGCCAACCTCACCGACCATCTCATCAGCGGCCTCGCCGTCGACGCCGCCGACCGCACCCTGTTCGCCGCCGAGCGGCCTTCCGAGCTGCTGAAGTACCTCACCCGCCGCCGGGGGATGCTCACGTCGAACATCGGTGAGGCGTACGGATTCGTCCGCAGCCGGCCCGACCTCGAGCTGCCCGACATCGAGATCATCTTCGCTCCGGTGCCCTTCCTCGGCGAGGGTCTCGTCAAGGCGCCGGAGCACGGGCTGACCGTGGGGGCGATCCTGCTGCGCCCCGAGAGCACCGGTTCGGTCACCCTGGCCTCGGCGGACCCCTTCGCCAAGCCGGTCATCGACCCGCGCTATCTGACGGACCCGGACGGCGCCGACCGCGCGGCCCTGTTGGCCGGACTCGACGTCTGCGAGGAGATCATCGGCCGGCTCGCCGACCGCGGGCTGTCCACGGGCCGCTTCCTCATGCCGCCCGGGGCCGAGGACATGCCACGGGACCGGCGCGACGCGCTCGCCCTGGCCGACCACTCCCACACGCTCTACCACCCCGTCGGAACGGCCCGGATGGGCCGCGACGACGCCTCCGTCGTGGACCCGCGTCTGCGGGTTCGGGGAGTGCGGGGCCTGCGGGTGGCGGATGCCTCGATCATGCCGACGATCATCCGGGGTCACACCAACGCCCCGTCCATCGTGATCGGGGAACGAGCCGCGGATCTGCTCACGGTGGACTGAGGCCGGCAAACCGGTCCTGAGCACCAGTGCTCACGGATGTCGAACTCGGCGTGGAGGCAGTCAGGACTTCGACGTCAGCCGAAGGACGCGCTCCAGGCGCCCGCGCTGCTCTTCGACCCAGCCGTCCGGTGGTTCCCCACGGGAACGCCGGGCCAATGGCGCGGCGCCGGCCGTCAGAGAGTGGGCTCCAAGGAGCTGAGGGCGTCGGCGAGTTGGGTTCGGGTGGTGATGCCGAGTTTGGGGAAGATCCGGTAGAGGTGGGAGCCGATGGTGCGGTGGGAGAGATAGAGGCGCTGGCTGATCTGGCGGTTCGTGAGGCCGGTGGCAGCAAGTGTGGCGATCTGGAGTTCCTGCGGGCTGAGGCGGTCGCGGGCGGCTGGTGGCCGTTGGGTGCTGCTTTCACCGGCGGACCGCAGTAGCTGACGTGTGTGGTCGCTCCAGTGTGGTGCGCCGAGGGTGTCGAAGATGTCTCTTGCTTCGCGCAGGGGTGCTCTGGATTCGACGGTGCGGCGCTGTCGGCGAAGCCAGCGGCTGTGGGCGAGAAGGAGCCGTGCGCGGTAGGGCGGCCATCGGCTCGGGTCGCCTGCCAGCGCTTGTCCGAGATGGAGTTCAGCGCTGTCGTCGTCGGCGAGGACAGCCCGGGTGTACTGCAGGCACATCCGGATCATGGGCGAGGAGAGCCGGCCGGCATGGGGCTCCAGGCCGGCCAGGATGGTGCGGGCTTCCTCCTGGCGCCCTGTGTGTGCGGCTGCGTCGGCGAGGTCGGGGGCGACCCACCAGCGCATCTCGTGGAAGGTCGCTTCGGCCGGGTCGAAGAGGCGTCGCAGGATGTCGAATGCCTCCTCGTAGCGGCCGGTGCCGATCGCCGCGACGGCGCGAACTTGCTGGATGCTGTTGAGGAGGAAGCGCACGCCCGTGACGTCGAGGCTGTCCTGGGCGTTCTGCGCGAGAGCCAGGGCCAGGTCGTGCTCGCCGCGCAGGGCCGCGAGCATGGCCAGGTTGGTGGTGGCGGAGGTGGCCCAGAAGGTCTCGCCGGTCTCCTTCGCGAGCGCTGCGGCTTCTTCGCTCTCGGAGCGGGCACGGTCCCATTCGCCGGTCCAGATCCTGCCCCAGCTTCCGGCACCGAGGGTGCGGGCCAGGAGGGCGAGCCGGCCCTGGGACCGGCAGGTGTCGGCGGCAACGCTCATGTAGGAGGCGGCGGTGTGGAAGTCTCCGAGGATGAGGGCGGCGCCGCCGAGGAAGCGCATGATGTCGGGGTCGGACCGGTCAGGGGTCAGGGCGGCCATGCGGGTGAGGACCGCGTCTCCGTGTGTCTGCGGAAGGGCGTAGGCCAGGATCGCCAGGGTGCGGGGGGCGGCAGAGGGCAGGCTGAGGTGGTCGGCCGCCTGGGCGACGGCGGCTCGCAGATCGGGGGGCAGGTTTCCCCACCAGCACCGTGATGCCGCCCGCCACAGCAGGTCGGCGGCCAGGTCGGGGTGGCCGCTGGTCCGGGCGGCGTCCGCGGCTTCCAGGAGCGTGCGGATGCGGGCCTCGTCGAGCATCTCGCCCGGTGCGACGATCTCTTGGACGAGAGCCAGGCGACCGCGGTCCTCCGGGCCCATCAGCGCCGGGTCGGAGCGCCGGACGAGCTCGGCGGCGGCCGCACGTTCTCCGAGTTCGCTGGCGAGCTCTGCGGCCCGCAGCAGGAGCGAGGTGCGTCGTGCGGGAGCGGCGGTCAGATCGGATCCGCGTTCGAGGGCGGTGACGGCGATGGTGACGGCGCCACGTGGGCGGGCCCTTGCGGCAAGAGCTTCCAGTTCGGAGACGACGTCTTCGTCGGTGCCCAGGGTGGCGGCGACCCGGTGCCAGACCTGCCGGTCCGGGTCGGTCTCAAGGACGACGGACAGCGCCGCGTGGATCGCCAGCCGCTCAGCGACCGTGGCCCGCGCGTAGACCGCGGATCGGATCAGCGGGTGGCGGAACTGGACGCGCAGGGTGTCCGGACCGATGAGGGACTTGTCGACGGCGGGCTGGAGCGCCGGGACACCGACAGGTGCTCCGCCGGCGATCGCCGCGGCACGCAGCAGTTGGGGCAGGTCGCAGCTGGTGTCGGCGGACGCCGCGAGCAGGAGCGCCCTGCTGTCCGCGGGCAGGTCGGCGTAGCGGATTCCGAAGGCCCGCTCGAGACGCTCGTTGAGTGGGAGGAGGTCGTGGGGTTGCCCGGCCGACGCGTTGTACCGGGTCAGGGTTTTGGGGAGTTCGACCAGGGCCAGCGGGTTGCCGGCCGACTGGTTCAGGATCAGGGAGCGCTGGGCGTCGGTCAGTTGTGGTGCGCCGGCTGCGAGGAGCGCGTGTGCGGCGGTGGATTCCAGGGGGTGCAGCGATATTTCGCGCAGGCCGCTGCCTCTGAGGGGGTCCGGGTGGCCGGTGCGTGAGGCGGTGAGAATGAGGACCGGGTCGGTGGTCACCCTGCGGGCCACAAAGGCCAGCACGTCGGCGCTGGGCCGGTCGAGCCACTGGGTGTCGTCGAGGACTGCCACGACCGGGGTGAGGGCGGCGCACTCGGTCAGGAGCTCGAGGGTGGCCAGGGCGACGCTGAACAGGTCGGGGACGGTGCCCTCCGCGTCGAAGGCGGTGCGCAGAGCCCGTCGCTGGCCGGGCTCAAGTCGGTGCGCGTGCCGTCGGAGCGGGAGCAGGAGCTGGTGGAGTCCGGCGAAGGGCATCTGGCTCTCGGGTTCGACGCCCAGGGCGGTGAGCACGGTCATGTTCCGGCGGGTGGCACTGCCGCAGGCCTGGGCGAGCAGGGCGGATTTCCCGATGCCGGCTCCACCGCTGAGGACCAGCGCGTTTCCCTGTCCGCTTGCTGTCTGGTCGAGCAATTGCTCCAGCAGCGCGCGCTCGCTCTGCCTTCCGACGAGGTCGCTCTCGCTGCCGGCGAGCGGCGCGGACTGGGACAGGGGGCCGTTCACGGGCTGCTCCGCCGGGGTGTGGGACGTGGGTACGACGGTTGCCGGGCGCCTCGAGCGGCACCAGCAGGGAGACCGTACGGCGGGGCGGACGGCTCCGGTGCGGAGTGCCGGATTTGCCGCGATAGCCGTCATGGTGAGGCCGTTTGTCGGAGAGGCAGGCATGTTCGGACCAGAGCCCACTCGCGGCCGAGGAAGCGTGCGGTGCCGGACAGGTCCTAGGAGGCTGCGCGTTCCTCGGTGGTGAGCCGGCGCCATTCGCGGGGGGTGAGGCCGTAGGCGCCGCGGAATCGGCGCGTGAAGTGAGAGGGATCGCGAAAGCCCCAGGAACGGGCGATATCGGTGATCGAACGACGCTCCTGCGAGCGGGCGAGGTCGGCCCGGGCGCCGGCCAGACGTCGGGTGACGATCCATTGTTCGAGAGTCGTGTGTGGCGGCTGGATCAGTCGGTAGAGCTGACGCAGCGAAATATTGTGTGCGGCGGCGATCACCGCGGGCCGTAGCTCCGGGTCACGCAGATGAGCTTCGATGTAGGCATTGATCCGGGCGGGGAGTGTGTCGTCCAGGGCTGCGGCCGCGTCCCTGTGCTCGCTGTCGGTGGATGCGAGCAGGGCGCGGACCAGGGCGATGCTCGCCTCACCGACGGCCGGCGCCTGACCATCGCAACTGACGGCGTCGGCTTGCCTGGTCAGCGTGGCCAGGTGCTGGCGGACCAGCGGAAACAGTGTGCTGGCCCCCAGTCTGGGGGCGGCGCGGCGCACCAGGTCGACCGGCAGCCCGAGCCGGTCGTAGGGGACGGACAGGGCGCTGGCGCAGCCGAGACCGGACCAGACGTAGTCGTAGGGGGCGGTGAGGTCGGAGAGGAGAAGGTCGCCGCGGCCGAGGTCGAGGGTGTGCTCGGCCTGGGAGCGGCGGGCCCTGCCGTACTCCTGAAGAGCCAGCGCAATGGTCTCGGGTGCGTCGCGGCGGATGTGCGTGGGAGTGCGGGTCATCCGCATGCCCGTGCCGTCGTGCCGCCACAGGAAGGCGTCACCGAAGTGCCACAGGTCGATCCGGGCACGGGGACTGCTGCCGGAGTCCTGATGCTGGAGGTGGCAGGCGGGGGTGGCGGTCAGCATCGCGGCGCGGACGGCCTCGGCCCGATCGCGCTCCGGTATGTCCGCGGTGTCGAGAACCAGCACCATGTCGCCTCTCCCCCGGCCGCTTCACAGCAGCGGCTCCTCCCCGGTCCCATCGTAATGACCAGGCACGAAGGGACGTTGCCTCCACCTGGCCGCCGCAGTCGTACCGCTCCGGTACGACGCAACGCCCAGTACTGGCCGGGACGGCGACTCAAGCAGCAGGCGGAGTCGGATGACTCAATCCCGTGCCGGGCCCGGCACGGGAGATTGAGGACACCGAGCACGACGGACCACCGGTGTGACAGCGCCGGCAGGACCGCCGTGCGAGCCCGGCCCACCGACACCTGTTCACCCACCGGAGGACCCGCATGCCCACCATCACCACCCGCGACGGCGCCGAGATCTTCTTCAAGGACTGGGGCGGCGGGCGCCCGGTCGTCTTCAGCCACGGCTGGCCGCTGAACGCCGACGCCTGGGACAACCAGGCCAACCTGGTCGCCTCGCACGGCTTCAGGGCCATCGCCCACGACCGGCGCGGGCACGGCCGCTCCTCCCAGACCTGGGACGGCAACCACATGGATCAGTACGCCGACGATCTCGCTGAACTGATCGAGCAGCTCGACCTGACCGATGCAGTCCTGGTCGGTCACTCCACCGGCGGCGGCGAGGTCGCCCACTACCTCGGCCGTCACGGCACCTCCCGGGTGTCCAAGGCCGTCCTGCTCGGTGCCGTCCCCCCTCTGATGCTCAAGACCGCGGCGAACCCCGAAGGCTCCCCGATCGAGAACTTCGACGCCATCCGGGCCGGCGTCGCCGCCGACCGCTCGCAGTTCTACCAGGACCTCAGTGCCCCGTTCTACGGCGCCAACCGCGCAGACGCGAGCGTCTCCCAGGGACTGCGCGACGCGTTCTGGCTGATGAGCATGCAGGTCGGCGTCAAGGGCGCCCTCGACTGCATCAAGGCGTTCTCGGAGACCGACTTCACCGAGGACCTCAAGAGCATCGACATTCCCGTCCTGGTCGCACACGGCGACGACGACCAGATCGTCCCCATCCAGGCCGCCGCCCTGCAGACCGTCGACTTCGTCAAGGACGCACAGCTCAAGGTCTACGCCGGCGCCCCGCACGGCCTGGTCGGCGACTTCGAGAAGGCGTTCAACGCCGACCTGCTCGCCTTCATCGCGAGCTGAACCACCTCCATCCGCCCGCGCCCGGGACACCGCACGCGCCCGCGCGTCCCGCAGCACCGCATGCCGGTGCCCCGGTCTTCTGCTCAACACCTGCTTCGAGGAGCCCTCATGTCCGATCACCCCGCCCAGATCCCCGCCGCCACCCTGGAGCGCGTTGCCGAGGCCAACGCCTCGGGCCGCACACCCGTCGTCTTCATCCACGGCCTCTGGCTCCTGCCCAACAGCTGGGACCGCTGGGCGACTCTGTTCGAGGCCGCCGGATACGCCCCGCTCTCCCCGGGATGGCCCGACGACCCGGACACCGTCGAAGAGGCCGCCGCCCACCCGGAGATCTTCGCCAACAAGTCGGTCGGCCAGGTCGCCGACCACTACAGCGCCGTGATCGGGCTCCTCGACCGCAGGCCCGCCGTCATCGGCCACTCCTTCGGCGGCCTCCTCGCCCAGATCGTCGCCGGCCGGGGTCTGGCGGCGGCAACCGTCGCCATCGACGCGGCGCCCTTCCGCGGTGTCCTGCCGCTGCCCGTCTCCGCCCTGCGCTCCTCACTGCCCGTGCTCGGCAACCCCGCCAACCGGCACCGTGCCGTGCCTCTCACCTTCGAGCAGTTCCGCTACGCCTTCGCCAACGCCGTCAGCGAGGAGGAGGCCCGCCGGCTCCACGACACCTACGCGGTCCCGGCGCCCGGAGCACCGCTCTTCCAGGCCGCCACCGCGAATTTCAACCCCTGGACCGAAGCCAAGGTCGACATCGACAACCCCGACCGCGGCCCCCTGCTGGTCGTCTCCGGCGAGAAGGACCACACCGTCCCGCATGCCATCTCCGCCGCCGCCTACAAGCGCCAGCTCCACAACCCCGGCCTCACCGAGTTCACCGAAATCCCGGACCGCGGGCACTCGCTGACCATCGACCACGGCTGGCGCGACGTCGCCGAGACCGCCCTCGCCTTCGTGCAGCGCTTCACCAACTAGCCCCAACCCACCCGAGAACCCGCCTCAGCCGGAGAACTCAATGCCGCACCTGTCCCCCGCCATCCGACGCGTCCCACGCAAGGCCGGCCCCGTCGCCGCACTAACCACACTGCTCGCCCTCGGCCTGACCCTCACCCCCGCCGCAGCCTCGAACACCAACGACTCCAAAACCGCCGGACCCAAGCCCACCATCGTGCTGGAGCATGGCGCGTTCGCCGACGCCTCCGGCTGGAACGACGTCATCCACACCCTGCAAAAACGCGGCTACACCGTCTACGCCCCGGCAAACCCGCTGCGCTCCCTGACCGGCGACACCGCATACCTCAAGTCGTTTCTGGCCACCATCCCGGGCCCCGTCGTCCTCGTCGGCCACTCCTACGGCGGCGCCGTCATCACCGGCGCCGCCACCGGCAACCCCGCGGTCAAGGCCCTGGTCTACATCGCCGCCTACGCCCCCGACCAGGGCGAAACCGTCGCCCAGGCCACCACCCTCGGCGGCGGGACCACCGACCTGCTGCAGCACATCACCGCCCGTCCCTTCCCCGGCGCCGCCACCGCAGACGCCGACGCCTACATCGACACCGCCCACTTCCGGGAGCTCTTCGCCCAGGACCTGCCGGCCGGCCAGGCCGCCCAGATGGCTGCCGCGCAACGCCCCGCCGCCTTCGCCACCCTCACCCAGCCCGCGGGCACACCCGCCTGGAAGACCATCCCTTCCTGGTACCTGATCGCCCGCAACGACCACACCATCCCCCCGGCCGCCGAGCGCGCCATGGCAACCCGTGCCAACGCCCATACCACCGAGATCAACAGCTCCCACGCCGCCATGGTCAGCCACCCCCACGCCGTCACCGACCTCATCCTCGACGCCGCCACGAGCTGACCCCAGCATCCACATCTACGATGCCCGGCCCAGCCCTCACAGCCTGCGCCGGGCATCGCACCGACCGTCGTGCACGCCAAGACCGGGTCACCAGCCTGTGCACCGAAACCGTCCCGGCCCGGACCAGGCCGGCCCGGTTCGCAGAACCGCCGCCGAACCACCCGTCATGACGTGGGCAGAACCCTGGCCACCAGCGAGGCATTCAGCCGGCCCGCCCGCCACAAGGTCGGCACCAGACCCCACAGGGCAGGCCGACAAACGACTTCGAGGATCAGACCACGGCACCAAGCTGTGGGTCCGGCAGAACGGCAGACGCGTGATGACCCCGATGCTGGTGGTCCTGCCGGCGATCGGCTCCACGGACCTGCGGTTCACACTGGATTCCGTCCCCGCCGTCTACGCACTGACCGAGGAGCCGTACATCGTCCTCACCGCCAACGCGTTCGCCCTGATGGGCCTGCGCCGGCTGTACTTCCTCATCGGCGGCCTGCTCAAGAGGCTCGCCCACCTCACGTACGGGCTGGCGATCATCCTCGGCTTCATCGGCGTCGAACTCGTGCTGCACACCCTGCACACCCTGCACGCCCTGCACGGGCCGCTCGTCGGCCGCCCACCGGCCCCTCGCCCTGCTCGACCTCGACGGCAAGCCAACCGACAGCGGGAACGCATTCCGCGCGGCTGGACGGCCTTCTTCGCCGCTGCATCGCACGATCCGCCGTCGCCCGAGGGACCTGGCGCTCGCCCTGGATCACGCAGGCGCAAGGTCATTCGCCTCACCGGCCGCCCGGAGTGCCGCCAGAGCGCCCCGGGGTCGGTTACCGCGCAGGCCTGCGGCCGGGCCCCGTATTCCGCATCGCAGGCCGCCTTCTCCGGCATGGCGTAGGCATGCCGGGCAGTCCTACGGGGAGGTGTTCTGCCTTCCCCTGCCACTTCGTGTCATGCATGCTTCGGTCCGATGCGGCAGGGGAGTCCGATGAATGCGAGGCCGAAGGGCCGGCTTCAAGGTCCCGCGAGCTCGATGCCGTTCTCCTCGGACTCTCGCGGAACGCCTGGGCGTAATGCCGTACATGAACCCGATCGACGAGACGCACGTAAGCCTGCCAAGCCTGGTCGTCGTCGTCGTCGACGTCGCGGCCGCCGACGACACATCGCCCGCCTTCCAACAACTGCTCGCCGCCGACCGATGGGCAACGGTGACAGCGAAGCGGACGACGCGGACGTCGGCCATGCGGCGCATCCACCGCCGGAGGCCCGCAGGCCCCCAAAGGGACTGCCGTCCGCCCCCGGCAGGTACGTTTCGGGGGGCGGATGGTGTCGCTACGCCGCGAATGTTGCCGCAGACCGACTCGCGTGGCTCGTCGTTCAGTCGGGTGTCTCGGCCGAGTCGGCCGGTTCAGCGTCGTTGCCCAGGGCGGACCGCTCGATGCCGTGGTTGGTCACGGCTCAATCGGCCAGCGCCAGAAATCGCCTGACGCTGCCGAGTCCCGTCTTGAGGCCGTTACGACTCAGCCACCGCTCTTTCGACGGAACGACCGCTGACTCGCGGCCGGGCCGTGCGTGCCGTGGACCTTCGACGTGTTGGTGCTCGCAGTGAGGGCGGCGTCCGCCTGCGTACCACGCTTGCGCGCCAGAGCCTCCCGGAACTTGCGCTTCAAGTCGTCCTGGGCATCATCGTCGGGCGAGAGGGAACGGCTCTCGCCGTCTACCGGCTCTTCGGGCAATGGAGACTCTGCAGCCATGGTGACCTCCTGGTAGCGGGCAGTGGGAAGCACAGCTTGTCACGGCGGACACCGCACCCCGGTCCCCGGGGCGTCCGCGCCGCCCATCCCGCCTTCCCTCCCACGGCGAACGGCCGCAACCGGAACGCCCCCGCCTGTTGGAAGGCGCCGAGGAGGATCACCGTGCTTCAGGGAGCAAGCGGCACGGCAGGGCTCGCTCCGTGACTCCGTTCTCCCCGTCCGGCTCGACCTGAAACAGGTGGGCCTGCGGCGTGCGGATCACCGTCTCCGCCAGGAGGCCGTCCGTGAAGAGGGCGCCGACACCGTCCTCCAGCGCCCACCCGGCGGGGAGCGCGCCTGCGGCCACGGCTGCTTGGCAGGAGAAGCGGCGGCCCGGTTCACTGTCATAGTGCGGGCAGACCGAGCCGGGCAGCAGGCCCAGCCCGTCATTGATCAGCTTGCCGCCGTCGAACCCGCGCCTGTCGGATCCGACGACGGCGTCCGCCTTGACCGACTGGTTCGATCGACAGTCTTCAAGATGGGTACGGGTAGCAACCACTTACGTGTCGGGATGCTCCGGCAGGGCGAGCCAGTCCGACCAGGAGATCTCGCGGCCGAGGAAGCGCGGCTGCCCGAACGGCCAGTCGGCGGCGATCCACTGCGGCACCAGCGCGTCGAGGGCCTGCTCGACCTTGCTGCCCACCAGCTCGTCCACCACCCACCAGGAGATCTCGCCGTCCGCGCCGGCCCTCTCCGGTGGGTCGATGTAGACGCAGCCGAGCAGAGCTGTCTCCGCCGCGTCGAACAGCGCGTAGTTGAACGACAGGTGTGCGGCGATCTCCTTCTCGTGCCGCAACAGGTCGGCCTGGTCGGCCTCGTAGGTCATGGTGGCCGCGGGCCAGCCCCAGGCCGGGCCGAAGATGGTCCACAGCCGCTCGCGCGAACCCATCACAGCCGGATAGTCGAGCGGGGTGTCCGCCTCCCGGATCGGCCGCAGGTGATGACCACCGCCCGGCAGCGGTACCAGGACGGGGTGGACGAAGTGATCGGGAAGCCAGCTCATGGCGCCCGACCGTAGCAGCGCGCGGCCGTCCGCTCCCCTGAATTTTCCCCGTACACCGCCAGGCCCCGCTCTCATGCCGGGCGGGGCACGCGATCACCCGACCGAACTCCCGTTCGATCGGCAGACTCCATGATCGGTATGGCAACGGCTTCCGAGACAGACGCTACTTGGCCCGCTCGGGCGAATGCCTGCCGCCCGCGGCCTGCGTGCTCCGTCGCGGCGAGCAACGGTCGAAAATCGGTGGCCACCGGTGCCGGCCGAGCCCACGCTGTACGCCATGGAAGAACCGCACCGCAGGATCCGCGCGCTCCACACGGCGTCCACGATCACCGTCTACCAGGCTTACTCCCCTGAAATCGGACTGCCCGCCGTCCGCGACGGCCGCTTTCCTTCCGCGTGGCTGCGGCATCGTATGACGTGGATCGTCAAGCCGCGTTCACAGACCTCAACAGGCGGTTCTCCAGGAGCCAGAACTGGCCTTCCACGCCCCGGAGGTCGGCCCCGCCGGGGCGTCCCGCATCCGCGCCATGATGGTCCATGCCGTCGAACTCGCTGCCGCAGCGGACCAGTTCGTCGACCGCGGTCGGAGGAGCTGCGGCGTGCCGATTGCGGCTACGCGCAGATGTCGGCACGGCGGCTGACCATGGGTCAGGACGTGATGTCCACCAGGACTTTGCCGACCGCGCCGCTTTCCACTGCCCGGTGTGCGTCGGCAGTGCGGTGGAGCGGGAGACGGAGCAGTGGCAGGCCGTGTTCTTCGCCGACCGGCAGGGCGCCGTCGCGGACCGCGGCGGCGACGTCCTCGACGGCCGCAGCGCGTGCCTCCGGGCCTGCCGTGTAGAGCACCAGGAACTGAAGGCGTGTGTTGAGCACCATGTTCTGCAGCACGTTCAGTTCGACCGGCTTGCCGCCGTCGTTGGCGTAGGTCGCGATCGTGCCGCGCGTCCGTAGCACGGCCAGGTCCAGTGCGAGGTTCGCGCCGAGCGCCACCTCGGCGATGATGTCGACGCCGTCCGGGGCGATCTTGCGGATCTCGGTGGCCGGGTCGCCTTCGCGATAGTTGATCACGTGGTGAGCGCCGGCGGCGGTGGCCAGCCGGGCCTTCTCCGGGCCGCTGACCGTGCTGATCACGGTGGCGCCGGCCCAGCGGGCGAGCTGGATCACGGCGTGCCCGACCGCCCCGGCCCCGCCCGCGGCGAGCACGACCTGGTCGTCGAGCGCCCCGGGACGGAGACGGCCGGGTCCGTCCTCGGTGACGGTGAGCGCGCGATGAGCGGTCAGCGCGGGGACGCCGAGTGAGGCACCGAGGCCGAAGCCGGCATCGTCGGGCAGCGGCACGGCCCGCTCGGCGGGTACGACGGTGTACTCGGCGGCGGTGCCGGTGGGCCGCCCGGCGGCGGCCATGTACAGCCAGACCCGCTGGCCGGTCCGGCTCTGCTCGACCCCCTCGCCCACGGCCTCGATCACACCGGCACCGTCCAGGTGCGGGGTGACCTCGGCGAACAGCTTGGCATGGGCGACGCCTGAGCGGGCTTGCCAGTCGGTCGGGTTGACTCCGGACACGGCGACCCGGACACGGACCTCGCCGGGGCCGGGTACGGGCAGGTCCCGGTCGACTAACTGGAGAACCTCGGGGCCGCCGTTGTCGCGGTAGATGATGGCTTTCATGATCTGTCCTTAGATCCTTGGCGGACATGGGCTGTGCGCCGTGGTCGGGTGCCCGGGCTGTGATCGCGAGCCGGGCCCGGTTGGTTCCCGTCAGCCGATGGGGACTTCGTTGGAGCGGGACTCGATGACGTCGAGGGTGGCGAGGGTCGCGGCGTCGAGGGCGATCTCGTCGGCCGCGATGTTGGCCTCCAGGTGGGCGGCGTTGGCGGTACCGGGGATGAGCAGCACGTTCGGGGCGCGGCGCAGCAGCGCGACGGCGTCGCTGCGGCGGTCGTGCAGGCGCTCGAGCTGCAAGGCGCCGTGACCGATCCGGAAAACGGTGCGGGCTGCTAACGAAGCGGTCGAGGTGGTCATGACGCTGTCTCCTCGGCCGGTGACTGCAAGGCGGTGTGCAGCAGTTCGGCCAGGTAGAGCGCCATCACCCGGTCGGTGATCGGGATGACCTGCTCCTGGGCCTCGGCCGGGTCGAGGTGCTCGACCTTGACCAGGTGGGCCATGACGCAGTCGTGCACCATGGCGCGCATCCGGTCGATCGTGTCGACGACGATGCCGCGGATGGCCGGGTTGGTGGTCGCCTCGGCCCAGGTCTGCACGCCGACGCGGGCTTCGGCGGGGTCGATCGCGGCGATCAGGCGGGCGAGCAGTTCGTCGGGGCCGGGCGGGGTGTCGCTCGCGGCGTAGTCGCCGAGGGCTTCGGCGCGCTTGGTGAGCACCGCGTGGGCGGAGGCCTGGACCAGGTCGGCCTTGCTGCGGTAGTGGGCGTAGATCGAGCCGTTCGAGAGGCCGGACTCGGCCGTGATGTCGGCGATCGAGGTCCGCTCCAGGCCGTTGCGGCTGAAGCAGCGTACGGCGGCCTCGGTGATCTGGGTGCGTCGAAGTTCCTTGCGTGCGTCGGTAAGCCGCGGCACTGCACCCTCCAGCAAAAGGAATCGCTGCTCTGCTTGTAGTGCCCATCATACAGATTCGCCGCTCTGTTTGGCTTGGGGCGAGTCACGGGTGGACAAGCCCGGCCGTGGACTACGCCCAGCGCTGGGACCTCTCCGAAGTCCTGCGGCTGCTTCGCCCAGGAGGCCACCGGCCACGACGCGGCAACCAAGGGCTGTCCCGCTGTTCGCTCGTCCACACCCCTCGCCCGCTACAGCGACTGACCGGCGGCCGACTGGCCAGATCGGGCACCAGGAATTCGCTTGGGCCCACCCGCGGACGATGCGTACCCTGTCGAACCATGTGCTACCACGCGTTCAACGGCGCCTTCCGGCACTACGTGTGCGTCGCGTGCCGGCTCGCCTTCCAGGGCAGCGCGTGGCCGATCCGGAAGCACATCTGTCCTGGCTGTCGTGGACAGCTCGTCTTCGCCGGCTACGACTTCGCCGCGCCCCGGCGACGCGACACGAAGGCATGGTCCGTCGTTGCGACCGTTCTCGCGGAGGGGCTGACCTACGATCACCGCCCTGGCTGCGGCTGCTCGCGGCTCCCCTCCTTCCGGCCCCGGACCCGAGCGCAGGTGAGCGTCCGGCGACGCGCGGCCGAGCGGCTGGGTCTGCCTCTGGCGGTGACCCTCGCTCGCCGCGACGCCTTCACCTCGGAGAGCCGCGACGAGCAACCACCCTCGCCGTCGGCCGCGAAGCGCGACACGACCTGAGCGTCGCGCCGACGCGGCATGATGGCCCGCATGGCCAACGCCGTGGATCTGCATCCCGTACGGTCTGCTCTCCCACGGTCGGCGGCAGCGAAGAGGCACCATGGCAACCGCTGCCACCGGCGCCCCAGTTGTGATCGAGAGACCAGGGTCGGCGCACGGCCCTGGAGGCTCTCCCCCGCGAGCCGTGGTCGTACCGCACAACGCGGAACGAGTACTTGTACTGACAGCGGCAGAGCCTTCGGATCGGCGAGTATCGGCGTCGACGCAAAGGTCTGTGAACGAGCCTTGACAGGATCATCAAGCAGCGTTCACAGACCTTTGCCGCCATGGGACCCGTGAGCGATGCCCCCGGTTGTGCCCTGATCACCGGTCAGGGATGTAGGTGTGCCAGGAGTTCTGCACTGGCGGGGTACTCCTGTTCCTGGGGGAGCAGTCGGGTGGCTGAGTCCAGTTCGCCGTCCCTGACGAGTGCGTGGATCTCGTTGGCGAGCGGGGTCACGTCGCTGATGGACACTATCCACTCGTCCGCGTAACGCGACGATGCCTCACCCGAGAGCCCCAGTTGCAGCGAGCGGTACGGCAAGGGACGCAGGTTCAGGTCGCGTTCGGGATCCCACTGGACACGGGCCGGTGCGCGCTTGAGGACACGCTGCCAGGTGCCGCGATCGGGATGCAGTCCGCGAACGTAACTCGACAGGCAGGCATGGCGCAGCGCCCAGTCGAAGCCGTCGCGAGTGATCTCGACGGCAAGGACGGTCTCCTGACCCTCCTTCGTGCCCCAGCCGGAGCGGTACATCATCCACATGAAACTGGGTTTGATCCACGTCATGCGGCCAGGCTTCCACGCGGCGGGGAAACGACCCTTGCGGGCGGCGGGTCCGCCGATCTCCGGGCGGTACGCCTGGTAGACGGTGATCGTGGACGCCGTGTGGAGCGCGCGGATCCTGCGGTGCGGTTCTTCCATGGCGTACAGCGTGGGCTCGGCCGACTCTGTTGACCACCGATTTTCGACCGTTGCGCAACGCGACGGAGCACGCCGGCCGCGGGCGGCAGGCAGTCGCCCGTGCGGGCCAAGTAGCGTCCGGAGTCAGGACGGAGGTTCCTCCGTGCAGCCGCCGGTCCGGACATCACGGATATATCGAGCGCGTGCTGCAACGTCGGCTGGGCTCTCCAGGGCAGCGATGTCGTAGCCCCAGTTCTTGAGTGCGTCCAGACAGCGGTTGCGGTTGTAGCGATTGGTACTGGTGGCGAGGAGGCGATGGACGCGGCGTCCGAGTTCGTCTCTGTGACAAATGAGGGCGGGATGCTCGATCAAGGGGATGGCGGCAACGACCGCGGCCTCACGAACAGCAGTGTTTTCGTGGCCCAGGAAAGCTGAAACGGCACGGTAGAACGTGGGGCGGTGGTCCAGGAAGACGCGCATTTCTGGATAATCGTCGAGGTCGTCACTGTTGAAGTGACGCTCGACGACGGCAAGGCGCTCGTCGTCGGCGTCGTAGGCGAGTGATCCAAGCCAGTCCAGCAGAGCCGCCCTCACCGGACAGTCTCTTTCCGAGTCAGCCCGACGGCCAGGCCCGACGGTCGCCGTTGCGGGGTGGGCGAGGATCGCGGCCACATACAGCGCTACGGGGAGCGTGGCTTCGTAGAAGCTGTTCTGATGGCATACCGGCTCCAGTTCGCTGATGGCCCTGATCTGAATCGTCGGGTCGGCGTCGAGGAGGCGAGGCAGCGTGGCCGACAAAAATCCGCCGTTCCCTCTCGCGGTGCCGAGTGAGGCCCAAGCCGTGCCGTCCAACAACGACTGATGATCAGGCAGTTCATCGGGCGTCAGATTGTCAGTCTGCTGATTCTCGCTGGTCACGAGGCAAAGGCTACGACGGACGCTCAAGATCTGGCATCGGGCTTCGTGCGCGGCCAGGGATGCGTGGTGCCGACTCACGAAAGGTCTGTGAGCACGGCTTGACATGGATCACCAAGCCGCGTTCACAGACCCCACCGGCCGCTGGCGTCGTGACCGTGGACCTTAGCGGGGTTGGGGTTCGTGGAGACGGATGGTCATCCTCACCGTCACGTCGTCTCCTGCCGAAAGGCCGCTCGGCTTACGCACAGCGATCTTGAGCGGCAGGAGGTAGCTGCTGTCCTTGGGGAAGAGCGACGTCTGGAAGGCGACCTCGCCGATCCGAGCCTCGACCGGGATCACACCCCAGCCGTAGGTGGCCAGTGCGGCCACCTCGCGGATGTCGGCGGACTCCTCGTCCGGCACACGCACGAAGTAGTACGGCGACGGTCCGCGCCATTCGGTCACTCGACCGGAGAAGACAAACTCCATGAGGTCAGTCTCCTTCCTCGATGACGGCCAAGGTACGCGATCGACCCGGCGTAGGTCTCCGGTCTTCTCACCCCTCGACGAAGTAGGCGTACGGCGCCACCGAGACTGCCTCCGAGACGGCGCGTTCGTCGTCCTCGTCGGCTTCGGGATCGAGGTCACGGGCCCACAGTGAGTGCATGGACCACACGGAGAATCCGGCATGGAAGTCGTGGCCGATGTCTGAAGGCGTACTCGTGTACCCCAGGGCGTGGAGGTCCGCGACGACGTCATCGAGAAAACGATGGGTCAATTGAACCCCGTCGTAGTGCACTTCGGCAGGGCCGCCTTCACCGCTGTAGTGGATCTCTACGAGTTCGACCGTCTCGTCAGCGGCGTAGGTGATCACCAGCATAGGAGTGGTGGTGTAGACGGCCCGCTGTCCGCCGGGGCCGTGATACGGCGGCCCGAGGCGCTCTTCGACCTGCGAACGCCGGTCACCGATACTGACCGTGTTGACGCCGAGCCCCGGAATGATCTCCATGTCGGCCATCCTGCCAGGGGCAAAGCGCCAAGGACTCAACGGTCTGGAGCAGTAGGCAAGTTCTCGGACGCGTGCCAGGGAAAGGTCTGCGAACACGGCTTGACATGGATCAAACCCAGCTTCCTGTGGATGATGTACCGCTCCAACTGGGGTACGAGCACCGGGCAGGAGACCGTTCTTGCCGTCGAGATCGATCGCGACGGCTTCGACTGGGCGTTGCGGCACGCCTGCCTGTCGAGCTACGTTCGCGGGCTGCATCCCGATCGCAGTACCTGGCAGCGTGACCTCAAGCACGCACCGTCCCGCGTCCAGTGGGATCCCGAACGCGACCTGAACCTGCGTCCCTTGCCGTACCGCTCGCTGCAACTGGGGCTCTCGGGCACGACATCGTCACGCTACGCGGACGAGTGGACCGTGTCCATCAGCGACGTGACCCCGCTCGCCCGCGAGATACGCGCGCTCGTCAGCCGTGGCGATCCTGACTTGGCCGCCCAACTCCTCCCCCAGGAAAAGCCGTACGCCGCCGGTGACGAACTACTGGCCCATCTGCGCCCCTGACCGCAGGTCCGGACAGGGAGGCCGGCATCTCCCAGGGCCACACGGAAGCACATGATCGCCGGGCGGACGTCAATCTGGATGACCTCCCACCGCAGGGCCGCTGTCCGTCCCACCCGCGAGGCGGGCAACGCACCGGCAGCCGTCACAGTCACGCCGCCACCAGCGTGGATGAGGTCTGCGAACGCTGCTTGACGATCCATGCCAAGGATCGCCCACAGACCGTTTTCGAGCTGGGCCGGACTCGGACCGACCTGCTCCGGAAGCGCCGCTCGCGATGAGGCCGTGACCCTCGTACGAGACGACCATCACCAGGTCGTGGCCGCTGTCGGGATACGACGCGAAGCCAATTCCTGGGAGTCCGTCCCCCATTCGTGCCGCTCTCGCCGTTTCACCGCGGTTCACTCCACGATCGGCATGATCATGCCGATGTGGAGACCTGTCTGATCGTGTGTGAGGAGGCGATCGGTGAGTAACCGGCATATGCAAAAGATGCTGCGGCAGATGGCGAGCGGGGCGACGTCGCGGCCGGCTAGCGTCCACTCGTCCGCGTAGCGTCGTACGGCCTCACCGGAGAGGCCGAGTTGCAGCGACCGGTACGGCAGGCGCCACAGGGGCTGCCCGCAGTCAGTCGGCCGCTGGGGTCAGCCCGACCCGGTAGGCGAGGACGACCGCCTGGACCCGGTCGCGCAGGCCGAGTTTGGCCAGGATCCGCGAAACGTAGGTCTTGACCGTCTCGGGGGTGATGAACAGCGCCGTGGCAATCTCCGCGTTGGACAGCCCCTCGGCGATCTGCCGGAGCACGTCGAGCTCGCGGGGGGTCAGCGCGCGTACGAGGTCTTCCCTGGCCTGCCGGGAGGTGTCGGCCGGCCGCAGGTGCTCGGCGAAGTGACCTATGAGGTGGCGGGTGACGGCGGGCGCCAGCAGGGCCTCGCCCCGGGCGACCGTCCGAATCCCGTTCACCAGCTCCGCGGGAGGCGCGTCCTTGAGGAGGAAGCCGCTGGCTCCGGCCCGCAGCGCGTCGTAGACGTAGGCATCGACGTTGAACGTGGTGACGACCAGCACCTTCGGCGGGAACTGGGCATCGGGACCGGCCAGTTGCCGGGTCGCCTGGATGCCGTCGAGCAGAGGCATCCGGATGTCCATCACCACCACGTCGGGCCGCAGTCGCCGTGCGGCTTCCACTGCCGCGTGCCCGTTCTCGGCCTCCCCGACGACCTCGAGATCGGGCTGCGCGGAGAAGATGGTGACGTAGCCGGTCCGCACCAGCGCCTGGTCGTCGCAGACGAGTACACGGACGGTTTGCGGCGCATCGCTCACGGGGTCACTCCTGAACGGGCTTGGACGGAATCGTTGCGCGGACCTCGAACCCGCCCTCGGGCCGGGGTCCGGCCTCCAGTTCACCATCGAGCATCCCCACCCGTGCACGCAGCCCGGCCAGACCTCGTCCGCCCGCTGGGCCAGGCTTCCGCGGGACCGGTACGGTCGCCGGGGAGGCGGCGGGTGCCTCGGTCGTCACCTTGATCTCGACGTGCTCCTCGCGGTGCCCGACCATGACGTGTGCCGTCTGCCCTGCCGCGTGCTTCATCGCGTTGGTGAGCGCCTCCTGCACCACCCGGTACGCGGCCAGCTCCACGTCCACGGACTGCGCCCGCCGCTCGCCCTGCTCGCTGAACTCGACCGACTGACCCGACCTGCGGGCCTGTTCGACCAGGTCCACCACCCGTCCCAGGGTCGGGGCCCGGTCCGCACGCGCCGGGTCGGCGACCGCGGACTCACCGGTCGCCTCCAGCACACCGAGCAGGTACCGCAGCTCCGTCAGAGCCCGACGGCCGGTGTCGCTGACGGCCGCCAGTCCCTCCCCGGCCCGTTCCGGCGCCGACGTGAGCAGGAACTGCGCCGCGTCGGACTGGACCACCATGGCCGTCACGTGGTGGGTGACCACGTCGTGCAGTTCGCGCGCGATCCGTGCCCGCTCGGCGGCCGTGGCCACCTCGGCGGCCAGCCGCCGCCGCTCCACCTCTTCCCCTCGCCGCATGCGCACGACACTCCCCACCAGCCAGATCGCGGCCAGAGTCAGATAGAACGCGAGATAGTCCGGGATTTCCTGTGGTGAGCCGAGGTGGTGCAGGACGACGGCCAGTACGGCGTACGCCGCACTCGCCACGACGGTCACGGCGCGGCGGAGGCCGACCTGATGGGCCCCGGCGGAGTACAGGGCGAGATACAGTCCCAGACTCCCGAACGTCGTCGCGAAACCCAGCGCCTGGTGCACGGCGAACGCGCCCGCGGTGACGGCCAGACAGGCCGCGGGCCACCGGCGGCGGACCGCCGCCGGCAGGGTCTGGGCCAGGATCAGCCCGATGCCCAGCGCGTTCGCCGGCCGCTCGGGCAGGTCGCCGATCTGCCCCCCGATGTTCGACAGGGTCGGCACGAAGGCCAGCAGGGTGAGCACCAGAGCGAGGACGCCGTCCTTGACGGAGGCATCCCGCTCGCTCCACCAGTCACGTAATGCCCGGAGGGGCGGGGGACTCCAGAGCGCCTGACGGGACATCACTTCCGTTTCCTCCAGTCGGCCTGTCTCAGTGCCGGGCCCGCCGCCGGGGCAGCAGTCGGCCGTTCCGGTGGGCGAGGACGGCCATCGGGACGGTGATCAGTACACCGAGGACGATGGGCACGATCGACGTCTCCAGGCCGAAGCCGTCGCCGGTCAACAGGGTGGAACCATGGACGTCGACGGTGTACAGAGCCTCGGGGGTGTGTCCGGAGACCGGGACGCCGAGCAGCTGCTCGACAGTGTTCCAGGCGAAGTGCAGACCCACGACGAACCAGATGCTACGCCGCCACAGGAACGCGGCACCGAGCATGACGCCCGCCTCGAGAGCGATCGCCACCAGGCTCCGCCCACTGGCACCCGGAGCCCCCAGGTGGGCGACGCCGAAGAACAACGCGGTGATCGCGACGGCGGCCCGGCTGCCCCACAACTGCTCCAGAGCCTGCAGGGCGAGACCGCGGAACAGCAGCTCCTCGGTGACCGCGGCGCCAATCTGCACCATGACCGCGGACCACACGACCGACACGAAGCCGTTGCCCGCCCAGGAGAACGAGTAGCCCCCGAGAGCCGTGATCAGGAGTGCGGACACGAGGATGAAGCCCAGACCGATCCCGCCGCCGAGCAACACCTCCCGGCCGGCCCCACGCCGGGCGATCTCCGGCGTGGGGCGTCGTGCGACGAAGCGCATGACCGCCCAGTACACCGCCACCGCGGCAGCCGCTCCCAGCGCCGGCACCGGACCGGGGCCCGTCGCGGTCAGGCCCGAGACGAGACCGACACCGACCATGCCTGTCAGCATCCAGCCGAGTGGAGATCGAACGATCCGGCCGAAACGGCCGCCCCAGCCGTCGCCGTCTTCGTCCGGGCCGGAGCCTGTGTCGTGCGGTGCGGTGGACGTCGTACCCATCGTGGCCTCCCCTTGTGGTGGTGGTCGCACCGGTGGCGACCTGACAACCACGCTAGGGACGCGCCGACGTCCGCGAGTCACCCCCACATGGACAATCCCTGTAGCTCTCAAAGGGGATGCGCCACCCCGCCCGCCCATCCAGGGCGGGTATCGAGTCGTGATCGATCCGGCGGACCGTTCCGCGCCATGGAGCGGATCCGGTAGCGCATCCTGCACGACGCGGGTGCAACTGAAGGGCGATGAAGGGGATTTCATCGGGCGGTACCTGCCCGATCGGCAGGTACCGCCCCTGTCCCGAGCTACCCGCACAGTGAGCCTCCGCCAACCTGAAGAAGCAGGTCAGAGGTCTGGTGTGACCGGCTCTCGAAGTGCTCACGCTGGTCGTGGGCGGCTGTCTGCGGAGTAGATCGTCTGACAGAGCCGGACAGTTCGCTGGTTCCTGCTCGCTGGGGCTAGTACTCCAGCCGTAGATCGTGATCTTCATGCTTGAGCGGCTTGTCGCCGATAGTGGCTGGTCTGTGATCGTGCTTGGTGGCGGCGTCGCCAGTGGGACCAGCGGAGCCGGTGGGCGGCGTCGAGTGCGGGCAGCCGGACGACGAGGGTGATGAACAGGCGCTGGATCTCGTTGCAGGTGAGCGGTATGAGGGTGCCGGGTGCGAGGTGGCGGGCGTGTTCGTCCGCGCGGACGACGGCTAGGAAGGCGTGGGCGAGCATGGCAAGGGTGACCCAGCGCGACCAGGACGGGTAGCGGCGGACCTGGTGCTCGTCCAGGGCGGCCAGGCCCTTTCCGGACTGGAAGAACTCCTCCACCCGCCATCTTGATCCAGCGACTCGCACCAGCTCGGCAAGCGGTACCGGTGCGGTCGAATAGCAGCGGTAGTAGGCGAGTTCGCCGGTAGTGCGGTTACGCCGGATCAGCAATTGGCGGCTGCCGGGCCGGGGACCGGTCAGGTCGATGACGGCCCAGTCGTAGAAGCGGTGGCCTTTGGCTCCGGCCCCTGCGGACAGCTTCTGCCAGGCCCTCTTGGGCACCTTCCTGGCCAGCATGTCGGCGCGAAACTTCCCGGAGCCTGTGGTGACTTCGTGCGAGCAGGCCACCGCGAGGACGTAGCCGGTGCCACGTTCCTCCAGCGCGGCGCGCAGCCTCGGGTTGCCGCCGTAGACCTCGTCTCCCGCGACCCAGGCGGCCCGGTGGCCGGCGTCCAGGAATCGGGTGACCATGCGAGCGGCCAGCTCCGGCTTGGTCGCGAACTCCGTCTTGTCACCAAGGCCGGCTGCCCGGCAGCGGTCGGGGTCGGAGGTCCAGGAACGCGGAACGTACAGTTCCCGGTCCACCGCGGCGTGCCCGCGGCGGCCGGCGTAGACCACATAGACGGCGACCTGGGCGTTCTCGATCCTGCCCGCGGTGCCGGTGTACTGCCGCTGGGCACCGACAGTGTCGGTGCCCTTCTTCACGTCGCCGGTCTCGTCGACGACCAGGACTGCCTCGTCGTCGTCCAAATGCTCGACCACGTAGGCGCGCACGTCGTCGGGGACCTGGTCGGCGTCCCACTTGGCCCGCCCGAGCAGGTGCTGCATGCCGTCCCGGGGTTCTGTCCCCGGCCCACTCGGCGATGGTCCAGCAGTTCTTGCGCGGCAGGTCCGACAGCAGGCCGAGTACCAACTTCCGGGCCCGGCGCCGGGATTCCACCCGCGTGAACCGTCCCGCTATCCGGCTCATCAGGCCCTCGAACGCTTCCTGCCAGCGGCCAGGGTCTACGCTGTGACCTGCGGCCACCGCATGATCGTTTGTCTTCACGCGTCGATGATCAACGGTGGCCGCACCCGTCTCCACAGCGCGTCAGGGTCGCGCAGCGTCTGCCTGCGTCCTGTATCTGGAGGACTTGTGCAACGTGGCGAAGTCTGGTGGGTTCAGTTCGACGAGCGGAGGTTGGTCGTACTGCTGTCGGGAGAGGAAACGTCCGGGATCCGGGTGATGCAGGTCGTCGCTCCAGCGGGCGTCGACATCAGCGGTCTGGGCATCGAAGTGATGGTGGGCGCCGGTGAAGGACTGCCGTTCGATGGCGTGCTGCGGCTCGCGTTCCCGCGTCCAGGCTTCACCCCGTGCACGTGGCTGACCACTGTGTCCCGGGACGACCTGATAGAGCGGGAGGCCGCCCTGTCCTCCGCGAAGCTCAGCGAGATTGACGACGCCCTCCGACTCGCTGAACAAGCGCGGGAGCGGACCCCCGCATCGACCGCGAAGCTCAGCGAGATAAGGGACGCCCTCCGTCTCGGTGAACTCGGGTAGACGAAGAAGGAGCCTACGCCCGCGACGGCGTGGACGATCTCGGGCGAGATGATCGACGCTGGCCACCTGCCGCCTCGGCTCCCCTCACCATGAAGATCACGATCTACGGCTGGACTACTTAGGCAGCCATTTACGATCCGGTGCATGGATCCCGAGCTGTTGGAACGGATCACCGCGCGGCACGCGGAACTGGACGAACTCGAAGAACAGCTGGCCAAGCAGCTGGCGGAGGTGAGGGCCGAGCGAGACGAACTTGCTGTCGCCGAACGGGTCCTTGAGCAGGTGAGCGAACAAATTGCTGACGAGCGCGTCTCGGCCTCGCCGGTGCCCGCGCAGGTGGGTGGACGGGCGGTCATGCTGATCCCACACCGCACAACGGATGTGGAGGAGAGCGTACTTCCGCTGGATTACCAGCGCATTCTCGCCGGCGTGCAGCAGGCCGCTGGACCGGTCATGGCCCGGCAGATCGGCGAGATGTTGGGAGTGGACGTCAATGTGCGGGCCAGGCTGGAACCGCTGCGCGGGAAGCTGGCCAGACTCGTCGACCGCAGCTGGTTACGGAGGCTACCCAACGGGCGGTTCACCACCCGCCTGTGACCGGCCGCCGCTGATCACGTACTTCGCCCTATACGACAGATCGTTGCCAGTGGATGGGGAGTTGTTCGACTCTCCTGCTGAAATTCGCGATAGAAGTTTCCCATCACTGCGGCAACCGGCGCGTGACGGACAAGGAGCGCCGCGATCGACGCTGGAACCCCCTCCGGTGGCACCCCCTGGGCGCACGCATGCACGAACGCTTTGCGTTCTTCCGGTTTGTGTCCGTAGAGAGCGACGGCTAGCCAGCTCACCAGGTGTGTGACGGTGTAGCAGCGGTCGTAGGTGCGGTGCTGGTCGAAGAAGTAGGCCTCGTCCTGTGTGAGGTCGAAGCGTGAGGAGATCGCGAGGCCGTAGTCGGTGAAGAAGAGCTGTCGACCGTCGGTGAGGATGTTCTCGAAGTGGGCGTCGAAGTGCAGAAGTCCGCGGGCGTTCATGAACGAGATGCCGGCTTTCAGCTCGTCGTCGACCATGGCGCAGGCCCGCCCGGCTGCCTCGTCGCCGACCCCGATCTGGACGCCCAGCCAGTTGTGCAGGTTCTGCGGGATGTACTCCAGGAACAGCACGAGGCTTGCCGTGGACTGCTGGAGAGCTTCGATCCGCCGGCGTACCGCTGATCCGCCTCCCCAGTAGGCGACAGCTCGGTCCACATCGGCCAGTTCCTCGGGCAGCGGCTGGCCAGAGTCTTGTATTACTCGCCAGTGGTACATCAGGGGAAAGCCCTCGTAGTCTCCCGCGACCACCCAGTTCGTCGTCATGGCGTGCGCGGTCAGCTCCCGCCAGGCCCCGAACCCCGGGCCACCGATGGTGCCGATGCCGTAGTGGCAAAAGTCCGGGAGTCCGAACAGATTCGCGGTGGAGTGAACGTGCTCCGGCCGTCGTTCCAGATCGGTCAGCCGTACCTGCTTGACGAAGACCCGGGTTCCTTCGACCTCCAGCAGGACTGTTTTCCCGCCGATGCCCGACCCCAGCGGTGCGCCGGCTTCCACGAACTCGCGCAGACTGCGGTCACTGCGCAGCGCCAGCGATGTAGAAACGGTGCCATGGGCGGCCAGACGAGCACCGCGGGACATGTCAGGGCCCTTCACTAACTCCTTCAACCGTGCCCCGCCTCTTGTTCAACGGCTTGAGCAGACACCGGGACGGGGCCAGAGTCACCCTCCCATGTCGGAGCCGGTGAGATGTGGCGTGACTGGGGGCCTCGGGATGCCGTTGAGGCTTGGTTTTGTACGTGGGAGCTGACACCACTTGTCGCTCAGAGCGGGGAACGCCCGGTTTTCCCGGAGGGCAGTGTTGCTGAGTTCTGGCAACACCCGGAAAGATCACGGGCATGGCATCTCACGCGAACCATGCCCGCGCCCTGTCCTTCGACACTGTTGCCACTCAGTACGCTGCCACCCGGCCGGACTATCCGTCGGCCCTCTTCGACGCCGTTGAGGAACTCGCCGGCCGACCGCTGGCCTGCGCCGACGTACTGGACTGCGGAGCCGGCACCGGCATCGCCACTCGGCTGATGCGCGAACGAGGCGCCCACGTCGTCGCCCTGGAGCCGGGCGCCGGTATGGCGGCCGAGCTACGCGCGGCCGAGCCGGAGATCCCGCTGGTGCGGGGCGAGGGGAACTGCCTGCCATTCGCCGCAGGCAGCTTCGACGTGATCACCTACGCCCAAGCCTGGCACTGGACCGACCCGGCCCGCTCCGTCCCCGAAGCGCTGCGTGTGTTACGCCCGCACGGCGTGCTGGCCCTGTGGTGGAACCAGGCCGACGTCCGCGTCCCGTGGGTCGCAGCGGAGGATGCCCGACTCGCACCCTTCACCCGCAACTACCCGGCAACCGTGGCCGAGCTGCTCGCCTCGTTCCCGGTCCACGTGGCTACCCGCGAGATCCCGTGGTCGCGCCAGATCACCGTCGAGGAGCACACCAGATACCTCGCCACCCACTCGCACTTCACGGTCATGGACCCCATCGAGCGGGCCGAACTCCTCGACATGAACCGCACCGCACTGGCTCGGACCTTCCCCGAAGGCGAACTCGACGAGCCATACCTGTGCGGCCTGACCGTCGTGCGATCAGCCACCACCCACAGCTGAACGGAACCCAGCGCCCACAGACTTCTCAATGCCGTTGTCAAGCCGCGCGGGTGCTGTCCAGACGGGGCTACGCCGCTGGTTCAACGCTCACCGCGATAGCTCGTCTCCGAAGGTGAACCGCCAGGACCTCCATCTCGACGAGCGTGCCGATAAGACCGGCTTCGGCGAGCTCCGTTGCCTGCGCTCGTGCTTCGCCCAGGGACAGTTCCCGTGCACTCCGGAGGGCCTGCAGCACGGGAACAAGGCTCGGTACGTCTCCAGACAGGAGAAGCCGCGCTGGCCCGTGCACTTGCAGCAGAGGCTGTCGAATGTTCTCGGGCGTGACGGGGCCGCTGTCTTCCTCGCACCACCCATTCGGGCAGTCCACGCATCGCCCTTCGGTGCCCCAACAGAGCATGCCGCGGTCGAAGAACTGGCCGACATCGCAGGTCGTCGTACCTCCGCAGGCACTGCACCGGCCTGTGACCTGTACTCCTTGTGTGATCACAGGGATCTCCTCAGCGCCATGGGTCAATGCTGATGGGATCCTCCCTGAGAAGTCTGCTTTGGTCGATCAGGTTTGCGATCGGCGAGTAGCCCTATTGGGCGGTTGCTGCCGGTGGCATGAGTTCGTAGGGCCGCTGGTCTCGGAGAAGTGGCCACAGGACGTTAACTCGTCGCCAGGCCAGCGCCAGGACTGCTTGCGAGTGCCTCTTGCCCTCGGCCCGTTTGCGGTCGTAGTACCAGCGTGATTCCGAGCAGCAAGTGATGCTGCTCATGGCGGCAAGGAACAGGGCCCGTTGCAGACGTCGGCGATATCGCTTCGGCCGGTGTCGGTTACCGCTGACCTTGCCTGAGTCCCTGGGAGCCGGTGCCATCGGTCTTGCCTTCGCCGCGGTAGCCGGCCGTGGCCCGGTTCACGGTCCGGCCGGGGATGTAGAGCACCTCCTGGTCGTGGTTGAGCAGGAGAGCGATGACGAGAGCGGCCCCGCCATCGGCAAGGTCGATGGCCCAGATCACCTCGTCGCCCAGGGCGAGAACATCGGTGATCAGCAGCAAGAGGTCAGGCTCGTCATTGGCCACCCGCCTCGATAACAGCTTGGTGCCCTCCCCGTCGATGACGAAGCAGTGGTGGTGGCCCTTGCCAGCGTCGATGCCGGCCCAGATGCGATTCATCTTCATCCCGAGTCAGTCGTACTGATTCTCTACAGACGACCTCACCGGCGTTGTCCTACTCAGCGATCTACTCGCAACTCTCAATGAGCGGCCCGGTCGTCGGTGGGGTCCCAGGCGGCCAAGTCTGTTCAGCCACGAGCGGCGACACCTCAGTAGCCCCTCCCAGAACCCCCAGGCGACAGGACCCTACGAATGGCCCGATCAACCCGCCTAGAAGGTAGGACACCTCACGCCACCAAGGTCACCTCAGAACACCCACAGTGCTGCGGAACCGTCAGGCCCTGAGCGTTGTCAGTTCTCACTGACATTGCCAAACCACTTGATCACTAACTGATCGTTTCAGAATGAGATCTTGATCTGACCTCTCGGCTGAGACGGCGCTCAGTCACGCGACGGAACCGGTAGCTCTGCTTGCGCGTTGGCTCGACAGTACTTTGGGAGGGGAGAACCTTGTCGATTTTGAGTTTCCCGCCGGCGCGGGCGGTCGGACGTGGGGCGGCCTGGTACCGCGGGGATTGCCATGTCCACTCCGTCGACTCGGACGGGGAACTCACTCCTGAAGAGTTGGCCGTTCGGGCGCGCGCTGCCGGGCTCGACTTCATGGCGACAACGGAGCACAACTCAGCTGCGGAACCCGGTGCATGGGGGCATCTGGCTGCCGATGACTTCTTGATCGTTCTCGGTGAGGAAGTGACCACGAAGACCGGGCACTGGCTCGCGCTCGGCATCAACCCCGGCGAGGTCGTCGACTGGAACCACCAGGTCAGGGACGGGCTGATCGATCAGTGCCTGGATCAGGTCCATCGAGTGGGGGGCCTGTGCGTGGCCGCACACCCGCATGCGCCCTATCCGTCGGGCGACTTCATGTTCCCCTTCCGGGGCTTCGACGTGGTGGAGGTCTGGAACGGGCTGTGGACTTCGGACCGACCCTGGAACGCTGACAACGAGACCGCCCTGGCGGAGTGGGGGCGGAGCCTCGCAGCGGACATCCACACGGGCTCGTGGCGGCCGGCGATGGGCAACAGCGACACCCACTTGGAGGGGCAGATCGGCATCCCTCACACCGTGGTCTTCGCCGAGGAGCTGAGCACCGAGGCGGTCCTGGCCGGAATCCGTGCTGGCCGCAGCTGGATCGCCGAGTCGGCGGACGTGGACGTGTCGTTCACCGCCAATGCCGATGGTCGCGCTGCCGGGGTGGGAGAACAGCTCACAACTCATGGTGGGCAGGTCGAAGTGCAGGCGGCAGTACGAGGTGTGCCGGTGGGGACCGTCAGCTTCCACACCGATCGAGGGAAGGTTCACCGGGCGTCTCTCCCCGGCGACGGGGCAGGTGTGGTGCAGTGGGACACGACGGCGGAGGACTCAGCGTTCGTCCGCATCGAGGTCCGCCATCCCAACGGGCACGTCGCCGCACTCACCAATCCGATCGTCCTCACCTGACCGCTCGTTTCACCGTACGGTGCGCAGGCGACGGAGGCAGATGAGGCTGCAGGCCAGTTCGAGCAGGCCCTGATGGAGGTCGGCGCGTCGTTCGTAGCGGATCCGGAGCCGTTTGAACTGGTGCAGCCAAGCGAAGGCCCGCTCCACCACCCAACGGACCTTGCCGAGCCCCGAGCCGTGGGCCACGCCACGTCGGGCGATCATCGGTTTGATGCCGCGCTTCCACAGCAGGCGACGGTACTTGTCGAAGTCGTAGCCCCGGTCGGCATACAGATGCCGCGGCTTGCGGCGAGGCCGTCCTCGCAGCCCCCCGGATCGGCGGGACCGCGTCGAGCAACGGCAGGAGCTGGGTGACGTCGTGGCGGTTGCCGCCGGTGAGGGTGACGGCGAGCGGGGTTCCGTGCAGGTCGACTATCAGGTGGCGCGCTTGCGCACCGCGCCCTCAGTGACAGCGCCCCGAACATCACTACCCGGATCCGCCACACCATCGCCCTCTTCTGGGGACGCGACGCGACACGTCAGCCGAGAGCAAGCAATCGGCGATCGTCACCCTCGCAGGCATCCTCAAAAAAACGTCGGTGCCGGCGATCCGGCGCCCGAAGTCACCTCCTTCAGGGGCAAGTTCGTACTCGCTGCCGGCCTCGCGGGGTTAAGCGACCTTGACCGGGCCGCTTCCCGGCTCCTTCACGATGCGATCGCCGACCCCGATCGACTTCCACAGCCGACGGTCGATGCGCACCTTCATGAACTGGCCGTCCACACGCCTCACCTTGACGAAGTGGTACATGTTCGCGCCGTCGAGCATGCCCCGCGACTTGTCCTCAACGATGCCTTCCCAAGCGTCGTCCGGTCCTGGTCGGTGAGATGTGAACATGCCGTAAGCCTACGGAGGTCGACAGGCGTGGTGCAGTGTCAAGAGGCACAAATACCGCAGTACAGGTGTCACACAAGGAGCCCCACAAATGTCCTGAGCAGCGCAACGACGACACCCTTCAGGAACTGAACCGGCATACACGGCAGGCCGGCCATGGCCAACGGCTGCATGCCCTCCCACGAGGACTTGCCCATACCTGCGCGCGATGCGGAACTCTCTGCGCGCACCCGCCCCGGGGTGCGGATGCTGCACAGTGCCCGCTGGTCCAGGTCGATCCGGTCACGGGCAGGAACGCATTGTGGATCAAGCTCGACCACCCCGCCGAACCGCACCGCAACTATGGCGCAGCCGTGATCGGCTACACCGGGCAACAGAACCGCGAACTCTTGCCACCCTCGACCGGACACCAGCCCCAGTCCAGCGACCCTCCCGTAGGCGCAGCGGGCAGGGCGCCAGGATTGATGCGAAAGTGGCTGTAGTTGCTCCTGTGAGGGCCGACGTGGTCGGCTGCTACCTTCCGAGCCATGAACGACAGCGTGTATGTGGGCAATGCCGGCAGGGATGCGGCACTGGACCGGGGGTGGCTGCTGGGGCACTTCAAGGACGTCTCCGATCCTCGGCACAGCGAGGCGGTGGAGATCAAATGGGGCGTCCACCCGCAGGGCGATGAGCGGGCTCAGTGGGTGACGGGCGAAGGGCGCACCGCCCTGCTGGTCCTCATCAGCGGGCGCTTCCGGGTGGAACTGCCCGGACGCAGCGTTCTCTTGGCCCAGCAGGGGGACTACGTCGTGTGGGGCCGGGGCGTTGACCACTCCTGGTTCGCGGAGGAAGAGTCCGTGGTTCTGACCGTCCGGTGGCCCTCACTCCCTGGCTACAAGGCGACCGATTAGGGCGATTCCGCCGCTGAACAAGTCCCCCATCGGTCTTCCTCCCTGTCAGCCCAACCCGAGCACCGCAGGCGCTGGTTCTCTGTTCCCGCTCGGGCCCGACACCCTCTCGCGAAACAGGCACGCACGATAGGCCACCTCGATGGCTATGGGGCCTTCTGAGGAAGTGGCGGATGTCAGGACCGATACCAGTCGTCTCCGCCGGTGCTCAGCGCGCGGCCGAGGTAGTCCCGCAGGCCGCCGGCGACCCAGCGGCGGCTGTCGCTCTCGTGCTCCCAGACGAAGATGTCGGGACGGTCGGGCCTTTGCACGAAGGCGAACTGGTCGCCGCCCCCGTTGTCCCCGAAGAAGAGCAGAGCGTCGAAGGGCATGTACAGCTGGGCGAACGTTTCATCCGACCAGAAGAGAAGGTTCTGCTCGACGATCCGGTCCAGCGGCCAGACAGCGTCCGTGTCGGTGTGTCCGGTCACCCCGTCGCTTTCGAGGAGCAGCGCCCGCAGTTCGGCCGGCAGTGTCCGCCCGAGCCGCTCCTGCGCCTCGGCGAGAGCGGACTCCTGAACCGCCTCCCGCAGGCCCACACCGGGAAAGCTCTGCGCCGCCGTCTCTCTCCACATGGTCCAAAGCCTACGTCGCGGGCGAGTTCAGCGATTTCGGCGCTGACATCACGCACTTGGCGAACTGCCCGCCGCGGAGCGTGAGGTGCTCGTCCTCCGAGCCGGGCCCGGTGCGCCTGCGAAACCTTTGAGGGCCTAAAGTCGGTGCCCGTTACAGCCATTTGGGGCGCGGGGGATGCCCGCGGAGGAGAGGGGCCCGATGTCGCACGACGATGGAGCAAGCACGACGCCGAGATCCGGCGCACCCACGTACGCGATGCTGATGGCCGAGGCGCGGCGCCAGGCGGCGCTGACCAGGCCCACGGCACGCAGCCATCGCAAGGCGGACATTCGCAGGGTGCGGTGGTGGCGGGTGCGGACGCTGCGGATCATCTCAGGTGTGTCCACCCTGGCCACGGCGCTGGTCTTCACGCTCCTTCTGCTGGCGATCTGCTGGCTGGGCGGCCCGTCGATACTGCCCGATGCCTGGTTCCCGCTCGTGGTATCGGTCGGCATGGCGCTTTTCGGGGCCTACCAACTCCGTGGATCCGGTGGGGCGACGGCCAGGACCTTGGCCCATGCCGCCTGCGCGCCCGGCCCCGTGCCCAAGCGGTATGCCCTGCTGTACGACCCGCCCTGGGGCGGGGTCGCCCTGCTGGTGCTGTTTCCGGCCGCCGGGGGCGACGACGTCCGACCCGATGGGGTGCTGGAACTCAGGCCCCTGCCTCAAACCTGGCGTCGGTTCCTGGGGGCGGGCAAGCTCCCGGCCGACCTGCCTGTGGAGCCCGTCGGCGAGCTCGAACTCCGTGGCCGAACGGACGGATTGCCGATGGGCGTCCCGTGGATTGACGGGCGGGCGTACTGGCCGAAGCGCTCCTACGGCCCCGATGATCTGGTGAGGCAGGAAGGCCAAGCCTTGATGGCCCGACTGCTTGCGGACACCACCGAGGACCCGGACACGATCGGTTCTTGATGTCACCGCCCGGCGGCCGGGCCCCCACCGTCCGTATGCCGAGGTCGGCATATCAGCAGCAGGAAGGTCGCTGCGACCGCCAGAGATCGTAGTGCCGAGGGACTGCAGTGCACCGGTGGCGTCACACCGAAGTCACGTCGGCTCCACGCGACTTATGTCGTCGTGGGCTCCGCCGTCTGGTCCGTCGCCTCCGTGGTGACGGACCAGAGGCGGAGCCGAAGAACGAGTCGGCCGACCGAATCGCTCGCGGCAGCAAGGGCGGCGACCCGCCGGCTTCGACTAGGCCGTCTCTTTCGGATCTTGGTTCGGAGGAGCCCGTTCGCCGCCTGCCCGCACATATATTGGCGAGGTGGACGAAGCCGAAGCGAGCGGTCAGGTGCGGAGGGACGAGGTTCGCGTGCGTCCGACGGCTGAGCAGGATCGGGACGCGCTGGCACGGCTTGTCGAGGTGGACGCGGACCCCTTCGAAGTCGAGTTGTACGAGCGCGCGGCGGATCCCCAAGTGCTTTCGATCGATCGCGCTCAGAGGTCGCGGGCCGGGCAGTACGCCAGGCATGTGCGACGGCTTCGAGAGCGTGAACAGCGCCAAGGCAGTTGAGCAGTAGCCTTCCGATCGTCTGATCGTTGGTCCGGGTGTGTCGTTGACTGACGCCCAGTGGGCACGCATCGAGCCGTTGCTACCGGACCGGACACCTCGGGGGGTGGGCGGTGTCGTGATCACCGGCAGGTGATCGACGCGATCGCATTCAAGTACCGCACCGGGAGCCCGTGGATAGACCTTCCCAAACGCTTCGGTTCGTGGAAGGGCGTCTACAACCGGCTGCGGAAGTGGGCCGCCGACGGAACCTGGGAGAAGGTGTTCACCACCCTGCTCGCCCAGGCCGACACTGACGGCGACCTCGACTGGGTCGTCGCCGTCGACTCCACCGTCGTCCGCGCCCACCAGCACGCGGCCTGGGCCCGCCAAAAGGGGCCCCGGCCGGCGAGCCTGACCACCATGCCCTCGGACGCTCGCGCGGCGGCCTGACCACCAAGATCCACCTCGCCGCCGACAGCCGCTGCCGGCCCTTGGCTTTCGTCCTCACCCCGGGCCAGTCCGGTGACGCACCCGCGTTTGAGCACGTCATGGCTGGCATCCGGGTGCCCAGACCACTCGGCAGACCACGAACGACACCGGACGTGATCCTGGCCGACAAGGCGTACTCGTCCCGCGCGATCCGCACCCATCTGCGTCGCCGCGGGATCCGGGCGGTGATCCCGCAGCCAGCCGACCAAGCCGCGAACCACAAGCGGCTCGGCAACCGCGGCGGACGGCCTCCGGCCTTCGACCGCGCCTCCTACAAGCAGCGAAACACCGTCGAGCGATGCATCAACAAGATCAAGCAATGGCGCGGCCTGGCTACCCGCTACGACAAAACCGCCACCATCTACCTCGCCGCACTCCACGTCGCAGCCATCTTCATCTGGTCAGCAGGGTGATCCAGAAGAAGCGGCCTAGCCCAGGCCGGCGCGTCGAGCGGCCTCTGGGCGGTGGCGGCGGGCCGGGCCGCCGCGCTCCTGACCGTCCTCCCGCTCGCCGTGTCCAGTCCCCCGGTCCACCGGATGCCGCCCCGCCTCCTCGCCGGCGCGACCCTCTCCGGCGCGGGCGCCGCACTCGACCTGATCTGCTACCTCCTCGCCACCCGCGAACAACTCCTCACCGTGGCGGTCGTCCTCGTCTCCCTCTACCCGGCCATCCCCGTCCTCCTCTGCCTCCTCCTGCTCCACGAACGCCTCGGCCACGCCCGCACGGTGGGCCTCTGCGGGGCGGCGGTGGCGAGTGTGCTAATCGGGCCGGGAAGACGGGACACCTCTCCGCCGCGCATCCTTCTCCTCCACGGTCCGCCGCCCGTCTCTTCTCCTTTACGGACGTCCTGTCGTGGGCATGATGCACATCAGGGGCGGTACCGGCTTACAGGGGGACTTCGCATGTTCGACAGGGCCAGGAACAACCCCAGAGTGCTGCGGATCACCGAGTGGTACTACTGGGACGACATGCTCGACGCGGTCTCACATCTCGTACGGTCCCGTGCGAAGTGGGTGATCCTGGGGAACCTGTCCACCCTGGCCTGCGCGATCGCCTCGACGGTCTACCACTGGACACGTCCGTTCACCTTCGCGGACTACCTGACGGTCCAGCTCGCGTGCCTGGCATGCCAGGCGGTCGCTCTGTTCCCGGTCGGGCTGCCCGGCCGGACGGCCTCGCCGGAGGACGCCTCCGGCTTCTCCGCTCTCCACGAGAGCCTGGCGCTGACCATCGTCTGCGTTCCGTCGATCTTCTTCCTCTGCCCGGGCCTGGCGCTGCTCATGTTTCTCGACGTGAACCCGGACGGCTCGCTGTACTCCGCCGTACTCCTCCCGGCCGTTGCCCTCACGCTGGCCTGCGTCGCCGGACTGATCTCCGGTGTCTTCCTGTCCAGCCCCGCGGAGTCCGGGTCCGCCGCCGGTCCCCCCGGCACGACCGGTGGAACCGACTGGAGCGACTCCGGCTACAGCGCCGACACGGACTCGGGCTACGACGGCGACTGACCGGTGCGCGGCGGCCTTCGTGGTCAACTGCGCCCACCGAGCCAGGCGGTCACCTCGCGCCAGGCCGCCGCGGCCTCCTCCCCGTCCCACCACCAGAACGGCGGATCGCCGGTCTCCAGCTCCTCGCACCATTGCTGCGCGCAGGTGACCAGGTGCCGGCGGGCCGTCTCACCCGCCGCCGCCTCCGTGTCCCAGCGGGCGAGCTACGGCGCCACCGAAGCAGTCGCCGTCGCACAGGCCTCGAAGATCTCGCAGGCGGTCGTGAGGGTTGGTCCGTCCGCAAGGTGTGTGTCCACCAGGCATCGAGGAATGCGTATCCATGGCCGACGCAGCCTACTGGAGTGCCTCGGGCCGACGGTCCGTCGCCTGGTCGGGAGCTGGCAGGCCGTGTGCCCGGAGTCTGCAGCGGTTAGGGCGTGTCTTAAGGATCTTGCCCTCAGCATGTCAGGGCGGTGGTCCCGACTTCCCGTGCTGCAAAAGCCCCCGCGCGCTGCCCGCGGTCCTTTAGCCTCAGCTCGCCGGCCCGAGCCCCTTCGGGAGGGCGGCCACCACGAAAGCGACGGCTTCCTCCGGCGTCTCGGTGCGCGCGACCAGCCTGCCTTTGTTCCGCACCCCATACAGCCCCTCGTCGTACGGGCAGATGATGTATCCGACCCGCGTCTTCCAGAACTCCTCGACCCTGGGGGAGAACCAGAGGTTGAAGTGACTGTTGACCGGCATCAACTGGCGGAGCACCGGCTGGGCGTACGCCGCCGCCAGCACCGCGTGGGGGCGCGGGTGCCGGTCGTACGGCGGCATGTGGATGCGGTCGAGCATGGCGCACCACGTCAACTCGACCACACCGAACGGCTCCCGCTCGTGGACGAGGGCCCAGGGCCTGAACCGGACGAACGGGGCGCGCGCTTTGGTCTCCTCGAGGCCCACGCCGCCCGTCCACGCAGCCGTCGCCCTGACCACTTCGGCCAGGTCTACGGTCCACCCACAGGCCAAGGGTGTGCCGTTGTCCTTGAGAATCACCTGGAAAGTCCGACGCCTCTCGCCGGGCGGATACACCATCACGCGCCGACCGCTCCTCGCGTCGACGTACTCTGCGAGGCGACTCCACTTCCCGTCCGACTCGGGCAGGGCAAGCCCGAGCCCTTCAGCCGTACGCCCTAGCGCAGCCCGGAGGGCTCCGTCATCGTCCCAGCCACCCTCGCCAAGCCCCGCCCCGAAGTTCATCGCACCAGTGTGGCCGAATCACCCCGGCCTGATGACCGCCACTTTCCGATCATCGGATCGTTGGTCCGGTCGTGCCGTTGACTGACGTCCAGTGGGCGCGCATAGAGTCGGTGTTGCCGGATCGGACGCCGAAGCGGGGCGGTCGGTGGCGTGATCACCGCCAGGTGATCGAGGCGATCGCGTGGAAGTACCGGACGGGCTCGCCCTGGGGGACATGCCTTCCGAGTTCGGTTCGTGGAAGGGCGTCTACACCCGCTTGCGAAAGTGGGCGCTCGACGGCACTTGGGCGCGGGTGTTCACCGCTCTGCTCGCCCAAGCGGACGCTGAGGGGGATCTCGGTTGGGTCGTCGCAGTCGACTCAACCATCGTCCGCGCTCATCAGCACGCTACCGGCGCCCGTAAAAAGGGGCTCTGGCCGGCGAGCCAGAAGACCATGCCCTCGGCCGGTCCCGTGGCGAGCTGACCACCAAGGTCCACTTGACGGCGGACGACCACTGCCGACCTCTCGCTTTCGTGCTCACCGCCGGACAGGCCGGTGACGCGCCCGCCTTCGCTCACGTCATGGCCCGTCTCCGCATCCCTCGGCAGCGAGGACGTCCCCCGTACCAGGCCGGACGTGGTCCTGGCCGACAAGACGTACTCCTCCCGCGTGATCCGCGAGCACCTGCGCAAGCGCGGGATCCGGGCGGTCATCCCCGTTCCGGCCGATCAACGCGGCCACCGGCTGCGGCGCGGTAGCCGAGGCGGCAGGCCACCCGCCTTCGACCGCGAGGCATACAAGCAGCGCAATACCGTCGAATGCTGCATCAACCGCCTGAAGCAGTGGCGGAGCATCGCCACCCGCTACGAGAAGACCGCGACCATCTACCTGGCCGGACTCTACGTCGCCGGCATCTTTCTTTGGTCTGCCAGGCCAACGACTCAGGAGCAGGAGCGAACCGCATCGTCCCAGGCACCAGGGCTGCGGTAGTGGTTCTCGTGCCCCGCGGCAAGTACATGGCGCAGTTCGGCAAGGTGCTGGGTGTTCGTGGGGAGATCCAGCCGGCCGAGGAAGGTCAGTGCGGCAGCCGGCTCCAGGTCGCCGCAGGCGTCGTGGAAGCTCGCCAGGAGGCTGCGGAAGACGGCCGAGTGCAGGGCAGGAAGCCGCATGGCGGTGCGGTACGTCAGCTCCTTCACCGTCCAGCGCACCGGGCCCGAACACTCCAGAACCCGACGGGCTCGGCGGAGCAGGGCTTCCGATCGCTCGGCCACCACCCGTTCGATGTCGTTACCGAGAACTTCGGCGAAGGCCGTCGCGGAAGTGGCGTGGTCCTCGAACCAGTCCGCCCACAGCGAGTAGGTGACGGCCTCGGCGTCCCGGTCCGCCTCCAGCCGCTGACGGTAGCCGTCCCACAGCACGTCGGCCGGCAGGGGACCCTCCGCACCCTCGTTCGCGAACCGGATCTCGCACGTGACCCAGTACTCGTCGAGGAGGTCCAGCAGCCCGAAAGCCAACCGCACCTGGTCGGCTGCATCCAGGTCTTCGGCGAACACATCACCGGTCCAGGAGTGCGCTACCTGGTTGGCGGTGAGCAACGCGTCCGGCTTCTCGTCGCTCACCCACCCGTCGCGCACCTGGCTGACGCCCTGATCAGCCAGCCAACGCCGCGCTGCTTCCTCGGCTTGCATCTCCACTCGGGAAGTATGGCAAGCCTCGCAAGATCCGAACGAAACGGCCTAGTGGCCGAGTTCGTAGTCGAACCAGATGCGGTGGGTGCCGTCCGTGTCGACAGCGACGCCGCCGGTCCCAGTGATCCCGGCCAGCGCACCCGTTCCGCTGGTCGGCACGACGACGAAGAACTCGCTCTCCCTCCCGTCGCCCAGGGTCGTCGCGGAGTGCGCGAAGTTGAAGGCGCCCGCCTGCCCATGGAGCGTCCCCTCGAAGGACTCCATGGCGACATACGTCCCCACCCCGTTGGACTGATCGAAAGCGGCGGTGAACAACGTGGCGGAGCGCCCGGCGACCTCGCCTTCGTAATGCTTCTCCATCGTGGCGACACCGACGGGGAGCGCCGTCTCGATTGCGGGGCTCGGTACCGGTGCCGGGGTGAAGTCGACAACTGTGAACGTTCCTGAAGCTCGCATCCCCGGATCGTATGCCGCACCACTGACATCGCCACTGAGTGGCGGCCAAGGCCATCGCCTCGTTCGGCTACTCCCGGATCGGTCCGCTCACCGGCCTGAAGTCCGCCCAGCCGAAGGATGCGGCTGTACGCAGTGGCCGTGGCCGGCTGATTCAAGCGTGTGCGCCGTGGGTGCTCGGGTCGCCAGGGTGACTGGTGGCGCGGCTACCGCGGATGCACGGCGTAGGTCAGGTGCGTCACCCGCGACGACGGCTCCGAGCGGACCGGCTCCAACGCGACCCTGGACGCGTCCACGCCGTCGAACAGACGGGTGCCTGCGCCGAAAAGCACCGGTGACAGCGCGATCGAGAACTCGTCCACCAGGCCGGCGTTCAGGTGCTCCAGGATCGTCGCGCCGCCGCCTGCGATGCGGACGTCGCGGTCGCCGGCGGCCTCGCGGGCCTGGTCGACGGCGTGCTCGATACCGTCGTTGACGAAGTGGAACGTGGTGCCTCCGGGCCGCTCCCACGGGTCACGCTCGGTGTGCGTCACGACGAAGACCGGGGTGTGGAAGGGCGCCTCCTCCGGCCATGACTGCTCGCCGAGGTCGAACATGCGCTTGCCCATGACGCTCGCGCCGGTGCGCTCGAACGTCTCCCGCGCGATGTCGTTGTCACGGCCCTCCTCGCCGCCCTCGCCGAACTTCAGGTTCTCCCGGAAGAACCGCAGCGGGAAGATCCATTGCTGCAGTTCCATCCACTGCGCCATCCAGCGCTGCACGTCCGGGTCGCTCTGCCTGTCGGGCGCGAAGAGCTCGTCCTCGACGGGCACGGGCTCGGGGGCGATGAAGCCGTCCAGCGACATCGACACGCTGAAGAACACCTTCCCGGCCATCAGCCCTCCGCCCCCTTCCGAACGATCTCGGTGACGTAGGCCGCCAGGCTGCTCAGGGTCTGCCGGCCGCCCTCGATCGCGTGGTACTTCTCGACCGCCTCGTCGCGCAGTTCCTTGGTGGGGAACACCGTGCGCATCACGATCCGGGTCGCCGCGCCGTCCGGGGCGAAGGTAAGGACCGACTCGAAGGCGTTCGGGTCGTCACGGATTTCACCGTGCAGCAGCGCGATCCGCTCCGGCGGGGCGATCCGCAGCCAGCGGATCCACTCGGAGTAGTCGGTCCCGTCCGGTCCGTGCAGTACGAACTTCCACTCGCCGCCTTCGCGGAACTCGAAGGACCGCGTGGTGGTGGTGAACCCCTCCGGACCCCACCACCGCGACAGGTGCCGGACCTCGGTGAACGCCTCGAACACCAGCTCCCGCGGGGCGTCGATGACCCGGGAGATCACGATCTCCCGGTCGGCCGTCTCCGGCTCCGCCCGTGTTTCCTGCCTCGCCTCTGCCATCGGTCAGTCCTCCTGCCGTGTCTGCTTGAGGTCCTGCACGTAGGTGTCCAGCCGGTCGAAACTCTCGTTCCAGAACCGCTCGAATCCGCCGACCCACTCGTGGACCGGCCGCAGCCCGCGGGCGTCCAGGCCGTAGAGGCGCTGCTTGCCCACCCCGCGGACCCGCACCAGCCCCACCTCCCGGAGCACCCGCAGGTGCTTGGACGCCCCCGGCTGACTCATCCCCAGCTCCTGGGCCAACTCGGTCACCGGTCGCTCACCCGCCCGCAGCAGCGCCAGGATGTCCCGGCGCTGCGGCTCGGCGATCGCGTTGAACGTGTCCGACGTCGTCGCTGCTCGTGCCATGGCAACCATCATATTCCTATATCGGAATACATCAAGCCGGGGTCATTCCCGTGTCTCGTCCATCGCTTGCCGCAGGGGCGTCGAAGTCGCTCGGACCATCTCCGTCAGGCGCGGATGCCACCCACGCACGAAGACCCATCAGGTCGCTGTTCATCAAGTCTCATGTGCAGTCGCCCTGTTGCGGCACATTCCGCTTCGGCAAGATCGGCCGGAATCGTAGCTGACAGCAGGATTCTCGATCGCGTTACGTGTCATGTCTCCGTCGATTCATGCACAGACGTCACCGTCCGGACGGAGAGTCACCCCCACAAAGAAGGAGCCGTGACCGGTTCGATGAACCGCCGTAGATTTTCCTTGCGCCCGCTCGCCGCGCCGCGTACTGCGCTGATCGGCGTGCTGAGCCTGTTCCTGGCGTTCGGCGCCGCCGGAGCCGGAGGCGCCACCGCCACCGCCGTCGCCGTCGCCGGGGACACAAACTCCTTACAGGTGTCCGGCACCACCGCGTCCGGAATCCACAACACCTACGACCCCAGCGCGTTCACCTACCTCGCCCAGGGCCTCGACACCGGCACCTCGATGATCGAACTGGACGTCTGGGACGACTTCTTCACCCAGGAATGGAAGGTCAGTCACAGCAGTCTGACCAGCAACGGCAACAACTGCGTCAACGCCTCCTCGGCCGCCGACCTGTACACCGGCAGCACCAACAAGAACCTGGAGAGCTGCCTGGACGACGTCCGGGTGTGGCTCGGCGCGCACCCCGGCCACGGGCCGCTGATCATCAAGCTGGAGATGAAGGCCGGCTTCCAGGCCGGCCTCGGAATGAGCCCGGCCAAGCTGGACCAGTCGATCACCGCACACCTGGGCGGCCTCGTCTACAAGCCGAACGACCTGCTGAACAAGCCCGGCGGTGGCCAGTTCGCCACCCTGGACGACGCGGCCAAGGCCGGAAACTGGCCCACCCGGGCGCAGTTGGCGGGCAAGGTGCTGCTGGAGATCATCCCCGGCACGGTCGAGGAGAACAACCCGACCGACACCCTGTGGACGGACAAGGAATACGCGACCTACCTGCGCAACCTGCACACCGCGGGCACCACCGCGCAGGCGAACATCTTCCCCTCGGTCCACAACTCCGCGTCGGGCGACCCGCGCAGCCGTTACTCCGACACGACACTGCGGCCCTGGTTCGTGGCATTCGACGGCGACGCGGCCGGCTACATCAACAGCGGCATCGACACGAGTTGGTACGACACCAACCACTACCTGCTGTTCATGACGGACTCGCAGAACGTGTCGCCGGCTCTCGACGACGTCAGCCCGTCGGCGTCCGACGCGTCGGCACGCGTCGCGCTGCTGGCGAAGGCGCATGCCACGGTCGCGTCGAACGACTGGCGGGGCCTGCCGGACGTGCAGTCACTGGTCCTGCCACGCGGTTGATCCAGGGCTGATCCACGACTGATCCAGGGCTGATCCGCGGATGCTCCACGGTTCTGCTGCCGCATCGCTCCGCCGCTCAACCCGCCGGGTGTCCCGGCCGGTCGGAAACGCCGATCGGGGCACCCGGCTCGTCGCATGCTCCGAAGCCAGAGGTGACGCCCGGCATGCGCGCGGGCAAGTCGCGGTTGCGGGCCGCTCGCGCATCAAGGGGCGGCTGTTCCCCGGCAGTTGCGTCGCGAACTCAACCGGACGGCATGGCCGGGGACCGCATGCCGAGCCACTGCTCGGCGCCCCAAGCCTCGAACCGCTCCACCTCGATGAACCCCAGCTTCGCCGCGAGACGCAGCGAGCGGACGTTGGCGGTCTGGGTGGTGAGTACCACCGGCTCGCCGGGAAGCGCGCCGGTGAGCCAGCCGAGTGCTGCCGCGCACGCCTCGGCGGCGTACCCGAATCCCCACGCCCGCGGCAGGAACAGGTAGCCGAGATCGGCCTTCCCCGCGGCGGCCGGGCGACGGTCCGCCTCATTTCTCCTGAGCAGGATCTGACCGATCATCGCCCCGTCGAGATCAACGACGAAACTCCCGGGCCACCGTTCGGGCACCCCGGACATCTCGCGCTCGAGCTCGTCACGCGGCCGGGGGCCGCCGAGGTAGGTGTGTACGTCCGGCGAGGCGAGCAACTCGACGAACGCCGCACGGTCCCGGAACTCGGGCTCACGAAGCACGAGCCTCTCGGTCGTGATCGGCTCGGGCGGCCATGCCACTAATCCCAGATCGTCCATCCGCGCACGCTAACAGGTGGTCGAACCGCCCGAAGGCGGGGGTAGCCGTGTCCAGGGCCTTCCGCAAGAGCCCCGGTAACGCCCGCCTGGAGCCGCCCAGTTGGCGGGTTCAGCCGGGCTGCTTGCCTGGGCCGGGCTCGTGACGGTCTCTCAAGCCTGAGCGGGGAGGTGCTCGCCGCCGAGCAGCGCGGAGGCGTTCTGGAGCGGGCTGAGAGCGATCGGGGGCGCGGCCACCTGCGGAGTGCGGCAGGTGAAGCCGAGGCGGGTCATGGCCCGGGTCACTTCCCCGCTCGTGAAATCGCGGCGGTCCTGACGGGTGATGACCTCGCCCACCTGCTTGACGGGGTAGTGGCAGCGACCGATGATCACGGACTCGCCCGTGATCGGCTCGGGCTTGATCCCCTTCATCGAGGCCAGCACTCCACTCTTGGAGAGGTCGAACGGGAAGCGGGCGATGACGCAGCGCATGGTGCCTCACAGGTAGCGGGAGAACGGGCCGGGTGGGGTCGAGCTTGAGTGGCGCAGGGAACGGGCGGAACGTTCGAGGGGCCAGGTCGAGAATCAGACCGGGGCGAGCGCGTCCGGGTTGTGGCGAAGTCGGATGACATCGCGTACGCGGAGCCGGTCCGAGTACGCGGCCCCGTCGCGGACGGCGGCGAGCTGGGCCTCGGTGACCGAGTCCGTGCACTGGTCGTCCGCGTCAATGACGAGGAGATACCTGACACGGGCGCCCGCCATGACGGACAGCGCCACCTCGACGGTCATGTCAGCCCGTACCCGCGGTCCGGAGGCGTCCGCGTGTTCCGCGACGCCGGTGGGGAGGACATCTGCGGGGACGACACCAGCGGGGATGACACCACTGGGGACGATGACGGCGGGGATGGATCCCTCGGAACACAGCTGCATCCGGACGAGCGGCAAAGGTGACTCCTGCTGGGTGAGTACGGCGGGACATGCGGCGACCGGCCGACGGCATCGTTCCCAGGAACGGGCCGTCGGCGTCATTCGTCGGCGCAGGGCTTCGTTCGTCGGTCCCGGTCGCCCCTGAACGGGCGGCCGGGGACCGGTGTGCCGGAGGTCGCCGCGGCGCCCGGACGGTGGTCCGGGCGCCGCGGCTTCCGCTCTAGGCCTGGGGGGTGCGACGCGCGGCGGTACCGGTGGACCGGCCCTGGCCGGAGCGGCCACGCCGGCCCCGGGAGGAGGCGGAAGCGGCACGGCGCGGACGCTCAGTGACCGGCGCGCGGATGACGACCGGCACGCCCGAGGGCGCCTGGGCGCCTGTGATGCGGCTCAGCTCCGCTTCTCCCGAACGCACCTGGCTGGTCTGCGGAGTGATGCCCGCGGCGGCCATCAGCCGGGTCATCTCGCGGCGCTGGTTCGGCATCACCAGGGTCACGACGCTTCCGGACTCACCGGCACGGGCCGTACGGCCGCCGCGGTGAAGATAGTCCTTGGGATCGGTCGGCGGGTCGACGTTGACCACGAGGTCCAGTTGGTCGACGTGGATGCCGCGCGCCGCGACGTTGGTCGCCACCAGAACCGTCACGTGCCCGGTCTTGAACTGGGCCAGGGTCCGGGTGCGCTGCGGCTGGGACTTGCCGCCGTGCAGGGAAGCGGCGCGGACACCGCTGTTCAGCAGGTGCTCGGTCAGCCGGTCCACCGCGTGCTTGGTGTCCAGGAACATGATCACCCGGCCGTCGCGTGCCGCGATCTCGGTGGTCGTGCGGCTCTTGTCCGCCGCGTGCACGTGGAGGACATGGTGCTCCATCGTCGTGACCGCGCCCGCGGACGGGTCGACCGAGTGGACCACCGGGTCGGTCAGGTAGCGGCGGACCAGCAGGTCGACGTTGCGGTCCAGGGTGGCGGAGAAGAGCATCCGCTGCCCCTCCGGACGCACCTGGTCGAGCAGTGCGGTGACCTGCGGCATGAAGCCCATGTCGGCCATCTGGTCGGCCTCGTCGAGGACGGTGATGGCGACCTGGTTCAGCCGGCAGTCGCCCCGCTCGATGAGGTCCTTGAGCCTGCCCGGGGTCGCGACGACGACTTCCGCCCCGCCGCGCAAGGCACCGGCCTGCCGGCCGATCGACATCCCGCCGACCACGGTGGCCATCCGCAGCCGCACGGAGCGGGCGTACGGGGTGAGCGCGTCGGTGACCTGCTGGGCCAGTTCGCGGGTGGGTACCAGGACCAGGGCCAGCGGCTGGCGGGGCTCGGCGCGCTGCCCGGCGGTACGGGCCAGCAGCGCGAGGCCGAAGGCGAGGGTCTTTCCGGAACCTGTGCGGCCCCGGCCGAGTACGTCACGGCCCGCGAGGGAGTTCGGCAGGGTCGCCCCCTGGATCGGGAAGGGGACGGACACGCCTTCGTGGCCGAGCGCCGCGAGCAGCGGCGCCGGCAGGGCGAGATCGGCGAACTCCTGCACGGCCGGCAGGGCGGGGGTGATCGTCTCCGGCAACGCGAACTCGCCCTGGGGTGCGGCCGGTTGACGTCCGTAGCTCTTCGGCCTGCCGGAGGAGCCGGAACGGCCGCCGGCGGAGGTGGCCCCGAAGCGGCTGCCGCCCCTTCTGGAACTGCCGCCCTCGGTGCGAGTGCGGGCGAAACGATCGTTCGTACGTGTGCGGTTCATGCGGAACCTTCCTTGACCTGGCGCGTATCAAGGAATTCCCGCAGCCGATGAGCGGCGCAGAGAATCGCGAGAACGAGCCGACCGAAATTCGGCACCGAATCGTAGGACCGGTGAAGAATTCTCACGGGATATCCTGCCGGAGCGGCAGCGATGTCCCGAAAAGCTGAAGAAATACGGAGTGATGCGAAATGGCGTTCGTACGCGGACCTGGAATGAGGTCGGCAGCGGGCCCGAAGTGGGCCTGCGGTGGGAACGGGCCGGGCGCGGATCGGCAGCGAGTGAGACGCGGACCGGGATCAGTGCGGCGGCAGGGGGTCGGCGAGGGCCCGAGTGGCGACCCTGGAACCTCACAGGCGCGGCGGCGGGGCGAACTCACCGCTGACTGCCGGGACGCTCGCGACCGTGCGACGGAAACGCGGCGAGCTGGGGCCCGCACCCCAAGGTGCGGGCCCCAGCTTCGCCGTGCGTGCCGGTGTCAGGCGGAAACGATGTTCTCCGCCGTCGGGCCCTTCTGGCCCTGCGCGATGTCGAAGGAGACCTTCTGGCCTTCCTGGAGCTCACGGAAGCCGGAGCTGGCGATGTTCGAGTAGTGGGCGAAGACGTCGGCGCCGCCGCCGTCCTGCTCGATGAAGCCGAAGCCCTTTTCCGCGTTGAACCACTTCACGGTGCCAGTAGCCATGTCAATTCTCCTTCGGGACGGTGCTCGGGATCCGCACTGTGCGGACTCCGCGTCGCCGCGATGATTAACCCGCCGGAAATGACCGGATACACAGAAGAACACCACCCTGCAAGAACAGGGTGGATGCTCACAAGTTTTTGGGAACCACAACTGCAACTGGTCTCGACAGTAGCACGGAACGATAGATTGCGTGCTGTCGGCTATTTCACTCCGCCTGCCGATCAAGAAATTCTCATCGCACCTGAAGCCGATTTCTCACGTCGCCGCCACAGATATTGGATCGCCTGGGTCACAGCGTTTCCGTTCAGGGACCATGCGGTGAAGGGCGGAAACCCGGGCGCCACAACCGCACCGCCGCCCGCACGCCGCCCACGTCGCGGCGCAGACCGCACGCCGCCTTGAACACCAGAGGCCTGCCATGGGGCCACCAGTACGTCGGTCAGGGAAACACCCGGACCGGCAAGGACGAGGTGACGCTCGAGCCGCGTAGGTGTCGGCGTCACTCGATCCACCGCGCGGCGGCCTCATAGGTGGTGGCCGGGCCGCTGTTGAACGCGATGGCCGCATCGGGTGCGTGCCGCCGAACCAGGTTGACCACTTGCTCAAGGAGTTCGACCTGATCGTCCGAGTGCCGCAGGCCACCGCCGACGGTGACGCACTCCCACGGATGCGCTCGCAGCGCGTCCGCGACGATGGTTTCCACGTCGTCACTTCCGTCAAGGCCGATGAGGCAGGTCTCCACGCCCACGCCATGCTCGGCGAACTTGGCCATTCCCGCCTCGATGGCCCTGGCCACCGGCTCGGGATCCCACGGCCCTGGCACCCGATACGGATCCAGCCCGATGACGAGGACGCGAGGCGAAGCAGCGGTGTCCATGTCCGGACGATACGCGTCGAACGACCCGCACATCAGGAGGTGACACCCAAGCCGTATGACACACCGATCCACAGGTCTCGACTGTTCCTGGCTCCGTCGAGTGCCCCCCAAGGCTCAGGCAGCCTGAACTGCCCCGTCGAACCGCAGGATATGAACTGTCGCTCGCGCTACGCTTCCGCGTCGTGCAGAAGACGCGCCTCGACATCGCTCGGATCCGGGCGGCCCGCCGGGTCATCGACCCGGTCTTCCTCGACACTCCGCTGTACCGCTGCGAGGCGCTGGAGCCCGGCCTCGGATGCGCCGTGAGCATCAAGCTCGAAACGGCGAACCCGGTACGCAGCTTCAAGGCCCGCGGCACCGAGGTGGTCGCGAGCCTGCTCGCCGAGGACGGCTCGTGCGAGGTGGTGTGTGCCAGCGCGGGAAATCTCGGCCAGGCCCTCGCGTGGTCCGGTCGCGGCCGGGGGCTCGAGGTGACGGTCGTGGCGTCACGCTTTGCGACGGTGGCCAAGCTTGACCGCATCCGCGCGCTGGGCGCCGGGTTGGAGCTGGTGGACGGCGATCACGAGACGGCCCGCGAGCGGGCGGCGGCCATCGCGCGCCGCGAGGGAATCCGGCTGGTCGAAGACAGCCTGGACATCGAGACCTGCGAGGGTGCGGCGACCATCGGTCTGGAACTGGTGGACACCGTGCCGTCGTTCGACACCGTCCTGATCGCTCTGGGTGGCGGGGCGCTGGCCACCGGTGTGGGTCATGTGCTGAAGGCCCTGGCGCCCGAGGTCGAGGTGATCTGCGTCCAGCCGCTGGGCGCACCGGCGATGACACACTCGTGGCGCGGGCGGCGCGTCGTCACCACCGACTCGACCAGCACGATCGCCGACGGCGTCGCCGGCCGGTATCCCATCCCGGCCGTCCTGGACGACCTCCTCCTGGTCGCCGACGACGCCGTTCTGGTCCAGGAGGAATCGATCATCGTCGGTATGCGGATGCTCCTCGACCACGCCGGCCTCGTCGTGGAGCCGTCGGCCGCGCTCGGCATCGCGGCGATCCTCGAAGACCGTGACCGGTTCGCCGGCCGGCATGTGGTCACCATCGTGTGCGGGAGCAACGTCGACGTGGACGCCTATCACCGCTGGATCGCCGCAGCTCCCGTCCACCGGTCCTGACCCACGCGGCCTTGAGCTCCGCCCGACGGTGGCACCGCCGGACCGCGCGCGGCTCTCAACTTGACTGACCCGGCGCTCCGTTGCGGTCGCCCTCCGGTCCCGCGCACGCCGTGAGCGCTCCGAGGGCGCCGGCCTGAGTGCGCCAGTCGGTCTGGTTGGGGAGGGTACCGGCCCAGCGTTGACCGAGGGCGTTGAGGGAGCTGCGGTCCCGGGCCCACAACGTGTCCGCCTGCTTCTGGAGATAGCCCTGGTAGGTGCTGGAGCCGGTCGCCTTCGCGAGGTCGGCGAGGTTCCGCACGAAGATTCCCTTGAACTGCTTCTGGTTGTCGTCGCAGGACGCCGAGCCGACGTCGCAGGACTCGGTGAGCACGCCGTCGCGGGTCAGCGCCGGGCTGTTGATGGCGGCGTCGGCCAGGGTCCGTGCGGTGGCCAGCAGGGAACCGTCCCCGGTCGACTTCCACAGCTCGGTGAAACCGCCGATGGCCAGCCCTTGGTTGTAACTCCACACGGTGCCGCCGTTGTTGGCGCAGGCAGAGGTCAGTCCGTCGTTCACCAGCCCGGAGGAGTTGATCATCCCGCTCGTCCTGAACCAGGCGGCGGCGGTTCTCGCCCGCTGGAGCCATACCGTGTCGCCCGGGATGCGCTGGTGCAGCGCGGTGGCCAGCCAGAGGTACTGGCCGTTCGTGACGGCGTTCTTGTAGGTCCGCTCCCGGTCCCACCACACCCCGCCTCCACAGGTCCCGGGGTCCCAGTACTGCTGGACATAGCCGGAGATGGTGACGGCCTCGTCGAGATATCGGGCGTCGCCGGTGTAGTCGTACGCGTCGATCCAGGCGATCGCCCACCAGCCCGAGTCGTCGATGGACCGGCTGATGAAGTGGCCCTCGATCGCGTCCGAACTTCGCACGCCGGCGGCGAAGGTGCCCTTGTTCCGGTCGTAGGTGCGCGCGACGGCCCAGTCGTAGTCGTGCGTGCCGGTCGTCCTGGCGAAGTCGACGAGCGAGGTGAGTGTGGCGGCGGAGTTCCACCAACTGCTGGGCCACCAGCCGTTGTAGGGGTCGTACGACGACATGAGCGCGTCCGCCGCGGCGCGTGTCCGGGTCGGCGCGGGCCTGGCCCACACGGTGCAGCTGCCCTCCTGGTGGCCGGCCTCGCGGCCGCACGCGCGGACCGCACCACCGTAGAGGAGGCCGCGCGGATCGCGGGTCGCGTACATGGTCGTACGGGTGCCGGTGGCTCCCTGGGGGACGGCCGTGCGGCCGAGAGAGGAGCCGTCCGGCCAGGTCGAGCCGCCGTCCCAGGAACGGTCCAGCCAGATTTCGTCACCGCCGGCACCGGATTCGACGCTCGCCCAGGCCATGGAGTTCTTCTGGTCGACGTGCAGCCGGATCGTACGGCCGTAGAGCGTGGCGGACGGTACCGGCTGGTCGTCGCCGGACGCCTGGCCGGCGTCGGTACGGTCGCAGAGTGTGTCGCACACGGTGGGGTAGGCCCAGTCGGTGCAGCCGACTGCGGCGGCGTCGCCGCAGGCCCGGACCAGTCCGCGTCGGTGGTTGCGGGGATCGGTGATGTTGTACATCAGCGTCCTGGTGCCGGTCCAGGTGCCCGGGACGGCGGCCTTGCCGAGCAGCCCGTCCCAGGTGGCACCGCCGTCCCAGGAACGGTCGAGCCACACCGAGTCACCCGTCACACCGCCGTCGATGCTGGCCCACGCCATGTCGTCCGCGTCGGAGACGTGCAGTTCGAGGCGACGGCCGTTGAGTGCCTTCGCCGGTACCGGAAAGCTCTCCTGCCGCGCCAGCGAGGGGTCCAGCGTGTCGCAGGCCAGTACGCACACCTGGGTGGCGGCGGCCGCGGGCGTCGCGGCCGGGAGGACGGCCGCACACGCGAGAACGACCGCCGACAGGAAAATGAGGAACCGTGATCCGACAACGATGTCGGCGGGGCGTAAGGACACCGGAACTCGCCTCGATTTCACGATGGAGGATGCCGGGGTGGCGGGAGCGGTCGGCACCGACGGCGCTGTGGCGAGCCGAGCGGGCGGCGGTCGAGCCTGGTCCGTACCTTCTTTCGAGGCAGTGAACCGGCTTGACGCATCCCTGTCAATGTCGCCAACAGGGTTTTCCCGTAAGGCAGTTCATGGTGTCGTTGACGGCAACCCGATGGGTGCCGGAGTGCCGAGCGCACAGGCGTCGCCTCCCTTTCGGACGGACCCCTGTGCGCTCGGCGGTTGTGTGGCGGTCGTGCGGCGGTTTCGGCGGTGGGCTAGTGGTGCGCTTCGTCCGCCGAGGCCTGCTCCTGGAGGAGGGCGGTGATCTGGTTCACGTCGTTGAAGATGCTGATGAAACTCTGGATGTCCTGGGTGGCGGCGCCGTTGACGCCGACGAAGAAGGTCAGCAGACGGCCGTCGTCGGTCTGCAGATAGCCCGCCTCGTTCTGCGCCGTGGCCGCGAGCTCCTGGTTCAGGTAGTCGTCACCGATGATCGTGCCGGGCTTGGCGAAGACCTTGCCCTTGGCCGGGCAGTCGGTGGTGCAGGAGATGCCGTTCGAGCCGTCGACGCCGAGGATCGGGAGCAGACTCCTGAAGGCCTCGGCGTCGGGGGTGTGCAGCCAGTAGGTGAGGAGCTCGACGAGGCCGTTCGGGGTGACCCGCTCGGCCGGCACGCCGCCACGCCCGTCGGCGAGCTGGAACTGTTTCGGGTCGATCCGCGCGACGTTGGTGAGGAAGTCGTGCTCGATCGGGAACGCGTCGAAGCAGTTCTTGCTGCCGCGTGCGACGGCCATGTTGCACAGGGCCAGGTTGGCGCCGAGGTTGTGGCTGACCTTGAGGATCAGCTTGGCGTACTGGCTGTAGGGCGGGGAGACGTACGCGGCGACGCGGGGGGTGTTGCGGTAGGAGGCGGGCAGCTCCTTCTGCGGGTTGGGGCCGGTGGGCGGCGCGGTGACGGTGACGCCGACACGGGCCAGGGCCTCGATCAGCGCGGTGCGGCCGAAGGCATTGGGGTCCTGGATGTTGGAAACCCGCAGCAGCGGCTGTGAACCGGCGGCGATGGTGCCGGAGAGGTGGATCTGGGTGCCGTCGGGCGAAGCGGTCACGTTGACGGAGGTGGTCCCCCCGCTGGAGACCGTCCGGACGGTGGAGGTGACGTGGTACGGCGAGACCTGCGGGCGCCAGAACAGCTTTGCCGGCTTCCCCGGCGTGGTCGGAGTCGTCAGCAGGTCGATCAGGTTGTCGTTGAGGATCAGCGGGGTGGGCTGCGGGCTCAGCGCGGGAGGAGTGAACAGACGGGGGTCGATGATGACGTTGCCGTCGACCCTGGTGATGCCCGCGTCGCGGATCTGCCGGGCGATCTTGTTGATGCCGGCGAGCGGGTTCTCCGGGGTGAGGGTCGCGCCGGGGATCGCGGCCTCGGTGTGGTCGATGTCGGTGTAGTCGACGGACCCGTCGGGCTTGGTGCGCCCGCCCATGGTCAGATCGCCCTGGGCGACCAGTGCCAGGTTTCCGTGCAGCGTCGACCCGGTGCGGGTGCCGGTCGCCATCACGGGGGTGGTGAAACGGTGGTTCGGGCCGAGGGTGTGCCAGGCGGTCGAGATGGTGACCAGCTTGACCGTCGAGCCGGGGACGAAGAACTGGTTCGGGAACTGGGAGTGGATCACCCGGCCGGTCTCCGGGTCCGTCTCCAGTACGCCCCACTGCGCGTGCTCGTAACCGGGCTTGTGCATGATCGCCTCGATGGCGGGCCCGAGGTCGTCGTCGTGCGCCGCCGCCGGCGTGCCGGCGGCGGCCGCCCCCGCCAGAAGCGCGAGTGTCGCTCCGGCACCGGCCCAGGTCCGGAGCCGGCCACAGATCATCGGTCTCATGCGTTCCGCCATTTCTGGAGTCGAAGGAGCCGAGTCGAGGAAACCCGCATCGCACGGGCCCGACTCGCCCGGGCCCTGCTCGCCGGGACGCTCCTGCGGCATCGTAGGAACACGGACCGCGCACGTTTCCCCTGCTCGGCGCCGCGCCGACAGCTTGGGGGAGAACTTCATCCGGTCGGTCGATCACCGAAGCCGACGGCGCCGGGAACTCGCCCGAGTGCCGTGAGCGGCGCGCGTGGTGCCGGGTCCGGTGACACGGCTGCCATCCGCGATCCTTGAGCGACGTCGGCCGGTTCGTCGCGTTCGTGACATCGGCCCGGCCGCGTTCACCAGCAGACCAGATCCATGGACCGTCGAGCGAGCCAGTCCGTGAACGAGACGGGCCGGCCGTCCAGGTTCATGGGAAGGATCAGGTCGCAGGTGGCCCGGCCGTCGAACCACAGTGAGCCCCGGTGCGGACCGGTGACGACGAGCAGGGTCGAGAAGCCACAGCCGTTCTCCTGGATGAATACGGCGCCGGACGTCTTGCGCTCCTGGAACACCTCGTACTCGGCGTCCCACTGTTCCCACGCCGCTTGGTAGGCGTCCTGGTCCGGGAAGTCCTGCGCCGACGGCTCGCGCGCGTCCAGCTCGTCCTCGTCCTGGCGGTAGGAGTCGCGGTGAGGGAAGTCGGTGGTGAGCAAGCCGTAGTTGGTGCTCGAGTCCCCGTGCCAGCCCCATCCTGCCGAGGATCGGTACAGGCGGTTGACCGCGCCGCCGGCGCTCTGCCGGAGCAGATATTCGCGGTACTGCTCCGGGAACGCGATGCCCAGTTCCGCCTCCGCTTCGCGGATCTCCGCTTCGGACAGCGGCGGCGGCAGCAGCGAGGAGGCGGCCTGCCTCGCGGATGGACTGCTGAACTCGTCGAAGCGCCTCCCTCGAGCAATGCGCCGGGCTTCCGCTGTCCAATCGGTCGTCACGCAGGTGAGGGTAGTTGCCAGGGGAGGGCGGCGGCCCCGCTGGTGTGTACGGCCGGACGGCCGCGCCACGCCGTGGCGGCGGGCACTTGCACAGCATGACCGATAGGTTGCATATGTCCGTTATCTTCCTTCATCGCACGTGTGTTCTTTCACAGCGCTGACCCGAGGAGCCCCGCGATGACCGCGTTCCCTACCGACCTGTCCCCCCTGACCGGGCACTACACCATCGACGCCTCGCACAGCCGGATCGGCTTCGTTGCCCGGCACGCGATGGTCACCAAGGTCCGCGGCGCATTCAGTGAGTTCGAGGGCAGCGCGTCCTTCGACGGCGCCGACCCGTCGAAGTCGAGCGGCACGGTGACCATCCAGGCCAACAGCGTGGACACCCGCAACGCCGATCGCGACAAGCACCTGCGCAGCAACGACTTCCTCAACATGGACGAGTACCCGCAGATCACGTTCGTCTCCACGGCCGTACACCGCAGCGGCGACAGCACTTTCGACGTCACCGGAGATCTCACCATCAAGGGCGTCACCAAGCCGGTGACCATCCCCTTCAGCTACGAGGGCACCGCCACCGACCCGTTCGGCAACATTCGCGTCGGCCTGGAAGGCTCGGTCACCATCAACCGCAAGGACTACGGCGTCATCTGGAACGCCGCGCTGGAGACCGGCGGTGTCCTGGTGAGCGAGAAGATCCAGCTGGAGTTCGAGATCTCCGCGATCAAGGACGCCTGACAGGTCCCCGTCCCGGCGGAAGTTCGTCACCGCCGGTGGCCCGACGATTCCGCGGGCCGCCGGCCGCCGCTCGTCACGGGCCCGCACGCCGGTGACGAGCCCGCGACCCCGATCCAGCGCCTTCCGGCGGCACACCGAGCTGATCTCGTACGATCCAGGTGGCCGGCGTACTCGTCGGCTGGACCCCTCAGGTGATCGACGGGAGGCCGAGCGTGACCGAGGCGACGATGGCCGAGGTGATGGCCGAGCTGGCCGGGCTCGAGGACCCCAAGGCACGCGCGGTCAACGAGAAGCACGGTGACGATCACGGTGTGAACCTCGGCAAGCTGCGCGCACTCGCGAAGCGGCTGAAGACACAGCAGGAACTCGCCTGCCGGCTCTGGGAGACGGACGACAGCGCGGCGAGACTGCTGGCGATCCTCATCTGCCGCCCGAAGGCCTTCGGGCGTGCGGAGCTGGACACCATGCTGCGCCAGGCGCGCACACCCAAGGTGCACGACTGGCTCGTGAACTACGTGGTGAAGAAGAACCCGCACGCCGAGGAGCTGCGGCTGTCCTGGTCCGCCGATCCGGATCCGGTGGTGGCCGGTGCCGGCTGGGCGCTGACCACCGAACGCGTGGCGAAGAACCCTGAGGGCCTGGACCTCCCGGGGTTGCTCGACACCATCGAGGCGGACATGAAGGACGCCCCCGACCGCCTGCAGTGGGCGATGAACCACTGCCTGGCCCAGATCGGGATCGAGCACACCGAGCAGCGCACCCGTGCCATCGACATCGGTGAGCGCCTGGAAGTCCTCAAGGACTACCCCACTCCCCCAGGCTGCACCTCCCCGTTCGCGCCCGTCTGGATCAACGAGATGGTGCGCCGACAGCAGGGCTGAGGCACCGGACCGGGTCGGGCTCCGCGAGGTGCCCCAGGAGTTCGGTCACCTTGCTCGGGTCGCCGACGACCGCGACGCCGTCTCGCGCCGCCAGGCCCGAGCCCCGCCCCGATCTGCCCCCGCTCGCCCATGGGCAGCGCCGCACTGTGCGTGTAGGCCGCGCGGCGGTTCGTCGCCGTGCCCGCGAACACCTTCTCGCTCACCGCGCGTTCGGGAAAGCCGTCGGGGCGAACACCGGCACGCCGGAAGCGACGTCCTCGTCGCCGATGACACCCCGCACGCCGCCGAAGTGGCCGCCGTGACTGTGGGTGTACAGCACGCCCGTCACGGGCCGCTCCCCACGGTGCTCCCGGTAGAGCGCAACCCCACGCAAGGCCGGCCGCGGCACACTCGGCGCACTCGGCGCACAACACCGCACGGCAGCGAGCTTCAATACAATCGTCTTACACGAACGTATTGTACGGGCGTATAGATGTCGTCTACGGTGAACCCATGAACACCGACAACGCCCAGCGTTCCGCGCTCACCATCGACGGCCGCACCCTGTCCTACGTGGACTTCGGCGGACCGGGCCGCCCGCTGCTCGCCCTGCACGGACACATGTCCGAGGGCATGTCGTACGCAGGTCTCGCCGCCCGACTCGCCCCGGACTGGCGGGTCATAGCACCCGACCAGCGCGGACACGGCGACTCCGACCGGGCGGCCGACTACAGCCGTGAGGGCTACCTCGCCGACCTGGAAGCCCTCATGGACCATCTGGGGCTGCGTCGCGCGGCCCTCCTCGGCCACTCGCTCGGCGCGATCAACGCCTACCAGTTCGCCGCCCGCCATCCCGAGCGCGTGACCGCGCTGGTCAACGGAGAGGGCTGTGCGGAGCTCGGCCTGGACGGCAGCAACCCGCTGGCGTTCGTGCTGAACCTTCCGCAGGACACAGGCCCCAGCCGGGAGGCGTTCGTGGCGCGGCTGGGCCCGTTCGCCCCCTTCCTCGCATCCGCCGTTCGCGAACGGCCGGACGGAACCTGGGGCCTGCGCTTCCACCCCGAGGACATCTACGAGTCCGAGGACCAGGTCCACGGCGACCACTGGTCGGACTGGACCGGCTCCACCTGCCCGGCGCTGCTGATACGCGGCACCGCAGGCGGCGTGCTGTCGGCCGAGCAGGCAGCACGGATGGCTGCCCGGCGGCCCGGCACCCGACTCGTCGAACTGGGCACGGACCACTTCTTGTACGCCAACGACCTGGCCGGCTTCGCGGACGCGGTCCGCGACTTCCTTGCCTCGGTCCGGACATGACTTGGGCCACCGACTGCCTGGTGCGGTCAAGGCGGACCGACGGCCTGAGACCGGTGGCGGTCGGGGAGGGAGGGAGCGCGACGGAGTGCCGCCGGTGCCACGGTCGGTGTCGAGGTGGGCGACGTGTACGCGTGTCCCGGAGGACCGTGCTCAGGAAGGACCGCGTGTCGTAGCGGGGCGGCGGCGGGGCTGAGGTCGACGCTTGGGCGGTGCGGTCGTCGGCCGGATGACCGGCATCAGGAGGCTGAAGCGCATGCTTGTTCTGGGCCGCACGCAGGTCGAGTCACTGCTCCGCGTGGACACGCTGATCGATGCCCTGGCTGCGGCGATGGCGGACTTCAGTGCGGGCCGCGCCTCGGTACCCGACCGCGTCGCCGCCCTGGTGCCCGAACGCGACGGATTCCTGGCGGCCATGCCGGGCTTCCTGCCCTCGGCCGGGGTGCTCATGACCAAGCTGGTGTCCCTCTTCCCGCACAACGACGGGGTACGGCTGCCGACACATCAGGCGCTGATCGTGGCGTTCGATCCGGACACCGGCGAGCCTGCCGCACTGCTGGACGGTACGGCCATCACCGCGGCGCGAACGGGCGCCTGCTCCGCACTGTCGGCGCGGCTGCTGGCCCGCGAGGACGCGACGGTGCTGGCCGTACTGGGCACCGGCGTGCAGGCCAGGTCCCACGCCCGCGCGATCTGCCGGGTCCGCCCGATCCGGGAGATCCGCGTGGCCGGCCGGGACCCGGCGAAGGCCGCCGCTCTGGCCGAGGAACTCTCCGCCGTGCTGGAGGCCGAGGTCCGGGCCGTGGCCGGCTACGCCGAGGCGCTCGACGGCGCCGACATCGCCGCGGCGACGACGCACGCCGTCGAACCCGTGATCCGCCGCCCCTGGCTGACACCCGGCGTGCACATCACCTCCGTCGGATTCAACCCGGCCGGCCGCGAGGTCGACGACGCCACGGTCGCCGAGGCGCTGGTGTGCGTCGAATCGCGCCAGGCCGTGCTCGCCCCGTACCCCGCGGGCAGCAACGACCTGCTCACGCCGATCCGCGACGGCCTCATCACGGCCGAGCACGTACACGCCGAGCTGGGCGAACTCATCGCCGGCAGCAAACCGGGGCGCACGTCGCCGGACCAGATCACCCTCTACAAGTCGGTCGGCACGGCGGTGCAGGACGCCGCGGCCACGGCCCTGGTCATCGCGTCCGCCCGCGAGCGGTCGATCGGCGAGCAGATCACGTTGCGGTGATGGCGCCGGACGACAGCACCGGGGCCCGCGTGAGCGGGGGTCGGCCCGGCCCGGCGGGGCTCACGAATGATCAAAGGGCCGAGTGCCCGTCAGCTGTTCCGGAGGCGGCGGGCCTCGGCGATGAGGTTTTCGGGCAGGGCCGGGCCGGAACAGGCGTGATCGATGAGCAGGCCCCGGTGGGCCGGGCCGTGCGGGAGGTTCTCGGGCGGTGTCGCCGGAACCATCGCGAGCGTCTGATCACGTGGAAGGAAAGAGCTGTTCGCGCACCCATCGGGGATCGGGGTTGGTGTGTGGCCGGCCCGCCACGACGACGGTCGGCACGGTCTCGTTGCCGTCGTTGGCCGCCCGGACCGCCGCGGCGCCCGCCGGGTCCTGCCAGATATTCACCCAGTGCAGCCGTCGGGCCCTGCGGCCCAGCCGGATGCGCAGCCGTATGCAGTACGTGCAGCCCGGACGCCAGAAGACGACCGGCCGGCCGTCGACCACGCTGCGGCGTTGTGCCTCCCGCGCACCGATCGACGTCGGGAAGATCAGGGGCGAGTTCACGGCCGCGAGCGCCAGGAACGCCGGCAGGAGTGCGGCGGCTGTACCGGGGTTCCCCTTGAGGATCAGCCCGGTCGCGACGACTGCGCCGCAGAGCACCAGCAGCGTCGGCAGGATCCAGACACGCATCATGGTGACGAGACTATCGACGTTGTCACCCCGCCTTCGCCGGATCGATCCCGTACAAGGTGGCTGCCACGGGCTCGCTCACGTCACACGCCTTCTGCCGGTCGGCCGGGACGGCCCACAGGGGTATCAAGCGTGACGCGGCGGACGAGGAGTCCATTCGCAGGTGGTGGCAGACGCCGTTGATGCGCAGGGCCAGGAGGTAGACGTCACCGTTCTCGGTCCTTCCGGAGACCGCGGTCACCGTGTCCTTGGCGGCGGCCAGCCGCTTGTCCCTGAGGAAGTCCAGGGCGCCCTGCGTCGTATGCGCATAACCCCGAGTCGTCATCTGCCGGTACGCGTACGGGCCGGTGGGCTGCCTGGCGAGGAGGGCGCCCAACTGCGCCGTCAGGCTGCCGGGTTCGCCGTCGGTCCGCGAAACCGGGCAGGTCATGGCGGACCGGTCCACGCTGTGGGGGCCGAGCCCGAACGTGAAGCGGTAGCAGCGGACCGGACAGGCGTCCGCGGCGACGGTCCCTCTGGCGGGTGGCACGAGCCCCAGCATCACCGTCGCGGTGTGGAGGTTGGGGTCCGTGCGGTCCTTCGCCCTGCTGACGCTCAGCAGTACTCCGCCGTGCGCCTCCGCCCGGGCCACCAGCGTGCCCTCGGTGAACTGCCCCCCGTAGGTCTGCCGCCGCCCGTCGTGGGGCGCCTCGACGTACGGGACGTGGTGCTCGGCGTCCCGGCCGCGCGCTCCGGCCGGGGCGGTCACACCTGGCAGTTGCGGGTCGACCCCAGCCACCCGGCGCTCTTCGACCATCCCATGGACCATGTGCCCGCCATGCTGCTCCTCAAGGCCGCCCGCCAGGCCGCCCAGGACGTGTGCGCCCCGTACCGTGTTCTGCCCATCGAGGTGCGCAGCGCCTTCCACCGCCCCGTGGAACTGGACCTCGCGTGTCACATCGCCGCGACCCCGCTGCCTCAGCAGGACGCGGCCGAGGACACGGCGATCCGGGTGACCGCCTCCCAGGACGGCACCCTGGTCTTCGACAGCCTGGTGGTGGCGGCCCTGTGCGACTGACCCCGCTGCGGCAGGGCGCCTGAACGTGGGGGCGGCCTCACCCGCGGGTGACGGTGACTCCGTCGAGCAGGCCCCGGGCGTCGACGCGGACCGTCGGGCCGCCCGGCTCGCCCGGGCCGTCGTCCCTGACCCCGCCGAGGCGGATGCCGTGCACCTTCACGGCGACGTCGGGGCGGACCGGGGCGTGGGGTTCCCCCAGTGCCCGATGCCCGCCCTTTCGTATGACAGGTGTCATGCCGCCGCGGTTCTCGGCGGCGGTCTGTCCGGCGGAGTGCCGCACCTGGCCGCTCCCGCATGCGGGCGAGCAGCTCCGCCGCTCTGGCTCGGGCCGGGGTCCGCTGCCGGGCCCAGGGCCCCGGGCGCGCGGCGCCTGCGGGTGGGTCAGAGATCGTTGAAGGGAGCGGCGTAGGTGAAGGCGCCGCGCAGAGCCGGCTCGTACGCCGAGAGAGGGCGTACCTGGAAGTGCTCGCCGTAGCCGGGGTCCGGTGGGGTGATGCCGTACCGCGTGCTGATGCGGAAGCCGTAGCGGCTGTAGTAGGCGGGGCTGCCGAGCAGCGCGACGAGTGGTTCCCCGAGCGCGTCCGCCGCGCCGAGCATCGTGTGGACGAGTGCGAGGCCGACGCCTCGGCGCTGGTGGTCGGGGTGCACGCTGAGCGGGCCGAGTGCGAGGACCGGGGCGGTGTCGACGTGTGCGCGGGTGCAGATCACGTGCCCGACGGCCTCGTCCCGCTCGTTCACCGCCACGAGCGACAGTTGTGGCAACCAGCCGTCGCAGTCACGCAGTTCGTCCAGCAGGGTGGTCTCGACGGGGGTCGTCGTCCCCTGCTTGGCGAACGCGGCCGAGGTGAGGGCGCGTACGGCGGGGATGTCGGTGGGCGCTTCGCGTCGGATCAGCACCGGAACAGTGTGGGTGTCGTGGTGGCGCGGGCGCAAAGGGATAACCGGCGGGGCGGCGCACTCCGGCGGGGTGCCGGGGTGCGCCGCCCTGGGGTGGGACGGGGTCGTGTCGCCACGTCCGTGTGGGGCGGGGCTACTTGGGGTCGCGGTCGAACTGGGCCTTCGACCAACGGTGTCCGAGGACGCTCAGGCCCAGGCACCAGGCCAGGGCGATCCACCCGTTGTTGCCGATCTCGGTGCCCAGGAGGAGTCCGCGCAGGGTTTCGATGGCGGGGGTGAAGGGCTGGTACTGGGCGATCGGCTGGAACCAGCCGGGCATGGAGTGCAGGGGGACGAAGGCGCTGGAGATGAGGGGCAGCAGGATCAGCGGCATGGCGTTGTTGCTGGCCGCTTCGGCGTTGGGGCTGCCCATGCCCATGCCGACCGCGATCCAGGTGACGGCCAGGGCGAACAGGGCGAGCAGTCCGAAGGCCGCGAGCCATTCCACGACGGTGGCGTCGGTCGAGCGGAAGCCCATGGCGACGCCGACGGCGCCGACCAGGACGACGCTGACGACCGCCTGCAGCACGCTGCCGACGACATGTCCGAACAGGATGGAGCCTCTGTGGATGGCCATCGTGCGGAAGCGGGCGATGATGCCCTCGTTCATGTCGGTGGAAACGGATACGGCGGTGCCGACGACGGTGGAGCCGATGGTCATCAGCAGGATGCCGGGGACGATGTAGGCGATGTAGGCGGAGCGGCCCGCGCCGCCGCTCATGGTGTCGCCGAAGATGTAGACGAACAGCAGCAGGAGCATCACAGGGGTGAGCAGCAGGTTCAGGGTGAGCGAGGGGTAGCGGCGGGCGTGCAGGAGGTTGCGGCGCAGCATCGTGGACGAGTCGCGCACGGCGAGGGAGAAGGAGTTCATCGGACAGCCTCCTCAGGCTGGTCGGACTGGTTCGACTTGTTCGGCTGGCTCGGTACGGTGCCGCCGGTCAGGGCGAAGAAGACGTCGTCGAGGTCGGGTGTGTGCACGGTCAGTTCGTCGGCCTCGACGCCGGCCGTGTCCAGACGGTCGAGGACGGCGCGCAGTTCGCGCTGGCTGCCGTCGCTGGGCAGGTGCAGGGCGAGGGCCTCGTCGTCATGGGATGCGTCTCCCAGTGAGGCGGCGGCGGACCGGTAGGCGACCGGGTCGGTGAAGCGCAGCCGGACGTGTCCGCCGGGGACGAGCCGCTTGAGTTCCTCCGCGGTGCCCTCGGCGGCGATCCCGCCGTTGTTCAGCACGGCGATGCGGTCGGCGAGTTCGTCGGCCTCCTCCAGGTACTGGGTGGTGAGGAAGACCGTGGTGCCGCCTGCGACGAGCTCGCGGATGATCTGCCACATGTTGTGGCGGGAGCGGGGGTCCAGGCCGGTGGTCGGTTCGTCGAGGAAGATGATGCGGGGGCTGCCGACCAGGGTCATGGCGATGTCCAGGCGGCGTTTCATGCCGCCGGAGTAGGTGGAGGCGGGCTTCTTCGCGGCCTCGGTGAGGTCGAAGCGCTCCAGGAGCGCGGCGGCGACCCGCCGCCCCTCGGACCGGGAGAGATGGTGCAGGTCCGCCATGAGGAGCATGTTCTCCTCGCCGGTGATCAGGCCGTCGACGGCGGAGAACTGGCCGGTGACCCCGATCGCGGCGCGTGCGGCCTGTGCCTCGGTGGCCAGGTCGTGGCCCCCGACGCGAATCGGGCCGGAGCCGGGGCCGGGGGAGATCAGCGTGGAGAGGATCTTGACGGCGGTGGTCTTGCCGGCGCCGTTCGGGCCCAGCAGGGAGAAGACAGTCGCCTCGGGGACGGTCAGGTCGATGCCGTCGAGGACGGTCTTGTCGCCGTAGGACTTGCGCAGCCCGTGTGCGGCGATGGCCGGGTCGGTCATGGAGTGCTCCTTCGTCGAGGCGGCGGTCAGAGGCTGCGGGCGGTGATGTCGCCGTGGGCGGTGGTCGCGTGGATGGTCAGGCCGGGAGTCGCGTCGGCGTTCTTGAGCGTGTTGCTGACCCGGCCGAAGGTGGTGCCGGCGTCCAGGACCGCGGAGACGCCGGGGGCTGCGCCGACGGTGATGTTCCCCATCTGCGTGCTCAGCGTGAGCGTTCCGCGGGCGGCCTCGACGACGTTCAGATCGCCCTTCTGGGTGCTGATCTCGGCGGGTCCGTTCAGGCGGCCGACGGTGATGTCGGCGTCGAGGCCCGTCAGGCGGAGGCTGTCGGCCTCGTCGAGCTTGACCGAGCGGTGGCCGCCCTCGAAGGTGACCTCGCCGAGCCGTCCCACGCCGCGGAACTCGGCGGCGGCCGCCTTCGCCTCGACGCGGGAGCCGGCCGGAAGCTGCACGGTCACCTCGACGGACCCGGACGGGCCGAGCAGCCGGTTCTTCGCCTCCGGAGCCTCGACGCGCAGGACACCGTCGGCGTAGTCGATCCGGACCTGTCCGGCCGCCTTCACGTCGCGGCTCTTGGCACGGTCGGCGGGCAGGACCTCGACAGTGGTGTCGGCGCGGTCGGCGGCGATGAACTGGATGCGTCCCGCGGGGATGTCGATGATCGCGGAGACGGGGGCGGGAGTGTCGAACTTCTGCATGATGCTCTCCTTGTCCGGCGTCGCGCGCCTTGGTCGGCCCGCTGCTTTCCGATGACAGAAACGCTACGTTGCATTCACAGATCCGGCAACATACTTGTTGCGTCAGATGCCAATATTCGCAGGTAGATACCCAAAATTTGTTGCAACGGTCCCACGCTTAACGCAACACCCTCCCACAGGAGACGTTGCAATGAATGAAGGTGAACGCTATGACCAGCGGGGTATCGGCACGATCCGGGCCCATGGATCAGTTCTCGCACCCGGCCGCACCGCACGGCCACCGGCCGCGACCGGTGGAGCGTGTCGCCCGTCCTGGCCGCCGGGGCCAGGAAGCACCATCGGGCGCGGGTCGCGCTTTCGGCGCCGGAGTGGGCCGCGGGTTACTCCGTACGGGTGAAGCCCGCAGGCCGCCGGTGGTTACGGGTGGCCCACCGCGGGCCGGGTCGGCATCGTTGCCCCCGCCCGCTCGACCGACGCCCCCGGAGGACTCCTCATGCTCGGCACAGACTTCAGCATCGGATCGCCCAACTGGCTCGACCTCGGCAGCCCCGACACCGAGGCGGCCGCCGCGTTCTACGGCGCCGTCCTCGGATGGCAGTTCGTCTCCGCAGGACCGGAAGCGGGCGGGTACGGGTTCTTCCAGCTCGACGGGAAGACCGTCGCCGCGCTCGGACCGCTCACCCAGGAGGGCGCGAAGTCCGCCTGGATGATCCACTTCAAGGCCGATGACATCCAGGCCACCGTCTCGGCCGTCACGGCCGGCGGCGGGACCGTCCGGATGGAGCCCATGGACGTCATGGGCGAGGGCCATCTGGCACAGGCCACCGACCCGCAGGGCGCCGAGTTCGCCCTCTGGCAGCCCGGCAAGACCGCCGGACTGGATATCGCCTCCGCCCCGAACACGCTGCTCTGGGCAGAGCTGCACGCTCCCGACCCGCTCGCCGCCATCGCCTTCTACGAGGGCCTGTTCGGCTGGCGCAGCCAGGAGATGCAGGCGCCCGGCATGACGTACCGGGTGCTGAGCACCAAGGACGGCGACCAGCAGGACGCCTCCTTCGGCGGGGTCGCACCGATGGGCGGCGGCGAAGGCGAACGGCCCCGCTGGGTGCCCTACTTCCACGCGGAGGACGCCGACGCCACGGCCACGGCGGCCACGGCGAACGGCGGGTCCGTCCTGATGCCGGCGGCGGACGTCCCGGACGTCGGCCGCATCGCCTGGCTCGCGGACCCGTTCGGCGCCGAGTTCGCCCTGCTGAAGCCCGACCCGCGGATGTGACACCCCGGCGGGCAGCCCTCACGGCACCGGCGGGTCAGGCGGCGCGACAGAGCGCCGCCTGACCCGCCGGTGCCGTGACGCGGGCCGCGGGAGCGGGTACGGGGCGGGTGGCGTGGACGGCGGCCGCGTCCGGCGCGAGGGCGCGGTGGACGGAGGCCGTGTCCGGCGCGGCGTCACGGCGGACGGAGACCGTGCCCGACGCGGAGTCGCGGTGAACCGAGGCCGTTCCCGACGCGAGGTCACAGCCGGCGGAGGCCGCGTCCTGTGCGTGGCCGCGTGCGAAGACGACCAGGCGCAGCGCCACGAACCGTGCGACACCGGCGAGCGCGGAGGCGGACAGGTAGACGGCCTGCTCGAGCACCGCGCCGGGCGCCGCCAGCAGTTGATGCAGGACGAGCATCGCCGCACAGGTCACCGCGTAGGTGGCCGCGGCGGACCCGGCCGACTGCACATGCTGGCGCCAGGTCGCGCGCCCGCCCGCACCGAAGGTGAAGCGGGCGTGCAGTTCGGTGGCCAGAAGGGTGGAGGCCGCGGTGATCAGGGCGTTGGCCACGCCCCAGGGAATCCAGGCGGCGAGGGCGGCCACGGCGAAGCTGGAGGCGAGCCCCACTCCCCCGCCGCAGAGCACGAAGCGGGCGAAGGCGGTGAAGGCGCCGGGAGCGGCGGCCCCCCGCCGGCTCGGTGCTGTTTCCATGATCCCCACCCCTTCGTCCGTCCGCCCGACCCGCGAGGCCCGCCCCGACGCCGCTCCCCATCATGCTTTCCTACATCGGAAACGCTACGTTGCGTTCACGGACGCAGCAACTCATTAATTGCGAAGCTCCCTTATATTCGCAGGTAAAGGGCATGAAATTGTTGCAATGGTTTCACCTTTAACGCAACAACCCTCTCTCCATTTGTTGCAATGAAGGAGGGTGAACGCTACAGTGAGGGGTACAGGGACCGCCGCGAGGAATCACCGAGGAGACCGCGATGCCGGGAGGCAGACTCACCCAGCAGGAACGCCAGCAGATCGCGCTGGGACTGGCCGACAGCCTCCCCTACGCCGAGATCGCCCGGAGTCTGGGCCGTCCCACCTCGACGGTCACACGTGAGGTGATGCGCAACGGCGGTCCCACCGCCTACCGCGCCAATCTGGCCCACCGCGCCACCGAACGCCGCGCGCACCGGCGCAGGACCGCCACCTCCCTCGGTCCGGAGTCGGTTCCCCAGCCGCACGGACGCGACGCCGAGGCCGTGGCCGAGTACGAGGAGACGTTCACCACCGTCCTCATGGGCTCCGGCCTGCCCAAGATCCCGGCCCGGGTGCTGACCTGTCTGTTCACTGCGGACACGGGCAGCCTCACCGCGTCCGAGCTCGCCCAGCGCCTCCAGGTCAGCCCGGCGTCCATCTCCAAGGCCATCACGTTCCTGGAGAGCCAGAGCCTCGTGCGCCGGGAACGCGACGAGGGCCGCCGCGACCGCTACGTCGTCGACGGCGAGCTCTTCTACCAGGCGACGATCGCCAGCGCCCGGGCCAACGACGAACTCGTCAAGACCGCCCGCCAGGGCGTCGCCGTCCTCGGCCGCGACACCCCCGCCGCCGCCCGTCTGGAGAACGTCGCCCGCTTCCTCGACTTCATCAGCGAAAGCATCACCCGCGCCGCCGAACAGGCCCGCGAAGTCCTCCACACCGGCCCTGGAACAACCCCGGGCGACACCTCCCGGCCAAGTGCGGACCACGAATAGGCCCCGCCTCCATCCGCCACAGCCACGCGTCCGGGACGGGCGGGAGGCCGGCGGCCACGATTGATCGTGCTCGCGCGAAGGGGCCGTTTGCGCGAGTAGCGGTCAGGTGGTGCGCGGGGTCAGGCCCGCAGGTAAGTGAGGACGGCCAGGACCCTGCGGTGGGTCTTGTCCGTCGGAGGCAGGTCCAGCTTGGTGAGCATGCTGCCGATGTGCTTGCCGATCGCCGCTTCGGAAACCACCAGCTCCTTGGCGATCGCGCCATTGGACCTGCCTTCGGCGACCAGTGCCGGCACCTCGCGTTCGCGCGGGGTGAGCTGCTCCAGCGGATCGCGCCGGGGGCGCAGCAACTGGCGCACCACCTCGGGGTCGATCACCGTCCCGCCGTCCGCCACCTTGTGCAGCGCTTCCACGAATTCCTCGACCTGGCCGACACGGTCCTTGAGCAGATAGCCGACACCCGATCCGTCTCCGGAGTCCAGGAGGCCTGCGCGGTGCTCGCCGTGATCTCGGAGGTCGCTCCGGCCGTCCTCTCCCTGCGCCGCCCGGCGGTGGAGCTCGCGGGCGTACGCGAGTGACCTCCGACCGGCGCCGGCCTGCCCGGGGGCGAGCCGGACGGGCTCGGTGGTGGACCCCATGTCACCTCGCCCCCAGCGGGCGCCGCGCGGCGGGATCGGTGCCCGGTCGGTGGGTGGCCCAGTAGGCGATGGCGAGCGTGCCGCTGATACGCAGCGGGGGCGGGACGAGCAGCATCACGAACCTCACGACGCGGGCGAAGCGCCGCAGTGCGCGTTGCTGCCGCGGGCTCCAGCCGAGGTGGAGCCGGTCGCGCAGGCGGGGTGGCATGGTGCCGACGGTGACCAGCAGCGCGTAATGGGCGGCGATCCGGGCGAACGGCCGCCAGAGCGGGTCCGGGAGCAGGCGGAACGGCTTGGCGGGGTGCGTGAGTTCGTCGACGACGTCCCGAACGGACTGGTTGTACTCCAGCCGGTTGTCGACCATGTCGTCGTAGTAGGCACTGAACGCCGCCCAGTCCGGGGGCAGTTGGTGGTCCTTGAGACCCCAGACCCGTCCGACGTCCCGCATCTCGCGGTAGTACTCCTCCGTCTCCTGTGCGGTCATACCCTTGCCGAACAGGTTCTGCGCGTCGACGGGCCCTTTGACGAGGGTCGCGTGCACCCAGTGATAGGCCTCCGGATCGAGTGCGCGATAGCGGCGGCCCGCGGAGTCGGTCCCCTTCATTCCGGCGTGCACCCTGATCAGGCGCCGCGCCTCTTCGGTGGCTGCGCGCTGCCCTCCGTAGATCACGGTGCTCAGCGAGAACAGGGTGCGCATCAGCCGGGGCCAGGGTTCGGCACGGAAGTTGCTGTGGTCCTCGACACCGGCGCCGACAACGGGGTGTGCGACCTGGAGCAGGAGCAGCTGGGGCGCCATGAGGGTGGAGCGGGCGTCCCCGAAGTATCGCCAGGCCGCTCCGCCCCGACGCGGTGCCCTCACTGCGGAGGACGTCTCAACTCCCTTGGATTGTGCGGGGTTCGGCTGGGTGGGCAGGTGCGGCAGAGGAGCCATGACGCTTCCGTTTCTCCGTTGTGTCCGGAGTATTGACGCGCCCCGTGAAACAAGTCAATAGTTTTTGTATCTTCGACTCATCGACGACTCCCGAAAGCTCGCAGCCATCGCCCCCAGCCCCGCGAAAGGGACTCCTCATGAGTGACGGATGCATCCATACCGGACTCATACCCAGAGGGCGGGTCGTGCGCACGGGAAACGCGGCGCCGTCATATCCGTCCCGTGCGCCCTGGCCCACGGGCACCTTCGCGTCCAGGCGGGACGGCGACGAGACACGGATTCGGTCACGCTCAAGAAGCCATGAGACACGCCGCATTTCTTGGTAACTCACCCGGAACCCGGAGGACCCCATGGGCACTCGACTCACCCCGGAGCAGGCCGACTTCGTCGCCGCCGTCCGCGACTTCGCCAAGCGCGAATGCGGCACGCGTGAACAGCGCGACGCGCTGACCGGCCACGGCCGTGACCCGCACAACGCCGAGGTCTACGCCAGGCTCGCCGACAACGGCTGGCTCGGGGTCTGCCTGCCGGAGGAGTACGGAGGGGCAGGCGGCGGACTGGCCGACGCCTGCCTCTTCCTGGAGGAGACGTCCTATGGAATGGTCCCCGCGGGCGGTTTCATCACCACCGTGATCACCGCCAAGGCATACGAGCGGTTCGGCACCGAGCGGCAGAAGGCCGAGGTGCTCGCCGGTGCCGTGCGGGGCGCGGTCCTCGCCATCGCCATGTCGGAGCCGTCGGCGGGCTCCGACGTGGGCGCGCTGAGCTGCCGGGCGCGACGAGGACCGGACGGCGACTGGCTGATCGACGGGCAGAAGACCTGGATCTCCAACGCCCATCTGGCCGACAGCATCCTGCTCGTGGCACGCACGGGCGCGGCCAAGCACGCCGGCCTGACCATGTTCCACGTTCCCGCCGGCACGCCCGGGGTGGAGATCCGAGGCATCGAGACCATGGGCGGCCGGGAGGTCAACGACGTCTTCTTCAGCGGCGTGCGACTGCCCGCGGACGCCGTCGTCGGCGAGGTCGACAACGGCTGGCGGCAGCTGATGGCCGGGCTGAACCACGAGCGGCTCTTCCTCGCCGCCAACATGCTCGGCCTGGCACGCCGGGCCTTCGACGACGCCGTCGCCTATGTCCGTGAGCGCGAGCAGTTCGGCCGTCCCGTCGGCTCGTTCCAGGCGCTGCGGCACCGGATCGCCGACCTCGCCACGGAGATCGAGTGCACCCGGCTGCTGGTCCGGGAGGTGGCCGCGGACTGCGACGCCGAACCGGCCCGGCTCTTCCCCCGCGAGGCGTCCATGGCCAAACTCAAGGCCACCGAGACCGCGAAGCGGGCCGCCCTCGAAGGCATGCAGATGATGGGCGGCTACGGCTACGCCACCGAGTACGACATGGAACGCCATCTGCGGGCGGCGGTCGTCTCCACCGTCTACGGCGGGACGAGCGAGATCCAGCGGGACGTGATCGGCAAGAGCTACGGACTCTGACGGACGATCCGCCCGGCGTCCGGCCTGTCAGTGGCGCGCTGTACGTTGCGGCCATGGGTGTCTATCTGGTCAGTGTCTGCGCGGAGGACTGGTTTACCGAGGGCGAGGACGGGTGGGGGGACATCGCCACGGCGCTGAACGGCGAGCTGCGGCAACAGGGGCTGCCGCCCTATGAGTCCGTACCCGAGGCGGCGGATTTCGTTCGCGGTTCGGGGCAGGCCTTCGAGGAGAAGATGAGTCCTTCGATGGACGGGTTCGTGGCGCTGTGCCGGGCTCACCTGTCCCGAGAGGACGAGGAGACCATCTGCGGCTGGACCGTACTGGTGCCGTTCTCGCTCGACGAGACGATCCGGCTGCCCCTCGGCTCCGGCTACACGGAGGCGTCGACCGTGATCGCCGGCGCTCCCCAGGTACTGGCGATAGCCGAAAGGCTGGCGGCGGCCGTCGGCCTCCCGGCCGAGACACCTCACATGTGCGACAACCTCGATCTGACCATGTGGTTCGGGCAAGGAGCGGCGGAGCGACTGGCCGCCGCCCGGCCGGGTCCCTGGAGCGATGACTTGGACGCGGCCTTCTACGTCGCCGTGTTTCTGCGCGCCGCCCAGCACTCGGTGCGGCGCGGCTGCCCCATGACCTATTCCTGAACTCAGACGGACACCTGCACGACGGACACCGGCTTCACCCGCCTCGGCTGCCCCTGAGCCCAACCACGGCTCCACGCCAAGGGCCCCGCACGTCGTGCGGGGTCCTTGGCGATGGTCACGGCGCCCCGGAAGGCCCGGGCCACGGCTCGCGCACCGTACTCACAGCTTCTCGACGGCCGTGAGCAGGCGGTCCACGGCCTCGTCGACCGTGGAGCGGGGGCAGCCCAGGTTCACCCGCATGTAGCCGTGGCCCTCGGTCCCGAACTTCTGCCCCTTGTCCAGCCACAGCCGGGCCCTGGTGAGCATGAACCTGTCCAGCGACTCGGCGTCCATCCCCAGTCCCCGGCAGTCCATCCACGCCAGATACAGGGAGTCGGCCGGCAGGACGCGCACCTTGGAGGTCGCGGAGTTGACCGCCTGGGCGAAGTGCGCGTGATTGCCGCGCAGGTAGGTGAGCAACTCCTCCAGCCACGGCTCACCGTGCGCGTAGGCCGCCTCGGCCGCGACCATGCCGAGCACGTTGACCAGCGGGAACACGTTGCGGTCGTACTGGCGCTCCAGCTCTGCCCGCAGCCTGGGATCCGGCACGAGGACGTTGGCGCTCTGGAGGCCGGGAAGGTTGAACGTCTTGCCGGGAGAGGTGCAGGTGATGCTGTTGCGTGCGAACTCCTCACCGAGCGAGGCGAACGGAATGTGTCCGAGGTCCGGGTTGAGGACGAGGTCCTGGTGGACCTCGTCGGAGATGACCAGGACGTCGTGCCGGGCGCAGATCTCGCCCATGGTCCGCAGTTCGCCCTCGGTCCACACGTTCCCGGTCGGGTTGTGCGGATGGCTGAGGATGAACAGCCTGGTGTCGGGACGGATGGCGGCCTCGAACACCCGGGCGTCGAACCGGTAGCCGTCATCGGTCCGCCGCAGCGGCGCGAACGCGAGGTGACGGCCGTTCAGCAGGACGTCCTCGTGGAAATGTACGTAGACCGGTGGCTGGATGAGGACCGAGTCGCCCGGTGCGGAGAACGCCTGCACGACCGTCTTGAGCGTGGTGATGATTCCGGAGGTCTGCACCACCCACTCCCGGGGAACCTCCCAGCCGAACCGCTTGGCCTGCCAGCCGGTCACGGCGTCGAGGTAGCTGTCGGTCGCACCGCCCGGATAGCCGAAGACGCCATGGTCCACGGCCTCGTGGAGCGCGTCGATCACCGCCTGGGGTGCCTTGAAGTCGGTGTCCGCGACCCACATCGGCAGCGGGTCGGCCGCGATCTCTTCGGGCGTCAGGAATTCGTGGGCTCTGGCCCACTTCATGGAGTTGCTGTTCCTGCGGTCGACGACGACGTCGAAGACCGATCCTGTACCGGCCGCGGGGGTGCTCCGGGCTGTTCGCTCACGTCCGTACGGGCTGGTGTCAGGTGCCATGGCTGGATGCTAACCAAGGCGACGAGCTCGTCACACGACGTTTCAGAGCGTGAGGAGTTCCTCGTGGAACCCGCCGAACCGGTGCTCCCGGCCGACGCGATGGATCTCCAGGATCCGGTGGCAGGTGCGGCCGGCCCTGTCGGTGCGGCGTTGCACCAACGCGAGGCCGGTGTGCGGGGCCGGACGCGTCGGCGAGTGAGGCCCGCCCCAGAGAGGGCCTTCTCCGCCGCCGATCGGATGACGGGTCGGTGAGGCGTGAGGGGTGATGCCGGTCGCGGGCCTAGCCTGTCGCACGTCCGGTCTTCCCCTGCTTGTCCGGATTTCTCGTACTGGTCCGGAAGGAGTGTGAGCGTGGCGCTGTCGTCCGGCATCCGTGGCCGCCTCCTGCGGGTTCTGCTCGCTCTGTGCCTGTCGGCGGCTCTGCTCGCCGGCTGCGGGAGCGGAGGCGGCGGGCCGGTGACCCTCAACTGGTACAACTTCCCGGATGATTCCGGTGCGCTGGCCAGTGCGGCGAGCGCCTGTTCCAAGCAGTCCGGTGGGCGCTACCGGATCAGTTACAACAAGCTGCCCCGTACGGCGGACGGGCAGCGCCAGCAACTGGTGCGCCGGCTGGCCGCCAAGGACGACACGGTCGACATCATCGGGCTGGACGTCACCTGGCCCGCCGAGTTCGCGGAAGCCAAGTGGATCCTGCCGTGGACCGGAAGCAACCGCGCCGCGGCCACCCGGGACACCCTGGAGGTCCCGCTGCAGACGGCTACGTGGAAGGGCCGGCTGTACGCAGTCCCGTACAACACGAACACCCAACTGCTCTGGTATCGCAAGGATCTGGTCCCCACGCCGCCCGAGACCTGGGCCGAGATGATCCTGATGGCCGGCCGCCTGGCGAAGCAGGGCAAGCCGCACTACGTGGAGATCCAGGGCGCGCAGTACGAAGGACTCACGGTCTGGTTCAACACGCTTGTGGAGAGCGCCGGCGGCTCCATCCTGAACGCGACCGCCACGGCTCCCAGGCTGGGCCCACCCGCCGTACGCGCGGCCTCGATCATGAAGACCCTGGCCACCTCGGCGGCAGCCGACCCCTCCCTGTCCAATCAGATGGAGGACCAGAACCGGCTGGCCATGGAGTCCGGCAGCGCGGCCTTCGAGATCAACTATCCCTTCGTGTATCCCTCGATGAAGGCCAACAACCCCAAGCTTTTCGAGCAGTTCCGGTGGGCGCCCTACCCGGGGGTCGAAAAGGGCCGGCCGGCCAAGCCCACCATCGGCGGCATCGACCTGGCCGTCGGCGCCTACACCCGCCACTCCGCGTTCGCCTTCGAGGCGGCGCTGTGCCTGCGGAACCGGCAGAACCAGTTGACCGCGGCGCTCGAGGGCGGGCTCCCGCCGACGCTCCGCCCGCTCTACTCGGACCCTGCCCTGGTCAAGAACTACCCCTTCGCCTCCACCGTTCTGGCGGCCCTGGAGAACGCCAGCATCCGGCCCAAGACCCCCGCCTACCAGAACGTGTCCATCGCGATCTCGCACACCCTGTCGCCGCCGAACGGGATCGAGCCGAGACCGGACGTGCGGAAGATCAGCGGCCAGATCAAGGACGCCCTCAACTCGAAGGGGCTGATCCCGTGACCCCGTCGGCGCCGACCGCCCCCAGGAAGGCAACGGGACCCAAGGACGGCCGTGCCCTGTCCGAAGGGGCCCGGCAGGAGCGCCGGTTGGGCTGGCTGCTGTGCGCACCGGCCGTGATCGTCATGCTCGCCGTCACCGCCTACCCCATCGTCTACGCGATCTACCTATCGCTCCAGCGCTATGACCTGCGCTTCCCGCAACAGGCGGAGTTCGTCGGCCTCAGCAACTACGGCGCAGTGCTGTCCTCGGAGTTCTGGTGGCAGGCCCTGTGGGTGACGGTGTTCATCACCGTGGTCTCCGTGCTCGTGGAACTCGTCCTCGGATTCGCCCTGGCGCTGGTGATGCACCGCACCATCTTCGGCCGCGGGACGGTTCGCACCGCCATCCTGATCCCGTACGGCATCGTCACCGTGGTCGCCGCCTACTCCTGGCAGTACGCCTGGACCCCGGAAACCGGCTACCTGGCCGATCTCCTGCCCTCCGGTGACGCTCCCCTCACCGAACAGTGGCCCGCCATCGGCCTGATCATCCTGGCCGAGGTGTGGAAGACCACCCCGTTCATGGCCCTGCTGCTGCTCGCCGGCCTCGCCCTGGTGCCGGAGGAGACGCTGCGCGCTGCCCAGGTGGACGGCGCCGGAGCCTGGCAGCGCTTCTTCCTGGTGACCGTCCCCCTGATGAAGCCGGCCATCCTGGTCGCCCTGCTCTTCCGGACCCTGGACGCCTTCCGGATCTTCGACAACATCTACATCCTCACGTCCGGCGCGCACAACACCGGCTCGGTGTCCATCCTGGGCTACGACAACCTCTTCACCGCGCTCAACCTCGGCATCGGCTCGGCCATCTCCGTACTCATCTTCCTGTGCGTGGCGTTGATCGCCTTCGCCTTCATCAAACTGTTCGGGGCGGCAGCGCCCGGCTCCCAGGAAGGGGGACGCTGATGTCCGCCGCCGGACGACGGAGGATGACGGGGTGGGCCCTGGTCAACATCATCGTGATCGTCTATGCCCTGTTCCCGGTCTGCTGGATCGTCTCTCTGTCCTTCAAGGACCCCAGCACCCTCACCGACGGCAGCTTCATCCCGACCAAGTGGACCTGGGAGAACTACCGCGGGATCTTCCAGACCTCCGAGTTCACCCGCGCGCTGATCAACTCCATCGGCATCGCCCTGATCTCCACGGTGATCGCGGTGGTGCTGGGCACCATGGCGGCCTATGCCGTCGCCCGGCTCCGCTTCCCCGGCAAAAGGCTGCTGATCGGCATGTCGCTGCTGATCGCCATGTTCCCGCCCATCTCACTGGTCTCGCCGCTGTTCAACATCGAGCGGATCATCGGCATCTTCGACACCTGGACCGGTCTGATCATCCCGTACATGACCTTCTCGCTGCCGCTCGCCATCTACACCCTGTCGGCCTTCTTCCGGGAGATCCCCTGGGACTTGGAGAAGGCGGCCAAGGTGGACGGGGCCACCCCGGCGCAGGCGTTCCGGCTGGTGATCGCTCCGCTCGCGGCGCCGGGCGTGTTCACCACCGCGATCCTGGTGTTCATCTTCTGCTGGAACGACTTCCTCTTCGCGATCTCGCTGACCTCGACCTCGGCGGCCCGGACCGTGCCGGCGGCCATCGCCTTCTTCACCGGGAGCAGTCAGTTCGCCCAGCCCACCGGCTCGATCGCCGCCGCCGCCGTGGTGATCACCATCCCCATCATCGTCTTCGTGCTGCTCTTCCAGCGGCGCATCGTGGCCGGGCTCACCTCCGGAGCCGTCAAGGGCTGACCGGCGGCAGCCGTTCGTCAGGACAAGAAGGACCGACCGTGGCAGAGATCGTTCTCGAAGGCATCACCAAGCGCTACCCCGATGGTGCGGTGGCGGTGAAGGACGTCAACCTCACCGTGGGGGACGGCGAGTTCGTCATCCTCGTCGGTCCGTCCGGCTGCGGTAAGTCCACCACCCTCAACATGATCGCCGGGCTGGAGGACATCACCGAGGGCAACCTCCTGATCGACGGGCAGGTCGTCAACGACAGGAGCCCGAAGGACCGCGACATCGCCATGGTCTTCCAGAGCTACGCCCTCTACCCGCACATGAGCGTGCGCGACAACATGGGTTTCGCGCTCCGGCTGGCCAAGGTGGACAAGGCGACCATCCGCGAGAAGGTCGAAGAGGCCGCCCGCATCCTCGACCTGACGGAACATCTGGACCGCAAGCCCGCCAACCTCTCCGGCGGTCAGCGCCAGCGGGTGGCGATGGGGCGGGCCATCGTGCGCGACCCGAAGGCGTTCCTGATGGACGAGCCGCTGTCCAACCTGGACGCGAAGCTCCGCGTCCAGATGCGCACCCAGATCTCCCGCCTCCAGCAACGCCTGGGCAGCACCACGGTCTACGTCACCCACGACCAGACCGAAGCCATGACGCTGGGCGACCGGGTGGTGGTGTTGCGCGGCGGATTGGTGCAGCAGATCGGTACCCCGCAACACCTCTACGAGCAGCCCAGGAACCTCTTCGTCGCGGGGTTCATCGGTTCGCCCTCGATGAACTTCCTGCACGCCACCGCGGAGGGAGGCCGCCTGCGCACTTCGGTGGGCGACCTCGAACTCGGCGACCGGCTGCGCCGCGCCCTAGAGCGGCACGACGCCCCCAGGGACCTGATCGTGGGGCTGCGTCCGGAGGCCTTCGAGGACGCCGCCCTGGTGGACCAGGGCAAGGCCGGATCGGGTACGACCTTCAGCGTGGACATCGACGTGATCGAATCCCTGGGATCCGATGTCTACGCCTACTTCACCGAGGACGAAGGGCAGCCCACCGAAACCTCCGAACTCGCCGAGCTCGCGGCCGACTCGGGGATCACCGACACCGGCGCGGGCGGGCACCAGATCGTCGCCCGTCTCAACGCCGCCACGCGGGTGCGCGAGGGCGACCGAGCCCAACTCTGGGTGGACACCGCCCACATGCACGTCTTCGACCCGGCCTCCGGGGCCAGCCTGACACGGTCCGACGAACCTGCCGGCTGACCCGGCGGGGAACACGTGTGGGCGCGGTGGGCTTCGGACGGGACTCCCGAAGCCCACCGCGCCGCGAGGGTCAACGCAGCCAGCCGTGGTCGCGGACGATCGGCAGCCTCGCCCAGAGCCTGCCCAGGCCCAGTACGTCACCGGCGGCGACGGCGGCCAGCACGATCAGGGCGATGGCGTAGACGACGTGGTAGTCGACGAACGGGTTGGTGGACATGCTCGGCGAGCCGTCCGCGAGGTGCCTGGCGGGGGGCCATTCGGCGATCCACATCAGCCCCATCATCGCGGTGCCCGCGACGGCGGCGATCCGCAGCGCGACGCCCGCGACCAGAGCGAGGCCGATGGCGAGCAGGCCGAGCATGAACAGCCAGTCGGCCCAGGTGTCCCCGGCCCAGGAGTGGAAGGTGGACTTCATCGGTCCCGCCGCGACGGAACCGAGGAAGCCCTTGGTCGGCGATCCGCCGTCGGTCCACCCCTTGCCGGACGGGGTGGCGTAGCCGAGGCCGAAGGTCTTGTCGAGGAAGGCCCACAGGAAGACGAACCCGGTGAGCAGACGCAGGGACGCGAGGGCGTAGGCCCGCGCGGTGCTCGTGTCGGTGCCTGCCGACACGTCCGACCGCGACCCGGCGGTGGTCCTGTTCCCGCGGAACGACGGCAGACGGAGGCCGGAGCTCCGGCGAGGCTGCTCGTGCACGGCCATGGTGATGGTCCCTTCGGGGCAGTCGGTTCGTTGTCTGACGTCCCTGACTCTCGTCCCGGACGCCGGGCGGTGCCGGATGCCGAAGGTCTGTGGCCGTTGGGCTGAACGGCCCTGTGTTCGGGGCCTGTTGGGCACTGCCTGACACAGCGGGCGTCCGGGCCACAGCCGTTGGGCTCGACACGTCGCCCATCGGTGGACCAGACGGCCGGGCGGTGGAAAGCGGCACAGGGGCAGGTACCCTCGGGCGGCCCCGGAACGCCGGCGCGGCACAACTCGGGCCCCCGAGCGGGGAACCGATCGAGGACAAGGCACACTCTGCGAGGTGTAGTCCCTTTTCACCGGAGGATGGCCCACCCATGATCACGCTCACCAAGGAAGACGGACCCGCAGACCTGGACGGAGTGACTCGCCTGTCCATCGGGGTGTCCTGGGACGCCACGGCAGGCAGCAGCGGAGGAGTCGTGGGAATGCTCCGCCGCAAGAGCGGCACCGACCTGGATCTGATCGCCGTCGCCATGCACGGCCCGGACCCGGTACGCCTGGCCGGCCTCGATTCACTCGACCCCATGGGCAACGGCTCCCTGGTACACAGCGGCGACAACCAGACCGGGCACGGCGACGGCGACGACGAAACCGTCTCGGTGGAGTTCGCACGCGTCCCTGCGCACATCACGTCCATCGTGTTCGTCGCCGCCGCCTTCAAGAAGGGAAGCTCCTTCCAGAAGGCACGCAACATCAGTTTCAAGGTCTACGACGCGACCGGTGGCAGCACCCAGCAGGTCGCGGACGTCTGGCCCAGCCTGCTCACCCAGGACAACGCCTGCGCCGTGGCCAAGGCCGTGCGGGTCGACGGTGCCTGGAAGCTCGAAGTGATCAACGTGACGGGAAAGATCAAGCAGGGTGACGAAAGCGCCCTGATGCGCTTCGCGTTGAGCAAGTAGGCCGCGCACCGAGGCCGGTGCCGTACGGGCGCTCGCGTCCGCACCGAAGGGTCCGCGCTGTCGGCCGAGGCCGGCCGAAGAACGGGTCTTCGGCCATGACCCGCAAGTGAACCCCGGTCCGTGACGGCACGGACCGGGGGTGCGGAAACCCGTTCCGGACGCGAGCCGGCGCTCACCGCGTCCGGATCGGAAGCGGCCCGCGCCCCGGCCCAGTCGTGGGGACGGAACCCGGCTTCACCCGGCGGTCCGCGGGCTCGCCGGTGCGGCGGGCGGGACGGAGGCCGGTCCGCGGGGCGTGAGGCCGGTGGGTCTGCCGAGGCGTACCGGGACACCGGGCGAGTACAGGACGCTGACCGGTGGTTCGTCGGGTGCCGGGATTCCGGCGGCCGCGAGGAGGTTCTCCTCGCAGGAGACCAGCTCCGCGTGGTGGAGCGGCCAGCGCGGGTGTTCGTTGGCGACGTAGCCCGTTCCGCCGGAGAAGGCGTTGTGCATGCCCCATCGGGCCGTGAGGAAGTGCTCCAGCTCGGTGGGCTCCGCGATGGGCCGGCCGACTCTCACGGCGATCCGGCTGTACGCCCGGGAGGTGCCGGGCCGGTGCCGGGAACTCTTGTACGTGACCAGGTCGCCGTCGGCCCGGACCCGCATACGGGACCAGAGGTACGGGAGCCGGAAACCGAGGCGTCCGATGACCACCGGCACGAGCCGCGAGGCGTCCATGGACCTGAAGACGACTCCTCGGCGTCCGTGCTCGTCGACCGAGTAGAGGCGCACGTTGGTCTCGGGGAAGGAGCCGAGATACGGCACCCCGGGAAAGCCGAGCCACCCCACTTTGTCCATCCGGAACGCGACAAGGCCCACGTAGGTGACGCCGTCGTGCGTGTCGGGAACGAGTCCGCGCGGCAGCAGCGGCGCGACGGCCTCGGGATCGACGGCCCAGTGGAGGAACGCGAGGTCGAGCCATCGCTGGGTGAGGAGCGGGTTGCGCACGGCGACCGGCGCCTCGGGCGTGACGGGGATGGGCTGCACCCCACCAGCGTGCCAGACCGCGATTCGGGGCGGCTGTCCCGGGCGTGGCGGCGGTGTACGACACCTCTCCGGAGCCCGTCGCACGGCCGCGGGAGTTCCTTCAGCCGTGCCGTGAACTCCTGCGACGGCCGGCCGGTGACGGAGGCCAGCTCAGGTGCGCGCCTGTCACCCGGGCGATGAACCGCAGGTGAGCGCCCGTGTTGCCGACGTACCAGAGCGGTCGCTCCGCCGTGGTCCAGACGTAGGCCGGCACACCCGCGTCCAGGAAGGCCGTCAGCCGGGGTTCTTCGAGTGCGGCGGCCGAGAACGCGTACAGCGCCGGCAGCCGGGGGGCGATGACGCCGTAGTCGAGCATCCGGGCGACGGCGTGCTCGTCGAGGATCGTGTCCACGGTGGGCAGGGTGACCGGGTACACCGCCGGGAAGGACCGGCCGAGGTCGAGAAACCACTTCACGGTCCGGTAGCGAGGGTCCACCAGCCGTGGCCCGAGCGGCCCCAGCCACCCGAGCGCGAGCCGCGGCCGTACCAGCATGGCGTGGGTGAACAGCACGCGCAGCAGGGCGACGTTCATCATGAACCGCTCCACCTGCGACTCCGGCACGGCCAGGTCCTCATGGCGCAGATAACCGGCGACGATGCTGGCGTTGTGGGCGCGGTACCAGGCGGCGGGCGACGGGTCCCGCACGCAGTCCACCCAGTACTCGACGCTCTTGGCGCTCGCCTGCCCCGGGGCACCGGCACACAGGAGGCCCGCCTCCACCTTGTCCCTGAGGAGCCCCTCGTTCACGGAACGCCACCATGCGCTGCCCGGACGGTCACCGGACCTCGGCGCGAGCACCCCGCGCGCCGCGGACCAGCGCAGAAAGCTCAGCTCGGCGTGACCGTACCGGCGCAGGGGCTCGGAGGAGTGCGTGTAGAACTCCTGCGCCAGCGCCAGACGGCCGGACACATCGTCCCGGACCAGCGCGACCCGCCGCTCCGCGCGCGTGGCTGCATCAGACATGACGATCCCATCGGGCCGGAGTCTCCCCCACAGGATCGGCGACAACGGCGGATTCCGCTCCCCGTACGACGACCGAGCCGCCCCGCTCACGCCCGGACGGAGTCGGCTTCACTCGGTCAGAAGCCCCAAGCGCTGAGTTCGACGATGGCGGCGAACAGGTGCTCCCAGACGTTCTGAGCGGGCGCTTCCTCGTTCACCGTGAGCGGTTCGAGAGCGGCGACCTCGGCCAGAAAGTCCCGCTCGCCGCACTCGCCTGGGTAGGGGTTCCAGCAGGCGCCCATGAAGCGGTACACCGCCTCCAGCAGTCGTACGAAGGTCTCGGTGTCCCGGGCGAAGGGGAACGGGCCCTGGCCGTTGCGCACCATGGATACCGCGCCCGTCTCGGGGTGGACGAGCACCCGGCCGGTGTCGGCGTACGCCAGCTCGAATGTGCCCAGGTGCAGCAGGCCGTTCTCGTCGGGCTCCAGCCCATGCGCCTTCCCGTCGTTCCAGGCCAGGGTGAATGTGGCAACTCCCGCGACGAACCACGTCGGCAGCCCCGCCGTGGCGGCCAACTCCCGTGTGGGCGCGTGCTTCAGCGCGGCGGGCAGTTGGTCCCGCGTCAGCAGCGCCAACCCGTCCGGACCGAACGCCTCCTCCAAGCGGGCGGCATCCAGCGGGGCTTCGGCTGCCGCCGGCCCCGCGAACCAGGGATCGCCCTGGCCCCGGGAAACCGCCTCGGAACCCGTCGGCCCGTCGGCCGCCGCGCCATTGCGCTCCAGGACCACCACGCCGCGCGGGTCGAAGAACATGACGCGGTCGTCTCCGAGGGGTGCGGGCTCCTCCCAGGCGTCGGGCTGGTAGAGGCCGTGGTCGTCGTCCGGGTCGAAGAGGACGGGTCCCTCGACGGGAGCGTCGTAGGGCCGTTCGCCGAACTCGCCGTCGGCGGGGGCGGGGACCCGCCGGCCGGTGGCCGGATCGATCCAGTGCTCCCGGGTCCACAGCGACCACACCTTCAGCAGGAGACGGCCGTCCGGCGCCTCGTGCACCTCCACGTCGGCGTCCCCGCTCAAGTTCGGCTTGGCCCGGTAGGCACCGACCGGGCGCCACCAGGCCCAGACGGTTCGCCACGGCATGTCCGGCTCGGCCTCGGCGACCAGGTCGGCGTAGGCGTCGTGGCCCAGTATCTTTGCGCCGAAGTGCAGCCACGAGGCGAACTCGGCCCGCGGCACCTCGGCTCGGTCGAGGATCGCGACGGCCTGGGCGTAGGCTTCGCGGCCCGCTCCCCCGCCCGTGCCGGGCAGGTCCCGAAGGGCCTCGGGCTCGGCGGCGAGCAGGGCCGCAGGGTCGGCGAACAGTGTGTCAAGATCCTCGCGAGTCATGGGGACATGCTGCCAGCCGCCACTGACGGCACCGCCCACGAGGACGGGCGGTCCGACCGCAGGCGCCTGCGCGGCGCGTTCGCGATCAGCGCCGAGCCGAGCCGAGCCGAGCCGAGCCGCCGGAACGCCCCACGCAGGTCCGGCAGTTCCCGTCCCCTCCCCCGACCACGTCCCGGACCACGGTCGCAACCGCGAGCGAGACCCGACCGACTCACCCCGAGAGGCCCGCGCCGCCTCAGGCGTCGCGGGCTAAATCCCTTGCCCTCCACCCGTCCCGCTATTTATAGTCATGGCGACTATTAAGGAGTCGCCCCGTGAACTGGAACCTCAGCTGGACCGAAGCGCTCGGCTTCGCCACCGGCGCCGTCTGTGTCTGGCTGGTGGCCCGCCAGCACATAGCCAACTGGCCCGTGGGCATGGCCAACAACGTCTTCTTCATCGTGCTCTTCCTCCAGGCCGGCCTGTACGCCGACGCCGGTCTCCAGGTCGTCTTCATCGCGCTGGCCGCCTACGGCTGGTGGACCTGGGCCCGCGGCAGCGGACGGGCCGCCGCCGACGCCCTGCCGGTGCGCCGTACGACGGGTGCCGAATGGACCTGGCTCGCCGCCGCCGGAGTGCTGGGCACCGCCGCCCTCACGCTGCTGCTGGACCGCGCCACCGACTCCACCGTCCCCTTCTGGGACGCGCTCACCACCGCCCTCTCCCTGGCGGCCACCTACGGCCAGTGCCGCAAGCTGCTGGAGTCCTGGTGGCTGTGGATCGCCGCCGACCTGGTCTACATCCCGCTGTACGCCTACAAGGGCCTCTACCTGACCTCCCTGCTGTACGTCGGCTTCCTCGCCCTGTGCGTGGCCGGCCTCGTCGGCTGGCGGCGCACCCTCGTGACCGCGGCCCCCCGGCCCGTGACGGCGGTGACCGCGTGAGCACCGCCGCCCGCCCTTACCGGCACGGCCTGGTGCTCGGCAAGTTCTATCCGCCGCACGCGGGCCACCACCATCTCGTCCGCACCGCCCAGGCGCAGTGCGACCGGCTGACCGTTCTGGTCTGCGCGGCCTCCGTGGAATCGGTGCCGCTCGCCGACCGGGTGGCGTGGATGCGCGAGGCCCACCCAGAGGCGGAGGTCGTCGGCGCCGTCGACGACCACGCGGTCGACCTGCACGACCCCGCGGTGTGGGACGCCCACATGGCGGTCTTCCGTACGGCCGTCCCGGAGCCGGTGGACGCCGTGTTCACCTCGGAGTCCTACGGGACCGAGTTGGCCCGCCGGTTCGGTGCGGCCGAGGTCGGCGTGGACCTGGACCGCACCACGTACCCCGTCTCCGGCACGGCCGTACGCAAGGATCCGGTGGGCAGCTGGGCGTTCCTCGGCCCGGGCGTGCGCGCCGCCCTCGCCCGGCGCGTGGTCGTCCTCGGCGCCGAGTCCACCGGCACCACCACCCTCTCCCTGGCGCTGGCAGCCCACTACCGGGCGCGCGGCGGCGTCTGGACGGACACCGGCTGGGTGCCCGAGTACGGGCGCGCGTACAGCGAGGAGAGGCTCGCCGCCCTGCGGGCCACCGACCCCGGAGCCGACTGGGCCCAAGTGGACTTCACCTCCGAGGAGTTCCCCGTCATCGCCCACCGCCAGGACGACGACGAACAGCGGGCGGCCCGCCTCGGCTCCCCCGTACTCTTCTGCGACACCGACTCCTTCGCCACCGCGATCTGGCACGAGCGCTACCTCGGCTCGCCCAGCCCCGAGGTGGCGGCGGTCGCCGCCCGCACCCAGCGCCACCTGTACCTGCTCACCGACCACGAGGGTGTGCCCTTCGAGGACGACGGCCTGCGCGACGAGCCCCACCTGCGCCCGTGGATGACCGGCCGGTTCCGGGAGGAACTGGAGCGCACCGGCCGCCGGTTCCTGCTGGTCACCGGCAGCCCCGAGGAGCGGTTGCGCACCGCCGTGGCGGCGGTGGACGGCCTGCTCGCCGAGGGCTGGCACTTCGCCGACCCGCTCCCGGAGAACCGGTGACGGCCGCCGCTCCGTACGACCCGTCGGCGTACGACCCGTCCGCGTACGAGCCGTTCGCGGTGACCGTCGACCTCGCCGTGCTCACCGTACGCGCGTCCGCCCTGCACGTGCTGCTGATCCGGCGTGGCCAGGAGCCGTACGCGGGCGCCTGGGCACTGCCCGGTGGCTTCCTGCTGCCCTGGGAGTCGGCCGAGGAGGCCGCCCGCCGGGAACTCGCCGAGGAGACCGGCCTGCCGGAGCCTCTGGTCGACAGCCTCCACCTGGAGCAACTGCGCACCTACAGCGACCCGGGCCGCGACCCCCGGATGCGGGTGGTCTCCGTGGCCTTCGCCGCGCTCATCCCCGATCTGCCCGAACCCGCGGCGGGCGGGGACGCCGCCCAGGCCCGCTGGGTGCCGCTCGCCGAGGCCGGCGCCGCCGCGCTCGCCTTCGACCACGACCGCATCCTCGCCGACGCCCGTGAACGGGTCCGGGCCAGGCTGGAGTACACCTGTCTGGCCACCGCCTTCTGCCCGCCCGAGTTCACCCTCGGGGAGTTGCAGGCCGTGTACGAGACCGTCTGGGACACGGGTCTCGACCGTCCCAACTTCCGCCGCAAGGTGCTCGCCACCCCCGGCTTCGTGAAGGCCGTCCCCGGCGGCGCGCGTCTGACCGGCGGCCGCGGCAAACCCGCCGCGCTCTATCGCGCCGGCCCGGCCACCGCCCCGCACCCGCCCCTGCTCCGGCCGGAGGCCCCCCGATGACGGCCACAGGTCCCGACCAACACCCCCGCCACCGGCGCCTGTTCGGCACCTCCCTCGGCCAGGTGCTGGGCTGACCCATCGGTCAGCCCAGCGGTCGGTCAGGCCCGGAACTGGTTCGCCGGGACCGGGAGGCCGTAGTGCTCGCGCAAGGTCGTGCCCTCGTACTCCTCGCGGAACAGGCCCTTGGCGCGCAGGATCGGCAGGACGTGCTCGATGAAGGCCGCGAGGCCCGAAGGCAGGGCGGGCGCCATGATGTTGAACCCGTCCGCCGCCCCGCCCTCGAACCAGGCGATGATCGTGTCCGCGACCTGCTCGGGCGTGCCGATGAACTCGAAGTGGCCGCGCCCACCGCCGAGCCGGGAGATGACCTGACGGACCGTGAGCTTTTCACGGACCGCGAGGTCGATGATCAGGTCGGCACGGCTCTGTGCGCCCTCCAGCTTCGGCCTGGCGAGGATGAAGTCCGGCAGGGGCGCGTCGAGTTCGAAGGCCGAGGGCTCGGTCTCGAACACGGCCGCGAGCTGGCGCAGCCCGTACTCCGGAACGCGCAGCTCGTCGAACTGCTGGGCGAGCGCCCGGGCTTCCGCCTCGGTCGACCCTATGTACGGGACGATACCGGGCAGGACGATCACGCCGTCCGGGTCGCGCCCCGCGGCCCTGGTCCGTGCCTTGATGTCGGCATAGAAGGCGGCCGCGCGCTCGTAGGTCGTGTGAGCGGTGAAGATGGCCTCGGCGTGACGGGCCGCGAAGTCCCTTCCGTCCTCGGAGGAGCCGGCCTGGACGAGCAGTGGGTAACCCTGGGGAGGGCGCTCGACGTTGAGCGGTCCGGCCACCTTGAAGTACGTGCCCCGGTGGCTGAGCCGGTGCAGCCGGTCGGGGTCGGCGTAGCGTCCGCCGGCCTTGTCCGCGACGACGGCGTCGGACTCCCAACTGTCCCACAGGGCTTTGGCCACCTTCAGGAACTCGTCGGCGCGGGCGTAGCGCTCGGCGTGGCCGGGGCGGTCGTCGAGTCCGAAGTTGGCCGCCTCGTCCGCCCCTGCCGAGGTGACGATGTTCCAGCCGGCGCGGCCACCGCTGACGTGGTCGACGGAGGCGAGCCGACGGGCGAGGTTGTAGGGCTCGTTGTACGTCGAGGAAACGGTCGCGATGAGGCCGATCCGGCTGGTCGCCTGGGACAGGACGGTCAGCAGTGTGAGTGGCTCGAGCTGGCCCGGCGGCCGGAACTCGCCGGTTCCCATGAGGGCCGGACCGTCCGCGAGGAACAGCGAGTCGAACTTGGCGCTCTCGGCGAGTTGCGCCAGCTCGATCCAGTGCCGCAGGTCGAAGTCCGCCCGGGGGTTGCTGTGCGGGAGCCGCCAGGCCGCCTCGTGGTGGCCCGCTTCCATGAGGAAGGCGTTGAGGTGAAGCCGGCGCTGTGTCTGGGTCACGGGTTCTCTCCTTTGGGTGCCGAGGTGGATGGCGGGTCAGTTGAAGGTCAGCTTGGAGCTGTCGTAGCCGGCGGGAAGGAGGTTGTCGGTGATGGACTCGAGGTCGACCTTCTTGGTGATCTGGCCTGCTTCCAGGAAGGCGTCCGCGAGCTTCTGCTCCAGTTCGATGTCCGACTTCTCGACCGGGGTCACGCGGTTCGAGTAGGCGGCCAGGGATGCCTTGGCGTCGGCCAGGGGGATGCCCTGTTCCTGCGAGAGTGCCTGCGCGTACTGATCGGGGTGTTTGATGGCCCAGGCATACTCCCGGGAGAGCCGCTTCAGGACATCCGTGAGGGCCGCACGCCTGGTCCTGTCCTTCAGCGACGTGTCACTCGCGACGTAGTAGCTGCTCGTCTGGTCGATCGGCGGGAGGCCCTTGACCAGGATCCGCGCGCCGTTCTTGACCGCGATCGCCGACTGCGGGTTCCAGATCGACCAGGCGTCGACCTTCCCGGTGTTGAACGCCGTGGCGGCGGCCGCCGGGTCGAGGAACACCAGTTTCGCGTCCTTGGGGCCGAGGCCGACGCTCTTCAGTGCGTTCAGGGCCAGTCCATGGGCGGAACTGCCCTGCGGAACGGCGATCCGCTTGCCCTTGAGGTCGGCGGCCGTCCGCAGCTTCGAGCCCTTCGGCACGATGATGTTCTCCACCGCCTGGTCGGGCGTGAGCGAGCGGTTCACTGCGACGATCTTGAAGCCGTACTCCTTCGCCGCGCCGGTGATCGGGGGCACGTCACCGACGCTGCCCAGGTCTATGTCTCCCGAGGCGGCGGCTTGCACGAGGGGTGGGCCGTAGGTGAAGCGGGCGAACTTCACCTTGTAGGGGGCGTTGTCGAAGACGCCGGTCAGTTTCGCCAGGGCCTGGCTGCCGTCACCGCCGTTGTCCCCAATGGTGAAGGTGTACTTGCTCCACTCAGGGTGCTTCTCGCTGCTCGCGTTGCCGGCGTTGCTCAGCGGCGCGGTGGTGTCGGAGGACGATCCGCAGGCGACGAGGGTGCTTGCGAGGGCGAGGGGAGCGGCCGCGGCGATGATTCGGGAAGTTGTCCTGCGCATGGGATGTCCTGTGCTTTCTTTGCTGGGTACGGGTGTTGGTGGATCTTGGGAGGGTCAGTGCTGCCCGGCGAGGCCGAGGTCTTCCAGGAGCCGGGCGCGGAGTTCCTCTCGCGCCACGCTCGCTTCGCGGTCCGCGGCGGAGAGGTGAACGGTGTGTGCGGCGCCGATGCCGCCGTTGCTCATGACGAGGACGCGGTCCGCAAGGGCGATCGCCTCGTCGATGTCGTGGGTGACGAGCAGCATGGCGGCATGGTGTTTGGTGCGTAGTGCGCGCACGAGGTCGTGCATGCGCAGCCGCGTGATGGCGTCGAGGGCGGCGAACGGCTCGTCGAGCAGGACGAGTTCGGGCTCCGAGACCAGCGCCCTTGCCAGCGAGACCCGTTGGGCCTCGCCGCCGGAGAGCTCCTTGGGCCATGCCTTCTCGCGGCCCGAGAGTCCGACCTCGGCGAGCACGTCGCGGGCCCGCTGGTCCGCGTCGGGTCCGTGCAGGCCGAGGGTGATGTTCCGCAGGACGCGTTGCCACGGCAGCAGCCGGTCGGCCTGGAAGACGATCGCTCGCTTCGCCGGGACCTCCACGCGTCCTCCGTCGGGCCGGTCCAGCCCGGCGAGCAGCCGTAGGAGGGTGCTCTTTCCGCAGCCCGAGGGGCCGAGCAGAACCACCAACTCCCCGTCCTCGATGGTGAGATCGAGTCGGTCGAGTACGACCCGGTCACCGAACTGCCGGACGACCCGTTCCACGACGACGCCGGTCTGCCGGCGGAGGTCGGTCGCGACTGTGCTGCTCATGACGCCTCATAACTGGGGCGCCACCGCAGCAGCACCCGCTCGAGAGCCCGGACGAACTGGTCGGCGATCAGACCGAGGAGCGAGTAGATCACCAGCCCCACGAAGACCTGGTTGGTCTGGAGATAGGTCTGTCCCTGGGTGATGAGGAAGCCGAGTCCCTTGTCGGCGTTGACCGTTTCCGCGGCCACGAGGCCCAGCACGCTGTACGCGAGGGAGAAGCGGAGGCCGACCAGGAAGCCCGGCAGGGATCCGGGCACGAGCACCCGCGTCACCAGGCGCCACGTGCCCGCTCCGGTCGTGCGTGTCATCTCGATCAGCCGCTGGTCGACACCGCGGATCGCGGCGAACAGGTTGAGGTACATCGGGACGCCGGCGCCGAAGGAGATCAGCAGTACCTTGGTGAGCTCGTCGATGCCGAACCACACGATCATCAGCGGCAGCACCGCGAGGAGAGGGATCGTGTTGAGCACCTGTACGACGCCGTTGAACAGATACTCGCCGCTGCGCAGCAGTCCGCCGAGGACTCCGGTGACGATGCCGACCGACAGGCCGATCGCGAGGCCGATACCGGCCCGCTGCAGCGAGATGGCGAGGTCCGGCCCGAGCACTCCCTGCTGCCACAGGTCGGCGGCGGACTTCACGATCGAGGTCGGCGCCGGGGCGTAGGTCTTCGTCACCACGCCGGCCCGGGCGAGAACCTCCCAGACCACGAGGATCACGACCGGAGTCGTATAGATGCCCAGCGGCCAGCGCAGCCGGTCACGGAGTGTCGCGAGCGACGTCCGGCGGCGCGCGTCGCGCGGAAGGAACACCTCGCGTTCCCGCACGTTGTCGGTCGCGGCGTCCGGGCCCTTGAGAACGGCCGGCGCCGGGATGCGGACCTCGGTCATGCCGCCACCGCCGGCACACTGGTGTAGTGCGAGGCGTCACCGACGAGTTGTTCGCTACGGCGTCCGTCGACGCCGACCGGCACCTCTCCCGCGACGGTCACGCGGTTCAGGAGTCGCGGGTGATCGTCGTAGTTGTCGACCGCGTAGTGCTGGGTGATCCGGTTGTCGAAGGCGAGCAGTTGGCCGGGCGACCAGGTCCAGCGCAGGATGTTCTCCGGACGCGTCACGTACGACTGGAAGATGCGCAGCAGATCCGCCGAGTCGCTGTTCGGCAGACCGACGATCCGCTTGGCGAACCCGCCGATGAACAGGCCTCGTTCGCCTGTCAGCGGATGGACGCGCACGACCGGGTGCTCGGCCTCGTACGGCGTCGAGACGAAGATCCGGTCGTACTCCCGCTGTTGTGCCGTCGCCGCGGGGCGCGCGTAGTCGTACTGGTTGGTGTGCACGACGCGCAGCGAGTCCGCGAGGATACGCAGCGGTCGAGGCAGGTCGCGGTAGGCAGCGGCGGCGTTGGCGATGAGTGTCTCGCCGCCGTAGGGGGTGGTCACCAGGGACCTCAGTGTGGTGACCTGCGGTGGGTTGACGACGAAGGTGACGTCGGTGTGCCACTCGTTGGCCTTGGAGGTCTCGCTGTCGACGGCGAGGACGTTGGTCGTGCCGTCGGCGGCCGCCACGTTCGGGTGGGCGGTGGTGAGTTCGCCGAACCAGCGGGCCACGCGCTCCTGGCCGGAGTTGTCGAGGCCGACGTGGTCGAAGACGAGCGCCTTGTGTTCGTTGAGGGCGTCACGGAGTGCCGTGAGCGTGGATTCGGCCGGTGGCGCAGTGAGGTCGACGCCCTCGACCACCGCGCCGATACGGCCGGTGAGTTTTCGGATGGACACGGGCATGAGGTGGTCCTTCTCGGGGAGGTTGGCACGCCACCGGGTGCTGGGGATGGAAAACGGCAGCGACGGATCGCCTCGCGGACCGAACGGCCGGAGACGGGGCAGGTGTCGTGGTCACGACGCGGGGGCCGACGGCCTGTGGTCACCAGGAAGGGCAACCGTGCGGTCCGAGCCGTTCGAGGGGCTGATGTCGGCTCGCCGGACCCGGGCGAGCCCCGTCACCGACCGCGGTCGGGGCGGATGGCTCACCCGTGCTTCAACGACTGGGACGACCGTGCCGACCCTCTCGTACAGCCTCCGCGCCCACGCGGGCCCCGCACTGCGGACAGTTCAGCCCGCAGCCGGGAAGGAGAGGGGGACGTGAGGTCGTGAAGCAGTCGCTCGGACGTCGGACGCGACGACCCCGCGCAACAGCAGCGCGGCCCGGGCGGTTCGGTACCGCCTCGGTCGGACGCGCACCGTCGGTGTGTACCGACGGCTGCCGGGGACGATCAGCCGGGTCAGCGACAACAGAACGTACTGGCGACGTGCGCCAGATCGATGTGGCGCCGCCTGGTGAGGTCCACACGCGGGTTCATGAGACGGGAGTTCAGCAGACGGCCACCACGGTGGTCAAGAAAATCAGGGCGGGTCTTGCATGGCGGACACGGAGGGTTTCTCCGGTTGTCCGGCGGTGAAGTCGCGACGGGCGGCGCTTGCCCTTGACGCGTACGGCAGGAAATAGCGTGTGCGAGCCCGTTCGGCCCGTCGCCACCGCCGGGCCTCACCTTCGCATTCCAGGAGCTCGATTCATGGCCGCTCTGCCGTCCGTCACCCGCGAGGTCCGTCTCGTGACCGAGCCCAAGGCGCTGCCCGGTCCCGAACTCGGCGTCGTCGCCCAACCGCTTCCTGAACCCGGCCCCGGACAAGTCATCGTCAGCAACCGGTACTTCCTCGTCTTCCCGGGGCTGCGCACGTTGATGGGAGGCGCGCCCGAGGGGGTGCCGCTGCCGACGATCCACGTGGGCGACGCGCTCTTCGGCCCCGCCGTCGGCGAGGTCGTCGCCGCGGGACCGGACAGCGCGCTGCGACCGGGAGAGGTCGTCACGCACCTGCTCGGGTGGCGCGAGTACGCGCTGGTGGCCGCGGCGGACTGCGCCGCGGTCGGCGATGCGCTGCCCGATCCGGCCGCGCACCTGTCGTCGGGCGCGGCCGCCTACGGCGCGCTGACCCGGCTCGCCCGCATCCGGCCGGGCGACACCGTCCTCGTCACCGGGGCGGCGGGCGGGGTGGGGTCGCTGGCCGGCCCGGTCGCCAGGCTGCTGGGTGCCGGAAGGGTGATCGGCAGTACGCGTTCTCCGGCCAAGGCCGAGCGGCTGCGGAGCGAACTGGGCTACGACGCGGTGGTGGTGCCCGGCGACCAATCGATTTCTCTGACAGAGCAGTTGAGCACCGCGGCGCCCGAAGGCATCGACGTCGTACTGGACACGGTGGGCGGTGAACAACTGGCCGCCGCGCTCGGGGCGGCGCGCCACGGTGCCCGCGTCGCGCTCGTCGGTGCGCTGTCCGGCCAGTTGTCACCGCACCGGGACGGCGGCAGCGCTCCGGCGGAGATCGACACCTTCCGCGTCATCACCCAGGGGATCACCCTGCGCGGATACAGCGGCACCGACCATCCCGACGTGGCACGGGAGTGGGCCGAGCGGTTCGGCGACTGGCTGCGCAAGGGTGAGATCACCTTTCCGCACGTGCGGATCCCGGGCATGGAACGAGCGCCCCGAGCGTTGCAGGAACTGTTCGAGGGGCGGCACTTCGGCACCGTGCTCGTGGAACTGCCATCCCGCTGAAGCGCTCGCCGCCGTGCACCGCGGGCGAGCGCCCGACACGATGCGAGGCGAGGTGGCCATGCGGATCGGAGACGCGGCGGCAGCGGCCGGGACCACCCCACGGGCCCTGCGGTTCTACGAGGAGCGCGGACTGCTGCCCCCGCCACAGCGTACGGCCGCCGGCCAACGCCGTTACGGGCCGGACGAGGTGGCCCGGGTCCGCGTCATCCGCGAACTGCTCGGCCTCGGTCTGACCGTCGAGGACCTGCGCGGCATCGCCGACCGGATCCAGCTCCTGGTCGAGAATCCACACCCTCCCTGCACCGGCGGCGAACCGGATTCTCCGGGCTCCGGCGTGGTCGAACGCCGGCTGGCGGCCATCGACGCGGAGATCGGCCGCCTGACGCGTCTGCGCGCCCGCCTGGCACGCCGGACCGGGCAGGCCTGAGCCTCCGCACGCCCTGAGGAGCGCATCCGGCAGCCCTCGAACGCATGAAACACCTCCGCCTTGCTGGTTCCTGACGCTCCCGTGTGGTTACCTGGGCTCATGACCGTGCTCGTGACCCGCCGCCACGTCGATTACGTGCGTGTCACCACCACCGGTTGTCGCGCCGCGAGCTGACATCGCGCTCCGGCTTCTGACCAGCATCTTCTTCACCGCCCAGCGCTGACCGCTGCCGCCGTGCCGGCAGTGGTCCGAAGCGCCGCGGGTCCTTCACACGTCCACGGCACCGGGGTCCCTCGCGCGTCCACAACGCCGTGGGTCCCTCACGCCTTCCCGTTCCCACCCTCCGTACAGGGAGCAGCACCATGAGCCAGCCCATCGACTCCGTCACCGCAGGCCACACCCCCGAGGACGCACCCGCCGGACCTGACACCTCGGCATGGTCCTTCGAGACCAAGCAGATCCATGCCGGAGCCACGCCCGACCCGACGACCGGCGCCCGGGCGACGCCGATCTACCAGACGACGTCGTTCGTGTTCCGGGACACCCGGCACGCGGCCGATCTCTTCTCGCTGGCCGAACCGGGCAACATCTACACCCGCATCCACAACCCCACCCAGGATGTCTTCGAGCAGCGGATCGCCGCACTGGAAGGCGGTGTGGCGGCCGTCGCGCTCTCCTCCGGGCAGGCGGCGGAGACGCTGGCCATCCTGACGCTCGCGAGCGCGGGCGACCACATCGTCTCCAGTACGTCGCTGTACGGCGGTACGTACAACCTCTTCCGGCACACGCTCCCCAAGTTCGGTATCGACGTCTCGTTCGTCGACGACCCCGACGACATCGAGGCATGGCGGGCGGCGATCCGGCCGAACACCAAGGCGCTGTTCGCGGAGACGCTGGGCAACCCGCGCGGCAACGTGCTGGACGTGCGGGCGGTCGCGGACGCCGCACACGCCGAGGGCGTGCCGCTGATCGTGGACAACACCGTCCCGACTCCGTATCTGCTGCGCCCCCTTGAGCACGGTGCGGACATCGTCGTCCACTCGGCCACCAAGTTCCTGGGCGGGCACGGCACGACCATCGCGGGTGTGGTCGTCGACGGCGGCACCTTCGACTTCGGCGCGCACGCCGAGCGGTTCCCGGACTTCACCGAGCCGGACCCGAGCTATCACGGGCTGCGGTACTGGCCGGCCCTCGGCCCGGGTGCCTTCGCGGTCAAGCTTCGGGTGCAACTGTTGCGCGACCTCGGCCCTGCGCTCTCCCCGCACTCCTCGTTCCTGCTGCTGCAGGGCGTGGAGACACTGAGCCTGCGCATCGAGCGGCACTCGGCGAACGCCCAGGCACTCGCCGAATGGCTGGAGCAGCGCGACGAGGTGGCCGCGGTCCACTACCCGGGGCTCGAGTCCAGCACGTGGTACGAGGCGGGCCGGAGGTATCTGCCGCGCGGCGCCGGTGCCGTGGTCTCCTTCGAGCTGCGGGACGGGGTGGAGGCGGGCAAGCGGTTCGTGGACGCTGTCGAACTGTTCAGCCATCTCGCCAACATCGGCGACGTACGCAGCCTGATCATCCACCCGGCGTCCACCACCCACAGCCAGCTGAACGACGAGCAGCTCGTCGCGACGGGCACCTCACCGGGTCTGGTGCGTCTGTCGGTCGGCATCGAGAACCTCGCCGACCTCAAGGCGGACCTGGAGGCAGGCTTCCGCGCGGCCAAGGGCGCGTCCTGAACTCCGTACTGACACCTCGTCAGGAACCTCTCCCGCCGGCCACCGGTGCCTGGCGGGAGGGGGACCCGCCGGGGCGTCGCCGGTGGTACAGCCGGGAGAAGCCCCTTCCGCTGGAGGCGGGCGGTGAACTGCCGGGTGTGCGGCTGGCGTTCGAGACGTGGGGACGACTCGCGCCGGACGCCTCCAATGCCGTCCTTGTCCTGCACGCTCTCACCGGGGACAGTCACGTCGCCGGACCGGCCGGACCCGGGCACCCCACCCCGGGCTGGTGGGACGGGCTCGTCGGACCGGGACGGGCCCTGGACCCGGACCGCTGGTTCGTCGTGGCTCCGAACGTCCTCGGAGGCTGCCAAGGCAGTACCGGGCCCTCGTCGCTCACGCCGGGGGGACGCCACTGGGGCGGTGACTTTCCCTTTCTGACGCAGCGTGACCAGGTGGCGGCCGAGGCCGGCCTGGCCGACATGCTCGGCATCGACCGCTGGGCGCTGGTGGTCGGCGGTTCGATGGGCGGGATGCGGGCTCTGGAATGGGCTGTGTCGTATCCCGAACGAACCGGTGCCCTCCTGCTGCTCGCCACGAGCGCCTCGGCGAGCGCCGAGCAGATCGCCTGGGCCGACATCCAGCTGCGTGCCATCCGCTCCGACCGGAACTGGCTCGGAGGCGACTACCACGACACCGGCCGTGGCCCCCACACAGGTCTTGGCCTGGCCCGACGCATCGCCCATGTCACCTACCGCAGCGAGCCGGAACTCCATGTCCGCTTCGGACGTACGCCCCAGGGCGCGGAGGACCCCTGGAACGGCGGCCGGTACCAGGTCGAGTCCTACCTCGGCCATCACGCGGCCAAGCTGGTGAGGCGCTTCGACGCGGGCAGCTACGTCGTGCTGTCCGAGGCCATGAACAGCCACGACATCGGCCGGGGCCGTGGTGGTGTGCGTGCCGCGCTGCGGCGGGTGACCGCGCGCACCCTCGTGGCCGGAGTCGGCTCCGACCGCCTCTACCCACCGGCCCAGCAGTCGGAACTGGCGGGAGGCATCTCCACGGCCGACGGTCTCCGGCTGATCGAATCCCCCTACGGCCACGACGGCTTCCTCATCGAGGTGGAACAGGTGGCAGCACTCGTGGGTGAACTCCTTCCCTCGAAACACGCCGATCGGAAACGGACCTGACGGCTCGTCGACTGGTTCGGCGAGGGTGCGCGAGGTGTGCGAGGAGCGGCCCGGTCCGCGGTGGCCGGCCTGCTCCGATCGCATCCGCGCGCGAGCGAGCGAGCGACAGAATCAGCAGGTGCGCTCGGAGCGGAGCAGAAGAGACCCTGTCGGGGTGGTTGCGGTCACCGGAAGTTCGGGCCGGGTCGGATCGGCTCTGGCAGCGGCTTTCCACGCGGCCGGCTGGGTGGTCCGTGGCCTGGACCGCGTGCCCGGTCCTTGGACAAGTGCCGTCGCGGACCTACGGGATCGCCGCGTGCGGCGGGCCGCGTTACGGCCGGCTGACGTCCTGGTCCATGCCGCCGCGCTCCACGCCCCGCACGTCGGGCGCGTGGCCGATGAGGAGTTCCGCGCCGTGAACGTGGGCGTGACCGCAGAACTGCTCGACGACGCCGCCCGGTTCGACGTACGGCGTGTCCTCTATGTCAGCAGCACAAGCGTCTACGGACACGCCCTGGTACCCACGGACCGCGCGGTCTGGGTGGACGAGCAGCTCATGCCGCTTCCCCGGGACATCTACGACGAGACCAAACTGGCCGCCGAGGACCTGGTCGCCGCCTGCGGCGTTTCCTCGGTCACGCTGCGCATGGCGCGATGCTTCCCGGAGCCGCTGCCTGTACGGGCCCGCCACCTGCTGCACCGGGCGGTCGACGTGGCCGACGTCGCGGCGGCGGGGGTGCTGGCCGTGACGCACTCCTCGGTGACCGGCAGGTTCAACATCTCCGGGCCGCACCCGTTTCGCCGAGAGGACTGCCTCGCCCTTCACCATGACGCGGGCGCGGTCCTCGCCGGCCGGGCTCCGGACGTCTTCGAGGCATTCCGCGACCGGGGATGGCCCCTGCCGGATCGTCTGGACCGGGTCTACGACTCGACCGCCGCGGTGAACGCCTTCGGATACCGCCCTGTTCGCGGAGTACGGCAACTGCTGCGCGATGCCGCCGCCGGGCAGACCCCATGAGCGGCATGAGTGGTCCGCGGCTGCCGCGCGGCAAGACGGCTCCCGCGGCGGACGGCATAGGATTCGGGTGATCAAGTCCCTGGCACGAGCGAACTGGTGGACATTGCCGTGACAGCGTCAGTGGCGTGCAGGAAGATCCTTTCTTTCGAAGCAGGATCCGTCTACGCGTGGGAAACCATCGAGGGCGCCACCGGGAACGTCCTGATCGATCCGGAGGCATCGGTCGCCCGCGCCTGCACACCGGAGGGAACATCCCTCGGCGGGATGATCCTCGACAAGAACGTCGGGAACGTGGAGAACCCCGACCCGGACCCGGCACTCCGCCGTGCGTTCCTGACCGTCGCATCGGCGATCCTCCGGGAGGCGGAGCGGCAGGGGCGACTGCCCGACAAGGTCACGCGTACCTACTGGTAGGCGTCACGTTCGAGCCGGCCCGCGACCCGGATCCCCGGCACCGAGCACGAGGACGGACCCGCTCCTCGCCCCACCGGAACCGCCCGCCCGCTGTGGTCGTCTTGTGCGCTGACTGTGTACGCGGCGGGGACATGGGGGAAATTGTGACGCGGAACGTGACGAAGGCCGGTCTCCTGGTGGTGGCCATGGCAACGGTGTTCGGGGCCTCCGCCTGCGGCGGGGACGCCGGCGCGGCGGCAGGCGGGAAGCCCTCCTCGCGTAAGGAGGGGGCGGCCGTGACGCCCTTCGGGGACAAGCCGTCCTCCGGCTGGGCGCCGACGTCCCACGGCACGGTGGGGACGTCGTCCGGGACCGGGCTCGCCGCGGCGAGGGCCACAACTCGGCAGGTGCCGTGGAATCTCGACATTCTCGACCAGCGGTCGCGGCCGCTCAACGGGAAGTTCAGCACCACGGCCACGGGCAAGGGCGTTCACGTCTATGTGATCGACACCGGAATGGACATCGCCCACAAGGAGTTCGGCGGACGCGCCCGCCTCGGCGCCGACTTCGTGGGCCCGAAGGACTCCGGTGACTGCTTCAGCGAGGCGGGCACCGGCCACGGCACGTTCGTCGCGGGCGTCATCGGCGGGGCGAAGTACGGGGTGGCCCCGAAGGCGGAGCTCGTACGGGTCCAGGGCATCGTGTGCGAGAGCGAGGGTGGCGGCTCCCCCGCGGCGGCGGAGGCGGCCCTGGTGAAGTCGGTCAAGTGGGTCACCGCGCACGCGCAGAAGCCCGCGGTGGTGAACATGTCGCTCAACCTCGACCACCGGTCGGCGGCTCTGGAGTCCGCCGTGAAGAAGATGGTCGACGCGGGGATCCCGACGGTGGTGTCGGCCGGCAACTTCCATGACGACGCCTGCAAGCACTCCCCGGCCGGCGTCCCCGGCACGATCGTCGTGGCGGCCTCCACCTCGAACGACCGCGCGTGGACCGACAGCGGTTCCTACGGATCGGGTTACGGACGGTGCGTGGACCTGTACGCCCCCGGCCAGAAGGTGACCGCCGCCCTCGCCGGCGGTGGTACGACCACGGAGAACGACGGCGCGACGTCCTGGGCCGCCCCGCACGCGACCGGCGTGATCGCGCTGTATCTGTCGGCACACCCCCACGCCACGGCTCACGAGGCTCACGTCTGGCTCGACCGCACGGCCACCCGCGGTGTCGTCCGTGGCGTGCGCTCCGACACTCCCAACAGGCTGCTCAACACGGGCGGCCTCTGACCTGCGAAGCTCGCTGTGCCGCTGCCTGCGCTGCTCGCCGTGCCCTGGCCTGCGACTGCTCCTAGGCTGAAGGCCTCGGAGCCTGTCGCGGAGGTTTCCATGCCCCGAACCGTCTGGCCCGGGGCCATCTCGTTCGGCCTGGTCACCGTGCCCATCCACATGGTCGACGCCCGGGAGGACCACAGCATCCACTTCCTCCAGGTGCGCCTGGAGGACATGGGCCGGGTCCGAAGCCGCAAGATCTGCGAAATCGAGGGCCGCGAGGTCGCGCAGTCCGAGATCGGCAAGGGCTACCGGTCCGTGGCCAAGGCCCGCAAGTCCCGGGGCGACGACGCCACCGTCCACGACCTGCCCAAGAAGAAGACCACGGCCAAGAAGGCCGCGGCCAAGAAGACGGCGGCGCGAAAGACGCGGCGCAGCGCGTGATACCTGGCCGGTGCCTGCCCGGCGCGTGGCCCATGCCTGAGTGAGCGGGGGTGCCGGCTCTGGCGCCGCCGGGAGCGCGCCGGGCCAGTGCCACTGCCCTGTCGGAGCGTGCGGAACGCCGGTCAGGCCGTGGCGGCGGGACCGGGCGGGATGTGAACGGTCATGATCAGGTGGCAGGTCTGATCTCCTGAGCCGCGGTAGGTGTGGGGGGTGTCGCCCTCGAAGGTGGCGGTCTGCCCGGTCCCCAGGGCGTACTCGGTGCTGTCGACGACGAGCACCATCTGTCCGGCGGTGACGCTGACGGTCTCCACGACGCCGGCTTGATGCGGATGACTGGGGTATTCCTCGCCCGGTTCCAGTTTCCAGCGCCAGACCTCGACCGGGGCCGGTCCCGAGGTGGTCAGCATCAGCCTCGCCTCGCTTCCCTTCTCCCCGGCCCACAAGGGCATGACGGCATCGGCGGTCACCACTCGGACGCGGCCTTCGGCAGGGCCTTCCATCAGTGCGGACACCGAGATGCCCAGGGTGTCGGCAAGGCGGACCAGGGTGGCGAAGTTCGGGTTGCCCTGGGCCTTCTCCAGTCCGACCAGGGCACCCTTGCTGACCTTGGCACGGCGGCCGAGTTCGTCCAGGGACAGTCCGGCGCGGGTGCGGGCGGCTCTGACGTTGTGCGCGAGCGTCCGCAGTGCCGCTTCGGTCTCGGCCATCGGTCTCCCCTCCTGGCAGCGTTCACCGCACTGCACCACACAGTCGTTCGGTTGACCAGCTTCGGTCGGTGCACTGTACGGTGTAGTCGTTCCATTGATCGTAAGGGATGTACCCGTGATCGCTCTGCTGCTGGCCCTGGGCAGCTCCCTGGCCTACGGATGCGCCGACTTCCTCGGCGGCCTCGGCGCCCGCAAGGCCCACGTCCTGCGCACGGTGATGATCGCCGCGCCGGCCTCGCTCACCGTCGAACTGCTGCTGTGGCCCTTCCTCGGCGCCTCCTTCTCGCCGTCGACCCTCGCCTGGGGCGCGGCGTCCGGTGTCGCCTCGGCCGCGGCGTTCGCCCTGCTCTACCGAACGCTCGCGATCGGCCCGATGAACGTCCTCTCCCCCCTCACCGCTCTGATCTCGGCCATGCTGCCGGTGGGTGTCGGTCTGGTGCAGGGTGAGCGGCTGGGCCCAGCCGGGCTGATCGGCCTGCCGCTGGCCCTGGCGGCGGTGGTACTGGTGAGCGCCGGAGGCGGCACCGGAACCGCGCGCCTCTCGCGTACCGCGCTGCTGTCGGCCTTCGGCGCCGGGGCCGCCATCGCGCTGCAGCTGATCTTCCTGCACCAGGCGCCCGCGGACAGCGGCGTCGGACCCCTGATCGTCGGCCGTGCGGTCTCCTCCGCCGTCACGCTCGCCGCGGCAGGGGTGATGTACCGCCGCCTGGGCTCGGAGAAGCCCGCGTTCGCGATATCGGCGGCGGCCGGCGTGCTGGACTCGGCGGCCAATCTGCTGTTCCTGCTCGCCGCCCGGAGCGGCGACCTGGCCGTCGTCGCCGTGATCACCGCCCTGTACCCGGCCGGCACCGTCCTGCTAGCCCGCGGCATGCTCGCCGAGCGGATCCACCGCGGGCAGCTGGTCGGCCTGGGCACCGCCGCCGTCGCCGTCAGCCTCCTCGCCCTCACCTGACCCCGTACGCGCCCGGAAGGGATCCAGCATGTTCATCCAGCACCGAGGCGCCGCCCTCGGCGACGCCGAATGCGCGGACCCGGATCGCCGGCGGCCACGACTTCGGCATCCGTCGGCTCACCGAACGCGACACCGGCCCGGACACGCCCACCGCGGCCCGGCAGCCGCGCCGTCCCGACCGCACCGGCCCCTGGAAACCTGACCGCGCTCCTCATCCACCCCCACCCGGAACGGACCCCCGGATGACCACCTTCCGTATCAACCCCTCCGTCGCCGACGCCTTCCCCGGCACTCTCATCGCCGTCGTCACCGCCACCGGCCTGCGCGGCGACGAACCCTGGCCCGCCACCACCATCGCCCTTCAGGACCTGGAGCAGCGGCTCGCCGACGCCACCTGGCAGCCCGCGGACGAGAACGATCCGCGCATCGAGGCATGGCACACCGCCTACCGGTCCTTCGGCACCAACCCCCGCCGCACCCGGCCCAGTGTCGACGCCCTCGGCCGTCGTCTCGCCAAGAAGGGCGCCCTCCCGCGCATCAACGCGGCCGTCGACTCCTACAACGCCGTCTCCGTGCGCCACGGCCTGCCCGCCGGTGCCTTCGACCTCGACCACGTCACCGGGGATGTCGAGATCCGCTACGCCGACGGCAGCGAGACCTTCACCCCGCTCGGCGAACCCGACGCCGTCGAGAACCCCCGCCCCGGCGAAGTCGTCTACGCCGACAGCACCGACGTGCTCACCCGGCACTGGAACCACCGCGACGCCCATCGCACCCGCGTCACCCCCGGCTCCACCCACGTGGCCTTCATCCTCGAAACAGTCCACGCCACCCGCGACGGACGGCTTCTCAAGACGGCGGCCGAGGAGCTCCAGGACCTGCTCTCCCCGCACGCCGCGCGGACGACGGTGCACTACCTCAGCCCCGACACCGCCGCCTGAAAACGGGCGGGAGACATGCCCGGTCCCGCGATGCCCGCGCATCTCACGGTCGAGGAGGCGGCGGAGTCCGGGGGCTCAGAGTGCCGGTTCGGGAAGCTCTCCGGGCTCGACCACGACGACCTCGACACGGGTGCAGCCGACCGCCTCCAGCGCACGCCGACGCCGCGTGGCGGAACGCTTGTCGTAACGGCCCGCGGACGCCTGCGACGCACCGTCCGGGTCGGTCCACATCAGGCTGTACCGGCGCTTCGCAGTCGACATGCGCCATTCCTCTCTGGCATCACCGGCTCGTACGGGCGCACCCGGACCGGTTCACGGTTCTACGATCAAGCAGCTTCACATGCCGGGGACCGCACCGGAAGAACCATCGGGTGTGGCGGAAGTCATCGCTTCGCAAGAGAGCCCACTCCACCGGCCCGTCCCGGCCGGCTGGTCCCGGTCCGGTGCCAGGGGCAGGAATTGGGGTGCCCCGCCGTGGACGCGGGGGGCGCCGTCGCGGTCTACCGACGGGCGATCGACTCCTCGGTTCGCCCGGCCGACATGTCGAGCAGCCGGCCCGACCTCCCGCGAGGTGCTGACGGGTCACCACATTCCGGGCTCCTGAACCTGGATGCCCGCGCCGCCCCGCCGCCCGCGGGCTCGCTCCGGCCTCGCCCTCTCCCGGCCCTCACCCCCAGGAACACGATCAAGCCATTTTTCCTTCACACGAACGGCACAACAGGACCTAGAGTGTGCGCGTGACCGAGCAGAACCCCGAACTCATCGCCGGCCGCTACCAGCTGGTCGAACGTATCGGCCAAGGCGGCATGGGCCGGGTCTGGCGTGGCGTGGACCAGCAACTCTTCGGACGGGAGGTCGCCGTCAAGGAGATCCTCTTCCCGCCGGGGATGGAGGACGCCGACCGCGCGACGCTGCTCGGGCGTTTCGCCGCCGAGGCTCGGGCGGCGGTCACTCTCAGCCACCCAGGAATCATCACGATCCATGACGTCGTGGAGCACCAAGGCGCCCCGGTGATCGTCATGGAGTTCATCCGTGGGCAGTCCCTGGCGGCCGCCATCCGCGGGCAGGGCCGGCTGCCCGTGCAGCAGGTGGCCGAGATCGGGGCCGCCATGCTCGACGCGCTGGCCGAGGCGCACGAGGGGCGGATCGTCCATCGCGACATCAAGCCGGACAACGTGCTCCTGACCAAGGACCGGGTGGTCCTCACCGACTTCGGCATCGCGCACCTCGCGGACGCCACGACCAAGCTGAGCCACAGCGGGATCGTCATCGGTACGCCGCAGTACATGTCCCCGGAGCAGCTGGAGGGCAAGCGCCCGACCCCCGCCAACGACCTGTGGGCACTCGGCGCCACCCTGTACCACGCCGTCGAGGGGCAGCCGCCGTTCGAGGCGGAAGGTCTCCACGCCCTGGCCGTGGCCGTCTTCACCCGCCCGCACCGGCCGCCGGTCCACGCCGGGCCGCTCGCGCCCGTACTGGAGGCGCTGCTCACGAAGGATCCGGAGCAGCGGGTGGGCGCCACCGAGGCCGCCGGGTTGCTGGCGTCGGTGCTGCGCTCCTTCCCTGCCCAGGACGACGCGGCCGCCGAACCGGGGCCGGATCACGAGCGCAAGCCCGAGCCCGGGCGCGGTCCCGCCCCGGACGCCGCGACGGAACACGCACCGCCTTCTGTGCCCCCGAAGCCCCGCAAGCCTCCCAAGGCCTCGACGCCGGGTACGCCGCATGAGCCCACGGTCCTGGACTCCGGGGCAACCCCGGCCGACCCCTGGCCCCGTATTCCGGACCAGGACCCCGTTCGAGACCATCACCCTGTCCCGGCCCCGGATCCCGTTCCGGACGAGCCCCCCGTCCCGAACCAGGACTCAGTCCCCAACCAGGACTCTGTCCGGGACCAACCTCCCGTTCCGGATCGGGACCCCGTTCGGGACCTGCCTCCCGCCCCGGACCGGCCGACCGACCCGCCGTCGGTCCCCGTACCCACGCCCCCGACCGAGGACTTGGTCTGGCCGGGGAAGACGACCGAGATGGAGACGGACGAGCCGAAGCAGGTACGGTCCCGCGCCCTCACCCGGCGTTCCGTGGTCCTGGGCGCGGCACTGGCCACGCTCGCGGCCGGTTCCGCCCTGACCTGGACCCTCTCGGGTGAGGACAAGACACCCGGCGGTGGCCGAGCGGCCGGCGGCGCCGCCGCGGCTTCCACCGCGACGGTGGTGATCGGGGTGGACGCACCACTCACCGGCGATATGTCCTCGATGGGCCTCGGCATCCGGAACTCCGCCGACCTCGCGGTCAAGACCGCCAACAAGAAGAAGCTCGTTCCCGGCGTCAAGTTCGAGATCAAGTCCCTCGACGACGCGTCCGACCCCGCCAAGGGCCAGGAGAACGCCGCCGGTTTCGTCTCCGACGCGAAGGTGCTGGGGGTCGTCGGACCGTTGAACTCCAGCGTGGCCCGGACCCTGGTGGGGCCCCTGGCCCAGGCGGACCTCGTCAACATCTCACCGGGCAACACCGCTCCCGAGACGACACTGGGCCCCGACTGGGCGGCGGGCACCAAGTCCCGCCCGTACGACACGTACTTCCGCACCGTGGCCACGGACGTTGACCAGGGTCCGTTCGCCGCCCGCTACCTGCACGCCGAGGGCGGCACGAGCAAGGTGTACGTCATCGACGACAAGAGCCTCTACGGCACCGGTCTCACCACCGGTTTCATGGCGGAGTTCAAGAAGCTCGGCGGAACCGTGGTCGGCGCGGAGCAGGTCGATGACGGCCAGACCGATTTCTCCGATCTCGCCACGAACGTCCGGGCCTCGGGCGCCGACGCCGTCTACTTCGGCGGCTACTACGACACCGCGGGACCACTCTCCAAGCAGCTCAAGGAGGCTGGGGCCGACATCCCCCTCATGGGCGGCGACGGCTTGTTCACCGAGGGGTTTCTCACGTCCGGCCCGAAGGCCGACGGCGACCTCGCCGTCAACATCGGCGTGCCCGCCGAGGAGCTGGCGGGCGGGACGGACTTCCTCGCCCGGTACCACGAGGCCGGGTACACGGACGACGCCGACTGGTACGGACCATACGCCTATGACGCCACCTGGAGCATCGTCGAGGCCGTGAAGGCCCTCGTGAAGGCCAACGGCGGCACGCTCCCCCAGGACGCCCGCGCGAAGATGCAACAGGCCGTGTCCCGGCTCGACTTCGACGGGGTCACCGGCCGCGTCGCCTTCGACGAGTACGGCGACACCCGCAACCGGGGTCTGACGGTGTGCTCGGTGACCGGCGGCCGCTGGACCACCGTGACCAGCGGGGCCGCGCCCTCCTGAGTCCGACAGGCCCAAGGACCGGTACGAGCACCGATACCAGGCGCTTCCGCCGACACCGCGGGCCAAGGACAGCCGGACAAGAACACAGAACGCGTTACGGAAGCTGGAAGCCGGGCCGAATGCCAGGGCAACCGCAACCGGCCGCCGGGTGTCTAGGCAGCGTGACCCATCACCTGGTTCGCCGTGAGGAAACGGCGATCCCATGATCCCGAGGGGGGATCTCATGCGCATCCGCCCGGCCACCGCCGCCGCGTTCCTCGCCACCACTCTTTCCGTGTCAGTGATTCCGGCAGCCGCCCAGGCGGCGGACCGGGCCGCGCCCAGCGACACGGCGTTCTCGAACGTCGTCGTCAACGGCGGCAAGGACGTCGTGCTCGGTCTGGCCACCAAGAAGACCGTCACGATCACGTGGACAGCGACGGACCCGGACGGTGTGGCCGCTTCCTGGGCCTACCTGTGGCACGGCCCCAACACCGACGACGCCGACGGCAGACTGCCAACCTATCCACCTGCGGGCACGTGCACGGTGTCGCCCACCGACCGCACCACCTCCACCTGCAAGGTGAGCTTCGGGGTGGACGCCGCGCGGGACTTCGACGACATCGGCCTCGCCGGCACCTGGAAGGTACTCGCCGAGGCGCAGGACACCAACGACGACTGGACAGCCGTCGATGTCGCCGGCACAGCGCGGTTCAAGCGGTACGCCAAGCTCACGGTGAACGCCTCCCCCGAGCCGGTGAAGGCGGGCAGGACCATCACGGTCACCGGCAAGCTGACCCGCGCCAACTGGGAGACCGGCACCTACACCGGCTACGAGGGCCGGTCCGTCCAGCTCCAGTTCCGCAAGAAGGGCAGCACCACCTACACCACTCTGAAGACCGTCACCAGTGGCAACAAGGGAACGCTGAAGACCACCACAACGGCCAAGGCGGACGGCTACTTCCGCTTCCTCTTCACCGGCACCTCCACCACCGGCCCGGCCACGGCGACGGGCGATTTCGTCGACGTCAGGTGATCCTGCCGGTCCGCCCCGGATCGGGCCGGGACAGATGGGGGGCGGGACGGACGGGGGCGAACCGGGCCCGCCCCTGCCCCCGCAACGGCAACGGCAACGGCTGAGCGTTTCGCTACTGCGGGTCGCGCGGGGCCAGCCGTTCGGCGACCTCGGTCCTGACCGTCTCGCGCAGTTCGTCCGGCGTGAAGCCGAGTCCGCGCAGGACCTGCGCCGCCGTGCTCTCCTCGGCGCGGATCAGGCCCAGCAGCATGTGTTCCGTGCCGATCCAGTCGTGGCCGAGGTCCACCGACGCCTGGCGTGCCTGCTCGATGGCCTCCTTGCTCTCCGGACGGAACGCGATGTGACCCCGCAGCGCCTTCTCCCCGGCCGGCGGCATCGCCTCCTCGATCACGTCGCGGACACGCTGCTCCGACTCGGTTTTGGCGAGCAGCAACTCGTACGCCATGCCCTGCGGTTCGCCGAGCAGGCCGAGCAGGAGGTGTCCGGTGCCGATGAAGTCGTGCTTGTACGTCCGGGCGGCTTCCTGCGCCAGCACGATGCTGTGCCGGTTCAGGTTGGTGAACCGCTCGAAGGGTGCGGGCGCGTGGCGTTGCTGGGCGGCCTGCTTGGACACCCCGATGGCGTCGCCGATCTGCGTCCACGACGCGCCGGTCCGCTTGGCCTTGCTGACGTAGTGGTCGATGAGTTGGTCACCGAGGTCGGACAGTGTCTGGGCGCGAAGTCGTGCTTCGCTGATGCGGGACAGTTCGTCGGCTTCGGGAAGTTCCTCGTCGAGTCGGGCGATCAGGTCGGCGAGGCTGATGTCGAGTGGACTCATGCGTCAATCTTAAGTTGACGATGCAGCGTCGTCAACTTGTAATTGACGATGATCTCGGTTCTGCGCGGAACCGGTCGATCGGCCGCCGGCGACCTTCGGAGTCGCTGTGGCGGGCGGCGATCGCGGGGCTGCGCTGGATCTGGCGTCACCCACTCATCCGTGCCGCCATCCTGCTGATCGCCTGCAGCAACCTGGTCTTCCAGGCGCTCGTACTGATCCTCGTCGTCCTCGCCCGACACCACGGCGCCACACCCGGCACCATCGGCACCATGCTCGGCATCTACAGCGGCGGCGGCCTGGCGGGAGCAATCGCGGCGGGCAGGCTCCATCGCCACTTCACGCCCAAGACCGTCATCCTCGGAGTCAACTGGATCTGGGCCGCGCTTCTGCCGCTGTTCGCGTTCACCTCCAGCCCCCTGCTGATCGGCGCCATCGGCGCCGCCTGCGCGTTCGTCGGACCGCTGTGGAACGTCGTGATCATCAGCTACGCGACCCTCCTGGTCCCCGACGAGTTGCTGGGGCGCGTCAACAGCGCGGCCATGACCCTGTCGTGGGGAGTCATGCCCCTCGCGTCCCTCGGCGCCGGCTTCCTGCTCACCGGTCTCGGACCGGTGGGCTCCCTCTGCGTGCTGGCCACCTTGATGCTCGTCACCGCTGTTGCCGCCACCGCCAGCCCGGCCGTCCGTCACGCCCCACCGCTCCCCCTGTCGATGAACGACACACCGACAACCCACGGAAAGGAGAGCAGTGCCGACGGACTCCGACGATCGGGCCAGAGCTGACGCCTTATCAGCTCATGGGATCGGCCGGTCGGCATTCCGGCGGTGATCACGGATGCCGAATCGGAGCAGCAACGTCGGCCGCGGGCACCGGGCATTGCAGTACGTGGCGCCTTCCGATTCCAGCGAGCATCCTCCGCCAGTGTCCTGCGCCAGTAGTTCGTCGTCAGATCCGGCGGTCCCACTTCAGTGCCGCCCACCGGGTCTGCTCCTCAGAATCTGAGCGGACCGCACGTCAGCCGGTAGGCCTCCTGGACCCAGGGCTCCTTGGTGTGGGGGTTCACGCCACAGGCCAGGGATGCACCTGCATCGCCGAACCCGGTGCTCACGCTGCCGTAGACGTCACCGCCGGGGCAGGTCACGGTGAAGCTCGCGTCAACGGCCTGGACTCCCTCGGCACTAGGAGGTCGTTCCCGGTCCGAGGCGACGACGACGTGCTCGCTGTCGACAAGTCGCTCCGCAGTAGCGGGCAGGGCGGCCGGTGGAGCGGGCATCGAGCCGGGTCCCGCACTCCTCACACCGTGGCGCCACGTCAAGCGTGCCGGACACGTCACGAAACACCCGCCCTTCCGTGACGGATACGGAACTCCGCAGGCTCTCCAGCGTCAGCCGCACCATGCGGGTGCCGCCGTTCCGGTCGCGGTGGGCAGCCCATGTCGTCGCGCACCCGACGGTGAGCGCGGCGACATCGTCCACGCCGACGTCGGTGCGGACCCCGCCGGCCCGCTGGGCTGCGCGGAGCAGTTCATCGAGAGCCTGCCGGAACCGTCGCGCCGACGCCGCCAGGTTGGGGCGCGGCCAGCTCGTTTCCGTGGTCAAGGCGTCGCACGCATGCTTGCGCCCTTGGGACATGTCGACGACCTCCAGGAGGAAGCCGAAGAACGCCGCGACAGGGTCGGTGCGGGCCGCCCGCCGTCGGGCGGCGTCCACTCGGTTGTCGATCTGCTGGACGAGTACGGCCTCCAGCAGGATCTCCTTGCTGGGGAAGTGTCGGTACACGGTGCCGGCGCCGACCCCCGCCTGCCGTGCGATCGCGCCGAGCGAGACGTCCAGACCGTGCTCGTCGAACGCCCGCGAGGCAGCGGCGAGCACCTTCATGCGGTTGCGGCGGGCATCAGCCCTGCCGACGTCCTCGGGAGCTGCGGTCATGTCACGTAACCCCTTGTCCGTCGGACTCAACCGGGTGCAGCATTCCACATCGACCCCGGGTCCGACCCACCATGCCTCCCTACAATCCCGGGGCGGAGGACGACATGACCACTGACCGCTTGGTCGTCGTGACCGGTGCGACCGGCCGACAAGGTGGTGCCACCGCACGCCGGCTCCTGGCGGCCGGCAGACCGGTGCGCGTACTCGTGCGAGACACGACCACACGCACCGCCAAGTCACTCGAAACCGCCGGGGCCGAACTCGTCCGAGGTGACTTCGACGACTCGTCGAGTCTGCCCGCGGCGCTGGAGGGAGCAGCGGCACTGTTCGCCGTACCGCCTGTGGCATTCGGACCGGCCGGCCCCGACGTAGACCGGGAGTTCGCCCGGGGCCGAGCACTGATCGATGCCGCAGCCGCCGTGGGGGTCGAGCACGTCGTGTTCACGGGCGTCGCGTCCACACCGGGGCGCCCGGGTGGCTCCGAGGGGAAGAAGCGCATCGAGGACCACCTGCATGAGCGGATCCGGTCAGTGACCGTACTGCGCCCAGTCCGCTTCATGTCGAACTATCTCGGATCGACACCCATCGGAATCGACGGCATCGTCCACGGCGTGCACCGGCACATCTTCCCGCCGGACGAACCTGTCCAGATCATCGCGGTGGAGGACATCGCCGAATTCGCCGCGCTGGCCTTCGACCAGCCGGACCGATTCGCGGGGCGAAGTCTGGAGTTGGCCGGGGACGCCCCCACCCCGGCCGAGGCAGTTGCCGCAATCAGCGAGGCCACTGGTGCGACGGTGCGCTACGAGCAGATCACCCACGCCGAGGCCGCCGCACTCAACCCCGAGATCGCCCAGGTCCGAGAGCGCTGGGCAGCCGGATCGCGCTGGGACGCCGACATCGAGGCGCTGCGCATCATCCACCCCGGCCTGCGTACGCTCGCGGACTGGCTCGCCGAATCCGGCACCGCCCTACTGCGGAAGCGACTCTTCGAAACCGCCTAGGACTTGTCGGGGCGATCACAACCAGCCCACTACACTCACCGAAACCGCCCCTGAACAGGGGAAACGTCAAAGCGCTGTTGGAGTACCCGTACACCAGCCGTTGGTCGTGATCTTGCTGGTCGAGGCTGGTGCGGACAGGGGTGCGGCCACTGCTGATCATCGGAGTCGTGTGGACCGACGAAGAGACTTGGACTCCGAAACAGGGAGGCCGGACTTCAACGATTCGACAGTCCCGACCGTGTTGATCATTCACGGGGTTTCACCGTCCTTCCGGACCCAGATCGGACCCAGAGAAGCCCCATCGGGGGGTGTCCCGGCTTCAGCCGGGCGGGCTTCCGGCTGAAGCGCTGGGCACGAAAGCACCTCCAACGCAGGCTCCTTGCGACGCAAAAGGCCCTACCCCTCCAGGGGCAGGGCCTCTTGCGGCCGTCTTATTGGCCCTCGTCGGGTCGCTAAGGAAAGGCCAGCTAGTCCGCGGAGGCGACGGTGTCGGCGTGCCGGGCCTCCATCGCGGCGATCACCCGCTGCCGAGCCACCCGCCGGGCCAGCTTGAGCCTTCCGTCAGCCAGCAGAAGGGGCACATACCAGATCCAGCCCCACAGGCTGTACGAGACAGTCCCACTCAGTACCAGTGCTTTGTTGGTGGCAAGGACGAGCACGAACGTGGCGACGTATGCGGCCACCCGATGACGGACCATGAGCCGGAGCGGGGCCCGCCACGGACCGGCCAGCAACTCCAGCGCGGCCGCCACCTCGGCGGCCCGCAGGTCCTCGGGATGCGCGGGCGCCTGCCCGCCCCGCTCCAGCGCTTCTGCCACATCAGCGCTGTGGGACGTCAAAGCGGCCCGCTCGGCCCGCACGGTGGCCGTCCTCTCCTGTACGTCCTGCCAGTAGCCGCGCCCGGCCCAGCCGAGCGCGTCCTCCACCCGCGCCGCTTCTGGCGAACCCGCCGGAGCCAGGACAGCGATCCGCTCCTTGAGCACGACAGCTCGACCGCTACGCCCCGGGTACGTCCAGCCGTCGGCCCGCAGGCACAACTCCAGGTAGGAGACGAGCAGTCCGAGGTCGTCGGGCCACTGCGCGAGCCCGGACTCGTAGGCCTTCTCCGCCTCGGCATCGTGGTCGTCCTCATCCTCCGCCGCGTGTGCCAGGCCGAGCCACCGGTAGAGCACCGGATCGGGCCCAAGCTCCTCCAGGCCGGCTTCGGACAGCTTCCGGACCTGCGTGAACCCGCCCACAGCGAAGAACTCCTCGCAGCGGTCCGCGCATTCGTCGTGCGTCATGCTTCCCACCCCAGTCGATCAGTACGGCCACTCTCAGCCACACAAATCCACTGGTCAAGGCAATGTCAGCGGCTGTCAGGAGTTCGTTGACCGCTACCGCTTCAGCGTCAGAACCAGTGCTACCAGTCCGTCCACCAGCACGTGCGCATGCCGTCCTCCGGCAACATCAAGGACCGCGTTGTCAGTGGGCCTGCGTAGGGTGACCGCCAAGATCACCGGCTGGTGGAGGCCGAGGCTGTTCGAAGTGATCCCGGGGATGTGCCGGTGAGTTGGTGGACCAGGAAGCCGGAGTCGCAGCGTGCGCGGTGGGTGCTCGAGCCGTTGGTGGGGGTCGGGCCGTTGCGGTTCGGGATGAGCCCTGATCAGGTCAAGGAGGCGCTGGACGGGGCGGTCGCTTCCGTTTCACGCAGCTCGCAGAACGGGCTGTGTTCGCAGCGGTACCGGGATGTGGGCGTGACTGCGGTCTACGGGCCGGGGCCGCTTCTGGTCGCCGTCGCGGTCGATGCGTTGTCCGGGCCGCAGGTGCGGGTGGGGGACGTCGGGCTGATCGCCCGGGTGCCGTCCCAGGCGCGTGCTGACATCCACGACCTTGCCCGGCGGGTGGGGGTTTCGGTCCGGGTGAACTGGAGCGGTGATCCGGAGGTGGCGGCCTGGGGGTTGTCCATGGGTGCCGCGCAGGACTGGAGGTTGTCGCCCGACGGGTACGCGGAGCGGGGGGACGCAATGATCACCGATGCCCTGCTGGTCGGCCCCGCGCCGGCCGAGGATCCGTACGCGGCGACGCCGGTCATCCGGTGGCACGACGTCCGCGATGTGGAGACGAACTCCGGGACGTGGCCGGTGACTTTGGACCGGGACCGGCCCCGCTGGGACTGGACGGCGCTGGAGCGGGTCGGCCCGCTTCGGTTCGGGATGACCACGCACCAGGTGGCCGCCGCGCTGCACGGTGAAGTGCCGACCAACCGCCGGGGCTGGCACCAGTGGTCACAGCACGGGGCCGGCCAGTGGTATTCGAGCGAGGAACGGTTCGACAAGGCCGGGGTGAGCGCCCACTACTGGTACCCGGACGGCGTTCCCGCCCTGGCTGCCGTGACCGTGCACGGGCGCACCGGGCCCCAGGTCGAATGGGACGGCATCCCGTTGATCGGCCGGAAGGTCTCCGAGGTCGGCGCAGAGGTGATCCGGCACATCGAGGAGCACGGCCTGGGCCGGCTGGTCCACTGCGACGGCGGTCCGGGACCGGAGGAGCTCAACATGTCCGTGCGAGCCACCCGAGCCGGAGACACCGTCGTCAGCGGGGCCCGTTTCTTCGCACCGGACTGGGAGAACCACTGACACCGCACGGCTGGCTGCCTGGCCCCTTGAGGTGAGCCTCTCACGGCAAAGCCCGCACGCGGCGGCGCATGCTGCCCGGCCTCACGGCGTCGGCACGGTAGAGGGGTCAGGGAGGCAACCCGCCTCCCCCGGTCCGGGAAGCCGCGTCTGCCGCATCCGAGGGCGGACGCGGGGGAGGACACCGCACGGAAACCACGCTTCAGGAGCAGTTCCACTCCTCGCTCGGCAGCGCGTGCCACAGGTCGAGCCAGTCGTGGAGCAGGAAGAGGGGGCGGGTCAGGACGGCGTCGCCGGCCCGCTGGGAGCGGATCACCAGGCCGAGGTCGGCGAAGACCGGATCGCCGGCGACGCTGTACGCCAGACTGCCGGGCCGTGTCATGCGGTGGACAAGCCAGTTCTCCACATGGGAAGGCGTGCAGCCAGTCAGCGGGGCCGCGTCCAGTCTCACCTGGGGGCCGGTGAGGGCGTCCACGGCGACGCACCCCAGGCGTCCAGGGCGGCGCTGTCGCCGAGGAAGGCGTCCGCGTCATAGACCTCCAGGACGCGGCGGCCGGGGGTTGCGGTGACGTGACGCTCGGCGAGAAGCGCCCTGGCCAGTCGGAGCCTTTCAGCTGGTTCGTGATCTTCACGTAGAAGGGGTCGCCGTTCAGCACCCGGTTGAGTGTGTACACCGCGTTGATGTACTCGTCACCCTTGCGGCGTCCGGGCCGTCGATCAGCCGGACGCCCCGGGATCCTTCTGGCTCATGACCAGTTCTACCCGGGCGGCAGTGAAGAGGGTGCCCTTGTACTTACCTGCGAGCCTGCCGGCGTAGTCCTGGCGGACGCTGGAGTGGTAGTTGTACCCGGCCTGGCCGGGTGCGTCACCACCATGCGGATCTGCAATGCCGCCGCTCTGCAGGACGATGCCACTGCAGATGACACAAACCTTTAGTCGCATTCCGTAATGATGTCGATCCCCTCCGTCACCTCCTTCGCGGCTCCGCGATGAGGTCTCCGGTCTGCGGGTCCGGCATGACTTACCCGTTGACGGGGCCGCTCACCAGAGCCTTGGGTGAACGACCGACGCTGTGGCCAGCTCGTCGGCTTCGGGGTGTACTGGGAGATGTGCGGCGCGCGCCCACGAGCGGAGGCCGCAATACACTCTCCGAGGCGATTCTCGTGAATAGACACACCAGAGGATTCATCGCCGCCACTGGATCGGCGCTTCTCCTGTCCGCGACGACCGTCGCGTACGCCCAAGGCAACAGCCACAGTTCGGCAAGCGGTGCACACGCAGCGGCGTCGGCCGTGAGCACTTCGTCCTCCGCGACGGTGTCCACCAAGTCCACACCGCTGGGCAAGATCCTGGTCAACGGCAAGGGACACACCCTTTACCTTTTCCAGTCCGACCAGAAGAACAAGTCCACGTGCAACGGGGACTGCGCCAAGGCCTGGCCGCCGTTGAAGGCGAACGGAAAGACGATCGCCAAGGGCGGCGTCAACAGCAAACTTCTCTCGGCCATCACGCGCAGCGACGGCTCGAAGCAGGTGACGTACAACGGTCACCCGCTCTACACGTTCGCCGACGACACAAAGGCCGGGCAGACCAACGGCCAGGGGATCGACGCCTTCGGCGCCAAGTGGTACGTGCTGGGTACTGATGGCAAGCAGATCACCAAGCAGTCGTCGTCACAGAGCGGCGGCTACTGACCAGCCCACCTGGCACAGCTGTTCGATCCTGTCACTTGTCCACACCTCCCAGGACAGTGGTGAGGACCCGCACTGTGGCGGCTGCGGGTCCTCACCCACAACCCCACGACGGCAGCACGAGCGCTGCCGCAGCAGGCGGTGGCTTACGTCCCGCGGACGCGCGGGACCGAATCAGCCCGGCAGCAGCAGTCAGAGCTCCTGACCGGAGTGCCTGGTGCGCGATGGTGAGAGCGCGTGCTGCATCGCCACGCTTCTACCGGCGCCCGCCCTCAGCCTGATCGTCAGGCGCCCGATGTTGAGATGCGGTGGCGTTGTTTCAGGGAGTGCCGCAGCTGGTGGCTCCGCCGGGGCAGGTGACGCTGCCGTTGGACGCCATGCCCGCGATCCCCAGCACCAGGACGATGAGAGCCAGGATGATCACAGGTACGTTGTCTGCAGCCCAACTGTCTTGCTCGCGTGGAGGTTTCGGAGCGTTGGGCTGTGGGCTCACATTGTCGCGTGCGGGTTCGGCACCAGGGCAGCCATTTCCCTCTGTCACCATCGCGTCACCCGTCGTCGTTGTCTCTTTCACGATGACACGGCATCGGACCTCACACGTCAAGCCCCGCGCCGTGCGGGCTCTCCGAGCAGACGTCCATCCACGGGACGGTGAACGCCATCGGCCGCACCCCGCAGCCGGGACACGATCGAGGGTGGCCCCGGCTGCGCACGAACTCCGTCAACTCCTGCACTTGGGCGCGGCCTTGGCAGCCCGGCTGCCCGAACGCCGTCGCGGGCCCGGTGGGCGTGCCCGCAAGGGCGGGAGGCGGGTTTCGGGGCGTCACAACGATGGGCTGGTGCGCCAGCGCGCGGCCGGCCGCTTCGGCGCCGCGGTGCGTGCACTGCCGTTCATGTCTCCCCCTCCCTTGTCCGCCATCGACCGTCCGTGCACGTGCACCCTTCACCGGCAGGGCAGGCGCCGTGTCACACGGCACCGATCTCGGCTTTCCCATGATCAGTTGCCCCCACCTGCAACCCTGCCGAGGCCGTCGGCGCCCCCTCGTCTGCCGCTTCCCTGACTGCCCGCCCGCCGGCTGACTGCCGGGCGGGGGGCGGGGCCTTCATCGCGTAGGCAAGGAAGGCGAGGTCGGCAGTGGTCCGGGAACCGGTCCGGTGACCCGCTCCGGTGCTTTCGGCCGGGGCGGTGGTGGTACGCGGCATCGGTCGGCCGGCCTGTCGCCGCCGCCTTCGATAACGGTGAGCAGCCGTCGTAGCCGGACCGCAGGTGGCTGAGAAGCCTCTCCAGATGGGCTGTCAGGTTCTTGTGACGCCGTAGTTCACGGATCCGCTCGATAGGCAGCTCGCGCCAGTTGCTGCCGAGAGCGCCGGCGTCCGCCCGATCTGCACGGCACTCGACGATCTTCGCTCCAGGCCGTAGGCATACCGAGACCGACGACCGTTTACTTGCGGGAACGCCTGTCGATCTGGGCGAGCTCATCCTCAGCGCCGGCGAGACCGGCGCGTAGTCCTTCGGCTTCGCCGGGCAGCAATAAGGTCGACCGAATGACCCATTTACCGGTTGTTGGTGAACTGCGGGTCCTTCTCCTGGTTGTAGATCTCCTCACCGGATGCGTTGTAGGCATGGATGTAGGGGCTCGGGCCCGCATAGCGCGAGCCGGGGTTGTCGACGGAGAGAGCCGCCGCGTAGACGAACGCGCCGCCTGCCATGACCGCCGGGTACTGCTTCGGATTATCGCCGTAGCTGATGGCGATCTTGGCAATGTCGGACGTGTAGTGCCCGGCGCCCAACATGAGATATCGCCCCTTGCCGGCGGACGCGCGAATGGAGTCGAAATACTCGATCGTACGACCGGTGCCCCACAGGCGATTGTTGATGAACGTGGGCGGGGAATCCTGACTGTTGCCCTTGTCGCCCTTTGACTGGCATTGCACGTACTGATCGGCGGAGTTGACGGCGATGACCACACCGTCCCCGTCCCGCGAGGCGATGGGAGCGCGGGCCGCGACCACCGCGTGGTAGCTCGAGGCATCCGAGCCCAGGCAGGAGGCCAGGATCTTGGCGACGGTCCCCGCGTCGATCGGGCTCGTCGTCCCGCTGGTGATGGCGAACGCGTCCGGGGTGGAAGTCGTGCGAGTCGATGACGGCGCCGACCCGGCTCCGGCCGACGTGGAGCCACGCGTTGTGATCGGACTCGATGGCGCGGCGGCACCCGTCGGGTTTCCGGCAGGATCGGCGAGAAGCGGCTTGGCACCCCCTACCCCGCTGAAGACGGCCACGGCCGCGACGCTCACCGCCGCGACGCCGGTGGCAACACCCAGCGGCACTCCCCACCTGCGTCGCAGTGAAGCACGGTTGTCCTCTGGATCGATCTTCATCAGTAGCTCCTCTCGGGTCCGCCGGTGGTTCGGCAGATCACGATCGGAAGGAGCCGCGGGAATGCCCGGCATGTCATTCATCGTGCGCCCTCTTCCGCGTTGACGGGACTCCTCGAACTGAATGACGCCGGAACCGTGGATCTGCCGACGAGGTCGGCCCCCAGCCTCTGCCGCGCCCGGTGCAGTCTGGACTTCACGGTTCCGACCGCCACCTCCAGCGTTGCCGCAGCCGCCTGCTGATCCAGGCCCGACCACACGCAGAGCTCGACGACCTCGCGTTCGTGGCGCGGCAGCCGAGCCAGCGCCCGGTGGATCTCCGACATACGACGCTCGTCGTCGACCAGGACGGCGACACGGTCCGCGTGGTCGCCCACCGACTCGTCGTGCGAGACGAGCCGGCGCAGCAACGCCTCGGCCCGCCTCAGCCGCCGCCTGGTGTTCGACAGCAGGCGGTCGGCGATGCCCAGCAACCACGGCAGGGCCGAGTCTCGGTCCAGCACCGTCTCCGATCGCCGACGCCAGGCATGCAGGAACACGGTCGACGTGAGGTCTTCGGCCTCGGACCAGTCGGCCGTCCGCCGGAACAGGTGGTTGTAGACGGTCTTCCCATGACGGTCGAAGATCCGACCGAACGCCTCCCGGTCGCCGTCGACGGCCCTCGCCCACAGTTCTCGATCAGATATCCCTCCGACCGGTACGGCGGGACCAGCGTCATTCAGTTCCATGCCCTATACGTGTCCGGCAACCGGTCGAAGGTTCCCGCTGAACCAGATCCGCTTTGACGGACTCGGATCCAACCGGCCAGAGCGACGGTGCCGGTTGGAGGCAGACGGCGCTGCCCCTGCTGCCGGAGGAGTGGTCGCCCGAACAGATCGTCGGGCACCTGCGTCTGCGTCACAGAGACGACCCGCGGACGCAGATCACCCACGAGACGATCCACCGGACGATCCACACCACCCGCTGGAAGGTGGTCCCCGCGAACTGTGCAGGCGCGTTCGAACCGGCCGCCCGATCCGGAAGAACAAGCGCCACACGGTGAAAGGCCAGTGGCGTTCACAGATCACCGACGCCCGACCGATCGAGAAGCTGCTCCGGCAGTATCTGCCCAAAGGAACAAACCTGTCGACGTTCAGCCAGGACGAGCTTGACGCCATCGCGACGAAGCTCGACAACCGGCCGCGCGAGTGCCCGGGATTTCGCACATCAGCCGAGAGTGTCGCCTTGACTGGTCGAATCCAAATCAACACCTGCCGCCTCACCGGCAACACCCTGAAGGGAGCCGTCACTCGTCTCTGTCACTCAACATCCGGCATTACAACGCCACTTGCTCTAATGAAGACTGAGTCACTACAGTCGCCACCCGAACCTTTGCTCGGTTGTTCACTCGCTGGGGTGACAGCAAAGGATCACCGCTCGTCGGCGTATTCGGCAGGCGGCCGAAAGAAGAAGGAGCTCGCTTTCGTGGCGTCCCACCGTCGACCCAAGCAGCCGAGCCGCACCCGTGTGACCGTGCTCACCACAGCCGCCGCTGCCGCCGTTGCCCTCAGTGCCAACGTCGCCAATGCCGCGCCGTCCGAGAAGCCCGACAAGGACGAGGTCAAGACCAAGGTCGACAAGCTCTACCAGGAGGCCGAGCAGGCCACGGAGAAGCTCGACGGCGCCCAGGAGAAGCAGAAGGAACTGCAGAAGGAGATCAACTCCCTGCAGGACAACGTCGCCCGCGGCCAGGACGCGCTCAATCAGCTCCGCGACGGCCTCGGCTCGATGGCCAGTGCCCAGTACCGCACCGGCGGCATCGACCCCTCCGTGGCGCTCTTCCTCTCCTCGAACCCGGACGACTTCCTGGACAATGCCTCGGCCATGGACCAGCTGACCGCTCAGCAGGCCGAGTCGCTCAAGAAGGTCCAGGAGAAGCAGCGTTCGCTCGCCCAGCAGCGTGCCGAGGCCTCCGCGAAGCTCAAGGACCTCGCCGACACCCGGACCAAGCTCGCGAGCAAGAAGAAGGAAGTCCAGAGCAAGCTGGGCGCGGCGCAGAAGCTCCTGAACACGCTGACGGTGCAGGAGAAGGCGGCGCTGGCCACCCAGGACCAGCAGCGGGCCACCCGCGCCGCCGAGCGGGTCGACCTCGGCACCACCAAGGCCGCCTCGGGACGCGCCGCCGCCGCGTTCGCCGCCGCCCAGAGTGTGATCGGATCACCGTACGCGTACGCCCACTCCGGCCCCAGCACCTTCGACTGCTCGGGCCTCACCTCCTGGGCGTACGCCCAGGCCGACGTAACCATTCCGCGCACCTCGCAGGCCCAGGCCAACGCGGGCACCCGCATCTACTCGCAGAGTGATCTACAGGTCGGCGACCTGGTCATCTTCTACGGCGACCAGCACCACGTCGGCCTCTACGCGGGCAACGGCCAGGTGCTGCACGCCCCGCGCACCGGCACGGTCGTCCGCTACGAGTCGATCGGCAACATGCCCTTCCAGTTCGGCGTCCGGATCTGATCCGTGCCTCGGTCCGGGGCTGCGGTGCGGTCTTGGTTCACGGGGTTTCACCGTCCTTCCGGACCCAGATCGGACCCGGAGAAGCCCCGCCGGGGGCCTGCCCCGGCTCCAGCCGGGCGGGCTTCCGTCTGAAGCGCCGCACGAAAGCGCCTCCACCGCAGACCCCCTGTGCCGGACGCTGCGGTGGGGAGCCTGGCGGCAGGTCCTGGCTCTGGGGCGGGCGGCCGCCGAGGCGACGGGACGTGGATCTGGCTGTACGACTGCCGGCCCGACGCCCCGGTCTCCGGCACCGGCCTCGGTTCCGTCGCCATGGCATGCGGCATCGTCCACGAGGGTTCGCCCGGCAGGGCCCAGGTCACGCACACCTCGGACGACACGGTCGAACTGGTCGTCGACGATCGCCAGGAGGACTCCGGCACGTACCACCGTATGTAGGCACCTACCACCGTAGGCAGCGGGTTCCGACCGCCCACGAACCCCGTCCGTCCCGCCCTCCGAGGACTCCGGTCACCGGCTCGGGAGAGAGCGGGGCAGCCCGAACCACTGGAGCACACTGTTGTCGAATCGGGTCATGGCGCAGATCCGATCGCCGGCGAGCGTGAGGACGTAGAGGCCGACCCCGTGGCTGATGCCGTTGGGGGTGCGCAGGTAGGCCCCGAAAGCGGGCTGGCCGTTGGCCCGCGACGGGACGAGGTCGAACCTGCGGCCGGCGTCGAACAGCCCGGCGCAGAAGCGGGCCACGATGTCCCGGCCCTGGTATTCGAAGGGCATCGGTGGCATCGACATGAAGACGTCGTCGGTCAGGAGGGCCACCAGTGCGTCGACATCTGCGGACTCCCACGCGCGGACGAACCTCCCGACGATTCCTTCCTCGGCGGGTGAGCCGGCGGCGGGAGGCGGTTGGTGTCCGACGGCCGACGGCCGGCTGCGTCGCAGGCCGGCGCGTGCGCGCTTGAGGGCGCTGTTGACCGAGTCGACGGTCGAATCCAGCATGTCGGCCACTTCGCTCGCCCTGAACCCCAGGACGTCGCGCAGGACGAGGACGGCGAGCTGGCGGGGCGGCAGGGCCTGAAGGGCGGTCACGAAGGCCAGCGAGACGGATTCGGTCTGCTCGTAGCGGGCCTCCGGGCCGAGCGGCGCCTCGGCCGCGTCCTCCAGGAGGGCGCCGGGAAACGGCTGCAGCCATACGATCTCGCCGAGCCGGGTCGGCTCGGGCGGTTCAACCCCTGGCACATCCCACTCCTTGGAAGGGCGCCGGGCGGCCGCGCGGCGCGCGTCGAGACACCGGTGGGTGGCGATCCGGTAGAGCCAGGTGCGCAGCGAGGCGCGTCCCTCGAACCCGGCAAGGCTTTGCCATGCGGTCAGCAGCGTGTTCTGGAGAGCGTCCTCGGCGTCCTCGAAGGATCCGAGCATGCGATAGCAGTGCACCTGGAGCTCTCGAAGGTGCGGCTCGGTCAGCTCCCTGAACGCGTCGCCGTCCCCGGCTCGCGCCCGTTCCATCAGTTCGGCTGCCGCCATCGTCACCGTCTCCTTCTTTCCGCGCCCTGCCGCGCCTCCATCCTGTACAGGCGCCGGCCGGGTGGAGAACTGGGCGCCGCCCGGCCGCCCAGTTCTCCACCCGACCGGCGCCTGTACCTACGTGGTCGACGACAACGTCGGCGCGAGGAGGGATCGGACATGGGAAAGATCGTGATGAGCGGGCCGCAGAACATCTCGCTCGACGGAGTGGTCCAGGACCCGGACGGCAAGGAGGGCTTCGAGCTGGGCGGCTGGTTCACCCGGTTCGGCGGTGAGGATCTCGCCGAGTGGAGCAAGATCGCGCTCGAGGAGGCGCTGGGCGCCGAGGCCTGGCTGCTGGGCCGCAAGAGCTACGAGTTCTTCGGGGAGCGGTGGCGGCCCCGGGGCGGCGAGCTGGCGGACCGGTTGAACAGCATGCCCAAGTACGTGGTGTCCTCGACGCTCGAAGAACCCGACTGGGACAACTCGACGGTTCTGAAGGGCGACGTGGTGACCGAGGTCGCGAAGCTGAAGCGGGAGCTGGACGGAGAGATCGTCGTCCCGGCCAGCTACCGGCTCGGTCGTACGCTGATCGAGCACGACCTCGTCGACGAAGTGCGGATGGTCGTCTTCCCGGTCGTGCTCGGGGCCGGCGAACGGTTCTTCGGCGAGGCCCCGAGCACGAAGCCCCTGCGTCTGGTGGAAGCCAGGACCATCGGTGACGGCTTGGCCTTCCTCACCTACGAGTTCCTCCGGAAACCCTAGCCACCGAGCGGCCGGTCGGTGAGTCGGGCTCGGGGGGCGGTGAGTCGGGCCCGGAGGGCGGTGAGTCGCGGGCCCGGGGTCAGAGTGCCGGTTCGGGAAGCTCTCCGGGCTCGACCACGACGACCTCGACACGGGTGCAGCCGACCGCCTCCAGCGCACGCCGACGCCGCGTGGCGGAACGCTTGTCGTAACGGCCGGCCGAAGCCTGCGACGCACCGTCCGGGTCGGTCCACATCAGGCTGTACCGACGTTTCGCAGTCGACATGCAGCCATCCTCTCTGGCTCACCGGCTCGTGGAGGCGCGCCCCGGCCGGTTCATGGTCCATCCGGTCCAGCAGCTTCACATACCCGGAGCGGTACCGGAAGGATTGGCAGAAATTGATACCTCACGGCGCGGTCGGCGGGGTGTCATTCCGAGGGTGCTTCGGGGATCTGGGTGGGGCCGTGGCGGTCGAGGGCGTCTTCCAGTTCGGCGCGGATGTCCGGGGGGATGTCGCCTTCGCGTCCCCAGACCAGGATCAGTTCGGCGACGTTGCGGAGCTTGATGTTGGTGTGCTGCGAGACGTCCTTCAGTACGGCCCAGCCCTGGTCCGGGGACACCCGGCCGAGAGCGACCACCATCCCGATGGCCTGGTCCACGACGGCGTGCGATGTGACGGCCTCCTTCAACTGCCGCACTTCCGCCTCAAGTTCGACAACGCGGTCACTGTCGTCGTGCGATGCACTGGATCCCGGTTCCATGAGCCCATCCTCCTGACTCGACCGGCGCGCTGCCACCAAGGGCATGACGGCGGCGGCGCATGTCCGGGAACCCTCCCGGGAGTTGTCGACCAGCCTGCCTGACGGCCCGACACGACGTGACGGGCCATGCCGTCGGCTCTCGCTTCCCCCGCAGCGCGAGCCCCAACCGTGGCGAGAACCACTGCCGCGCCGTACAACCATGTCGCCGATCTCTGATCGTTACGCCAAGCGACTCTAACGCGCTGGCAAAGTCCGCTGGTTGTGGGCTTGAATGCGGCTCGGCGCGACCGTTGTCGTGGACGCGCCCATGAAGACATGAGGGTGGGAAAGAACGTGAAGTCAGTTCCGGGGCGCGTCCTGGTGGGTATCGGCGTGATGGCGGCACTCGCTGCGACGGCCGCGTGCGGCGGGCAGGACACCGGCAGCAAGGGCAAGAGCGACAGCGGCAGCTCGAAGAAGCCGGCCGCGGCGGCGAAGCCCGCCGTCGAGGAGGAGCTGAAGCCCCTCACCGAGGCGCAGTTGACGAAAGCCGTGATCACCAAGGCGGACCTCAAGGGATACCGCGTCGGCGACACTCCCGACGACGAGATCCCGGAGGTGAGCGTTCCCGCGAATCCCGCCAAGTGCCAGGCTCTCGCCGACATGTTCCTGCTGGGCACCGAGCCCGACGCGACGGCCCGTGTGTCCCGCTCGGTGACGAGCCTGACGGCGACCGATGCCACGGTGCTGCGCGTCGGGCTGCTCGCGCAGAAGGAAGCGGACGCCAAGAAGGTGGTCGCGGACCTGCGCACCCAGAGCGAGACGTGCACCTCCTACGAGCACGCCGACTACCACTACACCGGCGTCAAGCCCGCGAAGGCCCCCGCCCTCGGCGACGAGGCGGTGTCGTACACGATGACCAGCGACATCGACGGAACCAAGATCCCGGTGACCTACACGGTCGTACGGAGTGGTTCGACCCTGGCCGTCTTCTACGCGATGAACATCCTGAACGAGAAGGCCCCCGAGGTGCCGACCAGTGTCGTCGAGGCACAGGTCACGAAGATCAAGAAGACCGTCTGACGGTCCCTGCCCCATCCGCGAAGGGCCCCGCAGCACTGCTGCGGGGCCCTTCGCCGCAGGCACGCCCCTATCGAGTCGCGGCGGCCCGGCCCGAGCAAACCGCGGGCGAAACCCTCGTGCCGATCACCACCACCCCGTGCATGCGCGGGTTCTCGCACTGCGATCCGGAGGCTTCCCGCGACGTGCGCACGGCGCGCCGTTCCAAGGAGACCGGCAACCGGGCAACGGCCGATACGACAAGGCCACTTCTGTCGAACCGGCCTTTAGAATCTGCCTGTTGATTCCCTCACGCGCCCCGGCATCCCTGCCCCACCGTCCCGACCCGACGGCCGATCACCTCGTCGGCTCCTGCCCCGCCCGCTCAAGGCGTCCCTACGACCGCGCCACCCGTCGACGCCGCCACCGGTCGCCGCCGAGCCCAGCCGTCCCTTCCGCCATCTGACCGCACTCCCTACGACCAAGGAGCACAGGATGCAGGATCGGCCCGAGGATGTCCCGGCGCAGCCCCAGGCGCAGACGTCACCTCAACCCGGCTCCCCCACGCAGCCCATACCCGCCCCCGCACCCCAACCGCAGCCCCAGCCGTTACCCCAGCCAAGACCCGAACCCACCCCGGGCCCGAACCAAGGCGCGACGCCGACGGTCACCTACGGGACTCCTCCCGCCTACCCTCCGGCCCAGCAGTACGCGTACGGGCAACCGCCCGGCTTTCCCCCGCCGCCTGGCGGCAAGGGCACCGCGGGGCGCGCGGTGCTGTGGGCGGCGGTCGGTGCGGTGGCCGCCTCCGCGCTGTGGGCCGGAGGAATCCTCGTTCTCGGCCCGTTGGGCGACAACGCCGATCTCGCGGGCTACCGGGCCAAGGCCAATCTCTGCTCCGCGGTCGACTACACCGCCTTGAGGACCGAATACGCCGAGGAGGACAACCTCCCCACGCACAGCGCACTGAAGCACAAGGCGATCGATCAGAGTTACTGCAGCATCTCCCTGAAGACGTCGTCCAGTTCCTCCTACGCCGATGCGTACCTCTCGGTGGAGATGGACCTGCACAAGACGACCGACCCGGCCCCCGAGTTCACGGCTGTGTGGTCCGAGTACGCCCAGCGGTACGAGGACTACGAGGTCGATGAGGTTTCCGGTTTCGGTGACGAGGCATATCTCGTGACCGAGGACACCACGTCCGGCTCGGGAACCAGCGGCAGCCGGGCGGTGATCCTCGCGGTGCGTGACGGCTGGATGACCTACCAGATGAGCTGGAGCACCTATTCGTCCTCCTACGAGACGACCACCCCGCCCGAGATCGACGAGGTCTCACGGTGGGTGAAGACCGACACCCGCTCGACGTTGGAGAACCTCCAGTCGGACTGACCGGACGTCCGGAGGAGACTCCTGTCCCGCGCGACACACGGGACAGGGCCTTCCCGTACGACCGCACGCGTGCGAGAAGCCTGGTCCGGCGTTCCATCAGCGGCCACGAGGAATCAGAGGCTCTTCCATTCCTGTGCCGCCCGGGCCAGGTGTTCCCACACGGCGGCGAGAGCGGGGCTCGCCGGCATGTCGCGCCGGGACGCCAGGTACAGGGTGTTCAACGGCTCGACCTCCGGCCGGTGCATCTGCACCACCTGCCCCGCGGCCAGCGCCGGAGCGGCGAGGTAGCGGGGCAGCACGGAGATGCCCATGCCGGACACCACCGCGGCCAGCACGGCGCGCAGGTCCGGGACGACGACGGCGACCTGATTGGGGGGCCGCCGCCCGAACTCGCTGCGCCAGTACCGCCGGATGATCGGAAGATCGGCCGCGTAGGCCACCAGCGGCATGGGGGCCAGTGCGGCGACCGGATCCGCCGCCAGCCGTTCCCGGTCCACGGCGTGCGCCAGCGCGGGCGGCCCCACCAGGAGGAACTCCTCGTCCACCAGCGGTGCCACCGACAGCCCCTCCTGCCGGGGGCGAACCGCGGAGACGACCAGGTCGAGCCTTGCCGCCGTCAGTGCCGCCAGCAGTTCTCCGGCCAGGCCCAGCGTCACCCGGATCCGTAGGCCGCGGGCGGAGAGCGGCGCCAGGGCGGGAAGCACCTGAAGGGCCATCACCTCGGCCGCTCCGCCGAGGTGAATCGTGCCCTCCAGCATGCTGTCCTCCCCCGAAGGGGACAGGGCGGTACGCAGCCCGTCGACATGCAGGCCGACGCGGGCGGCCAGCGCCGCCGCCCGGGGCGTCGGCCGCGCCCCTTTGCTCGACCGCACGAACAGCGGCTCGCCCAGTTGCTCCTCGAGACGGGCGAGCTGTCCGGTGACCGCCGGCTGGCTCACGCCCAGCCGCGCGGCCGCAGCGGAGAGCGAACCGGTGCGGTAGATCTCGAGGAACGTCGCCAGTAGGTCCAGGCCGGGCATGGGCACCTCCGTCCATCACTTCATCCATCACTGAGCTTATGAAAGGCTCCGGTCGATCCAATCCTAGTGATGGAATCGGCGCCCGGGGCACGGTCACCGGTCGTGCGACGCCCTACGGCACATCCACGGGAAGCGGGTCACCCCGGTCCATAACTCTTCTTATGACGAGGCGGAGGCGGCAGGGCATTTCCGTGATGAATGCTGGGGTTGTCCTGAGCACCGCGGTACTGCGGTCCGCAGGGCCCAGGTACCGCCTTCCAGAGTCGCCCCACAGATAAGAGCAGGTATTCCGATGTCGAAGATCCTCATGATCGTCTCAGCCGCCGACAGCTTGGTCCTGGCCGACGGATCCACCCATCCGACCGGCTTCTGGGCCGAAGAGGTCGCCGCCTCCCACAAGGTGCTGCGCGCCGCCGGAGCCCAGGTGGACATCGCCACCCCCGGCGCTGTCCGCCCGACGGTCGACGCCCTCAGCCTCGACTCCCGCGGCGGTGTGTCCGAGGCCGACGCCCAGGAGTTCCGCGCCTACCTCGACACCATCGCCGACCAGCTCTCCAGCCCGCTGAAGCTGGCGGACGTACGCCTGAGCGACTACGACGCGCTCTACATTCCCGGCGGTCACGCGCCGATGGCGGACCTCGCTCAGGACGCCGATCTCGGTCGGCTCCTCAACGAGGCCGACGCCCAGGGCACGATCGTCGCCGCGCTGTGCCACGGCGTCGCCGCCCTGCTCAGCGCCACCACGCCGGACGGCGGCTTCACGTTCGCGGGCCGCGCCCTCACCTCCTTCGCCGACGAGGAGGAGCGCCAGGGAGGCCTCGGCGACAACACCCCCTTCTACCTGGAGAGCGTGCTGCGCGAGCGTGGTGCCGCGGTGGAGACCGGGGCGCCGTGGAGCAACAAGGTCGTCGTGGACGGCAAGCTGATCACCGGCCAGAACCCCCAGTCCAGCACGGGTACGGCCGAGGCCACCCTGAAGGCCCTGGCCGGCCGCTGAGTCGTGCCCGGGCTCAGCCCGGGCTGACAGCCGCGGAGGCGTGATCCGCCTCCGCGGCGCTCGCCGTGCCCCGTCGGCGGTTCCCGGAACCGAATGATCCCCTGAGCGGAAACGACCTCCAACTTCCCTTCCATGGGAGGCTGTTGGAGGTCGTTCGCAGTGGAGCAGCGGGCCGCGAGGGGGGATCGTCAGGTGTCATGTCCGACGAGCGGGACGGCGGAGGCACTGTCATGAGCGGCGCGACGGAGTGGATCGCCGGCGGCTGGCTGCTCGGTTTCGGCGCGGTCCACGCCGGGCTGTACGCGGCATGGTGGCGACGTACACGGGACGAGCGGAAGTTCCTGCGTGGCATCCGGGCAGCGGATGTGGAGCCGATACAGGCGGCATGGTGGCTCGGCGCCTCGTGGGAGGGCGCGTCAGCCCAGCAGGAAAAGTACGCGGCAGAGGTGGCCGTGAGGCTGCTGATCCTGGCCGGTGACGCCGAGATCGACCGCGACGGTCGGATCACCGTGCCGCACAGGCGGTTCCTCGGTCAGAAGGATCCGGTCCTCGCCGCACTCATGAGACTCGTGCACCTCCACAAGGGGGCCACTGTGGACGTACTGCTCACCGACCCTCGTTTCCGGAAGGTTCTCCAGACCCGTCGTGCGCCCCTGCGCAGCAGGTTCGGCTCCTACCGCTTCCCCGCCCTGACCGCGGCCTTCGTCACGGCGTTCGGCATGTCCATGCATGCAATGATCATGCGCTGCGCCGTCCCCGGGCTGCCCGATCGGGACCCTGGCTGGTGGACCATGGCATGGATGCCGCTGTGGGCCGTGCTGGCCGCCGTCTCGGCGATCTGGCCCCAGGAGATGGCCCGTCCCTGGCCCCGGTTCACCCGTCGCTGCCGCACCGCCGTCACCCGGGCTCTGGCCGGCCAGAGCCCGGACACACAAGTCCGGGTGTCCATCAGTGCCTCGAAACCGTCCGACCGGCGCCCGTTCGTGAACTCCCGGGAAGCCGGCTGACCGGGCCTCGCCGCGGACGCTGTCCGCGGCGAGGCCCGGGTCGACGCCTACGGGAGTCGAAGGACCTCCCGCCCGCCGCCTGTGCTCTCGTGAAGCCAGGGCCGGATCGCGGTGGGCGACGGGGCCGTCGCGTGGTCCGGAATCATCCGGCTGCGCCGACCGGCCGCCCCGGGACGGCCGGTTCGGGCCGGCGGGCGAGCAGTCGGGTGAGCAGCGGCATGGCGTGTGCCGCGTCGGGGGCCTGGGCCAGGGGCAGGTGGGCGATGTCCACGGGAAGTTCCATGCGGTCGCGCGGAATGGCGAGGACGGGCATACCGGCGGCGGTGGCGGAGCGGATGCCGTTCGGGGAGTCCTCGACAGCCAGGCAGCACGACGGCGGGACGCCGATGGCGGCCGCCGCGCGCAGGTAGGGGTCGGGGGCGGGTTTGGCCCGGGTGACGTCCTCGCCGCACACCACGGCGCTCACGTCCCCGGCGAGGCCGAGGTGTTCGAGTGCGGCCAGGACGAAGCGGCGCGGGCTGGCGGTGGCCACCCCGACGGGCCCGTGCCGGACGGCCTCGCGGAACAGCTCCACGGCTCCGGGCAGTGCCTGGATGCGGCCGGCCGCGCAGGCGTCGGCCATCACGTCCGTGCATGCCTCGATGACCTCGGCGGTGTCCACCGGGCCGCCGCACAGTCCGGCGACGTAGGACGCCCAGTGGCCGTTGCCGTGCAGTGCGGTGCCGTCCCGCGACCGCCAGCGGTGACCGTGGCGGGCGGTGAAATCGGCGCAGACACGTTCCCAGGAGTCGCCGGTGTCGATGAGGGTGTCGTCGAGATCGAAGACCGTGGCGCTCAGCACGCCGTTCACACCGCGGCCGGAGCGGGGTCCGCATCACGCAGATGCTGGGAGAGCTGCTCGATGGAGACCAGTGCCAGCCCGTGCCGGTCGGCGAACACACGCAGCCGTTCGAAACGTGCGAGGGAGCCGTCGTCCTCGCAGACCTCGCTGAGCACGCCGACCGGTGCCAGCCCGGCCAGGCGCAGCAGGTCCACGGTGGCCTCGGTGTGGCCGCGCCGTTCGGCGACCCCGCCGGGGCGGGCCCGTAGCGGGAACATGTGCCCGGGGCGGACCAGTTGTCCGGGCAGGGTCGAGGCGTCGGCCAGCGTCCGCGCCGTCGCCGCCCGGTCGGCGGCCGAGATCCCCGACCCGGTGCCCGCCGCGTCCGCGGAGACGGTGTAGGCGGTCGTGCTGATCGGATCCGTGCCCGGGGCGGGCTCCACCATGAGCGGCAGCCGGAGCCGGTCGGCGATCTCGCCCGTCATCGGGACGCAGATCAGCCCGCTGGTGAAGCGGACGAAGAAGCCCATGGTCTCCGCAGTGGCGAACTGGGCCGCCATGACCAGGTCGCCCTCGTTCTCCCGGTCCTCGTCGTCGACCACGATGACCGGGCGCCCTGCCCGCAGTTCGCCGACGGCGACGGCGAGGGGGTCCAGCGGCCGTCGCTTCCCAACTGATGTCACTCTGTCCAGCCCTTCTCGATCTTGATCTTCCGGCGTTGGCATCGGTCGGCCGGTGGTCCGGCTTGAGAAGCGGCACTCCAACAGGCGAGTCGGCAGATGAACGGCCCCTGCTGGTAAGGGTTGAGAGCCATCTGCACGACCCCCTGACCGCCGGGGCGCACACCGGCGCACGGACGATGGCTGCAGGTGTTCGCGTACGCCGGGCAGGAGCGGATGTCTCTCCGAGCCCGCTCTTGATCCCTCCTGTTCGGCTTCGGCCGGTGATCGGTTACGCTGCGGCCCGTCGACCACGAGGGAAAACATGTTCAAGCGACTTGCCACGGCTGCGGTGACGGCTGTTCTGATAGCCGGGCTGGGTGCGTGCAGCAACGGGGATGACGTCCGCGACGTGGGGTCGAACCACTCGGCCGGCGTCGGCCAGGACAGCGGGAACGCCGCCGGGGAGCGACGACCGGACACGGCCGCCGCGAGCGTCTTCGGCCTCCGTGACGAGATCCGCCACCGCGCGGCCCTGACCACCCGGGCCAAGCGGCCGCACATGACGAAGAAGTGCACCACGGCCACCCGGCGGGTCAAACACACGACAAGCACCGGCTCGGGCGCCAAGCGGCGTACCCGCACCTGGTATTCGACCGAGCACTCCAAGAGCTGCAAGCAGATCCGCAGCGGAACCGAGACCTACACGCGTGTCGTCCGGCGGGAACAGTGGTGTGTCAGCCTGGACGACGTGAGCGGCGACAAGAACAAGGACGACGTCTGGTACCAGGTCAGCAGAACGACCTACGACGCGGCCATCGGCACGGACGAGCACGCGCGTATGGACTTCACCCCCAAGGACACCGGCTGCTGACCCGGAATCACACGCCGGGCCGGCCGAACCGGGCCTGAAGAAGGACGAGTACGAGCGGCGCCCGGACCAGGGTCCCGGCGCCGCTCGCGTCCACCGCCCGGCGAAACTGTCATGATCCGCGTCGCCCGAGGCGAAACCGGTCCACCGGCGCCCGGCGACAGCCCCGGACCCCCAAGTGGCCCCGGACGGGCCAGGTAACGAGACACACCGAGGACGGGCGCCCCACCGGCCCCGCCCGGGCGGTTCATCCGTCCGGACGCGTCCCGTCCTGCAGCGGGAAGGCCATCACGCTCACGCCCAGCGGGACAGTGCCCGGCGTGTGCGGCGGCCGGGCCGCTTCGTGGAGCTCGGTGGCGAGCTCGACGAGTCGCTGCCGGACGCTCTCCCAGGTTGGGGGATCCACCCACAGCTCGGCGTCCACGGTGACGCCCTCGCTTCCCTCCGCACGTCGCCGGGCACGTTCCCGAAGGGTGTGCGCCATGGTCTCGGCCAGCATCGGGGTTCCCTCGTGCTGGTCGGAGAGTGGCGTGCCCTGGACGGTGCGGTAGCGGCGCTCCCTGCCGCCGCGGCGGGTGCGTTCCTCCGCCAGCTCGACCAGACCCACCGCGTCCAGGCGCCGCAGGTGCTGGCTGGCCAGCGCGTGAGAGACGTCCAACTCGCGGGCGAGCTCGGCGGCCGACATCGGCCCCGGCCACATGAGGCTGAGCATCCGCAGCCGCAAGGGGTGGGCGAGCGCGCGCAGCACGGGATCGGTTTCGGTCACGCGGGCCAGTAAAGCGCATGCCCGGCGCCGGTGAACCCTTACCACCAAGCAGATGATTGGGGGTAGGTTGTGCCGCCAGGCGCACCGAAGGGCGAGGGAATGAGCTGGAACACGCTGAAGGTCTTCCGGGACCGCAACGCGCGTCTCTATCTGGGCGGAGTGATCGTCTCTGGTTTCGGCAACTCGGCCATGGCGCTGGCCGCCGGAATCTGGGTCAAGACGCTCACCGGTTCCAGCAGCCTCGCCGCGCTCGTCGGCTTCTGCATGTGGCTGCCGACCTTCGCGGGACCCGTGCTCGGCACCGTGGCGGACCGGGTGCGCCGACGTCCGCTTCTGGTCGCGACCAACCTGGCCCTGGCCGCCGTCATGACCGCGCCGCTCTTCGTGCGTTCACAGGAACAGGTCTGGCTGCTGTTCGCCGTGCTGACCCTGGTCGGAACGGGCATGGTGCTCACAGACGCGGCCGAGACAGCCCTGGTGGCGGCAGCCGTGCCGGACGAACTGCGCGGCGACTTCAACGGTCTGGTACTCACCGCCCTCGAGGGCATGAAGCTGCTCGCTCCGCTGGCCGGCGCGAGCCTGTTCACCGCGTTCGGCGGCCGGACCGTTGCACTGCTGGACGCGGCCAGCTTCGTCCTGGCCGCGGCCGCCTTCAGGCTGATCCGGGTGCGGGAAGCCTCGCCCGCACCGCGCACCGGGCGGGTGTGGACCGCCGGGACCGCCGAAGGCGCCCGCTACCTGCGGCAGTACCCGGCACTGCGTTCGCTGGTCATCACCAGCGGGACGACCATGATGCTGGCCGGCCTCAGCAGCACGGCCACGTACGCGATGCTCGACGCCGGGCTCCACCGGTCCCCGGCCTTCGCGGGCGTGCTCACCTCGCTCCAGGGGCTCGGCTCGGTCGTCAGCGGGCTGGCGGCCGGTGCGCTGATGCGCCGGATACCTGAGCGCACCTTCTCGGCGGCCGGACTCGCCATCTTCGCCCTTGGCATGCTGGCTCGGGCCACTCCCTGGCTGCCCGTCACGCTCGGCGGCAGCCTGCTGATCGGCCTGGGCTTGCCCTGCCCCGTCATCGCGGCGCTGACGGCCGTACAGAAGTACACCCCGTCCAAGTTGCTCGGCAGGGTCGCGGCGACGGCCAACACCTTCGTATACGCGCCTACGGGACTCGCCCTGCTCCTGGGCACGGGCATGGTGGCCGTCCTCGACTACCGGGTGCAGCTCCTCGGCGCCGGCCTGTCCGGCTTGGCCGTGGCATTCGCGCTCCTGCTGACCGGCCGCGGCGAGAGGACTCCGGCACCGGCCGGCACTCGACCCATGCCCGAAGCGCAGGAGATCTGACGCCGCGCGGCAGGCGCGATGCCGGAGGGCGAGTGCGCCGCACACGGCCCGGCACACGACGTGCGGCGAACGGGCCCGTCCGGCGGCCCCGACCGGAGCCGGCACATCGGTCGCCGCTCACGGCCCCGGAGCGCGTGAACTTCAGGCGCCGAGGGTCCTGGTGAGACACGAATGCCGTTACTTGGACGTAATGGTTCCGCAACCTTGACTGCACTGGTCCAGTCCAATAACGTCACCCCCGCACAGAACCCCACACGAAACAACTCCCCCCAACCGTCGCCCTGCTGACGGTTCATCACCCTCTCCGGGAGGGCCCCTGTGGTTTCCCGACGTTCCTTCCTGACCGCGGCCGGTGCCATCACCGGTACGGCCGCACTCAGCCCGTTCTCACCGGTCTCGCCGTTGACGTCCACTGCGGCGGCGGCAGGAGTCTCACTCCCCGTGAAACTGGCGAACAACTCCGGCCACGACACCGTCTACGCCTACATATCCGGCACCGACAGCAGCGGCTGGCCGGTCTTCGTCTCGGCAAGCGGCGCCCTGAACCGGCTGCCCAACCCGTCGTCCGCGGTGACCCCCATCGCCGACTACTCCATCCCGCTGGGCGCCTCCGGCTCGGCCGCCACCACCGTCAACCTGACCAACTACATCATCAGCGGCCGCGTCTACTTCTCGGTCGGGAAGAAGCTCCAGTTCTTCGTCAACCCGGGTGCCGTGCCCGGCGTGGTGCAGCCCGCCCTGGTCAGTGCCGACCCCAACTGGTCGACCAACTGGACGTTCTGCGAGTTCACCTTCAACAGCGCCAACCTCTACGCGAACATCTCCTACGTGGACATGGTGGCGCTGCCGATCTCGATGTCCAGCACCGGCAGCGGGGGCAACCAGTCGGTCAGCCCGCTGCCCTCCGGCGCCCTCGCCTCCATCGCCTCGGGTCTGCAGGCCCAGCACGCCGCCGACGGAGCCCCCTGGGACAGGCTGGTGGCCACCGACTCCTCCGGTGGTGTGCTACGTGTCATGGCGCCCTCGCACTCGCCGGTGGACTTCGGCGGCTACTGGGACGACTACCTCAACCGGGTCTGGAGCCACTACACCTCCAACCCGCTGACCATCAACGGCCAGGGCAGCATCGGTTCCTACACCGGCAAGGTCTCCGGCAACGCCATCGTCTTCTCCGGTCTCAACACCAACGGCGTGCCCTTCACCAAGCCGAGCGCCACCGACATCTTCGGCTGCGCGTCCGGTCCCCTCTACAACTCCGGCGGGGACGCACGCGGGGCGATCGCCGCCCGCCTCTCCGCCGCGCTCAACCGCAGCTCGCTGCTGGTCCCGGGCGGGAACAACAACCCCGACGGCGTGACGCCCGCCCAGTACTACACGGACGCGATCACCAACCACTACGCGCGGCTGGTCCACAAGTACGCCAGCATCGGCTACGCCTTCCCCTACGACGACGTCGGCCCCACCGGCTCGGCTCCCGTCGACGGGCACATCCAGGACGGGGCGCCCACCTCGTGGAGCATCACCCTGGGCGCCGGGGGCTCCGGGGGAGGATCGGGGGGCGGCTCGGGCAACATCAGCGCCTACAGCACCATCCAGGCCGAGTCCTACTCGGCGCAGAGCGGGACCACCACCGAGGCCTGCTCCGACTCCGGCGGCGGCAGCGACGTGGGCTACATCGCGAACGGCGACTGGCTCAAGTTCTCCTCCGTCGACTTCGGTTCGGCCTCCCCTAACCAGTTCAAGGCCCGGCTGGCATCCGGTGCCGCCGCCGGCGTCAGCGGTGCCGTCCAGGTACGGCTCGACAGCCTCAGCGGCACGAAGATCGCCGAGATCAACTTCGCCAACAACGGCGGCTGGCAGAGCTGGCAGACCGTTCCCGCGAACATCGTGGCCTCCGCCACCGGAGTCCACGACGTGTACCTGGTCTTCTCGGGCAGCAGTTCCGACTTCACCAACATCAACTGGTTCACCTTCACCAGCTGACCCGCGCGTTTCAGCGGTGCGACCGCCCCACAAGGGCGGTCGCACCGTCGTCTCGCCGTGTTGTCGCCCCGTTCCGCGCCACCTGAACCGACCTCGCTCGCGGCCCGGACCCCGGTGTCAGTGGGCGATGCTGTCGATCAGTTCGCGGGCGCCCTGTCGCAGCAGAGCCAGAGCGACGGAAGCACCGAGGTCCGACGGGCTGAGCCGCCCGGCCCATTCGTGGGCGTTCAGGACGGTCTTTCCGTCGGGGCTGAACACGCAGGCCCGCAATGACAGATCGCCCCGGGACGCCTTCGCGTATCCGGCGATCGGGCTGTTGCAGTGGCCTTGGAGGACGTGCAGGAACATCCGCTCCGCCGTGGTCTCCCGATAAGTGCCGGGATCGTTCAGTCCGCTGACGATGCCGATCGTGGAGGTATCCGCCTCACGGCACTGAAGAGCCAGGACGCCGGCCCCGATCGGCGGGCACATCGTCTCGGTCGACAGGACCTCGGTGATCATGTCCGGCCGGCCGATGCGCTCCAGTCCGGAGGCGGCGAGCAGCAGGGCGTCGACCTCGCCCGCGGCGAGCTTGTCCAGGCGGCGGTTGGCGTTGCCGCGAAACGGCACGCATTCCAGATGCGGGTGGGAGGCGGCGAGTTGAGCGACCCTGCGCACCGAGGACGTTCCGATCCGGGTCCCCGCGGGGAGCTCGTCGAGGAGCAGGCCGCCGGGATGGACGAGGGCATCACGGATGTCGTCACGCTTGAGGAACGCCGCGAAGGTCGTCCCGGCGGGCAGCGGCCTGTCCGCGGGCACGTCCTTGACGCAGTGCACCGCGAGGTCCGCCTCCCCGGCGACGAGCGCGGCGTCGACCTCCTTGGTGAACGCCCCCTTGCCCTCGACCTGGGAGAGATCTCCCATCCATTTGTCGCCGGTGGTCTTGACCGGGATCACCACGGTCCGGAGTTCGGGATGAAGCACGCCGAGCTCGGCGCGGACGCGCTCCACCTGGGCCAGGGCCATGGGCGAGTCACGGGAAACGATACGGATCAGCTCAGGAGCGGACATGTCGTACACGATAGTGCGTCGGAGGCCGACTCCTCCCGTCAATCCGGAGGTCCACACCGGCGGCGTACCAAGGACATTGGGGCGCGCCGACGGCCGCCTCAGCTCGGTGCGGCGCCGAGCTGGGGCCGGCCGTCGTACGCGACGTGGCGCGCCGTCACGGGGGCACGCTCACCGCGGACGAGGCGCCGTCCGGAGGCGCACTGTCCGAACTGAGCCTGCCCGCGGCGCCCGTCCCCCTCACGCACACGCGATGCCGGAGCGGGCTCAGGAGTCCTGACATGACCGACACATGACCGGTATCCGACCGCCGCCTGACCGCCACCGTGTGCGGCGGAACCCGGCCGCGGTCGGGCCGGATGCCGGGGTTCCCCGCCCACGCCGGGACGGCCGGAGCGGCATCAGGAGACGGACCATGCCCATCCCTGACGCATCGAAACGGTGGGGAACATGTCGGGAACGCCGTACCACGACGCCCTCCGCGTGTTGTCGGCAACAGACCTCGCGTGAAACAAGTCACGGCTGCGCGCTGTGCCGAACAGCCTGCTCCACCATGTAAGTTCCTGCGTCCAAGGGGCGTGGACTCCCCCTGATCACACATTCGTGCCAGCACATCTGCGCCCCCTGAGGGAGACATCACCATGCCCGCAGAAGAATCGGCCCACCACCCGCCCCAGCGCATCGGAGTTGTGGCCGAGTCCACTTCCGGGGAGACCCGTGTCGCGGCGACGCCCGCCACAGTGCGCCAGTTGGTGGGACTGGGCTACGAGGTCGTCGTCGAGTCGGACGCCGGCACGGCGTCGGGCTTCACGGACGACGCCTATGGTGACGCGGGCGCACAGATCGGCGACGCCTGGCAGACGGACGTCGTACTCAAGGTCAACTCCCCTTCGACGGGCGAGATCGCGCGCGTACCCGACGGCTCGACCCTGATAGGCCTGATCAGTCCGGCCCAGCGGGCGGACCTGCTCGCGGAGCTCGCGAGCCGTCCCATCACCGTGCTGGCCCTGGACGCGGTACCGCGGATCTCGCGGGCGCAGTCCATGGACGTACTCAGTTCCATGGCCAACATCGCCGGCTACCGGGCCGTGATCGAGGCGGCGCACGTGTTCGGGCGCTTCTTCACCGGCCAGGTGACGGCCGCGGGCAAGGTCCCGCCGGCGAAGGTGCTGGTGGCCGGCGCCGGTGTGGCCGGTCTGGCCGCCATCGGCGCCGCCTCCAGTCTCGGCGCGATCGTCCGGGCGACCGATCCACGGCCGGAAGTGGCCGACCAGGTCAAGTCCTTGGGCGGCGAGTACCTACCGGTGAACGTCGCGCAGGAGGCGAGCACCGACGGCTACGCCAAGGCAACCTCCGCCGACTACGACCGCGCGGCGGCCGAGCTGTACCACGGGCAGGCGAAGGACGTGGACATCGTCATCACGACCGCGCTGATCCCGGGCCGCCCCGCCCCGCGCCTGCTCACGGCGGAGGACGTGGCGGCGATGAAGCCCGGCAGCGTCATCGTCGACATGGCCGCCTCCCAGGGCGGCAACGTGGCGGGAACCGTCGCCGGCCGCACCGTGGTCACCGACAACGACGTGACCATCATCGGCTACACCGATCTGGCGTCCCGGCTGCCCACCCAGGCCTCGCAGTTGTTCGGCACCAACCTGGTGAACCTGATCAAGCTGCTGACACCCGGCAAGGACGGCCGGCTGGTCATCGACTTCGACGACGTGGTCCAGCGGGCGGTGACCGTGGTGCGCGAGGGTGAGATCACCTGGCCTCCGCCGCCCGTGGCCGTCTCGGCCCCGGCCGCCCCCCAGCCCGCCCCCGCGGCGGCTGCCGCACAGCCGAAGGAGCCGCGGCTCACCCCGGCGGCCCGGTTCGCCCTGTTCGGCGCCGGCCTGCTGGCGATGTTCGCCCTCGTCGCCTTCGCCCCCGCCCAACTCGCCGCGAACTTCACGGTCTTCACCCTGGCAGTGGTGATCGGCTATTACGTGATCGGCAAGGTGCACCACGCGTTGCACACGCCGCTGATGTCCGTCACCAACGCGATCTCCGGGATCGTGGTGATCGGAGCGCTGCTCCAGATCGGGCACGAGAGCGCGGTCGTCACGACGCTCTCGTTCGTGGCGATCCTGCTGACGAGCGTCAACATCTTCGGCGGCTTCGCCGTCACCCGCCGCATGCTGTCCATGTTCTCGAAGGGCTGAGCCGCCATGACTACCACTACAGCGTCCCACGCTGCGGACCTGGTCGCCGCCCTGCTGTTCATCCTCAGCCTGGCGGGACTGTCCCAGCACCGCACCTCCCGTGCCGGTGTCGTGTACGGCATCGCCGGCATGGCCCTCGCCCTGGTCGCCACCGTCGTGCTCGCGGCACAGAGCATCAACGCGGGCGCGGTCACGCTGATCGTCGTCGCGATGGTGCTCGGCGCGGCGATCGGCATCTGGCGGGCGCGACAGGTCGAGATGACCGAGATGCCCGAACTCATCGCCGTGCTGCACAGCTTCGTCGGCCTCGCCGCGGTGCTGGTCGGGTGGAACAGCTACCTGGAGGTCGAGGCGCACGGCGCCGCGCAGAGGCATGTCACGGCCGATCTGCTGGAGATCCACCACGCCGAGGTGTTCATCGGCATCTTCATCGGCGCGGTCACCTTCACCGGCTCGATCGTCGCCTTCCTCAAGCTGTCGGGGCGCGCCAAGTCCCGTCCGCTGGTCCTGCCGGGCAAGAACGCGCTCAACGTCGCGGCGCTGGTGGCGTTCGTGGCGCTGACGGTCTGGTTCACGATCAGCCCCGGCCTCGGTCTGATGATCGCCGTGACCGTGCTCGCGCTCGTCCTCGGCTGGCATCTCGTGGCCTCGATCGGCGGCGGCGACATGCCCGTCGTCGTCTCGATGCTCAACAGCTACTCCGGCTGGGCCGCGGCGGCGGCGGGATTCCTGCTCGACAACAACCTGCTGATCGTCACGGGCGCGCTGGTCGGATCCTCGGGCGCCTACCTGTCGTACATCATGTGCAAGGCGATGAACCGGTCCTTCATCTCGGTCATCGCGGGCGGCTTCGGCATCGAGGCTCCCACCGGCGGGGACGAGGAACAGGGCGAGCACCGGGAGATCCAGGCCCGGGAGGTGGCCGAGCTTCTGACCCAGGCCCGGTCCGTCGTCATCACCCCCGGCTACGGCATGGCCGTGGCCCAGGCGCAGCACCCGGTCGCCGAGCTCACGCGTCAGCTGCGCGAGCGCGGCGTGGAGGTCCGCTTCGGCGTCCACCCCGTGGCCGGCCGTCTGCCCGGGCACATGAACGTGCTGCTGGCCGAGGCCAAGGTGCCGTACGACATCGTCCTGGAGATGGACGAGATCAACGACGACCTCGCCGACACTTCCGTCGTCCTGGTCATCGGCGCCAACGACACCGTCAACCCGGCCGCGGAGGATGACCCCACCAGCCCGATCGCGGGCATGCCGGTCCTGCGGGTGTGGGAGGCGGAGCAGGTCGTCGTCTTCAAGCGCTCCATGGCGTCCGGCTACGCGGGCGTGCAGAACCCGCTGTTCTTCCGCGAGAACAGCAGCATGCTCTTCGGTGATGCCAAGCAGAGCGTCGAGGACATCCTTCGCGCTCTCCCGTCCGACCCGCGCGCCCAGGCGTCGAGCGAAGCCGCTCTCGCCCGCTGAGACCCCCGCGCCCCGGCGCCCCGCCTCCGCGTCACGCACGGCCGCGTCACCGATTGCGCCCGGTTCCGGGCACGGCCCCGCACGGCCATGGACCCGGCTGCCACCTCAGGCAGCCGGGTCCGCCCCGGCCGCACCTCCACGCTCCGCACAACCATGGTGACGGAGCACACGACGATCCGAACACGATGCCGTCAGGTGACCGACACGGTGGGTCCTAGTGCTGGATTCCTCTTTGACTGGGTATATGTGCTGGTGGCGGGGTAGTTGCGGGTGCTCGGGGGCGGGTGCTGGGCGATGGTTTTATGGGCACGACCGGGGCGTGACGAGGACGAGCGGGCTCTCGTTCGCAGGTTGTCGCGGGCACGGAAGGCTCCTCGGGATGTGGTGATGCGGGCCCGGATGATCGAGCTGAGCTGGTCGGGGCTGCGGGTCCCTGCGATCGCCGTGGAGCTGGACTGCAGCCAGAAAACGGTCCGCTGCTGGCTGCACCGCTTCAACCGCCTGGGCCTGCAGGGACTGGATGATCTGGGCGGGCAGGGCCGCAAGCGACGCATCACCGAACAGGAACGATCCCAGATCATCTCCCTGGTCAAGACCATCCCGCCGGGACGACTGCGGTGGGAGCCCGTCGGGGAACTGTGGGCCTTCGATGAGTCAGGACCGCCCGAGTGGACGCTAGATTCCCTGGCCACAGCAGCACAGGCCGAAGGAATCGAGGTGGGCCGCTCACAGGTCAGACGCATCCTGCTCGCCGAGGGCGTGCGCTGGCGCCGTACCCGGTCCTGGATGCGATCGAAGGACCCGGACTTCGTCCCAGAAGGACAAGGATCATCGGCCTCTACACCCACCCGCCCGACGGTGCGACGGTGATCTGCGCCGACGAGCTGGGGCCGGTGATCCCCCGGACCTTCCCGCCCGCACCCGCCTGGTCACCCAACGGGCATCGGATCAAGGCGGAGCTCGACTACAGCCGCGGACCGGAGAAAACCTGGGTCTACGGCGGTCTACGGCCGGCCGACGGCCAGGCCCTGACCATGACAGCGTCCTCCCGCAACAGCGTCTTCTACCAGCAGTTCCTGCAACAGGTCGAAAATGCCAACCCGGACGGGGAGATCTGGATCGTCACCGACAACCTGTCCAGCCACAACAGCCTGTCCACCCGGACCTGGCTCGAGGACCATCCCCGCATCCACCACGCCTTCATCCCCGTCGGCGCGTGCTGGCTCAACCTCCAAGAAGGCTGGTGGCGCATCTTCCGCAAAGCCGCCCTCGCCGGCCGCTCCTTCGCCAACCCCGACGACATCGCCCAAGCCACAACCCTCGCAACCAACCAGCTCAACTCCCATGCCGGCCCATGGATCTGGGGCAGAACAGCACCGCCAACCCGCTCCCTACGACGCCGATACGTGTACACCGTTTGAGGAATCCAGCACTAGTCGCCCGAGGAGCCGAAGATGCCCAGATGAGTGGGCTTTTCATCGGAGTAGAGGACGACGTAATAGCCGGTCCACCCCATCCGGCGCTCGCCCAGCAGACTCCGCGCATGCTCCTCGTGACTCGTGGTCTCGGCGGCAGCGGCGACGAGTCTCTCGTACTCCTCGACCGTGGGGCGGTCTGTATCGAAGTGGTGAACCACCCGGCTCGCCGCCAGGGGGCGGAGGGTGCCGTAGTCAGAGGAACGGGACGGGACCGGCGGGGCATCCGTGGCGACGACCCTGTCGATGTCGAGGATCGTGTGAGTGCCCTCCGTCCCCATGAACTCCTCGTCCTCGTACAGGTCCTCGATGCTTCGGTAGCTCGATCCGTCGCCGTATTCCTCCTGAAACACCCTGACCCGCAAGGCCTCCAGAGCCGCCTCGACGTCCCCGTCGTACCTGGTGACGTAGTCCCACCCACTGGCGCCCATCGAGCCACCCTCCCTGAAGATCGCGTACGACCGAACGGTAACGGCGGGCACTGACACCGGGGGTTGCCGCACCCGCCGACCGGGACGTGTCCGGCCGACGGGCGGCTACGGGCGTGGCTGTGCGATCGGGCGGACGGCTCCCGACTCCTAGCTCCTAGCTGATGCGCGTTCCCGCGCCGCTGACGCGGACGCGGGGGTCGCCCGCGCGCAGCGTCACGGTGAGCCGGCCGGGGCGGCCCAAGTCCTCGCCCTGGTGCAGGGTGAGCACGGCGTCCTCGGGGACGAGGCCGAACTCACGGACGTACGCACCGAACGCGGCGGCCGCGGCGCCGGTCGCGGGGTCCTCGACGACCCCGCCGACGGGGAAGGGATCGCGGACGTGGAAGACGGTGGCCGTCTCTCGCCAGACCAGCTGGATGGTCGTCAGGTCCAGGCGGTGCATGAGGGCTTCGAGGCGCGCGAAGTCGTACGCGAGATCGGCGAGGCGAGCGCGCGTCGCCGCCGCGAGTACGAGGTGGCGGGCACCCGCGAACGCGATGCGGGGCGGGAAGGCCGGGTCGAGGTCGGCGGCCGGCCAGTCGAGCGCGGCGAGCGCCTCCGTGAGGTCGGCGTCGGCGATCTCCTCGATGTGCGGCTCCACGCTGGTGAGCGTGACCCGGATCGTCCCGCCCTCCTGGGCCACCTCCACCGGCACGACGCCGACGCGCGTCGAGAACACCAGCTCCCCGGGCCCGATTCGCTCGGCCAGCGCCACGGCCGCCGCGACGGTGGCATGCCCGCAGAACGGTACCTCCGCCTTCGGGCTGAAGTAGCGGACGCTGTAGGTGCGTCCCTCCTGGCCTTCGAGTCCCTCCGGGGCCGGGGTCAGGAACGCGGACTCCGAGTATCCGAGTTCGGCGGCGACGGCCAGCATGTCGCTGTCGTCGAGGGCGGTGGCGTCCAGAACGATGCCGGCGGGATTTCCGCCGTCCGGGCTGTCGGAAAAGGCGGTGTATCGCAGTACATCGGGCCGCGGCGCATTCGTCGTCATGATCGTCGGAACGCGGGACACCCGTCGGCTATTCCGGGTTCCAGTTCCAGGGTGCCCACCGTCTGGTCGCCGCTGGTCTCCCCCGTGGGCCGGAATCCGAGCGTCAGATAGAACTGTCCGGGGCCGCCCTCGCCGGGATGCCAGGTGGTGGTCAGGCGAGTGCCTCCCCGGCGCCGGATCTCGGCGGCCACGGACTGCACGGCGAAGCGTCCGTAGCCCCTGCCCTGCTTTCCGGCCGCGATGTTGAGGCGCCAGAGTCCGGAGCGGAAGTCGGTACCGTCGCTGGTCCAGTCGATATCGAAGAAGGCCATGAGGAACCCGACGACCTCGTCGCCGTCGCAGATGAGCCGGGGCCAGGCGATGCCGGGATGAACGTACGCCTCGGCGAGCGACTTCACCACGGGTGCCACCGCGTGTTCCTGGTCGGGGCGGACCTTCAGGCCGATGGCGGTCTCGAGGTTGTCAGGGGTGATCACTTGCAGGTGCAGCGAAACGGGCATGTCCGAACTCTCGACAGTCACATCTGACCGATAGTTGCGTCCGGGGTATCGCCCGACGACAAGTAGCGATCACGCAGGCGGGCGAAGGCAGTAGGGCTGGGACGAAGCGGAAGGAACTCCTTGATCCTTTCAGCGCATTCGCGCGGGCTCGACGTGCTGGTGTCGCACTCCAGGTCGTAGTCACCATGACGGTGGACGAGGTCGTACTGGTGCGCGGCCAGGCCCGACGGACGGTCTCCGCGCGCCTGTTCCCGGCGTAGGAGTTCCTCCAACGGACAGCGGACACCTACGAACAGCACGTCCTCGGCGCGCAGAACCGACAGGCAGTCGAGCAACCGCCAAGGCTCGCTGAGCACATGGTCCACGATGATGTCGTTGCCGACCTCGGCCATCGCCGCGATCGAGCGGTGGAAGCCCATCCGGGTCCGCCGCAGCGCGCTTTCGAGTTCCTCCGCTCCGAGGGCTCGTTTGGTGCGCATCGCGTTGAAGCTGTCCACCGCCAGGTGGAAGAAGACACCGTCGTCGAGAATGTCGAGCAACTCGCGGGCGACACTCGACTTTCCTGAACTGGACGTACCGTTGAGGAAGATGATGCGGCCGGCTGTCATACGGGCATGATCACACAGGTGTGGCGGGGGAACCCTTCGCAGGCGCGGCGCCCGCACGGATCATGCCGGGCGCCTGCACCATGGTCGCCGGGCACTCGGCGCCAGGACAGGGAGGGCGTAGATGACCCGGCTCGACGGACGGCTCGAACGGGGTAACCGCACACGGCAGTTGGTGCTTCACCGAACGGTCGACATCGCCTCGGTCGAGGGGCTTGAGGCACTGTCCGCGGGACGGCTCGCGACCGAGCTGGGCCTCAGCAAGAGCGGGGTGTTCGCACTCTTCGGGTCCAAGCAGGAGCTTCAGCTCGCGACCGTGCGCGAAGCCGGGCGGATCTTCGGCGAGCGGGTGGTCCGGCCCTCGGAACAGGTCCCTGCGGGCGTCGGACGGGTGGGACGGCTGTGCGACTTGTGGCTCGAGTACTCGCGCGGGCGAGTCTTCCCGGGCGGCTGCTTCTTCTACGGGGTCATCGCCGAGTTCGACGCCCGATCGGGGCCGGTCCATGACGCGGTGGTGTCGGCCCACCGGGCCTGGACGGCGCTGATGGAGCGCACGATCGACGAGGCCCGTACGGGCGGCGAGCTGCGATCGGACACCGACGTTCCCCAACTCGCCTTTGAAATCGTCGCATTGATGGAAGCAGCCAACGCCGTCTCCGTACTCCACGCCGAGGAAACCGCCTATCAGCGTGCCCGGTTGGGCATCGCGAACCGGTTGCGGAACGCCTCGACGGAAGGGACGACGCCCGCGCCCCGAGGGAACTGATCCCACGGTTCGCCCCTCTCGGCTCGAGCAATTCCTTTGGCTGGAAAACAAATTGAACGATCGGTCGCACAGTTTTACGGTCGGATCATGACTGTCACCGGAGCGGACATCGTGGAGCTCGACAGGATCGCCGTGAACGAGGCCCTGCGGGTGGTGGAACTGGCGGAGAGCGCGGACTGGGACCGGGACACTCCCTGCGCGGGCTGGAACCTTCGACGGCTCGTGGCGCACATGACCGCGCAGCACCTCGGATTCGCGGCGGCGGCACGCGGAGCGGGCCTGGAGGCAGCCCATTGGCAGGAGGCGCCGGACATGGACGATCCGGCCCTCGTCCACCGGGTGGCCGCGACGGCCGTCCTCGCGGCCTTCGCCGAACCCGGCGCGACAGAAAGGGAGTTCGCACTCCCGGAGCTGGGCGGGAGCTTCACCGGACGGCAGGCCGTCCGCTTCCACTTCGTCGATTACGTGGTTCACGCCTGGGACGTCGCCGCAGCCCTGGGAGTGGGCCTGGAACTCTCCGACGACGTCCTCGGCGCGGCACTCGCCACAGCCCGACGGGTACCGGCCGATCCAGCCCTCCGCGGCCCCGGAAACGCCTTCGCCCCAGCACTGGACGTGCCCGGCGGGTCGGGACCCCTCGACGAGACGCTGCGCCTGCTGGGCCGGGATCCGCACCGGTGGCCCGCAGCCGCCTGACCCCCCGGATCTCAGCCGCCCCGGCGTCGCCGCCACCGACCTCGGTGCCCGTCCGGGTCGTGGCCCCCCAGGAGCCGGTCGGATCTCGGTACGGCCGGGAGCCGAGCCAGACACCGCGCGGTCCGGACGGGGGTCCGCTCACGCAGGCGGTACGCGGCCCCCGCGCGCCGGTCCCGTTCCCCGCGCGGCGGTCCCGCTTGACCTTGACACGATGACAAGGCCTTCACTGCGTGCCAAGGAGGTGATCTCGATGACGATCACGAAACGGGACGCCGATGCGGTACGCGTGCTCCGGGGGCTGGAGGACGACAGCTCATCCGTGCGGCTGCGGGCCGCTCTGGCGGCTGGCACGACGCCCGACCCGCGCTTCGTCGCCGGCCTCGTCCGGAGATCCGCGGTCGAGCCGGAGTTCTTCGTCCGCGACATGCTGACCTGGGCGCTCACCCGCCACCCGGTGTCCATGACGCTGCCCGCGCTGCTCCGCGAAGCCCGCTCGGACCACGCGCAGGCACGGAGCCAGGCGCTGCACACGCTGTCCAAGATCGGGGACCGGCGGGCGTGGCCGGCGATCACACCGAGCCTGCTGTCCGACGCCGACGACGAGGTCGCGCGGAGCGCCTGGCGTGCCGCGGTCGTGCTCGTGCCCGCGGGCGAGGAGGCTTCCCTGGCCGCGGAGTTGGCGACTCAGCTCGGGCGCGGCGAGCGGGAGACGCAGCTCAGTCTCAGCCAGGCCCTGATCGCGCTGGGAGACGTGATCGTTCCGGTCCTGCTCGCCGCGACGACGGCGCCCGCCCCGCGCGTACGTACGCACGCGCTCGCCACCCAGCGACTGCTGCACGATCCCGACGCCGGATTCGAGGGGGCCGTCGAGGAGGCGAAGCGCGTCGCGGTTCTCGACGGGACTGGTCAGGAGGGACGATAGGGCGTGTTGATCGGTGAGGTGGCGCGACGGTCCGGTGTCAGTTCCCGCATGCTGCGGCATTACGAGTCGCTCGGTCTGGTGCGTCCCTCGGGGCGTACCGGCTCCGGCTACCGGGAGTACTCCGGGGACGACATCAGGCGGATCTTCCATATCGAGAGCCTGCGGTCGCTGGGCCTGTCGCTGCGTGAGATCGGGCGCGCTCTCGACGATCCCGGCTTCACACCCTCGTCGCTCGTCGAGGGCCTTGTCCGCCAGACGCGCGAACGCATCGCGGCCGAGACCGAGTTGCTCACACGGCTGCGCAGGATCCACGCCGCGGAACCCGCCGACTGGGAAGACGTCCTCCAAGTTGTCGCACTCCTCCAGGCGCTGGCCTCCAAGAGCGCCGACGCACGGCAGCGCGCCGCCCTGTCCTCGGCCGGCGAGGTCCCGGTGCCGGTGGAGGCCTTGGTCGAGGCAGTGCTGAGCGAGACGGAGCCGAACGTCGCCGGGGCCCTTCGATGGGCACTGGCGCGCTCCGGCGACCGCGGACCGGCGCTGCTCGCGGAGGGCCTGACCTCGCCGTCGGCCGGGGTACGGGAACGTGCCGTCCAGTCACTCGCCGAGATGCCCGGCGACGAAGCCACCGCGCATCTGCGGGCCGCCCTCGCGCACCCCGACGACGTGGTCCGCGGGCATGCGGCTCTGGCGCTCGGAGCACGGGGGGTGGCCGATGCGGTTCCGACGCTCGTCGACATGATCGTGGAGGGACGCAACGACACCGACGCGGCGGACGCGCTGAGCGTGCTGGCGAGCGACACCGCGACGGCGGACGATCTCGCGAACAGGCTCCTCGACCGTCTCGCCCGCCCCACCCCGGAAGCGCCCGCGCGCGGACGGCTGACCCAGGCGCTGGCGGGCATCCCGGGGACGAGGACGTACGACGCCCTCGTGGAACTGTCGCAGGACTCGGACCGTGCCGTCGCCCTGACCGCGGCGTATCTTCTGCACCTGCGCGACGCACGGTGACACAGGTCCCGGCGGCGATGCCAGCTTGTTCACTCGGGCTTGTTCACTCGGGCTTGTTCACTCGGGCTTGTTCACTCGGGTCTGTCCGCCAGAATCAGCGCATGCTGAAAGTCGGTTCCGTTGTCCTTGGTGTCTCGGATGTGCCGCGCGCGGCCGCGTTCTGGACGGAGGCTCTGGGCTACGTCCCCCGCGACGAGTTGGAGGACGACTGGGTGGTGCTGGTGCCGGCGGACGGAACCGGAGTGCAGCTGTCACTAGGCCTCAGCGAGACGCCGGTGCAGGAGCATCCGCGGATCCACCTGGATCTGTACGCCGGGGACGCTGCCGACCAGGCTGCGGAGGTCGAGCGCCTGGTGTCTCTGGGCGCGCGGCGCGTCGACTGGGACCTCTATCCGGACGACGCCGACTTCGTCGTACTCGCTGATCCCGACGGCAACCGCTTCTGTGTCATCGACACCGGTCGCCACTGACGGGATGCCCTCTTGGGCGGATCGGCTACGTGCGGGGACTCTCCAGGCCCAGGGGCGTTCCCCTCACTGCAACGGGCGGAAGACGAACCGCTGTTGGGAGTCGCGGGGGCGGGGCGGTCTCGGCGGGTCACGGCGACAGCGCGTTCCGCCACGACGGGCTCCCGTTGAGAAGGCGGCACTGCGCCGCGCCAATCGTTCGGTTCGGTGAGCGCAGAAGCATGCCCGCGCCGATAACGGAGTGCCGGTGTGCCGTCGCGCTGTGATAATGCTCCGATGATCAACGTGCCTGCCGCCGCTCTGGACTCGCTGAACGGGCTTGCCTTCGGTGACGCTTTTGGCGACCGTTGGTTCGGCATCCTGCGCCGGAACGGTCCCGAGGTTCTCGAGGCGCGGACGCTGCCCCCGGAGCCGCTGTGGCGGTGGAGCGACGACACGGCCCAGGCCCTCGTCCTCGTCCGCGAACTCGCCGAGGGCGGCGGCGCCATCGATCAGGACCGTCTCGCTCTGCGCTTCGCGGCCGCCTACACCGAGGACACGCACCGCGGTTACGGAGCCTCGATGCATGACGTGCTCCGTCGGATCGGCGCGGGCGAACCCTGGCGGGAGGTGGTCGCCGGACAGTTCGGCGGGCTGGGTTCCTGGGGCAACGGCGCGGCCATGCGCGCCGCCCCGCTCGGCGCCTGGCACGCCGCCGACCTCGACGCGGTCGCCGAGGAGGCCGCCCGCCAGGGCGCGGTCTCGCACCACCACCAGGAGGCGGTGACCGGGGCGGTGGCGGTCGCCCTCGCCGCGGCGCTGGCAACGCGCAGCCGGGGCGGGAGCGCTCCGGCGCGGCCGGACTTCCTCCTGGCCGTCGCCGAACGACTCCCCGACAGCGACGTCCGGTCGGGGGTGCGAATCGCGGCCCGGATGCCGGAGCGCACCTCGGTGCGGCACGCCGCGGAGGTCCTGGGCTCCGGCTACAGGATGTCCGGGCCCGACACCGTGCCCTACGCGCTGTGGTGCGCGGCGGGGCACCTCGACGACCTGCACGAGGGCCTGTGGCTGACGGTCGCCGGGCGCGGTGACATCGACACCACCTGCGCCATCGCGGGCGGGGTCATCGCCGCTCGCACGGGAGTCGCCGCACTTCCCGCGGCCTGGCACACGGCCCGGGAACCACTGCCTCCGGTCGCGTCAGAGCCGGAGTAGTCGACGGCGTTCGGTGCCTCGCGTGTAACAGGCGTGCATTACACGGTGGTTGGGCGGAACGTGTGCCGGGTCGGACCGGCTCTTGGCGTTCGGAAACGCTCGCTCGTACCGAGCAGCCGGCACCACCGACCGATACCGAGGATGAAACGATGCGCGTTCACAGGCTCACCTTCGCCGCCCTGGCCATCGCCGCAGGTCTCTCGCTCACGGCCTGCCAGAGCGGGGATGACGGAACGGGGCAGAGCGCACCGTCCGCCACCTCCCGTGAGTCCGCCCCGGGCGGCGGTTCGAGCGCGAACGGTACGGATCAGGGCGCGGGTTCGGACTCGGGCGGTTCGGATCAGAGCGGCGGGGCGGGCACCGGGAAGGGCTCGGCCGGAAAGGGCTCGACCGCCGGCACCGGCTCCGACGCAAGCGGCAAGGTCGACCGGTGCCACACCGACGAGCTGGAGATCACCGCGAAGGACGACACCATCGACGGCGACCCCGACGGCACCGTCGCGGTACAGCTGAAGAACGGCGGCGGCCGCGACTGCACGATCTCCGGGTACGCGGGCGTCGACCTGAAGACCGGTTCGGGCTCGCTCTCCGCGAAGCGCACCGGTGCGCCGACCGACCGGACCGTCCTCAAGAGCGGGCAGTCGACAGCCTTCGGCATCACCTACCCGCTCAACGAGTCGGGCGGCTCCGGCGTCCGCATCACCGGTCTGCTGGTGACCCCGCCGAACGAGACGAAGACGGTCACCCTGGCCTGGCCGGGCGGCCCCACGCTGCCCGTCACGGACGGCGCCGGCGCCCCGGTGAAGGTCGGCCCGATCGGTAGCGCCGGCCAGGGCGGCTGACCCCTACGCCCGGGAACCGCCTCCGCGCGTCACCTAGGGATTCGCCCCGATACCCATGCCGCCGTCGCTTGCCTACCATCGTGAGTGGTGCTGAACATCCGGTCAGCCGTTCCATTCCGCACCGAACTCGTGCGTCACGGAGGCCCGATGAAGGCGATCGCCCAGGACCGGTACGGCTCACCTGACGTCTTGGAGCTCAGAGAGGTCGACACGCCGGCCGTCGCCGACGGGGAGGTACTGGTCCGCGTCCACGCGGCCTCGGTCAACGCCCGCGACTGGCACCTCATGCGGGGCGACCCGTACCTGGCGCGCCTGGCGCTCGGGGTGAGCGGTCCGAAGACGAAGATCAGGGGCACGGACTTCGCGGGCCGGGTGGAGGCGGTGGGCAGAGCCGTGAAGAGGTTCCGTCCCGGCGACGAGGTGTTCGGCGAGACCGAGGGCGCGTTCGCCGAGTTCGTTTGTGCCTCGGACGACGTGGTGGAGCCGAAACCGGCCGCGCTGTCGTTCGAGCAGGCGGCCGCGTTGCCGCTGGCGGGGAACACCGCGCTGATGGGCCTGCGGGACCTGGCACAGGTGCAGCCGGGGCAGGAGGTACTGATCAATGGTGCGTCAGGCGGTGTGGGCACCTTCGCGGTGCAGATCGCCAAGGCGTTCGGCGCGGAAGTGACGGGCGTGTGCAGTGCGCGAAATGGCGAACTGGTCCGGTCGCTGGGCGCGGATCACCTCATCGACTACGCCCAGGATGACTTCACCCGGAACGGACGGCGGTACGACGTCGTCTTCGACCTGGTGGGGAACCACTCGTTGGCCGGGTTCCGCCGCGCCCTGAAACCCACGGGGACGATCGTTCTCTCCGGTGGGGGCGTATTCGAAGGCGGGAGTGTCATCGGGCCGATGGGGCTCCTCATCAGGGGGCAGGTGATGTCACGCTTCGCCCGCCACCGGCTGCTCGTCCTCACGGCGACACCGGGCAAGGAGAACCTGGCGACCCTGAGGGAACTCGCCGACTCCGGGAAACTCACCCCTGTCATCGACCGCACCTACCCCTTGAGCGAAGCTCCCGAGGCCATCCGGTACCTCGAAGGGGAGCACGCGCGCTCGAAGGTCGTCATCACCGTCTGACGGAGAACTCTGTCCGTCCGGTCCGGGGTCCAGGACTCCGTCCCCCACCGGGAGCGCGGCCACCGGGTACACCACCGCAATCGTCCTGCCCTCGCGACCGGCCGGGCGGTAGAGTCCTTCTGTGCGTTGATCTCCCAGGTGGCCGCCCCGTGCGACCGCGAACGGTACGGGGCGCCTCGTAACGCGGGCCGCCCTTGGCAGGCATACCCGTCGTCACCTCACCGGAGATCCGCACCGTGCATGCTCAACAGCCCATCGCCTACGACGCGTTCGTCGAACTCGCCACCGCCGACCCAGCCGTCGTCGGCCTCGTCCTCAAAGGATCCCGAGCCCATGACGGCATGATCACCCCGTACTCCGACCACGATCTCTACGTTGTCGTCGCCGACGGCACCAGCATCGATCCGACCCGGTTCACGAGCCATCGCGGCACCGGACTCGACCTCGTCGTCGTCACGCTCACCGAGTTCCGTGGAGCCGGGATTCCGGGGTGGGAACGCTATGCCCTGGCGCGTGCCCGGATCGTGCTCGACCGGCTCGACGGAGGCATCGCCCGTGTCCTCGACCGCTGGGCACGACTGGACGCCGACGAGGCGTTCCAAAGCTCGGGCGAACGGCTCGACGCCTACGCCAACTCCCTCTACCGCTCCGTCAAGAACCACCGCGACGGTCTGGCTCTCGCCGCTCGCCTCGACGCCGTCGACAGCATGCGGTTCCTGCTCGAGCTGCTCTTCGCTCTGGACCGCCGCCCCCGCCCGTACAACAAGTACCTGGAGTGGGAGCTCGTCCGGTACCCCCTGCCGGGCTGGGACACCGACGCACTGCTGCGTGCCGTCGACCGCGTCTCGGCCACGGGTGACACAGCCCTGCAACGACACCTGTTCGCCCATGTCGAGAAAGCTGCCAGATCCGCCGGACACGGCGACGTGCTGGACGCCTGGGGCGACGACCTCGACCTCATGCGACCCCCTGTCGAAGGCGACGGCAGGTGACGGGAGCCCGGGTGAGGGCGAGGCAGTCCCGAGGGGAATCCCCCCGGAACGGGCTGGACCACCGCGCGGGATCCATCGCCGGACCCGCCGGACCACCGCGCGGGATCCGCCGCCGGAACGGGCGGACCACCGCAGCCTCACCCACCTTCCGAAGCGGACCGGACACCACATGTGACCGCCTTCCCCGGCTCCGGCCCGGCGGGCAGGGGCGTCCCGCATGGTCAGACCCGCCCCATGGTGCGACGCTGGAGGGGAGAGGTATCCGTGGGGCCACCGGGAGGACCGATGGGACGCGACGTTCCGGCGCTGGTCTTCACCCGCGAGGACCGTCGCCGGTACCGGATCAAGATGCAGGAGTGTCTCGACGCCTTCTCGCAGATGCTGCGGGAGTCACGGTTCGACGTGGAGCGCCCTCGGGTGGGCCTGGAGATCGAGCTGAACCTGACCGACACCGAGGGCGAGCCGACGATGCGGAACGCCGACGTGCTGGAGGCCATCGCGGACCCCGCCTGGGACACCGAGCTGGGCCGGTTCAACCTGGAGATCAACGTTCCGCCCCGGCGGCTGATCGCGGGCGGCCCCGACGCCTGGGAGGAGGAGATCCGCGCCGCCCTGAACCACGCGGACGAGCGCGCCAGGACGATCGGCGTCCATCTGATCATGATCGGCATCCTGCCCACCCTGCGCGAGGCGGACGTCGGACCGGACGCGCTGTCGGAGAACGCCCGCTATCAGCTGATCAACGAGCAGGTCTTCGCGGCGCGCGGCGAGGATCTGCTCATCGAGGTGGACGGCGTCGACCGGCTGCGGACCTACGCGGACACCATCACGCCGGAGGCCGCGTGCACGAGCACGCAGTTCCATCTCCAGGTGTCACCGGAGCAGTTCGCCGACTACTGGAACGCGGCGCAGGCGATCGCCGGAGTCCAGGTCGCCCTGGCGGCCAACTCGCCCTTCCTGTTCGGCAAGGAGCTGGCGCACGAGACCCGTATCCCGCTGTTCGAGCAGGCGACGGACACCCGCCCGCAGGAGATCAAGGCGCAGGGCGTACGGCCCCGGGTCTGGTTCGGGGAGCGGTGGATCACCAGCGTCTTCGATCTCTTCGAGGAGAACCTGCGCTACTTTCCCGCGCTGCTGCCCCTGTGCGAGGACCAGGACCCCACGCAGACGCTGGACCGCGGGGACACACCGGAGCTGTCCGAACTCACCCTGCACAACGGGACGATCTACCGGTGGAACCGTCCGGTCTACGCTGTCGCCGAGGGCAGGCCGCACCTGCGAGTGGAGAACCGCGTGCTGCCCGCGGGCCCGACGGTCGCCGACACCCTCGCCAACGGTGCCTTCTACTACGGTCTCACCCGCGCCCTGGTGGAGGAGGACCGGCCGGTGTGGTCGCGGATGTCCTTCTCGGCCGCCGAGGACAACCTGCACGCCGCGGCCCGGAACGGCATCGACGCCCGGCTGTACTGGCCGGGAGCGGGTGAGGTGCCGGTGCCCGAACTCGTCCTGCGGCGGCTGCTGCCGCTGGCGCACCGGGGCCTGGAGCGCTCGGGCATGGACGAGGCCTGGCGGGAGCCGCTGCTCGGCATCATCGAGCAGCGGTGCATCACCGCGCGCAACGGAGCGGTCTGGCAGAAGGAGATGCTGCACCGCTTCGAATCGTCGGACCACTGCGGCCGTCACGAGGCCCTGCGACGCATGACCCGGCAGTACATCGACTACATGCACCTCAACGCACCGGTCCACACCTGGCCGGTGGACTGACGCCCGCCGGGCGCGCGTGCCGTTCAGGTGTCCGGGTCAGAGGGCGAGCCCGTTGACTCTTCAGACCACCGCGCGAGCGAAGGTGAGCGTCGCGGTGACCGTGGTCAGGCCGCGGATCATGCCCAGCTGATTCCAGACCATACCGAACTGCTCCCGGTCCACGGTGAACTCCATGGCGAGGCTGATCGCGTCGCCGCTCGACGCGGTGACGTGGGCGGTGACGGTCTGCGGGCTGCCGGCACCCCGGACGGTCAGCTGACCGACGATCTCGGCGGTGCCGCCCTGGGGCACCGCTGCGCCGTTGACGGCGAAAGTGAAAGTCGGGTGGTTCTCGGTGTCGAAGAAGTCACTGCCGCGCAGGTGCTCGTCCCGCTTCGCGTTCCTCGTGTCCAAAGACGTCGCGTCCACACTGACAACACCATGGCCGACTCTTCCGTCCCCGCCGATCAGCCCGAGCTCGAGCCTTCGGACGACACCGGGCTCCTGCCTGCCGAACTGCGCTCCTGGATGCAGCTGTTGGCCGCGGCCGGCACGATCGAGCAGCTGCTCCGCTCGCGGGTGAAGGACGCGACGGGGATCTCGCACGACGAGTTCCTGCTGCTGTGCCTGCTCGCCGATCAGCCCGGTTCCAGCCTGCGGATGACACGGATCGCGGAACTGCTGGGCCGCCCCAAGACGCGGCTGACCTACCAGGTGGCCTGCCTGCAGCGCGCGGGACCGATCACCAAGAACTCCGCATGCGGCGACCGGCGCGGCATCGAGGTGGCACTTACCGACAAGGCCCGCATTCTGCTCAGCGAGTCCTCCCGCCCGCTCGCCGAAGCCGTCTCCGAGGCCATCGCGCGAACGGCCTGCGCCCAGCAGTACACGCGGCTGCAATACCTGCTGCCGACGAACCAGGGCCCTGAGGAGCGCACCTTCCCCACGCCCTGAGTCCCGGCCCGGCCGCGTATGGGCAGCGGACAGGTGTGGCGTGCGACGGGTGGAGTCCGCGCCACGCTCTGTCGGGGCGGCCGGAATCGAACCGAACTGTCGACCAACGTTCGCCGAAAGGTGCACCGACCTGCACTCGCCCCGTACTGCCATACGTCGCGGCCCGAGCCGCTCGGCACGAGTCCTTTGAGATCATTGCCTCCTGATCTTGAACTCCGGGCCCTACGAGCCCACGCGAAATCGCCGGTCACGAAGCCATCAGCGGCGCCACCCGCTCCCGCCCGATGCGACTGCCGGATCGCGAAGCGGGCACGCTCGCGGCCTGGCCGGCCCAGCACCCGGGATCGAGGTCGTCTGCCGCGACCGTGCCTCGTTCTTCGCCGAGGGCGCCAGGATCGGGGCGCCCGCCGCAGTCCAGGTCTCCGACCGATTCCACCTGTGGCGCAACCTCGGCGAAGCGGCCGGGCGGTGCGTCTCCCGCCACCGTCTTTGTCTCCGCGCGGCCAGCGCGGAGCGACCCCAGAAACGATCCCTCAGATAGTCCGCTGACCTGCGAATTCACCAAACTGCAGACAGAGCCCTGAATTTGGCCCACCCCAGCCGCGCTGTCAGCTATGCGGCTCCAACCGGTCTCTTTGTCGTCACACTGCTCCCTCATCGGCCCGCGACTCGATCATGTGCGGCGGTACCGCGAGGTCATTGCTGGCGAAGAGGCGTACGAGGCCCGCGGGTTCGTCACGGACGCACAGCGAGGCGACCACGTCGATCAGATGGAGGTACGCGGCCGACATGAAAGCATGCTGAGGCATCGCCATACGGCCCCACGTGTCCGTGGGAAGCATCTCCGCCTTGCAAAGCGCCGCGAGATCCCGGACTACGCCGGCGCTGATCCTCGCTGACACGTGAGCGCTATCGGCGCCTGACGCGAAATCTGGTCGCCCCGGCGAACGGGTCCTGTAGAGCTGCCAAGCCTCACCTGCAGTGACGAAGTCCGTCGGCGCCTCGCCTGCGTCCGGATGAGACCCCGTGCTTGCCGGGTCAGGATCCATGCGCATCCAGCGCTCGTCATACGGGCTCCACCACTCCGCTGTCCAGTGTGTGCGGGGCGTCTCCCGGCTGGTGACTGTGCGGAAACCGCACCGCACGCGGGCGGCGTAACCATGCTCCCGCAGCAAGGAACAAGCCAGGGTGGCCGCGTGGCGACTCGCGCCCACGACACGGGCCTCAGGCGGACGCGGGCGCTCGAGACGTTCCGGCCAGCGCCGGGCCAGAATCGCGACGAGATCACGGACCGGCCGAATATTCTGCTCCTTGAGCCTGTCCTTGGGGACACCAACGGCCACGGCATCCTCCGGCGAGAGCACCAGGGTCCGCGCGGACGCACAGATCGACACGGGATCGTCGGGGAGACCGTCCAACAGCCAGTGCTGACTCGGATCGAGGACAGTCATCGGACTGTGCTGCACGTAATCGATTACGACGTTGACCACAGATGCCCACCTTCACCGATTTCCCAGGTCTTCGGCTCCGCATCAAGTGCGCTGGGAAGTTCACGCACCGAGATGACGACGAGCTGCGAAGTTCACGTACCGAGATGACGACGACCAGTCCGGCCTTGGGTGATGGCCCTGCCGGCGGCACCTTCGACCTCCGTTCGATGTGCATGCTAGTCCGTGGCTCCGCTCCCCCTGGCCCGGCATGCGCGAGACCAGAGTTGCGGATGTGTGGGCAGAGCTGAAGGCATATCCGACTCACGTCAGACTCCCGTAAGGATCACCGCGGGTGGTGAGTGGCGCGCCTGGGCCCGTCCCGGCCGGACCGCCGCATGTCCTGCTGCTGGAACTCACAGACGGAAGGGCGACCACCAGCGATCCGAAGGGACCCTTGCCGATCTATTGCACCGGCGATCTGGGCGTACCACCGGGTCCGTCAGACGCATGCGGCGTCGCTACTGACTCTCGGCTGCTGCGGCCCGGCCCGCGGAGGTCTCGGCGCCGGGGGTGGCCGTTGGGTGTTCAGCTTGGTGCGGTCGCCGTCGACGGGTGCGGGTGGCTCGGCCAGGGTCGGCCCGGCAGGCATGCCGAGGATGGCGAGGGAAGCCGTGGGGCAGGCGGTCACCGCTACTGGACGGGCTGGTGGGTCGGGCCGCAGGTGATCGGCCCGACCCGTTCCTGGCTTTACCGCCGCTCGTCCGGCGAGGAGCGGGCCGGACGAGCGGGCGGGGCGCCGGTTCAGGTTCGGTCAGTGGTGGAAGTGGCGGCGGCCCCAGGAGGCGTCGTCGATGAAGCGGCCGTGGCCGGCCGTTGCGCAGGGTGGCCGTGTCGCGGTCGTAGGCGGGCGGGTCCTTGAGGCGGGCGCGGACGCCCCAGGCCAAGACCTCGAAGGCGAGTTGTGCTGCTGTCCAGCCGGCAGCGATGAGGAGGACCGGCTTCGGCCCTCCCCCGCGAACGCACGATCGGCTTCGCCCCTCCCCCCGCGAAGGGGAGGGCAGACAGCCCTACGGGATCAGCCTGTTGCCGTCTCGGCCAGGGTCTCGCGCACGATCCGCACCGCGCGTTCCGTGTCGGCGCGCGTCACGTCCAGGTGGAACACGAAGCGCAACTGGCCCGGGTATCCCGCGCACAGCAGCCCACGACGTGCCAGTCGGTCGCGCACCTCGTCGGTGTCGAGGCCGGGGGCGGAACGCGCGAAGACCATGTTGGTCCCGCTGGGTTCCATGGTCAGGCCCGGCACGTCCTTCAGGCTCTCCGCGAACAGCGCGGCGTGCGCATGGTCGTCGGCGAGCCGCGTCACCTGGTGGTCGAGCGCGTGGAGTGCCGCGGCCGCCAGCACGCCGGCCTGCCGCATCCCGCCGCCGAGGACCTTGCGCCAGCGCCGTGCCTCGGCCACGAACTCCCGCGATCCCACGAGTGCCGAGCCGACCGGCGCGCCCAGCCCCTTGCTGAAGCAGACCGACACGCTGTCGAAGTGGCCGGCGATCAGCCGTGCCCGCTCGTACGGATCGCCCCCGCCGGCCACCGCGGCGTTGAACAGCCGCGCCCCGTCCAGGTGGGTGGCGAGTCCGTGGTCGCGGGCCACGTGCGTGGCGGTCTTCAGGTAGTCCATCGAGACGACCCGGCCACCGATGGTGTTCTCCAGGCAGAGCAACCGCGTGCGCGCGAAGTGCGAGTCGTCCGGCTTCACGGCCGCCGCGATGTCCAGCGGGTCCAGCGTCCCGTCCGCCCGGTGCGGCAGCGGCTGGGGCTGAATGCCTCCGAGCACGGCGGCGCCACCGCCCTCCCATCGGTACATGTGGGCCATCTGCCCGGCGATGTACTCGTCCCCGCGGCCACAATGGGTCAGCAGAGCGCACAGGTTGCTCTGTGTCCCCGAGGAGACGAACAGCGCGGACTCGAATCCGAGCAGCCCGGCGATCCGCTCCTGGAGCGCGTTGACGGTGGGATCGTCACCGAACACGTCGTCACCGACCTCGGCCTCGGCCATCGCCCGGCGCATCGCCTCGCCGGGCCGGGTGACGGTGTCGCTGCGCAGATCGATGAGGCGGCCGGACTCGCCGAGGGCGGCATCGGCCGTGTTCACGGCGCGGGGGACATCGGCGGCGTCGGTGGCACGGGCGGAATCAGTGGTGGGCACACGCACACTCTGCCACGCCGGAACCGGCCCCTCCTGCCGGGGTTCCCGGCGAGCCTCCTCGGGCCTGTCCGACAATTCGCGTCGTCGCCCGAAGGGCGCCGGGCAGACGGGGAGTTGCCAGACAGGCCCGAGGCCTCGTACGTCGTCGTCGCGGCGTCCGGTACGCGTCCGTCGTACGCATGTCGTTCGCCCGCTGTACGCCTTCTCCGTGTCTCATTGCGCACGGTCGTGAACACGGAGGGGTGCAATCCGGTGTACGGATGCCATCCTGTGTGTCCGCTTCCGTCCCACCCCGAGTTGCACGCCTGGCGCCCCGGGCCGACAACGTTGTCTTCCGATGAGCCGGACCGTGCGTGCGTATGAGCGACGCTGGAGAGGTTACGTGCCCATCAGATCCCGTCCCCCCGTGTTCCGCGCCATGCTTCCTGGGTCAGCCGGGCGCGGTCTCCGGCCGCTGCGCGCGGCGGCCGTCGCGCTGCTCACCGGAGCGCTCACCCTGGCCGCACCGGCTGGCGTCGGCACGGCTGCGGCAGTGCCCTTCCCCACCATGTCCGCAGCGTCCGCCGGGACATCGGGCGGGACGTCAGGCGCAACGTCCGGCGGGTCCTCCGACGGGACCGACTACACGAAGCTCGTCGACCCGTTCGTGTCGACCGCGGGCGACGACGGCAACGACCTGCCGGGCGCCCAGGCGCCGCACGGTCTGGCCAAGGTCAACCCGATGACCACGCCGAACCGCAACCACTCCGGGTACGGCTACGACGAGGACCACATAGCCGGGTTCACCGCGACGAACCTCGACGGCGTCGGCGGCTCGGGAGGCGGTGGCGACCTGCTCGTCGTCCCGACCTCCGTCCGGTACGACAAACGCCCCTCCCCCAGCACCTACGCCCACGCGTACGACCACGACGACGAGACCGCGACACCCGGGTCCTACCAGGTGGGGCTCGGTTCCGTCTCCGGAGCCGCTTCGTCGGTGACGCAGGACTCCGGCACCGTCCAGGCCGAGGTGACCGCGACGACGCGCACGGCGCTGGAACGGTACAGCTTCCCCTCCGGGTCGGACCCCGAGCTCGTCCTGGACCTGGCGAACAACTTCACCAGCCGCACCCGTTCGACCCTGAAGGCGACGACGCTCCCGGACGGGACCACCTTGATCGGCGGGCTCATCGCCGGGTCGTTCAACGGCGCCTCGTACAAGCTGTATTACACCGCCACCACGAACGTCCCCGTGACTACCCTGAAGAGCTGGGGCCCCGACGGGGGGCTGAGCGACGCGACCACGCAGGACGGGTCCGACACCGGTGCCGTCCTCGGGTTCGACCGGTCCGCCGGGGACGACATCGAACTGCGCATCACGCTGTCGCCGATCAGCGCCGAACAGGCCGCGACCGACCAGCGGAACGAGGTGGGCGACCTCACCTTCGACCAGGCCCGCGAGCGGACCCGGGCGGACTGGAACCGCGCGCTCGGCGCCGTCGACGTACGCGCCTCCGCGACGTCCGACCCCGGGTCGACGCTCACCCGGGAGTTCTACACGCACCTGTACCGCATGTACGCGCTGCCGGTGAACGCCACCAGCACCAGCGGAACGTACCGCGGGGTGGACGGCGCGGTGCACAAGACGAACGGCTATACGTACTACGACGGTTGGTCCACCTGGGACGACTTCCGCAAGTACTCCGTCGAGGCGTACATCGACCCGGCCACCTACCGGGACATGGTGCAGTCGCTCATCGAGCTCTTCGCCGACGCGCACACAGCGGGCAAGAGCCCCGGCAGCCTCACCCACTCGGTCCCGACCGTGCGGTGGGAGCGCTCGGCCGTCCTGGTCGCCGACGCGCTGTCCAAGGGCTACAAGAACTTCGACCGGCTCGACGAGGCCTACCCCGCGCTGATGTCGTACTCCGGGTACTACACGGGAGCGCAGCTGCGGCAGGGTTATGTCACCGGGGATCCCGGCACGACCGTCCAGCGCGGGTACGACCAGTGGGCGCTCTCCGTCATCGCCGACGCGCTCGGCAGGAAGGCGGACGCGCAAAAACTGCGTACGCAGTCGACCATGGCGATCGACAACCTCGTGAAGTCCGGCGCCTGGACGGCCGGAGACGGCACCGAGGTCGGCCTGCTCACCCCGCGCGCCGCGAGCGGTGACTGGCAGAGCGCGGACTACGAGAAGTTCGAGGCGGCCGGCCTCTACCAGGGCACGCTCTGGCAGTACCACTGGTACGACGCGTACGACATGGGCGGCCTCATCGAGGCCATGGGCGGCGCGAAAGCGGGCAAGGCCGCCGTGGAGCACATGTTCGGCGAGGACTCCGGCGCCGACGACGGCTCGGCCATGCTGCACTCCAACGCCAACGAGATCGACCTCCAGGCCCCGTACCTCTTCAACTACGTCGGTGAGCCGAGCCTGACGCAGAAGTGGGTGCGGGCCATCTACACGGGCACGACCTGGAACCGCTACATCGCGACGGGCTCCTCGAACGAAGTCCCCAGCTCCGGCGGCGAGTTCCGTCCGCCGGTCAGGACCCAGGTCTACAAGCTCTCCCCCCGGGGCTTCCTGCCGACCATGGACAATGACGCCGGCACCATGTCGACGATGTTCGTCGGCGCGGCCCTCGGTCTGTTCCCGGTGACCGCCGGTTCCAGCCAGTTCCAGATCGGCAGTCCGTTCTTCGACTCCACGACGATCCGCTACGCGAACGGCGCCCGGTTCACGGTGAAGGCCGAGGGTGTGTCGCCGAGCGACTACTACGTGCAGAGCGCGACCCTCAACGGTTCGCGGTTCGACAACACGTGGCTCGACTACTCGCAGATCGTCTCGGGCGGAACCCTGGACTTCACGATGGGCTCCAAGCCCTCCCGGTGGGGCGCGCACACCAAGCCCGCGTACTCGCTCGACACCGACTCGGGCGACACCGGTGGCGGCACGGGAACGGACCGGCGCGACACCGTCGTCTCCGCGGCCCCGGGCACGGTCGGCACCGGATCGGACGGCGTCGTCGACGGCGCCCTGAAGCTCACCCTGTCCGGACCGGCGGAGTTCGCCGCCCGCAAGGGCACCAGCCTGACCAGGTCGGGGGCGGCGACCGTGACCGGACTGCCGGGCGGTGTCACGGCGGACCTCCGCGTCAGCGGCTCGCGTACGGCGACGCTGTCGCTCACCGGCAGCACGCGGGCCGACGCGCGCTTCGGCATCACCTTCCAGGACGCGGCCTTCGCCCACGGGGTACGGGCCTCGACGGTGCACGGCACCGGGGTGTCTCCGACCGACCCGCTCGTCCTGTCCGCCGCCGCGGTGCATCGCGAGGCGCTCGGCGCGCTCGTCGACCAGGCCGTGCTGGTGCGCGAAGGCAACTACTCCGACGGCTCGTGGAATGTGTTCCGGTCGGCGCTCGACCGCGCGCGGACCGTCCTCGCGGACACCGCTTCCGCGACAGGCACGATCATGGCAGCGGACGACGCGCTGCGGTCCGCCGTCGACGCGCTCACCATCGACGAGGGGGGCTTCGCCGTCCTCCAGGCCGAGGACCCCGACCAGAAGGAGGGCCCCAGCCTCGTGAGCGAGGCGTACTACTCGGACGGCGACCTCGGTGGCGTCACCGAGGGATCCTGGGAGCGGTTCACGAAGCTGGACTTCGGCGGGGTCGCCCCGCGCAGCGTCTCGGTCCGCTACGCCAACTCGCAGGCGACGAACGCGAGACCGAGCAGCGTCGACATCCACGCCGGGGCGGCCGACGGTCCCCTCGTCGCCACCGTCCAGCTCCCCGGAACCGGCGGATGGCAGTACTACAGCACGGTGAGGGCGGCCGTCACCGACCCGGACGCCCTGCTGGGCGCGTCGAGTGCGACGTTCGTCTTCCATGCCCCGTCCGGTCAGCAGTGGGTGTCGAACTTCGACCGGTACCAGTTCTCTCCGTACGAGGTGTCCTCGTCCCCCTCGACCACGCTCGCCACGCTGACCGCGGCCGACAGCACCGCGACCGGCGGCGGTTCACTCCCGCTCGACCTGGCGAACGGCATCTTCGAGAACACGACGAACGGGGCGTGGGCCGAGTGGAAGGACACCGACCTCCGCGACGGCGCCGACACGGTCACCGTCCGCTATGACAAGCCCCGGTCGCGTGCGGCGGCGGACTCGCACCTCGAACTGCACCTCGGCTCGAAGGACGGGCCGAAGAGTGTCGACATCCCGCTCGACTACAGCGGATCGGGCTGGGGAACCGTCGCCACCACGACCGTCCAGCTCGATCCGGGCATCTTCAGCGGCGTCCAGGACGTGTACGCCGCCTTCGTCTCCAGCACGCAGACGGCCTCCCAGCCCTACGTGGCCAACGTGTACTCACTGACACTGACTCAGGAAGCGGGCGCCCCGGTGGCGTTCGACGCCACGGCGTTCCGCTCGCACAGCGGCGGCGGGCTCAAGAGCGAGCCGGTCGGCTGGAGCGGTTCGGGGTCCACCACCGACCTCGGCGGCACCTACGACGGGGCCTGGCTCGACTACGGGGACATCGGCTTCGGCGGCTCCCCGAAAAACACCGTCACGATCACCTACGTCAACAACTCCGCCCGCTGCGGCACCGGTTCCGCCGTCCAGCTCTACCTGGACTCCTTCGACGCGGGCAGCCCCGGGACGCCGTACGCGACCGTACCGTTGCCCGTCACGGGAGCCGCGTGGTCCTCGGGAGGGACAACGAGCCTGACACTGCCCGAGGCGATCACCGGCACGCACAGCGTCCACCTGCGGCTGGTGACGACCGCGGACTCCTCGCACCCGTACGTGGCGAACCTGGGCCGGATCACCTTCGCCCACGTCGAGACGCCCGCCGTCACGGACAGGTCCGCCCTGCACAAGGCGATCGACCGGTACGCGGGGCTCTCCGGCGACGCGGAGCGCTACGACACGATCGACTTCGGTGTGTACCGGCGCGAACTCGCCGCCGCGCGCACCCTCGCCGACGCCGACGCCGTGACCCAGCTCGAAGTCGACACCCGGACCCGCGACCTCACCCTCGCCGCCAAGCAGCTGATCCCGCTCCCGAGGCTGAGACTGGAGGACCTGGTCGCGACCGCGTCGGCCCTCGACGACGCCCGCTACACGGACACGTCGTGGACGGCGTTCACCGAGGCGCTCGCCGAGGCGAGGACCGCGGTCGCGGACACCGCGGCCACGGACGAGACGCTCACCGCGCGGTACGGCGCGCTCGACCGCGCCCGGGCCGCGCTCACCACCAAGCCCAAGGCGGTACCGGCCGCGCCCGACGCCGTGTCGGCGATCTCGTCCGGCACGAGCGTGACCGTCGCCTGGTCCGCGCCCGGGGACACCGGCGGCTCACCGGTCACCGGCTACGAGGTCACCCTCGACGACGGCCACCAGGTCGAGATCCACGATCCGGACAGCCGGCGCACGACGTTCACCCGGCTACGGGCGGGCAGGTCGTTCACGGCGCGCGTCCGCGCGGTGAACGCGGTCGGCACCTCGCACCCGAGTCCGGCCACGGCACCCGTGGTGACCGGCGGGGGCAAGCCGCAGACGCCGGCCGTGACGGGGGTGATCACCGACGGCCGGCAGGTCCGCGTGACCTGGCGAGCGGGCGGCGACGGCGGATTCCCGATCATCGGCTACACCGTGGCCCTCGACGACGGCACCACCGCACACGTTCCCGCCACCACGGCCACCGCGCTCCTCACGGCCGCCGGCAGGGCGAAGGCACACACGGCGACCGTCACCGCGGTCACCCTGGCCGGAACCTCCGCCGACAGTGCCGCGCCCGCCTCGGGAACCGCAGCGGCCACGGCGGACGCCTCCGGCCCGACCTATGTGCCGTCCCCCTTCCCGGACGACGCGCTGAACGCGGCCTACCCGTCGGACAGTTGGCCGACGACCGGCGACGGGAGCGACTACTTCTACGGTCTTCTCAGTGGCGCCGACGACCTGCGCTCCGACATCCTCGGCGCCAACACCAAGGTGCCGAACGGCACTTCACCCACCGCGGAGAACGACAGGACCGCCGTGGCCATCAACAACGCGGCCACACAGAAGGAGGTGGACCGCGCCGAGGTGGACGCGACGCACAGCGCCACCGTCACGATGGCCGACGGACTCGGCTCCCGGCTCGGCCGGATCTACGGCGACGCCCTGAGCAGCGGCCGGCTGCCCAAGACGAGCGCACTGTTCTCCCGGGTCACGAAGGGCCTCGACAAGGTCGACGCGGCGAAGAACCACTACGGCTACCAGCGCCCGTACGTGCGGCTCGGGTTCGTCGGCGACGGCGGTGAGATCTACGAGTCGCAGGACGGCTCCTACGGCAGCCTCGCCACCAGCGGCTCGTACCCGAGCGGCCACACCTACGGCGGCTACGAAGCCGGGACCGTCCTCGCCACGCTCCTGCCGGAACTGGCACCGTCGATCCTCGCGCGCACCTCGGAGTACGGGGACAACCGCGTCGTCCTCGGGTTCCACTACCCGCTGGACGTCATGGGCGGCCGCATCACCGGACAGGCCACCGTGGCACACCGGTGGGCGGACCCCGAATTCCGGGAGCTGCTGCTGCAGGCCCACACCGAGATCGAGAACGTGCTGCTCGCGCAGTGCGAGACGGAAGGGTACGGGGACACGCTCGCGGCCTGCGCGGGCGACCCCTACTCCGGCCTGAGCACGACGCAGGACGTCGAGCTGTACACACGGCGCCTCACCTACGGGTTCTCCCAGGTGGCGAAGGCGGGGCAGACGCTCAGGACGCCGGCCGACGCGGCGGCCCTGCTCGTCACGGCCTTCCCGGACCTGACCACCGAGCAGCGCACTCAGGTCCTGGAACAGACCGCGACGGACTCCGGGTACCCGCTCGACCTCACCGCGGACGGCGGAGCGAGCTGGCAGCGGATCAACCTGGCGGCCGCGATGGCGGCGCACGTGGTCGTGGGCGCCGACGGTTCGGTCACGGTGACGAACTCCTCCGACGCCACCAGGGCGAGCGTCGCCGACGCCGACTCGATCACGGTGGGGGGCGTCGCGATCGACGGCTTCGATCCGGAGGTGTCCACGTACGTCGTCGACTGGCCGAGAAACAAGAGGATCCCGGCCGTCTCCGCCGTACCGGCCCAGTCTGGCGCCCGGGTGAAGGTCACCGAGGGCGGTTCGGTCCTCTCGTCGGCCGGGTCCCGGTTCACCACCCGTACCGTCCGGGTGACCTCGGCCAACGGTTCCGTCACCCGCACCTACACGGTCGGGTTCCGGCTCACCGCCCGGAACGAACGGCCGGCCGCGGCCGGCGGCGGTGACCGCGAAGCCGGAGGACCCGGATCGTGGTCCGCCGGAGGCGGCGGAGCGGGATCCGCCGACGGCGCCCTGCTCTGGTCGCCGGAGGCGGAGTGGGCGGAGCGCGTGGGCGTCCCCGGGGCGAACGGCACGTCGTGACCGCCCGGCGAACCGTGCCCCGCACAGCCACGGCGCAGCCCCGCTGACGCTCGCCCGGCGACGCCCAGGACGGACGGCCCCTCGGGAAGAACCCCCTGTTCTTCCCGAGGGGCCGTCCGCATACCTGTGCGGTCACGGCACAGGTGGCGGCCCCCGGCGGTTCAGAATCCGATGGCCTCGCGGAGCAGCAGGACGGTGCAGCGCCCCGGGTAGGGTTCCGCGTTGAGGACGAGAAGGCGGTTGAGAGCGCTGGGCACCCCGTACACCTTCCTGGCGCGCTCGTCCTCCAGTGGGACGCAGTACTCGTCGACGCGGCGCAGCGCGGTGTCCAGGTCGGGCACCACCTTCTGCGCACCGACCACCAGGATCACACGGGGCGCGGCGCCCGCGTAGGCGGGCAGTTGGCTTCCGCTGGCCGAGGCGGCGACGAGGGAGCCGGTCTCGGTGACGGCGGCGACACTGCCCACCACGACGTCGGGGCAGGCGAGCATCCGCCAGATCTCCGCCATCTGCGTCGTGCGGTCCATGGCCGTTCCGCGTGCTTTGACGGAGTCGTACCGCCCGCTGTTGTTGATGTCCTCGTCGATGCCGGACAGGCGGAGGGTCTCGCTGGCCGCGGTGAACACCGCGGCGCCCTCGGGAACCAGGTCCTTGACGCGGGCGCGCGCCGCGGCGGCGTCGTCGAGGATCTCGACGTCGAAGTGCTTCTCCTTCAGTGCGGCGGCCACCCGCTCCAGTCGCTCGTCGGTCACCGGGGCGGTGAACGGGGTCGCCGGGCTCTCCGATGTCGCCGGGGCCTCCGGTGTCGCCGGGCTCTCCGGGTTCGAGGCAGTCATGATGTCTCCGGCCTTCCTGTCCGCTGGATGATGTGTCGGTCTCACCGCTTCGACAAGGCAGCCCCGCGGAATGTGAGGCGCCGCCCCGGCCTCACATTCCGGCGCGCTGTTCTGTCGTACAGGTGAGGGCGGATGCGACCCGGTGAAAGCGGATGCGACCGAGGGAGTTGTCGACACCATGACCACCCGATCCGAGCCAGGACACGGCCGGCCCGATCCGGGCCTGGACGCGATCATGAGCGAGCGGCGTCACCTGATCAATCTCGCCTACCGGCTGCTGGGCTCCCTGACCGAGGCCGAGGACGCCGTCCAGGAGACGTACACACGTTGGTACGCCATGTCCCGGCAGGAGCAGGACGCCATCGAGTCCCCCGGTGCCTGGCTGACGACGGTGGCCAGTCGTGTCTGCCTCAACGTGCTCGGCTCGGCACGGGCCCGGCGGGAGACGTACGTGGGCGAATGGATCCCCGAGCCGCTGCCCGGGCGCACGGAGTGGATCAGCGGGCGGCCGGGGGGTGCGGCCGTCGACCCGGCCGATCGGGTCACCCTGGACGAGTCGGTCGGCCTGGCGTTCCTGGTCGTTCTCGAATCGATGACCCCGGCCGAGCGCGTGGCGTTCATCCTGCACGACGTCTTCTGCCACTCCTTCGCCGAGGTGGCCGAGATCGTGGGCCGTACGCCGGCCGCTTGCCGCCAGCTGGCCGCCTCGGCCCGCCGCCGTGTCCGGGCCGCGCGGCCCTCCGCGACGGCGGCGCCCCGGCGCACCGGCGTCGTCAGCGCCTTCAAGGAGGCGTGGGAGGCCAAGGACATCGACGCCCTCATCGGCCTGCTCGACCCGGACGCCGTCGCGACCGCCGACGGCGGCGGTCTCGCCCGGAGCTTCCTGGACCCCATCGAGGGCGGCGAGCGGATCGCGCACGCCTGGGCCGGGCTCGCCGACCGGAGGCCGGACGGCATGACGCTCCTGGAACGTACCGTCAACGGTCAGCCGGGCCTGGTGGCTCAGCAGGACGGCGTCATCGTGACGGTGCTCGCGTTCGAGGTCGTGGGCGACCGGATCACCCATATCTGGGTCGTACGCAACCCCGAGAAGCTGCGTCGCTGGACCACGGGCTGACTCGCCTCCCGCCCGCGACCCACGCGCGTCGCCACGGTGCCGTCGTCCGGCCCGCCCCCGAGGCGGACCGGACGACGGCCGCCGCTATGCCACGTGGAGGGTGTAGCGACCGGAGGTGTGCGCGGTGAGCCGCCAGCCGCCGGGCCGTTCCGCCAGCCGGATGCCGGTGAGACCGCTGCCCTTGGCCTCGGGGCGGTCCTGGCCGGGAACCCACACGTCCAGCGTGCCCTCCCCGGAGCCGGTCAGCCGCAGGTCGCGCTCGGTGAGGGAGGACCGCAGGGAGCTCAGGCCACCGGGAGCGCTGCGCGGGTACGCCTGGGACAGCGCCGTGGTCTCGAAGGCCGGGCTCGGCAGCGGCTTGCCGTCGGGGCAGGTGTACAGCACGACGCCGCCGCCCGAGGTGGTGGCCTCGGGGTCGTTCTGCGGATCGCCGCAGGCCTTCTTCCACACCCAGATCGCCGAGCCCAGCATTTCGGTGTTCTGCCGTTCCAGGAAGCGTTCGAACCGGGAGCGGAAGTCGCCGGGTTCCCCGAACCATCCCCACTCGCCCGACCACAGCGGCGCCCCGTACGCCCGGGCGGTGCGCTCGGCGGTGGCGTAGCCCTGCTCGATCGAGGTCAGGGTGACGCCCAGGCCCTGGTCCATGGTGATCGACTCGCTGTACAGGTGGGGCGAGAAGACGAGCTGCGGGTCGTCGGCGAAACCGACCGGCGGGGTGGTGTCGAAGCCGAGCCCCGACCACAGGATCGAAGGCTCGAAGAACACCAGGTGGTGGAAGCCGCCGGCCACCTTCGACTCCGCGGCCCGGATCGAGGTGATCGCCTGCTGGTAGAGGCGTCCGAGCAGGATCGAGGAGGTCACGCCCGGGGCGTCACCGGGGCCCGGCTCGTTGAGGAGGTCGTAGCCGGCGACCGCGGGGTCGTCCGCGAAGGTCTTGGCGAGGCGGCCCCACATGCGGGCGAACTCGGCGCCGATGCCGTCGGTGTCGTTGTAGAGGTTGGTGAACGCCTGCTGCACATTGGGCGCCAGGTCGCGTCCGAGGAAGCCGCAGGCCTTGGCGCCGTCGGTGAGGGTCGCCCACTTCGGGGCGCCGTCGTTGCCGAACTCCGGTGAGGCGTTGGCCCTGCAGCGTGTTCCCGGCGCCGCGCCGACGTACTTCGAGAAGGTGTCCTGGTGGATGTCGAGGACGGTGTGGATGCCGTGGTCGGCGGCCTGGTCGACCGCGGTGCGCACCCGCGCCAGATACGCCTCGTCGAAGACGCCCCGCTTCGGCTCCAGGGCCGACCAGGACAGGGCGAGGCGCTGGACGTCGAACCCGTACCGTTCCATCCGGGCGTAGTCGGAGTCCTCCAGCGGCCACACCGTGGGCTTGGCCGGGTCCGGCTGTCCGTAGTCGATGAGCTGATTGACGTTCACACCGCGGAGCAGCACCTGCCGCCCCGCGCTGTCACCGATCACCGGGTCCTGTCCGTCGCGGCGCAGCACGCTCAGCGGCAGCAGCTCGTTCCGGTCGCGGCCCGCGGCCTGCGCCTGCGCGCCGACAGGGGCCACCGCCGGTCCCGGCGCCAGGGTGCCCGCGGCGAGCGCCAGTACGGCGGCCACCGCGACGGGTGGCGCCCACCGGACGGCCCAGGCGAGGCCTCCGCGCTCGGCCGAGGGCTCCGTCCGGCGCCGCCACGCCAGCTCCGCGACCCAGGGCACGCACACGACACCCGCGCACACGCCCGCGGTCACACCCTCGGCGACCCGTACGAGCACGGACGCGACCGGGAACAGCTCCCCGCCGAAACCGTTCAGGCACCCGTCGAGAAGCCACAGGGGAGCGAACCCGAGAACGCCCGCCGCGGTGAGGGTCGTCGCGAGCGACCAGAGCGTCACGCCGGTACGGGCACGGGTCAGCCCCGGCGCCACCACGCGGCGCCAGAGCGCGACACCGGCGAACACCGCCGCGACGCCGGTGACCAGCGTCGCCGCCACGCGGCCGCCGGGTATCGGTCCTGCGGCCCAGGCGAACGCGCCGGTTCCCGCCTGGAGCGCGACGGCGGCACCGGCCGGCAGCCAGGCGAACCCGGCGACCGAGTCGAGACGGGCGCGCGATGCCCCCGCGGCACGCTCGGTGCGCCGGCCGCGCTCACCGGCCTCGGCAACCTTGCCAGCCTCTTCGGCCTTGCCGACCTCTTCGGCCTTGCGGCCCTCGGCGCCCTCGCCGACCTCGTTGCCCCTGTCACCCTCGCCGGCCTTGCGGCGCAGGCGCCACACGCCGATCCGGTACGCCGACGCCGTCAGGCCCGCGACCAGCGGCCCGAACACGGCGTACTTCGCGCCGGTCAGACCGCACTCGGCGAGCAGTGCCCCGACCGTCGGGAAGATGTGCAGCCCGGCCGGTCCGGCGATCGCCAGCAGCAGCACGCTGTAGGCCAGTTTGGCCAGGAACGCCACCAGGATCAGACTCGACCAGACGGCGCCGAAGACCCATCGCGCCCTCGCTCCGGGGGCCGCGGCGCGCACCAACCGGTGGACGGCCACCGCGCTGCCGCCGATCAGCAGGGGCAGGAACACCACGGTGGCCCAGGCAGGGCTCGTGGCGTTGCCGGGTACGAAACCCGCGTCCAGCCAGTTCTCGGGAGCGAACAGTCCGGTCCCGTCGGCATAGCCGAGGGCGGCACAGAGCACCACGAGTACGACCGCGGTGGTGAGGGACGCGATGCGGGCAAGCCGACGGCCGCCGCGCTGATCATCGGCAAGGAGCATGGATGGAGAACATAGGGCAGTCCGAAGGTCGCACGGAAGGCCTGTGAGCAGGAATTTCTCCGGAACCGCGGGGCTCGGACGGGTCCGGAGGGCGCGGTGACGCCGGGCTGTTCAACCGAGGTGTTCCGCCGGGAGCGATACGAAGATCCGAACTCCCGCCGTGGGCCTGGGAGTCATCGGACCGGGGCTCGTCCTTTCCCGGAGCCGATGCCCCTCGGACGGCCTGCGCCGTCCGCCCGAACGTCACATCACCCACGCCACCGCCGCTGGTCACGATTCAGCTGCGACGCTCGACGGGCGGGCCCCGTGGGCCGTCCGCCGGTTCTCGGTGTCCCCACCCGGTCACGGGCGGGGACACCGCCGGGCCGCCTGCCCCGAACCGTCGCGGGGGGTGTTTCAGTCGAGACAGAACTCGTTGCCCTCGACGTCCTGCATCCCGATGCAGGACTCGTTCTTGTCATCGGCAACGAGTGTTCGCACGTGTACCGCGCCGAGCGCGATCAGACGTGCGCATTCGGCCTCGAGGACGGCAAGGCGCTCAGCACCCACGAGACCGGTGCCGACCCGCACGTCGAGATGCACCCGGTTCTTGACGACCCTGCCCTCGGGAACGCGCTGGAAGTACAGTCGCGGGCCGACGCCGGTGGGATCGGCGCACGCGAACCATGAGCCCTGCTCCTCGGGTGGCTGCGAGCGGCCATAGTCGTCCCATGTGGCGAACCCCGCCGGCGGCGGCGGTACGACGTAGCCCAACACCTCGCACCAAAAGCGGGCGACGCGCTCAGGTTGCTCACAGTCGAAGGTGACCTGGAACTGCTTGACGGATGACATCGGCACACCGTAACAGGGCGAAGCGATGGCTCAAGTCTCTCCAGGAACCGACACGTTGACGCGAAGACAGGGCCAACTCACGCGGTTGTGTCCCCATTCCCTCCCGGAATTGTCCGTGATCCGTAACAGACGCATCCTCCGGCCCTCGCCGCTCGTCCTGCCAGGTGGTCGGACGGCGACCGAGGAACTGCGGGAGAGCGGGGCGGACATGGCACGGCACGGCAGCAGGCGGGGCTGGTACGGCAAGGTGGCCGGGGCGGCACTCGGGGTGACGTTGCTGGCCGCCGGTGCCTCGGTGTGGACCGCGCAGGCCGGTGCCGTGCCCGACGCGTCGCCCCGCCCGGCCGCGTCGGCCGGGCAGGCCGCGGTCAAGCCGGTGGCGGTGACCATCGTGCACGCCTCGGACAAGGGCGCGCGCGGGGTCAACATCACCATCGACGACGGCCCCGACCCGGTGTGGACCCCTCAAGTACTGGACGTGCTGCGCGAGTACGGAGTGAAGGCCACTTTCTGCATGGTGGGGACCCAGGCGCAGGCCCATCCGGACCTCGTGAAGAAGGTGGTCGCGGCCGGACACCGGCTGTGCGACCACTCGGTGTCGCACGACACCGGCATGGACGCCAAGTCCCAGGCCTACCAGTCGCAGCAGATACTCGACGCCGAACGCATGATCACCAAGGCGTCCGGGGGCGTACGGCCCATGTACTACCGGGCGCCCGGCGGGGCTTTCACCCCGTACAGCCGCAAGCTGGCCGCCTCCCGGGGCATGCGGCCGCTGGGCTGGAACGTGGACTCCAAGGACTTCGAACGGCCGGGCACGGACGCCGTCGTCGCCACGGTCGAGCGGGAGCTGCCCAACGGGCCGACGATCCTCTTCCACGACGCGGGCGGCGACCGCTCCCAGACCGTCGAGGCCCTGCGCCGGATCCTCCCCTGGCTGAAGGAGCAGGGGCACACCTTCGGCTTCCCGGTGCGCTGACCCGGGGCCGCGGAGGGTCGCACGGCGTCCACTTCGTCCGGATAGCCCCTTTCGCCCTCACCACTCAGAGCCCGGGGCCGGGGCCGGCCGTCATGGTCCGACCGGCCGCGGCCGGTCACCGCCCCGGCCATCACGGCAGCCGCCCGGAAGCCGTCGGCTTCCGGGCGGTCGAGTCGGTCGGGCGCGCGGCCGGGCCGTGCACGGCGGATCAGCCTCGCTGCGTCCCCGGCGGGAGAGCCAGGCCGGAAGGTGCGCCGGACCAGGCGTGCTCGGCCGCGGCGGGCGCGCCGGGCCATGCGTGCTCGGCCGTGGCGGGCGCCGAGGCCTTGAGGGGCGGCATCACCCGCTGCAGGTCGCTGCGAATCCGCTCGGCCTCACCTCGGACCTGCGCGGGGACGTCACCGCGCTCCGCGACGAGCTGGCGGTAGATCGGGGCTTCCTGGAACACGGACAACGCGTCCTTCCTCTCGGGGCCTCGCGCCGGACACGGAGGCGGTTGCCGAGTGTACGGGCCTCACGGCACCCTCCGGGCCCGCACTGGACGCCGGCGGACCCGCCGCACGCTTGACGGGGCGTGCACGAACGGTCCCGAGGCTGAACCTCGCACCCCTTCCGCTCCCAACAGGCCGCACCGGAGCGCCCCTTCGACCCCGACCGATTTCTCCTCCGGCGGCGAATGTGCATCCGGCCACACCGGTGCCGGCACGAGCCGGTTCCGGACCGTCACCGCGGCGGTGACGGTCCGGGTCCCGGGGCGCTGTCGCACGGATCACGGAACGCGTCAGCTCCTGTCCACGGCGCCGGTCAGGGCTTGGCCGAGTACACGACCCCGGCCAGGTTCCGGGCGGCGGAGCCCCAGACCTGATCGTAGTACGAGGTGTCGCCGCCCAGGGTGTGGAGGAGATAGGCGGTGGTGACGCCCTGGGTGAGTTTCTGCTGTGCGGCGCGGGTGATCGATCCGCTGTCGCAGCCGATCCCCCAGCTGTCGACGAAGCCGCAGTGGAAGCCGCCGGTGATGACACGCAGTTGGGCGGGGGCGGACTTCGCGTCGTACATCTTCTGCTGGTTGCCGGCGACCCCCGCGATGCCGTCCTGGCTGCCGCCCACGTACTGGGCGGGAATGCCCAGGGCGCCGGAGGCCGTGACCGCCGACGGGTTGGTCTCGGCGGCCGCCAGGGTGGAGACACTCCTGACCGACGTGCTGCGGCTCGCGGCCAGCAGTGCGGCGCCGCCGCCCATGGAGTGTCCGGAAAGCCCGAGGTGGGCCGTGTCGACCGTGCCGGCGAAGCGGGAGCCTGTCGTGGTGTTCTGGGCGGTGAGCCAGGTCAGGGACGCGTTCAGATCGTCGGCGAAGTCCGAGTGGCTCGGGAAGAGGCCTCCCTGGGACTTCGGCGTGACGGTGATGAGCCCCCAGGACGCATAGTGCCGCAGCAGCGACTCGTATTTGGAGATGTCCTGGAAGAAGCCGTGCCCGAAGGCCAGGCCCGGATGGGCTCCGGCGGCGACGGGCGCGTTGGCGCCGGCGGTCGTGCCCGGGTACCAGACCCGCGCGCTGAAGGAACGGCCCGACGCCGACACGGTCACATCGGTGTACGCGACGGCTTGGGTACCGGGCGCCGAGGGGTCCGCCGCGGCGACGGCGGGCAGGGGTGCGGCCGCGGGTGCGGCGGCCGCGGAGGGGGCGACGGTGAAGGCGGCCGCCGCGGTCAGCAGCAGCGCCGGCACGGCCCGTAACAGTCCACGGAACACGAGTTCACCTTCTCTTGTTGGGGAAACATTGTTTCCCCAACAGAGCAGAAATGTGCGTACATGACAAGTCCTCCGTGCCCTTGTCATCGTTTCGCTCCATGGAACAGCGTTGACATCAATGAAACGCGGGGAGTATCAAAAGGGTGGGACTCCCGCTCGCCCGACGCCTTCGGAGGACAGGTAGTGGAAGATCTCCCGGCACATCTGCGGTCCGTCCCGGACGGCCGGCACCCCGGGCGCTCCATGGTCACGGGGCTGCGCCGCTGGGCGGCAGCCGCGCCCGCGCGGACGGCCGTCGTGGACGGCGCCGGGCGTCTGAGCTTCGCCGCCGTGCACAGCCGCTCCAACCGGCTGGCGAGCTCGCTCCTCGCCGCGGGCCTCAACCCCGGCGACCGCGTCGCCGTGCTGCTCGGCAACCGGCTCGAATACCCCGAGATCGCGGCGGCCCTCGGCAAGGCGGGACTGGCGATGGTGCCGATCGGTGTGCGGCAGACGGTCCCGGAGATCGCGTTCATCACCGGGCACAGCGGGGCCCGCGCGCTCGTCGTGCAGCACGACCGTTCCGAGGAGGTGTGCGCGGCCGTCTCCGTGGACGTCGTCGTGCGGGTCGGCGGACCGGGACCGGGGCGCGACTACGAAGAAGTTCTCACGCGGGGCCGTGACGTGGATCCGCGCGTCGCGGTCACCGGGGACGACACGTTCTGTGTCCAGTACACGTCGGGGACGACCGGGCGGCCCAAGGGCGCGCTCCTCACCCACGCGGCCCGTGCGCTGACGGCCGAACTGTCGGCGTACGAATGGGGCTTGGGCGAGGCGCGGGTCAGCGTCGCCGTGGCGCCCATGAGCCACGGCGCCGGATTCATGTTCGGCTACGCTCCCCTGCTCACCGGCGGGACGGTGGTGATGCTGCCCCGGTGGGACCCCGGGCATCTGCTGGACCTCGTCCCGCGGGAGCGCGCCCGGTCCGTCTTCCTGGTGCCGACCCACGCCCAGGCCGTACGGGACCTGGGCGGCGAGGGACCGCAGGGCCGGGACCTGTCGTCCCTGGACACCCTGTACTTCAACGCGGCCGCGCTCCCCGTCCCGCTCAAGGAATGGGTGCTGGACGCCTTCCCGCAATGCGGTGTGCACGAGTTGTACGGGTCGACCGAGGGCGGTGTGGTGACCGACCTGCGCCCCGCGGACGCGCGCCGCAAGGCCGGTTCGGTGGGCCGGGCCTGGTTCCGTACCCGGCTCAGGATCCTCGGCGACGACGGCGTCGAGGTCCCCGCAGGCGTACCCGGCGAACTCTTCAGTCACTCGCCGTTCCTGATGAAGGGGTATCTGGACGACGCCGAGGCGAGCGCGGCCTGCCGCACCACCGACGGCTTTCTGAGCGTCGGCGATGTCGCGACGATGGACGAGGAGGGCTACGTCCGCATCGTCGACCGCAAGAAGGACGTGATCATCTCGGGCGGGCTCAACGTCTATCCGCGCGAGGTGGAGGAGGCCTCCCTCGCGCATCCGGGCGTGGCCCAGTGCGCGGTGGTCGGGGTGCCCGACCCGCTCTGGGGCGAGGTGGTCACCGCGTACGTCGTTCCGCCGGCCGGCGCCGTGCCCGTCGGCGTCGATGAACTCGCCTTGTTCCTGCGGCCGTTGCTCGCCGGCTACAAACTGCCGCGGCAGGTGCGCACGGTGGCGGCGTTGCCCCGCAACTCCGCCGGCAAGGTCCTCAAGCGCGAACTGCGCGCGGCCGCCGCCCCGCAGGCGCCGTCACCGCGGCACCCGCCGCCCGTTCCGCCCCGGTGACCCCCGTTCCCGTCGGCAATCACACCCGACCCGCCCGGGGACAGCCCCCGCGGCGACAAGCGAAAGGCGGTGGCGCGGTGCGCCCGCACGTCGAGCTGATCCACGAGGACGACTACGTCTGGCATCCGGCCGAACTCCCGCACACCGTCGGCGAGGTGCGCGAGCGGCGGCTCAGCAGTGACGAGGAGGACGGTTCGGCCGCCCTGTCGCTGGCCTTCGACTCCGCGGCGCACCGTCCGGCCGGGGTGCCGTCCGCGGACACCGAGTTCTTCGTCCTCGAAGGGCGGTTGCGGCACGGCGCCACGGACCTCGGACCCGGGGGCTATCTGCACGTGCCCAAGGGCGTCCCCATGCGGGAGTTGTCGGCCGAAGCGGGCAGCCGGGTGCTGCACTGGCGGGAGTACGGCCCCTCGGACTTCGAGCCCGGCGGCGCGCGGTGGGCGGATTCGTCCGGCGAAGTGACCGAGTGGGACTCGGCGGCCATGGAGTGGGTCACGGCGCCGACGAACGGCCCGCTGACCCCGCTGTACATCAAGCTGCTGCACCGTGACGAGAAGACCGGCTTCTACACCCGTCTCGTCCTGGCCCCGAAGGGCTGGACGGACCACCGACTCGCCCACCACCCGTGCTACGAGGAGTTCTACACACTGTCCGGACGGATGGCCTACAACTTCGGGGACATCGACCCGGGGACCTACTGCTTCCGTCCGGCCTTCGTGAAGCACGGTCATTTCGTGGCGGAGGAGGACACGACGTGGATCATCCGCTCCGACGGCGAGCTGATCAACTGGTACACGACCGACGAGTGGATCAAGTGGGGTGGCGACGCCGAGAACTACGAGCCGCACCAGGCGCCGGTGCCCTCCACCCTGCCGATACGGTCCCGCTCGCGGGGCGCGTGGGACAGCGACGGCATGTGAGCGCGTGAGCGATGCGGGGCCGCGCCCGGATCGGTTCCGGGCGCGGCCCCCACGCTCTCACCTCGGCAGGTACCGGCCCGACGGCGTTCCTTCGACACGGCCGTCCCGGTAGGCGATCCGGCCGCCGACCACCGTGGCACTGGGCCAGCCGCGGAGTTCGACGCCGTCGAAGGGACAGTGGTCCTGTCCCGAGAGCAGCAGGCCGGCGCTGACGGTGCGGGTCTCGTCGAGGTCCACGACGACGAGGTCGGCGTCGGAACCGACCATGAGGGATCCCTTGCGGGCGAGGCCGTAGGCCGCCGCCGGGCCGGCCGAGGCCAGTTCGGTGATCCTGCGCAGCGGGATTCCGCGCCGGTGGTGGCCCTCCGAGAGGAGGACCGGGTAGAGCAGCGCCGTACCGCCGAAGCCGGGCAGTGCGGGCCACAGCGCGTCGCCCTTGTTCTCCTCCATGCAGCAGGCGTGGTCGGAGGCCACCCAGTCGACGGTGCCGTCCACGACCCCCGCCCACAGGGCCTCGTTGTCGGCCCGGGTGCGCACCGGCGGGTTGACCTTGGCCCCGAGGCCACGGCCCGCCGCGTCCAGACTCTCGTGGTCCAGACAGAGGTGGTGCAGCGTGACCTCCGTCCGCAGGTCGCCGCCGGGCGCCGCCGCACGGGCGGCCCGGGCCGCGTCCAGGGCCGCCGCGCTCGACAGGTGCAGCAGATTCACGGGGCAGCCGGTGGCCCGGGCCAGGGTCGCCGCCTCCGCGATGGCCACCTGCTCGGTCAGCGGCGGACGGCCCTCGCTGTACGCCCGGAGGGTCTGGGGATCACCGTCGCGGCGCACCCGGTCGATGAACAGGCGCATCAGTTCGGACTGTTCGCAGTGCAGGGAGAGGGAGACCCGGCCGTCGGGGCGGGCGGCCCCGGCGGCGGCGACGGCCTCCATGAGCTGGTAGAGGTGACCGAGGTCGTACTCCTCGTCCTCCCCCGTCATCCGGAAGCCGCGCGCGTCGCGTGAGTCGGCGGAGAGGTTGAACCCCTTGTAGAACATGTAGTACTTGAACGAGGCGACCCCGTGACCGTCCAGCAGGGCGGGGACTTCGCGCACCTGGGCCGTGTCCATCGGAGCCAGGTGGAAGCCGTAGTCGGTGTGACACTGCCCCTCGACGGCTTTGAGGACCTCGGGGAAGATCTCCGCGTACGGGCCGGTGCGGTTGAGGTAGTGCTCGCCGGTGCGGAAGTACGACAGCACGGTGGTGGCGCCTCCGACGAGGGAGGATCGCGTCTCCTCGAACGCGTCCTGGGCCAAAGGACGGTAGATGCCCAGATGGAAGTGGGCGTCGACAGCGCCCGGCAGGACCACCCGGCCGGCCGCGTCGAGCACTTCCTCGGCCTCCGCCGCGGGCAGGTCGTCGGCGAGCGCCGTGATCACGCCGTCCCGGACGCCCAAGTCGGCGCGTATCTCGCCCACATGGGGCTGGACGAGCGTCCCGTTCCTCACGATCAGGTCGTAGCGTGCCATGCCGGCCGGACGGTCTCCGTGTACCGGACCGCTTCCGTGGAGCGCGGACGGCGGACCGCGGCGCTTCCCCGGTTCGCCCGGGAGCCGTCCGCACCCCCTTTCCCGGATAGAGGAACCGATGGGGAAACACTGTTTCTCTTTCGTGGGTCTGGGTCGCATGCTAACTTTTCGAAACGGCGTTCCACAAGGAGAAACATCCGTCGATCCGAAGGGTGTGAGCCACAGTGCCGTTCCCCTCCCCCGATCCTGGCGGCGCACCGCCCGGTCCACTGCACGGGATCACCGTCCTGGACTGCGCGACCCTGTTCGCCGGTCCGCTGGCGGCCACCGTTCTCGGAGACTTCGGCGCGGACGTGATCAAGATCGAACACCCTTCCCGGCCCGACCCCTCCCGTACCCACGGTCCGTCCCGCGACGGCACCGGACTGTGGTGGAAGATGCTCGGCCGCAACAAACACACCGTCACCCTCGACCTGTCCCGAGCGCGTGGCGCCCGGATCCTGCTGCGGCTGGTCCGTGAAGCGGACGTCCTCGTCGAGAACTTCCGTCCCGGGACGCTCGAACGCTGGGGCCTGTCCCCCACGGTCCTGCATGCCACGAACCCCGGCCTGGTGATCGCCCGCGTCACCGGCTTCGGCCAGTTCGGCCCCTACGCGGCGCGGCCCGGCTTCGGAACCCTCGCCGAATCGATGAGCGGACTGGCCGCCGTCACCGGGCAGCCCGACGGCCCGCCCACCCTCCCGCCGTTCGGACTCGCCGACGGTGTCACCGCCCTCGTGACCGCGGCGGCGGTACAGACCGCGCTCTACCACCGCGATGTGCACGGCGGCGGCGGACAGGTCGTCGATCTCGCCATCATCGAGCCGCTGCTCACCCTGCTCGGCCCGGCGCCCCTCGCCTACGACCAGCTGGGCACCGTGCCACGGCGCACCGGGAACCGCTCCGCGCACAACGCGCCCCGCAACATCTACCGCACCCGGGACGGCGGTTGGGTGGCGGTCAGCACCTCGGCGCAGGCGGTCGCCGAGCGGGTGATGCGGCTCGTGGGACACGGCGAGGTCGTGCGCGAGCCCTGGTTCGGATCCGGGGCCGGCCGGGCCGCCCACGCCGACCTGCTCGACTCCCAGGTCGCCGACTGGATCGGCGGACGGGACCGGGCCGAGGTGCTCAAGGCGTTCGAGGCCGCCGACGCCGCCGTCTCCCCCGTGTACGACATCGCCGACGTCTTCGCCGATCCGCAGTACCGCGCGCTCGACACCCTCACTACGGTCCAGGACCCGGAGCTGGGCCCGCTGCGGATGCAGAACGTCCTGTTCCGGCTCTCCGCCACCCCCGGCAGCATCCGCTGGACCGGCAGACCGCACGGCCAGGACACCGACCGTGTCTACGGCACCCGGCTGGGACTCACCGCGGCCGAGCTCGACACCTTGCGAAGGGAGCGGGTCATTTGACCGTCCATCAGCCCTGGGACGCCCTGTCCGGCACACGCGTCCTCGATCTGGCCCATCCGATGCGCCGGGGCATGCCGCAGTCCCCCAACCACCCTCCGTACCGCATGCTCCTGGAGCGCCGTCACGGTGACCTGGTACGGCCCGACGGCGGATCGGCGGCCAACGAGATCGTCATCACCGGCGGGCACGTCGGTACGCACATCGACGCGCTGGCCCATGTGTCACGGGACGGACGGCTGCACGACGGGTCCGAGGCCGCGACCGCCCAGTCCGCGACGGGGTTCTCCCGGCTCGGTATAGAGGAGTTCACCCCCTACGTCGGGCGGGCCGTCTTCCTCGACATCGCCCGGCTGCACGGGGTCCCCGTCCTGCCGCCCGCCCACGAAGTCACCGTCGGGGAGCTGGAGGACGCCGTGAAGGAGGCACGGACCGAACCGCGGCCGGGTGAGGCCCTGCTGATCGGCACGGGGTGGTCGCGGCACTGGGACGATCCCGAGGTGTTCACCGGTCAGCTGGGCGGAGCCCCGGGGCCGGGGCCTGGGGCCGGGGAATGGCTGGCCGAGCGCGGACCGCGTCTCGTGGGCGGGGAGACGCTCGCCTTCGAGCACATCCCGGCGGGGAGCGGCCACGCCGTACTGCCCGTGCACGGGCGCCTCCTGGTGGACGCCGGTATCCACATCGTGGAGACCATGCGGCTGACCGGGCTCGCGGAGTCGCGGGTCACGGAGTTCCTGCTGGTGCTCGCCCCACTGCCCCTGGCGGGCGCCACCGGCTCCCCGGTGCGGCCGCTGGCCGTCCTGGCCCCGGGAGACACCGCATGACGGGCACGGAACACGGCCCCGGCGTCCGGCGGACCTCCGGCACACGCCGACCGGACGCCGGGGCCGGCACAGGCGTCAGGCGAGCCGTCGTCGGCACGGACGACGACGCGCCCCAGGGTTCGGCGACCGCTTCGGGGGACGTGTACCCCACGTCAGCCGGCTCGGACGACGACCTCCTCACGCACCGGGGAACCGGCGAAGGCAGCGGATCTGGAAGGGAGTTCGTCGGGCCGGACGACAAACCCCAGCAGGCATCGCCGACCGGCTTCGACGACGCGCACCCCACCTCGACCGGCTCGAGCGACCGGCACCTCACGCACCGGGGAACCGGCCAACGCACAGGATCCGGACCGGGGTTCGCCGCGCGGCTTGCCGACTTCGCCGCGCGGTGCCGCGACGGGATCCCCCCGGCCGTGGCCGAGGACGCCACGGCCCGGATCACCGACGCGCTCGGCAACTGCCTGGCCGCGCTGGGCCCTTACGTGGGCGACGAGACGGCCGGAGGCCCGCACGAGGCCGCCCTGACCGTGGCCCGGCGAGCCGGTGGAAACCCGGAGTCCACCGCCATCGGCAGCGGGATACGCCTTCCCGCCGACCGCGCGGCACTGGTCAACGGGACCCTGGCGCACGCGCTGGACTTCGACGACACGCACCTGCCCTCCGTGCTCCACCCCACCGCGGCGGTCCTGCCCGCCGCGCTGGCCGCCGCCGAGGCGAGCGGCGCGGACGGGCCGCTGACGGTGGCCGCCCTGGCCGCGGGCGGCGAGATCTGTGTACGGCTCGGCATGGCGTCCTACGATCCCCGGCTGCGCAACTCGGTCTTCTTCGAGAAGGGCCTGCACGCCACGTCCGTCTGCGGCACCGTGGGCGCCGCCGTCGCCGCCGGCCTCGCCCTCGGACTGAGCTCGGCACAGCTCGCCGACGCGATCGGCATCGCCTGTTCGATGGGCGCGGGTGTCATCGAGGCCAACCGCACCGGCGGGACGGTGAAGCGGATCCACTGCGGCTGGGCGGCGCACTGCGGTGTGAGCGCCGCGCAGCTGGCCGCCGGCGGCGTGACCGGCCCGCCCACCGTGCTGGAGGGGCGGTTCGGCTTCCTCACGGCGTTTCTCGGCGACCGCTGGGACGCGGGCCCGCTGCTCACCGGTCTGGACGCGATGGACGACGCCGCCCGGTGGGAGTACCCGCGCACGGTGTACAAGCCCTACCCCTCCAACCACTTCACCCATCCCGGGATCGACTGCGCCCTGGCGCTGCGCGCCGACGGACTCGATCCGGCGGACGTGGTGGCGGTGGAACTCGGCGTGGCCGCGGCTCCGCGCCGCACGATCGGGGAGCCCCGCGAGCAGAAGGTCCGGCCCTCCTCGCCCTACCACGCGAAGTTCTCGGGCCCCTACACCGTCGCCTCGGCGCTGCTCGCCGACCCGGACCGAGGCCCGGGGGTCCAGCTGCGGGACTTCACCCCGGAGGCGTTCACCGACCCTCGGCGGCTGGCGCTGGCCGCGCGGGTGGAGGTGGTGTCCGACGCGCGCTGCGACGCCGGGTTCCCCCACGCCTTCGGTGCCGTGCTGCGGGTGCGGACGCGCGGCGGGGCCAGGCTCGAACACCGGGTGACCTCCTCCCGGGGCGGACCCGGAAGCCCCCTGACCGCGGCGGAGCTCGCCGGGAAGTTCCGGACCGGCGCGGAGCCGTCACTGGGCGCGGAGCGAAGCGGCCGACTCGCGGCGATGGCGGCCGCGTTGCCGGGCGCCGGACCGGGCTGTGTGACGGATCTGCTGAGCCTGACGAGGATCTGACCCGGGCTCTCCCGGCATCGGAGGCTTGAACCGGCTGCTTCAGGCCGTGTGTTCGGGCGCCGCGGCCAGTACCCGGCGTGCGGCACGGACGACCGCCTCGTCGACCATGCGTCCGTCGGCTCCGGTGACGACGGCGAGGCCCGAGCGTGCCGCTTCCTCGAAGCGGTCGACGAGTGCCCGGGCCGCCGACACCTCCTCGGCGGACGGAGTGAACACCTCGTGCACGACGGGGATCTGATCAGGGTGAATGCATGCCCTGGACCGGTAGCCGAGGCGGCGCAGTGCGCGTGTCGAGGCCAGCAGAGCCTGCGTGTCACGGAAGACCGTGCTCACCGGGCCGACGGGCGGCGCGATCCCGGCCGCAGCACTGGCGAGGACGAGGGTGGTCCGCACGACCAGCAGTTCCGACCGGTCGTCGGAGGACGGTTCCATGCCGAGTTCGGCGCACAGATCGGCCTCTCCGGCCTGGAGATGGGCGACGCGTGGCGCGGCGGCCAGGGCGGGAGCGTTCAGGACGGCGGCCGCCGTCTCCAGCAGGGGTGAGAGCGCGATCCGGCCCACCGTGAGACCGAGCTTCGCCTCCCGCTCGGTGAGCACGTCGTGGAACGCCGATACGGCCCCGGGGTGCGGGCATTTGGCGAGGCACAGGCCGCGCAGCGCCGGACAGACGAGGGCGGCGGCCTCTCGCAGTCCGTCGGGGCCGGGGTTCACCCGGACCCAGACGCTGGTGGCCCCGTCCGGCGGCAACGCCTCCAGCCAGGTGCGTACGGCTCGCAGCGCGGACCGCCTGGCCGCGGGGGCGACCGCGTCCTCGAGGTCGACGATGAGCGCGTCGGCGCCCCGGCCGAGCGCCTTGGCGAGCATGCGGGGGCGGTCGCCGGGGACGTACAGATAGGAGCGGGGCACGCGGTGCGACGGCGTGGGGCCGGTCATGCCGGAGTCAGCCGATCGTGGTGGTGTGCGCGGACAGACCGCGGGCGATGACCGTGCGCATGATGTCGTTGGTCCCCTCGCCGATCGCCATCAGGGCGGCGTCGCGGTAGAGGCGTTCGACGACGAACTCCTTGGAGTAGCCGTAGCCGCCGTGCAGGCGCATGGCGTCGAGCGAGGCGCGGATGGCGGTCTCCGAGGCGAACAGTTTGGCCATGCCCGCTTCCGTGTCGACCCGTCGGCCCTCGTCCGCCCGGCAGGCCGCCCAGTACACCAGGAGGCGGGCGGCCTGGAGTTCGGTGGCCATGTCGGCGAGGCGCAACTGCACGGCCTGGAAGTCGTGCACGGGCCGTCCGAAGGCGTGCCGCTGCGCGGTGTACGCGAGGGCGGCGTCGTAGGCGGCCTGCGCGATGCCGACCGAGCGGGCGGCGACGTTGATACGGCCGATCTCCAGCCCCGACAGGGCCTGTTGCATGCCCCGGCCCTCGACTCCGCCGAGCAGCGCGGTGGCGGGGACACGCACCCCGTCCAGGCGCAGTTCGCAGGACTCGGTGCCTTTGTAGCCGAGCTTGGGAAGGTCTCGTTCCACCGTGAAGCCAGGTGTCGCGGTGTCGACGAGCAGCAGGCTCATGCCCCGGTGGGCCGGCTCGGCATCGGGGTCGGTCTTCACGAGTACGGGCAGCACGTAGGCGTGCCGTGCGTTGGTGATCCAGGTCTTGGATCCGTGGACGACGTAGTCGTCGCCGTCGCGGCGGGCCGTGGTGCGGATGCCCTGGAGATCGGTGCCGGCGTCGGGTTCGGTCAGGGCGATGCCGCTGCGCCACTCGCCGTCGGCCAGCCGGGGAAGGTAGTGCTCCTTCTGCTCCGGTGTCCCGTGCCGGGCCAGGATCCAGCAGGCCAGGGAGTGGGAGCCGAGGATTCCGGCGATGCCCATCCAGCCCCGGGAGATCTCCTCGAAGACGAGGGCGAACGACACCATGTCGGCGGCGAGTCCGCCGTACTCCGCCGGGACGGTCAGGCCGAACAGGCCCATCTCCCGCATGCGGGCGACGATTTCGGTGGGATACCGGCCGGAGTCCTCCCACTCCTGGGCCACGGGTTCGATCTCCTTGGCGACGAAGTCGCGCAGGGTCCGGCGGAACAGCTTCTGCTCGGGCGTCAGGGTGAAGTCCACGGCTCAGGGCTCCGGTTCGGCGGGCGGCGGTGGCGCCGCGTGCGGCGGGTCGGTGGGCGGCGTGCCGGGCGCGGCGGCCTGGGGCTTGTCGGACAGGCCCTAGGGATCCACCGGGTCCCCGGTGGGACGGAACACGGGCAGCATCCTGCCGTCGGGCAACGCCCGCCAGGTCAGCCGCAGCGACTGACCGCACAGCAGGGCCTCGTGGTCTCCCACCAGCGGGGCGAGGAGCACCGGGCCCTCGGTCAGCCGGGTCCGCCCGAGTGCGTACGGCACCGGGCGGCCGTGCGGCGCGCGGTGCACGACGGTGAAGGTGTCGAGGAACGCGGTTCCGGCGACCGGGACGAGCCGGAGCCCGCGGGTGGCTCCGCAGGCGGTGCACAGGACGCGGGGCGGATGTTGTGCGTGACGGCAGGCGTCGCAGCGCTGGACGGTGAGCCGTCCGGTCCGCGTGGCGTCCCACCAGGGCCGGGTGACGGCGTCGGCGGGCGCGGGAAGAGGCCCGTCCCACGGCGGGGCTTGCGGCCCGGCGTGAGCCCCGCGGGTGAGCCCGGAAGGCGGCCTCGTCCCCGGCTGCGGGTGATCCGGGGTGCGCGGAGGCTCGGGTGAACCGGGTCGGACTTCGGGTGCGGCGGGCGGTAGTTCGGCCGCGCCGGTCCACGGCTCGGAAGTGCCGGGCGGGCTCGACCCGGCGCCGCCCGTGTCCTCGCGGACGAGGACGACCGTGGCGTGGGTGGACAGGATGCCGCCGGTGCCGTGGGCCACGGCCGTCCGCGCGCCGGGGATCTGGCGCGCGCCGCACTCGCCGCGCAGCTGTCGTACCGCCTCGATCAGGAGGAACACCCCGAACATGCCGGGATGTCCGTACGACAGTCCCCCGCCGCTGGTGTTCAGGGGGAGGGCGCCGCCGGGACGGATGCGGCCGTCCGCGACGAGGTCCGCCGCCTCTCCGGGGCCGCAGAAGCCAAGGGCTTCCAGCGACAGGAGCGTGGTGATCGTGAACGAGTCGTAGACCTGGACGACGTCGATGTCCGCCGGTCTCACCCCGGCGTGCCGGTAGGCGCGGTCGGCGCTCGCGTACGCGCCCGGGTTGGTCAGCAGGTCGTCCGGCCCCGCCGAGCCGGTGTGGGTGGTGGCCTCCCCGTACCCGAGGACGCGCACCGGGGTGCGGCGCAGGTCCCGGGCCCGGTCGAGGGAGGTGAGGACGATCGCGCCGCCCCCGTCGGTGACGAGGCAGCAGTCCGCCTTGGTGAGGGGGCTGGAGATCATCGGGGAGGCCAGCACCTCGTCGACGGTCAGGGGCCCGGCGCGGTGGCGGTGGGCGGCCGGGTTGAGCAGCGCCCACGCACGGGCGGCGACGGCGACCTCGGCGAGCGCGCGCCGGGAGTGGCCGTGGACGTGGAGGTAGCGCCGGGCGGCCATGGCGTGGTGGGAGAGCGGGTACAGCGGTCCGGCCGGTGCCTCGAACTGGGCCTCGGGCGAGGCGGGGTCCAGGGGCCCGGTGAGGCTGCGGGAGCGGCCCGAGCGCTGGTCGGAGCCGTAGGCGATGACGGCCGTGGTGCACTGTCCGGCCGCGATGGCCTGGGCGGCGCGCGCCACGTACATCTCGAAGGCGCTGCCGCCCGCGAAGGTGGAGTCCGTCCAGGCCGGTGCGATCCCGAGGTAGTCGGCGGCCTGTGTCGCGGGGAAGCGGCCGGTGCCGGAGGTCGCCAGTCCGTCGACCTGGGCGAGGGTGAGACCGGCGTCGTCCAGGGCCCGGGTGACGCCCTGGGCGAGGAGGGCGAGGGCGGGCAGGTCACTGACGCCGAGGTCGGCCTCGGCCACGCCCACCACGGCGACCCCGGTGGTCACGGGCCGCCCGCCGGTTCGCGGAGTTCCACGAGCGCTCCGGCGGGGGCGACCGCGGTACGGGCTCGGGGGCCCAGGACCTCGACGGTCTGCTCGACGGTCACCAGGCGGCCGTCGACGGCGGTGACCCGGCCGACGCAGCGCACGCTCTCTCCGGCGAACACCGGCCGTGCGAAACGGAAGTGCAGGCTTCGCAGGAAGCAGGCCGGGCCGAGCCAGTCGAGGAGCTGCTCCGCGAGGAGTGCCCCGAAGACCTGTCCGTCCACGACGGGGGCGGCCAGGTCTCTGGCGCCCGCGTAGGCGGCGTCGTAGTGCAGCCGGTGCCAGTCCCAGGTGGCGCCGGCGTAGGCGACCAGGCGGGTGATGGGGAAGGACCGCTCCAGGGGTGGTACGACGGCCCCGAGCAGCAGTTGGGGGCCGGTCACCGGGGCTCCTCGGCGGTGAGTGCGACGTGCAGGACGGTCTCCTCGTTCTCGGCGAGCAGAGTGCCGTGCTGGTCGGTGTAGGCGCAGCGCGAGGTGACGATGAGCAGCGGGCGGCCGTCGCCGGTGGTGCGTTCGCCGAGTGAGACGAGGGTCCAGGTGGCGGTGACGCGGACGCCGGGTCCGGCCGGACGGTGGAAGGTGTACGCGTGTGATCCGCGGACGGTGGCGGTGTGCGGGACGAGGATGCCCCAGGTGTGTCCCGCGTAGCCGTCCTCGTCCGGTGGCAGGCCGGTGTACTGGTTGGTCTCGCAGATCAGGGTCGGTGGTGCGATCACATCGGGGTGGCCGTGCGCGCGGGCGTAATCGGGGTCCGTGTAGAGGGGGTTGGAGTCGCCGACGGCCGTCGCGAAGTAGCGCAGGGCGGCGCGGCCGAGTGGTTCGGGCGCCGTGTAGACGGTCGTACGGCCGACGAGGGCGCGCAGTTCGTCGGTGAGCAGGGTGCGGGTCACGTGCCTCCTTCGGGCAGGTCCGCGGGATCGGGCAGGACCGCGGTCGGGAACACCTCGACGAGGAACTCCCGGCGGAGCAGGGCGGCGCAGCCGACGGTGGTGACGGCCGGGTGGGCGCCGGGTCCCAGCGCGCCCGCACGGGATGCGGCCAGCGGATCGGCCGGGGCGAAGGCGGGCGGGCAGAGGAACTCCTGGGTGTGCACGAGGTGTTCGGGTCCGCCTCCCGCGGCCTCGATCACGGTGCGCACCGCGCGGTAGATCTCGGCGGTCTGGGCGGCCGGGTCACCGGCGTGCAGGGCCTGCTGGGTGTCCATGTCGAGAGCGGCGAAGCCGGACATGTGGAGGGTGCGGCCCGCGCGCACGCCGGGGCTGTAGGTGAGGGTGTCGTAGCGCTGCCAGCCGGGGTTGACGCCGACGAGGGGGTGCCGGGAAGCCGTGACATCGAGCGCGACCAGGATGCCGGGGGCGTGCAGCCGGGACATGAGGATGCCGCCCGCGCCGGGGAACACCCCGGCCCCGCCCAGCAGTTCGCGGCGTGGACCGGCGCAGAGCGGATAGGCGCGGCGGGTCGCGGGGGTGGAGTAGTCGTAGGTGGTCACCGCGTGGTCGAGGCTGAGGCCCACGCCGTGCAGCAGGCGGTCGGCGGTGCGCAGGCAGTGGGCGTACTGGTGCGGGAAGTCGCCGGGGTGGGCGATGTCCCCGCGCGGGTCGAGCGGCAGGACGGTGGGCAGGAAGACCGTTCCGTCGGTCGCTTCGCGCAGACCCGTCGGCAGGGCCCGGCCGCCGCCGGGATCGAGTCGGACGGCGAGGGCGAATCGGGCGCCGGCGGGCAAGGTGTCGCTGACGACGGTGGTCCGCGCCGGGCGGTGCGGGCCCAGCAACTCCGCCAGTGCGAGGCCGAGTTCGTCCCGTGCTTCCAGTGCCGCGACACCGGTGAACTCCGTGAGGTGGACGATGTCGCCCGGCGCGGCGGAGTGTTCCCGCAGCAGCCGCGCCAGCCGGTCGCACACGGCTCGGGCTTCCGCGCCCGGCCTGTGGTCCGCGGACGGCACGACGGCGGTGAGGCGGGCGGCGGGGCGGACCGGGGCGCTCATGGTGTCCTCCGCACGACGAAGGCGCCGATGCGCGCGGTGAGTTCGAGGACCCGGTCGAGCGTCGGCTCCCGGTCGATACTCAGGACGCGTTCGCCGAGTTCACGCGAAAGGGCGTTCTCTCCACCGGCGTTGACATGGAATTTCACCAGCACCTCCTCGGTCGAGGGCGGGGGACGGTAGCCACCGGGGATCTCGGCCGCGTGTTCGCGTCCGTCCGTGGTGAGCACCCGGATGCGGCCCGGTGCCTCCGCGTCGGGTCCCTGCCAGGGCTGTTCCCGGTGGGTGACGCGGGAGGCCAGCGCGGTGGCGTCCGGGCGCGCGCCGGCCTCCCGGTCGTAGGAGTCGAGGGTGATCCGGCCGTCGAGCAGCATCAGGGCGGTGGAGTACGGGAGGGCGAACTTCGCCTCGTAGGAAGTGCGGGGTGCCCGGCGCTGCTCGGCGGGCTCGCACACGATGGGCACCGCACCGGGGGGTACGTCGACGACGGCGGAGGCCACTTCGGCACCGGCCAGTTCGCCGTGCAGGACGTGTGCGGCGTCGAGGGCGGGATGCATGAGCCGGCAGCACGGGTGCCGCTTGGCTGCGACGGCGGGCGCGTGCCACATCTCACCGAGGTCGCCCGCGACCCGGGCGGCCGTGACGGGGTGTCCGGCGAGCGCCGCGTACACACCGTAGCGGCCTTCCATGACGGTGTCCGGCCCCTCGGCTCCGGCGGCGGCGAGGCGGAGCGCGACGAGGCCGGCGTGGGCGGCGAGGCCGGGGTGCAGGGTCTTGGTGTCGCTGCCCGCGTCGAGGAATTCGAGGAGTCCGCCGGCACTGCTGCCCGCGAGGCCGAGGGCGTGGGTGAGCACGGGAACGGAGGTGCCGTACAGGACCGCGGCGGTGACGGGGGCGGCGAAGACGCTCGCGACCTGGGTGGCGTGCAGGCCGCGGGCGTGGAAGCGGTAGGGGGCGGCCAGGCCCACCCGGACCGCGGTCTCGTATCCCGCGACGGCGGCGGTGAGGACGCGCGCGCCGGTCGCGCCGGTGTGCTGGGCGCTGGTCAGCAGTGCGGGGAGCACGGCGGCCGTGGCGTGGACGAGTGCGCCGGGGTGGGTGTCGTCGAAGTCGAGGGCGTGGACGAGTGCGCCGGTGGCCAGCGCGGCGGCGGGCGCGCCGATCAGCTCCGTGGTGCCGGGTACCGCGGCTTCCCGCGGGCCGCCCAGTCCCCGGGCGGCGGCCAGCGCGGGAGCGGACGCGTCCTTCCGCAGGGCGGCGAGCAGGCAGCCGATGCCGTCCAGCAACTGTCTGCGCGCGGCTCGGCGCACGACGCTGGGTACCTGCTCCAGCGTGAGCCGGCCCGCCCAGCGGGCGATCAGGGCGGCGGCCGGACCCCCTTCGTCGTCCGCGTGACCGTGCGGGTGAGGGTGGCTGTGCAACTCAGGGTGGCTGTGCGGGGTGGTCTCAGGCACCGAAGGCCCCCTTCGCGCGCAGGTCGGCGATGCGCGTCTCCTCGTACCCGAGGATCTCGGTCAGGACCGTGTCGGTGTGTTCGCCGCGCAGCGGTGCCCGACGGTGGGCCGGGGCGGGCGGCCCGGTGCGCACCGGGCTGAGCAGGTTGCGGAGGGTGCCGAAATGCGGGTGGCTGGTCTCCACGACGAGTCCCCGGGCCTCGGTGTGCGGGTCGGCGAGCGCTTCGGCGACGGAGTTGACGGGCCCGCAGGGGACCCCGGCTTCGGTGAGCCGCCGGATCCAGGCGGCGGCCGACTGTTCGGCGAAGAGCTTCTCCAGCCGGGGTATCAGTTCCTCGCGGTGGGTACGGCGGCCTTCGAAGGAGCCGTACGCGTGGTCGGCGCGCGCCCATTCGGGGTGACCGAGCAGGCCCGCGAGGCGCTGCCAGAACTTCTCCTTGGGGCAGCCCACGACGATCCAGGCGTCGCGGGCCCGGAATGCCTGGAACGGGACGAGGGAGGGGTGGGCGGAATGCCGGGTCCTGGTCGGGGTGAAGCCGCCGTTGAGATGCCAGAGGCCCGGGTAGGTGAGCATGCTCAGCGCCGTGTCGTACAGGGAGACGTCGCAGTCGAGGCCCCGGCCGTCGCGGCGGGCGGCGTGCAGGCCGGCCAGCAGGGCGAGCGCGGCGGCGAAGCCGCCGGAGTAGTCGACCAGGGAGAGACCGGACTTGGCGGGCGGTCCCCCGGGTTCGCCGGTGAGGTCCATCCAGCCCGCCAGGCCTTGCAGGATGTAGTCGTAGCCGGGCTGCGCGGACCGGGGGCCGGTCATGCCGAAGCCGGTGAGTGAGCAGCAGACGATCGCCGGGTTCAGCGGGCCGAGGGTGTCGTACGTGATGCCGAGGCGCTCGGGGACATCGCCCCGCAGGTTGGAGTAGACGGCGTCGCTGTGCCGGACGAGGTCCTCGAACACCGCCCGGCCGAGGGGATGGGCGAGGTCGAGGGAGACGCTTCGTTTGTTGCGGTTGAACGCCTCGAAGAACAGCGAGTCCTCACCGTGCTGGTGGGGCGGCACATAGCGGCCCACGTCGCCGCCGGCGCCCGGATCCTCGATCTTGATGACGTCGGCGCCCAGGTCGGCGAGGTGCAGGGTGCCGAACGGGCCGGCCCCGTACTGCTCGACCGCGAGAACACGCACGTCCGCCAGCGGGCGCGGGACCGACGCCCCTTGATCCGTCGGCGCTGTCATGCGCGTACCTCCTTGATGAGGGCGATGACGGCCGCCTGGGCCGCGCGGATCTCCCCGGGTTCCAGGCCGTGGACGGGCGGGCCGAGCTTGACGGAGTCGGCCACGGCCGCGTACTCCGTGAGCCGCCGCGCGACCTCGTCGGGGGTGCCGGTGAGGGTCAGGGCCCGGGTCATGGCGGGGTCGACGGCATGGCCGAGCCGGTCCGCGCGGGCGCCCGCGGAGCGGAACTCCTCGAGGACACGCTGCTGCGCGACTTCGAGTCGGTGCTCGGCGAAGAGCGGGCCGTAGGTGCGGACCGAGGCGTAGAAGCCGAGGCCGCCCGCGGCCAGGCGGTGGGCGCGCCGGGGATCGGGGTCGATCGAGCAGCAGGCGGAGGCGGTGACCTCGAACCCGTCGAGGCCGTGCCCGGGTGCCGGCCCGTTGTCGGGGCGGGAGGCGGCCGGGTCGGATGCCCGGCGGGCGTGTCCTTCGGCGAGCCCGGGCAGGACGGTGTCCTCGAGGTGGGCGGGTGAGCCCAGTTCGTGGCCGATCCAGCCGTCCGCGATCTCGCCCGCGAGGCGGGTCATCACGGGGCCGACGGCGGCGAGATGGACAGGGATGCGCGCACGCACCGGCGGGAAGGGGCGCCGGTAGCCACGGATGCGGAATCCGGTGACCTCGCCGCCCGCCTCGATCGTGGCGCCGTCCGCGCAGGCGGCCGTGAAGGCCCGGACGCAGGCGACCGTCTCGCGCAGGCGCCGCACGGGCGGGTCGAAGTCGGCGTGGTGCCAGTCCTCGTTGAGCCGCCGGACCCCGCTGCCGAGGCCGAGGACGAAGCGGCCCGCGCTGAGTTCGTCGAGGTCGAGGGCCTCCAGCGCGGTGGTGAGCGGGCTGCGGACGAAGGCGAGCGCGACGGCGGTCCCGACACGGGCCGGGCCGGCGACGGGGGCGAGCGCGGCGGCCGTGATCGTGGCGCTGCGGTGGAGCTCGGCCGCCCAGAGGGTGTCGGCGCCCGCCTCGCGCGCGGCCCGTCCGGCGGCCACGAGTTCGTCGAGGGTCTCGCCCCAGGGTGCGTAGCCGATCCGTGGCAGTGCCGGGGGCGCGCTCACGGGGTGTCGTCCAACCCGAGCGGCGCGGTGGGCCGGGGGCGGTGCCGGTCGGCGGGGAGTGCGCCGCGCCGGTGGACGTAGAAGGTGCGGCGGAACGAACACACCTGCTCGCCACGCTGGTTGAGGGTCCGGGTGCGGACGGTGACGAGGCCGGCAGCCGGGCGTGAGGCGGACGCGCGGGCCTCCAGGACGATCGACTCGGACCACAGCGTGTCCCCCGCGAACACCGGCGCGGTCATCCTCACGTCGTCCCATCCGAGATTGGCGAAGGCGTTCTGGGTGAGGTCGGTGACGCTCTGTCCGACCGCGACGGCCAGGGTCAGGGTGGAGACGACGAGCGGCCGGCCGAACTCGCTGTGTCCGGCGTACACCTCGTTGAAGTGCATCTCGTTGGTGTTCATCGTCAGCAGCGTGAACCAGGTGTTGTCCGCGTCGCTGACGGTGCGGCCCAGCGGATGCTCGTAGATGTCGCCGACCGTGAAGTCCTCGTAGAAGCGTCCGCTCCAGCCGGGGCGAACGGTGCCGGTGGCCCGGCCGGTGCCCGACGACGGGCTCATACGGATCCTCCCCTGGACCTGCTGCGGCCCGGACTCGGTGACCGTGGCGGTCCCCATGAACTCCGCCTGTGTGCAGGGGGTTTCGGGCCGCTCGCCGCGGCCAACCCTAGGAGCTCCCCTGAGAGAGCGTCAAGAGTCTTGTTTCCCTACGCGTTCCATTGTTTCCCACAATGAATCCGCCCGACACCCTTCCACCGACCGCCGCAGCCCGTACGCGCACTCACGGTTTAACGGGAGCGAAACCCCGCGCCTCTTGACATCCGGACGGGCCTGGCGCTGTATTTGGACGACGTTTTCGAAACGTCGTTTCACTCTAGGAAACGAGCGGCCGACTGTCGGACACCTCGCCGAACCCGGCGCCCCCGACCCGGCGACGGCCCGCTCGGCGAGCGCCCCGCCGGAACGGATGTCCGCCCCCACGGGACATCCGTTCCGACGGCGGTGCTGCCCGACACCCCGACGCGTCCGCGCGCACCCGCTCCACGAAAGGAGCGCCCCATGAAGCACGCCCACCCCGGCCTCGTCCCGGGACGAGGCGGGGCCGCCCTCGCCGCACTCGTCGTCGCGGCGGCCGGTTCCCTCGTCCTCGGCGGGTCGTCCCCCGCGTCCGCCGGCAGCGCCTCCGTGTCGTACGACTGCGTCTTCAGCACGTCGCACTCGCAGTTCACCACGACGGCGACGCTCACGGCTCCCGCCACCGCGACCGCAGGACAGAGCGTCGACGTCACCCTCGGCCTGGACGACGCGGGTCCCGCCAACGGACCCGTACCGCTGCCCGCGAACAGCGTCGCCGCCTCGGCCCGGATCCTCGTCTCCGGACAGGACCCCATCACCCTCAGCGCACCCGCCTCCCACCCGGCCATCCCCGCCAAGGGGACGATCCCGATCCCCGATCTGAGCGGCAAGCTCACCGTCGCCCAGCCCGGGAGCGTCACTCTGACGCCCGGTCAGATCACGCTGGACATCCCGAGTTACGGCCTGTCGCTGGCCTGTACGCTGCAGGGCGACGCCCCGGTGCTGCACACCATGACCGTCACTGCCGGCGGGGGATCCGGCACGCTGGCGGTCTCGAAGATCTCCGGCCGGCCGGCGGCCGACACCACGGGCGCCCGCCCGGGTGACACCGTGACCCTCGGCGGCAGCGGCTGGACGCCCTCGGCGGCCGTCGACACCGTGGAGCTGTGCTCGCTCACCGGAACGAGTTGCTCCGACGCGGACCTGACCCCCGATCTCTCCGTGGACAGCGCCGGAAAGCTCACCGGAACAGTGCTGGTCAAGGCGTCCGCGGCACCGGGACCGCACACCCTCAGGATCACCCAGGGCGGCACCACCGCCACCCTGGTCCTGGGCGTCCTCGGCACCAGGGCCCTCCAGCTCAGCCCCTCCGGAGGCGGACCGGGCACGGCCACCACCGTCACCGGCACGAGCTTCGACCCCGGGGACGAGGTCACCGTCACGCCCGTCGACGACTCCGGCGCACCCACCACGGACCTCGCGGTGACGGCTCCGGTCGACGCCCGCGGATCCTTCACGGCCACGGTCACACCCGCCACGGGCACCGTGAAGATCGTCGCGGCCGAGAAGGACGGCACCGCCGAGGACTCCGCCGAGGCGGCCTGGGCGGCCACGGCGAACGGTGGGGCGAGCGAGCAGAACCTCAAGATCGTGGTCGCGGGCGGGGCGCTGACGATGGCACAGGAGCCCGGCGACGTGACCTTCGAACCGGTCACCGTCGACGGCACCGAGCACACGTCGGGCGGCACCCTGCGCTCGGTCCAGGTCAAGGACTTCCGGGGCGGAACCCAGGGCTGGTCGCTGGTCGGCACGGTCACCGACTTCCGCACCGCGTCGGGGGCGGTCATTCCGGGCGGGCGGCTGTCGTGGACACCGACGTGCGGGGTGCACACGGGAGCGGCGGCCGCCTCGACGGTGACGGCCGGCTCGCCGGGGCCGCTCGGCACGACCATCGCGGTCCCGCTCTGCACCCAGTCGGCGAGCACCGATCCGGCGTCCGTGACCGGCGGTCACTTCGACGCGGGCGCGGGACTCTCCCTCGACGTACCGGCCATCGCCCAGAGCGGTGCCTACGAGGCCGTGCTCCGCCTGACCCTTTCCTGACGGTTCAGCAACATCGCTGCCGGACCTGCTGGTTGGGCGAGGTGCGTGATCGGCCGCGCGCCTCGTGCCTCACCGGCCGTCGGGCCACGACTTCGTACCTCCCCGCCATCGACCACGGACCTCGCCCCTCACGGACGGCCGGGCACGCACCTCGCCCGACCGCCATGGCACGCCCCAAGCCCCGCACCTCGACCCGACCGTCGCCGACCCGCCGCCCACCCGCCGCCGGAGCAGGAGCACACCCATGCCCGTCCGAAGCCACGGCCCGTTCCGGCCGATCCGCCCGACGGTGTCGTGCGCACTGCTCGCCCTCCTTCTGGCGCTGCTCATGAGTCCCGCGCCCGCCTCGGCCGCGGGGAGCGGGCCGGACGCCTGGTCCGTGCGGCCCGCGGGCGCGGCCACCGACGGAGTGCGGCGCGGCGCCTTCTCCCTGGACGCCGCGCCGGGCTCGAAGATCAAGGACGCGGTGCTCGTCAGCAACCTCTCCAAGGTGCCGATCTCCTTCCAGGTGTACGGGACCGACGCGTACAACACGCCGCGCGACGGGGCGCTCGCCTACCGGGAGGCGGGGCAGGCCCAACAGGGGATCGGACGCTGGGTGAAGCTCGCCACCAACGCCCTGGTGATCCCCGCGGGCCGCAGCGCGGAGATCCCCTTCACCCTGACCGTGCCCGCGGACGCGACACCCGGCGCCCATGTCGGGGGCATCGTCGCGCTCGACAACGCGGTGGAACAGGCCGGCCGGGACAACGGCGTCGACCTCGGCATCCAGCGGGCCGTCGCCGTGCGGATGCAGCTCACCGTGGCCGGCCCGCTCACTCCCGGAATGACGGTGCGCGACGTACGGCTGACGCACCGGCCCTCCGGAATGCCCTTCCGCTCCGGATCCGCGACCGTCCGCTACACGGTCGTCAACACCGGCAACACCGTCATCCAGCCGACCGCCCGCCCGCGCGCCACCGGGCTCTTCGGCCGTAGCCTCAAGACCTTCCGCACCGCCCGGCTGCCGGTCCTTCTGCCCGGCCAGAGCACGGTCATGACCGCCGCCTGGGACGGAACACCCCCGCTGGACTTCGTCCACGTCTCCGTACGCGTGAGCGCGCAGGGCGTGCCCGAGGCGTCCGCCGAATCCGGTTCGGTCCTGCTGTCCTGGACCACCGTCGCCGTACTTCTCGCCCTGTCGGCACTGCTGGCCCTGGCCCTCTCACAGGTGCGCCGGTGGCGCCGTGCCCGCCTGGAGGAGTTGCCATGAACCTCGGGGTCCCCACGGCGGCGCTCGCGGCGGCGTTCCTGGCCGGTCCCGCTCTGCCCGCAGCGTCGGCCCGGGCGGACGTCGCGGCCGCATCGGCCCGGGCAGACGCCCCGCAGCCCTCGATCGGCGTCGGCTCCACACGGTTGAGCCCGGGCCGGCCCGCCACGGTCACCGGCGCCGACTGGCCCCCGGGTGCCACGGTGCAGGCGGAGGTGTGCGGCGCCCGCGCGCTGCGGGGCAGCGCCGACTGCGACACGCTGCGCGCCGCCGTGGCCCTGGTGGCGGCCGACGGGACCTTCCGGGTGACGCTCATCGCGGGCGCGCCGCCCTCACGTTGTCCCTGTGTGATCCGCGTGACGGCCCAACCCGGCGCGAGTAGTGCCCAGTTGGACGTCGAACTCGCCGGGCAGCGGGAGGCGCCCCTGCCCTCGCTCGCCCCGGCGCCGCGTGTCGACGTGGTCCGTACGCGTCTGTCCGGCTCGCCGGGACTGGCGGAGCTGTTCGGCGCCTCGCCGCACCGCACGCTCACGGTCACGGTCCGCAATCCCGGGACGACCGCCCTCGGCCGGGCCCCGCTGATCGTCGCCTGGGGTACGGGCGGGACGGCGGACATCCCCGTCTCGGCCCCACTGACCAGGGACCTTCCGGCGGGCGCCACCCGCACCTACCTCGTCCGCGTCACCCTGCCGGCCGCCGCCTTCGGCAGGTACTCCGTGGGCGGCGCGTACGGGCCCGCGAAGTTCTCCTCGGCCACCGACGTCTATCCCTGGGGGCTGATCACGACCGCGGTTCTCTCGGCTCTGCTCCTGGTTTACGCGATCGGTGTCGCGGCCCGCCGCCGCTTCCGGGAGCGTCCGGTGCGGGCCGGCGTCCCGGCCTCGGACGCGACCGTGACCGCACCCGTGCCCCCGACCGACGTCGAACTCGCCGGCCTGCGTACGTTCCTGGCCCGCGCGGGAGACGAGGGCGGCCGGACGATCGCCCTGCACACGCTGCTGCGTCACGTCTCGGGGCAGCCGGAGCTGACCGACCGCCAGGGTCTGGACGACCTCGTACGGCTGCTCGCTCCGCCGCTGCCGACCCGTCCCGGCGACACCGCGCGGGCGGAGTCCGACGAACCGCGCGACGCCCGTTCGCGAGAGGTGAGGTGAGGGCATGACGCCGTCGCGTGAGCACTGGGCCGACGACGTACGGAGCGGTGCCGCGGCCGGGCTGCTCCCCGGCACCCTGGTGCTCGGCGCACCGTTGCTCGGTGCGGTCGTGGGCATGCCCGGCGCGGCGGTGCGCTACGTGCTGCTCACCGCCGCGCTCGTGTGCGGCCTCGGCGCGGGAGTCACATGTGGGCTTCGCCGACGACGGCCCGTCACCCCGCGTACGGCGGCACGGTGCGCGCTGCTCGCCTGCCTGCTCGTCGCGGTGGCGGGGCTGTGGCCCTCGGTCCCGGTGTACTGCGGGGCCGTGCTCGCGGGCGCCCTGCTCGGCGCGCCGGGTCTGTGTCTCTTCCGCGCCACGCCCGCCTGGTGCGTGGGCGGGCTCGCCGGGCTGGGTGCGGCGGGCGGCCTCACCGGGTGGGCGGCGGAGCACGCCGGCGTGACGCTCACCGTGTGCGGGGTGGCGGGGGCGGCCCTGCTGACACCGCTCGCGGTGAGGCACCCGGGCCTCCCACTGGACAACGTGCCCAGCGGGCAAGGTAGTTCGCCCGCCACGACAGCCAGTGCGGCAGCGCGGACGACAGCCCCATATCGAGCAGCCGTGGGCACGATCGGTGACGGCCCGTCCGCCCCGGGCGCCGGTGTCGGGCGCTCCGCACCGGGCCCAGGTGTGGTGCCCTCCGCACAGGGCGCCGGTGACGAGCCGCCAGCACACGACTCCAGGCCCGAACCGTCCTCGCGAAGCACGGATGCCAGGCCGCCGACGCCAGGCGCCGACGGCGAACCGCCCGCGAAAGGCGCCCGCGCCACGGCACGCATGCCTGCGGCGCGTTCGGAGCGGGGTGCGGAAGGGATGCGTACCGGATCCGCCGCGCGCAGCACCACGGTGGACGTCGTGGTTCTCTCGGCAGCCGCCTCGGCCGCCTTCTTCGCGGCGCAGGACCTGCTGGTGTTCCGGCGGCTGGAACTCGGCGGAGCGCCCGCCGCACTGACGGGAACCGCGGCACTGGCCGCGGCGATCGTGCCCGCTGCTCTCCTCGGGCGCACCGGCGGCGGGGCGCGCGAACCGGTCGCCGACGACACGGTACGCAGATCAGGGTTCCTCCCCCGGGACCCGTTCCTGCCCCTGCTGTTGCTCGCCGTGGCGGCGGCGATGGCAGCGTTGGCGGCGGCGGCCGACACGAGGCAGCTCGTGGCCGCCCTGGCGCTGGCGCTGGGCAGCGCGGCCGCGGGCGTGTCGACACTGCGGGCCTCCGGATTCCGTGGCACCGCGCTGCCCGCGCTGCTCGGAGGTCTGGCGGGGATCGGCGCCCTGGCACTGACCGGGCGTCTTCTGAACGCCGGGGACGCGCTCGTCCTGGCCTCGGCATTGCCCCTGAGCCGCGCCGCGCTGCTCCTGCGCGTCGGCCGGGCCGCACGCCGCGTCGCGGTCCCCGGAACGACGCCGCCCGCGCTGGAGGTGCGGCGCCTGACGGTGCGCCACAGGAACCGGCCCCGAGTGACCCGGCTGCGGCTGTCCGTCGCCCCTGGGGAACTGGTCGTCCTGCACGACGGGCGGCCGGGCCGCAGGACCGGATCGGCCCTGCGCGCGATCGCCGGCATTCCGCGCCGGTCCTCCGGCCGCCACACGATCCTCGGCCACGACGTGGCGCGTACCGACGCGGCGACACGCTGGCGGCTGGGGCTCTGCGCGCTGCTGGACCCGCAGGACGGCGCCGTGCCCGGCGCTCTGCCGCAACTCGCCTCGCCCACCAGTGTGTCCGGCGCTCTGCGGACCACCGTGGCACCCCTGGGGGCGGAAAGGGCCGACGAGATGTGCCGGGCCGCGCGCGCCGCGTTCCCGTTTCTCGCGGCCCGCGGTGACGACCCGCCCGCCGCTCTCGAACCGGTCGAGCGCTGCGTGCTCGGCCTCGCCCTGACCCTGATCGCCCGGCCGCGGCTCCTCCTGCTGGACCTCACCGGTCCCGGCACGCGACACCTCGCGGCCGACCCGGACGTGGCCGACCTGCTGCGCCGGATCACCGGCCAGGGAACCGCCGTGCTGGTCGCCACAAGCCGACCGTCACCCGTCCTCGGAGGTCGTGCGGTCGGCTTCCCGGCCGGCCGCCGGGCACCACGCCCCCCGCTGGTCCCCCGTACGAGAAAGGCATCGGCATGAGGTGGTGGTCCTCCCCCGGCCGGGCCGGCCGGGCCCCGGCAACGGTCGTCCGTGTCCTGGCAGCCTGCGTCCTGGTGTTGTCAGCCACCGGAGCGGCTTCGGCCGCCGACCCGCCGGGCGCCACGGCCAGGCTGTCGGCCGCCGTCGATCTCACCGAGGGCCAGAAGATCACCGTCACCGGGGAGGGCTTCCGTGGCGGACTCACCTCGGTGGCGGTCGGACTGTGCAAGAAGGGATACACCGGCAACACGGACTGCGACCTGGCGGGCGGGGCCGTACTGGTGAACATCGGCGGCTCCGGCAGGCTTCCCCGGGTCACCCTCACCGCGCACGCCCGCTTCGCGGGCATCGACTGCCGCGACGTCCCGTGCGTGGTGGGCATCTCCCCGCTGCCGACCGGTACTCCGGCCGCGCTGCGGCCCGCCAACACCGTCGACATCCCGGTCGGCTTCCGGGGCGGAACTCCCCGGGGTGAGTCCTCGGGCGTGGGGCGTGCCGTCACCGCGACGACGCCCGGCGGCACCGTCGCGTCGTCGGGCTCCCGCTGGCGCGGGCCCTCGACCCTCCTGTGGGGTGCTTCGACGGCGCTCGCCGCGCTGTGCGCGGGAGCGGCCCTGATCAGCCTCCGCCGCGTCCGGCACGACGGCGGAACCCCTCTTCCCGACACCGGAGGTACCTCTTGAACCGCGTCCTCTCCCGCACCGGCACCGGGGCCGCGGCCCTGGCCGCGGTGGCGGCGGTCTGTTCGGCGGCGACACCCGCCGCGGCCGCCGGGACCCTGACCGTGAGCAGGACCACCGGGCTCACGCCCGGTGACACCGTCACGGTCTCCGCCAAGGGCCTGAGTCCGAGTCAGGCGTTCGTCCCGCTCGGCATGTGCAAGCCGGACCCGACGGGTCCGACCGACTGCGACACGGCGACCGCGCTGGTCGGCAAGACCGACGGTTCGGGTGTCTGGCACCTGTCGTCCAGCGACGCGACCTCCGCGGCCCTGAAGATCTCCGCGAAAGCGGGCGGCGCGGACTGCACGTCCAAGGCGGGCGCCTGCGTGGTCGCGGTGTTCATCTCCGCGACCGACGAACTCGTCCAGGTGCCGCTGACCGTGAGCGCCACGGGGTCGGGTTCGCCCTCGCCCAGTACGTCGGCCAGTCCTTCGGCGTCCAGCACCGCGGGCACCTCCGGTGGCAGCACCTCCGGGTCCTCGTCGGGGGACTCCGGATCCGGCTCGGCATCAGGATCGACATCGGGATCGGGGTCCGGAAGCCTTCCGCAGACGGGTTCCGTGGACGGTGTCGCGGTGGGTCTGCTGGCCGGCGGGACGCTGCTCATGGGCGGCGCCGCGTTTCTGATCCTGGTGCGGCGCAAGCGTGACGAATCGACGTGACCGAACGCATCCGCCCCGGTCCTGAGGGCTGTCCCGTGATCCCCGCCCGCCGGGGACCACGGGACAGCCCTCAGGCGGCCGGACGCCTTCGGGCCGGGTTCACCCGGGCGCGTACCGGGCCAGGGCGGCGCAGGCGTCGTCGAGCGCGATCACGTCCGCGTACTTGGAGTCCAGGTCGAAGAGGCTGGCCTCGTGCGGCCCGGGATCCCGGTCGGCCACGGCTTCCCTGACCACCAGCGGCCGGAATCCGTACTGGAGGCCGTCCAGCGCGCTGGCCCGGACGCAGCCGCTGGTCGAGAAGCCGCCCAGGAGCAGGGTGTCCACGCCCCAGGAACGAAGGGTCCCGTCCAGGCCGGTGCCGAAGAACGCGCTCGGGTAGTGCTTGAACACGACGGAGTCGCTCGCGCCGGGCGGACAGGCCGTGGTGAACCCGGCGTGTGGGGCTCCGGCCCGGAAGGCGGCGAGTCCGGGAACCTTGCGGGCGAAGTGCGGTACGTCGTCGGTGGGTTCACCGGTGTAGCGCACGGCCGTGAAGACCACCGGCAGCCCTGCGGCGCGGGCGGTGTCCGCCAGCCGGCGCATGGCCGCGAGGGCGTCGGCCGCGGTGTCCAGGAAGAGCGCTGCACCGGGGTCCGCGTACGCCCGTACGGGGTCCACGAGAACCACCGCGGGCCGCTCGCCCCAGCCGACGCGGCGACCGAACCCGGCCGCGCGGTAGTCCTCGTGGAGAGGGTCCGACGCCATCTCAGACCACCTCCTGGGCCGGCCGCGGACCGATCTCGGCGAGCCCGTCGGGGCCTAGGTCCCGACGTTCGAGGGGTGCGGGCCCGAAGTTCTCCACCTGAATGTCGGACAGGGGTCCAGTCATGACCGCAGTGTAAAATTGGGAAACATTGTTTCGCTAGAGGAATCGACGCGGCAGAATGCCGGCATGGAGACCTCACCGGGGGCCATACCCCCGCAGGCCATGGAGACGACCGGACCGGCGGCGCGGGACGGGCTGGAGAACGAGACCGCGACGCCCCGGCCGGGGACACCCGTCGGCCGCGACGCGCCCGCCTCCCCAGGCAATGCCTGGGGCCCGTCCGCCGGGCCGCGGCCCGGCACCGCGTGACGGGGGCGCGGACGCCATGGGTGCACATCCGCACGGCTGGTGGATCCTGCTCCACCTGGTGCTGTTCGTCTTCTGGCTGGGCGGTGACCTGGGGGTCTACGTCTCCAGCCGCTACGTCCTGCGGGCGGACCTGCCGTTCGCCGCCCGGTCGACCGCACTGCAGATCATGGGCGTGCTCGATCTCGGCCCGAAGATCTGTCTGATCCTCTTCCTCCCGAGCGGCATCACGCTGATGGTCCTGGACCCGCACGGCCCCCCCGGCCTGCTCCACGGCTGGACGGCGGTGGCCGCGTGGACCGCGGCCGGCTGCTGGCTCGGGCTCACGGTGGCGGACCATCACCACCCCGGCCGCAGGCCCTGGGTCCGGCGCACGGACTGGGCCGTGCGGATCACCCTGACCGGGGCGCTGCTGGCCACCGGCGTGTACACGCTCCTGGCGCCCGAACCGTTCGGCGTGGACACCCATCCGAAGTGGCTGGGCGCCAAGGTGGCGCTGTACGCGCTGGCCATCGCCTGCGGCCTCGGTATCCGGCTCAGGCTGCGGTCCTTCGGCCCGGCCTTCACCGCGCTGGCCAAGGACGGCTCGACACCCGCGACCGAGCGCGCGCTGCGCGCGGCGGTCAACGGGTGCGTCCCCTACGTGGCGGGCATCTGGTCCTGCGTCCTGGCCGCCGCCGCGCTGGGCGTGCTGAAGCCCGGGGCCCGGCTGTGAAGCGGTTCCGGGTCAGTTCACGCCGGGCCGGTAGCCGAACTCCGCGGACAGCCGTTCCACGGCTGCCAGCAGCAGGGGGGCGCACTCGGCCATGCGCGGCTTGAAGCGGGTCTGGGGCCCGGCGACGCTCACCACGGCGATCACATGGCCGTCGTGTCCGAGTACCGGAGCGGCGACCGACGCGGATCCGGCCTCGCGCTCGCCGACGGAGGTGGCATAGCCGCGGCGCCGCACCGCCGCGAGTTCCTTGCGCAGCTTGTCGGGGTCGGTGATGGTCCGCTCGGTGAGCCGGTCGAGGGCGTGCCGTTCCAGGTAGCCGTCGACCTCGACGTCGGGCAGGAAGGCGAGCATCGCCTTGGAGGAGCTGCCCGCGTGCAGCGGGAGGGGGATGCCCAGCGCGACCTCCATGCGCAACTCCCGGTCGGGGACGACCTGGTCGACGTAGAGGCGGGTGTCACCGCGGCGGATCGACAGGGTGGCCGTCTCCTCGCACTGCCCGGCCAGCCGGCGCAGTTCGGGCGCGGCGAGGATGCGGAGGTCCGTACGGGCCAGATAGGCGCGGCCGAGCGAGATGGCCGCGGGCCCGAGCGCGTACCGCCGGGTGACGGGGTCGGCGATGATCAGGTCGCGGTTGCGCAGGGCGGTCAGAATGCGGTGCACGGCGGCCTTGGTGATGCCGAGCTGCTGGGCGATCTCGGTGATGCCCAGGTCCGGGCGGCCGCTGCGGCCGAAGAGCAGGAGCACGTCCATGGCGCGCTCGACTGCGGCGATCGACCTGCTGGTGTTCTCCTCGGTCACAGCGTCCTCGGTACGTTTCGGGTGCGTGGAACCACCCCCGGAGAAGCCCCGGGGGATGCCCGACAGCATAGGCGTGGATTTCCCTCTGGGAAACACCGTTCAGTGGGTGCCCCGGACGGCCACCGTCCAGCGGGCCCGGCGAACAGCGTCCGGCGGGCGCCCGGCCGTCATTGACACCCCTTCGGACCCGTCGTTACGCTCTTCGTTACGACGTTCCACTGAGGGAAACTCTCTGGAGACTCGACGAGAACGGGGGTGGCGATGACAACCGCCGTGGACGGGGGCACCTTTCGGCAGGTACTGGCCCGCTGGCCGAGCGGTGTCGGGATAGTCACCACAGCCGGCGCGGCCGGCCGCCACGGCATGACGGCGAGTTCCTTCAGCAGTGTCAGCCTGGATCCGCCCCTGGTGCTGGTCTGCGTCGACCGGCGGCTGCGCTCCCATGAACTGCTGGACCGCAACGGCGTGTTCGCCGTCAACGTGCTCGGCCGTGACCACATCGGCCTCGGCCGCCGGTTCGCCGGAATGGAACCCGAGGTGACCGACCGTTTCGCGGAGGGAGACTGGCTGCCCGGCGCGACCGGCAGCCCGGTCCTGACCGACGCCGCCGCCTGGGTCGACTGCCGGGTGCGCAACGGCTACCCGGGCGGCGACCACACCATCTTCGTGGGCGACGTGGTGGCCGCGTGCGTCCCGCGCATCACCTCGCCGCTGCTGTTCCACTCCCGGGCCTGGGGCCAGCTCGCCGACCCGCTGCCCCAGAGCGTCGGCATCACGGACACCGGCCTGGCCCGCACCCTGCACGAGCAGGGCGCGCCTCCCCGGCGGGGCGCCCGGCTGGTGGCGACGGTCCGCGCGGCGGGCATCCCGGTCGTCGTCCCCCACGGCTCGCTGCGCACCGCCCGGTCAGCGCCCCGCTGGTCCGACGCGGCCGGCACCGAACCCCGTACACCCGCGGGCGAGCCCGGCGCACCGGCGTACGCCGGCGCCCTCACCACGCCGGGCCCGCCCGCGGTGCACGTGCGCAGCGCGGCCCAGGCCGTCGAAGCCGCCGAAGCCGGCTGCCTCCGGGTGGAGGTGACCGTCCTCGCCGACGGGACGGGCACAGCAGCGCGGGCCGTGATCCGGGCCGTCGCGGGATCGGCGACGACGGTGGTCGCCCGGGTCCGCGACGCCATGGCCCCCGGCCTCGCCCGGACCGTCCTGCGCACGGTCGCCGCGCTCAAGGCCGCGGGCTGCGCGGAGATCTCGCTCGTCGAGGCCCGCCCCGGTCCGGGGGCCGCAGGCGCGCCCGGCGCGCTGGACGGATCGCCGCTCCATCTGCGCGCCCTGCTCCAGGACGTGGTGCCCGAGGCCGACGGACTGCCGGTCCGGCTCGCGCTGCGCGACCATCACGGGCTGGGTCTGGTCAACGCCCTGACCGCCATGAAGAGCGGGGTCCGCCACTTCGAGGCCGGACTCGGCGGCTGCGGCGGCCTGCTGCCCACCGAGCGCCTGGTCCTGCTGTGCTCCCGCATGGGGGTGGCCACCCCGGTGGGCCCCGAAGTCCCGCGCTCCTGGGTGAACGAGCTGGAGCGGATGCGCTACGGCCGCCCGCTGCCCGCGCGTGTCGCCCCCGACCAGTGAACCTCCCCACCCCACGCGCCCCATCCGAGGAGCCGCCGCCGATGACCGGACCACGCCTGACCGGAGAACTTCTCGTCGACGCCATGACGCCGGACGAACACGCCCGAGCACAGCGCGTCGAGAAGGTACTGCCGGCGCTGCGCGCCAGTGCCGCCGAAGCGGACGCCAAGGCCGAGTTCCCGGCCGGACATGTCGCGCTCCTGCGGGACGCGGGACTGCTGGGTCTCGTCGTACCGCGGAAGTACGGGGGTCTCGGGGGCACTCTGCGCGACCTCGCCGCGGCCACCTTCGCCATGGGCACGGCCTGCCCCTCCACCGCGCTCGCCTACTTCTTCCACAACACGAGCGCCTCCCGGGGGCTGCTGCCCCTGGAGGCCATCCGCGCGGGTCTCTTCCACGAGGACGAGACCGCGGAGGTCACCGCGTTCGCCGAGCGCGTGCTGACCGCGATGGCCGCCGGTACGTGGCTCGGGAACTTCGCCAGCGAGTCGGTCAAGAGCTCGACGGCGAACATCGCCATCGCCACCACGGCCGAACGGGCCCCGGGCGGCTGGCTGTTGACGGGCGAGAAGTCCTTCGGCTGCGCGACCGGCGTCGCCGACACGTATCTGGTCACGGCACGGCTGGCGGGCACCGAGGGGCCGGACGGTCTGGCGCTGTTCCTCGTGCCGAGGTCCGCGCCGGGGGTCGGTTCGCGCGAGCCCTGGAACGGGCTCGGCATGCGTGGGAGCGCCAATCACGGCATCCGGCTGAGCAACACGTTCGTCGCGAGCGAGGAGGCACTGACCGTGCCGGGCGCCTTCACCCGCATGCTCCAGGTCAGCCGGGGCAGCTTCGTCGGCAATCAACTCGCCATCGCCGCCGTGTACACGGGCGCCGCGCAGGCGGTGTACGACCACACGCTGGAGCGTCTCACCCGCGCGACCTTCGCCGACACGGGCCGCCCGATCGCCTCCAGCCCCATGCACCAGGTGCTCATCGGCGACATGACCCAACGGCTGGAGACCGCGTATCTGTGGCTCCGGCGGCAGTTGGAGCTGGAGACGTCCGAGCCGCCGCTGCGCGGCAAGTCCGAGGTCTTCACGCAGTGGCGGCTGGGCAAGGGCTCGGTGACCGAGGCCTGCTTCGACGTGGCCGTCGCGGCCCTCAAGGCCTGCGGCACGTCCGGCGCCACCATGGACGGCACGATCGGCCGCACGGTCCGCGACCTCGCGATGGGTCTGGTGATGACCTTCCCCGCGGAACGGGGCCGACTGGAGGCCGCGAAGATGGCGACCGACTCCCTGGAGAACGCGCTCTTCGCCAACCTGGAGGCAGGCCGGTGAACACACCCTCAATGGAAGACGCCCCGAAGAACACGGGGGACGTGGAACTGGAGGCGACCGCGGACCTCGTGGACGGCCGCTGGAAGGCCTGCCACGACCGGCTCGGGCCGCTGCTGGAGAATCCCGCCACCGGCGCGACGGTGCGTCCCGCGCTGGGCAGTTCGGCCGCGCGCGCCGAACAGGCCCTGGCGGCGGCCGACTCTCTGCACTCCGCCGGCACCTGGGCGTCGCTCGCGGACACCGCACGCGCCGACGCCCTGGAGTCGGCGGCGGCCGCCGTCGAGGAACGCGTGGAAACCATCGTGCGGGCCGAGTCGTTCGCCACCGGCGTTCCGCTGGCCCAGACCTCCGGCCTGGGTGTCATCGTCGGCGGCGCGTTCCGGCTCGCCGCGGCCCGGCTGAGAGCCGGTGTGCTGCGCTCCGAGGTGCTGCGGCCGGACGGGCGCGCCGTCGAGGTGCGCCGGGCACCACTGGGACCCGCCCTGTGCGTCGTGCCGTACAACGCGCCCGCGCCGATGGCCGCGCACAAGGCGGCGAGCGCGCTGGCGGCGGGCTGTCCCGTCATCATCAAGGCACCGGAACTGGCGCCGTACGGAACACAGTTGCTCGTCCGTGCCGCCGCCGAGGGGCTGGCGGCCGCCGGGGCTCCCCCCAGCGTGCTCCAACTCCTGCACGGCGACGGGCGCATCGGCGCCCGGCTGGTGGCCGACGCCCGCGTGCGCGTGGTGTCGTTCACCGGCGGCACGGCGGCGGGCAGGGCGGTCGGCGCCGTCTGCGGCCAGGGGCTGAAGCCCGTCCAGCTCGAACTCGGCGGGAACAACCCGCTCGTCGTGATGCCGGACGCGAACCCGGCGGTGGCGGCCCGGCTGGCCACCGAACTCCTGACGACCCTCAACGGCCAGTGGTGCCGCGCCCTGGGCCGGCTGATCGTGCCCTCCGCGATGCTGTCCGGACTGCTGACGGAAATCGGCGCCGCTCTGGCCGACGTGAAGGCCGGCGCGCCGTTCGACGCCGCCACCGGGTACGGGCCCCTCGCCCATTCGAGCCATCACCGGCGTGTCACGGCGGCACTCGACACGCTCGTCGCGGCGGGCGGTACACCGCACACCTTCACCGAGATCCCCGGCACGGGCAGCTTCCTCGCGCCGGTCCTGCTGACCGGCGTCCCCGAACAGGCCGCCCGCGAGGAGGTGTTCGGCCCGGTGGCCACCGTCCATGCCTACGACGACGAGGACGAGGCTGTCGCCCTGGCCAACAGCACCGGGTACGGGCTGGAGGGCTATGTGGCCGGGACGGACGAGGAGGCCGCCCTCGCGGTGGCACGCCGGATCAGGGCGGGCGAGGTGAAGGTCAACGGCTCGTCGTTGATGAGCCTGCACCTGGACACCCCGCGCCCCGCCTGGGGGCTGTCGGGTCTGGTCGACGAGGGTACCGACGAGACGCTGCTGCACTTCACGGGCAGCCGGGTCACGGGCGTCGAGGCGGCTTTCGCGCTGCACACCGGACAGGGCCCCGGCCCCGCCACGGAGAGATCCCGGTGACGGGCACGCCGGCCGAGGGTCGCGTCCTGGTCGCCGGGGCGGGCCCGGTGGGACTGACGGCCGCGCTGGTGCTCGCCCGGCGCGGGGTGCCCGTCACCGTACTGGAGGCGGGTCCCGGGCTCTCCTCCGAATCGAGGGCCTCGACCTTCCACCCGCCGACCCTGGAGATGCTGGAGGACCTCGGTGTGCTCGGCCCGGTGCTCGAACAGGGCCTGACCGTACGCACCTTCCAGTACCGCGACCGGCGCACGGGTCCCGTCGCGGAGCTCGACCTGGCCGTGCTCGCCCCGGACACCCGGCACCCCTACCGCGTGCAGCTGGAACAGGGCAAGCTCACTCCTCTGCTCCTGCGCGCACTGTCCCGACTGCCGGGAAGCGAGGTGCGTTTCGGCGCCCGGGTGACCGCAGTCCGCCAGGATCCGCACGCGGTGGACGCCGTCCTGAGCGACGGGACGACGGCGCGCGGATCCCACCTGGTCGCCGCCGACGGTGCCCATTCGGCGGTGCGCCGCTCACTGGGGGTCGGATTCCACGGCATGACCTACCCGGAACGCTTCCTCGTCGCGTCCGTCGAGGCCGACCTGACGGCCGAACTTCCCGGGCTCGCCCCCATCGCCTACGTCATGGACCCCGACGAATGGCTGGTCCTGCTGCGCACCCCCGACCACTGGCGCATCCTGCTGCCGACCCCGGGCGACACCACGGACGCGGCCGAACTCGCCCGACTGCCGGGCCGGTTGAGCGCCCTGCGCGCGGCCTCCGCAGGTCGGACCGGTCCGCCGTGGCGGGTCGTCCAAGCCGGCCTCTACCGCGTGCACCAGCGCGTCGCCGACACCTTCCGGCTGGGCCGGATCCTCCTGTGCGGGGACGCGGCCCACGTCAACAACCCGCTGGGCGGCATGGGCATGAACAGCGGCATCCACGACGCGGTGCTGATGGGCGCCGCGCTCCATGCCGTCGTGGACGGCCGGTCCGGCGCGGACGAGGCTCTGGACCGTATCGCCGCGGCCCGGCGGGACTGCGCGCTGACGTACGTCGGAGCCCAGACACACCGCAACTGGGAACGGCTCAGAGTCCGCGACCCGGCACTGCGCTCCGCGCTCGCGGACGAACTGCGGGCCACGGCTGCCGATCCGGCCCGTGCCCGGCAGGCGCTGCTGCGCAGTTCGATGATCGCGTCCCTGCGGATGTCCGTGTGACACCACGGCGGTGAGGCGGCCGACGGCCGCGGCACCGCCGAGACCAAGCCTCACCGACGACCGGGGCCGAGGAGGGCCATGCCCGTCGACGACCTGATCAGCATTCACAACCCTGCCAGGAGCGCCGAGATCGTCGGCCACGTGGCACCCGCGACGTCGCGCGGGGTGGACGGTGCCGTGGCCGCCGCCGGACGGGCCGCCCCGGACTGGGCGCGGACGGCCGTGTCCGACCGCGCGGCCGCGCTGCTCTCCGCCGCGGCGAGCCTGGAGGCGGCGGCGACGACGCAGGCGCCGCTGCTCGCACGGGAGTCGGGCAAGCCGCTGGCCGACTGCCACGGGGAGATCCTCTTCTCCGCCGCGGTGCTGCGCTGGTACGCCGACGCGGCCCCGGGTCTGCTCGCGGACCGCCATATCGACGATGCACAGGGAAGATTGACGGTCCGTCAGCGACCGTACGGACCGGTCGCCGCCCTCACTCCCTGGAACGCGCCGGTGGTGCTGACCGCGCTGAAACTCGCCCCCGCGCTGGTCGCGGGCAACGCGCTGCTGGTCAAGCCCTCCCCGCTCGCCCCGCTGGCCGTCAGCGCCCTCCTGACGCGCCTGGCGGAACATTTCCCGGCCGGACTGCTGCACGTCCTGCACGGGCACGCCCCGGTGGCCACCCACCTGGCCGGGCATCCCGGCGTCTACAAGGTGGCCTTCACGGGCGGTGCGACAGCCGCCCGCGCCATCGGGGCGGCCGCCGCCGCGGCGCTGACCCCGACGGTGATGGAACTCGGCGGGAACGACGCGGCCGTCCTCCTCGACGACGCCCCGCTGGACGACTCCGCCATGGACCGTCTGGTGCTCGCGGCGATGTCCACCGCCGGCCAGGTGTGCATGGCGGTCAAACGGATCTACGTGCCGCGGGCCCGGTACGAGCGCTTCGTGGAGGCCTTCACGGCCGCCGCCGCGCGCGTCGTACGGCTCGGCGATCCCCTCGTCCCCGGGGTGAGCGTGGGGCCCGTGATCTCGGCGGAGTCGGCGACGCGGCTGCGCGCCCTCGTCGACGACGGCCTGCGCCGCGGCGGCCGGACGGTCCCGCTCGGTGAGCTGTGCCCGTCGGCCGACGCGTCGGCAGGGCACTTCGTGAGGCCCACGGCGCTGCTCGGCCTGGACGACCGGGCCCCGGTGGTGCGGGAGGAGCAGTTCGGCCCGCTGGTACCGGTGCTCGCCTACGACACCGAGGACGAGGTGATCGCACGGGCGGGCGCGGGTGAACTCGGCCTGGGCGCCTCGGTCTGGAGCTCGGACGAGGAGCGGGCCTTCGGTGTCGCGCGCCGTCTCGACGCGGGCTTCTGCTTCGTCAACACCCACAACCGGACGGGCATGTCGCTGCGCGCGCCGTTCGGCGGGGTCAAGCGCAGCGGCCACGGGCGCGAGTACGGCGCGGAGGGCCTGCTGGAGTACGTACAGCCGTGTGTGACGCACGCGCCGGCCGCGTTCCGCGGGGGTGGTGCCAGGATGGCACCCGGGGCCTACCCGGTCCCCGTCGGCCCGCCCGGTCCCCCGTCGCCGCCGTGACCCTCCGCCCCGCCGGGCCGCTCGGGGTCGTGCCCCGCGGCCCGGTGCGCCCTTGCCGAGAACGGGCCCTGGGCGAAGCCCACTTGATCAGTCGTCGTCCGCTGCCTCGCGCGGGTCGTCGTCGACGCTGTCGACGACGACCCGGTCCGCGAGCCGGGGGCGCAGCCATCGCGCGAGCAGCAGGTGCTCCGGATGCCGCTGATAGGCGGCGAGTTCGTCCGGCCCGGCATGCCTGGTGATCATGCTCAGGTGGTAGGAGACGGGCGTGTCCAGGACGTCGAGCCCGAGCGTCATGGAACGTATCTCCCTTACGAGCGGGGCCAGTTGTTCCAGTCTGTCGCGGGCCTCGGGTGCGTCGGACGGATCCTTGAACCTCATCAGCACGACATGAGTGAGCACAGGGGTCCTTCCGCTGGGCGACAAGGGAATTCCCCTCTGTCGCGAGGCTGGCGGCGAGTGTATGTTCAGGAAACAGTGTTCCGCCAGGGGAACCAAGGGAGAGTGTGATGCCCCCTGTCTCCGTGCGCGTCGCGGCGGCCCAGTTCGCCGTGGGAATCGACCGGTCGGCCAACCTCGCCGCGGTACTGCGCGCCGTCGGGGCGGCGGCGGCCCGGAAGGCCGGCCTGGTCGTCCTGCCCGAGTTCTGCAATCACCTGTCCTGGTACGAGGACAGGGAGCACGCGCTGCGCGAGGCCTGCGTCCTCGGGGACACCTTCCTCACCGAGGTGGCGGCCACTGCCGCGCGGCACGGGCTGTACGTCAAGCTGCACGTCACCCTCGCCGCACCCGCCACGCCTCCGGTCCCCGGCCGGGCCGACGGTATGCGGATCACCGCGACGAGCCTGCTCTTCGCCCCGGACGGAACACTCGTGGGACGGGCCGACAAACAGACACTGATGGGCAGCGAGAACGACCATCTCGACCCGGCCGACACCGAGGGCCCGGTGGTGGAGACCGGCCTCGGGCCGGTCGGCCTCTACTCCTGCATGGAAGGGGTGATCAACGAGGTGTGCCGTTCTCTGTCCCTGCGCGGGGCGCGGTTGCTTCTCAACAGCCTCAACTCCTTCGCGCTGGACGAGGCGTCGCTGCACATTCCCGTCCGGGCCGCGGAGAACAAGGTGTGGGTGGTGGCCGCGAACAAGGTCGGTCCCCTCATCCCCGAAGCCCGGCTCGCCGCCGTCGCGGAGGGGCTGGGCATTCCGCCCGAGGCGCTCCACGGCGCCGGCGAAAGTCAGATCGTCGCGCCCGACGGCACGGTGGCCGCCAAGGCTCCGCGCACCGGCGAGGCTCTCGCCGTGGCCGACATCGATCCGCTCGGCGCGCTCGACAAGCACCGGCCCGACGGCACCGACGTGTTCGCGGCCCGCCGTCCCGACCTGTACGGCCCGATAGCGCGTTCGCCGCGCCCGGTGCCCGCCTTCGGCGGACGGCGCGCCGAGAGTGTCACGGCCGCGGTGCTGCGGCCCTCGGGTACCGGACGGGCGGCCGTCGAGGACGCGGCCCGGCTGGCGGCCGACGCCGCCGCGCGAGGCGCCTGCCTGCTGGTCCTTCCCGAGCTGTTCCTCTTTCCCTCAGGCCGCGTCCCCGCGCACCTGACGGGGACCGAGGCCGACGCTCTGGCCGCCGGGGCGCTGCGAACGCTGGCGGACGCGCTGAGCGGCACCGACGCCCTGCTCGCCTGCACCGTGCCGGCGGGAGACGTACACCTGGGCGTGCTGACCGGAGCGGGCGGGCCGGTGCTGCGCGTCCCCCAACTCCATCCGAGTGCCCGCCATGCCTCGTGGGCGACCGGGCGGGCGGGTCCGCCCGAGGTCCATGACGCCGTGTGGGGACGGATCGCCCTGGTCGCCGGGGACGACAGCGTCCATCCGGAGACCTTCCGGCTCGCCGCGCTGGCCGGCGCCGACACCGTGGCGGTCTGCTTCACGGGCCTGGAGCCCTGGGAGAGCGCCCTGGGCCTGCCCGAGCGCTCCGCCGAGAACCGGCTCAACCTCGTCGCGGCCGGTCACGGCCAGGGCGCGGTGCACGCGCTTCCGTCCGACTTCGGACTCTGGCAGAACCACGGAGGCGGCTTCACCGGCCGCATCAGTCATCCCCGTACCACCACCGCGAGGGGCCCCCTCACCCTGGCCGAGATCCACCCCGCCCAGGCCCTGCGCCGGATGCTGTCCCGCTCCACCGACCTGGTCGACGGACGGCCCTGGCGGCTGTCCGGCGCGCTGGTCGCCCCGGCCGGCGCGCCGGCCCCCCGTCCGGCCTGACCGCTCCGGACCCTTGCCCCGCCCGGCCCTTCGACGCCGGCACCGCGAACCCCGAGGAGCTGCTCCGTGGCCGAGACCCTCAAGGCCGTGCAGGACATGACGGACGACGCGCCCGTCACCGACGTGACCGAGACCTTCGAGCAGTGGCGGGAACTGCTCGCGGAACTCAAGTCCAAGATCGACGCCCGCTTCGAACTGCGCCGCGATCCCTCCACGCTCGGCCTGGACTCCTACGGCGCGCCCCCGCAGAGCCCGGGAGGATCGCTGGCCGCCTACACCGGGCCCGAGGTCGACTGGATGGTGCACTCCTGGCTCGGCAACCCGACCCGCGGCTTCGCCAACCTGCACCTGACGGTGTGGCTGGGCCCGCACATCCGGGTACCGCACCTGGGCATCGCCCTGCTGTGCTGGCCGGGAGGCTGGTTCTATCTCGACTCGGTGCCCCGCGCGAACCTGGTCGCCGACGGCGCGTACTACGACCGCTACTACGCCCCGCTCGACGAGGAGTGGCTCGCCACCCGTGAACAGCACCCGTCCCTGGACTGGTTCACCAGCCGGGCGGGGTTCATCCGGGCGAGTCTGTCCCCGACCGCGTACTGCTACTCGATGCCCCGCGACCAGGAGCACGTCGGCCTGGTCCGCTCGCTCACCCACGCGCACGTGGACCGCTGGCTCGGATGGGTGGACGCGGCAGAGGCCGTGCCCCCGGACGAGCGGGACATCCTGGCCGCCGCGGACCTGGCCACCCGGCGCAACATCGCGGAGCGGGACCCCGCCAACGTCATGGGGGTGCGCTACTTCGGCGAGGAGACGACCGACCGCCTGGTCCGGGCCCTGTGGGGCGGGGACCGGGAACTGCCGAGGCCGAGATGACGGCCGGCGTACGGGCCCTGTGGTGGGCCTGCCGGGTACCTGGCCTCAAGGAGCCGTTCGACACCGCGCACCTGCGGGTGTTCTATCCGGCGCGGCCCACCGGCTCCGACGCCGAGCGGCTCTCCGGCGAGATCCCGACCGACCCCGAGGGAGCCCCGTACCCGGTGGCGCTGCTCCTTCCGGGCATCAACGTCGGTCAGGACGCCTACCGTTGGCTGGCCGTCGCGCTCGCGTCGGCGGGCGTGGTCACCGTGACCGCGGACCTGGTGGGCGAGCTGTTCGCCGGGAGTCACGGCCTCACCCCGGCGGTGGACCTCGAAGCGGCGGCACCGGCCGGGTACGGCACCCGTCCGACCAGTCCGCTCATCAGCGCGCTGCTGGCAGCCGTACGGGAACTCGGCACCAGGCCGCCGCTGGCCGGGCTGCTCGACACCGACCGGGTCGCCCTCGGCGGGCACTCGGCGGGTGGCACGGTGGCGCTCCAGTCGGCCGGTCTGACCCCGGGGGTCCGGGCGGTGTTCGCCTACGGAGCCCACACCGTCGTCGCCGACCTGCTCGGCTGGCCACCGGGGACCGTCCTGCCGGCGGGCGGGGGCGCGCCGGCACTGCTGCTGTCCGGCGAACACGACGGTGTGATCGCCGCGAGCGCGGACCGCTACACCGGACCGCCCGGCGGGGCGCCGCCGGATCCGGTGGCCCGTACGTTCGACGAGGCCGTCCCCGACGCGGCGGGCGGCAACGTCCTGGCCACCCTGACGGGCGCGAACCACTTCACCGCCTGCCACCCCGCGGACCCCACCGGTGCGCGCGGGTTCCTGGAACGGACGGTCCCGGACGACGACGGTGCCGCCAGAGACCTGCTGTCCCGCCTGATCACCCTGTTCTGCACCGCCCACCTGCGCGGCGACGACGCCGCCCGGTCCCGGCTCGACGAACTGCTGGCGCCCCCGCACCCCGGGCTCATCGCGGTTCGACGCCGCTGAACTCCCCGCGCACGAAAGCCCCGCACGGCTCCGCGGGCCCAAGTCCCGCACCCCAGTGGAGAACGACGCCGAGGAGCGCCACGGATGCTCAAGAACTTCTGGTACGCGGTCGAGTTCGCCGACCGTGTGGGACGCCGGCCCCTGAAAGTGACCTGTCTGGGCCAGAGTCTGGTGCTGTACCGCACCGAGGACGGGCGCCCGGTGGCCCTGTCCGACCTCTGCGCGCACCGGGGCGCGGCCCTGTCCGGCGGCAGCGTCGCCGGGGACTGCGTGGTGTGCCCCTACCACGGCTGGCGCTTCGAGCCCGGCGGGGCGTGCACCAGGATCCCCGCCAACCTGCCCGGCCGTGGCATCCCCAGGAAGGCCCGGGTCGACGCGTACCCGGCGCGCGAACGGTACGGGTTCGTCTGGGTGTTCCTCGGCGACCTGCCCGAGGAGGAACGGCCGCCCATCCCCAAGTGGCCCGAGTTCGATGAGCTGTTGGAGGACGGCGGCCGCTTCAGGGCGGTGACCGGCGAGTACCTCTGGCACTCCAACTACGAGCGGGTGCTGGAGAACGGCTGCGACATCGCGCACACCCCGTTCGTGCACGCGGGTTCGTTCGGCAACCCGGAGCGCCCGGAGGTCGAGGAGTACACCCTCGAACAGCCCGACGAGTGGTCGGCGTTCGCCACCGTCTCGATGCACCCGCCGACCGCGAAGGGACTGTGGTCGAGGCTCTACCAGGACCGGCGTTCGCAGGGCCGGGACCGGCCACCGGTGGTGAGCACCGCGGGCTGGATGCTGCCGAACCTCGTCAAACTGCATGTGCGGCTGCCGTTCGGCAACATGATCATCTACGACACGAACATCCCGGTCGACGAGACCACCACCCTCGTCAAGTGGATCGCTCTGCGCGACTTCTTCACCGGTTCCTGGGCCGACGCCAACACGCGCAAGCGGGTGTACCGCATCTTCGGACAGGACGCCCCGGTGGTGGACGGGACCCGGCCGGAGCTGCTCCCCGCCGACCTGGGCGCGGAACTCCACCTGCGTTCCGACCTGATCTCGGTCGCCTACCGGCGCAGGAGGCAGGAACTCGCCGCCAAGGGCTGGACGGTGGGCGACGGGGACCGCGTCACGGGGGACGTGCCCGAGCGCACCTCGACGGTGATCGCCTCCCCCGGCCGCCGCGAGATTCCCGAGTTCGCCCGCGCCTGGGAGCAGAAGGCGCACGGCCTCCACCCCACGGTCGACGGCGCCCAGTCCGCGTCCGGCCCCGACAAGGACGACGCCCCCGAACCGCGTCCGTCCGGAGAGTGAACCCCGAGATGCCGGATCAGACAGCGGCCCGTCCCCCGTCCGTCCCACCGGCCCGCGCGGCGGCGCAGTCCCCGCCCGCCGCGCTGTCCGCGCGCGTCCTCGACCGCCTCACAGCCGTCACGGACGTCGCCGAATCCCCCACGCCCTGGGGGCGGTTGACGAGTGAGGCCTTCCCCGGTGAGGTCGGCTCCGTCCGGTATTTCACCGGGAGCGGCGCCGTCGCGTCCGTCGTGCACATCTCGCTGGTGGTCCCGCCCATCGGCCTCGACAGCCACATGGTGTTCGCGTTCGGCGCGGCCGAGGGCCCGCTGCCGCACTTCACCCTCGACTCCGTGCACGCCGGGGAGGGTTACGCCTTTCACCTCGACCTGGTGCAGCGGGCGGACCTGGCCTCCCATCCCGCGTACACCGACGCCGTGTACGGCTCCCTGACCCCGGCGCACGGCAGCGCGGCGGAGATCCCCGGGCTGGCCCCCGCGGCGATCGGTCCGCGCCAGCGCGCCCTGATGTCACCGTGGATGCTCGTGCACCGTGCCGACGAGGCGGCACTGCGGGCCGTAGGACCGATCGCCGAAAACTACCTGGAGCACTGGCTGAACCTGGCCGGGGACTTCCCTCCGGCAGCGGCCGACGAGGTGAAGGACACGGACCTCGCCGACCGCGACCGGCGGCTGCGGGCCGCGCTGTTCAGCCGGGAGATCGATCCGGTGTGGGCGCAGGTCGACCGGCTGCTCGGCCCGGCGACGACCGACGCACTGCGCGGCCTGCTGATCACCGGCGGCCCGGGCGGCGCGGAAGGGGACGCCTCGTGAGCGCCCCGGAGCCCAGCGCCTGGCAGCGGCGCATCACCGGTGAATGGCACGGCCGGCCCTCGCTGTTCGACGCGACGGGCACGTGGTGCGGATTCGAGGACATCCGCCGTTCCTCGGCGTTCGAGGACGGAGGCACGGTCTACCGCATGGACGGCGGTCTCGAGGGCGGCGGCCCGCTGGCCGGCCGGTTCCGGCTCGCCGCGCCCTTCGCCTTCGCCGTGACCGACGCCGACGACAACCGGATCTACCACGGTCCCGACTTCCACGGAACGGGCCAGCCGTACGGCTCGTTCGTGGACGCCCACTACTACGGGCCCGGCTGGCAGGTCGACCTCAACACCTGGAACCACGTCCTGCCCGACGGCGAGACCCAGGTCTACTCGTCCGTCCTCTACCAGGGATGGACGGTGGTGGGCTGCTTCAACGGCCTCTACCGGCGCACCGTCGGCGCCGGGGCCGACGATCCGGCGACACGCGCCGCGATCGACGCCCATCTCGCCGCGGAGACCCGGTCCGGTCCCGTGCCATGGATCCTGCCCACCAAGCGGTCCGGCGCCTTCCGGGGAACGTGCGAGGTGTGGGGCGCCGACCAGAAGCCGCTGGGAACGGTCGAGGTGGAGGACCGGCTCACCCCGCTGGACCTGCTGCGCACCGAACACCGGGTCCGCTGGACGGGCGCCGGCGTGGACCGCGCCTTCACCGTCGTACGCCGCCGGGACGGCACCCGGGAGTTCTGGGAAGGACCGGGGGCCTGGGGCAACGCCCAGGCGTTCGGGCGGGCCAACTACCCGGTCTGGCACTTCACCGACGGGGACGTGCACAAGGTCAAGGGACGCGAGTTCGCCCTGGACGCCACCCCCGGCATGACCGCGGGCGGACGGCTGGCCGTCACCTGGGAACTGTTCGACGGCAACGTCCTGGCCGCCGTCGTGCACGGCGTCCTCGACTGGGAGGAGACATGAGAACGCGGGCGCCCGTCGTGGTGGTCACGGGCAGCACCCGCGGCATCGGCCACGGACTGGCCCGCTCCTTCCTCGACCGGGGCTGCCGCGTCGTGGTGTCCGGTCGCGGACCACGGACCGTGAAGGAGGCCGCCGCGGTCCTGGACGCCCCGGCGGACCGGCTGCTCGGACGGGCGGCGGACGTCACCGACCGGGGCCAGGTGCAGGACCTGTGGGACGCGGCCCTCGACACCTTCGGCGGCGTCGACGTATGGATCAACAACGCCGGGGCGGCCACCGTCCGACGGCCGCTCTGGGAGCTGCCGGACGGTGACCTGGAAGCCGTCGTCGCCACGAACCTGGTGGGCACCGCCCATGGTTCGGCCGTCGCGCTGAACGGGTTCCTCGCCCAAGGCCACGGACGCCTGTGGAACATGGAGGGCCTCGGCTCCGACGGCCGCGTCCTGCCGGGCCTCGGCGCGTACGGCACCACCAAGCGCGCCGTCACCTACCTCACCCAGGCCCTGGCCGCGGACCTGCGCGAACGGGCGGTGACCGCACCGCACGACGTACGGGCGCTGCGCCTGTCGCCGGGCATGGTCGTGACCGACCTCCTGCTGCACGACTACGGCCCGGCGGAGTACGCGAAGGTCCGCAAGGTGCTGAACATCCTGGCGGACCGGGTGGAGACCGTGGCGCCCTGGCTGGCCGGCCGGATCCTGGCGGACCGGACCCGCAACGGCGGCCGGATCGCCCGGCTGACCCGGCGCAGGGCGGCGGCACGGTTCGCGACCGCCGGATTCCGCACCCGCGACATCCTGCCGTCCGCACCGCCCGGACCGCCCGGACCGCCGACGGCGTCTGCGGCGTCTGCGGAACCGGCAGGACCTGCGGACACGCCGAACCCGGAGCGCGGGTCCGGGCACGGCAGGGAGGCGGCTCTGTGAGCGCGCCGGTGGACTACCCCGTCGCGCTCGCGCTCCAGGACTTCGTGCCGGTCGTCCTGACCGGTATCGGGGCGGCCTGTCTGATCCGGCCGGTCGGCCGGGCCGTGCCCCGGGCCGGGACCATGGCCGCCACGGCGACCGCGCTGATCCTGGCGGGCGGGCTGTCCAAGGCGGTGTGGAAGCTCGTCGTGTCCCTCGACGGGCCGGACGTCCAGCCCCTGAACAAGGCGCTGTTCCCGCTGCTCGCCGCGGGCTTCCTGCTGCTGGCCCACGCCCTGCTGTCCCTGCCGTCCCCGGTCCCCTCGCCACGGGGAACGGGCCGGGTCCCCCCGCTGTGGGGGTTCGCCGCGACCTGGACGCTGCTCGGCGCGCTGTCCCTGCTCCTGGCCTCGACCCTGCCCGTCATGGTGCTGGCCATCGCCGCGGTCACCGTGTGCGGGGTCCGTCTCATCCTGCTCGCACGGGCCGCCGGGGACACTCCCGCCGCCTCGGCGGCGGGCCTGTGGCTGCTCGGCATGTACGTGCTGGGGCCGCTGGCCGCCCGCCCCGACCAGAGCGTCGCCCTGCAGTGGACCGAGCAGGGCTGCAACACGCTCACCCAGGCGGCCCTCCTGGTCGCCGCCCTCAGGCTCGCCCGCTCACTGTCCCGCTCCGCGCCGCACCCGGCCGGCCTGTCCAGAACGGTGAACCCATGACCGACGCCCTCGGCTGGCGCCACAAGTTCGGCGTCATCGCCCCCAGTACCAACACCATCGTGGAACCGGACTTCCACCGGATGACCGTGCCCGGAGTGACCTCGCACTTCTCGCGCATCCACATCCGGGACCAGGACATGTCCGGCGACGCCGGGATGGAGCGGCTGCTGGAGCAGATCCGCGACGAGATCGGAGCGGCCTGCGAGCGGGTGCTCACGTGCGAACCCGACTACATGGTGATGGGCATGTCGGCCGAGACGTTCTGGGGCGGTGTCGAGGGCAACCGCGCCTTCATCCGCCAGATCCACGAGGCCACCGGTCTGCGGGTCGCCACCGGCGCCGAGGCCTGCGACCGGGCGCTGCGCCTGTTCGACGCGCGGCGCATCGGCGTACTGACCCCTTATCAGCCCGTCGGCGATGCCAACGTGCGGCAGTTCTTCACCGAGTTGGGCTTCGAGGTCGCCGGTGTCACCGGACTGCGCTGTCCGACGGCCGTGTCCATCGCCCACGTCGAGGAGCGGCGGCTGCGCGAGGCCCTGACGGAACTCGCCCTCCTGGAAGGGGTCGAGGCGATCGTGCAGTGCGGGACCAACCTGTCCATGGTCGCCCTGGCCGACGAGGCGGAGCGCTGGCTCGGGCTCCCGGTGATCGCCATCAACGCCGCCACCTGGTGGATGGCACTGCGCGACAACGGGGTCGACGACCAGGTGCAGGGGGTGGGTTCACTGTTGCGCGAGCACTGAGGACCGCCGGCGCGAACCGGACGGGGCCAGGCCGGGCGGAGCAGGGTCGGGCAAGGCCGAATGGGCGGAGCAGAGTCCGGCCAGGCCGAAGGGACCGGGCTCGTGGGAGCCCGGCCCGGTCACGGCGCGGCCGGTGCGGGCGTGGTTTCCTGGCGCGTGTCGATACGCCGGTCGCACAGGGCGGCAAGCAGACCGGCCAGCATGAGTCCTTCGCCGGCGTTGCCCACCGGTGGCACCTTGAAAGCGAGGGCCGAGGCGGCGAAGACGGCGAACGCGCCCAGCGCGATCCAGGGCACGGATCGCCGCTTCCACGCCACGACGCCGATCGCCAACAGCGCCAGGACGGAGAGGACCGCCGCGAAGGGCGCACCCGCGCCACCGGCGTCCGTGTAGCGCAGGGTTCCGGCCCAGGAGCGGGGCTCCAGTTCGAGGCCCGGCAGCGTGGTGGCCACACCGAGCACGGACAGGGCCGCGGCGCACGCCCAGGCCCACCGGACCGTGCGCCGCCCTCGGTCGAGCAACAGGGCGCCGCACACCACGGAGAGCGGCGTCAGTACGGCGTGCACCACGAAACGGCCGGTGTTGAGCCACTCCAGCGGTGCGCCCGCCCCCACCATCGCCCCGGCCGCGACGACGAGCGAGTCGTACGCCAGCGCACACCCGAGGACACCGATCCACAGCCCGGGCGCACGGCCTTTGCGGAACGCGGCGAAGGCGAGCAGGAGTTGGAGAACTCCTGTCAGGAACAGGGCCGCCGAGACCATGACACTCCTCCAGTTGAGAAACCCTGCCTGTGCACGCGATCGCCGCGCCGGACCGGAGCGGTCGGTCAGTAGGCCTGCTGGACGGTCACCGCGTTGTCGACGCCGTCCCCCCACTGACGTACGTACGCGGCGGCCAGTGCGTCACCCAGGCTCGCCCTCAGGAACAGCGCGGACCAACGGGCCGAGGTACGGATGCTCTCGGTCTGATCGAGCGTCTGGACCGACGCGTCCGGGAGCGCCCCGGGCGGGTTCTGCGCATCGGTGATGCCGTAATGATTGGCCCCGGTGACCGTGACCAGCGCCTTCGGCGTGGCGGTCAGTGCCTCGTAGGTCGCCTGGGCCGCGGCGGGTGCGGCAACGCCGTCGACGCTCCCCTGGACGAGCGCCAGGGGCACTCCGGTGTTGTCGACGGCCGGGGCCGCCCCACCGCCGGGGGGCACGTTGTTCGTGCCGAAAAACGCGGCGGCTTTCAGTTGGACGGGCTTGACGGCGCCGGCGGGCAGGCCGAAGCAGAACGGCGGGACGCACTGCCCCTGCACGGTGCCGAGCCCCGCGGCGCCACCGAAGGAATGGCCGAGCAGAACCAGGGTGTCGGCGTCGATGCGTCCTGCCAGCGGGCTGTCGGCGTCGGCGTTCTCGGCAGCGGCCCATGTCACCGCGGCGAGCCCCTCGTCGGAGGAGGCCCACAGTCCGGGCACGCCGTACAGGGTCCTGGTGTGGTTGGGCACCACCACGACGAAGCCGAATGCCGCGACCGTACGGGCGTACCCCTCGTAGGCCGACTTGTCGACGTTCGCGCCCTGGAGCAACAGCGCCACCGGCAGTCGGCGGGTGGTGGTCGCGGGGTAGTAGATGTCGGCCGGGTCCTGGCCGACCGTGGTGGCGTAGGCGGCCGTCGGGTAGACCGTCGGACTTTCCGCGGCTTCCGCCCGAGTCAGACCGCCGGACCCCGCCAGGAGGGCGAGCCCCAGGAGGAAGGCGGTCACCGCCCGTCTCACGCCTGATCCGAGGGAATGTGTGGGACGCACCATGAGGACTCCGGTTCTTCGCCAGGTCATTGCGGACGACGTACGAGGAGCAGCCCCTCACAGACCTCGCGCCCTGACTCGGAGACGACGCGCATGGTTTCCATGAGAGAAACTTCGTTTCACATCGACACCAGTAAACTGACCGTCCCTCGCCACCGTCAACAGGGGAAGCCCACGACTTCGAACGGATCCCCGCCATGAACCGACGGCCGGATCCCTCGGCCGGTGCGCAGGCCTTGCGGGCAAGCAAGCGGATCACCGCCCGGTCCAAGGTCTCCGGCTCAACTCCCCCGGAACAACCGCGCCTTCCCGGGGACGAGGGGTATGCGGCTGCGTCCGGTGTTCGTGCACGGCGTCGGCGGGTGGAAGTCCCTCACCGCCCCTACTACGCTTATGAGGAGACACTCGCCGTCCTCGGCGACGCCCCGGGTATCGGCAGCTCGCTCCTGTCGGCCTTCGAGCGGCTCACCACCGCCATCTCGGACGGAGAGGTGCCGGCGCTGCCGCCCGAGCCGTGCGGCTGCTGTGCGTCGACGCGTACACATGCAGGCGCCCCGGGGCCATGCCGCAGTGGCGGTCCGGACGAGGACCGACCGGGCTTCGCCCAGACGCGCGAGCAGGCGCCGAGACCCTCGGAAAGGCAGCGCCACACGCTCGGACCCGGCCCAAGGGCTCGGAGGTACGCTGGACACGGCAACTGACTTCCCGCTCAAGATACAAGCGGGCCCCGGCAGGCACCCTCGGAGTATCTTCATGGCATCACACCAGTCGCCCACCCATCGCTCCACCGTCAGCCGACGCGTCCTGCTCGCCTCAGCGCTGGCGGTGTCCCTCGCGGCGGCGGGTGTGGGAGGTGTCCAGGTCTCCCGGGCCGCCACGATCGACCCGCCCGCGGGAACCTCGAAGCTCTCGGCGTCCATCTGCGCCGACAGGACCTATTCGGCGATGACGGCTTCGCAGCGGGTCGGCCAGCTCTTCATGGGATCGGTCACGCCGTCCGCTCCTGACAGCAAGCGCATAGATGTCATGCGTCAGTACCACGTCGGCTCGGTGTTCCTCGCCGGGCGCAGCAACGCCGGGACGGCGGCGATCAAGTCCCTCGTCGACGGTCTTCAGGCGAAGGCGGACACGGTGGCCGGGCATCGTGTGGGCCTCCTGGTCTCGACCGACCAGGAGGGCGGACAGGTGCAGGTGCTGAGGGGCCCCGGCTTCTCGACCATCCCGAGCGCGCTGACCCAGGGAACGTGGACGACGACGAGACTGCAGAGCGAATCGGCCGTGTGGGCCAAGGAGCTCAGGACGGCCGGTGTGAACCTGAACCTCGCGCCCGTCGCGGATGTCGTACCGGCGAGCCTCGGCACGGCCAACGCTCCGATCGGCCGGTACGACCGCGAGTTCGGGCATACGGCCGCGACGGTGGCCCCGCACAGCAACGCGTTCCTCGCGGGCTCCACCCAGTCCGGCGTGCTGGCCACGCTCAAGCACTTCCCCGGACTCGGCTACGTCCGCGGCAACACGGACACCACGGCCAACGTCGTGGACACCGTGACGACGAGCACGAGCCCGAGCGTCGCCACCTTCAAGTCCGGCATCGACGCCGGGGCGCCGTTCGTCATGATCTCCTCCGCGACGTACAGCAAGATCGACCCGAACAACCGGGCCGCGTTCTCCCCGACGGTGATCCAGACCATGCTCCGCAAGAACATGGGGTTCAAGGGCGTGGTCATCTCGGACGACCTCGGGAACGCGGTGGCGGTGAAGTCCGTGGCCCCGGGAGACCGTGCGGTCAAGTTCCTCGCGGCCGGCGGCGACTTGGTCCTGACCGTCGAACCGAATCTGATCCCGGCCATGACCAAGGCGGTGCAGAGCCGGATGGCGCAGAGCGCGGCCTTCCGCACGCAGGTGAGCCAGAGCGTCCATCGCGTCCTGGACGCCAAGCAGAAGGCAGGCCTCCTCTCCTGCAGCTGACGGGGTCGCACCGAGGCCGAGCACGGCAGACCCGGCATCAGTCCGCGGGTCCCCGGCCGCCAGGTTCGACGGCCGGGGAGTGTCCCGCGGAGGTGCTGGTGTTCAACCCAGGACGGCTACCTCTCGTGGCTGGAGGCCCACTCCTGGAGTGACGACATCGCGGTGACGCCGACCCGCCGCGCGGCGGGTCACTCGGTGCGCAGCGCCGTGGCCGTACGGACCTTGGCCGCCCATACCGCGGGGACCATCGCGCCGGACAGGGCGACGAGCACCCCGGCCAGGCCCAGCAGCACCAGTTGCGAGCCGTCGTACACGTCGAGGACCGAGGGCGGAAGGCGGGTGCCCGCGGCCTCTCCCATGACCGGCAGGACATAGCCGTGCAGCGCGAACCCGGCCGGGACCCCGATCAGCCCGCCGAACACGCCGATCCCGGCCACCGAGGCGAGTACGAGACTCACGGTCTGCCGCGGGGACATGCCGAGCGCCTTGCACACCCCCAGGTCGTGAACGCGCTCGCGGGTGTCGAGGACGACGGAGTTGAGGACGCCGAGGCCCGCCACGGAGACCAGCATCAGGGTGAGAAGCGCCGCCATCGCCTCCAGCAGGACGATCATGTTCTCGCCCTCCGGAGCGGATTCGGCGAAGGCGTCTCCGCCCAGCGGCTTGAGCACCGCACCGAGCTTCTGCGCGTAATCGGCCGGGGAAACCCCCGACTTGACCTCGATGTGGAAGGCCTCCGGCTCCGCCTTGGCGAAGCTGTCGAGATCCGCGTGGACCCGCATGCCGTCGTCCGACGTGTCGAAGGCCTCGCCGACGATGCGCAGGCTCACCGTCTCCTTCTGGAACGTCACCCGCACGGAATCGCCGATCCTGGTTCCCGTCCGCTCCAGGAAGCCGGTGGGCACCACGACCTGGCCCCGCCCGGAGATCCAGTGCCCCGCGATCATCTCGTAGCTGCCGGGACGCGAATCACCCTGGTAGAGGGTGGCCCGGAGGGTGCGGGAGATCCCGGACACCGTGGCGTCGCCCATCGCCGTGCCGTAGTACGAGGCGGTGCCGGACTGCGCCGCGATCGCGGCCCGCACCGCGTCCGGATCCGCCGACTCCTGCCCGTTCGGCCCCGAGCCCCCGGGCGCCTGCCGGGAGCCGGCCGTGGGCGGCTCCTCCTTCCTCTCCGCCACGCCGGGCCCGGAGCCGCCCGGCCCACCACTGACGGCGGTGACATCGGCGCTGTTCTCGGGATCCTGCGCGCTCGCCACCGCGTTGAGGGACTGCGTCAGTCCCACCGCGAACGTCGCGGCGACCGTCCCGAAGGTCACCGCCAGCACCATCGCGATCGCCCGCACCGGGTGCGCGAAGGGACTCGCGAGGCCGTAGGTCACCGGACGCGGCAGCGGCAGCCGCCCCGCCGCGCGGTGCGCCCACTGACCGCGTGTGGTGCGCGGCGCCCTGCCGACGGCGATGGCCTCGACCGTACGCAGCCTGCCGGCCCGGAGCGCGGGCACCAGCGCCGCGATCGTGACCACGAGCAGCGCACCGGCCGGCACCACGACGTCCACCCACCAGGCCACCGAGAGGGACACGGTGCCGTACACGGACTCGGTGTCCGCCAGCAGCGGCACCGCCAGCAGATTCCCCAGGACGACCCCGAGCGCGATGCCGGCCGCCGCGGGGATCAACGCCTGGGCCACATAGGCCCGTACGACCTCGCGCGGAGTGAATCCGATGGCCTTGAGGATGCCGATCCGGCGCAGCCCCGTGCCGACGGCGCCGCTGATCACGCTGCCGACGATGATCACCGACATGACGATGCCGAGCACGCCGAACGCGAACAGGAACGGGATCGTGGCCGCCGCGCCCTGGTCGGCGGCGTGCTTGGTGTCCAGCCACGACTGGGTGCCGACGAGCGCCCCGGAAGGCAGGGCGGCGGCGAGCTTCTTCCGGTCGGCAGCGATCTGCGACTTCGTCGCCGCCGAGTCGAAGCGGTAGAGCATCTGGCTCGCGAGGCCGCTGTCTCCGGTCGCGAGCGACCGGACCTGGGCCGGGGTCGCCCAGACGTCGGCGCTCCCGCTCGTGGACAGCGCGAAGCCGACGACAGTCAGCGTCTGCGCGTCCGCGGCCTCGGAACTCTTCAGGGTCGCGCCGAGCACGAGATCCGGGCCCTGGAACGAGGCGGACAGCACGATCTCACCCGAAGTGCGCGGCCACCGGCCCGACTTCAGGTCCAGTGCGTCCACGTCCTTTCCCGGCCCGGACCGTCCGACCAGCGTCAGCGCGGGCAGGTGTCCGCCGTCCTGGCCGATCGGACTGATCGTCGTGGACGGGAACGGCCCCGCGCTCGCCGTGACGCCCTCCAGGCCGCGGGTGCTCGCCAGTTGGGCCGCGCTCGCCCGGTGCGGGTCGAGCTGCGCGATGAGGTGCGCCCCGTGCTGCCGCGCGAAGGCATGGTCGAAGGGCGCGTTCGTGGCGACCATGAGGGACCCGGCGACCACGGCCGAGGCCACGGCCATCATGGTGGCCACGGCGATCACCAGCGTCTGGACGCGCCGTCTGCCGACCCCGGAGCGAACGACCCGGCCGAGGGCACCGCCGCCGAACCGGATCATCGGACGGCCTCCGCGCGCGTGTCGACGGCGACCTTGCCGTCGACCAGATGGATCGTGCGCTGTGCGCAGGCCCGGGCCAGTTCCAGGTCGTGCGTGACCAGGACGACGGTCTGCCCGCCGCGGTGCAGATCCACGAGCAGCTCGCGGACCTCCTGCCCCGACGCGGTGTCCAGCGCGCCGGTCGGCTCGTCGGCGAGCAGCAGCGCGGGCTTGTTCACCAAGGCCCGTGCCACCGCGACCCGTTGGCGTTCGCCGCCGGACAACCGCCCGGGGTAGGCGCGGGCGTGCTTCTGGATTCCCAGCACCTCCATCAGCTCCCCGGCACGGGTCGCCGCCGCCCGCCGGGCGGTCCCGGTCAGCTGGGCGGGGAGCTGGATGTTGTCGGCGACGGTGAGGTCGTCGAGCAGGTTGAAGAACTGGAAGACCATGCCGATCCGTTCGCGGCGGAACCGGGCCAGCGCGTGCTCGCTCAGCCGGTCGATGCGCTGCCCGGCCACGGTCACGGTGCCCTCGCTGGGCCGGTCCAGACCGGCGATGAGATTGAGCAGCGTGGACTTTCCGCTGCCGGACGGCCCCGTCACGGCCAGGGCCTCGCCCTGGGCCACGCCGAGATCGACCGGTCCGAGCGCCGGGGCGTCGGCGCCGCCGTACCGCTTGGCGACGCCCTCCAGTTCGATCACGTGATTCATGGGTGTGTCCGTCCTTCATGGTCGATGAGCCGATGTCCTGCGCAAGTCCGGTGAACGTACGGGCGGAGGCGGCGGCGGCGCGTCCGCCGGGGCACCGACATACGGCCCTCCCCGCGGAGGACCCGGCGGCGGGGTCATCCTCGAGGAGTACTCCTGGCGGACAGGTGTGCCGGTCACGCAGGCGGACGTGGACCCGTGCCGCCGGGCCGCACAATGTGCGGATGGAGAGGGAGGACCCGTACGGGCGGCCGCACGACGCGTCGTGGTCAGGCACAGAGCGAGAACAGCCCGGCCCTGCGCGGGAACGGGCCGGCGACCGGCGCGAGCGCACCCGCGACCAGCGGGAGCAGGCAAGCGAGGGGCCGGAGCGGACCGGTGACAGGCGGGAGCAGGCAAGCAACTGGCGGGAGCGGACCGGCGACGTGCTGCGGCCCGGGACGTGGTGGGCGCACCTCCGCGAGGCGATGCGGCCGGAGGGTGAGCCCACCCCGCTGTCCCGGCGGGCGGTGCGCCTGGACGTGGTGCTGGCGGTCGTACTGACCGTCGTCGCGCTCGTCGTGGCGGCGCGCTACCCCGGGGACGGGCCGGTACGGATCAGCTCCCGGGCCGTGACCGCGAACCGGCCCGAATTCCCGTACCCGGTACCGCCTCCGGCCCCGGCCCCGGCCCCCGGGGCCGAGTACCCGTCGGAGTCCTCCGCGCCCTGGGTCCTGGTGTTGCTCTCGGCGCTGCCGCTCGCGGCCCGGCGCAGGTATCCGCTGCTCGCGTTCGGGGTGGTCGCCGCCGCGGCGCTGGCCATAGCGGATCGCGTCTCCTGGATCAATGTGCTGACCTGCAGCATCGGCGCCTACGGAGCTGTCGCGCACAGCCGCTACCGCGCCCGGGCCATGGTCGCGCTGATCGCCGCCGCCGTGCTGGCAGGTGTCGCGTTCCGGGATGCGGACCCCATGCTTCCCGGCTGGTCCAGTCCCGCAGTAGTACTCCTGATCGTCGGGGTGCTGGCGAGCCTCGTCCGGTTCGGGCGCCTGCGGCTGGAAGCGAGCCGCAAGCGGTTCACGGATCTCCAGCAGACTCAGGAGAAGGCCACGCGCCGGGCCGTCGAGGAGGAACGCGCCCGGATAGCCGCCGAGCTCCACGACGTCGTCACCCACAATGTGAGCGTGATGGTCATTCAGGCGGGCGCTGCGCGCAAGGTGATGGACGCCGCCCCGGAGCGGTCCAAGGAAGCACTGCTGGCGGTGGAGGCCGGGGGCCGCGCCGCCATGGCCGAACTCCGCCATGTGATGGGCCTGTTGGCGGGCCCGGACGCGAGCGCCGACACCCCCGCCGACGGCCTGGAACCGCAGCCCGGACTCGGACAGCTCGACGCCCTCACCGAAAGGGTGCGGGCCGCCGGGACATCGGTGGACCTGACCGTCTCGCTGCCTCCCGGACCGCTGCCGCCCGGGGTGGAGCTCACGGCGTACCGCGTCGTCCAGGAGGCGCTCACCAACACCATCAAACACGCGGCGGGCGCCGGTGCGACGGTGGAGATCGGCTTCTCCGGATCCTGGCTGGAGATAGCGGTCACCGACACGGGAGCCGTCCGCGACTCGCCCCCGGTGGACGGCAACGGTCGCGGGCTGATCGGGCTGCGCGAACGGCTCGCGGTCTACGGCGGCAGGCTCACCGCCGGGCCCACGCTCACCGGCGGATACCGGGTCACGGCCCGGGTCCCGTGGGAGGCGGTGTGAACGGGCCCGCTCTGCGCGCCGTCATCGCGGACGACCAGGCCCTGGTGCGTACCGGCTTCGGGATGATCCTCGCCGCCGACGGCATCGAGGTGACGGCCGAGGCGGCGGACGGCGCCGAAGCCGTCGACGCCGTCAGACGCACCCGGCCCGACGTCGTCCTCATGGACATCCGGATGCCGCGGATGGACGGCATCGAGGCCACCCGGCGCATCCTCGGCAGCAGCCTCGAAGGCGCCGACGGCGCCGAGGGCTACCAGGGCACCCGGGTCATCATCCTCACGACGTACGACCTCGACCACTACGTCTACGCGGCGCTCACCGCCGGAGCGAGCGGGTTCCTGCTCAAGGACGTCACCCCCGAGCACCTCGTGGCAGCCGTGCGCCTCGTGCGCTCCGGCGACGCGCTGCTCGCACCCACGATCACCCGTCGGCTGATCGAGCGCTTCGCGCACCGCCAGGAGTCCCCGCGGACCGGTCTCCACCGTGATCTGTCCGGGCTGACCCCGCGCGAACTGGAGGTGCTCCGCCTGCTGGCGACCGGCCTCAGCAACGCCGAACTCGCGGACCGCCTGTTCCTCAGCCCGACCACGGTCAAGACGCATGTGGGACGCATCCTGTCGAAGCTCGATCTGAGGGACCGGGTACAGGCCGTGGTCCTTGCCTACGAGAGCGGTCTGATCTCCCCACAAGGCCCGCCCGACACCGGCTGACGTGCTACGGCCGGGGGCGGGGACCTGGGGACCGGAGGCCGACGTCGGGAACCGGAGGCCGGGACCGGGCCGAAACCGGGCCGGGGACCAGGACCGTGGCCGGGGACCAGCGCCGGGAGAAGCTTCGACGGACAGAGGCAGACCGGTCCACTCGGTACTCAGGTCGCGGGGCGTGCTCGTGAATGCATGACGTTCCGAAGGCTCGCCCACGGGTTCCCATCGAGACCTTGCGGAGCTCGAAGTACCCCAGGAACTCGTCCACTCGGCGTCGGTCGGCCTGCGGTACTCCTCGCCGGAACGGGTCGACCGTCGCCGCGCGACAAAGGCGCACGGTGGGCCTCGATGGCCTCATGCGGCTGCCGCTTGCGGCGCGTCTTGGTGCGGATGCGTTCCTGACCTGGGACAACGTCGTACTTGGTTCGGTCACAGGCAACACCCGCCATCTCACCCCGGTTGAGCAACGCCCCTCGCTTCGGCCCCACTTGCGCCACGCCCGCTCTCCCTCGGGGACCTGTTCAGCAGCCCTTGACCGTCCTGGTCTCGACTGCCGGGATTCCCTTGTCCCACCAGTGGTTGTAGCGGCGGTACGGGGCCGGGTCCCGGTCGGCGAGCAGCGCCGCCAGCTTCTCCGCCTCCTCGGTCAGCCCGCGCCAAGCCGCCTTGTCGAGCTTGCGGAACGTGGTGAGTTCCAGGCCCGCGTTCGTCGTGCGCCACACCCCGGCGACCTGGCCGTCGACGAGCAGGGTGGGCAGGATGTCGCCGTTGCGCCGGACGACGAGCGGCCGGTGGTCCTGGGGCATGACCCGCCCGGGGAGGACGTGGGCGAGCAGCGTGCTGTCCCACATCGGCAGCAGCCTCGGCGGCGCGGGGGTGTCCTCCGCGGGCACGGTGGCACCCGGCAGGTCGTACAGGGCGGCGCGGGCCGGTCCGGGAACCCGCACCACCTGGTCACCGAGCTCGCTCAGCGCCTGGGTGATCACGGGGCGGCCCAGCCGGGTGAACCGCGCGAAGTCCTGGGCCGACGCCGGTCCGAACGCCCGGAGGTAGGCGAGCAGGAGCCGTCGCACTCCCGCCGCCGCGTCCTGCGTCGCGGCCTCCGGGGCGACGGGCGAGGCGAGGTAGGTGTTCGGCAGTCTGAACGACCACGGACCCCCGGTCGGCGCGTGATGGATCGGCGCGTACGTCCTCAAGGCCCACCACAAGTGGTGTGCGTGTTCGCCGAAGTGCGCGGTGACCTCCCCCTCCACGTCGGCTCCGGTGTGAGGGTGCGCCAGGAACTCGGCGAGCCGCGGGAGCAGCGCGTCGGCGTCGTCGTCGGTCAGTTCGGTCGAGGTGAAGCGGCGGTCGTACAGGCGTGATGCCCGCAGGCTCCGGGCCATGGCGGCGTGGTACGGCGCGTAGTCGTCGGCGTGGACGGCGTGCAGGGTGATCCGCATGAGGGTCGCCTTCACGATCCGGCGCTCCGCGAACGCCGCGTCGAGATCCTCGGGCACGAAGCCCTCCACGCGGTTCCACAGGGCCACGTACGGCGACGCTGGTGCCTGTGCCTGGACGGCGCAGACCTGGCGGACCGCCTCCGCCACGTCGAGGCGCCGGCGCTCCAGGAGGAGCTGACGGTCCAGGGTCGCCAGGGTGAGCTGCCGCGCGGTGAGGGTCACGCCCGGATTATCCCGCCCGGCCGGCACCGGCGGCACCATCGGCGCATCGTGAACCGCCGCGCGACCCGGCAGCAGCCGGCTCGGCCCTGGATCCGGGCGCTTCTCACGTGTCTGCTCCGTTCAAGGCACCAGGTCCCCGAGCACACGTCGAGCGACAGCGCGCAGTTCCGTGTCGTCGTGAATGAGCTCGGTATGGCTGCCCGACCCCACGATGCGACGATCCCCCTCGGCGAGCAGCCGGGCACGGTCGAGTTGGGCCGGGGTGAACGCCGCGGGGCCGATGGCGGCGAGGGCGTGGAGCGCGGCCAGCGCGGAGCGTAGATGCCCGCCGGGCACGACTGCCGTGAGGACCCGATCGACGAGGTCGGTGAGCGGGACACCGGCGGGTCGGTCGGTGCCCGGGTGTACGGCCACCAGTGCTCGCGCGGCCGCCGCTGCCGTGTCCGGGCGGTCCAGCATCGCCAGCAGGTGGGGAACGGTGGGCCTCGCGTCGGGGCCGAGGAGGGCGGCGACCTCGGCCGCGCTGTTCGCCGCCTGGTGGGCCCAGGGACCGGAGGACCAGGTCAGGCCCTCCAGGACCATGGGCAGCACGCTCTCCTGATCCCCGGTCAGCTCCCACACCGCTCGGGCCGCCGCCAGTCCCGCCCGGAGGGCGGCGACGCTCGTCCGGGTCTCCGCCGGCTCGGCCACCATGGCCGAGAGCTGGGGCAGCAGCGAGCGGGCCTGTCCGCCGAGCGAGACGGCGGCCCGGACCCACTGGTCGCGCGGTTCGCTCCGCTCACCGAGCGCCGGTCCAAGGACGGCGACCAAGGCACTGGCGTCGCCCGTCAGCGCGTGGAGCGCGGTCGCGGACGCCACACGGCCCTGCCGGGGGCCTGCCTCGGCGCAGGACCGCAGGGCGGTGATCACGTGGGGGTCGAGCCGCGCGTCGGCGACGGCGGCGAGCGCCCGGCCGGCCAGGGAGGGGCGATGCGGCAGCGCGTCCAGCAATTCGGGTATCGCGGCGCGAGCGGAGCGCCCCCAACCGGTCAGCAGTCCTGTCAGGTAGACCGGTTCGTTCACGGCCGCGAGCCCGTCCGTCAGCAGCGACCCGCGCCTGCCCCCTCTCGTGCCGTCGGCCGTCACCGCGGCCAGGCGCACGCGGACCGCGTCGAGCAACGGCGTGGTGCACGGCAGCGGAGCCGGTGGACGGCGCGTGGTCGTGCGCGCCCAGGCGGCTTCCAGGGCGAGTGGCCGCTGTGCCAGATGACGGGCGAGGAGATCAGACGCCTCGGGCGCGCCCAGCGACACCAGTACCGCCAGGGCAAAGTCGGCCACCTCGCTCGTCCCTTCGGCGAGGGCGACCAGTGCCGGAACCGCGCGCGGAGCGGGCTCGCCCCACTGGCTCACCGCCTCGAGGACGTCTCCGGCCGTGGCCGTGGTGTCCAACAGGGGCAGCATCGCCGGCAGCAGCCGGCTCGGCGCGCTTCTGGAACGCAGGGCGAGCGACTCGGCCGCCCAGGTCGCCTCGGCGACGGCCGGCCGGGGATCCGCGCCGACGCGCGTGGCCTCCACCGCACGTTCCAGCGCGGCGACGACGACCTCGATCGCTTCGTCCACGCTGCCGCGCTCGTACAGCCCGGCGACCAGAGCCCACAACGGCGCCCGTTCCGAGATGCTGCCCGCGGTGTGCGGTTGCAGCGGCGCCAACGCCGCCACGACCGACGCCAGTTCGCTGTCCCAGGGACGGCCCGTGTCCACGGCGGCCAGGAGCCCCGCCACGCGCACCGGCGAAGGCTCCGACGCGGCCAGAGCGGCCGCGCACAGGTGTTCCGCCGCGGCCGGGTCGATCCGGACGTACGCGCTCACCACGTCGGCCCGCACCACCGGATCGGCTTCCGTCTCCCAGCGCCGACGCAAGGCCGCGGAGGCGGCCGGGCCCGCCGCCTGCCCGCATCTGGCCACCGCCCAGGCCCCCCACTGGCGAACTGCGGGAACGGCATCGGCCAGCAGAGGCACCATCAGCGGCAGCTGCGCCACGACAGCCGCGCGCGCCTCGCCGGGCCGGCCCGGACCACGTTCGTCCGTGCTCTCCGCGATGGCACCCAGCATGCCGAGCAACTCCGCACGACGGACGCCCGCAGCCGCGAGACGCGCCAGAAAGGGAACAGCCACCACCGTGGCCTCGTACACCGAACCCTGGTGCACGATGCTGCTCCACAGCTCCTGCTCGGCCTCCGCCACGGTCTCCTGGTCCTCGCCGGTCAGCGCGCGCAGCAGACCGGGGACGTCATCGGCGGGGCCGTAGGCATGGTGCACCTTCGGCCAGGCGACCCGGTCGAGGTCCGCGAACACGTCGGCAAGATCCATGCGCCGGATCCTGTCAGACGGGTCTGACAACGCTGCACGCCCGCCGGATGTGCGACCGACGGCGCCGCGTCGTCACAGTCCTGCCCGGTCGAGGATCCGGTGCATCGCGGTCACGGGAAGCGACCGGTTCGCGGCGGCTCCAGCCGCGACCGAACGGTCCGCGGCCCCGAGCAGTTCGGTCAGCCGGTGGGCCGGAACGGCGGGGTTGGTCGCGGCCCGACGCCGTACGGCGTCGTTCTCGTCGGTGAGCAGAGCCTCGATCGTATCGGCCGGCAATCCAGGATGCGCCGCGGAGACCGCGCGGTCCTGGGCATCGTCGGAGCGGGCCAGACGAGTGGCGGCATCGGCGGGGAAGTTCTTGTGGCCGAGCATGTCCCACCGGCTGTAGCTGGTCCACTTCTCGGCGATCCGCGCCAGCAGCCGGCCGGGGGCGTTCGGCTGTCGCTCGCACACGAAGAGTCGTACCGCGAAGCTCTCGTCGTCGGCGAGGATCCCGACGACGTCGTCCGGCAGATCGGGGCGCGCCGCCAGGGTCTTGCGGAATATCTGGTGACGGCTTCGGGCGAATGCCATCCGATCCGCCGCGGACAGGTCCTCGGTCAGCAGCCAGCCGACGACGCTGCTGCTCCGGTCGTCGTAGTCCACCGGGATCGACTCGCGCAGCACCGGATCGAGGCCGCGCCGGGCGGCGACAGCCGCGCGGACCTGGTTGTCCGGGTCGCGGGCCAGGTCCGCGATGTGCTCGGGCGGCAGGGTCGGGTTGGCCGCGACCGCCGCGCGCAGGTCCGGACTCGCCAGGAACCGGTCGGTCAGACCGGTGTCCAGGTCGGCGACTTCGGCGACCTGCCGCAGCAGACCTTCGCTGCGCGAAGTCCCGTCCACCGCGGAGTCGATCTCGGCGACCAGGACGTATGCCGCCTCGACGGGAAGCGGGCCGTCCAGGCGGAGCAGAAGCATCTGCCGGCCGAAGGAACCGGTCACCCGTGACAGGAGTTCCTGGATCCGTCCGGTCGGCGCCGAGGGCCATTCGGAGGCTGCGATCGCGGCCGTCCGCGCGTCCGGGTCATCGAGCATCCTGACCCGCAGATCCTCCGGCAGCCGGCGGTTGAAGGCCAGCGCGCGACGGACTTTCGGTTCCGGGTCGCACGTCAGTCTCTCGTAGACCTCGCGCGCCAGCGGGTCCGGGAGGAGGCGCCCGTGTACACCGACTGTGGTGAAGTACTCCGCACCTTCGGCCAGTCGGCCCCGCACCCCCGGGTCGGCGTCGCCGACGAGAGCGAGCTGAACCGCCGGTGGGAGATGCGGATGGGCGGCGAGGTCCGATCGCACCGCCGCGTCAGGGTCGATGGCGAGCACCGTCGCGGCTTCCGGGGGCAGGTCCCGGCGCCGGGCCAGACCGGACCGGTCGATGCTCGAGGCAGTCAGGCGGATCAGCACCTCCGGCGGTGCGGAGGGGTTGCCGGCCAGGCCGGGCAGCAGCACGTCAAGGTCCGGTTGTGCGGCGGCGGGAGGTTCGGTGGAAGGGGACACCGTGCCATCGTGCCAGGCGTGGCAGACGTGCCAGGCGTGCCAGGCGTGCCAAGGATTGCAAGTGTTCCAGACGTGCCGGTGAGGGTGCCGTGCCCCCTACAAGTGCCCTCGGGAACCCCGCAGACAGGACACCACACCACCCCTGACAAATCATCAGGGTCGGCTCAGGGTCGAGGCGGGGACGTCACGGATAGCCGTTGCCCGGTCACGACCCGCACGCTGTGGTCATGTTGAACACGACTCCCGTTGACCGCCGCCCGTCACTCGCCCGCCGCGCCGCGCTCGCGCTCGCCGGAGCCGCCGCCCTGACAGGGCTGGTGGGGGCGTACACGCCGAGCCTCGCGCACGCGGAACCGAGTTCCACCCCGCAGTACTCGAGCGACTTCAGCGACTGCCCCGCTCTTCCGGCCGGGGCCGACCCGGCCCGCTGGCGCTGTGAAGTCCACACAGCGGCACCCCTGTTGACGTTAGGGAAGGTCGATGTGGCTCTCGCGCCGATCATCATGACGCACGCCGAGGGGCGGATGCCCGACGGCACCCTGGGGCAGGTATGGGGTGCGATGCACAGCACGCCCACCACCGTTCCCGGCGGACTCACCGGCACCGCGGCGGGTGAGCGCACATGGCACCTTCGACTGGCGATCAAGCCGGAGTACGGTGGCCGATCCGACTTCTACACCGGGCGGCTCAGCCTGCGCTTCCGGCTGTCGAGCCCGCTGCTGCCGCACGGATGCACCATCGGAGCGAGCGCGCCGGTCGATTTCCAGGTGAAGCGGTCGGGCCCCTCGAAGTGGGTGTCACAGGATCCACCGGTCATCGAGTTCTCGGCCTACGACGACACCTTCACCGCCCCCGCGGCCGAGCACTGCGGGCCCCTGACAGGACCGCTCAACCGGCGACTGGGACTGCCCGCACCAAGCGGAAATCTCATGACCTACGACGCGACCTACACGTTCCGGATGTACGACCAACTGCCCTCTGCTTAAGGCCGACGGCCGGCCCCTCGCCCCGCCGGGCCACCGGTATCCCTCACTCGGTGGTGTGAACTGCCGGCCCCACCCGTAGCGGCTCATGAACACCGTGCGTTTGGGCAGTCGTGTCCCCCCTCGATTCCGCACATCTCTCGCTCTGGCTGCTCAACCACTTCAGCACGTCGACCCTGGCCGTCGTCATCGTCGGAGGAACCGTCCTCCTCGCTGTCGGCGGCAGTGTCCTGCTGCGCCGCCGGTATCCCTCGGTGGCCCGCGGTGAACACAACGAGATGGTGGGGGTGACCCTCGGTATGTTCGGCGCGATCTACGGCATCATCCTCGCCTTCGTCATCGTCACCCTCTGGACCCAACTGGAGGACACCCAGACCATCGTCGCTTCCGAGGCCACCGACGCGGCGCTCATCACCCGGGACGCCGCCGCGTTCCCGGAGCCGGTACGCGCACGTCTCGACGCCTCGATGAGCGGCTACGTCCACGCGGTCGTCGAGGACCAGTGGCCCCGGATGCGTGCGGGAAACCCCAGCTACGGGGCCACGGAATCCCACCTCCGAGACGCGTTCCAGACCCTCCAGGAGTACAACCCGAAAAGCCAGAGCGAGCAGGTCTTCTACGAGGAGGCCGTCACCCATCTCGACGACGTGGCCACCCAGCGCCGCGCCCGCATCACCATGGCACGCCAGGAACTCCCCCCACTGCTGCAGGTGTTGGCCTTCGGCGGCGCACTCGTCCTCATCCCTCTCACGTTCCTCTACGGCATGCGCAAACTGAGGGTCCAGATCCTCTTCGTCGCCTCGGTCGCCGGGCTCGTCGGCTTCAGCCTGCTCCTGGTCTTCGTCCTGGACCGCCCGTTCGCCGGCGAACTCAGCGTCAGCCCCGCCCCGTACAGAGAAGGAGCCCTCGCCCAGTACTGGCCCCGGTGAGCCGTCAGGTACGTCGGCCGTGAAGTGAGCCCGCCTGTCACGTTCGAGATGCCGTCCCGTCGACGCCGTCGGCCCCGACACGGTCCGACGGAATCAGATCGGAACCCCTCGCGGCCTACGGCCCAACTACCGTTGTTCCACATGACCATCACCGAGTCGGACATCACGGAGGACTTGATCCGGGACCTGCTGCGCGAGCAGTGCCCCGACCTGGCGGGCCTCCCCCTGAGGCTCGGAGCGCTCGGCTGGGACAATCAGGTGTGGCGGCTCGGCCCCGACCTCGCCGTCCGCTTGCCCTGGGCCACCCGGTCCGCGGACGCGCTGCTGCGCAAAGAACACACCTGGGTGCCCCCTCTCGCCCCGCACCTCCCGCTGCCGGTTCCCGTCCCGCAGCGCCTCGGTGAGCCCTGCGAGCGCTTCCCTCGACCCTGGCTCGTCACCACCTGGGTGCCGGGCGAGCCCGCCGACCGCGCCCCCGCGACACGCCCCGCGGACGCGGCCGACACGCTGGCCGCCTTCCTGACCGCCCTTCACCGACCGGCCCCTGACGGGGCACCGACGGGCCGAGACCGCGGGGGCCTGCTGGCCGATAACGCCGAAGCCTTCACCAGGGCACTCGCCTCGGCCACCGATCTGGGGCTGATTCACGACCCGGCCGCGATTCGCGCGGTCTGGGAGGACGCGGCCGCCGCACCCCACTGGGCCGGCCCGCGGCTCTGGCTCCACGGCGACCTGCATCCTGCCAACATCCTGACCACGAACGGCACCTTCTCCGGCGTGATCGACTTCGGCGACCTCTTCGCCGGCGATCCGGCCTTCGATCTCGCCGCCGCGTGGATCCTGCTGCCGGACGGCGCCGTCGACCGCTTCCACGAGGCCTACCGGCCGAGCCCGGACTCCGCGACGCTTCGGCGAGCCCGCGGCTGGGCGGTGCTGCGAGCTCTGAGCTGCCTCCGCATCGCGGACGCCGGCGTTCACGGCCGCCCCGGAGGCAAGCCCAGTTGGGGCCCACCCGCCCGAGCCTCACTGCACCGCCTCACCGCATCAGCCGACCAGTGATCAAACCTCACGTGAGAACCCTCTCGGCCTCCGGGCTTGAGCGACGGCCGATCTACGTTGCGGCACTGCCGGGCGTGGGCCTCCCGACTTCATCGACCCGCAGGAACCCCTCCGGCGTCAGCAGGTCCCGGTACGGCCTGAACTGGAACTGAAGCGGCGGAGCCACGTCACCGAAGGACTCGCCGAACGCGCGCGGCGAACCCGCCAGTCCCCGCAGCACCCGCTCCGCAACGTCGTCGCCGGTGAGGCCGGGAGCGAGGGCGGCGCAGCCCCGTACACCCGCATGCGGGTGGGTGAGCCAGGGGCGGGTGTCGCCGCCGAGGTGGTCGATGGCGATCAGGGTCGTCGCCAGGTCGTACGACGACTCGGCGGCCCGGGCCATCGACGTCAACCGTTCCAGCAGCACTGGCCGTTGCGCCGACGTCGAGGGATGCCGGGCGAGCGACCCGACGGCCGCGGCGGCACACGTCCTGCGCCGGGCACGTTCCGACGCGAGGTGCGGCAGCACGCGCGGCAGGAGAGCCGGCACCAGGTCGAAGCAGGCGAGCGCCGCCTGATCGAGGACGAGTTCGCCCAGCCCCGTACCGTCCTGCCACATGCGGACCCGGTCGCCGGCATCGGCCGACAGATAGGCGTCGGTCCAGGCTCTCAGCTCCCCTGCGTGGACCTCGACCCGGGAACGGACCTCCGCGGCCCCTTCGCCGAGGTCGGCGGCGACGCCGACCGCGTACAGATAGACGAGCATCGCGTCCGGAAGTGAGGGATCGTCGGGCCCCAGCAGCGGATCGTTCAGGAGCTCGGCGACCAGCAACGCGGTGGGCGCCGTCGCGGGCCAGGCCTTGCCCTCCCGACGAAGCGTCGACCACAGGTGCGTGTACCCGTCGACGAAGGCGTCCGCGTCGTCGCCGAGGAGCGCCGCCAGACGGCGCGGGGTGTCGGAGGCCGGCCCTTCGGCATGGAACAACCTGGACCAGTCCACGTCTTTCCTGCGATCGGCCACGGTGGGGATGGTGTCACACCGCTCCGGCCGGCTCGCTTCGACCAGGGCAGGTCGGGGATCGGCCGCGCGCGGGGCCGGGTTGCACCGGGTGGGGGCGTGCGTCCTGGCGAAGGCGTTCAGGCCTCCCTCACGGCGAAAACCCGGATGCGGTTCCCGCACATTCCTCCCTAGGCTGCACGCGCGCGGAAGGCACGACGCCGAAGCGACCGTCAGTGGATCGGAGCTGCACCGGGTATGACCAGTCGACTGTTCGCTATCTGCTTCAATGCCACCCGGCCGTCGGACCTGGCGCGGTTCTGGTCCGGTGTCCTGGGCTGGGAACGGGCCGAGGGCCCGAACGACGACGTCGCGATCCTGCCCCGGGACACGGCCGGGTTCCGCATCCGTTTCCTGCCGAGCCAGGAACCGAGGACCGGCCGGAACCGGGCGCACTTCGATCTGACGAGCGCCTCCCCGGAGGATCAACGGGAGACGGTCGCCAGGGCCCTGGAGCTCGGCGGCGAGCACATCGACGTGGGCCAGCTCCCGGAAGAGGGACATGTGGTGCTCGCCGATCCGGACGGCAACGAGTTCTGCGTCATCGAGGCGGGCAACAAGTTCCTCGCCGACACCGGAGTCATCGGAGCACTGGCCTGCGACGGTACGCAGGAGGTCGGCTACTTCTGGAGCAAGGCGCTGGGGTGGCCGCTGGTCTGGGACCAGGACCAGGAGACCGCGATCCAGTCGCCGAACGGCGGCACGAAGATCACCTGGGGCGGTCCCCCGGTGGCGCCGAAGACAGGAACGAACAGGCTGTATCTGGAGCTGGCACTCCCCGTCGGCGCCGACCGGGAGGTGGAGGTGGACCGCCTGGTCTCGCTCGGCGCGACGCGTACGTCCACCGGCGAGGACCGAAGCGACCGCGTCCTGCTGCTCGACCCCGACGGCAACGAGTTCTCCGTACAGCAGCATCCATAGCGGCGCAGCCCCGGCGTCCGCACACACCGGCCCCCGCGAAGATCACTCGTTACGGACACTCGCCGGATATCTGCGGTGGACTGTCCGACCTGTGTCGCGCCGGCCCGCGCGCCTGGGCCGGCCGAGGACGACGCCGGCCAGGACCAGGACCAGGCCGCCCAGTTGCTGAAGGGTCAGCACCTCTTTCGCGACCACGGTGCCGAGCAGTACGCCGGTCACGGGATTGAGCAGTCCGATCAGTCCGACGGTCCCCGTGGGTAGATGCCGCAGCCCGGTGAACCAGGCGACGAAGGCCAGCGCGGTGGCGATCAGGCTGACGAAGCCGAACGCGAGGAGCGTCTGCCCGGAGAACGCGGGCGGACGGCCTTCCACGGCCGCGGCGACCGGAAGCAGGAACAGGCCTCCGGCGGTGAGCTGCCAGGCGGTCGAGGCGAGCACGTCGGCACCGGCGTTCCACCGTTTGGCCAGGATGTACCCGAAGGACGACACCAGCATCGCCGCGGCCGAGGCGAGGATTCCCAGGACGCTCACCGTTCCCACTCCGGAGAGCAGCATGAGGCAGACCCCGCCGAGTCCGATCGCGGCGCCGGACAGATGGGCGGGACGGGGCCGCTCGGACACCAGGGGCCAGGCGATGAGCATCATCGTCAGCGGCGCCACCGCCATCACGGTCGAGGCCACGCTCGTCGGAAGCAGCTGGGAAGCGGCGTAGACGAGGACGAAGAACACGCTCATGTTGAGCAGCCCGAGCACCGCGGACCGCCACCACCACGCGCCGCGCGGCAGCTGTCTGCACAGGGCGAGCAGGACAAGGCCTGCGGGCAGTGCCCGCAGGGCGGCCCCGTAGAGCGGCCGGTCGGCCGGCAGGAACTCGTGGGTCACGAAGTAGTTGGTGCCCCAGGCCACCGGCGCGACCGCGGTCAGGGCCACCCAGCGCAAATTAGCTTCCATGGAAGCTACTATAGCTTCCCGGGAAGTTATTATGGAGTCATGGAGCACGATGAATCCCTGGACCGCGTGGCCCGCATCCAGGCGGAGTGGCGCCGCGAGCGCCCCGACGTCGACACGAGCCCGCAAGGAGTGATCGGCCGACTGCACCGCCTGGCCGACCGGCTCAGCGAGGAACTGTGCCTCGTCTACGACCGCTACGGCCTGAGCGAGGGCGAGTTCGACGTCCTGTGCGCACTGCGCCGCGCCGGTGACCCCTACGAACGGGCTCCCGGCGAACTCGCCGCCCACACCATGGTCACCACCGGCGCGATGACGAAGAGGATCGACCGCCTGGAGCGGGCCGGGCTCGTCACCCGCCGCCGTTCCGACGACGACCAACGCGGCCGGATCGTCGCGCTCACGGGGCCCGGACGCGAACTGATCGACCGGGCGTTCACCGACCACATGCGCAACGAACGCCACCTGCTGGATCTGCTTCCGCCGGCCGAGGCCGCGTCACTGGAGACGCTGCTGGCCACCTGGCTCTCCCACATGGAACATCCGCGCGCCACCGGCGAAGAGTGACCTGCGGCCCGGCACCGGCACGACTCCCGCCCCGGAGTGCCCGGGCCGTCCGGTGAACGACGCGGACGCCCCGTCGAACCGGGTACCGGCCGACCTCGAGGGCGATGAGGTCGGCGTCGGCGTGACCGGCCCTCCGAAGCCGGTCACGGGCCCACCCGAACAGGTCCCGGCCGGGCAGGTCCCGGCCGGGCAGGTCCCGGCCGGGTACCTCTGAAGGTACCGAACACACAGACCCTGACCTGGGATGATTGAGCTCGGGGTACCTCAGCGGTACCCTGCCGTCATGGCAGCACTCAACGTGGAATTCTCCGACGCGGAGCTCGCGGACCTGCGGGCGATCGCGCAGGAGCAGAACATGCCGATGAAAGCCTTCGTGAGGGCGTCCACCGCCAACGCGATCGCCCGCCACCGGGCGCTCCAGGAGGGCGCGGCGGTCTTCCAGAGCGTCTTCCACGATCCCGCGCTGGCCGATGCCATCGCCGCCGCGGGCATCGACGACGGTCCGGTGACCCGCACGACGGGCAGGGCTGCCTGAAACCCATGGCTCCCGTCGTGCACATCGACGTGCGCTGGCTCCTGCGGCAGCACGAAGCGGCACTCCCCGACCAGCCCCACATCAGCGACTTCTCCGCGCTGGTCGCGGCGGTGGCGCGGCACCGCGTGGATCCGCCTCGCCTGGGCATCGACCCCGACGCGTCATGGCGCGCGGCGGCCCTGCTGCACACGCTGCTCCTGCTGCGGCCGCTTCCCTCGCTGAACGTCCGCTTCGCGTGCGCCGTGGCCATCGCCTACATGCACGCCAGCGGCGAAGGACTCGACAGCCCGTACGGGGAACTCGTCGAGCTGTGCAAGGACCTCATCGCGGGCAAGAACGACGTGTTCGGCGCCGCCGACGTGATCCGGGCCCGGCGCGTCTGACGAACGCGCGCATCTGACGGACCTCAGGACGGGAAGAGGAACGGGCGCCGACACGCGGACGACGGGCTCATCCCTCCGGGCGCAGCCCGGCCAGCTCCGACGCCCTCTGCAAGGCCGGCACGAACTCCGATTTCGCCTTCAGGACAAAGATCGCCAAGGTCCTGGCGTCGCGCCGCACCAGCTCGAACCGGTGGAAGGTGAGCAGGGGCGACAGGTTCGACACGTGCCTCAGTTCGGTGATCGTGTCCCACGGAATGGAGTGCTTCACCTGGCCGAACAGTCCGGTGACGGCGAGACCGCCGGTGTGGATGTGACACAGGCGCGCCCCGACCCGCACGGAAACCCAGCCCCACGCGGCCCGCAGCCCGACCAGGCCGAGGATCACGGCCACCGAGACCAGGCACTTGAAGAGCGCGCCATGGGGCCTCTTGATGATCATGAATCCCAACAGGACGAGACAGAAGAACACGACGAAGCGCCGGAACATCTGAAGAACACCACCCATGGCGCCCGCTATCGGGTAACTCCCGCGTCTCTCACCGAGCTCCGCCTCACTCCCCGTACGCCGCACCGCTGTCCCCCAAGTCATCGGCCCCATCGAACGGATCAACTATCAAGGGCCCCTTGCGCGTTGACAAGGCCACGGCCGTGACGGGCGCCTTGACCCTCACGCGGCGTCATGCGGCATGGTCGGTGGCGTGGAGGAACACCTGACCGTGGGACGCGTGGCAGAGCTGGCCGGCGTGAGCGTCCGCACGCTGCATCACTACGACGAGATCGGCCTCGTACGGCCGTCCGCGCGGACCAGGGCCGGATACCGGGCCTACTCGGCCGGCGACGTGGAGCGGCTGCGGAGGGTCCTCGCCTACCGGCGGCTGGGCTTCGGATTACGGGAGATCGCGCGTCTGGTCGACGACCCGGCCACCGACGCGGTCGCGCACCTGCACCGGTTGCGCGGCCTGCTGCTGGAACAGCGCGACCGCGCGGCGGCCATGGTGACGGCGATAGACAGGGAACTGGAGGCACGGGCCATGGGGATCAGAACGACACCCGAGGAGCAACTGACCATGTTCGGAGCGAAGTTGTACGACGCCATCGGGTCCGCCTACCCGGCGACACGGCGGACCGAGCCACGGATCGCCGCGCGGGTCTGGGATGCGCTCGGGGACGCCCGCACGGTCCTCAACGTCGGCGCGGGCACCGGCTCCTACGAGCCCCCGGACCGCGACGTGACCGCGGTGGAACCGTCGGCCGTCATGCGGGCACAGCGTCCCGCGGGCGCGGCGCCGTGCGTGGCCGCCGCTGCGGAGAGCCTTCCGTTCGAGGATCAGTCCTTCGACGCGGCGATGGCCTTCAGCACCGTTCATCACTGGCAGGACCCGATCGCGGGCCTGCGCGAGATGCGGCGCGTGGCCCGGCGCGTGGTGGTGTTCACGTACGACGCCAGTGCCCCCGGCTGGCTTCAGAGGTTCTGGCTCACCCGCGACTACCTGCCCGAGTTCGCCGGCCTTCTCGTCGACTGGCCTTCACTGGCCGACCTGACCCACGCGATCGGGGGTCGCGCGGAGCCGGTACTTGTCCCGTGGGACTGCGCCGACGGCTTCTTCGAGGCCCACTGGCGCCGGCCCGAGGCGTACCTGGAGGAACATGTGCGCCGCGCGGTGTCGGTATGGACCAGAGTCGGGCCGGAGGCCGAGCAGCGGGCAGTGGACAGACTCCGCGACGACCTTTCCTCAGGCCGGTGGGCCGAGCGCAACCGCGACCTCGTCGCCCTCGACGCGGCGGAACTCGGACTCCGCCTGCTCGTGGCCTGAGAATCACTCGTGGCCTGAAAACACGAAGGGCAAGGAGAGTCCTCTCCTTGCCTCTCTCAACTTATAGCGCACCAGGGGGCTTGCCGCAAGGCCCCGGTCACGGCGCACAATCGTCGGTCTGTGCCCCGACCCGCGGCAGTACTGGGTGCGCGCCGCCCGATCGGTGGAGCGGCCGGACGACGCGTCAGCGGGAAGGCGACCAGGGACGAGGACGTGCTCGACAAGAGGTTCGACAGAGTGGGAGGCGCCGGTGACGGGACATCGCAGTACGACGGAACACGGCCGCCTCGGAGGCATCGCAATGACTGAGCAGTACGTACTGGATCTTCAAGAGGTCGATCGGACGCAGGTCGCGGTCGTCGGCGGCAAGGGCGCGCATCTGGGCGGGCTGTCGCGGATCGAAGGCGTCCGGGTACCGGCCGGCTTCTGTGTGACGACGGACGCCTTCCGGCGGATCATGGCGGAGGTGCCGTCGGTCGACGGCCTGATCGACGAGCTGTCTCACGTGAACCCGGACGACCGGGACGCGCTCCGCACGCTCAGCGCGCGGATCCGCCGGACCATCGAAGAGATCACCGTCCCGGACGGTCTCGCGGCGGCGGTCACGCGCGCGCTCGCCCGGCTCGGCGAGGGAGCCGCGTACGCCGTCCGGTCCAGCGCGACGGCGGAGGACCTGCCGACGGCCTCCTTCGCCGGCCAGCAGGACACGTATCTGAACATCGTGGGGCCGACGGAGATCCTCCGGCACATCAGCCGGTGCTGGGCGTCGCTGTTCACCGAGCGGGCCGTGACCTACCGCCGGCGCAACGGCATCGACCACCGTACGGTCCACATGGCGGTCGTCGTACAGCGGATGGTCTTCCCGCACGCGTCCGGCATCCTGTTCACGGCCGACCCCGTCACGGGCAACCGGAAGGTGTCCACAGTCGACGCCGGCTTCGGTCTCGGCGAGGCCCTGGTCTCCGGACTGGTGAACCCCGACGTCTTCACCGTGCGGGACGACGACATCGTCGCCAGGACGATCGCCGCCAAACAGCGTGCCGTTCAGGCCCTGCCGGCCGGTGGTACCCGGGAGGTGGCGATCGACGCGGGGCGGCAGGAGCAGCCGTCGCTGACGGATGAACAGGTCCTGCGGCTCGTGCGGCTGGGCCGGCGGATCGAAGCGCATTTCGGGCGTCCTCAGGACATCGAGTGGTGCCTGGCCGACGACGGCTTCCGGATCGTGCAGAGCCGTCCGATCACCACGCTGTTTCCCGTTCCCGAGGCCGGCGACCGGGAGAACCACGTCTACGTCTCCGTCGGCCATCAGCAGATGATGACCGACGCCATGAAGCCGCTGGGCTACTCCATGTGGCAGCTGACGGCGATGGTGCCGATGCACGAGGCCGGCGGGAGGCTGTTCGTCGACGTCACCCCGCGCCTGGCCTCCCCCGCGAGCCGCGCCGCCCTTCTGGACCTCATGGGAAAGGGAGATCCGCTGGTCAGAAATGCTCTGGAGACCGTCCTCGACCGCGACGGCTTCGTCCCCTCGCTCCCGGACACGGGTCCCGGCGGGCCGTCTGCGGGCGGTGCGTCCATCCCGACCGAGGCCGATCCCGCCATCGTCACCGAGCTGATCGAGCGCAGCCGGGCGTCCGTCACCGCCCTGGAGAGCGGCATCCGGACGAAGACCGGACCGGCGCTGTTCGACTTTCTCCTGGAGGCGTTCGAGGAGCACAAGCGGGTCCTCGGTGATCCGCTGAACATGCGGGCGATCATGGCGGGGATGGAAGCCACCTGGTGGCTGAACGACAAGCTCGGGGAGTGGCTGGGCGAGAAGAACGCGGCCGACACGCTGACGCTGTCCGCTCCCGACAACATCACGTCGGAGATGGGCCTGGAGCTGCTCGACGTCGCCGACGTGATCCGCTCTCGACCGGAGGTGGTGGCGTTCCTTCAGGACGTCGAGGACGACGACTTCCTGGACGAACTGGCGAAGCTCCCGGGCGGGACCGAAGCCCGCGACGCCATCGAGGCCTACCTCGACCGGTACGGCATGCGCTGCGTCGGCGAGATCGACATCACGCGGCCACGGTGGCGTGAGCGGCCCAGCACCCTGGTGCCCGTGATCCTCGACAACGTCAGGAACTTCGAGCCGGGCGCCGCCGAACGGCGCTTCGAGCAGGGGCGGTTGAGAGCGTGGGAGAAGGAACAGGACGTTCTGTCACGCTTGCGGGCCCTGCCGGACGGTGAACGCGGAGCCGACGAGACCAAGCGGATGATCGACCAGGTCAGGGCCTTCGCCGGATACCGGGAGTACCCGAAGTACGGCATCGTCAGCCGCTCCTTCGTCTACAAGCGGGCCCTGCTGGAGGAGGCCGGGCGCCTCGTGCGGGCCGGCGTGCTTCACGAGAAGGAGGACGTCTTCTACCTCACGTTCCAGGAGTTCCACGACGTCGTACGCACGAACCGGGTGGACGACCGGCTCATCCAGCGGCGCAAGGACGCGTTCCGCTCGTACCAGGCGCTCACACCGCCCCGGGTGCTCACCTCGGACGGTGAGGCCGTCACCGGGTCCTACCGGCGCGACGACGTGCCGGACGGCGCTCTGGTCGGGCTGCCCGTCTCCGCCGGGACGATCGAGGGAAGGGCCCGCGTCATCCTCGACATGGCGGACGCCGATCTCGAGCCGGGCGACATCCTGGTCACACCGTTCACGGACCCCAGTTGGTCCCCGCTGTTCGTCGCGGTGGCGGGCCTGGTGACGGAGGTGGGCGGTCTGATGACGCATGGCGCGGTGATCGCCCGGGAGTACGGTCTGCCGGCCGTCGTGGGCGTGGAGCGGGCCACCCGGCTGATCCGGGACGGGCAGCGGATCCGTGTGCACGGCACCGACGGGTATGTCGAGATCCTGTCCTGACCGACCGAGCCGACGAGTGGGCCGCAGCCGCGGACGCGGCTGCGGCCCACTCGTCGGTGCTCGACGGTCCACGCGGTCGCGAAGTCGCCCGCCCCGGACACTGCGGTCGGTACGGTGCGATCATGTCCGCTTTCCTTCAGCAACTCCCCGCGCTCGTAGGCGTCGTGATCGGCGCCCTGGGGTCGTATCTGGCTCTCGTCCGCAGCGACCGCGAGCGCTTCAAACGGGATCGGGCGGAGCGGTGGGAAGAACGGCGCCTCGCCGTGTACTCCGAGTACGCGCGGTCGCTGAAGAAGTCGGTGACCCTCACCTACCGTGTCGCCGCCCACATAGGCAACGACCCGCATCCGCACCCGCTGCCCCTGGCCGAGGCCGAACCGCTCATGGCCCGGGCCACCGACGACCGCGATCCTCCAGGGGAGGCCCTGCTCATGCTGGGCAGCCGCGAAGTGGTGGACCGGGCCCGGGAATGGGTGACGGTGGTGATGGAGATGGAGGGCTTCCAACGCGCGGGCACCCGCGATCCAGGGGCATGGCAGGCACTCCTGGAACGCCAACGCCTGGGCCGCGAAGGCTACTACGCGGCCGTACGCGAAGATCTCCAACTCCCTCCCGGTCACCCGGGCCGATGGCTGACGACCCCGGAGACGTGACACAGACACGAAACCCGGGCCACTCGGCCCAGGTCTCGGCCCGCCTCAGTCGGCCGTCGGCAGGAAGAGCAGACTGGGCACATGCAGCTCCCCGCCGAAGCCGTTGCGTCCACCGCGCTGATCGAGGTCGTGAGGATCTCCGCCCTGCCGGCCGAGAAGGGTGCCCCTTACCCCGGCAGGGCGGTCGCCCACTGGACCGGGAACGAGGCCGCGAAAGCCCTGACCTTGATCGAGGACCTGCCCGGCAGCGAACAGCACCGCTGCGGCTTCTCACCCGGCTGGAGCGTCCGGTCGTACGAGGACTCTCTCGACCTGGCGTTGTTCGAGGCGGCGTTCTGTTTCCGGTGCCACGAGGTCCGCATGCAGGGGCCGGCGGTGCCGACCGCGCTGGCCAGGCAGTTCTTCGACCCGGACACCCCGCCGGCCCAGGCCCTCCTGCACCTCTTCCGCGCGGCCACGCCGGTGATGGCCCAACCTCGCTCCTGAAAAGGTCGTAGGAAGCGGTGGCACTGTCTGTTGTCAGCTCGCGCCCGCCCACGCGTCCGGGCGGGGCACCAGCACGTCGGAGACCACCTCGCGGGACGAGGTCATGACATTTATCGCCCGATCCAGGCCGGTCCTGCGGAGTGTTTCGACCAGCGGCACCCCATCCGCTGACGCACGTGCATGATGACGAGAGTCGACGCGAGAGTGGGGAACGGGCATGGCCGAGGACAGCATGGTGGATCTCATCCGTCTGGTCGACGGGGAGAGCGGTCTTGAGGTCAGGGTTCTCGGCCGGACCATGCCCGGGGTGTTGACCATGCATGATTACCTCGATGCGGAGATCGTCGTCACCAGCGGGTTCGCCCGAGGACATCTCGATGTGTGTCTGACTCCGGACGACTTGGACAGCTGGTCACAGGTCCTGAGAGAGCTCGCTGCCGGGCGGGATGCCGTCTGGATGGATGACGGGCGCGCCCCCGAGATCCGGTTCGAGCTGTCCGGTCGGAACGGGACTGCCGTGATCGTGGTGGCGGACATGGCCGCATCGGGGACATCCGTCAGTGTCCCCGTCCGCCTGGCCGCCGGATGGGCCGATGAGCACCACGAACGACTGCAGCGTGTCCGTGCTGCTTGGCCCCAGGAGGTTGTGGAGACCTCGCTCGGCGTCTACGTGTGGCGGCGCTGAGCTGTTGAGAACCGGCACCGGCACATCCGTCCGGTTACGCCTTCACCCGCATCCGTCACCCCGCGGACCGGCCGACCACCGGCCCGCTGCCGCCGCCACGGCCACCGTGGCGGAAGCGGCGCCCGGCGCCCGGCACCCGCTCAAGGAGGAGAACGTTGGCTCCCACCGATGCCACCTACGCGATCACCGGAGCCTCCGGCCGCCTGGGCGGGCGTATCGCGCGCAGGCTGGCCGCCGCCGGAATCGCGCAGACTCTCCTGGCCCGCACCCCCTCCCGCGCTCCGCAGCTGACCGGCGCGATCGCGGTGTCCGGCGCGTACAACGACCACGAAGCCCTCGTGCGTGCCCTGCGCGGCACCGACCGCGTCCTGATGGTCTCGGCCTCGGAGTCCCCCGACCGGCTCCGGGACCACCGCACCTTCGTCGATGCCGCGGCGCAGGCCGGTGTCGCTCACCTCGTCTACATCTCCTTCTACGGGGCCGCGCCCGACGCGACGTTCACCCTGGCCCGGGACCACTGGCACACCGAACAGCACATCCGTGCCGCCGGCATCCCCTTCACCTTCCTGCGTGACAACCTCTACGCCGACTTCATGCCCGCTCTCGTGGGCGCCGACGGCGCCATCCGCGGGCCGGCCGGTGACGGCAGAGCGGCATTGGTCGCCCAGGACGACATCGCCGACTCCGCGGTGGCGGTCCTGCTCGATCCTCAACCGCACACCGGCCGCACGTACGAGCTCACAGGACCGCAGTCCCTCACCCTCACCGAAGTGGCCCGGATCCTCACCGCCGTCGGCGGCCCACCGGTCTCCTACGTCCCGGAGACGACCGAGGAGGCGTACGCCTCCCGCGCGCGCTACGGGGCGCCCGACTGGCAGCTCGACGCATGGGTGTCCACGTACGCGGCGATCGCCGACGGATCTCTCGCCACCGTGACCACCGCCGTCGAGGACCTCACCGGACACCGGGCGACCTCACTGGACGAGGTGGTGCGGGCAGGGACCGAAGGGCGGCCCTCTTCTCCGTGAGGACGGCGGATGCCGCTCGCGCCGCCCCCGCGCGGGGGCGCGGCGCGAGGTGACGCCTGTCCAGCCCTGCGACGGCAAGGCGATCGATCCGCCGCGGTCAGCGTGGGATCACCCAGCCCGGGGTCCAGGTCCCGGCCGTGTCGTGACCGGCCGCCGCGGCGGCGAGGTAGGCGCGGAGCGTGGCCAGCGCCGGGTGGGGATTGTCGCGGTGCCACAGGAGCGAGTGCGGGTAGACGGGGGTCGGGTCGGTCACCGGGATCAGGCGCAGGCCGTGGCCGGCGGGCCAGCCGTTGGGGGCACCTCCCGGCGAGAGCTGGGGAAGGGTCTGCGCTCCCATGAACGTGGCGAGTGCCGGGGTGTCGGCGACGGTGTCGAGGAGCGCGTCGGAGCCGAAGTTCGGGCCGGTCGCCTCGATGGTCAGACCGAACTCGGCGACCAGGTCGTCGTAGTACACGGCCCACTCGGTCCCGGGGACGATGCCCGGCATCCAGATCCGGTGACCGACGAGCTCGGCGACGGTCACCGACCGGGCTTCCGCCAGCGCGTGGGCGGCGCCGGTGAGGAGCTGGAGCGGCTCGTCGAGCACCCGTACGGCCTCGATGTCCTCGGGGAGGGGCCGGTCCGGCACGGCGACCGCACGGAAGGTCGCGTCGATCGCACCGGACCGGACGGCGGCGACGGCCGTCTCGATGTCGAACAGCATCACCACGTCGAGGTCGACCTCGGGGTACGTACGGTGGAAGCCGCGCATCAGGCCCGACGCCGCACCGCGCGAGGCGATGATGTCGACGCGCAGCGGACGGCGGCCGGTGCGCACGGACGCGACCGCGCGTTCGGACACGCGCAGCAGCTCACGCGCGTGGGGCAGGAACGCCTGGCCGTCGATGGTGAGCTCGGCGCCTCGCGGTGTGCGGGTGAACAGTCGCACACCGAGGGTGCGCTCCAGCACCGCGACGCGTTTGGAGACGGCCTGCTGGGTGACCGCCAGCTCGGCGGCGGCCTCCTGGAACTGCCCCGCGTCGGCGACGGCGACGAACGTCCGGACAGTGTCGAGGTCCACAGAACCACCCTAACGCCACAACCGATGGTTGTGGCGTGCGGTCCCGCGGTTGTTTGATCCCCGGTCGCGGTGCTCGCTTTGATGTCTTCGGACGCGGACCGGGTGTGGCTGAGGGGCTAGGGGCGAGGGTGTCGGGCATGAGGAGCGGGCACCGGCTGGGGCGGCGGTTCGGGTGGCTCTGGGGGGCGTACGGGGCGAGCGCGCTCGGCACCTGGCTCGCCTTCGGCTCGTTCGAACTGATCGCCATCCGGGTGCTGCACTCCGGACCGGCCGAGGTCGCCGTGCTCGCCTCCGTGGGGGCCGCGGTGGGCGCGGCCGTGGCGGTTCCGCTGGGCCCGTGGGTGGAGTTCCGCCGCAAGCGGCCGGTGCTCGTGACGATGGACCTGGTGCGGTTCGCCGCGCTGCTGACGATCCCCGCCGCCTTCGCGCTCGGCGCGCTCACCTTCGTTCATCTCCTGCTCGCCTCGGTGGTCGTCGCGGCGGCCGACATCACCTTCCGCGCCGCCTCCGGCGCGTACCTGAAGACGCTCGTGCCGGCCGAGCACCTGCTCGTCGCGGGCGCCCGGTTCGAGTCGACGGCCTGGACCACCACGATCATCGGACCGCCGCTGGGCGGCGCGGCGATCGGGCTTCTGGGTCCGGTGGCGACGGTGGTGGCGGACGGGGTCAGCTATCTGCTCTCCGCCCTGGGCATCCGCGCGACGGGTGGGCACGAACCGCCGCCCGAACACCGGGAGGCCGCGCGCATGCGGGCCTCGGACCTGCTCGACGGCTGGCGGTACATCCTCGCCGACCGCACCCTGCGTCCGCTGTTCTTCAACACAGCCTTGTTCAACGGCCTGGTGATGGCCGCCCAACCGCTGCTGGCCGTCCTGATGCTCGGCAGGCTCGGGTTCACGCCGTGGCAGTACGGCCTGGCCTTCGCCGCGCCCTCGATCGGCGGGCTGCTCGGTTCACGGCTGGCCCGACCGCTGGTCACCCGGTTCGGGCAGCATCGGGTCCTGGTCGGGTCCGGGGCGCTGCGCGCTCTCTGGCCGCTCGGCCTCGCCTTCCTGGGGCCGGGCACCGGAGGGCTGGTGCTGGTGATGGGCGTCGAGCTCGGGCTCATCTTCTGCTGCGGGGTCTTCAACCCCGTCTACTCCACCTACCGTCTCGAACGCACCGCGAACGACCGGGTCGCCCGCACGCTGACGGCCTGGGCGGTGACGACCAAGGGCTCGACCGCACTCCTGACGGCACTGTGGGGCGTACTGGGCACCCTGCTCGGCCCGCGTACGGCCATCGCCCTGGCCGGCGTGCTCCTGCTGGCGACCCCGCTGCTTCTCCCCCGGCGAGCCGGGGCGCCCGCCACCGGAGCGGAGGCGGCACCGGGGCACGTCTGAGGCGGGTGTCGGCTCAGCCACGCCCCTTGATGTAGCGGCCGATGCAGCTGTTGCTGGTCGTGCGGCCGCGTTCTGCGCAGAACGCGAGGGCCGCGCGGTTGTCGGCGAACGGACCGGGCGCGTAGATCACCCAGTAGCCGGGGCGCAGGGGCGCGTAGTCGTCGCTGCGCAGCACGAGCGCTTCCGGCACAGAGAGACGAATGTCCGCGAGATGCCGGTCGCGGGCTGCGGTACCCGCGGAGACGGGTTCGGAGGACAGCTGGGCGATCCAGCGACCGGATTCCGCCGGAGCGGGCGACGACTCGGAACGGGCGGGGGTGGACACCACCGCATCACTACGGGCGGGACTGGACACCACCGGATCACTGGGCACGGCGGCGGGACTCGCACTCCGCTGCGGCGGCGAACTCCGAGCCGTGGTGGCGGGTAAGGCGGATGTGCTCGGCGCGGCACCTCCTGCCCGGGCGGACGGCTTGTCGTCGCCGAACGGGGCCAGGGTGAGAACCAGTGTGGTGACCGCGATGACGGTCAGGGTGAGCGCAACAGCGAGGACGGCTCCGCGGTGCCGGTGCGGATGTCCAGGGACCGGGGAATCCGGCCGGGTGGGCGGTGCCGGGAAGGACGGTGCCGGGACGGGCGGTGCCGGGATCGACGCCGCCGTCAGCGTCGGCGGGTCCCACCGCGGTGAGGCGCCCGACTCGACCTGGGCCAGCAACGCGTCCAGTCGCACGCCATCGGGGCGGGCGGCGGGGTCGCGTACGAGGAGGGACCGCAGGACCTCGGAGAGGAGGCCGGAGCGCACGGGCGGTGGAACCGGGTCGTCGAGGACAGCGGCCAGGGTGGCGAGCGTGGTCACACGGCGGAGCGGGCTCACACCCTCCACGCACACGTACAGGAGCAGTCCGAGGGACCACAGGTCGGAGGCCGGGTCGTCGCCGTGACCGCGAATGCGCTCAGGGGCCATGTACTCGGGAGAGCCGACGAGTTCGCCGGTGACCGTGAGTGCGGTCGCGCCCTGGAGAGCGGCGATACCGAAGTCCGTGAGCACGGCCTGGCCGTCGGGACGGAGCAGGACGTTGGCCGGCTTGACGTCCCGGTGCTGAATACCTGCCGCGTGGGCGACTCGCAGGGCGGCGAGCACCTGACGGCCGATGCGCGCGGTCTCCGCCGGGCTCAACACTCCTTCGGACAAGCGTTGTTGCAATGACTGGCCGGGCACCAGCTCCATCACGATCCACGGGTGGGGGTGTGTGTCGACGATCTGGTGGACGGTCACCACGTGCGGATTGTTGAGCCGTGCCAGGGCCTTCGCCTCGCGCATGACCCGTTCGCGGACTGCCTGGGACGCCTCCGCCTCGGGGTGTACGGCTTTGAGGGCGACGTCCCGGTCCAGCACGGTGTCGCGAGCCCGCCACACCGTGCCCATACCCCCGCTGCCCAGCCGATCGATCAACTCGAAGCGTCCGTCGATCATGTCCCCCGGTGCGTTCATACGCGTCAGATTAAGGCAGGAGCCGAAGGCCGGGACACGGTTGCCGTCACCGGTACGACCGACAGCGTGTGGGGGTGCCGGTGCCGAGGCTCGCCATGAGGCGGTACCGCACCACCGCGCCCCACGCGGCCGGCGTCTCCCGCCGGGCCGCTGCGGACGCGGCCGGGCGGGCAGCTGTCAGGGCGCTATTCCAAGGGGCATTCCGTCAGCAGTGTCGAAGCGTCCGCGTCCGCCGGGCGCGGCACGGTGTGGCCGGCCGGAGGGCGTCCGTCGCCGGCCAGCCAGCGTTCCAGCGCCGTGAAGGCCGAACGGTGGCAGGGGGTCATCGGACGGAGTCGGTCCGGGAAGGCGTCGACGAGCGAGTCGGTGTGCGTCCCGTCCGCGATGCGGTAGTACCGCAGCAACGGTCCCCGCCCGGCATCGCGCACCATGCGGGCGTAGACGTCCGCGTCGCGGCTGATCGGCAGCAGCACGTCGAGCGTGCCCTGGAGGGTGATGAGCGGCTTGCCGATGCGCCCGGTCAGCGCGATGCGGTCGACGGCGCGGTGCACCGCCCGCGGCCTCGCGCCGTAGTCGTAGTCGGCGTCGCAGTCGGGGGTTCCGGAGGCGCAGAACGGGGTTCCCGCCTCGGTCGTCCCGTCGTAGCCGGGGTCCAGTTCCTCACGGTAGAGGCGCTGGGTCAGATCCCAGTAGGTCTTGTGGTGATAGGGCCAGAGGAACTCCGATCCGGCCGGATAGCCTGCCGCGTGCAGCGCCTCCCGAGCCGCCTCGGCGCCGGGTCCGCCGGCCGCGTAGGCCGGGTACGCGCGCAGCGCGGGCGGCAGGAAGGTGAGCAGGCCGGGTCCGTCGGAGGTCCAGAGCGTGCCCTCCCAGTCGACTCCCCCGTCGTAGAGCTCGGGGTGGTGCTCCAGTTGCCAGCGGACCAGGTAGCCACCGTTGGAGATGCCCGTGGCGACGGTGCGGGAGGGGGACTTCCCGTAGCGCTGCCTGACGACGGCGCGGGCGGCCCGGGTGAGCTGGGTGAGCCTGGTGTTCCACTCGGCGATGGCGTCGCCGGGGCGGTCGCCGTCCCGGTAGAAGGCGAGACCGGTGTTGCCCTTGTCGGTGGCGGCGTAGGCGTAGCCGCGCGAGAGTACCCAGTCGGAGATCGCGCGGTCGTTGGCGTACTGCTCCCGGTTGCCCGGTGTTCCGGCGACGACGAGTCCGCCGTTCCAGTGGTCGGGCAGCCGGATGACGAACTGCGCGTCGTGCGTCCAGCCGTGGTTGGTGTTGGTGGTGGACGTGTCGGGGAAGTAGCCGTCGATCTGGGTCCCGGGCACTCCGCTGGGCGTCGGCAGGTCCTTGGGCGTCAGGCCCGCGTAGTCGGCCGGGTCGGTGTGTCCGGAGGCCACGGTCCCGGCCGTGGTCAACTCGTCGAGACAGACGGCCTGTTGGAAGGCGGCGCCGGTTACCCGCGGCGGATCGCCCGCGGAACAGAGCCCGGCGGGTGCGCCCTGGTCGGCGGCGGGTGACGGCGTGGCCGACGCGACGACGCCCGGAACGGCGGTCGCGAGCAACAGCGCGCAGAGCGCGGCCCGCCATCGGGGCCGCCGTCCGCCGGGTGGGGTGACGTCCGTACTGGGGTGGCGCATCCGGGACCTCGAATCCGAGTGGGATGGGGTGGACGCGCCGGAGGCTAGTGACAGGGGGACCGTCGGGGACATGTGCCGGCCCGCCATGATGACGGCCGCGGGAGAGGCGTCAGCCACCATGGCGCGATCCGCGGGCGCGGGCGTGCTCCGGCGGCGGGATGCGCAAGGCCCCGTCATCGCGATGGGGGCTGCCCGACCAGGGCATGCCCCCGGTCGATTCCTCAGGTCATCGGCTCTCCGCGACGGCTACGCGACCCGACCGCAAGGATGTCCGCCCACGTGTCGGGACGCCGAGGGTGTCCGCGAGGGCGAGGAGGTTGTCGTCCGACGCCACCCGCAGGCCGAATTCCGCGAGCAGTTCGGCCATCTGCTGCGGTCGCCACAGCGAGCGCCACGGCTCGCCCGCGGTGATCGAACTGCCGAGCAGGCGTGTCAGCAGTCGGCCTACGGCCGCCCTCGCCGACGGTGCCTGGTAGTTGACCACGAGTGCACTGCCCGGGACCGTCCGGGCGGCGAGGGCGGCCACTGTGGCACGCACCTCGTTCCGCGTGAGGTAAGGGACGACGCCCTCCCAGAGCCATGTCGTCGGCGCGGATGGATCGTGACCCGCGGCGTCCAACGCCGCACCGAGATCATCGACGGCGAAATCGACCGGTGTGAACCGCACGGAACGGGCGGTGGCCGACAGCCCGGCGGCGAGACGGGCGCGCTTGTCCTTCTGGGAGGCCGGATGGTCGACCTCCCATACATCGGTCCGCGCGAGCTCGGGCAGACGCCACGCTCGCGTATCAAGACCGGCGCCGAGAATCACCAGCTGCCCGGTCGCACGAGCGCGCAGTGCCTGGTCGATCGCCACTGTCCGCGGCACGACCACCTCGGCGCACGCCCGCACACTCTCGTACACGGTGCGCTCCCGCCAGCCCCTCGGCGGAGTGTTCGAGCGCACCTCGTCCACGGGCGTACGTTCCGCGACGCGCAGCAGCCGCACCGCCACCGGATCAGCGAACCGGCCTGGAGCGGCAAGCCCGTCCGCGGCCGCCCGCCCCTGACAGACCAGCACCGCCGTCCGGCTCGCCGCACGTCCACGCGCACTCATGGAGCCACATTCAACACCACCCCGGCGGTCTGCCCCGATCGGAGCAGACCGCCGGGTTTGTGACGTGCGGATCAGCGCAGTCCGGCGAAGAGATCGTTCTCGGGTACGGCCGCGCCGGTGGTGTCCTGGACACGTACGAAGGTCTCCGTGCCCATCAACTCGCCGAACCTCTCCTTGCCCATCTTGAGGAAGAAGATGTTCTCGCCCTGGCTGGCGTGCGCGGCCAGCGCGTCGAACTTCTGACCGCTGAACGCGGTGGCGTCCACCCACGTGGTGATCTCGTCGTCGGGGAGGCCGATCTCGGCCAACGCGGCGGCCTCGGCGGGATCCGGCTCGGGCATGTCCTCATGGAACTCGCGCATGATCTCGCCGAACCGCTGCATCATCGAGCGGGGCATCGTGGTCCAGTACACCTTCGGCGTCAGCTCGGTCATCTCCAGCGCCGCCATCGTGATGCGGTGGGCCTGGATGTGGTCGGGGTGGCCGTAGAAGCCGTTCTCGTCATAGGTGACGACCACATCGGGCTGGTAGTGCCGCATGAGTTCGGCGAGTCGGGCGGCGCCTTCCTGCACGGGGGTGCCCCAGAAGGATCCGGAGGCGTCGTTGCTCGCCCAGCCCATCATCCCGGAGTCGGCGTAGTCCAGCGTCTCCAGATCGCTGATCTTCAGGACGTCACAGCTCGCCTCGAGTTCTTCGCGACGCATCAAGGCGACGGCCGCCGGATCGTGCCCGGGATCGCCCGGCTTGACACCCCCCGGTCCGTCACCGCAACGGCCGTCGGTACACGTCACGAGAACCGTGCGGATGCCTTCCGCCGCGTACCGCGCGAGGACCCCTCCGGTTCCGGTGGCCTCGTCGTCGGGGTGGGCGTGCACTGCCATGAGCGTCAAGGGCCGGTCAGTCATGAAACAGTCCTCCTGCAGAAAATACGTCTTGGTCCGAATGCGCGGCGGGCGTACCGCGATCCCGGGGCCCGGATCCTGGCGGGGCGGACGACCTCCTGGTCTCCGTGTTCCCCGCCCGCGCGGCGTCGGTCCCCCGGTCGGTGCAACCGTGCAGGCGGCACCGCCTGTTCCCGGCGCGGCCCACGAGATCCGCGACGCGTCCAAGCTACGGCCCGACGAGGTGGAGCTCACCGAAGGTGAGATCGGGCGCGTTCGGTCTGCTCCTGGAGGTGGGCGGCGGCGTTGATACCGAGCAGGGCCGGGACCACCGGTCGTGGTACGACCGGTGGTCCCGGCCTCTTCGCCGCCGCCCCGTGGGCGGGCAAGGCCGTGCCGGCCCCGTCCGGGATCCTCGATCCCGGCGTCGTGATCGACCCCTTCGCCGACACGACGGCGTCGAGCCGGCACGGCCCGCCCCTTGGTAGCGGACCCGACTACCAGCCGACGGCGACCAGCAGCCACTGCGGGCTGCCGTGGGAGACGAAGGAGGACTGACCCGCCACGTCGTCGTAGGGGAAGCCGTAGGCGAGGTTGTTGATGGCGTTGTCGTGCCAGAACCTGGCGTAGTAGTTCGCCGGCGCCGCCTTGTAGTACTGGGCGGGATCGCCCTGTTGCGAGGCCGGCAGGGTCGCCACATGGCGGTTGAGGGCGGCGCACATGTCGGGGTTGCTCGCGAGAGCCGCGGCACAGCCGAAGATGTCGGAGGTGGCGGCACTCACGCCCACGGACTGGGCGTAGGAGGTGAAGTAGCCGGCGTTGGCGCCGCCCGCCCGGAAGCTCGGGTCGCTGCCGGGCGCGATGATCCGGTACGGGGCCTGGGTCTGGGCCAGCACCTTGAATTGATCGGGGACGGCGGCCGTGAACCGCTGGAACGTCGTCGCGCGGTCCTCGGCGAAGGTCCCCCGGTTCTCACCGACCTCGACGTCGTACCCGTCCTTGGAGTGCAGGCGCATGGCCAGTTTGAGGCCGAAGGCGTCGACCCTGGTGGTGTTGCCGTTGAAGACGTTGTTGCCGACGGTGAACTCGATGAAGTCGTAGTACGGACCGTTCGGCGAACCGAGGTAGAAGTACATGCGGCCTGCGGAGTTCGCCGGCATGTCGAGGTAGGGCTGCTCGGCGATGGAGTGGACCTGGCCGTTGAAGCTCCAGTACACCTGGCTGTCGGGGTACTTGCCGTTGGTGCGGTTGAGGACTTTCACCTCGACGGCGTTGTTCGCGGCGGGTATGTCGCCGGTGCTGCCCCAGAAGTCGTCCGGCGGGGTGGTGCTTCCGGGCCCGTACACCTGGAACTCCCACAGGGAGTAGCCGTACGGGGTGGCTCGCGCCGTTCCGAGGACGCGCACGTATCTGCCGCTGCCGGTGACGTTGATGTTCTGCACGCCGCCGGTGCCGGTCGCCGTGGAGTACACGGTGGCCCAGGTGTTCGCGTCCGCGGAGGTCTGGATCTGGAACGACGTGCCGTAGGCGGCCTCCCAGTTCAGGGTGACGCGGGTGATCTGCTGGACCGACCCGAGATCGACACGCAGCCACTGGGGGTCGGAGAAGGCCGAGGACCACCGGGTGCCGGTGTTCCCGTCGACCGCGGCTCCGGCGGAGAAGGACCCGTTCTCGACCGAGGAGGCCGCGGCGGGCCGCCCCTGGGACAGCAGTTGGTCGGCGGCGTGCGCGGAGGACGGGCTCAGGAAGGCGACGCAGGCGGCGAGCAGGACGACGACGAGACCGAGAGCCGTACGGGCCCGTGCGGTTCTGCTCGACGGCCGGTGGGGAAGGGCGCTGGCTAAGAACTGCATGCGGGATCTCCTCATGCCGGGTCGGCGTGTGTGGGGGCGGAGCAACAGCAGACGGAGAGCGCTCTCTCCGGGTTGTATCCCCGCATGTTCCGGACGTCAACAACTGAAGCCGAAATGAAGGGAGTTCGCGTGCGCGGGCCCAGCAAACCGCCATCTGTCACCGCTTGAACCGCGTCCGGCGCCCCGACGCGTTCGAACCCCGACGACGCGCCCGGCTCGCGTTGAACCGCGCATTCAAGAGTTGACCTCTTCGAGGGGACGCTACGGGGCCTGTGGGAGGCGCTCGATGCGTCAGAACGCGCTCGCAGCAGCCGGGCCCGCGCAGCCTCACACCTGGGATCTCAGCACGTCGACCTCACAGCCCGGCGCGAACGGGTCCTCGGCCTGGTCCTCAACGCCCTCGTGCTCTTCAACACGAGGTACATGGACGCCGCCGTCACTCAGCTGCGCGAGGACCGGTTCGATGTCCGCGACGAGGACGTGGCCCGCCTCTCCCCGTTCGCCCCCCATCACATCAACATGCTCGGCCGGTATTCCTTCCGACTCCCCGAGCTGCCCGGGGGCCTGCGTCCTCTGCGCGATCCGGACGCTGACGACCCCTCTCACCGGGCTCAAGGCGGAAGGCGAATCAGGAAACCTGACCAGCGGTCGCCGCCGCGTCGGCGACCCCAGGGACCGTCGGCTTCGCGGCAGCAGGCGGCGTGCGGTAGGCGCGAAGGGGCGCGTTGGTCGCGGCCACGGCGGCGATCGCCAGGGTGGCGGACAGGCCGCCGAAGACCAGGGAGAAGGAGGCGGAGGTGGCCGACGCCAACAGGCCACCACGGAAGTTGCCGAGTTCGGGACCCGCGACACCGATGACGTGTTCTACCGAGGAGACCCGCCCCCGGTACGCGTCCGGGGTCTCCAATTGGACCAGGGCACTGCGGGTGACGACAGAAACGGTGTCGGCAGCGCCCGCCACGGCCAGGCATCCGAGCGCCAGCCACAGCGGCCCTGCCAGACCGAAACAGGCCAGCGCCAGGCCCCAGACACCGGCTGCGGACAGCTGGACCAGGCCGCCACGACGCCAGCGCGTCACCGTACCGGAGAGCAGACCGGCCGTGATCCCCCCGACCGCGACGGCCGAGAGGAACAGGCCGAGAGTCTGCGGGTTTCCCCCGAAGCGGATCTCGTTGACCAGCGGGAAGAGCGCGATGGGCATGGCGAGCAGCGTTGCGGACAGGTCGGTGGCCATCGAACCCCACAGTGTCGGGCGGCGCAGGACGATCCGCCAACCGCCACGCTCCGGCCGACGTCTGCCGCCTGCCGCGTCGGTGCCTTCGGGCCGCATGGCGGGCAGGCGGATCACCGCGAGCATCGAGACGACCATGGCCACGGCCTGGGTTGCGTATGCGGCAGGGAGATCCCAGCGGGCGATGATCAGCCCGGCCATCGCAGGACCTGCCAGCATCGCTGCCTGGAACGAGACGTTGGTCAGCGCAAGACCGGCCGCGACCTGGTCGCCCGGCAACAGCCGGACCGGGAAAGTGCGCCGGGCAGGAGCTCCGAGAGCGCTGCAGCTCGTCCCCATGGCTACCAGGGCGAGCAGCAGCAGCACGTTGCGGTTGTCCGCCAGGGCCTGGGCACACAGCCCTGCGGCGGCCAGCAGTTGGCCTGCGGTGGTGGCCCGCACCACCGCACGGCGGTCGACGGTATCGGCCAACGTGCCGCCGAGCAGCCCGAACAGCACCATCGGCAGGCCGGTGGCGAGCCCGATGGCACCGGTGCCCACTGGGCTGCCGGTCAGGTCCCAGACCTGGGCCAGCACCGCCACGTTGGCTATCTGTCCACCGACTTGAGAGACCGAGGTGCCGAGCCACAGGTCGCGAAACGACTGACTGCTGCGCAGCGGGCGGGTGTCGAGGAACCGGACACGGACACGCCCCCTCATCTTGGTGGCTCGACAAGGTGGTGGAGGATCCGCTGCCGCATCGACCGGCGTTCCAGCGCCCGCCGCACCTCCTCGACAACGGTGGTCATCGCGTACGGGATCTCGCTGTCCAGCTCGGCGACCGTCTCATGGGTAGCGCGCCACTCCGCCTCCAGGAACGGCACCAGCGACCGGCCGCGCTCGGTCAGGTCGATCCGCCGGGTGCGGGCGTCAGGCCCCGGCTCGGAAGTGACCAGTTCCTCCTTGCGCATGGCGGCGATGGTCTGGCTGATCGCGGAGTGCGAGCGGTCCAGGGACTTCGCAAGCTCACGAATGGTCAGTGGTCCGGTGTGGGCGAGCCGGATCAGCGGATAGGCGAACCGAGGCCGCACCCCCTCGATGCCCCGCTCGACGTAGACCTGCTCGATCTCGGCGTCCATGGCTGCCAGAAGCTCGTGCAAGGAGTGCCAGGGATCGGGTAGCGCTGTGGGATCTAAAGATGTCACAGCGCTAATATAACAGCGCTGCGATAAATCGAGGCTCGTGATCGAACACTCAGCGACAACGGCTATCCCGCCGGCCCCCGATTCCGGGGATGCACCCCGCCCGCGGTCGGCGTCGGCGATCGCCCGGCGCGAGCAGGCCGGCGACTTCAGGGATCGTCTCCGGGGATGGATGGAAGTACTTCCGTACTTTTTCCGCCTTCTTGTGCCGGGACTTCGCCATCAGCATCAGCAGGCTCGCCCCACCTTCGCCGAGGCGGGTCAGGCTGGAGTGCCGCCACTCATGCAGATCCCAGCCCGTACCCGGCTCACCGCCGAGGGCCGTGCGCTCGTCGAGCAGCATCCGGGCCTGCCCGTACGAAAGCCGGGCAAGCCCGGAGTCCGGGCAGTTGTCGCGCGGGCTGACGACCTTGCCCGGGCCGGGTTTGCGGTGGGTGACGAACACCGGGCCGCGCGTACGCCCCTTGATCAGTCGGGGCAACAGCCGGGCAGTACCAGCGTCCCAGTAGACCTCTCCAGGATGAGGTCCTCGCGGACAGCGCCGCGGCGACGGGTGCGAGGACGGACCCCCTTGGCCTTCACGGGTGCCCGGCGCCCGGCGAGATCCAGCTCCTCGATGTTGACGCCCAGGATCTCCTCGGCGCGGGCGGTCGTCTCGTAGAGCATCCGCCACAGCGTTTTCTCCCGCAGGTGCACCTCGCGCCGCGCGATCAGCCGGTCGATCGCCGTCTTCGAGCGTGCCGGGGTCTCGGACTCCGGTGGGGTGAGCCGCTTCGCCCAGGCCGGGACCGCCGGCCGTCGTACCCGCGCTCATCGCACCAGCCCAGCCATGAGAACACCGACGCACGCCGGGCATTCCAGGTGTTCACGACGGAGCTGCCCCACAGCGGTTCCAGGGCCTCGCCGATCTCGCCGTCCGCGACGACGCCGGCGGCCGGCCCTGACGGCCGTTCCCGCAGGTCGCGATCAACCATCCCGCAGACAATAGGGCGTTATCCGCGGAAGGCTTCGAATCATCCACTTCACCCCGGTCGGGACCGACACCCAGAAAACAGAGGAGAACTAATCCTCAGAATTTCTGGCGCATCACACTAGCAACACGCTCCGAGGCTGACCGAGACTCGTTGCCCGCGCGCACCACGAAGCGTCTACTGGTCAAACGGGATCGGTGAACGAGATCGGCTTGCCGGTGGCGTGGGCATATGCGATCTCCCTGCTCGTGGACTCGCCGATATACCCGCCGGGGTTGACGACCAGAACCCGGTCAGCCAGGTCGATCTTGCGCAGGTGGAGGGCGTCCAGCGCGGTCTTCTGCTCGTTGGTGATCAACTCGTCTGCTTCGCCTGGCGCGACGACGATGACACCTGCGAAGGTCAGATCACGGTTCGCTGCACGCATCTCGTCCACGAACCGGGTAGAGCCGCAGATGCAGACAACCTCAGGTCGGTCGGGCACGGCTCAGTCCTTCGGTCGAACGGGAAACCGTCAGTGTGCACGTTGACATCACAGACAGCCACACGAGTAGGTCATGCCGAGACAGGGCCACCCCGCACCTCCCGCGTTGAACTGGCCGTTCACAACGGAGAGTTGCACGGTGGCCCGCCCTGCGGGCAGGGAGCGGAAATCAGGTCAGCACACGCCCCGGCGCACTCCTCAACCGTGATCGGCCACACCACGACAAGGGACGCCATCCGGCCCTGCTCTTGAGATGCCCGCCGGGCCCCTGCCCCACAGGTCGGGGAAAACCTCTGTTCGCGTTCTCTGCCGCGATGGCGGCGAGCAAGCGGGTGCCCTGGCCCTGTCCGGAAAGGAGAACCCAAGCCGACATGGCCGATTCCGGCTCATGTTGCGACCCGCGGTACTCGGTCCACCGACCGGTACCAGTCACAGAAGGTCACAGATCAGCGGTTCTGACAGAGCTTCTCAGCTTGTTCTTTACTGACTTCGGCTGGTTAGGGTGATGTTGGCGTGTCGAGGTCCAGGCTGGTTCCGGCTATGAATCCGCTGAGGGTGTCGGACCGGTGCTGAAGGCGCTTGAGGCGGTTGCGAACGAGGACTTCGAGTCGGTCGAGTGCGACGACGGTGAGGTTGGCCAGGCTGCGTTTGACGTGGGCCCACACGCCCTCGCAGCAGGACGGCGACGGTGTCGGCACTGACACGATGCCCGGCCCGAGTCAGCTCCTGCGCAAGTGTGCGGGTGGACTTCACCGTCCACCGCAGCGGCGACATCGGGTCACCCCGCACATCCGGCTCGACCAGCGCCAACAGTGCCGACCGCAGCCCCGGGTTCAGATCCGCGACCCTCTTGCGGCCCCCGCCCGGACGCCGCACCCGCCCCAGAGGCCCCTCACCGGCCTCAAGTTCGAACACGCCCTTGCGGACCGTAGTCTCGCTAACCGCAGCGGCCTGTGCCACGGCCCGGACACCGCCGTGCCCCAGGCTCCGGGACTCCGCAGCCATCAACAACCGCCGCTGCCGCTCGTCCAGATGCGGGAGCAATACCGCGAACTTCACGGCGAGTTGGTCACGAGTCTCATCCGGGATGCTCATACCACGCCAACGAGCCTCAGAACGGGAAGCAACACCTTGATTCCCTGCAAGCCCTTAGCGCAGTCGGCTCGCTCCACCTGACGGATCGGGGAGACGCAAGGGCTCCCGGGCGAAACAGACGTGACCAGAAACCGCCCGCTCTCCCTCTCTTCATCTCAAGTGATTACGAAACGGACGCCCGCCGACTACGCCGAAGCCCTGCTCCTCACCCTGGAGGGACAACGCTGAAGACGCTCATTATTTCGAGTTAACCATCACCACCTTCGACCGCGTTATCCGTGGTGACCGCAGGTCTCATCCTATGGTTCGGGCATATCGACCTCGACCCCTACGAGGCGGTTGGTACGGGAGACTTGCATGAGTTCAGTTGAAGCCGTCCGTGCGGTACGGTCGGCCGCACAAAATCGACAGGCCCTTGAGCGACATCCCTGCGGATCGATCAACTCGGACCTGTTGCCGGTACCGCCGTCGGATTCCGAGAAGTATTCCTATGTCGGCCGCCGCCTACGGGTGTTGACAGTTGCGTCGCTGGTGAGCATCAGCTGCCTCGCCTTGAGTCAGTTCCGGCTCTTCTCCTCGGCGCCACTGCTGCGATTCTTCTATCCGCTTCTGGCATTCACCGTCCTCTACTACGTGATCTCGCTTTGGGTGAACCTGTTCAGCCGTGATTTCGACCTCTCACGCCACCAAAAGCTCGTGGGTGCCTGGCGCCCCGATGTCTACCCGTCGGTCGATGTCTTCCTGCCGGTGTGCGGCGAGCCGGTCGAGATCCTGCACAACACCTGGACCCATGTCCGTGCGCTGGCAGCCCACTACCCGGGGGTCTGCGAGCCGTTCGTCCTGGATGACTCGGCCAGTCCTGAACTGCAGTCCATGGCTGATGAGTTCGGATTCCGCTATGCCACCCGCAGCAACCTGGGTTGGTTCAAGAAGGCCGGCAATCTGCACTTCGGGTTCGAGCAGACCCACGGCACGTACATCCTTGTTCTCGACGCCGATTTCGCCCCGCGCACGGATCTGCTCCACGAACTTCTTCCGTATCTGGCGGAAGACGAGCGTCTCGCCATCGTCCAGTCCCCTCAGTACTTCCGTGTGCTGGACGCCCAGAACTGGATCGAACGGGGTGCCGGCGCCGTCCAGGAGCTTTTCTACCGGGCTGTCCAAGTCTCCCGGCAGAGCAACGACGGGGCTATCTGCGTCGGAAGCTGCGCCGTCTATCGACGGGCGGCACTGCACGAAAACGGCGGCACTACGCTCATCGAGCACTCCGAGGATGTCCACACAGGCTTCGACCTGCGGAGTCTCGGGTGGGATCTGCGCTACGTCCCGATCGCACTGTCGGCAGGCGTGTGCCCCGATAACGCGGATTCCTTCTTCCGTCAGCAATACCGCTGGTGTGCCGGCTCGATGAGCATGCTGTGCAGCTCCAAGTTCTGGCGGGCAAAGATGCGGATCTCAAGCAGGCTTTGCTACCTGTCCGGCTTCCTCTACTACATCCACACGGCCCTGTTCACATTCGTCGCTCCCCTCATTCCGATTCTGCTCCTGCTGGCGTTCCCGGAGAAACCCACCGCGGAGACCCTGTGGCTGGTCTTGCCCAGCGTCTTGTACACGACCACTGTTTTCCCTCTGTGGCACAAGGTTCCCTACCGCCTCGAGGCCTGGGCCGCGCGGATGATGTACGGCTGGGCGCACACCTTCGCGATCTGGGACATCCTGCGTGGGCGGCATGTGGGCTGGCAGGCAACCGGTTCTTGCAGCGCGAAGCTCAGCGGCACCGAGCGGCATCGGATCGGCATGTGGTCGTGGGGCGGCGGGACCGCCCTGCTGTGGGTCGGATCCGCCGCATGGCGCACACTCACCCTCGACCCCGTCGATTTCGTCGTTCTCCTCTCGTCCGGACTCTTCTACGCTGTGGTCGTCGCGAGAGCCCTGCTGCAGCCTCGTGCGATGGGAACCCCATGACACGCGCCCTTGCCGTCGTCGCGCTGATGTCTCTCACAGCCTTCTTGCCCGCAGCGTCCGCCTGCGCCCCAACCGCAGCAGGCCGCCATGGCGGTGCCGTGGCGGCTGCCGATGCCTCGCCCTACGACGTAGGCCCACTGTTGCACCCGACGAAGAAGTACTTCGGAGTGTCCCGGCCCAAAGCCCCACATTCCATGGAGCCGGTGCTCGACTGGGCTCGGAAGGTCGGCAAACAGCCAAACCTGATCGTCTATTACGCGGGCTGGGGCGACAGTTTCGATGCCTCGGGCACGCGCAACGCCTGGAACTCGGGGGCGATGACAGTCGCCTCCTGGGAGCCGCACGGCACGACGCTCACCCGCATTGCCGACGGTGCGTCCGACAGCTATCTCCGGGAATACGCGAAGGCGGTCCGGAGACTGAACATCCCGATCGCCATCAGCTTCGCGGACGAGATGAACGGCGACTGGGAGCAGTGGGGGACCACCGAGACCACGCCACAGGAGTACGTCAGGGCCTGGCGTCACGTCCACGACGTCTTCGAGGCCACCGGGGCCACCAACGTGATCTGGACCTGGTCACCGAACATCGTTCAGCCAGGCACACACAAGGATTTGAGCCCCCTTTACCCCGGCGACGGGTACGTCGACTGGGTCGGTCTGATCGGCTACTTCACCGACTGGGACCCTCGCTCCTTCGACGGCCTGTTCGGAACGACCCTGACGGAGATCGCACGCTTCAGCCGAAAGCCGCAGCTCCTCCTGGAGACAGCCGCCATGCCTGGCCGACACCGCGCTCAAGACGTGCGTGCCCTGTTCCACGGAGTCACCGCCTCCCCCGACCTCGTCGGGTTCGCCTGGTTCGACCACAAGGCGCGCGCCGACTGGCGGCTGGACGCGAGCCCGGAGGGCGCCGCAGAGTTCCGGCGTCTGAGCGCCGATGACCTCTACGGCTTCGACGTGCGGAGGGTCCGATGACACCCACGCAGCACGGTTCCCAAACCTTCTCCCCCACCCCCGCACAGGTCGACGACCACCACGCGCCGGCTCACCACCTGCCGAAGGCGCCCACGGTCGCATGGAGCTCGGCCGGATGCCGACGGCGCACCTGGATCAGCCGGACCGTCCTGCTGACGATCCTGGCTTTCCAAGCGGCACTCTCACTGAGACTGTCGAACACGGCGTTCCAGGACGAGGCTCTCTACCTCACAGCCGGTCGTGCCGAAGTGAGCCACCTGCTCCACGGGACAGCGGTGCAGACCGACTACGCCGCGTACTTCTCCGGCTCGCCACGTCTGTACCCGGTACTCGCGGCCGTCGTGGACAGCCGATTCGGACTGTCCGGCGCGCGCATGCTCAGCCTGTTCTTCATGCTGGGCACCACTGCGCTGCTGTACTCGTTCACGCGGCGGCTCTTCAATGAGCGGGCGGGGCTGGCCGCCGCAGGCCTGTTCTCCGTGGTGCAGTCGACCATCGTCATGGGGCACCTCGCCACCTACGACGCACCCGCCGTGTTCCTCCTGGCATCGGCCACCTGGATCGTCGTGCGCACCGCTGGGATGTCCGCTCCGAGTGTGCTCCTCGCCGCGCCCGTCGCCGTCCTGGCTGTCGGTGTGAAGTATGCGGCCGGCCTCTACCTGCCCACCATCGTCGCACTGGCCCTGCTCACCGCACTGCCGCATCGGCGCCGCAGCGCGTTCCTTCGGGCTTTGCTGCTTGTGCTCGGTATGAGTGCTCTGCTTGTGCTCGGCATGTACAGCACCGATCTGTCGGCAGGAGTGCGTCAGACCACGACCAACCGTGAACATGGTTCCGACGGGGCCGTGTTCCTGCTTGAGCAGTCGATCGCGTGGGGCGGACCACTGTTCCTCGCAGCAGTCGCGGGCGGGATCTCGTATGCCCGGCGCTATCGCTTGCACGAGTCACCGCTCGCTCCTGGGTCGAGCGGCCCGGGACGCGTACAGCGGTCGTTGCTCGGGGCGCTGATGTGCGCCACAGCGCTGCTCGCGCCCGCGTATCAAATGCACCTGGGGACGGTCGTGGCGCTGTTCAAGCATGTCGGCTTCGGTCTCCTCTTCGCCGCCCCGATGGCGGGCGTGGGCCTGACGCGACTGGTGGGCGCGCACTTTCGCCACACCCACCTCGGCATTGCTCTGTGGTCGGCAACGCTGTGCATCGGTATCTCGCAGGCAGACTGGCGCTTCGCAAGCTGGCCCGACTCCTCGACGATGATCGGAACGCTCTCCTCCCACGTGAACCGCAAGGGCCACTACCTCAGCTCAACGCCCGAGGTACCCGTCTACTACCTGCATGACAGGACGACTCACCGCCAGTGGCAGAGCGTCTTCGGTATGGAGTACACGGACGGGCACGGCGTCCGCCACACCGGCACCGATGCCTACTGGAAGGCGCTGCGAAACGGCGAATTCGACCTGGTCGTCCTCGACGGGTTCACCAACCCACGGGTGAACGGCGTCATCACGGACGCGCTGAAAGGGAATCCGCACTACCGTCTTCTCGCCGCCCTGCCTTTCCACAGCGCCAGTAACGACGTCCGGCCCCACCTGCTGCGAACCGTGCCTTTCGTCGAGCACACCGGCCACTACCGGATCTGGTTGAAGCGATGAGTCACTTGACCTGGCACTGAAGGGACGGGTTCGGCGAACAGCACTCCCGACCATGGCGGTGAACGCAACGGCACCGCCGACGGTGGACGGTTTCGGCGACGACGCCAAGGTCGTGGCCGACGCGGACTTGATCACGGTGCCGACCGTGACTGCCACGGGATCACCGTCCGTCGGGGCCGTGGTGAGGACCGCATTGGTCGCTGTATCGATCACCGACACGGAATCGGAGCCGCTGCGCGGGGGACGGATGGACGAGAAGTCCGGCCAGAGCTACAGCGCCTCCCAACGGGCAGCCTGAAACGTTGCGAGGACGGCGGGGACGGGCGGGCGGGGTTCGGTACGCGGGAAACCCAGATGAGATCAGGGACAACGGACGGCAGCGACTGTCCACCCCCAGGTGGACCTTGGCGGTGAACCCGCCGCGCGAGCGGCAGACCCTCGCTGTCGCACCACTGCCATCAAGCTGACGTGCAGGTGCGCCACATGGTTTCGCCTCGATGTTCGTGTGCGACATCACCGAGGACGAGGAACTACCTCGCCTTGGCCGGTGGGCCGTTGATCGACAGCGCATGCGGTCCGCTCATTTACATCGGCAGGCTGTTGACGGCGCCGACGGCGCAGGACCATACACCGCGGGTGCTGGGGGTCCACGAGGCGCGGCCGCCGATGAAGCCCGGGCTGACCCACGCCTCCAGAACCGCATGCCCTGGGGGCGCTTCTGGCCGCTTTGTCTGGGCGTCCTATTTCTCGGCGAGGCGGAGCTGGTTGACGCACCGCAGATCCTGCCGGTACTTCACCGCACCCTGCTGGTACCAGAACCGGCACAGCGAGGTGTCATCCGTCACCGGTCCGGTCACCTTGAACCGGACCATGTGATACCAGTCGGCCGGCTTGTGGGATTTCACGATGAAGGTGTCCGTCCGTTCCGGCAGGCCGGTGACGTCGTCACCCGGTGACTTCACCTCCAGCACGCCGATCCCGTACCCGTCGGAGTCCTTGGTGCTCACCACCTTGTAGCCGATCAGCTCCAGCCCCTTCGGGGGGCTGACGAACTGGGCTTTGGTGATGGTCACCGGTTCACCGCTGGCGTTGGTCGCTTGGGGGAGGTTCAGCCAGTACTCCTTGCCGATCTGCAGCTGGTCGTACTCCAGGTCCGCTTGCTCGAGCAGGCCTGCGCCCAGCGCGTGACCCTTCCATGTACCTGTGTCATCTGGTCGCTGAGGGACCAGCCAGGCCGTCAGAGCTGCTGTCATGACGACCAGCACCGCGGTTGCGGCAATCAGCAGGCCGCGCCTACTTCGACTAAATGTCGCCGACCTTGCCACTGCTGATCTTCCCGTTCTTGCCCCAGACCCAGTGCTTGCCAGGTTGGTTCCCGGCCTGGAGCTTCCGCTTGTGGTCGGTGTCGTAGCCGGTCTTCGAGCCGAGCGACATACGGAATGCACTCACCGCGCCGCCGAACTGGCCGGACTTACCGCCGAGAGTCTGTCACGCCTTCGACGTGGGCCGATCACTGCACCAGCTGCCTGGTCAGCATCACCCCACACGCGATAACACCCCGCGACAGCAACACCCATGCACTTCGGGCAGGAGCTACCCCCGCGGGCGCGGGGACGACGCATGGTCGAGGAGGACGACGTGGTCATGGCCGAGCTCGGCGGAACGGTGAAGCGCGAGACAGGAGAGGTGATGCGCATGTCGATGGCCGAGGTGTTCCGTATGCGCGACGGAAAGATCTCCGAACGCCGTGCATGGGTGATCGAGCTCAAGGAGAACGACTTCCGCTGAGGTCGTGGGTGGCGGCCTGCGGAGCCCTCCGCGTCCGTTCGCCGACCCGCGGGCCTCCCCTCACCCGGCGGCCCGGTCCGCGAGCACCGTTTCGCGGAAGGCGGCCACCACGGGGCGCAGATCGATCCGGTGCCAGGCCGCCCACAGCTGAACGGACCCCTCGTACCAGGGAAGTTCACGTACCGCGACGCCGTCGGACGTGCCTCGCACCATGCTCCTCTGAATGAGCGCGAGACCCAGGCCGGACGCGACCAGACCCAGCGCGGTGAGGGGGTCGGCCGCGTCGAGACGGATGTCCGGAGTGAAACCGGAGGCGACGCACGACGCGACGAACGTGTCACGCCACGCAGGATCCTGGGCGTCGCCCACCGCGATCCACGGCTGCCCGTCGAGGACGCCGGGTGTCAACTCCTCCGCCAGGGCGAGGGGATGCCGCTCGGGCAGCGCGAGCAGCAGCGGGTCCCGCAGCAACGGCGCCGCGTCCAGGTCCGGGTCGCCCTCGGGCGGCGATGTGCGCACCAGCGCGATGTCGAGGCTCCGCTGGCGCAGCCCCTCGAACTGCTCGGCCGACTCCTGGTCGTACAGCGCGACGTGGATGCCGGGGCGCTGGTCACGCAGGGTGCGCAGGGCTGAGGGCAGGACGCCGGTGTGCATGGCATCGGCCACGTAGCCGATGCACAGGCCGCCCTCCTCCCCGCGTCCGAGCCGTCGGCCGAGGTTCTCCAGGCGGTCGGCGTGGCGCAGGAGGGCGTGCGCCTCGGTCAGAAAGACTCTGCCGTCGGAGGTCAGCCGGATGCGTTGCTGGCTGCGTTCGAAGAGCGTGAGGCCCAAGTTCTTCTCGAGCTGGGCGATCTGCCGGCTGAGGGGTGACTGGGAGATGTGCAGCCGCTCGGCAGCGCGGCCGACGTGTTCGGCCTCGGCGACGGCGACGAAGTAGCGGAGTTGTCGCAGGTCAAGCATGTAGGACCTCGGAGGTCTCAAGTGTGTCCGAGCAAGTCTTGGACAGTCTCATGTGGAGATCCTAGCCTCGAAGACGCAAGGCCGACGGATCGCACATCCGGTGATGTATCCGTCCGAACACCATCGCGAGGACCCCTTCATGAGCATCAAGTCCCTCCTGCCCGGCGCGCTCGGCTTCGGCACAGCACCGCTCGGCAACATGTTCCGCGCCATCCCCGACGAGGAGGCCGCGGCCACCGTCGAGGCGGCCTGGGACCAGGGCATCCGCTACTTCGACACCGCGCCCTTCTACGGCGCGGGACTCTCCGAGATCCGGCTCGGCGACGTACTGGCACAGCACCCGCGCGAGGAGTTCGTCCTCAGCACGAAGGTCGGCCGTGTCGTCCTCGACGAGATCGAGGACCCTGCCGCCCGCGACCTCGGCGAGAAGGGTGGCCTGTTCGAACACGGCCGCCCGAACAAGATGGTCAACGACTACACCGCCGATGCCACCCTGCGCTCCATCGAGGACAGCCTCGAGCGGCTGCGCACGGACCGCCTCGACATCGTGTGGGTGCACGACGTCGCACAGGACTTCTACGGGGACGAGTGGCTGGCCGCCTACGAGAGCGCCCGCACCGGCGCCTTCCGGGTCCTGCAGCGGCTGCGCGAGGAAGGGGTCATCAAGGCCTGGGGCCTCGGCGTCAACCGCGTGGAACCCCTGGAGCTCACCCTGGACCTGGACGAGCCGAAGCCCGACGCCTTCCTCCTCGCGGGCCGCTACACCCTTCTCGACCACGGCCGCGCCCTGCAGCGCCTGCTGCCGGCCGCCGCGGCCCAGGACGTGGACATCGTGGTCGGCGGCCCGTACAGCTCGGGCATCCTCGCCGGAGGTACGCACTTCGAGTACCAGAAGGCGCCCGCGCACATCATCGACAAGGTGAAGCGGATCAAGGCACTCGCCGAGCGGCACGGAGTCGGCATCAAGTCCGCCGCGCTCCAGTTCTCCCTCGCCCATCCGGCGACGGCGGCCGCGATCCCCGGCGCCACCAAGCCCGGTCGCATCGCCGAGGACACCGCCGCTCTCGGCGAGAGGATCCCGGCCGAGTTCTGGACCGACCTGCGCGAGGAGCGACTGATAGCGCAGGACGCCCCCGTCCCCGCCGCCTGACCTTTCCCACCCCGCACACGTACACGTACACGTACACCTACAGGAGAAACCCGTGGCCATGACCACCGCGTCCATCGACATCACCGCATCGCCCGACCGCGTCTGGCAGCTCATCGGGGGCTTCGACTCGCTGCCCGACTGGCTCCCCTACATCCCCACCAGCGAACTCGGTGAAGGCGGACGTCTGCGCCGCCTGGAGAACGAGGAGGGCGAGGTGATCGTCGAACGGCTCGAAGCCTTCGACAACGAGGCCCGGACGTACAGCTACTCGATCCTCCGGGCCCCGTTCCCCGTCACCGGCTACCGCTCCACGCTCACGGTGCACGAGACGCCCCACCGGGACACGGCCCGTGTGGAATGGTCCGGCGTCTTCACACCGGACGGCATCAGCGACCACGACGCCGTCGCCCTGTTCCACGGCATCTACACGCAGGGCCTGGCCGCGCTGAACCAGACCCTCACCGCACCCCCGGCCTCGGTCTAGGTCCGGAGAACCCGCAGATGCCCCTGTTCGGCCACGAGCTCGGCTGGGGCACACGGCACCAGGGCAGGGTGCTGTCGTGTTCAGAGGGTGAGGTCCAGTACGCGGACCGGTTCTCCTGTCCAGCGGTGCGGGGCGGTGGTGGCGATGATCGCGCCGTCGGGGCGGTCGGGGGTGGGCTGCACTGCGTACTGGCTGTGCGCCGCGGCCCATGTCTCCTGGCGTGCGAGGCCAGGGCGGCGGCCAGGTCCAGGTCCAGGACAGTGATGCCGGGAAGGGAGGCCAGATGCTCGGCGGTGCCGGGCCGGGCGCGATCGGCTTCCACTAGCGCACAGGCCGGGGCATACAGGAACCAGCCTGGTTCGGCGTGGGTACGGTGGATCAGCCGGGAAGCAAGGACGTTGCCCTGGCCGGCCGCAGCCATCGCGGTGTCGTCCAGGACGATGTGCATGGCGTCGCTCACTGACCGGCCGCCCGGGCCAGCCGCCGGTCCAGCTCGCTGTCGAAGCTGACCACCATCTGCGGCGGACACCACAGAAAGCTTTTGCTGGAGATGCCCCTGCACGCTCGGCTCACGAAGGACCAGCGGCATCTGAGGCATGTGGACTGGCAGCGTGCCGGCATCATGACCGGCACTCGCGTCACGGGCAGATGGAGCCCGGGTCAGAATTTCAAGCTGGTGGTCACCGCTCTTGAACAGCCCGTCGCCCTGGCCGGACGGAGAATGCTCCATGAATACGATCCCCGCGTCGTGGCCCAGGAACTGGCCAAGGGCAGAAATCCGAAACAGGACGTCAACCTGTCCGAACTCGAGCGTCTCGTGCGGGACACAGTCCGGGAACTGGGCTACCTCGACGAAAGAGGCCGCGCGCTCCTGCCGATGCGCAATCTGATCAACAACATCCGTGCCTCGTCCCGCAGCTCTTCGTGGGCGAGCGACGCGATCCGCTCGTCCGTGAACGACCTCATCGCCAACGGACACCTCACCTGGGAGACAGGAAGCCACGGAGCCGACGGCACTCTCGACTTCCCCGCCAGGCCAGGACAAGTACAGATCCGTCTGGTGTGCTACACACCCAACCTGCACCCAGTCCCGGTCGAGACCCAGCACCAGGTCGTGACTCTGCCCAGTACGACATCGCGCCACCAGGTGGCCGGACATCTCATGCACATCTGAGCCATCGCAGCGGCCAACTCATGTGCTCACACCAGCTGAAACACCTGCCGTCGTGCTGACCAGTCGGCTACTGAGGGTTTCTCGGCGACCCTGGAGCAGACGCACTCGCCGGACGGCACGGCGGACTCCGCGCGCCGTGTGGCGGACGTCGCGGCCCGGGCTGGCCCGCGCCCTCGGCAAGACATGGGCGGCTCCCGGCGCCCCGCGGCCGCTGTGTTCGCGCGCTGTCGCGCCACCGCCGGTTCCGAGGGGCTCGCGGCAGCCCGGGCGGCACCGGGCGCCGGGCGCGCGGCGCTTCCGGAGGGTTTTCCGCGGGGCTTCTCACCGACCGTAGCCTGCTGCCGAATCCGGCACCCCATGACCCGGATGCCTGGTTCATGGTCTGGACGCATCTCAGCGCCCCGGCTCTGGTCCTGTCGGGCGTGTGGGCTGCCACGACCTACGCAGACGAGAGCGGCACCGAATGGCTCATGAGGTCGCTGCGAGGCGCCGCCCAAGCGATGAAGCCCGCCCCCGGGGCACTTGAGTGGAAGGACCCGCACTGACGAACGACTGTTGCCGGGCGGCGACGCCTCATACTTGGTGGCACAGCCACCTCGAAGGCCGGACAAGACGGCGAAGCGGGTTTCCCACTGTCCCGATGGGACACCGAACGCCAGTCTCTGCCCGAGCTGGTACAGCGGTGGCCAACCGAGGCCTACGACTGGCCCGCGGATGACCTGGCCGCCCGTCCGGTTCGCCACGGCATGGTCCTGCCTGTCCTGGACGGCCTGGACGAAATGGACCCACCGCCCCCGCGGCTCCCCCGACCCCGCCGCGCCTCGTGCCACCGCCGCCGTACGCGTGCTCAACGCCTACCAGCCGGGCGGCGACGCGGGGCCCCTCACCCTGACCTGCCGCACCCAGTCTGCGATGCACGCGACCACATGGCCGCACAGGACGCCCCGCCGTCGCTGTCAGTGGCTGTCTGTAGCATCCGTGGCCAGGTTGGTGACCCGTCCACCCGCAGCGGGGAGAAACGGGGTCGTGAACGGGCTGCGAGGAGCGTGTGGCGATGGCGAATGGTAACAGGGCCGTCGGGCCGACGCTGGATTCCGACGACGAAGCCGCGCTGTTGCGGCCGTTGGCGTTCGCCGAAGGCGCGGGTCTGCCCCTTGCCCTGTGGGTGGTCCTGGCACGTGCCCTGTCGGGTCACCCGTGGACGGCTCAGGACGTGAGCGTGTTCCGGGACCGGGCGGGCGAACTCCTGGTCGAGACGCAGACACCGGCGGGTGCGGCCTACCGGCTGCGTGCCCGGGGAGCTCGGTCGGGCGAGCGGCAGACGCAACGGGCGGTCACGAGCGCGTTGTTGGCCGAGGTGCCCCTCGACGGGGACAGCGGGCACCGCGACTGGCCGGCTGCCGCACCGTACATCGTCGACCATCTCGCCGCCCACGCCGCCGCGGCCGGTGCACTGGACGAGGTACTCGAGGACGCCGAGTACCTGGTGCACGCATCCCCGCGGGGGCTGCTTCGCGCGCTCAACATCCCTGGCTCGTCCCAGGGGACGGTGCGGCGGAGTATTTACCGGGCGTCCGTCCACATCCATGCCACCGCGAGCCTGCCCGAAAGGCGTGACATCCTCGCCGTCGACGCCGCGCGCCACGGTGAGACCGGCCTCGCCCGGGAGCTGTCTCGCGGCCGCCCGTGGCGGCCGCGCTGGGCGACCGGCACGATGGTTCATCCCGCGCTGCGCTTCACCCGGACGGGACTGGGCGTGGACGCCACCGCGTGCACCGTCATCGACGGGCGTCCCCACGCGGTGACCGGCTGCTACGACTCGAACGTCCGCGTGTGGGACCTGGTCGACGGTACCGAACGCCTTGTCATCACCGAGGACGACGGGGTCTACGCACTGGACTGCGTCGAGATCGACGGGCGTCCCCATGTCGTCACCGGAACCTGCTCCGGCAGCCTACGGGTGTGGGATCTGGATACCGGGGCCGAGCGGTTCGCCCTCGGAGGTCACAAGGGCTGGATACGCGCGGTGGGCTGCACGGTGATCGACGGCCGGCCGCACGCGGTCACTGCGGGAGAAGACTGCCTGGTCCGGCTGTGGGACCTGGTCGACGGGTCGGAACGTGCGCGGATGCCCGGCCACACCGAGGAGGTACGAGCGGTGGCGTTCGCCGAGGTCGCCGGCCGCCCCGTGGCCGTGACCGGGGGCTATGACAACACGGTGAGGCTGTGGGACCTGGAGGACGGCGTCGAGCGGACCGTGCTCACCGGTCACACGTCGGCCGTCTACTCGGTGGCCTGCACGGTGATCGACGGCATCCCCCACGCCATCACCGGGGGCGGCGAGGAACGCGCGGCACGGGTCTGGTGCCTGACCGACGGCTCGCAGCGCGCGGTGCTGGGCGGGCACACCTCGTGGGTATCTGCCGTGAGCTGCGCCGACCTCGGCGGACGCCCCCACGTGCTGACCGCCGGTGGTGACTGCACGGTTCACGTGTGGGATCTGACCGAGGACACGGAGCGCGCCGTCCTGACCGGACACCACGGCTATGTGGACGCGCTGGCCTGCACGGTGATCGACGGGCACCCGTACGCCGTGAGCGGCGGCCATTCCGCGCCCCCGCGCGTATGGGACCTGGGTGACGCCGTCCTGACCGCGGGACACAAGGGCCACACCGGGACCGTGCAGGCCGTGGACGCCGTGGAGATCGACGGGCGTCCGCACGTCGTCACCGGAGGCGACACCACCCTACGGGTCTGGGACCTGGCCGATGGGACGCAACGACGCACCCTGTCCCACGGGCACCGTGTGGAGGCGCTGGCGTGCACAACGGTCCACGGCAGCCCCTACGCTGCCGTCGGAGGCTGCTGCGGCGTCGCCCGGGTCTGGGACCTCGCCGCAGGAACCGGGCTTCGGAACCTTCCCGGACCCGACCGCCGGGTGGAGACCGTGGCGTGGGCGGACGTCAACGGCCGTCCTCACGTGGTCACCTCCGACCAGGACCGCACCATACGCGTGTGGGATCTGGACGAGGACGTGGAGCACCCGCTCCACACCGACCGCACCCGGTCGGCGGTGCGGGCCATGGAACCCGTCACCGTCGACGGCCGCCCCCACCTCCTCACGGGCGGCGATGACGCCGCACTGCGGCTGTGGAGGCTCACGGAGAAGGGCCGACGCGTCACCGCAACCGTCCCCACTGGGCACCACTGGATACGGGCACTCGCCTGCACCGTCCTGGACGGCCGTCCGCACGCGCTGACCGTGGACGGGAACGACACCGCAGTACAGGTGTGGGATCTGACGGACGGCACCCTGCGGTCCACCCTTGCGGGACACCCGTCAGGAGTTCTCGCGGTGGCCTGCACCACTCGGGACGACCGTACGGACGCCATCACCCTGGACGGCAGCGGTACGGTCCACGTCTGGGATCTCGCGTCGGCCCGGCTCCGGGAGAAGGTCGCGCTGCCGACACGGGCCCAGTGCATGACCGCCGCCGGCCAAAGCCTCGTCATCGGCATGGGCGACGACGTGGTCGTACTTGACCGCAATCGCTGAGGCATGTGCACGACCGGATCGGTCCGCTGCACACCACCGGCACCGACGGCAGCACGGTCGGACGCTCCAAGGCTTCGAGTTGGAGTTCCAGAAGCCGGCAGCGCGCTTCGGCGGCGGCTCGTTCTTCGCACGTGGTTCTGAGCTCTTCACCGAGTAGGACTCCGTTGCCGGTAGTTCGTCAAGAGGTCCTAACGAGTTGGTGCGTGATAGCGGATGGGCATGCTCTCGTGGTGAGGGGCATGCCCACCCGCTATCACGCACCAACTCGTTATCCGAACTAGCGCAGCTGACGGCCTGACAGGGGCATGAGCGGGTCGAGTCACGGAGGGTAGTGGTCAGAAATCTCGGAGTCTTGGAGTGTCCGGGCGGGTCACGCGCCGCTGCGTCCTGCATGGCCACCTGTGACAAGGCGCCCAGAACCAGGCGACAATCCAGCACATGGATGACGTGTTCACACTCCTTCGGCGAGCCGCCGACCTGCTGCCCGAGGACGCCGTGGCAGAGCACGGCCAGACGGTCGGAGATGTTCGAGAGGAGATCGAGCTCCAGGAATGGGAGATAGCGCTCGACATGCTTTTCGATATCGCGGATGTCCATCCGGTCTCCAGCACCTTCTGGGAGCTGCTCTCCGAGGTCGCTCGGCAGATGATGCTCGACCACAGCCGCCGTTGGTGCGAGTGGCGGGGCTGGGAGGTCCAGCACGGCACGATCCGTGCGACCCTGACCCTGCTGGGTGCGGAGGAGGGCGGATGCCAGAGTGCCTTCTCAGGAGACGGCCGGCTCAGGCCTCTGTGGGACATCGGTCACCGCACCGCAGCCGGACAGCAAGATCTGAACATCGCGCGACTTTGGGTGGAGTTCGCGCCGCAACTCGCCCCGGGCGAGACAGCCGACGTCCGTCTGGCTCCCCTGCTGCCCGAGCAGTGGCAGCATCTGAAGCCCGGTGATGTGATCACCATGCACGAGACCCAACCCGCCGTCGGCATCGCCGAAATCATCGAGGTCCTGCCGCCTCGCGTCTGAGGCCATTGGTCGGCCAGGCGCGAAGGGCCCGCGGCCGGATGGCCGTCAGCTGCCGTCGGTAGCCGGGGGCGGGCACCACCGGCCGGGCCGACTCGGCGGCCCTCCTGGCGTGATGCGCCAGGACGTGCGCGACGACCTCACGCCGAGTCCGAGCTGCGTAGTGCTCGCCCGGTACTGCTTGCCAGTCACCGGGTTGATCGATCCGGGCGAAGGAGCATCCGGCCGCCGGGGCTGCAGCGGCTTCTTGACCGTCTTCAGCCACAGGGCAAAGTCCCTGGCCTCCACCCGGCTCGCACACTCCCACGAAACCTCGACAGCCCACAGGAACCGGAACCAAGCCAGCAGCTCGTACGCGTACGAGCGTAGAGAGAGGCCGGACTGTCGTCGTCGGCGAGCATGTCGAGCAAGAACTCGCTGACCGCCGCTACCTCGACCCCGTCCCGGTCGAGCAGCCGGTACGGCCTCGACGGATCCCCTGTCTCCTCCACCCGGCCGACCCTCGGCACCGCGAGCGATGTGACATCCCGTAACTGGTTGCCTTCTCGCACCTGAGCCTCCACAAGCCGCCGTACTCTCTAACAGCTCGTGATGACAGCACATCAGGACGGCCGTACGGGATGACTCCGAAGACCGGCTGCCCGGCCTGCTGCTCGACTCGGTCACCGTGTGTCGATCTCCGGAGGTTCGTCGGCTCGAACCCCGGTAGTTCGGTCAACAGGTCATGGGAGCCGCGGCGTCCCGTGACCGCGTCGTGCTCGGCGGCGTCGTCGCTGTAGTACGAGGTGGCCAGGCTCACCCGCGGATGCTCGAAGAGCCGCCGATGTTCAGCGCGCACCCGGTAGAGGTTGGAGCAGACCCGCGCCCGCAGACCGGCCCCGACCGCGTGCCCAACGAGCTCGACGAAATGCGAGTGCAGGGTGGGTTCTCCCCCGATGAACTGCACCGCCGACGTTCCCAGAGCGGCGGCCTCGTCGATGATCCGGCGCCAGTCCCGAGCCGTCATGCTGCCGTGACCGCGTGTCGGCCCGGCCTGGGCGTATCAGTGCGAGGGACAGGTGAGCTGGCACCGGGCGGTGATTTCCAGCGACGGAACCGCAGCGTGGTGGGGACCTCTGCAGTGGTCGTCATGACGCGACCACAGGTGCCGGAAGGGGTAACTCGTCCGCTTTTTGGACTACTTGATGGGTGGGGACGAAGGCGTCCCCCTGCCTGCTCCGCGTGCGGCCGGCCGACTGCTCAGCCCTGCGGCTGTGGGAGCCGGCCGGGCTTGGGCGGGCACGATCTCCATGCTGGTGCGGTCGGCGTCCTGGAGCTCCTGCTTGCGTCGCTGGGCGCAACAAACTGCTCACCGAGCAGCTGCTGAATGCAGCGAGCTTCCGCATGGACGTCTGATCTGCGTACGACGCCTATCCAGCCGCACTGAGCTTGGCGTTTAACCTCGCCGGGTCACCTGACCTGCTGATCTTGGCCTTTTCGTGAGACAGCAGGACGGCCGTTCTTCACGCTTCGAGGTGTCGAGCAACGTCGCGTGAAGGAACGGCCGCTGTGAAGAGTCTGGCTTGTGCAGGTCCCGCTGACGCCGCGCTGAGCGTGCTGTCCCACTTTCGTGTCGAGTTCTACGACTGCCTTTACCGCCGTGCGGATGCGCTCTTCGAGTTGACCGACGCGGTGCTATGTGCGGATGGTCCGGTGACGTCGCTGGTCGAGCTGACGCTGACGGCCGAGCATCGGCGCGGGCACGGAGCGATGTACGACGCGGTCAACCACGGCTGGCTGGAACCGCGCCGCCTGCGGCGGCTGCTGGCCTCCACCCCGCTGCCGAGGGCGGCCGACGGGCGGATCGTCCTCGCGGTCGATGTGAGCAACTGGCTGCGGTCCGACGCACCGACCAGTCCGGACCGGCTCTTCTGCCACGTCTACGGGCGGGGCCGCAGCGCGGATCAGTTCGTCCCAGGCTGGCCCTACTCCTTCGTCGCCGCCCTGGAAACGGGACGCACCTCGTGGACCGCCGTGCTGGACGCTGTCCGTCTGGGCCCGGCCGACGACGCCACCGCGGTGACCGCCGCCCAGCTCCGCGCCGTCGTCGTCCGGCTCGTGCGGGCCGGGCAGTGGAGGCCCGGCGACGCGGACATCCTCGTCGTGATGGACTCCGGCTACGACGTCACCCGCCTCGCCTACGTCCTGGCGGACCTGCCCGTCGAGCTGGTCGGCCGCCTGCGCTCGGACCGGGTCATGCTCCGTGACGCAGGCCCCCGGCGTTCCACCCCGCGCGGCGGGCAGCCCCGCAAGCACGGCGGTGTCCTCACTTTCTCCAAACCGGACTCCTGGCACACTCCCGACCAGGCCACGACCTGCGACACCACCCGCTACGGCAAGACCGAAGTCCTCGCCTGGGACCGAATGCACCCGCGTCTGACAGCACGCGGGCCCTGGCTGGACCACTGTGGTGAACTTCCTTTGATCCACGGCACGTTGATTCGGCTGAAGGTCGATCACCTGCCCGGAGACCGCAACCCGAAACCGGTCTGGCTATGGTCCTCCAGGACCTCGATGACCGGTGCGAACGTCGACCTGCGCTGGCAGGCGTTCCTGCGCAGATTCGACCTGGAACACACCTTCCGGCTGTTCAAGCAGACCCTGGGCTGGACTGTCCCCAAGGTCCGCGACCCGCACACCGCCGACCTGTGGACCTGGCTGATCATCGCCGCCCACACCCAGCTCCGCCTCGCCCGGCCCCTCGCCGAGGACCTCCGCCGCCCCTGGGAACGGCCCGCCGAGCCCCGACGGCTCACCCCAGCCCGCGTCCGCCGCGGGTTCCGCCACCTCCGCGCGAAGACCGCCATTCCCGCAGGTGTGCCCAAACCCTCCAAGCCCGGCCCCGGCCGCCCACCCGGCTCGAAAAACCGCAGGCCAGCCCCACGACACGAACCCGGGAAGACCGTGAAACGAGCCGACACCCTCACCGAACACATCCGCTTGAAACAGCAGCGAGGATAAAGATCAAGCTCAGTGGAGCGGGGCCTGTCGCACCGATCTGCGTACCGACCATGCCGTGTACGGGGCGGGGACAGGTTTGAGTGAGACGGTGCCCCGCTTTGGGGTGGCCCTTGTCTCGCTACAGGTGGCTTGTCTCATTCCGGTGGACATCGTCCTGGTGTGGATGATCAGGGGGAGTCGCAGAGCGGCAGGGGCAGGGGCAGGGCGGCCGATTTCGAGGTGGCCCGGGTTCAAGGCGGGGTCGAGGTACACGGATCGCTGGCGGAGCTGGCCTTCGAGGAGGCCGATCCGGTACGGGACTTCCCGTCGTATCGGGGGCAGAGGAACTTTCCGGGCTTGTACTGGGCGGCCACGATGCTGCGGCACGTGGGGTTCCAGTCCTGGCTGGAGCGGGATCACGCGATCTCGATGGACTTCGACCCGCGTGTCACGTGGTTCGCATCGCAGCCGTTCTGGCTGTCCTGGACGTCGCCGGAGGGGGTGCGGCTGTCCCACGCGCCGGACTACTTCGCCCGGCGGGCCGACGGGTCAGCCGTGGTGGTGGACTGCCGGCCGGAGGCTCGCCGGAGCAAGGCGCGGGACCTGGCCGAGTTCGCCGGTACGGAGACTGCGTGCGAGGCCGTGGGCTGGGGCTTCCGGCTCGTGGGCGAGATCGACCGGGTGCGGGTGGCGAACCTGCGGCGGCTTGCCGGGTTTCGTCATCCGCGGTTCGCTCAGGCCAGGTTGGAGGAGGTGGTGGAGGCGGCCTTCGCCGTTCCCGGACCGCTGGTGGGCCAGGCAGTGCACGTCGGTGACCCGATCCTGGTCCTGCCGGTCGTCTTTCATCTGCTGTGGTGCGGGCGGCTGACGACGGACCTGTCGCGCCCCTTGGGCGATCACTCTTTGGTGAGCCGGGTGGAGGGCTGATGACCGAGCATGAGCGGCCCAAGGGTGTACTGCGGGTGGGCGACCGCGTCCGGTTCGAGGACCGGGTCCACACGGTGGTCGGCCTGTCGGGCACGACCGTCCGCCTGGTCGACGAGCACAACACCGCGAGCATGGTGATGTTCGCCCACCTGATGGCATCGGACGGATTCGAGCTGCTCGACGCGACGGCGAGCACGCCGGGGCTTCCGCCCTTCGGTCTACTGGACACCGTCCCTGAAGTGGCCTTGCGCAAGGCCCGGTTCTTCGAAAAGCACCTGATCGAGGTGGAGACTGGGCTCCCTCCTGATGCGCCGAAGGGACTGTTCCCCGGCCCGAGTACGCCCCTCGATGGCGGACCGTGAGTGAACGGCTGGCTGCCAAGCGAATCCTGGAGCAGGGCGTCTCACCACCCTGACTTCAGTGAAGATCCGACTGGACCTCGGTCAGTCGATGCCTTCGACGATGCGGAAGTCGCGCTCGACGCCGTCGGAGAGTGCGACCAGCGCCTCCTGGTAGGCCGCACTCTCGTGCGCCGCGACGGCCTGCTCGAAGCTGTCGAACTCGATCAGGACGGTGCGCTCGGCGATTCCAGCGTCGTGTGCGACGACCCGACCGCCACGGGCGAGGGGCCGCCCGCCCCCGGCCCGGACGGCCGGACCGGCCAGCTTGTTGTAAGCAGCCAGCTTCTCAGGGTCTGAAATGGTGCGGTAGGCGCTGACCCAGTAGCCCTTGGGCATGGAACCTCCAGTGTTGGGATGAGTGCATCTGACTTACGGGTTGGTCTCGGACGAGCGTCGGCGGGCGAGAGCGGGGCTTTTCAGCGAGGCGAGGACAGCGATGTGGACGGCGTCTCCGGTCGGCCGCGGCCGGGCCAGGGTGTCGGTGCGGTCGGCTTCCTTCAGCCGACCGTACTTGGCGCGGATGGTCTCGGGGGCGGTGATGAGGATGTTGCCGATCTGGTTCAGCGCGGCGGTGCGGGCCTTGACGGCGGAGCGGGCGACGTTGTGCAGGGCGCGATGTCGGCGACAGTGTCGTCCTTGGGCGCGGCATGGGCCCGTCCGGACAGGGCCGCGCGGGCGGCGGCGTAGGCGTCGATGGGGTCGGACTTGCCGATGCGGCGGCGTTCGGCCCGGTCGGGCCGGTTGACCTCGACGACCTGGTGCCCGTGTGAGCGGGCGGTGCGGGTGAAGCCGGCTCCGTAGGAGGCGGTGCCTTCCACGCCGATCGTGATCACGTGGCCGTGGGCATCCAGGAAGGCCGGGGCCGCGGCATATCCGGCGGCGGTGGCGGTGAACTCCGCGTCTGCGAGGTGGCCGCCGTTGTCGCTGATGACCGCGACGTGGAGGGTGTCGGCGTGAGAGTCGACCCCGCCGAACACATCCTGGTCCGTGGCATCTTCTGCGACCGCTGATGTCATGCTGATGCTGCCTTCCCAGCCGAAGGTGGGCGCCGGCCGGGTGGCGCAGACAGGACATTGAGGGGGCTTCTGACCAAGCTCCTATCAGGTCATGTTCCGCCCGGCCGGAGCCATGGGAACAGGCTCCGGCAGCCGGACAGAACAACTACAGGACAGCCCAGCAGGGCGTCAGTCAGTGCCCGAGCCATGACCGCCGGAACCTGAGTATCAGCATCAATGTCAGTGCCCACTGATAGAGAAGGGCCATGGATACCGACGCTCTTCCGCCGTCTGTAGATCACTCTTCCGAAGCCTTGTTCAGGCGTGGGTGCCTGGCCCAGGAGTCAGGCAGTGGGAGTACGCCCAGGAACTGTTCGAGGAGGCGGTTCGTGGTTCGGGCCCGCAGATGCTCTGGCGCGTGACAGAAGCCTGCCTGTACAGCGACGAGGCGGCGTTGTGGATGCGGCGGGCCGTGGTCACGGAGAGCGAGTCGGGCGGTATCACGGTCGCCCCCGAGGCATTCGGGATCCTTGGGGGCAATGGCGATGCGCTGGTGCAGAACTGGGAGATCGTCGTCGAGTCGGACGAACCGGACCGCGCGGTCGCCGCACTCACCGCTGCGGAACCTCGGCTGATGTGCGTGTTCGAGGACGGCCGCGAACTCTCTCCGGAGGAGGCCGAGAACCTCTGGGACGAGGTCTTCCCTCCCTACAGTCCCAACTACGCCGCCGTCGACGCCACGGTGCCCCGCATCTGGATGGACTGCAAGGACGGGATCTACCCGCACATGGCCCGCACCGCACTGCGCATCGTGACGGACGAACTCCGCAAAGCCGGGGTGCGGCAGGCACACCTGTTCAGCCGTTCCCACCGCTAGCGAACCACTGCCCACACCGGCCCATTCATCACAGAAGATCCGACGGTCAAGATCAAGTGACAGCAGGGCTATCCCACAGGCATGGGACAACAAGACTCCGGAGAAGGCTGCGGACAGGCTGGGCGAGCTACCCCCGCGCCTGCGGGGGTAGCTCGCTGCACGTCAGACGGCCTGGCGCGGGTAGCCGTCGAGAGGCCCGAGCAGGTCCGGAGCGGTAGTCCATCGACAAGATCGTCTGTCAGCCCTCCCGGGAAGGCTTCCTGGTTGCCGACTCGCCGTTCCCACCGGATCCGCAGGCGTCGGAAGCCGTGCAACCGGTCGGAAGCAAGGGAGGTGCTCGATGCGTCAGAACGCACTCACAGCAGTCGGACCCGCGCAGCCTCACATCCGGGATCTCAGCACATCGACCTCACAGCCCGGCGCGAACGGGTCGAAGCCGTGCTCGGTCAACCAGCGAACCACCAGCAGGCTGCGCAACGACCACCACGCGTGGATCACGTCGAGGTCGACGTCGGTGCCATAGCCGGCGACGACGTCGTCGAGGTGCTCCTCGTGTCCGAGCGTGAAGGTGGCGAGGTCGTACAGGGCGTCACCCTGGCCCGCCTCGGACCAGTCGATGATGCCGGTGACCTCGTCTCCGTCGACGAAGACGTGCGCGATCTGCAGGTCGCCGTGCGTGAACGCCGGAGTCCACGGCCGGAGCGCGGCCTCGGCGACCTGGCGGTTGCGGGTGACCAGGCCGGCGGGCAGGACGCCGTTCGTCACGAGCACCTCGCACTCGGCGTCGAGTTCCGCCGCCAGCGCGCCAACGCTACGGCCGGCCCGTCCCGGCAGGGGCGGCAGCGGCGCGTCGTGCAGCTGCCGGATGACGGCACCCGCCGCGGCCCACGCCGTCGGCGACCCGGTCGACGGCCCGCCGAGGCGCCCGAGCGTCGCCCCCGGGAGCGCGGCGATCGCGAGCACGGGCGGCTTGCGCCACAGGACCTCCGGGGTCGGGACCGGCGCGAGGGCCATCGCCTCGACCTCGACGTCGATGCGCGCCTGATCGGCGTCCACCTTCAGGAACACGTCGCCGACGCGTAGGGTCGCGCGCTCGGAATGGGCGACGACGACTTCGACCTCATCCATGAGCGATCAGTATCTCGGGGATGGCCGCCGACGTCGCCGGGTTTATCGCGTGCGATCACGCCCGTGATCATTGGGGGACAGGGCCGGGACAGAGCGATGTCTACCGCGTTCGCCGAACGGCCCGGTACTGACGTGCCAGCACGCCCAGCAGCGCCGGTACGGAAGGGCGCGCGCCGCCGTCGGCGAGTTCGCCGGCCTTTCGGCCGACCGCGACCAACCGGAGTTCCTGCACCTGCAGCAGGGCGGTGACGAAGGGGCGTGTCCCCGGTGGCACCAAGCTCACAAGTTGTCCGCTTGCGGACAGACGCGGGCGGGCCAATTCGATCTGTTCTTCGACCAGTTGGCCCAGTCGCGCGCGGACGGCGTCCGTGGGGCCCCGTAGAGCCTCGACGGACAGACCGTGCCGTTCCAGATCCTCGCCCGGGATGCCGACCTGCCCCTCTGCCGCGTCCTCGGCGAGGTCGTCGAGGAAATCGATGCGCTGCATCACCTCGATGAGGTCACGGCAGCGCCTCACGAACACCTCGTCGTCCGTGGCGTCCCCACGCTCCAAAAGACAGACCAGGAGCATGAAGGCGGGCAGTGCGTATCCGTCGACGTAGGACTGCAGTTCGTCCTCGGTGTCGAAGCCCGTGTACTCGACCTCGTGCCGTGCCCCGCGCAGGAAGGCTTCGACGGACTGCCGCAGCTCAGGGTGTCTCGTGGCCGCGTCCCCGAGTGCCCTGAGCGTCGCATCGATGGTGGTCCCGCCGTCGAGTACCGCACGTGTGGCGGACGTCCACGACTCCAGCGCCGTGCCGCGTGCTTCGCGTGTGCCCGTATCGATGCGCTCGTCCGTCTCGTGCATGAAGGCGACCGCGGCGATGACCGTTGGGTGCAGGTGTGTTGGAAGCAGAAGGCGGACGGTCAGATACTCCGCGGTTCTGAATCGCCTGACGAACGTGCGCTGTTGACGGTACGCAATCCGTAGGTCCGGCTCGATGATGCCGGTCTCGCGCAGTGTGCGGGCCCACGTGGGCATGTCGCATTCCTACTCGGTCGGTGACTTCTGGGTCGGAAGTTTTGCTGGTGAAGAACGAGTTCGCCCACGGAGGACGTGGATGACCGTACGTCAGCCGGTCGGCGGGGGCGAACTCTGGTGCAGCCGGGCTGCCTTGGTTGCGAGGTAGCGCTGCTCGGGGATACTGGTGGTGAGGGCGGCCGCCAGGCGGTAGTGGCGCAGGGCCGGCGTCGGTTCTCCTGCCATCTCCAGCAGGTGGGCCCGCACCGCGTGCGTCCGGTGGTGGCCGGCGAGGGGGCCTCGGTCGTCGGCGTCGAGTCGGTCGAGCAGCGCCAGGGCGGCGGCCGGACCGTCGGCCATCGCGAGGGCGACCGCGCGGTTGAGGGTGACCAACGGGCTGCCCGCCACGTGTTCGAGCAACTCGTACAGGCCGTGGATCTGCGGCCAGTCGGTGTCCTGAGCGCGAACGGCGGCGTCGTGCACGGCCGCGATGGCGGCCTGCAACCGGTACGCGCCGGACCGCTCTCCCTTCGCGAACGTGCCGATGACCAGCGCGGAACCCTCCTGGATCAGGCGGCGGTTCCACAGCGTGCGGTCCTGCTCGGCCAAGGGGACCAGCTCGCCGTGCGGGCCGGTGCGCGCCGGGCGGCGGGCCTCGGTCAGCAGCATCAGGGCCAGCAGCCCGGCCACCTCACCCTCGTCCGGCAGGATCCGGTGCACCTGCCGGGCCAGCCGGACGGCCTCGCCGGACAGGTCGGCACGGTGCAGGACCGAGCCGCCCGAGGCGGTGTAGCCCTCGTTGAACAGCAGGTACAGCACGTGCAGTACGGAGCCGAGCCGCGCGGGCCAGTCCGGCGCACCCGGTACGGGCACCCCGAACGGCACCGAGGACGCCTTCAGGCGCTGCTTGGCCCGGCTGATGCGCTGCGCCATCGTCGCCTCGGGGACCAGGTAGGCGGCTGCGATCTGGGCGGTCGTCAGTCCGCCGACGGCCCGCAGGGTCAGGGCGATCGCCGAGGCGGGCGTGAGCGTGGGATGACAGCTCATGAACAGCACCGCGAGCGTGTCGTCGTCGGCCGGGCCCGCGGCGGGGGCCGGCTCCCTCGCGACACGTTCCTCGCGTCGCCATCGTGCCGTCTCGCCGCGCAGCTGGTCGGTGTAGCGGCGTGAGGCGGTCCGCAGCAGCCAGCCGCGCGGGTTCTCCGGCACCCCTTGGATGGGCCAGTGGCGGGCCGCGGCGATCAGGGCTTCCTGGACGGCGTCCTCACACGCGTCGAAGTCCCCCAGGCGTTGCGCGAGCGTGCCGAGGACCTGTGGCGCCAGCTCGCGCAGCAGGTCCTCGACGATCCGCCAGTCGGTCACAGGTCGAACGCGATGCCGTTCATGACCTGGCGCACCTCGACCGGCTGCCGCGTCGGAACCCCGCCGGGTCCGGGCACCGCCGAAATCCTGGCGGCTATCTCCAGCGCTCGGACCTCGGACTCCACGTCGATGACGTTGAACCCGGCCAGGACCTCCTTGGACTCCGGGAAGGGTCCGTCGGTCACCACCGGGGCCGAAGCTCCGTCCGCGCGCACGATCCTGGCGCGACGCGGGTCGGCGAGCCCGGTGAACTGCACCATCTCACCGCTCGCGATCAGTTCCTTGGTCAACGCCTCGTAGTAGTCGAAGTGTGCCGTGACATCGTCCGGAGCCCACTCGTCCATGGGTTGCTCGAACTCTCCACCGTCGTGGTTGACCATCAACAGGAACTTCGGCACATGAACTCCTCGATCTTCGGCCCGCCCAGTCTGGCGCACTCCCCCTATGAACGGAGCCGCCCACGGGTTCTCTACATCGCCGGGAAGAAGATCTTGGGAAGAATCCGGTTCCGCGTCGGGCCGAGCCGCGAACCCACCGTGTCGCGACCGCGGTCCGTCGGTCCACGGGCGCTGTCCGACGGTCCCGGGGCGCGGTCCGTCCCGTACAATTTGGGTCCGAACGATCAACGGAGCGTGCCTATGCCCGGCCATCGGTCCATCACTGAAGCGGAGAAGCTGGCAGCCGCGAAGCTGGGCGGTATTCCGATACACCGCGAGCAGATGGCGGTGGTCGCCAATATCTACCGTGCCGCCTCGGCGGTCCGGCAGCACCTGGAGAACTCGGTGCTGCGCGACGCGGATCTGACCTGGACGTCCTTCGTCGTGCTCTGGGTGGTCTGGATCTGGGGCGAGTCGGAGACCCGGCACGTCGCCGAGGAGGCCGGGATCTCCAAGGGCACGCTCACCGGTGTCTCGCGGACCCTGGAGGGACGGGGGCTGATGACACGCGCCGGTCATCCCTCCGACGGCCGGCTGAAGCTGCTCAGTCTGACCGACGAGGGCGAAGCGCTCATGGAGCGCCTGTTCCCGCGGTTCAACCAGGAGGAGGCGTTCGTCGCCTCGCGGCTCAGCGACGACGAGTGCCACACCGTCGCCGAAGGGCTGCGGCAGGTCGTGCGCCAGGTCGAGGAGGAGGGCGAGGAACGCCGTCTCACCCTCCTCGACGGTGCCGAACCGGCCCGCCGCCGCAGCGGCCGACGGGCGAAGGGCTGAGGGCCGCGGGCCGGGGCCGCTGGTCCAGGGGCCGGGAACAGGGATCTGTGGTCCAGGGGACGGGGCCGAGGTCCGGCAGCCCCTCGCCCCCACAACCTCACGGCCCCGCAACCGAACAGCCCAACAGGATCAGCGTCCGTCGTCGGCCGCGCCGACCAGCGCGTCGAACAGCGCCTGCTGGACGGGATCCTCGTGTGCGGTGTCCTCAGGATGCCACTGCACCGCGGTGAACCACCCTTCGCCGTCCGGGAGTTCAAGGCCCTCCACGGTCCCGTCCGCGGCGCGTGCGGTGACCGTCAGACCTGAGCCGAGGCGCTCGACCCGCTGGTGGTGATAGCAGGACGCCTCCGCCTTCTGCGCGCCGGTGGCCCGTTCCAGCAGGGTTCCGCGCTCGATGGCCACCGGGTGCACGATGTGCCGGTGTTCGCGCTCGGGGCCGCCCATGTCCTGTTCCAGAGTGCCGTCGAGAGCCACGTTGACGACCTGGAGGCCGCGACAGATGGCCAGCAGCGGAAGACCCAAGTCCAGCGTCCGGCGGGCGACTTCGAGGTCGAAGGCGTCCTGGAGGTCGTCGACGTCGTAGACGCTGCCGTGGGTGTCGGCGGCTCCGTAGCGGTACGGAGCGAGGTCGCCGCCGCCGGGGAGCAGGACACCGTCGAAGCGGGCGAGGCGTCCGGTCACGTCCGTGACAGCGGGATCCGCCGGGTGAATGGTCACCGGTTCGCCGCCGGCCCGCCACACCGCCTCTATCAGGGCGCGGGCGTTGACCTCGGCGGCGTACCGCAGGGCGGAGGTCGTCGCGGAGAAGCGTGCCGGAACGGCGATCAGTGGGCGTGTCAAAGCTGGATCCAGGTGGTCTTGAGTTCGGTGTACTTCTCCAGGGCGTGGGCGGACTTGTCGCGGCCGTTGCCCGACTGCTTCATGCCTCCGAAGGGGACGGTCAGGTCACCCTCCTCGTAGCAGTTGACCCAGACGGTTCCGGCCTTCAGTGCGCGGGAGACCCGGTGCGCGGTCGACAGGTCGGAAGTCCACAGGCCTGCGGCGAGCCCGTACTCGGTGTCGTTGGCGAGCCGTACGGCCTCGTCCAGGTCGTCGAACGCGAGGACCGACAGGACCGGGCCGAAGATCTCCTCCCGGGAGAGCCGCATACCGGGGTCCACCCGGTCGAAGACGGTCGGTTCCAGGAAGCTGCCGCCGGTGTCGGTGAGGGTGCGGGATCCGCCGGTGCGCAGCCGGGCGCCCTCGGCCAGGCCGGTGGAGATGTGGTCCTGTACGCGGCCCAGGTGCGCTTCACCGACCAGGGCGCCCATCTCGGTGGACGGATCGAGGGGGTCGCCGATCCGCAGTTCACGTGCCCGTCGTACGACGGACTCGGTGACCTGTTCCGCGATCGAGGCGTGTACGAGGAGCCGGGAGGGGGCCGTGCACATCTCGCCCTGGTTGAAGAAGATGCCCCAGGCCGCGGTGGCGGCCGCCTTCTCCAGGTCGGGAGCGTCGGGAAGGATGATGTTCGGTGACTTGCCGCCCAGTTCGAGCCATACGCGCTTGAGGTTGGAGTCGGCGGCGTAGTGCAGGAAGTGGCGGCCGACGGCGGTGGAGCCGGTGAAGGCGAGGACGTCGACGTCCGGGTGGAGGCCGATCGCCCGGCCTGCCACCGGGCCGGTGCCTCCCACGACGTTGAGGACGCCCGGCGGCAGTCCGGCCTCGGTGGCGATGCGGCCCAGGAGGAGCGCGGACAGGGGCGAGTTCTCCGAGGGCTTCAGGACGACCGTGCAGCCGGCGGCGAGCGCGGGGGCGACCTTCCAGCCGGCGAGCGTCAGGGGGAAGTTCCACGGCACGACGGCGCCGACGACTCCTGCCGGTTCCCGGGTGACCAGGGCTAGCGCGTCCGCGCTGGTGTGCGGGGACTCGTCGGTGAGCTTGTCGGCGAGCTGTCCGTACCAGCGGAAGGTGTTGATCAGGGCGCGCAGTTCGATGTCGTACGCGTCGGTGATGGGCTTTCCCATCTCCAGGCTGACGGTGAGCGCGAGGTCGGCCCGGCGCTCCTGGAGGAGGTCGGCGATGCGCAGCAGCGCGGCGCCGCGTTCGGCGGGCGCGAGGCGCGGCCAGGGGCCGGTGTCGAAGGCGCGGCGGGCGGCGGCGACGGCGGCGTCGACCTCGGTGGTGCCCGCGTCGGCGACGCGGGTGAGCACCTGGCCGTCACGGGGTGAGACGGCGTCGAAGGCGGCTCCCCCGCCGTCCTCGTCGGCGCCGTCGATGTGATGGGCGCCGGAAAGGTCCAGGGACTTGGCTCGGAGCAGCCACTCCGCGTGGGTGACGTCCGTCATGCGGGGCCTCCAGAAAGTTATTTGAACCCAAACGATAAGGTGGGCGCGGAGCCTGGGCAAGGGCTCCTTGCATCGATCCGGCAGGTCCACGGGCACCGCGGGGAAGGGAGCGCCACCGTGCGAGCGCTCGTCGTCCAGCACGACCATGTGACGGAGCCGGGGCTGGTCGGAGCCCGGCTGGAGGAGCGCGGGTACGACCTCACGGTCATGACGGTCGTGCCCGAGCACCGCCATCACGCGCCGGACGTCGAGTTCGGCTTCCCCGCTGCGGGCGGCTGGGACCTGATCGTGTCGCTCGGGGCCCGTGGTCGGTGTACGACCGGACGGCCGTCGGTTCCTGGATCGAGGGCGAACTGTCCCTCCTGCGCGAGGCCGACCGCCTCGGCGTCCCGGTGCTCGGGGCCTGTTTCGGCGCCCGGGCGCTGACCACCGCGCCCGGCGGTCGCGCGGAGGCGTCGCCGCGCCCGGAGATCGACTGGGTCGAGGTCGCCACGGACGATCCGTCCCTGGTGGGGCCGGGCCCCTGGTTCCAGCGGCACTTCGACCGCTGCGTCCTGCCGCCGGGAGCCAAGGAGGTGGCCCGCAACGAGGTGTGCGTCCAGGCCTTCAGAACGGAGACCGGCCTGGGTGTGCAGTTCCATCCGGAGATCACCACGGCGATGGTGCGCGGCTGGATCGAGGCCGGCGGAGCGGAGCAGTGCGTACGCCACGGTGTGGACCCCGGCGAACTGCCGGCGCGGAGCCGGGCCATGGAACCCATGGCCCGGACGAACGCCCGCCGGCTGGCCGACGGTTTCCTCGGCCGGACGGCGGACCGGGCCGGCTGACCGGCCCGGCGTGCGTCAGCCGCCGGCGGCACCGGCCTTGTCACGGGTGAGCCGTGCCGCCACGAGGCCCAGGACGAGGACGGCCGGGACGGTCAGTTCGAGCACGAGGGCGGTACTGCTCTCGCCCCCGATGAGCGTGGCGAAGTTCTGGACGATCAGCCAGATCGCCCCGGCCACACCGAGGGCTCCCAGGGAAGGAGCGATCAGGGTGTTCCACGGCCGGGTGTCCAGGCGTTCACGGCGGAAGAAGACCACCACGGAGACCGACGTCAGCAGGTACAGCGCCATGATGCCGAGGACGGCCACGCCGCTGCCCCAGGAGAACAGGGTCACCACGGGGTCCTTGCCGGCCAGCGCGAACGGGACCACCAGCAGGACCGCGATGGCCGTCTGGACCCAGCCGGCCGCGCTGGGCGAGTGCCGGTGGTTGATCGACGACAGCTTGCGCGGCAGCAGTCCGTCGCGGCTGAGCGAGAACAGGTAGCGGTTGGCGGAGTTGTGGAAGGCGAGGATGCCGGCGAAGAGGGAAGTCACCAGCAGGACGGGCAGGACGTCGTTGACCCAGGTGCCGAGCAGGTCGGCGATGGGCGCGAAGACGAAGCTCGTCGAGTCGCCGCTCTCCAGGGCGTTGCCGGCCGCCCCGGACACCTTCGAGGGTCCGTAGGAGGAGACCAGCATCCAGGAGGCGAACCCGAAGAAGCCGGTGACGAAGGCGACGGCCGCGTAGGTGGCCCGCGGGACGGTCTTGCGGGGTTCGCGCGCCTCCTCGCCGTAGATCGCGGTGGCCTCGAAGCCGATCATCGACGCCACGGCGAACATCAGGGCCACACCCGGGGCGCCGTCGAAGGCCGCGCTCGGCGAGAAGGACTCCGTGAAGGCCAGACCCTCGGGCCCGCCGCCCTTGAAGAAGGTGACCAGCGCGAAGACGCTGAGGATGCTGAACTCGGCCAGGACGAAGACCGCCAGCACCTTCGCGCCCATCTCGATGCCCACGCTGCCGAGCACCTGGACGATCACCATCGTGACCAGGGCGCACGCCCACCAGGGCACGTCCACGCCTGTGTAGTGGGCGAGCAGGCCGTTGACGGTCGCCCCGTACAGGCCGTACATGGCGGCCTGGATCGCGCAGTAGGCGAACAGCGCGATCCCCGCGCTGCCGGTCCCGACGGTCCGGCCGAGCCCCTTGCCGATGTACGTGTAGAAGGCGCCGGCGTCCACGACGTGCCGGCCCATCGCCACGAAGCCGACGGAGAAGAGCAGGGTGATCAGACCCGCCACCACATAGGCGGCCGGTGCCCCCGCGCCGTTTCCGATGCCGACGGCGATGGGAACGGCGCCCGCGACACCGGTCAGCGGTGCCTGGGCGGAGAGGACGAAGAAGAGGATGCCCAGAACGCCGAGCGAGTTGGGCTTGAGCTTGCCTGCTGTGGGGGCGTCGGGCGCGGTCTGGTTCACGACCGCTGTCTGACTGTCCACTCGGATCACCTGCCAGTGAGGAAAGAGGGATTCGTTTCAGGCCAAACGAGTTGCCTCATACTGAGCTGGAACTATCCGTTTGACAAGGGGCTGCGGCCGGTTTCCTGCCCCGAACACGACAGGCCCCGGACGACAGGCGTCCGGGGCCTTGGAACACGCGGGTCGCAACGTCAGTCGCGGCTCTCGGCGTCGGTGTGCCGCCGGGCCTCCAGCAGCCGGAGCAGCGAGCGCAGCTCCTCGATGGCGGCGTCGGTGACCTCGGGGCCGCCGAAGACGAGCTGGTGCAGGACCAGGCCGTCGAGGGCGGCGAAGACGAGCCGGGTGAGCGGCTGCCCGGCTCCGCCGGGCAGCATGCGGGACAGCTCGCGTCCGGTGGCGTCGAAGTACTCGTCGTACAACGCGCGCAGATGCGGGAGCAGTTCGGGGCGGCGCCTGGCTTCCAGGAGCAGCTCGTACTGGAACGACTGGATGTCCGGATCGGCCGTGACCATCTCGGACACTCCCACCGAGAAGTCCTCGACCTTGCCGGTGCCGGGCTCCAGCGCGCTGGTGTTCAGGGAGGTGCGGATCGCGTGCGCGACCGCTTCCTCGATGAGCGCGTCGCGCGAACCGAAGTGGTGCACGACCAGCCCGTGCGTGGTGCCCGCCTCCTCCGCCACGGCCCGGTAGGTGAGCCGGCGCAGCCCGCCCCTGGCCACGACGCGCACGGCGGCGTTGAGCAGGGCTTCGCGGCCCTCCCCGTAGTTCATGCGCCGACGCGGCTTTCGGCCCTCAGGCGTCTCGGCGGTTTCGGTCATGGTCCCGACCCTACCTGCCTGCTCAGGGGGCCCGGGGCGGACCGGCACGGGCCCCTTGGTGGTGCCCGTGCCGGGTTCCGCGCGCCGCGCGCCGGAGCGGCCCGCCGGGCGGCTCACGCCGTCCTGGCCGGCGCTGCGCCCTCGTGCGGCGGGCATCAGCGCCGGGGCGGACGGATGCCGCGGAACTCCCAGTCCCCGCCGAGCGCGGTGGACAGCACCTCTTCGGACTCGGTGGGCTGGGCGCCCACGTCGGCGCGGATCGGGGTGGGGCCGGTCACGATGTGGTTGGTGAGCCGTCCCAGGCCCTCGACCTCGACCTCGACGACGTCACCGGGCTGTACGGGGCGGGAGTTGGCCGGGGTGCCGGACAGCAGGACGTCGCCGGGGTGCAGGGTGATGGTGCGGGCGATGTCGGCGACGAGGTAGTGCATGTCCCACTGCATCTCGTCGGTCGAACCGTCCTGCACCACCTCGCCGTTGACGTATGTGCGCAGGCTCTTGCCGCGGAAGTCCCAGTCGGTGACCAGGCCGGGGCCGAGCGGGCACAGGGTGTCGGAGCCCTTGACGCGGAGCATGGAGCCAGCGTCGGTGTCCCGGAAGTCGTGCAGGCCGTAGTCGTTGGCGACGGTGTAGCCGGCGATGTACTCCCCCGCCTCGGCCGGGGAGATGTTGCGTGCCGTCCTCCCGATGACGATGGCCACCTCGCCCTCGTAGTTGAGCCACTTGCATCCCTCGGGGCGGACGACGGCGCCCTTGTGGGAGTTGAGGGAGGAGGTCGGCTTGTGGAAGTACGTGGGAGTGGGCGGGAGTTCGATCCCGAACTCGTCGACGCGGCTGCGGTGATTGAGGTGGACGGCGATCACCTTGGAGGGCACGACCGGGGGCAGGTGCTGTGCCTCCTCGGTCTTGACCCGGCGGCCGTCACCGGCGACGAGTTCGTCCCCGTCGACGGTGGCCTGGACGGCGGCGCCGTCGAGGAGGATGCGGCGGTATTCGGGCATGGCGGCTTCCTAGGAACGTCGGTGCGGGTTGTGGGGTGCGACGGCCGCGGGTGTTCCCGCGCCGGTCCAGCCGTCGGCCGGACGGTCGAACCAGAGGTGGACCTGTCCGGTGCCGATCGAGTTCTCGTACTCGCCGTACTGGCGGGCCGTGGCGACACAGGCTCCTTCGCCGAGGGCGCCGGCCATCATCAGGTAGTGGAAGAACTTGGCCTCGGGCTTGTATTTCCAGAACTCGTCCATGGTGTCGAGGACCTTGTCGTGACGGCCCTCCTTGAACCAGGTGATGCGCTCCTCGTCGGCCGCGCGCGCCTCGGGGGTGAAGATGTGCGCCGGGTCGCCGGACTCGTGGTCCCGCAGTTCGCGCAGCGGCCAGAAGGTGTGCGAGAGGGCGCCCGAGGCGATGAGCAGCACCCGGCGGCCGGGGGTGGCGGCGATGCCGTCGGCGAGGGCCCGGCCCAGCCGCAGATGGTCCTCCATGTCGCCGGTCTGGCACACCCCGATGGTCACCCACCGCTTGTCGGGCAGCCCCTCCCCCAGGAACTTCCAGAGGTTGATGGTGGCGTAGTAGACCGGCAGGTACTCGTCGTCGATCGCGGTGATCCATGTGCCGTGCTTGTCCGCGAACTTCGCGATGTTGTGGGCGAGTTCGGGGTCTCCGGGATAGTCGTACGGCATCCGGCACATGCCCCGCGGCAGTTCCTCGGAGGTGAACAGGCCGGCCCGGCGCGGCTGGGCGGTGGCGACGAACTCGACGGTGGTCGCCCAGTGCGAGTCGAGGACCACGACGGTGTCGTAGTCGTCGCGTTCGAAGACCTCCCGGCGAAGCTGTTCCAGGCCGGTGACGAGGGTGATCTCCTTGCCCTCGTTCAGCTCCAGCCGGATCTCCTCGGGGAGCACGATGGTGGGGACGTGGGCGAGCAGCCCCGCCCCGACGATCTCACCCATGGTCTTTCCATCCCTTCGGCGCGGTCACGGTGTTCTTCAGGTCGCAGTAGAAGTCGAAGCTCCAGGTGCCGCCTTCCCGGCCGACGCCGGAGTGGCGGGAGCCGCCGAAGGGCGCCTGGAGGTCGCGTACGAAGAAGCAGTTGACCCAGACCGTCCCGGCGACGAGCCGCTGTGTGACGCGTGCGGCGCGGTCCCGGTCGCCGGTGGCGAGGGTGGCGGCGAGGCCGAAGCGGGTGTCGTTGGCGAGCCGGACCGCCTCGTCCTCGGTGGTGAAGGTCTGGAGGGTCAGGACGGGTCCGAAGACCTCCTCCTGGACGATCTCGGAGTCCTGGGCGACGTCGGTGAGGAGGGTCGGCGCGTAGTACCGGCCTTCTCCGCGGTGCCCGCCGATGACCGCGCGGGCGCCCGCCTCGACCGCGCGCCGCACGAAGCCGTCGATCTTCTCCAGCTGGCGCTCGTGGATGTTCGGGCCGATGTCGGTGGCCTCGTCGCGCGGGTCGCCCTGCACGATGACCGCGGCCTTCTCCGCGAACCGGCGGGTGAACTCCTCGGCGACGGTCTTCTCGACCAGGATGCGGGTGGCGGCGAGACAGACCTGGCCCGCGTTGTCGTACTGCTCCACGGCGAGGTCGACGGCGAGGTCGAGGTCGGCGTCCGCGAAGACCAACAGCGGTGACTTGCCGCCGAGTTCGAGGCTGAGCGGGGTGAGGTTCGCGGCGGCCGACTGCGTGATCCGCTGGGCGGTCGGCACGGAACCGGTGAAGCTGATGCGACGCACGTCGGGGTGCGAGGTGAGGGCGTCGCCGATCTCGGAGCCGTACCCCTGGACGATGTTGAGGACGCCGGCGGGCAGTCCGGCCTCGGCGGCGATGTCCGCGAGCAGGGACGCGGTCAGCGGGGTCCATTCGGCGGGCTTGAGGACGACCGTGTTGCCGGCGGCGAGGGCCGGGGCGACCTTCCAGGTCGACAGCATCAGCGGGGCGTTCCAGGGGGTGATCAGCACCGAGGGGCCGGCCGGGTCCCAGCTGACGTGGTTGGTGTGGCCGCGGGTCTCGAAGTCCTCGTGGTCCAGCTTCAGGAGCCAGTCGGCGAAGAAGCGGAAGTTGTGGGCGACGCGCGGCATCACGCCCCGGCGGTGCGAGCGCAGCAGGGCGCCGTTGTCGGTGGTCTCGACGATCGCCAGGTCCTCGATCCGCTTCTCCACGCCGTCGGCGACGGCGTGCAGGATGCGGGCGCGTTCGGCACGGGAGGTGGCGGCCCAGGCGGGGAAGGCGGCCTTCGCGGCGGCCACGGCCAGATCGGCCTCCGCCGCGGTGCCCCGGGAGATCTCGCCGAGGACGCTCCCGTCGATCGGCGAGACGTCGGTGAACGTCTCGGCGGAGGCGACGCGTTCGCCGCCGATCCAGTGCCGGGTGTCGACGGCGACCCCGGCCACCGTGAGGGTGTGCTCGGTCATGTCCGGACTCCAAGTCCTGTGGTGGGTACGGTGGTCGGGGTCACTCGGCGCCGGAGGTGCCGGACTCCAGAAGTCGTCCGCCGTCCCAGACGACACCGACCTGCCGGTAGTAGGCGGCGATCGGCTCGCGGATCTCCAGTCGGGCCAGCTCCTCGGTGGGCGCCTCGAACAGCTCCAGTTCGGCGTCGCCGACCCAGGGCTGTCCGCCCTCGAAGGAGGCGGCACCCGTCTCGATCAGTTCGTCGAGCGCGAGGCCCTTGCCCTTCTCGACGGAGGGCAGCCAGCGGTGGTGGGCCATGGGGTTGGCGTTGACGAAGCCGTTGGTCTCGGACGGCTCCCGCAGGGTGACCACGGTCTGGGCGAGGCGCCGGTCGGCGGCGGCGAGGGTGGCGCCGAAGCGGGCGCCGGACTCGATGCGCGGGGCCGGGCCGTAGGGGTGCGGGCGGGTCTGGTGGATCGAGCCGAGCTTCTTCGGGTAGCCCTGGTGCAGTCCGCGGGCGATGGCGAAGTCCTTGTCGACCCAGATGTACACGCAGCGGGTGTAGGTCTGTCCCCGGTACTTGCAGCGGACGACCGCGAACGCCTCCTTGTACTGGGCGAGAACCGGGTCGAGCAGTTCCTCGCCGGAGCCGGAGCAGGACTGCCAGTCGGCCCAGATCATCGCGACAGCGCCCGGGTCCTCGTCGGCCAACTCCAGTGGTGCGGGCAGCAGTTCACGCACCCGTGCGGGATCGGTGCGGTACTCCACGGTGAGCAGATCACCGGAGTAGCGCCACGGCGGGGACGGGACGAGCGACGAGGTGCCGCCGGCCGTCTTGGGGTGGAAGAAGCCACGGACAGGGGACATAGCGGGGATTCCTAACGCTTCGTTACGCGGTGAGGGCAGGCTGCTTCAGCAGCTGGGCGCGGTAGCGGGCCGCGCGCATCGCGGCGGACTGGCCGCCGAGCGCCACGACGCCGACCAGGAGGTCGCCGGTGTGGTAGCCGACCACGACGTCGCCGTCCGGGTCGCCTTCGAGGATCCGCACGTCGTCCTTGCCGAGCAGCGGCGAGCCGAAGGACTGGAGCCGGAAGTCGTGCTGGTCGCTCCAGAACGTGGGCAGCGGCGCGAAGGGCTTCAACTCGGCTTCCGTGCCGTCGAGATGGGCGGCGAGAACCTTCGCGGCGTGCTTGGCGGTGTCGGTGGGGATGGACCAGTGCTCGACACGGCGGGGTACGCCGTCGTAGCGGGCGTTGGGGAAGCGGGCGACGTCGCCGACCGCGACGACCTCGGGGCGTCCGCCGACCCGCAGGTGCTCGTCCGTGAGGACTCCGTCGGACAGGTCGAGTCCGTTGCCGTCCAGCCACTCGGTGTTGGCGACCGAGCCGACCGACTCCACGACCACGTCGGCCGCGAGGACCGTTCCGTCGCCGAGGACGACTCCGGTGACCCGCTGGTCGCCCTGGAATCCGGCGACTCCGGTGCCGAGCGCGAAGCGCACTCCGCGCTCCTCGTGCCGCTTGAGCAGCGCACCGCCCAGCAGGTCGCCGAGCGGACCGGCCATGGGCAGTGGCAGCGGGTCGACGACCGTGACCTCCGCCGCGCCGAGTCCTACGGCGGTGGCGGCGACCTCGCAGCCGATGAATCCGGCACCGACGACCACCACCCGTGCTCCGGGCCTGATCAGCGCGTCGCGCAGGACCTGGGCATCGGCGAGGGTGCGGACCGTGTGGCGCCCCACGAGCGGGCCGGGGCAGCGCAGCCGGCGGGGGCGCATTCCGGTGGCGACGACCAGTCCGTCGTACGAAAGCCGTTCGCCGTCGGCGAGTTCGACCACGCGCTCGTCGAGGCGGGCCGTCGTGATCCGCGTTCCGAGCCGCCATGCGACATCGGCGGCGGCCGCCTTCGGGGTGAAGGCGAGGGACTCGAACGAGGCCTTGCCCGCGAGGACTTCCTTGGACAGCGGAGGCCGGTTGTAGGGCATGTGCGGCTCGTCGCCGACGACGGTGACCTCGCCGGTCCAGCCCGCCGCGCGCAGTTGTTCGGCGGCGCGCAGGCCGCCCATGGAGGCGCCCGCGACGACTACGCGTGCGGTCATCGGGATCAGCCCTCGATCCGGATGGCCTGGAGCGGGCACACGTCGGCGGCTTCCTCGACCTCGTCGCGCAGCGCCTCGTCCACGTCGGAGACGTAGGCGAGGTGGCCGTCGTCGTCCATCGAGAAGACGTCGGGGGCGGCGAAGACGCACTGGCCGTGGTCCTGGCACTTGATCATGTCGACGACGACCTTCATGGCCGGTCCTCCTGTGGATACGGGCGTCGGAGCAGGGAGGGAAGGGGAAGTGAGGGGCCCGGCCGATGCCGGACCGGGCCCCTCGGCCAAAGGGATGCGAAGCCGCGTCCCTGACTCGTTTGGCTTCAAACAACATAGGAAGCCACTCGGCCCTGGTCAATACCTATCCAGGTGGATAAATTCTTACCGTCAACCCCTTGCGGGACCAGAACCCGACTCATACCGTTCGGACTCAAACGACCGATCCGGGGTCCGACCCGGAGGGTGTCGTTCGGAACGGTCCGGATCAGGCCGCGAGGTCCGGTGCGGCCTGTCGCACGGGTGGAGCCTCATCCGCGTACGGAAGTACGCGGATGGCACGACAACGCCGTGCGGGGCCGTACCGGGCGCCGCGGAGCCGGACTGTTCCGAGCGGCACCCCCGCCTCCCCCGCACCCCGGCTCCCGTTCTCTGCACACCACGCGTCCCCGGCCTCAGGCCACCGGGACACCCCACCCTTCCGCCAAGGAGACAACGGTGAGCGCATCCGACACCCCAGACATCCGCCGGCACATGGAGCGGCTCGCCGCCGAGGGCGTCGACGTGGTCAGGGTCGTCTATCCCGACCTGATCGGCACCGACCGCGCCCGTGACGTCCTGCTCGACCACCTGCCCTCGGCCTGCGAGCACGGACTGGCCTTCTGCCGCGCCGTCTACCACACCACGCCCCAGGGCGACGTCGTCCCCGTCGCGGGCGGCCTGGACGCCGGCCTGCCCGACGTGTCCGTACGCCCCGACCTGTCCACGGCGGCCGTACTGCCGTGGGAGCCCGGGGTCGCGACCTGTCTCGGCGAGGTCACCGACCCGGCGACCGGGGCCCCCGCCCCGGAATCACCGCGCGACCTGCTGCGGACCGTCCTGGCCCGGTGCGCCGAGCAGGGTCTGCGCCCTGTCGTCGGCCCCGAGCTGGAGTACTTCCTGCTGGAGCCCGCCCCCGGCACCCCCACCGGCTGGCGCCGCTCCCCCGAGGCCACCGGAGCCGTCTACACCGCCGGGCTGCGCGCCGACCCGGGCAACCATCTGCTGCGCACCCTGCGCGCGCTGCGCGACCTGGGCCTCGGCGTCGTCACCGGCAACCACGAGTTCGACGGCGGCCAGTACGAGATCAACCTGACCCACTCGGCGGCCCTGGACGCGGCCGACCGCGCCTTCCGCTTCAAGGCCGCCGTCAAGGAGCTCGCCCGGCTGGAGGGCAACCTTGCCACCTTCATGGCCAAGCCCTTCGGCGACGCCGGCGGCTCCGGCTTCCACCTCCACCTGTCCTGCGACGACGCCGAGGGCCGCAACGCCTTCGACGACCCGTCGGGCGCGTACGGCCTCTCGGCCACGGCCCGCCACGCCATCGCGGGCATCCTCGCCCACGCCCCCGCGCTCGCCGCGCTCGCCAACCCGACCGTGAACTCGTACAAGCGCTTCGGACCCGACACCCTCGCGCCCTGGCTGATCGACTGGGGGCTCGACAACCGCAGCGCCATGGTGCGCATCCCGCCCGAGCGCGGCTCGGGCGCCCGCCTGGAGCTGCGGCTCGGCGACGCCAGCGCCAACCCCTACCTGCTGATCGCGGGGACCATCGCCGCCGCGCTCCTCGGCGTGCTGGCGGGCGAGGAGCCGGAGGCGCCCCTGGAGGGCTACGGCTACGACACCGCGCGCTCCGCCCTGCTGCCCACGAACCTGGCCGAGGCGCTGGACGCGCTGGAGGCGGACACCGCCCTGACCGACATCCTCGGCAAGGACTTCACCTCGTCCTTCCTGACCTACAAGCGGGACGAGGTCGAGCGCTTCGGGCGGCACGTCACCGACTGGGAGTTCACCGAGTACGCCTACCACCTGTAAACCCTCGAAGCCCGGCCCAGGAGAACCACCATGACCAGCCCCACCGTTCCCGCCACGCCCACCACCCAGGCCGAACTGCGCGCCGCCCTCGCCGAGCCGCTGCCGCTCGAGGAAGTCGACCTCGCGAACCTCGACAACTTCGCCGACGGCATCAAGCCGTGGCGCATGTTCCACACCCTGCGCCACGAGGACCCGGTGCACTGGCAGCCCGAGGAGGCCCCCAACTCCGGCTTCTGGGCGGTCACCCGGCACGCGGACATCGCCACCGTGGACCGCGACGCGGAGACCTTCACCTCTTCGAGGTTCGTCAACCTCGAAGAGGTCGACGACGACCAGATCAAGAAGCGGGCGTCCATCCTGGAGCTGGACGGGGTCCGGCACCGCGCGATGCGCAGCGTCATCCAGCGCCAGTTCGGCGCGAGCGTCATCAACAGCTACGGCGACTTCCTGCGCGGTCTGACGGCGCAGACCCTGGACGCCGCCCTGGCCAAGGGCACCTTCGACTTCGTCGCCGACGTCTCCGCCGACTTCCCCATCAACGTCCTCGCCCGCCTCCTCGACGTGCCGCCGGAGGACAACCAGCAGCTCATCGACTGGGGCAACCGCATCATCGGCAACACCGACCCCGACTACGCGGACGTGCTGCTGCACAGCGCGGAGAGCGACAAGTACCGCGATCTGCCGTTCCGTTCGCCCGCCTCCCTCGAAGTCTTCGAGTACGGGCGCGAACTGGCCCGGCAGCGCCGCGGCGGCAACGGTACGGACCTGGTCTCAAAGCTGGTCAACACCGTCCCGCGCGACGGGATCCCGCTCTCCGCGCAGGACTTCGACAACTACTTCCTGCTTCTGGTCGTAGCCGGCAACGAGACCACCCGCCACACCATCTCGCACTCGATGCTGGCGCTCCTCCAGCACCCCGAGCAGTTGGCCCGCCTCAAGGACGACCCGTCCCTCATCCCGGGCGCGGTCGAGGAGTTCCTGCGCTGGGCCTCCCCCGTCTACCACTTCCGCCGCACCGCCACCCGCGACGTCGAGCTCGGCGGCAAGCAGGTCAAGGAGGGCGACAAGGTGGTGATGTGGTTCGCCTCCGGCAACCGTGACGAGGAGGTCTTCGGCAACCCGTACGACTTCGACGTCACGCGCACGAACAACGATCACGTCACCTTCGGCAAGGGCAGCCCGCACCTGTGCCTGGGCAACCTGCTCGCCCGCACCGAGATCCGCATCATGTTCGAGGAGCTGATCCCGAGGATCGCCGACATCAAGCTGGCCGGCGACGCGCCCCGCGTCCTGTCCAACTTCGTCAACGGCATCAAGAAGCTGCCGGTCGAGGTCACGCTCGCCTGACGGAAGTGGCCCGCGGACGCACTCCGCGACACGCGCGGCACGCGCCACGGCTGTCCCCCGCCCCGCCGGGCGGGGGACAGCCGCCGGAGGCCCGACCTCGTCGTCAGTGGTCCGTCGCCAGGTGGAGCCGACCGAAGTCACCGCCGGGCGGTGGGCCCGACGGGGAGACGCTCGCCGTGGCGTCCGCCGAACCTGTCCGTTCCACCACTCGGCCCGGGAACACCGTCTCCCGGGAGAGGAAGGCGAGTTGGGCACGCTTCTCGGGGAGGTGGACGTCGGGAAGGTCGACCTCCGGCAGAACGACCACCGGGCCCGGGGTGAAGCCCTGGCGGCGGAAGCGGGCGATGGCCCTCTCGTTGCGTACGTCGGGGTCGACCACGACGCGGTCGCGGTCCAGGCCCAGCAGGACGTACGACGCCGCCGCGCTCAGCAGTGCCGTGGTCCAGCCGGGACGCCCGCCACCGGGTCCGGCCGGCGCCATCAGCAGGTGGACGCCGATGTCACCGGGTTCGACCGGGTAGCACGCGCCGACCCGATCGGCGGCCGGCTCGTACGTCTGCAGCAGCGCAACCGGCTCGCCGTCCTTCACGAGCAGGTGGGCGTGGTGGGTGTCGAGCGTTTCCATGTGGGCGTATATCGCGATGACCTGATCCTCGGCCAGGTCTCTCATGCCCCAGAAGGCAGCCCTGTCCGCGTTCACCCAGCCGTGGATCACCGGGCCGTCGAGCCGCGCGTCCAGGGGCAGGACACGGACGGCGCCGTAGCCGTCGACGGACTGCTCGTGCAGGGCCGCGCGCGTGGCGTATGTGTCGGACATCGGTCTCCCTCGTTCAGCCGGCGGCAGTCGCGACCCGGCGGTTTCCTGTGACCTCCTGTGCGCCACCCCGCCATATTAGGTTAGGCTCACCTAACTGAACGCCAGGGTGAAGTCGTACCGAAAGGTGAGCAAGCAATGGGGCAGGCACAGGGGCGGGGCTGGGAAGGCGCGGTTCTCAAACTGCTGCGTGCGAAGGACTACGTGTTCACCGTGACGGGCTCGGAGGACGTCACCGCGGAGTACCGCCGCCTGCACTTCACCGACGGAGGGATGCTCGCGGTGACCGGCGTCCACCCGACGATGTGGGTGCGGCTGTGGTTCGACAACGCGGGCCGGCCCCACCAGCGGGCGTACACCCTGGTCGACCCGGATCCGGCGGCCGGCACCTTCAGTCTGGAGTTCGCCCTGCACGAGGGATGCGCGAGCGACTGGGCCAAGGCGGCGCAGCCCGGGGACACCATCGAGGCGACGGTCCAGGGCACCGGCTTCGAGCACCCCGAACCCGCACCCTCACACGTCATCGCCGTGGCCGACCCCGCTTCCCTGCCCGCCCTCAACTCCCTGCTCACAGCGCTGGGCCCGGTCCCCGCGACGATCTGGTTCGAGGGCAGCCTGGAAGGCCTGCCCTACCGGGCCGCCACGCACCACGACGTACGGCAGGTGGCGCGCCGGGACACCGGGCGCGGGCTGGTCGACGAGGTGAAGGCGGCCCTTCCCGAGCTGCTGAAGGACAGCGATCAGCCGTATGTGTGGATCGCGTGCGACACGGCGACCACACGCGCGCTGTCGGCACATGTCCGCAAGGAGTTGTCGGTGCCCAAGCAGCGGGTCAGCGCGCTCGGCTACTGGCGGGCGAGCTGAGCGCACACGCCTGACCAGGCACTGCGGGTACGGCAAGTACGGCATGCACAGCGGGTACGACAGGTACGGCAACCGGGTCCGCTGTCCGCGCAGCCGCCCGGCCGCGACCTGACCGAGCCGTGGACCACCCGGCCACCCGCTCCACTGTCCTGGCGCGCCCCGCGCCCGGTACCGCCCGTTCGGCGGCGCTGAACTCGGGGCGAGCCAGGAATCCATCCTTCATGCAGTCCCCCACGCGCACCCTCGCAGCCGACCAAGCCGCCGCATCCGGGCCCGCCGGCATCGCCCCGCTCGTCGCCGCACAGCCCGCGCCCGAGCGGCAGCCCGGCGACGGTCTGGAGGCCCGCCTGGCCGCGGTCAAAACGGAGATGGACGCCCGTCTCGCACAGGCGGCCGTCGCCTACGAGGTCAACACCGCGCACATCGAGACGACCCCGGTCGACTGGTCCCGGATCGGAGCCCCATCGGCTCCCACCGCTCCCCTCCCGACCCCTCCCGTCCCCAGCGCTCCCCCGGGCCTCGCCCCGCACGCCACCCCCGTCGCGGGCCTCCTGCACCGCGCTTCGCTGCGGCTGCGGACGGACGGCTGGTGCGCGGGAGCTCTGACCGACGACGACGGCCGCCTGTGTTCGCTGGGCGCGATCCTCAGGGAGTCGGGCGGTGACCGCCATGTCGAGGCACAGGCCATGGCCGTGCTGCTGGAGGCGATCCGCAGACAGTTCGGCCCGCACGTGGAGTCCGTACCGTCCTTCAACGACGCCTGGGGCAACGGCCGCGAGCCGACCCGCATGCTGGAGCAGGCCGCGATCCTGGCCGACGCGCGCGGCCTCTGAAGCGCGGACCGACCCGGCGAGGCGGAGCAGCGGTCGCCGTCGGCGAGGGCCGGGGCTGTCCCGAGGCCCTCGGTCATGCCCGAAGCGTCGTCGGCCCCAGCACTTTCACCGGAAGGCGGCGATGTGGCGGCGGGCCCAGTCGGCGAAGGCACCCGGTGCGCGGCCGAGGATCCGCTCGACGTCGGGGCTGATGCGCCGTTCGGCCGGGGTGGGCTCACCGAGGATGGCCAGCGTGGTCTCGACCACGGGCTCGGGCATGAACCGGAGCATCTGCGCGCGGGCCTCGTCGCGGGACAGTTCGATGAACCGGACGGGTTCGCCGAGCGCGTCGGCGATCGCCTCGGCCTGCCGGCGGGGAGTGTCGAGAGCGGGCCCGGTGAGCTCGTAGATCCGTCCGGCGTGGCCGTCCTCGCGCAGGGTGACGGCGGCGACCTCGGCGATGTCGTCCGGGTCGACGGTCGGCAGGCCGATGTCGGCGAACGGAGCCGCGACGGTCCTCCGGGCGCGGACCGACTCGGCCCACGCGTACGCGTTGGAGTCGAAGCCTCCGGGCCGCAGGATCGTCCAGGCCAATCCTGATTCCCGGACGGCGTCCTCGATGGAGCGCCCCGTCTCCCCGTGCGAGGCCGACCCGGGTCGGGTCGCGACTCCCTGGGAGGACAGCAGGACGACTCGCCCGACCCCGCCGGCCTTGGCGACGTCGAGGATGTCCCGTGGGCTCAGCAGGTGCGCGCCGGGTCCCCCGTTCTGCAGGAAGAGCGCGTCGGCTCCGTCGAACACGGACCGCAGGCTCTCAGGATCGGCCAGGTCGGCCCGCGCGTACCCGACGCCCTCCGGCACATCCGCGTCCGAGATCCCCCGGGATGTCGCGGTCACCCGCACACCGGTTGCCGCGAGGGTCCGGACGAGCGATCGGCCGACGTTGCCGGTTGCCCCCGTCACTACGAACATGAACAACTCCCGTGTCGATTCAGCATGATTGTCGCGCCCGAGTGGGCGGGACCGTCGCGGAGAGCTGTTCTCTCGGCGACACGGGGACGCTAACACCGTGGATATAGTAGGTACCTAGAGGAAAGTGACTATCCCTAAGGATGCTCATGGCAGGCAACACGGACTGGGTGGCAGCCGATGCGGCCGACCCTCAACTCGCCTGTCCGACCAGTGCGGTTGTGGACATCGTGTTCAGCCGGTGGACCACACCGATCCTGTGGACGCTCAACTCCCACGGCCGACTGCGTTTCGTCGAGCTGGAACGACGGATCGGCACGATCACGCCGAAGGTGCTGACCCAGCGGCTGCGGCAGCTGGAACGCGACGGCATGGTCGTCCGTACGTACCACCCGGAAGTCCCTCCTCGGGTCGAGTACGACATCACCGAGCTGGGCCGCAGCCTGGCCCCGCTCTTCGCCCACCTCGCCGGCTGGGCCGCCGCCAACCTCGACAAGGTCGAACAGGCCCGGAACGACTACGACACCGACCCAGCCCACTAGCGTCGGCGAGTACGGCCCGGCTGCGTCCTTCGCCGGCGGTTTGCCCGGCGGCCCCCGACGGCAACGCCTCGCGTCCCTTCGGTCACGAAACGGGCAACAAGCCTCCGATGTCAGGACAGTTGACGATCGGTCCCTCCACACTGGCCGACATCGAAAAGCTGACCGGCAGCGGGAAGGGGGCCGTATCGGTGGAGCACGTGTGGCTCGCGGACGGCAGTCAGACGGTGGCCACGGCCGTCGTCAGCGTGATCCTGGGGGGCATCATCCTCGTCGCGATCGTCTCGAAGGTCGCCGAGAATCTGTCGGCGCTCGCCCGGGCCAAACCCAGCGATCTTGGTTTCCCTCTGATGATCGCGTCGGTGATGTTCCTCGTTCTCTGGCTCGTCCTGGCGGTGTTCATGACGTCGGGGACGCAGGCGGCAGCCGTCGCGGGAGGCATCGTGGGCGTGCTATTCCTCGGCATGCTGCTCTTCGGGTAGCCGGCCCCTTCGAGGCCGCACGACCGCCGATGGAAAGCGTCAGTGGATGAAAGAGGGGCAACTCTGTCGTGACGTCACCGGATTCGACGGAGCCGGCGCAATCGCAGCGCTCGGTGATGGCCCGCGACGCCTGCCTGGTGGCTCTGGTCGGCACACCGACCCTCGTCTGGTACGGCGCCTGGCGCTTCGCGTCGGCATCCCTGGCCGTGGCGGCGTGTGTCGCCCTGGCAGTCGGTTGTGCCGCCACGCTGATCGCCTCTCGCCTGGGCCATACGCGGAAGATGCTGGTGGCCCTGGGATTGCTGGCCCTTTCTGTGGCTCTCGCGGCGCTCACGGGCCGGGCGCAGGACTACTTCCTGCCGGGCATTCTGATCGACGCGCTCTACGCGGTGGTGCTGTCGGCGAGCGTGGCGCTGCGGCGGCCCCTGATCGGCGTGGTGCTGCGCGCCGTCGCCAGGCGATGGCGGTTCCGGGTTCCGGGTTCGAAGCGGGTGCACGCACTGCTCACCTTGCTGTGGGCGGCGCGGTTCGCCGCGGAAGCCGTCGTGATGACCGTCCTGTACCTGCGCGGCAACACCGATGTCCTGCTCGTGGCGCGCTTCGTGCTGCGCGCGCCGTTACAGATCGCCTGCGCCGTGGTGATGCTCGCCGTCCTGGCTCACGGCGCTGCCCGGCAGCGTAAGGCGGAGGCCGACTCGCCGAAGGCTGCCGGGAATTAGGGAGGCGAGTCCCGGTTGCCGGGCAGGGTGAGCCGTGTCGTACCCCGTGCGCGGACCAGGGCCCGCATGCCCCAGCGCGCCGGTACGGCGATGACGGCAGGGGGGACAAGCGCGCGGCTCCGGGCGATCGTCTCCGCGATCCGGACGAGTTCTCCCGGCGACCCGTGCGGTGGCCGGTGCAGGACCAAGGAAGGCAGCGTCCTCCACCGTTTCCGTCGCGGGGGCGGGCACTGATCGCCGCACCAGGATGCCCGGATGTCAGCAGACGGCAACAAGCGGGCATATCCGCCCAGTTCGCTCACCGCGCGGCGTCCGGCGGACGGCCGCCAGACCGGGTGCAGCGCGAGCAAGCCCTCCGGCCGTACCACCCGGAGCAACTCGGTCAGCAGCTCGTCGACGTCCCGGACATGCTGGGCGACGAAGCTTCCCAGGACGACGGAGAACGTGCGGTCGCCGAAGGGCAGGGCCTGCCCGAGCGCGGCGACCGCCTTCGAACCCGCCGGGGGCTCGTCCGCGTACGCGGGGTCGACCCGGACGACATCCAGCCGATCACGCCCGAAGGGTGAGTCGCCTGCGCCGATGTCCAGAATCGGGCCCCCGCGGCCCACCACTTCCGAACCGAACACACATTCATAGAATTCCCCGGTTCCCCGCCCGGTTCTGATCGTTTGCCGTGAGCGATCGAGATCCTTCCGGTGAGTTTCTCGCATCATCGTGCACTCCCGATCTCGGATAATCGAACTACTCAGTACGTATGGACAGTTCATCGCGCGCGTGGTCACACTGTTGGAGCTTTGCATCACTGATCAAGGGGGCGGGTGTGCAGCAAGGTAGTTCGGCAACCATCGAAGATCGCGAATTGTTCGAAGAACTCATGGGTTCGATCAAGCAGGATTGGCGTACGGCGGAGACGGCGGGCAGCACACGAGAACGTCGGCGGCTTCTCGAACCGCGCGCCGATGAAGGCGTCACTTGGTGAGAAAGGATTCCGGTTTCCGGCGGTACAGCCGGCTGACCAGGGTTCATGCCGCGAGCGCTGCGGCCTTCGTCTACCCCCTCGGCCCCTTGGTGGCCGCGGGGGGAGACGTCTCCCCAGCTCCGGTGATCGCGGTCTCGGCCCTCGGGGTGCTCGGTCACACCTATGGGTGTACGGTCAACGACCTCGCCGATCTGGAGTCCGATCGACGGAACCCGGCGCGACGCAGAAGTGTTCTGGTCAGTGGTGCTGTCAGTATTACCGAGGCGCGTATCGCGCTCGGCGTTCAGTTGGCTCTGGCCGTCGTGCTGACGATCTTCGCCGCGGTCGCCGGAAAATCGGGATGGTTGTTCGCCGTAGGCATGACCGTCCTTTTCGCAACCGTCACTTTTTCCAACGCCCATCAGAAGCGCAGGATCGCCCATCCCTTGGTGATGGACCTCCTGTTCGGCGTGAACATGGGCGCACCGGCTGTCCTATGCTGTGCCGTGACGGCCCCGCGTGATCTCACGCCCGCATGGCTGGTGGCCGTGGCCTTCGGTATCCACATGGTCCTGCTCAATGTCGTCGCCGGAAATCTCAAGGACCTCGAACACGACCGGACTGTGGGAGACGACACGACGGCGCTCCGGGCGGGGGTGCGGCTGACCGATACAGGCCGGCTGATACCGACGCGCTCCTATCTGCTGCTGCTCTGCGTTCTGTTGCTCGGTTCGATGACCTCCCTTCTCGCACTGGTACTGGCCGCGCCGTCTCCGGCCGGACACCGAGCGGTGGCGACGGCCGTACTGCTCGTCCTCCAGGGCATGGCCGCCCATTCACTGTGGACGCTGGTGCGGCAGGCGCGGGCCGTGGACCCGAATGGCCGGGAGCGCTATCTCGGCTTGAATTTCTTCTCGTTGATGGTGGCGTGCTTGCTCTGGGCACCCCTCGCGACGGTCGTCGTCGCCGTCCTCACCGCCGTGTGGCTCGTGCTGACCCGCGGCCTGGTGGCTCTCCCTACCCGTGAGCAGGAGAAGATCGCCTGATGCCGTCCCTGAACGAGGCGCGCTCCGCCGTGCCCTGGGAAACCGTCGTCGCCCGCATTCACCACGAGATCACCCGCGCCGTACCCGCGCTCGACACGACGGTCCGGGAACTCCCTCGCAAGGTGTTCGGCCTCGATTCCGGCTTCTTCTACATGCCACTCGCCCAGGCCATGCGCTGGGGAGAGGAGGACGGAGGCTGGCTGGAGGAGGTCGCCACCGTCTTCGGCCTCGGGCACCTGTACTACGTCCTGCACGACCAGCTCGTCGACCACGGACGGCTTTCCCCCAGGCAAGCTGTGCTCATGGATGCCGCGCTCACCCTGTACCTGACGCGCGGGGCACGGCTCGGGGCCGGAACCGAGCGCTTCCTGGTGTCCCATGCCGCCGGTGCGGCCGCCTATGCCGAGGCGCTCCTGCGGGACATCTCGCACAACGAGCGTCCGGGAGACGACTACAGCCCCGACGACGTGTTCCGTCTGGGAGAGAAGGCCGCCCCCGGGATTCTGGCCCTGGTCGTCGTGGCGGCGCGCTGCGGACGGTCGCGGCACCTCGCGGAGCTTCCCCAGGCTGTCACGGACCTGTGTTCCGGACTCCAGTTGCTCGACGACCTGCAAGATCTGAGGGAGGACTGGGAACACCGCAACGTCACCTTCCCCGTCTCCTTGGGCATCAGCGCCCTGGGCATCAGCGCCCCGGACAGTGCCGACCCCTCCCTCACGCCCTTCGCCGCACACACCGCGGACGACCTCCTCGACGCGCTGTATCTGAGCGGCGGAGCGGCCGTGGTGCTGCGACTCGCACTGCGCTGCCTGGAGCGGGCGCGCGGCGCGCTGTCGCGGACCGACGCCGGAGTCGTCCTCGGACTGACCGACACTTGGGCCGAGCGCGCCGCAGCGCAGCTCGACCGAGCGGAGAAGGGATCAGGCGCCCATGCTCGTCTGGGGTGACCGCGTGAAGCCCCCGGTCCGCACCCGGCTGACCGGACACACCTACGGTGTCTACTACACCCTCTGCATCGGTCTCTTCCGCCCCACCGTGCGAGTGCCGCGCACGGTGATGCCCCCGGACCCGGTGCTCTACTACATGCCGCACGGGGACCTCGTCCCTGGGGTCTTCGCCGCTTGCGGATTCCGTCATTTCGCCTGGGTCAACGACAACACGGTCGGCGGCTACGCGGCAGCACTGCCCGCTCTGGCCGCAGGAGTGGACGTCTTCCGCATCGGCCGTGGAGGACACCGCAGCCCGTACGAGCAGGTCCGGGATTTCCTCCGCGAGCGCACGGGGCCTGTCGGGATCTTCACGGACGGAGGCCGCCGGGACGGCAGGGTGAGGACTTCCCTTGCAGCGCTGGCGAAGGACACCGGCAGGGCGGTCGCCCCCTTGCGCGTCCGCGCGGACCGGGCCTGGGAGTTCCAGGGCCAGTCGGTGCCCCGTCCGTTCAGTACGATCCGGGTCTCCCGGGGCGAGCCGATCCCCGCCGCCGCGCTGTCCGCGGCCGGAACCGAGAGGAGCCTGGAGATGCTCCAGCACGCCCTGGACGCACTGAGCGAGGCGGCACCATGCGGGCGAAAGACACCGTGAGGGACGCCAGGACCACGCACGGCACTGCCGTACCGGCCGCAGCCGTCTCCAACCGCGACGGCACAGGGATCGCCGGACGCCTCTGGGACTACACGGGTCTGGTGCGGCTGGAGTGCCTGCCCCTGCTGTCGGCGCCCTTCCTGCTGGGCTTTGCCGTGTTACCCACCGGCTCACCGGCGACGGCGTACGCCTGGTTCGCAGCCGGTCTGGCCTTGCACGGCCTCAGCTGTGCCAGCAACGACACCGCCGACAGGGAACTGGACGCCCTGGACCCACGGCGAGCCGACAGGCCCCTGACCTCGGGACGCGTACCAGTCCGGCACGCTGTCGTCCTGTCGCTACTCCTTGGCGCGTTGTTCACGCTCGCGGTGCTCACCCTGCCCAGCGAGCACCCTTCCCTCCTGTGGGCCTCCCTGGCCCTCACTGTCTGGGGCAACACGCGGCAGAAGCGCTCTCGTGTCCCCACACCGGTGTCCGACCTGCTCTGGGGCGTCAGCGTGGCCGCGCCGCTGCTCGCGTTCACCCCGGCGCCCACGGTCGGACATCTGGCGGCGGCTGCCGCTCTCGCGCTGGTGGTCACGGCGTTCGACGTGGCGGGAGGAGACGTCAAGGACCTGGAGACGGACTTGTCCGCCGGGCTCCGCACCACGGCGATCGTGCTGGGCCTGCGGCCCGGACCGCACGGCGTCGGCACGTCCACCGCGTTCCGGCTGACGATGACAGTCGGCTATGCGGTGACAGGGGCGCTGTGCCTGACGGCGCTCCTTACCGCGTCGGCCCGGCTTCCGCTCCTCCTGATCAGCCTCATTGCCCTCCTCGCGGGCACTGCGCCCCTGGCACGCCACACCGCCGGACGGCGCGTCTCGGCTGGCGGCCGCAGCGTGCTGTTCCTCGCCGGCCCGTTCGTCGCGGTGCTGGGCGCGACGGCGGCCCTGGCACCCCGCCCCGCCCAAGTCGCCCTGAGCATGAGCGCCGTGACGGGAGCCACGCTCGCGGCCGCCCTCGGCCGACGGCTCCTGGCCCACATCGCACGGCGCTTGCCGCCTGCGCACAAGGAGTTGTCGAAGGCGTGAAGGGCTGCCCGACCTGGGGATCGGGTCAGAAGACCCGGGCCTCGGGCTGGTTTTATGAGCGCACTGCGGTCCGATGGCCTGCCAGCGGGGACACCTACAGCTTCAGGCTGAACCAGAACCTCTGAGCGGCTGAGCGGCTGAGCGGCTGAGCGGCTGAGCGAGGGCGCGGGAGCCACGCCCCGAAGGCCGATCCGTGCTGCCGCCCCGGAACGCGCGTTCCGGGGCGGCAGCACGGATCCAACCGGACGACGACTCAAGGGACTTGACCGTCCGGACCCTCACGAGCCCGCTAGGACACCGAAGACCCCTCGAGTTCGCGCCGCCTGGCGTTCAGCGCCTTTGCCAGCACCTTGTCCCGGAACGGGTTCGCGGGACTCAGGGCCGTCGCCACCTCCACCGCCTCGTCCAGCAGAGCCATCCGCCGCTCAGGCAGGTCCCGCACCAACGGCGAGGCGCAGGCCTCCACCAGTACGTACGCCAGCTTCGACCCGTACACCTCCGGCTCGACCGGTGTCAGGGTCCGGTAGATCCACAGCCCTGCGACCCCTCGCACCACCCGCGTGTTGGCGCTCAGCAACATGACCCTCGCCCGCATAACCATGTCCTGATCCATCGATCCCCCTCGCTCCACCACTCCCGGCCCGCCCCGGCACACGACGAGGCAGCACAACGAACGCGCCGGCAGCCCGACATGGGCGCCGGCACGCATGCCGGTGAGTGGATGACGACGAGTCTGCGGGCAGGCCGGTGCCTGTGCCAAGACCGAACGGACGTGCGCTCCGTCCTACCGCGAACGCCCCCCGAGCAGGCATGATGGACCTGACACTCTCCCGGTCCCGCCCCCCTGACGCGGGCTTCGCCACGATCCTGCCGGTTGGCCCCACCGCCCGGCGTGGGCAGCCGAGATCGACCGGGTGGCCGGCCCCCAGCCCGGCGGTGACACCGCCGGGTACCGAGGCAATACTCGGGGCATGGCATTCCTCGTCTTCATGACCTTGCCCGGACTGGTCATCCTGCTGACCGCTCTGTCGTTCGTCGATCAGCTTCTGCTGCGCGCGAGCAAGGCCGGACTGCTGCCGTGGCGCAACGCGGCACGGCAGGGTCAGATATCGGCGACCGGGTTCGAGCAGTTGCACGCGAGCCTGTCGCCGGGCAAGCAGGCCGAGCTGAAGGAGCGCCAGTCGGCCCTGCTGCTGCGCGACGACGAGGAGGACGGAGCGCCGCCGAACCGGACGACGGTGGACCTGGACGGAGGAACGGCGATCGTCCGGATGCCCGTCGCCAGCCGGGGGCAGCGCCGCCGCACGGTGCCGACGTCCTGACCCTGGCCGGCCCGGCGAGCCCTCATGCCGCTGGAGCGGCCGGCGCGAAGCACGTGCATAGGATCACCGGCATGGCACTGCGACCTGTTCACGTGAATATCAAGGCCGTCGACAGCTCGGCGGTCGGCCGGTTCTGGGCGGAGGCGCTCGGCTGGAGTGCGTACAGCCCCGGCGTGACCACCTACGTCGGGCCTCCCGGCGGTCCGGTCTGGCCGGACCCGGTCGTCCTCGGCATCGACGTCGTTCCGGTGCCGGAGCCCAAGACAGCGACGAAGAACCGTGTGCACCTCGATCTCGCCACCACCTCCGCCGCCCATCAGGCGGAGCTGGTCGACCGCCTGCGGACGCTCGGCGCAACGCCCGTCGACGTGGGCCAGGGCGACGTACCGTGGACGGTCCTCGCCGATCCGGAAGGGAACGAGTTCTGCGTGCTGGAGCCCCGGGAGGTCTACCGGGACACCGGGCCGATCGCCACACTGGTGGTCGACTGCGTGGATCCGCGGGCCATGGCCAGGTTCTGGGGTGGGGCGACCGACTGGACCCTGCACGAGGTGACCGACGATCATGCGAGGCTGCGGTCCGCCAAGGATGTCGGCCCGTACCTGGAGTTCCTCCGTACTCCGGGCGAGAAGACCGTGCCGGACCGCGTCCACATCGACCTGCTGCCGTACCCCGGCGACGACAAGGAGGCGGAGGTGGCCCGGCTGCGGGCCCTCGGCGCCACCGATCTCGACATCGGCCAGGGCGACGTACCGTGGACGTGCCTCACCGACCCGGAGGGCCACGAGTTCTGCGTCCTCGCCCTGTCCTGACACGGCGCGCCGACGGCGCCCGGCATCGGGCCGGGCCGGCATCGAACGAGTCGGACGCGAGCGGGCCGCCGGGCGCCGGTGGTCACCGGATGCCCACGTCCCACTCGCGTCTCGTCACCGGCCCTGACGCGGCCGACGACGATTCCTCACCAGGTGTGCGCGACGTCGATCACCAGGCGATCGGAGAGCTGCGTCACCCGGAACGGCAGCCGGGCCCGAAGGCCGAGTCCCACCTGTGTGACTCCCTCGAAGCTGGCTCCGAACTTCGCGTCCCGGAAGGTCCGGTAGCCGGTCAGGTTGACGCCCGGAAGGGGCTGGCCGCCTCGGCCGGGGTAGGTCGCGGTGCCGGTCTCCAGGTCGTACGAGGGTGCGGACACCAGGATCTCGAGGATCGCCCCGCCGGAGACCGGAATGCGAATGCCGGACGGGTCCTGGATGAAGGCGTCGACGTAGTGCACGGTGTACCCGATCGGCGTGGTGCCGGCGGTGGGTACGTCGAAGACCATGCGGTCGTAGCAGTCGTGCTGACCGGTCCTGATGTCGGTCAGCGACCCGGTGTCGGCGTCCGCCGCGGTCTTCGCAAGGCTGCCCCAGCCGGTCGGACACGCGACCGCCGCCGTGGCCGCGCCCGCCGGCGTGGGCGCGGCCACGACCGCACCCACCCCGGCCATCGTCAGGGCGGCCAGCACCGCCATGGATCGTCTCGTACGCATGGTTCCCCCTTGTGGTTGGGGCTTTCGATTCCCTGCCATGTACGACATGACGGTAACGGTTTTGGTTGTACGGACCGCCCCGAAACGAGTGAATCTCTTCCGCACCCGGAGCCGGTTTCACCAGCCGCCCGCCCCAACCGGCCTTTCAGAAAGCCGAGTTGTCGAACCAGAGGGTCAACAGGCCCTCGTCCCCGTCGTATGTGATGGCCTCCGCTTCATGGGGGAGACGGCCGTAGACGAGGAGCAGCAGGTCGGCCGCGGTTCCCCGAACGGTCGCGTCGGCGGATCCGGCTGCCGCCCCGGACGCGTCGAGCCCAAAGCCGTCGGACCGCAGGCGCACCAGCCAGTCGCCGTCACCGTCGGTCGCCTGGAAGCGGATGGTCCTGTCGGGACCGCGCAGGTTGGCGACCCTGGGTGCGAAGGAAGCGGCGAACGGCAGGTTGACGAGGAATTCGTCGATGCCGTCGACCGCCGACGGGCGGTCGATCACGGGCGGCAGGCCGAGCGCCAGTTCGGCGTCGACCCGGTGCATCAGGGTCTCGAAGAGCATCCGGCGCGCCCAGAAGCGGGCGTGCTGATCCACGCCCCATGCCCACATGGGAAGGTCCGGGTCGGTGGCCGCGAAGGCCTCCGCGGCCACCGTCGCGCTCTCGGCCAGCCAGTCGGCGTAGCCGTCCCACCGGTCGGGAAGTCGCAGGTCCACGTCGCGACTTCGCGGGGGCTCCTGGACGCGGGCGTGCAGGAGAGCCGAGAACCAGCGCTGCACGCTGCCGGTGTGCCGGACCAGGTCCGCCAGCGTCCAGCCGGGGCAACTCGGCACCTCGGTGGCCGGATCGGCGTTCTTGAGCGCCGCGACGAACCGGGCGGTCTCCGCCGTGATCGCGGCACGGTGGTCGACCGGAGTCGCCCCGCGTTCGCGGCTGTCCGAGGGCATCATCGCTGGAGTGCCTTTCTACGAGGGGAAGTTCGGTTCCGCAGAGCAGCCGACGGCGCGGTCGTGACCGTGTCCGAACCGGCTGATACGTGCGGGGCGTTGAGCGGCGAGGGGCCGGTCACACGGACGTGGCCTCGGCCCCGGCCGCCGCGAGCTCCGTGGTCTCGGGGGCGGCGGACTTGCGCACCACGGGTGTGCGCGGCGCGTGTGCCGCCTTGAGGCCGACGAGGGCGACGACGACGACCAGGACGAACGCCCCTCCGGCGATGGCGAAGCTCAGCGTGAACTGGCTCTCCTGGGGGAGGACAGGCATGCCGGCCGGCAGCGGTACGGACTTCGACGCCAGGAGCGATGTGATCACCGCGCTCGCGACGGCGCTGCCGACGGAGCGGGAGATGGAGTTGATGCCGTTGGCGATACCGGTCTGGTGGGCCGGGACGCCGGCGACGATGAGGGCGGGCATGGAGGCGTAACCGAAGCTGATCGCCAGACCGATGAGCATGCCCGCGCCGATGACCGAGGCACTGGTGTCGTGCGCGGCGGTCAGCCAGGTGAAGCCGAGCACTCCGAAGCAGGCCCCGGCGGCCAGCGTGACGCGGGCGCCGAGCCTGCGCACCAGCACCCCGCCGAACTGGGCGCCGACCAGGGAGACCAGCGTGGTCGGCAGCAGATAGACGACGGACGCGGCGAGCACCGAGGCGCCGAAGCCGTAACCGACCAGGTCATCGGGCATCTGCACGAGGTAGGAGACGCCGATGAACTGGGTGAACATCGCGAATCCCAGCAGCAGCCCCGCCAGGTTGGTGAAGAGAACGGGCCGGTGGACGAACATCTTCATGTCCACCATCGGTTCCTTGACCCGGTTCTCGGTGAACACCCACACACCCGCCATGACGACCGCCGCGGCGAACGTGCCGAGCGTTCGGGCGGACGTCCAGCCCCACTCGTGCCCCTGCGAGATGGGCAGCAGGAGGAGCACCAGCAGCATGCCGAGGGTCAGCGCGCCCAGCCAGTCCGTCCGTCCACCCGTCTTCGTCCGGGAAGCGGGCACCATGAACAGCACGCCCACCAGCGCCACCACGGCGAGGACGACCGCCAGCCAGAAGGGCCGGTGATAGTCGGGGTGGGAACCCTGGGTGAGGAGGCCCGCGCCGACCAGAGCGAGTCCGCTGCCGAACGCGAGCGTGCCGCTGACCAGGGCCATCGCTCCGTGCAGCTTCTCCGGCGCGATCTCCTCACGCAGTACGGAGAGGGCGAGCGGGAAGATCGCGGTGGCCGCCCCCTGCATCACCCGCCCGACGATCAGCCAGGTCAGCGAGGTCGTCGTGGCGGCGAGCACCGACCCGGCGATCATCACGACCAGCACACCGACGAGCGTGGGCTTCTTGCCGTGCTGGTCACCGAAGCGGCCGAGGAGCGGGGTGAACACGGCGGCGGACAGCAGGGTGGCGGTGGTCACCCAGCTGACACTCGCCGTGCCGGCGTTCAGGTCGCTCTGGATCATCCCCAGGATCGGGACGACCAGAGTCTGCATCATCGAGACGACCATGGCGGCGAGCCCGAGCACCAGGACGATCCCGGTGTGCCCGGAGGACCTCGGCGACGCCGCTTGCTGTGTGTGAGACACGGAAAGTCTGCCCTAACTACTTAACAACCTCGATGCTTGAGAACTTCAAGCAATGGCTGACCGTAGCCGTCAATATTTGAGATGGTCAAACTTCCTGGCGTAAGGTGACCCACATGACAGGAACCAGCGGTGTGGACACGGACCAGCTCATGGAGCTCCTGTCGGTATCGCTGGGGGCCTACTACGGCGACTTCACGGTGGCCGCGGCGAGCGAGAACCTCACCGCCAGCCAGGGCAAGACGCTCAACGTGCTGCGCCGGGGTCCGGCCGCGATGCGCGCCCTCGCCACCATCCTGACCTGCGACGCCTCCAATATGACGGGGATCATCGACCGGCTGGAGAAGCGCGGTCTGGTACGGCGCGAGCCCAGCGCCACCGACCGGCGCGTCAAGAACGTCGTCCTCACCGCCGAGGGCGAACGCGTCATCGATGTGATCCGCGCGAAGATGAACACCACGCGCGCCGGCCTGGACAGGCTCAGCGAGGAGGAGCGGGACACCCTCTACGCCCTCCTGGAACGCGCCTTCACCACACAGCCCGCCCCTCTCCGACCGAGCGCCTGAGCGTCCGAGATTGCTCGCGCCGGCCGGGGTGAACCCGCCGGCGTTTCGGCAGCCCTCGTCGGCCGGTGAACGGCCGGCACCCGTCGGGGACGTAACCCTGGGCCGGCACTCGAAAATCGCACGCGCGTACGGCGGTCGGGCTCTATGATCACTCCGCCCCAGCGACCGCTGTACCAGCGCACCCACCTTCGAGACAGGCCGCACAGACATGACGAGTACCGCCCTCAAGGCTCCCCGGACGCTTGCCCGCTGTGCGCAGACGGCGATCGGGGTCGCCGCCGTGGCGGACGTGTTCCGGGCGACAGCGCTCCGGGAGCACCGCCTGCACCCCTCGGACGCGTCCTCGGAGTCGGGATCGGCCTCCTTGGTCTTCGTCTACCTGATGACCCTCGCCATCGTGCTGTTCCTCGCATGGCTCGCCCGGGCCCGGCGCAACGCCGAGTCGCTGTCCCCCTCGAGCCCGGTCCCGACCGCGGGCTGGACGATCGGCGCCTGGTTCGCCCCGGTGGCCAACCTCTACGCACCGCGCCAGTCGGTCCTCGACATCGGGCGCGCGAGTTCCCCGGCGTGGGAGCAGAAGCGAGACGTCCGGCTGGTGACTCTGTGGTGGGCCGCCTGGATCGGGCACGGGCTGGCGATCCTGACGACGACCTACGTGGCCCAGGGGTCGATGGCCCTGCTCGTGACGGCCGAGTCCCTCATGATCGCGGCGGCCGTACTGCTGGGACTCGTCATCGAGCGCATCACGGCACTCCAGAGCGCCGCACTCCGCCCCACCGTTCCCGTCGAACCCCTCCCCCTGGGGTGACGCGGCCTCCGCGGGACCAGTAGGCGGCGGACCCGGCGGAAGCGCCGTTCCCGATGGTCGCGCCGCCGGCACCCCACGCGGCTCGGCCGGCCGTGGAGGTGGGGCGAGAACGGGCACAGGCCGGGCGGGCGATTCCCCTGGGCGGGAACCGCCGGACGTCAGGGTCACATCCACCGCTGGGGTCAACCACCTTGATCCTCAAGGCAGTTGGTCACATTCCGGTTGTGCGGTGCTTTTTCGTCACCAGTATCGGGCGCCATCGTTCGCCGTCTTGACTGGTACAGACCAAAGCGGTTGAGTGTGGCTCCACACCCCCCCACCACGGTCGCTCCGGACCGCGCGGCGTCGGCTCTCGTCGGCGTGCGCCCATGGCTCCGCCCTGTCCGCGTCGCGGCCTTGCCCCACGAAGGACTGATCCCGTGTCACAACGCCGCATGCCTGCCGTCCTGGCCGCGCTCCTGATCGGAACCACCGCGCCGCTGCTGCTCCCGGCCACGAGCGCCTCCGCCGCCTCCTGCGCGAGTTACCCGAGTTGGGCCGCCGGCACGTCCTACGCCACCGGCAACGTCGTCCGGTACACGGACGGCAAGACCTACATCGCCGAACACGACAACCCTGGCTACGACCCCACCATCAGCACCTGGTACTGGGACCCCTACTCCTGCGACAGCGGCCCGACGAACCCGTCCGGCGGGTCCTGTTCGATCTACCCGGACTGGGTCGCCGGCAGGTCCTACGTCACCGGCAACATCGTCCGGTACACGGACGGCAAGGCCTACATCGCGGAGCACGACAACCCGGGGTACGACCCCGTCATCAGCACCTGGTTCTGGGAGCCGTACGCCTGTGACGGCGGCTCGACCAACCCCTCCGACGGCTTCGTCGTGAGCGAGGCGCAGTTCAACCAGATGTTCCCGAGCCGGAATTCCTTCTACACCTACAACGGCCTCAAGGCCGCCCTGAGTTCGTTCCCCGGCTTCGCCAACAGCGGCAGTGACACCGTCAAGAAGCAGGAAGCCGCGGCGTTCCTCGCCAACGTGAACCACGAGACCGGCGGTCTGGTCTACGTGGTGGAGCAGAACACCGCCAACTACTCGCACTACTGCGACTGGAGCCAGCCCTACGGCTGCCCGGCCGGCCAGTCGGCGTACTACGGGCGCGGGCCGATCCAGCTCAGCTGGAACTTCAACTACAAGGCCGCGGGTGACGCGCTCGGCATCGACCTGCTGGGCAACCCCAACCTCGTGCAGACCGACGCCGCCGTCGCCTGGAAGACCGGCCTCTGGTACTGGAACACGCAGTCGGGCCCCGGCACCATGACCCCCCACAACGCGATGGTCAACAGCGCCGGATTCGGCCAGACCATCCGCAGCATCAACGGCTCGCTGGAGTGCGACGGCAGGAACCCCGCACAGGTGCAGAGCCGCGTCGACGCGTACCAGCGCTTCACATCGATCCTCGGCGTCACGCCGGGAGCCAACCTCTACTGCTGACAGACCGAGGGATGAGCGCGTAGAGCCGGAGGTGCGTCGCCGCCGCGGCGCACCTCCGTCCTGCCGGGCCCTTCCCGACCGCAGCACTGCTCGGATACACCCCCACGCCACACGAGCGGCGGGTGGGAGAGTGCCCTCGCGTCGGGTAGTCGTCTGGTATGAACGCATACGATCCGGACACTTCCCTGGATACTCGGACGATTTTGGCGTCGGACGGCGTCTCGGCCCGATGGCTGACCGGACTGGCCCGCATCGAGCGGTCGGAGGCGGCGGACCCCGTGATCCAGAAGTTGCAGCGGGGAATCCGCTCGCTGCCGCTGGGCGCGGCCCGCGATCTGCTGCACGGCAGGCCACTGGGCCATCCCGCACATCCCGTCCTGGTGCAGGTCCCGATCGGCTGCTGGCTCTCGGCCGCCGTCATGGACGTCATGCCTGCGGGGCAGCGCGCCGCGACGACTCTGACAGCCGTCGGACTGGCCGGGGTCGCCCCGGCGGCGATCAGCGGGTGGGTCGACTGGGCGGACCTGCCGCCCGAGCAGGCACGCGTCGGACTGGCCCACGCCGTCGTGAACGTGGCCACGGTGGTCCTCTTCACCGCCTCCCTGACAGCGCGGCTCCGCCACCGCACGGCGAGGGGGAGACTGTGGTCGCTGGGCGGACTGGCGGCGGTCGCCGTCACCGGGGCGCTGGGCGGGCACGTGGCCTACCGGCAGGCCGTGGGCGCGTGGCCGGCGGCATAGGGCCTGTCGCTCGGATCATGCGGCGGGACGCGGGGCACCTCGACGCCGCCTGACCCGAACGACAGGCCCTGGCCGACCCCCCGTTCAGTGGCGGACGTCGTGCCGCCCCGGTGGTGACGGTTCGCCGGGGTGCCCGTGGGCGACGGTTCACGGGCGGGGGGAATGTCCGGCCCCGGACGCGTCCGCGAGCACCTCCTCGCGCAGGGAGGCACAGCAGCTGCTGAGCAGGCGCGAGACGTGCATCTGCGAGACGCCCAGCCGCTCGGCGATACAGGTCTGCGTCATGTCACGGAAGAACCGCAGGTACAGGATCGTCCGCTCGCGTTCGGGCAGCCTGGCCAGGGCGGGCTTCAGGGCCTCTCGGTCCACGACGAGGTCGAAGCCGGTGTCGGGCTCCCCCAGCGCGTCCGCCAGGGAGTATCCGTGGTCGCCTTCGGTGAGCCGGGCGTCCAGCGACACGGTCGCGAAACTGTCCAGGGCCTCCAGGCCCGCGCGTACGTCGTCCTCGCTCAGCTGCGCGTACTCGGCTATCTCGGCGACGCCGGGCTGTCGGTCCGAGTTCGTCGGCGCCAGGTCCTTCACGGCCCCTCGGACCTTGTTGCGCGCTTCCTGGACTCGGCGTGGCACGTGCACGGCCCACATGTGGTCGCGGAAGTGACGTTTGATCTCACCGACGATGGTCGGGACCGCATAGCTCTCGAAGGCGTTGCCCCGCCCGGGGTCGTACCGGTCCACGGCCTTCACCAGGCCCAGAGCGGCGACCTGGGTCAGATCCTCGACGGATTCACCCCTCCCGCGGTACTTGCCGGCGATACGCTCCGCCATCGGCATCCAGGCTTCGACGATCTCGTCGCGCAGGGCCTGCCGCTCGCGCCCGTCCGGGAGTCCCGAGAGGTGCGAGAAGGCCGCGTCGGTTTCGGGGGCGTCGTCGTGCCGACGACGTTGTGTGGTGACAGTGCAGGTCATGTGCTGACAGCTCCCTCGAGGGCCGCTGACCGGACAGAAACACCGTGGGCGAGCACACGAGTTCCGGACACAGCCGTGCACGGGAGCGCGCGCTCTCACGGACGTGCCTTTTATCCGAAGCACTGCTGTTCCCGTCCCCTGCCGTCGGACCAATAAACCCATATCGGGGCAATGTGACACGGAGGGGCCGGCTGGCCGTGAAGCGTGACGGCGGGGTCCGCGCTGTCCGGGTATTTCTCGCGCACATTCCGGATCGTCACGGGAACTGGATGGCTCACCCGTCCGACTGCTTCATCACACGGCCACGACAGGCCGCTGGAGGGACGCCGCGGCTCGGTCGTCTGCCGGGCGCCCGCCGTCTCGGACCGAGGAGCGGCATCGCGCGTGGTCGACACAGAACGAGGTGGGATTTTGTCCGTCAACTCCGATGCCCCCGACCTGCCCGCCCCGAGCGAGGAGGTCACCGACATACCCGAGAGCGAAGACACCGCGGCCGTTGTATCGAGACCGGCGCGACAGCCCTCGGGCTTCGGGCCGTTGATGGCGCGACTGCATTTCTACGCCGGAGTCCTGGTGGCACCCTTCCTCCTCGTCGCGGCGGTGACCGGCCTGCTCTACACCTTCACGCCTCAACTGGACTCGTTCGTCTACGACAAGGAGCTCACCGTCGCGCACACGGCCGACACCTCCCGGCCCCTGGCCGAGCAGGTGGACGCCGCGCGGGCCAGTCACCCGAAGGGCACGCTCGTCGCCGTCCGCCCGGGAGCCGGGGAGGAGACGACGCAGGTGGACTTCGCGCTGCCCGAACTGGGCGAGCGGGCGCACACCGTCTACGTCGACCCGTACACGGGCAAGGTCACCGGACAGCTGACCACCTGGTACGGATCCACGCCCCTGAAGACATGGCTGGACGACCTGCACCGCAACCTGCATCTCGGCACGATCGGCCGGTACTACTCGGAGATCGCGGCGAGCTGGCTGTGGGTCCTCGTCCTCGGCGGCCTGGTCCTCTGGTGGCGCCGACAGCGCCGCAACCGGACCGCCCGACGTCTGCTGCTGCCCGACCTCGCCGCCAAGAAGGGCGTACGCCGCACCCGTAGCTGGCACGCGGCGACGGGTGTGTGGCTCGCCGTCGGTCTGCTGGCCCTCTCCGCGACCGGCCTGACCTGGTCCCGTTTCGCGGGGGCCCACTTCGGTGAGGCCCTGGACGCGCTGCGTTCCGGCACGCCCGGTGTGTCCACCGCTCTGCCCGGCGCGTCCGCCGACGGCCAGGGCGGCCACCACCACAGCGGCGGGAGCGGCTCGCACGCCACGCAGGGCGTGGACCCGAAGGCGATCGACGGGGTTCTTGCCGCGGCCCGGCGCGACGGCGTCTCGGGCCCCGTGGCCATCGGCGTGCCTCAGGACCACACCACCGCCTGGACCGTGTCGCAGACCCGCAATCTCTGGCCGGTCGGACGCGACAGCGTCGCCGTCGACGCCTCGAGCGAGAAGGTGGTCGACCGGGTGGACTTCGCCGACTGGCCTGTCCTGGCCAAGCTGACGCGTTGGGGCATCGGCGCCCACATGGGCACCCTGTTCGGCCTCGTCAACCAGATCCTGCTGGCGGTGCTGGCCATCGGCCTGACCTGCATGATCCTCTGGGGCTACCGCATGTGGTGGCAGCGCCGTCCCGTCCGCGACGGCCACCGTGCCCTGCTCGGCACCCCGCCGGCCCGCGGTGCCTGGCGCGCAATTCCGTACGGGGCACTGGCGGCCGGCGTCGTGGCCGTCATCGCGCTCGGCTGGGCGCTCCCCCTCTTCGGCGTACCCCTCGCCGCGTTCCTGGCCGCCGACCTCGTCGTGGGTGCCGTGCGGCGCCGCTGGCCGGTGACGCCGCCCACGGCCGGATCCGGCGCCGAGGGCTGACCCGAACGACGGACATCGATCACCCCTCCCCCGCTCCCGCGGACGGCCTCCACCGACGCACGGACCTCGCTCCCGACCCGGACGGCGTCCTCGTACCAGGGCCGTCCCGGGAGACGGGCGCGCCCGGACCGCTCACGGAGTCTGCCTCCGCCCGGCTTCCTGAACGGCGATACTGGACAGGTCCTGGCGACGGTTGCCCTTCCCGGCCGGGGAAGGGCGCGTATCGGGAGCGAGAGATCCATCGTTGCCGTCAGTCGATCGTCTTGGCGTCTGCGAGAAAGCTTCGGGAGCGAACTGTGGCAACGGCGGGAGAGCCGTCTGGGGTCGTGACCGGGGGGCGGCTGGCGGCTCTGCGGGAGACCGGGCTGTCGGCTGTGGCGGACGCGGGAATGGACCGGTTCGCCCGGCTCGTGGCCGGCGTGATCGGTGTGCCCATCGCGCTGGTGTCCCTGGTGGAGTCCTCGCGGCAGGTGCTGCCGGGCATGGTGGGGCTCTCCGAGCCGTGGGCGGACACCCGCCAGACACCCTTGTCCCATGCGCTGTGCCGGCACGTCGTGACCAGCGGCCGGCCGCTCGTCCTGACCGACGCCCGCCAGGATCCCCTGGCCTGCGCGAGCCCGGCCGTCCCCGGCATCGGGGTCATCGGCTACGCGGGGATGCCGCTGACCGACGGGGCCGGGCATGTGCTGGGCTCGCTGTGCGCGATCGACACCCGTCCGCGGAGGTGGACCGCGCGGGAACTGGAACTCCTCCAGGACCTGGCGGCGGCGTGCAGCGCGGAGCTGCGGCTGCGGATCGTGTCGCGCCACCGTGAGCAGGCCCGCGCCGCAGAGGCGAGTGCGCGGGCCGAGGCGGACGACGCGACCAGGCGGCACCGCGCCGCGCTGGAGCGTTCCCGGCTGCTGCTGCGGGCCGCGGACGCGCTGGCCGACACCACCGGCCTGGCCGACGTCCGCGAGCAGGTGCGGGACCTGGTCAGCAGCGACCTCAAGCCCGTGTACGTAGGGCTGGTGCTGGTGGAGGGAGGCACCACGAAGCGGCTGCGGCGCATGGTCGACGTGCTGGGCAGCACGTCGATGGAGCGCACGTACGAGACGTACACGCTCGATGCCGCCTGGCCGACCGCGCGGGCGGCCCGGGAGAACCGGATGATCACCGTCACGGACACGGCGCAGTTGGAGCGCGACTACGCGCCGGAGGCGGTCGCGACGTTCACGGCTCTGGGACTGCGGACAGCGGTGTGCGTTCCGCTGCCGGGTACGGTTCTCCCGCTCGGCACGCTGGTACTGGGCTGGGACCACCCGCACGAGATCGACATCGTGGAACAGGCGGTGCTCTCCTCGTTGGCCGGGTACACCGCGCGGGCCGTGGAACGGGCGCTGTTCGTGGACAGCCGCGTCGACGTGGCCCGGGAGATGCAGAAGGCCCTGCTCACCGATGTGCCCTCGGTGCCGCGTCTGGACCTGGCCGCGCTCTACCGGGCGGCCGCGCGCACGGATCTGGTCGGGGGCGACTGGTACGACGCCTTCCTGCTGCCCGACGCGGCCCGGGACGGGGAGGACTCCGCCGACCCGGCCGTGCTGGTCCTGTCCATCGGTGACATCACCGGCCACGACATGCGGGCGGCCGCCCAGATGGGCCAGGTACGCAGCATGCTCCGCCAGGCCGACCTCGACCACGCGGGCGGCGGGCCCGCACAGGCGGTCAGCGCGCTGGAACACGCCAACGCCGCCCTGGGTCTCGACGCGAGCGGCACCCTCGTCCACGCCCACCTCCGCCCCTGCCGGTCGGCCGAGGCGGGCAGCTGGGAGCTGACCTGGACCAACGCCGGACACCCGCCCCCGCTCGCCGTCCGGCCCGATGGTTCGGTCCACCGGCTGACCCGGCACGACATCATGCTCTTCACCGGCCTGGACGCGCCGCCCCGCAGCGAGCACCGGCTGCTCCTGCCACCCGGCAGCCTGCTCATGTTCTACACCGACGGCCTGGTCGAACGCCCCGACGAGGACATGGACCTGGCCATCGACGCGGCCGGCCGCATGCTGGCCGCCCACGCCGACCGTCCCCTGGACACGCTGCTGAACGAGATCACGGACGAGATCGCCGGTCCCGATGCCGTCGACGACATCGCCCTGCTCGCGTTGCGCGTCCCCGCCGTCCGAGCGGCGCGGGCGTAACACCAACGCACCCCCGCGGTTGACGGCCGTCGCGCACGCGGTGACGGTGGTCAGGTGGAGCCTCGCCACGGCGGGGCTGAACCGCCTACTGCCGCGGGGTGGGTTCCCTGGACGGGGTGACGACGTGGCGGGTCGCGGAACGTGAGCGCGCCGCGCGGTCTCCCCGCTGCCGCACGACGCGAACTCGCGCCCCGAGTGCAAGGGAGCACCGCACATGACCGAGGCCCGGCACGACCGCTCCGGACCGGACCGCCCTTCCGCCGCCCGCCCGGGGGCCTCGGTGCCGCACCACTCGGACAGCCGTCCGGCGGCCCGGCCCGGAGCGGTCTCCGACCTCCGCCGTGTCGGCATCTCCCCCGACCACTGGTATCCGGTGGCGACCTCGCGGAAGGTGCGGCGCAACCGGACGTTCGCGGCCGTCTTCGCCGGTGAGCGGATCGTGCTGTACCGGGGGCGCAGCGGTGTCGTCCACGCGCTGGAGGACCGCTGCGCACACCGTCAGGTACCACTGAGCATGGGCGTGGTCGAGGGTGAGCTCCTGCGCTGCTGCTACCACGCGTGGGCGTACCGGGGCGACGGACGTATCTCGCAGATCCCCTACCTGCCCAAGGGCTGCGAGCGGCCGCCGCGCGGGGTGCGCTCGTATCCGGTCCGCGAGGCCTACGGCCTGGTCTTCGTGTTCCCCGGTGATCCGGCGCGCGCCGAGGAGGCGCCGTTCCCGTTCCTGCCCGAGTACCACTCCGCGACCCACCGCACCATGACGTTCTCCCGCACCGTGCGCTGCCACTACTCGTTCATGCACGAGAATCTGCTCGACATGAACCATCAGTTCCTGCACCGCAGTGTGCTCGGCCGGATCCGGCCGGAACTGCTGGGGTACGACGCCGGGCCACGGCACGTGGAGGCCCGCTATCTCTTCGTCCCCGCCGGAGGCCGCAAGGACCGGGGCGCGGGGCTGCTGTCGGCGGAGGGGATCGGGGGCCAGGACCGGCCCGATGTCATCACGATCCGCACCGAGTACCCGTACCAGACCCTGCGGGACGTCCCCGAGGGCAGCGACCTTCCGGTGTTCTCGCTGTGGGCCGCCTACGTCCCGGAGGACGCGGAGCAGCGGATCAATCACGCCTACGGCCTGCTCACGATCGCGAAGCCGTCGGTCCCCGGGGCGCTCCATCTCGCCTGGCCGCTCATCCGCCGTTTCACCGAGCGGGTCTTCGCCCAGGACCGGATGGCGGTCGAGGCCGAGCAGCGCGCCTGGGACGAGCAGGGCGAGGACCACAACCACGAGGTGTTCCCGCTGATCCTCGACCTCCGCGACGTACTGCGCGACAACGGCGTACCGCTGCGTCCGGAGCGGGCGTCCGGCTGTACGCCGTGCGGGATGGCCGCCCCCTCCCACCACGCCGCCGCCGGTACGGACGCCGCCGGGGCGACGGGCCATGCCGGACCGGCACCGTCCGCGGGCCCGGCCGTGGAGGGCGCCGGCAGGTCCGAGTAGTCCCGTCGGCCTGCCGGGCCGGATGCGCTGCCGGGAAGGGCGGCGCATCCCGGTCGACGGGTCAGTCCACGGCGGGGACCGGCGTCTCCTGTCCGGCCACGGGCGACGCCTGCGTGATCACTTCGGATCGCTTGTGGCCCCTCTCCATGACTCCGCCCGTGAAGGCGAGGCCCAGACCGGCCACGGCGAGGGCCGCGCCGACCAGGTTGGGTGCGGCCCAGCCCCAGCCGGCCGAGATGACCAGGCCGCCGAGCCAGGCGCCACCCGCGTTGGCCAGGTTGAAGGCCGAGTGGTTGGAGGCCGCCGCCATCGTCGGGGCGTTCTTCGCCTTGGCCATGAGCAGCATCTGGACCGGCGTGGTGATGAGCGAGCCCATCGCGCCGATGAACGTGATCGTCACCAGTGCGGGCACGGTGCTGTGGACCGCGAAGTAGAACGCCACCAGCGCCGCGGCGAGCAGGATGAGCCCCCAGTACATCGTCGGGCGCAGCGCTCGGTCGGTGAGCGGTCCGGCGATCAGGGTGCCGAGCGTCATGCCGACGCCGTAGAGCGCGAGGACCCAGGTGGTCGAGGAACCGGAGAGGCCGGTCACGTGCGTGAGCATCGGTACGAGGTAGCTGTAGACGGCGAAGAATCCGCCGAAGCCCACGACGGCCGTGGCCAGACCGATGGCGACCTGCTTGTTGCCCATGGCCCGCAGCTCGTGCCGGATGCCGGACTGTTCCCCGCGCGGCTGGTGCGGGACGAAGGCGGCCAGTGCGGCCAGGGCGACGAGTCCGATGACGGCGACCGCGCCGTAGGCGGAGCGCCAGCCCAGGTGCTGGCCGAGGGCGGTGGCGGCCGGAACGCCGACGATGTTGGCGATGGTGAGGCCGAGGAACATCTTCGAGACGGCGCGTGCCGCCCTGTCCGGTGCGACCAGGCGCGAGGCGACGACGGCGCCGACGCCGAACAGCGCGCCGTGCGGCAGGCCGGCCAGGAAACGGGCGGCGAAGAGGGTGCCGAAGTCGGGGGCGACGGCGGACGCCACGTTGCCGATCACGAACAGCCCGGTCAGGAGCAGCAGCAGCCGCTTGTGCGGGACACGCGCGCATATACCCGTCAGCAGTGGCGCGCCGACGACGACACCGAGCGCGTAGGCCGACACGACGTTGCCGGCGTGCGGTACGGACACACCGATCCCGTCGGCGATCTGGGGCAGCAGCCCCATCGTGGCGAACTCGGTCGTGCCGATGCCGAACGCGACGACAGCCAGGGCCAGCAGAGCCAAGGGCATGGTGCAGGGGAACCTTTCGAAGACAACGGGCCGGGGACCAGGGAGCGGGGCGATGCGAGCTCGCCCGCGGTTTCCACGTCCCGTCGCGCCGGTCATCGAGACCCGGAGCACCCCGGGAAGAGGGTGAGCCCGTAGGGAGTGCAGCAACGACGCGAGGGCATCCATTCCAAGATCGCCCCGTGGTCTGCGGCATCGGGCCGGGCCCCGTCCCCCGGCTGCGGCGGTCGGCCCCGGCCGGTGAGCAAGGGGCAAGAGTAGCCGCTGCGGCCACGCCCTCGTCCAGGCAGGGGCGAGGTCAGGCGGGCGCGGGCGTGGGACACGGCTCGGATGCGCCACGGCTTGCTCGGACGGGCTCTCGACGGGCCGTGTCGTCCGCGCGCGGCGCCAGGCCCTCGGCGCACGGACCCTGTCAGGCGGCGAAGCCGACGTTGGTGACGTACTCGTACTGGCCCCACTGGCTGCCGAGGTCGACGACCTGGTCCACCCACGCGTCGCCGAGCTCCTGCTCGTCCCCGGCGGCCCAGGCCGCGACGATGCGGTCCCAGCGGCGCACATTGAGGGTGCGGAACTCCACCACCCGCTGGCGCGGCCGGTCGACCTGGGACTGGTTGAGAGGGTGGATCTCGACCCGGGTGCCCCGGCCCGCACGGTTGAGGCGGGCGGTCAGATAGCGGGCGACGTTCTCGCGCCGCACCGTCCGGTACGCCCGCTCGATCCGCTCCAGGTTCTTCTTCGACGGCGAGCGCGTGCCGTCGAGCCAGGCGCGCAGGGTGCGGCCGGTGACGGTCAGACCGGCCGCGCGGGCCGCGGTGCGGGCGTGGTCGGTGCGGGTGAGGTAGTGCAGGCGGGCGAGCAGGCCGCGGCGTGCGGTGACGGGGGTCGCGACGTAGCCGGCGAGGTCGTCCAGCCGGCGGGCGACGGCCTCGTGGCCCCTGAGGCCGCGGGCGCCGTACTTGCCGAACTCGATGTTCCGCTCTGGCATCGTCTCTTCCGGTCCTCGGGTAGGTGGATCACTGTACGGGCCGACGCGGGCCGTGCGCAGCCGAGCTCGGGCACAGGCCTCAGGGACGGTCTTCAGGGGGCTGCGCGGCCTCGGGCCGCTCGGTGCCGACGGTGTAGACGTCCTTGACCTTCACCTCGGTGACGCCCCGGCCCTCGGCGAACACCGCGCGCCAGTCACCGACGACGTGCAGTTCGTCGGTGCCCATGGCGCGGACCACCATGAGGCCTTCGTCGTAGGCACGGTGGGCCTTCCACCACAGGTTCGTGAAGGCCTGGGAGCGGATGATGTGCATCCAGTCGGTGCGGTACAGCTCCCGGTTGTAGTTCGACTCCCCCAGTGTGGAGACGAACTTGGAGTACATCTGCTTGACGTACTCCAGCGTCACGTCGTCGTCCTCGGCGATCGCCCGGTCGCGGGCGTCCTTCAGCACGACACGGAACTTCTCCAGCAGGCCTTCCGTGGCTCCCGAGGTCCAGGACTCGTGGATCTCCGGCGAGTCGCACAGCGCGTACTTCGGGCCGGACAGGCGCAGCAGCAGACGCAAGGTGGGCTCGGTGACCCACAGGGGGCCGGGTTCGTCGCGGTTGCCGATCGGGTTGGGCAGGACCGCGTCGTGGTCCCAGTCGGGCGGGGTGATCAGGTGGACGCCGGCGCGGCGGCGGTCATGGTGGTCGCCGGTGGAGTGTTCGAGCTGCCCGATCGGCAGGTGGGTCTTCAGTGCCGACAGGTAGGCGCCGTTGATGTCGAGGGCCGTCACCTCGTGCGCGCCCGCGGGCAGCTCCGGGCGGGTCCACTTCGGGCGGGCCTCCCAGATCTGGTCGGCGCCTCGGGCGGTCTGCTTGCGCAGCATGTCCGGGAGCCACGGGTGCGCCACGATGTCGTACCGGCCGCCCCTGCGGGTCTGGTCCAGCAGCGCCATCGCGTCCGGGATCGCCCGCTTGACCAACGCGGCCGTCGCCGCCTCGGCGTCGCCCGCGTGCTGGGTGAGGACGGCCGCGACAGCGGAGCCGATCGGGTCGGGCGCGTCGGCAGCCGCCTGCACCCGACGGCCGACGGGCACGACTCTCACGCCGGACGGCGCCTGGTCATGCCGTCCGCCGCGGGCCGGCTGCCGTGCGGCCTGCCGAGACACGGGCCTCTCCGGCTCGGCTGGCTCCGTGGCCTGTACGGGCTGCGCGGGCTCGGGGGCCTGTACGGGCTCGGCGCTCTCGACAGGCCGCACGGGCTCCGTGATCGGTACGGGCTCGGCGCTCTCCACAGGCTGCGCGGGCTCGGGCGTGCCGCATTCTGCGGGGTCCAGATGCTGGGGGAATCCCGCGAGCTGGTGGCGGGCGGGCTGCCCGCACAGCACGCACGGTTGGGGTGCTGCGAGCACATCGTCGTCGTCCTGCCCGGAGTCCTCGCCGGTCCTCGCGGGAACCTCGGCCTGGCCCGGATCCGCCCCGTCGTTGTCCGCCTCGGTGTCCCCGTCGTTCTCCGCCTCGGTGTCGTCCGACGGCTCTTCGTCCGGGGCCTCGTGTGCCGTCGATCCGGCCAGCCTCTCCCGTGCTCCCTCGATGAAGTACGCGTACTTCTCACGGACTTCGCCGCTCGGGTCGCGTCCGGACTCCCAGCCTCCGACGGTGGAGGCCGCGACGCCGAGGGCGCGCGCGAGCTGGGCGCGCGAGAGGTTCAGCGCTTCCCGCAGCGCGCGCCGTTCCCCGGCGGGCGGAAGCGGGACCTCTTCCTTCACTCCGGCGAGCAGGGCGTCGATCGCGTCGAAGCCGTTCATCGCGCTCCCCTCTCGCGCGCCACGGCCGCACGGGGGGCGCCGGCGCGGCGGCGGGGAACACGGCGGCGGCCGACGGGCAGCGCCTCCGTGGCCCTGGTCGGTCCCGCCAGGAGTTCCAGTACGTCGATCCCGTAGTGAGCGGCGACCGCCTCGCAGTCGGCCAGACTCCAGGCCGCGGTACCGGACTGACGCCTGCTCACCTGAGCCTGGCTCACCCCCAGGGCGGCGGCGAGGTCGGTCTGCGACTCGCCTGCCGCGTGCAGGAGTGCCGCCAGCGCGGCCCGCACCCGCTCCTCGAGGCTCATACCCATGATGTCGAGTCTAGCCTGCTCAGCTCATCCCTGATGCGTCATACGCATGAGAGGTGCGCACCGACGTACACGGGCGGCGTCCGATGGGAATCGGCCGCCGCCCGGTCCGTCACTGCTTCCGGCGAGGCGGTGCGACGCCGAAGGGGCGGACGCTCCTCACCAGGGCGCCGGGGCCGGTGGCTGGACCACGGGCGGCCGGTCGTCGCAGGTGATGGTGTTCGGCAGTTCCCAGGGCGCCAGCCAGGGGCCGGTCGTGCCGCCTCCGTCGTTGCCGCCGAGGTCGCTCACCGCGAACTCGGAGCCGGAGGAAGGGAAGTTGAAGGCTCCGCAGTTGTTGATGCCGACCGCGCCGACGTCACGGGCGTCCACGTTCTCGAAGGACGCCGAGCCGGCGGAGCGGGCGCTGAGCACGGAGGTGCCGGTGCCGTCCACGCGGATGTCCTTGAAGCGGACACCCCGGATCGCGTACTTGTCCTTCACCGGGAAGTCGGAGACGAGCATGACCGCGTTGTAGGTGTTGCCGAGGAAGTGGTCGCCGGTGACCTCGATGTCGGCGTCGATGTCCCGTTCCAGCGCGTAGAACCAGATGGCGCCGAGGCCGATCTTCCAGTTCAGCTCGAACGGCCCCGAGCGGACTGTGGTGTTGTCCGTGATCCGCAGGTGTCCGGTGAACGGCTCGGCACCGAAGCGGGAGCCGATCTGGATGGCGCTGCCCTCCCTGACGGGGTCGGCGATCAGGTTGCCGGTGACCGAGTTGTCGGTGCCGCCGTACAGCGCGATGCCGTTGGCGAGGACGGGGCTCTGCACGGTGTTGTGGGCGAAGACGTTGCGCGCGTCGCCCTTCTTCTCCGACCACATGGCCAGGCCGTCGTCGCCGGTGTTGCGGACGAACGTGTCCGAGACGCTGGAATCGGTGACGCCCGTGTGGAAGTTGACGCCGTCGGCGATCTGGTCGGCGATCACGGTGCGGGTGACGCGCAGGCGCGTCATCGGGCCGTCGAACCACATGCCGACCTTGGTGTGGTGGAGGTGGAGGCCGTCGATCGTCGAGTCGCTGAGCGCGCCCCCGACGGCGTTGACCTGGTCGGTGTCGACGCGTTCGCGTACGTCGCCCTCCACGGCGAAGCCGGACAGGTGGACGTTGTGGCTGCCGCCGTCCGCCGCGTCCTTGCCGTAGAAGCCGACGCCGGTGTGGACCGAGCCGTCGGGCGCGGGGGTGCCGAGGGTGACCTGGTGACCCTTGACGATCGTGTACCAGCTTCCCGCCCCGGCGATCGTCACGTCGTCCACGGCGATGTGCCGGTTCACCTGGTACGTGCCCGGCGGCAGGTACACCTTGAGGTGCCGCTTCTTGGCGTAGGCGACGGCCCGGTCGAGGGCGTCGCCCGCGTCACGGCGGCCGGTGGGGTCGGCGCCGAACGCGAGGACGTTCGCGGCGTGCGCCTCGACGTGCGGCGCGGCGACGAGTTGTGTGTCGAGCAGGTCGATCACGGTCCAGGCTGCGGCGCTGCCCTCGGGCGCGGTGAGGCGGACGGTGTCGCCGGCCGCGTACCGCTTGCCGAGCAGGAGTCGCTGTTCGTCGTAGAAGTGGCTGGGCCTGAACGGTTTGCCGATGGTGGGCGTCGGGGTGGTGGCGGCGGGGACGCAGCCGCACTCGGTGATCCACCAGTCGGGGTGCAGCAGGTCGCCCTGGGGGTCGTTGCTGAACGGGTACTGGTTGTAGAGCCAGGAGTACCGCGAGGTGAGGGTCATCGTGGTGCGGTGTCCACCGTCCACGGAGACATCGAGGGGCGCGGTGATGCCGCCGCCCTCGGGGGCGTCGGGAATGCTGTAGCGCACGGTGAGAGCGTTGGCGGCGCGCGGCAGTGTGAACTCGACGTACTGGCCCGGCTTCAGGCGCACCGCCGAGCGGCCGGACGCCTCGGAGGGCAGGGTGTAGGCGGTGCGGTCGGGGCCGATGACGGTTCCGTTCGTCGACGCGTTCTCCGCCTCCTGTTCGGCGAAGTCCACCCTCGCGCCACGCCCCGCGACGAGGGCGGGATCGAGGGCGGCCCGGGTCACCGCCGGGGCGCCGCCGCCTCCGCGCCCGGAGGCCGCCGGGGCCGGGGCACCGAGCACGAGCACGAGTCCGGCAGCCGCGGCGGTCACCGCCGCGACCGTACGGACCGGTCTTCGCGCGCGGCTGCCGACCCGCTCCGCAGCCGTGTGGGTGGTGTACCGCGCCATCGGATTCTCGTTTCTCTCGGAGCGGAGGACACCGAGGACCGCTCGGTGCGCGGCGGCACGGAGGGAACGGGCCGTGCCGCTGCGTACCGGGACATTAGGGCGCGACGGGACACCCGGACAAGACGTCGGACACGTCTTTCCATCCTTCAGTACATATCCTGCAAGCCATAGTCGATTTCTTGCACGCGGATCTCATTCTCCGGAGCGACGCCGTCCTCACCGCCGGACCGCGCACCATCGGACACCCCCGGCCGACCGGGTCCCGAGTCGCCCCCGCTGTCACTCCGAAGCGGGGTGGTAATTCCGGCCCCCGCCGGTGCCATAGGATGAGCGTGTCGACGCGGGGTGGAGCAGCTCGGTAGCTCGCTGGGCTCATAACCCAGAGGTCGCAGGTTCAAATCCTGTCCCCGCTACGAAGATCCTGGCCCCTTGGGGCGGCGTGATGCCGCCCCAAGGGGCCGGATTCGTTTGCGGCACCTCATGAGCCGGGCGCGGCCCGGCAGGCAGCGCGGTGCGATCGACTTGCGCTGGAGTGCGCTCGAACTCGTAGCGTTGCAGACATCACGGCGCGCACAGCCCGTGTCGCCGGCCGCCTCTCGCGAGATGCCGGCGTGGGAATCCGCCGCTGGGTCGACGAGCGGCTTCGTGCGCTCGAACGACCGACGAGCGCGCAGGAAAGGCTGGGACACGACATGCAGAAGCGCAGTCTGCGAGACCTTCAGGTATCGTCCATCGGTCTCGGATGTATGGGTATGTCCGCCTTCTATGGATCCACTGATCAGCAGGAGGGCATCGCGACCATCCGGCGCGCCCTCGACCTCGGGGTGAACTTTCTCGACACCGCGCAGATGTACGGGCCGCTCACCAACGAGACGCTCGTCGGCGAGGCGATCCGGGGGCATCGCGAGGAGTACGTGATCGCGACGAAGTTCAACTACCGGATGGACACCGCCGTACCGGGCGACATCAGCACGGTCGGCCCGCAGGACGGCTCGGCCGAGCACGTCCGGAGTTCCGTCCACGGCTCCCTGGAACGCCTGGGGACCGACCACATCGACCTGTACTACCAGCACCGGGTCGACCCGAACGTACCCATCGAGGAGACGGTCGGCGCGCTGGGCGAACTGGTGGCCGAGGGCACGGTGCGGTACATCGGCCTGAGCGAGGCGAGCGCGGAGACCATCCGGCGCGCCCACGCGGTGCACCCGATCACCGCGGTGCAGAGCGAGTACTCGCTGTGGTCACGGGACGTGGAGGCCGAGGTGCTGCCCGCCTGCCGTGAGCTGGGCATCGGCTTCGTGCCGTACTCGCCGCTCGGCCGCGGCTTCCTCGCCGGGCGGTTCACCTCGCCGGACGAGCTGGAGACGAACGACTGGCGCCGCGAGAACCCGCGTTTCCAGGACGGCAACCTGGAGGCGAACCTGCGGCTGGCGGCAAAGGTGAAGGAGATCGCCGCCGAGAAGGGCGTGACCCCGGCCCAGCTGGCGATCGCCTGGGTGCTGGCCCAGGGCGAGGACCTGGTACCGATCCCGGGCACCAAGCGCCGCACCTACTTGGAACAGAACGCCGGCGCGGTCGCCATCGAACTGACCAAGGAGGATCTGGCCCGCATCGACGCGGAACTGCCCGAGGCGGCGGGCGAGCGCTACGACGAGGCAGGGATGCGATCCGTCAATCGCTAGTGGCGCGTGAACGAAGCCGCCGGACGCCGGGGTGCGGCCTGTTCGTGCCGACTCGCCGACCCGCTTCCCCGTGCGGCCGGCTCTCCCGGCCCGGGACCGGCCGGCGACCGGTGGATCCGGGGCGGTGAACGAACGTGCTGGAAACCGTCCTTGAACGTTTTCCAGCACGTCGTCGTCACGCGAACTTCGTCACCGGGGCGACATCACTTGCCGTAGTACGCGTTGTGGATCGCCAGTGTCGACTTGTTGCCCTGTTTGTCCGTGACTTCGGCGAGGAACGAGATGCCCTTGTCCTTGGCCGGGTTCTTCACGGAGATCCTGCCGTTCTCGACCTTCACGAGCTGCCAGGTCGTCCCGTCGTCGTAACTCACGGACACGGTGAGCGACCCGAGGTTCCTTCCGGCCGCCGAGCCCTGCACGGTCACCGGGATCCGGACCGACGCGTCCGCCGGGGCGCGCGAGGCGAGGTCGACGGGGGCCGCGAAGCGGACCGTGGACACCGGCAGCGCCGTGGTGGCCGAGACCTCCTTGGAGCGGAACGTGAAGCCGACGTCGATGCGGGTGGAGGCCGCGGCGACCTTCGCCGAGCGCTCGACGGAGGTCGTCAGCCGGTATTCGGCGTCGGTGGAGTCGACGGTGAAGGGCTTCGCGCCGCTCAGCGGGTCGTCGTTCTCGCCGACCTTGACGCCGTCGCGGTACAGCACCGACGTGGCCGAGGTGTACGTCGAGCCTCCCACGTGGCCCTTGCCGTCGGCGAACAGCGGCAGGGAGCCGACGAGCTGCTGCTTGCCCGTGGCCGGGTCGGGTGCGGTGCGGAAGACACCCATGTTCTCGCCCAGAAGCGGGCCGAACACGCCGGTGTTGAACTTCTCGCGGTACGTCCTGCCGGCCTCGTAGCGCTTCGGCTCGGACATCGCGTAGTCCCCGTCGAAGGCCGGGTAGCCCCACTCGTCCGGCTCGCCCAGCTGACTGACTCTGGTCAGCCACTCGACGCCGTCGGCAGTGGAGACGTAGAAGGTGCGCGTGCTCGGCGCCGCCTGCGCCGCCGAGAACGCGTTGCCCTCCGGCGCACCCGGCAGACGGGGGTACGGGAAGGCGAGAGCGGTCTTCCCGGCGGCGGAGGCACCGACGCCGACCTTGAGCGTCGCCAGCTCGTCCGCCTTCACGTGCTTGGTGTAGCCGGTCGCGACCTTCTGTGTCCCGCCGCCGTAGGCCACCGAGTACTGAGAGGTGGCGTCCTTGATGAAGTGCGCGTCCCAGGTCTGCAGGAGCGAGCCGTCCGTGACGGCCGGACCCATGTGCGCGGTGCGGAAGCCGGTGAAACCCCTGAGGACCCAGCCGTTGCCGACGGAGCCGATCTCGGTCGCGCGTTCGTAGTAGGTCCCCCCGAAGTCCGCCGTGTCGAGGCCGGGCACGGTGATGTCCACCGGCTCGGTGGTACGCGCGTCGGCGGTGACCGTGGTGTCGCCGGAGACGTCCAGCTTCGGCTGGGAGATCCAGTCGGTGCCCTTGGTGAAGTCCGACGGGTCCTGGTAGACGGCCGTGTCGAACGTGTACGAGCCCTTGGGCACGCGGATCGTGTGCGTGCCCGGCTCGTCGCCGATACGGGCCCGGAAGCCCTTGGCGGGGCCGGCGACGCCGACCAGGCTGTTGACGAAGTTCCGCGCGTCGGTGCCGTCGCGGTCGATGGTCCTGAGCGTGACGTCGTAGGACTCCGCCTCGCGGACGGCCGCCACGGCCGTGCGGACGGACTGGCCCGCGCCGGTGGCGGTGGCGGTGGCGGTGACGTAGCCCGAGTAGGTGCCGTCGACGTCACCGATCCTGGTGTCGGCGGTCAGGTCGACCTCGGTCCTGCCTCCGGCGGGCACGGTCACCTTGGTGGCACCGAGCGCGAAGAACCCGGCCGGGGCCGGTGAACCCGCCTGGTCCAGCCCGGACACCGACAGGTCGAGGGTGACGTCGCTGGTCCCGAGGTTGCGGTAGCCGATCTTCCGGGTGAGGGGCCGGTCGTCGGTGTGCGGCCACTGCGCGACGCCGAAGTTCAGCGAGACCGGATCGGCGATCACGCTCTGGGCCAGCGCCTTGTCGACCTGGATGCGGCCCGAGCCCTGCTGGAAGACGGTGTAGTCGCCACCCTCGGCGGATGCGATCAGCGCGCTCTTGAGCTCGGTCGCCTTCCAGGTCGGGTGCTGCTGCTTGAGGATCGCGGCCGCGCCCGCGACGTGCGGGGTGGCCATGGAGGTGCCGTCGAGTTGTAGGTAGCCGGGGGCAGGGTGCGGGATACCGGGGTCGGTGTCGAACACGCTGCCGGAGGCGGCGGCCGCGGTGATGGCCACGCCGGGGGCGGTCACGTCCGGCTTCACGGCGCCGTCACCGACGCGCGGCCCGGTGCTGGAGAAGGACGCCAACTTGTCGTCCTTGTCGACGGCGCCGACGGTCAGCGCGGCGTCCGCGCTGCCCGGCGAGCCCACCGTCGACTCGCCGTACTCGCCTTCGTTGCCCGCCGCAATGGCGAACAGGATCCCCTTCTCGGCGGACAGCCTGCCGACCGCCTCCTCCAGCGGGTCGACGCCCGGGGAGTCCGGGCCGCCCAGGCTGAGGTTGACGACGTCCGCGCCCTCGTCGGCGGCCCACTCCATGCCCGCGATGATGGCGGAGTCGTCCCCGTATCCCTCGTCGTTGAGCACCTTGCCGCTGATCACCTCGGCACCCGGTGCGACACCCTTGTACTTGCCGCCCGACCTGGCACCGGTTCCGGCGGCGATCGAGGCGACGTGCGTGCCGTGCCCGACGTGGTCCACGGTGTCGGGCGAGCCGGAGAAGTTCTTCTCCTCGACGACCTGGGTCTTCAGGTCGTCGTGGGTCTTGTCGACGCCGGTGTCGAGGACGGCGATCCTGACGCCGGTGCCGTCGTACCCGGCCTCCCACGCCTTGTCGGCACCGATCTGCTTGACACTGCGGTCCAGGCTTGCCTTGCGCACACCGTCCAGCCAGACCTTGCCGATGCCGGAGGCGGTGGCGCGCAGGCCGCCCTTCCGCTGGTCGGTCAGTGCCTCCCACACCTCGGCCACGTCGTCCTGCGGCGTACGGATGGCGTCGGCGTCGAGGGTGGGGAACGTGCGCCGCAGTCGGGTGTCACCGGCCGAACGCACTTCGGCACGTGCGGCACCGGAGCCCCCGTCGTACTGCACGATCAGCTTGAGCCCGTCGCCCTGGCTCTTGCGCAGCCGCGGGTCGGTGAGTTCGGCGACATCGAAGAGCCGCTGGTCCAGCTTCCCCGTGGCGATCAGGCGCTGCGCGTCGCTGGGCACCACCAGCGTGTGATCGTTGATGCGCTGCACCTGCACGGGTATGCGCTCACGGCCCTTGGCTGCCTCGAAGCCCACCACATGGCCCTTGGCGCCGACCACCACACGGTCGCCCGTGATGAGCCGGATCCGCTGGTCGCCGTCGGAGCGTGTGGGGTGCGGTGTGGTCGTCGTGTGCGCGGCGATCGCTGTCGTGGGGCCGGTCATACCTGCCACGAGGGCCACCGACGTGGCCAGTGTGACGGTGAAGGCGCGTGTTCTCTTCACGGATAAGCGCAAGTCTCCCCCAGAAGTTCGGGTTGAAGGCGAGTGGTCGTTGCACGTGGGTGGCGGGCGCCCGGTCGCGGGAACGACGTGGCGGCCGAGAACCGGCGGGGCGGTCGCAGAGCGGCACGCCCTCCCGGCAGCAGGCGAGGGGGCTGGGTCGCTCCACGAATTCCACTCCCTGAAGAGGGCACCGACGGCATGATCCGCATCACATCGTTTCGGTGCTCGACCCGCCGGGCTCGGCGCTGCCGCAGACTCCGCGCCCGGACCGTGCCGGGAATCCGAAGGTCCGGCCCTCTCGTGCGAACGGGTCAAGTTGATCAGTCGGACTCCGAGAGGCACCAGGCACTTCCTCCGGCGGGATTACGACCCGTCATACTTCTGCCGGGAAGGGGAGTTCGTGGCCGGACAGCGCTGAACAGGGAGACTCGACATGGGCACTGCCGTACCGGTCACGGAGTTCGGGCGGCTGCTGCTGACCCTGCGCACACGCGCCGGGCTCAGCCAGGAGCGGCTGTCCCACGCCGCCGGGGTGAGCGTCCGCGCGCTGGCGGATCTGGAACGCGGTCGCTCCCGAGGACCGCAGCGGCGCACCGTTCAAGCCCTGGCCGCCGGGCTGGGCCTGGACGACGACACCGCCGCGGAGCTGGAGCGGGCCGCCGGCCGAGGACGGACGCGCCCGCGACCGGCCGCCGGACCGCGCGCCCACGGCCCGCTGGCCCTGCCGCGTGACGTCGGCGACTTCGTCTCGCGTGGTCCGGCCCTGGCCCGGTTGCTCGCCCTGGCCGAGCGCACCGGCGCCGGCCGTTCCGCGGTCAGCGTGGTGTCGGGACAGCCCGGCCTCGGCAAGACCGCTTTCGCGGTACACGCCGCATACGCTCTCGCGCCGCACTTCCCGGACGGACAGGTGGTCCTCGACCTGCACGGCATGGACCCGGAGCCCACCTCCGCGCGCGACGCTCTCGCGTCCCTGCTCCGGGCCGTAGGCGTGGCCGAGCACGCGATCCCGGCCGCGACCGACGACCGGTCAGGGCTCCTGCGGTCCGTGCTCCGCGACCGGCGACTGCTGCTGGTACTGGACAACGCGGCGGGCGAGGACCAGGTCCGTCCCTTGCTCCCCGGTGCCGGGCGCTGCCTGACGATCATCACCAGCCGGCACGCCCTGGCCGGTCTCGAATCGGCCCACCGCAGCGACCTCGCGCTGTTTCGCCGGGAGGAGGCGGTCGAACTGCTGAGCCGTATCATCGGCCCCGAGCGGATACGGCAGGAGGCCCAGGCCGCCCGCGACCTCGCGGACCTGTGCGGACTCCTGCCCCTGGCCGTACGGATCGCCGGACAACGCCTCGCCGGCCGGCCCCACGAGCGCATCGGCAAGCTGACCGCCCAACTGGCCCAGGAAGGCCGTCGCCTGGACACACTCCAGGTCGGCGACCTTCAGGTACGAGCCGCTTTCGCCTTGTCCTACCGGCAGTTGACCCCGTCCGCCAGAACCGTACTGCGGCGGGCCTCCCTGGCCGCCGGAGGCGACTTCAGCCCGGAGAGCGCCGCTCTCCTGGCCGACCTGCCGGTCAACGAGGTGGCCCGGTGCGCCGAGGAACTGACGGACGCCGGGCTGCTGCAGTCCGACGCCTCGGCAGAGCGTTACCGCTTCCACGACCTCCTGAAGATCTTCGCCACCGAACAACTGACCACCGAGGACGGCACCGAGGTGTCCCGAGCCTCGCTGGACCGGACGGCACAGTGGATGCTGCGCCGGGCCACGGCAGCCGCGCTGCGCTTCGACGCCGAACCCCACGAAGACTCACCTCACGGCGATCCCGACCCCGTCGGCGCACCCGCCGACCGTGACCAGGCCCGCGTCTGGCTGGAGGCCGAGCGGGCCCAATGGCTCGCGGCCGTGCGGCACGCGCAGGCCAGGGGACACCACCGGCAAGTGATCGACACGGCCCGGGCCATGCACTGGTTCTCCGAGTTCAACCAGCACTGGGAGCTGTGGGTGGAGCTGTTCCAGCACGGGGTCGAGGCGGCCCGCGCGCTGGGCAGCAGGCAGGAGGAGGCCGTCCAGCTGAACTTCCTGGCCTGGTCGTACAACGTCTGCGTCCACGAACCCGCCGCCGCCCTCGTCACCGCGGACGCCGCCCTGGAGGTGGCCCGTGAGATCGGGGACCGGCTCCAGATGGGCTGGGCGCTGGGCTACGGGGCATCGGCGCTGCAGCGCACCGGCCGGACCGGGGAATCCATAGCCCGGCTGCGCGACGCCGCCGTCTGCCTTGCCGACCAGACCTCCGTGCAGGGCCGCCTCGCCGAACTCACCGTCCTGAACACGCTGGGAAGCTATCTACGTCAGTCGGGCAGCGTCGAGGAGGCTCTGGCCATCCACCTGCGCAGCGAGGCGATCTGCCTGACGGAGGTGCCCGGACGGCCGACCGAGCTGATCACCGTGTACCTGGCTGCGATCCGGCAGCAGATCGGCAACGACCTCGCGGCGCTGGGACGCTGGCCGGAGGCCGAACGACCGCTCCAGCAGGCGCTGGACGTCTTCGAGACCACGAGCATGGCCGGCTGGGCCGAACCCACCCGCCTCGACCTCGGCATCGTGCTGCGCCACCTGGCCCGGTACGACGAGGCTCGCCGAACCCTGCTCGCCGCCCACGAGGGACTTCGCCGGCTCAACAGCCCCCGGCAGGCGGAGGCCACGGCCGAACTGCGTGAACTGGAGGTACGGACACCGTGAAGTCTCCGGGTCCGCGGCCCGGACAAGCGGCTGGGGGCAGACCGCGGAAAGCAGCCGACGACACAGCCCGTACGTCCGGAGTCGCCCTGGGACCGAGCCGTCGCCTCCCGTCGGCGACCGACCACTCGATGGGGAGGCCTGCCGGTCAAGGGCGGTTCAGACCCCACGTCTGCAGGGTGAAGGGCCGCCCCTTCTCCTCACCCGTGATCAGCGGTACGTCGAGCAGTGTGAAGCCCGCCTTGGTGGCCACGGCGACGCTGGCCGCGTTCTCGGCCTCCAGTTCCAGGATCACCTGCTCGGCGCCCATCTGCTCGAAGGCGTACGCGGCCATCACCCGTACCGCCCGCAGCGCCAGCCCCTGACCGCGGTGCGCGGGGCCCACCGCGTAGCCGATCTCCGTGCCCTCGGGCGCGCGCCGCAGCATCACCTCGCCGAGCGGTGCTCCGCCGTCGACGGTGATCGCGAGCAGGATGACCGTGCCCTCCGCGCGGAACTGGCGGTCCCGGTCCAGTCGCGCGCGGGCGGCGGCCGCGTCGAAGGGGGAGACGAGCGGTGTCCAGTAGGCGATGTCGGGGTGATCGAACAGCTCCGGCATCGCCGTCAGGTCCGCCTCCGTCCAGTCACGAAGGACGAGCCCCTCCCCCGAGAGCTCGATCCGCTCGGGAAACGACGGCATGGTGCTGCTCATGTGCTGTACCTCCTGGCTTGTTCGGAACGAGCCAGGATAACCGGGACAGGCGGAAGCACGTCCGGCCGGGCAGCCGCTCAACCGTCAGGCCTCAACCGTCAACCGTCAACCGTCAGCCGTCAGCCGTCAGCCGTCAGCCGGAGAAGGCGTAACCGACGAAGTCGGTGACCGGGACGTATCCGATGCGCCGGTAGAGGGCGTTGCTGGTCGCGTTGGCCGGGTTGGTGAACAGCACGACCTCCTTCGCGCCCGCGGCCAGCGCGGCCCTGCTCACCTCGACCGTCACGGCGCCCGCGTAGCCGCGCCCCCGGAGGCCGGCCGGGGTGTAGACGGGGTCCACCCGGACCTGGCCGCCGACCAGCGGGTTCGCGCCCGCCATGGAGACGGGCGTGCCGTCCGGGGTCTCCCAGAAGGTGTAGCGCTTCTCGGCGAAGCGTGTGCCGGCCCAGGACTCGGCGGTCACGGAGACGGCTTCCCCGACGTCCGCGGCGAACTCACGGCACCAGCGCATCACTTGCTCGTGCTCCTGCTCGCCCACCGGTCGGCCCCGGCCCGCCGGGACCGGCTCCGGCGGGGTGAGCGTGCCGAGTCGATGCAGACGGCCCCACCAGTCACGTACCGGCGCCGCGCCACCCCTGTGCCGCCGCCACGCCTCCGCGAGAGCGGTGGCGGTGTCCTGGTCCGCGATGACGCCCGAAATGCGGTGCCCGAGGCCGGTCAGCCGGGGCACGAGGGTGTCGGCCTGCTCGGGGGCGAGCGTCGTGACGGTCAGGCGGCCGCGCGCGGTGCGGTACAGGACGGCCCGGACCTCGCCCCCTGACTCCAGCCGGCCGAAGACGGGGGCTTCGCCGCCGTGTGTGCCCGCGCCCTGTGCCCGCATTTTCGCGAGCGTTGTCAGGGGTGTGTTGTGCATGACGGGGCGCGAGCACAGGAAGTCTCCCGCTCGGGCGAGGAAGTCGTCGATGTCTTCGGTGAAGTACCAGTCGTCGAGGCCCATGCTTCATGATCTCCGACCGCCTCTCCTCCGGGAAGTACGCGCCCGGGACCACGACTCCGCCCTGACCGGTGTCACAGGGTGTGGTGCAGCCAGCGCTGAAGTACCTCGTTGACGTCCGCCGGAAGCGCGCTGATCTGGTCGATGACCGCACGGTCCTCGGGCATCGGGGGAATGCCGGCGGCGGTGAGGGTCGCGTGCAGGGCCAGGCGCCGCTCATCCTGCGGGTCGATGGTGAAGCCGAGGCGGTGGGCGGGGTTGGGGGGCGGCAGGAGGAAGTCGCCGTCGTCGCGGGGCTGCGCCTGGGCCGGCACGGCGGTGTCACGGGGGTGGACGGCATAGGGGTCGGCGAACGCGCAGGAACCGAGGCTCTCACTGCTCCAGGGGGTCATCTCTGTCTCCTCACCGATGTGTTGTGAATCACTTGTCCAGAGTTTCGTGAGGGCCCCTTCGGTTGCGTTCGCGGCCGAACGTCACGCTGACGGCGTCATCGGCGGCTGATCACCTCGTACGACGGGCAGATGTCCGCCGCCGCTTCCAGGCACCGCGGTCACCGGCCGCGGAGTCGGCCTCGCCCGCCGGACCAGCGCACGACGGCGGCTCCCGCGAAGTCGCCTGCGTGGGCGAACCCGCCCAGCACCACGAGGTCACCGTCCTTCACCCGGCCCGAGGTGATCGCGTGGTCCAGGGTGACCGGGATGGCCGCTCCGAAGAGGTTGCCGTACTGGTCGAAGGTGTTCGGATGCCGTTAGGCGGGCAGTTGCAGCGCCTCGGTCCAGTTGCGCAGGAAGGTGCGGTTCGGCTGATTGGTGACGAGGAGGTCGATGTCCGCGGTCGCGACCCCGAGCCGTCGGCACAGATCCGTGATCACCTCCGGGACCAGACGGTTGCCGCGTGCCAGAACCTTGGCGACGCTGGCGTCGGTGAACCCGATCCGCGGCTGGGACTCCCCCCGGTTCCCAGTACTTGCGACCGTCGTCGAGCGCCAAGGTCATGTCGCCGGCGTGATCGCCGATGTGCCGGGTCTCCACGTCGAGGACCGGGGCGCCGGCCGATGTCGTCACCCATCCCACTCCGCAGCCGTCGCCCGGGATCGCGGCCTGCGCGAGCCGACGTACCTCGGACTGGGTGAAGCACTGGCCGGCGGCGCTCTGCGCGTTACAGATCAGCGCGGTCCGCGCGTCGGTGGTGGTGAGGATCAGGGGAGGCGGGCCAGCAAATGGGTGTCCAGGAAACCCCGTTCGGAGGCCGGGTCGTGGAGAAGCCGGGCGATCGTCACGAGCCCGGCCCCGACCAGCAGCTCGGCGAACCGGTCAACCGGCCAGCTGTAGGCGGGCGTTACTTTGTGATCGAAGCGGACCGGCTCGGTCCCCTCGGTCCCGAAGAACGAAACCATCAGCAGGCCCCCTGGCGCCAGGACCCGCACCTGCTCGGCCAGCAGCGCGGGCAGTTCCTCAGGCGGGGTATGGATCATCGAGTAGTGGGCCAACACCCCGCCGAGCGCGCGGTCCTCGACGGGCAGAGCCTCCATTCGCGCCTGGTCGAACCGCAGGGCGGGATGGGACTTCCTGGCGTGGTCGACCATGGCCGGGGACAGGTCGAGCCCGAAGGCGTCCAGACCCAAGTCGTGCAGCATGGCCGTCAGATGTCCGGGACCGCAGCCGACATCGGCTGCCCGCAGGTTCCCCGTCTCGCGCACCAGCTCGGCGAAGGTGCCGAGCATGGCCCGCGCGAACGGCCGTGTCTCCAGCCGATCGGCGAACATCGACGCATAGAGCTCGACGATCCCGTCGTAGGCCGTCCTGGTCTCGTCCTGGTGTCGTACCTGGTGTTCCGCCACGGGGAAGAAGCTAACACCCGTGCCGTTCACGGCCGTTCGGACTGGGTGGTTATGACGGCTGTGACGGGCTCGTCAGTCGAGGTCCGCCTGCCAGAGGTCCGGGCCGAACACCTCGTACTGGATGTCCTGCGGTGCGACGCCCCGCCCCAGGAGCGCGCTCCGCAGCGGTTGCATGAACGCCAGCGGCCCGCACATGTAGTACACCGCGTTGTCCGGCAGATCGACGTGGGAGAGGTCCATCAGCCCGTCGAAAACGCCCTTGACCGGCTCGTTGGTCTGCGCGCCCTTCTCGTACCAGAGGTACATCTCGGCGTTCCGCAGTTCGAGTACGTCGCTGACCACCTGGCGACGCAGCGCGAACGACGCCTCGTCGAGGTCGGCGTGCAGCACGGTGATCGGCAGCCGGGACTCGGCCTCGACGAGGTGGGAGAGCATTCCGGCCATGGGGGTGATCCCGATGCCCGCCGTGGCGAACACCACCGGCCGTCCCGAGTCGTCGAGCACGACATCGCCGTAGGGCAGCGACAGGGTGAGGACGTCACCCACGTCGACCGTGTCGTGCAGGAGAGCGGACACCTCTCCCTCGGGCTCGCCGTTGCCGCGTACCCGCTTGACCGAGAACTGGCGGTGTTCGCCGTCGTCGGCCCGGGTCAGGCTGTACTGGCGCGGCTGCCGCACGCCGTCGGGCATGTCGATCAGCACGGTGACGTACTGGCCGGGGAGCGAGGTCGTCACAAGGCGGTCGTCGACCCGCTTGACGACGAAGGTCACGACGTCCGGGGTCTCCTTGATCTTCTTCTCGACCTCCCATGTGCGCCACACCGTCTCGGGTGTGACCCCCCGCGCGCTGTAGAGACCGCGTTCCTGGTTGATCAGGGCGTTCGCCATCAGCCAGTAGACCTCGTCCCAGGCCGCGGCGACCTCCGGGGTGACCGCGTCGCCCAGCACGTCGACGATCGCCCACATCAGGTTGTCGTGGACGGTCTGATACTGGTCCGGACGGATCCCGAGAGACGCGTGCTTGTGCGCGATGCGCTTCAGCAGGTGTTCGGGGGTCCGCTGCGGAGTGCTCACCAGACCGCCGGCGAACGCCGCCACGGATCCGGCGAGCGCCTGCTGCTGTTCTCCGTGTGCCTGGTTCCCTCGGTTGAAGACCCCGTCCAGGAGCTCGGGATGGTTGGCGAACATGTGACGGTAGAAGCGCCGGGCGATCTCACCGATGTGCTCCCCGACGACGGGCAACGTGGCCGTGATGACGGGTCGGGACGTGTTCGAAAGCATGATGTGCATCTCCAGCGCAGGCGAAGTGCGGGCAGGCATCGGGCAACCACGGAATCGCTCGTACGGCAGTCGGAGCCGGGGCGGGGCCGATCGACCCGCGCGGATACCGCGGCCGTCCTCGGAGACCGGATCCCCGGGACGCGCGGCGCGGCGCCCGCCCACCACGCTAGAAGGGCACCGCCCCCTTCGCACTCCCTATGCCCGCATTGGTGAACTTTCCCGCGGATCGTCGGGGGAGGGGGAGGGGTCCGGGTCCGATACGCCCGTCCAGCTGTCAAACACGGCGCATTCCGTTCTCACTGCGCCGCAGCGCGTACGACGCTGCTTTCACTGCAGGGTGGCGGCCGACTCGCCCACCGGACATACGTCGTGGCACGCGCCGTACCGACCGTCCCGGCACCACCACACCGGCGAGCCGGCCGCGTCCGTCGTACCCGGGTACCAGCCGACAGAGGTGCCCGCAGGAGGGGGATGCATTCTGGTCTCGTGTTCCCGGCAGACCGGCCAGACCTGCCGGAGGAGCTCCATGACGGTCACCCACGCCGCGTCGGCGACCACGGCCAGCACCGTCATGGCGTCGTCCGGCGCTGGATCGCCGTCCTCCAGGTCTCCGCGCCCCAGCGATTCAGAGGCGAGCGAAGACGAAGATCAAAACGGAACCGGCAGCCCGGCCTCGCGCAGCTGGGACAGGGCGGCGGACATGCATTGCCGCACAGTCCTCCCATCAGCACGCATGCCCTGCTCCAAGGGACCTCCACTGGCGGCGAACGTCCACGCCGGCACGTTGTCAGCCACCCTCTCGGCGTCCACCCTGATCAGGGCATTCACGCCCTGCTCACCCAGCCATTCCAGGATGAGGAGCGTCACGTCCTCGATGCCACCGTCCTGGTCATCCTGGTCGATCTTTGGCCGGCGGCCGCGGTTCCCTGTCATGGCCCAGACCCTACCGACGGGCCCGCAGCAGTCCGCGTCCAGCGGTCAGGTCGGGGATCAGCGTCTGGTTTCCGGTCTGGCGAAGAGTTCAGCGCACTCGCCGGCGAAGGAACAGAGCTGGTCCACGAACTGCCGGTACTCCTGCGGTTCCCGCACCAGGCCCGGCGTGGCATCAGTCCACTGCTGCCACAGGCCACCGGCGGCAAGGTACCGGGATGCGCGCTCGGTCCCCAGGGCGGCATCGAGGTGAAGCAGTGTGCCAAGAGCAAGGCCTTGGCCGTAGCCGAGGTCTGGTCGAAGCAAGTAGTGATCAAGGTATCTGCAGACCAGATCGGCGTCCGCACTGTCTCCGGACGTGGCAAGCGTGACGCAGTAGGCCGCGTCGGCATAGGGCCCCCCGCCGGCCGGCAGGAGTTCGCCGATGCGGCTGCGGAACTCGGTCCTGCCGGCTACAACAACCAGCCAGGAGGCAGTCTTACGCTCTCGCCACCCACCTTCGAAGAGGATGCCGAGCTCAGCGGGAGTGATCTCCCGGGCAGCCTGGACCAACTCCCTCACGAACAGCTCGCGCTCAGGCCCGCTCAACCGCAGCGAGCTTCCACCCAACCGAAGGTACCGTCGTCCCGGCGTGACGAATCGTCGGATCAGGCCCATCAGCTCGGGGTCGGTGCCGGCATAACGCATGGCTGCATCTTTGCCCGGCGAGCACCCGGCTGCAGCGGTTTACCCTGCGACCCCGAGTAGCGACTGCTGGTTCAGGTGTCGGCTCTGCGGCGTCGGTCGGGAGTGAAAAGGTAGGCGATTGCCATGTCGCTGAGCTCGTCTGCGTACCGACGCCTGGCCACTTCGCCGGTGGCGGCATCGGGGCGCACGGAGTTGTGGAAGCAGGCGCCCAGGATGGCGCGGGCCGCGGTGTCGAGTGCCGTCTGCGGTTGGGAGCGGCGGATCTGGTCGGTGTACGGGGCTGCTGCTTCGAGCAGGAGACGGTGGAGTTCGGTGATGGTGCGGGCCCCGCGGTCCAGTGACCTGGTCCCCCGCGTGCGCAGCAGCTCGGGGAAGAGGCTGCTGCTGTCGGCGAAGGACTGCAGCAAGGCGTGCGCGTAGGCGTCCATGACGCCGGAGAGCGACGGCTCGGCCGTACGCAGTTGCTCGGCCACGTACTCCTCGCGGCGTTCCAGCATCCGCTCGGTCAAGGCGGTGATCAGCTGTTCTTTGTCCTCGAAGCGGCGGTAGATCGTGCCGACGGAGACCCCGGCGCGTTCCGCGACACCCGCGATCGTCATCTCCTCCAGGCCGGAGGTGCAGGCGATCTCCTCTGCCGCCAGCAGGACACGGGCCAGGGTCGCGGCGCTGCGGGCCTGCCGGGGCTCCCGGTAGGACGCTGGGCGCTCCGGCTCTTCGGTCATGTCCCGCATGGTATCGGCGGCGCTCTCAACAGGTCCCTTTGACAACCGGTGCGCTCCTCGGCGCACTCGCATTATGCGAACGCGAATTCACATTTACATCCTATCGGAGGTTCGGTCATGACCGACAACCAGACGCTCCCGCCCGTCACCGTGACGCTTGAGGACGGACCCACCGGCGCCGGGAGCATCGACGACTTCGAGCTCTTCCACGCCCGCCGCGCCCTGGACCGCTTCCGGACGCTGCTGGGCCGCCAGGGCCTCCTCGACCTCCTGGCCGCGGACATCGAGGAAGGCAACGCCTTCCTTCGCGAGAGCGCCCGCACCTCCGACGGCAGCTTCAAGGCAGGCACCACCGTGCTCGCGACGAAGGGCCTCACCTCGGGCGCCTTCCTTGCCTGGATGGACAAGGCGTTCGCAGGTGACGAGAGCGCACTCCTCGCGGCGCACCCCGAGCACTACGTGATGGGCACCGACTCCATCGGAGCGCGCGCGGCCTGGCCACCGGACCCCACTGGCTCCCCGCCGGCTGGGCCACCCTGGGACAGCTCCTCCCGCCGGGCGCCTCCGGCAGCCTCCTGCGCGCCAACGCCTTCTTCGACAGCTCAGGCACCGGACTCCCCGCCCTCACCCTCACCGTCTGGGTCGGCATCGGTGTCGCCCTCGCTCTCCTCGCCGACCTCCGCGGCAGGCGCCCCGCCACCGCCCGCTCCGCATCGGCTACCGTCCGAGAACCGCTTGCGGCTGGAGTGCGAGCGACGGTGCAAGGTGGTCGATGATGCGGCCTGCGGCCGACTTCGACACCCCAAACAGTGACGTCGGCTGCCTCAGAGTCAAGTTCGTCCGCCAGTACGCGGCGACCAGCAGAAGCCGGTCCTCCAGCGGCAGGCTCCACCGTCGCCCCCCGCCCCCGCGGACCGTGTCCGCGCCTTCACGTCGCAGTGCGGTCGGCAGCTTGCCGAACTGCCGCGGGCTCAGCCCGGTGAACGGGGCTGTCCAGGACGGCTCCGGCGTCAAGAATTGCCGAATGCATGAAGTGAAGCTGTCCGACGGGATCATCACTCTGTCCCCGCTGCGTCTGGACGATGTGGAGACGCACCTCACGGGGGAGGATGAGCTGCTCGTTCGCTGGCTCAACGGCGGCCCTGGGACAGCCGAGGGCGTCGAAGCGTACTTCCGGCACTGCCGGCAACAGTGGGAGGCTGCCGGGCCGCTCCGCGCTTTCGGCATACGGGTGGGCGCCGACGGGGTGCTCGCGGGGACGGTCGACTTGCGGTTCGCGGCAGAGGGGCTGGCTCCCGGCCAGGTGAACCTCGCGTACGGCCTCTATCCGTCATGGAGGGGACGTGGTCTGGCTACCCGTGCGGTCCTCTTGGCGTCCCAGTACGCGGCGAACGAGGGCGGAGAGGAGGCGGTGATCCAGGTGGAGCCAGGGAATCCCGCATCGGCTGCAGTCGCGCAGCGGGCAGGCTTCACCCCCGGCAAGCAGACGAACAGCAAGGACGGCACACGGTTCAACTGGTACGTCCGGGAACTACACGTCACTACCCAGTGACGAGAGGCCGTTGCGGGAAAACCCTCAGCCTCGTGTGCGACGGTCTTGATGCCCGGTGGTCCGTCTCTTGCGGACAGCGAAACCGCGAAGATGTCATAGCTCCTTGGCATCATGAGGGCCGTGACTGCCAGTGATGCCTCAGAGGTTCCCGATCAGCTTCGTCGCGCTCAGCTGACAGAATTACTGAAAGGCGTGCACCCCTGGGACGAACAGGAGCGCACGCACCTCGCCGCGACCATGGAGTGGGTCGCCGGCGGGGCTCCGCTCTATCGGACCCGGAAGCCTGATGTCCCGTCGATGCACTTGGTCAGCTACTTCGTGGTCCTGGATGAAACCTGCGGGGAGCTCCTGCTTGTCGCCCACCGCAAGGCGGGCCTCTGGCTTCCCAGCGGTGGCCACGTCGAGCCGTTGGAGGACCCGTGGGACACGGTCACGCGCGAGTGCCGTGAGGAACTGCGCATCGAGGCCGTCCCGTCGACTGTCTCCGGCGCGCAACCGCTCTTCCTCACCGTCACGCAAACACGCGGGCAGGGCCAGCACACTGATGTGTCGTTGTGGTACGTGTTGCAGTCGAAAGTTGGCGGCATCACCTCTTTCGATGAGGAAGAATTCGAATCGATCAAGTGGCTTTCCCTGCGGCAGATCCTTGCCGAGCCCAGGAGCACGCTCGATCCACACATGCATCGATTCACCCGCAAGCTCATGAACGTCATCGCTTGCGCGTAGTCATCTTCGCGGCAACATCTGCTCAGTTCGGCCTCGTGCCGGTCCAGGATCTGGTCGGCGACCTTGAGGGCCCTGATGGCGGGTTCGGCGCCCATGCCGTTGGGGTCGTGGATCGGTCAGCGGGATTGCGGGCAAGTCGCCCTCGGTCACCTCGCTCTATCCGGCGCTCGCGGAAGCCGAGGAACCTGGGCACGTTGTTAACGTGATGGCATGGGACGTCGTCGGCATCGGCACTTGGTCATGGGCTCCGAGCGATTCCGGTGGTGGGTCAGCCACCGCCATGTGCCGGACTCCGACCCCGGCGGTGGGGTCGGACGCTCATGCCAGGAGGTTCTCGTGATCGCGCGGGAGGGCACCCCGGGCGTGATCCGCGTCGTCTTCGACTCGGGTCCCGATCGCGTGGTGGGCGGCGGTGGTTGGGGAGCTCACGAAGGTGGCGTCAGTCGCGTACACGGCGGATATCTCAATCTCCACCGGCCCGCGACCGTGCGGGCGTTGATCGAAGAGGCTCTGGCGGACGACCAGCGTTTCGGGCACGCCGGCCAAGTCGACGGGTGGCGGATCTTCGATGCCGTGGCCGCGCGTGTGCCGCCGGAACACCGGGAAGCGCCGAGCGAGCAGCTGGTGGAGTAATGGACTTCGGGCCGAGCGAGCATCCGGAGGAGTAAACGCCTTCGGGCCGAGACTCGGCCCGGCTCACCCGCCGGTCGGTCGGTAGAGGCCGGCGGCGCACCTCGGCCCGGGTGAGGCTCACCAGTGTCCGACGGTTCGGCTCAGCTCCGTCCCGGACCGAGACCTCGGACTTGCTCCAAGTCCCGCCCCAGGCACACTCGATACGGCCCGCACACCGCGTCGTCCCCACGCCACCGAGGGACGCTCCTGGCGCCTGTCGCTCTCCGCCGACGGCGTACGGCTCACACACCTTCCCGTGCCGGTGAACCGTCCACCGAGCCTGCCGACGAGACCCCCGGATCTGGTCCGCGTCTCCGCCCGAGGCACGGCCGGTGAGCTGGTCCTCGTCCTGTACGGCCGTGTTCCGGTGGACTCCGTGAAGGTCGACGGCGAAAGGCGCGTCTTGGACCTGCTCAAGGCCTGGGACCCGAACGAGTAGAACGACAGGTTTCTTCGAGGGCGACCTCCGGGCCATGCACACCCGGTTGTCAACGCTCCGACCCCGACTTGGCCACTGCCACTGCCACTGCCACTGCCACTGCCACCGAAAACGGGCCATATTGGCGATCCGCTCCGTACAACGGGCGGATCCTCGGACAATCAGGCCTACGATTGTGTGCCGGTTGACGAGCCGTACCATCTGTTGAGGCCCCGACGCACCGGGACAACGTACGGGAACGGCTGGAACGACTGGAACGACTGGCCAACCGGGTTGCCCCCGTCGTCGGTCCCGGCCTCCTCGCGAGGCCGCGGAGCGAAGAGCCGCACGTGTCCGCCGGGGCAGGCCACGACGCGAAGGGCAGCGACATGGTGCAGTGGCACGGGACCAACTTCACCGTGGACGGACACGAGCCGACCAGTGCCGAGGAGTACTACCGGATCGGCCTGCACTGCTGGAACAGCGGGCAGCACCCCGGTGCGGAGGTCTACTTCCTGGAAACCGCGGCGTCCACCGGTCACAGCGCCGCGATCGAGTTGCTGGGGCACATCGACTACACGCAGGGGCGGTACGCGAGCGCGGTGCCCCGGCTGCGGCACAGCAGCGGTTCACCGCGAGCGGCCTTCTACCTCGCCTCGCTCTATCACCACGGCTGCCCTCAAGCGGGCATCGTGGAGTCGCTGGACGAGGCGGCCCGCTGGTATCGCACCTCGGCCGAACTGGGCGAGCCCGAAGCGATGCTCGTACTGGGCGACCTGTACCTGGAGCGGCTGATTCCGATCACCCGGACCCCGGCGGAACACGCCCTGGAGCAGTTCCTCACGGCCGCCGCCCGCAACCACCCCTACGCCCAGTACCGCGCCGCGGAGATCTATCGCACGCTCTACCAGGACAACGAGCGAGCCGCCGTGATGTACCAGTCCTGTGTGGACAACCCGATGACCGAGCGCCACGCCCTGGGATCGATGATGGCGCTTCAGAGCCAGGCTCACCTGCGGGAGATATCGGCGTTCAGGGCAGCCCGCCGGTTGCAGCAGCGACGTGACACCGTCAACCCCGCGCAGCGCCGAGGCGACTTCTACTGACCCTGGACGGGCTGCCGACCCTGGGCGGTCCACTGCCCCTGGGCAGCGCGCCGCGCTCCTCGGTCAGCGAACGGCCAGGACCCACAGAAAGACGGCCAGCGCCCGCACCAGGTGTTCCGTTTCCTCGGTCTGTTCCAGCAGCGCGCCCGGTACGTGGGACAGTTCCCAGGCCACTTCCCAGGCAGCGCGGTCCGAGGGCTCACGCGACGCCTCGGCCGCCCAGAGCCGCCCGATCTCCTCGGTGTCGGCCTTCAGCCTGGCGCACGCGTCGGCCGTGGTGCCGAGGACCGTCACCAGTGGGCTCGCGTCGTCCCGCCCGGCGCCGAGCAGCGTGTCGGCCGCGCCGAGCAGCGTGTCGGCCGCGGCGGTCAGCATGTCGGCCGCGGCGGTCAGGCGTGATGCCCGCTCCAGCCAACTCGGTACCGGGTGCCCGGAAGCGGCGGGCGAGCGGGCCGGCTGTTCCAGGCCATGGCCGATGCGTGCGCCGGTGGACCGTTCGTGGTCGGTGGGCTTCCACGTCCCCCGCTCCCGCAGATCGTCGGCCCGCCCCATGGCCTGGCGGGCCTGCGTGAGAGCCGTCGGCCAGTCGCCGAGATCCCAGTCCGGCGTCGCCCGCGACTCCCGGACGCGGTAGCCGAGCGTCAGTCGCACCCCGGCAGGGCGCGGCCGTGGAAGGTCGGCCTCGACGTGCGCCTGGAGTACGTGTCTGATTCCGGCCACCGATGCCGCGCTGCCGGCTCCGATCCCGGCGGTGCGGGCAGCCTCGGGCACGGGACCGGTGTCCAAGGGCTCGGCTCCCTGGGCGCAGTAGCGCAGGGCGTCGGCCAGGAGGACCTGGTCGACCAGGATCCCCGAGTCGTAGGCCGCTCGCCAGAGCAGCAGACCGAGCGTGTCGTGCCTGGCGCTCCCCCACGGCCACTTCACCCGCGCACCGGGGTCCGTGGAGAGCCGCGGGGACATCCGTGGTCCCAGGCCGCCATCGCGCTCGTCGTACCAGGCGACCAGCAGGCGCGCCTGGTGACGGGCGCGTTCCCACGCCCCACAGCCGTAGGCGATCCGGTGCCCCGGCTCCCACTCGTTCCTGTCCACGGCGCGAACCGTACCGGGCCCGGGCGGCGCGGGACGTGCGGGAGGCAGACGGGAGGCAGCCGGGAGGCAGCATCCGCCATCGCGCGCGGGCTTCGTCTAACGTGGATGACGCCTGCGGGACTCCCTGGTTCCGCTGCGGAGGGGCGCGGATTCTCGATGAGGGAGCCGTTCATGACTGACAGCATCTGGGGCTACCACCCGGCCGCCGGGCACGTCACGGGCACGGATCTGGTCGGGTTCAAGGTCGAGGCCGTCGACGGCGCCATCGGCAAGGTCGACAAGCACGCGGACGACGTCGACTCCGCGTATCTCGTGGTCGACATCGGCGTGTGGATCTTCGGAAGGCATGTCCTCCTGCCCGCGGGCACGGTGAGGCGGGTCGACCGGGACGAGCGGAAGATCTACGTCTCGCTCACTCAGGAGCAGATCAGGGAATCCCCCGAGTTCGACCGGGTCAAGCACGTCGGCGATGTCGACTACCACGAACTGGTCGGCGGCTACTATCAGAGCCACCGCGCCTGACCCACCGTCGCGCCGGCGGGTCAGGGGCCGGGTCTCCCGCGGGCCGCCGACGCTCAGCCCTGAGCCAGCTCCGGGCTCAGCCCTGAGCCAGCTCCGCCACCGGCTGCCACTTCTCCCAGGACGCGAGGCGCCGCTCGTAGTCCGCCTTCGCGATGCCCAGCGGCGCCGAACCGAAGAAGCAGCGCAGCGGCGGCTCCTCCGCGTCCACGATCTCCAGCACGGCCGCGGCGGACGCGCGCGGGTCGCCCGGAGTGCCGACGCGCTTGCGCCGCTGTTCCTGCACCTCCTCGTGGAACTCGGCGTACGCGGGGAGCTGCTCGGACGTGCTCGACGAGGAACCGGCCCAGTCCGTGGCGAACCCGCCGGGCTCGATGAGTGTGACCTTGATGCCGAACGCCGCCACCTCCTGCGCCAGCGCCTGGCTCATTCCCTCAAGAGCCCATTTCGAGGCGTGGTAGATGCCGACCAGCGGGAAGGCGCTGATCCCGCCGATGGAGGAGACCTGCAGAATGTGGCCGCTTCCTTGCTCGCGCAGGAAGGGCAGCGCCGCCTGGGTGACCCACAGCGCCCCGAAGAGGTTGGTCTCCAACTGCGCGCGAGCCTCGGATTCGGTGATCTCCTCGATCATCCCGAAGTGGCCGTAGCCGGCGTTGTTGACCACCACGTCGAGCCGTCCGAACCGCTCGTGCGCCAGCCGCACGGCGGCGAAATCGGCGTCGCGGTCCGTCACATCGAGCTGAAGCGGCAGCAGCCGCTCCCCATAGGTCTCCCGAAGATCGCCCAGCGTGGACAGGTCGCGCGCCGTCGCGGCCACCGAGTCGCCGCGCTCCAGCGCGGCGATCGCCCACTCCCGCCCGAAGCCGCGGGAGGCGCCGGTGATGAACCAGATCTTCTGTGTCATGGAGTGCTCCTCGTGCAACGTGTCGTCCGCTCGGTCACCACGTCGCCGCGGTGCCACTCCTGTCACCCAACACCTTCGAGTGCGCTCCAGCGCAAATCCGGCTTCCGGGCGCGGCCCCGCGCCGGCTCCGGCCCCCGCTCCGGTGGGGGCCGGAGCGGTCACACCTGTACGAGTTGCGGTTCCGGCTGCTGCACGGGCGCGGTCTGGGGATTCCACATTCTGGTGGTCCGCAGATATCCGTAGATCACGGAGGCCATCGCCAGGAGGAGGGCCGGTCCGAACACCCAGGGATACCTGGCCATCTCCACCGGCAGATAGCGGTACGACACCACGAGCACGGTGAACACCACGGAGCCGTAGGCGACCAGTGTGACTCCCGCCCGGTCCCATCCTCGGGCGAAAGCGCGCATGGTCGCCTCGACCGTGAGCGCGAACACCACACCGGCGACGAGATCCGCGCCGTAGTGGTACCCGAATCCGAGCGTCGCCGTGAGCGTGCCGACCAGCCAGAACGTGCCCGCGTTGCGCAGGAGCCGCGAGCCCTCTCGGGTATGGATGAAGAGCGTGGTGGCCCAGGCCGTGTGGAGGCTGGGCATGCAGTTGCGCGGGGTGATCTCGTCGAACGGAAACGCCTGCGGGGCACCGGTCGACAGCGGGGTCTGCGGCCACAGGTTGGCCGCCGCCCACTGCCCGCCTTCGGCGCCGTAGGCGAACACCGGCCCGACCACGGGGAAGATCATGTAGACGATGGGCCCGACCATGCCTATGGCCAGGAAGGTACGCACCAGGTGATGGGCCGGGAAGCGGTGCTCCCGCGCCACGTTGCGCAGTTGGTAGAGCGCGAAGACGGCCGCGGCGAGCGGGAGCTGGCCGTAGACCAGATGGAGGGCGTGGTAACCGATCGGGCCGGTGGCCTCGACGAACCGGCCCATGACCCAGGACGGGTCGCCCAGCGCGTGATCGGCCGTGGCCACGTACGCGTCGAGCACGGACGGACGGGTCTCCGACGTGATCATCAGCCAGGTGTCGCCCGTCTTGTGACCGGCCACCAGGAGCAGGCCCAGTCCGACGCCCTTCAGGAGCAGGACGCGTTCCTTGCCCGTTCGCCGAGTGACGGCGATGAACGCATAGCCCAGAATCACCCACAATGCGCCGTTGCCGAACATCATCTTGACATCGGCCACCCAGCGAACCAGGAAGAAGACGACGTCGATACCGGCCGCGATTCCCAGCGAGACGAACCGCTGTCGCCAGGGGAGGACGACCATCATCAATGCCAGGCCTGCGTACAGCAGAGGTCCTGAGGTGGGAGTGAATATCACCTCCCTGGCCTGGCTGGTGATCGGACCCGGCATGCCGTAGTGACGGGCGACGATCTCCATCACGACGAGGAAGCCGAAGGTCACGACCCCCGCGACGGCCCACAGAATCACCTGTGGCCGACGCCGCTCGTCCAATTCAATTATGCTGTTTATTCGTGAAATTACTCGGGATGCTATAGATATCAATTGTTCGGCCGATTTGTTTAGGTATTGGTCATCTGCCTCACCCTTCGCGCTAGACAGCGTGTTCTTCTAGTGAAGGACGGACGATCAGGGCAATCGTCGTGAGTTCGATCATGCTATGAGCGATACAGGCGGGTTTCAAGGGTCACAGCAGGTGCAAAGGTCGGCGGACCCTGTGCCCGACGAACTGCCGAGGCGACCGAAATCTGCCACTCTGTCGGTAAATCGCTCTTCGATGCACAGGGGCTTTCATGGCGCGGACAGACAGGAGACCCATCGCGGGACCGAGGCCATGGAGCGGGTCATGACCGGCTCCACGGCCTCCGGCGGCCGTTACGGAGAAGATCTGTTCGAGCCGGAACACCCGCAGGAGGCCGAGCGCATCGACGCGGCGGCGCTGGTCTACGACCCTGTCACCACAAGCCGTCTGCGAGCGCTGGGCTCCGTACCGGGCGGCCGCTGCCTGGAGGTGGGAGCCGGAACCGGGACCGTGGTCCGCTGGCTGCTGGAGAGGGCGGGAGCCGCCGAGGTGGTCGCGCTGGACCGGGACACCGGCGGCCTGGAAACCCTCGCGGACCCGCGTGTGCAATTGGTCACCGCCGACCTCCGGGACGAGAACCTGGACCTGGGCGGCTTCGACCTCATCCATGCCCGGTTCGTGCTCATGCACCTGCCCGAACGCCGTCAACTCGTCTCCCGTCTCGCCCGATGGCTGAACCCGGGCGGCTGGCTGGTACTCGGCGATGCCGTGGAGGTGCCGAATCCGCTCGACGCCTCGTCTGCCTACCGGCGGACCATGGACGCCATGTGGCAGGCCCTGCGGACGACCATCGGCACCGACACCTCCGACATCCCGGCCTATCCCCACTTCCTGAGAGAGGAAGGGCTCCAGAACGTCGGCGGTGAACTGCGCTGCCCACCGCTGGTCGCGGACGGCCCGCTGGCTCGCTTCTGGTCCGAGACCTGGAACCGGATGCGCCCCGCCCTCGAGGAAACCGGACGCGTCGACTCCGCCGTCATCGACGAGGCGGTGGCCTACCTGGCCTCACCCCGGCTCGCCGAACTCGGACCCGGCCTGATGATCGCCTGGGGGCAGCGGCCCTGAGCCCTGCCAGGGCCTCGCGCGGGCGCCGGTCCTCCTCACGTCTGCCGGGACGGCTCGTACGCCTCGGCGGCGAGGCCGAACGTCCACGCCACTCCCTCACGAGCCGTCCGCGTCGTCGGCGGGACGCGCAGCCAGTACGTACGGTTCGTACCGTCCGGCTCGGGGGTCGAGTTCACCACCTCGACCATGACCACGTCCTCGTCCCCGGCCAGCTCGACCCGCCACAGCACACCCGTCTCGTCGCGGTGCACGGGAACGGCCCCCGACTCGTCCAAGTACCGGTCGTAGCCGTAGTACTCCAGCATCACCCGGCGCAGTTCGGCGTTCTCCTCATCACGTATCCGCTCGGGCGTCAAAGCGGTGAGTTCGTCGAGGAAGGTGCGGGGGACCGGCATCCCGCGCCATGCGCACAGCTCGAAGCCGTCCGCGTAACGCAGCGCCGGGCCGTCCCCCCGGTCCAGGCGACCGGCTTCGTCGCGGTGCAGACTCAGCGGCCGCTCGCTGATGACCGCCACCTTCTCGTACGGCCACCACCAGCCGGCCTCGCGCGCCACCGCCGCGATCCCGGCCAGGGCGCTCGTCTCGTCGGGGTCGAAGGTGCACAGCCATGCCGCGTCGTGCTGGCCGAGGGTCGCGTCCAGGAGCAGCAACCGCACCCGGCTCTCCTCGTGCCGGTCGGTGCCGAGGTCCTCGACGATGCCCGCACGCACCCGGTCGGCCAGTGTGCGGGCCGACTCCCACAGCGCCGCGCCCGTGGCCCGCCAGCGCCCGCTCCACCCCTCCGGTCCCAGCCGTTCGTGGGTTCGCGCGCGTTCCGCAGCCCAGGGCCCCGCGACGACGGCATTTCGGACGCTCGGTCCGGTGTCCCCCAGCACGGCGCCGTCGACGGGCGCCGTACCCATGAGCATGCGTACGGCCTCGTGCGGTGACCGCGCCCAGACAATGCGCTGGGGCTCGTCCAGCCCGGCCTTCCGATAGGCGAGCCGGACGCCCTCCTCGGCCGCCGCCCGGTCGCCCGCCCCCGTCCGGGTCGCGGTGGCACGCCAACTGCCTTGTTCCATCACACCGTTCCTCTCCGATTTCCTCCGTGCCCGAGCGGCACGGCACCCGCGATGCCACCCGGTCCCGTCGTCGAACGCCCCGTCCACGCCCCGGTGCGCACCGCACCCCCGGGGGCCGGGGCCACGGGCAATCCCGTCAGTCGGCGACGATCCGCACCGAACCCGGCACGTACTCACGCTGGCGGATCACCCGGTACCAGCCCTTGTGGAGGGAGATCGCCGCGTGCTCCTCGTGCACGACCCGCGCCCCGTCCGGAACGTGCAGGAGCATCGGGCCGAACACCCCGCCGTCCCGTATCAGCCGCCCCGGACCGACCACTGCGTGGGCGTGCCCGGTGACTTCGCCGAGGGCCAGCACGAGTCGTCCGCGGCCGTCGCGGGGTTCGGACGCCGCGTCGCTGGCGTGGTCCGGCACCGCCGTCTCGTCCAACGGCACGATCAGCACGTCTCCTTGGCGGAACATGGGTCTCCCTCCCGGCACGGCACGGGATGTGCCATGGGAAAAACCGTAGAGGCGACCACTGACAATCGGCCTCCGGACCTGGCGCGCACCTCCGGTGACCAGGCGTCATGTCCTCGATGGCAGGTCGCTGGACCCCGGTCGGAACGCTCGGGGCCGTGCGGCTGCCGACCGTTCCGCCGCGTCCCGTCCACAGGTGCCGACCCGGCTCACCGCGATGTCAGTGGGGCTTGGTAGAACTCGTCTGTCTGGGTGCGGACGGCGCGCTCCGGACTCTCCACCACGACCGTCGATCCACCGCAATGAGCACGAAGGAGCGGGCGCGCATGACCATCAACAGGCACCTCGAGGAGTTCCACGGCCTGCCGGCCTTCACCTTCCCGGACGCCGACGACAAGTCGCCCCGGGCCACATCGCTTCCCTCGCCCGAATCCGTCGCCTGGCGCATCGCCGTGGAGGCCTACGAGAGCAAGGAGGAGTGGGAGGACGCCTTCGCGCGTTTCCTGGCCGCCGTGGACACGGAAAAGGTGCGGGCGCTGATCGTCGGCGCGTGGAGCGATGTGTACGACAACGCTCCTGACGCTGTGATCACGGCGCTGGTGGCCGCGCGCGACCGGCTGCCCGCGCTGCGCGGGCTGTTCCTCGCGGACATCGTGATGGAGGAGTGCGAGATCTCCTGGATCGTCCAGGGTGACGTGTCGCCCCTTCTGAAAGCCTTCCCCTCCCTGGTCGAATTCGGCGTCCGCGGGGGCAACGGCCTGGTCTTCCCCGCGGTCCGCCACGAGCAGTTGCGCACACTGACCGTCGAGACGGGCGGCCTGCCCGTCGAAGCGGTGCGCGGCATCGCCGCCAGCGATCTGCCCGCCCTGGTGGGACTCGACCTGTGGCTCGGCACCTCCGAGTACGGCGGCGACGCCGATGTCGCCGACCTGGAGCCGTTCTTCGCGGGCAGCCGCCTGCCCCGCCTGACCCGTCTCGCTCTGCGCAACAGCGAGATCCAGGACGCCATCTGCACGGCGCTCGCCTCGGCCCCCGTCGTGGCGCGCCTCACGCACCTCGACATCTCCATGGGCGTGCTCACCGACGACGGTGCCACGGCCCTGCTGTCGGGCCAGCCGCTGACCCATCTCAAGGCGCTCGACCTGCACCACAACTACCTCAGCGCAGGCGTGCGGACGCGCCTGCTGGAGACGCTGGAGCCCGCCGGTGTCGCGGTCGACGCCGACCGGGACGACGCGGACTCCGACGAGGAGGAGGACGGTACGGTCTGGCGTTTCGTCGCGGTCGGCGAGTAGCTGCGGCCGGCATCGGAAGAAGGAACGAGGAGGCGGGATGGGCGGGTTGCGGCCGAACGGTGTGCCGGTGAAGTGGGCGGTCGTCGCCAACGGGGAGAACCGTCGGGTGGATCTGTTCAGAACAGCGGCCGAGGAGGCGGGCTGCGGCACGCCCCGCGTGGTCGAGTGGCGGGACGTTCTGCGGGACGGCGGGCACGACTTCGCGGACGACGAGGTCGTGCGGCTGGACTCCCCCGGCGAGAACGCCGGGGTGGACCGGCTGTTGCGGGGCATCGACGAGCCGACCAGGGTGGAGGGTTCAGCGCGCTGGTACGCGGGTTTCCTGGACGGTGTGGGTTCGCTGCGCGGGGGCCGGCGGCTCGACGACCCGGCGGATCTGGCCGCGCTCTTCGACAAGAGGCTGTGCCACGCCCGTCTCGACGCGGCGGGTGTGCCGGTACCGCAGTCCCCCACGTCCGGAACCCCGCGTGCCGTGGAGGGGTGGAGCGACGTCCGTGACCTCATGGCGGAGGGCGGGCTGCGACGGGTCTTCGTCAAGCTCGCGCACGGTTCGTCCGCGTCCGGTGTGCTGGCCGTCGAGACGACCGCTTCCGGCCGGATCCGGGCCACCACCTCGGTCGAACGCACAGCGGCCGGCGACCTGCACAACTCCCTGCGGATCCACCGCTACACGGACGAGGCGCAGATCGCCGCGATCGTGGACACGCTCGCTCCGGACGGACTGCACATCGAGCGCTGGCTGCCGAAGGCCTCGCTCGGCAGCAGGTCGGCCGACCTGCGTGTCGTGGTGGTGGCCGGGCGCGCGACCCACGCCGTGGTGCGTACGAGCCGCTCACCTCTGACCAATCTGCATCTGGGCGGGGCGCGCGGCGATCTCGCGGCCGTCCGCGCGCTGGCCGGTGACCGGTGGGCGGAGGCCCTCTCCATCAGCGAACGGGCCGCCGCCTGCTTCCCCGGCACCCTGTGCGTGGGCGTCGATCTGCTGCCCGCCGTCGGCTGGCGCCGGTTCGCCGTCGGGGAGGTCAATGCCTTCGGCGACCTGCTCCCCCGGCTGACCGGCCTGCCGGGCAGCGGCGCGGAAGGCCTCGACACGTACGCCGCGCAGGTCGCGGCAATCCGCTCCCTCTCCCCCGAACACTTCCCCGTACGACCGACGCCCCCACTCGACACACCTGCCAGGACAGCACATGCATCAGCCTGATCCCGACCGCACACCGGCCACGCCGCCTTCCGCCCCGGATCCGGCCGGGACGCCGGACATGAACGAAGTGGTGGGCCGGGACGACCTGCTCCTGCTCACCCTCGACACCCTGCGCCACGACGTGGCCGTCGAACTCGCGGCGGCCGGCCGTCTGCCGAACCTGACCGCGCATCTGCCCGGCGGCACCTGGGAGCGGCGGCACGCGCCCGGGAACTTCACCTACGCCTCCCACCAGGCCATGTTCGCGGGCTTCCTGCCCACCCCGGCGGCACCGGGACCGCACCCGCGGCTGTTCGCGGCGCGATTCACGGGCAGCGAGACGACGGCGGACCGCACGTTCGTCTTCGACACCCCGGACCTGGTGTCCGGCCTCGCCGCGCACGGCTATCGCACGGTGTGCATCGGGGGCGTCGGCTTTTTCAACAAGCAGGGCGCACTGGGCGGCGTACTGCCCGGACTCTTCCAGGAGAGCCACTGGGAGCCGGAGTTCGGAGTGGCCTCGCCCACCTCGTTCGAGGCCCAGGTCGCGCGGGCGGAGAAGGTCGTGGCCGAACTTCCCGCAGAGCAGCGGCTGTTCCTGTTCCTGAACGCGTCGGCGCTGCACCAGCCGAACTGGTTCCACCTGCCCGGTGCCACCCGTGAGACCGGGGACAGCCGGGTCACCCACGCAGCGGCCCTCGAGTACATCGACGCTCATGTCGGACGGCTCTTCGGCGCGATGAGCTCACGCCGCCGCTGCTTCGCCATCGTCTGCTCCGATCACGGCACCGCCTACGGAGACGACGGCTACACCGGCCACCGTCTCGGTCACGACTGCGTGTGGACCGTGCCCTACAGCCACTTCTTCCTGGAGCCGACCGTATGACACTCGCCCCAGTGGCCGCCCCGACCGGCCTGCCGCGCCCGTACCAGAGCTACACCTACGCCTATCCCCACAAGACCGCCTACCGGCCCCTCGCCCCGCGCCCCGCGCTGAAGGACCTGTGGACGGGCGAGTCCCGGCGGTCGCTGTCGCTGTATCTGCACATCCCGTTCTGCGAGATCCGCTGCGGCTTCTGCAACCTGTTCACCCGGATCGGCGCTCCCGGTGACCTGACGGGACGCTATCTGGACGCGGTGCGGCGCCAGGCCGCCGCGATGCGCGAGGCACTCGGCGACGAGGAGACGCCCCGTTTCGCCAACGCCGCGTTCGGGGGCGGCACGCCGACGTTCCTGGAGGCCGCCGAGCTGGAGCGGCTGTGTGACATCGCGGAGCAGGAGATGGGCGCCGATCTCCGCGCGATCCCGCTGTCCGTGGAGGCCTCGCCGTCCACGGCCACGGCCGACCGGCTGGCCGTGCTGGTGGAGCGGGGCACCACGCGTCTCAGCCTCGGGGTGCAGAGCTTCGTCGAGGAGGAGTCCCGTGCCGCCGTACGGCCGCAGCGGCGCTCCGAGGTGGAGGCGGCGCTCGGACGGATCCGCGAGGCGGCCGTCCCGGTCCTCAACATCGACCTGATCTACGGCATCGACGGGCAGACCGCGGCCAGCTGGCGCCACTCGCTGGACGCGGCCCTGGCCTGGCGGCCCGAGGAGATCTACCTGTACCCCCTCTACATCCGTCCCCTCACCGGCCTCGGCCGGCACACCGACGCGCGGACGGCCGGCCTGGAGTGGGACGAACAGCGGCTGCGCCGGTACCGGGAGGGCCGCGACCACCTGCTGGCACACGGCTACGAACAGGTGTCGATGCGCATGTTCCGGCGCGCGGACGCCCCACCGCAGGGACCGGACGACTACGCCTGCCAGACCGACGGCATGATCGGCCTCGGCTGCGGTGCCCGTTCGTACACCTCCACGCTGCATTACTCCTTCGACTACGCGGTGTCGATGCGGGAGATCCGCGGCATCATCGACGACTACACCGCCACCGAGGACTTCTCGCACGCGCTGCACGGCCGCCGTGTCGACGAGGACGAGGCACGGCGCCGGCATCTGCTCCAGTCCCTCCTCCAGGCCGAGGGCCTGCCCGTGGCGGAGTACCGGCTGCGCTTCGGATCGGATCCGTACGACGATTTCCGGTCCGAGATCGGCACACTCGCCGCACGGGAATGGCTCGCGGACCGGGACGAGGACCGGCTGCGTCTCTCGGCGGAAGGACTCGCCCACTCGGACGCGATAGGCCCCGAGTTCTTCTCCCCGGCCGTTCGGGACGCCATGGCCGCCTACGAGACGAAGTGAGGCTCCGGTGGACCTGACGATCCTGTACCGCGGCCCGCTCGCCTCCTGCGACTACGACTGTCCGTACTGTCCGTTCGCGAAGCGCCGCGACACCCCCGCACAACTGCGGGCCGACCGCGCGGCGCTGGAACGGTTCACCGCGTGGGCGGGCGAGCAGCGCGAGGACCGGCTGTCGGTGCTGTTCACCCCGTGGGGCGAGGGGCTGGTCCGCTCCTGGTACCGCCGCGCCCTCGTGGAACTGTCGCACCAGCCTCACATCAGGCGTGTGGCCATCCAGACGAACCTCAGTTGCCGCACCGACTGGCTGGAGGCGGCGGACCGGGAGACGGTGGCGTTGTGGTGCACCTACCACCCGGGGCAGACGCCGCACGAGCGGTTCGTCGCCAAGACCCGGCGGCTCGGTGAGCTGGGCGTCCGTTTCAGTGTCGGCGTCGTCGGGCTGCCCGAGCACGCGGAACCCGCGCGCAGACTGCGCGCGGAACTCCCGGAGCACGTGTACCTGTGGGTGAACGCCGCCGAAGGACACACCTATACGGACACACAGGCGGCCGAGTGGACCGCGCTCGACCCGCTCTTCCCCTTCAGCCGCCACCCGCACCGGTCGGCCGGCCTGCCCTGCCGCACCGGCGAGTCGGTCATCTCGGTGGACGGCGACGGGAAGGTGAGCCGCTGCCACTTCGTCCGGACCGAACTGGGTCGGTTGTACGACGGCTCCTTCCGTGCGGCGCTCGCCCCGCGCCCCTGCCCCCTGACCGTGTGCGACTGCCACATCGGCTACGTGCACCTGGAGACTCTGCCGTTGTACGACGTCTTCGCGGGCGGCGTCCTGGAACGCGTGCCGCGGGCGCTGCCGGACCGGGACCGGGTGCTGCTCCCGGTCCTCCCCGCGACCGGCTCGCTCTGAGACCCGGGCTCGCGGTGGCGGTCGTCCGGTCCGGGTGGTGTCAGCCGTCGCGCCTTCGGGCGACGTAGACGGTGTTGGCGGCGGTCCCGCCTTGAAGCGGATTGTCGAAGTCCACGACGTGTGCCGCGGTGTCCGTGAAGACCTCCGCGAGCACCGAGCCGAACTCCTGGTCCGGCGGGTCGTTCGACCACAGTGCGAACACGCCGCCGGGCTGGAGCAGTTCGGCCAGCGCGGTCAGACCGGTCCGGGTGTAGAGCACGGCATGGTCGGGGTGCAGCACATGGCGCGGCGAGTGGTCGACGTCCAGGAGGATCGCGTGGAAACGACGGCCGGGGGTGTCGGGGTCAAGGCCTCGCGGCTCGCCGGTGGTCATGGCGAAGAAGTCTCCACGCACCAGCCGGCACCGGGGGTCGGACGCCAGGCCCGCGCCCAGGGGTACGAGCCCGCGCCGGTGCCAGTCGATCACTTCCGCCAGGGTGTCGACGACGATGAGCGAGCGTACGCGCGGATCGTCCAGAGCCGTCCTGGCCGTGTACCCGAGGCCGAGTCCGCCCACCACGACGTCGAGCGGGGCCTCGGGCAGTTCCGCCAGACCGATCCGGGTCAGCTCGACCTCCCCCGTGGTGAAGAGGCTGGACATCAGGTACTCGTCGCCGAGCTTCACCTCGTACACGTCGTCGCCCGACAGCGGATCCCTCCGGCGGCGCAGGCTGATCTCGCCCATGGGCGTCGGCCGCCAGTCGATCTCCTCGAAGCGTGCGCTCATCCGCTGTTGCTCTCCCCGGTCTCGTCCCGCCACACCGTCCGGCTCGGGTCCGATGCTTGGGAGGATCTTCACACGGAGCGCTTCCGACAGGGGGTCAAACAGCCGCACCACACCGGAACGAGTCTGTCCGCTCCGTCGTACACGTCCAGGTCCGGGACCTGCGGGGCCCCTCAGAGGGTCAGCACAGGGCGGACGGAGAAGTCCTCGCAAAGGTCCTCGCCCTCGGGGCCGTAGACGAATTCGACCATGGTGGGGTTGCGGTTGGCGGTGGCCAGGGGCAGCCATGCCAGCAGGGTGCCGTAGCCGCCGCACACCGACTCACCGCCGTCACCGCCGTGGACAGCGGTGACGTCGCTCGTCAGTTCCGTGCAGTACGTGTCATAGGCGATGCGCAGGCCGAAGGCGTTCGGCTCATGGTGCGGCCCTGTGCGGTCCCCGTACGGAATGCGGTCCAGCGGGCACTCGTCGCCCCATCGGAACAGCGTGCCGGCGCCGGCGCCACAGGCGTGTTCCCACTCGTCGGACGTGGGCATACGCAGGCCACGAGCAGCGAGTTCCGCCGGTGTGTCGGCCGGAAGCCCGGTCAGCTTCTCGTCCTCCACGGCCATGAGCACGGTGGCCAGTGTGACGCTTCTCCGGAGGCTGAGAGTCTGCGCGAGGTAGGCCCGCAGATCGCTGCCGAACCCGAAGCCGGCTTCAAGGCTCCGCGCGTAGTCGGCGGTCTGCTCGGCCGTCGGCTGCCACGAGTCGAGGTCGAATCCGACCTCGACCGTGCCGCCCGGTATCAGAGCGAAGTCCTGAGCGTTCCGCTCGATCCGGACATGATGGAACGGGGCTCCGAGGTGTTCGGCAGTCTCGACCGCGGTCACACGACCACCCACCAGGTTGGCTGCTTCTTGGGCGACTTCCCGCGCTGTCCGCAGGTCGAACGAGCGCCAGTGGTCAAGTGTGAGATCGGCGAGAGACATGCACCGGAGTGTGCCACGGGGGTCTGACATCGCCCGGGGTGAGGCAAAGGGGCTGCTGGTGTGCGAGAGCGCGTGCTCACCGGCAGCCTGGCGACGAGGGAGGCGGGGCTTCCGCTCCTCTACTCCTCGGTGCGGGTGGTGTCGGCCACGGGCTCGCCGGAATCGGCCGTCGACGCCGGTGCCTCGCCCACGTCACGGCTTCCCGCCAGCCGCAGTGTCACCAGGGCCGTCAGCCCCGCGGCGATACCGAAGGTGAGGGCGGCCGGGACACCCGCGTCGAGTTGGGTGATCAGGGACACCGGACCACGCACGACGAACGCGCTGTCGAACGCTATGCGCACCACCCGGCCCGCCCACAGCGCCAGGACGGTCGCGCAGACCCCGCCCAGGGCCATCGCCGGTGCCGTGGTCCGGGTGAGCAGTCCGGGCAGCAGCCGCAGCGCCCACCAGACCACGACGAGCACAAGCGCGTCGGCCGCCCGGTACAGCAGCCAGTCGCCGACGGGCGTGCTCGCCGGACTCGTCCAGCTGCCGAGCAGCAGCCACGCGCGCAGCAGTTCGCCGGGCTCGGACAGCAGGCCTGCGCCGTCGAACGAGGTCTGGATCCAGGCAGCCACGGACTGGTACGACAGGACCACCAGAGACACGGCGATCACCGCGGTTCCCGCGCTCGCGGCCAGGCGTGCGGAGCGCGGGGGCACGCTCTGCCTGGGCGACGGCTCGTCCCCCTTGGCGGTGACCCGCGCCACGAGCACGGTGACCAGCGCGGTCACCAGGCCCGCGAGCACGGTGACCGGTCCGCTCGACACGATCACGGACGCCAGTCGCGGCAGCATCCGGAAGCTCCCGTGCCCGTACGACGCGATCAGCCACGGCGCGGAGACGGTCACGGCCAGCATCCCGGCCATCGGGGTCCAGGCCCACAGTCCGAGCACCGTGGCCGGGGTACGGCCCTGCGTCGGCGGGATCCTGCGGATCAGGATCAGCGCGCCGGTCAGGAAGAACGCGAAGACGGCCACGAATCTGATCTGCATCGCGGTGGTGTACAGGTCGGCGTAGTGGGAGCTTCCGCCGAACGCCGCGCCTCCGCCCGTGGCAGCCTCCGTGGACCCGTCGGCCAGAAGCGCCGACGGAGGGTCGTACGACCAGGGTGCCAGCCACAGTCGGAGTTCACTCACGGACTGGGCGTCGAACACGCTGGTGGCGCCGCGCAGTTGAAGTGCTTGCGCACTCTCCCCCGCCCACCACAGCAACAACGTGACCAGCAGACTTCCGACCAGTGCCGGTATCACCGCGCGCCGATATGTCATGTGCGTTCCCCCGCCTCTTCCCTGCGTCCACGAGTGTTCCAACCAATCGCCAACCAGCGGCAGAATAAGGGGTGTTGATCGTTCCCCGGTCTGCACCCGGCCGATGAGAGCGCGGCTGAGACCATGGGCCACGCAAAAAGAGACGTGGCAGGGTCCGGTCAGGCTCCCCAGCGCCGTATCTCGCTCGCACCCGAGCGGCAAGGCGGGGCACTATCGACCGAACGCAAGCGCGCATCAGAGGTCCAGGAGCGGCCGGCAGGGGTGTCAGACCTCAAACGCCTGATCCCTTAAGGGAGTTGTCGACCACCATGACGCTCGAGCAGGGCACCAGCGGCGAAGTCCACGTGTTGTGGCACGCTCGCCACCTCGCCACGGAGGAGGACGGGCGGATCATCCATCAGGATCCCGACGGAACCATGCACCTGGATGAAGAGGAGTGGCGCCTCGTCGGCGTCCACACCACCGAAGCGGCGGCGGAGGCGCAGCGAGAGGCTTCGAAGGGGCTGCCGGGGTTCCGCGGCGAGCCCGACTGCTTCGAAATCTCCCCTCTGACGCTCGACGAGGATCTGTGGACCCACGGGTTCGTCACCGAATTCCCGGACGGGACACATCAGGACTGAACCGCCTCGTTCCTCGTCCGACCCGGCACACGAAGGCGTGAAGTGAACCAGACCGTCCATCTCTTGGTGCACAGGCACCACATCTCTCTCGAACCCGACTCCGTCGCCGCCGACTTCCTGGAGGACGGAGAACCCTTGTTCTGGGACGACAGCGAGGACGACTTCAAGATCCTCGGGCTGTACTCGACCAGGCAACTGGCGGAAGAGCGGGTGGAACGGGCGCGATCGCTGCCCGGGTTCAGACGTTCCCCGGACGGCTTCTTCGTGCATGAATACACGCCGGACGACACCCGCTGGCCCGACGGCTTCCAGGTCGGCGAAGAGAGGGGCAGGCACGTGACCAGGAGTCCTCGCGAAGGTCAGGCGTCCGCCACCAGGAGTCGATAGCCGACGTCGATGGTGTCGAGCGCGAGCAGATCGGCTTGACGCCTGTGCCAATCACCCGTCGCGAGGTCGTCGGTGAGCGCTGCCAGGCCCGGAGCGAGAACGTCCTGTCCGGTCTGGGCGAACATGGAGATTCCGGCGCGTACTTGGGGGTCGAGGTAGGCGTGTGGGCGACGCCAGTAGGCGGCGCCGAACCCGTCCGTGCAGTCGTGCGGGACGTGAACGGGCTCCTGACGTGCCCCGCCCAGCAGCGTGGCCAGTCGGCCGATCGGGACTGCTCTGGTGTCGTCGAACGCCGCAGCCTGCGGCAGGTATTCGCGTACGAGCCAGAACTTCTCGCGAAAGATCTCCTGGTCCCAGGTCAGGATGACGATACGGCGGCGCGCGACCCGGCGGAGTTCGGCGATCCCGGCCGCGAGGTCGGTCCAGTGGTGGACGGTCAGCAGCGCCATGACGGCGTCGGCGGCGTCGTCGCGCAGCGGAAGACGCTCGGCGACCGCGCACACGGCGGGCGCGGACCTTCCTGGGCGCTGGGCGATCATGATCTGGCTGGGCTCGACGGCGAGAACCGTCTGCTCCGGCTCGTAGGAACCGGTGCCCGCTCCTACGTTGATCACCGTCCTGGCGTCCCCGAGCGCTGCATGCACCTGCGTGGCAATCCGCGGATCCGGCTGCCGGGTCCGGCCGTACGTAGCGCCGAGCGTGTCATAGATGGCCATGCCCCTCAGTATGCGAAGAAGCCGCCCTCACCGGGCCGCCGCCCGGGGAACTGGCGGTCTTGCGGAAACGGGGATCAGCGCTACGGTCCGCACCCGCTCTCCGGGAGGGACGGGCACCGGTCGCGGCATCGAAAGCCTCGAAAGATATCTTGTGCGGGCCCGGCCCCGGGCAGACGAACCCGTGATGCCGGGACGGCCCAGGAGGTCGCATGAGCGAGTCGTACTCGCCCGTCCCCGAACTGAACCTGCTCAAGGAGTTCGAGGACCGGCTCGGTCCCGTGTACTACGCGGAAGGCTTCGAGCTGTGCGAGTACGGCGGGGACGCCGGACTCCACACCTGGTCGGAGGATGCCGAGTTCCTCAGCCGGTTCATCCCCTTCGCGCAGGCCAACGGCACCGGCTCCCACTACGCCCTGTGGCGGTGCGACGACCGCGCCGACCTCGCCGCCCTGCCCGTCGTCTTCGTCGGCGACGAAGGCGACCTCTATGTGATCGCGCGGGACCTCAGGGAGCTGTTCCGGCTTCTCGCCATCGACAGTGAGCCGGTCTCGGAAGGATTCCTCGATCCGGACATCGTCAAGGAACACAGCGAGGGCCACACCGAGTTCCTCGCCTGGCTGGACCGGACGTTCGGGCTCGGTGCGCCGGAGGATCCGAACGCGCTCTGGGAAGCGCGCAAGGGGCACGACGATCGGTTCAGGGCCTGGACCGGTCGTTTCGTCGAGTTGGGCGACGGCTGACGGACGCCCACGGTCGGCCGGCTCCGGGCTCCGGGCTCCGGGCTCCGGGCTCCGGGCTCCGGGCAGATCTTGTCGGGATCTTGCCCCGGCTGCAAGGCCGCCCGCTGTGTACGGCGAGGGCTCCGCGCGTCAGTCGGTGGCCGCCGGGCGTTCGCCAGTGCCGAACAGGCGACCGTAGGTGTCGTGTACCGCGGTGCGGCCGGCTTCCAGCGCGGTTTCCAGCAGGTCACCCTCGCTCGCCAGCCGGCCGACGGTCGGCGAGTCCGGGGCGGGACGGATCGAGACGACGGCCTCATGGTCGCTCAGGCGGGCGTCGTCATCGGCCAGGCGTGTTTCGCGGTCGAGGAACACCTGCCGCAAGGCCGCGGGTTCACGCCGCAACACCGTCTTCGCGATCCATGGAGCGGAGCGGGACGGCCGGGCCACATCGATCGCACGCCGCGATCGCAGCACCATGACGTGGGTCGCCCCCTGAGCCAGCGCGGTTCGGTAGGGCACGGATTCGGAGACGCCCGCGTCGTAGAACCGGCGTCCGCGCAGCGTCACCGGTTCTCCCGCCAGCAGTGGCAGGGACGCACTCGCCCGCAGTGCGAGGCGCAGTTCCGCGGCGTCGCCTATGAAGGGCCGCAGGTCGGTTGACTCCCCGGTCTCGGCGTCGGTGGCCAGTGGGTGGTACTCGATGTCGCTCGCGAGGATCGAGGCGAAGTCCATCGGTGCGCAGTCCTGGTCGCCGTAGCGGTAGAGCACCTCGTAGAAGGCGTGCAGGTCCACGAGCGGCCTGCCGCGCAGCGGGTTCGAGCGCCGGATGAGCGTCCGGGCGTACTTGGGAACAGCCCAGAAGCGCAGCGATTCCGGACTCGTGCTCAGCAGCCACGCGGCGGAGGCGGCACCGGCGGAGGCGCCGTACACGGCGTCGAAGCTGTTGGTCAGTCCGAGTTCGTGGAGGGCCAGGGCCATCCCGCCGGCGATGATGCCGCGCATCCCGCCGCCCTCGATGGCCAGAGCGACGCGGTGCCCGTCGGCGCGCGCGCCGGGGCGGCTGCCGGTTAGCGCGCGCTCGGTGAGCACGCCCCAGACCGGGTGCGGCTCCTCGGGCTCGGACGTGGCGGCGGAGGTCGTGGCGGTCGTCGTCATCGCGGTCAGGGCTCCAGGGGACAGCTCGGGGGGTGGTTTCTGCACGCAGCGCCCGGGGACGGCACAGCACGAGCGCGCCCGCCCCCCGGGATCATGGCCTGGCTGCTGCTGGGCCGCCGACCGCCGCTCGGGCCGTGCGGGCGGAGACAGTCCCGGCCGCTGCCACAGAGTGTGGCAGCACCGTCCGCCCAGGCAACCACTTTACCAGTGAACAGCCACTCACTAGCCGATGGCTAGCCAAACGGGGCACCTCGTGGGCGTTGCCTCACACCTCGCGGGACTCCGCGGACCCTCCGGGCCCCGCGCCCGCGGCCCCCGGCACCGCGAGGAGGCCCCGGACGGTCAGGAGCAGAGTGGCCCTCAGGTCGTCGTCCGGGAGATCGGACAGTTCACCGAGGCCCTCCAGCATCCACACGCACATCACGTAGGCCATGCGCTCCGCGGGCGTGGGCGAGCTGCCGAACAGCACCCGCAGAATGCGTCGCCTGCGCCCGTCGTTCTCGGCGTAGACGCTGGCGGCCCGGATCTCGGGATCGTGCAGGAGCATGGTTCCGAGTTCGCGGTTGCGGACCAGGAAATCGACCCAACCGACCGCGTACGCGTCCAGCCTCTCCTGCCGTGACGCCACGCCCGCCAACTCGTCCAGGAGCACGGTCATTTCCTCCACCGCCGGATCGAGCGAGGCCTGGAGGATCTGCGCCTTGGTCCGGAAGTGGTAGTAGACCGCGGCCTTGGTGAGGCCCATCTCGTCCGCGATGGCCTGCAACGAGGTCACTTGGTAGCCGCGGCCGGCGAAGAGTCCCTTGGCCGTCTCGACGATCTGCTGTCTCGTCGCCGCGGCCTGGGCGGATCGACCGACCACCGGGACGCCCGGCTCTCGCTCGCTGGGCATGCTCGTTCGCTCCCGCATGGGTCTTGCCTTCATGAGCCGCTGGTGACATGGGACTGAACGCCCCACTTTACCCTCACAGTCCGCCGGCCAGCGAGCGGCCGGCCGACCGGACCGCCGTGGCCGGCCGCTCGGGACGGCACGTGGTCATCCGGTCCGGCCCCGTCGCCGGCCGGGCCCGACCAGCGATCGTCAGCCGGCCCGGACCCCGGCCGTCAGCCGGTGGCCACGGCCGGATCGGAGGGGGTCACGGCCGGATCGGAGGGGGCGACCGGCTCGAGCGCCTCGACGGCCGCCGCCGCGGCCGCGGAGTCCGGGCCGTAGAAGATGTCGATGTCGACCTCCTCGCCGCCCATGGTGAGGGTGTCCCAGGCGCCGCTGAGCACCAGCATGCGGAGCGTCCTGTCCTCCAGGGTCCCCAGTCGTTCCAGGATCGCCTCGTCGTCCGGCATGCCGGTCATGCGCTTCGCCAGTCGGGAACGGATGCCCCGCAGCCGCTCCAGCAGCGTCGCGGTGTCGGCCTCGCGATCCGGGTCCTCGGCGATTCCGTCGATGCCGTGCGCGATGATGTCCTTGATGGCCCAGGTCGCGCCCTGGTCGTCCGTGGTCACCATCGCCTTCCAGGCGCGGCTCTTGTGGCGATACTGGAGCATCGACATGGCGGCCTCGTGGCGCAGGAAGTCCGCGTCCCGGAAAGGCTTGCCGTTCCACGCGCCGTTGAGGGACCGTGCGAGCGAGACGGCCGAGGCCAGGCCGCTGTTGAGTCCCCGGCCCGGCCAGAAGTGGATGGAGTTGGCGGCGTCGCCCAGCAGGAAGCCGTACGTACCTGTGGAGTTGGCCGTGGGCGGCAGCAACTCGGCGGTGAAGCGGGGGCGTTGCACCATGCTGAGGCGGAACGAGGTGACGGCACGCAGTTCACCGGGCTCGACACCGAACAGACGCAGCCCTTCGCCCACCCGCTTCCACAGAGCGGAGCCCTTGATGAGGGCCGGCAGGAACAGCGTGCTGTGCGTGGAGCAACGGAAGTCTCCGTGCTCGTCACGTCCCATCAGACAGGGCCGAGAGGCGATGCACTCCTCGAAGACGCGGCGGACCGGGTCGATGCCTACGACCTCCGCGGCCTCCGCGTCCGTCAGGCGCATGTTGAGGAAGCCCTCGCCACGCAGGGAGTTGAGCAGGAAGCGGTTCTGCCCGACGGTCAGAAGAACGGCCATGGGGTCGGCCAGACCCGATTTCACGCGCAGACCGAGGATCACGTCCTGGAGATGACGGCCGTCAAGCGAGTAGATGGATTCGTCCGCTTTGCCGAACTTGGCGGCGAAGTGCTCGCGCGTGTGCGACCGCCCGCCGTCACAGATCGCCAGTACGTGCTGAGTGGCCAGCGTCTCCTGCTGCTCGTCGACGTCGAACCGGGCCGGCACGAGCTGGATGCGACTCCGCTTCTCGTTCGCCACCTCAAGGAGCCGGTCCTCGATGTAGGCGATGCGCATGTTGCGCGGGTGGTGATCGCCGATGGAGTCGGGACCCGACGGCCACATCTCGGTGTAGCTGTCCGGGTCGAAGAGCCGGGCCTGCACCTCATCGGGCAGGCTGAGGTACTGGCGGCTCTGTACGGTCACCACCTGCTGGCGCCGCACATTGCCCTGGCTCGCGTCCTTCCAGACGATCTTGCGGCCCTGCTTGCGCCAACGGCCGTCATGGATGGTGATGTTCACCTGGGCGCCGAGGAAGTGCTCCAGCAGCAACGCGAGCGACAGGCCGACGGGGCCGCCGCCCGCGATGGTGACCCGCAGCACCGGCCCCTGCTCGATCTCCTCGTCACCACAGGTCAGCGACCTGGGCAAGGAGAGCGCCATGATCGTCTCCATGGCGTCCGCGACCTCGAAGCGGAACTCCTGGTCGCCGATGGTGATGTCGTCCCCGGGCTCGAGGAGACGGGAGTCGATCTCCTCGCCGTTGACCAGCGTGCCGTTGCTGCTGCCGCAGTCACGCAGAACGTAGCCCTGGGTGTCGTCCAGGACGATCTCCGCGTGGAAGCGCGAGACGCTCGGACTGGAGACGACGACGGTGTTCTCGGGGTTGCGTCCGAACGTGACCCGGGTGCCGATCACCGGTATCCGTTCTCCGGCCAGTATTCCTTCGCGTCCAACAAGCACCGGCGCCACTGGACTTCCTCCCAGGTTGACGACATTGCCGCTGTCGCGGTGCCCCCCGTACACACGTCAGGGCGGCGTGACCGGGCAGCGTGCGACGGTAGTGCGGCGCGACATTCACTCGACGTACGGGAACGGTGAACGGTTGAGTCCGACAACGGCGTAGAGTCGCTTGACCGGTACGGATGCCCCATCATGCCCGAATCCGGAGCCTTTCGGGAGAGGCTGTCCGGCGTCGGCGGAACGGACCACGCCAGGGCAGGGAGGGCCGCGCCTCACTGCCGACTCGATGTCAGCCGAGCGGCGCCGCAGGGGAGTTGCCGACCGCGTTGCCGACCGCGCCCCCGCGTCGCGGACCCGGGGCGCCCCGGACCGGCTCGGGTCGTCAGGGGCTCGGCCGCGGCAGACGTGTTCGGCTTCTCCACGTCTGCCGCGGACCCGGTCACCGCCCGGCTCGGTGGTCGGATACGGCCCCCTATGGCTTCCGGGCGACGCCCACGTACAACGGGATCTGTTCGCCCTCGGTGTGCGCGTGCTCTCCCTCGGGATCCCACTCGGCGGCGAGTCCGATTCCGGGGTCGAGGAGCTCAAGTCCGGTGAAGAACCTGGTGAATTCAGCGCGTGATCGGACCTGCGCCGTAGTTCCCCCCTTGCGGTAGACCTCCACGACCCGCTCCCACGCCTGGGGATCGAAGTCCCCTGTCGCGTGGGACAGGGCCAAGTAGCTGCCGGGAGCGAGGGAGTCGAGGAGTTCCGCCACGATGCCGTACGGGTCGTCCTCGTCCCCCACCAGGTGCAGGAGGGCCATCATGGACAGGGCGACCGGCTGATCGAAGTCGAGGGTCTGCCGTGCCGCCGCCAGGATCTTCTGCGGCTCCTGCGCATCCGCCTGGATGTAGGCGGTACGTCCCTGCGGGTCGCTGTGCAGGAGCGCCTCCGCGTGCCGCAGGACGATCGGGTCGTTGTCGGCGTACACCACGCGAGCGGCGGGGGTGATGGCCTGGACGATCTGGTGAAGGTTCGGCGCGGTCGGGATTCCGGTGCCGATGTCCAGGAACTGGCGGATGCCCCGCCGCGCCAGCAGTCGGGCGGCACGATGCATGAAGTCCCGGTTGGTCCGGGCCATTTCCTTGACCGCGGGGAAGAAGGAGATGACCTGCTCGGCTGCCTCCCAGTCGACGGGATAGTTGTCCTTGCCGTCCAGGAAGTAGTCGTACATGCGCGCCGACTGCGGTTTGCTGGTGTCGATCTCTTCCGCGCGTGTTCCTGCGTCTGTCACTTCGGTCCTCCGCCGTTACGGGCGTGATCGTAGGAATTGATCGGGTTGTGGCCGGGCACTGCCGTCAGAGAGACGTGTGTCAGACGACGAGGAAGTCCGCTCGCCCCTCCTTGGCACCGCCGACGAACTCGGCAATGACCGACGAGGCACAGATGAGGGCAGGACCGTCCGGGTCCGTCGCCTGCCTGACCGCCACGATGCCGCCGCCGAGCTTCTTGATCTCGACGCAGCCGCCGTCGCTGCCGGCGCTCCAGGGTTTGCTCCACCCTTGGGTTCCCAGCTCTTCGGCGGCGTTCACGGCGTGCTTCATCGTCTTTGTCTCCTTGCGGACGTCCACCAGGAACTCCCTGGTACGTCGTGTGGGCATGGCTTGGGCAGTCGTCCGGCCGGACAGCGCGCGGTGCAGGCGTACTTCGTCGCGGTACGACGAGACTCCGCGCCGCACAGGGCGGCTCGCTCCCGGTCCTCGGCGTACCGGCACGGTCGAGGCCGGTGTGATGCCGACGGTGTCCGGGAGATCCGGGGGCGGTAGGCGGGAGAGGGACCCGAACCGTCTCGGGAGCGGCAGTGTGACGCAAGCCCGGCTCACCCGTAAGACGCGGAGGTTCGGCCGCTCATCCATCACGGACGGCGCGGTCGTACGCCCGGCACCGCATCGCGAACGGTCGGAGCAGACCGCGGTGGGCTCACGTCTCACGCCTCATCGACCCCCTGGACGCCGAGCAGTCTGCCATGACCTTCCCCCTCACGGACAGGTCTGGCGATCCTCGCGCCACCGCACAGCGACCCGAACTCCCCCTCCTGTCCCGGATGTTGTCGTCACGGGCGATGCGGTCGCAGGCGTCGGTCCGCGCGCGTCAGGTCGCGTCGGTCACCGCCACCACTCGGCGGCGAGGGCCTCCACCTGTGCCGGAGTGGCGACGGAACGGACCGGGACCTCGTCGGTCAGGGCCCTGCGGGCGAGGTTGGCGAGTGTCGTGCCGGGGCCGACCTCGATGAGGCGGAGACGGCCGCGGCCCGTGGCCGCGAGCGTGCGCATGGAGCCGGCCCAGCGCACGGGCATGACGACCTGACGGAGCATCATCGCCCGCCACCGTTCCTGATCGTGGAGGTGAGCGCGGGCGTCGACGTTCGCGATCACCGAGCAGCGCGGGGTGAAGGGGAGCACGGTCGACGGCTTCGGCCAGGCGGGGGACGGCCGGAGCCATCAAGGGGGTGTGGAACGCGCCGCCGACCGGGATACGGACCGCGCGGGCACCGTCGCGCGCGGCCTCGTCGGCCAGCGCCGCCACCGCTTCGACGGTGCCGGAGATCACGACCTGTTCGGCGCCGTTGATGTTGGCGACCCACACCTGAGCCCGGTGCGCGGCACGCATCCTGGCGGCGAGTCTCCGCGTTCTGGGCACGATGTCGGTGCCCATGAGTACCGCCATGGTGCCGGGTGTGAGCCGGTGGGCTTCTTCCATGGCGGCCCCGCGCTCGGCGACCAGTCGCGTGGCGTCCTCCGGGTCGAGCACCCCGGCGGCGGTCAGGGCGGCGTACTCGCCGAGGCTGTGTCCGGCACACACCGCGGGCCGCAGGTCGCCCACCGCCGTGCGCAGTGCGTCGAGCACCACCATCTCCAAGGTGAAGGTGGCGAGTTGGGCGGTGTCGGTGCGCGTCAGCTGCTCGGCTCCGGCGTCGAGCAGCAGTCGGCCGAGATCCCGTCCGCAGACCTCGGAGAGACGCGTGACGACCTTCCAGTGCGGGGTGTCGCGCCAGGGCTCACCCATGCCGGGGCGCTGGGCTCCCTGACCGGGGAAGAGCAGGCCGACACCGAACGGCACGGTCTCCGGACTCTGAGCCGTTCTCAGGGATGACTCCTGTGACATCGGTGCGGACGCCTTTCCGGTCGACGTGCGGGTGGCCCGGACTTCCGGAACCGGGAGGGGGAGGCCGGTTCCGGAAGTCCGGGCGGTGCGAGGAGAGCGTGCCGGTAGCCCCGGGTCAGCGGGCGCGTGCCGCCGGTCCCGTCCCGGGGACCCGCGGCACGTGGACGTCCAGGACGTCACTCAGGTAGACGGGAAGCGATGCCCGTACTCCGGCGAACGGTTCGTGTCCGCCGGGATAGCGCTGCCATGTCACCGGATGTCCCCAGCCGGTGAGCAGGTCCCTCAGCCCGGCACCGCTGCGTTCGGGGACGACCCAGTCCCGTGCCCCGTGGCCGATCCAGACCGGCAGACCGCTGTTGGCGGGCGACGGACGGCCGGTCGGAAGCAGCGCGGGCAGATCGGGAGGCATGAAGGGCGCGTAGAGTGCCACGCCCGCCAGCCGTCGGGTGTAGGTGAGGGCCATGGTCAGGGCGACCGTGGCGCCCTGGGAGAAGCCCGCGAGCACGATCCGCCCGGCACCGATCCGGTCGGCCTCCGCCTCCAGCAGCTTCGAGAGCGGCCGGTGCGCCGCCAGCAGGCCCTCGACGTCCATCCGGTCGAGCGTGAGGAGGTTCTGCGGGAACCAGCACGGCACCGCCAGCCCGCTCAGCAGGCTGGGAGCCGCGACGGGCGCGCGCGGGAACACCCCGCGCACTCCCGCCTCGGCAAGCCGGAACCGCTGGGTCACGGCCATCAGGTCGCCCGGCGCCTGGCCGATGCCGTGCAGCCACACGACGGTGCCGCGGTGCGGTCGGGTGGGGTCGGCCGTCTCGTACTGCAGCCGGTCCATCGTGCTCACACCGGCTGGGGTGCCGGCCGTGGTGCGGCCGGCCGGCGGAAGAGCATCGACGCGTACTGGCCGCCGAAGCCGAAGGAGTTCTTCAGCACGGTCGCGACCGGTCGCCGTACCGGGGTGAGGGAGGTGCGCACGGCACAGGCGGGGTCGGGTTCGGTGGAGGTCGTGACGGGCGGGATGGTCCCCCGGCACATCGTGAGGGCCGCCGCCGCGGTCTCCACCACGCCGGAGGCCGCGGAGCCGTGCCCGGTCAGCGACTTGACGGCGCTCACATCGAGGTCGGCCGTCCGTTCGCCGAAGAGCCGGTGCAGCGCGCGGGCTTCGGTGACGTCGTTGAGGCGGGTGGAGGTGCCGTGGGCGTTGATGGCGTCCACGTCGTCCGGGTGTGCGCCGGCCTGTTCGAGGGCGGTCCGCATGACCCGTTCGATCATGTCCACGCTGGGAGCGGTCATGTGGCGGGTGTCCACCGCGAGCCCCCAGCCACCGATGACGGCGTACGGCTGGGTCATCCCGCGCCGGGCGGCGTGCTCGGCGGTCTCCAGGACGAGCGCGCCCGCCGACTCGTTGATGACCATGCCCGTACGGCGCCTGTCGAAGGGCATGGAGGCCAGGGCGGGGTCGCCCTTCCAGCGCGAGAGCGCCATGAGCTGGCCGTACTGGGACAGTACGTACGGTGTGTTGCGGGAGACGGCCGCCGACACCACCGCGTACCGCGCGCGTCCCGAGCGCAGCAGCCGGGCGGCTTCGGCGATGGCGCGCAGGCCGCCGGAGCAGGTGGCTTCCAGTCGTACGGGGATGACGGCCGTCCCGAGGCGCTCGGTGATCTCGGTCGGATAGGCCGACAAGTCCCGTGTCTCGGGCGGGAGATGCCTGGCGCGCAGGGATTCGAGGACGGCCGCGGGTTCGTTGCCGATCCTGTCGTAGCGTTCGGCGAGGTCTTCCATATGGGTGACGTAGTCCTGCGGGAACGAGCCGGTGGGGCCCGGCCACACGCGCGCGTAGACGAGGGCGGCCGGACCGGCCTGTGCGGGCAGTTCGCCGAGGCGGGCGTCGCCGAGCGCCTGGTCCACCGAGGCGAGCATGAGGGAGTCGCCCCAGGACCTGTCGGGGGCGCCGTAGTCCGCGGCGACCTTCGCCTTGACGTCCTCCGGGATCAGCCCCGCCGTCCAGCCGCAGGGCAGTCCGGTGGTGTCCATCCGCTCTTCCCGGACCACTCCGGAGCGGCCTTCGAGGTTGGCCGACCAGAACGTCTCGACGTCCCCGCCGATGGGGGTGATCACCCCCATGCCGGTGATGACGATGTCGTCGCTCATGTCCGTGCCTTCCCGTCGTCGGCCGAGGTCCCGTGCGTCGATGCGATGACGAGGGCTCCCGCCGCTGTCGAGTGCTGTCCCTGGTTGAACGCCGTGATCAGCGCTGTCGGCGCCGGCCCCAGGGGGCGGGTCTCCCCCATGACCGGATCCAGCCCGCCGAGTCCGGGGTCGGGGCGGCGCAGCAGGCCCACGGGGGGAAGTGCGCCGCGTCCGAGGCTCTCCACGACCAGTGCGGTGTCGATGAGCGCCGAGCATTCGAAGGCGTTGCCGATGGTGCCCTTGGAGCCGGTGACGGGCAGGCTGCCCGCGCGGGGCAGTACCGCCCGGGTCTCCACGCGGTCCAGACGGGCGGAGCCCGCGCCGTGTGCCCACCAGACGGTGGGTGTGCTGTCCGCGTCGGCGAGTACGGTGTCGAGGACGAGTTCGGCGGAGGCCGTGACGTCGGCGGCGGCCAGCACCTCGCAGCCGGCGAGCCGGGCGCGGGCCGTGCCGCGCGCGGCGTCGGCGCGCTCCAGGAGGACGGCGGCGGCGCCCTGGCCGAGCAGGGTCCCCGACCTGTCGGCGTCGAAGGGTCCGGCGCCGGCCGTGGCGCGGGTGCCGAGGGGCTCGTCCTGGTCGAAGGCGGCCATCGCGGTGGTCGTCAGCGGCGCGCCGACGCCCACGACGAGCACCCGGTCGAGTTCGCCGCTCTCCAACAGCCGTACGGCCAGGGCGAGTGCGCCGGTGCCGCCGGCCGCCGCCTCACCGTAGGCCGCGACGTTGGAGCCCCGGAATCCGCTGGCCATCGAGACGAACTGGCCCAGCTGCGAAGGGATGCCGCGTATGTAGGAGTAGTCGGGAACCTCGTCGTGGAGGAACTTCGCGAGGGGCCTGGGGTCGTTGCGGAAGCGGGAGGCGAGTTGCGGGATGACGTCGCTCAGTTCGTCGCTGCTGCTGCCCACGGCCATCACGGTGCCGCCGCGTACGTCCTCCGTGTCACCGGTGATCCCGGCCTGCTCCAGGGCCTGACCCGCGACGGCGAGGGCCCAACGGGCGGACTGGTTGGCGTACTTGCCGGCGTTGGCCCAGTCACGGCCGGCGGGCCAGGTGATCTCCGTGGTGTCGACGGAGGCCGACGGCCACGGCAGTGCGGGGGCGGGCCCGTCGTGGCCGCCGGTGTCGAAGAAGGTCTTGCCCGCCGCCATGGCCTCCCACAGCCGGGCCGCGCCGATGCCCGCCGGGGAGATCACGCCGATGCCGGTGACCACGATGCCGGGACGGTCCTGCCGACCGGCGTATTCTCCCGTCACGCCGACGGCCTCCGCGGCGGCGCGTTCACTCGGCACGTCGGCCTCCGCCGCTGATGCCGCCCCACAGGCGGTATCCACCGTCCACCGTGATGGTCTGTCCGGCGATCCAGGACGCCTCTTCCAGGCAGAGCAGGGCGACCACGTCCGCGCTGTTCTCCGGCGTGGTCATGCGGTCACCCGGCCACGGCGAGACGGACAGTTCCTTGGTGACGCCGTGGGCGAAGTCGGGGCGGACCTTGAAGACGCCGGTCTGGACGAGTCCGGGACGTACGCAGTTGGCGACGATGCCGTAGGGCGCCAGCTCGTAGGAGAGGTAGTCGGTCAGCGCCTCGAGTCCCGCCTTGGCCGCGGCGAACAGTCCGGCGCGCGGGATGATGCGCGTGGTCGTGGAGTTGGTGATCGTGATGAATCGGGCTCCCTCGCGCTCACGCATCAGCGGAAGCGCGTGCTTGGCGAGCAGCCAGGTGGCCCGCGAGTTGGTGTCCTGCACGAACTGCCAGTCGCCGAGGGAGGCTTCCGCGAGCCGGGCGAACTTGGTGGCGGCGGCGTTCTGGACGAGGATGTGGAGGTCCTGGTGGATCTCGCCGATCTCCGCCATCAGGTTCTCGATCTCGGCGGGTTCGCTCAGATCGGCGCGGTGCAGTGTCACTTCCGTACCCTGCTCGCCGAGTTCTTCGGCGAGTTCCTTGGCCGGGCCCTCCCGGTCGACAAAGTTGACGGCCAGGGTCGCTCCCCAGGCCGCGAGTTTGCGGGTGATGCCCGCGCCGATGCCGCGCGAGCCGCCGGTCACCAAGGCCACCCGCCCCTTGAGGGGCTGATACTGACTGTCCATCACTGAACCCTTTCCGCCGTCGCGGTCCGCCGCGCGGCGTGCCGCAGCAGTACGACGCTCATGCGTCCGATGGCGTACGTCCGGTCGTTCTCGTCGAACACCCGGCGGGTGGTCTCGACCAGGCCGATCCGGTCGTCGATCTCCTCCGCCCGGTCGGTGGCGGTGGTGAACCAGAACGGGGTGTCGGGATACAGCGGCCTGACGAAGTCCCAGCTCAGCCTCCGCATCCCGACGATGGCGGCCGGGGAGCCGTGTTGGACCACCCAGCCCGAGGTGATGGAGTGGATGAAACCTCCGGGCACGATGCGCCGCCGGCGGTCCGTGCCCCGGGCGAAGTCGTCGCTGTCGTGCACCGGGTGCTTCTCCCCCATCAGGTCGAGGAGTTGGTCAAGCAGCGGGCCGCCGAACACCACGGGTCCGAACCGGCGCACCGGCGCGTGCGCCAGGTCCTCCCAGTACTTCACGGCCCCCACGGCTGTTCCTCCGTTCTCCGCCGGTTCACCGGGATCGCCGGCCCGGGCCGCGCATGACCATGCGGCCGCCGTCCACCGTGAACGTCTGGCCCTGGATGTAGTCCGCCTCGTCACGGGCGAGGAAGGCGATGAGTCCGCTGATGTCCTCGGGCAGCCCCCAGCGGGTGCCGTCGCTGTCCGGGCCCAGCTGGTCGGCGACGGCCGCGGTCATCTCGGTGCGGACCTTGCCGGGCGCCACGCAGTTGACCCGGATGCCTTTGCGTCCGACCTCCACGGCCAGGGCGCGGGTGAGGGCTTCGAGGCCGCCCTTGGACGCCGCGTAGGCACTCTGCCCCGGTCCCGGGGTACGCGCGGAGTTGGAGGAGATGTTGATGATCCGCCCCCAGCCCTGGTCCAGCATCGTCGGCAGAACCGCCCTGCTGGTGAGGAAGGGACCGGTGAGATTGGTCCGCAGAACGTTCTCCCAGCGGTCGGTGCGGGTCACCGCGAGGAGCTGGTCGTCGATCACGGCCGCATTGTTGACCAGTACGTGCAGTGCGCCCTCCTGGGCGGTCACCCGCTCGACCAGGCCCTCGACGTCGGCCTCGTCGCCGATGTCCACCTGGTGCAGGACCGCGCGGCCGCCTGCGGCCTCGATCTCCTTCACCACGCGGCGTCCGGCGTCCAGGGCACTGCGGCAGACGAGGTGCACGGTGTGCCCGTCGGCGGCGAGGCGGTACGAGACGGCGGCGCCGATCCCCCGTGAACCACCCGTGACGAGGGCGACGCGGGTGACCTCGGCCGGATCAGGCACGATCGCCGGCGGCCACGACGGCCACGATCGAGGCGATGCTGCGGTGGTGCTCGTCGGCTTCGGCGTTCCACTGGTCGAGGTCGAACTCGACGCCGAAGCGGCGGTTGATGCGGCGGGCGAGCTGGAGCAGGTCCAGCGAGTCGAGGCCCAGGTCCTCGACCACGGAGTGTCCGGGCTCGATCGCCTGGTCGGCTATGCCCGGCTTGACCTCCTTGAGCAACTCGATGATTTCGGCCTGGGCAGCATGGGACACGGTGGTCATCGCATTCCTCCGCAGATTTGGCAGGGGCAGGACCGGTCGGCACCTCCGGCCGGGCAAATCCATGTCAGCAGAGCGGTGAATGAGCCAGCAAGGCCGTTATGCAGCAGGATTCGGGACACTCACTGGGCCGCTTGGCCGACGCTCGCGCAAAACCCCATGTGGACACACGGATCCCATTACTCCGCTTCCCGGACAAAATGAACCAAAGATCCACCGAAAGGAAAAGGATCCCCATGCAGAGTAAAGTAAGTTAAAGCCTCCTTGACTCTTCATCGAGGCCATCCATAGCGTCGATCTATGTGAGCCCAAGTAAAGACAAAAACGGGCCCTCCTAGTGGTACGCAATGCCCGGGCCCCGGCATCGACCGAATCAGTGGGCGTCGTCGATCGACATACCATCGAACGCGTCACGCGTCCGGCAGTCTCGACATCCAGGGGGCAGTGGTGGGGCGGAGCAGAACACCCATCCCGCAATCCGCTCAGTGTTATGAACTGGCTCAATGGCTGCGCTCACTGCGCCAACGATCCGGGCTCACCTACCGGCAGATGGCGGAGCGGACGGAGAGTCTGCGGATCGCGGATCCCGCCTGTTCCGCCGTCACCCTGTCCCGGGCCGACCGCGGCACCTTCCTGCCCCGCCGCCATGTCGTGGAAGCGTATGCGCAGGTCTGCGGGGCCACGCGACGCGAGGCCCGACTGCGCTGGGAGCAGGCGGCGCGGCAATCCGGCCACACTCCCGACGGCCGCGAGGTCGCGTCCGCGCCACGCGGCGAACGGAAACTGGAACTCGTGTACCACCCGGCCCATCTCCTCGAAGCGATGCACCAGGCACGGCTCGCCGCCGGCCAGCCGTCGCTGCGTGAAATGGAGAAGAAGGCCCGCGACCTCGGCGCCGGACCATTGCCGCGCAGTACGGTCGCCGACATTCTGGCCGGTTTTCGCATGCCGTCGGAGGAACTGCTCGTCGCCTATGTCCAGGCATGCGGACAACGTGGGCGCCGGCTCACTCTCTGGCGCAATGCGTGGGCTCGCGCATTCGGTGCGGACGCCGCGTGATGCAGGTGTCCGAAATCGACTTGCGCGAGCGTTTCAACGCTATGAAATCGCCGGGTCACCAACACGGCTGAAACGTTTTCCGACAGGACTGATTTGGCTCGACGGCGGTTTTCTGTGCGCCCTGATGTCGTGACGGGCGCACTACCGTCGATTCCTCGCCATGGCCGCTGCCGGAAAAGCAGCGTCGGCCTGACCGGGATCAGTTGCGGATTCCCGATGTCGTGGCGATGAACCAGCCCGTCGCGGGAAGCGACACGGTACCCGTGGCGGAATCGACGGACGCGTCGCCCGCGACCGGCGTCCACACGGCGGCCGGAATGCCGGCGGTGGCCGGAGCGGGGCCGAAGTTGAGGGCGACCGCGAGAGTGGAGCCGGCATCGGGCGCCGCCAGGTTGTAGCTGAGGACGGTGTTGTCGAGCGTGTGGACCCGGGTCTGGGCACGTACCAGCCAGGGGTGGCGGCGACGCACGCCCACCAGGGTCTGGTGCAGTCGCTGCACGGCCAGTCCGTCGGCGCCGAGCTCCGACGGGGAAGCGGGAAACGCGGGACGGATGGCGTCGTCCCCGCCCACCCGGTCTTCCTTGACGCCCTGACGGGCCCGTTCGTCTCCCGCGTAGACGGACGGTGTCCCCCCGACGGTGAGGAGCACGGCGAGCGCGTGCGCCAGATGACCGGGCTCCTCCAGCCGGCTGGCGACGCGGGTGACGTCGTGGTTGCCGACGAACGTCTGCGGCGCGAAGGTGTCGAGCATGGCGTTGTGACGCTTGAGCGCCCAGGCCAGTTCGTGCGGATTGCGGTCGTTGAGCGAACTCCAGATCGCCTTCCACAGTTCGTACTGCGTCACGGTGTCGAGTCCGCCCTCGACGACGTACGCCGCGTAGTCGCCGTGGATCACCTCGCCGCTGAACCACGCGCCGGGGTGACGGGACCTGACCCGGTCCGTGACGGTCCGCCAGAAGGGCCGCGGAACCGCGTAGGCCGCGTCGAGCCGCCAGCCGGCGACGCCCCGGTCGAGCCAGTGGCCGAGGACTTCGACGACATGGTCGGCGACCGCGGGGGACGCGTGGTTCAGCGTGACGAGATGACGATGCCCCTCGAAGGTCCGGAAGTCGTCGCCCTCGGGGACGAACCAGTCCGCGTACGGGGAGGCGGCACCGTGCCGGGCCACGTCGGCGAAGGGCGCGAAAGACCTTCCGACGTGGTTGAAGACGCCGTCGAGCAGGACGCGGACCCCGCGCGACGCGGCCCGGTCGATCAGTTCGACCAGATCGGCCTCGGTGCCCAGGCGGGGATCGATGCGGAAGTGGTCGGTCGTGTCGTAGCCGTGGGTCTCGGCGGCGAAGACCGGCCCCAGGGCGAGGCCGTTGCAGCCGAGTCCGACCAGATGGTCCAGCCAGTCGGCGAGGACCGGCAGCCGGTGCTGCACGGGCACGTCGGCGGGCAGGGCGTCCGCCTCCGCGCCGAGGAAACTCAAGGGGTGGACATGCCACCAGATGGCGTGGTCGGGCCAGGACACGGGAGCCTCCGTCAGTGGGGTCGGGTCATGGAGCCGGGCACGGCGGCCGGGGAGTCGGCGAGGCGGTTCATCAGGCGGGCGGCGAGCAGGAGGACCTGACGCTCCGTCTCGGTGAGATCGACGAGGGCGACTTCGAGCCAGGCATCGCGCTGCGCCATGTCGCGGGCGAGGGCGGCACGGCCCGCTTCGGTCAGCTCCACCACACGCTGTCGCCCGTCCTGCGCGTCGCGCGTGCGGCTGATCAGACCTTCCTGTTCGAGGTCCGCGAAGACCCGCGTCAGGGACTGCGGCTGCTGATGGTCGGCGGCGGCCAGCGCACCGGCCGACATCGGGCCGTTGCGGCGCAGGTGGCCGAGGACACTGCTCTTGTTGAGGCTGAGCCCGTCCGCGGGGCGCTCCGCGCTCAGCCTGCGGGCGAGCCGGATGACGCCCTGCCGGATCTCGGCGGAGGCCCGTCCGTCCCGCCGCTCGGACCCGGCCCGCTCCGCGTCACCCTCGGCCCCGACGCGTTCCGCGTCCTCGCGTTCTGTTCGCTCTCCCATCACATTGCTAAGGTATCACTTACGATACCGCCCGAGGGTAGGTCTCCAGATGGCTGATTCCAGCGGCTTTCTTGGCGGTGATCCTACGTGTTGCGTAGTTTTATGAGGTCGACGCGTCGTGCGCTGCACTTCGATCCGCGAGGGACACACCTGCGGACGACGGCCGTGGCCATGGCGACGGTCCTGGGCACGTACGGCTGGGCCCTGCTCGTCGAGCACGAGGCGGGACTGCGCGTGGACAGTGTGGTGCAGGCGGTGGTGATCGCCTCGGCGCTCGGTCGCGTGCAACGCCTCTTCGACCGGACGGACCGGCTGTCGGCCTGCGTCGTGCTGCCCTGCGCGGCTGCGGCGGGCACGGAACTGAGCACCCTGATCCAGCAGCACCCCCTCGCGGGTGACACGGCGTTCGTCGTGGGGGTCGCGGGGGCGATCTGGGTGCGCCGGTTCGGTCCCCGCGCCACGCGAGCGGGCACGCTCGTCGTTCTTCCGCTGATAGCGGTCCTGGTGGTGCCCGCCGGGGCGGTTCCCGCCGACGGGCACGAGCACACCGCCTGGGCGGCGGTGACCGCGCTGGCGGCGGTCGCCTGGGGAACCGTGGTGACGTGGACGGCACAGCGCACCGGTCTCGTACCACGGCCGCCGTCCGCCAAGGTGACCACGGCGCCCCGCGCCCCGCGCCGCCGCCTGACCGCGAGCACCCGGATGGCCCTGCAGATGGCGGCGGCGCTCACCGCCGCGTTCGCGATCGGCCGGAACCTGTGGCCGGACCACTGGGCCTGGGTGGTCCTCACGGCGTTCCTGGTGTGCAGCGGTGCGCGCAGCCGCGGCGACGTCCTGGTCAAAGGGGCCTGGCGCACGCTCGGCGCCGCGGCCGGCACGGTGGTGGCCACCGCCGTCTCCGGAGAGTTCGGGCCGCGGTCGAACACCGCGGTCGTCGTCATCTTCGTCGTGCTCGCCGTGGCCACATGGCTGCGTGAACTCAGTTACGCGTACTGGGCGGGCTGCGTCACCGCCGTACTCTCGCTGCTCTACGACTGGTTCGGGCAGAGTCCCGGCGACCTGCTGCACACCCGGCTGGCCGGGATCGCGGTCGGCGCGGTTCTCGGCATCGCGGCTTCCTGGCTCGTGCTGCCCATCCGGACCGAGGCGGTGATACGGGCCCGGACCGCGGCGGCGCTGTCGAGTCTGGGTGAATTGCTGGAGACGGACTGGCGCGACGGCCGGGCCGTCCGCCTGGCGCAGGCCCGATTCGCCTACCGGGTGGAACAGTTGGCGATCGTGACGGCTCCGATGCGGATCCTGGCCGCTGCGCCCCTCCCCCGGGCCGTGCCCGCGCGGTGGCACCCGGACCGTTTCACGCTCCGGTCCGTAACAGCACTGCGGCGCTGCGCCGACCCCGTCGACGACCTCACCGACGCCGCCGGGTCGGCACCGGACACGCTGACCGCCGACCCCGCCGTGGCACAGCGGCGCGCCGGGGTCGCGGCGCACGCGCTCACCGTACGCCGGGCGATCGGACGGCGCCCGGCCCCGCCCACCGCCGCGGAAGCGGCCCCCCAGGAGCTGTCGCGGGCACCCGGGGCAACTGCTCCCGCCGACGGTTCCGTCCCCGCCGCCCTCACCGCCCTCGATGCGATCGACGGCCAACTCGACGTGCTCAGTGCGCTGTTCGGTCCGTCCCCGCTCCTCACATCCGACGCGACGGCGACCGCGACCGGCTGACGGCGGAGCGCGCGGCGGTCGCAGCCAGGCGCATGGAAAACGGTCCTGGCCGACGCGGTTCGGGACAGCCGGCACCGTACGGGACAGTCGACGGTGTACGGGACAGCCGGCGCTGCGGATTTCGTCTACCTTGGCCTGCATGCACGCGCCGCGCCCCGGTTACCGCTATGTCGGGCCCACTGAACTCAGGGGCCTCGTCCAGCCGGGCAAAGAGGGTGCCCGCATCCGTTCGGCCGCGGACTTCACCCGGTGGCTGTCCGCCCGCGGCGTCGAGGAGCGGGCCGAGCCCTTCACCTTCGTGGTCGACATCGAAGGGGCGCTGCGCCTGGCACCGCGCCGCAGTGAGCACGTGGTGTGCGCGGGCGGAGAATCGGTGCTCAGCGCAGGCGAGGTGAGCTTCCGTGAGGAGTGCGGGCGCTGGGTCGTCGACGAGGTCAGCAACCAGTCGACCGGATACTGCCCGGACGTCGACTCGTGGCCGGCCGTAGCGGATGCCCTGAACCGGGCCGGGTTCGAGCGTCCCGGCGGGTTCACCCACCAGGTGGTGTTCCGGCGTTGTGTGTCGTGCCAACAGGTCAATGTCGTGCGCGAGGACGACTTCGTCTGCGTGTTCTGCGACGAAGCCCTGCCCTACAGCTGGAACATCGATCAGGAAGGCCGCCAGGCCCGCCACCGATGACTTTCGTCGCTCCCGGCGGTCTACGTCGTCAGGGGTGAAACGGACGGAAGCGAGGGCGAGCGTGTTTGTTTTGGTTCCCGGAGCCGGGGGTTCGGCCTGGTTCTGGCATCGTGTGGTGTCCGAGTTGCGGTCGAGGGGGCACGAGGCGGTCGCGGTCGGCCTGCCGGGCGCCGACGAGTCCTCGGGACTGCCCGAGTACACCGACGCCGTGGCCGAGGTGATCGGCGATCGCACCGATACGGTGCTGGTCGCGCAGTCGATGGGCGGTTTCACGGCGCCGATGGTCTGCACCCGTGTTCCGGTCGGACTGCTGGTGCTCGTCAACGCGATGGTGCCCCTGCCGGGCGAGACGCCCGGACAGTGGTGGGGCAACACGGGTTCGGAACCGGCCCGCCTCGCCGCCGCCGAAGCCGGCGGATACGGCGCCGAATTCGACCTGGACACCTACTTCCTGCACGACGTCCCCGCCGAGGTCGCTGCCGCCATGGCGGGCCAGGAGCAGCCGGAGGCCGACATCGCCTTCGACCAGCCCTGCGACATCGAGCGATGGCCCGACACCACCACGCGGGTGCTGGCCGCGACCGGGGACCGGTTCTTCCCGGTGGACTTCCAGCGCCGAGTGGCCCGCGACCGCCTCGGAATCGAGGCCGAGACCATTCCCGGCGGACACCTGGCCGCGCTGTCACACCCGTCGCCGCTCGTCGACAGGCTGGTCGAGCGGCTGCCGTGAAGCGTTCCCCGACTTCTCCTGTTGCCCCGCCGATTGGACAACAGGCAGCACCAAAAGAGCAGTTGGGATCTTCATGGAGCACAGCGCCCTCTCGTGAATTCGATCACCTTCGGCCGGAAGGCGGTCCGGACTTCGTGGTGAACACCGGGACACCGCGACACTGGGTCGTACGGCCGGCGTAGCCGGGCGTCGCGGTAACCGGACGGTCGCGGTAAATGCGTGGCCGTGGTCGGCGGGTTCGCGCGTCCGTCCCGTCGGGCGGCATGCCCCTGGACCGCCGGAACAGGCCCGGCCGCGAAGGAAACGTATCCCCCGGAGACGAAGCTCGTTGAAGTGGACAGCGCGCAAACGCCCCCGACGGATGCGCGACGTGAGGGCCCGAATCCCTGCCCGGTCTCGGGCCCTCACCCCCTCCACCGCACTCCACCGCCCTCCGGGCGAGGTGTCCGCCGGAAAGACCGACCCGGGCGGAACCGACTCGGACGGGCCTGACTCACGCATGTCGGTCCAGCGCTCAAGCATGACGCCGGACGCCTGTCACCGGCTCCGGCTCGGCACGGGGTCGCTCAAGACGCCCGGCTCTCCAGCCGCTGCGCCGCTCGCTCCCCGCGCCGTTCCACAGGCTCGACTCCCCATGCCGCGGCCAGACCGGTCGGCGGCATGTCGACGTAGATCGACTCGTACGAACCCGCCGGGACGATGTACGTCTCGTGCCAGACCCCCACGCTGCCCTTGCTGCTCCGCAGACGGCGGTTGAACGCCGCCCACGCGGGGCGATGCTCCCCCGCCTGGTCGGAGGCATAGGCGAGCAGCTTCTCGCGCGACTCCCAGTACTGCGCGACGGTGAACACGCGCGGACCGCCACTCAGACTCCGGTGGCCCAGCAGCCCGCTGTCGCTGTCCTGCGTGAGCTCCTTCAGCATGCGCGGCATAGCCGCCAGGGCCGGCAGCCAGTGACGGACGGCCCGCCAGCGGTTGATGCGCATGCCGATGAGGAAGACGACCACGTCTCCCTCGGCGGCGGCCGTGACCCGTCGCCCAGATGTCGGTGCATTACCCATGAGATTCCCCGTTCTCGTGTTGGATAGTGACACGATCCATGCTTGGATAGTGTCACTGTCCGATGAAGGGTGCAAGAGCATGCGGCTGGCGGAGCTGAGCGAGCGCAGCGGTGTATCGACCGCCACGATCAAGTACTACCTGCGCGAAGGACTGCTCCAGCCGGGCCGCCGGATCTCCGCCACGCAGGCCGAGTACGGGGAGGATCACCTGCGGCGGCTGCGCCTCGTGCGGGCGCTGATCCAGATCGGCGGGGTCTCGGTGGCCGACGCGCGCGAGGTGATCTCCGCCGCGGAGGACGAGTCGCTGGACCACCATCTGCGACTGGGCGCGGCGACCCGGGCGCTGCCCTGCGCCGAGAAGCCCACCGAGGACGATCCGGCGGTGGCAACCGCCTGCCGCTCGGTCGAGGCGTTGCTGGAGCGGCTGGGCTGGTCCTGCGACCCCGGCGTGGACATGCTCAACCCCGCCCACCGGCGGCTCATCGACTCGGTCGCCGCGCTGGTCCGGCTCGGCTACCCGTGCGACACCGAGCAGTTGCTGCCGTACGGACATCTGGCCGCGCAACTGGCGGTCACCGACCTGGACATGGTCGAGGAGCAGCCGACTCCGTCCGAACAGATCGAGGCGGCTGTCGCGTTGACGGTGCTCTACGAACCGGTGTTGCTGAGCCTGCGGCGCATGGCCCACGCGGAGGAGTCCGCCCGGCGGTTCTGACGTAGCCGGTGACAGAAGCGCTGCCAAGTCAGGTCGTGTGACGGCCGCTTGCCTCGCTCGTCTCAAGCTGAGGCTCCCCCGCCGGGCACACGCTCCAGCCCGCCACCCACATCCTGATCGCCCGCATTCGCCTGCGAGAGGTCGTCGGAGGGTGCGATCCACCCTGCGGCGGCGACGCTCGGGGCTCGCGGAAAACGCCCCGGGAGACACCGCCGGGACCCGGCCGGCCCGTGCGTACGGGCTCGGTCCGTTGGGTCCCGGCGGGTCTGAGACCGCCGTATGTCCGTCACGGCCCGGCGCGGCGCGGCTCCGGAGCTGTTCACCCTGGTCCGCGCACCGCTTCGACGGTGGCCGGGTCGTGATCAGTTCAGTTTGCGGCAGAGCAGTGCGGCCGGGCCCTGGGCGGCGCCGAAGCGGGTCGTGTAGGCGATTCCGGCGGCGTACTCGTCATCGGCGCACTGGCCCTTGTAGTCCCCGTTCGCGAAGTCCCCTCCGGCCGCTCCGGCGGGCCGGTTGTCGGAGCGGTCGAACCACACGGTTCGCCCGGTGCCCGCCAGCGAGGTGCCGGCCGGAACGCACAGGGCGGCGGAGGTGCGGCCACCGCGGCGGCTGTAGCCGATGAGGAAGTTCCCCCCGGGGCACTGCAACTTGGTGTACCCGGAGGCCCAGTCGCCGCCCGCGGGAACGTGGCGCTCGTCGGTGACGACCGTCTGGGTGCCGGCCGCGGAGCGGAGGTCGCCGGTGGAGACGTCGGTGCACAGCGCGCGAACACCGCTGTGGCCGAGGCCGATCAGCCGTTCGCCGTCGGGACACGTGGCCTTGGACGCACCCGCGTTCCAGTCGCCGCCCGCGCGCACCCGCAACGACTGCACGTGGTCGCCGTGATCAGTGGCGAGCATCTGCCAGCCGGGGACCGCGGCGACGGACCCGGTGCGGGTCGGGGCGGTCATGAGCCGGTTCCACGCGGTGCCGCGCCAGTCGGACTGGTCGAGGATGCCGTACCGGTTGCCCGAGGTGTCGTAGCGCAGCAGGGACCAGTCGTCGTGGCCTTCCCAGCTGACCAGCGGCCAGTAGGCGAAATCGACGTCGTGGTCGGCGAAGTAGTCGGTGATGTTCCCGAACCAGGTCCGGGCTGCCGCGCCCGTCTCGCCCGCGCCGATGCCGAACTCGCTGATCCATACGGGGGCGGTGAAGTGCTGGTTCGCTTCGGAGGAGATGAAGAAGGCCTGGTCGCCCAGGACTTGGTAGAGCTGGTCGCGGGTGAGGTCCTGGTAGCGGGCGTCGTGGGTTTCGCCGATTCCGGTCGCCCCGCTGTGGTTGGGGCCGGTGTATCCGTAGAAGTGGGCCGAGTACACCAGCTTGTGCGAGGCGACGAGGGTGTGCGAGAGGTTGCGCACGGGGGTGAGGGTGGGGCGGCCGTGAGGCAGGCCGTCGACCGGCAGACCGGTCCAGTTGATCCCCTCGATGACGACGAGGAGGTTGGCGTTGGCCTCGGAGAGGATGCGGTCACCGGCAAGTTGGGCGGCCGCGTACCAGTCGTGGGCGTCACCCAGGCCCCAGTTGGGGTCGTCCAGTACGTCACGGCGTACCTCGTTGTAGAGGTCGGCGCCCACCACGCGCGGGTCACCGGCGTAGCGGCGGGCCATGAAGACCCAGTCGTCCGCCCACTGCTGGGTGGACTGACTGCTGTTCCAACGCTCGTTGCCGTCGACTCCGCAGCACCAACGCGAGGTGCTGGTGTGGTTGTTGAGGATGACGGCGAACCCGCTCCGGGTGAGGGCGGCGACCACGGCGTCGTAGACCTGGAGGGGCGTTCTGCCGCGCAGCTCCGGGTTGGCCGTGACGGCCACGTCCGGCACCGGGACCGTCGAGTGGATCATCTCGTTGGAGAAGGGCAGCCGGATGCTGTTGATGCCCAGCCGGTGGAAGTCGTCGAGCAGTTGGGGCAGCGACGCACGGTCCAGGCCGAGGGGGACGCCGTAGGAGTCCTGGCCCGCGTGGTGGTTGGCCGGGTCGTCGACGCTGCCGCTGCCCGTCCAGGAGCCTTGCGCGCCGTCCCAGTTCGCCGACTTCAGCCGGAAACGGTTGCCGTCGGCGTCCACGATGTACCGTCCGCGGGTGGAGAGCGGCGCTTGCCATGTCTCGGCGGCCGCCGGAACGTCGGCGGAGGTCACCCGCGGGGGGTCCGCGGGATCCGAGGTGGCGGCGATCGCCCCGGGAGCCGTGGCCAGCAGCAGGAGGGCTGTTGCCCCTAATGTCAGGTACTTGCCAAATCTGAGGGTGGGCATCGGACCTCTGTGAGGGGTGTCGGTACGCGGACGTGAGTGTCTGTGCCTACCGGCACCCGAGGAGGGACGCCGGTCGCCGTGTTCCGGCGTGACGGGGCGAGTCGGGCTCATGACCGGGTCGGCGGCTCCCGGTCTGCGGAAGTCCGGATGCCGCCGCCACGGACGAATCACGGTGCCGTGCTCTGAACGGGGTGGACCTGGCGCTCATGACCGGTGTGACGGCTACGTCACGGGCGCTTCACCCTTCCCGCTGACCACAGGTACGGACCTGAGCCTAGCGGGGGAGCCGAACCCGGGCGACAGTTCCGGTCAGGCGTGACAACCGGCACACGGGACCCGCTCCCCTGCCTGTGACGCGGCCCGCCGGGCGTGGACGGCGCCCCGCTCACCGGCGCGGCTCAGCGGTCCGACTCGGCCCGTCGGCTCGGCTCGGCTCGGCTTGGCTCGGCTCGGCTTGGCTCGGCTTGGCTCGGCTCGGCTTGGTGATTCGCACGGAGCCTCCCGAACGGCGCTCCCTCGCCGGGGCCGGCCATGAACCGTCCTGTGAGGAAAGGTGGTTCATGGCTCGTCCCGTCAGCCGGTCAGCGGACGCGGATGAACATGACGTCGTATCCGCTGTTCGTGCTGCGCGTCTTGACGTAGACGCCGTCCGACCCGCCGTTGGGGTTGCCGGTGTTGCCTTCGACGGTGGTGAAACCGGCCCCGCCGCTCACCGTTCGCACGATGCCTATGTGCTCCTGCCCACCCGTGTAGTTGTTGCCCCCGTTCCAGTCGAAGGCCACGATGTCGCCCGGCTGCGGGTTCGTGGTCACCGAGAGGTGGTAGTTGCCGGCCCGTGCCTGCTTGACCCAGCCCGAGACGTAGCTGTTGCGGTAGGAACTGGCCCCGGTCTGCTTGGCCACCCAGCTCACGAAGGTCGCGCACCAGGCGTAGTTGCTGGTGGACAGCGACAGACCCACGGCCGATCCGTAGCTGTTCGCCCGAGCGCTGCCCTCGACCGTCCCCACCTCGGCGGCGGCCACACCGAGGATCTTGCTGTATCCGCCGCCGGACGGGGGCGAGGAGGGCGGGGTGACAGCACCGTACAGAGCGGCCTTGGTGTTCGGACCGACCTGTCCGTCGACCGACAGCCCCTTCTCGGCCTGGAAGTCCCGCACCGCACTGTCGGTCAACGGTCCGAAGTCGCCGTCGACGGCGAGATCGGCTCCGTGGTGGTTGAGCAGGCTCTGCAACTCGGTCACACAGCCGCTGCGTTGGCCCTTCACGATGTTGCCCGGGCACGAGCCGGAGTTCAGGTTGACCGGGGCCGGTGCGCCGCTGCCGCCGCCCGTGCTGATGTTCGCGTACAGAGCGGCCTTGGTGTTCGGACCGACTTCCCCGTCGGCGGAGAGGCTCGCCGAGGACTGGTACGACTTCACGGCAGCCAAGGTCAGGGGCCCGAACTCACCGTCCACGTCCAGGTGTTGCCCCTTGCCGTTGAGCAGGGCCTGAAGCGTCGCGACACAACCGCCGCTCTGCCCCTCCACGATGTTCGAGGGACAGGATCCCGATCGCAGGTCCAGCGCGGTGGACGGCGACTCGTCGGTGTCGTAGAGCTCGCGCTTGGTGTTCGTGCCGACCTGACCGTCGACGGAAAGACCGTGCGCGGACTGGAAGCTGCGGACCGCGCTGTCCGTCGCCGGCCCGAAATCGCCGTCCACGTCGATCGCGTAGCCGAAGTGGCGGAGCAGCCGCTGCAGTTCGGAGACGCAGCCCCCCTTGTTGCCCTGGACGATGTTCGCCGGGCACGAGGAGGACGTGAGATGGATCGGCGCCGGGGCCGAGCCGCCGGTCGCATACAGCTTGGACTTGGTCTGGGGGCCGACCTGTCCGTCCACGGCGATCGCGGTGGAGGCCTGGTACTCGCGCACCGCGTAGAGGGTGTTGGCCCCGAAGACGCCGTCCACCAGCAGCCCGGCCCCGTGGGCGTTGAGCAGGTTCTGCAACTCCGTGACGCAGCCGCTCGTCTGGCCCTTCTGGATCACGCCGGGGCAGGACGAGGAAGTCAGCTTGACCGCCGCGGGTGCCGCCGAGGCTGGACCGGCGCCGAGCAGGGTGCCGGCCGACAGGAGCGCCGTCGTGGCGGCGAACACCCCGGTCCTGACTCGCCAGCCAGGTCTCGCGCTCGTGGCATCCCGGTGCCGGATGGATGTTCGGCCGTCGTGCGCACGCAAGGGACTCGTCTTCATGACTGCGAAACGTCTCCTTCGCTGGATATGCGGATTGCCGTCGGAGATCGTCCGAGCCGAAACCGCACACTGTCGTGATGTGTCGTTCATGGAAGGGGTCGCCCGCCCGGCAGACGCTCACCTCGGGGCTGCAGCCGGTAAAGGGAGGAGAAATTGGCATTTTTACCGGGTCGGCACGCTTGTGGACCAACGTCCCTACGTGGCACCGGAGTTGAGGTTCTCGAAAGTCATGATCGGGCTGTCATTCCGCGCACGACGGTGACAGTTCACACCGCTCCGCACAATGTCAGGTCGCACAACTGGCTTGATTTAACCGACCTGAGTGGCCGGAAAAAATGCATGCGTGACGGCCTTTGAATATTTGGCCCTTTTCAGCGGTCTGTCTCGTTGCGGCGTTTCCCGCCTCATTTTGTGCGTGCCAAGCGAAAGGTGACGATCGCGGCGTGTGCGGGTGAGGATCGCGGCGTGGGAGACGGCCAGGATCGCGGCACAGGGGACGGCGAGGGCACGCGGCACGGAAGGCGGCGAGGGTACACGGGTGGGAGGGACAGCGGGAATGGGTCCCGTGTCAGTTTCGCAGAGAGGCCCGCTTGATCCCGCGTTCCGGTTCCGGTTCCGGTTCCGGTCAGGCGTCCCAGGCGCGAGGGCGGCTCAGCGCTTCCCATTCGGGGCGGAGAAGCGAGAACACCGCGAGGTCGTGGCGTCGGCCACGGTGGAAGCAGGCGGCACGGCTGACGCCCTCCTGGACGAAGCCTGACTTGGCGAGGACCGCCAGGGCGGGGGCGTTCCCGGTGTGAGTCTCCGCCGTGAGCCGGTACAGCGGGAGTTCACCGAACGCGAGGTCCACCAGGGCGTCGAGGGCGTCCACGCCGTGCCCGTGGCCTCGATACCGCGGGTCCAGCATCAGCTCGACCTCCGCGGTGCCGTCGGCCATGTTCTGGCAGCCGAGTGCGATCTGGCCGATGGGGGTGCCGTCCGGGAGCAGGACGAGGAAGTTGTCGCGATCGTCGTCGTCACCGTCACGCTCGATGCGCTCACGCAGCGCCGCGAGGGAGCGCGGCCAGGTGCAGAACTCATGGGCGTTCACCGGGTCGGATCGCCAGCGGTGCAGAAGCTCGGCGTCGTCCACCTCGACCACCGCGAGCCCGACAGACGCGGCGCGCCAGGCGAGTTGCCTCTCCGGCTCGGCGTCGTGCTCGTCGTCCGTGGTCCCCGTACCCTCGATCATGATCAGATGCTACGGATGTCTCCGGCCCGGAGCCAGTGGATTCCGGCGGGTGGGCAATTCGGGACTTCGCCGCGCCGCTACGAGTTCGCTCACCGTCCGCAGCCGACCGCCATACGAGCGGTGAACCGAACGGCATGCGCAATTCCCGCTCAGCCGGCGTCGATGATCTCGGCGAGACTCATCGCGGGGCGGTCGAATATCCCCGCCAGCACGTTTTGCTGTCGATCTGTCAGAGAAGCGACGAAGACGACCACGTCCGCATCGGTTTCTTCACAGAGCGCGGCGACTTCAAGAACTTTCCCGGAACTCAGCAGCGTGCGCGAGGAATACGGCAGGTTCATCTTCCGGACCCCACCGTCCGAGACACCACGCCGTTGCGTGATCCGCCCGACGACCCGGGCACCGCGCGCCGTCAGTTCCGCCGCCGCGGCGTCCATGAGCGCGACGAAGCTCTTCTCCTTGGCTGAGAATTGGCCGACGAGCACGACATCGGCGCCCGTCACGCCCACGGGCACGACCCGGCGCCCGGCGGACCCTGTTCCCCCGCGACGAGCAGGGCGCCGGGCGCGCCCTCGGAACCGATACATGCTCCCGAGGGTAAGGCCGTGATCAGCTCGCCGTTTGTGCGACAGCCGTGGTGTCCTGCGAGCGTTCGTGCTCCACTCGGGCCGTCTCCAGGAGATTCAGCCAGGAAGTGACCGTGGGCCGGCGGCGCAACAGGGCACGTCGCTCCCGCTCGGTCATGCCGCCCCAGACACCGTGCTCGATGCGCTGGTCCAGCGCATAGGCGAGGCATTCGGTGAGCACGGGGCAGCCGATGCACAGCATTTTGGCCCGGTTCTGCGCCGCGCCCTCGACGAACAGGTCGTCAGGATCGGCCGTACGGCACAATCCTCGATCGCTCCAGTCGGTGCTCGTCATCTCGTGATGCCGTCCTCTCCCCTGGCCCCCGCCTGCAAGTTGCCCGACTGCCCTGGGCAACAGGCATATGACACTACGCCTTTCGAAGGCCGCAACTCTATCTGCCGTACGTCACCACACCTTCGAGTGAGCCCAGCTTGCCTCCCGCTCGCATGGGCGCTATGGAGGTGCCTCGACGGTTCACGGTCCGGATCAGCGCCTCCGGAGCGGTACAGCCGTCTTTCGCCCTTCCTCGCGATGGAAAGCAGGAGTCATGTCCGAGAACAAGCGGACCGTCGAGACCTACTTGAACGGTTTCCGGAAGAACGATCACGCACAGATTCTGAGTTGTCTCACCGATGACATCGAGTGGACGGTTTTCGGCGGTTTCCATCTGACCGGCAAGGAGGCGTACGACGCCGCGATCGAGGGTCCCGGCTTCGTCGCGCCTCCCCGGCTGGAGGTCGTCCGCATGGTCGAGGAGGACGACGTGATCATGGCCGAGCTCACCGGAACGGTGATGCGGGAAACGGGAGAGCCGATGCGCATGTCGATGGCCGAGGTGTTCCGCATGCGCGACGGGAAGATCTGTGAACGCCGCGCTTGGGTGATCGAGCTCAAACGCAACGAATACGTCTGAACGGCAGGGGCGGTTCGGGGCCGGCCCGCACCGCCGGGGCGGTTCGCGCTCGGCCCGCACCGGCTGGGGCGGTTCGCGTTCAGCCCGCGCGGAACGTCGCTGCCGCCTTGTACGTACGCAGCACGGGCGCCGTCTCGATCCGCGTGACGGCGTCCCAGGCCACCCGCCGTGTCAGGTAGTGATGCAGGGCCTCCGCGTCGCGGCACAACGCGTGGGCCACGAGATTCGTCGGACCGGTCGTCGCCGCGACCAACGCGAGCTCGTCATGTCCGGCCAGCGCTGTCGCCACCGTGTCCAGGTGCGCGGGGGCCACCTGCATCCAGAGCAGCGCGGACACCGTCACGCCCAGCAGCGCCGGATCGATGTCGACGTCGAAGAACAGCGCGCCGCGCGCCCGCAGTTCGGTCAGCCGGCGGGCCACGGTGCTCGCGGTGGTGCCGGTGACGGCGGCCAGTTCCGCGTAGCTGAGGCGTGCGTCCTCACGCAGCGCGGACAGCAGCAGACGGTCCGCGTCCGTGAGGAGGTGGGCGGAGTCCGCCGCGCCTGCGGGGTCCCGCGTGTCCGAGGCGGGAGACGCGGCGCGCAGCCGCGCCTCCTGGTCCGCGTCCAGGGCATCGACCCGTCCGCGCCACGCCGTCGGACCTCCCAGATACTCGGCGGCACGCCAGGGGTCGCAGTCGTCGGCGGCATCTACCTGGGTGCGGCGGGCGACGCCCGCACGGCGGCCCAGCACGCGCTGGGCGCCGCCTCGGTGGTCCTGGCCGCCACGGCGGTGGCGGCCACGGTCATGACCACACGCCGCGCCACCCCCTGACCACCGGCCGCCCCCGGCTCACCGCCGACCCCGCGGGCCCGAGGGCCCGAGGGCAGCCGCCGCGACCGGCAGGATCGCAGGATCGCATCCGCAACGGCCCGGGCCAGGACACCGGCCCACAGCCCAGGCACCCCCGTGCGACCACCCGCGGCTCGCGCAGCCTCGTCGGACCACCTGCGGCCGGCGCAGCCTGCCGGGACCGCCCGAGGCCCGCGCGGCCTCGTGGCACCGGCCCGGGGCCCGCGCAGGCCGCGCGGGCCGTCACAGGCCCCGCTCGGGGCTGCGCGGGCTGTCAGGCACCGCTCAGGCTTCCGCGCGCCTCGGCAGCCGCCAGTTCGGACGGACGAAGTGGCAGGTGTAGCCGTCCGGGTAGCGCTGGAGGTAGTCCTGGTGCTCCGGCTCCGCCTTCCAGAACGGACCGGCCGGCGCTACCTCGGTCACGACCTTCCCCGGCCACAGTCCGGAGGCGTCGACATCCGCGATGGTGTCCTCGGCGACCCGCTTCTGCTCGTCGTCGACGTAGAAGATGGCGGACCGGTAGCTGAGACCGATGTCGTTGCCCTGCCGGTTCTTCGTCGACGGGTCGTGGATCTGGAAGAAGTACTCCAGGATCGTCCGGTAGTCGGTCTTCGTGGGATCGAAGGTGATCTCGATCGCCTCGGCATGCGTTCCATGGTTGCGATACGTCGCGTCGGCCACGTCGCCGCCGCTGTATCCCACCCGCGTGTCCAGAACACCCGGGAACGTCCTGATCAGATCCTGCATGCCCCAGAAACAGCCACCGGCAAGCAGCGCCTTCTCCTCGTTCCGGCTCATCGCACGCACCCCTTCTTCCTAGTCCTCGTCGGACTCGCACAGGCGCGGTCTCACGCGCCGCCCGCCGTCCGTCCGCCCCGCCCTCACAACGACGTGGCATCGCACTGCACAAGGCCGAAAGGGCCGGTCGAAATTCCCGGCCGGGCACCTGGGACGCCACAAAGGTTCGGGCACCTCGGGGCCCGCGCGTGCGAGTGAACGCGGGAGATCGATAACGATCCTGCAAGCTTCAATCAACATCGGCTCGAGAATTTGCTATCGCTACCAGAAAAAGGGCTCAATGTCCTTCGCATGTCAGCGGTACAGAGTTAGTTAGGGAGCGGATGAACGGCACGATCGACGGCTTCAGCTACGGGCTGGTCACACCGGTGGCCGCCTACGTCATGGCCTGTGTGGGCTCGGCGTTGGGGCTGCGCTGTGTGGTGCGCACGGTGCACCACGAGCCCGGATGGAGGCTCGGCTGGCTCGCCCTCGGGGCCAGCGCCCTGGGCTGCGGCATCTGGACGATGCACTTCATCGCCATGACGGGCTTCTCCGTGGCGGAGACACCCGTCACCTACGACGTCCCGCTGACCGTGCTCAGTCTCGCCGTGGCGATCGTGGTGGTCTCCGCGGGCGTCTTCATCGTCGGGCATCGCGGTGCCACGCGAGCGGCCCTCACCGTGGGCGGCTCCATCACCGGTCTCGGCGTCGCGACCATGCACTACCTCGGCATGTTCGCGATGCAGCTCAACGGAGAGCTCAGCTACAACGCGTTCACGGTGACCCTGTCCGTGATCATCGCCCTCGTGGCGGCGACCGCCGCGCTGTGGGCCGCCGTCTCCGTACAGGGCTTCATCCGCACGCTCGGCGCCAGCCTCGTCATGGGCCTGGCCGTCACCGGCATGCACTACACGGGCATGGCCGCCGTGAACGTCCATCTCCACAACGGCATCGAGTCGTCCGTGACCGGCCAGGAGAGCACCTCGCTCCTGCTGCCGATGCTCCTGGGCCCGATCATCTTCCTCATCCTCGCCGCGGCCATCGTCATGTTCGACCCGGTCCTGATCCTCGGCGACGGCGGTTGGGACAAGCCGGCCAAGAAGCGCTCCAAGGTCGTCGCACGCGGAAAGGCCATGCCGGTGCAGGTGTCGGGCATCCAGGACGCTCCGGCGCCGATGGCCCACAGCGCCCCGCAGGCCGGCCACTGGTCGTCCGCACCGCCCCAGTGGCCCGCCGAGGAGCACGCCCAGTACGGCGGCACGGGCGCCGGTGACCCCTACGGAACCCGGCACGAGGCGGAGTAGCCCCTCCTGTGCATGTCGATGGCCCGGCCGACGCGATCAACCTCGCGCTCGTGCCGGGCCATCGTCGTCCGGGCCGGACGGCTTCGACACGGGACGCGCGCAGCCGCGTGGAGTGAGAGCGGCATCCGTACCCGGGAGGCGCCCGGACCTGCCGGGCAAGAGCAACATCCGTACCCGGGAAGCGCCCGGAAGCACCGGGCAAGAGCGACGTCCGTACCCGGTACGCACGGTGGCAGGCAGTGACCCGCTTCGACCATCGCGATGATCTTGTGGCCGGACAGGCCCTAGGGTGCCTGGCATGACCTCCATAGCCTTGCGCGGTACGACGATCCACTACGACGACACCGGCTCCTCGGCCGGGCTGCCCGTCCTGCTGATCCACGGGCATCCCTTCGACCGGACCCTGTGGGCCCCGCAGGCCGAAGCGCTCGTCGCGGCCGGGCACCGGGTCATCACCCCGGATCTGCGCGGCTACGGCGCCAGCGGGGTGGAGACCGGCCCCGTGTATCTCTCCGACTTCGCCGACGACCTCGCCGCGCTCCTGGACCACCTGGACATCGACCGGGCGGTGGTGGGCGGTGTCTCGATGGGCGGGCAGATCGCCCTGGAAATTCAACGCGCCCACACCCACCGCGTCCGCGCGCTCGTCCTGTCGGACACCTCCGCCCCGGCCGAGACGGACGAGGGCAAGGCCTTCCGCAACCGGCTGGCCGACCGCCTCCTGGCGGAGGGGATGAACGGCTACGCGGACGAGGTCATCGGCAAGATGCTCGCCGACTACAACGTCACCGCGCTGCCCGACGTCGCCGAGCACGTCCTGAGCATGATGCGCGCCACCGATCCCCGTGGTGCCGCGGCAGCCCTGCGCGGCCGGGCCGAGCGCCCCGACTACCGGGACACACTCGCCGCCGTACAGTCCCCCGTACTGATCGTCGTCGGCGCCGACGACGTCTACACACCGGTCAGCGACGCCGAGGCCATCCACGCGCTCGTCCCGCACGCGGTCCTGACCGTCGTCGAGGGCGCCGGCCACCTTCCCGGCGCGGAACAGCCCGGACGGTTCAACGCCGCGCTCCTCGACTTCCTGGCCACGCAAGTGATCACCGTCGCCTGAGCGATCCGGCCGGTGAGGCCGGCGGCTTCCAGCGCACTTCCCCGGGGGCAAAAACACCGGGGCTGGACGGTCGCTGTCCGCCGCTTGGCCGACGGGGCGGGCGCGATCACCGCCGAGGGGGCTCGGCGGGTGCTACGACGGGGTCTGTGTGGGCACTTCGAACCACATGGTCTTGCCGGTGGGAGTGCAGGTGCTGCCCCAGCTCTCGGCGAGCAGGTCGAGCAGTTCGGTACCGCGACCGCCCTCCGCGTCGGCGTCGACCTCGCGCCGTACGGGACATTCGGGCTCCGTGTCCTCGACCTCGCACAGCAGGCGGTCGCCGCGCAGGCACAGGTTGAGCCGCAGTGGGCCGCGCGTATGGCACAGAGCGTTGGTGACCAGCTCGCTGACCAGGAGCTCCGCGGTGTCGGCCACGTCCTCCAGATTCCACTCGTCCAGCTGTGCCGTCACCAGACGGCGGGCCCGGCGGGCCGAGGTCAGTTCCCGCGACAGCGGCCAGGAGGACTCCCAGGGGGTGACCCGGGCGCGGGGCGCGTCGAACGGACGGATGGGTTGCAGCGCACGCGACCAAAGAGCCCGGTTCCGGGCCAGCCACGAGGTGGGTGCGGCTTCCGCGGATGCCTCCTTCTGCTGATCACGTGTCGTGGCGTCCCGACGCTTCGATCCCTCGGGCCGGCGGTAGAGCCGGGCAAAGCGCCCCCGGCGAGGTGTCGCCAGGAGATCGATGGCCCCAGGGGCCATGGGAATCAGTCCCTTCTGCACTGCCGGCGACCACACCGCCCGAGCGGCACGGACCCGTCGACGACCGGTCCGGACATTGTCAGGTCACGCGTTCACGTAACGCCCGTCACGATAACAAATATGCATGTAGCGCTCGCTACGGCAAGAATCCTTTCCAAGAGTACTGACCGGCACATATGGAATGTGTCTGGTGTCACACGACCACGCAGAGACACCGCGGCCGCCGGGAGCCCTCATGCCACGACCCTCCGACCAGGCCAAACGACGCGAGCTGACCGACCGGGTCCGCGCGTACCTGGTGCGCAACGGCCTCGCAGGACTCTCCCTGCGCCCGCTCGCCCGAACCCTGGGCACCAGCGACCGCATGCTCCTGTACTACTTCGGGACCAAGGAGGGCATGGTCGCCGAAGCGCTCGCCCTGGACGAGAGGCGACCGCTCCTGCGGGCCCGGGAGATGCTCGCCTCCGCGGAGTCCCCGCGGGACCCGGCGGGCCTCCGCCGTTTCATGGAGGAGATCTGGCGGCGGTTCGGCGCCCCCGACCTGCGCCCCGCCGTCCCCCTCTACCTCGAGATCATGACCGCCAGCCTGATCGACCCCGACCGGTACGGGCCCGTCCTGAGTGACGTGCTGACCGAGTGGACGGAGCTGCTCACCTCCGTCTTCCGGGACCTCGGCATGCCGCAGGTCCGAGCCCGGACGGAGGCCGCCCTGCTGGTCGACGCGACCTTCGGCCTGGTCGTCGCCGCCCAGGCGGAGGGCGGCCGGGAGCCGGCGGACGCGGCCTTCCGCGCGCTCCTCGACCGCCTCGAACCCGGCTGGCACGTCAGCTGAGGCGCGTTCGGTCCCGAGGTGGGTCCGGCAGGGCCATGACCTGGGAACCTCGCGCCCGGGAAGGAGCGCCGGCCATCACAGCTTCGCCCCGAAGTCCTGTGTCCACCAGGGACCGCCCGACCCCTTGTGTACGCCCACCCCGATGTTCTTGAACGAACAGTTGAGAATGTTCGCGCGATGCCCCGGGCTGTTCATCCACGAGTCCATCACCGCCGAAGGGGTCTGCTGACCCGCGGCTATGTTCTCGCCGTACGTGGACCAGCGGTAGCCCGCGGCGGTGATGCGCTCGCCGGGGTCGGCGCCGTCGGGGTTGGTGTGTTCGAAGAAGTCGCGTGCGGCCATGTCCTCGGAGTGGGCCTGGGCCGCGTCCTCCAGCTGCGGGTCCTCGGTGAGCGGTCCGCAGCCGGCGGCCGCCCGCTCCTTGTTCACCAGCGCGACCACCTGGGCCACGGTGGTCGTCGGTGCCGACTGCGCCTGCGCCACGCCGGACGCTCTCCGGGTCGGCGCGGCCGAGGAGGCGGCGGCCGACTTGCTCGGCTCGGCGGGACGGGGTGTGCTGGAGGCTTTCGCCTTCGCCTTCGCCTTCGCCTTCTTCGACGCGGACGCCGACGGCGAGGCCGACGCCGTGGCGCTTGCCGACGGCGAGGCGGAGGCGGCCGAGGCGTCCGGCGCGGAGAGGTCCATGACGGGGTCGCCCGCGGTCCGCGAGGGAGCCGCCCCGTCGGTTCGCGCTCCGGGTCCTGTCTCCACGTACCAGAAACCGCCGCCCGCCACGCAGACCGCCACGAGTGCGCCGCCCAGCGCCCGGCGCCGTACGCGTCGGCGCCGGCGAGCCTCACCGCGCGAGGCCGCCCTCCCGCCGGAAGCCCGGTGCCCGGCGGCCCCCGACGAGCCCTCCTCCCCGTGCCCCGCGGCGGCCGGGGCCCGTGACACCGAGCCCGTGGCGGCCATCCCGCCGGAAGCGTCGAACAGCGCGGCCGTCAGCCCCGGCGACACCGCGATCAGCGCCAGACCGGCCAGCAGCCCCTCCGCGGGCATCAGTCCGCTCCACAGACCGGAGCAGCGGACACAGTCGCGGGCGTGCCGGGCGATGCGCTTGCGCCACAGCGCCGAGGGCCGGCCGTCCCAGGAGGCGAGGACACCCCGCAGCTCCTCGCACGGCGGGCGGGCGCCGAGGGCCCGTACCACCACACGAGCGGTTTCCAACTGCGCCTTCATACGCTGCACTTGGACCGCCGCGTGCTGCGGCGACACCTCCAGTGCCTCGGCCACCTCGGTCCGGGTCACCTCACCGGCGCATTCCAGCCACCACAGCGAGAGCACGCCTCGGTCGTCGGGTTCGAGCCAGCGGGTCGCCAGCGCGGTCTCCCGCCGCTGACCGGAGAGCTGGAGCCGCATCAGGGTCAGGTCCACGAAGTCGGCGCCGGGGTCGGCGAGTTCCTCCGCCTCCTCCACACCGTCCGGGGCGAGCTGCCGGTCCCGCCAGTGGGCCCGGACCTGGTTCATCGCGATCGCCACGAGCCAGGAGCGGAAGCTCTCCGGCGTACGCAGGCCGTCCAGGCCGTCCAGGGCGCGGAGCATGGTGTTCTGCACGACGTCGTCGACGTCGACGGAACCGTTCAGCGCGCGCCCGACGATGTTGTAGACCAAGGGGAGATAGGCGCTGACCAGGGCGTCCTGAGCCGCCGAGTCGCCCGCCCGGGCGGCAGTCACCAGTGCCGCCGGCTCCACCGCGTGCTGTCTCCTCATGAAAGCTTTCCTGTCCTCGACTCCGAACGATGCTGCCGTTGCCTGGGAGACCGCCCACGGAACCTCGAATAACAGTTCTTCGGACACTCGTTGCGCAGATGCTTCCCACACCGGGGCACCGATGGCAAGGAAGAGGGAAGAAGGTCACATCGAAGGACGGAGAGATTCCGCGGACGACCGGACCACCACGAGGTCGCACACGACCGTGTGACCAGGACCCCGGTCACCTGACACCCGTCGCCCCTCACCTGTCACCTGTCACCGGCCCGGCCGGCGCCCGGCGGCCCGCTGGTAAAATGGGGAACACGCTTCGAAGTCGCCGGGGCCCGTGCCGAGTGGCACGGGCCCCGGGGCGTTCCGGGCGTCAGACTGAGGAAGGTTCCCCATGAACGCGAAGCCGCCGGCCCCTGGACTCTCCGACGCTGGCGAGCACCAGCCGGCGCCGCGGGACGACGTCACGGCACCGCCGTCCCGCTCCACAGGCCTGCCTGCCGCCGCGTCGTTCGACGCCCTCGGCCTGCCGGCGGCACTGGTGGCCCGGATGACCGGGCTCGGAGTGACGGAGCCCTTCCCGATCCAGGCCGCGACGCTGCCGAACGCCCTGGCCGGACACGATGTCCTCGGCCGGGCACGGACCGGCTCCGGCAAGACGCTGGCCTTCGGGCTGGCCCTGCTCGCCCGGACCGCGGGCCGCCGCGCGGAGGCGAAGCGGCCGCTGGCGCTGGTCCTGGTGCCGACCCGGGAGCTCGCGCAGCAGGTGAGCGACGCGCTGGAACCGTACGCGCAGACCCTGGACGTACGACTGGGGACGGTGGTGGGCGGGCTGTCGATCAACCGGCAGCAGGCTCAGCTGCGGAGCGGCGTCGAGGTGCTCATCGCGACGCCGGGGCGGCTGACCGACCTGGTGTCACGCCGGGACTGTCTCCTGAACCAGGTGCGGATCACGGTGCTGGACGAGGCGGACCAGATGTGCGACCTGGGCTTCCTGCCGCAGGTCTCGGACCTCATGGAACAGGTGCGCGCCGACGGTCAGCGGCTGCTGTTCTCGGCCACGCTCGACCGCAACGTCGATGAGCTCGTACAGAAGTACCTCCACGACCCGATTCACGCCTCGGTCGACCGGGTGGCGGGCTCGGTCACCACGATGGAACACCACCAGTTGAACATCCACGGCGCCGACCGGTACGCGACGGCGACCGAGATCGCCGCTCGGGACGGCCGGGTTCTGATGTTCCTGGACACGAAGGCGGCCGTGGACCAGTTCACCCGTCATCTGCGGGCCAGTGGCATCCGCGCCTCCGCCCTGCACAGCGGGAAGTCGCAGCCGCAGCGCACGCACACGCTCGCCCAGTTCAAGAACGGGGAGATCAACGTGCTGGTGGCCACCAACGTCGCCGCCCGGGGCATCCACATCGACTCGCTCGACCTCGTCGTCAACGTCGACCCGCCCGCGGACGCCAAGGACTACCTGCACCGTGGCGGGCGCACCGCGCGCGCAGGGGAGTCCGGGAAGGTGGTCACCCTGGTCACCCCCAACCAGCGGCGCGATGTGAACCGTCTGATGTCCGATGCCGGCATCCGGCCGACCGTCACCCAGGTACGTTCGGGCGAGGCGTCGCTCACCGCCATCACCGGGGCCAAGCGCCCGCCCACCGGGCCGACGACGAGCACCGGCAACGCGCCCTTCCGGGGCATCGGCACGCGTCCCGGAAAGGCCAAGGAGTCACGCAAGACCGCGGACGCCCGCAAGGCCGCGGAAGCCCGCGCGGCCGCCCGGGTACGCAAGGGTCGCTGAGGCCGGGCTCAACCGCCCTGACCCACTCGCGCCCCGGGTGCCCGGCCGGCCTCGCGCGCCTCGCCCGGTGCTGTCCGGGCGAGGCACACGCGTCTGGGCACCGTCCGGTCCGCGAGGCACACGCTTCTGGGCACCGTCCGGTCCGCGAGGCACACGCGTCCGGGCGCCGTCCGGGCGCCGCCAGGTCACCGTCGCGCGGTGTCTCAGCTCACCGCCTGCTTCACGAGCGCGCCGATCTTCGCCTCGACCTCGGCCGTGAGCTCGGTCAGGGCGAACGCGGTGGCCCACATCGTGCCCTCGTCCAGGTTCGCCTGGTCACTGAACCCGAGCGTCGCGTACCGCGCCTTGAACTTCTCCGCGCTCTGGAAGAAACACACGACCTTGCCGTCCAGCGCGTAGGCGGGCATGCCGTACCAGAGCTTCGGCGCGAGGACCGGGGCGCAGGCACTGACGACGGCGTGGACGCGCTCGGCCATGATCCGGTCGGACTCCCCCATCTCGCCGATCTTCGCGAGTACGTCCCGTTCCGCCTCGGCCGCCTTGTCCGCGCGCGAACCGCGGCGGGCCTCCTTCTTCAGTTCCTTGGCATGGTCCTTCATCGCGGCCCGCTCTTCGGCCGTGAACCCCTCGTGCCGACCGCTTTCCTTGCTGCTCATGACAGAACTCCCCCTTGAGGATCCGTTGCCCCCACTCTCGGGGCACGCGGGTGACGGCACGCCACCCGTCCACCATCGACACGCACCGTGCCGATAGCGCCCGAATATTCCGCGCGGACCTGGCATTGTCAACGGCACGGCACGTGCCGATAACATGGACTCATGACCGAACCGCCCGCCGCGCCTCGGCGTCGAGGTGCCGAGCGCACCGAGGAGTTGTTGCAGGCGACCCTCGATCTGGCCGCGGAGGTCGGGTACACGGGCCTGAGCATCGAGGCCGTCGGCCGCCGGGCCGGAGTCGGAAAGCACACGATCTACCGGCGCTGGCCCTCCAAGGCGGCGCTGCTGCTCGACGCGCTCAGCCGTGTGTGGACCAGCGACCTGGACTACCGCGACACGGGGAACGTCCGCGAGGATCTGCGCGAGCAGTTCCTCCGTTCCGGCGCGGCCCTGTCCAGCCCGCCGATCGGCCCCGTCTACCGCGCGGTCATCGCCGAGGCACAAGGGGATCCCGCGCTCCGGGCGACACTGCACGAACGCTTCCTGGCCACCGTCGAGCAGAGCACCCTCGACCGGATCACACGCGCCCAGCGCGCCGGCGAACTGACCGCGGACGCGAACCTGGAGTTCGCCGCCGAGGTGTTGTGCGGTGCCCTGTACTACCGCAGCCTGATGTCCACCCGCCCGATCGACGCGGACGCGGTCGACGGACTCGTGGACATGTTCATGGCCGCCTACGGAACCGCCGGCTGAACGGCGTCACCCGGCGGTGCGGCCCCGCCCGGGGACGCCGCCTACGGCGTGCCGGGCAGCCGGACCGTGACCAGGAGACCACCGTCGGGGCGGGGGGCGAGTTCGAGGGTCCCGTCGTGGGCACGGACGATGCCGGCCACGATGGCCAGGCCCAGGCCGACGCCCGCGTGCTCGTCGGTGCGTACGCGTTCCGTTCCGCGCCGGAACGGTTCGGTGAGGGTGGGCACCAGTTCCGGCGGGAGCCGAGGGCCTGTGTTCTCGACCCGCAGCACGCTCGCGCGGCCGTCCGTCCCGGTGTGGACCGTCACGGTGCCGCCATCGGGGAGGTTGTGGACGACGGCGTTCTGGACGAGGTTCGTCGCCATCCGCAGCAGAAGCTCCGCGGAGCCGCTGGTCCGGGCCGCCCCGCCGGTGACGTCGAGCGTGATCCGGCGCTCTTCGGCGAAGGGGAGCAGCGTTTCGGCGGCCTCCTCGGCGATGAGGGAGAGGTCGACGCTCTCGCGGGGAAGGTTTCCGCGGTCGCTGCGGCTGAGCAGCAGGAGGGCCTCGGTGAGGTCGATCGCCCGCGTATTGACGGCGTGCAGGCGTTCGATGAGTTTCTCCCGGTCCTGCGTGGGGTCCGTGCGGGCGACGTCCAAGAGTGTCCGTGAGATCGCCAGCGGGGTGCGCAGTTCGTGGGAGGCGTTCGCGGCGAAGCGCTGCTGCTCGGCGACCTGGGACTCGAGTTGTTCGAGCATCGAGTCGAAGGCGTCGGAGAGTTCGCGGAACTCGTCCTGGCGGCCCTTCATACGGATCCGGTGCGACAGCGACCCGCTCCCGGCCGTCCGTACCGCGTCCGTGATCCGTGTGAGGGGTGAGAGCATCCGGCCGGCGAGGATCCATCCCCCGAGGAGGCCGAACACCAGGAGGAAGGCCAGCGCGACGCCCGCGGCGGGGGCGAAGCCGCGCAGCAGGTCGGAGCGGCTGGGCCCGACGATGATCACGGCGCCGTATGTCTTCTGGATGAGCCGGGGGTCGTTCGTCGGAAGCCAGCGCAGCACGAACACCCACATGACGACCAGCAGGAGCGTGCCGGCGACGAAGAGGAATCCGGCGTAGCTGAGGGTGAGTTTCAGCCGGGCGCTGTGCCCTGGGTGTCTATCCATGAGTACCGCCGGGGTGGATGGCGTCCGTCCCCATGGCCGTCCCCGTGTCGGTGTCGGTGCCCGTGCCCGTGTGGGTGTCCGTCGCGGTGTCGATCCGGTAGCCGACGCCGGGCACGGTGGCGATGATCCATGGTTCGCCGAGCCGTTTGCGCAGGGCGGACACGGTGATGCGGACGGCGTTGGTGAAAGGGTTGGCGTTCTCGTCCCAGGCCCGCTGCAACAGCTCTTCGGCGCTGATGACACCGCCCTCGGCGGCGACGAGGACTTCCAGCACGGCGAACTGCTTCCGGGTGAGCGCGACATGGCGTCCGTCGCGGAAGACCTCCCGGCGGAAGGGGTCCAGCCGCAGGCCCGCGATCTCGCGGACCGGCGGCCGGGCGTACGCGCGCCTGCGGTCGAGCGCCCTCAGCCGCATCACAAGTTCCCGTAGCTCGAACGGTTTGGTGAGGTAGTCGTCGGCGCCGAGTTCGAACCCGGAAGCCTTGTCCTCGATCCGGTCGGCGGCGGTGAGCATGAGGATCGGGATGCCGCTGCCGGAGGCGACGATACGCCGGGCGACCTCGTCGCCGGAGGGGCCGGGGATGTCACGGTCGAGGACCGCGAGATCGTAGGAGTTGACGCCGAGCAGTTCCAGGGCGGAGTCGCCGTCGGCGGCGATGTCGGCGGCGATCGCCTCCAGCCGCAGACCGTCACGGACGGCCTCGGCCAGGTAGGGCTCGTCCTCCACGATCAGTACACGCATGTCCGAAGCCTAAGCAGTACGCCGTATCGCCGACGTATCGCGACGACGGGTGCGTACCGGAGCCACGGCTCAGCCCACCGGCGCCGGCGTGGGGCGAGGCCGGTCCGACGGCGCTTCCGCCGGGGTGCGCCACCAGCGGCGCGAGGCCAGCCCGGCGAGCAGGGCGCCGGTGGCGTTGACCAGGACGTCGTCCACGGAGGACACCCGGTCCAGCCACAGGACGTACTGGGCGACCTCGACCAGGACCGAGCAGCCCGCCCCGAGCGCCAGGATCCGCGGCACGGACGCCAGCGCCGCGAACCGCATGGGGGCGAAGAATCCCAGCGCCGCGAAGACCAGCAGGTTGCCGATGATCCCGAGCGTCCCCATCGCGACCATGTCCCGCAGCGGCACCAGGCTCACCCGACGGGGGGCGACGCCCGGCGCGAGGCCCGGCATCATGGTCAGCCACAGGAACGGCACCGTCCCGTGGACCATGCCCACCTCGGCCAGCGACTTGCGCCACGCCCACGTCGAACCGAGGCCGACGGCATGCCGCCGGTAGGCGAGTGCCCACGACACCAGCACGGCCATCGGCACCGCGACCAGCGTCATGAGCACCACACCGTTGAACGTGTCGTAGCAGCCGTGCCAGCGCCCGGCCATGCATCTCGGGGCGGACATCATGAGCGGCCCCCGTATGACGAACAGGGCGCTCGCCAGGGCGAGGACCGCCAGGCCGGCGAACACGATCCCGCGGGTGCGGCGGGGCGGTGCTGACAAGGGTGCGTCGTTGCTCATGGTGCAAGTGAAGGGGAAGGCCGGTTGCGGTGACGTATGCGGTTTTCGATATCCCCGCGATACACGCAGCCCCCGGCATCGCGTGATCGTCGATTAATTGCGATCCTCTGTATCAATCTTGCGCACGTTCATGGACTTCTCTTGCCGTCGCTCCTAGCCTTCTTGCGTCCGCTCACCCCACGAGCCCTAAGGACGCACACCTGTGACTCCCTCTCCCCAACGCAGACCCCTGCGCCGCGGCACGGCGGTGTCCATGTCGCTGGCACTCGCCGCGGCCGGCACCGTCGTCACGGTGGCCCTGGCCCCCCACGCGTCCGCCGCAGGGGTACCCGCCCCTTCCCCCGTCGGGATCTCCGGCCGGGGCGCGGCCGTTCCGTTCAAGGAACAGGAAGCCGAGTACGCCGCCACGAACGGCACCCTCATCGGCCCGGACCGGCTCTACGGCCATCTCCCCTCCGAGGCGTCCGGACGCCAGGCCGTGACGCTGGACGCGACGGGCGAGTACGTCGAGTTCACGCTGACCGCACCCGCCGACGCCATGTCGTTCCGCTACTCGCTGCCGGACAACGCCGCCGGCAGCGGCCGTGACGCGAGCCTCGACCTCAAGGTGAACGGCAGCCGGCTCAAGAGTGTCCCGGTGACCTCCAAGTACGGCTGGTACTACGGCGGTTATCCGTTCAACAACAACCCCGGCGACACCAACCCGCATCACTTCTACGACGAGACCCGCACCATGTTCGGCTCGACGCTGCCGGCCGGCAGCAAGGTGCGCCTCCAGGTCTCCTCCACGAGCGAGTCACCCTCGTTCACCATCGACCTCGCCGACTTCGAGCAGGTGGGCGCGCCGATCGGCAAACCGTCCGGAGCCCTCGACGTCGTCGGCGACTTCGGCGCGGATCCGACCGGCGCATCCGATTCCACCGCGAAGATCCAGGCGGCCGTCGACGCGGGCAAGGCACAGGGCAGGACCGTGTACATCCCGCAGGGCACCTTCCAGGTCCGCGATCACATCGTCGTCGACCAGGTGACACTGGCCGGGGCGGGCCCCTGGTACAGCGTCCTCACCGGCCGCGACCCGGTGGACCGGTCGAAAGGCGTCGGCGTCTACGGCAAGTACGCCGGTCAGGGCGGCAGCAAGAACGTCACGCTCAAGGACTTCGCCATCATCGGCGACATCCGCGAACGCGTGGACAACGACCAGGTCAACGCCGTCGGCGGTGCGCTGTCCGACTCCACGGTCGACAACGTGTGGATGCAGCACACCAAATGCGGGGCCTGGATGGACGGGCCGATGAACAACTTCACCATCAAGAACAGCCGCATCCTCGATCAGACCGCGGACGGCGTGAACTTCCACATGGGCGTCACCAACTCCACCGTCACCAACACGTTCGTACGGAACACCGGTGACGACGGCCTCGCGATGTGGGCGGAGAGCGTCCCGAACGTCAAGAACAAGTTCACCTTCGACACGGTGGTCCTGCCGATCCTCGCGAACAACATCGTCACCTACGGCGGCAAGGACATCACCCTCTCCGACAACGTCATGGCGGACACCGTCACCAACGGTGGCGGCCTGCATGTCGCGAACCGCTATCCCGGGGTCAACTCCGGCCAGGGCACGGCCGTCTCCGGCACCATCACGGCCGCCCGCAACACCCTGATACGGGCCGGGAACAACGACTACAACTGGCAGTTCGGGGTCGGCGCGGTCTGGTTCAGCGGACTCAACGAGCCCCTGAACGCGACCGTCGACATCACCGACAGCGAGATCCTCGACAGCTCCTACGCCGCGATCATGAACATCGAGGGAGCCACGAACGGTCTGCGCTTCGACCACGTGCGGATCGACGGAGCCGGTACCTACGCACTCCAGATCCAGGCCCCGGGGACGGCCTCCTTCAGCAACGTCACGGCCACGAACATCGGCCAGTCCAACCCGATCCACAACTGCGTCGGCTCCGGCTTCCAGATCACCCGGGGTACGGGCAACAGCGGCTGGTACGCCGACCCGCCGGCCTGCACGGGGAACTGGCCGACCCCGAAGTGGACCAATGGCGGAGTACCCGGCGGCGGCACCCCTCCGCCGACCGACCCGCCCACCGATCCTCCGACCGACCCGCCCACCGACCCCACCGTGAACCTCGCCAAGAACCGGCCGGTCACCGAGTCGAGCCACACGGACGTCTACCCCGGGGCCAACGCGGTGGACGGCAACGCGAACAGCTATTGGGAAAGCGCCAACAACGCCTTCCCGCAGTCCCTGACCGTCGACCTGGGCGCCGCCAAAGCGGTCAAGCGCGTCGTCCTCAGACTTCCTCCGGCAACCGCGTGGGCCACGCGCACCCAGACCCTGAGCATCCAGGGCAGCACCGACAACACCACGTTCACCACCCTCAAGGCGTCGGCCGGATACGCCTTCGACCCGTCGAGCGGCAACACCGCGACCCTCACCCTGTCCGGCACCCCCACCCGCTATCTGCGCGTCCTCATCACGGGCAACACCGGCTGGCCCGCCGGGCAGTTGTCCGAGTTCGAGGCCTACACAGGCTGACAGCCGGCGTTCGGCCCACGGACTCCTGGCGGCCCCGCTCCGGAACTCTGACCCGGGGCGGGGCCGTCAGGCCCGTCGCCCAAGCCGTCAGCGGCGTCGCAGTGCCGGGTCGAGCAGGGCGGGCGGGGTGTCGAACTTCTCGTGCGCGGCGAGGTCGGTCCCCGGGGACACGACGGCGTCGATCGCGTCGAGTACATCCGCGGAGAGCACGGTGTCCGCGGCGGCGAGCTGGCCGCGCAGGTGCTCCAGTGTCCGGGGGCCGATCAGCGCGCTGGTCACGGCGGGATGCGCGGTGACGAAGCCGAGTGCGAGCTGGATCAGCGTCAGTCCGGCCTCCTCGGCGATGACCGCCAGACGCTCCACGGCATCCAGCCGGGCCTGGTTGGAGGGGACGGAGAGGTCGAAGCGCTGCGGCAGGAACGCCGAGCGGCTGGTGGTGATCTCCCTGCCCTCCCTGACCGCGCCGGACAGCCAGCCCGAGGCCAGCGGGCTCCAGACCAGCACACCGAGGCCGTACTCCTCGGTCACGGGCAGGACATGCGCCTCGATCCCCCGTTGCAGGATGGAGTAGCTGGGCTGTTCGGTGACGTAGGGCCTCAAGTGATGCTCACGGGCCGCCCATTGAGCCTGCACGATGCGATGGGCGGGGAAGGTCGAGGAGCCGAAGTAGCGTATCTTTCCCGCACGTTGCAGGTCGGTCAGCGCCGACAGCGTCTCCTCGTCGCCGGTACTCGGGTCCCACCGGTGGATCTGGTAGAGATCGACGTGGTCGACACCGAGTCTGCGCAGACTGTTGTCCAGCTCGGTGACCAGCCAGCGGCGCGAGGCGCCCCGGTGGTTGCGCTCGTCACCCATGGGCATGCCCGCCTTCGTGGCCAGCACGATGTCGTCGCGGCGGCCGGCGATGGCCTTGCCGACCATCTCCTCCGACTCACCGTCGCCGTACATGTCGGCGGTGTCGATGAGGTTGATCCCGCCGTCGAGAGCGGCGTCGACGATGGCGGTGGCCTCGTCCTGGCTGGTGCGCCCGATTCTGCCGAAGTTCATCGCGCCGAGCGCGAGCGAGCTGATCTGCACTCCGGTGCGGCCCAAGGTGCGGTACTGCATGACCTGCCTCCTTCGATACGGGTGAGCGTGAGGACGGCGGCGAGATTGGTCGCCGGGTCCCCGGTCTGCCATCATGGACAAACGGAACACTGTCCCACTTGACGATACGGAACACTGTCCCGCTTAGCAAGGCGATACGGAACACCGTTCCGTTTGACTGTCCGGCCGTACAGGGAAGGGCGCGATGAACGACAGCGAAGACACCACGGGGAAGGCGTCGGCCCGGCCCAGGCGGGCCGACGCCCGGCGCAACCAGGAGACCTTGCTGGACGCGGCCGCCGCGATCTTCGCCACGTCGGGTGTGGAGGCACCCGTGCGCGACATCGCGGCCAGGGCCGGCGTCGGTACGGCCACGATCTACCGCCACTTCCCGACGCGGGCGGATCTCATCGTCTCCGTCTACCGTCACCAGGTCGAGGCCTGCGCCGAGGCGGGTCCGGCCCTGCTGAACGACTGCGCGTCCCCCTACGCCGCGCTGTCACGATGGATCGACCTGTTCGTCGACTTCCTCGTCACCAAGCACGGGCTCGCCGCCGTTCTGCAGCCCGACAACACGGCGTTCGACGCACTGCACAGGTACTTCATCGACCGACTGCTCCCCGTGTGCACCCGGCTCCTCGACGCCGCCGCCGAATCCGGCGAGATCCGCCCCGGCCTGACGGCCTATCAACTGATGCGCGGCATCGGCAACCTCTGCATCGGCGCCCACAACGACCCCCGCTACGACGCGCGCCGACTGGTCGAGACACTCGTCGCGGGCCTGCGCCGAACCGAAGGGCCCTGACCGCCCGATGGGCCCCACCCGCCCGAAGGACCGCGACCGCCCGGCCGGATGTCATGCCGGCCCCTGAACTCGCCATCCTGACAGGCGAGTTCAGGGGCCGGTCGGCTAGAACGCCACCAGCCTGCCACTGCGGCCCACCAGCCGTACCGATGCCCCGACACCACAGGCCAGTGCCACGCCGAGGAGCGTGCCGCAGGCCTGCGCCACGGCGGACGTGTCGCCGGACAGAGCCGCACGCATGCCGTGCGCGGCCCAGTAACCGGGCGAGGCCGGGGCCACGTCCGAGACCCAGGTCGGCAGGGCGGCGAGCGGCACGAGCGCGCCCCCGACACTGCTCAGCAGCATTCCGCCGATGTCGAAGGCGGCCGAGAGCGCCCCCAGGCTGCGGACCAGAACGCCGACCAGGGTGCCGAGTCCGAGGAGTGCGCAGCTCCAGCTCAGCAGGAGACCCAGCAGCAGGAAGGGGTGCGGGACACGCAGTCCGAAGACGCACACGGCGAAGCCCACGATGAGCAACTGCTGGGCGAGCAGGGCCGCGAAGGCCGGGACGGCCTTCGCGACGAGCAGCTCGGCGGGACGCAGAGCGGTTCCGCGCAGGCGGTCCCAGGTACGGCCGAGCCGTTCGGTGAGGATCGCGCTGCCACAGATGCTGAGGGCGAGCAGCGAGAAGGTGACCAGCGTGCCGACGACAGCTTGTTCCGTGCCGGCCACGCGGCCCTGTCCGGCCAGGTAGAGCGGACGCAGCAGCGTGACGAAGACGAGCGGGAGGATCATCCGGCTCAGCACCGGACCGGGTTCGCGCGCCATGAGCAGCACGTTGTGGCGCACCAGCACGGCCACGCGGGCGGCGGACTCACGCGGCATCACGGACCTCCGTCCACGTCGCGGTCTCCGCGCCTTCCATGGACCGGTAGAGATCGTCCAGCCCGGGGCGGCGCACGTCGACGGACACAGGGGTACGACCGGACGCGAGCAGGGCCGCCAGATCGGCACCGGGGTCCATGGTCGCCCGGCGCAGTTCGGGTTCGCCCGCGTCGGCGAAGGTGACTCTGAGTTCGCCGGGCAGGTGGCGGGTGAGCTCGTCCTGCGTGCCGCGCGCGATGATCCGTCCGGCCCGCGCGAGTGCCAGTGTGGCGCCGAGATCGACGAGTTCCGGCAGGTAGTGGGTCGTGTAGACGACGGCCGCGCCCGCTTCGGCCCGAGCCCGGACCGCGCTCAACAGGGCCGAGCGGGTTTCCGGATCGGCGCCGGCGGTCGGCTCGTCCAGCAGGAGCAGCGGCGGTGAACCGACCATGGCGGTGGCCGCCTGCACCCGGCGGCGCTGACCTCCGGACAGGGCGACCACGGGCCGGTCCGCCACGGCCGTCAGGCACAGCTCGTCCAGGACCTGGGCGATCTCCGCGACCCCGCGCCGTCCACGGAGTCCCGCCAGTCCGGCGAACAGCCGCAGGTTCTCCCGCACGGTGGCGCTGCCGTACAGGGCGAGTTCCTGCGGGGCCACGCCGAGGAGGCGCCGCGCGGCCCGGCCCTCCCGCAGCACATCGAGCGCCGCGACGCTGATCCGGCCCGCGTCGGGACGTACGAGACCGGCGACGATCTCGACGAACGTCGTCTTGCCCGCACCGTTGTGACCGATCAGGCCCACGATCTCGCCGGCCGGGACCGCCAGGTCGAATCCGTCGAGCGCATGACGTGAGCCATAGCGCTTCACCAAACCCTCCGCGATCAGCATCGTCCGTCCTCCAGGAGGTCTACGTCGTAAACATGTATACGCCGTACACGTCTACGGCGTATACGTCTACACTGTAGACCCATGAGTGGGAGACGGGAAGAGATCCTGGACGCGGCCGTGGCCATCGCCGACGAGCACGGGCTCGACGCCGTCTCGATGCGCGCCCTCGCCGATCGCGTCGGGGTGACGCCGATGGCGCTGTACCGGCACGTCAAGGACAAGTCGGCGCTGCTGGACGGCATGGTCGAACGTCTGCTCGCCGCGATCGCGTCATCCGGCCGGGCCGGAGAGCGGACGTGGGAGGAGCGACTCACCGCCCTGGCGCACGCCGCACGTGAGGTGGCCCAGCGGCACCCCTGGGCCGCGAACCTGCTCACCTCACGCCCCGCCGTCACCGGGGACGGGGCGCGGGCGGTGGACATCATCTACACGGCGCTCATCGAGGCCGGGGTCCCCGAGCCCCAGGTGCCCCGGCTGGAACGCCTGATCAGCACCTTCGTCATCGGCTTCGCCGCCTCCGAGGCCGCGGGCCGGTTCACTCCGGGCGACAGCGACCCGCGCAGCCGCCGGGGTCATCTTCCGGACAGTGAACTCCCCGGTCACAGCGCGCTCGGGCCGTGGCTGGATCTTCCCCTCGACCTCACCGCCGAGTTCGAGGCCGATCTCGCCGACATCGTGCGACTGGTCGAGGCGGTCGCCCGGCGCGAGGGGTGATCCGTGCCCCGTCGGGCAGGTAGGAATCGGGCAGGTAGGACCCGGACGGGCAAGTCAGGGCGTACTCCCGGCCCGGCTCAGTCGGTCAGGCCCAGCGCTCCCGCCGCCTGGATCGCCAGCCAGACCTCGGCCAGAGCCGCCGTCGACGTCAGATCACGGTCGGTGAGCGCGCCGAAGCGGCGCAGCCGGTAGGCGAGGGTGTTGGGGTGGATGTGAAGTGCCGCGGCCGCCGTCTCGGTGCGACGGTCGCGCTCCATCCAGGTGCGGGCCGAGACAAGCAACCGCGAGTCGTGACTCTCGTCGTAACGCAGCACGCCGCCGAGCACGTGCTCCACCAGTGCCGCCAGGACGACGGGATCGTCGGGCAGCCACCGGCCCGCCCCGTCGTCGCCGTAGTGGACGACGGCACGGCCCGACTCGACGGCCTTGGACACCGCCCACAGAGCCTCGCGCTGCGCGACCTTCAGCGCGTCCCCCGGCAGGAAGGGGCGGCTGGCCCCGGCTGCCACGCCGGGCAGCTCACCGACGGCCGCCGCCAGCTCCGGCGCCCCGAGGACATAGCGGTCCTCGCCCCGGGTCAGCAGCAGATGGGGCCGGTCCTCCAGGAAGCGCAGCAGCGCCTCGTCGGTGGTGCGGCGCACGATCAGCAGCACGGTGTCGCCCTCGATCGCGTGCCGGGCGAGCCGACGCCGTGCCGCCTCCGGGTCGAGCACCTCCTGAAGCAGTTCGGCGAACGTCTCCGCTCCCTCGCGGCGCAGTGTCTCGCGCTCGTTGCGCACCATCGCCAGCCGCAGCGCCGCGACGGTGGCGATGTGCTGGACGACGGCGAGCCCCGCGGGCCGGGCGCCCTCACGCTCGTACGCGACGAGGAAGCCCGCCGGGCCGCCGGGCGCGGGCACCGGGAGGACGAATCCGCCGGGGATGGTCGGCGGGGCGTCGACGGACGCCGGCAGGACGGCCGGGTCGGGCACCGGGACCCCGGGCAGGAGCGGGCGCCCCTGAGGAGTGCAGAGGAAGACGTCGTAGCCCGACAGGCCTTCCAGACGGCGCAGGAGTGTCGGTGTGTCGAGATCCTCCGTGACCAGCCAGCGCAGCGCGCCGAAGACCTGGAGCTGCGCGCCCAGCCGGTGCCGCGCCTCCTCCTGGGCCGAGGCCGCGACTTCCTGGGCGACGGCGATGAAGGGAACGGCGAGCGGCACTTCGAGGACCGGGAAGTCCCGCTCCCGCGCGGCCTGGAAGAACGCGTCGTGCAGCGGTGGCATGTGCAGCTGCGCCGAGAGCGCGAGCCCGGACGCCCCGGCGTCGTCCAGCCGCTCCAGATAGGCGCGCTGTTCCGCCGCGGTACGGGGGATCGCCAGGCCCGCGGTCATGATCAGCTCGGCTCCCAGGAGCCAGGGCGTGGGGTCGACGAGCTCGCTGGCGTGCGCCCAGGAGACCGACCGTTCCAGACCGCCGCCGGCCTTCAGCGAGAGCTGGAGCGCCGGAGAGGCGAGCAGGTCCCGGATGGTGAGTTTGTTGCTGGCCACAAATGACATCGTACGCATCTGTGATGGAGACCATTGCCGCAGGTCACGGGGGGCCGCACACTGTGGATGCCACCGATTGAACGGTGCACTAACGGACACTGGAGGGCCCGTGACGAGCTCGGTCACCGAAATCGAGACATACGGCGTCGAGCGAATCCCGGACGAGGACCGCACGGCCCGGCCGATCGACCTGTTCCGGCTCGCCTTCGGCGGCGCCAACACCTTCGCGACCTGTGTACTGGGCGCGTTCCCCATCCTCTTCGGGCTCTCCTTCTGGCAGGGGCTCGCGGCGACCGTCCTCGGACTGGTCGCGGGTGCGCTGCTGCTGGCCCCGATGTCGCTGTTCGGCCCCGCCAACGGCACGAACAACGCCGTCTCCTCCTCGGCGCACCTGGGCGTGCACGGCCGGGTCGTCGGGTCCTTCCTCTCCCTGCTCACCGCCATCGCGTTCTTCTCGATCTCGGTGTGGTCCTCGGGAGACGCGCTCGTCGGCGGCGCGCACCGGCTCGTGAACGTCCCCGAGTCGGACGTCACCTACGGCATCGCGTACGCGATCTTCGGCGGACTCGTGCTCGTCGTCTGCATCTACGGCTTCCGCTTCATGCTGCTGGTCAACAAGATCGCGGTGCTGGCGGCCTCGGCCCTCTTCGTGCTCGGCGCCTTCGCCTTCGCCGGTGACTTCGACCCCGGATACGCGGGTGCCTTCGCCTCGACCGCCGACCCGCTGTTCTGGCCGTCGTTCATCGGCGCCGCGCTGATCGTGCTCTCCAACCCGGTCTCCTTCGGCGCGTTCCTCGGTGACTGGTCCCGCTACATCCCCGCGAACACCCCGCGCCGCCGGGTGATGGGCGCCGCGTTCCTCGCCCAGATCGCCACCCTGCTGCCCTTCGTCTTCGGCCTGGCCACGGCGTCGATCATCGCGACGAAGGCCGCGAAGTACGTCGACCCGGCCGCCCCGAACTACGTGGGCGGACTGCTGGCCATCTCCCCCGGCTGGTACTTCCTGCCGCTCTGCCTGATCGCCCTGATCGGTGGCCTGTCGACCGGCACGACGTCCCTCTACGGAACGGGGCTGGACTTCGCCAGCGTCTTCCCGCGCTTCAACCGTGTCCAGGCCACCTTCTTCATCGGTGTCCTGTCCATCGGGTTCATCTTCCTCGGCCGCTTCGCGCTCAACCTCACGCAGTCCATCTCCACCTTCGCCACGCTGATCATCACCTGCACCGCGCCGTGGATGGTCGTCATGGCGCTCGGCTACGTCACACGGCGCGGCTGGTACGACGCCGAGGCACTGCAGGTCTTCAACCGGCGTCAGCGCGGTGGCCGCTACTGGTTCGCGCACGGCTGGAACTGGCGCGGCATGGGCACGTGGCTCGTCAGCGCCGTCGTGGCCCTCCTCTTCACCAATCTGCCGGGCCAGTTCGTCGGTCCGCTGGGCAACCTCGCGAACGGCGCGGACATCTCGCTGCCGGTCGGCCTCGGTCTGGCGGTCGTGCTCTACCTCGCCGCACTTGCCCTGTTCCCCGAGCCGCGCGCCGTGTACGGGCCCGACGGACCCCGCTTCGTCGGGGCGTCCGACGCCGACATCGCGCCGATCACCGGTGGCACCGAGGAGAAGACCCCCGAGCCCGCCGCGGCCGTCTGAGTCCTCACCGTCACCGACATCCCCGACTGGGCGCCCGGCCCTGACCGCCGGGCGCCCCTGACCAGGAGCCGTGCATGAGCACCACCACCGTGCAGGAAGTCCGGGCCGCCGCGGACGCGCTCGTCGCCGCCTTCGCCGAGGGCCGCCTCGACGACTACTTCGGTGCCTTCGCACCGGACGCGACGTTCGTCTTCCACACCACGCCGGGGCGTCTCGGCTCCACGGCCGAGTACCGCGACCTGTGGCGGCGGTGGGTGGAGCAGGACGGTTTCCGCGTCCTCGGCTGCACCTCGTCGGCACAGCTCGTCCAGCCCTTCGGTGACACGGCTGTCTTCAGCCATGACGTGGAGACCCGCGTCGCCACCAACGCCGGCGAGGAGACGGTGCACGAGCGGGAGACCATCGTCTTCGCCCGCTCCGCGGACGGCGCCTGGCTCGCCGTACACGAGCACCTGTCCCCCCGTACCACCGCCTGACCAGGAGAGACGTTCCATGAGCAGCACGTTCCGCAACTACATCGACGGTACGTTCGCGGATGCCGCCGACGGCCGGACTCTCGATGTGGTGGACCCGACCACCGGTGACGTCTACGCGACCTCCCCGCTGTCCGGGGCGGCCGATGTCGACGCGGCGATGGCGGCGGCGGCCGCGGCGTTCCCCGTCTGGCGCGACGCGACACCGTCCGTGCGGCAGCGCGCGCTGCTGAAGATCGCCGACGCGATGGAGGCGCGGGCCGGGGAACTGGTCGCCGCGGAGAGCCGCGACACCGGCAAGCCGCTGCACCTCACCCTCAGCGAGGAACTCGCCCCGGCGATCGACCAGGTCCGCTTCTTCGCGGGCGCGGCACGGATGCTGGAGGGCCGCTCGGCCGGCGAGTACATGGAGGGCATGACCTCGATCGTCCGCCGCGAGCCGGTCGGCGTGTGCGCCCAGGTCGCGCCGTGGAACTACCCCCTGCTGATGGCGGTGTGGAAGTTCGCCCCGGCCCTCGCGGCGGGCAACGCGGTGGTGCTCAAGCCCTCGGACACCACTCCGGCCTCCACGGTGCTGATCGCGGAGATCATCGGCGGTGTCCTGGAGGAGCTCGGCCTGCCCCGGGGGATCTTCAACGTGGTCTGCGGCGACCGCGAGACCGGCCGGCTGATGGTGGAGCACCCGACCCCGGCGATGGCCTCCATCACCGGCTCGGTGCGCGCCGGCATCCAGGTCGCCCAGAGCGCGGCCAAGGACGTCAAGCGGGTCCACCTGGAGCTCGGCGGCAAGGCCCCGGCCGTGGTCTTCGAGGACGCCGACCTGGCGAAGGCGGTCGAGGACCTGGTGGTCGGCGGCTTCTTCAACGCCGGTCAGGACTGCACGGCGGCCACCCGCGTCCTGGTCCACGCGTCGGTGCACGACGAGTTCGTCGCCGCCCTCGCCGAGGCCGCTGCCGGGACGAAGACCGGGCAGCCGGACGACGAGGACGTGCTCTACGGGCCGCTCAACAACGCGAACCAGCTCGCCCAGGTCAGCGGCTTCATCGAGCGGCTGCCCGAGCACGCGAAGGTCGAGGCCGGCGGCCACCGGGTCGGCGACAAGGGCTACTTCTACGCCCCGACCGTGGTCTCGGGTCTGCGGCAGGACGACGAGATCGTCCAGAACGAGGTCTTCGGCCCGGTCATGACCGTCCAGTCGTTCAGTGACGAGGACCAGGCCGTCGCATACGCCAACGGCGTGGACTACGCGCTGGCCTCCTCGGTGTGGACCAAGGACCACGCGCGGGCGATGCGGATGTCGAAGAGGCTCGACTTCGGCTGTGTGTGGATCAACACCCACATGGCACTCGTCGCCGAGATGCCGCACGGCGGGTTCAAGCAGTCCGGCTACGGCAAGGACCTCTCCGCCTACGGCTTCGAGGACTACACCCGGATCAAGCACGTGATGACGTCGCTCTGAGCGGATGTCCCCACGGCAAGGGGGTGAGCCCGGCATCGCGCCGGGCTCACCCCCTTGCCGTGTCCGACGCCCCTCAGCCGTGCGAGACCTTCAGGCCGTAGAAGGCGACCCTCGCCCCCTTCGTGGTGCTCTCGGAGGACGACTGGTTGTACGAGCCGGCCTTGAAGTACTGCTTGTAGGGGAAGAACGACGACGGGATCGCGTAGTGCGTGGTGCTGCCGTTGACGGTCAGGTCGATGGTGTCGCCTCCGGAGACGGCGATCGTGTACGTCCACGTCTTGCCGACCGCCACGTGTCCGACCGTGTGGGTCGTCTGGCCGCCCGAGGGCGAGTTCTCGGTGCCGACGACGATGTCACCGCTCGCGCGGTAGTACAGCTCCACCAGCGGTTTGGTGGACGATCCGCCGGAGCCGAGGTGGATCTGGCCGACGCACACGTTGGAGGTGACCGACACCACCCGAAGTGTCGCGCTCAGCCGGTGACTGCCGCTGAGCGACCAGTTCGCCGCGCTGCCGCTGCGGTTCATCTCCCGCAGTTCGGAGCGGGCGTAGTGGGAGTTCGGCGTCGTGACGCCCTTCTCGGGCGCCCAGAAGGTCATCGCGCCGTCGCGGGTGTCGGTGGAGAAGTACGCGTCCTGGTAGCCGTTCGCGCCCTGCAGCCGGGCGGAGGAGATGGTGGTGGGCGAGCCCGGGGAGCCCACGGGCTCCTGGAGTTGCCACACCGACAGGTCGAAGTTGCCACCGGGCGCGACGTTCGGGTCGGCGGCGCCGGCGCTGGACGTGCCCAGGACGGTGACCGCGGCGACGACGCCCGCGACGGTGGCCGTCGTCAGGAGCCGAGGCGCGGCACGTCCGGCAAGGAGGGAGGGGGTTCGGGTATGTGGTCGCTTGTTCACCATGACGGTCAGGGCCTTTCGTCTGGTCGGATGGAGCAGACGGTGGGGAAAGGCGAGGTTCACATGGATGAACATCGAGTTCACCTGTGAACCTCATGTGCCGTGACGCTAAAGGTCTGCACCAACTCCGTCAAGAGGTCCCGCGCCCACGGCGGTTGAGGACCGAGGCCAGGAGGTCCGAAGAGCGCGGGTGCGCGTGGGCGTGCGGCCGACGAGCCCGAGGAGGAAGCCGGCCGGAACGGTGACGAGCCCCGGTGTCTGGAGCGGGAACCAGCGGACGTCGTGATCGGGGAAGACCGCGAACGGGGTGCCCGACACCGCGGGGGATCCCGCGAGCAGCAGCACGATGAGGGGAAGGGTCCCGTAGACGGTCCAGCGCGCCCCGGTGGCGGAGTGACCGGGCAGGAAGAGCGCGTACAGCAGAACCGGGGCGAGCACCGAGGCCGCGACGGTGAACGACAAGGAGATCAGCGTGAGTCTGCCGCGGTCCCCGAGGGCCGCCGACACGACGACGGCGACCGCTCCGACCAGGACGATCCCCAGCCGTGCCCGCCGGATCTCCCCGGCGGGCGAACGGCCCCCGCCCCCGTGCGCGGGCCGCCCGCCGAAGTCACGGGCGAGACTGGAGGCGGCCGCCAGCGTGATGCCCGCGACGGCCGCGAGGGTGGTCGCGAAGACGGCGCAGGCGACGATCGCGAACAGCATGCTGTGCCGGGCGCCCCCGGCGACCGGGTCGAGCGCGCCCGTCACCATCAGCAGGGCGGTCGCTCCCCCGGGGTCGGCGGCCCGCACCGGGCCCCGGCCCATCAGGGCGCAGGCACCCAGCCCGGCCACCACGACCGCGGCGCACACCACCGCCACCGGGCCGACCGCCCAGCCGACGGCACGCCTCGCGGTGCGGGCGTCCCGGACCGGGTGCAGCCGCATGGTGATGTGCGGCAGACAGGCGGCTCCGACCAGGAGGGTTGCCTCGAAGCCGATCAGGTCGAGGCGCCCGGCGACGGAGTGGCCGAAGTGGAGTCCGGGGCGCGCGTAGGCGGCGCCCGCTCCGGAATGCTCCCGGGCGGCACCGAACAGGGCCGGCGGCGACCATCCGTACCGGGCGAGAACGACCCCGGCCAGCAGCAGCATGGCGATGAGCACCACACCGACCTTCAGGATCTGTACGTACCCGACGCCGCGCATCCCGCCGAACGCGGCGTAACAGACCATCAGGGCTCCTCCGGCGACGGTGCATCCGGTGAGCGCGCCGTCCGGGAGCCCGAACATGGCCGCCATGATGCGTCCGGCGGTGGAGAGCTGCACCAGGAGCAGCGGGGTGAGGACGACGAGAGAGGCGACGCCGAGCGCCCGGCGCACGGAGGGAGCGCCGAGGCGGTCGGCGACGAAGTCCCCCAGGGTGAACACCCCTTTCCTGCGCAGGGGTTCACCCAGGAATCGCATCATCAGATAGAGCGAGACGACGGTGGCGCAGGCGAACAGGATGCCGTCCGCCCCGTCGAGGGCTACCGCGCCGGTGGTACTGAGCAGGGTGGCCGCGGAGATGTAGTCACCGGCGATGGCCAGCCCGCCTCCGACCGGCCCGAAGGCCGCGCCGCCGCCCGCGTAGAAGTGCTCGGGGTCGTCCAGATCGGCAGCCGCCAGGCCGCACAACAGCAGGGACACGGCGACGAAGCCGAGGAAGACCATGACGGCGAGCGACTCTCCGTCGCCGGAGCTCATCGGCGGTCCTCCGACGGCACTGCCGCGCACGGCCTCGTCCCTGCGCACAGCCTCGTCCCTGCGCCCGGAACGGGAGCGGACGGAGATGCGGGAGATGCCGGAGATGTGTGACGTGAGGGCGATACGGAGGATGCGGGAGGCGCGGAAGCTGCGGAAGACATGCCTGGCATGGCATCAACCGCGCCGGGGGCGCGTACAGGGGACGGCGCGTTCGGGCGTCGCGCGCACAGCGGCCGCGGTGCGGGTCTGTGCGGCGGCACAGCACGTTGATCCATTGGGATGATTCACGGGCGCGGCGGGGTGAACGACGGGACGGTAGCCGCCGCTTGGGCGACCGCCGGTCCCCCGTGGTCACTAGCGTGGCTCCCTGTGTCGATGAGCTATGCCTTTGTGAACCTGAAACCCGGAGTGGGCAAGACGACGAGCGCGGTGTGGCTGGCCCACGCGTTGCACGAGTCGGGCTTCTCACCCCTGTTGGTGGACAGTGACCCCGCGTCCTCGGCGCTGCGGTGGAGCGAACTGGCGGGAGGTTTCCCCTTCCCCGTGTTCTCCCTCCCGGTGGGCGACGTGCACCGGCGAGTGAACGACTTCCTCGGCGACCGGCAGGCCGTGGTGTTCGACGCCCCGCAGATGGAGGATCACGCCCACATCGCCCGGAGTGTCATGCGGTACGCGAGCGAGTGGATCGTGCCGGTGACACCGTCCCCCATCGAACTGGACCGCATGGCGCCCATCGGCCGCGAGATGGGCGACGTCCAGTCCCTGCGGGCCCGGCCGGCCCGCTCCGCCGTACTGCTGAACCGTACGAACCGTCCGGACGCCACCCGCACGGGCCCCGACGCCGATGCCCGCGAAGCGCTCACGGAACGCGGCTTCGACGTGCTGTCCACCCACATTCCCCGACTCGACCTGTACTCCCAGTCGTTCGGCAGCCCTGTCACGGTCAAGGGATCGGCGTACATGGATCTCGCGGACGAACTCATCAAGCGTCAGGACGCGATGTGAACCAGCGCAAGGACACCTACCGGGCCGCCCTGCAACGGGAACCCGATGCCGCCGCGCCCCGTCACACCAAGGTCGCGCGGCTGCACACGCGATATGTCCGGGTGACGATCGAACTGGACCCCGCGCTGCCGGACGGACTGACCCGCTGGGTGGGGCCGCCCGTGTCCGCGATCCTGCGTGTCGGCGCCGCCGCCCTGCGGCCTCTGACGGGTACCCCGTAGGCACGGTGGGGGACCCCGTCCCTCGACGCCGGCACGGTCCGGGGTGTCCGTTCGTCCGGGCCGGGAGCGTGTCGCTCGAACCGGCCGGGCACGGCGCCGCGACGAGGGCTCAGGTCTCCAACGGGTGGCCGCCGTCGCCCTCGACGACGACCCGGTCGACGCCGGGCTCGTCGCCCCGTTCGACCATCGTCAGGTCGATCCGCCCGTCACCGCTGGTGTCGAACTGGTAGAGATCGGCCTTGCCGTCGCCTGTGGTGTCGGTCATCCAGACGTCGGTCTTTCCGTCGCCGTTGGTATCGGCGCTGAGGACGACGTGATGCTCGTCGCCCTGGGTCTCGATCACTTCGTCCGTGCCGTCGTTGGTCTCCATGACGGCCGGTTGCCCCGGTCGACGGGGCCGAAACAAGGGTCCGCCCGGGCCCGGGGACTCCCCGGCGGTACGCCGCGGTGCGGGGCCACCGGCCGGTGCCTCGTCCGTAAGGCAGGATGGGTGCCATGACCGAGATCCGCACCCCCCGCCTCCTCCTCCGCCGCTGGTACGACGACGACCTCGCCCCCATGGCGGACATCAACGCGGACCCCGAGGTCATGCGCTGGATCGGCGACGGTTCGGTCCGCGACCTCGACGCCACCGCCGAGGAGATCGAGCGGTGGGAGGACGAATGGGACGAGGAGGGCTTCGGCGTCTTCGCCGTCGAACTGCTGGCCTCGGGAGAGCTGGCCGGCGTCGCGGGGCTGTCGGTGCCCGAGTACCTGCCCGAGGTCATGCCCGCCGTGGAGATCAGCTGGCGGTTCGGCTCACCGTTCTGGGGCCAGGGCTACGCGTCCGAAGCCGCCCACGCCACACTGGAGTTCGCCCTCCAGGACCGCGGCCTCGACCGTGTGATCAGCGTCGACCGGATCAGCAACGAGGCCTCGCTGAACGTCGTCCGCAAGCTCGGCATGAAGCCCGAGAGGGAGACTTCCCACCCCGTGTACGACTTCCCCCTGACCATCCACGCGATCGACCTCACCGAGTTCCAGGCGTGATCCCCTTCCCGGCGTGAGCCGGCCGGCCCTGGGAACACAACTGCCTTACCGCTGGGTTGAGTTCGACGTCACGGGCGCTGCGCGGCCCTTCCAGGGGCCCGCACCCCAGGCCTGTCCGAGCGAAGGAAGTACGGTGATCACGGGATGAAGGCGGTCCGGTTCCACGCGTACGGCGGGATCGACGTGCTGCGGGTGGAGGAGGTGGAGCGGCCGACGCCCGGCCCCGGGGAGGTGCTCGTCGAGGTCCGCGCGGCCGGGATCCAGCCCGGCGAGACGATGATCCGCGAGGGAGCACGGCACGGACGCTGGCCGGCGGTCTTCCCCTCCGGGCAGGGCAGCGATCTGGCCGGCATCGTGGTGGAGGCGGGTCCGCACGTGCGGGGCTTCGCGGTGGGTGACGAGGTCCTGGGCTTCACTCACAACAGGGCGAGCCACGCGGAGTTCGTCGTGGCGGAGGACGTGAAGCTCGTATCGCGCCCGGAGGGTCTCCCCTGGGAGGTGGCCGGCTCGTTGTACGTGGCCGGCACGACGGCGTACGCCACCGTGTTCGCGGTGGACCCCGGCCCGGGCGACACCGTCGTGGTCTCCGGTGCGGCCGGCGGCGTCGGATCTCTCGCCGTGCAGCTCGCACGGCGGCGCGGTGCCACGGTCATCGGTCTGGCGAGCGAGTGGAACCACGCCTGGCTGAAGGAGCAGGGGGTCGTCCCGCTCCCCTACGGTGAGGGCGCGGCCGAACGGATCCGGCAGGCTTCGGGCGGGAGGGTCGACGCGTTCATCGACACCTTCGGCGACGGATATGTGGATCTGGCCGTGGAGCTGGGCGTGCGGCCCGAGCGGATCAACACGATCCGCGACTGGGAGGCGGCGGCCCGGGTCGGCGCGCACACCTACGGCGAGGGTGCGGCGGCATGCGCGGTGGTGGTCGGCGAGCTGGCCCGGCTCGCCGCGCGCGGAGAGCTGGACGTACCGATCGCCCGCACCTACCCGCTGGAGCGGGTCCGGGACGCGTTCCGCGAGCTGGAACTGCGGAAGACCCACGGCAAGATCGTGCTCCTGCCCTGACCCCGGCCGCCGGGACGACCGACGGCAGGCCGGGTGCGGCCATCAGCGGGATCCGACGTCACGCGTCCGCGGCGACTGCCCTCAGGCCGGCCAACGACTCCCGTAGGAACCGGACCAGTTCCTTCTCCTCGGTCCGCTCGACCCAGCGCCGGAAAGCGAACTTGAAGACGGCGATCCCCACCTCCGCGGCAAGGCCCGCGGAGGCATCGTCGACACCACGCAGCCGCAAGGCGTCCGCGAGCGTCGCGGACATCGACGCGAGTTTGATCAGCTCGCGTTCCTGAAGGTCGGAGTTGGCGTCGATGACGGACTGCCGCTGCCGAGCGTGCTCCTGGCGCGCCTCCAGCACACCCGCGGCGTCTTCGAGGGCCGCCGCCACGGCATCCAACGGGGTGGCGGACTCGGGAGCCTGCGCGACGGCACGCGCGAGCACGTCGTTCAGCTCTCCCGAACCCGCGAACAGCACCTCGCGCTTGTCGGCGTAGTGCCGGAAGAACGTCCGCTCCGTCAGCCCCGCCCGTTCGGCGATCTCCGCCACCGAGGTGCGGTCGAAGCCGCGCTCGACGTAGAGCTCCAGTGCCGCCCGTGCCAGGCGGCCGCGCGCGTCCGGCTCCCATCGACCCATGCCCGGCATCGTACTCGATGACAGTCCCTGACATCGAGTGCTACGTTTGATGACAGTCACTGACATCGCTTGGTGGCCTCCTGCGTGCCCTGGTGCACGGATGGGCCACCCCAGGCTGGAGGCTTTCTCATGCGTGTTTTCGTCACCGGGGCATCCGGATGGATCGGCTCCGCACTCGTCCCCGAGCTCATCGGCGCGGGGCACCAGGTTGTCGGGCTCGCCCGCTCGGACGCCTCGGCCGCGGCCCTGAAGAAGGCCGGGGCGGACACGGTGTCCGGCACCCTCGACGACTCCGACGTCCTGCGCGAGGCCGCCGAGGCGTCGGACGGCGTGATCCACCTCGCGTTCAAGCACGACCTCGCGTTCTCCGGCGGTTTCCAGGACGCCGCCGACGCGGACCGCCGGACCGTCGAGCTCTTCGGCGAGTCACTCGCGGGTTCCGGGCGACCGCTGCTCATCGCGTCTGGGCTGATCGGCGTGGCCTCGGGCCGCCCGAGCACGGAAGCGGACGGACGGACCCCGGACGATCAGTCCGCGCATCTGCCGGGCGGCCCGCGCACCCGGATGGGCACCGCGCACGTGGCCCTCGCCCTCGCCGACCGGAACATCCGCTCCTCCGTCGTACGGCTCCCCCCGACCGTGCACGGCGAGGGTGACTACGGATTCATGGCGGCCCTGATCGGCATCGCCCGCGACAAGGGCGTCGCCGGGTACATCGGCGACGGCACCCAGCGCTGGCCGGCCACGCACCGCGGCGATGCCGCCCGCCTCTTCCGCCTCGCCCTGGAAGGCGCACCGGCGGGATCGGTCCTCCACGCGAGCGCCGAGGACGGCGTTCCGATCCGTTCGGTCGCCGAGGTCATCGGCCGTCACCTCGACGTACCCACCCGCTCCGTCCCCGCCGAGGAGGCGGCCGAGCACTTCACGTGGCTGTCGGGATTCCTCGGCCTCGACAGCCCGGCCTCCAGCGAGCGGACCCGCGACCTGCTGGACTGGCACCCGACCGAGCCGGGCCTGATCGAGGACCTCGACAAGGGGCACTACTTCCGCGCCGGCGGGCAGTAGAGCCACGGCCGCCACGACCGGCTCAGGACACCGGGACACCGGACACCGGGACCGCCGGTCGTGCCGGTCGGCTCACGCAACGCCGTCCGCCGGACGCCGTGCCGGGGGCCGGTGGGCCGGTGGGCCGGTGGGCCGGTGGGCCGGTGGGCCGGGGCTCGCGGTGTGCCGATGCGGTTTGCCGATGCTGCTGACGCCGGTGTGCCGATGCTGACGCCAGGGCACATGAGCGAACATGCCCCTTTCCTTGCATCACATCGTCATCGACGCGCACGACCTCCCCTCACTGGCGCGGTTCTGGGCCGCGGTCCTGGGCTGGCGGATCCTCTCCGAGCGGGAGCGGGAGGTCGTGATCGGGCCGGACGAGACAGCGCCGGTGGGCATCTGTTTCATGCCGGTCACGGACCGGAAGGTCGTCAAGAACCGTCTGCACCTCGATCTGACCTCCCCGGCCGAGGACCGGGAGGCCGAGATCGAGCGCGTCCTCGCGCTCGGGGCGCGCAGGGCGGACGTGGGGCAGAGCGGCGAGGAGTCGTGGACCGTGCTGACCGATCCGGAGGGGAACGAGTTCTGCGTGGTACGCCCGAAGGCGACCCTCGTCGGCTAGGGGCCGGCGTCGTGACGGGCGAACGCTGCCCGCGGCGACGCCGGCCCTCACGCCCGGGACGCCGTGGGTGCCGGGTGCTGGGACTGCAACCGCCGCCAGACCGATCGGGGGCAACGGCCCTTGGGGCGGCCGTCGGTGAAATCCTGGTAGGGAACTCTGAGCGGCTGAAGGCCGATCTCGACCCAGTGATCCTTACCCGACGTGAGGTCCCAGCCGTCGCTGGGCATTTGGATGTGGTCGTGGCGGTGGTCCTTGTTCTGGCTGGTGATCTTGAGGACTTCCGCGTAGTGGGGACGGCTCCGCATGACCACGCAGTAGCGTTCCTTGCTGCCCTCGGTGTCCCGGAACGGAACCGCCGCGTGCCAGATCTCGCCCGGACCAGGGCGGCGGCCTCCCGAGGTGAGGCCGCCGTTGTCCCACCAGCGCACCGCCACCCGGCACAGGTACGCGGTGAGACCGGCGGCACCGCACTGCGCCATCGCGCGCGCACTCCACTCGGGCGCGTCGAACCGGGCCGCGGCCCAATGGGCGGCGATCTGGCCGAGGACGAGCACCCCTGCCGCGCGAGCGCCGACGACCCATCGGGCGACGGGACGCCGCCGGCTCGCGAACAAGGCCACGCCCACGGCGGCGGCGACGGGTATGCCGTAGACGACCGCGTACTGCACCGGACCCTGCACGTGCAGGGGTGGATCCTGAGACGCCATCAGGTCGGGCAGGGTGACCGGCAGGGCCAGGGCGTAGCCGACGGCGACCCACAGGTTCAGCAGCAGATAGCCCTTGACGGCCATGCCCAGGCAGGACGTGTTGGTGCGACGAGCCACCGGATCCCCTCTTCGTCTGTACCGGGCGCCGAATTATTCAGCCGGTTGGGACGCCGAGGGGCACGAAATCGGGAACTGCCCGGCGGACCGCAGCCCGCGTGCTACGGACTCGCGCCGGCGGGACCCGCTTGCGGACCGCCCGCGGTGTGTCCCCCGGTGTGCGGCGTTCGGGTCATAGCCATGGCGTCGCGCGCGAGCCGAGGCACGATGCGGCGGCGGGGCGGACGGGCGGACCATAGCCTGAGCCGACCGGGAGATCAGTCGACGTCTGGAGCAGCACGTGGCCGGGCTGGATGTGTGGCAGCGGCTGGGAAAGTGGAGACGCCTGCTGCCGGCGGTCCTGCTCCTCGCGGCCGTGGTGATCGACTTCGTCACGCCGCCCGCGGTCAGCGCCGCCGCTCTCTACACGGCCGCGATCCTGACGTCCGCTGCTCTGCTGTCCCTGAGCGGGACCGTCATCACCGGGGCGGCGGCGTTCCTCCTCGACCTGGCCATGTTCGGGTACTTCGGCTTCCACGGAACCGCGACCGAGTTCAGCGAACTGTCCATGGTCGCGACGGTGGCCGTGATCGCGATCTTCCTCAATCGCCTTCTGTATCACCTGCACACCCAACTGCGGTCGGCGCGTGACATCGCCGCCGCCGTCCAGCAGGCCGTCCTGCGGGACCCGCCGGAAGCGAGCGGTCCCCTGCGGTTCGCCGCTCGCTATCAGGCCGCGCAGACGGATGCGCAGATCGGCGGAGATCTCTACGCGGTGGTCGATACGCCGTTCGGCGTGCGGTGTCTGATCGGCGATGTGCGCGGCAAGGGGTTGAAGGCGGTCAGGGCGGTCGCGGGCAGCATCGGCACCTTCCGTGAGGCGGCCCTGCAAGAACCCGGTCTCACCGCGCTCGTGGAACGGCTGGAACGAGCCGTCACCCTCGAGATCCAGCAGTACGGGGGTGCGACCGAACTCGAAGGGTTCATCACGTGCGTGGTGGCGGAGTTTCCCCGGCACGGCAACGAGGTCCGCATGATCAACCGCGGCCACCCCGCACCCATGCTGGTCCTTCCGGACGCCGTGCGGTACGTCGAACCCAGCCGGCCGGCCTTGCCCCTGGGCCTGACCGCGCTGGCCACCGGCCCGGAGCGCGTCGACACGGTGACGTTCCCGCAGGGCGCCACTCTGCTCCTCTACACCGACGGACTCACGGAGGCCCGGAACTCGAAGGGCGACTTCTACGACCCTCTCGGTAGGTTCAACCGGCTTCGGCACGCCCGTCCGGACGCCTTCCTCGACGCCCTGCTGTCCGAAGTGCACAAGCACACCGGCGGCCGCAGAGCCGACGACTTGGCACTGCTGGCGATCACCCATGCATACGACACCGCGTGACGCTGCTCGCGGAAGAGTCCGGGACAGCGCTCAGACCGCTCCCACCGGTCGACGTTCCGGTCGCGCCTCGCCGCTCGAAGTGACCCGGCCGCGGGAGCGCTCACCGCAGAACCCGAGCGGTGCGGGCCGACGAAAGCCAGCTGGGGAACTCCTGCAACAGCCGGTCGTAGAGCAGCTCGTCGCGCACCTTGCGCGGATCACGGCCGGCATGGAAGAAGCCCGCGTTGTCGACGACGCGGTGTCCGGGCACTGCCAGGTCGTCGAGGCGGCGGAGAAAGGCGAACTCGTTGTCATCGGGGTCGCCGAACCCGATGAACTGCCAGAACAGCGGCAAGCGCGCAGCTTTGCACAGGTACCGCTCGGCGGCGGACTTGCTGGTGGGCCCGCCGTCGGTCTGGAAGATCACCAGGGCTGGGACGTCACTGCCGGAAGCCAGGTAGTGGTCGATGACCTCGTCCATCGCCCAGTGGTAGTTCGTCCGTCCCATGTGACCGAGGTTCTCGTGCAGCTTGTCGATGCGGCCACGATGCCCTCCGAGCCTGAGATCGGTGGATCCGTCGACGTCGGTGGAGAAGAACACCACGGGTACCGTGCCGTCGTCATCGAGGTGGGCGGACAAGGAGAGGACCTGCTCACCGAGATGCTGCATGGTGCCGTCCTTGTAGTAGGGCCGCATCGAACCAGAGCGGTCCAGTACCAGATACACAGCAGCACGCACCCCCTCGAGACCGTGCGCGCGCACGCTGGATCCGGCCGCCTTGTACAGACTCACCAGATCCGGGGCCTGCGCCTGCATCTTGGACAGACTGATTGCCGGGGCGTCGTTCTGTGCCCTGCCCATGGTCACCACTTCCGTGTCGCGTAACGTCCCTCATCCTTGCGGTTGAGGCGATACCACGAGGCAGAGTCGGACAACGCGGTGGAATCGGTGCCGCAGTCGGGTCGTACTGAAAGTTCGACGCGCCGAAACGAAAACCCAAGCACCTGCCCCGTTCAGATGTCGGCGACGGCCGTCTCCGCGGGGCGTTCCGCGACGTGCGGGCGAGGCTTCCGGCGCCCCGCGAGGCTGCAGCCGAGACAGTCGCTGTGGCCGTCGCGGGCCGTGACGTCCCTGACGCGCCAGTTCCACTGGGCGACCGGGCGCGGGCCGCTCGGTTTGCCCCAGCCCGCCAGGTGAAGCGCCCACGTGGCCGGCACGGCCAGGACCAGCACCGCCGCTCCCGCAAGCGCGAGAAGCCCCGACCCCTCGGCCATCGCGAGTCCGCACAGCCCGAATCCCAGCGTCGCCGTACCCGCGCCGCTCCAGCCGGCAACGGTGTGGCCCAGGTCGTGGTCGTCATCACCGTGGATGAACAAGATCTCGCTCCTTGAGAGCTGTGAAAATGGTAGGGCTGACAGCATCGCGAGATCTCTTATCTCGCGAGCTAATTATCTTAGATACTAAGAGGACTCGTGAGTGATCACAAGGAGCGCCCGGCCGCCACGGTGGACCAGGCTCTCTACGCCATGGACCGGATGATCGCCACCGCCCAGTTCGGACAGCAGGACATCGCCCGCCGGATGGGTCTGAACGTCACGGACCTCACCTGCCTCGGCTTTCTCATGGAGGCGTCCATGGCCGGCGAGTCACTGGTCGCGGGGGAACTCGCGGAACGGGCCAGGCTGACCACGGGAGCGGTCACGGGAGTGCTCAACCGCCTGGAGAAGGCCGGATACATCCGGCGCACCACGGACCCGGGCGACCGCCGCCGCGTGTACGTGGTCATGGAGGAGACCGCTCAAGAACGCATTCTCGCGATCTACGGCCCCGTCTACGAGCGCCTGGCGTCCCTCTTCGGTGACTACGGGCCGGATGAGATCGCCGTGCTGGCGGACTGGTTCACCCGCGCCCGCGCCATGTTCGACGAGGCGTTGCACGAAATCCGGGAGGGAGTGTCAGCCTCACCGGAGGCCGGCGGAAGCCCATCTCATCGAGGGTGACGAGCACGCACACGGCACCCCGCCGAGGACCGACAGCCAAATCACGCGCGGCGCGACTCCAGGTCGAGTGCGGCAGGACAGGAGACCAACGATGCACCTGTGCTGATGAGTTGAGACTTCGAACATCTCCCTCAACGGCGCGGGCGCCTCGTGCGTTGCGCTCTCGCCGCCGTCACTCCATCGGTAGCCACCCTGAAAACGCCCACTGATGCCAAGGCAACTCCAACCCAGAGCCACGCCGCCAAGTCTGCTCCTATGATCCGAGTGTGAAGTGGAAATGGGTGGGGGCCGTGGTCAACGCGGTGGGGCTAGCGGCTGTCGGATGGGGCCTGGCTGGCTTGGTCGACTTAGGTTGCGACTGGCACCGGTCAAACGGCAGGACAGCCTGCGGAGTACCTGACGGTGGCGGTTGGTACTTCACAGCCTTCTTTGTACCGCCGTGGCTGCTGGTGGTGCCGTTCAAACTGGATCTTTACGCTGTCGATTGGCGTCCAACGCTGGGCTTCCCAGTTGGTGTGCTGGTCGGCTGCGTAGCCATCTTCTTCGTAGGCACATCAGCGGGGTTCTGGATTCTGGCCCTTGCTCTGCTCGCCGCTGGCACGGCGGCACCCTGGGCGACACGGCGTCACAGCATCGCCTCGCAGCGGCGGGCCCGTCGGCGCCGGTCATCCTAAAAGGTGTTGCACAAGGCTGAGTATGGGCAGGTCGGAGCAAGTGGCGAACACTTCACTCATGCCGCCTCCGTCACCCGATCGGTGGCCACGTTGAAAACGCTCAGTGTCTCCGCCCGGCGCCATCCCGCGCGCCACGTGCAAACGGCACGCCGCTACCCCAGTTGGGACCGGTGGGGGTACGGCCCGGACCCAAGAAATCCTCCACAGGCCGCCGCACACCGAAGCCGGGCCCACGCTCTCCCGCGAGGGCCCGCTACGAACGCCGGGTGCTCAGGATCCAACGACGGACTCGACGACGTTGCTGCTGGCGGCCGCCTCGTCCTGCGCAATGCCGAGGAAGCGCTGGACCGTCTGGATCGGCATGTCGAGCCCCTCCGACGCCTCCTGCATGCCGCCGAACACCTGCACCGCCTCGGTGACCGCCATGGCCACCTCGACCTCGGCCTTGCGGACCTTGGCCTCGGCCTTGTCGACGGTGTCGACCACCGCCAGTTGACGGCGCTGCTTCTCTTGGAGGCGCTGCTTGCGCGAAAGGGCTCTGTCGGAGTTCGAGTTCTGCACAGACATGGCCAAGATCATAATCAGTTGCCCGCGCACCCGTGAAATCTGCAACTTGCCCGCGCCACGTGGACGTTCACGGCTCGAGGCCGGACCGTCGGTACCGGCTCCGGTCCAGCTTTCAGGCCCCTCGCATGAGCTCCGCATTGACCGCGTCGACCTTGGCGTACAAGGGCCCCTCGACAACGACGTCCTGGCCCCTCCCTCGCCGCCACGGGTCCACGTCGATCACCGTGACGAGCGCGTTGCCCAACCCGACGACGACCCACCAGTCCCGCCCGTCCGCCCGTACCCGCCAGGTCGACTTCACCCACTTGCCGGTGTCCGTACGCACCTCGGCCGAGACCAGTTCCCAGCTCGTCGGGTCGAAGGACACCAACTCCTCCACGGGAGCCTCGCGTTGGCGGATCCGTTCGGTGACATGACCTCCACGGGCCGTCAACCGTACCGGCTCGCGCAGGATGTGGCGGACGCGTACGAAGAGGGAATCGGGGCCCGACTCGACGTGGAAGCGGGCGGTCTCGAACCGGGGTGGCACGGCGAACTCCTCTTGACCGGGCGGGTGTGCCCGAGACCGACACGGAACACCTCGTCAACGAGCTCCTGCACACCGGAGACGGGGGAAAACCCACCCTATGACCACCGCAGACGGGAGAACCCACCGGTACTCGGTCCGTCCACCCGGCCAGATCTCCGACACGTCGTGGACGCCCCGCCCGACAAGACCTGGCTCGGGGTCACCTCAGGGCACCCTGGTGAAGTCTGTAGGCGAACAGCCCCGCGTTCCCGCCGACTATGAGCCCGTTGCCATCGGGATCCCAGGCACAGGTGAGCAGGGCGCTGTCGGTGCGCATCATGGTCAGCACCCGGCCGGTCATGGGGCTCCGGATGAGCAGCGTCCCCTCGTCGTCCGCGCTGGCGAGCCAGGCACCGTCGGGGCTGATCGCCACCGCGGTCACTGAACCCTCATGGCCATCGAAGGTACGAAGTCGCTGTCCGGTGGCAGGGTCCCAGATCCCCACGGCCCCCCGGCTGCCCGCACCGGCGAGCCAGGCGCCGTCGGGACTGATCGCCACCGTGTGGCCTGGACGGTCGTCGAGGACCCGAAGCTGTTGCCCGGTGGCAGGGTCCCAGATCCCCACGGCCCCCCGGCTGTCCGCGCGGGCGAGCCAGGCGCCGTCAGGACTGAACGCCACCGCGGTGACCGAACCCGTGGGGCAGGTGAAGGCACGAAGCTGTTCCCCGGTGACGGGGTCCCAGATCCCCACGGTCCCCCGGCTGCCCGCACCGGCGAGCCAGGCTCCGTCGGCACTGATCGCCACCGCGGTGATCGCATCGCTGTGGGTGGCGATGGTACGCAGCTTTTCGCCTGTGGCGCAGTCCCAGATCCCCACACCTCCGCCGAAGCCGACCGTGGTGAACCACGTACCGTCCGGACTCACCGCCACGCGGTCCGCCATCTCGGTCACCACAAGAGGGTGTCCGGTGCGGGCCCGCATGCGTCGGCCGGTGCCGGTGTCCATGATCCGCACAGCCTCGTCGCTCGCGGTCGCGACCCAGGCGCCGTTCGGACCGACCGCCACCGAAGTCACCCGGCCGACGCGGGTGCTGGGCCTCTGGGGCGCCTGGCGGGGCGTGGTGTCCCAGATCCGCAAGGTCCCTTCGGACGTGGTGGTGGCGAGCCAGGCGCCGCCGGGGCCCACTGTCATCAGGGGTACTCCCACGGCAAGTTCGGCATTCAGGACGAGCCGTTCCTCTCCGGTCGCCACGTCCCAGAGCCGGACGGCCCCGTCGTGGCCGGTGGTGGCGAGCCACGACGCGTCCGGACTCACCTCCACCTCGGTCACCCCGTGAGTGACCGAGGAAGGGAGGGCGAGCCGTTCCTGTCCGGTCGCCACGTCCCAGACCCGCAGGGCGTCGTCGTTACCGACCGTGGCAAGCCACGTTCTCCCCGAACCCTTCACCACCCAGCGAATGTTGACGACGGGCAGGGTGTGCAGGACGCGTCCGGTCGCAACGTCCCAGATCTGCGCGTACCCGTCGTCGCTCGCGGTGGCGAGCCAGACGCCGTCCGGACCCGCCGCCATCGAGGTCACCGCGCGTATGCAGCGAGCCGTGAGAGCACGCAGCATGCTTCCGGTGGCGACGTCCCAGATCAGTACGGTCCTGTCGTCGCTCGTGGTGGCGAGCCAGGCGCCGTCCGGACTCGCCTCCACCCGCATGCCGGCGGAGGCTGTGCCGGCGCGCAGGGTCCGCAGCACGCTCCCGGCGAACGGGTCCCAGATCCGCACGATCCCCTCACTGCCGGACGTGGCGAACCAGGTGCCGTCCGGCCCCACCACCAGCGAGATGAAATCGTCCGCCCTGTTGGTGTGGCCGACGAGGCGGTGAAGCTGTCGTCCTGCGGCCGGGTCCCAGATCCGGAGGGTTCCGTCGTAGCTGGTGGTCGCGAGCCAGGCGCCGTCCGGACTGACGACCATCGAGGTCACCGAGGCCGTGTGCCCCGAGAGAGTGCGAAGCGCGTGTCCTGCGGTGGGATCCCAGATCCGGACGGTCTCGTGGCGTCGGGTGGCCAGCCACGCCCCGTCCCGGCTCGCGGCCACGGGTCCGGCGTCGTCGGTGAGCCGGCGCAGCAGGGCGGGGTCGGGCAGGTCGGGTGGCATCCACCGGTCGATGAGCGCGGGAGGATCTGTGGGCCGAGGGCTGGTCGGCCGGTTGAGTGCGTCGGGGACACGGCTCAGCAGGATGGCGTCGAGGGCGTCCGGTGGCGTCGTGGGGGTGAGCAGGTGGGCGGCACTGGCCAGTTGGCGGGCCAGAGTGCCGGTGGGGGCGCCGACGCGGTCGAGGTCACGCCACGCGGCGGTGGGACCGCGCTGATGCAGACGGGCGCGCATCCACCGGAAGTCTCCCGCCACAGCCATCGCCTGAGTGGTGCGCCGGGCATCGAGCAGGTGCTCGATGAGGTGGTCCTGGAGGTATCCGGTGGTGGTCTGCCACCATGCCACGCCGCCGTCCTCGGCCGGGGGCAGGGTGGCCGCCGTGGCATCGAGCAGGGCGGTGTCGGCGGCCGCCAGGCCGGTGGTGCCCAACTCGGCGCGCAGGTAGTCGCGCACCACGTCGTGAAGCGTGACGGCCCCGCCGGGCAGCGTCGTGTCGATGGCGAGCAGGGACAGGTCGGCCATCTGTTTGCACAGCGAGCGGGCGGCTGTCTCGTCCAGAGCGCCGGTCGCCTGCCAGAGCGCCGTCACCAGGGCCATGGGCACGGCTTCGTCCTCGGCGAAGATGCCGAGTTCGTTGAAGCGCTGCTCGGCATCGTCGGACCGCAGAAGGGTGGTCGCCGCCTGGATGCTGGCCCGTACGGCGGTGTTGCGGCGATCCGGGTCGTTGAGGTCGAGTGTGCCGTCGGGGTCCTGGACAGCCGGACCGCCGGCGCTCAGCCGGTGCAGGAGCGTTGCCGCCGTCTCCGTCGGATCGGCACCGGTGGCCACCTGGTCCGCGATGAACTTGTTGGCGATACCCAGTAACAGCGCCCATCGTCCTGTCGCCTTCACCAACGCCTCCGCCGCATCGGGGCGGGGCGGGACGGTCAGTCGCCGGGTGAGCAGCGCGTGGGCCTGCCGCTCGGTCATGCGGTCCACATGGATGGTGGTGGTTCGCGTCGCCGGAAGTACGTCGGGCCTGCGGGTGGTGACCAGCCGAACGCAGGACTTCTCCGCTCCGCGGAGGAACGGGGTGAGCTGTTCGCGCTCCCACACGTCGTCGATGATCAGGAGGGTGCGGGGCATCTGCTCGAGCAGGCCGCCGAGGTGGCTTCCGGCGCGCTCGGGGTCCGAACCGGTCTCGGTGGTGTTGCCGGTGATCAAACGGGTCTCCACAGCGACCTTCGCGGCGACGGCCGCAGGGCCGCGAACGTCCCGCCCGATCGTGATCCAGTGAACGCCACCCGGGAATTGACGCTGCACCGACCGCTGGGACGCGACGTATTTGGCCAGGGTGGTCTTGCCGAATCCTCCGGCCCCGTGCAGGCCGGCCGTGATGCCGACCGGCCCCCGGTCCCGCCACGCGCGGGTGTTTCGAAGTACGGCCCTGATGACTTCATCGGCTTCGTCCCGGTCCACCCATCCCTCCGGGATCACCGGAGGCGTCGGCCTGGCAACGGCGGGGCGCGGCTCGGGCACCGGACGCAGGGACACCACCAAGGACGCCAGTCCGGCGACCGATCCCCACACGCTCGCCACCGGGTCCGCGGCACCGGATCCGTGCCGAAGGGTCACCACCAGCAGCCACACGCCACCCGTCGCACACAGCGTGATCGCGGCCCGCACACCCCAGCGCCCCCATGTCCCCATAACCGTGCATCATCCAGCGCGGCGCCTGCCGCCGAGACCTTTTCTCCCGACTTGACCGCCGGTGGCCTCGCCTCGTATCTCGGTCGCCGGGGACAGGACGGGCCTGGCAGGGTGTGCGTCATGAGCTCCGAGCCCGCGCGCCCCAACCCGGTCCGTCACCGCGATCACGGGACATGGCTCGTCCGGTTCACCGGCAGGATCCTCGTGGTCTGCCCGAAGTGCGGCGGCCGCGCGCTCGTCGTTCCGCTGCCCGGCATCGGGTCGCAGAAGTACTTCAGCGACCTGCTCTTCCGGCCCCGCCGCCTCACGTGCTCCGGCTGCGGCGCCGTCGCCGACTGGTCGGCCGAGCAGCGGGACACCGCCCTGGTCGGCGCGGTGCCCGGCGGCACGGAGGACCCCTTCTTCCGGCGGCCGCTCTGGCTTCAGACCCGCTGCGCCGGGCGCATTCTGTGGGCCTACGACGTGGAACACGTCGACGCCCTCGCCGCGTTCGTGGGCGCCCGGCTGCGCGAGCGTCGCGCCTCACCGACGAGGGCGATGTTCGCCCGGCTGCCGGCCTGGATGAAGTCCGCCGGGCATCGTGACGAGGTGCTGGCCGGCCTGGCGGCCCTCCGCGTCCTGGCGGGCCGGTCGGCCCCCGCGGACCGTTCCGACGCGGCCCACGAACGCGGCGACCGCCCGCGCCACCACGGCAGCCTGCTCTTCCGCGGGGGTCCGTACTAGAGTCCGTCCTCCAACAGATCTTGGTCGGAGCGGAAATGACGCAAAACGGCACTGGCATGCGCCGCACCCTTCTCATACCGCTGCTGGCGGCGGCTCTCACCGGATGCTCGCTTCTCGGCCGGGACACGCCGTGCACCCTGGCCGACGCGGACTCGGGGGTCTCCGCCGTGTGGCGGCCCGCCGACTTCGGCGGCCAGGACGCGGCGAAGATCAGGCTGTGTGTGAACAGCCGCTGCGACGAGCGGAGTTCGGGCAGTCCCGACGACCCGTTTCTCTCGCTGTCAGTCCGACTCCCCGACGGCGTCGGCGCGTCCACCCTGCCGGTGCGACTCACCGTGACGTCGACGAAGAGCGGTGACACGATCGTCGAGGACAGCACGCGGGCCAGGCTGACCGACCAGCACCCCAACGGCACATCCTGCGGGCCCATCGCCTGGACAGCGACCTTCCGTGCCCACCCCGACAAGGGCCTCACCTCGCCCAAGGGCATGAAACTCCAGGGGTGAGTCACGCATCGGTGCCGTCAGGCCATCGGTCCGCCGCTGGACCCGGCGTGCCTGGGGCGGAACGTCAAAACCTACGACTCCACCGAAACCGGCCGCCTGAGCAGGTACACGCCCGCGACCGAGACCAGTACCGCCATGCAGGCGATGAAGACGAGCCCGGCGCCCTCCAGGCCGATCGGGCCCACCAGTACGCCGACCCCGATCACCGGCACCGAGATGCCCGCGTAGGCGACCACGAACAGGGTGGAGATCACCGCCGCGCGCTGATGCTCGGGAGAGGCCTGCGCGACGGTGGTCAGGGCCCCGCGGAACGCCAGACCCTGGCCGCCGCCGCCGACGATCGCGCTCAGGACCACCAGGACCAGGAGGTCCCATCGGAGCGCGCCCGCGAGGAGTACGAGGCCGCCGAGGAGCGCGGCGCAGCCCAGGGGCAGGGACCGTCGCGCTCCGACCGGGCCGACGGCGAGCTGACCTGCGGTCGAGGCGAAGAAGGCGAGTGCGACGATCAGTCCGCTCACCGCGTGGTTGGTCACGTCCAGGGACTCGGCGAGGAACGCGGGGCTGACGGAGGTGAACACCCCGAACAGGGCGAACCCCACGAACGCGGCGATCGCGGGCGGCGCGAACACCGGCCGCACCTGTGGGGGCAGGCCCGGCCGTTGCGGTCGTACGGTGCTCAGTGGCCGGCGTTCGCGTACGGTCTCCGGAAGCCGCAGCAGCACGGCGGCCGAGAGTGCCACCAGGGCGAGGTGGACGGCGAACGGCAGGTACAGCGGCCAGGGGGCGTACTGCGCGAGAAGGCCCGCGAGCAGCGGACCGCAGCCGAGTCCGCCCATGTTGGCGGCCGTCGCGACGAAGGTGGCCCGGGCGGCGCCGCCCGGCGGTGCCAGCTCCATCACGTAGGCGGTGGCGGCCCCGGTGAACAGGCCCGCGGACAGGCCCGACATCAGCCGCCCCACGTACAGCCAGCCCAGACCGGTGGCGCTCAGGAAGCAGACGGCGCTCGCCGCCGCGAAACCGAGGCCCCACAGGAGCACCGGACGCCGGCCCACCGTGTCCGAGGCGTTGCCCGCGAGCAGCAGCACGCCCATGACTCCGAAGGCGTACACGGCGTACACGACGGTGACGGTCAGCTCGGAGAAGCCGAACTTCTCCTGGTAGAGGCCGTAGAGGGGGGTCGGCAGCGTGGTGCCGGCCATGCAGACGGCGAACACCGCCCCGCTGAGCAAACACTGGCTCCACCCTCGGCGATCACCGTCCATGGCACCGACAGTAGCGTCGTGGCCGCCGCGATCCGGCCCGACGTGCCGCCGGACGGAACCGGCGGAGGCCGTGGAGCGGCATGGGCGTTTCCGGATGCTCGTTCCTCGTGGGTGAGCGGTGCGGCTGTGCGCGGTCCGCCCTCCTCGGCGGGAGGGCGGACCGCGCCGACGACCCGTCAGGGGGCCGGTGCGAGGCGCGTACGGAGCGACGGGGAGGCGTGCGCCGGGCGCCTCGTCGTCAGGAGCAGCCGGCCGGTGTGGCCTGTGACGCGTCGTGGATCAGCGCGTCGTGGGCGGCCTTCAGCCGGGCCACGTCGGGCTTGACCACCGTGCGGTCGTAGGTGATCAGGCCGTTCAGTTCTCCTTCCACGTCCGAGATCTGGGTGTAGACGGCGCCGTTGCCGCCCTTGCAGGCGAGCTTGTGCACCTCGGCGAGGCGGGCCAGGTAGTCGTCGGTGTACGCCGAGGGGTCGACGTCGACGTAGGACTGCTGGACGGACCAGGCGTGTCCGGGCACCGCGAGTCCGAGACCGCCGTACTCGCCGCTGACCAGGGCCCGTTTCCCGTCCGGGTTCGGTGGCAGCGCGGGACTCGGGTAGCCGTGCTCGTCGATGATGTCGCCTGTGCCGCCGTCCACGCCGAGGTTGATGCCCGACATGGAGTTGACGAGGCGCGTCGGGTCCCAGGCCTTGGCCTGGTCGGCGATGCGGGCTTCGTCGTACTGCCCCCATCCCTCGTTGAAGGTGACCCACATGACGATCGACGGGCTGCTGATGTGCTCGTCGATCATCTGCTTCATCTCGCGCTCGTACTCGGCGCGGGACGCGGCGTTCGGGTTGACCCCGGCGGTCATGGCGGGCATGTCCTGCCAGACCATCAGGCCGAGCCGGTCCGCCCAGTAGAACCAGCGGTCGGGTTCCACCTTGATGTGTTTGCGGACCGAGTTGAAGCCCATCTCCTTGTGCATCTTCAGGTCGTACGCCAGGGCCTCGTCGGTCGGTGCGGTGTGCAGGCCGTCGGGCCAGAAGCCCTGGTCGAGGGTGGCCATCATGAAGACGGGTTTGCCGTTGAGGACGGTGCGCGGGGTTCCGTTCACCTGTTCCACGGCGATGGACCTCATGCCGAAGTAGCTTGCGACGCGGTCGGCGCCGACGCTGACCTTCAGGTCGTAGAGGAAGGGGTCGTCGGGTGACCACAGGTGCGGGTCGGTGATCTTCAGGACGAGCGGCTGCCCGGTACGGCCCTTGACGGTGGCCACCTCGCGGTGTCCGGCGTACGCGGTCGCGGTGACCGGCACTCCGTCCCGCACGCCCTTCGGCTCGACGGTGAGCCGGCTGTTCCCGACGTCGGGCGTCAGCTTGAGGGAGTCGACGTGGTCGGAGGCCACGGGCTCCATCCACACCGTCTGCCAGATCCCGGAGGACGGGGTGTACCAGATGCCGCTGGGGTCCAGGCGCTGCTTGCCGACCGGCGGGTTCTCGCCGCCCTGCGCGTCGGTCGGGTCGTAGACGCCGACGATCAGTTCCTGGGTGCGGCCGGGCTTCAGCGCGGCGGTGATGTCGGCGCTGAACTTGTCGTAGCCGCCCTGGTGTTCGGCGACCTTGGTGCCGTTGACATAGACCTCGGCCCGCCAGTCGACGGCGCCGAAGTTGAGCTGGAGGCGCTTGCCGGAGCCGACCTTCCAGTCGGACGGGACGGTGAAGGTCCGGCGGTACCACATGCGGTCCTCGTGCCGTTCGATGCCGGAGAGCTGGGACTCCACGGGGTAGGGCACGCGGATCTTCTCGGCGAGCTTCTTGCCGACCGGGGGCTGTTCGCCGGCCTGGGCGGGGGCGAACTGCCAGGAGCCGTTCAGGTCGCGCCAGTCGGCCCGGGTGAGCTGGGGCCGGGGGTACTCGGTGCGGGCCTTGCCCGCCTCCACCTCGTCGGCCCACTTCGTCCGCAGCTCATGGGTGGAGTGGTTGGGTCCGCTGCTCCAGAAGGCGCTGACAACGTTGCCGTTCGTCCCGGAGAGGCCACCCTGGCCGTCGTAGCGCAGGTCGGCGGTGCCCTTGGCCGTGCCGGTCTTGTTGCCGACGACGGGTTCCTTGAGGCCGACGATCAGGGACTTGGGGTCGGCGGGGTCCAACTTCGCTGTGGCCAAGGGCCACTTGGCACCGCCGATGACGGCTTCGACGTGGTCGGTCAGACCCGCCGGGGGTGCGGTGAGCGGCTGGGCGAAGTCGAGGCGCAGGCTGCGGCCGTCGCCCTGGACCGTGGTCGCGATGGCGCCGTCGTAGGCGTATCCGTCGGGCAGCCGGAGGGCCGACTGCGGGACGGCCGTCCTGGTGCCGCCGGGCGGGGTCCAGCGCAGATGGAGGTTGGATCCGCCGAAGTGCTCGAAGTACTCGACCTTGATGTCGTAGGCCTGTCCGGCGGTCAGGTCGATGGGCTGGGCGGTCTGTTCGCGGTCCCAGTCGTCGACCCAGTGGTCGATGGCGAGGTGTCCGTCGACCCACAGCCTGAAGCCGTTGTCCCCGATGATCGAGAACGTGTGCGGGCCGGTCTTCTCGGGGACGATCCGGCCGGTCCAGCGGACGTTGACGTCGTCCGACCGTCCGGTGGCGAAGGCGAGCCGGGGCTCCAGGTTGTCGAAGTCGAGGTTGGTGTCCAATCCGGTGGCTTTGAGCTCGTGGAAGTCGAAGGCGCCGGGGGCGGACTGGGTGTAGTACTCGCCCTTCAGGCCGTGGACTTCCACGGGGTCGTCGGCCGCGGTGGCGGCCGGGGCCGCGGTGAGTCCCGCGAGGCCGAGAACCGCGGTGAGTAAGAGTGCCATGTGGGTTCGGAGTCTGCTGTTGCGCACGGATCCTCCTTGGCTGAGGAAGGGTGGCGGCTCGTTGCTTCAGTCTGTACAACGTTGGAAGTAGCGGGAGTGGGCATCACAGCACGGGTCCCGATCTCTGTCCAGGGTCATGACAAATGCCCAGGTGACAGAGGCGCACATCGATGAAGAGGAGATCCCTTGCGGGTCAGCCTGAAAGACGTCGCGGAGCACGCCGGCGTCTCGATCAAGACGGTTTCGAACGTCGTGAACAACTATCCGCACGTCACCCCGGCCATGCGGGCCCGGGTCCAGGAGGCCATCGACGAGCTGGGCTACCGGCCGAACCTCACGGCACGCCACCTGCGCAAGGGACGCACGGGCATCATCGCCCTCGCCGTCCCCGAGCTGGGCAACCCGTACTTCGCGGAGCTGGCGGGAGCCGTCATCGACGCCGCCGCCGAGCACGAGTTCACCGTCCTGCTCGACCACACCCGCGGCGACCGGGAGCAGGAAGTACTGGTGAGCCAGGGTTTCCGGGCCAATGTCATCGACGGTCTGATCCTCAGTCCGCTGGAGCTCGAGGACGAGGACCTGCGCTCCCGCACCGACGACGTACCGCTCGTACTGCTCGGCGAGCGGCAGTACGAACTGCCCTACGACCACATCGCGATCGACAACGTGTCGGCCGCGCGCAGTGCGGTACGCCATCTGCTGAGCCGCGGACGCTCGCGGATCGCCTACCTGGGGGCCCGCACGGATTCGGCCAACCAGCCCGCGCATCTGCGACTGGCGGGCTGGCGGGCGGAGTTGACGGAGGCCGGGGTGCCGGCGCCCGACGAACTCGTGGTTCCGGTCGGTGGCTGGGACCGCGACGAGGGCGCGCGGGCGATGGCCTGGCTGCTGGACTCCGGGGTGCGTCCGGACGCCGTCTTCGCGTACAACGACCTGGTCGCGATCGGTGCGATGCGGGTACTGCACGAACGAGGTCTGCGGGTGCCGTGGGACGTGGCGGTGGTGGGTTTCGACGACATCGAGGAGGGGCGGTTCGGGGCGGTGACCCTGACGACGATCTCGCCGGACAAGCAGGCCATCGCGCGGATGGCGGTGGCCTCCCTGCTGCGGAGCCTGTCGGGCCGGACCGAACCCGGCGGACGTGAACTGACCGCGGATTTCAAGCTGGTTGAGCGCGAGAGCACGCTGGGTCGGCGCTGACGGGATTTCGGACGGAGGGGTTTACAGGCCTCTTCCAACGATGTAAAAACCTCCCCGGAACGACGAGTACACCGAGTTGACCGCAAGAGCCGAACTTCCCCGGGAGCGCTCTCAGCGCCGGGGCCGCGCCGTTTGGGGACTCCATGAAGCCGCTCGCACCACGTCACCGCACCTCCGCCAGGACCCTCCTCGCCACCGGCCTCATCACGAGCCTCGCGCTCGTCTCCGGATGCGCGAAGTCCGAGGACGACACCGCAGGCAAGGACAAGAGCTCCGCGAGCCAGGGCGACCAGGGGCAGGTCGTCGCCTCACCGTCCTCGGGTTCGGGACCGGCCTGCGCCATCGACGCCTACGGCGCCAAGAAGACCGACCTGAAGTCGGCCACCGTCGGCTTCTCCCAGTCCGAGAAGGAGGCCAACCCCTTCCGGATCGCCGAGACCGCGTCGATCAAGGCCGAGGCGGACAAGCTGGGCGTGAAACTGCTGACGGCCAACGCCCAGTCGCAGTTCTCCAAGCAGATCAGCGATGTCCAGGACCTCATCGCCAAGGGCGCCGACCTCCTCGTGATCGCTCCGCTCAACTCCGACGGCTGGGAGCCGGTCCTGCGCTCGGCGTCCGCCAAGCACATCCCGATCATCACCATCGACCGCAAGATCAACGCCACCGCCTGCAAGGACTATGTGAGCTTCATCGGCTCCGACTTCGTGGAGCAGGGCAAGCGGGCCGCGGACCAGATGATCGAATCGACCGGTGGCAAGGGCGAGATCGCCATCCTGCTCGGCGCCGCCGGCAACAACGTGACGACCGAACGCACCCAGGGCTTCGAGGACCGCATCAAGGAGAAGGCTCCCGGCCTCAAGATCGTCTTCAAGCAGACCGGTGAATTCGCCCGGGAGAAGGGCCAGTCGGTCACCGAGAACCTCATCCAGTCCAAGCCCGGCATCACCGGGATCTACGCCGAGAACGACGAGATGGGCCTCGGCGCGGTGAACGCCCTCAAGGGGGCCGGCAAGCAGCCCGGCGCGGTGAAGATCGTGACGATCGACGGCACCCGCAACGCCGTCCAGGGCATCGTCGACGGCTGGATCGACGGGGTCATCGAGTCCAACCCGCGCTTCGGGCCGCTCGCCTTCCAGACCCTGGACACCTTCACCAAGGGCGAGAAGGTCTCCCAGGACATCGTCATCCAGGACAGCGCGTACACCAAGAACAACGCCAAGGCCGACCTGGGCAAGGCCTTCTGACATGTTGTCGGTGACCGGCCTGTCGAAGACCTTCCCCGGCGTGAAGGCCCTGTCCCTCGTGGACTTCACGGCCCGCGCCGGGGAGGTGCACGCCCTCATCGGTGAGAACGGCGCGGGCAAGTCGACCCTCATCAAGGTTCTCACCGGCGTCTACCAGCCCGACGAGGGCGAGGTGGCGTACGACGGCGCCCCGGTCCGCTTCGCCACCCCGCTCCAGGCGCAGCACGCGGGAATCTCCACCATCTACCAGGAGGTCAACCTGGTCCCGCTGATGAGCGTGGCCCGCAACCTCTTCCTCGGCCGTGAACCCCGCGGCCGCCTCGGCCTGATCGACTTCCGGAGCATGCACCGGAGGGCCGAGGAGGCACTGCGCGACCTGGGCCTGCGGGTCGACGTACGCCGGCCACTGCGTGAACTGGGCGTCGGCGCACAGCAGATGGTGGCTCTCGCCCGGGCCGTCTCGGTCGACGCCCGGGTGGTCGTCATGGACGAACCGACCTCCTCGCTCGAACCGCGCGAGGTGCGGACCCTGTTCGGGGTGATCCGGATGCTGCGCGAGCGGGGCATCGCGGTGATCTACGTCAGCCACCGGCTCGACGAGTTGTACGAGATCTGCGACGCGGTCACCGTGCTGCGCGACGGCAAGGTCGTCCACACGGGCCGGATCGCCGAACTCGACCGGCTCAGGCTCGTGGGGCTGATGCTGGGGCGGGAGATCGCGGACGTACGGCAGGAGGGCCTGACCAAGTTCTCGGGCGGTCACGACACCGAGGCCGAACCTGTCCTGGACGCAAGGGAACTGACCGTACGTCACCAGCTGCACGGCGTGTCCGTCTCCGTACGGCCCGGTGAGGTGGTGGGACTGGGCGGGCTGCTCGGTTCGGGGCGTACCGAGACCGCCAAGGCCATCGCGGGTGCGCTCCCCACCGACTCCGGGCGGGTCGTGGTGGCGGGCGTGCGCGTACGCACGGGATCGACGCCCGCCGCGATCCGGGCCGGCATCAGCCTGCTGCCCGAGGACCGCAAGGCCGAGGGGATCGTGCCGGGCCTCTCGGTCCGGGAGAACATCGCGCTCGCCGCGCTGCCGGGGCTCTCACGCTTCGGTCTGGTCGACGAGGCACGCATCGACCGGATCGTGGAGACGTTCATGAAGCGGCTGCGGATCAAGGCCGCGAGCCCCCACCAGAAGGTGGGCGAACTGTCCGGCGGCAACCAGCAGAAGGTGCTGCTGGCCCGCTGGCTGGCCATGCAGCCCAAGGTCCTGCTTCTCGACGAGCCGACCCGGGGCATCGACGTCGGCGCCAAGGCGGAGGTGCAGAAACTGATCGACGAACTGGCCGGCGACGGGCTGGGCGTCCTGCTCATCTCCTCCGACCCCGAGGAACTGATCGAGGGCAGCGACCGGGTCATCGTCCTCAAGGACGGCGCGGTCGTGGAGGAACTGACGGGCGACGCCGTCACCGAGGACCGGCTGATGCGCGCGATCGCCACCGCACCCGCCGCACCCGCCGTCACTGCCGCCACCGCCGTCACAGCCGCCGCCACCGCCGTCACAGCCGCGGCCACCGACAAGGGCACCGGACCGGGAGGCCACGATGACTGACCTGACCCTCGGCCGGGTCTCCGCCGACCGCGACCGTCTGCTGGCCCTGCTCCAGGAGTACGGCGTCTACCTGGGCGTCGTGGTCCTCTTCCTGGTGAACACCGTCTTCACCCCGCACTTCCTGTCCACGGAGAACTTCCGCACCCAGGCGGTCCAGGTCGCACCGGTCCTCATCGTGGCACTCGGCATGGCACTGGCGATCGGCAGCGAGGGCGTCGACCTGGCGGTGGGCTCGGTGATGGCCCTGTCCACCTCGCTCCTGTCCCTCTATCTCGGCTACGGACCCGGGATCGCCGTCCTGATCGCGCTCGTGGGCGGTGCCGTGGTGGGTGTCGCGAACGGATCGCTCATCGCGTTCGTCGGCGTCCAGCCGATCGTGGCGACACTCGCCCTGATGGTCGCCGGGCGCGGGCTGGCCCTGGTACTCCTCCCCCAGCTCAAGGACGTCCACGACCCGGCCATGGCGGAACTCGGCTCCGGCGACGTCCTGGGCGTCCCGTACGTCGTCCTGATCGCCGCGGCCCTCGCCCTGCTCGTCGGCTTCGTCGTACGCCGCACGACCTTCGGCCGCAGCCTCCTCGCCATCGGGGACAGCCGCCCCGCGGCCCGGCTCGCCGGACTGCCGGTACGCCGCGTCCTCATCCTGGTGTACGTGTGCTCGGGCGTCCTCGCGGCCGTCGCGGGCGTCCTGGCCACCGCCCGCCTCACCGCGAGCGACCCGTCCTCGCTCGGCAACCTGATGGAACTGTCCGCCATCACCGCCGTCGTGGTCGGCGGGACACCGCTGAGCGGTGGCCGTATCCGGATCGGCGGCACGGTCGCCGGCGCCGTCCTCATCCAGTTGCTCACCACCACGCTCATCAAGCACGATCTGCCGCCGTCGTGGACCCAGATCGCCCAGGCCGTGGTGATCGTCCTCGCCGTCTACGCGGCCCGGGAACGAGGAAAGCGATGACGACCGACGTGGACATTCCGGTGCGCGCGAAGAACACGGCCGAGGAGGAACCGACCGGCGCCGGCCGCTCCGAACGGCTCAGCGCCCTCGCCCAGCAGCACGGCGCGCTGGTCACGCTGGTCGTCGCGATGACCGCGGCGTCCCTCAGCTTCGACACCTTCCTGACCGGCGACAACCTGGAGAACATGGCGCTCTCCTCGGCGTTCCTCGCCGTGGTCGCGCTCGGCATGACCTTCGTCATCATCACCGGCGGCATCGATCTGTCGGTGGGCTCGCTGTTCGCGCTCGGCGGTGTGCTCGCGGCCTGGGGATCGCGGTACGGAGCGGTCGTCGCGCTGCTGCTCCCCCTGGCCGTCTGCGGACTGATCGGCCTCGTCAACGGACTGCTGATCGCCCGTTCGCGCCTCGCTCCGTTCATCGTCACGCTGGCCTCGATGCTGGGTGCCCGGGGCATTCTGCTCTCCGTCACCGACGAGGGATCGAAGACGTATCTCGTGGACAAGGGGTCGTTCTTCGCGGAGCTCGGACAAGGCTCGCTGCTCGGCGTCGGCCTGCCCGTGTGGATCACCGTCGCGCTGTTCGTCCTCGGTGCGGTGGTCCTGCGGCGCACCCGGTTCGGGCAGTACGTGTACGCGGTCGGCGGGAACGAGGACGCGGCGGCGCTGATGGGCGCCCCCGTGGCCCGTACGAAGATCTCCGTCTACACGCTGTCCGGGCTGTGCGCGGGACTCGCCGGGGCGCTCAACGCGGCATGGCTCGCGTCCGGCGTCACGATCCTGGGCTCGGGCATGGAGCTGGAGGCGATCTCCGCCGTCGTCATCGGCGGCACCCTGCTCACCGGCGGGTTCGGTTTCATCAGCGGCTCACTCGTCGGAGTGCTGCTCCTGAAAGTCATCCAGAACGTGATCAACCAGATCGGCTCCCTGGACTCCGCCTACCAACAGGTCGTCAGCGGTGCCTTCCTCGCCGTCGTCGTCATCGCGCAGACCTGGCTCGGACGCAGACGCCGGGTGCTGTGAGGGCCGCGCCGACCGGTGCGGAAACAGAAGACCCGCACCGGTCGGTGCGGGTCTTCTGTGGTGATGCCGTCCTGCGGGTTCGTGCCTCGTCGGGTCCGACCGGGCCCGGACTACAGCCGGTCATCCCCACGTTCTGACCGGATGCCACCCGCGTACACCCCAGGTGGGTGAGCCTGCGGTCGCGGTTCAGTGACCGAGGAGGTGGCCCAGCCCCTGACCCTGCTGTCCCTGGCGCGGACCCTGACCCTGCTGGCCGTGCTGGCCCTGTCCCTGGCCCTGCTGGCCCTGCTGTCCCTGGCGCGGACCCTGACCCTGCTGGCCGTGCTGGCCCTGCTGTCCCTGGCGCGGACCCTGACCCTGCTGGCCGTGCTGGCCCTGCTGGCCCTGGCGCGGACCCTGACCCTGCTGGCCCTGCTGACCCCGGTGGTCGCCGTGCCCACGGTGGTCGCCGTGGCCGCGGTGGTCGTCACGGCCGTGGTTGCGGTGGTCGCCGTGGCCGCGGTGGTCGTCACGGCCGTGGTTGCGGTGGTCGCCGTGACCCCGGTGGTCGTCACGGCCGTGGCCACGGTGGTCGTCACGGCCGTGGTTGCGGTCGTAGTACCGGTCCCAGGAGACGCTGTCGACGAAGCGGCCGCGGGCGGTCCGCAGCGTGGCTTCGTCGGAACGGTTGTCCCAGACCTCGTTGCGACGGTCCTGGAAGAGGTCACGGCTGGTGTCACGGCCGTAGCCGGTGTGGACACGGACGGTGGCACGGCCGGCCAGGGTGAAGTGCCTGAAGCTGTAGCGGTTGCCGTCCTCGTCCGACAGCGTCCACCCGTTCAGGTTCACCCCGTGGCGACCGGAGTTGGTGATTTCCACCCACTCCGCGTTCAGAGAACGCGCGGAGCGGTCGTCAAAGCCCGGCGCGTCGCTCTGGACCCTGCTGATGGCGACGTATGAGCGGTCGAAGCGCGGCTCGGCGGCCGAGGCCGACACGGACGCCGTGCCGACCAGCGCGCCGGCCGCGATGACCGCGGCCGCCACACGGCGGGCAGTGACAGTCGTGGAAACGGACATGAATGCTCCTCAAGGTTCGAGAGCCGGCACACCCCGTGCGGGCCCCCTCTCGGGGAACCCGCACGGTGCGACCCTGTGCGAGTCCCGGCCCGGTGGCCGAGGACTCATAAGTTGCTGCACATCCCCGCCCAGGACGGGCGACACCCGACCCCTGTTACCAATTGCGGACATATCAGTTACAGGCGTCTGTATATGGCCTTTAACTACGGAAAGCTGAAAAGTGATGGACTGTCATCGCCAACTCCCTTACACAGACAACAACTAGGGCGTTTCGGGTCATGCCGCCCGTCAGCACAGGTCACCCACAGGTCACTCAAAAGTGAGTAACACCCCTCCGCCCCGATCCGGGCACGGAGCAACGTGCCGCATCTCCGCGGCACTGATCGCCGGGTCGTACCGGGCGAGTAAATCCGTCGCGTGCGGAACGTGTGCCGCCTAGCCTCGGAGCATGCCTTCCGGAAAGACGTCGTACGTGTGCCTGCCCTGCCGGGCGTCGTACAAGCAGCCGTACGACGGGGACCGTCCCGTGCGGATCTGCCCCCGGTGCGCCTCGCCGCTCATCCACGTGGGGTCGGCCTTCGCGGCGCCCAGGCGTCGGGACACCGCGGCCTGGAGGACACTCTCCGTCCTGCTCCACGCGGGCGTCCGCTTCCACAAGAGTTGCTGCGGCGGACCCGGTTACCGCCCCCGGACCCTGCGCGAAGTCCGTGAGCGGATGGCGTACGCGCGACGCACCGGCGAGCCCTTCGCCCGGGCGCTCAGGCGTCACGACGTGCCCTGACAGCGGCGCCGGATCCGCGACGGGCAGCGGTGGCGCGGGGCCGTCTCCGCGCTCGGAGACCCGACCCGGCAGGGCAGGGGGTCAGGCCGGACAGTCGGCCAGGGTTCCGGCCGTGCCCCAGCGGATCATCAGATAGCCGGAGCCGCCTCTCTCCGCCACGGCGTAACGGGAGTACGGCCACGCGTCGCCCGCGCTGTCCCGCTGCCGCACCAGGGCCCGGCACGCCTCGCCCGCCGCCATGCCCGCCCAGGCCGCGGCCTGCTGCTGATTCCACGTCCCGTAGTCCGACCACACATACATCGCCGAGCGGCTCGGATCGAAGCCCACCTTGAGCTCCGCGTTGCCGAGCGCGCGATCCGTACCGAGCGCCGTACGCATCCCGTTGGTCCGCTCGATGATCCTTCGGGTGGCACGGTCCGCGACGCCGATCTCGTCGCGGTCGGTGCTGGGAATCATGGCCTGGCCAAGGCCCGGTTCGTCCGGTTCCCAGCCCAGTGCGGCGGCAGCAGGGCTCAAGTCGTCGTCGGCCGATGCGCATCGGGCGTCGGTGAGGAAGTCGTCGTCCCAGGTCACCAGCGGGTCCTGACCGGTCTCTTCCCTCACCATCACAAAGGCGCGGTACGGCAGTTCCGGGTGCAGACGCAGAACGGACTCCCGCAGCGTCCGGCACATCAGACCGGCGACCTCCGTCTCCGCGTACAGCGTCCCCGCCTCGTCGGAGGTGAGCCGGTACGACAGGTAGACCTCCCCGCGCGACGCGTGGAACCTCACGGTGTTCGGGACGAGGCCGATGGCGCCGCCGAGTTCCCGGACGAGAACGCCCTGGTCGCGCAGGACGGCACGGGCCACGTCGTGTTCACCCTCGCCCCGTGCCGACCTCGCGTCGGCCCAGCTCTCCACACTCGCCGGACGGCCGCTCGTGGCCTGCTCGAGCTTCACCGACGCGCTCGCCCTCGTGCTCGCCCCGGTGCCCGTCCCGGACGGCTGCGGGATGCCGGCCGGGGAGGAGACGGCAGCCGAGGAAGCGGGGTCGGAAGCGCCGGGAGCGGAGGAAGCCGGGAGGGAGGAAGCGTTCGACGTCGGGTGGCGGCCGCTCTCCGGTTTGCCGGGCATCAGGGCGACCACTCCGCCCGCCAGGCCCCCGATGACCGCGGCCGCGACAACGAACACGCCCGCCCATGGCCTTCGCCCGCGTCTCGCGGGCCGTGGCCACGCCGGATCGTCCACGTGAGGCATGTCCCAGACCGCGGTGATCATGTCCTCCGCCCGCGTGAACAACGTGTCGGCCCGCATCGCCTGGATCAGCTGCGCGGCCAGGAGTTCGAAGCACTCCTCGGCGGCGTCGGCGGCCGAGGGACGGTCCCCCGGTTCCTTGGCCAGTGCCCGCAGCACGATCTCGCGCAGGGGCGCGGGGACACCGTCCAGGTCGGGTTCACCCGACATCACGCGGAACGCGACCACGTCGGGCGCGCCCGTCCCGAACGGAGACTTCCCGGTGGCCGCGTAGGCCACGAGCACTCCCCAGGCGAACACATCGCTCCCGGACCCGGCGGCACCCGTCCGGTACTGCTCGGGACCGATCCAGCCCGGGGTACCGGTCGTGGCTCCGGGACGGGTGACTCTGGTGTCGTCGTCGCCGTGCGCGATGCCGAAATCCAGGACGCGGGGACCGGAGGGCGTGAGGATGACGTTCTGCGGTTTCACATCACGGTGCACCACGCCGACGGCGTGCACGGCGGCCAACGCCTGCGCGGTGGCGGCCGCGAAAGCGTACAGACTGGGTCCGGTGACCCGCCCCTGGGCGAGCACGTGCTCGTGCAGCGTCGGCCCGGCGACGTACTCGGTGGCGAGCCACGGCTGCGTGGCGTTCGCGTCGGCGGTGAGCAGCGGGACCAGGTACGGGCCGGTGACACGGGAGGACATGTCGACCTCACGCCTGAAACGGGCCCTGAATTCCGGTTCTTGGGCCTGCGAGGGCTGAATCACCTTCACCGCCACACGCGTTCCGTCGGAGGCCACGCCCGCGTGGACGGTACCCATGCCACCGGCACCGAGACGACCGACGATCCGGTACGGACCTATTCGGGAGGGATCGCCGGCCTGAGCCGGCTGGACTCTTCCGGAGGATCCGGATTCGCTCACTGATGGTTCCTTCGTGCGGGACTGAACAGGTGCGCAGGCGGAGATGTGACAGGTGGTCGGGGACGGTGGCGGGTCGGGGGCTGTAACGAATCGGGGGCGGGCCCGCGTCCCGGCAGGTTGCCCCGACATGCCTTCCGGGTGTCTTCCCGTCCGGATGTTATGCGCTCACCCGCCTCCTGGGTAGAGAAACCCCTGATCAGACGGCGCGCGCCCGACCGCCGGGTGACGAGACGCTTGCGGACCGTGTCGCGGGCCCGGACACCGACCGGCCGCCCGCCGCCGCCTCTCCCTTCAACTGCCTTACGAGAAAACCCTGTTGTCGTCTCAACCGACGCGGATTCCTGTCCGCGCGGATCCGATCCTCCGGACAGCCGAGGCGAAGCCGAAAGCCGGCCTCGGGCCAAGTCGGCCGACGGCGGCCTCGGCTCCCCCGCGTCACAGGAACTCGGCCGACCGACTCGGGCGGACGGCCGAGCGGGTCCCGTCCCCGCCGCGGATCCGGACCCACGGCGCCGGCGCTGCCCGTGCCTCCCTCCCGGTCCCGGTCGACAATGGGCGTACGGCGGGGACGGGCCCGGGGAGGCGCCGGGGAAGGAACGTCCATGCCGAAGCGGCCCCCCTCCCCCGGTCGCGTACGGGCCGCGCGGCAGTCCGTACGGGTCACGGTCGCGTCCGCCACGGGCTTCTACTCGGCCCTCTACGTGCTGGACCAGCCGGTCGTCGCCGTCTACGCCCTCTTCGCGCCGATCGCGCTCGGCGTCCTCTCCCCGATCCCGGGCGGCGGCCGCGACCGGGCTCGGACCATGCTGATCGTGCTGCCGGTGGCCGTGGCGCTGACGGCCCTCGGCACCGCTCTCGCCGTGACTACGGTCTCCGCCGTCGCCGGGATGCTGGTGGTCGGCTTCGCCGTCTCCTTCGCCTCCGCGTACGGACCGGCCGCGGCGGGCGCTGTCCCGGGGCTGCTGCTCTTCTACGTGCTCGCGTGCTTCCCGCCGTACGCGCCGGACACCCTTCCGCAGCGCCTCGGCGGCCTGCTGGCCGGTGTCGTCCTGCTGGTCGTGTGCGAGCTGCTGCTCCTGCCCGCCCCGCCCGTCCAGCCGTATCGGGAACGGATCGCCGCCGCCCTCGACCTCGCGGCCGCTTCGGCGCTCGCGTCCGCCCAGGGCCACCGTCGCTCTCCCGAGCGGGCCCGGCGCCTGCGCGCGGAAGGGCTGGCGCTGCGGCTGTCACAGGCGCCACCGGGCTCACGTCCGACGGGGGCGGGCCGCACCGACCGGGGGCTGGCGCAGGCCGGAGCCGCGACACGGCGGGTACTGGATCAGCTCGCCCGGATGGCCGAGCGGCCGGACTCCGCCACGGCCGCCGATCCGCCCTCCGAGGAGCTGCTGCGTGGTGTCGCGGCCGGCTGCACCGCGACGGCGGACGCTCTGCGTGGTGCCCGCGCCGTCCCGGGGCCCGAGGCCCTGGAAGAGATGGTCGCCGACTTCGTCGCCGTCCGCGGACGTCCGTCCGGCAGCGGGCCCGACACGGACGCCAAAGCGTCGCAGCGACTGCTGGAGTGCCGGTCCGACCTGCTGGTCACGGCGGCCTCGGCCCTGACTGCCCAGGCGGCGGTGGCCGTGGCGATCGGTGGGCGCCGCGACGCGGCCGGTCTGCCGCCCGAACAGTTCTGGTACGCGGGGCCCTCCACGGCGCGGCTCCTCGCGCTGCGTCTGACCGGCAACCTCACCCTGCGCTCGGTCCTGTTCCAGAACGCCGTACGCACGGCCCTGGGTCTCGGCGCCGCCCGTCTGGTGGCCGGGACCCTGGACCTCTCGCACGGTTTCTGGGTGCTGCTGACCGTGCTGACGCTGGGGCGCACGACCGCGGGAGCGACCTGGTCCACGGTGCGCTCGGCGGCGGTCGGAACACTGGTGGGCGCGCTGGCCGCCGGGGTGCTGATCTTCGAGGCCGGCGGCACCGTCGAGGTGTACGCCGCCGTGCTGGTGCCGGCCATGTTCGTGGCGTTCTCGGTGGGGCCGATCGCGGGACCGGCCTGGGCGCAGGGTCTGTTCACCCTGGTCGTCGCCGCCGCCTTCAGCCAGCTCGCCCCGGCCGACTGGCGGCTGGCGGGGACACGGCTGCTCGACGTCCTGGCGGGCTGCACGATCGGGCTGGTGTGCGGCGTGCTCGCCTGGCCCGCGGGAGCCCACGCCGAGGTTCGGCGCGGCGTGGCGGACATGCTGCGTTCCGCGGCGCCCCTGGTGCGGGTCACCGTGTCCGCCGTGGTCCGCGCGTCCGGGACGTCCGGCGCACCCGAGGCGTCCGGGACGTCGGGGACGTCCGGCGATGCACGGCCTCGGCACGGCGGCACCGATGAGGCGCTCAGGCTGACCCGGCACCGGCTCCGCATCGCCGAGCGCGCCTACGCGCAGTACCGGACCGAGGGCGGCAGGAACGCCGTCGACAGCGGACCGGACTGGCACCTGGCGCTCAACTGCGTCTCCCACGCGGTGATCGGATCCCATTGGCTGCCCCGGCAGGCGTACGGTCCGGCGCCGCCCGAAGCGGTCCGGTGGGCGCGGGAGTCCGCGGGGCGACTGGCCTCGGCGATGGACAGCGCGGCGGCCTTCCCGCCCGGTGGCGTCCGGGCGGCGCCGGTGCCCCTTCCGCACGAGGTCGTCTCCGCCGCCCCGGCCCCCGTCCTGCCCGCGCTGGTCGACATCGACACCTGGCTGCGGACTCTCGCGGCGGAGCTGACGGCGATCGGCGGAAGCCGTCCGGACGGGCCGCCGCCTCCGGTCCGAGGCGACGGAACGCCACCGGCGACCGCCCGCGATGCCACGGCCGGTACAGCCGCGATGCCGCGGCCGCTGCAGGAGGGTGACGGCGTCGGAAGGTGAACGTGCCCACGGCCGGAACGGCGACCGTTTCGGAACGGTTCCCCTTCAGGAACAGTGTCCCGACCCGGACGGCGTCCCGTCCCGAACAGCATCCCGACCCGGACGGTTCCCGTCCCGGAGCTGCGCCGTTCCGGGGCGGCACCTGTTCCGGGACCGCACCCCTCCCCGGAGGGTTCCTCAGGGATTGCGTCCGATGAAGGCGAGCAGGCGCGTCTGTACGTCGACGGTCTCCGGGACCTCGACCCGTGGCCCGTACTGTCCGCTCCCGCGCAGCACGTCGTCGAGCGGCAGCATGCCGTCGAGCAACCGGGCGCACCTGGCGGGGTCGAGGCGCTCGTCCTGGCCGCTGGCGCGTGCCAGGTCCCAGGTGTGCATGAAGACGTCGGCGGTGTAGAAGCGGTCGACCGCCTGGTCCAGCGGGACCTCGCCGATGTGCGGGTTCGACAGCGTTCTGTGCGCCGTGGCCGGATCGTCGAGGAGTGCCTGCACTCCGTCGCTGTGCACCGTCCAGGCCTTCACCGGGTCGTCGTCCACCGACGGCCCCTTCGGCAGTTCGACCCCGGCGCCCGCCTTCAGGAAGTCGGGGAACCACTCGACCAGGTGACGCACCACGTCCCGGGCGACCCAGCCGTCGCACGGCGCGGGGTTCTCCCAGGCCCCGGGGCGCACTCCGCGCACCCGTTCGGTGAAGATCTCGGCGACAGTGCGGTGCTCGTCGGCTGCGCTCGTCATGATCTCAAGCCTTCCGTCTCGGTTCTTCTTCGGGTGTTCAGGCGTTCCCGCTCCGGCGGCCGCCGAGCAGTTCGTCGAGGCGCTCATGGCCCTCGCGGACACCGCGTTGCATACCGCTTCTGATCATCGCGTCGCGGGCCTCGACGGACGCCATGAGCGAGGTGGTGGTGACCCGGGTCCGGCCGCCGAGGTCCTCGAAGAGCGTGGTCTCCAGGCTGACGCCGTCCGGGAAGCCGTCGTAGGCGAAGGTCTGCACGATGCGCTCGTCGCGGCGCACCTCGTGGAACACGCCGCGGAAGCCGTACTCCGTCCCGTCCGCCTCGCGATGCACATAGCGGTACGAGCCACCGGTGCGCGCCTCGTACACGTCGATCCGCATGGTCAGCCGACGCGGGCCGAGCCACTGCACGACGAGACCGGGATCGGTGTACGCCCTGAACACACGCTCCGCGGGGGCGTCGAACTCCCGGGTGATGAGGATGGTGGGCAGCGCCGGGTCGGCCACGATCCGCGTCTCGTGCCGGTCGCTCCGGTTCGCGGTGCTCATGATGCCGCCTCCTTGCCGGAGGTGCCTTCGCCCGGCTGGTCCCCCATCCGTTCGAGGACGGCGTCGAGCCGGTGGAAACGGTCCTCCGCCTCGCGTCGGTAGCGTTCGATCCATCGCGTCATCAGGTCGAAGACCTCGCCTTCGAGGTGGCAGGGCCGACGCTGGGCGTCTCTGCTGCGGCTGACCAGACCGGCGTCCTCCAGCACCCGGATGTGCTTGGACACGGCCTGCACCGTCACGTCGTAGGGCTCGGCCAGTTCGTTGACCGTGGCGTCCCCCGCGGCCAGCCTGGCCACGATGTCGCGCCGCGTCGGGTCGGCCAGGGCCGAGAACACCCGGGACAGCCGCTCGTCGGACACCTCTCACCTCACGTAATCAACCAGTTGGTTGAATAACCGTATGCCCAGCCCCCGCCTTAGTCAACCAACTGGTTGGATATACCTCGGCGGGCCGGTGCTTCGCGGCCGCCGGACTGGACGCGCCCACAACCCGGCCCGTCCAAGCCGGCCCGTCCAAGCCGGTCCGTCGCGGCGGCCGACCGCGCTCCACCCTCGGCACCCTCGGGTCAGTCCTTCGCGGGTGCCGGCTCCACCACCGTGAACTCGGCGGGCCCCACCGCGAGAGTGCCGTCGGTCAGCGGGCGGCAGCGGATTCCCCCGCCGTCGCGCAGCGCCCGTCGCGCGCCGGGGCCGAGCGTGGTGTCCATCCAGGCGCAGGGCCTGGCCGCGCCGCGTACGGCGAGCAGCACGGGCCCGGTGCCGCAGTCCAGGGAGATCGTCGCGCCGACACAGGCGTCGATGTCCACGCCCCGGAGCAGAACGTTGCGCCGGGTCAGCCGGAGGTCCGCTTCCGCGGCCGTCCCCTGCGGAAAGCGCTCGGCCGCCACGAGGGTGATCGACGCGTTCCGATGGGCCGGATGGTTGAAGTAGCGGTCGCCGACGATCCCGAGTCCGGCGCGCACCTGAGCGGTCGTCACCAGTTCCGCGTCGGGCAGCGGGGGCACCCCGTCGCCCGGTCGGCCCTCGAACCGGTGCACGGCCGAGACCAGCAGCTGAAGGACTTCCACACGCGCCATCCCATCGACCCTAAGGGACGTCCGCGTGAGCGGTCCGCGCCGCCGTACGGGCGAACGGCACCGAAGGGGTCGCCTGCCGGACATCCCGCTGACACGGGGACACCCCGCGTGACAGGGTCGGCGGTGATCGAAGACAACAGCGGCAAAGGGGCTTCCGTGGACACGCGAACGTGGGACACGCTGGTCGGCTCGATGAAGAGCGCCTACGTCAAGGGCGTGCGCGAGGGTGCGGTACCCCGGCCGGTCATCATGCCGCTCGTGCGGGGCGAGCTGGTCGGGCTGGTCTGGGTCCGCCCGACCGAGCCCGGGGCCGACGCGCTCACCGGCATCGCGGCGCTGTCGAACATCGCGGCGGCGGCCGGCGCGGACGAGGTCGTGCTGGCCTGGGAGACCCAGGAGGTCGCCACCGCCTGCGAGCTGCCGGTCTCCGGCCCCTCCCCGTGCCTGAACATGGTCCGCGCCACCCCGGACGGGCATGTGCTGCACCAGTTCCCCTACACCGAGGAGTCCTTGCCCACCGGCTCCGGGAACACGGACGAGTCCGCGGCCGCCCTCGACTGGGACCAGGCCCCCGCGCCGCGACCGGACGGCGAACTTCCGCCGCCCGTCGAGGCCGCCGTCGCGTACGCGTTCACCCCGATGGAGCTTGACCATCCCAACCCCTTCGGCGTCACCGTCGTCCTGATGGAGGAGGACGGCTACACCGTGCGTCTGTCCGACGGCTTCGACCACTGAACAAGCCCGTGCGACGCGCCCGCAGCGCTCCTGGCCCCTAGGCTGATCGGGCGCGGCAAGGCCGCGCGCCCTCAGCGGGCGGTCCGTGATCGCAGCACAGGAGGAACCGTGTCCGGTCAGTTCGAGGCGACAACCGAGATCAACCGCCCCGTCGAGGAGGTGTTCGCCTACCTCGCCGCCGGCACGAACGACCCCCGGTTCAGCCCCAGGGTGCAGGCGATCACGAAGACTCCGGAGGGCCCGACGGCCGTGGGCACCGTCTTCACCAGCACCGTCAAGGACGCCGGAATGAAGACGGGCCGGGAGTTCCGCATCACCGAGTTCGAGCCGTCCCGCCGGATCCGCTGGGCCGAGATCTCGAAGAACACCGTCATGGCGAAGGAGGGCGGCTACGACCTCGAGTCCACCGGCCCCCGGACCACCCGGGTCCGGATCTTCAACGTCCTTGAGGGCCATGGCATCGGCAAACTCCTGGTGGGCTTGGCGCTGAGTGCGGCCCGCAAGGACGCGGACGCCTTCGGCCAGCGGATCAAGGCAGCCGTCGAGGCCTCCTGATCCTGAGGCACAGCGGGAGGACGGGGGACAGGGCTACGGGCCACGGCGCCACGGCGCCATAGGACTACAGGAATACGACGTAGCGGCGCCGCCGACCCGGCGCCGTCACGGCTTCCCGGCCCTTGCCCCGGCATCCCCCGTCGGCCCGGAACGCCGCTCGGCCGGGGCGGACCGGTGGTCCGGTGAGCGCCCGGAGGGTTCCGGCTCGGGGCGTGCCCGCAGCTCGGTGATCACGGACCAGGCGACCGACACCATCGGTACCGCCACGACGGCGCCGGTCACACCGGCCAGGATGCTCCCCGCGATCACAGAGAGGGCCACGACCACGGGGTGCAGCCGGACGGCCCAGCTCAGGACGAGCGGGTGCAGTACGTGCCCCTCCAACTGGCCGATGACGACGATCAGGGCGAGCACGATGAGCGCGACGACCGGCCCCCGGGTGGCCAGGGCGACGACCGTGGCCACGGCGAGCGCGACGGGCGAGCCCACCAGGGGGATGAACGCGGCGAAGAACTCCAGCAACGTGAGCGGCAGCGCCAGTGGTACGCCCAGGACGAACAGGGCGATGCCGACGAGGATGGCGTTGGTGGCCGCCACGATGATGATGCCGCGCGTGTAGCCGGCGAAGGTCCGCCAGGCCGCACGCCCGCCGCGGTCCCACGGGTCCCGCGCGCTCTCCGGCATCAGGTCCTGGAACCAGCGCCAGAACCGGTCCCCGGAGCGGATGAAGAACAGCGAGCAGAACAGCGCGAGCACCAGGCCGGTGACGAACTCCACCGCGCGGCCGGCGCCGCTGAGGGCGCTGCTGATCAGTACGGAACGGTGCTCGGAGACGAACGTGGCCACCTTGCCCTGGAGGTTCGACATCACCGCGTGGCTCACATGGAACGGTGAGCCCTCCAGCCAGCGTTCGATCCGTCCCAGACCCCCGGCGAACTCATGGCCCAGCTTGCCGGACTCGCCCGCCACGACACGACCGACCAGCGCCATCACGCCGAGCACCAGCAGGATGCTGACCAGGATGCTGACGATCACCGCCACGGTCCTCGGCATCCGCCGTGCCAGCAGGTCGGCCAGGGGACGCAGGACCGCCGTCACGACGAGCGCGAGGAACAGGGCCACCGCGACCAGCTGGAGCCTGCCCAGGAGGGCGAAGACCGCATAGGCGACCACACCGACCACGAGCAGCCGCCACGCGTAGGCCGCGGCCACCCGTAGCCCGTGACGCACCAGGGCCCCCTGGTCGTCTCCGGTGCCGTGCCGCCCGTAGGCAGCGGACGTTCGCGCCCGCGTGACCGTCCAGACGCCACGGGAGGAGCGATTCCCCACGACGTAACGCGTCCGGCGCCCGCCGCGACCCGTGCCGGGCGCGCCGGGCCGCCGCTGAGGACGACGCGATCCGGCGTTCACCTGTGTGCCACCGTTCTCCCGTCGTCGCGCCCACCCGCCACGCGTGCCCGGACGCGCACCGCCGCCCGGCCTCGGGGAAGCGGGCGACCGGTCCCGGGCCGTCGATCACGCGGGCGTCCTGGCCAGCGTGGTGTCGCGCACCGCACCCCGCAACCCGAAGAACACCCGGTCCTCGGCCGCGACCGCCGCGCCGACGGCGGGGCACTTCCGGAGACGGTGGCGGCCCGACCGGACGCCGCCGTCTCCGGCCCGTGGCACTCCCACAAGCACACCATCCCTTTAATGTCATTTACGGCATTGCACCCTATATTGGGTCTGTGATCAGGCGGCTGGACCTACTCGACACCGCTGACGACGGCATCACGGAAAGCGAGGTCTTCCGGCTCGCCCTTCAGCACTCCATCGCGGAGCTGGGCTGCGTCGGCGGGGCCGTCTACCTGCGGGGCCCCGTGTCGGCCCTGCGTCTGGTGTCCTCCACCGGACTGCCGTCGTCGGTCACGCGCGCATGGGAGATCGTCGACCAGGACGGGCCCACGGCGACCGCCCGAGCCGTACGCTCCGGTGAGCGTGTGTGGGTGGCCGCGCTCCCCGCCGACGTGGCCGAACCCAGCGCGCCGCTGCTGTCGCGGTCCGGCTGGTTCTCCGTACCCCTGGCCTACGAGGGCCGTGTCATCGGTGCGATCACCTGTCTGACCGGTGACAACGAGGAGCCCACGTCCGAGCAGTGGACGTTCCTCACCTCGGTGGCCGAATGGACCACGAACCGGCTGAAGAAGATGCCGGCGCCCGCACTCCTGCGCACCGACCTCGACGCCACCCCGGTCGGCTCCTGGGAGTGGGACGTGCGCACCGGCGAACTGATGTGGGACCAGGTGGCCATGAGGGTCTACCAGACCGAGCCGGGGGACTTCGCGCCCGGTGTCGAGACCTGGCTGAAGGTGGTGCACCCCGACGACCTCGCGACCACCCTGGCCGCCCTCGATCGCACCATCCGCACCCACGCGCCGTTCGAGGCCGAGTACCGGGTGCGGCGCGGCGACGGGGGCTATACCTGGACCCGCGCGTCCGGTCACGTCGTGCTCGACGACGAGGGCCAGGTCACGCGCGTCGTCGGCAAAGGCTGGGCGAGCGACGCCGCGCGCTCCACCCGCGACACGCTCAGCCGTGCCCTGCGGCACATGAGTGACGCCTTCCTGTCCGTGGACGACGACTGGCGGATCACCTTCGCCAATCTGGAGGCGGAGCGCATCCTCGGTCCGGCCGACGAGCAGCTCTTCGGCCGGAACCTGTGGCACCTGCCCGCCCTGCACCATGTGCCCGACCTGGAGGAGCGGTGCCGGCGCGGCGCCGCGCAGTCCACGGCAGCCGGCTTCGACATCGCGCTGGCCGACACCGGACGCCGCTACGACCTGCGGATCGTCCCCGTCCCCGGCGGCCTCACGGTGTACTTCACCGATGTCACCGATCGCCGCCGTCGTGAGGCCGAGGAGGCGGAGGCCGTCCGAGCCGCCGCCGAGCGCGCGAGCCGGACGGCGGAGCTGACCACACAGCTCGCGGCCGCGACCACCTCCGAGGACGTGGTGACGGCCGTCGCCCAGCGCGTCCTGCCCCCGTTCGGCGCCCAGGGCCTGCTCGTTCTCGTCCTCGAGGACCAGAGGCTGGTGCACATCGGATCCGTCGGCTATCCGAGCTCCTTCCTTCAGCACATGCAAGGAGCCCACGGCAGGGACCTGCCGGACGCCGGTGCCGCCGGGCAGGCGATCCTGACCGGCGAACCCTACTTCTGCTCGTCGCGCGAGGAATGGGCCACGGCCTTCCCCGACCCCGACGGCATGCCTCCGACCGACAAGGAGGCCTGGGCGTTCCTCCCCCTGACGGCCTCCGGCCACACCTTCGGCGTGTGTGTCATCGCCTTCGACACCGTCCGGCACCTGACGGCCGAGGAACGCACGCTCCTCATCACCATCAGTGCCCTGGTGGCACACGCGCTGGAGCGGGCCCGGCTCTACGAGGCCGAGCTCACCCGCTCCGAGGAACTCCAGCAGGCGCTGCTGCCCCGTGAGCTCCCCACCGTGCCCGAGGCGACCGTGACGGCACGCTATCTGCCGACCGGGGAGACCTCCGACGTGGGCGGGGACTGGTACGACCTGATCCCGCTGTCCGCGGGGCAGGTGGCCCTGGTCGTCGGTGACGTGATGGGCCACGGGCTGTCCGAGGCCGCGACCATGGGGCGCCTGCGCACCGCGCTGCACACACTCGCGGCCCTGGAACTGCCTCCCGACGAGATCATGGGCCACCTCAACGACATCGTGGGCGGCCTGGGCGAGCACGCGTACGCGACCTGCCTCTACGCGCTGTACGACTCCACCGACGGATCGTGCACCATGGTGCGGGCGGGCCATCCGCCGCCGCTCGTCGTCCGGCCGGACGGAAGCGCGCACTTCCCCGAGGTCGCCGTCAACCCTCCCCTGGGCGCCGCGTTCCCGCCGTTCGAGACGACGCGGCTGCAACTGCCGGCGGAGAGCCTTCTGGTCCTCTACACCGACGGGCTCGTGGAGTCACCGCAGCGGGAGATCGACCAGGGCATGGCCCAGCTCGCCGGTCTGCTCAGGGGTGAAGCCGGTTCTCCCGATCTGGAGGTCCTGTGCGACTCCGTGACCGCGGGGCTGCTCCCGGGTGGGCCCACGGCCGACGACGCCGCCCTGCTGATCGCGCGCCTGCACCACGTCGCCGACCGGCAGGTGGCGTCCTGGGCGCTGCCGGAGGGCCCGGAGGCCGCGGGTGAGGCCCGTCGCCATGTACGGGAGCAGCTCGCCCGATGGCATCTGGACGACCTGGTCATGACGACGGAACTGCTGGCCAGCGAGCTCGTCGGGAACGTCATCCGGCACGCGGGCGGCCCCATCGGTCTTCGCCTCCTGTGCAGCGGAACGCTCGTCTGCGAGGTGTCCGACGCGAGTCTGACGATGCCCCGGATCCGGCGTGCCACGGACACCGACGAGGGGGGCCGCGGGCTCCAGCTCATCAACGCCCTCTGCGAGCGCTGGGGCAGCCGCTACACCCCGGAGGGCAAGGCCATCTGGACCGAGCAGACCCTTCCCGACGCGGCGGAACCGGCGGACGAGGACCGGCCGGCCGGGCCCTCCGGCCCTCCGTCCTGAGGCGCCGACCTGGCCCTCCGCCCCGAGGCGCCGGGCCTGGACGCCTCGGCTCCGGGCAACGGCCGGTGAGGCCCGTGAACGCCCCCGCCCGCATGGGCGTTGCCCCCGTGGGCAGCGCATCGACCGCGCCACGGGGGCGACTACGGGTGTGCCGCGGTCAACTGCGCGCGAAGTCCAGCAGGTCGGCGTTGAACACCTCGGCGAACTTCGGCACCATGGCGAGGCCGTGGGGAGCGCCCGGGTACACCTTGTAGACCGCGTCCTTGACGAGCTTCGAGGACTTGTCGCCGGAGGCCACGATGGGAACGATCTGGTCGTCGTCGCCGTGCACGATGAGGGTGGGGACGTCGATCTTCTTGAGGTCCTCGGTGAGGTCGGTCTCGGAGAAGGCCTTGACGCAGTCGTAGGCGCCCTTGATGCCCACGGTCATGCTCCAGAGCCAGAACTCGTCGCGCGTTCCCTGGGTGACGGTCGATCCGTCGCGGTTGGCGCCGTAGAACGGGGCGCTGAGGTCCTTGTAGAACTGCGACCGGTCGGTCTCGACGCCCTTGCGGATCTCGTCGAACACGTCGACCGGCAGACCTTCGGGGTTCTCCGCCGTCTTGAGCATGAGCGGCGGGATCGCGCCGACCAGGACCGCCTTGGCCACCCGGCGGGTGCCGTGCCGGCCGATGTAGCGGGTGACCTCGCCACCGCCGGTCGAATGGCCGACCAGGATGACGTCCCGGAGGTCGAGTGCTTCGATGACCGCCGCCAGGTCGTCGGCGTAGGTGTCGAGGTTGTTGCCGTCCCAGGGCTGGCCGGAGCGTCCGCCACCGCGCCGGTCGTGGGCGACGGCCCGGAAGCCGTTGTCCGCCATCACCTTCATCTGGGCGTCCCAGGCGTCCGCGGTCAGTGGCCACCCGTGCGAGAAGACGACCGGCTGACCCGATCCCCAGTCCTTGTAGAAGATCTGCGTGCCGTCCTCGGCCGTGGCGAAGGGCATGTACGGGTCCTCTCGAATCTGGTCCCGAATTCCGCGCTTCGGGCGCTGTCGCTTCGGCTCCGCCGCACCCGTCGGCCTCGCGCGCGGCCCGCCCCTGCCCTGTCGGACCATGTGGCATCGGCGACGCGTACGGCGGAGACTCCCCCGCGACAGCCCTCGGGTCCCGCCTGCCACAAGCTTCCGTGCCAGGCCGCACCGAGCGGCGGACGCACGAGGGTGACAGAACGATCGGCAGCACGAAATGACCGGGATGAGTATGTTGTCCAGCTCACACTAGCCCAGGCGCCACACCGCGTCGCGGCGGACGGACACCGCGGCCGAGCCTCCGCGCGCCGCTGCGACGGACGCGGGACCCCCGCTCGCCAGTCACGTCGCGCCGCCGCCCTCGCCCTGCCCGAAGAGGCCGCGGGCCACCACGCCCCGGGTGGAGAAGGTGACGGGTTCACCCGGCAGGAAGTCACCCGGCGGGATCCCGGGGTGATGTCCGTCGCGGGATGACGACTGCCCGGAGCGGGGACCGAGGGCCAGCCGGGAGACGATGCGGTAGCGGTCCCCGCGGTAGATCGAGTGGACGTACTCCACCGGCCGGCCCGCGGCGTCCGAGGTGAGGCGCTCGAACAGCAGCGCCGGGGACAGCTCCGGCACGTCGAGCAGGCCCGCCTCGTCGCGGGTCAGGACCGTGGGCTCGATCGACTGGACCGCCTCGCTGACCTGGATCCCGTGCCGTTCGCCGAGGTGCTCGTAAAGGTCGCCGTTCTCCAGTTCGTCACTGGTCAGGTCGGGCACGAGGCCGGCGGGGACGTGCAGGTACTCGATGGCCATGGGCGAGCCGTCGACGAGGCGGAGCCGTGCCACGTACCGGATGTCGGCAGCGGGAGAGACGCGCAGCCTGCGGCCCACCCGGGCACCGGCGGACACCGTGCTGAACTCCAGGATCCTGCTGGTCCATGTACCCGCGGCCCGGGGCAGGCTGAACGTCCGCCGGTCCGGGACGAGTTCCTGCGTGATCTTCTCGGCGGCCACGAACATGCCCCGTCCGTGCTCACGCACCAGGAGCCCGGCCACCACGAGTTGGTCCACGGCCGCCCGCAAGGTGGGGCGGGACACCCCGAGTCGGGCGCAGAGCGTGCGCTCGGAGGGGATGGCGTCGCCGGGGCAGCGTTCCTCGATGAGTTCGAGGATCGTGTCCCGGACCCTTTCCCGCTTGAGTACCGCGCGGGAGGCGGCGGAGTCGATCTCCATGCGGGACCCTCTCTCGTCGTCTGTGCCGGCCAACTGGTATGGCCCCTGACCCTAACTGGTCTGCCGATTCCCGTGAATTGGTTCCGGCTCGCTTGACCCAACGGTGACGCACACCGCCCTCTTCAGCCAACTTCCCTTGAATACAAGGGGGTTGACGGACGCATTGGTCTATGCCACTTTTCAGGCGACGTCAACTGGTAAGGCCGACCGGTCAACTGGTCAAGCACGGCATGACTCCACGTGTTCCTGAGCACCCCCACCTCCCGCGCCCCGCGGGAGCCCACCGGAAGGAACTCACATGAGAAACCGCCCGTCCACAGGCCGCCGCCGCGTGGCCCTCGCCCTGTCGGCCCTCCTGGGCGGCACCGCCCTGGTGGCCGTTCCGATGTCCGCCCCCGCCGCCGCGGCCGGAGGCCTCGCCGTCCAGTACCGCACCAGCGCGAGCGGTGCCACCGCCGACCAGAGCGAGCCCTGGTTCAAGGTGCGCAACACCGGCTCGGCGTCGGTGCAGTTGAGCCAGGTGAGGATCCGCTACTACTTCAAGGCGGACTCGGCGGGCGCCGCCTACCGCTTCGCCTGTTCCTGGGCCGTCAAGGGATGCGCGAACATCACCGGCACGTTCGGCACACTGGCCCACCCCACCGGAACCGCGGACAGGTACCTGGAGATCGGCTTCACCTCCACGGCCGGCGCGCTGGCTCCGGGTGCCGACACCGGCGACATGCAACTGCGCTTCTACCAGTCCAACTGGCAGTCCGTGAAACAGGCGGACGACTACTCCTTCAACGGGGCGCAGACCTCGTACGCGGACTGGAGCAAGGTCACCGCCCAGCTCGCCGGAACCACCGTGTGGGGCACGGCGCCCGCGGGCAACGACCCCACGGATCCGACCGACCCCACCGACCCCACCGACCCGCCCGGCGGCGGCCAGGCGCTGTTCGACGACTTCACCTACTCGTCGTACACCGACCCCGCGATCTCCGCACACGGCTGGAACGTCCGCTCGAACTCCGGCGGTCCCGGGGTTCCCGGCGCGACCTGGGACCCCTCCAAGGTGACGTTCCCCGTCGTGTCGGGCAACACGGTGATGAACCTCCAGACGTCGACCTCGGGCACCGCCGAGTCCACCCGGCAGACCGAGGTCGTCTCCAGGAGCGTGAAGTTCAGGAACGGCACCTACGCGGCGCGGGTGAGGTTCGCCGACGCTCCCGAGTCCGGCCCCGACGGCGATCACCTGGTGCAGACGTTCTTCACCATCAACGACCTCACGGCGCCGATGGCCGACGACTACGCCGAGTACGACTTCGAGTATCTGCCCAACGGCGGCTGGGGCGAGCCGGGCAACATCCTCTACACGACCTCCTGGGAGACGTACAACCCCGATCCCTGGCAGGCCGTCAACCAGCACACCGAGGCGCGCCGGAGCTACGCCGGCTGGCACGACCTGGTCCTGACGATCGACAGCGGCAGCATCAAGTACTACATCGACGGACAGCTGTTCGGCACCCACGACGCCCAGTACCTTCCCGAGCGGCCCATGTCGATCAACTTCAACCAGTGGCTGATCGACCTCGCCGGGCAGACCTCGACCGGGGCCCGCGCCTACAACGAACAGGTCGACTACGTCCTGCACGTCAAGGACCAGGTCCTCACCCCGGCCCAGGTCGCCTCGAAGGTGGCCGCCTACCGCGGTGCCGGAACCGCGTTCGTGGACGAGGTACCGGCTCCCTGACGCGGCCGTCCGAAGGGCCTGTCGGCGAGCGCACGCGCGCTCGCCGACAGGGAGGTTCACCCGGCGGGTACGCAGACCGGGACCGGTCAGCCGCGGTGGCCCGCTCCCCGGCCCAGCCCGGCCAGCACCGCGCGCGCCATGGCCTCCTGGCCCTTGGCGTTGGGGTGGGCCGGAGCCGCGGGCGAGGTCGGGCGCAGCGGCTCGATCCAGCGGTCGGCGGGCGCCTTGCACATGTCGTGGCCCACGGTGGGCCTGTAGGTGTCCACGTACTCGGCCCGGTTCAGGAAGGCCACGGTGCGGAGCATCAGGTTGAGCCGCTTGCCGGTGTCGCGCAGATAGGGGAAGTCCTTCGCGGCGAACGGCACCGTCGGGTAGCAGCCGCTGCCGTCGTCGGGCAGGAGGTCGGGGTAGCCGACGACGACCACGCGGGCGTGCGGCGCCCTGGCGTGTATCTCACGCAGCACCCGGGCGACCTTGGGAGCCGTCTGGAGGATGTTCACGGTGAGCTGGTCGTAGCCCGCGGCGCCGTAGTACTGCTGACAGGGGTTGCCCGCGAGGTCCTTCGAACTGAGCCCGGCGCAGGTGGAGATGATCGGGCCGAAGCCCATGTCGTTGCCGCCGATCTGCAGGGTCACCAGGTCGGTGCCGTGCTTCACCGCGTCGAGCTGGGGTCCGTTGGTCCCCTGTGCCTTCCACATCTCGTCGGTCTTCGCGCCGGAGCAACTGACGTCCGTGAAGGAGGCGACCTTGCGGGCGGCCGCGGTGATCGACGGGTAGTTGTGGTCGGAGCGCGCGCAGTTCGCGTCGACCTGCTGAGGGATCAGGGGCCCTGAGGTGTACGAGTCGCCGAGCGCGACGTAGTCCACACCATGCGCCGTGTGCCCTTCGCCCGCTTCGGCGGGGACCGCCGCCGCGACGCCCGCGACGAGCGCGCAGCTGCTCAGCGCGGCCCCCAGCGCCAGGGCGCCCCGTCGCCTGGAACCGGCGTTTTCCGGCCGCGTGTGATCGTTCATCGTGCCCCTCCCCTGAAGCCATGACAGCCTGCTGAACGGGTACCGGCGTCCCGCGGCGCACGGGTTTTCGCGGCGCCGCGACAGGCCGGACGGCTCCTGCCCGGCAGACCCAACCTGGTCTGTATACCGGCCGGTAGGCCGCCGGAACAGGGGTTGATCGCCCTCCACTTGTCCAACTCTCGTCCCCCGCGCACCGGTTCACCGTGCGTGTGTACGCTCGATGAGCAGGGGGTGACGGTGGGCGACGGATCACGCCGGCCGGGACACGGTCCCGCGCGGCTACGGCGTGGGTGCCTGCCGCGCGGACGCGCCGGCGGCGGCGTCGCCGAACCGGATGGTGAAGTCGTCCAGGGCCAGGCTGAGAAGGGGCGGACGGCGGCCCAACTCCCCCAGCGGGCCGTCCTCTTGCGCGCTCCAGCGGGCCCGTGCCGTTCGGACGGCGGAGCGCGAGCGGACGGAACTGGTCTTCAGCGCGCCGTCGAGGGTCTGCGTGACGCGGTAGGTGAGGGGCCAGCGGCCCGGCATCCGGCGGCCGGGTTCGAAGGACGCGGCGGCCAGGACGCCCTTGTCCGTCGCCGCGCCGGCCCGGACGCCGGCGGTCCGGTCGATCTCGAAGTCCGCCATCTCCTTCGGAATGCCCCACAGTTCCCTGCCGCCGGCCATCGAGGCGGCGCTGTCCACCCAGATGTCGGTGACGCAGACCCGCGGGCGGCGGCCGTCGCGTACGAGGACGGCCCGGAGCAGTTCGTTGTAGTGCAGGACGCTGTCGTTCTCGTAGACGACCCAGGCGGCGCCGACCGCGCCGCGCCCGGCGATGGTGACCGGCCGGGTGCCGTCCGCCACCGGGGGCAGTTCGCGGGCCGGCACCAGCCACAGCGACAGATACATCTGGCCCGCCAGGTGCCAGGGTTCCTCGGGGTAGGGCGTCACGGGGTGTCCTTTCCGGTGGGGGGTTCCAGCAGCAGTGCCGCCGGTGCGCCCGTGGGCACGGCGGGGTGCCTCGGCGGTACCGGCCGCACCCGGCGGTAGGGCAGACCGGGTTCGGGCCGGGGGTCCTCCTCGCCACGGTTGGGCCACAGGGCGACGGCCCGCTCGGCCAGGGCGGTGATGGTGAGGGAGGGGTTCACCCCGAGGTTCGCCGAGATCGTGGAGCCGTCGATGACGTGCAGGCCCGGATGTCCGTGCAGCCGGTGGTAGGGGTCGACGACACCGGTCTGCGGGGTCTCGCCGACGGTGCAGCCGCCGATGAGGTGTCCGGTGGTGGGGATGTCGAACAGATCGCCCCAGGTGCCGCAGGCCTGGCCGCCGATGCGCTCGGCCGCTGTGCGGGCCGCCCGGTGCCCGGCGGGTATCCAGGACGGGTTGGGGGTGCCCTCGCCGGGGCGGCTGGTCAGCCGCTTGCGCCCGGTCAGGGTGCGGCGGAGGTACGTCGTCACCGAGTTGTCGAGGGACTGCATGACCAGCAGGACGACGGTCTGCTGGGACCAGCGGCGCGGGTTGTGCAGGCTGGGCAGGTCACGCAGGTTGCGTGCCATCGCGACCAGTCCGGTGAGCAGCCGGGAGCGGCCGCGGACGGGGTCGACGAGCATGGCGCCGAGCAGTCCGAGCAGATTGCTCCCGCGGCCGTAGCGGACGGCCTCGACGTGTGTGTTCTCGTCGAGGTGCACGGAGGAGGTGATGGCGACGCCGCGGCTGAAGTCGGTGGTCCTGTCCCTGGCCCTCACGCCGAGAATGGCCTCGGAGTTGGTGCGGGTCAGCCGGCCGAGGCGGGGGGACACCCGCGGCAGGGAACCGCCCTCCCGCAGCCGGTGCAGCAACCGCTGGGTGCCGAGGGCGCCCGCCGCGAAGACGACGTGCCGGGCGGTCAGGGTCCGTACACGGCGACGCGGGCCCGCGCCGGTGCGTACCGAGGTGACGGCCCAGCCCTCACCGCGCGGGGTGACGTCGGTGACGGTGCGCAGGGCCAGCACCTCGGCGCCGGCGCGTTCGGCCAGGCCCAGATAGTTCTTGGGCAAGGTGTTCTTCGCGTTGTGCCGACAGCCCGTCATGCACGCGCCGCAGTGCAGACAGGCGTTGCGGTCCGGCCCCGCGCCGCCGAACCAGGGGTCCGCGACGCGGGCGCCGGGTGCCGTGCCGGGCGGCCCGAAGTACACGCCGACCGGCACGGTCCTGAAGGTGTCCGCGCGGCCGAGGTCGTCCGCGGTGTCCTTCAGGAGCCGGTCGGCGTCGGTGAACAGGGGGTTGTCGGTGACACCGAGCATGCGGCGGGCCTGGGCGTAGTAGGGCGCGAGTTCGCCGCGCCAGTCGGTGATGGCGGCCCACGGCGAGCCCTCGTAGAAGGCGTCCGGCGGCTCGTAGAGCGTGTTGGCGTAGCCGAGGGAGCCGCCGCCGACGCCCGCGCCGGTGAGGACGAGGACATCGCCGAGCAGCGTCATGCGCAGGATGCCCGTGCAGCCGAGGCGGGGGGCGAAGAGGTAGTCGCGCACGTGCCAGGAGGTTCGGGGGAAGTCGTCGTCGGCGAAGCGGCGTCCTGCCTCCAGGATCCCGACGCGGTACCCCTTCTCGGTGAGGCGCAGCGCGGTGACGCTGCCGCCGAATCCGGAGCCGATGACGAGTACGTCGTAGTCGGGTGTGTCCATCAGGGCCCCTTCGGTACGAAGTCGGCGAGGACCGGGCCGATCAGGCGGGCGATGTTCGCCCGGCGGACTTCCGGGTGTTCGCCCGCGAGGCGCACCGGTCCTTCGAGGCCCAGGGTGTGGGCCGCGAGCGCGAGGTGCGGCAACAGGACGAGCAGCAGGGACAGCAGGGCGTCGACGTCGGCCCCCTTGCGCAGGTCGCCGGTCTCGACCGCCCGCTCGACCAGGGGGCGCAGACCGGCGAGGTACATGTCCTGCACCGGGGCGCGTACGGCGTTGCGGACGGCCGGGTCGAGTTCCATGTTGGTGGCCGCGGTGACCCCTCGTTCCAGCGGGTGGCCGGCGAAGTAGTCGAACCACGCCTCCAGGGCGTCGGTGAGATGGCGGGAGAACTCCGTGGAGCCGTCGTATCCGTCGAGCCAGGGCCGCATGGCGGCGTAGACGCGCAGGGAGGTCTGCTCGGCCACGTAGGCGAACAGGTCGAGCTTGCCCTCGAAGTACTGGAACAGCGAGCCCTTGGCCACACCGGCCTCGCGGGCGATGACATTGAGGCTTCCGGTGGAGTAGCCGTGGGTGCCGAACTCGTCCATCGCGGCGACCAGGACCCGTTCGCGCCGCACGGGTGACAGCCGGGTCCAGGTGGAAGTGGGCATGCGTGCTCCTGCGTATGACCGGGCGGTCATGTGACCGCCCGGTCATCGTCGGTGCGGTGGACGCACCCTGTCAACGAGTCCGGCAGGAAAGGGAGTCGACGGGCACAGATCGCGGCGTCCGGCATCGTCGGGCCTTCGCATGCCCGAACTCCCGCTCTCGTCAGGGTCATTGACACGGCGGCCCGACGGACAGCAGCCTGTGACCGCCCGGTCATGTGACCGGGTGGTCACCGGCGTGGGTTCAGGAAGGGGCGGGCATGGACAGGGTCTGTGTGATCGGGGCGGGCTCGTCCGGGATCGCCGCCTGCCAGGTGCTGGCGGAGCGCGGGATCGCGTACGACTGCTACGAGACCGGCTCCGAGGTCGGCGGCAACTGGCGTTATCTGAACGACAACGGGATGTCGTCCGCGTACCGCTCGCTGCACATCAACACCTCGCGCCAGATCATGGAGTACGCGAGCTTCCCCATGCCGGAGGACTGTCCGGTCTATCCCAGCCACTTCCACATCGCCCGGTACTTCGACAGCTTCGTGGACCACTTCGGGCTGCGGACGTCGATCGCGTTCCGCACCGAGGTGGTGCGCGCCGAACCCCTGCCCGGCGGAAAGTGGGGCGTCACGACCCGCCAACTGGACTCGGGTGAGACCGCCGAACGGGTCTACGATGCCGTCCTCGTCGCCAACGGGCATCACTGGAAGGCCCGTTGGCCCCGGCCGTCCCTTCCGGGAGCCGAGGAGTTCACCGGCTCGCAGACGCACTCGCACGACTACCGGACACCGGAGCCCTTCGCCGACAAACGCGTCCTCGTCCTCGGCATCGGCAACTCGGCCTGCGACATCGCGGTGGAGACCTCACGGGTGTCCCGGCGCACGGTCCTCGCCATGCGCCGCGGTGCGCACATCCTGCCCAAGTACCTCTTCGGCGTGCCCACCGACCATCTCACCGGCTCCTGGCTGTCACGGGCCCCGCTGTCCGTTCAGGAACAAGGCCTGCGGCTTCTGCTGCGGCTCAGCCGGGGCCGGCTGAAGGACTACGGGCTGCCGACGCCCCGGCACCGCGTGCTGGGCGCCCATCCGACCATCTCCGACGACCTGCTCTCGCGCCTCGGCCACGGCGACCTCACCGTGAGACCCGCTCCCGTGCGGCTGGAGGGCGACCGGGTGACGTTCGAGGACGGAAGCGAGGAGGTGATCGACGCGATCGTCTACTGCACGGGCTACGACATCGCGTTCCCGTTCCTCGAGGACGAGGTGATCGATCCGTCCGACAACGACATCGAGCTCTACCACCGGGTGGTCGCGCCGGACCGTCCCGGCCTCTACTTCATCGGACTGGTCCAGCCCCTCGGCGCGATCATGCCGCTCGCGGAGGCGCAGGCGCACTGGGTGGCCGATCTCCTCCAGGGCCGCTGCGCGCTGCCCGGACCCGAGCGGATGCGCCAGGAGACCGGCGCGTACCGCGCGAGGCTGGCACACCGCTACGTCACCTCGACCCGGCACACCATCCAGGTGGACGCGCAGGCCTATCTCCGGGAACTGCGGACGGAACGGCGCAGGGGCACGGCCCGGGTTCGGCGGGGTACCACCGGCCGCTGAGAAGGCCACGCGCCAAGCAGCCCACAGCCCCGCCCACACCCCCCGCCCGACGAGGCATCGTCGACGCACGCCCGCACCTCGGCCTCACCCCGCGTGATCCAGATCACGCGACATCGGTGCATAGCAGGGCACCCCCCAGCGTCTTTCCCCAGGTGTACGAGCCGGCAAGTGCGGGGACGGTGCGGATGGAACAGACAAGAGCCGAAGGGACCGACGGCTTCGACGGCTTCGTCGCGGCCCGTTGGTCGGCGTTGTTCCACCTCGCGCGCCTGCTCTGCGCCGGCGACCGGCACCGCGCCGAGGATCTGCTCCAGGAGGCCCTGGTCAAACTCTGGTTCGCCTGGCCGAAGGTGGCCGACGAGGCACCCGAGGCGTACGTACGGAAAATCCTGGCCCGCGCCGCCGCCCGCTCCGCACGGCGGCGGTGGTGGGGCGAACGCCCCGTGGAGGCACTGCCGGACGTCGCGCACACCGGCGACGAGTCCGCCGCCGTGGTGGAGCGCTCGCGCCTCGAAGCGGCCCTCGCCCAACTGCCGCCCCGGCAACGGGCGGCCGTAGTGCTGCGCTACTACCAGGACCTGCCCGAGAAACAGGTCGCGGAGGTCCTGGGCTGCCCGCTGGGCACCGCCCGTTCCCACGCGTCACGCGGTGTGGCGCGACTGCGCCAGATCCTGGCGGATGTCATCGAGCCGGTGGGGTGAAGAGAAGAATGGACCAATTCGAGCGGGAGTTGGCGCGGATGATGCGCGACGCCCAGGAACAGACCCCCTTCGAGCCCGCACAGCAGAACAGCCTCCGGGAGGGCGTCCGCGTCCGCCGCCGGATCCGCGCGGCACAGAAGGCGGCGAGCTGCGTCCTGGCCGCCGCCGGGATCTGCGTCGGCGTGTTCCTGCTGCCGCACGCCCCGGACCGCGACCGCCCCCTGGGCCCCGTGCCGCGGCCCACGACCACCCCCGCCTCCCCGTACGTCACCCCCTCACCGACCCCGTCGTCCAGCGGGACACCCAGCGAGTCGGCCACCGGCACGGCCGAGAACACCGCCGGAACCTCGGGTCCCCCCGAGACGCCCACCACGACGGAGAGTTCGACCTCGGCCGCCTCCGACCCCGGCGACGGGGCCACCTCCACGACCCGTGCACCGGCCACCGAACCGGCGACGCCGAGCGAGACCCCGACGTCCTCGCCGCCTCCGTCGCACCTCGAACCCTCGTCGTCGGCCGAGACGAACACCGGTTAGGCCCGGCACCAGCTCCGCCGGCACAGTCCCCGGCCGCACGATTCCCCACCCGCACCCCGTCGACGCGGTTCGGCCGCGAACGTCTCCGGCCTGCCCCACGACAGCACACAGAACAGGACACACCATGACGAAGGTAATGCGGTCCGTGCCCACGGGCTTCCAGGGTTTCGCGGATTCCGAAGGCCGCGAGGACGTGGAGAACATCGAGGAACACGACAGCGGGCCACCCCGGGAGCGACGGCCGGGCGAGCGAAGGTCCGCGGAAGGGCTTCCCCTCGACCGCACGCCCGCCGACCGTGTGCTCGTGGACCGCCTGCCCGTCCGGCTTCCCTTGCCGGCGGACCACACCGAACCCGTTCTCGACGTGGTCGTCCCCGTGTTCAACGAGGAGACCGACCTGGAACCGAGCGTGCGTCGCCTGCACGCCCACCTGCGCGAGACGTTCCCGTACCCGTTCCGCATCACCGTCGCCGACAACGCGAGCACCGACGCCACCCCGCGGATAGCCGCCCGGCTGGCCGCCGACCTGCCCGAGGCGACGTGGATACGGCTCGACGAGAAGGGGCGCGGCCGGGCTCTGCGCGCCGCGTGGTCGGGCTCGAACGCGCCGGTGCTCGCCTATCTGGACGTCGACCTGTCCACCGAGCTGAACGCGCTCCTGCCGCTCGTCGCCCCGCTGATATCCGGGCACTCCGACATCGCCATCGGCACCCGGCTGGCCCGCGGCTCCCGGGTGACACGCGGCCCCCGCCGAGAGATCATCTCCCGTTGCTACAACGCCCTGTTGCGCTCCGCCCTCGCCGTCGGCTTCTCCGACGCGCAGTGCGGCTTCAAGGCCGTCCGCCGCGATGTCGCCGAGCGCCTGCTGCCGCTGGTGGAGGACTCGGGCTGGTTCTTCGACACCGAGCTGCTGGTGATCGCCGAGCGCGCCGGGCTGCGGATCCACGAGGTACCCGTCGACTGGGTGGACGACCCCGACAGCCGGGTCGATCTGCTGTCGACCGCCGTCGCCGACCTGCGGGGCATCGCGAGGATCGGCCGTGCGCTGGCCCGTGGCACGCTGCCCATGGCGCGGCTCGGGCGCGCCTCCGAGAGCGCGCCCCGGACCTCCCTGACGGCTCAGCTGCTGCGGTTCGGCGCCGTGGGCGCGGTCAGCACGATCGGGTACGTCCTCCTGTACGCGGCTCTGCGCCCGGTGACGGGCCCTCAGGCCGCCAACGCCTGGGCGCTGCTGGTCTGCGCCGTCGCCAACACGGCCGCCAACCGCAGGCTCACCTTCGGGCTGCACGGCAGGGGCGGAGCACTGCGCCACCAGGCCAAGGGGCTGGCCGTCTTCGGCCTCGGACTCGCGCTCACCAGCGGCTCACTGGCCGCGCTGCACCACTGGACGCACACACCAGGACGCTCCGCCGAGATCGTGGTCCTCGTCACCGCCAACCTGGCGGCGACACTGCTGCGGTTCCTGCTCCTGCGCACCTGGGTGTTCGCCGCCGCCCAGGGCGACGGCACGGGAAACGGTCCACGATGAACGGGACCGGTCTCACGGCCGCCTCGGCACCCCAGGGCAACAGGCCCCGCAACGCGGTCCGTTGGCCCACGATCACACGGCCGGACGGCACGAACCGGGGTGGCACGAACCCGGACGGCGGCCCGGCCTGGCGGCAGCGGCTGTGCCGGGCGGCGAAGCGGCACGGTCCGGTCCTCGCCCTGTACGGCACGATGAAGCTCGTCGGCTTCTGCGTGTTCATGTACCTGCTCGACTCCTCCGGCGACTTCCGCCGGAAGAACCCCCGCTTCGGGGGCGGCGCCCACACCTGGGACGTCCTGGCCACCTGGGACGGCTGGTGGTACCAGCAGATCGCCGCGCACGGCTACCACCCCGCCCTCGTACCGGTGCGCGGCGCCACCGGCCTGATCACCCTCGAAGGCAACTCCGCCGCGTTCTTCCCCCTGTACCCCGCCTTGATGCGCCTGGTCTCCTCCTGCACCGGGCTCGGTCTGCTCGGCGCGGGCCTGGTGGTCTCCGTCGCCGCCTCGTTCGTGGCAGCCCTGGCCATCTACGCCGTGACCGCCCACATCAGCGGGCGGCGCGCCGGGCTGGCCGCCGCCGGGCTGTGGGCCGTGTGGCCCGGATCCGGTGCGGAGTGGTCCGGCTACTCGGAGTCCCTCTACGTCGCCCTCGCCGCCTGGGCCTGCTACGCCGTCATGCGCCGCAACTGGCTCACCGCGGGCCTGCTGACCTGCGCCGCGGGCCTCACCCGGCCGACGGCCACCGCACTGATCGGGGCACTCGCCCTCGTCGCGCTCGTGGACCTGATCCAGCACTGGCGCGCGCTGCGCCGCTGGAGGGACCGCCCCGCCCCGGAATGGGCACGGCCCCGGGACGCGGTCCTGCGCCCGGTGGCGGCCGTCCTGATCTCCCCCATCGGTCTGGCCGGCTACCTCGGCTGGGTGGGACACCGGATGGGCGACTACGGCGGGTACTTCACGCTCCAGGACAAAGCCTGGGCCCACTCGTTCGACTACGGCCGCCACACCGTCAAGGTGCTCTCGTCCCTGATGGTCGGCCACTACGACTACCTCTTCGCCTACCCCCACGAAGACGTCATCGCCGCCGGCACCGTCCTGCTGGCCCTGATCACCCTGCCCCTGCTGTTCCGGCTGCGCCCGCCGCTCGTGCTGACCGTCAGCACCCTGCTGACCATGGCACTCGTCCTGGGCAGCCAGCAGATCTTCGGCAACGTGTCCCGCTACCTGCTCCCGGCCTTCCCGCTCCTCATCCCCTGCGCCACCGCCATGCGCCGGCTCAGCCTTCCGGTCCTGTGCACGATCCTCACGATCGCGGCACTCGCCTCGGGCTCTTACGCCGGGTACGTCCTGTTCGAGGTCGGCATTCCATGACGGAACGTGCCCCGCACCGGTCCCTCGGTGCGGGGCACGTTCCCGCCGTGGCGGGTGTCAGGCGTTCTTGGGCGCCGCCTGCTGCACGACCTCGAACGACCAGACCGAGGACCCGCTCGCGGCGGGCTTCGGACGGTCGCCGCCGCCCTGGTGGGCCGCCTTCATGGGACCCTCCATCCACGCCTGGAACGATGCCTCGTCACGCCAGCGCGTGTACACCAGGTAGTCGTCGGTGCCCTCGACGGGGCGGAGAAGCTCGAACCACTCGAAGCCGTCGGAGCTCTCCACGGCGCCGGCGCGCGAGGCGAAGCGCTTCTCGAGGGTTTCCCGCTGTTCGGCCGGGACGGTCAGCACGTTGATCTTGACTACGCTCATACGTCCATCCTGCCCCACCACGGTCGGCGCACGGATCAGGGGCCGCCCGATGCCCCGATCGGACGGCCCCTGCCCTGACCCCGGCTCAGCCGGCCGTGAGAAGCCCGAGTGTGTCGATGACACGGTTGGAGAAGCCCCACTCGTTGTCGTACCAGGCGACCACCTTGATGTGGCGGCCGTCGACGCGGGTGAGAGCCGAGTCGAAGATCGACGAGGCCGGGTTGCCCGTGATGTCGGACGAGACGAGCGCGTCCTCCGAGTATTCGAGGACGCCGGCGAGCGGGCCCTCGGCCGCGGCACGGTAGGCCGCGAGGACCTCGTCGCGTGTCACGTCGCGGGCCACGGTGGTGTTGAGCTCGACGATCGAGCCCACCGGCACCGGCACCCGGATCGAGTCGCCCGACAGCTTGCCTTCGAGGTTCGGCAGCACCAGGCCGATCGCCTTGGCGGCACCGGTCGTGGTCGGCACGATGTTGACGGCGGCGGCACGGGCCCGCCGGGCGTCGCGGTGCGGACCGTCCTGAAGGTTCTGCTCCTGGGTGTACGCGTGCACCGTCGTCATGAAGCCGTGCTCGATGCCGGCGAGATCGTCGAGCACGGCGGCCAGCGGGGCGAGCGCGTTGGTCGTGCACGACGCGTTCGAGACGATCGTGTGCAGGGCCGGGTCGTAGGCGTCGTTGTTGACACCGAACGCGAGCGTCACATCGGCGCCCTCGGCCGGCGCGCTGACGAGCACCTTCCTCGCACCGGCGTCGAGGTGCGCCCCGGCCGCCTTGGCCGAGGTGAAACGACCGGTGGCCTCCAGGACGACGTCGACGGCGAGCTCGGCCCAGGGCAGCTGCGCCGGATCACGCTCGGCCAGCACCTTGATGCGCTTGCCGTCCACGACAAGGGTGTCCCCGTCGACGGTCACCGGGCGGCCGAGCCGGCCGGACGTCGAGTCGTAGGCGAGCAGCCGCGCGAGGGCGGCGGGTTCCGTCAGATCGTTCACCGCGACGACTTCCAGGTCCGTGTCGCGTTCCAGCAACGCGCGCAGAACGTTGCGTCCGATGCGGCCAAATCCATTGATGGCGATACGAGTCATGAGTGATGTCCCTTCGGCTCCCTTCCAGGTTCGCGCGCCGTGCGGGGCGGTGACAGCGGCGAGATCGCCATGGTCCGCAAGGATCGCGCCAGCCACCGCGGTCGGTCCGCGGCGGGCTGTTCGCCCCGGGTGAAGACGGGCTATTCGCCCTGGGTGAAGGTGCGCCGGTACTCGCTCGGGGAGGTGCCGAGGATCCGGTGGAAGTGCAGCCGCAGGTTGGCTCCGGTGCCGAGGCCCACGCCCGCGGCGATCTGCTCGACACTCCATTGCGAACGCTCCAGGAGTTCGCGGGCCATGTCGATGCGGGCCCGCATGACCCATTGCATCGGCGTGTACCCGGTGTCCTGCGCGAAGCGCCGCGAGAAGGTGCGCGGCGAGACGGCCGCGTGCTGGGCGAGTGTCTCCAGGGAAAGGGGTTCGCCGAGCCGGTGCAGTGCCCATTCGCGGGTGGCGGCGAACCGTTCCCCCAGCGGTTCGGGGACGCTGCGCGGGACGTACTGTGCCTGGCCGCCGCTGCGGTAGGGGGCCGCGACCAGTCGGCGGGCCGCGTGGTTCGACGCGGCCACTCCGAGGTCGCCGCGCAGGATGTGGAGGCACAGGTCGATCCCGGAGGCGGCGCCGGCCGACGTGAGCACACTCCCCTCGTCGACGAACAGGACGTTCTCGTCGACGTTGATGAGTGGGTGTTTCGCCGCGAGCGCCCGTGTGTAGTGCCAGTGCGTCGTGGCCCGCCTGCCGTCGAGCAGCCCGGTGGCGGCGAGCGCGAACGCGCCCGTCGAGATGGCCGCGAGGCGGGCGCCCCTCTCATGGGCCTCGATCAGCGCGTCGACGACGGCGGGCGGCGGGTCCTCGCGGTCCGGGGACCGGTAGCCGGGGACAAAGACGAGTTCGGCCCACGCGAGTTGTTCGAGCCCGTGGGCGACGTGGTACGACAGTCCGTCGCCGCCGGTCACGAGGCCGGGTTCCGCGCCGCACACCCTCACCTCGTACGGCATGCTCGCCCTGGTTGTGAACACCTGCGCGGCAATACCGACATCGAGTGGTTTGGCACCCTCGAGGACGAGAACGGCGACGCGATGCAAGGGGGATGCCGGCACGGTGAAGAGGGTACGCGAGCGGGCGGATCCTGCCTGTTCGACCTGCTCGCGCGGATCGTTCACGCGGGCCGTTCACGCGGGGCCCTTCACACCGGCCGTTCACGCGGGCCGTTCGCACCAACTCTTCGCGCGGGGCCGTCCGCGCGCACGCTCCTCCAGCAGGCCTTCTCACACCCGTATGTGATGCCCCGGCACCACAACCGGCGTAGGCCCACCGCCACAGTCCCGGAGTCCCTGCGCGGGGCCAACGACCGTCGGCAGCACCGGTGGGCCCGCCGGTATTGCCCTCGCGAGCGCGGAGCTGCGGCTTTCCGTCTCCGTGGCTCGGTACCGCTTCGGCAACCCCCTTCACAGGAGACACACACGCCGTGCGAGGATGCGGCTCCGGTATCGAATACCGGTGTAGAGGGGATCCCCATTGAAATCAAGGAAACTGAGCCGTAAGCGGCAACGCGCAACCATAGTCACCGCGGCGGCCGCCTCGGTCGTCGCCGGCGCGGCCCTGCTGCCCAACTGGTCGGCGGGCGCTGCGAGTGTCAACGCCGACCCCAAGGTGGACGCGGCCACGAAGGCGACCTTCCAGCGCCTGGCGGACGCGGTCTTCACCGACCGCACCGACGCCCTGGTGGGCGACGACGGAACGAAGCAGAAGACGTCCCGGTTCTCCGGCGAGGTCCGTCTGTCCTCGGCCCAGTCGCGTGCCGAGAAGTCCGCGCTGACGAAGCTGGAGAGCCGCAAGGCCCGTCTGGCGGAGCTCGGCGAGAAGTACCGTTCGGCCAACACCACGGTGTCGCTGGACCGTACGCGGGTGAAGGGCAGTCACGCCACGGTCGACGTCACCGAGACGACGACGCTGGCCTACGACAAGGCCACGGGCACCGAGCCGAAGACCACCGGCTTCGAGGCGCACCACACGCTGACGTTCAAGGCCGACCACGACGGCGACTGGCAGCTCACGAGCGTCCGTGACACGGACGACGGGGTCGCGGTCAACCAGGTCGAGGCCACGACGTTCGTCGCCACGCCCATGACCGGTGACAGCACGCCGCCCTCGGCGACCCGTGCAGCCATCACGAAGCCGGCGCCGGCCAAGCCGAAGAACTTCTCGGCCACCGGCTACGACTACAAGGCCATGGCCGCGTACGCCGCGAAGTACTGGAAGACCTACAACCCGGCGTACCCGGACTTCAACGGGGAGGGCGCCGGCGGGGACTGCACGAACTTCGTCAGCCAGTCCCTGAAGGCGGGCGGCTGGAAGCACGTTCCCGGTTACGTGTACGACTTCCACAAGTGGTTCGGCAACGCCGACATCCAGTCGGACTCGTTCGTCGGTGTCAACGAGTTCTCGTGGTTCGCGCTGTCCTCGAAGCGGACCACCAGCCTCGCGAACGTCTATCAGGCCGACATCGGTGACGTCGTCCAGATGGACTTCAACAAGGACGGGTCCAAGGACCACACGATGATCGTCACGTACCGCAGCCCGCAGGGTGTGCCGTACCTGTCGTACCACTCCACCAACACCTACAACCGGTCGTTGGCGAGCATCATCGCGTCGTACCCGAACGCCGCGTACTACGCCTACCGCACCTGAGCGGTCGCGTTCCTGGGGCGGGAGCCGGCACCATGTGCCGGGCTCCCGCCCTTTGCGTTCGGCGGGTGTCGCACAGGGCGGTCCGGTCCGGTCAGAGCCAGGTGGTCCCGAGCCAGACGGCCGCCGCCGCGGCGGCCAGCAGGGCGATGTTGAGTCCGATCAGCCGTGCCTCGCCGCGCGAGAGGTGGAGGGATATCCCGCCCACCTGGATCAGGACGAGACCCGTCGCGGCGGCGACGGCGAGCCAGGGCGCGATCCCGGTGAGCGGCGGCAGGATCAGGCCCGCCGCGCCGAGGACCTCCAACGTCCCGATGAGCCTCACCACCGGCATGGGCACGCGGTCGACCCATCCCATCATCGGCCGCAACTGCTCCTGGCTCTGCAGGACCTTGATGCCTCCGGCATAGAGGTAGAAGGCCGCCAGCAGCGCTGCGACGATCCAGTAGGCGACGTTCATGACGGCTCCTCGCACAATGGTTACCAGGCGTAAGTTGCCCCATGATGAGTCACCGTCGGGGGGTCCGCAAAAGGCACATGGATGTGCGCTACCCACAGGGAGCTGTCGTGTCGCAGTACGAGCACACCTGCATGATCCGCGGAGACGGCGGTCGGACGATCCGCACCGTCCTCGACCGGATCTGCGACAAGTGGACGCTGCTGATCGTGACGACCCTCGAACGGGGCCGGCTCCGCTTCACGGATCTGCAGCGGCAGATTCCCGGCATCTCCCAGCGGATGCTGACGCTGACTCTGCGGAACCTGGAGCGCGACGGCCTGGTGTCGAGGACGGTGCACGCGGAGGTCCCGCCCCGCGTCGAGTACGCGCTGACCCCCACCGGAGAGAGCCTCATTCCGCCGGCCCTCGCGCTGGCCGGCTGGGCGATCGAGCACATCGGCGAGATCGAGGCCAGCAGAGCCGCTTACGGGGACGGGGCGGGGTGATGCCGGTGGGGGCCGGGGACGGCGCGGGCGGAATCAGCGCTGGAAGGCGGCCCCCAGCTGTGCGCCGCTCTCGGGCGCGGCGAGGGTGTGCGGCCCGTAACTCACCGATCCGGTCGCGGTGATGCCCGAGGCCGTACCCGCGAAGACCCAGACGCCCCCGGAACCGGCGTTCTCCTTCGGTGCCGACACGACCACGTGGCCGCCGACGACGGCGGTGCGGCCGCCGAACGCGTCGCCGCTCTCCGCCGTGCCGGGCACCCCGGCCGTGTTCTGGCTGAAGACCTGGACCGCGCTGCCCGAAAGGCCTGTCCGGCTCCCGCGCAGGACGGCGAAGGTGCCGGCGTCGGTCCGTCCGGCGTGGTCCTCGCCGGGCAGCCCGGCGACGACGTCGGCGTATCCGTCACCGGTGACATCGCCGACGGAGACGTCGGTGCCGAAGCGGTCGCCGCTCTCCCCCGTGCCGGGGACTCCTGGAGTGTCCTGACCGATCAGGGTGGCCCGCGCCGCGAATCCGTCCGCCGTGCCCCGCACCACGCCGACGAGCCCGCCGCCGGTGGCGGTACTGCGGCCGAAGACGACGTCCTGGTGTCCGTCGTGGTCGACGTCCCCGAGGGCGATGCTGTCCGCGGACACGGTGTCGGCGGCGGCGATGAGCGGGCCCGCCACGAGGCCGTCCTTGGTACCCCGCAGCAGTTGCAGGCGGGGCGGCGGGACCGTACCTCCGTCGTCGGAGTCCCACGATCCGCTGCTGACGACGAGGTCGGTCCTGCCGTCGCCGTCCACGTCGCCCGCCGCCATCGCGTAGACACGGACGTCCAGGTCCACGAGGGGGCCGGTGCGGGCCGGGACACCGGTACGGCTGATGGGCCCGTACCGCGTCTCGTACGCCGTCGCGAGGTCCAGGTGGCCGTCCCCGTCGAAGTCACCGGCCCGGGTCGCCGCCCGTCCCTCGCCGACGACGGCGGCGGCGACGAGCCCGCCCACGCTGCCCCACAGCACGGTCCGCCGTCCGACGTCACGGGCGCCGCCGACGTCCTCGCCGGGAGATCCGACGACGAGGTCGGTGTAACCGTCACCGTCCAGGTCCGCCGCGGTGAGGTCGCTGCCGAAGCGGTCACCGGCCTCCGCCGTACCGGGGATTCCGTAGCGGTTCTGGCTGATCACCTGGCGCTTGACGCCGTCGGGGCCCTGGCCCATGCCGTAGACGACGGTGAAGTATCCCGCGCCGGCCCGCCCGTTGACGGTGCCGCCGGGGGCGCCGATCGCCACGTCGGGGTATCCGTCACCGTCGAAGTCGGCCCGCGCCGACCCGGGTGCGGCGGCGATGGGGGCACCCGAGGACGCGTTCCCCGGGGAGGCCACGACGGGGGCGGCGCCCGTGGCGGACAGGACGACGGCGGCCGCTGCGGCCACCGGCAGGCGGAGCTTTCGTGAGGACAAGGCAGACCCCTTAAGGACGGTGATCGCGCGACGGGCGTCCCGACGCCCGGTACCCCACAAGACCCGCGCGTGGCGCCCATGGTTGTACGCCGTCCCGTCACCTGGGATTCACCTTGCCGCGAGCCTTCGGCCGGTTCCAGGGGAGGAAGACACGCACGGTACCGGTCCGACGGGCCGGAAGGTTCTCCCACCCGGTCCGACGGGCGGGAGTGTCTTCAGGCCTTGTCGGTGGAAGAGGCGACGGAAGAGAAGAGCCGGCGGAACTGGCGCAGCGTGGCTTCGAGCAGTTCGTCCGCGTCACCGTCGGCGTGGGCCAGCGCGACCGCGCTCTCGCAGGCGGCACCGTGCACCATGGAGGCGACGGCGGTCACTTCGGCGCGGGAACGGTCCCTGCCGAGGAGCTGACCGAGACCGTAGGCGATCATGCGCCGGCAGTCCGAGCGGATCGCCCGCATCTCCGCCCAGCCCAAGGCCCCCGGCGCGTCGATGAGGGTGATGCGCTGCGTGCTCGGCTCCATCGACATGACCAGGAATTCACGCATGCCCTCGTACAGACCGTCCCAGGGGTCCTCGTGGAGGGTGAACGTCTGCGCGATCGCGCTCGACAGCCGGTTCTCCTCCGCCTCGTAGACGGCGCGGAACAGGTCTCGCTTGTTCTTGAAGTGGTGGTAGAGCGCGCCCTTGCTCGCCCCGATCTCCTCGCAGATCGCATCGAGCGAGGTAGCGGTGTACCCGTCCCTGGCGAAGAGCTTACGAGCGGCGGAGAGGAGTTCGTTCGTCGTCGTCCGCGAACGCTCTTCCTGCGATCGGCGCACTCGCTGCTGACTGCCCATGGATCCGACCCGCCCTCCTGCCCCCGCGAAAACATCCACCGTTCGATCTTAGCGTCTCCCCCTCATACCGAGAGTTCACCGAGCCTGGACCCATTAACATACCATCGGTTGGAATGTGACATCGGCCCCAGGGGTGCCAATCCCAAGTTGATGATGAGCGACGAGTTGGCAGCGCTCGGCGACAACCCGATTGACGGTCGAGAACCCACGCAGATACATTCCAACCATCGGTATGTTGGAGGTGTAAGCGATGAGCGCTGGGCCCGCCGAAGCGGCTGCCGGGCGGGGGTACATGCCCCTGTTACTCCTCGCGTCGAGTGCGACCTTCCTGGCCGTCCTCGACGTGACGATCGTCAATCTGGCCATCCCTGATCTGCACAAGGACTTCGAGGGTTCCGCCCTGGCGGACCTGTCGTGGGTGATCACCGCGTACGCCACGGTGTTCGCCGCCCTGCTGGCGCCGGCGGGCCGACTCGCGGACGTGATCGGCCGGCGTTCCCTGTTCACCGCAGGGATCGCCGTCTTCACCGCGATGTCCCTGATGTGCGCGCTGGCTCCGAATCTCCCCGTCCTGCTGACCGCCCGGGCCTTCCAGGGCGCCGGAGCCGCCGCGATGATCCCGGCGTCTCTCGCCATCGTCCTGATGGACACGCCGCCCGAGGATCGCCGGGCCGCGATCGGCAAGTGGAGCGCGGCCTCCGCGTTCGCCGCCGCGGTGGGCCCGTCGATCGGCGGAGTCCTGGTCGACACCCTCGGCTGGCGGTCGCTGTTCCTGATCAACGTGCCGTTCGGCCTGCTGCTCCTGCTCCGCGCGCACATCGTTCCCCGGACTTCCCGCCCGGAGGGCAGCAAGGTTCCGGACCTGATCGGGACCGTCCTGCTCGGGCTCGGCATCGGCCTGCTCGGCCTCGGCATCTCCAAGGGCGAGGACTGGGGCTGGGGCGACGCGGCGACGGTGAGCTGCCTGGCCGGAGGCGTCGTCGCCATGGCGGTCACCCTGCTGCGCTCGCGGACCCACGAGGCCCCCGCCGTGGAGACCGGCCTCTGGCGCAGCCGGACCTTCGCCCTGGCGAACCTGTCCGTCTTCTTCTACGGTGCCTGCCTGTTCGCCTGGCTCCTGGTCGGCGTCCTGTACGTCACCTCGGTCTGGCACTGGTCGGAACTGAAGGCGGGCCTGGCGGTGACCCCGGGCGCCTTCGCGGCGACGCTGGTGGCTCTGTACTCGGGCGGGATCCAGACGAAGTACGGCCCGCGGGCCGTCGTGGTGGCCGGCGCGGCCGTCCTCGCGGGCACCGGTTTCTTCCTCGCCTTCACCCTGCCCGACGAGCCGAACTTCCTCGGCTACTGGCTGCCCACCGGCATCCTGGCGGGCGCGGGCATGGGCGCGATCACCACGGGCACGTCGACCGCCGCCGCGCTCTCGGTCTCCCCGCTGCGCTTCGCGGCGGCGACCGGGCTCAACCAGACGGCCCGTCAGGTCGGCGGCGCCTTCGGTATCGCGACGCTGGCCACGCTTCTCGGCGGGACGAACTCGGATGCCTCCGACTACGGGCACGTCCTGCTCTTCTGCTCCATCGTCACGGTCCTGTCAGGGCTGGCGGGCCTCGGGCTCGTCATCAAGGCTCCGCCCGCCGCGGCCCAGGAGCGGCCCGCCCAGGGCGCTGCGCCCGGTGCCACGCGGCCGGCCGGGACGACCCCGGGAACCGACTGACCTCCGAGGAACGGCGCGCGCCGGATGCCGCCCGCTCGGGCAGCCGTCCATCCGGTCCAGGTACACACGAAACCGACGGAAGGTACGCAAGAGATGCCCATCAAGCCCAGTGATGCTCTCTACACCGCAGTCGCCACCGCCGAGGGCGGCCGAGAGGGCCGCATCTCCACCGAGGACGGCAAGCTCGACATCGTCGTCAGCCAGCCCAAGGAACTGGGCGGCACGGGCGGCGGCACCAATCCCGAGCAGCTCTTCGCCGCCTGTTACAGCGCGTGTTTCCACGCCTCGATCGGGATCGTCGCCCGGATGCAGAAGATCGACATCACCGGTTCCAGCGTGACGGCCCGCGTCGGCATCGGCCGCAACGACGCCGGATTCGGCATCGTCGCCGAGCTCACCGCGCACATCCCCTCGGTCGACAAGGCCACCGCCAGGACCCTGGTGGAGAAGGCGGACGAGATCTGCCCCTACTCCAAGGTGACCCGGGGCGACATCGAGGTCACGATCAGGACGGCCTGACCCGCGCCACGAAGACCCCGTACCGGTACGACTTCCGACGGCGGGGTCTTCGCCCGTCCCGGCCTACGTCGCGGCGGTTCGGATCCCGAGGGCGACGAACACCACGGCCGTGATCCTGGCGGCCGTGCGCTTGAAGCGGGGCTTCTGCAGGCTTCGTGAGGCACGCCGGATGATGACGGTCCAGGCGAGGAGCCAGAGCGTCATCAGCAGCGCGTGGGCGGTGGCCAGGGTAAGGATCTGACCGTCGAAGGAGTGATCGGCTTCGATGAACTGGGGAACGAGAGTCAAGTAGATGGAGGCCGCCTTCGGGTTGAGGACGTTGGCGAGCAGGGCTTGGGTGTAGACGGAGTCCGACCGCACTGGCGGATGCCGGCGGGCGGGAGCACGCGCCGATGCCGTGGCGGATCGCCATGTCCATATGCCCAGCCCGACGAGGTAGGCCGCGCCGATGAGCTTGACGGCTGTGAAGGCCTGGCTGGAGTGCATGACCAGGGCCGACAAGCCGGCTATGGCGAAGGTGGCGTGGATGTACAGGCCGGTGGCTGTACCGAGGATGACGGGAAGGGCCTGGCGGCGGCCGTTGTCGGTGACGTGCTGGACCAGAAGGGTCAGGCTGGCTCCGGGGGTGGCGACCAGGGGAAGGACCGCCGCCAGGAACCCGAGGATGGCGTAGGGGTGGACCATGACGTCTCCGGGGCGGGCAGGCGGGGTCAGAGCACGACGCGGTAGTGGGTGGTCAGGCGCTGGCCGTTGCCCAGGATGTGGAAGGCGAGGCCGGGCGGTTGGTCGCGGTCTGCAGGATGGTCGCCTTCCCAGGGCATGCGCAGGGTCCAGGTGACGGCCGGCCCGACGATCAGGGGACGGGCGGCGAAGGTCGAGGCGGCTGCGGTGTGGGCGTGTCCGGTAAGGACAGCGACAACCTGCGGGTGTGCCTCCAGCAGGGCGGCCAGTCGCCCGGGCTGATCGAGCATTCCGGAGTCGGGCAGGGGGTGGTGGAGTTCGACCGGCGGCTGGTGGAACGCGATCAGCGCCGGGGTGTCCTGCGGTAGCCCGGTGAGTTGGGTGTCGATCCAGTCGAGCGTCTGGGCGTCGAGGCGCCCCTCGTCGCGGCCGGGGATGGTGGAGTCGCACATCAGGATGGCGGTCCCGGCGATGTGGTGGATCCGGTTGACGGGCCCGTGGTCGGGTGCCTCTCCGAGCAGGGCCTTGCGGTAGGCCGGACGCACGTCGTGGTTGCCGGGGCAGGTGAGCACGGGGAAGGGGGCCAACAGGATGCGGGCCGCTTCCTCGTATTCGGCTTCCTCACCGTGATCAGCGATGTCCCCGGTGACCAGGACCGCATCGACCGGGTGCGGCAGGGCTCGCAGGTAGTCCATGACGCGGCCGGCGCGCCGTGTGGCCCTCTCGCTGCCGTCCAGGTGCAGGTCACTGATCTGGGCAAGCAGAACCGTCATTCTCTGTCCCCTCCCATGGCGGCTCCGGCCGCCGGTGCACATCGAGGCGGGATGTCACCCCCACCCGACATCTAACGGAAGTTTTTGTTTTTCCGTTAGAGACTCTAGGGTGTGCGCAGGAATGTGATCAAGTGGTTGACGACCGGGCGGAGGGAGAGAGACCGATGGAGCGCTGGCTGGCACTGGAACTGGCGAGTACGATCCGCCACGACGGGGACGGTGGCGTCACCGACGACCTCGGCACGGCACACGAAGCAACCCGCTGGATTCAGGCGCAGGCCGACCTGCTGGCCGGCCATGTCCCGGCCGGGGAAATGGCCGCGGACGACGACCTCAGGGTTGAGATCATCGAACTACGGCGGGCTGTCCGGGCACTGTTCGCCCGGGCGGTCAGTCCCGCTCCCCCCAGCTCGGCGGACGCCCGCCGACTGATGTCGGCCGACCAGGCATTGGCCCACCTCAACACGGTTGCCGCCCGTGATGCGGTCGTCCCGCAGATGGACTGGCCGCCGGACGGTGGTGCCCCCACAGCCCGTCTGCTGTCGGCGGAGAACGACCCAAAGGTTCGACTCGTGGCAGCCCTGGCCCGCGCCGCCATCGACTTCCTGAGCGGCCCGCAGCGCATGCAACTACGAGCCTGCTCCGCGCCACGTTGCGTGCGCTACTTCGTCAAGAGCCACGGCCGGCAGGAATGGTGCAAACCGTCGTGCGGAAACCGTGCCCGAGCAGCTCGCCACTACCGGCGTCAACGCGTGGCCACCGATGATGGTTCCACCCCGTCCTGACCGCCACCTGCCCTGATGCCTGGACGCGTGCCGACGGAGCTGGAGCGACGTCACGCGATCACAGTGGTCAGCCTTGAGGCTCCTGCGGTTTGACCTCGACCTCGCGCAGGCTCTGGTCTTTGAGTTCGGTGCGTGCCTCGGTGCGATGTCCCTGGGCGATGTAGTCACGCACGACCGCTTCGACGGCGTCCTGGGGCGAGCCGACCCCGGCCAGAACCATGACTTCCACCACGAGTTCGGCATCGAGACTGATGTTGACCTTGGCCACGAGCGGTCCCCCTCCGTCGGTCCGGGACTCTAACAGCCGCACAGCAGCGACTCGAGACGCACGGCCGTCCCGGTGACCGCGTGGTGCGCCTGCCGCGGGGCACCCGTGGCACCGGGAAGGTCGGATCCGCGAGCCGGCGGGGTCGCGCGGTCACGGCAGCGAGCGGCGGGGTATCCGGGCGGAGCGGCGGGGCCTAGCCCTTGGCCTCGATCTCCTGTTCGGCCACCGCGATCGCGAGGCCGAACGCGGCGGCGATGTTGCCGGCCGCCGTCATGACACGGGCCGTGCCCACGATGGGCGCGATGGCCACCAGGACGTCCTGGACCTGAGCCATGGTCAGATCGGCCTGGATGGCGGGCTCGATGTGCGCGAGGTAGGAGATCGGAGGCGCGTCCGACGCCGCGAGCGCGGCGATGCGCGTGAGGAGGAGCTGGTCCGGGGGCAGTTCGCACCGCTCGAGGGAGTCGACGGTCATGGCGGCGATGGTGTCCAGGACGGGGGTGTCGGATGCTGTGCTCATGGGGGCCGGCCTCCTGATGCGGTGACAGGGCGCCGCGGGCCGGGGAGTCGCTGTCCCCGGGCACGCGGTGTGCGTCAACCGTAGGTGCGATCCGGGCCGGGCGCGCGCGGAGCCGTCGGGGCAGGGCACGCCCGTCCTGACCGGACCGGAGCCCGTCCCGGCTCCGTACGTTCCCGGCCGGGTCGCCACCTGCGGTCGGGGCAGGTGCTGTTCGGCGTCCGGCGCTCATCGGATCACCATCGGCACGCCGTCGTGCGTCCCTGGCCGAAGGCGCCGCGTGGGGACGGGTTCCGGCAGCGGCCGGGACCCGTCCCACGCGGCGGTGCGGGCCGCGTCAGGCGCCGACGTACGCCGCCAGGTGTTCGCCGGTGAGGGTGGAGCGGGCGGCGACGAGGTCGGCCGGGGTGCCCTCGAACACGAGCCGGCCGCCGTCGTGGCCGGCTCCGGGGCCGAGGTCGATGATCCAGTCGGCGTGTGCCATGACCGCCTGGTGGTGCTCGACGACGATGACCGACTTGCCCGAGTCGACGATCCGGTCGAGCAGTCCGAGCAACTGCTCGACGTCGGCCAGGTGCAGGCCCGTGGTCGGCTCGTCGAGGACGTACACACCGCCCTTGTCGGCCATGTGCGTGGCGAGCTTGAGCCGCTGCCGCTCGCCGCCGGACAGGGTCGTGAGCGGCTGGCCGAGGGTGAGATAGCCGAGTCCGACGTCGGCGAGCCGCGAGAGAATCCGCTGCGCGGCCGGCGTGTGCGCCTCACCGGCGCCGAAGAACTCCCCGGCCTCGTCCACCGACATCGCGAGGACCTCGCTGATGTCGCGGCCACCGAGGTGGTACTCCAGGACCGAGGCGTCGAACCGCTTGCCCTCGCAGTCCTCGCAGGTGGTGGCGACGCCGGCCATCATGGCCAGGTCCGTGTAGATGACACCGGCGCCGTTGCAGGTGGGGCAGGCACCCTCGGAGTTGGCGCTGAACAGCGCCGGCTTCACGTCGTTGGCCTTCGCGAAGGCCTTGCGGATCGGGTCGAGCAGACCGGTGTACGTCGCCGGGTTGCTCCGCCGGGAACCGCGGATCGGCGCCTGGTCGACCGACACCACGCCCTCGCCGGCCGGGATGGACCCGTGCACCAGGGAGCTCTTGCCGGAGCCCGCGACCCCGGTGATGACGACCAGCACTCCGAGCGGGATGTCGACGTCCACGTCCCGCAGGTTGTTCGCCGACGCGCCGCGGATCTCCAGCGTGCCGGTGGGCTCGCGCGATGTCTCCTTGACCTGGGCCCGGTCGTCGAAGTGGCGGCCGGTGACGGTGTCGCCCTTGCGCAGTTCCTCCACCGTGCCCTCGAAGCAGACGGAGCCGCCGCCCGTCCCGGCCCCGGGGCCGAGGTCGACGACGTGGTCGGCGATCACGATGGTCTCCGGCTTGTGCTCCACGACGAGCACGGTGTTCCCCTTGTCCCGCAGCCGCAGCAGGAGATCGTTCATCCGCTGGATGTCATGGGGGTGCAGACCGGCGGTGGGCTCGTCGAAGACGTAGGTGACGTCGGTGAGCGAGGAGCCGAGGTGGCGGATCATCTTGACGCGCTGCGCCTCACCGCCGGACAGCGTGCCCGCCGGGCGGTCCAGCGCGAGGTAGCCGAGGCCGATCTCCACGAACGAGTCGAGAGTCTGCTGGACCGCGGAGAGCAGGGGCGCGACCGAGGGCTCGTCGAGACCGCGGACCCATTCGGCCAGATCACTGATCTGCATCGCGCAGGCGTCGGCGATGCTGATCCGCTTGATCTTCGACGAACGGGCGCCCTCGCTGAGCCTGGTGCCCTCGCACTCGGGGCAGGCGGTGAAGGTGACGGCCCGGTCCACGAACGCCCGGATGTGCGGCTGCATCGCCTCCTTGTCCTTGGAGAGCATCGACTTCTGGATCCGCGGGATCAGCCCCTCGTAGGTCATATTGATGCCCGCGATCTTCATCCGGGTCGGCTCGTGATGGAGGAAGTCGTGCAGCTCCCTCTTCGTGTACTTGCGGATCGGCTTGTCCGGGTCGACGAAGCCCGACTCCTTGTAGAGGCGCATGTTCCAGCCGTCCGAGCCGTAGCCGGGGATGGTGATCGCACCCTCGTCGAGGGACTTGGAGTCGTCGTAGAGCTGGGTGAGGTCGATGTCGGAGACCGCGCCCCGGCCCTCGCAGCGCGGGCACATGCCGCCGGTGCGGTTGAAGGTCGCCTTCACCGCCTTCTTGGCACCGCGCTCCACCGTGATGGCACCGCTCGCGCTGACCGAGGGGACGTTGAACGCGTACGCGCTGGGCGGCCCGATGTGCGGCGTGCCGAGCCTGCTGAACAGGATGCGCAGCATCGCGTTGGCGTCGGTGGCGGTACCGACCGTGGACCGGGGGTCGGCGCCCATCCGCTGCTGGTCGACGATGATCGCGGTGGTCAGACCTTCGAGGACGTCGACCTCGGGCCGGGCCAGCGTGGGCATGAAACCCTGCACGAAGCTGCTGTAGGTCTCGTTGATCAGCCGCTGCGACTCGGCGGCGATCGTGTTGAACACCAGGGAGCTCTTGCCCGAGCCGGACACGCCGGTGAACACCGTCAGCCGGCGCTTCGGGATCTCGATGCTGACGTCCTTGAGATTGTTCTCGCGCGCGCCGAGCACGCGGATCAGATCGTGGCTGTCGGCACCATGCGGCGCGGACGGCCGCGGGTCCGTCCTCGTGGCCTTGCTCATCGTGTCTCCATCTGTCGGGCGGGGCCGCCTTCGCGGTCTCCGCCGGCATCGCCTGCCTCGATCCAACCAGCTTCGCGCGGCGCGCCGGGTCCACCTTCGCCGACTCCGTCCGCGCGGACGCGGGCACCCTCCACGGCGTACGTCGTCGGCGGTGCCGGCCGACGTGGGGTGACGGCCTCCGTGCGCCACGCTAGGCGAGGCGGGACCCCCGGCGCTTCTCGAATCCTGACCGGTCGGATCGGCGGTCGTCTGGGGAAGTTCCGGGTCCGGGGCGAGAATCGGAGAGTGACCATGCCTTCCGACACGTCGCCCATGTCCGGCCGGACGCAGTGCGGCAACCGCGCTCGCAGTCCGCTGCACGCGTTCCTGCGGACGGAGACCGGCAGCGCCGCCGTGCTGCTCGCCGCCGCCCTGCTGGCGCTGGCCTGGGCCAACATCGGTCCTGACGCGTACGAGAGGGTGTGGAGCACGGAGCTGTCGATCCGCGTCGGGTCGGGCGGAGTGTCGCTGGACCTGCGCGAGTGGGTGAACAGCGGACTGATGACGCTGTTCTTCTTCGTCGTCGGTCTGGAGGCGCGGCGCGAGTTCGACCTGGGCGAGCTGCGCGAGCGGCGCCGGGTCACCCTGCCGCTCCTGGCGGGACTCTGCGGCATGGTCGTCCCCGTCGTCGTGTACCTGGCCATCACCTCGGGCCATGGCTCGGCGGCGCACGGCTGGGGTGCCGCCATGTCGACGGACACCGCCTTCGCCCTGGGCATGCTCGCCGTCTTCGGCTCCCGTCTGCCCGGCACTCTTCGGGTCTTCATGCTCGCCATCGCCGTCGTGGACGACTTCCTGGCCCTGGCCATCGTCGTCTTCGCCTACAGCGACACCATCAAGGTGCCCGCGCTGCTGACGGCGCTCGCCCTGTTCGTGGTCGTCCTGCTGCTGCGGCGCACGATCGGCGCCCGGGTTCCGTCCCTGTACGGCGTCCTGGGCGTGGCGATCTGGGTGGCGCTCCTGAAGTCGGGCGTCGACCCCGTGGTGACGGGGCTCGCGATGGGCATGCTGACCTACGCGTACGCGGCCGAGCGCAGCGATCTGGAGCACGCCAGCCGGCTGTTCCGGCGTTTTCGCGAACAGCCGACGCCGGAGCTGGAGCGCACGGTGCGCCGTGGTCTCGCCTCGACGCTCTCGCCGAACGAGCGGCTCCAGCAGATGTTCCACCCCTGGACCAGTTACGTGATCGTTCCGCTCTTCGCCCTGGCCAACGCCGGCATCACCCTGAGCGCCGGTCAGCTGGCCGACGCCTTCACCTCGCCGGTCACCCTCGGCATCTTCTTCGGCTACCTGCTCGGCAAGCCCGTCGGCATCATCGGCGGCACCTGGCTCACCACGCGCGCCGGCCGGGGACGGCTGCACCCGCCCGTGGGCTGGGGCGCCATCACCGCGGGCGGCACCCTGGCCGGCGTGGGCTTCACCGTGGCGCTGCTGATCGCGTCGCTGGCCTTCGACGGCGACCGGCTGGAGCAGGCGAAGATCGGCATTCTGGCCGCGGTCGCGGGCTCGTTCCTCCTCACCTGGGTCGTCACCCTGGTGATCGGCAGGCTCACCGCGCGCTCGCGCGCGCAGGCCCTCCTCGGCACCGGCCAGACGATCGTCGATCTGAGCGAGCCCGTCGACGTGGAGCGCGACCATGTGCGCGGGCCGCTCGACGCGCCGGTGACTCTCGTGGAGTACGGGGACTTCGAGTGTCCCTACTGCGGCCTGGCCGAGTCCGTGGTGCGCGAACTGCTCTCCGACTTCGGGGACGTCCGCTATGTGTGGCGCCACCTGCCGCTCACCGATGTGCACCCCAACGCCCAGCTCGCCGCGCAGGCCGCCGAGGCCGCGGCCCGCCAGAACCGCTACTGGGAGATGCACGACCTCCTCATGGGACACCAGGGCGACCTGGGGCCGAAGGACCTGTTCCGGTACGCCGTCCGGCTCGGCCTCGACAGCGGCCGCTTCCGCGAGGACCTCAGGGACGGAGCGGGCGCGGCCCGGGTGGCCATGGACGTCGAGTCGGCCGATCTCAGCGGTGTCTCGGGCACACCGACGTTCTTCGTCAACGGCCGCCGTCACTACGGCGCCTACGACATCGCCTCCCTGACGGCGGCCGTGCGCGCCGCGCGCCAGCGGACGACGCTCACCGGAGCGGGCCAGGAGACCTGAGGGCCGCCGGATCCGGTTCAGGCCGCGCGGGCTCGCAGGCGGCGCAGCATGCGGGCGTCCTCGAAGCCCACGGCGCGGGCGGCGGCGTCGAGGGTCACGCCGTGGCTGATGAGGTGCTCGGCGCGCTCCAGCCGCAGGGACTGCTGGTAGCGCAGCGGTGTGAGGCCCTGCGTCGCGCGGGCGAAGAGGCGGGTGAGGGTGCGTTCGCTGACGCCGACGGCCGCGGCCAGTTCGGGCAGGGGCACCGGCCGGTCGAAGCGGGCGTCGAGCAGGTCCTGGGCACGGTGGACGGTGTCGTCGAGGTGGGACCGGTGCCGGAGCATCGCGCTGGCCTGGGGTTCGTGGCCGTTGCGCCGCGCGTAGACGACCATGTCCCGGGCCACCTGCGCGCCGACCGCCGGGCCGTGCCGGGTGGCGATCAGGTGCAGGGCGAGATCGATCCCGCTGGCGATGCCCGCCGAGGTGACGACCCGGTCGTCCTCCGTGTACAGGACGTCGCGGACAACGGTCGCCCGGGGGTAGCGGTGGGCGAGTTCGTCCTGGACGTCGTGGTGGGTGGTGCAGCGTCGTCCGTCGAGCAGTCCGGCCCGGCCGAGCGCGTCCGCTCCCGCGCAGACACTGGCCACGGTGCCGCCCCGCGCGTGGTGGTCCCGCAGGACCTGCAGGGTCGCCCCACCGATGGGAGGGCCGTCGCCGAGGGTGAGCGCGCGCCAGCCGGGTACGACGATCAGGTCCTCGGGGCCGAGCTCGGGCCAGTCGGGCGTGGTCACCAGCGGCAGCCCCTGGGCGGTGACGATCCGCGGCCCCTCGGCGACGTAGCCGAGGGTGTAGGGGTGCCCGAAGTCGTCGGCCGTGGAGAAGACCTGCGCGGGGCCGGCCAGGTCCAGCAGATGGACTCCGGGCACCAGGAAGAAGACGATGTGGCTCACGATCCGGTCATCATGCCCGAGACGCGGCGGCGGTCTCCAGATCGTCGACGGTGGCAATCGTGGCGAAGCGTCCGGCCAGGGCGTACTCGGTGCGCCTGATGACGTCCTCGGCGCCGAGGGTGCGGGGGTCCGCGAGGAGTTCCGCCACGCTCTGCCCGGCGGGGGCGTCGCGGTGCGGGACGGGGTTGGTGGCGGTGGCGTCGGAGACGAAGGTGACCTGGTAGCCGAGGTCACTGGCGAGGCGGGTGGTGGTCTCCACACACTGTTCGGTCCGGATACCGCAGACCGTGAGCTCGCGGACACCGCGTTCGGTGAGGAGCTGCTGGAGGTTGGTGGTGGTGAAGGCGTTGTGCGAGGTCTTGTGGATCAGCGGCTCCCCGTCCCGGCGCTCGAGCTCGTCCATCAGCCGGACATGGCCGAGGGCGGGGTCGAAGACGTCGCCGCTGCCGGGCTCCGTGTGCAGCACCCACACCACCGTGTCGCCGGCACGGCGGGCGAGCCGGACGAGCCGGTCCACCTGGTCGGTGATCTTCGGGTTGGAGATGGTGTCCCACAGGGGGTGGGCACGGAAGGATTCCTGGACGTCGATGACGATCAGTGCTCGGGTCATGTCCCCACTCTGGCCGGGCACGCGCCACGGGGACAGACCTCATCGGGTCCGGGAGCGGACCGATCCGGTCACGTCCGCCCGTCCGTCCGTCCGAGGGGGACAGACACATGACTGGATATATGCCTGAGCACATGAACAGGACCCATGAACATGAGGTCGCCGGACACATGAACAGGGGACGGACATGAGCAGGGGACGGACATGAACACCCGAGAACACGGCCCATGAACAGAGGACATGCGGCCGTTCCCCGCCGCCCGGAGTCGGGTGGCGGGGAACCGCCGCAGGGCGATCACCCGCGCGCAGCGCGCTCCGCGGCCTCGGCGACGCGCTTGATGTGCTCGAGGCGCCGGTCCCAGTCGGCGGCGAGGGCGGACATCCACCGGGCGGTGGCGTTCAGCGCGGCCGGCCGTACCGTGTACCGCACCTCCCGCCCCACCCGGCTCCCGGTGACGAGCCCGGCGGCGTCCAGCACGGCGAGGTGCTTGACCACCGCCTGCCGCGACACGGGCAGTTCCTCGGCCAGTCTCGTGGCCGTGACCTCGCCCCTGGCCGCCAGCAGGTCGAGCAGTTGACGCCGCGTCGGGTCGGCCAGCGCGGCGAGGACGCTGTCGACCTCCTCGGCCTCGCCTCGTTCCTCGGTCACACCGACGGCTGGGCGGCGCGCTTCTTGAACGCGTCCAGGACCTGGGGCCAGCCGTGGTTGTTGTCCTCGTGGGCCTTGTGCCGCAGCTCGGCGGAGCCGGCCAGCGCCGCGAAGCCGCTCTCGACGACCCGCAGGCGCGTGCTCGCACCCTCCGGGATCAGGGTGAACTCGACCAGCGTGCTGTTGCCGTCGCTCAGCGGGGCCCCGGGGAACGCGCTGGTCCAGCGGTAGGCGACGTACGTGGGCGGCTCGACCTTCTCCACCCGCACCGGGAACTCGCCGTACTCGGCGTTCTTGACCACGGTCGACTCGCCCGCCCTGCCCTCCGTGGTGGGCAGGCTCTCCTCGTCGGCGACCCAGAACCCGGGCACGGCCACCAGCGGCCAGACCCGCTCCAGTGGCGCTTCGATCAGGGTTTCGCGTTCGATCCGGTCCTCGGACATGAGGGACTCCTTCACAGCGACCAATGATGCAACTCCAGGGTTGCACGTCCCGCCCTTCATCGCAACCCTGCGGTTGCACGTCCGGGAACGGGCGTGAGCGCCGGGCGAGGCGCGACGAGCGGGGAGCCAATGGGATCCGATCAGGACACCCCTAACCCCAAGTAACACATCCAGCCATAGTCGGCCATGGTGGTCGCAGGCATGAAACATGACCCCCCAACTCCCGCGAGTTAATTGATTGTTGGGGTCACAGCTCTATGCAAGGAGGGTCGCGATGCCGATCATTCGTGTCATGAACCTGCAGCCCGACGGGCGGGTCGCAGCCTCATGGAGGTGTTGGGATGCACCAAAGACTCGCCACAGGCTTCGCCGCCTCGGTCATGGCCCTCGTGGCCGTCACGGCGACCGCTACAGCCGCTAGCGCCGCCCCTGCCGACAAGCCCCAAGTCCTGTCCAGTTGGACCCAGACCAGCGCGTCGAGCTACAACACGTGGGTCGCCGCCCGCTCCAACCAGTCGGCCTGGTCGGCGTATGCCTTCGACTGGTCCACCGACTACTGCTCCACGTCCCCGGACAACCCGTTCGGCTTCCCCTTCGCCACCTCATGTGCCCGCCACGACTTCGGCTATCGCAACTACAAGGCCGCCGGCGCCTTCGATGCCAACAAGTCCCGTCTCGACAGCGCCTTCTACGAAGACCTCAAGCGGGTCTGCGCCGCATACAGTGGCGCCACGAAGACCAGTTGCAACAGCACGGCCTGGACCTACTACCAGGCGGTCAAGGCCCTCGGCTGACCCTCCGCCGAACCACCGGGAGCCTCAACAGCACGCAGACATACTTGCCATGTGTCCGCCCGAACCTCGGTGTGATTCGAGCCGACTGCGCTCCGACCGAACACCGATGACGGATTGTCAGCCACCGGCCCCATCACGGCGGGCGCCGCCTTCCCGGCCTGCAGTTGGACCCTCACCACCCGCCCCGCACCCACCAGCCGTGCCTCGGTTACCTTGTGTATCCACTGGACCATAGGGGGAACACATCATGGCTGCAGGGATACGGGGCGGGTGGCGGGTGGCGGTGTACGTGGCCTTGTCGACCGTCGTGGCGACGGGCTGCTCGACCACCGCCGACGAGAGTCCGAAGGCGGGCACGAGCGTGACATCCACGGACCAGGCCTCCGGTGCCGCCGGCACAACGGCCAAGAGCGGTGCCACACTCGGTCCCGCGGGCTCGGCCTGCGAGCTGCCGGTCAGCTTCGACACGGCCGAGGACTGGAAGCCGCAGTCCATCGACGCGGCGGCGCAGGCCCCGATCGAAACGGACGGCACCAGGGACGTCACGGATCCGCTGTTCCGGCAAGGACCGGTCAGCCTCGTCTGCGAGATCGACGCCAAGCCCGCCGGGAACATCGGCTACCTCCGGGTCTGGACCGGAAAACCGGGCGCCGACGACGCCACCAAGGTGCTCAAGGCCTTCGTGGCCGCCGAGCACGGCGCGGGCAAGGCGGTCTACCGCACGTTCGACACGGACGGCCTGTCCGGCGCCGAGGTGGAGTACGTCTACACCAGCGAGGCCCTCCAGGAGTCGTCGAAGGAGTCCGCCTTCGCCGTCACCACCGAGGACGGCCCGGTCGTCGTGCACCTCGACGGACTGGACACCGGGGAGTACACAGAGATGCTTCCCGCGTACCGACTCGCCCAGCGGACTCTGCGCACCACCTGACCTCCGCGAGCGATCCGGCGACGAACCGCCACCCGCCTCACCGGACCGGCCACTACTCGGGCACCGCACGGGCGGATCGTCCGTGAGGCGGTTTCGACCGACCGGACTCAGAATGAGTGGGACGGCCTCGTGGACCCGGCCGTCGAGCCGTCTCGGGGCAGCCGGATCGTGACCGTTGGCCTTGCGGTCTCCGCCCCTTGAGGCCCGGGACTTGCGAGCGCGCGGGTGGTCGAACGATGAAGACGGACGAACCGGAAGCCACGGCCGACGAGAGCAGATCGTCGGGCGGGGCGAGTCGCGCTCCCGCCCCGCCCGCGGACCCTGTCACGACAGCGGCCCCGACGGCTCCCGAGGACGCCCGCCTGGCCGAGGCGGTCGCCCTCCGCCGTCTGACCGCGAGCCTGAAAGCCGCGTACCCCTCGGTGGACCCGTCCGTCGTGGACCAGGGGGTCGCGACGGCTCGCGGGTCCTTCCGGCAGGCGAAGGTCAGAACGTACGTCCCCATTCTGGTCGAGCGCCGGGTCCGCGCGCTGCTCGCCGGCCTCGGCGCACAAGAGGCCGCCCCCGATCCGGCTGCCGTCGGCGACGCGGATGCCGGGGGGCCGGGGGCGGCGGGGCCGGTGAAGCGGTCCGCCGAGAGCCCGCGGCGCTCTCCCCTGCTGGGCCGGCTGATCCCCGCCAGGCTGCGGCCCGCGCCCGCCTCCGCGTCCGACCTGGGCGGTGCCGGTGAGGGCCCATGACCGCGCGGTGCTCACCGTGACAGAAGAAGAGGCGGGTCGTCATGACGGATGCCAGGGCCGAACGCGTCGCGAGGCTCATCGAGCCGCTGCGGGTCGAGCCGGGGTCACGGGTGGACCTGGGCGAGGACTTCGACCCCCGGTACAAGGGCGGCCTGAAGAAGAAGCAGGGGGTGGAGCTGCTGCGCACGGGCGTGTCGCTGCTCGCCGAGTACCAGGAACGGCTGGCGGCCCAGGACACGTACGGCGTCCTGTTGTGTCTGCAGGCACTCGACGCCGGGGGCAAGGACGGCACGATCCGGCACGTCATGAGCGGGGTGAACCCGCAGGGCGTCAAGGTGAGCAGCTTCAAACAGCCCTCCGCCGAGGAGCTCGACCACGACTACCTGTGGCGGTACGCGGCCAGGCTGCCCGCCCGCGGCGACATCGCGATCTTCAACCGTTCGCACTACGAGGAGGTCCTCGTCGTCCGGGTCCATCCGGAGGTCCTCGACCGGCAGCGGCTGCCGGCGGACGCGCGCGGAGCGGACATCTGGGACCGCCGCTACCGGGCCGTCAACGACTGGGAGCGCTACCTCACCGACAACGGGTTCAAGGTCGTGAAGATCTTCCTGAACCTGTCCAAGGAGGAACAGCGCACCCGTTTCATGAAGCGGCTCGACCTGCCGGAGCGGAACTGGAAGTTCTCCGCCGCCGATGTCCGGGAGCGCCGGCGGTGGGACGAGTACCAGCAGGCGTTCTCCGAGATGCTCTCGCGAACCAGTACGCCGTGGGCGCCCTGGTACGTCGTCCCGGCGGACCGGAAGTGGTTCGCGCGCATCTGCACGGCGGCGGTACTGGTTCACACGCTCATGGACATCGACCCCGCTTACCCGGTGGTCGGCAAGGAGGCCCGCAAGGATCTCCGGGCCGCGAGGCGGGAACTGGAGGCCGACGCTCCGAAGGGTGCGCCGGCCGATCCGTACGCGGCCCGTCATCCGGTTCCCGGTGCGGGCGGGGGACAGCGACGTGGCGGCCGTGGCGCGAAGGGGCGGCACGCACCCGGCGCGGACTCGCGGACCGGGAAGCACCAGCGGAAGTAGGTCCCCGACTTCCCGGGACAGGGACAAGGGCAGGGCAGGGACAGGCCGGGCCAGGGGCAGGGACGGCGGACCGGATCCAGATCGGAGTGCTGAGATGGCGATGCAGTCGAGCGGCCCGAAGGCTCCGGAGCGCGTCGCTCCGGAGCTCTGGTACGCGCGTGACCCACAGGACGTGGCGTCGGCTTTCGGCGTCGACCCCACGTCCGGACTCACCGCCGCCCGGGTCACCGAACTGCTGGCCGAGAACGGGCCGAACGCGCTGCCGGAGGAGAAGGCGAAGCCGGCGTGGCGGCGGTTCGCCGAGCAGTACCGCAGCTACATGCAGATCGTCCTCGTGGTGGCGGCGGTCGTCTCGCTGGCGATCGCCGAGTGGAGCACCGCCATCCTGCTCGTCCTGCTGACCCTGCTGAACGCGGTCGTGGGACTGCGGCAGGAGGGGAAGGCCGAGAGCGCGATGAACGCGCTCCAGTCCATGCTCACGGCGACGGCCCGGGTGAGACGTGACGGGACCGAGTCGGAGATCCCGGCGGAGCAGGTGGTCGTGGGCGACGTCCTGCACATCTCCGCCGGGGACCAGGTTCCGGCGGACGGGCGGATCATCGAGGCACACGCGCTCCAGATCGACGAGTCGGCCCTCACCGGCGAGAGCGTCCCCGCGTCGAAGGTCGCCACGACCCTGCCGAAGGTGATGCTGGGGCCGGGGGACCAGTCGAACATGGCGTTCATGCACACGCCGGTCACTCACGGCAGCGGTCTGGTGATCGTCACCGGGACGGGTGAGGGCACCGAGCTGGGCAAGATCTCGGAGATGCTGTCGGCGACCGAGAAGGAGGAGGCACCGCTCACCAAGGAACTCGACACGCTGACGCTGTGGATCACGGCCGCGGCGGGCCTGACCATGATCGTGATGTTCGCGCTGGGGCGCAGCCGCGACCAGGCGTGGGACGCCCTGTTCGTCAGCGCGGTCTCGCTGGCCATCGCCGCCATTCCCGAGGCCCTGCCCACGGTGACCCAGGCGATCCTGTCCGTCGGCAGCCTCAATCTGGCGAAGCGCAACGCGATCGTGAAGGAGCTGCCGTCCGTCGAGACCCTGGCGTTCACGTCGGCGATCAACTCGGACAAGACCGGCACTCTGACCATGAACCAGATGACGGCGGTGGAGGTGGTGACGCCCACCGACCGCTACACCGTCTCGGGCACGGGTTACGGCCTCGAAGGCAGGATCCACCATGCCGCGGGCTCCTCCGCGGGCATCGAGGAGGCGATCCTCCCGTACCTCGTGGCGAACGACGGCAAGCTGGTGGACGGCGAGGTCGTGGGCGATCCCACCGAGGGCGCGTTCCTGGTGCTGGCCCACAAGGCCGGGCTGGACATCGAGGGCACCCGCGAGCGGCTCCCCCGGCTCGCCACGCTGCCCTTCGACCCCGGCTACAAGCTCATGGCCACCTTCAACTCCACGGTGGACCCGTCCGGGCGTCCCGTGGTGCGCTGCTTCGTCAAGGGCGCGGCTCCCGCGGTGCAGGCCCGCGCGACGACCGCGCTGTCGGGCGGCGCGACCGTCCCGTGGGACGCGGAACTCGGCCGGCGCGCCGACGAGCAGGGCGAGCGCATGGGCGGGGAGGGACGCCGGGTGATGGCGGCGGCCACCCGGGACCTGGACCCGGCCGACTTCGATCCGGACGGAGACCTGCTCGGTTACGTCACCGGGCTGCGGATGACGAGTCTGGTCGGGATGGTCGACCCGCCGCGTGAGGAGTCCAAGGCCGCCGTGGCCAGTGCCCAGGCGGCTCACATCCGGGTCCGCATGGTGACCGGGGACGACGTCACCACGGGCGCCGCCATCGCCCGGCAGCTCGGCATTCCCGGCGAGGCCGTCCTCGGAGCCGACTTCGCGGCGCTGCCGGAGAGCGAGCGACTGGCCCGGATCGACGACATCGGTGTGGTGGGACGGGTCGCCCCCGAGCACAAGGTGATGCTCGCGGACACGCTCAAGAAGAAGGGTGCCGTCGTCGCGATGACCGGCGACGGGGTCAACGACGCCCCCGCGATCAAGTCCGCCGACATCGGCATCGCCATGGGCAGCGGTACGGACGTGGCGAAGAACGCGGCGCGGATGATCCTTTCCGACGACAACTTCACGACGATCGTCTACGCGGTGGAACAGGGCCGCAAGCTCTACGACAACCTCACCAAGTACATCCGTTTCGTGCTGCTGTTGCTGGTCACGTTCGTCCTGACCTTCCTCGGGGCGACGATCTTCAACATCGCGGCCGGTGAACCCTTCACCCCGCCGCAGGTGCTGTGGATCCACTTCGTGGTCAACGCCTCGTTCGGCTTCGCGCTGGGCTTCGACAAGGAGAGCGCGGGGCTCATGCGGCGCAGGCCGCGGCCCCGGGGCGAGTCGGTGCTGACCCGGCCGGTGATGGTGACGGTCGGTCTCAGCGGTCTGGCGATCACCCTGATCCTGCTCGGGCTGATCAAGCTGGGCGAAACCCGTTACGACAGCGTCCAGACCGGCAGTTCGATCGCGTTCACCGCGTTCGCGCTGTGCCTGATCGTGGCCGCGTTCGAATGCCGCAGCGAGACGGACTCGGTGCTGACGCCGAGCACCTTCGACAGCAAGCAGATGAACTGGACGGCACTGGCGCAGTTCGTCCTCGCGGTCCTGGTGACGCAGATGGACGGGTTCCGCCGCATCCTCGGCACCACGGAGATCGACCTGCGGCAGTTCGGCTGGGCCCTGCTGTCCGCCGTCGCGTTCCTGGTCGTGTGGGAGGTGGGTAAGCTCCTGGCCCGCAGGGCGCGGCGCACCGACTGACCACGCGGGCTCCTTGTCCATGAAACCGCCGGCGCGATCCGAAGGGCTGGCCCGTGTCGAAGCACCACGGCACCGCGAGCGGAGGGTGGCGTCCCCCTGTTCCGGTGCTGCCCGGTCTCCCGGTGCTCAGGCACTACCGGCGGAGCTGGCTGCGCGGAGACCTGCTGGCCGGGGTGACGGTCGCGGCCTATCTGGTGCCGCAGGTGATGGCGTACGCCAGTGTCGCCGGGCTGCCGCCCGTCGTGGGTCTGTGGGCGATCCTGCCCGCCCTCGTGCTGTACGCCCTCGTGGGTTCGTCCCGGCTTCTGTCGGTGGGGCCCGAGTCGACGACGGCGCTGATGACCGCGACCGTCGTCGGGCCGCTCGCCGGCGGCGATCCGGAGCGGTACGCGGTACTGGCCTCGGCGCTCGCCATCGCCGTGGGGCTGATGTGCGTGGTGGCCTGGGCGGCGCGGCTGGGCTTCGTGGCCGATCTGCTCTCCCGGCCCGTGCTGATCGGGTATCTGGCGGGCGTGGCACTGATCATGATGGTGGATCAGCTCACGAAGCTCACCGGTGTGCCGACGGACGGTTCGGGGTTCTTCCCGAAACTGGCCTCCTTCTTCGGGAACCTGGACGAGGTCCATCCCGCCACGTTGGTCTTCAGCGCGGCGACGCTGGTCGTCCTCTACCTGGCCACGCGTTTCCGCTGGCGCGTCCCCGGACCGCTGCTGGTCCTGGTCGCCGGTACGGCCGTGGTCGCGGCCTTCAACCTCGAGGACCACGGCCTCGCGGTGATCGGGGAGATCCCGGCCGGGCTCCCCCGCCCGGACCTCCCCCCGCTCGACACCCTGCCCCAGCTGCTGCTGCCCGCGGTCGGTGTCCTGCTCGTCGGGTACACCGACTTCATCCTCACCGCGCGCGCCTTCACGACCGACGACGGCGGTACGGAGATGAACGCGAACCAGGAACTGCTGGCCCTGGGCGCCGCGAACCTCGGCGCGGGCACCCTTCAGGGGTTCCCGGTGAGCAGCAGCGCCAGCCGTACGGCCCTCGCGCAGTCGGCGGGCGGGCGCACCCAGGTGTATGGGCTCACGGCCGGGCTCCTCGTGCTGGCCGTGCTGTTGTTCCTGAGTCCCCTGCTCACCGACACGCCCACGGCCGTCCTCGGCGCGCTGGTCGTCTACGCCGCGATCCGGATGATCGACCTGGCGGGCTTCCGGCGGCTGGCGGGCTTCCGGATCCGGGAACTCCTGCTGGCCCTCGGCTGTCTCGTCGGCGTCCTCGCTCTCGACATCCTCTACGGGGTGCTGGTGGCCGTGGGTCTGTCGGTGGCCGAGCTGCTGAGCAGGGTGGCGCGCCCGCACGACGCGGTCCAGGGGCTGGTACCGGGCCTCGCGGGCATGCACGACGTCGACGACTTCCCGGACGCCCGGGTGATCCCGGGTCTGCTGGTCTACCGCTACGACTCCCCGCTGTTCTTCGCCAACGCGGAGGACTTCCGGCGCAGCGCCCTCGCCGCGGTGGCCGAACAGGAGGTCCCGGTCAGGTGGTTCGTCCTCAACACGGAGGCCAATGTGGAGGTGGACATCACCGCCCTGGACGCACTGGACGAGCTGCGCCGGGAACTCGGGGAGCGGGGCGTCGAGTTCGCGATGGCCCGGGTGAAGCAGGATCTGCGGGACGACCTGGACGCCTACGGGCTGAGCGCGTCCGTCGGCGAGGAGCGGATCTTCCCCACCCTGCCCACGGCGGTCGCCGCCTACCGTTCCTGGTGCCGCGACCACGGCGTCGATCCGGGCGACGAGGACGCTGATCTCCAACCCTAGGGACTGTCGTCCGGATCATGCGGCGGGAACCCTCAGGGGATCTCCTGTTCGGCCCAGATGATCTTTCCGTCCGCCGTGTAACGGGCGCCCCAGCGATGGGAGAGCTGGGCCACCAGGAACAGGCCGCGGCCGCCCTCGTCCGTGCTCCGGGCGTGTCTGAGCCGTGGGGCGGTGCTGCTGGCGTCGGAGACCTCGCAGGTCAGCCGGGTGTCGCAGAGCATCCGTAGCCGGATGGGCGGTACGGCGTAGCGGATCGCGTTGGTGACGAGTTCGCTCACGATGAGCTCGGTGGTCATGGTCAGTTCCCCGAGGCCCCATGACTCGATGACGTGGGTGGCGCGGGCCCGCATCTCGGAGACGGCGGCCGGGTCCACCGGCACCTCCCACGAGACGACATGGTCGTCCCCCAGGGAGTGGGTGCGGGCCAGGAGCAGGGCGATGTCATCGGGCTGCGGTACGGGCACGAGGTGCCGTACCGCGTCCGCGCACAGCGCTTCGAGGTCGGGACCGGGCCGGGCGAGCAGCTCTCCCAGCTGCGCCATGCCGCGTTCCATGTCGTAGTGCGCTCCCGCCACGAGGCCGTCGGTGAAGAGGCCGATCAGGCTGTTCTCCTCGAGCTCGATCTCCCGGCTCTCGAAGGCCATCCCGCCGAGGCCGAGCGGTGGGCCGGCGGGCAGCTCGGGGTAGGAGACGCGCCCGTCGGGGGCGACGAACACGGGGGGCGGATGTCCGGCCCGGGCCATCGTGCAGCGCCTGGTGACGGGATCGTAGACGGCGTAGAGACAGGTCGCTCCGAGGAAGGACGCGGTGGTGCTCCGGTCCGCGTCCTGTTCGGTGGTGGTCAGGCCGGCCCGCTGTTCCTGGCCGCGCTCCTCGCTGAGCCGGAGCACGAGGTCGTCGAGGTGTGCCAGCAGTTCGTCGGGGGGCAGTTCCATGTCGGCGAGGGTCTGCACCGCGGTGCGCAGCCGGCCCATGGTGGCCGCCGCGGTGATGCCGTGGCCGACCACGTCGCCGACGACCAGGCCGACCCGGGCCCCGGACAGCGGGATGACGTCGAACCAGTCGCCGCCGACGCCGCCGCTCGGGTCCGCCGGCAGATAGGAGGAGGCCACCTCGAGGGCTGTCCCCCCTGACAGGGCGTGGGGCAGCAGACTGCGCTGAAGGGTGACCGCCGCCGTGTGTTCGCGGGTGTAGCGGCGGGCGTTGTCGACGCACAGGGCCGCGCGCGCCACCACCTCGCGGGCCAGCAGGACGTCGTCGGGCTGGAACGAGACCGGATTGAGCGAGCGCAGGAACGTGGTGAGTCCGAGGGCGGTGTTGCGCGCCCGCATCGGCACGGAGATGAGGGAGTGCAGCCCGTACCGGCGGATGCTGGCCGCTCTCTCGGGCTCCTCGGCGATCCACAGGTCGTCGTCCGGGTCGAGGACCTGGATGAGGACGGGCTCGCCGTTGGTGAGCAGGTGCACGTCGTGGGGCGGCGGCAGGAAGTCCGCCCGGTCGCCGATCCGGGCCACGGCCTCCGGGCACCCCTCCCGCACCGAGCTCATGCCCGCGCGCCGCATCATCGGCTTGGCGGGTGCGGGTCCCGCGTCCGACAGCCAGGCTCCGTGGCCCTCGGTGCTGAGGACGGATTCCAGGAGGTCGACGACGACGAAGTCCGCGAACCGCGGAACGGCGAAGTCGGCGATCTCCTGGGCCGTCCGCATGACGTCGAGGGTCCCGCCGATGGTGGTCCCGGCTTCGTTGACGAGCGACAGGATCTGCCGGGCGTTCCATCGGTCGGTGACGTCCAGGACCGTGTAGCACACGCCGGTGTAGGACTTGTCGACACCGACCAGCGGAAAGAAGGAGGAGGAATAGGCGTGCCGGCGGTGCGGGTCGGCCCAGCTCCATCCCAGGTACTCGTAGTCGATCATCGGCTCGCCGGTCGCCAGGACCTTGCGCATCAGCCCCTCGATGGTCTCCGCCTGGAGCCCCGGCAGCAGTTCGGTCAGCCGGCGTCCGAGCCGCTGCTCGCGGGGCACACCGCCCAGGTGTTCCAGGGTGTCGTTCATCCAGACGTAGCGCAGTTGCAGATCGAGCACCGCCATGCCGACCGGGGACCGGGTCAGGAAGCCGTCGAGGAAGGCCGGGCCCACCGTCCACGGCCGTCTGCGGTCCCGTGCCGAGATCAGGAAGCACTCGCTCCCGCCCATGCGGAACGACGCGGAGACGCGCAGGTCCGCGTCGATGCGCCGGCCGTCGCGGTGCCGCAGGGGGATGTGTCCGCTCCAGCCCATTCCGCCGCGGCAGCGCTCGGCGACCGCCGCCACCCGCGAGGGGTCCCTGGGCAGCGCGAGCAGACGCGCGGCCGATGAGCCGACCATCTCGGCCGCCGGATGGCCGAGAAGGGCCTCGGCCCCCCTGGTCCAGGCCGTCACCAGCCCCTCGCCGGACACCACCGCCGCCGCGTCGGAGGACGCGTCAAGGGGATCGCCCGGTCCTTGGGACACGGGCGCGTCGGAACCTTCCTGCGAAGAAACCATGAAGCTCTCATCCTCTACACGACCATGTTCCTGCTTGTCCGCCGGATGTGCAGGCCCACCGGACGATCACCCCCCGGCACGGCACCGCACGGCACCGACCTCTCACCCTGAACATGCCAATGGGGCGCTCTGGAGTGGGCAAGGCCCGGGGCAGGGCGCAGCATGGAAGGGCCGCAGTCGGCACACACGTGCCCGGCAGCGGCCACGGAGCCCGGCACATCGCGCCGGCCGGTGGAGGAGGGCCAGGGATGACAGCCGAGTCCACGCAGTCCGACCGTGCGGGCGGTCCCGAACCCGCACGGTCCCGGCCGACCGGCTTGCTCGACGTCCTCAACGTGGGCGCCCTGGTCCTCGACGCCGACGGGCGCATCGTGTTCTGGACCCCGCAGGCCGAGGAGCTCATCGGGTACACGGCGGAGGAGGCCCTCGGCAAGTACGCGGCGCGCCTGATCATCCACCCCGAGCACATGCAGTCCGTCACCGAACTGTTCACCGATGTCCTGGAGACGGGACGCAGTTGGGCGGGCGCGTTCCCCATCCGGCACAAGGACGGCAGCACCCGCCTCATGGAGTTCCGCAACATGCGGCTCCTGGACGATCTCGGGGACGTCTACGCCCTGGGCATCGCGGCCGACCACACGTTGCTCCAGCGCGTCGAGACCGACCTCGCCCTGTGCGAGCAGCTGATCAACCAGTCACCCATCGGACTGGCCCTGATGGACCCCGACCTGCGGTATCTCATGGTCAACCCGGCGCTGGAACGGATCGACGGCATCCCCGCCGAGGACCATGTCGGCCGTCATCTGCGGGAGACACTGCCGTTCCCGGACGTGGACACCGTCGAGTCGGCGCTGCGTCAGGTGCTCACCACCGGCACACCGCTGCTCGACCAGTACCACGTGGGCCGCCCTCCCTCCGATCCCGACCACGAACACGCCTGGTCCCTCTCCTTCTACCGGCTGGAGGACCCGGGCGGACGCATCCTGGGCGCGGCCGTCTCGGTCGTCGACGTCACCGAACGCCATCGCGCGGCCGCCGAGGCCGACCGCGCGCGGCGTCGTCTCGCGCTCGTCGCCAGCGCCTCCACCCGTGTCGGCACCACCCTTGAGGTGGAGCAGACCGCCCGCGAACTGGCCGACATCGCCGCCCCCGAACTGGCCGACGTGGTCGCCGTGGACGTTCTCGACTCCGTCCTGGCCTGCCGTCGCAAGCGCAGGCCGGACAACGGCCCGGAGTTCTTCCGCGCCCTCGCCCTCAAGGCCTCGCACCCCACCGTGGCCCTGCGCGCCGCCGACCCTCCCGGCGACCTGACGACGTACGACGGTGACCGCCTGGTGACCCTGTGCGTCCACACCGGCAGGCCGGTCCTGGTGCGGCACGTCGGCGAGCACGATCTGCCGCGCATCGCCCGCGACGCCGAGGGCACGGCCCTGCTGGCGCAGGCCGGCGTCCACTCGTACCTCGCGGTTCCGCTGATCGCGCACGGTGAGGTGCTCGGCGCCCTCGATCTCAAGCGCACCCGCAATCCGCTCCCCTTCGACGAGGACGACGTGGTGCTCGCCGGTGAGCTGGCCACCCGCGCCGCCGTGGCCATCGACAACGCCCGCTGGTTCCAGAGCGTGCGCAACACGGCCGTCACGCTCCAGCGCAGCCTGCTGCCCCAGCATCCGCCGCGTCTCACCGGTCTGGAGGTCGCGTCCCGATATCAGCCGGCGCAGGCCACCAGCGAGGTCGGCGGCGACTGGTACGACGTGATTCCGCTGGCCGACGACCGGACCGCGCTGGTCGTGGGCGACGTCATGGGCAACGGAATCGACGCCGCCGCCACCATGGGCCGGCTGCGCACCGCCACCTGCGCCTACGCCGACCTCGACCTCGACCCCGGCGATGTGCTCCAGCACCTCGACAAGATCACCTGCGATCTGGAGCACTACATCGTGACGTGCATCTACGCCGTGTACGACCCCCACAGCAGGCAGTGCCGCATCGCCAATGCCGGGCACATGCCGCCCGCCCTGGTGCGTTCCGGCGCCGCCCCCGAACTGCTGGACCTGCCGCCGTGCGCCCCCCTCGGTGTCGGTGGCATCCCCTTCGGGACCACCACGGTCGAACTCAACCCGGATGATCTGCTCGTCCTCTACACGGACGGTCTCGTGGAGACCAGGCTGCATCCCATCGACGACCGCCTGAACGTCCTTCTCAGCTTCCTCGACGAGGCGGACCGACCGCTCGAGGAGATCTGCGACCTGCTCCTGTACGGACTGCGCAACTCAGACGACCACGACGACGTCGCCCTGCTCGTCGCCCGCGCGAAGTAGCCCGCGCGACGTACGCGGGAAGCAGCCCTACCCCTTCCTCGTGTCCTTGGAGCGCCGGCGGGAGGAGACCTGGTCGCGCGTGGTGTGCCACCGCGACCGGGCCTGTTCGACCACGCTGTCCCACTCGCGGCGGACCTCGTCGTCGGAGGGGCGGTCGCCCGCGCGGATCCGGACGAGTTCATCACGCATCTCGTGCCCGAGGGCCGCCGACGCGACGATGACGAACATCGCGGCGAAGAGCGCCGAGATCATCGCGAAGACGGCGCCCACCGCCCCGTAGCGCGCGGCGTAGGAGTTGAACAGGCGCGGCAGATACACGGTCGCGCCCACCGAGTAGAGCGCGGTCGCCACGCCCGCCGTGACGCCGAAGGGCAGAAGGTCGCGCCAGGGGATCCGCTTCGCGGACAGCGCCCAGCCGCTCCAGACGAGGAAGGCGACGCTCACCGGGATCTCGCACACCGAGGCCGCCACGCCCAGCTTGCTCCCCCCGAGAACCGCGTGCAGCCACCCGGTGACGGCCGCGTACCCGGCGAGACCGAGGATCCACCACAGGCCGTTCCTCGTGTTGCGGACACTCAGCGGGGGCAGTTCCCAGGTCTGCTCGAACAGCCGCTGCGAGGCGCGGGCGAAGCTCAGTACGGAGATGATCAGGAACAGGCTCCCGAAGACACCCACGCTCGCGCTGGCGCTCTCGGCGGGGGCCAGGAGCGACTTGACCGCCGCGGCTCCCTGACCGGTGAGGCCGTAGCGCTTGATGATCCGGTCGGCGGCGTCGTAGTCCGAGAAGCTGCTCAGCACGGCGCCGATGAGAATCGTGAGGGGGATGAGCGCGGTGAGCGCGCTGGACGCCAGGGCCATCGAGCGGTCGAAGCCCACGATCTTCTGGAACCGGCTGACGACACGCAGCGCGAACGCGGGACGCAGCCAGAACGTCAGCATCCTGACGAGGCGCTCGCGATTGATCCCCGCCGTCCTGTCCTCCATGTCATCGGGCCCGGTATGGCGCTGCGAGCGTAACGGACGGCCGTCGCGGGCGGGACGGCCGACACGGCCCGCCGTCCGCGTCCGGGCCGGGCGGCCCGTGCGGAGCCACCCGGCCGGCGGTCCCCCGCGGCCGGCCGGCGTTCGACGCGCTCATTCCTCCTCGGACAGGGCGATCTCCGCCCAGATCGTCTTCCCGCGGGACTCGGGCCGGGTCCCCCAGCGCCGGCTGACCTGCCAGGTGAGATAGAGGCCCCGGCCGCCCTCGTCGGCCTCCTCGGCGTGCCGGAGGTGCGGCACGGTGCTGCTGTCGTCGGTCACCTCGCAGGCGACCGCGGATCCGTCGAGAATGAGGCGCACGGAGATGGGACCGTCCGAGTACCGGACCGCGTTGGTGACGAGTTCACTGACCACCAGGGTGACGGTGAAGGCGTGCCGTTCCAGCCCCCAGTCCGCCAGCGCGCGCTCGGCGCGGGCGCGTGCCTCGCCGACGGACGCGGGGTGGTTGGGCAGCGTCCACGAGGCGACCTGGTCCGGTCCCAGACCCCGGGTACGCGCCAGCAGCAGGACGGCGTCGTTCTCCATCTCCTCCGGTGCCAGCTTGTAGAGCACCTCGTCGCAGATCTCCTGAAGCGGCCGGTCGACCGGCCGCAACGTGTCGCCGACATGTTCCAGTAGTTCCTGCGGGTCGTCCGAGACGGCACGCAGCATGGCGGTGTTGGACAGCAGGATGACGCTGCCCTCGACGAGTTCGAACTCGGCGGTGCCGTACTTCGCCAGGCCACGGCCCAGCGGCGGCCCGGCGGGCACCACGGCGTATTCGACGGTCCCGTCGGGCAGCGCGAGCACCGGAGGCGGATGCCCCGCGCTGGAGACCGAGCAGCGGCGGGTCACAGGGCTGTAGACGAGGTACAGGCAGGTGGTGTCCTGGCCCTCGTCGTCCACCGCGGCGTCCGGACGTCGCGGCCGTTCCCCGTGGAGTCGGGTCACCAGGGCGTGCAGCCGTTCCAGGACCTCTTCGGGGGCCAGGTCGAGGACGGCCAGCGCGCTGATCGCGGCCCTGACCTCGCACATGGTGCCGGCGGCCTCCAGGCCCCGGCCCACCGTGTCGCCGGTCACCAGGGCCACCCGTGAACCGGACAGCGGGATCACATCGAACCAGTCGCCGCCCGCGCCCAGCGGGCAGTAGCTGTACGCGGTCTCGACCGCGTCGTGGCCGAGGACCCGGGCCGGCCGCAGACTGAGCTGCAGGACACGCCCGGCCGAACGCTCCCGTGCGTACAGCCGGGCGTTGTCCAGGCACAGGGCCACCCGGTCGGCGAGTTCGGCGGCCAGCGCGAGGTCACCGTCGTCGAAGGCGTGCGGGGTGCGGTCCCGGTAGCAGTGGGCCAGCCCGATCACGGAGCCGCGGGCGGCGAGCGGCAGCACGAGCAGCGAATGCGCCCCCGCCTCGGTGAGACGCCGCCCTCGCACCGGCTCCCGGTTCATCCAGTCCGCGTCCGGGGTCAGCTGCTGGACGACGCGTGGCCGGAGGTCGGACAGGCACTGCGCGAACGGCGTCGCCATGGACAGGCCCATCACCTCGCCGATGGAGGGCAGGTACCGCTCGGCGTCCAGGGCGGAGGAACGACGGCTCGTGCACCGCAGGGCCCCGTACTCGAAAAGGGTGCCCGGAGCGCCGGCCTCGCCCCGCAGGACGGAGTCCAGGACCTCGACCACCACCGTGTCGGCCAGCGCGGGAACCATCTCGTCGGCGAACTCCTGCGCCGTACGGAAGATGTCCAGCGTCGTGCCGATGCGCCCGCCCGCCCGCTCCAGCAGGGCCAGTCGCTCCGCCGCCCGCTTGCGCTCGGTGATGTCCACCACCGCCGTCGCCAGCCCCAGGACTCCGCCCGTGGCGTCCTCCAGCCGGAAACACGAGACCGACAGCACGATCTCGGCCTGGTCGGGACTCAGATGGCCGCGCACCTCCACATCCAGCGCGGGTACGCCCGTCTCCAGCACCTCGAGCAGCGTCGCCTCGTAGTTTCCGGTGTAGAAGTCACGACCCCACTCCCTCGGGTGGCGCCCCAGTGCCTCGTCCAGGGCGAACGCCTTGACGTAACGGGCCGCCGTGTTGAAGCGCACCAGACGAAGCTGTGTGTCGAGGACGTGCAGACCCACGGTCGACTCGGAGAAGAGCGCGCCGAGAATGGCCTCGTCCAGCTCCGCGTCCGGCCGGCCATGTCCGCCCAGCGATGCAACCATGACACTTCCGTTGACCGTTAACCACCCATACATTCCGTTTTGTCAGAGTTCCACCATATTCGCTCACCGGTGACGCGCGACCGGAGCGCCGGTGCGTCCCGGCGGTCCCCGATCCGGCCGCGGGCGCCCGCCGCGGCCGGATCGGCCGCCCCGCCCGCGGCGGGCAGGGCGGCGCGGGGGCTCTAGAAGGGCGACAGAGTCAGCCGCATCGCCGTGGGTGCGCCGTCCTGGATGAAGGAGGCGAAGTCGGCGACGTCGTCGAAGGCGAATCCGTAGGCCTTGCCGTCCTCGGTGGCCGCGTGAACGGTCTTGGAGTAGTGGTTGGTGAGCTCCGTCCGGTAGAAGTCGGCCGCGGAGGTGGTCGGCTGTGCCGGGTTGCTGAGCAGGGTGGAACGGTTGAACCCGGCGCCGAGCACGGCGGCCACCGGGCCGGTCGTGCCGTCGTTGGGCGCGGCGAGGGTGCCGTCGCAGAAGAGGACGTCGCGGGTGGAGGGCTTGGCGAACGAGACGGAGGCGGGTCCGTCGAACGTGAACCGGTCACCGCGGACCCGGCCGGTGAACGTGCCCGCGTTGGTGGTGACGGTCAGGTCCTTGCCGGTGTACGTGCTCCACACCTCGTCGATGTACGGGGCGAGGTAGTCCTTGGCGAACAGGCCGGAGTCCAGGCCGTGGCCGGGGGCGATGATGCGGAGGTCGTCCACCACGAGGGGCGCGAAGTCCTCGTTCTGCTTGATCGCGGCGAAGGCGGCGGCCCGTCCGCCGTCGCGAATGGTGCCGGTGGTCTGCTCCTTGGCCCCGTTCAACCGGATGTTCATGGGCACGCTGAACATGTCGACCATGGTCGTGTTGCAGAACATCCCGGCGGAGTTGTAGGTGAACTCCGCGCAGTCGTGCAGCACCCCGAAGCTGGGGTCGGAGGTGACCCAGCCGGCCGGGAACTGGAGAGCGGCGTTGCCGTTACCGTCCTGGACCGCCTTGAACTTCAGCTTCGCGCCCAGCGACACGTAGACGCGGCCCGACATGAACGGAAGGCTGAGCCGTGTCTCCCCGCTCGCGGCCAGGGTGAGCGCGTAGTCGGTGAATCCGTCCGCGCCGTTGTCCGAGAGGGATATCGGCGCGAGTGAGCCGTCCTGGGTGACGCGGACCTGCTTTCCGTCCTGGTTCCCGACGATGTACACGAACACCGACCCGTTGCCGAACGAGCCGCTGTTGTTGACGATCGTCAGCGGGAGCGCACCCGCGGCGGCCTTGGTGGACGCGTCCGTCTGCCCGGCCATGGCGTAGGGCGCGATCGCCGCGATGGCGGGCGCGGCCACGGCCGCACCGCCGAGTGCGAACAGGGCCTTGCGACGGGTCAGGTTCCGCTGGTGACGAGGCGTCATGTGACGTGTACTCCTTGGTGCTTGTGCCTGGGAAAGGCGGTGGGGGGAGGGTGGGGGGATGTCTTTTCCGGGGGGGACAGCAAGCGTTGAGAGCGCTCTCCGCCCGTGGTGGACGGCACCGGTGGGCACCGATGCTACGCACGAGTTGTTGAGAGGCCAACTGCCGCCGCGGCCCGCCAAATCGCCCTGACCTGCGGCTACTTGCTGAAGCAGGCGGTCCCCATGGTTGCTTAAGACGCGTTTAACCCGCACTTAAGAAGGAGGGTTCCGCTTCTGGCGCGCGATCCGCCCGGTCTGTCGCGGATCCGTCCCGATCGGCCGCCGCGCTCAGTTCCCGCCCGGCGGTGGGTCCCCGCCCACGGCCCCGGACGAGCGGTACACGAACGTCGGAAAGTCCTGCCCGGTCGCCCGTGTCCAGGCGGATACGACTGCGTCCGGGTATTCCGCGCGGGCGTCGGCGAACGCGGTGACGCAGCGGGCGTGGACGTCCGTCCGGCCGGTGCGGCGGGTGAGTGCGAGCAGGGCGCGCAGCGCCGCGACGGCGTCGTCGGCCCGGCCGTCGGCCAGATGGGCGCGGGCCTCCTCGTCGAGCGCCAGAGCGAGACCGGAACGGGCGGCGGCCAGGGAGGCCGCGTACGGGCCGGTCTCGGGACCCGCCGACTCGTCGACGAGGATGGACTCCGACTCCGCGTAGCAGGCGACGGCCGCCCCGTGGTCGCCGGCGCGGCGGAGGGCGCGGCCGAGCACCCGTAGACGGCGGGCCGTCACGGCGTGGTGGGCCGACCAGTCCGACTCGGCCAGCCGGCGTGTGAGAGCGACCGCCTCCCGCGCGGCCCCGACCGCGCCGTCGAGGTCTCCGTCGTCCAGCCGCAGCCGGCTCAAGTCCTCCAGAACACGCGTGAGTTGCGGCTCGTGCGCCATCGGGTCGAACTCCGCCGCACGCCGGTACGCGGCCACGGCGCGTTCACCGGCCCGGACCGCTTCACCACGGTCGCCCGCCGCCGTGTGGCAGTCGGCCAGCCGCTCGAGACAGACGGCGAGAAGAGAGCTGTGGGTGTCCGGCCGTTCGGCGACGAGCGCGGCAGACAGGTCGACCGCCTCCCGTCGGCAGCTCAACTCCGTTTCTCGGCGCCCGAGTTCGCCGAGCCGGTCGGCAAGGCAGTCCAGCGCCAGGATGAGCAGGGGTTCACCCGCCGTCCGGTCCCGGTCCGCCAGGGTCCGCGCTTCGGCCACGGACTCCTCCGCGGTCGTGCGCGCGGCGGACAGGTCCCCGGTGGCCGCCAGGCAACGGGCCAGGTCCGCGAAGAGCCTCACCCGCAGCGGCCGTACGGCCTCGGGCGCGACCCGCAGCATGATCGGGTCGGCGGCGTCCCGGGCCTCCCTGCCGACGGACAGCGCCTCCTCGAACCGGCCCAATACCACCAGCCCCGCGGTGAGTTCGCACAGTACGCGCACACGCACCAGGATCGCGTGGCTCACCTCGCGCAACGACATGTTCCGTAACAGCCCGGCGCACTCCTCGTAGGCGGCCACGGACTCCTCCCTGCGGTTCAGGGCCGCCAGCACCAGGGCGTAGGTGCGCAGCGCGCCCGCCAGGGTGCCGAGGGTCCGGTCCCGTCGGGTGAGGACGAGGTGACGGTAGGCGGCCACGCACTCCCCCGCCGAGGCGAGCGCGGCGTCCGGTCGCGCCAGGCCGAACTGTGCCTGCGCCCGGAGATGGAGCTGCATGGCCCGCTGTGCCGGCGACCACCGGGCGCCCGGTACGGCCGAGGACGCGTCCAGCACCGTGCACGCCTGCTCGCAGCGGTTGACGAGCACCAGCGTGTAGGCGTGCCAGACAAGACTGCGCGCCAGCAGGTCACGGTCGCGCGGGCGGGCGCCCTTGCTCTCGGCCAGCGCCCGGTACACGGCCGTCGCCTCCTCGGCCCAGGCCAGCCGGCGCCACGGCGGGGGCGGCCGCAGCAGCACCCATCCGGGGGCCACGCAGCGCGTCAGCGCGGCGCCGAGCAGCCGCCGCCCCGTACCAGGACCGAGCCGGGCCGCCGCGCGCGGCAACGGCAGCAGTACACGCACCAGCCCCATCGGCGCCCCCTTCCGGGATCCTCGTCCAAAGGACGGCCGGGCACCCGTATAGGTTGCCCGGAGAGCGCGGACACGGTCTGTCGTTCCGGTGGGAACACAGCTCCGATCACTCATGCGTACGGAGGCTGTCGCCGCTCGGTCGCCGGTCGGGCGACAGGCGGTCCGGGGCGACAGCCTCCGTTCGCGGACTACTTCAGACCGTAGGCGCGGATCACCTCCTGGGTGATGCGGTTGCCCGCGTCGTCCCAGCCCTCGGCCTTCAGCGAGACGTAGCCGTGGTGCGGGGCGTCGTAGCAGGCCGTCCAGGTACCGGACTTGCCGGTGACCTTGACCGGCTTCCACGTGGTGCCGTCGTCGTACGAAACCGACAGCGTGGCGCCCTGGATCTTCCCGGTGCCCACCGCGTCGTCGATGTGGCGAGGCGTCAGGGTGAGCGTCTGACGGCCGCCGCGGGCGTCGTTCGCGAGGTCGGTGGCGACGCCGTAGTCCATCTGGAGCACGGCCATGTGTTCGATCTTCGTCGGGTCGGTGACCGGGTCGGACTTCACCTGCCAGACCGTGTGGGTGCGGGTGGACAGCCGGTAGGTGTCCGCGTCACGCTCGGCGGTGAGGTCGAGGGTGTAGACCGACGGGGTCGTCGGCGCGGGGTAGATCGTGGCGGCCTGCGAGGCGCTGGTCTTGATCAGAGTGCCGTCCTGATAGACCTTCAGGCTCTTCTTGTCAGTGCCCTGCATGACGCCGGCGTGCTGTCCCGCACTGCTGTCGGCCCAGGGCTGGACGTTGAACGCGATCTGGGCCTTCTGCCGCTGCGACCACCAGTAGGTGCCGCCGTTGGCGGGCCGCGTCACCGCCCCGAAGAAGTCACGGACCTGCCGCGATCCCGGCTGGTAGGCGTTCCGCACGCTCTGCGAGGAGAGCACCATTCCCGGCCCGGTGGCCAGGTTCTCCACCCACCGGGCGCCCGGCTGCGTCGAGACGTAGTCGGTGCGCGTGCCGGGGATGTCCAGGCGCTGCAGGTACCCGGAGCCGTACTTGCGGTACGGACGGAAGCCCGACCGGTACTCGCCGCTGGGCGTGGTGGTGGTGCCGTGGAAGCGCATGTCCACGGTGGCCAGATCGGACGAACGGGGCCGGTAGGTCAGCCCGGTGGACGGGATCTGTCCCGGGTGGGCGTCGGAGAGGTCGTACACGTACGGGGAGTTGGGCACACCCTCGGCCTCCAGTCGTCCCCGGCCGCGCTTGGCGTCGGCGATCAGGGCCGCGCCGTCGCGCGCGGTGAGGGAGAACACCGGCACGGCGCTGTAGCGACTGCCCGAGAGGCCGACGTACTCCAGCAGCTTGCCCGGCCGGTCGTTGACGACGATCAGCAGCCCGGCCCCGGCGTCGGCCGCGGCCTGTGCCCGGTCGGCGGCGGAGATGGCGTCCGAACGGGTCACCAGCGCCACCTTGCCCTTGACGCTCAGCTTCGCGTACTCGGCGGCGGTGCCGGTCCCGGCGTACACCACGTCCAGGCGCCTGTGACCGTCGTACAGCGCGGAGCCGCCCTGGCCCGTCGGCCGGATCTCACGGCCGTCGTGGGTGAGGGTGAGGAACGGGACCGCCTTGCGCCAGCGGGTCTCGTACTCGAAGCTGCCGGTGGTCGCCTTGCGGGTGGGCAGCACGAACATGCTGTCGTACTTGGCGGCCAGCAGGTACTGCACCTCCAGGATGCCCAGCCCGTACTGGTTGAGGTCCGAGCCGTCGGCGCGGTACCAGTTCATGGACAGCACCCGGTCCTCGGTCCTGCGCGGGACCTCCGCGGTGACCTCGCGGGTGCGGCTCGCGTCGAGGACCACGTCACGGTCCCGGTCGAGGACGACCTCGGGGTCGCCCATCAGCGCCATGCCGACCGAGTCCGGGCCGTGGCTGCCGGGCACGTCCAGATAGGTCACCAGGCTGTAGGTGCCCTCACGCAGCCGCAGGTCGAGCGTGCCGCTGTCGTCGATGGTCTGGGAGTACGGGTCCTCGTTGGACCCGAAGCGCTGGATCTCGACCCAGCCCGCCGTCGGCTTGCCGGAACGGTCCTTCAGGGTGACGTGCAGGGTGTGGCGAGCGTCCTCCCGGTACAGGCCCAGCTGGGTACGGGCGAGCGTCGCGCCGGAGGAGGCGTCCGCGGCGGTGATCTGGCCGAGGTAGCGGCGGCCGTCGGCGCCCAGACCCGGCTCGGCGGTGGCGGTGACCGTCGCGGTGCCGTGGGCGGGCACGGTCACGGTGTCGACGGAGAGGGTGAACATCCCGTCGGGGGCGGGCTTGCCCTTGTCGGCGGTCGGCTCGGTGTCGTACGGGCCGCCGCCGACGGTGGCGTTCAGCGCGAGGTTCAGCTCCGCGGGGGAGTCGCCGGTGTTGGTGTAGGTGACGGTGCGGTCGACCGAGCTCGCGCCGTCGTGCGGCCAGGTGTCGATGCCGAAATAGGCCGAGCCGGTCGCGGTGACCGTCGCGGCTGTGGCGGCGTCGAGGTCGGCGCGGCCCGAGCCCACCTGGTAGGCGGTGTAGGCGGACAGCTCCTTGGACGTGCTCATCAGCGCGTCCTTGAGCTGGCGCGCCTTCCAGTCCGGGTGCTCCTGGGCGAGGATCGCGGCGGCGCCCGCGACGTGCGGCGTCGCCATCGAGGTGCCGCTCATCGACTGGTACCAGCCGGCCTCGGCGCTGCCGCCCGCCTTGGCGGCCAGGACGGCGACGCCGGGCGCGGAGATGTCAGGCTTGAGCGCGTAGTCGTTCAGGCGCGGGCCCTGTGAGGAGAAGTACGCGCGCTTGTCGGCGGAGTCCACGGCCGCGACGGTCAGTGCCTCGTCGGCGACGCCGGGACTGCCCATGCTCGCCTCGTTGCCGGAATTGCCGGCCGCGATCACGAACAGGGCGCCGCTGTCGTCGGTGAGCCGGTTCACCGCCTGGCTCATCGGGTCGGTGCCGTCGGACGGCTCCGAGGAGCCGAGGCTCATGCTGATCACCTTGGCGCCCTGGTCGACGGCCCATTCCATGCCGGCGATGATCCAGGAGTCCTGGCCGTAGCCGTCGTCGGAGAGCACCTTGCCGACCAGCAGGTCGGCTCCGGGCGCAACGCCCTTCTCGGCGCCGTCCGAGGCGGCGCCGCTGCCGCCGACGGTGGAGGCGGTGTGGGTGCCGTGGCCGTGGCCGTCGTCGGGGGTCTCGTCGGGGACGAAACTCTGCGACCCGGAGATCCGGTCGGCGAGGTCGGGGTGGTGGGAGTCGGCGCCGGTGTCCAGCACGGCGACCTTGACGCCCTTGCCGTCGAGGCCCTTGCCCCAGGCGGCGGGCGCGCCGATCTGCGCGGTGCTGTCCTTCAGGGTGGCCTTGACGCGGCCGTCCAGCCAGATCTTGGACAGCCCCTCGCTGAGCTTGGGAGTACCGGCCGCCGATCCGTTCAGGGCCTCCGCGGAGGCGCCGGTGGCGGAGGCCGCGGGCGCGACGGACCGCCACAGCTTCCGGGTCTGCTTCTTGGCGGCCCGCACGGACGTCGCGTGGATCGCGGGCAGGTTGCGCACGCGGGTGGCGCCGCTGGGCGTGCCCTGGGCCGACGGCGCCGTCTTGGAGCCGTAGCCCAGGATCAGCGGGATGCCGTCGCTGTGGGCGTCGTCGTAACCCTGCTCGATCAGGGCGGTGACGTCGAACAGCCGCCGGTCCAGCCGGTTCGCCGCCAGGTAGGGCATCACCTCGTCCGGGTAGACGTAGAGATCGCCACCGACGGTCTCGGTGCGCACACCTCCGAGGGCACCGGGAGGGCGGGTCACGTCGGCGGTCTGCCGGCCGCCCGAGAGGCCGGTGACGCGTACGACATCACCGGTGAGGAGAGTGACGGTGTGTTGCCCGGAACCGGAAGCCGCAACGGGGGTCGCGGCACCGGTCGCTGATGAGTTGTCAGCCACAGCGAGAGGCTGCGGCAAGGCCAGGGACGTCAGAACGGCCAAGGTGCCGACCGCTGCCGCGAGTGGCGTTCGGCCGCTGCGGCTGGGAGGTATGCGGAAGATCATGGACCGCTTTCTACCGGCCCCGGACCTGTGGTGGGAACAGCAGGCCGATGGCACGAAAGCGCCACGTCTCACATGTGCCAGATCGAAGAACTCCGCACAAACATATGGGAGTTATCTCATTCGCCGCATCCTTCGACCGGCCGGGTCGGGCCCTGCCGGTCCCCCTCCCGGACGCCGTCCGGCCCACGCCCCCGCACCGGGTCACGCCCCGCCCGCACCCCCTCGCCGGGCACCTTCAGGCCCGCCTGCCTGTGCCCGGCGCCGCCCGCCCCGCACCCTCGCCGGGCTCCGGTCCCGTCATGAGCCGGCGGGGGTGCCGGCCGGCTCCGTGGAGGCGGGAGCGGACGTGCTGACTCCGCCGGTCGAGCCCGGCTCCGGGGTCTCCGCGGAGCTGCTGTCGGGCGAGAACACCGCCACGCCCACGAGCACCGCCAGCAGGAAGACCACGGCTCCGGCAGCCGCGCCCACCACTCTTCGCCGGTCGGCGAGGAGTTCGGAGACCCCCGAGCGCGGGCGTCGGCGCGACCGGTGCCCGCCGCCCGCGGTGTCCCTCAGCACCGACGGCAGAGCGTACGTGGTCGCGGGGCCCGTGGCCCTGACGGCCTGCCGGTGGCGCCCCGGCTCCGGCATCACCGCCGGGAGCGGCTCGGCACGCCCCTGCCAGGAGCCCGAGCTGTACCAGGCGGCCGCCTCGAGCGCGGTGGGCCGGTCCTCGGGCTGCTTCGCGAGCAGGCCGAGCAGATGGTTCTCGAAGGCGGGCGGCAGATCGGCGCCGAGCTCGCGCGGCGGGGTGGGGGCGGTGTCGAGATGGTGGTGGAGGACCGCGACAGGGCTGCTCGCCTGGAACGGAGGCCGTCCGGTGAGGAGTTGGTACAGGACGCAGCCCAGCGAGTACATGTCGGAGGGCGGCCCGGCGGTCTTGCCCAGGGCCCGTTCGGGGGCCAGGTACAGGCTGGTGCCGACGATCTGCCCGGTCGCGGTCAGACCGCCCGCCGGATCGTCCATGAAACGGGCGATCCCGAAGTCGCCGATCTTGAGACTTCCCTCGGCGTCCAGGAGCAGGTTGCCCGGCTTGATGTCCCGGTGCACGATGCCCTGCTGATGCGCGGCGGCCAGCCCCGCGGCGGCCTCGGCCGCGATCCGTGCGACCCGGTCGGCGGGAAGCCTCCCGGCGTCGCTGAGGACACCGGCGAGACTGTCGCCCTCGACCAGCTCCATCACGAGGAACAGCCGGTTCTCATAGGCCCCGAAGTCCAGAACACCCACCACATGGCGATGGTTGAGCAGGCCCGCGGTCTGGGCCTCCAGACGGAACCGGGCCGCGGCCGTCGGGTCGGCGTCCTGGGAGAGAAGCAGCTTCACTGCCACGGACCGGCCGATCATCTCGTCATAGGCCCGCCACACCTCCCCCATCGCGCCCCGCCCGAGAGTGGCCTGCAGCCGATACCGCCCCGCTATCAGCACTTGTGCTTCATCCTCACGCCGTTGGGATTCCGTCGATCGCCACGGTTCGATTCCCTACCGAGCATGAGTGATCATCGGGGCGCCGCAGCAGGTTGAGCCTACTGCCAACACGACGGTGATCAGACGCTGTTCACCCTCGGCCTCAAGATCACGGAGAACCGTTCGCTGCGCCACCGGACACTGACGGAAAGTGACTCCGAGAACCGCTCGAAAGACAGGCCGACGACGGCCCGGGAAGCGGCCCCGGCGGCCGGACGCCCCGGAAGCCCCGCACTTCGGGCCGCCCCGAGCGAGCGGTCAGTGCATTGGTATGGACCTGGTGAGGACCTCCCACTACCCTCGTTCACGCAACTCTGAGAGCGCTCTCTCCTGCCCTTCGCCCCACTCACCGACCATCGGATCGACGAAAGGCAACTCCCGTGAGACGCACCACAGTTCTGCGCACCGCCTTATCCGCCGGCCTGCTCGTCGGCGCCGCGACGCTCGGACTCACCCAGGCCGCGGCCGACGAAGCCCCCCTCACCACCACGACATCCCGGGCACCGGCCTCCGCGGCCCTCGTCTCGGCCATGCAGCACGACCTCGGACTCACCGAGCGGCAGGCGACCGCCCGGCTCGCCCAGGAAACCGCCGCACGCGGCGTCGAGACCACCGCCCGGCGCGTGGCCGGCGCCGCCTACGGCGGCTCCTGGTTCGACGCGAAGAGCGGCAAGCTCGTCGTGGCCGTCACCGAAGCCGCGTCCCGGGACGCCGTGGAGGCGACGGGCGCGCGCGTCACCCTTGTCGAACACAGCCAGCGGCAGCTCGACGCCACCATGGCCCGCATCGACGCGCTCCACGCACCGACCGGCGTGGGCAGTTGGCACGTCGACCCCCAGGCCGGCTCCGTCGTCGTCGATGTGGTGTCCGCACACAAGGATGACAACGATGTCCGGTCCTTCGTCGCCCGCGCCCGGGCGGCCGGTCCCGTCCTCGTGCGACAGACGGACAAGGCTCCGACGACGTTCGCGGCCGGCACGGTGGGCGGTGACCCCTACTACACCGGCAACGTCCGCTGCTCCATAGGCTTCTCCGTGTACGGCGGCTTCGTCACCGCCGGGCACTGCGCCCAGCCGGGCGCCTCCGTCCGCGGCTGGGACGGCAGCTACATCGGCAACTTCCAGGGCTCCTCGTTCCCGGACAACGACTACGCCTGGGTCAACGTGGGCAGCGGGTGGTGGACGGTACCCGTCGTCCTCGGCTGGGGCACCGTGTCCGACCAGCTCGTCCGCGGCTCGGGCGAGGCGCCCGTCGGAGCGTCGATCTGCCGCTCCGGCTCGACCTCCCACTGGCACTGCGGCACCGTCCTCGCGAAGAACGAGACCGTCAACTACAGCCAGGGCGCGGTGCACCAGATGACCAAGACGAGTGTCTGCGCCGAACCCGGCGACTCGGGCGGCTCGTTCATCAGCGGCGACCAGGCACAGGGCGTCACCTCCGGCGGCTGGGGCAACTGCAGCAGCGGAGGCGAGACCTGGTACCAGCCCGTGAACGAGATCCTGAACCGCTACGGGCTCAGGCTGCACACGGCCTGACCCGACCGCACCGGCCCGCTCGTCCGCCGAGCGGGCCGGTGCACCCGCGAGCCGTCCGGGACGCGTGGCGCGACGCGCCGGTCTTCGGCCCCTGCTTCCGGCTTCCTGCTTCCGGCTTCCGGCTTCCGGCTTCCGGCCGAGCGGGGCGCAGGTCGTGCCGGTGACGGCGTGCCCGCGTCGCCGCAGCGGCGGCAGCCGTGCACGATGGGCGGGTACCTCTCGCAGCTTCGGAAGGGCTCCTCGTGATCAGCATCCCGGGCCGCACGGCCCACGACGGTACGAAGGTCCCGGCTGTCGGCCTCGGCACCTGGCCGATGGACGACGCGCAGGCCGAGGAAGCGGTGAGCCGCGCGCTCGGCATGGGCTACCGGCTCGTCGACACGGCGGCCAACTACCGCAACGAGACCGGCACCGGACGGGGCGTCGCCCGCTCCGGCGTCCCTCGTGAGGAGATCGTCGTCACCACCAAACTGCCGGGCAGGCACCACGGTTACGAGGAGACGCTCGCCTCCTTCGAGGAGTCACGGGTCCGTCTCGGACTCTCCTACGTCGATCTCTACCTCATCCACTGGCCCCTGCCCCGCGTCGACAAGTACGTGGGCTCCTGGAAGGCGATGATCGAGCTCCGCGCGGCGGGCCTGGTGCGGGCGATCGGTGTCTCGAACTTCACGGCCGAACATCTCGGCCGGCTGGAGGCGGAGACCGGAGTGGTGCCCTCGGTGAACCAGATCGAGCTCCATCCCTCGCTTCCCCAGGACGAGTTGCGCGCCTTCCACGATGACAGGGGCATCATCACGGAGAGCTGGAGTCCCCTCGGCCGTGGCTCCGCCCTCCTGGACGACCCCGTGCTCGGAAAGATCGCCGAGACCCACGGTGTGACGCCCGGCCAGGTCGTGCTGCGCTGGCACACACAGCTCGGAGCGGTGCCCATCCCCAAGTCCGCCGACCCCGGGCGGCAGCGGGAGAACATCGACATCTTCGGGTTCGAGCTGACTCCCGCCGAGATGACGGCCGTCGGCGACCGTCCGCACCGGCGCCTCGGCGGCGACCCCACGACACACGAGGAGTTCTGAGGCCCCGGAGCCCCGCTCGTGGCGGGTGTCCGCGGCGGGGCGCCGTCGCCGAGGTGCCTTGCGGTCCCCCGGAACCGGGACACGACATCCTTCCCACGGTCTCCCTTCAGGTTCCCGCCCCCGGTGACACCGTCGCCGTTCACCGCGCGCGGGCACCCAACAGGCATGCGACGCCGACGCTTTCCCGCCGTCACCCCACGCCGTACGGCACCCGCCCGCACCCCGCGCGCACCCGGCACCGTGTCCGCCGTGCGTCTGGAGCTGGTCACTCTCCGCGAGGACCGCGCGGTCATCACCTGGTTCACCGGAACACCCGCCACCGAGAGCGGGCGAGGTCCGATGCTCCCGGCCGTCACCGAGGGCGAAGTCGTCTACGGGACCCACCCGGCGCGGCTCAACCGCACGGCCTCCGAAGGCCGTCGCACCGCCCACCACACGGTGGAACTGAGGGATCTGGAACCCGGCCAGACCTACTACTACCGGGCGCACTCCCGGGGGTCGGCGGCCACCCCCGCTCCGCTGCATCTCGTGCGGGGCAACGCGGTCGGAACCTCCCCGCACGGGCTCGGCTCCCCCGGCGGCCCGTACTGTTTCACCACACCGGAGGCGCCACCGGGCCGTCATGTCATGTCGATCGCGCTCTGCAACGACCTGCACCTCGGTGAGACCACCGCCGGTCTGGTGGCGGGGGTCCCGCTGCTGCGCGGCATCTCACAGGAGCACGGCCTCACCCCGTACCCGGAGATCATGGCCCGAGCCCTGGTCGACGAGGCGCGCCGGCGCGGCGCCGACCGTCTGCTGGCCGCGGGCGACCTGTCCGCCGGGGGCGCGCCGCGGGATCTGCTGGAGGCCAGACGCATCCTGGACGGCTTCGGCAGGCACGGACGGGACTACTTCGTCGTACGGGGAAACCACGACCGGCCCCGGGATCGCGGCACCGGAGAACCGGACGACGGTTTCCGGGACGGCTTCCTCGGGGGCGACGGCCCCTCGTACTTCGCCCGGCGTCTCGGCGGGCTGCGGATCATCGGCCTCGACACCTACGACAAACGCGGCAACGGCGGCGACGCCGGAGGACTCTCGCTCGACCAACTGCATTGGTTCCGGGCACGGTTGAGGGAGGATCGCGAGCGGCCCACCGTGGTCTTCGGGCATCATCCGCTGACCGTCCGGAACTCGCCGTTCCCCGTGACGAGCGGGCAGCGGCTCGACCGGCGCCAGGCCCGGAGCATTCTCGAGGCCTACGCCTCGACCCCCGGCGTCTTCCTGCACCACTCGGGGCACACCCACCGCAACAAGCGCACCGTTCTTCCGCAGGCCGCTCATGTCACCCTGCAGGAGGTCGGCGCGGCGAAGGACTACCCGGGTGGCTTCGTTCTGCTGCGCGTCCACACCGGCGGCTACGCGCTCAACTACTACAGGAGCAACAGCGAACCGGCCAGGGAGTGGAGCGAGCGGGGCAGACGGATCGCGGCCGGGCTGTGGCCGCAGTACGCCTTCGGCCGGTCCGTCCGCGACCGCAACAGCGTCACCGCCCGCGACCTCTCCGGCATGGCCCCGCTCCTGCCGGCGAGCGGCGCGGTCGGTGGCGCCGGGTAGAACAGCGCGCGTCGTACGCCGCGTGCTGCCGGGCGGGGTGACGTAAGCGTCCCGGGGCTTCCGGCCGGGGCGCGGGTCCCGCGCGCCGGCCGGAAGCCGGATCCCGAGGGTCCGGGTCCGGCCGGGGCGCGGGCCTTGCGCGGGCTACGCCGGGTCGTGCACCGTGCCGGTGAACTCCGGTCCGTCGTACGGCCGGCCCGTCTCGTCGTAGACGGTCATACGCAGCCGTACCGTCTCCTCCGGCTCGGCGATCCGGTCCCCGACCGTGGGGACGGTGAACTCGGTACTCGTCCGGCCCGCGGGTATGTCGACGAACAGGAAGAATCCGTCCACCTGGGACAGCGGCCGTGACGGCAGCGGTTCCTTGCCGGACATGTTCCGCAGCCATTGCGGATCCACGTCGGTGGTGGACAGTTCGTTTCCGCCGGTGACGGGGACGACGGCGATGTCGGACTGCATGTCCACGTCGGCCGGCGCGGAGAGGTCGATCCGCCAGGTCAGCTTCCGGCCCTCGGCCGCGCGGGCGGAGGGCGGGGTCACCGTGAAGGCGGGCATCGGATCGTCGTTCAGCGCGGTCACACCACCCCGGTAGGCACCGGTCACGGCGCCGTGGACCGCCTTCACGAAGATGTCGTGGGAGACGTCGTAGCCGTAGCGCGTGTTGCCCCGGACCTCGACCGGCACCTCGGGGCTCTGGCCGGGCCCTACGGTCACCTCGCGCGAGGTGGTCCGGCCCGTGTCCGGATCGGCGACGAACAGCCGGACCGTGCCCTTCCCCTGCCCGGTGACCTTCACCGGCACGTGGTAGGTCCGCACGCCCGACCCGCCCTCCGCGACGCTCAGCCGGCCGATGTCGACGCGTACCAGGTCCGCCGCCCGGACCGCGGGGGTTCCGCCGCGCCATCCCCACGCGTCGATGAGCCACGCCTGTCCGGAGCCGGTGCGCGGGACGATCTCCAGGGACTTCACCCGGTGTGGATCGACCCCCGCGCGGAGGGCGGCGGCCAGCGGCAGCCGGACCTCCTGGCCCCAGAAGGAGGCGGTTCGGTCGGTTCCGGGCAGACCGTCGAGACGGACCCGCCCCAAGGTCGCCCGGTGGCCGGAGGTGTCGGTCAGTCCGATGTCGAACCGGGCGTCCCTGGTGTTCGGCGGAACGATCAGACGCAGCGCCAGATCCCGGGAGCCGGCGATCGAGACCGGCCTCGCCGAACCGACCCGGACCGCGTGACCGGCGGACGTCCATCGCAGTGCCACGGCACGCCGGCCCGGCTCCTGCGACGGCGCCCAGGTGGCGAAGTGCGGAGAGCCACCGCTGCGGCCGGAGCCGAGGCAGGCCGCCGACACGGTCTCGGTCACCTCGTCGCACAGCCTGCCGCCGTCGACGGAGACCTGTCCGTCCGGCAGGAACGCCGGAGTCCGGCGTCCGCCGACCGCGTGGGTGACAACCCGGGCGGGACCGGCGGAGGGCGCGCGCCGCCCCGAACCGTCGAGCAGCGGCCGTACACGGTCGTCACCGGCGACGAACAGCCGCGCGGCGGCGGCGATGTACGTCGCGCCGGCGGTCTGCTGCTGACGTGCCGTCAGCCTCGTGGCGGTGCCGGGCGAGCACACCCGGTCGGACTCCCCGTTCCAGAAGTCGTCCTCCGCCGGTGCCTGGGCCTGGCCCGGGGTCCACTCGGCGTTGAAGAAGTTGTGGTTGGCGCCGACCATGTAGACGGCGCTGTGCAGAGCGGCGCCGCGGCTGACTCCGCGTGTCGCGTCCACGTACATCTCGCCCTGGAGGTCGGTCACATCGCCGTCGCAGCCGGGCAGGATCGTCGCGGAGGGGACGTCGGGCGCCGGGTTCTGCCCGAAGATCGTGGGGCCGATGAGGACGGTGCCGCGGATGTGCCAGCGCACCGGCCCGTGATAACCGTCCTGGTCGGCCGGGGCGCCGTACAGGCTGTCCATGGCTGCCCGGTTCACGCCCTCGCCGCCGCGCGAGTGGCCGACCAGCAGGACACGTGACAGGTCCGCCGGAGCCGCCCGCCGTACGATCGGGGGCGCGGAGGCCCGGTCCGCGGACCAGCCCGCCCAACGGGCCAAGTGCTGCCGCACGAGCGACGACCGGGCCTGCGCGCCGCCGTCCTCCGCCGCGTAGTCCTGTCCGTTGATGCCGTTGGCGGCGATGGACACGGTCACATATCCCTGCGAGGCCAGCAGCTTCTGGTCGGCGAGGTAACCCCGGTAGCTCGGAATGGACCTGCTGCCCGCCGGGCAGGGCCATTCGCCACTCGGGTCGGGGCCGTGGCCGTAGCAGGTGGCGTGGCGGCCGTGCAGGAACAGGGCCAGCGGCCGGTGTCCCGGGGCGTTCGTGGGCGCGACCACCACGGCGCGCATCTCCACGCGCTCGGGCAGGCCGGGCAGGCGGACCGAGGGGAGTTTGTAGTCACCGGTGGCCGTCCGGTAGGAGCCCGGCCTGCCGGGGTCGACGGCGTTCACCGGCAGCCGGGCCGCCGGCTGGGCCGACAGCCCGGACCGTTCCCCGGGCTCCTTGGGCCCGACGGTCCGGTTCCGCCCGGCGCCCGCCGCGTCCAGGCGCCGTTCGCCGGTCCGTGCCTGGAGGTCGGACGGCTTCCCGAACTGTGCCGCACCCAGCGTGAGCCGGAAGGAGCGGCCGTCCGGCTCGCCGACGGGACGGCCGAGGAAGCGGTCCCCGGAATAGAACGCGACGCCCGAGTCGCTCATGGGCACCGGCTCGGCCGAGCGCCAGACCAACTGTCGTGCCGCTCCCTCTCCGGTGAGGCTCCATCCGGCGGGAAGTCCGCCGTCGGCGTCCGCGGCCGAGGCCGATCCCACGGACCGCGCGGAGCCGGCGGTGTTGTGCTGTGCCTGGGTCGATCCTGGCGATCCTGCGACCGCTGCGAGCAACACCGCAGCGACGACCCCTATTCGCCGGACACGGAACAAGATTCTTCTCCTCCTGGTCGGCATGCGCCCCCGTCGCCACGTCGGTACCGACGGGCTCCCCCGTCCCACGAGGACGGAGGAGGAGGCCGGGGGGTTGCCTCGCGCCGGCGGTGTTCTTCCTTCTCAACTCCCTTACGGCGATGCCGATTCGAGCGTGCCGGCGAGACGGAGGGTGCGCGCGACGCTCTCTTTCGCGGCCACGCGTGCGGGCCCCGGCGCCGGGAATCGGCGCCGGGGCCCGCACCGGACACGTCAGGGCTGGAGGGGCATCGTCCAGCAGTTGGAGGAGGCGTGCCTGCCGGAGAGACGGTCGGTCAGCCAGGAGATGGCGTCGCCCTGGTCGGTGAGGAGGGGTGCGACATGGTTGAGGAGCAGTCCGTCGCCGAGGTTCGGCAGGACGATGGCGTCGTACGTGATGTCGGCGCCCTTGCGGCACCAGTCGACGGCGAGTTGACGTGCCTGGGCGTGCGGAACGATGTCGTCCTGGACGCCGGTGACCAGGCGTACCGGACTGGCCGGCTTCAGATTGCCGATGCGCTGGTCGGCGAGCGTGGCCTGGAGGGCCGGTGTGCTCGCGACGAGGTCGCTGACGGAGTGGCCGTCCGTCGTCCAGGAGGTGCTCTTCTTGAACGCGTATCCGAGGATCGCGTCGCCGACGCACATCGTGGAGAGGTCGTTCAGCGCGGCCTTCCCGGCGGCGTTGATGTGGGCGTCCGCGAAGCCCTGAAGATCGGGGTCGGACTGGAGGAAGCCGTTGAGGGACCAGCCCAGGGCACCGGCGAGAGCGCTGCCGTCGATGCCCTTGATCACCTCGGTGAGGTTGGCGGGCGGTGCGCCGGCGTAGGTGCCGGCCAGGGTGATGTCCGGGGCGTAGGAGGGCTGGAGTTCGGCCGCCGACGCGCTGGCACCGCCGCCCTGGCTGTAGCCGAAGAGGCCGACGGGTGAGGCGGAGGTGACCGACGTTCCGGCCAGCGCGCGGGCCGCGCGGACGGCGTCGAGCAGCGCGTGGCCGCCGTCGAGACGGTCGACGTACGTGTGGAGCCGGTCGGTCGCGCCCAGCCCGGCGTAGTCGGTGACGACCACCGCCACGCCGGAGGCCAGGAGCCGGTAGATGGAGAGGTCCTCGTAACCGACCGAAACCGTCTCGTCGTTCAGGCTGATCGGGTGTTCGAGACCCATGGAGGCCGCGCACTGGTCGCCCTGGCCCATGGTGCCGGGGGCCACGGCGACCAGGGGGCGCGGACCGTCGCCCTTCCAGCGGGCCGCGGGCTCGATGTAGGCGCCGGTCACGGCGACGGGCCGTCCGTTGGAGTCGGTCGACTTGTACATCAGGCGGGTCGCGGTACCGGGGAGCGGACCGTCGAGGCCGGGCAGGCTGAGCGCGAGGGGGAGGGGTTCGCTGCGGATCAGGGCGCCGTTGGCCGCGGGGAGGTTCGCGGGCGGCGTGTAGAACGCGGGGATGGTCACGCCACGGGACACCACGTCGCCGGTGCCGGCCGCCGCCGCGGGGATCGCCTGGACGCTCAGACAGGCGAGTACCGCGAGTGCGGTGGCGAGGAGGCGGCCGCGGTTCCGTGCGACGGGCCCGGGGCGTGTGGAGGGCAGATCCCGTTCCGGACGTCGGCCGGACACCGGACGCGGCTGATGGGTGCTGGGGGGTCGTTCCATGCGGCTCACTCCCTGCTTCGTCAAAACGTGGGGGTCGTGCGGGCGGCCGACGGCGTCAATGGCGTGACGCCGGGTGTGGCTGGGGGCCGGCCGGGGGCCGTCACCGCGGGACTGCCGGTGACGGTCACGGGTCGGTGAGGGGGGAAGAGCGGTGCCGGGATGCGGAGTTCGGGCAGGACGGGACCCCGCCCGGCCGCATCGCGGAGGTGGACAGGACGAAGACACCGTCGACGCGCCGTCGGCCGGGCGGCGCGTGGTGCGGCGTCCGCCCGCACGTCATCCGACGTGCGGGCGGGGCGGCAGGGCTCGGGGGTCGTGTTCGGCGGAGCCCGGGGGCTCGTGGCTGCGGCTCCGCCGTTCCGTGCTGTGTCCCGCTGTCCCGTGCCGCCCTGTTCCTGTATCGGTTCCCGGCAGCGGCGGACGCCGAAGTCCCGTTCGGCGTCCACTAGTTACTCCCGAGTCACATCAGGAGAGTAGGAGTGGATGTCACTCAGTGACAAGATGTCTGCGTGCGTCATTTCCGAACGGCTCGCTATGCTGCCTCCGGTCGGACGGACAGGGATGGTGGGGCGACGGTGCGCGAAGCGGCACCCGCAGACCGGGCCACGCAGGCCGCGGCGGCCGCGCGGCCGTCACTGGGCGAACGGCGCAAGGAGGCTCTCCGTCTGGACATAGCCCGTGAGGCCGTGCGCCTGTTCGTCTCCCAGGGCGTCACGAACACCACGGGGGACCAGATCGCGGAGGCGGTGGGCGTCTCGACCCGCACGCTGTGGCGCCACTTCCCGACCAAGGAGAGCTGCGTACGCCCGTTACTGACGGCGGGACTCGACGCGGCGACGGATCAACTGCGCCACTGGCCGCCGGAGACCGGCCTGCTGGACTTCCTCACCCGTTCCTGCCGCCACGGGACACTGCCGTCCGCCGACCCCGCGGTGCTCGACCTGATCCGCATGACCCCCACCGAGCCGGCGCTGCGTGCCGTCTGGCTCCAGGCCCATGACGACGCGCTGCCCGTCCTCACCGAGGTCCTCGCCCGGCGTTCCGGCGGGAGCACCGACGATCTGCGGGTCAAGGTGCACGCGGCCACCGTCAACGGCGCGCTGCGCGCGGCGGCGGAGGACTTCGCCGTACGTTTCGCCGACGAGACGCAGTCCTCGGAGGAGGACCTCGCCGCATGCATGCACGCCGCACTCCGCGCCGCATCGGAGGGCCTGCCGTACTGACGCCGTCAACGCCCCGTCAGGACACACCGGTTGGAGCCGCGGGCCACAGGCGAACGGTCTGCGATCCGCATGCGATGCACGCGGGAACGGCGGCCGGGTAAAGATTTCACCTGGTCTAGTCCAAAGACCCATTTGGTCTAGTCCAACATATTGACGTGATCGCGACAGAGCCCGGAAGCTGGGACTCCCCCACCCCTCTGGAGGCACAGTGAGACGTCTTCGCGCATGTCTGGGCGCGGCTGCCGCCGTGAGCCTGGCCGCGGTCGGCACGACCGCGCTCGTCGCGGGCAGCGCCTCGGGCGCGACCACCGCGCTCAGCAACCGCTGGTACGCCGCCGCCCCTTACCTGATGCCACTGGACAACGATCCGCCGGACGCGGCCGCCATCATGGACGCGACCGGCCTCAAGGCGTTCCAGCTCGCTTTCGTCCTCGCCCCCAACGGCGGCGGCTGCTCGCCCACTTGGGGCGGAACGGCAGCGGTGTCCTCGGACACGGCCGTGCAGTCGGTCATCAACACCATCCGCGCCAAGGGCGGCGACGTCTCCATCTCGATCGGCGGCTACGGCGGCACCAAGCTCGGGCAGACCTGCTCGGACGCGGCCTCCACCGCTGCCGCGTACCAGCAGGTCATCACCAAGTACGGCCTGCACGCGGTCGACTTCGACCTCGAGGAGCCGGAGTACGAGAACACGGCGGCCATCAAGAACGAGATCGGCGCCGCCAAGATCCTTCAGCAGAACAACCCGGGCCTGTACGTGTCCGTCACCACGGCCGGCACGGCGGACGGAACGGGCTGGTTCGGCAAGCAGATGCTGCTGGAGGCGAAGGCGCAGGGCTTCACCCCGAACAACTTCTCCATCATGCCGTTCGACGGCGGCTTCAACGGCGCCGCGTCCCAGACCGGCGCGCTCGCCAACTTCAACACGATCCTCCAGTCGACCTTCGGCTGGGACCAGGCGACCGCCTACGCCCATGAGGGCTTCTCCGGCATGAACGGGCGCAGTGACACCGGCGAGTACTTCTCCCAGGCCGACTTCCAGACGGTGCTGGACTTCGCCACGAGCCACAAGATGGACCGCTTCACCTTCTGGTCCCTCAACCGCGACCGCCAGTGCTCCCCCGCCGACAACGGCGGCCGTACGTCGGGCACTTGCTCCAGCGTGGCCCAGAACTCCTGGGACTTCGCGAAGTACTCGGTGAAGTTCGCCGGCGCGACCCCGCCCACCGGTACCCCCACTCCGACGCCCACCCCGACCCCGACTCCCACGCCGCCGAGCAGCGCCTGCAAGACGGCCTGGAACTCGGCCACGGTCTACACCGCCGGCAACGAGGCTTCGTACAACAACCACAACTGGAAGGCCAAGTGGTGGACCCAGAACGAGGCACCGACCGGCGCCGAGTGGGGTCCGTGGCAGGACGAGGGCTCCTGCTGACTGTCTGACCGGCTCCTGACCGGCTCCTGACGGGCGCCCCACGGGCACCCGTCCGGCTCCGCCGGCCTTCGGCCCGCCGCAGGACCGTACCTCTGAGGGGACGGCGTCACCCGGGATCCGGGCGGCGCCGTCCCCTCACCACGTGGCCCCGGGGCCGGCACGCAGTGCCTCCCTCATCGCCGTCGCGGCGGCCGTCGGGTCGTAGCCCTCGGGCACGCCCGGGACCAGGATGATGTCCCCTTCGATGTGCCGCGAGCGCAGCGGGGCGATGTCCCGGTACGCGGGTGCGTCCCACCAGGCACACGCCTCGGTCATGCCGGGGAAGCCGATCACGACGACATGGCCGGGCCAGCCGCCCTCCACCACCTCGTGCCGCGTGGCGTGCACGAGGAAGCGGCCGCCGTACGGTTCGAAGGTGGCGCCGATCCGCTCGATGTACTCGGCGATCTCGGGGTGCGGTGCGGCTTCCCGCAGGTGGGCTATGGCGTACGCGGTCATGGCATCCCTTCCGGCCGTTCGGGCTCCGTTCTCACCGACCCTGGCAGCCGCGCCCACAGGAGTCGATTACCCGAGAGGTAAACGGGGCCCGTGACGGTCACCCGCCGCCACGGACGCGGCACCCGCGACGCCGTTACGCTGGGCTCGTTGCCTGGACAACGGGGGGAATCATGAACAGGCTTCGTTCCTTCGTGCCGGCCGGAGCCGCGCTTCTCTCGGCGGCGGCGTGCACCGGCGGCGCCCAGCCATCGCAGGCGAAGGCACCCACTCCGACGGCGACGAGGACGAGGACGCCGGCCCGCGCCGCCTCACCACGGGCCACGACGGACGGCGGCGCCGTCATGACCACGTGCACCTCGTCCCCCGGCAACACCCCTTCTCCGCCCGTCCCACGATCGTCCCCCTGGTCACCACCGGGATCCTCGACCAGCACCATGTGATCGGCGCGGACCGCGAAACCGTCCTGTCGGTGACCTGCAACGGCACCCCCCTCGCACTCCGACCGCTGCCCCCTTCCTCGACGGCAGACGCCGCCTCTACGCCTTCGACCTTCCCGGCCGGACCGGGGGACGCGTCACGGTGACCGTCAGCCGCGCGCACTCCATCGCCACGGAACATGTGAAGCTCCTCTGGCAGCGCGCCAAGAGCCGCCCGTCGTGCGACTGACACCGCACGACGACGACAGCACAAATGGCCGTTTTTCCGCCGCGGGCCCGCCTCAGAAGAGCGTTCTCCCTGTTCAGGGTCTTGTCGCTGCCGCCGATGCCTGGTCTTCTGTACGTCCGGTGGGCAAATGGCGCCTCGCCTCATCATGGTCTGCCCGCAGCCCGGGTGAGGAGGGGCCGGCAGGAGAGGCGAACGACGTGGACCCAGTGGCTGGGCAGGACGTGCGGAGGCAGCTGCCCGAGGGACTGGGTGCGGCGCTGCACGAGACCGCCGAGGACATCGCCGCGCTGCTGCGGGCCGACGCCGACATGGAACGCCGCATCCCCGGGGCCACGTGGAGTGTCGGCGAGGCGGCCGCACATCTGGCGCTGGCCAACGAGCTGATGGCCCAGCTCGCGGCGGGACACGCGCGCCCCTACGGGGACGGCACCCCGCAGAGCCTCGCCGGGGCCAACGAACGGTCGCTGGCGGAGTTCGGGGAGCGGCGGGCCGAACCCCTCGCCGCGATGATCGTCGAACACGCCGACGCCTGTGCCGCGTCACTGGGCGAAGGCGTCCTGGAGGGACCCGTGGTCACTCCGCTGGGCCCGATGAGTCCGGCGGAGCTCGGGGCGTACCTGCTCACGCACATGCTCGGCCACGGCTACGACCTCGCCCGCGCGCTGGGGCGGCCGCACATGCTCGACCGGGCCCGGGTGGAGCTGACCCTGCCGTTCCTGCTCACGGCGATGCCGCGGGTGGCCGAACCGCGCAACACTGCCGGCATGAACGCCCGCTACGCCATACGCCTGTGGGGCGGCGGCGCGTTCGGCGTGACACTGGCCGACGGTGCGGTGACCGTCGACGAGCGGCCACCGGCGGGACCGGACTGCACCATCTCCATCGAGCCGGTCACCTTCCTCCTGATGGCACTCGGCCGCCAGGGGCAGGTGAGCCCCATCCTCCGCGGCCGCATCCTCGTCCGTGGCCGCAAGCCCTGGCTCGCGCCCCGCTTCCCCGGCCTCTTCACCGCGCCCTGAGCGCACCGCCCCCGCACGGGGCCCCGCTTCCCACGCCCCTCCCGCGCGGGTCAGCCGAGCCTGCGGTCGAGGTTGAAGGCCGCGCTGATGAGGGCGAGGTGGGTGAAGGCCTGGGGGAAGTTGCCGCACTGTTCGCCGGTATGGCCGATCTCCTCCGCGTAGAGGCCGAGGTGGTTGGCGTAGGTGAGCATCTTCTCGAAGGCGAGCCGGGCCTCGTCGAGACGGCCCGCTCTGGTGAGTGCCTCCACGTACCAGAACGAGCAGATCGAGAAGGTGCCTTCCTCGCCCTGGAGACCGTCGGGGCTCGTCTGCGGGTCGTAGCGGTAGACCAGGGAGTCGGAGACCAGGTCCTCGCCCAGGGCGTCGAGGGTGGCGAGCCATTTGGGGTCGGTGGGGGAGATGAACTTCCCGAGCGGCATCATCAGCAGCGACGCGTCGAGGATGTCGCTGTTCTCGCACTGGGTGAAGGCGTTGCGTCGGGTGGACCAGCCCTTGCTCATGATCCGCTGGTAGATCGTGTCGCGGGCGTCGCCCCAGCGCAGCACGTCGGCGGGCAGGCCACGGTGCCGGGCCAGCCGCATGGCACGTTCGATGGCCACCCAGCACATGACGCGGGAGTAGAGGAAGGGCTTACGGCCTCCGCGGGTCTCCCACACTCCCTCGTCGGGCTGGTCCCAGTTCGCGCACACCCAGTCGACCAGTCCGCGGATGTTGTCCCAGTGCGCGCTGGAGAGGGGCTGCCCCCACTTGTCGTAGAGGTAGAGGCAGTCGACGAGGGCGCCGTAGATGTCGAGCTGGAGCTGGCCGACGGCGCCGTTGCCGACGCGTACGGGCGCGGATCCGCGATAGCCCTCGAGGTGGGTCAGCTCGCGTTCGGGCAGGTCACGGCGCCCGTCGATGCCGTACATGATCTGTAGCGGGCCGTCGGGGCCGACGTTCTCCGGTACGCCGCCCTGGACGTGCTCGGACAGGAAACCCATGAAGGCCTCGGCCTCGTCGGTGAAGCCCAGGCGCAGCAGCGCGTACACACAGAACGCGGCGTCGCGGATCCACACGTAGCGGTAGTCCCAGTTGCGCTCACCGCCGATCCGCTCGGGCAGGCTGGTGGTCGGCGCGGCGATGATGGCGCCGGTGGGGGCGTACGTGAGCAGTTTCAGTGTGAGGGCGGAACGGTGCACCATCTCCCGCCACCTGCCCCGGTAGCGCGACTGCGACAGCCAGTGCCGCCAGTAGCGCACGGTGGCCTTGAAGTCCCGTTCGGCCTCCGTCACGGCGCAGAAGCGCGGAGCCACCTCGTCGGTGATCCGGTCGAGGGCGAAGACCGCGGACTCACCCTCGTGCAGCTTGAACAGCGACCACACGTCCTGCCCCGCGGCCTCGAGCGGCACCGTGGACGTCAGGGCCAGCTTGAGCGCGGGTGTGGTGAAGACGGCCTGGCCGGATTCGACGTGCACGGTGTGCGGGACCGTCCCGTAGGCGAAGCGGGGGGCGACGCGCGCGCGAAAGGGCAGGGTGCCGCGGACACACACCACACGGCGGATCAGGCGGTGGCGGCCGGCCTCGCGCGAGTCGTCGACGACCGGCATGAAGTCCTGGATCTCCCCGACCCCGTCGTCCGCGAAGAACCGGGTGATCAGCACATTCGTGTCGGGGAAGTAGAACTGCTTCGTCCGTGCCGGAACGTCCGCGGCGAGTTCGAAGCGGCCGCCCCGGTCGGCGTCCAGGATCGAGGCGAAGACGCTGGGCGCGTCGAAGCGCGCGCAGCAGTACCAGTCGATGGTGCCGTCGGTGCCGACCAGCGCAGCGCTGCGCAGGTCGCCGATCAGGCCGTGGTCGGCGATCGGCAGGTAGCGGGGGGTGCCCGTGCCGTACGGGCCACCGGGCGCGCCATGGGTCCCGCCGTCGGCTCCGACCCCGGAGTTCATGTCCGCCGTGCTGGCCATACCGGCCTCCTCTGGGCCGTCACCCGAGCCTCCCCCTCCGCTCCAGGCTAACGAGTCGTCCGCGTTCGGGGGTGTTCATGAGTGTTCATGATCGTTCCTGGGTGTTCGCGCGTGCTCAGTGCAGGACGACCTTGGCGGCGACGATGATCAGGCCGAGGGCCAGGTTGACGAAGCCCTCGGCGACGACCAGCCCGCGGGAGGCGCCGGCGCGGACTGCTCCGAGGCACGCCCACATGATCTGCTGGGCCACGGCGATGCCCAGGGCGATCCACAGGCCCGTGCCCACGCTCGTCCCGAAGACGGCGCTGAGGGCCACGGCGGCGGCGGGAAGGGTGGCCGCCTCGACGATGGACCACTCGTGCGTGCCGATCCGGCGGATCTGGCGCAGCGACCAGCGCTGGCCGACGATGCGTTCCCCGACGATCTGCACGTAGACATGGGTCGCCCAGAACACCAGGCCGGTGACCACCAGCAGCACGACGGCCTCGAGCCGCGGGTACTCCCCCGTCGTTCCGGCCGTGGCCACCACGGAGGCGGCCAGGATGGAGCCGTAGATGGCACCCGCGTAGTCGGTCCGCTGATGTTCCGGCCGGTGTGCGCCATCCCCGCGCTCGGGCGGAACGCTGGAGCCACTCACCCGTTCACGATAGGCGGCGGGCCGGGGCCACGCCCGGCGGGCGGGGCCGTCCGGGCGGACTCCGGCGGACTCGCCGTACGCAGTTCGGGGCGCCGGCGGGGAGGAAGCAGGCCTCAGCCGCCGTCACCGCGCTGCCGGGCGCCTGACGGACGGAAACACGCCGTGACCGTCTTCCCGTGCCGCTGGCATTTCATCTCCCACCCGTCGGCGAGCATCCGCACGATGCCCACCCCGCGGCCGGACAGCGCTCCCGGCTCCGGGTCACGCTGGAGCGGCGGTGTGGAGTCCTCGTCGTGGACACTCACGTGCAGGCAGTCGCCGTCCCAGGTGAGAACGAGGTGGGCGTCGCTCCGGGCGTGGATGTGGGCGTTGGTGAGCAGCTCGGAGACCGTCAGCACGACGGCGTCCACCGTCTCGGGCTCCTCCGCCGTCCACGCCAGGGACTCCAGGTGCCCACGGGTCCAGCGTCGCCCGGCGCTCACCCCTCCGGAGACCGGGAACGAGTGCGCCCAGCCCATCGCCTTGACCGCCATGACGCGACCTCGCTTCCGCCGGTGTCGTCCGTGTCTCCCGTACGGGTCGTGTACCCACGGGACATGCGTACAGTCAGCACCGTCACCGATCGCTTCGGCACATCGCGGCGGCCCTCCACGCCTGCCCAGCCGAGGAGTTCGGGCAGGGCACTCATGTGCCCGGAACCGGGCCCGGACGGCGCGGAGGGAGTCGGTCCCGCGGAACGACCCGAACTCCCCTTTGGGGCGAACCCGCACGCGAAAGGAACAACGGGCCAACACTGTCCGTACTATCTGTAAGCCGGGGCATACGCACCACGTGCGGTCGCCCAGCCATGCAGCCCGGTCGACACCAACACGCCCTGCCCCACGGCACCTTCCCGGTGTGTTCATGTGCGACCGCGCATCGAAGAGAGGTCCCATCGTGCCCGACACCAAGACTCCCACCGAACTGACATCGCAGTACACGGCCCAGGTGGTCGCCGACCTGGAGCGCAACGCCAAGGAACAGGAGCGCATCGGTGGGGAAATGGAGGCGCTTCAGGAGCAGTTGAACGCTCTGCGCCACGACCACGCGGTCCTGACCAACCTGCATCAGGCGCTGGGGGCCACCACCGCGCCCGTCGAGACCGGCCCCGAGCCGACGGCGGCGACCTCGGTGCCCCGTCAGAAGACTCCCGGCAAGTCCGCCGAGGGCAAGCGCGCACGGACCAGGAAGGCCGACAGCGCGAAGGCCACGACGCCGCGGACGTCCGCGGCCGGGAAGCCCGCGGCCGAGGCCGCCTCGGCACAGCCCACCCTCATCGAACTCATCCGCCGCTATCTCACGGAGCAGCGGGAACCGCGCTCCGCCGCCGAGGTCTCCACGGCACTGGGCCAGACCCACCCCGAGCGTCGCATCCAGACCAATGTCGTCCGGACCACCCTCGAGAACCTCGTGGCCAAGAGCCATGCCCACCGCGCCAAGCAGGGCACTTCCGTGTTCTACACGGCCGTCGACGCCGAAGAGCCGTCGCCCGGCACGGAACAGCCGGCGAAGGCGGAGGCGAAGGTCGAGGCAGAGGCGAAGACGGACGGCGCCTGAACGGATCGCCCCCGGTTCGCCGTGCGGGACTTGTGCGTCCACGCGGCCTCCCGGGCCCTGTGGGCGAACGGTCAAGCGCTCGCGAGGACCCTCGGCGTGTGTCCCGTGCGACCACGCACCACACCCCCTTGATGCGCCCTCTCCCGAAGGCGGTCCCCGCCGCCGCGAGGACCTGACGAGGTCCCGCGGGAGCCGGTGAAGTCCGGTGCCGCGGCCGCGGCGTTCGCGCCGCGGCCCGCCGCCGTCCGACGCACGGTCAGGCCGTCACCTTGGCGATGAACGCCGCGAGGTTCGCCACGGTCCGCTGGATCTTCTCCTCCAGCGTCAGCGACTCGTGCATCCGCCCTCCGGCGCCCGCGTCCCGCTTGCCCCGCACATACAGCGAACAGGCGAGGTCGCTGCAGATGTAGGCACCGACCGAGTTGCCCTGCTGCCCGGCCTTGCCCGCCTTGGGCGCGACCATCAGGGAGACGCCTCCGGTGTGGGTGGTCACACACATCGAGCACATGCTGCGCCGCAACTGCCCCACCGTCGCGCTGGGGCAGCGCAGCACGAGGCCCTTCAGACCGCCACCCGACTCGGCCACGACGTAGGTGCGGTCGGGCGCCTGGGGGTCCCGCCAGCCGAGGTAGTCCAGGTCGTCCCAGGGCCGTTCCGCCAGATCGCGCGGGACGGAGAGGCGCTTCGCCTCACCCTTGGTGCAGTTCACGAACGCGGTACGGATCTCTTGCTCGGTCAACGGCTTCATACAACTCACGGTAATTTGCCTATAAGCTTTAGGCAAATGCATAATCGGTTACGCCGAGGGAGAGGAAGGACATGGGCCGCGCGGGACTGAACACCGAACGCCTCACACAAGCGGGGGCGGAGCTGGCCGACGAGGTCGGCTTCGATCAGGTGACCGTCTCGGCGCTGGCCAGGCGGTTCGACGTCAAGGTGGCGAGCCTGTACTCGCACGTCAGGAACTCACAGGACCTCAGGACCCGCATCGCCCTGCTCGCCCTGGACGAACTCGCCGAGAGGGGTGCCGCCGCGCTGGCGGGCCGGGCCGGCCGGGACGCGCTGACCGCCTTCGCGAACGTCTACCGCGACTACGCCAGGGAACACCCCGGCCGCTACGCCGCCGCACAGCTCAGGCTCGACCCCGAGACCGCGGCGGCGAGCGCGGGCGTCAAGCACGCGCGGATGATGCGGGCGATCCTGCGGGGCTACGACCTCACGGAACCGGACGAGACTCACGCGGTCCGGATGCTGGGCAGTGTGTTCCACGGCTATGTGAGCCTGGAGTCGAGTGGAGGCTTCAGCCACAGCGCCCCTGACTCGGGGGAAAGCTGGGCGCGCGTCCTGGACGCCCTCGACGCCCTGCTGCGCAACTGGCCCGCGCCCTGAGTCCGGCGCCCGGCCGGCCGGCGGCACCGGCGGCCCGCGTTTCCCGTTCCCGTGCCGGACAACCGTCGACGCCCCTGTGCCGGACAACCGTCGACGCCGCCGGTGTCCGGCACAGGACCGTCCGCCCGCAGTCCCTGCCTCAGCGGTAGTCGGGATTCGGGGCGTCCGGGCGGCAGCCCGCGTCCCATCGCGAACGCTGGTTGCCGTGGGCGGGGATGCCGCCGGACCGCTTCAGCAGGGCCGCCATGTGCATCAGGTTCCAGGTCATGAAGGTGGTATTGCGATTGGTGAAGTCGTTCTCGGGACCGCCCGAACCCGGGTCGAGATACGAGGGGCCGGGCCCCGCCGGCCCGATCCAGCCGGCGTCGGCCTGCGGCGGGATGGTGTAGCCGAGGTGCTGGAGGCTGTAGAGGAGGTTCATCGCGCAGTGCTTCACACCGTCCTCGTTGCCGGTGATCAGACAGCCGCCGACACGCCCGTAGTAGGCGTACTGACCCGCGGAGTTGAGCACTCCCGAACCACTGTAGAGCCGCTCGACGACCTGCTTGGTGACCGAGCTGTTGTCACCGAGCCAGATCGGCCCGGCGAGGACGAGGATGTCGGCGGCCATCACCCGCTCCTGAATGGCGGGCCAGTCGTCCGTGGCGAATCCGTGTTCGGTCATGTCCGGGTAGACGCCCGGGGCGATGTCGTGGTCGACGGCGCGTACGACCTCGGTGGTGACTCCCTGCGCCTCCATGATCGCGCTGCTCTTGTCGACCAGCCCTTCGGTGTGGCTCAGCTGAGGTGCCGGCTTGAGGGTGCAGTTGATGAACAGCGCGCGCAGGTCCTCGAAGCGGTACGCGTCGTCGGCTGCCGAGGTCGAAGGTGACTCGGTCACGGGTGACTCCTTGGTGCGGGGCCGCGGCGGTGCGGGCCGGGAAACGGAGGCGACTCGGTTGTCGGGTCCGGACGGTACTCAGGGGCAGCGTCTCGTGTATGCCCCGGCTTGTCCTCGACCGACTCACGGGAACGCCTCGCACAGGGCGCGCATCGGAGTGTCGCGCGCCGTGCGGACGCGGGCCGTACGCGGCAGGCCGGACGACAGGACCTAGGGTGGTGGTCGTGACGACTGAACGATGGGAACTCGGCGGCGACTTGGGCGTCGCGCGCATCGGCTACGGCGCGATGAAGCTGACCGGCTGGCCGCGGGGCGAGCGGCCGGACCGGGACACCTCACTGGGCATTCTGCGCCGTGCCGTGGAGCTCGGGGTGAACCACATCGACACCTCGTACTACTACGCACGTGACGGGGTGTCGGCGAACGAGCTGATCCGGGAGGCACTGCACCCCTACCCGGACGACCTGGTGATCGTGACCAAGGTGGGCGCCCTGGTGGAGGGCGCCGACATCGCCCTGCCCGCGGACCGGATGACGGGCCTGACCGCCGGCAATCTGCGCCGTGGTATCGAGGCGAACCTCAGCTCACTCGGCCTGGACCGGATGGACGTGGTGAACCTCCGGATGGGTGATGTCGGCGAAGCCGGCGGGGCTTCCCTGGCCGAGCCGCTGGAAGCGCTGCTGGCGCTGCGGGACGAGGGCCTGATCCGGCATCTGGGCGTTTCCAACATCTCGGCCGACCAGTTCGCCGAGGCCCGCAAGACCGCGCCGATCTCCTGTGTCCAGAACCTCTACAACCTGTCCCAGCGCGGTGACGATCCCCTGGTCGATGCCTGTGCGGAGGCCGGCGTCGCCTACGTCCCCTTCTTCCCGGTCGGCGGCTTCCAGCCGGTCACCGCCGAGCACCTGGAGGCCGTGGCCGCCCGCCACCGGGCGACCACACCCCAGGTGGCCCTGGCCTGGCTGCTGGCCCGGTCGCCCAACATCCTCCTCATCCCCGGCACCGGCTCCCTGGCACACCTGGAGGAGAACATCGCCGCCGGAGCACTCGAACTGACCGCCGAGGACCTCGCCGAACTGGGGTGACGGACACCGGGCGATCCGTTCCACGCCGCCTGCAACCGAAGCGGCCCCGATCGTGTCTCACAGCACACGACTGGAGCGCGGGGGCACCGGAATGCCTCACGGGCCCCACGTCCCGGGGAGGCATGGGTCATGAGCGGTTGGGCGGTACCGGGCTACACCGAGTCCCGCGAGCTCGGTTCGGGGGCGAGCGGACGCGTCGCGCTGGCCGTGCACGAGGAGACCGGCCATCCGGTCGCGGTCAAGTACCTCAGCGAGTCGCTGCGCACGCGTCCGGGCTTCGTGCAGGAGTTCCGGGCGGAGGCCCGGCTGCTCGGCGGGCTGCGCAGCGACCATGTGGCCGGCCTCTACGAGTACGTGGAGGGGCCCGAGGGCGCGGCCATCGTCATGGAACTGGTGGACGGGGTGTGTCTGCGGGCCCTGCTCGGCCGGCAGGCTCCCCTCGATCCGGAAGCCGCCCTCGTCCTTCTCAAGGGTTCTCTGCTCGGCCTCGCCGACGCCCACCGCATCGGCGTCGTCCACCGTGACTACAAGCCGGAGAACGTCCTCGTCCGCACCGACGGCACGTCGAAACTCGTCGACTTCGGGATCGCCGCCTCCGACGGCACCACGGCCGGCATCGCGGGCACGCCGTCGTACATGGCTCCCGAGCAGTGGACCGGCGCCCCCGCCTCACCCGCCGCCGACGTGTACGCCGCGACCGCGACGTTCTTCGAGTGCCTGACCGGCCGCAAGCCCTACACGGGCCAGAACCTGGCCGAACTCGCCCTCCAGCACGTGGACGGGGTCATCCCCGCCGACGAGGTCCCCGAGCCGGTCCGCTCCCTCGTCCAGCGCGGCCTCGCCAAGGCTCCCGACCAACGGCCCGCCCACGCCGAGGACTTCGTCGCGGAACTCGAGGCCACGGCCGGCGGCGCGTACGGCCCGGACTGGGAGGAGCGCGGCCGCCGACGACTCGCGGCGCTCGCGGCCCTGTGCCTTCTGCTGGTCCCCTCCACCCCCTCCGTGCCGCGCCACGCCACGGACGCGGCGCGCACGGTCCTCGGCAGGGCACCCGACTGGCTCCGGGCCTGGCAGCCGAGTCTGCGCGCGCTGCTCGTGTCCGGGGCCGCGCTCGTCGCGGCCATCCTGCTGACGTACGGCGTCGACCGGCACGCCCCGGACTTCGGCACGCCCCGAAGGGCCGCGGAGGCACTGGCCACCACCAGCGCGCAGCCGGCCGGTGACAGCGGCCCCACGGCGACGGCGGACCCCGGGTCCCCGACGCCGTCCTCCTCGCCGTCCGCGTCGGCTTCGCCCTCGCCCTCCGGTTCGGCCACGGACGCCACCGCGCAACCGTCGGCGTCGGCCTCGGCGTCCGGTTCGGCGTCCCCGTCGGCCACCGTGGCGCCTCCGACGCCACCGGCCACGACGACGTCCGAGCCCACCACGACGTCCCCGTCACCCACCCTCACCGTCAACGTCAAGTCCGTCACCTTCGGCGAGTTCCGGCAGACGGGCACGGCGACCGCGGCGGCGACGGCCACCGTCACCACCGACGGCACCGGGCCGGTCACCCTCACGGTCGCGTGGTTCACCGGTGAGGTCAGCGGGCAGGCCGGAACCCAGGACGGGGCGGCCGAGACGTACCGGCGCAGCGGTTCGACCCAGTACACCATCGTCCTCGACCACACGTTCCAGGGAGCGGGCTGCTACTGGGGCGTCCGGGCCGGCACCCAGCCGGCCTCCGCCGACGGCGGCGCCTGGCAACAGCTCCTGACCCGGCGGTGCTCCCTGCGATGAACGACAACTACGGCGCCCCGGGCGCCCACTCCCCCGACGACGACTACAGCGCGACCGTGCTCGGCAGCCACTGGATCCAGCGGCCGGACTCCTCCGACACGCTTGCCCTCACCGGGAGTTCGCCCACGGTCGCGCTGTCGGGCACCGAGGCCGGGGCCGTCGCGCCCGACCGGGTCGAGGGCACCCTGATGCGTTTCGGCCCCGGCGTGAACGCCGACACCATGCGCCGGGTCGCCGTGACTCCCGCGGCCGTGCCGGTACGCCGCCGGACCTGGCGCCGGCACGCGCTGCCGGCCGTGGTGCTGCTGGCCGTCGTCGCCCTTCTCCTGTGGCATCGCTCCGCGCCGTCCCTCGGGGTGGAAAGCGTCGCGGTCGCCGCCGTGACACCCTCGCCCGGTTGCGACGAGACCGCCGACATCACGGGCGTCGTCACCACCAACGGCGTTCCCGGCGAACTCACGTACCGCTGGGTCCGCAGCGACGGCACCTCCTCGGACGTCCTGCACGAGGATCTGACGCGTCACCAGAAGCAGGCGGAACTGCACTTGTTGTGGACGTTCCAGGGCGACGGCAGCTACGCGGCACGCGCCGAGCTGCACCTGTTGTCGCCGGTGCGCCGCACGGTGTCGACGAAGCTCACGTACCACTGCCCGTGACGGGGCCGGGCACCCGCCCGGCGGCGTGACGGCGTTCGGCCGGCGCGGACCGCGGACCCTGGCACGGGCACGGGGAATCCCGCCGCCCGGGCCGGCCGGGTGTGCGGCGGCTTCACACGCTCGACGGTGTGCAGGCGCTCAGACCGGTGACGTAGTTGAGCTGGGGGCCGTAGCCGGCGAAGGTGGCGATCGCCCGGGGAAGCAGGGTGCGGCACGGGGCGCCCTGGCCGTCGGTGTACTGGACGGTGACGTCCACGGTGGTGTCGCAGTCGTTGACGACGGTCGTGTAGCGCCAGTCGCTGTAGTAGTGGACGCAGTCCGGAACGGGGGTCGCGTCGACGGCATCGCCCGCGAGGAACCCCTGTCCGGCGTCTCGCGCGGCGGCGGGCGCCCCGGCGGCACCCGTCAGGCCCACGATCGCGACGGACAGGCCCAGAGCCGTCCTGAGCCCGCGCGGATGGATGAGGCGGCTGCTGGTGAACATGGGGGCGTCCTTCAGGTCGGCGAGAGCGGCGGCCGTGGAGCCGCGCCGCGTGCCACCTTGCAACGCCTGCAAGAATTGCGCAAAGTCATGCAACACCTTTCAGTCGATGGTGAACTCTCAACCGATCAGGTGCTGTTCACGAAATGTCCCGACCTGGGCCTTGCGCCCCCTCCGGTACGACCTGTGCGCGGGCCGGCCCGGTGGCGGTGGGACCGCGGGTCGGCCCGGTGCGGGCCGGCCGGGTGGTCAGCCGCGAGATCTTCCCTGGTCCCGCCGGCCCTGCCGGGGCTGGGGGCGGCCATGTCCGCCGGCACGGCGACGTGACGGTGCCGGGGGTGCGTCCGCGCTGTTGAAACCGGGGCCGCTCGGGGCGCTGAATCCGCCGGGGACCGCGGGAGCGGCCGCGGGGGCACCGGCGGCGGCCGTCGGCGCGGGGGGCGTGGACGGCGTCCGGGTGCGCGGCACCGCGCGGCCCAGGACACGGGTGTGCGTCATCAACGGGGCGCAGGCGGCGCAGACTTCCATCAGGTTCCACACCTGGGCAATGGCCGGATCATGGCGCAGCACCAGCAGCACACTGCCCATGCAGTGCACCTGACTGCCCTCGTGGGAGGCGCACTGCGTCTGCCGGCAGGCGCAGGCGGCGTCCGCGTGCACGGTGGCCGCGCGGGCATGGGCCCCGACGTGGGCCTCGGCGAAGCGGCGCAGCGCGGCGAGGTCACGGGACCGCGGCGGCATGGCGCAGGGAGAGGAGCAGGTGACCGACGCGGTGCGGTCGCTGTGGCCGGAGATGCGGACGGTCCACGTGCGTCCCGGACGTCGCGCGGCAGGAGATTCTGAGTATGGGAGGTCCAAGACCGGCAGTCCTTCGGCAGTGGGATGTTCGCGCAGATGCGCATGGAGTTTCTTTACCCGCGCGGGCCGGTCCGTCATTCACCGGTGGGCCGCGAGCGTCCTCGAATCTTCGAGCGATGGCGTGCGCGGGCCCGGACTGCTGTCGTGCGGGGTTGCGATCTTCCCACAGCGGCGCGTCGGACGAGTTCGACCCGCCTGGGGCCCTTGAGGATAACCCCGCCGTGACGTGCGGGTCATCGGGGGTGGGCGCATCCCGCGCCCGCGATACCGGCCCGCCGGGTCAGCGTCCGGGGCGGCCGCCCGTGACGCGGCTCCACCAGGAGCGGGTGGCGCCGAATCCGGTCTCGTGGGCCCAGACATGGGTGCACGAGGGGCACTGGAGGTGGAGCAGGCTTCCGGTGGTGGAGAGCAGGTAGCGCCAGTGGTCGGAACACGACCGCCGCTGCTCGCAGGAGGCGCATCCGCGGCTGTCGGCACAGTTCGGGCAGGTCACCCAGGCGCGCCGCCCGATGTCCGCCTGCGGGTCAAGCGGCAGCACGGCCGTCTCCGCGACGGGGAAGTACGCCGGCCGCGACGAGGTCGTCGTACACGCGCTGCTGCCGCTCGTCGAGACCGGAGTACAGAAGCGCGTACGCGGCCTCCTCCTGGCGCATCACCTCCATGGGGTCCCAGTCGGGACCGAGGGCGGCCAGGACCTGGGCCTGCCGCAGGACCTCCTGGGCCGTGAGGTCGACGGAGAACTCGACCAGCCCGGAGGCGGGGCCGGTGGGAAGCGAGGGGTTCTGTGGGGCCATGGGAGAGAACTTAGGTATGCCTTTCTTGTCGGGACAAGAGGAGGTGGGCGAAGTCACAGCGCCCCCAGGACCGGCGGACGCTTACGAGTCCCACACATCTCCGTCATATGTTGATCACATCATCGGTATGCTCCTGGGGCTCCATCCGTACCACTGAGGGGGGATTCCTCATGCGTATCCGCAATGCCCTGGCCGTCACCGCAGCCGCTGTCGGCACGCTCACCGCGATCGCCACGGCTCCGGCCCAGGCCACGGAGTACTCGTCCGCGCTGAAGATCAAGGGCGTCCAGTACGACGCGCCCGGCCGGGACTCCAACAACTGCTCCAGCGGCAACACCAAGAGCGAGTACCTGACCATCAAGAACTACTCGTCCGGCACGACCGTCAACCTCAAGGGTTACGTCGTCAAGGACGCGACGGGCAACAAGTTCACCTTCACGGCGAACCACTACCTGGAGCCCGGGGACTACATCAAGCTCCGCGGCGGCCACGGCACGGCCTCGGACGCCGGCAACGTCGTCTACCGCCAGAACTGCAACTTCATCTGGAACAACGACAAGGACAGCATCTACCTGTACAAGTCGTCCGGCGCCCGTGCCGACGTCCACTCGTACACCAAGTCGGCCAACGACCGTGACGGCAACGGCTACATCTCGTACCACGGCTGAGCCGAGCACCGGAGCCCGCTGACCGGTCCCCGTACGGCCGCCGGGCACCGTCCGCCCGGAGACGACCGCCCCGGGCGGAGCGACCGCGTGGTCGCTCCGCCCGGGGCGGAGCCGTTCCCGGCGCGACGCGGTGGCTCCGCCCCGGGGCGGGACGACCGCGAGGACCGGGGGCTTTCGTCCCGATCCACGCCGTGACAGGCCTGTCCAGGGCCATCGGGGGCAGACGGCCGTGGACCCGGGAGGAAGCGCGTCCCGGGCGGCAAACGGCCGCAGTGCGCTGCCCCTGGGAGTCCCCGATGCCGACCGCCGTACCGGACGGAGCCGCCGAAGTGACCGGCGGCCGCGCCGAAGCCGTGGGCTCCGCCCGCTCGTTCGCACTGCCCCGGGGCACCGGCCGGACCACCGCCCGCGTCGCCGCACTGACCGCGGGCCAGGCCGCGTCGATGGTGGGCCTCGGACTGCTGATCACCGGTCCCGCCCGCGGACTCTGGCCACTGACCGCCGAGGACACGGTCAACGAGCGCCTCGAACAGGCCCGCACCGGGACCCTCACCACGCTGTCCTCCATCGCCTCGGAGGCCGGCAACACCCTCACGGTCGTCGCCCTCACGCTGCTGGCCTGCCTGGGGCTGCTCCTGATACCCCGCCTCCCGATGTGGCGTCAGGCGGTCTTCCTCGCCGTCGCCGTCTCGCTCCAGTCGCTGGTCTTCCTGGCCATCACCGAGTCGGTGGACCGCAACCGGCCGGACGTGGACCGCCTCGACGCGTCGCCGCCCACGTCGAGTTACACCTCCGGGCACACCGGGGCGGCGACCGCGCTCTACGCGGGTCTGGCGATTCTCGTGCTGTCCCGGGTCCGCGGGCCGTGGCGCAGGGTCGTGGCCGGGCTGCTGCTGCTCCTGCCGCTGCTCGTGGGCGCGGCCAGGCTCTACCGGGGCATGCACCACCCCACGGACGTGCTGGGCGGCCTCGTCAACGGCGGGCTGTCCCTGCTGATCGTGGGGCGCGCCCTGCTCGCCGACCGGTCCGTGACCGCCCGGCCGTCCGGCACACGCTCCGCACGGACCGTCGCCGAGCGTCCCCCCGGCACGACCGCCGTGATCCTCAACCCCACGGTGACCGACGAGTCCGAGCGCCACGAACTGCGGCGGACCCTGGAACGGCACGGCCACCGCGAGCCCATGTTCCTGGAGACCACCGCGGACGATCCCGGGGCCGGACAGAGCGCCCGCGCGGTCCGCGAGGGCGCGACACTCGTCGTGGTCTGCGGTGGGGACGGAACGGTCCGCGCGGTCGCCGACGCCCTGGCCGGCAGCGGTGTTCCCCTGGCCGTCGTCCCCTGCGGCACGGGCAATCTGCTGGCCCGCAATCTCGGTCTGCCGCTCTCCCCGGTCGCCGCGCTCGAAGCCGCGCTGAGCGGCGGTCCGCGCCGGCTCGACCTCGGAAGCATCGAGGGCGACGGCCTGCCCGCCACCCGGTTCGCCGCCATGGCCGGGGCCGGGCTCGACGCCGCGATGATGGAGCACACCGATCCTCGCGCCAAGGCCGCCCTCGGCTGGCCCGCCTACGCGCTGGCCGGGTTCGGAACGCTGCGCACGCCCCGTATGCGGGTGACGATTCGGCTGGACGGGTCCCCCGCCTTCCGCCGCACGGCCCGCATGGTGCTCGTCGCCAACGTGGGAACCGTCCAGGGCGGAGTCACCCTGCTGCCCGCCGCCCGTCCCGACGACGGGCTGCTCGACCTCCTCGTCCTCGACCCGCGGGGACCCGGCGGCTGGCTGCGGGCCGTCCGGACACTGCTGCGCGGACGCGCCGTGTCCCGGCGGCCGTCCACCGCGAGCACCCTCACGGCCGAGGGCGACGACCGTCACGGGCTCCCCGTGGAGTTCTTCACCTTCCGACGGGCCGAACTCACCTTCGACGCGCCGCAGTCCAGGGAGCTCGACGGGGATCCGGTGGGCCCCGGCCAGCGCCTCACCGCCGAGGTCCGGCCCGGCGCCCTGACCGTCCTGCTGCCCTCCCGGGAGAAGTGAATGGGTACCGCGACGAAGGTCCCGGAGACCCGTGCCATGTCCGGCGACGAGCTCTCGGCCGACGAGGCCCTGGCGTCGCTGCGCCGGTACGGCGGCTGGCCGCTGCTGCGCGACGCGTTCATCCGGTTCCGCTACGCCGACGGGTTCAGCCATTCCCGTGCGCTCGCCCTCCAGACGGTACTGGCCCTGATCCCGCTCGCCATCGCGTTCGTGGGCCTGTCCTCCGCCCTGCACACCGAGAACATCGGCAGAGTCGCCGAACTGACGATCCGCAAGATCGCCGCGGGCCCGAGCGCCGACGTCGTCGACGACGCGCTGCGCCGCAGCCGGCACACGGCGGGCGACGGGGCGCAGGTCGCCCTGTGGTTCGGGCTGGCCTTCTCCCTGGTCAACGTGACCACCGCGATGTGCCAGATCGAACGCGGTGCCAACCGGATCTACGGCAACGAGCGCGACCGCGTCTTCCACCGGAAGTATCTGCGCGGCCTGGTCATGTCCCTGAGCGCGGGCATCCCGCTCGGCCTCGGTTTCGTCCTGATGGTGGCCGGCGGCGACCTGGCGTCCGCCGTCGTGACGGTCTATCACGTCGACGGAGGCGCCAAGACCGCCTGGGACATGCTGCGTTGGCCCTTCGGCCTGCTCCTCGCCCTCATCTCTGCCAGCGCGGTGTTCCGGCGCTCGCCCCGTCGTCGCCAACCCGGCTACACCTGGCTGGCCTTCGGGGCGGCCGTCTACCTCGTACTGTGGACGGCACTGACCTGGCTGTTGAGCCTCTATCTCGGGTTCAGCGGCACCTTCGACACGGTCTACGGCCCTCTCAGCGCCTTCATGTCGCTGCTGCTGTGGGCCTATCTGACCTCGATCGCCCTGTTCCTCGGACTGTCCTTCGCCGCCCAGCTGGAGGCCTCCCGCGCGCGGCGCCCCGGTCCGGTCCAACCCGATCCGGGAGTCTGAATGGCGGCGCGCGCCACGGTCCGGAACCTGAGGGACCGCCGCCGGGCGGCCGACCGGCGGTTCGGCGCCCGGCTGCTCGGCTCGGCCGCGGTGGCCGCGATCACGGCGGTGCCGTTCGGCCTGCTCCTCGTCCTGGTCGAGGGCCGGTGGCAACCCCTGCGCCGGCTCGACGCCGGCGCCGCCCGCCGGCTGCACGAGATCGCCCTGGAGCATCCCGCCTGGACGAGCACACTGCGTTTCCTCTCCGACCGGGTCTGGGATCCGGTCACCTTGCGCACGGCTGTCGCACTGCTGACCGTCTGGCTGGTGTACCGCCGGGCCTGGCGTCTGGCAGCGTGGGCCGCGGTGACAGCGGTGGCCGGCGGGTTCATCGGGCTCCTGGTGAAGACGGTCGTCGAGCGGGCACGTCCGTCGCTGGAGGATCCGGTGGCACGGGCGCCCGGGTTCTCCTTCCCGTCGGGCCACGCGATGACCGCCACCACCTCGTTCGCCGTCCTGCTGCTGGTCCTGCTGCCCATGGTGCCGCGCTCCCTGCGCGCGCTGTGCTGGAGTGCCGCCGTGCTCTCGGTCCTCGGCGTCGGCTTCACCCGCGTCGCGCTGGGCGTTCACTGGTTCAGCGATGTACTGGGCGGCTGGCTGCTCGGTCTGGCCGTCGTCACCCTCACCGCCTGGGCGTTCGAGGCCTGGCGGGCCGACACGGGCAGGCCCCCCGCCGACATCGGCGAAGGCCTGGAGCCCGAACTCACCGACGCACGGCCCGAAGCCGAGACCCCCGGAGAAACCGGGGAACGGGCCGCCACATGACGGTCCGTCCGGGCTCGCTGCGCCTCGGCGCGGGGAGGTTCCCCCGATCGGCCTACAGGCCCCTGGTGTTCGCCTGGCGGGGGCGGCACAGAATGGCTCGACACCGATCCGAGGAGCCCTCATGATCTTCATCACCGTCAAGTTCAGCGTCCGCCCCGAGGACGCGGAGAAATGGCCGGAGATCACGGCCGACTTCACGGCGGCCACCCGGGCCGAGCCCGGCTGCCTGTGGTTCGACTGGTCCCGGAGCCTCGACGATCCGACGGAGTACGTCCTGGTCGAGGCCTTCCGGGACGACGAGGCCGGGGCGTCCCACGTCCAGTCCGCGCACTTCAAGGCCGCCCAGCAGGCCCTGCCTCGGCACCTGACCACGACACCGCGCATCGTGAACATGAAGGTCCCCCAGGACGACTGGTCCCTCCTGGGCGAGATGGCCGTGGAGGAGCGGCCCTGAGGCCTGCCCGACAGCCGCCGCGACACCGGGCGGCGGTCCCGGGCTACGGATTGAGGACGACCTTTCCGGCGACGGTGCCGGACTCGGCCAGTCGCAGCGCCTCGGCAGCCTCGCTCAGCGGCAGCTGGGCGGCGATCCGGGCGGTGACGTCACCGCGCTGGAGGGCGCCGAAGACCTGGGTGAGGTCGGCGCGCAGCCGGGCCCGGAACCGGTTCCGGGACAGGGCCCGCCCTGCCCAGATGTTGAAGAAGTACGCGTGACGGCCGTTGGGCAGGGCGTTCCACAGCCAGACACGGCCGAGCAGCTTGAGCACGGGCCACTGCTTGGACCCCGTGTCGTCCCGGGTGGAGGCGCTGCCGTAGGAGACGAGTGTGCCGCCGGGAGCCAGCAGGTGCCACGAGTCGACGGCGCTGCGGCCTCCGACGTGGTCGAACACGGCGTCGACCCCGCCGGGGGCGAGTTCGCGTACGCGCGCCGCGACGTCCTCGGTGCGATAGTCGACGGGGATGACGCCCTGTTCGCGCAGGGAGTCGTGGTGACGTGCCGAGGCCGTACCGATCACCTTGGCGCCGGCGGCGCGCGCGAGCTGGACCAGGACCGAACCGACGCCGCCGTTGGCGCCGTGCACGAGGACGGTCCGGCCCGCGCCGATCCGTGCCTTGCGGTGCAGCATCTGCCAGGCCGTGACGCCGTTGACGACCACGGTCTCCGCCTCCGCCGCCCCGACGCCGTCGGGCACCGGTACGACATCGGCCGCCTCCACCCGCACATGGCTGGCCCAGCCGCCCACCTTGACCAGCGCGGCGACCCGGGTGCCGGTCAGGCCCGGGTCGACCCCGTGGCCGGTGGTCAGAACCGTGCCGACCAGGTCGTAGCCGGGAACGAAGGGGAAGGGCGGCTGGTCGTAGTACCGCCCGCGGCGCATCTGCTGTTCGGCGAAGGAGACGCCGGTCGCCTCCATCCGTACGACGACCTGACCGGGGCCCGGGACGGGCACGGCGCCGTGCCGGATCTCCAGCCCTTCCGGCTCCACCTTGCCCGGCAGGACGACCTCGACGAGCCCTTCGGCGTTCATGACGACCTCCACTGCGCTCCGCGCGAGTTATTCGCTATCGCTTTAGTTAGAAGCTATAACTCATGGACGTGAGCGTCAAGAGCTTTCGTTATAGGTTCTAACTCGGAGGGTGTCGCCGGGCACCGTCGGGGCCGCCATCGCCTCGGGTGCGCGCAGGGATTACGGGGCGGATTCGGCCGTCCACTCGATGTCCGGCGGCACGACGCGGGCGCACCGCGGGTTTCCGAGCGCGTCGGTCAGCCCCAGCCGCCCGACGAGGAGGCCCTCGCGCGCGGCCGCGTCGAGTACATCCGCGGGGACGGCGTCGAGCATGAGTTTGGCGCGACGGAACATGCTGAAGACACCCGCCCCGTCGACCGTGCCCCACGACAGATAGATGAACCGGTGCCCCAGGCGGTCCTGTACATAGGGGCCCTTCAGTTCGATCCCCGTCGGCGAGGGCGCGGCCGTGCAGGGGAGAGTCCAGGTCGCGAGGGCGCCGTCGCCGGGCTGGGGATCGAGCAGTTCGGCCGGACGGTCACGGCGTTGCACCGCCACGTGGATGTTGTCGTACGCCGCGACGGTGCCGCGGCCTTCGGGGGCCGGGCAGGTGAGGCCGGGCAGGTCGTCGGCGTCGATACGGATGTGCATACGGGCCATCATGCCGTCGAAACGCCAGGGGGCACCCGTCGCACCCGCAGCGGTTCAGTCGCCGGCCGGCCCCTACGGACCGGGCGGCCGGACCGAACGGACCGCGGCTTCGATCTGGTCGAGCTGGGCGGTGAGGATCTCCTCGAACGCGGCGCGGCGGTCCATCCCGAGCGGGCGGATGTCACGGGCGAAGTGGGCCAGGGCCGGGAAGCGTTCGGGGTCGGCGCCGAGCACCGCCACGCGGAACAGCTCCAGGCCCTGTTCACGCTCTTCGGGGCTCACCGTGCCGACCCCCGCCTCGGATGCGATCAGCGCGGAGACGAGGACCGCGATCCGGTGGTAGCGGGCCGGGATCTGTTCGTCGGGCAGTCCCGACGCGCGCAGCGCCTGCAGCGCCTCCTCCATGACCAGCCGGGAACCGGTGCCGCTCGACGCGTACCGCCCCCAGACCGCGGCGAGCTGGGGCTGCCGGCCGAAGGCGTCCCTCACCTGGAACGCCAGGGCCGTGATGCGCTGCCGCCAGTCGCCTTCCGCGCGGTAGCCGTCCATGGCGGTCAGGAGAATCCGGTCGGCGACCGCGCGCAGCAGTTCGGTCTTGCTGCGGAAGTGCCGGTAGAGGCTGGAGGAATCGGTCCCGAGGGCCGCGGCCAGCTTGCGCACGCTGAACGAGTCCGGGTCGCTCGTGCGCAGCAGCTCGGCGGCCACGTCCAGGATCTCTTCGGTCGACCAACGCCTTCGGCCTGCCATCCCGCTCCTCTCGCCGCCTTTCAGCCTAGCCTATGCACTCGCTTCTGCACTCGCCTTCGCACTTGGTGTTGCACTTGGCGTTGCACGCACCGCGTGCATAATGAGGACAGGGACCTGCCGCGCACCTCGACGAGTCGGGCCGGCAGACCACTCGTGCCCTGTTGTCCGGGGTCGGGCGCCCGAAGCGGAGCTCGGCCCGGGGAAGCCGAAAGGACGCATGACGTGAAGAACCCACTGGATCCCGCGGCGCTGGAAGCGGCCGTCGAGAACGTCCACCGCGCCGGCGTGCCGGGCCTGTTCGCCGAGGTGCGGGACGGCGACCAGGTCTGGCGCGGCGCGGCCGGGGTCGCCGATGTCACCACCGGCCGCCCCGTCACCGCCGGCATGCGGCACCGGGTCGGCAGCATCACCAAGACCTTCACCGCCGCCGCGGTGCTGCAGCAGGTCGAGGCGGGCCTGATCGGTCTCGACACTCCGATCGGCCGCTACCTTCCGGCGCTGGTTCCCGGCGGACGCGGCGAAGCCATCACGGTCCGGATGCTGCTCAACCACACCAGCGGCCTCGCCGAGTACCTCCCGTACGCCTACCCCTCGCTCAAGGCGTACCCCGCCATCGCGGACACCGGGCCCCAGAGCCTGGACGACCACCGGTTCACGCGATTCGATCCCGTCGAGCTGATCGCGATGGGGGTCACGGCGCCGGCGTTCGGCTCCCCCGGCGGCACCCCGGGGGTGTACTCCAACACCAACTACCTGCTCCTCGCCCAGCTCCTGGAACAGGTGACCGGCGCCTCGGCCGAGCGCTGCATCACCGAGAACGTCATCGAGCGCGCGGGGCTCCGGGACACCGGACTCCCTTCGGGGCCCCACGTCGACGGGCCGCACTCACAGCTCTACGAGGCGTGGTTCGGCATGATCGACCCGCCCCGCGACTACAGCGTGTTCGACATGTCCTGGGTGGGGCCGTCGGCGTCGCTGATATCGACCCTCTCGGACCTCAACCGCTTCTACGGCCTGCTGCTGGCCGGGGAGATCGTCAGCCCGTCGTCGCTGGAGGAGATGCGCCGTACGGTCCCGGTCGTGTCCCAGGAGCTCAGGACGATCGAGTACGGCCTCGGCCTGCATCCGATGGAGGGTCCCGGCCGGGCCACCTTCTGGGGCCACGGCGGCACGGTCTGGGGTGGTGGGGCGCTGGCCATGACGCGTGCCGACGGCGGGCGGCAGCTCGCGGTCGCGGTGAACACACAGCGCTGGAACAGGCTCGATTCCTCCGGCCTGCCGCAGCCCCATCCCATCGACGAGGCCCTCGCGGCTCTCTTCCGGGTGGCGATGTACGGCTGACGGCGCCGTGTCGCGGTGACCACGGCGCCTGCGGCCCGAAGCGTGGTGTCAGCCGGAAAGGGCCGCCGAGACCACCGCCTTCGCCTCGTCCTGCACCCGGCGCAGGTGATCGGCACCGAGGAACGACTCCGCGTAGATCTTGTAGACGTCCTCGGTGCCCGACGGACGGGCCGCGAACCAGGCGCTCTCGGTGGTCACCTTGATGCCGCCGATGGGCGCGCCGTTGCCCGGTGCCTCGGTGAGGACCGCGGTGACGGACTCCCCGGCGAGCGCGTCGGTCGTGATCTGCGCGGGCGACAGCTTGGCGAGGAGGGCCTTCTCCTCGCGCGACGCCGGGGCGTCGATGCGCTCGTAGGCGGGCTCCCCGAACCGGGAAGTGAGTCCGGCGTAGTGCTCGGAGGGCGTCTTCCCGGTGACTCCCGTGATCTCCGAGGCGAGCAGGGCCAGGATGATGCCGTCCTTGTCCGTGGTCCACACCGAGCCGTCGCGGCGCAGGAAGGAGGCGCCCGCCGACTCCTCGCCGCCGAATCCGAGGGAGCCGTCGACCAGCCCGTCCACGAACCATTTGAATCCGACGGGCACCTCGACCAGCCGGCGGCCGAGATCGGCGGCGACCCGGTCGATCATTCCGGAGGACACCAGGGTCTTGCCGATCCCCGTACCGGCGGGCCAGCGCTCGCGGTGGGAGTAGAGGTAGGCGATGGCGGCGGCGAGATAGTGGTTGGGGTTCATGAGCCCGCCGTCGGGGGTGACGATCCCGTGGCGGTCGGCGTCGGCGTCGTTGCCCGTGGAGATCTGGAAACGGTCGCGCCGCTCGATGAGCGAGGCCATCGCGTACGGCGAGGAGCAGTCCATCCGGATCTTCCCGTCCCAGTCCAGCGTCATGAACCGCCAGGTGGGGTCGGTGAGCGGGTTGACCACGGTCAGGTCCAGCGCGTGCTGTTCGGCGATGCGCCCCCAGTAGGCGACCGAGGCCCCGCCCAGCGGGTCGGCGCCGATGCGGACCCCGGCCGCCCGGATCGCGTCCAGGTCCAGCACCTGCGGCAGATCGGCCACGTAGGTGCCGAGGAAGTCGTGACGGCCGGTGCCGGGAGCGGCGAGCGCCCGGGCGTAGGGGACGCGCCGTACGTCCTTGAGGCCGTCCCTGATGAGTTCGTTGGCCCGGTCCTGGATCCAGGAGGTCGCCTCGGAGCCCGCCGGGCCGCCGTTCGGCGGGTTGTACTTGAAGCCGCCGTCCGCCGGCGGATTGTGGGACGGGGTCACCACCACACCGTCCGCGAGGCCCGAGGACCGTCCGCGGTTGTGGGCGAGGATGGCGTGCGACACCGCAGGGGTGGGCGTGTAGCCGTCCGCGCTGTCGAGGAGTACGGACACGTCGTTGGCCGCGAACACCTCCAGGGCGGTGACCTTCGCGGGTTCCGAGAGCGCGTGGCTGTCGGCACCCAGGAAGAGCGGGCCGTCGATGCCCCGGCCGTCGCGGTACTCGCAGATGGCCTGGCTCGTCGCGGCGATGTGGTCCTCGTTGAACGCGGTCGCCAGGGACGAACCGCGGTGTCCGGACGTACCGAAGGAGACGCGCTGGCCGGGTTCGCCCGGGTCGGGGTGGAGCGCGTAGTACGCGGTGACCAACCGGGCCACGTCGACGAGATCCTCGGGGCCGGCCGGACGGCCCGCTCGCTCGTGCTGCATGTGCCCGCACCTCCGCATCGGTGGTTCTTCACTGGTGGTCTCATCTTTCCCCACCGGGCGGGGCGGCGGCACCGGGCCGGGCGGCGGAACCGTGCCGCCGTCAGGTGTGTCCGTCCTCCTCCAGGGGAGGCGGTCTGGGGGTGGGATTCCCGGCGGTCAGATGTTCGAGGACCTCCACCAGTTCCTGGCAGGCCCGTTCCACGGAGCGTCTGGTGTTGCGCTGCTCGGTGATGACGGCGGACAGGAGGAGGGCCGTCAGGGCCATGGTTCCGTTGAAGGCCTGCAGCTTGATCATGACCTCGGTATGGCTCAGCCGGTAGAACGGACCCACCGCCTCCGTGGCCGCGACGGTGGCCATGACCGAGGCGAACAGGGCGCACACCACACTGCCCGGGAGCTCGAATCGCAGGGCCGCCCAGATCAGCAGCGGATAGATCAGGAACAGCATGCTGATGGAACTGCGGGTGGCGACCGGCACCATGACGGCGGCCACGACGAGGATCACGGCGGCCTCCTTCCACCGTGTCAGGCTCACCGGGGTTCGTACGGCGTACAGCATCAGGATGACCGGGGCGACGATCAGGACGCCCATCGCGTCGCCCACCCACCACGCCAGCCAGACCGGCCAGAAGTCGCCCAGGGCGAGTTTGTCCGTGACCACCAGCAGGCCGACGTCCACGGTCGCACTGATCGTCATGGCGCCCAGGGCCGCCAGGAACACCAGGGCGAGACCGTCACGGAACCGGCTGAGATCGGTGCGGAAGTGCACGGCGAGCAGCAGGAGGTAGGCGCAGACCGGAGCGACGGTGTTGCCCGCGACGATGCCCGCCGCGGAGAGCTGGAGCGAGGTGAACGAGGAGAGGGACAGGACGACCAGGAGGGCCCCGATCGCGATCCCGAGCCACGCCTGGATCCCCAGGAGCAGCAGGGCGGCGACGGCCACGCCGGTGGGCGGCCAGATGGGTGTGAACACCGCTCCTTCGACAGTGAGCCGCCGCATGAGTCCCAGCCGCCCTGCTCCGTAGTAGCAGGCGGCGATCACCAGGGTCTGGAGGGCGCCGACGGCCGGTCGGCTCATCTTCTGTGCAGCCACCACAGAGTCATCAGACACCGTCGGGGCCCTGTCGGCGAGGCGAGCGCCCGTGTGCGGCGAGCGGCGGCGGGCGCGTCAGCCGTGCCGGACGACGGCCGCGCCAACGGAACCGGACGGTGGCCGCGACACCCGGAAGCGGACGACAGCCACGTCCCGGAACCGGAAGGTGACACGTCACCGGAACCGGACGGCGGGCACGCCGTGGCGGACCACGAGCACGGCCGCGTCGTCCTCGTGCCCCACGCGCTCGGCGCCCTTGATGACCGCGGCGGCCAGCGAACCGGCCGACAGACCCGCGACGGCGGCGACTCCGGCGAGCCGGACAACCTGGTCGAGACCCTCGTCCACGTTCATCGACGGGCCCTCGACGACACCGTCGGTCAGCAGGACGAACACTCCGCCGGTGGTGAGGCGGTGCCGGGTCACCGCGTACCGCATCCCGGCCTCGATGCCGAGCGGCGGCCCGCCTTCGTCCTCGGTGATGCCGGACTTCCCGTCCGCCGTCGCCCAGACGCAGGGTATGTGCCCGGCCCGCGCGCTCTCCAGTACGCCGGTGACCGGGTCGAGCCGCATGAAGGTGCAGGTCGCGAACAGGTCGGAGCCGATGGACAGGATGAGGTCGTTGGTCCGGGCGAGCAGTTCCCCGGGGTCGCTCGTGACGGAGGCGAGGGCGCGCAGGCCGACCCTGACCTGCCCCATGAAGGCGGCGGCCTCGATGTTGTGGCCCTGCACGTCACCTATGGACAGGCCGATGCGCTCGTCGGGCAGCCTGAAGGCGTCGTACCAGTCCCCGCCCACGTTGAGGCCGTAGCAGGCGGGCGCGTACTGCACGGCCACGTCGAAACCCGGGGCGGAGGGCAGGTCTCCCGGAAGCATGCCGCGCTGCAGCGCGATGGCCAGTTCGACCTGGGAGCGCTGGAACTCCGCGCGTTCACGTGCCTGGGCGGTCAGCGATCCGAGCCTGGCGAGCAGCTCGTCGTCGTCGCCCGTCGGCAGCTTGCGGGACATCGACCACCCCGGAGGAAAAGCCACGCATGAAGGAAATGTTAAGAAAACACCACTATCGGATGATAACGACCACAGCGGCGCGACCCGACATCGACGCTTCCCGGCGGAGCGGCCAGGCCCTCGGTGCGGGACTTCGCGATCTTCGCGTTGGCCGCTCCCTCGTGACCGTCGATGCAGCCGCGGTACCGGCGGTGGATCACCTCCGGCGAGTTGCCGACGGCGATCGACCGGCTGATTGCGCGGCGCGAGGCGCACCTGCGGGAGAAGACGCTTTGGCGGATGATCTACGAGACGTGCGCCCGCGCGGAGGAGGTCCTCGACGTCGCGTCGTGACGGCCGCCCGTCGCGTGGTCGTCGGGCGCAATCGTAGCGAGACAACCAACCCGGCATACGCCATCAAACGGCTTCAAACCATGCCATTCATTTTGAAAACCCTTGCAAGCCGGGCAAGGTCCCTGGCTGACTGCCGCATCTGCCGGTGGCGCGATCGCCGAGCCCAGGAGTGCCCGTGACCGAGATGCTGGCGAGCTGGAAGGACGGCCCTGCCAAGCGGGCGATCTTGGACTTCGTTCACGCGGCGACGACGCCGGGGGCGGCGTTCGTCGAGGTGGGCGACCGGATCGCCACGTTCGACAACGACGGCACGCTGTGGGTCGAGCAGCCGCTGCCTCCGCAGTTCGACTTCGTGTTCCGCAGGTGGGAGAAGGAGGCGAAGGCCGACCCACAGCTCGCCGCCCGGCAGCCGTACAAGGCGCTGATCGAACAGGACCAGGCGTTCTTCGAGGGTCTGGCGACTCAGGAACCGCAGGTGGTGTCGACCCTGGTGGAGGCGTTCGCCCGCTCGTGGGCCGGCACGACGCCGGAGGAGTTCGACGCGCAGGTGCGCGACTGGACGAGGACGGTGAAGCAGCCGAAGCTCGGCGTCCCCTACGTCGAGCTGGTCTACCGCCCGATGCTGGAACTGTTCGACCTCCTGCACGAGAACCGGTTCCGGGTGTTCGTGTGCTCGGGCGGCGGCCGCGACTTCATGCGCGTCTTCGCGGAGGAGACCTGGGGGATCCCCAAGGAGAACGTCATCGGCTCTGCGGCCGCGTACACCTACGCCGACGGGAAGCTCACCCGCTCCCATGAGCTCCTCGGCGACCTGGACCTGGGCTCGGGCAAGCCCGAGCACATCTTCGCCCACACCGGCCGGCTGCCCGTCCTCGCCGGCGGAAACGCCGACGTGGACATCGAGATGCTCCAGAGCGCCCGGTTCGCGCTGCTCGTCAACCACGACGACGAACAGCGCGAGTTCTCGTACACCAAGGGCGCCCAGGCTTCGCTCGCGAAGGCCGAGGAGCTCGGCTGGACGGTCGTGAGCATGAAGAACGACTGGACCACCGTGTTCTGACCAGGAGGATCCGTGAGTGACCTGACCGCCATCGACGTACTCGTCGACCCGGACGAGAACACCCTCCGGCACGCCCGCGACCGGAACGCCAGGATGCGCGAGAGCGTCCCGGACGGGTTCGCGCTGGACGCCTCCCACCAGCCGCACATCACCACCCTTCAGCGCTACGTGCGCACAGCTCAGCTGGAAAGCGTCTACGCCGCCATCGGTGACACCCTGGCCGCGACCGACACGAGCGCGCTCTCCTACCGGGCAGTGGCGATCAAGCACGCCGACTGGGGCGTGCCCGGCCAGGGACTCGCGGTCATCCTCGTCCAGCCCAGCGAGCAGGTGCTCGACTTCCAGGCCGCACTGCTCGCCGCCGTCACCCCCTTCACCGAGCCCGGCGGCACGTCCGCAGCCTTCGTCACCGACCCGGGCGAGGACATCAGCCAGAGCACCCGCGACTGGGTCGAGGGATACGTCCCCGCCCAGATCGGGCCGGGCAAGTACACGGCCCACGTCACCGTCGGCTTCGCCACCCTCGACGAACTCGAGACCATCGAGGCCGAACCGTTCGACGCCTTCCCCGTCCACCCGGCCGCCGTCGCCGTCTACCAACTCGGCAACAGCGGAGCCGCCCGCAAACTCCTCAAGACCTGGCCCGTCCCGCGCTGACGACCGACTCGGCAGCCCGGGGCACGGGGGAAAAGCCCCTTACGATCCGATCCTGTCCGAACTAGTCCAGCACAGCTGTGAGTTGACGCGTGGTGTTCGAGTAAACGGCCCGACGCGCTCTCGCCATCTGCCCCCTCCGCAGGCCGCTTCGAGCGGGGTGTCACTGTCGGGCCGCGCCAGGAAGGCTTCCCCTATGCGCGCGAAGAGCCGTCCGGCGGGCCCGGGGACGCCCGGGAACTCCACGCCCGCCGGAGCTCGGGCGGGGGCGCCCGCCCGCGTCCTGTCATCCGCGAGCCGTAGCCGAGTGATACCGCGGTACTACGTGCCTCCCCTCGACCGGGCTCTCCGGTACCACGGATCCGGGACCGCGGGCTCCTAGCGTGGTGGGTGAGCAGTCAGGTGGGGGCCTGCCCCCGAAACCAAGGGACCATCGATGATCGAGGCACATCAGCTGACGAAGCGGTACGGCGAGAAGACGGCGGTGGACCGGCTGGACTTCGTGGTGAAGCCCGGCACCGTCACCGGCTTCCTGGGCCCCAACGGCGCGGGAAAGTCCACGACCATGCGCATGATCGTCGGCCTGGACGCGCCTTCCGGCGGCAGCGTCACGGTCAACGGCAAGCACTACGCCCAGCACACCGCGCCGCTCCAGGAAGTCGGCGCGCTGCTCGAGGCCAAGTCGATCCACCCGGGCCGGTCCGCCTTCGACCACCTCATGGCCCAGGCCTACACCCACGGCATTCCGCGCCGCCGGGTGGAGGAGGTCATCGAGCTGACCGGCCTCCAGACGGTGGCCAAGAAGCGCGCGGGCGCCTTCTCCCTCGGCATGGGCCAGCGCCTCGGCATCGCCGCGGCACTCCTCGGCGACCCGGCCACCATCATGCTCGACGAACCGGTCAACGGACTGGACCCCGAGGGCGTGCTGTGGATCCGCAATCTGCTCACCGGCCTCGCGGCGGACGGCCGTACGGTGTTCGTCTCCTCGCACCTGATGAGCGAGATGGCCCTGGTCGCCGACCACCTGATCGTCGTAGGGCGTGGACGCCTGCTGGCGGACACCACCGTGCGGGAGCTGGTCCAGCAAGCCGGCGGTGACACGGTCACCGTGGCCACCGACCAGGCGGCCCGGCTGCGCGAGGTGCTGGCCGGTCCCGGTGTCGAAATCACCGGCACGGCCGGATCCGAAGAGCTTCAGGTGACGGGGCTGACCCCGCGGGCGATCGGTCTCAAGGCCGCCGAGCACGGCATCCCGCTGTTCGAGCTCAGCTCCCGGACCGTCTCTCTCGAAGAGGCTTTCATGGATCTGACCCGCGACGCTGTCGAGTACCACGCCAGCGCCACCGTCGAGACCTCTGGGAGGGCGGCATGAGCACCGTCACCGTCACCGACAGTCCCACGACCGGTCCCGTACGGGCGGCCCGTCCGACATACAAGGTCACCGGGCGCCGGGTGCTGCGCTCCGAGTGGGCGAAGCTGTGGTCGCTGCGCTCCACCTGGATCACCCTCGGCCTCGGGCTGCTGTTCCTCGTCGCGTTCGGCGTGATCGCCGCCGCGCACTACAAGTCCGAGCTCAACTCCGGGCGCCCCCTGCACCGGGACGACGTCGCGGCCACCGCGCTCAGCCTCTCCGTGTTCGGCACGAACTTCGCGCAGCTGGCGCTCGGTGTGCTGGGAGTGCTGATCACCGCCGGCGAGTACTCGACGGGAATGATCCGTTCCACGCTGGCGGCGGTGCCGCGCCGGCTGCCGGTGCTGTGGTCCAAGGCCTCGGTGTTCGGCCTGGTCGCCCTCGTCGTCGCCACCGTCGGCGTCTTCGTCGCCTTCACGATCGACAGCGGCATCGTCTCCGGCACGCCCGCGGCCCTCACCCTGTCCCACTCCGGCGTGGTCCGCAGCCTGCTGGGCGCGGGCCTCTACCTCGGTCTGGTCGGCGTGATCGGCACCGCCCTGGGCGCTCTGCTCCGCTCGGTCGCCGGCGGCATCTCGGTCCTGGTCGCCTCGCTGATGCTGGTGCCCGGTCTGGTCTCGCTGCTGCCCAGCTCGTGGCAGGACAACATCAGCCCCTACCTGCCGAGCAGCGCGGGCGAGTCGATGTTCGCGCTGACCCACGACTCCACCACCTTGTCGCCCACCGCCGGGCTCGTGGTCTTCCTCGGCTGGACCGTGCTCGCGCTGGCGGGCGCCGCCTACCGTCTCGTCCGCACGGACGCCTGACACACCGCGCACCGCACGCCACGACCGGCACGGCACGGCACCCGACCGGATCACCCGGTCCGGTGTCGTGCCGTCCGGGCACCGGGCATCACGGCCGACCCGCGCGGTGACGCCCGTACGAGGACACGAGGAGGCGCGTACGGGGCGCGGCCGGACCCACAGCGTCCGGACCCACAATGGACAGGTGAGACCCATGAGCGTGGACCGGTGACTCCCATGAACGCCGACGACACCGCCCTGCCCGAACCGGCGGACGACCGTCCTTTCGCCGAGGCAGACCTGCCGTGGAACCACCCGCTGGCCCGTGCGCTGTCCCGTCTCGGCCGTCGGCTCAAGCAGGGTGACCGCAGCCGTCCATGGATCCTCGACTCCGTGGTGACGGCGGTCGTCGCGCTGCTGTTCTGCCTGCCGGACCTGGTGCACGACGGGGACGGCCGGCACCATCCGTTCGACACCGAGTTCACCCACCTGGACCTGCCGGGGACGCTCGCGCTGCAGGCCGGACTGGTGCTCCCGCTGCTGTGGCGGCGCAGAAGGCCCTCGCTCTCCTTCGGGGTGATCATCGCGGTGTTCATCCTCCAGCTGGCGCTGGGGGTGTGGCTGCGCGCCGACGTCGCCGTGCTGATCGCCCTCTACAGCCTGGTCCTGCACGGCGAGCTGCGGCGGCTCCCCCTGGCCTGCGCGGTCACGGCCGGCGCGCTGGGGCTGGTCGCCGTGCGCCTGCCGCCCGAAGTACATGTCCTGGACGCGCTGTTCTTCCTCTTCAGCACGATAACCGCGGCCGTCGCGCTCGGACTGGCCGTCCGGATCCGGCGCGGCCAGCTCGCCGTCCTGCGGGACCGCGCGACCCGGCTGGAGGTCGAGCGCGACCAGCGCAGCCGACTGGCCGCCGCCGCCGAACGCACCCGCATGGCCCGCGAGATGCACGACATCGTCGGCCACAACCTCTCCGTCATCATCACCCTGGCCGACGGCGGCGCGTACGCGAACGACCTCGCGCCGGAACGTGGGAAGCAGGCCCTGCTGCTCATCGGTGACACCGGACGGCAGGCGCTCGGCGAACTGCGCCGCATGCTCGGCGTGCTGCGCGAGCAGCCCGCGACTCCCAGCGCGCCCGAGCTGAGTCCCCAGCCGGGGATCGGGGACATCGACGCCCTGTGCGAGCGGATCCGGGCCGCCGGTCCGGTGGTCGTGCACCGCAGCAGCGGCGAACTGCGCACTCTGGACCGCGGTGTCCAGCTCGCCGTGTACCGCATCGTCCAGGAGGCTCTCACCAACGCCCTCAAGCACGGAGGCCCGGGGACACGCGTCGATCTCGCGGTGGGCGTCGAGGAAGCGCTGCTGCACATCGACGTCCACGACACCGGCCCGGGCAACGGCAGCGTGCGCTCCCGGCCGCACGACGACGAAGGGCACGGCATCCCCGGCATGAGAGAACGCGCGGCCCTCTACGACGGAACGGTCGTCGCGGGGCCCGGCCCCGACGGCGGGTGGACGCTGCGGGCCACCCTCGATCTCACCCCTCCGGCCGGGACCGGCCTCGCTCCGCCGGCCGTCACGGGCGGTGCCGCGTGACCAGCGTGCTCATCGTCGACGACCAGCCGCTGCAACGCCTGGGCTTCCGCATGCTCCTGGAGAGCACGCCGGACACCTCTGTCGTCGGCGAGGCGTCCCACGGCGCCGACGCCGTCCGCAGGGCCGCCGAACTGCGCCCGGACGTGATCCTCATGGACGTACGGATGCCCGGGATGGACGGCATCGAGGCCACCCGCCGGGTCGTCGCCTCCGGTGGCCGCTCCCGGGTACTGATCCTGACCACGTTCGACCTGGACGAGTACGCCTACGCCGCACTGCGCGCGGGAGCCAGCGGGTTCCTCCTCAAGGACGCCCATCCGGAGGAACTGCTCGCCGGGATCCGGGCGGTCGCCGCGGGGGACGCGGTGATCGCCCCCGCGCTGACCCGGCGTCTCCTGGACGCCTATGCCCGGCACCTCCCGCACGATCCGTCGGCTGCGAGGCCGCAGGACGACCCTCGCCTGCACGCCCTCACCGAGCGCGAGTACGAGATCTTCGTCGCCATCGGCGAGGGCTGGAGCAACAGCGAGATCGCCGGCCGCCTCGTCGTGGCGGAGTCGACGGTGAAGACGCACGTCGGCCGCGTCCTGTCGAAGGTGGGCGTCCGCGACCGCGTCCAGGCGGTCATCCTCGCCTACGACCTCGGTGTCGTCCGGCCGAACCCGCCCGACTGACCCGACGGCACGTCCGAGGCGGGCGGCGCGGCACGACATTAGGGTCGGCGGTATGACTGACGACAAGCTGCGCAGCGTCACCGTCGAGCGGACCGGCACCGGACACTTCACCGCGACGAACACGCGGGGCGGGACGATCGCCTTCGGTACCGGTTCCGGACCCGGCGGGGAGGACGAGTTCACCCCGGTCGAACTGCTGCTCGCGGCCATCGGCGGCTGCACCGCGGCCGATGTCGATGTCGCGACCGGCCGCCATGCGGAGCCCACGCGGTTCACCCTGACGGTGACCGGCGACAAGATCAGCGACGAGCTCGGAAACCGGATGACCAGCCTCGCGGTCACCTTCTCGGTGGCGTTCCCGGACGGCGAGAGCGGCGACCGCGCCCGTGCCATCCTCCCCCGCGCCGTCAAGACCTCGCACGACCGGCTCTGCACGGTCAGCCGCACGATCGAGGCCGGCACCCCCGTCGCCGTGACGGTCGCCGACGCCTGACCTCGGCGGCACCCCGTCGCGGTGCCCCGCGGACGAATACGCGGCCGGGTGGAGTGAAGCCGGATTTCCGGGGCAGACGCCGAACGTCGAAGAGGTGGACGCGGGACGGATCGTATGGGTCAGCAGGTGAGCGAAGCGGGACAGCAGGAACAGCGGGGTGCACTCATCGAGGCCTCAGTCGCGTACGACGGTGACTCCACGTGCATCGCTCAGGCGCGGGCGTTCACCCGCGACTTCCTGACACGGGTGCAGGCGGTCGCCGGACTGCCCGTCTCCGGACGGGTGATGGGCATGGTCCCCCTGGTCGTCAGCGAGCTGGTGACCAACGCGGTCAAGTACGCGGGCGGACCCTGCCTGTTGTCGCTGGAGGTCGACCAGGGCGCCGTCCGGGCGACCGTGTGGGACTCCGACCCGACCCTTCCGGTGGCACGCGCGGCCGACGCGGGCCGCGTCGGCCAGCACGGACTGGAGATCGTCATGGCCGTGTGCCATGCCTTCGAGGCGCACCGGGAACCCGTCGGCAAACGGATCACCGCCGTGGTGGCGTTGGCCGACACGCCGGACAGTGACATGAGCCGCTCCGCCATCTGACGCCGGCTCCCGCCCCTCGTGCGACAGCGGGGGCGCGGCAGCGCGCGTGAAGTCCCTTCGGTCGGCCGCCCGGCGCCGCCGTGGCACCCTGAAGGTCCCCGACAGGCTCCTGACGAGCCGAAACGAAATCGTGTCGCGTCACCACGGCCACCGTGCGGGACAATGGTGAGTTCGCGGGGTCCCCTTCTGCAGGAAACGGGTGGTTAACACAGTGCGTCAGGCAGGTGTACTAGACGTCGGGTGTCACAGCGCTCTGCTCACCGTGGCGCGGCGCCGCGCCGGAGTCGCCATGGAGGAGGTGCTGTCCCGAAAGGTACGGCTCCAGTTGCACGAGACACTGGACGCCACGGGACGGCTGGACAAATCGGGCGTACGGAGCGTGCAGCGGGCCGTGGCCGAAACGCTCGCCGAGAGCCGGGGAGCCCTGCCGGAGGTGTACGCGTTCGCCACGTCGGTGATTCGCGACGCGCCCAACCGCGACGAGGTCCTCGCCCAGGTGGCCAGCGCGACCGGCACCCGGCTGCGGGTGATGTCCGGCGAGGAGGAGGCCCGCCTGGCCTACGTGGCCGCACGGCACTGGGCGGGCGAACGGGCCGGCTCCCTGCTGGTGCTCGACATCGGCGGCGGGACCGTGGAGGTCGCGTCCGGATCGTCCAGGCAACCCCGGACGACCCATTCCCTGCCGCTGGGCGCCCGCACGGTCACCCGCGCCTGGAAGCTGGACGAGGCCGTGTCCTCGAAGCGACGGCTCGCCGAGGTCCGCGACCATCTGAGCGACCGGCTCGCCGAGGTGGCCGACCTGCCGCGCGCCGATCCCGACGGACGCGTGCTCGCCTGCTCCAAGACCTTCACCCAGCTCGCCCGCTACACCACCGCCGGCAGCGACCGCTCCCGGACCCCGCAGCGGCTGACCCTCGACGAGGTACGGGCCGCGGTGGGCGTTCTCGCCAGGAACGGGTCCGCGGGCCGCGGCCGTCTGCCCGGCATCTCACGGCACCGGGCCGGACAGTCCCTGGCCGGGGCGCTGGTCGCGGAAGCGCTGATGGAGGCCTGCCGGGCCACGAGTGTGGAGGTCTCGCCCTGGTCCACCCGGGAGGGTCTGCTCCTGGAACGCCTCGGGGCCCTGCGCGCCAAGGGCTCCACCCCGCGCTGACACGGACCGGTCGCGGGCCGCCCGGTCCGCCGGGCGCTCCCCGTCCGCGTACCGAGCGGGGCTTTCGTCAACCACGTGAACACCACCCCGTGTTCGGGTCCCACGGCACCGGCGGGCGGCTCGCGGGACGCGGTCACGAGGGAGTGTGGCGCGCGGAGACCGGGAACAAACCAGTACCACTCGACGCTGACCTGAACAGTCCGGCAGACGCCGGAGCACGGAGTTCCACCGACTGCGGTGGACCCACCGGCGGTTCTGCTCGTGGAAAGGCGTGAGAGCGATGACGGCGTCCGGACAGCGGCGGATACCCGCGACCGGGGCGGGCGAGTTGCCCCTGGTGACTTCGTGCGGCCGCAGGATCCTCGTGAAGGAGCTGCGGCTGCCCACGCCGGGCCGGACGATCGGCCGCGTGACGCTGGACGTGGGTCCCGACCAGGGCGACGAGCACGGGGTGTGGGCCTCGCTCACCCCCGCCGAGGCACGTGAACTGGCCCGTCGCCTCCTCGCGCACGCCGCCGGGGTGGAGCCGGCGGGGCCGCCCGACCAGGAAGCGCCCCGGGCTCATGACACGCGGCTCGACACACCTCGCGGCACGACGGGGGCCGCTGGGGGCTTCGGCCCGGGGCACCGCTCCGTCTGAGCGGGCGGACCGGGCCGGCGGCGGCCCACGCCGCCGCGTGACGCCGAACGCGCGCGGGTGCCGGCACTCCCCCGGACCAGGGGGAGTGCCGGCACCCGCTTGTCTGTCAGCCGGCGCCGTTCAGGATCACGGGAACTGCGTGACCTTGGACGGGACGGTGTCCGTCCCCGAGGTGGGCGCGCCGGTGTTGTTGACGACGTGGGCGTACTGGCCCTTGCCGCCCAGGGAGATCACCTGAATGTCGTGCAGCTTGATCCCCGCCTTCACCGGGACCTGGAAGCCGTGTGCCTGCACGATCGACGGGTCCGAGGTGAAGTTGCAGTAGCTGCCCAGTCCCCATGCCTCGTGCACGGCCACGGAGTCGGCGACCTTGTAGGCCGCGTACCCGACGATGCCGTCGTGGGTGATGGCGGCGGAGTTGGGTACGTCGTACGCCTTCTCGTTCTGGTAGAAGATCGTGCGCCCGTTCTCGCCGTTCCACAGCACGTCGTACTTGTTGAAGTGCTCGACGAACAGGCCGGTCGCCAGGACGTCGTCACCGTTGACCACGAGCCCGTAGTCGGCGCGGTTGGTTTCCCAGCCGACTCCTTCGCCGTGGTCGGCCCGCCAGAGCCAGGTGTGGTCGATCACGACGTCGTCGCTGTTGACCACGACCGAGTTGGTGGCGAGGCCGGGGCCCGCGCCGCCGACCCGCACGAACACGTCCTGCATGGTGGTCGGGTTGGCGGAGTGGTCGGCCGAGGCGCCCGACGAACCGATCTGCAGCAGGGTGTCGGACTTGGAGCTGCCCGCGTCGATGAGGAATCCGGCGAGCCTGACGCCGTCCACGTCCGCCACGTGCATCGCGTCGATGCCGTTGTCCGGCACGACGGTCGCGAGCCCGAGACCGAGGACGACGGTGTTGGCCCGGGTCACGTTGATCGTCTGGTCGATGTGGTAGACACCTGGGGTGAACAGCAGGTTGAGACCCTGGGCGAGCGCCGCGTTGATGGTCTGCGCGGTCGCGCCGGCCTTGACGACGTAGAACTGGTCGAGCGGGATCGACGTACCGGCCGTGTTGGGCCACGAGACGCCGCGGGAGTTGGTCCGCTTGGAGGGCACGAACACCTTGTAGGTGCTGCCGTCCAGGTAGAGGTAGGGCTTCTCGCGGGAGACCGGGGTGGTGTCCAGGGTGGTGTACGGGCCGGTGTCGAAGTTCGTCGCCGGTGCTCCCTGGACGCCCGTGAAGGTCATGTTCCAGACACCGTTGGTCCAGCCGCCGACGGAGCTGTCACGGGTGTACCACTGCTGCTGGGAGTACGGGCCGACCGTACCGTCGATCTTGGAGTCGGCGATGTAGCCGCCGGAGGCCCAGCCGTAGCCGTTCGGGGCGAGGTTGAGGCCGCCCTGTACATGGATACGGCGGAAGGGCGCGGCCTGCGCCACGGCCCAGCGGTCCGTGCCGTTGACCGGGGTGATCGACAGGTTCTCCGCCGAACGCCAGAAGTTCTGGGTGGCGTTGCCGTTGAACCAGCCCGCGTCCACGGTGATGTCGCCGTTGATGTGGGTGTCGTCGGGGTTCAGGCCGAGGCCCGAGATCGAGGTGTAAAAGCCGACTTGGGCGTTGATCCCGTTGTACGTGCCCGGCTTCATCAGGAACTGGTAGCGGGCGGAACCGAACTGGTTCGACTCCTGCTGGGCGAAGACCTGGTCGAACTTGCCCTGCAGACCGGGCGTCGAGGGGTCCACGACGATGACGTTGGGCCCGAGGTCTCCGCCGCCCTGCACGGGCGGGGTGCCGGTCCCTGTGCCGGTGTGGACGGCGACCTCCCACAGCGAGTACCCGTACGCGGTGCCCCGGGTCGTCCCGTAGATCCGTACGTACCGGCCCTTGCCGGAGACGTCGTAGGAGGCGGTGCCGCCCGTGCCGTCGGTGACGGACTTGAGGACGGTCCAGTTCTGGCCGTCCGTGGAGGACTGGATCTGGAAGGCCTTGCCGTACGCCGCCTCCCAGTTGAGGTCGACCCGGCACAGGTCGCTGGAGGATCCGAGATCGACCTGGACCCACTGCGGGTCGGAGAAGGCGCTGGACCAGCGCGTCGCGGTGTTGCCGTCGAAGGCGGCCGAGGCGGGGCCGGACGCGTTCTCGGTGGAGGAGGCGGTCGCCGCCTTGCCCTGCGCCGCGTTGGCCGTGCCACAGGTCGTCGGGGTGCCGGTGCCGCCGGTGCCGAAGACCTGGAACTCCCAGAGGGAGTAGCCGTACGGGGTCGCGCGGTGGACGCCGTTCATCCGGACGTAGCGGCCCTGGCCCGAGACGTCGAGCGTGTCGGTGCCGCCGTCACCGCCGGTCACCGTCTTGATGTCGGTCCAGGTGCTGCCGTCCGGTGAGGTCTGGATGCGGTAGTCGCTGCCGTACGCGGCCTCCCAGTTGAGGACGACCTTGGTGATCGTGGCCGAGGCGCCGAGGTCGACCTGGAGCCACTGGGCGTCCGTGGCGGCCGAGGACCACCGGGTGGCGGTGTCGCCGTCGACGGCGTAGGCGGCGGGGGTGCCCCCGTTCTCGTCCGAGGAGGACGTGGCCGTCTTGCCCTGGGACAGCGGGAGTTCGGCCGCGGCGGCCGGTCCCTGCAAGGGCAGGGTGACGAGCGCGGCCATAGCGGCCAGCGCGACACCCAGGGTTCTGAGTTTCATGCCGTGACTCCATGCGGGTGGGGTGACGAGCGGAGCGGACACAGTGGATCGAGAGCTGTGGACACAGCTCTGCCATGTGGGTGGGAACACTGTGAACTGGCCTTCCGGCTCTCTTAGTTCACGGTTTGATTTAAGTAATGAACCATCAGAGTGGCAAGTCCCGTGACACGGGTTTCTTCAACTCGTGTGCGTCGGGCCCGTGTTGGTGGGCCACTTCAAGGGGTTTGACCTGGATGGGGGTCTACGCGGACAGGCGGGAGGCCGCCCGGATCCGTCAAGGCTTGAAGGCGCGGAGGACTCGGACGGCACGGAAGACCCGGAAGGCGCGAAGGAAGCGCGGCGGAACGTGATCGAGGGCAGAAAGAAGCCGAGTGCCCTGGGGCGTCGCGCCGTTGTGACGGCGGACGCCCCCGGACACTCGGCGGGGACGGCTTGCCCGTCCGGTCCGCGAGGCGGTCCGGACGGGCACGGGTCAGTGGAGGATCAGGGGGTGATCCGCCACTCCTGGATGTACCCCACGTCGATCGACGCGAGGTCGCGGACGCGCAGCTTCCACGTGCCGTCGACCGGCTGCGCGGAGGCGTCCACCGTGAACGTCTGGTCCACGTTGTCGGCCGAGCCCCCACTGCGGTTCAGCAGCGAGTAGACGGTGCCGTCGGGGCCGACCAGATCGACCGTCAGGTCACCGCGGTAGGTGTGCACGATGTTGACGTAGACCTCGGTGGTCGCCGAGGCGTTGCCGGGCCGGCCCGTGATCGTGACGGGCGACTCGACCGCCGGGCCGACGTCGGGGATGTCGACCCGGGTGCTGTTGGCGTAGACGTACGCGATCCGCCATTGGAAGGCCACCGACACCGCCGCGCCGGTGCTGTCGGTCACCGTGACCGTCGTGTCGCTGGTCCCCGGGGTGACGGGGATCCCGGTGATCAGTCCGGTGTCACCGATGGACAGGCCCTCCGGCAGTCCGGTGGCCGTGTAGGCGAGGCTCGCGTCGGTGTTGGTGGTGTACGCGTTCACCTGGAGGGACACTTGCTGGCCGACCCCCGAGGTCTGGTCGGCGACCGGGGAGACGTTGACCCCCAGGGCGATGCGGTCACCGACGTTGATACCCGCCCAGGCGTCGGCGACGGCGAGATAGGTCGGGCTGTAGGCCCCGAAGAGATCGCCCGCGGCTCGCAGGGTCGCGGTCCTGGCACCGGCGTAGTTGGTCGTGGACGTCATGTATGTCGTCAGCGCGCGGTACCAGATCCGGGCGGCGTTCTCGATGCCGATGCCGGCCACCGGAAGACCGTCATGGGTCGGGCTGTCGTACGACACCCCGTTGACGGTCTTCGCGCCGCTCCCCTCGGAGAGCAGGTAGAAGAAGTGGTTCGCCGGTCCCGACGAGTAGTGGACGTCGATGCCGCCCAGCGAGGAGTCCCAGTAGTCGCGGGAGGAACCGTCCTTGGAGGGCTTGTCCATGTAGCGCAGCGGCGCGCCGGTGCCGCGGATGTCGATCTTCTCGCCGACCAGGTAGTCGGGCACGTCGGCCGCGAGGTTCTCGTGGAACTCCACAGCCGCGGCGAAGATGTCCGACGTCGCCTCGTTGAGACCGCCGGACTCCCCTGAGTAGGTGAGGTTGGCGGTGGCCGCGGTCACGCCGTGGCTCATCTCGTGGGCGGCGACATCCAGGGCCGTCAGGGGGTGCGTGTTGCTCGCGCCGTCGCCGTAGGTCATGCAGAAGCAGCTGTCCTGCCAGAAGGCGTTGACGTAGTTGTTGCCGTAGTGGGCCCGGCTGTAGGCGGCCACACCGTCGTTGCGGATCCCGTTGCGGCCGAAGACGTCCTTGTAGTAGTCCCAGGTCGCGGCCGCTCCGTAGGCGACGTCGACACCGGCGGTCTGCCGGTCGCTCTGGGCGCCGGTGCCCCAGACATCGTTGTCGTCCGTGAACAGGGTCCCGGTGCCGGAGGTTCCCTGGTTGAGGTCGAAGGTGCGATGGCCGGCACGGTCGCCGTCGACCAGTTGGTACGACGATCCGGACGGGGTGGTGGAGAGCGGCACCGTCCCGGCGTACTGGCCCGTCCCCGTGCCCGTGTCGACTCCCTGATACCGGGAGGCGACCTTGCCGGAGGCGGCGTCGGTGATGACGTGCAGCTCGCTCGGTGTGCCGTCGCGCTGGACGCCGTCGATCACCGATTCCCAGGCCAGGACCGGGCGGGTGCCGGCGGCCCAGACGACGAGCCGGGGCTCCCCGTCGACGCCCGCTCGCCGGACGGCCGCCGCTCGTCCCACCGCCAGGGCCCTGGCCGCGGCGTCACCGGCGGAGATCCTGGGCCTGACGCTCGGCAGGGTGACGGCTGCGGCCCGGCCGGCCTCGGACACGGTGCTCCGGCCGCTCCTCAGGTGCTCGACCAGATCGCCGCCGAGCACCGGCAGTCCCGCATAGGTGCGCTCGTATCGCGTATGGGTCGTACCGTCCGCGTCCTTGGAGACGTCCTTGACGACGAGTCGCTCCCGGGCGCCGAGACCGAGCCGCTTCGCTGTGGCACCCGCCGCCGCTCCCGCGCTCTCGACCAGCGCTGCACGCCGGGCGGGCGACAGCGGAACCTGGCGGGCGCCGGACCTGGGCTCGGCGACGATCCGGGCGACGGCCCTGGCGGCCGACGGATCAGCGGGGGCCGCGGACGCGGGAGCCGGGTGGACGGCGAGCGCCAGTAACGAGCTCGCGGCGGTGAGGGCGAGGACAGTTGCGCGTCTGCGCCGACGGGCGGAAGGGGGTTGCCGGTTCAAGGTCATCTCCATCTGCGAGGGGGGTGGCCCGGGCGGGCCGACCGTCGGGTACGGCCGGTCCGTGGTGAGCCGGGCGGGAAGCAGCGCCGCAGTGACTGCCGCACGAAGGCGCTCGCGGAGTCGGCGGCGCGTGAATCGTCGGGGTGCGGGTGCGCTGGAAGGGGACGATGTGGAGGGGATGAGCCGGAGGGGATGAGCCGGAGGGGATGAGCCGGAGGGGATGAGGGCGACAGCGTGTGCACGAAGCGTGCCTGGTCGACAGCAGAGTGGCATCGACCCGATGACCTTGTCATGGAGAGGACAAGACTTCGGCTTGAACTTGCCATTACCTACTGCGAGTTCATCCGCCCGTCACACCTTTTCGGCCGCTGTGCGATGACTGTGAGCATGGCCGAAGGCACGGCCTTCCACGCGGCCTGCTTCCCACGTAGGCGCCTCAGGGCCGACTCACGTCGGTGTGTTCGTGCGGCGTCTCGGAACGGCGGCGCGGTGGCCGGGGCTCACAGTCGCGCAGCCAGTCGTGAACAGCCAGGGCGAGGGCGCACAGGACAGCCACGATCCCGGAGCCCACGGCGATCGCCAGGGCGGAGCGGAAGTCCTGCCGTCCCGTGCCGAGCACGACGTAGAAGAGTCCCGGCAGCGCCGCCGTACCGACCGCGCCGCCCAGCCGTTGGGCCGTCTGCAGGGCGCCGCCGGCCGCGCCCGCCATCCGCACCGGCACGTCCCGGAGCGTCATCGTGACGTTCGGCGAGATGACGCAGCCGCTGCCCAGCCCGCCGAGGAACAGGGCCGGAGCCGCGTACCACACGGCCGGATCCCCGGGTGCGAGGCGCAGGATCAGCACGGCGCCGCCCAGCCCCAGGGCGACGGCGGCGAGACCGCAGACGGTCAGGAGCCGGCCCAGCCGCTCGACAAGCCGTCCGGCCACCACGGCCGCCGCGGCCGAACCGATGGCGAAGGGGGTCACCGCGAGCCCCGAGCGCAGCGGGGAGAAGCCCTCACCGTTCTGGAAGTACAGCGCGAACACCAGCCACACGCCGCTGAACCCCACGAAGTACAGGGCGGCGATCGCCGCTCCGGCCGCGTAGCCTCGCGTGTTCGTCACCAGGCGCGGATCCAGGAGCGGCTGCCCGCCGACCGCCGTCAGGCGCCGCTCCCACCAGGCGAACACCGCGAGAAGGACCGCCCCCAGCGGGAAGAGCCACCACAGCCTTCGTACACCGCCGGACTCGGCCAGGATCAGGGGAAGCATCAGGGCGAGCACCCCGCAGCCGAGCAGCAGGACGCCCCGCAGATCGAACCGTTCCCGGCGGCGCGGAGCGACCTTGGGCAGCAGCCGCAGGCCCAGCAGGAAGGCGACTGCTCCGACCGGCACGTTCACGTAGAAGATCCAGCGCCAGCCCTGGGGCCCGTCGGCGAGCATCAGGATCAGGCCGCCGATGACGGGGCCCACCGCGCTGGAGATGCCGACGGTGGCCCCGAAGAGCCCGAACGCCCGCCCCCGCTCGGCTCCCCGGAACAGTTGCTGGATGAGGGCGGAGTTCTGCGGTGCCAGGCACCCCGCGGCCGCGCCCTGGGCCAGTCGCGCCACGACGAGGAGAGTGATCGTCGGCGCGGCGCCGGCAGCGGCGCTGCACAGGACGAAGGCGGCGAGGGCGAGCAGGAAGATCCGCCGCCGGCCGATCGCGTCGCCGAGGCGTCCGGCCGTCACGAGAACCAGCGCGAAGGTGAGGGCGTAACCGGAGACGACCCATTGGATCGACGGGGCGGAGGCGTGCAGGGCGCGCTGCATGGAGGGCAGCGCGACGGCGACGATGGTGACGTCGAGCAGGCTCATGAACCCGGCGGTCAGAGTGACCCACAGGGCGCGCCACCGCCGCGGATCGGCTCCCTCGGCCGGCCTCTGCGAGCGGTCCCCTCGCCCGTCTGCCTGCGCGTCCGGTTCCACGCCGGGGGCTCCTCTCCGCCACCCCCACCATCTTCGGCCCGCGGGGGCGTGGGGCAACACGAGGTCCGGCCGGTAGCCGCGTGCACGACCGTGCCGGACGCGTGCACGACTGTGGGGCCCGTTCCCCGGAACGGGCCCCACATGGCCGGCCTGGCGGCCGCGCCGACTCCCCAGGACCTGAGACGAGAGACCTGAACGGTCGGCCCTTTCAGGTCTTCGGCGGTTCAGCCCCTTCAGCCCTGTTCAGCCCTTGAAGACGTCCTTCGTCTTCTCCTTGGCCTGCCGTGCGTCGCCCTTGGCCTTTTCGGCCCGGCCCTCGGCGGTCATCCGCTCGTTGCCCACGGCGTGCCCGGCCGCTTCCTTCGTTTTGCCCTTGGCCTGTTCCATCTTGGCCTTGGCCTTCTGCTCGCCACTCACGATGTCTCACTTCCCATCACGATCGGCTTCGAGTGTCGACTCATCGAGTGACCCTCCCCGCGGGTGCCAAACGTGGAGATCGAGAATCATCACCTCGTTACTGGTGACTCTCTGTGATCGCGCGCCGCTCCGGCATGCCGGAACCGGTGTGCTGGGTGAGCCTGGAGACATGGGCCGATGACACTCGGATCCGTCCGAAGGTCGCGCCCATCTTGGGCAGCCAGAGCGAGGACGGCGTCATGGGTGATGAGGTCTACCAGCCGGGAGGTCCCGACATACGCGAGGACGAAGGCATCCTCGACCCCGAGGACACCCTGGAATACCGGGGCTCGGACCCCTTCGACGACGGTTGGTCCCCGCCCGAGCGCCCGCTCGCGGTGGACCATCCGGGCACCACGGCGCGTGAACAGCGCGAGGGGGAGAGCCTGGACGAGAAGCTGGCCGAGGAACGGACGGATCCGGCCCTGCGGGACCCCGGTGAGGACGACGGCGAAAACGACCTGGAGGCCGACGGAGGCGAACTCCTGGACGACGAGGTGGACACGGATCCCGCGGAGAGAATCCTGGCCCTCGACGTGGGCGCCCACGAGGACGCCGAGCACGACATGATCGCCGAGGATGTCGGTGCCGACGGCGACTCCGACCCCGCCGAGCAGGAGGCCGTTCACCTGATCCCGGACGACGACATGCCCGAGCGTCTGGTGGACGAGGGTCAGCGCCGTCCCCCGGAGGACGAGATCCGCCGGCTGCGCTCCAAGACGGACTCCGCCTCCTGAGGCTCACCCGTGACGGCGCGGCCCCGGACGGAGAAGTGACGGCCGGTCAGTCCTCACCCCTGACGATGTTCCACTCGGGGGCGGTCCGGTCCTGGCGGGCCGACGCGCCGGCCGTCGCCGGCAGACAGGTCCTCGGCCCGGTCTGCCGCCGACGACGTGCCTTCGCCCATCCCGTCTCCGGTCGCTGGGTGCTCCTGGTCCCGATATCGGCAGCCATGGCTCCTTCTCATCACTTCTCTGTCCGGCCCCGGCTCCCACCGCGTCCGGCTCCATCGGATCCGGTCCCTTTTGCTGGTTCCGGGCTTCGGCATCGGGTCCCCCTCCGGCGCGCGGGGAAACCGGCCGGGCAGCACGACGTGGCCGGCGTGGCGGACGCGGTCGGCGTGGCCGACGGGCCGGTTTGCGGTGCCGCCCGCCAGGTCACACGGTGAGAAGGGGATGAGCGACCCGCCGCGTCGCGGCACGGCGCACACCCGGAGGACGGTGGCGATGATGTTCCAGGGCAACGCGAAGGCCAAGCAGATCAAGGGCAAGGTGAAGGAGTCCGTCGGGAAGGCGCTGGGCGACACGTCGGTCCAGAGGGCGGGCCGGCGTGAGCAACTGCGGGGCAAGGCGCAGGAGGTGACGGAGAAGGCCACGGCGCGGGTGCGTCAGTGGACCAAGCACTGACCATGGCCTTTCAGCATCCCGCCGACCGCGGTGGCGACGAACGCGGCGGGTTCGAGCGACTCGCCGAGTCCGGGTCGAGGTTCACCAGCTCGCCCGTCTTCTTCACGTTCTGCGTCGGACTGGTCGCTCTGACGGTCGCCGTCCACATCGCCGGCCTCGCCGGGGAATGGCTCCTTCTCGCCGGCGACGCGATGACCGCGGTGACGCTGCTGCTCCTGGCACTGCTGAAGAACTCCGAGCTACGGTCCGAGCGGGCGATCCAGCGCAAGCTGGACGCCATCGCCTCGGCACTGCTGGAGGCGCAGGAAGGTACCCCCGGCAAGGCGCATGAGGATCTCAGGCGGGTGATCCGCATGGAGGACGAGACCTGACGGGGCTTCCTCCTACCTCCGGCGTCCGGAAGCGCTCCTGTCCGCCCTGGACGAAGATCTCTTCGCGGCGGCCTTCTTCACGGGCGCCTTCTTCGCCTGCGGCGAGGTCTTCTTGGCTGCCGTCTTCTTGGCAGGCGCCTTCTTGGCGGCCGTCTTCTTGGCGGGCGCCTCCTTGGCAGGCATCTTCTTGGCGGCCGTCTTCTTGGCGGCCGTCTTCTTGGCGGCCGTCTTCTTGGCAGGCGCCTCCTTGGCAGGCATCTTCTCGGCAGCCGTCTTCTCCGACGGAGCAGGAGCAGCCAGGGCCTGGTGGGCGGCGTTCATCAGTTCGCTCCGTACCTGTTCCTGGAGCTCCGCGACAGCCGGAACCTCCGAGAGCCGCTTGAGCCCTTCCGTGGCCAACTGCTGCGGATCGAGCCCGAATCGGCGCCCGGCGAGATAGGTGGCCACCGCGAACGCGAGGCGGCCCTTCTTCATACGTCCGAGGAGATAGCCCCCGGCGACAGCCGCGGCCAGAGCAATCTTGGTCGTCACCTTCATGAACCCATTCCCTTCCGACCACGCGGCCAGACTGTCCACATCTGACGCTCTAAGTACCCCTATATGATGAGATTGCTTACTTACATGGGAAAACGGCGTCCGTTTCGATGACCGGAGACACCATGGCCGCAGCAGAACCCGCCAAACGGCGGCCGAGCGCCGACCGCGGTACCGCGCGCCGGCGGCCCGCCGGTGACAGTGCGGCCCCATCACGCTCCGGAGGCCCCGCCCGGGCCATCCGTGAGGCGGTGAAGCAACTCGGCTCGTTGCTCGGCCGAGCCCCCGAATCCGTTTCCGCGATCAGACCCACGGACGACGGTTGGGAGGCGGATGTGGAGGTACTCGAACTGGAGCGCGTCCCCGAGACCACCAGCGTGATGGCCACCTACCGAGTGACCCTGGACAAGAAGGGCGACCTGGTGGCCTACGAGAGGAAGCGCCGCTATACGCGTGGACAGATCGACCGGCGCTGAGTCATCACAGCCGGTGAAGGGAGGCACCATGACTGTGGTGCCGCAGAGTGGCAGCGGCCTCGCCCAGGGCGGCGGATCCGGCAACCTCTACGACGTTCTGGAACTCATTCTCGACCGCGGGCTCGTGATCGACGTCTTCGTCCGGGTGTCCCTCGTGGGCATCGAGATCCTGAAGATCGACGCACGCATCGTCGTGGCCAGTGTCGACACCTATTTGCGCTTCGCGGAGGCCTGCAACCGTCTCGATCTGGAGTCCGGCGACAAGTCCCCGGCCCAGCTCACCGACCTTGTCGGCGACTCCATGGAATCCGGCGCGCGGGGCAAGTCCAAGGGAGCCCTCAGCGGCGCCGCCGAAGCGGTCACCGAAACCATCCGGGGAGTGACGGGCAAGGACAGCGACGACGATGAGGAGGACGAGCCGGAGACGGAGGAGCCGGAGGAAGAAGAGGAGACGGAGGAAGAGCCGGTGCAGCGACGGCGGCGGCCGGCCCGGCGCTCCCCCCGGCGGGAGAGAAGCGCGTCTCGCGCGGAGGAGTGAGCCATGGCCGTATACATCTACTCGATCACGTTCAAGGACCATCCGCTGCGGCTCGACGGTCTCGACGGGGTCGGCGCTTCGCCCTCCCCGCTGCGCACGGTGACCGCGGGCCCGCTCTGCGCGGTCGTGAGTGACGCTCCGGAGGAACTGCGCCCCAAACGCAGAGACATCGGCCGGCACCAGGAGATCCAGCAGCGTCTGCTGGCGGACGGCACCGTGCTGCCTCTCAGGTTCGGCTACACCGCCCCGGACGAGGACGCGGTCAGGGAGGCACTGGAGGAGCGCGGCGACGAGTACGCCGAACGCCTGCACCAGTTGGAGAACTGCGCCGAGTACAACCTGAAGGCGTCGCAGGACGAGGAGATGCTGCTGCGGGAGATCCTCGTGCAGTCGGAGGCGGCCCGGCAGCTCAACGACGCCGTCCGCGAGGGCACGGCGCCCCCCGACGCGGCCGTGCGGCTCGGCGAGTTGGTCGCCAACGAGGTGCGGGCCCGCCAGGAGGCACTGGCCTCGGGCGTGATCGAGGCGCTCCGCCCGTTCGCCCGGGAGATCGACTCCTCTCCGCCCGCCGGAACGGACTTCCTCAGCGTCTCGTTCCTGGTGAGCGACGACCAGGACGAGCTCTTCCTCGCCACGGAACTGAGTCTCGCGCACCAGCTGGGCGAGGGATTCGAGTTCCGGCTCAACGGTCCGCTCCCTCCGTACAGCTTCAGCTGATGGAGATGTCATGGGACTGTTCACACAACTCGTCACGCTTCCCCTGGCGCCCGTGCGCGGGGTCGCCTGGGTGATGGACAGGGTCCTGGAGGCCGCCGAGGACGAGTACTACGACCCGGCACCGATACGGCTTCAACTCGCCGAGCTGGAAAGGCAGTTGAACGCGGGTGAGATCGACGAGGAGACGTTCGACCGGATCGAGGACCAACTGCTCGACCGGCTGGAGGAGATCAGGATCCACGAACGGGGCGGACCGCCCTGACCGGCCCGGTCTCCCCGAACGAACCCCGACCGGATCCGAGAGAACTCGAGGCCACCGTCGTGAGTCAACCGCTCTCCAACCGCCTGGGCGACTATCCGTCCCGAGCCGCTCCGCCGTACGCGCAGGGGTCCTCCGCCAGTCTCGCCGACATCCTGGAACGCGTCCTCGACAAGGGCATCGTGATCGCGGGCGACATCCGGATCAACCTCCTCGACATCGAACTGCTCACCATCAAGATCCGGTTGCTCGTCGCCTCGGTCGACAAGGCCAGGGAAATGGGCATCGACTGGTGGGAGCACGACCCGTCGCTCACGTCGGGCGCCGGGGACGAGCGATCGCTGGCCGAACAGAACCGCAGGCTGCGCGCCGAGTTGAACGCGCTGCGCCGGGACAGGGGCATCCCCGAGGTGGACGCGGAACCGCACGGCACCACCCGCCGAAGAGCTGATCGCGATGACGACGAGTACGAGTGAACCGGTCACCTACGCGTACGCCGTGGCACGCGCGCACCCGGATCTGCCGCAGTCCCTCACCGGACTCACGGGAGTGGCCGGTGCCCCGGTACACCTGATCGCCGAAGGCGGGAAGGAGCACGGCGACGCGGACATCGTTCTCGTGGTGAGCCCGGTACCGGCGGCGGACTTCCGCGAGGAGGGGCTCAGACGGCATCTGGAGGACCTGGACTGGCTGGAGGCGGTCGCACGGGCGCACCACGCGATCGTCGAGGAGGTCGCGGCCCTCGCCCCGGCGCTGCCGCTGCGGCTCGCGACCGTCTACCTCGACGACAGCAGCGCCCGCGACATGCTGCGCTCCGCGGTACGGCTGTTCGCCGAGCGCCTGGACCACCTGGCCGACCAGGTCGAATGGGGGGTGAAGATCTATGTCGAGGCGACCGCCCCTCCCACCCCGGCGGCCCCGGAATCCCCGTCGGCGGACATCTCGCCGGGGCGTGCCTACCTGAGTGCCCGAAGACGACAGCGCGGCGACCGGGAGGCCGTCCACCGAGCGGCTCAGGAGGCGGCCGAGCGTGTGGGGAACGTGGCACGCGCGTACGCGACCGACCGGGCGGCGCACCGGCCCCAGCAAGGCGCCCTGGCCGGCGACGCGGGCGAGAACGTGTTCAACGACGCCTTTCTGGTGCCCCGCGGGCGCGGCGAGGCCTTCCGCACCGAAGTCGCCCGCGTGGGGCAGGGGCTGGCGGGGATCCGCGTCGAGGTCACGGGCCCGTGGGCGCCGTACTCCTTCGCGATGCCCGTGAACGACACGGACGCCCCCGGCGGCACGGACGGCGGGGACGACTCGGTCCGGGGTGTCGGGCCATGACCGGGCCCGGCCGTTCGACCGCTGTGGAACCGCTGCCGGACCGTCAGGTCGCGCTCATCGACCTGCTGGACCGGCTGCTCGCCGGAGGGGTGGTCCTGACCGGTGACGTGGTGCTGTCCGTCGCCGACATCGATCTCGTGCGGATCTCGCTGCGCGCGCTGATCGTGTCCGTCAGCGCGGAGAACCCGTCGCCCTGGGAACAGTCCGCTCCCTCGCGAGGCGGAGATGACGGCTGACGACGACGGCACCCTGGGCGCCGCGGATCCCCTGGAAGAGGCGGCGGAGGCCGCGGCACGAGCTTTCCGGCTGCTGCCGGCCGAGCCCTCGGACCGGCCACGGCCGGGTGCGCGGGGTCGTGCCGCGGCCGGGCGGATCAACACCGACCCGGACACGGTCGAGCGCGACCTTCTGCGGCTGGTTCTGACACTGGTCGAACTGCTGCGTCAGGTCATGGAACGGCAGGCGCTGCGCCGGGTCGACCAGGGTGATCTCAGCGAGGAGGACGAGGAGCGGCTGGGCGCGACGCTCATGGTCCTGCACGACCGGATGAAGGACCTGTGCGCGACCCACGGTCTGACCATGGAGGACCTCAACCTCGACCTCGGTCCCCTGGGCCCGCTGCTGCCGCCGCCCGACTGACCGGGGCCCACCGGCTGCTCCTCGGCCCGCGTCCTGGTGTGGCGAGCGGTGGCGGGGCCGGCCTGGATCCGCCACCGCCACCGACCGTCACCGCCCATGGGCTACCCGCCCGCCGCACGCGGCTCCCGTACCACCGCGATCTCGCCGGGATCGACCCTCACCGAGCCCGACAGGGGTTTGCCGGTGAGGAGTTCGGTGGCGCCCGGCGGGACGGGGAGCTCCGCGCCTCGGCCCGCGTGGTCGATGAGGAACACGTAGTCGGCGTCCCGGCCGCGCCGGCGGACGATCTCCACTCCCGGTGGTGTGTCACCGGCGCCGGCGACCCCTGCCTCGGCGCGGACGCGGTCCAGCAGGGCGGTGAGCGTGTCCGCGTCGGGGAGGGTCGCCACGTACCAGGCGGTGCCCTGTCCGTGGTTGTTCCTCGTGACCGCCGGGACGCCGGCCAGGGGTCCGTCCGTGTACGTGGCGACCGCCTCGGCGCCGTTCAGGCGCACCCGCTCCGACCACAGGGTGGCCGTGGCGCCCGGGGGCACCTGGCCGGTCAGACCGGCCGACTCGCCGGGGAGCAGGGGGAAGAGTTCGTCGCCGCGGATGCCGAGGATCTCGCGGAACGCTCCCGGGTAACCGCCCAGTCGGATGTGGCAGTTCTCGTCGACGGCGCCGCTGTGGAAGCCGATCGCGAGGGTGCCGCCGCGCTCGACGTGGCCGGCCAGGTTCGCCGCGCCCGCCTCGTCCACCAGGTAGAGGCTCGGGGCGAGGACCAGACGGTAGGCCGAGAGGTCCGCGTCCGGGCGTACGAAGTCGACGGCCGCGCCGGACCGCCACAGCGGCTCGTACCAGGCACGGACCAGATCCTTGTACCGGAGGTCGCCGCTGGGCTGGGAGGGCAGCTCCAGTGCCCAACGGGCGTTCCAGTCCCAGACGATGGCGACCTCGGCCGTGCCGGTGCTGCCGCGTACCTCGGCCAGGGCCCTGAGGTCGGCGCCGAGGCGGACGACGTCCTGCCAGATGCGGCTGTCCGTGCCCGCGTGCGGGAGCATCGCCGAGTGCCACTGTTCGGCGCCCGCCCTCGCGGCCCGCCACTGGAAGTAGGCGATGCCGTCGGCGCCGTGGGCCACATGGGCGAGGGCGTTGCGGCGCATTTCCCCGGGGGTTTTGGCCCTGTTGACGGGCTGCCAGTTCACGGCGCCGGTGGAGTGCTCCATGAGCAGCCACGGTCCGCCGGCCAGTGACCGTGTCAGGTCGCCGCAGAGCGCGACGTCGATCTCGGAGGCCGGGTCGGTGGACATCAGGTAGTGGTCGTTGGAGACGACGTCGAGTTCCGGGGCCCACCGCCAGTAGTCGAGCGCGTCGAAGGTGTCCATCACCATGAAGTTGGTGGTGGCCGGTGTCGACGGGGCGGCCGCGCGCAGGACGTCGCGCTCCGCCGTGTACAGCGACAGCAGTTCGTCGGAGCAGAAGCGGCGCCAGTCGAGCTGGTGCGTGGGGTTGGGGACGGCGCCGGTGGCGCGCGGCGGCAGGACCTCCTCCCAGTCGTGGTACCACTGGCTCCAGAACGTGGTGCCCCAGGCGTGGTTGAGGGCCGCCAGGTCGTCGTCGTAGCGGGTGCGCAGCCAGCGGCGGAAGGACCGGGCGCTGATGTCGCAGTAGCAGGCCGCGTTGTGGCAGCCGTACTCGTTGTGGACGTGCCACATCACCACGGCCGGGTGGGCGGCGTAGCGCTCGGCGAGGGCTGTCGTGACGCGCAGGGCGGCCTCGCGGTAGGCGGGGCTGCTCGGGCAGAAGGTCTGCCTGCTGCCGTAGGTCAGTGTCCGGCCGTCGCGGTCGGCCGGGAGCGCTTCGGGGTGTGCCCGGAAGAACCAGGCGGGGGGAGCCGCCGTGGGGGTGGCCAGGTCGGCGGCGATGCCGTTCTCGTGGAGGAGGTCCAGGAGCCGGTCCATGCGGGTGAAGTCGTACCGGCCCTCGGAGGGTTCCATGAGCGCCCAGGAGAAGATGCCGACGCTGACCATGGTGACGCCGGCCTCGCGCATCAGGCGCATGTCCTCGGCCCAGATCTCCTCGGGCCACTGTTCGGGGTTGTAGTCGCCGCCGTAGACGATGCCGGGGACGGACAGGGTGCGTTCGTGGGTCATGCGGCTCCTCCCGGGGCCGGCGCGTGTCCCGGGGACAGCAGGCGGCGGGTGGTGGCCACGCCCCACGCGTCGAGGGACAGCAGTCGGTCGCTGGAGGCCATCAGGCCGTCGGTGGCCTCGACATGGTCCGCCCAGCGTTCGCGGGTCTCGACGGCGGGCCGGGCCATCAGGCAGTCGGGGTCGTTGATCCACAGGCGCCGGTGCTGCCATTGGCGGCCGGCGCCGGTGAACTCGGCGGCTTCCTGGCCGGGTTGGCTGTAGTCGTCGGCCTCGGGTCGCCGGTGCGGTGCCGTGTCGGGGCTGACCCGCATCGCGTCGAACAGGCCGATGGACGGGAGGATCGGGGCTCCGCAGCCGAGGAGGTGGGCGTCGGGACCGATGGCTTCGCGGATCAGGGCGATTCCGGCGCGGTAGGCGGTCAGCGCGTCGGCTCCGGAGTGCCGTACGCCGTCCAGGGCGCCCGCGTAGAGGAAGTCGGTCTTGAAGTAGTCGTACCCCTCGGCGCGCAAGGTGGCGTAGACATCGGTCAGATAGGCCCTGGCCTCGGGGTGCGTGGCGTCGAGGGTGTACAGGTCGTGGTTCCAGTTGTGGCCCGCGTGCAGGGGTGCGCCGGCGGGGTCACGGACCAGCCAGTCGGGGTGCCGGCCGGCGAGTTCGCTGTGCGGGGCCACCAGGAACGGCGCGGTCCAGATGCCCGCGCGCCGGCCGCGTTCGCGGATGGCGTCGGCGAGGGCCGCGCGGGAGCGGAAGCGGCCGGAGAGGGTGAGCCAGTCGCCGAGTGCGCTCTGGTAGCCGTCGTCGATCTGGACGACGTCGACGGGGAGGTCGAGGGTGTCCATGGCGCGGAGGTTCTCGTGGATGTCGTCCTCGGTGACGGCGGTGAAGTACTCGTACCAGGAGCACCACACCGTGGGTGCCGGCCGTGGGGCGGGGGTCGCGAGGGCGTCGGCCCAGGCGGCGAGCGCGCCCTGGACTCCGTCCGGTCCGGAGTACGAGGACTCGGTGACCGGGCCGTCGGCGCTGACCTCGGCACGGCCGTCGTGGACGGCCAGCCGGATCGAGGGGACCGAGACGGTCGGGTCGGGCGCCGCCCACAGCCGGACCGGGGAGCCGTCGCCGGGGTCCAGCGCGAGCAGTCCCTCGCCCTGGAAGCCGGCGGGCGCCGCGGTGCGGCTGTGGACGGTCAGCCGGATCGAGGGGACCGAGACGGCCGGGTCGGGCGCCGCCCACAGCCGGACCGGGGAGCCGTCGCCTGGGTCCAGCGCGAGCAGTCCCTCGCCCTGGAAGCCGGCGGGCGCCGCGGTGCGGCCGGGCCGGTAGCAGACGGTCGCCCAGTTGGCGTTCGTGGGGCGGTGCGGAGCGTCGTCGAGGGCGTAGGAGCCACTGGGGCTCCAGGACTGCCAGCCCTCCTCGTGGACCCGTGCGGTGCGCGGGTCCACGGGTACGGAGGCTACGGGGGTGAAGGCTTGGGGCACGTCGGTCTCTTTCACGTGGAGCCGCCTGAGTTCTCGGGTGGTGTCGTCTCAGCTCTTGTTGGCGCCGAGGGTCAGACCGCTGACGAACTGCCGCTGGAGCGCGAAGTACACGACGAGTGTGGGGATCGCGGTGAGCAGAGCGCCGGCGGCGACCAGGTTGGGGTCCGTGAAGTACTGGCCGGAGAGGTTGTTCAGGGCCGAGGTGATGGGCATGTTCTCGCCGGTCGAGATCAGCACGAGGGCCCAGAAGAAGTCGTTGTAGATCCAGATCGACAGCAGGGTCGCGAGGGCCGCCATCGCGGGCTTGCACAGCGGCAGGGTGATCTGCCAGTACAGCCGCCACACCGAGGCTCCGTCCACGAGCGCGGCCTCGGTCAGCTCGTCCGGCAGGGAACGCATGTAGTTGCTCAGCACGAACGCGCAGAACCCGGACTGGAAGGCGACGTGGATCAGCACCAGGCCGAGCGCGGAGTCGTACAGCTTGCCGCTCTCCGTGATACCGGGCAGGTCGGTCAGCAGGTACAACCGGTACAGCGGGGTGATGATGACCTGCTGCGGAAGCAGGTTGCCCGCCGTGAAGACCAGCAGCAGCGCGAGGTTGAGGCGGAAGTCGAAGCGGCTGACGTAGAAGGCGACCATCGACGACAGGAACAGCGTGAGCAGCACGGCCGGCACCGCGATCAGCAGTGTGTTGACGAAGTAGTGCGTCATGTCCGACTGTTCGAACGCGTTCGTGAAGTTGTCGAGGTTCAGCGTGTCCGGCCAGGACACATAGCCCTTGTCGCTGGTCTCGCCGTACGGGCGCAGGGCCGAGAAGACCGCCCACAGCAGCGGGGCGAGCCAGGCCAGGGCGGTACCGGCGAGGAAGACGTGCAGGAGCACGCGGGCGGGGCGGACGGGCGCGCGCCGCTTGCGCGCGCCGGCCGCGAGGGTGGGGGCGCTCACGATCGCCGCTCCTTCCGGAAGGTGGCCACCAGATACGGGACGATCACGACGAGCGAGATGACCAGCAGGACCACGGCGATCGCGGAGCCGTAACCGATGCGGCTCGACTCGCCGATGATGTTGTTGGTCACCAGGATCGAGAGCAACTCGGTCCCCTGGGCACCCTTGTTGAAGACGAAGACCAGGTCGAAGGCGCGCAGGGCCTCGATGATGGTGACGACCAGCACGACCGTGTTGGTGGGGCGCAGCGTGGGGAAGATGACGTTCTTGAACGTCTGCCACTCGTTGGCGCCGTCCAGCGCGGAGGCCTCCCTGAGGGAGGGGTCGACGCCCTTGAGGCCGGCCAGGTACAGGATCATCATGTAGCCGGTGTGCCGCCAGGAGGCCGCGACGAGGACGGCCCACAGATTGAGGTCGGGGTCGCCGATCCAGTCGATGTAGTGGCCGGGCGTGTTGGCGCCGATGAGGCTGTTGATCAGGCCCGTGTCCGGGTTGTAGACGAGCTGCCAGACGAAGCCGATGCAGGCCATCGAGATGACGACCGGCAGGAAGAACGCGGTCTGGTAGACGCGGCTGAAGCGGATCCTCTTGTCGAGCTGGACGGCGAGGAAGAGGCCGAGTGGCGTCGGGATCAGGATGAGGACGACGAACCAGATGATGTTGTGCTGGACGGCGGGCCAGAACTGCGGGTTGTCGTTGAAGAGTTGCTCGAAGTTCTGGAGGCCGACCCATCTGATCGAGTCGAAGCCGATGCCGTCCCAGGTGGTGAAGGCGAGGGCGATGGAGGCGAGGGCGGTGACCCAGACCAGGGCCACGTGCAGGACCGTGGGCACGCCCGCCATGAGGGCGAGCGTGAACCGGTCACGGCGGGTCAGCAGGCGGCGCCTGCCGCGTGCGGCCCGCTTCGGCGCGGAGGCGGCGCCCGGAGGCGGCACGCTGGCCGCCTCCGGGGACTTCGTCGTGGTGTCGGTGGTCATGGTGTCGTTCACGAGGTCGCGAAGATCTGCTTCTTCTGGCGCTCGATCGACGCCAGCAGGCTGTCCACGCCCTTGGGGTTCTGGAGGAACTTCTGGAGTCCGGGCTGCATCACCGTCGAGGTGAAGTCCGGCCGGGAGTCCCGGTCCATGAACTGGGTCAGGGTCTTGGCGCCCCCGATCATGTCGAACGCCTTCTTCTGCAGCGCCGAGTACGCGGAGGTGTCGGCCTTGGCGGAGGCGGCCACCACGCTCGGGTCGCCCTTGAGGTAGAGCTCCTCGGCGGCCGGGCTGCCCATGTACTCCAGCAGCTTGAGGACGCCGGCGTGGTTCTTGGGAGCCTTGCTGACCATGAGGCCGTCGGTGGGCGCCTCCACGGTGTCCTGGCCGTACGCGGAGTTGATCTCCGGGAAGGGGAAGAAGTCGAGGTCGTCCAGGTCGTCCTTGTTGGTGAACTGCTGGGCCACGAAGGTGCCGAGGAGGTACATGCCGGCCTTCTTGGCCACGAGCGTCTGCGCGGCGTCCTGCCAGGTGCGGCCCATGAAGCCGTCTTGGTGGTAGGGCAGGAGCTCGGCCCAGTGGTCGAAGGCGGCCTTGACCTTGGCGTCGGTCCAGGAGGTCTTGCCCGCCATGAGCTGCACGTGGAAGTCGTAGCCGTTGAGACGGAAGTTGATCTGGTCGAAGGTGCCCATCGCGGGCCAGGCGTCCTTGTCGCCGAAGGCGATGGGGACCAGCTTGTCCTTCTTCATCTGCTTGCACAGGGCGATCAGTTCGTCCCAGGTGGTGGGGACCGTGTAGCCGTACTGCTGGAACACGCTCTTGCGGTAGAAGACGGCCCACGGGTACGTGGTCATCGGGACGAAGTAGTACTTGCCGTCCTCGCCCTTGCTGAGCTTCTTCATCGCCTCGGGGAAGTTGTCCCCGATCTTCGCCCACACGTCGTCGATCGGCGAGGCGAGCTTCTTGGCCGCGAAGAACTGCATCCGGTACCCGGCGAACCAGTTGAACACGTCGTCGGGCGTGCCCTGCAGATACGAGTTGATCTGCTCCTGGAAGGTGTTGTGGTCCTTCGTGTTCACGTCGACCGTGATGCCGGACTGCTTCTTGAAGTCCGCGTAGACGTCGGCGAAAGCCTTCTTCGGCACGGCGTCGGACGCGTTGGAGCCGACGGTGACCGTCTTGGGGTCCGACGCCGTGCCGCTGCCGCCGCAGGCGCTCAGCAGGGGTACGCCCGCGCCGAGGGCGACCGCGCCGCCGATTCCACGGATGAGGGTGCGACGACTGGGCGTTGGGGCGGACAGACCCGAGAGGGGAAGGTGCATGACGGCTCCTGAGGGCAGGGTTCGGTCAGGCTGGACGGCGGGGAGGCCGGAAATCGATCAGAAACCAACTCGACCGAACAACGTGGCCGTAATGACAGCCTCATGTCGTCACGGCGTCAAGACCTCGCACTCGCCTTGCCCGAAACGTGACCGACACGTCACGGACTACCCTCATGAGACCAGGAAAAGACTCGCGCGCGACCGGCACGCCCGTCGAGCCCATCGACCTCGCCCGGTCCGCGAACCCGCGCACGACGGGGCACACGCCTCCATCAACGATGTCGGCTTTCACGACACAGCCGCTCAAAAACAAACAGTTGCTGGTTGAATTTGTTTACAGGCAGCACAAATCGGCGAGCGGGTCATTCCCTGCCGAATGCGGCAGACTGATGGCATGTCATGGGGCTGCGGGCCCTCGGTCGGCGTTCGTCCGCCACTCAGTCTCGCGCAACGTAATCGATTACGCTACGGTCCCTCGACTATCGATCCGGCAAAAGGCGTGCGGGGAACAGGCGCGCCGGGGGCGGCGGTTCACGGCTGCCGTACGGCCGCGCGGCCGAGGAGGCCGCGGCCGTCAGACCGACGCGCGCGCCACGAACGTCGTGGCGACCCGCACGGTCCTTCGCGCCGTCCGGCCGTCGATCTGCTCCAGAAGGAGCCCGGCCGCGACGCGGCCCACCTCGCGCGCCGGATAGCGGATGGTCGTCAACCGCGGCCGGACCAGCGAGGCGAACTCGATGTCGTCGTGCCCCACGAGCGACACATCCCCGGGAATGTCGAGCCCCAGGCGCTCGGCCGTGTCCATCGCGCCGACCGCCGTGATGTCGTTGCCGCACAGCACCGCCTCGGGCCGGAGCCGCGCGCGCATCAGCCGTTCGAAGCCCTCCGCCCCCGCCTCGCGCGTGTGCTCACCGTGGACGACGTGCTCCCGGGCGATGCGCAGCCCCGCCTCGGCCGCGTGCTCCCGTACGCGTTCCAGGCGCGGATCACCGCCGGCGGCATCCAGCGGCCCGGCGATCACACCGATGCGCCGCCGGCCGGTGGCCGCCACGTGCGCCAGCGCCGCACGGACCGCGTCGTCGGCGTCGGGAGTCACCAGATCGACGTCACCGAACGAGACGTCGGCGCTGACCACCGCCGGGATCCCGGCGGCGCGCAGGACGTCGAAGGCGTCGGTGGCGAGCCGGAACGGTGTCATCACCACACCGGCGAACCTCTGATACACCGCTTCGTGCAGCAGCGCCTCCTCCTCGTCCCGCCGCGCTCCCGTACTGCTGACCAGCACGTGGTAGCCCCGGCCGCGCAGCTCGTCCTGGATCGAGCGGGCGAGCAGCGCGTAGAAGGGGTTCGCGATGTCCGGTACGACGAGGGCGACCATGGTGGACTTGCCCGTACGAAGGCTCCGGGCAACGGGGTTGAGGGTGAAGCCGAGCTGCTCGATGGCCGATTCGACCGCTTTGCGCGTTTCCTCCGTGACCGGCCGTTTTCCGCTCAGCACATACGAGACGGTGGCGGACGAGACTCCCGCGGCTCGCGCCACGTCACTCATGGTCACCCGCTGCCGCATCCGCGTCCGCCCCTTCTCCGACCGCAACCCTACCGGCGCCCGCCGGCCGGCGAGCTCCGGCCGTTCACGCCCCGGTTCGCGTCCTCGCAGGTCCGCACCCTCGGCCGGCCGGACGCCCACCGCCACCGCACCCCGGCGCGCACATCGCGACCCCGGCGGCGCGGGCCGCCCCGGCAGGCCGCTCTCGTACCCACGGCCCGCTCGAATTCTTCGCGATGACCCCAATACGGTCAATCGTCAACGAAATTCGCATAGTCACCCGATGGCGGAGGTCTGTGATCTCAAGGGGCCTCGCCTCCCGGCTCTTGGCCAAAGGTGACCATACTGGGAGGGCACACCTCACCCCACCAGCAAAGTGACTCATGCCGAAGTCCTCAGAGCGTCTCACCGCCCCGGAAACGGTCTGGCTGGCCGCCGGGCGCCATACCGGTCCCGCCCCGCAGACGGCTCTCCGGGAGCACCTGCGGGAACTGAAGAACAGTGAAAGGATCCAGGACTTCCTGGAGAAGGAGAACGACACGACGCCGGACGGGCACGTCTTCGAGGCGCGCTGGTTCGTCGACCGCGATGTGACCGTGCGGGCGCGGCTCACCACCGACGGACGTGCGCAGGTGGACGGCGAACGGCGCTGGACACTCGCGGCCGAGGCGGAGCGTCCCTGGGACCCCGGGTGGCCCTCCCCCGCCGCCCTGCTCTGGCCCGAGCGCAGCGACCTCTCCTGGGACCGTGACGCCGCGGCCGGACTGCTGCTCCAGGACATCAACCCGCTGCCGAAGGACGACGCCGCGCTGCGCCGCCTGCTCAAGGACATCGCGCGGCACAGCTGGAGCATCAACGTCGTCGTGCACGAGGCCATGACCCCCGACGCCGAGGGCCGCCTCCCGCTGGTCCGGCTGCTGCCGCCCGCGCTGCGGCATCGCGTGGTGGAACACCGGGCCACGCCCGAGCAGTTCCACGCCGCCAACTGGGCGCTCGGCGACCTCGGGACGTCCGTTCCGCGTGGCGGCGCCGTCATCCTGTCCGGCACCCCCGCCCGGACCGGGTTCGACGAGCAGGCGTTCAGGGTGCGCAGCGTCTTCCTCGACGGCTCCGAACCGACGGAACTCCTCGACAAGGTCGTGCAGTTCGCGGCGCTTCCCTGGCCGCTGCCGGACGACGCGGCGGCGGCCTTCACGGCGCTGCGCGAGGAATGGAGTCTGCTGACCCTCGAAGAGGAACTCACGCACGCACGCGCTCTGGTGGCCTCGTACTCCGAGGCCCTCGACGCGATGACGAAGTCGCGCGACCTGTACCGCGAGGCGACCGAGCTCGCGCACGCGGCGCTCTCCGACATGGCCGAGTACCGCGACGCCGCGTCCGCCGTGCGGGGTTCCGCTCAGGGGCAGGACAAGCACCCGCTGGCGAAGACGCTTCAGCGCGTCACGGACTCGCTGCTGCCCCGACGGGCACAACGCGTCGACGCCCACCTCCAGGAGGCGCGTGAGAGCGAGCGGCGGGCCCGCGAGGCTTCCGAGTGACCCGGGGGCGCCGGGGGGTCTTCTGCGTCCAGGGAGAGCGGCGGAGACCCCACGACGGGCCTGTGCCGCTGCGGGTGGCTGCTCGTCCTGGCGTGCTGGGGGCGGGGCGGGCTGCAGCGTTTCACGTTGCACTTCCTCGCTGCGAGCTTGCTTGAGGGCACGCCAAGCGTCTCTGGCACGCCCTGCGGAAGCGAACACGTCGGGGAGCTGATCGAGGAAGCCGCGAAGGGCGAAGAGGAGCATCGACAGCACGCCCGAGAAGGCAAGGATGGCGAGCGTCACGGCCGCGTCCAACGGTTTCGGTACCTTTCAGATCAGATGACCGAGCCGGGTCTCTTGCTCAGGGCATCTCGGTGGTCCTGCGGTGTGCTGCCGCCTTGCGTGCGATCGAAACATTTCCCTCGAAGCGACTGCGGCGTCCATCGGAAGTGGATCAAGTTGTAGCGGCGAGCTCGACGAGGTGACGGGCTGTGCCGGCAGGGTCGATGATCTGATGAAGGTGTGCGCCGGGCAGATGTGCCACACGCCAGCCGCGTTCGCCCGCCTGGTCGGCGAGGTCGTCATACGGAGGGCCGAACAGCAGGTAGGAGCAGGGGTGGTCGTCCCAGCCGTCGGGGACCGGGATGTGCTGCTCGTAGTAGGACAGCGGCAGGGCGGGCTGCTCCTCGATGACTGTCTGTCGCATCGTCGGATCGGTGAACATGGGTGCGACGTCTGCCTCGTCCCACCAGTCGGTCCAGCGTGGCAGCCTGCCGTTCACGGCCATCGGTCGGAGGAACTCCAGCAAGTCGGTTGTGGCGACAGGGGTCGGTCCGGTCCGGGCCGGCAGCGCGGCATCGACGAAGACGGAGCTGGTCACCGGATGGTCGAGGCCCGAGCGGATCGCCGGGAGAAACAGGCCCGCGTTGCTGTGTGCCACCAACGTGACAGGACTGTCGGCCGGAAGCTGCCGGAGGTCGTCGCGGACGGCGTCGACGATGCGGGGCCAGAAGGGCGGAGCGCCGGTTCCTATGTGCAGCAGGGACGGTACCCGTACCTGGTGTCCGGCCGTCGTCAGGTGTTCGGCCACTGGGTGCCAGGTCGAGGGGCCTACGGACGGACTGTGCACGAGCACGAAGATCGGCTGCATGTGACGATCCTGTCGCTCATGCCGTCGGAGGCGAGACAGACTTGGCTGACAGCAGAACGCTTCGCTTCGAAGACAGATCCATTGGCGACGGAGTCGTTCCCGCCTATCGCGGCCCCGACGGTTCGGCCGACCGGTTCGGCGGAGCCTCGGCATTCTTTGCGGCGGCTGCCGCGACGGTTGCCAGGTCTTCGCCCGAGAAGCCGGCGCGGCTCAGCACTGCCAGGGATTTGTTCGTCGCCAGCGTGCACAACGCCAGCTCTGCCGCCTCCTGCTCGCCGGCCCCCGCCGCCAGCAACGCCTGCTCCAGCATCGCCCGCAAACCGTCGATCATGGCGCGGACCGTCGCCCGTCCCTCCGCGTCAAGCGCCGGGAACTGCGTTGCCGACACCGTGAGCAGGCAGCCATCCGGGACCGTCGGGTCGGCGATGCGGTTCAGGGCGACCTGCAGGAAGGCGGCCACAACGGCGCTCGGGCTCGGGCGGGGGCCGGACAGCGCCTGCTCGTACAGCGGGTGGTAGGTCTGCGCGTACCGTTGGAGGCTTTTGCGGAAGAGGGCGCTCTTGTCGCCGAAGGTGCCGTAGAGCGAGCCCCGGCCCAGGCCCGTGCCCTCGGTCAGGCGATCGATCGAGGCCTCCGAATAACCCCAGCGCCAGAAGACGTGCATCGCACGTCGTAGCGCCTCGTCCACGTCGAATTGCTTGCGGCCTGCCATGGTCCGTCAGTCTACACATCTTGTACCGATCGTTCAAAGATGGGTATGGTCACCGGCATGACAAGCTTGCGTTCGCTGCGACTGCCTGACGGATTCCTTGACGTCTTCACCAGCCGGCTCGTGGAGGTGAACGGACTGCGGCTGCACGCGGTCACCGGTGGGGACGGCCCGGCGCTGCTGCTGATCGGCGGGTGGCCCCAGACCTGGTACGCCTGGCGGGAGGTGATGCCCGCGCTCGCCCGCCGGCACACCGTCGTCGCCGTCGACTCGCGCGGGGCCGGGCTCTCCGACAAGCCCGACGACGGGTACGACGCCGGCACGCTGGCCGCCGATCTGGTCGCGTTGATGGCCGCGCTCGGGCACGACCGGTTCGACGTGGTCGGCCACGACATCGGTACGTGGACCGGATACGCCCTCGCCGCCGATCACCCCGAGCGGGTGGGCCGGCTCGCCGTCCTCGAAGCGGTGATCCCCGGTCTCACGCCGTCCCCGCCGTTCTTCGGCCCGGCTGCGGTCAACCTGAAGCTCTGGCAGTTCGGCTTCAACCGGCTCACCGACCTCAACGAGGAACTGGTCCGGGGACGGGAGCGGCTCTTCTTCGGCTGGCAGTTCGCCACCAAGGCCGCCACGCCGACCGCGATACCCGCGTACGCCGTCGACGTCTACGTCGACGCGATCACCGCGGATCCTCGCGCGCTGCGGGCGAGCTTCGCGTACTACCGGGCGCTGGACGAGACGATCGCGCAGAACGAGCAGCGCGGCAGGACCCGGCTGACGCTGCCGGTGCTCGCCCTCGGCGGCGCGCTGTGGAGCGGCGCGAATGCCGCCCAGACGATGCGGCTGGCGGCCGACGACGTCACGGGGGTCGTCCTCGACGACTGCGGCCATTACCCGGCCGAGGAGCAGCCGACGCGGTTTGTCGAGATCCTGGAGGACTTCCTCGCGGCCAACCGGTAGCAGGCACGCCGCACAGAGGAACTGGAGCAGCTCCAGGCAATGCGCCACGAGGCCACCGCGTGTCTTGAGGAGACCGGGGCCGCCGAGCGCCGCGCCGAAGACCTTGCCGCCCTGGCCACCGTCGCCCGTGAGCATCTGGCTGCCATGGACCCCCGCGCGCCAGGCCGAGGTACTGGCGCTGCTGGACGTGCGGGCACCATCACCGGGGCCGTGCCCAAACCGCTTGTCGGCGTGGCGTGCTCGATGGCTGAGTGGTTCAAGGTGAGCGGTCGGCTCGTGCCGGACGAGTTGACTGATGCGGCCTGGGCGTCGGTCGAGCCGATCATCAAGGCGTGGGAGCCCCCGACCACCGCTTGCGCCCGGGGCGCGTGATGCTCGATACGTTGTTCTACAAGGCACGTGCAGCAAGAAGCGGTGCCCGCCGGAACAGGAATCCCCGCGCCCGTCACCTGGCCCTCGTGGCGCGGGCCCCGGCCCGGGTCACGTCAGGCGCCGCGCCAGATGTTGGCGAAGGCCGCGTTCTCGATGGCCCGGCGCTGGCGGACGGCTTCCAGTTCCATCACCGCGTCGTGCACGGCGACCAGGACGGTCGTCACCGCCTCGTCCTCGACCGTCGAGCTGTCGTCGCTCTCCTCGGCGGGGATTCCGACCACGTCGGCGAGCGCGGCGAGGACGGGCTCGTCCGCCGCCCAGCGATGCATGGCCCGGCTGCGGGCCGGTGAGTCCACCAGCTCCATGCGGTCGGGGCCGAAGGGCAGTCGGCCCCGCCGTTGCCGGGTGAGCTGGCCCGCCTGTTCGAGGTCGGCCTGATAGGCCTTGGCCAGATCGCGGCCTCTGCGCCAGAGCCAGTCCTCGACCCGCTCGTACGGGACCTGCCGCACGAGCGAGGACGCCGCCTCGCCCAGAAGACGGTCGTCCGTCGCGGGCTGCCTCGCCGGAGTCATCCGGTCACCGTCCAGCGTGATGACCTCATCCGCGAGAAGGTCGATCACCTCGGCTCCGGCGAGGGCGAGCGACAGATCGCCCTGCCCGACACTGCGTTCCGGCTCCTTGTCCATCGTGATGATGAACAAGTCCCTGGCCGTGGTCACGAACGGCTCCCTTCGGAGTACTTCGCCCGGCGCGACCCTCACGCATCGGATCCAGCGTGTCCACCGCACCACCCTCCGCGGGCGATCCGTCGTCCGCGGAGGAAGGGCACGTCACGATCGTGATCGTAACTCCCGGCACACATCACGCGCGGCCGGTCCGGCCGACGCGCGGTGCGTCCGCCGGACCGGTTGCCCTCGGCCTGACACACCGTCAGCCCTGGCGGGCCTTCAGGCGCGGGTTCTTCTTGTTCACGACGAAGACCACACCGCGCCTGCGGACCACCTGGGCCCCGGGCTTGGACTTCAGTGAGCGCAAGGACGCTCGTACCTTCATGGTTCTGTCCTCCTTCTGCCGAACTCGGCGCGCTCCGGCGGTCAGTGCCAGTTCGACGCCGTACGGCCGTAGCGGCGCTCGAAGCGCTCCACCCGGCCGGCGGTGTCCAGGACCCGTGAGGTCCCGGTGTAGAACGGGTGGCTCGCCGACGAGATCTCCACGTCGACGACCGGATGGACGGCCCCGTCCTCCCACTCGATCGTCCGGGCGGAGTGCGCGGTGGATCGCGTCAGGAACGCGACACCGGCGGCACGGTCCCGGAAGACGACGGGACGGGATTCGGGGTGGATGTGGGGCCTCATGGGGTTCCCTCCTCGCTTACGGCAGGTTCGTCTGCGGATACGACGGTGACGCGACGAGTGCACCCGCCGGGTACGCCCGTCGTGAGGTCAGCGCTCCTCGCGGAACGTGACGTGCCGGCCCGCCAGCGGGTCGTACTTGCGCAGGACCAGCCGGTCGGGGTCGTTTCCTCGGTTCTTGCGCGTCACATACGTGGCGCCGGTACCGGCCGTCGACCTCAGCGTGACGACGGGGCGCGCGCTGCTGCGTGCCATGAGGCTCTCCTTCGTCCACCACACACGAGCCTTGACTCGCGCATGCCAATCAGTTACGTGAGCTGTAACAGCGCACCCGGTGCCGGCATTCCCGGACCCCGGACACAGCCGGAGGCCGTCACCGCGCCGAGGGCCGCGTCGACGTGACCGGCCCCGCCCGTTCCACAGGTCCGGGCCGGGTCCGTTCCCTAGGCCCGGCCCCGGCAGGCGGCGCCGTTCACCGCCCACAGGGCCCTGACCGGCACGGCACGGCTCCGGCAGCCTGTGGACGGCTTCGCAGGCACACCCCCTCAGCGACCCCCGTCGCGGGCCACCCCCTGGTCGTGGCGCACCCCTTTCTTGCGGCCCACCCCCTGGTCGTGGCCACCCTCCGGCACGGTTGTGACAGCGCGCCGGTGACGGTCAGGTCAGGAGGGCTTCGTCGCGGTGACGGCGGTGACCGTCACCTTGTTGTCGCACTCGGCCAGCACGCCGTCTTCGAGGGCGAGCTGGTGCGCTCCGCTGGAGGGGAGACCCACCACCAGGGTCGGGTAGGTGACCGGAGTCGTCCCGGACACGCAGTAGCCGTCGGCCTCGCCCTGCACCTGGACGAACGTCATCTTGAGCCAGGCCTTCGCGGCGGGTGCGAGCGTCACCTTGGACGAGGAGCCCGTCCGGGTCACGGTCAGCGGGTGGTTCTTCTCGGGGGAGCCGTTCGCCGCCCCCGCCACGGTCGGATACCCCTCGAGGGCGCACGTCGCTCCGGACATGTTGGTGAACTCGACGATCGCGGCGCCGGTTCCGGTGCCCGGGGGCCGTACGTCGGCCTGGTACATGAACGCCTTCAAGGACTCCGCCGCGCACGTCTTGGTCTTCGTCGCCGGTTTCGCGGTGGCGGTGGCGGGGACCGATGCCGGGGCCTTGGACGTGGAGTCGCCCGCGGGTTCGGCCGAGGCTCCCGTCCCGCCGGACGGCGCGGTGGGAGTCGGGGAGCCGGAGGACGAGGCCGTCGGCTTCTTCGCCGTGCCCGAGGGCGAGGCGGCGGAACCCGCGCTGTCCGGGCCCGGCTGGCACGCGGTCATGAGAAGGGTGGCCGCCGACATGGTCGCCATGGCCAGTGCGGCCCCGCGGACCCGCGACCCGAAGTGCATCCCGTACAGCATGAAGTCCCCCGATGGCGATGTTCAGGTGCCGGACGTTCACCGGCACTCGTCGCTGTAGATCGCGGGACGGCCTCCGTGGTTCACGCGCGTACAGGCCTGTGACACGACGGTGACGCCCCGGGTACCGATCACCGGGGCCGCTCGCTCGGACCGGACCGCTCGTCGTTTCCCAAGGTCAGCGACAGGCGCTGCGCGGTGGTCGACGTGGAGGTGAACTCCCGGCAGGCGACCACGGCCCGCGTGACCCCGGTCGCGGCCCTGATGAGGTCCAGCCGGACCGTCGGGCCCGCGCCGGTGACGAGACGGGCCTCCGTCCATGTCGTGGTCGCGCTGACGTCCGTGCGCCGGGTGCGCTTCCCGGTCAGCAGGCGTGTCGTGGCGTCGACGGACGTGGTGCGCAGGACCGGGACCTCGGCCAGGTCGGCCGCCAGCGTGCCGTCGTCGCGCAGTGTCCAGCGGGCCCCGCGCAGGCGGGCGGCCACCTCCTGGGCCTGGGAGCGGGTGCCCGAGAGGGGATCGGCGGATGTGACACCGAGCGTGCGGAAGGTGCGTGGTCCCCGCGCGTGATCCGGGTCGCCGCCGGACGACGACGGCTTCCCGGGCGTGAAGGTCGGGAGCCCCGGCGGACGGCTCGGATCACGCGGTGCGGCACGGCTGCGGCACGCCGTCGTCGTCGCCCCGGCGCCGGCCCCGGTGCCGGCGCCGGCATCGTTCTCGGCTCCGGTTCCGCCACCGATGCCGGTTCCAGTTCCGGTTCCACCAGCACCCGGTACCCGCGTGGCCGGGGCGGTCGGCCCCGCCGGTTCATCGGCGAAGACTCCGCCCGCCGGGCGGGAGGCGAGGGGCAGCAGCCCGAGGAGCAGCAGGACCGCCGGGAGGAGGACGGCTGCCGCGTACACCACCGCTGACCGGGCCGGCGCGGGCCTGACCAGCTCGGGCCTGACCGTCGCTGGCCGGGCCAACGCGGGCCGAGCCGATACGGGCCGAACCCTCCCCGACCGGTCCCCCCGTGCCCGGCGCACTCGTGTCGCCGACGGCCAGACCAGTGCGACGGCGAGCGTCGCCCACCAGGCGGGCTGCCCGGCCAGCGACTCATGGGCCAGCGCGAGGACCTGGCGGGCGGCCCGGTCACCGGACGCGCCCAGCAGCACGTACGCGGGAAACGCCCCCAGCGTCGTCAGCAGAAGCTGGGCCAACAGCGCCAGCGGCCACAGCAGCGTCGGCAGGAGCCGGCCCCGGGTGGTCTCCGCTCGCGACACACACCAGACGCGCATCCTGACGGGCGGGTGGTAGAGCCGTGCGAGGCCGCCGCGATCGCCCTTCTCCAGGCTGCGCAGGGCGCGTACGACGGTGTCGGCGCCCGCGGCCCCAGCCGCGAAGCGGTCCGCGGCGAGCTCCGCGGACCACAACGCCGCCACCACGAGGAGCAGCACCTTCGGCACGCTCTGGAGGACCAGCACGACCTCGGCGAGTGTCAGGACCACGGTCGCGTTGCCCGTGACGAACAGCAGCGTGACCGGCAGGACGACGAAGCCCGCGAGGACGTACGGCCAGACCCGGACCAGGGCGGTGAGGGGGCTGCCGAGCCCGGTGACGTGCTGCTCGCCCCGGCGCAGATGGCCGAGTTCGTGCAGGAGCACCGCTCGGGCCGCCTCGATGTCCGTGTGCCACAGATGGACGAGCGGGGCGAAGACCCCGATCCGAGTGGCACGCCGACCGCCGGGGTAGACGCGGGCGGAGAGGCCGTCCAGAGTGCTCAGGCGCAGCCGGGTACCCGGGGCGTGCGCGTGGACGAACTCCGTCATCGCGGCGGCGAAGTGCGGCTCGGCACTCCCGTCCCGGCTCCCGGGTACCACCGCCGGAGGCACCATCAGCGGGTCGTCGGGGGCCAGGAGCCCGTAACGGCGCTCGACGCGACGGCAGCGTGCCCGTGGGGCGAGGAGCGCGAGGACCGCGGCGAGCAGGAAGAACTGGGGCAGGAGCTGGACCAGGCTGAGCACCGCGGTGACGAAGCGGCCGCGTCCGGCCTCACCGAACCGGCCGAGATCGGTGCCCACACCGAGGGCGTGCCCGATCAGCGCGGGAAGCTGGGCGAGGAAGAGCGCCAGGGTCAGCCACAGCCAGGGCGGCGGCCCCCACGACCGGGCGGGTCCGCGCGGCGGCGGCCTCGTCATGACGCCGTACCGGATCGGCCCGCGCGCCGGGACGATCGGCGGATCCGTGCGGCCGACGGCGTACTCATCCCTGGTTCGTCCCCTCCGGACCGGGCGGCGGCCCGTGGGGTGTCGTACGGGGGCGGCCCGCGCGGAGGAGCAGGCCCGACGCCGCCGAACCCAGTCGGCGCAGCTTCCCGCACCGGGCGCCCGGGCCACGCAGCGGCGGGGGCGCCTCGTCGCCGACCAGTGCGTCGAGGAAGGCCGCGGCTTCCTCCGGATCGTCCTCGGTGACCAGCCGGGCGATGAGCCGTGCCGTCAGTTCGTCGGCTTCGGCCGGGGCCAGCCCCCGGGCCCGGAGCCGCCCGCTCATGCGCAGGGCGGCCCGTACGACGTCGACGGTGGGAGCGTCCGAACCGGGGGCCGCGCCGCCCGAGGGAGCGGCCGTTCCCGGCAAGGCCCCGGGTCTCGCTCCTGGCGACGCTGACGACAAGTCCTCGTCGCCGTCGGCCCCGCCGTCCCGGTCTCCCCCACCGCCCTCGTCGTCGCCTGGCACGGCCCGCGGCGATGGCGATGGCCCCGGCGACGACGGCGACGGCGGTGGCCCGGGTGACGGCGCTGGTGGCGGTCCGGTCGGCGCGCCGTCATCCGGTAAGGCCGTACCGTCGTCCTCCCCCGGTCGCCGGGTCGCGGCCTCGGCGCGCCGCTGGGCCCGTAACCCGACCAGCAGTCCTGTCGCGGACAGCAGGTTGTTCAACTCGGGGCTGCCCAGGGCCGACTTGAGGGACTCGGCGGCGTAGGCGAGCCCGTCCAGCACGGCGGGAAGGACGGCGACCGCTCCGCCGCCCATGCCTCCGGCCGCCTGACCGGGCGAGGAGAAGAGGTTACGGCGGGGAGCGCCGCCCGCGGCGTACGCGCGAGCGGTCTGCGCCGCGAACCCGCTCTCCTTGGGAGCGGCCCGTTCGGCGATCCGTATGCTCCAGGTGTCGAGCCGGTCCGGTGTCGTCATCCGGCCTCCCCCGGTGCGGTCGCCCCGCTTTCCCGCCGTCCCGTCACGGCCGTCCACGGGAAGGGGGCCGACAAGGGTGTCACGAGGCCGTGCCGTCGAAGGTGAACTTGAACGCGACCACGCCGTCGGTGGTGCTTCCCTCGGCGGCGAGGGACGCCCCGGAGCTGTCGAGGCGGCCCGTGAACGTCGTGCCGGCGGCCAGCGCGTGCGGGAAGCCGCCGGGCATCTGACCGAGGTCGGAGCGGCAGGCGACGAGCAGGCCGGGCCAGTTGAGCAGGTTCGGGACGACGGCTTCCCGGTCGTGCGGATCCGTGAGCCGTGCGTCGAGCTCGCCGTCGGACCAGTCGATGTTCCAGTACGTCAGCAGGAGGTTCGGATCCCGGTAGTTGCCCGCCAGGTCCTGGCTCGAGACCGTGCTGACCACCGACGACTGGAAGGACACCGCGCCCGCCTGGGAGGCGTAGCCCGCCGCGAACAGCATCGAGAACGGGTTGCTCTCGGTCTGGTCGCCGCCGGACTCCGGCCGGCCCAGGTTGAGGGTGCTGTTCATCGAGTAGGTCTGGCTGCCCGCCAGGCGCCGGGACCCGTCGGTGGAGCAGTAGTCGTAGACGTCGACCGTGATGCTCGCGCTGCCGCTGTACGCCTTGCCCCACAGGGCCGACGCCTCCGAACCGCCGGCCGACACCGGTTCCTGGGAAGCGGCCGTCGTGGCCTCCTCCGTGGTCGGTGTCTCCGTCGGCGTCGCCGCCTCGCTCGTCGAGGGCGTCGCCTCGGGCGTGGACGCGGCGGCGGACGACGGCGCCGCGGATGCCAACGTGTCGGCGGACGCCGTCGAGGCGTCGGCCGTCGCCGTACCGTCGTTCCCGCATCCGGCCAGGGACGCGCACAGGAGCCCCGCGCAGACCGTCGCGACCACCCGGACCCGGACAGTTGTGGGCACTCTTCGAACCCGCGTCATGGCAGCCATGACACTCCCCTCCCCGCACCGGGCCACCCCCCACGAGCGCCCGGACATGCGGGACATTACGCCGCGCGGGCATGTCATCAACCGCCACGAAGTCCTTCGTTACCGTTTCGTGCCTGGCCACAGATTCGCGCCAGGCGACCCGCGTGGGACCTCCGTCGAGGCCGCTGGTGCACCATGGGCGGCGAAACGGGCCGGCCCGACCGGTCCGTTGCTCCGAGCTGAGGAGTGGTGATGGGCGGAGACCGGGGCCGGGTCCTCGTCGTCGACGACGACGCGGCGATACGACGGTCACTCGAACGCGGACTGCGGCTGGGCGGATTCACCGTGGACCTCGCCGACGGCGGCCGGCCCGCGCTGGACCTGGCCCGGCGGACGCCGCCGGACGCGATCGTGCTGGACATCTCCATGCCCGGTCTCAGCGGGATCGACGTGTGCCGGACGCTGCGCGAGGAGGACAACGACGTACCCGTCCTGATGCTCTCCGCGCTCGACGAGACCGCCGACCGGATCGCGGGGCTCCAGGCCGGCGGGGACGACTACCTGGTGAAGCCGTTCGCCCTCCAGGAGTTGGTGCTCAGGCTCCAGGCACTGCTGCGGCGCCGGCCGCCGAGGGACACCGACACCGTACGGGTGGGCGGACTGTCCCTGGACCCGACAGCCCGCACGGTCAGCCTGGACGGACGGCAACTGGAGCTCACCCGGCGGGAGTTCGAGCTGCTGCACGTCCTGGCGCGCAACGCGGGCATCGTGCTCAGCAGGGATCAGCTCCTCGACCGGGTCTGGGGGTACGACTTCGATGTGCGCACCGACGCGGTGGACACGTTCGTGAGCTATCTGCGCCGCAAGCTGGAGGCACCGGACCGGGCCCGGATCATCCACACCGTCCGGGGCGTGGGGTTCGTACTGCGCGACGACGGGCCGGAGGCCGGACGTTGAGGACGATGAGACTGTCCACCCGCATCGCCCTCGCCGTCGGAGCGGCCGTGCCGCTCCTGGTGCTGGCCACCGGCTGGCTGCTGCTGCGGCTGGTCGCGGCGGATCTGCACGACCAGCAGGACGCACACCTGCGCCGGAGCGCGGCGGCCGTGGCGAAGGACGCCCGTGGGCTGCTGCGCGCGAGCGCCGCGGACCGGTCGGCGGCGGTCGAACGGGCCCGCGAGAGGCGGCTGTTCACCTCCGCCCTGGACGTCGGCGTACGGCTGATCGGCCCGTCGGAGACGTACACGGGCGGTCCCCAGCCGGACCGGGCGACGGCGCTTCCCGCGAGCGCGCCGGTGCCGGTCACGCTGCGGGCCGGCGGGGATTCCTGGCGGGTCCTGTCCCAGCGGGTCTCCGGTACTCGCCCCGGGGTGCGCGGCACGCTGTGGCTCTTCGCTCCGGACACCGCCGCGGACACCCAACTGCGCCTGGTGCGCAGGCGCGTGGTGACGGTGGCGCTGCTCGCCGCACCACTGTCGGGGCTGCTGGCCGGTGCGGTGGCGGGGCGCGCGAGCCGTCCGCTGCGACGGCTGCGGGACAGCGCGAGCGGTCTGGATCCGCGGACCAGCGCCGCCCGCCTCGACCACGCGTCGGCCCGGATCGCCGAGGTCGACGATCTGGCGCACACCCTCCAGACGGTCCTGAGCCGCTACGACGAACAGGCCGCGAGGACCGAGGAGGCGCTGGCCACCGCCCGTTCGTTCGCCTCGGCCGCCGCGCACGAACTGCGCACTCCGCTGATGAGCATGCAGACCAACCTGGAGATCCTCACCGAGCATCCGGCCCTGCCCGCTCCCGACCGCGACGAGGTCCTCGGCGACCTGCGCCTCGAACACGCCCGGCTGCTGGGGCTGTTGGTCATGCTGCGCGAGCTCGGCCGCGGTGACCTGGTCGAGGCGGACGCCTTCGGACCGGTGGATCTCGCGGAGGTCGTCGAGGCGAGCGTGGGGGAGCAGCGGCGGCGCCATCCGCTCGCGCACATCGCCGTCGACTGTCCGCCGGGGCCGCGGGTCCACGGCTGGGAGCCGGGACTGCGCACGGTCCTGGACAATCTCCTCACCAACGCGCTGGTGCACGGCGGATGCGCCGACGGACGCCCCGCGCGTATCGAGGTCACGTTGCGCGCGAGCGACGACCGCGCCGTCCTGTTCGTCGACGACCAGGGACCGGGGATCGCGCCCGAGCGTCGCGCCGCGGTCTTCGAACGCTTCGAGCGCCGCCCGGACAGTCCGGGATCGGGCCTCGGGCTCACCCTGGTCTCCCAGCAGATCGACCTGCACCGGGGCCGGGTCCGCGTCCTCGACGCGCCGGCCGGAACGGGGACCCGGATCGAGGTCGTGCTCCCGTTGCTCCCGTTTCCGGGCGGCGGGGCCGGCATGGAGGCGACGCTGCCGGCGCAGCGCAACTGGGTGATCACGACCGCCGGTGTCCGGCCACAAGAATTGCACAAAGAGGACTCCTAGCGTGCCGGACGTGCGGGCAACCGCCCCGGAAAGATGAGGAGTTCAGCATGACGAGGACAACGAGGAAGCCGGCGGCACCGAGGACCAGGACGACCGTCGTCTCGTTGCTGGCGGTCGGCGCGCTGCTCGGCGCCGCGGGCGCCGCGTCGGCCGACGGCACCGGGACGCGGCCGTCGGGCGCGCCGACGGGGGACGGCGCGAAGGCGCTCTGCAAGCGCGCGCCGAAGATCGACCAGAGGATCGACCGCATCCTCGACCGGCTGAACGGGGACGCCTCTCAGCGCGGTTCCATCGCCAGGCTGGAACAGCGGGTGGCCAATGCCAAGTCCGCCGGGCACACGGAGATCGAGGAGTATCTCGACAACCGGCTGACCTTCCGGCGTTCGCTCGTCCCGACGCTGGAGAGCCGCCAGAAGGATCTGGCGGACGTCGAGAAGTGGTGCGACGGCCACGACGACGGGGCCGGTTCCTGATGCGCGCGGCACGTCTGGCGACGGCCCTCGCCGTGGCCGCGCTGCTCCTGACCGCGTGCGGCGGCACCGGTGACATCGGGAACGCCCCCGCGTCGCCCGGCCCGGCGTCCACGGATGTCGCCCGGCTGCAGAAGCTGGTCGACGGCGCGGAGTCCGCGGCGAGTTCCGCCGAGTCGGACATGGCTCACGACTGACGCCATGCCGGGCGGCGTTCGCGCGGCCAGGGCGCGTCCTGGCCGGCCCGGCCCGACCCCGGCCCGACCCCGCACCGGCACCGGCACCGGCACCGGCACCGGCACCGGCACCGGCGAGTGTCGTCGTCCGCGGGGCGCTGTGCGGGAGTCGCCGCCGGGCCGGGTGTCCGGGGGCGACGGCGGCCGGTCGCGCGGTCCGGCGGCGACGGCTCCGGGCTCCTGGCCCGGCCGCTCCGCGGGTCCCTAACCTGACTGCTCCGCGGACTCCTCGGACGTCGGCCGTACGCCCTGGACGTACGTCAGCCACGGGCGGACGTCCCCGCTCCCCCGGATCCCGAAGCCCGCGCCGGTGACGAGCCCGTCCAGCAGGTCGGTCCGGTTGTGGGACATGGCGTGACCGAGGCCGCCGTGCACCAGATGGCGCCCGACGGCGCTGCGCGGCGGCCGGAACTCGACGACCAGCAGGCGCCCGCCCGGCCTCAGGACACGCCACATCTCCTTGAGGGCGGCCGGCCGGAGTTCTTCCGGCAGGTGATGCAGCATCAAGCTGGTGACGACGGTGTCGAACGACCCGTCCGGGTGGGCGAGGTCCTCCGCGACCCCTTCCCCGTAGGTGCACACGGCACCCTGTCCGGCCCTGTTCCTGCGTCGCGCGTAGGCGAGCACCGAGGACGACGGGTCCACGCCCGTCACCGTTCCCTCCGGCCCGACGACGGCGGCCATCCGCCGGGTCAGATACCCGGTGCCGCAGCCCACGTCGAGCACGCGGTCCCCCCTCTCGGCGCCGCTCAGCGCGGCCAGCCGGGAGAAGGCGCGGTTCCGCCGGCCCGCGAAGCAGAACGCGCCGCACAGTTCGTAGGCGCGCGGGGCCCCGATCGTCACTCCTGGGGTGTCCGCGTGCGGCTTTCCTTGCATGAGGCGTCCGATGGACATGCCGGCCACTTCCCTTAACTTAGTTGCGACTAAGTACACCACTAACTTAGTCTCGACTAAGAAAACTCGCAACGGGCCTACGATGGCGGGTGTGACCGACACCGACAAGGCTCCCGCCCGCCAGGGCAGGGCCGCCCGTACCCGCACCCGGATGCCGGCCGCCGAGCGGCGCGCCTCGATCCTGGCCGCGGCCACCGAGGTCTTCTCCGAGACCGGCTACGAACGGGGCAAGGTCTCCGACATCGCCCGGCGCGTCGGAGTCACGGAACCGGTGGTCTTCCAGAACTTCGGGTCCAAGTCCGCCCTCTACCAGGCGGCCCTCGACCACGTGACCACGGCGGTCACCGCGCTCCTGACCGAGGCCGCGGACACCGGGCGCCCCGTCCCCGACGTACTGGCCGCCTTCCTGGACCCGGCCCACATGGACCGCTTCCACCGGCGTGGCGCCCATGGCTTCCTCTTCGCCGACGCGGCGGCCCTGGCCCACGATCCGGCCCTCGGCGAGGCGGCGCGGAACATCCACCGGAATTTCGCCGAAGCCCTCGCGGGCCTGCTCCGCCGCGGCCAGAGCGAAGGAGACATCCGCGACGACATCAGCGCGGACACCGCAGCCTGGTGGCTGATCTCGCTCCTCGCCGGACGCCCGCTCCGCACCGCGGTGATGCCGGACCGGGCCGCCCAGGAGGCCCGGTTGACGGACATGGCCCTGCGCTCCCTGCTGCCCCCGGGCGTCGAGCACGCCCCCGAGCCCCCTGCCGGCGGTCGGCTATCCGGGCCATCCGGGGCTGACGACTGACGGCCGACTGCCGACTGCCGCGCGGAACCTCCGGGGAACGCGCCGGTCCGCATCGGCGTGCGGCTCAGCAGCGCCGTAGAATGATGGTTTTGTGGACCACAGGGAACAAAGAAGACAAAGTCCGCGATACGGCCTTCCCCGGTGAATCAGCCGTCGACGTCGTCCCCGGGCCCGAGGGTGCTCAGCCGGACGCACAGCAGAGGTGATCTCCGGTGACTGCCGCCACTCCGCTGATGGTCGTCGACGGCGAGGGCGTCGTCGTCCGGTGGAGCCGCAGAGCGCGCGAGATCTGGCTCCGTTCGGACTCCGAGGCCGTGGGGCGAACGGCCCTCGCCATGGTCGCGCCCGACACCGGAGACTCCGCCGGCGCCGACTCCGTCGACGGCACGAGTCCCGGATCCGGACCCCTGGTCATCCATGACGTCGACGGAAACCCGGTCGACCTGCGCGTCCGGGTGATGCCGCTCTCCGACGGCGCGGTCGCCTGGGGCGTCTTCGAGGCGGGCGGCGACGATGCCCGCCTCCGTGGCACACCGACCGCGGTCTTCGACATCCTGCACGCGAACACGCACGAGGCGTTCTTCGTCCTGGACCCCGCGCTGCGCGTCCTCAGCGTCAACGAGGCGGCCCGCGCGCTGACCGGCGTCACGGCGGACCAGGCTCTCGACCGGCCGGTCGGCGAGGTGTGCCGTCCCTCCCGTCCACAGGAGTTCGAGGCCGTCCTGCGGGGCGTGCTCACGGACGGCACGTCCGTCAGCGACTGCCTCGTACAGCTCGAACCGGTGGACGGCTCCTCGCGGGAGCGCTTCGTGAACGTCTCGGCGTTCCCGCTGAGGAACGCGCGCGGCGTGGTCGTCTCCATGACCGAGGTCACGGAGTCGCTGCGGAGCAGAAGGCGACTGGAGGCACTCGGCTCGGTACGAGAACGGGTCGGCCGGAGCCTGGACGTCGTCACGACCTGCCAGGAACTGGTGGACGCTCTGGTGCCCGGCTTCGCCGACATCGCGGTGGTCGAAGTGGTCGACGCGGTGGTGCGGGGCGAGGATCCTCCGCTCAGCCCCCTCGGGCGCGACATCCCGCTGCGTCGCGCGGCCTTCCGTATCGAGGGCCCCTCCCACAGGGCGCAGGCCCACCCCGTCGGCGACGTGCGGGCCGTGCCGTCGCCGACCCCGTACTCACAGGTGCTCAGCGATCTCCGGCCACGAACCGTCACGCTAGACAGCGGCACCCCCTGGCTGGACGCCGACCCGGAGCGGGCCCGCGCCATCCGCGCCTCCGGCGCCCGCGTGCTGCTCACCGTCCCGTTGACGCTGCGGGGCGCCGTACTCGGGCTGCTGAGCCTCTATCGCGTACGACCGCACAACGACTTCGACGAGAACGATCTCGCCGTCACCGAGGAACTGGCCGCGCACACCGCGCTGAGCCTCGACAACGCGCGCCGCTACACCCGCGAGCACACGATCGCGGCGGCGCTGCAACGCCATCTGCTGCCGCCGGAGCCCCCGTCGCAGACAGCCGTGGAATTCGCGCCGCTGCACATCCCGGCCGACGCGGGAGCGGGCACCTGGTACGACGCCTTCGGTCTGCCCGGCGCCCGTACGGCCCTGGTGATCGGGGAGGTCAGCGGAAGCGGTATCGACGCCGCCACCGCCATGGGCCAGATCCGGACGGTGATCCACACGCTCGCGGCGCTCGACCTGGACCCCGACGAACTGCTCGCCCGCCTCAACGACGCGGTCGTACGGCTGGCCCACGAGCGGGAGTCCCTGCCGGCGAGCGATCCGCTGCACCAGCAGCCGCTCAGAGCCGGCTGTGTCTACGCGATCCACGACCCGCTCCAGGAGACCTGCGTCATGGCCTCCGCCGGCCATCCCGCGCCCCTCGTGGCCCACCCCGGCGGTGTCGTGCACGTCCCGCAGCTCCCGACGGGCCCCCTTCTGGGCAGCCAGGACGGACCTCCCTTCGCCACCGCCTCCGTGCCCGTGCGGGACGGCAGCGTACTCGCGCTGCGCACGACGTCGTTCCCGGTTCCCGAGGGCCCGGACGGCGACCGGGCGAAGGACGCGCTGCGCGTCGCGCTGACCCGTCTGGACCGCCCCCTCAGCGAGGTACGGGACGATGTCCTGTACCGGCTGCGCGACACGACGGGCCATCACGACGTCCTTCTGCTGCTGGCCCGCACCCGCGCCTTTCCGCCGGACCGCGTCGCCACCTGGTCCCTGGACTTCGTGCCCACGGCGCCGGCGGCGGCACGGCACCACGCCCAGGACCTGCTCCGCAGGTGGCAGGTGGGCGAGGAGACCGCCTTCGCCACCGAGCTGATCGTCAGCGAGCTGGTGACCAACGCCCTGCGGTACGGAGCGCCGCCGATCCGGTTGCGGCTCATCAAGGACGCCACGATCACCTGCGAGGTCAGCGACGCCGGCGGGGCGGCTCCGCGCCTGCGCCACGCACGCGCGGCCGACGAGGGCGGCCGCGGCCTGTTCATCTGCGCGCAGATGAGCCACAACTGGGGCATCCGCTACTCGGCGCCGGGCAAGACGATCTGGACGGAACAGACGCTGCCCTAGGGTCTGGGCTCCCCAGGGCCGGACAGCCAGCGTCTGGAACGGGACGCGGGGTCCGGGATGCGGGGTGCGGGGGGCGGGGGGCCTGCGGCTTGCGGCGTCTACCGTGCTGCCAGGTCGGCCGCGACCTCGCGGGCCGCGCGGGCTCCCGACGCCAGCGCGCCCTGGACCGAGCCCGTGGCCCGGTGGTCCCCGCACACATAGCGGCCGGGAGCCACACGGGTGGTCCGGCTGAGCGGCTGCGGGGGCGGCATCGCCGGCAGGGCGTCGGGAACGGTGCGGACGGTCAGCAGGTCCCACCGCGTGGTGTCGGTGCCGTACACCTCGGCGAGCGCGTCGCGCAGCCAGGTCTCCCGGCCCTCCTGGTCGTGCCCGAGGACCGAGGTGGCGATCAGCGACATCCCGGGCGGGGCGTAGCCGCGGACCGCTTCGCTCAGGACGCAGGTGTTGAGGAAACGCCTTCTGGTGTCCGTCAGCAGGACGGGTTCGGCCAGTGGTGAACGGGTCGCGGCGTGGTAGTACGTCGTCACGACGCGGTAGCCGGGGAGGCTCAGCCCGGGCAGCAGCCGGGCGGCCGGTCCCGGCCCCGTGGCCACGACCACGGCCCGCGCGGTGAGTTCGCCCCCGGCGTCCACCTCGACCCCGTCGTCCGTGAGCCGCGTGACCGGGGTGCCGAGACGTAGGGCGTCCGGGGGCAGACCCTCGGCCAGCAGGCGCGGCACCGCCCCGATGCCGGCGCCGGGCAGACACAGGGTGCCGCGCAGCATGCTGCGCCAGACGAGATGGAACACCCGGCTGGACGTCTCCAGCTGGTCCTCCAGGAAGACCCCGGACAGGAACGGCCGGAAGAACCGCTCCACGAACTCCTCGGAGAATCCGGCCGCCGCCAGCGCGGTGCGGGTCGTACGGTCCTCTCCGCGCCTGAGCCATCCGGCGGGGGCGAGCATGTCCCGGCCGGACAGCGCGGCCAGCGCGATCAGGTCACGGGTTCCCGCGAGGCGCCCCGGGCGCAGGTCACCCGGTCGCCGCCGGCCACGGGTCGGGTCCTCGAAGCGCAGCGTCCCGTCCTCGGTGTGGACGAGGATGCCGGGCGTGAAAGGCCGCAGTCTCAGATCGCGCAGGGCGAACCGGCGCCGGACCTGTGGATAGGACGTGTTGAAGACCTGGAAGCCGCGGTCGACGACGAAGCCTTCGTGCGGGTCGGAACGCATCCGGCCGCCCACCCCGTCCGAGGCCTCCAGGAGCCGGACCCCGAAGCCGTACCCGGCGAGATCGCGGGCGCACGCCAGACCGGCGAGCCCGCCTCCGACGATCAGGACATCGGGCACACCGCGCTTCGCGGTCATGGGCACCATCCTCCGAGCAGCCGGTCCGTCCGCGCGCCGGTGGGCACGCGGAGGTGGTCCGGGCACAGGACGGCGGCCCCGCGCCGTCGCACGCGCCCTCCTGAACCGATCTTCCCGCCGGGCCCGCCCTGCGGATGCGGGCCACGCCGGTGTCCCGTCCACTCCGGTCACCCTGGGCGGAATAGATGGATATCGCCCGATGTTCCCCCCATGTGGAGCGGAGCGGCCTCCGCACACAAGCGGCCCCGGCTGGTCTCCCCCGTCCAGCCGGGGTCTCCCGCTTTCCCGGATCTCCCGCTTTCCCGGTCGCCCGGAGACAGCGAAAAACCGCCGGTGCCCCCGGGCTGGGGGCACCGGCGGTCGGCGTCGCGTCAGTGTCCGGAGCCGTAGTGGCCGCCGAGCTGGTCGCGGTAGTGCGGATCGCCGAGATGCTTCTCCTTGTCGAACTCCGGAGCCGCCTTGATCTCGTCCTTGGTCCGGGAGACATGGATCGTCTTGTCCTCGTGACTGATCGCCGTGATCGTTCCGGCGGGCAGCAGGACCTCCTTGCCGAAGATCCAGACGCCGGTGTCGACGACGATGTACTGAGAACCGACCTCGTCGGAGTGCTTGTCGACCTTCCCGATGTGGCCGTCGGCGGCCTCCACCCGGTAGCCGGAGAGATCGGCGTCGGGCGTGTGCCCGCTGGTCGGGCCGTAACCCCAAAGGTTCTCGTTCACGAAGAAGTCCTCCAACTCGTCCACGGACGCGCGCCGCGATCCCGGAAGGAATCCGCGGGCGCGTCCTTCGGTGACCGGATCCCGGTCACCATGTCCCGGCGCGCTTTCCGCCGGAAGTCGACGGGTGTCCCCTTCCGGGCCGCTGACACCCGCTCACCGGAAATTCCCCGAAGTCCCTTCGCCGCCGCGGACACCTTCGCGCCATCCCCCGCCTCGCGCTCCAGGAAAGGAGTCACGGGCGCTGCGTCGGCACACACGTTCTTCACAGGCGCGGTTTGCGTGGCCTGAATCCGACGACTCAGCCGAAACTCGTCTCGGCCTGGACCACCGACACCCCGACAGGGCGGACCAAGGCGTTCCGGATGTGGTCGACTCCGGGCCGCGCAAGCACAGGAACGTTTCACTGGGTAGCCGATCGAACGCCCAAGGTGACGATCACATCGTCATCGCGGCATTCAATGATCACCCGTTCGGTGGACGCGCTTTTCCGTCATGTCTCGCGGCAAGCACACGAAAGCTCCACAGAGACACCACTATGTGACCCGACGAACGCGTCGACGACCACGTCTGAGGGGGCTGTGGCGTCGCGCCAGGGGGTGGTCGGCTCCACGGGAGCGGTACTCACCCCTGCCCGGGGAGGGGACTTCACCGCATGATGCGGACCATTCGCGCGACCGCGCCCATCGCAGGCGCGCTCATCGCGTCCGGCCCACCGGCCGGCACGGCGCACGCGAACACCGCGCACGTACCCGACAACCACGGCCTGCCGACGGGAGTACCCGAGCAGGTCCCCTACAGCCCGGACAACTGAGCCGCGCACCGACCGAAGATCCCGTCCGCGCCTCGGCGGACGGGACGGGCCCGACCACCCCAACCTCGGCCGTGGAGCACATCCATGCACGTTCCCCGCGGCGCGCGCAGCCTCAGTACGACGCGCGTCACCCTGCTCACCGAAGGCACCTACCCGCACAGTCACGGCGGCGTCAGTGTCTGGTGCGACCAACTCGTCGACGGGATGCCCGACTTCGACTTCGACGTCATCGCCGTGACCGGCACCGGACGTGAACCGATCGTGTGGGACATCCCCGCGCAGATCACAAACATCGTCACGGTCCCCATGTGGGGACCCGCGCCCGGAGGCCGCCCTCCGCGCGGGCGGCACCGCAGGCAACTCGCCTCCGTCTACGAGCAGTTCCTGACCGCACTGGTCGATCCGGGCGCCGAGGACGGATTCGCCACCGCCCTGTACGCGATGGCGCGGGCTGCGGCGGACGGGACGCTGAGTCCCTTCCTGCGCGGCGACCGGGCGATCGGCGTCCTGACCGGAGTGTGGAACCGCCCGGGTCTGGCCGTCCGCGAGGCACGGCCGACCCTGCACGACGCCATCACCGCGACCGCTCTGCTGGAGCACGCGCTGCGCCCGCTCACCGCACCGCTGCCCGAGCACGGGGTGGCGCACGCGGTCAGCGGCGGCGTCGCCGTGCTGCCGGGTCTGGCCGCGCTCGAACGGCACGGCGTCCCGCTGCTGTTGACCGAGCACGGCGTCTATCTGCGCGAGCGCTACCTCGGCTACCGCACCGCCCCGTACCGCTGGCCGGTCAAGGCGGTCGTGCTGGGCTTCTTCCGGCTGCTCGCCGAGGAGACGTACCGGCGCGCGGCCCTGATCACCCCGGGCAACCGCTACAACCGGCTGTGGGAGGAGCGGGGCGGTGCCGCGCCCGAGTCGATCCGTACCGTCTACAACGGCGTGGACCCGGCCGCGTTCCCGCCGGCCGGTCCCGAGCCGGAGCGGCCGACACTGAGCTGGGCCGGACGCGTCGACCCGATCAAGGACCTGGAGACCCTGATCCGGGCGTTCGCTCTCGTGCGGGCCCAACTACCGGATGCGCGGCTGCGGTTGTTCGGCGGCACCCCGCGCGGGGGCGAGGCCTACCGCGAACGCTGCGAGGCGCTGGCCGCCGAGCTGGGGCAGGCGGAGGCGGTCACCTTCGAGGGCCGGGTGGACGACATCAAGGACGCCTACGCCGCGGGCAGCGTCGTGATGCTCTCCAGTATCAGCGAGGGTTTCCCGTTCACCCTGATCGAGGCCATGTCCTGCGGGCGGGCGACCGTGTCCACGGACGTGGGCGGGGTGAGCGAGGCCGTCGGGGACAGCGGTCTCGTCGTCCCGCCGCGCGATCCGGCCGCCATGGCCGCCGCTGCGCTTGACCTGCTCGGCGATGCCGGGCGGCGCGCCTCGATGGGCGAGGCGGCCAGACTGCGCGTCATCGATCAGTTCACCCTGCGGCAGACGGTCGACACGTTCCGGACCATCTACCGGGAACTGTCGGCGCTCGGCGGGCTCGTCCCGGGCGTCCCCGCGACGGCCGACGCCCCGCTCGCGGTCCCCGGTGGCCGTGCCGCCGCGTCCACGTCGAGGAGCCTCGCCGGATGAGCGGACCCATGGCGCTGGAACCCGGCGGCACGGCGGGTGACGCGCTGTCCCTGCGGCTCGCCGGCGCCCGTACGCCCGACCGGTCCGCGTCCGGCCCCGGCGCGGACGGGGAGGCCGTCGACCGGCTCGCCGCCGAGCTCGCGGAGGGGATCGGACCGGCCGTCCACCCGTACGAGGTGGCGGCCCTGCTGGAGTCGGAGGGGCTGACCGCCGAGATCATCCAGGAACGGTACGGGCACACGGACCTCTTCTCGCTCGCCTCCGCGCTGTACGAGCGGGTGCCGCGCACCTTTCCCGAGCCGCCGCGACCGGCCGATCCCTGGCGTCCGGACGCTGTTCGCTGCGGATTGCGCGGGGCGCTGTTCGCTCTGCCGGGCCTGGCCTATCTGCTGACCGGGCGGCTGTGGCACGCGGGCCGGGATCTCGACGTCCTGGTGGTGGCCGGCCTCGTCTCCTGGGCGCTCGGCCAGGCACTCGGGCACCGTGCCCATGTGCGGATGGCCACGGGCCGTCGCGAAGCGGGCCGGACCCTGCTCAAGGGGGCACCGCTCGGCGCGCTCGCCGCGACGGGGGCCGGGGCACTGGTCGCCGGGTCCGGCACCGCGATCGGGGTCGCCGCGGCACAGTCGGTGTATCTGGCGGCGGCCGGGGTGCTGCTCGTCCTGGGCGGGGAGCGGCTGCTGCTGGCCGCGCTCACCCCCCTGATCGCCGGTGCGGCGGCGCTGCCCTGGTGGGACCCGGGGACCGCGGGGCGCGTCGCCCCGGTGCTGCTGTCCGTGCTCGGCGCGGCCGCCGCGGCCGGCTGGGCGCTGCGGTCCGCGTTCGGCGCCTCACCGGTCCCGGACGCGTCCCGTCCGCCGCTGCTGCGGTCGCTGCCGTACGGCCTGTTCGGACTGTCCGCCGGGGTGCTGGTGCTGCTGGAGGGCCGGCAGCACCCGTACGCCGTGGTCGTGCTGACCGTGAGCATGGGTCCGGCGGAGTGGCTGCTGTACCGGTATCGCGGGATGTCGGTGTCGGCGCTGCGGGCGACCGCGACTCCGGCCGCCTTCCTGCTGCGTTCGACCGGCTTCCTCGGCCTCTGTCTGCTGCTCTACGTGCTCCCGCTGCTGCCCGCGGCCCTGCTCACCGGCGCGGAGCCGGTCCCGCTGCTGCTGCTCGCGGCCACGTTGTGGACCGCGCTGCTGCTCCAGGCCTTCGGGGCGGCCTGGCAGCCGGCCGTGGTCTGCCTGGCGGCGGCCTGCGGCGCCGCCGCGGCCATCATGCTCCGTTCCCTGCCGGGCGCCCTCGTGCTGGCCCTGTCCTGCGGCACGGCCTGCCTGTGTCTGGCGGTCTGTGCCGTGCGGCTGCTGGGGCGACCGGCCCCGCACGCCTGAACCACCACCCCGCACAGCCCTTCCGGACGGATCCGGAGGGCCACCGTGCCTTCGTCCGCATCACCCAACACCCATCACACGAAACAACCAACCGGAAGGATCCACGAGTTGACTACCCAACCGCTCGCCGCCGTCACCGGGGCCGAGGGTTTCATCGGCTCCCACCTCACCGAGGCGCTGGTCGCCTCCGGGCACCGGGTGAGGGCCATGGCGCAGTACAACTCCTTCTCCTCGTACGGCTGGCTGGAGACCCTGCGACCCGATGTCCTGGACCAGGTGGACATCGTCCTGGGCGACGTCCGGGATCCGGGTTCGGTGCGCGCTCTGGCCGAAGGCGCCGACACCGTCTACCACTTGGCCGCGCTCATCGCGATCCCGTACTCCTACCAGGCACCGCACAGCTATGTGGACACCAATGTCACCGGCACCCTCAACGTGCTGGAGGCGGTGCGCGCGCTCGGCACCCCCCGGCTCGTGCACACCTCCACCAGCGAGACCTACGGCACCGCCCGGACCGTGCCCATCACCGAGGACCACCCCATCAACACCCAGTCCCCGTATGCCGCTTCGAAGGCGGGCGCGGACCGGCTGGCCGACAGCTACCACGCGAGTTTCGGCACGCCGGTGGTGACGTTACGGCCGTTCAACACCTTCGGCCCGCGTCAGTCGATGCGCGCGGTCATCCCCACCGTCATCGGCCAGGTGGCCGCGGGCGAACGCACCATCACCCTCGGCGATCTGCGGCCCACGCGCGACTTCACCTTCGTCGAGGACACCGCGCAGGCGTTCCTCTCCGTGGGCACGGCGCCCGCGGACCGGGTCGTGGGCAGGACCTTCAACGCCGGTACGGGCGGGGAGATCTCGGTCGGCGATCTGGTGGCGCTGATCGGCAAGGTGATGGACACCGCCCTCGACGTGCGCGAGGACGCGGGACGCGTCCGGCCGGCCGGCTCCGAGGTGATGCGGCTGGTCGCCGACGCGACCCGGCTGGCCGAGGCGACCGGCTGGAGCCCCGCCCACGAACTGGAACAAGGGCTCGCGCGGACCGTCGAGTTCTTCCGCGAACCGGCGAACCTGGCCCGCTACAAAACCGGCATCTACAACATCTGACCCCGACCGGCACGTCCCACGAAGGAAGAACCCCATGCACGCAGTAATCCTGGCGGGAGGCAAGGGCGTCCGGCTGCGGCCGTACACCACCGCCCTGCCCAAACCGCTCGTTCCCATCGGCGACCAGCACGCCATCCTGGAGATCGTGCTCCGCCAGCTCGCCACGTCCGGCTTCACGAGCTGCACCATCGCCGTGGGTCACCTGGGCGAGATCATCCGCGCCTACGTCGGCGACGGGGCCCAATGGGGCCTGGCCATCGACTACTCCACCGAGGAGAGCCCGCTCGGCACCATGGGCCCGCTGCTGACCATGCGCGACCGGCTGCCCGAGTCGTTCCTCGTGATGAACGGCGACGTGCTCACCGATCTCGACTTCGGCGACGTCCTGCTGCGGCACCGCGATTCGGGCGCGCCGCTGACCATCGCGACGTACGCGCGCAAGGTACGCATCGACTTCGGTGTGCTGACCACCCACGACCGCAAGGTGGTCTCCTTCACCGAGAAGCCGAGCATCGACTACCGCGTCTCCATGGGCGTGTACGGTCTGTCGCGCTCCGCGCTGGAGGGCTACACACCGGGGCTGCCGCTGGGCTTCGACGAGCTGGTCCTCGACCTGCTGCGGAAGGGCGGCGAGCCGCACTCCTACGCGTTCGACGGGTACTGGCTCGACATCGGCCGCCCGGACGACTACGACCGGGCAAACGCCGAATTCACCACGCGCAAGTCGCTGTTGCTCAAGGGAGCCTGACCACCGCATGCGCATTCTCGTCCTGGGCTTCACCGGCTATCTGGGCGGCCATGTCGTCGAGCACCTGCGCACGCTCCCGGGCGTGCGGGTGCTCGGCGGCGGGCGTTCGCCCGCCGCCGAGTTCGGCATCGACCTGGCCACCGCCCGCCGCGAGCGGCTGGTCCCGGCCCTGGCCTCGGCCGCACCCGACGCCGTCATCAACTGCGCCGGTGCGACCGGCGGCGACGCCGTGACCCTTTCCGAGGTCAACTCCCGTGGTCCGGCGGCCCTTTGCGCCGCGCTGCGCGAGGCGGCGCCGAGCGCCCGGCTGGTCCATCTGGGCTCGGCCGCCGAATACGGTCCCGGCGTCCGGGACACCGCCGCGACCGAGTCCGCGGCCACCTGTCCGCTCACCCCGTACGGGGCCACCAAGCTCGCGGGCACGGTCACCGTCACCACGTCCGGCCTCGACGCGGTGGTGCTGCGGGTGGGCAACCCCGTGGGTCCGGGAGCACCGTCCACGGGGCTTCCGGGCCGGATCGCGGGACTGCTCCGCGAGGCCGGGACGGACCCGGACGCGGTCATCCGGCTGGGCGATCTCTCGGCGTACCGCGACTTCGTGGACGTACGCGATGTGGCGCGGGCGGCGGCCGCCGCGGCGACCACCCCCGGGCCGCTGCCGCGGGTCCTCAACATCGGGGGCGGCAAGGCCGTCCCGGTACGTGACCTGGTGTGCGGCCTGGCGCGTGCCGCCGGGTTCCGGGGGCGCATCGAGGAGAACGGCGGCGGTTCGGCCCGCTCGGGCGACGTGTCGTGGCAGTGCTCCGACATCACCGCCGCCGGGGAGGCGCTCGGCTGGCGGCCGGAGCTGACGCTCGACGACTCGCTGGCCGCCCTCTGGACGGCCACGACGGGGACCGGTCCCACCCCGCGGGGAGAAGGCGAACGGACCCCATGAGCCTGCTGATTCCGCTGTACGTCCACCCCGGCGACGACCCGGGCGCCTGGCAGCGGCTGACCGAAACGGCCGACCGGACGTACGGGGTCGTCATCAACCCGGCCGACGGGCCGGGCGAGGGCCCGGATCCCGCGTTCGCCGCGGCGGCCGACGCGTTGTGCTCGGCCGGTGCCCGGCTGCTCGGGTACGTCGACACCGACTACGGCGCGCGCGATCCGGATCTCATCGCGGACGAGGTCCTGCGGCACCGGGACTGGTACGGAACGCAAGGGTGTTTCCTCGACCGGGTGGCGCCGACTCCGAAGGCGCTTCCCGGCTGCGAGCGGCTGGTGCGGAGTCTGCGCGGGCTCGGCGCGGCTCCGGTCGTGCTGAACATGGGAGTCCACCCGGCGCCGGGGTACGCCCGCTGCGCCGATCTGCTCGTCACGTTCGAGGGCCACTGGTCCACCTATGTCACGGCGTTCAGCAGACCGGCGTGGACCGTGCGGCACGCGCCCGAGCTGTTCTGTCATCTGGTCTACGGCGTCCCCGAGACGCTCGTCCCACTGGCCGTTCGCACCGCGCGTGACCGCGGTGCGGCGGTGGCCGGACCAGTGACGGGCGAACTCCCCAACCCCTGGTCGCGGTTGACGCCCGCCCTGAGCAATCCGGGTTCCTGAGCGGCCCCTGCCCCGGCCGCCTTCCGGCTCACCTCTCCTTCCCCGGTTTGATGGCATGTCTAGGTCAAATCTGCGAGGCTTTCCGATGCCGTCGCCCTGACCCCAGGGTGACGGCACGGAAATCTCACCAAGCGACCGCGCGCACCCGTGCGCGGCCCGCGGCCACCCAGCGGCGCACCCCAGTCGTCCCGGGCAGCCACCGAGCAGGCCGGAATCCCGGCCGCCTCAAAGGAGTTTCGTGTGAGACCGACCCCCCTCAAGGCCCTGGCGGCGCGCGTTCTCGTCGCCGCCGCCCTGGCCGCAGTCTCGCTCCCCGGCACCCCCGCGGGGGCCTCGCCGAGCACCGCGCCGGCCGCCGCGGCCGCCTGCACACCCGCCCAGGTGGTGACCAACGGCGGCTTCGAGAGCGGCACTTCGCCCTGGACCCAGTCCTCCACCACCGTGATCACCAGCCGGACCGGCCAGAGTGCCCACGGCGGCACCGCCTTCGCCTGGCTGGACGGAGTGGGCAGCACCCACACGGACACGCTCTCGCAGAGCGTCACGATCCCCTCCGGGTGCAGCAGTGCCAGCCTCACGTTCTGGCTGCACATCGACACGGCGGAGACGACCTCGTCGACGGCCTACGACAAGCTGACGGCGAAGATCGGCAGCACCACCCTGGCGACGTACTCGAACCTCAACAAGGCCTCGGGATACGCCCAGAAGACCTTCGACGTCTCGGCGTTCGCGGGCCAGACCGTCACCCTCGCCTTCACCGGCACCGAGGACTCCAGCCTCCAGACGAGCTTCGTCCTCGACGACATCGCCCTCAACACCTCGGGTGACACGACCCCGCCGGCCGACTCCACCCGCACACCCGCCGCCCCGGGGTACACGGTCAGCCTGACCAGCAACACGAGCGGCACCGGCTGGACCGGTCACGAGAGCGTGACCTTCACCAACGCCTCCTCCACCGCGCTCAGCGAGGTGTACCTGAGGCTGTGGGACAACTACCACGGCACCTGCTCCGCGATGCCCATCACCGTCAGCAACGTCAGCGGCGGCACCGCCGGAGCCCTCTCGGTCGGCTGCACGGCCCTCCGGATCAGCCTGACGTCACCGGTGGCCCAGGGCCAGAGCGCGACGATCGGCTTCGACCTGGCCATCACCGTGCCCAGCGGCGCCGACCGCTTCGGCTACGACGGCGCCTTCGTCAACATCGGCAACGCCCTGCCCGTCCTGGCGGTCAAGGACGGCACCGGCTGGCACCTGGACCCCTACACCAACAACGGCGAGTCCTTCTACTCGCTGGCCGCCGACTTCAAGGTGACCCTCGACCACCCGACAAGCCTGCTCGTCCCGGCCACCGGCACCTCGGTCGACACCGCCGGATCGAGCGGCCGTACGGTCACCACGGCCACGGCCTCCAAGGTCCGTGACTTCGCCTGGGCCGCCGGGCCGTTCACCAAGATCTCCGGCACCTCCCCCGCCGGCACCGCGATCAACATCTACTCCGTCTCGGGCATCAGCTCCTCCGACTCCCAGTCGATGCTCACCACCGCCAAGTCCGCGGTGGACGCCCACGCCGCGCGCTTCGGCGCGTACCCGTACGGCGAGCTGGACGCCGTGATCGACAACAACTACTGGTTCGGCGGCATGGAGTACCCCGGCTTCGTCCTCGACCTGGTCAGCACCACGGCGCTCACCCACGAGATCGGTCACCAGTGGTTCTACGGGATCGTCGGTGACGACGAGTACACCAGCCCGTGGCTCGACGAGTCGTTCACGGACTACGCCACCGACCTGGCCCAGGGCAAGACCGGAACCAGCTGCTGGAGCAGCGTCTCCTGGGCCTCGACCGCGGAGAACATCACCAACTCGATGGCGTACTGGGACACGCACTCGTCCCGCTACTCCACCGTCGTCTACGGCTACGGCAAGTGCGCGCTGCACGACCTGCGGCGCGTGCTCGGCGACACGGCCATGGCCAACCTGCTGAAGAGCTACGCCACTTCGCACTGGTACGGCGTCTCGACCACGGCCGAGTTCAAGGCAGCCGCCCAGGCCGCCACGACCACGGACCTGACGTCGTTCTGGACGACCCACCGCATCGTGGGCTGACCCTCTTCCGCACGACCTGTTCCCGTGTCCGTCGCGGTGACACCTTCGGGCGTCACCGCGGCGGGCATGGCAGGCCGGGTCGGGGGCAGGTTCCGCCGTACGGCGGCTCCCGGTCCGGGAGCACGGCGCCCGATCATGGGATCAGGGAGCCACCGTGCTCGGTGCGAGGAGACGTCATGGTGTTGGTACCGCCCCCGTTCGACCCCGAACTGGGGATCGCCCTCGCGGCGGTCGGGCCGTCCGACCCGTCCGGGCCGAGCCCGGCGGACATCGCCGCCCTGCGCGGGGTGCAGGAGTCCGTCGTGCCCGCGTACGACCTCACCGACGGCGGCGCCTTCACGACCACGGACCTGACGGTGCCGGGGCCCGAGGGCGCTCCCGACGTCTCGCTGTTCGTCGTCAGGCCCCTGGCGCCGCCCGGGGACGGGCCGCGCCCGGTGATCTACCACTCCCACGGCGGCGGAATGGTTCTCGGCAACAACCGGGCCGGGGTGGAGGTCGTCCTGGAGTGGGCGAGGGAGCTGGACGCGGTCGTGGTGTCCGTGGAGTACCGGCTGGCGCCCGAACACCCGTATCCCGCCGGGGTGGAGGACGTCTACGCCGGTCTGCTGTGGACGGCGCGGCACGCCGGGGAGCTCGGCGGCGATCCGGAGCGGATCGTCGTCGCGGGCGCCAGCGCCGGCGGGGGCCTCACCGCGGCGCTCGCCCTGCTCACCCGGGACCGCGAGGGGCCCCGGCCGCTCGGGCAGGTCCTGATGTATCCGATGCTCGACGACCGCAACGACACTCCCTCCGCGCACCAGATGGCGGGCGTCGGCGCCTGGGACCGTACGGCCAACGAGACGGCGTGGACCGCCGTGCTGGGTGAGGCGCGCGGCGGCCCGGACGTGCCCGCCTACGCCGCCCCGGCGCGGGCCTCGGACCTGTCCGGGCTGCCCCCGGCCTTCCTCGACGTCGGCTCCGCGGAGACCTTCCGGGACGAGGTCGTCGACTACGCCTCCCGGATCTGGCGGGCCGGCGGGGTGGCCGAGCTGCATGTGTGGCCCGGCGGCTTCCACGGCTTCGACGCCTTCGCCCCGGGCACCGTGCTCGCCCGGACCGCCCGCGCGGCCCGGATCGCCTGGCTGCGCAGGCTCCTGGCCCGGTGACGGCCTAGGGCCTGTCGCGCCCGCGGGCGTTCAGACGGGCAGCAGCCGGCCGATCAGCGCGCTGAGCTGCTGGGCGTTGCGGCACTCGTGCATCTCCACGAGGCCGGCGTAGGCGAGGGCGGCCGAGTCGCCCGTGCCCCACTGCGAGCGCGCCTCGGGGTTCAGCCAGTACAGGCGGCGGGCCTGCCGGGTGAGCTGCCGGACGGCGGGCAGGTTGGGATCGCTCATGTTCGTCCGCGCGTCGCCGAGGACGAAGACCGTCGTCCGGGAGCCGACCGCGCCGGTGTACCGCTCGGCGAACTCGCCGAGGGCGACGCCGTAGTCGCTGCTGCCGTGCCAGCCCGTGATCGCCGCCTCCGCGCGGATCCGGGCGCTCAGCCCCTCGGGGTCGGCCGAGCCGGGCCCGATCAGACCGGTCACCTCGTCGACCCGGTTGACGAAGGCGAACACCCGCACCTTGCTGAACTGGTCGTGCAGCGCCTGCACGAGCAGCATCGTGAAGTCCGAGAACCCCGACACCGATCCCGACACATCGCACAGCAGCACCAGTTCGGGCCGCACGGGACGGCGTCTGCGCAGCACGGGGCGCATCGGCACCCCGCCCGTGGACAGCGATCCGCGCAGGGTCCGCCGCAGGTCGATGGTGCCGCGCCGGGCCCGGCGGCGGCGCGCGGCGAGGCGGGTGGCCAGTTTGCGCGCGAGCGGCTGGACGGCCTTGCGCAGTTCGGCGAGCCGGTCGCGTCCGGCGAACAGGAAGTCGACACGGTCGGCGGTCGGGGCCACCGCTCGCCGGGCGATCTCGTCCCGGTCGCGCCGCTCGGCGATCCGTCGCCGTGCCTCCGTCGCGACCTGCCTGCGGAACACCTCGATGCGCCGGCGGATCTCGTCCTCCAGCAACCGGTCGGTGAATCCCTCCGCGCCGCCCCGCGCACGGACGGTGTCCCGAACGCGGGCCAGCAGCGTCTGCGGCCGCAACCGGTCGAGCGTCTGGTACGACGACCAGCCGTCCGTCGCCGTCGTACCGCCGTAGCCGCCGAATCCGTCGACGGCCTCGATCGCCAACTGCCCCATGAGGGCTTGGTCGTCGGCGGCCAGAGCGGCCGCGAGACGCTCCCGCAGCTCGTCCCGGTCCGCAGGCGCCGCGCTGTCCGGCGCCCCTACGCCCCGCGGGAAGTACACGTCGAAGACGGGGTCGAACACCCGGCGCTGTCCGGGGTTGTGGAGGAGGGTGGCGGCCAGCCCCTCGCGCAGCCGGTCCCGGTCCGCGAAGCCCAGCACCGCCACCGCCTGCGCGGCGTCCACGGTCTCGCCGGTGCCGATCCGCACGCCGTGCGAGCGCAGTGCGCCGACGAGTCCGGTCAGCCGGTCCGCGACACCGTCCGCCGGCACGACGGCGTTCACACGCCGCCCAGGTCGAGCTTGGCCGCCGCCTTCAGTACGTCGTCCTGGTGCTTGAGGATCACGCCGAGGCTGTCGCGTACGACGTTCTCGTCGAGGGTGTCGGCGCCCAGCGCGAGCAGGGTGCGGGCCCAGTCGATGGTCTCGGCGACGGAGGGGACCTTCCGCAGGTCCATCTCCCGCAGCGCCCCGACGACCCGCACGACGGACTCGGTGAGCGCCTCGCCGAGTCCGGGCACTTTCAGCCGGACGATCCTGCGCTCCAACTCCTCGTCGGGGAAGCCTATGTGGAGGAAGAGGCAGCGGCGGCGCAGGGCCTCGGACAGCTCGCGGCTGGCGTTCGAGGTGAGCACCACGAACGGGCGGCTGGTCGCCTTGATCGTGCCCAGCTCGGGGACGGTGACCTGGAAGTCGCTGAGCACTTCGAGCAGCAGGCCCTCGACCTCGATGTCGGCCTTGTCGGTCTCGTCGATCAGCAGGACCTTCGGGTCGTCGCCGCGGATGGCTGTCAGCAGCGGGCGCGGCAGCAGGAACTCCTCGGAGAAGATGTCCGTGCGCGTCTCGTCCCACGACTCGTCCCGGCCCGCGGTGATGCGCAGCAGTTGCTTGGCGTGGTTCCACTCGTACAACGCCCGTGACTCGTCGACGCCTTCGTAGCACTGGAGGCGGACCAGCCGGGCTCCGGCGACCTGGGCGACGGCCTTGGCGAGTTCGGTCTTGCCGACGCCCGCGGGGCCCTCCACCAAGAGGGGTTTGCCGAGCCGGTCGGCCAGGAAGACCGTGGTCGCGACGGCGGGCGACGCCAGATAGCCCGTGTCGGCGAGGCGTGCGCAGACGTCGTCGACGGATGTGAACAGCAACGGGGCCTCCAGCACGCGCGAGCGAGGTCGGACTCACTATCTAAGCGCTTGTTCACCCTCGCTGTCACGTGTGACGGCCCCCACGACGCAGCGGTGCCCGGCAGAGTCGGCACCCCGGCCCCTGACCTTCGGAAGCAGTCGGGGCCCGGCCTCCGGAAGCAGGCCGGATCCCAGGACACCCTGCCTAGGACACCCTCAGTACGATCTTGCCGCGCCGGTGCTCGCGTTCGAGGGCCGCGTAGGCCCCCGGGGCGCTCTCCAGGGGAAGGATCCGGTCGACCTGCGGGATCAGCCGTCCCGCCTCGACTAGGGCCGTCAGCTCCTCCAGACCGGAGCGGTCCGGCTCGACCACGAAGAACACCGCGCGGGCGTCCGCCCCCTCCGGCGGCGCCGGCGGTTCGACGACACTGACCAGGACTCCGCCCGGACGCAGCACCTCCCAGGAGCGGGCCTGTGTGTCCCCTCCGACGGTGTCGAAGACGACGTCCGCGTCCTTCACCTCGGTCTCGAAGCGCTGTCCGGCGTAGTCGATCACGGTCTCGGCACCCAGGCCCCGCACGAAGTCCGCGTCCCCGGCCGAAGCGGTGGCCGTCACCTCGGCCCCCAGCGCGGCCGCGACCTGGACGGCGAACGAGCCCACGCCGCCCGCTCCGCCGTGCACCAGCACGCGCTGCCCCGGCGTGACGCCGGCGTGGGCGACCAGGCCCTGCCATGCGGTCAGGCCCGCGAGCGGCAGCGCGGCCGTCCGCTCGTGGTCGAGCGACCCCGGCTTCGCGGCGAGCCCCGCCGCGGGAGCGGTCACGTACTCGGCCGCCGCTCCGTCCCGGGTGAAGGGAATCAGGCCGTAGACCGCCTCGCCGGGCCTGAAGTCCGTGACGCCGTGGCCGAGCTCGGCCACCACCCCGGACACCTCCTTGGACGGCACGACCGGCAGGCGCGGGCTGCCGCCGTCGAAGCTGTCGGTCCAGGTCGCGTCCCAGTCGAGCTCGCCCGGGGTGACCGACGCCGCCCGCACCTCGACCAGCACATCCCCGCGACCGGGGACCGGCTTCGGCGCGACCTCGTAGACCAGCTCCTCCGGCCCGCCGCGCCGATGTCCGCGTACCGCGTGCATCGTGGCGTTCATCCGGTTCCTCCTCGTCGGGACGGCACAGCCCTCCGTCGAGTCGGTCCCCATCGGTTCCTCGTGCTCCGGCACGGACCGGCCGTTCCTCACGATAGTTCCGGGACCGGCGGCTTTCCTGCCGGGCTCGCGCCCCGCGCCGCCGCGGGCGGTCTTCGGCCGACGGCCGACCGCGGGCATACGGCGGTCGGCGGAAGGCGGCCGGCGGAAGACAAAGAGGTCTGACCCGTCACCACGGGGGGAGCGACGGGCCAGACCCTGGGTCCACGGTGCCATGCCCGGCCCGTGTCGCGCAGTACCTTCGCGAAGTCCCGTACGGCGGTCAGTCCCTGAGCCGGTCGATCTGACGGATCTTGTTGGTCGCGTCCAGTGCGGCGACCTTGTAGGACTCGGCGAGCGTCGGGTAGTTGAAGACGGCGTCGACCAGATAGTCGACCGTTCCGCCGCAGCCCATCACGGACTGGCCGATGTGGATGAGCTCCGTCGCGCCGGTGCCGAAGCAGTGGACGCCGAGGAGCTTGCGGTCGTCGGGCGAGACCAGCAGCTTCAGCATGCCGTGCGAGTCGCCGATGATCTGTCCCCGGGCCAGTTCCCGGTAGCGGGAGATGCCCACCTCGAACGGCACGCAGTCCTCGGTGAGCTGGTCCTCGGTGCGGCCGATGAAACTGATCTCCGGGATGGTGTAGATGCCGATGGGCTGCAGGTCGTGCATCCGGTTCACCGGTTCACCGCAGGCGTGGTACGCCGCCGTACGGCCCTGTTCCATCGAAGTGGCCGCGAGTGCCGGGAAACCGATGACGTCACCCACGGCGTAGATGTGCGGCACCTCGGTGCGGTAGTGCTCGTCGACGGTGATCCGGCCGCGCGGATCGGCGGACAACCCCGCTTTGCCGAGGTCGAGTTCGTCGGTGAGACCCTGTCGCCCCGCCGAGTACATGACCGCGTCGGCGGGTATCTTCTTGCCGCTCTCCAGGACCGTGAGCGTGCCCCGGGCATGGCGCTCCACGGCGGCGACGGTCTCACCGAACCGGAACGTCACGGCCAGGTCCCGCAGGTGGTACTTCAGCGACTCGATCACCTCGACGTCACAGAAGTCGAGCATCGCGGGCCGCTTCTCGACCACCGTGATCTTGGATCCGAGGGCGGCGAACATGGAGGCGTACTCCATGCCGATCACACCGGCGCCGACGATGACCATGGAGCGCGGCACCTGCTCCAGATTCAGGACGTTGTCCGAGTCCATGATCGTCCGACCGTCGAACTCGACGGTGCCCGGCCGCGCGGGACGCGTGCCGGTGGCGATGACGATGTGGTCGGCGCTCAACCGCTTCTCGTTGCCGTTCGCTTCGGTCAGGGCGACCGTGTGGTCGTCCACGAAGCGGCCGACGCCGGCGAACAGGGACACGTGGTTGCGCGAGAGCTGGCTGCGGATGACGTCCACCTCGCGGCTGACCACGTGCTCGGTGCGAGCGGTCAGGTCGGCGACGGTGATGTCCTCCTTCAGCCGGTAGCTCTGGCCGTACAGATCCCGCTGGCTGAGGCCGCTGAGATACAGGACCGCCTCACGCAGCGTCTTGGAAGGGATGGTTCCGGTATGGATGGAGACCCCGCCGACCATGTCGGGGCGGTCGATGACGGCGACCCGACGGCCGAGCTTCGCCGCTGCGATGGCGGCTTTCTGTCCACCCGGGCCGGATCCGATGACGAGCATGTCGAAGTCGCGCACCAGCGGAGTCTGTCAGCCCGGGACCGCTTCCCGATAGGGCGAACGGGGGATCCGTCGCCCGAGTGACGGATGAAGCGCCGGCGCGAGGTGCCACCTTCGCCGGGCCGGTGTCCGGCGGCGACCGACGGGTTTCGGCCGGACGAACCTGCACCCCGGGAAACGGGGACTCAGCGGTGGGCGAACGCATGCCGGAATAGGGCACGGGCCGCGCCCGGGTGGGCTACATTCGGGAATCCTTGGCATCGGCGCCTCCGGGGGTGAGGTCGCGTCGAGGAGAATCCCGGAGCGCGAATGCATCAGTCCCACCTTTCCGCACCGCCGACCGCGCCCACCCAGGGGGGACTCGCCGACAGCCTCCGCGAAACCGCGCTCAACACCCCTGATCTGCCGCAGCTCGCGCGCCGCGCCGAAGGCCGCTCGAGTGGCTGGATCCAGGTGACGGCGGCCGAGCTGTGGGCCGAAGTGGTCGACGTGGCACGGGGGTTCGTCCGGTCCGGCATCCGGCCGGGCGACCGTGTGGCCATCATGGCGCGCACCCGCTACGAGTGGACGGTGCTGAGCTACGCCCTGTGGTCGGTGGGCGCCGAGGTCGTGCCGGTCTATCCGACGTCGTCACACGAACAGGTCGCGTGGATCCTTCAGGACGCGCATTGCGTGGGCGTGGTGGTCGAGGACGAGCAGGGCATCATGACGGTCGGCTCGGCGTGCGCCGCGCTCCCGTTCCTGCGCCACGTCTGGCAGTTGGACGCCGGGGCGGTGGCCCAACTGGTGGAGCGCGGCCGGGCGATACCCGCGACCGCGGTCGACTCGCTGCGCCGGATCGTGCTGGCCGACTCCACCGCGGTCATCGCGTACACCTCCGGCACGACGGGACAGTCCAAGGGCTGCGCCCTGACCCACCGCAGCCTGGCGAGCCCCTGCGACACGCTGCTCGAAGGCTGGAGGCAGACGGCGGCTCCGCCGGACACGCAGCCGGCCGTGCTCGCCTTCCTGCCCTTCTCCCACGCCTACGGGCTGATGGTCCAGGGGATCTGTCTGCGCGGCGGCCTCCTGATGGGCCACGAACCGGATCTGCGGGAGGAGACCCTCTCCGAGGCCATGCTCTCGTTCCGGCCGACCTATCTGTACGCCGTCCCGTCCGTGTTCGAGAGGATCTACAAGAACTTCGTGCGGGCGTCCCAACGAGCCGGTCGTGGTGTGCTGTTCGAGCGTGCCGTGCGCACGGCACGGGACTTCGCCCTCGCCGAGGAGAAGCAGCGGCTGGGCACGGGTCCGGGTCCGGGTTTCGATCTGCGGCTCCAGCACTCGCTCTACGAGAAGACGGTGTACAAGAGGCTGCGCGCCGCGCTGGGCGGACGGGTGTGCGGCGCGGTCTCGGGCGGCTCCCCGCTGAACCGTGAACTCGCCCTGTTCTTCGCGGGAATCGGCATCTTCGTCCACGACGGATACGGGCTCACCGAGACCAGCGGAGGGATCACCGCCCAGCCGGTCGGCCGGGAGAAGTTCGGCACCGTCGGACGCCCCCTGCCGGGCACGGAGATCCAGGTGTCCGACGACGGGGAGATCCTCGTGTGGGGGCCCTCCGTGTTCCAGGGCTACATCAACGACTCCGCGGCGACGGCGGCCTCGTTCCGCAACGGCTGGCTGGCGACCGGGGACCTCGGTCGGGTGGACTCCGAGGGCTATCTGACCATCACCGGGCGCAAGAAGGACATCATCATCACCAGCGGGGGCAAGAGCGTGGCCCCCGCGGCTCTGGAGGAACGCCTGCGGGTCCATCCGCTCATCCATCAGGCGGCCGTCGTGGGCGACAACAGGCCCTGTGTGGGCGCTCTGATCACCCTGGACCCGGAGTTCGTGACGCACTGGCGCGCCGCCCGGGCCAAGGGGGAGACACCCGCCCGGGACGCGCGGGAGGAGAACGAGCTGCGCGAGGAGGTCAGGCGCGCGGTCGCGGCGGCCAACAGCACCGTCTCCCGCTCCGAGTCCATCCGGGTCTTCCGTGTCCTCCCGGAACCCTTCGACCTGTCCAACGGGCTGCTGACGCCTTCGCTGAAACTGCGCCGGGACGCGATCGCCCAGCGGTACGCGGCCGAGATCGAGGCGATGTACCAGACCTCGTCGCGGGTTCCGCGGGAGGCGATGATCGGCGACCCGTCGATCCTGGACGACTCCGACAACGTGTTCCGGTGACCGGATTCCCCGCGCTCGGAATCCAGGCGCGCGGAAACCAGGTGACCGGAATCCAGGTGACCGGAATCCAGGCGCGCAAAATCCGGGCACCCGGAGCCGGGTGACCGGCTGAAGCAGCCCGGATGCCCGGCTGAGGCGCCTCCGGTTCCTCAGTCGGAGCCGGTGGCCGAGGCCTGAGGCCGGGGGCCGGGCAGCCGCAGGGTGAAGACCGAACCGGCGCCCACCTCGCTGGTGACGGAGACGGTTCCGGCGTGGGCGGCGACCAGCTGACGGACGATGGCGAGGCCCAGACCGCTGCCGCCGGTACGCCGGCTGCGGGACTTCTCCGCCCGCCAGAACCTGTCGAAGACGCTGGCCAGATCTCCGGGAGCGATACCGCCGCCGGTGTCGGCCACCTCGAACACGACCTCGTCCTCCTCGCGGTGCGCGAAGAGCGTGACCGTGCCTCCGGGCGGGGTGTGGCGGGTCGCGTTGGACACCAGATTGCCGAGCGCCTGCCGCATCCGTACGGGGTCCGCGTCCAGCCACGGCGCACCGGCCACCTCGGTCACCAGCCGGATGCCGGCGGCCCGCGCACCGACCCGGTGTGCCGCGGCGACCTGTTCGAGGAGTTCGTCGGCGCGCACCTCCTCGCGGTGCAGTCGCAGCGTGCCCGCGTCGGCGGCCGCGAGGTCCTGGAGGTCGTCGATGACACGCTGGAGCACCACGGCCTCCTCGTGCAGGGAGGACAGCAGTTCCGGGTCGGGGTCCACGAGGCCGTCGCGGGCCACCTCCAGCCAGCCGCGGATGTTGGTGAGAGGCGTGCGCAGTTCGTGCGCGATGTCGCTGACCATCGCCTTGCGCTGGGCCTCCATCCGCTCGCGGCGCTCGGTCAGTTCGTTGAAGGCGAGGGCGAGGATGCCGGTCTCGTCCCGGGTGGTGACGGGCACGCGTACGTGCCGCTCCAGGGGTTGCCGCGCGGCCTGGGTCAGCGCGCGCAGGGGGCGCACGAGCCGGGTGGCGACCAGCGCGGTCACGGCCACAGTGAGGGCGAGGACGAGTCCGGCGACACCGAACACCTTGGCCTTGTTGGCGGCCGACATGTCGAAGCGGGGAACGGGCCTGTCCCCCGTGCCGAGGAAGAGTTCGGCGGCCGGGGCGACGTAGGGGTCGAGTTGACGGAGGCGGGCCTCGGCGACGCAGGCGTTCGCCGTCCGGGCCAGTGGCCCGTCCTGGTCGCCGAGTCGCTTGCCCGTCAGGTAGGGGACCGGGGTGGCTCCGCTCGCGGCCTCCAGCGGCAGCGCCACGAAGTGGTCGAGGTGCACCTTGTGCCGGTCCAGACAGGTCCGGGTGAGTGCCGACAGGGCGTCCAGGGCCTTCCGCTCGGTCGGGGTGGGGGTGTTGAGCCTGCCGTCGGCGCATTCGGCCGGCACATAGCCGGGGTCGACCGTCCCGTCCACGCCCTTCAGCACGGTCCGGCCGCTGGGCATCCGCTCCGTGCGGGTCCGTATGCCGTTGCGGGAGAAGCAGAGCTGACGCACCACGGCCAGCTTGTCCACCGACAGACGCTCGGTCGTGGTCAGCCGGTACGGCCCGACGACACGTGGGTCGACACCGGTGAGCTGTGCGCCGGGTTCCGTGTAGGTGTCGGTGCGCAGCGGATCGACGGTGGCGGCGGCGCGGGGCGGGAGGGAGGTCCCGCGGGCCGCGGAGTCGGCGAAGGGGACGCGGTCTCCGGCGGTCAGCGCGATGCGCCGGCCCGTCCGCTGCGAGATCGTACGCAGCGTTCCGGCGACATGGGACCAGTCGTCGTGGGTGGCCGCGTATCCGCTGAGCCGCCGGAGGATGTCCATGTCCTCGGCGAGCACCTGACCCTGCTCCTCCTGGATGGCCCGGGTGGTGGTCTGCACCGCGAGCCAGGCGGTCGCGGCCACGGAGCACACGGCGATGAGCACGGACGTGATCAGCAGCCTGACCAGCAGGCTCTTGCGCAGGGGCACGGCACGGCTCACGCCCTCTCGCCCCTGAGCTTGTACCCGACGCCGAACACGGTGACCAGACGTGCCGGTCTGCGCGGGTCCGCCTCGATCTTCTTGCGCAGGTTCATGATGTGCACGTCGATGGCCCGCTCGGTCGAGGCCCGGTCGATGCCCCGGGTGTGATGCAGCAACTGCCGCCGGGAGAAGACCCGTTCGGGTTCGGCGGCCATCGCGAGCAGGATCTCGTACTCGCCCGGGGTGCAGTCCACCGGCGAGCCGTCGCACAGGACCGTGTGCCGCCGCGGGTCCACCGCGATCCCCCCTGCCCTGACGACCGGATCGGCCTCCCGGCCGCCCGCGGGCCGGCCGCCGCGTCTGAGCACCGTACGGATACGGGCCATGAGCTCGCGCGGACTGTACGGCTTGGTCATGTAGTCGTCCGCGCCGAGCTCCAGGCCGAGCAGGACGTCGTCCTCGGTGGAGCGGGCGGTCAGCATCAGGACGGGGATGTCGTCGTTCTCCCGCAGCGCCCGGCACACGCCGAAGCCGTCGACCACCGGGAGCATCAGGTCCAGGACGACGAGGTCGGGCCGGTGCCGCCGGACCTCGGCGAGGGCGGCCGCGCCGTCGTGGACCACGGCCGCGGTATGCCCCTCGCTCAGCAGCGAACGGCGTATCAGCTCCGCCTGCTTCTCGTCGTCCTCCGCCACCAGCACGTATGCGCACACGCGGCCGATGCTAGGGCCTGCCGGCCGCGCGGCGGCCGGTGAGAGGGGCTTCCCACACCCTGACACCTTCCTGACAACCTCGAAGGACACTGCGGCCGGGGTCCGGCGCGGGCCCGGGGGATCCCGGGACAGCCCTGGGGGCTCCCGGCGGGCGTCAGCGCCCCAGGGAGGCGGCGTCCCCCATGACGACCACGGGGTGCCGGGCGGGGTCCAGGGCACGCATCAGCTCCACCAGGTCGTCCTCGCGCAGACCGACGCATCCGTGGGTGGGGCCTCCGTGGTCCACGTGCAGCCAGATGCCCCCGCCGCGGCCCGCGCCCAGCGGCCGGGTCCAGTCCAGGGGTGTGGTGCCGGGCCTGCGGTTGTAGTCGACGGCGACGACGTAGTCGAAGGAGCCGGCCAGCGGCTCGCCCTCGAAGCCGGTGCCGGGTGAGGTGAAGGCGCGCGAGCGGTCGTACGGGAGCCGGGTTCCGGGATCGGCCAGCAGCCCGCCGGCGTCCGTCAGGGTGAAGACGCCTATGGGGGAACGCAGGTCACCGGCGCGATGGTGGCCGGTCCAGCCCTTGAGGGCATTGTGCGCGGGCCGGCTCGGACCGGCCCGCCAGCCCGCCTCCGTGCGCTCGTACAGCACCACGGTGGACCGCGAGGAGTTCCTGTCCCGGCCGGTCACCACGACGGCCTGACGGGTCCGCGACGGGATCGCGGCCAGCGTCCTGGGGCCGAGTCCCGGCAGTCGCCCCGGTGCCGCCGCGCGCGAGGCGGCCGGCCCGGGCGCCGGTGTCGCCTCGCCGTGACGCGACGGTGAGCCGCCGGCCCCGGGGCCGAGCCTCTCGGCCGGGCCGCCGCCGCAGCCGGCGAGCAGGAGGGAGGCGGCGACGACCGTCGCCCGGACACGGTGTGCGGAGTTGATCATGTATCGACCCTGGCCGACACATATGAGGAACTCGTCAGATCATCCACGGTTCGCCGCGTACCCAGGATGCGGCGGATCACCGGTCCTCCGCAGGATCAGCCGCAGTCCACGCGACGCAGGACGGCACCGGGCTCGACGCCGGACGGCACCGGGCTCGTCCCCGGACGGGCTCCGCGCCGTCGCGCGTGATCCACCCGCTCCGGACGGGGAGACGGGATCAGGCGTGATCCACCCGCTCCGGCGGGCCGACGGCATCCCGCGCGTTCACCCAGCCCAGCAGGGTCACCGAGACGACCGCGGCGCACGCGCACCACGTGGAGACGAACTCCAGCTCCCACAGCGACCAGCAGATCACCGCGCCCGCCCCGGTCAGAGCGCCGAGCAGCACCAGCCCGCGGTCGCCGGAGACCAGCAGCGCGCCGACGGTGGCGACGAGGTAGCCCGCGATGACCAGTCCGGGCCGGGGCAGGTCGACGACATAGCCCATGGTGTGGCCGCGGATCTCGGCCCTGACGGGACGGACGGCCATGGAGTGCGCGAGCACGGCCGCGGTAGCGACACCGGCGGCGAGCGGGAGCAGCAGCCGGCGCCGGGCGCGGCGCGGCACCGCGCACAGGACGCCCGCCGGTACCCACACCGCCAGCAACGGGAGGGCGATCACGGCCCAGGCCACGGTGGCGGGACCCGTACCGCCACCGGTGTCCCAGACCCGGGCCTCGACGATCTGGTGGGCGCCGAGCAGCAACGGCAGCGCGGCCAGCGGGAGATCCGTCCTGCGCCGTGCCCGGACCACACAGGCGACGCCGACCGCGGCCACCCCGGTACCGGCCGCCAGATCGGCCGTCGCACTCCAGCACATCGAGCCCCCTGCGTCCGCCGTCACCGTTCCCGTCGACCCGCGTCCACGCTACGACGCCCGGGCCCGGCTCCTCTTCCGGCCTGCCGTCAGGACGCCTTCCCGGCACGGCACTTCATGAAGTTTCAACAAAGGTATGCCTACCGTCCGGTTCGCCCCTGTGCCGCGGCCGCGAAGAGTGATTGGGTGGGCCCGGTCATACCGTCCAACACGCAGGAGAGCTCCGCAACCATGAGCACCCCGTACGCCTTCGAATACAAGGTCGTCACGTTCCGTGAGTCGCTGATCGGCGACGCGCTGGACAGCGACAAGCTGGAAAAGGTCCTGAACAAGCATGCCGAGGACGGGTGGGCGCTCAAGGCGATCACGGCCGCGGACGTCAAGGGCCGCATAGGCCCCGGCGCCGTGGAAGGTTTGCTGCTCACCCTGGAACGACCGCGCGCCTGACGCTCGCGTGGTGCGCGCGGCGCCGAAGCGGGAGATGCTGTGAGTGATGGGACAGCGGATCCGCAGGTGCCACTGACGCCGTCGGAGGCCTTCCGGCACGGAGGGCCTCTCAGGTCTGAACCGACGTCCGGGAACCCCACGAGGGCCCCGCACCCCGCGAGACCGCTGTCGGCCGATCGCGTCAGGACGGGCGGCGATGAAGAGCGACGGAACTCTCGACACCGGTATCGTCACCAGCAAGGCGGTCTTCGGCGCGCCGTGCTGGGTCAGTCTCACCACCCGCGACCTGATGGCCGCCCAGAAGTTCTACACCGCGGTTCTGGGCTGGAGGTGGACCCCGGGCACCAGGCTGGGCGAGCAGTACCGCGTCGCCAGTGTCGCCGGGGTTCCGGTCGCGGGGATCTCCGAGGTCGGCTCCGTGGCGAACACCGCGGTCGCCTGGACCGCGTTCTTCGCCGTGGCCTCCGCCGACGAGACCGTCTCGCGCAGCCAGGAGCGCGGCGGCACGACCGCGGTGGGCCCGATCTCGCTGCCCCCGGGCCGGGCCGCGCTGCTGGCCGACCGGGACGGCGCGGTCTTCGGGATCTGGGAGGGCGACCTGGTGTCCGGCTGGGAACGCTGGCGCAACGCGGCCCCCTCCTTCATCCGCCTGCACACCCGCGACGCCTTCGACGCCGCCATCTTCTACGGCGAGGTGCTGGGCTGGGCCTCCTCCGTCCCGGGCTGCTGCGAGGTCGACTACGAGGAGAGCGAGGTCGTCCTGCGCAGCTTCGGCGACGTGGTGGCCCGGATCCACTCCGGCGCGCTGGGTGCCGCCCCCGACCCGAGTCTGCGGCCGCACTGGCAGATCCACTTCGCAGTCGACGACGTGGAGGCCTGTGTCCGCGCGGCGCGCGCCCACGGCGGCGCCGCGCACCAGCAGGGCATCGGCTCGGTGGAGGCGCTCATCATCGACCCCGACGGGGCCCGCTTCTCGGTGACCTCCCGGACCGCCGGATGACGCCCCGGACGGCGCGCGCACGACCGCCCCACGCAGGACGCGACCCCTCCCGCGGCGAACCCGACCGTCCCACGACGCGACGGATTACGCCGTTCGGGCTCCAATAGAGGATGACGGGATACCACCGGTACGACAGGCGCCGCCGACCCCCTCGGTCGTGCGGCGACCCGATGGAGGTCCGCGATGCCCACTGCTCTCCGGCTCCTGCACGCGCTCTCCCCCGAACACCGTGATCGGCTGATGAGCGTGGCCCGCGAGGTGTCCTTTCCCGCGGACGGGCCGATCTTCGAGGAAGGGGGCACCGCCGACCGCTTCTGGGTGGTCCGTTCCGGAACGGTCTCGCTGTACCAGCGGGTCATCGCCGACCGGCGGATCACCGTCGCCCAGCTCGGGCCCGGCGACCTGCTCGGCTGGTCGTGGCTGTTCCGCCCGCACACCTGGGACTTCGGCGCCGAGGCCTTCAGCCCGGTACGCGCCTACGAGTTCGACGCCTCCGAGGTACGCACGCTGTGCGACCAGGATCCGACGCTGGAGCTGTCGCTGACGCGGACGATCGGCGCGATCCTGGCCCACCGTCTCGAAACGACCCGGACGGCACTCATCGAGCACTACGCGCGCCGCGGCGGCGGTGGCTGAGCACACACGGCGAGGTCGTCGGGTCCCGCCCATTGTCAGACCCGGCTGCGACAGTGATCTCTTATGAACGACATCCACGGTTCCCCGGACACCCCGGACTCCTTCGCGCTCCTGCCCGGAGCGGTCCACTCGCCCGTGATCCTGCACGTGCCGCACTCCTCCAGGGAGATCCCCGCGCCGGTCCGCGCCGGCATCCTCCTGGACGACACGGCGCTGGACGGCGAGTTGGACCACATCACCGACGCGCACACCGCCGAACTGGCCTCGGCCGCGGCCGAGGCGGCCGGGCTGACGCCGTGGCGGTTCGTCAACCGGCTGTCCCGGCTGGTCGTGGATCCCGAGCGCTTCCCGGACGAACGTGAGGAGATGCTCACGGTCGGCATGGGCGCGGTCTACACACGGACGACGCACCGGGCGCCGCTGAGGCCCGCGGACGTCGATCCGCGGCCGCTGATCGACCGCTACTTCCACTCCTACGCGCAGGCGATGACGGCCGCGGTGACCGGCCGGCTGGCCGCCACCGGGCGGGCCGTGATCATCGACGTCCACTCGTATCCGACGGCCCGGCTGCCCTACGAACTGCACGGTGACGGGCCCCGGCCGGCGGTGTGCCTCGGGACGGACTCCTTCCACACACCGCCGGAACTCGTCGCGCTCGCGGAGAAGGCGTTCGCCGGGCTCGGCGGTGTGGGGATCGACAGTCCGTTCTCCGGCGCGTACGTCCCGCTGCGGTACTACGAACGCGAGCCCGGGGTCACGGCGCTGATGGTGGAGATCCGGCGGGACACGTACATGAAGGAGCCGGGAGGCCCGGTGAGTGCGGGATTCGCGCGTCTCGCCGGGGCCCTGACCGCGCTCGTGGACGCGGTGGACGAGTGGACCCGCAGCGTCGACACCCTGGGCAGGTAGCCACGGAGCGCCGGGCACCCTAGGGTCGCGTTAAGCAAGCGCTCAGCCATCGGCTCAGGGAGGGCACAGGACCATGCCGGTCGTCGACGCGTGGATGCAGCACCCCACTCTCCGCCATTCCAACCACGAGATGTTCGCGTCCCTGCGCCGCTGGACCGGCATGAAGGTGCTGGAGGAGGAGATGCCGGTCGAGGTCACGGTGGCCGCGCTGGCGGCGGCCGACGTGGACACCGGTCTGTCCTCGGCCTGGTACGGACCTCAGGGCGCCCTGATCACCAACGACGAGGTCGCCGCGTTCGTGGCGCGGTCGGACGGGCGGCTGCGCGGGGTGGCGGGCGCCGACCTCACCCGTCCCGTCGCCGCGGTGCGCGAACTCCGGCGGGCCGTCGAGGAGCTGGACTTCGTGGCCCTGCGGATCATCCCGTGGCTGTGGCAACTGCCGCCCACCGACCGGCTCTACTACCCGCTGTACACCGCCTGCGCCGAACTCGGCGTCCCCTTCTGCACCCAGGTCGGGCACACCGGACCGCTGCGCCCCTCCGAGACCGGCCGGCCCATCCCGTACATCGACCAGGTCGCGCTCGACTTCCCCGAACTCACCATCGTCTGCGGGCACATCGGCTACCCGTGGACCACGGAGATGATCGCGGTCGCCGACAAGCACGAGAACGTGTACATCGACACCAGCGCCTACACCACCCGCCGCTATCCCCCGGAGCTGGTCGCGTATCTGCGCGGCCGGGGACGGCGCAAGGTCCTCTTCGGCTCCAACTACCCCATGATCGAGCCGAGTCGGGCCCTGGAACACCTCGACGAACTGGGCCTGGACGAGGAGAGCACCGAGCTGTTCCTGTCGGACAACGCCAGGCGCGTCTTCCGCCTGGGCGATCATTCGTAGATGCTGGGGCCCCGAGCAGCGTTCGACCTTGAGGTGAGGGCGTCCCGGCCATGGCTCTGCAGATCAGCGCGACCAACCCGGAGCATCCCGCGCTCCTGCTCGAACTGCCGTGGCGGCTGCCCCTGGAGGAGTGGCCCGAGCACCATCTGGTGCCGCTGCCGCGCGGCATCTCCCGGCACGTGGTGCGCTACGCGCGCGCCGGTGACGAGGTGGTGGCCGTCAAGGAACTCGCCGAACGGCCCGCGGTGCGCGAGTACGAACTGCTGCTCGGCCTTGACCGGCTCGGGATACCCGCGGTCGACCCGCTCGCCGTGGTCACCGGCCGCACGGACGCGGCCGGAGAGCCGCTGGAGTCGGTGCTGATCACCCGGCATCTGGGCGGATCGCTGCCGTACCGGTCGATGTTCGAGACGACCATGCGGCCGGCCACCATGCACCGGCTGATGGACGCGCTGGCCGTCCTGCTGGTGCGGCTGCACCTGGCCGGCTTCGCCTGGGGCGACTGCTCGCTGTCCAACACGCTGTTCCGGCGCGACGCGGGAGCCTACGCCGCGTATCTGGTGGACGCCGAGACCGGTGAACTCCATCCGCGGCTCAGCACCGGCCAGCGGGACTACGACCTCGATCTGGCCCGGGTGAACATCAGCGGCGAACTGCTCGACCTGGAGGCGGCCGGCGCCCTGCACCCCTCGGTGGACCCGATCGATTTCGGCCGGGAGATCTGCGCCCGCTACCGGGGACTGTGGGAGGAGCTGACCCGCACCTCCGTCTACCCGGCGGGCAAGTACCACTACATCGACCGCCGCGTACGGCGCCTGAACGACCTCGGTTTCGACGTCGCCGAGATGCAGATCGCGAGCTCCTCCAACGGCGACACCGTCACCTTCGTGCCCAAGGTCGTCGACGCGGGCCATCACCAGCGCCAGCTCCTGCGGCTGACCGGACTCGACACCGAGGAGAACCAGGCCCGCAGACTCCTGAACGACCTGGAGAGCTGGATGGCAACCCAGGACGACTACGCGCCGGGCTCCGCCGCCCCCGGCACCCCGCCCGGAGGGCATCGGCACCCCGCCCGCCCCGAGGTGCTCGCCCACCGCTGGGTGCGGGACGTGTTCCGGCCCGCGGTCCGGGCGGTGCCCCAGGACCTCCGCGGCTCCATGGAGCCGGCCGAGCTGTACCACGAGCTCCTCGAACACCGCTGGTTCCTGTCCGAGCGCGCCCAGCACGACATCGGTCTGGACGCGGCCGTGAAGGACTACGTCACGAACATCCTCCCGAAGGCCCACGACCCCCTGCCCGCCCTCGCGGACGACCTGGAGGCGCCCGGCGGGTATCCCGTTCCCGAGCAAAGGTGACCGATCGTACATACGATTGGCCCTGTACCGGCCCCGGGGCGCCCTCCGGTGTCCGCTCGGCCGGAACGCAACTGACCTGCTCGGGGTGGGAGAGGTATGACCCAGGCCGCCAGTCCGGCGCGGACCGTCATTCTGACCGTCGACGACGACCCCGGGGTCTCGCGGGCCGTCGCCCGCGACCTCCGGCGCCGCTACGGCGAGGGGCACCGGATCGTGCGCGCGGAGTCCGGGGACGCCGCGCTGGAGGCCCTGCGCGAGCTGAAGCTGCGCGGTGACCAGGTGGCGGTGATCCTCGCCGACTACCGCATGCCGCAGATGAACGGCATCGAGTTCCTGGAGCAGGCCCTCGACGTGTACCCGGGAGCGCGCCGGGTACTGCTGACCGCGTACGCGGACACCAACGCGGCCATCGACGCGATCAACGTGATCGACCTCGACCACTATCTGCTCAAGCCCTGGGATCCGCCGGAGGAGAAGCTCTATCCGGTGGTCGACGACCTCCTGGACGCGTGGCGGGCCAGCGACTACCGGCCCGTGGGTGCCTGCAAGGTGGTCGGGCACCGGTGGTCGGCCCGCTCGTCGGGGGTCCGGGAGTTCCTGGCCCGCAACCAGGTGCCGTACCGGTGGTACTCGTCCGACACCCCCGAGGGGCAGCGGCTGCTGAGCGCCGCCGGGCAGGACGGTGAGCGGCTGCCGCTGGTGGTCACCCCGGACGGCACCCCGCTCGTCGAGCCCGAGGACCCCGAGATCGCGGCGCACGTGGGGCTCGCCACGACCCCCACCTCGGAGTTCTACGACCTCGTCGTCATCGGCGGCGGTCCGGCCGGGCTCGGGGCGGCCGTGTACGGCGCGTCCGAGGGCCTGCGCACCGTACTCGTGGAACGCTCCGCGACCGGCGGACAGGCGGGCCAGAGTTCACGGATCGAGAACTATCTCGGCTTCCCCGACGGCGTCTCCGGCGGACAGCTCACCGACCGGGCGCGGCGGCAGGCGGCCAAGTTCGGCGCCGAGATCCTCACCGCGCGGGAGGTGACCGGACTGGAGGTCACCGGGGCCTCGCGCACCATCCGCTTCTCCGACGGCTCCGAGATCTCCGCGCACGCGGTGATCCTCGCGACCGGCGTGTCGTACCGCCAGCTCCAGGCGCCGGGGCTGGCCGAGCTGACGGGCTGCGGCGTCTTCTACGGCTCGGCGCTGACCGAGGCCGCCGCCTGCCAGGGCCACGACGTGTACATCGTGGGCGGCGCGAACTCGGCCGGCCAGGCGGCGATGTATCTGGCCCGGGGCGCCAAGTCCGTCACCATCCTGGTGCGCGGTTCCTCGCTGTCCGCGTCGATGTCGCACTACCTGATCGAGCAGATCTCCGACGCGCCGAACATCTCGGTGCGCACCGGCACGGTCGTGGAGTCCGCGCACGGCGACGGTCATCTGGAGCAGCTCACGCTGCGCGATGTGGCGAGCGGCCACACCGAACTCGTCGACGCGCAGTGGATGTTCGTGTTCATCGGCGCGGCCCCGCTCACCGACTGGCTGGAGGGTACGGTCCTGCGGGACGCCCGCGGATTCATCGTGGCGGGCCCGGACATGACACCCGACGGGCAGCCGCCCCGTGGCTGGGAGCTCGACCGGCCTCCGTACCACCTGGAAACCAATGTGCCCGGCGTGTTCGTGGCCGGGGACGCCCGCGCCGAGTCGGCGAAGCGGGTCGCGTCCGCGGTCGGAGAGGGAGCCATGGCCGTCATGCTCGTCCACCGTTATCTGGAGCAGTCGTGAGCGGGCGGCCGGTGCCGTGCGACGCGGCCGAACTGAGCACCCTGTTCCTGTTCGAGAAGCTCGACAGCGACCAGTTGGACCGGCTGTGCCGGGAGGGCCGGACCGAGCAGTTCGACCCCGGGCCGGTGTACACCGAGGGTGATCCGGCCACCTGCTTCTACGTGCTCCTGGAGGGCACGGTCGTGATGTCGCGCCGGGTCGGCGCGGACGACGTGGAGATCAGCCGGACCTCGAAGCGCGGGGTGTACGCGGGCGCGATGCAGGCGTATCTCAGCAGCCCGGACGACGCCCGGTACAAGGGTTCCATGCGGGTCACCGAGCTCTCACGGTTCTTCGTCCTGCCCGCGGCGACCTTCTCCGCCATCCTGCGGGACTGGTTCCCGATGGCCGTCCATCTGCTGGAGGGCATGTTCTTCGGCAGCCAGAACGCCCAGCGCACCGTCGGGCAGCGCGAGCGGCTGCTGGCGCTCGGCTCGCTGTCGGCCGGGCTCACGCACGAGCTCAACAACCCGGCCGCGGCGGCGGTACGGGCCACCTCCTCGCTGCGTGACCGGGTGGCCCACATGCGGCAGAAGCTGGGGATGATCGCCTCGGGACCGTACGCGCGCGACGCTCTGGAGACGCTGGTCGAGATCCAGGAGCGGACCGCCGAACAGGTCGCCAAGGCCACCCCGCTGACCCCGCTGGAGGCCTCCGACCGGGAGGACGCGCTCGCCGACTGGCTCGACGACCACGACATCGCGGGTGGCTGGCAGCTCGCCCCGACCTTCGTGCAGGCGGGTCTCGACACCGACTGGCTGGACCAGGTCGCGGCGGCCGTGGACGGGCCGACCCTCGAAGGCGCGGTCCGGTGGCTGAACTACACGGTCGAGACCGAGCTGCTGATGAACGAGATCGAGGACTCCACCACCCGTATCTCGCATCTCGTGGACGCGGCCAAGCAGTACTCGCAGATGGACCGCGCGCCCTACCAGGTCGCCGACGTGCACGACCTGCTCGACAGCACCCTGATGATGCTCGCCGGCAAGATGGGCTCCGGCATCAAGGTCGTCAAGGAGTACGACCGTGGACTGCCCCGGATCCCCTCCTATCCGGGTGAGCTGAACCAGGTGTGGACGAACCTCATCGACAACGCCGCCTCCGCGATGGCCGGGGAGGGAACGCTGACGGTGCGGACCGCGCCCGACGGCGACCATGTGCTCGTCGAGTTCCGCGACACGGGTCCCGGAGTGCCCGAGGAGATCCGCGACCGGATCTTCGACCCGTTCTTCACCACCAAGCCGGTGGGCGAGGGGACCGGTCTCGGCCTGGACATCTCCTGGCGGATCGTCGTCAACAAGCATCACGGCAGTCTGCTGGTGCAGTCCGTGCCCGGGGACACCCGCTTCCAGGTGCGCCTGCCCCTGACCGCGGCGGAAACCACCGCGGAATCCTCCGAGGAGCCGTCATGACCACGCCGAACGGAATCGACCCCTCCGTACCGCCGAGCGGAACCGGCTGCACCGAGTGCGACGCCGTCGGCGGATGGTGGTTCCATCTGCGGCGCTGCGCACAGTGCGGTCACATCGGCTGCTGCGACGACTCCCCGGCCAAGCACGCCACCGCGCACGCGCGCGGCACCGGGCATCCGGTCATCCAGAGCTTCGAACCGGGCGAGAACTGGTTCTGGGACTACGACACCTCGGAGCTCTACGAGTCCGGTCCCGACCTCACTCCCCCGGTGAGCCACCCGCTCGACCAGCCCGCACCCGGCCCCGCCGGACGTGTTCCGGACAACTGGGCCGAGACCCTGCGCTGAGCCGCCGCTGAACCTCTGAGCCCGAGGCCGCAGCCCCTGGCCCGGACTCTGCCCCGGCCCGGGGCTCAGAGGACCTTGTTGCCGTACATCTCGCCGAGCGGATCGGCGAGGAGTTCGACCCGGGCGCCGTCGGGGTCGCGGAAGTAGATCGAGGCACCGCTCTCCTCGATGTACTCCACCCCGGCGGCGTCGAGCCGGTCGCGCAGGTCGCGCCAGGTGGCCGGATCGACCGAGATGGCGAGGTGGTGCAGTCCGCCGAGCACCTCCGCGTAGGGGCCGAGGTCGAGGCCGGGGAAGTCGAAGAAGGCGAGCAGGTTGCCGTTGCCGAGATCGAAGAAGAAGTGGGTCGAGCCCTTGTAGTCCCGGTTCTCGATCATCTCGGTGAGGGGGAAACCCAGGACGCCCTGGTAGAACCGTACGGTCCGCTCCACGTCCGCGGAGAGCAGCGCGACATGGTGCACGCCGCGGGCCGTGCTCGCCGCCCTCTCCGGCTTCAGATGGGCGTCCCTGATCCGCTGACGCTCCGCCTCGATCGCCGCCAGGTCCGTCGCGCCCATCGAAAGCTCCTCACCGAGAACCGGTATCGCATTCAGTACCGAATACAACCACTTCCCCACCGTACGGCGACCGGTGTTCGCCCGTGTCCGTCCGCCGGGATGCGCGGCGCGGCCGGAAGGACGATCCTGGATACATGTCCGGACGCGCTCCTTTGGTTGTGCATCCGGCCCTGGACACCAGTGGCCGTGAGGTGACCGCGCGGGGCGAGAACCTCGGCGTGGCGTTCTCGGACGAGGATCTGATGGAGTTCCTCGGCCGGGCGGGACTGCCGGACGCGGAGGATCTGCTGGATGATCCCGCGTGGGTGAAGTGGCGCGGAGGCCAGGCGCACTTCTACGGGACCGGATAGGTCTCCAGGAGCCGGGACAGGTCTCTCTACGGGACTGGGCAGGTCCGCCCCCGAGCCCCGATTCCGAGGGTGGCCGGGTCTACTCGCCGGCCGGCGGTGCCAGGACGGCGAGTGTTCCGTTGGCCTGGCGCAACGCCAGTTCCAGGGAGACCACGGGGTGCAGCGCACCCGTCCCGTCCGGCGGCACGATCCACTCCAGCGGTCCCGCCGAACGGTACGGCGGCGGTACGGCGACCCACGATCCCCTGCCGAGGTGGCGGAGCCCCGAACCCTCCCACCGGCTCGCGGGGTCGGGCGGCAGGAAGAAGCCCACGCGCTGCGCCGCGCAGTCGACCAGCGTGGGGCCCGGCACCTGGACCGGGTCGGACCACAGGATGTCGAGGGCGAGCAGGCCGAGCTGTTCGGGCACGCTCAGCACGTCCCAGTAGCGCCCGGCCTCCAGAAGCACACCACCGCTCCCCTGGTCCCACTGGCGTTTGCACGCCCTCGGATTCGTGGCGGCCGCCGCCAGCCACTCCACGCTCCGCGACCACATCAGGTTCGTCATGCATCACCCCGGAGTCGGTTCCGGTTCCCTCCGCTCGGCAGGGCACGCGGGAGGCACGGGCGGAAGAACCCGCGTCCGCCCGTCAGGACCTCGGCATATGCATGGTGGTGGATATCTCTACGTGGCGGAAGGGGTGGCGAGCCGTGGCGTTTTCCGGGGATTGGTTGACGGCTGTCGCGACGGCGCCCGGAGGGACTCCAGGGAGCGGATGTGGAGCGGGGTCGTGTGCCAGCGGGCGGTGAAGGTGCGGCCGGCAAGGACGCACTCCACGGTCAGCCGGTGCGGGGTCTCCAGGAAGAGCACGTCGACGCGCAGGGTGCCCGGGGCGGTCCAGCCGCCGCTCACCGCCATCGGCGTCGGGCCGGGATCGACGCTCCAGCCGGTTCCTCCGAGCCGCAGCTCGAGTCGCCGGTCCCCCTCGGCCAGGGTGACTCGGGTGCCCTGGTCGTCCTCGGCGACGGTCACTCCCGTCAGTGTCCGCTGGGCCGTACAGACCCCTCCGGCGGGAACGAACCCCGCCTGCGACCAGACGCCCCGGGGCTCCGCCGGCCCGGCCGCGGCCTCGACGGGCGGCAGGGCGAGCCGGGCGAGCCGTCGGCGCAGCGCCTCGTCGCGCTCGCCCGCGGCCGGCAGCGGTGCCGGACCGAACGCGGGCAGCAGATGCCGCCACATCAGGTCCAGCAGTTCCTGCATCCGGTCGGTCGCCGCGGTCGTCGCGATCACGGCGTCGTGTTCGGGCAGTACGACGCAGAACTGTCCGAACGCCCCGTCGCCGCGGTATCCGTGCCGCCCCCGCCAGAACTGGAGCCCGTAGCCCTGCTGCCAGTCCGACCGGGCGCCCTCGGGGGTACCGTCCGCGGTCGCGACGTGCGCGCGGGTCGCCTCCGCGATCCAGGAGGCCGGCAGGAGCCGCCGCCCCTCCCAGACGCCCTCGTCCAGATAGAGCTGGCCCAGCCGGGCGACGGCGTCGGTCGCGGCGTGCAGCCCGCTGAAGCCGATCTCCCGGCCGGCCCGGTCGCGGGTCCAGTCGGTCTCACCGATGCCCAGCGGGTCGAACAGGCGGGGCCGCAGGTAGTCGGTCAGCGAAAGTCCGGTCACGCGCTGGAGGATCGTGGCGAGCGTGTAGGTGGCGGACTGGTTGTACGCGAAGACGGTGCCGGGGTCGCGGTCCGGCGGGATCAGCAGGAAGCCGCGTACCGTCTCGGTCCGGTCGAGCCGGAGCGCGTCGGCCCAGGTCTCGGTGAGATGGCCGCTGGCCATGGCCGCGACGTGCCGGACGAGCATCGCGCGGCTGCGCGGATCGGTGATGTCGGCCGCGAACTCGGGGAAGTACGAGATCACGGGCCGGTCGAGGTCCAACAGGCCCTCGGCCACGGCGAATCCGGCGGCCGTGGAGGTGAAACTCTTGCTGAGCGAGTAGAGGAGCTGGAGACGCTCCGGCGTGTACGGCGCCCACCAGCCGGAGGCGACGAGGTGCCCGTGGCGCAGGATCATCAGGCTGTGCGGTTCGATGTCCGGGTCGGCTTCGACGGCGTCGAGGAACGCGGTGACGCCCGAGGCATCGACTCCCTGCTCGGCGGGCGGGCTCTGGGGCAGCGGTCGGACACTCATACGGACGGCCTCCAGATGGCTCGGGCGGCGGGCGGCGACTGGACACGGCGGGCGGGGAGCATTGTGTGCATCCGGCATCTTTCCCGGGCGGCCCGCCGGTGTCCATGTCCCGGCGGCACCGGCACTCCTCTGTTCCAAGCCACGTTGCAACTCCTCCTACCCAAAGGCGAGTTGGCGTTCACTGTGCACTCCGGAGCGCTGTCCCGGCCAAACGTCCGGTCGGTGAACCGGCGGGAAACAGGGGCCTGAACTGTTCGTACGGGCGCGCGACGGCCGGACGTCCGGGTAAAAACACTCATCTCCAGTCGTCTCCCGTTGAACACTCTTCGTCACATCCCGCGTACTTCTGGGAAAGGCGAATGTCCGGTACACGACGAGGGATGACGATGGCCAAGGCGCATGACTCCGCGGGCGAGTTGATCGCCGGGAGATACCGGCTGCTCGATGCCTTCCTGCGCGAGGAGGGCCGGGTCCTGTGGCACGGCGAGGACACCGCCTTCGGGCGGCCCGTCGTCCTGACCCGGTCGCGTGCCGCCGGACACGGAGGCGAGGAGACGCCGGAGCCCGCCGCCGACCGGATCCTGCGTACGGCCAAGATCCTCGGGCCGGCCTGTAACGGAGGGGTGGCCGCGGTCCTCGACGTGGTCGAGGAGCCGGGCTTCCTGTGGACCGTCACGGAGCGGCCTCCGGGTGCCCCGCTGTCCGAACTCCTCCTGCACGGTCCCGTCGATCATGTGCGGGCTGCCGGAATCGGGCTCGGCGTCCTCGATGTCCTCACCGCCGCGCACCGCGAGGGAGTCGTGCACCGCGAACTCGGCCCGAGCCAGGTGTGGTCCGACGAGCACGGCACGGTCACCGTGACCGGGTTCGGCCTGACGGCGTCCGCCGACGCGCTCCGCGTCACCGCTCCCTCGTACGCCTCCCCCGAACAGGCCCGCGGCGAGGGCGGCGCACCCGCGGCCGATCTCTGGGCGCTGGGCGCGATGATGTACGCGCTGGTCGAGGGGCGGCCGGCCGTACGGGACCGGGGTGAGGCGGAGGCCACGCTCCGGGCGGTGGACCGGCTGCCGGTCAGGGCCCCGCGCGGCGCGGGCCCGCTCGCTCCCGCCATCCTGGGCCTGCTGCGCTGGGACCCCGTGGAGCGGGTGCCCGAGGCTGTCGTGCGGGAGTCGCTGACGCGCATCCTCCGGCAGAACTTCGAGGAGGTCACGCCCCCGGAGCCGCTGCCCGATCTCCTCGATCCCGCCGGGGACCACCGCGACGGGCGTGCTGAGGGCGAGGACAAGGGACAGCCGGGGCGCAGCCGCGGAGGCCTGCCCGTGGGCCGGCCGGTTCTGCTGGGCGCGGCCCTCGCCGTCACCGTCGCCGGCGCCCTGGTGTTCGCCTCGATGGGCGGACCGCCGGACGGGGACGACACCTCCGCGTCCGGCCCGGCGGCGTCACGGGCTGCCACGCGCGCGCCGTCCGCGACCCCCACCGACGTCGGCGCGCCCGCCGACCAGGGGACGCCCACGGCGTCCGCGAAGCCGTCCCCCTCCCCCTCTCCCTCGGCCACCGCCGGCGCGACCCTGCCGTCCGGCTTCTCCCTCTACCGGGCACCCCAGGGCTTCGCCGTCGCCCTGCCGTCGGGCTGGAAACCCGTGGAGACACAGTCCTCCGACGATCTCGCCTACCGGGTGACGTTCGGGGCGAGCGGCGATCCACGCACCCTGGCCGTCACCTACAGCACCCAGCTCGGGCCGGACCCGGTCGCCGTCTGGAGCGACCTGGAGCCGTCCCTGCGCGCTGTGTCCACAGGCTACGAACGGGTGGGCGCCATCCGGCCGGTGACCTATCGCGGCATGAAGGGCGCCGACATGGAGTGGTACTCCGTGTCCCAGGGCGTACAAGTGCGCACCCTCGGCCGCGGTTTCCTCCTCGGCGGACACCGGGGCTTCTCGCTGCGCTGGACGACCCCGGCGGACGACTGGGACACCGCCGCCAACCGGCAGGCGCTGAAGGTCTTCTTCGACTCCTTCCGGACCGGGACGCAGTGACTGACCAGAAGGAGTGACGGGCCGTCATCTGGCGTTCATGTCAGTGTCCTTCCGGAATACGGAGGCCTGGCCTTCGCTGTGCCAGCCACACGGCGACCTCGTCGGCGATGGGCTGTCCGGTCTCCAGCTCGATGAAGCCGAACTGGCCTCCCTGGTTGCACTCCAGGAACCACCAGATGCCGTCCGCGTCCTCGGCGAAGTCGAAGGCCGCGTAGGCGAGTCCGGTGAAGGCGAGGTAGTCGTGGACCGCACGGGCGATGCGGTGGGGCACCGGTGTGGGTTCCCAGCCGTTGTCCGTCGCGCCGAACCGGCCGTCGACCTGACCGGGCTCGGCGGCCTTGCGGGCGGCGAACAGCCGGGTGCCGATGCCGGTGAGCCGGATGTCGGCGCGTCGGGGAATGTAGCGCTGGAGCAGGGCGGGACCGGCCGCCACGCCGGAGAAGTCCGTGCCGGGTCCGACCAGCGTGGTGGGCAGGGCCGCCGGAGACTCACCCGGTGGCGGCCCCGAGGCCGACTTCACCACCACGTCCCCGTGCTCCTCCACGAACTGCTGTGCCACCCGGGGAGCGGTCGTGATGACGGTGGGCGGCACGGCGAACCCGCTGCTGTGCGCCACCCTGAGCTGCCAGGGCTTGTGCCGGGCCTGTTCGGCACGGCGCGGGTGGTTCATCCAGTGGGTCGAGGCGGAGTAGAGCATGCCGAACAGGGCCTGCCTGGTCTCGGCGGTGAGCCATGCGGAGGGTTCCGCGGCATGGGCCGCGGGCTCGCCCGGTCTGCGCACCCACACGGAACGCAGGCCTCCCATGCTGAGCACATGGCCGTTGACCGACAGATAGCCGTCGAAGTCACCGTGAGCGTAGTCGGCTGACAGCACCGCCTTGCCGGGCACGTCGGCAGGATCGAGGCGCACCATGGGCACACCGCGCTCATGCAGTCTGGCCACCACCATGTCGGCGGTGACGTCCTGTTCGGCCGTGAGTATGAGAACCGTCATGCGCGCGGCATCCGTCAGTCGTCGAAGTGCGTCTGAGAACCGGCCGTCGAGGTCGTGGTGCCGGTCGCCATCAGCAGCGCGCGGTCACTGACGGCCGGACGGCCGTCGGGCAGCACGTTCAGTTGCAGGGACACGTCGAAGTGGTACGGGGGTACAGCGGCCGACTGCCCTGAGGGCCGGGCGTAGTTGAGAGTGAACGGTCGCACGAAAGATCCTCCCGCGGTCGCGCGATGGCCAATACACACCCGTACGTGACACAGCCGTAAGGAATTCATCACTTTCTGCCACATCGGGGTGAAGGTCATCACATCGCGTCGTTTCTGGCTTGCACATTTCGGATTTACTGGGGTGTCCGCCGTGGTCGCGGTCTCCGCGTGTCTCCTTGATTCCACGCAGACCTTAGGCCATAGCTTCATCCTCCGTGACATCAACGCCCCACCACCCCAGGAGAGTTCCCGGTGACCGCAGCCATCACCTCGTCAAAAGACGACGCCACGCAGACCGGGGTTCCCGGCCTCATCGAGCGCGACGCGCATGACTTCGGCGCCTACGCGCGGAACGGTGGCTGGGCCTTCGCGCTGAAGGTGGCGCGCAGTGTCCGTCCGGGCGGGCAGTCCGCCGAGGACACGCAGAAGGTGTCCGCGAAGGAGTTCGCGGAGCTGGCCGGCTGCTCGCCCGAGCGGGTCATGCGCTACTACAAGGCCTGGGACAGGGCCGCCGACGACGGCCTGGTCCCCCATTTCGAGGCCCTGCTGCCCGGCGCGGACGTCGAACTGCCGGACGGGGACGCCTGGTCGGCCTACTACGCCGCCCGCTCCAGTGCCTCCTCGGAGCGCGGCGCAGCCATCACCGAGGCCGCCGAGGCCGAGGGCATCCGTCCCACCAAGGCCCTGGAGGTGGCCGAGAACCCGACCGCGCTGCGGGCCGCGATCCTCGCCGACCCCTCCACGGCGAAGGCGGCGCGGGCCGCGCTCCTCGACCGGGTGAAGGAGGACCCGGCGCTCCAGACCGAGTTGGCCCGCGACATCGCCCGCACGGACGAGCTGAAGAAGGCGGTGGCCACCGAGAACAGGGCGGCCGACCGCATCGGCTACGTGCGCCAGATCGCGGAGAAGGGCCAGATCAGGACGCCGGCCGGACAGACGCTTGACGCTCCGGCGGAGCTGCGCTCCGAGGCCGAACGGCATCTGTCCCTCCTCGACGAGCTCGACGAGGGCGAGGACGCGGGCGAGTGGGCCACCGAGGCGTACGACACGATGAAGAACCTCGTCGTCGAGACGGTGGAGGCGGACCCCGAACTGCGCGTCCAGGAACGCCGGACGAAGTTCTACAGCAGCCTTCAGAAGGCAACGAAGGTGTTCGAGGAGCTGACCTTCGACGACGCCGACGACATCTACGAGGACGACATGATGCAGCGCTTGGAGGAGCTCCAGCAGGCGATCGGTACGGCCATCGCGGCACTGCGCGGGGCGGCCGGCCGGGAGTGAGCGGGCCAAGTGGCCGTGCGGGAACGGGCGTTCCCGCACGGCCGCGCGGTCAACGTGGAAGCCCGCCGGCCGCTCCCGGCGGTCACCGCGGAAGCCCGCCGGCCGCCCCGGCCGTCACCGCGGTAGACAGTCGGCAGTGGCACCTGACCTGACGGCGGTCACGTCGACGTCTCCGTACGTCAGTCGGACTCGCCCCGGTACTGGTTCATCAGGTCGACCAGGCTCTGCGGCGCGTCCGGGCCGAAGCAGACGGCGAGGTTCGCGGCCGACTCGGTCGCCGCGTTCTCGGAGCGCGGGAAGAGGGCCTCCTCGTACACGGTGAGGGCCTTCTCGATGTCACCGGGATGGGCGACGAGCGCGGCGGCCAGTTCGGCGCCGTCGAGCATCGCGAGGTTGGCGCCCTCACCGGCGAAGGGGGACATCAGATGGGCGGCGTCACCGAGCAGGGTGACGCCGGGGACGCGCTCCCAGCGCAGACCGGGCGGCAGGGCGTGGATCGGCCGGGCGACGAGTTCGCCGTCCGCATCGGCGATGAGGGAGCGCAGGCTCTTGTCCCAGCCGTCGAAGTGCTCCAGGAGGCTTCGCCTGGCCGTCTCGGCGTCGGTGAAGTCGACGGCGCCGGACACCGCCCAGTCGGCGGGCACGCGCAGGGCCGCGTACACGTGCAGGGAGCCGTCCGGGTCACGGTGGCCCAGCAGGCCCTTCTCCTCGCCCAGCGCGAACAGGACGCCTCCTCCCACGACCTCCGCACCCCTCGGATGACGGGTGTCGGCGTCGAGCAGGTGCATCTCGACGAAGGAGAGGCCGGAGTAGACGGGGGTGGCGTCCGTGACCAGTGGCCGCACCCGCGACCAGGCGCCGTCGGCGCCGATCAGCACGTCGGTGGTGAAGGTGCTTCCGTCGGCGAGGGTCACCTCGTGCCGGCCGTCCCCGACCGGCCGGGCCGCGGTGACCTTGGAGCCCCAGCGCACGCGGCCCTCGGGCAGCGAGCCCAGCAGGAGATCACGCAGGGCGCCCCGGGAGATCTCCGGACGCGACTCGTTCTCGCCGGTGTCCTCCATCCGGACGGTGGCGTGCCGGTCGAGGATGCGCATGGCCTCGCCGCCGGCGTGGATGAGCGCACGGAACCCGTCGTGGAGACCCGCGGCGCGGAGCGCGGCCTGGCCCCCGTCCTCGTGCATGTCGAGCATGCCGCCCTGGGGCCGGGCCGCCGGTGAGGCGTCCAGGTCGTGGACCACGGCCTCGATGCCGTTCAGATGCAGGACGCGGGCGAGCGTGAGGCCGCCCAGCCCGGCGCCGATCACGGTGATGGGGTGGTGGGTGTTCGTCATGGCGGAGTCTCCTCGGTACATCGAAACAGGGGTGACCGTCGGCTCCCGGTGACGGCGCCGTCGGATGGCGGCCGTCGACGGGGGACGCTCACGGCGTGTCGGATGATGCGGTCGCGGTCTGCGCACCGGGCAGGTCGGGGAGAGCGGTGCACAGGACGCCGTTGATCAGGACATGGAAGCCCCAGTCCAGACGGGCCTCGCCCGGACCGGAGAGCAGGTCGGCGGCCCGCTCGGCGATGTGCGGGTGCCGCTCGTGGGAGGCGCCGCGGACCGCCGAGTCCAGCGCCGCCCACTCGCCCTCGGTCTCGGTCGCCCCCTTGTCCCCCGCGGCGTGTTCCGCCGCGGTGGCGGTGGCGAACTGGAGCAGCAGGTCGATCGCCCACGCCGCCCGGTCGCCGGGGACACCGCCCTCGTCGAGCAGGGACAGCAGCGCCTCGACCAGGTCCAGGTAGCGCTCGCCGGACGGGCGGGCCACCAGGGCCGAGCGGGCGAGCCCCGGGTGCTCGAACAGCACGGCCGTGTACGAGGTGAGGATCCGCACGAGCCGGTCGCGCCAGTCGCCGTCCGCCCGCGCCGGGCCCAGGTCGACTCCACCGAGCAGGTCGTCGAGCACGGCCGCGTGCAGTTCGGCGGTATTGCGCACATAGACGTAGAGCGAGGCCGGTCCGGTGTCGAGTTCCTGTGCCAGGCGGCGCATGGTGACGCGCTGAAGGCCTTCGGCGCGCATCAGCGCCACGGCGGTGCCGACGATGCCGTCCCTGGTCAGGGCCGGCTTGGCCGGGCGCTCGCGGCGGCTGGGGCGGGGGGTGGGTTGTCCTGTCACTCCTTCACGATAACGAACATGTTCGTTGCGAACAAGTACGTGACGAACATGTTCGTCGCACCGTGAGTGCGTACCTGGCCCACAAGCCCGGGTCGTCACGGATGCGTACCCGGCTCACAAGCCCGAGTCGTCACGGATGCGTACCCGGCTCACAAGCCCGAGTCGTCACGGATGCGTACCCGGCTCACAAGCCCGAGTCGTCACGGATGCGTACCCGGCCCACAGGCCCGGGTGAGTACCCGTACTCATGCCACCCTCCCCGGCGCTCCATCACCATGGGGCCACCTGGACGAAGGAGCCCGACATGCCCGGATCAGCCCTCGCGCCGCTCGGCCCGCACCCCGCCATCCCCGAGCACGCCCGGCGCAAGGCCCTCCCGGCCGTGCTCCTGGCGGTGGTCGTGACGGGTATGGCGCTCTCCGCGTGGCACGCGCACGACCGGATGACCTGGCTGCTGGAGACCGTGTGGGTGCTCGTGGGACTGCCGCTGGTGGTGCTCGGCCGGCGGCGGTTCCCGCTGACGAGCCTGCTGTACTGCCTTCTCGCGGCGCACGCGCTGGTGCTCGCGGTGGGCGGCCATTACACCTACGCGCAGGTGCCGTTGGGCGACTGGGCGCGCGACACGTTCGGGCTCGACCGCAATCCGTACGACCGGTTCGGACACCTCATGCAGGGCTTCGTGCCGGCCGTCCTGGTGCGGGAGCTGCTCAGCAGGACGTCACCGCTGCGCGGCAGCCGGTGGCTGGCGCCCCTGACCGTGTGCGCGTGTCTCGCCTTCAGCGCCCTCTTCGAGATGTTCGAGTGGGCGGCCGCGGTGATCGGCGGGCACGGCGCGGACGCTTTTCTGGCGACCCAGGGCGATGTGTGGGACACCCAGTGGGACATGTTCTGCGCCCTGATCGGCGCGACCGTCTCGGTGCTGGTGCTCAGCCGGGTGCACGACCGCCAGCTCGACGCGCTCGCGGCGGCGCGGCCTTCCGGGGGCTGAGACGCGGGAACGGATTGCGGTACCGGGTAGCACCGGACAGCGCGGGACCCGGTAGCACCGGACAGCGCGGGACCCGGTAGCACCGGACAGCGCGGGACCCGGTGGCGCCGGACGGTGCGGGACCCGGTGGCGCGGGGCTCCAGGGAACCCGGTGCGGTGCGACCGCGGGTCCCGCGCCGGTGTCACCAGCGGCTCTCCACCTGCTCCTTGATCCGCCGCTCGTAGAGCTCGTCGATGGCGTCCAGCGTCGCCCGGGACAGCTCCGGCAGCTTCGCGGCCTCGGCGTTGGCACGGGCCTGTTCGGGCGACCGGGCTCCCGGGATGACGGTGGTGACGCCGGGCTGGGCGACGATCCAGCGCAGGGCCAGCTGGGCCGGCGTGTATCCCTCGGGGGCGAGGGCGGAGAACTCGGCCGCCGCCTCCACGCCCGTCGCGAAGTCGACCCCGGAGAAGGTCTCGCCCTGGTCGAAGGCCTCGCCGTGGCGGTTGTACGTCCGGTGGTCGTCGGCGGCGAAGACCGTGTCCTTCGTGTACTTGCCGGAGAGCAGCCCGGAGGCCAGCGGGACCCGCGCGATGATGCCGACGCCCGCCTCCCGGGCCGCCGGCAGAACCTGGCGCAAGGGCTTCATCCGGAAGGCGTTGAGGATGATCTGGACGCTCGCCACGTTCGGGCGGGCGATCGCGGCCAGTGCCTCGTCGCACGTCTCGACGCTCACCCCGTACGCCGCGATCCGCTCCTCCTCGACCATGGTGTCGAGGGCGTCGTACACCGCGTCCGAGGAGTACACGGGTGTCGGCGGGCAGTGGAGCTGCACCAGGTCGAGCCGGTCGACCCCGAGGTTGCGGCGGGAACGGTCGTTCCAGGCACGGAAGTTGTCGAGGACGTAGTTCTCCGGGATCTGGTCGACACGGCGGCCCATCTTGGTGGCGACCATGACGTGCATGTCCGGCCGGCCGCGCAGGAAGCCGGCGATGGTCTCCTCGCTCCGCCCGTCGCCGTACACATCGGCCGTGTCGAAGAAGGTCACCCCCGTCTCCGCCGCCGTCTCCAGCACGGCCAGGGCGTCCTTCTCGCTCACCTCGCCCCAGTCGGCCCCCAGTTGCCAGGTGCCCAGACCGATGACGGAAGCATGCTGGCCGGACCTGTCGAATGCGCGCTCGTCCATGGCGCCAGTCTGTCACCTCCCCCGGACCGGACCGGACGTCCCCGCTCCGCGCGTCCTCGCGCGACGCCGGGGGCCGTCAAAGGCCGGCGGATCGCGCGCCGAGGCGGCCGGCACCTGTCCGCGCGACGCGTCCGGTGAACTCCATGCCGACAGGTGCGACGAGGGCGCGTCACGGCCGTGTCGCGGACCCCGTCCAGGGCGGACAAGCACACATGACCGGCATGTCGGATAGTGAAGATGCCCGGATCCTCGAGATTGGATCACCATGGACCGCTATCCGCCCATCGCCGACCACGGCCTGGTGGGGGATCTCCAGTGCTCCGCTCTGGTCTCCGCCAAGGGTGTCGTGGACTGGTTCGCCGCCCCGCGCTTCGACTCCCCCAGCATCTTCGCCGCGCTGCTCGACCACGACCGCGGCGGCTTCTTCCGGCTGGCGCCCTCCGGCCCGAAGGGCACCTGGAAGCAGCTCTACTACCCGGACACGGCGGTGCTCGTGACCCGGTTCATGTCACCCGACGGGGTGGGCGAGGTCCTCGACTGGATGCCGCCCGACCGCTCCGGGACCGCTTCCGCCCGGCACCGCCTCGTCCGTACCGTGCGGACGGTACGGGGAACGATGGAGTTCGCCCTGGAGTGCCGTCCGCGCTTCGACTACGGGCGGGCCGGTCACGAACTCACCGTCGGTCCCGGCGGCGCCGTCTTCCGCGGCCCGGGGATCAGCGCGTTCCTCCAGAGCACCTTCCCCCTGGAGCGGGACGGCCGGGACGTCCGCAGCACGGTCACCCTGAAGGCCGGTGAGACGGCGGCGGCCGTGTTCACCGTGGACGGTCCGGACGCCACGGCACCGCCGCCGCCCACCGTGCCGGAGACCGAGGAGAACCTGGCGCGGACCCTCGACTTCTGGCAGGACTGGGTACGGAACTCCAGGTACCGGGGCCGCTGGCCCGACATGGTGCACCGCTCCGCGATCACCCTCAAGCTCCTCACCTACGCGCCCACCGGCGCCCCGGTCGCGGCGGCCACCATGGGACTGCCGGAACAGATCGGCGGCGAACGCAACTGGGACTACCGCTACACCTGGGTACGGGACGGATCCCTGTCGCTGCGCGCCCTGATCGACCTCGGGTTCGCCGAGGAGGCGACGGCTTTCACCCACTGGCTGCGCGAACGCCTGGTGGAACGCCTGGACCAGGAAGGCGAAGCGCTCCAGATCATGTACCGGGTGGACGGCACGCCCCTGCCGGGCGAGGAGATCCTGGAACACTTCGAGGGCTACCGCGGCTCCTTCCCCGTACGGGTCGGCAACGCCGCCGCCGACCAGCTCCAGCTCGACATCTACGGCGAGGCCCTCTACGGCATCTCGGAGGGGCGTGAGATCGTCGTCCAGGCCGACTATGCGGGATGGAAGGCCGTCTCCCGCACCCTGGACTGGCTCGCCGACAACTGGGACCGCCCCGACGAGGGCATCTGGGAGACCCGCGGCGGACGCAAGGACTTCACGTACAACCGCGTGATGTGCTGGGCCGCGTTCAACCGCGGTCTGCGGCTGGCCCGCGACTGGAGCCGGCCGGCGGACACCGCGCTGTGGACCCGGGCGCGGGACACGATCCTCGAGCAGGTGATGGACCGCGGCTGGAACGACCAGGAGAAGGCGTACGTCCAGCACTACGACGGCGGCGTCCTGGACGCCTCGCTCCTGCTCATCCCCCGGGTCGGATTCCTGGGCCCGAAGGACCCGACCTGGCTGTCGACGCTCGACGCGATGGGCCGGACGCTGGTCTCCGACAGCCTCGTCCACCGCTACGACCCCGCCGCCTCCCCGGACGGCCTGCGCGGCTCGGAGGGCACCTTCAGTCTGTGCACCTTCCTGTACGTCGACGCGCTGGCCCGCTCCGGCAGGCTGGCCGAGGCCCGCTACACGTTCGAGAAGATGCATACGTACGCCAACCACGTCGGTCTCTTCGCGGAGGAGGTGGGCCCCAGCGGCGAGCAACTGGGCAACTTCCCCCAGGCGTTCACCCATCTGTCGCTGATCATGGCCGCCACCACGCTCGACGAGGCACTCGACCGGCAACGCGGCTGAAACAGGAACGCCGGACCGGCTATACCCGCACCCCGTGCACATGCTTCGGCTCGGCCAGCAGGCCGTAGATGACCAGCAGGGACACGAGCATCGTGAACACCGACCACCACGGGTAGACCGGCAGGAAGATCATCTGCGCGATCAGGCTGAACGCGGCGAGGCCGATGGCCCCCAGCCGCGCCCCTCGGGAACCCACGAGCACACCGAGACTCAGCACGGCCATGACGATGCCGATGGCGACGAAGATCCAGCCCCAGGCCGTGTAGTTGAGGATCAGCAACCGGTTGCCCTGGGAGTACACCTTCGAGTAGTAGCCGTGGTTGAAGATCGCCACGAAGCCGGTGAGGAGGTTGAACAGGGCGCTGACCATCAGCAGGATTCCGGCGAAGGCCACCCAGTGCGAACGCTCCATCGGCGGTACGAGGTCGTCTGGCTCAGAAGCTTGTCGCTGCATGGGAACCATGAGATCCATCCGGCGGGCGGACCGCAATCCGCACTGGACCGTTGGTGTCGGAGGCGCCGGGCAGCTCCCCGACCCGCACCGGGACGCCGCCCCGGGCCGGGCGCCGTCAGTCCGCCCGCACCGGGTCCTGTGTCCGGGCCGGACCGAGCAGGATCGCGGTGTCCCGGGCCCCCGGCAGCGGGGTGAGGGTGTCAGTGACCGGATCCAGGCGGCCGTCGGAACGCACGAGGAACAGCAGCGCGTGTCCGTCCGGGATGCCGTTCCCGGCCGGGCGGGAGACGATCCGGGCGCCGTCCTCGTAGTGACGGGCCAGTTCCGGTCTGCTCAGTCCGGCCCCGAACAGGGTGTCCCCGGTCGTGTAGGGGGCCACCACGCCATGGCTCAGGCCGGGCGGCCCCAGCCGGTGCACGAACCCGTCCACCGCGCCGCGCAGGGTCTCCGAGGCCAGCGCGTTGAAGTCGTCCTCCTCGGTGAGCAGCAGAACGCCGGTGATGCCTTCGAGTTCGGCTCCCTCGCCGGTGGCCGCTGCCAGCAGCTCACCCGGCGCCAGGTGCAGTCCGGCGCCCCGGATCAGGTCGCGCTGCTCCTCCCGTCCGGCCCACATCAGCACGTCCAGGCCGGCGGAGCGCAGCGCGCGGCCCAGGTCGATCGCCCACGGGTCGCCGCCCACGAGCAGGGGGCGGGCCCGGGCCGGGCGCAGCACGCCGAGGCGCCGGGCCACGGGGTGCGCGCTCAGCCCGTACAGCGTCACCGTGGCGACGATCACCAGGAAGGTGGCGGGCAGGATCTTCTGGGCGCCCCCGACGTGGTCGGCGACGAGAGTGGCGGAGAAGGTCGAGGCGGTGGACGCGGCGACGATTCCGCGCGGTGCCATCCAGCCGAGGAACGCTCGCTCGCCGCGGGTCAGGTCCGTGCGCACGGTCGACAGCAGCGCGACCAGTGGTCTGACCACCAGGACCAGAGCGGCGACGAGGGCGAGCGCGGGCAGGACGACGTGCCGCAGGGACGCCGGGGTGACCGTGGCCGAGATCGAGATGAACAGCAGCCCGATGATCAGCGAGACCAGGGTCTCCAGAAAGGGGCGGCGCGCCGGGAGGGAGACACCCGGCAGATTGGCGAGGGCCATCCCCATCACGACCGCGGCGATGAGCCCGGTGTCGTCCCGGACCGCGTCGCAGAGGGCCGCCATGCCCACAGCGGCGGCGAGCTGCGCCGTCGTCCCCAGAACCTCGCCCAGGTGCAGCCTGCCGAGGAGGAACCACAGGACGGCGGCGCCCACCGCGCCTCCGATCAGTCCGACGACCGAACTCGCCGCGAACTGACCGATCTTGCCGGGCAGACCGTTGCTGTCGTCGGCGACGACCGCGTGGAACACGAGCGCGCCGAGGATGCCGCCGACCGGGTCGATCAGCGACCCCTCCCAGATCAGGATGCGCTGGATCCGCTCGGTCGGCCTCACGAAGTGGAGCAGCGGGCCGACGACGGTGGGCCCCGAGACGACGAGGATCACACCGAGCATGACCGCCGAACTCTTCGACATGCCCAGCAGCGGCACCGCGAGAACGGCGGCGACCCCCCAGGTGATCAGGACGCCGATCCAGATCAGTCGTGCCACGACCCGGTGCATGTGTCCGTGCAGCCTGCTGATGTCCAGGCCGAGCCCGGCTTCGTAGAGGATCACCGCGACGGCTAGCGAGACCATCGGGGAGAAGGCGTCCCCGAGCAGTTTGTCGGGGTTGACGATGTCGGTCAGCGCGCCCACGGTGAAGCCGACCGGCAGCAGGACGATCAGGGCGGGGATCCGCAGCCGGCTCGCCACGATCTGGGAGCCGACGGCCAGGACGGCGATCAGGCCGAGGCCCTGGAGGATCTGATTCTCCGTCACGGCTGTCTCCCTGCCGGTCGTCGGGGACCGGAGGGTGTCGTCCCGTCCTGGGCGTGGCCGCTCGGGACGGCGCCGGTGTCTCCGGCCGCGGACGGGCCGGCTCCGGGCTCGGCGGTCCCCCACCGAGGCAATCACTCCCGCCGGAGGCCGGCGACGGCGGACTCGCCGCGCTCGGCCGTTGGACGTAGCCGGGTCCCCCGGGCGGAGCAACCGTCCGGTGCACCGCCGAGGACGGCGCCGACCGGGACCCTGAGGCCATCGCGGAACACGCACGGCGCCCCGGAGGTGCTCCGGGGCGCTGTTCCGCGGCAGCCGCTTCCCTTGCCGCAGGACACGAACCGGCGGTGCCGGTCGGCGCGGTGGCCGGCGGATTTCCGTGTCCCTCCAGGACAGGAGCCACCGACCCGGAACCAGAGTGCCTTGAGATGCGGGTGAGGCGGGTGTGATTCGCCACCATGTCATCACCTTGTAAGGAACCCCACACGGGGAACGCCGGCCCGGAGCCGCCGCCCGAGAGCACCGGAACGACGGCAAACCGCATCGGACGGCCTGGCGGACAGCCGGGTGAAAAGGAAGCGGCCGGCCCCGGGCGCTCGCCGAACGCCCGGCAGACGCCGGGGCGGCGAAAGGTTGGTGTGCGGGGCCGACGGAACCGGGTAACGTCTTTGTCATGTTCTTCCAGACCCGATGTACGAGTGAGAGCGTGATGGACCCCCGCTGACGTCCTTCGACGGCGCCGCCCGTCCCCACCGCTGAATCCGTAGATCACTTCATTACCGGGAGAACCCGTGACCGTGAGCAAGAACATCAACAACCCCGTGGGCATGGGCGGCGGCAAACGCAAGAGGCTGTCCCGCGCCGAACGGCAGAACAACGGTCCGCACCGCAACCTCGACCGCCAGGCCGCGGCCGACCAGAAGGCGGAGCTGGTGCGCAAGATGCGCGAGAAGGCGGGTGCGGCCGAGAACGCCGGGCAGGCCGGCGACGACACCGCACAGAGCTGACGCTCCGCCGCCGCAGGGCGGCACCGCACGAGGCTGTCTTTCCGTCGCCGCCCTCATCAGTTCTTCCACACCGCTCGGCCAGGGCTCATTCCCAGCCGAGCGGTGCGTCCGCACTTTCCGCTGCAGGCGTTCAGCCGGCAGCCGAAACGTGCGACTCGAAGAAGGCGCGTTCCTCGTCGGTCAGCGGCGGCCCCTCCAGCGGGGGCAGGACGGGCCCTGCCAGCGTGGCGAGCAGGAGTGAGGGGTGCACCAGCCAGATCGCGTCCTTCTGCAGTGTGGTCACGTCGCACATGGCGGAGGACACCTGGTAGGAAGTGGTGGCCACTCTGTTCATGCGGCGCACGTACCGGGTGAGGGCGCGCTCGGCGGCGTTGGGCGGATTTCCCTCCACGTCAGGGAACTGCCTGTCCTGAGACGTACTCATCGCCCAGGCGGCCTCGACCGGCTTCGCCGCGGCCCGCTGGACACGGCGCGCGAGCCCGGGGGCGGCTGCGCCGTCCCGCTGTACTTCCTCTTGAAGCGCCTTCGCTCCCAGCGCCGCCACGGACATGCCCTGGCCGTACACCGGGTTGTACGTGGCGACGGCGTCGCCCAGGACGATGAAGGCCTCCGGCCAGATGCGGGCCTTCTCGAAGTAGCGGCGGCCATTTCGCGTGCTCCGGCTCAGGACAACGTCCGTGAGAGGCTCGGCTCCGGCAATGAGCTCGCCCACGATGGGGTGTCGCAGGCCGAGAGCGAACTGCGTGAAGTCCTCAGCGCTGGAGGTGGGCTCGCCGCCCCGTGTCCCACCCAGGCTGACGAGCCACTCGTCGTTCTCGATGGGCACCAGGTTCGCGGAACGGCCGGGTTCTCCGGAGAAGGGATCCGCGTTCACCTGCGTCAGGGGCCAGTCCTCGGCGCCCTTGGGGATGCGATAGCGCCGACTGGCGTACACGAGCCCGGAGTCGACAACGGATTCCGTGACATCCGTTATGCCGAGATCCTTGAGCCAGTGCACGGCCCGGGACCCACGCCCGCTCACGTCCACGATCAGATCCGCGGACAGATCGCTCTCCTGGCCGTCCTCGTCGCGCAGGCGTACCCCCGTGACCCGTGCCGAGCTCCCCAGCAGTCCCACAGCCTGCGTTGTGCGAACCGCGATGTTGTCCTCCTCGAGAACGGCCTCGCGGACCGTCCAGTCCAGCAGGTCCCGACTGCAGGCGGTCAGTGGGTGGCTGTCGCGCCCCCAGCGGCGGAACCATCCCTCGGTGCCAAACGTGAGGAGCGAGGTGAGAGACGAAACACGGGCGCCGGCAGCAGCGAGACGACTGCCGATGCCCGCGCCCGGTAACAGCGATTCGATCGCGTCACGGCCACTGGGCAGCAGGATGTGGGCGTGACGGCTCTGTGGGATGCCCTTGCGCGGCCCTGGCCCCTCCGGCAGCGGACAGCGCTCGAGGACGGTCACTTCCTCGACCCTCCGAGACAGGGCCGAGGCCGCCAGCATGCCGGCCAAGCCACCGCCGATGACGACTGCAGTACGCGACATGCTGCTCCTCAAGGCTCAATGATCGGGCGGGACTTCACCGTACGCTCGCGCCTTGTTTCGACGACTTCAGATCAAGAAGAAGGCCGGAACTCCCCTGCACACGCCCGTTGTCGGACGGTGCAGCCATCGCGCCGCAGCAGGAGCAGCGGCCCGCCACGACGACCGGGCCTGCACGTTGACGCGCCTGCTGCCCACCGCGGGGCATCGCTCCGGCACGAACGAGTCCGAAGGGGCGGGCGGGCAGCCGATCGCTTCACGTAAGGCGTCCGTGCGGGTGACAGCGTGGCTCGTGTGAACAAGGATGAGGAGGCCGAAAGGGCACGGCAGGTCACATCTGGAGGACCCGACGCGCTGGTCGCCGGGAAGACATCCATATGCCCCGTCGAGGCAAGGAGCTGGGGTAAAGGTGACTCCTACCGGACGGACCCGGCATCGAGCCGTGCTCGTGGCACCGGCACCCTCCAGGCAGCGCGTGGCCGGTTCCCCTGCACACGGACAGCCGTCCCCCCGTGACGACCGGCGAGCCTGAGGTGAACGGACTGATCTACTACGTCGCAACCGCTGTTCTGTGGACCGGACTTGCCGCACAGATCCCAGATCTCCGCCGTCACCGAAGAGACCGCCTCAAGTGGACGTTCTGCGCAGTCATCTTCCTGTCCGGGCTCAGCTTCCTGCTCGGCGCGCCAACCACAGTGGCGATCGTCAACAGCGCCTCAGGTATCGCGAACATGGCGGCACCACTGGCGTACGGGACGGTGACGGCCTTCAGCGCGGCGTCCCTCATCCTCATCGTGCAGTGGCGGGGCAGCGACTTCCGTACCGCCCGGGCCTGGTTGTTCAGCTACGTGGCGGTGATCCTCGCCCAGAGCATCCTGTTCGCCCTGGGCAACACCCCGGTCGAACGCCGGGAAGACTTCGACACCTATTACGCCTCGACCCCGTTCATCCGCGAGATGATCGTCCTCTACCTCGCGGCTCACGTGGTGGCGGCGCTGACGACAACGGTGCTGTGCTGGCGCTGGACCCGTCAGGTCAAGCGCTGGACCCGTGCCTCCATGGCCCTGCTCGTGACGGGCTGGCTGTTCACCAGCGCCTACAGCATCGTCAAGTTCGCGGCACTGTCCGCACACTGGCTCGGTCTCAACCGGGACGGCCTCAGCACCCGCATGGCCCCGCTGATCGCCCTCGGTGCCTGCCTCACGTCAGCCGGCTACGTCCTTCCCGTGATCGGGCCGCGCATCGACTCCGCCCTCGCATACGTACGCCTGCGCCCGTTGTACCGACTGCTGGCCACACCGCACAGTGCCCGGTACTCAGGTGCACCGCCGTCCTGGCGGACGATCGGCCATGTCGGCCTCCGGCTCACCACCCGAGAGACAGCCATCCGCGACGGCCTCGAACGACTCGCCGGCCGCCTCGACGACCAGGTCCGCCGACGCGCGTACCGGGAAGCGCTGGCAGCCGGCTCCGGCTCAGCAGCAGCCGAGGCCATCGGGACGGCAGCGATGATCGCCGTCGCGGCCCTTGCCGAGGCCCCCTCCCCCGCCCTGACGTCAGGCACGATTGCCCTCGCGATCGGGGACATCGACCTCGTGGTACCGAAGAGCGGGTACGTACCGCGCTCCCCCACCGGACCACGGGTGCCGGACACCGGGCAGCTGTCGCTCTTGAGCCTGTCCCGGGCGGTGCGCACGCCGATCGTCGACGCCGCTGTCCAGTCACGCAGGAGCCGGGTGCCACAGCGCTGACCCTGTTCACGGCCGAGCACGTCGAACCGATCAGCTCAGTCCTGGAGTGGCACCCGTCCCAGGCGACCGCGATGCCGGCTCGGCCGGTCGACGGCTCCCTCCCACGCTTCATATCCACCCCGCTCGGTTCGCGGTCCCCGGTCCGCCGATCGCCCGCGGCCCAGCATGCCGAGCCAGCACATGCCACGCATGAGTACACATATTCAGAAGGGTGTAGCTCCTCTGCAGGGATGATCGCGAAGCGGGCGGGCTGCTGCCCTCCAGGGTGTGCATCGCGGAGTCCAATCAGCAGAGCGGGGACCTGAAGATCAGGCGGCGAGGATGTATCCGGCCAGGTCAGGTCCCTGGGGATGCGGTGGTGTTCGCGGGCGAGGTAGCAGGGCCAACGGGTGCCGAAGTCGCCGGTGTCGATGAGAGTGCGAAGCTTGAGTACGGCTTCGGCGCCGGTCAGGCCCCAGCGGTGGCCGGGGTCTACGGGTGGCACTTCGAAAAGGCTCCCTGCCCGGAGCTCTCTGCCGGACGCCTGCTCTACGTCGGCATAGCCCCGCGGTACATGGCGAACCGGACCAGCACTCGGAACCTGCGCAAGCGCGTGCGGTATCACCACCGGGGCAATGCGGCCGGATCGGCTCTTCGCCTCACGCTCGGTTGCCTGCTCGGGATTGAGCTGCGTCGGGTGGGCAGCGGGAAGCGCATGACCTTCGGCAGGTGGGTGAAGTCGTGCGGGGAGCCAAGGCAACAGCGGGAAATCAGGCGACCGCCCGCCAGGCGCGCCGACACCGCTCCGCCGCAGGTCAGTTGAGCTCGCACAAGAGAACCCAACCTTCCCGAGCTGAGAGTGCGAGTTCCATTCTCGTCACCCGCTCCAGTCGACTTCGCCCCTCTAAGATCAGCGCGTGAAACTCGCGTGATGTTGGAGGGGGCTGGCAAGCGTGCGTGAGGAGTTGGCCGGGCAGTTGCGGCAGTTGCGCGATCTGACCGGGCTGAGTCTGCGGGGGTTGGCCCGTGATGTGCGCGGGAGCAGTTCCTCGCTGTCGCGATATTTCTCCGGGCAGGCCGTTCCGCCTTGGCCGACGGTGGTCGCACTGTGCAAGGCGGCCGGGCGCGACCCGAGGCCGCTGCGTGAGGTGTGGGAGCGGGCCAAGGGCGCGGCTGAGCCGAGCGTCACCACCGCACTTGCGCCTGTGCGCAACGATCTGCCGCACGACATCACCGCGTTCACCGGGCGCGGGGAGGAGCTGGCCGCGCTCCTCGGCGCCGCGCGGACCACGACGATGGCGGCGATCGACGGTATGGGCGGGGTGGGCAAGACCGCGCTGGCCGTGCACGGCGCGCATCTGCTCTCCGCCGAATTCCCTGGCGGTCAGCTCTATTTGGACTTGCACGGGTTCACTCCGGGCCGGGAACCGGTCGAGCCCGCGGAGGCGTTGCGGGTGCTGCTGGCCGCGCTCGGGGTGCCACCCGGCAGGATTCCCGACGGGGTCACCGAACGGGCCGCGCTGTGGCGGTCGGAGCTGGCGGCGCGGCGCGCGATCGTGCTGCTGGACAACGCCGCCGACGCCGATCAGGTGCGTGATCTGCTGCCCGGCGCCGGGCAGAGCTTCGCTGTGATCACCAGCCGTCGGCGGATGGTGGGGCTGGACGGCGTCCAGCCGATATCGCTGGACGTCTTACCGACCCAGGAGGCGGCCGAGCTGTTCATCGAGTCGGCGGGCGGCGCCCGCCCCGGTGATGTCGGGGAGGTGCTGCGCCGCTGCGGGAACCTGCCACTGGCCATCCGGGTGGCCGCCGCGCGGCTGCTGCACCGGCCCGCGTGGACCCTCGACACCTTGGTGGAGCGGCTGCGCGAGGGCGAGTTGGCGGTGTCGGACGTGTTCGCGATGTCGCTGCGGCAGCTCGACTCCGCTCAACGGCGGATGTTCGGGCTGCTGGGGCTCGTACCGGGTGAGGACATCGACGCGTACGGCGCGGCGGCCCTGGCCGGGATCCCGCCGGCCAACGCCCGTTCCCTGCTGGAGGAGCTGGTCGACGTCCATCTGCTGCAGGAGCCGACGGTGGGCCGCTACCGGATGCACGACCTGCTGCGGCAGGCCGCCCGCGCCGAGGACGCCGCGGCGGACCCCGGACCGGCGATCGCCCGGCTGGCCGACTACTACCTGAGCGGCCTGCTGGCAGCGACGGAGGTGATCGAGCTGGTCGTCGTTCCCGTACCGGTCGTCGTGGCGCAGCGTCCTCCCGCGCTTCCCGACTTCTCTCATGACAAAGCCCTCGACTGGCTGGACACCGAGTGGGCCGACATCACCGCGACGCTCTCGCTCGCCGTGGAACTGCGCGTCGACGGACCCGCTGTCGGGCTCGCCCAGTACGCCTTCGTGATCTCCCTCGGACGGCGCGGTGGCATGCCGCAGCTGTGCCATGGGCTGGAGGTCAGCAGACCCGCCGCCGAAGCGCTCGGCGGACGCCGGACACTCGCCTCCCACCGGTACCTGCTGGGCGCCGCGCTGCTGCGGGTGGGCCGGCTGGAGGAGGCGGTGCCGGAGCTGGCGGCGGCCCGCACGCTGATGGCGGCGGAGGGCGACATCGTCGGCGAGGCCCTGGCCGTCGAACAGCTGGCGGAGGTCCGGCTGTACGCCGCCGACGCCCGCGGCGCACTCGGACTCCTGCGAGAAGCAGCCGGGCTGGTACCTCCCGGCGAGGGCGCCGTCCGGGTGTACATCGGCGTACGGCTCGGGCGGGCCCTGGTGCTGCTGGGCGAGCACGACAAGGCCCGCGAGGTCGTCGCGGACCTGCTGGAAACCGCGCGCGGGCTGGACCGGCAGAAGGTGCGCATGTGCCTGGACGTGCTCGGCCGGGCGGCACTCGGTCTGGGCGACGCCCGCACCGCACTCGACCTGGCGGAGCAGGCCGTCGCGATCAGCCGGGAGACCCGCCACCCGGTCCTGGAGGCCATCAGCCGGACGGACGCGGCCGTGGCCCTGCGCCACCTCGGTGACAGCGAGGAGGCGACGGCCGTGCACGCCGAGGCCATGGTGCTGCTCGAAGAGGCCGGTGAGTCGCATCGGATGGTGCGCAGCCTCCTGTCGTACGCGCAGGCCTGCCTGGCCACGGGCGACCGGGAAGCCTCGGCGCGGCAGTTCCGGCAGGCGCTGGAGATCGCCACCGCGCACGGCGTCACCTACCTGGTGCCGACGGCGCGTTCGGGGCTGGCGCGGGTGTCCTGAGGCCGGTCCCGAGAGGTTGGGTGCCTGAGCCCGTGCCGGTGGTGCCCCGGGTGTCCCGTCCCGGGACACCCGGAAGGCAGTCGTACGGTGGTGTGACAGCGCAGGTCAACAGGGTGCCGGTGGGGTGCCCCCGTGCCGGGACCGCGGTACGTGCCGTCCCGGACGAGCCGCCCGCGCCCAAGCTTCTCGCCATGCACACCACGCCTTCCCTGCTCGCCGAGCTGGACGCGCTGCCCGCCCGGTGGGAGGTACGAGGGGCGCTCGCCGCGCCCGTCGGCGCGGTCGCCGCGCTCCTGCTCACCGTCGCCGAGGGGCGGGTCGGCGACGACAACCTGCTGGTGCTGGCCAGGGCTTCGGCCGCTCGGCAGGGGGCGATGACCGTCGTGGCCGGCTCCGGCGCCGACGGTTACCGCGTCCAGTACGCCGGGCCGGTGGAGCCGGTGGAGATCCAGGTGGACCGGGCCCGGTCCAGGCTGGCGGTGCAGAGCTGGTACGCCGGTGTGCACACCGTCACCGCCTGCCCCGAAGGCGCCCGGGTGACCCATCGCGTCCACCGGGTGCTCCCCGACCATCAGGGGTTCGCGCCCGGGATCGCCGAGATCGGCCTGTGCACACGCATGTCACGCGATCTGAAGCAGGTCCTGGACGTGATCGCCGACCGGCTCGGCTGCTGACACATCGCCCCCACACACCACTCAATCGACAAGGGAGTACACAGCCATGGCCATGTCCATCGGCCACACCGACCAGCACCACGGCTTCTCCAAGACGGGACTGCAAAGAGTGCGCGACGTGCTGGCCCGGCATGTCGACTCGGGCAGGATCCCGGGAGCGGTCGCCCTGTTCAGCAGGGGGGACGAGACGCATGTGGAGGCCCTCGGGACGATGCGGCACGACGGCGGCGCGCCGATGCGGCGGGACACGATCTTCCGGATGGCGTCGACGTCCAAGCCGGTCTCGATCGCGGCGGCGATGGTCCTGCTCGACGAGTGCCGACTGCGCCTGGACGACACGGTGGAGGAGTGGCTGCCGGAGCTGGCCGACCGCCAGGTGCTCAGGACGATCGGCAGCCCGGTGGACGACACCGTGCCGGCGCGTCGGCCGATCACCGTACGGGACGTGCTGACCTCCACGTTCGGGCTCGGCATGGATATGACGGTGATCGGTACGCCGATCATGAACGCGGTCTTCGAGCAGGGGATCACGCCCAATGGACCGGTGCCGATGCCCGGGCCGGACGAGTGGATGCGGCGCCTCGGCTCGCTTCCGCTGATGTACCAGCCGGGAGAGCGCTGGCAGTACCAGATCAGCAGCGACCTGGTCGGCGTTCTGGTCTCCCGGGTCACCGGCCAGTCGTTCGAGTCGTTCCTGCGCGAGCGGATCTTCGAGCCGCTGGGCATGAAGGACACCGGGTTCCACGTCCCCGCGGACCAGATCCACCGGCTCCCTCCGCTGTACGCCCCCGACCCGCAGACCGGCGAGTTCCAGGTGTGGGACGAGGCCGCCGCGGGACGCCACAGCGCGCCCCCCGCGTTCCAGGGAGGTGGCGGCGGGCTGAACTCCACCGCCGACGACTACCACGCCTACTTCCGGATGCTCCTCGGCCAGGGCGTGCACGGCAGCGAGCGGATCCTGTCCCGGCCCGCCGTCCGACTGATGACCACCAACCGCCTCACCCCCGAACAGCAGGCCGCCCGGCAGGAGTTGGCCCTCGACAACGTGCACATCTCCTTCGGCCAGGGCCAGCACGGCGGCTGGGGCCTCGGCATGGCTGTGCGGACCTACCAGGGTGACTACGCGCCCGTCAGCCAGTTCGGCTGGGACGGCGGAAGCGGTACGTCGACGTACGCCGACCCTGTCAACGGGATCACGGGCATCCTGCTCACCCAGGTCGGCGCGACCGTCCCGGACGGAATCCGGATCATGCTCGACTTCTGGACCACGCTCTACCAGGCGATCGACGACTGACGGGGCCGAACCGGCTCCCCCTCCCTCATCGCTTCAGCCCTTCACCCCGAGGAGACCCACCATGTCCGTCACCCTGACCGGGCAGGACGAGACCACCCTGCGGACCGCCGCCCACGGCGCCGTCACGCTGCTTGCCGCCGCCGGTGCCGTCGACAAGCCTCACAAGATCGCCAAGAACGGCTCCACGGCCCTGGCCTCGGCTACCGGCCTCGTCGGCCACGTGCTCGCCGTGTACCCCGAGGGCAAGGACCTGGCGGGCCGGTCCACGGCCGAGATCGCCGATCGTGTGCTGCCGGCCCTGACCGCGGCCATGGGCCTGCTGAGCGAGCAGGACCCCGCCGAGGCCGACAACTTCCGCCGCACCGTCCTCGTCGCGGTCGAAGCCGCCCAGGCCCACCAGGGCAAGCCCAGCCCCGTCATGGCCGAGATGACCCGCAAGATCACCGAAGCCCTCGACGCGGGCTGACCGGACGGCTGCCCACGCGGGGCGACCAGAACGGCATGGGCGTGCCACGTGAACGCACGCCCATGCCACAGGGCGCGCCCTTGCAGACGGCAAAGGCTGATCGCAGGCTTCCCTTCCCGGCAGCGGAGTGAGTCGGCTCCGCTGCCGACCATCGCGCTCACGACCTGTCCGGCCGTTCCGGAACGCCGTGCCCTGAGCTTCCCAAGCTGAGGGCGCCCGCCGTATGCGCAGGCTCTCCGAAGAGTCAGAGCAAGTTCTTCCAAAAGGGGACCGTCGCTCGCGGGTTCCAGCTCTCGTCGACTTCGCCCCTAGCCTCGTCGAACTCCTGGTGCATGTAGTCGACCAGGTCCAGGCCGTAATAGATGACCTCGGTCTGCCACATGGAGAGCACCGGGTGCCCAAAGCTTCCCCGCCCAGCCGGCAGTAGCGGTGGGCATACACGGGCACCAGTACCGGCACCTCCGCCAGTTGATGCCGCGCGGTTGCCAGTGCCACCGTCCCATCAGCTGGACGCTCACCCCGGATCTCGTGCCAGAACCCGTTGTCCTCAACGTCGAACAGAACCCCCTCGACTGGCCCCGCCGCCATCTGGCACAACGAGCACACCGGCCAGCCCGTCATGCGGTCGCTGACTGCCTATGACCACTGACGGCTTGGAATCGATCATCTGGCGCCGGCGGTCCCCGAGGACGCCGGGGGGCACGGTGTCACCGGGCTCCGCTCGGCGAGGTGGGCGTCCATGGTGGCGTTCAGATCGGCCATGAACTGCTCGAACTGTTCCAGGAGCTGTGGCGGGTAGGGGGACATCGCGGCATCGAGGCGGCCGGCGAGCGGGCCGAAGAACTCGTCCGCCCGTTCCTGGATGTGCCCGCCGCTGCGCAGCGTGACGATGCGCCGGTCGGAGTGCTCGCGGGCCCGCGTGATGTGCCCTGCCGCTTCGAGGCGGTTCAGCAGCGCGGTGGTGGCGCCCGTGGACAGGGAGATCCGCTCGCTCAGCCGCGCCGGCGACAGGGGGGTGCCGCGCTCCTCGGCGGCGGCGATCTCCAGGACCGCGGTCGCATCCGTGAAGTGCAGGCCCAGCCAGGTGGCGAAGCGCCGGCTGAGCTCGGCGTAGTGGCCGCCGTAGATCCTCAGCGACTCCATCAGCCGCTCACGCTGCTCCGCGACGCCGTCGCGCACAGCTTCCTCCATGCCGACCCTCCACCTTCTCTCCTGCCGCACGGTCCGCGCGGTCACTCCACTTTGACAACCTACCGTCACCACTTTACCTTCATGGTGGAATTACTTCACCATGGAGGTATCTGGCGTGCGTGACCCGTCCCCCACCCCTGACAAGACGACCGAGCCCTACCGGTGGCGATGGCTGATCCTGGTGGTGATGATCGTCGCGGAGATCATGGATCTCCTGGACGCCTCGATCGTCAACGTCGCCGGACCGGACCTGGAGAGATCCCTCGGTGCCGGTTCCGTCGGACTGCAATGGGTGATCGGCGGCTACGCCCTCACCCTGGGTGCCGGGCTCGTGCTCGGCGGCCGGCTCGGCGACCGCTACGGCCGACGCAGAATGTTCCTGATCGGCCTGGCGGCCTTCACTGCGTGCTCCCTGCTGTGCGCGATCGCGCCGAACATCGAGTCACTGATCGCCTACCGCCTGCTGCAGGGCACCGCCGGAGCGATGCTGCTGCCCCAGGGCCTGGGCCTGCTGCGGGAGAACTTCTCCGGCCCCGAGCTCACCAAGGTCTTCGCGATCTTCGGACCCGTCCTGGGCCTGGGCGGCATCATCGGCCCGGTCCTGGGCGGCTTCCTCATCGAGGGTGACTTCTTCGGCCTGGGCTGGCGGTCGGTGTTCCTGATCAACCTGCCCATCGGGATCGCGGCATTGATCGTCGCCGCGAAGTTCGTGCCCAAGAAGGCGGGCGATCGCACGGTACGGGTCGACATGACCGGCGCCGCCCTGGTCGTGGTGTCCTGTGCCCTGCTGGTGCTGCCGCTCAACCAGGGGCAGGAGGAGGGCTGACCACTGTGGACGTGGCTGTCCATGGCCGCCTCGGTGATCGGGTTCGCTCTCTTCGCCCTTCAGCAGCGCCGTACAGCCGCCGCGGGCCGCGAGCCGCTGGTGACCCCGGGCCTGCTGCGCAAGCCGGCCTTCACCGTCGGCCTCGGCGGCATCGCCCTGTTCTTCGGCGGACTGATCGGCACCCAGCTCGTCCTGACCCTGTTCCTCCAGATCGGCCGGCACTTCACCGCCGGTGACGCAGGACTGGGCAACCTGCCCCTCGCAGTGGGAACCGCGATCGGCGGCGCCGTCAGCGGCGCGTTCCTCGCCGACAAGATCGGCCGCAAGGTGCTCCAGATCGGACCGCTGGTCCAGCTGGCCGGCGCGGCCGTGCTGTGGTTCGAGCTCGACGGCCTCGATGCCGCCTCGTTCTCGATCTGGGACATCGTTCCCGGCGTGACGGTGGCGGGCATCGGCGCCGGCATGGTGATCGCCGCCCTGTTCAGCTTCATCCTGGCCGCGGTCGACGACGACGAGATCGGATCCGCCTCCGGTGTCCTGTCGGCCGTGCAGGCCATCGGCGGCTCCATCGGCGTCGCGGTCTTCGGCTCGGTCTTCTTCGCCCAGGCCAAGACCGGTGACTTCACCGGCGGATTCCACCGCGCGCTGATCGTCCAGGCGTGCCTGCTGACGGCGTTCCTCGCGATCACCTTCCTGCTGCCCAAGAAGGGCCGCCCCGACGACGAGCAGCACGGCATCGCCACCGAGCCCGCCACCGGCTCCGGTGCGAAGCAGCACCTCACCGTGTGAAACACAGCCGGGGAGAGCGCCCACGGAAGCGGTCTCCCCAGCACCGACGTGGGCCGGGCCCGGCGACCTAACCGACTACACGCCACGGGAAGAGCCGGGGGCGAAGGCCGCTGTTGGATCACGGGACAGCCTTAGTGTGCGCCCAACCGCCCATGAACCCAGGTGAACGCCCCCGAGCACACCCCTGCATCCCACCAGCACAGTGGGAAAGCGTGTGTCCGCCCACACCGATGGGAGAGGGGGCACGCGGTCGGCGCCGGCAGGTCATCTCGTGGCCATCGACGAAGCCCGGCCGTCGGTTAGGTCCCGGACGAGTCTCCGAGCCGCCCTCAGACAGGCCGGGGATGAAACCATTCGTTCAGGGCTGGAACCCCCGGAAGCCGACCGCGCACTTGAGACGGTAGACCCAAGCACTGACGAGCAATAGGAGCATCAACAGTCCTGGTGGTGGTGTCGGGCTGTCTGTCGAGACTCGCGCTCGGCGCGTGGGCCGCTGAGAACCTGACCGGCTGGGAAGACTTCGTCGTCCGGATGGCCTGGCCCGGTGACGAGCCGGTCGACAGGGACGGCGAGGACGTCGGCAGCGTACGGGCGAGAGGGATGCCGCCGTGGTCGACGGCCCACCCGTACACGGCCGGCGCCTCCATCAGCGCAGGGGTGCGATCAGGCGGTGGACCACTTGAGATGGACCGCGGTCTCGTGGAATCCAAGCCCCCGGTAGAAGGCGGCCGCCCTGCGGGTCGGCACGGTCACCTCGACGTCATTCGCCTCTCGGGCCCTTGTCTGCGCGGCCCGGATCAGCGCGGAACCCGTACCGCGGCCGCGTAGGGGTGCGTCCACGGTGAGTTCCAGCAGTTCGAGGACCGTTCCCCCGGCGAAAAGGGTCGGCAGGCGCAGCGCGAGCAGATACCCCACCACGCGCGCGTCCTGCTCGGCGACCAGGAACTCGGCTCTGCCCCCTGCGGCGGCCTCGATGATCCCGGGGAACGTGACGTCGTCGAAGACCGTCCGGTCGGGCCGGTAGCTCGTCACGAACCCGCTCAGCAGACGGTAGATGTCTTCGGCGTCCGCGGCTGCGGCGTCGCGGACGATCATGCGGGTTTGTCCGCCGGGAGTCCGGCGATCCGCGCCGTGGAGGCAGCCGGGACGGCGGCCGTCAACTCCGCCGCCTCGATCTCGATGCTGCTGCCGGGCCGACCTCTGCCGCGGTGCACCAGGCCCAGGCCGCCGACCGCCTCGTCGAACACGACCATCGCGGTCCGGTCCGCGGACACGGGGCACACCCCGCCCGGCCGCATCCCCGCCCTCGTCAACCGCTCGGTGCCTGCGGGAGACAGGTCACCGCGCCGGATGCCGACGGCGCGGGCGAGGGCGCCGTACCGCAGTCGCGCATGACCGGGCACGGCCGCCGGCAGGAGGCGGTCCCCGGGAGTGACGAATGCCAGGGTCTTGACCGTCCGCTCCAGGGGAACGCCCAACGCGGCGCACACTTCTGCGGGGCTGGTGACGTCAGGGTGCTCGCGCAGCCGGAACGACGCGCCGAGCGCCACGAGAACTTCCGGCGGACCGATGGGTGCGGGAGCGTTCACATCTCCGAGATTAGCGTGCGCCCCATGAGAGTTGACGGCCTGATCAACGTTCACAGTGCTGTGGGCGAACCACTGCGGCAGGGCTTCGTAGTCCCGCGTCAGGCGGCGGTTGTGACGAGGCTTCAAGAAGTGAATCGCCTCCCGAAGCGGCAACGCGCCACATCTCGCTGGTGAACAGGCCTGCAACAGAGCCGAGTTCAGGGACCCTCCAGCCGTCGTCTCTTCAACTCCGGTTGAGGACTGGCCATTTGAGAGGGTTCTTTGTTTCATATCTTGACGTCTTTGGTGCAGACCTTTAGGTTCACCGATCACCACACCTCCATGAATGCATTCGATGTTCACGGACATGAACCCCCCACCAGTTCAGGAGTGTCCAGCATGTCCAGATTCCCCCTGTCCGGATCCCGAAGAAGATCCGGGCGCCGTCGAACGGCCAGGCTGCTCACGGTGACCGCGCTCATGGCGACGACCGTGTCGGGCCTGACCGCCACCGCGCAGAGCGCCGCCGCCCGGGACGACGCGCTCGCGCAGGCGGCCGCGGTGCCGACGGGCTGGGCCACCGTCGTCAACGCGGGCAGCGGCAAGTGCGTCGACGCCCGCGCCGCCGGAACGGCCGACGGAACCGCCGTCCAGCAGTACGCCTGCAACAGCAGCCAGGCCCAGCAGTGGCAGTTCGCCGCCACGTCGGGCGGGTACTCCCAGGTCGACAACCGGGCCGACAGCACCAAGGCCTGGGACGTCACCGACGTCTCGGTTGCGGACAGCGCGCTGGTGCAGCTGTGGGCGTACGGCGGCGGCAGCAACCAGCAGTGGCAGGCCGTGGCGGAGGCCGGCGGCGCCTACCACTTCGTGAACCGCAACAGCGGCAAGTGCCTCGATGTGCCGAGTGCCTCCACCGCCGACAGCGTGCAGCTCCAGCAGTACACCTGCAACGGCACGGCGGCCCAGTCCTTCCATGTCGACGCGGTGGACACGCAACAGCCTCCGGGGACACCGGACCTGGGCCCGAACGTCACCGTCTTCGACCCGTCGACCCCGGCCGCGACCATCCAGAGCAGCCTCGACTCGGCCTTCTCCCAGCAGGAGACCAACCAGTTCGGCACCGCCCGGAAGGCCTTCCTCTTCAAGCCCGGCACCTACAGCGCCAACGCGAACGTCGGCTTCTACACCCAGGTCGCGGGTCTGGGCCTCTCCCCCGACGACGTCGACATCCGGGGCTCGGTGCACGCCGAGGCGGACTGGTTCCAGGGCAACGCGACCCAGAACTTCTGGCGTTCGGCGGAGAACCTGTCGGTGACTCCCCCGTCCGGCACGGACCGCTGGGCGGTGTCGCAGGCGGCGCCCTACCGGCGTATGCATCTGCGCGGCAACCTGGCGCTGGACGACGGCGGCTGGTCCAGCGGCGGCTACATGGCCGACACGAAGATCGACGGCCAGGTCAACTCCGGTTCGCAGCAGCAGTGGCTGTCGCGCAACACCGAATGGTCGAACTGGACCGGCTCCAACTGGAACATGGTGTTCGTCGGCGCGAAGAACGCCCCCGCGAACAGTTTCCCGAACCCTCCGTACACGACGGTGGGCCAGACACCGGTCTCCCGCGAGAAGCCCTTCCTGTACGTCGACGCGGCGGGCGCCTGGAAGGTGTTCGTCCCGTCCGTACGTACCAACTCCAGCGGCACGACATGGAGTTCGGGCACTCCTGCGGGCTCGTCCCTGCCGCTGTCCGACTTCTTCGTGGTGAAGCCGGGCGCGACGGCGGCCCAGCTGAACGACGCGCTGGCCCAGGGCAAGAACCTGCTGGTGACGCCGGGCGTCTACCACCTCGACCAGACGCTCAGGGTCACCCGGGCCGACACCGTGGTCCTGGGCCTCGGTCTGGCCACCCTCGTCCCCGACAACGGCATCACCGCCATGACGGTCGCCGACGTGAACGGTGTCCGGCTCGCCGGGCTGCTGATCGACGCGGGCACGACCAACTCCGCGCAACTGCTGGAGATGGGACCGAGCGGCTCCTCCGCGGACCACAGCGCAAACCCGAGCTCCCTGCACGACGTGTTCTTCCGCGTCGGCGGCGCGGGCGTCGGCAAGGCCACCACCAGCCTGACCGTCAACAGCGACGACGTCATCGGCGACCACCTGTGGCTGTGGCGCGCGGACCACGGCAGCGGAGTCGGCTGGACCAGCAACACGGCCGACACCGGCCTGGTCGTGAACGGCGACGACGTGACCATGTACGGGCTGTTCGTCGAGCACTACCAGAAGTACCAGACCGTCTGGAACGGCAACGGCGGCCGCACGTACTTCTACCAGAACGAGATGCCCTACGACCCGCCCAGCCAGGCGGCGTGGACGAACGGTTCGACGCAGGGCTACGCCGCCTACAAGGTCGCGCCCTCCGTGACCAGCCATGAGGTGTACGGCTTCGGCAGCTACTGCTACTTCAACGCCAACCCCGCCGTCGCCGCGGAGCGCGCCATCGAGGCGCCCGTCAACGCGAACGTGCGTTTCAAGGACATGGTGACCGTCTCCCTCGGCGGTACGGGCACCATCCGGCACGTCGTCAACGACCGGGGCGGTCCTTCCAACTCCTCCACCAACGTCGCCAACCTGGTCAGCTACCCGTGACGACCACCCCTGACACGTACGGGAAGGAGAACCGGATGCGCATCAGCCAGTCCCCACCGGCGCGCGGTGTCCTGCGGGTCCTCGTCCTGCTGGCGACCCTGCTCGGCCTCGCCGCTCCGCCGGCCGCGCACGCGAGCGCCACGGCGGCCCCGTTCAAGGTGCTCGCCCTCTACAACGGCACCTGGGACGCGGCCCACATCAGTTTCGTCCACGAGGCCAACGACTGGTTCCCGAAGCAGGCCGCGGCGAACGGCTTCACCTACACGGCCAGCAACAACTGGGACCTGCTCGGCAACGGGGGCGTGAACGCGTACCAAGTCGTCCTGTTCCTCGACGACCTGCCGCAGACCTCGGCCCAACGCGCCGGTTTCGAGCAGTACATGCGCGCCGGCGGCGGCTGGATGGGCTTCCATGTCTCCGCCTTCACCACCGACGCGCAGAGCTGGTCCTGGTACCACAACCAGTTCCTGGGCAGCGGGAACTTCACGTCCAACACCTGGGGGCCGACGACCGCCGTCCTGAAGGCCGAGGACCGGGCGCATCCCTCCACCGTGAACCTGCCGGCCACGTTCACCTCGTCGGTCAGCGAGTGGTACAGCTGGTCGAACGACCTGCGGCAGAACCCGGACATCCGCGTCCTCGCCTCGGTCGACCCGAGCAGCTTCCCGCTGGGCACTGACCCGAACCAGACCTGGTACAGCGGCTATTACCCGGTTCTGTGGACCAACACGAAGTACCGGATGCTGTACGCGAACTTCGGCCACAACGCGATGGACTACGCGACGAACACCACGCTGTCGTCGACGTTCGCCAGTACGGCCCAGAACCGGTTCCTGCTGGACGGACTCAAGTGGCTCGGCGGGGCTGACACGCCGGTGCCACCGACGGACCCGATCTCGGAGACCGCCTGGTACTCCCTGGCCGGTTCGGGCAACGGCACCTGTGTGGACGCCCGTTCGGCCGGCACGGCGAACGGGACCGCGGTCCAGCAGTACACCTGCAACGGCACGCAGGCACAGCAGTTCCAGTTCCGTTCGACGGACAGCGGCTACACCCGGATCGCGCTGCGGATGAATCCTCAGCAGGTCGTCGATGTCACCGACCGCTCGACGGCCGACAACGCGCCGCTGCAACTGTGGAGTTGGTCGAACGGCCAGAACCAGCAGTGGCAGCCGGTGAAGGAGAGCAGCGGGCGCTATCACTTCGTCGCCCGGCACAGCGGCAAGTGCCTGAGCGCGGCGGCATCCGCCGCGAACAGCGTGCAGCTCACCCAGCGCGGCTGTGACGGATCGGCCGCCCAGAGCTTCGCACTCACCGCGCAGCCCTGACCGGTCCACATCGGGGTGCCTCCTCCGCCGCCGCGCGGCGGCGGAGGCACCCTCGCGGCGCCGGCCGGACACGCGATCCGGCCCATCCGGTGCCTCACACCCTGCGCCACCGTGCCATCGCGAACGAGAACAGCCCGAACAGGACGAGGCCGGCGGCGACGCAGGCCAGCAGCCACGGGCCCATCGGCGTTCCGGCGAAGGACCGCAGCGTGCCGTCCATCCCCTTGGCCTGGTCGGGCCGGTACTCCACGGCGGCCCGGACGGCGAAGGCACCCGCCGCCGCGAACACCACACCGCGCGCGGCCCCGCCGCCGACTCCCGTCGTGTCGACAGCCCCGCGGACCCGCCGCGACATCTCACCGAGCTTGAGGTGCTTGTGGTACTTGCGCATCACGGCCCGTACGGCGATCCAGACGCCCGCGACGACCAGGCCCGCCCCGGCGGCACCGACGATCCACTGGCCACCGGGCATGCCCAGCGCCTTGGCCGTGACGTCCCGGGACTGCCGGTCGCCCGAACCGCTGCCGCGCGAGCCGGCCGCGAAGGCCAGCACGGAGTAGGCGACGAATCCGTAGAACACGCACCGCCCGGCCGCCATCAGGCGCTTGCCCGCCTTGCCGCCGTCCTGTCCGGCGGCGCCGAACAACGCCTCGGACAGCCGCCACAGCGCCATGCCCACGAGCCCGGCGCCGAGAGCCCACAGCAGGGCCGCGCCGAACGGCTTCGTGGCGATCTCCTGAAGGGCACCGCCCCGGTCCGCCTGCCGCCCGCCGCTGTCGCCGAAGGCGATACGCAGGGCCAGCACGCCGACCAGGACGTAGATCACCCCCCGGGCGGTCAGCCCCGCGCGGGCCGCGCCCTCACGCGCGGAACCGGTCGCCGCACGGCGGGCGCCGATCTCTCCTTCGCGGGCCACCGACCCGGCGTTCACACGGACCGCGTCTCGTGCGCCGTACTCGAATCCAGTCGCAGCCTCATCTGAACCTCCTGGTCACCGGCCTCCGTGCCCAGCTCGTGCACGGAGAAGGCGGCACCGAGGACCTCCCGCAGACGCTGTGTCGCCTGGGGGCCACCCTGTGCCTCCACGATCGGCTGCCCCGAAAGTTCCACGACAGGCCCCGCCCTGCGGCTGGGATCACCGGCGGTGTCGAACAGCACGGTCCACACCGTCGGCCTGCCGCTCTCGGACTCGTGGGGCTGGTCCGCCCCTTCCCGGTCCGCAGCGAAGCGGCCGCACAGGACACCGAGCACACTCTTGGCGTCGGCCGCGGAACAGTCCCCGAGCATCACGTGAACCGTTGACGCGGGCAGTTGTTGCACGCTCATGAAAACCCTCTCCCTCGCGTCGGCGAACAGACACGCGCGCCCGCGGACGAGCACGTCGTGACAGTTGTTCGAGTACCCCGCGATCCCACGCGAAACAGGGAACGCACGCATTGGTTGCGCGCATACCGGCCCAGGTCAGAAAGGTCCGTGAGCTATGTTGAGTTCTCGTGGGACATGAAGGAGGCGCACCGGTGCCATCGCCGCAGCAGGCACGCGCCCAGGCATCCGCGATCACCTCGGGAAAGACGGCACCCGAGGCGGGCGTGGCTCCCACGTCCCAGCTCAGGGAGCTCTTCGACGGACCCCGGCTCTCCCCTGGTCAGCGGCGCATCGCCCAGTACCTGATCGAGCACCTCACCGAGGCAGCGTTCCTGTCGATCACCGACCTCGCCGAGCGGGTGGGGGTGAGCCAGCCCTCCGTGACCCGTTTCGCGGCGGCCGTGGGCTTCAGCGGTTATCCCGCCCTGCGCGAGAACCTCCAGGCCATCGCGCTCAACACCCTGAGCAGCAGCACACCGGGAACCCCCGCCGAGGTCACGAGCAACGAGCTCCAGGCCGCGGTGGACGCCGAGATCGAGAACCTGGAGAACCTGCGGCGGGACTTCACCGATCCCGACCAGATCATCCGGGTCGGCCGGGCCCTGTCGGAGTCGGCGCCGCTGACGGTCCTCGGGCTGCGGATCTCCGGCTCGCTGGCCGAGTACTTCGCCTACGCGGCCCGCCGTATCCACCCGGACGTGCGGGTGGTGACCCGCGGCGGCTCGGTCTCCTACGACGCGCTGCTCCAGTCGCGAGCGGCGGGCGGCACCTGGGTCCTGGCCTTCGGGATGCCCCGGCACGCCCAGGAGACGCTCACGGCCATGCGGGTCGCGCGCAGCGCGGGCCTGCGGGTGGCCCTGGTCACCGACCTCGGGCTGGGCCCGCTGGCCGACGAGGCCGACGTGACCTTCGCCACCGGGACCGGTTCCCGGCTCGTCTTCGACTCCTACGCGGCGCCCGTGGTGCTGTCGGCGGCCCTGCTCCAGGCCATGACCGACGCCGATCCCGAGCGCACCCAGGCGCGCCTGGAGGAGTACGAGCACGTCGCCGAGCAGCACCAGTTCTTCCTGCGGGACTGACCCGGCCGGGGCGGGCCTCGGCCCCCGGTACCGGCGGAGGAAGCCCCCGCTGTCACGAGGAGGGGCTCCGGTCCCACGCGGCGACCTCTCCCGTACCCCCTCTCACCACGGCATCACGGGATCATTCACAACAAAGCACGCATGAATGTTTTCATGCCCTTGCGCTTCCGGCGGCATATATAAATACTTCTTTCGGATCGTGCCCCGGAGGATTCCAGGTCACGACCCATGAGCACCGGGGGCCGTCCGCTCCTACCCGCATCGGGTCCCGGGTGTTCGAGCGGGTCTCGCCTGCGAGACCCGTGGTGGCGGCCCCGGTCCCCCTATTCCGGGGCCGCCCCCAGAGTCCCCCGCCGACGTAATCCGGAAGCGATGAACATGGCCCTGACGTACTCACCGATCACCTCGGACTGGCCGTGCCAGGTCAAGACCCCCGGCAGCTTCGACTGGGAGCGATCGGCGGTGAAATGGCTGCGCGAGCTGGTACCGAGCCGCTACGCGAGCTACCCCGTCCTGCACAAGCACCCCGTCCTGCTCGCCCGCCACGCGCACCTTCAGGTGCAGCAGGAGATACGGGTCGCCCGTACGGCGCTGCAGACCGCCCGCTCCGAGCTGCCCGGCCTGGGCCTGGCGGAGGGTGTGATCGAGCACTCCATCAAGATGTACGCCGCCGAGGTGATGCAGCTCCAGCACATCGCCCGGAGCATCCGTGCGGTGTCCCAGGCGCTCATCGACCACGCCCACCCGCGAAACTGAGGTCCCGGGCCCTGCCGTGGCCCGGCAGGACCGAGTCCGAGGAGACAGCGTGGACAGTGCCGGGCAGAAGACCGACAGCGCCCCCGGAGGCGACGATTTCGCGGCGGCCGCACAGCTCGACGTGCGGTGGATCCACGGCTCGCCCTCGGCCAAGCACAACACGGACCCCGACATCCAGGTCCACGCCTACGACGAGCACACGGTGATCCTTCGCCAGAACATGGCGATCGACTACGAAGCGCCCTTCATGTTCCTGCTGTTCGGGACCGCGCGAGCCGTCCTGATCGACACGGGCGCCACGGCCTCGGCCGACCACTTCCCGCTGCGCCGGGTCGTCGACCGGGTGATGGACTCCTGGCTGGCCGCGCACCCCCGTGACGACTACGGGCTGCTGGTGCTGCACACCCATCCGCACGGCGACCACATCGCCGGGGACGGCCAGTTCACCGGCCGTCCCGGCACCGAGGTCGTGAACGCGGCCCTCGACAGTGCCTGGGACTTCTTCGGGTTCCACGACGATCCCGACGCCGTCGCGCGGGTCGACCTCGGCGGCCGGGTGCTGGAATGCCTGGCCACACCCGGGCACCACGAGGCCGCGGTGACGTTCTTCGACCCCTGGACCGGGATCCTGCTCACCGGCGACACGGTCTATCCCGGACGCCTGTACGTCGAGGACTGGCCGGCCTTCACCCGCACCGTCGACCGGCTGATCGACTTCTGCGGGCACCGCCCCGTCACCCACGTACTCGGCTGCCACATCGAGATGACCCGGGAACCGGGACGGGACTACCCCGTGCGCACCACCTACCAGCCCGACGAGCCGCCGCTCCAGATGACCACGGATCAGCTCATGGACGTCCGCAGGGCCGTCGAGTCCATCGGATCACGTCCCGGCCGGCATGTCTTCGACGACTTCGTCATCTGCCGCCGCGACACCCGGCGCTGAGAGAACGCGTGCCCGGACAGCGCTGCCAGGCGGCACTAGCCTGGGCACGAGCGGGCACACGGGAAGGAAGCGCACCCGACGACATCTCTGGACGGACACATGGATTCGACCTCGTGGACCGTGGTCCTCGTCATCGTCGCCGTACTCGCGGCCGCCGCGCTCGCGGTGGCGCTGGTGCTCCTGCTCCGGCTCGTACGCGCCCGCCGTGACCTGCGGCGGGCCGGACTGCCGACCGGATCCCGCTGGGTGTTCTGGGGCGCCGTCGCCTATCTCGTGCTGCCGACCGACCTGCTGCCCGACCCCGTCTACCTGGACGACATCGGCGTCATGCTGCTCGCCCTGCGCTCGCTGCGCTCGGCGGTACCCTCCGGGTCGCTCCGCCCACCCCTTGCCCCCGTCAAGGGCGACCCCGGCCAGGTCCCGCGCCGGTCGCGGGAACCGTAGGCCACAGGCGGTCCGTTGAGCGGTCGACGGCCCGTGCTCCGCATCCCTGGCGCGGGGGCACGGATCACGACCTCGACGGGCGGCGGCATGAGCGAGCTGGTTCCCGGGGGCAACGCGCCCCTGCCGGACGGGACCCTGACCCTCAGGGTCCCCGGCCCCTTCGACGTGTCCGCGCTCATCACCGACGACAGCGGCAAGGTGCGCGGCGACGGCGATTTCGTGTTCTACAACCAGCCGGCCGCACCCGGTGTCCGTCTCGACGGCGGCCGGCTCACCGTCGATCCGCCGCGGCTGAGGACCGGAGCGTCCCGCGTCACCGTCGTCGTCAGCCCCACCGACCTCACGACTCCCCTGGGGCGACTGCCCTCCCCCACGATTCAGGTCACCTCGGCGGACGGCCGCGTCCTCGCCCGGTTCACCCCGCCCCGGCCGGAGCGGGAGACCGTGCTGCTGCTCGCCGAGCTGTACCGGCGCGGTACGGCCTGGAAACTCCGTGCCCTCGGGCAGGGGTACGCCGACGGGCTGGCGGGCGTCGCGCGGGATTTCGGGGTCGATGTCACCGAGGACAGCGCGCCGTCGGGCGGCGCGTCGGCGCCCGACGGCCCCTATGGGGTGGGCGGCGGGCGGCCCATGAGGGCACCGAGGGTGCCGAGTCCGGGGCCGGCCTTCGCACGGGGCTCCGCGCCGGGCGTCGCGCCGGGCACCCGGCGGCCGGGCGCGGCTGCCCGGGGCGGATCGCCGGGGGCGCCCGGAGTCGGCCCCGACCCCGACGGATTCCTGGGGCCGGTGAACTCCGCGCGCGCCGCCGCCGGTTCCCCGCCCGTCCGCCTCGACTCCCGGCTGACCGCCGCCGCGCGAGGCCACGCCGCCGCCATGGCGGCTCGCGCCACGCTCGCCTCGGAGGGCCCTGACGGCGTCTCCGTCTACCAGCGCGTCATCGCGGCCGGCTACCCGTACCTGACCATCGGCGAACATCTGGTCTCCGGCCCGCGCACCCCGCACGAATTCGTCGAGTACTGCCTCTCCGCCGAGCCGTCACGGCGCACGCTGTGCGATCCCGCCTTCGACCAGGCGGGACTGGCCGGCGTCCCCGACGCCCGCACGGGCGAGCTGTACTGGACGGCGCTGTGGGCCCGGCCGTTCAGCCCGGCGGGCCTGGACCGGACGACGCGCGAGGTCATCGCGCTCACCAACACCGAAAGGGCCTCGGCCGGGCTGCCGCCCCTCGCCGCCGACGCGACGCTCACCGCCGCGGCCCAGGCCCACAGCGCCGACATGGTGGCCCGCGACTTCTACGCCCACACCTCCCCCGAGGGGAGCCGACCGTGGGACCGCGCCGCCGCGGCGGGCTCCGCCCACCGGGCCATCGGCGAGAACATCGCCTGCGGACAGCGCTCCCCCGCCGAGGTGGTCCGCGGCTGGATGGACAGTCCCGGCCATCGCGCCAACATCCTCAAGCCGGACTTCACCCACATAGGCATCGGCCTGGCCGGCGGCAGCAGGGCGGGCACGTACTGGACCCAGCTCTTCGGCGGCTGAACCGGCGTCAGCTCCCCTCCCCCCTGGGCTCGTCCGGCACTTCCCGTCCGCCGTACGGACCGGGTGGGCCCGGCGTGCTGCTTTCCGCCAATTCGCCGATTCCGTCGCCCTGTTTCCGCTGCATCCCCATGGCGTTGCAACCCGCGCGCCCCGTCAGCGCGTACAGATGGTGCCGTCGCCCGCATCCGCGGCGCGGTCCGGGCCGGGACGTCGGACCGGCAGATGGCACTCGGGAGAAGCAGATGGTCTCAGCAACGGCGGTTACGGGGACGGCGCTGGGCGCGGTCGTGGTGTCCCTGCTGGCGGGGCCGGCACAGGCCGTGGCGCCGGCGGGCACGCACCGCTCCGGCGGCGAACGGACCGCGGTGGCCGCCGCCGCAGCACCCGACGAGGCGGGCCTGCGGACGATCCTGCGTACGGCACGCGGTCAGGGAGCACCCGGCGCGATGGCGAGAATCGACGACAACGGCACGGTGCACCGGCTCGTCGAGGGGGTCGACGACCGCGCCACCGGACGGACCATCAGCACGAACGACCGGTTCCGCGTCGGCAGCGTCACCAAGTCCTTCTCCGCCGTGGTGCTGCTCCAGCTCGTCGACGAGGGCAGGCTGAAGCTCGACAAGCCGGTCAACACCTATCTGCCGGGCCTGCTGCCCGACGACAGGATCACCGTGCGGCACCTGCTGAGCCATCGCAGCGGCCTGTACGACTACACCAACGACATGTTCGCCCGGTCCGTCTCCGGCTTCGAAACGGTCCGCAACAAGGTGTTCGGCTACCGCGACCTGGTGAAGCTGTCGCTGGCGAAACCGCGCACCAACGCGCCGGGGGCCGCCTACGCGTACTCGAACACCAACTTCGTCGTCGCGGGCATGCTGATCGAGAAGCTGACCGGGCACACCGTCGCCGCCGAGTACCGAAAGCGCATCTTCACCCCGCTGAACCTGACCGGCACCTTCTACGTCCACCCCGACACCGCGATCCCGGGCCGCCACGCCAACGGCTACCTCACGCCCGACACGGCGGGGGCGGCTCTGGTGAACTCCACCAAACAGACGGCCTCCTGGGCACAGAGCGCGGGCGCCGTCATCTCCACGCCGCACGACCTGGACACCTTCTTCTCCGCGCTGCTGCGCGGCAAGCTCATGTCCGCCGCCCAGCTCACCGAGATGACGAAGTGGACGCGGGTCAACAGCACCACGTCCTACGGCCTCGGCCTGCGCCGCCGCGAGCTGTCGTGCGGGATCTCGGTCTACGGGCACACCGGCACCGTGCAGGGCTACTACACGTACGCCTTCACCACGAAGGACGGCAAGCGCAGCCTCACCGCCCTGGCCAACACCTCCAACAACACCACTGTGCTCAACACCATGTACCGCGCCCTGGAGCCCGCGTTCTGCGGCAAGCCCACGACCAGGGCCGCCGCTCGGGCCGCCGCACCCGGTGTGGCGCCCATGGAGCGGCACGAGGACATCGCGCCCTCCGTCAGCCGCGACTGATCTGCCGGGGCCCGCGCCGCGTCTCACCCCCGGGAGTTCGGCCTCCGGTGCCGCGGCTGGTCAGGGGCGGGGCGCAGCCTCTGCGCCGGGATGGGCAGGCTGCGGGGCTTGTCGGCGTCGACGGTGAGGGTCTCGCGGTGGTGGCGGATCTCCAGCGGGCCGCCGGACGCGAGCGTGTAGGTGGCGACGTCCTGCCCGATCTCCACGCGCAGCCGGTGTCCGAGGACCTGGAGGGAGAAGGCGAGGCGGCTGAGCCGTTCCGGCAGCCGGGGCGCGAACTCCAGCGTGTCCCCGTGGTGGCGCAGCCCGCCGAAGCCGGCGACCAGAGCCGTCCAGGTCCCTGCGAGCGAGGCGATGTGCAGGCCGTCCCGGGTGTTGTGCTCCAGGTCCTGAAGATCCATCAGCGCGGCCTCGACGAGATAGTCGTAGGCGAGGCCGGGATGACCGGTCTCGGCGGCGATCACGGCCTGGCAGCAGGCCGACAGGGAGGAGTCGCGGACGGTGAGGGGTTCGTAGTAGGCGAAGTTGCGGGCCTTGTGCTCCTCGTCGAAGAACGGGCTGCACTTGTAGAGGGCGAGCACCAGGTCGGCCTGCTTGACGACCTGCTTGCGGTAGATGTCGAAATAGGGGAAGTGCAGCATCAGCGGGTACTGGTCGGGGCGGGTGGAGGTGAAGTCCCAGCGCTGGTAGCGGGTGAATCCGGCGTGCTGCTCGTGGACCCCGAGCTCGTCGTTGTAGGGGATGTGCATCGCGTCGGCCGCGTCGCGCCAGGCCTCGCTCTCCTCCTCGTCGACGCCGAGCTCCGCGGCCCGCCGGGCGTGCCGCTCGACGGCGTCGGCCGCGGCCAGCAGGTTCGCGCGGGCCATCAGGTTGGTGTACGTGTTGTCGTCGGCGACGGCGCTGTACTCGTCGGGCCCCGTCACCCCGTCGATGTGGAACCTCCCCTGGTGGTCGTGGTGTCCCAGGGAGCGCCACAGCCGCGCCGTCTCGGTCAGCAGCTCGACGCCGGTGTCGCGTTCGAAGCGCGTGTCGCCCGTGGCGGCGGTGTAGCGGACGACGGCGTCGGCGATGTCGGCGTTCACATGGAACGCGGCGGTGCCCGCCGGCCAGTACGCCGAGCCCTCCGATCCCGCTATGGTCCGCCACGGGAACGCGGCTCCCCGCAGGCCGAGTTGGGCGGCCCGTTCGCGCGCCGCCGGGAGGGTGTTCTGGCGCCAGCGCAGCGCCTCGGCGACGGCGCCCGGGGCGGTGTAGGTGAGCAGCGGCAGGACGAAGGTCTCGGTGTCCCAGAAGGCGTGGCCGTCGTATCCGGAGCCGGTCAGGCCCTTGGCGGGGATGGCGCGCTGTTCGGCGCGGGCGCCTGCCTGGAGCACGTGGAAGAGGGCGAAGCGGACGGCCTGCTGGATCTCCTCGTCGCCGTCCACCTCGACGTCGGCGCGTGCCCAGAAGTCGTCGAGGTAGGCGCGCTGTTCGTCGACGAGCCGGCGCCAGCCGCTGTGCCGGGCGGCGGCGAGGGCCGCGTCGACCTGGTCGCGCAGGGCGGGCAGGGAGCGGTTGCCGGACCAGCCGTAGGAGACGACCTTCTCCAGGCGCAGGGTGTGGCCCGGCTCCAGCACGGAGGTGACGGTGAGGCGGGCGAGGTCGTCACTGCTCTCACCGCTCAGGGTGGTCCTGTCGGGGCCGCTGACCGCGTGGTCCGCGGCCGCCGCGACCCGCAGGGCGCTGTGCCGGGTGCGGTGCACGAGCCGCAGCCGGCCTCCCGCCGCGAAGTGTTCCTCCGGCTCCAGCGGCGACTCCAGGGCGATCGCCGCCCGCGGATCGCCGTCGCGGCCGGGCAGTTGCTCGTTGGCGACCAGCTCCGACTGGACGACCACTCTGATCCGGCTGTCGACGGCCTCCACCTCGTAGGCGACGGCCGCGATCGCCCGCTGGGTGAAGGAGACGAGCCGGGTGGAGCGCACCCGGACCGTGGAGCCCGCCGGTGAGGTCCACTCGCAGGTGCGGGTGAGGAGCCCGGTGCGCAGGTCGAGGACGCGCTCGTGGGAGCGCAGCCGGCCGTAGCGCAGGTCGAACGGTTCGTCGTCGACGAGCAGCCGGACGATTTTGCCGTTGGTGACGTTGATGACGGTCTGCCCGGACTCCGGATAGCCGTAGCCCGCCTCGGCGTAGGGCAGCGGGTGTGTTTCGTGGACGCCGCCCAGGTAGGTGCCGGGAAGGCCGTGGGGTTCGCCCTCGTCGAGGTTGCCGCGCCAGCCGACGTGACCGTTGGCGAGGGCGAACACGGACTCGCTCTGCGGCAGCAGCCCGAGGTGCAGCTCGCTCTCGCGCAGGCTCCAGGGTTCGACCCCGTACGAGGAATGAGTGATCACGCGCGCTCCCCCAGTTCGTCGAGATCCTGTACGACGATGTCGGCGCCGTGGGCGCGCAGGGCGGCGCTCTGGCCCACGCGGTCCACGCCGACGACGTACCCGAAGTGGCCCGAGCGGCCCGCGTCCATGCCGGCGAGCGCGTCCTCGAAGACGGCCGCCTCGGACGGCTCGACGCCGAGGTCCTTGGCCGCGGCGAGGAAGGTGTCGGGGCGCGGCTTGCCCGGGAGCCGCCGTTCGGCGGCGACGACGCCGTCGATGCGTACGTCGAAGAGTGCCTCCGCGCCCACCGAGCGCAGGACGTCCCGGCAGTTGGCGCTGGAGGAGACGACCGCGGTCCGCAGGCCGTGCGCCCGGACCGCCTCGATGTAGCGCAGCGTGCCGTCGTAGGCCTCGACCCCGTCGTTGCGGATCATGTCGAGAAGCAGGTCGTTCTTGCGGTTGCCGAGTCCGTGGACGGTGCCCCGGTCCGGCGGGTCGTCGGGGGTTCCGTCGGGGAGTTCGACGCCGCGTGAGGCGAGGAAGGACCGTACGCCGTCGGCTCGGGGCAGGCCGTCCACGTACGCGGCGTAGTCGGCGTCGTCGAAGGGACGGAATCCGTCGCCGTCGCGTCCTCGCAGGAAGTCGTCGAACGTCCGCTTCCAGGCGGCCGCGTGGACCACCGCGGTTCTGGTGATGACCCCGTCGAGGTCGAAGAGGCAGGCCAGGATCTGTTTCGGCAGGCCGAGCTCAGTCATACGAGGAGTCTGCCCCCGGGAACCGTCTCCACCGGGTGGTGAGCGCCACATCACCGCCCTGGCTCAGGAACCGTCCCCGCCGTTCCCGGCCCTTCCCGGCGATCGGCCCGTCCGGTACGGGACTTCCCCCGCGCCCCGCGTCGCCGATACTGGAGGGCATGGAGACCCCTGCCCCCGCGCCCTTGTCCGGACTCGTACGACCGAGGTGAGTCCGTCCTTCGACGACCTGGTGGAACGGGCCGCCGCGCTCGTACGGCCCGGCCGGCGCGCCCTTCTCGGGATCGCCGGCAGTCCCGGGGCGGGCAAGACGACGCTCGCCGAGCGACTGGTCAGGCGGCTCGACGAGGACGGGCCCTTCCGTGTCGCGCACGTGCCGATGGACGGGTTCCATCTCGCGGACGCCGAGCTGGACCGGCTGGGGCGCCGGGACCGGAAGGGGGCTCCGGACACGTTCGACGCGGCGGGGTACGCGGCGCTGCTGCGCAGACTGCGCGAGGACGAGGAGGAGCTCGTCTACGCGCCCGGTTTCGAGCGGGTCCTCGAACAGCCCCTGGCGGGAGCCCTCGCGGTTCCCCGGACCGCGCGTCTGATCGTCACCGAGGGGAACTATCTGCTGCTGCGCGAGGACGCGTGGGCGCGGGCCCGTGCGCAGCTGGACGAGGTGTGGTTCTGCGAGCTCGACGAGGCCGACCGTGTCCGGCGGCTGGTCGCGCGCCACGAGGAGTTCGGGAAGGACCACGACACGGCGGTGGCGTGGGTGCTCGGAACGGATCAGCGCAACGCCGAGCTGGTCGCCGCGACCCGGGACCGCGCCGACCTCGTCGTGGGACCGGCGGTCGTCGGGACTGCCTTCGGCGGGACAGCTGTCGGCCGTGCGCGGGAGCGGCAGGTATAGGGGGCCGGGGCGGAGGGAGCGAGCGTCACCGCGCCGGCCGCCCCGGCCGTCTCAGGGGGCCGCCGTCCTGGATTCCAGGTCGGCCCGGGTGTCGTTGCCGTAGACGCCGGACTCGTCGCCCCGGATGCCGTACCAGAGCTGGAAGCGGGCGACGGCGGCCGTGAGCGCGGCGTCGTAGGTGCCGCTGGTGCTGCCGTGGTCGTACACGTTCGGGATACGGAGCAGGCGTTGCTGAAGAGCGGTCACCTCGGGGCCGTTGTCACCCTCCCGGAGCGTGCCGGCGCCGTCCGGATCGGAGGCACCGTCCGCTGCCCGGTCGGCCGGTGCGGTCGAGGAGTGTTCTCCTGCCGCCCCGGACGCGTCACCCGGGGCCCCGCCCGGCACCAGGAGGGCGAGGGCGAAACCGGTCAGGCCCGCCGCCGTGATGGCCAGCGTGATCGCGGCCCGGCGCAGGCCCGCGCCACGTGCCGGGCCGTGGGCGCCTCCGGGCCTCTTCTCGTGCGGGCGTCCGCCTCCGGGAGGTGTCCCCTCGGCCAGGTCGGCCCCGTACACCTGCGGAGTGTCGGCCGTGTAGTCCTCGCCTCCCGGGACCGGGGGCAGTTCCTCGGTCTCGTCCTCCTCCACCAGGACAGGCAGGAGTCGTACGGGGGGTGTCGGCGCGGGAACCGGACCGAAGTCGTCGTCCTCGTCTGTCATCCCCTCCTTCTCGCGCACCTGCCGGAGCAGCTCCGCGAGGGACTCGGAGCGGCGGCTGCGCTCGACGTGCGTGGGTTCGATCACGGAGCGCCCGGTGGACCTCCCGCGCTCGGGCCGTGTCGGCACACTGCTCTCCTTCCGTCCACGCGGTCTCCCGCCGTCCCTGTGCAGTGATACGCGGGCGCGGGCCGGGACGTTCACCGCCCCCGCTCCTCGGTGATCACCGGCAGGCCGCCCCTGCCGTGGACGGGTGAACTCGGTTGCTGTCGGACGCCGTTGACGTCACGGGTAGCGCACGGTTCCTCGGGTGGACGCCGGGCTCCCGGCCTTGGCCAATCCATGAACCGAGTTGGCGGAAGGTTGACCAGTTCCCTGGAGATCACTGACGGACGCGTCCATAAGGTCGGCCGCATGCCCCCACAACCCCCCATCCCACCGGCGTTGCCGGTCCTGCCGTACCGGAAGCCCACGCGCGACCGGGACTACTGGGTCTTCGACGACGTGCTGCCCGACCCTGATGCCGTACGAGCCCGGTGCGTCGGAAGGGACGACTGGGCCAAGGGCCATCCGTACACCTCGGAGAGCTGGCCGGGCCTGCGGACGATGCCGGGGCTGGAGCAGGACGAACTGGCGTGTGTGGAGCGGCTGGTGAGGAAGGCCACCGGCGCCCGGGAGCTGTGGCAGCAGTCGACCCCGTCGGGCGCCACGCTCAACCACAACTGCGTCCAGGTCGTCGGCAAGGACGAGGGCGAGCCCCGCCCGCACACGGATTCCCGCGCCCTGTGCCGTTACGCGGCGGTGCTCTATCTGAACCCGAACGTCCCCAAGGACTGCGGAACGGCCTTCTTCCGGCAGGCCCTGCCCGGGAGCCGGCTCGGCGGCAACGTCGTCGTCGCACCGCACAACAACCTGGTCGAGGCCCTCGGTACGCGGTTCGTCCCGCCGGACTCCTTCGTCGAGGACATCCGCGTCCCACACCGCTACAACCGGCTGCTCCTCTACAACGCCAACCTGATGCACAGCGCCACCGGCTATTGCGGGACCACCATGGAGGACAAGCGGATGACCGCCGTCTTCTTCTGGATGGCGTGACGCGGACAGCCCCTCGTCAATTACCAGGCGAAAACCAGACATTCTTCGACAACAGAGGGATTACATCTGCGCCAAGTTCTGGTGGCCGAGAGGTGTGCTCGTCATGATGGGCGCATGACCTTGGCCTCCAGAGCCATGACGCGACTGGCCAACTGGCCGGACCTCGCCGAGTCCCTGCCGAGCTGCGGCACGGGACGCGCACTGTGTGCCGCGCAGTGCGAGATCGTCCACTTCCATTCCGAACACGATGTCGACCTGCACCTCACCGACCGGGCCATCCGGCGCTTCGAGGACCAGCTCAAGACCTCGACGGCGATCCGCATGGTGCCCGGCTCCCGCTGGGTGACCATCCATCTCGAAGTCGACTCGGACATCGACCTCCTGCTGACCCTGGTGAGTGTCGCCCTGCAGGCCCATCGGAACGGGCACATCGCGGGCGACGACATATTCTCGACGGCCTGCAACGACCGCTGACCGCGGCGCCGAGAGGAAGACAGCGAGCCTCGGCACTCGTGCGGGAACGAGTGCCGAGGCTCTTTTCGCCGCGTCGTCCGGGGGCGATGACGCGGCGGGTCGGGGACGGGTGCCCGTCGCGCGCCGATGGCGGGCGGCGCACGTCTGCCTGGGGCCGTCCCGGGAGTGAGTGGTCGAAGAACACCGGAACCCCCGGTCAGGTGGGCCACGGCTCGACTTCATAGTCGATCACTGCTTATGGGCTGTCAACTTCACTCTCTGCGCGCGGAGTTCACCTGTGAGCACACAACAGCCGCATGAGGAACCCCGCACTCCGAGGAGCAATAACACCGGCACCGAGTGCCACCATCTCGGCTTCGATGCCGGCTCCCTGGGGCGTGGTCCAGGAGCTCGAGTCGGCCTTCGCGCGGGACTGAGCGCGGACCGGCCGCCAGCGCCCTTCTTCGCGAAAGGTACGGAGTTTCATTTGAAAGGTACGGAGTACTTTACGGGTGACACTCAGTGCCATAGCCTGTGGTCGTGCACGGCGATCCGCGCACATCAGATTCCGGCCGAGCGCAGGGAGATGACATCGTGTATTACCCAGGAATCGCCCTTCACCCGGGCCTGAACGCCTCGACGGACGTGCTCGACGCGGGATCCGTGGAACGCCTCGACACCGCTTCGGCGCAACGCGCCGGGGACGTGCTGCTCTTCCAGCGGTGCCACTGGTGCGCCACCGCCATGTACAGCCGCCTGCTCTGTCCCGTGTGCGCGGGCAGCGACCTGCGTACGGAGGCGAGCGCGGGCACGGGCGTCGTGCGCCACTCCACGGTGATCCACCGCAACACCCCGGCCGCCCGCAACGTCTCCCTGATCGAGATGGCGGAGGGCTTCACGGTCCGGGGCCGGGTCATGGGTTCGCCCGCCACCATCCACAGCGGCGACCGGGTCCAGCTCTCCACCGCCCAGGACCCGGTGCGCCGGCAGCCGGTGTTCCAGCTCATCGACGGCCCGTACAGCGCCTGGAGCTGAGAACCCACCTCGCGTCGGCGGGACCCGGAACCGGTCCCCAGCCATGATCTCTTTGCCGTCCGAGCCCGGCATCCAGGTGATTCCGACCCGGGCCTCACCCTGGTGGGCCGGACACCGCTGCCTCTGGACGGCAGCGTGCTGCACGCCCGCAGGGCCGGGCCGGCGGCCACGGCGCCAGGTTCTAGGCGCATCGACCCGCGGGGTTGTCGACGCGGCTGAACGAACCGGTGTACGAGGCCGGTTCGTTCAGCCGCCGGGCGACGGCCGTCAGCTGTAGGTGATGTCGGACGTCGCGTACTTGCAGTAGGTGCTGTCGGGGCCGCTGCCGTTCGTGGTCGGCTCCGCCCCGGTGTTGTTGCCGATGTACTTCTGGCAGGGGACGATCTTCTTGCTGCTGTCCCCGACGATCCTGATGGACTTCAGCGTCGCGCTGTCGCCGTAGTTGGTGTTGATGCCGACGAGCCTGCTTCCCTTGTAGGTCGCCTCGATGGTGTTGAGATTGATCGTCCGCTTGTACTGCGTCTTGCAGTTGCCGCAGGACCGGATGAACGTGCCGAAGGTCTGCACCGCGAAGTTCGACACGTTCAGCGTTCCGGCGCCGTTGAACTGGAACACCTTGTCGCTGGCCTCCTTCGCGCCACCGCCGCTGACGGTGTAGACGTTGGACGACGACGAGCCGAGGAACGTCGCCGCGTCCTCGCCGACGTCCTCCCACCAGACGTTCTGGAGTGTGCAACTGCCCAGGCAGTGGATACCGTCGGCGGCGGGAGCGCCGATGATGACGTTCTTCAGGACGGTGCCCGCCGCCAGTTCCAGGATCGGCCCCTGGTCCTCGTCCTGGCTGTCCGAGCCCAGGTCACCGGTGCCGTAGAGACGCTTCATCCCGTAGTCCTTGGTACCGGAGACCGAGATGGTGGAGGAGACCGCCTGACTGCCGGTCGCGGTGGGCCAGGTGGCGGCGCTCGCCGGTGTCAGGGCGCCGTCGGCCATCACCATGGCGGCCGAGAGGCCGAGCGCGGCGAGGGTGCCGGTGAGGGCGCGCCGCCTGGCGCGCGGACGTGCTGATGACGTCATGTCCGGATGCCTTCTTCCTGTGGGGGTGGTGGAGTTCGTCAGAGCTTTCCGGTGCCCGCGCCGGACGTCACCGAGGCGACGACGGTCGAGGCCGGCTCGGCGGTGTAGCTGTAGGGCGGCTTCGTGAACGTGCCGGTCTGCGAGATCTCGGTCGCGGCTCCGCCGAGATCGTTGCCGGTGAGGTTGGCGTAGCCGTCCACGTCGCTGTCGCGGTTCGTGGTGACGGCGACGGCCGTGCTCCGGAACACGTTGTTCTCCACGAGCATCTGGGCGCCCATGCGGGAGTGCACCGCGGTTTCGGCGCCGACGACGTAGTTGTCGTAGACGTGCCCGGTGCCGAAACGCAGGCTGGGGATGCGGGAGTTGACGTTGTTGAACCAGTTGTGGTGGTACGTCACCCGCAGGTGCCCGGTGTCCTCACTGGCGTTGCTGTCACTGTGGCCGACGAGCGAGCCCTTGTAGTGGTCCTTGAAGGTGTTCCACGAGACGGTGACGTAGTCGGAGGCGTGGGTGATGTCGAGCAGACCGTCGTAGTAGTCCTTGTCGTGATCGCGGTCCGACGAGAAGGCGTTGTGGTCGATCCACACCTTCGTCGAGGCCTGCACGGTGATCCCGTCGGCGGGCGCGACCGGCTTGCTGATGTTCAGATTGCGGACGACGACGTTGGTGACCTTCTTCAGGCGCAGTCCGCCACCGGTGAACCCGGACGCCGAACCGACGCCCAGCACCGTGGTGTTGGAGCCGATGTCGACCTGACCGCTGAGCGAGATCAGGCCGCTGACCTTCACGACCTTGGCCGCGTCACCGGTGACGGCGGTCTTGAAGGCGGCGAGTGTCGTGACGGTGACGGCGGTCGCGCCGCCGCCACCGGTGGTCCCGGCACCGAAGCCGACCGGCGCGGTCTCGGCGGCTCCGGCCGACTGCGGCAGTACGAGTGCCGTGGCGACCGCCAGGGCGGCGGCCCCGGCCGTCAGCAGGGCCAGGCGGGAGCGCTTGCGTGGGGGGAGCGTACGCATGCGGGTGTGTCCCTTCAGAGGCGACTCTGGACATGTACACGGATGCCATACCTGTATCTGAACAGCGTGGAGTGTGCGACATGACATTCATGGAGCTAAAGCGAGCTGGATACGGCGACTTGCCCTGGTGGTGCGGCTCGGAGATCTGATGTCTCGTATACGAGATGTCACACACGGGTCACGCTGCTGAACGGGAACGTAAACGGTAAGCGCTTTCTAGTCAACGCTTCCGGCAGCACTCATCCGGCCGACTCCCGTATCAGCCGCGAACCCACGCCGCCGTGGAAGGTCGGGCGGGCATGCGAAAGGGAGGGCGCCCTCGGCGCCCTCCCGGGATACGGCACACGGCTCGAAAGCCGTCCTCACGACGGACTACGTCACTGGGACAGGGTGATACGGATGCCGACCGTGCCACTCTCTCCGCGGCGCAGGCGGCTGCCGAACAGGGTGAGACGGCCCGTCACGCCGTACTTGCGGGCGATGAGCTTCCGGTAGCGGGCCGTCTCCGCCGCGTCGACGATCTCGGCTGTACCGGCGACCGGCTCCCCCGTCGGCCTGCCGCGCACGTCGCACGGACCGACCAGGACATCGGCACGGTTGCGGATGCGCTTCACCTTCCAGCTGTCCGCGACGGTCCAGGCGCCCAGCGCCGCCCCGTCCCGCACCACCCACACGGGCGTGGCGACCCCCGTGCCGTTCTTCCGATAGCTGGTGATCAGCAGATACTTGCCCGATCCCAGCGCGTCAAGCGAGGCCTCGTCCATGGCGGAAGTGTATGCGGGACGGTCCACGGCCCCCTCGGCGCCGGAGCCGTCCGGGTCAGGACAGCTCGCCGTCGTAGTCCGGCAGCTTGAACGTGCGCTCCGCGTGGCCGCCGGCCAGGTCGGTGGTGTTGTTGCCGATGTTGGCGATGATCGTGTAGCCGCGGGACTCGATCTCCGCGCGCTTGCCGGTCTTGTAGGCGCCGACCTCACCGAACAGGTCCGGCAGATCCCGCACGTAGAGTCCGTCCACCGGGTAGCCGACGCACTTCAGGTTCCACTTCGTCTCACTGGCGATGATGCCCGGACGCGCGGTCACGAAGAACACGGCCACGCCCCGGGAGTGCGCGTAGCGGGCGAGTGCGAGCGAGGCCTTGACCGCCGGGGTGGGCAGCGCGTACCAGGGGTGGAAGTCGGTCTCCAGCGTGGTGTTGTCGATGTCGAAGACGACCGCGAGCTTCTGGCCGCCGGCGTTCGCGGTGCGCTGCTCGACGTACGGCACCGCCTGGTCGATGACGGCCTGGACGTCGTTCTGCCAGGTGGCGTAGTCGACACCGGCCGTCGCGGAGGCACTGGCGACCGTCCGGGCCGGGGCCGCGACGGCGGACCCGGCCGCGGTGGCCGTCCCCCCGATCCCGAGCGCCACGACCGCCGAAACCACGCCCATCCTGCGCACCACACCGCGTCCCGTCATGCCTGTCCCCTTTTCACAACTGTCGGTCGGAGTACATGAGTTGGTCGAACCCACACATCGAGACGGCGACGGTGCCTGCGACCGTCGCCGTGGCGGAAATGATCCTGGCAGCCCGTGTACGGAGGGGGAAGAGGTAGTTACCGATCGGTAGAGATCGTGCTTCGCACGCTTCGGGGTACGCGGCGGTGCAGTGGCACGCGTCCGCGACCCGTGTGAGCCTGGGCTCGCGGCTGGCACCAGTGGAAAGAGGCTGCTCTGATGCAAGGACCGAACATCGTCATCGTCGGCGCGGGTTTCGCCGGAGTCGAGGCCGCCAGAAGCCTGGAACGGACGCTCGCCCCCGGCGAGGCCAGGGTCACCCTGATCAGCCCCACCGACTATCAGCTCTATCTGCCGCTGCTGCCCCATGTCGCCGCCGGTGTCGTCACACCTCAGTCCGTCGCGCCCTCGCTGCGCCGGATCCTGCACCGCACCGCGCTGGTACCGGGCGGAGTGATCGGTGTCGACCCGGAAGCCAAGGTGTGCGTCGTCCGGAAGATCACCGGAGACCTCGTCGATCTGCGCTACGACTACCTGGTACTCACCCCGGGAAGCGTCACCCGCACCTTCGACATCCCTGGGCTGGCGGAGGAGGCGCGCGGGATGAAGACGCTCGCCCAGGCCGTGTATCTGCGCGACCACGTCATCGCCCAACTCGACCTGGCGGCGGCCACGTCGGACTACGACGAGCAGGCCGCGCGGCTCCAGTTCGTGGTGGTCGGCGGCGGGTACGCGGGCACCGAGACGGCGGCCTGTCTCCAGCGCCTGACCACCGCGGCGGCACGGCGCTACCACCCCCGTATCGACCCGGGTCTCATCAAGTGGCATCTGATCGACGTCGCCCCGAAGCTGCTGCCCGAACTGGGGGACAAACTCGGCGCGAGCGCGCTGCGGATGCTCAGCGCACGCGGCGTACGGATCTCGCTGGGCACCTCCGTCGCCTCCGTCACCAAGGACGAGATCACCCTCACCGACGGGCGGGTGCTGCCCTCGCGGACGCTGGTGTGGACCGCGGGCGTCGCCGCGAGTCCGCTGGTCGACTCACTGGGCGCGGAGACGGTGCGCGGACGGCTCGTCACCGAGCCCGACTTCAGGGTGCCGGGACTCGACGGGGTGTTCGCCCTGGGCGACGCGGCGGCGGTGCCCGACCTGGCCAGGGGCGACGGCTCCGCCTGCCCGCCGACCGCCCAGCACGCGGCCCGGCAGGGCCGGCACGCGGCCAAGGTCCTCGCGGCGAAGCTGCGCGGCGAGCCCACCCTGCCGTACCGGCACAAGGACCTCGGTCTGGTCGTCGACCTCGGCGGCCACGACGCCGTGTCCAAACCGCTCGGCATCGGCCTCAAGGGCGCGCCCGCACAGCTCGTGGCCCGCGGATACCACCTGTACGCCCTGCGCACGGGCGCCGCCCGGTTCCGTACGGGTGCCAACTGGCTGCTCAACGCCGTCGCGGGCGACGACTTCGTCCGCACCGGCTTCCTCGCGGACCGCAAGGGAACCCTGCGGGACTTCGAACGGACGGACGTGTATCTGAGCCGGGCCGAGGTGGCCGCCCGGACCCGCACGGGCGTCTAGTGCCGTGACAGGCAACGTTCGCCCCGTCGCGACTCCCGGCACGCACTCTCGCCGCACCGGCCGAAAGCCCAAGTACATCCAGTACGAGGACTTCCGGCCGGCACACCGAGAGCACGCACCGGGCGCCGCTCCTTGACGGGCAAACATTGCCTGCCGCGGCACTAGGACCCCGACGCCCGTCCTGCTGTCGGACAGGGTCCGGCCCTCTCCTCGGACAGCGCCCGTTTCTCCCGTCGGACGGCGTCGCACTCCGGTCGTCCCAGCGCCCCTCGGAGTGCGGCGACTTCGGCGGCTCGAAGCCCGGGCCGGCATCAGGAGCGCCCCCGCGCGCCCCTGATGCCGGCCCGTTCCCGACACGATCCGGCCACCTGTGCGAGAGCTCCGGAAGGCGGTGAACGCGCGGGCCGGGACGCACGTATGAGGGGAGGGCCCTCGACCGGGGCCTTCGGCGGCGAGGCCGCCGCTCCGTACGGTTTCGGGAGCCCACGCATGAGGCACGCACGACGACGGATCGTCCAACGGGGGGCGCGCCTGGCGGCCGTCGGCGGGCTGCTCTGCGGGGGGTTCATGGTGACACGCGCCATGGCGAGCGAACCCTCCGGCGCGTCGGGCACCGCGGCGAGTTCGGCGCGGGTCGCGGCGGACACGGGTGCCGGACTCGTGTCCCGGCTGGGTACCTCACGGACGGCCGGCAACTGGATAGCCGCCGACGGCCGTCCCGTCGTCGCGGTCACCGACGCGGACGCCGCGGACGCGGTGAAGCGGGCGGGTGCTCGCCCGAAGGTCGTGACGCACAGCATGCAGGACCTCAAGTCCGCGACACAGACGCTCGGTTCGGCACCCCGCGTACCGGGCACGGCGTGGGCGGTGGACTACACGAAGAACGAGGTGGTGGTGCAGGCCGACAGCACGGTCTCCGCCACCGACTGGTCGCGCATGACCAAACTGGCCGACGGCATCGGCGACTCGGTGCGGATGCAGCGGACCCAGGGCACGTTCACCACGCGGGTGAACGGCGCGCAGGCGATCTTCTCGACGAGCGGACGCTGCTCGGCGGGGTTCAACGTGACCAACGGGCAGAGCGAGTTCATCCTCACGGCCGGACACTGCGGCCCCGCCGGATCGGTCTGGTTCTCCGACAACACGGGCAAGCAGCAGGTGGGCCGCACGGTCACCACGGCGTTCCCCGGCAGTGACTTCTCGCTGATCCAGTACGACACCGGGCAGCAGACCTCTGCCGGGAACAACGTCGTGTCCATCGGCGGCGGCAACGGCGTACGGATCACCGGCGCCGCCGATCCGGCGGTGGGCCAGCGGGTCTTCCGCAGCGGCAGCACCAGCGGGCTGCGCGACGGCAAGGTGACCGCGCTCAACGCGACGGTCAACTACCCCGAGGGCACGGTCACCGGGCTGGTCGAGACGACGGTGTGCGCCGAACCCGGCGACAGCGGCGGCCCGTTGTTCTCCGAAGGCATCGCGCTCGGGGTGACCTCGGGCGGCAACGGGGACTGCAAGATCGGCGGTACGACGTTCTTCCAGCCCGTCACCAAGGCGCTGACGGCGCTGGGAGTGACGCTCGCGGGTCAGCCCGCGCAGGGCGCCGGTGGTGCGGCCCAGCCGTCCCTCGCCCCGTCGGCGTCGGCGATGGCCTCGCAGGGAGGGGCGCCGGGTTCGGCGGCTCCGGGCGCGGTCGAGGCGGTGGGTGAGACGGGGGCGGCCGTGTCGTTCGTCTCCGAGCTCACCGACCCGAACAATGTCGGGCCTGGTCTGCTCGTCATCGGGGGAAGCGTCATCGCGTTCGTGGCGACCCGGTTCATCCGCACCGAGCAGGACCGCAACGCCTACCGGCGGCAGTATTCACAGAGCTGGGGCTGACGGGCCGCGGAGGTCGGTGCCACGTTCGAAGTGAGATGAGGTGAGGGCTCCCCGGGAACGGGGAGCCCTGTCGGACGTGGAGGATCAGGCGGCCCGGGTGGCCGAGGACGAGGGAGCGGCCTTCGCCCACTCCAGGACGAGGCGCTGGTACTCGCGCCGCTCGTCCATGTTCAGCGACCCACCTGCCCGGAACCAGAGAGCCCGGATCTCCTCGTTGACTTCGGCAGCGGATCGCTGAGTGTCGTTGTCAAGAGTGGTGCACATGGCGTGAAGCATACGGCCCTTGACGTGAAGATGATGTGAGTAAAGACCCACCGGGCGACATAACGGACCGTGAAGCTCGTCACTCACGTGCCGGGCTTGCGGCCGTACACGTAGACGTCGTCACCGTTCTTGAGCAGCGACCAGTACTTCTTGGCCGTCGTCGGAGTCATGTTGACGCAGCCGTGCGAGCCGGGCGGGTTCCACATGCTGAGGCCCACCGAGTGGAAGGCCTGACCGCCGTCGAAGAACTGGCTGTAGGGCATGGCCACGTTGTAGATGGTCGAGACGTGGTCGATGTGGCGCCAGTAGATCTTCTTCAGGCCGGTGCGGGTCTCGTAGCCGTCCCTGCCCGTGCGGACCGGGACCGGTCCGTAGACCAGGCGGCTGCCGTCCTGGATCCAGCTGAGCTGGAGCGTGAGGTTGACGCAGGCGATACGGCCCTTGTTCACCGGGCACTTGCCGTCCCGGTTGGGGTTGCTCCCCACGGCCTTCTGCTTGTTCATGAGGTCCATCACACCCCAGGTGACAGGGCCCGCGTACCCGATGTTCGGGGTGATGCCGTGCTTGTTCTGGAAGGCCTGGATCGCCTTGCAGTCGGTGGTGGACTGCCGGCCGTCGACGGGCCGGCCGAGGAACTTCTCCACCTGCTTCTGGTACGGGCCGGCGGCCGTCGTGCAGCTCGCGGCCTGGGCGGGCGTCGCGCCCAGCGCGAGGGTGAGCGGTGCCACCAGTCCGGTGAGTCCGAGCGCGACAGCTCCCCGCCTGCGTATGTCCCCCATGGCGGACCTTCCTGTTGTGTCCATCGTCCTGTCTGCCTACTAGACCGTCCTAGAGGGTATTGCGTTGTACGTCCGGTCAGACAGGCACGAAACCGTGACATTCCTCGCTGTGACGGCTCCGGCCCCCGGCGTCGCGCCGTCGCCCCGGGTCCGCCGGATCACGACGGGACGGCCGGGCCCGGCTGCGCGTCCGCTCCGGACCGGTCCGCTTTCCGCGAAGTGGACCGCTTGTTCGACGGGCGTTCCTTCTAGGCTGCCGTCATGCACCCCGCGCTCTCCGACGACCTCGACCGTCTCCCCGAACTCCTGCAGGCCGCCCGGGACTTCGCCGTCCAGGAGGTGAGCGGCCTCGACGGCCGTCCCGTCGCCCGGCTCGGCAAGGCGCCCGCCCCCGACCCCCTTCCGGGCCGTGGCGCCGGTGCCGAGGGCGCCCTGGCCCGGTTCGCCGGACGCTGGGCACCCGGGTTCTCCGGCTCGGCGGGCCCGCGCTACCTCGGGTTCGTCACCGGCGGCGCGACGCCCGCCTCGCTCACCGGGGACTGGCTGACCAGCGCCTACGACCAGAACGTCTCGGGCGCCACCGGATCCTTCGCGAGCGCGCTGGAGCACGAGACGCTGGGCTGGCTGCGTGAGCTGTTCGGGCTCGGCGAGGAGCACCACGGGGCGTTCGTGAGCGGCGCGACGGTCTCGAACACGGTCGGGCTCGCGATCGCGCGGGAGTGGCTCGGCGAGCGCCGGGGCGTGTCGGTCGCGCACGACGGAGCCGGCGCGCTCGGTCCGGTGGACGTGCTGTCGGGCCGCCCCCATTCGAGCGTCACCAAGGCCCTGTCGATCCTCGGCCTCGGCCGCAACAGCCTGCGTCGGGTGCCGGTGCTGCCCGGCAACCGCGAGGCCGTGGACGTCGAGCGCCTCGATGCCGCGCTCACCGCGCTCGACGGGCGTCCGGCCGTCGTCGTGGCGAACGCCGGGACCGTCGACACGGTCGACTTCGACGATCTGCGGGCCATCGCCGCGCTCAGGGAACGCCATGACTTCTGGCTGCACGTCGACGCGGCGTTCGGCGGATTCGCCGCGCTGTCACCCGCGTACTCCTCGCTGGTGGCGGGCCTGGACGACGCCGATTCCGTCTGTGTCGACCTGCACAAGTGGCTCAACGTCCCCTACGACGCGGCCGTCCAGTTCACCCGTCGTCAGGACCTCCAGGTCCGGGTCTTCCACAATGCCTCGCCCTATCTGGGACTCCCCGGCGGCGACCCCGACTTCCTGCACCTGACGCCGGAGAACTCGCGCCGGCTGCGCGCGCTCCCGGCCTGGTTCTCGCTGGCGGCCTACGGGCGCGAGGGGCATCGCGAGATCGTCGAGCGGAACGTCGCGCTCGCCCGGCGGCTGGGCGAGCGGATCGCCCGTACCCCGGGACTGCGGCTGCTCGCGCCGGTGCGGCTGAACGTCGTGTGCTTCACCCTCGCCGACGACCCGACCGAGCGGCGGGTGCGCGCGCTGGCCGACACCGTCGCCGCCTCGGGCGAGGCGTTCGTGACACCGACGTGCTACGACGGCACCCACGGGCTGAGGGCCGCGTTCAGCAACTGGCGTACGTCCGAGGCGGACACGGACCGGGTGTTCGCGGCCGTCGCGCGTCACCGCACGGAGCCACGCCTGTGACGGCCGGCGACGGTTGGCGGCGCAGGGGTCACGGGGCGGTCATCGGTCCTCGCGTCAGGCGGGCTGCCACAGCTCGACGCGGTTCCCTTCCGGGTCGGTGACCCAGCCGAACCGGCCGACGCCGTCCATGTCCTGGGTCTCCTCCGCCACGTCCGCTCCCCGGGCGCGCAGTTGCGCGAGCATCGCGTCCAGGTCGCGGACGCGGAAGTTGAGCATCGTCTGCCGGCCGGGGGACCCGAAGTAGGCGGTTTTGGACTCGAAGGCCGCGAACACGGTCGGCCCGGCTTCCGGGTGCCACAGGCCGTTCTCGTCGGCGTCCAGGCCCAGACAGTCGCGGTACCACGCGCTCAGGGCCGCCGGGTCGCCGGCGCGCAGGAAGTATCCGCCGATTCCGAGCACACGTTCCATGAGGCCATCCTGTCAGCAGGGGTCCCGGACGGACCGGCACCACACCTGTCGCCCGCTTCAGCTTCCGTCGTCGCTCAGGCCCTCGCCACCGCCTCCGACCGCCTGCCGGAACCTCTTGTTGACGCCCAGCAGGCCGCCGTCGACACACAGGGTCGTCCCGGTGATCCAGGACGCGTCGCGGGAGGCGAGGAAGGCGACGGCGGCCGCGATGTCCTCCGGTTCACCGACCCGGCCTAGCGGGTACAACTGCCGGGCCGCCGAGGCCAGAGCGTCCTCGCGGCCTTCCCAGGCCGTGGTACGGACCGTTCCCGGCGCCACCAGGTTGACGCGGACACCCCTGTCGGCGGCGTGGCCTGCCAGCGTGCGGGTGAGCGACATCAGTCCCGCCTTGGCCGCGCTGTAGGCGTGGTTGCCGAAGTCCTGGATGCCGTTGACGGAGCCGATGGTGACGATGGCCCCGCGGCCGGAGGCGACCAGGTGCGGGAGCGCCGCGCGGGAGCAGCGGTAGGCGCCGGTGAGGGTGATGTCGAGATCACGGGCCCATGACTCGTCGCTCTCGTCCTCGAAGAGCGGGGCGTCGGGGCTGCACCGGTAGGCGTTGTTGACCAGGACGTCGAGCGAGCCGAAGGCGTCCACGGCGTACGCCACGGCGGCCTCGACCTGGGCCCGCTGCCCCACGTCACAGGTGAACGCCTCGGCCCGCGAGCCGAGTTCACGCAGTGCGGCGGCGGTCTTCTCGGCCTCGACCGGGTCCACGTCGGTGACGAGGACCTGAGCCCCCTCCGCGGCCAGGCGGTGGGCGGTCGCCGCACCGATGCCGCGGGCCGCGCCCGTGATCAGAACCCCGTGTCCCTCGAAGCGCCTCATCGCAGTCATGGCTGCGAAGGTACCTCCATGATCGTGACGGCGACAGAGGACGGTCCGGACCCGCCGTCCGTCAGCGGTACCCCGTCGCGTCCGCCGGTTTCCCCTTGTCCTGCACTTCGACCATGTAGCGCCAGGCGTCCGGTCGGCTGCCGTCCCGGTCGGTGAAGCCGTACACCTGGGCGAGCTGCCCGCTGGAGAGGGACTGCCCGTTCCAGCGCGCTCGTTCGGGATCGGCGGCCAGGGCGGCGACCGCGCGCCCCACGTAGCAGGGCGTCTCGGAGATGGCGAAGTGCGGCACGTTCGCCTCGGCGTCGTGCCAGTTCTCCTCGGTCACACCGAAGGCTTCGAGCATCATCTCCGAGCGCAGCCAGCCGGGGGTGAGCGCCACGGCGGTGGCGCCGCGCGGGCCCAGTTCGTGCCCGAGGGCGAACGCCATGCGCAGGACGGCGGACTTGGCGATGTCGTAGAAGAAGGAGATCCGGTAGGTGTCCCGGTTGTACTCCGCGGTGCCGTCGGTCATCTCGACGACCAGGCCGCCCGGGGTGCGCAGCAGCAGGGGCAGTGCGTGGTGGCTGGTGATCGCGTGGGTCTCGATGGCCAGTCGGAGCATCCTGCGTCCGTTGTCGAGGTCGTGCTCCCAGACGGGCACGTCCCATTCGAAGAGCTTCTCGGCGCCCCAGATGTCGTTGACCAGGATGTCGAGACGGCCCTGTTCGTCCGCGATCCGGGCGACGAGCTCGGCCACCTCGGCCGGGACGAGGTGGTCGGTGGGGACCGCGATGCCGCGTCCGCCCGCCGCGGTGACCAGGTCCGCGGTGTCCTCGATGGTCTCCGGGCGGTCGTACTCCGAGCGCCGTTCACGTGTGCTGCGGCCGGTCACGTAGACGGTGGCGCCGGCCGCGCCCAGTTCGACGGCGATTCCGCGGCCCGCGCCCCGGGTCGCGCCCGCCACCAGCGCGACCTTGTCCCGCAGCGTGCCTTCCAGCGGCCCTGACATGTCCGACCTCCGTGCTCGTGGCGTCCACGGGCGCTCACCCGTGCGTCCCTCCGAGCCTCTCTCGGAAGCCGGACATCTTCTGTCAGGTATCCGTATGGCGGCTTCGCCGTGTCGCCGCGCGGCGGGGACGGACGTCCGGCCGGCGCGGCGGCGGGGCGTCAGTGGCCGCGTGCGATCCAGGTCTCCAGGTGCGGGGCCTCCGCTCCGATCGTGGTCGTCCCGCCGTGGCCCGTCCGTACGACCGTGTCGGCGGGCAGGGTGAGCAGCCGGTCGCGGATGGACTCGACGATCGTCGGGAAGTGGGAGTAGGACCGGCCGGTCGCCCCCGGGCCGCCCTGGAAGAGGGTGTCGCCGGAGAACAGCGTGCGAAGGCCCGGGTCGTAGAGGCAGACCGCGCCGGGGGCGTGGCCCGGGGTGTGCAGCACGGTCAGATCGGTGCCCGCGGCCTCGATCACCTGCCCGTCCTGGAGCCAGGCGTCGGGCAGGCGGTCCGGGTGGGTGAGCTTCCACAGCGGCAGGTCGTCGGGGTGGAGCCAGATGGTGGCTCCGGTGCGCTCCGCCAGGGCGGGAGCGGCGTCGATGTGGTCGTTGTGGGCGTGGGTGCACACGATCCCGCGCAGGCGGCGGTCGCCCACCGCCTTCGCGATGGCGTCGGCGTCGTGCGCGGCGTCGATCACGACGGCCTCGTGGTCGTCGCCCACGATCCAGACGTTGTTGTCGACCTCCCAGGTGCCGCCGTCGAGTTCGAACGTGCCCGAGGTGACGAGGTGTTCGATGCGCGCGGTCATCAGAAGGTCACCACCGAGCGCAGCACGTCACCGTGGTGCATCCGCTCGAAGGCGGCCTCGATGCCGTCCAGGGCGATCGTCTCGCTCACGAACGCGCCCAGGTCCAGGCGTCCTTGGAGGTGCAGGTCGATCAGCATCGGGAAGTCTCGGGAGGGCAGACAGTCGCCGTACCAGGACGACTTGAGGGTGCCGCCGCGGCCGAAGACGTCGATCAGGGGGAGTTCGAGCTTCATGTCGGGGGTGGGCACGCCCACGAGGACGACGGTACCGGCGAGGTCGCGGGCGTAGAACGCCTGCGTGTACGTCTCGGGGCGGCCCACCGCCTCGATGACGACGTCGGCGCCGAACCCGCCGGTGAGTTCGCGGATCGCCTCGACGGGGTCGGTCTCCCGGGAGTTGACGGTGTGCGTCGCGCCGAGCTTCTCGGCGGTCGTGAGCTTGCGGTCGTCGATGTCCACGGCGATGATCTTCGCCGCGCCCGCGAGCCGGGATCCCGCGATCGCCGCGTCGCCGACGCCGCCGCAGCCGATCACGGCGACGGTGTCGCCCCGTCCGACGTTGCCCGTGTTGATGGCGGCCCCGATGCCGGCCATGACTCCGCAGCCGAGCAGTCCGGCGACCGCCGGGGAGACGGCCGGGTCGACCTTGGTGCACTGTCCGGCCGCGACCAGCGTCTTCTCGGCGAAGGCGCCGATTCCGAGCGCCGGGGACAGCTCGGTGCCGTCCTTCAGCGTCATCTTCTGCTTCGCGTTGTGGGTGTCGAAGCAGTACCAGGGGCGTCCGCGCAGACAAGCACGGCACTGTCCGCACACCGCACGCCAGTTGAGGATGACGAAGTCGCCGGGCGCCACGTCCGTGACACCGGCGCCGACCGACTCCACGATTCCGGCAGCCTCGTGGCCGAGCAGGAACGGGAAGTCGTCGTTGATACCGCCCTGCTTGTAGTGCAGGTCCGTGTGGCAGACCCCGCAGGCCTGGATCTTCACCACGGCCTCGCCCGGCCCCGGATCCGGCACGACGATGGTCTCGACGCGCACCGGCTCGTTCTTGCCCGGTGCGATCACGCCCCGTACTTCCTGCGCCATGTGAGTGAGCCCTTCCCTGAGTCGACGTTCCGTCAGCCGACCCTACGGGGTGACGGGCCGGTAGAAGGCCAGGTGGCCGCTGCGGCCACGGTCCCGGTGCGGCGAACGGCCGACCCGTGGCGGCCGGCGGCGCCCCGCGCACCGCCGTTCCGGAGGCAGAGGACACGGCCGGGACCACGGACGAGGGCGAGGAGAGGCGCGTCACCAGCGGCTCCCAGATACCCCCGGGGGTATCTCTGCTACCGTGGGACACATACCCCCGGGGGTAATTTTCGCAGAGCCGCGAAGCCTGTCGGGCTTCACGCGGGAGAGGAGTGCTGCCATGTTCTTCGTCGACACCATCGAGGTGGCGGGCCTGGGCAACCGGAGCTATCTGGCCGGCGGCCCGCGCACCGCCGTCGCCGTCGATCCGCCCAGGGACATCGAGCGGGTGATCACGGCGGCGGCCCGGCGGGGCGTGCGGATCACCCACGTCGTCGAGACGCATCTGCACAACGACTACGTGAGCGGCGGCCTGGAGCTGGCCCGGCTCACCGGGGCCGCCTACCTGGTCCCGGCCGGTGCCCGGGTCGCGTTCGAGCGGGTCCCCGTGGCCGACGGTGACACCGTGCGGGTGGACACCGGGCTGACACTGGAGGCGCTGGCCACGCCCGGACACACCCCGCACCACACCTCGTACGTGCTCCGGGAGAACGGGCAGGCCGTCGTGGCCTTCACCGGCGGATCGCTGCTCATCGGCACGGTCGGCCGGCCCGATCTGGTGGAGCCGCGGCTGACCGGGGAGCTGGCCCGCGCCCAGCACGCCTCGGCGCACCGGCTCGCGGCCGAGCTGCCCGACGACACCGCCGTCCTGCCCACCCACGGCTTCGGCAGCTTCTGTTCCGCCGGAACCGCCGAAGGCGACGCGACCACGATCGGGCGCGAGCGCGCCGGCAACGAGGCCCTGGTCAAGGATGTCGACTCGTTCGTCGCGGACCTGCTCGCCGGACTCGACGACGTGCCCGCGTACTACGTCCACATGGGCCCCGCCAACGCCGGGGGCCCGGCGCCCGTAGATCTGACCCCGCCCGCGCTCGCGGACGCCGTGGAGATCGCCGCGCGGCTCGCGGCCGGCGAGTGGGTCGTGGACCTGCGCGGCCGGCTCGCGTTCGCCGCGGGGCACGTCGCCGGAGCGGTCAACTTCGAGGCGGACGGCCAACTGGCCGTCTATCTGGCCTGGCTGCTGCCCTGGGGCAGGCCGGTCACCCTGCTCGCCGAGTCCCCGGAACAACTCGCCCACGCACAGCGTGAACTGGCACAGGTCGGTGTGGACCGTCCGGCCGCGGCGGCGGTCGGCTCGCCGGCCGACTGGCTGCGCGAGGGGGAACGGCCGCGCACCTTCCGGCGCGCCGGCTTCGCCGAACTGGCCGAGGCGTACGCCTCCCCCGGACGGCCCGTGATCCTGGACGTCCGGCGCGACTCCGAACGCGCCGCGGGGCATGTCGCGGGGTCCGTGCACGTCCCGGTGCACCAGGTGCGCGACCGGCTCGGGGAGATACCCGCCGGGACCGTCTGGGTGCACTGCGCCGGAGGTATGCGGGCCGCCGTCGCCGCCTCGCTGCTCGACGCGGCGGGCCGGGACGTCGTGGCCGTCGACGACGCCTTCGCCGCCGCGGCCGCCTCCGGCCTGCCCATGACGCCGAGCGCCCCCTCCACTCCCTCCACGCCGACCTCCGCCCCCTCCGCCCCCGGCACGGCCTACCGCGCGTCCGAGGACCCCGCGGCGTGAGCGTCCTGATCCTCGCCCTCGCCGCCGGGGCCGTGACCGGGCTCGCGCTCGGTGCGCTGGGCGGCGGTGGCAGCGTGCTGACCGTGCCCGCCCTGATCTACCTGCTCGGATTCACTCCCTCGGCAGCCACCACCGCGAGTCTGGTCATCGTCACCCTGACCTCGGTGACCGCGCTGTCGGCGCACGCCCGGGCGGGCACTGTCCGCTGGCGTGCCGGAGCGCTGTTCGCGGCGGCCGGGCTGATCCCCGCGGCACTGGGCGGGGCGCTCTCCGGACAGCTTCCTCCGGCCGTGCTGACCGGCGCGTTCTCGCTGATCGCGGGCCTCGCGGCGTTGCGAATGCTCCGGCCCCCGGCCGGTGGGCCGGGCGCCGTGCCCGCGGGGACCGGAAGGATCACCGGGACGGGCGCCGGCCTCGGCGCGGTGACCGGGGTACTGGGGGTGGGCGGCGGCTTTCTCGCCGTACCGGCCCTCGTGAACGTCGTGGGTCTGCGGATGCGGGCCGCCGTCGGCACCAGCCTGCTGGTGATCACGGCGAACTCGCTCGCGGCGCTGCTCGCCCGCGCGGGTACGGCGCAGAGCCTGGACTGGGCGGTCGTCGCGCCGTTCGCCGGGGCCGCCGTCCTCGGCGCGTGGGACGGGAAGCGACTGGTGGCCCGGGTGTCCGGCGGCACGCTTCAGCTGATCTTCGCCTGGGCCCTGCTGGCCGTGGCCGCGCTGATGCTCCTGGACGTGGCGATGTGAGGCTCGGGCCAGGACGCTCCGCGGCTCAGGCCAGCGACAGGAAGAGCTTCTCCAGCCGGGCCCTCATCCGGTCACCGGTCTCACCGTTCTGCGCGCCCTTCTCGACGTCGGCCAGACACTGCTGGAGCCCGGTGGCGATGATCGCGAAACCGGCCCGGTCCAGGGCGCGGGAGGCGGCGGCGAGCTGGGTGACCACGTCCTCGCAGTCGCGTCCCTCCTCGATCATCCGGATCACTCCGGAGATCTGTCCCTGCGCCCGGCGCAGCCGGTTCAGCACCGACTTGAGCTCGTCACCCGCGAGTTCCAGTTCCACGAACACTCCTCCGTCCATACCCCTAGGGGTATTGTACTCCGCCCTGCGGGGCACCTCTGAAGAGCAAGGATGACACTCCGTATGAACACCCCCGTCTCCCTCGACGTCGACCAGGCCCGTGGACGCCTCGGCGAGCTGACCGTCATCGACGTCCGCACCCCCGGCGAATACGCCTCCGGCCATCTGCCGGGCGCCCTGAACGTCCCGCTGGACCGGCTCCGTCGTGCGCTGCCCGTGCTCGGGAACGCCCGGACCGAGCTGCTCGTGGTCTGCGCCTCCGGCAACCGCTCGGCGAACGCCTGCGCCCTGCTGGCCGAGCACGGCGTGCCTGCGGCCACCCTCACCGGCGGCACCGGTGCCTGGGCGGAGCGCGGCCACGAGCTGCACCGCCCGGCCACCGCGACGCGGACCGCCTGGTCCCTGGAGCGCCAGGTCCGCTTCACCGCCGGCACCGTCGTCCTCACCGGCCTCGGCCTCGGACTCCTGCACCCCTCCTGGCAGTTGCTCTCCGCAGGTGTCGCGGGCGGCCTGGTCCTCTCGGCGCTCACGAACACCTGCGGCATGGCCGCGCTGCTCTCGAGACTCCCGCACAACCGGCCCCGCCCTGCGGACCTCGCCGCCACCCTCGCGGCCCTCGGGGAGCGCGTGTCCTGAACTCCGCGCGGATCCGGGGCAGTCGGGGCCGGTCCGCCCGGACCGCCGACGTAGCCTGAGGGCTCCGTCCACATCCCCGCGAGGAGCGCCGTGAGCCTGACCGAGGCCGAACCCGAGGTGCCCGCGTGGCGCCTGCTGTCCGGGTACGTACGACCGCACCGCCGGGCACTGTTCGGGGGCGCGCTGCTGGCGCTCGCGACCGGGGCCACCGGTCTGCTGCTGCCACTGGTGGCGCGCGGCCTCATCGACGACCTGTCGCACGACCGGCCGATCGGCCGGGCCCTGTTCGGCATGGCGGCCCTCGTGGTGACCAACGCGGCGGTGGGAGCGCTGGGTTCGTACGTTCTGCGGCGCACCGCGGAGTCGGTGGTGCTCGGCGCGCGCCGCGCCCTGTCGTCGTATCTGCTGCGGCTGCGCATACCCGCCGTGGACCGCAGCGAGCCCGGCGACCTGATGGCGCGCATCACCTCCGACACCACCCTGCTGCGCGAGGTCACGACCGATTCGCTGGTCGGCCTCGGCACCGGCGGCCTCACCCTCGTCGCGACGGTGGTGATGATGGGCCTGGTCGACGTGGTGCTCCTCGGCGTCACGCTGGGCGTGGTGCTGTGCGCGGGTTCGGTGCTCGCCCTGATCGTGCCGCGCATCAACCGGGCGAGCAGACAGGCTCAGGACGCCGTCGGGGTGATGGGGGCCTCGCTGGAACGGACCCTCGGCGCGCTGCGGACGATCAAGGCGTCGGGCGCCGAGCACCGCGAGGAGCGGAGCGTCCACGAGGCCGCCGAGGAGTCCTGGCGGCAGAGCGTGCGGGCGGCCGGATGGTCGGCGGCCGCCGGCAACACGGCCGGTCTGGCGATGCAGGTCGCCTTCATCACGGTCCTCGCGGTGGGCGGCGCCCGGGTCGCGACCGGCGCCATCGACGTCGGCACACTGGTCGCCTTCCTGCTGTACGTGTTCTACCTGATGTCACCGATCCAGCAGGTGGTCGGCGCGGTCACGCAGTACCAGGCGGGTGCCGCCGCGCTCGCCCGCATCCAGGAGGCCCTGCGGCTGCCCGCCGAACCCGCCGCCCTGCCCGCACCCCTGCCGACGCCGGGCGCGGAACCGGCGACGCTCGCCTTCGAGGACGTCCGCTTCCGGTACGGCGACGACCTGCCGTACGTCCACCACGGCGTGACGTTCACCGTCCCGGCCCGGGGCCTGACCGCGTTCGTCGGCCCTTCCGGAGCCGGCAAGACCACCGTGTTCTCGCTCATCGAGCGGTTCTACGAGCCCGAGGCGGGCGTCATCAGTGTGGACGGCCGCGCGCTGGAGGAGTGGGAGCTGCCCCGGCTCCGTTCCGCCATCGGCTACGTCGAGCAGGACGCGCCGGTGCTGTCCGGCTCGCTGCGCGACAATCTCCTGCTCGGCAATCCGGAGGCCGAGGAGGGCGAGCTGACACGGGTGCTGAAGACGACCCGCCTCGACGGCCTCGTGTCCCGGCTGCCGAACGGTCTGGACACCCTCGTCGGGCATCGCGGCACCAAGCTGTCCGGCGGCGAGCGCCAGCGTGTCGCCATCGCGCGGGCCCTGCTGCGCCGCCCCCGGTTGCTGCTCCTCGACGAGGCCACCTCGCAGCTCGACGCGGTCAACGAGGCCGCGCTGCGCGACACGGTCGCCGACGTGGCCCGTACGACCACGGTTCTGGTGGTCGCCCACCGGCTGTCCACGGTCACGACGGCCGACCGTATCGTCGTGATGGACGCGGGCCGCGTCCGTGCCGTGGGCACCCACCGCGAACTCGTCGCGGCGGACCAGCTCTACGCCGAACTGGCCGCCACCCAGTTCCTCGCGACCACGGGATGACCCGGGCACGGTGACCGGACCACAGCCCGGCACCCGGACCGCACCCCCGGCATCCCCGGCATCCCGCCTCGGAACGGCCCCGGCACGTTGACCACACCCCGTCGTCCGGACGGCACCCCTCCACCGCGCCCGGCGAAGAATCCCGCGGCGGTTCCTTGGCGACGGCCCGGCTCTCCTCTATGGTGATGCCTTCCTTCCGCCCCGGGGCGGTCGTCCGCACGCCGCCACCCCCGACCGGGCGGCGAGGCACGTCCCACCCGGATACGCAGGCGACTGATCATGGTCAACAACCGACACCCGGCCGGGCAGGCCGCCCCCGGAACCATCTGCGCGGCCCCCGTCGGCCCACCCGCCGGCCTGGAAGTGATCTCGCTCGCCGCGCTGCGCGCCCGGACCCGTGCCCACGGCACCGATCTCGGCGCGCCGCAGCGTCCCGCCTTCCACCAGGTGCTCACGCTGGCCTCCGGCACCCTGCGCCAGAGCGTGGACTTCACCGCCCATGACGTCGTGCGGGACACCTGGCTGTGGACGCGCCCCGGGCAGGTCCTGCAGTGGGGGGATCTCACGGGGGCCGAGGGGACACTGATCGCCTTCGAGCGGGACTTCCCGGGCGCGGCCACCGTCCGCGCGGCCCGGCTCGACGACCCGCACGCCCGCGTGCTGTGCGCCCCCGAAGGCGAGGTCGCCACCTCGTTGCGGGTGGCGACCGAGCATCTGGTGCACGAGTTCCGGGCACCCGGGCGGCTGCCGCGCGACGCGCGAAGCGCCGTACTGCGTCATCTGCTGGACGTGCTGATCCTGCGCCTGGCCCATCCGGAAGGATCGGACGCCCCTCCCACCGGGCCCGGCGAAACCTTTCTTCGCTTCCGGGCGGCCGTCGAGCGGGACTTCGCGCGCACCCGGCGGGTGGACGACTACGCCCTCACCCTCGGCTACTCGGCCCGCACGCTGTCCCGGGCCGCCCTCGAATCGGCGGGCATCGGCGCCAAGGAGTTCATCGACCGCAGGGTGATCCTGGAGGCCAAGCGGCTGCTCGCCCACACCGACCTGGCCGCCGCCCGCATCGCCGCGCAGCTCGGCTTCTCCAGCGCCACGAACTTCGCCAAGTACTTCCACCAGCGTGCCGGGCAGGCTCCCATCGCGTTCCGCACGGCGGTACGCGGACGCGGCTCGGGCATCCCCTCGGCCCGGGACGGAGGGGATGCCGCCGCTGCCGACGCCTGCCAGGGCCGTCAGGGCCCGTCGGACGCTAGCCCTGGATGCCCGGGAGGAGCCCCGTGACGGGCGCGGCGAGGTCGGTGATCTGGTGCAACTGCTTCAGGTCGTTCAGCGGGTTCAGACCCGCGAGCTGGGCGGAGGGCCGCGGAAGCCCGGCCTGCTGCCCGTCGGGGATGTCGCTCGTCGCGAGTGATTCGAGCGTGGCGACGGGGTTCGCCTTCCCTGCGCCGTGAGCCTCGGAGCCCGCGGCCGTCGCCATCGGCGCGACAAGTCCCGTGACGCCGACGGCGAGACCAACGGCGGCGACGATACGTCGTGTTGAGATCATGCAATCAGCAACGGCTCCGGCCCCGGAGCGGACACGGCCCGGGGTGCGCGCTCACCCGGGAGGCGCATCGGGCCCCTTGCGTTTGCCGTGGGCCCCGAGGCGGAGGACGCTCGATACTGAGGCGCTTCACGGTCGGCTCGTGGCCGGTCCACGCCTTCCTGAGGAGGTCACCCATGGGCACAGCGGCAGCCCCCGCCTTCGACACCGAGGCGCTGCGCCGGGGCATTGAAGGACACAGTGCGGCAGATCTGCTGTCGCTCTACGCCGACGACGCGGAACTGCGCATCGTCGACCGCAACACCCAGCCCAGCCACCCGATGGTCAAACACGGTCGCGCCGAGATCGCCGAGATGCTCGACGACGTCTACAGCCGGGACATGACGCACAAGATGGACCAGTGCGTCATCCAGGGCGACCACGTCGCCTACACCGAGACCTGCGTGTACGCGGACGGGGTACGGGTGATGAGCACGTCGATGATGTCGTTGCGCGACGGCAAGATCGCCGAACAGACGCTGGTACAGGCATGGGACGAGTAGGGAGGAACTGGCCGAAGGTCCAGGTCACGTCTCGTCTGACCTGGACCTTCTCCGCGGGCGCGGCGATGGGGAGTTCACGCCCGGACCGGTCTCGACGGAGGCACGGGGTCTCCGCGGCGGGCCTGCGGGTGTCCGCCTCCCTGCTGGACTCGATCCTGCGGACGGCGCGTTCGTATCCGCGTCCCCCTGCGGCTCGTACCGCCCGAAGGCTTCGTATCCGGCCCCGGTGAGTACCGCGCGGCCGCGTGCGCCGGCTTGTGGCGGGCCGAGTCGCCGTCAGAGCTGGGGCGTGACCGCTCGGGCGACGGGCTCAGCCGCCCGCAGCAGCATCGGGGAGGCCCGGTCCACGAGGTCGTGCAGGACATCCGAATAGGCCGTGTCGCCCCCGAGTTCGTCCAGGAGGCGGTGGGCACGGTCGCGGAAGACGCTGGTGTCCTTCTCGTAGCGGCGCAGCACGTCCGGTGCGAGAAGGATGCCGGTGAGCTCCGCCCGGGCATCGGTCGAGTGGCGTGCGGCGGCGTGCAGTTCCAGGACGTCGCCCGCGCGATCCGGTCCGGCGCTCTCCAGCGCGCACGCCAGCAGATAGGTCACCGTGCCGTTCGCGAGGTCTTCGTTGCGGCCGGTCAGGATGTCCTGCTGATCGTTGAAGAGCTGCCACAGAACGCCGAGGACGTTGCCGAACTCCCGCCAGAGCTCGACTCGTTCGTCCGGGCGGTCGGCCAGTCGCGCGGCCATGGCGGTGACCATGCTGAACGGGGCGCCGGATTTCCCGAGGTAGGCCGTGACCACGGCGTCGCGGGTGGCCGCGTCCGCGCGCAGGTCCCTCAACTGCCCCTCGGTCGCGGTGATCCAGCACCTCACGACCTCGGCCGACAGCGGCCCGCGCGCCTTCTCGGGGATCCGCGGCGACTGAACGACGAGCAGGGGAAGCGGAATTCCGCTGATGACCGTGGCGAGCAGCGCCTCGCTCTCGCCGAGACCGCCGGCGGCGAAGACGGCCTGACCGTCGGCGAGGTCGTCCAGGTAGCACGCGGAGGTCCACCACAGTTCGTGGACGACGGCCAGCGGAACGGCCGGTCCGGTCGCCCCCGTCTCCACGGCGTGGACGATCACCGGCAGCACGGACAGAGGGTAGGCGAAGGTCCGGTGCTCCAGGAGTTCGGCGACCGCGGCCCGGACGGACACGGCCGACGGTCCCAGCATGTCGAGCGCGGACGCGCGCTCCGCCTCGATGCCCGCGGACATCTCCCGATGCAGATCCATGTACGACTTCGCCCGCACGCAGTCCACCCCCACCACTGAAATTGTTCGAGCGCTGATTCGATCATTCGCCATGATGGTGAGCCAGAGCAACTTTCCGCCATGGCCGGTTCCTTGAGAGCTCTTCCCGCCGGAGAAGCGGCGGGTGCCACGAACCTCGCCATACTGGATCTCGTGCGAGTAGCGATCCTGACCGCGGGTTCACGGGGCGACGTGGCCCCGTTCACCGGACTCGGACGCGGCCTGGTGCGGGCCGGGCACGACGTGACCCTGGTGACACACGGGTGCTTCGCGGGCCTGGTGTCGGATTCGGGGGTGGGGTTCCACGCGCTGCCCGTCGATCCGCGGGCCGAACTGGAGTCCGGGCGAGGGCGGCGGCTCCACCGGAGTGCCACGGGCGCCGGGAAGATCATCAGGCTGGCAGGAATCGCCCGGTCGCTCGTCGGGCGGCTGACCGACGACATGATCGCGGCCGCCCGCTCCAGTGACGTCCTCCTGCTGGCCGGTTCGCTGGGACCGCTCGGGTACGCCGTCGCGGAGGGGCTGGGCCTGCCCAGCATGGGAGTACATCTCCAGCCGCTGGCACCGACAAGGGAGTTCGCGCCCCCGGTGGCCGGCACCGGCTCCTGGGGACCCACGGTCAACCGGGCGGCCGGGTACGGGGTGAACCTGGCCGTCGAGCGGGTCTACGCGGAGACGGTGCGGAACCTGCGCGAGGGACTCGGCCTGCCGCCCGTGGGTCCCCTCGCCGCCCGTCGCGCCCGCGAACGGCTGGCCTGGCCGGTGCAGCACGGGTTCAGCCCTCTGGTGGTTCCCCGGCCGCGGGACTGGAGACGCGGGCTCGACGTCTGCGGCTACTGGTGGCCCTACGACGGCCAGGACGCCCGGCTCCCCTCCGCGCTGGAGGACTTCCTGGACGCGGGCCCCGCTCCCGTCTTCGTGGGCCTGGGCAGCGCGACGGTCCCCGATCCCGGACGGCTGAGCGGCGAGATCGTACGTGCTCTGCGGGCCGCCGGGCTGCGTGGGGTGATCCAGCGGGGGTGGGGCGAGCTGCGCGCCACCGGTGACGACATGTTCACGGTCGGGGAGGTGCCTCACTCGATCCTGTTTCCCCGGACGGCGGCGGTGGTGCATCACGCCGGGGCCGGCACGACCGCGGCGGGGCTGCGGGCCGGGGTGCCCGCGGTGCCCGTGCCGGTCCAGTTCGACGAGGGTTTCTGGGCGGCGCGGCTCGTCGCGCTCGGGGTCGCGCCCGGCGTCCTGTCGCCACGCGGGCTGCGCGCGGAGCGGCTGGCGCCGGCCCTGGCCCGGGCGACCACGGATCCCGCGTTCCGGCGAAGCGCGCGGAACCTGGCGGAACGCCTTCGCACGGAGGACGGGGTGACCCCGGTGGCAGAGGCCCTGACCCGGCTCGAACACTTCGGACACCCATGACGGCTCCTTGACTCCGGCAGCTCCCACGGCTCCCACGGCTCCCACGGCTCCGGAAACGCCGGCTGCTCGCCGACGGCACCAGCGAGGGCGAACCCTTTTGCCGCCCTTGACCGCGTCCTGCTAGGTACTCGTGATCCCGTCCGCGCTCCAGCCGGCAGGGCGCAGGATCCCGAGCAGTTGGCGAACCAGCTCCTCCACCACCTCATCCAGGGTCGCGTCCACCCAGCCGGCGTTCCAGTCGTGCAGCAGACCGTTCACGCTGCCGATGAAGGCGGTGGCGGCCAGCCGGTAGTCACGCGGCGCAGCCTCCCCCCGGGCGATGGCACCCGCCGCCTCGCCGCAGATGAACTCCACCCAGCGGGCCCGGCGGGCGAGCCGCTGTTCCTCCAGCCGCGCGCTCACGCCGATGATCTCCACGAAGGTGATACGGATGCGGCGCGGATCGCTCGTCACGTTCGCCGCGTAGGCGCGGAAGAGAGCGGTGGCACGCTCGGCGAGCGGCAGGTCGCCGGCTTCGGCGAGCGCGGCCAGAGCGGCCTGCTCGGCCCAGTCGTTGACCTGCAGATGCAGCGCCGCCAGTACGTCTTCGAGGCTGCGGAAAGCCTCGTAGAACTGGCGCGTGGACAGTCCCGCCGCCTCGCTGAGGGCCGCCACGGTCGTGGACCGGTACCCGGGCCCGGCGCCGAAGAGCTGGAGCCCGGCGTCGAGAAAACGACGGCGGCGCTCCGCCTGCCGCTCCTCCGCCGTCCTGCCGCCGTAGCGGCCGGTGGGCTGTCTGAGCCTGCCCGCCACGTGTCCCTCCCCAGCACCCGTCACGAACCGGTGTTCGCCCCCTTCCGCGATTTTCTCGTGCACCGACCCTTGTGAAGAGGCTCCCTCAGTCCTTACTTTCCAGTAAGTGAACTTTGAAAGCAGGCATGTTCAGATTCTCGCCTGTCACGCACGTCGCGCACGCACAGCACGCTTCTCCACCGTGCCGTCACCCGCACTCCCCCACCAGACAGGGACCCTCCATGTCCGTCCTCAGAGCCAGACACCTCTGTTCACTCGCCGCGGCCCTCACGCTCACCCTCGGCGGCACTGCGACCGCCGCTTCCGCCGTCGGCTCGCAGGCCTCCGCCACCGATCTGCGGGAGGTGATGTTCGTCGGCAACAACTGGGAAGGCACCTCGGACGTCATCAAGTCCTCCGGTGACTTCGCGAAGATCGGCCGGATCAATGTCATCCCGGACAAGGCCGAACGGCTCGCGGCGATCAACGCCGATCCCATCAAATGGGCCTACTTCATGGGCATCCGGAACGGCGTCGGCGAGGGACACGACCAGTTCGTCGACGACATGTACTCGACGCCGGACGGCCGGTCGGTGGTGGTCTCGCGCCCGAGTTTCGCCGATGTCGTCTCGATCGACCTCGCCACCGGGCGAATCAACTGGCGTTTCGCCGTGTCGGGTTACCGCTCGGACCACATGGCCGTGTCGCCCGACGGCACCCGGGTCGCGGTCTCGGCCTCCACCGCGAACACCGTGCACGTGCTCGACATCACGACCGGCAGGCAGCTCGGCTCGTTCGCGACCGGCGACAAACCGCACGAGAACATCTTCACCCACGACGGCAAGTACATCTGGAACATGGCCATCGGTGACGTCACCACCGCACTGGACGACCCCTGGCTGGACTGGACGAAGGGCGACCGGAAGATCACGGTCGTCGACGCGGCCACCTTCAAGCAGGTCAAGGTGATCGACATGCGCCAGCGCCTGGACGCCATCGGCCTCAAGGACTTCTCCGACGCCGTCCGCCCTGCCGTCTTCTCGCCGGACGAGTCCAAGCTGTACTTCCAGGTGTCGTTCTTCAACGGCTTCCTGGAGTACGACGTGGCCACCGACAAGATCACCCGGGTGAAGACCCTCCCGAAGAACCCCGCCACCAGCAGCGACCGCACGACCTGGGTCAACGACTCGCGCCACCACGGCATTTCGATGAACCCCTCGGGTACCAGGCTGTGCGTCGCGGGGACGATGGACGACTACGCGACGGTCGTCGACCGCGCGACCCTTCAGGAAGGACCGCTGGTCCCCGCCGCCAAGCCGTACTGGGCGACCGTGAGCGGTGACGGCAAGGACTGTGTCGTCTCCGAGAGCGGCGCCGACCAGGTCACCGCCATCGACTTCGAGACCGGGCTGAAAACGGTGTCGGTGCCGGTCGGCGACCACCCCCAGCGGGTCCGGCTCGGCCATGTGGAAGCGAACTGGACCGGCCAGGGCGGTAGCTGACGATCGTTCAGCCGAACCGTGCGGCGGCCCAGGCGGCAAGTTCGGTCCGGGCCCCGTTCAGCAGGGCGGCGGACGGGGCGTTCGCCCCGTTCGTGACCAGCGCGTAGTGCACGGTTCCCGAGCCGGACGCGGTGAGCAGGAGGCGGCGGCTTCCGGTGCCGCCCGGCTCGGGAGCCACGGCGACGGGCGTGGCCGAGGTGTAGGCGGGCGGGGAGACCAGCGCTCCGAGGTCGGACACCACCGTCGTGGCCGAGGAGGGGAACGAGGCCGGCAGATGGAGTTCCGTCGGGGCGGACCCGCCGTCGGAGCGCCAGACGAGCAGGCCGTACTGGCCCGTTCCCACGAGCTGGGAGACCTGCGGAAGGGTCGAGGGGACCGGGTTCCAGGTCAGGGTGGTGGAGCCGTCGCGGGAGCGGTCCTCGTAGGTGAAGGCGAGGGTGGAGCCCGTGGTGGCGCCGGGGTAGAGGCGGTCGAGGAGCCGGGCGTCCTGGCGCAGCACGGCCGTGCCCGAGTCGTCGAGGCGCACGGCGGAGAGGTCCTCGTCGTTCCAGGCGTCGGCGGAGGTCAGGACCTTGTCGGGGTTGTCGTTCATCAGCTCGTGGTGCCGGCCGCTGTAGATGTCCCACTGCCACTGGGTACCCGACAGGACCGGTCCGGACGAGGCCGCTCCTGACCACCAGCCGGACCCGGAGAGCCGGGAGTCGAGGGCCTGGTACATCGCCTTGTCGACGGTCGGGGCCTTGTCCGAGACCGTTCCGGAGAGGGGGTGGCCGAACTCGGAGACGACGGCCGCCGTCCCGGCGGCGGTGGCCCGGTTCCGTACGGTGCCGAAGTCGCCGGTGTACTGGCCGTCTCCCGCCTTGCCCCACATGAGGATGCCCGAGATGGCCTTCTGGTCGTAGAAGTGGGTGTTGAACACATAGCGCGGGCCGAGGGTGCCCGCGTCGAGCAGTCCGCCCTCCTGCTTCTGGGAGGTGATGTTGGCGTTCCAGAAGAGGTTGGGTTCCACGAAGGCGGGCTTGTCCTGCCAGCCGGCCGCGTCCATGCGGGCCCGGAACTTCCCGTAGAACGGCCAGAGCAGGTCGCGTTCCCAGGTGCGGCTGGTCTGGCCCGAGTCGTAACTGCCCGCGTAGGGCTCGTTGTACGGGTCGAAGCCGGCGACGCCCGCGAACTCGGCCGTGGTGAGGTGCTGCCGGACGTACGTCATGGTGGCCTGGGCCGTGGCGAGGAAGGCGTCCTGGAGTCCGTAGGAGTTGTGCCAGAAGTCGTACTGTGCGGCCTTGACGGCGTTGTTCTGGGTGATGTTCTGGCCCCAGAAGAGGCAGAGGCCGCAGGACTCCTGCGGGTAACCGCCCGCGGTCACGGCCCACTTGGGGGCGCCGTCGCCCGAGTACCAGCTTCCCTGGTTGAAGAGGTGGCGGGAGTAGAGGTCCTGGTGGAAGTCGGGGAAGACACGGATTCCCGCGTCGAGGAAGGCTCGCATCTGGTCGGTGACCGCGGCGAGATAGGCGTTGTCGACCTGGCCGCGGACCGGTTCGGCGTGCGCCCAGGAGAGCAAGAAGCGCACGGAGTTGCCGCCGCCGAGGGCGCGCAGCGCCGTGGCGGACTTCGCCGCGTCGGCGACCGAGGCGAAGGGCAGTCCGCTGTTCTCCTCCAGCTTGGTCTCGCCGGAGACGTTGTAGCCGCGCAGGACGACCTCGCGGCCCAGGCCGTCGGTGAAGCGGCCGTTCACGACCGTGAGGGCGGCGGCAGCCGGCTGGTCGAACCAGAGGGAGTCGGGGAGTCCGTCCGCGGCGGCGGGCCGGGTGCCCGCCGCCGTGAGGAGACCGGTGAGGAGTACGAGGACGCCGAGCAGACGCGCACGTAACTTCGTCATGTCCACAACAGTCCCGCCGGCATCAGGAGCCGTCAACACCTCTGACTCATGAGTAAGTTTCTCGTTTCACCCGCCTGGGCGCACAGGGCCGACAGCACGGCCGGCCGGCTCACCCTCCGAGCCTGCGCGTCAGGTTCAGCAGATACTCCTTGCGGTCCAGCGGGTTCGGATCGGTCCGGGGACGGTCCGGGATCGCGCCCCGCGCCACGGGCGCGTAGTGGTCGAAGGAGCATTCCAGCTCACCCTCTCCGCGCGTCGGCCCCGGGAGCTGCTGCTCCAGCTCATGCGCCCGCACCACCGGGAGGACTCCCTCCAGCACACACGAGGACCCCTGGATCCGGGTGGTCCGCGGCACCGCCCGCTGCCGGGCCAGCAGGGGCAGCACGGCGCCGAGCGTGTCCGCGGGAACCTCCAGACGGAACGCGTTCATCGGCTCGTACACCTGGGTCCCGGCCGCGCGCAGTGCGGCCGTCAGCACCAGCGGGGTCAGGCCCCTGAAGTCGGCACCCGTGCTGGACATGCTCTTGTCGAATCCCTGGTGGGCATGGCTCTGACGCGGTGAATAGCCCGAGTGCGTCATCGTGACGGCGCAGTCGGTGACCTGCCAGCCGTGCAGCCCCTGTCCCAGCGTCTCCTCGACGGTGTCCTCGACCGCTTTGAAGAACGCGTACGGCATCGATCCGAGCTCGACCTCCAGCCGGAACGCCACACCGGATCCGACCGGCGCCGGGTCGACCCGCAGTCCGACGGTCGCGAGGAAGGGATTCGGGTCCTTCTTGTTGAACTCGACCGACGCGCCGGTGCCCAGAGGCCGTTCGACACAGAGCGGGGTCGTCTCGCGGAACAGGACGTCGATGCCGAACTCGTCGGCCAGGGTCGCCTGGAGGACCTCCTTCTGGACCTCGCCGTAGAGCGACACGGAGATCTCCCCGCGCAGTTCGTCGTGCCGGAGGCCGATCAGCGGGTCCTGTTCGGCGAGTTGGGTGAGCGCCGTGTGCAGCACGCCCCTGTCGGCCGGGCGGCCGGGCGAGACGACGGTCTCCAGGGTCGGCGGAGCGAAGTGGTGTCCACCCGCCGGCGAGCGTGGCGGTTCACCGATGGTGTCGCCGATCCGGACCGCGCCGAGCCCCCACAGCTTGCCGATGCGTCCCGCGGTCACACTCGCCTCACGGACCGCCGAGCCCTGGTCGAAGACGCTGATCGCGGTGACCTTCCCCTCCTCGCCGTCGCGCAGGGTCAGCCGGTCACGGGTCCGCAGGGTGCCCGAGAACATCCGCGCGTACGCGATCTTCTCCCCGGCCGCTCCTCGCTCGACCTTGAAGACGGTGCCCGACAGCGGCCCGTCCGCGTCCGCCTTCGCCGTGGGCAGCAGCTCCCGGATCCCGGCGATCAGTTCGGTGACGCCCGCGCCCGTCATGGCCGATCCGAAGAACACGGGGTGCATCAGGGCCTGCCCCGTCTGCCGGATCAGCGCCCCGCGCAGACGCTCGTCCGACAGGCCGTCCTCGACGTACGCGGCCAGCAGTTCCTCGTCGTGCCCGGCCAGCGGATCGAGGAGACGCGGCCGCAGCCGGTCGGCGGGGTAGGGGGCGAAGTACGCGGCCCGCGTGCCGAGTTCACCGGGCTCGCCCATCGGGACGATCGCCGGGGTGAGGCGCTCGGAGATCTTGTCCAGGATCTCCTCGCACCGGGCCCCGCGGCGGTCGATCTTGTTCACGAAGATCAGCGTGGGAATGCGCAGCCGCTGGAGCGTCCGCATCAGCACGCGTGTCTGCGCCTGTACGCCCTCCACGGCCGAGACGACGAGGACGACGCCGTCGAGCACGCCGAGCACCCGTTCCACCTCGGCGATGAAGTCCGGGTGACCGGGGGTGTCGATCAGATTGACCGTGAGGTCGTCGATCGCGAAGGAGACGACGGCGGATTTGATCGTGATGCCGCGCTGCCGCTCCAGCGCGAGGAAGTCGGTCCGGGTGTTCCCGTCGTCGACGCTGCCGATCTCGTCGATGACCCCGACCGTGTGCAGCAGCCGCTCGGTCAGGCTTGTCTTACCGGCGTCTACGTGCGCCAGGATTCCCAGGTTGAGCATATGCACCGGGTGTCATGTCCTTTGAGATGAGAGTGATTCCTTCCTGGGTGGACATGAACGGTGCGCGCATGTGCTGCTCCTCATCGGTGCTGGTGAACACGTTCCCGTCAGTGCAGCAGGTGGCCACCCGCGACGGCAACGCATTAACGCTCAACGAAACCTCGTCGCGGGGCGGATCCTTGGAGGTGACCGGATCCTGGTCCTTCGAGGTGACCGGATCCCCGGGCGGGCCCGGCCCCGCGGCGAGAGGAGCGGACGATGCGTGACATCCTCCCCGCGCTGTACGAGTGGTACGCGGCCGGATCGCCCTTCGGGCTGGCCACGGTGGTGGCGGTCGACCGCAGCGCGCCCCGCGACCCGGGCGCGGCCATGGCGGTCGGCCCGGGCGACGAGATCGTGGGCAGTGTGTCCGGCGGCTGTGTCGAGGGCGCGGTCTTCGAGCTGGCCCGGGAGGTGATCGCCTCCGGCGAGACCCGCCTGGAGACGTTCGGGTACAGCGACGAGGACGCCTTCGCCGTGGGACTCACCTGCGGCGGAGAGATCACCCTGCTGGTCCGGCGGGTGTCGGCCGCCGACGATCCGGCCTTCGCGGCGGTGGCCGAGTCGGTGGCGGCGGGCCGCCCGGTGACGCTGGCGACGGTACTGGACGGCCCGGCGCCACGGGGGGCGACGCTCGCCGTCCGGCCTGACGAGACCCCGGCCGAGAACGGGACCCCCGGCTCGGCGGCCTCCACGGGCGCGGCCGACACGGCGGGCGCGGCCGACACGGCGGGCGCGGCCGACACGGCCAGCACGGCCAGCACGAACGGCACGCACGGCACGCACGGCGCCGTCTCCGCCCCACCCGGGCCGACGGACCCGGACACCGGGACTGCCGGGTCGCTCGGGTCCGGGGGGCTGGATGTCGCCGTCGCCGCCGACGCGCGGGGGGAACTGGCCCAGGGGGCGACGGGGCGACGGCACTACGGGCCGCACGGTGAGCGGCGCGAGGACGCCGTCACCGTTTTTCTGCACTCCTTCGCACCGCCTCCGCGCATGCTGGTCTTCGGCGCCATCGACTACGCGTCCGCCGTGGCCCGCATCGGAGCCTTCCTCGGCTACCGGGTCACGGTGTGCGACGCCCGTCCGGCGTTCGCCACGCCCGAACGCTTCCCGGCGGGTGTGGAGGTCGTCGTGGACTGGCCGCACCACTACCTGAGCGGCACGACGACCGACGCGCGCACGGTGATCTGCGTCCTGACGCACGACCCCAAGTTCGACGTGCCCCTGCTGGAGGAGGCGCTGCGCCGTCCGGCCGCGTACATCGGCGCGATGGGCAGCCGCCGCACCCACGACGACCGTCTGGAACGGCTGCGCGCGGCCGGTGTCCCGGAGCACGAGCTGTCCCGGCTGCGCTCCCCCGTCGGCCTCGACCTCGGAGCCCGTACACCGGAGGAGGTGGCCGTGTCCGTCGCCGCGGAGATCATCGCGCTGCGCTGGGGCGGCAGCGGGCTGCCCCTGACAGCCAGGGGCGGGGCGATCCATCCGCGGTGAGCCCGAGCCGCGCCCGGCGCCGGGCGAATCGCGCCCAGCGGCCCGTGATCCTGGGATCAGCCGCTGCGCGGAGGCAGCCGGTGCAGGGTCACCCCGGTGAGCCGGCCGTCGTCGGTCACCGTCGCGGTCATGTACGTGCAGTACGGCTCGCGACGGCGGTCGGTCGGTGAGCCGGGGTTGAGCAGACGCAGGCCGGTGGGCGCGGTGCTGTCCCAGGGGATGTGGCTGTGGCCGAAGACCAGCACGTCGAGGTCGGGGAAGCGCCGCGCGCAGCGCTGTTCGCGCTGTTGCGCGGAGCCGGTCTCGTGGACGACCCCGAAGCGCAGGCCGCCCAGTTCGGCGCGGGCGATCTCGGGGAGGCGGGCCCGCAGACCGGGGCCGTCGTTGTTGCCGTACACGCCGATGACCCGCCGGGAACGGGCCTCCAGCAGGTCGAGGGTGGCGGTGTCCACCCAGTCGCCCGCGTGGATCACGACGTCGGCCGACGGGAGTTCGGCGAGCAGCGCGGCGGGCAGTTCCCCGGCCCGCTTCGGAAGGTGGGTGTCGGACATGAGCAGCAGACGCACGGCTTCACCTCCTCAGTCGAGCGCGATCTCGCTCCAGACCTGCTTCCCGCCGCTCACCGGCACCGTGCCCCAGGTCGCCGACGTCGCCTCGACGAGCAGGATGCCACGGCCTCCGGTGGCCTCCCAGCCGATGCTGGTGGGCTTGATCGGCGTGCGGGGCGAGTTGTCGGCGACCGCGATGCGCAGGCGGTGGTTGATGAGGGTGAGGTCGAGCCGGACCTTGCCGTCGGTGTGCACGAGGGCGTTGGTGACGAGTTCCGAGACGATCAGCAGGGCGGTGTCCGTGTACTTGCCGACGCCCCAGGTCCGCAGGGCGCGCCGGGTGTAGCGGCGGGCGTGCCGGACCGCCTCGGGGACCCGCCAGACGGTCCAGCTCTCGCGGAGCGGCAGGACCTCCATGCCGTCGTACCGCATCAGCAGGAGGGCCACGTCGTCGCTGCGGTTGGCGCCCGTGAGCAGTTCGTCGGCGACGAGACCGAGGTGGGCGGGGTCGGAGCCGGCCAGACCCTCGGCGAGACGTTTGAGGCCGTCCTCGATGTCGACCTCGACGGACTCGACCAGTCCGTCGGTGGTCAGCGCGACGATGGTGCCGGGCTGGAGCCGCAGCGGGCTCATGGGGAAGTCGGTCTGGCGGATGACGCCGAGCGGCGGTCCGGTCTCCGAATCGGGGACCTCGGTACGGCCGTCCGGGTGACGCAGCACGGGCGGGATGTGTCCGGCGCGCACATACCAGGCGGACCCCTCCTCCATGTCGACGTCGACATAGCAGCAGGTGGCGAAGAGGTCGGTCTCCAGGTCGAGCAGGAGCCGGTTGGCGTGCGAGACCACCACGTCCGGCGGGTGGCCCTCGACGGCGTAGGCGCGCAGGGCGGTGCGCATCTGGCCCATGAGGGTCGCGGCCGAGGCGTTGTGTCCCTGGACGTCGCCGATGACGAGGGCGACGTGGTTGTCGGGCAGCGGGATGACGTCGTACCAGTCGCCGCCGACGTCCAGGCCGGAGGTGGTCGGCAGATAGCGGGCGACGGCGACCGCGCCGGGCAGCCGGGGCAGCCGTCGTGGGAGCAGGGTCCGCTGGAGCATGCCGATCAGTTCGTGCTCGGCGTCGAAGGCGTGGGCGCGTACCAGGGCCTGCCCGGCGAGACCCGCGGAAGCGGTGAGCAGGGCTCTCTCCTCGGGGCCGAACTCGTGCGGGGTGTCCCAGCCGATCAGGCAGGCGCCCGCCATACGGCCGCCCGCGGGCAGCGGCAGGACGGCGAGGCCGCCGGGGCCGACCTCGGCGAGCGCGGATTCCAGGTCCGCGCCCGCGGGCCAGATGGCGGGCCGCCCCTCGTTGAGGGCCGCCGCGAGCGTGGGCATGGCCCGGACGGGCGCGTCGGGCCACTCCGAGCGCCATTCACTGCGCCACAGCTCCGGCCAGAACTCCGGCTGTGGCGGGTCCAGAAGCGTGACGACGAGACGGTCGCCCTCCAGCTCGGCGACGGCGATCCGGTCGGCCTGGAGGGGTTTGCGCAGGGCGGCGACGACGGCCTGGCCGACATCGCGGACGGTGCCGGCGGTGGCCAGCGCGGCGGCGAGACGCTGGACGCGGCCCACGTCGCTCAGGCCGGAGCGCAGTTTGGAGGCGTCGGAGACGATGCCCACGAGCCGTGCGGGGCGGCCCTCGGCGGAGGGCAGCAGCCGGGCGCGCAGCCGCAGCCACTTGTGTCCGCCGGACGGCTGGTGGATACGGAACTCCAGCTCGCGTTCACCGATCGACATGTGGTCCGGTTCGACCGCGGACATCAGGGCCGGGAGGTCCTCCGGCACGGCCATGGACAACAGGGTCTCGACCTTGCCGTCGAAGGTGGTGGGGGACAGTCCGAACAGGTCGAGCACCTCGCGGTCGACCTCGACGTGCCCGGTGTCCATGGCGAGGCTGAACGCGTTGGCGGGCAGGTCCGCCGCGTTGTCCGGCGGCGGCGCGGGCGGGCAGACCACGGCATCGGCGAGCAGCCCGAGGCAGGCCCGGTCCTCGGGGCCGAAGCCGTCGGGGCGCTCGCTGACGGCGACCAGGCAGCCGTTGTCCCCCAGGGGCAGCACGGCCAGCGAGAAGTCCTGGGAGGCCAGGCGCCGGGCGTCGGCGCAGCGCCCGAGCTCCTCGGGTCCGAGCCAGCACGGCAGTCCCGAGCGCAGGGCCTCGGCGGCCGGGGAGCCGCCGGACAGGGGGTAGCTGTCGCGGAGCCCGTACAGCGTCCTGGGCACCCCCGCGGACTCGGCCAGCTGCAGTTCACCGCCGCTCACACTCGGTGAGTACACGGCGGCCACGGTCGCACCGGTGAAGACGAGTGCCTGTTCCAGCAGGCGGTGCAGCCGTTCGCGTGGGTCGAGATCCGCGGTGAGCGTCTTCAGGGCAAGTTCGGCACGCGACCTTCTCGTTCCGCGTTCCGCAGCACCCTCACTGACCACGCCGTCATTACAGCGCTTCCCGGGCTCGGGCGCAGCCCCTGCGACCGTTCCGAACGCGCCGGGCCTGCGGCGGAGCCCATACGGGACGGCCGATCCGACGAAAGCGAATCCGTCGTTCTTCATGTCGTTCACACCGTGCTCCCGTGACGAAGGCACACCGTGCCCATGACGGAGGTGACGGTTCGTGTCCCGGCCGGGCGGGACAGCGGGTCGCCCGGCCGTGGGGGCGGGTCGGCTCGCCGTGCGGGATCGACCTCCAGGGAGGAGCCTTGACCCCTGGAGGTGCGGAGTCGTGGACGGCCCCGCGAGGAGGTGGTCGCCGTGTCCGACGGGCAGGAGGCCGCGCAGGCGCCGGCAGGCCGGCCGGCCCCGGTGGGACGTCCGCTGCTGTCGCTGACGCTGGCCACGATGCTGGACGACGTGGACGCCCACGCGGGAGCCGTCTACCTGCTGTCCTCCCACGAGCCGGTGCTGGAGATGGCGGTCTCCGCCGGGCTGCCACGGGCCTTCGCCGCGCCGTGGGAACGCGTGGGGCTGAACGCGCCGATCCCCGTCGCCGAGGCGGTACGGGATCGGCGGCTGATCTGGGTGGGCGGCGAGCACGAGATGGCCCGCAGGTATCCCCGGATCGCGGTGGTGCTCCCGTACCCCTTCGCCCTCGCCGCGCTTCCGGTGGCGACGGCCGCCACGATGTACGGCGCCGTCTTCGTGACCTGGCCCGGCTCGCATCCGCCGGACCTCTCCGACCGGGAACGCGATCGCCTCACCGCGGCCTGCGACCGGCTCACGCTGCGTCTGGAGCGTGCCGCCGCGGAGAACCGGCCGCTGCACCCCGAGCCGGACCTGCTCACGCCGTACGCGGAGGCGCCCGGCGGCACGCTCGGCTCGATGGAGGCCACGCGGATGGTGGGGCGGCTGCCGTACGGGCTGTGCTCGCTGGATCTGCACGGGCGGGTCTGCTTCGCCAACGCGGCGACGGCCGAGCTGCTCGGAGTGCCCGTCAGCCGTCTCCTGGGCACCCAGCTGTGGGCGGCCGTGCCCTGGCTGAACGACCCGGTCTACGAGGACCGCTACCGGGCGGCGCTGATCAGCCAGCACGTGACCTCCTTCGTCGCCCTGCGTCCGCCGGGCGACTGGCTCTCCTTCCGCCTGTATCCGAGTACGAGCGGGCTGAGCGTGCGGATCTCGCGGGCCCGGCCGGTGTCCGAGATGACGCGGGCGGGCCCGCAGCGGCGCGACGGCAGCCCCCGCCTGGTGACGATCTCCCATGTGCTGAGCCTGGCGAGCGCCTTGACCGAGGCGGCGGGCGTGCAGGACGTGGTGCAGCTGGTGGCGGACGAGATCTCACCCGCCGTCGGCAGCCAGTCCCTGGTCGTCCTCGCCAGCCGGGCGGGGCGCATGCACGTCCTGGGGCATCGCGGTTATCCGGACGCTCACATCGTGGAGCGCTTCAACGGGCTGCCGCTGAGCGAGCAGACCCCGGGCACCCAGGCGCTGAACACCGGTGTGCCCGCGTTCTTCGACTCGCGCGAGCAGCTGGAGCGGCTGTATCCGGCGCGGAACGCCACGCCCGACGGCATGGGCGCGTGGGCGTATCTGCCGCTGGTGGCCTCCGGACGGCCGGTGGGCACCTGCGTCCTCGGGTACGCGCAGTCCCACCACTTCGCGCCCGACGAGCGGGCGGTACTGACCAGTCTGAGCGGTCTCATCGCCCAGGCGCTGGAGCGTGCCCTGCTCTACGACGCGAAACTCCAGCTCGCACAGGGCCTCCAGGCCGCGCTGCTGCCGGCCTCGCTCCCGCCGCTGGCCTCGGTCGAGGCGGCGGCGCGCTATCTGCCGGCGACCCAGGGCATGGACATCGGAGGGGACTTCTACGACCTGGTGTCCTCGCACGGCCGGGCGGCGGCGGTGATCGGGGACGTGCAGGGGCACAACGTGACGGCGGCGGGGCTGATGGGGCAGATCCGTACCGCGGTCCGCGCGTACACGGCGGTCGGCCAGGCCCCGGAGGAGGTGATGGGGAGCACGAACCGGCTGCTCATCGACCTGGGTACCGAGCTGTTCGCCAGCTGTCTGTATCTGCGCCTGGACCCGGCGCGCGGGGTCGCCGTGATGGCCAGGGCGGGGCATCCGCCGCCGCTGCTGCTCCGGCCGGACGGCAAGGTGAAGGTGCTCGACCTGGCCGGCGGGCCGCTGCTGGGGATCGACCCCCACGCCGTCTATCCGACGACCGCGGTGCCGCTCGTCCCGGGGTCGGTGCTCGCCCTGTACACCGACGGTCTGATCGAATCCCCCGGTGTCGACATCGAGGACGCGCTCGCCGACCTCGCACGACGGCTCGCCGCGAGCGGGCACCAGCCCCTGGACGAGCTGGCCGACACTCTGCTCCAGCGGGGCGAGGAGAGCACGCAGGAGCGGCCCGACGACGTCGCGCTGCTTCTGCTGCGGGTACGGCCGCGTGGTGGGAACGGCGCCGTATGAGGAGCGGTCCGACCCTCCCGCCGGAGGGCCGGACCTGTCCACTGTCGACCGGAATTCCCTGTTCCGTTGGCCGGTCAGTGGTTCTTGACCGCCGGACTCACCGGCTTCGGGGGCGGACACGAGGTCCGATCCGTCACCGGCGGCCGACTACTGGGGTGGCGGTGCCGGACTACTGGTGCTTGCGGGACCGGTGGTGCGTCCCGTTCTGGCCGGTACCCGCGCCCGCCGCGTCACTGGCGCTCGCACTCGGGTCCACCACGTCACCGCCGGCGCCCGGGTCCACCGCGCCCGCGCTCGGGTCCACCACGTCACCGGCGCCCGGGTCCACGGCGCTCGCACTCGGGTCCACCGCCCCGCCGGCACCGGCGTCACCGGCACCCGCGTCGCCCGCACCTGCGTCGCCCGCACCTGCACCTGCACCTGCACCTGCGTCACCGGCTCCCAGCGTCGCGCCGACCGCGGCCAGCGCGGTGGTGACGGGCTGGAAGAAGGTCTCGCCGCCGGCCGTGCAGTCGCCGCTGCCACCGGAGGTCAGGCCGACCGCGCCGCCGTCCTGGGTGAACAGGGAGCCGCCGCTGTCGCCCGGCTCGGCGCACACATCGGTCTGGATGAGGCCCGTGACGGTGCCCTCCGGGTAGTTCACGGTGGCGTTGAGACCGGTCACGTTGCCGTCGCGCAGACCCGTGGTGCTGCCCATCCGGAAGACCTGCTGGCCCACGGCGGCCTCGACGGCCTGGTTGATCTGGACGCTCTGCCCGTTGCCGACGTTGACGGCGCTGTTCGTCTGCGTCGCCGGGTCGTCGTACTTGACGAGGGAGAAGTCGCCGTCTCCGGGGAAGGTGGCCTGGTCGACGGTGGCGATGGGCGCACCGTTCGCCGCGTCCGACCACTCGGCGGCGGCGACACCGCAGTGGCCCGCGGTGAGGAAGGCGGGGGTTCCGTCGCCCGCGGTGACGTTGAAGCCCAGCGAACAGCGCGCGTTGCCGCCGAAGATGGCGTCACCGCCGTCGACGAAGGTCTTCAGGGTTCCGGCAGACTTCGAGAGGGTCGCCACGCCGGAACCGAGGCCCTTGACGGTCGACTCGACCGTGTTCCACTTGTCGCCCGTGACGGTGGAGTCCGCGGTCACCCGGATCTCGTTGGTCTTCGGGTCGACGGACCACGCCGTGCCCGGGATCGTCGCGTCGGCCTTGAGGGTCTTGGCGGCGGTCTGCAGCGCGGCGGTGCTGTTCTGCACCTGGTGAGCCACCGCGCCGGCCTTCTCGATCTGGTTGACGACGTTGCTGTTGTTACCGACGACATTGATGACGAGCTGCTTCTGCTGCGCGTCGTAGTACGAGCCGGCGAACGCGTCACCCAGCTGGGAGGCCAGCATGGAAGCGACGTCCGAGACGTCGTTGGCCGCGAAGGTTCTGGGAGTGGCGGCATCCCCGTTCGACTGCGACGCGTTGGCGTTGGGCAGCAGCAGAGCCGCTGCTCCGAGCGCCGCGACGCCGCCAACCGCGATGGCGGCCTTGCGCTTGGGTATCCGTTTGTGACTCAACTCTTGACCTCCTGGGGACGGGGTCGATGCCGCGTCCGGCAGCTGACTAGGGGGCGCCTGCTTGCCCGTTGATACGCGTGTGTCGCCCGGGGTGTTCAACTGCCATTGCAAATTGCGGGAGTTGACTTCGCCAAAGGTATCGATTGCGGAGACAACCGGGGCATTCCGCCTACCGGGAGGACGCCGGGACAAGCAGGACCGGCGCAGGCAGGACCGGCGCAGGCGGGACCGCCGGGGCCGAGAGGGACCGGAGGGAGCGGACGGTGCCGCCGAAGGGGCAGCCACACCCGGGGCGACACGGAAAGCGACCGGCCGACGACACTCCGTCGACGAGTGGTGGCGGAATCCCGGGTTCAGGGAATCTGCACAGCCCATGCTCACCGAGGTCACCGCGGACCGGGGATCTGCACAGTCGCGCGCCCCCTGCGCGCCGATGGGCCGGGACTGTCCGATTCGGCGCGGGAGTGGCAAGGGTGAGGGTGGATCGATGCCGCGCAGCATGTGAAGAAGTGGCCGCAGAGGCGTGTGCACCTGTGCACGGTTCATCGCCCATGGAGCACAAGTTCCCAGGTGAGAGCCCTGGTTGATTGGAAGCGCGCCCCGCGGCCGTGCTTTGATCCGTTGCACCGCGGAGGTCGCAGCACCGCTCCCGGCAACGGGAGCCGCACCCCTGCGGCGGCGGCCGCGTCTGTCCCCCAGAGGGGGCCGCTCTCCCCCCTTGTGAATATCCATATGAAGGGAAGTTCCATCATGAACTCCACCCCCCGTGTCGAGACCGCCGAGATCTCCGACGCCGACCTCGACAACGTCTCCGGTGGCCTCGCGCTGAACGCCGTCGGCACCGTCACCGGCCTGGTGGACGGCGTTGCCCCGGTCTCCGGCATCGTCGGCACGGCCATCGGCACCGTCGAGGGTGTGACCGGCCTGAACACCGCCCCGGTCACCGGCCTGGTCGCCGGTCTCTGATCGCGTTTCACGCCGCCGAGTCCCGGAACCGCCCCACCGGTTCCGGGACTCTCGGGTGCCATGAGGTGCCGTGAGCCTCTCGAACAGGTGAGAAGAGTCCCGTGCAGTTCCGTCAACAGGCCCTCGCCAAACTGCGCTCCCCCGAAGAGCTCGACCTTCCGGTGCGCTTCGCCCGCCCACAGGGCCGGCTCGCCCTGTCCGTGACGGTCCTTGCCATGGCCGCGGCCTCCGTCTGGGCCGTGACCGGCACCGTCACCCCCACCGTCGCAGCGCCCGCCGTCCTCACCCAGGCGCAGGGCAGTTACCTCCTGCAGAGCCCGGTCGCCGGGCAGGTCACGGCGGTCCTCGCGAAGGAGGGCGAACGGCTCCCCGCGAACGCCCCCGTACTGAAGGTGCGTACGGCGCAAGGGGAGACGGCCGTCGTCCGTACGGTCGCCGCGGGCCGTGTCACCGCCCTGGCCGCCACCATCGGCGCGATCATCTCGACCGGCGCGAACGTCGCCGCCGTGGAGAAGGCCGCCCACGCCGACGACCCCCTGTACGCGACCGTGTACGTCTCCGCCGCGAGCGCGGCCGCCGTTCCCGCCGACGCCGCCGTCGACCTCACCGTCCAGTCGGTGCCCGCCCAGCGGTACGGAGTGCTGCGCGGCCACGTGAAGGCGGTGGGCCGCAGCGTGCAGACCCGGCAGCAGATCGCCGCCTACCTGGGCGACGCCCAACTGGGCGAGCAGTTCAGCGAGAAGGGCAGGCCGGTCGCCGTGCTGGTCAGGCTCGACCGGTCGTCCGCCACCCGCAGCGGCCTGAAGTGGTCGTCCGCGGACGGGCCGCCCTACGCGCTCACCTCCATGACCCTGGCCACGGCCTCGGTCCGGCTCACCGGTCAGCGCCCCGTCGACTGGCTCCTGCCGTGAGCGCCGCACCGGACACCCGCGGGAGACGGCGCGCCGCGCCGCCCCGGCGCAGCGTGCCCAGGACCCGGGTCAGGAGCGTCCGCACCCCCACCGTCCTCCAGATGGAGGCCGTGGAGTGCGGTGCGGCGTCCCTGGCCATGGTGCTCGGCCACCACGGCCGGCACGTCCCGCTCGAAGAGCTGCGAATCGCCTGCGGTGTCTCGCGGGACGGTTCTCGCGCGAGCAACCTGCTGAAGGCGGCGCGCGGTTACGGTCTGACGGCCAAGGGCATGCAGATGGACACGGCCGCTCTCGCCGAGGTGCGGGGACCCGCGATCCTGTTCTGGGAGTTCAACCACTATGTCGTGTACGACGGCATGGGGCGCCGTCTCGGACGCCGGGGTGTGCACATCAACGACCCGGGCAAGGGCCGTCGTTTCGTGCCGATGGAGGACTTCGACACCAGCTTCACCGGAGTCGTCCTGGTCATGGAGCCGGGTCCCGGGTTCCGCAGGGGCGGCCGCAGGCCGGGGGTGCTGGGTGCCATGCCGGCCCGGCTGCGCGGCACTTCGGGCACGATGCCCGCCGCGGTGCTGGCGAGTCTGCTGCTGGTGGCGGTCGGCGCGGCCGTGCCCGCGCTCAGCCGGACGTTCATCGACCAGTATCTGATCGGCGGTCAGAGTTCGCTGCTCGGGGTGCTGTTCGCGTCGATGGGCGTCTCGGTGCTGCTGACGGTGGTGCTGACCTGGCTGCAGCAGGCGAATCTGCTGCGCGGCCGCATCATCTCCTCGACGCTCTCCAGCGCCCGGTTCCTGCGTCATCTGCTGCGGCTGCCGGTCACCTTCTTCTCCCAGCGCAGCCCGGCCGATCTGGTGCAGCGGCTCCAGTCGAACGACGCGGTGGCCGAGACCCTCGCGCGCGATCTCGCCGCGGCGGGTGTGGACGCGGTCGTCGTCGTCCTGTACGCCGTGCTGCTCTACACCTACGACCCGCAGCTGACGGCCGTCGGCATCGGTGTCGCGCTGCTCAACGTGGTGGCGATGCGGGTGGTGATCCGGCTGCGCGCGACCCGCACCGCCAAACTCCGCGCCGACACCGCCCGGCTGACCAACACCTCGTACACCGGGCTCCAGTTGATCGAGACGATGAAGGCCACCGGCGGCGAGGATGGCTACTTCCGCAAGTGGGCGGGACAGCACGCCACCACGCTGGAGGAGCAGCAGCGCCTCGGTGTGCCGAGCGCATGGCTGGGGGTGGTCGCCCCCACGCTGGCGATGCTCAACAGCGCGCTGATCCTGTGGATCGGCGGCCTGCGGGCGGTCGAGGGGCAGGTTTCCGTGGGGCTGCTGGTCGCCTTCCAGGCGCTGGTCACCCGGTTCACCGCGCCGATCACCCGGCTCAACGGTGTCGCCGGCCGGATCCAGGACTTCGCGGCCGACGTGGCCCGGCTCAAGGACGTGGAGAACTTCCGCGCCGACCCGCTCTACGCCCGCCCGGGCACCGGCGGGTCCACCCGGCGTCTGCGGGGTCATGTGGAGCTGGAGAACATCACGTTCGGCTACAGCCCGCTCGACGAGCCGCTGCTCACCGGATTCTCGCTGACGGTCGGGCCGGGTCAGCAGGTGGCCCTGGTCGGCGGTTCGGGCAGCGGCAAGTCGACGGTGTCCCGGCTGATCTCGGGCCTGTACGCGCCGTGGGAGGGCACGATCCGCATCGACGGCCGGCGCCTGGAGGACATCCCGCGCCAAGCGCTCGCGTCGTCCGTGTCCTTCGTCGACCAGGACGTGTTCCTCTTCGAGGGGACGGTCCGGGACAACGTGGCGCTGTGGGATCCGTCGATCCCCGACGACGCCGTGGCAGCGGCTCTGAAGGACGCGGCGCTGTACGACGTCGTCACCCGCCGTCCCGGCGGGATCCACAGCCGCGTCGAGCAGGACGGGCGGAACTTCTCCGGCGGTCAGCGGCAACGCCTGGAGATCGCGCGGGCGTTGGTGCGCAGGCCCAGCATTCTCGTGCTCGACGAGGTGACCAGCGCCCTGGACGCGGAGACGGAGCAGACCGTCATGGACAACCTGCGCCGGCGCGGCTGCGCCTGCGTGGTGATCGCCCACCGGCTCAGCACCGTACGGGACAGCGACGAGATCGTCGTGCTCGAACACGGCTCGATCGTGGAACGCGGGCGGCACGAGGCACTGGTGGCGGCCGAAGGCCCGTACGCCGGTCTGGTCAGGGAGCGTTGAGATGAGCACGGTCCACGAAGGCGTCCACGAGCAGGACATGGTGCTCGGCGCGCTCGGCGGCATGGGCACCCATGTCGGCTGCGCGGGAGTGAGCCGTCTCGATCTGGAGGGTCCGCAGGTCCTGTGGCTGGTGGCCGCGGGAGCCATGGACCTGTTCGCGGTCGACGCGGCGCAGCAGGGTCACTGGCATCACCTCGGCCGGCTCGAAGCGGGCTCCCTGCTGCTCGGTCCGGTGACGGGCCCTCAGCACACTCTGGTGGGGCGGCCGTTGCGCGGCTGCGAGCTGCGCCGGATCGGGTTGCGCGAGCTGCACCGGCCGGCCGACACGGCGACCTGGTCGTACGACGCGTACGGCAACCCGCAGTTCGTGCCGCCGGCGTCGAGCCCGCTGGAGCACGCCCTCGCGCTCGGCGTGGGACGTGGCCTCTCCATCCTCTTCCAGGCACCGACGGCCGGGGAGTACACCGCCGCTCCCACCGACGACGACGTGTTCTGGATGCAGGTCCCGCCGGGGAGCGTGCAGTACGGCTCGCTGTACGGGGCCGAGGCGGCGGCCGATCTGCTGATGGACTCCGGTGTCTGGCAGAGCATGGTCGACCAGCAGTACCGGCTGCTGTCCACCCTCGACCGCTGGATAGAGGAGCTGGAGGCCGGTCACGAGGACCGTGCGGCGGCGGGCATCAAGGCCGGTGAGGACGTCCGCGACCGGGCCGACCGGGCGCTGCTCGCCTCGATCGGCAGAGCATCGGCGAAGCGCCCGACCGCGGCCGAGGCGGACGCCACCTACGCGGCCTGCGAACTGGTCGCCCGCGCGGCCGGGATCACCCTCGCCGAGCGGGCGGGAGGCGGCGCGGAGAGCGAACGGCTCGACCCTGTCGAACGGATCGCGCTCGCCTCACGGATCCGCGCCCGTTCCGTGCGCCTGGACGGGCGCTGGTGGCGTGACGACATCGGCCCGCTGGTCGGCAGCCGGGCGGTGTCCGGTGCGCCGGTGGCGCTGCTGTGGCGGCGCGGCGGCTATGTCGCCGTACAGCCGTCGTCCGGGCGGGAGACGCCGGTCGAGAAGGCCAACGCCTCGGAGTTCGAACCGCGGGCCGTGATGTTCTACCGCCCGCTGCCCGAGCACGGGCTCGGCCCGCTGCGGCTGCTGCGGTTCTGTCTGGCGGGCACGGGCGGGGATCTGCGCAACCTCGCGATCAGCGCTCTGGTGACCGTGGCGATCGGCGCGCTGGTGCCGATCGCGACCGGCCGGGTGCTCGGCGAGTACGTCCCGAGGGCCGAGCACGGCCTGATCGTGCAGGTCTGTCTCGCGCTCATGGTCGCCGGCGTCGTCTCGGCGGCGTTCACGCTGTTGCAGAACCTCACGCTGCTGCGGATGGAGGGCCGGATCGAGGCGAGTCTCCAGCCGGCCGTGTGGGACCGGCTGTTGAGGCTGCCCACGTCGTTCTTCGCCGCCCGCTCGACCGGCGAGCTCGCGAGTGCCGCGATGGGCGTGAGCGCGATCCGCCGTCTGCTCGCCGGTGTGGGCCCCACGCTCGCGCAGGCGGGCACGGTCGGCGCGATGAACCTGGGTCTGCTGCTCTGGTACAGCGTGCCGATGGCGCTGGCCGCGATCGGCATGCTCGTGGTCGTCGCGGCCGCGTTCCTCGGTCTCGGTCTGTGGCAGGTACGCGGGCAGCGCCGGCTGGTGGTCCTGGGCAACAAGCTCAACAACCAGGCGTTCCAGACCCTGCGCGGGCTGCCCAAGCTGCGGGTCGCGGGGGCCGAGAACTACGCGTACGCGGCCTGGGCGGGCGAGTTCGCGCGCAGCCGTGAACTCCAGCAGCGGGTCGGCCGCGTCAAGAACCTGACGACGGTGATGGGCGCGGTGTATCTGCCGTTGTGCTCCCTGCTGATGTTCATGCTCCTGGCGGGCCCGGCGCGGGGCTCGCTGTCGGCCGCGGCCTTCCTCACCTTCAACACATCGGTGACGATGCTGCTGACGTCGGTCACCCAGATCACCGGCGCGCTGGTCTCCGCGGCGGCCGCGCTGCCGATGTTCGAGGAGATCAGGCCGGTGCTCGACGCGACGCCCGAGGTGCGCGGGGCGAGTACGCGTCCCGGTGTGCTGTCCGGCTCGGTCGATGCGCGGCGGCTGTCGTTCCGGTACGCCGACGACGGTCCGCTCGTCCTGGACGACGTGTCGTTCTCCGTCCGGCCGGGCGAGTTCGTGGCGATCGTCGGCCCGAGCGGCTGCGGCAAGTCCACGCTGCTGCGGCTGCTGATCGGCTTCGACCGGCCGGTGTCGGGCAGTGTGCTGTACGACGGCCAGGATCTGGGGGCCCTCGACCAGTCCGCCGTACGACGTCAGTGCGGTGTCGTGCTCCAGCACGCGCAGCCCTTCACCGGGTCGATCCTGGACTGCATCTGCGGCACCGAGCCGTACACGCCGGAGGAGGCGATGGAGGCGGCGGAGATGGCGGGCCTGGCCGAGGACATCGCACGGATGCCGATGGGGCTGCACACACTCGTCTCGGGCAGCGGCGCCATCTCGGGCGGTCAGCGCCAACGCCTCATGATCGCCCAGGCGTTGATACGGCGGCCGCGCATCCTCTACTTCGACGAGGCGACCAGCGCGCTGGACAACGCGACGCAGCGCACGGTGATCGAGAGCACCAAGGCGCTCAACGCGACCCGGGTGGTGATCGCGCACCGGCTGTCGACGGTGCTGGACGCGGACCGTGTCATCGTGATGGAGAACGGCCGGGTCGCCCAGCAGGGCCCGCCCGCGCAGTTGCTGGCGGACACGGGCGGGCGGCTGCACGAGCTGGTGCGGCGGCAGCTGTCCTGAGCGGTCGTCCCCGCCACCGGGGTGAGCGGTCAGTCCGTCCCCGGAACCGGCGCGCCGGAGGGGACGCCCGCTTCGACGTAGACCTCGTAGATCTCCTTCCAGGCCGGGATCCCGCCGGCGTGCGGCCCCTCGGAGCGTTCGCCGCGCGCCCTCGCGCCGAGGGCGGCGAGGCACACCTCCCAGCCGGCTCCGTTGCGGGCTGCCGTGTCCGGCTCGGCAAGCACGTCGGTGAGCGTGAAGCGGGTGCGCCCGCCGTCGAGGGCTTCGAGGTCGAAGCGCAGTTCGTCGCCGCCCCACTCGAAGGAGAGGTGGCGGGGCGGGTCGACGGCGAGGACGCGGCCGGTCGACCCGGGCATGTTCGGATCGCCGCTGAAGGTGATCGTGCCGCCGGGGCGCAGTTCCATCTCGGCGCGGGAGGGGAACCACGCGGCCAGTTCGTCGGCGTCGGTCACGAACCGCCAGACGCGGTCGACGGGATGGTCGTAGGTGCGGCTGAAGCGGACTGCGGGGCGGCCGTCGTCCAGGGTGAGGTACGTCCCGGTGCGTGCGGTGGCTTCGGCGGACATGGTGTCTCAGTCCTTCGGTGAGGAAGCTTCCTGTGGGGGTGCTGCGCCGTTCGGTTGCCTTCGGCCGGGCGCGAACGGCTCTTCTCGCCGGTCCGACGGCCCGCCCGCCACCTCGTCCAGACGGCGGCCGAGGGCGTCCAGGCTCTCGTTCCACAGCCTGCGGTACCCGGCGAGCCAGGCGTCGAGTGCGGCGATCGGGGCGGGGTCGAGGGCGTAGACCCGGCGCTGGGCTTCCTGCCGTACCCGGACGAGCCCCGCGTCACGCAGCACGCGCAGATGCTTCGAGGTGCCCGGCTGGCTGAGCCCGCACGCCTCGACGATCTCACCCACGGCCCGGGGGCGCTCCAGGAGCAGCGCGACGATGGCCCGCCGCCGGGGATCGGCGAGGGCGGCCCATAGGGCGTCGTCGGACATGACACCAATATGCCTCGATGGCTATATAGCCGTCAAAGCATAGAAGAGGGATCCGAGGGACCGCCGTCGGCGGGGAGGCGGCGACCCCTCACCCGCCGTCGGCGGCGGGCCGTCGCGGTGGCCCCGCGTGTCTCCCGGACCGGCTCGCCCTCTCCCGGACGGGCCGGTACACGACCAGCGCCCGGTACTCCTTCTCCAGCCTCAACCCGGTGGCGCCGGAAAGCGGTTCACCGTCGAAGGCCAGGATGTCCGCTCCGGCGATACCGTCCAGCTCCAGCCAGGGAACCCGCTCGGCTTCGTAGACCCGCGAGTGCTCCAGGGTCCCGAGGACCGCGGCGGCGACGGTACGGGTGCGGGCGAGGCGTCGCCCCGCGTCGACCAGGCGCACATCGAGCAGATCGTCGTCCAGACGCGGCCGGAAGGCGGGGACGAGGCCCTCCGGCACGAAACGGCCGTTGCCCGCGAGGAGCAGCCACAGGCGACGGGGCCGGCCGTTGACGTTCAGCTCGACCGGGCGGGCGGTGCCGAGCGCCCGGGCCAGGGCGAGCGCGGTTGTCGGCGCGGCGGGCAGGCTGCGCTCCAACCGCTCGCGCAGCCGGGCGAGTTCGGGGTACGGGCCGACGCTGAACTCGTTGAGGAACCAGGTGTCCTCCCCCGCCCCCGAACGGGCGACGCCGATGTCCACCGACACCCCCTCGCCACGGGCCACCGCGCCGGCGGTGTCCTCGAGGTCCCGGACACCCACGTCCAGCGCGAAGCGGTCGGCGGTGCCACCGGGGAACACGGCCAGCGCCAGCCCCCGTCCGGCCGCCGCGCGGGCGGCGACGCCCGCCACGGCGTCGCCCCCGCAGACACCGAGCGCGCCGCCGGTCTCCACCGCCCGGTCGGCCGCCGCGGCGAGCAGCTCCGCGAGGTCGTCGCCGGGGCCTCGCTCGATCACCTCGGCCTCGGGCAGCAGGGCGCGCAGCCGCCGGGCGTGGTCCGGCGGCGCCCCGGGGGCTCCGGGCGCCCCGGCACGGGCCGGGTCGTCGACGATGACGACCAGTCCCTTGCCCAGCGGCAGGGCGGGCGCCCGCGCGGCGGGCCGTTCCCGCTCCGGCACGTCAGGGCGCGGCGGCCACCAGCGGCAGGTGAGGGCGGCCGCGCCCGCGCCGATGGCCACGCCGGCGAGGACGTCTCCCGGGTAGTGGACCCCTACGTAGACACGCGAGAAGGCGACGGCGGCGGCCACGGGCGCGACCAGGAGGCCGTAGCGCGTGGATTCCAGGGCGACGGCGGTGGCGAAGGCCGCGGCGGAGGCGGAGTGCCCCGAGGGGAAGGACGTGGTGTGCGGCTGACGGGTCAGATGCCGGATCGCGGGGACGCCCTCCAGCAGCGGGCGGGGGCGGCGGGCGCTCCACTTCACCAGCGTGTTGACGGTGAACGAGGCCAGCGCCAGCGAGCCGAGACCCCGCAGCGCCGCCCGGCGCCCGGCCGGCCCGCCGACGAGGCCGATCCCGGCGGCCGTGCCGAGCCACAGGCGGCCGTGGTTGGCGGCGTGGCTGAGCCGCCGCAGCGCCGGATCGGCCCCGGGCACCCGCGCGGTGGCCACCCGCGTGAACAGCCGCTGGTCCCATTCGAGGAGTGCACCCATGCTCCACCGCTACGCCGCCTCGGCCGTGTCGGCATCCCGGGTGACCCGGAACGGTGACGGGCATGGACCGTTGGGCGCATGGACCACCCCTGCGTGGTACGGGGGTACGGCACGGGCGCGGGAACGGCCGGCGTCCGCCGCGGCACCCTCGCACCCTCCGGTGAGTGACGCCCGTACCGCGGTGACGCGGTGGGCGCACGCGGACATGCCGAAGGCCGGTCGACGGCCCCACTCCGTCTGACCGACCCTCGGTGCGAAATCACATGGCGCCTCGTGACGGTGCCCGCACTCCCCAGCTACGGATCCCGGTCCATGTCCACGACGGCCACGCGATCCCGGTCTCTCAGAACGCGAAGACCGTCATCCCGTAGGAGGTCTTCACGCACTCGTTGGCGAAGGTGTGCTCGTACGAGACGCGCTTGCCCTGCCAGACTCCGGCCACCGTGACGACCACGGGGTCGTACTGCCTGGTACAGAAGACATCGTTCCTCGGCGTCAACGCGTCGAGATCACCCTTGACCCCCCGTAGTTCGGCGCAGGCGTCGGCCGCGGCGGGATGGGTCCCGGAGGCCGTCGGGGCGCAGTTGAGAGTGACCGCGCGCTCCGGCGTCGCGACGGAGGCGGTCTGGCCATGGCCCGTGGTGAGCACCAGGGCGGAGGGGGCGTAGAGCCCGGACGGGGCTGCGTGGGCGGACCCGACGAGGGGGCCGCAGACGGCGGTGGCCGTCAGGGTGAGAGTCGCTGCCCAACGCGCGGTGTTCGGCATTGTGTGCATCCTTCCGCTCGATCGAATGCGATACCGGCTCGGTCGGTGCCGGTTCGGCGAGCGCGAGTCTGCCGAGTTCGCACAGGAAACACACATCGACCCCACATATTTCAGTAACTTTGAGTATTGAATCAGTGGCGCGAAGTTACAGAATTCGAACGGATGAAGCCCGGAACTGAGCGCCCGACGACAACCGCCGACAGCCACCTGGCCGGAAAGACACGGCTCAGCAATAGGCCTGAAACATTCCACTTGAACCGTCACGCCGCCTCGACTTCCGCTGTCGGCGGACTTCTCCGGCACCCCTTGCGTCGCGCTCCCGGGCGAGTAATGGTGATTACATGATTACATCGGAGCAATGCGAGAAGCTGCGCGGCTGGTTCGCCGGCCGCCTGCCCGACGATCTCTTCGAGAGCCTCACGGAGGTGACGGCCGACCGTGAGGAGATCACCGTCGTCGGCCGCATCCCCGAGCCGCGGCTCGCCGAAGGCGCCTCGGACGCCGAGAAGGAGGCGGCGCTCCGGGCCCGTATCCAGGAGTTCCGCGAACGCACCCGCGAGGACCGCATGGAGGTGGCCCGTGACGCGGAGCACCGCTTCCGCAAGAAGGTCTCCTGGGGTGTGGAGTGCGGCACCGAGCGCGCCCTGTTCACCCATGTCGCCGCGCCCGTCATGACCCGGCTGCGCCAGCCCGAACGCGAGGTCCTCGACACGCTCGTCGCGGCCGGGGTCGCCCGCAGCCGCAGCGACGCCCTGGCCTGGTGCGTCCGCCTCGTGCAGCGCCACACCGACGACTGGCTGGGCGAACTGCGCGACTCGCTGGAGCAGGTGCAGCGGGTTCGGGCGCAGGGCCCGGACACCGGGGCGGAGGACGATCCCGGCGACGAGGAGTGACCGGGCGGGCGGCACCCAGGGCCTGCCGGGGTCGCGAATCGTCCGGCTCCGCCCCGAAGCCTCAGTCGCGGATCGTCCGGGCGATGTCCAGGGTGAGCCGGTGCCAGGGGTCGCGGGGATCGCGGCCGGTCAGCTCGTGCACCCGGCGCAGGCGGTAGCGCAGGGACTGCGGATGAAGGTGCAGGGTCCGCGCGGCGGCGTTCGCCGAGCCCGCGTCGATGTACGCCGTGAGGGCGTCCAGCAGATGCCGCCGGGCGGCCTCGGCGAGCGGCCCGAGCACCAGGCGCGCGATGTGGCCGGGCGCGGCGGCCGGGCGCCCGGCGAGCAGGGCGAGCACCTGCGCGTCGGCGTCGGTGAGCACCTGCCCGGACCGATGGGCGTGGGCCGGGGCGGTGTCGAGCGCGTCGGCGGCGAGCCGGTGCGCCAGGGCGATCCGGTCCAGGCTCTCGCCGGTGATGACGCACCCGCGCCAGGACCGTGCGCCCATCACCTCCCCGGCCCGCTCGGACGCCGCGAGCGGCAGCAGCAGGACGGCACGTGAGCCCCGTACCGTCGCCAGGGACGTCACCTCGCCCCCGGGAGGGGCCAGTGCGTCCAGCAGGGCCGTCGCCGTCTCGTGGGCGAGATCCGGCCGGTCCGCGGCGACCGGCTCCGCCGCCAGCAGGCAGTACGGATCCGGGAGCTGGATGCCCAGTCTGACGGAACGGTCGGAGAGCGCGCCCACCGAGGCGTGCCGTCCGGCGATGAGGTCGTCGAACAGCAGCCGCAGCGCCCGGCTCCGGTCGCCGGCCAGGTCCTCGCTGGTGGCGGCGTAGGCGGTGGCCATCTCCTCGGAGAGCGTGTCCAGGGTGGCGAGCAGCATGCGGGCGAGCGCGAAGGCGTCGGCGGCGGCGAGCCGGGGCGCGCGGGCGGCGACCTCGTCCGTGAGGACGGTGCCCGCGACCCGGTAGGCGCGCAGCACCGCCTGCACCGGGCGCCCGTCCGCCGCGCGGGCCGAGGCGATGCCCCGGAAACGCCGGAGATCGGCCGGTCCCAGTGTGCCGTCGGTGGCCCACAGGTGGAGCAGCCGCTCCAGGCCCCAGGCCGCGATCGCCCGTACCTCGGGCAGCCGGCTGTCGTCGAGCGCCGCGTACACCGGGACCTGTTCGTGGACCGCCGCGACGATCGCCTCCACGACACGCGGGTCGGCGACCATTTCCTGCCGGACGCGTTCCCGGTCCTCGGACGGCTTGTTTGTCACAGGGTGATGATCCCAGCCGCACGTTGTGCGCACCACGGTGGACGGGACTTGTCACAGTCGCCAGGATCGTCGTCGTACAGCGCGGTCTCAGGGACGAGAGGCGGGACGTACGGATGGCGAAGCACTGGGCCGACTTCCAGTACGAGATCTATCTGAACGGAATGACGGGCGCCGTGCCGCGGCTGCCCACCGATCTGACGCGGCTGGAGGAGCTCACCGAGCAGCGGCTCGGCCCCGGTCCGGTCGGCTATGTGGCGGGAAGCGCGGGCGACGGCAGCACGGCGCGCGCCAACCGGGAGGCCCTCGGCCGGCGCCGGATCGTGCCGCGCATGCTGCGTGACGTCCACGAACGCGACCTGTCCGTCGAGGTGCTGGGGCGCCCGTTGCCCGCGCCGCTGGCGCTCGCGCCGATCGGCGTGCTGTCGATCATGCATCCGGACGCCGAGTGCGCCGCCGCACGGGCCGCCGCCGCGCAGGGCGTCCCGTACATCCTGTCCTCCGCCTCCAGCACCCCGATGGAGCAGGTCGCCGAGGCCATGGGGGACGGCGAGCGCTGGTTCCAGCTCTACTGGGCGAAGGACCGCGAGGTCACCCGCAGCTTCCTGGACCGGGCGAAGGCGGCCGGGTTCACCGCGCTGTTCGTCACGCTCGACACCCCGCTGCTGGCGTGGCGCCCGCGCGACCTCGACCAGGCGTACCTGCCGTTCCTGCACGGCGTGGGCACCGCCAACTACTTCTCCGACCCGGCGTTCCGGGCGGGTCTGGCCAAGCCGGTGCACGAGGACCCGAACGCGGCCGTGATGCACTTCGTGAGCATGTTCGCGGACCCCGGCAAGACCTGGCCGGACCTGGCCTTCCTGAGGGAGAACTGGGACGGGCCGATCGTCCTCAAGGGCATCCTGCACCCGGACGACGCCCGGCAGGCCGCCGAGGCCGGGATGGACGGCGTGGTGGTCTCCAACCACGGGGGCCGGCAGGTGGCGGGGTCCGTCGCCGCCGCCGACGCGCTGCCCCGCGTGGCGGCGGCGGTGGGCGAGAGGCTCACCGTGCTCTTCGACAGCGGCATCCGCACCGGCGACGACATCTTCAAGGCGCTCGCCCTCGGGGCGCGGGCGGTGCTCGTCGGACGTCCCTACGCCTACGGTCTCGGCCTCGACGGGCAGCCGGGTGTCGAACACGTCGTCCGCTGTCTGCTCGCCGAGTTCGATCTCACCCTCGCCCTGTCCGGACACGCCCGTCCCGCCTCCCTCGGCCCCGAGGACCTCATCGAGGAGACCGCATGACCGTCACCAAGAACGTGCTCGCCGTCGTCTCCGCGCATGTGGGCGGCCGTACGGCGGGAGCGGCGCTCGCCACCCTCTTCCCGGGGCAGGCCCGTGTCACCGTCGTGGAGACCACGGACGAGGACCCCGCCGCGCTGCGCGAGGCGCACGTCGTCGTCACCGGCCTCGGCCCCGTGACCGCCGGACACATCGCCGCCGCACCGGACCTGGAGCTGATCCAGTGCGCGAGCCACGGCTTCGACTACGTCGATCTGGACGCGGCGCGCGAGCGGGGCATACCCGTGTGCAACATCGGTTCCAGCGGCGCCGAGAAGCAGAACGTGGCCGAGCAGACCTTCGCCCTCATGCTCGCCCTGGCCAAGCAACTGGTGCCCGCCCACACCGCGTTGACCGAGGCGGACTGGGCGCTGCCCCGGCTCCAGCAGTCGATCACGGAGCTGTCCGGCAAGACGCTCGGGGTCGTGGGACTCGGCCACATCGGCGAGGAGGTCGCGCGGCGTGCGGTCGCGTTCGACATGAGCGTCGTCTACGCCGGGCCCACACGCGCGTCCGCCGAGACGGAGACCCGGCTCGGCGCCCGCCACGTCGAACTCGACGAACTGCTGCGCGTATCGGACTACGTCAGCCTGCACGCGCCGCTCACCGACGCGACCCGTCATCTCCTGAACGCCGAACGGCTCGCGCTGCTCAAGCCGACCGCGTTCGTCGTCAACACCTCGCGTGGCGCCCTGATCGACCAGGACGCCCTCGCGGACTCGCTGCACGCGGGCGCCCTCGCCGGAGCGGGCCTCGACGTCTTCGACCCCGAACCACCCACCCCGGCCCTGCGGTTGCTCAAGGCGCCGAACGTCGTGCTCTCCCCGCACGTCGCCGGTGTCACCCGCGAGACCCTCGTACGGATCGCGCTGGCCGCGGTCCAGAACGCCGCGGACTTCGTGGCGGGCAAGCCGCCCCAGGACGTGGTCTCGTAGCCCGGGCGACAGGCGACGACGGATCGGAGCCCTGCCTGATCGGCGCCCTGCTCAAGGGCGTACGGTCCGCCGGCGTCTTCCGGGACGCCGGCGGGCCGGGGGCTTTCAGGTGCCGCAGCCACCGGCATCGACCGCCGCATCCTCCAGCACATCGAGGCCGGCACCAGCGACCCTCGCTACAGCGACCTCCTGAGGATCGCCGCCGTCCTGGATCAGCGGGTCTCCGTCCTCGTCGACTGACGACACGACAAGACCCCGCCCATCCGCCACGGGGGAAGCAGACGAGCGGGGCCGACAATGGGGTCTACCAGGTGTAGGAGTGGCCGTCCGGGGTGACCCTGAGGGTGAACTCCTCCAGCGGAGGGCGGCCGGCGGAGAGCCAGCGCCCAAGGGCCTCCTCCGCGGCATCCCACAGGGCAACCGGGCCGTCCTGCCGCACGGTCCACCGGCTGCCCTCTTCGTAGACAGCAGCCCACGAACCGGTGTCGACGTCGACCAGGACGTGCTCGTGGCGCCCGTTCTGCTCCGACGTCAGGCGCTGCGCGCACGGAACGGCGTCCTGGACGACGAACCGGGCCGTCCAGTCGTTCAGGACGTCGACGCCAAGGACGGCCTCCCGCTCTTTGCCCGCGCCGAGATCAGGCAGTAGCCCGAGCGGCGGTGCCAGGTGCGGCCGGGCGAGCATGAAGCTGACCTGACCGCTGAGCAGCGGCCCGCTCGCCGTCCCGTCGTCGTGCACCGTCAGCCGGGCCAGGCTGGAGGACGCCAGCCATCCGCCGACAGTGGCCAGGATCAGCCCGCCGGGTCGCGTCTGCTCGATCCATGACTGAGGAACGGTGCGGACCCCGCACGTCGCGATCACCCGGTCGTACGGGGACTTCGCAACGTGGCCCAGCAGACCGTCTCCCGTGACGAGTGTGGGGTACAAGCCGAGTCGACCGAGGGCCGTTTGCGCACGGGCGGCCACGTCCTCGTCGTACTCGACCGACGTGACGCAGTCCTCGCCGAGGCGCCGGCAGAGCACGCCGGTGGAGTAGCCGGTCCCCGTGCCGATCTCCAGCACGCGCATCCCGTCCTCGACTTGGAGCTCTTCGAGCATGCGGAGCACGAGGGAGGGCAGCGTGCTGGAACTGGTGGGCGAGCGCATGATCTCGCCGCAGATGTCGGCCGGAACGATGGTGCCGGCGATCTGGGTGACCAGCGACTCGTCTTCGTAGCAGGCGTCGAGCCACCTGGGGTCGTCCTCCAGGATCGGCGCCCAGGCCGAGGGAGAGCCGCTGACCCGGCGGAAGAATCCGCCCCGCAGGAACTCGTGCCGCGGGACCGCCGCGGCGGCTTGCTTCCACGGCGCGGTGCGCAGACTGCCGTTCGCGGTCAGTGTGCTGACGAGTTGCTGGAGCAGTGCCTGATCGCTCACGTCGTCCTCTCCAAAAGGAGGTCTGCCAGGGCTGCACGCATCGGCAGGCCCGTCTCGGACTCCAGCCAGTACCACTGGCCGGACGGGTTGCACTCCAGAAACCACCATTGCTGCTCACGGTCGACGGCGAAGTCGAAAGCGCCGAAGACGAGCCCGAAGTGGCGCAGATAGCTGCGCAGCGCCTGTTCGATGCCCGGTGGCGGCTGGACGACGGTGTAGGTGAGGCGGCTGTAGTCGGTGCGCCAGTCGAGCAGGTCGGAGTCGATCCGCACGCAGAAGACGCGGTCACCGATGACGGTCACCCGGATGTCGCCGGTCTTGGGCACGCGCTGTTGGAACAGGTGGGCCGTCCCTGCCACGTCGTCGTCGACCTCGTCGGCCGAGACTTCGGCGACCTTCACAACGGACGACGCCCCGTCGACGAGGTAGACCGGATTGTGGAGCGGCTTGTAGATGACCGGCATGTGCCGCTTGATGAAGGCCCGGGTGGCATCGGGACTCGAAGTGATGAGCGTGGGCGGTACGTCGAAGCCGGCCGCGACGGCGGCGGCCAGCCCGGCGGGCTTGAACTCCGCGTCGCCGATGCGGTGCGGGTGGTTGACGTACAGACAGCCGGGCAGGGAGGCCAGCACTCCCCCGACTCCGTACCTCGCCTGGGTGACGGCGAACCGGGCGTCCTGCTCGTCGAGATGTGGGAAGGCGAACCCGGAGGGGCGCCGGTAGTACAGGGATCGGATGCTTGCGAGGTCGGCGGTCCGGGACGGGGTGCTGATGGTCCCCTGGATGCCGTGAGCGGTGATCTCAGCCTCCACCGAAAGTGACCCGGGGAAGTCCCCGGAGTCGAGCCGCACGACCGGGACACCCCGGTCGTGCAGCTCGGTGATCACCACGTCGGCGGTGGGGTCGTACAGGGCGGTGACGACCAGCACCGGACGCGGATCGGTCACTGGTCGGAGTCGCTCCCGCTGTCGCTGTCCTGCGTCGAACCGTTGCCGTCGGGGCTGGTCCCCGTGGACGGGGAGGTCCCCGTGCTGGTGCCGTGGCCGGGCATCTCCATGACCCGCCCGCCGCCGTCGAAGAATCGGGCGGTCTGGGTGGCAGGGTCGAGGTCGGCGTGCGCGTAGGCCGGCGCCATCGTCGGGTACGGCGCCATGCGCTGAATGCCCCACGGTGTCGGAGTGACGCTGCCGGACGGAACCGGCGACGAGGCCGGGAGGCGGTCGGAGTGGACGAACACTGTTGCTCCTCTGTCTGAAGCGAGTTGATGGCGAGACCCGGCCCGCCAGCGCCTTCCGGGACGCCGGCGGGCCGAGCGAATGTGGGTGCGGCCCTGACCCGAACGGCCGCCATAGGGCCCCGTACGCCGGGGCGGGCGGCCGAACTAGCGGCGGGGGCGCGGCGCGTCGACGCAGTCGGGGTGCACGCGGGCGGTGATCGCCCCGGCCGAGTTGCTGACCTGGTCCAGCGGTACGGCGTCGTCGGGACGGCGGATCGCACGGTCGCAGGCGACGCACATGACCTGGCCCGTCAGACTCTCGAAGTGGTCGCACAGCGCGATAAGGGAGCGCGCCAGCTTCCGCGCGTACGCCACGTCCCCGCCGAGGCCCATCGCGGGCCGGGCCCGGAGCTTGCCCCGGGCCTCCCCGACACACGCGAGCGCGCAGTACCGGGGGATGTCGTCACGGTGCAGTCGGCCGGCCAGTTCCTCGACCTCCGGAATCAGCGCGGTCATGTGCCCGCGCAAGGTCTCCGTCAGCGCTGGCACTTCGAGTCCGGTGGGCAGGTCCTCCGAGGGCGGCAGCAGTGCGGCGATCGTCTGCCGCATCACGTCCACGTCCACATTGTCGCGTCGGGTCTCGGTGTTCACCGACCGACTCCCGTCCGGCGGTGGAGCGGGCAGACGCAGTCGGGGAACAGCGTCCCCAGGGCCACCGGGTCGGGCTGGTAGTCGTACGGCACGACGACCGTAGCGCGCGGCCGGGTCACAACTCCTGTACGGCTGACGGTGTAGACGCTGAGCGTCATCTTCGCGGAGGCTTCGCGTCCGTCTCCCGAAGCTCTACTCTCTGTCATGTCGACGCTCCCTCACAGGTTTGAGCGTTGGCCACGCCCCCGGGACCGGTCGCTCGGTCGCCGGGGTGCGATGTCTATGCATCGAGAGTCGTCTTCCGCGGTTAGCTCCGGGATGACCGGCGGGGGTTACCGAGGCGGTAATACGCTCGTTCCTGGTTCGGAACAGGTCACCGCAGCGCGTACGATCACCCCGGAAGTTGGCCCGATGGATGCCACCACCCCCGGCCCACTCGACCCTGACCTCCTCGATCGAGATGACGTCAGGCGAGCTCTGGCAGAACACGACTTCGCAGCAGCCTTCGCCCTGATCAAGAAGTGGGGCGGACTGTCTCAGAACCGGATCGCCGTCGCCTGCCAGCTCACCCCCGGCAAGGTCTCCACGATCATCAGCGGGCAGCAGCACATCACCAGCTTCGACGTCATCTGCCGCATCGCCGACGGATTACGCATCCCCGGGCGCATGGTCGGCTTGGCCGACCGCCCCTGGGAGACCCGTCCTCAACCCGACCCGCCAGACCCACCTCCACCGGCCTCACGGTCTTCCGACGGCGCATCCTGGCGCCCCTCAGCGACCGTTCATCTGGCCGCTGACCTGACCAGGAGTGACCTCGTGATGGACCGCCGCACGGCAGCGCGCACAGTCGCCGGCGCCGCCATCTTCGGCGCCACCCTCCTCGACTCCCTGGAAGCCTGGCTCCAACACCCTCCAGCCGCGGACCCAGCCGTCCGGCGCGGCAGGATCGGGCGCCGAGAGGTCCAGGAACTCGAAGCCACGGCACGGGCGTTCCGCGCCTGGGACCACAAGTACGGTGGCGGTCTGCGCCGAAAGGCCGTCGTCGGCCAGCTGAACGAGGTGGCCGGCCACCTCGACGAGCACCAGGTGCCCCCTATCGAGCAGGCCCTGTTCCGGGTGATGGCGCAGCTCGGCGGCGTCGCGGCCACCATGGCCTGGGATTCCGGACTCCACAAGCAGGCCCAGAACTACTATCTACTCGCGCTCCGCGCCGCGCACGCGGGCGGTGACGCATGCTTCGGCGCCAACGTGCTGGCCGGAATGGCCCGGCAAATGCTGTACACCGACAGGCCACAGGACGCTCTCGAACTCATCCGCCTGGCACAGAAGGGTGCACGCGCCTCGGCCGGTCCCCGCGTCCGGGCCATGCTGCACACCCGCGAGGCGTGGGCCTATGCAGCCATGGGCCGGACCGCCGCCTTCGAACGGGCGACCCAGGAGGCAGCCGAAGTCCTCGCTGAATCTCCGGGCGCCGAAGAACCGTACTGGATCGCCTACTTCAACGAGGCGGAGTTCGCCGGAGTCACCGGCGGCAGGCTCCTCGACATGGCCCGGCACAACCCCCACAAGCACGCTGAGGCTGCCGCCGCGAGCATCCGCAACGCTCTCACAACCCGCGGCGCGGAAGCAGGCCGCAGTCACGCCCTGGACCTCATCGGGCTGGCTGAATGCCACTTCCTGGTGGGCGACGTGACCGGGGCAGTCGAGCAGACCCACAGGGCCGTCGACGCGGCGGCAGACACCCGGTCGGGCCGGGTCCGCATGCAACTCGGCCAGCTCTACCCGTACACAGTGGGTCGATCGACCTCAAGTACGGTCAGCGAAGCGCGGGCCAGACTCCGCGAAGTCCTCTCCACCTGAAAGGAACACAGTGGCCACGATCGCCGTGACCGGGCACATGGATCTCACCGAGGACAGCGTGCCTCTGGTGCGGGACGCTCTGCGAGAAGTGTTGAAGCCGCACGCGGCGTCCGGCGACCTGGTCGGCCTCTCGTGCATCGCAAAGGGCGCCGATTCGATCTTCGCCGAGGTCGTCCTGGAACTCGGCGGCAGCCTGGCTGTGGTCGTCCCGTCCGCGGACTACCGCGAGAACAAGGTGAAGCCCGACCACGCCGAGACCTTCGACCGGCTCACCGCGGCCGCCGACCAGATCGACGTCCTCGACCATGACACGGCCGACAGGGCCGCGTACGAGGACGCGAACCGCACGCTCCTCGGGCGCGCGGATCATCTCGTTGCCGTCTGGAGCGGCGAACCGCCGAGCGGTAAGGGCGGAGGTACCGCAGACACCGTCCTTGAGGCCCGTGCGGCCGGTCTGCCTGTCGATGTCGTCTGGCCGGAGGGCGCCGCCCGGAGGATCTGACACAGCAGAGCCGCCCGCAACTCCCCCGTGGCGGGCGGCCCGTGTCCGGTGTCCAGAGATCAAGTTCGGTACCGGTACACAGCGCTCTTGGCCGCTGAGCTACACCTGCCGAAGCCGGCGGCGGGATTCGAACCCGCGTCTCCCGATTTACAGTCGAAGTAACCGGCACCTGCGCACCTGGACGCGCCTACCGTAGCCGCGCCACCGCCGCCGGGCACGGGGTTTTTCTACCGCAGCCGCCACCCGACCCTGTTCAGGAACTTCTCAGGGGCGTTCGGTCCGCCAGCGCTGGATGTCGGAGTAGTCGCGGACCTTGACCACGATGTCGGCACCGGGGTCCGTGGACACGGGTGCGACGGCCAGTCCGTCGCGCCCGCGGGACAGCAACTCGCCCTCGTCGGTGAGGTCGTAGCGCATGTCCTCGCGCCGCTCCTCGTCCCCGTCGGCACAGCGGCCGAGGAGCAGGACACCGTCGTCGGCACGTGCGTCGAGGCAGAGCCCGGTGCTCGCGACGCTGCGCAGCAGTCCGTCCCGCTCGTACACCCATTGCTGGGTCCAGGCGGACGAGCACACGTCCAGCGTGGCCTCGGCGCCTTCCACGGCCCTGGCGTCCCGCAGGTCGAGGCACAGGTCGGCGTCCACGTTGCGCAGCCGGGTCCGCTCGCCCTTGGAGGCCACTTCGGCCGCGGTGGACGGCGTGGACATCACGGGCGGGACCTGAGAACCCTGGGCCGGTGACAGCGTCCGGCTGCTGCTCGCTCCGATGGCGGCGGCGGAGTCGGTGCCGCCCTCCTCGTTCGGCCACAGACTGACCGCGAGGACTGTCGCCAGCAGCGCGGCCGACAGACCGGCCCCGGTGACCAGGGCCTGCTGGGACACCTCGGCCGGCCTGGCGGCCCGTCGCCCCGTCGACGCGGTCAAGGGCTGCGGACGACGGCGCCCGCCCGCGCCGGGGCGTCCGCCGCCCGCCGGGCTCGCTCCGCCTTCGGCGCGCCCCTCCCTGCCACGGCGTCCGCCCGCGCCTGCTCGGCCACGGCCCGCCGGGGTCTCGCCGCTCTCCGCGCGACCACGGCCCGCGGGGATCTCGCCGCTCTCCGCGCGAAGCACGTCGTCTCCGGAGCGCGCGTCCTTCCCGGTCCGCTCGCCGCCCGCCGGGCGTCCGTCGTCCGGGAGACGTCCGTCGTTCCCGGAGCTCTCACCGCCGCGCTGCCGCCTGCCCCGGAACCGGGAGACGCTGCGCGGGCGCAGTCCCTGCCGTCCGCGTGCCCGGCGGGAGTCGTAGTAGCGGCGGGCGCCCCAGCCGAGCACGGACTCGGCGATCAGAAGCCCCAACCCACCCTCGAAATGGCTGAGTTGTGCTGCCGCGTACCGGCAGTAGGAGCACTCCGAAAGGTGCTCCTGGACATCCGGCAGCAGGGCTCCGCCGCGCCGGATCGGCGCGTCGAGGAGCCGGTTGTGGAAACCGCATTCCCTGGTCGGGGCGAATTCCAGATGCGCCCGCAGACAGGCCTGGCGGAATTGCTCGCGGGCCTGTTCCCAGGCGGCGACCGCGATGGGCTCCTCCATGCCCAGAAGTCCGGCCGGCACGGACAGCGACTCGTCCTCCACCTCGGTGTGCCACAACAGGCATCGGGCGACGCCCGGAAGACCGAGGAAAGCGTGTTCGGCGAGCTTGCGGTTCTCCGCCGTCATGGACTTCGCCGCGCGCATTCCGCGGCCGCCCGCGGGTTTCCTCAAAGCCGGCAGGGCCTCCGACATCCGGTCGTCCGCGGCCCAGGTCCGGACCGTGTCCCGCACCGTGACGAGGAGTTGGGGCCGCAGCGCGAGAGCATGCCCACCCTCTCCGAGGCCGTCGAGGACGTGACGGAAGGAGGCCTCGGTGACCATGGAGGCGACCTGCGAGGACGTGGCGAGGCAGATCACCGCGTAGTCGTAGGCCGGCCGCCAGTGCCGGGCTGTCAGCAGGGCGACGGGACGAGTGCTGTCGGCCTCCTCCCCGTCTCTCAGCACGGCGGCGAGGTCCTCGTCGGACTCGCCGAAATATCCGCCGGGCGGACGGTCGGGCAGCGGCGGGTGGGGGGTGCGCACGGGAGCGGGTTCCTTCCGAGGTGCATGGGGCACACAGGACGTGCTTGCCCGTCGAAAAGGAGTCCCGATTGGTGTGGACCTTTTGACGGAGCGCCGGGAGAACGGCCGGGGACGAAGGCCGTGCGGCGACCGTCGCTCAGGGAGCTTCTTGAGCTCGTCGACAGCCGGGAATGGCGAACAGCGATTCAGACCCGGCCCTTGACCAAGCGCGGGAGGCTCACCCTCGCACAACACACTCGTCACCAACAAGGCGCACGAGCCAGATCAGCCTTATTGAAAACATGTCAAAAGCGAACGACGACTCGGAGGACCGTCCGGCTTTCGGCATTTCATGCGCCCCGTGTGAACCGTGCGCACACACCGGCTTCTCACGCACGCTCCCCGCTCACCCGGCTCCGCGGTCCACTGGGACCGGCCCTTCTCGAAGGCCCCGCGCGGGACGGCGGGCGCTCCCACGCGAAACCGGCCGCCGACCCCGCTCCTCCCGTCCTCGGTCGGCGGCCCCGGGGCCATTTCAGGGGGCCTTGCATTCGCGCCGCATTACGGCAAACACCCACGAACAAGCGGATTCTGACGGAGGAATTCGGGCCCACGGATCCGGCTGACGCCGGCCCGGCGCTCACTTCCGTCCCGCGAGCCGCATCGGCCGCGAAGGCGCGGCGCGCGGGCCGTCCGCTACGAATGGCTGTCCGGACCCTCCGCGTTCGAGGGTGCTCGAGTCGGCCCAGCCACTAGTCTGGAACCCGGACGACGCGCTTGTTCACTGTGAGTGTGCGCACAAGGGAAAGTGGCGACGATGAGCCCGGTCCACCCTCTCGACGAGGCCGCCACCGCACGGGCGGTCATCGACGGGAACGGCACCCTGATCCACTGGAGCGAGGGCGCCCGTCGGCTCCTCGGCTACTCCCCCGAGGAGGTCGAGGGCCGCCCGGCGGCCGATCTCCTGGCCCCCGGGAGCACGGGCCCGCTCCCGGAGGCCGGCGTCGACCGCCGGTACGGAGTACTCGCCCTGCGCCACCGCGACGGCCGGGTCCTGCCCGTGTGGCTGCTCGCCCACCGCCTGGAGCGGGGCGAGGACTGGCTGGTGCTCACCCCTCTGGAGGGCCGGGAGCCCCGCACCCTGGAGGACCCGCTCGTCCGCGCCGTCCTCGCGCAGGCTCCCTGCGCCATAGCCGTCTACGACGAACGGCTGCGTTTGTACGGCCTCAACGACGCGATGTGCGAGGTCGTCGGCCTGCCGGAGGAGCGCATCCGGGGTCTGCGGGTCTCCGAGCTCGGCTCCCGGCGGGCCGGCGAGGAGCTGGAGCGCGAGATGGCCGAGGTCCTGGCCTCCGCACTCCCGCGCGCCGTCGCGACGTACGCGCGCGCCGACGGCGAGGACCGGCCGCGGCACTGGCTCGCGCGGATCGCCCCGCTCACCGACACCCATGGACGCGTGATCGGCGTGTCCGTGGCCGCGCACGACTTCACCGAGCAGTACCGGGCCCGCGAGCGGCTCCAGCTGGTCAACGAGGCGAGCATGCGCATCGGCACCACCCTCGACGTCCCCCGGACGGCCCAGGAGCTGGCCGACGTCTGCGTACCCGCCCTGGCCGACTTCGTCAGCGTCGATCTGCTGGACCCCCCGGAGAACGGAGGCGAGTACGACGTCGAACCGCCGGCCGCCCCGGTCACGCTCCGCCACGCCGCCCACCGGTCGGTGAACGAGGGCAGCCCGGAGGCCGTCCTCGAACCCGGCGACATCGACGTCTATCCCGCGTCCTCCCCGCAGGCCGACTCGCTGATCGCAGGCCGGCCCCTCGTCGCGCCGAACGCGAGCGGCACGCTGGAGGAATGGCTGAGCTCGGACGGGCCGCGCGGCAGACACGTCCGGGAGTACGGCGTCCACGCCACCATGTCGGTGCCCGTCCGGGCCCGGGGCCGGACCCTCGGGGTCGTCGTCCTCAGCCGGTTCCGGCGGCGCGACCCCTTCACCGCCGACGACGTGCTGCTCGCCGAGGAGGTCACGGCCAGGGCCGCCGTCTGCATCGACAACGCCCGCCGCTTCTCCCGCGAGCGGCAGACCGCGCTGGCCCTCCAGCGCAGCCTCCTGCCCCAGTCCCTCCCCCGGACAGCGGCCCTGGAGATGGCGTCGCGCTATCTGCCCGCGGCGCGTGCCGGGGTCGGCGGCGACTGGTTCGACGTGATCCCGCTGTCCGGGATGCGGGTCGCCATGGTCGTCGGCGATGTCATCGGCAACGGCATCCAGGCCTCGGCGACCATGGGCCGGCTGCGCACCGCCGTCCGCACCCTCGCCGACATCGATCTGGCCCCGGACGAGCTGCTCACCCACCTCGACGACCTCGTCGTACGGCTGTCCGCCGAGGCCGGGGCCGAGGAGACCACCGGAGAAGTGGGCGCCACCTGCGTCTACGCGGTGTACGACCCGGTCTCCCGGCGCTGCACGCTCGCCAGCGCGGGCCATCCGCCGCCCCTCGTCCTGCCGCCGGACGGACCGCCCCGGCAGATCGACGTGCCGCCCGGTCCGGCGCTCGGCCTGGGCGGGCTGCCCTTCGAGTCGGTCGAGCTCGAACTGCCCGAGGGCACGGTGCTCGCGCTGTACACGGACGGCCTGCTGGAGAGCCGCGACCGGGACGTCGACGCCGGCCTGCGGCTGTTCTGCCGGGCCCTGGAGGAGTCGTCGCGGCATCTGGAGGGGGCGGCCCACGCGATCCTCAAGGCGCTCCTTCCCGCGGGCGGCGCGCCGGACGACGTGGCGCTGCTGCTCGCCCGTACCCAGGGGCTCGCCGCGTCCGACGTGGCGACCTGGGACATCCCCGCCGACCCCGCCCTCGTCGCACCGATCCGCAAACAGGTCGCCGGTCAGCTGGAGATCTGGGGCCTGACCGTGGCCACCTTCACGGCCGAGCTGGTGGTCAGCGAACTGGTCACCAACGCCATCCGCTACGGCGAACCGCCCATTCGGCTGCGGCTCATCCACGACGCCGAGACCCTGATCTGCGAGGTCTCGGACAGCAGCCACACCGCGCCGCATCTGCGCCGGGCGAAGACCTTCGACGAGGGTGGTCGCGGGCTGCTCCTGGTCGCCCAGCTCACCCAGCGCTGGGGCAGCCGGCACACCCCGGAGGGCAAGACCATCTGGGCGGAGCTGTCCCTCCTCGGCGAGGAGTGAGGACCCCACCGGGACGGAGCCGGAGCGGGGCCGCGGCACGAGGGAGGGCGTTCAGGGGCCGGGCGTGCGGTGTCTGATGTGATGAGGGTGCCGCCATCACCGCCCGGAGGACACCATCCTGTACAGCCCGCTCGTCCAAGGTCTCCCCGGCGCGGCCGGCACCAGGTTCACCGGAGCGTTCTCCGCCGGGCCCGGTACCCGGCTCGCCGAGGCCTTCTCCGCCGGACCCGGTACCCACCTTCCCGCGCCGCACCTCGGCGGTGCCGCCACCTCCGGCACCGCGACGCTGGCCGCCGCACTCGGCAGCCCGCTCGCCGAGGCACTGTCCGCCGTCCTGCTCACGGCCGTCCTCGTGTGCGCGGTCGTACGGCCTTTCAACTGGCCGGAGGCGGTCGTGGCCGTGCCCGCCGCGGGGCTGGTCCTGGCCACCGGGGCGATCTCCTGGGACCACGTCCGCGCCGAGGCCGCCCATCTGGGTCCGGTGATCGGCTTCCTCGCGGCGGTCCTCGTCCTGGCCAAGTTCTGCGACGACGAGGGGCTGTTCCAGGCGTGCGGCGCCTGGATGGCCCGCTGGGCCGCGGGGCAGCCGGGCCGGCTGCTGACCGCGGTGTTCGCGCTCGCCTCGGCGATCACGGCGGTGCTCAGCCTGGACGCCACCATCGTGCTGCTGACGCCCGTCGTGTTCGCGACGGCGGCGCGGATGGGGGCCCGCCCGAAACCGCATGTGTACGCGTGCACCCACCTGTCGAACACCGCCTCGCTGCTCCTTCCCGTCTCCAACCTCACCAACCTCCTCGCGTTCACCGCGAGCGGTCTGAGCTTCACCCGGTTCGCCGCGCTGATGGTGCTGCCCTGGCTGGTCGCGATCGGCGCCGAGTACGTGGTCTTCCGGCGTTTCTTCGCCCGTGACCTTGCGGCGGGCGCACTCCCCCAGCAGGCGGAGGAGCCACCGGACCTGCCGCTGTTCGCCCTGATCACCGTCGGCTGCACCCTGGCCGGTTTCGTCCTCGCCTCGGCCGTCGGCGTCGACCCGGCCTGGTCCGCCGCCGCGGGGGCGCTCGTCCTGGCCGGGCGGGCTCTCCTCCGCCGCCGCACCACCCCGCTCACCGTGGTGCGCGCCGCCGCGCCGTCCTTCCTCGCCTTCGTCCTCGCACTCGGCATCGTCGTCCGCGCGGTCGTCGACAACGGGCTGGCCGACGCCCTCGACGGCCTCCTCCCGGAGGGCGGATCACTGGCGGCGCTGCTCGGCGTCGCCGCGATCGCCGCCGTCCTGGCCAACCTGATCAACAACCTGCCCGCGGTCCTCGTCCTGCTGCCACTGGCCGCCGACTCGGGCGCGGGCGCGGTGCTGGCCGTCCTGCTCGGCGTCAACATCGGGCCCAATCTGACGTACGCGGGTTCCCTCGCGACGCTGCTGTGGCGACGTATCGTGCATCAGCACGAACACGGCGTCGACCTCAAGGAGTTCACCCGGCTGGGCGTGATCGCCGTACCCGCGGCGCTGGTGCCCGCCGTACTGGCGCTGTGGGGCTCGCTCCACGTCATCGGAGGCTGATGGGCATGCGGGTGGTCGTCTGGCTGGTCGAGGGAACATGGCCCGCGTGCGTGGACGCCGTGCGCACGCACGCCCCCGGGGCCACCGACGTGGTGCTGCTGCATGTCGCCGACCCCGCCGTGCCCGGTCTCGCGCACGGCGCCTTCGCGGGGCTTCTCGGACGCGGACGCGCCGAGCCCGATCCTGGCGACCTCCTGGAGACCCTCGGCACGGTCTCCGGGGCCGAGCTCCTCGACGCGGCGGCCCGGCGGCTCGGGAGCCCGGCGACACGTCTGGAGCGCACCGGCCGGGTGGAGCGGGAGGTCGTGGCGGCGGCCGGGGACGCCGGTCTGCTCGTCCTGGCCCGCGACGGCGACCGCAGCCGGCTCGGCCCGCACAGCCTCGGACCGGCCGGACGCTTCGTCGTCGACCACGCCCCCTGCCCGGTGCTGCTCGTGTGGCCCGAACCGGCACCGGACGTCACGACGTTGCCGCCTCCGCCCCCGCATCCGCCGCACCACCCGGATCATCCGCACCATCCCGATCACCCGCACCGCCCTCATCCCTGAGAAGCTGCGCCCGGTGCTACCTCCGGGTTATGGGCCCGGCGAGCTGCCGAGCTGCTCCGCGATCGTCCTCACCGCCGGCGCCCTCGGCACCTTCCCGGCGGACACCACCGGACAGGCGTCGCCGGTCTGCGGCTCTGTCAGGGCCGCCGCTGCAGGAGAACGTAGCCGTCCTGGTCCGCGACGGTCCGGTAGCGGCCGTTGTTCCGGACCTCGGACAGCAGCCTGCGGTCGTCGTCGGGTGAGATCGGCCAGCCCTGCGGCTGCGCGCTGTCGTCGATGATCCACTCCGGGTCGAGACGGCTGTCCCCCAGGCCGAACACCCTGACCAGGGTGCGGTTGGTGAGCTGCGGGACCAGCCGGTTGGAGGCGGCGACGGTCGCGCCGTCCGGGATGCGGTCCATCAGCCGCCGGGCGGTCGCGAGCCGGGGGCCGGTGTGCCAGGTGGCGGGCCGCGTCAGCTGCCACAGCGGGAACTGGGGCAGCAGGAGCACGGTGACGGCCGCGCTCGCCGCCAGCGCGTACCGCACCGGGCCGGGCCGGGTCAGCGCGTCGACGAAGGCGGCGAACAGCACCGGCATCAGGACCGCGCTGTAGTGGTAGCCGGTTCCCCAGTAGGCCTGGTTGTCCGACGCGAAGCGCCACAGGAGCGTCGGCACGGCCGCCCACAGGAGCGGGGAGCGCACGGCCAGGAACCCGGTCACGGACAGCAGGGCCAGCACCGTCAGCGCCTTGGTGTCCGGGGTGACCAGTCCCACCGTGTAGTGGAGGAGCAACTCGCCGACGCCCGGCGTGGCGGACCCCGCGCCGGGCACGCTGGAGGTGTAGGCGAACGTGCCACCGGGGTTGAACGCCGGTATCACGACCAGCATCTCCAGGAAGGACCCGAGCACTCCGGCCAGGAACAGGGCACTCCCCGTCCGGCGGTGGTCGTGATCGCCGGTGCGCGCGATCAGCAGACCCACGACCGCGACGGTCAGCCCGAGATCCTCCTTCACCAGCAGCAGCGGAAGCGCCCACAGGGCCGCGGCACGCGCCCGGCCACGGCCCACCGCCGTCAGGGAGAACGCCAGCAGCGGCACGGCGAAGCACACCTCGTGGAAGTCGAATCCGACCGCCTGTGCGACACCCCAGGAGGCGCCGTGGCCGAGACCGACCACCAGCGCCGCCCGCCGGCCGCGTGCCTCCTCGGCCCACCTGGCCAGGGGTATCACCGCCACCGCGAACAACGCAGCCTGCGCCACCAGCAGGGTCACCGGCGTCGGCCAGACCCGGTACAGCGGTGCCAGCAGGGCCATCACGGGCGAGAAGTGGTCGCCGAGCAGCGGGAACCCCGGTCCCTTGAGCTCGGCCACCGGCAGGTGCCCGTGCGCGTAGGACCGCACCGCCTGCTCGAAGATCCCCAGGTCGTAACCGGTGGTCAGCATCCGCTGGTGCAGCCGCACGGACAGCGCCGTGTACGTCACGAAGCACACCAGGGCGAGAGTCAGCGCGGTCGCCCAGCCGGGGGCACCCCCCGACGGCCGGGCCGTTCCGGCGGCGGGCCCGGCCGCGTCGTCGCGGGACGGGGAGAGGAGCGCGGGCAGGCGGGTCGGCATGTCGGGCCTTTCGTCCGGCGGATCACCGATACGGCGCTCGCCGCGCGGGTGGGGCCGCACGGCGAGCGCCTTTCTGGGGGCTCGGACACCGTGCCGGAGAGCCGCTGACCGGGGCCTGACCGAACCTGACGAAGCGATCAGGGAGCCGCCGGAAGCCTGTGCCAGGCTGGTGGGGTGAGGATTCTGGTGGTGGAGGACGAGCGCGAACTGGCGGAGACGCTGCGCCTGGGGCTGACGGCCGAGGGCTATCGCGTGGACGTGGCCCATGACGGCCGCGAGGGCCTGTGGAAGGCCCGCACGGGTGACTACGCGGCCATCGTGCTCGACCTGATGCTGCCGCTGCTCAACGGCTACCGGGTCTGCGCGGAGCTGCGCCGCGAGGGCATCACCACCCCCGTGCTGGTGCTCACCGCGAAGGACGGCGACTGGGACCAGGCCGAGGCCCTCGACACCGGCGCCGACGACTACGTCACCAAGCCGTTCACCTACCTGGTCCTGGTCGCACGGCTGCGCGCGCTCATGCGCCGGGCGCGGGGAGCGGCCTCCCCGCTGCTGGTGGTGGGCGACCTGGTGCTGGACGTGGCGGCCAGAACCTGCCTCAGGTCGGGCGTCGCCGTCCCGCTCACGCCCCGGGAGTTCGGAGTGGCCGAGGTGCTCGCGCGGCGGCCGGGCGAAGCGGTCACGAAGTCGGAGATCCTGCACCACGCCTGGCCGGACGAGGCCGAGGACCTCAACCTGGTCGAGGTCCGGGTCAGCGCCCTGCGCCGGAAGATCGACACGGCCTTCGGACGGCAGTCCCTCCTGACGGTGCGCGGGGTGGGCTACCGGCTGGTCGACGACCGCGGAGAGACGAGGGAAGGCGCCGTCCAGGAGCCCCGGGCCGGGCGGAACTCCGGTGGCTGACGTCCCGAACGGGCGGGATCCGAGCGGGCGCCGCACCCTGGTACCCGCGTTCCCGCCCGGCATACTCCGTCGGCCTCAGCGCGCCCGCCTGCTCCCACGCTCGGTACGGGTTCTCCGGTCTCTGCGGGTTCTCCCACGCTCGGTGCGGGCGCGTTCCGCGTTCGCCGCCGCCTTCGCCGCGGCCGTGCTCTTCACCTCCGGGGCCCTGCTGATGCGGCATCAGCTGTACGACGAGCGGCTGCGTGCCACTTCGTCGGTGGCCCAGGAGCAGGTCGACACCCTTCTCAGCGCAACCGCCCACTCGTCCATCAGCGGCCCCTGGGGAGCGCCGTACGAAATCGTCGCCGACAGCGGCATGCTCCTGGCGTCCAGTCCCGAGCTGGAGCCGTACGAGAAGGACGGCCACGCGTTCCTCCCGGGCCCGGGCCGGGGCGGGAGCCTGCCCCTGTACACCAGACGCCGGTTCACGTTCCCCGCCGTGGCCGAGCCGGCGGCCCGCTCGCTGTCCGGACAGACCCTGACCACCGTCGACGGGACGGTGCCCGCCTCCTACCTGCCCGGCGAGACGCAGGGGCGAGGGGTGGCCGCCGGCGCCCGGGTCCGGGTGTACGTCCTGATCGTCCCGGACGATGCCGAGCAAGCGGTCGGCGAACTCGACCGGGAACTCGTCGTGGCCGTTCCCCTCGCGACCGCGCTGGTGGCCGGGGTGGCCTGGCTGGCCACGCGCCGGGCGCTGCGGCCGGTCGAGGCGATCAGGGCGCGTACCGCCTCGGTGACCGCGACGGACCCCCGCGAACGGGTGGAGGTACCCGACACCGCCGACGAGGTGGCGGAACTGGCACTGACCATCAACGCCACCCTGCAGCGGTTGGAGGAGTCGGCCACGGCACAGCGCCGGTTCGTGGCGGACGCCGCGCACGAACTGCGCAGCCCGCTCGCCACCCTGCTCGCGGGGCTGGAGGTGGCCACCGCCTACCCCGACCGGGCCGACTGGCCCGCCGTGGTGTCCGCGGCCGGCCGGCAGACGCGGCGGCTGAGCGGTCTGACGGAGGAACTGCTCCTGCTGGCCCGGCTGGACGCAGGCGCTCCCCCGGCCCCCACCGAACGGGTCGACCTGGCGGCGCTGGCGGGCCGGCTCGTGGAGGAGTACGCGGAACGCGCCGGGGGTTCCCCGAAGGTGGATCTCCTCGTCGCCGCGCCGGGTACGGCGACGACGGTGTGCGCGGCACCCGGTGACCTCGAACGGATCCTCCGGAACCTGCTCGACAACGCCCTGCGCCACGCCGTCGACCGCGTGCTGCTGACCGTGACCCGGGACTCGGCCGCACCCGGGTCGGTGCTGTGCACCGTCCGCGACGACGGGCCCGGCGTCGCGGAAGCCGACAGCGAACGGATATTCGAGCGGTTCACCCGCCTGGACGAGTCCCGCACCCGTACGGACGGCGGCACCGGCCTCGGCCTCGCCATAGCCCGCGACCTGGCGGCCCGGCACGGCGGCCTGCTCGTGCTGGCGGTGCAGCCGAAGGGTTCGGGGGCGTGCTTCGTCCTCCGCATGCCCGCGGGAGACCCGCTCCTGGGCCTCGTGACCTGCGGAAAGACGATGTGACACAGGCACTGAGCACACCCGTCCGGCGGATGCCCGGCCGTGTCGCGTGCCGCCGCGGGACGAACGGCCCCCGTGCGGTGGTGGGCGAGCCCCCGGACGGGGTAACCGCCCGGTGTGGGGCACGAGGGGTACGCCGAGAGGGGACGGTCATATGGCAGTCACGGACAGGAGCGGGCTCGGCCGGTTCGAGCAGGACGGCTTCGTGGTGCGGCGCGGGCTGTTCGCCCCGGACGAGATCGACACGCTGTGCGCGGAGTTCGCGGCGCTGCACGAGGCCGGCCCGGTCCCCGGGCACTTCGAACCCCGGGCCCCCAGGACCGGCGGCACGGAGTCCGGCGGCGTCGGAACCGGCGCCCCGGCCGACCCGCTGCACGTCTTCCCCCGCTTCATGCACCCGCACCGCGTCAACGCCCTGTCGCTGCGTCTGCTGCTCGACCCGCGGGTGCGGGACGTCCTGGAGATCCTGTTGGGGGAAGAGGTGCTGGCCGCCCAGAGCATGTTCTACTTCAAACCGCCCGGAGCCCGCGGCCAGGCGTTGCACCAGGACAACTTCTATCTGCGCGTCGAGCCCGGCACCTGTGTGGCCGCGTGGACCGCCTGCGATGTCATCGACCGTGAGAACGGCGGCCTGGAGGTCGTGCCGGGCACCCATCGGATGGACCTGTTCTGCCCGCACGAGGCGGACCCGGCGCTGTCCTTCGCCCGCGAGTACATACCGCCGCCTGCCGGTCTGACCGCCGTGCCCGTCGACATGGAACCGGGGGACGTCCTGTTCTTCAACGGCAGCCTGGTCCACGGCTCCGGCCCCAACCGCAGCCGTGACCGTTTCCGCCGGTCCTTCATCGGCCACTACGTCGGCCGCTCCACCCGGCGCATCGGCGGCTTCTACCGCACGCTGACGATGGACGGTGAAGCCGTGGCCCTGCCCGAGAACGAGGGCGCGGGCCCGTGCGGGACGGAGTGGACGGCGGCCGGTCCGCACTGAACGCCGGAGCAGCCTACCGGCGGCCCCCTCGGCCGAGGGGGCCACTTGACGAAGTCGGGCCTGCGCGATTTCATCCTCTGAGTGCCGTGGTGCGACCCGGCACGCAGAGGTGCGCCCAGCCGGTAACGGACCAGGTTCAAGTCCGGCCAAAGTCGCCAGGATCGCTCGAAGCGTCCGAGGCGGGGACGCACTCGCGATTGGTGGAGCGGACATGCCCCCCGTCAAACGTGTTCTCCGCGCCGGAGTTCCGGTCACGGCCCTCGCCGGTCTTCTTCTGACGCTCGCGGGCTGCGACGCGGGCACGGACACGAGCGCCTCGGCGAAACCGGCGCCCCGCCCCGGCCGGACAGCGACCTCCGTCGAACTCCCCCCGCTCCACACGGGGTTCGACTACCAGATCGGCGGCGCCTACCCCCCGGCCGCCGACGTCCGCATCGTCAGCCGCGACCGCTCGTCCTCCCCCGCCCGCGGCCTGTACAACATCTGCTACGTCAACGCCTTCCAGGCCCAGCCCGAGGAACGCGGACAGTGGCCCGCCGACCTGCTGCTGCGGGACGCGGACGGCAAGGTCGTCGTCGACCGGGACTGGAACGAGGCTCTGCTGGACATCCGGACGCCGGACAAGCGCCGACGGGTGGCCGCGCGGGTCGAGAAGTGGATCGACGACTGCGCCGACAAGGGATTCGACGCCGTCGAGCCCGACAACTACGACAGCTACACCCGCTCGCGGAAACTGCTGAGCTCGGAGGACGCCACCGCGTTCATCACCCTGCTCTCGCGGCACGCGCACGCCCGGCATCTGGCGATCGGGCAGAAGAACACCGCCGAACTGGCGGGAGTCGGATCGCGGACCGGGCTCGACTTCGCGGTGGCGGAGGAGTGCGGCGAGTACGACGAGTGCGGCGAGTACGCGAAGGCCTTCCACGACCGGGTGGTGGTCGTCGAGTACACCGACAGCGGTCTGCGCAAGGCCCGTTCGGCCTTCGGCGACCGGCTGAGCATCGTGCGCCGGGACGTGAAGGTCTCGACACCCGGCAGCGCGGACTATGTCCGCGAAACGCGCTGAGGAGGCCGGGATGACACGCGTGATCGCGCGGCGCCGGCTGTTCCTGGGCGCGGCCGCCGCCGGGGCACTGGCAGGCTGCGGCGGCCCCTCGGACGGTGTCGGCACCGACGGCAGGGTGACCGTCGAACTGTGGCACGGTCAGAACGACACGGCCAGGAAGGCCGTGGAGTCGCTGGTGGCCGAGTTCAACCGCACCCATCCACGCATCCGCGTGGACAGTTCGGGCGGCGGGGTGGTGGCCGACGCCATGCTCCAGAAGGTGACGGCCGCGCTCGCCGCCGGCTCGTACCCCGACATCGCCTACATCTTCGGCTCGGACCTGGCGAGCGTCGCCCGCAGCCCCCGGGTCGTCGACCTCACGTCCGCGCTGCACGAGGGCACCCCGCCGTGGGAGTCCTTCTGGGCGCCGGTACGGGACGCGGTCACCGTCAACGGCAGGGTGCGCGCCGCGCCGGCGGTGCTCGACTCGCTGGCCGTCGTCTACAACAAGAAGCTGTTCCGCCAGGCCGGGGTCCCCTTCCCGAAGGCGGGGTGGAGCTGGGACGAGTTCACCGACACCGCGCGCCGACTCACCGACTCCGGGCGCGGGACGTTCGGCACGGGCTGGCCGGGCACGGGCGACGAGGACACGGTCTGGCGGCTGTGGCCGATGATCTGGGACCTCGGCGGCGAGGTGATCGCCGCCGACGGCGGGAGGGTCGGCTTCGCCGAGCAGGGCGCCCAGGCTCTGTCGACCCTCGCCCGACTGGCCCACGACAGAAGCGTCTACGTCGATCCGAAGCCCGGCAGCGAGCAGATGTACCAGGTGTTCCTGAGCGGCCGGATGGCGATGGTGGCGACGGGACCCTGGCAGCTTCCGGACGTCATCACCGCCAAGGTCGACTACGGCGTCGTCCCGCTCCCGACGTACAGCGGCAGGCCCGTCACCATCTCCGGGCCGGACACCTGGACCGTCTTCGACAACGGTTCCGCCCGTTCCCGGGCGGCCGTCGAGTTCGTGCGCTGGATGATCCGGCCGGCCCAGGACGCGCGCTGGGACCTCGCGGCGGGCAGTCTCCCGCTCGGCTCGGCCACCGCCCGGCGTCCGGAGTGGCGCGAGCACGCGCGGACGACCACCGGACTCGGCGTGTTCACCGACACGCTGGACTCCGCCCGGGTCCGGCCCGTGCACGCCGCCTATCCGCAGATCTCCCAGGCCCTCGGCGAGGCGATCGTCTCGGTCCTGCTCGGCAAGGACTCCCCCGCCCACGCCGTCCGCCGGTGCGCCGACACGGCCGACGCGGCCCTGCTCATCCCCCGGTGACCTCGGCTCGTCCCCGGTGTACCTCGGCTCGTCCCCCGGTCACCTCGACTTCAGACGTTCCCAGCCGACTTCCGGCTGAAGGAGGCCGTCATGTCCACCCTTCCCCGTGCCATCACCGTCGTTCCGGGCCCCGCGGTGACCCCGGCCGCCGCACGGCGCGCCGCCCGCCGCCGCGGCCGTCGGGAGACCGCCACCGCCTGGGCCTTCATCGGTCCGGCGGTCGTCGTGATCCTCGGTCTGAGCATCGTGCCCGTCGTCTGGTCGCTGCTGCTCTCGTTCCGGGCCGACGACCTGGTCACCCCGGGCCGCTGGGTCGGCCTCGACAACTACCGGGCCCTGGCCCAGGACCCCAACTTCCGTACGGCCGTGGGCAACACCCTGCTGTACGCCGCCCTCTACGTGCCGCTCAGCCTGTTCGGCGGGCTGATGCTGGCCCTGGCGCTGAACCGCCGTATCCAGTTCATCGGCCTCTACCGCACGCTCGTCTTCGTTCCGTTCGTGGTCTCGGCGACCGCGCAGGGCGTGCTGTTCTCATTCATCCTCGATCCCGAGTTCGGTGTCGCGAACTCCCTGCTGCACAAGCTCGGGCTGTCCCCGCAGGGCTTTCTCACCGACCCCGACCAGGCGATCTATCTGCTGGTACTCATCTCGCTGTGGAGCGGTGTCGGATTCTGCGTCGTCGTCTATCTGGCCGCGCTGCAGGACGTGCCGCCCGAACTGGTGGAAGCCGCGCGGATCGACGGGGCGGGCCGCGTGCGGGTGCTGCGCCACATCGTCCTGCCGACCCTCACCCCGGTCACCGTGTTCCTGCTGCTGTGGCAGCTGATCACGGCACTCCAGGTCTTCGACCTGATCTATGTGACGACGAAGGGCGGCCCCCTCGGCTCGACCGGCGTGGTCGTCTACTTCGTCTGGCAGCAGGCGTTCCAGACGTTCACGGCGGGCTACGGGGCCGCCGCGGCGTACGTCCTCGCGGTCGCCCTGCTGGTGGCGGGCGGGGCGCTGCGGCTTCTGCGGCGATGGCAGGAACGTACCGAAGGAGTGGTCCGATGAGTTCACCCGCGGCCTCCCGCAGGCCGAGCACGTGGCACCTGCTGCTGGCGCCGCTGACCCTGTGCTTCGCGCTGCCGCTGGTGTGGCTGGTGCTCAGCTCGGTGATGTCCGACGCGGAGATCAACCGGTTCCCGCCCGCGCTGTGGCCGAAGGGGATCGACCTGGGCGGCTACCGGTATGTGCTCGGGAACGCGATGTTCCCGCGCTGGTTCGCCAATTCGCTGATCGTCGCGGTCGCGGCCGTCCTGTCGAACCTGCTGCTGGGAGCGCTCGGCGGCTACGCCTTCGCGCGGATGCGGTTCGCCGGGTCACGGACCCTGCTCGCCCTGATGCTCGCGACGATGGTGATCCCCTTCCAGCTCACGATGATCCCGACCTTCCTGGTGATGAAGGAGCTGGGTCTCATCGACACGCTCGGCGCGCTGATCGTGCCCTCGCTCGTCACCCCGTTCGCGGTCTTCCTGTTCCGGCAGTTCTTCCTCGCGCTGCCCAGGGAGATGGAGGAGGCGGCCTGGATCGACGGGTGTTCGCGGCTGCGGGTGCTGTTCTCGATCGTGCTGCCGCTGGCCCGGCCCGCGCTGGCCACCGTCGCGGTGCTGACCTTCCTGAGCACCTGGAACGACTTGTCCTGGCCGCTCATCGCGATCAACCACGACACGCGGTACACCTTGCAGCTCGGTCTGACGACGTTCCAGGGACAGCACCACACGCGGTGGTCGGCGGTGATGGCGGGCAACGTGATCACCGTGCTGCCCGTCCTGGTCGCGTTCCTGCTCGCGCAGAAGACCTTTGTCCAGTCGCTCACTTCGAGCGGTCTGAAGGGCTAGGCCACCATGAAATCGTTCGATCTCCTCGTCGTCGGCGACGCCAATCCGGATGTCGTCCTCGGCCCGTTGCGCGGCCCCCTGGAGTTCGGGCAGCGCGAACAGCTCGTCGAGCACGCCGGGTTGGTGCTCGGCGGCTCCGCCGCGATCATGGCGTGCGGGGCCGCGCGGCTCGGGCTGCGGGTCGCGTTCGCGGGCCGGGTGGGTGACGATCCCGCGGGTGCCTTCGTGCGCGAGGCGCTCGCCGGGCGCGGTGTCGACGTGGGCTTCCTGGTCACCGACCCGGTCCGGCCCACACCCCTCACCGCCGTCGTCATGGCCGGGGACGGGGACCGGGCCATCCTGACGGCGCAGGGCTGTCTCACCGAGACCGGTCCCGAGGACGTGCCGCGGGACCTGATAGCGGCCTCCCGGCATGTGCACGCGGCCTCGTTCTTCCTGATGCCCCGTCTGGCCCGGTCCCTCGCCCCGGTGTTCGGCCTGGCCCGGGCGACCGGCGCGACGACGTCGCTCGACACGAATGACGACCCGGCCGGGCACTGGGACCACCGACTCATCGACCCCGTACTGGAGTTCACCGATTTCCTGTTGCCCAACGCGGCCGAGGCGTCGGCGCTGTCCGGGGAAGCCGATCCGGTCGCCGCTGCCGCCGTCCTGGCCGGCCGGGGGCCGACGGTCGTGGTCAAGGACGGCGCGAACGGCGCCCTCGCCGACACCGGGACGCGGCTCGCGCACGCACCGGCCACGGCCGTCGCCCCCGTGGACACCGTCGGCGCGGGCGACAGCTTCGACGCCGGGTTCGTCGCCGCGACCCTGCGCGGCCTCGACCTGCGCTCCGCGCTCACGGTGGCCGCGGCCTGCGGTTCGCTCTCGACCCGAGCACACGGCGGTACAGCGGCACAGCCCACTTGGGACGAGGCCCTCGCCGCGGCCCGCGCGCACCTCCCTGCAGTTCCACCAGCCCCCCGCACCCACGAGACCAGGAGCCGTTCATGAACGACGTCACCGCCCCGAAGATCGCCTTCATCGGAGCCGGGAGCGTGGTGTTCACCCAGGGACTGCTGGCCGACCTGTTCAGGTTCCCCGAACTCGCGCACGCGCGCATCGCGTTGCACGACATCGACCCGGAGCGGCTCGACACCGCCGAGGGCGCCGCCCGCCACATCGCCGGCGTACGCGGCGCCGAGCCCGCCATCACCGCGCACCCCGACCGACGGGCGGCCCTGGAGGACGCCGACTTCGTCATCAACATCATCCAGGTCGGCATGGACCGCGCGACGCGCACCGACTTCACCGTTCCCGCCCGCTACGGACTGCGCCAGACCATCGGTGACACCCTCGGCATCGGAGGCATCTTCCGGGCCCTGCGCACCTTCCCGGTGCTCCGCTCGCTCGCCTCCGACATGGCCGAACTCTGCCCGGACGCCCTGCTGTTGAACTACACCAACCCCATGGCGATGAACGTCCTCTACCTGAGCCGCATCGCGCCGAAGCTGCGCGTCACCGGCCTGTGCCACTCGGTGCACTGGACGATGCACGACCTCGCCCAGCTCGTCGGGGTCCCCTTCGAGGAGGTCACCCACCTGGCCGCCGGGGTCAACCACCAGGCGTGGGTGCTGCGCTTCGAGCGCGCGGGCCAGGATCTGTACCCGCTCCTCGACGAGGCCATCGCCAAGGACCCCGGGCTGCTGCGCCGGGTCCGCGTGGACATGTACCGCCGCCTCGGCCACTACCCCACCGAGACGAGCGAGCACTCCTCGGAGTACGTGCCGTGGTACCTCCACCACGACAGCGAGATCGAGCGGCTCAGGCTGCCGGTGGGCGCCTATCTGGACATCATCGAGGAGAACGCCGCGAGCTACCGGCGCACCCGCGAGGCCCTGGCCTGCGGGGTGCCCCTCCCCGTCGAGGGCACCTTGGAGTACGCCCCGCAGATCATCCACAGCACGCTCACCGGCACCCCCCGCACGATCTACGGCAATGTGCCCAACCGCGGCCTGATCGACAACCTCCCGGCGGACTGCGTCGTCGAAGTCCCGTGCCTGACGGACGCGTTGGGGGTGCAGCCGACCCGTGTCGGCGCGCTGCCCCCGCAGTGCGCCGCGCTGAACAGCGCGTACGTATCCGTCACCGACCTGGTGGTCCGCGCCGCCACCGACAACGAGCCGCGGCACATCCGGCACGCCGCGATGGCCGACCCCGCGACGGCCGCCGCTCTCCCCGTCGAGCGCATCTGGGACCTGTGCGACGACCTCGTACGGGCTCACGGTGATCTCCTGCAACCCGGGCTGAGGGCGCTGCTGGGCCACTGAGCGGGGGACGACGTCCGTTCACCGTCACCCTTAGGGGGTGAGGCCGGTCGGGCCCGGGTGCCGCAGGCTCGGTGGTGAGTGGCTGCGGTCGCAGCCCGTGCAACGGAGGTCTCGCCATGGCAACCACCCAGCATCACACCCGCTCCAAGGCCACCATGACGGCCGCGAGCGGCCTGATGATCTTCGCCTCGGTGATGCTGTTCGTCTCCGGCGTCCTGGACATCCTGCGGGGCGTCATGGCCGTCGCCGAGGACGACGTCTTCGTCACCAGCCAGAACTACGTCTTCAAGTTCGACCTGACGAGCTGGGGCTGGATCCACCTGACGCTCGGCGCGCTCGCCGTGGTCGTGAGCATCGGCCTGTTCACGGCGGCCACCTGGGCACGGGTGATCGGCGTGGGCATCGCCGCACTGCTGATCATCGCCAACTTCCTCGACATCCCGTACTACCCCGTCTGGTCGCTGACGCTGATCGCCCTGTACGGATTCGTCATCTGGGCGCTCTGCGTGGCCCGGCCGGACACGGACACGCCGTAGCCGACGCCGACGCCGGAGCCGGACCGGGCCGGGTTCGACCGGGCCGGCCGGCATCCGACGCGACGGGGCCGCGGCTCACAGGATGTGCAGGTCGCGGGCCCGTCGTACGGCCTCGCCCCGGCGGGTCGCGGCGAGCTTGCGGTAGACGCTCTTGAGATGGGTCTTGACCGTGTTGACCGACAGGTGCAGATCGGCCGCGATCTCGTCCCTCGACATCATCTGCGCCAGCCGTTCCAGCACCTCCTGTTCGCGCTCGCTGAGCGGCTCGATCACCGGGCCGATCACGGATTCCTGCCCCGTCCGCAGGCCCGGCCCGGTACCCCGGACCGCGGCCGCCTCCGGGAGCCACTCATGGCCCTGGGCCAGCGCGGGCCGGTGCCGTACGAAGGCCCGTATCCAGGGGCCGGCCTCCAGGAACGGCCGTCTCAGACGCTCCGGTCTGGCTGTCCGCAGGGCCCGTGCCACCAGTCGCTGGGCGGTGGAGTCGTCGCCCAGCGCGTCCGCGGTCTGCGCCCGCGCGAGCAGCACCCGGACGGCGATGCCGGGCCCCTCGTCCACCTCGGCGGAGAGCGCGTCGAGCAGGGCGTGCGCCGCCTCCCGGTCACCGGTGGCGAGCCGGGCACGGGCGGCGGCCGCCGTGGCCTCCGGCCCGGTCGCCCGCTCCTCCACCAGCACCTCCGCCGCGGCGAGCGGTTCGCCCAGCGCCAGGTACGCGGTCGACATGGCCAGCGCGGCCCGGTCGCTGACCCACGGTGAGGGCTCGACCCCGTGCGGCGGATGCTTCAGCTCCTCCAGGACGCGCAAGGCCTCCTTCGGATGCCCCTTGGCCAGCAGTATCCGGGAGCGCAGCAGTGCCAGGCCCGCCGTCGCGACGGGATCGTGCGAGGCCGTGCCGGAGGCGGTCGCCTGGTCCAGATGGGTCTGCGCCGCCACCAGATCGTCGCGCTCCTCGGCGACCGCCGCCAGGACGAGCTGGGCGACGCCCGTCCGGGCGGCGGGCGGCAGGCCGGAGCGCTCCGCCTCGGCGACCGCCGCCCGCGCGTGCGACTCCGCCCGGCTCGGCCGGCCGCACAGGAGGTCGATCAGGGCGAGCCGGCTGAGGGACTCGTGCCGGGGGTACGCGGTGGACGGCCCGTCATCGACCTGCACGGCGGCGGACAGCGAGAGCCGGGCCGCGTCGAGCCGTCCCGCCCAGAGCTGTGCCGAGCCCAGGTCGGTGAGCATCAGGGCGGGCAGTTCCGGGTGCCGTTCCAGCCGCTCGGCCGGAAGGGACAGCTCCGCCGCCGTCATGTCCTCGGCCGCCGCCTGCGCCGCCTCGGCCGAGCCCGTCAGCCGGGCGGCGAACACCCGCAGCAGCGCGTGGCTCAGCCTCAGGGCCGCCGTGCCGGCCTCGTCGCCGGCCAGGCTCTCCCCTGCCCGGCGCAGGTAGTCGAGGCCCCGGTCGACGTCGTGGCGGACGAGTTCACGGGCGGCGCGCACCAGACACGCGGCCGGGCCGGCCGCGTCCGGGGGCATGGCGGCGAACAGTCCGTCGAGGCGCTCGGCGTCGAGTCCCGTCAGCAGTTCGCCGATGGCCAGCTCGTCGACGAAGCGGTCGGCCGCGAGCTCCCATTCGCCCGCCCCCGCCGCGTGCGGCAGTGCCTCCGCCAGCAGGCCCGACTCGCTCAGCCAGCGGGCGGCCCGCCGGTGCAGCTCCGGCTCCAGGCCCGGGAGTCTGACCCGCAGATGGACCCGCAGGATCTCCGCGAACAAGGGGTGCAGCCGGTACCACGAGTGGCCGATGGCCTCGACGAAGGCGTTGGCGTGCTGGAGCCCGGCCAGAATGGGATCCGCGTCGTCCCGGCCCGTCAGGGCGTTGGCGAGATCCGGGTGGATCTGATCGAGGATGCTCGAACGCAGGAGCAGGTCCTGTGTCTCGTCCGTCTGCGCTTCGAGGACCTCGGCCAGCAGGAAGTCCGCGAGCGTGCTCTGGCCCGCCTCGAAGTTCTTGATGAACGTGTCCGGGTCGTCGACGTGCTGTGCCGCGAGGATGCACAGGCGCAGTCCGGCCGCCCAGCCCCCGGTCCACTCCGTCAGCGATCGGGCGCCGTCCTCCGACAGCCGGATGTCGTGACGGTTCAGCAGCGCGGCCGTCTCTCCCGGGACGAAGGCCAGGTCGGCGCCCCGGACCTCGGCGACCTCTCCGGCGGCGCGGTAGCGGTGCAGCGGAAGCTGTGGCTCCGTACGACTGACGACGACCAGGCGCAGGCCACCACCCGCGTGGCGCAGGACGAACTGGAGTTCGTCGGCGACCTCGGCCGAGGCACCCACCCGGTCGAACTCGTCGAGCACCAGGATCACGGGATCCGCGCGTTCGCTCAGCCAGGCCGCCAGCCGGGTCAGCAGGGAGTGGTCGACGTCGCCGGGGCTCGACGGGCTGCCGATGTCGTCCGGCACGTCCGCTCCGTGCCGCCGCAGGGATTCCAGGACGTACGTCCAGAAGATGCCGGGGCCGGTGTCCTCGGGCTCCACGGTCAGCCAGGCCACGTCGTCCGGACGGTCCATCGTGGAGATCCAGTGGGCGACCAGGAGCGTCTTGCCCGCTCCCGCGGGCCCGTTGACCAGGGTGAGGGGGCCTCGCACACCCTCGGCGAGGCGTCCGACCAGCCGCGGCCTGCGGACGAAGGTCTCCGTCAGGTCGGGGACGGTGAACCGGACGGCGAGCAGTGGGTCACCGCCCGGGGTCAGCAGCCCGGCCATGAGGTCCCGCCTCCGCGATGTCTCGGCAGCGGCGACGCGTCCGATCCGATGTGGTCCGGGTCCACGGCTCCCTCCCCGGTGTAACCCCCGCACACTGATCGTCACCCGCTGTCCCGAATGTCGCAAGGCAGGCTCCGGTCCCCCGCCGCGGGTGAGGTGCCGGGCGCCCGTCCCGGGTGCCATGGGAGCGGATTCCCCGGATGCGCGAAGGCCGAGGTCCGGGTGCCATGGAGGTGCCGTGGATGTGCGGCCGTGCCGGACGCCCCTGTCCGGCACGGCGGCGTCGCGGGCGGAATCGATGAGGTGGTCACCGGTGAAACACTGGCGCGCTCTTGCCGTGCTCGGGACGGCCCAGTTCCTGATGGTCCTGGACACCTCCGTCATGAACGTGTCCATCAGCCAGCTCGTGGAGGACTTCGACACCGACGTCACCGCCATCCAGGCCGTCATCACGCTCTACGCGCTGGTCATGGCCGCGTTCATGGCCACCGGCGGGCGGCTCGGCGACATCCTCGGACGCCGTCGGCTCTTCCTCGTCGGGCTCGTCGTCTACGGCGTGGGCTCGGCCCTGACCGCGGTGGCTCCCACCCTGTGGGTGCTGGCGCTCGGCTGGTCGGTCATCGAGGGCCTCGGAGCCGCCCTGGTGCTGCCGGCCATGGCGGCCCTCGTGGCGGAGTCCTACAGCGGAAAGGACCGGGCGGTCGCCTACGGTGTCATCGGCGGGCTCGCCGGTGCGGGCATCGCGGTCGGACCGCTGCTGGGCGGCTGGGTGACGACGTACCTCACCTGGCGTCTGGTCTTCGCGGGCGAGGTCGTGGTCGTCGTCGCGATGCTCTGCTTCCGCCGGGCGATCCCCGACAGACCCCGGCCCGAGCCCCGCCCCCGGCTGGACGGCGTGGGCGCCTTCCTGTCGGCGGCCGGACTGGGACTGGGCGTGCTGGGTGTCCTCCAGAGCGGCACCTGGGGGTGGGTGCAGCCCCGCAACCCGCCCTTCACCGTCCTCGGCTTCGCTCCGACCCTGTTCGTCGTCGCCGCCGGGGTACTCGTCCTGGCCGTCTTCGCCAAGTGGGAGCGCCGCAGGGAGGCGCACGGCACCGACCCGCTGATCCATCTGTCGCTGCTGCACCGGCTGCCCCTGCGCTCCGGCCTGCTGACGCTGGTCAGCCAGAACCTCATCCTGCTGGGGCTGTTCTTCGCCATCCCGCTGTATCTCCAGGTGGTGCAGGGATTCGACGCGTTCCAGACGGGACTGCGGCTGCTCCCGGTGTCCGTCACGATGCTGCTGGCGTCCGTACTGGCCTCCAGGCTGGGGCGGGTGATGGGACCGCGCCGGGTGGTGAGACTGGCCCTGCTGACGCTGCTCGGAGCCATCACGTGGCTGCTGGCCACCATCGAACCGGACATCGACGACGCCCAGTTCGCCGGGGCCATGGCCCTGCTGGGCGTCGGCATGGGCCTGCTCGCCTCGCAGCTCGGCAACGTGGTGCAGTCCAGCGTCGGCGAGGAGGAGCGCAGCGAGGTCGGCGGACTCCAGTTCACCGCCCAGAATCTGGGCTCCGCCCTCGGTACCGCGCTGATCGGATCGATCCTCGTCGGCGCCCTGGCGCAGGCCTTCACCAACCAGGTGGCGAAGAACCCGGCGGTGTCGCAGGAGGCACGCACCCAGACCAGCGTCGCGCTCGAAGCCGGAATCAGCTTCGTCCCCACCGACCAGGTGCGTTCGGCGGCCGAACAGGCCGGGCTGCCGCCGGCCGAGGTCGACGCCGTCACGGACTCCTACGCGACGGCGCAGCTCAACGGCCTGAAGGCGGCGATCCTCGCGGCCGGAGGCATCACGCTCGCGAGTTTCCTGGTCACGACGCACCTGCCGACCGGACGAGCCGGCCGGGGCAAGGAACCCGGGACGAGCAGCCCGACCGTTCCCGTCGAACCGGCGTGAACGCGCGGGACTCGAACCGGCGAAACCGAGACGCTCGCACCGGCGTGAACCCGGGGCGCGTGAACCGGCGTGAGCGCGCGCGGCTCCCCGGCCCCGATTCACCTTCTGCGGGTGAGGGCGGGCGGGGCGCGGTGCCGGATGATCGTGGGGAAGGGTGCCGTCCGTCCACCCCAGGCCGCCCGCCGGGGGGAGCCCCGTATGCAGTACGAGATCCGCGTCGAGGGACATCTGTCGGAGACGCTTTCCGAGGCGTTCCCGGAGATGGACCACGTGCTGATCTCGGGCCAGACCATCCTGTTCGGCCCGGTCGTCGACGAGGCACACCTGTACGGACTGCTGGCCCGCTGCCGGTCGCTCGGCCTGCGGGTCGTGGAGATGCGCCAACTGCCCGGGTGACCACGAGGATCACCCGCCGGGGGTGAGCCGCCGGAACCCGGCGCACGGGAGCGTGGATGCCGGGAATCCACCCACCGTCCCGTCGGCGGCCCGGAACCGGTCCGCTCGACCGCGTGAGGAGGAACCATGACGGAATCGCATGGTCCGGCACCGCACACCAGACCCGAACCCGGGCCCGGGGGCCAGGCCTACGCGCCCCCGGGGGACCCCGCGGTCGTGCTGGACCGCGTCGGCGCCTCCTGGACCTGGCTCCTCGGCTCGGCCGTCGCGACGCTGATCCCCGGCATCCTGATCCTGGTCTGGCCGGACGAGACCCTGCACGTCCTCGCGGTTCTCCTGGGCCTCTACCTGCTGGTGATCGGCCTGTTCCGGTTCGTGTCCGTCTTCGGCCACCGGGAGCAGGGCAACCGGTTCGCCACGCTGCTGATCTCGGTGCTCTACGTCCTGGCCGGCGTCCTGTGTCTGCGAAACCCGCTGCAGACCATCGCCGCGCTCTCCCTGATCCTCGGCATCGTCTGGCTCGTGTCCGGCGTGCTGACCGCGTACACCGCCCTCGCGGCCAGGGACCTGCCGCACCGCGGCTTCGTCCTGTGCGCGGCGGCGATCGGCATCATCGCGGGCATCGTCGTACTGGCCCTGCCGACCGAGTCGGCCCGCGCCCTGACCCGGCTGCTCGGTCTGTGGATGGTGCTGATCGGTCTGGTCGAACTGGCCGTGGCCTTCGCCTTGCGGGCCGCGCTGCGCCGGGCGGTCTCCGCCGGGCCGCGCGACCCGGCCTCCCCGTACTGAGGAGAGGCCGGGACGGAGGACCGAGCACGCCCGGCCGTACGCACACCACCGCCCGCGATCCCTTGAGTTGTGCGGAAGGCCGGGCATACTCGTGGCTCCCCTGCCAGGGCGCCGGCCGGATCACCCGGCCGGCGCCTCGACGCGTACCCGGATCCGTGGGCCGCCCGATGAGCAGGCTCGTACGGAGCGGACGTAACAAAGGGCATGCCGACATCTCTGGCCAGCAGGCACGACGAGCGCATGCCGGTGAACGGCGCGGTGGCACCGCGCGCGCTCCTCGGACGGCTGCGGCGGCACAGACGGGCCGCGTTCGTCGTCGCCGTGGCCCTGCTGCTGCTCCAGATGGCCGTCGCCATGGTCAGTACGGCCGTCGAGCAGACCCCGACGATCGACGAGCCCGTGTACGTGGGCACCGCGACGGTCTACGTCCAGCGGCACGACCTGCGGTACAACCCCGAGCATCCGCCGCTGGGCAAGCTGGTCATCGGAATCGGTCTGCTGTTCGCGCACCCGCACCTCGACCCCGCGTTCAAGGGTGACCAGACCGAGCTCGGGCGGCATGTGCTGTACGAGTCCGGCAACGATCCCTGGCGGGTGATGCTGTGGGCGCGGTTGCCGGTGATCGTCCTGACGCTGCTGTTCGGTCTGGTCGCCCTCGCGTTCGCCCGTGAACTCTCGGGCAGGAGGGGCGCGTTGGTGGCCCTCGCGCTCTACACGTTCTCGCCCGACGTGATCGCGCACGGCTCGCTGGCCACGCTCGACGTTCCGGCGTCGGGGTTCCTGCTGACCTCGGTGTGGCTGGTGTGGCGGGCCAGGCGACGGCCGTTCCTGTACCTGCCGCTCTCGGCCGTGGCGCTCGGCGCGACGGTGGCGACCAAGATGAGCATGCTGCCGGCCGTTCCGCTGGTGCTGCTCCTCGCGGTCGTGTCCGTGTGGCACGCGGGCACCACCGGCGGGGACACGGCGCCGGGTAGCGACCCACGGGCGAAGGCCCGGCTGCTCGGACGCGCCGCCGCGGCCGCCGCCGGGATGGCCGTGGTCGCCGTCGCCGTGGTGTGGGTGACGTATCTGGCCGTCGATCCCCGGCTGCGCTGGACGGCGCCCGCGGATCTCCCGGCCGTGCACGGACTGCGCGCGCTGCTCGTCGACCACCTGCCCGTGCCGCGGCCGTACCGGGACGGTATGCGGGTCCAGTTCGGTTTCGAGAACGCGACCTGGCAGGGCTTCCTCTTCGGCCGGCTCTACCAGGGGTCTCTCTGGTACTACCTGCCGGCGGCGCTGCTGGTGAAGACCCCGCTCGGCATGATGGCGCTCTGGACGGCCGGTTCGCTCACCCTTCTGGCCGTACGCCGGCTGCGCCCCGCGGCCCCGTACCTCCTGGTCCCGCCGGCACTGCTGCTGGCCTCGGCGATGACCGGCTCCCGCGATCTCGGCGTGCGCTACGCCCTGTTCATGCCGGTGTTCCTCGCGGTCGCGGCGGGCTGCGCCGTGGTCCCGCGCGGGCGCCGGCCGGAACGGGCCGGGGCCGATCGGCTGCGCCTGCCGGGGTGGGCGGGGATCACGCGGCGGCCCGGGCCGGGGTGGCCGGGGCCGGTGACGGCGGCGCTGGTCCTGTTCGTCGGCGTCAGTTCGCTGCTGACGTACCCGTACTACCTGCCGTACTCGAACGAGGCGTTCGGCGGCCCGGGGAAGACCTATCTGCGTCTGCACGACTCCAACGTCGACTGGGGCCAGGACCTCGGCCGCCTCGCCGACCGGCTGAAGGGGCACTATCCCCACGAGAAGGTGTGGCTCGTCTACAAGGGCGCCGGGGTGCCGTCCGCCTACGGCATCGACGCGACCGACCCCCGTACGGTGCCCGCGGCCCGGGTGCACGGACTGCTCGTCGTCTCCGACACCGCGATCGACAAGGCCGACGCCCGCCTGAAGGCGCTGCTGGCCCCGAGCGGACGGGTCGAGGAGATCGGCCACTCGATCACCGTGTTCCGGAGACCGTGACCGGTGCCGTTCGCGGGCGGCAGGCCGGCGACCGGCGCGGCGCCTCCGCCGAACGGCCGACGGCCGTCGAGCCTGCCTACGCCCGCTCCAGGACGTAGGCGCTGCGGGAGTCGGGGTCGCCGAAGAAGAAGTACAGCAGCAACCGCTTCTTGTCGTTCCGCTGCAGCTCGAAGGTCCAGGTATAGGTCTCGGGTGCGGGCTCGGGCCCGGCCGACGAGCCGAGGCTCTCATCGGGAGCGGGAGTGCGCGTGGCCGATGCCGTGCGCGAGGTGAGCGTCAGCCGGACATGCTGACCGTCGTTCCACCCGCCGCGCTCGTCCGTCAGCTCCCACACCCCCGTCCCCGACACCCGCCACCTGTCGCCGAAGTCGAATTCCTGCCCGTCCAGGAAGCGGATGACGGCTGTTCCGTCAGCACGGAGGGTGACTTCCGTGCTGTCGACGCAGCGCCACGAATCCACGATCTCCGCCCGCTTCGCGTCATGCACCGCGGGCACGTCGTCGTACATGTGCGGATTGCATCCCACCAGGACGAACAGGCCGGCCACGAGGACCGCGACGCGCCGTACCACCGGGCCGAGCGGGTCGGTCCTCACCATCCGGTCCTCCGAGGCGGCGCCACAAACGACTGCGGTTCGACCGTGGTGTCGATCACGCGCCCGCCATCCTGCCAGCATAATTGAACATGTTCAACTCCTTCTCCGGCCGCGTACTTCACCAGTCCTCCGCGGCCCGCTCGGTTCGCGGTGCTCCGCGAACCGAGCGGGCCGCGGGGCCCTGAGCACCAGCCCGCTGACCAGTGCTTATGATCTCGGGCATGCGTCATACCCTGCCCCGCCTCGCCTGTGTTCTGCCGCTGCTCGGAGTGCTCGCGGGCTGCGGGACCCCCCAGACAACACAGCCCGTCCCGAATCGTCCGCCGGCGAGCGCCGACCCTTCGGCGGGGCAGCGTCGCACCGAGTACGCGGCCATGCGCACGGAACTGCTCCAGGCCGTGGCGGAGGCGAAAGTGCCCGGCTCCATGGCAGGTCAGGGAATGGAGAATCCGACCGGCAACCTCTGCATGATCTCTCTCGACGACTTCGTGCCGACGAAGAGCGCTCCCCGTTCCCGTGAGAACGTGACCACGGCTTTGCGGGCGCGTGGCTGGAAGCAGGTCCAGGCAGGGGGCACCGACGAAAGCCGGCTCACCCGTGGCACCTGGGCGGTCTTCGTCACCCGCACCGGCGGACCGGGTCTCGTCATCGAGGGCGAGCCCATGCACGAACTTCGGATCACCGCCGACTGCGAGGGCAACGCCTGACGGGGCGGCCCGGCGGACGCGCCGGTTTCCGTCGGCCACGACTCGGAACCGGAGCGGGCCCGGAGCGGGCTCATGCCCCGGGCGTCAGCAGGTCCAGCACTCGTTCCCAGGGGAAATCCCCTTGCCCGCCGTCCTGTTGGCCGTCGCCGGCGTACGGGTCGCCGAAGCGGACACCCATTCCGCGCAGTCGCTCGACGCTGGCCCGGTAGGCGGGGTGTGCCGCCAACGCCTCGTTCACGCAGGGCAGTACGGCGATCGGGACGCCGAGTCCGTAGGCCTCGCACAGGGTTCCGAGGGCGAGGGTGTCGGAAATGCCGGCCGCCCACTTGTTGACGGTGTTGAAGGTGGCCGGGGCGAGGGCCACCGCATCCGGGGCGGGGAAGGGGCGCGGGTCGCCCGGGGCCCGCCAGGCGGAGCGGATCGGACGGCCGGTCCGTTCCTCGACGGCCGCCGCGTCGATGAAGCCGAGGCCCTGGGGCGTGGCGATGACACCGACCTCCCAGCCCCGCTCCCGCGCCGCCGTGATCAGCGTACCGACGCCCTCGGCGACGCCCGCCGCGCAGACGACCACGTAGAGGAAGGGTTTCTCGCTGGGTTCGCTCACGTTCGCACCCTAGTGAAGATCCCGGCCCGCCGGTGGAGAGGGGAGCGTCGCGGGGACTTTCCCCCGCCGGAGAGGGGCCTTCCGCTCCGCCGGGGCGCGTCGTCGGCGGAGACCTCGGCTCAGGACACCCCTCCGGAACCCTTCCGAAAACCGCTTGCGCGGTCGCGTCCGGCGGCCCGAACATCTGCCCATGTCCATGAACGAAGCCTTCCTGCCGCCGACCTCCGCCACCGTCCGTCCGGTGCGGGTCCAGCAGCAGCCCGGCCGACCGCGGGGGCCCGAGCTTCCCCGGTCGTGACCGCCGCTCTCGTCGCGGGGCTTCTCGCGGGCTACGGCATCGCCATGCCCGTCGGAGCGGTCGCGACCTACCTCGTCTCCCTCACCGCTCGCACCTCCCTGCGGATCGGCGCCTCGGCCGCGCTGGGCGTCGCGACGGCCGACGGGCTCTACGCCCTCGTCGCCGCGCTCGGGGGTACGGCGCTCGCCGCCGGACTCCAGCCGGTGATGCTCCCGCTCGGCCGGGCCTCCGCGCTGGTGCTCGCCGCGCTGGCGGTCCACGGCGCGGTCGGCGCAGTCCGCCGCTACCGCGAGCGCCGGCTCGCCGAGCGGACCGGGCAGGACCCCCCGCACCCCGTCCGCGCCTACCTGTCCCTGCTGGGGATCACCCTGCTGAACCCCACCACGGTCGTCTACTTCGCCGCGCTGGTGCTCGCCAACCGCACGGCCGAGGCGGTGAGTCCGCTGGAGCAGGGAGTGTTCGTACTCGCCGCGTTCGCCGCGTCCGCGAGCTGGCAGCTCCTGATCGCCGGGGGCGGCGCCCTGCTCGGCCGGACGCTGACGGGCCACCGGGGACGGCTGGTGACGGGGCTCGCGTCGAGCTGCGTGATCATGCTGCTGGCCGTACGTGTGCTGGTGGCCCCGTCATGAGGGCCCGGGCTCCGGCCGGTGTGCGGTCCGGCCGCTGTGCGAACCGGCCAGTGTGCGCCCGGTACACCCCACCGGGGGATCGGCCCGGCACGGGGAGCCACGCGGGCCGCGGTGCGGAAGATTCGCGTCCGTGCTGGTGTTGAATCGTGCCGAGACACGACCAGTCCGACGCGACGATGGGACGGAAGTCATGCCACTTGAGGGCGAGTACGAGCCCAGCCCCACGCAGTGGGTCCGGGACCAGGTGGAGTTGTACGAGAGTTCCGGTGGCACCAAGGGAACGACCCTGATGGACACCGGCCTGCCCGTCATCATCCTCACGACACGCGGTGCCAAGAGCGGCAAGATCCGCAAGACCCCGCTGATGCGCGTCGAGCACGACGGACGGTACGCCGTGGTCGCCTCGCTCGGCGGCGCTCCCAAGCACCCGGTCTGGTACCACAACGTCACCTCCGACCCTCACGTCGAGCTCCAGGACGGAGCCGAGCGCAAGGCGTTCACGGCCCGGGAGATCACGGGCGAGGAGAAGGACCGGTGGTGGGAGCGCGCGGTCGCCGCGTATCCCCCGTACGCCGACTACCAGAAGAAGACCGACCGGGTGATCCCCGTCTTCGTGCTGGAGCCGGCCGCCTGACTCCGGCACACCGCCGGGACCACGTGCCGGCCGGCTGACCCACCGGCCGGCGCACCGCGGGAACCCCCGACGGACCACCCGGATTTTCCGGCGTGCCGGTGCGCATGAACCGAAGGACGTCGGGCACCCGAACATCAGGCCCCGCCGCGCTCCCCCGTCGCGGCGGGGCTTCTCGTCGTGGCGGGGTCGCGTGCGGGGGCGGGGTCTCCCGTCGGCGCGTCTCGCGTCGGGACCCCCTCGCTCGTCCCGCCCTCGCCGCGGCGCGCGGCCGCTCGCGACGCTCCGGCGTCGGTCACGTCGAGGAAGATCTGGTCGGCCTCGGGAAAGGTGTGGGCGACCGAGCGCTTGATACGGACGGCGACCTCCTCGACCTCCTCGCTGTCGAGCCCGGGGACCAGGTCGATCCTGGCGGCCACCAGGGTCGAGTCGAGGCCGAGCTCCATGGTCAGCAGCGCCTCGACGCTGTCGATCTCGGGCTGTGCCTTCAGCAGTTCACGGATCCGGCCGCTCTGCTCCTCGTCGACAGCCCGTCCGATGAGCTGCTCGCGGGCGTCGCTGCCGAGCCAGAAGGCGATGCACACGAGCAGCAGTCCGATGGCGAAGGAGGCGCAGGCCTCCCACACGACCTGGCCCGTGATCATGTGGAGCACCATGCCGACGATCGCGAGGCTCACCCCCAGTACCGCGGTGCCGTCCTCGGCGACGACCGTCCGCAGGGCCGGGTCGCGCATGCCGTCGCCGCCCTTGCCGCGGATCTGGAAGAGGGCGCGCAGAAGCGAGGCGCCTTCCGCGAGCAGGGCCACGACGAGCACCGCGATCCCCGTCATATAGCCCCTGAAGGACTCCTCGGCGCCGTTGCGGAGCGCCTCGAAGCCCTGGAAGAAGGAGAAGCAGCCGCCCATGACGAAGATGCCGACGGCCGCGAGCAGTGACCAGAAGAACCGCTCCTTGCCGTAACCGAACGGATGCTTCCGGTCGGCGGGCCGCCTGCTGCGGCGCAGCGCCGCCAGCAGGAACACCTCGTTCAGGCTGTCCGCCACGGAGTGCGCGGCCTCCGAGAGGAGCGCGGGCGATCCCGAGACCAGGCCGCCCACCGCCTTGGCCACGGCGATCACCAGGTTGGCGCCCAGCGCCACGATGACGGTGACCCTGGTCCTGCCGTCCGAACCGTCCTCCTTCCGCCGCTGCCGTGTCGCCGGGGCGCGATCCGCCCCCTCCGGTTCTGTCGTCTCTTCACCACTCACACCGGCCGGTTTCCCTCGGGGCTCCACCTCACACGGGGACGGCGGGGACAATCGGACCGAGGGGTACGAGGCGGCGCATAGGGCACTCGCACCCTGTGGGAGTAGGTCCGCGCAGGTCGGCGGGCCTCGGAAGCGGAGAAGGAGTCCCGGTGTCCAAGAAGCCCAAGAAGCTCAAACTGCCCCTGGCGTACAAGCCGATCGGATTCGTCCTGAGCTGGGCCGGAGGCGCTGTCGCCGGACTCGCCTTCCAGAAGGCCTGGATGGCGATACGCCATGAGGAGGACGCTCCCGACGCCCTGGACAAGGACCGCGGCTGGGGCGAGGTCCTGCTCGCCGCCGCCCTCCAGGGCGCGATCTTCGCCGTCGTCCGCAGCGCGGTGGACCGCTCGGGCGCCAAGGCCATCGAACGGTCCACGGGCGTATGGCCCTCCCCCACCAAGTCCGGCCGCGACTGAACGGCACGCACGGGGCACGAGCGTCCGGCGAGGTCAGTCGGCCGACAGCCATCGGCCGTCGCGCATGAGGTCGCGGCCGGAGAGTTCGTCGGCCTCGCGCCAGGCCTGCACACGCACCGGGGTGACGCTGAAGTACTGGTAGTGGGTGCTGAGTCCGCGCGGGTCGAAGCCGGTGCGGGCCGCGAACGCGTCGCCGGTCCCCTCCGGCAGCTCGCCGGCCTCCAGTGTCCGGACGGTGCCTTCGATCATCACCACGTCGCGTGTCGGCCCGAGGCCGAGCCGTACCGTACCGGTCGCGCGCAGGTTGCGGCCCGTAGGACTGGCGGCGGGGGTGGCCAGCAGTACGGTCGTCCCGTCCCAGAGGTAGGACAGCGGCACCAGATACGGCGCTCCCCCGGCGCTGTCGGCGGTGGACACCCAGACGTCGACGTCGGTCTCCAGCCGGTCGAGCGTGTCCTGCGTGCGCTGCTTGCGGGTGCAGGCGGACGGGTTCATCTGCGGACAGCCTCCTGGTCGACGGCGTACGACGGGCGGCGCACCCGCCCGGGGCGGGCAGGTCGCTCCGCACGGATGACGGTGGAGCGGACCTCAGTGTGACGGGCCGGGCCCGTTCGGCGCGGGTCCTGCCGCGGACCCGCCCGCGGTGATCTCCGCGAGCCGGGCCGCGGCGGCGCCGAGCAGCAGGTCGAGCGCCGTCGGATAGGCGCTGCGCCGCATGTCGTGCACGAGGTGGCGGGCGGTCGCCGCGATGTTCGGGTGGCTGTCGGCGGGCAGCCGGGCGTACGTCGCCCGCCACACGACGGCCTCGGCCTCGCGGGTGGCCGGGGGAAGGGCGAGGCTCGCGGCGTCCAGGGCCGCGAACGCGAGGGCCTGGTCGACGAAGGCGTGGTAGATCCGTACGGCTTCGGGGTCGGGGAATCCGGCGCCGCGGAGCACCCCGAGGATCGTCTCCACCGCCTGGATCTCGTGGGCGCGGCCGGTCACCCGGTAGGAGCTGAGCACGGCGGCCTGCGGATGGGCGAGGGAGCCTGAGTGCATGCGCAGGCCGAGGTCCCGGAGGTCGGCGCGCCAGTCCCCCGTGGGATGCCAGGTGCGCAGGGTGCGGCCGATGAGTTCGTCGGCGATGGCGAGCAGCAGGTCGTCGGTGTCGCGGAAGTACCGGTACAGGGCGCTGGGGTCGGCGCCGAGGGCGAGGCCGAGGCGGCGGACGGTGAGCGCGTCGGCGCCGTGTTCCTTGAGCAGCCGCAGGGCGGTTTCGACGATCAGCTCCTCGGACAGGACGACGCCGGTCTTGGTGGGGCGTCTGCGCCGCCGGGCGGCGGGCGGGACGACGCGGTCGTTCGTGGACGTCATGGGTCTCCCTCCGGTGCGGGCACTTTATGTCAACACCGTTGACCTGTTAAGGCCCCGGGCAGTTTCATTTCCGGTCATCGGGCCGGAATCAGGCCCCGGGTGCGATCGGAGCAGGCCATGACGCAGAAGCCGTACGGTGTGGATCCCCCGTCCTTGCGCAAGACCCTCGGCCTGCTGGACGGTGTCGCCATCGCCGCCTCCAGCACGGCGGCGACCACCAGCATCGGGATCGGCCTCGGAGTGACGGCGGGGGTGGTCGGGCTGCATCTGCCCGCGATCATGCTGCTGGCCTTCGTGCCGATCCTCGGGATCGCGGGCGCCTTCTCCCGGCTGAACAAGGTCGAGCCGAACGCGGGCAACGGCTATGTGTGGGTGGGCCGTTCGCTCAGTCCCTGGCTGGGTTTCCTGGTCGGCTGGGTGAGCATCGTGGCCACGGTGGCGTTCCTCGCGTACACCACGGCGGTGACCGGTTCGGCGATGATCCAGCTCGCCGGCCAGGCGGGCCTGCACACGGTGGCGGGGCTGGCGCTCGATCCGGGCTCGACCGCCCAGACCACGGCCGTGGGCGTGCTGGTCCTGGTCGCCGTCACCCTCACCGCGGTGACCGGTGTCAAGACCGCCGCGCGGCTCCAGAGCGGGCTGCTGGTCTTCGAGTACGTCGTCCTGCTGGGCTTTTGCGGGTACGGCATCGTGAACGGTCCGCACCCCTTCAGCCTGAGCTGGTTCGACCCGTTCCAGATCCCGTCGACGACGGCGCTGGCGCAGGGGCTGCTGCTGTCGGTGTTCTGCTACTGGGGCTTCGAGGCGGCGTTCACCGTGAACGAGGAGGTGCGCGATCCGCGCGACGCCTCGCGGGCCGGGACCATCACGCTGGTGACGATGCTGGGGCTGTTCCTGCTCGGCTCGGTGGCCTTCCAGCGGGTGCTGTCCGAGGACGAGCTGGCCGGGCACGGTGCCGAGGGGCTGGCCTTCCTCGGGAACCGGCTCGCCGACCAGCCGCTGGCCGCGCTGCCCCTGGTGGCGCTGATGTTCTCCGCGGTCGCCTCGTTGCAGGCCGGGGTGATCCCGACGGCGCGCGGGATGTTCGCGATGAGCCGGGACCGTACGCTCGGGCCCGTGTGGTCCAGGGTCAGTGCCCGGTACGGGACTCCGGCGACCGGCACGCTGCTCATCGGCGCGATGGCCGTGGCGGTGGCGACGCTCTCGCTGGTGATTCCCCGCCTCGCCGACATGATCATGGCGACGGTCAACGCCGTCGGGATCGTCGTGGCGCTGTCGTACGCGCTCATCGCCCTCGCGGCGGCCGCCCGGTTCCGCGGGCTGCTGCGCGAAAACCTGTGGGACGGGACACGCGCGGTCGTCCTGCCCGCTCTGAGCGCTGTGGCGCTGCTCGGCCTCGGCGGCTATCTCGCCTGGTCCTTCTACGACTCGGCCGATCATTTCGAGGTCAGCGCGGACAACGGCTGGTTCCTGCTGCTCACCCCGACCCTGATGATCGTCTCGGGCTTCGTGGCCGGCGCGTGGGCCAAGTGGGGCCGCAAGTCCGCGTACTTCACCACCGGGCGGGGAACCGACGCCGACGCGCCCCGGCTCCTGGCCACCACCGACTGAGCTTCCGCCGACCCGAAGACGGAAACGGAACAAGGAAACGGAACCATGCACGCTGACCTTCTCTTCACCGGCGGCCCGGTGTTCACTCCCGAAGGCCGCACCGCGACGGCGGTGGCCGTCACCGGCGAACGCATCACCGCCGTCGGGAACGCCGAGGTCCATGACCTGGCCGGCCCGGACACCGAGGTCGTCGACCTGGCCGGGCGGCTGCTGCTGCCCGGGTTCCAGGACGCGCACGTCCACCCGGTCCCGGCGGGCCTGGAACTCGCCCAGTGCGATCTCACCGGCGCGAAGACGGCCGAGGACACCGTCGCCGCCGTCCGCGCGTACGCGGACGCGCACCCCGAACGGGAGTGGATCACGGGCGGCGGCTGGTCCATGGAGGCCTTCGCGGGCGGTACGCCCACCAAGGAGCTCCTGGACGCGGTCGTACCCGACCGGCCGGTGTATCTGCCGAACCGGGACCATCACGGCGCCTGGGTCAACAGCCGCGCCCTCGAACTCGCCGGCGTCACCCGGGACACGCCCGACCCCGCCGACGGACGCTTCGAGCGGGACGCGTCGGGTGAGCCCACCGGCATGCTTCAGGAAGGGGCCATGCAGTCCGTGGGCCGGCTCGCCCCCGCGGCCACCCCTGCCGACCGGCTCGCCGCGCTGCTGCACGCCCAGCGGCATCTGCACGCGCTCGGCATCACCGCCTGGCAGGACGCGATCGTCGGCACCTTCCTGGGCATGGAGGATCCGTCCGAGGCGTACCTGACGGCGGCCCGTGACGGTTCGCTGACCGCGCGGGTGGTCGGCGCCCTGTGGTGGGACCGGGCGCGCGGCGCCGAGCAGATCCCCGAACTCGTGGAGCGGCGGGCCGCTTTGAAGCACGGCAGGTTCCGGGCGACCAGCGTCAAACTGATGCTGGACGGTGTCGCCGAGAACGGCACCGCCTCGCTGCTCGACCCCTACCTCGACAAGTGCGGCTGTGCCACGGCCAATCGGGGCAAGAGCTTCATCGACCCGGCCCGTCTGCCCTACTACGTGTCCGAGTTGGACGCGCTCGGGTTCCAGTGCCACTTCCACGCGCTCGGCGACGGCGCCGTACGCCATGCCCTGGACGCCGTGGAGGCGGCGCGCAAGGCGAACGGGCCGAGCGACACCCGTCCGCACCTGGCGCATCTCCAGGTCGTGCACCCCGATGACGTTCCGCGCTTCGCCGCGCTCGGCGCCACCGCGAACATCCAGCCGTTGTGGGCAGCCCACGAACCGCAGATGGACGAGCTGACCATTCCCTTCCTCGGGCCCGAACGGGCTTCCTGGCAGTACCCGTTCGGTTCGCTGCTGCGCTCCGGCGCGCGGCTGGCGGCGGGCAGCGACTGGCCGGTCAGCAGCCCCGACCCGCTCCAGGGCATCCATGTCGCGGTCAACCGGGTGAGCCCGGACGAGCCGGGGCCGGTGTTCCTGCCGGCCGAACGCATCGATCTGACTGCCGCGTTGACGGCGTACACCGCGGGAACGGCGTACGTGAACCACCTCGACGACACCGGGAGCGTACGGGCGGGTGCCCTCGCGGATCTCGTCGTCCTGGACCGCGACCCGTTCGCGGGACCACCGGAAGCGCTCAAGGAGACGGGAGTCGCGCTCACCTACGTCGGAGGGGAGCGCGTGTACGCGGCGCCGGACGCCTGAGCCGCCAGACGGCCGTCACTTCTTGGACAGTCGTCCAGCTATAGTGGACACCTGTCCAAGAAGTGACGAGACGGATCGGAGCCCGCTGACGATGGAAACGGCCGCGAGCGTGCTGGTGGGCCTGGTGGCCGCGCTGCACGCGTACATCCTGGTGCTGGAGATGTTCCTGTGGGAGAAGAAGCCGGGGCGGGGGCTCCACGGCTTCGACGCGCCGATGGCACGGGCGACCGCACCGCTCGCCGCGAATCAGGGCCTGTACAACGGATTCCTGGCCGCGGGTCTGGTGTGGGGGCTGATCGCGGCGGACCCGACCGGGCATGACGCGCAGGTCTTCTTCCTGTGCTGTGTCGTGGTCGCGGGTGTGTACGGATCGGTCACCGCGAACCGCCGCATCCTCTTCGCCCAGGCGCTGCCGGGGGCGTTCGCCCTGGCCGCCGTCCTGCTCGCCGGATGACGCCCGACGACCCGCGCGCCGCCCGGACCCGCGCGAAGCTGCGGCAGGCGCTGCTGGAGGAGTGCGCCGAACACCCGCTGGAGGAGACCGGTGTCGCCGCGCTGGTGCGGCGGGCCGGGGTCGGCCGGGCGACCTTCTATCTGCACTACGCCGATCTGGAAGCCCTGGCGGTCGACGCGTGCGCCGATGTCGTACGGGAGGCCGTGGAGGCTCTGCACGCCTGGCGCGGCCGGCCCGACCCGGTGTCCGCGCCCCCCGCGCTGCGGGCCTTCTTCACCGGACTCGCCCCGCACGCCGGCCTCTACCGCGCGCTGCTCAGTCCGGGCGGCGGCGGCCCGCTGGGCCTCGTGCTCCACCGCGACCTGCGGGCCCGCAGCCTGGCCGAGCGCACCCTCGCCGGCGCGCCGGACGCCCCCCTCGTCGCCTCCGCGGTGGCCGCCACCTTCGCGGGCGTCCTCGGGGACTGGCTGCACGGCCTGCTGGAGGGCACCCCGGACACCGTCGCGGACGAGGTCTGGCAACTCCTGGTCGCCCTGCACACGAGCAGATGACGCGCCGGGCCGGGCGGCGGACCGCCCGGCGGCTCACCGGCAGCCGAAGCGCGAGGTCGTCGCCGGCCACGCCTCCACCCCGTGCGAGGTCCTGACGTACGCCGTGGACCGGTCCGGCGTCAGCCAGAGCCTCCGGTCGCCGTAGCGGTAACCGGTGTCACGCGCGTCGGCGGGCATGCGGACGTCCGGGTCGTAGGCGGCGGTGAGGGCCTCGGGCGGGAGGACCCCGCGCGGATCGCGCGCGTACTGACGGCCGTACCGGCCCAGGTCGAGGAAGTGCGCGCTCTGCCAGTCGCAGTGCTCGGCACCGGCCGTGCTGGACACCTCGGTGGTCGGCACGCGGTAGCCGTCCCGGTCCGTCCAGATCTCGTACCCGTGCGCCTTCGTCCAGCTCGCCGGGAACTCGGAAGGGTCGCAGGACGCGCTCGTCTCCGGGCCCCAACCCGGGCGCCGCGGCCGGTCCTTGGCGACGACGACGGCGACCTTGGTGCGGCCCGCGACGTCGTAGGAGAACAGGACGCGATCCCCTTCGGTACGCTCCACCCGGTAGCCCCCATCGGGCAGTTCGGGCTGGTAGATGTCGAAGTACGCCTCCAGCCCCTCCTCGGGGGTCGAACCGCCGTCGTCCTTGCTCCACGCGTCACCCGCGTCGCCCGCCCGGATCGCGCCCTCGCACTCCAGCGCCCGGCCCGCCGCGCCCGAACTCTCCTGCGCGTCCCCGTCGTCCTCCGCCGTGTACGGAAGGTCCAGCGGCCCGGTGTACGGGGTGGCGGGGACCGTGCCGGTCACCACCAGCGCGTCGTGCCCGCCCCCGCCGCACCCCGCCGCCGCGAGCCCCACCAGCACCACCGCGGCCACGATCCCGCTGCGCGTCCTCACCACTGTTCCTCCGCCTGTCGTCGGTGCTCCTACGACGCACGGGTGCGGACGTTCGTTCGTCGGCCGGCGCGGACCGCTGCGGGTGATCGCCCGGGGGACGGCGCACGGCCGCGCGCGGACGGTCTCGCCGGGGTCAGCGCGCGGTCTGGAAGGTCCGCCGGTAGGTCTGGGGCGAGACGCCGATCGTCGCCTGGAGGTGCTGGCGCAGCGAGGCGCCCGTCGCGAAGCCGACCTCGCCCGCGATCCGGTCCACCGGCAGATCGCTGGCCTCCAGCAGATGGCGGGCCCGGGAGAGGCGCTGCTGGATGAGCCAGCGGCCGGGGCTGAGACCCACCTCGTCGTTGAAGCGGCGGGCGAAGGTGCGCAGGCTCATTCCGGCGTGGGCGGCGAGATCGGTCAGGGTCAGCGGGTCGCCGAGGCGGGCCAGTGCCCAGTCACGGGTGGCGGCGGTGCTCGCCGTCGAGGGTTCCGGGACGGGCTGTTCGATGAACTGGGCCTGGCCGCCCTCGCGCAGCGGCGGGACCACACAGCGCCGGGCCACCCTGTTGGCCAGTTCGCTGCCGTGGTCGCGGCGGACGATGTGCAGGCAGATGTCGATGCCGGACGCTGCTCCGGCCGAGGTGAGGATGTCGCCGTCGTCCACGAAGAGGACGTCCGGGTCCAGGTCGACCCGCGGGAACAGGCGCCGGAACTCGTCGGCCACATGCCAGTGCGTGGTCGCCGGGCGACCGTCCAGCAGACCGGCGGCGGCCAGCACGAACGCGCCCGTACAGATGGAGACGATGCGCGTGCCCGGACGGATGCACGCGAGGGCGGCGGCGACCTCGTCGGAACGGCCGACGGGGAGGGCGGCCGGGGTGACGGCGGCGATCACCACCGTGTCCGCCGTCCGCAGGACCTCAGGACCGTGCTCGACGGTGATGGAGAAGTCGGCGTCGGTACGGACCGGACCTCCGTCGACGGTGCAGGTCATCACCTCGTAGCGGCCGTCCGCCGCGCCGAGGATACGGCTGGGCATCCCCAGCTCGAAGGGATAGACCCCGTCGAGCGCCAGGACCACGACGCGCTCCACGCGCCGCCCCGGCTCCCCTCGCTCCCGGCACCACGCCCGGTCCGCTTGTTCCGCTCGCTCCGTCTTCTGCATGGCACGATCTTATCGAAGGTTGGCAATCATGCCATTTTCTGCCGCGTCGCCCCCGGGCAGGCTGGTTCACCATGAGCACTGTGAACACCATGCGAGCCATCAGCCAGACCGTCCTCGGCGGTCCCGAGGTTCTTGAGGAAGTGACCCTGGAGCGGCCCTCGCCGCGACCGAACGAGATCCTGGTCCGGGTACGGGCCGCGGGCGTCAACCCGACCGACTGGAAGCACCGCGAGAACGGCGGGTTCCTCGGCGAACCGCCCTTCGTCCTCGGCTGGGACGTCTCCGGCGTGGTCGAGGCGACCGGGATCGGCGTCGCCCTCTTCCAGCCCGGGGACGAGGTCTTCGGCATGCTGCCCTACCCCTTCGGCCACGGCTCGCACGCCGAGTACGTGACCGGCCCGGCCCGCGCCTTCACCCGTAAGCCGTCGGTGATCGACCACACGCAGGCCGCGGCCCTCCCGCTGGTCTCCCTGACCGCCTGGCAGGCACTGACCGAGCGGGCCGTCGTGCGGCCCGGCCAGCGGGTGCTGATCCACGCCGCGGCCGGAGGGGTCGGCCATGTGGCCGTCCAGATCGCGAAGTCCCTCGGCGCGTACGTGATCGGCACCGCGAGCGCGGGCAAGCACGACTTCCTGCGGTCCATCGGCGTGGACGAGCCGGTCGACTACACCGGCGTCGACTTCTCCGAGGCCGTGCGCGACGTCGATGTCGTCCTGGACACCATCGGCGGCGATACGGGACTGCGCTCGCTGCGTGTCCTGCGCCCCGGAGGCGTGGTCGTCTCCATCCTGCCGGTCGGATCCGACACGTTCTACGAGGAGGCCGAGCGGCTCGGGGTCCGGGCGGTGCGGATGCTCGTCGACGCCGACCAGACGGGCATGAGGGCGGTCGCGGATCTCGTCGAGAAGGGCTCGCTGCGCGCCACCGTCGCCGAGACCTTCCCGCTCGCCGACGCCGCCAAGGCACACGCCCTGGGCGACACGGGCCGGACCACGGGGAAGCTGGTCCTGGTGGTCGACTGACGGCAGCGCGACCGCGCCGCCGGGCGGCCGGCTGCAGCGGTGGGCGGGCACAGCGGCCACCGGGGACAGCGGTGGCTGTGCGCAGCGGCCAACTCGCCGCGCACAGCGAAGACATATGTCAATCGAACATGCTGGAATTCACCTCAACGAGGGTAACTTGCAGAGCAGGAAACGGTTTTACATCGAACCGGCGCCCTGGTCGTGTCCAGTGATCGCTTGACGAGTCGTCGCCCCGGCCTCCGGTGAGCCCGCTCTCGAGCGATCGGGGGCAGGCCCACAGCCGGCTGGAGGTGATGTCCGCGTGGCGAGCGACTTCGCACCGTGCACCAGTCATCTGCGGATCCACCATGCCCACGGTCATGTGGTGCTGGAACTGCACGGGGAGATCGACCTGCTCGCCTCGACGGAGATCACCCCGCTCCTGGACGCGGCAACCTCGGACCCCGCACCGCAGGTCGTGATCGACCTGCGGTGCGTCGAGTTCTTCGACTGCTCGGGACTGCGGCTGCTGTACCGCGCCAGGCGCCGCGTCCTCGACCGGGGCGGCCGGCTGCACCTGGTCTGCGCCCATCCGCTGACGCTCCGCATGTTCTGGCTGACGGGGCTCTCGAAGATCCTGCCGCCCGCGGCCTCGCTGGAGGAGGCACTGAACCGGCCGGAGGCCGTCTCGGACCTGTCCTGAGGGCCCGGCGGACCGGTCAGCCGGGCAGCGGCGGGGAGTGCCCCCAGGTGGTGATCCACACGTCGCTGACACGATCGCGGGTGGTCCACGGGCCCGCCGGGACTTCCGGGCCGGGGCCCAGGAACTGTCTGCGAGGATGGCTCCATGGACGTGCGGAGCAGGAACCGTGTAAGGGTGACCGGCCGGACGGGCGGCCCCGTCGTGGTCCTCGCGCACGGATTCGGGTGCGACCGGAATGCCACCGGGCACTGTCCGCAGCTCGCCGCCCCGGAGGAGACAGTTGCCGCGATCGCCGCCTTCTCCGGAGCCGACCGCTGATGTGCAGAACCGACCCCAGCGGGAAGAGCGAGGGTCCTGCAACGGACGGTCGGCCCGGTGCCGACCAGGCCACGTTCTCCGCGTTGCTGGAGGACAGCGCGGAGGACTTGTACGAGCACGCGCCTTGCGGGTATCTGTCCACGACCCTCGACGGCCGCATCGCGAAAATCAACCAGACTCTGCTGAACTGGCTCGGATACGAAAACAGCGATCTGGTGGGCCGGAAGGACTTCGCCGATCTGCTCACCGTCGGAGGCCGGCTCTACCACGAAACCCATGTCGGCCCACTGCTGCGTATGCAGGGTGAGATCAGCGGCATCGCCCTGGAACTCGAAACCGCCGGCGGCGGCCGGCTCCCGGTTCTGGTGACCTCTGTCATTCGCAGCGGCAGTGACGGACAGCCGCTGCTGATCCGCACGACAGTCTTCGACGCCCGGGACCGGCGCACGTACGAGTCCGAACTCTTGCGCGCCCGTCAGGAATCGGACCGGGAACGTGAACGCCTGAAGCGACTGAACGCCACCCTGCAGAAGACGCTGCTGCCTCCCACCCTGGTGGACGTGCCCGGACTGGACGTCGCCGCGTACTACCATGTCGCCTCCGCCGACGAGGTGGGCGGCGACTTCTACGACTTGTTCCCCCTGGACTCCGGCACCTGGGGATTCTTCCTGGGCGACGTCTGCGGCAAGGGCGCGGCCGCCGCGGCCGTCACCTCTCTGGCGCGCTACACACTGCGGGCCGCCGCCGTGTACGACCCGGACCCCGCGGCGGTGCTCGCCAATCTCAATACTGTCTTGAATCACGAGTACAACGGCGACGACCCACGCTTTTGCACCGTCATCTTCGGCCTGCTCACCCCGGACGGGGACGAGGGCGGCTTCCAGGTCACCCTGGCCAGCGGCGGCCACCCGCCGGCCCTGCTGATGCGCTCCGACGGCCACGCCTACTGTCTGCCGACCCCCGGCGGCCAACTCGTCGGCGTCCTGCCCGACGCCCACATCGCCACCACCTCCATCCGCCTCGACCCCGGCGACACGCTGTTCCTGTACACCGACGGCCTCACCGAAGCCCACTCCGCCGGCGCCGCCGACGGCCGCTACGGCGACGAAGCGCTGCTGGAGTTCGCCCAGGAGCTGGCACCCACCACCGCCCGCGACGCCGTGGCCGCGATCCGGGACCTGCTCGACACCTTCGGCACCGGCGTGGACGACGACACCGCGGTCCTGGCCTTCAACGTGCCCCGACACAGCGGTGAAGCGCAGACGTGACCCACGAACCGACCGTCCGCACCCGCACCACACCGGCGGGCCCGGTGGTTGGAGCCGGCCGGCGCCCTGGACCGTCGCAGCACACCTGACATCCGCAGACCGCTCCCTGGCTTCGTCCTGAAGGAACGCGGGGCGGCGCCCGAACAGTGAAGAAGGTGCGTGAGAGCAACATCTTCCATGCCACCCGGGGTACATGTCGGGACAATAGGGAATGAAGGTGAAGAGACATGGACTCGTCCGGCAAGGACTCGGGGCCGCCGAGCACTCCCCCCATAGCCACCGCTGTCCCTTTGAACGGAGGCAACTCCTGCATCGCCGCAGCGCGCCATCGCGCGGCGGACTTCCTCACCCATGCCCAGGCAGATCAGAACGTCGTCGTCTCCGCCCGTGTGATGGACCTGACCCAGCTGGTGGTCAGCGAGCTGGTCACCAATGCCCGTAAATACGCGCCAGGCCCCATCCTCATGGAATTGCGCATCGAGGAGACCACGGTCGAGGTGACCGTGCGCGACTGCGGCCGCGCCCAGCCGATCGTCTTCGACGTCGACCCCCTCCGAATCGGTCAGCACGGCCTGGAGATCGTCAGAGCCGTCACCCGGAAGTTCCAGGTCCAGGCAGAACCGTCCGGCAAACGCGTCACGGCGCACATCGCCCTGGGGGACGACTCGGAACCTGGGCCAGGATGAGCCTGGGCCCCAAGGCATTCGGGCTGGTGCCGGAAAAGACCGAGCACGCCTCCGCCACCGGTCGGATCAACCGCTTCAGCTCCTGGGCAGAAGGCTCCCGAGCGGGCCGAGGTCGAGATTGAGATCCTCCGGGCGCACTCCGTGCTGCTCGCAGAGTTCCGCCATCCGCTGGTCGAGGAGCATGAGCGTGGTCCCGATCTCATCGACCTGCTCGTCACTGAGGTCACCCTGTTCGACACGGCGGATCGCCTGGCGCTCCATCAACTGTCTGAGGAGCTCGACCACGGTGAGTACCAGGGCGACCAGGTCGCGCCCCATCTGCTCGGAGTCCAGGTCGAGCCGGGAGCCGCTCACAGGGGGCCGCCGTCCGCCCAGGGAGCCGGGACGCGCTCGTTGACGGACGACAGCAGGGCATGGAGGGACAGCCGCACCAAGGGGACGTCGGCGATGGCGATGACCAGATCCCCGCTGATCACCACGCCGGTCGCCAGGACGCGGTCCAGCAGATCCACGAGCGGAACGCCGATAGGGCCGGTCAGTGGCCCGGGGGCGTCCCAGGGCACCACGTCGTGCGTCACGGTCTACACCTCGCCGACGAAGGAATAGGGCACCCATGGCCCGGACAGCTCGATTTCCGCCCCGGTGCGTTCCCGCAGCGTCTGTGTCAGCAGGGCCAGTTCGTCGGCGCGGTGTTCGGCCACCAGGTAGGTCGCGTTGAGGACCTGGACCCGGCGTTCCCCGGCGGGCTGGACGTGCGGTCGCAACGTGCGGGAGGCGGTGGCGAGGCCCCGGACTTCGGTGTCCACCTCTTCCGCGGTCCTCAGTGCCTCGTCCTGGATCCGCTCGCGGCGCTCCTGTGCGCCTCGTTTTCGATTCAGGTAGGCGAGGCCGGCCCCGGGCGCCGGGCGTGACCGCTCCGTCGGCGTCACACGCCGGGGAGCCGTCTGCACCGTGTCGTCCCGCGGACAGGGCGGCGCGTAGACCTTCACACCCCATTCGGCATGACGTGCAATGCGCTTGAGCGCTGCATCGAACCGGTCCGCCTCTTTGGCGAGTGCCTCTCGCACCCTGTCCTCACCGTGGTACAGGGTGCCCATCGGCAGGGGGACCGTCGGGCAGCAGGCCGCGACGGCGGCGACGACGTCGTGGTGGGCGCGTGCGTATCGTTCCAGCTCCCGGTGGTCGGACAGGCGCGCCTGCCAGACTTCGTCCGTGAAGTCGCTTGCCCGGACGGACTGGACGATGGCCGTCAGCGCCCCCAGAGGCAGTGAACTCACGGGCGCCTCGTCGGTGACACCCGGCAGCCCGACCAGGACCGAGGGGTCCGGTTTCCGGCAGACAGCGAACACGTAGATGGTGTCGCCCGAAAGCTCGGGCCCGCGCTCCGTCATGTGCCTCGGTTCTCCTTGTTCCTCGCCGTTCCTCGCCGTTCCTCGCCGACTCGGGGCGTTGCCGTGGGCCTTCTCTCAGGCTAATTTTCCGCGCTCTCGGATTCGAGCGGCTTCTCCGGCGTATCGGATTCGAGCGCCTTCAGCCGTTCGCGCAATGTGCGGTTCTCGTCCCGCAAGGCATCGCGTGAAGCTCGCGAACTGAGCGCGGGATCGTTTTCCCACCAGTCGATTCCCGCCTTCTTCGCGGTGTCCACGGACGCCACGAACAAGCGGAGCCGAATGGTGAGCAGTTCGATGTCGAGAAGATCGATCTTGATGTCCCCGGCGATCACGATGCCCTTGTCCAGAACGCGTTCGAGGATGTCGGCGAGGTTGGTGGTCTGAGGGCCGGAGACGGGGTACGAGCCCTGCCGGACGTCCACGTCACTCACGGCGTCGCCTCTGTCCTCGCTTCTTCCCCTTCTTCTTGGGAGCTTCTTCCTCTTCCTCTGGCTCTTCCTCTGGCTCTGCCTCTGCCTCGTCTTCGCCTTCCGCGCCCTCGTCCTCGTATGTGTCCTCGGCCTCGTCGTCGGCCCCGTCCTCGTCCTCGTACGCGCCCTCTTCGTCTTCGTCCGCGTACGCGCCTTCCGCCCCCTCTTCTCCCTCGCCGTCGCCTGCGGAGTCGGCGCCTTCCTCGGCACCGTCCTCGGGCTCCTCGCCCTCCCGCTCCTCCTGCTCGGCCTCTTCCTCTTCGACGGCGTCATCGTGGGACACGACGACCTCTCCGTCACGGATTTCGCCGCGCCAGCCTTCGGGTTCTTCGTTGGTGAGGGTCACGTATCGCTGGAAGTTCTTGAAGTCCAGTCGCATGCGGCGCCCTTGCGCCCGCCAGAGGTTGCCCGTCTTCTCGAAGAAGCCCGAGGGGTAGTACTCCACTACAAGGACGATGCGGGTCAGAGTGGGCGCCAGCTCGTGGAAGCTGACCGCGCCGCGGGTGCTCCCCTTGGCTCCCTCCGAGGTCCACACGATGCGGTCGTCAGGAATCTGTTCCTGGACGGTCGCCTTGAAGCTGCGCGATGAAGGGCCGACTTTGACCTTCCAGTCGCTCCCGCCCTCATCGTCCTTGGAGACGTCGCGAACACCCTTGGCGAAGCTGCTGAACTTGTCGTACTGCGTCCAGTAGTCGTAGGTGTCCCGGAGCGGCACTCCGACATCGAGAACCTCGATGATGTTCATGACCTTGCCGCCGCTGGCCTTCCGCTTCCCTTTACCGCCCCCGAAAGCGCTCTTGGCCTTCTCCACGACGTTGTCCTTGACACCCTTGGCCTTCTCCGAAACGAAGGCCTTCAGCGGTGAGTCGCCCTGGAGGATGCGGGACCCGATCGCAGGAAGCGAGCCACTCTCGGCCGAATCACTGAGCTGCCCGGCGACGTCCGTCAGTTTGTCGCCGGCCTTCTCGGCAAGGTTCTCCACCTGCGCGGACACGAACTTGGACAACTCCTCACGGAGCTTGTCCATGCCCGACGTACCCTCTGCCGACTCGTCCGTTTCCTTCTCGGCCATGGCCGCCTACCTCCCACGACCGGCGCGCTTGGACGCTGCCCGCTTCGATGACGTCGTCTTCGAGGCAGCGGACTTCTTGGCCGGAGCCGTCTTCTTGGCTGTGGTCTTCTTCGCTGCGGACTTCTTGGCCGGAGCTGTCTTCTTCGCTGTGGCCTTCTTGGCTGCGGTCTTCTTCGCCGCCGTCTTCTTCGCCGGAGCGGTCTTCTTGGCCGCTGTCTTCTTGGCCGCTGTCTTCTTCGCTGCGGTCTTCTTCGCCGGAGTGGTCTTCTTCGCCGCCGCCCTGCCGGAAGTGGCCTTCTTTGCCGGCGCGGCCTTCTTCGCCGCCCGGGGCTTCTGTCCTCCGGCGGGTGCGGCCTTCTCGCGTGCGGCGGGCTCGGATGTCTCGCGGGACCGATCCGGTCGTGAAGCGCGGCGCCTCCGCGGCTTCGCCTCCGGCTCTTCTTCCGGTTCCTCCTCCGGTTCTTCCTCTTCCTCCTCCTCTTCTTCCTCTTCCTCGTATTCGTCCTCCGGCTCTCCCTCTTCCTCCTCTTCCTCCTCTTCCTCAGGCTGGTCCTCTTCGTACTCGCCCTCGGGCTCCTCCTCTTCCTCGTATGCGTCCTCCTCGTACTCCGCGTCCTCCTCCGGCGGGTACTCCTCCTCGTACTCCTCCTCTTCGTCCGGCTTCTCCAGGAGCCGGGCCGTACGCTCGCTGAGGCTGCCCGCAAGCGTGCTCATGCCCCGGTCGGCGGCGGCCGTCATCGCCTTGCGGCCCGCCTCCAGCACTTCCCCCCGCAACTGCTCCTGCAACTCGGCGACCTGCGGGATCTCCCCCAGTCGCCGCATCCCTTCGGCGGCAAGCTGGCGAGGCTCAAGGCCGAAGCGCCGGCCCGCGATATAGGTCGCAATGGACAAGGCCATCCGGCCCTTCTTGGTGCGGCCCAGCACATAGCCGCCCACTACCGCAGCCGCGAGAGCCACCTTGTCCTTGTCATCCATGATCTCGTCACCTTCGATCGCTCGGCGTGGAACAGGTCTGTGCGGCGTGCAGCCGGTCGAGCAGCCGTTCCTCTTCTCGTTCGAACTCCTCCAGGCCGATGTCTCCGTCCTCAAGCTCCCGGTTCAGCAGGGCCAGTTGGGCACGGAGCACCCCTGGGTCGTGCAACTCCCGCTCGGCGGCGTCGTTGAGCTTCTCCGCCACCCAGACGACGCCGCGGACCGGCGCGATGGGGAGGGTGAGCAGTCCGGTGATCAGTCCCATCTCAGACTCCAGCGGTTCGGACGGGAGTGCCTTCGGCGGAGACGAAGCTGTAGCAGGGCAGCGGACCCGTGAGCCGCAGCTCCACCCGGTCGCGATGTGTGTGGGCGAAACGCTCTGCCGCGCTTCGGAAGGCGTCACTGTCGCCGCGATCGACGAGGAACGACGCGTTGAGCACGCATCCCTGGACTTCGGGACCCGAGGCCACCGCACGGGCCCTGGGCGTCAGTTCGCGCAGAATGCGCCGGCCGGCTTCGGCGGCCCTGTCCTCCAGAGCGGCCGAGACGGCCTCCCCCAGTCGCAGGCTCGCTTCGTATCCGGGCCGTCGGCGCACTTCGTCCCGCAGCCGGCGAACGTTCATGTCCTGCGTCAGAAGGCCGGCCAGCGCGTCCTTGGCCGGGAGCGCCTTGACGTTGACCTCGACCCCGTCGGAGAGGTGTTCCAGGGCAGCCATGTGCTCCGACTCGCGGGCCTTCAACTGGCCACGCACCGCTTCCTCGTCGGATGCGACCACACCGAACCGCATCGGCAGCACCGACCCCTGCTCCGACAGGCGCAACAGCAGATCCTGGTGAGCGAGCAGATCGCGCCGTCGGGCGCGGAGCTTGGGAGGAGCCTCACTGACGACAGCGGCGACCCGCCCCTGCCGGATCACCCGCAGTTCGGCAGCCGGGGCGCCCACACCCGTCGCGTCCACCGGCAGCGGCCCTCCCGCCCGGATGATCGCGTAGACGTACACACCATCGCCTGTCACGGCTCACGCCTCCACGGGTCGTCGTCGACTGCTGCCGCTCCGGGCCGGAGCACGCCGCTTCCTCGGTCGTTCCTGCCGCTCTTCCTCGTCCTCGTCGCGCTCGTCGGAGTCGTCGTCACGGCCGCCCCCGACCGCCTTGCGAACGGTGTCCCCCACGGTTTCCGCGGCCTTGCGAACCTTGCGTTTGCCGATGGACTTGGCGGCGCCACCGCCGATCAGCTCAGGAACGGTGGTACTGCCGGAGTCACGCTCCAGGTCCAGCCGGTTGCACGCCTCCGCGAAGCGCAGGTACGTGTCGACACTCGCCACCACGATGCGCGCATCTATCTTGAGGATCTCGATGCCGACCAGGGACACCCGGACGAACACGTCGATCACCATGCCCCGGTCCAGGATGAGTTCGAGCACGTCGTACAACGTGCCGGCGCGCGGCGGGCACGCCACTACCTCATCGGAGTAGGTGGTCGCGGGCATGGGGGATCCTTCCGGTCGTCGGGCAAACCTGAGTCACTGGTCACTCATCGGCGGACCCCCGCCGATAGCGGCGGACCCTGCGGTACCCCATGAGTTCGCCGTCCTGGTCGATCCGCACCTCGTACGAAGCGAGAAGGCTCGTCGTGTCCGGAATCCGCGGCAGTTCCAGGACGTCCACGACGACACACCAGCCGTCGTCCTCACGCCCCACCGCTGATACGCCCTCCGTGGGATGACCGATCAGACCCTCAAGGGCCCGGCAGGCAGCACGCGCGGCATGTTCCGCTCCACGCACGGGGGGTGTGCGTCGAGCGGTGGTCGTCGAGGACTTTCCGGGGCGCGGCCGACGCTCTTCTGCCATGAGTTCAAGTCTGGGCCGTATCCGGTTCGACGCACCTTGAGTGGGCCAGTCGAGCGTCCGTGCCCGGCCCCGCGATCACCAGGGGAGGGCGTCAGGCTGTCGCCGAAGCAATTCGTCGCCGTCTTCCCCCTGATAACACCCTCAAACTCGGAACTCAGCCACAGAATTGTCGCCACTCCGAGTTCCGTAAAAAAATCCCTCCCAGTTCCGCAGGAATGCAGATCATCAGGCAGGGCACAAGGTGGCTCGGAGGTTGATAACCATGGTTCCTGTACTTCTCGTTCTCCTGCTCGCCCTGATCCTCTTCGGTGCCGGTTTCGCACTCAAGGCCCTGTGGTGGATCGCCGTCATCGTGCTGATCGTATGGGTCCTCGGCTTCGTGATCCGGCCCGCGGCAAGCGGCGGCAAGCGAGGCCGCTGGTACCGCTGGTAGGCATGCGCGGCACAACACACGGATCCGGGTGGGCCCCGACGCCAAGGCGTCGGGGCCCACCCGCAGTTCGCCGCCCGGGTGCACAGTGGTGCATACGGATGACGCATTTCTTCGCCAGGAATGTATGGCATCCGGGATTCAGGGCACCCGACGTTCCGAGGAATCGTCATCGAATTCAGATGACGCTTGTACGACTCCGCGGTTTTTCTGCGGACCGGCGAACAATTTCGCCGAGAGAGCCTCGCGTCTAACGGTCCTGCGGCGCGTCGAACAGAGCGCTGACGGACTCACCGTTGTGAATCCGCCGCACCGCCTCGGCGAGCGCCGGGGCGATGGACAGGACGGTCAGCTTCTCCGTGTACTCCTCGCCCGGTATCGGCACCGTGTTCGTGCAGACGATCTCCAGCACGTCGGGCTGCTCGCTGAGCCGCTTGAGCGCCCCCGCCGCGAACAGCCCGTGGGTACAGGCGACGCGGATCGACCGTGGACCCAACTCGCGCAGCCTGTCCAGGAGTTCGAGGACAGTACTGCCCTTGGCTATCTCGTCGTCCAGCACGATGACATCGCGCTCGGCGATCTCACCGATGACGGAACTGATGCTCACCCGGTCGTCGGCGAACCGCTGCTTGGCGCCGGCGGCCACCTGGGCGCCGATCAGCCGCGCGAACGCGGCGGCCTCCTTCGCGTTGCCGAGATCGGGCGAGACCACCGTGGTCCGCGACAGGTCGTTGGTCCGGAAGTGCGCCGCCAGCTCACGCAGGGCGTGCAGATGGTCGACCGGCACCGAGAAGAAACCGTGCACCTGCGGAGAGTGCAGGGTCATGGCGAGGACACGGCTCGCGCCGGCCGCCACCAGCAGATCCGCCACGAGCCGGCCACCCAGGGAGATCCGGGGCATATCCTTCTTGTCCGAACGCGCGTACGAATAGTGCGGCATGACGACGGTGATGCGCCCGGCGGAGGCACCGCGCGCGGCGTCGCACATCATCAGCAGTTCGACCAGGTGTTCCTGCACCGGCGTGACGAGGGGCTGCACCAGGAAGACATCACGCTCGCGGCAGTTGGCCTGGAGCTGGACCTCCAGGCAGTCATTGGCGAACCGGCTGACGCGGGTCGGGCTGAGGGGCACACCGAGGTGTGCGCAGAGCTCGTCAGCGAGCTCTGGATGGGCACTACCGCTGAACACGGCGATGTCACGCACGACCGCTCCTCGCATGATCGAACCGGGTTGCGTCGCCGGGCGCAAGATCGGCCCGGAGTGCGTACCTCATGCTACTGGGCGTCTTTCGGGCCTACGACCGGGGATTTCCGGTTGCGGGCGGGACCGCGGGGTGCCGGGCCGGTTGCAGGCGGGACCGCACCGGGCCGGTTGCGAGCAGGACCGCAGGGCGCGTTCCGCCTTCCGCCTTCCGCCGGACGGCACCGCGGGCTCACGGCAGCGGAATCCGCAAGCCAACCCGGCGGCCTGCCAGGGGGCTTGGGGGGTACCCGGACAGTTGAAAGGAGGACCGTCGACATGACGACGTCCATCAAACGCATGCCCGGCTGGGCGAAGGTGGTCTCCGCCTTCGTGCTGGTGCTCGTGGTGCTCTTCGCCGGGCTGCGGCTGGCCGTTCTGCCGGGACTGCGCGATGTGTTCGGCACGGAGACCCACGACAATTCGGGCCCCACGCTGCTCAAATCCATCCAGGACATGAGCCGTTACGACGCGGCGTCGGGCAACTTCCAGGTGGTCGTGGACCTGGAGAAGGACGCGAAGTACCTGCCCGACGCGATCCGAGGCACCCGCACGCTGTACGTGGGAGCCGGCACCGTCGACGCCTATGTCGATCTCGGGCGTATCGACCAGAAGGACGTGACGGTCAACGACGACCGCACGTCGGCCACGCTCCGTCTGCCGCACGCGGCACTGGGCAAACCCGCCCTCGACCCCGACCACTCCTACGCCGTCTCGAAACAGCGCGGTCTCCTCGACCGGCTCGGTGACGTCTTCTCGGACAACCCGAACGACGAGCGGGCCGTCCAGCGGCTCGCGGCCCAGCACATCGGCAAGGCCGCGAAGGACAGCCGCCTCACCGCGCGGGCCGAGGAGAACACCACCAGCATGCTCGAGGGACTGCTGCGGTCTCTCGGCTTCACGGACGTGACGGTCACCTACGGGGCCTGAGTCCGGACGGTGCCGTCGGCGCCGGGGCGAGCACACAGCCGCACCCGGCGCCCCGGCGTCCGTCACGCATGAGGTCCCCGGGCTGTCCCGTAGCGACGACCGGACACCCTCCTGCCCACTTGTCGCAAAGTCCCCCTGCATCGAGATCCTGGGCGAGATCCCGGGCATTGTCGGCCCCGCCGGGGGTAAGCGGGCTGCACCAGAGGGCAGTTGAAAAGGGGAGGGTCTCATGGTCCGCACCGCGTTGCGCGCTCGTGCCGCCAAGGCCGTGGCCGGCCGGCGGAAACCGGCGCCGAAGTCGGGATCGGACCGGGGGAAGCCGGCGTCCAAGGCGGAGCGGGGCGGAAAGGCCTCGAAGGCCGAGCGGGGGAAGCCGGAGAGGTCGCGGTGGCTGCTCGGCCGAAAGAGGCCGACGCCCGCACCCGCGCCGGAGACCCGGGCTCTGGCGCTGCCCTTCCGGCTACTGGCCATGCTGATCGCTTTCGCGGCCATGGTGGCGTTCGCCGTCGCGCTGGCCAGGCTGACCCTGGAGCCCTCACCTGCGTCCACGGCACTGATCCACGACAATCTCCACCCCGGGCGCTCTCTGCGGGCCTATCTCGACCAGCCGGAGCTGCGCGACGCCGTCAAGCAGATCGGCGGGAACCTCTTGCTCGGGGTGCCCTTCGGAGTGCTGCTGCCGGTGGTGTTCCCGAAGACCCGTGGAATCCTGCGCGTCCTCGCGCTCACCGCGGCGGTCATGCTCCTGGTCGAGCTCGTTCAGGGAGCCCTCATCACCGGACGCTCCTTCGACATCGACGACGTCATCCTCAACACGACCGGGGCGCTGGTGGGTTACCTCCTTCTGGGCCGACGGCTCGGCCGGGCGGTGCACCCCAGGAAACGACTTCGCGTCTGAGGCATCCCCTCAACCACTGGTACGGACCAGAGTATTGACACCTCGTTACCTCACTCCTTAAATCAAGAGGCGAAGCATGGACCCCCCACCTCAGTCGGCGCACCCTCCCCCCGGGTGACCGTACGGAAATGAGAGTCATGGACTCCCCACGCCTGCTCCGCAGATGTCTCTTCGCCGCGCTGTCCGCCGCGCTCGTCGCCTCCGCCTCGGCCGTCGTCACCCCCGCGCACGCGGGCCCGGCGGCGGCCACCGCGGCGGTCACGTTCCAGGACACGTTCGACGGGGCGGCCGGTTCGGCCGTCGACTCCTCCAAGTGGCAGCTGGAGACCGGCGACAACGTCAACAACCACGAGCGGCAGTACTACACCTCGGGCAACAAGAACGCCGCGCTGGACGGCCAGGGCCATCTGGTGATCACCGCCCGCAAGGAGAATCCGGCCAACTACCAGTGTTGGTACGGCACATGTCAGTACACGTCGGCCCGGATGAACACCTCCGGGAAGTTCACCACGGCCTACGGTCATGTCGAGGCCCGGATGAAGATCCCGCGCGGGCAGGGCATGTGGCCGGCGTTCTGGATGCTCGGCAGCGACATCGGGCAGGTCGGCTGGCCGAACTCCGGTGAGATCGACGTCATGGAGAACGTCGGCTTCGAGCCGTCAACCGTGCACGGCACGATCCACGGCCCCGGGTACTCCGGATCCGCAGGCATCGGTGCCGGCTACACCCTCCCGAACGGCCAGGCCTTCGCGGACGCCTTCCACACCTTCGCGGTCGACTGGGCGCCGAACTCGATCACCTGGTCGGTGGACGGGACCGTATACCAGCGGCGCACACCCGCCGATCTGGGCGGCAACACCTGGGTGTTCAACAAGCCGTTCTTCCTGATCCTGAACCTCGCGGTCGGCGGCTACTGGCCCGGGGACCCCGACGGCTCCACCTCCTTCCCGCAGCAACTCGTCGTCGACGAGGTGAAGGTGACCACGAGCGACAGCCCGGGCGGCACCAGCGGTCCGATCAAGGGCCTCGCGGGCAAGTGCGTGGACGTGGCGGCCGCCAACTCGGCCAACGGAACGCCCGTACAGCTCTACGACTGCAACGGGACGGGCGCCCAGCAGTGGACGGTGTCCCCGGACGGCACGATCCGCGCGCTCGGCAAGTGCCTGGACGTCACCGGCAACGGTACGGCGGACGGCTCGACGGTCCAGCTCTGGGACTGCGCCGGCGGGCCCAACCAGAAGTGGACGGTCACCGCGGCCCACGACATCGTGAACCCGCAGGCGAACAAATGCCTGGATGTCACGGGCAACAACTCGGCCAACAGCACCCGCCTGCAGATCTGGACCTGCACGGGTGGCGCCAACCAGAAGTGGACGGTGGGCTGACACCGCTCGAACTGCTTTGCGGGTTCGCGATTCCGGTGTCCCCTTCTCCATCGCCTCGGCCTTCGTCCGGCCCAAGGGACACCATCGCGAGACGAACGCATGCCTGATCATTCGCTCGTTGTAGTGCCGGTCGGAAACCCCCGGTGGCCGTGTGGCCGCCGGGGGTTTCCGACCGGCGTGAAGGTCCGGGAGATCCCGGCCTGCACCCGGCTGCCTCCAGGGGCGCAATGGCCCACTGATCCTGGACCATTCGGCCCCGGACCGTCACGCCCGGCAGCGGAACAATGCAGGTGAAAGCATGAGGTCTCGAAGTCCATTGACCCGGACACATCGGACAGGAAGGATGAATTGCGTGAAAGTCTCGGAGGCGATGACCGCTCCTCCGGTGTGCGTGGCGCCTCACGTCTCCCTGGCCGAGGTCATCAGACAGATGTCCGAGTACGCCGTCGGGTCGGTCCTCGTGGTCGAGGACGGCGCGCTGCACGGCATCGTCACCGACCGCGACCTCGCCTTGCGCGGCCTGGGTGGAGGCCTGGACACCGGGGCCCGGGTGGACGCGGTCATGTCGCCACGCGTCATCACGGTCGAAGCCGCCGACGACCTCCAGGTGGCCTACGGGACGTTCCGCCGCACGGGGGTCCGCCGGCTCGCGGTCCTCGAGGCGGACCGGGTGGTCGGCGTACTGGCGATCGACGACCTGTTTCTCGACGTCTTCCGCAGACTCGGCGACCTGCTCGGCCCGCTCGCCGGGAGCGTCCTGCGAGAGCCTCCGGCGCCACCTTCACAAGCCGGATGAGCTGGGCATCCCGGCCGTCTCCAGGGTCCGTTGGGCCGTCAGCCGTATCCGCCGGACATTGCTGGACCGTCGCCTTCGCCCCACCGGCGAACTCACCTTCGGCAACGGCGGGACCCCCTCGGCTCTTGGAAGGCGGCGTGGACCGACACCCGCTGTGCTCAGCCGCAGGAGTCCGACAGCGATCCGGGCCTCGGGTCACTCCTTCCCGGTACGAACGATCACGACCGGGCAAGTCGCATGCTGGGACACGTGCTGACTGACGGACCCGGGCAGGGCGCTCGCGAACCCGCCCCTGCCCCGGCTGCCGACGACCAGAACCTCGGCTCCTTCGGCCGCCCGCAGGAGCACGTCGGCGGTATTGCCGTGCACCACATGGGTCCGGACCGACTCGGCCGCGTCCGGGCCCAGGACTTCGGCCATCTCGGTGCGGATCCGCTGTCCGGTCTCCTGCTCGTCGGCCTCCATGTCCACGGCGGGCCCCGACCAGCCGTACAGGCCCGGCAGCTCCCACACCGCGACCGCTTCCACGGTGGCACCGACCAGGCCCGCGTGGCGCACGGCCCAGCGCAGGGCCTCGTACGAGGACGGCGACCCGTCGACACCCACGAGCTGGTGACGGACCCGGAGGCCACGGGCAGGCTCACCCAAGACGCGCACACCACACCCCGGGCGGGCGGTGAGCGCCAGTTGTGGGTGTCGATCCGGCCCGCGACCCTCACGGGCCGCCGTATCACCGCGGCCGATCGGTAGACGCCGACGGTTCGGTTCCACAGCAACGCCTCTGGTACTCGATTTCAACAGGAGCAGTCGTTAAGCGGTGCTCCTGCGATCACTCCCGGTCACTGGATGTCAGCCTCGGAGATACTCCGCGAGCGGCTCGGGCGCGCACCTACGGTGCGGTCACGTGGCAGGACGGTCATTTCCGGTCTTGTCACCCAGCCGACAACCAAGGGGAAACGCTATGGCGAGTGTGGAAGTGTCGCTGAAGGAAATGATGACCGAGGCCGAGGGAGCGCTGGGGGCGGCCGTCGTCGACTACACCAGCGGCATGGCCCTGGGCACACTGGGAGGCGGCAAGGATCTGGACATGACGATCGCCGCGGCCGGCAATACGGACGTCGTCCGCGCGAAGGTGCGCGCCATGGAGCAGCTGGGTCTCAAGAGCCGGATCGAGGACATCCTGATCACCCTCGGAAAGCAGTACCACCTCATTCGACCGGTCGCCGGGCGCAGCGGCAACGGCCTGTTCCTCTACCTCGTGCTCGACAGGGCGCGTTCGAACCTGGCGATGGCCCGCCACCACCTCAAGCGCGTCGAGGAGCAGCTGGAAATCTAGGACGCTCGGAGCCCTGGGCTTACGTGTGCCCACGATATGAAGACTTCTTCAAGTCGCCATATCGGAATGATCTCAACTAGGGATGCGCGTGGCCGTGGAACGGGCGAGAAGCACCGGTACCGGCGGACACATCCTGCGACGGCGCCCTTCAGGGCGCCGTCGCAGGCGCGGCGAGCATCTGCCCGGCGCCGGGCGCCCGACCGGGAGCCGGCCGGGTCGCCGCCGCCGGCCGATCCGGATGAACCGGCGATGTGTGCGGCAGTGCCCGCGCTGCGACGGGGCCCCATGCCGGGGCTGTCCTTCACCGTCCGCCTGGTGCTGCCGTCCCCGCACTGCGGCACCATCACTGCTGCTCACGAAACGGGGTGATGGCGACGGCCTCGATGTCCCCGCCGTCGCAGGGCAGAGAGCGCCGACCGGCGCCGCCCCTGAACCGATCGGCCGATCCGAACCGTGCCGGATCAGGGGCATCCCGCCCGCAGACTCCGGCTTCCGCGGTCACGCGCCCGGCACCGCACGCCCGGGGCCTCCGTGGAACAGTGGAGAGACGGGAATCGCCCTTCCGTGAATGGCCGGTCGGCCTGAAGGGAGGCAGGACCGATGTCCGTACGCGAACTCGGCACGACGACGGTGAAAGCCCTCCCGGCCGCGCGGCCGCCGCGTTCGAGAACACGCCCCAGCTCGCCGTACTGGGTACCACGGGCGACCGGCAGGGGGACTGGCTGCTGGGGGCCAGGCCATGGAACGCGTTCTGCTCCAGGCCACCCTCGACGGGCTCGCCACCTCGCTCACCTCCCAGGCCCTCGAATGGCCCGAACTCCGCTGGGCCGCGCGCGACCCGGAGCCGGCGATGGGAATCATCCAGATGGTGCTCAGGATCGGATACGGCCCGGCAGGCCGTGGCACACCGCGCCGCCCCGCGGGCGAGGTGCTGGACATCGAGTGAGCCCTCGTATGAGCCCTGGTGGCGGCCTCCGGCGGGCGGAGAGGTCGCCGGCGAGAAGCAGTTCTCCTCCTCCTGGGTGAAGCGCGGACGCAGGACGTTGTTCAGGCCACAGAGGCAGAGCGCAGGTTGTCGAATTACCCGGGAGCCAGGCCGCCATCGGCATGGGGCAGGTCGAGAGGGGGACGGACGACCCGGCCGCCAGGGCCGTCCGGCGTCACCTCACTCGTCGCCGGGCCCGGCGACGGAACACGGTCCCGGGGCCGGGGGCGGGGCGGGCGGGGGGCGGCGACCGGGGGCGGGCGGCGACCGAACGGCGCGGCTGTCAGTCGTGCGGGACCAACACGACCGGCTGGAGCATGTGGTGGAGCAACGCGTGGGCCACCGGACCGGTGTGGGTGCCGACCGCGGTACGCCGACGACGACGGCCCACCACCAGTAGTCCGGCCCCGCCCGCCGCGCGTACGAGGACGTGGGCGGCGCGGCCCTCGTGGAGGTTCGCGTGGACGACCGCGCCGGGGTACTTCGCACGCCAGGGTTCGAGTCGCTCCGCGAGCGCCCGATCCGCCGCCTCCCGGATCCGCGCACGCTCCTCGACGCCCGGGACACCTCTGGTGAGCGGCACGTGCCAGGCGTACGCGGCGCGCAGCGGCGCCGCACGGAGTTCGGCCGCGCGGAACGCGTGGTCGAGGACGGCGTCGCAGGGCGCGCCGGCGTCGACGGCGACCGCCACGTCACGGTAGGGGGTGTCGGTCGACGCCTTTCCGAGAGCGTCGGGGAGGTGTTCGTCCGTCGCCGTCCCGCCCGCCCGTACGAGGACGACGGGCCGGTCGGCGTGAGCCACGGTGGTCATGGCGACCGACCCCGAGAGGAACCCCCCGACACCGCTCGTCCCCTGGCTTCCGATGACCAGCAGCTCGGCGTTCTCCGCCTCGGCCAGGAGCGCGGGACCTGGCTGCCTGCGTACCTGGTCGGCGGCGATGTACAGCCCCGGATAGCGCTCGTGCAGTACGTCGACGGCCCCGCGCAGCAGCCGCCGTGCGTGGTACTGGGGTGCCCGGATCTCGGGCAGGTCCGCGGCGGTGCCGTCGTCGGGCAGGCCCTCCCAGGCGTGCACCAGACGGAGCGGCAGTCCGCGGCGAAGGGCTTCCCTGGCCGCCCAGTCGGCTGCGGCGAGGCTCTCCTTCGAACCGTCCAGGCCGGCTACCACTGGCCTTGTCATGACCGTCGCCTCCTTCGTCCGTTCGCGCTGTCGCGAGTCCTTCGAGAACGGGCCCGCGCTCTCGGGCGCTCTCTGGAAACTCGGGGGCTCCTCTAGAAATGGGGCACGACGGCGACGGGGCAACCGACGTGGTGGACCGCGGCATCAGAGTTCAGTTGGCGCCAAGGGAGGGCGGAGCATCAGCACGTCGGCCTGTTCGGACGCCACGCACAGGCACGTACGAGGCTCACACCGTGTGCGGCACGACCGCCACCGGGCAGTCCGCGTGGTGGAGGAGGGTGTGACTCACCCGGCCGAGCTGAAGCCCGAGGCGGCCGTGCCTGCGCCGGGCCCCGACGATCACCAGGTCGGCGGCTGCCGAGCGGCGCACCAGGACACCGTGAGCCGGTCCCTCGACCACGACGCGTTGTACCCGGACCCACGGATGGTCGGCCATGGCGTCCCGCAGCAGCGCGTCGAGCAGTTCGGAGGCCCGCTCCTCGTGCCCGCGTGACGGTTCGTCGGCGAGCGCGGGATCGTCGGCGCTCTCGCGCGCGGGGCAGCGCCAGGCACGTACGACGTCCAGGGCACATCCGCGTGCCTCGGCCTCGCCGAAGGCGAAGCGCACGGCCTCCTCACCGGTCGCCGGCTCGCCCGCACCCAGCAGGATCCTCTCGTGGGAGCCGGCCAAGCCCGCCTTGTCGCCCCGGACAACGATCACCGGGCACCGAGCACGGGCCGCCACGGCCAAGCCCACGGAGCCGAGGAGCAGGCCCGTCAGCTCACCGCGTCCGCGCGCGCCCGTCACGAGCGCGAACGCGTTGTCGTCGTCGCGCAGGAGGGCGTCCACCGCGTCGTCGGGGACGATCTCGGTGGTGACCTTCACCTCCGGATTGCGCCGCCCGGCGCGTTCAGCCGCGGTGGCCACGAGATTCTCGAGGAACACGCGCTCCGACGGGCGGTTCAGGCTGTGGGACGGAACGGCCCGCTCGTACCGCTCCCAGCGTGAGGCATGCACCAGCCTCAGCGGGAGACCGTGCCGGGCGGCCTCGTCCACCGCCCAGTCGACCGCCATCAGACTCTCCTCGGAGCCGTCGACGCCCGTGACCAGGGGAAGTGTCATCGTCCCCACCGCCTTCCATGCAGCACAGGGGTCCATTTCACGGTCGCACCGATCGGCACGCCGCACGAGGGGCGGACCGGCCCTCGGCGGGGACGTTCGGCCCATGTCCCCGCACGTCGCGGGGGTCTCCTCCGGGCCGGGATCGGCCCTTGTGAGTGGGGTCGCGCGAATCGGAGCGCGTCGTAGGAGACCAGTGCCATGGTCCGTCACGTGTACGACTTCGCGGCCGGCCGTCCGCACTCCTTCGGGGCCGGTCGGCCCCGCGAAGGGACCAACGGGGTCTGGGTGGAACACGGCTGACGAGAGACGCTGCCGGTGTGAGCGCTACCGGCCACCGTCCCTCGCGGTGCTGCTCCCACCCCGCGCCGCCGATCGCGCGGTGCCGCCCTTTCGACGACGGAGGCTCGCCCCCATGACCCGCCACGACGACCGCAGCGCGACCACCGACCCCGCAGCCGCGCCGTCCGACATCGCCGTAGCGGTGGACGGCCTGGTGACGACCGGGCTCAAGGCACTCGCCGACTACGAGGCACTCGATCAGGAACAGGTCGACCACATCGTGAAGAAGGCCTCGGTCGCCGCGCTGGACCAGCACACGAAGCTCGCGCGGCTCGCGGTGGAGGAGACCGGGCGTGGCGTCTTCGAGGACAAGGCGGCCAAGAACATGTTCGCCTGCGAGTACGTCACGCACAGCATGGGCCCGATGAAGACCGTCGGCGTCATCGCCCGCGACGACATCGACGACATGACCGAGGTGGCCGAGCCGGTCGGCGTGGTGTGTGCGATCACCCCGGTCACCAACCCGACCTCCACCACCGTCTTCAAGGCGCTGATGGCGCTGAAGACCCGCAACCCGATCGTGTTCGCCTTCCATCCCTCCGCCCAGCGCTGCAGCGCCGAGGCGGCCCGCATCGTGCGCGACGCGGCGGTGGCCGCGGGTGCGCCGGAGGGCTGCGTGCAGTGGATCGAGACCCCGTCCGTCGCGGCGACCGGCACGCTGATGCGGCACCCGGGTGTCTCGCTGATCCTCGCCACCGGCGGCAACGCCATGGTCAAGGCTGCCTATTCGGCCGGCAAGCCCGCCCTCGGCGTGGGCGCCGGCAACGTCCCCGCCTACGTCCACCGGAGCGCGGATCTGCGCCGGGCCGTCAACGACCTGGTGCTGTCCAAGTCGTTCGACAACGGCATGATCTGCGCCTCCGAACAGGCCGTCATCCTGGACGAGGAGATCTACGACGCGGTCCTCGCCGAATTCCGCGTCCTGCACGCCCACTTGGCCACCGCCGAGGAGAAGGCGAAGTTGGAAGCCTTCCTGTTCCCCGTCGGCGCAGCGGGCGCGGGCTGCGAGCCCAAGGTCAACTCCGCGGCCGTCGGGCAGAGTCCGGCATGGATCGCCGAGCAGGCGGGCTTCGCCGTCCCCGCCGACACCTCCCTCATCCTGGTCGAGGCGGCCCGGGTCGGCCCCGACGAGCCCCTCACCCGCGAGAAGCTCTGCCCGGTCCTCGCCGTCCTGCGCGCCGGCTCCGAGCAGCAGGGCTTCGACCTGGCCGCCGACATGGTCGCCTTCCACGGCCAGGGCCACAGCGCCGTCATCCACACCCGGGACCTCGCGCTGGCGGAGTCGTACGGAAGGCGTATGAAGACCGTGCGGATCATCGTCAACGCCCCGTCCTCGCAAGGCGCCATCGGCGGCATCTACAACAGCCTGCTGCCGTCGCTGACGCTCGGCTGCGGTTCCTGGGGCAGCACGTCGGTGTCCAACAACGTCTCCGCCGCCCAGTTGCTGAACATCAAGCGCGTCTCCATGCGTCGCAACAACCTGCAGTGGTTCAAGGTCCCGCCGAAGATCTACTTCGAGCCGGGGGCCATCCGCTACCTCGCCTCCATGCCGGACGTGCACCGCGTCACCGTCGTCACCGACGCGACCATGACCCGCCTCGGCCTCGTCGACCGGGTCGAGCGCGTACTGCGGCGACACCGCGAGCCGGTCACCATCCAGGTCATCGACAACGTCGAACCCGAGCCGAGCATCGACTCCGTCCGGCGCGGCGCCCGTCTGATGGGCGACTTCCGCCCGGACACCATCATCGCCCTCGGCGGCGGCTCCCCCATGGACGCGGCCAAGGTGATGTGGCTGCTGTACGAACAGCAGGCCGAGGGCAAGGACGTCGACTTCGCCGACATGCGGCACAAGTTCTCCGACATCCGCAAGCGCGCCTTCCGCTTCCCCGTGCTCGGCAAGCTCGCCCGCCTGGTGTGCGTCCCCACCACCTCCGGCACCGGCGCCGAAGTGACCCCGTTCGCCGTCATCTCCGACCCCGTCACCGGCAAGAAGTACCCGCTGGCCGACTACGCGCTCACCCCCAGCGTGGCCGTCATCGACCCGCTCCTCACCACCGCGCTGCCCCGGGCACTGGCCGCCGACAGCGGTTTCGACGCCCTCACCCACGCCATCGAGTCGTATGTCTCCGTCTACGCCAACGACTTCACCGACGGCCTCGCCCTGCACGCGATCCGGATGATCTTCGAGAACATCGAGGCGGCGGTGAACGACCGCGCGGCCCGGCCGGAGGCCCAGGAGAAGATGCACAACGCCGGGACCATCGCCGGCATGGCGTTCGGCAACGCCTTCCTCGGCATCGTCCACGCGATGTCCCACACGCTCGGCGCCACCTTCCACGTCGCGCACGGCCGCACCAACGCCGTACTGCTGCCGCACGTCATCCGCTACAACGGGACCATTCCCACCAAGCTCACCGGCTGGCCCAAGTACGAGAGCTACCGCGCCCCCGAACGCTTCCAGGACATCGCCCGCACCCTCGGTCTGCCCGCCGCCACCCCGGCCGAGGGCGTCGAAGCGCTCGCCTCGGCGGTGGAGCGGCTCCGCGACGCGGTGGGCATCGAACCGACCTTCCGGTCCCTCGGCGTCGACGAGCACGCCTTCCTCGACGCCCTGCCCCAGCAGGCCCTCAACGCCTACGAGGACCAGTGCGCGCCCGCCAACCCCCGGATGCCGATGCTCGACGACATGGCGGAGCTGATGCGTGCGGCCTATTACGGCCACGGCGTGGAGACCGGTGGCACCGTTCCGGCGAACTGAGACGGCCTGACCGAACCCGCCCCCTTCCCCGCCCTTCACCTCGCCTTCCCAGGAGCTTCCATGCTGTCCGCGGAATCCGCCGCCCTCGTACGGGCCACCCTGCCCGCCGTGGCCGGAGGAACCCGACGCCCGTACCGGCCTGATGGACCTGAGCAACACCGAACTCCCCTACAACGCCGCGGTGTTCCTGTGCGGTCCGCTGCCCTTCATGCGAGACGTACGCGGACAGCTGCTCGGCGCCGGGGTTCCCGCGCGACGCATCCGGTACGAGGTCTTCGGCCCAGACCAGTGGCTGCCCGACACCGCGGGCTGAACCCCAGACCGACAAGGCCGCCCCGGCCTGGAACAACGGACGCCGGACGACGGCCCCGCCCTGGCGCGGCACAGCCGACGGGTCGGATACCACCGCGGGACCCGGCAGCGGGGCGGAAGACTCCCGTACGCCGTGATCCCCCATGTGACGACAGGCCCGGCCGGTCACGGCGCACCGGCCGGGCCGCCGCTGTCCGCACCCGCGAGCGGCAACGCCCGGACCGGTTCAGGGCCGTCCGGACCGATGAGGTGACCAACGGCCCCTGACACACCACCGGGCGGTAGGGAACCGTGGGAGGCGCGGCACCCGATCGACCGGCGAGAACGAGGAGTTGTGTGATGGCGAAGGCATATCTGGTGGGCAGCGGGATCGCGGCCCTGGCCGCGGCGACGTTCCTGATCAGAGATGGCGGCTTCGACGGTTCCGACATTCACCTCTTCGAGGAACAACGGACCCTCGGCGGCAGCCTGGACGCGGGCGGCACGCCGGACGCCGGCTACACCATGCGCGGCGGGCGCATGTTCGAAGCCGAGTTCCGCTGCACCTACGACCTGCTGTCCGGCATTCCCAGCCTCGACGACCCCGCCGTCTCGGTGACCGAGGAGATCCTGGCCGGACATGAGGACTTCGCCTGGGACGACATCGCCCGGCTCGTCGACGGGGACGGCAAGATCGTCGACACGACCTCGATGGGCTTCTCCGAACGTGACCGGCTGGAGCTGGTCCGCTGCCTGGCCACCCCCGAAGCGCACCTGGACGGCAAGCGGATCACCGACTGCTTCGGCGAGCACTTCTTCACCACCACCTTCTGGTTCATGTGGTGCACCACGTTCGCCTTCCAGCCCTGGCACAGCGCGATCGAGTTCCGCCGCTATCTGAGGCGCTTCGTCCACCTGTTCTCCGAGTTCGCGTCCATGTCGGGCATCCACCGGACCCGCTACAACCAGTACGACTCCGTCGTCCGGCCCCTGACCGCCTGGCTCCAGGAGCGCGGCGTCACCGTGCACACCGGCTGCCACGTCACCGACCTCGGCTTCACCCCGGGCATCGGGAGCGGCACGGTCGAGACGATCCACCTGAACCGAGGCGGCTTCGACGAAGAGGTCACCGTCGCACCCGAGGACCTGGTCCTCGTCACCAACGGATCCATGACCGACGCCTCCAGTCTCGGATCGCACACCTCCGCACCTCCGCCGGCTCCGCATCGCTCGGACGCCTGGCTCCTGTGGCACCGGCTGGCCCGTGGCCGCGACGACTTCGGCAACCCCGACGCCTTCGACAAACACGTGAAGGAGTCCCGCTGGGAGTCGTTCACGGTCACCACCAAAGACCCCGCCTTCCTGAAGGCGCTCGAGGAGTTCAGCGGGCGTCCGGCCGGCCGAGGCGGTCTGATGACCTTCACCGAGTCCAACTGGCTGCTCACCATCGTCGCCAACCGCCAGCCCGTCTACCGCGACCAGCCGGAGGACGTCGGCGTCTGGTGGGGCTACGGCCTGTTCCCCGGCCGCGCCGGCAACAACACGCCCAAGCCGATGACCATGTGCACGGGCCGCGAGATCCTCGAAGAGGTCCTGCACCACCTTCCGTTCGACGAGCGGACGGCGGCGCGGATCCTGGAGACCTCCACCGTCGTGCCCTGTGTGATGCCGTACATCACCAGCCAGTTCCTGGCCCGTCGCCGCGACGACCGGCCCCGAGTGGTCCCGAAGGGAGCGGTCAACCTCGCCTTCATCGGGCAGTTCGCCGAGGTGCCCGACGATGTCGTCTTCACCGTCGAGTACTCCGTACGCACCGCCTGGACGGCGGTGGCGCAGCTCCTGAAGCTGGACAAGCATCCGCCGCAGGTCTACAAGGGCCACCACGACCCGCACGTACTGGCGGCGGCTCTGGAGACCATGCACCGTCGATAGGTCACCGAGGTGCGAGGGCTGTTCGGTCCACGCCGGGGACCGTCGGCACCTGTGCGAAGGCGCGTGTCCTGGGGGGATCGTCTTCACCCGGCACGCGCTTCCGGCCGTCCGCCCGCTCAACCGACCTGGGGCACGACGACCACCGGGCAGTGCGCCCGGCGCAAGAGCGTGTGGGCGACCGGCCCCAGGCGCGGGCCGAGCACACCGGTACGGCGGTGGGCGCCGATGACGACCACGGCAGCCTTCCGGGTCGCTGTCAGCAGTTCGTCCGCGGGAGCGGCGCGGACCGTCCGGGTCTCCACGATGACTCCGGGGTGCCGGTCCCGCAGTTGGGTGAGGGCGTAGCGGGGTACGGCCTCCTCTGCCCCGGCCTCCCGGGCCTCCCTGACCTTGTGTTCCTGGCCCGGACCGCACGTCGGTATGAGGGAGGGAAGTTCGGGGGTGATGTGCCGATGGCTCCAGGAATGCAGGACACGGAGCCTCGCACCGCGCCGCTCGGCCTCCTGGAAGGCGTATTCCGCCGCCGGCACGTCCGTGTCGTCCGCCAGTCCGAGGACGACGTCCTGCCCGTCGTCGCACGGGTGGTCCCCGCGGACGACCAGGAGCGGTCCTTGAGCGAGCGCGGCCAGCCTCAGGCTCACCGAACCGAACGCCGGGCCGGTCAACGCGCCCAAGCCACGTGTGCCCACGACGGTCAGGACCGCGTCCGCGCTCTCGCGGGCCAACGCATGTGCCGCGCTTTCCTCCGTCGCAATGGCCTCCACCGGCAGTTCCGGATGCCGCGCACGTGTGCGTGACACGGCGTTGCCCAGCACCGGTGCGGCCTCGTCCCGGTCGGGAACCGCGTACAGCACGCGCAGGCCTGTGCCGTGCCGTACGGCCTCGGCCGCGGCCCAGTCCAGCGCCCGTACGGAAATCAGAGAGCCGTCCACCCCGACGACTATGTGATGTGAGGTCATGACCGTACCCGTCCCTTCGATGAGTGACCGTTCGGCGGAGGCGACGCTCGTGCGACGCGCCGACCTCCTCCGACGATGCTCCTCGTGGGCCATCACCCCGGGCAGAAGCCGGGAGGTCCGAAGGGACGCCGAACGGCCCCTGTTCCAGGGGCCGTTCGGTCGGGGACGGGACAGGGTGACGAGGTCCTGGCGAAGGTGGCGACGGACGTTCAGGAAGGGGGACGCACGCCGTACACGGTGTGTCCGCCCACGAGTTCACGTCCGGTGACCAGCCCTTGGGCGATGCGCACGAAGACCTCCTGCGGCGCCGGCGCCCAGGAAAGCGGCCCGGTCCTCAGAAGTCGTGCGTGCTCGACGGGATCGGTCACGAGGGTGGCCAACCCCATGGCCACGACGCTCCAGCCGGAATGTGCGGCAGCGTCGAGGTCGTCGGCCTCGAGGGCCACCACGGCTCCGTCGATCGCGCCCGCCAGTTCCGAAGAGGCCGAGGTGTTCACCACCATCGCGCCGTCACGGTCCAGGCAGAAGCTGACCGGCAGGACGGCGGGCAACGCCTGCCGCGTGTACACGATGCGCCCCACGGGCACGGTGGCCAGCAGGGCCAGGCACTCCTGCCGGTCGAGTTCGCGGAATCCGTCGTTGGCGTACATGTGCCTTCTCGTCTCTCACCGGACAGAGCGGTACCGCGCTGGTCCGTCCTCGTCCGCACCGAGACCGTCGGTGAGATCGGCGATCAGCTGTTCGGGCTCCTCGCGGGCGCCTGCCCCATACATCCAGCTTGTCCCGTCTTCTTCCGATCCGCTTGGGCCGTCCGGCCCCATCGCTCGACGAACGGTCCTTGCCGTAGATCCTCAGCTGCCTCGGTGCTCAGCAGGAGAAGACGTCGTTCTCCTCACTCCGGCCCAAGCACTCCCACAAGGCCGCCTGCCCCGTTGCGTGGTGCCGGCCCGGACGACGCCATGAGGCCGGCCCGGGTGCCCGGCCCGCGCCGGGCACCCGGGCCGGCCTGAAAGGGCCGGAACCACTCCTCCCCTCCCCTCCCCTATGTGTGCGCCAGTGCCTCGGCGATGCGGTGCGCCCAGGCCTCGATCGCGCCGAAGTCCCGGAAGTCGCCGCCCTTCCCGGAGCGGAGGATCATCCCCGCCATCCGTCCCTTGGCGCCTTCCTCCAGGCGCCCTCCGAAGGTGACGTGTTCCCGGACGTCCAGTCGGACCATGGTGCGCTGCACGCCGCGGACGGGCGGGATGTCCCGCTCGGCGGCGGAGGCGTCGAGCGGTCCGCTGCTGAAGAACCACACCGGACGCTCCGCGAGTTCGACGCGGTGCCGGCGGACGAACCGGCGTGCGTCCTTGTGCCAGCGGCCCGCGTAGAGCGCGCCGCCGACCACCACGGCGCCGTACGGCGCCACGCCTGTCACGGACCGGGCCGGCCGCGACTCGACGGTCAGTCCGTCCTTGCGCAGGATGTCGGCGACGGCTTCGGCGATCTGCGCCGTTGATCCGTTCGTCGTTCCGTAGGTGACCAACACGGTATCGGTCATGGCGGTCCGCCTCCTCTCACAACCGGCGCAGCCAGTCCTCGGCCACGCCGTGCGGTGCGCGATCGTCGGGGCGCAGGTGTGCGTCGTCCAGCCGATGGGTGAGCTTGCTGAACACGTGGACCACGCCGTCGATCCGGCGGGTCATGGACACGGCGATCTCCGTCTCGCTCTTGCGTTCCATGTGCCCGGTGAACGTGACAACGCCTTCCGTCACCGAGACATCGACGCTGCCCGCCAGCAGCCGGGCCACCTCCTTGAACGGTGTGCCGGACTCGGCGCGGACGACGTCCGCGGTCATCACGGAGCCGACCTTGTTGTGTCTCATGGCCGTTCCCTCCTCAGCGCATTCTGCGCGGATACGGGTCCTGGGGCGGCTCGGGAGGAGCAGGTCAGCTGTTCCAGGCCCGTGTGGGTGCACGAGGTCGAGGCCGGGCGAGGCGCCCCAGTGGCCGAGCGGGCGCCGGCCTCTCTCACTTCTGCTCGGGTACGACCGCGACGGCGCAGGCGGCGTGGTGCAGCACGGCGTGGGCGACACGCCCCAGCTGGAGTCCGAGGTGTCCCGGGTTGCGCCGAGCACCGACGACCAGCAGATCGGCCTGGTGCGAGGCGTCCAGCAGGATCCTGCGGGCGGGTCCCTCGACCGTGCGCCGGTTCAGGTCCACATCCGCGGGTGCGTCCTCCAGCGCCTTGTCCAGCACCTCTGAGGCATGCGACTCGTGCAGACGCGCGGGTTCGCCGGCGAGCAGGGGATGGTCGGTGGTCTCGTGCGCCGGACACCGCCAGGCCCGCACGGCGTCCAGGGTCGCGTGGCGCAGCTTCGCCTCCTGGACGGCGAAGCGCAGTGCGGCGGAGTCCGCCGCCTTCTCGCCGACGCCCACGACGACCCTGCCGCGCGCCCCGGCGCGGACCTGGTTGTCGTGGCTGCCGCGCAGCACGATCACCGGGCAGTCCGCTCGGGCGGCGACAGTCAGGCTGACCGAACCGAGCAGCATCTCGACGAAGCCGCTGCGACCTCGGGTGCCGAGCACCAGCGCGGCGGCCTCACGTCCCTCGCGGACCAGCGCGTACTCGGGCTCCTCCGGCAGCACGTCGGTGGAGATCTCCAACTCGGCCCGGCGCAGGCGGGCGCGCTGTGCGGCGGTCCGTACGATGTCCCCGGCCGTGACCTCCTCGGACGGCTTGCCGAGGTCCTGTCCGGGAGCGGCGCCCTCATAGCGCTCCCACAAGGAGGCGTACACCAGCCGCAGCGGTGCCCCGCGCAGGGCGGCCTCGTCGGCCGCCCAGTCGACGGCCCGCAGGCTGGGTTCGGAGCCGTCCACGCCGACGACGATCGGGAGGGCCGTCGCTGCCTTCATGGGTCTCTTCTCCTCGGGACGGGTCAGCTGTGCGGGACTACGGCGACAGGAGCGGTGGAGTGGTGCAGGACGGAGTGGGTGACGTGTCCGATGTGGGCGCCGAGGGGGCTGCGCCGGATGCGCCGGCCCACGACGACGAGCGAGGCCTCGCGCGAAGCGCCCACGACGTGGACAGCCGCGCTGCCGTAACGGGACACCTCGACGACCTCCACGTCCGGGAACTTCTTCCGCCAGGGGAGCAGCACCTCGGTCAGGGCCTGGGACGCGCTCAGGGCGAGTGCCTCGTGCAGCGCCGGGTTGGCGGGCGTGCCGTACGCGTAGAAGGGCGGCGGGGTCCAGCCGTGGACGACCCGCAGGGACGTCGCACGGAACTCGGCGGCGGCGAAGGCGAAGGCGATCAGCGTCTCGTCCGGGTGCTCGACGTCGAGTCCGAGGACCACGGGCCGGAACGGCGTCGCGGCGGACGGAACACCCGCCGGGTCCAGCTCGTGCTCGTCGGCGGCTGTCTCCAGCGCCCGGACCAGTACGACAGGGGTGTCCGTGTGCCCGACTGCGGACAGGCCGACCGAGCCGACCATGAATCCGCCGATCCCGCCGAGGCCGCGCGAGCCCAGCACCAGCAGTTCGGCACTCTTCGCGGCCTCGGCCAGTGCGTCACCCGGGTGGCCGGAGAGCTGCTCCGTGTACACCTCGATGCCGGGGTGACGCAGCCGGATCCCCTCGGCCGCTTCCCGGGGAATCCGCTCGGTCCAGTGCTGCTGGGTCTCGGCGCCCAGGAGCGGGGCCTGAGCCATGGGCTCCGGCACCGGCTCCCAGACGTGCACGATCTTCAGCGGCAGGACGCGCAACTCCGCCTCGCGAGCGGCCCATTCTGCGGCGGCACGGCTCTCCTGCGAGCCGTCGAGACCTACGGTGATGGTGCGGAGCATGATCTCCACCTCCTAGGGCGAGGGTTCCGATTCCAGAGTCGTCTTCGAGCGGTTGCTCGGGCAGGGGCCAGTGGTCCCGACCTCGGGCCGTCCGGCTCCCTGCGCGGCGCGGTGGGCCGGGTGACGGGCCCACCGCGCCGTGGGTGCTCAGCGCAGCCAGCTGTGGTCGCGGACGAAGGGCAGCTTGGCCCAGAGCCTGCCCGCGCCCAGCGTGTCGCCGGCGGCGACGGCGGCCAGGACGATCAGGGCGACGGCATAGATCACGTGGTAGTCGACGAACGGGTTCGTCGACATGCTCGGCGAACCGTCCGAGAGGTGCTTGGCCGGCGGCCACTCGGCGATCCACATCAGCGCCATCATCGCGGTGCCGGCGAGGGCGGCGATGCGCAGCGCGACACCGCCGACGAGGGCGAGGCCGATCCCGAGCAGCCCGAGCATGAACAGCCAGTCGGCCCACGGGTCGCCGGCCCAGGAGTGGAAGGTCGACTCCATCGGCCCGACGGCGACGGAGCCGAGGAAGCCCTGCGTCGGCGAGCCGCCGTCGATCCAGCCCTTGCCGGAGGGGGTGGCGTAGCCGAGGCCGAAGGTCTTGTCGAGGAACGCCCACAGGAAGACGAACCCCGTGAGCAGGCGCAGGGACGCGAAGGCGTAGGCCCGCGCGGCGTGCGTGCCGGTGCCTGCCGACACGGCCGACCCGGGTGCGGAGGCGGTCCGGTTCCCGCGGAACGACGGCAGGTGGAAGCCGGAGCTCCGGCGAGGCTGCTCGTGCACGGCCATGGTCATGGTTCCCTTCGAGCGCGATCGGATCGGTGCCTGACATCACTCACTCTGGCTGTGCACGCCGGTCGGCGACGGATGCCGAAGGTCCGCGGCCGGAGGGCCGAACGGCCCTGTTCTCCATGGCCGTTGGGCTCAAGGTGGCGCTTCGGGCACGTCAACTCTCGCGTCGGGTCACGTGTCCGTCGGACGTGAGGCTCCCGACGGCCAGGGCCGGGAGCCGTACCCGGCACTCGGCTCTCAGTTGGCGGACAGACCGCGGGCCCTGAACTGACCCCGGACACGTTCGGTCAGGGCGGGGTCGGGAACGGGGTTGTCCTGCAAGGGGAAGGGGATGCCCAGGGCCTCGTACTTGGGGGCGCCCAGTTTGTGGAAGGGGAGGACGTCCACGCGGTCGACGTTCCCGAGGCCGGAGAGGAATCGGGCCAGTCCGTCGATGGGCTCGGGGGCGTCGGTCCGGCCGGGGACGAGGACGTAGCGGATCCATACCGGGATGCCGAGACGGTCCAGCCGGGTGGCGAAGTTGAGGGTGGGGGCGAGTTCGCCGCCGGTGAGCCGGCGGTAGGCGGCGACGTCGAAGGACTTGATGTCGAGCAGCACCAGGTCGGTGTCGGCGAGGAGCCGGTCGGTCGCGCGGGCGCCCAGGAAGCCGGAGGTGTCCAGGGCGGTGTGCAGCCCGGCTTCCTTGCAGCGCCGCAGCAGCTCGCCGGTGAAGGCGGGCTGGAGGAGCGGCTCGCCACCCGTGACGGTCACGCCTCCCCCGGCGGTGGTGACGAACGGCCGGTACTTCTCGATCTCCGCCATCACCTCGTCGACGGTGACCTCCCGCCCGTCCCGCATGTGCCAGGTGTCGGGGTTGGCGCAGTAGAGGCAGCGCAGCGGGCAGCCGCTGACGAAGAGGACGAACCGGGTCCCGGGACCGTCCACGCCGGTGGACAGGTCCCAGGAGTGGATCCGGCCCGTCGTCATCGTCCTCACAGCGTTCCGTGGAAGGTGCGGCTGATCACGTCGAGCTGCTGTTCCCGGGTCAGGCGGACGAAGTTGACGGCGTAGCCGGACACCCGGATGGTCAACTCCGGGTACTTGTCCGGGTGTTCCATCGCGTCCTCCAGGGTGGCCCGGTCCAGGACGTTGACGTTCATGTGGAAGCCGCCGGAGGCCGTGTACGCGTCGAGGATGCCGACCAGATGGCCGACGCGCTCGACGGGCACGTGTCCCAAACCCTCCGGGGTGATCGTCGTCGTCAGCGAGATGCCGTCGCGGGCGTGCTCGTAGGGCAGTTTGGCGACGGAGAGCGCGGAGGCGGCCACCCCGTGCCGGTCGCGGCCGTTCATCGGGTTGGCGCCTGGGGCGAAGGGCTGTCCCGCTCGGCGGCCGTCGGGTGTGTTGCCGGTGTGCTTGCCGTAGACGACGTTCGAGGTGATCGTCAGCACCGACTGGGTGTGTTCGGCGTCCCGGTAGGTGGGGTGCTCGCGCACCTTCGTCATGAAGGAGTCCACCAGGCCGACGGCGATGGCGTCCGCCCGGTCGTCGTTGTTCCCGTACGCCGGGTAGTCGCCCTCGATCTCGTAGTCCACGGCCAGCCCGTTCTCGTCCCGGATCACCTTGACCCGGGCGTACTTGGCGGCGGACAGGCTGTCTGCCGCGACGGAGAGGCCGGCGATCCCGCACGCCATGAAGCGGTGCACGGGATAGTCGTGGAGCGCCATCTCGACCCGCTCGTAGGCGTACTTGTCGTGCATGTAGTGGATGACGTTGAGCGCGTTGACGTAGGTCTCCGCCAGCCAGTCCAGCATCCCGTCGTACGCCTTCGACAGCTCCTCGTACTCCAGAAACTCGCCGGTCAGGGGCGGCGTCTCGGGGGCGATCCGCTCGCCGCTGATCTCGTCCCGGCCGCCGTTGACCGCGTAGAGCAGGGCCTTGGCGAGATTGACGCGGGCTCCGAAGAACTGCATCTGCCTGCCGACGGCCATCGCGGAGACACAGCAGGCGATCGCGGTGTCGTCGCCGGTGCGGGGCCGCGTCAGGTCGTCGGACTCGTACTGGACGGCGCTGGTGTCGATGGAGACCTTCGCGCAGAACTCCTTGAAGCCGGACGGGAGTCGGGGCGACCACAGCACGGTGAGGTTGGGTTCGGGGGCCGGACCCAGGTTGTAGAGGGTCTGCAGGAAGCGGAAGGAGGTGCGGGTGACGAGCGGGCGGCCGTCCTCGCCGATGCCGCCGATGGATTCGGTGACCCACGTCGGGTCACCGGAGAACAGGGCGTCGTACTCGGGGGTGCGCAGGAACCGTACGATGCGCAGCTTGATCACGAAGTCGTCGATCAGTTCCTGGGCGTGGGTCTCGTCGAGGACGCCCGCGGCCAGGTCACGCTGGAGGTAGACGTCCAGGAAGGTCGAGGTGCGGCCCAGCGACATCGCCGCGCCGTTCTGCTCCTTCACGGCGGCGAGATAGCCCAAGTAGAGCCATTGCACGGCCTCGTGGGCGGTGCCGGCGGGGCGGGAGACGTCGCAGCCGTACGTCGCGGCCATCCGGGTCAGCTCGTCCAGCGCCTTGATCTGCTCGGCGAGTTCCTCGCGGTCGCGGATGATGTGCTCGGTCGACGGCGCGGCGTCGAGTCCGGCGCGTTCCGCGCGCTTGGCGGCGATGAGCCGGGCCGTTCCGTACAGCGCCACCCGCCGGTAGTCGCCGATGATCCGGCCGCGGCCGTACGCGTCGGGCAGACCCGTGATGATGCCGGCCTTGCGGGCGGCGCGCATCGCGGGGGTGTAGGCGTCGAAGACGCCGTCGTTGTGGGTCTTGCGGTAGGTCCCGAAGACGCGGGTGACGAACTCGTCGGGCTCGTAGCCGTACGCCTTCAGCCCGTTCTCGACCATCCGCAGACCGCCGTTGGGCATGATGGCGCGCTTCAGCGGCGCGTCGGTCTGCAGACCGACGATCAACTCCCGCTCACGGTCGATGTATCCGGGCGCGTGCGAGGTGATCGTGGAGGGGGTCGCGGTGTCGACGTCGAGGATTCCCCTGCGCCGCTCCTCCGGGAACAGTGCGCTGACCGTGCCCCAGACGGCACGGGTGCGCTCCGTCGGGCCGGTCAGGAAGGCCGCGTCTCCTTCGTAGGGCGTGTAGTTGGCCTGGATGAAGTCGCGGACGTCGACGCGCTCGCGCCACGCCGTGCCGGCGAAGCCCCGCCATGCCTCACCCGTCCGGCTCCCAGCCGTCGCTGTCGTGGTCATCGCCGGTCTCCCCTCACGCTGCTCGGAATGTCCTGCACCGTCGATACTTGTCGTTCGGGGTGGCCGGGACGAGGGCCGGACAGCACCGGCCGGGGCGCCGAACGCCCTCGTCCGAGGGGCCGTTCGGCCCACCCCGCGATGGCGGACGTCAGAAAGTCCGCTCCACGCCGTACTGTGTGCGGCCGCCGACGAGCTCCCGGCCGGTGACCAGTTCGGGCGCGATCCGGATGAAGACCTCGCGGGGAGAGGGCACCCAGGAACGAGGTCCTGACCGGGCCAGGCGATCATGCTCGGCGGGATCGGTCACCACCAGGGCGTGGCCGGTCACGACGACGCTCCAGCCGGAGTGCGCGGTCGCGTCCACCGCGTCGGCTTCGAACGCCACCACGACGCCGTCGATGGTGCGGGCCAGTTCCGAGTCCGCCGACGTCCGCAGGACGACGGCGGAGTCGGCGTCGAGACAGAAGTTGACCGGCAGGACCGCGGGCAGGGCGTCTCGTGTGTGGACGACCCTGCCGATGGGCGCGTCACCGAGCCGGTCCAGGCATTCCTGCCGGCCGAGTTCACGAAATCCGTCGTTGGGATTCATCAGCGGGGTCAACTCTCACGCGGTACAGCGCTTCGGCCGCAAGCGACGCTTCCACCTGTGGCGGGACAACAATCGGGGCCACGGCTCATCGGCCCTGCCGGTCTCCGGGGAACGGAGAAGGTCATTCCTTCCGGCTGCTCTGCGCGCAGGGCCTGAATCACCCCACCGCGATCCGGCGTCCGCTGATCCGGTCCGGTTCGACGCGTACCCACAGGTCGCGCGCTTCGCCGCCGGCCCAGGGACGGCTGTAGGCGAGGGCGTCGAGCCGGCGCCTGACGTCCGGGTCGGTCACGGCCCGGGCGCTGCCCTGGACGAGTACGCTCCAGCCCTGGCTGAGGGCCTCGTCGACGTGATCGACCTGGAAAGCGACGTTCGATCCGACCGCTGCCGCGATCGTCGAACCCGGCGCGGTCCTGAAGGTGATCGCGCCATCGACGACGCTGTAGTTGACGGGGAGGATGACAAGGCCGCCCGGGGTATCGGTGGCGAGCCTTCCGACGCCGTGCGTCGACAGTCGTTCCAGGCAGTCCTCGGGACCGAGCTCGATCAGTTCGGCGTGGCCGGCGGCCTGGCCGAGGCCGGGCGGCAGGCCGGATTCTCCGCCGTACAGGGCGGCGACGCTCGTGTCGAGGGCGCCCGCGAGCCGGATCAGGACGCTGGTTCCGGGTCTCGCCGTGGACTGTTCTTCCAGGTACCGAAGGTAACCGGCGGCTGTGCCCGCGCGGGCGGCCGTGTCCTCCCGGGTCAGGCCGAGTTCCTCACGTCGCGCCGCGATGCGCCGCCCGATGTCGCCCGGTGCCGCCGCGGCCGAAGCGGCCGTGCGGACCGTCGGCCGGGGTGTCTCCCCGGCGACTGCTGTCGCGACCGACGTGGGCCAGGGTGTGCCCTCGTCCCGCGGTGTCGCGGTGAGCGTGCCGCTTCGTGTCTGTTCGGACATGACCTTCGCTTCCTTCCGTCAGGGCGTCCTGACCGTCAGCGCGTCGTGCTGCGGTTCACCGAGAACCACCTTGAGGGCGCCCGTGTCGGCGGCCCGTGCGAAGACGTCGTACGCCTCCTCCATGCGGTCCAGCGGGAACGTGTGGGTGACGAGGGACGCGGCCGGAAGCCGGCCCGCGGCCATCATGCGCAGCAGAGTGGGGGTGGAGTGGGTGTCGACCAGGCCGGTGGTGATCGTCACGTTCTTGATCCACAGGCTTTCGAGGTGCAGGGTCGCGGGCCTGCCGTGCACGCCGACGTTGGCGACGTGTCCGCCGGGCCGCACCATGCGCGTGCACATCTCGAAGCTCTCCGGGACACCGACCGCTTCGATGACGACGTCGGCTCCGAGCCCGTCGGTGAGATCGGAGACGAGCTGCTCGGCCTCCTCGCCCGTCGCGACGGCGTCGGCGCCGAGGCGCTTGGCCGCGTCGAGCCGGGCCGGAGCGAGATCGACGGCGATGATCTTCTCGGGTGAGTAGAGGCCCGCCGTCGCGATCGCGGCGAGCCCGATGGGCCCCGCTCCCACGACGGCGACGGTGTCTCCGGGGCGTACCCGCCCGTTGAGCACGCCGACCTCGTAGGCGGTGGGGAAGATGTCGGCCAGCAGGACCGCGTCCTTGCTGTCCACGGCCCCGGGCAGGAGATGTGTGGACAGGTCCGCGTGCGGGACCCGGACGTACTCGGCCTGTGTGCCGTTGATCAGGTGGCCGAGGATCCAGCCGCCGCCGGCGCGGCACTGGCCGTAGGCACCCTCCCGGCAGAAGCGGCAGCGGCCGCACGCCGTGATGCAGGAGACCAGGACACGATCGCCCGGCCGGACCGTGCGCACGTCGCCGCCGACTTCGACGATCTCACCGACGGCCTCGTGGCCGAGGACCGTGCCAGGGGTCACCTCCGGCACGTCGCCCTTGAGGATGTGCAGGTCGGTGCCGCAGATGGTGACGGTGTCGACCCGGACGACGGCGTCGGTGGCCTCTTCGATACCGGGATCCGCCACGCTCTCCCACGCGGAGCTTCCCGGGCCGTGGAACACGAGTGCCTTCATGACGATCCCCTTCAAGTCGAGACTTGACGTGGTAGCTCCAGCCTGACCGGGGCGGATGCTCCGCGCATGGGCCGTCCGGTCCCCACCGGGGGACCGGACGGCCCCCGCCACCGCGCAAAGGCGCCGCGGTTCCCGACCGGACCTCGTCCCGGCATGAGGGGCCCGGGTCGAGTACCCCGGGCCCCTCACGGCACTTCCCCGACCGGGGCGCTCACTCGTGCGGGACGACCGCGACCGGTGCGACGGAGTGGTGCAGCACCGCCTGGGTCACCGGTCCGATGTGAGTGCCGACCGGAGTCTGCCGGTGGCGGCGACCGACCACGACCAGTTCCGCGTCGCGTGAAGCGTCCACGAGGTGGGGGCCCGCACCGCCCACCACGGCCTGCTCGTGAACCTGGACGCAGGGGAACTTCTCACGCCAGGGATGCAGCACGTCGGTCAGGCGCCGCTGTGCCTCGGCGAACAGTTCCGCATCGGCCCCCGCGTCGGTGGCTCCGCTGTAGCCGTAGTAGGCCGGCAGACTCCAGCCATGGACGACGCGCAGGTCCGCCGTCCTGCGAGCCGCCGCCGCGAAGGCGAATTCGATCACGGATGCGTCCGAGTGCTCCAGGTCGAGGCCGAGGACCACATGCCGGATTTCGCGCACGCCCTCGGAACCTTCTGCCGCGCGTACGAGGACGATCGGCGTGCGGCTCCTGGCCACCACGGCCTGCCCGACGGAACCCGTCAGGAATCCGGCGACTCCGCTCAGCCCCCTGGACCCGAGGACCAGCAGTTCCGCGTCCTCGGCCATGGCAAGGAGCACGGTGACAGGCTGCTCGGCGACGCGCTCGGCGCTGACCGACAGGCCCGGATGAACGGCAGCCAGCTGGGCCGCGGTCTCGTGCGGCAGACGTTCGGCCCACTCGCGCTGCGGATCGTCCTCCGGCGCCGGAACGGCGACGCCGACGAGCGGGGCGTAGATGTAGGGGTGCCACTGCCAGGCGTGCACGACACGCAGGTGGGCGTCCGTGCGCAGGGCTTCACGAGCCGCCCAGTCGGCCGCCGCGAGACTCTCGGGCGAACCGTCCAGACCGACGACGATGGTGCGGGACATGTGATGGCCTCCTTGATGGATACGTGATCAGTCTCGTGTCCGCCCGGCTGCGCAAGGAGGGGCCGCTGGTCCTGGAACGGGACCAACTGGCCTACATGGACAGGGACTTCACGGCCCCGGTCGGAGGGTGTCCGCCGACCGGCCGTGGGTGGTCGGCCGGTGTCGTCCGAACGGCAGTGGGTGGGCCGGGCGGTGTCCGTCGATCGGCAGTCGGTGGGTCGGCCGGCCCCATCGGTGGAGCGCTCGCTCCCGCACGCGGGAGCGCCGCGGGGCGCCCCCGCACATGCGCGGGGGCGCCCCGAGGCCGGCCTGCCGCACGGTCGCGGTCAGGGTGAGGGCGAGGGTGAGGGTCACCCTAGGTCGAAGCCGACGCGCCGTCCCTTCCGTCGGCGAGCGAGGCCCGGCCGGCTTCGAGACGGGCGGCCGGGACGCGGAACGGCGAACAGGAGACGTAGTCGAGGCCGATGTCGTGGAAGAAGTGGATGGAGTCGGGGTCGCCGCCGTGTTCGCCGCAGACGCCGATCTTCAGGCCGGGGTGGGCGGCGCGGCCTTCCTCGACGGCGATACGCACCAGACGTCCGACGCCGTCCCGGTCGAGGGTCTCGAACGGCGAGACGACGAAGACGCCCTGCGCCAGATAGGCCGGGAAGAAGGACGCCTCGACGTCGTCGCGGGACAGGCCCCAGGCCGTCTGGGTCAGGTCGTTGGTGCCGAAGGAGAAGAAGTCGGCGGCCTCGGCGATCCGGCCCGCGGTCAGCGCGGCCCGGGGCAGCTCGATCATCGTGCCGACGGGGCACTCGACGGTGAGCCCGGACTCCCGTGAGACGTCGGCGAGGACGCGTTCCGCCGCGGCGCGGACGATCCGAAGCTCCTCCACCGTGCCGACCAGGGGGACCATGATCTCCGCGTGGGGTTCTCCCCCGGCGCGGATCCGTTCCACCACGGCTTCGGCGATCGCCCGTACCTGCATCTCGACCAGGCCGGGGACGACGAGTCCGAGGCGGACACCACGCAGTCCGAGCATGGGGTTGGACTCGTGCATGCGCTCGACCGCGGCGAGCAGACGGCGGTCGTGCTCGGTGGGCCGGGTGGCGAGACGGACGGCCAGCTCGGTGCGGTCGGGCAGGAACTCGTGCAGCGGCGGGTCGATGAGCCGGATCGTCACCGGGAGCCCGTCCATCGCGGCGAGGATCCCGGTGAAGTCGCCCCGCTGCAGGGGCAGCAGGGCGTCCAGGGCGGCACGCCGTCCGGTCTCGTCCCCGGCGAGGATCATCGCCTCGACCAGGCTCCGCCGCTCGCCGAGGAACATGTGCTCGGTGCGGCACAGCCCGATGCCCTGGGCACCGTAGCGGCGGGCGCGGGCCGCATCCTCGGGGGTGTCGGCGTTGGCGCGCACCTCCAAGTGCCGTACGGAGTCGGCGTGCCGGAGAGTACGCGCGACCGCGTCGGTCAGCGCGCCGTCGCCCTCTCCGGTGTCGAGGAAGTGCCCGACCGGGGAGTCGGTCAGCGGCAGGGCGCCGAGATGGACGGTGCCCGCCGTGCCGTCCACGGAGATCACGGTGCCCTCGGTGAGCACGGTCCCGTCGGGTGCGGTGAGGGTGCGGGACGCGACGTCCACCGTCAGTTCCTCGGCGCCGCACACACAGACCTTGCCCATGCCGCGGGCGACGACGGCGGCGTGGCTGGTCTTGCCGCCCCGGCTGGTCAGTACGGCCTCGGCCGCGACCATCCCGGGCAGGTCGTCGGGCGTCGTCTCGCGCCGTACGAGGACGACGTGCTCCCCCGCGTCCGCGCGCCGCACGGCCTCCGCCGAGTCGAAGACGATCGCGCCGACCGCGGCGCCGGGCGAGGCGGGGACACCCTGGGCCAACGGCGTGGCCTCGGCGTGCGCCTCGAACCGGGGGAACATCAGCCGTGCCAGCTGCGCCCCGCCGACCCGGGCCAGCGCTTCGTCCTCGTCGATCAGCTTCTCGTCGACGAGCGCCTCCGCGATCCGGAAGGCGGCCTCGGCGGTGCGCTTGCCGACCCTGGTCTGGAGCATCCAGAGCCTGCCGCGCTCGACGGTGAACTCGATGTCGCACAGGTCCCGGTAGTGGTGTTCCAAGGTCTCCATGTGCTGGAGGAGTCGACGGTAGGAGGCCGGGTCGAGGCGCTCCAGTTCGGCGAGCGGGACGGCGTTGCGGATGCCGGCGACGACGTCCTCGCCCTGCGCGTCGGGAAGGTAGTCGCCGTAGACGCCCCGGGCGCCGGTGGCCGGGTCGCGGGTGAAGGCGACGCCCGTGCCGGAGTCCGGGCCGAGATTGCCGAGGACCATCACCTGGATGTTGACGGCGGTCCCGAGGTCGTCGGGGATGTGCTCGCGGCGGCGGTAGAGGCGGGCGCGCTCACCGTTCCAGGAGTCGAAGACGGCGCGGATCGCCTGCTGGAGCTGCTCGGCCGGGTCCTGCGGGAACTCCTCGCCGGTCGCGTCGCGGACGACCTGCTTGAAGTGCTCGACGAGCGCCGCGGGGTCGCCTCCGCCGGCGTGCCGGTCGAAGCGTTCCGGCGCGATACCGAGCACCGTGCGGCCGTACATCTGGAGGAGCCTGCGGTAGGAGTCCCATGCGACGTGCTCGCTGCCGGTGACCTTGGCGAGGCCGAGGACGGACTCGTCCCCGAGGCCGATGTCGAGGATGGTCTCCATCATCCCGGGCATCGAGAACTTGCTGCCCGAACGGACCGAGAGCAGCAGCGGGTTGTCCCGTCCGCCGATCTCACGACCGGTGCTCCGCTCCAACTCGGCGAGCGCGTGCACGACTTGTGCGCCCAGCTCGCCCGGTTCCTCTCCGGTGGCCAGGTACTCGCGGCACGCGGTGGTCGTGACGGTGAAGCCGGGCGGTACGGGGAGTCCCAACCGGGTCATCTCCGCGAGGTTGGCTCCCTTGCCGCCGAGCAGGTCCGCCATGTCACGGCCCCCGTCGGCGAATTCGTACACGTAGCGGGTCATGTCCTTCACTCTCCGGGTGTGTTCGGACGTACGGACGACGGCGACGGAACCACCGTGTTCCGGCGCAGGGCCCAGCGGGCCGCCCGGTGCGCGGCGGCCAGACTCTCCGGGGACCCGTCGGTCCCCGCCGCGACCGGTCGAAGCATGATCCGCACCTCCGGCGTCGTGCGCTCGGCGGAGAGCCCACAGACCTCGCGGTGGTCACCGCCGCCTGCGGAATCCCTTCTCCCGTCGAGCCTGGTACGGGTCGAGGGCCGGGCGCAGGGGCCGGGCAGTACCCTCCGCCGGGCCGATCGGCCCCCGCCGATGCCATGCGGCCCGCTGCGGGGGCCGGGTGGCCCATGGCGGTGGGCGGGACACGGGCAGAGATTGGGGGTGGGAGGGTCGCGTGCCAGGAAGAGGCAGGATCATGAACACTTCCACCACCACATCCACCACGCTGAGGGCGCTGCCCACCGAGCACCGGGAACGGCTGATGCGGGTGGCCCGCGAGGTGTCCTTCCCGGCAGGCGCCTGCCTGTTCGCGGAAGGCCGGCTCGCCGACCGGTTCTGGATCATCCGGACCGGAACGGTGGCCCTCGACCTACGAGTGCCGGGCCGCCGAGCGGCCGTCGTCGAAATCCTCGGACACAACGAACTCGTCGGCTGGTCCTGGCTGTTCCACCCGCACACCTGGCATCTGGGCGCCAAGGCGACCAGCCCGGTGCGCGCCTACGAGTTCGACGCGGAGACCGTCAGGGCGATGTGCCGAGCCGATCCCGGATTCGGCGTCGCCATAACCCAGTGGACCGGCGAGATCGTCGCCCACCGGCTCCAGTCTACCCGGGCCCGGCTGCTCGACCTCTACGCCCCGTACGGCAGCGGCGACCTCCGCTGACCGACGTTTCCGGAACCGATCAAGGAGTCACCGTGCACGGCAGTCCGCACATCGTGAGCGACGTGATGACCCACACCGTCGCCGCCATCGGCCGCGGGGCCGGTTTCAAGGAGATCGTGCAACTGATGGAGCAGTGGCAGGTCAGTGCCCTGCCCGTCGTCGAGGGCGAGAGCCGGGTGATCGGCGTCGTCTCCGAGGCCGATCTGCTGCCCAAGGAGGAGTTCCGCGACGGCGACCCCGACCGCGAGACGCAACTGCGGCGGCTGAACGATCTTGCCAAGGCCGGCGGACTGACCGCTGAGGAGCTGATGACGTCTCCGGCGGTCACCGTGCGCGCGAACGCGCCCCTGGCGCAGGCGGCCCGCATCATGGCGCACGCCAAGGTCAAGCGGCTGCCCGTCGTCGACGAGACCGGCGGCCTCGAGGGCGTCGTCAGCCGCGGCGACCTCCTCAAGGTGTTCCTGCGCAGTGACGAGGACATCGCCGAGGAGGTGCGCAGGGAGATCGTGTCCTACCTCTTCCACGGGGCGCCCCCGCCGGTCCGCGTCGAGGTGCGGGGCGGTGTCGTCACCCTCACCGGGCGCGTCCGCGACACAGCGCTGGTGCCGGTGGCCGCCCGTCTGGTGCGGGCCGTCGAAGGAGTGGTGGACGTCGGCTTCGACCTCACAGGCCCGGAGCGCACCCGGGAGCGGTGAAACGGCCACAAGTGCGGTGCCGTGTCGATCCCTCAGGGGGCGGCACGGCCATCGTGCGAGAGCATCCCCTCGTTGCTTGCCGGCTGGCCCTCGTTGCTTGCCGGCCGGCCTCCAAGGACCTCGTTGCCGGCCGGCCTCCAAGGGATCAACGCTCAGCCTTCGTGTCCGTTCCCCCCTGCAGTCGGCGCAGATAGGGGTCCTGTGCGCGGCGCGGCAGCAGGCGGACGCGTGCGTCGAGCACACTGACCGCGCCGGGGGTCGCGAGGACGGGGTTGAAGTCGGCTTCGGCGAGCTGCGGAAGATCGCTCGCCATGCGGGACAGGCGCAGCAGCACCTGTTCCAGGCCTTCGAGGTCCACCGGTCCGGAGCCGTGCGCGCCGAAGAGCAGGGGCGCGCAGTGCGGCGAGGTGATCAGGTCGTGGACGTCGTGGTCGGTCAGGGGAGCGAGGCGGGCCGCGTGGTCGGCCAGCACCTCCGTCGCCGTACCGCCGAGACCGAACAGGACCAGGGGTCCGAAGACCTCGTCCTGGACGACCCCGGCGAACAGTTCGGTGCCGCGCGCGGCGAGCGGCTGGACGACCGCTCCGGTCATGAGTCCGGCGAACCGGGTCTCGAAGTCCCGGAAGGCGGAACGCACTTGGGCGTCGCCCTGGAGGTCGAGATGCACGGCGCGCTGTTCGCTCTTGTGGAGCAGACCGGGCCAGTGGGCCTTCATGACGACACGGCCGTCGGGCCCGCGCAGCCGTTCGGCGGCGACGACCGCGTCGTCCTCGGTCTCGGCCCAGGCCCAGTTCAGCTGCGGAACGCCGTAGCAGGCGAGCAGTTCGGCGCAGGTACGAGGGTCGAGCCAGCCGCCGTCGGGCTGCGCCGCGAGGAAGTCCGCGACGACCGTTCGGGCGCGTGCGCTGTCGATGTCCGCGAGGTCGGGGACGGTTCCGGCGGGCCGGCTCAGCCAGGCCGCACGGTGGGCGGCGTGCGCCAACGCCCGTGCCACCGCGCCGGGTTCGGAGTACGACGGAATGGTGCCGCCGTCAGCGGTGGGCAGCAGCTCGACCGGCAGGGCCTGCTCCAGTCGTACGACGGCGACAGGACGTTCCCGTCGTGCGGGCCCGGCGGTGAGCGCCCGGACCAGGTCGTCGCCGGTCGCCGCGGCGACGGCGGTGGGAACAAGGGCCACCAGGACCGCGTCGATCCCCGCGTGCCGGGCGACCCGCTCCACGCATTCCCTGAGCTGCTCCTCGCTCACGGCGGCGGTGGCATCGACGGGGTTGCCCACGGCGGCGCCCTCCGGGAGCACACCGAGCAGGTCGTCCCTCAGCTCGGGCGTCAGGGCCGGAAGGGAGAGTCCGGCCTCCGCGCAGGCGTCGGCGGTGAGGACGCCCGCGCCGCCCGCGTTGGTGACGATCGCGACGCGGCTGCCGGAGGGCAACGGCTGCGCGTGCAACAGGGCCGCGGTTTCCAGGAGTTCGCCCACCGAGCGGGTGGCGGTGATGCCGGCCTGGGTGAACAGGGCCTGCCTGGTCATGGTGAGGGTGGCGGCGGCCGCGGTGTGCGAGGCGGCGGCGCGGCGGCCCGCGTCGGTGCGGCCCGCGTCGACGGTGAGGACGGGCATACGGCGGGTCACGCGGCGCGCGGTGCGGGAGAAGGCGCGGGGGTTGCCGAACGACTCCAGGTGCAGCAGGGCGAGGTCGGTGCGCCCGTCGCTCTCCCACCACTGGAGCATGTCGTTGCCGCTGACGTCGTACTTGTCGCCCAGCGAGGCGAAGGAGGAGACGCCGATGCCGAGCCGGGACAGCCCGTCGAGCAGGGCGATGCCGACACCGCCCGACTGCACGGCGATCCCCGCCGTCCCGGGGCGCGGGTGGCCGGCGGCGAAGGTGGCGTCGAGGACGAGTTCCGGGTCGGTGTTGGAGACACCGAGGCAGTTCGGCCCGACGAGCCGCATGCCGTACGTGCGGCACGCGTCCAGCAGTGCCTTGCCCTGGCCCGCGTCCAGCCCGGCCGTCACCACCAGCAGGGCCCGTACCCCGGCCTTGCCGCATTCCTCGGCGGTGGCGGGCACGGCGGAGGCCGGGATCGCGAGGACCGCGAGGTCGGGAACGCGGGGCAGGGCGCTGACCGAGGGGAAGGACGGCACACCGAGGATCGAGTTCACGCCGGGGTTCACGGCGAACAGCCGGCGTTTGAAGCCGCCCGCGTGCAGGTGGTGCAGGAGGGCCCGGCCCACCGATCCTGACCGGCGTCCCGCGCCGATCACCGCAACGACGTCGGGACGCAGCAGCGGCTCCAGGCTCGCCACGTCGGCACCCCGGCCGCGTGTCTCGACGGCACCGAGGTAGGCGCCGTCCTCGGCCAGCTCGATCGTGCAGCGCACTTCGGGGCCCTCGAAGTGCCGGGACGTGCGCAGACCGAGGTCGGCGAAGAGCCGCAGCACCTCGTGGTTCTCGGACAGCGCGTCGGCGGTGAAGGCGCGGACGCCCTCCGCGCGGGCGGCGGAGACCAGGTGCTCGACGAGCAGGGTGCCGACGCCCCGGTGGTGCAGCCCGTCGGCGACCGCGATGGAGATCTCGGCCGTGCCCGCTCCGTCACCGGCCGCGTCCCCGGCCGCGTCCCCGGTCTCGTACTCGGCGAGACCGATGACCTGGCCCAGTGTCTCGGCGAGCAGCGCCCGGTAGCCGGGCCGCGGCGGGGCACAGGCCCTGTCGGCGGCCGTCTCGGCGGAGCGGTGGCTCGCGGCGAAGAACCGGAGGCGGAGGTTGTCCGGGGACATCTCCTCGTACAGACCGTGCAGCTGCTCGTGGTCGCCCGGCAGCACGGAGCGTATGCACACCGTGGTGCCGTCCTGAAGCAGCGCGTGCACCGGGGGGCGGTCGTCGTCCGTCATCACGGGCCTCCTCGAAACCTGTCGGCACTTCGAGCATCCGGCGATCCTGGGGCATGCCCCAGGGGCTGACCGGGTGCACCGCATGGGCCGGTCGGCCCCGGTCTCGGCCTCCCCCGGCCTTCGGACGGGGCTACCCCCGTCCCGCTTCCCCCGCTCCGGTGCCGGCGAGTCTCGGCGCCGGGCAACGGCGCCTGGGCCATGGGGGCCGGGACCGGTTCCCGTACGTGGACCGGCTGCAACCGCAGTCCGCGCAGCCGCGCCTCACGGGCGGCCCATTCGGCGGCGGCGAGGCTCTCCAGGGAGCCGTCGAGGCCTGCGCCGACAGTGCGGGGCATGACGTCCACCTCCTGAACCGGGGTTCCGGTTCAAGCGTCGCGTCCGATGGGCTCGTCGCGCAGGGGCCGCAGGTCCCTGGTAGGGGCCGATCGGCCCTGGCCTGGGCCGATCGGCCCCTACCGGGGACCGGGCAGCCTGACGCCCGGTAGCCCGTACGGCCCGACTGGGAGTGCCGCCTCACCGTGGAGCGGCGGAAATGGAGGCAGGCGGCGCGGAACATCCGGGCTCGTGGGCACTGCGGGCCGTCGTCCATGGCCTGATGCGACCGTCCGTGACGCCGAGAGGCGCCCGCGCACGGCCTGTCAGATAGTGGACCGCGCCGGAACCTCCTTGATTGGACGCTCATGGACCGCTATCCCCCCATCGCCAACCACGGACTGGTGGGCGACCTGCAGACCGCCGCCCTGGTGTCGTCCGAGGGCGTGGTGAACTGGTTCTGCTCGCCGAGATTCGACTCGCCGAGTGTCTTCGCCTCGCTGCTCGATCACGACCGCGGCGGGTATTTCCGGCTTTCGCCGGAGCACTCGGACGTCACGTGCAAACAGCTCTACTACCCGGACACCGGTGTGCTGGTCACGCGGTTCATGTCGCCGGAGGGCGTCGGCGAGGTCATCGACTGGATGCCCGCGAACACCAGCCGCACCCCCACCGACCGGCACAGCCTGACGCGGGTGATTCGCGTGGTGCGCGGCACCGTGCGGTTCCTGCTGGAGTGCAGGCCGCGGTTCGACTACGGCCGGGCCGACCACGAGCTGGATCTACGGGCCCAGGAGGCGGTGTTCCGGGGGCCCGGGATCGCGGGACACCTGCAGACGTCCTTTCCGCTGGTACGGGACGGGCACGACGTGAAAGGCGCGGTCACGCTCGGCGTCGGAGAGTCGGCCGTCGCCGTGTTCACGACGTGCGCCGTCGACGGCGAGGCGCCGCCTCCGCTCACGGTCGACGGCGTGACGGAGTCGCTGTGGCGTGAGGTGGACTTCTGGCAGAGGTGGCTGCACACCTCCCACTACCGGGGGCGCTGGGCCGAGATGGTGAACCGCTCCGCCATCACGCTCAAACTTCTGACCTACCACCCGACGGGTGCGCCGGTCGCCGCCGCCACCATGGGTCTGCCGGAGCAGGTCGGCGGCGAGCGCAACTGGGACTACCGGTATTCGTGGGTGCGGGACGGGTCCCTCTCCGTGCGCGCCCTGCTCGACCTCGGTTTCGCCGAGGAGGCGTCGGCGTTCACCAAGTGGCTGGGCGAGCGGATGCGCGACCGGGCGGACCTGCCCGGCGAGCGGCTGCAGATCATGTACCGGGTGGACGGGGACCCGCACCTGACCGAGGAGATCCTCGACCACTGGGAGGGGTACCGGGGATCACGGCCCGTACGAGCCGGCAACGCCGCCGCGGACCAGTTGCAGCTCGACATCTACGGCGAGGCCATCTACGCGATGGCCGAGGGCATGGATGTCAGCGAGGAGCTGGGCTTCCACGGCTGGAAGGGGCTCGCGCGGACGCTGGACTGGCTGTCCGACAACTGGGACCGTCCGGACGAAGGCGTCTGGGAGACGCGAGGGGGCCGCAGCGACTTCACGTTCAGCCGGGTGATGTGCTGGGTCGCCTTCGACCGGGGCCTGCGCCTGGCCACGGAACTCAGCCGGCCCGCCGACATCCCGCGCTGGCGCAACGCCCGCGACAGCATCCTCGAACAGGTGATGGACAAGGGCTGGAGCCAGACCGAGCAGGCCCTGGTGCAGCACTACGGCGGAGACGTCCTGGACGCCTCCCTCCTGTTGATCCCGCGCGTCGGGTTTCTCGCCGCGAAGAGCCCCGGCTGGCTCTCCACCCTGGACGCCATGGAGCGCAAGCTCGTCTCGGACAGTCTCGTGTACCGGTACGACCCGGCCGCCTCCCCCGACGGTCTCCGCGGCTCGGAGGGGACCTTCAGCCTCTGCACCTACCTCTACGTCGACGCCCTGGCCCGCGCCGGGCGGATCAGTCCGGCCCGCTACACCTTCGAGAAGATGCATACCTACGCCAACCATGTCGGCCTGTTCGCCGAGGAGATCGGCCCGAGTGGCGAGCAACTCGGCAACTTCCCGCAGGCGTTCACCCATCTGTCGCTCATCATGGCGGCGTCGACCCTGGACGAGGCCATCAACCGGCAGCGGCAACGTGGCTGAGCCGGAACCCGGGCAACCGGGTCCGGGCGCGCCGAACCCTGACGGCCGCCCGCAGAGCCGAGCCGCCTTCGACGCCCTGTACGCGCGCCTGCGGCAGCAGGCGGAGGCCGCCGGACCGCCGGCCTCCGCCGGCGGCCGCGGGGCGCTGTCCACCATCACACCGGCGCGAGTTCTCGCCGCGGCGGCCGAGGTCCTCTCCGGCCAGACGGTGTCCCTGTCGTCCCCGATCGAGACCGGCGCGGGTCCCGACAATCCGCACCCGGCCGGCCACCGGCTCACCAGCGGCCCCGAGGCCGAAACCGCGGACAGAGAGCTGCACTTCGCCACCGACCACTTCGCCATGAACGTTCACGGCGACGCGGACAGCCACCTCGACGCTCTGTGTCACGTCGTCTTCGACGGCACGCTGTACGGCGGCGTCCCGGCGAGCACCGTGACGGCGGAGGGCGCCACGGCTCTGTCCGTCGACCTGGTTCGCAACGGAATCGTCGGCCGTGGCGTCCTGCTCGACATCCCGCGGCTGCGGGGCGTGCCGTGGCTGGAGCCCGGCGACCACGTCACCGCCGACGACCTCGGAGCCGCCGAGGCCGCCCAGGGCGTGCGGGTCGGGGCCGGGGACATCCTCCTCGTGCGGGTCGGCCACCGCCGCAGGCGTGAGGAGGCAGGGCCGTGGGACGCCTCGCGCAGCCGGGCCGGCCTGCACCCGGCCGCCATGGAATTCCTGGCCGAGCGCCGGGTCGCCGTACTGGGCAGCGACGGGAACAACGACACGGCTCCCAGCCTCACCGAGGGCGTGGACTTCCCCGTGCACGTCCTGGGCATCCACGCCCTCGGGCTGCACTTCATGGACTACCTGCGGTTCGAGGACCTGGTGCCGCTCTGCGAGGAGGCGGACCGCTGGTCGTTCCTCTGCGTCGTCGCACCCTTGCGGCTCCCCGCGGCCACCGGCTCACCCGTCAACCCGATCGCCGTCCTCTGACCCGCGAACGACCACGAACGACCCGCGAATGACCCACGAGCCGACTGGTCCCGGTCTGCCCGCACCCATCCCCCCATGATCCGAGGCACCCCCCATGACAGGAACCGAGCACTACGACGTCATCGTCATCGGCACCGGAGCAGGCGGCGGCACGCTCGCCCATCGCCTCGCTCCCTCCGGCAAGCGTGTCCTGATCCTCGAACGCGGCGGATACCTGCCGCGCGAGCGGGACAACTGGGAGTCCACCGCGGTCTTCGTCAAGGGCAAATACCGCGCACCGGAATTCTGGTACGACAAGCACGGCGAGAAGTTCCCGCCCGAGGTGAACTACTACGTGGGCGGCAACACCAAGTTCTACGGCGCCGCGCTGTTCCGTCTGCGCCCCGAGGATTTCGGCGAGTTGCGTCACCATGGCGGCATCTCCCCGGCCTGGCCGATCCGTTACGAGGATCTGGAGCCCTACTACACCCAGGCCGAACACCTGTACCTGGTGCATGGCCGGCACGGCGAGGACCCGGGTGAGGGGCCGGTCAGTGCCCAGTACGCGTATCCGCCGGTGCAGCACGAGCCACGGATCCAGCAGCTCAGCGACGACCTGGAGAAGCAGGGTCTGCACCCCTTCCACCTGCCGATCGGCGTCAACCTCACCCAGGACGCCGACGGGGGCGCGGCCCACGGAAGCGTGTGCATCCGCTGCAACCGGGTCGACGGGTTCCCGTGCCTGGTGCAGGGCAAGGCCGACGCCCAGGTCATCTGCGTCGACCCGGCTCTGGAGCACGACAACGTCACCATGATCACCGGGGCGAACGTTCGCAAGCTGGAGACCGGGCCGACCGGCCGCAGCGTCGACAAGGTGATCGCCGAACTCGCCGACGGGACGGTCGCACAGTACTCCGCCGACATCGTGGTGGTGGCCTGTGGCGCCGTCAACTCCGCCGCCCTGCTGTTGCGTTCGGCGAACGACGGCCATCCGGACGGCCTCGCCAACAGTTCGGGCGTGGTGGGCCGCCACTACATGCGGCACAACAACCTCGCGCTGATGGCGGTGTCGAAGGAACCCAACGACACCCAGTTCCAGAAGACCCTCGCCCTGAACGACTGGTATCTGGGCGCGGACGACTGGGACTACCCGCTGGGCGGAATCCAGATGCTCGGCAAGTCGGACACCGACCAGATCCGCGGCGAGGCACCGCGGTGGGCGGGCATGGCCTCGCCGGATCTTCCCTTCGAGGTGCTGGCCCATCACGCGGTGGACTTCTGGCTCTGCGGTGAGGATCTTCCTCACCCCGACAACCGGGTCACGCTCGACGGCAACGGTGACATTCACCTCGCCCTGGACGAGAAGAACAACACCGAAGGGCTGACGCGTCTTCAGCACAAACTCCAGAAGATGCTCGGCCATCTGGGCATGCACCCCCACCACTTGCTGCCGCACAGCCTCTACCTGCACAAAGGCATGCCGATCGGCGCCACCGCCCACCAGGCGGGCACCGTGCGCTTCGGCACGGACCCGCAGTCTTCGGCCCTCGATGTCGATTGCAAGGCCCACGATCTCGACAACCTCTACGTCGTCGACACCAGCTTCTTCCCGAGCATCGGCGCGGTGAACCCGTCGCTGACCGCCATCGCCAACGCCCTTCGGGTCGGCGACCACATCGCGGAACGCCTGAGCTGAGCGAGGAACGCCCTGCGACCGTCCTACGGGCCGGGCTCGCCGGGCGGTGACACATCGGGGGGCGCGTCCTGGCGGCGCCGCCCCCCGATGCCCTGGGGGTCGGCCGTCCGTGCGTCGGCCCGGCGGGGGGCGTCGGCGAACTCCCTCTCGACCGCGTCGTCGAGGAGTCCTAGTTCGGCACGGAGAGCGGGCCCGCAAGCGTCCGGCAGCGCCGCGAGGAGACCTTCGAGGAGGGCCCGGAGCCGTCGGCAGACCTGGACGGAGGTCGCGCCGTAGTCGCGGATCTCGGTGACCGCGAGCTCCAGGTAGTTCTCCCAGGGCCGGCCGGGCACCACGACGCGTGGCCGTCCACGCTCGTCGGCGAGCACGTAGTGACCGCGCGTTCCCGCACGTCCGACGGCGTGCAGGAACGCCTCGATGTGGTTCAGCACCTGGATGGCCGTGGTGGGGTCGTTGACCGCGGGCGAGAGGGCGCGGATGGCGATGTCGACCAGGATGCGCAGGGCGAAGGCCGGGTCCTGCTCGATGGTCCGCTCCGCGCCGAGGGCGAGGAGGCCGGTCACCAGGCGCGGGTCGGGCGCGGGCGCACCGCCGTGGATCTCGACGACGGTGCCACTGGGCGGGACGAAGTCGCCGACCGACGCGGCCAGCACGAACACGCAGTCGTGCCGCGCCGCGAGCGAGACCATGCCAGGTGCGTCGAGCGCCTGGATGACACCGCCGCGTTCCGACCGGATGCGGGCCACCGGGCCGGCCGCTGGTGGGACCCCGTCGGACACCCCGGTGCTCCGTACATGGGCCGCCATGCGGTCGAGGACCTGTTCGCCCAGGCGTCCCACGATGTCGGCGATGGCCACCGGCCGCAGGTTGTGGGTGAAGCGGTTGAGGTAGATCAGCAGGAGCAGGAGACTCACGGACACGGCGATACCGGCCAGGGTCACACCGAGGTTGGGCACGGAGTCGGTCTCGATGCTCCGCAGCAGTGTGTAGGCGAACGCGAAGGTGCCGGTGAAGGTGGCCAGCACGGCCTTCTGCAACCGGTCGCGGTACCAGAGCCGCATGTAGCGCGGTGAGAGGGTGCCGGTGGCCTGCTGGATGACGAGGACCCCGATGGTGACGACGAACCCGAGCAGCGCGATCATCGCGCCGACCACGGAGCTGAGGACACTGCTCGCCGTCGACGCGGAGTAGTCCCAGGTCTTCGGCAGCCAGGACGCCCCGTCCACGGCGGCCGCGGCCTCGGCGAGGGCGACGCCGAGCACGAGCCCGAAGAGGGGGACGATCCACAGACTCGCCTTGGCGTACTGCCGCAGCCGGAAGCGGGTGGCCCACGAGGTCATACGGAGCCCATCAGTACGGCGGTGTCGCCCGGCTGTGGTGTGATCGTCTGCGCGCCGGTGACCGGAACCAGCCGGCCGTCGGCCCGGACCACGAACAGGATGTCGCGGTCCGAGGGGATCGGCTGGGATCCGGGCTGGACGTGGAAGCGGGCACCCTGCTCGTAGCGAGCCGCCAGGCGGTGCCGGACGAGCGGGTGGCCGAAGAGGATGTCGCCGCCGGTGTAGGGGGCGACCACGCCGTGGCTGTCCCGCGGCGGCCCCACCCGGTAGACGGGCCCTCGCACGTTGTCCTTGATGACGACGGAGGCCAGGGCGTTGAAATCGTCGTCGTCGGTGAGCAGGAACACCGCCGTCACGCCTTCCAGACGGGCCCGGGGATTGGTCGCGGTCGCCAGCATCTCCCCGTGAGCGAGTTCGATTCCGGCCGCGGCGATCCGCTCGCGTTCCTCGTCCAGTCCGGCCCACATCAGGACGTGGAGTCCGGCGGCCTCCAGTGCCTTCCCCAGGCCGATGACCCAGGGGGCTCCGCCCACCAGGAGCGGCCGTGTCCGCGCGGACTGGACGACGCCGAGCTTCCGGGCCACGGGCGCGGCGGTCAGGGCGTAGAGCAGGACCGTCCCCACGATCACGAGGAAGGTGATCGGAAGGATCTTGGACGCGCCGGGCAGTCCCTTCGCCACGAGGGTGGCGGAGAAGGCGGACGCGGTCGAGGCGGCGACGATGCCGCGCGGTGCCATCCACCCGATGAAGCCCCATTCGCCCACCGTCAGGTCGGAACCCCATGCGGAGGCGTACGCGATGAGCGGCCGGACCAGGAGGACGAGCACGGCGATCAGGATCAGCGAGGGGACGAGCACGGGCACCACGGAGTCGGGGGTGACCGCGGAGGAGATGGAGATGAACAGCAGGCCGATGATCATCTGGACGAGTGTCTCGAGGAAGGGCCGGCGGGCCGGCATGTCCATCCCCCGCAGGTTGGTGATGGCGAGTCCGGTGAAGATGGCGGCGATGAGGCCGGTGTCGTCACGGACGATGTCGCAGCCCGCGGAGACGAGGATCACCGTCGCCAACTGGGCGAGGGTGCCGAGCGTTTCACCGAGTCGCAGTTTGTTCAGGGTCAGCCAGAGGATGGCGGTGCCCACCGCACCACCCACGAGACCGACTCCTACGCTGATGAGGAACTGTCCGATCTGGTAGCCCCGGCCGATGTCGACCCGGTGGGAGGTCGCGACGGCGTGGAAGACGACCGCTCCGAGGATGGCGCCGATCGGGTCGGTCAGCGTTCCTTCCCAGATCAGGATGCGCCGCAGCCTGTCCGTCGGCCGGACGTACTCGAGCAGCGGGCCGACGACGGTGGGACCGGAGACGACGAGGATCATGCCGATCATCGCGGCACCCCGCAGCGGGATGCCGAACAGGGCCGGCCCGATGGCGGCGACGGCGAGAAAGGTGACCAGGATGCCGATGACCAGCAGCCGCACGACGGTCGAGCGGGTACGGCCGGTGAGGTTGCGCAGGTTCAGCCCGAGACCCGCGTCGTAGAGGATCACGGCGACGGACAGCGAGACCAGCGCGGGGAAGTCCGGGCCGATGAGGCGCCCGGGGTGGATGATGTCGGTCAGGGCGCCCGCCGTGAAGCCGACGGGCAGGAGGATGATCAGCGCGGGGACGCGCAGCTTGTTGGCGAGGATCTGCGAGCCCGTGGCGAGGGCGACGGTCAGGGCGATGCCCAGGAGGATGTCCTCGTCGGTCATGGCGGTCGTCCTCCTTCCACCGCTCGGGGCCGCGGGATCTCAAGCGCGTCCACAAGCCCTGTGCCCCGCCTGCAGGGGATCTTGAAATCCGATGGTGCCCGACTCGACGCCGACGACGGTTGCCTTCAGAGCATCCGCCGAGCACGCCGTACCCGGACCGGCCGTAGGGATGAGGCAGTCACGTCGAGGTCCAATCCACTACACCTGCGTACGGCACGCACCGCCACGAAGCCGTCCGGGTGACCCGGAACGTCCGCGCCGTTGCCGGGCAGGCACGTTGACGGCCAGGACGACGGCACCGCCGCCGACCACGACGGTGACGACAGTGACGACGGCGCGAATCACCCGAACGAATGGCCGCGGTCTTTCACGAGCACGGTTTGCCGACTGCCAGGGAACCAGTGTGTTTGTCTGGGCGGCCGCATCAGCTGCGTCGCAGTGCGATCCGATGGATGAGGGCAGATGAGCCAGCTGGACTTGGCGCGGCTGCAGTTCGCGATGACGTCGATCTACCACTTCCTGTTCGTCCCGGTGACCATCGGGCTGAGCCTGCTGACGGCCCTGCTCCAGACGGCCTGGTACCGGGGAGGGAAGGTCGCGTACCTGCGGCTGACACGGTTCTTCGGGACCCTGCTGGTGATCAACGTCGCCGTCGGCGTGGTGACCGGTCTGGTCCAGGAGTTCCAGTTCGGTATGGACTGGTCGGGCTACTCCCGCACGGTCGGTGACGTGTTCGGAGCGCCCCTGGCGATGGAAGGCCTCGCCGCGTTCTTCCTGGAGTCGACGTTCCTCGGCCTGTGGATCTTCGGCTGGGACAAACTGTCCAAGCGCGTCCACCTGGCGACCATCTGGGCGGTGGCGGCCGGCAGCGCACTGTCGGCGCTGTTCATCATGGCCGCGAACTCGTGGATGCAGCACCCGGTCGGCTACAAGGTCGACCCGTCCACCGGCCGCCCGCAGCTCGACGACGTCTGGGCCCTGTTCACCAACCCCGTCTTCCTTCGCGGCTACCTGCACGTACTGCTGGCCGCGCTGGTCACCGGCTCGATGGTCATGCTCTCCGTGTCCGCCTGGCATCTGCGCAAGGTCCTCCGCGAGGACAAGGGCAGCGTCGAGGGCGACAAGGCCACCCCGGTCGGGGCTGAGGTCCAGGCCGAGGTTCAGGACGAGGGCGCCCCGGACGCCGCGAAGGAGGCGGCCTCGGGGTTCCGGCTGTCAGCGCGCCTGTCGCTGTTCATCCTCGTGCCGGCCCTGATGTTCAACATGCTCGTCGGCAGCGAACTCGGCGTGACCGAGGGCAAGTACCAGCCGATGAAGATCGCGGCGGCCGAGGCGCAGTGGGAGACCTGCCAGCCCTGCTCCTTCTCCCTCTTCCAGATCGGCGGCGGCAACAACGACCAGACGCCCACCAAGGTCCTGGAGATCCCCCACCTGCTCTCCCTGCTCGCCACCAACCACTGGAACGGCAAGGTCCTCGGCCTCAACGAGGTCAACAGCCAGTACCAGCAGGCCTACGGTCCGGGCGACTACGTGCCCAACGTCTTCATCCAGTACTGGGCGATGCGCGTCATGGCCTACCTCGCCTCGCTCGCCCTCCTCCTCGGAGTGTGGGGTCTGTGGCTGCTGCGGCGCGAACGGCTCACGCGCTCACGCTGGTTCCTGACCGCGGCGGTGTGGGCCGTGGTGCTGCCGTTCCTCATCAACACCTCAGGCTGGCTCCTCACCGAGAACGGACGCCAGCCCTGGATCGTGCAGGGCATCCAGTTGACGAAGAACGGGGTCTCCTCCTCCGTCAGCACCACCGAGGTCGCCATCAGCATCGTGGCCTTCTTCCTCCTCTACGCCGCGATGGCCGTGATCGCCGCCGTGCTGATGACACGCCACACGCGCAAGGGCACCGGCCCCCTGCACCAGGACGACCAGCCCGCATCCGAGATGACCTACTGAGGTCCCGAGCCGCCGGAAGGCCCGCGATGGCATTCACCACCCTCTGGTTCATCCTCGTCACCGTGCTGTGGACGGGCTTCTTCGTCCTGGAGGGCTTCGACCTCGGGGTCGGCATGCTCCACGGACTGCTCTCCCGCGACGAATCGCGCCGCCAGGCCGTGCTGCACACCATCGGACCGGTATGGGACGGCAACGAGGTCTGGCTGGTCACCGCCGGCGCCGCGATGTTCGCCGCCTTCCCGGGCTGGTACGCCACCCTGTTCTCCGGCTTCTATCTCGCTCTCGTGCTCCTTCTGGCCGGACTCATCGTCCGCGGCATCGCCATCGAGTACCGCGGCCGCGTCGACAGCGCGCGATGGCGACGGAACTGGACCGTCCTGCTGACCGCGAGCAGCGTGACCGTGCCCCTGGTGCTCGGCATCGCCCTCGGTGACCTGCTGCACGGCGTGCCCATCGGCCACGGCCAGGAGTACACGGGCACCTTCGCCGACCTGTTCACCGGCTACGGCGTCTTCACCGGGATCACTCTCACCGTGCTCTGCCTCCTGCACGGTGCGACCTTCCTCTCGCTGAAGACCAGCGGGGACATCCGCGAGAGGGCCCGCCGACTGGCGCGGCTCACCGTCCTGCCCGCCGGTCTGGTGGTCCTCGCCTACGTCTTCTGGACCCGCTCCCTCGCGAGCGGCGGCGTCCTCCTCAACCTCACCGAACTCGCCACCGTCGTCGCCGTCGCCGCCGCGGCCTGGCTGATCAGCGGCGGCCACGACGGCTGGGCGTTCTGTGCCACCGCTTTCGCGATCGCCGGAACCGTGGCGTCGCTCTTCACCGAGCTCTATCCCAGGGTGATGGTCTCCAGCACGGGCAGCGCCTTCGACCTGACCGTCCACAACACCGCGTCCGGCCCCTACGCGCTCAAGGTCATGACCGTGGTCGCCCTCGTCCTGCTCCCCGTCGTCCTCTGCTACCAGGGCTGGACCTACCACGTCTTCCGGCAGCGGATCTCCTCCGACCGGTTCCCCGCCGCCGGAGGGCCTGCCGCGGCGCCGACGGCCCTGCCCGAAGGATGACGGCGACCTCGGGCGCCCACGAGAGCGGGGGATGCCGGACCAGGCCTGACCGAGCCCGCGCTGAGCCGTTGGAGGGGCATCTCCGCCCGAATGGGCGGGTGGGGCGACCCGTCGGCCCGCGTACGCGCCGAGGGCCGAGGAATGTTGTGCCCCGGTGCCGAAGTTCGGCGGGCGACGGGAGACGGCAGTGACCTCAGATGTGGACGTCAAAGCGCAGCTCGCGGCACTGCCGTTGCTGCGGGGCCAGAAAGCCCTGGTGACCGGGGCGAACTCCGGCATCGGACTGGCGACGGCGGTCGCGCTCGGCCGGGCGGGCGCCGACGTCGTCGTCAACTACGTCGCCGGACAGGAGGCCGCGGAGGACGTGGTCCGGCAGATCCAGGGTTTCGGCGTGCGGGCCTTCGCCCACGAGGCGGACGTGTCCGACGAGGGTCAGGTCGTCGGCATGTTCGCACGCATGCTGGAGGAGTTCGGCACGATCGACGTTCTGGTGGCCAACGCCGGCCTGCAACGGGACGCGCCGGTGACGGAGATGACCCTCGAGAAGTGGCACAAGGTCATCGACGTGAACCTCACCGGCCAGTTCCTGTGTGCCAGGGAGGCGACGAAGGAGTTCCTGCGGCGCGGTGTCGTGCCGGAGGTCTCCCGTTCCGCCGGAAAGATCGTCTGCATGAGTTCCGTGCACCAGATCATCCCGTGGTCCGGTCACCTGAACTACGCCGCGTCCAAGGGCGGTGTCCTCATGCTCATGCAGACGCTGGCCCAGGAACTCGGCCCGCACGGAATCCGGGTCAACGCCGTCGCGCCCGGCGCCATCAAGACCCCGATCAACCGCAGCGCCTGGGAGACCCCCGAGGCCGAGGCGGACCTGCTCAAGCTGATCCCCTACCGGCGGGTCGGCGAGCCCGAGGACATCGCCGACGCGGTGACGGTCCTGGCCTCCGACCTCATGGACTACGTGGTCGGCACGACCCTGTTCGTCGACGGCGGGATGACCCTCTTCCCCGGCTTCGCCACCGGCGGCTGACCACACCGTACGAGACCGCGTGACCCCGCGCCGGGCCGGAGCCCGGCGCGGGGTCACGCTGCGACGGGGTTCCGGGCCCGAACCGCGTCAGCCGGGATGCCAGGTGAGTTTGTCGCCGCCCACCCAGCGGACCACTTCGGGGTCGTCCAGATCGTGGACCGTGATGCCGTACGCGGCCGCGTACTCCAGGACATCTGTGATCGCCTTCGCCTCGCCCACCATCTCGCCGTCGATCTCCATGATCCGGAACGGCGGCGTGCCCGGCTGCACCCCGAGCACCATGATCCGCGGGTGGGAGATGTGAGGGCTCGCGCTTTCGGTCATGACTAGAGCGTAAAGCGATTCCCGCTGTTCCCGCTGGTCAGTGGTGGAGCACCAGGAGCGTCCGGCCCGTGCCGCCCGGCAGGGGCGCGGCAGCGGACATCGACGCGTTCGCCCGGTCGGGTGACGTGCCCGCCCCCACGTCCGGAAACCCGGCACCACCCTCGCACCGGACGTCCGCCGTGCGGTCCGCCGACGGCTGGGCAACGCTGGGGAGAGCGTTCGGCGGCCGTCGCGACCGCAGGGAGGAGTGCCGATGGACCCCGTCGAGGCCCTGGACCGGATCGCGTTCCTGCTGGAGCGGAGTCTGGCGCCCACCTATCGCGTACGGGCCTTTCGTACCGCGCAAGGCCTGCTCGCCGGGCTGCCGGCCGACGAGGTCCGCGAGCGCGCGGCGACCGGGACACTGGAATCGCTCAAGGGCATCGGCCCGAAGACCGCGCAGGTGGTGCGGGAGGCACTGGCCGGCGAGGTGCCGGGCTACCTGGAGAAGGTGGAGCGGGAGGCCGCCGGGCCGCTCGCCGAGGGCGGCGCGGGTCTGCGGGAACTGCTGCGCGGGGACTGCCATCTGCACTCCGACTGGTCCGACGGCGGCAGCCCGATCGAGGAGATGGGGCGCACCGCGGCACGGCTCGGCCACGCGTGGGCGGTGCTCACGGACCACTCGCCCGGGCTGACCGTGGCGAACGGCCTGTCGCCGGAGCGGCTGCGCGGGCAACTGGCGGTCGTCGCCGCCCTCAACGAACGCTGGGCGCCCTTCCGGCTGCTCACCGGCATCGAGTGCGACATCCTCGACGACGGATCGCTCGACCAGGAGACGGAGTTGCTGGAGCTGCTGGACGTGGTGGTCGTGTCCGTGCACTCCAAGCTGCGGATGGAAGCGGGGCCGATGACCCGCCGTATGGTCGCCGCCGTGCGCAATCCGCACGCGGACGTCCTCGGCCACTGCACCGGCCGGCTGATCTCGGGCCGCGGCCGTCCCGAGTCCGCGTTCGACGCGGAAGCCGTCTTCGCGGCCTGCGCGGAGACCGGCACGGCCGTCGAGATCAACAGCCGTCCGGAACGCCTCGATCCGCCGCGCCGGCTGCTGCGCCAGGCGGTCGGGGCGGGTGTCCTGTTCTCCCTGGACACCGACGCGCACGCTCCCGGACAGCTGGACTGGCAGATCTACGGGTGCGCGCGGGCCGAGGAGTGCGGGGTGCCGCCGGAGCGGGTCGTCACCACATGGACGCTGGAGGACCTGCTCGCCTGGACCCGGACCCACGAGACACCGTGACACACGTCACCGCCGACGGCCCCGTTCCGGGGAACACCCACAGGTAGTTACCCGTTGAACAAGCCGTGGGTGCGGATGGGACAGCGTCCCCGGGCCTCACCTCAGCCCGCAGGGACGATCGTCCGGCTGAAGCCCTGCGGAGTGTTTCGCCGCGAGGCGACCGCCATCTGTGCCCCCACAGACGACCCCGACCGAGATTCCCCCGTCCGGTCGGGGTCTTTCCTTTGCCCAGGCCGTCCGCTCGCCGCAACGGCCGTGTCCGCTTGACTTCGAGTCCGCTCGAATTCGTAGCGTGCGAGGCATGAGCACTGCACAGCACAAGATCGGTTCGGGATTCGGCGCCCGGAGCACCGCGGACGACGTCCTGCGGGGCATCGACCTCTCCGGCAAGCTCGCGCTCGTCACGGGCGGCTACTCGGGCCTCGGCCTGGAGACGACCCGGGCGCTGGCCGGGGCGGGCGCCCACGTCGTGGTCCCGGCACGGCGCCCGGCGACCGCGCGCGAGGCGCTGGCGGACATCGACGGCGCCGAGACCGACGAACTGGATCTCGGCGACCTGGAGAGCGTGCGCGCCTTCGCCGAACGGTTCCTCGCCTCGGGCCGCGTCATCGACATCGTCATCGACAGCGCCGGCATCATGGCCTGCCCGGAGACGCGGGTCGGCCCCGGCTGGGAAGCCCAGTTCGCGACCAATCACCTCGGTCACTTCGCGCTGGTCAACCGGCTGTGGCCCGCGATCGCGCCGGGCGGCGCGCGGGTCGTCTCCGTGTCCTCCGCGGGCCACCACTACTCCGGTATCCGCTGGGACGACGTGCACTGGCGGACCGGCTACGACAAATGGGAGGCCTACGGGCAGGCGAAGACGGCGAACGTCCTGTTCGCCGTGGAACTCGACCGAAGGGGACGGGACTTCGGCGTACGGGCCTTCTCGTTGCACCCCGGCGGCATCCTCACCCCGCTCCAACGGCACCTGCCCAAACAGGAGATGGTCGACCGCGGCTGGATCGACGAGAACGGCACGCCGCTGAACCCCGAGGGCTTCAAGACGCCCCGGCAGGGAGCGGCCACTCAGGTGTGGGCCGCGACCTCACCGCAACTGGCCGGCATGGGCGGGGTGTACTGCGAGGACTGCGACATCGCCGAGCCCGCCCCGGCGGACGGCACCCGGACCGGCGTGAGCGCCCACGCGACGGACCCCGAACAGGCTGCCCGGCTGTGGGAGTTGTCGGCCGAACTGACCGGGGTGAACGCCTTCGGCTGAGCCACGCGGGCATCAGCCGCATCAGCCGCATCAGCCGCATCAGGAGCCTGACATGAACTCCCGTAGATCCGCGGTAAGTTGTTCGCGGTGCGTGGCGAACAGGCCGTGTCCGGCATTCTCGTAGACCTTGAACGTACTGTCGGGCAGCAGTTCCGCGGCCCGGCGGCCGGTCAGGTCCAGCGGTGCCGACGCGTCGTGCGTCCCGTGCACGACGAGGGCGGGCAGGTCGAGCTTCGCGAGCTCGGGCGCGACGTCCAGGGTGACGACGAGGTCGCCGAGGGCGGCCCCGGCACGGGCGGTCGCGCCGTGGCAGCGGTCGATCATGGATCGCACGTAGGCCTCGGAGAGGTCGTTGCCGGGGAGGCCGAGGGCGAAGAACGCGTGGGCGCCGTCCTCGAAGAACGCGGCCCGGTCGTGGCGGAACACCTTGTTGCCCGCCTCGACGAGTGCCGGGTCGACCCCCTCGGGATGGTTCACCGACCGCACGGGGCCCGGTGTCATACCGGCGACCAGCGCCACCCTCGCCACCCGCTCGACCCCGTGCCGGGTCAGAGCACGGACGATCTCGGCGGTCCCGACGGAGTGTCCGACCAGGGTGACCTCCCGCAGATCGAGGTGCCGGAGCAGCCCGTCGACGTCGTCGGCGAGGCTGTCGAGGTCGAATCCTCCCCAGACGTCCTCGGACCGGCCGTGCCCGCGCCGGTCGAACCCGACGCACCGGTAGCCGGCGTCCGCGAGCGGCAGCATCTGGTACTCCCACATCTCCGTACCGAAGTAGGAGCTGTTGACGAAGACGGCCACCTGGCCGGTGGCGGGGCCGTAGTCGACGAAGTGCAGCCGGGCACCGTCGACGGGGCTCGCGAAGTACGGCATGGGTCCTCCCGGGATCCGGTGGTACGAGGGTCTGTCTGACAATTCGCGTCGTCGCCCGAAGGGCAGACGGGAATTGCCAGACAGGCCCTCGGGCAGTCGCTGTGCCCTTCATGCTTCCGGGAGGCGGCGACGGGGTCGATTACCCCGGAGGTCATGCGAACGCGGTCGCCTGCGGAGGGGATCAGTGCGGTGCCCGTTCCTCCAGGGCCGTGCGCCAGGCGGGGGACGGTCCGGTCGGCGCGGGTTCGGCGCGCCGGCCGCCGCGGGCGAAGAAGTCGGCCAGCGGGAGGATCGCGGCGCCGACCGTGACGGCGTCGGGGCCGAGGCGCCCGAGGTCCACGGTGACGTGCTGGGCGGGATAGCGCAGGGCGTACGACGAGGCGTAGCGGCGGACGGCGGGCAGGAAGCGGGAGCCGAGCTGGAGGCCGGCCCAGCCGCCGATGAGGATGCGTTCGGGCTGGAAGAGGTTGATCAGGTCGGAGAGGCCGGCGCCGAGGTACTCGGCGGTCTCCTCCAGGACGGCGAGCGCGATGCGGTCGGGCTCGGTGCCCTCGGGCGGGTAGGCGGCGGCGAGCATCGCGGTGAGCGCGGTCTCCTCGTCCGTGCCCTCCGGGGGCCGCCCGCCCTCCTCGCGCCAGCGGTCCAGCAGCGCTTCGGCGCCCGCGTACGCCTCCAGGCAGCCGAGGGCGCCGCAGCGGCAGCGGCGGCCCCTGACCCGCACGGTCAGATGCCCCCACTCGACGGACCGGCCGTTCTCGACGTCCTCGGTGACGAGAGAGGCGCCCACGCCGGAGCCGAAGAGGACGACCACCGCGTTGCGGGCACCGCGTCCGGCGCCGAACCACATCTCGGCCTGGCCGAGGGTTCGGGCGCCGTTGTCCGCGAAGTACGGGACGGTGTCGGGGAGTTCGCAGGCGGAGCGGAGCAGGGACTCCAGCGGGACGGCGTCCCAGCCGATGGTCTGGCCGTGCACGACCGCGCCGCGCTCGGGCGTGCGGGCGACGATGCCGGGCACCCCTATGCCGACGCCGAGGAGCTGTTCGGGGGCGATGTCCGCCTCGGCGAGGACCTCGGCGATGCCGTCGCGGATGTGGCCGACGATGACGTCGACGTCGTACTCCCGGCCCCTGAGCGGCCGGTCTGCCTCGTAGCCCTGGCGTTGCAACGGATGTTCGGTGCGGGCGAGTTCGGTGAGGGTCAGGTCGAACAGCTCGATACGGACGCGGGTTTCGCCGACGTCCACACCGATCATGTGGCCGCTTCCGGGCACCACACGCAACAGGGTGCGGGGGCGGCCACCGTCGGAGTCGACGCTTCCGGCCTCCTCGACGAGACCGTCGGCGACGAGTTCGGCGACGACGTTGCTGATGGATCCGGAACTCAGCCCGGTCGCCGGGCCGAGCTCGTAGCGGCTCATCGGCCCGTCGAAATACAACCGTTGTAGTACGGCGGTGCGATTGCCCCGTCGCAGGTCACGCACTGTCCGTCCGTTCCGCCCCGCCATGTGAAGTCCCTTCCGGCCTGCCCGAACTGCAAGATACCCCTGCGCGATCCCTTGACGCGACTTTCTTCCGGGTCTTAACTCACGTCCTAAATTAAGCCATGAGGATCGTTCGGGAAGTGAACCCGGGCGTCCCTCGTGCGCTCCCTCCGGGAAAGGGACAGAAGCAGCCATGCGCAGAATCCGAGCCGCGGCCGCCGGTGCGGTCACCATCACCCTGCTGACCGCCGCGACCGCCTGTGGCGGCGGCTCGTCGAGCGGCGGGTCCAACGCCTCGCCGAAGACGCTCACGTACTGGGCGTCCAACCAGGGTGCCAGCATCGAGATCGACAAGAAGACGCTCGCCCCCGAACTGGCGAAGTTCGAGAAGCAGACCGGCATCAAGGTGAAGCTGGAGGTCGTGCCCTGGTCCGACCTGCTGAACCGGATCCTCACCGCCACCACCTCGGGCCAGGGCCCGGACGTCCTCAACATAGGCAACACCTGGAGCGCCTCGCTCCAGGCCACCGGCGCGCTGCTGCCCTGGGACGCCAAGAACTTCGCCAAGATCGGCGGCAAGGACCGCTTCGTCGACTCCGCGCTCGGCTCGACGGGCGCCGAGGGCAAGGACCCCGCCGCGGTGCCGCTGTACTCGATGGCGTACGCGCTCTACTACAACAAGCAGATGTTCGCCGACGCCGGGATCGCGAACCCGCCGGCCACCTGGGACGAGCTGGTCGCCGACGGCAAGAAGCTCTCCAAGGGCGGCAAGTGGGGCATCGGCGCGGAGGGCTCGAACGCCTCGGAGAACATCCACCACGCGTTCGTCTTCGCCAAGCAGCACGGCGCCGACTTCTTCACCGCCGACGGCGCGGCCGACTTCACCAACGACGGGGCCGTGGCCGCGGTCAAGCAGTACGTGGACCTGATGGCGAAGGACAAGATCATCGCCCCGGGCAACGCCGAGTACGCGCAGAACCAGTCGGTGAGCGACTTCGCCAAGGGCAAGAACGCCATGCTGCTGTGGCAGTCCGCGGCCGCCAACCTCAAGTCGCAGGGGATGAGCGAGGACGCGTACGGCATCGCCCCCGTCCCCGTGCAGTCCGGCACCCCGGGCACGGGCACGAACGTCAACTCGATGGTCGCGGGCATCAACCTCGCCGTGTTCAAGAACACCAAGAACCTCGACGGCGCAGCGAAGTTCGTGAAGTTCCTGACCAGCGATGCCGAGCAGAAGATCCTCAACGGCGCCTACAGCTCCATCCCGCCGGTCAAGACCGCCCAGACGGACACCGCGTTCAACTCCCCCTCGAACGCGGTTCTCAAGGACACCCTGGCCAAGAGTGCCGCCGCGCTTCCGCAGGTCGCCGACGAGTCCCAGTTCGAGACCGCGGTCGGTACGGCCATCAAGGGTCTGTTCGCCGACGCCGCCGGCGGCCGCGCGGTGACCACCGCGTCGGTGAAGGCGGCGCTCGAGAAGGCCCAGCAGCAGATGCCGAAGAAGTGAGTGCGGACACCGTCATGACCACCACGACCGCCGCTTCCGCCGAACCCGGCGAGCGGACGGTGCGCAAGAGCTCCCCCGGTGCGGCGCGCGGCCCGCGCCGCACCGGGCGGATCAAGCGCATCGGACTCCCCTACCTGCTGCTTCTGCCCGCGCTGGTCCTCGAACTCCTGGTCCACCTGGTGCCGATGGTGATCGGCATCGTGATGAGCTTCAAGGAGCTCACCCAGTTCTACATCCGTGACTGGGGCACGGCGCCCTGGGCCGGCTTCGACAACTACTCGGTGTCGGTGCACTTCGACGAACCCGTCGGCGAGGCGCTGCTGCACTCCTTCTTCGTCACCATCGGCTTCACGCTGCTCTCGGTCGGCCTGTGCTGGCTGATCGGCACGGCGGCCGCGATCTACATGCAGGACACCTTCCGGGGGCGCGGCATTCTGCGGGCCCTGTTCCTGGTGCCGTACGCACTGCCCGTCTACGCGGCCGTGATCACCTGGGTGTTCATGTTCCAGCACGACAACGGCCTGGTGAACCACGTCCTGCACGACCAGCTCCACCTCACCGACAAGCCCTCGTTCTGGCTGATCGGCGACAACAGCTTCTACGCCCTGCTCACCGTGTCGGTTTGGAAGGGCTGGCCGTTCGCCTTCCTGATCGTCATGGCGGGCCTGCAGAACATCCCGGGCGAGCTGTACGAGGCCGCCGCTCTCGACGGGGCCGGTCTGTGGCAGCAGCTTCGCCGCATCACCCTGCCGTCGCTGCGGCCGGTCAACCAGGTCCTGGTGCTGGTGCTGTTCCTGTGGACGTTCAACGACTTCAACACGCCGTTCGTCCTGTTCGGCAAGACGGCCCCGGAGGCGGCGGACCTCATATCGGTCCACATCTACCAGGCGTCCTTCGTGACGTGGAACTTCGGCACCGGCTCGGCGATGTCCGTGCTGCTGCTGCTCTTCCTGCTCGTCGTGACAGGCGTCTACCTCCTGCTGACCTCCCGGGGAAGGAAGACGGCCGATGTCTAGCACCACCACCCACCGCTCGCCGATGGCTCCCCCGCGGTCCTTCCTGTGGTCCCGGCGGATCTTCCTCACCCTGCTCACCGGCTTCGTCCTGGTGCCCGTCTACGTCATGGTCTCCAGCTCGCTGAAGCCGCTCGCGGACGTCTCGGGGAAGTTCCGCTGGCTGCCGAGCGGACTGACGCTGCGGCCGTACATCGACATCTGGTCGACGGTGCCGCTGGCGAAGTACTTCGCGAACTCGCTGATCGTGGCCGGGGCGGCCACGATCTGCTCGGTCGTGATCGCCGTCTTCTCCGCCTACGCCGTGAGCCGTTACAGCTTCCGCGGCAAGCGCGTGTTCACGGTCACCGTGCTGTCCACCCAGATGTTCCCCGGCATCCTCTTCCTGCTGCCGCTGTTCCTGATCTACGTCAACATCGGCAACGCCACCGGGATCGCGCTGTTCGGCTCGCGCGGGGGTCTGATCCTCACGTATCTGACCTTCTCCCTGCCGTTCTCGATCTGGATGCTGATCGGGTACTTCGACTCGGTGCCCCGCGATCTCGACGAGGCGGCGCTGGTCGATGGCTGCGGCCCGCTCGGGGCGCTCTTCCGTGTCGTCGTTCCCGCGGCGATCCCGGGCATCGTCGCGGTCGCCGTCTACGCCTTCATGACCGCCTGGGGCGAGGTGCTGTTCGCGTCGGTGATGACCAACGACGACACCCGCACGCTCGCCGTCGGCCTCCAGGGCTACTCCACGCTCAACGACGTGTACTGGAACCAGATCATGGCCGCCTCGCTGGTCGTCAGCGTCCCCGTGGTGGCCGGCTTCCTGCTGCTCCAGCGCTATCTCGTCGCCGGTCTCACGGCGGGAGCCGTCAAGTGACCGGCCCCGCCGAGGACATCGACACCATTGACGACGAAGGGACTTCAGTGACCATCGACCTTGCCGCCCTCCCCGAGGACTTCTTGTGGGGCACGGCCACGTCGGCCTACCAGATCGAGGGTGCCGTCGCGGAGGACGGCCGCTCCGCCTCCATCTGGGACACGTTCTCGCACACCCCCGGCAAGATCGACAACGGTGACGACGGGGACGTCGCCTGCGATCACTACCACCGCTGGCGCGAGGACATCGGCATCATGCGCGGGCTCGGCACCAACGCCTACCGGCTGTCCGTCGCCTGGCCCCGGGTGATGCCGGGCGGCGACGGCGCGGTCAACGCCAAGGGGCTCGACTACTACGACGCGCTGATCGACGGCCTGCTGGAGGCGGGCATCACGCCCTCGGTCACGCTCTACCACTGGGACCTGCCGCAGGTGCTCCAGGACCGGGGCGGCTGGCCCGCCCGGGACACCGCGCACCACCTCGCCGCCTACGCGTCGGTGGTCGCGGAGCGGCTCGGCGACCGTGTCCAGCACTGGACCACCCTCAACGAGCCGCTGTGCTCGGCCTGGATCGGCCACCTGGAGGGGCGGATGGCCCCGGGCCTGACCGACCTCACGGCCGCCGTCCGCGCCTCGTACCACCTCGTGCTCGGCCACGGGCTCGCCACGCAGGCGATCCGCGCGGCCGCGCCCGGCGCGCAGATCGGCATCGTGAACAACCTGGGCAGCATCGAGGCCGCCACCGACCGCCCGGAGGACATTGCGGCGGCGAAGCGGCAGGACGGGCACACCAACCGCTGGTGGCTCGACCCGGTGCACGGCCGCGGCTTCCCCGCCGACATGGTCGAGGTGTACGGGGTCGAACTCCCGGAGGTCGCGGGCGACCTGGAGACCATGGCCGCGCCGCTGGACTGGCTGGGGCTGAACTACTACTTCCCCTCCAGCGTCGTCGACGACCCGACCGGGCCTGCCCCGTACGCCCGCCAGGTCCGCCGGCCCGGCGTGCCCGTCACCGGCATGGACTGGGAGGTCGAGGCCGCCGGTATCGAGAGTCTGCTGCTGCGCCTGACGAACGAGTACGGCGCCCGCAAGCTGTACGTCACGGAGAACGGCTCCGCCTATCCCGACGTCGTACGCCCCGACGGGACCGTCGACGACCCGGAGCGCACCGCGTACCTCGAACAGCACCTGGCGGCCTGCGCCTCGGCGGCCCGCAAGGGCGTTCCGCTGGCCGGCTACTTCGCCTGGTCGCTGCTGGACAACTTCGAGTGGGCGTACGGCTACGACAAGAGGTTCGGGCTGGTGCACGTCGACTACAAGACGCAGGTACGGACGGTGAAGGGCAGCGGTCACCGCTACGCGGAGATCGTCCGCGAGCACCGCGGGGGCGCGAGCAAGGCGGCCTGAGCCCGGCCGACCGCCGGGCGCGCGGCCGGCTCCGGGGCCTGCCGTCCGGCCGCGCGTCCCGCCGCGTGATCCAAGCGGCAGGGTCTAGGAACCGTGTTCGGCCGGGGTGTTCGCGCCCCGGCCGATCTCGTCGAGGGCGGCCGTGAACTGCGGGGCCACCGTCGCGCGTACCCAGGCGTCCCGTTCGTCGCCGGAGGCGCGGGGAACGGTCTCGATGAGCATGATCAGATAGAGGTAACTGCGGTACAGGGCCAGGCGCTGCCGAGCCGCTCCATCGAACTCGGCCACTCCACCACCCTCTTGATATCCCGTCAGGAAATCGGTGTCCTGGCGGATGTCCCCGAGCAGGGCCAGGGAGACGAAGTCGGCGAGCGGGTCGCCCCAGAGCATGCGCTCGCCGTCGATCAGACCGCCGATGCGCGGGCCCGCCTCCGCCCGCTCGACCAGGATGTTCCCCCGCCACAGGTCGAAGTGGACGAGGCGGGGGACGGTGACCTCGTCCAGGGCGTCGAAGGCGGTCCGCGCGGTACGGGCCACCTCGTCGACGGGGCGCGGCAGCCAGGCACGGTAGCGGTGGGCGTCGTCCAGGAGCGCTTCGTACATCCCGGTGAAGGCGGTCCGCCAGTCGGGAGCCAGCGGACCGAGCGCGCCGGAGGGATAGCCGAAGCCCGGGCCGGTCACCCCGTGCAGCCGGGCCACCATGCGCCCCAACTCTCGCCGCAGCGGCCTGCGTTCACCGTCGGGCAGGTTTCCCCAGGGCTCGCCCGGACAGTGCGTCATGAGCAGGTGGCCGTCGCGGTGATCTCCGACCGCCCGGGGCGCCGGTACGCCGACGGTGGCAGCCCACCGGTAGAACTCCGCTTCGGAGACAAGAAGTTGCCGCTCGTACGCCAGAGCGGGGGCGGTGTCCGGCGGAGGCACCTTCAGGACGTAGCGGGTGCCGTCGGTGAGCCTCAGCTCCTCGACGGTGTTGTACGTGCCGCCGGACAGGGCCCGGCGGCCGACGAGACTCCCGGGCGGCAGCCCGGCCTCCCGGAGGGCCCGCCCGGCCCGCTCCCACTCGTCCGTTCCGGCTCCCGAGCCCTCCTCGTCCATGCGCCCACCCTGTCAGGTGAACCCCTGAATCGGCAGCCGTCGCGCGACACGGTTCCGTTCATTCCGGAAATCCAGTGGATCCTCTCCGTCGGGCTAGGTACCTTCGGCCAAAACCTAGTACCCCTAGGTTTTACCGAAGGTACCCGAGCGAACCAGGAGAACCCCATGCGACCACTAACCGAGCAGGCCGTCCGCGACTCGTTCGTCAACTGTTCCCGGGGGGAGGCCAAGCGGCTGGCGACGCCTCGCGATCTCGCCGAACGCCCCTGGGACGATCTGGACTTCCTGGGCTGGCGAGATCCCGGAGCTCCCGACCGGAGCTATCTCGTGTCCGAACAGGAAGGAGACCTCGTGGGCGTCGCCCTGCGCCTTCCCTCCTCCCGGCGCGGGCTCCTGCACCGCAGCATGTGCTCGCTGTGCCTGACGACGCACCCGGGCAGCGGGGTCTCGCTGATGACGGCCCGCAAGGCGGGCGCGGCGGGCCGCGAGGGCAATTCGGTGGGCATCTACATCTGCGCCGACCTGGCCTGTTCGCTCTATGTACGCGGGAAGAAGTCCCTGGAGTCGGGCAGCCGCTTCGAGGAGACCCTCACGACGGAGCAGCAGATCGCCAGGACGGTCGGCAACCTCTCGGCCTTCCTGGCGAAGCTGCACGGCTGATCCCTGCGCACCGCCCGCACTCCCGCGGGCGCCCGGGAAGCTCCCCGGGGCCCGGGGAGCGTCCCCCGCCCCGCCGGAGGGGGCGGGGGCCGTCCCGGACGCGTCAGATGGCGGCAGGCGTCCAGTGCGGGTCCCGGCCCAGGAAGGCGAGCAGTGCCTCGGCCCGGCCGGCCTCCGCCGGGACCTCGCGCGCGGCGGCGAACACGCCGAACGCGTCGCGCAGGTGGTCGGCCAGCCGGTCCGCCGCGAGCCGGATGCCGCCGGCCAGGGCGTCGTCGAGGGGGGACGTCTGGCCGGTCGCCACGGCGATGTCCCAGGCGTGCACGCCCGCGTCCATGGCGGCCGCGGCGGCCGCGACACGGAACGGCAGCGGCCCGAGCGGCGTCGCCACCTCCTCCGCCTCGGGGGACAGCCCCGCGTAGACGTCGGCGACGCCCACGAGGACCTTGTCGAGCTCCGCCGTCACGTCGGCCTCCAAAGTGTCCTGCGGGTGGAAGGCGTCCTGCTCGGGCCACCCCGTGCCGGTGACCGCCGCGCCGTACGCCTGCTGGTCGAGCCGGGCGTGGTTGAGTACCTGGGCCACCGTCCACTCGCCGCACGGCGTCGGCGCCGACCAGGCGCCCTCCGGCACACCGGCGGCCACGGCGCGCAGCCGGTCGTACGACAGCGTCAGCAGTTCGATGCCCTCGACGTCGCTCATTGCGCTCATTCGGTGCCTCCTGATGCGGTCCGACCCGGTTGATGCCTTCAATCCAGGACCCTTTGCGGACAGGATCGGTCCGCAATCGGCACGTTCGGTACCCGTGTTAAACGGGAAGGCCCGAAGGATGCAAGAGGCACGCGGTGAGTGGACGACATCCGTCGCGAAGATCGTGGAGCGGCGCCGGGAGCCGGTGGTCGTCCAGACACTTCGTTCGACGGCCGCCGCGACGATCGCGTACGTGGTGGCCATCCATCTCAGTCCCGAGCCCGCGCCGCTGACCGCGCCCCTGACCGCGCTGCTGGTCGTTCAGGTCACCCTGTACTCGACGATCACCACCGCGATCCGGCGGGTGAACTCCGTGGTGGTGGGCGTCGTCATCGCCATCGGCTTCAGCAGCCTGGTGGGCCTGACCTGGTGGAGTCTGGGCCTGATCATCCTCGCCTCGCTGGTGGTGGGACATCTGGTCCGGGTCGACGAGTTCGTGCCGGAGGTGGCGATCAGCGCCATGCTGGTCCTCGGTGTCACCCGCGTGGGCAGCACCGCGTGGGCCCGCGTGCTGGAGACGCTGATCGGGGCGGTGGTGGGTCTCGCCTGCAACCTCGTGCTCGCGCCCCCCGTGTGGGTGAGCGTGGCCGGTGAGCAGATCGAGGACCTGGCACGCCGGATGCGGCAGCTCATGCTGCGGGTCGGCGAGGGCGCCGTGGCGCACACTCCCTCCCATGTGGCGGCCGAGCGGCTGCACGAGGCCCGCCGGCTCGACAACGACATCGCCGGGGTGGACGCGGCCCTGCGGCAGGCCGAGGACAGTCTGAAGCTCAACCCGCGGGTGCGCGAGGGGCTGCTGCACCGGGTCGTGCTGCGTACCGGCCTGGACACCCTGGAGATCTGCACCGTGGTCCTGCGGGTCATCGCGCGCAGCCTCACCGACCTGGCCAAGGAGCGCGAGCCCCGGCCCCTGTTCGAACCGCAGGCCGGGGCCGTCCTGCGGGAGCTGCTGTCCGAGGTCGCCGACGCGATCGTCAGTTTCGCGGTGCTGGTGACCAGCGACGTCGCCCGGAACGCCGCGTCCGCCGAGGAGCGGCTCAGCGCGGAACTCGCCACCGCCGCCGCCACCCGCGACAAACTGGCCCAGCTCTTCCTCGAAGAGGTCCGGCGCGATCCGAGCCAGTGGCAGCTTCACGGCTCCGTGCTGACCGAGGTCACCCGCATCCTCGACGAACTGGACACCGAGCACCGCACCCGCCGCCTGTTCGAGGAGCTGGACCGCTGCACCCGCGAGCAGCACGAGCGGCGGCCGCGCCTGACCCGGCTGCGGCGCCGGCTGCGTCTGCCGCGTCGGAACCGGAACCGTTCCCCCGTCTCCGGGCGTTCTAGGTGAGGAGTTCCGTGAGAGGAAACGGCACGAAGCCGTGGCGGTGAGCCGCCCCGGCGGCAGGAGAACGAGGGGGCGGGCGGATGACCGAGGACACCGTGCGGATCGACGGGAACGCGCTGCGGCTGCCGGGCGGGGTGCAGGTGCGGTTCATACGGACGCTGCGCCTGCCCGAGACGGGCACGCACGCGTTGCCGCCGGGGCTCGGCGAGTTCCCCGTCCGGCGCGTCGAGGACTACGGGGACCGGGTGCCCGCCGAGTGGCGGGCGCGCGGCGGCGTGATGCTGCCGGTGTATCTGCGCGAGGCCATGTGGCTGAGTTTCGCCGGGACGGCGGAGCCGGCCGCGTTGCAGGTGGGCGTCGGCAAGGTGTGCGCCGTGTCCGGCAAACCCTGGACCTCCCGGCTCACCCGTGACCCGCAGAACTATGTGTGTCTCCCCCGGCAGCCCTGGCTCGACGGGATCAACTCCGGCAAGGGGACGGTCCGCCAGTTCGTGGCCGTGCCGCTGGGGCTGGGCGCGACGGTCGAGGGCCAGGTCACCGGCGAGGAGGTCTGGGGCGGTGTCCAGCTCCAGTCGTTCCCGCTCGAGGCCGGGGAGCTGGCGGCGTGGCGGGAGGCGGAGCGCCGCAAGGCGGAGGAGCGTCTGCGGATGCCTCCGATGCCTCCTTCGGTCGGCGCGTACGGCGGTGCCATGCCGATGACGGCCGCGCCGCCCGCGCCGGGCGCCGCGCCCGGAGCCGCGCGTCCAGGGGGTGCCCCGCGTCCGCGCAGCGCCCCGGCGATGGGTCTCGGCGTCGGCGGTTCGATGCGCCAGGAGGTCTACCGCGACGACCGGCCGCTGAAGGCCTGGGCGAAGGAGCCGGCCGGACGCGTGTTCGTCCACCTCGTGACTCCGCCGGAGTGGCGCCGCATCACCGGCGAGGCGCCGCCGCCGTCCCCGGTGGACCGGGCCGCGTACACCCGCGCGGGGCTTCCCTGGTTCGACTACTACGACCAGGACGCCACCGATCTGGCGCCCACGGACGAGCTCGGTTCGGTGCAGCCGGTCGGCGACTGGCTGGGCGACGACCACGAGCCCTGGCAGCAGCCCTCGCCCCATCAGGTGCAGCCGCTGGGTGACGCGCCGGGCAAGCCCGTCGGGGACGGCGACTGGTAGGTCGCGGCGTTGCGCGGGGCGCAACGCGCAGGGCCGTTCTTGCACGTCCGGGGTGTCGCACGCCAAGGTGGCCGTTCCGGCCGAGGCAACCGACACCCCGAGGTGCAGGCATGAGCAGTGGTGCAGGGCCGTCGCGCGGCACGGGCGGCGGCTGGACCAGACGGCGTTTCTTCGGCGCGCTGGCGGGGGCCGCCGCGATCACGACGGTCCCGGCATGCGCGGCGCCCCGGGCGGACCCCGCTGTGACGGCGCCGCTCCCGAAGGCGCCGCCGCCCGGTCCCTCGGCGTCGGCGGCCGCGTCGGCACCCGTGTCCCCGGCTCCCGCCTCCGGTCCGCGTCCGCTGTTCCTGGGTACCTACACCTCGGGCGACGGCGGTGGGAAGGGGATCGGTGTCGCCACGTACGACCCGGCGACCGGCGCGGTCACGGGCGGCGGTGTGGTGACGGGCGTCGACAACCCCTCCTTCCTCGCGGTGCATCCGGACGGCCGGACGCTGTACGCGGTCGACGAGCAGACGGCGGGCGCGGTGACGGCCGTCCGTCTCCCGGGGAACGAGGTGCTGGGCAGCCGCTCCACCGGGGGCTCGGGCCCCTGTCATCTGTCGGTGCATCCGAACGGCCGCTGGCTGCTGAGCGCGAACTACGCCTCGGGCAGCGTCGCGGTGCATCCCATCGACGCGTCCGGCGCGCTCGGCGAGCGCACCGATCTGGCCGCGCACACGTCCCCGGCACCCGGTCCCGGCCAACAGGGCCCGCACGCGCACCAGTTCGTCACCGCTCCGGACGGCGGGCACCTGCTCGCCGTCGACCTGGGCACCGACACGGTGTACAGCTACCGTCTCGACGACACCCGGGGCACGCTCACCGAGGTCTCCCGGGCGCGGACGAGGCAGGGCGCGGGCCCGCGCCATCTCACGTTCCACCCCGGCGGCGGGTACGCCTATCTCGCCAACGAGGTCGACAACACGGTGACGGTCTGCGGCTACGACCCCGCGACCGGCCGCCTCTCGGTGGGCGAACCGCAGTCCACGGGCACGGGAAGCGGGACGAGTTACCCGGCCCAGCTCCTAGTGACGTCGAACGGTTCGTACGCGTTTCTCGCCAACCGGGGCCACAACAGCCTGACGCGGTACGCGATCGAGGCGGACGGCGCCCGGCTGCGGCTGCTGGACACGGTGCCCGTGGACGGCGACTTCCCGCGTCACATCGCGTTCTCGCCCGACGGACGGCTGCTGTTCGCGGCGAACCAGCGGTCGAGCACGGTCACGGTGTTCCGGGTCGACCAGGAGAGCGGTGAACTCCGGCGCGCGGGCGAGCCGTTCGTCTCACCCCTCGCGGTCTGTGCGCTGCCGCTGTAGGGGACGGGGGCAGGAGGCGAGACTCGCCTGGGTGAGCAGGACGTGCATGCGCTCGGTGAGCTGGGAGACGTCGTCGGCGGGTGCGTGGAACGGCAGGCGCACATCACCGTTTCCGCGCGCGCGTTCGATGCGCAGGGTGAGTCCGTGGCGGTCGACGGCAAGGGGCTGGACGCGCACGGCGCCGTGCAGACTGTCCGGTTCGACGAGGCGGGTGAGCCGCTCGACGGCGTCCGGGTGGGCGTCGGCGAGATGGGTGAGGAGCTGGGCCTCGGCGAAGGCCAGCGGGTCGGGCCGGGCCTCGGCCAGTTCGTCCAGGTCGACCACGACCGTCCCGCCAGGCCGGCGCAGCACGGCGCGGGTGGTGCGGAACGAGAGCTGCCCGTCCTCGGGGACGAACCAGCCGGCGAGCCAGAGCCGGGCGCGGACCCGGTTCCGTACGGGAACCGGTGCGACATCGGCGAACTCCAGGACGGCGGACGGTTCTCCGCGCGGGGAGCAGATGGCCGCGGCGAGCAGCGCGCTGTCCTCGGGCACCCGCAGGAGCACCCGGCCGTCCGCGGTGACGGAGTGCGAGCCGAAGAACTCCTCCCGGCCGCCCTCGGCGCTCACCGCGCAGGACCAGGCCGCGGCCAGCACCGAACGGGCATACTCCGCCGCGGCGGGCGCGGCCGTCCAGGTGTCACGGTCACCCATCAGCTTCCTCCTTAGGTAAGGCTTGCCTAACCTATCGAAGATCGGGGCGTACGCCAACCACTCCTCGTCGGCCGAACGGCCGGCCATGGATCCACGCCCGCCGAAAGGGGAGTCGCGGTCACCGGGCCGACCGGGTCTCAGGGCGTGATCGTGCCGAGCAGCGCCCGCGCGCACAGGTCCCGCACCTGCTCACGCGTCAGGTCCGCGCCCCGGAGCCATTCAAGGCACACGGCCGTGGTGAAGGCCAGCCACCCGCGGACGGCGATCCGCAGTTCGGGCCGGTCCTCGCAGGACCGGCCGAGCTCGGGATCCGCGGCGAGGGCCGAGAGGATCTGCGCCTCCTGCGCGGCCAGCGCCTGCTGGTAGACCCTGCGCACCGCCTGGTCACCGGCCGCGTCGGCACGGTGGAAGGCACGGAACCCGTGCGCGTGCTCCTCCACGTACCCGAGGAAGGTGTCCAGCCCCGCGCCGAGCTGCTCACGCACCGGGACACCGGGCACCGCCGCGGTCATCCGCAGCATCCGCCCGCTCTCGCGCTCGACCACGGCGGCGAAGAAGTCCCGCTTCGTCGGGAAGTAGTGGTAAAGGAGTCCGCGCGAGACTCCGGCGATCTCGGCGACCTGCTCGATCCAGACGTCGTCGTACGGGCTCTCCGAGAACAGGCCGGCGCCGACCGACAGCAACTGCTCCCGGCGCGCCTCGGTACTGAGCCGACGGCGCCCGCGCTCCCCCTGCTTCCCCGTCATGCCCGCACCTTACTTGACGCCGGTTCAACAACGGGATCAGACTGAACACCGCTATTGAACTCACGTACAACAGACTCAACCTGCCCGAGTCACAAGGGAGATGGCGTCATGGCGGAGACGATGGAGGCGGCGCGGCCCAGGGGGTTCCGCAGCGCGGAACTGGGCTGGCCGGAGCTGCACCGCATCCCGCACCCGCCGCGCCGCGTCCCCCTGGTCGGCGATGTGCTCGGCGCCGGCGTCCGTTCCCCGCTCCAGGACTCCATGAAGTTCGGGAAGCGGCTCGGACCGATCTTCCGGCGCCGGGCCTTCCGCAACGAGATCGTCTTCGTCTGGGGCGCGGACCTCGCCGCCGAACTGGCCGACGAGGCACGGTTCGCGAAACACGTGGGCCTGGGAGTCGCCAACCTCCGTCCGGTCGCCGGCGACGGACTGTTCACCGCCTACAACCACGAGCCCAACTGGCAGCTCGCGCACGACGTCCTCGCCCCCGGTTTCAGCCGCGAGGCCATGGAGGGCTACCACCCGATGATGCTGGCCGTGACCGAGCGGCTGACTGACCACTGGGACCGGGAGCAGGCCGCGGGCCGCGCGGTGGACGTGCCCGGTGACATGACGAAGCTGACCCTGGAGACGATCGCCAGGACAGGCTTCGGCCATGACTTCGCCTCCTTCGAGCGCTCCCGCCCGCACCCCTTCGTGAACGCGATGGTGGGCACGCTGACCTACGCGCAGCGCCTCAACGTCGTCCCGGTCCCGCTGGCACCGCTCCTGCTGCGGGGCGCCTCCCGGCGCAACGCGGCCGACATGGCCTACCTCAACCGGACGGTCGACGCCGTGGTGGCCTCCCGCCGGGCCGGCGGCGAGGGCGACCTGCTCGACCGCATGCTGGAGACGGCACACCCCGAGACCGGGGAGCGGCTCACCCCCGAGAACATCCGCCGCCAGGTCATCACCTTCCTGATCGCCGGGCACGAGACCACCTCGGGCGCCCTGTCCTTCGCCCTGCACTACCTCTCCCGGCACCCGGAGGCCGCCGCCCGCGCGCGTGCCGAGGTCGAACGCGTCTGGGGCGGCACGGACCGGCCGGGCTACGAGCAGGTCGCCAAGCTCCGCTACGTCCGCCGGGTCCTCGACGAGTCGCTGCGCCTGTGGCCGACGGCTCCGGCGTTCGCCCGCGAGGCCCGGGACGACACCCTGCTCGGCGGTGTCCACCCGATGCGGCGGGGGGCGTGGGCGCTGGTCCTGACCGCGATGCTGCACCGCGACCCGCAGGTGTGGGGCGCGGACGCGGAGAGGTTCGACCCGGACCGCTTCGACGCGAAGGCGGTACGGGCCCGGCCCGCGCACACCTTCAAGCCGTTCGGCACCGGGGCGCGCGCCTGCATCGGCCGCCAGTTCGCGCTGCACGAGGCGACGCTGGTCCTCGGACTGCTGCTGCGCCGCTACGACCTGCGGTCCGACCCCGGCTACCGGCTGCGGGTGGCCGAGCGGCTGACCCTGATGCCGGAGGGGCTGCGCCTGCACCTCGAACGGCGCGCGCCGGTCGTGCCGGGGCGGGCGGCGACCCTGGCCGGGACGGCCGAGTGAGGCCCGCGCTCCCGGCCCGGGAGTGTGTCCCGCTCCCGGCCCGGGGGTGTGTCCCGGGGGTGTGTCCCGGCTCCCGGCCCGGGGGTACGTCCGGGCTCCCGGCCCGGGGGTACGTCCGGGCTCTCGGCCCGGGGGTACGTCCCGAGGGTGTGTCCCGGCTCCCGGCCGGGAGGTCCCCCGGCTCGGAAAGTCCCCCTCAGCTGTGAGCGGTCCCGGTCCAGTGGCCGGGGCGGCCGACCGATTCCGGGAGCCGGGTGCCGGCGCTGCCGCGGGCCGCGTCGAGCTGCGGCTGGGTGAGGAAGAGGGCCCCGGTCAGATCGGCGTCGGTGAGGTCGGCGTCCCGGAGGTCGGCGCCGATCAGATCGGCGCCGCGCAGATCCGCCCCGGTCAGATCGGCGGCGATGAGCAGCGCCCCGCGCAGGCTCACACCGCGCAGGTCGGCGCCCTTGAGGCGAGCGCCCATCAGATCCGCGCCACGCCGGTCCTTCCTCCTGCCCCCGCCGGCGCTCGCGCGCATGAGTTCGCTGGCCCGCAGAAGCAGTTCGCCGGCCTTCTGCCGGTGCGGGCCCACATCCAGCGCGGCCAGTTCCTCCGGGGTCTGCCGGGTGAGGCGCTCGGTCGTGGAGATCAGGCGCCGGATGTCGTCGTGCACCGGACGCGCCGCGGGGAGCGTCAAGGCCTCGCTCAGGTACCGGAGCAGTTCGTGGAGGTGGCGCACGACGGGGAACACGTCGAACATCAGCCGGGCACGCTCCTCGGACCCCGAGCGCCAGTCCTCGCCGCCGAAGATCACCTGGGAGACGTGCTGCCCGGCGCCGAAGCAGTCGTAGACCGTGCAGCCCGTGAAGCCCGTCCGCCGCAGCCGGGTGTGGATGCCGCACCGGGAGTCGCTCCGCAGATTCGGGCAGGGCTCGCCCGCGCCCTTGTCGATCGCGAAGTCGGCCGAGCGGGCGAAGGGCAGGGCGACGCAGCACAGCCCGAAACACCGGTCACAGTCGGCTCGCAGTTCGGATCGTGGGTCGGGGGAGGTGCTGCCGTACTCGTGCATGATCTCCAGCCTACTCAGCCCGGACGTGCCCTGAACCGAGCCGACTTGACGTCCCCGACCCGGCGCCGCGTGTTCCTCGCCCTCCCCGTCCGGATGTTCCGCGCCCGCCCCGTCCGGATGTTCCGCGGCGGCACCGGGTATCGAGACCGCCATGGACTCCACAGCGCTCCCCGGCCTCCCCGCCCCTCCCCCGCTGGGCGCGAGCGCCCTGCCCGCCGGGACGTACGACGGCTCGCTCGTGCTGGTCACCGGTGGCGGCACCGGACTCGGGTGGGCGATCGCGGCGGAGTTCGCCCGGCTGGGCGCCGATCTTCTGATCGTCAGCCGCCGTGAGCGGCATCTCGCCCCTGCCCGCGCGGAGTTGGCGAAGCTGGGCACCCGGGTCAGGTCCGCGGTCTGTGACATCCGGGATCCGAAGCGCGTCTCCGAGGTGTTCGACGGATGCGCGCTGCCCGACGTCCTGGTCAACAACGCGGCCGCCAACTTCCCCGTCCCCACCGAGGACATGTCTCCGAACGCCTGGCAGGCCGTCGTCGACATCACCCTCACGGGAACGTTTCTGATGACCCGTGAGTTCGGGCGGCGGCATCTGGCGGCGGGCACGCCCGGGTCGGTCATCGACGTCGGCGCGTCCTACGCCTGGACCGGCGGCCCCGGTTTCGCGCACAGCGCGGCGGCCAAGGCCGGCGTGGAGAGCCTCGTGCGGACCCTGGCCGTCGAGTGGGGACCGTACGGCATCCAGGTCAACGGTCTGGTACCGGGACTGATGCCGCACGAGGACATGACGGAGGACATCCGCGGCAACCTGGCCCGGGCCGCGGCCGGCACGGTCGGCGCGAACGCCGAGGACGACGGCGACGGCCCGGACGGGGACAGTCACGCCCGGGACGAGGTGTCCGACGCGCTCGGCCGGCGGCAGCCGGCCCTGCGTGTCGGCGCACCCCGTGAACTCGGCTGGGCCGCCACCTTCCTCGCGTCTCCCTACGCCCGCTTCATCACCGGTCACACCCTGGTGGTCGACGGCGCCAACTGGCAGCGCAGAGATCTGGTCGCCCCGCCGGTCACGCCGGTGCGGGACCAGCTGGGGCGTGGTCCCTTCACCGGCTGACCGTCACTCCCCCGGCTTCGCCCCACCGAGATCGAGACGGGCGAGCCGCTCGGGGTCGGCCAGGATGTACATCGCGACGATCCGGCCGTCGGCGACGGTGACACCCATGACCGACTGCGGCCGGCCGTCCACGATCGCGACGACACCCGCCTCCCCGTTGACCTGGACGAGCCGCGAACTCGCCGCGAACCGGCGGAAGGCCAGCGCCTGCCCTGCCACCGCCTCGGCGCCGCGCACCAGCTTGGACACGGTCACACCGCCGACCAGCGCGCCGGCGTCGGCGCGCAGCACGACATCGGGATCGAGGACGGCGACGAGCGCCTCGAAGTCCCCGCCGCGTGACGCCGCGAGGAAGGCGTCCAGGACCTCCCGCTGCCGGATGACGTCCCGCTCGGGCTCGGGAGCGGCTCCCTTGACGCGACGGCGTGCCCGGCTGGCGAGCTGACGGGTCGCGGCCGGGTTCCGGCCCACGATGGGCGCGATGTCGTCGAAGGGCACCGCGAACATGTCGTGCAGCACGAACGCGAGCCGCTCGGCGGGCTCCAGGGTCTCCAGGACGACCAGGAGGGCGAGCCCGACCGAATCGGCCAGCAGCACCTCCTGTTCGGGGTCGATCCGGTCCAGGGTGCTGACGACCGGGTCGGGGACGAAGGTGCCGGACGGTTCGAGCGGGTCCTCGCGGCGCGCGGCGCGGGAGCGCAGCATGTCCAGGCACACCCGGCCGGTCACGGTGGTCAGCCAGCCGCCCAGGTTCCTGATCTCGTCCGGGTCGGTGCGGCCGAGCTTCAGCCACGTCTCCTGGACGGCGTCCTCCGCCTCGCTCAGCGATCCCAGCATCCGGTAGGCCACCGCTCGCAGCCGGCCCCGGTGCTCCTCGAACCTGTCCGCGAGAAGTTCACTGTCGTGCATCGGTCCCCCCTGCCTCGTCGTACGCAACAGGGTTCGATCAAAACACGTGGGTCACTTTCCCTCGAAGCGGGGCGCGCGGCGGGCGCCCTTGGCCGCGTACCCCTCTCCCGCGTCGTCGGAGGTGAGGGTGAGCGCGGCCGACAGGGCGGCGCGGTCGAGAGCGGCGGTCAGCGGGGCCTCGGCGTAGGCGTCGATGTCGTGCTTGACGGCCTGCACGGCGAGCGGCGCGTTCGCCGCGATCTCCGCGGCGACGGCTCGGGCCGTCTCGTCCAACGCGGCTTCTTCCGTCACGAGTTGGACGAGGTGCAGGCGTTCGGCCGTCGTCGCGTCCAGCCGTCTGCCTGTCAGCGCGAGGAACTTCGCCCACCCGGCACCCGCCTCGCGGGCGATCCGCAGGTCCCCGCCGGCGTCCACGGCGAGACCCAACTGCGCCTCGGGCAGGGCGAACACGGCGTCGTGGGAGGCGATCCTGATGTCCGCCATCAGCGCGAGCTCGAACCCGAAGCCGAGGCAGTAGCCCTGGACGGCCGCGACGACGGGCTGCGGCAGCCGCGCGAACGCCGCGAAGCGCTCATGGGCCCAGCGGATCCCCTCGTAGTAGGCGCGGGCGCGCTCGGCACCCGAGCGGCCGGTGATCGCGCCGCCGGGGGCACTCACGTCGATCCCCGCGCAGAAGGCACGCCCCTCGGCCCGCAGGAGGACCGCCCGGACCGACGGGTCGAAGCGGATCCGTTCGGCGACCAGGCCGAGTTGGCGTGTGGACTCCCAGCTCCACGCGTTGAGTTTCGCCGGCCTGCACAGGGTGAGGACGCCGATCCCGCCCTCGACGTCGAGCCGGAGCTGTTCCTCGCCCACCGGGATGTCCGTGCGGGTGGTGTCGATCATGCCTGCCCCCTCAAGACTCTGACGGTCCGTCAGAATCCTAGGAGGCGCCGCCTGCCGGATGAAGGGGTCGAGGAACGCCGTTACACGACGAGGGAGTTGTGGATCTCGACCACGGTCGTGTCGAACGGGGGCAGGCCGAGGTCCTGCGCGGCGGGCGCGATGACCTCCGCCTCGAACCGCCGGTAGGCGTCCTCCGACTCCCATACGTCGACGACCTGAAAGCCGCCCGACGCGAGGGGCGCGCCGTAGTGGGCGACGAGCCCGGCGGGCGGTTTCGCGCGGTCCGGGATCACCCGCTCGAAAATGGTGTCGTAGAGCTGCTGGTTCCACGCCGCACTCTGGTTCTGCACCAGAACAGTCATGCCGGTCCCTCGATCCGCAGACGACTTCATGCCGTCTGCGACGCCATGTCCGCGTCCGGTCGTCTGCGACCGGTGACGGACACGGCTGCGCCGTCCGGCGGATCCCGTCGAGGAGGCCGGACGGCGCGGGGTGCGGACCTGTCAGACCTCGTCGCGCGTGAGCGCCAGCAGTCGGTCCAGGACGCGCGGGCCGCCTGCCCGTACTCCGTCGTGCTCGAACTCGTCGGTCACCCAGGTGCGCAGACCCCGGACGGCGCGGGCGGTACGCAGGGAATGGCCGGTGTCGACGTACATGTCGTCGTGGTAGACCGCCGCCGCGACCGGTACCTCGTTCACGGCGAGGCGGGCCGGGTCGTACAGCGGCGCCCAGTCGGTACGGGTGGCCAGTTCCTCGGCGGTGTCGCGCAGTGGGCGCAGCGCGGGGTCGTTCTCGAACATCCAGGGGTGCACGGACTCACCGGTGAACAGCAGCGGTCCGTCGTCCGCGAGCGTCTTGGCCGCGTCGAACTGGGGGAACTCGGCGCGCACCCGCTCGGCGGACCAGGCGGTGGGGCGGCCGCCCTGGGCGTAGCAGGCCTCGTGGACCAGCGCGTACAGGGGGTGGCCCGCGTACGAGAGCAGCCCCTGGACGTCCTCCTGGAAGGCGTCGGAGAGCGCCGGACCCTGCGGGGTGCGGACGAAGGCGTCCTCCAGGAGGTAGTGCAGGCGGTGGCTGCCGTCGCTGCCGCCGAGGAGGATGCCGAGCGACTGGAAGGCCTCGGCGGTCAGGCGGTAGCCGCCGCTCAGCACCGGCTCGTGCTGGAGCAGGTACTCCGCGATTCGGCGGGCGCGCTCGACGTCCTGCGGGTAGCGCGCGTAGTGCGCGGCGACCTTGCGCTCGATGCGCGGGTAGGCGGCGCGGTAGACGTCGTCGGCGTGCCCGTCGAGGGAGGGCAGGCCGCCGGTGATCACGGCCGCGCTCAGGCCCTCGGGGGCGCTGGAGAGGTAGCGCACGCTGCAGAAGCCGCCGAAGCTCTGGCCGAGGACCGTCCAGGGCGCTCCACCGGTGAGTCCGGGCCGGATGGCCTCGCAGTCCCGGACGATGGAGTCGGCGCGGAAGAGCGCGAGGTGGTCGGCCTGCTCGCGGGGGCCGCCGCGCAGCGGCAGCGTCTGCCGGTTGGCGGGCGTGGAGTGTCCGGTGCCGCGCTGGTCGAGCAGCAGGACACGGAAGTCCTTCAGGGCCCGGTCGAGCCAGGCCTGACGGCCGACGAAACGATTCGCCCCGAAGCCGGGGCCGCCCTGGAGGTAAACCATCCACGGCAGATTCTGGTGCGTCTTGTCGCTCGCGACGACCTCGCGGGCGAACAGTTCGATGGTCTCGCCCGCAGGTCGGTCGTGGTCGAGAGGCACGGTGAAGCGGTGGTCGGTGAGGACGACACCGGGCTGGCGGTAGCTGACGGTCAACAGGTCTCCCGAGACGTACGGATTCCAGGCTGCGTCCCAGTTGAGCACATCTCGCCCGGGCTCCGCGGCCGGGGATCGGGAAAATGAACTGAACAGTGACTCAGCAGTCCGGTGACGGGGAACTGAACCGCTGATCAGCGCGCCGCCAGGCTGGAGTGACGCACCACCAGTTCCGGCTGGAGCACGACCCGGCGGTGCTCGTGCGGCGCGGACGTGGCCTCCGCGTCGATCTCCTCCAGGAGCAGCTCGGCCGCGAGGGCGCCCATGGTCACGGCCGGCTGGCGCACGGAGGTGAGCGGGACGGCGGCGGCGGCCGCGAACTCGATGTCGTCGTAGCCGACGATCGCGAGGTCGTCGGGCACACCGACCCCGGCCGCGTACATGGCCTGCAGGAGACCGAGGGCGAGCAGGTCGTTGGCGCAGAAGACGGCGGTGGGCCGTTCGGCGAGGCCGAGGAGCCGGGCGCCGGCGTCGCGCCCCGCTGCCACGTCGAGACGCTCGGTGGGCAGCTCGCGCAGGTTCTCCGGGCCGAGGCCCGCCTCGCGCAGGGCGTGCAGAGCGCCCGTACGGCGGTCCCTCACCTGGCTGAGTCCGGGCGGTCCGCTGACGTACGCGATCGAGCGGTGTCCGGCGTCCACGAGGTGCCGGACAGCCAGCGCGCCCCCCGCCACGTCGTCGACCGAGACCGAGCACTCGGTGGTGCCCTCGGCGACCCGGTCGACCAGGACGAAGGGGATGCCGTTGCGGCGGAAGGCCTCGATGTTGCGTCCGCTCGCGTCGGACGGCGTCAGCAGCACCCCGCGCACCCGCTGCTCGGCGAAGAGCGACAGGTAGTCGGCCTCCTCGCTCGGGGACTGGGCGCTGTTGCAGACCATCACCCCGAGTCCGGCCTCCCGCGCGGCGCGCTCGGCGCCCCGCGCGACGTCCACGAAGAACGGGTTGCCCATGTCGAGGACGAGGAGCCCCATGATCCGGCTGCGCCCGGCCCGGAGCTGGCGTGCGGACTCGCTGCGTACATAGCCGAGCCGGTCGATGGCGGACAGGACGCGTGCCCTCGTCTCGGAGGCCACCGAGTCGGGGCGGTTGATCACGTTCGAGACCGTGCCGACGGAGACTCCGGCGGCACGGGCGACGTCCTTGATACCCACCGACTGGGCCATCAGGCGGGAACCTCCGGGAGAAGAGCGAACAGCGGCGGGCAGGCCCTCACATTACCCGCGAGCGGGCCGCGGACAGCGGTCATGAGGGCAGCCGGAAATCGATGACGTGCAGGGCCGAGGGCGTGGTCCCGCCGGCCTTCTCCTGGTACATCACGGACAGCGTTCCGTCCTGTGGGACGCGTGTCTCGTCGATGACGACCTCGCCGAAGGCGTTCAGGCCGGCGCCGTCGAACAGGAGTTTCCAGTCGGTGTGCCCGGAGGCCTTCGAGGCGCCCGCGATCCGCCCGAACGGCAGGATCGCGTAGGCGTTGTCGTACCGGTCCAGGACCAGTCTGGTGCGCTGGCTGGAGTTCAGGGCGACCGGGATCTCGGTCTTGGTCCAGCCGCCCGAGGAGTTCTTGCGCAGGTGGAAGGCCCGGCCGTTGGCGGTGCGGTCCGTCACGTAGTTGGTGGTGCACTGGCCGAAGCGTCCGGGCACATAGCTGATGATCGCGTGCGGCAGCCCTGCCGAGTCGGTGGCCTGGCTCTCCTGGTTCATCAGGGAGTGGTCGGGGTCGAGGGAGTCGACGACGAGTCCGGCGTCGGTGACGGCGACGGTGCCCGAGGTTCCGGTGGTGCCGACGAGAGTGCCCGCGTCGTTGCGCCAGTTGCGGCCCCGGTCGGTGGAGTAGACGTAGCCGGTGTCGTGGTTGGTGATGCCGCCGGCGTTGCACATCACGGCGGCGTTCTGCTCGCGCCAGGTGAAGAAGGAGTGCAGCCGGCCGTTCACGTCGTAGTCGATCCCGTGCAGGTACATGTTGCGGGCGGTGCTCGACCCGTGCGCGCTGGTGTAGGTCCCGGTGGAGGCGGACCATTCGCCGAGCGCGGTCCAGGACGAACCGTCGTACTCCGCGAGGGCGTTGCGCCCGTTCCCGGAGACGCCGACGCGGTAGCTGAGCTGGAGGCGGCCCTCCGGGGTCGCGACGAACTGCGGATAGGTGAACTGCGTGGTGAGCGCGAGGCCGTCCAGGGAGGTCTGGACGGCCCCGAGGACGGCTGAGGTCCAGGCCGTCGAGGCGGGACTGTCGAGCAGCCCGGCCACCGATCTGACGTAGAAGAAGCCGTCGCTGTGCGAGTCCATGTTCAGGTGCAGCCGGCCGTCGGTCCGGGAGACTCCCATGGAGATGACGTTGTGGGAGTCGTTGCTCTTGAGCTTGTGGCCGAGCGTGATCCTGGACCAGGTGGTGGCGCCGAGCGCACGGCGGGCGACGACCGCACTGCGGTCGGCGGTGTACCAGGCCGCGTACTGGTAGCCACGGTAGGTCAACAGGCCGTTCTTCTGGAACGAGTTGTTGTTGACCAGTCCGTCGTAGGAGACGAAGTAGATTGCCTGGGAATCGAGTTGGGAAGTGCCGGACTGGGTGACGGAGGGGCCGGGAACGGCCGCCCTCGCCGTCTGCGCGGTGAGGGCGGGGCCTGCCACGGCGCCCAGCAGGGCCGTCGTCAGTACGGTGCGTCGTCTCATGTACGGGCTCCTCGATCGGACTGCGGGCGGGTGGGTCGGGGCTGTTCGAGCAAGTCGGTCAGGCTGTTCCGGGCGAGGCGGAACACCCCGGACGTTCACCCGAGGCGGAACACCTCGGGCGTTCACGCGAGGTGGAACACCTCGGTGAGGGGCTTCATGGCCTCGTCGGGTCTGGCGCCGTCCAGCGCGGTGAAGAACGGCGCCATCTCCGTCTGCCAGCGGGCATTGACGTCGGTGGCTTCCATGGCGGCCTGCGCGGCCGCGAAGTCCTCGGTCTCCAGGTAGCCGACCAGCAGGCCGTCCTCGCGCAGGAAGAGCGAGTAGTTGTGCCACCCGGTGGCCGAGAGGGCGTCGAGCATCTCGGGCCACACGGCGGCGTGCCGCTCGCGGTACTCGTCGAGGCGGTCCGCACGGACCTTCAGCAGAAAGCACACACGTTGCATCGATGACCCTCCGGGGCCTGCGAGCCGGACCGGGCGGACCGGGCGGACCGTCACGACGCCGGAGCGTGAGGACGTCGGCGGACCGGCGGCCGGACCGTCAGAAGTTGAACTGGTCGATGTTCTTCGCGTCGAAGACGGTCGGCTTGCCGAGGCTGATCACGCCGTCCTTGCCGATGGTGAACGAGCCCATGTCGCCGGCCTTGAAGGTCTCGCCCTCCTTGCCGGTGATCTGACCCGAGGACAGCGCCACAGCTGTACGGGCGGCCAGCTCGCCGAGCTTGGCCGGGTCCCACAGCTCGAAGCCCTCGACGGTGCCGTTCTTGACGTACTTGCGCATGTCGTTGGGGGTGCCGAGGCCGGTCAGCTTGACCTTGCCCTTGTACTTGGAGCCGGACAGGTACTGGGCGGCCGCCTTGATGCCGACGGTGGTCGGGGAGATGATCCCGGCGAGCTTGGGGTGCTCCTGGAGCAGGCCCTGGGTCTGCTGGAAGGACAGCTGGGCCTCGTCGTTGCCGTAGGCGACCTTGACCAGCTTCACGTCCTTGTACTTGGGGTCCTTCAGCTCCTCCTTCATGAAGTCGATCCAGGTGTTCTGGTTCGTCGCGGTCTGCCCGGCGGACAGGATCGCGATCTCGCCCTTGTAGCCGATCTGCTCCGCGAGCAGCTGCACCTCGGTGCGGCCCAGGTCCTCGGCGCTCGCCTGCGAGACGAAGGCGTTGCGGCAGTCGGCCTTGGTGTCGGAGTCGTAGGTGACGACCTTGATCTTGTTCGTCATGGCCTGCTTGAGCGCGGTGCACAGGGCGCCCGGGTCCTGCGCGGAGACCGCCATCGCGTCGACCTGCTGCTGGGTGAGGGTGTTGACGTAACTCACCTGGCCGCTGGTGTCGGTGGCGCTGCTGGTGCCGACCTCCTTGTACTTCGAGCCCAGTTCGGTCAGCGCCTTCTCGCCGCCCTTGTCCGCGGAGGTGAAGTACGGGTTGTTGACCGCCTTGGGCAGGAAGCCGACCGTGAGCCCCTTCTTGGTGGCCGCGTTCGGGTCCGCCTTGGCACCGGCGGCGGCGTTGGAGCCGCCCGAGTCCTTGACGTCGTTCTTGGTGGTGCCACCGCACGCGGTGACGGCCAGGGCGAGGGAGGTGACGGCGGCGAGCGCCGCGCAGGTGCGGCGGATCGATGACTTGCGCATGGGTGAGGGTTCCTTTACGAGGGTGAGCGGAGCGGGGTTACGGAATCGGAGTCGGGGCGGCGGCTCTGCGGCCCGCCCTCGCCACGGAGATCTGGCGCCCGACCCGGGGGCCGAGCACGGAGACGACGAGCAGGACGCCGGTGACGACGATCTGCGACTGCGCGGAGACGTTGAGGAGGCTCATCACGTTCTGCAGCGAGCCGAGCAGGAAGACTCCCGCTATGGCGCCGCCGAGCGTGCCCCTGCCGCCGTCGAAGTCGATACCGCCGAGCAGGACGGCGGCCACGACGGACAGTTCGAGCCCGGTGGCGTTGTCGTAGCGGGCGCTGGCGTAGTGCAGGGCCCAGAACACGCCGGTCAGGGAGGCCATGAAGCCGGTCGCGACGAACAGCAGCAGTTTCTGCCGCTTGACCCGGATGCCGGCGAACCGGGCGGCCTCCTCGTTGGCACCGGTCGCGAACGCGGAGCGGCCGAAGGGGGTGGCGTGCAGCACGACCACGGCGACGGCGAGCAGCACCAGGAAGAGTGGGAGCGCCTGCGGGACGAAGGTGTCCCCGATCCGTCCGGCCGCGAAGTCCTGGTACTGGGTGGGGAAGTCGGTGACCGCGTCGGAGCCGAGGACGATCTGCGCGATGCCCCGGTAGGCGGCGAGCGTGCCGATGGTGACGGCGAGCGAGGGCAGTCCGAGCCGGGTCACGAGCAGGCCGTTGACGAGCCCGCACACCACACCGAGCACCAGACAGAGCGGGATGATCGTCTCGATCGCCATGCCCTGGTTCCACAGGGCGCCCATCACCGAGCCGGAGAGCCCGGCCGTGGAGGCGACGGACAGGTCGATCTCGCCGGCCACCACGAGCAGGGTCATGGGCAGGGCGATCAGCGCGATCGGCAGGGTGTTGCCGATCAGGAACGACAGGTTGAGGGCGTTGCCGAAGCCGTCCACGAAGGAGAAGGAGAAGAGCAGCAGGACGATGAGGAGGGCGCCGACGACCGTGTCCCAGCGGACGGCGCGCGCGAGAGCGGAGTCAGCCATGGCGGGCGTTCCTCTTCTTCAGGGCGGAGGCCACGCGCAGCGCGACGATCCGGTCGACCGCGATGGCGAGGATGAGCAGGACGCCGTTGATGGCGAGCACCCAGACGGAGCTGACGCCGAGGGCGGGCAGCACGCTGTTGATGGAGGTCAGCAGCAGGGCACCGAGTGCGGCTCCGTAGACGCTGCCGGAGCCGCCGGTGAAGACGACGCCGCCGACCACGACCGCGCTGACGACGGTCAGTTCGTATCCGGTGCCGGTGCCGGAGTCGACGTTGCCGAACCGGGCGAGGTACAGGGCGCCGGCGAGTCCGGCAAGTCCGCCGCAGACGACGTACGCGGTCAGGATGCGCTTCCGGACCGGGATGCCGGCCAGCCGCGCGGCCTCGGGGTTGGAGCCGAGCGCGTAGAGCTCGCGGCCGCTGCCGAAGTGCTTGAGGTAGTACGCGGCGACCACCAGGACGGCCAGGGCGATCAGGGCGAGATACGGGACCGCCGAGATGCCGCCGGAGCCGAAGTCGACGAAGCCGCCGGGGAGATCGGCCGCCGTGATCTGACGGGAGCCGACCCAGATGGAGTCGATGCCGCGGATGATGTAGAGGGTGCCGAGGGTGACGACGAGGGCGGGCACCTGGCCGAGGCTGACGAGCAGGCCGTTGACCAGTCCGCAGCCGACGCCGAGCAGCACCGCGAGCGACACCGCGACGACGGGGTTGCCGCCGCCCTGCAGACAGGTGCCGGCCGCGAAGGCGCTGATGCCGAGGGTCGAGCCGACCGACAGGTCGACGTTGCGGGTGACGACGACCAGGGACTGGCCGGTGGCGACCAGGACGAGGATGGTCGCGTTCAGCAGCAGGTCCTTGACGCCCTGCTCGGAGAGGAACTCGCTGTTGCCCATCTGGGTGACGGCGATCATCACCAGGAAGACGGCCAGGATGGCGAGTTCGCGCATCTTGAAGACGCGGTCCACCAGCCGGGCGCCGCTCGACCTGGGCACCTCGGTGGCGGGGGCGGGCGTGGGCGCGGTCACCGTCATACGGCGGCCCTCCGGGGGATGATCGGGGTCATTCGGGCAGCCCTCTCGATGGCTGTCATGCGGCGGCCCTCCCGGTGGCGGCGGCCATCACGGATTCCTCGGTGGCTTCGGAGCGGGGGATCTCGGCGGTGATCCGGCCCTCGTGCATCACGAGGACGCGGTCGGCCATGCCGAGAATCTCGGGCAGATCGGAGGAGATCATCAGGACGGCCACCCCGTCGGCGGCCAACTCGCTGAGCAGGCGGTGCACTTCGGCCTTGGTGCCGACGTCGATGCCGCGGGTGGGCTCGTCGACGATCAGCACCTTGGGGCCGGTGGCCAGCCACTTGGCGAGGACGACCTTCTGCTGGTTGCCGCCGGAGAGCGTGGCGACGGTGTCGGCGATCCGGGCGTACTTCACCTGGAGCCTGACCGCCCAGTCGAGGGAGCGGCTGCGCTCGGCCCCGCGGTCCATCAGGCCCGCCCTGACCGTCGTACGCAGCCCGGTGAGCCCGATGTTGCGCTCGATGGACATGTCCATCACCAGGCCCTGGGCGCGCCGGTCCTCGGGGACGAGGGCGAGCCCGGCGGCCATGGCGGTGGAGGGGGCGCCGTTCGTCAGCGCGCGGCCGTCCACCTCCACCTCCCCGGCGTCCCAGCGGTCCACGCCGAACACGGAGCGCGCGACCTCGGTGCGGCCCGCGCCGACGAGGCCGGCGAGTCCGACGATCTCGCCGCGCCGGACGTCGAAGGAGACATCGGTGAAGACGCCTTCCCGGGTCAGCCGGCGCACGCTCAGGGCGACTTCGCCCGCCTCGACGTCCTGCTTGGGGTAGAGCTCGTCGAGGTCACGGCCGACCATCCGGCGGACCAGGTCGTCCTCCGTCATGCCCTCCAGCGGCTCGCTGGAGATCAGGGCTCCGTCGCGCAGGGTCGTGACGCGCCCGCAGATCTGGAAGATCTCCTCCAGCCGGTGCGAGATGAACAGCACCGCGGAGCCCTGCTCGCGCAGCGCCCGGACCACGCCGAACAGGCGGGCCACCTCGCTGCCGGTGAGGGCGGCGGTCGGCTCGTCCATGATCAGGACGCGGGCGTCGAAGGAGAGCGCCTTGGCGATCTCGACGATCTGCTGGTCGGCGATGGACAGTCCGCGCGCCGGGCGCTCGGGGTCGAGTTCGACGCCGAGGCGCTTCATGAGGGCCGCGGTCGCCGCGTGGGTGGCCCTGTGGTCGATGCGGCCGAGGGCCCGCCGGGGCTGACGGCCCATGAAGATGTTCTCGGCGATGGAGAGGTCGGGGAAGAGCGTGGGCTCCTGGTAGATCACCGCGATGCCCGCGTCGCGGGCGTCGGCGGGGCCGTGGAAGACGGTGGGTTCGCCGTCCAGCAGCACCTGGCCGGCCTCCGGTCGGTGCACGCCGGCGAGCGTCTTGATGAGGGTCGACTTGCCCGCGCCGTTCTCTCCGGCGAGCGCGTGCACCTCGCCGGGGAACAGTTCCAGGGACACGTCCCGCAGGGCGCGCACGGCGCCGAAGGACTTCGAGATGTCCTTCAGCGCCAGCACCGGGGTCGGTCCCGTGTCGGACGGGTGGGTCATGAGGGGCTCCTCGACGACGCCGGCGGGACGGCCCCCACAGCGTCGTGAAAGGTTTCAATTGGGTTGCCGGGACGTTAGACATGCGACGCAGGTCACGTCAATGGGTTGGTGTCGAAATTCTTCGACTGCCTTGTGTCACAACAGGGTCACGGCAATCGCTCCACGCAGGAGGGGTTGACAGCCCTTCGGGGTGCTCATAGCTTCAGCTACTGAATCGTTTCAGAGGATGTGTTCAGAAGTCCGCTGAACAGCATGGGCGGACGTCCCGCCGAGCGTCCTTCGGGAAGCGCCCCGGGACACCGCCTCGAACGGTCCAGGAAGCCGTCGGACAAGCCGTCCCCCTCGAAGTCGTAGGAGTCCCGAAGTGACCGAGTTCGCCGCGGTGAAGGCCGCTCTCAAGACCCAGGCCGTCGAGACGCCGTCGTGGGCGTACGGGAACTCGGGGACCCGGTTCAAGGTGTTCGCGCAACCGGGCGTGCCCCGGACCCCCCAGGAGAAGCTGGACGACGCCGCCAAGGTGCACGAGTTCACCGGCGCCGCCCCGACCGTCGCCCTGCACATCCCCTGGGACAGGACCGACGACTACGCGGCGCTCGCCAAGCACGCCGAGGAGCGCGGCCTGAAGCTCGGCGCGATCAACTCCAACACCTTCCAGGACGACGACTACCGGCTCGGCTCCGTCTGCCACCCGGACGCGGCGGTGCGCCGCAAGGCCGTCGGACACCTGCTCGAATGCGTCGACATCATGGACGCCACGGGTTCGAAGGACCTGAAGCTGTGGTTCGCCGACGGGACGAACTACCCCGGCCAGGACGACCTCCGCGCACGCCAGGACCGGCTGGCGGAGGCTCTGGCGCAGGTCTACGCGCGACTCGGCGACCACCAGCGGATGCTGCTGGAGTACAAGTTCTTCGAGCCCGCCTTCTACGCGACGGACGTCCCCGACTGGGGCACCGCGTACGCGCACTGCCTCAAGCTCGGCCCCAAGGCGCAGGTCGTGGTCGACACCGGGCACCACGCCCCCGGCACCAACATCGAGTTCATCGTCGCCACGCTGCTGCGCGAGAACAAGCTCGGCGCCTTCGACTTCAACTCCCGCTTCTACGCCGACGACGACCTGATGGTGGGCGCCGCCGACCCCTTCCAGCTCTTCCGGATCATGTACGAGGTGATCCGCGGCGGCGGCTTCACCCCGGACGTCGCCTTCATGCTCGACCAGTGCCACAACATCGAGGCGAAGATCCCGGCGATCATCCGGTCCGTGATGAACGTGCAGGAGGCCACGGCCAAGGCGCTCCTCGTCGACGGTGCCGCGCTCGCCGAGGCTCAGCGGACCGGTGACGTGCTGGCCGCGAACGCTGTGCTGATGGACGCGTACAACACGGACGTACGTCCGCTGCTCGCCGAGGTCCGCGCGGAGCTGGGGCTCGACCCCGACCCGGTGGCCGCGTACCGCCGCTCCGGGTGGGCGGAGCGGATCGCCGCCGAGCGGGTCGGGGGGACCCAGGCGGGGTGGGGGGCCTAGGGGGGCCCTGGCCCCATTCCGGCACCTCCTCCCTCGCCGGGGGCCGCCCCTGCGGGGCCGGAACGTCGGCTCCGGCGCCGCCCTCCGGCCCACGGGGCACGGGGCACGGGACCTGAAGGTCGACGCCCCGCCCTGTCTGTCACGCGGGCCAGGGTCCAGCCCCGTATCGCGTCTGCCCCGCGAGGCCCGTCGCGGGCCTCGGGTCGTCCTGGGCTGATCGCGCGGTTCCCCGCGCCCCTGGCGGGGCGCTCCTCCTCGGTTCGTCCACCAGTGCACCCACACCCTCTCCTTAAGGACCTGGAACATGGCACCCCATCCCGAAGCCGCCGCTCTGCTCGCCCGGTCGCACCGGCTCGGCGCCGATCCCCGCAACACCAACTACGCGGGCGGCAACGCCTCCGCGAAGGGCACCGACACCGACCCCGTGACCGGCGGTGACGTGGAACTGATGTGGGTGAAGGGGTCCGGCGGCGACCTCGGCACCCTCACCGAGTCCGGACTCGCGGTGCTGCGCCTCGACCGGCTGCGCGCGATGACCGAGGTGTACCCGGGCGTCGACCGCGAGGACGAGATGGTGGCCGCGTTCGACTACTGCCTGCACGGCAAGGGCGGCGCCGCGCCGTCCATCGACACGGCGATGCACGGACTCGTCGACTCCCCGCACGTCGACCATCTGCACCCCGACTCGGGGATCGCGCTCGCCTGCGCGGCCGACGGGGAGAAGCTGACCGCCGAGTGCTTCGGCGACCGTGTGGTGTGGGTTCCGTGGCGCCGGCCCGGCTTCCAGCTCGGGCTGGACATCGCGGCGGTCAAGGAGGCCAACCCGGGGGCCGTCGGCTGTGTCCTGGGCGGCCACGGCATCACCGCGTGGGGCGCCACCGCCGAGGAGTGCGAGCGCAACTCGCTGCACATCATCCGCACCGCCGAGGCCTTCCTGGCCGAGCGGGGGAAGGCGGAGCCGTTCGGGCCCGCCGTCGAGGGGTACGAGGCGCTCGACGCGCGGGACCGCCGCGAGCGGGCCGCCGCGCTCGCGCCGCACATCCGGGCCATCGCCTCCCAGGACCGCCCGCAGGTCGGCCACTTCACCGACTCCGAAGAGGTGCTCGACTTCCTCGCCCGCGCCGAGCACTCACGGCTCGCGGCCCTCGGAACCTCGTGCCCGGACCACTTCCTCCGCACCAAGGTCAGGCCGCTCGTGCTCGACCTTCCGCCGGCCGCCTCCCTCGACGAAGCGGTCGCCCGGCTCGCCGAACTGCACGCCGAGTACCGCGTGGAGTACGCCGCCTACTACGAGCGGCACGCGCTGCCCGACTCCCCCGCGATGCGCGGCGCGGACCCGGCGATCGTGCTGGTCCCCGGGGTCGGCATGTTCTCCTTCGGCAAGGACAAGCAGACGGCGCGGGTGGCGGGCGAGTTCTACGTCAACGCGATCAACGTGATGCGCGGTGCCGAGGCCGTCTCGTCGTACGCGCCCATCGAGGAGTCGGAGAAGTTCCGCATCGAGTACTGGGCCCTTGAGGAGGCCAAGCTCCAGCGGATGCCGAAGCCCAAGCCGCTCGCCACCCGCGTCGCCCTGGTGACGGGCGCGGGCAGCGGGATCGGCAGGGCCATCGCCGAGCGGCTGGTGGCCGAGGGCGCGTGTGTCGTGGTCGCCGACCTGAACGCCGAGGGCGCCGAGCGGGTCGCCGCCGAACTGGGCGGTCCCGACAAGGCCGTCGCCGTCGCCGTGGACGTCACCTCCGAGGAGCGGATCGCCGAGGCCTTCCAGGCCGCGGTGCTGGCCTTCGGCGGTGTCGACCTGGTGGTGAACAACGCGGGCATCTCCATCTCCAAGCCGCTCCTGGAGACCACCGCCAAGGACTGGGACCTCCAGCACGACATCATGGCGCGCGGCTCCTTCCTCGTCTCGCGCGAGGCGGCCCGGGTGATGATCGCGCAGAAGCTGGGCGGCGACATCGTCTACATCGCCTCCAAGAACGCGGTCTTCGCCGGCCCGAACAACATCGCCTACTCCGCCACCAAGGCCGACCAGGCCCACCAAGTGCGGCTGCTGGCAGCCGAGTTGGGCGCACACGGCATCAAGGTCAACGGTGTCAACCCGGACGGTGTCGTGCGCGGCTCGGGCATCTTCGCGGGCGGCTGGGGCGCACAGCGGGCGGCGACGTACGGCATCGAGGAGGAGAAGCTCGGCGAGTTCTACGCCCAGCGGACCATCCTCAAGCGGGAGGTGCTGCCGGAGCATGTCGCGGCCGCCGTGTTCGCCCTGACGGGCGGGGACCTGACGCACACCACGGGGCTCCACATCCCGGTCGACGCCGGCGTCGCCGCCGCTTTCCTGCGGTGACGTCGATGAACGCCCCGCACACCTCCGCACCGCGCGCCTCCACCGCGCGCACCGCCCCGGCGCGTGCCTACGCCGCCGTCGACCTCGGCGCGTCCAGCGGGCGCGTCATGGTCGGCCGCGTCGGCCCGGACACCCTCGAACTGACCGAGGCGCACCGCTTCCCGAACCGGCCCGTCCGCGTCCCCGAGGGGCTGCGCTGGGACATCCTCGGGCTGTACGCGGGTGTCCTCGACGGACTGCGCGCGGCCGGGCAGGTCGACTCCGTCGGCATCGACAGCTGGGCGGTGGACTACGGCCTGCTGGACGCCGACGGAGCACTGCTCGGCAACCCGGTGCACTACCGCGACGCCCGCACCGAGGGTGTCGCGGAGAAGGTGTGGGCGAGCGTGCCCGCCGCCGACCTGTACGCGGCCACGGGGCTCCAGTACGCGCCCTTCAACACCCTGTACCAGCTCACGGCGGCCCGCTCTTCCGCCCAACTCGCCTCGGCGGAGCACCTGTTGCTCGTACCCGACCTGCTGGCGTACTGGCTCACGGGTGAGATGGGCACCGAGCTCACCAACGCCTCCACCACGCAGTTGATCGATCCGAGGACCCGCGACTGGTCGTACGGCCTGGCGGAACGACTCGGCATCGACCTGGGGCTGTTCCCGCCGCTGCGCCGTCCCGGCGACCCGGCGGGGACCCTGCTGCCGCGCGTGCTGGAGGAGACCGGAATGGCCGGCCCGGTGCCGGTGACGACGGTCGGTTCGCACGACACGGCCTCGGCGGTGGCCGCCGTTCCCGCGACCGGGGAGCGGTTCGCCTACATCTGCACGGGCACCTGGTCCCTGGCCGGCCTGGAGCTGGACGCCCCCGTCCTCACCGAGGCGAGCCGGGCCGCCAACTTCACCAACGAACTCGGCCTGGACGGCACGGTCCGCTATCTGCGCAACATCATGGGTCTGTGGCTGCTCCAGGAGTGCGTACGGGAGTGGGGCGACCCCGATCTGGGTGAACTCCTCGCGGCCGCCGCCCGGGTGACGCCGCTGCGGTCCGTCGTGGACGCGGGCGACGCGGCGTTCCTCGCGCCGGGCCGGATGCCGTCGCGGATCGCGGAGGCCTGCCGGGCCTCGGGGCAGCCGGTGCCCGGGTCCCGCGCCGAGATCACCCGCTGCATCCTCGACTCCCTCGCGCTCGCGCACCGCCGGGCGATCGAGCGGGCGCAGTCCCTCGCCGGACATCCGGTCGACGTCGTGCACATCGTCGGCGGCGGCACCCGCAACGAGCTGCTGTGCCGGCTCACCGCCGACGCCTGCGGGCTGCCGGTCGTGGCGGGCCCGGCGGAGGCGGCCGCGCTCGGCAACGTCCTCGTCCAGGCGCGGGCGCACGGACTGGTGGGCGACCGTGCCGAGATGCGCGAGCTGGTGGCGCGCACCCAGCCGCTGCGCCGCTACGAGCCGCGGGGCGACACTGCGGCGTGGCGCGCGGCCGAGGCGAGGCTCGGCACACCGTGAGGCACCGAGGATGAAACGCCCATGAAGCGGACACCGCCGCGTACCCTGCAACCGTCCACGACCGACCCCGAGGAGCCGCGATGCGTGTCGCCCTGTTCCTGACCTGTGTCAACGACACGCTGTATCCGGACACCGGCCGCGCCGTGGTGGACCTGCTGACCCGGCTGGGTGTCGACGTCGATTTCCCGATGGGGCAGACCTGTTGCGGCCAGGCGCACTACAACACCGGCTACCGCCATGAGGCCGAGCCGCTCGCCCGGCGGTTCGCCGAGGTGTTCGGGGAGTACGAGGCGATCGTGACGCCGTCCGGATCGTGCGGGGCGATGGTGCGGGAGCTCTATCCGCGGATGGGTGAACGGGCCCGCGCGGAAGGACGCGGCGACACCCTGGCCAGGACACTGGCGCCGGTCGTGCCGAGGACGTACGAGCTGACCGAGTTCCTGGTCGACGTCCTCGGTGTGACGGACGTCGGCGCGTACTACCCGCACACCGTGACCTATCACCCCACCTGTCACGGGCTGCGCGGTCTGGGGCTCGGCGACCGGCCGCTCCGACTGCTCAGGGCCGTCAGGGGACTTGAGCTGCGGGAGCTGCCCGGCGCCGAGGAGTGCTGCGGCTTCGGCGGCACCTTCGCCCTCAAGAACTCCGACGTCTCCGCGGCCATGGGCGCCGACAAGGTACGCAACGCCGAGTCGACGGGCGCCGAGGTGCTGTGTGCCGCGGACAACTCGTGTCTGATGCACATCGGCGGCACGATGAGCCGCCTGAGGACGGGGATGCGGCCCGTGCACATCGCGGAGATCCTGGCGAGCACGGAAGCGGGCAGCGAGGCAGGCACGGAAGCAGGATCGGGCACGGTCGAGGACGCGGGCCCGGAAGCCCGCGAGAACACGAGGACGGCAGAGGAGCCGAGCGCATGAGCGGAACGTTCGTGGGCATGCCGGCCTTCCCGAAGGCGGCGCACGAGGCCGTCAACAACCCGACCCTGCGCGGCAATCTGCGCCACGCCACCCACACCATCCGCACCAAGCGCGCCAAGGCCGTCGCCGAGGTCTCCGACTGGGCGGAACTGCGCGAGGCCGGCAAGCGGATCAAGGATCACACGCTCCGCCATCTCGACGGCTATCTGGTGCGGTTGGAGGAGTCGGTGACCGCGGCCGGTGGAGTCGTGCACTGGGCCGCCGACGCCGAGGAGGCCAACCGGATCGTCACGGAACTGGTCAGGGCCACCGGCGAGCGCGAGGTCGTCAAGGTCAAATCGATGGCCACGCAGGAGATCGGGCTCAACGAGGCGCTGGAGGCCGCGGGCATCCACGCGTACGAGACCGATCTCGCCGAACTCATCGTGCAGTTGGGCAAGGACCGGCCGTCGCACATCCTCGTCCCGGCGATCCACCGCAATCGGGGCGAGATCCGGGACATCTTCGTCCGCGAGATGGGCGCCTGGGGCCGGGCCGCGCCCGAGGGACTCACCGACTCCCCCGCCGAACTGGCCGAGGCGGCGCGCCTGCATCTGCGCGAGAAGTTCCTGCGCGCCAAGGTCGGCATCTCCGGCGCCAACTTCATGGTCGCCGAGACCGGCACCCTGGTCGTCGTGGAATCGGAGGGCAACGGCCGGATGTGCCTGACGCTCCCCGAGACCCTGATCTCGGTCGTGGGCATCGAGAAGATCGTTCCGACCTGGCGGGACCTGGAGGTGTTCCTGCAGACGCTCCCCCGCTCCTCGACGGCCGAGCGCATGAACCCGTACACCTCGATGTGGACGGGCACGACGGACGGGGACGGTCCGCGGGCCTTCCATCTGGTCCTGCTGGACAACGGCCGCACCGACACGCTCGCCGACGAGGTCGGACGCCAGGCGCTGCGCTGCATCCGCTGCTCGGCGTGTCTCAACGTCTGCCCGGTGTACGAGCGGGCGGGCGGCCACGCCTACGGCTCGGTCTACCCGGGCCCGATCGGCGCGATCCTCAGCCCCCAGCTCCGGGGCACCGCGTCCGAGATCGACGCCTCCCTGCCGTACGCCTCCTCGCTGTGCGGCGCCTGCTACGAGGTCTGTCCGGTCGCGATCGACATCCCCGAAGTCCTCGTCCATCTGCGGGAGAGGATCGCGCAGGGCGGGCGGGCGACCCGGGACGGCAACACGGTCGTACTGAAGCCGGCCAAGGGACACGCCGCCGAGCGGGCGGCGATGAGGGCGGCGCGCTGGGCGTTCAGCCACCCCGGCGCACTGGGCGCCGGGCAGCGGCTGGCGTCCCGGACCCGCCGCTTCCACCCGCGGACCCTGCCGGGCCCCGGCCGGGCGTGGAGCGGGACCCGTGATCTGCCCACGGTCCCGGCGGAGCCGTTCCGCGAGTGGTGGCAGCGTACGCGCGGCGGAAAGGACACGACGAAGTGAGCAGCAGGGATCTGATCCTCGGCCGGGTGCGCCGGGCCCTCGCGGACGTCCCCCGGGACGGCACTCCCCCCGTGCCCGAACAGTCTGGGAGGGACCTCCGGTACGAGCAGGCCGTCGACCGGAGTTATCTGCGCGAGCACGGTGCGCGGAGCCTCGCGGAGACGGTGGACCTCCTCGCGGAGAACCTCGCGGACTACCGGGCGGTCGTGCACCGCGCCACCGAGGAGGAACTGCCGTACGTCGTCATGCGGTTGCTCGCCGAACGCGGGCCCCAGTACGTGCTCGTTCCGCCGGGACTACCGCCGGAGTGGATGTCGGCGGCGGATCCCACGCGGGTCCACGACCGTGCCGTGAGCACGCCCGGCGAGCTCGACAAGGTGACGAGCGTGGTGACCGGCTGCGCCCTCGCCATCGCCGAGACCGGCACGATCGTCCTCGACGGCGGCCCGGACCAGGGCCGCCGCCGGATCACCCTGATCCCGGACCACCACATCTGCGTCGTCCGGGTCCCCGGCCAGGTGGTGGCCTCCGTCCCCCAGGCCATGGAACGCCTGGACCCGACACGCCCGTTGACCTGGATCTCGGGCCCGTCCGCCACCAGTGACATCGAACTGGACCGGGTGGAGGGGGTGCACGGTCCGCGCACCCTGGAGGTGGTGCTGGTCGGGGAAGTGTGACGGACGAGCCGCGCCGCAGCACGGCGAACCCCTCGCGACCTCCTTTCGTATCACCGGGATCACGGGGCTGACCAGGCATTCCGTCGGGCCGTTCAGGTTGTGTTCAGGCTCGCCGTGGCGCCTGGCAAGTCCTGCTCCGGAAGCGTCCGAGCCATGGCAAAGACCCCTGTGGCAGGGGCTGCCGGGCATCGCAGACATCGGTCAGGCAGAGGTCGACTTCGAAGCCGTGATCAGGTCGCCGGAAGTCCTGACGCAAGTACGGCACGTACTGCCCGGCCTCACATGGTGGGCGGCGGCCGGAGAGGAGCACGGTTCGTCGGAGGCCGGCGACAACCCTGCGGGCTGTCTGCCGATCCGAGTTTTCGACTGGTGTCGTCCGCTGGACCGTGCCGAGCCCTTCATCGCCGCTCTGGGGGCCGATCCCGCGGCTGTTCGGTGGGATCTGGACGCATGGCCCGCGGTTCCCGAAGCGGGACTGGAAGCGATCTCGCAGAAGTACGCGTACCTCACGCTCACCGTGAATTCCCGGGACCTCTACCAGGACGAGCCGTCGCACGTCCGGGACCGGAACGGCGACCAGACCGCCCGCGCCCATTGGCTCGCCGATCAAGTGGGTGGCCGGTTCACCGGCAGGGTGGAGTTGGCACCTCTGTAACCCTCGGCAGACAAAACAGGACCGCCGTCTCCATCTGCCTCTGCCACTTGACCGGCCGGACAAGTCCTATCACTGACCTTTTCGGATTGGCTTCGGGTGGTCTGGGGTGAGGGTCGGTCCGGTCTCGGTGAGGCAGCCGTCGATGAGTTCGGGATGGCGCTGGACGCGGGCGGGTCCCCGGCGGAGGGTTCGGGTGAGGTGGTCGGGGTCGTGGTCGAGGTGCCGGGCGGCCCGCTGGAGGCTGGGCAGGCAGGTGGCGATGTCCGCTTCGGTCCACTCCTGCGGTTGGTCGCCGGCAGGTGGGGAGCATGCGGCCGAAGGAACGCACGTCCCATGTGAGGGCTTCCGGCTCGGGGCAGTTGGTCGGTACCGGATTCGAGCTGGAGCCGGTCACCCTCGGACGGGACGTGGGGGTGAGGATCCAGCGAGTGACAGCGCGGGCCGATGGCGGTCGAGGTCCGACCGGCTGGGACTTGCCGCGAAGGACGAAGCTGACGTACCGACGGACGTTGCCGTAGCCGTCCGGGGCCGCCCGCCCGTGTCGGCCGCCTCGCCCTGACGTACACCGGACCCTCAAGTTGAACACGTTCAAAATAAGGGACTACGCTGATGCCGAGCGAAGCCGAGGGGGTTCGATGAAGGTAGTGCTGCCCGGGGGAACCGGACAGGTGGGCACGATTCTCGACCGCGCGCTGACGGCGGCCGGACACGAGGTCACGGTAGTGACCCGGCGTCCCGTGCGGGCGCGCGACATCGGATGGGACGGGGCCACGCTCGGCCGCTGGGCCGCGGCGATCGACGGCTGCGATGTCGTGATCAACCTGGCCGGACGCAGCGTCTCCTGCCGCTACACCGCCGAGAACCTGCAAGCCATGATGGACTCCCGCGTGGATTCGGCGCGGGTGGTCGGCGAGGCGATCGCCGCCGCCGCGCGGCCACCGCGCGTCTGGCTGCAGATGAGTACGGCGACGGTCTACGCCCACAGCTTCGACGCGGCACACGACGAGGCGACCGGGGTGATCGGCGGCTCGGAGGCCGGGGTGCCGGACTACTGGGCGTACAGCGTCGAGATCGCAAGGAACTGGGAGCGGGCGCAGGCCGAGGCGCCGACTCCCACGACCCGCAAGGTGGCACTGCGCTCGGCGATGGTCATGAGCCCCGATCGGGGCGGTGTGTTCGACGTACTCTCGCGGCTGGCGCGCTTCGGGCTGGGCGGTCCGGTGGCCGGCGGCGCGCAGTACGTCTCCTGGATCCACGACAAGGACTTCGTGCGAGCGGTGGAGTTCCTGATCGCCCGGGACGACCTCGATGGGCCGGTGAATCTCGCCTCGCCCGGGCCCCTTCCGCACCGCGACTTCATGGAGGCGCTGCGAACGGCCTGGGGCGTCCCGGTGGGGCTGCCGGCGACGCGCTGGATGGCCGAGTTGGGGGCGTTCGCGCTGCGCTCGGACACGGAGTTGCTGTTCAAGAGCCGTCGGGTGGTGCCGGGGCGGCTGCGCGCAGCCGGGTTCGCTTTCGCGTATCCCGACTGGGAGAGCGCTGCTACGTCCCTCGTACAGCGGGCCAGGCCGGTTCGTGCGGCATCGGGTCGGGCCCGTGAATCGAACCGCGCTGTATAGCGGAGTTCCGCGGCTTGTCGCGCTGCGAGGGGCTCCGCAATTGCCGTCGCAGACGTGCAGGCGCCCAGTCACGCATGAAGCTGTCGACCGAACAGCGACAGACCTCGTCGTCGACGGTGCAGCCGTCCGCACCGCAAGGCACCTGGCACGCGGCGACTCATCGCGCCTCCCCCAACAGGGCGGCCCTCAGTATTCGGCCCCGCCCTCGACAAGTCGCCGCAGCGAGGGCAGCAGGGCGTCGATGTCCTGCCCGGTGCGGAAGGCGACGACCGTGGTGCCGGCTCCGCTCGTCGGCGAGCCGCCCGTCGGGAAGAGCGCGAGCACATCACGCATCGCCTCGTCCACCTCACCGACCGGATCCGTGGTCTCCCCACGGAGCCAGCGGCGGAGCACGTGGTTGTGGGCCGCGACCACCGCGGCCGACATCAGCTCGGCCCTGAGTGACGCCGACTTGGCCTCGTCGCCCATCCAGTCCCCGATGAACTCACGGAACAGTCGCTGGTAGCGCGCCACACTGGCGATCTCGCGGTCGCGGAGGGCGGCCACCTTGCTGGTGAGCATGTACCGCCGGCGCGCGAGATCGCCTTCGTCGAGGTAGTGCAGCAGCACCAGGCGGACCGCGTCGGAGACGGCGACCAGGGCGGTGCTGTGGCTCGAGGTCGCCAGCCTGTCCCTGATCAGGTCGAGGAGCCGGTCGTGGTCGGGGAAGATCACGTCTTCCTTGGACCGGTAGTGCCGGAAGAACGTCGTACGTCCCAGCCCGGCGCGTTCGGCGATGTCGTCGACGGTCGTCTGCTCGTATCCGCGCTCGTCGAAGAGCGCGAAGGCGGAGTCTGCGAGTCGGGACCGCGCGGATGGCTTGCTCATGATCGCCCATCTTTCCCCGTCTCGGCCTTCGGAGGCCACTTGCCTTCCTGAATGGTACTGCGTACCGTCGATCAGAGATTGAGTACCGAGGAGGTGCAGTGGCCCTCGAACCTTCTGACGAACGGGAAACATCACGCGTCATGAACGACATCGACATCCACACCACCGCGGGCAAGCTCGCGGATCTGCAGCGCCGCATCCAGGAAGCGACGCACGCCGGCTCGGAGCGCGCCGTCGAAAAGCAGCACGCCAAGGGCAAGCTGACGGCTCGTGAGCGCATCGAACTGCTGATGGACGACGCCTCCTTCGTCGAGTTCGACGAGTTCGCGCGGCACCGCTCGACCGACTTCGGCCTGGAGCACAACCGCCCCTACGGCGACGGTGTGGTCACCGGCTACGGCACCGTCGACGGCCGCCCCGTCGCGGTGTTCTCCCAGGACTTCACCGTGTTCGGCGGCGCCCTCGGCGAGGTCTTCGGCCAGAAGATCATGAAGGTGATGGACTTCGCGCTCAAGACCGGCTGCCCGGTCATCGGCATCAACGACTCCGGCGGCGCCCGGATCCAGGAGGGCGTCAGCGCCCTGGGCATGTACGGCGAGATCTTCCGCCGCAACACCCACGCCTCCGGTGTCATCCCGCAGATCAGCCTGGTCGTCGGCCCGTGCGCGGGCGGCGCGGTCTACTCCCCCGCCATCACCGACTTCACGGTCATGGTCGACCAGACCTCGCACATGTTCATCACCGGCCCCGACGTCATCAAGACCGTCACCGGCGAGGACGTCGGCTTCGAGGAACTGGGCGGCGCCCGCACCCACAACGCCGTCTCCGGCGTGGCCCACCACATGGCCGGCGACGAAAAAGACGCCATCGAGTACGTCAAACAGCTGCTGTCCTACCTGCCGTCCAACAACCTCAGCGAACCCCCGGTCTTCCCCGAGGAGGCGGACCTCACCCCCACCGACGAGGACCGCGAGCTGGACACCATCGTGCCGGACAGCGCGAACCAGCCCTACGACATGCACACCGTCATCGAACACGCCCTGGACGACGCCGAGTTCTTCGAGACCCAGGCCCTGTTCGCCCCCAACATCCTCACCGGCTTCGGCCGCGTCGAGGGCCACCCGGTGGGCATCGTCGCCAACCAGCCGATGCAGTTCGCCGGCTGCCTGGACATCGACGCCAGCGAGAAGGCCGCCCGCTTCGTGCGCACCTGCGACGCCTTCAACGTGCCCGTGCTGACCTTCGTCGACGTGCCCGGCTTCCTGCCCGGCGTCGACCAGGAACACACCGGCATCATCCGCCGCGGCGCCAAACTGATCTACGCCTACGCCGAGGCCACCGTCCCGCTGATCACCATCATCACCCGCAAGGCCTTCGGCGGCGCCTACGACGTCATGGGCTCCAAGCACCTGGGCGCCGACCTCAACCTCGCCTGGCCCACCGCCCAGATCGCCGTCATGGGCGCCCAGGGCGCGGTCAACATCCTGCACCGCCGCACCATCGCGGCCGCCGAGGACCAGGACGCCACCCGCGCCCGCCTCATCCAGGAGTACGAGGACACCCTCCTCAACCCCTACACCGCCGCCGAACGCGGCTACATCGACGCCGTCGTCATGCCCTCCCAGACCCGCGCCCACCTCGTCCGCGGCCTGCGCCAGCTCCGCACCAAGCGGGCATCACTGCCCCCCAAGAAGCACGGCAACATCCCGCTGTGACGGCCACGACGCGTTCGGCCGTGGACCGCGCCCCCGCCACGACGGCCACACCCCTGGCGAGCCCGCGACTGGTGATCAGGGCCGGCGCTCCCACGCCCGAGGAGCTGGCCGCCCTGGTCGCGGCCCTGGCCGTCAGCCGCCCGGCGGCCGCCGCCCCCGTCGCCCGCCGCCCCGACGGCTGGGCCTCACCGGAGCATCGACTGCGCACTGCGCATTCCCCCGGACCCGACGGCTGGCGCGCCTCGGCGCGTCATCGCTGACCATCCCGACGGAGACACCATGACCACCCCGCATCAGCACGAGCAGAACACCCTGGAGCCCGCATGCTGAGGAAGATCCTCATCGCCAACCGTGGCGAAATCGCTGTCCGCGTGGCCCGAGCATGTCGGGATGCCGGGATCGCGAGCGTTGCCGTGTATGCGGAACCGGACCGGGACGCTCTGCATGTCCGTGCGGCGGACGAGGCGTTCGCGCTGGGCGGTGACACTCCGGCCTCCAGTTACCTGGACTTCGCCAAGGTGCTGCAGGCCGCCAAGGACTCGGGCGCGGATGCCATCCATCCGGGTTACGGCTTCCTTTCGGAGAACGCGGACTTCGCCCAGGCCGTCCTGGACGCCGGGCTGATCTGGATCGGCCCGCCGCCGCAGGCGATCCGCGACCTGGGCGACAAGGTCGCCGCCCGGCACATCGCGCAGCGCGCCGGCGCGCCGCTGGTGGCCGGCACCCCGGACCCGGTTGCGGGTGCCGAGGAGGTCGTCGCGTTCGCCGAGCAGCACGGTCTGCCGATCGCGATCAAGGCCGCCTTCGGTGGCGGCGGGCGGGGTCTGAAGGTGGCCCGGACGCTGCAGGAGGTGCCGGAGCTGTACGAGTCGGCGGTGCGGGAGGCGGTCGCGGCCTTCGGGCGCGGTGAGTGCTTCGTGGAGCGCTACCTGGACAAGCCCCGCCATGTGGAGACGCAGTGTCTGGCCGACAGCCACGGCAACGTGGTCGTCGTCTCCACCCGTGACTGTTCGCTGCAGCGCCGCCACCAGAAGCTGGTCGAGGAGGCCCCCGCGCCGTTCCTGACCCCGGCGCAGGTGGACGAGCTGTACGCGTCGTCCAAGGCGATCCTGAAGGAGGCCGGCTACGTCGGTGCGGGAACCGTGGAGTTCCTGGTCGGCCAGGACGGCACGATCTCCTTCCTGGAGGTCAACACCCGTCTGCAGGTCGAGCACCCGGTCACCGAGGAGGTCGCCGGCATCGACCTGGTCCGGGAGATGTTCCGTATCGCCGACGGTGAGGCCCTGGGCTACGGCGATCCCGAACTGCGCGGGCACTCCATCGAGTTCCGTATCAACGGCGAGGACCCGGGCCGGGGCTTTTTGCCCGCTCCCGGCACCGTCACCGCCTTCGCGGCGCCGTCCGGCCCCGGGGTGCGGCTGGACGCGGGCGTCGAGTCCGGCTCCGTGATCGGCCCGGCCTGGGACTCGCTGCTCGCCAAGCTGATCGTCACCGGTGCCACCCGCGAGCAGGCCCTGCAGCGGGCCGCCCGCGCGCTGGCGGAGTTCCAGGTCGAGGGCATGGCCACCGCGATCCCCTTCCACCGCGCGGTGGTCACCGACCCGGCGTTCGCCCCCGAGCTGACCGGCTCGCAGGACCCGTTCACGGTCCACACCCGGTGGATCGAGACCGAGTTCGTCAACGAGATCAAGCCGTTCGCCGCCCCGGCCGACACCGAGAACGACGACGAGCCCGGCCGCGAGACGGTGGTCGTCGAGGTCGGCGGCAAGCGCCTGGAGGTCTCGCTGCCCGTCTCGCTGGGCATGTCGCTGGCCCGCACCGGTCTGGCCGCCGGCGCCAAGCCCAAGCGCCGGGCCGCCAAGAAGTCCGGCCCGGCCGCCTCCGGCGACACCCTCGCCTCCCCGATGCAGGGCACCATCGTCAAGGTGGCCGTCGAGGAGGGCCAGGAGGTCAAGGAGGGCGACCTCATCGTCGTCCTCGAGGCCATGAAGATGGAACAGCCGCTGAACGCCCACCGCTCCGGCACCGTCAAGGGCCTGAGCGCCGAGGTCGGCGCCTCCGTCACCTCCGGCGCCCCCATCTGCGAGATCAAGGACTGACGAATCCGCGGGTCTGACGAATCCGTGGGTCTGACGACTCTGTGCGTCCGACGACTCCGCGAGTCCGACGAACCCGTAGGCCGACGAACCCTTCCGCCCGCCCGGAGACCGGGCGGGCGGAGACCTGGCGCGGAGACCTGGCGCGCGGAGGACGTCGGCGAGTGGGAGGTGCCGCCACCGTCGTCGCTCCGCACCGTGGTCCCACCATCGCGGCTCAGCGCAAGCGTCCCCGCGGCTTCAGCGGCAGCGGGGGAAGTTCCGGGGCGGACAGCGGCGCGCCGTCGTACCCCTTCACCTCACCGAAGCGTGCACCCTTGGCCCAGTCCTCGCGGGCCTGTTCGATGTCGGCCTGGGTGCGCCCGATGAAGTTCCACCACATGATCAGCTCCTCCTCGAACGGCTCGCCGCCCAGGAGCATGAGGCCCGCGTCCGTCGTGGCGCGCAGCGGAAGTTCCGTACGTCCGCAGCCGAGGTAGAGCATGGAGCCCGGGACCACCGGCACGCCGTCGACCCGGGCCTCGCCGGACATCACGAGAACGGCGTACTCGAAGTCGGGCTCTAGCGGCAGGCGGACGTCCGCGCCGCTCGCGAGGGCCAGGTCGGCGCCGACGATCGGCGTGTACGTCGTACCGGGCGAGGCCGTGCCGTCGAGCGTGCCCAGCAGGAGTGTGGCCCGCAGGCCGGGGGCGGTGACGACGGGCAGCTCGGCGTGGTGCTCGAAGTGCGGGTCGGTGTGCCGGTGGCTGTCCGGCAGCGCGACCCAGAGCTGCGCGCCGTGCAGCAGACGGGAGTGCGCGCGGGGGCTCTCCTCGGAATGGCTGATGGCGCGGCCCGAGGTCATGAGGCCGAGTTCGCGCGGGCGGATCGTCTGGAGGCTGCCCGTGGAGTCGCGGTGCAGCACCTCGCCCTCGTGCAGCCAGCTGACGGTCTGCAGGCCCATGTGCGGGTGCGGCGGGACCTGCATGCCGGGCTCGTCGGCGATGTCGTCCGGCCCGTAGTGATCGACGAAGCACCACGCGCCGACCATGCGCCGGCCCAGATTGGGCAGCAGACGGCGGACCTCGGTCGACTCGCCGAGCTTGACCCGGCGGGGGCTGAGAAGTTCGCGCACCGGCTCGGCCACCACGAACCCGCGGCCGCCGCAGGCGGCGGGAACCGCCTCCCGATCAAGATTGCTCATGGCCCACAACCTAGACCCGTCGGTGGCCGCTCGTCAGGTCATCGATACGTCCATCGAGGGGCACTTGGCTCAGAACCGGCGCGGCGCCCCGGGAGTCCGGCCCCCGGGTCCGTACGCCGCGACCGGGCCGTTCGGGGGCCGAAGACGAGGTCCGTACATATAGTAGCCATGAACATAGTAGCCATGTACTGTTTCTTGCATGAGTACAGCGAAGTCGGCCTCCGAGAACGCGACCCCCGGTTTCCTCGTCTGGCGCCTGTCGATGAAGTGGCGCGTCGCCGTGGACCGGGCGGTGGGCCCGCTGGGCCTGACACACGCGCAGTACGCGCTGATCGCCTCGCTGTACAGCCTCAACCGGGGCGGGCGGCGGCCCAGTCAGCGCGAGCTCGCCGACCACACCGGACTCGAACCGCTCTACGTCTCGAAGCTGGCCCGTGCCCTGGAGACGGCCGGCCGTCTCGACCGCACCCGGGATCCGGCGGACCCCCGGGCGGTGCGGCTGACCCTCACCGACGACGGGCGCGAGATCGCCCTCCACGCCATCACCGTGGTCCAGGGCCTTCTGGAGCAGCTTCTCGAACCACTGGGCGGCCTCGGCGGCGACCGCACGCGGGCGTTCAGCCGCGAGCTGGCCGTCCTGCTCGACGTACCGCTCGATCCGCACACCGGAGCCGGGCCGCGTTCCGGCGTGGCTCCACCGTCCTCCGAAGAGTTCTCACCCGAGGAGTAGTCATGACCACCTCTGTTCCCCCTGTCAACGGCCAGGTCATCGGCCTCGCCCACTACGCGGGCCGGGCCGCCCTGGAGCGGGTGCTGGCCCGCAGCGGCACCACCTTCGAGCAGTCGGTGGCCCTGCGCGCCGCGCCCGACAACGGCGGGTCCGTCGAGCGGGCACGGGTCGTGGGCCGGCTCACCGACGGCCTGAAGATCGAGGAGTCGGCGGCCCGGCGGACCGTCGAGGAACTGACGGCGCTGGGGCTCCTGGAGGAGCCGGCTCCCGGACAGGTATCCCTGACGGACGGCGGCCGGGAACTGTCCGCGTCGATCCGCAGCGCGGGCGACGCGATCGCGGCCCGGGTGTACGCCGGGATCCCGGCCGAGGACCTGGCCACCGCCGGGCGCGTACTGGCCCTCGTGACGGAGCGGGCCAACGCGGAACTCGCCGACGCGTAACGGCCCGGACCACTGCCGGGACCCCAACCCGGAGCCGCCACCTCGAAGCGCCTCGGACCCCCGCAAGCTCGTGGAATATTCAACCAACTGCCACGGTTGTGGGCCTTCGAAGGAGGTCAGTGGTGGACACGACGTACTACGACCACGGGACGGCCGCGGAGCGCTGGGAGCGGGCGCGGATGTTCTTCGAGGCCAAGGACTACTCCGCGGCGGCACGCGTGCTGGACGGACTGGTCGAGGAGGTGCCGGAGCAGACAGGACCCCGGCTGCTGCTGGCGCGTTCCTACTACCACTCGGCCCAACTGCGCCGCGCCGAAGCCGAGTTGCGCACCCTCGTGGAGCTCGATCCGGTCGAGCACTACGCCCGGCTGATGCTGGGGCGCACACTCCAGCGCCTCGGCCGCCCCGACGAGGCCGCGTCGCACCTGCGGATCGCGTCCGCGCTCGGAGGCGACTTCGGACAAGCCTGATCCGGATCGGATCCGGCGCGGATCCGATCCGGCCCGGCGGTCGCGGGTTCGGGGTTCCGCACGGGAAGGCCGGTCGCCTCGGTGACCGGCCTTCCCGCGTGCTGTGCGGGCGGACGGCCGGGCCGGCACTCCCCTCCGCGTGCCGCGCGGCCCCTCCGCGTGCCGCGCGGGAGGACGGACGAGCGCTCGGGCGAGCGGCCGGGCCGGCACGTGACCGGAGCCACACGAGGAAAGTCGCTGGGCTCCCCCCGTGCCGCCTCGATCGCCCCGGTCCGGCTTGGCATCCTGGCGTGATGGCATCCGAGCGAGACCGCAGCGCCCCGCGCATCACCCTGAGCGACATGGTCGAGGAACTCCTCGGCCACGAGGGTCCGTTGCCGATCGTCGCGGCCGGTGACCCCGTGCTGCGCCGGGGCACGGAGCCGTTCGACGGGCAGCTGGACCCGGCACTGCTGGCCCGGTTCGTGGCCGCCCTGCGCGCCACGATGCACGCGGCACCGGGTGTCGGACTCGCCGCGCCGCAGGTCGGCGTGCCGCTGCGGATCGCCGTCATCGAGGACCCGGCGCCGGTCTCGGACGAGGTGCGCCTCGTCCGGGGGCGGGAGCCGCAGCCGTTCCGGGTGCTGGTCAATCCCTCGTACGAGGGGATCGGTCCGGGCCGGGTGGCGTTCTTCGAGGGCTGTCTGAGCGTGCCGGGCTGGCAGGCCGTGGTGGCCCGGCACACCGAGGTGCGGCTGACGGCGCTCGACGAACACGGGCGAGCGGTCGACGAGGTGTTCGGCGGCTGGCCCGCACGCATCGTCCAGCACGAGACGGACCACTTGGACGGCATGCTGTACCTCGACCGCGCGGAGCTGCGCTCGCTGTCCTCGAACCAGGCGGCGGCGGAACTCTGGTCCCAGCCGACGCCGGAACGCGCGGCCGACGTTCTGGGCTTCACCCTGCCGGACTGATGCCGGCACGGCCCCTGCGGTTCTGGGCATCACGGCCCGCCCTCGGGGTCCGGGCCCAGCCCTCGGTTCCACGTCCGGCTTCGGGCACCACCATCAGACCGCCGCTTCGCCCTGCCGAGCCGACGGCCGGGATCCCCCGGCAGACGCTCGCCGCACCGCACCGCACCGCGCCCATCGGTCCCGCGCCGGGGCTCCCGGCGGAAAATCGCAGGCGCCCCGACTCCGGCTCGGCTAGCCTGCGGGCATGTCTACGCCCCGCGTCTCTTAGCTCCAGGACCCGCTTCCACGCCACCCGTGTGTCCTTGAGCCGATTGACTTCTGGAGCGTTCTCCCATGATCACCGTTCGCGGTGTCGATGTGCGCGTCGGCGCGCGTCTGCTGCTTTCCGGCATCTCCTTCACCGTCTCCCCCGGCGACCGCATCGGCCTGGTCGGCCGTAACGGCTCCGGCAAGACCACCCTTCTGAGCACCCTCGCGGGGCTGCGGCGTCCCGCCGCCGGTTCCGTCTCCCGTACCGGGGCGGTCGGTCACCTCGCCCAGGACCCGGCCGCCGCGGACCCCGCGGTCACGGTCACCGCGCGGATCCTGTCGGCCCGGGGCCTCGACCGTGCCGTACGGGCCCTGCGGGCGGCAGAGACCGCGATGGCCGACGGATCCGACCGTGCGATGAACGCCTACGCGCGCGCCGAGGCCGAGTTCCAGGCGCGCGGCGGGTACGCGGCCGAGGCCGAGGCGGCCCGGGTCGCCGCCGGACTCGGTCTGCCGGCCCGGGTGATGGACCAGTGCATCGGCACCCTGTCCGGCGGGCAGCGACGACGGGTCGAGCTCGCCCGCATCCTGTTCGCGGACGACGGCACCCTGCTCCTCGACGAGCCGACGAACCACCTGGACGCGGACTCGATCGCCTGGCTCCGCGGGTTCCTGGCAAGCCGTCAGGCAGGGCTCGTTCTCATCAGTCACGACACCTCCCTGCTGGCCGACGTGGTCAACCGCGTCTTCCACCTGGACCCGCACCGCGCCACGCTCGACGTCCACAACACCGGCTGGGCGGCCTACCTCACCCGGCGCGACGCCGACGAGCGACGCCGGTCCCGGGAGCGCGCCAACGCCGAACGCAAGGCGGCGGCGCTGCACGCGCAGGCCGACAAGATGCGCGCGCATGTGGCGACGGCCGTGGCCGCCAGGAACATGGACCGCCGCGCCGACCGCCTGCTCGCAGGACTGGAACCGGTCCGGCGGGCGGAGAAGGTCGCCAGGATCCGGCTGCCCGAACCGGCCCCGTGCGGACGCGTGCCGCTCGGGGCGGTCGCGCTGACCAAGTCGTACGGCGATCTGCGCGTCCTCGGCGGCGTCGACCTCGCCGTCGACCGGGGCAGCCGGCTGGTGATCCTCGGCCCGAACGGCTCGGGCAAGACGACGCTGCTGCGGCTGCTCGCCGGGCACGAGAGCCCGGACAGCGGGCGGGTCGTGCGCGGACACGGGCTGCGTCTCGGCTACTTCGCGCAGGAGCACGACACGCTGGACCCCGCCGGAACGGTCCGGGACCATCTCGCCACCGCCGCGCCGCACCTCGGCGACGGGGAGGTACGAGGGGTGCTCGGCTCGTTCCTGTTCACGGGCGACGACGCCGGCAAACGGGTCGGCGTCCTCTCCGGCGGAGAGAAGACCAGGCTCGCCCTGGCGGGGCTCGTCCACTCGGGCGCGAACGTGCTCCTCCTGGACGAACCCACCAACAACCTGGACCCCGCCTCCCGCGCCGAGGTCCTGGCGGCGGTGGCCACCTGTCCGGGCGCGCTCGTCATGGTCACCCACGACGAGGGAGCCGTCGACGCCCTGCGCCCGGACCGGGTGCTGCTGCTCCCGGACGCGAACGAGGACCTGTGGAGCGAGGAGTACCGGGAACTGGTGTCCCTGGCCTGACGCGCCGGCCGTACGACGGCACACAGGCGGCACGCCGCACGGCGCGGCCGCCTGTGTGCCAGGCCCGGCTCACGCGTCCCGGTACGCCTCCAGGAGCCTCAGCCAGACCTCGCTGACCGTCGGGTAGGACGGGACGGCGTGCCACAGGCGCTCGACCGGGACCTGGCCGACGACGGCGATGGTCGCGGAGTGGATGAGCTCGCCGACGCCAGGGCCGACCAGGGTGAGACCGAGGACGATCTCGCGGTCGAGGTCGACGACCATGCGGGCCTTGCCCCGGTAGCCGTCCGCGTACAGTCCGGCGCCGGCCACCGAAGCCATGTCGACGTCCACGGCCCGGACCCGGTGACCGGCCTGCTCCGCCTCGGCCAGGGAGAGGCCCACGGCCGCGGCCTCCGGGTCGGTGAAGACGCACTGCGGGACGGACGCGTGGTCGGCGGTGGCGGAGTGCGCGCCCCAGGGGTCCGTCTCCAGCAGAGGCACTCCCGCGGCACGGGCGGCGATGGCGGCACCGGCGATCCGGGCCTGGTACTTGCCCTGATGGGTGAGCAGCGCGCGGTGGTTGACGTCACCGACCGCGTACAGCCATGCGCTGCCGATGACCCGGAGACTGTCGTCGACCTCGATCCACTTGCCCGGCTCCAGGCCGACGGTGTCGAGGCCGATGTCGTCGGTGCGGGGCGCGCGGCCGGTCGCGAAGAGGATCTCGTCGGCCTCGATACGGTCGCCGGTGTCCGTGAGGGCGACCACCGTCGAGCCCTCGCGCGAGACGGCGGTCACCGAGGTACCGGTGCGCACGTCCGCGCCCGCCTCGGTCAGTGCCTCGGCGACCAGTTCCCCGGCGAAGGGCTCCATGCGGGGCAGCAGGCCCTTGCCGCGCACCAGGAGGGTGACCTGGGAGCCGAGCGCCTGCCAGGCCGTGGCCATCTCGGCGGCGACGACACCGCCGCCCACCACGATCAGCCGTCCGGGCACGGTGTGCGCGCTGGTGGCCTCGCGGCTCGTCCATGGTTTGACCTGGGCGAGGCCCGGCAGGTCGGGGAGCTGGGCGCGGGTGCCGGTGCAGACCGCGACCGCGTGGCGGGCGGTCAGCAGGCGCCGTTCGCCGTCGGGTCCGTCGACCGTCACGGTGCGCGGTCCGGCGAGCCGGCCGTGTCCGCGGTGGAAGTCGGCTCCGATGCCGTCCAGCCAGGAGAGCTGGCCGTCGTCCTTCCAGTCGGAGGTGAACCAGTCGCGGTGGGCGAGCACCGCGGAGGCGTCGAGGGGGCCTTGTACGGCGGCGGCGAGGCCGGGTACGCGGCGGGCGTCGGCGCGGGCGATCACCGGGCGCAGGAGAGCCTTGCTGGGCATGCACGCCCAGTACGAGCACTCGCCGCCGACCAGTTCGCTCTCCACGACCGCGGTGGAGAGGCCGGCGGCGCGTGCGCGGTCGGCGACGTTCTCCCCCACGGGTCCGGCACCGAGCACCACGACGTCGTACGCGATGGATTCCGTTTCCGTCATGGGGCCAGTCTGGTTGCTGGTGTGCGCCGTGGCCACACGGGTACGGGCCCGGAATAGGCCCCTGGTGGGTTGCGTTGTGCTGACCGGCATGACCCGGACGTGAGGAAGAGGGAAATGGAATGAGCAGCACCGTTGAGCTCACCAAGGAGAACTTCGACCAGACGGTCACGGACAACGAGTTCGTCCTGATCGACTTCTGGGCGTCCTGGTGCGGGCCGTGCCGTCAGTTCGCCCCGGTCTACGAGAAGGCCGCCGAGGCCAACCCCGACCTGGTCTTCGCCAAGGTCGACACGGAGGCGCAGCCTGAGCTGGCCGCCGCCTTCGACATCCAGTCGATTCCGACCCTGATGATCGTGCGGGACCAGGTCGCGATCTTCGCCCAGCCCGGGGCACTGCCCGCCGCCGCTCTGGACGACGTCATCGGGCAGGCCCGGAAGCTGGACATGGACGAGGTACGAAAGTCGGTCGCGGCCCAACAGGCCGGGCAGGCCGAGAACGCCGGGCCTGCCGGGGACACCGAGTAGGCAGGCCCCCGGCGGGCCGGGGACCGGGTGCGACGGTCCGGGGAGCAGGTGCGCGCGCCCGGCCGCTGCCCTCGGCCGCCGCAGCTCCCGCAGCCCTAGAAGGGATATCCCGCCACGTCCCCGCGCACCGTCGTCCATCGCAGGTCGGTGAAGGCGTCCAGGTTGGCCTCGCCGCCGAAGCGGGCGCCGGTGCCGGACGCGGCGGTTCCGCCGAAGGGCGCGACGGCCTCGTCGTTGACGGTCTGGTCGTTGATGTGGGCGATGCCCGTCGGGATGCGCTCGGCGAGGTCCAGGCCGCGTGCGGTGTCCCGGGTGACGATGCCCAGGGAGAGGCCGTACGGTCCGGCGGAGGCCAGGGCCGCCGCCTCGTCGAGGGTGGTGAAGGAGCGGACCGGCGCGACCGGGCCGAAGACCTCCTCCGCGTACGCCGGGGTCGTGTCGTCGACTCCGGCGAGCACGGTGGGCCGGTAGAAGAGCCGGTCGTACGTGCCGCCCGCCGCGAGCTTCGCGCCGTTGGCCGTGCTGGACTCCACCAGCCCGTGGATCTTGGTGAGTTGGGCGTCGTCGATGATCGGTCCGAGGTGGACCTGTTCGCGGTGCGGGTCGCCGACGGCCAGCGAGTCGGCCTTCGCGGCGAGCCGTTCGACGTACTCCTCGTAGAGCGAGGCGTGGACCAGGTGGCGGCCGGTCGTCATGCAGATCTGGCCCTGGTGGAAGAACGAGCCCCAGGCCGCCGTGGAGATGACCGCCTCGATGTCGGCGTCCGCCAGGACGACCAGGGCGGAGTTCCCGCCCAACTCCAGGTGCGCGCGCTTGAGATGACGTCCCGCCGCCTCACCGACCGCGCGTCCCGCGGCGGTCGAGCCGGTGAAGGAGATGACCGGGACCAGGGGGTCGGCGACCAGGGCGCGGCCGGTCTCGGGGCCGCCGGGAAGGACCTGGAGCAGCCCGTCCGGCAGTCCCGCCTCGGCGAAGACGGCTCCGAGCGCGAGGCCGCCGCACACGGCCGTGCGCGGGTCCGGCTTCAGGACGACGCCGTTGCCGAGCGCGAGCGCCGGAGCCACCGAGCGGATCGAGAGGATCAGCGGTGCGTTGAAGGGCGCGATCACGCCCACGACGCCGGCCGGGACGCGGCGCGTGTACGACAGGCGCGGCGCCTCCGAGGGCAGGATCTGGCCCGTCGGGCGCGAGGCGAGTGCGGCCGCCTCGTAGCACTCCTGGGCGGCGACGTGCAGCTCGAAGTCCGCCTTGCCCGGGATGGAGCCGGACTCCCGCACGATCCAGTCGCGCAGCTCGTCGGCGTGCGCCGCGAAGAGGTCGCCCGCACGGCGCAGTACGGCGGCGCGGACGAAGTGCGGGGCCTTGGCCCACTCGGTCTGGGCGGCGCGGGCGGTCCGCGCGGCGGTCGCGACGTCCTCGGCGCCGGCGAGCGTGACGGCGGCGAGGCTCTCGCCGGTGGCGGGTTCGGTGACGGTGTGCTCATCGCCCGAGAGCGGGCGGGACTGCCAGGTCGTGGGGTCGAGCAGTGGCATGTCGGCTCTCCGATCGTTCACTGATCACCAGCGGGACTCGGCGGACTCCTGCGGCCGGGGGCCGAGCGGAAGTCCCGTGTAGTTCGCGGCCAGTTCGGCGGCGGCTGAACGGGATGCCGTGATCCGGCGCAGTCGCGCGAGCTGCATCCGGTCGTCGAAGGCGTCCCCATTTGGTTGAGCATGCAACATCGTAGTCATGTCGTACGAGAAGCGCGTGGCCTGCCACACACGTTCGAGGGCCATCCGCGAGTACCGGTCCAGGAGTTCCGTCGATCCCGTGCGGTGCAGCGCGGCGAACGCGCGCGCCAGGACCCGTACGTCCGCCACCGCGAGGTTGAGCCCCTTGGCGCCGGTCGGCGGCACGATGTGGGCGGCGTCCCCGGCCAGGAACAGCCGTCCGTGGCGCATCGGCTCGTGGACCCAACTGCGCATGGGAGTGACCGACTTGGCGGTGACGGGACCGCGTTCGAGCCGCCAGTCCCCCTCGACCGCGAAGCGCGCGGCCAGTTCGTCCCAGACGCGCTCGTCGGGCCAGTCGTCGGCGTCGGTCCCGTTCGGTACCTGGAGGTACAGCCGGGACACCGACGGGGAGCGCATGCTGTGCAGGGCGAAGCCGGTGGCGCCCCGGGCGTAGACCAACTCCTCGCAGGAGGGCGGCACATCGGCGAGGATGCCGAGCCAGGAGTACGGGTAGTCGTGCGCGTACGTACGGCCCGTACCGGCCGGGAACGCGGCGCGCGCGACGCCGTGGCCGCCGTCGCAGCCCACCACCCAGTCGCAGCGCAGGGTCCGCTCGCGCCCCTCCCGCACGAACCGCACGACGGGCGAGGCGCTCTCCGGCCCCTCCACGGCGAGCACCTCCGCCTCGAACAACAGGGGTGGCCCGTCAGCGAGTTGGAGAGCGACAAGATCCTTCACGATCTCCGTCTGGGCGTAGATCGTGACGGTCCGGCCGCCCGTGAGCCCGGGGAAGTCGATGTGATGACGCTCGCCCTCGAAGCGCAGCTCGATCCCGTGGTGGACCAGACCCTCGGCGTCCAGCCGCCCGCCCGCCCCGCACGCGCGCAGGGCGTCGACCGTGCCCTGCTCCAGCATGCCGGCCCGCTGGCGCCGCTCGACGTACGCGCGCGTCCTGCTCTCCAGGACGACACAGTCGATCCCCGTCCGGTGCAGCAGCCGGGCCAGCAGAAGTCCCGCCGGGCCCGCGCCGATGACGCCGACCGTGGTCCGCATGACGCGCCTCCGGTGTCCGATGCCGCCGGGGCCGGGCTCCGGCGCGGGGACCGGCCCCGTCACGCACGGGCCCGGGCGAACAGGCTCGGTGTCACGAGACGGCGAACGCGCCTGCTGCGGCACCAGCCTCTCTCAGCTCGACGCGCGGTGCACCACTCGTGCGCCCAGCACCTCGTGCGTCTCCGGCTCGGCACCCGGTTCACGGACCGCGCGGTCGACCAGTTCGGCGAGGTCGCGGCCGGAGGGCAGGTCGAGGTGCACGGTGCTCAGCCGGGGCCGGAGCAGCCGGCCGAGCATGAGGTCGTCGGCGCCGACGACGGCGGTCTCGTCCGGCACGGCGACGCCCTCGTCCTGAAGGGCGCGCATCAGGAGCATCGCGTACTCGTCGTTGTACCCGAAGACCGCGTCGAGGCCGAGGGAACGCCAGCGCGCCGCGAGGCGGGCCGCGGCCTCCTCCTCGTAGGCCAGCGGCAGCTCGGTGACCGTCGCGTCCGTGCCGCTCACGGCCCGCCGGACACCGTCGAGGCGGGGCCTGGAGAAGATCTCCAGGCCGCTCTCCTCGGGCATCACGACGCCGATGCGGCGGCGGCCGCCGGACAGCAGATGGACCCCCGCGCAGTGGCCGACCCGGTCGTGGTTCATGAGCAGCGCGTGGGCGCCCTCGACCCGTTCGGGGCCCAGGGTGACCACGGCGCGGGCGCCGGCCCGCTTGAGGACCGCGACACCCGGCGGACCGAGGTCGCTGCCGGGCACCAGGACGGCGACCGGGCGCAGCTCGGCCCAGGCGCGGGCGGCCTCGTCACCGTGCAGCCCGACGCTGCCGTACTGCACGACGGTGTAGTCGAGCCGGCCGAGCGCGGACTGGAGTTCGGCGAAGAACCGGTGGTAGAGCGGGCCCACCGGGGCGGTCGGGGCGGGCATCAGGACCATACGGCTGTGTCCGGCGCGCAGACTGCGGGCGGCCGCGTGCGGAACGTACCCGAGTTCCTCCGCGGCCTCGCGGACCCGGCGGCGGGTGGGTTCGCTGATCCGGACGGCGCTGGTGTTGTTCAGGACGTACGAGACGGTCGCGCGCGAGACACCGGCGAGGCGTGCCACGTCGGCACTGGTCGGTACGGGTCGTCGTGCGGGCGCCGGCTGGACGGCGGGCTGCTTCGGTAATTGCACCATGACGCGACGCATCCTTGCAGAGGGCTCGGACACCGCCTCGCGCCGGGGCCCCGATCGGCCTCTCGTTTTACGGAACTCCCGCCTCCGTAAAGGAGGTTGACCGCCCGGTACCGCCACACCGAGACAGAGGTTACCGTTCGGTAGACAACGCTTCGGAGGTGACCGGGATGACTCCCGACCGTGCCCCAGGACTGACGGAGAGCGCGCGTGCGCTGGCCGCGGGCGAGGTGAGTTCGCGCGAGCTGGTCGAGCGGGCGCTCGCCCGGATCGAGGCGGCCCGGTCCACCGTGAACGCCTTCCGGCTGGTGCGCGCCGAGGCCGCGCTCGCGGAGGCCGACGCGGCGGACGCGGAGCTGGCCGCGGGCGGGCGGAGGCCGCTGCTCGGAGTGCCGGTCGCGGTCAAGGACGACATGGACGTGGCGGGCCAGCCGACCGCGTTCGGCTGCCCGGGGGAGTTCCCGCCGGTGTCCGAGGACGGCGAGGCGGTCCGCCGGCTGCGCATGGCCGGGGCCGTCGTGGTCGGCAAGACCAACACCTGCGAGCTGGGCCAGTGGCCGTTCACGGAGGGCCCCGCCTTCGGCGCGACCCGCAATCCCTGGCACCACGGGCACACCCCGGGCGGCTCGTCCGGGGGCTCCGCTGCCGCCGTGGCCGCGGGCCTGGTGCCCGCGGCGCTGGGCTCGGACGGGGCGGGCTCGGTGCGCATCCCGGCCGCCTGGACCCATCTGGTCGGCATCAAGCCGCAGCGCGGCCGGATCTCGACCTGGCCGCGCCCGGAGTCCTTCCACGGCATCACGGTCAACGGCACGCTCGCCCGCACGGTCGCGGACGCGGCCCTGCTGCTGGACGCGGCGAGCGGCAGCCACGCGGGCGATCTGCACCGGCCCGCCGCGCTGCGCGTCCACGACGCCGTGGGCCGCGACCCGGGCCGGCTGCGTATCGCGCTGTCGCTGAAACCGCCCTTCACCGCGCTGCCCGCACGGCTCGACCCCGCCGTACGGGCGAAGGTCCTCGCCCTCGCGGAGCGGCTCGCCGCGCTCGGGCACACGGTGGAGGAGGCCGATCCGCGCTACGGACAGATCGGGCTCACCTTCATCCCGCGCGCCACGGCCGGCATCGCCGAACACGTGCGCGACGTGCCGTTCCCCGAGCTGCTCGACCGGCGCACCCACGGCGCGGCACGCCTCGGCCGGCTGCTCGGCGGCACGCCGCTGCGGGCGGCCCGCCGGGCCGAGGCCACGCTGCAACGGCGCGTCGGCGCGCTGTTCGACACCTACGACGTGGTGCTCGCGCCGACGACCGCCGCTCCCCCGCCGCCCGTCGGCTCGATGCTCGGCCTGAGCGGTCTGCGCACCGACCGCGCCATGATCGCGGCCTGTCCCTACGCCTGGCCGTGGAACATCCTCGGCTGGCCGGGCGTCAACGTCCCCGCGGGCTTCGTGGGCGAAGGTCTCCCGGTCGGCGCGCAGTTGCTCGGCCCTGCGGACAGCGAGCCGCTGCTGGTGTCGCTGGCCGCGCAACTGGAGGCGGACCTACGCTGGCACGAACGGTGGCCTCCGTACGAAGCCGTCGCGGACTCCCCGGCCGCGTAGGCGAGTTCCGGCTTTACCCTGTGCCCATGGACGATGCCTCGATGGTCGGTTTGATGGGACGGGTCACCGGCACGGTCGGACCCGGGCTCGTCGGTGAGGTGATCGTCAAGGTGCGCGGCGGCGCCGAGCACTTCCTCGCGTACCCGGCCGCGCCGCAGGACCGTATCGAGCGGGGCACGGTGGTGATGGTGGTGGAGTACCTGCCGCCGCGCACGGTGTACGTCTCGGCCGCGTACGACGGCTGAGAGCACTCCGCTCCGGCCCGCTGCGCCACCGGCGACCCCGCGGAGTCTGTCGAACGGCGCTCGAACGGCCGGGCGAACTCGCTTCCTCCGAACGACAGTTGAGCTGCACTCGTCCCAGGTGAGAACCGTATGCGTCAAGAACGCAACAAGGATTCGCGCACCTCTGTCCTCCGGTGTCGGCGAGGAGCACACTCCCGTTCGTTCGGTGCCGAAAGGGCACCATCAAAAGGGGGCGAATGCCGATGGTTGTCGGCGTCGTGGCGGGGGCGGTTGTCCTCGCACTGATCTTCATCGTGGTGATCTTCAAGCTTATGTGGCGTGTCGCGGAGCCCAACGAAGCGCTGATCATCTCCGGTTCGAAGCATCGGACCGAAGGACTCGAGGAAGGCATGGGATTCCGCATCGTGACGGGGCGCGGCACGCTGGTGCTCCCCGGTGTGCAGGCGGTGCGGAAGATCTCGCTCGACCTCAACGAGACCGAGCTGCACGTGGACTGCGTGACCACCCAGGGCATTCCGCTGAAGGTGCGGGGCGTGGTCATCTTCAAGGTGGGCGACGACTTCGTGTCGATCGCCAACGCGGGCCGCCGCTTCCTCGACCAGCAGAAGATGATGGCCGAGCGGGTGCACAACGTGTTCGCCGGTCATCTGCGGTCCATCGTCGGCGGGTTGACGGTCGAGGAAATGATCCGCGACCGGGAGAAGCTGACCGGCCAGACCCGGGCCGCGTGCGGCACGGAGATGGAGAAGCTCGGCCTGATCGTCGACTCGCTGCAGATCCACGAGATCGAGGACCCGACCGGATACATCAAGAACCTCGCGATGCCGCACGCCGCCGCCGTGCAGCGGGACGCGCGCATCGCGCAGGCGGAGGCGAACCGTCTCGCCACCGAGGCCGAGCAGAAGGCCGCGGCCCGGATGTCGGAGGCGACCCGGGACAGCGAGATCCAGCAGGCCGGTTACCAGGCCGAGCGGGACAAGGCGGCGGCGACGGCCCAGATGGCCGGACCGCTCTCGGCGGCCGCCGCCCAGCAGGACGTCGTCGTCCAGGAGACACGCGTCGCCGAACTGGAGGCGCACCGCCGCGAGCAACAGCTCCAGGCGGACGTCCGCAAGCCGGCGGACGCCAGGGCGTACGAGATCCGGGCGCGGGCCGAGGCCGAGCGTGACGCGCGGATCTCGGCGGCGCAGGCCAAGGCCAGGGAGACCGAACTCGCCGCCGCGGCGGAGGCGACCCGGGTCAAGACGGCCGCCAACGCCGAGGCCGAGGCGACCAAGGCACGGGGTGCGGCCGCCGCGACGGCGACCCGCGCCACCGGTGAGGCCGAGGCCGCGGCCGCGCAGGCCAAGGGCCTCGCGGCAGCCGAGGCGACCCGGGCCCAGGGTCTCGCGGAGGCGGAGGCCATCAAGGCCCGCGCCGCCGCGCTCGCCGAGAACCAGGAGGCGGTCGTCGCCCAGCAACTCGCCGAGAACTGGCCGGAGATCGTCCAGGCGGGCGCGAGCGCGTTCGGCAACGTGGATCACATGGTGCTGCTCAACGGCGCCGACGGCATGTCGGACCTGTTCGCCAAGGCACTCACCATGGGCGGCACCGGCCTGGGCCTGGCACGCCAGTTGCTCTCCTCGATGAACCCGGAGGGGAGCCCGGCCAAGAACCCGACGGCGGAACTCAACGGGGTCGCGGCTCCGGTCGGCGAGAAGGTGCCCGTGGAGAAGGACGAGGGGTGAGGCCGGCGCGCTGAGGCGCCCAGGCACCAGCGGTTCCGGTCAGCAGGGTCCGGACGTACGGGAGTTGGACCAGAGCCCCGTACGCCCGGCTCCGCTCCACCGGCGCGCCGGTGGCCGTACGGCAGGAGACTTATGCGGAGTCGGCCCACGCCCTCCGGTGCGCGCCAAGCCGTCCGGCTCCGGACCCGCCCACCGCGACCTGGCACGCACGTTCTACGGTGGCCCGCGTGACTGCCTTTACCGATGACACCGAAGAAGACGTCCCCGGCCGCTACGGCCCGACCGCGACCACCGAGGCCGAGCCCCGCAAGGTCGGCCCCGTGAAGACCGAGTACTCCCCCGCCCACGACGGCGACCCCGATCCCGGTGAGATCGTCTGGACGTGGGTGCCCTTCGAGGAGAACGACGGCCGGGGCAAGGACCGCCCGGTACTGGTCGTGGCCCGGGAGGTCGCGGGCACGCTGCTCGCCGTCCAGCTCTCCAGCAAGGCGCACAACGGCGACCGCGAGTGGGTGGCGATCGGCAGCGGTCCGTGGGACCGGACCGGGCGGGACTCCTGGGTGAACGTGGACCGCGTGCTGCGACTGCACGAGGACGGGATGCGGCGGGAGGCGTGCGCGCTGGACCGGATGCGTTTCAATTCCGTGGTCCACCGACTGCGGGAGCGGTACGGCTGGCGCTGAGCCCCGCCCGTTGACGGCGGCTCGGGCCGCCGGGAGCCGGGGTTCCCACTCCGCCGACTGCCGGGTGACACCTCCACCGGGTGCCGGGGGTGGCGCCTCCGCCGGGCGGCGAGGCACGGGCCGCGAGGGGACGCCGAGCGAGCAGCCCCGACCGCCGGGCGACACGGGCCGCCGGGCTCGGGGCGCCCGGACGGCGCCGGGCGGCGCGAGGCTCGGGCCCTCAGGCCGGGGTGCCGGGCAGCGGGCAGCCGCGCAGCCGTCGCGGGCACCGCTCTCGGGCCTCAGCCGGAGCCGGGCCGCGGGGTCCGAGGCGCGGGCCCCGGGGCGCCCGGGCGGGGGTGAGGGCGGGCCTTCACGCCCCCAGGAGCTCGGATGCGAACACCCGGTCGAACGCCTGGCGTGTGGTCCGGCCCGGTGTGCGGTCCAGGATGCCGAACACCACCTGGTCGAAGTACCCCTCCAGGCGGCCTCCGGCCAGCACTCCACGGAAGGCCCGCGCCACCTGCTCGGGATCGTTCCGGAAGACCCCGCAGCCCCAGGCTCCGAGGACCAGGCGGCGGTAGCCGTGGGCGGCGGCCGTCTCCAGGACGCGTTCGGCACGGATCGCCAGCGCGCCCGGCAGGTCGGCCGCCCGCTCCGGGGCGGTCCGCAGGACGACTCCGGCGTTCGGGGCCGCCGCGGTCAGGAAACCGGCCGGGAACGGCTCGTCGAGGAGCAGGCCGCGGTCGTCCCGGAACACCGGTACGCCGGGAGAGTGAATGACACGGTCCGTGTAGAACGCGTCACGGTGGGCGCGGTGATGTTCGTAGAAACCCCGGGCCCGCAGCAGACAGGTGTACAGCGCGGAGGCCCGGCACAGGGCCTCTTCCTGGGCCTGAGCGCCGTTCAGATAGCCGCCGCCGGGATTGCGCGCCGAGGAGAAGTTCAGCACGGCGACCGGGTCCCCGCCCCCGGAGACCAGCCGGCGGGCCGCTTCCAGGCTGCTCTCGCCGGTGACCTCGAAGGAGGTCACGACCGGCGTCACCGACGGTATCTCCACCGGCTCCGGGCCGTGCATCCGTGTCCCGGCCCGCGCCGCCTCGACCGCGGCGGCGACGGACACCGCGTCCCCGGAAGGACTGCGGTAGCCGCCCGCCGCCACGATCTCCTCGGTCTCCCGGGCGATCGCACGCAGGCGCGCGCTCATGGCGCCACCCCCGTACGCGCCACGGGCGCGGCCTGCTTACGTTCCCCCGTCGTGCCCATGAACGCATCGTGAGCGATGCTGGTCGTGCGGCGCAACAGAGTTTCACGGCCCCGCACAAGAGTGCTCCCCAGTCCCCAAAGAAATGATTTGCACCCTTGTGCGAACCGCCGAGAGGGTCTTGGGTGGAACGGTCATTGTCGGTCCGGCCCACCAGACCCCGGGCCGGCGGCATGGTGGAATCTCAGGAGGATCCCGACATGTCCGATTCGGTGAGTGACTGTACGGAGCGACGACGCTCCCATGTCACCGAGGCCGAGGTGGAGGCACTGGTCCGTGGCATCTGCTTCAAGACCGGTCCGCCCCGCCTCCTCGGTGTAGAGGTGGAATGGCTCGTCCACGAGCTGCGCGGGCCCCGGCTCCGCGTGACACCCGAACGACTAGAAGCGGCCTATGCCGCGCTGCGGACCCTGCCCCTGCGTTCGGCGCTCACCGTCGAACCCGGTGGACAGCTGGAGCTCAGCTCCGCCCCCGCCGGCTCCCTGATGGAGTGCGTGGGATCCGTCTCGGCCGACCTCGACGCCGTACGCGCCAGCTTGCGCGAGGCGGGCCTCGGCCTCAGTGGTTTCGGCCAGGATCCCTGGAACCCCCCGAGCCGCTATCTCCATGAGCCCAGGTACGACGCCATGGAGCGGTATCTCGACCGCGCGGGTCCCGAGGGCCGCGCCATGATGTGCACGTCGGCCTCGGTCCAGGTGTGCGTGGACGCCGGGTACGAGGAGCCGGGCCCGCTCGGGCACGGGCGCCGCTGGTGGCTGGCCCATCAGCTCGGCGCGGTCCTGGTCGCCGCGTTCGCCCACTCGCCGATGGCCCGCGGACGGCACACGGGCTGGCGGTCCACCCGCCAGTCGCTGTGGGCGTCGATGGACCCCGGACGCACCGACGCACCGCCCCTGGACGGCGATCCCCGCGCGGCGTGGGCACGGCGTGTGCTGGACGCGCCGGTGATGTGCGTACGGGCGCCCGAGGGTCCCTGGGAGGTTCCGGAGGCGCTCAGTTTCCGGGACTGGACGCGGTCCGCCGCGCCACCGGACCGGGAGGACCTCGCCTACCACATGACCACGCTGTTCCCGCCGGTCCGGCCTCGCGGTCATCTGGAGCTCCGCATGATCGACGCGCAGCCGGGCGAGGACGGCTGGATCGTGCCGCTCGCGGTGACGGCGGCGCTGTTCGACGACCGGGACGCCGCCGAGGTCGCCTACCGGACCGTCAAACCCCTCGCGGAGCGGGCCGGACCGGCACCGGCGCCGCGCAACCCGCTGTGGCAGGACGCGGCGCGGTTCGGCCTCGCCGATCCGGAGCTGCGCGAGGCCGCGGCGGTCTGTTTCGCGGCGGCGCTGGAAGCGCTGCCCCGGCTCGGCGCCACCACCGAAGTGCTCGACGCGGTGGCCGAGTTCACCGAACGCTACGTGGCCCGGGGCCGATGCCCCGCCGACGACCTGGTCGGCGCGGCCGCGTCACACCACGACGGCCGGTCCGGGCGGCGCCCGGCCGGCCCCCGCCAGGGCCTGTCCGACGGGAAGGACATGAACACATGACCGGCACGACCGCTTCCGACACGACCGCTCCCGGTCCGCGCACGGATCCGGAGTCGCTCCGGCACCGCGCGCTGGACGCGCTCATCACCGCCCGTGACCGCACCTCCCTGCTCACCTCCTGCGTGGAGGACCCCGATCTGACCGCGCAGCACTCGCCGTTGATGTCCCCGCTCGTCTGGGACCTCGCGCACATCGGCAACCAGGAGGAACTCTGGCTGCTGCGGGCGGTCGCCGGGCGCGAGGCGATGCGGCCCGAGATAGACGGGCTCTACGACGCGTTCGAGCACGCGCGCTCCGAACGGCCCTCGCTGCCGCTGCTGCCGCCCGCCGAAGCCCGTACGTACGCGGCCGAGGTGCGTGGCCGGGCGCTGGACGTCCTGGAGAGCGCCCCGTTCGAAGGCACCCGGCTGACCGAGGCGGGCTTCGCGTTCGGCATGATCGCGCAGCACGAACAGCAGCACGACGAGACCATGCTGATCACCCATCAGCTCCGCCGGGGGCCCACCGCCCTCACGGCACCCGACCCCGAGCCCGCCGCGCCGTTCACCGGGCCCGCCGAAGTCCTGGTGCCCGGGGGCCCGTTCGTGATGGGCACCTCCACCGAACCGTGGGCGCTCGACAACGAGCGCCCCGCGCACCGGCGCACGGTCCCGTCGTTCTTCATCGACACCACTCCGGTCACCAACGCCGCCTACCAGGCCTTCATCGAGGACGGCGGCTACGGCGAGGAGCGCTGGTGGACTCCCGCGGGCTGGGACCACATCCGCGCGCACGGCATCGAGGCGCCGCTGTTCTGGCGGCGCGAGGGAGGCCAGTGGCTGCGACGCCGTTTCGGGGTGACGGAGGTCGTGCCGCCACAGGAGCCGGTGCTGCACGTGTGCTGGTACGAGGCCGACGCGTACGCGCGCTGGGCGGGGCGGCGGCTGCCCACCGAGTCCGAGTGGGAGAAGGCGGCCCGCCACGACCCGGTGTCCGGCCGCTCCACGCGCTACCCGTGGGGCGACCAGGACCCCTCGCCGGTCCACGCCAATCTGGGCCAGCGTCATCTGCGCCCGGCCCCGGCGGGCAGCTATCCGGCGGGCGCCTCGCCGCTCGGCGTACGGCAGTTGATCGGCGATGTGTGGGAGTGGACGTCGAGCGATCTGGAGCCCTACCCCGGGTTCGTCGCGTTCCCCTACCGGGAGTACTCGGAGGTGTTCTTCGGCCCTGAGTACAAGGTGCTGCGCGGCGGCTCCTTCGCCGTGGACAAGGTGGCCTGCCGGGGCACGTTCCGCAACTGGGACCATCCGATCCGGCGGCAGATCTTCTGCGGGTTCCGCACGGCTCGCGACGAGGACGCCTGATGTGCCGTCATCTGGCGTTCCTGGGAAGCGAGGAGAGGCTCGGCGCGCTCCTCGTGACACCGGAGCACAGCCTGTACCGGCAGTCGTGGGCACCCCGGCGCCAGCGCTACGGGACCGTCAACGCCGATGGTTTCGGGGTGGGTTGGTACGCCGAGGGGGACCCGGCGCCGGCCCGCTACCGGCGCGCCGGTCCGATCTGGGGCGACCAGTCGTTCGCGGACCTGGCCCGGGTGATCGGGACGCGGGCGCTGCTCGCCGCGGTGCGGGACGCGACCGTGGCGGGCGCGGACGGGGAGGCCGCGGCGGCGCCGTACACCGCGGGCCCCTGGCTGTTCAGCCACAACGGCGCCGTCCGCGGCTGGCCCGACACGCTCGCCCCGCTCGTGGCGGGCCTGCCTCCGGCCGAGTTGCTGTCGCTGGAGGCCCGGTGCGACTCGGCGTTCGTGTGGGCCCTGGTTCTGCGCCGGCTGCTCGCCGGCGACGAGGAGGGCCAGGCGCTGGCCGACACCGTCCTGGAGGTCGCCGAGGCGGCCCCCGGGTCCCGGCTCAACCTGCTGCTCACCAACGGCGAGACGATCACCGCGACCGCCTGGGGCGACACCCTCTGGTACCTGACCGAGACCGGCCGCCGCGCTGTCGTGGCCTCCGAGCCGTACGACGACGACCCGCTGTGGCGGGAGGTCCCCGACCGCACCCTTCTCACCGCGAACCGCACCGAGGTACTGCTCACCCCGCTCAAGGACATGAGCGACGACATGGCATCCGCACAGCACAAGGAGCCCCGTACGTGAGTCCGTTCCTGTTGACCCGCACCCTTCCCGAGGACGCCACGGACGCGGCACTGCGCGCCGATGTCCTGCTCGGCCTCGGACACCTGCCCAAGACCCTGCCGCCGAAGTGGTTCTACGACGCCCACGGCAGCGCGTTGTTCGAGAAGATCACCGAACTCCCCGAGTACTACCCGACCCGCGCGGAACGCGAGATCCTGCTGGCGCGGTCCGCCGAGATCGCCGCGGCGAGCGGTGCGCGCACGCTCGTCGAGCTGGGTTCGGGATCTTCGGAGAAGACCCGCCATCTGCTCGACGCGATGCCGGACCTGCACACGTACGTGCCCGTGGACGTCAGCGAGAGCGCGCTCACCCAGGCCGGTCACGCGCTGATCGCCGAGCGGCCCGGCCTCAACGTCCACGCGATGATCGCCGACTTCACCAGCGGTCTCACGCTCCCGGACACCCCCGGGCAGCGGCTCGTGGCCTTTCTCGGCGGCACCATCGGCAATCTGCTCCCCGCCGAGCGCGCGACGTTCCTGGCGTCCGTACGGTCACTGCTGTCGCCCGGCGACACCCTGCTGCTCGGCACCGACCTGGTCAAGGACGCATCGGTGCTCGTCACCGCCTACGACGACGCGGCCGGTGTCACGGCCGAGTTCAACAAGAACGTGCTGAGCGTCGTCAACCGCGAACTCGGTGCCGACTTCGACCTCGACGCGTTCGAGCACGTGGCGCTCTGGGACCCCGAGAACGAATGGATCGAGATGCGGCTGCGGTCGCGCGTCACGCAGACCGTGAAGGTCCCGGCACTGGATCTGGCGGTCCACCTCACGGAAGGCGAGGAGATCCGCACCGAGATCTCGGCGAAGTTCCGCGAGGACGGTGTCCGCGGTGAACTGGCCGCGGCGGGTTTCGGTCTGTCTCACTGGTGGACGGACGCGGAGGGCCGGTTCGCGCTGTCGCTGAGCGAGGCGGTGGAGAACGCGCCGTAAGGCTGCGCCTTCCCGCGCCTTCCCGGAAAGGGGACCGGCTCCCACGTCGACCACGGCCGAGCCCGGATCCCCGGTCGGCAGGTCCCGTGGGACCGCCCGGCCCAGGCTGCACAACTGAGCCTGGGCCGGGGCCGCCGGCCCCGGCCCACGACTCGTCCTCCGACCACGAACCGGCCGCCCGTTCCGACCTGACCAGCCTCGGCGGAATCGCTGTTCGAGTCGTGATCGGTATGCTCGCGCCCATGCCCGCGCCCTCCGGCCGGCCGGTCCGGCCCGGGCACGCGCCCGGAACGACGTCGACGGATGAGCGAGAAGACAGTGTTCGAGTACGAGAAGGACGGCGCGGCCATCTACCGCGAGTCCTTTGCCACCATCCGCGCGGAAGCGGATCTCGCGGCCCTGCCCGCCGATGTCAGCCAGGTCGCGGTCCGGATGATCCACGCCTGCGGGATGGTGGACCTCGTCCGCGACCTCGCCTACACGCCCCACGTGGTGGCCCGCGCCCGCGAAGCCCTGCGTTCGGGCGCGCCCGTCCTGTGTGACGTCTCCATGGTCGCGAGCGGGATCACGCGCAAACGGCTCCCCGCGGACAACGAGGTGATCTGCACGCTCTCCGACCCTTCGGTGCCGGACCTGGCGGCGGAACTGGGCACCACGCGCAGCGCGGCCGCCCTGGAACTGTGGCGCGACCGCCTGGACGGAGCCGTGGTGGCCGTCGGCAACGCTCCCACCGCGCTGTTCCGCCTCCTGGAGATGATCGAGGAGGGCGCGCCGCGCCCCGCCGCGGTCATCGGCGTGCCCGTCGGCTTCGTCGGCGCAGCCGAATCGAAGGACGCCCTCGCCGAACACCCCTCCGGCCTCGATCACTTGGTCGTACGAGGCCGCCGCGGGGGCAGCGCCATCGCCGCCGCGGCGGTCAACGCGATCGCGAGCGAGGTGGAGTGACCGAGAGGCCCAGGCACCGTCGAGGTCACCTTGCCACTGACGGCTCGGAGGTCTGAGCGAGACGTTCTCGGTCGTCCTGCGCTTCGAGTGCTCCAGGCTCACCACGAGCGGTTGGGAATACCGCAACAACATAGGCGACGCCACGCTGCGCAACGGCAACGGTTACTGGGGAGACCACAACGAATGGGGAACGGGTGGACAACGAAGGGCGCCGCCCTGATTCAGCGGACATCGGGATGGCCGGATGCGGATGGCTTCTGATCGTGGCCGTCATCGCCATGCCCGGACTCATCCTGAACGACGGACCACTGACCGTGTACCTGGTCGTTGTCGGCGGGGCGATCGGGTTTCTTTGGGCGCGTAAGAGGCTCCTCCGCTGACGGGATTCTCCATCAGCGAACCTCTGCAGTTGCCACGACCGACCGCTGACTGAGCCGCCCTGGGCAAGCCGGATGTTCCGGTCTGCCCGGGGCGGTTCGCTCCGTCCCCACACCTCCCGACGGCTGCGACTCAACCGGCTCGTGGACCTCGAGTTCGATGGGGACCGGTGCGAGCGCAATGCGCCGAGCGGCGTGCGCATCCTGGACCCGGCAGCGAGCACCGCCACCGAGCGCGGGACGTCGTCCATCACCGCTCACGTGTTCACGTCGGCTTGTACGAGACCTGCCGTGGGGAACGTCGCTTGCCGCGGTGACCATTGCGGCGGGTGCAGAGATTTCCACTCCCGGGGTGTACGGGGCGACTCCATTCAGCTCCTTGACCGGCGAAGCCATCACCGTATGAACAAGACTTGACCGAACTCGGGCGCAGGACGGTGATCTCAGCGATCCGTGGAGGTCAGTCGGGATCCGGGGGCGTGCCGCCTCGGTGGAGCCGGGCCGAGATCCAGGCGGCGGCCGCCTCCGGGTCGGGCACGACCGGGACCCCGGTGGGCACCTGTGGTCGGCGGACCACGACCACGGGCAGTCCGGCCTCACGGGCCGCGGTCAATTTCGGTGCGGTGGCCTGTCCGCCGCTGTCCTTCGTCACCACCACGTCGATGGCGTGGCGCCGGAGCAGTTCCCGTTCTCCCTCGAGTGTGAAGGGGCCTCGGTCCAGCAGCACCTCCATGCGGGCCGGAGCCGGAGCCTGCGGCGCGTCCACGGAGCGTACGAGGAACCACAGGTCCTCCAGAGCCGCGAAGGCCGCCAGACCCAACCGGCCCGTGGTGAGGAACACCCTGCGGCCCAGTGAGGGCAGGAGTCCGGCGGCCTCCTCCAGGGAACCGGTCTCGTGCCAGACGTCGCCCGCGACCGGCGCCCAGCCGGGGCGCCTCAGGACGAGCAGGGGAACACCCGTGGTGGCCGCGGCCGATGCCGCGTTGGAGCTGATCGTTCCGGCGAAGGGGTGCGTGGCGTCCACGACCGCGTCCACCGCGTGCTCGCCCAGCCATCGCGCCAGCCCCTCCGCGCCGCCGAAGCCGCCGACGCGCACCTCGCCGGGCGGCAGCCGGGGCGCGCCCACGCGTCCGGCCAGCGAGCTCGTCACCCTGAGGTCCGCACGCGTCCCCGCCGCCAGGCTCTCGGCGAGACGTCGGGCCTCGGTCGTACCACCCAGAATCAGTACGTGCACGAGGTCCGGGTCCTTTCCGGAGAGGGAGCGTGGGACAAGAACGGCGAGGCCTGGGCCGTCGCAGCGCTCACTCAAGCACACCGGCCTGCGGCCAGGCCCGTCACCGGCGGTGGCCGCGGCTCGGCTCCGGCCGGTACGGGCACGCCGGCAGGGGCACTCATGCCGGCACGGACACTCGGGCCGCGACGGGCTCTCACGCGGGCACGAGCCTTCACCCGGGCACGTGCTCTCACGCGGGCACAGGGCGCGGGCCCTCACGCCGACCCGAGCCTCACCGTCCTCCGGCGGTCCCCCGTCACCCGAGACACCCCGCCGTCTCGCGGAGCGCCACCCGGTGGGGCACCGTGGAATCACGCCTGGCACTCCCGCCACGGCGGAGAGGAGCAGCCGCATGTCCGAGCACACCTACCGGGTCACCGAGATCGTCGGGACCTCCCACGAAGGCGTCGACCAGGCCATTCGCAATGGGGTCACCCGGGCCTCGCAGACCCTGCGCAACCTCGACTGGTTCGAGGTAACGCAGGTCAGGGGCCAGATCGAGAACGGGCGGATCGAGCACTACCAGGTCGGTCTGAAGCTCGGTTTCCGGCTGGAGGACGCCGACTGACCCGACCCGCGTCCCACGGGTCCACCGGACCCGCCGAGAACCCTCAGGTCCGCCCCTCCCGCTCCTGCGCGTCCTTCAGTGCCGCCGACGCGGCGGCCCACCGTGCCCGTACGACCGTGAAGCCGGCCCGCTCCGCCTCCTCGCACACGAACTCGTCGTCGTCGACGAGGACGCGGACCGCCCGGTCACGGGCCAGCCGGCGAAGGATCTCCAGCTTGGTGCGGCGGGCGGGCCTGCGGTCGTCGTTGCGCCGCATCCAGATGCGCCCCTCCGGCAGGCCGTGCTCCGCCAGCCACTCCACGGTCGCCCGCCGGCACCGCTCGGGACGGCCGGTCAGATAGACCACCTCGCACTCCCGCGCACTGCTCAGCGCGAGCTCGACGCCCTCCGCGAGCGGCGGATCCTCGGACGCCGCCGCGAAGAACCCCGCCCAGTCCCGCGGCGAGCGCTCCAGGAACCGCTGCCGGTGCGCGGTGTCCGCGAGGGTGCCGTCGAGGTCGAACACGGCGAGTGGTCTGCTGCTCTGATCCTTCACACGGACCAGCCTAGACAGCGACTCCGACAACGAGCCGGCCACAACACCCCGCCCCGGGACCGCGAAGCGGCGTGAACACGCTCAACTTCCGTCTCTCCAGACCCTGTTCACATCACGCGGCAAGCCCTTACCGTAATGCCTCGCACAGCATGTCGCACAGCATTCGGTATCTCGAACCGAGTCGGTTCCGTCGACGTCCCGAGCCGGACGGCGTGACCGGCTTCCGCCTGCTGACGGCGTCCGCGTACACACCACCGAGCCACCGGGCCCTCGGCCCGGGTGTGTCGCGGCGCCTCGCACGAACACCGAGGAGACCGGCATGAACGACAGGCCCCTTCAGCCCTCCCGGCGGGTCGCCCTCGGGGCGATGGCCGGCCTCACCGCCACTTTCGCCCTCGGCGCCCCGGCCCGCGCCGCGGCCGGGACCGCCTATGTGATGGGGTACTTCACCGAGTCCCCGAACGGCGACGGAGCGGACTACGGCCTGCATCTGGCCGTCAGCGCCGACTCGCTCCAGTGGACACCGCTGAACCAGAACAAGCCCGTCGTCACCCCGTCCGGCGGCACCGGCGGTCTGCGCGATCCGTTCGTCCTGCGCAGACAGGACGGCACGTTCGTGGTGCTCGCCACCGACCTCAAGGGCACCGACTGGAGTCTGCAGAGCCAGTACATCCATGTCTGGGACTCCGCCGATCTGCGGTCCTTCAGCGGCTACCGGCGCCTGAAACTGCACGACATGGCCACCCACAGCTGGGCGCCGGAGGCGTACTGGGACGCGGGGCGGGGGCAGTACGGGATCATCTACTCCGCGGTCGACTCCAGCGGCCACAACGTCATCATGGTCAACTACACGTCCGACTTCGTCACGGCGTCGGCCGCGCAGGTCTTCTTCGACCCCGGCTACGACGTGATCGACGGCGATCTGGCCGTGGGCGTCGGCGGTGTGAACTACCTCTATTTCAAGAAGGACCAGACGCTGGTGGGCGCCAGGTCGACGTCCCTGAACCCCGGCAGTTTCACCGTGTTCAGCACTCCGGTCGCCCACGGCGGCACCGAGGCCCCGATCCTCATCAAGCCCCAGGCACTGGGGATCTGGACTCTCTGGGGAGACACCTACACGCCCAACGGGGTCTTCTACGCCTGGCAGTCGGCCGATCTCGCGAGCGGCACCTGGTCGGCGGTCGACCAGCGGCTCTACACACAGCCGCTGAACTCCAAGCACGCGAGCATCCAGCCGATCACCACGACGGAGTACGACAACCTCCTCGCCAAGTGGGGTGCCCCCGCCTGGAACCGGCTCAAGTCCTACAACTATCCGGCGCGTTACGTCCGGCACTCCAACTACGTCGGCCGGATCGACGAGTACCCCTTCGACCCGTACACGGACTCGCAGTGGACGCTCGTTCCCGGACTCGCCGACACGGCGGGCGTCTCGTTCCGCTCGGTCAACTACCCGACGCGCTATCTGCGGCACAGCAACTACCAGATGGCGCTCGCCGTCAGCGACGGGACCACGGCGTTCGCGCAGGACGCCACGTTCTACCGGACGGCGGGCCTGGCCGACACGTCGTGGTCATCCTTCCGCTCCTACAACCACCCGGACCGTTACCTCAGGCACGCAGACTACGTGCTGCGCATCGATCCGATCTCCACCTCCACCGACAAGGCCGACGCCACCTTCTCGGTCGGTTCTTGACGCCCCCTCACCCCCAGGAGACAACCCCCGATGTCCCCTCTCCGCAGACTTCTCGCCGGTGCGGCGGCGGCAGCCGCCGCGCTCGGCGGGCTCACGTTGGCCGCGTCCCCCGCCACGGCCGCCGACTCGGGCACGTTCAGTGTGCTCAACTACAACGTCGCCGGGCTCCCCGACGGCATCTCCAGCGCGCCGACACCCCGCCAGGCCGCCACCACGGCGATCGGCGGTCTCGTCGCCCCCTACGACATCGTCCATGTCGAGGAGGACTTCAACTACCACGCGGCGCTGTACGCGTCCGACACCGCGCACGCCTACCGCACCCCGACCAGCGGCGGCGCGGGCATCGGCAGCGGTCTCAACACCCTCTCGAAGATCTCGTACGACACCGACGACTTCGAGCGGGTCGGCTGGAACTCCTGCCAGATCGACTCCGGCGACTGCCTCACGCCCAAGGGCTTCACGTTCATGCGGGAGCGCCTGGCCGAGGGCGTCTACGTCGACTTCTACAACGTGCACACCAACGCGGGCACCAGTGACGGCGATCTCGCCTCCCGTGCCGACAATCTCAAGCAACTCACCGCCTTCATCGGCTCCCATTCCGCGGGCAACGCCGTCGTCGTCATGGGCGACACGAACACCCGCTACACCCGCTCCGGCGACACCATCGCGGAGTTCGCCGCCGCCAACGGGCTGACGGACGCCTGGGTCCAGCTCGTCCGCGGCGGCACCCCGCCGGCCAAGGGAAGCGACGCCCTCGTCTGCGACCAGAGCGGCACCACCGTGCCCGACACCTGCGAAGTCGTCGACAAGATCCTCTACCGCGGCAGCAAGCTCGTCACGCTCGCCGCCACGAACTACCACAACGAGCACACGCGCTTCCTGACCTCCGACGGCCTGATGCTCTCCGACCACGACCCGATCACCGCGTCGTTCACCTGGTCACGCACCAGCGGCTTCCAGCTCAGCGACCAGTTCGGCGGGCCGCACGGCGACTACTTCAACGACATCGCCCGGGTGCCGGCCGGCGCCCGCGCGTCCGTCGTGTCCCTCGGCAGCGGCGCGCGGATCGACCGGATGGGACTGACACTGAGCGACGGCACCACGCTCACGCACGGCGGCACGGGCGGTACCACCGCCTCACTGACCCTCGGCAGCGGAGAGTACGTCACTTCCGCGCAGCTCTGCGAGGGAGTGAAGGACAGTCATACCCGCATATTCTCGGCGAAGTTCACCACCAGCCTCGGCCGCACCCTGTCCGGAGGCACGACGACATCGGACTGCGTGACCCGCACCGCGCCGAGCGGCTGGCAGATCGCCGGCTTCCACGGCCGCGCCGGGGACGAGGTCGACAAGATCGGCTTCGTCTACACGCAGCGCTGACCGGACGGCAGGACCAGGTCGTTCCCGCCGGGTTCCGGACCCGGCGGGAACCCGGCGCCACCGGCCGCCGGCCATCCGGCCACCGGAACCACCCCGTCACCCGGTTACCCGGACCGCCCCGTCGCCCCGTCGCCCCGTCAGGAAGCGTCCGACAGCCAGGGCCTGATCCTTCTGCGTGCCTCGTACAGACGGGACTTGAGCGTGCCGAGCGGAATGCCGACGCGCTCGGCGGCCTCCGCGTACTCGAGCTGACAGATGTCCCGGTAGACCAACGGCTGCACCAGATGCGGGTGTTCGCGCTCCAGGCGCTCCAGCGCCTCCAGGAGGTCGACCCGGGAACCCGCGATGACACTCGTCGTCCGCGGATCGACGTACCGCGCGGTGTCGATGGCCTCCGGCCGCTCGGCGGCACGCCGCTTCAGCTCGCGGTACTTCTGCCGGGCGCAGTTGGCGACGACCGTATGCAGCCAGGTGCCGAACCGGCTGCGGCCCTCGAACGCCGTGATGTTCCGGGCGACTTGGAGCAGGACGTCCTGGGCCGCCTCCTCGGCGTCCTCGCGGCACGGCAGAAAGCGCCCGCAGCGCCGCACGACCTCGGGCCGGACCTGCCGCAACAGGACGTCGAGTGCCGCCCGGTCTCCGGCCGCCGCCCGCAGCGCGAGCTCCTCGGTCTCCGCCGCCTCGCCCACCTGGCGCTCCCCTCGGTGCCGGTCAGAGGCCAGGCATGATAGTCGTATGCCCTCGCTGGAGCGGATCGGCCGTTACCGCCTCGAACGGCGCCTGGGCGCCGGTGGTTTCGGCGTGGTCTGGCTCGCCCATGACGACGTTCTCGACGCGGCCGTCGCGGTCAAGGTTCTCACCGAGAACTGGGTCGACCGCCTGGACATCAGGGAGCGCTTCCTCACCGAGGCCCGGCTGTTGCGCAAGGCCGACTCCAGCCGGGTCGTCCAGGTCTACGACATCGGTGAACTCCCGGACGGCAGGCCATACTTCGTCATGGAGTACGCCGACGGGGGCACCCTCGCCGAGCGGATCGAGGCCGGGCCGCTGCCGGTCGCCGAGGCGCTGCGCCTGACGGCGCTCGCGGCGCGGGGCGCTGCCGCGCTGCACGCGGCCGGCATCGTGCACCGCGACATCAAGCCCTCCAACGTGCTGCTGCGCACCACACCCGGCGGAGCCGACCGGGTGCTGCTGGCCGACCTCGGGCTCGCCAAGAGCCTGGCCCAGGCCTCCGGACTCACCCTCGCCGCGGGCTCGGCCGGCTACACCCCGCCCGAGCAGGCCCGGCCCGGATCCGGGATCGACGCGCGGGCCGACGTGTACAGCCTGGGCGCCCTCGGCCACCACCTCGTCACCGGTTCGGTTCCGGGCCCGCCCGGCAAGGTCGAACGCCCCGACCGGCTCCGTACGGGCCTCGGCCCGGATGTCGGACGGGCACTGCTGCGCGCCATGGAACCGGACCGGGAGCGGCGCTGGCCGAGCGCCGCCGTCTTCGCGGCGGAGCTCGAACGGCTGGCCGGGGAGGTCGCGGCCGGAGGTGCCCCCGCGTCCCGGCGAAACCGGCGCACCACGCTCTTCGCGCTGGCCGGTGCCGCCGTGGCCTGCGCCGTCGGCGTCACCGCCGTACTGCTGACGAACGAGTCGGCGGCGAGCACCCTCGCGGTCGAGGACGGCACGGGCCGGATCACGGTGGAGGTGCCGGCCGGCTGGGGCGGGCAGGTACGCGGATCCGGGTGGAATCCGCGGTCGCTGGGTCTCGAGGACGGCACGGAACCCGGCCTCGTCGTCGCGAACCGCCTGGCGCGCTGGCCGGACCTCCGCGCCGGCGTCGACGGAGCCTTCGTCGGACTCAGCGCGCACGGCGACGTGACCGGCGAGGTCCGCGCCATCGCGCACCCGGGATGCCACTACGCCGGAAGCCACGCCTATTCCGGCGCGCGCTGGCACGGGCTGATACGGACCTGGGACGGATGTCCCGGCAAGGACGGTCGTCTCACCGAGGCCGCGCTGACCTCGCCCGGCGGCGGACGGCCCCAGGTGTACGTCCAGATCCGCCAGGAGAGCGGCGACGACGACACGGCCGACGGCGTCATCGCCTCCGTACGCCTCAAGGCCTGATCCTGGACGGGCGGTCCCGCCGGAACCCGTCGGCGATCCCGCGAACTTTTCGGTCCCCGGGCGCATCCAAGAGGAGTGAAGGGGTGCGACGCGCCCCGCACAGGTGCGATGGCCTCGTACGGAGATTCGCAAGGAGTGGTGACATGTCGACCTTCCCGCGCACGGTGGCGGCCCCGGACCGGCCCGGCACGGTGTCCGCGCACCGCGTTTCACCCACCGCCCGGCGGGCGGCGCTGCTCGCGGGTGCCGCCCTGCTGAGCCTGCTGACCGCCTGCAACAACGGCTCCCCGCAGAGTTCCCCGAAGACCCTTCCCGGTACGGCCGGACCCGCTTCCGGCGGCACGAGCACGAAGGCGGGTTCCACACCGGCGGCCAGCCCGGCCGCGAGTTCGCCGTCGAAGAAGGCGGGAACCGGGACGGGGAGCGGGTCCGCCTCGGCTACGGCCACCTCGGGGAGCGCCGGTGGCGGCGGGCGGTGCCACACCTCGGAGCTGCGCGCCTCCGTCGGCCGCAACGACCCCGGAGCGGGGCAGCAGAACTTCCCGGTCGTCCTGACCAACAAGTCCGGGCGCACCTGCACGGTGCGCGGCTACCCCGGCGCGGCTTTCGTGGACGCCTCCGGCAAGCAGCTCGGACCCGACCCCCAGCGGTCCCCGGGCACGCCGACGACCGTCGTGCTCGCGCCCGGACACAGCGCGTGGTCGGGCCTGACCTTCTCCAACCCGGAGATCAGCGGGGCGGCCACGGCGACTCCCGCCTCACTGATCGTCACGCCGCCCGACGAGCTGGACTCGCTCACGGTGGCGTGGACGCAGGGCAAGGTGCCCGTGTCCGGAACCGCGTCATCGGTCCGCCTGACCGTCCTCAGCCCCGGAACCGCCCCCTGACCGAAGTCCCACGACGGCCGCGCCGAGGCCGGTGGCACGACATCGACCTCGGCAACCGACGGCCGACCGTCGCCGGACGCGTCCCCTCACTCGACGACCTCACCATGAAAGCCGGCTTCCGGGAGCGGTCGCCGAACGGAAATCCTGTGAGGGCCGACAGTGACCTTCTGTCATTCTGCTTTCCATGTCCGCACGAAATCGAAGACTGCCCCGGCATCGTGCCTGGCCGCTGACCACCACCGACATCAACGAGTGCCTCGGCCCCTGCATGGCCCAAGTCACGGACCTGCGGTTCCTCACCGGACATGACAGCGGGACCATCGTTCTGGGAGCAGAATGGATCGCTCCGGTCCTCCGTAACTATGGCCGCAGCATGCACCCGGACATGGTCGGCTTCCGCATAGACGTCCACCCGGTCGATGCCGCTGAACGTGCTGCGACCCGCGCTGTTCTACGGGCGCATGCGCTCCCGCAACTCCACGAATGGGTCACGCGGGCGCTCGCCGCCGACGAGACCTGGCGACTGACTCCCCATCAGCACTACTGGCGACTCACGGACGGCCACCTCGCCCACCGCGACGAAGCATGAACTGAGTCCGGACGACACTCACAGCCCCGCCGCGATCCAGCGGGTTCTGGTCAGAGTGGACGGGGCTGTCAGGGCCTGACTCATCCGACGGAGCCCGTCACGTCACCGGCGGCCTCCCTCACCCCCGCCGTCGAACGATCCGAAGCCGCCGGAACCGGAGCCCGTGCCGTATCCGCCGTCCCGGGACGAGCCGTCCGGACTGTCCCCCGGGCAGAGGGCGGAGGCGCAGGTGCTGCCGGACGGCTCCGCGGACGGAGTGGCGTGACCCGGGGTCGCGGCCGTCGCGGTGGGCGTCCGGGGACCGACGGGTGCCGTCGCGGACGTGGAGGGCCTGCCGGTGGCGGGGCCCTTCGCGTCACCCTTCGCGGGGTCCCAGTTGACGACCTCCAGCTGGAGCGAGGGCGAGGAGGTGTCGAGCGTCCAGCGCTGGATCGGTTCGTCCTTGCGGAGTTTGAGGACGAGGTCGGACTCCCCCTCTGCCGACGCGGGAACGAGGGCCAGGTCCTGGTTCCAGCGCGGCACGAGCATGCCCTGGAGGGTGAAGTCGTAGCGGATGTTCTTGCCGCCGGGCTGCGACGCGCCCGTACAGGGGGCCAGTTGGACGGAGTAGGCGAGGTGGGAGTCGAGACACAGGTCCGGGTGGGCCGCGTCGCGCAGCAGCCCGTCCGCCGCGTACGACCACTCCGTCGCCGACTCCGAGGAGCACGGGACGAGCCGGGCCTCGGCACCGCTCGCGGGCGTCGTTCCGGCGAAGCCGACGCACCGGCCGGTCGCGGTGTTGCGCAGCCGGCCGCGCACGGTCCCGTCCTTCTTCTCGCCGTTCCGGGCCCACGACGGGTTTTCCCGGCTTGGTGCCGCCGACGTGCGGCCGCCGTCGGTCGTGTCGTGCCGGCCGTACGGGTCCGCGTCGGACGCCCACAGGACCAGGGGAACCGCGATGAGCGCGCCGAGGGTCAGCACGGCGACGGCGACGTTGCGGCGGCCCGGCGCGCGCCGGGAGGCCTTGCGCCCCGCGGCCCGGCGGGAGGTGCGGGTTCCGTCGCCGGTACGGGTTGCGCCCCGGCGGCGGGAGGGGCGCCTGCCCTCGCCGGGTTCGGGGGCGTCCGCTCCGGACGGGGTGGCCGGCCGCGGCGTGGCCCTCTCGTGGGCCGCGGGCGGGGTGCCGCCGTACCGACGGGCGTCCGGCGGGGTGCGCGGGGGAAGACCCGGAGGGCGCACGTCGTCGGCGTCGGGCCGGAACTCGATGATCTCGGCGGTCCCGGCGGCCGGGCCGCCGGTGGCACCCGTGGCTCTGTCGGTGAAGGCCTGGCCGCTTGCGGCGACGGTCGTTCCATCCGCGTAGAACTGGCCGCTGCTGTCGCCCCTCTGTTCCTGGACCGCCTCCGCGGCCGCCGCGGCCCGCGCCTGCCGGGAGGCCAGATAGGCGCGCGCGCCCCAGCCGAGCACCGCCTCGGCGAGCGGGACGGCGAGTTCTCCGTTGAACGCGCTCAACTGGTCGGCCGCGTACCGGCAGTGGCCGCATTCGCCCATGTGGTTCCGCAGGTCGGGGTCGAGGTCGGTACCGCCGCGCCGGAAGGAGACGTCGAGCATGCGGTGGTAGCGACGGCACTCCTCGCTGGGGGCGAGTTCGTGGTGGATCTCCAGACAGCCCTGGCGCAGGCGTTCTCTGGCCCGCTCCAGTTCGGTGACCGCGTCCTCGGGGAAGATCCCCAACAGAGCCGCGGGTACCTCCGGTTGTTCCGCCTCCACCTCCCCGTGCCACAACAGGCAGCGGGCCGGCTCGGGCAGTCGCTGGAACGCGCGGGAGATGAGCCGCCTGTCCTCCGGCGGAAGCAGTCGCGCCGCCGCGCGGTCCACGCGGTCCTCCCGGTCCGCTTCGGCCAGAAGTTCCGGAGCGAGCAGTTCACGCCGCTGGTCCATGAGCCACTCGGCCGCTATGCGGCGGACGGTGACGAGCAGTTGGGGTCGCCATGCGGCGCTCGGCCCGGCCTGGTGCAGCGAATCCCCGAACAACCGCGTGAATGAGGCGGTGGTGAGCATTCCCGCGGGCCGTACGCCGCCGGTGCACAGCCGGGCGTAAGAGAACACCGCCTCCCAGTGCCGGTCCAGGAGTTCCCCGACGGGATAGTTCGCGGGCGCGCCACCCTGCCTCTTCAGCTCGGCCGCGAGCCGTTCATCCGACGCCTCGAACAAGCGGTCGGGGTCAGACGAATGAGACAGCGTTCCGTCATTCACGTCCGCTTTCCTTCCAAAGGCAGCACAGCAATTGTCCATACCAATGGGTATGTAGACCGCCCGCCGGAACAGGAGGGCCCACCCAAAGGGTGATGGTGACGTCGGGAACGACCGCCCCTGACAGCCCGTTCGGGCGAGGGGAAGCGGGCGCGCCACACGCGTGCAGAACGAACCCAATATTGTCTGCACGCCGACAACGCCCACCTTTGCACAGGGCGGCGAGCGGGAACAAGCGATCCCGGATTTTCCCCTAATGCGGCACGGCCGCGAATATTGACCAAATGTCAGCGAGCCCGCGCCAAAAGAAATTCGGAAACCCGGCGACCCGACCTTCCGTCCCGAAGTCTCCACAATGGGAGCGCTCTCATGCGCTCATCCGAGCACCTTTCCGCACGGAATTCCTGGTCCGCCCGGAGCCGGCCGTCGTGAGCACGCCGGACCACGGCGACGGGCGGCCCGGTCGCGGTGGCCGGGGCGTCGCCCGCTCGGGGCCGTCGGCGCCGCGGCCGCTCGTACGCGTCAGTGACCGCTGATCGCCCGGGGCGTGTACGGCTGTTCCAGCTCCTCGGTCTCCTTGTCCGAGAGCTCCAGGTCGAGCGCGGCGACCGCGTCCTCGATGTGCGCCGCCCTGCCGGCGCCCACGATGGGCGCGGTCACGGTGGGGCGCGTCAACAGCCAGGCGAGCGCGACCGTGGCGCGCGGCACCCCCCGCCCGGCGGCGACGCGCGTGACCGCGTCGACGATCCCGCGGTCGCCGTCCTGGTACAGGTTCCGGCCGAACCGGTCGCCCCGGCTGCGTTCGGTGGACGTGTCCCAGTCACGGGTGAGCCGGCCGCGGGCCAGCGGGCTCCACGGCAGGACGCCGACACCCTGGTCGGCGCAGAGCGGCAGCATCTCGCGCTCCTCCTCGCGGTAGAGGAGGTTGTAGTGGTTCTGCATGGAGACGAAACGAGTCCAGCCGTGCAGCGTGGCCGTGTACTGGGCCTTGGAGAACTCCCACGCGTACATCGAACTCGCCCCGAGGTAACGGGCCTTGCCCGCCTTGACCACGTCGTGCAGCGCCTCCATCGTCTCCTCGACGGGGGTGCGGCGGTCGAATCGGTGGATCTGGTAGAGGTCGATGTAGTCGGTGCCGAGGCGGCGCAGACTGTTGTCGACCTCCGTCATGATCGCCTTGCGGGACAGTCCACGGCCGTTGGGGCCCTCGTGCATCGCGCCGTTGACCTTGCTGGCGATGACGATCTCGTCGCGGCGCGCGAACTCGCCGAGCGCCCGTCCGACGATCTCCTCGCTGGTGCCGTCCGAGTACACGTTCGCCGTGTCGAAGAAGGTGATCCCGGCCTCCAGGGCCTGGCGGATCAAGGGGCGCGAGGCCTCCTCGTCGAGGGTCCACTCGTGGACGCCCCGGTCGGGCAGGCCGAAGCTCATGCAGCCAAGGCAGATCCGGGACACGTCCAGACCCGTCGAACCGAGCTTCACGTACCGCATGCTCACTCCTGCTCTCGCTGCCGGTGGGGGTGGGGCGGGGAGATCCGAGGACCCATCCCTGCCCGCCGGGGGCACCCGACAGCCCTACTCCACAGGCGCTTCTACGTCGTCGTACACCCGCGCCGACGCGATCAGGCCATCGCCGCCCCGGGCGCAGACCGCGAGGCCCGGCTGCGGGGGCAGAGCGGCGCCGCCCCAGCGGTCGACGACGTACTCGAACGCGGTGCGGGTGCCGTCCTCGGTCACGGTGCACAGGGTGAGCGGGATGCCGCCGCCCGCGGAGAAGAAGGCGTCGTGGAGTTCGGTCAGCTCCTTGGTCCCCGTGTACCGGCGCGCGTCGGCGGCCGGCCCCCGGAAGGACCCGTCCGGCCCGAACGCGGCGACGACGGCCGCGGTGTCCCCCGCGCCGAGGGCGGCCAGGTAGGCGCCCACCACGTCGGAGGCGTGCGCCGACGGGTCGGGCGGCGTCATCGGTCGGCGCACGACGTGCCGGCCGAGCAGCGGCAGCCGGGAGTGGTGGATCCGCACCGGCAGCGCGGAGGCGAGGTCCACCACGGCGGCCACGGGCAGTCCGACGCGCTCGCCCTCGTCACTCTCCAGATGGACGACCCACTCCCCCACGGCCCGCCGCTCGCCGAGCGTGGTGGCGACCTCCTCGATCTCCGCCTTCCGTTCCGCCCTCCAGGTGTCCTGTACGGCCAGCCAGGCCGCCAGGACGGCGACACCGCTGATCCGGCCGGCCTCCGGGTCGTCGAGGGCGACGGGTACGGTGGCCGTCGCCGGGTCGCGCAGGGCGTCGGCGAGCTCGGCGGCGCCGAGCCGGTCGACGAGGTCGGGGATCTGCGGGATCCAGACCATGGGGACTCCTGGGCCGTACGGAGTGGTCGACTTCGATCGTGTGCCCGTACGGGCCCCGGCGCGACCCCAGCGGGCGGGAGAACCCGCCCGTACGGCGTCGCCGGGGCACCCGCTCAGCGCTCTGTCCGAATCCCGCCGGACGCGAGGCCGCGCAGGGCGCACTGTCGAGGGTGAACACGCTGTGAGAACTCGGAAAGGACCGACCGATGACGGTCTACACGACCATGGACAGCCCGCTCGGCCGACTGCTGCTGGTGGGTGAGGAGTCGACCACCGCCAAGGGCGGCACCGCGCTCGCCGCGCTGTCCGTGCCGGACCAGAAGTACGGCGCGGTCGTCCAGACCGGCTGGCGGGAGGACGCGGACGCCTTCCGGGAGATCGTCGCCCAGCTGAGCTCGTACTTCGACGGCCGGCTGACCGCCTTCGACATCGAGTACGTGACGAGCGGCAGCGACTTCCAGCGGCGCGTCTGGAAGGCCCTGGAGACCATCCCGTACGGCACCACGGTCAGCTACGGGGAGGTCGCCGCGCGGATCGGCGCGTCCAGGGCCGCGGTCCGTGCCGTCGGTACGGCGATCGGGGCGAACCCGCTGCTGATCGTCCGCCCCTGCCACCGCGTGATCGGCGCGAGCGGGGCGCTCACCGGCTACGCCGGGGGCCTGGAGCGCAAGCGACAGCTCCTGGACCTGGAGGACGTGCCGTCCTGACCGGCGCGGGCACGTCCCCGCACGCCGTCCTGACCGGCGTGGGCGCGTACCTGCCGGTCGTCCGGGCATCGACCCGGACGGCCTTCCGGGTCCCGCCCGTCGCGCCCGGGTAGCGGGACCGGGCACGGCCTAGAATCGTGGGGTTTGCCCTGCCCCCTGCCCCCGACGGCCGGGCCGCGGCCCACCGGACCGCGACCCGGGCCGCCCCAGGAGTCCCGCCGATGCCCAGCCCCGACGGCCGCCCCCACGACTCGTACGTCCGCGTCCGCGGCGCCCGGGAGCACAATCTGCGGGGTGTCGACGTCGACATCCCGCGGGACCTCCTCGTGGTGTTCACCGGGGTGTCGGGGTCCGGGAAGTCGTCGCTGGCCTTCGGCACGATCTACGCGGAGGCGCAGCGGCGGTACTTCGAGTCGGTCGCCCCCTACGCGCGGCGGCTGATCCATCAGGTGGGGGCGCCGAGGGTCGGTGAGATCACCGGGCTGCCGCCGGCGGTGTCCCTCCAGCAGCGCAGGTCGGCGCCGACCTCCCGGTCCTCCGTGGGCACGGTCACCAATCTGTCCAACTCGCTGCGGATGCTGTTCTCGCGCGCGGGCCGGTATCCGGCGGGCGCCGAGCGGCTCGACTCGGACGCGTTCTCGCCGAACACGGCCGCGGGGGCGTGCCCCGAGTGCCACGGCCTCGGCCAGGTCCACCGTACGACGGAGGAGTTGCTGGTCCCCGATCCGGAGCTGTCGATCCGCGAGGGCGCGATCGCCGCCTGGCCGGGGGCCTGGCAGGGCAAGAACCTGCGGGACATCCTCGACACGCTCGGCCACGACGTGGACCGGCCCTGGCGCGAACTGCCCGCCGGGGAGCGGGAGTGGATCCTGTTCACGGACGAGCAGCCGGTGGTCACCGTGCATCCGGTACGCGAGGCCGAACGGATCCAGCGCCCCTACCAGGGCACGTACATGAGCGCCCGGCGCTATGTCATGAAGACCTTCTCCGACACGAAGAGCGCCACCCTGCGGGCCAAGGCGGAGCGATTCCTCGCCGCCGCTCCCTGCCGGGTGTGCGGCGGCGCCAGGCTGCGGCCCGAGGCACTGGCGGTGACGTTCGCGGGGCGCACCATCGCCGAGCTGGCCGCGCTGCCGCTGGTCGATCTCGCGAAGTCCCTCACGGCCGACTCCGAGACCGCCCGCGTCCTCACCGAGGACCTCGCCGCCCGTATCGCGCCGGTCATGGAGCTCGGACTCGGCTACCTCAGCCTCGACCGGGCCACTCCCACCCTCTCGGCGGGCGAACTGCAACGGCTGCGCCTGGCGACGCAGTTGCGCTCCGGGCTGTTCGGCGTGGTGTACGTCCTCGACGAGCCGTCCGCCGGACTGCACCCGGCGGACACGGAGGCCCTGCTCACGGTGCTGGAGCGGCTGAAGGCGGCGGGCAACTCGGTGTTCGTCGTGGAGCACCACTTCGATGTCGTGCGCGGCGCGGACTGGCTGGTCGACGTGGGACCGCTGGCGGGGGAGCACGGCGGGCAGGTCCTGCACAGCGGGCCGGTCGCCGCGCTGGAGGGTGTGCCGGAGTCCGCGACGGCACGGTTCCTCTTCGACCGCTCCCCCGCACCGGCGCGCCCGGTGCGCACGCCCCGGGGACGGGTGTCGGTCGGTCCGGTGACCCGGCACAATCTGCGCGGGGTCACCGCCGAGTTCCCGCTCGGTGTGTTCACCGCGGTCACCGGGGTCTCCGGCTCCGGGAAGTCCACGCTGATCGGCGAGTTGACCGAGGACCTGGCGGGCGTCGGACGGCTGGTCGGTGTCGACCAGAAACCCATCGGCCGTACGCCCCGCTCCAATCTCGCCACCTACACCGGGCTGTTCGACGTCGTGCGCAAGGTGTTCGCCGGGACGAAGGAGGCCACGGCCCGCGGCTACGGCGCGGGGCGCTTCTCCTTCAACGTGGCCGGAGGGCGCTGCGAGACCTGTCAGGGCGAGGGCTTCGTCAGTGTGGAGCTGCTGTTCCTGCCCAGCACCTACGCCCCGTGCCCGGACTGCGGCGGCGCGCGCTACAACCCCGAGACCCTCGAAGTGACGTACCGGGGACGGAACATCGCGCAGGTCCTGGATCTCACGGTCGAGGCGGCGGCGCGGTTCTTCGCCGACACGGACGCCCCGGCCGTCACCCGCAGCCTCGGCACCCTGCTCGACGTGGGCCTCGGCTATGTGCGGCTCGGCCAGCCCGCCACGGAGTTGTCGGGCGGCGAGGCCCAGCGCATCAAGCTGGCGAGCGAGTTGCAGCGGATCCGCCGGGGGCACACCTTCTATCTCCTCGACGAGCCGACGACGGGACTGCACCCTGCCGATGTCGAGGTGCTGACGGGCCAGTTGCACGGGCTCGTGGACGCCGGCCACACCGTCGTGGTGGTGGAGCACGACATGACGGTGGTGGCGGGCGCCGACTGGGTGATCGACCTGGGCCCGGGCGGGGGTGACGAGGGAGGCCGGATCGTGGCCGCCGGTCCCCCCGAGCGGGTGGCCACGGCGACCGGCCGGACGGCGCCCTACCTCGCCCGGGCACTCGGCGGGCGCCGCTAGGCCGGCTCGGACCGTGTCGCGATGCCCCAAATAGCCCTCGAAACAAGGGAGTTGGGGCTGCACCATGGTATCGGGGAAAGACCGGGACAGGGGGGCGGAGCGGTGGGCATGGGGTACGAAAGGCTGCCTCGCGAGTACCGGTTGAAGCGGTCCCGGATGCATCTGTTCCTCTGGGTGATCGCTGTGGGCACGGTGAGCGTGGCGCTGACGCTGCTGAGCGCGGACGATCTGCCCACCTCGTTCACGTACCCCTTCCTCGTCGCGTGGGTGGCGCTCATGGGCTGGCTCTTCTACGCCACCCTGCGCTGTTCCACCACGGCGGACCTCAAGGCGATCCACGTACGCGCCATGGTCAGGCGGCGCCGGCTGGCCTGGGAGGACATCCAGGGCATCAGGGCCGAGCCGAATCCTGGCGCGGCGTTGCAGGAGAACGCGCCCGATGTGCTGGTCCATGCCTTCGGCCGGGACGGCAAGAAGGTGCTGCTGCCCTTCCTCGACGACGTGCACGTGAACGTGGAGCGCGAGGTCGCGGTACTGCTGGAGGCCTGGGAGGAACTCCGCGGCGAGGACTGGGCGCCCGTCCCCGAGGCCACCGCCCGCGTCGAACGGCACGACGCCCGCCGCGGCGCGATGCTGAACGGCTTCGCCATCACGATGCTGGCCTTCGTCCCGCTGACGGTGCTGATGCTGCTGCCGCTCTTCGTGGACATGCCCGGTTGGCTGGAGTCGGTACTGCAGCCGCTCGTGGTGCTGGGTCTCGGCCTGCCGCTGGTCTTCGCGCTGACCGCGATCACCACGTACCGCCGTCGGATGCGGGACGGCTGAGCCACGCGCTCCCCGGCGCGGCACCGATGCCCTCCGGCGGTCTCGTTCCGCCCCGCCCGTGTGCTCGGGCGGCTCCGGTGGCGGAACCCCTGGATCTCAGGGGCCCGCCCCGGAACACGAACCGGCTCTCAGAGATGCGCCCCGGGGCCTGAGCCGGGATCGCCCGCGGAGGCCTGTGCCGCCTCGGCGAGGGACCGGCGGTCGGGGTGGCTGCCCGCCGGGAACGGGGGCCGCAGGCTCACCTCGGCCACCAGGCCGCGCGCCGACACCACACGCCACAGCGAGGCGAGCAGCGAGTCCTCGCCGACGAACGCGGGCGCGGTGCTCGCCGCCCCGTCGGCGAACCGGTACCGGATCCGCACCGGCTGGACCGGCACACCGGCGTCCAGCGCGGCCTGGAACAGGGCCCTGCGGTAGCGACCGTGGGCACGGCCGCACCAGGTGCTGCCCTCGGGGAACGCGGCGACGGCCGAGCCGCCGCGCAGGGTCGCGGCGATCCGCTCCACCGTGCCGGGCAGGGCCCGCAGCCGGTCGCGGTCGATGAAGAGCGTGCCGCCGCCGGCCGCCAGCGCGCCCGCCACGGGCCAGTCGCGCACCTCGGTCTTGGCGACCATCCGTGCCGGGCGGACGGCGGCCAACAGCGGGATGTCCAACCACGAGATGTGGTTGGACACGATCAGCATCCCGCCGACGGGCCGGGCGGTTCCGGTGATCCGCGTGCGGACCCCGGCCGTGCGCACCAGGGCCAGGCACCAGCGGCGGATGCACCGGTCCCGTCGCTCCGCCCGCAGCCGTGCGATCAGCGGGATCAGGGCGACCCCGAGGACGACCACGGCCAGCAGCGTGGCCAGCCGCAGGACAGCGCGCGGTACGCCTGTCCAGGGCCGCCCGGACTCCACGCAGTCGCGCGGCGAGCAGGGTGCGGTGGGCAGCCAGGCACTGGCCGCCCGGACGGGGCCGGCGGCGGGCCGCCGCGGCGCGGGGACGGTACCGGCGGCCGGCCGCGGCGCCGGGGCGGTTCCGGGGAGCAGCCCCGTTCCCTGCCCTCCGCCGAACCGGGGACGGCGGAGGGCAGGGAGACGCGGCGCTCCGGTGCGGGCCGTGCTCATCAGGCGGGGACGAGCGAGAGGAAGTGGCGGAGGTAGCGCGGGTTGACCCGGCTCATTGACAGCAGCACGTACATGTCGGCGACGCCGAAGTCCGTGTCGTGCGCGGGCTCGCCGCACACCCAGGCGCCGAGGCGCAGATAGCCGCGCAGCAGCGGGGGCAGTTCGGTGCGCGCGGGCCGGGCGACGCCCTCCGCGCTCCAGGGCAGCAGCGGGCGGACCCGGAACTCCTCGGGCGCCAGGTGCTTGGCCACCACCCGGTCCCAGGTGCCCGCGGCGAGCGCGCCACCGTCGGCGAGCGGTATGGAGCAGCAGCCGGCGAGCCATTCGTGGCCGCCGTCGATCATGTAGCGGGCTATCCCGGCCCAGATCAGGCCGATGACCGCGCCGTCGCGGTGGTCGGGGTGGACGCAGGAGCGGCCGACCTCGACCAGCCCGGAGCGGATTCCGGCCAGCGGTCCGAGGTCGAACTCGCTCTCCGAGTAGAGCCGTCCGGCGATCGCGGCGCGCTCGGGCGGCAGCAGCCGGTAGGTGCCGACGACCTGGTCCGTCTCCGTGTCGCGGACCAGCAGGTGGTCGCAGTACGCGTCGAAGGCATCGATGTCGAGGCCGGGCTGCGGGGTGTTCAGGAGGGCGCCCATCTCCCCGGCGAAGACGTCGTGTCGCAGGCGCTGCGCGGCCCGGACATCGGCCTCGTCGCGGGCCAGGGTGACGGTGTAGCGGGTGGGGGCGACGGGCTGGGTCGGGCTGTCGAGGGTGGAAACGCCGGTCATGGCACTCTCCTGGTCACGGGCCGGTTCGGCGGAGGGGGTACCCCCCTGCTCGAACGGAATTGAGAGCTTGGGGGAGGCAGGCCGGATCCGAACGGTCTGCGCGCTCCTGTTCTTCCGACGCCGGTTGGCGTACGCGTGACCACTGCCAGGAGGGCGGATGTGAGGATGTTGAATGACAGGGGTGCCCTGAAAAGCAAGACGGGACCGGGTATGAGCACCACACCCGGTCCCGCCCGTCCGCACCGTACGGCGAACGACTTTATGCCTAACGCTTGCCCGCCTTGCGGGTGGCGCGCAGCCACTCCTTGTTCATGCCGGTGATGGAGAACAGCGGGATGCCCTTCGGGCAGGCGGTGGCGCACTCCCCGGTGAGGGTGCACCCGCCGAAGCCCTCCCCGTCCATCTGCCCCACCATGTCGAGCACCCGGGTCTCCCGCTCGGGGGCGCCCTGCGGCAGCACGTTCAGGTGGTTGATCTTGGCCGAGGTGAACAGCATCGCGGCGCCGTTCGGGCAGGCCGCCACGCAGGCGCCGCAGCCGATGCACTCCGCGTGCTCGAAGGCGAAGTCGGCGTCGGGCTTGGGGACGGGAGTGGCGTGCGCCTCGGGCGCGGCGCCGGTCGGGGCGGTGATGTAGCCGCCGGCCTGGATGATCCGGTCGAAGGCGGAGCGGTCGACGACGAGGTCCTTGACGACCGGGAAGGCGGCGGCCCGCCACGGCTCGACGTCGATGGTGTCGCCGTCGCGGAAGGAGCGCATGTGGAGCTGGCAGGTGGTGGTGCGCTCGGGTCCGTGGGCGTCGCCGTTGATGACGAGGCTGCACGCGCCGCAGATGCCCTCGCGGCAGTCGTGGTCGAAGGCGACGGGGTCGTCGCCCGCGAGGATGAGGTCCTCGTTGAGGGTGTCGAGCATCTCCAGGAAGGACATGTCGGAGGAGATGCCGTCCACCTCGTACGTGGACATCGCTCCGTCGGCGTCGGCGTTCTTCTGCCGCCAGACGCGCAGGGTGAGCTTCATGCGTAGCTCCGCTGGGTGGGGTGGACGTACTCGAAGACCAGGTCTTCCTTGTGCAGGACGGGCGCGGCGCCGGTGTCGGTGAACTCCCAGGCGGCCGCGTACGAGAACTCCTCGTCCCGGCGGGCCGCCTCGCCGTCGGGGGTCTGGGACTCCTCACGGAAGTGGCCGCCGCAGGACTCGGCGCGGTGCAGCGCGTCGAGGCACATCAGCTCGGCGAGTTCCAGGTAGTCGACGATCCGGTTGGCCTTCTCCAGAGACTGGTTGAACTCCTCGCCGGTGCCGGGCACCTTGATGCGCCGCCAGAACTCCTCGCGGATCTGGGGGATGCGCTCCAGGGCCTTGCGCAGGCCGCTCTCCGTGCGGGCCATCCCGCAGAACTCCCACATGAGTTCGCCGAGTTCGCGGTGGAAGGAGTCGGGTGTGCGGTCGCCGTCGACGGCGAGCAGGAGCCGCAGCCGGTCCTCGGTGTCGGCCAGCACCTCCTGGACAGCGGGGTGTTCGTCGTTCAGCTCGTCGTCGGTGGTGCGGTGCGGGTTGCGGGCGAGGTAGTCGTTGATGGTCGACGGCAGGACGAAGTAGCCGTCGGCGAGTCCCTGCATGAGGGCGGAGGCGCCGAGCCGGTTCGCGCCGTGGTCGGAGAAGTTGGCCTCGCCGATGGCGAACAGGCCGGGGACGGTGGTCTGGAGGTCGTAGTCGACCCACAGTCCGCCCATCGTGTAGTGCACGGCGGGGTAGATCCGCATGGGCACGGTGTACGGGTCCTCGGCGGTGATCCGGGCGTACATGTCGAAGAGGTTGCCGTACTTCTCCTCGACCGCGTTGCGGCCCATCCGCCGGACGGCGTCGGCGAAGTCGAGGTAGACGCCCTGGCCGCCGGGGCCCACTCCCCTGCCCTCGTCGCAGACGTTCTTGGCGGCGCGGGAGGCGATGTCGCGGGGCACGAGGTTGCCGAAGGAGGGGTAGACGCGCTCCAGGTAGTAGTCGCGCTCGTCCTCGGGGATCTCGTTCGGCGGGCGGGTGTCGCCGTGCGCCTCGGGAACCCAGATACGGCCGTCGTTGCGCAGCGACTCGCTCATCAGTGTGAGCTTGGACTGGTGGTCGCCGGTGCGCGGGATGCAGGTGGGGTGGATCTGGGTGAAGCAGGGGTTGGCGAAGTACGCGCCGCGCCGGTGGGCCCGCCAGATCGCGGTGGCGTTGGAGTTCATGGCGTTCGTCGAGAGGTAGAAGACGTTGCCGTAGCCGCCGCTCGCCAGGACGACGGCGTCCGCGAAGTAGGTGTCGATCCGGCCGCTGACCAGGTCGCGGGCGACGATGCCACGGGCCTTCCCGTCGACCACGATCAGGTCCAGCATCTCGGTGCGCGGATGCATCTCGACGTTCCCGGCGGCGATCTGCCGGGACAGCGCCTGGTAGGCGCCGAGCAGGAGCTGCTGGCCGGTCTGGCCGCGGGCGTAGAAGGTGCGGGAGACCTGGACGCCGCCGAAGGAGCGGGTGTCGAGCAGGCCGCCGTACTCGCGCGCGAACGGCACCCCCTGGGCCACGCACTGGTCGATGATCTCGACCGAGATCTGCGCCAGGCGGCGGACGTTGGACTCGCGCGCCCTGAAGTCGCCGCCCTTGACGGTGTCGTAGAAGAGCCGGTGCACGGAGTCGCCGTCGTTGCGGTAGTTCTTCGCGGCGTTGATGCCGCCCTGCGCGGCGATCGAGTGGGCCCGGCGCGGGGAGTCCTGGTAGCAGAACTGGACGACGTGGTAGCCCTGTTCGGCGAGGGTGGCGCCCGCGGAGCCGCCCGCGAGGCCGGTGCCGACGACGATCACGGTGTGCTTGCGGCGGTTGGCCGGGTTGACCAGCTTGGCCTCGAACCGGCGCCTGTCCCAGCGCTCTTCGACCGGGCCGGCCGGAGCCTTGGTGTCGGCGACCGGCTCCCCGGTCGTGAAGTGGGCGTATTCAGCGGTCATTTCAGCTCACCACTCCGGTCATGACGCCCACGGGTACGGCGATGAAGCCCGCCGTGAGCAGCAGCGCGAGGACGTTCGCGATGGTCTTCAGGGCGCGGTCGCGGGTGCGGCTGCCTGCCCCGAGGGTCTGGGCGGCGCTCCAGAAGCCGTGCCGGATGTGCAGGCCGAGCGCGAGCATCGCGACGATGTAGACGGCATTGCCGTACCAGGTGGAGAAGGTGTCCACGACGTTCTGGTAGGGGTGGCCCTCCTGGAAGCCGCCGGAGTGCACGGTGCCGGTGGTCAGGTCGAGGAGGTGCCAGACGATGAACAGGCCGAGGATGATCCCGCCCCAGCGCATCGTGCGGGTGGCGTAACTCGCGCCGCGCTTCCTGTGCACGTACTTGCTCGGCCGGGCCCGGATGTCACGGCGGCTGAGCTGGTACGCGGACGTGGCGTGCGCGACCACGGCGACGACCAGCACCACGCGGATCAGCCACAGCGTCCACTCGTAGTGCATGAAGGGTTCGCCGACGGTGCGCAGCCAGTGGGCGTAGTGGTCGAACTCGCCCGCGCCGAAGTAGATCTTCAGGTTCCCGATCATGTGGGCGACCAGGTAGAGCAGCATGATCAGGCCGCTGACGGCCATCACGGTCTTCTTGCCGACGGAGCTGTCCCACACGGTGCGCGCCATGGACGGCCGTCGGTCCGTCCGCGTTGCCAGAGCCATGGGAAGAGACGGTAGGCCGCGGTGAACTGATCGGTCCAAGACATGAAGCGGCTGGTTTCCATAGACCTGAGCTATCGTCGAAGGGTGCAGTTCCACCAGCTCCAGTACTTCGTGGCCGTCGCGGAGACCCGGCACTTCACCCGGGCCGCCGAACTGGTGCATGTCGCGCAGCCCTCGCTGTCGCAGCAGATCAAGTCGCTGGAGCGGGAGTTGGGGGCCGATCTGTTCCTGCGGGCGCGCGGGAACATCACGCTGACCGACGCGGGCGAGGCACTTCTGCCGCTCGCCCGGCGCATCCTCGCCGACACGGACACGGCCCGGCACGAGGTGCAGGAGCTGGCACAGCTGCGCAGCGGCCGGGTGCGGCTCGGCGCGACCCCGAGTCTGTGCACCGGTCTGCTTCCCGACGTGCTGCGCGCCTTCCACGACCGCTATCCGGGCATCCGGCTGCTGATCGAGGAGGGCGGCTCGCACGATCTCGTACGGGAACTCGCGCGCGGCGCCCTCGACCTCGCCCTGGTCGTCCTGCCGCTGCCCACCCCGTCCCCCGCGCTGACCACGGTGGAGCTGCTGCGCGAGGACCTGGTGGTGGTGTCGTCACCGGAGGCCCCGGCGCCCGGCGGTGGCGGCGGCCGGGGCACGGTGCGTGTCGCCGATCTGGAGGGCGAGCGTCTTGTGATGTTCCGGCACGGCTACGACCTGCGGGAACTGACCGTCGCCGCCTGTCGCGCCGAGGGCTTCGAGCCCGACTTCGCGGTCGAGGGCGGTGAGATGGACGCGGTTCTCGGCTTCGTCCGGGCGGGCCTCGGCGTGGCCGTCGTACCGCGCATGGTGGCCGCGCGGTCCGGGCCGGGGCTGCGGGTGACTCCGTTGGCCCCGCCCGGACTCGAGCGGACCATCGCGCTGGCGCACCGCAGCGATGTGGCACCGCCCCGGGCGGCCCGGGAACTCCAGCGGATGCTGCTGGAACGCTGAGGGCGGGCCGCCCCGGGCTCACCAGGTCGGGATGAGGCCGCCGTCGATGACGAAGTCGCTGCCGGTGATGTTGCGCGCGCGGTCCCCGGCGAGGAAGAGAACGAGGTCGGCCACCTCCGACGGCTCCGAGAAGCGGCCGGTGACGCTCTGGCCGGAGGCCTGGGCGACCACGTCGTCAGGGGTGAGCCCGGCGGCGGCCGAGACGGTGGCGGCCACTCCCCCGCCGCCGAGCCACAGGTCGGTCTTCACCGGACCGGGGCTCACCGTGTTGACGCGGATGCCCTTCGGGCCGACCTCCTTGGACAGGGCCTTGGAGAACGCGACCAGGGCGGCCTTGCCCGCGCTGTAGTCGATGACCAGGGGGTCGGGCAGCGTGGCGTTCACCGAGGCGATCGTCACGACCGAGCCCTGTCCGGCGGCCAGCATCGACGGCAGGGCCGCACGGGTGACCCGTACGGCCGTGAGCAGGTTCAGGTCGACGGTGCGCCGCCAGTCCTCGTCGGTGACCGACAGGAAGCCACCGGTATGGGCGGGGGCCGTACCCACGTTGTTGACCAGGACGTCGATGCGCCCGCCCGCCGCCTCGACGAGCCTCCCGGCGGCGTCGGGTTCGGCGAGGTCGACCGGCACCCAGGTCACGTTCCCCTTCCCGGCCAGGGTGTCCAGGCCCGCCGAGGTGCCACGGGAGCCGGCGATCACCGTCGCGCCCGCTCCGGCCAGCGCCTCCGTGACCGCGAGTCCGATGCCCTTGCTGGCTCCGGTGACGACGGCCGTCCTGCCCTGAAGTTCGGTGCTCATCCGCCTCAGCTCCATCGGTAAGAGGTACCTCCTGCCAGTGAGGCACAGGGACTGCCGGAGGCGCGAGGCGTCCCGTGGGCCGCCGGGGCCCGGTGAGGCGGAGGACGCCGACGGATCCGGGACGCGGTGCGTCCCGGATTCCGGCGGCGGTGCGCGGCGCGTCCCCGTTCCGGGAGGCCGCGCCAAGGCGCTCAGCCGACCGCGTCGACCAGCGCCAGCTCGTGCAGCCGCTCCGGCGGCCCCGGACGGGCGTAGTACCAGCCCTGGGCCGTGTCACAGCCCAGTATCCGCAGCTGTTCGGCCTGCGCGCCGGTCTCCACGCCCTCGACCGTGACCGCCAGGTCGAGACTGTGGGCGAGGGACACGATGCCCTCGACGATCTTCAGGTCGACCGGATCCGCCGGGAACTGCTGCATCCCCTGGGTGAAGGACCGGTCCAGCTTGAGGATGCTGACCGGCAGACGACGGAGGTTGGCCAGGTTCGAGTAACCGGTGCCGAAGTCGTCGAGCGCGATGTCGACGCCCATCTCGGCGAGCCTGCGCAACGGCTTGAGCAGATCGTCGTCCGCGCCGATCAGCGCGGACTCGGTGACCTCCAGGCACAGCGCCCGGGCGTCGAGACCCTCACGCTCCAGGATGTCGACCGTGTCCTGGACCAGGCCGGGATGGGTCAGCTGGCACGGCGAGAGATTGACGTTGACGCGCAGCGGGCCGGCGGCGGAGTGCCGTTCCTGCCAGCTGCGGGCCTGGCGCACCGACTGCTCCAGGACCCAGCGGCCGAGCGGCACGATCAGTCCGGTGTGCTCGGCGAGGGGGATGAAGCGGTCCGGTCCGAGGACACCGTGCTGCGGGTGCAGCCAGCGCACCAGCGCCTCCGCGCCCTGCACACTGCCGTCGCCGAGGTGCACCAGCGGCTGGTACTCGATGAAGAACTCGCCCCGGTCCAGGGCGGCCGGGAGCGCGGTGGTGAGTCCGTTGCGGGTGATGGCGCGGGCGTCGGCCTCGGGGTCGGCCAGCTCGAAGCGGTTGCCGCCCGCGGACTTGGCCCGGTACATCGTGATGTCGGCGCTGCGCAGCACCTCGGCGGCGCCGCGCTCCCCGGCGGGGCCCTCGACGACGCCGACGCTGCCCCGCACGGTCAGGTCACGGCCGTCGACGCTGATCGGGGTGACGAGCGCGTTCATGATGCGTCCGGCCAGTTCGTCGACCTCGCGCTCGGTGTCCGGACCGGTGGTGAGGGCCACGAACTCGTCGCCGCCCAGCCTGGCGACCATCTCGCCGGGGGCCGTCGCGCAGGACTGGAGGCGGTCGGCGACCTCGACGAGCAGCCGGTCGCCGGCCGCGTGCCCGAGGCTGTCGTTGATGGTCTTGAAGCCGTCGAGGTCGAGGTAGCAGAGCCCGAAGCGCTGTCCCTCCCCCGCGGCCAGCGCCTTCTCCAGCCGCTCGAAGAACAGGGTCCGGTTGGGCAGTCCGGTCAGCGCGTCGTGGGTGGCCTCGTAGCGCAGCCGCAGATTGAGCAGCCGCCGCTCGGTGGTGTCCTCCATCAGCGCGAGCTGGTACTGGGGTTCGCCGTCCGCGTCGCGCAGGAGCGAGACCGTCAGGTTGGTCCACAGGGCGGTGCCGTCGGGGCGGTAGAACGCCTTCTCCACGTGGTAGTGCTCGCGTTCACCGCGCACCAGCTCCTCGTACAGCCGCCACACCTGAGGGCCGTCCTCGGCGTGTGTCCATTCGAAGACCCGGCGCCCCCGCATGGTCTGTTCCGAGCCGCCGAACATGCGCAGCAGGGCTCCGTTGACCTGGAGGATGTTGCCTTCGAGGTCAGCGATGCCGATGCCTATGGCCGCGCCCTCGAACACCGCGCGGAAGCGGGCCTCACTGTAGTGCAGCGCCTCGGCGACGGCGCTGCGCGCGGTCAACGCCGCCTGCGAGATGGCCTGTTGCTCGGCGAGGGTCCGCTCCCGAAGCGCCTCGGCGTACCCGGCGGCGATGGCGTGCTGGAGCCGTGCGGAGCGGGTGCGCAGCGCTTCCTTGGGCCCGTCCTCACCGCAGTAGAGCACCAGGTAGGCGTCGACGCAGTCGAGGGCCCGGCTGAGAGCCTCGGGGTCGGTGCAGTGTGCGGCGACGAGTGCGGCGCCGACGCCGCGCCCCTCGGCCGCTTCGAAGGTCCTGGCCCGCAGGGCCTCGCTCAGACGTCTCGCGAGCGGCAGCAGTTGTTCCTCGAACTCCGGCCGGGTCAGCGAGGTGGAGGTGACGGGGAAGACCGCCCGGCTCCAGATCGTCGCGAAACGGCGCAGTCTGTCCTCCGGCCCGTCCGGCTCGGCGCTCACGCCGTGCGTCCCACGCCGCCGAACCCGGAGAAGGAATAGGGATCCTCGTCCTCGGATGCCGTGTCGGGCCGCCAGTCCGGCATCGGCACCAGTCCGGGTTCCACCATGTCGTACCCCTCGAAGAACCGCGCGATCTCCTCGCGCGTGCGCATGATCAGCGGGTTGCGGATGTCCTTGTACACGTCGACCGTGCCCTCGGCCTGCTCCCGTGAGAGCGGAATGCCCTCGAACGAGGCATGCGTGACGACGAGCATGCTTCCCGGCGCGAGGGCGTCGCGCAGTTCGGCCACCGCCCGGTACGGGTCGTCCGCGTCTTCCACGAAGTGAAGTATGGCAACGAGAAGCAACGCGACCGGCCGGTTCAGGTCGATCAGCCGCTGAACCGGGTGACTCACCAGGATTTCCTGGGGCTTGAGGAGGTCCGCTGCGACGACGTCCGCGTCCTCGTTGCCCCGCAGCACGGCCTGGCTGTGTGCGACGGCAACCGGGTCGTGGTCGACGTAGACGACCCGTGCGCCGGGGCGGGCGGCCTGGGCGATCTCGTGGACGTTGCCGAACGTGGGGATGCCGGAGCCGATGTCGAGGAACTGGTCGATGCCCTCGCCGGCCGCGTAGCGGACCGCCCGGCGCATGAACGCCCGGTTCGCCTGCATGACCTTGGGGAGGCCCGGCATGAACTCCATCGCCTTGCGCGCCGCTTCCCGGTCGACCTCGAAGTTGTGCGAACCGCCCAGGTAGTAGTCGTATATCCGGGACACGCTCGGCACTGAGATGTCAATGCTGCGAGGGGCCCAGGCGGGACGCTCCATCTATCTCTCCAAGGCGTAGGCGACGGCACGGACGATCCGGTGTTCGAGCAGAGGCTACTGATCGCCCGCCAAAGGAGCGAGTCAAACCGGAAATTGACCGTCCGTTCCCGGTCACTGCCTCAGGCACGTGCCGAATTGGCATCTGCGAACGTATACCGCGAACGCCACTCACCGCCCCCGCGAAATCGTTCCGAAGCATTCCAAAAAGCTCGGCGGGGTCACGAAGCGTGGCCAAGTCCCCTGTCGCGCAGCGGCGTTCTTTCACATCCGGGCCGCCGACCGGATCTTTCACGTTCCGGCGACGGCCGGAATCCTTCGCCCGCACCCGGGGAGCACAAGGGTCCGCCCCCTCCGGTGGAGGGGGCGGACCCTGGGCGGCGCGTTCGTTCGGGCGAGCCGGTCAACCGTGGGGTGTTGACGCCCTACTCGGCCGCGCCGACCGGCTTTCCGTCGGGCGAGACGGCGTACCAGGTGCCGCCGACTCCCTGACCGTTGGTGTCGCCGGGAGCACTGTCACCGGAGAAGGTGTAGATCGGCCAGCAGTTGACCGACATCTGCTTCACGCCGTCGGGGCGCGTGAAGGGCATCAGACCCTTCTTCTTGACGCCCTTGGTGTCGTCCTCGGAGACCGGGGCGACCGCGGGCCACTTCTCCAGGCAGGCACCGACGCAGGCCGACTTCGAGACGGGCCAGGCCTGGTCCTTCATGAAGCGGTAGACGGTCATGCCGTTCTTGTCGACGACGATGTCGCCGAGCTTCGGGTCCTTGCGGACCGACAGACCGGGGAGGGAGGCCAGGGTGGCCTTCTTGCCGTCGGGCGCCGAGGCGAACCAAGTGCCGCCCACGTTCTGGCCGTTGGTGTCACCGGCCTTGGTGTCCTTGGCGTACCGGTACATGGGCCAGCCGCCTATGGTCAGCTGCTTCGTGCCGTCGGTCCGGGTGACCTCGCCGAGCAGTGCCTTGTCCACACCGGTGGCGGCTTCCGCGCCCTCGGCGGGCACGGGCGGCCAGGCGGTCGCGCAGGCACCGTCACAACTCGACTTCGGCGGCTCGGCGGTGTCCTTGTCGAAGCGGTAGAGAGTGAACCCGGAGCCGTCGGTCAGCACCTTGCCGAGCTTGACGCTCTCGGTCACGGCCAGCGCGCCCGCGACCCCCGGCTTCGCGGCCGCACTCTCCTTGGAATCGGCTCCGTAGCCGTTGCCGGCATCGGCACCGGCACCGGCGGTGGTGCTGGTCCCGTAACCGCCCGCCGCCGAGGTGGCGCCCACGTTCTGGGCACCCGTCGAAGTTGCGTTTTCCTGACCACACGCCGTCGTGAGCGCCAGCACGGCCGCAGCTGACGCTACGAGTGAGGCGCTCCGCCAGGAGGTCTTCATTGGTAACTCCCGCTGTTCGCATAAGTTTTGCAGCGCCCTGCAGCGCCGCGCATGGCCCTAGGTACGGGCGGGAGGTGCAGGAGTGTTCAAACGGGCCTCAAATTTCTTTCGGAAGACTGTGCGGCGGTCGACGCGGATCGCCCACATGTTCGATCAATGCCCACGGTTCCCGGCCTCACGCGTCAGCCACCGAGGGCCGGAGGTACCCAATTCGTGGCCAATCCAGGACACTTCGGCGTGACCCGGCCCCTCGCGCCCCATGATCTTGGTCGTGCACGCACCCCAGCGGAATCGATCCGCCCTCGTCATACGGGTACTGGCGCTGACGGCGCTCACCTGGCTCCTCGTCGGCGCACCGAGCGGAACGGCCACGGCCGACGCCTGCGCGTACGCCTCGACGGGCCCGGACGGCGACGGGATCACCGCGGTGGCCGTGGCGGGCGACGGGGCGGTCGCCGTCGTCGGACACACCGTCCGGTGTCCGGCCCCGACCCCTGCCCCGACCCCGCCCTGCCCGCCGACGCCCACGCCGACCCCGCCGGCCCCCGAGCCCCCTCCGCCGCCGAAGCCCGAGCCGACACCGAAGCCCGAGCCGACACCGAAGCCGGCCCCACCGCCTCCGCCCACCCACGCACCGAAGCCCGCGCCTCCACCACCACCGCCTCCGCCTCCGCCCCCACCGCCGCCTCCACCGGCGCCGAGGCCCGTGCCGCCGCGGCCCGCTCCGGTCGTGGCACCGAGACCCACGCCGAAGCCCGCACCGACACCGAGCGCGCGTCCCGCTCCGGCGCCGGTTCCGGTCAGTTATCCGGCGTACCGCACCCCGCCGCACAAGCACGCGCCCCGCGGCGGTCCGTCACTGGTCTCGTTCACCCTGCTCATCACCGCGCCCGCGGTGCTCGCCGTCGCCGCGCTGCGCCCGCGCTGACCCCTGGAGGCACACTTTGTCGGATTGGCTTGTTCTCACCCTCGCGATGGCGGCCGCGTGCCTGGTGGTCCTCGTCGTGACCCTCGTACGCCATCGCAGGGCCAGTGAGGACGAGGACCCCACCGAGACGCCGGACGTCATCGAGTACATGACGATGATGATCGGCGTGGTGTACGCCATCGTCCTCGGACTGGCCATCGCCGGTGTCTGGGAGGCCCGCGGCGGCGCCCAGAACCAGGTGCAGAGCGAGGCGCAGGCCCTGCACGAGATCTCCGAACGGGTCCGGGTCTACCCGCCCGACGTCCGCGACCGGATCCGCGGTGACGTCGACGCGTACGTCCACCACGTGGTCACCACCGAGTGGAAGGCCATGGCCGAGCAGGGCCGGGTGACCTCGGAGGGCGGCCGGCTCCTCGACCGGGTCCGGCACGACGTCACCGACTATCAGCCGAAGTCGGACTTCGAGGCGCAGGCCTACCAGCCGCTCCTCGACCAGGTGACGGCGGCCGACACCGCGCGCAGCGCCCGCGCCGACTCCACGGGGGCGACCATGCCGGGGGTGGTGTGGTTCGGGCTGATCACCGGCGCCGTGGTCACGGTCGGGATGATCTTCGCGCTCCAGATCCGGCGCACCGCCCGGGAACTGATCCTGGCCGGGCTGTTCTCCGCCCTGATCGCGTTCCTGCTGTTCCTGATCTGGGACTTCGACGCGCCCTACAGCCGCGGGATCACGGCGTCGACGGAGCCCTTCACGGCGCTGTTCCCACAACTTCCCGGGTGACGCGCCCCCCGGGGACCTTCCGTGGGCGGGGGGGCGGGCGCCACGCCGTGCGCGTCCCCCGTCCGCACGCACGGCGTCCCCCGAACGGCCCACACAATTGCCCCGTTCGCGCTACTGGGATCGCGCCCCTGTTCGCCCTTTCCTAGCGTTCCGATCATCGAGGTGCATTTCCGGCGCAAGCGGAATAGGTCCGCAGCAAGGCTCCTCGGGGACCTGGAGGCTCACCATGCGCGCGATACGCGTCGCTTCGGCCGCACTGCTGGGCATGACAGCCCTGACCTTCGCCGCACCCGTCGCGTCCGCCGGCGACGGGGACCACGGACTCACCCCGATCACCCCGTTCGCCTTCAGCGTGCAGCCGTCGACCGTCGCCGCCGGCGGCCAGGTGTCGCTGCTCCTGAAGCGGGACGGCGGGTGCAGGGGAACCGCCACGGTCACCTCCGGGGTCTTCGACACCGTCACCATCCCGCCGGGGCAGTCCTCGGCCACCGCCATGGTCGACTGGGACGCCAGACCCGGGGCCGTGTACGACGTGACGTTCTCGTGCGGCGGAGCGAGCGGCAGCACCGGTCTCACGATCACCGGCGGCCGGTCGCCGGTCACTCCGACCCCGGTACCCCTGCAGCGGGGCGTCCGGGCCGGTGTCGGCGGCAGTGCCGGCGGTTTCGACCTGAAGCAGATCGGGATGGGCACGGCGCTCATCGCCGGTTCGGTCGGCGCCGCCTGGTACCTGTCCCGTCGGCGCACTCCCTCCGACGAGACCTGACGCAACGGCACAGCCCTTCACCCCGGACCCGGTCGGGCGGGCCCGGAGCGAAGGGCTGTCACGTGCGGCCCGCGTGGCGGACGGCCGGCCTCCGAAGGGGGCGGGACCGGCCGCTCGCCGGCGGAACGGTCAGATGTGCCGCTCCGACCTGCGCCGCATCCAGAACACCCCGCCGCCGACGGCCGCCGCGGCCACCAGACCGCCGCCGATCGCCATGTCGGTGGGCGTGGCACCGGTGGTGCTGCTGCCGCCGAGGCCGCCGCGCACACCGCCGATGACGGTGAAGGCGGCCGGGCGGGTCAGCGGGCCCGTCCCGTCGCAGTTGACGGTGATGTCGTACGAGCCGGGAGCGGCGTCCTGGTTGATGGTGGCCGTACCGCTGGACGACTCGTTGCGGCTGCCCAGGAGCGGCGAGAGTCTCGCCTGACGGAAAGCGGGAGAGGTCATCGTGCCTCCCCTCGGGCACCCGTCGACGGTCACGGTGAGCTGGCCGCCACGGGCGATGACACTGGGCATCGCGACAATGTTGCTGGGCGTGTTCCACGCCGCGGCCATCGGGGCGGCGAGCCCCACGGCGGCGACCGCGGCGGCGGACACCGCCAGGGCACGAGTAGTACGCATGTGATCCTCCGCGGGGGCGCCCCGGGAACCGTCCCCGGTGGATCGGCGAGAAAGCGCCTCCCAGTCAGACCCTCAGATGCCGTGCACGCGGCCGCATTTCGGGAATGGTCCGTCCTGGTGAGAGGACACGCCGAAGGAATTCCACACAATCGGATATTGCCGCAGGTCACGGACCGTCAGAAAATTCCTGGTCACGGCAACTCGGATGGCGCACGGGGCTTTCCTTCGGCCACCCGTTCGCCCGCTCCCCGTCGCCGGGCGACCTTGCTGCCATTAGCGTGCTCATATGCGCGGATGACGAGGCGACGGCCGCGTCGAGAGGGGATTGCGAATGTCTGCGTCCGAGTTGGCCGAAGAGGAGGAGCGGCAGAGGAAGCGCGCTCCTTGGGGCGTCATAGCGCTTGTTCTGCTGACCGGCCTCGCACTCATCCGGAACGGTTCCGGCGAGTTCGACGTGGGCCCCCCGCAGCCGGCCTCGGCGGCAGCGGCGGACAGCCGCACGCCGGGCGGCACGTTCTCGAAGACGCCCGACGCGCTGCCGTACTCCGTGGCCGACCGGGTACGGATCCCCGCCATCCGCGTCGACGCCCCGGTGATGCCGGTGGGCCTGGACGTGGACGGCTGGGTCGACGCGCCACCGCCCGACGACGCGAATCTCGCCGGATGGTTCACCGGAGCGGTCTCGCCCGGCGAGAAGGGCACGGCCGTGGTCGTGGGCCATGTCGACAACACGCGGGGCCCCGCCGTCTTCTACGGGCTCGGGGCGCTCAAGAAGGGGAACAAGGTCGAGGTCCTGCGCAAGGACGGGAAGACCGCGGTGTTCGAGATCTACGGCATCGAGGTCTTCGCGAAGAGCAATTTCCCCGGCGACCGCGTGTACAACAGCAAGGGAACCCCCGAATTGCGCGTCATCACGTGCGGCGGCGGTTTCTCCAAGCAGCACGGATACGACGGGAACGTGGTCGTCTTCGCGCGCCTTTCCGAGGTGCGCTGAGCGTTCCCGGACCGGGCGTGCGAAAGCCGGTCGGCGAGGCGTTGCGCTTCCCGCCGGCCGCCCGGCCGAAAGCCCCGCGACACACGGTGCGCGGGGCCCTTTTCGGTTCTAGGCGTACTTACGGCGCGGCACCGTCATGTGGTAGCCGGCGTCCAGCAGGCGCGGGAGGTAGGTGCGCAGCGCCTGCACGCTCTGTGAGCGGTCGCCGCCCGCGTCGTGCGAGAGGACGACGACACCCGGGGCGGCCTCCTTCTGGACCGTGCCGACGATCGCACGGGTCCCGGGCCTCGCCCAGTCGTTCGTGTCGATCGTCCAGGACATCGGCTCCATGCCGAGTTCGGCCCCGATCTGGTAGGTCGCCCGGTTCCACTCCCCGTAGGGCGCGCGGAACCAGGACGGCGGCTCGCCGTAGGCCTCGTCGATGACCTCGCTGGTGCGCTCGATCTCGGAGCGGATCGCGGAGCGCGAGAGCTTGGTGAGCAGCGGATGGCTCCACGTGTGGTTGCCGACGAGGTGACCGTCGTCGGCCATCTCGCCCAGCAGGTCCTTGTTCTCGGCGGCCGTCCGCCCGCACACGAAGAACATGGCGTGCACGTCGTACTCACGCAGGGTCCGCAGGATCTCGGGGGTGTAGTGCGGGTCGGGGCCGTCGTCGAAGGTCAGCACCATGGAGCGGCCGCGCCCGGACACGCGGATGAAGGGCTCGTGCCGGACGAGGGTCCGCAGCTGCGTGCCGTGCGGCGGGGCGCCGTACCCGGCGAGGGGCTGGAGGCGGTAGGCGGAGGGCTTGAGGGCCCGGTTCGCCTGCGGGCCGGAGAGCGGCAGACCCTGCGCCGGATCCGTGGCCTGACCGGCGGTCAGGACACGGGCCGTGCCCGCCGCTCCGGCCGCCCCCAGGACGGCGGCGCCGGCGATCAACGCCCGGCGCCGGGTAATCAGCTGATCCTTTTTCATGACCAATCAGTCACCCGGCGGAGGGCTCGCCACGCCGGACAACACCCGTAGGGCCTCGTGAATGCACCCGCCTGGACCATTCAGCGGCGGCGCACCAGCGGGAACGGCAGCGTTTCACGGATCGTCAGGCCGGTCAGGAACATGACCAGCCGGTCGACGCCGATGCCGAGCCCGCCGGTGGGCGGCATGGCGTACTCCAGCGCGTCCAGGAAGTCCTCGTCGAGCTCCATCGCCTCGGGATCTCCCCCGGCGGCCAGCAGCGACTGCTCGGTGAGCCGGCGGCGCTGCTCGACAGGGTCGGTCAACTCCGAGTAGGCGGTGCCCAGTTCCGTGCCGAACGCGACGAGGTCCCAGCGTTCCGCGAGCCGCGGGTCGGTGCGGTGCTGCCGGGTGAGCGGGGAGACGTCGGTCGGGAAGTCCTTGTAGAAGGTGGGGAGCTCGGTCTTCTCCTCGACGAGACGTTCGTACATCTCCAGGACGACGTCACCGCGTCCGTCGTCCGCCGTGTACGGCACGCCCGCGCGGTCGCACAGCCGCAGCAGCCTCTCCAGGCTCGTGTCGGCGTCGATCTCGTCCCCCAGCGCCTCGGAGACCGCTCCGTACACCGTCTTGACGGGCCAGTCCCCCGAGATGTCGTACTCGACACCGTCCTTGCGGGCGACCGGTGTGCCGAACGCGGCGGTGGCGGCGCCCTGGATCAGCTCGCGGACGAGGTCGAGCATCACGTCGTAGTCGGCGAAGGCCTGGTACGCCTCCAGCATCGTGAACTCGGGGTTGTGCTTGTAGGAGACACCCTCGTTGCGGAAGGTGCGGCCCATCTCGAACACCTTCTCCATGCCGCCGACGCACAGCCGTTTGAGGTAGAGCTCGGGCGCGATGCGCAGATAGAGGTTCAGGTCGTAGGCGTTGATGTGGGTGGTGAAGGGCCGGGCGTTGGCTCCGCCGTGGATCTGCTGGAGCATCGGGGTCTCGACCTCCAGGTAGCCGCGGTCGAGCAGCCCCTGGCGCAGCGCCTGGACGGCGGTGGAGCGGGCACGGACGACGTCGCGGGCCGCGGGGCTGGACACCAGGTCGAGATAGCGGCGGCGCACCTTCGCCTCGGGGTCGGCGAGGCCCTTGCGCTTGTCGGGCAGCGGGTGCAGGCACTTGGCGGTGAGCTGCCAGGAGGTGACGAAGACCGTGGGCTGGCCGGAGTCGCTGGCTCCCGCGAGACCGTCGGCGCTGATGTGGTCGCCGATGTCGATCACCTGCCGGAAGCGGTCGAGCGCCGAGCCCGACTCCGTGCGGGTGAGGGCGATCTGGAGGTCACCCGACCAGTCGCGCAGCACGGCGAACAGGAGGCCGCCGAAGTCGCGTACGAGCATCACCCGTCCGGCGACGGTCACGTCCTCGCCGCCGCGGACGTCGGCCAGGACATGGGTGCGCGGCGGGATGCCGACCGGGTAGGGGTCGGTGCCCTCGGCGCGCAGCCGGTCGAGTTTGCGGTACCGCACGCGGACCTGGTCGGGCAGCCCGGTGGTGGGGTCCTCGCTCCCGGCCCCGCCGTCCGCGTCGAGGCCGAGGGCCGCCAGCGACGGCAGTCCCGCGGTCGTGGCGGGTGCGGGTCCGCCCTTCGGATGCCCCTTGCCCCACAGACTGCGCAGCGAGGGCACGGAGACGAAGCCCTCGGCGATGGCGGAGGCCATGCCGATGCGGGCGAGGGCGCCGGTGTCGCCGTAGCAGATGAAGCGCGGGTACCACTCCGGGTGGTACTTGGCGTTGGAGCGGTACAGGGCCTCGAGCTGCCACCAGCGGGAGAAGAACAGCAGCAGTCTGCGCCAGAGTCTGAGCACCGGGCCGGCGCCGATGCGGGCGCCCTCCTCGAACACGGAGCGGAACACGGCGAAGTTGAGGGAGATGCGCCGGACCCCGAACTTGCCGGCGACCGCGCACACCTCCGCGACCATGAACTCCATGACTCCGTTGGGCGCGCTGCGGTCGCGGCGCATGAGGTCGAGGGAGATGCCGTCGCGGCCCCAGGGCACGAAGGAGAGCAGCGCGAGGAGCTTGCCGTCGGACCCCATCGCCTCGACGAGCAGACAGTCGCCGTCCTCGGGGTCGCCGAGCCGGTCGAGGGCCATCGAGAAGCCGCGCTCGGTCTCGGTGTCGCGCCAGGCGTCCGCCCGGCTGACGATCTCCTCCATCTCGCTGTCGGTCAGGGTGGAGTGCCGGCGGACCCGGCAGGTGGCGCCGGTGCGTTTGACGCGGTTGACGGCCTGCCGGGTGACGCGCATGTCGCGGCCGGACAGGTCGAAGCCGGCGACGTGCAGGATCGCCTCGTCACCGAGCTGGAGGGCACCGAGCCCGGAGCGCGCGAACGCCTTGGCGCCCTCCTCGGACGCGCCCATCGCGGCGGGGGCCCACGCGTAGCGGCGGGCGATGTCCAGCCAGGCGGCGATCGCGTGCGGCCAGGCCTCCCGGTCGCCGACGGGGTCACCGCTGGCGAGGCACACTCCGGCCTCGACGCGGTAGGTGACGGCCGCCTTGCCGCTGGGCGAGAAGACGACGGCCTTGTCGCGGCGGGTGGCGAAGTAGCCGAGGGAGTCGCCGCCTCCGTAGGCCTGGAGCAGGGCGCGGATCCGGGACTCCTCGTCGCCGTGCAGGGCCGCGACCAGACGCTGGGAGCGGAAGAGCGTGGCGGCCGCGTTGAGCAGGGCCAGAGCGCCGAACAGGCCGAGCACGAAGAACAGCCAGCGCGGCGGACGGCCGTCGAACGAGCGCCCGGAGACGAGCCCGCCGCAGACCCGGTTGGCGGCCCACAGCAGCCGCTGGCCCTCCGCCAGGGTGCCGGGGAACAGTTCGACCAGGCCCCAGCCGAGCAGGATCGCGAGGACGAGTCCGGTGACCAGGACGAGCAGGGCCCGTCGTACGGCGGCGCGCCGCGAGTCGGCGTAGAACTCCCGTCGGGCCACGATCAGCAGGGCGAGCAGGAGTCCGCAGACGATCAGCGAGGGGATCGAGGCGGCGTACAGGCCGGCGGCGATCCCGAGGATGTCGGTCAGGACGAGCAGGCCGAGGTAGACGACCACGAGCCACCAGGCGATCTTCTTGCGGGCGGCCGTCGCGGCGGAGAGCAGGAAGAGGAAGACGGCGTACGCGAGGTTGGCGCTGACCGGGATGATCAGAAGGTCGAGGAAGCGCACGACCGGGCGCAGCAGTGCGCGCAGCGGGGGTATGAAGGCGAGCAGGGTGCAGAGCAGACCGATGGCGACGAAGAAGGCGGCGAAGCCCTCGGGCACCTTGCTGAGGAAGCCGGTCCCGGGCGGCCGTGCCGGGCCGCTGGCGGTCTTCGGCGGGCGGGCCTCCACGGTGGCACTCATGGATCCGACTGTAGGAAGAGCGGCGGCGACCCGCCCGTCGAGCCGATCTCGGAGGCTCCCCCCGGGGCAGGCGGATCCGCGGGTTCCGATAGCCTCGCAGCCGTGACGGAAGAGCAGCACGCGCATCGGTTCGAGCGCGGGACGGACGGTCCCAAGGTCATCGTCGTCGGTGTGGACGGCTCCGACTCCTCGTTGCGCGCCGCGGCGTACGCCGGTGGTCTGGCGCGGCGGCAGCGGGCGCTGCTGGCGGTGGTCTACGTCAAGCCGGTGATGGCGGCGGGAGCGGCGCTCGGGGTGCCGGTCGCGGAGACGACGGACGAGATCGCCGAGGATCTGGTGCAGTACATCCGCGACGCCGCCGAGCGGGTGAAGGACATATTCGATGTGCGCTGGGAGTTCCACACGTTCCGCGGCGACCCCTACAACGGCCTGGTCACCGCCGCGGACGAGCTGAAGGCGGACGCCGTGGTGGTCGGGGCCTCCGAGCAGTCCGGGCACCGGATCGTCGGTTCGGTGGCGGTCCGGCTGGTGAAGGCGGGCCGCTGGCCGGTCACGGTCGTGCCGTAGGCGGTGCGGCGGGAGTGCCGTGGAGGGTCGCCGTGGGGGCGCCGTGCCGGTCGGTGCGGTCCCGCGTCATTCGGCCATGAGGAGGCCGGACCGGACCGCGCCCCTGCCGAGGACGACGTCGCGGATCCGGTCGCGGACGGCACCGACGGTGGCGCCCCGCTCCAGCGCCGCGTCCAGGTCGACGACCCGGCCGGCGTCGAGGTCGAAGGCCAGCGGGACGAACTCGGCCTTCGTCACCTCCCACCGCTGTGAGCGCCGCGCGGGCGGGGAGAAGGTGAAGCGGCCGAGGGTGCTCTCGTTGCCGCGCGGGTCCTGGACGCCCCGGTCGTTGTACATCTCACCGGCGATCTGGTCGCCCGTGCCGTAGACGACCCAGGTGCCGTTGACCTTCTCGTACGCCTGCGGGACATGGGAGCGGGTGCCGAGGATCAGGTCGATGTCGGGCCGGCCGCCGGTGCGGGAGGCGGTGAGCTGTCTGCTCAACCGCAGTTGGCGCTCGTCGGGCCCGTCCTGCCATTCGGTTCCCCAGCCGAGGGAGACGACGACCACGTCGGCGCCGGCTCTGCGGGCGGCTCGGGCGTCCGCGAGGATCCGGGCGGGGTCGGTCAGGCCGACCGCCCAGGGCCGGCCCTGCGGCAGCGGATGCCCGCCGGTGTCGTCGGTGTACGCGAGATGCGCGACGCGGGCCCCGCCCGCCCGCATCAGGGTCACGGCGGTCGCCTCCCGCTCGCCGCGGGCCGATCCCGCGTGCCGCACGCCCGCCCGGTCCAGCGCGTCCAGGGTGCGCCGGACGCCGTCGGCTCCGTCGTCCAGCGTGTGGCTGGAGGCGGTGGAACAGGAGTCGTACCCCGTGGCGGCGAGCCCCTCGGCCACCTGGGGAGGGGTCTTGAAGACGGACGAGCCGGTGGGGTCGCCTTCGGTGTCGTACACGGTCCGCAGGTGACAGATCGCCAGGTCGGCCCGGGAGACGAGGGGTTGGACGCCGGCGAGCATGGGCCGGAAGTCGTATCCGGTGCCTCCCGCGTCGGAGCCGGCCCGTTCGAGGACCGAGCTGTCCGGCAGGACGTCGCCTGCGGCGACGAGGGTGAAGCCGCGGGCGGCGGGGGGTCCGGGCCGCCCGCCGGGGTGCCGCGCGGCCGTGTCGTGGGCCTGACTGGTCACCGCGGCCGCGATGAGGGCGGCCGCGAGGGCCAGATGGATCTGTCGCGCGCGTGTGATCATGCCGGGCCCCATGCGGTCGCATTTCCCTACTAATAGATACGCATCCACGTACACGGGCCGCCCGCAGTCAAGGAGACACCGCCGCGGCTCACCCGTTCGGCGTTCACGGGCAGGCCCGCCGGGGCGAACGGCGGTACGGACGCGGCAGTCCCGGAATCCGCGGCTCCACCTCGGCCGACCGTTCGGCGCACCGTTCGCCGACCGCTTCGACCGCCCACCGCACAACCGTGTCCCCGGTCTGTCCGCGCGGGGCCCGGGACGCTGGCATACACGCCATGACGGCCGGAACCACCACCATCACCCCCAGGACGACCGCCGAGCACGAGCTGGCCGCGCTGCAACGCGAGCACGGCCGCCCCCTGTTCGCCCTGCTGCTGCGCCTGTCCGACGGCGACCGCCAGCGCGCCGAGGACCTGGTGCAGGAGACGTTCGTCCGCGCCTGGCAGCATCCCGAGGCCCTGCGCGCCGACGACTTCGACTCCGTACGGCCCTGGCTGCTGACCGTCGGGCGGAGGCTGGCCATCGACGCGCGGCGGGCCCGGCAGGCACGGCCTCCGGAGGTCGGTGACGCGATCCTCGACAACGCGCGGGTCTGTGCCGATCACGCCGAACGCTCGGCGGCGGCACTCGATGTGCGAGAGGCTGTGAAGACACTCACTCCCGAACACCGTGAAGTCCTGGTGCTGGTGTACTTCCAGGGGGCCAGTGTGGCGGAGGCCGCCGCGGCGCTCGGGATTCCGCCCGGTACGGTGAAGTCCCGCGCGTACTACGCGCTGCGCGCCCTGCGCCGGGTTCTTCCGGGATACGCGGCCGACCTGCGGTGAAACCGAAGACTTGGTCAAACCTCTGTAAAGCGCCTTGCCGAGGACCATGGTTGAGCAATCAGCTTGCCTCATCCGTTTTCCGGACTGGGGCCCGGGGTCGGGCGACGCGCACGCACCGGAGGAAGGCAGGAAGGGATGCTGCACAGAGGGCAAGAGAGCACGGACGGCACCGGTGGGGGCGAACTCACCGTCCCCATGGCCTGGTTGTACGCCGAGTACATCGCCGACGAACTGCTGCGGACGGGCGACCTGATGCCGCCCACCTCCTTCGAGTTCCGCGCCGGGCGCGACGCCCTCGCACTGACGATCTTCCTGTCCGACAGCGGCGGCGAACTCTCCGGGATCCGGGTCATCACCCAGCTGGAGACCTGGCTTTCGCTCACGGCGTACGACCAGCCCTGGCACACCTGGGTGCGCGAGCACCTGGCGCTGCGCGCGGCCGAGTCCACCGGATGCGCCGGGCCCGATCCCGATCTGGAGCTGGCGGCCGCGGCCTGGCGGTGGCTGGAGGAGACGGAACTGCTCGCTCCGGACCTGGACGCGGTGCCCGGCGGTGGCTCCGTGCCTGGTGAGGACGACGGCCCCAAGGTGTGGACGGCGGCCTGGCGGCTGGGGCTGCCGCTCGGGCATCTGGCCATCCACCTCTTCTGAGGGCGGCCGTGACCGCGCCGGAATCACTTCCGGTGGCGGCCGCGACCGCGCCGGGAACAATTCCCCGGCGCTCGCACCAATCCGCGAGCGCCCCCGCTCCGAACGTCTTGACCCCGATTCCTGACGAGTCTTGAGTGATTCGACGGTCTGATGCGTACCCGTGGGCAACAGCAACACCACTCACAGTCCGCACCAACGCCACGAGGATTCGGTATTCGGTATGAGGTCCCTGGAACGGCATCGCGACGTCGGCGCCTATGCGCTCGGCGTGCTCGGCGAGGCGGAAGCCTTCCGCTTCGAGGACCACCTCGTGGAGTGCGCTCAGTGCACGGCGTTCGTCAGCGAGTACCGCCCCGCCACACGGCAGTTGATGCTGTACCGGCAGTCGACGCCGCGCAGCGTCCACCCCTTCGCCGCCCCCGGGCCGCGGCTGCTCGACCGGCTGCTCGGCGAGGTGGCCACGCGCAACCGGGCCCGGCGCCGGCGCCTCCTGTTCGCCCTGGCCGCCTCCGTGGTCCTCGCGACGGGCGGACCCGCGCTCGCGCTCGTCGTCGGCCACGACTCCCCCTCGGGCACGGCCGTCGTGGCCGACCCCCCGTCGAGCCAGATGGCCAGGACCGACGCGGAGACCGGTGTCTGGGCCCAGGTGACGACCCGTGAGCGGCTCTGGGGCAGCGACATCGAGGTCGAGGTCAAGGACGCCAAGGGTCCCCGCTCCTGCGAGCTCGTGGCCATCGGCAAGGACGGCTCGGAGCAGTCGGTGACGAGCTGGATGGAGCCCGCGGACAACGAGGCGCCCCTCACGATGCAGGGCGGCTCGTCGATGCGGTCCGACGAGATCCGCCGGTTCGAGGTGCGCACGGCGGACGGCGAGCACCTCGTGACGCTCAACTCCCCCTGAGCGAAACCCTTTTCACCGCCCGGGGCACCGAGGGACCGCCCGCACGGTCCGTCTACTTGAGCAGCCGGGACATCCGCCGGTCCGCCAGCGGCCTGCCGCCCGTCTGGCAGGTCGGGCAGTACTGCAACGAGGAATCGCTGAAGGAGACCTCGCGGATGGTGTCACCGCACACAGGACAGGGCTCCCCCGTCCGCCCGTGCACGCTCAGACCGCTCTTCTTCTCCGACTTCAACCGCCCGGCGGCCAGCCCGTGGGAGCGCTCCACCGCCTCGGCGAGCGTGCCGCGCAGCGCCTCGTACAGCCGCCGGGTCTCCTCGGGGGTCAGCGAGGAGGCGATCTTGAAGGGGGACATCCGGGCGGCGTGCAGGATCTCGTCGCTGTAGGCGTTGCCCACACCCGCGATCAGGCTCTGGTCGCGGAGCGCGCCCTTGAGCCGGCGCCGCTCGCCCTGGAGCAGCCCGGCGAACCGCTTCTCGTCGAAGTCGTCGGCGAGCGGGTCCGGGCCGAGCCGGGCCACGCCGGGAATCCGCTCCGGGTCCTCGACGACGTACACGGCGAGCCGCTTCCGGGTGCCCGCCTCGGTGAGGTCGAAGCCCTCGCCGGTCTCCAGCGCGAGGCGCAGCGCGAGCGGCCCCTTGCCGGGCCGGGGCGGGCCGTCGGGGAGCGTGTCCTTCCAGTGCAGCCAGCCCGCACGGGCCAGATGCGTGACGAGGTGCGGGCCGTCCGTACCGATGTCCAGAAACTTGCCGAACCGGCGGACGGCCGTGACCTCGCGTCCCTCCAGGGCGGAGACGGGAGGGTCGTACGTCTTCAGGACGCTGACGGCGACGGGCAGCACGCGCACGACACGGCGTCCGACGAGACGTTCGGCCAGGAAATCCTTGAGCGCTTCGACCTCGGGCAGCTCCGGCATACGTCCAGAGTGCCATCCGGCGCCGACGACGCCAGGGACCGGACGACGCCGGGCGTCAGGTGCGCTCCCGGACCATGAACTCGCACCACACGACCTTGCCGCCGCCGCGCGCCTCGACACCCCACACATCGGTGAGGCGGTCGACGAGCAGCAGTCCGCGGCCCGAGACACCGGACTCGCCCGCCTCGCGGCGGCGCGGCAGCGCGCTGGAGGAGTCCTCGACCTCGACGCGCAGTCTGCGGTCGGATCCGGCCAGGACGCGCAGGGTGACGATGGCCGAGCCCTCGGTGTGCATGAGGGTGTTGGTGATCAGTTCGTCGGCGACCAGCTCGATCTCGTCGGCCCGGTCCCGGGCTCCCCACGCGCGGACGGCGGCCCGGATCATGTGGCGGGCCTCGCTGAGCGCCTCCGGGTCGCCGGGCGCCACATGCTGCTGGAGGCGTCCGCCCGAGCGCTGGTCGATCAGACCGTGGCGGCGCAGGAGCAGCAGGGCGACGTCGTCGTCGCCGCCGCGCTCCTCGGCCATGTCGATGAGCCGGTCGGCGAGGTCACTGACGTCCTCCGGGCCGCTGCGGATGACGTCGCCGAGGATGCGCATCCCGTCGTCGAGGTCGACACCCGGCTCCTCGACGAGTCCGTCGGTGCACAGCAGCAGGGTGTGGCCGGGGTCGAGCTCGACGGTGGCGACCGGGTACTCGAGGCGTCCGAACTCGGCGGACAGGCCGAGCGGCAGGCCGCCTTCGAGGGGCAGCCGCCGGCAGGTCCGGTCGGTGGAGCGGACGAGCGGGTCGATGTGGCCGGCCCGGACGAGCTGGGTCACTCCGGTGGACAGGTCGATCTCGGCGTACAGGCAGGTCGCGAAGCGGTCGGTGTCGAGTTCGTGGAGGAAGACCGAGGCACGGGCCATCACGGTGGCCGGGGTGTGGCCCTCGGCGGCGTAGGCGCGCAGGACGATGCGGAGCTGGCCCATGACGGCGGCGGCGTGCGTGTCGTGGCCCTGGACGTCGCCGATGACGGCGCCGACGCGTCCGCCGGGCAGCGGGATCAGGTCGTACCAGTCGCCGCCGATGTCGCGGCCGAGGGAGGCGGAACGGTAGCGGACGGCGATGTCGGCGCCGCTCACGCTGGGGATGGAGCGCGGCAGCATGGCCTGCTGGAGGCCCTGGGCGAGGTCCTTCTCCTGCTCGAAGAACATGGCCCGCTGGAGGCTCTGGGCGATGCTGCTGCCGAGCGCGACGAGGACGTTGCGCTCGTCCTCCGAGAACCCGTGCCGGTCGTTGTAGAGCAGGCCGATCGCGCCGATGGGGCGCGCCTGCACGATGAGCGGCAGATAGGCGGCCGAGGTGATCTTCAGACCGGTGATGTTCGGCCACAGGAGCGGATACGACTCGGCGAACTCCTCGGGCGACTCGATGAAGTGCGGTGCGAGGGTCCGTACGACCTCGTTCATCGGGTACTGCGCGTCCAGGCGCGTGACCCGGGTGCCGGGGACGTAGCTGTGCTCGGGGCCGGTGGCGACCATGCGGATACGGCCGGACTCCACCAGGCCCATGACCAGGCTGGCCGCCCCGAGGTGGGTGAGGCCGTGGGTGTCCTGGAGCACGTCGATGACGTCCTGCACGGTGACGGCGTGGGCCAGCGCGGCCGTGGTGAGCTGGACGACGCTGGTCTGCTGGCGCCGTACCTCGTTCTGGGCGGCCTGTTCGCGGCGCGCCGCGCTCTCGTCGAGCTCGGCCGTGGCGTCACGGACGATGCCGATGATGCGGCGCGGCCGGCCGTTGTCGTCGCGGCGGATGTAGCCCTGGGTGTGGGTCCAGCGCACGGCTCCGTCGCGGCGGCGGATACGGAAGTAGGCGCCGTAGTTCTCGCTGCCGTCCTTCAGGGCGTGGGAGACCATCGTGTCGAGCCGCCGCGACTCGGCCGGCGGGACACGGATGCCCAGGGTGGCGGGCTGCCCGTCGTATTCGTCCGGGCGCATGTCGAAGATCTCGTGGGCCTGGGCGTCCATCTGCATCAGACCGGTGTCCAGGTCCCAGTCGAAGCTGCCCATGCGGTTGAGCGCCAGGATCGGATCCGGGTGGGCGGGCCAGTCGTCCGGGAGTGACAGGGCGCTCGCTCCCCGATCAACCATGGGGCCACCATGCCAGTATTTGCCCGATTGTTCGACTTCTGGGGGGCCTGGTTCCAGGCCCCCCGGACGCGAGGGTGTTCACCTGCCGGGGGTGTCGGCCGAGACGTCGAAGACGCTGTCCGGACCGGTCGGCCCGTCGGGGATCAACTCGCCGTCGGGTGCCTCGGGGCTGTCCGGGCCCGTGTCCTCGGTGGGGGTGCCCGGCTCGTCGGACGGTTCCCGCAGTGCCGGGGGCTCCGGTGAGGCGGAGCGGCCGGGGTCGGCCGGGCCGGTCGGCGGAGCCGTGGTGTCGCCCGAGGGGGCCGCGGGCGCCGTCGTCGGCGCCGCGGTGACGGTGGCCGAGGGGCAGTGCGAGGGCTCGGCGCTCGGGCGCGCGGAGCGGCCCGGCCCGGCCACGTCCATGGCGGCGCCGTCCGTCGGCACGGCGGTGGGCGCGGTGCCCGGCCCGGTGCTCTCGTCCGGGGTGCCCTCCCCGGTCCCCGGTGTCGGCGTCACCGTCGCGGTCGCTGTCGCTGTCGGCGTGGGGCAGTCGGACGCGGAGGCGTCGGGGGACGGGCTCCGGCCGCCCTGCGAGGTGCCGGCGGAGGGCTCGCGCGCGGTGGCGGAGTCGTGCGGCAGCGGGTCCGGGCTCTCGGGCGGCGGTACGGCGTGGTCGTGCCGGTGGCCCTCGTACCCGACCGGCCGCTCGATCCAGGTGTGGTCGGCGACGTCGACGATCGTGATGTCGGTGATGACGGCGGGCGCCGGTGTCACCGTCACGACCTGGGCGGGCCGGTACCCGCTCCAGGGCCTGCCCCGGGTGTCCGGGTTCCCGTCGGCCTTGGCGGGCCGGCCCAGCGGGTTGCCGCAGGCGCAGCGGACCCGGGGTACGCCCCGGTCGTCGACGAGGACGGCCGTGCCGGCCTGGAGGACGGCCTGGAAGCCGGTGGCCTGCCCTGCGGCGAATCCGTGGTCCGTGACGCCGGTGTCGGCGCGGAGCACGACCGGGGTGAGCCGGCGCAGATAGTCCGGGACGGACTCCGGGGAGATCCCGGAGAGTTCGGCGAAGACGCGGGCCCTGGCCCCGTCGGCGGCGAGGAACCTGATCTGCCGGGCGACGTCGCAGCTGCCGGCGTTGCGGGTGCCGCCGTACAGGCCCGGGGTGGCGCCCGAGACGGTGCGCGCGCCCCGGGTGCCGGTGGGCGACGGTTGCGGCGTTCGGGTGACGGGCGGCGGGGGCCCGGGGGTGGTGTCGGTGGGCGCCGTGAAGGGGTCGGGCCCCTGGACCGCGAGGGGCTGGAGGAGCACCTCGTCGCCGGTGGATCCGTTCGGCGCCGTGCCCCCGCCACCGCCGCCACAGCCCGCGACGACAAGGAGTGCCGCCGCGAACGCGCAGGTCGCGACAAAGGTCCTGGTGGGTATGTGCACCACGTCTCTCCTGTCCGTCCCGGGCAGTTGGTGCCTCATTGTCTGCGTCACTCTCTTGGCGCACGCAAGCGGAAATCGGTCACCCAGCGTCACAATGGAGGGGAGAGGAGCACCCGCCATGGAGTGGTTCGTCGCACCCGACTACTGGCTGAGCCGACTGGTGTTCCAGCGGGGGCTGGCCGTGCTGTATCTGGTCGCGTTCCTGGGCGCGGCCCTGCAGTTCCGTGCGCTGACCGGGGAGCGCGGGATGCTCCCGGTGCCGCGCTTCGTGCGGCACGTCGCGTTCCGGGACGCGCCGAGTGTCTTCCACTGGCGCTACTCGGACCGCTTCTTCGCCGCCTGGTGCTGGACGGGCTGCGCGGTGTCGGTGGCGCTGGCCGCCGGGCTCGACGGGTATCTGCCGCTCTGGGGGGCGATGCTGCTGTGGCTTCTCCCGTGGGCCCTGTACCTGTCGGTCGTCAACGTCGGCCAGACCTGGTACTCGTTCGGCTGGGAGTCGCTGCTGCTGGAGGTGGGCTTCCTCGCGGTGTTCCTGGGCAACGACGAGGTGGCGCCACCGGTCGTCGTGCTGTTCCTCATGCGCTGGGTGCTGTTCCGGGTGGAGTTCGGCGCGGGGCTGATCAAGATGCGGGGCGACGCCTGCTGGCGGAACCTGACCTGCCTCTACTACCACCACGAGACCCAGCCGATGCCGGGTCCGCTGAGCTGGTTCTTCCACCATCTGCCCAGGCCGTTCCACCGGATCGAGGTGGCCGCGAACCACTTCACCCAACTGGTTCTCCCCGTGCTGCTGTTCACTCCGCAGCCGGTCGCGACGGCGGCGGCCTCGCTGATGATCCTGACCCAGTTGTGGCTGGTCCTGTCCGGCAACTTCGCCTGGCTGAACTGGACGACGATCGTGCTCGCCCTGAGCGTGACCGAACTGCCCACCACCGCGCCGCACGTCGCCGCCCCGCCGCTCTGGTACGAGGTGGTCGTCCTCGTGGTGGCCGCCGGCCTGCTGGCCCTCGGCTACCGTCCGGCACGCAACATGGTCTCCCGGCGGCAGGTCATGAACCGCTCCTTCGACCCGCTCCACCTGGTGAACACCTACGGGGCGTTCGGCAGCGTCAGCCGGGTGCGTCACGAGGTGGTCGTCGAGGGCACCACGGACGAGGCGCCGCGCGAGGACGCGGACTGGCGGGAGTACGAGTTCAAGGGCAAGCCTGGCGATCCGCGGTACTGGCCGCGCCAGTTCGCTCCGTACCATCTGCGGCTCGACTGGCTGATGTGGTTCGTGGCGCTCTCTCCCGGCTACGCCGGCACCTGGTTCTCGGCTCTCGTGGAGCGGCTGCTGGAGAACGACCGTGACACCCTGCGACTCCTCCGCCGCTCCCCGTTCCCCGCCGACGCCCCGCCCCGCTACATTCGCGCCCGCCTCTTCCGCTACCGGTACACGACGTGGCACGAGTTCCGCGAGACGGGAGCGTGCTGGCACCGGACATACGCGCGCGACTTCCTCCCGCCGACGAGGCTGGAGGGCGCCGACGAGCGACGTGTTCCGTACTAGTGCCGCGACAGGCATACGGTTCCGAAGTGATCGGTGATCATAGGCGGTGAGTGAGCCGGTGGCCGGCGCTCCGCGACGGGCTGTACCGGCCGGACGACACGGGCCTGGAGCTCCATGTCGAGGGTCCGGGGGCTTACCACCCGGATGCCGGGCAGCCGATTCCCTTTCGTGCCGGAGGACCGGTCGATGTGGCCCGGGCCCTTGGTGCTCGACCTCGGCGGCGCTGCCCTTGGCTGACGCCGCCGAGGGACCGGGATCAGGCGCGGTGGACGCGGGTCTCCCGTTCGGGGAGGGGGGCGTCGGCGGGCAGCAGGCCCTCCTTGTGCAGCTCGCGCCAGAAGTCCGGGGGCACGGGCGTCGTGAACTGCTCGGCGCAGTCGCGGACTTCGGCCGCCGAACGGGCGCCTGCCAGGACGCTCGCCACCGCGGGGTGGGCGGCCGGGAAGGCCAGGGCCGCGGCGCGCAGGGTCGTACCGTGCCGCTCGGCGATCACCTTCAGGCGCAGGGCACGGTCCAGCAACTCGCCCGGAGCGTCGGTGTAGTTGTACGTCGCTCCCGGGCGCGGGTCCGCCAGCAGGCCGGAGTTGAAGGCGCCGCCGATGACGACGGAGGTGCCGCGGTCCTGGGCTGCGGGCAGCAGTTCGGTGAGCGCGCCGTGGTCCAGGAGGGTGTAGCGGCCCGCGCACAGCACCACGTCGACATCGGTCTCGCGGACGAAGCGGGTCAGCATCCGCGTCTGGTTCATGCCCACGCCGATCGCGCGCACCACGCCCTGCGAACGCAGCTCCGCCAGAGCGGGAAAGCCCTCGCGGAACGCCTGCTCGGCGTGGTCGTCGGGGTCGTGGAGGTAGACGACGTCCACGCGGTCCAGGCCGAGCCGTCCGAGGCTGGCGTCCAGGCTCCGTCGTACGCCGTCGGCGCTGAAGTCCCATACGCGGCGGTGCGTGGCGGGCACCGCGAAGCCGTCGGCCAGATCGTCGCCGCCGGTGTCCACGGACTCCAGGAGGCGGCCCACCTTCGTCGAGACGGTGTACTCGGCGCGGGGCCGGTCGCGCAGGGCCGTGCCCAGGCGCCGTTCGGAGAGGCCGAGGCCGTAGTGCGGGGCGGTGTCGAAGTAGCGGATGCCGCTCGTCCAGGCGGCGTCGACCGCGTCGTACGCCTGCTCGTCGGTGACCTCGGTGTACAGGTTGCCGATACCGGCGGCGCCGAAGGACAGCGCGCTGACGGGGACGCCGTCGGCGCCGAGGGAGTTCACCGGACCGCCTGGCGCGGCCGCAGGCCCTGCATCCCGCCGTCCACCGCGAGCGCGGTGCCGGTGGTGGAGCCGGACAGCGGGCTCGCCAAGTAGGCGATGGCGCCCGCGGCTTCCGGTGCCGACACCAGGCGGCCGGTCGGATGGCGGGCCTCCAGCGCGGCGCGCTCGGCGGCCGGGTCGGCAGCGGCGTCCAGGAGCCGGCCGACCCAAGGGGTGTCCACCGTGCCGGGGTTGACGCAGTTGACGCGGATGCCTTCGCCGACGTGGTCGGCCGCCATGGCCAGGGTCAGAGCGAGGACGGCGCCCTTGGACGCCGAGTACAGCGCCCGCTGGGGCAGTCCCGCCGTGGCCACGACCGAGCAGGTGTTCACGACGGCCGCGTGCGCGGACTCCCGCAGGTGGGGAAGGGCGGCGCGGGTCGTCCGCACGATGCCGAGGAGATTGACGTCCAGGACCCGGTGCCATTCCCCGTCGTCGTTGTCCTCGACGGTGCCGCGGGCGCCGATGCCCGCGTTGTTGACCAGGATGTCGAGCCCGCCCAGGTCCGCGACCGCGGCGGCGACGGCCGCGCGCACGGAGGCGTCGTCGGTGACGTCGGCGCGGTAGCCGGTCAGGGGCTTTTCGACGGCCGATGGATCGAGATCCAGGACGGCGACCCGGGCGCCGCGGGCCGCGAGGAGACCGGCGGCCGCCCGGCCGATCCCCGAAGCGCCCCCGGTCACCAGCGCCTTGAGTCCGTCGAAGTCCTGAGAGTCCGTCATACGGCGTTTCCCTTCGGGTCGTCGGCGGTCCGCCGGGCGAGGTCGGCGGCCCAGAAGGTACCGCCGGGATAGGTGAACTCCGCGACGGACCCGGGCCGCATCGCGGCGGAGAAGCCCGGCGCGGTGGGCGCGGTGTAGTGGCCGTCGCGGATCACCACCGGTTCGGTGAAGTGCTCGTGCAGATGGCCGACGTACTCGATGACGCGGTCCTCGGTGGTGCCGGACAGGGCGACGAAGTCGAACATCGCGAGGTGCTGGACGAGTTCGCACAGGCCCACACCTCCGGCGTGCGGGCAGACCGGGACGCCGAACTTGGCGGCGAGGAGCAGGATGGCGAGGTTCTCGTTGACTCCGCCGACCCGGGCGGCGTCGATCTGGAGGATGTCGAGGGAACCCGCCTGGAGGAGCTGCTTGAAGACGACGCGGTTGTGCGCGTGTTCGCCGGTGGCGACCTTGACGGGGGCCACCGCCGCGCGCACGGCGGCATGGCCGAGGATGTCGTCGGGGCTGGTCGGCTCCTCTATCCAGTAGGGCCCGCACTCGGCGAGCGCCTTGGTCCAGGTGATCGCCTCGTCCACGTTCCAGCGCTGGTTGGCGTCGACGGCGATACGGATGTCCGGGCCCACCGCGGCACGGGCGGCGCGGCAGCGGCGCAGGTCGTCCTCCAGGTCCGCGCCCACCTTCAGTTTGATCTGCCGGAAGCCCCCGGCGACGGCCTCGACGGCCAGGCGGGTCAGCTTCTCGTCGCTGTAGCCGAGCCAGCCGGGTGAGGTGGTGTAGGCGGGGAAGCCGTGTGCGCGCAGGGTCGCGGCGCGCTCCCCGGCGCCTTCCCTGCCCCGGCGCAGCAGTTCCAGCGCTTCCTCGGGCGTCAGCGCGTCCGTGATGTAGCGGAAGTCGACCTGGCCGACGAGCCATTCGGGATCGGCCTCCGCGAGCAGTTGCCACAGCGGTCGGCGCGCGCGTCGTGCGGCCAGATCCCACACGGCGTTGACGACGGCGCCGATCGCCATGTGCATCACGCCCTTCTCTGGTCCGAGCCAGCGCAGCTGGCTGTCGCCGACCAGGTCCCGGGAGAGGGAGCCGGGGTCGGCGCACAGCTCGTCGAGGGACCGTCCGATGACGTGCCCTCGCAGCGCGTCGATCGCGGCGACCTGGACGTCGTTGCCCCGCCCGATGGTGAAGGCGAAGCCGTGACCCTCGGCTCCGTCAGGGGCGTCGGTGCGCAGCACGACGTACGCGGCCGAGTAGTCGGGGTCCGGGTTCATCGCGTCCGAGCCGTCGAACGCGCGCGAGGTGGGGAAGCGGATGTCGTGGGTGTCGACCGCGACGACACGGGCGGAGGTCGGGGGCACGGCGTGCCTTTCCGTCGGCGACAGGGGTCCATGGCCGGGTGCGGAGGAATGCTCGGTCCTGAGGATCTCCCCCGATACCCGTCCGCGTACAGCGTCGGACACGCTTCGGCCCGAAGGCCGGGGCCCGGACCCTCGACGCGGCGCCCGGACTGCGGGCAGAGTGCTCCCGTAACTACTCACCAGTACGAACCGAGTGAGGAGCGCCCGTGACCACCTGGCCCGGCCGGACGGCCACCGAGATCGCCGCAGCCGTACGCGAGAAGAGGGTCACCCCCCGCGAGGTGGTGGCCGAACACCTCGCGCGGATCGAACGCCTCGACGGGCGCGTCGGCGCCTTCCGTACGGTCCGCGCCGGGGCCGCGCTCGCGGAGGCCGACGAGCTGGCCGGCAGGGACCTGGGTCGGCTCCCCTTGGCGGGTGTGCCGGTGGCGGTGAAGGACAACCTCGCGGTGCGCGGCGAGCAGACCCGCAACGGCTCCGCCGCGACCCCGGACACGCCCGCCGACGAGGATCACGCCACCGTGGCCCGGCTGCGGGCGGCGGGCGCCGTCGTGGTGGGCCTGACGAACGTGCCCGAACTCTGCGTCTTCGGCACCACGGAGGGCGTGTACGGCAACGCCCGCAACCCCTGGGACCTGTCCCGCACGGCGGGCGGCTCCTCGGGCGGCAGCGCCGCGGCGGTCGCCGCCGCGTTGGTGCCGATCGCGCTCGGCAACGACGGCATGGGCTCGCTGCGCATCCCGGCCGCCAACTGCGGTCTGGTCACCCTGAAGCCGGGCCACGGGGTGATCCCGGCAGGGATCGGTCACGGCGACTGGTTCGGCATGTCGGAGAACGGCCCGCTGGCCACGACGGTGGAGGACGCGCGGCTGATGTTCGCCGTCCTCGCGGACATCGAGCCGGCCGTGCCGGCCGAGCCCGCCACCCGCAGGATCGCCGTCTCGGTGCGCAGCCCGCTGGCCGGAATTCACGTCACCCGGCCGTATACGAACGCGGCCCGGGAGGCCGCCGCCCTGCTGGCCGAGGCGGGTCACCGGGTGCGGACCGCGAACCCGCCGTACCCGCTCTGGCTGAGCACGACCTCGCTCGCGCACTGGACGGCGGGCACCGCCGTGGATGCCGAGGACCTCGACCCGCGCAGGCTGGCCCGGCGCACCCGCGTGCATGCCGCGGTCGGCCGCCGCTTCGTGACGGGTGCCCGCAAGGGGGAGCGCCGCGAGCAGTTGCGCGGACGTCTGGCGGCGTTCTTCGCGGAGTACGACGTGCTGCTCACCCCGGCACTCGCCCGGCGCTCGCCCGCCTCCGCCGACTGGCACAGGCGGGGCTGGCTGCGCAATGTCCTGGCCAACACCAACTACTCGCCGATGACCCCGCCGTGGAACCTCACCGGCTGGCCCGCGATGTCGGTTCCGTTCGGAAGGCTGCCGGGCGGCGCCCCCTGTGCCGTCCAGCTCGTCGGACTGCCCGGCTCCGAGGCGGCTCTGCTCGATGTGGCCGGGCAGCTCGAGGTACTGCACCCGTGGCGGCGTACGGCTCCGCTCGGCTAGGAAGTGGTGTCCGGCCGGAGGGCGTTGTCGCCGGGCCGGAAGGTGGTGTCGTCCGGCCGGAGGCGTTGCCGTCCGGCCGGGAGGTGGCGTCACACGCCGAAGCCGCGGCCGGTCGTCGGCCGCGGCTTCTCCTGTTCGGCATGCGCGCGGGTCCGGCACTCCCGTGCCGTGTCCGGTCGCGCCGACTCCTGGCGTCGGTCAGTCGACGCTGGGCAGGATGTGGGGCTCCGCGAGGTCGTCCTCGTAGCCCGCGAGGCGGATCGGGGCGGACCTGGCCCACACGTCCAGGCTTCCGAGCTTGGTGTCGGACCCACCGCCGAGGTGCTCCCTGTGTTCCTTGGGGCCCTGATCGAGATTCGTCTTCTCTGGTGTCACCGCGCACTCCTTATGTGTCGGGTCACCCTCGGGACGTTAGGGCCCGGTGCTCTCGGGTCGCCTGACGGCCGCTCGGGTATGAGTCGAAGCAGTTAGGGACGCGGTGGCGCCGGTAACTCGTGTGAGAGCAGGCCGTGGTGACCGGCTTGTCCCGGGACGGACCGTGGGTGTGGGTGGACCCCAGTAAGTCTGTCCGTCGGCTACAGCCTAACCAAATGAGCGGCCCCCCGCTCTATGGGGCTGAAAACGTGAGGTTACTGTCACACGTCATCCAGAGCCCATCAGGCCACGATCTGCAGCGATTTGAAACATGATGCCCTCTTCGCGACCACCCATTCGGCTCAATATCGCCCCTGAAGGGGGGTGTCAGGACATGTCACGGCACGCGTGAGTCACCATCGGCCGACGGCCGTCGCGCGCATCCTGCTCGAAGGCGCCACGCAGTTCAGTTCCCGTTGGCCGGTTCGCAAGGAGGCCATGCTGTGCTGTCGCACGGCAACGGCCTTTCTCGCGGGAGGACTGACGCATGGAGCTGCGCAGCGTCGAGGAGCTGATGAACCTGCTGCACGCCTGCCGGGGCGTCCACGACATCCCCGAGCTCACCCACTCCCGGCCTCACCCGGGCGGGGGAACGCCCGCGGGCGACCCCGTCGACCTGCACGACCACGCCCTGCAGACCGCCGCACTGCTGCGCCGGGGCCACCCCAGCGACAAGGAACTCCAGGTCGCGGGCCTGGTGCACGACATCGGGCATCTGCTCGGGCCGGGTGACGACGCCGGGCACGCCGACCTCGCCGCCGACGCGATACGGCCGCTCCTCGGCGAGCGCGTCTCCGGTCTCGTCCGGCTGCACGTCACGGCGGGGCGCTATCTGGCGGCCGCCTCACCGGGCCCCGGGCCGTCCCCGCGCAACACGCTCCACCCGGATGCCGCGGGCTGCGCGATGACCCGGCACGAGGCGGCCGCGTTCGAGCACGACCCGCTGGCCGAGGACGCGGTGACCCTGCGGCAGGCGGACGACGCCGGCAAGGTCCCCGGCCTGTACGCCGGGGAACTGGAGGACTGGCGCACCCTGCTGGAGCTGGTGGCGGAACGTTCCGCGCGGCTGGGAGCCACAGACTGACAGGTGCCGGCGCGCGGCCCACGCCCGCCGCGCCCACCCGCCGGAAGCGGTCGGCGGAAGCGGTCGCCGCCAGGGCCTGTCGGCTGACGGCCCGTCATGAGACGGTACGCGGATGACGTCGCCGTACGGTCTGGACGGCAGGGCCGCCATCGTCACCGGCGCCTCACGCGGCATCGGTCTCGCCGTCGCCGAGGCGCTCGCCGCGTCGGGGGTGCGCGTGTGCGTGAGCGCGCGGGACCCGGACGCGGTGCGGCACGCGGCCGGACAGGTCGGCGGCATCGGCCTCGCCGGTTCCGTCACCGACGGAGCGCATCTGACGGAACTGACCGCGGTGACCCTGCGAGCCTTCGGACGCCTGGACATCGTGGTCAACAACGCGGCGACCAACCAGCCCTACGGCCCGCTCATGGACGCCGACCCCGGTCGCTGGCGCGACGCGTTCGCCGTGAACGTCGAGGCACCGCTGCGACTGGTGCAGTGCGCCTGGCGGGCCTGGATGGGCGAGCACGGCGGGGCCGTGGTCAATGTCTGCACGGAGGGCGCCGGACACGTCGGCCCCCAGGTCGGCGCGTACGGCACCAGCAAGGCCGCCCTGCTCCATCTGACCGGGCAGCTGGCCGGCGAGCTGGCCCCGAAGGTGCGGGTCAACTCGGTCTCCCCCGGCCTCGTCCGTACCGAGATGGCCCGCTTCGTCTGGGAGGACTCCGAGGACGAACTGGGCGCCGGGCTCCCGCTCGGCCGCATCGGACAGCCCGAGGACGTCGCCCGCGCCGTGACCTGGCTGGCCTCCGACGCGGCCGGCTGGATCACCGGTGCCGATCTGCTGGTCGACGGGGGAACGCGGGTGAGAGCGGCCTACCCGGGCTCCCCCGCCCACGCCGTCCACGAACGGCTGCGCGCGCGGACCCCCGACGGGCGAGGGTCCGCGCCGTGACCGGCGGTCCTACCACTTGCCGGGCGCGTAGTCCTTCAGGAAGACGCCGTACAGGTCCTCGCCCAGCTCGCCGCGGACGATCGGGTCGTACACGCGGGCCGCGCCGTCGACGAGGTCGAGCGGGGCGTGGAAGCCCTCGTCGGCCAGGCGCAGCTTGTCGTAGTGCGGGCGCTCGTCGGTGATCCAGCCGGTGTCGACCGAGGTCATCAGGATGCCGTCGGTCTGGAACATCTCCTGGGCGCTGGTGCGGGTCACCATGTTCATGGCGGCCTTCGCGGCGTTCGTGTTCGGGTGTCCCGCGCCCTTGTAGCCGCGGCCGAACACGCCCTCCATCGCGGAGACGTTGACGACGTAGGCGCGCCCCGCGGCGGCCGTGCGGGCGGCTTCGGCCATCTGCGGCCGCAGCTTGCTGATCAGGATGAACGGCGCCGTGTAGTTGCAGAGCTGGGTCTCGAGCAGTTCGACCGGGGAGATCTGCTCGATGGTCTGCACCCAGGTGTTGCTGTCGACGACGTCGGGGAGCAGACCGCCCGCGTCGATGGCGGTGCCCTCACGGTGGCGGACCACACTGGCGTTGCCGGCGACCAGGGCGAGGTCGGCCACCTTCTGCGCGTCGAGACCGGAGACGCCGACGGGCAGCGCGGCCAGTCCGTCGACCGCTCCGGAGTTGAAGGCGCCGATGATCTCGCGGGCGGGCAGTTCACCGGCCGGCAGCGGCGCGCTCTCGCCCTCGACGAGCGCGGCGTAGGCGGACGGCAGCCGGCGCACGGTCTGCGTGGCGTTGTTGATCAGGATGTCGAGCGGGCCCTGCTCGGCGACGCGGTCGGCCAGGGCGACGGCCTGGGCCGGGTCGCGCAGGTCGATGCCGACGACCTCCAGGCGGTGGATCCAGTCCGCCGAGTCGTCCATGGCCTTGAAGCGGCGGATCGCGTCGTTCGGGAAGCGCGTGGTGATCGTGGTGTGCGCGCCGTCACGCAGCAGGCGCAGCGCGATGTACATGCCGATCTTGGCGCGGCCGCCGGTGAGCAGCGCCCGCTTGCCGGTGAGGTCGGTGCGGGCGTCGCGGCGCGAGCGGTTCAGGGTGGCGCAGTCCTGGCAGAGCTGGTGGTAGAAGTAGTCGACCTCGACGTACCGCGTCTTGCAGGTGTAGCAGGAGCGCGGGCGCTGGAGTATCCCCGCGATCCTGCCCTCCTCCGTCACCGACGACGGCAGGATGCCCTCGGTCTCGTCGTCGATGCGCTGGGCGGAGCCGGTCGCGGTGGACTCGGTGACCTGCTTGTCGTGGGCCGTCTTGGCGGCGCGGCGCTCCTGGCGGCGGCGCTGCTTCACGGTCCGGTAGACGCCGGCGGTGGCGCGGCGCACGGCGATGGCGTCGGGGTGGTCGACGTCGATCTTCTCGAGTTCGTCGAGCACGCCGAGACAGACGGCCAGCCGCTCGGGGTCGATGCCGGGACCGAACGCGATGTCCGCCACATCTGTCGTGTCCACGGCGGGGGTCGCCCGGCCGTCCTCTGTCACCGTCATCGCTGCCGTTCCTCGGGTTGTGCGCCGCGTTCGAAACCGCGCTCGCTTTCGAAGGCGGAATTTTACGGACCAATCGCGCGCGGCACCAAACCCGTTGTGATCATGGCGTGCAAGCGGTGATCAGTACGCGCACCTCCTCGGCCAGGGAACGGGCCAGCAGATCGAGGTCGGGAACGGCCTCGGCGTCGGCCACCAGCCCGTAGTGGACCTTCCCCCGGTAGGTCGAGACGGCCACCGCGAGGGCCTGGCCGCGGGCCAGCGGGGCGAACGGATAGACCTCGGTGAGCGGGCAGCCGCCGAGCTTCAGCCCGAGGCTGGGCAGCGGCACGCTGGTGACGAGGATGTCGAACAGCAGCCGCGCGGCCTGGCCCACGACCGGGCCGCCGAGCCGGTGCCCGAGCGGCGGGACGTGGTCGGCGAGCAGCGCGACGGCTCCCGCGCCCCTGTTGGGCCCTGCGTCCTTGTTCCGGTCCATCGCCGTCCGTACGGCACGCAGCCGGCCGAGCGGGTCCGGGTCGTCGACGGGAAGCCGTATCAGATAGCCCGAGAGCCGGTTGCCCTGCGGCTGCGCGGTGCGCGGCCGGCGCCGGGAGACGGGGATCAGGGCGCGCGGGGAGACGCCCTCGCTGCCGTCGCCGCGCTCGTCGAGCCAGCGGCGCAGGGCACCCGCGACGACGGCGATCAGGACGTCGTTGACGGTGCCGCCGACGGTCTTGCGGACGATGTGCACGTCGTCGAGGTCGATCACCACCCCGGCGGTGCGCCGGGTGCCGGTGGGCGACGAGGTGAGGGCGGGCGAGGACTGCGCGCCGAGTGTGGCGCGGGCCACCGAGGTCCCGATGTCGAGGGCGCGGCCCACGTCGGACAGGGTGCCGCGGACCAGACCCGGCAGCTTGCGGACGTCCGGGAAGAGCCCTCGGGGCGGTTCGGCGGGGCGCGGGCGGGGTTCCGGCAGGTCCATCGGGTCCATGATGGCGGCGGCCAGCATCAGCGCCCTGAGCCCGTCGGCGAGCGCGTGATGGAATTTGAAGAGCACCGCGAAGGACGTGCCGTCCTCGCCGGGCAGCACGTGCGCCTCCCAGGGGGGACGGCCGCGCTCCAGCGGGCGTTCCATGAGCCGGCCGGCCTCGGCGTGGAAGTCGGCGGTCGGTTTGTGGAGCAGGACGTGGTCCAGCGGCTCGAAGTCGGGCGCGGGCTCGCGGGCCGCGCCGCCGAAGGCGAGGGGTGCGGTGGGCTGCCACACGTCGCGGATGCGCATGCGCAGCCCGGGGACGGCGGCGGCGCGGGCCGCGAGCAGGTCCGCCGCGTGGGCGCCGGCGGTGGGCGAGTGCGCGGCGAAGACACCGAGGGCTCCGAGGTGCATCGGGTGCCGGTCGGACTCGATGTTCCAGAACGCCAGGTCGAGTGGTGCGAGGAGGTCGGAGATCAAAGGCTTGCTCTCGCGTCGACGACGGGTGAACTTGCAGTCAAACCCGGACTGGTGATTACGGTCAAGTACGATCAAGTTACGCACAGTTAACAGCGGATTAAGTCCCGCCCCTCGGACGAGGGACGGGACCGGCCCGCCTCAGGACGGGTGGGACGTCATTTCAGGACCGGAGGTGCCGCCGAGGCGGCCGTTCCCCACTCGGACGGTTCCGGACCGACCGTGAAGCCGAGGGACCGGATGCTCTTCAGCGTGCCGGTCGTCAGATACGTACGACCGTACGACGAGCCGTCGAGGCGGGCCGACCGGATGTACCGGTTGGTGTCCGACGTGCCCGGCGCCGTGACCGTCAGGGCACCGCGCGGGTAGTAGCGCCGGTCGAGGGTGAGGTCGACCCGCTCGAAGACGGGCGTGGACAGACCCCAGGTGTCGTAGCCGGGCTGCACCGGGAAGATCCCGATGGACGACAGGACGTTCCAGGCGGACATCGTGCCGAGGTCGTCGTTGCCGGTCATGCCGGTCGGCGCGTCGGTGAACAGGGTCAGCGCCGCGTGCACGACGTCGGTCGTCTTCCACGGCTGACCGGTGGACAGGTAGGTGTACGGGGCGATCAGGTCGGGCTCGTTCTGCGGGTTGTACTTGTCGGCGTTGTAGTAGGCGTACGGGCCGTTGACCCAGACCTCGCGGGCGGTCTTCGCGGGGTCCTTCAGCAACTGCCCGTAGGCGAAGAACGCGTCGAGCCGGTCGTTGGCGGCCTGCTTGCCGCCGATCAGGTCGACCATGCCCGGCAGGTCCTGCGGCACGAGCCACTGGTACTGCCAGGACGTGCCCTCGTGGAAGCCGACGCTCTGGGCCGGGTCGGCGGGTCCGGTGAAGGCCCCGGAGGCGTCCCTGGCGCGGAAGAAGCCGGTCGAAGGGTCGTGGATCGTGCGGTAGTTCTGGGAGCGCGCCAGGTAGCGCGCCGCGTCCTCGTCATGGCCCAGGTCCCGTGCCATCGCGCCGAGCACGGCGTCCGACAGGGCGTACTCCAGGGTCGTGGAGGCGCCGTGGTCGTAGTCCGAGTCGCCGGGCTTGGCGTGCGGGCGGCCCTTGACGTAGGGGGCGAAGCCGTTCGCGATGTACTCCCTGTTGGCCTCGCGGCCCACGGCCGGCGAGTCGGCGGGCGGCACACCGTCGGCGTTCTTCCTCAGCGCGCGGTACGTCCGCTCCTCGTACCCCTTGAGCAGGCCCTGCTGATAGGCGTTGGTGAGGAACGGGGTGACCGGGTCGCCGGTCATGATGTTCGTCTCGACCGTGCCGTAGCCCCACTTGGGCAGCCAGCCGCTCTCCTCGTCGATCCTGAGGACGGAGATCGCCATGTCCCGCGCCTCGCGCGGCGCCAGCAGGGCGAGCAGCTGCGACTGGGTGCGGTAGGTGTCCCACAGCGACCAGTTCTGGTAGTACGTGAAACCCTTGGCCCGGTGGATCCGCTGGTCCCAGCCGGTGTAGCGGCCGTCGGCGTCACTGCCGATGTTGGGCGCGAGGAACGAACGGTAGAGGGACGAGTAGAAGGTGCGGCGCAGGGTGTCGGCGCCGCCCTCGGCCCGGACGTCGTCGAGCCGGTCCTCCCAGGCGCGGCGGGCGGCCGCGCGGACCGTGTCGAAGGAACGGCCGCCCTCGGAACGGAGGTTGACGGCCGCACCGCGGGCGTCCACGTACGACAGCGCGGTGGTCGCCTCGACCGTGCGGTCCCCGGTGGTGTCGAAGCGCACGAAGGCCCCGGTGCGCCCGGTCGTGCCGGCCGTCTCCTTGGAGCCCTCGGTGACGGTGTCGCCGTTCCAGGTGCCCGAGGTGGTGAACGGCCGGTCGAAGCGGGTGATCGTGTACACCGTGTACGGCCCGGTCCCCTGGCAGAAGCCGCTGCCGGTGATCGCCGTGCGGACGGTCCGGTTGTCCAGGATCTCGACCTTGGTCGCGACCGTCCGGTGCAGCGACTGGCCCGCGTTCAGCAGCACGTTGGCCTTGTCGGTGGCCGGGAAGGTGTAGCGCTGCACGCCGGTGCGCGCGGTGGCCGTCAGCTCGGCCCCGATCCCGGACTTCAGGTCCGCCCGGTAGAAGCCGGGGTGCGCCTCCTCGGTGTCGTGGCCGAACTCCGCCGCGTACTGCGCGTCGTCCGTCCGGGTGATGTCCCCCGTCGTGGGCAGGACGGGCAGGTCGCCGCCGAGGCCGCAGCCGACACCCGAGAGGTGGACGAGGGAGAAGCCGCGGATGTGGTTCTGGGAGTGGTCGTAGCCGGTGTTGTGGCCGGTGTCCGGGGAGAACTGCACCATGCCGAAGGGCACGGCGGCGCCGGGATAGGTGTTGCCCTCGTTCTGGGTGCCGATGAACGGATTGACCAGGTCGGTGAGTTGGCCGTCGCGCGGCTCGGCGGCCTGTGCGGTGGGCAGGGCGAACAGCGCGGAGGCTGTCACCAGTCCCGCCGTGCACAGGCGCAGGCGCCGGGTCCATCTCATGCGGGAGACCTCCGGTGGGTGATCGACATCGTTGTCCTCATGCATGGTCGGGGCGGGGGACCCGCTTTCCGGGCAACCGGAGGGATCCGGCGTGACGCGTCGCGCCGGGGCGCGGTACGTCCTTGGCCGCCCCACGCGATGACATCGTTGTCAGAGTCGTTACCGACGCTGTACAACGTTGTCATCGACGGCAGTTGGCATGACAGCACGGGATTCCGAACCCAGTCCAGGGACATGACAAGCGAGGGCTGACAACGGCCGGAAGTCGCCGTGCCCGGGGGCACGGCGACGGAGCCCGGCCTTCCTGGAAGCCCGCGGTGCACCGCGCGGGCCGGTCAGGGCACGCGCTGGCCCTTGCCCAGGGCGATCACGCCGGCCTTGGAGACCGTGTAGAGGTCGGAGTCGCGCTCCGGGTTGACGCCGATCGTCGCGCCCGGCGGCACCTCGACGTTCTTGTCGAGCACCGCGCCGCGCACCACGGCGCCCCGCCCGACCTTGACGTTGTCGTGCAGGACCGATCCCTGCACCACCGCTCCGGGATCGACGACCACACCCGGCGACAGCACCGACCGCGTCACCTGCCCGCGGATCAGGCACCCCGCGCTGATGATGGACTCGCTGGCGATGCCGCCGGCATTGAAACGCGCCGGCGAGAGCTGCCCCGAGCTGGTGTAGAGGGGCCAGCTCCGGTTGAACAGATTGAACGCGGGACGCTCGGCGATCAGGTCCATGTGGGCGTCGTAGTAGGCGTCGAGGGTGCCCACGTCGCGCCAGTAGCCCTGGTCGCGGGTGGTCTCGCCGGGCACGTGGTTGTCGCTGAAGTCGTAGAGCTGCGCCTCGCCCCGGCCGGTGAGCGCGGGCAGGATCGAACCGCCCATGTCGTGCACGGAGCTGTCGTCCTCGGCGTCCCGCCGGAGCGCCTCGATCAAGGCCTTGGTGGTGAAGATGTAGTTGCCCATCGAGGCGAAGACGCACCCGGGGTCGTCCGTGAGGCCCGGCGGGTCGGCCGGCTTCTCCAGGAAGCCCCGCACGCTCTGGCCGTCGGAACCGGGGGTGATGACGCCGAAGGACGACGACTCCGAGCGCGGCACCCGTATTCCGGCCACCGTCACCCCCGCGCCGCCCTCGATGTGCTGGGCGAGCATCTGCCGGGGATCCATCCGGTAGACGTGGTCGGCGCCGAACACCGCGACGTACTCGGGCTGTTCGTCGTGGATCAGGTTGAGCGACTGGAGGATCGCGTCCGCGCTGCCGAGATACCAGCGGGGCCCGAGCCGCTGCTGGGCCGGGACGGGGGTCACATAGTTGCCGAGCAGGCTCGACATCCGCCACGTGGTGGTGATGTGCCGGTCCAGCGAGTGCGACTTGTACTGCGTGAGCACGCAGATGCGCAGGATGTCGGCGTTCACGAGATTGGAGAGGACGAAGTCCACGAGGCGGTACGTGCCGCCGAAGGTCACCGCCGGTTTCGCCCGGTCCGCGGTGAGCGGCATCAGCCGCTTGCCCTCACCGCCCGCCAGTACGATTCCCAGCACCGAAGGCCCACCGCGCCGCATGCCGCCGCCCCTCTACGCTTACGCCCGATCGGGCCGTGCCCGGCCGTCCGGACCCGCCCCGCGTTCCTGAAGTTCGCCTGTCCGAACGGTTACCCCGCTTTGAGGACTTCCTCGTACAACCGGACGGTCCTGCGGGCCACCGCGTCCCAGCCGAACTCGCCCACCGCGCGGCGCCGTCCGGCCTCGCCCATCCGCCGGGCCGTGCCGGGGTCGGCGAGCACGGAGTCCAGGGCCGCCGCGAGTCCCGCCTCGAAGTCGCCCTGGAACGGCACGAGAAGGCCCGTCTCGCCGTGCTCGACCACCTCGGGAATGCCGCCGACCCGCGAGGCCACCACCGCCGTCCCGCAGGCCATCGCCTCCAGGTTGACGATGCCGAGCGGCTCGTACACCGAAGGACAGACGAACACGGCCGCGTGGGTGAGGAGTTGGATGACATCGGGCCGCGGAAGCATCTGCGGGATCCAGTGCACGCCGTCCCGTACGGCGCTCAACTCCCGGTACAGATCGCGGAATTCGCGGTCGATCTCCGGGGTGTCGGGGGCGCCCGCGCACAGCACCACCTGGGCGGCCGGGTCGATGTCCCGTACCGCGCGCAGCAGATGGGGCACGCCCTTCTGCCGGGTGATACGGCCGACGAACAGGACGTACGGGCGAGCGGTGTCCAGGCCGATCCGCTCCAGGACGTCGGTGCCGTGGTCGGGCCGATAGAGGGCGGTGTCGATGCCGTTGTGCACGACGCGCACCCTCGCCGGGTCCAGGCCCGGGTAACAGCCGAGGATGTCGTCGCGCATGGCACCGGAGACCGCGATCACGGCGTCGGCGGCCTCGATGGCGGTGCGCTCGGCCCAGCTGGAGAGGGCGTAGCCGCCGCCGAGCTGCTCGGCCTTCCAGGGGCGCAGCGGTTCGAGGGAGTGGGCGGTCATCACGTGCGGAATGCCGTGCAGGAGCTTTCCGAAGTGTCCCGCGAGGTTGGCGTACCAGGTGTGGGAGTGGACGAGATCGCGGCCTTCGAGCGCGGCGGCGATGGAGAGGTCCACGGAGAAGGTGCGCAGGGCGTCGTTGGCGCCGTCGAGCGCGGACCAGGGCCGGTGACGGACGACTCCGCCGGTGCCGCCCTCGCCCCAGCAGTGCACGTCGAGTTCGGTGAGGGCGCGTAACTCCCTTGCGAGGAACTCGACATGGACGCCCGCACCGCCGTACACGTCCGGCGGAAACTCCCGGGTCAGCAGTCCCACGCGCACACAGAACTCCCGTCCTAGCCGGCTGGTGCCCCTCATGGTCACTCAGTTGAAGCCGATACGGAAGACCGCGAGACGCAGGCTCGCGCCAGGTCCGGCCGGGGCGCCCGCGCCGGGGTCGGCCGGGCACCCGTGTCGGGGTCGGCCGGGCACCCGTGTCGGGGTCGGCCGGGCGTCCGTGTCGGGTCCTTCGGGATGCCCGCGTCAGGGCCCGCCGGGCGCCCGTGTCAGGTCCGGCCGGGCGTCCTCGTCAGGTGTGGCCGGGCGCGGGGCGCGGTGGGCGCTCGAAGCAGCAGTCCCCGCAGACTCCGCCGCCGGGCACCCGGTAGTACAGACAGCAGCTGCGGCGGCGCAGCGTCTCCGGGTCGAGGGTGCCGGAGAGGTCGGGGTGCGCGAAGAGCCCGCCGGCCAGCGTCCTCGCCCGCTCGCCCACGTCCGGGCGTCCGTGGGCGCGTGCCCAGCGGTCCAGCTGGCGGACGGTTCCGGCCAGGGCCGAGCCCGCGTTGCCCCACAGCAGGGCCGGCGAGACGCGATGGCGTGCGCGCAGGGCCGCGCTCAGCGGTACGAGGAGCCCGGCGCGCACGACCGCGTCGAGGTCGGCCACGGGCCGGAAACGGACCTCGCGAAGCCAGAGGTCGTCGGGAGCACTGGCGTCCGGGTCCCAGCTCAGGAGTTCCGGGTCGAGGTCGGGCACCCGGCCGCCGAGCGCGGCCGCGCCGAGGGCGATGGACCAGAAGCGGGCCGCGAGACCCTGCTGCGCCACCGAGACCGCGACCCGCGGTTCGGGCGCCCGGATACTCTGTGCGACTTTCCGGACGCGAAAAGTTACAGGATCTCCGTAAACCTTCCCGGCCGTTCCGGATCGCGGGTTCGCCCAGGCGCTCGCGAGGGTGGGAAGGGTGCCACGCGGCGGTACGCCGGTGCGTAGTACGAAGAATCCGCCGAGCGCGTCGAGCGCCTTGAGTTCGGGGTCGAGGTCCACGAAGAGCAGTAGTACCAAGCCCCCTAGGGGTAACCACCAGTGGATCGGGCCGGGGTGTCGCCCACCCTGGGGAGGACACCGGGCGATTCGTACTCCATCGGCAGTAGGACCCAATGACTGCTCAGGGACGACGACGAGAACTAAATCGCACGGCATCGTTGTTTGCATGGAAGCCGACCGTTCGTCGCGCCGGGCCGCAGCTCCGCGCCGTTCGCAGAGGAGGGACTCATGAGTGCCCTCGCTTTGTCCGTGGTGCTCTCGTTCGTCTCAGCCGTCGCGTACGCGGGCGGCGCGATCATTCAGGAGCGGGTCGCGGTGACCTCTCCCGGCCAGACCTACGCTCCGTTGCGCAGGCCGGGCTGGTGGGCGGCCGTGGCGCTGACCGGCCTGGGCGGGCTGCTGCACGTGGTCGCCCTCGCCTTCGGCCCGCTGAGCCTCGTACAGCCGCTGGGCGCGCTGACCATCGTCTTCGCGCTTCCGATGGCGGCCCTGTTCGTCGGCCGCAGGGCCGGAGCCGCCGCCTGGCGCGGCGCGATCATGGCCACCGTGGGTCTCGCGGGCCTGCTGTCCCTGGTCGGCGCGTCCGACGCGCAGTCCCTGAGCAACGCCCAGCGCGTGGCACTGGGCGTTGTGTCGGGCGGCGCGGTCGCGGCCCTGATGGTGGCGGGGCGCGCGGCGCACCGGCACCCCGCGGTACGCAGTGTGGTGCTGGCGGTCGCGGCGGGCATCGCCTTCAGCATGTCCTCCGTGTTCACCAAGACCGTCGCGGTCGACTGGTCGCAGCACGTGTCGCTCGCCGACCTGTCGAGCCTCGCGGCCATCGGTGCCTTCGCGACGGCGGGCATGCTGATCTCGCAGGCCTCCTACCGAGGTGCGGGCCTGGAGGCGCCGCTGGCCACGCTGACGGTGGTGAACCCCGTCGTGGCTGCCGCGGTCGGCATCACGATGTTCGGCGAGACCTTCCGGTACGGCACCGCCGGCACCGTGCTCGCCCTGGGCTGCGGCGTCGTCGCGGCGGGCGGTCTGATCCTGCTCACGATCGAGCGGATCGGCAGCGGCGAGCGAACCGCGCCCTCCGTCTCGGAGGTCGCTGCTCTCGCGGAACCCACGGCCGTCATGGAACCCCCGGCTGTCCCGGAACCCACGGCTGTCATGGAGCCCGTAACCGTTCCACCGCCCGTAGTCGTCACGCAGCCCGTGGCCGCGGGTGTGCCGGAGGCGGACGCCGGGCAGCGGGCCGACGCGCCGCACGCGCCCACCTCCGTCCCGGCTCCGGTGGCCCTCACGGCCGCGTCCGGGCCGCGGCTCCCCGGGCCGGCCGTATCGCGGCCGCGCCTCGCGGAGCCCGCAGTCCCCGCCGTCGCCGACCTCGGCGCTCTCACGCCCGCCGAGGCGGCCGTGGCGGAACTGCTGGCCGGCCTGCCCGAGCCCACCGATCCCCCCGAGGGCGCGGACGGGTTCGTACCGGCTGCGCAGCCGGGTGCCGGGAGGCGGCCGGGTCCCGGGAGCGTGGCACACGCACACACCGCGCGAGCGGGTGCCGGAAGCGTGCCGCAGGCTGCGGGGGCGGGCGGCGACGGCGTGTTCCCGCCGGCTCTGCGGCCCGCGGGGGCGAGCGCGCTCGTACCGGCTCCGGTCAAGGCCGCCGTGCCGACGATGGAGGTCGTCGCGGCGGGCCACCCGGAGGCCCGGGACGAGTTGCCCTACCTGACCGTCCTGCTCGGTGTGCCGTACGTGCCGATCCCGTTCGTCAGCCACCACCGCACCCGAGTCAGATCCTGACGCCTCCGGCCCGGAGATACGCCAACGGGTCGATGTCCGAACCGAAGCCGGGCCCGGTCCGCACCTCGAAGTGCAGATGCGGGCCCGTGCTGTTGCCCGTGGACCCCGAGCGGCCGATGCGCTGCCCGGCCACCACGCTCTGCCCGCTCTTCACGGAGATCGCCGAGAGGTGGGCGTACTGCGTGTAGCGGCCGTCGGCGTGCCGGATCACCACCTGGTAGCCGAACGATCCGCCCCAGCCCGAGCTGACCACATGGCCGGCGGCGACCGCCGCGACGGAGGTGCCGGTCGGCACGGGGAAGTCGACGCCCGTGTGGTAGCCCTTCGACCAGTGCGAGCCGGTGGCGTGGTAGGCCGTGCCGGTCGCCGCGTGCACCGGGGCGACGAGCCCGTGCGTCCCGGACCTGACGGGGGTCGTCGTGTGCGGGGACGTCCTGTCCGCCGAGGTCTTCTTCGCCGGCGCCTTCTTGGTCGGCGCCTTCTTCGCGGGCGTCCCGGTGTGCGTCTTCGACGGGCTCTTCGCCGGAGCGGGCCGGGTGTGCGCGGGGGCCTGGGTCCGGCCGCTCAGGGTGAGCCGCTGGCCCGGCAGGATCAGGTCCGGGTCGGAGCCGACGGTCGTACGGTTCGCGGCGTACAGCCCCTCCCAGCCGCCCTGGACATGCCGGGAGCCGGCGATGCCCGAGAGCGTGTCGCCGTGCACGACGGTGTACATCTCGGCGGTCCCTGCCTGCGACTGCGGCGTGGTCTGCGGCTTCACGTCCCGCACCGACCGCTGCTTCGCCGTCTGCGGCGCGGTCCCCGCCGGGCTGATGTCGGGGGCAGTGCCCCCTCGGGTCAGACCCGCGCGGACGGAGCACACCGGCCACGCGCCGGGCCCCTGGCCCTTCAGCACCTTCTCGGCCACGGCTATCTGCTGGTCCTTCGTGGCCTGGTCCGCGCGCCCGGCGTAGGCCTTGCCGCCGTACGCCTCCCAGGTGGACCGGGTGAACTGAAGTCCGCCGTAGTAGCCGTTGCCGGTGTTGATGCTCCAGTTGCCGCTGGACTCGCAGGCGGCGACCTTGTTCCAGGTCCCGACGTCCGCCGCCTGGGCGACTCCGGCCCCCACCAGAGGGAGCGCGATCCCGGCGCCGCCCGCCGTGACGGTGAGTGAGGCGCGGTTGATCCTGTTCGGCTGATACCGGCGGTGCCGGCCGCGTACGGCCATGAGGGAGCCCCCCTAGACATGCGTCAGGAGCGGCAAAAGTAAGCGCTGGGAACAGGCCGGGACAAGGCGGCAACCGGTCGCTCCGAGAAGGCGGTTGACCGGATCCCGGGCCGCCGCCGGACCGGGCGCCCCCGGCGCGGTGGGCGACCGGGCCGACGCGGCACGGGGATGCGTCGCGCACCGCGCACCGGCCCGCCGACGTCGGGTTCCCGTGTCCGGCGACGGGCGTCCGGCCCGTTCACCGGACCCGGCCGCGCGGGAACGGGGATCGCGTCCGGACCGCCGGACACGCCCGCGGACGGCGGCCCGCGCCGCGCGGACTGTCCGAAATCCGCCCTCGCCGTGCCGGGATGTTCCCCTGCGTGGACACCTGCGACACGTCAGGATGGCCTGGGGCAATACTGGCGAGCAGCACGGACCAGCACGACCGGCGGCATCGGTGCCGGAATGTTTCCCGTAGCGGCCGACGGACTTACCGCACTTCTTAGGAGCCAACCGAATGAGCACTTCAGCCCAGATCGGCGTCACGGGTCTCGCGGTCATGGGACGCAACCTCGCCCGCAACTTCGCGCGCAACGGGTACGCGGTCGCCGTGCACAACCGCACCGTGGCGAAGACGAACGCGCTGGTGGAGGAGTTCGGCCACGAGGGCACGTTCGTGGCGGCCGAGACAGCGAAGGAGTTCGTGGCGGCGCTGGAACGGCCCCGACGCCTGGTGATCATGGTGAAGGCGGGCGAGCCGACGGACGCGGTGATCCAGGAGTTCGCCCCGCTCCTGGAGCCCGGCGACATGATCATCGATGGGGGCAACGCGCATTTCGCGGACACCCGGCGCCGTGAGCGCGCGCTGCGCGAGCAGGGCATCCACTTCGTCGGCACGGGCGTGTCCGGCGGCGAGGAAGGCGCGCTGAACGGGCCGAGCATCATGCCGGGCGGCTCGGTCGAGTCGTACGCCTCGCTCGGCCCGATGCTGGAGAAGATCTCCGCGAAGGCCGTGGACGGGTCGCCGTGCGTCACGCATGTGGGTCCGGACGGCGCCGGGCACTTCGTGAAGATGGTCCACAACGGCATCGAGTACGCCGACATGCAGCTCATCGGCGAGGCCTACCAACTGCTCCGCGACGTGGCCGGGTACTCCCCCGCGCAGATCGCCGACATCTTCCGCACGTGGAACACCGGCCGGCTCGACTCGTATCTGATCGAGATCACCGCCGAGGTGCTGTCGCACGTGGACGCGGCGACGGGCAAGCCGTTCGTGGACGTGGTCCAGGACCGGGCCGAGCAGAAGGGCACGGGCCGCTGGACCGTGCAGATCGCGCTGGACCTGGGCGTGCCGGTGTCGGGTATCGCCGAGGCGGTCTTCGCCCGCTCGCTCTCCGGGCACGCCGGCCTGCGCGAGGCCTCGCGCGGACTCGCCGGTCCGACGGCTCAGCGGCTCGACGAGTCCGAGGCGGCGGCGTTCGCGGACCGGGTCGAGCAGGCCCTGTACGCGTCGAAGATCGTCTCGTACACGCAGGGGTTCCACGAGATCACCGCGGGCAGCGACGAGTACGACTGGAACATCGACCTCGGTTCCGTCGCCTCGATCTGGCGCGGCGGCTGCATCATCCGGGCGGCCTTCCTCGACCGTATCCGCGCCGCCTACGACACCCGCCCCGACCTGCCCAGTCTGCTGTCGGACGCGACGTTCGCCCAGGAGATCGCGGCGGCCCAGGACGACTGGCGCGAGGTCCTCGTCGCCGCGACCCGCCAGGGCGTGCCCACGCCCGGCTTCTCGGCGGCCCTCGCGTACTACGACGCCCTGCGCGCCGAGCGCCTGCCGGCTGCTCTCACCCAGGGGCAGCGGGACTTCTTCGGAGCGCACACCTACCGCCGGACGGACCGCGAGGGGTCGTTCCACACGCTGTGGGGCGGCGACCGGTCGGAGGTCGAGGCGTAGCGGTCGCCCCGCAGGGCTGCCACCAGGCAGCCCGGACACGCCACCGCGCCGAAGCCGTCACGAGCCCGGAAACGGGCTCGTGACGGCTTCGGCGCGCACAAGGTGCGTGCCTGCGTGCCTGCGTGCCTGGCGAGGCTAGCTGCGCTGGCCGGCGAAGAGTTCCAGGTGTGCGCAGTTGGGACAGCGGAAGGCGTCTATCTGCCAGCGTGGCCGGCCCATCAGTCTGGCGCCGCCCAGCGGCCCTCGCTGGAGCGCGCCCTCGACCCACCGCGCGAACCCGCGAGCACCCTGTCCGGAGTCCTCGACGAAGCCAGGCTCCAGCCCCACAACACCGCACTGCGTGCACCGTATGTCGTTCACGCGCGGGAGTGTATTGACATCACTTGAGACCCCGACGACCGGGGCCGGTCTGCCCGCTGGAGGCGTCAGGTCAGCGGCTCCGGCCGGGGCTGGGGCTGGGGCACCGGATCGGGGCCAGGCGGCTTCGGGATCGGGGACGGTACGGGATCGGGCCCATCCGGGTTCGGTACCGGGGTGGGGCCGGGTTTCGGCACGGGAGGCGGTCCGGGTTTCGGTCCCGGCGTGGGGTCGGGGCCGCCCGGAGTCGGCACCGGGTCCGGGAAGGGGGACGGCCCCGGGGGCTCGGGGCTCGGTCCGGGGGTGGGTCCCGGCGGCACGGGGTCGGGATACGGGTGCGTCATGGCGGTCCTCCAGCCAGTCGGTACATCGGCCCTCTGGACTTGTCTCCCGCGTACCCAGCGCCCGAGCCCCCACTCACCCCGTCGCGCGGGGAACGGCCCCTGAACGGCCCAGCGCCGGCACACCACCGGATCGCGGCACACCACCGGTCGAGGGACGGTCGAGACACCGCTCAGGCCACGCTCAGGCCGCGTCACCTCGTGCCCCGCCGCGCTACCCGGCGTGCAGTCCGCGGGCCGCGTCCGCCGCGGCGGCGAGTCCGGGGCGGGGGCTCGACAGCACCGGCACCGAGGTGGTGGTGAGTCCCTCGGCCGCGGTCATGGACGCCTGGGCCAGGACGATCACGTCGGCGTCGGTGACCGCGTCGGCGGCGACCGCCACCGCGCGGGCGCAGCCGTCCGTGTCACCCGCCTCGAACAGCGCCCACGCGTCGTCGACCAAGGCCGTACGGGCCTCGACGGGACGGCCGGCGCGGCGGGCCTCCTCCTCGACCAGGGCGACGGTCGGTTCGAGGGTGCTCGCCACTGTCGCCAGGACGACGACCCGGGAGCCCGTGGCCACCGCGGCGGCGGCCATCGGACGGTCCACGCGGAGCACGGGAACGCCGACGTCGGTCCCTTCGGCGATCGCGCCGATGGTCGAGCAGGTGCACAGGACGACCCGGGCACCGCCGGCGACGGCGACGGCCAGCCGCGCCCGAACCTCGTCGGCCACCGCTTCGGGCCCTTCGCGCCGGGCCCTCGCGAGCAGTTCCTCGTCGACGAGGTGGCGCAGTTCCAGGCCGGGATGGTCCGCGTCGCGCAGCGCGTCGAAGACGGGGATGTGCGTCGCCGAGGTGTGCAGCAGGGCGAGCGGCCCGTACCCGGGCGGGAGCTGTGCCGGCACGGGGGTCCTGGCCGGAGCGGGACCCTGGGGCGGGGCCTGCGCCTGCGCCATCAGAAGCGTTCCGGATGCGCCCCGAGCCACTCCATCGCGGCCGTCAGCAGTTCCGGGTCGGCCGCCGGAGCCTCCTCGGGGTGCCGCGCGGCCCACTTCACGACGTACGGGCAGAGCGGCGCGACGACGACGCCCTCGCGCGCGGCGATGCCGTACAGCTCGCGGGCGAGGGAGCCGGCGATGCCCTGGCCCTCGTGCTCCGGTTCCACGATGGTGTGCACCGGAACGAGGGCCCGCGCGGGCTCCTCCAGGACGAAGTACTCGATGTGGCCGACCACTTGGCCGTCGGCGAACGCCTCAAGGCGGCCGGCCTGCCGGTCGTCGCGGATCTCGATGTCGCTCACGGGCACTCCTCGGGTCCTGGGTCCTCGGGTCCTGCGATACCGCCGCGCCGTCGCTCAGGCGGTGACGGCCTGCGGGCTGCGCTGCTGGTCCGAGCCCGGTACCGGCTCGGACGGGTCGGCGCCGAGGGACACGATCCGGTTGTCGCGGTCCACATGCACGACCGCGGGCCGCAGTGCCCGCGCCTCGGCGTCATCGACCTGAGCGTAACTGATGATGATCACCAGGTCACCGGGGTGCACGAGATGGGCCGCCGCTCCGTTGATCCCGACGACACCGGAGCCGCGCTCCCCCTCGATGACGTACGTCTCCAGGCGGGAGCCGTTCGTGATGTCGACGATGTGAACGAGCTCGCCGGGCAGCAGATCGGCGGCGTCGAGCAGATCGGCGTCGATGGTGACGGATCCGACGTAGTGCAGGTCGGCCTGGGTGACCGTGGCACGGTGGATCTTGGACTTGAACATGGTGCGAAACATGAAGGAACTCCCGAAATGTCTGCTCCCTGCCTGCTTCACGCAGGTCAAGGGCGGTCTCCGGAGACTACAACGATTCGCATGTCCGGTCAGCTTTCCCAGGGTCTTTCAGGACTCGTACCGACCTCCCGCCGAATGCATCATCAGGCCCTTGGGTGACGGCTTCACTGCGCCCCCGCCTCCCCTGCCATGTCCGCCAACCGCAGTGCGCTCATGGCGGGCCGAACGTCGCGCGGACACGACAACCGCCGACACCGCTGGATCATCCGGCGAGCACATTCGGCCGGGTCCACACCGAAGTACAGCCAGAACCAGGTGCCGGCGTGCCTGAGATCGTAGGCCGCTTGGCCAGGCCGGAGGTGAGCTCCATGCGCATCAGCACACCAGAGGCGCCGGGTGCATGGCGGCCCCGTCGTCCAGTACGTCGGCCGAGGGCATCGCAGTTCCTCCGGACGGGGTGGGCGAAGAGGCCACCACGGCCCTCGCTGCGCCCAGGCCAGGAACGCGGAACCCGCCGGACCGGCAGTGCGGCAGGCAGGTTCGGCGGCCGGCGGCACCTCGTGCGGGAGCGGCGGGAAAAGGGGGAAGGCCCCGACCACTGGATGTGGTCGGGGCCTTCCGGGTGGCGTCAGCGACGACCCCAGCCGAGCCCGTCGGTGTACCCGTTGACGCTGTGGACGTTGCCGCGCCCGCGCACCTCGTACTCCTGGGCCATTCCCATCGCGTGCAGGGAGGCGTACGGACCGAAGTCCACCTTCCCCACGGTCGGGATCTTGATCTCCTCGTCGTAGTCGAAGTTCCAGTCCTTGAAGACCTGGACCTGGTACGAGACGTTGCCCTTCTCGACCGAACCGGTCACCCGGTACTGCAGACCGCGGACGGCCAGGTACCAGTCGGGCGAGGCCGGACCCGCCGCGGCGTTCTGCCAGCCGGAGTCGAAGTCGTGCCGCTCCGCCATTCCGGCGGCGGAGTTCTCGGCGGCCTTGAACGCCTGGAACAGGGTGCCGTCGAGGCTCTCCGCGACACCCGCCGCGTCCATCAGGGAGTCCACCTCGTCCGGGCTGATCCGGAAGTCCTCACCCGAGTTGCCGAGGTAGTGCTCGAGCGTCCTGGCGAACACCGGCAGGTTCGACCCCTTGGCCAGGACGATGAACTGCCGCAGCTGGATCACCGCGTCGTGGTCCGCCTTCGACTGCTGCCGCCAGCGAGCGCCGTTGCCCCAGCCTCCGTTCCCGCTGCGCCACGGCACCAGTCTGCCGTCGTCGTGACGGCGCCTGACGGTGCTGTACAGCTCGTTGCCGTCCGTGTCGTAGCAGGTGTCGACGGTGCAGCCCGGGCCGTGGGAGGGGTCCCACGCCGAGTTGTCGGCGTTGGCGCTGCAGCCGTCGCAGAACATGCCGGTGTCGTCCTTGGCGTTCACCGGGTTGCTGCCGCTGTATGCGTAGCCGTTCCACTGCTGCGGGTCGTCCGGGTCGATGACCGGGTCCGGGTTGAGGAAGCGGCCCGACGCCGGGTCGTACTGACGGGCGCCGAGGAACGTCAGTCCGGTGTTGTCGTCCTTGGTGCCGCCGACGAAGCCCTTCTGGCCGCCCCAGACGCCCGCCGCCGGCTGGGTGCCGCGCGGGTTGCCGAAGGTGTCCATCGCCCGGCGGGTGACCGCGAGGGTGTCCCCGTCGATGGTCAGGACGCCCGAGCCGTGGTGGTCGGCCTGCTGGATGGTCAGGCCGCCCGCGCCCACGCGGACCATGGTGAGACCGCCGGGGATCGGGTAGTAGCGGGTGCCGGTCAGGGTCCTGGCGACCGTGTCGTACGTCAGCTCGTCCTCGCCGAGGGTGACCGTGGTCTTCCCCGGGCTGCGGCGGACGATCGGGTCCCCGTTCGCGTCGTACACGTACGAGGTCGTGCGGTCCGAGGCCGTCCACTTCTGGCCGGCCGGGACCGGGCTGCCGCAGTCGGCGAGGAGTACGTCCACGCTGTTGGTGGCGACGTCACCGGGAACCCCGATGCAACGCCCCGACGCCGGGTTGTACAGGGTGCCGTCGGCGCGCCGGTTCCAGGTCTGCGCGGCCGAGCCGTCACAGGGCTGGTTCTGGATCGCCGAGCCGGCCGTGGTGCCCATCGCGGTCACGCACTTGTTGAACACCTTGAGCACGTCGCCGGTGAGCGAGTACCGCTGGCCGCCGCCCGAGTTGCAGGTGTAGATCTGGATCGGCTGCCCGTTCGCGGAGCTCGCGCCCTGGACGTCGAGGCACTTGCCGCCGACGCCGGTGATGGCGATGGCCTGCGTGAGGGTGTCCATCCGGTTGTCCGGGGTCCACGTGATGCCGGTGGTGCCGGTCTTCGACGTGTACTGGTCGACCGGGTTGCCGGAGCCGTCGTAGCGATTGCTGCCCGCCTTGTTGACCGTGCTGCCGGTCTTGGTGGTGCTGGAGGTCAGCGCGTGCGGACCGCCTTTGCCCGCACCGTTGTTGACGGTGTCGGCGGCCGGGTAGCCCTGCGTGGTGGTGACGTCCTTGGTGGTGTCCCCGGTCAGGTCCTTGCTGACGAACACCGTGCGGTTGCCCGTCACGTCGTACGAGAACTCGTGCCAGTAGGGGTTGCCTCCGCCGACCGTGGCGGCCGACGGGGTGGTGTTGGCGCAGGCGCCCTGGTCGGAGGTCTGGCCCGCGCCGGGAGCGGTCAGGCCGCCCTTGTCGGTCCAGGCCGCCGTCATCCGGCCGAGGTGGTCCAGCGTGAAGCACTCCCGGTCGCGCGCGGCCGGGATGTTGTCCGGCGTGTTGGTGACCGAGGTGATGCGGCCGGACTTGTCGTAGGTGTACGAGGTCTGCTGGACGGCCCCGGTGACGGAGGTCTGCTTGTCCAGCAGTTGGCCCTTCAGCCGCCCGCTGCCCTGGTCGTAGTCCAGGGTGGTGACGACCTGCTTCTCGAACGGGTTGACCGTCGAGCGGATCACCCGGCCGAAGGCGTCGTACTCCGTCTGCACGTCGTACGTGGTCGCGCCGGCGTACTTGTACAGCTGGCCGTGGTCGTTGTGCCAGTAGTTCATGTCGTCGACCGGGAGGCCGCCGACGGCCGGCAGCAGCGCGGTCTTGCGCTCGCCGGTCAGCTTGTCGAACGTGCTGGCCGCCGTGTACGTGAAGGTGCCGGTCTGGCCGATCTCGCTGCCGGGGATGCTGATCCGCATGCCGGTCGCGCGGTAGGCGTTGTCGTACCCGGTGACGGCGTTGGTGTAGGCCTGGCCTCCGGTGCCGCCGACGTAGCGGGTGGACGAGGCAGGCCTGCCCTTGCCGTTGGTCACCGAGTCGTACGTCCAGCCGACGAGCTGCTTGACGCCGCTCACCGTGCCGTCGTACAGGCCGGTCTGCCGGTCCGCCAGGTCGTACGTGCGGACCAGGGTCCTACCGCGGCCGTCCTTGGACGTGGCCAGGCGCCCGGCGGCGTCGTACGTCTGCGTGGTGCTGCCTGTGTCCGGCTCGGTGGCCTCCACCTGCCGCCCGCGGACGTCGTACCCGTAGGACCAGGTGTTGCCCGCGGCGTCCTTGCGCGTGGCGGGCTTGCCATCAGCCGTGTACGTGTACGTCGACACGGTCGCGTCGGCGGCGCTGCCCGTCACGGTCGGGGTGCGGTACTGCCAGCGGGCCGTGGTGCGACCGCGGGCGTCGAGCAGCACGCTGCTCGGCCAGGAGCCGGCCGGCGGCACGGTGTCGGTACGGTCGACGCCTGGGTAGGCGGTGGTGGTGCGGCTCTGCTCGGTGCCCAGGGACCAGGCGGACACCACGGTGGCGCGGCCCCGGCCGTCGTAGGCCGTGCGGGACTGGGAGGGGATCGAGGACTCCGCCGCGCTCACGAGGGTGCCGGACGGGCCCGAGTCGTTGTTGTACCAGGGGGAGTTCTCCACCCGGACGCGGCCCTGGGAGTCGTAGAGGTTGTCGCTGATCAGACGGCCCGAGTACGCGGGGTTCTTCGGGGAGTCCTGGGTCTGCCGGTCGCGGCCGAACCCGTCGAGGATGTTGATGCTCTTCAGGTAGACCGGAGTGGTGCCGTCCTTCTTCAGGGAGGAGGTGGTCACCGCCGACGGGGTGCCGGCCTTCTGGGAGATCGCGTAGCCGAACGTCATGTCGGCGTTCGGCTCGGTGGCCGGGACGCGCCCGGGACGCCAGACGGCGGTCAGCCGGCCGAGCCCGTCGTACCGCAGGGTCGTGACCTTGCCATTGGGGTCGGTCTCCGTCAGCGGGAGCCCGCGGCGCGGGTCCAGGGTCCTGACGGTGTCCCACGTGACCGTGGACGGCTGGCCGGGGGCCGAGGCCGACGAGGTCGACGAGGACGGCAGCTCGCCGGTGGCGGGGCTGAAGGTGGTGCGGGTCACCGAACCGCCGGTGTGCTGGGCGTCCGTACGCGTCGGGTCGGTGACCGACAGGACCCGGCCGTAACCGTCGTAGGTGCTGACCTTGCCGGTGGTGAACTGGGCGGAACCGTCACCCTCGTACTGCGCCAGCTCCTCGGTGGAGGTCGGGTTGCCCGCGGTGCCGGCCTGCCCGAAGGGCTTGCCGTCGAACAGGACACGCTTGTGCTCGACGGTGTTCGCGGCCGTGGCGGCGGCGGTGCACGCCTTCGCCCCGGAGACCTTCAGGGTCTCGGAGACGAGGTTGGTGCGCTGCGCGTCGGGTCCGGCGGCGTACGACGAGCGGGTGCAGATGTCCTCGGTGCCGTCGGCCTGGTCGAGTTCGGTCAGCGGCCGGTTGCCGTTCGCGGCGTCCGTGACCGTGGTCTTGGTGGCCGTGGACCAGGTGCCGTCGGCCTTCTTGGAGCTGGTGGTGTCCGTCCTGGTGGTGAAGGGCACCCGGGCGACCAGGTCGGGCAGACCCGTGCCGCGGGACTGTGTGGCCGTGTCGTCCTCACCGCTGACGGCGGTGACGGTGTGGGCGGCGACCGAGCCGCCCGCCTGGTCGAAGGTCTCCGTCTGCAGGACCTGGCCCGAGAGCCATTCGTGGTCGGTGACCGAACGGCCGAGGGCGTCGCTGAAGGTGGCGGTGCGGCTGGTCCCGTTCTTGCGGGTGTCGCCGCTCATGCCCTGCCGGTACGTGGTCCGCACCTGGGCCTTGGGGCCGTCGTTGCCGCTGCCCGTGGTGACGGTGACCGTCGCGAAGCCGCGGAACTCGCCCCAGGTACGGGCGTCGGACTCGGTGAACTGGCTGTCGTCGCGGTGCCAGCCGGCCGGGCCGTACGTGAAGGCGGTGATCTTCTGCGGGGCGTCGGTCGCCGCGTCGTTCTCGGTCAGGGACTTGACCGTGTGGTGGTTGAACCAGTCGAGGACCGGGGTCGCGCCGGAGGCCGAGCCCGGCGGCAGCCAGCGCACCGGGTAGCAGGCGAGCGTGTTGTCGTCCTCCGCCGTCGGCATCACGTTGTTGACGCGGGAGCACGCGGGCAGGTTGTAGTCGACGTTGAGGACGCCGCCGGTCTCGTTGGCGATCTGCTGGATGCGCGGCCGGTTCATGATCGGCGGCGCGGGGACCACGTTGGTGCCGTCGACTCGGTTGGCCAGCATGATGGGGGTGAACTTCACCGGCGGCAGCGGCGCGCTGGGCGTCTCGGTCAGGCCGGTGCGCAGGATCGAGTCCAGCCACAGGACCTTCTGGCTGGTGGCGTCCAGGGGGTTCGGGAAGGAGTGCTTCAGGTCGTACGAGTCGACGCTCTTCCAGACGCCGCCGACCCGCACCTCGGTCAGCACGGAGGCCAGCCGCTTCGTGGTGAAGTAGGTGGGCGCGTACCGGTTGCAGGTGCCGCTGGACTTGCACTCCTGGTCGATGGGCACGTCGGGCCAGTTGGTGCTGTTCGCCGAGGTGCGCTGCGAGGGATCGCAGGTCGCGGCGTTCTCGCAGCGCTCCAGGACCGTGAAGGTCACCCGGGAGGCGGGCTGCAGCGTGCCCTTGGCGGCCACCTGCTCGTCGAGCTTCTGGCCGTACTTCACCGAGGCGAGGGTGGTGGCGCGGGTGTACGCGGTCAGCGTGCCGTTGCCGCTGTTCTGGCCGGCGCCGCGCTTGTACCAGTTCGTCTCGGGCGCCCAGGTATAGGTGGTGAGATTCCCGTTCGGGTCCACGACGTGGTCGAGGGAGAGACGCTGCCACATCAGGCACTGGGAAGTGTTGCCCTTGGCGGAGTCGTAGCAGGGGTCGCCGCTCTTGGGCGAGTAGACGGGCACGCTGGAGACCGAGTTGGTCGCCGGGTCCGTCTTGTCGCCGCCGGGCAGGTGGTTGATGCCGAAGTAGTAGATGGTGCCGGTCGGATCGGTGACTTTGGCGTAGGCGCCGTCGCGCACGCCGTTGGCCGCGCCCGAGCCGAACTCGACCCGGGTGCCGTCGTCGTTCTTCAGGCGCCAGACGCCGGTCGCGGCGTCCGTCGCCGCAGCGGAGGTCGCCACCCGGACCAGCGGTCCGGAGTGCACGCCGAGAGAGAGCGAGGCGTTGTACCCGGACCAGCACAGGTCGCCGGAGTCCTTGATGCCGGCCTTGTCGCAGACCTTGTACGTGCGCTCGATGAAGCCGGGGTTGAGGTCCCAGCCGTCGCCGATCCACGAGGCCTGGGCGTTGGTGGCCGAGGTACGGCCGTCCACCGAGGACGAGTCGTACTTCAGCGTGAGGTCCGGTGCCGCGCCGCCGAGCGCGGTGGGCACCTGCAGCGCGTAGTCGTACGTCAGCGAGCCCGAGGCGTTGCCGGACGCCCACGCCGAGGAGGGGGTGAGCGCGGTGGCGGTGTAGTCACCGCCACCGCCCTTCGCCTCGGTGTCGGCGGCGAGCAGCAGCGGGGCCGCCGTCCCGGCGGAGGCGGCGAACCCGGACGGGGCGGCCGACCGCTTGCCGGCCGCGACGGGTGTTCTTGCCGCCGGTACGGCCACGTCGGCCGCGAGCCGTCCGGTCGCCTTGTCGACGCGCATGACGAGCGGGGTGTGGACTCGGCAGGCCGCTATCTGGGGCGTGGTCGCCGCGCAGGCGGGCAGGGTCACCAGGCGGCCCCGCGAGGCGAACCGGCCGGCGGTCGCCTTCTGGAGGGCGGCCATGTCGAGCCCGACCGTCATCGGCGTGCGGGTGCCGGTGCCCTGGGCGGCGCGGTCGGCGGTCAGGGTGAAGAGCAGTCCGTCGACGCCCGCCTTGCGGGCGGTCGCCGCGTCGTTGCGGACGACGGTGACGGCGGGCGGCGCGCCCTTGGCGCCCTTGCCGGCGAGGGAGACCCAGACCGGCAGGGCCCCGGCCCGGGCCTGGCCCTTCGTAGTCGTCCGGGCCGTCCCGACGAGCCGGGTCACCGGAGCGACGGGCGCGATGGCCGCCCGTCCGGGCACCGGGCGCGGCGGCTTGGCCGGCTTGGCCGGGGCCTTCCGCTTGAGCGGTACGGACGCCGTGCGCGGCAGCGGTGTCTTGGGCGGCCGCCAGACCGTGTCGAAGTCGGGCGTCGCCGCGCCCGCCGGCGGTATCGCCAGAAGTGATGTGGCCAAAGCGAGCACCATCGGGACGGTCACCCGTCTCCAGTGGTGTCGCCGAGAATTGTGCATGCCGGTGTGCGGCATCGCTCATCCCCCCGCTGAACTGGACGCCGTTGATCCGGATGATCACCGGCTCAAGCGCGTGAACGTATCAGCCAATTGAGGGTCAAGTCATTGTGCGGTCGCTTTTGGAGGCAGGTGGGAAAAGTCACCCCGTGACCAATTGCTGACGACTTCTGGCAGGAGGGGCGGAATCGACCGCTCCGGACTTTGATCATGATGCGGGTTCCTGCCACAGTGCCCCGATCCGGGACCGGACGGCCCCGGTCGTACCTGTATGGGGGGAGTGGGCACTCGCATGTCCAACGCACGAAGAGCCGGCTCGAGACGGCGAGCTCCGGCCAGGCTGGCCGCAGGGGTTTCGGCGGTTCTGCTACTGGCGACTCCGTATGCGGCGGAGGCCGCGCCGTTGCCCGTGCCGGACGCTCCCACGACGCCGCGACCGTCGGCCGCGCCCGCGGCGTCCACCACGGGCGGCAGGCCTGCCGCTCCGTCAAACGTGCCCGCGCGTACGGTGATCGAGAAGGCCTGGGCGCTGGCGGCGAAGACCGGCAAGGACGTTCCGGTCACCGAGCTGACGACGGAGTTCGCGACGACGGTCGCCACCCCCGAGCGCAGACTGCGCACCGACAGCCACGTGTTGCCGCAGCGCACCAAGGACGACAAGGGCCGCTGGAAGGCCCTGGACGACACCCTGGCCGTCCGTGCCGACGGCACCGTCGCGCCCGGGGCCGCCAGCTCCGGCCTGGTCATCTCCGGCGGCGGCAGCGGCCCGCTGGCCACCATGACCACCGAGGACGGCAAGCGGCTGGCCGTCTCCTCGCCGTTCCCGGGGCCGCTCCCCAAGCCCGTGCTGAGGGGCAACGACGCGCTCTTCGAGAACGTGGCACCGGACACGGACCTCCAGGTGAGCGCCACCAAGTACGGCGGCTACACGACCGTCGTGGTCCTGCGCACCCCGGCCGCGGCCGCCGACCCGGCCGTGCGGAACCTGGCGTTCCCCACCGTCACGGACGGCCTGACCCTGGCGAAGGGCAAGGACGGCAGCCTCACCGCCGCAGCCGGCAAGAACACGGTCTTCCGCGCCCCGGCCCCGCTGATGTGGTCCGCCGGCGAGGCCCGCAAGCCCGCCGCCAAGCGCTCGCGCCACGCCGCCCTCGCCGCCCCCGGCGCGGTGGGCTCCACCGGCGGCAGGGCCGACCTGAGCAGCCCCGACGGCCCCGGGGCCGGAGCCACCGTGGCCCGCATCCCGGTGACCGGCGCGAAGGTCTCCGGTCCCGGCAAGGCCGCCACGGGTGAGATCGCCCTGGCGCCCGGTGCCGAGCTGCTCGACGGCGCCGACACCGCGTACCCGATCTACGTCGACCCCTCGTGGTCGGTGGACAGCCGCGGCAAGTCGCACCACGCCTGGGTCCAGCAGGCGTACGACACGGGCAACTACGACCGCACGGGCTCCTCCGACCGGGACAAGCCCGGAGTGGGCTACCAGGGCTGGGAGACCGACAAGGGCATCGAGCGCGCTCTCTACGAGTTCGACCTGAACGGCTACGCGGGCGCGACGGTCAACTACGCGAAGCTGCGCCTGGAGCAGTACCTCTCCGCCGACTGGTCGTGCACCACCAAGTACCCCGTGCACCTCTACCGCGCCGGAGCCTTCGGTTCCACGGTCAAGTGGAGCAACCACCAGATCCGTGAGTGGATCCAGAACCAGGACGTCGGCGGCAACGGCAACAGCGGTGACTGCTACGCCAACATCCCCGTCGAGTTCGACGTCACCAAGGCCCTGCGCGACGGCATCCGCGACACCGGCACCCCGCTCGCCTTCGCCCTGACCGGGCAGGAGGGCACGGGCGACAAGATAGCGTTCAAGCGGTTCGCGTACACCGCGGTGCTCAGTGCCGAGTACGACTTCCCGCCGCGTGTCCCCGAGAACCAGCGCACCGTTCCCGCCCCGCGCCGGGTGGTCGCGGGCGACACCCAGGCCTGCGGCGACGTGCCCGGCGAGCAGTTCGGCTGGATCACCAACCCGACGGTCACGATCGCGTCCAAGGTCTCCAGCCCGAACCAGGGCCAGCTCACCCAGTGGCTGAACATGTGGGAGCACAACACGGGCGCCACGGTGAACACGGGCTGGTCCGGCTTCGTGGCCACCGGCACCGACGCCACGTACACCGTGCCGCTCGGCGCGATCGAGGACGGTCACAACTACGGCTGGGCGGTCCACGGCGACGACGGCCTGCTGCGCGGCCCCTCCACCACCTCGTGCCACTTCGCGGTCGACCTGACCCCGCCGGTGCTGGAGTTCGGCCGCTTCACCGACCCGGCCACCCAGTTCCCGCCGGCCGGCAACGGCCAGATCACCGAGCTGCACCTCGGCGACACGGGCTCCCTCCCGATCACCGCCTCCGACCCGAGCCCGGGCACGGGCCTGCGCAGCTCCGGACTGGCCTGCGTCGAGTGGGGCTTCGACCCGCAGCTCACCGGTGCCCAGAAGCAGTGCGCGCCGGCCGGCAGCGCGCTCAGCGTCAGCTCGCTGAGCGTCAAGCCCACCCACTGGGGCACCAACATCGTCTACGCCCGGGTCCTGGACGAGGCGGGCAACTCCTCGCAGACCCAGTCGTACGCCTTCTACGTCCCGTGGAAGGACGGCGCGGTCGCCTTCGGTGACACCACCGGCGACGCCCGCTCCGACATCCTGCTCCCCGACACCGCGGGCAACCTCGTCACGCACGGCCGCGCCACCGACGGCACCGCCCGCAGCATGATCCCCAGCGGCACCGGCGCCACCGCGCTCCAGGCCCCGGAGGTCTCCTCCGGCCGGACCTGGAAGGACTACCGCACCGTCCACCGCGGCTCGCTCGACCCGGGCCGGAATGTGGACGACCTGTTCGTCCACCAGGAGTCGGCCACGCCCGGCGCCCTCGCCGGATCCCAGCTCTTCGTCTACGACAACACCCTCTCCGACCCGGGCCGCTTCACGCTCGGCACGAAGGACACGCTCGACAAGCCCAAGTGCGACACGGCGTACACCACCTCGTGCAGCGGCTACCACGACGAGGCGACCTGGCAGCACTCCAGCCAGATCACCCCGACCGGCCCGGCCCGCACCACGCGGACGCCCAGCCGGCAGGTGACGGACGCCACCGGCATGCTGGCCGTGGAGTCCGGCAACCTCTGGTTCTACCCGGTCAAGACCAACCAGACCCTGGCCCCGCCCACCCTGGTGGACGCGTCCGGCACCTGGGACGACAAGGACCTGATGGTCCCGGGCAATGCCCTGAACATCGGCACCGACACCGCGCCCGCGCTGTGGGTGCGGAACCGGACCAGCGGCGACATCTTCCAGTACAAGCTGACCACCGCCACCCGGGCGATGGACCAGTACGTGGTGGTCACGGGCCTGGCGGCACAGCCGACGACCCGCATCGGCTACGGGATCAAGGGCACGGACTACCCGCGGGTGGGTTCCGAAGGCGATGTGACCGGCGACGACATCCCGGACTTCTGGGCCGTGGGCACCGACGGCACCCTGCACGCCTGGGCGGGCAGCGCCACCGCCGGCGCGGTGAACAGCCTCGGCGGCTACCACGTCCGGGGTGACGCCCGGGCCCCGACGGTCCAGTGGCGCCTGGAGGGCGACGCCAAGGCCATCCCGGCCAAGAACGGCAGCGGCGTCAGCAACGACGCCACCGCCACGGCCGTCACCTACGCCACCGAGACCGTGGACGGCCGGTCCCGCAAGGTCGCGGTCTTCGACGACCTTGCGAAGTCGGTCGTCACCGGCCCGGCCAAGCCCGTCGACACCCGGCAGTCCTTCACCATCTCCACGTGGGCGAAGATGACCGCGCCCGACGGCGTGATCGTCAGCCAGGACACCGCCCACGCCAGCGCGTTCATGCTGTGGGCCGACTCGGGCCACTGGCGCTTCGCCATCGCGCGCGGTGACGACGACGGCTGGCCGTACGACTACAACTCCACCGTCACCCCGGCCAACACCTTCAAGCAGGGCGTCTGGACCCAGTTGACGGCCACGTACAACGCCACCACGGGCGCCATGAGCCTGTACGTGAACGGCACCCTGGCCTCGAGCGGGTACCACAAGGCGAGCACCAGCCCCGCCCCGAGCGGGTCCCTGGTCCTGGGCCGGTACAAGTACGTCAGCAAGCCCAGCAACTACCTCAAGGGCGCCATCGCGGGCCTGTCCGTCTACCAGGGCTACGTGCCGCCGGCGACGACCACGGACCTGCCGATTCGGTACGCCCCGTCGCCCGACTTTTGTGTGGACACGCCTCAGGGCGCCAACGGCAACGGCAACCAGCCGCAGCTGTGGGACTGCAACGGCTCCGACCCGCAGGGGTTCAGCGTCAACGCCAACGGCACCCTCACCCAGAAGGGGCAGTGTGTGGCGGCTCGCGGCAACCAGACCGCCCATGGCACCGACCTGATCTTCTGGCAGTGTCTGGGTGAGGGCGGCCAGCAGTGGCTGCCGCGCGCCGACGGCAGCATCTACAACCCGCAGTCGGACGCCTGCTTCGACCTGCCGCGGGCGAACCGCGACTGGGGCCAGAAGTTCATGATCTGGGCTTGCAACGGCACCCCGGCGCAGCGCTGGAGCATCCCGACACTGATGACGCCGGACCTGCCGGTCGCCCCGTAGCCACCGCACCACCGCTTCCGGCGCCGGCCGGCAGCCCCGTCCGGGCCATCGCTCAACCCCGCGCCAGGCGCAGCATTCTGGTCGGCTACGAGGCAGGGGAAGCGGTGGCCGCCTCGGCGAGGCGGGCGGCCGGGGGGCGACCGTCGGGTGGCGGAAGACGTCCCGGCCCTCAGCGCGCTCGCGACCGATGCTGACCAGTTGCCGACCTGGACCCCGATGACACGGCCCTGACCTGCGAGGATCTCCAACGCTAGCTGTTGGACTTGAACATGGTCCGAAACATGAAGAAACTCCCGAAGCCGTGCATCGCACCCGAAGGACACAGAGAGCCGCCGCATCGGGGGCTCCCCTCATTGGGCACCGAGCGCCCCGCTGACGCCTCGCAGCCAAGGCGTGGCGGACGCTACGAGATCGTTGACAATATACCTAGCGATCTATCGGACAATTTTGCTGACACTTGCCCTCCCGCCAGCTTCGGGCAGTTCCCGGTCGGCCGACTGCGTCCGGCGCGACCGCCACCGGCCCGGCGGGCGGCGGGCCCGCCCGTCCCGGACAGCGCCCACCTGGGAGCTCCGCGCCGAACGGCTCGGCCGGAGTCGTCGAGGAGTGCCCATCGGGCGCGGCGACAGTCCACGGGCACCGGGAACCGATGTGCCGGTCGCGGCCGACCACTCCTGGCCATTGTTTTGGGCGACAGAATCGTTGACGAAATCTCTGACATACTCCCAACCGCTGTTGACATGCACGACTCAATCCGACGCGGTCCTGCCCCACGCACCCGCGTCGCCCCCACATTGGAGTTCACGTTGTCACTGCGCCAGATCAGCCCTGCCCCGCGCCGGTCCACCCGGCGCCGGTACCTCACTGCGAGCGCACTCGCCGCCGTCGTGGTGACGACCTGCGTCTCCGGTGCGGCCGCCGGACCGCCGGCCGCTGCGCAGACCGCGCCGGCCGGCACGCACAGCACGGTGACCGCCGCAACGGCCCCGCAAGTACTCACCGCGGTCAACGCCTTCCTGGGAACCCTGAGTTCGTCGCAGAAGACGACGGTCCAGGCGACCCGGACCCAGGCCAACCTGTCGAAGTGGTCCAACCTGCCCGACGCCCTGTACAAGCGCGCGGGCCTGCGGATGGACGCGTTGACGTCCTCCCAGCAGACCGCGGTCCTGAACATCCTGCGGGCCGCGCTCAGTCCCACAGGCTTCGAGCAGGTCACCGGCATCACCTACGGCGACGGCGTCCTGAAGGCGCAAGGCGGCATCGACCTCGACTTCGGCGCGGACCACTACTGGATCCGCATCCTCGGCACACCGTCAGCCACCGGCAAGTGGACGATCCAGTACGGCGGCCACCACCTCGCCGTCAACATCACACTGTCGGGCGGCACCATGACACTGGGCCCGACCCTGTGGGGAGCGCAGCCCGCCTACTACACGAAGACCGGCGCGACCGTCGAACCGCTGGTGGGCGAGACCGACAAGGCATACACGGTCCTGCAGTCCCTGAACTCCACCCAGTTGGCCGCCGCCGTCCTGGACACACCGGTGAAGGAGATCGTCCTCGGCGCCGGCCAGGACGGGAAGACCCTCGCCTACGACGGCGTCAAGGCTTCCACCTTCACCGCCGCCCAGAAGACTCTGCTGCTCGGCCTCATCAGCGAGTGGATCACCCCGCTCAACGACGAACAGGCGGCCGCGAAGCTGACGGAGGCGCAGGCCGGTCTCGACCAGACGTACTTCGCCTGGTCCGGGTCCACGGCCGCCGACCAGCCGATCTACTACCGCGTCCAGAGCCCCGCCTTCACCATCGAGTTCGCCCACCAGCAGGGCTCGGGCGCAGCCGCGGGCGGCATCACCCACATCCACTCGATCTACCGCGAGAACGGCAACGACTACGGGGCCGAGGACTGACGGATGGCTCTTGCACGCCGCCTGGCCCGGTGGACGGCCGCAGCTCTGCTGGCCGCCGCCGGGTCCGGCCTCGCCGCCGCGCCCGCCGCGGCCCACCCCACCGACGAAGTGCTTCAACAGGCCTACCTGACGCCGACCGTCTCACGTCTTGAGGTACAACTCGACCTCACACCGGGTGTGTTGGTGGCTCCTTCTTTCGCCAAAGCCGCCGACACGGATGGCGACGGCGTACTCGGCCCGGCCGAGACGGCCGCCCACTTGCGCCATGTGACCCGGGCCCTCGTGGTCCGCGCGGACGGACAGGCCATCGCGTTGGAGGTGACGGGAAGTACCTATCCGCCCTACGAGCTGCTCGCGGCCGGCGGAGGCACAGTGAGCGTCGAGGCGGTGGCCGACCTGCCGTCCGGCACCCGAACGGTCACCTTCACAGACGCCTACGACCCCGGCACCCGTACGACCGTGCAGGAAAACGTGCTGATCGCGGCACACCGTCCGGTACGGCCCTCGGGCATCGAGCACGGGAACGGGGGACGCATGATCACGATGACGCTGTCCGGGCCGGCCGAGTCGCCGGTCCCGGCCGGTCCGGCCAAGGTGGCGGACTCCGGCGGGGGCACGATGCTCAGCGCCCTGCGCTCTCCCCTGTCATCGCCCTGGGCCCTGTTCGCCCTGCTCGGCACCTGCGCCCTGCTCGGAGCCTTCCACGCCCTCACCCCCGGCCACGGCAAGGCACTCCTCGCGTCCTATCTGGTCGGTGCCGACAGCACCCCACGTCAGGCGCTGATCCTCGGAGCGGTCATCACCTTCACGCACACGGCTTCCGTCATCGCACTCGGAACGGCGGTCCTGTTCGCAGGACGATTCGTCGTACCGGAGGTACTGGTGCCGGTACTCGAAGTGATCAGCGGGACAGTGGTGCTGATCCTTGGGATACGACTGCTGCAGCGCCGGTGGCGGCTGCGTACAGGCGACGCCCGCGCCGGCCACCACAGCCACAGCGGTAGCGGTAGCGGTAGCGGTAGCGGTAGCGGTAGCGGTAGCCACAGTCATGGGGGTGGCGGTGACCGCGCGACCCACCACCATCACCCGCCCGCGACCCCCATCATGCCCGCGACCGTTCGCGGCATCGCAACCATGGGTGTTTCCGGCGGAGTCATCCCGTGTCCCGAGGCGTTGAGCGTCCTTCTGCTGGCCATCGGCCTGGGCCGCACAGCCCTGGGCCTGACCATGATCGTCTGCTTCAGCGTGGGTTTGGCCGGTGTCCTTGTCGGACTGGGGCTGATCCTGGTGAGCGCCCGAACCAAGCTGGAGCGCTTCCAGCGTTCCGGCGAGAGCCCCCTCGTCAAGTGGCTTCCGATCGTCTCCGCGGCCGTGGTCACCATCCTCGGCTCGACCCTCGCGGCCGGCGGGGCAACGGCGCTCGCCGGGGCAAGGTGATGCCGACCACTACCCCAGGTCTGCCGCACGATCGCACCGCGGCAATCCCTGACTGCCGAACGCCCCTGCCGCCGGAAGGTTGTGGACGGGTGAGGCAGGTCTCGGTCGAAGGTTCTTGAACAGGTGAGGGCCTTTCGAGTTCGGCGTGGATGACGATGTCTACACCGGCCGAAAGGCCCTCGTGCCCCGCCGTATGCACCCTTGACGGAGACAGGACGCCCGCGTCTGGCCCGCTGCGTCGTCGGGGGCGCGGGTGACCGACACCGCGAGCAGCAGGCCGAGGGTGTCGGTCAGCTGGGTGAACACCTCGCCCTTCTGCCGCTTCGCGAAGTAGCCGTAGCCCCTTTCCCAGGGCGGGAAGTCGTACGGGAGGCAGCGCCATTGCACCCCGGTCCGGTCCACGTAGAAAATCGTCCATGATCTCGCGCAGGTCGCGCCCGGGCGGCCGCCCGATGTTCAGGGCGTGACGCCACCGCTCGGCCCGCCAGGCGGCCGGCACCGGCTCGATCAGCACCTGGACCACCTGCTCGGCCTGCTCGTTCTCCACGGCGGTGTCCGTCATCAGACGCGTCTCCTTGATCTTCAGATCCGCCGTTGATCAGACGAGCGCCGGTGTGGGAGCGGGCAGGTAGGGGGTGATGTTGCGCCAGGCGCGCTCGATGTACTCCTCCTTCTCGCCGACCGGGGCGACGTAGTGCAGCGCGCTTTCGGCGGCGTCGTGGCCGTCAAGGCGGGCGATGATCCAGGCGGCGAGGTAGTGCGAGGCCAGGCAGCCGCCGGCGGTGGCGATGTTGTCCTTGGCGTAGAAGGGCTGATTGAGCACCTCGACGCCGGCGGCGACGACCCAGGGTTTGGTGATCAGGTCGGTGCAGGCGGGGATGTCGCCCAGCAGGCCGAGTCTGGCCAGCACGAGCGCGCCGGAGCACTGGGCCGCGACGAGCTGGCGCGAGGGGTCCAGTCGGCGCAGGATGTTCATGATCGCCGGGTCTTCGACGACCTCGCGGGTGGCGATACTGCTCCCGACGATGACGGCGTCAGCGGCGCACGCCTCCTCAAGGGTGGACATCCGCTCGATGACCACCCCATTCATCGATGTCACCTTGGGGCTGGGGGTGGCGATGGTGACGCGCCAGTCGTCGGTCTTGACGCGGTTGAGCACACCGAGCGCGATCAGGGAGTCGAGCTCGTTGTAGCCCTCGAAGGTGAGGATGGCGATGTGCGGCACGGCGGCTGTCCTTCCGGGTCGGTGGGCGGGTCTTGACGGTAAGGACCCACGAACAGGACAGTCAAAGAATTGTCATGCATACAATTCGGTGCATGGCAGCCTCGCGGTACAAAACGCTGGTCGACGCGCTCGCATCCGACATCCGGACCGGGCGACTCGCCGCGGGAGTGCGGCTGCCGACCCACCGCGGACTCGCCGCCCGTGAGGGCATCGCCGTGGTGACCGCGACCCGGGTGTACGCCGAGCTCGAAACGATGGGGCTGGTCAGCCGGGAACAGGGCCGCGGCACGTTCGTGCGCGACATCGCGGTTCCCGCCGGTCACGGCATCGATCAGCAGGTCGTCGCCACGGACGCGGTCGACCTCAACTTCAACTACCCGTCGCTGCCCGGGCAGGCCGATCTCCTCCGGCAGGCTCTGCGAGAGGTGGCCACCTCCGGCGATCTCGACACGCTGCTGCGCTACCAACCGCATCGAGGGCGTCCCCAGGACAGAGCCTCGATCGCACGGCACCTGAGGCGTCGAGGCATCACCACGGACGCGGATCGGATCCTCATCACCAACGGTGCGCAGCACGGCCTGGCCGTCACCGTCATGGCCACGCTCAACGCCGGCGACGTCGTCGCGGTCGATGCCCTCACCTACCCGGGCTTCAAGGTGCTCGCACATGCCTTTCATCTCGACCTGGCACCCATCCCCGCAACCCCCGACGGGCCGGATCTCGACGTCCTGGAGAAGCTGTGCGCGACCCGCCCGGTGCGCGCGATCTACACCATGCCCACCCTGCACAACCCGCTGGGCTGGGTCATGCCGGCAACCGGCCGAACCCGTCTGGTCAAGATCGCCCGACGGCACGGTGCGCTCATCATCGAAGACGCCTCCTACGCCTACCTGGCCGAGGACCCGCCACCGCCTCTGGCAGCAACCGCGCCGGACATCACCGTCTACGTCTCGGGCCTGTCCAAGAGCGTCGCCACCGGCCTCCGGGTCGGCTTCGCCGCCGCCCCGCCGTCCGCGGTGCCCTCGCTCGAACGCGCGATCCGGGCGACCACCTGGAACACCCCCGCCCTCACCACCGCCATCGCCTGCCGCTGGCTCGACGACGGCACGGTGGACCGCCTGGAAGCGCAGAAGCGAGACGACGCCAAGGCCCGCCAGGCAATCGCCGGACAGGAGTTGGCAGGCCTACCGTTCGTCAGCCACCCCTCGTCCTACTTCACCTGGCTGCCGCTGCCCGACGACGCACGCGCCGACCGCCTGACCGCCACCCTCGCGCGTCAGCACATCTCGGTATCCACAGCCGAACCGTTCACCACCTCGATGCACACACCCCAGGCGATTCGCCTCGCTCTGGGCTCGACCGACCTGGACAGCCTCCGGTCGACACTGCGCACAGTGCGCCGCGTCGCCGTCGAGGACGCCTACGCCTGAACTCCCTTCGAACAGCGGATTCCTGCCCATAGGTGTCTGCGTGCGAGGCGACCCGAGACCGATGAGGAATGCGCGGCTTTCAGGCTGGTGACCGTTCGCGAGGTTCACAGGCAGTGCACACCCCCGGTCGGCACGATGGTCGGGTCGTCGAGGATCCGGTCCCGACCTGCCTGGACGGCTCCGTGGAGTGTGGCGTCGGCGCCGAGGACACCGACGGACACGGTGAGCCCCACTCCGGGGATCCCGGTGCGGCGTCCGGTGAGGCGGGCGTCGATGCCGGGGGTCAGCCAGGGCGCCCATTCGGCGAGATAGCCGCCGAGGACGGCCTCGCCGGCGTCTGTGGCGCCGGCGACGGCCAGGAGTGCGGCGCCCAGGGCGTGGCCGGCGTGATCGAGCGCCGCGAGCGCCCGAGGATCCCCGGCCCGGAGGCGGCGGCCGAGTTCGGCGCGGTCGTCGCCGGGCCGCTGTCCCGGGGCCAGGGGCCCCATACCCGCAGCAGTGATCAGGGCCCTGAGGCTGAGATAGGTGTCCAGGCAACCGCGTGAACCGCACAGGCAATACCGGCCTTCGAAGGACACCGGGACATGGCCGATCTCGCCGGCCATGCCATGGCTGCCCTGATGGACCCGGCCCCCTATGAGCAGTCCGCCGCTGACTCCGATCTCGCCCTTGACGTAGACGACGGTGTCGGGCCGGCTGACGCCGGCGGCGGCCAAGGCGTGGTACTCGGCCAGCGCGGCCACGTTCGCCTCGTTGACGACCTCGACCGGACAGCCCAGGTCGGGCAGGTGCCCGGCGACAAGTCCCGCCAGATCTGTCACGCCCCACCCGAAGCCGATGGCCGCCCCGACCACACCCGCGATCACCGGTCCGGGCACAGCGACGACGACCCTCCCCACGTAGGCACCCTGGGCCCGGGCGACAGCACGCCCGACGGCGCGGGCGATCGTCTCGGCCACGGGTCCGGGCTTCCGCCCGGCCTTCCACCCGGGCATCGGCCCACCGGCCGGCCCGGTTCGCGGCCCGACGCCCGGTTCGCCCGGCGGGCCATCCGCCGGCCCGGGAATCCCCGCCGCACCCCGTTCCCGCCCCGGAGCCCCCAGCGGCACGTCATGCGCCACCCGCTCCGCGTGCACGACCGCACCCGCAAGATCCGCGGCCCACACATCGACGTACTCCCACGACACCTGGACGGCCACCGTCCACACCCGCCCGGGGACCAGCCGCAGCAACCGTCTCGGCCGTCCCCGCCCGCCCGAGGCCGCGGCGCCCGCCTCCTCCACCAGCCCCCGCTCGAGGAGATCCGCGACCAGCGCCGTCACCGAGGCGTGTACCAGCCCCGTGGCGGCGGCGATCTCGGTGCGCGCGCAGGGGCCGTACGCCTCGATGTGGCGGAGCACGAGGGACAGGTTGGTGCGGCGCACGTCCGCGGAGTCGGCTGGGCTGGTCACACAGCCGATTGTCCCCGACCCGTCTGGTAGCGTTGAACTATATTTTTCACAGGTTGAAAAATATACCTGAGGGTTCCCTGAGAAGTCGACGAAATTGTTGACGATCCATGCGAAACATCACTAGCTTCGCGAATGCCTACACAACAGGCAAGCGATGAGTCACGTGATGAGGAGAGCGACCATGGAGCGCAGGGCAGTCAAACGAAGGACCGTCGTCATCGGGATCGGCGCGGCCGCGGGCGTCGCGGCGGCCGGTGGCATCGCGCTGACGGCTCAGGCGTCCGGCGACAAGAAGGACTCCGCAACGTCCTCCGGCGCCCTCGTCTTCGACAAGGACGACTACACCGAGGTGACGGAGACGATCGCTGACGCGGCCGGCACCGAGCACTCGGTGACCTACCACTTCTACAAGCCGCGCGACTACGTCACCAACCCGAGCGACGACAAGCACCAGAGCCTGGTCGTCAGCGTCCCCGTCAAGATCGACGGCACGGCGGTCGACGCCTCCAGGGCTCCGATCGTGCTGGCGAACGCGGTGGGCGCCTACATGCCGTCCAGCGTCGCGACGGCCACGGGCGTGGGCCAGGCCGCGCTGGAGATGGGCTCCCTGGGCGGCGGCGCCGGCGGAATGCCGTCCGGGATGCCGTCCGGAATGCCGTCCGGGATGCCCGGCGGTTCGGCGCCAGGCGGCCCGGGGCCGGGTGCCGGCGGCACGGGTGCCGTCAACGGAATGGTCAACCTCGCGAAGCTGGCCCTGGTGGCGGGCTACGTCGCCGTGGAACCCGGCACGCGTGGCCGCAGCCTCACGAACTCCGACGGTACCTACTACGGCACCGCCCCGGCGGTCATCGTGGACCTGAAGGCCGCGGTGCGATACGTGAAGTCCAACAAGGGCCGCATCCCGGGCGACACCGACCGGATCGTCTCCACCGGCACCAGCGCCGGCGGCGCCGTCTCCGCCCTGTTGGGCGCGTCCGGCGACAGCGAAATCTACGACAAGTACCTGAAGGAGGCCGGCGCGGCCGACGCCTCCGACGCGGTCTTCGCGACCGGCGCCTGGTGCCCGATCACGGACCTGGAGCACGCCGACGGCGCCTACGAGTGGAACTGGGGCACCAACGTCACCCAGTCCACCGGCAAGGCCGTCGACCAGGCGGTGTCCAAGGAGCTGCAGTCCCAGTTCGCCGAGTACCAGGCCGGATTGAAGCTGCGCGGCCTCAACGGGTACGGCGCCCTCACCGCCCGCAACTACGACGACTACCTGCTCAAGACCTACCTCCAGGCGTCCGCCACCACGTACCTCGCCGCGCTGTCGGACGCGGACCGCGAGACGTACCTGGCCAAGAACACCTTCATCACGTGGTCCGGCGGCAAGGCGACCTTCACCTGGGAGGACTACCTCGCCCATGTCGGCGCCCGGAAGAAGACCACCCCGGCCTTCGACGCCTTCGACCTGTCCGCGGGCGAGAACAACGAGTTCGGCACCGGTACGACCGAGTCCCGCCACTTCACCGCGTACAGCACGAAGAACGACAGCACGGGCCTCGGCGCCAAGCGGGTCGCGAGTGACATTCCCGAACTGCTGAAACTCATGAACCCGATGTACCACCTGCTGGAGAAGCACAACCCGAACCGGTCGAAGCACTGGTGGATCCGCCTGGGCACCAACGACACCGACACCTCGCACGTCATCTCCGCCAACCTCGCCGCAGCCGTGGACAACCTCGGCGACGACCTCAACCACTCCTTCTACTGGGACCAGGGCCACGCCACCAACGTCGATCCCGGCGACTTCGTCAAGTGGGTCGCCAAGGTCACCGGCTACAAGAAGTAGCCCGCCAGGAGCAGCTCTCCATCCCCTGTGGCACACACGGCGTCCGACTCGTCGGTTCGCCCCCAGGGTGCGGACCCACCGCGGCGCCGAGTCTGTCCGCACCAGCCGGGCCGGCTCGGCGCCCGGTATCCCCGCGTCCACCGGACCCGCGACAACGACACCAAGGCGCACGGCACACGGCACACGGCACACGGCACACGGCGAGTACCGCACCAAGAACCTGATCCTCGCCGAGTACGACCGCATGGCCGCCGTCGGCCTGACCCTGGAGAACCCATTCGTCGAGGGCGAGTCCGGTACCTACCGCTCCACCCTCACGCCACCCCTGGCCACGGCCCCGGACACAGCGCCTGACAGTCGGAACCTGGCCCCTGCAAGGGACTCAGCGGGCCCAGCCACCGTGCCTGGGCCCGCACTTCAGGAGTTAGGCGTCACATGAACCCGTACAACACCCCGACCCCAGCCCCGTCCCGCCCCTGGTGGAAGACCACCCCCGCCATGCTCGGCCTGCTCGCGCCGGTCGCCCTGCTCAGTGCGTTCAGTGTCGCCCTGGGCTTCCTCGTGATGATCGCCGCCGTGGTGGCCGTGTGGGTGCTGTCACCGTGGCGCTGGTTCGTGAGGACCGGCGCGACGTTCGGCGCCCTGCTGCTCCTGACGGTCGGCGCGGGCCTGGGTGGACAGCTCGACGACAGCGGGACAGGCAAGGCCGATGCCAAGACGGGCGACGAGGTCCGCGCGAGCGGCACGGCCGTCTCCGCGTCACCGAGCGCGTCCAGGCCCGCCAAGGCCGCTGACTACACCGGCCGGCCGCTGGACGAGGCGGAGGAGGACGCGCGCTCCGCCGGCTACACCGCCACCCACCATGACGCGGCTGACGAGAGTCGCACGATCATCCTGCGGTCCGGATGGATGGTGTGCTTCCAGAAGACCGCCACGGCCGCGAACACCATCGACTTCGCGGCCGTCAGGAGCTCGGAGCCGTGCCCCGAGAAGGACGGCGGCCCGCTCCCCTGGCCGAAGATGCCAGATGTCGTCGGCGCCACCTACGACAAGGCCGTCGAGGAACTGAAGCAGGCCGGTGTCGACCTCGACCGCGTCACGCTCGACGACGTCTACCTCGACGTCGACACTCCGACCGCCACAGAAGCCGCGGAGGACGGCGACGACTGGCGAGTGTGTTTCCAATCCCCGGACAAGGGAACCAAGGTCGACTCCGCCACCACCGTCCGCCTCGATCTGGGCCGGTGGACCGACGCCGACCTCGTGCGGCATTGCCCGTCGGAGAAGGACGCGACCTACAAGATCCCGGCCAACGACCCCGACCACGGCGGCAACAGCGACAGCGGCACGGACCGCGACAGCAGCGCCCCGCACCGCGACTCCTCGTCCTCCTCCGGCGGCTCGACCGGCGGCGGCACGAGCGTGGGCACGGTCCACCCCGGCTCGTTCTGCTCCCCTCCCGGAGCGACCGGCGTCAGCCGGGCAGGGACCCCCATGGTCTGCGGTCCCGGGTCCGACGGCCGCAACCGCTGGCACAGTGCCTGATCAACCGCCCAAAACCTGCTCATCAGCTCCGGGTCCTGCCCGGTCGGAACCTCGCGGTGGGACACCATCTATGTGGGCCGCAGCTCTGTACTCGGATCACCGGGCGATGTCGACATGCGCGCGATGACGCTCTGCAAGATCTTCTGATCGGGTTCGCGCGCCGCGCCTCCGCTCAGGCGTCCGCCACGAACCCGACGAACCGTGACCACTGCTCCCGCTCCACCGAGAAGGCCGGGCGGCTCACATCCTTGGAGTCCCTTACGTGGACGGCCTGTTCGGCGATCGCGATCTCTACGCAGTCGTCACCCTCACTGCCGCTGTAGCTGGACTTGAACCAGGCGAGTTCCGTCGCACCGCTGCTCATAGCTCTCCTCGCAGTCGCTCCAGCAAGACCCGGGATTCATTGGGGCTCAGGGCCTGCGAGCGCAGTGTTTCATAGCGCTGACAGAGCGCACTCACCTCTTTCGGGTCGGAGATCAACCGCCCGTTCTTCTGCCCCTCCGAGTACCCGAGCCGCTGCCCCGCAGGAGTCTCCAGGATCCGCACCGGCCCATCCAGACACGCGTGCAGCCCAGCCTCCAGCGGTACCACCTGAAACGTCACGTTGCGCGGCGCGCTCCGCTCCAGCACGTGGTCGTACAGCTCCCGCATCGCCTCCGCGTCCCCGAACCGCCGCCGGAACACGTGCTCTTCGACGATGAAGCTGAACGGCACGGTGGGCCGGTCCCGCATGATCGCCTGCCGTTCCATCCGTGCGGCGAGCTGGGCCTCCAGTTCCGCGTCCGTGCGCAGTGGGATCGTGCCCTCGAACACCGCCCGCGCATACGTCTGCGACTGCAACAACCCCGGCACCAGCCGGCATTCGTACGTGCACAGGCTCACCGCCTCGCGCTCCAGCCGCGCCCACCGCCGGAACCACGCGGCGAGCCCCGCTTCACCCCGGGTGAGATGGCGGGCGGACCTGCGCAGCGCACCGGTGTTGCCGAGCGCCTCCTCCGCGCGCTCCACGAACGCCTCGTCCGGCATGCGGCGTCCCAACTCCACCGATTCCACGGTGTGTTTGGAGTACCGCACCAACGTACCGAGGTCGCCCCGGCTGAGCCCCGCGTGCTCGCGCAACGCCTGGACGACGGCGCCGAACGTGCGCAGACTGTCGGAGGGGTGAGGCTCCCGCTCCCACTCCCCCGCCGGAACCGCCCGCTCGCGGGCGTGTCCGGACGCCTCCCCTTCGACGATGTCCATCCGCCGCCCCTCTCCGTACCGCACACGACGGCCCCTCAAGCCGTCCCGCGCTCACCACCCAGCGTGACGGAGAATCCGGCGTACCGTCCACCCTTCGCGTCCGTACGCTCACTTTGTGTACGGGGTGCGGCGCTCCCCGCCCCTGGCATCCGACCGTCACTCTGGCGCCATGGACCACGCGACGCCCCGAGTCGGCGCCCCCATCCGCACCTTCACGCAACTCCTCTCGTCCACCCGGCGCGGCGCCCGGCTCGCCCGCCTCCTCACCGTGACCGAGTTGCGTCTCTGGGGCGCCTCGCAGAATCTCACCGAGCGTGCCGAAAGCGTCGTCGCGGAGCTTGCCGCCAACGCCGTACTCCACGGCCGCCTGCCCGGTCGCTGCTTCCGGCTGACGCTCGTCCTCGCCCCGTCGGCCGGCCGCCTCCGTGTCGAAGTCACCGACCCCCGCGGAGACGTCCTCCCACACATCCCTCCGACAGACGCCGAACCCGATCCACTCCGACCGGGCGGTCGCGGCCTGCCTCTGGTCACCGCCTTCGCCGACCACTGGGACACGGTCCCCTACCGGCCCAGCGGAAAGACCGTCCGGGCCGAACTCCTCAACATCACGACCAGCGCGTGATCACGCCGACGGGAGAGGGGCATGGCCTCTTGCCAGGCGTTCTCGTCGTGAATCCGCGCTCCCAGGTCCTCCGCCCACTCCAGCGCCCACGTCTTGAGCTCTTCGATCTGCCGGGAGGTGAGCCCGTACGCCGCGTAGTCCTCGTCCTCGTACCGGTCCGCGCCGGTGAGCCGGTCCCGGAGGTCCTCAAGGCTGAACTCGTCGTGGGCGCGGCGTCGGCCGACGTTTCGAGGTCGGCGGCGGACCGGTGGCGGGAGGCGGCCTGGGCGTCGATGAGGTCGCGGACGGTGCCGCGGTCAGGCCGGCATGGGTGACAAGCCCCTGCCATACCGTCAGGCCCGCCAGCGGCAGGGCGGCCGTGTGCTCGTGGTCGTGCGAACGCGGCTTCGCCGCGAGCACCGCCGCGGGGACGGTGACGTACTCGGCCGTGGCCCCGTCCCTGACGAACGGGATGAGACCGTAGACCTCCTCCCCGGGGGCGAAGTCCGTTACTCCCTCTCCGAGTTCGGCCACGACGCCGGCCTCCTTGGAGGGAACGATCGGCACGCGGAGGCTGCCGCTGCCGTCGCCCCTGTCGGTCCAGGTCGCGTCCCAGCTCCCCCGACGTGATCGATGCCGCGCGCACTTCGACCAGCACCTCGCCCGGACGGGGAGCCGGCCACGGCCGGCCCGATGCCCCTGCTCGCCCCGGCCACCACGGCCGTTCTCCCCCGCAACTCCTGTGCCATTGCCGTACTCCTCACTGTAGGTCCGTCTGCTCCCTCAGACTGAGCCCCTCCGGGGCGCCGCGCTTGATTCGACCGACTGCATCAACGGGCCCTGCCGGCCGGACCGGGCGGGTGACTCGTCCGCTGTGCGCGGTGTCAGACGCCGCGGTGCCGGCGCGCCGCGTTCTCCATCTCCCGCAGCTTCGGCGCGCGTTGCCCGTCCCCGGCCGGCGGGTCCCGCCGATGGAGGTCGGCGGTCCAGGTCCATACCCACCCCCAAAATAGTTCTTGATTGAACTATCCATTATTGCTACGGTGGCATCACTGCGGCAAGGAAACCCCCTTCCGCACACAGGTTACGTATTGATCAATCCAGAAAAGGTGTGAGGTCATGGATCTCGAACTCGGCAACAAGGTCGTCGTCGTCACCGGTGCCAGCAGGGGCATCGGCCTGGCCGTCGCCCGCGCCTTCGCTCACGAGGGCGCTCACGTGGTCGCAGGCGCACGCACCCCGGGCAAGGAACTCGCCGAGCTGAGCGAGCGGCACGGTCTCGTCCCGCTGGCGGTGGACCTGAGCACGGCCGACGGCGCCGCCGCCCTCATCGACGCGGCCGTCACCCACTTCGGAACCGTCGACGTACTCGTCAACAATGTCGGCTCGGTCGCTCCGCGGCTGGGCGGGTTCTCGTCCGTCAGCGACGACGACTGGACGCAGACCTTCAACACCAACCTGTTCAGCGCCGTGCGGGCCAGCCGGGCAGCCCTCCCCCACCTCTTGGAGAGCCGCGGAACAATCATCAACATCGGCTCCGTGAACGCGGTCCTGCCCGACCCGAGCATCGTCGACTACGCGGCGTCCAAGGCCGCCCTGGCCAGCTTCGCCAAGTCGCTCTCCAAGGAGGTCGGCCCCCAGGGCGTCCGCGTCAACACCATCAGCCCGGGACCGGTCGAGACCGACATCTGGCTGGCCGACGGCGGCATGGCCGACACCGTCGCCAACGCCATGGGTGTCGGACGCGACGCGGCACGCGAGGCCATCGTCGCGGGCCTCGGCGGCCTGGCCACCGGCCGCTTCACCCGCCCCGACGAGGTCGCCGACCTCGCCCTGCTGCTGGCCAGCCACCGCACCGGCAACGTCACCGGCGCCGACTTCACCATCGACGGCGGACTCGTCAAGACCCTTTGAATCCTCCCCTCCCTGAAAGCGAAGGGGATTCCTGGCTCAGGCTCCCTCCGGGAGCGGCGCTCCCGGAGGTCTTACGCCCTCGACACCAACCGGGTCGAGACCAGCCCGGACCAGCATCACGCGCGCGGAGTTCTTGTCCCCGGGGGACGCCGCGATCGGCGCCACGGCCGCTCAGAACTGAGCGGGCGCAGCACCTGGGCACACCTCGGCTCCTCGTTCCGCTCCGGCCGTCGAGGCCGCCGGCCCGGGACACGGTTGCCCCTGGAGCAGTGATCGACTTCCCGATATTGGAATAAACATTCCAGAAATGTTAGGGTCGTTTCATGGCACGACCTCGGGAGTTCGACACAGACCAGGTACTGGAGCGGGCCATGGACCTCTTCTGGCGCCAGGGCTACAACGCGACGTCACTGCCGCAACTGACGAGGGAACTGGGCATCGGCAGCGGCAGTCTGTACGGCGCGTTCGGGTCCAAGGAGGGCCTGTACGCCCAAGCCCTGAAACGCTATTGCGACGGCCAGGCCGCCTCGCTCGTGGAGCGGCTCGATTCCGCCTCCGACATCCGTGCGGCACTTCGGGAGACGCTGCTCGCCATGGCCGAAGCGGACCTCGCGGACCCCGAGCGCGGCTGCCTGCTGGTCAACGCGGCTACGGAGCGCGCGGCGCACGAGGACACAGCCGAACGGGTGAAGTCGACCATGGCCACCGTCGAGTCCGCCCTGACCGGAGCGTTGCAGCGCGCCCAGGTTCGGGGTGAGCTGGCCGCCGAGAAGCGTCCGGCCGAGCTGGCCCGCTTTCTGACGACGTTCATCCAGGGCATGCGTGTGATGGGCAAGGCCCACGCGGACCGGGAGTTCCTCGAGGGCGCTGTGTCCGGCGCCCTGAGGGTGCTGGACTGAGGCCGCACGGAGGCCGAGACGTCGAACAAGGGCCTGCGAAGCATCGAGGAAGCCGTGGTGACGTTCTCCACGAGACCCGTCACCAGAACCGTATGGCCGACTTCGGGACACCGGAACCGAGGACGACGCCGAGGACTTCAGCCGGATGATGTGGCGCGGGATATCCGGACGCGAATGACGCCTTGACCAGTCGGCCGACCCGGCGCCATGCCAGTCCCTGGCCCTCCACCGGTCGGCCGCAGGGGAAGGCTGTCCCGCTGCGGCCGACCGGGGCATGCCCCGCACACCCGAGAAAGGTCCCACCCGTGGTCCGCCCCTACGACGAACACCATCGTGAGGCGCTCTTCGCGCAGCTGCAGCTTCCGGTGACCGAGCGGATCTGCCCGGTTTGCAGCCATGCCGGCCTGCGCAACTACCACCACGAGAAGTACGGCCGGACCGAACCCTCATGGATCAACTACCTTTGGTGCGGCAATTGCCACGCCTACTCGTCGTCCTTCACAGGAACCGGCCGCAAGACGGTCGAAAGCGACCCGCTCCTCGACGAATACGGTGACAGGATCGCCGAGGTCTTCCGCGACCCGGAACGCCTGCTCAGGATCCTCGATGGCTACTGGAAGACCGGCGGCCTCCCCCAGATGATCTCCCGGCGCCCTCGCGAACGCTGAACGCTGAAGGCTGAAAGCAATCCCTTCCGATGCCGAACTGGCTCGCGAGCAACCGGGCCTGTTGCCGATCAGCGACAAGTGCTTGCTGCAAAGGGGCTCTCTTCGCGATGCTCCGCGACGGCACCTTCTACGAACCGCAGCCCGGTCCGAGCCGTCACTCCGCAGACCTGGACCATGGCCAAGAGGTGTTCCGTGGGGCTGTAGTCGATCTTCCAGTCGGCATAGGTCCCGCAGAATCCGTCCTTGATGCACCGCAGGCCCACGGTCACCCAGCGGACCGATCCGTCGCCGCCGAGTGAGAACGCGACCGCGGCCTCGAACTCCTCGCTCCCGCAGGGGCAGCCGGCCGCACCGGGCTCCTCGTCCTCCCAGGACTCCTCCTTCCAGTACTCCTCGCTGTCCGCGATGAACGCGCGGCTGCTGCAGCCAGAGCACTCCCGTTCCGCTCCGGACGCATTGACCAACACGAAGAACACGCGGCCGCCGCACCCACACACGGAAGGAGCGATCTTCACCGGACGGCCGTCGACCACACCCCGCAGGAACGCTGCGAGCTCCGCGGGGACGCCCTCACCAACCTGATCATCAGCATGCACGGACACATCGTTCCGGATGCCCCGGAACCACCCGAGCAGCTTGGCCAAAGGCATAGGGGCCCCGCACTTCCAGACGTCTCCGACCTCCGGCCAGGGCGAGGTTGTGCATGTGCGCGACGGCCTGGACCGTGTGATGAAGGCCATCGCCACGCTGCTTGTCGAGTTCCCCGGAGTCGATCAGGCGGGCGGCACAGCGTGTGAGCGGCTGGGCCTGCGGAAACCCCCGGCAGCCGGTGCGCGCCGCCGGGCCGAGACCCCGCCGTGCGCCCGGCCTCCGCGCGTCCGGCGTCCGTAAGTGGCCGCGCGAAACCCGTACGGCGCCCGCAGAACCCTGCACGCACCCTTCCCGGTCACTTCAAGATCGACACATGGAATTTTCCGTGTCCGCCGCCCGAAGGGAAAGTGCGCCCCGATTCGGACATGCCGCACCGAGAAAGTCCGTCATTCACCTATTGGCGTTTCGATGATGTGTGAGGGGAGTGAACGAGACACCACCATCAAGGAATTGCCCCGAATCCCGGCATCTCCTCCGGCGTCCACGGTTGACCGAATCAATGCGCCCGTACACCGTCCCACTGGTTCAACATTGACCAGTCAGTAACAACAGGGCTACCTTTCAACGCGTTTCGAGCAGGCTTTTATGAATCGGTGTTCCCGGGTCGCCGCAGGTCCCGCTGGAATCCGACGCGCCGCCATCGTTGTCGTACCGCATCCCCCACCATGCAGTCTCAGCTTGATTCGGAGAATCATGACGTCTGCTGTGCGTTCCGAGGACATGATCATCGGCATCACCCCGTTCGGCGAACCCGACGCCCGGCTCGCCGCGGCGGTGTGCCGGGCCGGCGGGCTCGGCGTTCTCGACCTGGGCGACGGGGACCGAAGATCCCGTGACGCGCTGGAACGCCTGCACCGGCTGGCACCGGGCCCGTTCGGGGTGCGGATCGGCGCCCGCTGCCGGCTGGACCCCGCCGACCTCGCGCCGGGGACCGGTGACGCCGGCCGGCCGGACACGGTGGTCCTCGCGGTCGACGCGCCGTGGCAGGCCGGCCACCTGACCGCCGACCACCGTGTGCTGGTCGAGGTCACGGACCTCGACGAGGCGCGGGCCGCGGTGCTCGCCGGGGCGTACGGGCTGATCGCCCGCGGCAGCGAATGCGGCGGCCGGGTCGGGGAGTTGAGCACCTTCGTCCTGCTCCAGCGGCTGCTCGCCGCGCCCGACATGCCGCTCCCGGTCTGGGCCTGTGGCGGAATCGGCCCCCGGACGGCGGCGGCAGCGATGGCCGGCGGGGCGGCCGGGGTGGTGCTGGACAGCCAGCTCGCGCTGCTGGCCGAGTCCTCCCTGCCGGAGGCGGCCGCGGCGCAACTGCGGCCCCTGGACGGTTCGGAGACGACGGTGCTGGCGGGTCACCGGGTGCTGCTCCGGCGGGGCCCGGACGCGCCGCGCATCGCCGGGACCGACCCGGAGACGGTGGCGGCGGCACTGGGCGCACAGGATCCTCGTACCCAGTTGCTGCCGGTGGGTCAGGACAGCTTCCTCGCCGCCAGGTTCGCGCGGCGCTGGGGGGATGTACGTCGGACGGTGCGTGCTCTGACGGACGCGGTGCGCGACGTCGTACGCGACGACACGGCCGCCGGAGCACTGGGCACGGGCTCCCCGATGAGCCGGGCGCTCGGCACCCGGCTGCCCGTCGCGCAGGGACCGATGACCCGGGTCAGCGACCGCGCCGAGTTCGCGGCGGCGGTCGCCGAGGACGGCGCGCTGCCGTTTCTCGCGCTGGCGCTGGCGGACGGCGCGCGCACCCGGGCGATGCTGACCGAGACCCGGGCCACCGTGGCCGGGCGGCCCTGGGGCGTCGGCGTGCTCGGCTTCGCGCCGGAGGAGGTGCGTGCCGCCCAGTTGGAGGCGGTACGGGAGCTGCGGCCGACGCACGCCGTCATCGCGGGCGGGCGGCCTTCCCAGGCGCAGGCGCTGGAGCGGGACGGGATCCGCACCTTCCTGCACGTGCCCTCGCCGGGGCTGTTACGGCAGTTCCTGGAAGCCGGGGCCCGGCGGTTCGTGTTCGAGGGTTCCGAGTGCGGCGGGCACGTCGGTCCGCGCGGCAGTTTCCCGCTCTGGGAGGCGCAACTCGCGGTCCTGGAGGACTTCCTGGACGACGCGGACGACAAGAGCGGCAGGAACAGGAAGAACACGGGCGGCAAGGGCGGTGGCGAGGTTGCGGGCGACGGGAACGGCGGGAACACGGCGGAGGCGCTGGAGGTGTTCTTCGCGGGCGGTGTCCACGACGAGCGCTCGGCGGCGATGGTCGCCGCGCTCGCGGCCCCGCTGACCTCGCGCGGGGCCGCCGTCGGGGTCCTCATGGGCACCGCGTACCTGTTCACCGAGGAGGCGGTCGCGCGCGGCGCGATCCAGCCGCTCTTCCAGCGCCAGGTCCGGGCCGCCGAGCGGACCACGCTCCTGGAGACCGCCCCCGGCCACGCCACCCGCTGTGTGCCGAGCTCGTTCACCGAGGGGTACCGGGAGCACGAAGTCCGGCTGCGGTCCGCGGGCGTGGCCGACCGGCGGATCTGGGAGGAACTGGAGCAGCTCAACATCGGGCGGCTGCGCCTCGCGAGCAAGGGCATGGAACGGGACGGCGGCGGGGAGCTCAGGCCGGTCGGCGAGGCGCGCCAGCTCACCGACGGCATGTTCATGGCCGGGGAGGTGGCCGTGCTGCGCTCGGCCACCACCACCGTCGCGGCGCTGCACGAGTCGGTGACCTCCGGGGCCGCCGGCTTCCTCACGCGGCGGGCGGCGGGGCTGCGCGACCGGCTGGGCGAGCGGCCGGGCGGGTCCGCGACCCGGGAGCCGGTGGTACCCCCTCCGTTGGACATCGCGGTCGTCGGGATGGCCTGTATGTTCCCGCAGGCGCCCGACCTCCCCGCCTTCTGGGCGAACGTCGTCGGCGGCCGGGACGCGGTCGGTGAGGTCCCGCCCGAACGCTGGGACCCGGCCGTGCACTACGGGCAGGACGACGACGGGGCCGCCCCCTCCAGCGGTTCCGCCCCCTCCAGCGGTTCAGTCCCCTCCAAGTGGGGCGGCTTCCTGCCCCGTATCCCCTTCGACCCGCTGCGCTACGGCATCCCGCCGGCGTCGCTCGGCAGTATCGAGCCGGTCCAGCTGCTGTCCCTGGAGGCCGCCCGGCGCGCCCTGGAGGACGCCGGATACGGCGACGGGGGAAGGGAGTTCGACCGTTCCCGTACCTCGGTGGTGTTCGGCGCGGAGGCGGGCAGCGACCTGTCCAACGCGGCCACGCTGCGCGCCGTGCTCCCGTCGTACCACGGGCGCGTCCCCGAGGGCCTCGACGGCCAGTTACCCCGGCTGACCGAGGACTCCTTCCCCGGCATGCTCGCCAATGTGATCTCCGGCCGGATCGCCAACCGGCTGGACCTCGGCGGCGCCAACTTCACCGTCGACGCCGCCTGCGCCTCCTCGTTGGCCGCGGTGGACGTCGCCTGCAAGGAACTCGTCGGCGGCACCAGCGATGTGGTGCTGTGCGGCGGCGCCGACCTGCACAACGGCATCAACGACTACGTCCTGTTCTCCTCGGTGCACGCGCTCTCCCCCACCGGGCGCTCCCGCTCCTTCGACGGCTCGGCGGACGGCATCGCGCTCGGCGAGGGCGTCGCCTGCGTCGTCCTGAAGCGGCTCGCGGACGCCGAGCGGGACGGCGACCGGATCTACGGCGTGATCAAGGGCCTCGGCAGTTCCAGCGACGGCCGTTCACTGGGCCTGACCGCGCCCCGCCCCGAGGGACAGCGCTCGGCGCTGGAGCGGGCCTACCGCAACGCGGGGGTGTCACCGGCCGACGTCGGTCTCGTCGAGGCGCACGGCACCGGGACCGTGGTCGGCGACCGCACCGAACTGACGGTCCTGGGCGAGGTGTTCGGCAGGGCCGGGGCCAAGCCGGGGAGTTGTGTGCTCGGTTCGGTCAAGTCGCAGATCGGGCACACCAAGTGTGCCGCCGGGCTGGCCGGGTTGATCAAGGCGACCTTGGCGCTGTACACGGGCGTCCGGCCGCCCACCTTGCATCTGGAGCACCCCAACGCCGCCTGGGACGAGGAGAGCAGCCCGTTCGTCTTCCACACCCGGGCCCGGCCCTGGGCGGCTCCGCCCCCGCAACGGCTCGCCGGTGTCAGTGCGTTCGGCTTCGGCGGCACCAACTTCCATGTGGTGCTCGGCGCGTACGCGGACGGCGCGGCGCCGGCGCAGGCGCTGGACGAATGGCCCGCCGAACTGTTCGTGTTCCGGGGCCGGGACACGGCGGCGGCACTCCGGGCCGTCGAGGAACTGCTCGGGGCCGCCGAGGCCGACGGTCGGCCGTGGCGGCTGCGCGACCTGGCCCTGAGCGCGGTCCGCCGGGCCGATGTCTGTCCGGATCCGGCGCGGGTGGCGGTCGTGGCCGCTCATGTGGACGAGCTGACCGGGCGGCTGCGGCGGGCGCTGGCCGGGGAGCACGATCCCGCGCACGGCGTCCATCTCGTCCGGGGCCCGGCCGAGGGCAAGGTCGCCTTCCTCTTTCCCGGTCAGGGCAGCCAGCGCCCCGGAATGCTCGCCGACGTGTTCGTCGCCTTCCCCGAGCTGCGCCACTACCTCGAGCTCGGCGCCGACCACGCCGGCCGGCTGTACCCGCCCGCCGCCTTCGACGACGGCGTACGCGACCGGCAGCGGGCGGCGCTCACCGACACCCGGGCCGCACAGCCCGCGCTCGGCATCACCGGACTTGCCGCCCACGCCCTGCTCACCACGGCCGGGGTACGGCCCGACATGGCCGCCGGGCACAGTTACGGCGAACTGGTCGCCCTGAGCGCGGCGGGCGCCCTGAGCCCCGAGACGCTGCTCGCGCTCAGTTCCGAACGGGCGGCGGCCATCCTCGCGGCCGCCGGGGCGGACCGCGGAGCGGACCCGGGGACCATGGCCGCGGTCACGGCCGGCGCCGCGGAGGTCGCTTCGGCCCTTCGGGCTGTGGAGGCCCCGGCCGCCGTGGTCGTCGCCAACCGCAACGCGCCCCGTCAGACGGTGATATCCGGCCCGTCCGACGACGTCACCGACGCCGTGCGTCTGCTGCGCGAGGCCGGGTACGACGCCCGGCGCATCCCCGTGGCCTGCGCCTTCCACAGCCCTCTGGTCGCCGGTGCGGGCGCCCGGTTCGCCGAGGCGCTCGCGGCCCGTCCGGTGCGCGCGCCGGAGTTCCCGGTATGGGCCAACCGCACCGCGACGCCGTACGCCGCCGACCCGGACGCGGTACGGGCCGGACTCGCCGCGCAGATCGGCGCCCCGGTCGGGTTCGTCGAGCAGATCGAGGCGATGTACGAGGCGGGCGCGCGGATCTTCGTCGAGGCCGGCGCCGGATCCGTGCTGACCGGGCTGGTCGGACAGATCCTCGGCGACCGGCCGCACCGGACGGTCGCCTGTGAGCCGCGCCCGGACAGCGGCCTGCGCGGCTGGCTGGACGCCCTGGCCCGGCTGGCCGTCGCCGGGCTGCCGGTGCGCACCGGCTGGCTGCTGCGGGGCCGCGACGCCGTCGACGCGGTGCGTACGCCGGTGCCGAAGCGGCCCGGCTGGACGGTCGACGGACAGTTGGTACGCACCGCCGCCGGAGACCTCCTTCCCGGTGCGCTCGCACCGGCCCGACGAGTCGTGGAGACGACTGTGCCGACGAACCCCCCGCACGCGGCCCCGTCCGACCGGGACGGCCGCCACGGCAGCAACGGCAGCAACGGCAGCAACGGCAGCAACGGCATGTACTACCAGGACCGCCAGGACGCCCAGGACGCCCTGATCACCGAATTCCTGCGCACCAGCCGCGAGATGGTCGCCGCCCAGCGTGACGTGCTGATGACCTACCTCGGCGCGGTGGCCGGGGAACGGGCGGCCGCGCCCATCGCCCCGTCGGCACCGCGGGACACGACGGCCGCCGCGCCCCAGGCGGAGCCGCCGATGTCACCACCGCTCCGGGCCACAGCGCCGTCGGCCGACCAGGCACCCGGCACCGGGTCGGCATCGGATCAGGACGTCGACGTCCAGCAGGTGGTCCTGGAGATCATCAGCGAGCGGACCGGCTATCCCCTCGACATGATCGAGCCCGATCTCGACCTGGAGGCCGACCTCAGCATCGACTCCATCAAGCGGGCCGAGATAGCCGGCGAACTGGCCCGGCGCCTCGGCGCCGGGGACGGCGCCGACCTCACCGGTCTCGACGACGCCGAGTTGGAGGACCTCGCGAAGGCACGGACGGCCGCCGCGGTGACCGACTGGCTGACCGCGCGGCTCTCCGGCCCCGCCGAGCCGACCACGCTTCCCGCCGAGGACGCCGAGACGATCCCGGCGGCCGACACGGCGGAGGCCTCTACGGCTACCGAGTCGGCTGAGGCGTTCGAGGTGTTCGAGGCATCGGAGGCGTCCGGGACGGTCGAGACCGTGCGCGCGGCGAACAGCGAACGTGTGAACGGCCAAGCGGTGAACGGCGATGCGGTGGACGCCGCGACGGTGGGCGGCGAGGCGCCCAAGCGGTACCTGCTGCGGTCGGTGCCCCTCGGGCAACAGGGTGGTGCGGCGGATCCGGCGGCCGTACTGTCCGGGACGCGGTGGGCCGTCCTCGGCGACGCCCCCGAGATCGGCGCCCGGCTCGCCTCGTACGGCGCCGACGTCGTCGTACGAGACCGGGAGCATCTGCTCACCCGGGAGGACGGCCGGGTGGACGGGGTCGTTTACCTCGTCGCGGGTGGCGCGCCGGTGCTTCCGGACGCGTTCCCCGTCCTGAAGGCCGCCCTCGCCGTGGGACCGCACCGGCTGCTGGCCCTGCGGGCCGTGGGCGGGGACACGCCGAACACGGCGGCTGCGGGGCTGCGCGGCTTCTTCCGCACCGTGGCGCGCGAGTACCCGTCGACGGTCGCGCGGACGGTGGAGGTGGTGACCACGTCGGCCGTCGCGGACACGGTGACCGTCGCGAACACGCCGACCGTCGCGGACGCGCTGCTGCTCGCGGACGCGCTGGTCGACGAGCTGTGCGCGCCCGGCCTCGTCCCGGTCGTCCTGCGCCGGCCGGAGGGCCGGTTCGGCCTGGAGCTCGTCGAGTCACCGCTGGGGATCCTCGGCAACACCGGCGCGGGCCCGGCCGGTGCCGGTGCGGCCGAAGCCGCCGCGCTCGGCCTGGACCGGGACGCGGTGGTCCTGCTGGCCGGCGGGGCACGCGGCATCACCGCGCAGTGCGCCGCGGCCATCGCCGCCGCCGGCCGGTGCCGGCTCGAACTGCTCGGCAGGACACCCGCGCCGGACGGCCCGGAGGACCCGGACACGGCCGCCGCCCGTACCCCGGCCGAACTGCGCGCGGCGCTCGCCGCCCGCGGCGGGACGAGACCGGCGGCGATCAACCAGGCCGCCGAACTCCTCCTCGCCCAGCGGGAGATCACCACGACGCTGACGGAGCTCAGGGCGCTCGGAAGTGAAGTCCGCTACCGCTGCGTCGACTTCCGGGAGCCGGAGGCGGTGCTCCAGGCGGTGAAGGACATCCACGCCGAGCACGGCCGCCTCGACGGTGTCGTCTACGCGGCCGGGGTGATCGAGGACCGGATCATCGCCGAGAAGACCCCCGAGTCCTTCCAGCGGGTCTACGGCACGAAGGCGACCGGCGCCGGCGCCCTGCTCACCGCGCTGGAGGAACTCCCCGACGGACCGGCGTTCAGTGTGCTGTTCGGCAGCATCTCCGGCGTCCTCGGCAACCGGGGCCAGGCGGACTACGCGGCGGCCAACGACGCGCTCCAGACCCTCGGCTCGGCCTGGGCCGCCCGCACCGGGCACCGGGCACTGACCGTGCACTGGGGACCCTGGGCGCCCGCCGCCCGGCACGGCGGCATGGTCGGACCGGAGCTGGCCCGCGCCTACGGCCGCCGGGGCATCGGCCTGATCGACCCCGAGGAAGGCACCGCGGCCCTGCTGCGTGAACTCGCCTGGGGCGACCCGTCGGCCACCGCCGTCGTCTACACCGCCTCGGGCTGGTGACGGGTTCGGTGACGGATCCCTCGGCGGGTTCGGTGACGGATCCCTCGGCGGGTTCGCTGACGGATCCCTCGGCGGGTCCGGAGACACACCGGGCGAAGGTCTCCGGGACGGGCCAGGAGCAGGACCGGACGGCGGGTGCGGCGGGAGAGCCGGTGACGCGGCGGCAGGTTCCGGTCGCCATCGTCGGCATGGCGGTGCTGATGCCGGGGGCCCGGGATCTGGAGGCGTACTGGCAGAACCTGCGGGACGGCGTGGACGCGATCGGAGAGGTGCCGCAGGGGCGTTGGGACGCCGGGTACTACCGCCCCGGCACCGCGTCCGCACCGGCCGTCGCCGACCAGGTGTACTGCCGCAGGGGCGGGTTCGTGGACGCGCTGGCCGAGGTGGAGGTGACCCGGTTCGGGATCATGCCGAACTCGGTGGCCGGTACCGAGCCCGACCAGCTCATCGCGCTGCACGTGGCCGCCGCGGCCCTCGCGGACGCGGGCGGTCCGGACCGGCTTCCCGACCGGCGGCGCGTCGGTGTCGTTCTCGGCCGGGGCGGCTACCTCACCCCGGGCCTGGTCCGGCTCGACCAGCGGGTGCGCACGGCCGGGCAACTGGTGCGCACCCTGGGCGAGTTGTTACCGGAATTGACGGACAGTCAACTGCACCGTGTACGAACGGCGTTCACCGACCGTCTCGGCCCCGACAGCCCCGAGTCGGCGATCGGCCTGGTGCCCAACCTGGCCGCCTCCCGGGTGGCCAACCGGCTCGACCTGCGCGGCCCCGCCTACACCGTGGACGCCGCCTGCGCCTCCTCGCTGGTCGCGGTCGACCAGGCGGTGGGCGAACTCGCCTCGGAGCGCTGCGACCTGATGCTCGCCGGCGGCGTCCACCACTGCCACGACATCACCCTGTGGAGCGTCTTCTCCCAACTGCGCGCCCTCTCCCCCAGCGAGCGCATCCGCCCCTTCCACCGGGACGCCGACGGACTCCTCGTCGGCGAGGGCACCGGGGTCGTCGTACTGAAGCGGCTGGCCGACGCCCGGCGCGACGGCGACCGGATCTACGCGGTGATCCGGGGCACCGGGGTGGCGAGCGACGGCCGGGCCGCCGGCCTGGTCAACCCCGATCCCGGCGGTCAGGCGAGTGCCGTGCGACAGGCATGGCTCGCCGCCGGACTCGACCCGGCCGCGCCCGGCTCGGTCGGCCTGCTGGAGGCACACGGCACCGCGACCCCGGCCGGCGACGCGGCCGAACTGGCCACGCTCGGCGCGGTGTTCGGCCCGGCCGAAAGATCCGGCGGAGAGCGCGCGGTGATCGGCTCGGTGAAGTCGATGATCGGGCACACCATGCCCGCCGCCGGGGTGGCCGGACTGGTCAAGGCCGCCCTCGCGGTGCACCACGCGACGCTGCTGCCGACCCTGCACTGCGACGACCCGCATCCGGCGCTGGCCGCGACCCGCTTCCGTACGCTGGAGAAGGCCGTCCCCTGGGAGGTCTCGCCCGGTCAGCCGGTGCGTCGGGCCGCCGTGAACGCCTTCGGTTTCGGCGGGATCAACGCGCACGTGGTGCTGGAGGAGGCACCGGCGCCCGTCACGACGGCGCCCGCTCCGGCAACCGGGCGCCCGGCCGTGCGGGTCGCCGAGCCCGAACGGGTCCTGCTGCTCGCCGCGGACGGTCCGGAGCCGCTCGCCGTCCTGCTGGACACCGACGACGCCGCGGTACGCGCCGCCGGACTCGACCCCGCGCTTCCCCATCCGGCCGCGGGCCGGGCCCGGCTGGGCATCATCGACCCGACCGCGAAACGGCTGGCCCTGGCCCGCCGGGCGGTCGGCCGGGGCCGCGCCTGGCACGGCCGGGGCGACGTCTGGTTCCGGCCCTGCCCCCTGCTCGGTCCCGGGCACGGCAAGCTCGTCTTCGTCTTCCCCGGTCTGGAGAGCGAGTTCTCCGCGCGCGTCGACGACGTGGCCACGCACTTCGGACTGCCCCGGGCGGTGCCCGAGGGCGACCCCGTCGGCGACCCCGTCGGCGACGTGGGCCGGCACGGCCTCGGCGTGGTGACCGTCGGGCGCCTGCTCGACGCGGCGCTGCGTCGCCTGGGTGTCGTACCGGACGCGGTCGCCGGGCACAGCGTCGGCGAGTGGACCGCGATGACGGTGGCCGGGCTGTACTCCGGGGACGAGGTCGACGCCTTCATGGCGGGCTTCGATCCGGACACGGTGACGGTGCCGGGTCTCGCGTTCGGTGCCGTCGGCGCGCCCGCGGAACGTGTACTGGCCGCCCTGGAAAAGGAGTTCACGGGCGCCGGCCTGGTGCTCTCCCACGACAACGCGCCGGGCCAGTCGATGGTGTGCGGGCCGGACGGCGCGGTCGAGGACTTCGTCCGGTCGTTCCGGGCCCGCGGTGTGCTCGGCCAGGTGCTGCCGTTCCGGTCCGGCTTCCACACGCCGATGCTGGCGCCCTACCTCGGGCCGATCAGACAGGCGGCGCAGCGGTTCCGGCTGCATCCGGCGACGGTCCCGGTGTGGTCGGGGACGACCGCGGCGCCGTTCCCCGAACGGGAGACGGAGGTACGTGATCTGTTCGTCCGGCACCTGCTGGAACCCGTGCGCTTCCGGCAGTTGACCGAGGCCCTGTACGCGGCGGGGCACCGGGCCTTCGTCCAGGTGGGCCCCGGGCAGCTCGGATCGCTCGTGGGCGACACCCTCGGCGACCGCGACCATCTGACCGTGGCCGCCAACTCCCCCCGCCGTACCGGCCTCGCCCAGTTGCGCCGGGTGGCGGCCGCGCTGTGGACGGCGGGAGCGGCCGTCGCCCCCGCCCTGCCCACCGGGCCCCGTACGGACACCGCTTCAGGAGCCGGATCCGGATCCGCCGACGGCGGCACGCTGTCGGCGCGGCCCCCCGTACGACTCGACCTGGACGGCGCGCTGATCTCGCTCGAAGGAGCGGAACTGGCGCAGCTGCGCGCCGAGTTGGGAGCGGCCTTCCCCGCTCCGGGCGCCCCCGCCCGGTACGCGCCGGGTGCGTTGCGTGGGCTCAGCGACCGGTTCCCCGGCGCCGCCGAACTGGACGCCCTGCTGCGGGACACCGCGGACACGGCGGCAGCGCTGATCACCGCACGGCCCGCCCGCCGGCCGGCCGCCACGCCCCTTCCCCCCGACCCCGCCTCTGTCCCCGTGCCCGCTTCTGCCCCCGTCCCCGTCTCAGTCCCCGTGCCGGCTTCCAGACCCGGGGACGGGACGCGAACGGCGGCGGTCGGCGACGCGGCGACGGGCATCCTCGTACGAACCTCCGTCGTCCGCGTCTCTCCGGAGACCATGCCGTACCTGCTCGACCACTGCTTCTTCCCCCAGCGGCCCGGCTGGCCGGACGTGGCCGACCGCTGGCCGGTCGTCCCGGCGACCACGATCGTGCACCACCTGATGGACGCGGCCCGGCGGGCGGCGCCGGGCAAGGTGCCGGTCGCCGTGCACGGCGCCCGGTTCGAGGAGTGGCTGACGGCCACCCCCGCCGTCGACGTACAGGTCGCGGCGGAGTCCGTGGCACCGGACCGCCTGGCCGTGTCCTTCGGTCCCCGGGCCCGCGCCACCGTCGAACTCGCCACCGGCTACCCGGCCCCGCCGCCCGCCCGTTGGCGGACCGACCCCGCGAGCGAACGCGCGCCCCTCCACACCGCGGCGCAACTGTACGGCGAGCGCTGGATGTTCCACGGCCCGGCGTTCCAGGGAGTCACCGAACTCACCGCGCTCGGCGAGCGGCACATCCGCGGGATCATCACCACCCCGGCGGCGCCCGGCGCCCTGCTGGACAGCGTCGGCCAGATCCTCGGCTACTGGATCATGGCGACCCGCTCCGAGCGGACGGTCGTGTTCCCGGTCGGGATGCGGGAGATGCGCTTCCACGGCCCGCACCCTGCCCCGGGGACGAAGGTGGCGTGTCTGGTGCGGATCACCTCGCTCACCGACACCGTGCTGGAGGCCGACGTACAGCTCTCGGTGGCGGGCGCGGTGTGGGCGGAGTTGCGCGGCTGGCAGGACCGCCGGTTCGACAACGATCCGCACACCCGGCCGGTGGAGCGCTTTCCCGAGCGCAACACCCTGTCCGAGGCCCGCCCGGGCGGCTGGTCACTGGTGCACGAACGGTGGCCGGATCTGGCGTCGCGCGACCTGATCATGCGCAACTCGCTGGGCGGACAGGAGCGTTCGGAGTACGCCGGGCACGCGCCGCGCGGCCGGCGGCAGTGGCTGCTGGGCCGGATCGCGGTCAAGGACGCCGTACGGCAATGGCTGTGGGACCACGGCGAGGGCCCGGTGTTTCCCGCGGAGCTGCGGGTGCGCAACGACAGCATGGGCCGCCCGTACGTCACCGGGATACACGGCCGGGAACTGCCCCCGCTGGACATCTCTCTCGCCCACCGCGCCGAGGCGGGCGTGGCGATCGTACGGCCGCACACGCCCGCTCCCGGTCCTGGCATCGACATCGAGGAGGTCACGGCCCGCGACCCGCAGACCATGGCGACGGCACTCGGCGCGGACGAACAGCGGCTGCTGCGCACGCTGTGCGCCACCGGCACCGGTACCGAGGCACTGTGGTTCACCCGGTTCTGGGCCGCCAAGGAGGCGGTCGCCAAGGCGGAGGGCACCGGCTTCGGCGGCCGGCCGCGCGACTTCGCCGTGCTGGACGCGGCACCGGCCGGGGACGAGCTGATCGTCTCGGGGCGCCTCGAACGCGCCTACGCGGTGCGGTGCGCGCCCGCCGCGAACCCGCCCGGACTGACCGAACGGGCCTATGTCGTGGCCTGGACCACAGGACCGATCGGACCGACGGGACACCCCCACGAGGAGGAGTACTCCCCATGAAAGCCACCCCCCACCCCGCGGACGCCACCCCCCGCCCCGCCGACGCGGACCTGGTCCTCGCCGACATCGCCGGACTGCTCGCCCGGCTCCTGGAGGACGAATACGGCCTGGACGACGTCGAGATCGGCATGGCGACCACGTTCAACCGCGATCTGGAGCTGGAGAGCATCGACCTGGTGACGCTGTCGGGGCTGCTGGAGGAGCGGTACGGCGGGCGGGTCAACTTCGCCGAGTTCCTGGCCGGGATGGAGTTCGACGAGATCATCGGGCTCACCGTGGGACAGCTGGTCGAATACGTCGTGACCAGCCTGAAGGCGGCGGAGGCGAGCTGACGCATGGCGATGGTCGACACCGGTGGACTCCGGTTGCACGTACAGCGGATCGGCCCCCGGGACGGCCGGGCGGCCACCGCGACCGCGGTACTGGTCCACGGTCTGCTCACCGACAGCCTGGCCAGCTACTACTTCACCGTGGCGCCCGCCTTCGCGGCGGCCGGCCTCGACGTCGTCATGTACGACCTGCGGGGCCACGGCCGCAGCGAACGCCCGCCCGACGGCTACACCCTGGACCACAACATCGACGATCTCCGGGCTCTGCTGGACCGGCTGGCGGTGACCGGACCGGTGCACCTGGTCGGCAACTCCTACGGCGGGACGATCGCCTTCGGCTTCGCCGCCCGCCACCCGGAGCGTGTGGCCAGCGTGTCCCTGATCGAGTCCGAACCGGCCACCGCCGCCTGGGCGTCGAAGCTCGGCGGCATCCTCGACCGGGTGATGGCCCAACTGGCGCACAACGAGCCCGAAGCCCTCGCGTGGATCACGGCGAACCGCGGCCACAACACGGCCCGGCTGGCCCGCGGCGCGGCCCGGCTCGCCCGGGACACCACCCTCGGACAGGACATCCCGGCCAGCGGTGTCCTGACGGACGATCAGATCACCGCCATGCGCCGTCCCGTGCTCGGCGTGTACGGGGGTGACTCCGACCTCGCCGAACTCGCGCCCTGGCTGGGGTCGTTGCTGCCGGACTGCCGGACGGTGGTGATCCCGGGGCACGAGCACTCGGTTCTGGTGGAGGCGGCCGGGACCGTGGGCGGTCACATCCTGGCACTGATCCAGGAGACTTCGGCGGCCTTGATGCAGGGGACTTCGGCGGCCCGGAGCGTGGGGGCCGAGGCCCGGTGAGCGGATTCCTGTTCGTGGTACCGCCGTTGGTCGGGCACATCAACCCGGCCGTCGGGGTCGCCGACCTGCTGCTCGCGCGCGGGCACCGGGTGGCGTGGGCCTGCGCCGACCCCGGTCTCGTGGGACGCCTCGCGGGTGACCGGGCCCCGGTGTTCCCGTGCGCCGGGCCGGTACCGGGGGTGGGCGAGGCGCGGCGGCCTCCCGACCTGCGGGGGCCGGAGGCGCTGAAGTTCCTGTGGGAGTGGTATCTGCTGCCGCTGGCCGAGGCCATGGCGCCGGGGGTGCGGGCGGCGGTCGAAACGTTCCGTCCGGACGTGGTCGTCTCCGACCAGCAGGCGTTCTCGGGTGGACTGGTCGCCGAGCGGGCAGGGCTGCCGTGGGCCACCTCGGCGACCACCTCGGCCGAGTTCGCCGACCCGCTGGCCGGACTGCCGAGGGTCACGGAGTGGCTGGCGGAGCGCCTGGCGGGCCTGCGCGGGTCCGTCGGGGATCCGGCGGGCGACACCGATCCGCGGTTCTCGCCGCATCTGGTGCTGGCGTTCAGCACGGTGGAGCTGGCCGGTCCGGCGGCCGCCGCGCGGGGCGGCCCGATCCGCTGGGTCGGCCCCTCGATCACGGCCAGACCGGCCGCGGACGGCTTCCCCTGGGACTGGCTCGACCCCGGCCGGGCCACGGTGCTGGTGACCCTCGGCACCGCGAACGCGGACGTCGGCGGGCGCTTCCTCGCCGTCTGCCGAGAGGCCCTGCGCGCACGGGCCGACCGGGCACAGGGGGTTGTCGTCGACCCGGGAAACACCCTGGGCGCGGACGCCGCCTCGTCACGGGCCGACATCCCGTCCCCGGACGGCACCGGTGCTCCGTACGGCACCGGTGCTCCGTACGGCACCAGGGCTCCGTACGGCGATCACCCCTCGCCCGGCCACCACGACAAGGACCTGCTGGTCCTGCCCTCCGTACCCCAACTCGCCCTCCTCGAAAGGGTCGACGCCGTGGTCTGCCATGCCGGTCACAACACCGTGTGCGAGGCGCTGTGGCACGGGGTTCCGCTCGTGGTGGCGCCCATCCGCGACGACCAGCCGGTGGTGGCCGGGCAGGTGGTGGACGCGGGGGCGGGCGTCCGGGTCAGGTTCGGCCGGGTGACCGCCGCCAAGCTGGGCGCCGCGCTCGACGCCGTACTGCACGAACCCGGGCACCGCGCGGCCGCCGAGCGGATCGGTACGACGTTCCGCGCCGCCGGCGGTGCGACGGCGGCTGCGGACAGCCTCGAACAACTCGCCTGGGAGTACCGATGAGTGAGCAGACGGACCGACCGACCGCGCAAGCCGCCGAACAGCCGCCCGGGCCGGACTCGGGCGAGCCGGCCGGACAGGACGCCGAGCAGCCGCCCCGGCACAACACCGGGGAGCCGGACGGACAGGACTCCAGGGAACCGGCCGGACAGGCCCCCGAGTCCTGTCCGGCTGGTCAGGACGTCCGGGAACCGGTCAGGGAGCCCGGCCGTGCCGAGCGAGTGGCCGGGCTGCGCCCCGGCTACCTGGCCGATCTGGCCGAGGGCACGGGCCGCTTCTTCGAGCCGCCGCGCACCACCTGCCCCTGGTGCGGCTCCGGTCGGCTGACCACCCGTCTGCGCACCACCGACCTGCTCCAGCACAAGCCGGGCCGGTTCGTCCTCGACCGGTGCGACGCCTGCGGGCACGTCTTCCAGAACCCCCGGCTGAGCGAGGCCGGGCTGGAGTTCTACTACCGCGACTTCTACGACGGGCTCGGCGAGAAGAGACTCGGCGACACCTTCGGCGGCCGCGCCGGTATGTACCGCGACCGCGCCGAGTCGATACTGCCGTACGACTCCGTCCCGAAGAACTGGCTCGACGTCGGCACCGGGCACGGCCACTTCTGCGCGACCGCCCGCGAGGTGCTGCCCGGCACGGCCTTCGACGGTCTCGACTTCACGGACGGCGTCGAACTCGCCGCCCGCGAGGGCCGGGTGGAGCACGGCTACCGCGGCGCCTTCCCCGACCTGGCACCGGAACTCGCCGCCCGCTACGACGTGGTGAGCATGTTCCACTACCTGGAGCACAGCACCGACCCCGACCGGGAACTGAGGGCCGCGTGGCAGGCGGTGCGGCCCGGCGGCCATCTGCTCATCGAGGTCCCGGACCCACAGAGCCGCTACGCCCGGCTGCTGGGCCGCTGGTGGCTGCCCTGGCTCCAGCCGCAGCACCTGCACTTCGTGCCGGTCGCCAATCTGCGCCACCGGCTGGCGGAGCTGGGGTTCACGGTGGTGGCGCAGCAGCATGCCGAGCCGCACGATCCGGTGGACCTGCTCGCCGCCGTCTGGCTGGCGCTGGACCACGCCGCTCCGCGCGAGGACGCGCCCTGGCTGCCGAGGCCGCCGGGCGCACTGCGGCGGGCCGGGCGTACGGCCCTGCTCGTCGCGGGGATCCCGGCCCTGGTCCTGGCCACGCTGCTGGACCGGTTCGCGGTCCGCCCGCTCGCGCACCGGCTCGGCGTGTCCAACGCCTACCGCCTGGTGGCCCGCCGGGACTGACCCCGTGCACGGCTCCGAAAGCCTTGGGCGGACAGGCGGGAGGGTCGGTCATCACGCGCCCGGAGCCCGGCGTGGAACCGCCGGGCAGCCGTCCCCGGGCGGCCCACTGAGACCGTCAGCGCGCGGTCGCCGACCCGGCGGGGCGGTGTTCACCTGCGCACTCGCGCTGACGAGAGCCCCGTCGGATCCGTTCCGGCGGGGCTCTCGTACGCCTGGACAGGCCGAGACGGAAACTACTTGCCACACTGGAAAGTAGATGCCAGTCTGGCATGTGTAAGCGCACCCCGTCGTACGGAAGCCGGAGAACCCATGGACACCTCAGGATCGATACGGCCCGGCGCCGAGTCCGCCGCGGCGCTGCGCACCGCGCGGGCCGCCGAGAACGCGGCACGGCAGTCGGGGCGGTCGGTGCCGGCCTGGTATCCCGCCGTCCACGGCCTGCTGCTCGCCGCGGCCATGAGCGGCTTCGGCCTGGCGCGGGTGTGGCCCCGGTGGCAGGGCTGGATCCTCGCGGTCGCACTGCTCTGTGCGGGCGCGTTCCTCGTGGTGACCTGGAGGGTTCAGCGCGCCTCGGGAGTCGCACCGTGGTTCGCCCGGCGCGAGCGCGGGACCGCGTGGCATGCGTGGGTCCTGCCCGTGATCCCCTTCGCCGCGGGCCTGGCGGGGGCCCTCCTGTTCGGTGGCGCCGGAGCGTTCACCGGATTCGGCGTGGTGGCGGGCGCGGTGTCCTGGTTGCAGGCCGACCGTGCGCGTGCCGGTACCCGGGAGGCGTCGTGACCGCCGCGGGTCCGCCCGGCCTGGACAAGGAGATCCACCACCCCACGCGGCTGACGGTGGCCGCGTTCCTCTCCGGTTGCGCCGAGGCCGAGTTCAGCACGGTGCGGGACTACTGCGGGGTCACCGATTCCGTACTGAGCAAAACGGTCGCCGCGCTGGAGAAGGCCGGCTATGTGAGCGTCCGGAAGGGCTACTTCGGCAAGCGGCCTCGCACCTGGGTAGCTCTCACCTCGACCGGCCGAAAGGCGCTCGCCGCGCACCTGGCCGCCCTGGAGGCGCTGGCCGGAGCCGCCCGCCGAGCCGGAGCCGAAGCGCAGAACACCGGTGATGCCGACGGGGAGCGGACATAGAAATACCGCTGGGCGCCTGACGGGGCACACAGGCTCCCGGCGTCCACGCCTCGACGTACCCACACCCCTGCGTGCCCACAGCCGACCGCGCACAAGGCCGTCAGGGACGATCCGGGCCCAAGGCGTCGCGGACTGCGGCCAGGATGGCCTCGGTGTCGGCTCCCAGCGCGCGGGCGGAGGAGATGAAGTCGCGGGCGAGGGTCGTAAGTCGGGAGGCGTCGGGGCGGGCCGGGCCGGCCGGGGGCGCCGCGACCCGGGAGCCCGCCCCGCGGCGGGTGCGGATCAGCTCGGCGGCCTCCAGCTCGCGGTAGGCGCGGGCCACGGTGCCCGGTGCGAGGCCGAGGTCCGTGGCCAGCTGGCGCACGGTCGGCAGCCGGTCGCCCTCGGCCAGCCGTCCGGTGAGGATCAGCGCGCCGAGCTGGGCGCGGATCTGCGCGTACGGCGGCACCTGGCTGGTGGTGTCGACGCGGACGACGGGCTCATGCATGGTCGGGTGACTCCTCCGCCGCGTGGTCGTTGACGGCCCGGGGTGCCACCAAGGTGACCAGGGACCAGACGACGGTGAACAGGTTCAGCAGGGCCAGCGGGTAGAACACCCAGAAGGTGAGTACGCCCATCACCCCGGCGCAGCCCGTCTCCGTCAGCGAGACGGAGAGCATCAGCACGGCGTACAGCTGCTGGCTCGACACCAGCAGGCCCCAGGCCCCGGTCACCGCCCACGCGCGGTCGCGACGCTGCTGCTCCAGGCCCGGTCCGTGGGCGATGCGGCGCAGGGCCCACACGCAGGTGGGAGTGGCTATGGCGAGTGCGCCGAAGATCGGAAGGCTGTAGTACAGGCCGGGCCAGGGGCCCAGGGACGTCCGCATCCCGTTGCAGGTGACGGCGACGACCTTCCCCGTGGTGAAAATGCGGTCGGAGTCCACGGAGGCCGTGACGGCCGCGATCGCCAGCAGCACGGTGAGCGAGAGCCCCTGAAGGGCGATCAGGGGGCCCATGCGCGGTGGCACATGGTCTCTGACCATGCGTGGGGCGAGACTCGCGGTGCGTACCGCGTCCTGGGGGACCAGGGTCAGCGCGTCGGCGAGAAGGACGCCCGCCACCGCGCACAGGCCGAAGGCCGTGATGCAGAACACGACGCGCTGCTCGAACTCGATGTCCCCCAGCGTGGACAGCCCCTGTGCGGCGATGATGCCGATGGCCAGGCCGGACCAGCGGGCGTAGTGGTCCGCGTGATCGAGGAAGCGGCTCTGGAGCGGGGCGGCGTCGAGCATGGAGAGATCTCCTCGGATCATCTTGTACCAAGCGGCGAGTACAAGATGCCGCAGAAGAAATCTTGTGTCAAACATGCGATACAAGATGCCGCGGAGAGCAACAGGCGGAGGGAAGAACTCGCGCGCAGGAAACCCGACACGGGCGTGCGCCGCTCGGTCGAGCGCGCACGCTGCGCCACGGAGCCGCGCCCCTCGACCGGCTGAGGCACCGGATCGACGACGGGACCGCGCTGGAGGCCCCGAGGGCGTCGGGGCTCCCCCGCCGAGCGGCGGAGGTACGCGGGACCGCACGTCCCCTCCGCCTCGCGGTCTCACGCGGCGGTGGCGTCGGCCTCCATCGTCATGCGGGCCACGTGGAGCGCCAGGTAGGAGACCTCGTCCTCGCTCAGACGCCGTCCCAGACGCAGCTCGACGATCGTCGCCAGCTGCTGCGCGGTACGGGTCGCCTCGGGGTAGTACTGGCGGATGCCCTTCCCGATCGTGGACTCGTGGCCCGTGAGCTGCCGGTGCTGCTGGATCCGTACGAAGAGGTAGCGCACGTGGGTGATGAACCGCGCCACGCTCATGGCCTCGTGGGAGACGTCGATCCCGTACCGCTCCCGTATGACGGCGAGCATCTGCTGGATGACCCCGGTCATCGTGTACGTGAAGGACAGATCGCCCGAGACGAAGCCCGCGTTGACCAGGTGCAACGCGAGCGGCGTCGCCTCGGAGGCCTCCAGCCGCGGGCTCACGTGCTCGTTGACGGCCTGGAGCAGAAGCTGTGCCTGGGCGTACTCGGTGGCGTACAGGGTCTGCACCTCGGCGCGCAGCGGGTACTCGATGACGATGCCCTGCGCGGCCCGGTCCAGCGCGCCGGCGATGTGGTCGGCGACGGCGATGGCGAGAGTGGGACGAGTGGACTCGCGCCCCTCGATGCCGACATCGCCCAGGGCGGTCACGACGGCCTCCAGGACCTCCTCGCTGATGAGGGCGAGGGCCTCGGCCAGATGGTGGGGATCGGCGGCGGGACCGGAGCCGCGGTCGTCGGCCGGGACGAAGACACGCTCGATCAGCGCGGGGTCGACGGGCTTGCCCTGGTGGGAGCTGAAGCCGATGCCGCGCCCGGTGAGGATGACCGGCTGGTCCTTCTCGTCGCTCGCGAGGACCACGTTGTTGTTCAGGACACGCAGAGCCTTCACCGTCGGCCCTCCTTTCCGTCCGTTGTCCATCCTCTCCCGAACCGACGCGGCGCGTGCACGCCTCCCCTCTCGGGGAGCGTGCACGCGCCGGACCGGATCAGTGGCGGATGATCACCGTCGCACGGTCACCACAGGGGTGCCCGCGGTGACGTCCTGCCCTGTGTGCGGCTCGACCGAGGCCATGTCCGCGGTGTTGAGGACGGTCATCAGAGTGACGGTCGGATACCCCGCGGCGCGCACGGCGCCGAGGTCGACCTCGGCGAGGAGGTCGCCGGCGGAGACCTTCCGGCCCGCCTCGACGCGCACGTCGAAGCCCTTCCCGTTCATCTTCACCGTGTCGATGCCGATGTGGACGAGGACCTCGGTGCCGTCGGTGGTGCGGATGCCGAAGGCGTGGCCTGTCTCGGCGACGGTGACCAGCTCGCCGTCGACCGGGGCGACGACGTGGCCGTCGGCCGGTTCGATGCCCACGCCCTCGCCGAGCGCGCGGGAGGCGAAGACCGGGTCCTCGACCTCGCCGAGGCCGATCACACGGCCCGCGACGGGCGCCGCGAGTTCGAGGCCCTTGCGCGCGGCGGGAACGTCGGCCGCGCCGGAGTCCGCGGAAGCCGAACCACCGGTGGCGGTGGCGGGCGCGGCGCCGACGGCGACGAGCTCGCGGTCCTCGGCCGGCACGGTCTGGGCGGGGACGGCAACCTCGCCCTTGGCGGCGGCCGCGGCCGCGTCGCGCTCGTCGTTGACCTGGGCGCGCTCCTCCTTGGTGCGGTAGTCGGAGAAGTACACGAGCGCCATCGAGGTGAAGAAGGCCGCCGAGATCGCGATGATGTACTTGATCATCGGGTCGAAGACCGGGATGGTCAGCAGGGAGGTGAAGGCGAAGGCCTTGGTGTCCACGCCGCCCAGGATGCCCACGATCAGGCCGCCCACGAGGCACCCGACGAGCATGCGCGGGTAGATCCTCTTGAAGCGCAGGTGGATGCCGTACAGCGACGGCTCGGAGATACCGCCGAGCAGACCCGCGGCCAGGGCGCCGGTGGCGGTCTGGCGCATGTCGCTCTCACGGTGACGGATCGAGAGCAGCAGGACACCGGCGGTCGCGCCGAAGCAGGCGAAGTTCCACGCGCCCATGGGGCCCTGGATGAAGTCGTACCCGAGGGTGTTGATGTTCACGAGCATGAGCGCGTTCAGCGGCCAGTGCAGACCCAGCGGCACCAGGAAGGGGTACAGCAGCGGGATGACGATCGCGAAGACGATCGGGGCGTTGCCGTTCAGCCAGGACAGACCCGTGCCGAGGCCGTTGCCGGCCCAGATTCCCATGGGACCGATGAGGAAGGCGGTCATCGGGATCATGATCAGCATGCTGAAGAACGGTACGAAGACCATCTGCACGTTCTCGGGGAAGACGCGCTTCAGGCCCTTGTAGACCAGGGCGAGCAGGGCGACCATCAGCAGCGGCACGAACACCTGGCCGCCGTAGTCGTTGAGCTGCATCGGCAGCCCGAAGACGTGCGCCACGGACTCCGAGGTGCCCAGGGTCGCGTTGGTCGTGGTGGTGACGCCGGGGGTCTTGGACCCGATCATGCCCGTGAAGTTCGGGGTCATCACCGCGGCCATCACGGTGGCGCCCACCCACGGGTCGATCTTCAGCTTCTTGGCCGCGTTGTAGGCGACCATGATCGGCAGGAAGTACAGCACCGAGCGCCACATCGAGTCGACGAAGACCCAGGTCGCGGACTTGTCCGCGGACCGGAAGTCGACGATGCCGAAGGCGTCGAGCATGGAGGCGATCGCGATGATCAGCGAGGCGCCGAGCAGCACGCCCAGGAGCGGGCGGAACGAGTCCGAGAGGTACTCGAAGAAGTTGTCGAGCCAGGCGAAGCGGCCGCGGCCCTTGGCGCGGATCTCGGCCTTGACCTCGGCGTCGGACTGCGCGCGGGGCGTGCCGCCGCCGGTCATCGACGGCAGGTTCATGATGTCGGAGTAGACGCCCGCGACGGCTCCGCCGATCACGATCTGGAAGCGGTCGCCGGACTGCGGCACGGTGCCCATGACGCCGTCGAGGGCGTCGAGCGCGGCCTGGTCGGCCTTCGTGCCGTCATGGAGCTGGAAGCGCAGCCGCGTCGCGCAGTGCGTGAGGCTCTCGATGTTCTCGGGTCCGCCGACGCCGCGGAGGATCTTCTCCGCCAGCATTTCGGATGTTGGTGTGTTCATGCTGCGTCACTGCATCCCTGGTTGTCGCGATCCTGCATCGGTCCGCGATCTCTCACGCCCGGACCGTGGCAACAAAAAAGGCCTGGGTAGCGCACGGGGCGCCACCCAGGCCTTGCCTCCCGTCGAGTGGGACGCCGCCGCGACATCGCCTGGGGCGATGACGGTGGTGTCCGTAGGGAGTAACAATCCTGCGATCGAGATCGATCGGAAATAACTATAACAGCGCGGGGTCGGCGGGCTCCGCCGGACGGGCGTGACCATCGCCACCCGGAGAACCGCCCGTCACCCGGCAGGCCCCCGTTTGCCCGGGCCGCCAATCGTCCTCCCCTGCCGATTGAAACCGTTCAATGTTCGAGGACGCGAACCGGCCGAATCACGTGATGACACGAATCAGCAGGGCCGAATTCCGGAAAATACCGTCGCACTTGTTGACCTCTGCCTCCCCCACCCCTACCTTCACCGCGGTGAATCGATTCACAACTCCTAGGTGAGGGGCCGCAGTTGATCAGCAGGAGGAACATCCTGGCGAGCGCGGCGGGTGCGGCGGGAGTCGTCGCCGCGACGGTCGCCGGAGCGGGGCCGGCCGCGGCGGCGCCCGCGCCGGCCGGCTCGCGCGGACGCCGCGGGGCTCCGCGCATCACCGCACCGACCGTCGAGTACGTCCAGCACCCCTTGGGGCTCGACACACAGCACCCCCGGCTGAGCTGGCCGATGGTCTCGGACGAGCCGGGGACGCGGCAGAGCGCGTACCGGATCCGGGTCGCCTCCAGCGCGTCGGGCCTGTCCTCTCCCGATGTCTGGGACAGCGGAAAGGTGACGTCCGAACAGTCCGTCCTCGTTCCGTACGCCGGTCCTCGGCTCGCCCCGCGCACGCGCTACTTCTGGTCCGTGCGGGTCTGGGACACCGACGGCGCGGCCTCCGGCTGGAGCGCGCCGTCCTGGTGGGAGACCGGTCTCATGGACACGCCGTGGTCGGCGGAGTGGGTCTCGGCTCCCCCCGCCCTCACCGACGCTCCCTCCCTCGAGAGCAGTGCCTGGATCTGGTTCCCCGAGGGGGATCCGGCGAGCAGCGCTCCGGCGGCCACCCGGTGGTTCCGGCGGGTCGTCGAACTCCCCGACGACGTCACGGCCGCGCGGATCGCCATCAGCGCTGACAACGTTTTCTCGCTCTCGGTCAACGGTGCCGAGGTGGCCCGCACCGACCTGGCGACCGAGCACGAGGACTGGCGCCGTCCGGCCGTCGTCGACGTCCTCGGACGGCTGCGTCCAGGACGGAACGTCCTCGCGGTCGAGGCGGCCAACGCGACGGTGGGGCCCGCCGGTCTGGTCGCCGTTCTCACCGTGAGCACCGCCTCCGGTGAGCGGCGGACCGTCACCGACGCGTCCTGGAGGACCACGGACGCGAAGCCCTCCGACGACTGGCGCGGCGACGGCTTCGACGACAGTGGCTGGTCCGCGGCCCGGGTGGCCGCCGCGTGGGGCGCGGGCCCCTGGGGCAGGGTCGTTCCGACGCGCTTCGCCGCGAACCAGCTGCGCCACGAGTTCACGCTGCCCGGCAGGCGGGTGGCCCGCGCGCGCCTGTACGCCACGGCCCTCGGCCTGTACGAGGCCCACCTCAACGGCCGCCGGGTGGGCCGCGACCAGCTCGCCCCCGGCTGGACCGACTACCGCGAACGCGTCCAGTACCAGACCTACGACGTCACCTCCCTGCTGCGGCCCGGGCCCAATGCCCTGGGCGCCTTCGTGGCACCGGGCTGGTACGCCGGGAACGTCGGCATGTTCGGACCCCACCAGTACGGTGAACGCCCCGCGCTGCTGGCGCAGCTGGAGATCGAGTACGCGGACGGGACGAGCGAGCGTGTCACGTCGGGCACCGACTGGCGGGCCGCAGCCGGACCGATCGTCGCGGCCGACCTGCTGAGCGGTGAGACGTACGACGCGCGCGAGGAGACCGACGGCTGGACCTCACCCGGTTTCGACGACCGGACCTGGCTCGCCGTCCGTGCCGCGGGCGACGGCGCGCCCCGCCGGATCGTCGCGCAGCTCGACGGCCCGGTGCGCGTGGCCGGCGAACGGCCGACCGAGAAGGTGACCGAACCGGCCCCGGGCGTGTATGTCTTCGACCTGGGCCAGAACATGGTCGGCTCGGTCCGGCTGCGCGTCTCGGGCGAGGCCGGGACGACCGTGCGGATGCGTCACGCCGAGGTCCTCAACCCGGACGGCACCCTCTACACCGCGAATCTGCGCTCGGCGGCGGCGACCGACACGTACACCCTCAAGGGCGGCGGCGAGGAGACGTACGAACCGCGCTTCACCTTCCACGGGTTCCGCTATGTCGAGGTCACCGGCTTCCCCGGCACTCCCTCCGCCGCGGCCGTGACCGGCCGCGTCATGCATACGTCGGCACCCTTCACCCTCGACTTCGAGACCGACGTCCCGATGCTCAACCAGCTGCACAGCAACATCACCTGGGGCCAGCGGGGCAACTTCCTCTCCGTCCCGACGGACACGCCCGCCCGCGACGAGCGGCTGGGCTGGACCGGTGACATCAACGTCTTCGCCCCCACCGCCGCCTACACGATGGAGTCGGCGCGCTTCCTGGCCAAGTGGCTCGTGGACCTGCGCGACGGCCAGACCGCCGAGGGCGCGTTCACGGACGTGGCGCCCATGGTCGGAACGGTCGGCAACGGAGTCGCGGGCTGGGGCGACGCGGGGGTCACCGTCCCCTGGTCGCTGTACGAGGCCTACGGGGACCGGCAGGTCCTGGCCGATGCCTGGCCGTCCGTCCAGGCATGGCTGGCGTACCTGGAGCGCCACAGCGCCGGCCTGCTGCGGCCCGCGGACGGATACGGCGACTGGCTGAACGTCTCGGACGAGACACCCAAGGACGTCGTCGCCACCGCGTACTTCGCGCACAGCGCCGACCTCGCGGCCCGGATGGCCACGGCGCTCGGCGAGGACGCCGCGCCCTGGGCCGCCCTCTTCGAGCGCGTCCGCGAGGCGTTCCGGCACGCCTATGTCGGCGCCGACGGAAAGGTGAAGGGCGACACGCAGACGGCGTACGTGCTCGCCCTGTCGATGAACCTGCTGCCGGACGCCCTGCGCACTGCGGCGGCCGGGCGGCTCGTCGACCTGATCCGCGCGAAGGACTGGCATCTGTCGACCGGATTCCTCGGAACGCCCCGGCTGCTCCCGGTCCTCACGGACACCGGTCACACCGACGTCGCCTACCGGCTGCTCCGGCAGCGCTCCTTCCCGAGCTGGGGCTACCAGATCGACAAGGGCTCCACCACGATGTGGGAACGCTGGGACTCCATCCGGCCCGACGGCAGCTTCCAGACCCCGGACATGAACTCCTTCAACCACTACGCCTACGGCTCGGTGGGTGAGTGGATGTACGCCAACATCGCCGGCATCTCCCCGGGCCGGCCCGGCTACCGGGAGACCGTCGTCCGCCCCCGGCCGGGCGGCGACGTCACCTCCGCCCGCGCCACGTTCACCTCCTTGTACGGCCCGGTCTCCACCCGGTGGCGGCAGCGCTCCGACGGCTTCGACCTCACCTGCGCCGTGCCCGCCAACACCACGGCCGAGGTGTGGATCCCGGCGAGCGGCCCGGACGCGGTCGCGCACACCGGCGCGGCCTTCCTGCGCACGGAGGACGGCTGCGCGGTGTACCGCGTCGGCTCCGGCAGCCACCGGTTCACCACCTGACCGGTGCCCCAAGGGGCCGAAGGGATCAGGTGGCCACGGCGTTCGCGTCGCCCGTTCGCCTCTAGGGCGTCGCGTCCGCCGTGACCGGGATCCGCGGCTCGTCGTGCCTGCCTGTCCTGAACTGTGTCCGGTACAGCTCCGCGTAGCGCCCGTCCGCCGCGAGCAGGGCCTCATGGGTGCCCCGCTCGACGATCCGGCCCGCCTCGACGACCAGGATCAGGTCGGCGGCCCGTACCGTCGACAGCCGGTGCGCGATCACGACGGCCGTGCGGCCCTCCAGTGCCTCGGTGAGCGCCTCCTGGACGGCCGCCTCCGAGGTGTTGTCGAGATGCGCGGTGGCCTCGTCCAGGATGACGACGCGCTGGCGGGCGAGCAGCAGCCGGGCGATGGTCATGCGCTGGCGCTCGCCGCCGGAGAGCCGGTAGCCGCGCTCGCCGACCACGGTGTCGAGGCCGTCGGGCAGCGACCGTACGAGCTCCTCGAGACGGGCCCGACGCAGCACGTCCCACAGCTCGTCCTCGGTCGCGGCCGGCCGGGCGAGGAGCAGGTTCTCGCGGACCGAGTCGTGGAAGAGGTGCCCGTCCTGGGTGACCATGCCGAGGGTGGCGCGCATCGACGCTGCGCTGAGCTCACGGACGTCGACCCCGCCGATGCGTACGGTGCCGGCGTCGGTGTCGTACAGGCGCGGCAGCAGTTGCGCGATCGTCGACTTGCCGGCGCCCGAGGAGCCGACGAGCGCGACGGTCTGGCCGGGTTCGGCGCGGAAGGAGATGCCGTGCAGGACCTCGTCGCCGCCCCGGGTGTCGAGGGCCGCGACCTCCTCCAGGGAGGCGAGGGAGACCTTGTCGGCGGAGGGGTAGGCGAACCGGACGTCCTCGAACTCGACGGCGGCGGGCTCGTCCGGGAGCGTGCGGGGCTCCGGCTTCTCCTCGATGAGCGGCTTCAGGTCGAGCACCTCGAAGACGCGCTCGAAGCTGACCAGGGCGCTCATGACCTCGACGCGCGCCCCGGCCAGCGAGGTGAGCGGCGCGTACAACCGGGTGAGCAGCAGTGCCAGTGAGACGACGGCGCCCGGCTCCAGGGTGCCCCGCAGGGCGAACCAGCCGCCGAGCCCGTAGACGAGGGCGAGCGCCAGAGCGGACACCAGGGTCAGGGCGGTGATGAAGGCGGACTGGGCCATCGCCGTACGCACCCCGATGTCCCGCACCCGCGACGCGCGCGCCGCGAACTCGGCGGACTCCTCCCCGGGCCGCCCGAAGAGCTTGACGAGGGTGGCGCCGGGCGCGGAGAAGCGCTCGGTCATCCGGGTGCCCATGGAGGCGTTGAGGTCGGCCGCCTCCCGCTGGAGCTTGGCCATCCGGCTGCCCATCCGGCGGGCGGGGAGCACGAACACCGGCAGCAGCAACAGGGCGAGCAGGGTGATCTGCCAGGACAGGGTGAGCATCACGACCAGGGTGAGCAGCAGGGTCACCAGATTGCCGACGACGCCGGACAAGGTGTTGCTGAAGGCGCGCTGGGCGCCGATCACGTCGTTGTTGAGTCGACTGACGAGCGCGCCCGTACGTGTACGTGTGAAGAACGCGACCGGCATGCGCTGCACATGATCGAAGACAGCCGTCCGCAGATCGAGGATGAGTCCCTCGCCGAGCGTCGACGAGAGCCAGCGGCCCAGAATCCCGAAGGCCGCCTCGGCGAGCGCGATGACGGCGATGAGCACGGAAAGACGGACGACGGTGCTCTCGTCCCCGTGGGCCACGATGGTGTCCACGACATGCCCCGCGAGCACCGGCGTCGCGACGGCCAGCAGCGCGGTCACCACACTGAGGAGGACGAACTGCGCGATACGACGGCGGTGCGGGCGGGCGAAGGCGGCGATGCGGCGCAGGGTCGCGCGGTCGAAGGGACGACGCTCTTGTTGGGCGTTCATGACACTGTGCAACTGTGTCCAGGCTGTGGTCTCCATGCTCATAAGAGAGACAGTAGGACCTCAAGCTTTGTTGAGGTCAACGGATCCGGGCGGGCCCACTCGCTCGGATGGGCTCCCGAGGGCGGCTCCGCGGACGCCGAGGGCGGCTCCGCGCTCGGGACCAGGGCGGACACCGCGGTGGACACCCTGCGGAGCACCGTGCGGGGTACCGGAATCGGTGCCGCGGTGGGCGTCGAGGTGAACAGCGGGGTCGGCACCGGGCACCCGGGGGCCACCCCTCCCGCGGCTTGCCCGGCGCGTCAGCCACCGTCCCCGCGCCCGCAACCTCACGTTGGTGCGGCGGGGAAAACCTCTCCGAATGTGACAGCCGTACGACTTCCCCGGGCGCTGCCCCGGCTCCCCCGCCGCCTCACCCTGCGGCCCGCCGTCCGGCCGCTCCTGTGCCTGCTCCCGCTCGCGCTGGTCCTCGTGGTGGCCGTGCGCCACCGGGCCGTGCTCGTCGAGGGTTTCGGCCATCTGCGGTCGGCCGAGTGGCCCTGGCTCGTCGCCGCGGCCGCCGCGACCTGTCTGACCTGGGTGGCCGCGGCCGTGACCCGGCAGGGCGCGGTCATGGAACGGCTGCCCGCTCGCCGGCTGCTCGCCACGCAGTTCGCCGCGGGTGCCGCGAACCATCTGCTGCCGACGGGGCTGGGCGCCGGGGCGGTCAATCTGCGGTTCATGACGGTGTGCGGGGTGCCGCTCGCCCGCTCCTCGGCCGCGCTCGCGCTGTATCTGCTGGCCGAGGCGATCGCCCGGCTGGCCCTGCTGCTCGGCCTGCTGATCGCGTTCCCCGGTGCGCTCCGGGTCGACGGTCTGATACCGGAGGCTGCGATCGGACCGCTGCTGCTCGGCGTCGTCGTGGCCCTGTGCGCCGCGCTGGCGGTGCTCGCTCTCGTACGACGGCTGCGCACGGCCGTCCTCTCCTTCCTGCGCACCGCTCTCGGAGAGGCCCGCTCGGTGCACACCCGGCCCTCGCGCGCCTTCGCCCTGTGGGGCGGCTCGCTCGCGTTCCCGCTGCTCCAGGCCGCCGGGCTGGCCTCGGTGGGACGGGCGCTGGACCTCCCGGTGTCACCCACGCACATGATGATCGCCTACCTGGCGGCGACGATCGCGGTCGCGATGGTGCCGACGCCCGGAGGGCTCGGTTCGGTGGAGGCCGCGCTGGTCGTGACCCTGGTCGCGGCGGGCGGTCCGGTGGCCGTGGCGACCGCGGTAGTGCTGGCGTACCGGATCATCACGGTGTGGGTGCCGCTGCTGCCGGGGGCGCTCACGCTCGGGGCGCTGGTCCGCTGGAAGGTGATCTGACGCGAGGGGACGCGAGGGGACGAGCGCCTTTCCGCCCCGGGCCGTGCGGTGTGCCGCGTGCTGTGATACCGAGGAGTAACCACGGCGCGCGGTGTGGCGCGCCGGCCGCCGAAAGGGGACGGCGCGATGCCGGTCCGTAGCGAACGTCAGGGTCACGTCACCACCGTCGTCCTCTCCCGGCCCGCGGCCCGCAACGCGGTGGACGGGCCGACCGCCGCCGAACTCGCGGACGCCTTCCGAAAGTTCGAGGCCGACGAGACGGCGCGCGTGGCCGTGCTCTGGGGCGAGGGCGGCACGTTCTGCGCGGGCGCGGACCTCAAGGCCATCGGCACCGCGCAGGGGAACGAGGTCGCCGAGGACGGTGACGGGCCGATGGGCCCCACCCGGCTGCGCCTGACCAAGCCGGTGATCGCGGCGGTCGCCGGGCACGCCGTGGCCGGCGGTCTGGAGCTGGCGCTCTGGTGCGATCTGCGGGTGGCCGAGGAGGACGCCGTCTTCGGGGTGTTCTGCCGCCGCTGGGGCGTGCCCCTGATCGACGGGGGTACGGTACGGCTGCCGCGGCTCATCGGCATGAGCCGTGCGATGGACATGATCCTCACCGGCCGTCCGGTCGGCGCCCGGGAGGCGTACGAGACGGGGCTCGCCAACCGTCTCGTCCCGGTCGGCCGGGCCCGCGCCGAGGCCGAGCGGCTGGCCGCCGAGATCGCCGGCTTCCCGCAGTCCTGTCTGCGCAGCGACCGGGCCTCGGTCCTCGACCAGGAGGGCCTCATCGAGAAGGAGGCCATGCGGACCGAACTGCGTCACGGCATGGGCGTACTGGAGGAGAGCATGGAGGGCGCGGCCCGTTTCGCGTCCGGCGCGGGGCGGCACGGCGCGTTCGGCGACCTGTGACACCCGGCGGGGCGCCGGTGCGGGCGCCGGTGCGTCGGGCGCCCGCAGCCGGGGCGGAGCCATGCTCTGTCGTGGGCGGTCGGGCCGTTGGCCGAGGTGGGACCGGACGGCGTCAAGGGCGGTCCCTCACAGGGCTGGTGACGGAGGGGCAGCCGGATGCGGCAGGATGAGCGGTCTCCCCGGACGAGGACGAACAGACGTCCGGGCATGATCGCGCGTTCCCGGATTCGAGCAGGTGGCAAGTGACTACACAGCACATTCGGCCCGCGGGCCCTCACCCCGGTCACGGTCTCCGAGGAGGTCACCGATGAAGCGCTCCGTCACCCTGGACGACCTGATGATCGCCGGAATAGCCGTGGCAGCCGGGCTGCTGGCGGCGTTCCTGCTGCGGATGCTGCTGCGCTGGCTGGGCAAGCACGCCGAGCGCACCCGCTGGAGCGGCGACGACGTCATGGTCGACGCCCTGCGCACCGTCGTACCGTGGTCGGCGGTGGCCGGAGGTGTCGCCGCCGCGGCCGCGGTGCTTCCGCTGACCGCGCCGGTGGGCCGCACCGTCAACCGGTCGCTGACCGTGCTGCTCATCCTCGTCACGACGATCACCGCGGCCCGGCTGATCACCGGCCTGGTCCGGTCGGTGACGCAGTCCCGCTCGGGCGTCGCCGGTTCGGCCACGATCTTCGTCAACATCACCCGGGTCGTGGTGCTGGCGATCGGCTTCCTGATCGTCCTCCAGACCCTGGGGATCTCGATCGCTCCCCTGCTGACGGCCCTGGGTGTGGGCGGTCTGGCGGTCGCCCTCGCGCTCCAGGACACCCTCGCCAACCTCTTCGCGGGCGTGCACATCCTCGCCTCGAAGACGATCCAGCCGGGCGACTACATCCGGCTGAGCAGCGGGGAGGAGGGGTACGTCGTCGACATCAACTGGCGCAACACCACGGTCCGTCAGCTCTCCAACAACCTGGTCATCATCCCCAACGCCCAGCTCTCGGGCACCAACATGACCAACTTCACCCGGCCCGAGCAGCAGATGACACTCCTGGTGCAGGTCGGCGTCGGCTACGACAGCGACCTCGACCACGTCGAGCGGGTCACGAACGAGGTCGTCGCCGAGGTGATGACCGGGATCGACGGCGCCGTCCCGGAGCACGAACCCGCCGTGCGTTTCCACACCTTCGGCGACTCGCGCATCGGTCTCACCGTGATCCTGGCCGTGGGCGAGTTCAGTGACCAGTACCGGATCAAGCACGAGTTCATCAAGGCCCTGCACAAGCGCTACCGGGACGAGGGCATCCGGATTCCGTCGCCCGCCCGCACGGTCGCGCTCCAGTCCGGCGGGACGGGCTTCCTGGAGACCGCCATACCGCATCAGCGCGAGGCCGCCTCGAAGCGGCCTTGAGACGGGGCCGGGGGCCGGGCGGAGACTTCCGCCCGGCCCCCGGCCGTTCGCCCGCCCGGTCAGAGCGTGGCGGTCGAGTCCGGGTAGTGGCCGGGCGCGCGGTTGCGCGGCGCGACCAGGCTCGACACGACCGGGGTGACCGTCCAGTCCGGGTGGTTCGGCATGCGCGGCGTCTTCGTCCCGTACAGCCAGTCGTTCAGGAAGCCGGACTGGTCCGTTCCGGAGATCTCGGTGGCGACCGCGACGTAGTCGGCGGTGGTCGCCGCGCGGTTGCGGTACCGATCGAGGAACGTGCGCTCGACGCGGTTGAAGACGTCCTCGCCGACCAGCTCGCGCAGCGCGTACAGGACCAGGACTCCGCCCAGGTAGCGCTGGCTGTCGAAGAGGTTGACGGCGTTCGGCGCGGCGACCGGGCCGGAGGACTGACGCCACTGGTCGCCCCTGGCGTACGTGTCCTTCATCCGGGCTTCCATGGTGGTCAGGCCGAGCGAGTCCGCCCAGCCGCGCTCGTAGCGGTAGAGCAGCCCGTAGAAGTCCGCGTGACCCTCGTTCAGCCACAGGTCGGCCCAGTTGGCGGGGCTGACGCTGTTGCCGAAGTAGGAGTGCACCAGCTCGTGCATCATGTGCGAGCCGATCTTCTTCTCCTCCTGGAGCAGGAAGTTCGGCTTGTAGAGCGTCAGGGTCTGGGTCTCCAGGCCCGTGAAGTCGAAGGCGTTCGCGGCGTCGTTGTTGCAGGGCAGCAGCCCGTACGTCTCGAACGGGTAGGCGCCGAGGCGCTGTTCCAGCCATTCCACGAGGCCCGGGGTGAGCGCGAGCGCCGGCTCCAGCGCGGCGGCGCGCGCCGTCGGGACGACGTCCCGCAGCCCCAGCCCGTGCGGGCCCTGCCGCTCCTTGACGACGTAGTCGCCGACGGTGATCTGCACCAGCTCGGTGGCTATCGGGTCGGCCGAACGGTACGTGTACGCGGTCCGGTCGCCGTCGAGCTGCTCCGTGCCGGTCAGCGAGCCGTTCGCGACACCGCGCAGGGTGTTCGGCACGGTGATGCGGAAGCTGAAGTCCGCCTTGTCCGTCGGGTGGTCGTTGCACGGGAAGACCGTGTGCGCCGCGTTGGGCTGGGGGCAGATGGCGAAGCCGTCGGGGGTGGGAACCCAGGCGGTGTACGCCAGCGTCCTGGCCGGGTCGGCGCCGTACTCGACACAGACCGCGACGGCGCAGGACTTCGGCAGGGTCCGCACCGGAGTGATCCGCAGCTTCTCGTCCACCTGCTCGAAGCCGGCGGCCACGCCTCCGACCTTCACCGCGCGCACGTCCAGGCCGAGCGCGTCGAGCGAGAAGCGCGAGAGGTCCTGGGTCGCCTTGATCCTCAGGGTCGCCTTGGCGTCGACCAGGCGGGTCGTGGCGTCGTACGAGAAGTCGAGGTGGTACGCCTCGACGCGGTAGCCGTCGTTGCCGAGGGCCGGGTAGACGGAGTCACCGAGGGTCTCGGCACCCGGGGTGCCCTGGTCCGGCCTTAAGGCCAGGGGCCGCGCCGAGGCGGTGGGGGCGGCGGCGAGCGCGGCCGCCGTACCGAGCAGCGCGGCCGCGGGGGCCGTCACTCTGGTGCGATATCTCATGGTTCGCTTTCGTTCGGGCGGCAGAAGGCCCAAAGGTGTCCGCCGCAAGATCAATTACCGATCACACACCAGTACGCACGGGCGGGCCGTTCGGTTGCCTTCGAACGCCGATTCCCGCGTTCACTTCGCACCGGGCGTTCACGGCCGCGGCACCGGGAGGGGGTGGATGCCCGTGGTCGTCACACGGGCGGACCGGCCGGGTCCGGACGGCGGATTTCCACCGCACCGGTCCGACGCGGGACGGACCGCTGTCGAGCCGGGGGCGCTCACGAGATATCTTGATGTCGAGCAATGTTGCAGACGTGGAGCGGAGCACCCGGTGACTGACTCGACCATCATTTACACGCACACTGACGAGGCCCCGGCCCTGGCGACGTATTCGTTCCTGCCGGTGGTCCAGGCGTACGCCTCTCAGGCGGGTGTCACTGTGGAGACCCGTGACATCTCGCTGGCCGGGCGCATCATCGCCCTCTTCCCGGAGTTCCTCCAGGAGGACCAGCGCATCGCGGACGCCCTGTCCGAGCTCGGTGAGCTGGCCAAGACGCCCGGCGCGAACATCATCAAGCTGCCGAACATCTCGGCGTCGATCCCCCAGCTCAAGGCCGCGGTCGCCGAGCTTCAGGCGCAGGGCTACGCGCTTCCGGACTACCCGGACGACCCGAAGTCGGACGAGGAGCGCGACATCCGCGCCCGGTACGACAAGGTCAAGGGCAGCGCCGTGAACCCGGTGCTGCGCGAGGGCAACTCCGACCGCCGCGCCCCCGCGTCGGTCAAGAACTACGCCAAGGCCCACCCGCACCGCATGGGCGCGTGGTCGTCCGAGTCGAAGACGAACGTCGCCACCATGGGCGTCGACGACTTCCGCTCCACCGAGAAGTCCGTGGTGATCTCCGAGGCCGGCGCGCTGCGCATCGAGCTGGTCGGCGACGACGGCTCCACCACCGTGCTCCGCGAGTCCGTGCCCGTGCAGGCCGGCGAGGTCGTGGACGCGTCCGTCATGCACGTCGCGCCGCTGCGTGAGTTCCTCACCGAGCAGATCGCCCGCGCCAAGGCCGAGGGCGTCCTGTTCTCGGTGCACCTCAAGGCCACGATGATGAAGGTCTCCGACCCCATCGTCTTCGGTCACGTCGTGCGCGCCTTCTTCCCGAAGACGTTCGCGGCGCACGGCGAGACGCTCGCCGCCGCCGGTCTGACCCCGAACGACGGTCTCGGCGGCATCTACAAGGGCCTCGAGGCGCTCCCGGAGGGTGCCGAGATCAAGGCGTCCTTCGACGCCGAGCTCGCCGAGGGCCCGACCCTCGCGATGGTCGACTCCGACAAGGGCATCACCAACCTGCACGTGCCGTCCGACGTCATCGTCGACGCCTCGATGCCGGCCATGATCCGCACCTCCGGCCACATGTGGGGCCCGGACGGCCAGGAGGCCGACACCCTCGCGGTCCTGCCGGACTCCTCCTACTCCGGCGTCTACCAGGCCGTGATCGAGGACTGCCGCGCCAACGGCGCCTACGACCCGTCGACCATGGGCTCCGTCCCGAACGTCGGCCTCATGGCGCAGAAGGCCGAGGAGTACGGCAGCCACGACAAGACCTTCGAGATCCCGGTCACCGGCACGGTCCGCCTCGTCGACACGGCCGGCAACGCGGTGCTGGAGCAGACGGTCTCCGCCGGCGACATCTTCCGCGCCTGCCAGACCAAGGACGCGCCGATCAGGGACTGGGTGAAGCTCGCCGTCACCCGCGCCCGCGCCACCGGCGACCCGGCCGTGTTCTGGCTGGACGAGACCCGCGCCCACGACGCCAACCTGATCGCCAAGGTCGACGAGTACCTGACGGAGCACGACACCGAGGGTCTGGACATCCGCGTCCTGGCCCCGGTCGAGGCCACCAAGCTGTCGGTGGAGCGCATCCGCCGCGGCGAGGACACCATCTCGGTGACCGGCAACGTGCTGCGTGACTATCTGACCGACCTGTTCCCGATCCTGGAGCTGGGCACCAGCGCCAAGATGCTGTCGGTCGTCCCGCTGATGGCGGGCGGCGGCCTGTTCGAGACGGGCGCCGGCGGCTCCGCGCCGAAGCACGTCCAGCAGCTCGTCAAGGAGGACTACCTGCGCTGGGACTCCCTCGGCGAGTTCTTCGCCCTCGTACCGTCCCTCGAGCAGTTCGCGAAGACCACCGGCAACGCCCGTGCCCAGGTCCTCGCCGACACCCTCGACCGCGCCACGGCGACCTTCCTCGAAGAGGACAAGTCCCCGACCCGTCGCGTCGGCGGCATCGACAACCGCGGCAGCCACTTCTTCCTGTCCCTGTACTGGGCGCAGGAGCTGGCGCGCCAGAGCGACGACGCGGACCTCGCCAAGGCGTTCGCCCAGCTCGCCGAGACGCTGGCCGCGCAGGAGCAGACGATCGTCGGCGAGCTGAACGCGGTCCAGGGCAACCCGGCCGACATCGGCGGCTACTACCAGCCCGACCCCGCCAAGGCCGCGAAGATCATGCGCCCGTCCGCCACCTGGAACGAGACGCTGGCGAACTTCGCCTGATCCACCGCGTCACCCACGCACCACCTCGCGGGCTCGGCTCCGCACCCGCCGCCCCGGCCGGATCCTCCGGCCGGGGCGGCGCCATGAGGTCTCCCGGCGCGTCACGGTGACGGAGAAGGCCACCTGGGCGATCACCGGTGGCGGGCCGGAACGCCCCTTCATAGCTTCGGCCCATGACCAGACAACAGATGGCCTACCTCGCGTGCACGGCTGTGGTCGTGGCATCGGGAGTGGGCGCAGCCCTGCCCGCCGACCACCCCTCGGTGCACCTGGTACGCCAGGGTGAATCCATCCAGAAGGCCGTGAACTCGGCGCGAGCGGGCGACACCGTCGTCGTCGCCCCCGGCACTTATCACGAGAGCGTCACCATCACCGCGCGGGACGTGACCCTGCGCGGCGCGAGCGCCAGGTCCACCGTCATCGTGCCGAACACCGCCGCCACCGACGCCTGCGCCAAGGCGGGCAACGGCATCTGTGTGACCGGGACCGACAGCAAGCGCGTCCGCGGCGTCACCATCGCGTCACTGACCATCAGGGGCTTCTCGAAGCAGGGTCTGTGGGCGACCGGCACCGACGGGTTGACGGTACGCCGGGTCACCGCCGAGAAGAACGGCCAGTGGGGTATCGCCGAGGAGCGGTCCGTGCGGACCAGATTCGTCCGCAACATCGCCAGGGACAACGGCGACGCCGGTCTCTTCGTCTCCAACACGGTCACCACCGAGGAGGGCGCCCGCGACACCAAGGGAACGGTGGTCGCCCACAACCTGATGAGCGGCAACCGGATCGGCATCACGGTCCGGCGGGTGCGGAACCTGACCGTCGCCCGCAACGAGGCCACCGGAAACTGCGCCGCGGTGTTCGTCGTCGGCGACGAGAACAAGCCGCGCGTCGGCGACCTGAGCGTCACCGGGAACTACATCCACGCCAACAACAAATCCTGCCCCAAGACCCCGCGGCTGCCCGCACTCCAGGGCTCGGGGATCGTCCTCACCGGCGCCGAGGACATCCGGGTGACGCACAACCGGGTCGAGGACAACGTGGGCACCTCCCCGCTGTCGGGCGGCATCGTCCTGTTCAAGAGCTTCGTGGGCGCGCTCAGCGAGCGCAACGAGGTGCGCGACAACGTGGTCCTGCGCAACGGTCCCTCCGACCTCGCCAACCGCGACACCACCGGCAAGGGCAACACGTTCCGGAGCAACACCTGCAAGGTCTCCGAGCCCGCCGGAATGTGCTGAGTGGGGCACGACACAGAAACGAGGCACGAATGACAACTGTGGATCAGAGTCCCCCGCCGTCCATGCAGCTGCGGGAACTCGTCTTCGGAGCGGCCCGCGCCGCCGCCGTACGCGCAGCGGCGCGGCTGGGTGTGGCGGACGCCCTGGACGACACGCCCATGAGCGCGGAGGATCTGGCCGCCGCGGTGAAGACCCAGCCGGGGACCCTGCGCCGGCTGCTGCGCGCCCTGTCCTGCCAGGGCGTCTTCACGGAGCGCCCCGACGGCACGTTCGCGCACACCGAGATGTCCCGGCTCCTGCGCGAGGACGACCCGAACAGCCTGCGGTACATCGCCCTGTGGTGCACCGAGCCGTGGACGTGGAACGTCTGGCCGCAGCTCGACGAGGCGGTCCGCTCCGGCCGCAACGTCTTCGAGGACGTGTACGACAAGGAGTTCTTCCAGTACCTCAACGAGGACGCCCCGGAATCCGCGTACGTCTTCAACCGGGCCATGACGACGTCCAGTTCGCAGTCCGCCCAGGACGTGGCGAAGCTCCTGGACCTGCGGGGCGTGAAGTCGGTCGCCGACATCGGAGGCGGCCAGGGTCACGTCGTGGCCAGTCTGCTGGAGAAGCACCCCGGGATGCACGGCACCCTGCTCGACCTGCCGGGCGTGGTGGAGAACGCCGACCCGCGCCTGCGGAGCGGCGGGGCGCTGTCCGACCGGGTGCGGATCGTGGCCGGGGACTGCCGCGAGGCCATCCCGGTCCAGGCGGACGTGTACATCATCAAGAACATCCTGGAGTGGGACGACGAGAGCACCCGCAGGGCGCTCGCGAACGTCCGCGCGGCCGCCCGGCCCGGCGCCCGCGTCGTCGTCATCGAGAACCTCGTGGACGACACCCCGTCGATGCGGTTCACGACGGCCATGGACCTGCTGCTGCTCCTCAACGTCGGCGGTGCCAAGCACACCCGGCAGAGCATGGTCGACCGGCTCACGGCCGCGGGCCTGGTCATCGGCGAGATCCGCCCGGTGAACCCGTATCTGCACGCCTTCGAGTGCACCGTCCCGGGCTGACCGGGCGACGCGAGGAAAACCCGAGGCCGCCGGTTCCGCTTCGTCGCGGAGCCGGCGGCCTCGGGTTGTGTCACGGTGCCGATCAGGAGGCGGTGTCGCGCTCCCAGCGGTAGAAGCAGCGCGCCATCGCGTCCTTGGGGCTGCGCCAGGTCTGCGGGTCGTACGCGCTGACGTACGCCGACAGTTCCTCGCTGACGCTCCGGAACTCCGGGTGCCCGGCCACCTTCGCGATGGCGGGTCCCGGGTCCCGTTCGGATTCGATGAGGTGCAGGTACACGTCACCGAACTGGAAGAGGCTGCGCCGGCTGACCCCGATGAGGTGCGGGAGCTCACCCCGGTCGGAGGCGGCGAACACGTCGGAGATCGCCGGAGCCGAGTCGGGTGCCATACGGGCGACGATCAGGGCGTGGTGCATCGGGTGTCCTTCCTGTGCCGGTTCCGGCGGTCAGCGGGGCATGGCCGCGGGGCTGCGGCGCTCACGGGCGACCTGCTCGATCCGGTCCCGGATGAGGGCCATCTGCGTGACGGAGTTGCGGTTGATGTTGTCTGTCATCCAGGCGTCGTCGACCGGGGCGTCGGGCTTCATCGCGAAGTCCTGCACCCAGCGCATGTGCGTACCGGCCGGGGTCTCCTCGTACTCCCACCGGATGTTCATGTGCGCGAACGGTCCCGTCTCGACGCGGCGTGCCCGGACGGTCCGCCCCGCCCGGTCGACGGTTCTCTGCGAGACCCAGCTCCACACCTTGCCGTTGTCGTCCGGGTGCATGGTGAGGCGGAAGGTGGTCGTGTCGCCGTCCCGGGTCAGGATCTCGAGGGACGCGTACTCGCTGAAGAGCCGCGGCCAGTTCTCGATGTCGTTCGTGATGTCCCACACGAGGTCGAGGGGAGCGTCGATGACGACGCTGTTGTCGGTGTGTCCGGCCACTTCAGGCTCCAGCCTTGAGGGTGTCGTTGATGAGAGCGAGGAACGCCCGCGGGGTCTTGCAGCGCTCCGCGTCGGGGGGCAGGGGCCGGCTGTACCGGTTCTCCAGTTCGCCGACGATGCCGAGCAGGGCGAGCGAGTCGAGTCCGAGCGTGCCGAACGGCGCGTCGAGGGACTGCGCGAGTTCGCGGGGGTCGACGGTGATCCCGGCGGCCTTCTTCATGAGAGCGGCCAGTTCGTCGACGGTCACTTCGGTGGTGATCATTCGGTGGTTCTCCTCACGTGCGGCCCGGGCTACCGGGCGTGGTCGCCGCCGCGTCGTACGACCAGGGCCGAGTTGGACCCCATGAGTCCCCTGCTGAGGACCAGGGCCGTACGCAGTTCGGCGGGTCGGGCGTTCGACGTCACCAGGTCGAGGTCGTGGCAGATGTCGAACACGTTGGGGGTGGGAGGGATCTGGCCGTGCTCCATCGCGAGGACCGCGGCCGCGGTGTCCAGCAGGGGCGCCCCGCAGTAGGCCCGTCCGATTCCCGTCTTGGGCGCCGTGACGGGTACCCGGGTGCCGTGCGCCCCCAGGGCGTCGGCGATGGCCAGGGCTTCGGCGCGGTCGGCCGCCGGGACACCGAGAGCGTCGGCGAAGACGACGTCGATCTCCTCCGGGGCGATGCCGGCCTCGGTGAGGGCGCCCCGGATCGCGTGGGCGAGCCCCTCGCGGGACTTCTCCCACTGGGAGGCCCCGGTGAACGTGGCCGCGTGTCCGGCCACCAGGGCCCGGACCTCCGCTCCCCGCTCGCGCGCACGCCGCTCGTCCTCCACGACGAGCATGGCGCCGCCTTCCGCGGGCACGAAGCCGCAGGCTCCCTCGGTGAAGGGGCGGTAGGCGCGAGCGGGGTCCTCGACGGTACTGAGCTCGGGGTAGCCGAGCTGGCAGACCATCGAGTACGGGGCGAGCGGCGCCTCCGCGGCGCCGACGACCATCGCGCCCGTGCCGCGCCGTACACCGCGGGCGGCGTGCGCGATGGCGTCCAGTCCCCCGGCCTCGTCGCTCGCGACGACTCCGCACGGCCCCTTGAATCCGCCGCGGATGGAGATCTGGCCGGTGCTGGCCGCGTAGAACCAGGCGATGGACTGGTAGGGGCCGACGAACTTGGAGCCCTGGCCCCACAGTTTCTGCAGTTCACGCTGGCCGAACTCGCCGCCGCCCGATCCGGCGGCGGTGACCACGCCGACGTCGTACGCGTCCTCGGGGCCGACCGCTCCGAGGCCCGCGTCGTCGAGGGCGAGGACGGTCGCGGCCAGCGCGAAGTGACTGAAGCGGTCGGTCTGGACGAGGAAGCGTTCCTCGATGAGGTCCGCGGCGTCGAAGGCCCGGACCTCACCCGCGACGCGCAGCGGCAGGTGTCCGCATCCCTCGCGGGTGATCCGGTCCAGGAAGCCGAGACCTTCCCTGACGGACTTCCAGTAGGCGTCGGCGCGCAGTCCGTTGGGGGCGATGACACCGATGCCGGTGACGGCCGCGTGCCGGGGGCGCTGAGTGCTCATCGTGTCCTCCCATCCGGCCCGGTCAGGAGCACCGCGGACTGGAAACCGCCGAACCCGCTGCCGACGGAGAGCACATTCCTGAGCTTCCGCGGGCGTGCGGTGCGCGGCACGTAGTCCAGGTCGCACTCGGGGTCGGGGGTTTCGTAGTTCGCCGTGGGCGGTACCACCTGGTGCTTCAGTGCGAGGACGCAGGCGACGACCTCGATCGCGCCGATCGCGCCCAGCGAGTGGCCCACCATGGATTTGATGGAGCTCATCGGTGTCCGGTGGGCGTGTTCGCCCAGGGACCGTTTGACCGCGGCGGTCTCGTGCCGGTCGTTCTGCCGGGTGCCGGAGCCGTGCGCGTTGACGTAGTCGATGAGGGTGGGGTCGAGGCGGGCCTGGTCGAGCGTGCTGTCGATGGCCCGGGACATCTCCAGGCCCTCGCTGGTCAGACCGGTCATGTGGTAGGCGTTGCCGTAGGTGGCGTAGCCGCCGATCTCGCAGTAGATGTGCGCGCCGCGCGCCCTGGCGTGCTCGTACTCCTCCAGGACCAGTACGGCCGCGCCCTCGCCCATGACGAAGCCGTTGCGGTTGGCGTCGAAGGGCCGGGAGGCGTGCGCGGCGTCGTCGTTGTCGGGCGACGTGGCCTTGATGGCGTCGAAGCAGGCCATCGTGATCGGGGATATCGGCGAGTCGGACGCCCCGGCTATCAGGACGTCGGCCCGGCCTTCCTCGATGGTGTGGAAGGCGTATCCGACGGCGTCGAGTCCGGAGGTGCAGCCGGTGGAGACGGTCTGCACCGGTCCCTGTGCCCCGAACTGTTCGGCGACGACCGAGGCGAGGGTGCTGGGCGCGAACGCGAGGTGCAGTTTCGGGTCGGCCGCCCGGTGGTCCACGTCCCACCGCCGGCCTCGCTCGCTGACCTGGACGTAGTCGTGTTCCAGACGGGTGGTGCCGCCGACGGCGCTGCCCAGGGAGACTCCGACGCGCCAGGGGTCTTCCCGGTCCGTGTCGAGGCCGGAGTCGCGGACGGCCTCGTGGGCCGCGACCACGGCGAACTGGATGTACCGGTCGGTGTGTTCGACCAGATCGGGGTCCAGGCCGTGCGCGAGCGGGTCGAAGTCGCATTCGGCGGCTATGCGCGAGCGCAGGCCCACCGGGTCGAAGAGCGTTATGCCACGGGTCGCGGTGCGGCCACCTTCGAGGAGGTCCCAGAACGCCTTTGTCCCGGTGCCTCCCGGAGCGACCACACCTATGCCGGTGACGGCCACCCGGCGGGTCACTTTATGGCCCCGCTTCGTTCGGACGGCTGTCCGTGGTCCGGCGCGGACAGGTCGGGCACGGCGGTCATGAACTCGGGGCTCGGCACGGTGTCGTCGGTGGCCTCCGTGTCGACATGGCCGAGGCTCGGTCGCGGCGCGAGCGGGCCGAGGTGGAAGACCATGCGGGCCTCCTCGTCGCCGACGTTGCGGAAGCGGTGCCGCATGTCGATCGGGATCAGCAGGCCCTGGTCGGGCCTGAGCGCGAACGCCTCACCGTCCAGGTCCACCTCGAGGGCGCCGCTGACCACGTACACGAACTCCTCGGAGTACGGGTGGTAGTGCTCGCCGATGCGCTCGCCGGGCTGGATGATCGCCAGGCCCATGAAGCCGCTGGTGGACCCCGCCGTGGCGGGCGTGAGCAGGGCCCGGATGTCTCCTCCGCGCCTGCGGTTGGGTTCCGTCTCGCTCAGGTCCACGATGCGTGGATGGTGCTTGATCATGCTTGAACCTCCGGGTGTGGCGAGGACGTCGGATGGGACGTCCGGGAACGCGGGTGGCGGCGGTCCGTCAGGAGCCCGCCGAGCTCCGGTCGGTGACGGGCAGCATGTCGGCGTGCGACAGGAGGCGGTTGATGTTGCGTTCCGTCTCCAGGGAGCCTTCGACGCCGATCGCGGGGCCGTCGAGGAGGCGCTCCAGTTCGGCGGCCTTCTTGGCACCCTTGAGGCCCAGGGAGGCGACGGGGTCGAGGTCGAGGTCGCCGGTGATGTCGATGAGCCGTACGACGATGTCGTCGCGCTGGAAGACGGTGCTGCTGTACACCGGGCTGTTCTTGTCGTCGGCCGCGGCCTCGTCCTGGTGGGCGAGGAGCCGGGCCAGCTCCATTCCGCAGCCCGTCCGGGCCGGGTAGTACAGCGCGTGCCGGCTCAGCTTCGCGGGTTCCTTGCGGCCGGAGACCACGTGGTGCACGGCCGGGAGCGCCGCCCGGGTGAAGAAGACCCGCGCCGATTCGGGGTCGCTCAGGTCCCGGTCCTGCTCCAGGTAGGGGTTGATGGCCTCCTCGACCGCCCGTACCTCGGGCTGGCGCGCCACGTGGCGCAGGGCCGCGAGGAGGTCGCCCTCCACCTCCACGGCCCGCACGACGCGGTTTCCGTGCATGAAGAGCGAGGTGCGGCGCAGCCGGGTGTTGTCGTCGACCTGGGCCTGGGGCGACTGGTACCCGGCGAGGATCTCGGCGACCTTCGACTCGGATCCGGGCTTGACGGTGAAGGTGAGGGCGTGGCGCGCGACCCCGTTGCCCTCGCGGGCCTCGACCTGCCGGGCCGACCTGGCCGACTCGGGGGTGAGCGGTTCGGTGGGGCTGGTCTCGCGGAGGATGCTGTAGCGCATCGACCGGGTGTCCCGGACGCAGCTGTGCATCGGCCGGACGGTCTCGACGTGCTCCTCGCTGTTCACCCAGGCGAGGAAGGGCGGGGCGCTCTCCCACTCGCTGGTGATGAGCCACTGCGAGGGGTTCTCGATCGACTGGCAGAGCTGGTCGCTGATGTGCCCGGGGACCGAGGCGACCTGGTTGCGCATGAGTTCGTACGCGTCGAGGAACTGCTGCTGGGCGCCTTCGTACAGGTCGAGCAGCAGGATCACCCGAAGCCTCGATCCGTCGAACGCCGACTGCGAGATCCGTCCGGAGTTTGACATTGCGGCACACCTCTCCTTTTCGTCACGGAAGTCACGAACGACCGCGGTAGCCGAAACGCCGGGGCCGCCATGAGCTGATCGTTGCCGCGTGCCCGGTACTCCGCGAGCCCCGCGGGTCAGGCGAGTGAACCGCGCGCCATCCGGGTGCCCCTGCCGTGCGAACCGGCCCGCACCGGGCATGGAATCTGCATCCCCATTCCTGACTCGCGTCCCAGGCGGCGCTGGAGGCAATCGATGAACCGATTCGAAGAGGCCGGCGAGAACGGTCTCCATACGCCCGTTCTCATCGTGGGCGGCTCGCTGGTGGGCCTCTCGACCTCGCTGTTCCTGGGGCGCCTCGGGGTGCCGCACATCCTGGTCGAGCGTCACGCGGGTACGTCGATGCACCCGCGGGGGCGCGGCAACAACGTGCGCACCATGGAGATCTTCCGGGTGGCCGGGGTGCAGCGGCGCATCGAGGAGGCGGCGTCGGTCCTCGCTGACAACCACGGCATCCTCCAGACGCCGACCCTGGTGGGCGACGCCGGGGAGTGGCTGTTCAAGGAGATCGACCCCGGCGGCGGGCTGGCCCGCTTCAGCCCGGGCGCGTGGTGCCTGTGCAGCCAGAACGATCTCGAACCGGTGCTGCTGAACAGTGCCCGGGAGCTGGGCGGCGACCTGCGGTTCTCGACGGAGCTGATGTCGTTCGAGCAGGACTCCGAAGGAGTGACGGCGAAGGTCAAGAGCCGGGAGACCGGCGAGCACACGACGATCCGCGCGGACTATCTCGTCGCGGCGGACGGTCCGCGCAGCCCCATCCGCGACACGCTGCGCATCGGCCGGACCGGGCCGGGCGACCTGTTCCACAACGTGAGCCTCACGTTCACCTCGCGCGGCCTCGCGGGAGTGGTCGGCGAGCGCCGGTTCATCGTCTGCTATCTGACCGATCCGGCGGCCGACGGTGCTCTGCTGCCCGTCGACAACAAGGAGCACTGGGTCTTCCACGCTCCCTGGCACCCCGAACACGGGGAAACGCTGGAGGAGTTCACCGACGAGCGCTGTGTGGAACACATCCGGCGGGCCGTCGGCGTGCCGGATCTCGACGTGGAGATCACAGGCCGTGCGGCCTGGCACGCGGCCGAGCGGGTCGCCGAACGGTACGCGCAGGGACGGGTGTTCCTCGCCGGTGACTCGGCCCACGAGATGTCCCCGACCGGGGCGTTCGGCTCCAACACCGGTATCCAGGACGCCCACAACCTCGCCTGGAAGCTGTCCGCCGTGCTGGCCGGGTGGGCCGGCCCGGGGCTGCTGAAGTCCTACGACGCCGAGCGCCGGCCGGTCGCGGAGGCGACGAGCGCGCGCGCCTCGTCGCGTTCGGTGGAGCACAGCCACCCCGGGTACACCCCCGAGCCCGGAGCGGGCGGGCAGGGCGGGCCGGGCGGCCCCGGCGGCAGGAAGGGCGGGATTCTCAATGTGGCGCTCGCCTACCGCTACCCGAGGGGCGCGGTTCTGGGTGCCGATCCGGCCGCTCCCGTCGTGCCCGAGGGCGTACGGCTGACGGGCGAGCCGGGGAGCAGGGCGCCGCACATGTGGCTGACCCGCGCGGGCACCCGGATCTCCACGCTCGATCTGTACGAGCGTTCCATGGTGCTGCTGAGCTCGGCGGAGGGCTCCGGCGGCTGGCACGCGGCGGCGAAGGACACGGCCCGGCAGCTCTCCGTCCCCCTCGACTCGTACCGGATCGGCGGCGGGCCCGAGGCGGACCTGGTCCCCGCGGGCGACACCACCTGGGCGGAGGCCCACGGTGTCGGGGCGGACGGCGCGGTGCTGGTCCGCCCCGACGGCTTCGTCGCCTGGCGGTCGGAGGGCTCGTCCAAGGACCCCCGGACGACCCTGCGGAAGGCCCTGGTGGCACTGCTGGACCAGGCCTGACGCCTGACCCGCCCTTTCCCGACTCGACCGAGTCGTGGATCAGAGGCCGTATCGCAGCGACGCCGATACGGCCTCTTGATCCTTCCTGGCGCTTCACCAGCGGTGCCGCATGGCCTTCAAGACCTGGGCCGGCACGGCTGTTGCCGCCCTCCGGCGGGCGGGGACACGAGGACCACACCGCCGGCGCTGTCGCGGTCAGGGCGCCGGTGCGGGCGGTCGGACCCCGAGGACGTCGAGCATCGCCCTGGCGGCCGGGCTCGGGTTGAAGCGGCTCCATGCCAGGTACTCGATGCGGTGCGGTCCGTCGACCACCGGGACCAGCGCCAGTTCGGGGTCGGCGGCGGCGAGAGGCCGGATGAACGCCGACGGCAGCAGCGCAATGCCGAGTCCGCGCGCGATCAGCCCGGTGATCAGCTCGACGACGGCGGCCTCGTACGCGACATCGCGCACCAGGCCCGCGGCGGCGAAAGCCTGATCGGACTGGGCCCGGGCGGGCGTCCCGGCCACGAAGTCCACGAACGTCTCCTCGGCGATCTCCCGCAGCGTGACCCGGGAAACGCCCGCGAGCCGGTGCCCGGCCGGTACCACCAGTACGTGCGCGTCGTGATCGAGCACGACGCTTTCCACACCGAGTGGCCGGTCGCCCTCCGGCAGGCCGAGAAAGGCGATGTCCAGGTCGCTGCTCCGGATCGCCGCCGCCAGATCGTCGCTGCGTCCGGAACGGAGGGCGACGTGGACATCCGGATGCCGGGCGCGGTACCGCTGCAGCAACTCGGGTACGTCGACGGCAGCCGTGGTCACGATCACGCCGACGGCGAGTCGGCCCCGTACCACGCCCGTCGCGGCGGCGGCGTCGGCAGCCGCGCGGTCGGCAGCGGCCAGGCATTCGCGCGCGCCCGGGAGAAACGCCGCTCCGGCACTGGTCAGCTCGACGCGACGGCTGGACCGGGCGAACAGCTTGACCCCGAGCTCCCGCTCCAGCCCGGCGATCCGGTGACTGAGCGAGGACTGCACCACGAGACAGCGCTCCGCGGCACGGGTGAAGTTGCGGGTTTCGGCGACGGCGACGACGTAACGCATCTGCTGGAGATCCACACCACCATCGTTCTGGTTCATAGCTGAGATGACAACCATGCGTTGGACCCATGACCGGATGTGCTGAGACTTCATCACATGCGTTCCTTGACCGAGCGATCATCGGGCCCGCCAGGGACCTCGTACGCGCAGCAGGTTGCAGTCGTCGCGCTGACCGCACTCGCTCCCGCGTCCTGGGGCACCACGTACGTCGTGACCACGGAGCTGTTGCCGCCCGGGCATCCGCTGTTCGCCGGCCTGATGCGCGCCTTGCCCGCCGGGCTGCTCGCGCTGGCGATCACCCGGGTGCTCCCGCGCGGGGGATGGTGGTGGAAGGCCGTCGTCCTCGGCCTGCTCAACATCGGCGGGATGCCTCTGTTGTTCCTGGCGGCCGAACGACTCCCCGGCGGTGTCGCCGCCACCATGGGCGCCGCCCAACCGCTGCTGGTCGCCGGCCTGGCCGTCGCGGTGCTCCGCGACCGGCCGACGGCCTGGCGACTGACGTGGGGCGTGATCGGCGTGATCGGCGTCGGACTCGTCGTGCTCGGTCCGCGGGCTCGGCTGGACGCCGTCGGGGTACTCGCCGGCCTCGGCCATACGGCCACCATGGCCGGCGGCGTCGTCCTCACCAAGCGCTGGGGCCGTCCGGCGGGTGTCGGTCCCCTGACCCTGGCCGGCTGGCAACTGACGGTCGGCGGCCTGCTGTTGCTCCCGCTCACTCTCGCGTTCGACGGGGTACCGCAGCGGATCGACGCCGGAGCTGTCGGCGGCTACCTGTGGCTCGGCAGCATGGGCGGGCTGATCGCGTACACGCTGTGGTTCCGCGGGATCGGAAAACTGCCGGTCGGCGCGTCCGCACCGCTGGTGCTGCTGTCTCCGCTGGTCGCGACCGTCATCGGCATCGCGATGGGCGAGTCACTGAGCCTGCCGCAGAGCCTTGGTCTTGTCCTCGCCCTGACCGCCTTGCTTGCCGCGCAGCTCAATGCACCGAGCCTGTTCGGCGGCATCGCACGCGGCGGGCGGGCCGGAGATCACATACGAGAAGACCGACTTCGAGGAGGACGGATTTGATGCAGCCGGGTTCGGTGAAGACCGGTTCGATGAGGACGGGAATGAGGATCGCCGTGGTCGGCGCCACCGGGATGGTCGGCAGCCGGGTGGCCACCGAGGCCGGGGCACGCGGACATCAGGTGCTTGCCCTGTCCCGGAGGCCCGGGCGTGAGGGTCCGAACGTGACGCCGATCGCGGTCGGTGTGACCGACTCGCCCGCCGTACGCGAGGTGCTTGCAGGCTCTGCCACGAACGGCGCCGCGGACGCCGTCGTGCTGACCGTGCGGACCGTTCCGGTCGACCAGGAGTTCCTGGTCGGTGCTACCCGTGCGGTGCTGGACATCGCCGCACAGCTCGGGATCCGCGTCCTGGTCGTCGGTGGCGCCGGCGCATTGCGCAGCCCCGACGGCAGCGATCTGCCGGTCGCCGACAACCCCGCGTACGTGCCCGCCGAATGGAACACCGTCGCCGCTGCCGGGGTGGCCCAGTTGCGGACCTGCCAGGCTCATGCCGGTGCCGATTGGGTCTACCTGAGCCCGCCCGCCCTGCTCGAACCCGGTGAACGAACCGGCCGCTACCGGCGCGGCACCGACACCTTGCTCACCGGCGCCGACAGGCGATCGTGGATCAGTGCCGAGGACCTGGCCGTCGCCGTCGTGGACGAACTCGAGACCGCCGGCCCCGAACGCCTCGTCACGGTCGTTCACCGTGACGAACGCCCGGCGGCCTGAGCCGGTCGACGTGGTCCCCACGAACGACCAAGGGCCGGTTTCGGATACCTCCGAAACCGGCCCTTGCCGACGACTCTCTCGAGTCGGGACGACAGGATTTGAACCTGCGACCCCTTGACCCCCAGTCAAGTGCGCTACCAAGCTGCGCCACGTCCCGATGCGTCTTCCGCGCGGTGTCCCGCGTGTTCGCGCATCCGAACCTTACCGCACGTCGGTGGATGACCGCGCACGCATTGTCATCGTCGCAGCGCAGGCGGGGTCTCCGTATGCGGGCGGGGTCGCCGTAGGGGGCGGGATGGGGCGCCCTGCGAGGCGGAAGGGATCGGCGTCAGGCCTGCCTGTCCAAGTCGGCCGCGGCCGCCCGGAGTGCGTCGGCCAGCCGGGCGGCGGGCTCCGGCAGGGGGTGCGGAAGGCGGGCGAGGACGAGGCGGCGCCGCTCCTCGGGGCCACCGCGCACGGACAGGATCCGTACACCGGCCGGCGCCGCGGGGGCCAGTGAGGCGGGAACGGTGGTCAGTCCGCAGCCCGCGGCCACCAGGTGCAGTTTGGCCAGCCAGTCACGGGCGGTGTGGGCGATCACCGGACGCTCGTCCAGTCCCGGCCAGACGCCCATCAACCGCTCGTCGCCGACGGACGAACCGGCGATCCAGCGCTGCCCCCGCAGGTCGGCGATGTCGACGGAGTCGGCGGCGGCGAGCGGATGGGCGGCCGGCACCGCGAGCCGCAGACTGCGTTCGCCGAGCGTCCGCACGGTCAGCGCGGGCGACTCGTTGTCCAGGGGACGGAAGGGCGGCGCCGAGGCGAGCAGGGCCAGGTCCAGAGTGCCGGCCCGCAGCGCACGGACCAGCGCGGGGGTGCTGCCCTCCCGGGTGGTCACGGTGATCGCCGGGTGGCTGCGGCGCAGTGCGGCGACGGCACGGGGCAGCAGGACGGCGCCCGCGCTCGCGAACCAGCCGAGGCGGACCGTTCCGGCCTCGGCGGGCAGCCCGGCGAGTTCCCGTGCCGTCGCGTCGATCTGGTCGAGAACCGTCACGGCCCGCCGCAGGACGACGTGTCCGGCCGCGGTCAGCCGCACTCCGTCCCTGCGCCGCTCCAACAGCGGTGCCCGTGCGGCCCGTTCGAGCGAGGCGATCTGCCGGGACACGGCGGACTGGGTGTAGCCGAGCGCGCCGGCCGCCGCGGTGAGCGTGCCCCGCTCGGCCACCTCTCGGAAGACACGCAGGGCGACCAGCGAGACGTCGGTGAAGTCCATGACGGTTACGCATACCAGACCTGAGCAGGTTTCGTTGGACGCATGCCCGAGGTGTTCCTAGCGTGGTGGGCATGACCAACGCACGCATCGCCGCCAACGCACGCATCGCTCTTGTCACCGGAGCCAATCAGGGGCTCGGCTTCGCGCTCGTCGAAGGGCTCGCCGCCCGGATGGCCCGCGACGACCTGGTCCTGCTCACCGGGCGCGACGCCCACCGGGTCGCCGAGGCCGTCGCGCGGGTCGACGCGTCCGCGGCCACCGTGAGCCGGGTCGAGGGCCGCGTCCTCGACGTCACCGACGCCCGGGCCGTTCGGGAACTGGCTGCCGAACTCGGCGCGCGCCACGGCGGGGTGGACATCGTGGTGTCCAACGCGAGCGCCATGCTGACGCCGGACCGGTCGCAGTCCGAGCAGGCCGACGCCTTCATCGATGTCGCCAACGGGGGCGCGCACGCGGTGCTGCGCTCCTTCGGCCCCGTACTGCGCCCCGGTGGGCGGCTGATCGTCGTGGCCAGTTCGCTGGGCACGCTGGGTCATCTCGACGCCCGACTGCATGCGCTGTTCGACGGCTCCTCGCTCGACGAGGTGGAGGCGGCGGTCGAGTCCTGGCGGGCCGCCGTGCACGCGGGTACCGAGCGGGAACTCGGCTGGCCCCAGTGGATCAACGTTCCGTCCAAGGTGGCCCAGGTCGCCGCCGTGCGGGCGGTCGCGGCCGAGCGCCGGGACGCCGACCTGGCGCGCGGCACCCTGGTCGCGGCCGTCTGCCCGGGGCTCGTGGACACCCCGCTGTCACGCCCGTGGTTCACCGACTTCAGCCAGGCACAGACCCCGGCGCAGGCCGCCGTCGCGATCCTCGATCTGCTGCTGCGCGAGAAGGCCGATCCGGCGCAGTACGGCGAACTGGTGCGGTTCGGGGAGGTGCTGCCGTGGCACGCGGGCCGGCCGCCGCGCCACCAGGAGCAGCTTCTCAACTCGTAGGAACCGTGCGCGAACCGGCCGGTGGTGGGTGACGCCGGGAACGCGTCACCCACCACCGGGCCACCGGTCAGGCGTTGGGGTCGAACGCGATGCCGGCCGGCTTGGCCTTGGACAGGTGGGAGTTGAAGTTGGCGTCCTTGAGGCCGAACGAGGCGCTGCCGAAGTTGTACGCGCTCAGCTTGTCGCGGAGCCCGGCGGGGTAGCCGTTCCAGCCGACCAGGGTCGGGAACTGCCAGGTGTGGTAGTGGTTCTCCGGCGGCTCGTCGTTGGTGTTCGCGGGCCGGAAGCAGTGCGTGCCGATGCCGTCCTTGTGGTAGACGACCTTGGGGTGTGTTCCGTCCCAGCGGATCTGGTCACGGGTGTAGATGTTGAAGTTGCCGTGGGCCGACGTGGAGACGTACTTGGCCTCGTTGTCCTGGACCCACACCACGACGTGCTCCCAGTCGTTGCGGTGCCCGCCGAGGCCGCTGCCGACGACGGCCTGGTCCTTCTCCATGTAGAGGCCGTAGATGATGGCGCACCAGCCGTTGTTGCACTTCTCGCGGGAGTACCCGTTGGTGTTGTCCAGGTCCCAGGAGTCGCGGCAGTGGCCGTTCAGGGCCCCGGAGGGGTTGAGGCCCGGGTTGATCGTGCCGTCGGGGCCGATGGCGGGCGTGGGGTAGCAGCCGTCGGTGTCGTAGTCGAAGGCCGGCTGGAACGTCGACTCCAGCGCGTCCGCGTTCCCGGGCAAGGCCGTGGGCGGGTCGGCGAGGGCGCTGCCCGCGAAGGCGACGACCATAGCGACGGCGCTGCCGAGGACGAGCGAGACCCTGCGGGTACGCGAGCTTCTTGTCACTGCTTCCTCCAGATCGACCGCGGCGTGGGGGCAGGGCAGACCAGGCGGTCGTCTTGGCATGCCCAGATCAGCCTTCCGGGTGGGCGCGAAAAACACCAGAGGTCGCGGGTGTCGGAGCGATGAAGGATCTACCAATGGGGAGGTTGAGAAGGCCTGTTGGGAGACGCCGGACCCGATCGTGGCCCGACTCCCTTGCGCAGCAGCCCTGTTGCCGCCGGGCACTCCCGACACCCGCTGAAGCAGCCGGGAAAGACTGCCTGTTCGAGGTTCACCACGACGGGATCGGAACGCCCCGGAGGCGGGGTCTCCCCCGGGGCGGCAAGCGGCCGGTCAGCGCACCAGCAGGTCGATCACGCCGGTCAGGTCCTCCTCGCCACCGCCCTCGGCCAAGCGGCGGCGCATCAACGCGAAGTAGGGACTGAGCAGTTCAGAGCTGACACCCTGCTGCTCGGCGGTGCTCAGGAAGGTCGGGGTGCCGGCCACCTGCATGGCGAGGTCGGAGACGACGCCCTTGGTGTAGTCCCCGCTTCGCAGCCGGTCGGCGGTCTGGTGAACGGCCGGCGCCATGGCTACGAGCCAGTCGGCGAGCAGCGGGGCGAGCGACGCGGGGTCGATGTCCTCCTTGCGGATCAGGGCGAAGGCGTGCGCGGCCCCGGCGAACATCCCGTACATGGCGCTCAGCAGGGCCACGTCGTGCAGGGCCGCGAAGCCGGCGTCCTCGCCGACGTAGGTGGTACCGGCCGGGACGCGCAGCACCTCCTGGTGCCGCTCGAACAGCTCCCGCGAGCCGCTGTAGAAGACGTAGCCGCCGGCTTCCGGGACACCGATCATCGGCGGGACGGCCATGATCCCGCCGTCCAGGTAGCGGGCACCGAGCTCGCGGGCCCACTCGGCGCGGGCACGGGCCTGGGCAGGGGTGCTGGTGGTCAGGTTGACCAGGTCCCTGCCGGCCAGGTCGGCGCCGGCCAGTGCCTCGTCGACCGAGGCATCGTCCAACAGGCAGACGACGACCAGGGTGTTCGCCGCGACCGCCGCGGCGGCACTGTCCGCGACCTTCGCCCCCTCGGCGGCGAGCGCCGCGGCGCGGGCCGGGGTGCGGTTCCAGACGGTGAGCGGGTGGCCGGCGGCAAGCCAGGTACGGGCCAGCGCGGTGCCCATCGCGCCGAGGCCCAGCATCGTGACGGAGGTCTTCTCAACAGGGTTCTGTGTCATGCCGATTAGGCTGGCCACAGACCCGGAGGTGATCAAGTACGCACTTCGGAGTGGGTGGTTACCCCGGGGTGAGCGAGCACGTCGGAAGGGTGGGGTCATGACGACGCTGAACCGGCCGGGCGCACCGGACGGACACGCCTGCGGGATCGACACCGCGATGGAGGTGATCGGAGGCAAGTGGAAGGTGCTGATCCTCTGGGCACTCCACGAGCACTCCTGCAGCCGCTTCGGCGAGTTGCGCCGACTGCTTCCGGGGATCACCGAGAAGGTGCTTGCCTCGCACCTGCGCGAGATGGAAGCGGACGGTGTCGTGCACCGCGTCTCCTACGACGAGGTGCCGCCCCGCGTCGAGTACTCGCTCACCAAGGACGGCGCGCGCCTCAACGACGCACTCCAGCCGCTGGCCGCCTGGGGACGCGAGCGGCCGGCCGCCCGCGGACAGAAGGAGATGACGGGCTAGGGCCTTTGGCGAAACCGCCGGTCACAGCCACTGGTCGGGGACGGCGAGTCGGGCACGCGCTCCGACATGCCACCGTCCGCCCCTCCAACCCGAAACCCGCAATCCGCAATCCGCAATCCGCAATCCGGTCCGGACAACAGCTCCTAGCTCCGCGGTTCCCAACCCTCGTACGCGGCCGTCAGCAGCCCCAGGACGCCATGCGCGGTGACCTCGCGGGGGTTGGGGTACGACTCCGCGGCGACCTGGGTCGCCGCGCGCGCCAAGTCGGCTTCCCTCAAGCCGAGTTCGGCCAGCGTACGGGGAGCGCCGAGGCCTCCCGCGAGCTCCCGGAGGGCGCGGGGGACGTCGTCGGTGTCCATGGCCCGCGCGAGAACGGCGACCGCTTCCGGCGCGGCGGCCGCGTTGTGGGCGAGGGTGTACGGGAGGAGCACGGTGTGGGTCTCGGCGTGCGGCAGGCCGAAGGTGCCGCCGAGGACGTGGGCCAGCTTGTGGTGCAGCCCCATGGTCGTCGCGCCGAGGCAGGAACCGCAGAGCCAGGCGCCGTAGAGGGCCCGCGCGCGGGCCTGCGGATCGGCGGGGTCCGCGGCCACGCCGGGAAGGGCGCCGGCCATCGCCCGTACGCCCTCCTCCGCCATCAGGGAGACCAGCGGGGAGGCGTCGGGGGCGTACAGCGCCTCGACCGCGTGCGCGAGGGCGTTGACACCGCTGGTCACCGAGAGCGGGACCGGGAGGCCGAGGGTGAGATCGGGGTCGTAGACGACGCAACGCGGCTGTACCCGGGGGTCGCGTCCGGTGCGTTTGACCCCCTGCTCGGTCAGGCCCCACACGGAGGTCATCTCGGAGCCCGAGTAGGTGGAGGGCACGGCGATCAGCGGCAGGCCGGTGCGCAGCGCGATCGCCTTGCCGAGGCCGATCGCGGATCCGCCGCCGACGGCGACACACCCGTCGGCGCCCGCCGCCCGCGCCACCTCGACGGCCTCGTCGGCGACCTCCACGGGTACGTGCATCCGGGCGCCGGCGTGCACCCCCACGCAGCTGTCGCCGAGCGCGTCCGCCACCGCGTGCGCGGCGTCGGCGCCCCGGCCGCCGCACACCACGAGGACCCGGTGCAGCGCGAGCCGCGCGGCCTCTTTCGGTGTCGCGGTCACCGAGGCGCCGGGCCGGAAGACGACCCGGGCGGGCCGGGTCTCGTAGGTGAAGTCGAGCCGGGCGCTCGGCGGGGTGGTCATGCCGTCTCCAGGACGAGGTCGAAGCGGGCGTGGCGGAAGGGGTTCGCGACGCCGAACTCCCGTGCCAGCGCGGGGTCGTCGGTCTCGGCGAAGTCCTGGACGAGACTCCTTTTCACGGCGAAGACTGCGTCCGAGTCCAGATAGGGGCTGCCCGCCACGAAGATGTGCGTGGTGACGGGGGCGTGGCCCTCGGCCGAGGCAATGAAGTGGATGTGGGCGGGGCGCCAGGAGTGGCGGCCGGTGGCCCCGAGCAGGGCGCCGACCGGGCCGTCGGTGGGGATCGGGTACGGACTCGGTACACAGGTGCGGAACCGGAAGCGGCCCTCGGCGTCCGCGGTGAAGAGCCCGCGGCCGTTGCCGGGCGGTTGCACGTCCGGCCGCTGGACGTCGTAGAAGCCCTGGTCGTCCGCCTGCCACACGTCGAGGACGGCGCCCGGCAGCGGAGTGCCGTCCCGGGACAGTACCCGGCCGCTGACCACGCACGGCTCGCCGGTGCCCACCAGGTCGATGGTCGCGCCGAGTTCCCGTGCGGGCGATTGCGTCATGTGGAAGGGTCCGAGCACGGTCGACTCCGTCGCACCCGGGTCGCCGTGGCCGTTCAGGGTCTCCACCAGCATGGAGACACCGAGCACGTCCGACAGGAGGACGAACTCCTGCCGGGTGTCCGTGCACATGTGTCCGGTCGCCGCGAGGAAGGCCACGGCGCTCTCCCACTCCGCGGTCGTCGGCCGGCTCTCGCGGACGAAGGCGTGCAGATGGCGGGTGAGCGCGCCGAGCAGCTCACGCAGCCTCGGATCGGCCGTGCCCGCGAAACTGTCGACGACAGCGTCCGTGATCCTCGTGGTGCGTTCCCTGGCCATGCCGCTCCCGTGGTCCAGCCGGTCGTCGTCCTGCCGAGCGTGCCCAGGCTACGAGACCGGACGGCACGCACCGCCCCGGGCCGACGAACCTCCACGCCGTGTCCGGGCCAGGGGCCACCGGGCCACCGGGCCACCGGGCCACCGGGCCACCGGGCCACCGGGCCACCGGGCCACCGGGCCACCGGGCCACCGGGCCACCGGGCCACCGGGCCGAAACACCGTTGCCGACGCCGAGGTACGCGCGATGACCCTTTCCGTGGGGCATCGTTGACCTGGAGGATCACGCCCGCACCGGACGCACGGAAAGTATGATCAAGCAATGTCTGACTTGACCGAAACCACGCCCGGCTGGCTGTCCCGTGACGAACTGGAATCGGCCCGCGCCCGCATGCCGATCCTGTACGTCGAGGCCGTACCCGTGCGTGTCGACGACAACGGCGAAGTCACCCACATCGGGCTCCTGCTCGGCATCGGTCCGGACGGAACGGTCACCCGCTCCCTCGTCTCCGGCCGGGTGCTGCACCACGAGCGGGTCCGGGACGCCCTGCTGCGCCACCTGGAGAAGGACCTCGGCCCGGTGGCCCTGCCCCGGATCCCGGCCTCCCTGCAGCCCTTCACCGTCGCGGAGTACTTCCCGACCCTCGGCGTCACACCGTTCCACGACCCGCGCCAGCACGCCGTGTCCCTGGCGTACATCGTGCCGGTCACCGGCGACTGCCGCCCCCGGCAGGACGCGCTGGACCTGGTCTGGTTCAGTCCGGAGGAGGCCGCGTCGCACGTGGTCACGGACGACATGCCGGGCGGTCACGGCGTTCTGCTGCGGCAGGCGCTGGCGTACGTCGGACGTATCGCCTGACGCCGGCGCCGGCGCCCCGCGGGCATCGGGGACGGGCGTGATCCCGTCCGGAGCGGCGGCCGGGCCGTCGACCTGCCCGCCGCCGGACGGCCCGCGACCGGCCACGACACGCCGGGGCGGGTCCGGACGGGCGACAGTCACCGCCGCTTCAACGGCCGCTCCACACTGGACTGCGCTTCTCCGCGAACGCGGTGGCGCCCTCGCGCGCGTCCTCGGAGACGAACACCGGCGCGATGATCCGCTCCTGCTCCTCCCAGCCCTCGGCGAGCGTCCAGTCCGCGCTGGAGCGGGCGATCCGCTTCGTGGCCGCGACGGCCAGGGGTCCGGCCGCCGCCACCCGCGCGGCCAGCTCCAGCGCGCCCTCCAGCGCCTTGCCTTCGGGCACCAGGCGGTTGACGAGGCCGATCTCCGCGCCACGCTGCGCGGTGATCGGATCGCCGGTGAGCAGCATCTCCATGGCGATCGCGTACGGGATACGGCGCGGCAGCAGCAGTGCGCCGCCGACGGCCGCCACCAGGGAGCGGGTCACCTCCGGGACGCCGAACCTGGCCGTGTCGCCGGCGACCACCAGGTCGCAGGCCAGCACGAGCTCGAACCCTCCGGCCAGCGCCCAGCCCTCGACGGCGCCGATGAGCGGCTTCTTCGGCGGGGTGACGGTGATGCCGGCCAGCCCCCGGCCCTCGATCGCCGGGCTCTCGCCCCTGAGGAAGGCCTTGAGGTCCATCCCGGCCGAGAACGTCCCGCCGGCTCCGGTCAGGACGCCGACCCGGAGGTCGTCGGAGGCGTCCAGCTCGTCGACGGCGTCCGCGACGGCACGGGCGACGGCCAGGTTCAGGGCGTTCTTCGCCTGCGGCCGGTTGATGGTGATGATCTGCACGCCGTCACGGCGTTCGACCAGGACTTCGTCCGACATGTCGTTCTCCTTGTGGTGCGGTCGTACCGGCTCGATCGCTCGGACGACGTGGTGTTCAGCCGGCCGGCGGCGCGGAGCGCAGGATGCCGGACAGGAATGTGTCGCAGAAGAGGTCCGCGATCTCGCGCGGCGGGAGTCCGGCGTCCTTCTTCAGCCACACGTACGAGTAGTTGAACATTCCGAGGATTCCCTTCAGCGCGACGGACTCGGGCATCGCCTTGAAGTCCCCCGCGTCGATGCCCGCGTTGAGCGTGCGCTGCCACACCTGCTCGTACTGCTTGCGCAGATCGAGCACCGACTCCATGAGCGGGCCCGTGAGCGCGGTGAAGTCCCGGTAGTGCACGGTCCATTCGAGGACGTGGTCGGCGATGTTCTCCATCAGCGTCCGGGCCAGTTCCCTGAAGCGCTCCTCGGGGTCCTCGACGCGCTTCTCGATGTCGAGCGCGATCTCGACCATGACACGCAGCTGGGAGGCGCTGATCTCGAAGAGCAGGGCTTCCTTGTTCCCGATGTGGTGGTACAGCGCGCCTCTCTGGAGCCCGACCGCCGCCTCGAGTTGGGCCATCCCGGTGCCGTGGTAGCCGTGTTCGGCGAACAGCTCCGCCGCGGCATGCAGGATCCGAGCTTTCTGAGGTGACTTGGGGGCCATTGACCTGCCATTCTCGAGAAGGGTGCCGGGGGAGGTAGAGACTACCGAGGGTCGTCGCACGCGCTCGCGCGCGCCGGTGGCCCGCGCTGTCAGCCCTCTTCCGGGGCGTCCGGCCGGCCGAGATACGCCGGGTTGGCCACGAGCAGTTTGTCCCGCACCGTCCCGACGACGGCTTCCACGACGCGGGGGTTCACAGGTGTCACGGCGCCGGAGCGCAGGGCTTCGGCGAGGTCCCGCTCCGTCGCGAACCCGAGGCCGTCCAGCCGCCCGCGGTGCCGCTCGGTGACCTCGGCCGAGAGCAGGAGCTCCCGCCGTACGATCCGCAGGGCGTTGGCCGCGACCCTGGCGAGGTAGCGGCCGCTGCCCTGCGAACCGAGCTCACCGCGGGCGAGGGTGCGCTCGACCACGGCGAGCAGATGGTCGGCGTCCGGTGCGTCGTGGGGCGCGGCGCCCGTGCCGACCGTTTCGGACTCCGCCGCGTCCACGGCGGTCAGTACGTCCTCGGCCTTCTCGGTCCGCGTCAGCCCGAGCGCGAGCAGCAGGTCGAACTCCGCCTCGCACACCCTGCGGCCGATCACGGCGTGTTCGAGCGAGTCCTGTTCGCCTTCGAGGTGTACGGCGGCCTGCTGACGGCAGATCAGCACCCAGCGCAGCGTGCTGTAGACCTCCCACCAGTGCAGTTGCGCGTCGGTCGGGCGCCAGCCCGCCACCTGCTCGTACCCGTCGAGGAGCTGTGCGCGGGTGCCGAACCCGCCGACCGGCAGCGCCGAACCGAAGCGCCAGGCCTTCACGCACAGCCATCCGAGGTCCTCGACCGGGTCCCCGCGGTGGACCAGTTCCCAGTCCAGGACGGCCCGGATGCCCTCGGGGCCGACGATGGCGTTGCCGTTGCGCAGGTCTCCGTGGACGACGGTGTCGGTGACGGAGGGTACGGGGTGGTCCTCCAGCCAGCGGATGCCGAGTTCGACCGACGGCCGGGGCGTGTCCCAGCGTTCGGCCAGGGCGCGCAGGGCGGCGATCGGGTCCTGCCGTCCGAGTCCGCCGAGGGTGTCGGGGGACATCGTGTGGATCCGCGCGGCGACGGCGCCGAACTGTGCCGCGAGGGTCTCCCGCGCCGTGGCGTAAGCGTCGTCGCGCAGCAGGCGGCGGGGGATCACCTCGCCCTCCACATGGCTCATCACGATGTAGGGGTTGCCGCCGAGCGACGGCCCGCTGTCCACCAGCTCCGGGACCGGTACCCCGGCCGCGGCGGCCGCGGCCATGACCTTGGCCTCCAGGTCCATCGTCTCGGCTCCGGCCTGGCCCGACAGGTCGCGCCGCAGGACCAGGTCGCGGGAGCGGCCCGTGACCTCGGCGGTGAAGCGCATGGTCTGCCGGCTGGCGCCGCCGGGCAGGGCGCTGGGGACGGTGGCCGTCACCGGCGCGCCCCAGACGGCGCTCAGTCGTGCCTCGATCTCTTCCCGGTCAGTCATCGAGATCTCCCTGGAGCCAGGGGGCGCGGGAGGGGTCGGCCAGCAGCCGTCGCGCGACGACCATCCGGTGGACCTCGTCCGGGCCGTCGTAGATACGGGCGAAACGCGCCTCGCGGTACATGCCCTCGAGGGGCGTGTCGTCGGTGACGCCGAGTGCCCCGTGGACCTGGATCGCCCGGTCGATGACGTTGTGGAGCATCTGGGCGGCCCAGAACTTGACGATGCTGATCTGGATGCGGGCCTGTCCGTCCTGGTCGAACTGCTTCGCCGCGTCCAGGACCATCAGCCGCGCCGCGTAAATCTCGGCGGCGGACTCCGCGACGTAGCGCTGGATCTCGCCCTTCTGCGAGAGCAGCGAGCCGTGCGCGTAGCGCGTGTTGGCGCGTTCGACCATGAGCTCGAAGGCGCGCTGCGCCTGGCCGAGCCAGCGCATGGCGTGGAAGATCCGGCCGGGGCCGAGGCGGATCTGGCCGACGGCGAATCCGCCGCCGCGCTCGCCGAGCAGGTTCTCGTAGGGGACGCGGACCCCGGTGAGGCGGATCTCGCAGTGGTCTCCGCCGGTGGAGCCCATGGTCTTGAGGACGCGGACGACCTCGAAGCCGGGTGTGCCGGCGGGCACGACGATCGCGGACAGGGCCTGGTGGGCCTTGACGTCGTCCGGCTCGGTGCGGGCGTAGACCGTGGTGAACGCCGCGTTGGAGCCGCCGGTGGTGAACCACTTGTGGGCGTCGATGACCCACTCGTCGCCGTCGAGCCGGGCGGTGGCCTGGATGAGCGTCGGGTCCGATCCGGCGACCTCCGGCTCGGTCATTCCGGTGCTCGGGGTGATGTCACCGGCCACCAGCGGAAGCAGCCAGCGCTGCTTCTGCTCCTCACTGGCGAAGCGGTGCAGCATGATGGCGTCCTGCATCGACAGGGTGCCCGCCGCGAGCTGTCCGTACTTGGAACGGCCGATGATCTCGTTGACGAGGGCGAACTCGTAGAACGGGAGACCGCCGCCGCCGATCTCGGCGGGGTGGCCCAGCGCCCACAGGCCCTTTTCCTTGGCGCTCGCCTGCAGTCGCTTCAGCGCGACGGCGGCGGTGTCGCCGCCCGCGTCCAGGGCCCGTTCGGCGGGGATGACCTCACCGTCGACGAACTCCCGCATGGCGGCGCGAAGTTGTGATCCTGACATACTCATGGGCTTCATTCCTGACAGCAGCGGACGGGCAGGGCGGTGCGTCGTTCACCTGGGGGGAAGGCGGACACCTCCGTCGATCCGGATCACTTCACCGTTCATGTAGCTGTTGGAGAGCAACTCCCAAGCGAGGCTGGCGAATTCGTCGGCCTGGCCGAGCCGGCGCGGGAAGACGACGTCCTTGGCGAGCTTGGCCTTGAACTCGGCCGGGTTCGGGACCGTCTCGTAGATCGGCGTCTCGATCAGTCCGGGCGCGATGGTGTTCACCCGGACGCCGACGACACCGAGGTCACGGGCGAGCGGCAGGGTGAGTCCGACGACGCCGCCCTTGGAGGCGCTGTAGGCGACCTGGCCGATCTGGCCGTCGAACGCGGCGACCGAGGTCGTGTTGACGATCGCGCCGCGCGCGCCGTCGGCGTCGGGCTCGTTGCGGGACATCGCGGTCGCGGCGAGGCGCACGACGTTGAAGGTGCCGATCAGGTTGACCTCGACGACCTTGCGGAAGGCGTCGAGGTCGTGGGCGGAGCCGTACGAGCCGTCCTTGCCGACGGTGCGGGCGAGGCTCGGGATGCCCGCGCAGTTGACGACGACGCGCAGCGGGGCGTCGGCCGCGGCGGCGTCGACGGCGGCGATGACCTGGTCGGGGTCGGTGACGTTCGCGGCGATGAACCGGCCGCCGATGTCGTCGGCGACCCGCTTGCCGCCGACCTCATCGAGGTCGAGGACGGTCACCTTGAGGCCCTTGGCGGCGAGGAGGCGGCTGGTGGCCTCTCCCAGTCCGGAGCCTCCGCCGGTGACGATCGCCGAGCTGCCTGCCAGTTCCATCGTTGACTCCTTGGTTCGTGTGCGGTGCGGGGGTGCGGCCGGGCTCGTGCCGGGCCGGTGTCCGGTCAGGGTCTGCGGACGAACGCGGCGATCGCCGCCTGTGCCTCGGGAGAGGCGATCACCGCGACCTGGTTGGCGATCTCGGCTTCGAGTGCCTCGGCGAGAGTGGTCCCCCAGGCGTTGTTGAGCAGCGACTTGGTGCCGGCCAGAGCCGAGGGCGACAGCTTGCGAAGACGGCCGGTGAGGGCGTCCACCTCTGCGGCCAGTTCCTCCGGCGGCGCCACGGAGGTGATCATTCCCCAGTCCAGCGCGGTGGCCGCGTCCAACGAGTCGCCGAGGAAGGCCAGTTGGCGCGCCCGGCGCTCCCCCACCAGACGGGGAAGCAGCCAGCTGCCGCCGCTGTCCAGGGACAGCCCGCGCCGGATGAACAGCTGGAGGAAGCGGGACCGGTCGCTGGCCACCACGAAGTCGCAGGCCAGCGCGAGGTTGACGCCCGCGCCCGCGGCGATCCCGTCGACCATGGCGATCGTCGGGAACGGCGCCTCGTGCAGGGCGAGGACACAGCGGTTCGAGACCCGGATCCGGTCGGGCAGGACGTCGAGGTCGTCGAGCAGTCCCTCGACGTCCGAGCCGCCGCAGAACGCCCCGTCGGCTCCGGTGACCACCACCGCGCGGGTGGCGGGATCGGCCGACAGCTCGGCGAGCAGCGCCTCCAGCGCGCTCCACATCGTGTCGGTCATGGCGTTGAGCTTGCCCGGCCGGTTCAGGGTGATCGTGGCGACGCCGTCCCGCGTCTCGCAGTCGACGCTCATCGGGCGGCCCGCTTCGCGGGTGCGTCGATGGACCGGCCGATGATCTCCTTCATGATCTCGTTCGTGCCGGCGTAGATGGTCTGCACCCGTGCGTCCAGGAACGCCCTGGCGACCGGGTACTCCTCCATGAAGCCGTAACCGCCGTGCAGTTGGAGACAGCGGTTGACCACGTCCTGCTGGAGTTCGGTCGTCCACCACTTGGCCTTGGCGGCGTCCTCGGCGTCCAGCACCCCGTCCAGGTGACGGCGGACGAGGTAGTCCACGTAGACCTGGGCGACCTCGGTGGCGGTGAGCATCTCGGCCAGCTCGAACTTGGTGTTCTGGAAGGAGGACAGCCGCTGTCCGAAGGCCTCCCGCTCCCGGCAGTAGTCCATCGTCCAGTCCAGGACGGCACGGGCGCCGGTGATCGCCGAGACCGACAGCGCCATGCGCTCCTGGGCCAGGTTCGCCATCAGGGTGGGGAAGCCCGACCCCGGCTCGCCGAGCAGGTTCGCGGCCGGCACCCGGGCGTCGTCGAAGAACAGCTCCGCGGTGTCCTGGCTGCGCAGTCCGATCTTCTTCAGATGGCGTCCCCGGGCGAAGCCGGGGGTGCCGTCCTCCACGACGATCAGGCTGAGGCCACGGTGGCGTTCCTCGGGGTTCGTCTTGGCGGCCACGATGACCAGGTCGCAGTTGAGGCCGTTGGTGACGAACGTCTTGGAGCCGTTGACGACGTAGGTGTCACCCTCGCGGATCGCGGTCGTACGGACGGAGGCCAGGTCCGATCCGGTGCCGGGCTCGGTCATGGAGATCGCGCCCATGATCTCGCCGGTGACGAAGCCGGGCAGCCAGCGGGCCCGCTGCTCCTCGTTGGTCGCGCCGAGCAGGTACGGCAGCACGATGTCGTTGTGGAGCGTGATGCACATGCCCGAGCCGATGACGTTGGCCCGTTGCAGCTCCTCGGAGATGATCACGTTGTAGCGGAAGTCGTCGACGCCGAGGCCGCCGTACTCCTCCGGCACGGCCATGCCCAGGAAGCCCTGGGCTCCGGCGGCCAGGAACATGGACTTGTCGACGCGGCCGGCCGCCTCCCACTTCTCGTGGTTCGGGACGATCTCGGCCTTGACGAAGGCCCGGAAACTGCTGCGGAAGTCCTCGTGGGTGTCGTCGAACAGATCACGGTGCACAGCCATCGCGTGCCTCCTCTCTCATCGTGCGGTCCATCCGCCGTCGACCGCGAGGGTCTGTCCGGTGATGAAGCTTCCGCCGGGGCCGGCGAGAAGCAGCAGTGCTCCGTCGAGCTCTTCGGGCCGCCCGGGGCGGCCCATGGGGGTGTTGCGCCTGATCCAGCGGCTCGCCGACTCGTCGGCCAGCATCTCGGCGGTCAGTTCGCTGGGGAACCAGCCCGGCGCGATGGCGTTGACGCGTACCCCGGAAGGGGCCCATTCGGCGGCCAGATGCCGGGTGAGGCTGATGACGGCCCCCTTCGCGGCGCCGTAGGCCGACTGGGGGACGGGGGCCGAGGCGACGAGCCCGAGGACGGAGGCGATGTTGACGATCGCCCCGCCGCCGCGCTCCGTCATGGACTTCGCGGCGAGCACGCTGAGCTGGAACAGCGCGGTCACATCGATGTCGAGGGTCTTGCGGAACGAGGCGACGGGCTGCTCCAGTGCGGGCAGCGCGTCGGCCCAGCCGGCGTTGTTGACCAGGATGTCCACGCCGCCGAGCTGCTCGGCGCGGGCGATCAGGGCCGCGCAGTCGTCCTCGTCGGTGATGTCGCACCGGTGGGCCACGATCCGGTCGTCCTCGGCGGCCAGCGACTCCAGGAGGTCGGTGCGGCGGGCCGCCGCGACCACGGTCGCTCCGGCCGCAGCCAGTGTCAGGGCGAACCGGCGTCCGAGTCCGCTGGAGGCCCCGGTCACGACGGCGACCTTGCCGCTCAGGTCGATGACGTGGGCCCCCGGGGTCACGACAGCCTCTCGATGACGGTGGCGTTGGCCATGCCGCCGCCCTCGCACATGGTCTGGAGGCCGAACCGGCCGCCGGTGCGCTCCAGTTCGTGCAGCATGGTGACCATCAGCTTGGCGCCGGAGGCACCGAGGGGGTGACCCAGCGAGATGCCGCCGCCGTTGACGTTGACCTTGGCCGGGTCGGCGCCCAGTTCTCGCTGCCAGGCGAGGACGACGGAGGCGAAGGCCTCGTTGACCTCGAAGAGGTCGATGTCGTCCAGGCTCATACCGGACCGCGCGAGGACCCGCTGGGTCGCCGGGATCGGGCCGGTCAGCATCTCCACCGGGTCCGAGCCGGTCACGGTCATGTGGCGGATGACCGCGCGGGGGCGCAGGCCCAGCTCGCGTGCCTTGTCCGCGCTCATGATCAGGACGGCGGCCGCGCCGTCGACGATCTGCGAGGAGTTGCCCGCGGTCACGCGCCCCTCGGGGACGAAGGAGGGCTTGAGGCCGGCCAGTGCCTCGGCGGAGGTGTCGCGGATGCACTCGTCGGCGAGCAGGGTGTCGCCGGGCTCGGTGACCTCGCCGGTCTCGCGGTCGCGCACCCTGCGCTGCACCGGGACGATCTCCCGGTCGAAGCGGCCTTCGTCGCGGGCGGCGGCGGCGCGCTGGTGACTCTGCAGCCCGTAGGCGTCCAGTTCCTCGCGGGTCAGCTTCCACCGGTCGACCACGAGCTCGGCGGAGATGCCCTGCGGGACGAGACCGCTGGCTCCGTACGCCTCGCGGTCGGCGTAGCGCTGGTGCGCGGCCTCTCCGTAGACGGCGCGGATGTCGCCGCCGGGGGCGTTGGAGAACATCGGCACGGTGGACATGCACTCCAGGCCGGCCGCGACGACCACGTCGCAGGTGCCGGCCATGATCGCCTGGGCGGCGAAGTGGACGGCCTGCTGGGAGGAGCCGCACTGCCGGTCGATGGTCGTGGCGGGCACGGTCTCGGGCCAGCCCGCGGCCAGGACGGCGGTCCGGCCGACGTTGGTGCTCTGGGGACCGTTCTGGGTGACGCAGCCCATGATCACGTCATCGATGATGGCGGGGTCGATGCCGCTGCGCTCCTGGAGCGCGATCAGGGTCTGCGCGGCGAGCTCCGCGGGGTGCCAGCCGGACAGGGAGCCGTGGCGCTTGCCCGAGGCGGTGCGGACCGCCTCGACGATTACTGCTTCGGGCATGGGAGACCTTTTCGGGGACGACCGGGACACGCGGGGTGTGCGGTCGGTGGGGTACGGGGCTGACGGCGCCGGGGGTCACGGGTGACGGGGCTGATGGCGGCGGTCACGGCTGACGGGGGTCAGGCGGACGGGGCGAAGCCGCGCTCGGCCATCCAGCCGGTGATGACGCCGATGGCTTCGGCCAGCTGGGGACGCTGGTCCGCTCCGGCGTAGTAGTGCGTGGCGCCCTTGACGATGTGCAGGGTCTTGTCCGGGTGGCCGACCGCGTCGAAGAGACGCTGAGTGTGGCTCGGGGTGCACGCGTCGTCGGCGCTGTTGCCGATCACCAGGGTGGGGATCTCCAGGTCAGCGGCGCACTTCACGCCGTCGCCGTTGGCGTCGTCGTAGCTCCACTGGGAGAGCCAGCCGCGCAGGGTGTTGAACCGGGCCAGGCCGACCGGGCCGTTGTTGACGACCTTGGGGTCGCCCAGGTAGCAGCCCGGGGCGCGGTCGCTGGGGTCGACGGCGGGGTCGAGCCAGCGCGGGTCGGCCATCGTGCCGTGCACCACGAAGCCGCGCTCTTCCAACTCGCGGCCGGATTCGCGCAGTTCGGCGAGCTGCGTCTTGACCCAGGCGGTGATCCTGCGGTTGCGGGCGATCTGCGCGGCCCGGTAGCGCTCGACGAACTCCGCGGTGTACGGCGGCTGGTTCGGGTTCTTCGGGTCGTACAGGTCGAGTTCGGGGTCGCGGACGTCGGGGTCGGTCTCGTCCAGGACGGAGGCGTCCAGCCACTCGGTCATGGTGCCGTGCCTGCTGACGTGGGCCGCGAGCAGCATGATGCCGTCGGCCGGGGTCAGGTCACAGCGGGTCAGGTCCGGTCCGTCGCCGGCCGGGGTGGCCGTGACGGTCGGGTTCTGCGCCTGCTGCTGGTAGTACAGCGACAGCGAGCCGCCACCGCTCCAGCCGGCCAGCACGACCTTGGCGTAGCCGAGCCGCTCGCGGGCGTCGCGGACGCACGCCCCGAGGTCCTGCACCACCTTCTCCATGATCAGGGCGTTGTCGACGCCCCGGTAGCGGCTGCCGCAGTAGATGACGTGGTGGCCGGCGCGGGCGAGGCCGTTCATCATCGGCAGGTAGGCGCCGCCGCCGATCGGGTGCATGAACACGATGACGGTGTCGGACTCGACCTCCTTCGGCTTCAGGAGGTAGCTCTCCAGGGCGACCATCTCGCTCGGTCCGCCGTAGGTGTCGCGGTAGGCCGAGGTGTCCTCGAACATCACCAGGTAGGGGATGCGGTCGTAGGCGTGCTTCTTGGCTTCCGTGCTCATATCTGGATCTCCGGGTCTGCGGGGCCCGCTTCGGCCGCCGCGGTGAGGACCGCCTCGCTGGGCACCAGCCGCCGCCGGGTGTCGACGGCGATGATCTTCCATCCCACCCGGGTGTCCCTGTCGAAGCGGCGCCGGGAGCGTTCGCGGGCCTTTTCCGGGGCCCCGTGGTGCGTGCCCTGGGGGGCGTGCGAGACGATGCCGGGCGGCAGGTCGATCCCGAAGACGTTGCCTCCGTGGAAGAAGGCGATCTCGTCGAAGTCGACGTTGCGGTGGTACCACGGGTAGCGCTCGGTCCCCGGCACGCTCTCGGCGGCCCTGGGCAGGAAGTTCATCACGTACACGCCGGTGGCCTGCATGAACAGGTGCACGGTGGGCGGCAGGTGCACGCTCTCGGAGGTGATCACGTTGTAGTCGTCGATGTTGAAGGTGAAGGGGAAGTTGTCGCCCCGCCAGCCTTCGGCGTCGCACGGGTCGTGCGGGTAGAAGATCGAGGTCTGCTGACCGGAGTGGTACAGCCGTACCTCGTACTCGTCGCGCCCGTCGTCCTCGACCACGGCGGCCTCAGGAATCACGACGAGCGCGCTGTCGAAGGGGAAGTGCCGGCCGAGGACGCCCGCCGGCGGGACGCGGAACTCGTCCACCGCCTCGACGACCAGGACGCAGCTGCCGCCCTCGTCGGGGACCTGGCGGTAGGTGGTCGCCTTGGGGAGGTACACGTAGTCGCCGGGCCGGTAGGCGAGCGAGCCGAACTCGGTGACGAAGGTTCCGGTGCCCTGGTGCACGAAGTGCAGTTCGTCGCCGTCGACGTTGCGTACGTAGAACGGCATGGGCTCGGAGCGCATGCTCAGCGAGATCCGGCAGTCGGCGTTGCTGAACATCAGCAGTGGCGCGCCGCTCGGGTCGTTCTTGTCGGTGGGGGTCAGCGCGCTCGCGGCGATGTCGACGCCGGTCAGCGGTCCCACGCTGCGGTACTGGGTGGGGTCGTGACGTCGGTAGAGGTGCGCCGTGCGGCCCTCGAACCCGCCACGGCCGAGCTCGTCGTCCTTGAGACCTTCGAGGTCCGCGTGGATCCTGCGGGGCGTCGTGCCTTTCCGCAGATGGGTGAATGACTCCACTTACCGCTCCCGTCTTGGTCCGGGGCGCCGGATGTTCTGGCATCCGGCGCCCCGGTACTGATCCGCCGTACCGACTGATCGGTACAGTAATCTGGTCAGGTGTTCCCGTCAATGGTGTGCTGGGTCACCGCCGGCCGCTCCTCGGGCGGATACGGACCGGCCTTCTCGTCAATGGCCCGAGGCCGCCAGGCGCGCGTTCAGCGGGCCCGGGTCGACGTATTCCTCGATCCGGCGAATGCGCCGGTCGTCGCAGAAGACCCGGAGCATGGCGGGCATACGAATTCCCTCGCACCGGCCGCCGAGTTCGATGACGTGCTGCTGTACGAATCCGTCGTCCAGAACCGTCCGCCGCACGTCCACGTAACGCAGCGGGCCGGCCTTGGCGGCGAGCCAGGAGAGCAGCCGCAGGCTTTCCGCGCGCGTCTGTTCCACGTCGTCGTAGTTGTGCCAGACGGCCACGTCCGGGCTGTACAGCTCGTCCAGTTCCGCGAGATCCCCACGGGAGACCGCGGCGAAGAACCGGTCGGCGAGGGCGGAGACGCCCGCGCTCATGCCTGCTCGCCCTCCGGCTCGCCGGTGGGGCCGTAGTTGAGGGACAGGCCCGGTCGCGGCCAGTCCACCTTGACCAGCTGTCCGGTGCTGGCCATGGTGATGTAGGCGGTCCGCAGGCCCTCGCCGCCCCAGCAGATGTTGGTCAGGCCCGGGTCGTTGTCGACGTCGATGTCGACGAACTCCACCAGTTCGCCCTCCGGGCTGACCACGGAGATGCCGGTGTGGACCATCGACGCCACGCAGAGGTTGCCGCCGGCCTCGATGCCGAGCCCGTCGAAGTTCGTGTGGTCGGGCGCGGTGTACAGGAAGTTGCCGCCGCCGGAGCCGCCCATGGACAGACCGCCCTTGATCTCGCCCGGCGCGGTGATCTCCCACCACCACACGCGCGCGGTGAAGGTCTCGTTGACGTACAGCCGCGTGCCGTCGGGCGAGAGGCCGATGCCGTTCGGGCCGTCCATCCCGCCGGTGAGCAGCTTGATCGAGGTCCCGTCGGCGGTCGCGTAGAACAGCCGTCCCTTGTCGCCCGTGACCCCGTCGCTCTTGCCGTAGTCGGTGAAGTAGAAGCCGCCGTGGGCGTCGAAGACCAGGTCGCTGGCGCTGCGCAGCTGCTGTCCGTCGCACTCGGTGTAGAGCGTCTCCACGGAACCGTCCGTGAGGTCGACCGCCTGGACGCTGCCGGTGACGTAGTCCGGGGCTATGCCGACGGCCCAGGTGAAGCCGGCGACCTCGAAGCCCATCATGCCGCCGTTGTTGGTGACGTAGACCCGGCCGTCGGGGCCCAGGGCCGCGCCGTTGGGGCCGCCGCCCAGCTCGGCCACCACCGAGGTGGTGCCGTCCGGGGTGACCCGGGTCAGCTTTCCGCCGAGGACCTCGACGACGAGCACGTCACCGTTCGGGAGCGCGACGGGCCCCTCGGGGAACTTCAGTCCGGTGGCGAGAGTGGTGACATTCATGTGCTTTCCTTTCGCGGGATGTTCTGTCCGGCAGATGTCGTCTCTTTTTTCCGTCGGGCCTTCAGCGCAGTGCCAGGCCCGGCCGCGGCCATCCCACCTTCAGTAGTTTTCCGGTGCTGGATGCGGTGATGAACGCGGTGCTCAGGTGCTTTCCTCCCCAGCAGATATTGGTGATTCCGGGATCGTCGCCGACATTGATGTCGACGAATTCCACGAGGTGGCCCTTCGGGCTCACCACGGAGATGCCCGCGTGGATCATCGACGCCACGCAGACGTTCCCCCCGGCCTCGACGCCGAGCGAGTCGAAGTTCGTGTAGTCCGGCGCCGTGTACAGGAAGTTGCCGCCGCCGGAACCGGCCAGCGACAGCCCGCCCCTGATGACTCCGGGGGCCGTGACCTCCCACCACCAGACCCGCGCGGTGTACGTCTCGGAGACGTAGAGCCGCTTGCCGTCCGGCGAGAGCCCGATGCCGTTGGGGCCGTCCATCCCGTCGGCCACCTTGCGGATCGACGTGCCGTCGGCGGTGGCGTAGAAGAGCCGCCCCCGGTCGACGGTGGTCGTGCCGGTCTTGCCGTAGTCGGTGAAGTAGAAGCCGCCGTGGGCGTCGAAGACCAGGTCGTTCGGGCCGCGCAGCCGCTGCCCGTCGGCCTCGGTGTAGAGCGTCCGCACCGACCCGTCGGCGAGGTCGACCACCTGGATGCTGCCGGTGACGTAACCGGCGGGTGTGCCGCCGGCGAAGGTGAACCCACCGACCTCGAAGCCGTTCAGGCCACCGTTGTTGGTGACGTAGACCCGGCCGTCGGGGCCCAGGGCCGCGCCGTTGGGGCCGCCGCCCAGCTCGGCCACCACCGAGGTGGTGCCGTCCGGGGTGACCCGGGTCAGCGTCCCGCGCAGTACCTCGACGACGAGTACGTCACCGTTCGGGAGCGCGACGGGCCCCTCGGGGAACCTCAGCCCGGTCGCGAGGACGGTCACCTTCGGCTTCCGGCGCCGGGCCGGGCCGGCGGCCGCCGCCACACCCGCCGGGCCGAGCACCGCGGCGCCCGAGGCACCCGCGGTCACCGCCGTCATCCGTCCGATCAGCGACCGGCGCGAGAGGGCCCGCCGCGGCGGGCGTATGTCCTGGCCGGGCACCGCGGACTCTTCGGTTCTTTCCATGGCCAACCGTCCTTTCGGTACAGCTCCTGGTGAACGCGTTGCTGGTCTGGCCGTCCGGCCCGAGGACCGTGCCCTCGGGCCGTTCCCGGAGCGGGGATCACCCCTGTGGAGTGGCTCCCCGCCACGGAAGTCACTCCCCGGTGGCGAACCGGTCCCGCAGGTCGTTCTTGCGGATCTTGCCGCTGACCGTCTTCGGCAGGTTGTCCGCGAAGAACACCGCGCGCGGCTGCTTGTACGAGGCGAGCCGGCTACGGCACTGCGCCACGATGTCGTCCTCCGAGACCTCCTGGCCCTCCCTGCGGACCACGACGGCGGCCACCTTCTCGCCCCAGACCGGGTCCGGAAGGCCGATGACCGCGGCCTCGGCGACCGCCGGGTGCTCGTAGAGGGCGTTCTCGACCTCGCTGGAGTAGACGTTCTCGCCACCGGAGATGATCATGTCCTTGGCCCGGTCGACGATGTAGAGGAAGCCCTCCTCGTCCTTGCGGGCGAGGTCGCCGGTGTGGAACCAGCCGCCGGCCCAGGCTTCCTCGGTCGCCTTGGGACTGCCGTGGTACCCGATGGTGACCTGGTCGCCCTGGACGACGATCTCGCCCACCTCGCCGACCTCGCAGTCCTCGCCGTCGGGCCGCACGACGCGCACGTCCACCAGGGCCATCGGCTTGCCGACCGCGTCGAGCAGGTGCTCCTCGCCGTTGGCGGCCCGGATGTGGGCCGCCTTGTCGAGGGTCAGCATGTTCCCGGCCAGCTCGGTCATGCCCATACCCGCGTACACGATCGGGCCGAACCGCTCGATCGTCCGCCGCAGCACGTCGACGGGGATCTTGGAGGCGCCGTAGCCCATCCACTCCAGACTGCTGAGGTCGTACTCGTCGATCTTGGGGTGGGCGAGCAGCATCGACATCATCGTCGGGGCGAAGCCGCCACTGGTGACCCGGTGCTCCTGGACGAGCCGCATCCACTGCTCCGGGTCCCATCCGGACATCATCAGCACGGAGCCGCCGTTGAACTGGTGCATCGGCGTGAGGTAGCCGGCGACGTGGCACAGCGGCATCGCGTTCAGATAGCTGGTGTCCGGCGTGGGCTCGTAGGCGAGCACCGACTGGATCAGCGCGGTGTTGATGTTGCGGTGGGTGAGCTGGGCCCCCTTGGGGAATCCGGTGGTGCCGCTGGTGTAGAGCAGCCAGGCGACCTCGTCGTCGCCGACCCGCACCTCGGGTTCGGTCGGCCGCCCCTCGGCGACGAGGTCCTCGTAACTGCGCGCGTCCGGCCGGGACTCGCCGATCACGATGAAGTGCTCGACCGTCTCCAGATCACCGCGGTGCTCTTCGAGCGCCTCCAGGTAGCGCTGCTCGACCAGGACGACCCGGGCACCGGAGTTGTTGAGGATCCACACCCATTCCTTCGGGTGCAGACGGTAGTTGAGCATGGTCAGCGTCATGCCCACGGCGGGAACGCCGTAGTAGGCCTCGACGTACTCGGGGTTGTTCTCGGACAGGATCGCGATCCGGTCGCCCCGCGAGGCGATGCCGAGGAGCGCGTTCGCGAGGCGCATCGCCCGCTCGTACAGCTCGGCATAGGTGCGGGAGCCCGAACCGTCCGCCATGACGAGCGCGTTCTTGTCCGGTGTCCGCATCGCGTTGCGACGCAGCACGTCACTGATCAGCATGGCGTTCTTCCTCCTGTGCGGTCGATGACCGGGCCGGCGGTGCGGTCCTGGCACACGACCACGCGCCTCTCGACGAATCCGGTGATCTGCTGGTGGGTGTAGCCCGCCGCGCGCAGCACGTCGGCGGAGTCCCGGCCCGGTGCGGCGGGGGGACGCGGTGCCGCGGTCCGGGTGCGGCTGAAGCGGGGGGCAGCGGCGGGATGCACCACCCCCTCGATGTCCAGGAACGTGCCGCGCGCACGGTTGTGCGGGTGGCCGGCGACCTCGTCGAGCGAGAGGACCGGGGTGACGCAGGCGTCCACATCGTCGAACACCGCCATCCATTCGGCACGTGACCTGGCGGCGAACGCCTCGGCGATGCACTCCTTCATCGCATCCCAGCGCCCGGGGTCCAGCCGGTTTCCGGCCGCCCTCGGGTCGTCGGCGACGCCGAGCGTCTCGAGGAGGCGGTCGAAGAAGTGCCGCTCGGCGGCTCCGACGGCCACGTACTCCCCGTCGGCACAGCGGTAGGTGCCGTAGAAGGGAGCACCCGAGTCGAGCGTGTTGGTGCCGCGTTCCGTGTTCCAGGTGCCGGCGGCCCGCATCCCGAGCATCGTCGACAGCAGCACGGCCGCTCCGTCGACGATGCCCGCGTCCACGACCTGCCCGGCGCCCGACAGGCGGGCCTCCAGCAGCGCGCAGACGATCCCGTAGGCCAGCAGCATCCCGCCGCCGCCCTCGCCGACCAGGTTCACCGGCGGTACGGGCGGCTGCCCGGCGAGACCGACGGGGTGCAGCGCTCCCGCGACCGAGATGAAGTTGATGTCGTGGCCGGCACGGCCCGAGAGCGGGCCCTGCTGCCCCCAGCCGGTCATCCGCCCGTACACCAGGCGCGGGTTGCGGGCCCGGCACTCGTCCGGCCCGATGCCGAGCCGTTCGGCGACGCCCGGACGGAAGCCCTCGACCATCGCGTCGGCGGTCCCGGCGAGGCGGAGCACGATCTCCGCACCCTCGGGGGACTTCAGGTCCACGGCCACGGAGAGGCGGCTGCGCTCGGGGATGCGGAACCGGGGGTCGTCCATCCCGGGCGACTGCTCAATGGCGTCCACCCGGTCGACCCGGATCACCTCGGCGCCCATGTCCGCCAGCAGCATCGCGGCGAACGGAGCGGGGCCGACCCCGGCGATCTCCACCACCCGAACCCCGTCGAGAGGCCCGCTCATGACCACCTCCAGTCGTCGCACCTCGTTGTACCGTCCGGTCGGTACAGGCATGTAAACACAGCGCCCTCCGGTTCGTACAGACCTGAATCACTACTGCTGCGGAAGGCGCCTCACGGCTTCGTCCCGAGTGGGCCATGGCGGATGAATCCGCTGGTCCACGGCCCGTACGGGCCATCGGCACGGCTGCGGACAGCGCGTGGGACCGGGCCCTCGACTCCCCCGTCGGACGGCATGCCGAAGCAGGCCCCGGCACCCCTGGGGGCATCTTGGGGCGGTACGCCGGAGCAGGCCCCGGCACTCTCCCGAGGCGCATCGGGCCCGTCGCTCACCGTCGGGCGGTCGCGCCCGGCGGGTGGCACTGCCGCGCGCCCCGCCGGCCCGGGGAACGACACGCGTTCCCGGTCGCTCCTCGGACTACCGGCCGTCCTTGTGCCGGCTCAGGGACGCCCGCGCGGACAGCACGTGCGCCGTCATGACCGACTGCGCCCACATCCCGTCCCGGGCGGTGAGCGCGTCGACCAGCTCACGGTGCTGGCGCAGACTGCGCTCCATCTCCTCCGGGGAGTAGTTGTGGAACGTGTGCCGCACGAGGGAGATCTCGATGACCCCGGACAGGATCCCGGGCAGCAGCGCGTTGCCGGCCGCCCGGTGCAGCGTGCGATGGAAGCGCATGTTGAGTTCGGTGATGCGGTCGTCGGCGTCGTCGCCCCCGACGCGCGCCGCCTCGTCCATGGCGTCGCACAGCGCGCGCAGTTCCTCGCGCTCGGCCTCCGAGGCGTCGCGTTCCGCCGCACGTCGCGCGGCGTAGCCCTCCAGCAGCGCCCGCAGGCTGAAGACGTCGTCGAGATCGGCGGCGTCGAATCCGGTGACCTGCGCGCCGCGGTTGGGGTGCAGCGTGATGAGCCCGTCGGCCTCCAGCCGGCGCAGCGCCTCGCGTACGGGAGTGCGGCTCACCTCGTAGGTGGTCGCGATGTTCTCCTCACGCAGCCACGCGCCGGACGGGTGGGATCCGGTCAGGATGCTCCTGCGCAGGTCCTCGTAGACCCTCACCGACGGCTTCGTCATCGTTTCCGCTCCTGGTACGGCGCCATGAACCAGGGCGCGACCGGGCACCGCCGCCCGACCGTCCCGCAGGGTCATCGCGCGGGCGCGGGGAACCGTCCGGCACGCAGCAGCTGTCCCGGCAGCGGCCTGCCGAGGACCTCCGTGATCCACGCTGCGGTGGACAACAGCGCGTCGAGATCGATGCCGGTGTCCACGCCCTGCCCTTCGAGCAGGTAGACGAGGTCCTCGGTGGCGATGTTACCGGTCGCCTTCGGCGCGAAGGGGCAGCCGCCGATGCCCGCGACGGAACTGTCCAGGACCGACACGCCGGCCTCCATGCCCGCGTAGGCGTTGGCGTATCCGGTGTTGCGCGTGTTGTGCAGATGCAGGCCGAGCGGGATGCCGAGCCCTGCCGCGCCGGTGAGCAGCCGGGTCACCTGCCGGGGAACCCCGACGCCGATGGTGTCGGCGAAGACGAGCTCGTCGGCGCCGGTGGCGGCGACCCGCTCGGCGATGGCCAGCACCCGGCCGGGATCGACGGCTCCCTCGAACGGGCAGCCGAACGACGCGGCCAGCGTGACGCCGGCCCTGCGGCCGTCCGCGTGGGCCGCCGCGACGATGTCGGCCGCCTCCGCGATCGACTGCTCGACACTGCGGCCCTGGTTGCGCTCGTTGAAGGTCTCGGTGACGCAGAAGGCCATACGCGCCTCTACGCACCGGGTCTCCGCCAGTCGCGTGTACCCGCGCTTGTTGAGTACCAGCGCCGCGAGACCGACGCCGTCGACGGGTTCCACCGCGGCGCAGACCTCTTCCGCCCCGGCCATCTGCGGCACGCGGGCGGGGTTGACGAAGCTGGCGATCTCGATGCGGTCGACGCCGGTGGCGGACAGCCGGTCGACGAAGTCCGCGCGCTGTCGCGGGCTCAGGTGTTCGGGTTCGTTCTGGAGTCCGTCACGCGGACCCACTTCACAGATTCTGACGCTCACGGGGTGTCTCCTCTTCGTTGCCCGGGAACTGCGGCCGAACCGCTAGTGCCGCGGCAGGCAATGTTTGCCCGTCAAGGAGCGGCGCCATGGGGGTCCCCCCTGCTCGAGCGAAGCCGAGAGCTTGGGGGAGCGTGCTCTCGGTGTGCCGGCCGGAAGTCCTCGTACTGGATGTACTTGGGCTTTCGGCCGGTGCGGCGAGTGGGGGTGCCCCCTGCTCGAAGAGCTTGGGGGAGCGTGCCGGGAGTCGCGACGGGGCGAACGTTGCCTGTCGCGGCACTAGATGACGCCCTGGTCGCGCAGGAGGGCACGGGCCGCGATGTCGAGGCCGAGGATTCCGCCGTACACCTCGTCGTTGTGCTGTCCCAGTTCCGGCCCGAGCGTCTGCACCGAGCCGGGCGTCCCGGACAGCCTGGGGGCGACGTTCTGCATCGGGAACGAGCCCAGCTTGTCGTGCATCAGCCGGACGATCGTCTTCCTGGCCTCGAAGTGCGGGTCGGCGAACATGTCCTGGGCGGTGTAGGTCAGTCCGGCCGGCACCCCGCTCTCGTGCAGCAGGTCGAGCAACGCTTCGGAGTCCTGCCCCTGGGTCCACTCGGCCACCAGCTTGTCGAGCTCGGCCTGGTGCTCACCGCGGGCGGCGTGCGTCCCGAACCGCTCGTCGGTCCCCCACTCCGGCTTGCCCATCAGCTCGGCCAGCCGGTTGAAGACCGTGTCCCTGTTGGCGGCGATGAGGACGGCCGAGCCGTCGCGGGTCGGATACACGTTGCTGGGCGAGACGCCCGGCAGCACCGACCCGGTGCGCTCGCGCCGCGATCCGCCGATCTCCCATTCCGGAAGGATCGACTCCATCATCGCCAGTACGGCCTCGTAGATCGCGGAGTCGACGACCTGGCCCCGCCCGGTGTGCTCACGGGAGAACAGGGCCATCACGGTGCCGAGCGCGGCGAACGTGCCGGCGAGCGAGTCGCCGATCGAGATGCCGGTGCGGCTGGGTGCGCGGTCGGGCTCCCCGGTGATGTGGCGCAGGCCGCCCATCGCCTCGCCGATGGAACCGAATCCGGCGCGCCGGGAGTAGGGCCCGTCCTGGCCGTAGCCGGTGACCCGGGTGACCACGAGCCGGGGGTTGAGCTCGGCGAGTTCCGCGGGTCCGAGTCCCCATCGCTCCAGGGTGCCCGGCCGGAAGTTCTCGATGAACACGTCGGCCGTCGCGAGCAGGTCCCGCAGCAACTGCTGCCCTTCGGGCCTGCGGAGGTCGCAGGTGATCGACTTCTTGTTGCGGGCGATGATCGGCCAGGTCAGGGAGAGGCCCTGCGGGAGGTTGCTCCCCCACTGGCGCATCGGGTCGCCGTTGCCGGGATCCTCCGCCTTGATCACTTCGGCCCCGAAGTCGCCGAGCAGCTGTCCGCAGAACGGCCCCGCGATGAGCGAGCCCGTCTCGACGACCCGTACCCCCGCCAATGGCCCTTGGGCAGCCGCCTGCCGGCGGTCGCTCTGCTGGTCGTCAGCCATGGGATGTCCACCTCTCGCCCACATCACGCACATCGAGCAACCGTCGCCGACTTGTACACAACTTTGGCTGCCGATCGAGGCCTCGTTGCCTCTATGCAGGCACCATAGCCCCATCTCGCTCGAATAGACACGACCGATTGTGTGCAATCTCGCGAGCTGGACACCGGCTCGGGGCGCCAGGGACCAGCGGCGGACCGAAGGCCGGGGGCACCGGCACCCGCGCGGAGGAGATCCACCCCGGGGGCAAGAGAGGCCAAGCGGGGACTGGGCATACGGCGGCGGGCCCGGACGGGAGGATCCCGCGCACCGGGGCAGCCGAGGTGGCACACCGTCAGAAGTGAGTCCGGGCGGCGCCCGATGCGGACCGGGCGCACCCTGCGCCTGGCGTCCGGCACTTGGCGCACCGGCTTCCGGCGTACGGCATCCGGCTCCCGACATCCGGCATCCGGCGCCCGGCGTCCAGCAGCGGCACCGCTCCGCCCGTGGTCATCCGCTCGCCTCGGGGGCGGTGGCGGCGTGCCGCGCCCCTCCTCGGGCGGGTACGGCTGCTCAACGGGAGCCGGACGCGCCCTTCACCGGCCGGGTACGGCCCGACGGGAGCCGGACCTCGTCGGCGCTCAGATCCGCGCGTCCTCGACCGGGAAGGGCACAGCGCACGGACGCAGGACCATGAGCGGATCCTCCGAGGTCGCCACCATGGCGAAGGGGAACCGGTCGAGCTCGAGGCAGAGTGCGACGTCATCGGGATGAACGCCCTGACGCACACCCGTCGCCAACTCGTCGGCGGCGCGGGACTCACCGGCACGGCGGAGGAACCCGGCCGCGTCGGTACCGGCCCCGACAGCCCTGCCGGCGATGTACTGAGCGCACGCCAGATCCTCATCGGCGCGGCCGTCCTCGCCGGTGACCACGAACGTGACGCCGTCGCACCGGTGGGCCCGCAGGATCCGCGCGGTCGCCTCCGCCACCACGAAGCCGGCGCACAGCACCAGCGACGCGTCCTTGACCGCGAGGGCGCCGACCGTCCCCGCCGTGGTCTTCTGCACGACGGTCCGTCCGCCGAGGTCGACGGACCGCAGCAGGCCCGGCGAGTTGACGAGGTCGAAGCCGGGGGCGGGCGGGCCGTCCTTGAGCGTCACCCAGTCCGGGTGGCGGGCCTTGAGCGCCAGGGCCTCGGCGAGCGACTCCGCGAGAACGATCTTTTCCGCCCCGCGGCCGAAGGCCCAGGCGGCCACCGTGTAGGCACGCATGACATCGACCACGACCGCCACGGACGGGGTTTCGGCCAGTTCGGCGATGCCGAGGAAGCGAGCGTCCATCACGTCATGATCGCGCAGACCCGGCTCGGAGCATCAGGAGAGTGACCCGCATCACATCGGTGGCCTGGGGTCGAATCCCGGGCCCGATGGGCGGCAATCGGCTGCATCCGGCGACAGCCGGACCCCGGAACAACGGAAAGGCCGTTCCCGCGTCGGCGGAAACGGCCTGCGACCTGCCCTTCAGCAAGTCGGGACGACAGGATTTGAACCTGCGACCCCTTGACCCCCAGTCAAGTGCGCTACCAAGCTGCGCCACGTCCCGGTGCCTTCACCCACGGTGACCCGCGTGATCGTGCGAACAGAACTTTACCCCACGCCGGGGGCTGCTCCGCAGGGGGAGCGGGGCGCGCGACAATCGGCGTATGACCGGGACATCTGAGACGCGGCGGGCCGGCGGACGCGACCGGGACGCCGAGGGACGGGCGCGGAACGCCCGGCCCCGTGACGGACTGGGGCGCCCGCTGCCGTACGGCGCGGCCGGTGTCGAGCGAGCGCCGGAGGGTGTCGTACGCCGCCCCGAGGACACGGTCGCGGAGGCGCAGGCGCTGCTGGACGCGGGCAGGCCGTTCCACGCGCACGAGGTCTTCGAGGACGCCTGGAAGTCCGGGCCCGCGGACGAGCGCGGCCTCTGGCGGGGGATGGCCCAGCTCGCCGTGGGGCTCACCCACGCGGCCCGGGGGAACGTGGCGGGCGGCGCACGGCTGCTGCGGCGCGGGGCCGGAGCGGTCGAGGAGTGGACGTCGGCGACGGGACGGCCGCGGCCCCACGGCCTGGACCTCGCGGACATCACCGGCTGGGCACGGGAGTTGGCGGCCGTCGTGGAGCGCGACGGCCGACCGGTCGACCCGGCACGGGTGTCGCCACGGCTGCGCGGCCGGGCGACCTGACGAAGGCGCGCCCTGCCCATGGGGCCGGGGTCCGGCCGGTGCGTCCACTGTCAGTGGCGTGGGGCAGACTCTCGGTGTGCGAAAGATTCATGTCATCGGCATCGGAGCGGGCGACCCCGATCAGCTCACGCTTCAGGCGGTCAAGGCGCTGAGGAGCACGGACGTGTTCTTCATCCTGGACAAGGGCGAGGTGAAGTCGGACCTCGTCCAGTTGCGCCGCGACATCCTCGACGCGCACATACCCGAGGGGGCGTACCGCCTGGTCGAGGCCCGTGACCCGGACCGGGACCGGACGGCGGGCGGCTCGGCGTACTCGCCGGCCGTCGGGGACTGGCGCAGCGCCCGCGCCGCGATCTACGAACAGCTCATCGCCGAGGAGCTGGGCGAGGACGAGAGCGGCGCGTTCCTGGTGTGGGGCGATCCCGCTCTGTACGACAGCACACTCGGCATCCTGGAGGAGATCCTGGACCGGGGCGTGGTGGCGTTCTCGTACGACGTGGTGCCCGGGATCAGCAGTGTCTCGGCGCTCGTCGCCCGGCACCGCACGGGGCTGAACCGGGTCGCCCGGCCGGTGCAGATCACCACCGGGCGGCGCCTCGCCGAGGGCTTCCCGGAGGGGGTGGACGACGTGGTCGTGATGCTCGACGCCCATCAGACGTTCCGGCAGTACACGGACGAGGACATCGACATCTACTGGGGCGCCTACATCGGCACGCCCGACGAGATCCTCGCCTCGGGTCCGATCGCCGAGGCGGCTCCCCATATCGAGCGGTTGCGCGCCGAGGCCCGGGAGCGCAAGGGATGGATCATGGACACCTATCTGCTGCGCAGGAACCCGGGAGGGTAGAGCGTCCGGCCGGCCCGTACACCGGGCGGGTCGCCCCGCATGCACGGGGAGCCCACCGGTGTGAGGGTGGCGATTGTGACGATCACGGAGGACACCGCGCCGGCCCCGGCGGCGCCACCCGGACCGCCGGTGCTGGACAACCGCCGCCGCAACATCGTCTTCGCGACGATCGTGCTGGGCATGCTGCTCGCCGCGCTCGACCAGACGATCGTGGGCACCGCGCTGCCGACGATCGTGTCGGATCTGGGCGGCGCCGCGCACATGTCGTGGGTGGTGACCGCGTATCTGCTGGCCGAGACCGTGGCGACCGTGCTGGTCGGCAAGTTCGGCGACCTGTTCGGCCGCAAGGTGGTCTTCCAGGTGTCGGCGATCATCTTCATCACGGGTTCCTTCCTGTGCGGGCTCGCCACGAACATGACGCTGCTGATCGCCTGGCGGGCGTTGCAGGGCATCGGCGCGGGCGGTCTGATGGTGACGTCCATGGCGCTGATCGCGGACGTCATCCCGCTGCGCGAGCGGGGCAAGTACCAGGGCGCGATCGGTGCCGTGTTCGGTGTGGCCACGGTCATCGGGCCGCTGCTCGGGGGACTGTTCACGGACCATCTGTCGTGGCGGTGGGCGTTCTACATCAACGTGCCCCTCGCGATCGTCGTGGTGATCGCGGCGGCCCGCACCATCCCCGTGGTGAAGTCGGCGACCCGGCCGGTCATCGACTATCTGGGCATCGCGCTCGTCGCGGTCGGGGCCAGCGCCCTGATCCTGGCGACGAGTTGGGGCGGAAACGAGTACGCCTGGACATCACCGGCCATCATCGGCCTCTTCGTGGGCGGTCTGATCGCGCTCGGCCTGTTCTGCGTGGTGGAGACGCGCGCGGCCGAACCGATGCTGCCGATGCGGCTGTTCTCCAACCCGGTCTTCACGGTCTGCTCGATCCTCAGCTTCATCGTGGGGTTCGCGATGCTCGGCGCGATGACGTTCCTGCCGACGTATCTGCAGTACGTCGACGGGGACTCGGCCACGATCTCCGGCGTGCGCACGCTGCCGATGGTCCTGGGGCTGCTCATCGCGTCCGTCTTCAGCGGCAACGTGGTCAGCAAGACCGGGCAGTACCGGATCTTCCCCATCGTCGGCTCCCTGGTGATGGCGGTCGGGCTGTATCTGATGTCGCGGATGGGACCGGATACGGGGGCCTGGCTGGAGTCCCTGTACATGTTCGTGCTCGGCACCGGGATCGGGCTGTGCATGCAGGTGCTGACGATCGCCGTGCAGAACACCGTCGAGTACACCGACCTCGGCACCGCGACGTCCGGGGTCACCTTCTTCCGTACGCTGGGGAGTTCGTTCGGTACGGCCGTCTTCGGCACGATCTACACCAACGCGCTCAAGCCCAACCTGGCCGACGGGGTCAGGGCGGCCGCCGAGACGGGCACGGCCGGACCGGCCGTCATCGCCAGGGCGGCGCAGAGCCCGGAAGGACTGCACAGACTTCCGCCCGAGGCGGCCGCGCCCATCGTCGACGCGTACGCCGACACCATCCACACGGTGTTCCTGTGGACGGTCCCGGTCGCGCTCCTCGGCTTCGTCGTGGCGCTCTTCCTCAAGCAGGTGGAGCTGCGCGACAGCGCGCGCATGGGGTCGACGGACATGGGCGAGGGTTTCGCGTCACCGTCCACCGCGGACTCCCAGCGGCTGCTGGAGTTCTCCGTCGCGAAGATCATCGGCACCACGGAGATGGACACCGCGCGCCGGATCGTCTTCGAGTCCGACACCCGGCTGGACGTGGCGGGTGCCTGGGCCGTGATGCAGGTGGAACTGTTCACCCGGATGGTCGGCCACGCCAACCTCGCGCTGATCGCCGCCCGGCGCCATCTGCCCCCCGAGGTGCTCGTCCCGGTCTTCCAGCGCATGGTCGACGAGGGCTATCTGACCCGGCACGGCTCGCTGTTCTCGCACACCGCGGCGGGCGAGCGCGAGGCGCGGGTGATCAGCGAGGCCTGGGGCCGATGGCTCGCCGGGCGCGTCGAGCAGGACATCGGCCGTCCGTCCGGCACGGAACTGCGCGCCGCCGTCGACACCATCGCCAAGCGGCTGCTGGTCGAGGACCTGACGCAGGGTCTGCCGGGCCGCACGCCGGAACTGACACCGGCCAGCGGGAACTGACACCGGCCACCAGGAGCTGACCGGACCGACCGGATCCGCGAGGCGGGCTCAGCGGAGCAGCAGCTGCACTCCGCCCACCACCGTCGCCCCGATCACCAGGCGTTCGAAGAGCAGTTGGTTGATGCGCTTCACCGCCCACTTTCCGACGAACGCCCCCGGCACCACGAACACCGCCAGGGCCGCGTCCAGCAGCAGCGAACGCCCGTTGATCAGACCGAGGCCCGCGCTGAACGGCAGCTTGGAGACGTTGACGATCAGGAAGAAGAAGGCGGAGGTGCCGAGGAAGCCGAGCTTGCGGAAGCCCGCCGAGAGGAGATACATCGACATGACCGGGCCGCCCGCGTTCGCGACCATGGTGGTGAAGCCGCCGAGGACTCCGTAGGAACGCGCCTTGACGCGGCCCGCGCGGGTCACGACCGCGTCGGGTTCCTCGTCCTGGACGGCGGCCCGGCGGCGCCACAGCGTGATCCCGGTCATCAGCAGCAGGGTCGCGCCGATCGAGGCCCGTACGACCCCGTCGTCGGCCCACACCAGGAACAGCGTGCCGAGGACGACACCGGCGGCGACCGCCGGGAAGAGCCGCCACAGCGTCGGCCAGTGGGCGTGGCGCCGGTAGGTGGCGACGGCCAGCACATCGCCGACGATCAGGAGGGGCAGCAGGACGCCCGTCGAGGCGCGGGCGGGCAGTACGGCGGCGAAGACGGCCAGGCTGACCGTGTTGGCGCCGCTGACGGCGGTCTTGGAGAAGCCGACGAGCAGAGCCGCGGCGGCGAGAGCGGCGAACTCCCCCGTGGATATGTGCCAGAGCGTCATCGTGTTCATGCGGGGATCGATGCTATGCCCACGGTGCCCGCCCAGGTGACGGGGGTCCCGCCGGGCTCGCCGTGCTCTTTCGGGTCGACGGGGTGCCGGGGCCGCCGACCGGTGTACCGGCGAACCGGAACCGGCCGGCTGCCGCAAGCGCGCGAGGACGTACGGCGACCCGTGACGCCCCTAGGGCTTCCTACGGCCGGGTGCGGGGCGTCAGGGGCGCTCCACCAGGACCGCGGTGCCCTGCCCGACGCCGACGCACATCGTGGCCAGGCCGCGCTCGGCGCCCGTGCGGCGCATACGGTGCAGCAGGGTGGTGAGGATGCGGGCTCCCGAGGCGCCGAGCGGGTGGCCGAGGGCGATGGCGCCGCCGGTCGGGTTGACGAGGTCCGGGTCGATACCGAGGGCGTCCACGCAGGCCAGGGCCTGGGCGGCGAACGCCTCGTTGAACTCGGCCTCCTGGATGTCGGCGACACTCCAGCCGACGCGTCCGAGCGCCTTGCGGGTCGCGGGCACCGGGCCGATGCCCATGACGTCGGGACCGACGCCGGCCGAGGCTCCCGCGACATACCGTCCGAGCGATTCGAGTCCCAGCTCGTTCAGGACCTCCTCGCTGACGAGCAGCACACCCGCGGCGCCGTCGTTCATCGGCGAGGCGTTGCCCGCGGTGACCGTGCCGCCGGCGCGGAACACCGGCTTGAGGCGGGCCAGCTTGTCGAGCGAGGTGTCCTCCCGCACGCATTCGTCGCTGTCGACGACCACACCGTCGGGGCGCTCGACGGTGAGCAGCTCGGCGTCGAAGTACCCGTTCTTGCGGGCGTCCGCGGCACGCTGGTGGCTGCGGAGCGCGAAAGCGTCCTGCCGCTCACGCGAGACGCCGTACCGCGCGGCGACCTCCTCCGCGGTCTCCCCCATGGACAGGACGCCGTGCAGGTCCTTCATCGCCGGATTGACCAGCCGCCAGCCGAGCCGGGTGTCGACGGTCTCGATGCGGTGCGGCAGCGCCTCGTCCGGGCGGGGCAGCACGAAGGGGGCCCGGCTCATCGACTCGGAGCCTCCGGCGAGCACGATGTCGGCCTCGCCGGAGGCGATGGCGCGGGCCGCCGTCGTGACGGCTTCGAGGCCGGAGGCGCAGAGCCGGTTGACGGTGGCGCCGGGCACACTGTCGGGCAGTCCGGCGAGCAGCGCGGCCATCCGGGCGACGTTGCGGTTGTCCTCGCCGGCCTGGTTGGCGGCGCCCCAGTAGACGTCGTCGACGCGGGCCGGATCCAGTGTGGGCACCTCGGCGACCAGAGCGCGGACGACGCCCGCGGCGAGGTCGTCGGGCCGTACGGAGGACAGGGCACCGCGCAGCTTGCCGATGGGCGTGCGGCGAGCGGCCGCGAAGTGGACGGGACGCACGACAGGACTCCTGACGGACACCGGCGGACGGGCACCGGACGTTGATGAGCACAACCATTAATTAGCACTGCTAGTTTTGGACTATATCCCCGCGCCGGATCCTTGGGAAGATCCGCCCGGCCGCCGGTATCCGCCCGTCCGTCCCGAACACCCGACCCGTGCGGGATCGTTCCGCGGTCGTGGCGGCCGGTGCGGTGGCCGGGGATCGTCGGCCGCCCGCTCCGCCCCTCGCATGGATGGCAGACTGCTCGCGCACCCCGCCGAACCCAGGCCGCGGAGGTGAACAGGCCCAGGAGAGCGGGGAGTTGTCGTATGACGGGGACGGAGTCCACCGCGGACGGGATCGACACCAGCAGGCCTCATCCGGCACGGGTGTACGACTGGTATCTGGGCGGCAAGGACAACTATCCGGTCGACGAGCGGCTCGGACAGCAGATCACGGCGCGTGATCCCGGAGCCAAGCGGGCCGCGCGCAGCAACCGCTGGTTCATGCAACGGGCCACCCGGCACCTCGTCCGCACGGCGGGAATCCGCCAGTTCCTGGACATCGGCACCGGCATACCCACCGAGCCCAACCTCCACCAGATCGCGCAGAGTTCCGCTCCGGACGCACGGGTGGTGTACGTCGACAACGACCCGATCGTCCTCGCCCACGCCGAGGCGCTGCTGCGCGGCACTCCGGAGGGCATGACGGAGTACGTCCAGGCGGACGTGCGCGAGCCGCTGAAGATCCTCGACGAGGCCGCACGCGTGCTCGACCTCGACCGTCCCGTGGCCCTGTCGCTGATAGCGCTGATGCACTTCATCGCCGACGACGACGGCGCGTACGAGCTGGTCGGGACCCTGGTCGACGCGCTGGCGCCGGGCAGCTACCTGTCGCTGTCCGCGATGACCGCCGACTTCGAGCCGGAGGAGGTCCGGCAGGGCATCGAGGCGTACGCGCGCGGCGGTGTCACCCTGGTGGGCCGCTCGCACGCCGGCGTGAGCCGCTTCTTCGGGGGTCTGGACCTGGTCGAGCCCGGTGTCGTCTCGGTGAAGGACTGGCGTCCCGAGCTCGCGGAGGGCGAGACCCCGATCGGCGACGAGCCGGTGTCCCTGTACGGCGGGGTCGGCCTGAAGCGCTAGGGAGCGCCGGGACGAAGGGGTGGGCCGGGTCCTTGGACCTGCCGGCCGGGGCGGTCCGGCCCCCGGCCGGGGACGGTCGGCCCCTGCCCCCGTGCGTGCCGGGAGGGCAGGCTGGGAAGCCGTCCGAGCAGGAAGCGAGATGGCGAGATGACCCTCATCGTCGGGCAGGTGATGACCAGCGAGGTCGTCGGAGCGCATCGGAAGATGTCCTTCAAGGACGTGGCCCGGCTGCTGGACCGGTACCGGATCAGCGGGCTGCCGGTCGTGGACGACGACGACAAGGTGGTGGGCGTGATCTCGGAGACGGATCTGCTGCGCCTGCAGGCGGCCCGGTCCGGCCGGGAACGGCGCCGGCGTCTGCCGTCGCTGCGCCGCGTGCTGCCGTGGTCGCCCCGTCCTGAGCGGACCGCGCGCCGCGTGCCGACCGCCGCAGCCGGGCCCGTCCGCGCCACGACCGTGGAACAGCTGATGTCGACGCCCGCGATCACCGTGCATCCCGAGCAGCGCGTGGCCGATGCCGCCCGGGTCATGGAGCGTCATCACGTCGAGCGGCTTCCGGTGGTGGACGAGGAGGACCGGCTGATCGGGATCGCGACCCGGCGCGACCTGCTGCGGGTCTTCCTGCGGACGGACGAGGAGATCCGCCGGGAGGTCGCCGACGAGGTGCTGGGGCGCGCGCTGTCGCTGCCGCCGCACTCCGTGGCCGTCTCGGTCGGCGACGGAGTGGTGACGCTGGAGGGGCGGCTGGAGCACCGCGACGAGATCTTCGAGGCCGTCCGGCTGACGTGGCGGGTCGACGGTGTCGTCGGGGTCATGAACCGTCTGGCCTTCCGCGCCGACGACACCCGCCCGGCCGTGCGGCAGCCCGCGCAGCGGATCGACCACGAGCGGATGCCCGGGCACTGAGAGACGCGCGGGCGGTCGGCGGACGGACGCCCGGACACTGAGAGACGCGCGGGCGGTCGGCGGACGGACGCCCGGGAACCCGCTCGTCACCGGCGGCGCCCGCCCGGTCGGCGTTGCCGGTGAACCCCCTTGCGGACAACAGGTGCCGGGTCCGGGGCGGCGGGGCCGGGGGCCACGAGCCCCTGTCCGTCCGGATCCGGCGACCGTCCTCCTGATCACCGCCGCGGGCCGTCCACGTCCGCCTTGCGAACCCTTCGCGGGCATTCCTCCCCCTTCGCCCCCCGAAGCCGTCGACGCGATCCGCACAGGTGCCCGACCACGGGCACGGGCGGTCGGGCATCATGGCTTCGACGGGTGGTAACTGAGGGGATCTCATATGGACCAGAGCGCACACCTTCCGGAGGAGCCGCCGGCCCCGCAGTTCCGGTTGGACGCCCTGCTGGAGGACCTCCAGGAGCAGGTGCAGCGTGTGCGCGGCACCCAGAACCGGGTGCACACGCTCCTCGAAGCGGTGCTCGCGATCGGCAGCGATCTCGATCTCGACGTGGTCCTGCAGCAGATCGTGGAATCCGCGGTGCAGCTCGTCGACTGCCGCTACGGGGCGCTCGGCGTCCTCGGTGACGAGGGCGGCATCAAGCAGTTCATCACCGTGGGCATCGACGAGGAGACCATCGCCCGCATCGGTCACTACCCCCGGGGAGAAGGCATCCTCGGCCTGCTGATCCGCGAGCCGCACGCGCTGCGGCTGCCCGTGCTGAGCGACCACCCGGACTCCGTCGGCTTCCCGCCCGGCCACCCTCCGATGACCACGTTCCTCGGCACGCCCGTGCAGGTCCGCGACAAGATCTTCGGCAACCTGTACCTCACCGAGAAGCACGGCGGGGCCGAGTTCGACGCCGAGGACGAGGCGGTGCTGCGCACACTCGGCGCGGCGGCCGGTGTGGCCATCGACAACGCCCGGCTGTACGACGACGCCCGGCGCCGTGAGCGCTGGCTGGCCGCGAGCAGCGATCTGACCCGCACCCTGCTGTCGGGCGCCGATCCGGTCGAGGTCCTGCACACGTTCACCGCGACGGTCCGGGAGCTGTCCGACGCGGATCTGGTGACCCTGGCGGTGCCGGTGACCGGCACCACGGACCTGGTCATCGAGTCCGCCGAGGGACACGACGCCGAACTGGTACGGGGGTTGGCCCTGCCGGACGGGACGAGTCTGGCAGCCAAGGTGTTCGCCTCCGGCGAGCGAATCGTCAGTGCGTCGCTCAGCGAGGACCCGCGCACCGGGACGGGCAGTGCGTCGGTCCTCGATCTCGGCCCGGCGTTCGTGATTCCGCTCGGCACCCAGGAGCGGGTGCGGGGCGTTCTCCAGGTCGCGAACCGGCAGGGCGGCACCGTGTTCCCCGATGCCACCGTCGAGATGATCGCCGGGTTCGCGGGCCACGCCGCGCTGGCCCTGGAGATCGCCGAGCACCGCCGCGACGCGGAACAGCTCCTCATCCTCAACGACCGTGACCGCATCGCGCGCGACCTGCACGACCTGGCCATCCAGCGGCTCTTCGCCGGCGGGCTCAGCCTCCAGTCGGTTCTCAACCGCCTCGCCGACCGGCCCGAGGTGGCCGAACGCGTCCAGCGGGTGGTGGACGATCTCGACGACACGATCAAGGTCGTACGCTCCACGATCTACGCCCTGCGGGAGAGCGACCGGTCCGGCGCCACCGCCGGTCTGCGCACCCGGCTCGTCACCGAGGTGGGCCGCGCGGCCGAGACACTGGGCTTCGCCCCCGCCCTGCGCATGAGCGGCCTGCTCGACACCGACGTGCCCGACGAGCAGCGGGAGCACGTGGTCGCGGTGCTGCGCGAGGCCCTGTCCAACGTGGCCCGGCACGCCGGGGCCACCGCCGTGGAGGTCACCGCCGAGGCCACCGCCACGACACTGCGGTTGCGGGTGGCGGACGACGGCCGCGGCATCGGCCCCGGCGACACCCGCCGCAGCGGTCTCGGCAACATCGGCACCCGCGCCGAGCAGCTGGGCGGCCGTTGCACCCTGACGGCCAACGAGCCGAGCGGCACCGTCCTGGAGTGGACGGTACCGCTGCACCACGACGACCCCGCCTGACGCGCGCCACCCCGGTCCGGCACGCGTTCAGCGCTGATCGGCCGAGGCGGGGCTGTCGTCGATGAAGCCGCCGGACTGATGGCGCCACAGCTTCGCGTAGGCGCCTTCCGACGCGAGCAGTTCCCGGTGGGTGCCCTGTTCGACGATCTTCCCTCGGTCGAGGACGACGAGCCGGTCCATGGTGGCGACCGTGCTCAGCCGGTGCGCCACCACCAGCGCCGTCCGCCTCTCCATGAGCCGCCACAGCGCCGACTGGACGAGGATCTCGCTCTCGGAGTCCAGGGCGCTGGTCGCCTCGTCGAGCAGCAGGATCGGGGCGTCACGCAGGATCGCGCGGGCGAGGGCGACCCGCTGGCGCTGGCCGCCCGACAGCTTGATGCCACGCTCTCCGACCATGGTCGCGAAACCGTCCGGCAGGGCGTCGGCGAACTCCGTGACGTGTGCCGCCTCGGCCGCGCGGCGGATCTCCTCCTCGGTCGCGTCCGGACGGGCGAAGGCGATGTTGTCCCGCAGCGAGCGGTGGAACATCGCCGGGTCCTGCGGCACGTACGCGATCAGGCTGCGCAGGTCGGTCTGACGCAGCTTGCTGATGTCCTGGCCTCCGATCAGGATGCGGCCGCCCTCGATGTCCGTCATCCGCAGCAGCAGCCGGGTGAGCGTGGTCTTGCCGCCGCCCGACCTGCCGACCAGACCGATCTTCGCTCCGCTGGGTACGGCCAGTTCGAGACCGGTGAACAGCGGCTCGGCGCCGCCGTGGGTGAACGTCACCTGTTCGAAGCGGACATCGGCCTCGCCGGCCCGTAGCGGTTCCGGAGCGACCGGGTCGAGCACGGTCGGCGGTGACATCAGCAGTTCGGTGAACTGGGCGGCCTCCGTCATCGAGCTCTCCAGCCGCCGGTAGATCTGGTTGAACTCGAACATGATCCGGGTCGCGTTCGCGTAGTACGTGAAGGCGACGACCACCGCCTCCACGCCGTGTCCTCCCCCGCCGAGCGTGATCGCGAGCAGCAGTCCGAGGGCGTTGGTCAGGACGGACATCGGCGCGACGAACGTGTCGATGCGCAGGTTGCCGTAGTCCCATGACTGGAGGGTGAGCCGCCGCGACACCGCGACCCGGGAGCGGTGCTCCGCCGCCTCGCGCTCCTCGGCGGCGAAGGCCCGCACGGTGTCCATGTTCATCAGGCTGTCGGCGACATGGCCCGAGACCCGGGCGATCGCCTCCTCGCGCTCGTCGACGAGTGCCTGACGGCGGCGGATTAGCGGCACCGCGCACGCCCCGGTCACGGCGATCATCACCAGAAGTCCGACGACGAGCAGCGGTTCGTAGCGCCACAGCACCACCGATCCGAAGAGGAGCGGCACGAGGCTGCCGACGACCTGGAACGTCATCGTGTCGACGAACTCCTCGAAGCGGGAGGCGAAGCTCAGTACCCGCTTGGTCAGCGAGCCGGCAAAGTTGTCGTGGAAGAACGAGGCGTCCTTGGCGAACAGTTCGTCCATGCCGATCACGTACAGCTGCTCGATGCCGAGAGCGTCCAGGCGGTTCAGGCAGTGCAGACCGAGGCGCCAGAACGCTTCCGCGAGGAGCAGGACGCCGCCGAAGGCGAGGACGTACGGCAGGGCGTCACGGGCGGAGACGCCGCTGTCGCCCTCGGCGATACGGCCGACGAGTTTCGCGACGATGAGCGGCGCGACGTAGCTGATGCCGATGTTGCCCAGCGCCGGCAGCAGCATGCCCGGCACGGTCAGCCGCCGGAGCCTGCGAAGTTCCCTTCCGTAGTAGCGAAGTGCGAGGAGGACCGGGCCCTTGCCCGGTAAGGCCTTGCGCGATTCAGGAGATGCCATCACAGCCCTGTGTCGTCGTACGGCTGCCCGCCGCGCCGTCCGTGGTTCACTCCACCCCGGTTCCCCAAGGTGTCGATGTCCGGATATGGGCAGGCAAGAAGTTGCATGATCCCGTGACGACGGCCACACGGTCCAAGGGTTTTTCCCGGCCACCGGCCCGTCTCGGACAGCTGTACACCCTCGGCCGGACGGGAGCCTGCGACTGCGGGCAACCGGGTACGGCGTCGTGCGGGCTTGTCCGACCTCGTACTACTTCGTACGACGGTGGCCGGGTACGACAAAGGCTGCTTCCCACGAACGAGCGTTACACAGGCCCTCCGCCCCAGGTCCGCCCGCAGGGACGTGCCGACGAGAGGCGTCGGATGGTTCTTCCCATCGCATGCATGGAACACGGTCTGCTCAAGCGCAGCTGAACCCGCCGGGTGCCATTGCCGGGCGGGCCGCACGGGTGGGCAATGTACGGAAGAACGAGACCCGTTGGCAGTGCTCCTATGTCCGGTCGGCCGACGGGGAGAGCGACCTCACCACCCGCCTTCCCTGCGCTCGGCCAGCCTGCGCAGGTCGTCGAACGAAAGCAGGTCCTGGAGTCCCGACGGCAGCGGCAGTCCCGTCTCCCCCTTCGCCGCCGTGGCCGCCTTGTCGAGCATCTGGGCGAGCCGCCCGCATAGTTTGCCCGGCGGCAACTCCCGGATCTCCCTGATCCGCGGGAGCTGGAGCCCCCGCAGGTACTTCGTCGCCTCCTCCGTGCCCCGGACGCGTTCAAGAAGGACGTAACAGATCTCCGGGGCCTCCGCTGTATCCACCACATGAGTCTGTCTGTTTACGTCGACCATCGACTTGGCGAGGCTCACCAGCGCGTATCCCGCACGGGAGGCGTCGAGGTTGAAACCCACTCGGTCGTCCAGCGCCAAGGCCGCTAGACCCGCGGACGTCTGGGCCTGACCGTCGCCCCGCAGGCAGACGGAGTACTCCACGAGGAACCCTCTGATGTGGCGACGGTAGTCCCGATACTCGCTCAGATGCGGGGCCAGTTCTCGCCCGTAGGTGAGAGCCTTGGTCCTGTCCTCTATCCGAATCGCCCGCAGGAGCGAGACCCTCGACTCCAGGACGTCGTTCCCAGTGCCTACAACCGCACCCTTGGCCGCCCAGACCGCCTCGGGGCCGCGGAGGTTGCGAGACAGCAGATAGGCGTCGCGGTAGCCCTCCTCGTCGGTGGCGCCAGCCACGAACAGACTTCCACCCGCCTGCCCCACCAGCTCGTAGACCTTCTGGGCGTGCCCCTCCTTCTCCAGCGCCCTGACGACAATGGCGGCGATGGACGGGTGTCGGCAGTACACACGGTTTCCGGCGATCGTCACCGCCGCCTCCCTGCCGAGAGTCTTGAGGATCTTCCCGTCGGCGAAGACCGTGTCGAGCCCGACCATGGCGGCGATGACCGCTCTGCTGGCCCCCCTGCCCCGATTGCCGTCCTTGTCGAGCACATGCTGCATCAGGCAGATCCCCGCGAACACATCGCCTAGATCTAGGGAGTCCGTTAGCCTCACCTGGCGGAGTTTGCGCAGGAGGTCCTCCACCCGGTCGCTGAGGCCCGATCCATAGCGGACATCCAGCACCGCGCCGATCAGGGTATTCCCCTGCTCGGCCATCACACCCGCCGAGTCAATCAGCCGGTCCCTAGTTTCGTCGACGTCGGAGGCGTGGGCGGGCAGCAGCCCGTTTCGCTCCCACGCCTCGGCGAGATTCTGGGCGTCCTCGCGGGTGATGCCGTGGAAGAGAACGTCTTCAAACGACGGACGCAAATGCGCAGCCCCCTGCCACCATAGGCGGTCGTGGCTGGCGAGCAGGAAGGCGATCCCTGACCCCTCGCGGGCCCAGACTTCCTTCGTGGCGACGAGATCGTCCATGATCAGGTCCGCCTCGTCGACACAGATCAGTGTGCTCCCCGAGGAACCGGCCTCCTTCAGCCACTCCTCCGTAATGGCGGGCGCGCCCGGTTCCCGCCACAGCACCTGCCACTCGGGCCGCGCCTCCGCCACGACGACGGCGACCTGACGTACAGCAAGCGACTTGCCCTCACCGAGCGGGCCGATTGCCACCACCCCGCCGCCGCCACCGGCGTCGAGCGCCCGGTCCATTTCCTCCCTGAGCCGCACCGTGGCGCTGAGGAGCGGCCACCGCCCTGGCTCCGCGTCCGCCCACTCCGGCTGACGGCCGTCAACGAACGCCGAGGGCTGGTACGAGGAGGTACCACGGGGCTGACGTGGCACCCGCGAGTAGCCGAACGGTGCGGCCTCCTCCGATTCCGCCTCCCCGCTGTCGGCAAGGTCTTCTGAGAAGAGGGCGTGCCCGTCGACCCCGAGATAGAGGCTGAAACCCGGGGCCTCCACCAGACCCTTCAGCGGACCGTCGCCGACGACGACCGCCACGTCCGACTCGTACGCTGCCCAAAGCACCTGGGCCTGAAGGGAATCGGCGTCATGGATGACCCTGCTCCGCAGGCTCTTCATGAAACCATCCAGCCACCCGCTGTATCCAACAACCAGCACCACGGAATCGATCAGTAGCCGCTGCAAGAGCTGGTCCAGCCTAGGGCGCGGCGCAGTGATACGCGTCGGGGCGTTGCTAGTCGCCGCGCCGGTCCAGTGGCCGTGAATGTGCAGGACCGGCTGGAAAACGAACTGGTTCAACTGCTCGATCGTCGGCGCAGCGTCCGTGGGCACCGGGTAGGCCATCGACTCGATACCCGCCCCGCGCAGGGCGATCTCGATCAGGGGATCGAAATTCGTCGTGATGACAGGACCGCGGACCCGACCGTTCAAGCCGGAGAAGAAGCGAGCGAACCGCTCGTATCCGGGTGGCACCCGCCAGATTCCGTCCCGCTCGAGGTCCTGGCACTTCTCCCTGTCGTTCGCAACCGCGGCCACGTCCTCCGGCCGCACGTCCTCGCAGGCCCGCAGTACGGCCGCTCGGATCGCGCGCATCACGGCGTGCTCGCCGACCATCCTCGTCAGCATCGCTGCGGCGTTCTGGTACTTGAGGCCGGGATTGGGCTCCCGGGCGAGCGTCTCGTCGAAGCGGGCCCGCCCGCGCAGCGGGACCTGCTCGCGGAACATCATCGTGAGTTCCGGAACACCTGGCAGCACGGCGCTGCTAATCCCCGAGCCGAACACCGTGATGAGACGACGGTCAGCCTCCTGTGCCATCACTTCGAGGCGAATCCTGAGATCGTCCACATCTCCGATGTCGATAGGATGCATGGAGCAGATGAAACCACACGGACAGTCAGGGTTACGGCTCTTGGGACCGCCCTTGGGCCCCAAAGGGCGATTGGCCATCCGACACGACCGGCAGCACATAAAGTACTTTGCTCTGCCACGATCAGTAGGTCGCTTCCGTCCAGGAGGCCCGCGCCACACCCATGTCGGCACACGGAGGGGCAAGGTTGGGATGACACCTCTGCACTTGGGCGTCATGACGGTGTTCACCATCTCCGGCATAACGTTGCAGATCTGGTCGTCGCAGCCCAAACGGGCCGGGCAGCAGCACGCGTTGCAGCTACCCGCAATCCTTCTTTACTCCCTGGCGGCCGCGCTCTTCCTCTTCTCCGTCTTCCCCGACTCCATGACCGAAGGGCGGGCACTCGGATTCGGGATTGGGGGCGCGGCAGGCTTCGCCGCCTTCTTCATGCTGGCGAGCTTCACCTGGCTGAGCAGGACCCGCCGACAGGACGAACTGGCCGGACAGGTACAGAAGTTACTGCTCGAGAACGCCGCATTGCACCGCCCGGTGTCGGCTGGCCGGGACGGCGGCGGCCCGCCGCGCGTCCTGAGCGAGTGCACGAGGTACGAACTCCCCTTGCGCGGCAGCCGAAAGCACCGGGTCGGTATGGTCACCGGCAACCTCGCCAACATTCTCGGGACGGACGTCTGGGTCAACCCGGAGAACACCCGCATGGAGATGTCGCGCGTCGACGAACCCACAGTCTCCGCCACGATCCGCTACCACGGTGGTGTTCGCGACAGCGCCGGGCACCTGACGCATGACACCATCGGCCTGGAACTAGCGAAGCAAATGACCGACGGCACCCATGTCGCTGCCGGCCAGGTCCTGGTCACCGGCCCCGGAGAATTGGAGGAGACCCACCAGGTACGGCGCATCGTGCACGTGGCCGCCGTCGAAGGTGAACCGGGCTCCGGTTTCCGTCAGGTGATGGACCTGGAACGATGCGTCCGCAACGTTCTCACCGAGGTCGACCGTGTGTCCACTGACGGCCCGGCGCTCCGCTCCGTCGTCCTGCCCCTCCTGGGAACCGGCGGAGGCAACAGTGATTTGGAAGCCACAGTGACGAGGCTTGTCTCGGCGACGGTCGACTACTTCCACTCCCACAAGAGCTCGCGCATCCGCGTCGTATACCTCCTTGCGTACACGGACGTACAGGCGGCGCTGTGCAGGGACTCGCTAGACAGGGAAGCAGCACTGGCCGGAGACTGAGATTCATAGCGGTGACCTGCCCGCTTGTGTCGGTTGGGCGGTGTCCCCAACCAGGCGTCTCAGATCGCCGCGCAAGCCTGCCTAGGGTTGGCAGGTCGACTGGCGGGCATCGGGAACGAGAGTTCTGGGCGGTGCAGGCGGCTGGCTCTCGGGTGCGGTCGTGGTGGAGATGCAGCGTGTCACTGAGGGTGGAAAGCAGGCAAACCAACGGGTTACATGGCGTGCCTTGACCGGGTCAAGATGCGCTTCAGCCTCGTCGAGTGCGCTGGTCCCAAGTGGTCCCCAAAATGATCAAAGGGCCGTTTCAGATCTCCTCTGAAACGGCCCCTTGACCTGCGACTTCGTAAAGTCGGGACGACAGGATTTGAACCTGCGACCCCTTGACCCCCAGTCAAGTGCGCTACCAAGCTGCGCCACGTCCCGATACCCGTCTGACCTGGGATTTCCCCTGGTTGGACGCGCACGGAAACAATACCGCACTCACACCGGTGGTCGCGCACCCGTTTTGTGCGGGCCCGGCGGCCGGAGGGCCCCTTCGCGCGGTGCGGCAGTGGTGTCCGGTGACCGGGGCGCGGGGCCGTCGACCCGTACCAGGTCGCGTACCGCGGGCACCGAGAGCAGGGCCGCGCAGACGACGAGGGACATGACGCCCGCCACGAGCAGGACGTTGTCGGCGCCGAGGGCCGCGGCGGCGGGCCCCGCGAGTGCCTGGCCGACGGGCATCATCGCCAGGGAGCCCGCGACGTCGTAGGCGTGGATGCGGTTGAGGACGTCGGGGGCGACCTGTGTCTGCACACTGGTCGCCCACATCACGCCCCAGAACGAGGTACCCGCTCCGGCGATCATCGCGCACGCCGAGACGGCCGCCACGCCGAACCCCACCCCTACGGACGCGGGGAAGCAGGCGAAGGCCAGGAGGGCGAGGGAACCGGCGCGCAGCATGCGGCGCGGACGCAGGCGCAGGGCGACGAGCCCGCCGACGACCGTGCCCGCGCCGAGGGCGGAGTTGATCAGGCCGTAGGCGCGCGGGCCGTGCGCCCGCACCATCTCGGTGGCCACCAGGGGGACGGTCGGGCCCCAGACGGAGATCATGTAGACGCACCAGATGACGATGACGGCCCACATCCACGTACGGGATCTGAACTCCCGCCACCCTTCGGCGAGGTCGGCCCGGAAGCCGCCGCCGTGGGTCCTGCTCGCGGGGGCGGCCGCGGGCAGGCGGAGCAGCAGCAGGCACAGGGCGCTCAGCGCGTAGGTGCCGGCGTGGGCCACGAAGACCCCTCCGGCGGAGGCGAACGCGACCAGCAGACCCGCCAGGGCGGGGCCGGCGAGCTGGGCGGCGGACTCCGCGATCCGGATGGCGCCGTTGGCTGCCTGGATGTCGGAGGCCAGACGCGGAACGGTGCTGGCGACGCCGGGCTGGAAGACGGCGCCGGCCGCGCCGTTGACCGCGCCGATCAGACAGACCTGCCAGAGGACCACATGGCCGGCGAAGAAGAGGGCGGCGGCGATCGACTGGGCCACGAGCCGCACGAGGTCGGCGCCGATCATCAGCCTTCGGGTGCTGAACCGGTCGGCGATCACTCCGCCGAAGATCACCAGTCCGGCGAAGGGGGCGGCCGAGGCGGCCATGGCGAGGCCGACGGCGCCGACTCCGTATCCGTACCGCAGCAGTCCCGCGGCGAGCGCGACCGGCAGCATGGTCTCGCCGAGCCGGGCGAGGGCCCGCGCGACGAAGAACAGGGCGAAGTCCCGCGACCAGACGGGCCGGGGCCGCCGGTCGTCGAGGAGGCCGGCCCGGGACCGGACCGAGCCCGAGCCCGAGTCCGTCGCTCCGGACCGCTTCCCGTCCCGTGGCTCCCCGCCCGACGACGTCATGGCCATCCCGCTCGTGCCCCTCCCCCTGGCCCGACGGCTCCCCCACGAAGCCGCCCGTCCCGCACTTCGTTCCCGATTCCGGATCGCGTCCGTCGGCGGATCACTCCCGGTGCGGATCATGCCACGGGGCACCGCAGGCGCAGAGGCCGTTTCAGTCGGCGGACGGCAGGCCCAACTCGGGGTGGGCGTCGATGAGTCGGGGCGGGGCCGCCTGGCGCCAGGAGTCGGCGAGGATGGCGTGGAGTTCGTCGTCGTCCTCCAGGGCGGCGAGCCGGACCCGGACCCAGGCGAAGCCGGCCTCGTGGTCGGCGATCCAGAACTTGCCCGGCTCGGCCAGGACCAGTTCGTCGCGCTCCTCCTTCGGACAGCGCACCGCGATGGAGGTCTCCTCCTCGGGCAGGGTGGCGAACATCTTTCCCGCGACCCGGAACGTGGGCATGCTCCAGGCGGTCTTCTCCGTCGTGTCCGGCAGGGAAAGGGCGATACGGCGTACGTCGTCTGCATCCGGCATGAGACGCACGGTAGTCAATGCCACTGACATCGACGCGGTGAAGCACGACGTCAGCGGTGGAACGGACGGCGCCACCGGGAACCGGCGGTCCCGCTCCACGAGGTGACGGGCCGGTGCCCCCGACGGGTCTCAGAATCCGTCAGGTGCCGTCGGCGAGCGCTCCCAGCCGCTTGTAGAAGATGGTCGTCGGGTGGAGTTCGCCCGACGGCGTCGCCGCGTAGTCCGGTATCGCCCCGATCCGGGTCCAGCCCGCCGACAGGTACAGCGACTCGGCGGGGCTTCCGGTCTCGGTGTCGAGATGGAGCAGGGTGATGCCCTCGGCCACCGCCGCCGTCTCCGCGGTCGCCAGGAGCGTCCGGCCCACGCCCTGTCCGCGGCCGTCCCGGTGGACCATCAGCTTGACGAGTTCGGCGCGATGGCGGCTGTTGGGCTTGCCCGGGAAGGCGAGGGCGACGGTGCCGAGCAGCCGGCCGCCGACGTGGGCCACCCAGACCGCGTGGTGCCCGGCCGAGACCGCGTCCGCGCGCTCGCGCCACCAGGCGACGGCCTCCGCGCGGGCGAGCGGCGCGAGGAATCCGACCGAGGCGCCGCCGTCCACGGTGTCGGTGAGCAGGCCCGCCAACTCATCGGCTTCGTCAAGGAGTTCGGCCGCGGTGAGGCGCCCGACGGTGATCACGGCAGCACCACCGCCAGCGCGTACCGCGCGTCCTCGGGGCCGGGGCAGCGAAAGCGCGTCGGCCCCCAGACGCGCAGCCGGAGGCAGTCACCGGCGCCGAGGCGGTGCTCGGTGTCCTGCGCGGTCACGTCGAGCCGTCCGTCGAGGACCCAGATGTGCTGCTCCAGGCCGGGCACGGGAGGCCTGTCGTACGCGATGTCCGCGCCGGCGGTGAGCCGTCCCTCGACCAGTTCGCCGCGCAGTCCCGCGTGCGGTGGCGACACCGAGCGCCGGACGAATCCGGAGGCCTGGTCCGTCCAGACCGTCTGGTCGGCGGCGCGGACCAGGAGCGCCGATTCCCGTTCGACCTCGCTCAGCAGGTGCGACATGGTCCGCCCGTACACATGGCAGAGGCGGTTCAGGAGGGAGGCCGTGGGGCTGATCTCGGCGCGCTCCGCACGGGAGAGGGTCGATCTGCTGATCCCGCTGCGCTCCGCCAGCTCGCCCAGGGTCCAGCCCCGTTCGGCCCTCAGCTCGGCCAGTCGCGCCCCGAGCCGGACATCGACGGCGGCATCGTCCTCGTTTCCCATATCCGGGATGCTATCCCACATGCGGGAACCGGGCGACGGGACGACGGGATCAGTCGACCGTCGCCGCTCGCGTCAGCGCCTCCAGGACGGGGCGGATCAGCGGATGCCCCTCGGCGCCACGGCGTACGGCGGCGAAGACGCGGCGGGTGGGGGCGACCCCGTCCACGGGGCGCACGACGACGCCCGTGAGCTCCATGCCGCGCAGGGCGGAGCGGGGAACGAGGGCCACGCCCGCGTCGGCGGAGGCCAGGGCGACGACGGCGCGGAAGTCGTCGGAGGAGTGTTCGAGCCGCGGCTGGAACCCGGCGTTCTCGCAGGCCAGGACGACCACGTCGTGGCAGGGGTTGCCGGGGTACGGGCCGATCCAGGGGTCCTTGGCCAGCTCGGCGAGGGGCACTTCCTCGGCGTCGGCCAGCCGGTGGGTGACGGGGACGACCGCGTCGAAGGGTTCGGCGTAGAGCGGGACGTGCGTCAGGCGCGGGTCGTCGGCGTCCGGGGCGCCGCGGTACTCGACGGCCACCGCGATGTCGACCTGCCGGTCGAGCACCATCGGAAGGCTGGCGTCACCCTCGGCGTCCTGGACACGGACGAGGATGCCGGGCGAGGTGACGGCGAGGCGGGCCAGGGCGGGGGCCACGACCAGGCCGATGCCGGTCGCGAAGGAGGCCACGGTGACCGTACCGGCGGAGCCCGAGCTGTACGCCGCCAACTCGGCCTCGGCGCGCTCCAGTTGAGCCAGCACGGCGTTGGTGTGGCCGAGCAGGATCTCGCCTGCGGGGGTCAGCCGTACGCCCTTGGCGCCGCGCTCGACCAGCCGGTGGCCCGTCTCCTGCTCCAGGGCGGTCAGCTGCTGCGAGACCGCCGAGGGCGTGAGATACAGCGCGGCGGCCGCCGCCGTCACCGTGCGGTGGTCGGCCACCGCACGGAGGATGTGGAGCCGCCGCGCTTCGATCATGCGACCGATTCTCTCAGGTCACACGCCCTTTCCGGCCATCGGACCGGTGTGCGCCCCGGACACGGGGGGCGCGGACGCCGTCAGGCGTCGAGTTCGGCCCGCGCCGCCACGAAGGCGTCCACGGCCCGGTTCACGTCCTCGGTGGAGTGCCCCGCGGACAGCTGGACACGGATACGGGCCTTGTCCTGCGGGACGACCGGGTACGAGAAGCCGATCACGTACACGCCACGCTCCAGGAGCAGTTCCGCCATCCGGCCGGCGACGGAGGCGTCACCGATCATGACGGGGGCGATCGCGTGGTCGCCGGGGAGGATGTCGAAGCCCTCCTCGGTCATCCGGGAGCGGAACAGCGCGGTGTTCTCCGCGAGCCGGACGCGCAGGTCGTCGGCGGACTCCAGCAGGTCGAGGACCTTCAGGGAGGCCGCGGCGATCACCGGGGCGAGCGTGTTCGAGAAGAGGTACGGGCGGGAACGCTGGCGCAGCAGGGCGACGATCTCGGCGCGGGCCGCGACATAACCGCCGGAGGCGCCGCCGAGGGCCTTGCCCAGGGTGCCGGTGATGATGTCGACGCGGTCCATGACCCCGTGCAGCTCGGGGGTGCCGCGGCCGCCGGGGCCGACGAAGCCCACGGCGTGCGAGTCGTCGACCATGACCATCGCGTCGTAGCGGTCGGCGAGGTCGCAGATGTCCTGGAGCGGGGCGAGATAGCCGTCCATCGAGAAGACGCCGTCGGTGACGATCAGTCGGCGGCGCGCGCCGGAGGCCTCCTTGAGCTGGGCCTCCAGGTCGGCCATGTCGCGGTTGGCGTACCGGAAGCGGCGGGCCTTGGACAGCCGGATGCCGTCGATGATCGAGGCGTGATTGAGGGCGTCGGAGATGACCGCGTCCTCGGCGCCGAGGAGGGTCTCGAAGACACCGCCGTTGGCGTCGAAGCAGGAGGAGTAGAGGATCGTGTCCTCCTGGCCGAGGAACGCGGACAGCCGCGCCTCCAGCTCCTTGTGCACCTCCTGCGTACCGCAGATGAAGCGCACGGAGGCCATGCCGTAGCCCCAGCGGTCGAGCGCCGCGTGGGCGGCGGCGACGACCTCGGGGTGGTCGGCGAGGCCGAGGTAGTTGTTCGCGCAGAAGTTGAGGACCTCACCGGGGCGGCCGCCCGCGGTGACGTTCACGGTCGCGGACTGCGGGGTGCCGATGACCCGCTCGGGCTTGTGCAGCCCGGCGGCGCGGATCTCGTCAAGGGTGGTGCGCAGGTCGTCACGGACGGAGTCGAACATCATCAGTTCCTTAGAGTCCTCAGAGGGTCCAGTCGAGAATGACCTTGCCGCCGCGGCCGCCGGCCGCGTCGTCGAACGCCGCCTCGTAGTCCCGGAATCCGTAACGGCCGGTGATCACGGGCGAGAGGTCGAGGCCGCTCTCCAGGAGGACCGACATCGAGTACCACGTCTCGAACATCTCGCGGCCGTAGATGCCCTTGATCGTGATCATGGAGGTGACGATCCGGGACCAGTCGACCGGGAACTCCTCGGACGGCAGGCCCAGCATCGCGATCCGACCGCCGTGGGTCATGTTGGCGATCATCTCGCGCATGGCCTCGGGGCGGCCGGACATCTCCAGGCCGATGTCGAAGCCCTCGCGCAGACCGAGCGTGCGCTGTCCGTCGGCGATGGTCGAGCCCGCGACGTTGAGGGCGAGGCTGACACCGATCTTGCGGGCCAGTTCCAGGCGCTCCTCGCTGACGTCGGTGATGACGACGTTGCGGGCGCCCGCGTGACGGGCCACGGCGGCGGCCATCAGGCCGATCGGCCCGGCGCCGGTGATCAGGACGTCCTCGCCGACCAGCGGGAAGGACAGCGCGGTGTGCACGGCGTTGCCGAACGGGTCGAAGATCGCGGCGACGTCCAGGTCGACCGGGACGCGGTGGACCCACACGTTGGTGGCGGGCAGCACGACGTACTCGGCGAACGCGCCGTCACGGCCGACGCCCAGGCCGACGGTGGCACGGCAGAGGTGACGGCGTCCGGCGAGACAGTTGCGGCACTTGCCGCAGACCAGGTGGCCCTCCCCGCTGACGCGGTCGCCGACGTTGATGTCGCTGACGTCGCGGCCGGTCTCGACGACCTCGCCGACGAACTCGTGGCCGAGCACGAGGGGCGTCGTGATGGTCTGCTGCGCCCAGCCGTCCCAGTTGCGGATGTGCAGGTCGGTGCCGCAGATCCCGGTCCTGAGAACCTTGATCAGTACGTCACCGGGGCCGGCCTGCGGCTCCGGGACGTCCTTGAGCCAGAGTCCGGGCTCCGCCTTCTCCTTGACCAGCGCCTTCACTCGTGCGGCTCCTGTGCGTGAGGTCCCGGGAAAGGGCACGCCGAAGCGGACCCGCACCGGGGAGAGGGGTGAATTCACCCAGGAATCTGCCGTACGACGGCACCCTGGGTCCATCGAGGATTTCTTAAGCGCGGCCCCAGCTTTCCTTCACGCCCGCGTTCTCCCGGCCCGTCCCGGGGCCTGTCTCCCGGCCGCCGGGAGCGGACCGGTGCGGCGAGGAGGCGTCGTGGGGGGACGGTGACACAGGCATGACGGTGACATCAGGCAGGACGGTGACATCAGGCATGACTACGTGGACATGCGTCACCCCCGTTCCATGGGGGCTCATCACATACATCAGGGAGGGGTCCCGGCATACGTCACAGGATGGGTCCCGGGCGGCCGACAAGGCCGCACCCGTGCCCCGGCGCGTCGTCAGATCCCGTGAACCTCGTCCCGCCGTTCGAGCTGCCCGGCCAGCTCGGCCGCCATCGCCTTGATCGTCTCCAGGCCCGCCCTTCCCCAGGGGCGCGGCTCGATGTCCACGACACAGATGGTGCCGAGGGCGATGCCGCTGCGGTCGAGCAGCGGGGCACCGAGGTAGGAACGGACACCGAACTCGTCGACGACCGGGTTCCCGGCGAAGCGCGGGTAGTCGCAGACGTCCTCCAGGACGAGCGCCTTGCGGCGCACCACCACATGAGGGCAGAAGCCGTGGTCCCGGGCCATGTAGCGGCCCGGTTCGAGCTCGTTCCCGTCCACGCCGGCCATGAGCCGGGCGCCCCTGGCGCCACCGTCCGGGGTGTGCAGACCCGCGAAGAACTGCTGTCGCTCGTCGATGAAGTTGACCATCGAGTACGGCGCCGCGGCGACCCGCGCAAGATGGTCCGCGAAGGCGTCGAAGGCGGGCTCGGAGCGCTCCCCGAGGCCCAGCCTGCGCAGCCGCCGCACTCGGGCCGGGGCGTCCTTGTCCTGCGGTGTCAGCAGCAGACGACCGGCCGGCCGGGGCGGGTCGTGACTCATGTACGGGCTCCATGGCTCGGGGTGTGGGCGGGCGCGTGGGCCAGGAGGTGCCGGACCAGGGTGAGCAGGGTCTGCACCCCGGAGCTGGAGATCCGGGCGTCGCAGCAGACGACGGGGATCTCGGGGTCGAGGTCGATGGCCGCACGCACCTCGGCCGGGTCGTAGCGGTACGAGCCGTCGAACTCGTTGACGGCGACGATGAACGCGAGACCGCGCTGTTCGAAAAAGTCGACGGCCGCGAAGCAGTCCTCCAGGCGCCGGGTGTCGGCGAGGATCACCGCCCCGAGCGCGCCGTCGGAGAGCTCGTCCCACATGAACCAGAACCGCTCCTGCCCGGGTGTGCCGAACAGATAGAGCACATGTTCCGGATCCAGGGTTATGCGGCCGAAGTCCATCGCGACGGTCGTCTCGACCTTGTTCTCGATCCCGTCGAGCCGGTCGGTCGAGGCGCTGACCGTGGTCAGCAGCTCCTCCGTACTGAGCGGCGCGATCTCGCTCACCGCGCCGACGAACGTCGTCTTGCCGACCCCGAACCCTCCCGCCACCAAGATCTTCAGCGCGGTGGGGAACAGGTCAGAGCTGTCGTCGTAGTCCATCGAGCACTGCCTCCAGAAGGGACCGGTCAGTGGGGTTGTGGTGGAACTGAGGGGGCTTGGTGGTCAGCGCCCCGCAGTCGACGAGGTCCGACAGCAGCACCTTGGTGACCGCCGCCGGCAGCTTCAGATGGGCGGCGACCTCCGCGACCGAGACGGGTGCCCGGCAGCGTTCGAGCGCCTGGCAGTGCTCGGGGCCGAGGTAGCCGAGAGGTGTGGCTCCGGTGGCCATGACCTGGGAGAGGAGGTCGAGCGCGGTGCTCGGCCGGGTCCGGCCGTCGCTGACGGTGTAGGGGCGCACCAGGCGTCCCGCCGCGTCATCGAGCCAGGGCCCGTCGCCGGCCGCGGCCACGCTCAAGACCTCATCGCGGAGGGTTCGACGGCGTGCTGCCGGGGCGCGGTGACCAGATAGGGGCGCACGCTCTTGACGAGCATCGCCATCTCGTAGCCCAGAACGGCCGCGTCGGCCTCGCGGCCCGCGAGCACGGCGAGACAGGTGCCGGAGCCGGCCGTGGAGACGAACAGCAGGGTCGAGTCGAGTTCGACCACGACCTGGCGCACCTCGCCGCCGTCCCCGAACCGCACACCCGCGCTGCGTCCGAGGGCGTAGAGGCCGCAGGCGAGCGCCGCCATGTGGTCGGCGCTGTCCGGGTCGAGGCCGTGGACGGACTTCACGAGCCCGTCGCTGGAGAGCAGTACCGCGCTCGTGGTGTGGGGTACGCGCTGGACAAGGCCGCTCATCAGCCAGTCGAGATCGGATACGTGACCGGTCGGCGCATCGCTCGCCATGGGGGATCGACTCCTTGAGGTACGAAGGTGTGAGGGAGCGGTGGGAGTGGGTGCTGTGGCGGTGGGGGTGGTCATCCGGCCGGTGCGCTCCCGTCGTGCCGGGTGGTGCGGTCGCGGGTGGTGCGGTCGTGTCCGGACGCGAGGTCGTGGGCTCCTTGCGGTGCCGGCGCGTGCGTCGCGCGCGCCCTGCCGGGGTGAGCCGCCGGTGTGCCGTCCTCCGGGGGTACGTCCAGGGGGCCGCGGCCGTCGGCGGTGGCGCCGGGGGGCAGGTCCCCGCGGGCGCGGACCGCGCCGTCCCCGGCCTGTTCCTCCAGGCGCGCCCGGTCCGGGAAGGCGGCCGGGGCGGCCGGCCACGTCGGTGACGGGATCCGGGACGCTTCCGGCCGTTCCCGGCCCGTCGGCTCCACGTGGGCGGCCTCCGCGAGCCCGATCCCGCGCTGGAACGCCGCCATGAGACCCGGGTCGTGCCCGACGAGGTGGTCCGTGTCCGGGCGGGGCGCCTGCCCTTCGCGCAGTTGCGGAGCGAGGTGCTCCTGGGCGCGACGCTTGGGCAGGCTGGGCTTGCCCATGGTGCCGCGGACGACGCCGGTGCGCGGTGTGGGCGGCCCGGCCGCGTTCTCCGCGGCGGTGAGCCGGTCCTCGGGGCGGATGCCGGGTACGGCCTCGGCCGGGTTGGGCCGCTCCGCACGGGCGCCGCGCACCGGGAGCGGCTTGGCACCGCGCCCCCCGGCCGGCGCGTCCGCGTCACGCGGCGGTGTCCGTTCCCCCCGTACGGGCTCGGGCAAGGATCCGGGTGCCGGCTCACGTGACGGCTCACGTGACGACTGCCGTGGCACCACGGGGGCCGCCGCGCGGCCGGCGGGAAGCACCGGGACCTGGGCCGGCGGCGTGTGCGCGGACCCCGGGCCGAGGGCCGGCCGGTGCCCCCCGTTCGTCCCGTTCGGCGGCGCCTGCACCGCGCCCGCGTCCTCGACGGCGTCCGGCACCGAGCCCAACAGGCCCTGCGGGACCACGAGTACGGCCTGGACACCGCCGTAGATGTTGTTCTGGAGCCGTACGTGGATGCCGTGCCGGCGGGCGAGCTGCGAGACCACGAACAGGCCGATGCGCCCGTCCTGGAGCAGGCCGGCGACATTGACCTGGTCGGGGTCGGCGAGCAGGGCGTTCATCCGGTCCTGTTCGGCCGCCTGCATGCCGAGTCCGCGGTCCTCCACCTCGATGGCCAGTCCCGAGGTGACGAGGTCGACGCGCAGCAGCACCTGGGTGTGCGGGGCGGAGAACAGGGTGGCGTTCTCGACGAGTTCGGCGAGCAGGTGGATGACGTCGGCGACCGCGTGGCCGCGCAGGGTGCCGTCGATCGGGGGCACCAGCTTGACCCGCGAGTACTGCTCGACCTCGGCGATCGCGGAGCGCAGCACCTCGGTCATGGAGACGGGGTTGCTCCACTGCCGGCGCGAGACGGCGCCGCCGAGCACGGCCAGGTTCTCGGCGTGACGCCGGATGCGGGTGGCCAGGTGGTCGACGTGGAAGAGCCCTTTGAGGAGGTCCGGGTCCTCGATCTCGTTCTCCAGCTCGTCGAGAATGGAGATCTCGCGGTGCACGAGGGACTGGAGGCGCCGGGCCAGATTGACGAACACCTCGACCTTCTGGTCGTCGCCCGTCCGGCTGGAGAGCTGTGCGGCCTGCACGACGGCCGCGACGGCGCCCTCATGGGCACGGGAGAGGTCGGCGGCGAGCAGCTCGAAGTCGTCGGCGTCCGCGGGCGGGCGGCGGCGCTTCCTGCGCGCGGGCGGGTCCTCGCCGCGGCGCAGTCCCTCGACGACGTCGCGCAGTTCCGTCTCGGTGCGGGCGCTCGTGCGGCGCAGGGCTCCTATGCGTTCCCGTACGGAGGCGGCGGCGCGGTCGGCGGCCACGGCGGCGATCAGGACGGCGGCCAGGGCCACGCCGACCGCTCCGGCGAGGACGGCCCACAGGACGGGGCCGGGGCGGGCGCCGGTGGAGCGGACGGTGAACAGGACGGCGGCGCACGCACTCAATGCCACGGCGGTCGGCGGCAGGACCGCGAGGCGCAGCAGCTGGGGCCGCAGGTGCGTCTCGGGCGGCGCGAGGGTGGCGCGGGCGGCCGGTCGGCCGTGCCGGCCGCCCTCACGGCGGTCTGCGCGTGTGGCCGGTGCGCGAAGGTGAGACATCGGCGTCCTCGTACTGGATGCGTCGGGGGCGTGGAGCTCCCGCGGTTCCGCGACTCGGGCGTGCCCCATCGCGGTGCCGGTCGAGAGAGCCGCAAAAATCGGCCCTGCGTCGCCCGTCGGCAACTGACAGTAGTCGCCAACGCATCAGGTGCGGTGGGCTGTTGACAAAGTCCCCTGGGTAGCGTCCCGCTCTGGTATGAGGCGTCGCACGGCTGACCGATAACCCTGTCGGACACGCGTTCGCACCGGGCCCCGGATCCGATCAGAGCTGGTCAGAAGCGGTCGCAAGCAAAACGGCGAGGGCCGGGGAGCATGGTGCTCCCCGGCCCTCGCCGCAGATCGGTGGATCAGCCCGCGGACACCGTTTCGGGCTCTCCGGTGCCCTCCGCCGAGCCATCGGCGATGTCACCCGGTGTATCGGCGACGGTCTCCTCGACGACCGGCCAGCCGCCCTTCGGCGCACGCGCCACACCGCGCCACCACGGCTCGGAGGGGACGGTCTCGGCGGTCGGCTCGAAGGGCTCTCCGGGGCGGGGCAGCGCGACGCTCGCCCCGGCCGCGCGCGCGGCCGCCAGCGTGCCCTCGCCCGGATCGCTCCAGGCGTGGGTGGAGAGGTTGAACGTCCCCCAGTGGATCGGCAGCATCACTCCGGAGGGCCGCCCGCCCTGGAGGTCCAGGTGCGAGCGCATCCCCTCCTGGGGCGTCATGTGGATGTCGGGCCAGAAGTCGCTGTACGCGCCGATCTGGATCATCGTGGCGTCGAACGGGCCGTGGGCGGCGCCGATCTCCTTGAAGCCCTGGAAGTAACCGGTGTCGCCGCTGTGGTAGATCCGGTGCTCGTCGCCCTCGGCGACCCAGGACGCCCAGAGGGTGTGCTGGGTGTTGCGCAGGCCGCGCCCGCAGAAATGGCGCGCCGGCGTCGCCGTCAGGGTGATCCCGCCGACCCTGGTCGACTCGTGCCAGTCCAGCTCGCGGATCCGGTCGGCCGGGACGCCCCAGTGCTCCAGATGGGCACCGACGCCGAGCGGCACGGCGAACACCGTGTCCGTGCCGCCCAGCTCCTTGATCGTGGGCATGTCCAGGTGGTCGTAGTGGTCGTGCGAGATCACCACGACGTCGACCGGGCCGAGCGCGGCGAGCGGCAGGGGAACCGGGTGCAGCCGCTTGGGGCCGGCGAAGGCGAACGGGGAACAGCGCTCTCCCCAGACCGGGTCGAACAGCACGCGGTGGCCGTCGATCTCGGCGAGGACGCTGGAGTGCCCCATCCAGGTGAGCCGCAGCCCGGTCGCGGCGGGCCTGGCCAGGTCGGCGAGCGTCGTCGCGTGCACCGGCACGGTCCCGACCGGGGAGCGGTGGGCGCGCTCCTCGCTGCGGAAGTAGACCTTCGCGAACTCCACCATCGAGCCGTCGGGGCGGGTTCGGGCGGTCTCCGGGTTCTGGAAGACCCCGTCCGCGAAGTTCGGCGAATTGCGGATGCGGCGCATGCGCGCACCAGCCGGATCCGCGCCGAAGGCGGCGGGCCGCAGCGCGCGGAGCCCGGAGCTCAGGGTACGGAAACCGGTCACGGATACCTCCAGATGGAGTCGGTCAGGCTTTCATTATGGTCGTCGCCTCTGACAGCGCCGGGTCACCCCGGTCACAACGAGTCGTCCGTGGCCCTGGGTCCGTATGTGCTCAACCCCGCCGCACCCCCACTTCTTCCGCTCCGGCGGGGCCTTTCCCGGCGCCGCCGCCCCCCGGCGTCGGCCCGGCCCCTCGCACGCGGGTCGTCGCGGTGTCTCCCGGCGCCTTCGATCCCGTGCGTTGACATGACCCGGCACTCGTTTCGATACTGACTCACGATTCAGTAGACCGGTCCTCGTACCCAGGGCGCGAGGACCGCGCCGACCCGTCCACGTCTGGAGACACCGTGTCCGACCTCCCCGCCGAAGCGGCCACGGCCGAGGGCGCCCCGTACGTCGTGCGGAGCCTGTGATGGGTGAGACGCTCACCGGCGGCGAAGCCCTCGTCCGGGCCCTGTCCGCACACGCCGTGACCCGGGCCTTCGGTATTCCCGGCACGCACAACCTGGAGATCTACCGCCACCTGTCCGCGTACGGCGTCCGGCACGTCCTGACGCGCCACGAACAGGGCGCCGGATACGCCGCCGACGGCTACGCGCGCGCGACCGGGCGCCCCGGTGTCGTGATCACCACGAGCGGACCCGCCCTGCTGAACGCGGCGGCGGCCGTCGGCCAGGCCTACTCGGACAGCGTGCCGCTGCTCGTCGTCTCCCCCGGGATGCCCCTGCGCCACCCCCGGCTCGCGACCGGCCTGCTGCACGAGACCCGCAGTCAGACGGAGGCCCTGCGGGGCGTGGCCGCGTTCAGCCACCGCGTGTCCTCGGTCGCCGAGATCGACGCGGCGGTGGCCCGCGCCTTCACCCTGTTCCGCACCGGGCGGCCGCGCCCCGCGCACATCGAGATCCCCCTCGATCTGCTGGAGACCGCCGAGGCGACCGGCCCCGTACGCGTCACCCCTCCCGTCGTTCCCCTCGCCCCGGCGCCCCTCGCCGTGGAGCGGGCCGCCGAGGCCCTGCGCGAGGCCCGCCGTCCGGCGCTCGTGCTCGGCGGCGGAGCGCGCGGGGCGGCCGTCCCGGGCCTGGCCCTCGCCGAGAGACTCGGCGCTCCCGTCCTGACCACGGCCAACGGCAAGGGGATCGTCCCGGAGACCCATCCGCTGGCCGTCGGCGTGTCGCTGCACAGCCCCTCGGTCCGGAACTGGCTCGCGGAACGCGACACCGTGCTCGCCGTGGGCACCGAACTCGCCGAGTCCGACTTCTGGTCCGCGCCGCCCGCCCTGAACGGCGCGCTGATCCGCGTGGACCTGGACCCGGACCAGATGTACGCGGGGCTCGCCGCGGACTTCGCCGTCGTCGGTGACGCGCGGCTCTCCCTGACGGCCCTGCTCGCCGCCGTCGAGAGGCCCGGCGGCACCGCCGGGCACACGCGCGTGCCCGGTGAGGACCCCGTACGGCGGGCAGCGGCCCTACGGGCAGCGCGGAACGCCGAGACCGCCGGGCGCGACGCCCGCTGGCTCCCCTACCTGCGGGCCCTCCGTTCCGTCCTCGCCGACGACGCCGTGATCACCTCGGACAGCGCCCGGTGCTGCTACTACGGAGCGCTCCCCCACCTCCCGCTCGGCCCCGCGGGCCGCTATCTTCACCCGACCGGCTACGGCACGCTCGGCTACGCTCTGCCCGCGGCGATCGGAGCCAAGACGGCGTGCCCCGGCCGCGAGGTCGTGGCACTCAGCGGGGACGGCGGCCTCCAGTTCACCGTGCAGGAACTGGCGACCGCGGTGCAGCTCCGTCTCCCGCTGCCCGTCGTGGTGTTCGACAACGGCGGCTACGGGGAGATCCGCGACGAGATGGCCGCCCGGGGCGACACGCCCACGGCCGTCGACCTCGCTCCGGTCGACCTGCCCGCCCTGGCCCGCGCCTACGGAGGGCAGGGCACGCACGCGTACGGCCCGGACGAGCTGAGCACCGCGCTCGCCGAGGCCCTGCGCACCCCCGGCCCCACCCTGATCGCCGTCCCCGAGGAGACCCCATGACCGCCGCCCCCCTGATGACGCTCACCTGGACGGACCATGTCACCGGCCGTCAGGGGTTCCTCGTCGTCGACCGGCTCGTGCGGGGCGTCTCCAGCGGCGGTCTGCGGATGCGGCCCGGCTGCACGCTGGAGGAGGTCACCGGGCTCGCCCGCGGCATGACCATGAAAGAGGCCCTGCACTACAACCCCGAGGGCCGGTACATCCCGCTGGGCGGCGCCAAGGGCGGGATCGACTGCGATCCCCAGGACCCGGCGGCGTACGGCCTGCTGGTGCGCTATCTGCGCGGCATGCGTCCCTACATCGAGGCCTTCTGGACCACCGGTGAGGATCTCGGGCTCACCCAGGACCTGGTCGACCGGGCCGCCGCGGAGGCCGGCCTCGTCTCGTCCATCCAGGCCGTGTACCCGCTGCTCGACGACGAGACGGCGGCCCGGAAGCGGCTCGCGGACGCCTTCGCGGTCGAGGTGGACGGCATCGGCCTCGACGAACTGGTCGGCGGCTGCGGTGTCGCCGAGTCGGTGCTCGCCGCGCTGGACCGGGCCGGGACACCGTACGCGGGCACACGGGTCGCCGTGCAGGGGCTCGGCACCATGGGCGGGGCCACCGCGCGCTTCCTCGCTCGCGCGGGACTCAGGATCGTGGCCGTCGCCGACATCAAGGGAACCGTCGCGAACCCGGACGGCCTCGACGTCGAGGCACTGCTCGCGGGACGGGACGCGTACGGAACGGTCGACCGCGCGGTCCTGCGCCCGGCCGACCGCGAACTCCCCGGTGACGCCTGGCTGTCCGCCGATGTCGAGGTCCTGGTGCCCGCCGCGGTCTCGTACGCGATCGACATGACGAACCAGCGGAGGATCAAGGCCCGCTGGATCGTCGAGGCGGCCAACATGCCCGTCCTGGAGGACGCGGAGCGGTCGCTCGCCGCGCGCGGAATCACCGTCCTGCCCGACGTCGTGGTCAACTCCGGTACGAACGCCTGGTGGTGGTGGACCCTGTTCGGCGACATCGGCGCCGACGCGGACGAGGCGTTCGCCCACACACGGCGCTCCATGCGCGCCCTGATCGACCGGACGCTCGCGCGCGCGGAGGCCGACGGCACGACCCCGCGGCTCGCCGCCCACGCCATCGTCACCGACCGGCTGCCGGTCATCGCGGAGCGGTTCGGCTGGTACCGCTGAGGATCGCGGCGCCGGGCCGGGGGCGGCGACTCCCTGCCGGGAGGAGAGTTCGTCGACCGACGCCGGGCGGGCCGGCCGGAGCCGGCCCGGGCGGCCCCCGCTCCTGTCGGGGCTTCCGCCGAAAGTGCTGTGTAGGGTTGCCGCGTGGCGAGAGTCCGGTTGAGCGTGGCGGAGCGGCGTGAGGAGTTGCTGCGGGCCGCCGTGGAACAGATCGAGGCGCGAGGCGTCGCGGCGGTACGGATCGCCGACGTGGCCTCGGCCCTCGGCGTGAGCAACGCGCTGGTGCTGTACCACTTCTCGACGAAGGAGAAGCTGGTCGCCGCCGCGTTCACCTACGCCGCCGAGGACGACCTCGCCCATCTGCGCAAGCTGCTCGGCCGCCGTACGACGGCGCTGCGACGCCTTCGGGCCGCCGTGCGCTGGTACGCCCCGACGGGGCAGGCCAAGGGCTGGCGCCTGTGGATCGAGGGCTGGGCGGTCTCCCTGCGGGAGCCCGCGCTGCGCGAGGTCACCCGTGATCTCGACCGGCAGTGGAAGGCCGCGATGACCGAGGTGATCGCGGAGGGCGTGGCCGCCGGCGAGTTCCGCTGCCCGGACCCCACGAGCGCGGCCCTCAGGCTCACGGCGCTGCTGGACGGACTGGCGGTCCAGATGACGGCGTACTCCGGAGCGGTGTCACGGGCGCGGACCCAGGAATGGGCGGACGAGGCACTCGCCCGCGAACTGGGCCTGGAGCGCGAGGCGTTGATGGCGGCGGTGCGCTAGCGGGCACGGCGCCGGTCCCGGTCCCGTACTGACCCCGTACCGCGCCTCGTCCGCTCCCCGTCGTGGACCGCCGTGCGGGCGGTCGTCCCGGATTCCGCCGGGAGCGACCGGTACTCCTGATCCGTACCCGGCCCGGGGCGCCGCAGCCGACGGGACCGGGCCCGGCCGGTCGGCCGCCCGGGTACCGGTCCCGACCGGCCGGGCCGGCCTTGCCGGCCGGGCCGGTGCAGGTCTCAGGCGACCGACTCGATGCGCATCTTGATGTCGTCCGGGGAGAGGGCGCCCTTGGCCGCGACGTGATCGCCCGAGGACTCCCCGCGCAGCCGCCGTCCGATCCACGGAACGAGGTACTCGCGCGCCCACTGGATGTTGTCGCGGCGCATCTCCAGCGTGCCGCGCGGCGGGAGGGGCGGCCAGGGCTGGTCCGGGTCGGCCGGCACCTCCAGGCCGAGTACCTGTCCGGCACGGAGCGCCACCCGGGTGTGCCCCTCGGGCGAGAGGTGCAGCCGGTCGCCGTCCCAGGCCCGGCGGTCCTGGATCGTCTTCAGGGACCAGAGGTCGAGGACGGGACAGCCGTAGCGGTCCGCGATGGCACGCACATGTCCGTTGTAGGTGGCGATCTTGCCGCGCAGGTGCTTGAGCACGGGGACGCCACGCGTGTCGAAGCCGGTGGTCACCATGACGGCGCCGACGGCGGAGGTGAGGTCGACGATCGCGCGCTCGAAGCGCTCCGCGACCTCGTCGGGGTCGGTGCCGGGGCGGATGATGTCGTTGCCGCCGGCGCAGAACGAGACCAGGTCCGGGCCGAGTTCCTTGGCCCTCTGGAGCTGGGACTCGACGATCTGGTCGAGCAGTTTGCCGCGCACGGCGAGGTTGGTGTAGTCGAAATCGCCTTCGGGCCTGCGGTCCGCGAGAAGTACCGCAAACCGGTCCGCCCAGCCGACGAACGCTCCGTCGGGCCCAGGGTCGCCGACGCCCTCGGTGAAGCTGTCCCCCACCGCCACGTACGACCCGATCACTGATCTGTTGTCACTCTTCGAATCGTCTGCCACATGGAGCATGATTCACCTTTTGATGTGAGCTACGCGACCGTAGGGAAGGGTTGACGGCCGGTGAGATAAGCCACTCGCCAAGCATTGGTCAACTCTGGAATAAGGCTCGCGTCAAGGACGTTGAGGCAGCGATCGCCCAGAGGCCGTCGCCGCGGGCACACCGAAGGCCGGACCCAGGGGATCATGGGGTCCGGCCTTCGGAGATCTTCCTGCCGTCAGGAGCAGGAGGCGGGGGGGTCAGCCCACGGCGACACCGTGCGAGCGCAGGTACGCGACCGGGTCGATGTCGGAGCCGTAGTCCGGCGTGGTGCGGATCTCGAAGTGCAGGTGCGGTCCGGTCACGTTGCCCGTGGCGCCGGAGAGACCTATCTGCTGCCCCTCGGTGACGGTCTGCCCCGCCGAGACGGACAGCGACGACATGTGGGCGTACTGGGAGTACTTGCCGTCGGCGTGCTGGATGACGACCTGGTTGCCGTAGGCGCCGCCCCAGCCCGCGGAGACGACCGTGCCCGCGGCGATGGACTTGAGCGTGGTGCCGGTCGGGATCACGAAGTCCACGCCCGTGTGGTAGCCGCTGGACCACATGCTGCCCGCCACCTTGTAACCGGTGCCGACGGAGCTGCTCGCGACCGGCAGGGTGTAGCCGGACGAGGTGCCGGAAGAGGTGCCGGTGGAAGGGGCGTCGGTGGAAGGGGCGTCGGTGGAAGCGGTGCCTGAGGGGGCCGGGTCGGCGGCCGGGGTCGCCTGGCCGGACTTCGCCGAGGTGGTCGTCCGGGTGGCCGAGTGCGTGGCCGAGTGGGCGGCGGCCTTCTTGCCGAGCGACAGCTTCAGACCGGGGTGGATCAGCGACGGGTCGCCGCCGATGGAGGAGCGGTTGTCGGCGTAGATCTTCTTCCAGCCGCCGCTGACGTTCTGCTCGTCGGCGATCTTCGAGAGGTAGTCGCCGGACCTCACCGCGTACGTCTTCGTCCCGGCGGCCTTGGCGGCCTTCTTCGCGGGAGCGGCGGTCGCGGCCTTCTCGACCTGGTGCGCGACGGCGGTGGCCGGGGTCGCGGCGTGGGCGCCGGTGGCTCCCATCAGGGGCAGCGCGAGTGCGGCGCCACCGGTTCCGGCCACGGCGATCGAGCGGGTGAAACGCAAGGACTTGGGACGGCGGTGCTTACCCTTCGCGGGCATGACGAATTCCTCTCCGGCGCCTGCGGGGTGAGCTGTCGGGTGCGGGCTGGAGATGCCCGGCCACGCTGCTGCGCGGCTGTACCCCTAGCCTGTTCCGGAAAAAGAACCGGTCCAGGCGCGGAACCTGTGGGTCCCCCGCTCCTGCCGTGTACGGGTGAGTGTGCGGATTCCGGGCGGCGGCAGGATTGGGCGTCCGTCCGGATTGAGGCAGAACGTAAGCGACATGAGAGCGCGTCGACAACTATGTGCGGTTTCTGTGCGCTCGCCTTTCTTGATCCATGCGGAAACCGCCGTCACCCTCCGTGGAGTGACGATCTTCCCGACTTCTCAACCCACCTGAAAATCCGGGCGGGTTGAGAAATGAGGACGGCAACGCATCGTCACGAATATGACGCTCCTCACGCGACTCACCCCAGGGCGCCCTATTCCAGGGCCAGTTGCCATGAAGGTGCCTATTCGGACAGAACAGACAGAAGCTGCACGGGCGGATATCCAGCCCATTCGACCCTCTGGTCGGAATGGAGCACAAAACAACACTTCTAAATGCCTCGTTTCGCCTCAATTGCCCCATGGGGCCGATGCGGCCGGAGGCGCGCGGTTGATCCAGTACAGGATTCGAACACTCATTCGACATCAGATGCCGCAATGCGCCGCTTCCAGGGCGTTCCGCCCGGAAGGCTTCGGCTGTGGACAACTCATTGCCCGAGGAACCCATGTCGTATCGTCGAGAGCGCGAGCCGGTACAACTGCCGACGAGCGGCGCCGAGTCCAGCACGGCGACGCCGGCGGCCGAATGGGAGGAGCCCCCGTGACGCAGCAGGTCCCGTCGACCGAGCCCGAACTCGGCGGAGTGCGCAACTTCCGCGACGTGGGCGGACTGCCCACCGCGGACGGCCGGCGAGTGCGTTATGGGCACCTGTTCCGCAGCGGCCACCTCGCCCACGCCACGGAGGAGGACGCCGCGTTCCTCGCCTCTCTGGGGCTCCACACGGTCTTCGACTTCCGTAATGCCGCGGACCAGAAACTGGAGGGCCCGGACGTCGAACTTCCGGGCGTGCGGAACGTGAACCTCCCGCTGAGCGACCCGGCGGACGGCAGCGAGTTCTGGAAGATGGTCCGCGACGGCGATCTCGACCAGCTGCGCGCGATCCTCGGCGACGGCAAGGCCGAGAACCGGATGATCAACTCCTACCGCACGATCATCAAGGAGCGCACGGCCGAGCACTCCCGGGTACTGCACGCCCTGGCCGACGACAGCGTGCCCGCGCTGATGCACTGCGCGGCGGGCAAGGACCGCGCCGGGTTGTCCATCGCGATCACCCTGCTCGCCCTCGGCGTCGAGCGCGAGGCGATCGTGGCCGACTACCTGGAGTCGAACGCCGCGCACCGCCGTTACAAGGTGCACCGCAACAACTCCTCGGCCGGCGCGTACTCCCCCGAGGTGATGGAACTGCTCAGCCCGCTGTTCGACGCGCGGCCCGTGTACCTGACAGCCGCCTTCGAGACGATCGAGGAGACCTGGGGCAGCGTCGAGGTCTATCTGGAGCAGGGGCTGGGACTGACGCCGGAGCTGCGGGAGCGCCTGCGCGGGCGGCTCCTGGACTGAGCCGCCCGCCGGGACCGGGCTCTCTACTGGTTCTGCGCGCCCAGCGTGAAGAGCAGATAGATGAAGGCCGCGAACAGGTGGCCGACGGCGACGTAGATGATCAGCCGCACCCACAGGGCGCGCGGGAACCTGTCCTCCATGGAGCGGCGGCGTTCTGTGGGTTCGGTCATGACGTCTCTCCCGAGGTGGGGTGGCCCGTCGCCGGGCCGAGGCACAGCGCGGCGACGGGGCTCTGCAGCAGGGTGTGTACGAAGAGGAGCTCGGCTCCGTCGCGTTCGGCGGCGGCGATGCGGTGCGGGGTCAGCGAGTCGAAGTGGGCGCTGTCTCCCGGAGCGAGGACGTGCGCGGTGTCCCCGAGGCGCAGACTGAGCCGCCCCCGGAGGACGTACAGCCACTCCTCGCCCGGGTGGACGCGCACGATGTCGCCCTGCGAACCGTAGGGGACGTGCACGCGCAGTGCCTGCATGCCGCGGCCCGCGGAGCCCGCCTGCCAGTAGGTCCAGCCCCCGGCCGGGGCCGGTTCCATGGCGGCGGCCCGTACGATCGCGTCACGGTCGGGGACCGCCTCGCCGAGCAGCTCCGAGACCGTCGTACCGTAGACACGGGCCAGCGTGAGCAGCATCGGCAGCGAGGGCTGGCGCTGTCCGGTCTCCAGCCGGGAGAGATGGGCGGGCGAGAGTCCGGCCGCGCGGGCGGCTGCCTCCAGCGTGAGGGAGGCGCTGCGGCGCAGGGCGCGGAGCCGCGGCGCCACGGCGTGCAGCTCGGCGGACGGCTCGTCGGCCGCCCCTGTGTCGGCAGGGCTCATAGGACCATTGAGCCAAACAATTACCTCTGGGGCAATTTTCTTGCCCCAGAGGCAAAGAACCTCGCCGGACACGGTCCAACGCACCCACGCGGCTTCGCCGACCGCACCGGGCCGCCTCGCCGATCACACCCGCGAGGCCTCGCGGCGGCCGCCGGTCCGGCCGGGTCTCAGCGGTTCGCCACCGCCTGCTTCACCAGCGTCTTCCCGAAGTCCCACATCAGCCCGCCGCCGTTGTGCGCGTCCTCCATCACCGCGGTGAAGGCCTCCACGAACCGGTCGACGTCCCGCTCGTCGATGACCAGCGGCGGGATCAGCTTGATCACCTCCAGGTGGTCGCCGGAGACCTGGGTGAGGATGCGGTGCCGCTGGAGCAGCGGCACGACGACCATCTGCGCGAACAGACCCTTGCGCGCGGCCTGCAGCATCGTCCAGCGGCCGCGCAGCTTGAGCGACGTGGGCCGGCCGAACTCGATGCCGATCATCAGACCCCGGCCGCGTACGTCGCTGAGCAGCTCGTAGCGGTCGACCAGGGCCGCCAACCGGGACTTCAGCCGTTCTCCGGTGATCCGGGCGTTGGCGACGATCTGCTCGTTCTCCATCACGGAGAGCACCGCGAGCCCCGCCGCCATGGCCTGCGCGTTGGAACCGAAGCTCGCCGAGTGCACGAGGACCCGGTCCATGGAGGAGTAGACCTTCTTGAAGATCCAGTCCTTTCCGAGGGTCGCGCCCACCGGCACATAGCCGCCGGAGAGCGCCTTGGCCACGCACACCAGGTCCGGTTCGACGCCCTCCTCGTGCTGGTAGGCGTAGAAGTCCCCGGTCCGGCCGAGCCCGGTCTGCACCTCGTCCGCGATGAGCAGTGCCTTGTGCCGGTGCAGCAGCTCCTGGGCGGCGCGCAGATATCCGGGCGGGGACTCGTGGACGCCCTTCCCCTGGATCGGCTCCACGATGAGCGCGGCGACGTCGCCTTTCTTCAACTCCCTTGCCAGGGCGTCCAGATCACCGAGCGGGACCGCCGTGTCGGGGAGCAGCGGTGCGAAGCCGTCGCGGAAGCCGTCCTCGCCGTTCACGGACAGGGAACCGGTGGTCAGCCCGTGGAAGGCGTGCGCGCAGTACAGGATCCGCGGTCGGCCGGTGGCGTACCGGGCGAACTTCAGCGCGGTCTCGACCGCCTCCGTGCCGCTGTTGCCGAAGAACACCCGGTCCAGGTGCGGGCTGTGGGTGAGCAGCCGCTCCGCGAGCAGGCCCGGCAGCGGCTGGCAGTCGAAGCGGGTGAGGTCGGCGAGCGAGGCGTCCAGGACGTCGTGCAACGCCCGCCGGACGACGGGGTGATGGCGGCCGAGGCCCATCACCCCGAACCCGGCGAGCATGTCCAGGTAGTCGTTGCCGTCGGCGTCCCAGAAGTGCGCGCCCTCGGCACGCTCGTAGACCTTGTCGAAGCCGATGGTGTGCAGCATGCGCGGGAGCTGGTGGTTCAGGTACTTCGTGTGCAGTTCGTAGCGCTCGGCTCCGCGCTCGGCGAGGAGCGCGCCGAGGTCGAACTCCCCCTTCTGGGCAGGGTCGGTCATTCCTGTTTCTCCTTGGACGACGCTTTCTCGGCCGGCCGGTCGGCGGCCTCGATCGGCTCGTACGCGGCCTTGGCCCGCTCGTCCCTGATGGCCAGCCCGGCGCTGATCCGTCCGGCGATCTCCACGGGCGTGAGCCCGATGTCGGCGAGCACCTCGGACCGCTTGGCGTGCGCGAGGAACTGCTCGGGGATGCCGAACCGTCTTACGGGCACGTCGACTTCGGCGTCCCCGAGGGCCAGCGAGACGGCGGCGCCGACACCCGAGGCCCTGCTGTTGTCCTCGACGACGGCGACGAGCCGGTGTTCGGCGGCGAGGTGGGGCAGCGCCGGGTCGACGGGCTTGACCCAGCGCGGGTCGACGACCGTGCAGCCGATGCCGCGGGCCTGAAGCAGGTCGGCGGTCTGGAGGCAGACCTGGGCCATGACGCCGACCGCGACGAGCAGGACCTCCGGGCGCTCGCCCCGGTGCAGGACGTCGAGCCCGCCCACATGGTCCACCGCGGGGATCACCGGACCGACGGACTCCTTCGGGAAGCGGATCAGGGTCGGCGCGTCGTCCACGGCGACCGCCTCCCGGAGCTGGGCCCTCAACTGGTCGGCGTCGCGCGGAGCGGCGATCCTGAGGCCGGGCACGACCTGGAGGATCGACATGTCCCACATGCCGTTGTGCGAGGCGCCGTCGACACCGGTGACCCCGGCCCGGTCGAGGACGAAGGTCACACCGCAGCGGTGCAGCGCGACGTCCATGAGGAGCTGGTCGAAGGCCCGGTTGAGGAAGGTCGCGTACACGGCGACGACGGGATGCAGACCGCCGGTCGCGAGTCCGGCCGCGGACACCGTGGCATGCTGCTCGGCGATGCCGACGTCCCACACCCGGTCGGGGAACCGCTCGGCGAACTTCCCGAGCCCGACCGGATGCAGCATGGCCGCCGTGATGGCCACGACGTCCGCCCGCTCCTCGCCGATCCTGACGATCTCGTCGCCGAACACGGAGGTCCAGGAAGGGCCGTTGGACGGTGCGAGGGGCTCGCAGGTGAGCGGGTCCATCACGCCGACCGTGTGGAAGTGGTCCTCCTCGTGCGCGAGCGCGGGTTCGTAGCCGCGCCCCTTCTCCGTCAGGCAGTGGACGAGCACGGGCCCGTGGAAGCGTTTCGCCCGGCGCAACGCGGACTCCACGGCTCCCACGTCGTGACCGTCGATGGGACCGACGTACTTGAGCCCGAGGTCCTCGAACATGCCCTGCGGCGCGAACGCGTCCTTGAAGCCCTTCTTCGCGCCGTGCAGCGACTCGTAGATCGTGTTGCCGACGAGGGGGGTGCGCAGCAGGACGTCCTTGCCCCAGGCGAGGACCCGCTCGTAGCTGTCGGTGGTCCGCAGGGTCGCGAGGTGGTTGGCGAGGCCGCCGATGGTGGGGGCGTACGAGCGTTCATTGTCGTTGACGACGATGATCAGGGGCCGGTCCTTGGCCGCGGCGATGTTGTTCAGCGCCTCCCACGCCATGCCCCCGGTCAGGGCGCCGTCGCCGATGACCGCGACGACGTGGCCCTTCTCGCCTTGCACCTGGCGGGCCTTGGCGAGCCCGTCGGCCCAGCCGAGCGCCGTCGAGGCGTGGCTGTTCTCGATGACGTCGTGCTCGGACTCCTCGCGGGAGGGATAGCCGGAGAGGCCGCCCTTGCCGCGCAGCTTGGAGAAGTCCTGACGCCCTGTCAGCAGTTTGTGTACGTAGCTCTGATGGCCGGTGTCCCACAGGATGCGGTCGAAGGGCGACTCGAAGACCCGGTGGAGGGCGATGGACAGCTCCACCACTCCCAGGTTGGGTCCGAGGTGACCGCCGGTCCTGGCGACCGCGTGCACCAGGAACTCCCTCACCTCTTCGGCCAGTTCACCGATTTCCGCCTCGGACAGCGCCTTCAGGTCGCGTGGTCCCCGGATGTTCTCCAGAATCGTCACGTCGGGCCCCCTCTCGGTCCGTGCTGATCAGCTCACGGTGACGGCCGGTTCCCCGGACGCGACGCCGTCGTTCTCCATCTGCTCGGCGATCTTCATCGCCTCATCGATGAGCGTCTCGACGATCTTCGACTCGGGGACGGTCTTGATGACCTCGCCCTTGACGAAGATCTGCCCCTTGCCATTGCCGGAGGCGACCCCCAGGTCCGCCTCCCGTGCCTCGCCGGGACCGTTGACGACGCAGCCCATGACGGCGACGCGCAACGGGACCTCCATGCCCTCCAGGCCGGCCGTGACCTCGTCGGCCAGCTTGTACACATCGACCTGGGCCCGCCCGCAGGACGGGCAGGAGACGATCTCCAGCCGTCGCTGCCGCAGTCCGAGCGACTCCAGGATCTGGATGCCGACCTTGCACTCCTCGGCGGGCGGCGCGCTCAGGGAGACCCTGATGGTGTCCCCGATGCCCTCACTGAGCAGCGCCCCGAACGCCACGGCCGACTTGATGGTCCCCTGGAACGCCGGACCCGCCTCGGTCACCCCGAGGTGCAGCGGGTAGTCGCACTGGGCGGCCAGCTGCCGGTAGGCGTTGACCATGACCACCGGGTCGTTGTGCTTCACCGAGATCTTGATGTCCCGGAACCCGTGCTCCTCGAAGAGCGACGCCTCCCACAGCGCCGACTCGACGAGCGCCTCGGGCGTCGCCTTGCCGTATTTCTCCAGCAGCCGCCTGTCGAGCGAGCCCGCGTTCACCCCGATACGGATCGGGATCCCCGCGTCCCTCGCGGCCCGCGCGATCTCCTTCACCTTGTCGTCGAACTGTTTGATGTTGCCGGGGTTCACGCGTACCGCCGCGCAGCCCGCGTCGATCGCCGCGAACACGTACTTCGGCTGGAAGTGGATGTCCGCGATCACCGGGATCTGCGACTTCTCGGCGATGGTCGCGAGCGCGTCCGCGTCGTCCTGCGTGGGGCAGGCGACACGGACGATCTGGCAGCCGGACGCGGTCAGTTCGGCGATCTGCTGGAGTGTGGCGCCGATGTCCGACGTACGGGTCGTGGTCATCGACTGGACGGACACGGGCGCCCCGCCGCCGACCGCCACCGGTCCGACCTGGATCCGCCGCGACACACGGCGCTCCGCGATCGGCCGGAGCGGTACCTCTGGGAGGCCCAGGGAAACGGCGGTCATGACGTCACCCGCGGCTTTCCGTGAAGGTCTCGCGGGCGGCCCGGATGGATTCCTTGAGGGAGCCCATGGTGGCCAGGACCGCCGTCGGCTCGTAGCCGCAGTGCGCCATGCAGTTGGCGCACCGGTCGTCCTTGCCGCGGCCGTAGGAGTCCCAGTCGGTCTCCTCCAGGAGCTGCTTGTACGTCTGCACGTAGCCGTCGCTCATCAGGTAGCAGGGCTTCTGCCAGCCGAAGAGCGAGTAGCTCGGGATCGCCCACGCGGTGCACGGGAAGTCGACCTTGCCCTCCAGGAAGTCCAGGAAGAGCGGGCTCTGGTTGAGCCTCCAGCGGCGCCGGTTGCCGCCCGCGAAGGCCTTCTTGAACAGTTCCCGGGTCTGCTGGACGCCGAGGAAGTGCTCCTGGTCGGGGGCCTTCTCGTAGGCGTAGGCGGGCGAGAGCATCATCTCGTCGACCTTCAGGTCGTCGTTGAGGTAGTTCAGCACCTCGATGATGGTCTGCGGGGTGTCGGTGTTGAAGAAGGTCGAGTTCGTGGTGACGCGGAAGCCGCGGCGCTTGGCCTCCTTGATGGCCGCGACCGCCTCGTCGAAGACACCTTCCTTCGCGACGGACTCGTCGTGCCGTTCGCGCAGCCCGTCGATGTGGACGGCCCAGGCGAAGTACGGCGAGGGCTTGAACTTGTCCATCTTCTTGCGCAGCAGCATCGCGTTGGTGCAGAGGAAGACGAACTTCTTCTTCGCCACCAACTGCCGCACGATCTCGTCGATCTGAGGGTGCATCAGCGGCTCACCGCCGGCGATGGACACCATCGGCGCACCGGATTCGAGGACCGCGCCCACCGCCTGGGCGACCGGCATGCGCTGCTTGAGCACACCGGCGGGGTGCTGGATCTTGCCGCAGCCCTCGCACGCGAGGTTGCAGGCGAAGAGCGGTTCCAGCTCGACGAGCAGGGCGAACTTGTCCCGCTTCCTTAGCTTCTGTTCAAACAGGTATGCAGCGACCTTCATGGACTGCCGAAGCGGCATGGCCATACGGCTCACCTCCGAGGGAGCGACAAAGAACGGTGCCATTCGAAAAAAGCGGGAAGAACGGAACGAAGAACGCGGAAGGCTGATATTCCACCGCGAAACGTGCCGATTCGGACGAGTTCATGTTCTGGAGCATCCACGACCACCCGGACGGCCGCAACGGGACGGGTTCCCGAGCGGACCGCGCCGAGCAATGTGGCCGCCGACTCCATGTCGACGGCGATGGCTCCGGTCGCGAGCAGACCGGAGCGCTCGTGACCGCGGACCACGTGATCGGAGCCGGTGAGCGGCCCCGTGTGGACGGTGCGGCCCGGCACGGTGCGGGCGAGTTCCTTGACCAGCAGATCGGTGCCCACACACGGTGTGGTGCCGCCCGGGTCGCGGGTCTCCTCGGCGACGACCAGGTCACCGGGGTGCATGCCCGGGGCGAGCCCCGCGCAGAAGCCGGTGGCGAGCACGGACGCCGTGGCCAGCGCCGGGTCGGCCAGCACCCGGGTGACCGACCGGTCGGCGGCCCTGGGTCCCATGCCGGTACGCAGCACGGTGACCGGCCCGCCAGCGCCGCTCCGGTCGCCACTGCGCAGGGCGAGGTGCTCGATGCCGAGCGCGCAGGCGATCAGAAGCGGGGCCGGGGCGGGCGTCCTGTCCATATCAGCCCCCCTCGGCCGCGGAGAAGGGCTCTCCGTGGACGTAGCGGCCGAGCGCGGTGAGCGGGAAGACGTGGCGGTAGAGGTGGTAGTTGATCGAGAAGTCCCACGGGAAGCCGGTCCCCGTGAAGTACGGCTCGTCCCAGGTGCCGTCGGGCAGCTGCGTCTCCGCGAGCCAGACCACCCCGCGCTCGGCGGCCTTGGAGTCGTGCTCCCCCGCGGCGAGCAGGGCGAGCAGGGCCCAGCCGGTCTGCGAGGCGGTCGAGGCGCCGCGTCCGCTCCATCCGGCGATGTCGTCGTAGGAGCGCATGTCCTCGCCCCAGCCTCCGTCCTCGTTCTGCACGGACTCCAGCCAGGCCACCGCCCGGCGGATCGCCGGGTGCGAGCCGGGCAGTCCCGCCGCCGCGAGCGCCGGGACCACGGACCCTGTGCCGTAGACGTAGTTGACGCCCCAGCGCCCGAACCAGGAGCCGTTCGGCTCCTGATGGGAGAGCAGCCACTCGATGCCCCGGCGGGTACGCGGGTCATGGGTGAGCCCCTCGACCGCCAGCATCTCCACCACGTGCGCCGTCACGTCCGCGGAGGGCGGGTCGATCACCTCCCCGAAGTCGCAGAACGGCAGCCGGTTGGGAAAGGCACTGGTGTTGTCGACGTCGAACGCGCCCCAGCCGCCGTCCTTGGACTGCATGCCGAGATTCCAGCGGACCCCGCGTCCGATGGCGTTCTCGACGCGGTCCGGGTCGTGGTGCCGGACGCGGCGCAGTGCGAGGACGACCTCCGCGGTGTCGTCGATGTCGGGGTAGTTGTCGTTGTGGAACTCGAACGCCCACCCGCCCGGCGGCAGTTGGGGCCGCTTGACCGACCAGTCGCCGGGCCGGACGATCTCCTCCCCGAGCATCCAGTCCACGGCCTTGACGAGCTGCGGGTGGTCGGCGGGCACTCCCGCGTCGGCCAGCGCGATGGTGGCCAGGCAGGTGTCCCACACCGGCGACTGACACGCCTCGATCATCCGCGCGCCGTCGTCGCGCCACACGGCGAAACGGTCCAGCGAGGCCAACCCCGCGCGCATCACCGGGTGTTCGAGGTCGTAGCCGAGCAGATGCAGCGCGATGACCGAGTAGACGGCGGGCGGCTGGATGCCTCCCCAGCAGCCGTCGTTCTCCTGGCGCTCGATGATCCAGCGGCCGGCCGTGTTCATCGCCGCTCTGCGCAGGGCGCGCGGCGCGACCCTGCGGTACTGGTGCAGCGCCTTGTCCAGACGCTGGAAGGCGCCGTCCCAACTGGTCACGGGGGCGAGCGGTCCGACCGGGTTGGGGTTGCGCGCGTCGGTGTGCAGTTCGTCCAGCGGGAACGGCGCGGGGCGCACCGGACGCGTCGCCGAGACGACGGTGAGCGGCACGATGGTCTGCCGCGCCCAGCACCCGAAGTCGTAGATGTTCAGCGGCATCCACTTCGGGAAGTAGATGAGCTCCGGCGGGAGTTCGGGCAGGTCGTCCCACTTCCACCAGCCGAAGAGGGCGAGCCAGATCCGGGTGAAGACACGGGCCGCGGCGATCCCGCCGCGCTCGCGGATCCACGCGGACGCCTTCGCCATGTGCGGGTCGTCCGGGGCGTCCCCGGCCAGCCGCAGGGCGACGTACGCCTCGATGGTGGTGGAGATCTCGCCCGGACCGCCGTAGAACGAGGCCCACGTGCCGTCCTCGCGCTGCTCGCCGCGGATGAACAGCGCCGCGCCGCGGGTGATCGCCTCGTCGCGGATTCCCAGGAACTGACGGAGCAGCAGGTCCTCGGCGTCCATGGTGACGTTCGTCTCGAGGTCGCCCTTCCACCAGCCCTGGGCGTCCTGCCGCGCGAGCAGGAAGTCCGTGGCGCGCTCCATGGCGCGCGTGGCGGCGTCTCGGGTCTCGACTGTCCCGGCCGCCTCGGGAATGGTCCGATACCGGGTTTCGCTGGCCGAGGCAGCGCGGGGCGGCAGGGCCCCGGTGCTTCCGTCGGTCGTCGCTGTCATGGCTTCCCCTTCGTGCAGTGGTGTGTCTCTGCTGTGGGTCCGCCGTCGGCCGGTGCGTTCGTTCGGATCGATATCCCCCCGCTCGAACGAGGTTCGAAGCTTGGGGAAGGCACCGGCCGGCGACTACGCGAGGTTTATTCGACCGATAACGATCATCTCTTCCGCACGACGACGAAGTCGGCCAGCGCCACGAGCTGGGCGCGTACCTGCTCGGGCATCGGTACGGCGTCCAGCGCCTCGATGGCGATCGCGTGCTGGCGGCGTGCCTCCTGGGCGGTCCACTCGCGGCCGCCCGCCTCCTCGATGAGCGCGGCGCGCACGGCGAACTCCTCCTCGGAGAAGTTCTCGAAGTCACTGGCCTTGGCGTCCTCGGCGAGCAGCTCGCCGAGCCGCTCGGAGGCGGGGCCGCTCGCCGCGAGCGCGGCCACGACCGGCAGGGACTTCTTGCGCTGGCGCAGATCGCTCCAGGTCTGCTTTCCGGTGGCCTCCGGGTCGCCCCAGATGCCGAGGAGGTCGTCGACGGCCTGGAAGGCCAGGCCGAGGTGGTAGCCGTAGCGCTCCAGCGTGTCGGCGGTGAGGTCGTCGGCGCCGCCGAGGACCGCGCCGATGGAACAGGCACAGGCGAGCAGGGCGCCCGTCTTGTTGCCCTCCATCTCCAGGCACTCCTCGACGCTGACGCGGTCGCGGTGCTCGTAGGAGATGTCCTGGGCCTGGCCGTCGATCAGGGCCCGGGTGGCGGTGGTCAGACGCCGGGTGGCCCGGCCGGCCTCGACGGTGCCGAGCTCCAGCAGGACCTCGTTGGCCAGCGCGAACAGGGCGTCGCCGACCAGGATCGCCTGGGCGGGGCCGTGCACCTTCCAGACCGTGTCGCGGTGGCGGCGCTGTTCGTCGCCGTCCATCAGGTCGTCGTGCAGCAGCGAGAAGTTGTGCACCAGCTCGACGGCGACCGCGCCGGGGACGCCCACCTCGGGGGCCGCGCCGGCGGCCTGCGCGGAGAGCACGGCGAGCGCGGGGCGCACCGCCTTGCCGCCGTCGCCGTCCGCGGGGTTGCCCTCGGCGTCGATCCAGCCGAAGTGGTAGGCGGCGACGGTGTCCATGGGCGGTGCCAGCCGGCCGACAGCCGCCTTGAGCACCGGTGTGGCCAGGGTCCGGCCGCGCTCCAGGAGCGCGGTCACGTCCACCGCGTCGGCAGCCGTTTCGGCCGTGGGCACAGTGGGCACAATCTCTCCTCTTGTTGCGGAACCGGGGGTGCGGGGACCTGCCATGCTCCGGTCGAGCGTCATGCCGCCTCCTCGAAGAGTCCGAGGAGGTGGTCGCGGGGCCGGCCCAGGGCGCCCAGCGCGGCCTCAGCCGCACCGACTCCACTGCGAACCGCACTCTCCATGGTCGCGGGCCACCCTGTGGCGGTCCACGCTCCGGCCAGGTACAGGCCGGGAGCCTTGGTACGGGCACCGGGCCGCAGCAGCCCGACGCCCGGGGCGGGAGCGAACGTCGCGGTGCGCTCCCGGGTCACGAAGAAGTCCTTCACCCCGGCGCCGCGCGCACCGGGCAGCAGCCGCTCCAGCTCCGGCAGATACCGCTCCCGGAGCACGGCGACGGGCTCGTCGATCTCGTCCTGGGCGGCCGACTGCGACAGCGCCAGGTACTGCCCCTCCCGGAGCCCGGAGGCCTCGGTGCGGTCGAAGACCCACTGCACCGGGGAGCCCAGGGCCGCGAAGAAGGGCGCGGTGAGGACCTTGCGGTCGTAGACGACGTGGACGTTGAGGATCGGCGCGGTGCCGATGTCCAGAAGGCGCTCGGGGGCGTCGAGCGCTCCCTCGGGCAGGAGCTCGTGGGCCTCGCGCTGGGGTACGGCGAGGACGACGGTGTCGGCATCGATGCGCTCGCCGGGAACCTGAACGCTCCAACGGCCGTTCTCGTAAGGGGAGACGGAGGTGACGCGTGTACGGATCTCGGTACGTACGCCCGCGGAGTCGAGCGCCTTGCGGGCCAGGGTGTCATGCAGTTCGCCCAGCGGGACGCGCGCCCAGCCGATGTCGGCCGCGCCCGGGTCGGACAGCAGACCCGTCTTGAACACCATCGCGGCGAGCCCGAGCGAGGAGTCCTGGGCCACCGCGTTGAGGGTGGCGACCCCCACGAGGTCCCACAGTGCTTCGACGGCACGTCGCGACTGACCGTGCCCGGCGAGCCAGTCGCCGAAGTTCTGCGCGTCGAGCGCCGGATCCTTGAGGTCCAGCCCCTTGAGCGCGAGCGCGGCACGGCCGACCTTGGCACGCTCGGCGAGCGAGAGGTGCTGATAGGTCGCGAGGCTGCGCGCGAGGTGCAGCGGTACGGGCAGCGCGCTCCGGCCGATTCTGCCGAGCCGTCGTCCCGGCGGTGCCTCCGCGTCGAGAACGGGCACGTCGAGACGATCCTGCAGAGGCGCGAGCGCGGTCCCGTCGACGCGGTCGAGGAACCAGCGGTAGGCGGTGCAGCAGCGCAGGAAGACATGCTGTCCGTTGTCCACGGTGAGTTCGCCGCGCTGGAAGGAGAACGCGAGACCGCCGAGGCGCGGCCTGCCTTCGAGCAGGGTCACCCGGAGCCCGGCGTCGGCCAGCGCGAGCGCGGCGGTGATCCCGGCGAGCCCTCCGCCGATCACCACGGCGGTGGTCCGGCCGGAGTCGTCCGTGGACTCGACCTCGCTCATGACGCACCCTCCCCTGCGACCGCGCCGGGGTCGTCGAACGCTCCACGGCAGGCCGTTGCAGTCAGGGACGCCACCCGGCTCCGGAGGGTTGCCTGCCGCTTTTCGCCGGCCGCGTCACCGCGGCCCCTGGTGCCCATCAGACACGCCTCCGGACCGTACGGCGGGAGACGTGCCGGGCATCGAGGCCGGAGAGGCCGCGCACGGCGACGTACGCCTTCTCGCGTCCCGGCAGGGACACCCGGCCGCGCAGCACGGCCTCCGGCTCGCGCTCGATGCGGTCGAGAAGACGCCGGTAGATGCCCGCCATGGCCGCGACACAGGCGCCGCTGCGCCGGTCCAGCATGGGCAGCAGTCGGTAGCCCTCCGCGAAGAGGGCACGCGCCCGCCGTACCTCGAAGTGCACGAGACCCGCGAAGTCCGAGCCCGGCGGTGGAGTCGGCCCGGCGAACCCGGCCGAGCAGCCGAACTTGGCCAGGTCGTCGGCGGGCAGATAGGTGCGCCCGCCCTCGGCGTCCTCGCGGACGTCCCGCAGGATGTTCGTGAGCTGGAGCGCGAGCCCGAGCGTGTCGGCGTACTCCGGCGCGCGCTCCGCGCCACGCGCCCCCGGCTCGGTGCCGAAGACCCCGAGCGAGAGCCGCCCGATCGCTCCGGCCACGCACCGGCAGTAGACCTTCAGGTCGTCCCAGGTCTCGTACGTCTCACCGCGCACGTCCATCAGCACGCCGTCGATGAGCTCGTCCAGGCCCCCGAGGGGCACCGGGAAGTACCCGGCGGTGTGGCTGAGGGCGACCGCGACCGGGTCGGTGTCGTCCTCGGCGACGTCGCCCGCCCGGACGCGGGCGAGCAGCGCCCGGGTCTCCTCCAGGCGCGACGCCTTCACGTCCGGTGCCAGCGTGCCGTCGCCGATGTCGTCGACGCGCCGGGAGAACGCGTAGAGCGCCGACATCGCGCGGCGCTTGGACGTCGGCAGAAGCCTGATGCCGTACGCGAAATTACGAGCCTGCTGACCGGTCACCGCCTCGCAGTAGCTGTACGCGGCGAGTACCGGTGCGGACACGCGCTGTTCCGACTCCACGGTCCGGATCACCCCTCTCCTCGCAGAGTCACTCCCACCTCGCGCAGCAGCTGGAGCTTGCCGGGCTTGGGCGGGCCGGGAAGTACGTCGTATTCGGCGGCGGCGATCGCGCCGATCGCCGCCTTCCCCCCCGCGACGAACCCCGCGAGCAGCAGTTTCAGCCTGCCGTGGACGCTACCCACGAGGGGGGTGCCTTCATTCAGGAGGTTCAAGGCGCGTTCTGCTTCGTATGCAACCAGTGCTCGCACCGATGCGCCTGCTGTGGGGACGGCGAGATCCGCTTCGACGACGTGAAAGCGCTTCATGTCCTCGGCGGGCAGGTAGACGCGGTCGCGGCCGAGGTCCTCGGCCACGTCCTGGAGGTGCTCGACGATCTGGAGCGCCGTGCACACCGCGTCGGAGCGGCGGATCCGCTCGGGCGTGGACGTTCCGGTGACGGAGAGGACCAGACGGCCGACGGGGTTCGCGGAGAGTTCACAGTAGGCGAGCAGATCGTCGTAGGTCTCGTACCGCTTGACGAGCTGGTCCTGGCGGTTGGCCGCGATCAGGCCGAGGAAGGGCTCGGGGGTCAGACCCGCGCGGTGGACCGTGGGGCGCAGCCGGCGCAGCAGGGGGTGGCTCGGGGTCGAGTCGAACACGCGGTGAAGATCGGCTTCGAGTGCGTCGAGCAGGACCAGACGGTCGTCGGCGTCCGCGGCCGGCACGCCGAGGAGACGGGCGTCGGCGCCGCCGGGGGCGAGATCGCCGTCACCGATGTCGTCCACGAGGCGGGCGAAGCCGTAGACGGCCATCAGGTCGTCGCGCCAGGCCCTGGGCAGGAAGAACGGGGCCACGGGGAAGTTCTCGTCCGCGGCTTTGTCGAGGGTGCCGCGCTCCGGATCGCCGGTGCGGGCCGTCCCGGCTTGGGTCACCGCTCGCCGCCCGGCGCGAGGACGGCACACGCATCGCGGAGCTGGAGGGTCACCGTAGCCATTGCCGTCACATCTCCCGTTCTACACTGCCGACCCAACACTGCCCATTTCGGACACGCCGCCCGAAGATCCGCTCGGCGTGACGGTGCCAGGTGTCGCGTATTATCGCCCTACTTGACGCGTTTCAGCACCGGTACAGCTTACGTTGTACAACGCGGCACACTCCGCCGGGGTGTCCTGCACATCACAACAACACACCGATTGGCGTCAAGATTCCTCGCGCCGACGGGAGTTGACGTTTCCTTTGCAGACGCAGGGCCCCGCCGGAGAGTTCCGGCGGGGCCCTGATCCTGTCCTGGGCGAATCGGGCTACTTGCCCGTGAACTTCTCGTACTCCTTGAGGACGTCCGCGGTCGGGCCGTCCATGCGCAGCTCGCCGTGCTCCAGCCACAGCACGCGGTCGCAGGTGTCGCGGATCGACTTGTTGTTGTGGCTCACCAGGAACACCGTGCCCGCGCTCTTGCGCAGCTCGCGGATGCGCGCCTCGGACCGCTTCTGGAAGGAGCGGTCTCCGGTCGCGAGGGCCTCGTCGATCATCAGCACGTCGTGGTCCTTGGCCGCCGCGATCGAGAAGCGCAGCCGGGCCGCCATGCCGGAGGAGTACGTCCGCATCGGCAGGGTGATGAAGTCGCCCTTCTCGTTGATGCCCGAGAAGTCGACGATCTCCTGGTAGCGCTCCCTGACCTGATCACGGGACATGCCCATGGCGAGACCGCCCAGGATGACGTTCCGCTCGCCGGTGAGGTCGTTCATCAGGGCCGCGTTCACGCCGAGCAGCGAGGGCTGGCCGTCGGTGAAGACCTTGCCCTTCTCCGCGGGAAGCAGACCGGCGATGGCCCGCAGCAGCGTGGACTTGCCGGAGCCGTTCGAGCCGATCAGTCCGATGGCCTCGCCCCGGTACGCGGTGAAGGAGACACCTCTGACGGCGTGCACCTTGCGGACACCGCGCTCCTCGCCGCGCTTGATGATGCGGCTGAGGGCGGATGTGGCGCTGCCCTTGCCGGTCTTGGCGCCGTTCACGCGGTACACGATGTGCAGTTCGTCCGCGATGACGGTCGGGATGTGCGACCTCTGCTCGAGCTCAGCCACGGCCGTACCTCTCTTCAGCCTTCCAGAAGTAGACGAACCCGCCGACGGCCGTGCCCACGGCCCAGAAGACGGCGAGGGCCCACACGTGCGGCGGCAGGTTGGAGGAGCCGTAGCCGTCGATGAGCGCGAAGCGCATCAGCTCCATGTAGACGGCGGCCGGGTTCGCCTGCAGCACGCGGGCGATCCATTCGGGGCGGCTGGCCAGCATGGCGCTGATGGAGAACATGACACCGGAGGCGTACATCCAGGTGCGCAGGATGAACGGCATGAGCTGGGCGAGGTCGGGCGTCTTCGCGCCCATCCGCGCCACGATCAGCGCGAGGCCGGTGTTGAACAGGAATTGCAGGAACAGCACCGGGACGATCAGCAGCCAGGACAGGCCCGGGTAGCTGCCGAAGCCGATCGCCACGATGAACAGCACGATCATCGAGAAGAGCAGCTGCTGGAGCTGCTGGAGGGCGAACGAGATCGGCAGCGAGGCACGCGGGAAGTGCAGCGCGCGCACCAGTCCCAGGTTGCCCGAGATCGCCCGCACACCCGCCATGACCGAGTTCTGCGTGAAGGTGAACACGAAGACGCCGGTCACCAGGAACGGGATGTACACGTCGTGTGGAACGCCGCGGTTGGCCTTCAAGATCAGCCCGAAGATCAGGAAGTAGACGAACGCGTTGAGCAGCGGCGTCACCACCTGCCAGAGCTGGCCCAGCTTGGCCTGGCTGTACTGGGCGGTGAGCTTCGCCTGCGAGAAGGCGAGGATGAAGTGCCGCCGGCCCCACAGCTGACGCACGTACTGGCCCAGCCCGGGCCGGGCGCCGCTGACCGCGAGGCCGTACTTGGCGGCCAGTTCGGCCGCGGAAAGCCCGTCATCGGGCGACGGCCGGTCGCTCACCGCGACTCCGCCGTCATGCGTGGTCTCACTCACAAGGGGAACTTTCGTCTTCAAGATGCGCACAGCCGGTTGGAACGTGGGCATGAGCCGGGAACCGGGTAGGGCCCGAGTGCTCTCAGGGTCGAGCTTGTCAGATGACCGGAGGCCGGCCCAGTCGGGTCAGCCGCCACACCGTGCGCCACCTCATGGGACGCCTCGGTCCGCAGGGACTCCTCCAGCCTTCCCTGAATCCACCGAACCAGGCCCGCAGCGCGGCCCGCGAGGGGCGGCGCAGCAGCGTCAGGAGCATCCAGACGCCGAGGTAGACCGGGACGAGTGGTGCGGGAAGGTTGCGGCGCGCGAGCCAGACGCGGTTGCGGGCCACCATCCGGTGGTACACCGCGTGCCGCGAGGGGGCGGTCGTCGGGTGGTACAGCACCATGTCGGAGCGGTAGTCGATCATCCAGCCGGCGTCGAGGGCCCGCCAGGCCAGGTCGGTCTCCTCATGGGCGTAGAAGAACGCGTCCGGGAGTCCGCCGACCTCGGCGAGGACCTTCGTACGGACCGCGTTGGCGCCGCCGAGGAACGTGGTGACGCGTGAGGAGCGCATCGGGTCGGCGGCGCGCAGCCGCGGCACGTGGCGGCGCTGGGTCTCACCGGACTCGGGGTCGGCGATCCGGAAGCTGATGATGCCGAGCTCCGGGTCGTCGGCGAAGGCCCGGCGGCACAGTTCGGCCGTGTCGTGGTGGGCCAGCAGGCCGTCGTCGTCCAGGAAGAGGAGGACGTCCACGTCGGTGCCGCCGGGGCCGAAGGCCTCGATGCCGACGTTGCGGCCGCCGGGGATGCCGAGGTTCTCGGGCAGCTCGACGGTCCGGACCCCCGCGGGGACGTCCGGGACGGGTGAGCCGTTGCCGACCACGACCACCTCGACGCGGTCGCCGTCCTGCTTGGCGACGGAGTCGAGAAGGGCCCTGAGCTCGTCGGGGCGGTTGCCCATGGTGATGATCACCGCGCCGACCTTCGTCGCCGTACTCACTTGAGCCTGCTCGAAGCGAGGATGGACACCAGGTGCAGCACGGTCTGCAGGAGCGCGATACCGGCGAGCACGGCGGTGCCGAGCCGGGTGAAGAACAGGTCGCCGTTGATCTGGTCCACGATCGCGAGGAGCAGGATCAGCAGGGACGCCTCGATGCCGAGGATCAGCCGGTGGAACTTGAGCGCGGCGGCGGCCCTGCGGGCCAGCGCCACGCCCGAGGAGCGGGGCTCGGCGGCGGACTCCTGGACCGGCGGCAGCCCGCCCTGGTGGCGGGCGACACCGACGAGGTCGGTCTCCGCCTTGATCAGGATCGCGCCGAGGGCGGCCAGCGTGCCGAGGAAGGCCCACAGCCAGTCGATACGTCCCTCTCCCCACAGGTCCGCGGCGCGCAGGCCGAGGCCGACGAGGACGGCCGCGTCGGTGAGATAGGCGCCGACGCGGTCGAGATAGACCCCGCCGAGCGAGTACTGCTTCTTCCAGCGCGCGATCTCGCCGTCGACGCAGTCGAGCAGCAGATAGAGCTGGACCATCACCACGCCCAGCACCGCGCCCGTGATCCCGGGCACCAGCAGGGCGGGGGCCGCGAGCACGCCGCAGAGGGTCATCAGGTACGTGAGCTGGTTGGGCGTGATCCTGGTGTTCACCAGGTAGCGGTCGCAGCGCAGCGAGATCTCCCGCATGTACAGGCGTCCCGCCCAGTGCTCACCGCTGCGCCGGTCCTTCACCCCCGGGGGATGAACGACGGGGCGGAGTTCAGCTACCGATGGCCTTGGCATAGTCGGAGTAGATGTCCTTGATCTGGTGGGTGTTCAGGTCGAGATGTTCGAGGATCGTGTAGCGGCCGGGCCGGGTCTGCGGAGCGAACTCCACGACCTGGACGAACTCGTCCACGGTGAAGCCGATCTCCTCGGGCAGCACCGGCAGTCCGTGCCGGCGCAGCACCTGGGCCATGAACACGGCGTCGTCGTGGGCGCCGCGCAGATACATCGCGAAGGCCGCCCCCAGGCCGCACTGCTCGCCGTGGCTCGCGGCGCGCTTGGGGAAGAGGAGGTCGAAGGCGTGGTTGATCTCGTGGCAGGAGCCGGAGGCGGGCCGGGAGTCGCCCGAGATCGACATCGCGATGCCGGTGAGGACGAGCGCCTCGGCGAGGACCTGGAGGAAGGCGTTGTCGCCGACGCCCCCGGGGTGCCTGAGCACGGCCTCGCCCGCCTGGCGCGCCATGGCGGCGGCCAGTCCGTCGATCTTCTCGCCCTTGACGCGGTTGGACAGTTCCCAGTCCGCGATCGCGTTGATGTTGGAGACGGCGTCCCCGATGCCCGCCCGGACGAACCGGACCGGCGCGTCACGGATGACGTCGAGGTCGATGACCACGGCGATCGGGTTCGGCACGCCGTAGGAGCCGCGGCCCGCGTCGTTGTCGAGGGTGGCGACCGGCGAGCACAGGCCGTCGTGCGCGAGGTTGGTGGGCACGGCGACCAGCGGCAGTCCGACCCGCGCGGCGGCGAACTTGGCACAGTCGATGATCTTGCCGCCGCCCAGGCCCACGACGGCGTCGTAGTGCCCGGCCCTTATGGCGCCGGCCAGCTTGATCGCGTCGTCGAGCGTGCCGCCGCCGACCTCGTACCAGGTGGCACCGGGCAGGGCCGGGGCGATCCGGTCGCGCAGCCGGGCGCCCGAGCCGTTGCTGACCGCGATGGCCAGCTTGCCCGAGTGCGAGATGCGCTCGTCGCTGAGCACGCTCGCCAGGTCGTCCAGGGCACCGGGACGGATGTCGACGACGACCGGCGAGGGGATGAGCCTCGTCAGTACTGGCACGCGATCTCACGTCCCTTGGCGAGGTCGTCGTGGTTGTCGATCTCGACCCACTTGACCTCCCCGATCGGCGCGACGTCGATCCGGAAGCCGCGGTTGACGAGCTCCTGGTAGCCGTGCTCGTAGAACTGCTGCGGGTCGGTCTCCCACACCGTCTTCAGGGCGTCGGCCAGCTCGGCGGCGGCGACGCCCTCGATGAGGGTCACACCGATGTACTCGCCGGTGGCCTCGGACGGCTCCATGAGCTTGGTGATCTTCTGGACGCCCTTGTCGGGGTCCACGACGACCTTCATCTCCTCGTCGGCGAGCTTCTTCACCGTGTCGAGGGCGAGGATGATCCTCTTGCCGTCGCCGCGGGCGGCGAGCAGCGTCCGCTCGACGGAGACCGGGTGCACGGTGTCGCCGTTGGCGAGGATCACGCCGTCCTTGAGGGCGTCACGTCCGCACCACAGGGAGTAGGCGTTGTTCCACTCCTCGGCCTTGTCGTTGTCGATGAGGGTGATCTTGAGGCCGTACTTCTCCTCGAGAGCGGCCTTGCGGTCGTAGACGGCTTCCTTGCGGTAGCCGACGATGATGCCGACCTCGGTCAGGCCGATCTCGGCGAAGTTGCCGAGGGTCAGGTCCAGGACCGTGATGGAGTCCTCTATGCCCGCGGGGCCAACCGGCACGAGAGCCTTGGGGAGGCTGTCGGTGTAGGGGCGCAGACGCCTTCCGGCGCCGGCCGCCAGCACGAGGCCGATCATGCGGGTTCTCCTTCATCGTGTACGGCGGGCGCCCCGGAGGACACCCAGAAGCGGATGCTCTCGACGAGCACCAGCAGTGCCACGGCCACGGCGAGTGCCGTGAGCGCGACCTTGAACTGTGCGGCGGTGAGCAGCGCGGCCAGGACGGTGACCAGCAGCGTCCTGCCTTCGTGCCCGCCGATCGCCCGCACCAGCCAGTGCGGGGGGGCTCCGGCGTCTCCGCGAATGCGGTACACCGTGTCGTAGTGATGGTAGGCGACCGCGGCCACCAGGCCGAAAGCTGCCGGAAGCGCTCCGTTCACGTCGGCGTTGACCGCCAGCGCCAGAACGGTGAGGTACTCGGCCGCGCGGAAGAACGGCGGGACCAGCCAGTCGAGGGCGCCCTTGAGGGGTCTGAGCAGGGCGGCGGGCGACAGCAGGACGTAGACGAGGGCACCGAGCACGGGCAGCCAGCTGCCGTACGGGGCGAGTGCGGCGGATGTCACGACGACCGCCCCGGCGACGAGGGCGACCACGGCCGGGGCGACGCGCGTGAGGCGGCCCGCGTAGCGGGTCAGGTACTCGGCGAGCGCGCCGGAGTCGGTGAGGTCCGCCAGCGCGCGGGCGGCGCGGTCCGTGCGGCGCGCCTTGCGGGTGAGCGAGCGCAGGACCCGGCCCGCCGTGGTGTAGGTGGCCGCGAAGGCGCAGCCGACGAGCAGCGCGTAGAAGGTGATGCGGGGGGTCGTCAGCGCCGTGAGGACGGCGATCATCGCCCATCGTTCGCCGATGGGCAGGACTATCATCCGGCGCACCCAGACCGTCCAGCCGACGCTGTCGAGCTTGCCCGAGAGGGCCGCGGTGGGGCTGGTGTTGGCCGTGGCGTCGTGGTTCGCCTCGTTGAAGGAGAAGTCCACGACGTGCCGGCAGGTCTGGAGGATCATCGCGCCGAGGGCGAGCGCCCACACGTCGTCGCCGCCGCGGGCCGCGCCGAGCGCGAGTCCCGCGTAGTAGGCGTACTCCTTGGCGCGGTCGAAGGTCGCGTCCAGCCAGGCGCCGAGCGTGGAGTACTGCAGGGAGTAGCGGGCGAGCTGTCCGTCCGTGCAGTCCAGGACGAAGGAGAACATCAGCAGCAGCCCGGCCGCGACGAAGCCGGCGCGGGTGCCGGTGGCGGCGCAGCCCGCGGCGATCAGCGCGGTGATCAGCGACGCGGTGGTGACCTGGTTCGGGGTCAGGCCGCGGCGGGCGCACCAGCGGGCGATGTAGCGCGAGTACGGGCTGATGCAGTACGTGGTGAAGAACCCGTCGCGGGCCTTGACGGCACTGCGCAGCCGTACGGCCTCGTCGTCGACGGCCAGGACGGCCTGCCGGACGCCGTTGCGCTCCTGCGGGTCGGCGGGGACCGCGGCGACGAGGGTGCCGAGTTCCGGGCGGTGCACGGAGAGGCCGTCCGCTTCGAGTGCCTCGCCGAGGCGCTCGACGAGGTTCTCGGGGGCCACGGCGGCGTTGCCGGCGGCCACGCTCTCCCGGGTCACGGCGCGGGTCAGGGCCCGCCGGGCCTCGGGCTGCACGGAGACGGCGCCGGGTATGGCGGAGGCCGCGAAGCGGGGGTCGGTCAGGCCGAGACGCAGGGCGTGCACATGCCCGACGAAGCGGGCGTCCACGACGGCGACCCGCTCGTTCGCATGCACGGTGGCGAGCAGGGTCTCGGTCTCGCCCGCGTCGGACGCGGGACGCACGTCGAAGCCGAGCGACCGCAGATCGCCCTCGAGCGACGATCCGGGGACCGGCTGGCCGGTGAGGATGGCGGTCGGCAGCGAACTCACTCCCTGGGTGCCGGCGCGACCTGGCGCCGGCGTGTGCGTGATGGGATGGCGCCCCCGGCATGGCGGCGGCCCCGGCGGCATGTCGGCAGAGGCTATCGGATGAACGGAAGCAGCCGTTCACCGCCTGTTCACGGCCCGATCAACCGGTTTTGTCCGGCAGGCGCCGCGATCATCATCAGGGATCGCGGGCCCGGGTCACAAGCGCGGCTTCACGGACCGGCACATTCCCGGCATGACGTACGGCACCCGGCCTCGCCGAAACCGGGGCGCCCCGGACACGGCGCCGGACCCGCATAGGGTGGTCGTCCATGACATGGCTGATCACAGGCGGGGCCGGATACATCGGGGCACACGTGGCGCGGGCGATGGCGGAGGCCGGGGAGCGCGTCGTCGCCCTCGACGACCTGTCGACCGGGGCACCGAAACGGCTTCCGGAGAGCATCCCCCTCGTCCAGGGGTCGTCGCTGGACGGTGATCTGCTCAAGCGGGTCCTGGCGGAGCACGGGATCACGGGTGTCGTGCACCTCGCCGCCCGCAAGCAGGTCGGCGAGTCCGTGGCCGAGCCGACGCGCTACTACCGGGAGAACGTGGGCGGCCTCGCGACGCTTCTGGACGCGGTGGCCGGGGCGGGCGTCGAGCGGTTCGTGTTCTCCTCCTCGGCGGCCGTCTACGGCAACCCCGATGTGGACCTCATCACGGAGGGCACCCCCTGTGCCCCGATGAGCCCCTACGGCGAGACGAAGCTCGCGGGCGAGTGGCTGGTCCGTGCGGCGGGCCGGGCGCACGGTATCGCCACGGTGTGCCTGCGCTACTTCAACGTGGCGGGAGCGGGCGCGCCGGAGCTCGCCGACACCGGGATCTTCAACATCGTCCCGATGCTGTTCGACCGCCTCACCCGCGGCGAGGCCCCGCGGATCTTCGGCGACGACTACCCGACGCCGGACGGCACCTGCGTACGCGACTACATCCATGTCGCCGACCTCGCCGAGGCGCATCTCGCGGCGGTCCGGCGGCTGACGGACGGGGCGAGTGGTGATCTGACGGTGAACATCGGCCGGGGCGAGGGTGTCTCCGTACGGGAGCTCGTGGCGCTCGTCGCCGAGGTCACCGGGAACCCCGCGCGGCCCCTCGTCGAACCGCGCCGCCCCGGCGACGCCCCCCGCGCGGTCGCCTCGGCCGCCCTGGCCGCCGAGGAACTGGGCTGGGGCGCGCGGCGCGAGGTGCGCGAGATGGTGGAGTCGGCCTGGCGGGGCTGGCTGCTGCACCACCCGGAGATCACCGGCGCATGACCGCGTCAATGCTCTGACCTGCGGATCGTTTCCGCAGGTCAGAGCATATGACAACGGTGTTCAGTGCCGCGTTGCCCGATACCCCCCGCCCGTAGTTGACTGTCACGACCGAGCGGAAAACAGGAGGCGGCTTCCATGGGGGCTGGGCACGACCACGGGCACGCGCACGGCGCTCCCCGGTCCGGTACGGCGACGGCCGCGTACCGCGGGAGGCTGCGTGTCGCGCTGGCGATCACCCTCACCGTCATGGTCGTCGAGATCTTCGGCGGCATCCTCGCCGATTCGCTCGCGCTCGTCGCGGACGCTGCGCACATGGCGACGGACGCGCTGGGTCTCGGCATGGCCCTGCTCGCGATCCACTTCGCGGCCCGCCCGCCGAGCGAGAAACGCACGTTCGGCTACGCGCGGGCCGAGATCCTCGCCGCGCTCGCCAACTGTCTGCTGCTGCTCGTCGTCGGCGGCTATGTGCTCGTCGAGGCGGTCCAGCGCTTCATCACGCCCGCGGACACCCACGGCGGACTGACGATCGCGTTCGGCGTGTTCGGCCTGGTCGCCAACACGGTCTCGCTGACGCTGCTGATGCGCGGGCAGAAGGACAGCCTGAACGTACGGGGCGCCTTCCTGGAGGTCGCGGCGGACGCGCTGGGCTCGGTGGCGGTCATCGTCGCCGCCGTGGTGATCATGACCACCGGCTGGCAGGCGGCGGACCCGATCGCCTCGATCGCCATCGCCCTGATGATCGTCCCGCGCACCTGGAAGCTGCTCCAGGAGACGCTCGACGTGCTCCTGGAGGCGGCGCCCAAGGGGGTCGACATGGCGGACGTACGTGCCCACATCCTGGCCCTCGACGGTGTCGAGGACATCCACGACCTGCACGCCTGGACCATCACCTCCGGCATGCCGGTGCTCTCCGCGCACGTGGTCGTCAGCTCCGACGTCCTGAACGCGATCGGCCACGAGAAGATGCTGCACGAGCTCCAGGGCTGTCTGGGTGTCCACTTCGATGTCGAGCACTGCACGTTCCAGCTGGAGCCGAGCGGCCACGCCGAGCACGAGGCGAAGCTCTGCCACTGACGCGCGGCCGGACGGCGGCGCCCTTCGCGGGGCAGGGCGGCACCGGGACATCCGCAGGCGGCGCCCGACGGGCACGGCCTGCGCGGCCGGGCGCCGAAGGAGGTGCCGTCCGAACATCCGACGGCTCTCGTCCTCGACGATTCCGTGCCGGTGGCACCGGGCACGATCAGGTATCCGGCGGCATTCGGCGCCCGGGGCCGTGTGTCCCGCCACGGGACCCCGGGGCGGGACATGCGGAGAGTCGCGAAGTGCCGGGAGTGCCGGTTTCGTACGGCAGACTTGGTGCTGGAAAACCGATGCGAAGGATGGGTATGCCGATCACACCTGCCACCGCGACGCACAGTTCGTCGAACGGCACCGCTGAAGCGATCTTGCTGGAACTGGTCGACGAGGACGGCAACACGATCGGTACGGCGGAGAAGCTCGCGGCCCATCAGGCCCCGGGACAGCTGCACCGGGCGTTCTCGGTGTTCCTCTTCGACGAACAGGGCCGGCTGCTGCTCCAGCAGCGCGCGCTCGGCAAGTACCACTCCCCCGGCGTCTGGTCGAACACCTGCTGCGGCCACCCCTACCCGGGCGAGGCACCCTTCGCGGCGGCGGCCCGGCGGACGTACGAGGAGCTCGGGGTGTCACCGACGCTGCTGGCCGAGGCGGGCACGGTCCGCTACAACCACCCGGACCCGGACTCGGGCCTGGTGGAGCAGGAGTACAACCATCTGTTCGTCGGAATGGTGCAGTCGGCGCCGCGGCCCGACCCGGAGGAGGTCGGTTCGACGGCCTTCGTGACCGCCGTCGAGCTGGCGGAGCGGCACGCGAAGGACCCCTTCTCGGCGTGGTTCATGACGGTGCTGGACGCGGCCCGTCCGGCGATGCGGGAGCTGACGGGTCCGTCCGCGGGCTGGTAGCCGGTCCGGCGGACGCTCAGACGCTCGGAGCGAGCGGCAGGGCGGCCCAGATCACCTTGCCGCCGCCCGCGGTGTACTCGACGTCGCACCCTCCGCCGTACTCCCTGGTCACCTCGCGCACCAGCAGCAGGCCCCGGCCTCCGGTCTGGCCGTGGTCGGCCTCCAGAGCGGTCGGACGGTAGGGGTGGTCGTCCTCGACGGACACCCGCACCCAGTCGGCGCCGACCGCGACCTCCACCGCGAGCATGGGCGACAGAAGTGCCGCGTGCTTGACGGCGTTCGTGACCAGTTCGGAGACGATCAACAACAGTCCCTGAACGACATCGTCCGAGACCGGCACCCCCTGGCGGGCCAGCAGGTCGCGGACGGCGTGCCGCGCCTGCGGCACCGAGGCGTCGACTGCGGCGGCGGTGAACCGCCACACCCCCTCGTACGGCAGCGGTCCGGGCGATCTGACGTCGGGAGTCGCAACTCCGCCTTCGGGGCTAGGGTCGGACCCCCGCCCGAGGTTGTCCATCGTCCGGTCGCCACCCTTGCGCTCGATTGTCACCACACGTCGAGTGTTGGTAATGCGCCGGTCCGTACCGGTTGACTGAACAGAAGTCAGCAGTTATCGCCGATTTTTGATCGCGAATGCAAGACAAAGCCAGTTCTATGACAACTCTTGTCGCTTTCGTGCCGCCTTTCGAAACTCTTCGGGTTGTACGGGTTTGTCCTGGGACTGGCACGATTCGTTCCCCGCGGCTCCGTCGCCCGCACGGCGGTCCGCGACCATGATCGGAGTGCGGCCGGCCGCTCCGGATAGCATCCGGCGTATGGAGCCGCAGCTGTTGCACCACGTCGGCGACGGGGTCGCCACCGTCGTCATCCACCACCCCGCCAAGCGGAACGCCATGACGACGCCGATGTGGCGAGCGCTGCCGCCGCTGCTGGACACGCTGAGCACGCGCGCCGACGTACACGCGCTCGTACTCACCGGCGAGGGCGGCACCTTCTGCGCCGGGGCCGACATCTCGACACTGCGGGAGTCGCCGGACGAGGCTCAGGGCCTCGCCGTCCTCGCCGAGGAGGCGCTCGCCGCGTTCCCGAAGCCGACTCTCGCCGCGATCCGCGGCTACTGCGTGGGCGGCGGGTCCCAGCTCGCGGCCGCCTGCGATCTGCGGTTCGCCCAGGAGGGCTCGCTGTTCGGGGTGACTCCGGCGAAGCTCGGCATCGTCTATCCGGCTTCCTCCACGCGGAGACTGGCGGCCCTGGTGGGGCCCTCCGCCGCCAAGTACCTGCTCTTCTCGGGCGAGTTGATCGACACCGGGCGCGCGCTGCGCACCGGTTTCGTGGACGAGGTGCTGCCCGAGGGCGAACTCGACAAGCGGGTCGCGGAGTTCACCCGCGTCCTGGCCGCGCGCTCCCTCATGACCCAGGCGGCCGCGAAGGAGTTCGTGAACGGGCGCACGGACCGTGACGCCCACTGGACACAGCAGGCGCGGGCCGGCGGCGACACCGCGGAGGGGGTCGCCGCCTTCCTCGAACGCAGGCAGCCGCACTTCACGTGGGCTCCCTGAGGGCTCGCCGGACTCCTTGGGCAGCGCCTCGGGCGGCAGCGGGAGTCCCCCGCGGCTACGTCAGGAGGAAACGGCTCTTGCTCCGGAACTCCTCGACGAGGTGCGCGGGCGCCTTGTCCGGGGACCCGGCGTCGTAGGGCGGCTGCGGGTCGTACTCGGTCAGCAACTGGACCCCCTGGGCGTGTTCGTCCCCGGCGATACGGCCGAGCAGGGTGAGGCCCATGTCGATGCCGGAGGAGACTCCGGCCGCGGTCACGTACTTGCCGTCGAACACGACCCGCTCCCCCGTCGGCTCGGCGCCGAACCGCTTCAGTTGGTCGAGGGCCAGCCAGTGGGAGGTGGCCCGGCGGCCCTCCAGGAGCCCCGCCGCGGCGAGCAGCAGGGACCCGGTGCACACCGAGGTCGTCCAGAGGCTGGTGGCGTCGGCCGCCCGCAGCCAGTCGAGCAGGACCTGGTTGTCCATCTGGGCACTCTGGCCGGGCCCTCCCGGTACGAGCACGATGTCCGGGCGCGGAACCTCCGCGAGACTCTTGTCCGCGGTCAGCGCGAGCCGGCCGGTGTCGGAACGGACCGGGCCGGGGCGCTCGGCGACGAACACGGTGTCCGCTTCCGGCAGCCGGCCGAGCATCTCGTACGGGCCCACGGCGTCCAGGGCGGTGAAGCGGTCGAAGAGGACGATGGCGAGCTGCATCGGGGGCCTTTCGGTGAAGGGGTGTGCTGCGGGTGTGTGGGGTGCCGGCGGCATCGGGGAGCCGCCCGGCACACACGGGGAGCTGAGGGGCGTACCGCGGGTCTGCGGGGTGCGAACGAGGTCAGGGAGCCGCCCGGACACGGGGCGCGGCGAGGAGCGGGGCAGGGCCGAAGAAGGGGGCAGGTACCGAGGGCAGGGTGTCGGCCCGCGCGGGGTGGCGGGGACGTCAGCCGGTGGGAGCCGGCCGGAAACGGCGCCGGTATTCGGCGGGTGCCGAGCCGAGGAACTTCACGAAGGCGCGGCGCATGGCTTCGGGCGTGCCGTAGCCGCAGGCCCGGGAGACCTCCTCGATGCCGTCGGTGGTGTCCTCCAGGAGACGGCGGGCGTGTTCGAGCCGTACCCGCTCGACGTAGCGGCCGGGCGTCGTGCCCGTCTCCGTCCGGAAGGCACGAGCGAAGTGGCGGGGCGAGAGGCGGGCGCGGACCGCGAGCGACTCGACGCTCAGGTCGTCGCCCGGATGCTCGGAGATCCAGTGCTGGACCTCGCGCAGCGGTTCGCGGCGCGCCGTCTGGGCGGCGAGCTGGGCGCTGAACTGGGCCTGGTTGCCCGGCCGCCGGAGGAAGACGACGAGATGGCGGGCGACGGTGAGGGCGGCGTCACGGTCCAGGTCCTCCTCCACGAGGGCGAGGGCCAGGTCGATGCCGGAGGTGACGCCCGCGGAGGTGGACACGTTCCCGTCGCGTACGTAGATGGGGTCGGGGTCGACCGTGACCGCCGGGTGGTCGCGGGCGAGGCTGTCGCAGTAGGCCCAGTGGGTCGTCGCGCGACGGCCGTCGAGCAGGCCCGCCGCCGCGAGCAGGGCGGCGCCCGTGCACACCGAGACCAGGCGCTCGGCGCGCGGGCCGTGGGCGCCGAGCCAGCCGGTCAGACGGGGATCCGGACGCCGGGTTCCGCTGCCGCCGGGAACCAGCAGGGTGTGCGGGGCCGCCGTGTCGGCGAGCGCCTGGTCCGGGACCAGGACGAGGCCGCTGGAGGAGCGGACCGGGGAGCCGTCCAGGGAGGCCGTGCGGATGCGGTACGAGCCGCCGCGGTAGGTCTCGGCGCCCGCGAACACCTCCAGGGGGCCGGTGACATCGAGGCTCTGCACGCCGTCGAAGAGGACGATCAGGACCGTTCGCATGTCTCGATTCTCGACCGGTGGGCTCATGGCCGCAATGACGAAGATCCCACCTTTCCTGCCATGGCGGGGCCGGGAGTTCCCGACATACCAACCAGTCGGTAATCTGCACGGCATGACCCCTCCACTGCCGGAGCGCGCCGGCCGGCGCTGCCACAACGTCCTCAACCCGCTGCACTCGACGCACTACTTCTCGCCCGATCTGGGCCGTGAGCTGGCCGCGGTCGGCATCGAGAACGAGCGGACCGCGTACTTCGCGGTGCGGGCCGCCGCGATGGGCGCGGTCGGCGCGGGCACGGTGACGGCCACGTTCTTCAACTTCCGGCACGAACTCGTCGCCGGACATGTGCCCGCGGTGTGGCGGGCCGCCTCACCGGAGACGGTGCTCGCGGCACGTCTGCGCGCCGTGGACGCGACGCTCAGGCGGTTGCTCGGCGAGGACGTCGTCGCGTCCGAGGAGGTGGCCGAGGCGGCGAAGCTCGCCCTGCGCGCGGCCGAGGCCTGCACCCGCGCCTTCCGCCCGCTGTACGCCGCTCACGCGGACCTGCCCGTGCCCGAGGCGCCGCACCTGGCGCTCTGGCACGCGGCCACCCTGCTGCGCGAGCACCGGGGCGACGGTCACCTCGCGGCGCTGCTCGACGCCGAGCTCGACCCGGTGGAGGCCCTGGTGAGCCACACCGCGACCGGCAAGGGCATGGCGCCCCGGTGGGTGCTGGGCACACGCGGCTGGTCCCGGCAGGACTGGGAGGCGGCGTCCGGGCGGCTGCGCGAGCGCGGGCTGCTCGACGCGGACGGCGAGCTGACGCCGGCCGGTGCGGAGCTGCGCCGGGACATCGAGGCCAGGACGGACCGCCTCGACCGGGCTCCCTACGAGCACCTGGGCGCCGCCGGGGTCGAACGGCTCACCGAGATCGCGAAGGGCCTGCTGATGACCGCCTTCGCCGCCGGCGCGTTCCCGGAGGGAATGACCGGCAAGGGCTGAGGGGCCGGGCCGGAGCGGTGTGCCGCGTCCGGACCGGGTCCTGGCGCGGCGCGCGGTCCCCCGAGTGCCGCCCTGAGCCCCCGATGTCGGTGTCACCTGCCACAATTGCCGCGCAACCTCAGTGGAGAAGGCGGTACGGGATCGTGACGACACCCCTCGTAGGGTCCATCGAAGGCAGGATCGCCGAAGAACTCGGCGTACGGGAGCGGCAGGTCAAGGCCGCCGTCGACTTGCTCGACGGCGGTTCGACGGTGCCCTTCATCGCCCGCTACCGCAAGGAAGCGACCGAGATGCTCGACGATGCGCAGCTGCGCACCCTCGAGGAGCGGCTGCGCTATCTGCGGGAGCTGGAGGACCGGCGGGCCGCGATCCTCGACTCGGTACGCGAGCAGGGCAAGCTCAGTACCGAGCTGGAGGCGCAGATCAGGGCCGCCGAGACCAAGGCGCGTCTCGAGGACATCTATCTGCCGTTCAAGCCCAAGCGGCGCACCAAGGCGCAGATCGCGCGCGAGGCGGGTCTCGAACCGCTGGCCGAGGGCCTGCTCGGCGACCCGTCGGTCGACCCGTTCGCCGCGGCGGCGGCCTTCGTCGACGCCGACAAGGGCGTCGCCGACCCGCAGGCCGCCCTGGACGGCGCCCGGTCGATCCTCACCGAGCGGTTCTCCGAGGACGCCGACCTGATCGGCGAGCTGCGCGAGCGCATGTGGGTGCGCGGACGGCTCGCCGCCAAGGTGCGCGAGGGCAAGGAGGAGGCGGGCGCCAAGTTCGCCGACTACTTCGACTTCGCCGAGCCCTTCAAGGCGCTGCCCTCGCACCGGATCCTCGCCATGCTGCGCGGCGAGAAGGAGGACGTCCTCGATCTCGTCCTGGAGCCGGAGGAGCCCGCCGAGGGGCCTTCCTCGTACGAGGGGATCGTCGCCCACCGCTTCGGGATCGCCGACCGCGGCCGTCCCGGCGACAAGTGGCTGACGGACACCGCCCGCTGGGCCTGGCGCACGCGCATCCTCGTGCACCTCGGCATCGACATGCGCCTGCGGCTGCGCACCGCCGCCGAGGACGAGGCGGTGAACGTCTTCGCGGCGAACCTGCGGGACCTGCTGCTCGCCGCCCCGGCGGGCACGCGCGCGACGCTGGGCCTGGACCCGGGTTTCCGTACGGGCGTGAAGGTCGCCGTCGTCGACGCGACCGGCAAGGTCGTCGCCACGGACGTGATCTACCCGCACGTCCCGGCCAACAAGTGGGACGAGGCCATCGCCAAGCTCGCCCGGCTCTCCAAAGAGCACGCGGTCGACCTGATCGCGATCGGCAACGGCACGGCCTCCCGCGAGACCGACAAACTCGCCGGTGAGCTGATCACGAAGCACCCGGAGCTGAAGCTCACCAAGGTCATGGTGTCCGAGGCGGGCGCGTCGGTGTACTCTGCGTCCGCGTTCGCCTCGCAGGAGCTGCCCGACATGGACGTGTCGCTGCGCGGCGCCGTCTCCATCGCGCGCCGGCTCCAGGACCCGCTGGCCGAGCTGGTGAAGATCGACCCGAAGTCGATCGGTGTCGGGCAGTACCAGCACGACCTGTCCGAGGTGAAGCTGTCCCGCTCGCTGGACGCGGTGGTCGAGGACTGTGTGAACGGCGTGGGCGTGGACGTGAACACCGCTTCCGCCCCGCTGCTGGCCCGGGTCTCCGGCATCACCTCCGGCCTCGCGGAGAACATCGTGGCGCACCGCGACGCCAACGGACCCTTCACCTCGCGTACGGCCCTCAAGGGCGTGGCCAGGCTCGGTCCCAAGGCCTACGAGCAGTGCGCGGGCTTCCTGCGGATCCGGGGCGGGAGCGACCCGCTGGACGCGTCCAGCGTGCACCCCGAGGCGTACCCCGTGGTGCGGCGGATGGTGAAGACGGTGGGCAGTGAGGTCGCGTCCCTGGTCGGCAACACGGGTGTGCTGCGCTCGCTGAAGCCGGCCGACTTCGTCGACGAGAAGTTCGGTCTGCCGACCGTCACGGACATCCTGAAGGAGCTGGAGAAGCCGGGACGCGACCCGCGGCCCGCCTTCAAGACGGCCACCTTCAAGGACGGTGTGGAGAAGATCTCCGACCTGTCCTCCGGGATGGTCCTGGAGGGGGTCGTCACGAACGTCGCGGCCTTCGGGGCGTTCATCGACATCGGCGTCCACCAGGACGGCCTGGCGCACGTCTCCGCGCTGTCGAAGACGTTCGTGAAGGACCCGCGGGACGTCGTGAAGCCCGGCGACATCGTCAAGGTGAAGGTCCTGGACATCGACATCCCGCGCAAGCGGATCTCGCTGACGCTCCGGCTGGACGACGAGGCGGCGGCTCCGGAGGCCGAGGGCGGCGGCGGCCGGTCCCAGCGGGGCGGACGGCCGCCCCAGCAGCGCGGCCAGCAGCCGCGTGGTCAGCAGCAGCGCCAGGGCCGCGGCGGCGGTGCGGCGGGCGGTGCCGGGGGTGGCTCCCGGCAGGCTCCTCCGCCGGCGAACAGCGCCATGGCCGACGCCCTGCGGCGTGCGGGCCTGACCGGCCCCGAGCGGGGACGGAGCTGACACACGGAAAGGGGGCGGCCACCGTTCGGTGGCCGCCCCCCTTTCCGTTTTCCGGCCCGAGGGCTCAGCTTCCCTTGCGGCCCGAGGGCTCGGCTCCGCTTCCGGCCGGAGGTCTCGGCTCAGCTTCCAGCTCGAAGGCTCAGTGTCCGCTTCCGGCCCGGGGGCTCAGTGTTCCGTCACCTTGCCGTCCGCCACCTCCAGGCGGCGGGTCGTACGGACCGCGTCGAGCATGCGGCGGTCGTGGGTGACCAGCAGGAGCGTGCCCTCGTAGGAGTCCAGGGCCGATTCCAGCTGCTCGATGGCCGGCAGGTCGAGGTGGTTCGTCGGCTCGTCCAGGACGAGCAGGTTGACGCCCCGGCCCTGGAGGAGTGCCAGCGCCGAGCGCGTGCGTTCACCCGGGGACAGCGTGGCCGCCGGGCGCAGGACGTGGTCCGCCTTCAGGCCGAACTTGGCCAGCAGGGTGCGGACTTCGGCGGGCTCCGTGTCGGGGACCGCCGCGCCGAACGCGTCCATCAGTGACTCGGGACCGTGGAAGAGCTTGCGGGCCTGGTCCACCTCGCCGACGACCACACCGGAGCCGAGCGTGGCGTGGCCGGCGGACAGCGGCACCCGGCCGAGCAGCGCGCCCAGCAGGGTGGACTTGCCGGCGCCGTTCGCGCCGGTGACGGCCACCCGGTCCGCCCAGTCGATCTGGAGGGTCGCCGGACCGAAGGTGAAGTCCCCGCGCCGCACCTCGGCGTCGCGCAGGGTGGCGACCACCGCACCCGATCGCGGGGCCGCCGCGATCTCCATCCGCAGCTCCCACTCCTTGCGGGGCTCCTCGACGACGTCCAGCCGCTCGATCATGCGCTGGGTCTGCCGGGCCTTCGCGGCCTGCTTCTCGCTGGCCTCGCTGCGGAACTTGCGGCCGATCTTGTCGTTGTCGTTGTTCGCCTTGCGCCGCGCGTTCTTGACGCCCTTGTCCATCCAGCCGCGCTGCATCTGGGCCCGGCCTTCGAGGGCGGAGCGCTTGTCGGCGTACTCCTCGAAGTCGTCGCGGGCGTGCCGGCGGGCGGTGTCGCGCTCTTCGAGATACGCCTCGTAGCCACCGCCGTACAGCGTGATCTGCTGCTGAACCAGGTCGAGTTCGAGGACCTTGGTGACCGTGCGGGTGAGGAACTCGCGGTCGTGGCTGACGACGACGGTCCCGGCGCGCAGGCCGGAGACGAAGCGCTCCAGGCGCTCCAGACCGTCCAGGTCGAGGTCGTTGGTGGGCTCGTCGAGGAGGAAGACGTCGTAGCGGGAGAGCAGCAGGGAGGCGAGTCCGGCCCGGGCCGCCTGGCCTCCGGACAGGGACGTCATCAGCTGGTCGAGACCGACGCCGAGCCCCAGCGAGTCGGCGACCTCCTCGGCACGTTCGTCCAGGTCGGCGCCGCCGAGATCGAGCCAGCGCTCCAGACTCGTCGAGTACGCGTCGTCCGCGCCGGGCGCCCCGTCGACGAGCGCCTGTGTCGCCGCGTCCATCACCCGCTGGGCCTCGTCGACACCCGTCCGGCGCGCGAGGAAGTCCCGTACGGTCTCACCCTCCCGGCGCTCCGGCTCCTGGGGCAGGTGCCCGACGGTCGCGGAGGGCGGGGAGAGCCGCAGCTCACCCTGCTCCGGGGTGAGGAGGCCGGCGAGCAGCCGCAGCAGCGTGGACTTGCCCGCGCCGTTGGCACCGACGAGTCCGATCACGTCGCCGGGCGCGACGACGAGGTCGAGTCCGGCGAAGAGCGCGCGGTCGCCGTGTCCGGCGGTGAGATTCTTGGCGACGAGAGTGGCAGTCATCAGGGAGCCGATTTTAACGGCCCGCCGCGGCCCCCCTCACCGTCGATCTCCACGGCCCCCGGCTCCCCCGGGCGCCACCGGTCACCGTCCGGCCCGGTCGGGGGCCGCAGACGGGCCACAGGTTCCGCCGGCACGCTCCAGAACGCGGCGGCGGGAACCCGGGCCACCGTCGAGCAGGGAGTTCAGCGTGGCGCGATACCCGGGACCGTGGAAGCGGAACGGCCCCATGCCGTGGTAGCCGTTGCGTTCCAGATCGGCCCGGGCGCCGGTCTGCCAGGCGAAGTCCCGCCAGACGTAGTCGTCGCCGTCCTTCTCGATGACCGCGGTGACGGCACCGCATTCGACGGTCTCGCACTCGGGACAGCCGTAGATGACGTACCTGCCCCCGTCGAGCGGGGCGCCCGCCTCCAGGAGCAGGTTGCGCACCTGCGCGGTGAAGATCGCGGGCGGTACGTCGGAGGCGAGCGGGGAGACCGCGTCGAGGCCGGAGAGCCGGCACAGCAGCGGGAGTCCGTCGACGATGAAATCGACGAGGTCCCGGCGTACTCGGTGGTCACCGCCCGTGACGACTCCACCGGCACGCATCGCCGGGGCCAGGCCGAAGGTGGCGTACTCGGAGGACATACGGCGAGTATCCCCTTGCGGAGAGTGACGTGACCACTGCATGGCATGCTCCGCTAACGTCCCGGCATGGAGAAGCCCGGGAACGGTGATGTGATCGTGGTCGGCGGCGGCGTCGTCGGCCTGACGACGGCCCTGGTGCTGGCCGAGGCCGGCAGGCGGGTCCGGGTGTGGGCACGGGAGCCCGCCGAGCGGACCACCTCGGCTGTTGCGGGGGCCCTGTGGTGGCCGTACCGCATCGCGCCGGAGGCGCTCGCCCGCACGTGGGCCCTCGTGTCCCTCTCCGTGTACGAGGAGTTGGCCGCGCGGCCCGAGGAGAGTGGCGTACGCCTGGTCGAGGGGGTCATGGGCGAGACGCGGCTGGACGAGCTGGGGTCGTGGGCGGCCCGGGTACCCGGACTGCGCGCGGCGACGGCCGAGGAGTATCCGGGCACCGCGCTGCGGGCGCGGCTGCCGTTGATCGACATGCCCGTGCATCTGCGCCATCTGCGGGAGCGGTTCCTGCGGGCGGGCGGGACGGTCGAGGAACGGACGGTGACGGACCTCGCGGAGCCGGACGCGCCGGTCGTCGTGAACTGCGCGGGCCTCGGCGCTCGCGAACTCGTACCCGACCCGGCCGTACGGCCCGTGCGCGGGCAGCTCGTGATCGTCGAGAATCCCGGGATCCGTGAGTGGCTCGTCTCGACGGACCCTGCGGCCGGGACGACGACGTACGTCTTTCCGCAGCCGGACCGGGTGATCCTCGGCGGCACCACGGACGAGGACGACTGGTCCCGGGTTCCCGACCCGGAGGTGGCGGCGCGGATCGTCGAGCGGTGCGCGGCACTGCGTCCCGAGGTCGCCGGAGCCCGTGTTCTCGGTCACCGGGTGGGGCTGCGGCCGGTGCGCGGAACCGTCCGGCTGGAACGCGAGGTCCGGCCTGACGGACGGGTGCTGGTGCACAACTACGGGCACGGGGGCGCCGGGGTCACCGTGGCGTGGGGGTGCGCGCGAGAGGCGGCCGGACTCGTCGGTCCGACCGCCTCCGTGTGAACTCCGTCCGCGGCGGGCCGGAGGGTCGGCGGGCCCAAGGGTCGTCGGACCGGCCGATCGGCGGGCCCGAGGACCAGAAGGTCAGGGGGTCAGGGGTATATGGGGGTCAGGGGTAAATGGGGGTCAGGGGTAAATGGGGTACGGGGTCAGTGTTCCTCCCCTGGGACGCGGTGCGCGGCGCGCGTACGCCGTCGAGGACGGACGCGGCCGGTGTCGCCGCGGAGCCCGCCGTCGCGCGCTCGAACGCGTCCGCGCCGCCCACCAGGGGCACGCGGGCCGAGGTGCGGGCCAGGTCGAGAGTGAGGGTCGGTGTACCGGTGGGAGGGTCGATGAGGTCCTTGTCGGTGCCCGCGACGATCAGCGCGAGCCGGTGCCCCTTCGGGACCACGTGGTCCGTGGCCGCCAGGTCCAGCGTGATGGTGTACGCCTTCCCCGGGGTGAGCGGAACGCCTCGGTCCGAGGCGTAGTTGCCGAGGTCGGCCCAGCCGCGGCTGAGGACCGTCTGCTCGACGTCGGTCCTGGCCGCCTCGGTCACCTTGTAGCAGGAGCTGTCGCCGACCGTGCTCGCGCCCCAGCAGGTGCGGTCGGTGAGGGTGTTGACGCCCTCGCCCGAGCCTGTGTAGTCGCGGACGGTGTCCGGGCCGAGGTCGACGAGGACCGCCGAGAGGTGGGCCGTCGAGGTGGTGGGTGTGGCGGTGACGGTCACCTTGGAGGAGCCGGAGAGCCGTAGGTCCCGGGTGAGCGGCCGGGTGGTGAAGCCGGCCTTGTCGGCGGTCGGCCGGTCGATGTGCGCGGCCCAGTCGGTCTCGCTCTGCCCCGGGTCGTCGGTGAAGGTCTCGGTGCCGGATGCGCGGCGGAGCCCGAGGGTGCCGACACCCGGCTGCGCGCCCGTACCCGGTCGCAGGGTCGTGGCACCCGTGGTGCGGGGCGGCCAGACGGCGGAGGTGGCCCACTGGTCGGGGTGGCGTTCGATGTCGGCCATGGGCTCGCGGTCGATGCCGTTGTCGTAGCCGAGGAGTTCATGGTCGAACCAGCGGTGCAGGGTGTCGACCCAGGCGGAGCGGCGGAAGTCGAAGGGGTCGACATGGCCGGTCTGGGAGAGCCAGATCTTGCGCTCGACCCCGTTCCTGGCGAGGGCGTCCCACCACTGGCCGAAGTTCTTGGTACGGACGTTGAGGTCCTGCATACCGTGCACGAGGAAGACGCTGGCCCTCACCTTCGAGGCGTCCTTGACGTAGTCGCGCTCGGTCCACAGCGATGTCCAGTCGCCGGTGCGCGGCGCCTCGTCGACCAGCTTCCGCTGCACGGCCGCGCACTTGGCGCGGGCGTCGGGACTGTCGACGTAGCCGGACAGCCAGTCCGGGCCGGAGTCGTAGAGCGGGGCGCCCTTGGCGAAGTAGTAGTCGTACCAGGAGGAGATGGCGCTGATCGGCACGATGGTCTTCAGGCCCTTGACGCCGGTGGCGGCGACGCCGTTGGCGATGGTGCCGTCCCAGCTCTTGCCGATCATCCCGGTCCTGCCGTTGGTCCAGCCGGCTCCGGCCGTGGCGGTGCCGGTGCGCGTGGTGTAGCCCTTGGCCCGGCCGTTCAGCCAGTCGACGACCGCCTTGGCGGACAGGATGTCGGAGCGGCCGCCCACGTCGACGCAGCCGTCGGAGCGGTTGGTGCCGGCGAGGTCGACACCGACGAAGGCGTAGCCGCGCGGCACGAAGTAGTTGTCGTAGAACAGTGGCATCTGCACGACGTGACCGTTCGCGTCGTACGTCTTCTTCTGGCTCTCGTTGCCGCGCCCGCAGCAGGAGTAGTACGGGCTGGCGTCCATGATGACGGGGATCTTGCGTCCCTGGCGGGCGAGTTCGCGGGGCCGGACGATGTCGACGGCGACGCGGTCGTGCCGTCCGTCGCCGTCGCCGTCGAGGCCGGTGTCGACCCAGACGGACTCACGGATCGCGTTCTCGTACGAGTAGACCGGGGCGCTCTCTCTCGGGGCGCCGTGTGCGGCGACCGGGACGAGTAAGGCGGCCATCAGGGCGGCGACGGCCGCCGTCGCGAGCGTTCTCCAGGTCATGAAGCGCATGCGGCTCACTGGTATCGGCATGCGCGGAACGTACCCCGGGTCGACTCCTGTGCGACAGAGGGTCGGTGACAGGCCATCGGGGCCGGATGGCTCATGTCGGCCGAATGGCGATCGTGTGACAGGGGTGGCCGTGGACATGACCGGGGCCCCAGGGACTGAATAGGCTCCGGACCGACTTCACGCCCCCACGACTTGGAGCTCGACGTGCACCGCAGACTCATCGCCCCGGGCGCCCTCGCCGCCTCCCTGCTGCTGGCGATCCCGGCATCGGCGGCAAGTTACACACCGGGAACGCCGGGCATCGGCGACGCCTACTACCCGGCCTACGGCAACGGCGGATACGACGTCTCGCACTACGACCTGAGGCTCACGTACCAGCCGGGGACGGACGAACTGGAGGGCACGGCCACCCTCCTGGCGACCACCACGCAGGACCTGTCCCGGTTCGATCTGGACTTTCTGCTGGATGTCAGCGAGGTCCGGGTCAACGGCGTGAAGGCGTCGTTCGCGGCCTCCGGTGAGCACGAGCTGCAGATCACCCCGGCGAAGCCGCTCGCCAAGGGCACATCCGTCACGGTCGTCGTCCGCTACAGCGGAGTGCCGTCCACGAAGAGCGCGTACGGCTTCTCGACCTGGCACCGCACCCCGGACGGGGCGGTCGCGGCGGACGAGCCCGAGTCGGCCTGGTGGTGGTACCCGAGCAACGACCACCCGCTCGACAAGGCGACCTACGACGTGTCGGTGGCCGTGCCGGACGGCACCCAGGCCATCTCCAACGGCACGCTCCAGTCGACGAGTTCGCGGCTCGGCTGGACCCGCTACAACTGGCGGTCCAACAAGCCGCAGGCCACGTATCTGACCACGCTCGCGGTCGGGAAGTTCGACATCACGACCGGCACCTCCGAGGGCGGCGTCCCGGTGGTCAACGCCTACAGCAAGGATCTCGGCGACAACGACGGGTCCGCGCGCGCCAGTGTCGAGCGCACGGGCGAGCTGGTCGACTGGCTGAGCGGCTACTTCGGGCCGTATCCCTTCAGCAGCGCCGGCGGCTACGTCCCCAACACCACCACCGGATACGCGCTGGAGACCCAGACCCGCGTGTTCTACAGCCCCCGGCAGTTCGCGAACGGCTCCAACACCTCTGTGGTCGTGCACGAGTTGGCGCACCAGTGGTACGGCGACGACGTGTCGCTGAAGGGCTGGAAGGACATCTGGATCAACGAGGGTTTCGCGCGCTACGCGCAGTGGCTGTGGTCGGAGCACGAGGGCGAGGGCACCACACAGGAGCTCGCGGACTACGTGTACGCCTCGCATCCGGCGGACGACGCCTTCTGGTCGGTCGCTCCCGGCGACCCGGGGCCCGACAACCAGTTCGACATCGCGGTCTACGACCGGGGCGCGCTGGCGGTGCAGGCGCTGCGCAACGAGGTCGGGGACGACGCCTTCTTCGCCATCCTGAAGGGCTGGCCGAAGGAACACGCGTACGGGAACGCGTCGGTCGCCGACTTCCAGAAGTACGCGGAGCAGGTGTCCGGCACGTCACTCGCGGCGCTCTTCGACACCTGGCTGTTCCAGTCGTCGAAGCCGGCGGCGCCCGCGGCGCGGAGCGCGGGCGTGGCCTCGGCCGCCGCGGCGAAGGGCGCCGTCGTCCCGCCGAAGTCGTGGAAGAAGATCGCCGCGACGGACACGGTGCACTCGGGCTGAGGCACGCTCCCACAGGCTGCGGCACGGGTCCGCGTCCCGCCGAATCGGGGGCGCGGACCTGTCGCACGTCCACAGCGCTCGGCCAAGGGCCGCGGCCGCGCCGGAGAACGTCATCGGCGGCCCTACCGTCGCCGGCATCGGGTTGTCCGTCAGGGGCGCGCGGGTTCGGCCTCGGGTTCGGCCTCCCGGCGGTCGAACTCCGCGACCTGGTCGAGGAGTTCCGCGCGGCTGATGGCGTCGGCCCGGGTCGCGGGCACCGTGCAGGCGTAGGCGCCGGCCAGCGCGCCGTACAGGGCGCAGCGCCCGAGAGGTTCGCCGGACAGACGGCCGTAGAGGAAGCCCGCGGCGAAGGAGTCCCCGGCGCCGTTCGAGTCGACGACCGGTGTGCGGGGCGGGATCGCGGGGATGTGCGTCACCTCGTCGTCGACCAGCATGTACGCGCCCTCGGCACCGGCGGTGGCGACGACCACCTCGGCCCGGCCCCGCTCCACGATCTTCCGCATGGTGGTCTCGGGGTCGGCGAGGGCGGTCGTGGAGACGAACACGATGTCGGCGGCGTAGGCGAAGGCCTCGTGGTACGGGTTCTCGCCGTCCCAGTTGTGCAGGTCGGTCGAGACGGTCACCCCGGTTTCCCGCAGGACCGGCAGGGCGAAGGCGCAGGGGTAGGTGATGGAGACATGGGCGTGCCGGCTCGCCGCGGCCAGGTCCCGTACCGTCTTCTCGGGCAGCCTGTCCGCCTCGCTCGACCGGCTGTCGTCGTACAGGGACAGCCTGCGCCCGTCGGGGCCGACGAGATTGACCGCGCGTTTGGTGCCCGCGGGCTGGGCGATCTCGGTGAGCGCGATGCCCCGGTCCCGGTGCAGTGCTCGCACGAGGTCGCCCTCGGGGTCGTCGCCGAGCAGGTCGAGGTGGTGCGTGCGCAGGCCGAGGGCGTGCAGGCCCAGTGCGACGAAGTCGCCGGTCTGCCCGGCGCGGGTCTCGATGCCTGGACGGATCATGTAGCTGTCGGCGTAGGGCAACGGCAGTTCGGGGACGTGGACGATGGTGTCCACACCCGCACCGCCCAGGACGAGGACGTCGGTCTCGCGGCTCATGGCTCTCCCTCTCGGACGCGAGCAGCAAGTCAACCAGGCCCCCGACGATCACCGCAAGAAATTGCAGAAACTTCCGCAACCCGCTTTCACGAGCCCCGCCGGGCTCGGGACCGGGATCTGTCCCCCGTCGCCCGCCCGCATCCCGGCGCCGGTCAGCCACCGTGGTCGTACACAGTCACCGCCAGGCCGCGACGCACGAGCCGTTCGGTGACCAGCGGTTCCACACGCGCCCACCGGCCGCCGGCCAGGCCGCACCCGATACGCGGCATGTGCACGGAGGCCCCGAGCTCGACCGCCTTGTCGGCCAGCAGTCCGAGCGAGGCGTCGATGGCCTCGTAGCGCACGGGCACGCCCTTGCTGCCGGTGCGTATCCCCCGCTGGCCCACCAGGTTCGCCACCCACACGTACGGCTCGACCTGGACGAACTGGGCCGCGCCCAGGCCGAAGTCGTTGCCCGCGCGGTCGCGGTGCCAGGCGCGGTACGCGGCCTCGGGTTCCGGCCAGCGGCGGGAGAGCGCCAGCACGAAGCCCTTCCCCCAGCCCCCTATGTCGTTGCAGACGTGGGCGATCAGCTTGACGCCCTTGACCGACGGAACGGTGGCATCACCCCGGACGTACATGATCTCCGACATGACATCACCGTAGAGGCCGCCACTGACAGTGGTGATCAGCGCAGTACGGCCGCCAGCAGGTCGGTGCCCAGCGCTGTCAGATCGGACAGGTTCAGGGTTTGACTTGCTCTCCCTCCTGAAGGAGGGAGATTCTGGTCTGCTCGCTCGGCCTCTGTGCCGCTATGCGGCACGGGTGTCGGGCGGGCTTCCGTGGCTTCCTGTTTCTTCGCGCTGTGCCGGGACGAGTCCTGGTCCTACCGGCGCTCCGCAGGCTGTCACCGCCAGTCCGGCGGCCGTTCTGATGTTGATCGCGGCGTTGTGGTCCCGGTCGTGGAGGGTGCCGCAGGCGATGCAGGTCCATTCCCGGATGTGCAGGGGTTTGAGGCCGTCCTTGACACCGCAGGTGGAGCAGGTCTGTGAGGTCGGCTCGAACCTGCCGATCTTGACCAGGGTGCGCCCGTACCGGGCGGCCTTGTACTCCAGCATGTGCACGAACCGTGCCCAGCCCGCGTCGTGCACGCTCTTGGCCGGCCTCGTGCGCGCCAGTCCTTTGACCGCCAGGTCCTCCACACCGATCGCTTGGTTCTCGCGGATCAGCCTCGTGGAGAGCTGGTGGTGGAACTCGTGGCGGGCGTCGGCCACTTTCGCGTGGGCGCGGGCGACCTTGAGGCGGACCTTCTCCCGGTTCCTGGATCCCTTCTGCTTGCGGGACAGCTCCCGCTGGGTTCGTTTTAGTTTCTTCTCCGCGCGGCGCAGAAACCGCGGCGAATCGATCTTCGTACCGTCGGAGAGGACGGCGAAGGAGGTCAGGCCCAGGTCGATGCCGACCGTCCGGCCGGTGTCGGGCATGCGGGCGGCGTCCGCGGCCGGGTCGGTGTCGATGACGAACGAGGCGAAGTACCGTCCGGCCGCATCCTTGATCACGGTGACCGAGGACGGCCGTGCGGGCAGGGCGCGGGACCACTTCACCTTCACCGCACCGATCTTCGGGAGGTTCAGTTTCCCGGAACCGGTGATCGACCAGCGGGCATTGGCCGTGAACCGGATCGACTGACGGCTGTCCTTGCGGGACTTGAACCGGGGCGCACCGCTCTTCGCCCCCTTGCGCTGACCTTTGAGGGAGGCGAAGAAGTTCCGGTACGCGGATTCCGCGCCGCGCAGGGACTGCTGGAGGACGACCGCAGAGACCTCACCCAGCCAGGACCGCCCCGGTGTCCGCTTGGCCTCGGTGATCAACTTCTGGGACAGTTCAGCGGCCTTCGGGAACGGCCCGCCCGACGCACGGGCGTCCTCGCGGGCGCGCACGGCATCGTTGTACACGACGCGAGCGCACCCGAACGCCCTGGCCAGCGCGATGCGTTGGCCAGGCTCCGGGTACAGCCTGAAGGCGTACCGAAGCTGCATGCGGCGATCGTACGAACGAGCACCACCCACCGCCAGGAGGAACGTATGTACGGCCGGTACCCCCTTGAACCGTGGTCTGCACGATCGGCGAGATCATCTACGCCGGCAGCACCACCGCGCTCGTCACCGGCCTCGCCCCGGCGCGGCTCCTGGGCCGCGCCCTCGCCCGCTTCCAGCTCTCCACGGGCTTCGGCCTCGCCGTCTCCCCGGCGGTCATCACCGCTCTCGCACCCCACGGCCCGGCCGCCCTCTGGGGCACCCTCGCCGCAGCGACGCTCGCCTCCGCCTCCGCCGTCGCCACCGAGAAGGACCGGGGAACGCGGCTCGGCGGTCGCGGCCACTCGGGGCGGGCGGGCTCGTGAGCCAGGTGGGCGCCCCGTCGGCGGCGCCGTCCTGGCACCCGTGGTCACGGCCGCTTCCGGCACGGTCGGCCCGAAGGACCGCGCGGACCTCACGGACCTCGCGGACCGCGACCCGCGTCGCTCCTGGACAGGCGCTTTCACAACACTGGTGGGACAGCAATACTGTTGCACCGCGCCGTCACCCGTCACCACGGGCGCGCGCCGCACGACGCGAGAGGCGAGGACCTGCCATGACGACGGACACCGAGGAGCCGGCGCTCACGGTCGACGAACTGGCCGCGCGGGCGGGCGTGACGGTCCGCACGGTCCGCTTCTACAGCGCCAGGGGCCTGCTGCCGCCGCCCGTGATCGGCCCCCGCCGGGTGGGCCACTACAGCCGGGAGCATCTGGCCCGGCTCGCGCTCATCGAGGAGTTGCAGCACCAGGGCATGACACTGGCCGCGATCGAACGGCATCTGACGCAGTTGCCGCCCGGTCTGAGCGCGCACGACCTCGCCATCCACCGTGCCGTGGTGGCCTCCTGGGCGCCCGACGCGATGGAGGACGTCACCCGGGAGGAACTGGACCGGCGGGCCGGGCGGCCGCTTCGTGACGCGGACCTGGAGCGGCTCGCCGCGATGGGCGTCGTCGAGGGGACGGGGGATCCGGTCCGGCTGGACCCCGGGCTGCTGAAGCTCGGCCTGGAGCTCCTGGACGTACCGATCGCGGACGAGACGATCCTCGCCGCGCGGACCGTCCTGCTGGAGCACTCGCGCGCGGCGGCCCACGCGCTGTCCGGCCTGCTGCGCAACGCCGTGGGCGAACAGGAGTCCGTGGCGGCCGTGAAGTCGCTGTCGGCGCACATGCAGCCGCTGGTGGTGCAGGCACTGCTGACCGCGTTCCAGCGTTCCCTGAAGGACGAGTTGCGGGAATGGCTCAAGGAATCCTGATCCGGGGCCGGCTCTCCCGAGTGGGGCCGGGGCCCGGCCGGGCCCGCCCGACCGTACCGGCGCTCACAAGTAGGCCGATCCGCCTGCCACGTTGAGGGTCTGGCCGGTGAGGAAGCCGCTGCCCTCGTCGACCACGTACAGGAGGGTCGAGACGAGGTCGCACGGCTGCTGGGTGCGCGGGACGGCCTGCTGGACGAGGACACGCTCGAAGCCGCCGTCCGCGCCCACGGTCCGTTCGGCGGTGGCGGTCCGCACCATGCTCGGCGCTATCGCGTTGACGGTGATGTCGTACGGTCCGAGCGCGGACGCCAACGTCCGGGTGAGGCCGATCAGTCCGGCCTTCGAGGAGACGTACGCGACCATCGTGGGCGGTGCCGTGAGCACGGCCGCGGACGTGATGTTCACGATCCGGCCCCAGCCTGCCGCCTTCAGATGCGGCAGTACGGCACGGGCCATCAGGAACGGCGCCTCCAGGTTGACGCGCATGACCCGCCGCCACTCCTCGGGGGTGGTGTCCTCGAAGGCCGACTCCGGGTACACACCGGCGTTGTTGACCAGCACGTGCAGGGTGCCGAACCGGTCGATGACGCGCTCCAGCGCCGACGCGATCTGCGCCTCGTCGGTGACGTCGGCGATCAACTCCACATAGTCCAGTACGCGTTTCGCCGTCTCGGGCTGCGGGATCAGGTCGAGGCCCGCGACCCGGTAGCCGCGCCCGGCGAGCGCGACGGCGAACTCCTGTCCGAGGCCCTGCGCCGCTCCGGTCACCAGGGCGGTACGTGTCTCCATGCGCCGAGTGTGGCCAGCCGTCCGGTGCCCGGCAAGAGCACATTCCACTCGCCGGAACGGCCCTGTTGCCGCGGGCGTTCGCCGGGCCCACGCTGCGGGGCGACCCGCCCAGCGTCAGCCGTACGTACGGGAGCCGTGCCCGATGGCCAAGACCGAGCATGCCGTGGACGACGCCGAGCACGCCCGCGAACAGGACGGCGGGCGAAGGTGGTCGGCCGGGCTGTCGCGTCGGCTGGTGCGCGACGAGCTGGGGGTGCTCGTCGTGCTCGCGCTGCTGGTCGCGGCGATCGGCATCCCCTACCCGGACTTCCTCGCCGCCGACAACCTGCTCACCACCGCGCACAACTGCGTCTACATCTCGCTGATGGCCTGCGGGATGGTCTTCGCGCTGGCCATGCGGGAGGTCGATCTGTCGGTGGGCGGCACCTACGCGTTGTGCCTGGTCGTCGGAGCGCTGCTGGTGCGCGACGGTACGCCGCCCTGGCTGGCGGTCCCCGTGATGCTGGCCGCAGGCGTCGCCCTCGGCGTCTTCAACGCGCTGGTCACCACGCTGCTCGCGCTGCCCTCGTTCATCGTGACGCTCGGCACGCTGATGCTCTACCGCGGTGTCGGACTCGCGCTCGCCGACGGGAAGCAGATCACCGATCTGCCGCTCGGCGACTCCTTCTTCACCCTGGCGGGCGGTGACGCGGCGGGGGTGCCGTTCGCACTGTGGGTCCTGCTCGGCGTGGTCGTCGTCCTGACGGTCGTGCTGACCCGGACGCGTTACGGGGCCCGGGTGCGGGCGATCGGATCCAACCCCGAGGCAGCCGAGTTCAGCGGGATCCCGGTGGTCCGCACCCGGGTGCAGGCGCTCGCCCTGTCAGGACTGACCACGGCCTGCGCGGCGGCACTCGCGCTCGCGTTCTACGGGGCCGGCGACCCGACACTCGGCCAGGGCTACGAACTGCAGGCCATCGCCGCCTGCATCATCGGCGGCACTCCGCTGGCCGGCGGGCGCGGTTCGGTGGTCGGCGCGGTCGCCGGGGCGATGATCCTGGCCGTGGTGGCCTCCGGACTCGTCTTCTTCGAAGTACCCATCAACTGGACGTCGTTCGCGACCGGCGGCGTGATTCTCGTCGCGGTCGCGGCGGACAGCACGCTGCGCAGAACCGGCCGCCGCCGACGCTGAGGTCCCGAGCGGTCCCGAGCGCAGTACCCCCGTACCCGTCCGGAGGTTCCCCTTCCGGACTTCAGAGCCCGTCCGGATCCGCTTGGAGGCCGTGATGCACCCCCGATCGCGTACGTTGCTCGCCGTGCCCGCCGCGCTGGCCCTGCTCGCCGCCGCGGGATGCGGCGCCGGCAGCGGCTCCGACGGCAGCGGCGGCCGCCTCGACATGGGCATCGCCGTGGCCAACATCAGCCTGAACTTCGCCCACGAGATGGTCCTCGGCGCCCAGAGCGCCGCGAGCCACCAAGGCGGCGTGAACTTCAAGGCTGTCGGGCCGCCCAACACGGACGGACCCGCCGAGGTGCAGCTCTTCCAGAACCTGACCGCGCGGGCCAAGGACGGCATCGTCCTGGAGAACCTGGACCCGCCGATCTTCACCCGCCCCGCCGCGCGGGCCGTCGACCAGGGCATCCCGATCGTCGCTCTGGACACCTCGCCGACCGATGGCAGCAAGATCGGCTTCTACGTGGGCAACGACAACTACGCGCTGGGCGAGTTGATGGCGACGGAGGCTCTGAAACGGCTGGGCAAGGATCCCACGGGCCAGATCGTGATCGGCGTGCCCAACCCCGGCACGCCGGTGCTGGACAACCGGGCGAAGGGCATCGCGGACACCTTCAGGAAGCGGGCCCCCGGCGTCGAGATCCTCGGCCCGTTCCAGACGTACAGCGATCCGGGGCAGAACTACAGCGCCTGGTCGGCGCAGGTCAACGCGCACCCGAAGGCGCTCGCCTTCCTCGGTGTCGGCGACGCCGACAGCTACAACCTCGCGAAGATCAAGAAGGCCGGGCACGGCGGCTGGCTCACCGCGGGCTTCGACGTCGACCCGAAGACCCTCGAAGCGGTCAAGGACGGCTCGAACTTCGTCACCATCGACCCCCAGCACTTCCTCAAGGGCTATCTGTCCACGTCGATGCTGATCGAAGCGGTACGCGACCACGACGGCGACCTCCCCGAGGGCTGGTTCCTGTCCCCCGGCGGAGTGGTCGACCGGTCCGACGTGGACGAGATCATCGCGCGCCAGAAGTCCGCGAAGGCCGCCTACGACTGGTACAAGCCGACCATCGACAAACTGCTGGACGATCAGAAGGCCCAGCTGAAACCGCTGAAGGACGCGCGCTGACATGGGGGACGGCGAACTGCTGACGGCGTGCGGCCTGGTCAAGTCCTACGGCGGGGTCAGAGCCCTGGACGGCGTGGGCATCAGCCTGCGCGGCGGCGAGGTGCACGCACTGGTCGGCGAGAACGGCGCCGGCAAGTCGACGCTGGTTGGCATCCTGTCCGGCACGTCGACACCGGACGAGGGCACGGTACGCGCGGCGCGCGAGACACGCTCGGGCGGAATCGCCGTCGTGTCCCAGGAGTTGAGCCTCTTCCCCGACCTCACCGTCCGCGAGAACCTCTACCCCCACCTTCCCCCGCGCCGGTTCGGCCTGCTCGACCGGCGCGCGATGGACCGCGCGGCCCGGCCGGTGCTCGCCGAACTCGGCCTCGACATCGACCCCGGCACACCGCTCGCCGAACTCACGCTGGCCGACCGGCAGTTGACCGAGATCGCCCGAGCACTGCTGCGGCGCCCCCAGGTGCTGGTGCTCGACGAACCGACCTCGGCGCTGCCCGCCGCCGCGGTGGACCGCCTGGAACACGTCCTGCGTGCGCTGACGGCACGGGGCATCGCCGTCCTGTACGTCACCCACTTCCTGGAGGAGGTCATGCGCTTCGCGCAGCGCGTCACGGTGCTGCGGGACGGGCGGGTCGCGCTGGCCGGGGTCCACCGGGCCGACGTCGACGTGCCGGAACTGGTGACGGCCATGCTCGGTGGCGCCCCGCCGGGGCCCGTACGGCGTTCACGCGTGGCCGGGGACGGGCCCCCGTCGGTGGTGCTGTCCGGGGTGAGCGTGCCGGGGCGGCTCACCGACGTCACGTTCACCGTCCGGGACGGCGAGGTGGTGGGGGTGGCCGGGCTCCAGGGAGCGGGCCATCTGACCGCGCTGGAGGTGGTGTGCGGCCGTACGGGGATCTCCGCCGGGCGCGTCGATGTGGGCGGGCGGGGGCTGCCGCGGTCCCTGCGGGCGGCGGTGCGCGCGGGCGTGGCCTTCGTGCCCAGCGACCGTAAGCGCTACGGGCTGATGACCGGGCGTACGGTCTGGGAGAACGTCACCGCGGTGAGCCGGCTGAGCCTGGGGCGCGGTGGAATGCTGCCCTCGCGCGCCCGGCTGATCCGGAGCACGTCGGCTCTGACCGACCGGTTGCGGCTGCGGGGCGCCCCGGACGACATCGTGGCCCGGCTGTCCGGCGGCAACCAGCAGAAGGTCGTCTTCGCCAAGTGGCTCGCCATCGAGCCGCGGATCGTCGTCCTCGACGATCCGACCCGGGGTGTGGACATCGGCGTACGCGCCGAGATGCACCGGATCATCGGCGAGTTGGCGGCGTCGGGGGCGGCCGTGCTGACGGCCTCCACCGACCCGGCGGAACTGGCCGAGCTGTGCGACCGGGTGCTGGTGTTCGTCCGGGGGCGGCTCGTGGGCGAGGTCCACGGCGGACAGCTCACGGAACACGCGCTGGCGGTGGCGATGCAGTCGGGGGTGACGCGGACCGCGCGGCATTGAGCACGGTCCGCGCGGTGCGGCGCCGGGCCGGCTGACCGGGACGCCGGGCCGTACGGCCGGTAGCGCCCGCCGGACGCGGCGCCGGGGCGGTCACGCGGACAGGGCACGTGTCAGGGCGCGGGCCGCGGCGCAGACCCGTGCGCCGACCCGGTCCATGTCCAGGCGGCGGGTGCCGCCGGTGACCGAGAGCGCGGCGATCGGACGCGGTCCCCCGGGGCCCTGTTCGTAGACGGGGGCCGCGACGGCGGAGACACCGATCTCGGCCTCCTCCAGGTTGACGCCGTAGCCGCGGGCCCGTGTCGCGGCGAGGTCGCGGGCGAGCTGGCCCGGCAGGACGAGGGTGCGCGGGGTCAGGCGGGGCAGCGTCCGGTGCGTCGGCCGGGGGTCGTGCGCGAGGAAGATCTTGCCGGTCGCCGTGCAGTGTGCGGGCAGTCGGCCACCGGTGCGCGAGACGATCGAGGTGGCCCGTCGGCCGGTGATCTTCTCCAGGAAGAGGGTGTCGGACCCGTCCGGCACGGCGAGGTGCACGTTCTCGCGGGTCTCCTCGTGCAGATCGCCGAGGTAGGGCAGGGCCACATCGCGCAACTCCCGTGCGGAGGGCGCCGACTGACCGAGGACGAAGAGGGCGAGTCCGATGCGGTAGCGGCCCTCGCCGGTGCGTTCCAGGAGTCCCAGTCTGACCAGTTCGCCGCTCAGCCGGTGCGCGCTCGGCTTGGGCAGCCCGGTGCGCTGCGCCAGTTCGGCGAGGCTCAGCGCCTCCGCGGACTCCCCGCAGGCGCGTAGCAACGCCGCACCGCGCGCGAGCACCGACTTCGGGACCGCGGCCTTGGTCATGGACCGATGGTCGGGCGCGCGGCGCCGGATGACAAGGGACGTGTCACCGTGCGTCGCCGACCGTGACGCAAGCGGTACCCCGATCGCCCCCGCATTCAGCAGGCGGCAGGCGGCAGGCGGCAGGCGGCAGTCAACTCGGCTTCCCGGCGGAGATGTTCGGGCCTGCCGTCGGTCATCTCAGCGGTACGTCGACGAGCATCGGGCGGGCCAGATCGCCCGCCCCCGCGACGAGGTCGCGCAGATGGTCGGCGCTGTCGGCCCGGACGGCGTCGATCCCGAAGAACCCGGCCGCCCGGGTGAAGTCGAGCGCGCCGAGGTCCGTCCCGGGACAGGGACCCCGGCCGCCCATGGCCTCGTAGGTGTCCTGAAGGGTGCGGTAGGCGCCGTTGCTCATCACGACGAACAGCACGGGTACCGCGGAGCGTTCCGCGCTCCACAGGGCTTGCAGGCCGAACAGGGCGCAGCCGTCCCCGACTACGGCGACCACGGGCCGCCCCGGCTCGGCCAGGGCCCGGCCGACGGCGGCCCCGGTCCCCCAGCCGAGTCCGCCACCGACGGTGTGGGTGTAGCTTCCGGGACGGTCCAGGCGGATCAGCCGGCGCAGCAACAGGCCGACGGTGATGGCCTCTTCGACCACCACGGCGCCGGGCGGCAGTCCGTACGCCACGGCGTGGGCGGCGGCCCAGGGTGCGAGCGGCGCCCTTGAGTACGCGGCGCGGGCGGCGGCCTCTGTACGGCTTCGTTCGGCCGCGTGCCGCTCGCCGGCGCGCAGCACCCGGGCCTTGGCCGTGTGGGCGGGCACCTGGTCGCGCAGCCGGTCGGCCAGCCGGTCGAGAGAGGGGGCGAGGGCGCCGACCAGGCCGAGGTCGGCGGCGAAGTTGCGGCCGATCTCGTCCGGATCGGTGTCGAGCTGGACGACGGTGAGGCCCGGGGGCAGCGGGGGTCCCACGGTGTAGTGGTGCGGGGTGAACGCGTGCGCGCCGGCGATCAGAACGGTGTCGTACGACGCGAGCGCCTCCCTGATGGCCTCGTGACGCGGGGGCAGCATGCCCGCGTACAGCGGGTGGGTCGTCGGGAAGTCGAGGCAGTCGGCCATCGGCTGGTGGTAAACGGGCGCGCCGCAGGTCTCGGCGACGCGCACGAGCGCCGCGAGGGCGTCGTCGCGGCCCACGCCGTCACCGGCCACGACGACGGGGCGGGCCGCTCGGGCGAGCAGAACGGCGGCACGGTCCAGACCGACGGCCGGACCGGCGCGGGGCACGGGTGTGCGCCGCGGGATCTCGACCTCGGTGTCCTCCGCGAGCAGGTCCATCGGCACGGACAGGAACACCGGTCCGGCGGGCGGCCGAACCGCGAGAGCGAAAGCCCGGCGCACCGCGAGCGGCAGATCGCGGGCGTGCTGGACGTCGATGGCCGCCTTGACGGCGGGGCGGGCCAGCCCGACGAGGTCGCCCGACAGCATCGGGTCCTGCTGGAGGTGGCGGCGGTCCTGCTGGCCCGCCATCACCACCAGCGGGGTGCGGGAGCGGCGGGCGTTGAGCAGGCCGATGAGCCCGTTGGCGAGTCCCGCGGCGATGTGCAGGCTGACGAAGGCGGGCCGCCGGGTCGCGCGGGCGTAGCCGTCGGCCATGGAGACGACGGCGCCCTCGTGGACGCCGAGGACGTACTCCGGTGCGTCCTCGGCCTCCGCGAGGGCGGCCAGGAAGGGCAGTTCGGTGGTGCCGGGGTTGCCGAAGACACGGTCCACGCCCTCGCCGCGCAGGATGTCCAGCAGGGCGAGGGCGGGGCGGCGGCCCATGGGGGCTCCTCGGCGTCGGCGGGTACCGGTTCGCCGGTCAGCGTCCGGTGCCCGCCCGCGTGGAGCAAGTCCCCCGTACCACTCAGCGACACGTCGCCTCGGGGCGGGTGCCCGGAGGCGACGTGTGCCGGGCGACGTGTGCCGGGATGTGCCACGGGCGGTGGTGCGGTGTGTCCCCGGGTCCCGTGTGTGCCGGGGTGCGGCCTCGGCCCGGGTGCGGCCTCGGCCCGGGTGCGGCCTCGGCCGGGGCGCGGTGTCCCCAGGTCCCGTCAGCCCGGGTGCGGCCTCAGCCCGGGTGCGGCCTCAGCCGGGGTACAGCCCGGGCCGCACCCCGGCCCGGGCCGCCCGGATCAGGCCGCGTCGGTGAAACGCTCGCCCTTCTCCGCCTTCTCGACGAGCAGCGCCGGCGGGAGGAAACGGTCGCCGTAGCGCTCGGCGAGTTCCCGCGCGCGGGCCACGAACGCGGCCGGTCCGGTACCGGTCCCGCCCTCGTAGCCGTTGATGTACTGCAGGACGCCGCCGGTCCAGCCGGGGAAGCCGATGCCGAGGATGGACCCGATGTTGGCGTCGGCGACGGACGTCAGGACGCCCTCCTCGAGGAGCCGGACGGTGTCCAGCGCCTCGGAGAAGAGCATGCGCTCCTTCATGTCCTCGAACGGGATCTCGTACCCCGCCTTGGTGAAGTGCTCGCGCAGACCGGGCCAGAGAAGACCGCGCCTGCCGTCCTCGCCGTACTCGTAGAAGCCCGCTCCCCCGCTGCGTCCGGGGCGCTCGAACTCGTCCACCATGCGGTCGATGACGGCCTCGGCTGGGTGGGTCTCCCAGGTGCCGCCCGCCTCCTCGACGGCCTGCTTCGACTCCTTGCGGATCTTGCGCGGCAGGGTGAGGGTGAGCTCGTCCATGAGGGAGAGGACCTTGGCCGGGTAGCCGGCCTGGGCGGCGGCCTGCTCTACGGAGGCGGGCTCGACGCCCTCGCCGACCATCGCCACGCCCTCGTTGATGAAGTGGCCGATGACCCGGGAGGTGAAGAAGCCCCGCGAGTCGTTGACGACGATCGGGGTCTTCTTGATCTGGCGGACCAGGTCGAAGGCGCGGGCCAGTGCCTCGTCGCCGGTGCGCTCGCCCTTGATGATCTCCACCAGCGGCATCTTGTCGACGGGCGAGAAGAAGTGCAGCCCGATGAAGTCCTCCTGCCGCTCGACGCCTTCGGCGAGGGCGGTGATCGGCAGGGTGGAGGTGTTGGAGCAGAGCAGGGCGTCGGGCTCGACGATGTGCTGGATCTCCTGGAACACCTTGTGCTTGAGCGAGGTGTCCTCGAAGACCGCCTCGATGACCGCGTCGCAGCCCGCGAGGTCGTTCGGGTCGGCGGTGGGCGTGATCCGGGCGAGCAGCGCGTCGGCCTTCTCCTGGGTCGTACGGCCCCGGGAGACCGCCTTGGCGCAGAGCTTCTCGGAGTACGCCTTGCCCTTGGCCGCCGCGTCGGCCGAGACGTCCTTGAGGACGACGTCCATGCCGGCGAGCGCGCACGAGTAGGCGATGCCCGCGCCCATCATCCCGGCGCCGAGGACGGCGACCCTGCGGACCGGGCGCGGCTCGATGCCCTTGGGGCGGTTGGCGCCGGAGTTGACGGCCTGGAGGTCGAAGAAGAACGCCTGGATCATGTTCTTCGAGGTCTGGCCCGCGGCCAGCTCGACGAAGTAGCGGGCCTCGATGACCTGGGCCGTCTCGAAGTCGACCTGGGAACCCTCGACGGCGGCCGCGAGGATGTTGCGCGGGGCCGGGTAGGGGGCGCCGTTGGTCTGCTTGCGCAGGCTGGCGGGGAAGGCGGGCAGGTTGGCCGCGAACTTGGGGTTCGCCGGGGTGCCGCCGGGGATGCGGTAGCCGGGGACGTCCCAGGGCTGCTGCGACTCGGGGTTGGCGTCGATGAAGGCGCGGGCCTTGACGAGGAGTTCCTCGGGGGTGGCGGCCACCTCGTGGACGAGGCCGTTGTCCCGGGCGCGCGTCGCGTTGTACTGCGTGCCCTGGAGGAGGACCTTCAGCAGGGCGTCGGCGATGCCCAGCAGGCGCACGGTGCGGACGATTCCGCCGCCTCCGGGGAGCAGGCCGAGAGTGACCTCGGGGCAGCCGATCTTGGTGCCGGAGGTGTCGAGGGCGACGCGGTGGTGGCAGGCGAGGGCGAGCTCGAAGCCGCCGCCCAGGGCCGCGCCGTTGATGGCGGCGACGACCGGCTTGCCCAGGGTCTCGATGCGGCGCAGGTTCCGCTTGATGGCGAGGCCGCCGTCGAAGAGGTCCTGGGCGGTCTCGGGGGTGACCCGGATGAGGTCGCGCAGGTCGCCGCCCGCGAAGAAGGTCTTCTTGGCGGAGGTGAAGATGACGCCCCGGATCGAGTCCTTCTCGGCCTCCAGGCGGTCGGTGATCGCGGCGAGGGAGGCGCGGAACGCCGCGTTCATGGTGTTGGCGGACTGGTTGGGGTCGTCGAGGACGAGGGTGACGACGCCGGTCTCGTCCTGTTCCCAGCGGATGGTGGTGGGCTCAGTGCTCATCAGGGGATGCTCCGTAGATCCTTGATCCGTTGGGAAGGTCAGACGCGCTCGACGATCGTGGCGATGCCCATGCCGCCGCCCACGCACAGGGTGGCGAGGCCGTACCGCTTGTCCTGGCGCTCCAGTTCGTCGACGAGGGTGCCGAGGATCATCGCGCCGGTGGCGCCGAGGGGGTGGCCCAGCGCGATGGCGCCGCCGTTGACGTTGACCTTGTCCAGCGACAGGCCCATGTCCTTCACGAAGCGCAGGACGACGGCCGCGAAGGCCTCGTTGATCTCGACGAGGTCGATGTCGTCGATGGTCAGGCCGGCCTTGGCGAGCGCCTTGCGGGCGGCGGGAGCGGGGCCGGTGAGCATGATGGTCGGCTCGGAGCCGGACACGGCGGCGGAGACGATCCGCGCGCGCGGGGTCAGGCCGTAGCGCTCGCCGACCTCCTTGGAGCCGATGGCGACCAGTGAGGCGCCGTCCACGATGCCGGAGGAGTTGCCCGCGTGGTGGACGTGGTCGATCTTCTCGACCCAGTGGTACTTCTGCAGCGCCACCGCGTCGAAGCCGCCCAGCTCACCGATGTCCGCGAACGACGGTTTCAGCTTCGCCAGCGAGTCGGCGGTGGTGCCGGGGCGCAGGAACTCGTCGTGGTCGAGGACGGTGAGACCGCCGCGGTCCTTGACCGGGACGACGGACCTCTCGAAGCGGCCGTCCTTCACGGCCGCGGCCGCGCGCTCCTGGGAGAGGGCCGCGTACTCGTCGACGTCACGGCGGGAGAAGCCCTCGATGGTGGCGATGAGGTCGGCGCCGATGCCCTGCGGCACGAAGTTGGTGGCCAGGTTGGTCATCGGGTCGGCGAACCACGCGCCGCCGTCCGAGGCCATCGGCACGCGCGACATCGACTCGACGCCGCCCGCGAGGACCAGGTCCTCCCAGCCCGAACGGATCTTCATCGCGGCCAGGTTGACGGCTTCGAGGCCCGATGCGCAGAAGCGGTTCTCCTGGACGCCGGCCACCGTGTCGGGCAGGCCGGCGGCGATCGCGGAGATACGGGCGATGTCGGAGCCCTGGTCGCCGACCGGGCCCACGACGCCGAGGACGATGTCGTCGATGGCGGCCGGGTCGAGGCCCGGGAACCGTCGCTGCACCTCGTGGATGAGCCCGACGACGAGGTCGATGGGCTTGGTTCCGTGCAGGGAGCCGTTCTGCTTGCCGCGTCCGCGCGGGGTGCGGATCGCGTCGTACACGTACGCTTCGGTGCTCACTGGTAAGCCTTTCGGGGAGGGTTAGCCGAGCAGGGAGCGGCCGATGATCTCCTTCATGATCTCGGTCGTCCCGCCGTAGATGGTCTGGATGCGTCCGTCGGTGAAGGCCCGTGCGACCCGGTACTCCGTCATGTAGCCGTATCCGCCGTGCAGTTGCAGGCAACGGTCGGCGACCCGCTTCTGCAGTTCGGTGGCCCACCACTTCGCCATCGAGGCGTGCACCGCGTCGAGTTCGCCGTCCGAGTGGTCGACGATGCAGCGGTCGAGGAAGCTGCGGGTGACGGCGCACTCGGTGGCCATCTCGGCTATCTCGAAGCGGATGTGCTGGAGCTTCGCGAGCGGCCGTCCGAACGCCTCGCGCTCCTTCACGTACCGGGTGGTGATCTCCAGCAGGTGTTCGGCCCCGGCGATGGCGGCGACGGCGATGCCCATGCGCTCCTGCGCGAGGTTCGTCATCAGGTGGACGAACGCGCCGTTCGGCTCGCCGAGGAGGTTCTCCTTGGGCACGCGTACGTCGTTGAAGAACAACTCGGCGGTGTCCTGCGACTTCTGGCCGATCTTGTCGAGGTTGCGGCCGCGTTCGAAGCCTTCCATGCCCCGCTCGACGACGAGCAGCGACAGCCCGCGCGCGCCGCCCTCGGGGGTGGTCTTCGCGACCACGATCACCAGGTCGGCGAGGATGCCGTTGGAGATGAAGGTCTTGGAGCCGTTGAGCAGGAAGTGGTCGCCCTTGTCCTCGGCGCGGGTGGTGATGCCCTGGAGGTCGGAGCCGGCGCCGGGCTCGGTCATGGCGATCGCCGTGACGATCGAGCCGTCGCAGAAGCCGGGCAGCCAGCGCCGCTTCTGCTCCTCGGTGGCGAGGTCCGTGAGATACGGCCCGATAATGTCGTTGTGCAGTCCGAGGGCGAGACCGGCCGCTCCCGCGCGCGTGAACTCCTCGGCGAGCACGGCACTGTAGCGGAAGTCGGTGTTCCCGCCGCCTCCGTACTCCTCGGGCACGGCGAGTCCGAGCAGTCCCTGCTTCCCGGCCGCCCGCCAGGCGTCGCGGGAGACGATGCCGTCCTTCTCCCACTGCTCGTAGTGGGGCAGCACCTCCTTGGCGAGGAAGGTGCGCACGGTCTCGCGGAACGCGTCGTGCTCGGCGGTGAAGATCTGCCGCTTCATGCGGGAAGCACCTTCCTGGAGTGCGTACGGAAACCTTCGTGGAGGCCGGTGCCGGGGCTCGCGCCGGCGCGTGCGGGCGCAGCGCCCCGGCCGGGAGCCGGCGCCCGGCGCGATCCCATCAGCCGCCGTCCTTCGTCAGCCGGGGTACGTCCCAGTCACGGGCCACGTCCGCCGTGCCCGCGCCCGGCAGGGCCGGTCCGCCGCGGACCGAGGTGGGGGTGGCCGAGAAGCGCGGGGCGGGGGCGGGCTGGGTGATGCCTTCGTGGTCCACGAACGTGCCCCGGGCTGCGAGATGCGGATGTCCGGGCGCCTCGCGCAGGGACAGGACCGGTGCCACACACGCGTCGGTGCCCTCGAAGACGGCGGTCCACTCGTCTCTCGTACGGGTCCTGAAGCGGTCGGCGACCGCCGTGCGCAGTTCCTCCCAGCGCGCCGGGTCCTTGTGGGCGGGACCGAGTTCGGGAATGCCGAGCAGGTCGACGAACTGGTCGTAGAACCGCTGCTCCAGGGGGCCGACGGCCATGTGCCGGCCGTCGGCGGTCTCGTAGGTGCCGTAGTAGGGGCAGCCGCCGTCGAGGAGGTTGGCGGCGCGCCGGTCCTGCCAGCCGCCCGCGGCGATCATGCCGTGGATCATCGTCGAGAGGTGCGCGGTGCCGTCGACGATGGCGGCGTCCACGATCTGGCCGGTGCCGGTCGCCCGCGCGTGGTGCAGGGCGGCGAGGAGGCCGACGACGAGGTAGAGCGAGCCGCCCGCGTAGTCGCCGAGGAGGTTCGCGGGGACCGCCGGCGGCCTGTCCGGGTCGCCGATCATCCCGAGGGTGCCGGTGAGCGCGATGTAGGCGATGTCGTGCCCGGCGCGCTGGGCGAGCGGGCCTTCCTGGCCCCATCCCGTCATCCGGCCGTAGACGAGCGCCGGGTTGCGGGCACGGCAGTCCTCGGGGCCCACGCCGAGCCGCTCGGCCACGCCCGGGCGGTAGCCCTCGATCAGGATGTCGGCCCGTTCGGCCAGGTCGAGGACGCGGGACGCGCCGTCCTCGGCCTTGAGGTCGATGATCACGGACCGCTTGTTGCGGTTGGTGATGTCGTGGGCCGGGTCGACCCCGAGCCCGGGGCCGCCGGGCCGGTCCACCCGGACGACGTCCGCTCCGAGGTCGGCCAGCAGCATGGCGGCGAACGGGCCGGGCCCGATGCCCGCCAGCTCGACCACGCGCACCCCGGCGAGGGGACCGTGCCCCGGCGTTCCTGCCGCTGTCATCAAGCCCCCAGCACTGTGACACCAATGATGTGACATCAGTGATGTTAAGAACGTGTTCCACTCCGGGCAAGCCCTTGGCGAGCAAGCGCTTAGTTAAATTCCGGGATCGGGAGCGGCTCGGGCTTCGGGACCGGACCGGGACCCGTGTCGCCGTCCCCGCCGGCCCGGGCATCGCGATCAGCTCCCGTCCAGCTCTGCGATCAGCCTTTTGGGTGCTATGACGCGATAGCTCTCCTCGACCCAGTCGCACAGCAGCTCCGCCGCCGGGGCTCCCTGCTCCTCCAGGGGCACGCGCACCCAGCCGGCCTTGCCCAGGCCGTATCCGGCGGGCGCCGCACCCGGCGAGGTGAGCGCGTGGGCGTGCGCCGCCTCGTCCTTGAGCTTGACCGTGACGCCGAGCGGGTAACTGCCGTCGTCGAGACCGAGGAAGACGAAGACCTTCTTGTTGACCTTCACGACCGTCTCGCCCCAGGGGAACTCCTCCGACGCACCGGGCAGACCGAGCGCGAACCCGCGCACCTTCTGCCACTTTTTCAGCGCGTTTTTCGACACGGCCACGGCTGCCTCCGGCCTGTTCGTGCGACCTCGTCGTCCGACTGTTCGTACCTCACGCTAGCCTCAGCCACCGACAACGGCGCTTCGCGCACGACGTGGCGCGGACCGCACGTTCGAGCGCAGCCCACAGGGGTGGAGGGTGTCATGAGCAGGGTGAACAAGCCGGACCGCGCGTACGACATCGTGCTCTTCGGAGCCACGGGGTTCGTCGGGGAGCTCACCGCGGAATATCTGGCCGCTCACGCGCCCGAGGGACTGCGGTGGGCGATCGCCGGACGCAGTGCCGAGAAACTGGAACGGCTGCGGGAGCGGCTCGGCGGCGCGCCCGGTGTGCTGCGGGCGGATGTGACGGACCCGGACTCGGTGGGCGAACTCGCCCGGCAGGCGCGCGTGGTGGCCTCGACCGTGGGGCCGTACATCACCTACGGGGAGGAGCTGGTGGCCGCCTGCGCGGACGCCGGCACCGACTACCTGGACCTGACCGGCGAGCCCGAGTTCGTGGACCTGATGTACGTGCGGCACGACGCACGCGCGCGGGAGACGGGCGCCCGGCTCGTGCACGCCTGCGGCTTCGACTCGGTCCCGCACGACCTGGGCGCCTGGTTCACCGTGCGGCAGCTCCCGGAGGACGTGCCGCTGAGGGTGGAGGGATTCGTCCGCACCCAGGCGATGTTCTCGGGCGGCACGTTCGCCTCGGCACTCAACCAGTTCGCTCGCGGCCGGCACATGCTCGCCGCGGCGCGGGAGCGCAGGCACCACGAGCCGCGCCTGATGGGCCGGCGGGTCGAGGCCCCGCTGGGAGCGCCGCGGTTCGCCCCGGAGGTCGGGGCGTGGGCCCTGCCGCTGCCCACGATCGACGCCCAGGTGGTGCAGCGCTCGGCGCGGGCCCTGGCACGGTACGGGCCGGACTTCCGCTACCGCCACTACGCGGCCGTCGAGCGGCTGCCCATCGCTCTCGGCGGAGTCGCCGGGGTGAGCGCGCTCTTCGCCGCCGCCCAGCTTCCGCCGGCGCGGCGCTGGCTGTCCGACCGGCTCAAGCCCGGCGAGGGACCGAACGCCGCACGCCGTGCCGAGAGCTGGTTCTCGGTGCGGTTCGTGGGCGAGGGCGGCGGCCGGCGTGTGTTCACCGAGGTGTCGGGAGGTGACCCCGGCTACGGGGAGACCGCGAAGATGCTCGCCGAGTCCGCCCTTTCCCTGGCCCTCGACGAGCTGCCGAAGACGTCCGGTCAGGTCACGCCCGTGGTGGCCATGGGCGACGCGCTGCTGGAACGGCTCGTCGCGGCGGGGATCACCTTCCGGGTGGCGGCGGTGCGCTAGGGCTTGTCGTCGACGTCCGCAGGGCTTGTCGTGATCGTGAGGATCGCTCGATCCTCACGACGCCCAGACGATCACCGTGTAGATCATCCCGGCCGTCCAGGCCAGGCCGGCCGGGACGGCGAGGGCCAGCGCGGCCGTCACCGCCCGCCCGACGGGCCGCGCGGGTTCGGCGGAGGGCTTCGGGTCCTGATGTGTCGTCATGCGGATCAGCCTGCCGGTCGCGGCGCGGCCGTACATCCGTACGGGTACTCAGAATCCGTACTCAGGTACGCCGGTGGGCCGGCGGGTGGGGGGTGGGCGGAGTCAGGAAGTCGCCTGCCGGAGTGCCCGCCGGCACAGGGAGTCCGCCCGGCGGGTGGACTCCGGCAGGCGGTACTTCGGGGTGAGCGCGAGGGTGTGGGCGCAGGCGTTGCCGAGGTCCACACGGTGGCCGACGGACACGAACACGGGCTTGATCCCGTCCTGGGTGCGCACGGCGCGACCCACCTCCTCGGTACCCGCGAGCAGCGGTGAGGCGCTGCCGCGCCGGGCGCCCGGCTCCTCGTAGGAGAAGGTGAACGGGTTCTTGGCGACCCCGATCGTGGGGAGCCCGGTGAGGACGCCGAGGTGACTGGCGAGGCCGAAACGGCGCGGGTGGGCGCGTCCGTATCCGTCGCAGACGACCAGGCCGGGCGGGCAGGGCAGGGCCTCCAGCGCGGCCAGGACGGTCGGGATCTCGCGGAAGGCGAGCAGTCCGGGGACGTACGGGAAGGAGACGCGGCCCACGGCGGTGGCCTCCGCCACGACGTCGAGGGTCGCCGCGTCGAGGACGACGGCCGCCGCGACCACCACGTCCCGCTCGTCGTCATAGGCGACGTCGACACCCGTCACCCGGCCGGTGCCGGGCGGCGGGCCCGGCTCGTCGAGCACCACGCGCTCGCGCAACTCGTCCTGCACGGCGCGGGCTTGTTCCTCGGTGACGGGCCAGCCCGCGGGAATCCTCACGATCGTCATGATGCGGACGAGCCTAATGACTGATCGACGTCCACGGCGACAGGGTCCGTGGCCCTCCTTCTCCGCGGGCATGCGGACGAGCCGTCCGGGGCCGACTCAAGCCGTTCCGGCTGGGCCTGAACCAGCCCGGCAGCTCTACGGGCCGCCTGAAGACACCTGCGGGTGTGCGCGCTCCGACAAGCCGGCCGGTCCCGAAACTTCCTTGCAAGCAAAGGCATTTGATACTGACGGGCGATTCCTATACTGACCGAATGATCACTGTTCCGCTCAGCGCGCTCGAAGTGGCCATGGTCCAGACAGGCACCCGGGCCGCAGACACGCTGCGCGACACCGCCGCGTTCGCCCGGCGCATCGAGGACCTCGGATATCTGCGTCTCTGGTACGCCGAACACCATCACTCTCCGGCCATCGGAGCGTTCCCGCCCGTCGTTCTGACCGCCCACGCAGCCGCGTTGACGTCGTCCATACGGCTCGGCTCCGGGGGTGTCCTCGCCCCCAACCACGCCCCGATCATGCTGGCCGAGCAGTTCGGCACGCTGTCCGCGCTGCACGAGGGACGGATCGACCTGGGCATCGGCCGTGGCCCGGGAACCTTCGACGAGTCCACGGCGCGGGCCCTGCGTCGTGGGGCCGGGCCGACGACCGACGACGAGTACCGCGACGATGTCTCCTCGACGCTGCGCCACTTGGTGGACGAGGTCGCGCTCGGTCCGCTCCCGGAGCCGTGGCTGCTGGCTTCGAGCACAGCCGGTGCCGCGCTCGCCGGGGAACTCGGACTGCCGATCGCCTTCGCCCATCACATTCGCCCGGACAACACCCTGGCCGCGCTCAGCCACTACCGCGGGTGTTTCTCCCCCTCCCGCTGGTGCGCGCGCCCGCGCGTGCTGATCTGCGTGGAGACGGTGTGCGCCGAGACGGAGAAGGAGGCTTCCTGGCTCGCCGGCCCCATGGACGTCGTCAAGGCCGGACTCCTCAAGGGCCGAGGTGACATCCCCTTCCCCACACCCGCGGAAGCAGCGGCTCACTCCTTCACCGCGGAAGAGGCGCAGGCGCTGGCGGGCTTCCGTGCGCACCAGGCACACGGCGCACCCGAGACGGTCGCCCGGCACCTGACGGATCTGGTCGACCTGACGGGTGCGGACGAGCTCATGCTGGTGACGCCCGTCCACGCGTTGGCCGACCGCTTGAGGTCGTACGAACTCGTCAGGCGGCACGTCACGATGCCGACGGCACCCTAGGACATCTGGACGACCGACGAGATCACCGACGGCATCGCAGCCGGGCTGGAGGACATCGCGCGCCTCGGTCCGAACCCGGTCACGGCCTATCTGCCGGGCCACGACGTCGGTACCGGGAAGCTGCCCGCACGCGATCAGGCTGTCGTCCTCGGTGAGGTCACCCGCACCGGCGTGCCCAGCCGCGCGAGCCGAAGCGTCGCCGGTGGCAGCGGCGTGGCTGATCAGCCCTCTCGTCGAAGGACGGACGACCACGGGTTACCTGGCCGAACGCCCCTCGCGGGAAACGGCCGTGAACACGGCTCGCCGGGGCTGATCGTCGCCGCCCGCTCGCGGTGCACATGCCCCAACGGCACGGCACAGGAAGGGAGAAGACCGCAAGAGACGGCACAGGACGGCAGGAGACCGCACGGGACGGCACGGGACGCCTCAGCGCTCCAGCCGCGCGACCCGTCCCTTCTCGCCGGAGGCCCAGCAGCCCAGGTCCGGGGTGCAGTCCACGGTGTCGTACGAGCCGGTGCCGAGGGTGCGCCAGGTGCGGCCGCCGTCGGTGGTCAGGTCGGTTCCGGTGGGGCCGACCGCGAGGGCGGCGGTGCGGCTGTGCGGCAGCCAGGTGACGCCGGAGCGGTAGGCGGGCGGGGGCCGGTCCGCGCCGGTCCAGCTACGTCCGCCGTCGGGGGTCAGCGCCGCGGCCCTCGGTGAGGCCTGGTCGGCGCGGTAGTCGCCGCCCACCGCGAGTCCGTGGACGCGGTCACGGAAGGCGAGGGCGAAGACGCCGCGCGCCGGGTCGCCCGCGGGGACCGGGGTGTCGGTGGCGGTCCAGGTCAGTCCGCGGTCCGCGGAGTGCAGCACACGCGCGCGTGCGCCCCCTCCCGTGGCCAGCCACACATCGTGGGGCCCCGAACCGACCAGACACTGGCCACTCGCGGCGAAGCCCGCCTCGCCGTCCAGCGCGGCGGGCATCCCGTCGCTCGGCAGCACCTTCCAGGTGCGGCCTCCGTCGCCGGTCGACAGGATGCGGAACCTGCCGTCCACCGGGTCGCTCATCGCCAGGCCGTGCCGCCGGTCGAGGAAGGTGAGGCAGTCGTAGAAGGCCTTGGCGTCGGTGTTGCGGAAGGACTCGGTCCAGGTGGCACCGCCGTCCTCGGTCCGGTAGACGCGGGAGGCCTCGCCCTCGCCGATGGCCAGGACCACGGCACGCCGCGCGTCGAACGCCTCGATGTCGCGGAACTCCAGGTCCGCGGCGCCGGGCGGCGATACGTTCCGCCAGAGCGCGCCGCCGTCGGTGGTGCGCAGCACGGTGCCCTTCGAACCGGCCACCCACGCGGTGTCCCTGCTGACGGCCGACAGCCCCCGCAGGCGCGCGTCCGTGCCGCTGTCCTTGAACGCCCAGTGCGGGGTCCGTGCCGTGTCGTGCGGCGGTGCCGGCGCCGCCACCGCCGGTGCCGCCACCACGAGCGCCGCGGCGAGTGCGGCCACCGCCGGTCCCATGCCTGCCGTTCGCCTCGTGCGTCGCGTCTTCCCCAAGGCCCTCATGGCGGGGGAAGCTAGTGCACTCCCCCGATCGCGTCCAGATGGCCTCCGGCGGGAACCTCGGGGGCCGCCGGGGTGTCCTCTTCGGTGTCGGGTGAGTGCGAAACGGAAAGGATCACCTGGATCGGAGAAAGTGGATCTCTCGGTGCATCACCTCGGTGACAGAGGTCACTCGGGTCAGAGGTGCACGCGCCGGGTCATTCTTCCGTCTCTTCAATTGACCGGCTTCATCCGCCCGGAGTTCGTCCAGCCGTCACAAGGGAGCAAGGCGTTGTCCACCGTCATCGAGCAGCCCGTAGAGGCCCGCCTCGTCGCCGCCGCGCCGCGGATGCCGAGCATTCCGGCCACGCTCCACTACGACCGGACCGACCCGTTCGCCGTCCGCATGACCTTCCCGGCCCCCGCCACGCTCGAAGGCATCGAGGTCTGCTGGACCTTCGCCCGCGAACTGCTCGTGTCGGGCCTCGAGGACCCGGTGGGGCACGGCGACGTGCGGGTGCGGCCGTACGGCTTCGACCGCACCGTGCTGGAGTTCCACGCTCCCGAGGGCACCGCCGTGATCCATGTGCGCTCGGGTGAGGTGCGGAACTTCCTCCAGCAGACCACCGAGCTGGTGCCGGTCGGTCTGGAGCACCTCCAGGTGGACCTGGACCGCGATCTGGAGGAGCTCATGCGGGGCACCTGCTGAAGCGGCGCGGGTGCGGTCGGCCGGCGCGTCCATCAGGGCGTTGAGGCCGCGCGTCCCATCAGGACGTTGAATCCGCGCGTCCCATCAGGGCGTTGAGGCCGGCGTAGTCGAACCCTCCGATCAGGGTCTCGCAGGTCCCCTTGCCCAGCAGCTCCCGCGCGGCGCGCCGGACCAGGGCGTGCGCGGCCGCCGCGATGCTCGACCCCGCGCTGATCCGGGCCACGCCGAGTGCGGCCAGCTCGTCCACGGACGGCGCCCCGGGGCCCACCAGGATGTTCACCGGGCCTTCGATGCCCTCGACGAGCGCCTTCACGGTCGCCGGATCGACGGTTCCCGGCACGAAGACGCCGTCGGCGCCCGCGGCCAGGAAGGCGGCAGCCCTCTCCAGGGTCTCCTCCACCCCGCCCGCGCCGCGCAGGAAGGTGTCGACGCGGGCGTTGACGAAAAGGGGCACCTCCGCCGCGTCGGCGGCCGCGCGGACCGCCGCGATGCGCTCCGCCTGCTCCGCCCGCGGACGCAGTGGCCCGGCTCCCTCCCCGTAGAGGGCGTCCTCGATGTTCACGCCCACCGCGCCCGCCGCGAGCACCGCGCGGACGGTGTCCCCCACGCCCCGGACGTCGGACGCGTACCCGCTCTCGATGTCCGCGCTGACCGGTACCCGGACCACGGCGGCGATCCGCGCGACGGCCGCGAGCGAGTCGTCCCTGTCCAGCCGGTCGCCGTCCGCCACGCCCAGGGCCCAGGCGAGGCCCGCGCTGGTCGTCGCCACCGCCGCGGCGCCTTCCTCCTCGACGATCCGCGCGCTCACCGCGTCCCAGGCGTTCGCCAGGACGAGGGGGCGGCCGGGCACGTGCAGGGCGCGGAAGGCGAGGGCGGAGTCACGGAGTCGCTCGGTACGGGTCATGGGGCAACCCAAGCACGGCCGGCCCGGAGGGAGCTGGCAGGAAACCGACATGTACGTGAGGGCGCGCCACCGTCCCGGGACCTCCCGCCGGGCGGCGCAACGCCTCCGGATCCCGTTGCCGGGCGGCGCGCCCGAACGGGTCCTCGTCGCGGGGACGTGCCTCAAGGGGTCCCCGTCGCGGGGCGTCCGGCCGCCTCTCGACGGGGACTCCTTGCCGGGCGGCACGACGCCCCGGGAACCCGTGCTTCCCGGGGCATACCTCGGCCCCGTCGGCTCAGTTCGCCGTGGTGGTCGCCGTGGCCGCCTTGGCGGAGGCCGTCGCGGCCGCCACGACCACCGCCGTACGGACGTCCTGGATGACCTTCCTCAGGGCGGGGGCCGCCGCTCCGCCGCGTTCGGTGAGCTCGTCGATGCGGGCCCTGTGAAGCGCCCGCTCCTTGGGCGAGGCGAAGGTGCGGAGCTCGGCCGCGGTGGCCAGGGCGACGAGTGCCGCGTCGCGGTCACCGACGTCGGCGACGGGCACCGGTCCCTCCAGCACCTCGCGCGCCTGCCCGCGCAGGGCCTCCACCACGGGCACCCGGTCCAGCTCGTACTCGACGGACGGGAAGATCCCGAGCACCCGCTTGCGCTCCGCGCGCAGATATCCGTCGGCGGCGAGCTGGGCGCGGACGGCGTCCAGGGTGACCCGGGCCCGTGAGGTGACCCACGGCTTCCACCCGCGGGGCCGGGACTCCGACACGAGTTCCAGGAGTCCGTCGAGTACGACGTCCCCGGTCCGGGAGTCGGCGTCGACGGGGGTGACGATGCCGTCGTCGTCGACGAGGAGGCCGCGCTGGGCGAGTTCGGTGAGGGCGCCGGCGCGCACCAGGTGGTGGAGGTGGGTGGATCCGGTGATGCTCCGTTTCGTGGTGTCCCACGCCAGGAGGTAGAGCCGGGCGGGCAACGAGAGCGGGCCGTTCGGCACGAGGTCTCCTCGGTTCGTCGGTGGGGCGCGTTAATCCTTTGACAGCCCTCAGGACCGCCCCTACGGTGTTTAGCGGTTCTGTTGCCGTCGAATGGAGAAGGACGTTGCTCGTCTGAGGTCTGAGACACCGCGTCACACCCGTCCGGTCCTGTCGGACCCGTGTGTGCGCAGCGTGCGACCTCGGCGTTCGAGCCGTCCTTGGGTGCGGAGCCTTCTTCTCGCTCTCCTCCGAACTGGATCGTCGTCGCCTCGCGGTGTCCCGTACGCGTACCCCCGACCGCATCCAGCAATCGCGAGGCCCTCATGTCAACGTTCCCCACCTCCATCACCTGCTCCTCCCTGTCCTTCGCCTGGCCCGACGGCACCGATGTCTTCGACGGTCTCCAGGTCGCCTTCGGACCGGGCGTCACCGGACTCGTCGGCGTCAACGGATCCGGTAAATCAACCCTGTTGAAGCTGATCGCCGGAGAACTCACCCCGGCGGACGGCTCCGTCCGGGTCGCGGGCGAGGTCGGTCATCTGCCACAGAACGTCACCCTCGACACCGCGCTGCGGGTCGACGAGGCACTCGGCATCCGCGCGGTCCGCGCCGCCCTGCACGCGATCGAGGCGGGTGACGTGTCCGAGGAGCACTTCGACGTCGTCGGCGACGACTGGGACGTCGAGGAGCGGGCCCGCGCGACCCTCGGCGAACTCGGCCTCGGACACATCGACCTCGACCGCACGGTCGGTGAGGTGTCCGGTGGCGAGTCGGTGCTGCTGCGGCTGGCCGCGCTCCTGCTGCGCCGGCCCGACGTGCTCCTGCTCGACGAGCCCACCAACAACCTCGACCTGTACGCGCGACGACGGCTGTACGCGGCCGTGGAGGCCTGGTCCGGGGTCATGGTCGTGGTCAGCCACGACCGCGAACTCCTCGACCTGGCCGACCAGATCGCCGATCTGCACTCCGGCGAGGTCAGCTGGTACGGCGGGAACTTCTCCGCGTACGAGGAGGCGCTCGCCGCCGAACAGGAGGCGGCGGAGCGCATGGTGCGCGTCGCCGAGTCCGATCTGAAGAAGCAGAAACGCGAACTGATCGACGCTCAGGTCAAGTTGGCCCGGCGCAGGCGGTACGGGCAGAAGATGGCCGAGCAGAAGCGCGAGCCGAAGATCGTCATGGGCGCGCGCAAGCGGTCGGCCCAGGAGTCCGCGGGCAAGCACCGGCTCCTGCACGAGGGCAGGCTCGGCGAGGCGAAGGAGCGTCTCGACGAGGCGGTGGAGGCCGTACGCGACGACGATCTGATCCGGATCGACCTGCCGTACACGGCCGTGCCGCCGGGGCGCACCGTCCTCACCCTCGACCGGCTGGAACTGCAGCACGGCTCGCGGGTGAACGGCGTGTTCGATCTTCGCGGACCCGAACGCGTCGCGATCGTCGGGCGCAACGGAGCGGGCAAGACGACACTCCTGCGCACGATCGCCGGGGAGCTGGACCCCGTGTCCGGCGAGGCGTACGCCCATGTGCCCCTGCGCTTCCTGCCGCAGCGGCTCGACGTCCTGGACGACGATCTGAGCGTGGCCGAGAACGTGGCCCGCTACGCGCCGGCCGCCACCGACAACCGGATCCGGGCCCGCCTCGCCCGCTTCCTGTTCAAGGGGGCGAAGGCCGACCAGCAGGCGGCGACGCTCTCCGGCGGCGAACGCTTCCGCGCGGCGCTCGCGGCCCTGATGCTGGCCGACCCCGCCCCGCAGCTCCTGTTGCTCGACGAGCCGACGAACAACCTCGACATGGCGAGCGTCCGCCGGCTCACCACGGCCCTGGAGTCGTACGAAGGGGCCCTGATCGTCGCCAGCCACGACCTGCCGTTCCTGGAGTCGATCGGCATCACGCGACGACTGTTGCTGGAAGGAGGAGAACTGAAAGAAATCGCTCCGGAAACTGTCGGGTATTCCTCATAGTGCGATGGGCGGGGGCGGCCTAGCGTCGGGGGTGGGCGGTGCCCGGCGTCAGGCCGGGGGGCTTTTGCGCGCGCGACCCGCGCTGCATGATGTTGCGCCGACACCCCCAGCCGATTCGGAGACCCGCCCGTGCCCAGTCAGAAAGCGCTCGTACGCAGGCCCGGCCCCCGCCTCGCCGAGGGGCTGGTGACGCACGTGGAACGCACGGCGGTGGATGTCGGTCTCGCGGTCGAGCAGTGGGAGGCGTACACCGAGGCACTGCGCACCCATGGCTGGGAGACCGTGGAGGTGGACCCGGCCGAGGACTGTCCGGACTCGGTGTTCGTCGAGGACGCCGTCGTCGTCTTCCGCAACGTCGCCCTCATCGCCCGCCCGGGCGCCGAGTCCCGCCGCGCCGAGACCCCGGGGGTGGAGGAGGCCGTGGCGCGCCTCGGCTGCTCGGTGAACTGGATCTGGGATCCGGGCACCCTCGACGGGGGCGACATCCTGAAGGTGGGCGACACCATCTATGTGGGCCGCGGAGGCCGGACGAACGCGGCCGGGGTCCAGCAGTTGCGCGCGGTCTTCGAACCGCTCGGGGCGCGGGTCGTCGCCGTTCCCGTCAGCAAGGTGCTGCATCTGAAGTCGGCGGTCACCGCGCTGCCGGACGGGACGGTGATCGGGCACGAGCCGCTCGTGGACACCCCCTCGCTCTTCCCCCGCTTCCTGGCGGTGCCGGAGGAGTCCGGGGCGCACGTGGTGCTCCTGGGCGGCGGCAAGCTGCTGATGGCGTCGTCCGCCCCGAAGACCGCCGAGTTGCTCGCCGGCCTGGGCCACGAACCGGTCGTGGTGGACATCGGCGAGTTCGAGAAGCTCGAGGGCTGTGTGACATGCCTCTCGGTGCGGCTACGGGAGCTGTACGTCTGACCGAGTGAGCCAACCATCGGTACGGCCCCGGGCCCTCGACGCCCCCGGGCCCCTCCGGGATGCGCCGGAAAGCGGGGTGCCCGCGCCTGTAACACCGCTGATCAGAGACCTTTACAGGCTTCTTAACCTACGGAGACGTAACCTACGGAGACGTAGCCTACGATGCCGTAGGTTTGGTTTTCCGCTCGTTGTCCCGTCCCTCCCTGGAGCACCCGTGACGATCACTTCCCCCGACCTCGGCAGCCCGGCAGCAGCCTGGACCGACGCTCGTCTGCTGTACGCGCTGGAGGAAGTCGTCGAGACCGAGCTGAACCGTCACCTGAAGGTGGCCAAGGACTGGATGCCGCACGAGTACGTGCCCTTCAGCGACGCCCGCAACTTCCCCGGGCTCTTCGAGGACGGCGAGGCCTGGGACAAGGAGCAGTCCAAGGTCACCGAGATCGGCCGGATCGCGCTCGTCGTGAACCTGCTCACCGAGGACAACCTCCCGAGCTACCACCACGAGATCGCGTCCCTCTTCGGCCGTGACGGCGCCTGGGGCACCTGGGTGCACCGCTGGACGGCGGAGGAGGGCCGGCACGGCATCGTGATGCGCGACTACCTGCTCGCCTCGCGCGCGGTGGACCCGGACAAGCTCGAAGCGTTCCGGATGCAGCACATGAGCGAGGGCTTCGAGTCGGACAACCGCCACTCGATGCTGCACTCGGTCGCGTACGTCGCGTTCCAGGAGCTGGCGACCCGCGTCTCGCACCGCAACACCGGTCACCAGTCGGGCGACCCGGTCTGCGACCGCATGCTGGCGCGCATCGCGACCGACGAGAACCTGCACATGGTCTTCTACCGCAACCTCCTGAAGGCGTCGTTCGAGCTCGCCCCCGACCTGACCATGCAGGCCTGCCGCGACGTCGTCGTCAACTTCCGGATGCCCGGTCACGGCATGCCCGGCTTCGAGCGCATGGCCGCGCAGATGGCCATCGGCGAGATCTACAACCTGCGCATCCACCACGACGACGTGCTCCAGCCGGTGCTGCGTCACCTCAAGGTCCTGGAGATCGGCGGCCTCGGCCCCGAGGGCCTCAAGGCGCAGGAGGAGCTCGGCTACTTCATGGGCGGCCTCGACTCCGAAGCCTCGAAGTTCGACGAGAAGCTCGCCGCCCGCAAGGCGCGGATGGCGGCCCGCGCCACGGCGTAGCCCCTCCCACGAGAACGGCCGCCCCGGCCTTCGGGGCGCCGCTCTCCCCGGTGCGCCCACGGGCGCCCCGGGACCCGGTCTCCGAGCCCCCGCGCGGCCGACGCCGCGCGGGGGCTCGTGTCACTCCAGGGCGCGTCGCAGGCCGAGACGCTCCTTCTCGGAGAGTCCGCCCCACACGCCGAAACGTTCGTCGTTGCTCAGCGCGTAGTCGAGGCACGCGGGACGCATCTCGCACATCCCGCAGATGCGCTTCGCCTCGCGCACCGAGCTGCCCGGATCGGGAAAGAAGAAGTCCGCCCCCGTCTGCGCGCACAACGCCTGCTCCTGCCAGGCGAGGTCGGACGGAGTGATGGTTACCGAGTACATGGCCAAGAGCCTGCCCGACGGCGAAAAACGTTCGATCAACGCAGGATCAACGCGACGTACCAAGGCTCCCGGCGGCCTCGATGATGGCCCCGCGGGGAGGCCTCGGGCACGGCGGCGCGCGGGAGGACCCTGCGACAATACGAAGCGCTGTGGACACCTTAAGTGACGGGCGCCGTCGATCCGGGCGGTTTGCACTTCTCCACGGCGATTGTCAGTAGGCGGTGGAAGACTCGGCACCAAAGGCAACGGGACCCCTCAAAGGAGGGCAATCATGCTCACCACCCGCTTCGTCAACGGCTCCCCGAACTGGCTGGATGTCGCCACGGCCGACATCGAGGGTGCCATCGCCTTCTACGGAGGCCTCTTCGGCTGGCAGTTCCGGTCGGCGGGGCCCGACGCCGGTGGCTACGGCTTCCTCCAGGTCGACGGCAAGACCGTGGCCGGGGCCATGCAGATCACCGCCGAGCAGGGTCCGCCGTCCTGGAACGTCTACTTCCGGACCACGGACGCCGAGGCCACCGCCAAGGCGGTCGAGCACGCCAAGGGCACGGTGCTCATGCCGCCCATGGACGTGATGGGCGAGGGGCACGTGGCCATGTTCGCCGATCAGGCGGGCGTGACCTTCGGCGTCTGGCAGCCCGGCCGGACCGAGGGCCTGGGCCTGGCCGGCGACCCGGGTTCCCTGTGCTGGGTCGAGCTCTGCACCCCGGACATCGCTGCGGCCGCCGCGTTCTACGACTCGGTCTTCGGGTGGAACACTTCGGCGGCCGAGTTCCCTGGCGGGACGTACACCTGTGTCAACCCCGCGGGAACCGAGGAGGAGGGCATGTTCGGCGGCCTCGTCCCGCTCGCCGACGATCCGGTCGAGGCGAAAACCGGCGCGTACTGGCTGCCGTACATCGAGGTCCCCGACACGGACGCCGTGGTCGCCAAGACCCAGGAACTCGGCGGTACGGTCCGGATGCCCGCCACGGACATGGAGGGCGTCGGCCGTATCGCCAAGCTCGCCGATCCGTACGGGGCACGCCTCGCGGTGATCAAGAGCGCACCGCAGCAGAGCTGACGCCCCGGCCGGCGGACCTGCGTGGGACCGCAGCCCGTCAGCCCCGTGCCGAGGGGGCTTCGGTCCCAGAGCTGTCGGACAATTCGCGTCGTCGCCCGAAGGGCGGACGGGAATTGTCCGAGAAGCCCTAGGCCGAGGCCCGTCGCACCACCGTCGTCGGCAGGACCACTCCGGAGGCCTCGGGCGCCGTGTCCTCGGCCCCCGCCCTGCCCTCCAGCCCGCGGATCAGCAGCCGGGCCATCAACCGGCCCATCTCCTCTATGTCCTGACGCACCGTCGTCAGGGGCGGATCCGACTGTTCGGCGATCGGCAGCATGTCGTCGAAGCCGATCACGGCCACGTCCTCGGGCACCCGTCGGCCGTGCTCACGCAGCACGCGCAGCGCGCCGAGCGCCGACAGGTCGTTCGCCACGAACACCGCGTCCAGGTCCGGGCGGCGCTCCAGCAGTTCCCGCATCGCGCGTTCGCCGCCGGCGGGGGTGAAGTCGCCCTGCGCGACGAACGCCGGATCGGCGTCGGCCATGACGTCCCGGAAGCCGTCGAGCCGGTCGACCGCGGACGTCTGGTCGAGGGCCCCGGTGATGTGGGCGATGCGCGTCCGCCCGAGTCCGATCAGGTGGCGAACGGCCTGGCGGGCTCCGCCGCGGTTGTCGCAGTCGACGTAGACGGCTTCGCGGACGCCGTCGCCCCAGCCGGGCCGTCCGCCGAACACGGTCGGCACACCCGCGCCGTGGATCAGGCCCGGCAGCGGGTCGTCGAGGTGCAGCGAGAAGACGAGCGCGCCGTCGACGTGGCCGCCGGCGAGGTAGCGGGCGACGCGGGCGTGGTCGTCGCGACCTTCCGTGAGCAGCAGGACGAGCTGGGAGTCGTTGGCTGTCAGTTCCTTGCTGATGCCGCGGAGCTGGAGTGCGAAGAAGGGGTCGGCGAAGACCCTGGTCTCCGGCTCGGCGATCACGACGGCGACCGCGTCGTGGCGCCGGGTGACGAGGCTGCGGGCGGCCTGGTTCGGAACGTACCCGAGTTCCTCGACGGCCCGGCGCACGCGCTCGACGAGCGGTTCACGGACCCCGTCCCCACCGTTCACGACCCGTGACACGGTGGCCCGGGAGACCCCGGCCCGCGCTGCCACAGCCTCCAGCGTGGGGCGCGACACTGTCTCGGTCACCTCAGGGCACCTCCTCGGCGGATGCGGATCAGGATAGCCGCGTGGCCGCTCGCTCTGTGGAAGTGCTCCCCGATCACCGAGAACGGCTCGAACCGACCCCGCCGAAGGGCGCCTCGGCGGCGAGAGTGCCGGCCCGTTCCCTGACCCGGGGCGGGAGTCGGGGCGGGAGTCGGGGCCCCGTGCGACCGGTCTACCGCCGAATCCGCCCCGCGGCCGCCGACGCGCGGGCCGATGGCGCGGGCGCCCGGACGGGTTCGCGTGCGCAGCGGCCGAAGTCGCCCCGCCGTCACGGGAGTCGGCGCCGTCCGGCCCGGACGGGAAAGGGTCCCGGACAGCCGGGTGCGGCCGCCCGGACGGGGGCCGCCCGGGGAATCACCTGTCCTGCGACGCTGCGTCCTCGTGCTTCGCGCGGCTCGGCTGCACCCGCTTGGGCTCGTCCGGCATCTTCGGGTAATCGGGCGGGTACGGGAGGTCGCCGAGGCCGTGGTCGTGCTCGTCGCGGTCGGCGAGTTCCAGCAGTGCCTCCAGGGAGAAGGCGTGGTCGTCCATGTCGGCGTGCACATCGCCGAGTTCGGCGAAGCGGCCCGGCATGGTCGCCAGGTCGAAGTCCCGGGGCCTGGCGTCCTGCACCTCGTCCCAGCGCAGCGGCGCGGAGACCGGGGCGTGCGGGCGGGGCCGTACCGAATAGGCGGAGGCCATGGTGCGGTCGCGAGCGGTCTGGTTGTAGTCCACGAAGATCTTCTCGCCTCGCTCCTCCTTCCACCAGGCGGTGGTGACCTGATCGGGCATACGGCGTTCGAGCTCGCGCCCGACGGCGATGGCGGCCCGGCGCACCTGGGTGAAGGTCCAGCGCGGCTGGATCGGCACGAAGACATGCAGTCCGCGGCCCCCGGAGGTCTTGGGCCAGCCCCGCAGACCGCCGTACTCGTGCAGGACCTCGCGCAGTTCGTGGGCGGCGCGTACCGCGTCCGCGTAGTCCGTGCCGGGCTGCGGGTCGAGGTCGATGCGCAGTTCGTCGGGGCGGTCGACGTCGTCACGGCGGACCGGCCACGGATGGAAGGTGAGCGTGCCGAACTGCGCGGCCCACAGCACGGCGGCGGGCTCGGTGGGGCACATCTCGTCGGCGCTGCGGCCGCTGGGGAAGGTGATGCGGGCGGTCGGGATCCAGTCGGGCATGTTCTTGGGCGCCCGCTTCTGGAAGAAGGACTCGCCGGTCACCCCGTCCGGGTAGCGCTCCAGCGTGGTGGGACGGTCGCGGAGGGCACGCAGGATGCCGTCGCCGACCGCGAGGTAGTACTGGGCGAGGTCCAGCTTCGTGAACCCGCGCTCCGGGAAGAAGATCTTGTCCGGGCTGGACAGACGAACACTCCTGCCGGCCACTTCGAGTTCCACCGCATCGCCCATGCGAGCCACGGTAGGCGCAGCTCGCGGGCCCCGCACACCGGGCGGATGCCCGCGCCGCACGGAATCGACGAGCGGTGGACACTCGGGGGGAAGATGCCGATCGGTGCCCTGCCCCGCGTCCCGCCACATGATCCGAACGACAGGATCCAAAAGACGACAGGCCCTATCGCATCGCGCGCATGCGGGTGATCTCGCTGGTCTGCTGGGCCACCACGTCATCGGCCATCTCCTCGATCAGCAGGTTGTTGCCCTGCGCCTTGACGTCGGTGGCCATGGTGATGGCTCCCTCGTGGTGAGTGATCATCAGGGTGAGGAAGAGGGCGTCGAAGTCCGCGCCGCGGGCCGCCCGCAACTCCTTCAACCGGGCCTCGGTCGCCATTCCCGGCATCCCGGTGTGCTGGTGGCCCCCGGCATCCCCGGCCTCCGTCTCGCCGTGTGTCTTCAGCCAGCCCCGCATGGCCTCGATCTCGGGGCCTTGGGCCGCGGAGATACGCAGGGCGAGGCGTTTGAGGTCCCCCGACCGGGCGCGGTCCGGGACGAGCCCGGTCATCTCCAGGGCCTGGGTGTGATGCTGGATCATCATCCGGGCGTACGACACGTCGGCCGAGTTGGGGGTGTCGTCGTCGGCGCGCTGAGCGGCCGCCTCGCCGGCGGAGAGCGTGCGGTTCTCCTCGCCCGGCGCGCCGGGGACGATCACCGAAGGTCCGCCGCCGTCAGCGGACCTGTTGCCGGTGTCCGCGTCACAGCCGGCGAGGGCGATCACGAGCAGCGCGGTAGCGAGGGGCGCCCGGCTTCTGAACACAACGACCTCCTGGTGCGGGGGAGTTGACGAACCTGACTGACACTCATGGATCCTCGCATCGATCACCGGCGGGATTCATGACGAACGCATTACCCATCTTTGATCTGTGCATGATGAAGGCGATACTTCGGAGGACCGTGAACCGTTCCCCCGTGAACGGCGACAATGGAGGTTGCAGTGACCCTGTTAAACCATCCCCGAACGCGGCACAGACGACTGGGTGTCGTCGCGGCCTGTGCCGGACTCCTCGCGGCACTCCTGACGGCCGTCCCCGCGGCCGCCACCCCCGACCCCGGGGACGGCCCGGCCGCGGAACGCCAGGTGTCGCAGGAGGCGCGGGCCCGGGCGGCCGATGCGATCGCCGACGGCGAGATACCCGGACAGGACGAGATCGTCCACTCCGACAACATCGAACACCTCGCCAACATCCCCAAGGACGTACTTCCGGGCTTCAACTCGGACCTGGCCTTCCAGGGCCGGTACGCCTTCGCCGGCAACTACGACGGTTTCCGCATCTTCGACATCACCGACCCCAGGGCGCCGAAGACCGTCGCGCAGGTGCTCTGCCCGGGCTCGCAGAACGACATCTCCGTCTCCGGCGACCTGCTCTTCCTCTCCACCGACTCCTCGCGCAGCGACAGCAGTTGCAACAGCACCACGCAGCCCGCGACCGAGAAGTCCTCCTGGGAGGGCATGAAGATCTTCGACATCAGCGACAAGAGGAACCCGAAGTACGTCGCCGCCGTCGAGACCGCCTGCGGCTCGCACACCCACACCCTGGTACCCGAGCGCAGGAACGTCTACGTGTACGTCTCCTCGTACTCGCCGAACGCCACCTACCCCGACTGCCAGCCCCCGCACGACGGCATCTCCGTCATCAAGGTGCCGCGCAAGGCCCCCGAGCGGGCGGCGGTCGTGAACTTCCCCGTGCTCTTCCCGGGCGAGGGCCCGGACGGCGGCGGCAACCCGGGCTCGCCCACCAACCCGGGCGTGTCCAAGACCACCGGCTGCCACGACATCACCGTGCTGCCGGAGAAGGACCTGGCCGCCGGTGCCTGCATGGGTGACGGCATCCTGTTCTCCATCGAGGACCCGGCGAACCCGAGGGTCATCGACCGGGTCCAGGACAACGTCAACTTCGCGTTCTGGCACTCGGCGACCTTCAACCAGAAGGCGAACAAGGTCGTCTTCACCGACGAGCTGGGTGGCGGCGGCGCGGCCACCTGCAACGCCGAGATCGGCCCGAACCGCGGCGCGGACGGCATCTACGACATCGTCGGCAAGGGCGACCAGCGCAAGCTGATCTTCCGCAGCTACTACAAGATCCCCCGCCACCAGGCGGCCACCGAGAACTGCGTCGCCCACAACGGCTCGCTGATCCCGGTCAAGGGCAAGGACCTGATGGTCCAGGCCTGGTACCAGGGCGGCGTCTCGGTCTGGGACTTCACCGACTCCTCGAACCCGAAGGAGATCGCCTTCTTCGAGCGCGGACCGCTGTCCACCACCGGACTGACCATCGGCGGTGCCTGGTCGGCGTACTACTACAACGGCCACATCTACTCCAACGACATCACCAAGGGCTTCGACGTGCTGAAGATCAGCGACCGGCGCACGGACCCCGCCAAGCGGGTGCGGCTGGACGAGCTGAACGTCCAGACCCAGCCGGACTACTTCGACTGACCCCGGTCGGCCGTCCCGTCGCAAGGAAGCGGGACAGGTCTGCCCCGTCCGTCCCGCCGGACGCCTCGGCCTCCGGCGGGACCCCCGGCTCCGGTGCGGCCGCGAAACGGCCGCAAAACCGCAGGACAGCCGCCTCCTGCCGGACCGAAGACGCAACAGGCGGACACCATGGACGGCTCTTAGAGTCGAAGTATGGATCTGCCGGTGATGCCCCCCGTGAAGCCGATGCTCGCCAAGTCGGTGGCGAAGATCCCGCCGGACATGCATTACGAGGCGAAGTGGGACGGGTTCCGGGCCATCGTGTTCCGCGACGGCGACGAGATGGAGATCGGCAGCCGCACCGGAAAGCCGCTGACCAGGTATTTTCCGGAGCTCGTCGAGGCGCTGCGGGAGCGGTTGCCGGAGCGCTGTGTGATGGACGGGGAGATCCTGATCGCCAGGGACGGACGGCTCGACTTCGACGCGCTCTCGGAGCGGATCCACCCGGCGGACTCACGGGTGCGCATGCTGGCCGAGAAGACCCCCGCCTCCTTCGTGGCCTTCGACATGCTGGCACTGGCCGACGCCTCGCTGCTCGAGGTGCCGCTGAGCGAGCGGCGCGCGCTGCTGGTGAAGGCGTTGTCCGGGGTGACGGCACCGGTGCACGTGGCGCCCGCGACCACGGACCGCGAGGTGGCGCAGCGGTGGTTCGGGCAGTACGAGGGGGCGGGGCTCGACGGGGTCGTGGCGAAACCGCTCACGCTGCCGTATCTGCGGGACGAGCGTGCCATGTACAAGATCAAGCACGAGCGGACGGCGGACGTCGTCGTCGCGGGGTACCGCTTCCACAAGAGCGGACCGGTCGTCGGGTCGCTGCTGCTCGGCCTGTACGACACGGGGGGCACGCTCCAGCACGTGGGTGTGAGCGCCGCGTTCACCATGAAGCGGCGGGCGGAACTGGTGGAGGAGCTGGAGCCCTTGCGGCTGGAGGACGCGGCCGGGCATCCGTGGGCGGCCTGGGCCCAGGAGTCGGCGCACGAGACGGCCCGGCTGCCGGGGGCGCCGAGCAGATGGTCGGCGAAGAAGGACCTGTCCTGGATCCCGGTCCGGCCCGAGCGGGTGGCCGAGGTGGCCTACGACCACATGGAGAACGGCGTACGGTTCCGCCACACGGCCCGCTTCCGCCGATGGCGCCCCGACCGCACCGCCGAGAGCTGCACGTACGGGCAGCTGGAGGAGCCGGTCGGCTACGACCTGGCGGAGATCCTGGGGCCGCGGAGCTGACGCACCGCACACGGAGCCGCTTCCTCCGCGACCCTCTTCGGCCCTCTTCGACCCTTTTCGACCCTGCACGGATCGTCCCGCTGAGCCGATCAACTCAGTCGCCGCGCGCAATCAGAAACGATCGGGTATGGCCACCGATGAACTGATGGACGCACAATCGATGGCACGGGACAGGTGGCACGGTGGGCATACGAGAGTCGGTTCGGACGCGGCGTGGCGCATGGACGGCGGGACTGCTGGCCGTCACGGTCACGGGCTCACTGATGACGGGCTGCACCTCGGGCGGCGGAGCTGCCGACGAGAGCCGGTCCCCGAGCCAGAGCCCGAGCGACAGCGGGACCGGCATCGCGAACACCGGCCCGGTACTCGCCGTGAAGATCGACAACGCGCCCGACGCCCGTCCCCAGACGGGGCTCGACGCGGCGGACGTGGTCTACGCGGAGCAGGTCGAGGGCGGTCTGAGCCGGCTGATGGCGGTCTTCGCGACCACCCTGCCCGACAGCGTCGGGCCCGTGCGCAGTGCCCGCGAGTCGGATCTCGAACTGCTGGGACAGTTCCACGAGCCGACGCTCGCCTTCTCCGGGGCCCAGCACAAGCTGCTGCCGCTGATCGACGACGCTCCGCTGGATCCCGAGCCGGCGGGGAAGGTGCCCGACGCCTGGTACCGGGGCACGGGCAAGGCCGCGCCGCACAATCTGTATCTGCGCCCGCGGCGGCTGATGGACTCCGCGCCCGGCGACGCCGCGCTGACCACGGGCTTCCGTTTCGGCGCGGCACCCAAGGGCGGCACCCCCGAGACCTCCCGCACGGTCCGCTTCCCGTCGGCCCGCTTCACCTTCACCTGGTCCGCCGACCGCGAGCGCTGGCTGGTGGCGATGGACGGCACGCCGACGGTGACGACCGACGGCACCTCGGTGGCTCCGGCGACGGTGGTCATCCAGTACGTGAAGGTGCGCGCGTCGAGGTACCACGACTTCCTCGGCAACAACACTCCGTTCACGGAGTCGGTGGGCTCGGGCACGGCCCGGGTACTGCGCGACGGCCGCGCCTTCGACGCGAACTGGACGCGTCCCGAGGCGGCCGACGGCACCCGGTTCACCAGTCCGGACGGTACGCCGATGAACTTCGCCCCGGGGCAGGTGTGGGTGGTCCTCGCCAAGGCGTGAGCCCCGGGCGCCCGGGCGTGGGCACCCTGGGGCGGACGGGCCGATCGAGCCGCCGCTCCGGCTCCGGCCCCCGCTCGGGCGGACGTCAGCCCTCAGTGCTGCGCACGGAGGGGTTCCCCTGGGTTGCGGAGCCCCTCGGCGGCGTCCGAGACGCGTTGGATGAGGTCGAAGAAGAGATCCTGTTCCTCGGTGGAGAGGGGAGCCAGGAAGACCTGGTTCATGCGCGCGGTGCGCACGGTCAGCTTCCGGTGGACACGCAGCCCCTCGTCCGTGAGGCGCAGCAGGAAGCGCCGTCCGTCCTGCGGGTCGCGCACCTTGTCCAGCAGCGCGCGGCGCCCGAGCCGGCTGATGACCTCGGCGATCGTGGACCGGTCGAGTCCCACCCGCTCCCCCACCGTGCGCTGGTCGAGGCCGGGCTCGGCGACCAGCGCGTTCAGGACCGCGAACTGGGGCGAGGTGATCTCCTCGGAGACCATCGTGTTCCACAGCAGGTAGTGCGCCTGCTGGAGTCGCCGGGCAAGGTGCCCGGGGTGGGTGGAGAGGTCCACCGCGGCCATGTGCGCTCCTCGGGTCCGGTACGCGCCGGTGAACGCGCCGCACCGGGGTGGTGTGCGTCGATGCCCCGCGTCTCGGGGGCGCTCCGCGTTCATCGATGCCCTGAATTCGTTGGTGCACTGAACGATACCTGCCCTCCCTGGCGGCTGTCCCACCCCTGTCGACCTTGTCGACCCTTCGTTTTGCTGCATCGATCCGAAGTCTTGACGGACCGAAGTCCGGATGGCAGCGTGTTGAACACCTCGCAGAATTACTCAGTGCCCTGATTAATTTGGCGCCGGACACTCGGGAGAGATGAGGCTTCACGGATGGACAAGGTGGTCGCCACGGCACTGGAGGCGGTGGCCGATGTACCGGACGGCGCGACCCTCGCGGTCGGCGGATTCGGCCTCAGCGGCGTTCCGAACGTGCTGATCGAGGCCCTCCACGAGCGTGGCGTCCAAGGACTCGGGGTCGTCTCCAACAACTGCGGGGCCATGGACTCCGGGCTCGCGACCCTGCTCGCCGCCGGACGCATCGCCCGGGTCACCGGCTCGTACATCGGCGGCAACAAGGAGTTCGCCCGGCAGTATCTGGCCGGCGAGCTGGAGGTCGAGATGATCCCGCAGGGGACGCTGGCCGAGCGGCTGCGCGCGGGCGGTGCCGGCATCCCCGCCTTCTACACGCCCGCCGGGGTCGGCACCCAGGTCGCCGACGGCGGACTGCCCTGGCGGTACGACGGCCACGGCGGCGTCACGAAGGCCTCGCCGCCGAAGGAGGTACGCGAGTTCGACGGCACCCCGTACGTACTGGAGCACGGCATCCGCACCGACTTCGCGCTGGTACGGGCCGCGAAGGGCGACCGGCACGGCAACCTCGTCTTCAACAAGTCCTCCCGGAACTTCAATCCGCTCGCCGCGATGGCCGGCCGGGTGACGATCGCCGAGGTCGAGGAGCTCGTGGAGCCGGGCGGGATCGATCCGGACGCCGTGCACCTGCCCGGCATCTTCGTGCAGCGCGTCGTGGCCCTGACCCGCGAGCAGGCGGACGCCAAGATGATCGAGAAGCGGACGGTCTCGGCGTCCGCGGCGGACGGGACGGTGAGCGAGTGATGGCCTGGAGCAGGGAAGAGATGGCGGCCCGCGCCGCGCGTGAACTGAAGGACGGCCAGTACGTCAACCTCGGCATCGGCCTGCCGACCTTGATCCCCAACCACCTCCCCGCCGGTGTCGAGGTGATCCTGGAGTCGGAGAACGGCATTCTGGGCACCGGCCCCTACCCCGCCGAGGACCAGGTCGACCCCGACCTCATCAACGCGGGCAAGGAGACCGTCACGGTCCTGCCGGGTGCCTCGTACTTCGACTCCGCGCTGTCCTTCGGGATGATCCGGGGCGGGCACATCGACGTCGCGGTGCTGGGCGCGATGCAGGTGTCGGCCGGCGGCGACCTCGCCAACTGGGCCGTCCCCGGCAAGATGATCACCGGCATCGGCGGGGCGATGGACCTCGTCCACGGAGCCCGGACGGTCATCGTCGTGATGACACACACCGCCAAGGACGGCTCGCCCAAGATCCTCCGTGAGTGCGAGCTGCCGCTCACCGGGAAGGCGTGCGTCAACCGCGTCATCACCGACCTGGGCGTCCTCGACATCACACCCGCCGGGCTGCTGCTGGTCGAGACCGCTCCGGGTGTCACGGCCGGTGAGATCGCGGCGAAGACCGCCGCCGAGGTCGTCGTCGCGGAGGGGATCGGGTCATGAAGGACGTCTACATCGTCGACGCCGTACGGACGCCCTTCGGCAGGTACGGCGGCTCGCTGGCCGCCGTCCGCCCGGACGACCTGGCGGCCCACACCGTCCGCGAACTCCTCGCCCGGACCCCGGACCTGGACCCGGCGCGGATCGACGACGTGTACTTCGGCAACGCCAACGGCGCGGGCGAGGAGAACCGGAACGTGGGCCGGATGGCCGCCCTCCTGGCCGGACTGCCCACCTCGGTGCCGGGCGTGACCGTCAACCGGCTGTGTGCCTCCGGCCTCGAAGCCGTCATCCAGGCGGCCCGCGCCATCGCCCTCGGCGACGCCTCCATCGCCCTGGCCGGTGGCGTCGAGTCGATGACCCGCGCGCCCTACGTCCTGCCCAAGAGCGATCGGCCGTTCCCGGCCGGGCACGCCGAGCTGTACTCCACCACGCTCGGCTGGCGCATGGTCAACCCGCGCATGGACCCGCAGTGGACCATCCCCCTCGGCGAGTCCGCCGAACTCATCGCCGACAAGCACGGGATCACCCGCGAGCGGCAGGACGAGTTCGCCCTCGCCGGCCACCGGAAGGCGGCCCGGGCCCAGACGGAGGGCCTGTTCGACGCCGAGATCGCTCCCCTGTCCCTGCCCGGCCGCAAGGGCGGTCCGGTCGTGTTCGGCGCCGACGAATGCGTCCGCGCCGACGCGTCCCTCGACGCCATGGCCCGGCTCAAGCCGTCCTTCCGCGCGGAAGGGGGCACGGTGACCGCCGCCAACGCCTCACCCCTGAACGACGGGGCCGCCGCCCTGCTGCTGACCGACGCGGAGGGGCTTCGGGCCACCGGACGCGAACCCCTCGCCCGGGTGTCCGCGACGGGCGTGTCCGCGACCGACCCGCAGTACTTCGGACTCGCCCCCGTCGAGGCCGTGAACCGCGCTCTGGCCAAGGCGGGCAAGGGATTTGACGACCTGTCGGTCCTGGAGCTCAACGAGGCCTTCGCCGCGCAGGTACTCGGCTGCCTCGCCGAGTGGCCCGAGTTCGACCCCGCGATCCTCAACCCGCAGGGCGGCGCCATCGCCCTCGGCCACCCCCTCGGCGCCTCCGGTGCCCGGCTCGCCGGAACCGTTGCCCACCAACTCGCCCGCAAGGGCACCGGAGTTGGAGTTGCCACCCTCTGCATCGGCGTGGGCCAGGGCCTCGCCCTCGTCCTCGAACGCTAGGAAGTCGACCATGGCTCTCACTCAGTCGGACATCGACGCCGAGATCAAGGATCACCAGGACGCGTACGACAAGGCGGTGGCCGGCGGCGCGCCCGTGCGCCACCACCCCGCGCGCGACTACGCCCCGTACCGCAGCTCGCGGCTGCGCCACCCCGAACAGCCGCTGGTCGCCGTGAGCGGCGGCGACCCGGAGACGGTCGAGCTGTCGGGCCCGGTCTTCGGCGTCACCGACATCACCGAGATCGACAACGACCTCACCCGCCGGCACCGGGGCGAGCCGATCGGCGAGCGGATCACCGTCTCGGGCCGGCTGCTGGACCGCGAGGGACGTCCGGTGCGCGGCCAGCTCATCGAGATCTGGCAGGCCAACGCCGCGGGACGGTACGCCCATCTGCGCGAGCAGCACCCGGCCCCGCTCGACCCCAACTTCACCGGCGTGGGACGGACCCTGACGGACGATCAGGGACAGTACGCGTTCACCACGGTCAGACCGGGACCGTACCCGTGGGGCAATCACACCAACGCCTGGCGGCCCGCGCACATCCACTTCTCCGTCTTCGGCAGCGCGTTCACCCAGCGGCTGGTGACCCAGATGTACTTCCCGGGCGACCCGCTGTTCCCCTACGACCCGATCCTGCGGTCCGTGACGGACCCGGCGGCCCGCGACCGGCTGATCGCCGCGTACAACCACGATCTCTCGCGGCCCGAGTTCTCCATGGGCTACGAGTGGGACATCGTCCTCGACGGTCCCTCCGCCACCTGGATCGAGGAAGGCCGATGAGCATGACCGAACGGCTGCTCCCCACCCCCGCGCACACCATCGGCCCCTTCTACGGCCACGCGCTGCCGTTCCCGGGCGGCGGCGACATCGCGCCCCCGGGCCACCCCGACACGATCACCCTGCACGGCCACGTGTTCGACGGGGCGGGCACGCCGGTCCCCGACGCCCTGCTCGACTTCTGGCAGGCCGCGCCCGACGGCTCCCTCACCGGCGCCCCCGGCTCGCTGCGCCGCGACCCGTCCACGGGCGGCTTCCTCGGCCGCAACGGCGTCGACTTCACCGGCTTCGGCCGGGTCGCCACCGACGCCGACGGCCGCTACGCGCTGCGCACACTGCCGCCGGGAAACACCGGACTGCCGTACATCGGGGTGTGCGTGTTCGCGCGGGGTCTGACACACCACCTGTTCACCCGCGCCTATCTGGCCGACGGCAGCGACCCGCTGCTCGACGCACTGCCGGACGAGCGGCGCGCCACGCTGATCGCGGCCGAGGGAGCGATGCGGACGTACCGTTTCGACATCCGCCTTCAGGGCGAGGGCGAGACGGTCTTCCTGGAGTTCCAGTGACACCTGCCGACCCCGTCGTGGACGACACCGGGCTGCTCGCTCCCGGCCGGGCGGGCTCCCCGGCGTCCACCGCGACGAGCGACACCGCGTATCTGCGGGCCCTGCTCGACGCGGAGGCCGCGCTGACGCGGGCCCAGGCGTCCCTGGGCCTGGCCCCGGCCGGGGCCGCGACGGCGGTGACCCTCGCCGCCGGCGACACGGACTTCGACATCGCGTCGATCGCGCTCCGCGCCCGGAGCGGCGGCAATCCGGTGATCCCGCTGGCCGCGGACCTGACGGCCGCCGTCGGCGCCGAGTTCGGCCCGTACGTCCACCGGGGCGCGACGAGCCAGGACATCCTGGACTCGGCCACGATGCTCGTCGCGGCCCGCACCCTGGATCTCGTCCTGAACGACCTGGAACGGACCGGGCACCACCTCGCCCGGCTCGCGGCGGAGCACCGGGACACCGTCATGCCCGGCCGCACGCTCACCCAGCACGCGGTGCCGACGACCTTCGGGCTGAAGGCGGCCGGATGGCGGTCCCTGGTGCTCGACGCCAGGGACCGGCTGCACGCCGTACTGACCTCCCTGCCCGCCCAACTGGGCGGAGCCGCAGGCACCTTGGCCGCCTTCACCGCCTTCGGCGCGGACGACACCCGGGCCCTGACCGCCGCGTACGCACGCGAACTGGGCCTCGCCGAGCCCGTGTTGCCCTGGCACACGCTGCGCACCCCGATCGCGGACCTGGCCGGAGCGCTGGCGTTCACGGCCGGAGCACTCGGCAAGACGGCCGTCGACGTGCTGACGCTCTCCCGCACGGAGATCTCCGAGCTGGCCGAGGGATCCGGCGGCGGTTCGTCCGCGATGCCGCACAAGGCGAACCCGGTGCGGGCCACCCTCGTGGCCGCGGCCGCCCGGCGCGCCCCCCTGCTCGCGGCCACCCTGTACGGGGCGCTGCCCGCCGAGGACGAGCGGCCGGCCGGGGCCTGGCACGCCGAGTGGGAGCCGCTGCGCGATCTGCTGCGGCTGGTCGGCGGGGCGGCCCGTGACACGGCCGAACTGACCGCGGATCTCCGGGTGAACGCCGACGCCATGCGCGAACACCTGGGCCTCACCCACGGGTTGGTCGTCTCCGAGCGGCTGGCCGCCGAACTCGCCCCGGTGCTCGGCCGGGCGCGCGCCAAGGAGCTGCTGACGCGAGCCGCCGAGCGCGCCGTCGGTGAGCGGCGGCCCCTCGCGGACGTGCTCGGCGAAGAGCCCGGCCTCAAGGACCTCCCGGGCGTCGACCTCGCGGAGCTCACCGACCCGACCCACTACACGGGCTCCGCCGGAGTCCTCACCGACCGTGCTCTGGAGCGACCTTGACCGCGAACCCGCTCACCCACCGCGCCGAGGGATCCGTCACCGCTCCCCCGCTGCTTCTCGGGCCCTCGCTCGGGACGTCGTACGCCCTGTGGGACAAGATCGCGCCCGAACTGTCCGCCGCCCACCGGGTGGTGCGCTGGAACCTTCCCGGGCACGGCGGTTCACCCGCCGATGCGATCGGGCCGGGAGCGACGGTCGCCGATCTGGCCGCGCTCGTCCTGGAGTTGGCCGACTCGCTGGGCATCGGGCGTTTCGCGTACGCCGGTGTGTCGCTGGGCGGCGCGGTGGGGCTGCACCTGGCGGTCCACCATCCCGACCGGCTCTCGTCCCTCGCGGTCATCTGCTCCTCGGCCCACTTCAACGGGTCCAAGCCGTGGGAGGAACGGGCCGAACTGGTGCGCCGCGAGGGCCTCGCTCCCGTCGCGGCGACCGCCGACGCCCGATGGTTCACCGCCGGTTTCACCGTGCCGGAGCTGGTCCAGGACCACCGCGACGCCGACCCGGAGGCGTACGCCGCCTGTTGTGACGCCCTGGCCGCGTTCGACATCCGCGACCGGCTGGCGTCGGTCACCGTACCGACGCTGCTGATCGCCGGGCGCGAGGACCCCGCGACGCCGCCCGCGCATCTGCGGGAGATCGCGGACGCGGTGCCGGGTGCGGCGCTCGTGGAGATCCCGGGCGCCTCGCACCTGGCGCCCGCACAGTGCCCCGAGGCCGTGCTGACGGCTCTGCGGGCGCACTTCTCCGGCGGGGGCGCGCGGCGCGGCATGGAGGTACGCCGCCAGGTCCTCGGTGACGAGCACGTGGACCGCGCGCAGGCGCGCCAGAGCCCGTTCACGGCCCGGTTCCAGGACTTCATCGCGCGGTACGCCTGGGGCGAGATCTGGACCGACACGACGCTGACGCGCCGCGAGCGCAGCATGATCACGCTGACCGCGCTGGTGGCGCACGGCCACTACGACGAGCTGGCGATGCATGTCCGCGCGGCACGGCGCAACGGGCTCTCCCCCGAGGAGATCGGCGCGGTGCTGCTGCAGACGGCGGTCTACTGCGGTGTCCCGGCCGCCAACTCGGCGTTCGCGGTGGCCCAGCGGGTGCTGGCGGAGGAGGCCGACGCCTCCCCGTCGGACTCGTCGGACTGACCCCGGTCAGGGTCACAGGGCGGACTGGACCCCGCTGGGGTCACCTGCGAACTGACCGCGGTCAGGGAACCCGCGGCCCGGCCACGGACACCCGCGGGCTACCCAGGCCAGGAGGGCACCCTCAGACCACCCCGCCACGGACCCACGGATCGGCCCCGGCCCGGGGGCACCCCCGGACTGAACCCGGCCAAGGACACCCGTGGGCTGTCCCCTGACCGTGCGCCACAGGCGGCGACCGCCGACCGCGCCGCCCGGCTCGGGCGGCGGACCGCCGACCGCATGTCGCCGCGGGCGGCCGACGGCGGCCGGCCGTTCGTCACAGACCCGCCAGCGCCGCCTCCGCCTTCGCCGCCAGACCGTCCGCTCCGCAGGTGCGCGCCAGGGTCAGGCCCTTGTTCAGTTCCATCACCGAGCGGGACACGATGCCGTACTCGATGCGGGCCGCCGCGTGTTCGTACTGGCAGGGAGAGGCTTCCAGGTAGGTGACCGCCTGGGCTGCCAGCCGGACCGCGCGCTGACCGGTTTCGAGTGCGGCGGCGCACCGCAGGGCTTCACCGATCGCCGTGTCGGTGCCGAACCGTTCGGCCTGGCGTCGGGCGTCGGCGGCCAGGGCGGCGGCGCGTGACGGGTCCTCGTTGGCGAGTGCCTTCGCGAGGTCGACGGCCCAGGGTGCGAGCACCGTGTTGTGGTGGCCGCGGGCGGCGGCGGCCTTCTCCGCCGCCTCCAGTTCGTTGATGCCCTCCTTGGTGCGGCCGACGGCGAGCAGCAGCCGGCCGCGCACCGAGCGGGTGTCGGGAAGGACGATCGTGGAGGGGTACGGGGGCGTGAAGCCGTAGCGCTCGGCGATCTCCGCCGCCTGCTGGACGTGCCCGCGCGCCAGCAGGGTGTCGATGAGCCCGCAGGTCGCCGACCAGTACAGGGGCAGCCCGCGTCCGACCCGCTCCGCGAGGCGCAGCGATTCGCGCTGGTAGTGCTCCGCGTCGGCGAGGCGGCCCCGCCTGCGGTGGGCGAGGCCGAGGTAGGCGTTGGCCAGGGAGAGGTGACCGCCGCTCCAGCCCGCCTTCACATAGGCGTGCAGGGCCTCGCTGAACAGGCTCTCGGCGCGGTCCAGCCGGTCCGTGTAGGCGTACGCGCTGCCCAGCATCAGCAGGAGTTCGACACCCCACTCGGCGTCGGTCCAGGCGAGTCCCGGCGCGAGGCGGCCGTTGACGAGGGCCCGGTCGCAGAGTTCCACGACCTCCTCGGCGTTCTCGCCGCGGGTCATCGCGTCGAAGCCGCGCAGTATGAGCAGGGCGCGCTCGGAGTTGTCGCGCCCCGTGCAGGTCGTGACGAGTTCGGCGAGACCGCTGGAGTGTCCGGCGCGCTCCTCGCCCGCGTGGATGCCCTCCCACATGTAGTGCACGGCCTGGAGCCGCATCCGGGCGGGCCCCGGTTCCAGCCGCTCGGCCTCGGCGTCGACCGTGCGGACGGCCTCGTCCAACTGGTTGTTGTGGACCAGTGCCTGGGAGAGCCGGAAGACGGCGTCGACCCGTGCCGTGTCCTCGAGTCCGGGCCGTTCGAGCGCGGCCCGGAGATGACCGATGGTCGTGGAGGGCGCGGTCAGGAGCGTGGCGCAGCCCAGTTCGTAGAGCACCCGCGCGTGGACCTCGGGCAGCGGTGGTTCCTCGAGCGCCCGCTCCAGGCAGCGCCGGGCCGCGTCCGGGGCGCCGACGGCGAGGTGCTCGCGGGCGGCTTCGCGCATCTGCTCGACGAGTTCGGGATCGTCGTCCGGATGCACTTCGAGGAGATGGCGGGAGGCCGCCGCCGCACCGCGTCCGGACTCGGTGACCGCCCAGGCCGCCTGACCGTGCATCGCCGTGCGCAGGGCGTCCGGGATCGAGCGGTACACCGCTGTCGCGATCAGCGGGTGCACGAACTCCAGCTCGTCGTGCGGCGGTTGGCCGCCCGCGGATCCGGCCGTGGTCAGGATGCGGGCGGCGCCCAGCAGTTCGGCACAGCGGGAGGCCTCCTCGTCCGGCATTCCGGCGAGTTGGGCGGCGAGGTCGAGGGAGATCCCGGTGCCGAGGATGGCGGCCGCCCAGGCGAACCGGGTGGCGTCGATGCCGAGTCCTTCGAGGCGGGCGACGAGTCCGCGGCCGCGGGCCGAGCGGTTCAGGTCGCGCAGTTCGGCGGCCGAGCCCTCGACCGGCTCCAGTTCGCTGTCCTGGACCTTGGCGAGCAGTTCGACGGTCTCGTACGGGTTGCCGCCGGTGACCGCCCACACCTCGCGGCAGAAGGGCGCGTCGGCGTGTTCGCCGAGGGTGGCGCGGGTGAGGCCCTCGGTGGCGGCCGGGGTCAGCGCTGTCAGGGTGGAGACCGGACGGCCCGCGGCGGCCACGGCGTCGAGCAGCCGGGCGCTCTCGCCGCTGACCCCGCCGGGCCTGCGGGCCACCACGACGAGGACGGACAGGTCGTCCAGCCGCTCGGCGAACGCGGCGAGCCAGCGCAGGGTCTCCTGGTCGGCCCAGTGCGCGTCGTCGATGAGCAGCACGAGCGGCCAGTCCCGCTTCGCGAGGCGTCGTACCGCGGCGACCAGACCGTCGCAGACGCCCTGCGGGTCGGGCTGCCGGTCACCGGGTTCGGCTATACCGAGAGCGGGTCCCGCGATGTCGTACCAGTCCCCCAGGTACTCGCGCGCCTCTTCCGGGAGCAGCGAGACGAGGGCCGGCTGGAGCAACTGCCGTACGACATTGAAGGGGACGGACGTGACGGTCTCGCCGCCGCGCGCCGACCACACGGCACAACCCTTGCTCTCCGCGATCCTGCGTACCTCGGCCAGGAGTGCGGTCTTGCCGAGACCCGCGTCTCCGCTGAGCACCAGCAGGGTGCCCGAGGTCGAGGAGTCCGCACGCAGTGCGGTGATCGCCTCTTCGAGAGTGGCGACCTCCTCTTCGCGCTCCCACAGGGAAGCCGAGGCGACCGCTCCGGGTCGTCCCTCCGTCATCCCGCTACCTCCCCAGGTCACCCAAACGACGTAACTGCAACGAGCCTAGCCTCCTGGAAGCCACGGCGGAGGCGGGACCCGGCACCAGTCTCCGGGACAGGCGACGGTGATCCCACGAAGGCGACGCCGCCGAACACCGGGTGGTTCCGAAGGGAAGTGACGGACAGTCAACTGCTGGAAAAATGAAGGTAATTTTCCTCCTACGTTCGCGGCGCCGACCGCGCTCGGCGGGACCCCCGAGCTCCCCGGGAAGGACCGGCACGAGCGCCCCCGCGCGCGACTGTGACCTGCACGCCCTCCGCTCCCGCGCTCCCGCGGAGGCGTGCGCGGGGGCTCCGCGGACGTCGCGTCGGGCCCTTCGAGTCCGGCCGACGCCCCTCACCCCCGGTCCTCGCCCCCGCCTCCCGGGAGGCGACGGCCGGCCCGGGACGCACGTGAGGTACACGCACCCTTGGCACTGGCGTTCTTCATCCGTCCGGTGGGCCGCCTTCCCGTCGGCATGCCCGCGTCAGCTCCCCAGCGGGCTTCGGGGAACCCTCTCATCCGCCTTTCACCCTGTGCTCTTACGGTGGACCCATGACGCAGGCGACTCCACCCGGCTGGTATCCCGACCCCGGGCAGACAAATGACGCTCCCGCCACCGAACGCTGGTGGGACGGTAGGACATGGACGGACCAGGTCCGCCCGGTCGGCTCGGCGGCCGCATGGGGTCCCCCGGCACACCCGGCGGGGGCCGGGCCCTATCCGGCGTACGCCCCGAGCGGCCCGCGGCGCGGGCTGCGCACGGGCATAGCCGTCGCGGCGGCGGTCGCCGTCCTCGCCGGTATCGGCGGCGGCGTGTACGCGCTGACCAGCGATGACGGATCCGGCGGCAGCGCTGCGTCCCGCGGCCCCGCCGGGTCGGACGGCCAGGGCGGACCGCAGGGACCGGGCGGCGGCCAGGAAGGCGGCCCGAACGGAGCGCCCGGCGGCCCGGGCGGCTCCGACGGGCAGACTCCGGCGCCCGGCGAGTCGGGGCAGCCGGGGACCGACCCCGGGTACGCCACGGACGTCTACAACGGCATCAGCATCCCGGTGCCGGACGGCTGGGCCGGCCAGAGCGGCGCGGGCACCGCCGCGGTGTCCACCAAGGACACGTACAAATGCCCCGGCGACACCTCGCAGAACTGTCAGCGCGGCGGCGCCTACTCGGCCCCGGCGAAGGCGCAGAAGCTGAAGTCCACGACGGCGGAGGCGGCGGCCAAGGAGGACATCTCCAAGAACGCCACCGAGTCGTACGGCAAGGGCTACGGCTCGATCACCTCGCACACCCAGCTCGCCTCGAAGGCCGTCACGGTGGCCGGCGAGAAGGGCTATCTGGTGCGCTGGAAGGTCGTGACGAGCAAGGGCGACGACGGATACGTCGAATCGCTCGTGTTCCCGTCCCCCGCCGACCCCGCCTCGCTGGTCGTCGTCCGCTTCGGCGTCGACATCAGCTCCAAGGCCCCCGAGCAGTCGATCATCGACACCATCACCAAGGGCATCAAGGTGGCGGCCGGAACCGGCGGAGACGGCCAGAACGTCTGATCTGAGACCCGCCAAAACCGGGTACGCCCGTCCCGGCGCCGGGACACCGCGGACATGGATCGGCCGGGTGGAGCGCCCCTCCGCTCAAGGGGAACCCCACCCGGCCGGGGGGTGCGCGCCGCCCCCGTCCCCACGGTGCGGCGCGATACAGGCCGGCGTCCGGTCATCCCACGGACAGCGGCCTGAGATTCAGGTGAGACCCAGCGTCGGCAGCACGACGGCCTCCACGAACCGTGTGAGATACGCCGCGTCCGCGTACTGGCCGTCCAGAAGGGGCCGCACCCTCAGGACGCCGAGCATCTGGGCCGGGATGAACTCCAGCGCCGGGTGACCGGCGTCGACCTCGCCGCGCTCGACGCCGCGGCTGATCATCTGCCGCAGCTCGGCGACCTCGGGCTCTACGAGCGCGTCGCGCAGCGCCTGCTGGAGCTCCTTGTCCTGCATCACGGCATTGCCGAGGCCCTGCAACAGCTGTGTATTGTCCCGGGCCGACCAATCACCCGCGGCCCCGGCCGCGGCGCGGAGGTCACCGGCGAGCGACCCGGTGTCGATCCCCGTGAACCGGGGACAACGGTTGTTGCGCAGCGCGGCGGCCACGAACTGGGGCTTGGACTTCCACTGCCGGTAGAGGGTCGACTTGCTGCACCGGGTGCTGGCGGCGACTCCCTCCATCGTGAGCGCCTCGTACCCGCATTCCCTGATCTGCTCGAGCACGGCGTCGTAGAACTCCCGCTCACGCTCGGGCGTGATTTTGGAGCGGCGCGAGGCGACGACCGTCTCCGGTCCGTCCGCGGCCTGCGACGTCATGAGGCTTCTCCTCGCTCGATCCGGGCGATGCCGGTGCGGTCTTGCGCCCAGTGTAATCGATACGCAAGGGTACCGGTACGCATCCGTATCGGTACACCTGCGTATCGGTACATGCTCGTATCGGTACACTGCCGTATCGGTACACTGCCGTATCGATGAGCCTCGGACAGGACCCACTCCTCCCGCACAGGGAAGGCCGAGTGGATCCTGCCCTGGGCTCACCGCGCACTTCACGACATCAAGCCGTCAGCAAGGGGGCCGGGGGATGGATTCCCGAACCGAGCCTGCGGATTCCGCATCCGAGTCCACGTCAGAACCGGAGCCGCCCGACGCGGCGACACCATCGGCCGCGTCACACGACGCGGCCGCCCGCACGCGCCGACGCCCTCACGCGCACGCCCGTCCGGACACACGCCCCGACGACACCGCGGCACGCCCGCCGCTTCTGCGGGAGCTGCTGCTCGTCGTCGGGCTCTTCGTCGTCTACAAGGCCGGCCGTCTGACGGCCACCGGCCGCACCGACGAGGCCTTCGCCGACGCGCACAGCGTCTGGGGCTGGGAGCGGTCCCTGCGCCTGCCGGACGAGGGCTCCGTCCAGACCGCGCTGCTGCACAGCGACACCCTCGTGCACCTCGCGAACACCTATTACGCGACCGTCCACTTCCCGGCCACCGCCGCCTTCCTGGTCTGGCTGTATCTGCGGCGCCCGGCGCACTACGTGTGGGCCCGCCGGATCCTCGCCCTGGTCACCGCGGCCGCCCTGGCCGGGCACCTCGCCTTCCCGCTCGCGCCGCCGCGGCTGCTCGCCGAGACGGGCCTCGTCGACACCGGCCAGGTGTACGGGCCCACCGTGTACGGCGCGCACCCGGCGGCCGACGCCCTGGCGAACCAGTTCGCGGCGATGCCGTCGCTGCACTTCGGCTGGGCGCTGATGGTCGCGATCGGCCTGATCACCGCGACCCGGTCGCGGCTGCGCGCGCTGTGGCTGCTGCATCCCCTGCTCACCCTGCTGGTGATCGTCGGCACCGCGAACCACTACTGGCTCGACGCGATCGTGGCGACCGCGCTGCTCTGCGTCGCCCTCGCCGTGGTCCACCCGCCGCACCGGACGGCGACGGCCCCGGGACGGCACCTCGGCCACGAGCCCGCCGCGATCCCCGTACGTGATCTGCCCGAACTCGTGGGAGCCGGGCGATGAACCCGACGCTCGTCGCTGTCGTCCTGTCCCTGTTCTCCGCCGTCGCCTACGCCGCCGCCGCCGTCGCGCAGGAGCGGCTCGCCGCCCGGTCCGCCGGCTCGGGCACGCTGCGCCTGCTGGCCGAGGGCGCCTGGTGGTGGTCGGTGACACTGAACGCCTCGGCCGCACTGCTGCACGTGGCGGCCCTCAAGTACGGAACCCTCACCCTGGTCCAGCCGCTCGGGGCGCTCACCCTCGTGGCCGCCGTGCCGCTGGGCGCGCGGGTCGCCGGACGGCGCGTCAGCGCGGTCGAGTGGCGCGGCACGGCGCTCACCCTGACCGGCCTCGCCGCGCTGCTCGTCACGGCGTCCGGGGCCGCGCCGGACGAGGTACTGAGCCTGCCGCAGGCGCTCGCCGTCGCGGGAACGACCGCCGCGGTCATCGGCGCGCTGGCACGTGGTGCCCGGCCGGGGCTGCGGCACGCGACGGCCGCCGGGTTCGCCTCGGGCGTGGCCTCGGCCCTCACCCAGACCGTGACGGTCGCCGCGACGGACCGTTCGGACTCGCCGCTCAGCGCGCAGGTGGCCGTGGTGGCACTGCTCGTGGCGGCCTTCGCGGCGGGCGGGCTGCTGCTGTCGCAGACCGCCTATCAGGGCGGGCTCGGCGCCCCGCTGGCCGTCGTGACGCTCGCCAACCCGCTGGCAGCGGCGGCGATCGGACTGTCCCTGCTCGGTGAGCGCCTCCAGGGCGGCGCGGCGGGCCTGCTGCTCGCGCTCGCGGGGGCATCGGTCGCCGCGTGGGGCGTGGTGACGCTCTCGCGTTCGGCGCCCGAGCCCGCCGCGACGGGGGACGCCCACCTGGACGGCCCGGCGGACGACGACCATCCGGTCGCCGCGGTGCTGGCGCTGGGGCCGAACGGCGCGGCGTACGAACCCTCGTTGGTGCCCCGGCAGACCGACTCGGGCCATCTGACGTCCCTCTAGCGGGGCGTCGCCGCGGGAGACCGCGGTCGGTGCGACGGGCGGGACATGCCGGAAGGGTGGCCGCGGAGAGATCCGCGGCCACCCTTCCCTTACTACCGTGACCTGTCAGCCCAGTCCGCGGGAGTCCTGCTTGAGCGCCGTGTCGACGGTCAGCGCCGTCGCGACGACGAGGCTCAGCAGCGGCTCGGGGAGCTGGAAGTGGATCTGCAGGACGTAGTTGTCCGCGCTCGTGAACATCGTCTTGGCGAGGCCTTCCCAGGTCTTCGTGATCCGGGCCACCTCTTTCTCCGACTCGTCGACGATCGCGAAGTTCCAGGCACGCCAGTTCTCCGCCTTGATCGCGCCGACCTGACGGCCGTCCACGTTGATCGCGAAGTTGATCTTGCCGATCATGTTCTTCTGGACGATCTCACCGACGGCGGAACCGTCCGGACGCGTCACGATCACGCGGGACTTGAATATCTTCGCCGGCCGGGTCAGCAGCAACTGCGGCTGGCCCTGGGCGTCGCGGATCTCCATCCGGTGGGTGAGGAACTGGTCGAGGCTGGAGACGAGCCGCAGGATCTTCCGCAGCACGCCCTGACCGACCTCGGTGACCGAGCCGACCGGGTTGCCCTGCTGGTCCATGACCTTGTACTCGTTGGTCAGCTCGATCAGCTTGGCCTTCTGGTTCACCACCAGGACCGGCTCGGTGAACAGCGTGCCGCCGCCGACACCGCTCGGGGCCACCCCGGCCTGCTGCTGCACCTGGCGCTGGACGCGCGGGTCGGGGGCGGTGGCCTGCTGAGGGAAGGGCTGCTGGGGCGGGGTGCCCTGGTGCGGCACCTGTCCGGCCGGGGCCTCCTGGTCGGTCCACTGCGAGCCGTCCCAGTAACGCTGTGTCTGGGACTTCCCGTTCGGGTCCGGGTACCAACCTGCAGGAGTGTTCGATTGCGTGGTCACCGGGGCACCCTACCGTGGCCTGGCCGGAAAACAACGGTCAGTTGTGGACCCATCAGACCGTAATAAGGGCAGGGTCGCTCACACCGGGCCGGCCATTCTCGACATGTCCGGCGAATCGCCGCAGGAAGCCCGCCTGGCCGTCGGCGACGACGCTCAGGTCGTACCAGCACTCGCTCGCCCGCAGGTCCACCGTGTGCTTCACGGTCGCGCCCGCCCGGACCCGGAAGACCTGGGACGGTCCGCCGTAGCCGTTCGTGAGCCTGAGCGTCGCCGTGGACGCGCCCTTGTTCACGAAGGTGAGCTCGACGTCGCAGCCGGTGTGGCGGGCCGTTATCTCCGGTCCCGCCGTCCCGTTGGAGCCCTTGAAGGTGCGCAGGAAGCCGTTCGGACCGTGCACCGTGAGGTCGTACGAGCCTCCGGAATAGGCCGAGTTCCAGGTGTCAGAGATGGTCTTGCCCGCTGCCGTGGTGTACGTCCAGGGGCCGTCGGCGCGGTTGCCGGAGGTGACCAGGAAGGCCGCGCCCGCCTTGGGCCCGGAGCCGAAGGTCAGCGTGAACCTGCCGGCCGCGGTGTCCGCCGAACCGTCCACGAGCGGGGCGTACTTGAGCGGGCGCGTCGGGCGCGAGCCGCGCTCCTGCCGGGGCAGGGCGGGGTTCGCGGGAGGGGTCGGCACGTAGTCCGGGTGGCGGTCGCCGTCCGGCGGCCGGTAGCCGTCGGTGCGGGGCAGCGTGACCGGCCCGGCGTCCTTCCGCGCGAAGTCGAAGGCGGCCGTGAGGTCGCCGCAGACAGCGCGTCGCCAGGGCGAGATGTTGGGCTCGCGCACCCCGAACCGGGCTTCCATGAACCGGATGATCGAGGTGTGGTCGAGGGTTTCGGAGCAGACGTAGCCGCCCTTGCTCCAGGGCGAGACGACGAGCATCGGCACCCGCTGCCCCAGTCCGTAGGGTCCGGCCGCACGGCTCGCGTCGCCCGCGTACAGGTCCGGGCCGACGTCGACCGTGGACTTGCCCTGCGCCGCGGACTGCGGCGGGAAGGGCGGCACCAGGTGGTCGAAGAAGCCGTCGTTCTCGTCGTACGTGACGAACAGGGCCGTCCTGCTCCACACCTCGGGGTCGGAGGTGAGCGCGTCCAGCACCTGGGAGATGTACCAGGCGCCGTAGTTGGCGGGCCAGTTGGGGTGCTCGGTGAACGCCTCGGGAGCGGCGATCCAGGAGATCTGCGGCAGCTTGCCAGCCTGCACGTCGGCCCTGAGCCCGTCGAAGAACCCCTCGCCCTTGCGGGCGTCGGTGCCGGTGCGGGCCTTGTCGTACAGCGGGTCTCCCGGCTGGGCGTTGCGGTACTGGTCGAAGTACAGCAGTGAGTTGTCGCCGTAGTTGCCCCGGTAGGCGTCGGGGATCCAGCCCCAGGAGCCGTTGGCGTCCAGCCCGTCGCCGATGTCCTGGTACACCTTCCAGGAGATCCCGGCCGCTTCCAGCCGCTCCGGGTACGTGGTCCAGCGGTACCCCGCCTCGTCGTTGCCGAGGACCGGTCCGCCGCCCTTGCCGTCGTTGCCCGTGTAACCGGTCCACATGTAGTAGCGGTTGGGGTCCGTCGAGCCGATGAACGAGCAGTGGTAGGCGTCGCAGACGGTGAACGAGTCGGCCAGCGCGTAGTGGAACGGGATGTCCTCACGCGTCAGATACGCCATCGTCGTGGCCGACTTGGCGGGCACCCACTTGTCGTACCTGCCCTTGTTGAACGCGGCGTGCCCGTCGCTCCATCCGTGCGGAAGGTCCTTGATGAACGCGAGACCGAGGTCGTCCAGCTCCGGGCGGAAGGGGAGCACGTCCTTGGTGCCGTCCGACTGGTGCCAGACCGGCTTGGTGCCGGCCGGGCTCGCCGGACGCGGGTCGCCGAAGCCGCGGACGCCTCTCATCGAGCCGAAGTAGTGGTCGAACGAGCGGTTTTCCTGCATCAGGACGACGATGTGCTCGACATCCTCGATCGTGCCCGAGCGTCGATGCGCCGGCACGGCGGCCGCGCGCTGGACACTGCCGGAGAGCGCGGTGAACGCCGCTGTACCACCGGCGAGTTGGAAGAATCGGCGCCGATTCACTTGAGGCATGAGTGGTGACCTCTTGTCCTGACGGGCCCATGGGCCGGAGGCTGACGGAAGGTGCGTGAAGGAAGCTTTCCAAGCGCACCGAACGTCAGGAAAGGGCACCCTGTCCCCCGTGTGAAGGTCGGCGGTACGCGAGACGAACGGTTCCGGACAAACCCTAGGCATCGGCCGCGAACAGGGAGAGCACGCCGATCCCGACACCGGCGACGGTCAGCGCGATGGCCAGTGCCACGCCGAGGAACACCAGGAAACAGCCGAGTTCCCGCTGGGCCGTCCGGTCGCCGGGCAGCGCGACCGTGGCCCCTTCCGGGTCCTCGGGGAGATACGAGACGGTGAGGAGGTCACCGGGCATCGTGGTGTTCGGGGCGGAGTCCTCGAACCGGAACTGCCGGCCGTCGTGGGTGACGTACTCGAAGAGGTAGTAGCGCCGTGTCGAGGTGGCGTACCCCCCGCCCGAGCGCCGCACGGTTTCGACCCGTATGCATCTGCCCTCGGTGCGCAGCCCGTGCCGTTGCGCCCGTGTCCGCCGACGGACCTTCCTGACCGCCATCACGCCCGCGGCGACCGGGGCGATCACGATGACGGACACGAGCGCGACAAAGACAAGGACGACGAAGATCATTCCAAGTTCCTTTCCAGCATGGGGTACTGAGGGCACGTCAGAGGACGTGCATCCAAGGGAAGCCGGGCGTTCCACCGGAACGCCGTACCGGCCAGGGCGGGTTCACCCGGCCCGCGACAACGCGCCCGGGGCTCGGCCGGCCGGCCCGGAGACCACCACCCGCCTCAGCCGTGAGAGCGGGTCACATGGATCCCCTGCACGTCAAGACGGACGCCGGGCCACTCGCGTTCCATCGGAACCACCGCAGAGTCGACGGATGTCACGCCGCCCGAGGCGGGCATGACGAGAGCCGGCATCAAGGAGCGGGTGCGTCCGTGGCGGCGCCGTCGGTGCCACGGGCCAGGGCGAGGGCGAGGGAGGCGGCGTGCGGATGGTCGCAATGCGAGCGCACTGCGCACGCGGTACTTCATTAGCGGTCAACCAGCGACAAACCCGCCGTACCGCACATTCCGTCCATAGACTCACGCAACACTCCCTCGACATATGCCATTTGGAGGTTCCCCCTTGCCGCGTCCACCCCTCGGCGACGAGCGACACCGGACCGTGTCCGCCGACCTCCACCGGATCGTCCGGGTGCTCGACCCGTACCTCATCGACCGCCGGGCCGGCGCGTCGCGCCGGCATCGGTCCCGCGAGCACGGGCTCCCGGCCCTGCTTCTGGCCCGGGTGGCGGACGGTGGCGCGGTCACGGACACCCCGGAGCCGGATCCGGGGCTCACCCGCCTTGTGCTGGACTACATGGAGCGCCTCAAGTCCTCTGGCGACGGGGCCCACCGCGACGGCACCCACTTCGCCCCGTACGCGGTTGTCGGCGACGTAGGACCGGACCTGCCCCGCGTGCGGGAGGACGGGCCGCACCTGCTCCTGCTGGAGGACGTTGCGGAGCAGCTGAGGGAGACCGTGCCGCAGGGTGCCGGGGCGCTGCGGCTGCCCGAGTTCGACACCTGTCTCTCGGTCCTGCGCGCCACCGTCCAGGAAGTCGACGCGGCGGGCCAGCGACGCGCCCTGCGGAAGCTGCTGTGCGACGCGTACGCCGCGAGGTTTCACGAGGCCTTCCCCGTCGCGCAGCTCGGCGAGGCCATGGACGGATGGTGGGGCGCTCCGTTTCGCCTGCTGAGCGTCGTGGCCGGCTGGCTGTGGCGCCGGTGGTACGGCATGCGTGTCGACAGGCGCCACCCGTGGGTGAGCCGCATGCTGGACCTGCCCGGCCGCAGTTTCCTCAAGGCGGCGGTGCACCTGCGGGTGACGCACCGGCTCGCCCTGGCCCACGAGGCGGCGCAGCCCGCGCATGCGGTGGAGTCGCGCGAGGAGGAGCTGGTCCGCGAGATCCTGCTCACCGCGTTGATCCGCGACCTGGCGAAGGCGGCCCGGCCCCGCGCGTGGAGCCGTCTCCGCCCCCGGCGCGCATGGCCCTTCGTGGTGCTCCTGCCGGCCGTGGGCGGCGCGGGATCCGCCTGCCGGGAGTTCCTGGACACATACGCCGCTGTCGCCCACGACCTCGAGAGCAGTCCGCTGCTGGTGCTGGGCGCGGCCACGGACGAGCTCCCCCCGTACGCCGCGAGTCCGCCGCTTCGGGCGCTGCCCGCGCAGAGAGGTGCCCTCGGCACACGCCCGACAGGTCATGACGCGACCGCGCCGTTCTCGGCCGCGGTCGCCGGCCACGCCACCGACACGGTGCGGGTGCTGGCGCTGCCGCGAACCCCGGACGACGGCGCCCCGGCGGCGGAGGTGCCCCTGCCCGCCACGGTGGACTTCCGTCCTCCCCTTGTCCGCGACTGGTGGCGTCCGGTGGCCGCCGCGACCGCCGCGGTGATGCTGGGCGCGGGCGGCCTCGTCCTGTCCCGGGAACTGGTGGAACTCCTCCCCGACGGAAGTCTCGCGGCCTCCTGCCGGCACGTGGGTACCGGAGAGGTCGTCGGCCTGACCGACGGCAACGACGGCTGCGACCTGGCCCACGGCGAATACGCCGAGGACTTGAGAAAGCTGGAGAAGATCCTCGGCCACCAGAACGCGAAGGTGGACACGGACCGGCCCTACCGCACGGTCGTCTTCTTCGCGCCGCTGAGCGTCGGCTCGACGTCCAAGCGCACCGCGCCCATCGGCTTCCAGACACTGCGCGGCGCGCTGCTCGCCCAGAAGAACGTCAACAGCCGCCGCCTCAAGGCTCAGGTGCCCGTACGCCTGCTCGTCGCCAACGCCGGCGAGTCCTTCCACTACGGCTCGCGCGGCGGCCTGAACCAGAGCAACAAAAGCACTGTGGACGTCGCGAAGATGATCGTCGACCGGGCGGGCCGGGACCACATCGCGGCCGTCATGGGTCTCCACCAGAGCCGTCCGGAGTCCCAGCAGGCCGCGATCGAACTGGGAGCCCAGGGCATCACCGTCCTGGGGACCGGCGTCTCGGGCCAGCGCATGGTCGACGGCGACTCGCCCGTGTCGTACTTCCAGCTCTCACCGCCCGACGCACGCATCGCCGAGGTCATGGCGTCCTTCGCCCGCCACTCGCCTCAGCTGCACGCTCTGACGGACCCCGCTCCCAGCGACTCCGGTCCGGCCGCCGTCGTGGTCTACGACCCCAAGGACGAGTACTTCAGCGCCGACCTCGCCCACCGGTTCGACACCGCCTACCGCTCGACCGGGCCGGTGCACTTCGTGAAGTACGGCGAGATGGAGAACGGCCGCACCACACGGGCCATCGCCGGCACCGTCTGCGCACTCGTCCACAGCACAGGCGGTTTCGTCCTGTACGCGGGCCGCTCCAGCGTCATGGAGGATCTCTTCGAGCACATGCAGACCGACCAGGCCTGCCGCGCCCGCGTCGCCCCGGTACCGGTGCTGGCGGAGAGCCCGGCGCCGGACGTGATCCTGCATCCGAGCCTGATGCGCAAGGAATACGGCGCGCTGAAGCTCTTCTACAACCAGTTCAGCCTCCCGCTGCCCGACGGGCCCTTCGGCGAGAAGTTCGGCCAGGCCTTCCACCTGTCCGCCGAGAACGACGCCGCGCTCGGATACGACGCCGTCAAGATCCTCTCCGAGGCCATGAACGCCATCATCTCGACGGACCCGGGCTTCTCACCCAGGGCGCTCGTCACCCGTCTGCAGGATCCCGGCATCCACAACTACGTGGGGGAATCCGGGGTCATCACCCTGGACAGCGATCACCACTACCCGCCGAACAAGGAGATCCACATTCGCGAGATCACCCCCGCCGGAGACAAGCTCACGGACCTGACCTGCGGGATGCTCTCGCAAGGAGCGAGGGACGCCACCCACTGGGGCCCCGATGACCGTTTCGACTGCCCGGTGGACAGCGTGTCCTGACGCTTCATCAGGCTGCGGCGGGAGGCGAAGTGTCCCGCCCCGGCCCACGGCGGCTTCCGTCATTCCGAGGATCCGGCCACGGGGTAGGGGACGAAGGTGATGGATGTGCCGCCCTCTTCGGCACGTCACCCCGTAGGGTGGCCGGTGCAGCTGGTTCGCCCCGTCCGCCAGTCGGGATGCGTCGTAAGAGGGAACCCGGTGGGAATCCGGGACTGCCCCGCAGCGGTGAGCGGGAACGACCGCCGTCATACGCACTGGACCCGACGAACAGGGTCCGGGAAGCGACGGCCAGTAGGTGTCCTCCGCCAGGAAGACGTGCCCGCAAGTCCGAAGACCTGCCCGTTGCCCGCGCACGAACCACTCGTGCGCGGACATCCCGGTGACCTCGTGGGCGGGTCGGCGTACATATCGGCGGACGACCGCGCTGTTCCGAGCCGTGTCGCTTCCGTCCGGTTCGTCACCCCTTCGCACTCGCGTCCCGTTGCCGGGATCTCAGGGATTCATCTCGCGAAGGAGATCTCCGTGACCACCAAGCACGCAGCCGCGACAGCACGGGCCACCGTGTACGGCTACCCGCGCCAGGGTCCGAACCGGGAACTGAAGAAGGCGATCGAGGGCTACTGGAAGGGCCGCGTCACCGCCGACGCCCTCCGCGCCACCGCCGCCGAACTGCGTCGCGCGAACTGGCGCGAGCTGGCCGACGCCGGCATCGACGAGGTGCCGACCGGTGACTTCTCGTACTACGACCACGTCCTCGACACCACCGTCATGGTCGGTGCGATCCCCGCCCGCCACCGCGCCACGGCCGACTCGGACGCCCTGGACGGCTACTTCGCCATGGCGCGCGGCACCCAGGACGTGGCGCCGCTCGAGATGACGAAGTGGTTCGACACCAACTACCACTACCTGGTGCCCGAACTGGGCCCGGACACCGTCTTCACGGCCGACTCCACCCAGCAGGTCACCGAGCTGAAGGAGGCACTCGCCCTCGGGCTGAGCGCCCGCCCGGTGCTGGTCGGCCCGGTCACCTACCTCCTCCTGTCCAAGCCCGCCCCTGGCGTACCGGCGGACTTCGACCCGCTCACCCTCCTCGACCGGCTGCTGCCGGTGTACGCCGAGGTCCTCGCCGACCTGCGCGCGGCGGGCGCGGAGTGGGTCCAGCTGGACGAGCCCGCCCTCGCCCAGGACCGGACCCCGGCCGAGCTGGACGCCGCGGCGCGCACCTACCGCGGGCTCGGCGCGCTCACCGACCGGCCGAAGCTCCTGGTCGCCTCGTACTTCGACCGGCTCGGCGACGCCCTGCCGGTACTGGCCAAGGCTCCGATCGAAGGTCTCGCCCTGGACTTCACCGAAGCCGCCGCCGCCAACCTCGACGACCTCGCCGCTGTCGGCGGACTGCCCGGCAAACGCCTGGTCGCCGGTGTGGTCGACGGCCGCAACATCTGGGTGAACGACCTGGCCACGTCGCTGTCCACCCTCGGCACCCTGCTCGGCCTGGCCGACCGGGTCGACGTGTCGGCCTCCAGCTCCCTGCTCCACGTCCCGATCGACGCGGCCCTGGAGCGGGACATCGAACCGCAGATCCTGCGCTGGCTCGCCTTCGCCCGCCAGAAGACGGCGGAGATCGTCACCCTCGCCAAGGGCCTCACCCAGGGCACCGGCACGATCGCGGGCGAACTCGCCTCCAACCGTGCCGCCCTGGCCTCCCGCGCGAACTCGCCGATCACGCACGACCCCGCGGTACGGGCCCGCGCCGCCGCCGTCACGGACGCCGACGCCCGCCGGTCCCAGCCCTACCCCGAGCGGGCCGCGGCCCAGCGCGCCCACCTCGGCCTGCCCCTGCTGCCGACCACCACCATCGGCTCCTTCCCGCAGACCGCCGAACTGCGCACCGCCCGCGCCGACCTGCGCACCGGCCGCATCGACACGGCCGGTTACGAGGAGCGCATCAAGGCCGAGATCCAGGAGGTCATCTCCTTCCAGGAGAAGACCGGTCTCGACGTCCTCGTGCACGGTGAGGCCGAACGCAACGACATGGTGCAGTACTTCGCCGAGCAGCTCACCGGGTACCTGGCCACGCAGCACGGCTGGGTGCAGTCCTACGGCACCCGCTACGTCCGCCCGCCGATCCTGGCCGGCGACATCACGCGGCCCGAACCGATGACGGTGCGCTGGACGACGTACGCGCAGTCCCTGACCGATCGGCCGGTCAAGGGCATGCTCACCGGGCCGGTCACCATGCTCGCCTGGTCCTTCGTCCGCGACGACCAGCCTCTCGGCGACACCGCCCGCCAGGTCGCCCTCGCCCTGCGCGACGAGGTCAACGACCTGGAGGCGGCGGGCAGTTCGGTGATCCAGGTCGACGAGCCGGCCCTGCGCGAGACCCTGCCGCTGCGCACTGCCGACCGGCCGGCCTACCTGGCATGGGCCACGGAGGCGTTCCGGCTCAGCACCAGCGGGGTGCGCCCGGACACGCAGATCCACACGCACATGTGCTACGCCGAGTTCGGGGACATCGTCCAGGCCATCGACGACCTGGACGCCGACGTCATCAGCCTGGAGGCCGCACGCTCCCACATGCAGGTGGCCCGCGAACTCGCCTCGCACGGCTACCCGCGCGAGGCGGGACCCGGTGTGTACGACATCCACTCCCCGCGCGTCCCCAGCACGCAGGAGGCAGCCGAACTGCTGCGGGCCGGGCTGAAGGCCATCCCCGCCGAACGGCTGTGGGTGAACCCCGACTGCGGCCTGAAGACCCGCGGCTGGCCCGAGACCCGAGCCTCCCTGGAGAACCTGGTCGCCGCCGCCCACGCGGTGCGCGGCGAACTGCCCGCCTCCTGAACCCTGCCTTCGAGCGGCCGGGGCGCCACCGCGCGCCCCGGCCCCCGGCGGGCGGCTGAACCACGGGAGCGGTCCCGGTCGAGTCGTCCAGGGGCCTCCGCGGGCGAAAGGGCTCCCGCACGTCACGTCCTTGCGGGAGCCCTTCTCCTTGCAGCCTGCCACGTGAAGGTTGAGAAGACGATCACGAGCAGGACATCTGTCGGTGCCTATGGCCTCACGGCGCGAGCAGCAGACTGTCGCCGCGTCCCTTGGCGGCGGAGTGACGCCGGGCCACGTCCTGCCAGTTGACGACCGCCCACATGGCCTCGATGAAGTCGGCCTTCTGGTTCTTGTACCGAAGGTAGAAGGCGTGCTCCCAGGCGTCGAAGACCAGGATCGGCGTCGAGCCCTGGCCGACGTTGCCCTGGTGGTCGTAGACCTGCTCGACGATCAGGCGGCCGCTGAGAGGCTCGTGGGCGAGGACGCCCCAGCCGGAGCCCTGGGTGGTGGCGGCGGCCTTGGTGAGCTGGGTCTTGAAGCCGGCGAACGAGCCGAAGGACTCGGTGACGGCGTCCGCGAGGTCGCCGGCACCGTCCGCCGCGAGGGGCTCGCCACCCCCGTCGCCGGTCATGTTGTGCCAGTAGATGCTGTGCAGGATGTGCGCTTCGGCCGCACGGAGGGCACAACAGCCGACGGACCGCGGGCTGTTCGTGCTCACGGTCCGGACCGGAGGAAGGCCGGACTCGACTTGACCGGGCAGGGAACGCCCTGCATCTCGCTACGACCTGTCGGACACTCCCCATCGAGGAGCCCGCGCTCTCCCTCGCTGTCTGCGAAGGGCGCGTGTCCGCGCCCGGGTGGTGTCGGTGTCCGTAAAAACACGAGAGGCCCTCCGGATGGTTCCGAAGGGCCCTCTTGTGTACTGAAGGTTTCAGTTCGCGGCCGGAACCGCCCGCCCGGAGGCGACCGCCGCGGGCTTGGGGTTGAGCAGACGCTCGGCCAACTCGCCGAAGACGAGGCCGAATCCGCCCCACAGGACGGTCTGGATGGCCAGCGCGGACAGCCTGAACCGCCACAGCAGGGTGGCGGGGAATTCCCCCGGCACCTCGTTGATCACGGGCAGGAACTCGTAGGCCAGACCGATCACCACAGCGAAGGCGGCCACCGCGACCAGGGTGGCGTACCAGGTGCCCAGGCTGGGTGCGAGGCGCTTGCCGAGGATGGTGGCACCGACCGCCAGGAGCACGCTGAGAACCATCATCAGGAAGTACAGGGTGGTCCGCTTGCCGATGGTGTCGGGGTCGCCGACCGACGGCGGGTTGGCCGGGTACTTCAGGAACGGCACGACGTACACGGCGAGCAGCGCGGTCCCGGACAGCAGAAGCGCGGTCGCGCGGGCGCTGAAGCGGCCCACGCGGCCGAGCGCGAAGCAGTAGGCGAGTGCGGCGATTCCGCCGAAGGCGACGCCGTAGATCAGGACGCCGGTGGCAAGACCGGCGGTGGACTGCAGGCTGCGCGAGACGAGTTCGACCTCGTGTCCGTGCTCGTGGGCGTGCGCCTCCTCGAAGCCGATCGCGCTGTCGACGCTCGGTTCACCGAGCAAGTAGGCGACGACCAGGGCGAGTACACCGGCCGCGAGGCCGGCGAGCATGCCTCGCACGAGCAGGTTTCTTACCGTTGCGGAGTTCATGAGTGTGTGTCGTCTCTCGCGTCAGTGGCAGGGGAAACCGAGCAGGTGACGGGCGTCGTGCACCCACTCGTGGACGTTCTCGCCGGAGATGACGGAGGTGGCGCCCTGTTCGGCGCCGACGAAGTACAGCAGGACCAGCATCAGGATGCCGAAGAAGGCCGCCCAGGGGGCGATCGCACCGATCGGCAGCTTGGCGGGAAGGGCGGGGGTGGTGGCTGTCGGCGGAGCGACGGTCTGCGCCATGGCAGGACCTCCTCGGGAGTTCGCGTCCCATCTCGGTGGTGCACAGGATGACGCCTACGGGTCTGACTCACGGGCGCCCAGCATGGCTGGAGCGTCTCGTTCACAGTGGCGCGACCGTGCCGGATTTCCACCGGCTTCCGTCTTGACGTCATCAATCTCGGACCCGACCGTACCGCGTGGAGCGGACCTGGCCAAGACCGCACCACCTGGCGTGATCCACCCCTCACACCAGGCGGCCGGTCCCTTGAGGGCCGTGCGTCAGCGGTGGCGGAGGAGTCTGCCCTCTCAGCTCGGTCGCGCTCCGAGTACGCGTCTCGCTCAACCCTCCGAACAGGCGCTCCACATCGGTCCTTCCGTGAGACGGAAGCGGTATCGCGCCCCCGCGAAGCCCTTCCCGACGATGACGCCACGACCCAGACACGGGAGCCACGTAATTCCCCAGGGCAAACGTCACGCAATTCCCCAGATGTCCGGTGGGGACATTGACCGATGAGCGCCCAGGTCGTCCGGCGCGCTCGGATCGGAGCGGCTTCATGCCGTCCGGCAGCGCCTGATCCGCGGCCCGGCAACCGTAAGCGGATAGGTCATCCGATTGTGTGCTACGGTCCCGGTAAACGGATGAACTATCCGCATAACCGGGTGGAGGAGCGCATGAAGAAAACAGCTGTGGTCACGGCGGGGACAGCCGGTATCGGACTGGAGACAGCCCTGGGGCTGGCCGACGCCGGGTTCTTCGTCACGGTGGTCGGACGCAACGCCGACAGGGGTGCCCAGGCGGTCGACCGAATCAACGCGATGAACCCGTCCCATCCCGCGCGGTTCCTGCCCGCCGACCTCGGCTCGCTCGACCAGGTGCGCGCGCTCGCCGACCGGATCGCCGCCGAACATGCCACCTCTGGCGACCCCCTGACCGTGCTGGTCAACAACGTCGGCGCGATGTTCCCGGAGCCACGGACCCTGGACGGGATCGAAGCGTCGTTCCTCGTCAACCACCTCTCGCCGTACCTGCTGACGGAACTGCTACTGCCCACGCTGACGGCCGACGCGCCCAGCAGGATCGTGAACGTGACATCGGGTGCAGTCGGGCTAGCGAAGCGGTCCTTCGACACCGTTGAGCCGCCCGGCGGCTACTACGGCTTCCACTGGTACGGCCGCGCCAAGCTCGCCAACCTCGCCTACACGCTCGACCTTGCCACCCGGCTCCAAGGCACGGCCGTCTCTGTCTTCGCCGCCGACCCCGGAGGCGCCGCGACCGACATGACCGACGGCACCATGACCGATCCGAAGATCGTCTCACCAGCCCTGCGGCTGCTGTGGCCGCTGGTACGCCGCAAGTTCGAACGCTCTACTTCGGGTCCGGCGTCCCTGGCTGCCCGGCCCTCGATCGTCGCCGCCACCGACGCCACCCTTACGGGCCGGACCGGGATCGTCATCGGAGCCCAGACCCACCCGGTCAAACCTCTGCGCGCAGCCACAGACCCCCGCGTCGCCCAGGACGTGCGCCGGCTCAGCGAACGGCACGCGCCTCTCACGACAACCTGACCCGCCAAGCGGCACGGGTACCGGCGGCGGCATCATCCGGATGGGTCATCCGATTAGCATGTCCCCATGACGACGCCCCTTCGCAAGGACGCGGCCCGCAATTGGGACCGGATCGTCGCTGTCGCCCGTGCCCTCGTCGACCAGGGCACACCCCTGCAACTGAACGACGTCGCCGGCCGCGCCGGACTCGGAGTCGGCACTGTCTACCGCCACTTCGCCACCCCCGAGGCGCTGCTGGAGACCGTCGCGACTCCCTGCCTGGAAGCCCTGGCCGCCCACGGCCGGCAGGCGCTGGCCGACACCGATCCCCGGCGCGCGCTCGAAGCCTTCTTGTTGCGCACCCTCGAAGCGCAGGTCACGGACGCGTCCCTGGCTCCGGTCGCCGCCGCAGCCACCGACACCTTGCCGCGCACCACGGAACTCAAAGAGGCGCTTCAGTCGGTCGGCACCGCACTCCTCGACCGGGCGCGCGACGCCGGGGCGGTTCGACGTGACCTGGCCGCCACCGACCTCGTCCCGCTCATGTGCGGCATCGCCTACTCCGTCAACGTCCATGGCGGCACACCTGCCGACCGGCTCGACACCGCACACCGCTACTTGGCCGCACTCCTCGAAGGACTGCGTGCCACGCCACAGCACCCGTGAGAGCACCGCCCGCACACCAACAGGGGTGCTTCGGGTGCCCTCCGCCGGTGTGGTCGGTCCGATCGCCGGCAGGAGACGGCTGCCCGCCCCGACGGCTGCATGGCGCCCAGGTCCGCGACCGCCGTCCCCCTGGGGAACCGTGACCGCGAAGGTGGGGAATTCCGTGACGCGGGACCGGCCGAAAGCGGGGAATTTCTTTACCGTTGACACCGGTGGCGGCGAGGAACTCGGCGCCCGGCAGCGGTCCGACGGCGGGCATGCTGGAGATCACTGGCGCGAGCTCGTGCTCGCGAAATCGGGCCTCGATGAGTTTGTCCAGCTCGTGGATCTTCTCGTGGAGAGCGAGCAACTCCAGCGCCAGGTCGCGGACCACGCGGGCGATCGCGGACTCGCCGGGAAGTTGAGTGTGTTGTCGTTCCGTGGCATCGACAGCGGTGGTAGCCAGGTTTTCCGCGCTGCGGGTCCTGCGGTTGCGCAGCCACGCCGGCAGCCGCCTGCGGCCGAATCGCCGTAGCGCAGCCGACGTCTGGTGGCCCGACAGCAGCACCAGCGGTCCGATGCTTGTCGGTTCCAGGGCATGCTCCAAGGCTGGGAAGATGCTCAGACCTGCGCATGCAGACGGTTGGCCTTCCGCGTCCGTTCCTTGACCAGATCGGCCCGCGTTGCAGTTCCTCGGCGAGGCCGAGGTCGACGGACTTCAGCCGGCCGTGGCACCGTGCGCCGTCACCTCGCCGCCGACTCCACACGACCTGTGCGAGCCGAACTCGCCATCTTCTCGGCAGCAGCCAGGGCGGTGAGGCCCTGGATCTCCTCCCCGGCCTCGATGACTGCACGCTTGACTTCAAGGGTCAGGCCGACCGACGTCTTGATGACGCCTCGCACCAGCGGTTTCGCCACTCTTTTGGCCAGAGGGGCCGCAATCACGCCGACGAGGAAGGGAGGAACAACAGGGAGCATGTGTGAACCCTCTTCTTGTGTGCACAGCACGACTGCCGACGCCGCACGAGCCGATACCGTCCGGCCGACAAAGCTGGGCAGGAATGTCACCCCCACCAAAAACACGATAGTCGGACCTCGGCCGATGCGCCCGTAGACGCCGGCGCTGTTCATCCGGTCGGGCGGAAGCTCGCCGGAGCGGACCGTGGCTGCGCAACGGGATCAGAACGGCTTCGGCGCCCCCGGCCCGCACTGGTCCAGCAGCGAGTCCACCACCTGCACAACGAATTCCGGTACGCGATCCGGGAAGTCGTGGCCGGTCCCCTCTGGGGTGTAAACCCTCCGCCCCCTGCTGGAGGCCGCGAGGAACCGTTCTCTCACGGTGAGGAAGAAGTGCCGGACCCGGGCGCTCTCCTCCGGATCGTCGACCGCGTCGAAGATCTCGCCACCGCCCGTCAGATCGCGTGGCGCCACAAGGAGGAGGGGCAGCGAGCCGAGCTCGCCGTCGTGCACGGCCGTCTGCCAGCCGTCTCTGGTGATGCCGTCCGGCGACAGCTCTCGCAGGATCGATGCCGCGGCACAGCTCGCCTTGGTCCTGAGCTCGATCATGGCGAGAACCTGCGCCGGGTCGTCGGAGGTGTCTGTCTCCTGCTTGCCCGCGAGAGGGTGAAGGCCGAAGAGGTGACGCAGCGCGAAGACGGTCTGGTCCCTCGGGGCACGTCGCAGGGCCGGAAGCGCCGGGCCGAAGGCGACGGCATCGGGCGGGGTGGGATCGAGCAGCACCAGACCGGCCACCAGGTCAGGGCGGCGCCTGGCGGCGTTGGCCATGAGCAGCCCCCCGAACGAGTGCCCCACGAAGACATAGGGCCCCTTTTCACCGGCCCGTTCCAGCGCCGTGAGCAGTTCGACGGCTTCTGCCGCCGTCGTGCGCGGGAACGGGCCCGGGTCGCTCCAGCCGGACCCCGGACGGTCCACCAGGACCGAACGCATCTGTTCCCGCGCCAGCGCGTGCAGTCGGTACATGGCGTATCCGCCGGCATGTCCGCCCGGCATCCAGACCACGGTGGGCCTCGGTCCGGCGTCTCCCTCGGCCAGGACGTGCATGCGGTAGCCGCCCACGTCGACCATTCGCCCGGGTGGCGGATACCGCCCGCGTATCCGGCCCACATGCACCAAATGGCGGAACGACCCGAGGCCGAGTGCGAGGGCCACGGCCCACAGCACACCGCCGAGAATCCGCCGGCCGGTGCCCCTGGATACACACCGCGCACCCACGGCCGCCGGCAGCAGAGCGATGCCCAGCCCGGCCCAGTCGCGGCTGAGCAGCCGGAGTATCGCGTCGGCGGCACGTCTTCCCGGTCGCATGGTCCCTTCTCCGTCCCAGCCTTCGCGGCCGCTGCCGGGGACACCGCACGTCTCAGCGACCGGTACGACCATCGTCCCCTGGGAACCCCGCGGGCGCCATGCGCGGTGCCGGGACCCCGCCTTCCGTCACAGCCGGGCAGCCGCCGACACCGTACGGACCCTGCCAGGAACCGACCTCGCACGGTCCGGGAGCTGTGGGTGGGCGCCGTGGACTTCCAGGTTCTCGATACGGGCATTCGCCATCGGGCCCGACCGGCGCCTCACGCGCGCGCGAGGCGTGCTGCCACGTCGGCGACCACTTCGGCCTCCCGGGCTGCGAGGTAGAAGTGATCCCCGGGGAACGGGCACAGCTCGAAGGAGCCCGGGGCGGCGAGGCCGGACCAGGCGAGGACCCCGTCGAGCGCGCAACTCGGATCGTCCTGGCCGACGTACGCGGTGATCGGCGCCTTGACCGGAGCCGGATCCGAGGGGTGGTAGCCCTCGATCAGCCGGTAGTCCGAACGGAGGGCGGGCAGCAGCAGGTCACGCAGCTCCGGGATGTCGTAGGCCTGCGAGTGCAGGTCTCCGAGGTGCCGGACGTGGGTGATCAGGGTTTCGTCGTCGGCGTCGTGCAGCGCGACGCGTTCGGCCCACCCGGGGGCTTCGTGTGCGGAGACCAGCAGGTGCTCGGGGACGATGCCGCGGGTCTCCAGCCGCAGGGCCACCTCGTAGGCGACGCAGGCGCCCATGCTGTGCCCGAAGAGCGCCAGCGGCCGGTCGAGCCAGGGCCGCAGTGCGTCCTCGATCGTGTCGGCCAGGGTGGCCATGTCCTCGATGCAGGCCTCCGCAAGCCGGTCCTGGCGGCCGGGGTACCGCACGGCGAGCACCTCGACGTCCGTCGGCAGCAACGCGGGCCAGCTGTGGAACAGCTGTGCCGTGCCGCCTGCGTGAGGGAAACACACCAGTCGGAGCCTGGGGTCCGCCGCACGCCGGTGAACACGGAACCACTTCTTCGCGTCGGTCGCAGACATCTGACCTGCCTCCATCAGGGTGTCGTGATGGCCGATACGGCGCAGCCCACCATGTCGCCGGTGGCGCGGCGGTCGCATGCGAGAGGCCGGGACGACGAACGGCCGCTGTGTCCGCCGAAGACTCCATGGAACAAAGTCAACTTTTCCACGGAGGGACTTGAGCGGTAAGGAACGGGATTGCTCCGGCCGGGACTTGGCAGTCTCGACCGGTTACGCAGACGAAAACGTGGCCGTGACATCGGGACGAGCCAGAATCACACGGAGAGTCGGTGGGCAGACTCAGTGCGCCTTGGCGGCGACCGAACCGGCGCTACGGGCCTTGCCTGCGGGCTTGGCCTGACGGCCGGTCCGTCCCTCGTGGGCCTTTGCCGCTACGCGCGCCGGCTTGGCGGCCGCTCCGGCCCCGCCCGCGGTGCCGTCCTCCGGGGCACCGACACCGTGTCCGGCTCCCGGTGTCGTCTGGGCTGCGAGCACCTCGGCAGTCGCCTCGGCAGCGAGATCATGGATTCCCTCGCCGGCTTCATGGACGGCCCTCTTGACCTCGATTCCCAGGCCCACCGACGCTTTGACGACCCCTCGCACCAAGGGCTTTCCCAGCCTCTTCACCAGGGATACGGCGATCAGACCGATCAGGAAAGGAGGTACTACAGGCGGCATGGCACAACATCCTTCTCTTCTGTCGAGGAGATGATGATTGGATGGACGCACTCCGCTTCAGCGGACCCGCACCCTCCATCACAGAGAGTATCCAAGGGCGGGTAAGCGGCTACCAATTCCCTGTGGCCTTCACTCATTCGAGTAGAGCGGCTTTCCCTGGAAGCCTGTTCGGCCGTATGCCCCGTGCAGTTCTCTCTCCACCCGTCGGCGCAGGGCGGGAAACGGCAGTGTGCCGCCGGCCAGCACGGTCTCGTGAAAGGCGCGCACGTCGAACGCGGCGCCGGCGCCGCGTTCGCACGCCGCCCGCAATGCCGTGAACTCCGCGTGACCCGCCCGGTACGTCAGCGCCTGCCCCGGCAGATCGGTCGCGTAGCGCAACAGCTCGGTCGTGATCTGCCGTTCGGACTCGGCTGCCGCGTGGGCCCGCATGAAGGTGCGCGCCTCCTCCAGTGTCATCGTCCCGAGATTGAGGCCGGTGTCGACGACGAGGCGCTGCGCGGTGAACCGTTCATGGGCCAGTCGTCCGTACGCGTCCCACGGGTCGTCGTACAGCCCCATCTCCCAGGCGAGTCCCGCCGCGTACTCCGCCCAGCCCTCCTCGAACCCGCTGAAGGCCGCCAGCTCGCGCCGCAGGTCGGGCAGCGCGGTGTTCTCGGCCTGGCGGGCGAGGTGGAAGTGATGTCCGGGCGACAGCTCGTGGTAGATGAGCGCGGCCGCGCCGAGCAGTGACCGGTGTGCCAGGTCCGAGGCGTTGTAGCGGTAGCGTCCCACCGGTTGCGCGGCGGTCGGCGGTTCGTAGTAGCCGAACGTCATCGACCCCTCCAGCGCCGGATCGAGGCGGGCCACGCCGTAGGGGGCGCGGGGCAGGACCGCGAACCAGCGCGGCAGCAGCGGCGTGAGGCGGTCGAGGTGTCCGCGGTAGCGGGCTTCGACCTCCTCCGGGGTGGCGGCGTACAGGCGCGGCTCGGTGGCGAGCCGTTCGTTGAACTCCGCCTCCGTCCCGGCGAAGCCGAGCGTGTCGCGCATCTCCCGCATCCGCTCACCGAGTTCGCGGCAGTGCTCCCGGCCGAGTTCGTGGAGGCGTTCGGGTGGTGTGTCGCCGGAGGTGTACGTCCTGACGAAGGCGCGGTACGCCGCCTCGCCTTCCGGGTAGCGGGCCCAGCCGACGGCCTGCGGTGCCCGCCGGAGGTAGTACGGGTCGTCCACGAGGGCGACGAGGCGGTCGAACGCCGGCTCCAGTTCGGTGGCCACGAGCCGCTCGACCGTGTCGCGCAGGTGCCCCCGGCTCGCCGCGTCGAGCCGGGTGAGCCGCTCGGCGTCCACCCGGACGCACTGTGCCGCCGACTCCCGCAGGCGGGTGAGTGTGGTGTGGACACCGGTCAGGGCCGGAGCGGGGATGTGAAAGCCCCGCTCCGCCTGCCCGGCGGCTTTGTCGCCGATCGTCGCGACGCAACGGGCCAGGTCCCGTACGAGGGTCGCGTACCGGTCCGCGTCGGCTCGGTGCTCGAAGCGGAACGGGCGGAAGACGGTGTCACCGTACTGCTGGAGACGGAAGAGCTGGTACGGCGTGGCGGTGGGGGTGAGCCAGTGGGAGCGCCCCGCCTCCGCTTCCTGCTCGGCCAGTGCCCGGAGAAAGCCCGCCGTGTCGGCGGCTGGACCGGACAGCTCCGCCGGTCGCAGCGCACTCAGCCGGTTCAGCACCCCGGCAGCGAACCCGGCGCGCTCGTCGGCCTCCGCGGCGGACACCCCCGGCAGCGACTCGACCGGCAGCCCGCGGCGCGTGCGCAGCGACGGCTCGCGTGCGAGCAGGAAGTCCCAGTACGAGGTCGCGAGTCGGTCGACCTCTCGCGCCATGGAGTCGTCCGGGGAGCCTCCTGGATTGATGACCATGGCGCCAGTGTGCGGCTTGAGGTGACGCAGCGTCAGCAACAGGACCATGACCGCGCGTCGGGCGGACAAAGCCGGTGCCGTCCGGCAGTCGATGTGCGGGACGGCACCGGCCTCATTGATCCGGAAGCGGTCTACCAGCGGCCGCGTGCCGACGCCGAGCCGAGCTTGGAACTCAGCACCGACAGGAGTACCGGGAGCCTGGCCACCGCGGATTCGGGAACCGGGGTGACCTGGACCGTGTCCCGCACCACGTCCTGCACCACGAGTTTGTAGGTGCCGTCTTCCTCGACGAGTTCGGCGGCGTAGAGCAGTGTTTCCACCAGGGGTCCTTCGGTCGTGTCGTGCGGCGGGGTCAGGCGCCGTTGAGCCAGGCGTTCCAGGCCTTGGCGGCCAGCTCTTCGTCCGCGTCCTCGGCGAACAGGTGGTGGCCCAGCCAGATCGGCCAGTTCCAGGAGCTGCCGTTGAAGAACCGGTACAGCGCGTCCGGGCCTCGCAGGCCGACGAAGTCAGGGCTCAGCCAGTCCACGACCACCTCCGTCGAACCGCCGTCCGTACCCGGGAGGTCGAGCGACAACCGGTCGCCGACGGCCGCGTCGTCGTCGAGGCCGAGGCGTCGGCACAGGGCGGCGAAGTCGGCGGGGTCTTCGGTGGACTCGCCACGGGCGGCCCTGACGTAGACGGCGGGGCGGCCGGCGAAGTGCCTCAGGTACTCGGGGAGGGAGTGCTGGTAGAAGTCGACGTGCTTCTCGGCCGCGTCCGCCTTCGTGTCCCAGTTCCAGGTGTCGTCGACGACGCCCGTGTGCACCCAGTGGATTCCCATCCGCAGGTGGCTCGCGCCGCCGTCGGCCGGCTCGATGCGGTAGGTGAGCGTGTTGGAGAACCCGCCGTCCTGGGTGGCCCGAACCGCGAAGTGGTGCGGCGGCTCCCACGCCACGACGGTGCTGTCGCCGCGCGTGGCCTTTCCGCCGACGCGCGGCTCGACCTCCATCGGGTAGAGCCAGCCGAGGTTGCCGGCGCCGGTGGCGACCGCGTCCCAGACCTGTTCGGGCGTGGCGGGCAGGTCCTGTTCCCGGCGGACCTCGAGCTCTCGGGCCATGGTCACTTCTCCTTCGTCGTTCATGGGTCAGTAGGTGAGCGGAAGCGCGGTGAGCCGCCGTTGCAGCGGGTTGGGCCGCCAGTCGAGTACCGCGTCGTCGGCCAGCCCCAGGTGCGGGAGCCGGCGGACCAGCGTGCCGACGGCCACCTCCGCCTGGAGCTTGGCCAGCGGGCCGCCGAGGCAGAAGTGCGGGCCGTTGCCGAAGCTGAGGTGCCGGTTGCCCGGGCGGGTCAGGTCGAGCCGGTCGGGGTCCTCGAAGCGCTCGGGGTCCCGGTTGGTCGCGGCGAGGAACAGGTAGGCCAGCTCGCCCTCGCGCAGCGTCCGCCCGCCGATCGCGATGTCCTCGGCGGCGACCCGGACGATCGCCTGGGTCGGCGTGTCGTAGCGGGCGAGTTCCTCGACGGCCGTGCGGATCAGCATCGGGTCCTCGCGCAGCCGGGCCAGCTGGTCGGGGTGGCGCAGCAGGGCGAGCATGCCGTTGCCGACCAGGTGGGTGGTGGTCTCGTCGCCGGCGGTGATCAGGACGAAGCAGGTGGACAGCAGCTCGGAGTCGGTGAGCCGGTCGTCCTGCGCCTGGGTGGCGACCAGGGCGCTGATGAGGTCGTCGCCGGGGTCGGCCCGGCGGCGGCGGACGAGCCGGGCGAGGTACTCCTCGTACTGCTCGATCGCCGCCTCGGACTTGTCGATGTCCTCGCTCAGCCGGCCGAAGCGGTGGAACCAGGTCTTGACCTGCGGGAGGTCCTCGGGCGGGATGCCGAAGAGCTCGCAGACGACGGACAGCGGCAGCGGGGAGGCGACCGCCTCGATCAGGTCCATGGCCGGCCCGGCCGCGACCGCCTCGTCGATGAGCCGGTCGACGATCCGCTGGATGCCGTCGCGCAGGGCTTCGACGCGCCGGGCGGTGAAGGCACGGTTGGCCAGCCTGCGCAGCCGGGCGTGGTCCGGCGGGTCGGTGTTGCTCATCACCCGGCCGAGCCGGTCGGTGAGCCGGCTGAAGGCCTTGAGGTCGCCGCCGAGCGCACTGTAGGCGCGGGTCATCCGGTCCCGGTCGTTGGACAGCCGCAGGTCGCTCAGGGCCGCCTCGACGTCGGCGTACCGGGTGAGGTACCAGATGCCCTGGGCGCTGCGGTGGACCGGGTCCTCGCGGCGCATGCGGGCGTAGAACGGGTACGGGTCCCGGCGAGCCTCGGGCGTGAGCAGGGCCGCGGCGAGGTCGTCGGACCGGGCGAGGCCCGCGCTGTCGCGGGCCTCGTCGGTGGTTTCGGTCAGGTTCACTGCGAGCCGCGCTATCGCTGGGCGTTCATGGCGTCGGCGAGGCTCTTGGGCCGCATGTCGGTCCAGGCCTGCTCGACGTACTCCAGGCAGGCGGCGTGGGTGTCGGGTCCGTGGGCGACGTTCCAGCCGTCGGGGACGTCCGCGAACTGCGGCCACAGCGAGTGCTGGTTCTCGTCGTTGGTGAGCACGAGGAAGGTGCCGTCCTCGTCGTCGAACGGGTTGGTCATGGGAATCAGTCCTCCTGGTGGTGGGTCGGGGTGTCACCGGTGGCCTCGGCGAGGCGGGCGGCCAGGATCGGTCCGATCTGGGCCAGTGAGCCGGCTTCGGTCATCCGGTTGTGCCGGGTGGTGATCTCGTGCGATTCGATCCGGCCCGCGATGTACGGGCGCCAGGTCGCGGGCCCGGCGTCGTCCCCGTCGCGGTCGATCGTCGAGTTGAACAGCAGCAGGTCGCCGTCGAACCCGGCGGGGACGAAGTCGACCGCCAGCCTCGCGTTGTTGATCATGATGTGGACGATGACCTCGATCTGCTGCTCCGTCAGGCCCTGCAGCGCGCTGCCCCGCCGGTTCAGGACCTCGGCGACCTCGGCGTAGGTCAGCTCCCGGTCGCCCAGCTCGTCCGGGTCGACGTCGAGCACACCGACGAGCACGTCCCGCTCGGTGGGCACGGGCATCTCCTCGAACTGCACGTCCTTCACCGGATAGGCGTCGAGGATGGCCAGCAGCGCGGTCCGCTCGCCGCGCGCCTGCAGCTCACAGGCGACCGCGTGGGCGATCAGCCCGCCGGCCGACCAGCCGAGCAGCAGGTACGGGCCCTCGGGCTGGATCTTGCGGATCTGGTCGGCGTAGTCGGCCGCCATCTCCTCGAAGGACGCCGGCAGGGGTTCGGGCCGGCCCAGGCCGCGCGCCTGGATCGCGTAGACCGGGTGCTGGGGACCGATGTGGTTCAGGAGCCCGCTGTACGACCAGCTGATGCCGCCGCCGGGGTGGATGCAGAACAGCGGCGTGCCGGTCCCGGTCGAACGCAGCGGCAGCACCACGTCCAAGGCGTCGGCGGGGTCGTCCATGACCAGGCGCTCGGTGAGACCGGCCACGGTCGGCGCCTCGAACAGCATGCGCAGGCCGAGCTCCAGGCCGAGGGTCTCGCGGACGCGGGAGGCCAGGCGGGCGGCCAGCAGCGAGTGCCCGCCCAGATCGAAGAAGTTGTCGTCGATGTGCACCTGTTCCCGGCCGAGGACCTCGGCGAAGAGGCCGCACAGCAGCTGCTCCCGCGGCGTCCGGGGGCCGCGTCCGGTGCCCTGCGCCCCGTACTCGGGGGCGGGCAGGGCGGCCCGGTCCAGCTTGCCGTTGGCGGTCAACGGCAGCCTGTCCAGGGTGACGAACGCCGACGGCACCATGTAGTCGGGCAGTTCACGGCGCAGTCGCCCGGAGAGCTCGCCCGTCTCGGGCATGCTCTCGGGGCCGGGCACCAGGTAGGCGACGAGCCGCTTGTCGCCGGACCGGTCCTCGCGGGCGACGACGGCCGCCTGGGCGACGCCCGGGCAGCTCGCGAGGATCGCCTCGATCTCGCCGGGCTCGATCCGCAGGCCGCGGAGCTTGACCTGGTGGTCGGTCCGTCCGGCGAACTCCAGTGTGCCCTCGGCCGGCCACCACGCCAGGTCGCCGGTGCGGTACATCCGGCTCCCGGGCGGCCCGTACGGGTCGGCGGTGAAGCGCTCCGCCGTCAGGCCGGGTCGGCCGAGGTAGCCGCGGGCCACGCCCGTCCCCGCGAGGTACAGCTCGCCGACCAGGCCGGTGGGCACCGGCCGCAGGCGGTCGTCGAGCACGTAGGCGCGCATGTTCGCCATCGGCCCGCCGATCGGCACGGTCGCGGCGTGCTCGGGGAGGCTGTGCACCGGGTGGCGGGTGGCCAGGGTCGTGGCCTCGGTGGGCCCGTAGCCGTTGACCACCTCGATGCCGGGGCAGACCTCCAGCACCCGGGCGACGGCGGCCGGGGAGACCACGTCACCGCCGGTCCACACCTCGCGGACCCCTGCGAGCAGGCCCGGCCGTTCCTCGGCGACCAGCCGGAACAGGCCGGCCGTCAGCCACAGTCCGGTCACCCCGTACGTGCTGATCGTGTGCTGGAGCAGGTCGAGGTCGAGCCGCTCGGGCGGTGCGACCACGACCCGGCCACCGTTGAGCAGCGGCACCCAGAGCTCGTAGGTCGAGAGGTCGAAGGCGGTCGGGGAGTGCATCAGCACCCGCTCGTGTCCGCCGCCGTGGTACTCGGGGGTGAGCGCGAGGCCCACCACGTCGCGGTGGGTGACGGCCACGCCCTTGGGCCGGCCGGTCGAGCCGGAGGTGTACATCACGTACGCCAACTGCCGCTGGTCGCAGCGTACTTCGATGTCAGACGCGTCGGGCTCGCCCTCGATCGACGCGGTCAGCACGTCCTCGGTGAGCACCAGGGCGGCCCCGGCCTCCTGGAGGATCAGGTCGATCCGGGACTGCGGGAAGCGCGAGTCGAGGGGCGCGTAGGCGCCGCCCGCCTTGATGATCGCCAGGAGCGCCACGACGAGGTCCGCCGAGCGGTCCAGCAGCACCGCGACCGGTGTCTCCGGTCGTACGCCCTGGCGGATCAGTGACCGCGCGAGGCGGTTGGACCGCTGGTCGAGTTCCCGGTAGGTCAGCTCGGTGGCGCCCGCCACGACGGCCACCGCGTCCGGGGTGGCGCGCACCTGGCGGGCGAACAGCTCCGGCAGCGCGGCCTCGGGCAGCTCGACCGCGGCGCCGGTGGACCGGGACAGCAGCCGGCGGCGTTCCTCGCCCGACATGATGTCGATCCGGCTGATCGGCCGGCCGGGGTCGGCGACCGCCGCGCGCAGCAGCCGCGCCCAGCGCTCGAACAGCAGCTCCACGGTGGCCGGGTCGAACAGGTCGGTGGCGTACTCCACCGCGCCGACCAGGCCGCCGGGGCCGCCGTCGGGGCGGAACTGCTCGGCCAGGCTGAACGTCAGGTCGACCCGCGAGGTCCCGGTCGACGCCTCCAGGTGGCCGGTCTCCAGGCCCGGCAGGGCGAACTCGCCCACCGGCGCGTTCTGCAGGGCCAGCATGATCTGGAACAGCGGGTGGTGCGACAGCGAACGGGCCGGGTTGACCACCTCGACCAGGTACTCGAACGGCACGTCCTGGTGGTCGTAGGCGGCGAGCGCCTTCTGCCGCACCCGGCCGAGCAGTTCGGCGAAGCCGGGATCGCCGCTCGTGTCGGTGCGCAGCACCAGGGTGTTGACGAAGAAGCCGACGAGGTCGTCCAGCGCCTGGTCGGTACGACCGGCGATCGGGCTGCCCACGGGGATGTCCGTACCGGCACCGAGCCGGGTGAGCAGCGCGGCGAGGCCGGCCTGGAGCACCATGAACATGCTGGCGCCGCGCTCGGCGGCCAGGTCCCGCAGTGCCTGGTGCAGTTCGGGGTCCAGCCGGACCACGACCCGGCCGCCCAGCTGGGAGGCCACCGGCGGCCGGGGCCGGTCGGCGGGCAGCTGCACCTGCTGCGGAATGCCCGCCAGTTCGTCCTTCCAGTAGGCCAGTTGCCGGGCGAACAGGCTGTCCGGGTCGGCGGTGTCGCCGAGCAGGTCGCGTTGCCAGCAGGTGTAGTCGGCGTACTGCACCGGCAGCGGGGACCACTGCGGCTCCTCGCCACGGCAGCGCGCCGTGTAGGCGGCCGCGAGGTCGCCGGAGAGCGGCCCCATCGACCAGCCGTCGGCGGCGATGTGGTGCACCACGACCAGCAGCACGTGCCGGTCGGGCGCGAGCACGTACAGCTCCGCCCGGACCGGCGGCTCCGCCGCCAGGTCGAAGCCTCGCCGGGCCGTCTGCGCCAGCCGCCCGGCCAGCCGGCTCTCGTCGAGCTCGACCACCGGCAGCTCCGGGTGTGCCTGTGAGGCGCTCAGCACGACCTGGTACGGCACACCGTCCGTCTCGCGGAAGACCGTCCGCAGGCTCTCGTGCCGGGCGGTCACGTCCGCGAGCGCGGCGTGCAGGGCCGGGCGGTCGAGCTCGCCGGTCAGACTCAGCGCGAGCGGCATGTTGTAGGTGGCGCTCGGGCCGTCCATCCGGTGCAGGAACCACAGACGGCGTTGGGCGAAGGACAGCGGGACCTTCCCCCAGCCTTCGGCCGGGGGTGCCCCCATGGGTCGCGGCCGGGCGGTCAGCGCGGGCCGCGCCGTGCCGGAGCCGTCGAGGCGGGCCGCCAGTCCGGCCACGGTCGGCGTCTCGAACAGCGTCCGGACCTCGAGCTCCGCGCCGAGGGTCGCCCGGACGCGGGAGGCCAGGCGGGTCGCCAGCAGCGAGTGTCCGCCCAGGTCGAAGAAGCTGTCCTCGACACCGACCTGGGCCAGGCCGAGCACCTCGGCGAACAGCTCGGCCAGGAGCTGTTCCTGCGGGGTCCGCGGCGCCCGCCCGGCTCCGGCCGGGCCCAGGTCGGGCGCGGGCAGCGCGCGGCGGTCGAGCTTACCGCTGGCTGTCAGCGGCAACGTCTCCAGCGCCACGAACGCCGACGGGATCAGGTAGTCGGGCAGTCGCCCGCGCAGCCATTCGCGGAGTTCGCCGATGAGGGCGCCGGTGCCCCGGCTGCCGGTCGGGCGGTTGGTCAGCGACGACAGCGGCGTGCCGGCGGTCCGGGCCGACCGGTACGGCTCGGCCGGGGAGCCGTGATGCGCCCGCGGGCCGGCGAAGACGACGTCCAAGGCGTCGGCCACGGTGGCCGACCAGGTGACGCCCACCCAGCGGTCGAACTCCAGCCCGATGGCCCGGAAGTCCTCCGGGTCCGGGAGTTCGCTCTCCTCCGGCCCGTGCAGCCGCTCCAGCAGTTCGGCGAGCGAGCCGTCGCCGTTCTGCAGTGCCCGGGAAAGGGCGGCCTCGCGCAGCACCCGACGGTTCGGCACTCCGGTGATCCGCAGCACGTCGGCGGGGGCCTGGGCGAGGAGTTCGCGCAGCTCGGCCGGTCCCGCGAGCCGGTGTCCCCACTCCAGCTCGACCGTCCGGCCCGGGGCCGCCGGAACGACCGGGGCCTTGTGCAGCGTCACGTCGTAGCGGTAGCGGGTCAGTTCGTTGTGGTGACGGCCGCGCTTGACCTCCACGGCCACCGCGCCGATGTCCGTGCCGCGCTCCCGCAGGACGGTGAAGAAGTCCGGGTCGACCAGGAGTTCCTTCTCCACCCTGACGGCCTGCTCCACCGCGCGGCGCACCGCCGCGAGGTCACCGTCGGCACCGGTGCGGTGCAGCTGGACCGCGGTGGCCAGCGGGCGCAGCAGCCGCAGGTTGCGGACGTCGCCGACGAAGAGCGTGCCGCCGGGGGCGAGCAGCCGCATCAGCTTCCCGATCACGTCCGCGAGGTAGTCGGCGGACGGGAAGTACTGCACCACCGAGTTGATCACGACGGTGTCGAACCACCCGGCCGGCAGGCCCTCGGTGTCGTGCGCCGGGCGGGTCTGCAGCACCACACGCTCGGCCAGGTCGTCCTGCCGGTCGACCTGCGCGGTCAGCGCGCCGACCGCCGTGGCGGAGAAGTCCGTCGCCCAGTAGGTCTCGCAGTGCGGCGCGATCTGCGAGAGCAACAGTCCGGTGCCGACGCCGACCTCCAGCACCCGGCGGGGGCGCAGGGCCAGGATGCGGGCCACGGTGGCGTCCCGCCACTCCCGCATCTGCTCGACCGGGATCGGGCTCGCGTCGTAACTGCTGTTCCAGCCGACGAAGTTCTGGCCGAAGCCGGCTTCCTCGGGGGTGATGGGCAGGGCGTCGTAGATGTCCTGCCACTCGCCCACGTGGTCCGCTTCCAGGCCACTGTCGCGGGCGTCGTCCTGGTGCGGGACGACGTAGCCGACGAGCCGGTCGTCCTGGGCGAGGACGGCGGCCCGGGCGACGGCGGGGTGCTCGGCCAGCGCCGCCTCGACCTCGCCGGGCTCGATGCGGAAGCCGCGCACCTTCACCTGGTCGTCGGCACGGCCGACGTACTCCAGCTCGCCGTCGTTGCGCCGGCGCACCAGGTCTCCGGTGCGGTACATGCGCTCACCGGACCCGAACGGGCAGGCGACGAACCGTCCGGCCGTCAGGTCCGGCCGGTTCAGGTAGCCGCGCGCCAGTCCCGCACCCGCGACGTACAGCTCCCCCGCCACACCCGTCGGCACCGGCCGCAGCCGCTCGTCCAGCACGTACACCCGGGTGTTGGCGATCGGACGGCCGATCGGCGGGACGCCCGTCCCCGGGGACAGCGGGGCACTCATGGTCGCGCACACCGTGGTCTCGGTCGGACCGTACGCGTTGATCATCCGGCGCCCGGGCGCCCAGCGGTCCACCAGTTCCGGCGGGCACGCCTCACCCGCCACCACCAGCGTCGACATCTGCACCGAGCCCTCCGGCACGGCGGCGAGGACGGACGGGGGCACGGTCACGTGGGTGACCGCGAGGTCCCGGTCGGCCAGCGCGGCCACCGGGTCCGCCGTCGGGGGCAGCACCAGGGCCGCGCCGCGCAGCAGGGCGGTGCAGATCTCCGACACCGAGGCGTCGAAGCTGGGCGAGGCGAACTGGAGCACCCGGCTGTCGGGTTCGATCGCGAACCGCTCGATCTGTGCGGCGACCAGGCTCGCGACTCCGCCGTGGCCGACCACGACGCCCTTGGGGCGGCCGGTCGAGCCCGAGGTGTAGATCACGTAGGCCGGGTGCCGGACGTCGAGCGCGACCACGGGATCGGTGTCCGGCCAGGCGGACACCTCGGTCACCAGCGCCGGGTCGTCGACCATCAGGGCCGGCCGGGCGTCGTCCAGCATGTAAGCGATCCGCGCCGGCGGGTACGCCGGATCCACGGGCAGGTACGCGGCCCCGGCCTTCAGCACACCCAGGACGGCCACCACGGACTCCACCGAGCGCGGCAGGGCCACGGCCACGGTCTGCTCCGGCCCGACGCCCCGGGCGATCAGCGCGTGCGCGAACCGGTTAGCCCGGGCGTTGAGTTGACGGTACGTCAACTCGGTGTCGCCGCACACCAGCGCGAGGGCGTCCGGTGTCGTCGCGACCTGTGCCGCGAACGCCTGCGGCACCGGGACGGCCGCCACCTCGCGGGCGGTCGCGTTGCCCTGCTCCAGCAAACGGTGCCGCTCGTCGGCGTCGAGGAGCTCGATCCGTCCGATCGACCGGTCCGGGTCGGCGGTGACCGCCTCCAGGAGACGCGTCCAGCGCCTGGCGAGCGCCGCGACCGTCGAGCGGTCGAACAGGTCGGTGGCGTACTCCACCGCGCCGACGATCCCCGCCGGACTGCCGTCCGGACCGAACTGTTCGACGAGGCTCACACCGAGGTCGAACTTGGCGGTCCCGGTGGCCACCGCGTAGGTGGCGACGTCCAGGCCGGGCAGGGAGAACCGGCCCATCGGAGCGTTCTGCACCGCCAGGACGGTCTGGAACAGCGGGTGATGGGACAGCGAGCGGGACGGGTTGAGCACCTCCACCAGGTGCTCGAAGGGCACGTCCTGGTGCGCGTACGCCGACAGCGCCGTCTCCCGCACCCGACCCAGCAGCTCGGCGAAACTCGGATCACCGCTCGTGTCGGTGCGCAGCACCAGCGTGTTCACGAAGAACCCGACCAGCTCGTCCAGCGCCTCGTCGGTACGCCCCGCGATCGGAGACCCGATCGGGATGTCCGTGCCCGCACCCAGCCGCGTGTACAGCGCCGCCAACGCCGCCTGCAGCACCATGAACAGGCTCGCGCCCGACTTTCGGGCCAACTCCACCAGTGCCGCGTGCAGTTCGGGGCTCAGCTCCAGGCCGACATGGTCCCCGCGCCAGCCCGCGACGGCCGGCCTCGGCCGGTCGACGGGCAGCCGGAGCAGCTCCGGCAGGTCGGACAGCTGACGCTTCCAGTAGTCGAGCTGCTCGGCGAACCGGCTCTGAGGGTCGGCGGCGTCGCCGAGCAGGTCGCGCTGCCACAGCGTGTAGTCCGCGTACTGCACCGGCATGACCGGCCACTGCGGCGCGCGCCCCTCGCACCGGGCGGCGTACGCCTCGGCCAGGTCGCGGGCCAGCGGGCCGGTGGACCAGCCGTCCCCGGCGATGTGGTGCATCACCAGCAGCAGCACGTGCTCGTCCGGCGCGAGGACGAACAGCTCCGCCCGCAGTGGCGCTTCGGCCTCCAGGTCGAAGGGCTGTCGTGCGAACTCGGCGAGCCGCTCGAACAGTCCGGCCTCCGACACCTCGGTCAGCCGCGCCCGGGGCCGGGCCTCGGCCGGGTCGAGGACGAGCTGGCAGGGTACGCCGTCGACCTCCGGGAAGACCGTCCGCAGGCTCTCGTGCCGGGCCACCACGTCGGCCAGCGCCTCGTCCAGCGCCGCGTGGTCGAGCGTCCCGGTCAGCCGGAGCGCCAGCGGGATGTGGTACGTCGCGGCGGTGCCGTCCATGCGGTGCAGGAACCAGAGTCGGCGCTGGGCGAAGGACAGCGGCACCGCCTCCGGCCGCTCGTGCGTGGTCAGCGCCGGGCGGGCGTGGCCGGCCCCGCCCAGCGCCTCGGCCAGGCCTGCCACGGTGGGCGCCTGGAACAGCTCGCGCAGCGCCACCTCCACTCCGAGCACCGAGCGCACCCGCGCGGCCAGCCGGGTGGCGAGCAGGGAGTGCCCGCCCAGGTCGAAGAAGCCGTCGTCGACCCCGACCCGCGGCACGCCCAGCACCTCGGCGAACAGCTCGCACAGGATCTGCTCCTGCGGCGTGCGCGGCGCCCGGCCGCCGGCGGCCGGGCCCCGCTCGGGCGCGGGCAGCGCCGCCCGGTCCAGCTTCCCGTTCGGCGTCAGCGGCAGCATGTCCAGCACGACGAAGACAGCCGGTACCAGGTAGTCGGGCAGCCTGCCACGCAGGTACGCCGCCAGCTCCGCCGGACGTACGACCGTGCCGGGACGGGCCGCGACGTAGCCGATGAGCCGGTCGTCCTGGGCGAGGACGGCGGCCTGGGCGACGGCGGGGTGCTCGGCCAGCGCCGCCTCGACCTCGCCGGGCTCGATGCGGAAGCCGCGCACCTTCACCTGGTCGTCGGCACGGCCGACGTACTCCAGCTCTCCCCCAGCGCCCCCAGCCATGGGGGTCCCCCCGGACGAAGTCTGGGGGAGGCTGGGAGGTGCCCCCACCGGCCGGGGGGACCCCCAGGTCCGGCGGCGCACCACGTCCCCGGTGCGGTACATGCGTTCACCGGCCCCGAACGGGCAGGCGACGAACCGCCCGGCCGTCAGCCCGGGCCGGTTCAGGTACCCGCGCGCCAGACCGGGGCCGGCGACGTACAACTCCCCCGCCACCCCCGGCGGCACGATGCGCAGTCGCTCGTCGAGGACGTACGCCCGGAAGCCCGCGACCGATCGGCCGATCGGCGGTACACCGCGCCCCGGGGACAGCGGGTCGCTCATGGTCGCGCACACCGTCGTCTCCGTCGGACCGTACGCGTTGATCATCCGCCGGCCCGGCGCCCACCGGGCCACCAGCTCCGGCGTGCAGGCCTCACCGGCCACCACCAGGGTGGCGGCCGTGAGGTCGGAGCTCTCCAGCGCGGCCAGCGCCGAGGGCGGAAGCGTCACGTGGGTGACGTCGAGCCGGCGGTCCGTCAGGGCCTCCAGCGGAGCCTCGGACGGGGCCAGGACGAGGGCGGCGCCGGTGAGCAGGGCGCTGCACAGGTCCCAGAACGACGCGTCGAAGCTGGGTGAGGCGAACTGGAGCACCCGGCTGCCCGGCGCCACGCCGAGCCTCTCGACCTGTGTCGCCACCAGGCCCGACACGCCGGTGTGGCTCACCATGACGCCCTTGGGGCGGCCGGTCGAGCCCGAGGTGTAGATCACGTAGGCCGGGTGCCGGGCGTCCACCACGACATCCGGATCGGTCTCCGGCCGACCGGAAGCCTCGGTCACCAGTGCCGGATCGTCGATCACCACGACCGGCCGCGCGTCGTCCAGCATGAACGCGATCCGCGCCTGCGGGTACGCCGGATCCACAGGCAGGTACGCGGACCCGGCCTTCAGCACGCCCAGGACCGCCACCACCGATTCCACCGACCGCGGCAACGCCACCGCCACGACCTGCTCCGGACCGACGCCCCGGGCGATCAGCGTGTGCGCGAACCGGTTCGCCCGGGCGTCGAGTTGACGGTACGTCATCTCGACATCACCGCAGACGAGCGCGACCGCGTCCGGCGTCGCCGTCACCTGCGCCGCGAACAGCTCCGGCAGGCTCCCCCCGGCCGCCCCGTCCTGGACGGCGGGCAGCAGCTCGCGGCGCTCCTCGGCGGACAGCAGGTCGATCCCGCCGATCGGCCGGTCGGGCGCGGCGGCGACCGCGGCCAGCAGCCTGGTCCACCGGGCGACCAGGGCCTCGACCGTCGAGCGGTCGAACAGGTCGGTGCTGTACTCGACCGCACCGCCGATCCCGGTCGGCGCGCCGTCGGGCCCGTGCTCCTCCGCGAACCCGAAGGTCAGGTCGAGCCGCGCGGTCCCGGTGAGCACGGTCACCCCGGAGACCTGGAGACCCGGCAGCTCGAAGTCGCCGCCCGGCGCGTTCTGCACGACAAGACCGGTCTGGAACAGCGGATGGTGCGACAGCGATCGGGACGGGTTCAGCGCCTCCACCAGGTGCTCGAAGGGCACGTCCTGGTGCGCGTACGCCGACAGCGCCGTCTCCCGCACCCGGCCCAGCAGCTCGGCGAAACTCGGATCACCGCTCGTGTCGGTGCGCAGCACCAGCGTGTTGATGAAGAACCCGACCAGCTCGTCCAGCGCCTCGTCGGTACGCCCCGCGATCGGAGACCCGATCGGGATGTCCGTGCCCGCGCCCAGCCGCGTGTACAGCGCGGCGAGCGCGGCCTGCAGCACCATGAACAGGGTGGCACCCGACCTTCGGGCCAACTCCACCAGTGCCGCGTGCAGTTCGGCGTCGATCCGGAGTTCCAGCAGGTCGCCGCCGTACGACATGGTGGCCGGGCGCGGTCGGTCGGCAGGCAGCTGCAGCTGCTCGGGCAGCCCGGCCAGCGCCTCGGTCCAGTAGGTGACCTGGCGGGCGAACACGCTGTCCGTGTCGTGCTCGTCGCCGAGGATCTCGTGCTGCCACAGGGTGTAGTCGCCGTAGGTGACCGGCAGCGGCGGCCATGCCGGAGCCCCGCCACCCTGCCGGGTGGTGTAGGCGGTGGCCAGGTCACGGGCCAGCGGGCCCATGGACCAGCCGTCCCCGACGATGTGGTGCATCACCAGCAGCAGTACGTGCTCCTGCGGCGCGATGGCGAACAGCTCCGCCCGCAGCGGTACTTCCGAGGTCAGGTCGAACGCCCGTACCGCCGCCTCGCGCAGCAGGCCGGGCACCTCCGCCTCGCCGGCCGCGCGTACGGTCAGCGGGACGGCGGCCTCGCCGGCGTCCAGCACCCGCTGGTACGGGACTCCGGCGGTGTGCGGGAAGACCGTGCGCAGGGTCTCGTGCCGGGTCACCACGTCCGCGAGCGCGGCGCTCAGCGCGGCCCGGTCGAGGTCGCCGGACAGCCGCAGGGCGAGCGGCATGTGGTAGGTCGCGCTCGGCGCCCCGAACTGCTGGAGGAACCAGAGCCGTCGCTGGGCGAACGACAGCGGCATCGGATCGCGGCGGGGCCGGGGTACCAGGGCCTGCCGCGCGGTGCCGGCGTCGTGCAGCCCGGCCGCGAGCCCGGCGGGCGTCGGCGCCCGGAACAGGCTGCGTAGTTCCAGCTCGACCCCGAGGGTCGCCCGGACCCGCGAGACCAGCCGGGTGGCGAGCAGGGAGTGCCCGCCCAGGTCGAAGAAGCCGTCGTCGACCCCGACCCGCGGCACGCCCAGCACCTCGGCGAACAGCTCGCACAGGATCTGCTCCTGCGGCGTGCGCGGCGCCCGGCCGCCGGCGGCCGGGCCCGGCTCGGGCGCGGGCAGCGCCGCCCGGTCCAGCTTCCCGTTCGGCGTCAGCGGCAGCGCGTCGAGCAGTACGAACGCGGACGGGACCATGTAGTCCGGCAGCCGCTCGCGCAGATACGGCGACAGCGTCGCCGGGGTAGCCCCGGCCCCGGCCGACGGGACGACGTACGCGACGATCCGGTCCTCCCTGGCGAGCACCGCGACCTGGGCCACACCCGGGTGCGCGGCCAGCTCGGCCTCGATCTCGCCCGGCTCGACCCGGAACCCGCGGATCTTCACCTGGTGGTCCACCCGGCCCGCGAACTCCAGCTCTCCGTCGGCGCGCCAGCGGACCAGGTCACCGGTGCGGTACATCAGCGCGCCGGCCGGACCGTACGGGCTGGCGACGAACCGCGTGGCGGTGAGCCCGGGCCGGTTCAGGTAGCCGCGGGCGAGTCCCGCCCCGGCGAGGTACAGCTCACCCAGCACGCCGGGGGCGACCGGTCGCAGCGCCGAATCCAGCACGTATGCCTGGCAGTTGGCGATCGGGCGGCCGATCGGCACCGGCAGCGGGCAGTCGGCGGGGTCGGCCGGCAGCAGGTAGGCGGTGATCACATGGGTCTCGGCGGGCCCGTAGTGGTTGTGCAGCTCCCGGCCCGGCCGGCGGGTCTGGAAGCGGCGCACGGCACTGCCCAGACGCATCGCCTCACCGGCCTGAGCGACCAGCCGCAGGCCGGGCAGTTCCAGCCCGGCCTCCTCGGCGGCCTCGGCCAGCGCCTCGACCACCAGGTTGGGCGCGAACAGCTCCTCGACCCCGTGCCGGTCCAGCCAGCGGGCGAACAGCTCGGCGCTGCGGCGCTGCTCCTCGGTCGGCACCACGAGGGTCTTGCCGTACAGCAGCGCGGAGAGCGTCTCCTGCACCGAGACGTCGAAGCTGATCGCGGTGAACTGCGCGGTACGCGTGCCGAGTTCGCCACCGATGGACCTGTGGTGCCACGCCAGCAGGTTCAGCAGCCCGGCGGCGGGCATCACCACGGCCTTGGGCCTGCCGGTGGAGCCCGAGGTGTAGATGACGTAGGCCGGGTGCCGCGGGTCCACGGCGACTGCTGGATCGTGCTCCGGCAGGTCCCCGTCCGGTGTGACGGCCGCGAGGTCGTCGAGCACCACGGCAGGCCGGGCGTCGTCCAGCATGTACGCGATGCGGGCGGCCGGATAGTCCGGATCGACCGGCAGGTACGCCGCACCCGTCTTGAGGACCGCGAGGACGGCGACCACCAGCTCGGTCGACCTCGGCAGCCGCAGGGCGACGACCTGCTCCGGCCCCACCCCGCGCGCGATCAGCGCGTGCGCCAGGCGGTTGGCCCTGCGGTTCAGCTCCCGGTAGGTCAGCACGGTGTCCTCGAACACCACCGCCTGGGCCTCGGGGGTCGCACGCACCTGCGCCTCGAACAGAGCGGGCAGGCCGGCATCGGGAGCCGGGCAGGCGGTGTCGTTGCGTACGACCAGCAGCTCGTGCCGTTCCTCGGCGGTGAGGACGTCGATCCGGCTCAGCGGCCGGTCCGGCTCGGCGACCACCGACGCCAGCAGACGCAGCCACCGGGCGACCAATGCCTCCACCGTGGCGGGGTCGAAGAGGTCGGTGCTGTACTCGACCCGCCCGACGATGCCCTCGGCCGGCCCGCCGGTGCCGTCGCGCTCCAGCAGGTGGAAGCCGAGGTCGAACATCGCCGTCGGCGTCCGCACCAGGACGATCTCGGCGGCCAGACCGTCCAGCGCGAACTCGGTGCGGGGCACGTTCTGCAGCGCGAGCAGCACCTGGAACAGCGGCTGACGGGCGAGCGACCGGGACGGGTTGAGGGCCTCGACGACGTGCTCGAACGGCAGGTCCTGGTGCGCGTACGCGGCCAGCGCGCCCTCGCGGACCCGGCCGAGGAGCTCGGCGAACGTCGGATCGCCACCGGTGTCCGTGCGGAGCACCAGGGTGTTGACGAAGAATCCGACGAGGTCGTCCAGGGCCTCGTCGGTCCGGCCCGCGATCAGGCTGCCGACCGGGATGTCCGTTCCCGCGCCGAGCTTGTCCAGCAGCGATGCCAGGGCGGCCTGCAGCACCATGTACACGCTGGCGCCGTGCTCCCGGCCCAGCCGGATCAGCCCGGCGTGCAGTTCGGCGTCCAGTTCGATTGCGAGGTGGCCGCCGGAGCAGGAGGGGGTCGCGGGGCGAGGGCGGTCGGCGGGGAGCCGGATCTGCTCCGGCAGGTTTGCCAACTGCTCGGTCCAGTAGGCCTGCTGGCGGGCGAAGAGGCTGTCCTGGTCGGCCGGGTCGCCGAGCAGCTCCTGCTGCCACAGGGTGTAGTCGGCGTACTGCACCGGCAGCGGTGCCCACCCCGGTTCCTCGCCCTGGCGGCGTGCCGCGTACGCGGTGGCCAGGTCGGCGGCCAGCGGGCCCAGCGACCAGCCGTCACCGGCGATGTGGTGCATCACCAGGAGCAGCACGTGCTCGTCCGCCGAAACCTCGAACACCTCGGCGCGCAGCGGCGGTTCGGCCGCAATGTCGAATCCGCGCGCCGCGGCCCCCGCCAGCAGTTCCGGCAGGACCGTCTCGTCGGCCGTGGTGACCGACAGCCTCGGGCACGCCTCCGCGGTGGCCAGCACCTGCTGGTGGGGCACTCCGTCCACGGCCGGGAAGACCGTGCGCAGGGTTTCGTGCCGGTCGACGACGTCGCCCAGCGCCGCCTCCAGGGCCGCCAGGTCCAGTGGCCCCGAGAGCCGCCACGCGAGCGGCATGTTGTAGACCGAGTCGGCGCCCTCCAGCTGGCGCAGGAACCACAGCCTCCGTTGAGCGGACGACAGCGGCACCATCCCCCGGCCTTCGGCCGGGGGTGCCCCCACGGGCCGCTCCGCCCGCCCCAGGGCGAGCCGGGCCCGGTCCGCGCCGCCCAACCCGGCGGCCAGCCCGGCCACCGTCGGGGTCTGGAACAGGGTGCGCAGCGCCAGTTCCACGCCCAGGGCCGCACGGACCCGGGCCACCAACCGGGTGGCCAGCAGGGAGTGCCCGCCGAGGTCGAAGAAGTCGTCGTCGACACCGACCTGAGGCAGGCCCAGCACCTCTGCGAACAGCCCTGCCAGCACGTGTTCCTGAGGAGTGTGCGGGGCCCGGCCGCCCCGCGACGCCGCGTACTCCGGCTCGGGCAGGGCGCGCCGGTCCAGCTTGCCGCTGGCGTTCAGCGGCAGTACGTCGAGGGCGACGAACGCGGCCGGCACCATGTAGTCGGGCAGCCGCTCGCGCAGGTGCGCCCGCAGGTCTTCCGGCCGAAGCTCCGCCCCGGTGGCGGGCACCAGGTAGGCGACCAGGCGGGTGTCCCCCGCCCGGTCCTGCCGGACGGTCACGGCGGCCTGCGCGACCTGCGGGTGTTCCGCCAGTGCCGCCTCGATCTCGCCGAGCTCGATCCGGAATCCCCGGAGCTTCACCTGGTCGTCGATGCGGCCGAGGAACTCCAGGTTCCCGTCCGGTCCCCACCGCACCAGGTCACCGGTGCGGTACATCCGCGAACCGCCGGGACCGAACGGGTCCGCCACGAACCGTCCCGCGGTCAGGCCCGGCCGGTTCAGGTAGCCGCGCGCCAGCCCCGCACCGGCGATGTACAGCTCACCCGGCACACCTGCGGGAACCGGCTGCAACGCGGCGTCGAGCACGTGCAACCGGACACCGCCGAGCGGGCGGCCGATCACCTGGCGCGGGCTCGACTCCAGCGGTGCGACGGTCGAGTCCACCGTGCACTCGGCCGGCCCGTAGTAGTTCAGGGCGAACACCCCGTCGGCCGCCCGCAACCGTTCCCACAGTTGCTCCGGAACGGTCTCCCCGCCCAGCCCGACCAGCGACGGACGCCACCGCGGGTTGTCCAACAGGCCGTGGTCGACGAGGACTTGCAGGTAGGACGGGGTACCGCCGACCGTGTCCAGCCCGGCCCGCGCCGCGTACTCGAGGTAGGCGTCCGGGTCGGTCCAGGTCGCCTCGTCCAGGACGTGCAGCTCGTGGCCGGCGTACAGGGCGAACATCTGGTCGCAGGAGGCGTCGAACGACACCGACGTGGTCAGCCCCATCCGTACCCGCTCCCCCGTCCGGAAGACCAGCGGACACTGGTTGGCGAACAGGTTGGACAGGCCACCGTGTGTCGCCACCACGCCCTTGGGCCTGCCGGTGGAACCGGAGGTGTAGATGACGTAGGCCGGATGGCCCGGGTCGATGGCGACCGCAGGGTCCGTCGACGGGCACCCCACCACCAGCGCGGTCGTCTCCGGGTCGTCGGCCACCAGCCATCCGGCGGGACCGGTGTCCGGCAGCCGGCCCCGGGTGCGGGTGTCGGTCACCACCAGGACCGGTCGGGTGTCGTCGAGCATGTACGCGATCCGCGCGGCCGGGTACTCCGGATCGACCGGAACGTACGCGGCGCCGGTCTTCAGCACCGCGAGGATCGTCACCACCAGCTGGGCCGAGCGCGGCAGCGCCACCGCCACCAGCCGCTCCGGCCCCGCACCCCGCGCGATCAGGGCGTGCGCCAGCCGGTTCGCCCGCGCGTCCAACTCCCCGTAGGTCAGCGATGCTTCCGGCCCCACCAGCGCGACGGCGTCCGGAGTCGCACGCACCTGAGCCCGGAAGAGCTCCGGCAGGCTCTCGGTGAAGGCCTGGGCCGCCGGGCCGGTACCCAGCGCCGTCAACTCACCGTGCTCCTCGGCGGTGAGCAGGCCGAACCGGCTGAGCCGCCGCTGCGGGTCGGCGACCACGGCGCGGAGCAGCCGCTCCCACCGCTCGATCATCGTCTCGACGGTGGCCGGGTCGTACAGGTCGCCGGTGTACTCGACAGACCCGTCGATCCCCTCCGGGGAGCCGTCCTGCGCGTGCCGCTCGGACATGGTGAAGATCAGGTCGAGCTTGGCGGTGGTCGACGTCGACGGCATGTCGCCGACGCGCAGCCCGGACGGCGCGAAGTCGGCCCGGGGCGCGTTCTGCAGCACCAGCATGACCTGGAACAGCGGGTGGTGCGCCAGCGACCGGACCGGGTTGAGGGCCTCGACCAGGTACTCGAACGGAAGGTCCTGGTGCGCGTACCCGGCCAGCGCGGTCTCCCGGACCCGGCCCAGCAGTTCGGCGAACGTCGGATCGCCCGAGGTGTCGGTACGGAACACCAGGGTGTTGACGAAGTAGCCGACCAGCTCGTCCTGCGCCTGGTCGGTACGGCCCGCGACCGGGCTGCCGACCGGGATGTCGTCGCCCGCGCCGAGCTTGCTCAGCAGCACTGCAAGACCGGCCTGGAGCACCATGAACAGACTGGTGCCGTGGGCGCGGGCGAGTTCGCGCAGCCCGCGGTGCAGCTCGGCGTCCAGCCCGGCACGCACGGAACCGCCCCGGTGCGAGGCGACCGCCGGGCGGGGCCGGTCGCCGGGCAGCCGGAGCTGCTCGGGCAGATCGGCCAGCTGCCGGGTCCAGTAGGCCGCCTGGCGGGCGAACAGGCTGTCCCCGTCGGCCGCGTCGCCGAGCAGCTCGTGCTGCCACAGGGTGTAGTCGGCGTACTGGACCGGCAGCTCCTCCCACTGCGGCTCCTCGCCGCGGCGGCGCGCCGCGTAGGCGGTGGTCAGGCCCTGCGCGAGCGAGCCCAGCGACCAGCCGTCACCCGCGATGTGGTGGAGGACCACCTGGAACACGTGCTCGTCCGCCGCCAGCTCGAACAGCCCGGCACGCAGGGGCACATCGGCCGCCAGGTCGAACCGACGGGCCTTCGCTTCCGCCATGGCGTTCGGCAGCTCGGACTCGGTGGTCCGGCTGACGAGCAGCCGCGGGCGGGATGCCTCGACCTCCAGCACCTGCTGGTACGGCACTCCGTCGACCGCCGGGAAGACGGTGCGCAGGCTCTCGTGCCGCTCGACCACATCCGCCACGGCGGACTCCAGGGCGCGCCGGTCCAGATCCCCGGACAGCCGCCAGGCCAGGGAGATGTGGTAGTTCGCGCCGGCGCCCTCCAGCTGGTGCAGGAACCACAGCCGCCGCTGCGCGAACGACAGCGGGATCGCCTCGGGGCGTTCGCGCCGTGCCAGGGCGGTCTGCGCCGGTCCGGCCGCCACCAGGGCGGCGGCCAGGCCGACCGGGGTCGGCGCCTCGAACAGGGTGCGCAGCGGCATTTCCACGCCGAGCGTCGCGCGGATCCGGGCGGCCAGGCGGGTGGCCAGCAGCGAGTGCCCGCCCAGGTCGAAGAAGCCGTCCTCGACGCCGGCCGACACCACGCCCAGGACCTCGGCGAACAGCTCGCAGAGGACCTGCTCCTGCGGGGTGCGCGGCGCGCGGGCGGTTGCCGTCGGGGCGAGGTCGGGGGCGGGCAGGGCCCGCTGGTCCAGCTTGCCGTTGGCGGTCAGCGGCAGCGTGTCCAGCACGACGAACGCCGACGGCACCATGTGTTCCGGCAACCGCTCGCACAGGTGCCCACGCAGGTCGGCCGGACTCGGTACGGCGCCCGCGGCCTGCACCAGGTACGCGACCAGCCGGGTGTCGTCGGCCCGGTCCTGCCGGGCCAGGACGGCGACCTGGGCGACGCCGGGGTGCTCGGCCAGCGCCGCCTCGATCTCGCCGAGCTCGATCCGGAAGCCGCGCACCTTCACCTGCTGGTCGGCCCGGCCGACGTAGTGCAGGCTGTGGTCCGCCGCGCGGCGCACCACGTCGCCACTGCGGTACATCCGCGATCCCGGCGGTCCGAACGGGTCGGCCACGAAGCGCCCGGCGGTCAGGCCGGGCCGGTTCAGGTAACCGCGCGCCGGCCCTGAACCCGCGACGTACAGCTCGCCGGGCACACCCGGGGCCACCGGCCGCAGGTGGGCGTCCAGCACGTACGTCCGCAGGTCCGGAAGGGCCGTGCCGATCCCGCCGACGGCGCCGCCGGACCGGTCGAGCGCCGCGTACGTGACGTGCACCGTGGTCTCGGTGATGCCGTACATGTTGACCAGCAGCGGCGCGTCGTCCGGGTGCCGCTCGTACCAGCTCGCCAGCCGGGCGTGCTCCAGCGACTCACCGCCGAACACCACCGTGCGCAGCGCGAGCGGGCGGCCGGTCTCCGGGGCCTCCGCGTCCGCCTGCATCAGCTGGTAGAACGCGGACGGCGTCTGGTTGAGCACGGTCACCCGCTCGCGGGCGAGGAGCTCCAGGAAGCGGCCGGGCGAGCGGCTGGTCTCGTGGTCCACGACCACCAGACGGCCGCCGTACAGCAGCGGGCCCCACAACTCCCACACCGAGAAGTCGAAGGCGTAGGAGTGGAAGAGCGTCCAGACGTCCTGGGCGGAGAAGCCGAACAGCTTCTCGGTCGTGCCGAACAGCCGCACCACGTTCCGGTGCGTGACCACCACGCCCTTGGGGTTGCCGGTGGACCCGGAGGTGTAGATGACATAGGCGGGGTGGCCCGGGTCGAGGGAGACCTCCGGGTCGGTGTCCGGCAGCCCGTCCAGGTCGGCGGTGTCCAGCAGCAGCCGGTCCACCGGGTCCGCGCCCGGCAGGTCGCCGGTCCGGCTCGTGGTCACGAGGAGCGCGGGCCGGGCGTCCTGGAGCAGGTAGGCGATCCGGGCGGCCGGGTACTGCGGGTCCACCGGCAGGTAGGCGCCGCCCGCCTTCAGCACGGCGAGCACCGCCACGACCTGCTCCGCCGAGCGCGGCAGGGCCAGTGCCACGCGCTGCTCCGGCCCCACCCCCCGGTCGATCAGGGCGTGCGCGAGCCGGTTCGCGCGGGCGTTCAACTCGCCGTACGTCAGGGTGACTTCGCCGTCGGTGAGGGCGACGGCGGCCGGGTTCGCCCGTACCTGTCGCTCGAACAGCGCGGTCAGGCTGCTCTCCGACGACCCCTCGCTCCGGTCGGTACGCGCCGGGAACAGCGCGCGGAGCTCGTCGGCGGACAGCACGTCCACCTGGCCGATCCGCCGGCCGGGGTCGGCGACGACGGCGCACAGCAGCCGCAGCCACCGCTCGACGATCCCGGTCACGGTGGCCTCGTCGAACAGGTCGGTGCTGTACTCCACCACGCCCGACAGGCCGTCCTCACCCGGCTGTTCGGCCAGGATGAAGGTCAGGTCGCACTTGGCCGTCCCGGTGTGGACCAGGTCGGTCGCCACCCGCAATCCCGGTAGGTCGAACGTGCCGAGCGGCGCGTTCTGCAGGGCGAGCATGGTCTGGAACAGCGGGTGGTGCGCCAGCGTCCGGGTCGGGTTGAGCGCCTCCACCAGGTGCTCGAAGGGCACATCCTGGTGCGCGTACGCGGCCAGCGCGCCGGCCCGCACCCTGCCCAGCAGTTCGGTGAACGACGGGTCGCCGGAGAGGTCGGTGCGCAGCACCAGGGTGTTGACGAAGAAGCCGACCAGGCCGTCCGCGGCCTCGTCGGTGCGTCCGGCGATCGGCGTGCCCACGGGTACGTCGGTGCCCGCGCCCAGCTTGCCCAGCAGGGCGGCCAGCCCGGCCTGGAGCACCATGAAGAGGCTGGCCCCGCCGTCCCGGGCGAGCACGCGCAGGCCCTGGTGCAGCTCGGCGTCGATCCGCACCGGCAGGTGGGCGCCCCGATAGGACATCGCCGCCGGCCGGGGCCGGTCGAACGGCAGCTCGACCTGCTCAGGAAGATCCGCCAACTGATCCCGCCAGTAGACGAGTTGACTGTTCAGCAGACTGCCCGGGTCCGCGCCGTCGCCCAGCAGTTCCCGCTGCCAGAGGGTGTAGTCGGCGTACTGGACCGGCAGCGGCGACCACTCCGGCTTCGCCCCCTCGGCACGGGCCGCGTAGGCGCTCGTCAGATCCCGCAGGAGCGGCCCCGTCGACCAGCCGTCACCGGCGATGTGGTGCACCACCAGCAGCAGCACGTGCTCCTCGGCGCCGAGCCGGAACAGTTCGGCGCGCAGCGGCGACTCCTCGGAGAGCTCGAAGCCGTGCCGGGCCGCCTCCGCCAGCCGCTCCGGCAGGTCACGCTCGCCCACTTCGGTCACCCGCAGCCGCGGCCGTGCCGCGCCCGGGTCCAGCACCCGCTGGCAGGGCACGCCGTCGAGCACCGGGAAGACGGTGCGCAGGCTCTCGTGCCGTTCGACCACGTCCGCCAGGGCGGCTTCCAGGGCCCGCTGGTCCAGGTTCCCGGACAGCCGCAGCGCCAGCGGGATGTTGTACGTGGCGCTCGGGCCCTCCATGCGGTGCAGGAACCACAGCCGGCGCTGCGCGAAGGACAGCGGAACCGCCTCGGGCCGCTCGCACCGCCGCAGAGCCGGCCGCGCCCGGCCCGCGACGTCCACCGCCGCCGCCAGTTCCGCGACCGTCGGCGCGTCGAACAGGTCGCCGAGCCGCAGCTCCACGCCGAGGATCGAGCGGACCCGGGCGACCAGTCGGGTGGCCAGCAGGGAGTGCCCGCCGAGGTCGAAGAAGCTGTCGTCCAGCCCGGGCTCGGACACCCCGAGCACCTCGGCGAACAGCCCGACGAGCAGGTGTTCGGTCGCGGTGCGCGGTGCCCGGCCCGGCGCGGCGGGCGCTCGCTCGGGCGCCGGGAGGGCCCGCCGGTCGAGCTTGCCGTTCGGGGTCAGCGGCAGCGCGTCCAGCAGCACGTACGCGGCCGGCACCAGCTGCCGGGGCAGCCGGTCCCGCAGGTGGTCGCGCAGGGCGGTGTCGGTCACGGTGGCGCCGGGCTCGGGCACCGCGTAGGCGACCAGCCGGGATTCCCCCTCGGTGCGCACCGTCACGGCGGCCCGGGCGACCTGCGGGTGCTCGGCGAGGACGGCCTCGATCTCGCCGAGCTCGACCCGGAAGCCGCGGATCTTGACCTGGTCGTCGGTGCGGCCGAGGAACTCCAGGTTCCCGGCCTCGTCCCAGCGCACCAGGTCCCCGGTGCGGTACATCCTCGACCCGCTCGGCCCGGACGGGTCGGCGACGAACCGCCCGGCGGTCAGCCCCGGCCGGTCGAGGTAGCCGCGGGCCAGCCCCGCGCCCGCGATGTACAGCTCACCCGCCGCACCGGTCGGCAGCGGCCGCAGGGCACTGTCGAGCACGTACAGCCGGGCGTTGGTGACGGGCCGGCCGATCACCGGGCGTGCGTTCGGACCCAGCTTCGCGACCACCGAGTTGACGGTGCATTCGGACGGCCCGTAGAGGTTGAGGCAGGATGTCCCCTCCGCCGCCCGCAGCTGCTCCCACAGCCGCTCCGGGACGGCCTCGCCGCCCACCGCGACCAGTGCCGGGCGCCACTGCGGGTCGCTCAACAGCCCGTGGGAGACGAGCACTTGGAGATAGGACGGGGTGGCTTCGATGTAGTCCAGTCCGCACCGCGCCGCGTAACCGACGAAGGCGTCGGGGTCGGTCCAGGTCGCGTGCTCCAGGACGTGCAGCTCGTGGCCCCCGAACAGGGCGAGCAACTGGTTCCAGGAGGCGTCGAAGGACACCGAGGTGGTCAGCGCCACCCGCAGCCGCTGCCGTGCCTTCAGCACCGGCGCGAAGTGCACCTGCCGGAGGTCGGCGAGCAGGTCGAGCAGGCCGCCGTGGGTCGGCAGCACGCCCTTGGGCCTGCCGGTGGAACCGGAGGTGTAGATGACGTACGCCGGGTGACCCGGGTCGACGGCCACCATCGGGTCGGCCGCCGGGCAGTCCGCCACCAGGGCGGCCGTCTCAGGGGCGTCGAGCACCAGCCGGTCGGCAGGACCGCTGTCCGGCAGGCGGTCCCCGCTGCGGGAGTCGGTGACCACCAGCGTCGGCCGCGCGTCGTCGAGCAGGTACGCGATCCGGGCGGCCGGGTACTCGGGGTCGACCGGAACGTACGCCGCGCCGGTCTTCAGCACCGCGAGGATCGCCACCACCAGCTCCGCCGAGCGCGGCAGCGCCACCGCCACCAGCCGCTCCGGCCCCGCACCCCGCGCGATCAGGGCGTGCGCCAGCCGGTTCGCCCGCGCGTCCAGTTCCGCGTAGGTCAGCGAGGCGTCACCGCACACCAGCGCGACCAGCTCCGGAGTCGCCCGGACGTGCTCCCGGAACAGCTCCGGCAGGCTCTCGGCCGGGGCCGGCGCCACCGGCCCGGCGCCGAGCGCCGCCAGCTCGCGGCGCTCCTCGGCGGTGAGCAGTTCGATCCGCCCCACCGGCTCGTCCGGGTCGCAGTCCGCGACGGCGTCGAACAGGGCGAGCAGCCGCTGCTGGTGCGCGGCGAGGTCGTCGTCGCCGTACGCTTCCGGCGAGCCGTGCAGCCGGAGCAGCGGCGGGTTGCCGTCCCGGTAGTCGAAGACCCAGACGGCGAGGTCGGTGGTCGACCCGGACACGAAGTGGTGCACGGAGGCCGGGTGCCCGGCGAAGCTCGGCCTGGAGTTGAAGGCCATGATGTTGACGATCAGCGGGAACGCCGTCCCGATGCTGCCGGGGGCGCCGAGGTCCCGCAGCAGGTCCTCGCTGCGGTAGCGCTCGTGCGCGACGGCCGTCTCGACCTCCCGCGCCGCCTGGGCGACGAGTTCGCGCCACGGCATGTCCGGCCGCACCGTCAGCCGCAGCGGCACCACGTTGGACGTCGTGCCCGGCACCGCCGTCAGGTCGCGGTCGGCGCCCCGACGGGCGGTGACGGGCAGGGCGAGCACCACGTCCTGGTTGCCGGTCAGCCGGTGGGCGTAGAGCGCCGTCGCCGCGACCACCAGCCGGGACCACCGGACGCCGGAACGTCCGGCCGCCGCCCGCAGGGCGTCCGGGCGGCGCAGTTCCCGCTCCTCGGCCAGCCGGAGGGCGCGGTGCGGGTCGGTCGCGGAGGCGTCGGTGAGCCGGGTCGGGGCGGGCAGGTCGGCGAAGCGCTCGGTCCAGTAGGCGCGGTCGGCGGCGAAGTCGGTGGAGGCGCGGTAGGCGGCGTCGCTGTCGACCAGGTCCCGCAGCGAGCCGAACGGGCAGGGCGGCACGGCGCCGCCCTCGGCCAGTGCCGAGTACACCTCGCCGACCCGCTGCCGGAGCATGGAGCTGCTGATCGCGTCCAGCACCACGTGGTGGTAGTTCAGGTACCAGAGGTACTCCGTCGGCGACGCCTTGATCAGCGCGTGGCCGAACAGCGGGTCACGGGCGAGGTCCAGCGGGCGCAGCAGGTCCCGCTCCATCCATTCCACGGCCGCCGCCCGGGGGTCGGGCTCCCCGCTGAGGTCGAGGTGGGCCGGAGCCCAGTCCCAGCTCTCCCTGAGGACCTGGCGCGGGCCCTCGCCGCCGTCGACGAAGGTCACGTGCAGGGCGTCGACCTCGCCGACCACCCGGCGCAGCGCGGTCTCGAACAGCTCCCGGTCCACCGGCCCGTGGATCTCCAGGCACTCGCCGACGCGGTAGCCCGGGATCGGCGTCCGGGAACTCTGCTCGGCAAGCCAGATCTCGCGCTGGGCCGCTGTCAGGGGAAGGGAGTCGCCGTCGGGACGGGGCATGGGGGGATACCTCCGGGAGTGGGACAGACGTGGGGGGAGGGTGGGGGGAGGGCGCGCCAGGAAGCACCGGCCGCGGTGACGTCACGTGGCGGGCGGCCGGTGGTACGGCTGGTGGGGTCAGGCGACGAGTTCTCCGGCCTGGAGCTGCCAGAGGGATGCGTAGAGTCCGTGCAGGGCGAGGAGTTCGTCGTGGGTGCCCTGCTCGGCCACGACGCCGCCCGTGTCCATGACGTAGATCCGGTCGGCGTGGCGGACCGTGGAGAGCCGGTGGGCGATGATCACCATCGTCCGGTCGGCCGCGAAGACACGGAGCGTGCGCTGGATGGCGGCCTCGGTCTCGTTGTCCACGGCGGAGGTGGCTTCGTCGAGGATCACCACCGGCGCGTCCTTGAGGATCGCGCGCGCCAGCGCGATCCGCTGCCGCTGGCCGCCCGAGAGGGCTGCGCCGCGTTCGCCGATCACCGTGTCGTAGCCGTCCGGCAGCATCGCGACGAAGGTGTGGGCCTCGGCCATCCTGGCCGCCTCGGCCACGGCCTCGTCCGAGGCGCCGAAGCTGCCGTAGCGGATGTTGTCGGCGATGGTGCCGTCGAAGAGGAAGGGGTCCTGCGCGACGAACCCGATCGCGTGGCGCAGATCCTGCCTCGGCAGGTCGCGGACGTCCCGCCCGTCGAGCAGCACGCTGCCCGACTCCGTTTCCAGGAAGCGCATCAGCAGCTTGGCGACGGTCGTCTTGCCGGAGCCGGTGCAACCGACGAGGGCGGTGACCTGCCCGGCGGGAATGGCCAGCGAGAGCCCCTCCAGCACCGGCGGCCGGTCGGGATAGGCGAAGGTCACGTCGTCGAGGACGATCTCGCCGCGCACCTTCCGGGCGTCGAGCGGTCCGCCGTCGCCGTCGGCCTCGAGGGGGAGGGCTTGCAGCCGCCGGACCCGGTCGTAGGCGACAAGCGTGCGCTGGTACTGGTCGACGATGCCGCCGAGCCGGTTCATCCGCAGCAACACCATCTGGGGCAGCCCGATGAGCGGGCTGAACACCTCGAACGGCAGGCTGCCGTCGAGTACCGCCCGGCCGCCGATCAGCAGGGTCCCGGCCATCGAGCTGGTCGTGCAGACCCGGACGATCTCGGCGTGGCGGATCGTGCTCCGGTCGGTCCGCCGGCTGCTGTCCTGGACCTCCCCGCTCAGCCGGTCGATGCGCTCGGCCTCGTAGTCCTCGGTGCAGAAGCTCTTGACGGTGGCACCGGCGTCCAGCGTGTTCACCAGCTGGCTGTGCAGCTTGGCCCGGTGCTCGCCGGAGACTGCGTAGTCGGCCGCGACTTTGTCCTGGTAGTGGAACGACAGCCAGGCGATGACCGGGATGGGCAGGAACGCGATCCAGGCGATCTGTGGCGCCAGCAACAGGAACAGTGGCACCAGGAGGGCCAGGCTGGTGCCGAGGTGCAGCAGGTCGCCCGCCGAGGTGGCGAAGAAGGTGCCCAGCTGACGGACGTCGTCGGTGAGCGCGCCGGCGATCCGGGTGGTCCGCTCGCCTTCCAGGTGCCGTAGTTCGAGGTGCTGGACGTGGGCGTACGTCCGGTTGCGCCAGTCGTGCTCGATGTCCTGGCCGAGCCTGCGCCACTGGAGGTTCGAGGAGTACGAGAGGCCCGCCACTGCGGCACAGGCGACGGCCATCAGCCCAGCCAGACCGAAGAGTTGAGCGGACGCGGTGGTCAGGCCGAGGCGAGCCAGTGGAGCCGCCTCACCCTTGATGAGGACCAGTCCGGTCCAGCCGAGAAAGGTACCGAGCGCCATCTCCGAGACCTGGCAGGCGACGGACAGGGCAACGGCCCCGTAGAGACGGCGTCGGTGCGGTCCGACGATCTCCAGCAGGGGATGACGTTCGACGCCGGGCCCGGCCGCTTCCTGGGGCACGTCGACCGTTCCGCGCCAGGCCTTCCGGAGGACGGCCGTGGTCAACGCGGCCACCCCGCCCACTGCCACCAGTTGCCTGCTCAGCGCCGACCCCTTGACCAGCGCGACCCCGGCCGCGACCCCGCCGCCGACGGCAAGCACCGGTCGCACGACCAGGCCGCGGTCCACCTGCGGGGCCGGTGCGGCGACGGGTCGGGCCGGTGCCGGACGTCCCGCTCCGGTCGGATCCTCCGCGACCAGGGTGACAGCTCTGCGGACGATCCGGCCGACGTCCGCGGCGCGCAGCCGTGCATCGTGCCGGACGAGCACCCCGCCGGTGACCGGGTTGGCCCGGGCCTCGGTGATCCCGGGAATGCGGCGCAGCGCGGCGGCGAGGAACTCGGCCGTCCGTGGCCGTCCGAGTACCAGCTTGACGTCCCAACGCTGACGGCCCGGAGTGACCGAGCGCGGGTTCACGTCCGATTCCGCGGACCGGAATCCGGCTGCGGCACCCAGTAGCGATGACATGCGTACAATCACCTGTTTGCGGAGGTCACGGGTAATCCGTCGACGGGCGCGACGGAATTCGGCGCACGGCGGATCACTGCGACGGAGCGGAAAGTCCGAGAGGGAGGAAGAAGCACGGCCGAAAGGCCTGCGGCCGACCGCCGCGAGGACCCGTCTTCCGAGGTCGGCAGGAAGACGCGCCCAGGCGGCGGGCGGGCATCAGGGCGTCACTACGCCTTCGCGGCACCGGCGGTCGCGCGGATCTTCGGAGTCCTGGCCTCGTCCTTCTCGGCGTTCGAGGCTGCACCCTCGGCAGGCCGTTGGTCGTCGCCGGAGGCGATCTGCGCCGCCACCATCTCGGCAGCCACCTCGACCGCGAGGTCGTGGATGTTCTCTCCGGCCTCTTGGGCCGCTTTCCTCACCTCCATGACAAGACCGACGGACGTCGTGACGACACCGCGCATCAGTGGCTTGAGGACACGCTTGGCCAGTGGCGCGACGATGAGACCGATCAGGAACGGCGGAACGACGGGCGGCATGATGCTCCAACTTCTCTACGCAGATGTATGACAGGGGACCCAGAGCATTGCGTACTCCGGAACACACACAGTGGGGAAGGCGGAAGCACCCATTTCCGGAATTCTCGATATCCCGTGCCGGGCTCCCCGCCGGGTTGAATTCCTTGTCGATGAGGTAAACCGTCCGCTCGTCGATCACCGTAGCCCAGTCATGACTGTCGAGGCCAAACGGTCTCGGCGGGTTTCACTCATGCGAGTGCCATCCCTGTTCCGACCGCTACGAATTGCAGTAGGCGAACTCACCGAGCGAAGTTCTTTTCTCATTTACCTATTACCGGTGATCTGCTTCATGGTGACTTCCGAGTTCGCGCGCCACCCTCCGGCGCCGAGCGGGAAATGACAGCGCGACTCCTCCCGGCACCGCTTCGCGGAAGGCCCGCACGTCCCGGACCCGGCACTCACCGCGGTCCGGCCGCCGCCGTACGCGCCCGGCCTGAACCCGGTCGAGGCCGCCGTCCGGTCACTCGCGCGCAGAGCAATGACCCACACCGCCTCCGACACACCCGGCGGCCTCGACCGCACACTCCGCCGCGCGTCACGCAGGATCCAGCTCCGGCCCCACCTGTCGGCGGTTGCCTCACCGCCACCGCCCTGCCCCTCGACTCACCTCACCGAGCCCGCCCTGAAAAGCTCAGTGACCGGAGAGACTTCCCGCGCACGCGTCCTGAGTCACGTCGCAGGTCCGACCGTTCACGGACGAGTGAACTCCCGGCCGGCCACTGGCGCACCGGCTGCCGCGAACGCCAGCATGATCGGCATGGCCACCACGTACCCCCGAGCTGAGCGGGCCGCCCAGGCCCGGGCGGCCGAAGCCCAGCTCGCCGCCGACGGAATCGACGGGGTGGTGTTCGGCTGGGTCGACAACGCCGGGCTGACCCGGGTGAAGTCCGTCCCGCTCGCCCAGCTCGAACACGCCGCCGAGTACGGCGTCGGCGCCGTACCCTGCTTCGACGTCGCCCTGGTCGACGACTCCATCACCACTGCGCCTTCCGGTACCGGCCCGGTGGGCGACCTGCGGCTCGTCCCCGACCTCGACCGGCTCACGCCGCTCGCCGCCCAGCCCGGCTGGGCCTGGGCCCCGGCCGACCGCTACACCCAGGACGGCACCCCGCACCCCGGCTGCCAGCGCCGGTTCGCCCGCCAGGTCACCGAGGCCGTCGAGCGGCGCGGGCTGTCGGTGCGAGCCGGGATCGAGGTCGAGTGGGTGGTGGCCGACCCGTCCGAGGCCCCCGCGACGGTCGGGCCCGCGTACGGGATGACCCGTTTCATCGAGCACTCCGACTACCTGCGGGAGGTGCTGCGCGCCCTCACCGCCCAGGGGTTGGCCGTACTCCAGCTCCACCCCGAGTACGCCGCCGGGCAGTTCGAGGTCTCGGTCGCCGCCGAGGGACCGGTCGAGGCGGCCGACACCACGATGCTGGTGCGCCACACCATCCGGGCCGTCTCCGCCCGGCACGGCCTGCGGGTCTCGTACGCGCCCGTCTTCACCGAGGGCTCGGTCGGCAACGGCGGCCACCTGCATCTCAGCCTCTGGCGAGAGGGCCGGAACCTCGGGCACGGCGGCCCCGGCCGCCACGGGCTGCACCCCGACGCCGAGCAGTTCTTCGCGGGCGTACTGGCCGAGCTGCCCGCCCTGCTCACCCTCGGCGCGCCCAGCGTCGCCTCCTACCTGCGGCTGGTCCCCTCCCGCTTTGCCGGGGCCTACCGCTGCTGGGGTCTGGAGAACCGTGAGGCGGCGCTGCGCCTGATCACCGGCTCCGCCGCCGGACAGGCCAATGCCGAGTTCAAGTGCTTCGACGCCGCCGCCAACCCGTACCTGGAGATCGGCGGCGTGCTGGCCGCCGGACTCGCCGGCCTGGACGCCGGCCTGCCCCTCCCGCCCGAGACCCCGAGCGACCCCGCCTCCCTCGGCGCGGCCGAGCGCCTCCCGGCGAGCCTGCCGGAGGCGATCGACGCCTACGAGAAGTCCGCACTGCTGCGGCAGGCCCTCGGTCCCGAGTTGTACGAGGCCGTGCTGGCCGTCCGGCGGGCGGAGGCGGAGCTGTTCGCGATGCACACGGATACGGACGTCATCGAGGCCGTCCGCTGGCGCTACTGACGAGCACGGCCTCTGCTCCTCCGGGGCGCAGAGCGGATCCTTGACCGCGCCCGTGCCTGTGGCCGAAGCGGTCGCAGGCACGACGTCGTCCGAGGTGAGGGGGGCGGGCCAGGCGCCGTTGCCGTCGAGCGCCACACCTGCCGGCACAGGCCGCGGGGGACCTGCGCGAGCTTGATGGTCGCGGTGGCGTCGGCGGTACCGCTGCCGAGACCGGCGATTACCCCGGCATTTTGATCAGTTGTGCTGCTGCGGCCGGCCCGTCCGGGCAGGATGAACGCGTTCGCGACTCGGCAAGTGTCCAAAAACCCAGGTGGCGTGCTGGAACCCGAGGACGAAGGACAGTGCCTTGACCGCCAGTTGAGAGCGGCGGAACTCGTCGGACACGGAGGACGTCCGCATCAGCCCACTTCGGCTCCGGGAGAGGATCCGAGGGTCGAACCGGTAACAGCGGGTTCCAGCGGCTTCGCCATGTAGACCGCCTCGGCACCGTAGCTCGCGGGCAGCCCGGTCTCGGGCCGGGCACGGTAACCCAGCCGGGACCACAGCGCCTCGGAGCCGCGCACGGCGACCAGAGAAAGGGTCCGGTAGCGGGCCGCCCGCCCGGTCTCCTCCAGATGCCGCTGCATCCGGCGGGCCAGACCCCGGCCGCGCGCCCGCTCGACGATCGCCAGGTCGTGGGTGTGCAGGTTGCTTCCCCCGTTGCTCTCCTGTGCCGCGCCTTCCTCGGCCAGGCTCAGGTCCGGGCAGCGGAACAGCGGGTACGGCAATGCGAGCAGATAGCCTCCGAAGCCACCCGCGTGCTCCAGTACGAAGCAGGTCGAGGGCGAGGCTCGGTGCCGGGAACGGAGCGCCTCCCGCCCTTCGGACAGGCCGCTCGCGGCGTAGGCGCGTTCCTCCAGCGCGACCACCTCGTCCCAGTCCTCCTCCCGAAACAGCCGGATCCGGGTGTCGGTCATGCGCCTCCTCCGTCCGGAGCCGGGCCTCCGACGCAGGTGTACGGCAGCGGCGCGAAGCCGTTGAACCCCCGGGTGACGTAGGCGGCGGCGTACGCGCCGCAGGAGTGGACCCACACCGGGTCGCCGGAGGTGACCGCGCGCGGGACCCGTACCAGGCCGTCCTCCTGGGCGTACGCGTCGTCGCTGTCGCAGGTCGGGCCGGCCACCATGGCGTCGACGAACTGCCCGCCGGAACGGGTGGGGAACTCCAGGCGGTACTGCAACTGGTCCATCTCGTAGAGGCCGTTGAACTTGCCGCAGCTCAGGTAGAGCCAGTCCTCGCGGGTGCCGTCGAGCCGATGCCGGGAAGAGAGCCGGGCGACGTGGGCGCGGATCGCTCCGTGGTCGGCGACCAGGTGGCGACCGGGCTCCAGCAGGAAGTCCAGCGGGGCGGCGTTGACGGCACGCAGCCGTTCCATGCCCTCGCGGATCACCACGAACATCTTGTCCAGCGGCGGTTCCAACGGCCGGCCGCGCCGGTCGAGGACGCCGAGGGCGGGCAGTCCGCCGCCGAGGTTGATCCGGTCCGGGGTGATGCCGCGCCGGTTGAGCGCCTCCAGGACCGCCGCCAGCGAGTCGACCGCCGCGACCCAGGCCTCGGTGGTCATCTGCTGGGAGCCGACGTGCACCGACAGGCCGGAGGGCACCAGCCCGGCGCTCCGGGCGGCGCCGAGCACCCGCAGGGCGTCCTCGGGCGAGCAGCCGAACTTGCGGCTGAGGCCCCACAGCGCGCCCTCGCCGGTGGTCGCCAGTCGGCAGAACACCCGGGAGCCAGGGGCGTGTTCGGCGATCGCGCCGACGTCCTCCAGGCAGTCGGTGGCGTAGTCGCGTACACCCAGCTGGTAGGCCTCGGCGATGTTGCGGTCGGACTTGACGGTGTTGCCGTAGTGGACCAGCCGGGGGGCCACCCCGGTGCGCAGCGCCTGGGCGATCTCCTGCGGGCTCGCCGCGTCGAAGCCGGAGCCGAGCCGGGCGAGGTGGCCGAGCACCTCGTCCACCGGACAGGCCTTCATCGCGAACCGGACGGCGACGCCGGGCAGTTCGGCGCACAGGGCGGCGTACTGGCGGCCGATGCCGTCCAGGTCGTAGATGATGGTGTCCTCGATGGCGGCGGCGAGCGCGGCACGCAGGGCGGGGTGGTCGTGCCGGTCGGGGAGGGACGCGGTGGATGCGTGGACGGTGGCCGGCATGGTGGGGGCGCGATGGCCGGTTCTGCCATGGTCGGCCGTCCGACGCGGTTCGGCGATCTGGCGCACGTCGGTGGTCTGAGGTTTCACGTGTCAACTCCCGGTCCGACTGGATGAATGATGCCAAGGGCCTGCCGGCCCGCATGAGATGAGACGAGGGAGTCCAAAAGTCGGCTGTGACGCCTGACCTGGACTCCCTCCACACCGCACTCTATGCACTTCCGCGGCCTGCACCTGCACCTGCTCTGCACCCTGCGCGGCCTGCCCGCCACCCTCGCGCCGACCGGCGCAAAGGCCGACGATCATGCCTGTCTCCCAGCGCGGCCGGCCCTTGTCCGGCCTGCCGCTCACTGGCGCAGTGCGCCACCACGTCATCGGTACAGCGCTCGAACCGGGCGGTGGGGAACGCCCGGTCCAACCAGGTACCGAACGCGTAGCGCGCGAACATGTTTGCCGGTACCGGCGAGGCAGCGGACCCTTGAGGAGTCCCCGATCCCGCTCCCGCAAGGTGCCGCCGGGCAGTTGCAGCGCGCCTTGAGCCACCGCTCGGCATACAGAACCACTCGAACGGCGTCGGTGTGAGCCTCCACGACCTTGACGATCAAGTACCACCGGATGCTGCGGGCCGTCGGCCCCTCGACCCGCTCGGCGAACGTCGTCTCCGGACACGGTGGATCGAGCCACCTCAGCCGCGCACCACGAGTTCGACACCGCCGGGACTCCTTCGACGCGCGCGTCAGCGAGCCTGCGTGGCCACCCCGGACCGACCTGGGACGTTCTTCACCTCGGGTGCGTGTCCCCGTTGGGTGAGGTTAGCGAGGTCGCCCGTGTCCGGTGTGATGCCCGTCTCGTTGCGATAGCTGGTTGATCAGCTGGCGCGGGAGGTGGGTCGGATGAGCTGTGATGAGGTGCTGCGGCTGCTTCGGGAGCGGGAGGCCGCCTGTCACAGCGAAGCGGAACGGCTCGGGGCCGAGGCTGAGCGGATCACAGTCCGGCCGGTGATGTGCGAGCAGGAGCCGGCCCGTATCTCGACGGCGCGCGAAGTCGTCGGTGAACTGCCGCGAATCGAGCCGGTGCCGGTACCCCCTACCGACTCCACCGCCATGGTCCCCGGCCCCGCGCCGGGGTGGACATCCGCCGGACCCCCAGGCTCTGGAACATCTGCTTGCGGTACTGGCCTGGTACGCCGGTCCGGTGTGCTGCCGACAGGCGGTGGAGGGGCTTGGTCCGAAGGTGGTGCCCCGCCGGATGGAAGTGATCCGAGACCGTTCGAAGAAGGCCGTTGCGGCGAAGCCGACGGTGCGGACTCCGGGCGGGTTGTTCACCGTGACGCGTGGCACGGTCACGGCGAGCGGGTGAACGTGCGGCAAGAGGACGGTGTTCTCCTCGTCGGCCGGGCTGATCTGCCTGACCACGCAAGAAAGAAGACCTTCGCCCCGACAGCTGGAAGGTGCCATGAGCGCGCGTCGTCTGCTACCGAACGATGAGTCCCTTGACCTCATCAGACTGGTCCGGAAGCTGGCGGCCGATGAACTCGCGTCGCGAGCGGATGCCGATGAGGCGAACGAGGCATTCCCTCGTGACGTGTTCAGGCTCCTCGGACGCGTCGGCCTGCTCGGTTTGCCGTACTCCGAGGCGTACGGCGGCAGCGGCCTGTCCTACGAGGTGTACCTCCAGGTTGTCGAAGAGATCGCGTCCGTGTGGGCTTCGGTCGGCGTAGGTGTCTCCGTGCACGTGCTGTCGTGTTTCGGTCTGGCGACGATGGGCACCGAGGAGCAGAAGCAGGAGTGGCTGCCCGCGATGCTCGGTGGCGAGTTGCTGGGTGCCTACTGCCTCTCGGAGCCGCACGCCGGCTCGGACCCGGCAGCGCTGCGGACCCGGGCCCGTCTGGACGGCGATCACTACGTCCTGAACGGTGCGAAAGCCTGGACGACCCACGGCGGCCACGCGGACTACTACAAGGTCATGGCCCGCACCTCGGAGGACCGCACGGGTATCTCGTGCTTCATGATCCCCGCCGGCACCGAGGGCCTCACCGCTGATGTACCCGAACGGAAGATGGGCCTGACCGGGTCCACGACGGCGACCATGGTCCTCCGGGACGTCCGTGTCCCGGTCGAGCGGCGTATCGGTGCCGAGGGCGGCGGCCTGCGCATCGCTCTCGCGAGCCTGGATTCCGGCCGTCTCGGTATCGCGGCCGTCGCGGTCGGTCTCGCCCAGGGCGCTCTCGACCACGCGATCGCCTATGCACGCGATCGGGAGACGTTCGGATCACGCATCATCGACCACCAGGGAGTCGCGTTCCTGCTCGCCGACATGGAGGCCGCGGTCTTCTCAGCGCGTACTGCGACCCTCCATGCCGCCCGGCTGAAGGACGCGGGACTGCCGTTCAGCCGTGAGGCGTCGGTCGCGAAGCTCGTCGCGACCGACAACGCGATGCGTGTCACCACTGATGCGGTGCAGGTCCTCGGCGGGGTCGGCTACACGCGCGAGTTCCCGGTCGAACGGTACATGCGTGAGGCCAAATTGACTCAGATCTTCGAAGGCACGAACCAGATTCAGCGCATGGTCATCGGGCGGTCGCTCGCCAAGTCCAACCATGGTGACCTCACCCTGGCCCCTTGAGACCTGGCTCGGCAGAAAACGGGCGGCTCAGGCGTGAGTGGTGTCCCGGCGGCCGGGTGTGAGGAGGTAGGCGATCGCCATGTCGCTGAGTTCGTCCGCGTAGCGGCGTTGGGCCACTTCGCCGGTCGCCGGGTCGGGCCGTACGGAGTTGTGGAAGCAGGCGCCGAGGATGGCGCGGGCGGCAGTGTCGAGCGCCGCCTGCGGGTCGGAGCGGCGGATCTGGTCCGTGTAGGGAGCCGCCCCTTCGAGCAGAAGACGGTGGACCGCGGTGATGGTGCGGGCGCCGCGCTCCAGGGACTTCGTCCCGCGTACGCGCAGCAGCTCGGGGAACAGACTGGTGCTGTCGGCGAAGGACTGCAGCAGGGCGTGCGCGTAGGCGTCCAGGACGCCGGAGAGTGACGGTTCGGCCGTGCGGAGCCGCTCGGCCACGTACTCCTCGCGCCGGTCCAGCATCCGCTCCGTCAGCGCGTTGATCAGCTGCTCTTTGTCCTCGAAGCGGCGGTAGATCGTGCCGACCGAGACGCCGGCTCGTTCCGCGACGCCGGAGATCGTCATCTCGTCCAGGCCGGACGAGCCGACCACGTCCTCGGCCGCCTGCAGCACGCGAGCCAGCGTCGCCGCGCTGCGCGCCTGCCGGGGCTCCCTGTAAGGCGTCGGGCGGTCGTGCTCGTCGGTCATGCCCCGCATCGTATCGGCGGCGGTCTCCATCGCGGCTCTTGACAAGTGGTGCACCTCCCCGCGTACCCTCGTGATGCGAATGTGAATTCACATTCGCATTATTCTGGAGGTACGACCATGACCGACGACCGGACTTTCCCGGCTGTGACCGTGACGCTCGAGTCGGGGCCCACCGGCTCCGGGAGCATCGACGACTTCGAGCTGTTCTACGCGCGCCGCGCTCTGGACCGCTTCAGGACGCGACTGGGCCGACAGGGTCTGCTCGATCTCCTGGCCGCGGACATCGAGGAAGGGAACGCCTTCCTGCGCGAGTGCGCGCGCACCTCCGACGGCGCCTTCAACGCGGGTACGACTGTGCTCTCGGCGCGTGGTCTGACCTCGGCCGAGTTCCTGACATGGATGGACGCCGCCTTCGCGGCCGACGACGACCGGCCGCTGCTCGCCGCGCACCCCGAGCACTACGCGATGGGCACGGACGCCATCGGCGCGCGCGTGGTGGAGAACATCGGCCCGCACGTCTGCTCGTTCTACATGGGCGGCTGGGGGACGGACGCGATGGCGTGGGCCGCCGAGGCGGACGAGCTCCTTCCGGAGTCGGAGTATCCGCGCAAGATGTCCTCGAACCTGTTCCTGGAGGACGGCACCGTCGTCGGGCGGGCGCTGATCCAGTTCGGCGACACCGCCGACGGGTTCACCGCGAACCTCACGGTCTACTTCCCCACGTCCTGCCCGCAGGACGTCCTCGACCACCACCTGCGCCACTACGCCGTGGAGTTCAGGAACTGGATCGTCGCCGCGGCCGCAGCCCAGGCCTGACAGACGCGGGTGACGCTCGCCGCCGGCTGACATCGGCCGTCGGCGAACCCACGTCATCGGCCGGACGTCGGGCAGCTCGGCACTCATCGAGGCCATAGGACCGCCCTCTGAAGCAGGCCCCGGCCGCCCGGCGCCCCAGAGCGACTCGCATCCGAGCTCCGGCGCAAACGCTCCCGGCTCTCGACGCCCGGCCGACTGTCTCCACCACCCCAGCCGGCAAGGGGCCAACCCCTGCGGCGGGCGGTACCCAGCAAAGAAAGTTCCCACCATGTCGCACCACGCCACCCCGCCCGGTACGGGACGCAAGCTGACCCTGGTCGTCCTCGGACTGGCCGCCCTGATCGCCGCGATGCTGTGCGCCTTCGCGCTGCCCTCGCTCCACAGCGGTCCGCACCACGTGCCCATCGGCGTCACCGGGCCCCGGCAGGCAGCCGAGGCGATCCAGGAGAACGTCGACGGACCGGCATGGGACGTCCGCCTCTACAAGACCTCTGACGCCGTCAAGACGGCCGTCAAGAACAAGGACATCGCGGGCGGCCTCGCGGTCACCGCTCACGGAGTCGACGTCTACACCGCCACCGCCGGTGGCCCCTCAGCCACCGGCGCCCTCACGGCACTCGGCAACGGCGTCGCCGAGCAGAACAAGACACAGGCCACCGTCCACGACCTGGTGCCGTTCACCGACGACGACCCTCGGGGCGCGGGCCTGACCGCGGCACTCATGCCCATGATCTTCGGCGGGATCTTCCCCGCCCTGATCCTCAGCGGCGTCTTCCCCGGCCACCGCGGGCTGCGGATCCGGCTGACGGGAGCCCTGCTGTTCTCGGTCGTCGCGGGCGCCGCCGTAGCCGCCGTCCTCCAGTTCGGCACGCATTCGATCGACGGCAACTACGGACTCACCGCCCTGGGCGTCGTCCTCGGTATGGCAGCCATGTCCACGACCCTGCTCGGCCTCCAGGCCTTCCTCGGCATGGCCGGCTTCGCCCTCGGCGGCGCCCTCATGATGCTGCTCGGCAACCCCCTGTCCGGCCTGACCACCGGCCCCCACTGGCTCCCCGACGGATGGGCCACCATCGGCCAACTGCTCCCGCCGGGCGCCTCCGGCAGCCTGCTGCGCACCAACGCCTTCTTCGGCGGGACGGGCGCAGGCCTCCCCGCCATGGTCCTCACGGCCTGGGTCGTCATCGGGGTCACCTTCGTGCTCCTCGCCGACCGACAGGGCAGGCGCACCACGGCGCCCGGGTCCAAAGCCACGACCGGCTCCGAGACAGCCGACATCTCGCACCCCGAACTCGTGACCTCCTGACAATGAGCGGTACCCGGTCCCAGGAGGTCAGCCCTGGGTCACGGCCGGAGAAAGAGAGTGGACATGTCTGCAGCACGCGACCGTGAACCAGTCGAAGGCGGCGCTTCGATCGCCGGTCTCCAGAAGGAAGAGCGCAGGTTCGCGCCGCCCGCCGACCTGGCGGCGAACGCCAATGTCACCGCGGAGGCGTATGAGCAGGCCAAGGCTGACAGGCTCGGCTTCTGGGCCGAGCAGGCCCGCCGGCTGACCTGGGCCACCGAGCCGACCGAGACACTGGACTGGTCCAATCCGCCGTTCGCGAAGTGGTTCGCCGACGGAAAGCTGAACGTCGCGTACAACTGCGTGGACCGGCATGTCGAGGCCGGGAACGGCGACCGCGTCGCCATCCACTTCGAGGGCGAGCCGGGCGACAGCCGGGCCATCACCTACGCCGAGCTCAAGGACGAGGTGTCGAGGGCCGCGAACGCCCTGACCGAGCTGGGCATCGAACAGGGCGACCGGGTCGCCGTCTACCTGCCGATGATCCCCGAGGCCGTCGTCGCGATGCTGGCCTGCGCCCGTATCGGCGCCGCGCACTCGGTGGTGTTCGGCGGATTCTCCGCGGACGCGATCGCCACCCGCATCCAGGACGCCGACGCCAAGCTGGTCATCACCTCCGACGGCGGCTACCGGCGCGGCAAGCCCTCCGCGCTCAAGCCGGCCGTCGACGACGCGGTGAGCCGGGTCGACGGGGTCGACAAGGTGCTGGTGGTGCGCCGTACCGGCGAGGACGTCGCCTGGACCGAGGGCCGCGACGTGTGGTGGCACGACATCGTCGGGCGGCAGTCGGCCGAGCACACGCCGCAGGCCTTCGACGCCGAGCAGCCGCTGTTCATCCTCTACACCTCCGGGACCACGGGTAAGCCCAAGGGCATCCTGCACACCTCGGGCGGCTACCTCACCCAGGCCTCGTACACCCACCACGCCGTCTTCGACCTCAAGCCGGAGACCGACGTGTACTGGTGCACGGCCGACGTCGGCTGGGTCACCGGGCACTCGTACATCACCTACGGACCGCTCTCCAACGGCGCGACCCAGGTCATGTACGAGGGAACCCCGGACACGCCGCACCAGGGCCGGTTCTGGGAGATCGTGCAGAAGTACGGGGTGACGATCCTCTACACCGCGCCCACGGCCATCCGCACCTTCATGAAGTGGGGCGACGACATCCCCGCGAAGTTCGACCTGTCCTCGCTGCGGGTGCTCGGGTCGGTCGGCGAGCCGATCAACCCCGAGGCCTGGATCTGGTACCGCAAGCACATCGGCCAGGACCGCACGCCGATCGTCGACACCTGGTGGCAGACCGAGACCGGCGCGATGATGATCAGCCCGCTGCCCGGGGTCACCGAGACCAAACCGGGCTCGGCACAGCGGGCACTGCCCGGCATCTCGGCCACGGTCGTCGACGACGACGCGAACGAGGTCCCCGACGGCGGTGGCGGCTACCTCGTCCTCACCGAGCCGTGGCCCTCCATGCTGCGCACGATCTGGGGTGACGACCAGCGGTTCCTCGACACGTACTGGTCACGCTTCGAGGGCAAGTACTTCGCCGGGGACGGCGCCAAGAAGGACGACGACGGCGACATCTGGCTGCTCGGCCGCGTCGACGACGTGATGCTCGTGTCCGGGCACAACATCTCCACCACCGAGGTCGAATCCGCCCTCGTCTCCCACCCGTCGGTCGCCGAGGCGGCCGTCGTGGGCGCCGCGGACGAGACCACCGGACAGGCGATCGTCGCCTTCGTCATCCTGCGCGGCACCGCCTCCGCCGAGGACCCCGGACTGGTCGCCGACCTGCGCAACCACGTCGGCACCACCCTCGGCCCGATCGCCAAGCCCAAGCGGGTCCTGCCGGTGGCCGAACTGCCCAAGACCCGGTCCGGGAAGATCATGCGCCGCCTGCTGCGCGACGTGGCCGAGAACCGCGAACTCGGTGACGTCACCACACTCACCGACTCCACGGTGATGGACCTGATCCAGGCGAAGCTGCCGGCCGCACCCAGCGAGGACTGATGGGGTGCGACTACGTGCCGTCGTACCAGCCGCACCTGGATGTCGACTTCACCAATCTCGACCCCGGCCAGGACGGCTCGCCCCAGGCCGCGTGACCAGCACCGGGGCCGGTGCCGCGTGATTCAGGAGGTGCCGGCTCCGGGGCGGGCGAGGCGGATCATCGCGCGGTACATGACGGTGGGTGCCGGAGCTGGCGACAGGGGCGGGGCTTCGGTGTCGGGGGTGGCGAAGGCGCGGAGCAGGTGGCCGACCAGGCGGCGCCAAGCGTCGGGGGCAGTGGATCCCCTGGCCGCCTCCTTGTGTGGTGCACGGTCCGTCACCCCGGCCCGCGGTGGTCACCGTGTTTCGCGCTGCCTGCCCAAGGATCACGCAGGGCACGGATGTACTCGCGCGGCATCATGTCCAGGCGTCGCCCTGGTACGAGGAACGGACGGCTGCCGGGCGTCCGCCGGACCGGGTCGAGGACTATGCTGCTGTCCGGGCGTCCCAGACCCTGGCGGCTTGTCGTTGCTCGACACAGATGGCTGCAGGGAGCGGACTCTTCGTCTGTGACCCGGCGCATCCCTGGAGGAACCGGGCGGGTCCGGTGTGCTGTCGGACCGGCCGTTGCTCCGCCGACCGTACGCCCTGCCGGCAGCGCGCCATGGGGGCCGGGATCCCCGGCGTCACCCCGTCCGCTGCCGGATGGTCCACCGAATCGAGGCATCATGCCCCGACCGCAGCTCGCCGTCTACCGCCGTGACCGAGGGAAGCGGGCACTGATCACCCTGGCCGGTGAGATCGACCTGGAATCGGCCCCGCTGGTACGCACGGCACTGGCGCGATGTCTGAGCGACGGCATCCGCACCATCGACATCGACCTCACCCCTGTCACCTTCTGCGACTGCACCGGCCTCAACGTCTTCCTCCACGCCGCGCAGCAGACCACCGAGGCCGGCGGGACCCTGCGACTGCACCACCCGCCGCCGACACTGGGCCTGATCCTCGACCTCACCGGCTCCGGGTTCCTGCTCCTCGACGATCCGCTCGGGCATCTGTCACCTCCGCTCGGGGATGTCCCGGCCCCAGCCGCCCAGACCCCGCGGCGCCGGGCTGTTCCGCTTGCCTCTGTGCTCTCGGGTGATGCGCCGTGACGGCCTGGGCGGGGCGGGGGCAGCCACGAAAGCCCCGTGGCTGCGAATCCACTGTGGAAGCGGTCCGGTTACGTCGGGTGAACCGCGGGCTGGCACAGGACCTGAGCGGGAAGCTGACGGATCTGTATGTGGACTCCCACGAGACATCATCGCGCCCTGATGCGTACTGCCGTCCCAGCCGTCGGCAGTTTCTGAACCGTCTCACAGCCGACATCCGGCAACCGGGCTTCGCGATGGTGATCGCGGAGACGGACGGACTGGTGGGATGTGCTTTCGGATTCCCGATGCTCAGCAACGTCTTCGGGCGGATCGGGTTCGACCGAGCCCTACCGCGCGGCGTCGAACAACTCGCAGCGGCCGACGGCATCTTCGTGATCACCGACATTCTGATCCCCCCTCACCCGCAGGACGCGCACGTGGCTCTCCGGTTGCAGGAGCGGCTGCTGGCCGACCACCAGGCGTCATTCGGCGCCACCCTGGTGGACCGGGCCGATCACCCCACCTTCAACACGCTCCGTTCCTGGGGATGGCTGGACGTGGGAACGTTCTGGAAGCCGACCGGCGCCACGCGGCTCCGGGTGCTGATCCTTCCCGTCGGCAAACCAACCTCCCTGAGGCCGGGGGGACTTGCGCACGATGCCTGGACGCGGTGGCCTGGGTGAGGCCCCACAGCCGGTCGGCCCGCATCCAGGTGCTGGTCGCCGAGCCGGCAGCCCTGCATGGTGCCCGGATCGGTGTGGTGGACGTATGCACACGGTCGTCCCGCTCACACCTGGCAGGGGCCGCTGGGATCGGGCAGTCGTCCCTCCGGAGTCCACACAACCAGCAGCGGAATCGATCATGACGGCGCCGACGGACAGACCACGCCACGCCTGACACCGACCGACGGACGGGCCGGTTCGGAGATCCGTTCCTCCGTCAGCGCCTCGGTCGTGGTCACCTGCGGCGGCCCGCCCGATTCGCCGCCCTGCGATGCACGCCGTGGACAAGACACTTCGACACGGGACGGGTCGAGCGTACGGTCCGTTCGGCTGGTCCGAGGAGTACGGTGAAATCACCGAGGATTTCTTGCGCACCGGCTTCCACGCTCGTGTCGTTTTCGGCGATTCAATATGCCGGGCCGGTCAACAAGCGGCCCGGGGCAGGGTTCGCGTCATGACTGCGGCCGTTTCCCTCTCGCCGACACCCGAAGTCGAAGACCGGTCCTCCTCGTCCTCTGTCCGTCTCTCGCTCGCTCCCATCGGTCCTGCTCCGGCCCTGCTGGACGGCGCATGGTGGCCCCGCGCCCGCGTTCTCGGGGCGGAACTCCCCGCCCTGACAGCCGTACTGGATCCGCTGTGGGGGCGGATCACCCGGGTGACGGTGAATCCCACACACTGGCCGGTCGTCCCGCGCAAGGTGCCCGTCGCCGGGCATGTGGTGAACGTGGGTTGCTTCCTGGCCGAGCAGGACCCACATGAACTACTGCTGCTCTCCTACCACATGGGCCGCTGGAACCTCCTGGTGATCCCGCCGCGGACGGACCCCGTCTCAGCCGCCTGGCTGATGGCCGCCGCGAGCGACCCCCTGGGCACGTCGACCGCGAGCCGACTGATGGAGGAGGCGGCTCGCCTGCGGACAGTGTCCGAGAGCGACCGGGCCGTGGAGGCGGTCCGGGACTCCGAAGGAGGACATGAGGTCCGCGGTCCGGCCGCACCTCCCGCACGTCCACGAATCCCGCTCGCCACCGCCACGCTGCCGTGTCAGCCGCTGGGGAGGTGAGGATCATGCAGACGTTCGTGATCCTGGCGATGGCCGGTCCCGTGGTGCCCCTCGTCCGCCTGCTCAACTCGCAGCACAGCGACCGCGTCGCCGCCTTCCTCACCATCCGCCCAGAGTCATCGCCCGGGACTGGTCCGTCCCGTCCGTGACGGTGCGGAGGCGTCGCTGAGGTCGGCGCCGGTAGCGGCGTCCCGCTGGGAGTGGCCGGTGCCGTGCCAGTCCAGGCACATGACGGTCGCGTCGTCTTCCAGGTGACCATGGCCGGCGTCGACAATCGCGGCGATGAGGGCGCGGGCGGCTTCGCGGGGATGCAGGGCGCGGCTGCGGACGATCAGGTCCGACAGATCCAGGGTCTTGGCATTGCGCTCCAGCATGCCGTCCGTCAGCATCACCAGCCGATCCCCGGGCCGCAGGTCCAGCGACTGCACCCGGTAGGTGTGAGGGGCGTGGAAGCCGAACGGCCTATCGACCTTCGGAACGATCTCCCGTACCTGGCCGTCCCGCATGCGCAGCGGCCAGGGGTGGCCGGCGTTGACGAACTCGGTACCGCCGTCGAGCAGACTGATCCGCAGCAGCTGGCCGGTGACATAACCCTCGCGGCCGTGTTCCCGCACAGCACGGTCGGCTTCGTGGGCCTGCTCCTCAAGGCTCGCACCGGCCCGCCGTGCCCGGCGCAGGGCCCCGACCACGAGGGTGGCCAGGAGTGCGGCGTCGACGTCGTGCCCCATGGCGTCGGTGATGGAGAGCTGGACGGTGTCCCGGTCGATCACGTAGTCGAAGGTGTCACCTCCGACATGGTCGGCGGGCTCCAGCACCCCGGCGACCGCGAACTGCGCCGCCTCGCACGCCAGCGACGCCGGGAGCAGCCGGTGCTGGATCTCGGCGGCCAGGCTCAGCGGGGTGGTGCGACGGGCCCACTGGTAGACGTCGGTGAAGGAGCGGTTCGCGATGACGATGTACGCCAGGGCGTGCGCGGTCTCGCTGACCTCTTGCATCACCTCCGCGTCCGGAGTCGCGGGCAGGAACAGTTCGAGGAGCCCGATGGCGTCCCCACGATTGGTCACCGGGGCGACGATCCGCACCAGCGCGCCCTCGCCCTTGTCCTCCACGCTCGGCCGCTGGGTGCGGATCACGTTGTCGTACAGGGTGCCCCGCAGCGTGATGCGCCGTGCGGGTTCGTCGGTATCGACGCTGCCCGCCGCCCCCAGCCGTACGACGGAGCTACCGGTGAAGTCGGTGATGAGGAACGACACCGACACGGCCCCGAGATGTTCCTTGAGCATCCGCGCGACCACGTCGAGCGACTCCACCGGCGCCGCAGACTCCGCCGCCTCCAGCGTCCCCGCCAAGGTCATCGCCCCGCCCCGGCCACCCCCGCCCTTCGCAGGATGAGAGGCTCGCCCGCTGTCCGGCACTCTTGCGGTCACAGCGGCTCCTCACTGCTCGACGACGCTCAGGACTCCGCCCCGCAGGCGCGAAAGACCTGTGTAAAATCCAGCATCGGACAGGTCATATTGCATCACGGAACCCGGGTTCCGCCCCGCCCACCAGCCTCTCCCGGACCATGTGCGACCAGGGCCCGTCCCTCAAATCCTGCGCTTCGACATGCCCCGAACGCAGTCACGCGGCTGCCAGGACGATGGCTGTGTAGTGCGCGGTGAAGGCGGCGACGGTCAGGGCGTGGAAGATCTCGTGGAAGCCGAACCAGTCCGGTGAAGGATCGGGGCGCTTGAGGGCGTAGACGACCGCGCCCGCGCTGTAGAGCAGCCCGCCGGCCACGATCAGGGCGAGTACGGCCGCTCCGCCGGTGTGCAGGAAGCCGGGCAGGTAGCGCACCGGTGCCCATCCCAGGGCCAGGTAACACGGGGTGTACAGCCAGCGCGGAGCTGTGACCCACAGGACCCGGAACGCGATGTCGGCCAGCGCGCCTGTCCAGACGATCCACAGCAGCACGGACCGCTGGTCCGACGGGATGAGGAGCACGGCCAGGGGGGTGCAGGTGCCGGCGATGATCAGGAAGATGTTCGCGTGGTCCAGCCGACGCAGGGCCGCCTCCCCGCGTGGACCCCACGTTCCGCAGTGGTAGACCGCGCTGGTACCGAACAGCAGGCAGGCCGACACCGCGTACACCGAGCAGGCCGCCACTGCCGCAGCCGAGCGCGAAACGGCGATCAGGACGATGCCGCCGGCCAGCGAGAGCGGGAACACCCCGGCGTGCAGCCAGCCGCGCATCCTCGGCTCCAGCACAACCGCCGCACACTCCACCCCGCCTTCCATCCCTGCCGCCGCCTGCCCGGCAGTCGGTCGGCCGGCTGCGCCGGCAGGCGCATCAACCACCGGAGTGCGCAGGACGTCGGGCGTGGTGCCGGTGCCGGGGGCGGGGCGGGGCGGGGCGGGAGTGTCGTCCGTGTGCCGGCGGCTGAGCGTCTTCGGCGATCATGCGCTCATATTCTTGAAATCGGCGGAAGAGTGCGATCCGGTGCGTCGCCGCGGACCGCGGGTCAGGTGCCGGCCGTGTGCCGGGACGCGGCCGTCACTGCTCGGTCAGCGGCTGCAGGACGGCGGGATGCGGTGGGTGTAAGCCGACGTCACCCGTGGGCCATGTCCTCGGTGCCGGATGGATCACGTAAGCCATAGGAGAGCGCGGTTGATGCGACGCCCGGGAAAAGTACGAGCCGCGCCACCCGCAGTAGCATGGATGTCGGGTTGGCTCACTCTCACGTGCAGCCGCCCGGAAGGGCGACTCCGGCGTGTTTGCGCCGGAGTCGTTGGCACAGCCGAACTGGCGGTTCCGGCCAGGCCGCGACCTTCCAAAGGGCGCGGCGCGCATCGATGGGCGTCCCGCTCAAGAGGGACAGCGCATGATCCGGGCAGCCGAGATCCGCGAGTGGCACCCCCCCCCGACACGGGCCGTCGGCTGTGCGACGGGGCGGTCTACCGGTCACCCGCGACGTTCGTGGTCCCGACGGTCCTCGCGCCTCCAGCGCGCCCGGTTCTGTCGGCTGTAGCGGCGGTCCCAGCGGTCCTGCCGGTCCCGGCGCTCCTGATAGTCCCGGTAGCCCTTGCGGTCGGAACCGTCGCCACGGATCCAGCCTCCCCCGCGATCTCGGCCGTACCGGGTGGCACCGAAGAGCAACGCGGCCGCGGCCACCCACCAGAGGGGATGGAGAAAGCCGAGGCCGAACAGGACGACGATCGGCACGAGAAACAGAACGAACACGGCGAGCCTCCCCGGAGCGGAACAAACCATCACTGCCGGGGGCCAGGGCTGTTCACACAGCGTAGCCCTTCCAAGAGGTTGCGGATAGCACACCGTGTCCGCGGCGTCCGACGGAAGCGGTCGGAAGTGGTCGGAAGCGGATGGCCGCTTGACGTCTGTCCGGGGAGTACGGCGAGGGCTAACGTGCGTGGTACGGCCCGAGCCCCCGGCAGCGTCGATCGCCTCTCGCGCTCCCTCGGGGGCGCACCTCACGCATCAGCGCCGGACTCCTTCCTGTCGCCAACGGGCCGCTCCCGCACCCGCCGTCGCCACTGGACCCTGACGCAGCTTCGATGCGCCCCAGGCGGGCACCCTCGTGCCGTCCGCCGCGTCGCACGCATACCACCGCAGGCGGTACACATGTACGCGCTGATCGTTCCGGCTTCTACCCCCTTCGTCCTGCTCGCCGCCGTGATGGGCCTGTCCTGGTGGGAGGACCGCATCCTGCCGGCACCATCGGCCGAGCCGGTGAACGCTCCCGCCGAGGCTCCGTCCGCCCCGGCGGCCCCTGCCCAGCTCGCGGAACTCCCGCTTGTCGAGAATGCGTTGACAAGGGAGGCAGTCGGGCGTTGACCGACAGCACGGCGTAGGCCATGCCGCTCCGGATCACCCGGACGACTCATTCCGCCTTCCGCTTGGCCCGACCCCGCGGAAGTCAGGAATTTCCCGCGATCCGGAGGACCGGCACCGATCCTGTGGATACCTACCGCCCGGCAGGACCCGGACACCAACACGCAGACCGAGGAACCACGGCTCGCGTTCAGGCAGTACCGGGAGATCTCTCCCGCTGAAGCGCGGAGGCAGGTGAGGCTTCTTCGGCGGAGCGGACGGTACAACGGGACGACTGCCCGGCTGACGGTGTCTCACCTGCGACCAGCACCCCGGCACGGCATGGGAGCCGCCCGATCACCGCCGTCCATACATCGTGGTGCCCCTCTCCGGACCAACCAGGAGACCGGCCTCGGGACTATGCTGCGTACGGACGTCCCAGACCCCGGCGGGCCACCACTGCTTGGCCCGCATGCCTGCGGAGAGCGGATCACCCGTCCGCCCGCCCCGCGCATCCCCGAGGTAACCGGCTGGGTCCTACGCTCCGGAACAGCGGCTGCTGGATCGGTCATTCACCTGCCTGCACGACCGTACGACCGTACCGCGTACCCGGTACGGTCTCGTGAACCGAGGCACCCTGCCCATGGGCATCCCACCGATCCTGAACGTCTGCCGGCACGACACGGACAACCGGGCGCTGGTCACCCTGACCGGCGAGATCGACCTGCGATCGGCGCCCTTGGTGCACCCGTCGGCGGAGCGGTACCCGCACGACGGCATCCACACCATCGATGTCGATGTCACCGCCGTGGCCTCCTGCGACTTCAGCGGCATCAACGCCTTCCTCCACGCCTTGCAGCACAGCGCCACGACCGAAGGATCCCCTGCAACTGCACCGGTCCAGAACGGCGTTGGAACGCCTCGCCACCGTCACCGCCTCGGACTCCCTCATCCTCGCCCTTCCACATGCCTTCGCCGGGAGCCGACCGCCGTGGCGGCCCTCTCCCGTGCACCGGGCCACGCACCGGCTCGCCCCGGCGCCTGCTGCTCTCCCGGGCGGTGTGCTGCGACGGCCCTGGCCGGTCCGATCCGATCGCGGGGGCGCCCGGACCACCAGCCGTTCACCACACGCACGACGCCCCTGAGTCAGGGTCGGCTCACCAGTTCCGGCCGGGCCTTGACCTTCGCCTTCGCCTTCGCCTTCGCCTTCGCCGGGATCCTGGTTCGTCCGCACGCGCGGGGCCGGGACGAGGCCCGGCGGCTGGGGGAACGGCCGCTCACCGAGCACCGGGCACCACTCGGTGTCACCTTGGCGGACCGGCCTGACCAGGCGATCCTGGCCGCTCTCCGCTGCTGGGACCGGACGCACGTCGGAGACGGCCGCAGGGCGGCCGACGGCGCCGTGCTCCTGACGCCGGTTCTCCCCTCGGGGGTGCGAACGGCTGTGAGTCCGGAGGGACTTGATCACCGCGCCTGGACGCGGTGGTCGCCGTGATCCCCGGCAGCCGGTCGGCGCGGATCCAGGCTCTCGTGGCCGAGCAGGCGGCCCTGCGCGGCGCCCGGGTCGGCGTCCTCGACGTGTGTACGGCGGCAGTTGCGGCACTGCCGGTCGGCGGGGCCGGGATGTCCGCGATGTCCCGCGACCGGGCGAGTCATCCGCTGTGCAGTACCGACTCCGTCAGTCAGCATCTGGAAGAACTCCAGCTCACCCTGGGCGAGGGACCGTGCGTGGACGCCTACGTCCTCGGCTCGACGGTCCTCTGCCCCGACCTGTTGGCCGGTGAACTCCAGCGCCATTGGACGGTGTTCGCCGACGCGGCGCTGGAAGCCGGTGCCAGAGCGGTCTTCGCTTTCCCTCTGCAGACAGGGCCCGTCATCCCCGGCGTCCTCGACCTGTACTCCAGCAGTTCGGTCGAGCTGGACGCGGAAGAGGTGGCCGACGCGATGGCCTTCGCCGACGCTGCCACGTCGATTCTGCTCGATGCCCGGATCAGTGAGACGGGTGTCCCGTTCGACACCCAGGCGCCCGACACCGACGCGGCCGGCACCGACCGGCCGGACGCCTCACCCTTCGACGACCTGGGCGGATACCGCGCCGAGATCGACCAGGCCACCGGCATCCTCATGGTCCAGCTCGACGTCGGCTTCGAGGAAGCCTTCATCCGGCTGCGCGCCCACGCGTACGCCCGGGGGACACGGATCTCGGTGGTCGCCGCCGACGTGGTCGCCCACCGGCTCCGTCTCCCCCCGGACACGGCTCCGTCCGACATCCAACCGCCGGATGTGCGGCCCCCCGACGAGGAGTCCTGATGCTCACGCCCCATACACAGAGGTGTGCACGATGAAGGAACAGTTGATGGCCCGGACGTTCGTCGAGCTCGCCGACAGTCTCGTCGCCGACTTCGACCTCATGGACTTCCTGCGCCTGCTCACCGACCGCTGCGTCGACCTGCTCGACGCGAGCGCGGCGGGCGTCCTGCTCGCCGACCGTGACGGCGTGCTGCGCGTCATGGCCGCCTCCGACGAACGGGTGCGCCTCCTGGAACTCTTCCAGCTCCAGAACCACGAAGGCCCCTGCCTGGACTGCTTCCACACCGGAATCGCGGTCTCCGTCCACGATCTGCGCGACGAGGCCGCCCGCTGGCCCCTGTTCGCCGCCCAGGCCCAGCGCAGCGGATTCACCGCCGTCCAGGCGCTGCCCATGCGCCTGCGCGACGAGGTCGTCGGCGCCCTCAACCTCTTCCACGCCACCCCGGCGCCCATCAGCCCCGCCTCCGCCACCTTCGCCCAGGCCCTCGCCGACGTCGCCACCATCAGCCTGCTGCAACAACGCACCGCCGAGCGCAACACGCTCCTCAACGAGCAGTTGCAGACAGCCCTCAGCAGCCGCGTCCTGATCGAACAGGCCAAGGGCAAACTCGCCGAACGCCGCCACACGGACATGGAACAGGCCTTCACCACCCTGAGGGCCTACGCCCGCTCCCACAACCGCCGCCTCTCGGACGTCGCCCGCGCCTTCATCGACGAATCCGAATTCCTCCCCGGCCTCAGCTCCCGAAGTTCCTGAGCAGCCCTCTTCAAGAAGGGTTCGTCATGCCGCTCGACCCCCCTCGCGAGACCTCGCTCGACACCCCTGTACACATCGACAACATCGACGAGGAGGAACTGAACGCGCTGGACGCCCACTGGCGGGCGGCGAACTACCTGGCCGTCGGGCAGATCTACCTCATGTCCAACCCGCTGCTGACCGAGCCCCTGGCTCTCGATCACATCAAGCCGCGGCTGCTGGGTCACTGGGGCACCTCACCGGGACTGAACCTGGTCCACACCCACCTCAACAGGGTCGTGAAGGCAAGGGACTTGGACGCGATCTGTGTCTGGGGGCCGGGTCACGGCGGGCCCGCCGTGGTCGCGAACTCCTGGCTGGAGGGCAGCTACACCGAGACATACCCGGACATCACGCGGGACGCCGCCGGCATGGCCCGCCTCTTCCGGCAGTTCTCCTTCCCCGGCGGCATCCCCAGTCATGTCGCGCCCGAGACCCCCGGATCGATCCACGAAGGCGGCGAACTGGGCTACTCCCTCTCGCACGCCTACGGGGCCGCGTTCGACAACCCGGGGCTCCTGGTGGCCTGCGTGATCGGCGACGGCGAGGCCGAGACGGGCCCGCTGGCCGCCTCCTGGCACTCGAACAAGTTCCTCGACCCGGTACGGGACGGTGCCGTCCTGCCGATCCTGCACCTCAACGGCTACAAGATCGCCAACCCGGCGGTCCTGGCCCGGATACTGGAGCCCGAACTCGACTCCCTGCTCAGGGGATACGGCCACGAGCCCCTCCATGTCACCGGGGACGACCCTCATGCCGTCCACCAGGCGATGGCTCGCGCCATGGACGAGGCCCTGGACCGCATCGCCGCCTTCCAGTACGCCGCCCGCACCGAAGGCGCCGGTTCCGCCGTCACCGAACGCCCGCGGTGGCCGGTGATCGTGCTGCGTACGCCCAAGGGCTGGACCGGACCGGCCGAGGTCGACGGTCTCCCGGTGGAGGGCACCTGGCGAGCGCACCAGGTCCCGTTGTCGGCCGTACGCGAAAACCCGGACCATCTGCGGCAGTTGGAGCAATGGCTGCGCTCCTACCGGCCGGAGGAGCTCTTCGACGAGCACGGACGCCCCCGGGCGCAGGTTCTGGCCTGCGTCCCCGACGGCTTACACCGCCTGGGTGCCAACCCGCACACCAACGGCGGTCTGCTACTGCACGCCCTGCCCCTCCCGCCCCTGGAGGAGTTCGCCGTCCTGGTCGACAAGCCCGGTGCGACAGCGCATGAGCCGACCCGTGTCCTCGGCGACCTGCTGGCGCGGGTGATGGCCGATACGGGCGAACGGCGGGACTTCCGGCTGGTCGGCCCGGACGAGACGGCTTCCAACCGCCTCCAGGCCGTCTACGAGGCGAGCGGCAAGGCGTGGGAGGCCCAGGTACTGCCGACGGACGAGCATCTGGAGCGCGGCGGCCGGGTGATGGAGATCCTGTCCGAACACACCTGCCAGGGCTGGCTGGAGGGCTATCTCCTCACCGGACGGCATGGCCTGTTCTCCTGCTACGAGGCCTTCGTCCACATCGTCGACTCCATGGCGAACCAGCACATCAAGTGGCTGCGCGTCGCCCGCCGGCTCCCCTGGCGCCGCCCGATCGCCTCCCTCAACTACCTGCTCACCTCGCACGTGTGGCGCCAGGACAACAACGGCTTCTCGCACCAGGACCCCGGTTTCGTCGACCACGTACTGAACAAGTCGCCGGAGGTCGTGCGCGTCTACTACCCGCCGGACACCAACACCCTGCTGTCCGTGGCGGATCACGTGCTGCGCAGCCGCGACTACGTCAATGTCGTCGTCGCGGGCAAGCAGCCCTGCTTCGACTGGCTCGACCTCGACGCCGCCCGCGCGCACTGTGCCCGCGGCGCCGGGATCTGGTCCTGGGCCGGCACCGAGTCCGAGCGCGGCGAGCCGGACGTGGTGCTCGCCTGCGCGGGCGACGTACCCACCCTCGAAGTTCTGGCCGCGGCCTCGCTGCTCCGTCTCCATCTGCCCGAACTCGCGGTGCGGGTGGTCAACGTCGTCGACATCGCCCGGCTGCTGCCCGCGGAGGAACACCCGCACGGCATGCCCGAGAGCGAGTACGACGCGCTGTTCACCCCCGACAAACCGGTTGTTTTCGCGTACCACGGCTATCCGTGGCTGATCCACCGGCTCGCCTACCGGCGCGCCAACCACCCGCACCTGCACGTGCGCGGCTACAAGGAGGAGGGCACCACCACGACCCCGTTCGACATGGTCGTACGCAACGACCTCGACCGGTACCGGCTGGTCATGGACGTCATCGACCGGGTGCCCGGTCTCGCGGTCCGGGCCGCGGCGCTGCGGCAGCGGATGGTCGACGTCCGCTATCGCCATCACGACTGGATCCGCGCCCACGGGGAGGACCTGCCCGAGGTCGCCGAATGGACCTGGGGTCAGTGACCGCCCGGGTGGCGGAGATGCGGGTGGAGGACGCCGCCGCCGAGGACGCGAAGGCCGTGCTGGCCACGCTCGCGAGCAGTCCCGAGGGGCTGTCGGGAGGCGAGACGGGTGAGGCGGCCGAGCGGCTCGCGGTCGTCGGGCCGAACGCCGTACGCACGCACCACGCCCGTCCTGGCACTTCTCGGGCGGCAGTTGCGCAGCGCCCTGCTGATCCTGCTGGCGGTGACGGCCGGGGTCTCGTACTTCTTCGGCGAGCGGACCGGCGCGATCGTCGTCGCGGGGATCCTGGTGCTGAGCGTGGCACTGGGATTCGTCAACGAGTACCAGGCGGAGAAGGCGGCACAGGCCCTGCACTCTCGGGTGCGCCACACGGCCGTCGTGGTCCGGGGCAGCGCGGCCACCGAGGTCGATGTGACCGAGCTGGTGCCGGGCGATGTCGTACGTCTGACGCTGGGGTAGGTGGTGCCCGCGAACCTGCGCCTGCTGGAGTGCACGGCGTTCGCCTACGACGAGAGCGTCCTCACCGGGGAGTCCGCCCGGCCGACAAGAACCCGGAGCCCATCGCCGCGGGGGCGGCACTGGCCGAGCTGACCTCCTGTGCGCTGATGGGGACGGAAGGCACTGGCGGCCCTCGACCGGTGCGGTGACAACGCCCCCGGGCCCACAGCACCTCTGGGTGGTGTGGGCCCACAGTCGGTCCGGCAGACACCGTCAGCGGACAGCGGTTCCCAACCCCAGGCTGTCCTTCACGGCGGTGTCCATGCTGTCCATGAGCCCCCCGGCCTCCGCCTCCGTGGCCGCGGGCGGTACGACCAGCAGGTCCCACCGACCGTGGCCGGGTGCCAGCAGGCAGACGGTGGAGGGGGCGTGCCGGCTGGTCGTCCGGCGCAGGCGTACCACCTGATCGTCGACGAGCAACCGTCCGGGGAACGGAGCCCATACAGCCTCGTCCACCAGGACGCTGCTGACGTGCCCCCAGGCGGGCGGCAGTCCACCCAGCAGCCGGGGCAGTTCGGACGTCAGATCGGTGGAGCGGGGCCACCAGGCGCCGTCGATGCGCCGGGGCATGCGGCCCTGTGCCGATTGGACCGACAGGCGCAGGCGGACGGCGGACGACGAGGAGATCGGGGGCGGGGGAGCGAGTGTCATGAGAACTCCTGGAGGGGACACGGTCGATCGGGTTCACGCGCGACGGGCGGCGATACGGTCCGGGGTGGGCCAGCGCACGTCCCTGACCCAGCCGAGGCGTTCGAAAAGGCGGATGACGGCGGCGGAGGGGTCGAGCTGGCCGCGGTCGACGCCGTGCCGGGCGCTGGTGGGGTCGGCGTGGTGGAGGTTGTGCCAGCTCTCTCCGAAGGAGAGCAGGGCCAGAGGCCACAGGTTGGTGGAGCGGTCGTGGCGACGGGTGCGGAACGGACGCTCGCCGATCACATGGCAGAGGGAGTTCACGCTCCAGGTGACATGGTGGAGCAGGGCGATGCGGACGAGTCCCGCCCACAGCAGGGCGGTCAGAGCGGACACCCAGGTGCCGCCGATCAGCCTGCCCGCGGCGAAGGGGAGGACGAGGGTGAGCACACACAGGGCCGGGAAGGCCCGGGACACGGCCCGGATGTCGCGGTCGGCGACGAGGTCGGGAGCGTAACGCGCCGCGGATGTGGGCTCGTTGCGGAACAGCCAGCCGACGTGGGCGTCCGCCAGCCCCCGCAACTGACCGCGCACGGAAGTGCCGTAGCGGTACGGAGAGTGCGGATCGCCCGGCCGGTCGGTGAAGGCGTGGTGGCGGCGGTGGATGGCGACCCAGCCGATCACGTCACCCTGGAAGCTCATCGACCCGGCCGTCGCGAGCGCGATGCGCAGTGGCCGTACGGCACGGTAGCCGCCGTGGGTCAGGCCCCGGTGGAAGCCGACGGTGACGCCGAGGCCCGTGACCGTGTAGAGCACCGTGGCGAGCAGGACATCGACAGGATGGATCAGGCGCCCCCACAGCAACCAGCCGGCCAGGCCTAGTGCCAGGAACGGCAGGAAGACGATCAACGCCGTGATCGTCAGGGACAGCCGCTCGTTGCCGGTGCGCTCACAAGTCGTTCCGCCGCACGGGAAGGGTGCCCTCCCGTCGTACTCCAGGAGCGGCGGGGCACTTTCCGGCTGAGCGGCGGACGGGGGACGGAGAGACTGAAGAGACATGGGCGGTCCTTGACCTCGGTGACGACAGTGCGGCCGGGGTCTTGGGCTGCGCCTCTTCGACGGCGGGTGGGTGGGTGCGATCGGCGGGCAGTCCGCTGAAGTCGAGCCAAAAGCGGAGCGGACCCGCTGCGTGCGAGGCGTCCGCTGTGAGGTGCAGTCGCGTCCCCGTTCCCGAGGGGCCCGCGATGCTGCTCGTCACCGGCGGAAGGCGACCGGAGCGCGTCCGCGACGCGCCGAACCGCTTCACAGTCCGCGGCGACCATACGGGCTTCCACCCGGCCCTGCTCGCTCGTGCGTGGCCTCGGAGCGGGGTGGGCAGTGCGCGGCTTCGGATGTCACGGGGCGGAACCTGCCCGGACCTGGGCGGCCCGCATCTCTCTTGCGACGAGGACGAGGCCTGTGCGATCACCGGCGTACGACGTGCCCTCGACGTCTTCACCGTACTCCTGCCGGTACGACAGTCGCGGCAAGACCAGGAAGACTGAAGGAGTACGGTGAAGGCACCGAGGGCATTTCGCACACCGGCTGCCACGCCGGGTCGTTCCCGGCGAAAGGCGAAACCCGGGCCGCAACTCCAGGGGCGGCCCGGAGACGGGTCCTCATCATGACCGCGACCTTCGAAGCAACCCTGCCGCGGCTCGCACCCGTCGCGGCGCCTCCCGCCCGTCTCGTACTGAAGGCCGACGCCCGATCCCGCGGGCTCCTGGACGGCGCCTGGTGGCCGCGCTCCCGCGACCTGCTGCGCGAACTGCCCGCACTGACCGATGCGTTGGACCCCCTGTGGGGCCGCATCACCCATGTCGCCGTCAACCCCGAGCACTGGCCGGTCATCCCGCACAAGGTGCCCGTCCGCGGCCATGTCGTGAAGGTCGGCTGGTTCACTCCGGAGATCGACCCGCACAAGCTTCTTCTCCTGTCCTACGGCACCGGCCGCTGGGACCTGCTGGTGATCCCGCCCGAGACCGGCCCGGAAGCAGCTGCACGTCTGATGACGGCGGCATCCGAATACGGCGGCCTGCCACTGACCGCGAGCCAGCTCATCACCGCCGACCAGGCCCTGCACGACGTTTCCCCCGTCCCCAACCAGGTGCGGGACGCGGAGAGGACATGGGAGTCCGAGGGCGGCGCCTCGCAGGTCACTGCGGCTGTCCCGAAGCAGGCCAGCCGACTGATCATCGGTATGTGAGATGCGCGTCGGCAAAACAGCCGCCTCCGGACCCTGCTCCAGGCCACTGCCGTCACCGACCGCTGGGGCACCACTCACTACGGCCACCTGTCCGGACTCCTCACGGCCCCGGCAACCGCAGCCTCAGCCCTGGCCCCCTTCGCCGGTGCCGTCATGGCCGCACCGCTCGGCGGATACCCACACCTGTTCACCGTGCTCGCGCTCGTCGCCGCCGCACTCACCGCCGCTGCGACAGCAACACCGCAGCGACAGACGAGGAACGGCAGGCATGCTCAGTCCCCCGGCTCACACACCGAGCGGTGGCTGTCCCGCAGCTACCGCGGCGTCCACGGATCGACGGTCTTCACTGGCCGCCCTGCCTCCGGCAGCACGAACGCTGCGGGCCGTTTTCTGTACAGGCAGTTCCTCCCGCACCGCAGTCGGCGCACGATCCAAGGCACTCTGATCGGCCGCCGCCACTCCGCCACCCACCACGGCGGAGCAGCCCCTTCCGATTCCCTGTGTCCTGCCGGCGTCCCGAATTCGGCACCCAGCCGCTCAGAGAGGCACCCTGCAGCCATGCTCCCGGCTGCGAGACAAGGCACCCGTGCAGGTCCGAACAGTTCGAACCGACGCCGCCAGTCACGCAGTTGAACTCATCTCTCGATCTTCCAGCGGTGGCGTCCGAGTCGTTCGGAGGACTCGATACCAGGCGGGCGATACGGGCGGGCTTCTACCGTGTGGCGGACAAGTCACTGGGGTGGCGGCGGTGTCGAGTGGTCGTGAGTCAGGTGGCGCGGAAGGTGACGCGGACGGTCAGCCCTCCGTCCTGGCCGGGGTGGGCGGTGATGTTCGCGCGGTGGGCGTCGGCGATGGATCTGGCGATGGACAGGCCCAGGCCGTGACCGGTGGTGCCGATACGGTCCTGGCCGAGGCGGCGGAAGGGCTCGAAGAGATCGGCGACCTGGTCCGGTTCGATGGTGCTGCCGGTGTTGGCGACGGTCAGGGCACGGTCGGCGAGATGGACGGTGACGGTGCCGCCGGGCCGGTTGTACTGAAGGGCGTTGTCGAGCAGGTTCGTCTGCAGGTGACGCAGCAGAGTGGGATCGCCCTCGACCCGGAGCGGCTGGTCCGCCGTCAGGGTGAGCGAGAGGTCCTTCGCCCGGGCGGCGGGCTGCAGTGCGCCGGTCAACTGGCGTGCCATCGCGGCGAGGTCGACCTCTTCGGTCTCCTGCAGGCCGCTGTCGCTGCGGGCCAGAACGAGCAGTGAGTCGATCAGTTTCTCCGCCTCGCGGTTGACGGCCAGCAGGTCCTCTCGTACATCCGCCAGTCCGTCGGGCAGGGGGTCGGCCAGTCCGACCTGCAGGCTTGTCCGCTGCACGGCCAGCGGGGTGCGCAGTTCGTGCGAGGCGTTGGTGACGAAGCGGCGCTGGCCGGCGAACGCCTTCTCCAGACGTTCGAGCATGATGTCGAAGGTGTCGGCGAGTTTGTGGAGCTCGTCGTCCGGTCCGGTGAGAGCGAGACGCTCGTGCAGGTTCTCCTCACTGATCCTGCGCGCCGCGTCCGTCACCGCCGCCACCGGCCGCAGCGCACGCCCGGCGATCCACCACCCCACGACAGAAGCGAGCAGGGTGATCAGTACCAACCCGACGCCGGACCACAGGAGCATCTGCTGCAGCGCCGCGCCCTGTACGGCGGCCACCGTCCGGTCGACCAGCTTGATGGCGATGCCGTCGGAATCGGTGCCGTGCGGGAGGGGGAGGCTCGTCCCACCCGGGGTCGTCGGGCTCACCGGCGTGGTCGTGCCCGCCGGACTCGCCACGCTGAACGGCCCCACCGGGCCGACGCCGGAGACCACATCGATGTCCCGCACCTGCTGGGTGGTCCCGTAGCGAGCCAGCACCACCACGAAGGCCAACAGCACGGCCCCCGACAGTACGAACAAGACGGCGAAGGCGGCGGCGATCCTGCCCCGGAAGGGCATCTTGCGCAGGCGGCGGCGCATACGGGCCGACCAGGTCAACGGCACAGCCGATACCCCTCACCGGCGTCCGCCACGATCACGTCCGGCAGGCCGAGTTTGCCCCGCAAGCGGCTGACGGTGGCGCGGACCGCGCTCGTGCGCGGGTCCAGGTGCTCGTCCCAGACGGAACGCACCAGCTCCCGATGTGTGACGGCCCCGCCGCGCGCCTCGACCAGCATCAGGAGCACGGCGAACTCCTTGGGCGTGAGATCGACCGCCCGGCCGTCCACGCATACTTCGTGCCGGGACAGGTCCAGAGAGATCCCCTGGTAGTGGTGGACGACCGGCGACGCCGTGGGCGTACGCCGGCTCAATGCCCGTACCCGGGCGACCAGTTCGGTGAAGTCGAAGGGCTTGGTGAGATAGTCGTCGGCTCCCAGGCGCTCCAGGCCGTAGACCCGGTCCTCGAGTGTGCCGGCCGCGGTCAGCATCAGGATCATCGGCGGATCCGCCCGTCCGCGGAGCCGGAGACAGACCGCGTCACCCGTCATCACCGGCAGATCGCGGTCGAGGACCAGCACGTCGTAGTCGGCAAGCAGGCACATCCGTTCGGCCTCGTCGCCCGATGCGGCGATGTCGACCGCCATGGACTGCCTGCGCAGGCCGGTGGCGATGGTCCGCGCCAGGATCGCGTGATCCTCGGCTACCAGAACTCTCATGCGATCAGAAGACCACGCCCGCGTTTACAGCGAGATAAACGCCGTCCGGTGCGTTCGGCCCACGAACCGTCCGGACCCGGCGCCCGATCAGCCCATCCCGGTGGGCTGACCCGGGTGCTGAGACTTTATGCGGCCGTAACAGCCTTTATGCCGCTGTGCGGGTCCGGCTGTTGTCCTGCGTCCATGAACTTCGTCAAGCGGGCTGCCTTCAGCCTGGGGGCCAGAAGAGGAAAGACCAGCCTTCTGCTCGGCATTCTCCTGGTGGTCTGCACACTGCTGCTGGGCGGCTTCCTGCTCCGGGACACGACCACCCGCCAGGAGGCCGAGGCCCAGCGGCGTATCGGCGTGGACGTCACGGTGCGCGGCGCCAAGCTGACCTCACACGCGGTCGACACGCTTGGTTCCTCCCCGGTGGTGCAGCGGTACAACCCGGTGCTGCGCGGAGTGAGCAAGCCTCCGGGGCTGCCTCTCGTGACCTCGAACCTGCCGAAACCCGGCCGGCCGGAAGGAGACAGCGACCGGGGCCAGGACGGACTGGCGGTGAACGGCATCCGTGACTCGGGGATGCTCCTCGACTTCTCCACCGGCCGTTCCACGATCGTTGCCGGTCGCGGGCTCACCTCGCAGGACAACGCCCGCAAGGTCGTTCTGGTCAGCCGGCGCCTGGCCGCGAAGAATCATCTGAAGGTCGGCGGCACCGTCCCCCTGGCCTCCCCCGACGGCAGGCACACGGACTCCTTCACCGTCGCCGGCGTGTACGAGGACTCCCGCCAGGACCCGCCCCAGTGGGTGGCGCCCAGCGAGCTGTCCGCGAACCAGGTGTACGCCCCGGCCGCCGCCCTGTCCGCGCTCGGCTTCGGAACCAGGCCCGACGAAGCCGTCTTCAAGATCCGCTCTCCTGAGCAGGCCCGGCAATTGCACACGGAAGCCGCCCGGTTGCTCGGCACCGACGGCTTCCGCTTCGACATCAACGACAAGGCGTACCGCGACCAGGTCCTGCCACTGCAGCGGGTCGGGACGTTCACCACCGCCCTGGTCTGGCTGATCACCCTGTCCGGAGCGGTGATCCTCACGCTGATCGTGACCATGACGATCAGGGACCGCCGCGACGAACTGGGCATGCTGCTCGCCCTGGGCGAGAAGAAGTGGAAACTCATCGGCCAGCACACCGTGGAGGTCGCGGCCGTCCTGCTGCCCGCCCTCGCTCTGGCAGCCCTGGCCGGCCAGTCCCTGGCCCACCACGCGGGCACCATGCTGCTGGTTCGCGAGCAGCACAGCGTCACCGCCGGCCAGAACCCCGCCGACCAGAACCCCACGGTGTCGGACATCCGCATGGACATCGGCGACCTCGGCAAGGTCGCCGCCATCGGCCTGGGCATCGCCTTGGTCGCCACCGCCGTCCCCGGCATCGGGATTCTCCGACTGCACCCGCGCTCCATCCTCACCGACACCGAATAGGCCCACCCCTCATGAACTTCATCAAACGCGCCGGCCTGAGCCTGTGGTCACGCAAAGCCAGAACCCTGATCACCCTGGGCACCTTTCTGGTCATCTGCACCATGGTGTTCGCCGGGTTCCTCATCGGAACCGCCACCGGACGCGCCGCCGACAGCGCCGAACGCCGCCTCGGCGCCGCCGTCACCCTTGGGATGGATCTCACCGGCGCGGGGGGCGGCATGCCGGGCCAGGCCCCGCAGATCGGCTCGGACGTCGTCGACAGGATCGGCGGATCCCCGCTGGTGGCCAAGTACAACTACACGTACAACGACGGAACCACGCTGCTCGGCGGCCTCGAACTCACCGGCAGCAAGCCCCTCGTGCCCGACGCGCCCGCCACCTACACCCTGGCCGCCGGCGTCCGGGACTCCTCCCTGCTCCCCGACTTCGCCAGCGGCAACTGGAAGCTGCTGTCCGGCGGGCATGTCACCGCCGCCGATCAGGACCGCAACGAGGTCCTGATCGAGGAACGGCTGGCGAGCAAGAACCACCTCGAGGCCGGCGACAGGATGACGCTGTCCGAGAACGACCCCACCGGCAAGGGCAAGGCCGTCTTCACCGTCAAGGGCATCTACCACAACCCCTCCGACCAGCCCGACCCCGACTACCAACAGGCCCCGGGCGACAAGCTGATCGTCCCGGCCGGCGCACTGGGCAGGCTCAACTCCGGCGGCAAGCAGGGCCCGACCCCCCTGCAGGGCGCGACCTTCCAGCTGAAGGACGCCGCCGCGTTCGACGCCTTCCACGCGCAGGCCGACCGTACGGCCGGGAACGCGCTGAAGGGATTCAAGCTCAGCATCAACGACAAGGCCCTGAAGCAGATGACCGGTCCCCTGGACAGTGTCGCCACCTCCGCGACCGCGGCCATGTGGCTGATCGGCATCGCCGGGGGCCTCGTCCTGGGTCTGCTTGCCACTCTCGCGGTCAAGCAGCGCCGCACGGAGTTCGGCATCCTGCTGTCCTTGGGCGAGACGAAGTGGAAGCTGGTCGCCCAGCAGTGCGTCGAGACCGTGGTCGTCGTGGTCCTCGCCATCGGTCTGAGCTCGGTGTTCTCCCAGAACTTGACTCAGAAGGCAGGCGACACGTTGCTGCACGACCAGGCCGCCTCGGCCCAGCGGAAGATCAACGCCTGGCAGCCGCCGCCCCCCGGCTCCACCGGACTGGAACAGGGCATCGACCCGAACTCCGCGCCGGTCAAGGGCGCCGACCCCATAGACAAGATCGCTGTCCGGCTGCAGCCGTCGGACGTCGCCACCGTCGCCGGTATCGGTCTGGGCATCGGTCTGCTGGCCACCGCGATTCCCGCCGCCTCCGCGCTGCGCCTCAACCCCCGCCGCATCCTCACCAAGGGCAAGTGACCGCAATGAACCAGACCGCACCCGCCGTCACGCCGCCCGCCCTGCAGTTCGCGGATGTCAGCCACATCTACCAGAACCAGCGACGCCGGACCACCGTGCTCAAGCAGATCGACCTGGCCTTCGAACGCGGCACCTTCTACACCGTCCTCGGCCCCTCGGGCAGTGGCAAGACCACGCTCCTCAGCCTGGCCAGCGGGCTGGACAGCCCCACCAAGGGAATCATTCGCTTCGACGGACAGGACCTGGCCGAACTCGGCCTGGGCCGCTACCGCAACAAGCACGCAGCCACCGTCTTCCAGCAGTACAACCTGCTCACCTATATGACGGCGCTGCAGAACGTCATCACCGCCATGGAGATCACCGGCGCCAAGCCGCCCACGGGACGGCGCAAAGCTCATGCGCTGGAACTGCTCGCCAAAGTCGGCCTCGACCCAGACATGGCCGACCGCAACGTCCTCAAACTCTCCGGCGGGCAGCAACAACGCGTCGCCATCGCCCGGGCCCTCGCCTGCGACGTGGACATCCTCTTCGCCGACGAACCGACCGGAAACCTCGACGAGGACACCGCCGACGGCATCATCGGCATCTTCCAGGAGCTGGCGCACACGCAGAACAAGTGCGTCATCGTGGTCACCCACAGCCAGACCCTCGCCGCCCGGTCCGACCGGACGCTGACACTGCGCAAGGGCAAGGTCGCCGTGGGAGCCGCCTGAGCTTCGGCTCCTACCCACCTCGGCCACGTTGCGCCCCCGCCCGCAGGAGAGGCGGGGGCGCCGACCGGCGCTCACAGCAGTAAGGGCTCGCAGAGAATCAAAGTGTTGCTTCCTGCAGTTCAGCTCGTTGGTGTGGTATGCGCATATCTGGCGAGGTCCGCGGTCAACTTGCAGTGAAGTTCGAGGTGTTGTTCCCGCATCTGGACGAGCGGCAGCGACGTCTGCTGATGGGAGCTGAGGCTCGGATCCTGGGCCACGGTGCGATCCGAGCCGTCGCCCAGGCGGCCGGGGTCAGCGCGACCACCGTCCGTAAAGGTGTGGACGAGCTGGAGGCCGGGGCGGAGCCGCTGGGCCGGGTCCGCCGTCCCGGTGGCGGGCGCAAACGGGCGGCTGAGGTTGATCCGGAGCTTCGACCTGCACTGTTGGCGCTGGTCGAGCCAGATGTGCGTGGGGATCCCATGTCGCCGCTGCGCTGGACGACGAAGTCGACACGCAAACTCGCCAGCGAGCTCACCAGGCAAGGCCACCGCGTCTCGGCGGACACTGTCGCCGACCTGCTCCGCGATGAGGGGTTCGGCCTCCAGGCCAATGTCAAGGCCATCGAGGGCGCTCAACACTCCGACCGTGATGCCCAGTTCCGTTACATCAACGACCGGGCCAAGGACCATATGGGCGCCGGTAATCCGGTGATCAGTGTGGACACGAAGAAGAAGGAGTTGGTCGGCCCATACAAGAATGAGGGTCGTGAGTGGGAGCCGAAGGGAGCTCCGGCCCAGGTCAAGACCCATGATTTCCTGGACCGGCAGGGACCGGGCAAGGCGATCCCGTACGGGATCTACGACGTCGCCGCGAACATCGGCTGGGTCAGTGTCGGCACCGACCATGACACGGCCGCGTTCGCTGTTGCCTCGATCCGTCGCTGGTGGCAAGCCCGCGGCAGTCACGACTACCCTCAGGCCGCCCGGCTGCTGATCGCCGCGGACGCGGGCGGCTCCAACGGATACCGCACCCGCGCCTGGAAGACCGAACTCGCCGCCCTGGCCGCCGAGACGGACCTGGAGATCACGGTCTGCCACATGCCGCCGGGCACCTCGAAGTGGAACAAGATCGAGCACCGGCTGTTCTCCCACATCTCCATGAACTGGCGCGGTAGGCCTCTGACCAGCCACGACGTCATCGTGAACAGCATCAAGGCGACCACTACGGAAACCGGGCTGACGGTCCACGCGGAACTCGATTCGGGCACCTAGGACACCGGCATCAAGGTCACGGACACAGACATCGACGCCCTGCCCATGCACCGCCGCTTGCGGCCGTTGACCAGCTTCCCGCCGTCGAACCCGCGGCTGTCGGAGCCGACGACGGCGTCCGCTTTGACGGACTGCGAGTCGATCACACCCGCACTCGGCTCCGCGTCGCGGCCCAGCTTCTCGCGGACCGTGGCACGCAGCCGGTCGTGGAACTCCCTGACCAGGGCGTGGTCGCGCCAGCGGCGGAAGAATGCATTGTACGAGTCCGGCGGACAGCCTGCCGATGGCTCCTCCGCCCCTGGGCCCGGGGAAGACATGGACCAACGTGAGCAGCGTGCTGTTCGCGCTGCTCCGCGACAGTACCGTCTACGAACCCACATCCCACGCCTCCCCCGCACGAGCGCACCTGGTTGGCGTGGCCGGGCCCCAACCCCACCTTCGACAGCCCGGACGACCTCGCCGAGTCGCGGACGGCCTGGTCGGCGGGCTTGACATGGTCTCCGAGGAGATGGCCGTGACGGTGCAAGGGCTCGGACCGCCGCTCTCTGCCCGACCGGCCGGGCGCCTCGCCGGTCGACCTACAGCTGTTCGAAGCGGGTCATGAGCAGTCGAGGCAGCTGACTGCCCGTTTCCGGACCGTGACGATCGGAATTCCCGGCTCCCTCACCTGCGCTGTCGTACACCCTCGCCATGAGCTACACACTCTGCGTATACACACCGCGTATACACGGCGTGTATAGTGCGGCTCATGTCCATCGGTCACACCCTTTTGGGGCTCCTGGAGTCCGGCCCGCGACACGGTTACGACCTGAAGCGGGCCTTCGATGAGACGTTCGGTCACGACCGACCGCTGCACTACGGCCAGGTCTACTCGACGATGTCCCGGCTGCTGAAGAACGGCCTCGTCGAGGTCGACGGGATCGAGGCCGGCGGCGGCCCGGAGCGCAAGCGCTACGCGATCACCGACGCTGGCATCACCGACGTAGAGCGGTGGCTCGCGACCCCGCAGAAGCCGGAGGAATACCTCCAGTCGGCCCTCTACACCAAAGTCGTCCTCGCGCTGCTCACCCACCGGGACGCCGCCGACATCCTGGACACCCAACGCTCCGAACACCTGCGCAGCATGCGCATCCTGACCGACCGCAAGCGCAAGGGCGATCTGGCGGACCAGCTGATCTGCGACCACGCCCTCTTCCACCTGGAAGCGGACCTGCGCTGGCTGGAGCTGACCGCCGCCCGACTCGACAAACTCCGTGAGGCTGTAGCTCGATGACGACTTCTCCCCCTGGTTCCCTGCTCACCGCGCAGGACCTGCGCAAGACCTATGGGCACACCCATGCCCTCGACGGCGCCGAGTTCTCCATCCACCCCGGCGAGGTCGTCGCCGTCATGGGCCCCTCCGGCTCCGGCAAGTCGACGCTGCTGCACTGCCTCGCGGCCATCCTGCCGCCCGACTCCGGGTCGATCACCTACAACGGGCGCGAGGTGACGACGATGAGCGACGCCCAGCGCAGCGCGTTACGCCGCTCCGAGTTCGGCTTCGTGTTCCAGTTCGGGCAGCTCGTGCCGGAACTGACCTGCGTGGAAAACGTCGCCCTGCCGCTCAGGCTGAACGGCACCTCCCGCAAGGAAGCCGAGCGGGCGGCGCTCGGCTGGATGGAACGCCTGGAGGTCGACGACCTGAAGGGCAAGCGGCCCGGCGAGGTCTCCGGCGGCCAGGGCCAGCGCGTCGCCGTGGCCCGCGCGCTGGTCACCGGCCCCCGGGTGCTGTTCGCCGACGAACCGACCGGCGCGCTCGACTCCTACAACGGTGAGCGCGTGATGGAACTGCTCACCGGCGCGGCCCGCTCCACCAACGCCGCCGTCGTCCTCGTCACCCACGAGACACGGGTGGCCGCCTACTCCGACCGCGAGATCGTCGTACGCGACGGCAAGTCCCGGGACATGGAGCGCGCCATATGAGTCCGCGCCAGTGGTCCAGAGACCTGGCCATGGGAGCCCGGTTCGCCGTCACCGGCGGCCGCGAGGGCTGGGTCCGAATGACGCTGACAGCGGTCGGCGTCGGCCTCGGCGTGGCTCTGCTCCTGTTGTGCACCGCGATGCCCAACGTGTTCACCTCCCGCAGCAAGGTGGAGGACGCCCGCTACACCAACACGTACTCCCAGACGGTCCTGCCCAAGGCCGACAACACTTTCCTGATCGCCGATGCCGACACCACCTGGCACGACGACGACGTCCGGGGCCGGTTCGTCGAACCCGAGGGCAGGCGGGCGCCGCTGCCCCCCGGGGTCGACCGCTTCCCGGGTAAGGGCGAGATGGTGGTCTCCCCCGCGCTCAAGGACCTGCTGGACTCGGACGACGCGAAACTGCTGCGGGAGCGCCTGCCGTACAAGATCACCGGCACGATCGGCGAGAGCGGGCTGATCGGCTCGCACGAACTGGCTTACTACGCGGGCGCCTCGGGGTTGAAGCTCACGGACTCCTCCCTGGTGACACGGCTGGCCAAGTTCGGCAAACCGGACGCGACGCCCGAGAAGAGCGACCCGGTGCTGCTGCTCATGGTCTTGGTCGTGTTCGTGGTGCTGCTGACGCCGGTCGCCGTGTTCATCGCCGCCGCCGTCCGCTTCGGCGGCGAACGCCGCGACCGCCGCCTCGCCGCGCTGCGCCTGGTCGGCTCCGACCGGGGGATGACCCGGCGGATCGCGGCGGGCGAGGCGCTGGCAGGAGCTCTGCTCGGTCTGGCCGTGGGCACCGGCTTCTTCTTGCTCGGCCGCCAGAAGCTGGGCACCGGCGAGTTGCTGGGCGTGAGCGTCTGGCCCAGCTACCTCGACCCCACTCCCGCGCTTGCCGCGCTGGTCGCGGTGGCGGTGCCGGTCGCCGCGGTGCTGGTCACGCTGCTCGCGATGCGCGGCGTGGTCGTCGAACCCCTCGGTGTCGTGCGTGCTGCCAAGCAGAGTCGCCGTCGGCTGTGGTGGCGGCTGCTGCCGACTCTGGCCGGCCTCGCGATGCTCTACCCGATGATCGGCCAAGGCCACAAGAACGGAAACTTCAACCAGTACCTCGTCATCGGCGGCGTCCTGATGTTGCTGATCGGCATCACCGCCCTGCTGCCCTGGGTCGTGGAGGCGGTCGTCGTCCGGCTCGGCAAGGGCCCGCTGTCCTGGCAGTTGGCCGTGCGACGACTGCAGTTGAGCAGCGGCACTGCCGCCCGCATGGTCAACGGCATCGCCGTGGCGGTGGCCGGGGCCATCGCGCTGCAGATGCTCTTCACGGGAACGCAGAGCCAGTACACCAAGAGCACCGGCAAGGACCCCAGCCGGGTCCAGATGCAGGTCGACTTCAGCGGCCCCAAGCCGCTGCCCGGCATCGAGCGCGAATTCACCGGCACCAAGGGGGTCCGGGCCGCGGTGGCCCTGGCCCGCTCCCAGTACGGGGACGCACGTCGCAACCCGGAGAACAGCAACGGCCTGACCGTGGGTAACTGCGCCACCCTGCGTGAACTCGCCACATTGCCCTCCTGCAAGGACGGTGACGTGTTCATCACGCGAACGCGGAGCGGTTACTCGGACCCCAGCAACGCATCCGAAATCGCCCTGGTGAAGCCCGGTCGGCAGCTCTACATCGACCCGTCGTACGACGGCGCCGAACGCCGCCTCGAGGTGCCCTGGACCGTTCCGGCAAACATTCGGGAGGTGAACGCGCGCAAGGACTCACTGCAGGACTACACCAGTCTGCTGGTCACCCCCGCCGCCCTGCCCCAAAAGGCCGCGCCCGCGGTGTTCTCGGACGGTGTCTACCTGCGTCTGGACCCGTCGGTGCCGGACTCACGGGAGTACATACGCAACGTCGTCGCCCGCATCGACCCCCTGGCACAAACCTACAGTTGGTCGGCGACCCAGGAGGACGTCAAGTACACCTCCATCCGCACCGGCCTGTTCGTCGGCTCCGCCTTTGTGCTGGCACTGATCGGCGCGAGTCTGCTGGTCTCCCAGCTGGAGCAGCTGCGCGAGCGCAGGAAGCTGCTCTCCGCGCTGGTCGCCTTCGGCACCCGGCGCCGCACGCTGACCCTGTCGGTACTGTGGCAGACGGCCCTCCCGGTCGGACTCGGCCTCGTACTGGCCACATCGGTGGGCATCACCCTTGGCTCGGCGCTGCTGAAGATGACCCGTACACCGGTGGCCATGGACTGGGCGAGCGTCCTGACCATGACCGGCGTGGGCGCGGCCGTGGTCGGCGTGGTCACGCTGCTCAGCCTGCCGCCGCTGCTGCGGATGATGCGCCCGGAAGGCCTGCGCACGGAATAACCCCTCACACATCCCCCGAAGTGGGCTCCTCCTGCCAGGAGGAGCCCACCCCTGCACGCAGGCAAGCCCGGTCGGCATCGGCACAGTCACCGTCAGGGCAACCTCGGCGCACAGCAGAATCCGCAGTCGAGGCGAGCACGCCATCAGACGGCGTCGGCCGGGAGCCTGCCGACAGCGACCAGGCAGAGTTCTGCGGCCGAACGGCTCGCTGAGTCACCCAGAGCAGGCATCGAGCATCGCGCGTGAGGGGCTGGCCTGGCCTGCCCGATCCTGCTGCCACCTTCGCCCGGTGTCTACTGTGATGACCTGGGGGTGGCCTCTGCTTTTGGCGCTTCGGATCGTCGTTCAACGCCATGAGCTGGGGTACTCGGCGGGACATGGCGAAATCAGGATGGAAAGAACAAAAAGATATCGATGTGCCGACGCCTGAGGAGGCCGGACCTGGACCCGAGGTGGAGGAGCGGGCGCCGGACACGCCGACGGAGCTGCCCCGGCGGGCGTGGGGCAAGGTGTTCACCGGGAGCCTGCGGGAGTTCAAGAAGGACGAGTTGGCCGACCGGGCGGCGGCGTTGACGTACTACGGGGTCCTCGCCTTGTTCCCGGCCCTGCTGGTCCTGGTCTCCCTGCTGGGCATCACCGGCAGGTCGACCACGGACAAGGTGCTGAACAATCTCAGACAGCTCACTCCCGGCCCGGCCCGCGACATCATCACCCGCGCTGTGGAGCAGCTGCAGGGCAACGCAGGCACCGGCAGCATCGTGGCGATCGTCGCTCTGGTGGTGGCGGTGTGGTCGGCCTCCGGTTATGTCGCGGCGTTCATCCGTGCCGCGAACGCCATCTACGACATGCCGGAGGGACGTCCGGTGTGGAAGATCCTGCCAGTGCGTGTCGGTGTGACGGTTGTCCTGATGGTTTTGGCTGTGGTCAGTGCGCTGATCGTGGTCTTCACCGGTGGCGTGGCCCGCCAGGTGGGCACGGCGCTGGGGGTCGGGGACACCGCGCTGACGGTGTGGTCGATCGCCAAGTGGCCGGTCCTGGTCGTGCTGGTCACTGTGATGATCGCGATCCTGTACTGGGCGAGCCCGAACGCGAAGGTGAAGGGCTTCAAGTGGATCACTCCGGGCAGTTTCCTGGCCCTGGTGATCTGGATGATCGCCTCCGCCGGATTCGCGTTCTACGTGGCCAACTTCGCGTCGTACAACAAGACCTACGGCACCATGGCGGGCGTCATCGTCTTCCTGGTGTGGCTGTGGATCAGCAACCTGGCCATCCTCCTCGGCCTGGAATTCGATGCCGAGGCAGTACGCCAGCGAGCCATCGCCGGCGGGCTCCCGCCCGGGACCGAGCCCTACACCCAGCCCCGCGACACCCGGAAATGGGACGAGGACGACCTACGCCGCCTCGACGAAGGAGAAGAATGACTGTTGAATGCTGGGCGATACGTATCGCATCATCTGGGATATCCGCATCTCATGAGCGCTCCATGATCGCCGAACTCGACGAACGCGAGCGGCGCATCATCCCCATGCGGTTCATCGACGAACTTGCCCAGGCCCAGATCGGCGAACCTCGGCGCCTCCCGACTGTGCGTCTCCCGCCTGCTCAACCACACCGTCACCAAACTGCGCGAAGGCATGCTCACCCCCAACAAACCACACCCGCCCACAGCGAACCGGCGGCGTTCGCCACCCCTCGCACGTTGGCGAACAGCGCCGGTTCTACAGCATCGAGATGGTGGCCGTCGGCTGGCTCTGCCGGACGGCGGGTGGGTCAGCGGCGGCAGCCCACGCCGGAGGCGCAGTAGGCAGGCGACGCGAACTGGTCCTCCATCCGTTTGGAGTTGGCCTTACGGCCGAAAGAACTGCCGACCAGTCGCGCACGCGCCCGAGGACAGCGACGCCGTGGGCTCATCCCCTGTATCGGCTTCGATCACGCTGCCCTGGTAGCCGAGCACATGCCCTCCTGGCACCGTGATCTGCAGGCCCACTCACAATGAACAGCGGGCTGACGCTCTCCGGCGCGAGAGCGGGAACAGGTCTGGCCAGCTCGAATCACGAAGTACGGCCGCGAGTTCAGCCGCCGACGTGGATGCCTGGGCGGCGGTCAGGGTCGGGTTCGTTGCTGCGGATGATTTCGCGGGTGACGGGAGCGGTGTCGCCGCGGCCCAGGAGGAAGTAACGGAACATGTGCAGCAAGGGACTTCCTTCGGCCCACGCGAAGTAGCAGTGCGGCTGAACCCCGGTGGCGTTGCGCAGGGCGAGCAGGATCGCCGCAATGGCGTTCGGAGCGGCCGGGGCCTCGGCCCGCAGGATTCGGTGACCGTCCACCTCGACGCCCCGGACGCTGAGGGTTTCGCTGAAGTCGGACGGATCGACCACGTCGATTTCCAGGAACAGCACGTCGGCAAGGCCGGGTACGGGGTTGGTGCCGCGCTGCTCCCGCTCTTTATGGGCGTACTCGGCGCTGTCGCCGGTCTGTCGTCGGTTGGCGATGATGTTGATGGCGTTGTCGTGCGCGAGGGTGTCGGTGATGAACCTGCGGGCTTCGTCGTCGAACACGAGCCGGTCAGCGCGCAGTTCGGTGGTGCGTGAGACCCGGGAGATCAGCGACACGGCGATGATGCCGGCGATGAACATGCCCGAGATGGTGATGCCGTCGGGCTTGTCGACGATGTTGGCCATCAGCGCGTAGGACAGGACGGCGGTGAGGAGCGCGAATCCTGTACCGGCCACGCGCCGACGGCTGCGGACGACCGAGACCGTGACGGCGAACGCTCCGGAGACCATCATGGCCAGGATGCCGGTGGCGTAGGCGCCGGCCTGTGCGTCGACATCGGCATCGAACGCGATGGTGATAATGATGCAGAGAGCGGTGTAGACGATGACGACAGGGCGTACCGCGCGTCCCCATTCCGGGGCCATGCCGTAGTCGGGCAGATATCTGGGCACGATGTTGATCAGCCCTGCCATCGCGGACGCTCCCGCGAACCACAGGATCAGGATGGTGCTGATGTCGTAGGCGGTGCCGAACACTTCGCCGACCTTCTCGTGCGCCAGCCAGGCCAGCGCCCGGCCGTTCGCCTGGCCACCGGACTCGAACTCCTTGTGCGGGATGAGGACAGTGGTCACGAAACTCGCGGCCAACAGGTAGACGCTCATGACGAGCGCGGCGGTGGTCAACAGCCGCCGGGTGTTGCGGATCCGTGACTGCTTCTGCTGCTCGGGATCGCTGCCTTCCGCGGATATGAGAGGCATCATGCTCACGCCCGTCTCGAAACCGGAAAGGCCCAGCACCAGCAGGGGAAACGCCAGGAGTGCGGGCCCTGCCAGATCTCCGAGACCGCCTCCGCCGTCGCCGAGGGCGTCCGTCCACGCCGAGAACGCGCCCGGCGTGGTGAAGACGTCCACCAGACCGACGCCGATGACAGCCGCGTTGAGCGCCAGGAAGGCCACGACCAGGGGGATGGCCACCTTGACCGCTTCGCTGAACCCGAGCAGGAACACCCCGCCGAGTACCACCAGCAGCGCCACGGTGAGAGCGACCTCGTGGCCGTGCAGCGCATGCGGGAAGTAGGGGTTCTCCACCACATGCACGGAAGCGTCCGCCGTTGACAAGGTGATCGTGATGATCCACGAAGTGGCGACGAAACCGAGCAGGACCAGGACGAACAGTTTGCCCCGCCAGAACGGCAGCAGATCCTCCAGCATCGCCACCGACCCTGCTCCGTGGGGGCTCTCACGAGTCACCCGCCGGTACATCGGCAGCATCCCCACCAGGGTCAGCGCCACGATCAACAGCGTCGCCAAGGGCGAGACCGCTCCTGCCGCGAGGGCGGCGATCGCCGGGACGTAGGCCAGGCTGGAGAAGTAGTCGACCCCGGTCAGGCACATCACCTTCCACCAGGCGTGGTGCTCGGTGTGTCCCTCGCCTGCCGCTGGTCCGATCGGTTGCACCCGGTGATGCAGCAGCCATTGCGCAAAGCGTCCGGTCGGCTGGGCCCGTAGAGCGGGACTTTCCACCTCTGCCGGTATGACCGGTTCGTTCGCGACCTTCATGTCCCCCATCAGTCCTTCCAGTTCGTGCCCTCGGTACACCCGTCCCGGTTCACGGCACGGACAGGCGAGCAACGAGTATGCGGCCCCACCGGAAGTGTCACGACCACCGGGGCGGCGTTGCCGACCGTGGTGATGGCGCCCTTGTTCCCCGTAGCCGGCTCGCTACCCGCCCGGTCGGGCAGTGCCAGCAACAGCGGAAACAGCGTGATGGCCGAAGGGTTGGGCGCAGGGAGACACGTCAACGATGGTTGGCGGGTGATCGCCGCCAGGGGGCGCAGTCCGTCAAGGGCACCGAGACCGTCTCCAAGGCCAGTCACGGCTTCGGCACGGGGAAGAAGGATCAAACGGACGCAACAGAAACAGAGCACGTAGGCTACAAGCCGAACTCACAAGGACCCCGTCCACTTGGACCGGCCAGCCTTCGCGCTTCTTCGTGGGCGACCAGGAGCTGCGACTCTGCTCACGCTGCGTCGGTGACCGCCTCCTCGCCACGGCGAAATACTGAAGAAGGACACTGGCGGGCTGCCGAGCCTGCCGGAGCTGTACAGGGATTGCGACGCGGACAAGCCCGCGGCCGCCGCACTCGTCCGCTTCTTCACCGCCGACGTAGCCACGACCTCAGCAGCTCCGAGAAGGCGCCACAGCTCCTCATGGGGTGGACGAAGGAAGGCATGGCCGCGCACGGCACGGCCGGTACTGGGCAGAAGATGGTCAGCGGCGGGGGTGACCCTGCTCGGGGTCGTCGTCGGGAGTGCTCCATCCTTCGCCGCGCTGTGCGGGATCGGCCAAGACTCGGCGGGCCTGTTCGGCCCCCGGCCCGGGGGTGGATACCTTGCGCTGGGCAGCACGCCGACCTCCGACGACAAACGCCGCGATGAGGACGGCGACCACAGCGACACCCGCCGCCGTTAGCCAAAGAGCACCGGCGGAGGAAACGGCCAACATGGTTTGCGCTTCGTCGATCATGAGTGCCGTGTACCCCGAATCGCCATAAACCATCCTATCAATGGCACTTCAATGCCCCTGCCCTCAGGAACCGACCAGAGCCTTGTTGACGGCGCCAAGGAAATCGTCGAGATCCTTCGGCGTCCGCGACGTGACCAGGGTGTAGCCGTTCGCGCTGTCGCTCACGACAGCTTCGTCGACCCAGGCCTTGGCACCTGCGTTGCGGGCATCGGTACGCACTGAGGGATAGGAGGTCAGCGTCTTGCCGCTCAAAACGTCGGCTTCCACCAGTGCCCAGGGTCCGTGGCAGATCGCAGCGATCGGGCGACCCGACGCCGCAAACGCCCTGATCGTCTCGAGGACCTTGGGCTGCAGGCGGAGTTGGTCGGCGTTGATCGTGCCGCCAGGGACCAGCAGCAGCTGGTGTGCGCCAGGATCGAGTGTCTCGAGCGTGGTGGTGGGCTCCACCGTCTCGCCGGGGTCCCGGTCGCCCACCAGTGTCTGGATGGGGTCTGGGGTCACGGCTGCGATGGTGACGTCCGCGCCGTCCTCCCGTAGTCGGCGGACCGGTACCAGCAACTCGTCCTGCTCGACTCCGTAGTTGGTGACGAGTACCAACACCCGGTGACCGTTGAGCGGCTTGTCGGACATGATCGTGCGCCTTTCCCTTGTCCCGAAGTCCGCGTGGCGTGGCTCAGTTGTCGCGCGCCACATCGCTCATGGCGTCCTGACGCTCCTGGAACCCGGCCTGCGCCTGTAGGGGTGTCCGCGGAGCGCGATCGCGCGTGGGGAGGCGCTCGTGTGAGGGCCGTGACGAGCTGATCCGGTCGCTACCCATCCACACCGCCCCTGCTGTCGATGTCACCGGTCAATGGCCTGCTTGGCGGCTTGCTTCTCGGTGGTGGCGCCGGCCGTGGCGAGGGCCCCGCCCGCGGTCTCCAAGTGCGCCCGTACGAACCACTGGAACTGCTCCAGGTCACGCAGTTGCTCGATCAGGAGGTCTTCGGTGGCCGGGTCGATGTCCCCCACTGTCTTGATCGCGGCGCGCAGATCCTCGATCACTCCGGTGTACACGAGGTCGAGCGCGCCAAGATGGGCGATGGCGTCGGCACGGCCTACGCTGTAGTCCTTCCAGGAGCGCTCTTCGACCAGCACGCCCGGAGTGCCGTGGGCGACGCCCCCCAGGGCAGCGAGACGCTCGGCGACGTCATCGGCCATGTCGCGGACACGGTCGACCTGCGGGTCGAGCATTTCGTGCACGGAGATGAAGTGCGGGCCCACCACATTCCAGTGCACATGCTTGAGCGTCAGGTGGAGATCATTGAGGGCGTGCAGGCGCTGCTGAAGCACCTCGATGAGCGAGCCGGCGTCCTGCACCGTGAGGCCCGGGACGGTGTAGCGGGGGGTAGCTTCGGAAGGCATGGCTATCTCTCCTGATCTCATACGGTCCTGATCTCATACGGTTTGCCCCCTCCTGGTACCCGTGATGGGAGGACACAACCACACTGGCCGCGCTCAGCCTCACGAACTGCGCGTCTCCCAATGCCGGGCGTCAAGCCAGTCGCACGAGGTCCAGTGGTGTGGGACCGCTGTGACGGGCGGACACCGTGCGGCAGGCGAGGAGGTCCGCGAGGCCACCGGGGGCCCGCCCGCGCAGGCGGGCGGCGGTCTGCACGGGGTGCTGGTCGGTGCGGGCGATGCGATGGCCCGCCGCGGACAGCCGGACTGCGAGGTCACGGTCTTCGCCGGTGGGCAAGGCGGCGAAGCCGCCCACCCGCAGGTAGACCGCAGCGGACACGCCCAGGTTCGCACCGTGAACGTGCGGGTGCTCCCACTCCCTCTGTGCGCCGCTGAGCCGACGGGTGCGGAAGTAGCCGGCGTCGTGCCGGGCCACGAGGAGGGCGTTGGCCGCGGTCGGTGCGAGGCGGATGGTGCCCAGGACGGCGTCGTAGCCTCGCCGCGCCCAGGTGGCCTGGTGGGTGAGCCATGCTGCGGGCACGGTGGTGTCGGCATCCGTCATGGCAAGCCACACCTCCGGGCCGGCGTCTGCCAGCAGCTCCAGCGCGTACTCGATGCCGGCAGCCCGCGCAGCTCCGACACTGCGGCTACGGGTCTTCACGACGTGGGCTCCCCCGCGGGTGGCCAGAGTCGCTGTGGCGTCCGTGCAGGCGTCCGCTGCCACCACGATCACGACGGGCGTCGGCGCCGCTTGCGCGGCGGCCGCGTGCAGACTCCGCAGACAGGCAGCGATGCGGTGTTCTTCGTTGTGCGCGGGGACGACGACGGCCACAGCTGAGGGCGTCACGCGAGACCCTCGGCGCGGGCAGGAGAGAGCACCGGGCCCGGACCTGGACTGTGTTCGTGGACGGTGAGGGTGAAGTCGGGATCGTCGTAGCGGGCCATTCGGATCAGGCCCGTCAGGGTGTCGAGGTGGTCGGCGACGTCGCGGCCCGTGCAGGTGTGCTCGGCCACCGGGTGGTTCCAGTGCACCGTGACCATATGGCCGGCCTCCCTCAAAATCTCCATGCTCTGGTGGAGCAGTCGTGTACGGGTGCTGGTGTCGAAGTAGTAGAGGAGTTCCGACAGCACGACCAGGTCGAAGGAGTCCTCGGGCCACTGGTCGGGCACCGTCATCCGCCGCACCGTGACGTGGTCCAGGCCGGTGGTGCGCCGAGCGGTGGCTTCGACGGCCGAGGCGACGCGGTCGGTGGAGAGCAGGTGGTCGCATCGGGCGGCAAGGAGTTCGGTCAGCACGCCTATCGAGCAGCCGGGCTCGAAGGCCTGCAGGTAGCGGGGGCGGGGCAGAGCCGCGACGGTCAGGGTGTACTTGCGGCGGTCGTACCACCGCTCTCCGAGGTGCCAGGGGTCGGCGGCGTGGGCGTACTGGCTGTCGAAGTAGCTTGCGGGGGTGTTCACCGGATCACCGTCTCGAAGGTGCGGGTGTGGTGGGCGATCTCCTGCGCCGGCAGCACCGGCGCGGTGCCGGAGCCGCGTGGCTCCAGTTGGCTGGTGAACCGTGCCAGGGCTGCCTTCTTGCGGTCGATCGCGGCTTCAGACAGAGGGAGAACAGAGGCCCGGTGCCATGGCACGCGGGGGTCGCCGGGTCGGGCCCAGTGCCACATCCACACCGGGTAGGACCACACCGGCGTGGAGCGGTTGCGGCCGGCGCGCTTGGCGGCTCGACCGGCGGCCTCGTGGTCGCTGTGCAGGTCGCCCTCCCACGGCGCCACGCACACGGCGGCCCCGACGGTATCGAGAAGTTCGCCGATCACGGCTTGCGCGTGGTGCTCGTGCTCGTTGAGGGCCGTATCGGGCAGACCGGCATGCACAGGGGCAGGCAGATCGCCGAGCTCGCCCAGCGCTGCGGTCAGTTCGCTGCGGCGCCGGGCAGCCAGCTGCGCCTGGGCCGACGGCGTCGCGGGACCGTGGGAGGCTTCCCCGTCGCTCAAGCACACCGTGTGGACCGCCGCACCGGCGTGGAGAAGGGCGGCGATGGTGCCGCCGAATCCCAAGACCTCGTCGTCGGGGTGGGCAGCCACCACGACGACGGGACCTGTCGGGAGGATCAGGTGTGGCAGGTGGTCTGGCAGTAGCGCCTGCTGCCACTCGGCCTCGTCGGTGCCCTGCGCGTCAATCGCTGCGGCGGCGGCCTGCCTCGCCGTGCCAGCGGTCTGTGGCGTGCTCATCGTGCCGCCTCTGCCGGGCCCGTGGTCGCCAGGCGGCCAAGTTCGGCCAGATTCGCCTCGGCATGGTGCTGGCGCACGTAGACCGTCAGATCTGCCACGGCGCGGGCGTGCCGTTCGTCGTGACACAACGGCCCGGCACCCGTGGCACGCCCTACATGGTCCACGACCTCGGTGCACACCTTTTCGGCCAGGGCCCGCACGCGCAGGCTGCGCACCCGTGCTTCCTCGCGTTTGTCGAGGGGGTCGGCGTCGATGTCCTGGCCCGCTTGGTGCAGCACGGTGTCGGCCGTGTGCAACAGAAGGTCGACCGCTCCGAGGTGAGCTGCTGCGTGCTCGTTCAACCGCCCTGCCACAGCTCGCTCGTACAGCGGCGCAGCAACGGCGTGGGCCCCGCCGAGCCAGCATGCCGCCACGCCGATTCCCCCGTGCTGGAAACCGGGCCGCGTCAAATAGCCCTCCACCCCACCGACGGCTCGCGCGGGCACGTCCGTGAACGACATGTCCAGGCTGTCGCTGCCGGCCATACCGATCGCCGGCCACGTCCCCTCCACCGGCGCCGCGCCCGGGTGCTCGAGTGCGACGGCGAACATACGGTAGCCGTCATCGGCGTCTGCGGTGACCAGCGCATGGGTACAGGTGCGGGCACCGGAGCAGTAGGGCTTGACGCCGGTGACCCTCCATCCCTGGTCCGTGCGTGTCGCGTGCACGCCAGGGCCCGGTGGGCGTGCGGCCCAGACTCCCCACCGCTCCCCTGCAGCGGGCAGGGGATGGTCCAGTTCGTGCAGGATAGCCGCAGCGTCCAGGTGCCCCTCGGCGAGCCGTGCCAGGGACAGGTCTTGCCGTCCCAGAGCGGTGAGGGCAGCAAGACGGCGCGCCGTCGACCGGCCCGGCAGCGGCACGCCAGGGGCGTCGCGCTTGACGAAGTCGGCGAACAGGTCCGCAGTACGCCGCTCCGGGGTACGGAGGTGGTCAGTCACACGGACCTCCTGCATACATCGTCGTCGAGGGCGCCAGCAGGCGTCTGAGTATCCGCAGGCTCATCCTCAAAACACGCAACACGGCTGATTCAGCAGCTGCGGCGCACAGCTCGGACCTGGCTGCGCGGGCCCTGTACCCGGCGATTGGCGCCACATCGCTGTGGCGCCGGTGTCGCTCACGTCACCGGTGATGGTTCCTTCGCCTCGGACGCGCCCGGGTTCGACGTCAATGGCGAACGCTTCAAGAGTGCCTCGGTGATCCGCTACCTGCGACCGCGCAGCTACCTCGCCAGTCAGTCCTGGGTGCCAGTCGGCATCACGCAGTCGAACATGCGATGCCGCCCGACCTGTCGATTCCCGCAACTCTTGTCACGGCCCGTTGGAACTCTGACGGTGCTCGTTCTCGCGCACCACGTGGGTATGGCGGCCGATGTCGGTGACGCGGTCCGCGAGGTCGGGATGAGCCGGACGCGGGTGAGGACCTGCCTCGGACAGGGGGCCATGAAGCTGGGCCGGGTCGCTGTGCCCGAGTGCGGCGTGGAGAGCCGCAAGTGCGTTCGTCGCGGTGGTGGGAAGATCCGGCAGGGCGGTAATGGTCCCGGCGAGCTGGCGCAGTGTGGCGGCGCGGTTGTAGGCCCAGGACGTTACGGAACGGTCCGCAGCGCGCTGGTCGCGGGTGGTACGCACGCGCTGTTCCTTGGTGGTGCCGCTTCACCGGGGCGCAGCGCAGGTAGCGGCGCTCGGTCGGCCGCTGCGGTGCGGCGGCTGATGGACGCGCTCGGCGGACGGCGCGGACAAGGGTCCGCAGCTCCGGATCGGGAGCGCTCGCCGTCGCGGAGTGGGTCTCCAACGGTGTGTGCAAGCAGTTGGTCGACCAGCCCCCGTCCAAGAAGTGGATTGAGCACGATGAGGCCGAGGACCGGCCCGACTCCTCCCCCCCCTCCGGCCACACCCCGGCTGTCGTGGCCTTCACCGCCGCCGTCACCCCACGTTGCCGCTGGCCGGCGCCCTGATCGGCCTCTCCAGCGCCTGGCTCACCCGTCATTTTCCCCGCTGCTGCGGCATTGGCTGTAGCAGCCACGCACCAACCCCGCAGCGCATCCCTGTTCGCGGCAGATCGCTTTTCTCCTGAACTCCACGGTTTGGGGTACTCGCCAACTCATCGGACAGCCGGGGCACCGTGGCGTGACCGGACCGACAGGAACGAAACAGAACAGGAGGTGATCGCGTGTCGAGTACACAACCGCGCGGCTTCGGGCCGGGCCGAGAGACGCACGACGTGGGACACGAGCCGGTGGGTGAGCTGGTGCAGCAGGCCTCGCAGCAGCTGACCGAGCTGGTGCGCGGCGAGATGAAGCTGGCGCAGGCGGAGATGACGGAGAAGGGCAAGCGCTACGGCAAGAGCGGGTCGCTGTTCGGCGGTGCCTCACTGGTCGGCTTCCTGATGCTCCAGGCACTGGTGGCCACCGTGATCGCAGCGATGGCACTGCTGCTGCCGGTGTGGGCCGCGGCCCTGATCGTCACCGCCGTTCTCGGTGTGATCGCCGCGGTCCTGGCCCTCAGCGGCAAGAAGCAGATCGGCAAGGCCGCCCCACCGACACCCCAGAGCACGATCGAGAACGTCAAGGCCGACGTGGCAGAGATCAAGAGGAGCGCACACCGATGACCCACACGCCCGCCGACCCGCAGAGCGCCCCCAGCCCCGAACAGCTCCGCGAGCAGGTCGAGCGGACCCGCCACGAGCTCGGGCAGACTGTCCAGGCCCTCGCCGACAAGACCGACGTCAAGGCCCGCGCCCAGCAGAAGGCCGGCAAGCTGAAGGAGCAGGCCGTCGTCAAAGCCGATGAGCTCAAGGCCCAGGCGGTGAAGGCCACCTCCCAGGTCCAGGACATGCTGCCCGACTCGGTCAAGGACAAGGCCGCCCAGGCGGCGGGGCAGGTCCGCGCCACGGCAGCTCGGGCCGGACGGGTGTGGGAGGAGAAGGCACCCGCACCTCTGCGGCAGAAGGCGGCACAGTCCGCGCAGCTGGCGCGGGACAACCGAACCGTGCTGCTGGTCGCTGCCGCCGCGGGCGTCACCGTGCTGTGGCTGGCCGGCCGCCGCAAGAAGGGCTGAGCAGATGAAAGCCTCGAAGATCGCCTACAAACCGGTCGGGCTCGCCTTGGGCGCTGTCAGCGGCCTGATCGCCGGGGCCGCTTTCAAACAGGCATGGAAGGTACTCGGTCACGACAAAGACGCCCCCGACGCCACCGACGAGGACCGCACGTGGAGCGAGGTTCTCCTGGCCGCGACGCTCCAGGGCGCCATCTTCGCTGCGGTCAAGGCCGCCGTCGACCGCGCCGGCGCCGCCACTACGCGCAGCCTGACCGGAACCTGGCCCGGCTGACAAACAGCGTGGGGGCCGGCAGGACGCGGAGTCCGGCCCCCACGCCAGCACTGCAACCCAAGCAAGACCGACACCACCTTCCGGACCGGCAACAGAGTGGCCTGACAGCGGACCGACGTCGAGGCCCGTCACGTTGCCGAACCCGGTGGCGATGACCTCCCTTTCGACCGACATCGGCTGGGATCTGGACCAGCTGTTCCTGCAGTACGCCCCGTCCCCGCAAACCGGCACGGCATGGAGGACCGGCGGGACCGCTATGTCACGTTTTGCGCACACGTGACGGGACACTCGGCGCTTGTGCTGTCCGCGCATGCGGCGCTCAGTCCGCATCGCGAGGAGAGCCACCACACAACGTGCAACGACGAGAGGTCCCGCAATGGCGAAGACATCGAGGCAGCCTGCAGATGAAGCAGGATCGCGCAAATCCGAGGGAGAGCGTCAGCTGCGCTGGGGCCCGTCCGTGGACGACGAGTCACAGCAACCGAACCCCAGCGCCCACCGTAGCTTCCACCCCGACAAGTACGCCCCGGAGCCCGACAAGCCCCGCAAGGTGCCTACGAAGGCAGAGAAAGCGGCATCGGGAGTGGGCACACCCTCAGACAGCTTGACCGCGAGTGGCGAAGACCGAGGAAAGTCCGAAGGCATGCACGGCACCGGACGCCGCGGAGAATCCCGCCGCCCCAGCGGCACTGTCGGCGTACACGTGAACGTCCCCAGCCTCGTACGGATGAAAAGGGACAGTTGCTGATGCGGTGAGACCTGCTGCTCGGCACTCTGCTGCTGGGTCGATACGGGCGGCGGAGGGGGCTGGCAGTGGTCTTGGATCCGCAGCGATGGCTGGAGCTTCGGCGCTTTCGCGGCCTGCTGGAGTCCGGGGCGATGAGCCTGTCGGAGATCTCCAGGGAGACCGGTCTGGACCGCAAGACGGTCCGCAAGTACCTCTCCGCACCGGGGCCGGCAACCCCTCCGCGGCGATCGCCGAGCGGGCGGTCGCGGGCAAGGGTGATCGACGAGTTCGGACCGCTGATCGATTCGATGCTCCGGGCCGAGATCCTGATGAAGGCCGCGGTCATCCACGAGCGGCTGGCCCAGGAGTACGGCTTCACCGGGAACTATCAGCGGGTCAAGCTCTACGTTCAGACGGCCCGGCCGAGGATCGCCGACGAACTCGGGATCACGCCCAAGGAACTGGCGGGGATGCACCGCCGGTTCGAGGTGATCCCAGGGGCCCAAGCGCAAGTGGACTGGGGAGATGAGGGCAAGATCCTCGCCCACATGGGCGTCGCGAAGGTCTACTCCTTCCACATGACGCTCTCGTACTCGCGGGATCCGTTCTGCTGCTTCACCACCAGCCAGGACCTGCAGACGTTCTTCGACTGCCACCGCCGGGCATTCGCGCACTTCGGCGGGGCGCCGATGACGATCGTCTACGACCGGACCAAGACTGTGGTCCGCCGACACGTCGCCCCCGGTGAGGCGGTCCCGCTGCATCCGGAAGCGGTCGGCTTCGCCGGCCACTACGACTTCGACATCGACGTCCTGGCCGCCTACCGCCCACAGGGCAAGGGCCGGGTCGAACGACAAGTCCTGATCGTCCGCGACCACGTCCTGTCCGGCCGGTCCTTCTCCTCCGTCGAGGAGATGGACGCCGCGTTCACCTCCTGGGTGCCCGTGCGGCGGGCCCAGATCCACAAGACGCACCGGGAGGTCATTGCGGAACGGGCGGCGCGGGATCACGCGGCCCTCAAAGCGCTGCCGCCGACTCCGTATCTGGTGGCCGAACGGCAGCTGCGGCACGTCGGCAAGGACTGTCTGGTCGCCTTCGACGGCAACCTCTACTCGGTGCCGGCCCGCAGGGTCCGCCCGCGGCAGCTGGTCGAGATCCGGGCAACAAAATCCCAGGTCATGCTGCATGCCACCCTCGCCGGTGTCCACGGAAGCACGCTGCTGGCGGCTCATCCCCGGGCGATCGGCCGCGGTGCCCGTGTCGTCGACGAGTCCCACTGGGACGGCCTGCCCACCGGTCAGGGACGCCGGACCACCACCGGCGACATCCCGGTCCGGCCTCGTCAAGAACAGCCGCGGGGCGAGGAGACCGGACCCTTGCAGGCCCTGCTGAACAGGGCCGCGGCCACCCGGATCGAGGTCGGGCGCCGACCGTTGTCGGTCTATGACGAGCTGACCGGCACCCGGCCCTTCACCACCAACTCCCCGACGAAGGAGTCGTCTTGAGCGAGCTGACCGGCAACCGCATCCGCACTACGGCCGGCAAGCTCGGCCTGCCCCACCTCGCGGAAACCATCAACGAGTTCACCCGCCGGGCTGACGAAGCGAAGATGGGCTACCTCGACTTCCTCGACCTGGTCCTCTCCGAGGAACTGGCCGTCCGTGACGACCGTCGATTCCGCCAGGGACTGCGGCTCTCCCGGCTGCCGCACCACAAGACGCTCGACGAGTACGACTTCTCGTTCCAGCCCGACCTCGACCCGCGCAAGGTCAAGGACCTTGCCACCCTCTCGTTCGTCGAGGCCAAGGCCAACGCGGCTCTCCTGGGCCCGCCGGGGGTGGGCAAGACACACATCGCCGTCGCTCTCGCCGTTGCCGCTTGCCGGGCCGGCTACTCGGTCTACTTCACCAGCCTCGACGACATGGTCCGCAACCTCAAAGCCGCCGAAGCCGCCGGGCGCCTGGCCAACAAGCTCGGCACCTACCTCCGGCCGGGCGTCCTCGTTGTCGACGAGGTGGGCTACGAGATCCTCGAACGCGGGGAAGCGAACCTGGTCTTCCAGGTCATCTCAAAGCGGTATGAAAAAGGTTCGATCATCCTGACCTCGAACAAGACCTTCAGCGAATGGGGACAGGTGTTCGGCGACGAAGTCCTCGCCACCGCCATCCTCGACCGCCTCCTCCACCACTGCGACGTGATCTCCATCAACGGACCCAGCTACCGGCTCAAAAACCGGCTCAAGGCCATCGAACGGGACACAGACGTGGCCTGACAGGCCGCGTCGACTCGGCGGCCGGGGCACGATCAGTCGTCTTCGAGTCGCTGGAAGACCGTGGAGAACTCGTCGGTCTCGATCAGTCCGGCGATCACATCGGTCATGCTGTCGATGCCGGGATCCCGGACGATCAGGCCGTCCGAGACCCAGAAGTAACGGCCGCCGAGAGCCTCGCCGCTTCCTGCCCAGGTCTCCATCAAGCGTTCGACTTCGGCGACCGTGAAGACAGTCGCGCTCCACCGGGAGCCGTCTTTGAGGTCCACGAAGACATCGACGTTGCACACCGCCTCCAACTCCTCGTCCGGGCCAGGCAGGAACGACGCCTCGAAGTCGTCCGCGCGAACCCGGTACCACGGCCCGTCCCAACCTCGTTCGACCGATCCGGGCGATGCGCTACGACTCATCGTGCGAGTGTCTCCGGCCAGCCTGACGATCTCAACCAAGATCTCAGCCGTGCTGCTTCCCGCGACATAGCTGGGGACGTTCATCCGTACGAGGCTGGGGACGTTCACGTGTACGCCGACAGGCACAAAGGACGCCTCCGCCTACACCGGCGTCAACCCCGACGATTCGCCTGCCGGAGACGGAAGCCGCTGAGGGAGGATGCGAACGGCCGCCGGTCAGGTAGGTCAACCAGCACGGCAAGTACGCGGGCTGACTCGGGCTCCCCACCCGGGAGCCCAACGGCGGCGACGCCGGGCTTGCTGCGTCGGCTGCGAACAGTCCTGCCCTCCGTCGGCCGAGTTCCGTCCCGTGAAGGGTTTCGATCCGCGGCTGGTCGGACAGCACCCATGCAGCCGCCCTCGTGGTCGAACGAGCGCACACAGGTCGGGCACCGTGCTTAGAAATCGCCTGCGCTTGAGGGTAGTGCGGGGAGAGGACCAGCCCGGTGGCCGGCTGGCCAGGCGCGGACGGAGCGTCGGAAAGCCTGGGTACACGCACCTGCGGTCGTCCATGTCCCCAGGCGGCTGCAGGAAGCGCGGATCCATCTCGCCAAGGCCACCGAGGCATCTGGGCCAGGCCACGGCGCCGACGGCTGACAGGCCGCCGGCGATGGTGGCGGCCAAGAGAAGGCCTCCCTCCGGAGGCTCGATGGCCGCCGAGGGCGCTCCCCCGCGGCCCCCGGAAGCTGATTCCCGCTGGGCCTGCTGGTCAACACCCGCAGCGCTCACGACGTCCCCCTTGGAGGCCCGATCAGCTCTTCGTTCCAGCGGCGCCTGGACCTACCGGCACGACTGGCATGTTCAGCGTCCACCCCAGCATCAGCCCAGGCGCTCGCCGTCTCTTCCGCCCGACGCCTTCAACGCCCTCTCGCACGACGCGGGGCGACTTTCGGGCGTACTGCGCCGCCGTCATGCCTGCCTGGGGGCATTCGCACGGAATGCACGGACAGCAGTCGCTCCGTGTCCTGTCGGTGCACGATGCCCCCAGCTCAAGGAAGGAGGGCCTGGGAGAGCGTGGGGTAGCAAGGGATGATCGTGTCGAGGCCGACGATTTCGACGACTCGCTGCACCGGCGCTGTCAGGGCCGCCATCCGGATCCAGCCGCCGGCCGACGTGGCGTCGCGGCGTGCGGCGGCCAGGGCGCTGATGGCGCTGGAGTCCATGAAGGTGACCGCACTGAAGTCGAGGACCAGCTGGACCGGGCCGTTGCCGTCTATCTGAAGGGCCTCGGCCAGGAGGCCGACGTTGTCTGCGTCGATCTCGCCGCTCAGGACCAGGACACGGATGTCCGCGGTGATGCTCCGGTGGATCGACAAGCGGCCGGACTGCTCAGCTGTCTCATGCATGTCTGCCACGTGTTTTTCAAAATCCTCTGCGGTAACAGGCCAGCGCCTCCATACGGAAGCCCCGAAGCACCACATCCTACGGGCGCTGCACCCACGTGGCCGTGCCACAAGTAACGTGCCGACCTGGCATACGCAGTGCCTGTAGGGGTAACCGGCAGGGCGACGGAAGCGGGCGGAAATGGACGAACCACCTAGGAACGGCGACGGTGAACGGCCCGACGCTGCCCCACCGCTGGAAGCCTCGTTCGCCTTGGACAGCGACGCCTCCCGCATTGCCCAGGCCCGCCACCTCGCAGCCGCCTTCCTGACGAAGGTACGCGACGACTACGGCATCCCGGTGGCAAGCCCCGCGGTGGAGATCGTCCAGCTGATCGTCAGCGAACTCGTCACGAACGCCCGCAAGTACGCCCCCGGACCGGCCCTTCTGCACCTGCGGATCACCGGCCCCGTCCTGCAGGTCGAACTCTGGGACAGCAACCCCGTCCTGCCGGCCGCCAAGGACCCGGATCCCGAACGCATCGGCCAGCACGGCCTGGAGATCGTCACAGCCCTCGCCCGCACCGTCACCGTGGAGCAGACGCCCGGCGGCAAGCGCATCACCGCCGACGTCCTCCTCAGCACCGCCGCCGCGTAGCCGAACCGGGTTCTCACCCCTGCCGTTCAAAAGACAGGCACACCGCAGCACGCAGCTCAGCACGCGCCCGCGCGCGCCCGGACACGGGCCAGGCCCTGACGCCGGCTGCCTTCTGGTCGTTCCCGCTGCTCTGACACGGTGATCTGGGTCTCTGAACGGTCCTGCGCAGGGGTGTTTCCGGCACGTTCGGGGCAGAGAATGCCAAGAACTGGTGACCGGTCAGGGAGCAACTGCGAAAGCGCGGCGGTAGCCCCCGCCGACGAATCGGATCCAGCTGCTCAGGACTCGCTGGAGGAACACGTGGAGGAACGTGTCGAAGGACTCATGGAGGAACTGCAGGGCGAGAATGCCCAGCTTCACGAAGCGATGCGCTCGCACGCCGTGGTCGACCAGGCCATCGGAGTCGTCCTCGCCATAGGACACCTGACACCAGAACAGGGATGGGACGTCCTGCGCGAGATCTCCCAGCGGACGAACATCAAACTCCGTCACGTGTCGGAACTGATCATCGACTGGGCCCGCACCGGGAAACTCTGCACCGACGTCCGCACGGAGCTGGAGCGGCAGCTCGCACAGTACACACAGCCCCCGCAAAACGAGGCATGAGACGTGCCAGCAGCCTGGAAGCGCCAGAAGAGACCGTTCGCGGACCGGTCACAAGGAGCGTTCACTGAAAGCATCACAATCCCAACTCCAAGCAAATGTCGGCCATTTGCAATCATTCGTTGCAACAATAGAGCTACTGGTGTGACTCTTGGTGACGGATGCAAAGTCTGCTCCGTTCACGGCCGAAGTGCCTTGTCCCAGACCGCGCTTGGGTAGAGACCATGTCCGAGGAGTTTGCGAAGGTCGGAGCAGTCAGTCAGCCGCGCTACGAGCAGATCGTTGCCGAGTTGCGGAGTGCGGCCGAACAGCTGACGCAGGCCCAGTTCACGATCGGGGACCGAGCCCTGGAGATCGAGCCGATAGGTCCCCGCAGCGGCCCGGTCGCGGACACCGCCCGGCCGGTGGAGCAGTCCCTGACCCGGCTGGCCAAGGACATCGGCCTACCGGTGACAGCAGTCAGGCAGGCCCGTTGGACGGCATCGCGCTGGCCGGCCGGCCGACGCCGGAAAGCGGATCGTTCACGGTCCACCAGCTGCTGGCCCGCATCAACGACGACGCGGAGCGCTTCGCCTCGATCGGCAATCTCCCTGACGGCAAGACCCACTGGACCCTGGACGACGCCAGGCGCCGGAGCGATTTCCGGGCGGAGACTCCCGTCCCCCCGTAAGAGAAGAACGCCGCGATCCATCCACCGGCCTTCGGTCCAGTGCGGCCGCGGCAACGACCACCACCCCTCAAGCATCCGCAGGCCACCGTCAGAGTGCCCAGAAGGATCGGATGTCGCGCACCGGAACGCTGTGCGCGACATCCGCACGGAACTGGTCCAGCAGCTCGCGCAGCCCGCAAGCCGGTGCATAATCCCGTCGGGGCGCACCCTCACCGGCCCGTCGACCCTCCTGCACAGGGCGCCCCTGGGCCGGAGATCAGCCGCACGTTGACCACACTTCAAGGTCGCCGGCAAGCCGGCCACGTCGCCCTCATCCCAGCCCTTCCCAACGCGCACACCCCGCAGCACCTCAATGACATCCCGCAGACCGCGCGCTCTGCCCACCAGCACCCCGTGCACTTCCACCTTCCGGCCTTCATGCTTCACGGGCGGATGCACGATTACAGAACGTTCCTTCATGCGCAAAGCCCCGACTTCGCTCCTCGGATGAACGCGGTCCGAGGGCCGACGCGCGCCCCGGGCTCGAGCCCTCGCCCTCTTCCCGTACGAGGGCTTGACGGAGCGGATGACCGGGTCCTGGGTGAAGGATCAGGCATATATGCAGGGGCGCTGTATGAACCAGATCCTGCGATCCCCAGGAGCGGTCGCCTGCTCCCGGCTGCCGCGGTATCCACCTCATTGGAGGACTGCCCGGAGGACGGCCGTACCTCCAGGAACCATGCCTCCAGCACGCCAAATCCAGCCATCCATTCCTCTTCCCGATGAGGATGTGTGGGGTCCGGGAGGCAGGGCACCCGGCTTTCTGAGAAAGCGTCACCGAATTCGATGACCTCTGTACGACTCCGCAGTTCGACTGCGGGGCTGCAAAGAATCTCAACAAGGGAGCCGTTCTTTATGAGTGACAACATCTGGGGCTACCAGGCGACCACCGGCCACATCGCAGGCACCGACCTGACCGGGTACAAGGTCGAGGCGACCGACGGCAGTATCGGGAAGGTCGACAAGCACTCGGACGACGTCAACTCCGCCTACCTCGTCGTCGACACCGGCGTATGGATCTTCGGCAAGCACGTCCTGCTGCCGGCCGGAACCGTGAAGACGGTCGACCAGGCCGAACGCAAGATCTACGTCGCCCTCACCAAGGACCAGATCAAGGACTCCCCCGAGTTCGACAAGGACAAGCACGTCGGCGACGCCGGCTACCACGAGCAGGTCGGCGGCTACTACCAGACCCACCGAGGTTTCTGACCTCAGCACCAGCCCACAAGTGGGGCCGACCGGAGCGTCTCCGGTCGGCCCCACTTCTCGTAAGTTGTTTGCGGAACGGCTCGCCCGCCTGAGCCGGCCAGGTCGCGGGACTGGCTGCACTGTCGCCTGGTTGCGAGCCGCCGGGCGACCGTGGCCGACAGCAGCACGCGTGAGCCGCCGCGCGCACGGTCGTTGCCCGCTGCCGGACATGAACTCGGGGCAGCCTGTCAGGGGTTGAAGAGGATCTTCACCGCGCCGTCCTGCTTCTTCTGGAACATCTCGTAGGCGTCAGGCGCCTGCTCCAGCGGCAGGCGATGGGTCGCGAAGGATTCGACACCGAGCAAGTCGGCGTCGGTGAGCAGGGGCAGGAGGTCGTCCACCCAGCGCCAGACGTTGGCCTGGCCCATCCGTAGCTGGATCTGCTTGTCGAACATGGTCAGCAGAGGCAGGGGGTCGGCCATCCCTCCGTAGACACCGGACAGGGAGATCGTGCCGCCCCGGCGGACGAGCTCGATGGCCAGGTACAAGGCGGACAGGCGGTCCACCCCCACGCGTTGCATCAACTTGGCAGCCAGCCTGCTGGGCAACAGAGTGGTCATCTGCTGGGCGGCCTGGGTGACCGCGGCGCCATGGGCCTCCATTCCGACGGCGTCGATGACAGCGTCGGGGCCGCGTCCGGCGGTGAGGTCACGGACGGCTTCCACGATGCCGTCTCCGTGTTCCTCAAGGTTCAGGGTGTGCGCTCCGCGCGCCTTCACCCGATCCAGCCGCTCGGGTACCAGGTCGATCCCGATGACCGTCCCGGCTCCGCGATGGGCGGCGATGCGGGTGCACATGTCCCCGATCGGTCCCAGGCCCAGCACCGCGACGCTGCCACCGGGAGGGACGGCCGCGTAGTCGACGGCCTGCCACGCGGTCGGCAGGACATCGGACAGATACACGAACCGGTCGTCCGGAGGTCCCGGAGGGACGGCGATGGGCAGGGTGTTGCCGAACGGTACGCGCAGGTACTCGGCCTGCCCACCGGGGACCTGGCCGTAGAGCTTGGTGTACCCGAACAGGGATGCGCCGCTTCCCTGCGTGTGGACCTGGGTGGTCTCGCACTGCGAGTGCAGGCCCTGCTTGCACATGAAGCACGTACCGCAGGAGATGTTGAACGGGACCACTACCCGGTCACCCTCGCGTACGTTCACCACCTCGGAGCCGGCCTCTTCGACGATCCCCATCGGTTCGTGACCCAGGATGTCGCCGGCGTCGAGGAACGGTCCCAGGACTTCGTACAGGTGCAGATCGGACCCGCACAGCCCGCTCGTCGTCACCTTGATGATCACGTCGGTCGGATCCTGGATCTCGGGATCGGGGACCGTGTCCACTCGTACGTCCCTCTTGCCGTGCCACGCCAACGCCTTCACGTATCCTCCTCAGTCACTGCGCCGCCTCGGACCGAGCACGGTCCCGCATCCAGCGCGAACCTCCGCCCGGGTGGCGATGGCCAAAGCCGGGAGTCGCGCCCCACCGAGTACCCCATATGCGCAATTGATGCATAACGGGCACACGGGTAGGGCGTTCCTTCCTGTCCCGGAGACATGGGAGCCGGGAGGGACCGCAACCGTCACTCGGAGGGCTGGGTACAGCGGAAGGCGGAGGCGACAGCAGCGAGACGCAGCCGCTCCAGTACGACGGACTGACGGTCGGCGCGCTCCAGCAGTACGTCCAGGTGTTCAGGGAAGAGCCGCCCGTCGGTCTCCGCCAGGGCTCGCAAGCTGCGCCAGCAGGCCGCCTTGCCCTGGACACTCAGCAGCATGGATTCCAGTTTCAGGACGTCGCTGAGGGGGGAGCGGGAAAAGAGATGGCCGTTGGGCTTGGCGCGGCCCGCCTTTTCGGCCAGCCAGCCGAGGGCGACTTTCGTGTAGGCGGTCGGCACCGCGAGGTCGGCCATGATCTGCGTCAGCGAATCACGGTCCTGCTCGACCTCATGGGCCAATTCGGCCAACATGGTGCCCTGTTCCCGGTATTGCTGAGTCTGTGCGGCCCGCCGGAAGAGTTCCAGGCCGGCGGTCGCGCCGGAGAGGTGGTCGTTGAGGTAGATCGCCAGAAGGTCGGCGACGCCCGAGGATTTCTTCGGGGACCCTCGGAAGGTTCCCGACTCGTCGCTGGTGGCGGCGGCGCGCATTTCTCGGTCCACCGAGATGGTGAGTTCGGTCCAACTGTGCTCGAACTTGGCGAGCCCTTCGCGTTCGAGGGTGTCGGTGACATCCGTGAAGTCGACGCCGACACGCTCCAGCGCCTCGAAATGGGCTGCCGCGCCGGCGTAGACATCGGCGGCTGGCCGGCGGGCGGGCAGAGCGCCGTGGTCGGCGAACGCCGCCAGAGTGGCGCCGGGCATGGTGTTCACGGTGCCCGCAATGACGAGTTCGCTGACGTACATCGTGTCGGGGTAGGCAGGGTTCTTGACCCCGGTGGATGCCCACAGAGGCCGCTGCCGGCGGGCGCCGGCCACGACGAGGGCCTGCCAGCGGGACCCGTCGGTCAACTGCTGGTACGCCTGGTGCGCGAGCCGGGCGTTGGCGATCGCGGCCTTGCCCTTGAGCGCCTGGGCCTCGGGGGTATCGAGGGCGTCGAGGCGCCGGTCGACCTCGGTGTCGACGCGGGAGACGAAGAACGAGGCGACGGAGTGGATGTCCGCCAGGTCCCGTCCGGCGGCCTTGGCCCGCTCCAGTCCGGTCAGGTAGGCGTCCATCACCGCGCGATAGCGCTCCAGGGAGAAGACCAGCGTGACGTTGACGCTGATGCCCTCGGCAATGACGCGGGTGACCGCGGCCAAGCCCTCGCTGGTGGCCGGGATCTTGACGAGAAGGTTCGGCCGGTCGACGGTCTCCCACAACTTCCGTGTCTGGTCGATCGTGGCGTCGGTGTCCCGCGCCAGCCGGGGGTCGACCTCGATGGAGACCCGCCCGTCGCTCCCGCCGGTCTGCAGGTAGACCGGGCCGAGCGCCTGGCAGGCTGCCCGTACGTCGTCGGAGGTCAGGGCGAGGACGGCATCGTCCACGCTCACACCCTCACGTGCCAGCCGGCGCAGTTGCTCGCTGTAACGGTCCCCCCTGGACAGCGCGGAGGCGAAGATCGTGGGATTCGTCGTGACTCCTACGACATGCTTGTCCGCGATCAGCTCCTTCAGCTCACCCCGGGCCAGCAGCTCACGGGACAGGTCGTCCAGCCAGACCGACACTCCGGCGGCGGACAGTTCGGCGAGCGGATCGGACGCGGTGGAAAAGGTCATGCCAGGCCTCCAGAAGGTAGGGCACGCCGGTCGGCACGCCCGTCCGGCGTGCCGACCCTGAGAGTGGGCGGTGCGGGCGGGACTCCTCCTGTCGGCGATAGGTCACACGGATCGCTTCGATGACGCGGGCTGCGCACCATCGGCCGGGGCACTGGTCTGTCCCATGGAGACGGTGAATCCGCTCACGCTTCCCGGGACGCCCCGGCGTAGCGCTCCTGTGCGGGCCTGGGAAACGAGGCTGCGGTAGTCCAGGTCCGCCAAGTCCGTGGCCCGCACGGGCAACGGGCTTCCGTCCAGCCTCTCGAGCAGAGCGGCATGGGCGTCACCGTTGGCAGCCTCATGCTGGGGAGTGATTCCTCGCGGCAGCCAGGAGATCAGCAGAATCCTGTTCCGACGTGCTCCGTCCGCCGTTGCGAAGGCCAGGTCGTGGACGACGAGTCTGGGCTCGTGCGCGGGCAGGGCCGACAGGAGCTCGTCGTGCGTCAGATTGCCTTGGCGTTCGACGACGCAGGTATCCAGGGCGTCACTCAGCCGGCAGATCACCGTGTTGACTTCCCGCTTCCCCTTGAGCTCCCAAAGTGCGCTGATACACCTGTCGTCCACGGCTATGCGCCTGCTCATGGCGCTCTCTCCCTCCGCCCCAGATACATAGGTCGATGACGGTTTTGTGGCAGGAGCGTGCCCTGAGCTGGCTGTCGCCGGGGCCGACCCCGCGCCGGAGGTGTTGTGGGCTTCGGCCTCTCAAGCCCGGCCACTGGTCGTCGGCTCTCCCGCCATGGCCCTGGATGTGCTGCCCGGTGCCGCCGCGGCGACGCGCTCCACGGTTCGGGCAAGGCGGGGCAGCATGCTCCGGTGCCGCAGCTGGATCAGGAGATCGAGGGGTGCTGCGTGCAGAACTCCTCCCGGTCCGCGCAGCGGGTGCTCATCCACGAGGACCAGGGCCTGTCCGCCCCAGGGGCGTACCTCAATGGCGATGCGCGCGGTACCCAGGCGCCCGCTGTCGACCTCGAGCTCCAGCCAGCGGGGCGGTTCCACCCGGCGGACCACCGTCCGCCCTTCGAGCGTCCATGGCCCCAGGTCCACGCGATACGCCAGCGCCGCGTCGACCTGCGGCCACCGAGTGTCCAGTGGCCAGGACGCGGAGGTCCCCACGACCCAGTCGGCGTAGAGCTCGGGATCCTCCAGAACCGCCCAGACGGCGTCAGGGGGCTGCTCGATCACTTGGTGTCGAATCGCCACGACAAACCCCTGAAATAGTGACGGATAGGTCGATATCGACGAGTACCCTTCCGTCCCGGCATCATGCGCAGCAGTCCCTGGGGATCGCGGACGCACCTGGGCACGGCCCCCGTCTTCGACACCGCCACGCAAATCAAGAATCCCTCCCCCTGGACACGGCGTCGACATGGTGGCTGACAACCCTGGACCGCATGGAACGGTCGACAGTCGCGGATACGGCAATCCGAGTTCTCCAACGCGGAATCCGCTCACTCCCACTGGGTGAGGCGCGCGAACTGCGCGGCCGTCCGCTGGGCCACCCTGTCCGTCCCCTTCTGATACAGGTACCCATCGGTTGCTGACTGTCGGTTTGGCCGGGGTCGCCCCGGCAGCGGTCGCGGGCTGGGCCGACTGGGCGGACCTGCCGCCCGATCAGGCCCGGGCCGGACTGGCTCATGCGATCTCGAACGTGGCCGCGGTGGCGTTCTACGCCGCATCCCCGACCGCGCGGCTCCGCCGTCACTCGACGAAGGGCAGGCTGTGGTCGTTGGGCGGCTTGACTGCCGTCGCTGTGAGCGGTGCGCTGGGCGGCCACGTGGCTTATGGGCAGGCCGTAGGGGCGAATCCCGCTGCATAGGCAGACCGTGTCAGCCGACGCCTCGTCTCCGATCCCGCCCATCCTTGACCAACTCCGCGATCAGCCGGACGTACACGGCCATGACGACCACCGGCGACGACTTGTTCCCTCGGGAGCGCCCGAAGCCTCGTTTGCCGCACGGGCAGACGGGGACCCGTGCCAAAGGATGGGGACGCCCGCAGACGACGTCCCGTCATCGGAGGAAACCATGATCATCCTCGGAGTCATTCTGCTCGTTGTCGGCCTCGTCGCGGGCATTGGAATCCTTTGGACCATCGGGGTCATTCTGGTCGCGATCGGAATTGTGCTGTGGGTTCTGGGAGCGATGGGACGCGAGGTCGGCGGACGACGGCACTACTGGTAGTGACCGCTCTAGTCCGGGCCTTCGCCTGACCATCAACGGCAATGATTCGTGGCCGATACCCCGACCGGACGGAACGCATCGCAGTCTTTCGGCGCCGCCCAGGGTTGCTGCGGATCCGGCAGTGCTGGATCAACATCTTCAGCTCCTGGGCAAAAGGGTTCCCAGCGGGCCGAGGTCCAGATGGAGATCTTCCGGACGCACTCCGTGCTGCTCGCAGAATTCCGCCATCCGCCGGCCGAGCAACATCAGCCGCCGTCCTCAGGGGCTCGTCCTGGATCCGCTCGCGGCGCTCCTGCGCGCCCCGCTTGCGATTCAGCTAGGTGAGGTCGGCTCCAGCCGCTGGGCGGGAGCGCTCAGCCGGCGTGACCTGCCGGATCGGCGTGTGCGCCGCGTCGTCCAGCGGGCAGGGCAGCGCGTAGACCTCCACACCCTATTCGGCATGGTGCGCAATGCGCTTGGTCGGCGAGGTTGGTGGCCTGAGGGCCGGAGACGGGGTACGAGCCCTGCCGGACGTCCAGTCACTCACGGCGTCGCCTCTGTCCTCGCTTCTTCTTGGGAGCTTCTTCCTCTTCCTCGGCCTCTGCCTCGTCTTCGTCTTCGGCCCCCTCTTCGCCCTCCGTTCCCTCCTCGTCCTCGTCCTCGTATGTGTCCTCGGCCTCGTCGTCGGCCCCGTCCTCGTCCTCGTACGCGTCCTCTTCGTCTTCGTCCGCGTACGCGTCCTCCGCCCCCTCTTCTCCCTCGCCGTCGCCTGCGGAGTCGGTGCCTTCCTCGGCATCGCCTTCGCTCTCACCCTCGGGCTCTTCGCCCTCCGACTGCTCCTGCTCGGCCTCTTCCTCTTCGACGGCGTCATCGTGGGACACGACGACTTCTCCGTCACGGATTTCGCCGCGCCAGCCCTCGGGTTCTTCATTGGTGAGGGTCACGTATCGCTGGAAGTTCTTGAAGTCCAGCCGCAGGCGGCGCCCTTGCACACGCCAGAGGTTGCCCGTCTTCTCGAAAAATCCGGACGGGTAGTACTCCACCACGAGGACGACTCGGGTCAGGGTGGGCGCCAGCTCGTGGAAGCTGACCGCGCCGCGAGTGCTCCCCTTGGCTCCCTCCGAGGTCCACACGATGCGGTCGTCAGGAATCTGTTCCTGGACGGTCGCCTTGAAGCTGCGCGACGAAGGGCCGACTTTGACCTTCCAGTCGCTCCCGCCCTCATCGTCCTTGGAGACGTCGCGAACACCCTTGGCGAAGCTGCTGAACTTGTCGTACTGCGTCCAGTAGTCGTAGGTGTCCCGGAGCGGCACTCCGACATCGAGAACCTCGATGATGTTCATGACCTTGCCGCCGCTGGCCTTCCGCTTACCTTTACCGCCTCCGAAGGCGCTCTTGGCCTTCTCCACGACGTTGTCCTTGACGCCCTTGGCCTTCTCCGACACGAAGGCCTTCAGCGGTGAGTCGCCCTGGAGGATGCGGGACCCGATGGCGGGAAGCGAGCCGCTCTCGGCCGAATCGCTGAGCTGCCCGGCGACGTCCGTCAGTTTGTCGCCGGCTTTCTCGGCAAGGTTCTCCACCTGCGCGGACACGAACTTGGACAGCTCCTCACGGAGCTTGTCCATGCCCGACGTACCCTCTGCCGACTCGTCCGTTTCCTTCTCGGCCATGGCTGCCTACCTCCCACGACCGGCGCGCTTGGACGCTGCTCGCTTCGATGACGTCGTCTTCGAGGCAGCGGACTTCTTGGCCGGAGCGGTCTTCTTGGCTGTGGTCTTCTTCGCTGCGGACTTCTTGGCCGGAGCTGTCTTCTTCGCCGCCGACTTCTTCGCCGTCCTGCTGGCTGCGGTCTTCTTGCTGGCCGCCGTCTTCTTCGCCGGCGCAGTCTTCTTGGCCGCCCGGGGCTTCTCTCCGCCGGAGGGAGCAGCCTTCTTGCGTGCCGCAGGTGCGGGTGCCTTGCGGGACCGGTCGGGTCGCGAACCGCGGCCCTCCCTCGGCTTCGCTTCCGGTTCCTCTTCCTCTTCTGGTTCTTCTTCCTCTTCTGGTTCTTCTTCCTCTTCTGGTCCCTCTTCGGGTTCCTCCTCGCCCTCGTCCTCGTATTCGGCTTCCGGCTGTTCCTCCTCCTCTTCCTCCTCGGTCTGATCCTCTTCGTACTCGCCCTCTGGCTCTTCCTCCTCCTCGTACTCCGCGTCCTCGTCCTGCGGCGGGTACTCCTCCTCGTACTCCTCCTCTTCGTCCGGCTTCTCCAGGAGCCGGGCCGTACGCTCGCTGAGGCTGCCGGCAAGGGTGCTCATGCCTCGCTCAGCGGCGGCGGTCATCGCCTTGCGGCCCGCCTCCAGCACTTCCCCTCGCAACTGCTCCTGCAACTCGGCGATCTGCGGGATCTCCCCCAGTCGCCGCATCCCTTCGGCGGCAAGCTGGCGAGGCTCAAGGCCGAAGCGCCGGCCCGCCAGATAGGTCGCAATGGACAGAGCGAGTCGGCCCTTCTTGGTACGGCCCAGCGCATAGCCGCCCACTACCGCAGCCGCGAGAGCCACCTTTTCCTTGTCATCCATGATCTCGTCACCTTCGATCGCTCGGCGTGGAACAGGTCTGCGCGGCGTGCAGCCGGTCGAGCAGCCGTTCCTCTTCTCGTTCGAACTCCTCCAGGCCGATGTCTCCGTCCTCAAGCTCCCGGTTCAGCAGGGCCAGTTGGGCACGGAGCACCCCTGGGTCGTGCAACTCCCGTTCGGCGGCGTCGTTGAGCTTCTCCGCCACCCAGACGACGCCGCGGACCGGCGCGATGGGGAGGGTGAGCAGTCCGGTGATCAGTCCCATCTCAGACTCCAGCGGTTCGGACGGGAGTGCCTTCGGCGGAGACGAAGCTGTAGCAGGGCAGCGGACCCGTGAGCCGCAGCTCCACCCGGTCGCGATGTGTGTGGGCGAAGCGCTCTGCCACGCTTCGGAAGGCGTCACTGTCGCCGCGATCGACGAGGAACGACGCGTTGAGCACGCATCCCTGGACTTCGGGACCCGAGACCACCGCACGGGCCCTGGGCGTCAGTTCACGCAGAATGCGCCGCCCGGCTTCGGCGGCCCTGCCCTCCAGAGCGGCCGAGACGGCCTCCCCCAGTCGCAGGCTCGCTTCGTATCCGGGCACCGGCAGCGGCCCTCCCGCCGTGATGATCGCGTAGACGTACACACCATCGCCGGTCACGGCTCACGCCTCCACGGGTCGTCGTCGACTGCTGCCGCTCCGGGCCGGAGCACGCCGCTTCCTCGGTCGTTCCTGCCGCTCTTCCTCGTCCTCGTCGTGCTCGTCGGAGTCGTCGTCACGGCCGCCCCCGACCGCCTTGCGAACGGTGTCCCCCACGGTTTCCGCGGCCTTGCGAACCTTGCGTTTGCCGATGGACTTGGCGGCACCGCCGCCGATCAGCTCAGGAACGGTGGTGCTGCCGGAGTCACGCTCCAGGTCCAGCCGGTTGCACGCCTCCGCGAAGCGCAGGTACGTGTCGACACTCGCCACCACGATGCGCGCATCTATCTTGAGGATCTCGATGCCGACCAGGGACACCCGGACGAACACGTCGATCACCATGCCCCGGTCCAGGATGAGTTCGAGCACGTCGTACAACGTGCCGGCGCGCGGCGGGCACGCCACTACCTCATCGGAGTAGGTGGTCGCGGGCATGGGGGATCCTTCCGGTCGTCGGGCAAACCTGAGTCACTGGTCACTCATCGGCGGACCCCCGCCGATAGCGGCGGACCCTGCGGTACCCCATGAGTTCGCCGTCCTGGTCGATCCGCACCTCGTACGAAGCGAGAAGGCTCGTCGTGTCCGGAATCCGCGGCAGCTCAAGGACGTCCACGACGACACACCAGCCGTCGTCCTCACGCCCCACCGCTGATACACCCTCCGTGGGATGACCGATCAGACCCTCAAGGGCCCGGCAGGCAGCACGCGCGGCATGTTCCGCTCCACGCACGGGGGGTGTGCGTCGAGCGGTGGTCGTCGAGGACTTTCCGGGGCGCGGCCGACGCTCTTCTGCCATGAGTTCAAGTCTGGGCCGTATCCGGTTCGACGCATCTTGAGCGGCCAATCTGGTGTTCGTTCCCGGCATCATGGTTGTCTGCGCTGGCGTCGGCTCGGCGGGCCAGGACCGCACTGGGCGAGGCTCACACTCACAGAGGTGCCGACGCATACCGGCGGGATCTTCCACGCCGGGCGGCCCTCGATCCCGTCGCAAACGGCATTCGCGGCACGGATGAACGCCGTCACATACCCGGACGCCGACCAGACCGCCAACGCGATGCCACGGTGCCCGGCCCCGAGCGGAAGGGAGCGGACACGGGTGTGGTCGGTTGCCTTCTTACTGGGCGCGGTGCGGTTTGTGGTGGGCGACCTGTAGGCGTACCTCGGTGGGTAGCGGAGGGGAGCCGGTGGACCGGCTGGCGGTGCGGAGCGGGCCTGCGAAGAGTGCATCGAGGACGACGCCAGGTTCCCCCTGAGGTGTGAGAGCGAGCATGACGCGAGCGCGGGGCTGGGCAGGGCCGCCAGTGATGCGTACGGCCGCCTCCTCAACCCCCGGCAAGGCGCCCGCTTCAGCGGTGATCGCGTCGCTCAGCGCCCGGTCGCGCAGTTCGACGCCTTCCTGCGGGGGTGTACCGCCGACGGGCAGCGTCCCTGGGCGGCCTCGGCGTAGTTGGGCGAGCAGCCACCACAGGGCGACGAGGGCGACGAGGGCGAGGACGGCGATGACCGCAGGCCACCACCACCATCCCTGGCTGCTCCAGCGGGCCCGGTCGGCGGCACCGAGCAGGACGTCGTTCGGGGTGGTCAGGGGCCAGCCGACTGGCGGGACCAGATCGTGTCGCCGGTAGATGTCGAGCCCGGCGAAGAGGATCAGCAGACCGCCGCAGAGCAGTATCAGTCCTGCGAGGGCCAGCAGACTGCGGTTGAGTGCGGGGCGCGGCGTCATGGTGTGGGCTCCGGTGCTGGGTTTCTCTGTCAGTCGGTGTGTCGCCGCACCCGTATGCCGATGCGGGGAGGGCTGGCGAGGGCGAGCCGGTCGCGCTCCTCGTCGAGGACGGCGGTGAGATCGTCTTTCACCTGCTGGAGGTCACGGAAGCGGACGTCCGCGCGGGCTTTGACGTGGTGGCGGCGCACCCGGATGTGAGCCTTGCCGACTCCGGGTACCTGCATGGCGGCGTCGCGCAGCAGGTCGGCAGCGCCGTCGCGGTCCAGAGAGGCTCGCAGTCCGGGCGCGGGAGAGCGCATCGGCAGCCAGTGACGCAGGCCGGGGGTGAGCGCCAGGACGATCAACCAGAGACCGACGGCGGCGGCCACGGCGGCTCCCGTGAGCATCCACACGTCGTCCACGGGGCGGGTGGCCAGTTCGTCGGCCAGGCGCCGTCGCCAGGCTGCCGCAGGGCGTCCCGCCCGTACAGCGACCACATCCACCAGCACCGCGCCCGCCGCCACGAGAACGAACGAGGCGACCACCGCGGCTGGAAGGCGGCGCGCGGACCACGGGCGGTGCATCCGGTGCCTGCCGCCGTCCTCACCGGCCGTCAGATTCGGTGGGGGTGCGTCGTGTTCGGGCAGACTGGGCTCCGCCGGCTCCCGCGGTTCCTCGGACGTCTTCGTCAGCGGCACTGTGGCACGGTGCGCGGCGTTGCGGGCGGGAGGGCTCGGGTCGGGTGTCATTCCGGCCTCCTTCATGCGTGGCGGGCCCGGCGCCCCGGGCCATGGCGGCTCACCGGACCCGTCCCCGGTTCACGCCGACGGCGGTCACCAGCCGCCGGACCGTGAGGATGACCTCTCCCACCTCCAGGCCGGTCAGCTGAGCCACCCGCTCGGCGACGTCGACCTGGATCCGTTCGCAGACATGGGGGAGGTCGGTGGGGTAGGGCAGGTCCATGGACAGGTGCAGGCGCACCGATCCGGCACGGATGGCGGCGGATACGCTGGGTGGCGCCGGTCGGCTCCGGTCGGGCGGTATGGCGGCACGCCGGGACTGGGCCGTGCGTGCGGCCTGGGCGGCGACACGGGCGACCACCCTGTCCGGGATGACGGTGGCGCCCCGCACTGCCGGGGGCGGCAGGCCGGCGACCTGTGCCGGGGGACCAGACGCATCGCCGAGGGATAGGGATCCGACTCGGGTAGTAGTCACCGCTGCCTCCGCGTACGGAGGTCGAGGTCACCCTGCAAGGCGAGGCCGCCGATCAGCCCCGCTGTACCCAGGACCAGAACCAGTAGGAATGCCCAGAAGCCGCCGAAGTAGCCGGCGAAGCCCAGGGCCATGCCGGCCGCGAGGCCCGTCGTTGCTGCGTTCATCATGCACTCACCCGTCTCGCGAGCGCGATCGTCCGTATGATCACCCGCCCATGCACTAGGCATGGCCGTGGGTCACGGCCGTCGATCACCTCACGCGGCCCTCGTCCGATTCGGTCTCTTCCTCGTCGTCCGGGAGGTGGACGTCGTCGACGGCGATGTTCACCTCGACGACCTCCAGTCCCGTCATCCGTTCCACGGCGCTGATTACGTTGGTGCGCACCTCGCCGGCGACGTCGACGATGGAGGCGCCGTACTCGACGACGACGTCCAGGTCGACGGCGGCCTGGCGTTCGCCGACCTCGACCTTCACCCCGCGCGTGGCTCCGCCTCCGCTCCCGCCGGGGACGCGTTCGCGCACGGCGCCGAAGGCGCGGGCCATCCCCGCTCCCAGGCCGTGGATGCCCAGTACCTCACGGGCGGCCGTGCCCGCGATCTTGGCCACCACGCTGTCCGCGATGGTGGTCTTCCCTCGAGTCCCGGCCGGAGCTCCGGGCCCGGTGCGGCCCTTGAGCGGGCTGACGCCTGTGTCAGGCCGGCTGCCTCCGCCGACGCTGGTGATGTTGTCTGTCATGGTGGTCGCCTCGATCAGTGTGGGACACCTGAGTGGCGCCCATCGAAATCTTGTGGTGTCGTGCACCCGGCGGTGTCCCTATCGCCGCTCTTCGGGCGCCACGTACAAACGCAGCCGTGCCCGCCCCGCTTCGGGGCTTTCCCTGCCGACGCGCCCCTGTTCCTGGGACCGCGTCATCGCGGCGCCGACTTCGGAACTGTCGGAGCGTGCAGACTCGGTGTCGGAATTCTCTTTGCCGCCGCGGGCGATGCCCGAAGCGGTGGTGTTGTCGTAGGGCGAAAGGCACTTTCGGTGGCATCGATGACGGTCCGGGAGTCGGTGCTGGCTCCTCCGCCCTGGTCAGGCTGGTTGACGACCTGCTGCCAGCCTCGATCTTCGTCCCACGCGATGCCGTAGTGCTCGTAGAGGCGGTGTTCCTCGTCCACCGAGAGGAAGCCCCCGGCATCGACGTCGACTTTGGGGGCGTCTTTGACGGTGGCCTTGGCGTAGGGAACCTCGAGGTGGTCATCCACCAAGGTGGCCTCGTGCGTGGGAACCAAAGACTCACTGGTACCGAAGAGCCCGATCATGACGCTGACCCACTCGGGCTCGCCGGTCACATCGTCGAGGAAGACATGCTTGATGTCGCCGATCTGGTCTCTGTCGACGTCGTACACCGGGTGGTCCGACACAGTGGCAATCCGCCCTTGGGTGATCATCTTGGCCTCCTGCCCCCTGGCCCTCTTTCGCGTAACCCGCAGAAAGACATGAAAACCTGCCTATATGGACTAATTGCTCTTATCGGACACGTTTGTGCGGGTCCACTACAGCCCCCCGGGACGACGCCGCAGCAGGCCTGTCGAAGCGAGGTACTGATGCCTGATGTCGGTGCCGGGCAGGGCACGCCGCCCGGGACGCTGGTCCGCCATGACGGACAAACCTGAGGTCGGCCACCGTCAGGCGGCCGCCCCCGACACCAAGGACCACGTCCTGGAGAGCGTCGAGGAACATCACGTAGTGCTGTGGATGCTCTCCGAGCTGAAGGGTCTCGATGCGACGGACGAACGGTTCGACGCCAAGATGACTGTCCTCATGGAGAACGTCCGCCACCACGTCGAGGAAGAGGAGCAGGAATGGTTCCCCGACGTACGCAAGACCATGGGCCGCACCGGCTCACCGAACTGGGCGAACAGATGGAATCGGCCAAGAAGGAGGCTCCGAGCGAGCCCCTCGCCGTTCCCGGCGCCGAACGGTAGGCCGTACCGGCACCTCAAGGAGCCTGGGGGTTCGATCCGGGACTCGGCGGAAGGGGCCGCAGCCGCTTCGTGGATCGAAGGCCGCCGAGCCGGCGGTGCATCAACGCGACCATCCCCCACGACATCGGCACTGATGGGATCCCCCGCAAATGCGCATCATTCCTCGTGGCGCCGGACCGCGTGGAGCAGATCGCACTGATCGAGCCGCTGGCCACCGTGGCGCCCAGCGCCGGTACTCCCGTACTCGTGTCCACGAAGTCGGGAGAGGTGCAAGCCTTCCGACTTCTCGGCAAGGGAGGCACCTTCCCTGTTGACCAGGTAGTGCGGGACGCGTCCGTGGACGAGTTCGACGGTCCGGTACTGCCTGGTGGAGTCGCCATTCCCGACCAACTGCGCCTGGACGAGCGGGCGGTGGCCTTCGTGAAGGTGCTCTTCGACGCGGGGCAAGCCAGCGGCCGCTATTTGTCACGCCTCGTGGATTCTCGTCCAGGCCAGGTTGCGGATGTCGGTGCGCAACCTCACTCCGTGGCCGAGCCTGCGTACCGACATCCGCAACCGGGCCTGGAATTGGGTGGACGAACAGGTCAAGGTCTGCCACGGCGGCCCCAACACCCTTGTCACCAGCCGCAAGTCGGACGACCTGAAGGCGTTCTGCGAGGCCCTGGTGCACGAGTTCGGTCGCGCGACCATCTGAACGCGGGGCCGATGGGACGTACGTTCGCCCCTGTCCTGGGCCATATGGCCTGCCCGGGACGGGGGCTCTCGCCGTCACTGGCGAGGGAGCAGGTAACCCGAACCCGGCCATCCAGGGCAGCTTGCGTCATTCCCGGTCCGCGAAGACGCTGGTGTCCAGGCGGTCGAGGAGGTCGGCGGGATCTTGGTACACCGCGTGGGCGCCCGCCGACACCAGATCCGTCCGCGGGATGCCGCCGGACAGAACCGCCAGGGGTGTCACACCGTCCCGCACTGCGGCCTTCATGTCCCAGACCGTGTCGCCGACAAACACCGCTCCTTCGCTCGGTACTCCGGCGAGCTTTCTGGCCTGCTCGACAGGGTCGGGGGCGGGTTTGCCCTCGGCGACGTCGTCAGCGCTGGCCGCCCCGAGGATGACGTCGTCCGCGTCGATGGCACGGCGGAGCGCGGAGAGTTCCGCGCCGCTCGCCGAGGTCGCCAGGACGATCTCCCAGCCCCGGCCGGCGAGGGTGCGCAGCAGTTCGCCGGCCGCGTCCAGTGGCGGCAACCGGTCGAAGTACGTTGCGTAGAGCGCGTGGTGGGCCGCGACCAATTGTTCGTCGTCCCCGGGGTCGCGGTCCTTGCCGAGCAGGTGCTCGATCAGGTCGTCGCTGCCAAGGCCCACGGCCCGGTGGATGTCACGCATGGGGACGCGGTGGCCGGCCTGGCGGAAGGCCTCCCACCAGGTGACGACATGCAGGTGGTTGGTGTCGACGAGTGTTCCGTCGACATCGAAGATGGCGGCGCGCTTCGTGGTCATCGCGGGTGTCCTCGCCCTCTCACAGTTCGCGCAGGGCGGGAAGCAGCTTCCGCTCGGCCCATTCCAGGTACGGCTCCTGGTGGTCACCGCCGATCTGGATGAGCGCGACCTCGGTGAACCCCGCTTCGACGAAGGACCGTACCGCGTCGACGACGGAGTCCACGTCGTCTCCGCACGGAATGGACTCGGCCACGTCCTCGGGACGTACGAACTGGGTCGCGCCGACGAATCCTTCGGGGCCGGGCAGTTCGGCGTTGACCGGCCATCCGCCGCCGAACCAGCGGAACTGGTCATGGGCGCGGGCGATGGCCGCGTCCCGGTCCGTGTCGTAACAGATGGGCAGCTGGCCCACCTTGGGCTTGCCGGCGCCGCCGTGCCGGTCGAACGCGGAGATCAGGTCGGCCTTGGGTTCGGTGGCGATCAGCAAGTCGGCGAGGTGTCCGGCGACTTCGCACGAGCGCTCACCGGAGACGGCGACTCCGATCGGCGGGGGCGTGTCGGGCAGATCCCACAGTCGGGCGTTCTCGACGTCGAAGTGGGCACCGTGGTGGTTGACGCTCCCGCCCGCGAAGAGCGAGCGGATGATCTCCACGGCCTCTTCGAGCATGTCCAGCCGGACGTGTGCGGCGGGCCATCCGCCGCCCACCACATGCTCGTTGAGGTTCTCGCCGGAGCCGAGACCCAGGCGGAAGCGTCCCTGGGAAAGCAGTTGCAGGGTGGCGGCCTTCTGGGCGACGACCGCGGGGTGGTAGCGGGTGGTCGGGCACGTCACGTACGTCATCAGGGGAATGCGCTCGGTGGCCTGCGCGGCGGCGCCGAGGACACTCCAGGCGTACGGTGCGTGTCCCTGGGAGTCCAGCCAGGGGAAGTAGTGGTCGGACGTGACGGAGAAGTCGAAGCCGGCGCGCTCGGCTCCAGCCACATGGCCGACGAGTTCACGCGGACCGGCCTGTTCCGTCATCATCGTGTACCCGATCCGCACCATGTCGCCCTCCTCCTCGTGCCCGGCGCCGCTGGGGCGGCCAGGGGTCGTCTCCTGCCGGGTCGACGGACCGGAACCCACGTGGGGCCGGTACCGCGCGGGCGTCTGCCGCGCGACCGCCGCCTCTCCTTACGGCTGCGTCATCAGTCGCAGGTCGACCTCCTTCTCCTGGTCTCCCGACGCCGTCCCCTGCTCCTGGACCGCGAACGAGCCGCTCAGGGCCTCAAGGAGCCTGTCCAGGGCGACGTAGCCGCCCTGCAACGTGGCGCTGATCGATCCCTCCAGCGGGGTGGGGCCGGTCGGTATGCGTTCCTCGGTCGGGTCGAAGTCCGCGCTCCACACGGGAGGGCGGTCGCCCGCCTGCTCGTGAGGGATGTCGTCGGCGGGCCGGTCGGTCGGGAACGCCGTCCGCAGAACGCCGAACACGGTGGCGACGTCCTCCTTGGACCCTCCAGTGAGAGACACGGTGCCCATCGGATCGCTCTCCTTTCCGCTGGGGTACGACTGCGTACTTCGGTCCTAGCCGCGGGCGGGCGACTGTGCCGGGCGGGAACGGCGAGGACGGCGCTATACGAGGCCAGCGCTGGTCCGTGCAGCGCGGCTCCCACTGTCGCGATGGCGCCGACGCGGGGCAGCCTCCCCGTGACGGCGCCGAGGGCGGCCGCACCGGCAGCGGGTCGTACGCGCTGAGCAGTGGGTCGGATCCGGTCAGCCGGCCATAGACGGGCCGTTCGCCGACCCACGTGCGCACACCCATCACCTGTCCTTTTCGCGTAGCTGGAATCCGCGGGCGCGCCTCCCAGCGTGACGTGTCTCGGCCCCCGCGGCGCGCGGAGATGCGTCAGGCGGACGGTTCGTCGGGCACGGGATGCTCCGGATGCGGACTGCCGGACTGCGGGGCACCCCTCCGCCCGGTGCCGGCCTCGTCCGTAGCGGGAACCTCCGGATCCAGGCCCTCCAGCTCGGCCCGCTCGACGAAGGTCGACTGCATCTCCCCGCCCACTACGTCCCAAGGGGCCTCATCGGCTGCGGCCTGTTGATCGGGCAGGTCCCTCGGTATCGGCTTCGGTGTCGGCCCTCCGCCTTTCCCAGGGCCTTCCGGGCGGCGATCGTTCACGGCGTTCTCGCTTCCTCGCGTCCTCACTTGACGCGCGAGTACCCCTCCGGCCGACGTTGATTCCGGGGGTCGCCGTGCGACTCCCGTGGCTGGTCAGCGGTGGCGGAGGACGTTACCCGCGTTGCCGTCGCGTTGGTTTGGGCGTTTGTTCGAGCTGGCGGAGGGGTGGCCGCGATGTCGATGGGTTCGAGTTCGGGGCCGAATGACCCGCCAACCCCTGCAAGGTCGGAAGGCTTGTCGTCGTGTTCACTCTGCCAAGTTCTCGGGTCGGCAGATCGTGTGCAGTTCCTTCGGGGCCCTGGTGCCGTACAACACCAGGGCTCCTCGACGCGTTCCACGAAGAGGTGCAATGACAGCAGACGACGCGTTCGGCCGACTCGACGATGACGACTACCCCGCCCGCATACACGATGGGCCGGGCCGCTGAACTCCTGGCACCACCCGGGGCTTCCTCCGCGCCCTCGGCGACGCCCGCCTGATCACCCCGCTGCGCTCCGCGAGCGGCCACCGCCGCTACTCCCGCTACCAACTGCGCATCGCCGCCCGCGCCCGGGAACTCGTCGACAACGGCACCCCGATCGAAGCCGCCTGCCGCATCGTCGTCCTCGAAGACCAACTCGAAGAAGCCCAGCGCATCAACGACGAACACCGCCGCGCCGCCGAAGCAACGAAGCCGACGGAGCGCCCGTCAGGGCGCCGGGAGCCGACGGCAAGAAGCCGCGTCGGAACCCCTCCGTGGGTACTCCGGCCTTCAGGCCGGGGAGGAAACGGACTCCTGCGGAGCAGGGCACATTGGGCTGGGATTCACCGTCAGGGTGAGCATTCAAGTACCGCTTCCATCCGCCCGATACGCACTACTCTCGATGCCAGCCCCGCATCGCGTAGTTCGCCTCCAGGGACTGGTCTGCTGCGGCAGGAAGGCTGGTGTCCGCCGGTCGCTGCGGGTGCAACTGGACTTGATCGGGCACTGGCCGCAGTTCTCCATTTCGTTCTTCAACCGCCTGCTGGTCATCTGACGCAGCGCCGCACCGCAGCTGGGTTCCTGCTTCACCGCGCTGCGCGGGCACAGGTTCGGACAGCGGTCGGCCGGCGCGCCTACGTCCGGTGTTCCAGGGTGCTCAGTCGGTCGCTGGACCGGCCGGCTGGGCAGTGCGGCGCTGGGCCCGGATCGCTTCCTCCAGGGCGATGCGGATACCAAGGTTGAGTTCGCCGCAGGACACCCAGGCGGTGAGGAGTCCGGCGATGCGGAGCAGCGTGACGCCAGTGCGCTGGGAGACTTCCGTCAGTACGGTCCGCGCCTGGTCGGCGGGCAGGCGTCCGAGTGCCATCACAATGCCCACTGCCTGCTCTCTTACCGTGTTCGCGCCGGGGTTTTGCGGCATGCTCGGTCGCTCTTGCGGCGCCCCCGCCTCCTGTGTGGTGGCTGCGGTGCGCGGGATGGTCGTGGTGGTCGACTGCTCGGAGTCCGGGTCACCCTTTCGGTCGTGGCCGGAGGCCAACAGCTCCCGCATCCGACTCGCCTCCTCGTTGATCTGGGCCGATAGCCGGGCTCCTGCCGTGCGCTGAGCGGATCGCCCGAGCATGGCGAGAACGGCTGCCAGGGTTCGCTGTGTGGGGGATCTGCATGGCCGGAGGAAATCGCAGCAGGCGGGGTGATCCCCTGCTCGGCGTGCGCCTCCGGTCCGAAGCACTGATTCGCGTATGCCCCGCCGTCACGTCAGCAAACATCGGCCGCCAGAGGGCCCACGGCGTCTCTGGGTTCCCCTGGCGGGCTCGGGATCCAAGGCCAAGTTCGTTCAACACGCTTAACTGACAGAGAAGTTGCTCGTGCTTCATCAGGGGCGGCAATCGGCCGGTTCGGGGCCCTGCGACTCTCAGTGGCAAGCCAGGGCCGCCCTCGCCGGATAAGCGTTGCTCCGCAGCGTCAGCAGCGGCCAGGACGCCCAGGGTCGCGAGGACAACCACGACGACCAGGAGCACAAGGGCCACGGAGGCGGGCGTGGGGTAGTGCCACAGGACGAGGGCCAGGGCGCCGGCCGCGATGACGACGACCGTGGTCAGGGGCCTGTGCCTGCGCAGCCACTGTCCGACGGCACCTGGCTTCAGTCCCGTTTGGGCGAGGGCGTGTCCGGCAGTCCGGGTGCTTCGGACGGCGGCTGTGCGCACGGCGGCTGCACCGCGGCCATGTCCGTACAGATACCCGGCGATCACGGTGAGCAGGGCGGTGAGGAGCACGGTGAGAATGGTTTGCCGGAGGAACCTCACCAGGGTGTCGTAGAGGGCTGCTGCTGCGTCCTGCGACTGGGCTGCCGGAGGCACCGCGTCCAGACAGATCTGGCGGATCACGGCGAGTGCGATGAGCAGCACGCACATCATGGCGCCGATACCGATGCCTGCGGCCATCAGCGCAAGCCGGTGTGAGGGCGCCGCCCAGATGCCCAGCCCGGCGAGCACAACCACCGCCCAGGGCAACCACGGGGCGACGACGCTGAGCCAGCGGGCAGCATCACGGGCCTCACTCAGATGGTCGTTGTGCACCAGCACGATCGACTTGTCCGCCCCGGGAATGTCTTCCGCCCCGACAAGGGTCACGCCGATCAGCTGCTTCTGAAGTTCCTCGATGACAGCGCCGACGTTCAGCGTGATGGTGTCGCCCTTGACCTCGAGCGCTCCGCCTGCCTCCCCTGTGAGGACGTTCGTCGCGGCGGTGTGCGCGCCGCGGTGGATGCTGTTCCACGCCTTGGCAAATGCATCGCTCGTCACCACTTTGGCGACTGTGTAGCGCACGCCGGCCCTCAGCCCGCCCTTGAGCTCTTCATCCAGCGACCTGGCCGCGTCGACCAGGAAACGGGGCGCATTCTGGTCGGCCAGAGTGTCAGCGAGGGTGTCGGTGATCTTGCGAACGTCAATCTTGTGGACCAGACCATCGGTAGCACGCTCGATGATCAGGTCCTGGACAGCGGGGTCTCGGGCGAGGGGTGAGACCGTCTGCTCATACCGATCTATGTCGGTGACCTCGGAATTTACCCAGGTGGCGACGACGCTGATGGGCGCCATCAGAACAGCCAAGAGGAGGAGCAGGGACGCTCCGCAAAGGCGCAGGCGACGGCTTCGCACCCCCAGAGGGCGCTGCAGCCGCTCGTCCTCCGCTCGTTCGACATGGCCCGAAGGGCCGTGCAGCTTGTGCCTGCCATGCTCTGGCGGGCCAGGGGCGGCAGACGAGTCCACGGCGAACTCCCTCCGCGCGCAGTCCTCGGCGCACCACGGCGGTATGCGCCCTGAGGAGCGGATACCGCAACCGGCCAGCCCCTGTAACCTCCATCGTCGTTCATCGACCACAAGCACGCAGCCTGTCCAGGAGCTCCCCGCACCTTCGCCCCCTGGTCATGGCCCGGCTGCCGAACACTGCCCCATCGGCTTCCCGAAGATCGGAGCGCGCAAGTTCCAGCCCTCGCCGCCCCGCACTGGCGGACGGCGCCCGGCCCTTCGAGCCGCAGGCACCGGGCAGAACAGCGACGGCCGGACACAGCCCGGAGACACTGACTTGGTCGCTCCCGACTGAAAAGCCCAGGCCGGGGCACTCGCTCTAGACGGCGCCAATGGGCGTCGCTCACCCGAGAGAAAGAGAAACCCGTGTACATAGGCCTGGGTACCGTCGTTCTCATCATCGTCATCATCGCTGTCGTCATGCTGCTGCGCCGCCGGTGACCCACGCTCGGCACCTGTACGCGATCTCAGACGACATCCGCCGCCTGCGGACAGGGCACTCTGCAGTGCTGGTGGAGTTGAGCGTGGCCGCAAGGGTCGCGGTCACTCAAGTCGCGGCCCGGTATGCGGTGTCGAGGCAGTCGATGCACTCCTGGGTACGCAAGTACGAGCAGTCGGGTCTTGCGGGGGCTGCGGCGTCGTCGGCGTCGGTTTCGGTTGCGCAACCACCCTCCTGCTCGAGGACCGGCTCGCCGAGTACATCAAGACCGCCTGACGTCACTTACGACGGATCGGGACCCCACCGGTCCGGCCCGACGCCGTGCCAGTCGATGACCGGAGACTCGATCACCTCGGCCGGCTCCATTTCCAGCCCCACCCGGCGCAGGAACTCCACCAGGTCCCGCACCGAGTACGCCAGCCCGAGGATCTCCCCATCCACCCGGACCCGCCGGCCCCCGGTCGGGGACGGCGGAGAGACGACCACACGAAACCCAGGCATGAGCTCATGATCAGCCAGCCTCCCGGCCGCCGCATCTCACCCGCCGTGATCGCCGCGGTGACCGCGGTGGCGGCCGGGGCGATCCTCCCCTGATCGCCGACACGATGGTCCCCGAAGCGTTTGACGACGCCCATCCGGCCATCGGACTGATCACGGTCAGCGGCTTCCTCGTCTCCTTCGCCCTCTCCCACGCCTGACCCCTGGGTGGGGAGCGGGAGAAGCACACCGCGGTGCTCTGCTGCCGCCTGATATCGGTCCGGCAAGGCAGACAGTGCCGGACGTACTCGGGCGGAGCGAGCGGCCGGACCGACCAGTGCCCGGCAGTCCGCCGGCTGAGGTCTCGGTTGCGTGTCGCTGACCCGGTGCAAGCCCTGGCATTCAGGCACCCGGAGTGAAGAGGCAGAACGGATGGCCGTACGGGTCCCGAAGAACCCGCACCTCCTTCTGCGGCTGGTATTCCTGCAGCGTCGCACCCAGAGCGTCGCCGATCAGCGCCGCCAGAGTGCTTTCCCCTTCGGTCCGTGGAGCAGTGTCCGCCCTCAGGGCCAGCACACCGTCCTCCAACGAGTGCGGCAGCATGAGGCTTCCAGTGCCCTCCGGCCGCCGCGGATCGTCCATCCGTACGAATACCCGGCTCAGGATGCGCAAGGCCCTGTTCTCTGCCCCGACCCGCGCACCCCGGCGCTGTCCGCTCCCTGAAAAAAGGGCGGCTCCCCCAGCACACGTGGCCGAACCGAGGGAACCTACAGTCGGCCAGTCCCTTAAAGGTGAAGGCCACCTGACCGGCCTGCGCCCTGAGTGCCCCTTCTTCACAAGCGAAAACAGCAGGGCCTGAAAAATCCTGGCCTACCAGCGATATGCAACCGGGTGTGCACCCGACGCCCGGGGATACCTGCCGCTCATGAAACTGATAGCGGATGTCCGCAAAGCAGATCGGCGGCTGACACAGCGGCCGGCCGTGTCCCGCCCGGCATCGGCCGGCTGCTGTCCGCGGTGAACTCGTGGCGGCTGCGGGCGGTCGCCGACCTCCCAGCCCGCCCGGCCTCCCTCACAGACACCGGAAGCCAAGTCCACGAAGACGCACTTCAGCAGTACAGGCCAGTAGACGGCGAAACTCCTCACGGCGGCCCTGGAAGAGCAGGCCGGGATACTCCTGCGCTCTGTGCCGCAGATCCGGCCCTTGAACCGGACATGCGACGGACGCCCGACTGCCAACTCCTGGTGCTCACCGTTGGCTTACGGATTCACGGAACCTCGTCTCCAAGGTTTCGCGAACCCGCCCGCCGGGTTTGAAATCGCCGACGCGGAACACACGGTTCTCCTGACAGAGACTTTATTCCACCAGCTAGGAGACACACATCATGGGCATCATCGCCTGGATACTCATCGGTCTGCTCGCCGGCATCATCGCCAAGGCGCTCATGCCCGGCAAGGACCCGGGCGGCATCATCATCACGATGCTCATCGGCATCGCGGGAGGCCTCCTCGGCGGCTGGCTCGGCAAGGTCATCTTCGGCGTCGACTCCATCGACGGCTTCTTCGACCTCTCCACCTGGATCGCCGCCATCGTCGGCTCCCTCATCCTCCTGGCCCTGTACCGGGTCATCACCGGAAACCGCCGCCACGCCTGACCCCGCCTCCGCTCCCCGGCGAAACCGCTCCGTCCTCCCATTCACGGGAGGACGGAGCCGCCCCTTTTGGTCAGAAACCTAGCGGTCTGATCCGGGCCACAGCCCGTCCCGGCGTCGTCACCCATTGGACTAACCGGCCTGAGCAAACCTCTACCGCCGGATTTAACGAACTACCGGTAGCAGGGGCATCACCAGCCGCCACATGTTCTGGTCGCAGCCGAACCCCTGCGCCAACAGCACAACCGGTCCATCAGCACGGCCAGTGACGGAGACGTTGTTCCGACGGATATCCATACCGCCAGTTTCCCATCACCCTCATGAGCCTCAACAGCAGCCGATCCCGATCGCCGGTCAAAGCAACTGCCTGGGACGGGTCTCGACCACATCCGCCAGCACAGTCCGGAAGTTCATCGCTCTCGTCCAGCACGCCGGCATCCCGGCAGCGTCGGATTGCCCGGGCTTCTCTCGCCTCAGGCGGGCGCTGCTGGAAGACGGCCGCTGTGACGGCGGATGCGGGTGCTCCCGTCAGGGTTGGCCGTACGGAAATCTGCCGGGCCAGTTCGGCGCACATCACGGAAGAGGGGCGGGGGAGGACTACTGGACTGTGCGGCACGGCGTGAATTGCCGTCAGCGGTGGGGATGCCCCTGCTCCGGGTCGTCGTCGGGAGTGCTCCAGCCGTCGCCGCGGCGTGCGGGGTCCACGAGGTCACGACGCGCTTGTGCGGCCTGGGATGGATTGATTGAACGGCGCCGGGCAGAACGCCGGGTACCGATGAAAAACGCGACGACCAGGATGACGACGACAGTGATGCCCGCCGCCATCAGCCACAGTGCGCCGCTATAGGAAGCGGCAGCCAGCACGGTCTCCTTTCCGGTGTCCATGGACGCCGGGTACCCCCTCGACGCCAAAATCCCCGCCGTCCTCACGCCAGGCGGCGGATGTTTCTACGAGACCGGGCCTTTTACGGCACGGCAGAAATGTCCCCGCTGAGGAACATCAGGCGTCGACGGCCGTCCGCGCTGCCCCACACGCATCATCTGGCGGGCGCTCAGCCTGTTCTGCAGCGCAGCGGCATGAACATGCCGCAAGCCTACGAAGGTCGACAGGCGTGGTGCAGTCAAGAGGCACGAACACCGTAGTACAGGTGTCACATAAGGAGCCTCACAAATGTCCTGAGCAGCGCAACGACGACAGTCCTCTACGGCAGACCCAGGCGGACCGTGGGCCGTCAATCTCGCCGTGGCCCGCCGGTACCCCACCCGCGAAGGCCATCTCCACGGTACGAATCGCCTCGCCGGCATCGGCTCGGTGCGCGTCCTCGGGGCTCCTGGACCACAGCGCCTTCACCTGGCTGCCGGAACGCTACGGATCTCCGTCCGCCTCCGATCCACCACGCGCACAAAGGTGAAACCGCGAAGTGGCGTACGTCGAGTTTGAGACCACGGAATGTGTCAACGCGATCTGTATGGTCCATTCGACACGAGAGACAGAACGCAAATATGCGGCGCCGCCGGGAAACGACATCTCATGGCTGCCCGAGCTGACGGAAGTGGACCGGGTCACCTCGCTCGCAGAACATGCGACGCAGGAGCTGGATGCCGTCTACTACGACACCGAGGACCTGCGACTGGCACGCACCAGGGCGTCCCTGCGGCGCCGAAGGGGCGGCACCGACGCCGGCTGGCACCTGAAGCTGCCCCTGGAGGGAGACACCCGGGAGGAGATCCGGCTCCCCCTGTCATCAGAAGAGGTCCCGGAGGACCTGCGGGCCCTGGCTCTCTCGCGCACCCGCGGCGCAGAGCTGCGGCCGGTCATGCGGATCCGCTCCACCCGATCCCTGCGCCATCTTCTCGACGCCGGGGGCGACGCCCTGGCCGAGCTGAGTACGGATGCGGTGCGCGCCGACTCGCTGCTGGACGAGGACGCGCACACGAAGTGGACGGAGATGGAGGTCGAACTCGCCGACGACGGTGATCCTGCGCTCCTGGACGCCATCGAAAAGGTACTCCGGAAGAACGGTGTCGACCGCGCGCAGGGCCCCTCGAAAGTCGTCCGTGCCCTGTCCGCGACGACGCCCCTCCTCGAAGGCACGGAGGATGCGCGCGCCGGGGCCGCCCCAGGGCCGGCCGGCGATCACGTGCTCACGTACGTTCGCCGGTTGGTGGACGCCCTCACTGACCTCGACCCCGCTGTGCGTCGCGACCTGCCCGACGCCGTGCACCGGATGCGCACCACGGCCCGCCGTCTGCGCAGTTGCCTGCGCTCCTACCGATCCGTCCTCGACCGTGAGGTCACCGATCCCGTTCGGCAGGATCTGAGGTGGCTCGGCGCCGAGCTCGGTGTGGAGCGCGACCATGAGGTGCTCCGGGAGCGGCTGGCCTCCGGCGTGCGGGAACTTCCCGGTGAACTGGTCCTGGGCCCGGTTGGCGCACGGCTGCAGGCCTGGGACGCGGCGCGGCAGGCCGAGGGCCGTCGACGCACCCTGGACGCGCTCGCCGCGCCCCGCTACCTGAACCTGCTTGAGCAGTTGAACAGGTTGGCCGAGGCGCCGCCGCTGCGCGCGAAGGCGGCTGGAAAACCGGAGAAGGTCCTGGTCAAGGCGCTTGGGAAGGAGTACGGGCGACTTGGTCAGCGAATGGACCGTGCGCTCGAAACGCCGTCCGGACCGGAACGTGATGCCCGGATCCACCACGCCCGCAAGGCCGCCAAGAGGCTTCGCTATGCCGCGGAGGCGGCCCGCCCCGCCCTGGGCAAGCCTGTTCGACGCCTCGGCAAGCGCGTCAAGGTCGTACAGCAGGTGAGCGGTGCCCAGCACGACAGTGTCGTGGCCCGTGACACCCTGCGCGGTCTTGCGATCGCCGCGCACGCGGCGGGGGAACCCGGCTTCACCTGGGGCCTGCTGCACGGTCAGGAGAGGACCGCGGCGGGGGTTCGGGAACGGCAGCTCCCCGAGGCGTGGGCTCGTGCCCGGGCGGCAGCCCGGCGCAAGGGTCTCGGCCTCTGATCGCGCACCGATGCGCGGCGAGAGCCGGCCATCCACCCGTCATGCTCGGTCCGCGGCGGCGAGCACCGCGGCGGCCATGGGGTTGTCGAGGGCCGCGTGTACCAGGCCGTCCGCCGGAAAAGGCACCTCGCGACGGGTCACGAGGCCGGCCAGCTTCTCCGGCGCGGCGGGGAGTCCGAGCCGTCGGGCGCCGTCCAGGGCCTTGCGATCCACGTACGGGTGGAACTCCGGCCAGATGGCCTGTACTCCGCGGAGGAAGATGTCGGTCCCCGTCGGACCGATGCCCGGAAAGCGCTGCAGGGCTTTGGTGGGGTCGGACTCCTCGCGCAGCCGCCGCAGATCACCGTCGTACTGGTCGAGCAGCAGTTCCGCTCCCTCACCGAGCATGGTGGAGGTGCGCTCGTCATAGCGCCGGTATCCGCCTTTGCCGAGCGCGTCGACACGTTCCTGCCAGGTCGCCCGCGCCATCGACCGGCTGTCGCGCATCCCGGCTTCGAACAGTGCTCTGGCTGCCGAGACCGCGATGTCCGCCTTGATACGGGCACTGAGCAAATTCGCCAGCACGAGCATCCGGTAGAGCGAAGCCGGGGTGTCACGCAACCGGATTCCGGCCTGCGCCGCGTAGGTCCTTTCTTGCCGCTTTAGTAGAGCGCTCACCACTTTCGTGTCGTTTTTCCTGTCGCTGGCGCGGGCATTGCGTTGCATGGACGTCTCACGGCGCGTCGTGGCCACGCTGATCACCGCCTCCGCGAATTTCTGGTACTTCTGTGCGGCCTGTCGTGAGAAGCGGCTGGCTGGTTGCGGGGCGTGCGGGTGCCCGTCGGGGTCCGTTCGATGTGGCCTCGCATGCTCGGGCGTGGGCCTTCGGGGAGATCGCCCGATCCGGGCTCACGGTCGAGGAAACGCGGCTCGCGGCTGGAGCCCCCCGCTCGCGCCGCGCACGACATCGGCCGGCGCTGGGCCGGCCTCCCCAGGCGGGGCGGGACGGTGGCCCTTCGGATTCCTTATCGGTTGTGGCCGTTCCCGTGTCCGTTCGGGTGCAGGACGACCTTGATCCAGCCCTCGTCACGGGCGTCGAAGTGCTCGTAGGCGGCGGGGGCCTCGTCCAGACGGAGTTCGTGGGAGACCACGAAGCTCGGCGTTGCCTTCCCACCGGCGATCAGATCCCGCAGCGCCCGGTTGTACCTCTTCACGGGCGCCTGCCCGGTGCCCATGTGCTGGCCCTTGAACCACATCATGCCGAAGTCGATCGGGACCTTGCCCCGCGCCTCCAACTCCCCCTGGGCCTCCGCGCCGCCGGGGTCCTCGGGCAGGAACACGCCCACCACGCCGATATGGCCCGTGAACCTGACCGAGTCGATCAGTGCGTTGAGCGTGAGGCTGGCGTCCTCATGTCCCTCGGGGTCGTGTGCCTGGTAGCCGACGCACTCACAGCCGTTGTCGGCCCCCAGGCCGAGGGTGGCCTCCTTGACGACCTCCGCCGGATTCTGCTCGGCGGTGTTGATCGCGATGGCCCCGATCTCCTCGGCCTTGCGCAGCCGGTCGGGCTGGTGGTCAGCTACCCACACGCGGCCGGCGCCCTTGAGGAGGGCGGAGTAGGCCGCCATCAGCCCGACGGGACCGGCCCCGAAGACGATCGTCTGGTCGCCCGGTTTGACGTGGGCCATCTCAGTGGCGTGATAGCCGGTGGGGAAGATGTCGGCGAGCATCACATAGTCGGTCTGCCGCTCGGCGGCGTCCTCACCCAGACGCAGCGCGTTGAAGTCGCCGTAGGGCACGCGCAGCAGTTCCGCCTGGCCTCCCTGGTAGGGGCCCATTTCGGCGAATCCGTAGGCGGCTCCGGCGAGGGCCGGTTCCGGCTGCATGGTCAGGCAGTAGCTGGTCAGACCCTGCTCGCACTGCTTGCAGAAGCCGCAGGCGATGTTGAAGGGCAGGACCACATATTCGCCGACCTGGACCTTGCGGACGGCCGGGCCGACCTCCACGACCTGACCCATGTTCTCGTGTCCCAGGGTGCGGCCGGCCTCGAACGAGGTGCGGCCCTCGTACATGTGCAGGTCCGAACCGCAGATGTTGGTGGTGGTGATCTTGACGATGATGTCGCAAGGATGCTCGATCTTCGCGTCCGGTACGTCCTTCACCGTGACCGTTCGCGGACCTTCATATACCGCTGCTTTCATGATGCTTCCTTAGGCGCCGCGGCATGACCGCAGCACTGCGGTGATGGAGAGGATGCGAAGCCTGACGCCTGCGGTTGATACGACGGGGCCCGTGGCTCCGGTCTCTGAAAGCCGTTCACCGGCTCGGTAACGCCCGGACCACCAGGCGGAGGCTCGGTGCTCCGGCGGCGTACCGTCCGAGTCCCCGCCTGCCCCCACGCAAAACAGCCGCGCACCGACGGATCAGCGGAATCTTCGGACTTGCCGATCACCCGCCGTCGTCGTGGCCGGGCCCGTGATCGGCAAGTCCGCGCCGCCCGGTTCTGTGGATCGCCCCGGTGCCGCTCCTGGTCTGCGAGCGACCGCGACTCGTCACCACGACGGCCTCTACGCGTCATCGGCGGGTGCTCCATCACCCTGCGCTGATGCTCAAGATCACAGCCGGCCTGCCCGGCCCTCGGTGGGCGAGGCCGGGCCGCCGGGAGTCGGGGTGGTGCGGTGGGCCGGGCCGGTGGATCCCTTGGCCGTTCAGGGCAGCGGTGTTCCACCTGTGGCGTTGACGATTTCCGCGGTGATGTAGCTGGCGTGTCGATCGGACCGAACGCCTCCTCGGCGGTCACGGCCGCGACCCGGGCGGGGTCGGCCATGTCGGTGGGCACGGCGAGGGCACGGCCTCCCCTTTCCTCGACATCGGCAGCCCCGGCGGGGACATCCCAGACACACCGGCCGGTCACGACGTCGGCGAGTTACCGCTCGACGACCTGGGCGGCCGCCGCCGCGCCGTAGGTGTATCCGAGTCCTGTGGCGCCGCCGCTGACCTGGACCACGATCATCGTGGTCGAGTCCCAGGCCAGCGTGCCGTCCCCCTCCGGGGTGTAGGTGGGGACGGTGTACACGGCGGTCTCGACCCGGTCCACGAACGGTTCGCCGTCGACGGCGGTGTGCAGCAACTCACCGTCTCCAGCGGCGCCCAAGGGGTGGTCGGCGGCGCGCGGGGTCATCATTCCTCCGGCTTGTCCTGGCGCTGCTTGCCGCCGGGGAGCATTTCCTGCACCTTCGCCTTCAGCCCCTGCCGGATCATGCCGGTCCGGTCGCTGTCGCCCTTGATGACGGCGGAGGCCGCGGCCTCGATCTGGTCGAGGCCGGCGTGCGGCGGGATCGGCGGTACGGCGGGGTCGGTGCGGAAGTCGATGACGAACGGCCGGTCGGCGCCGAGTGCCCGCTGCCAGGCGTCCTCCACGTCTCCCGGCTTCTCCACCCGTAGCCCGCCGAGGCCGATCGAGCGGGCGAAGTCGGCGTACGGCACGTCCGGGAGCGACTGCGAGGGCAGGAACTGCGGGGCGCCGGACATGGCGCGCATCTCCCAGGTGACCTGGTTGAGGTCCTGGTTGTTGAGGACGGCGATGATCAGCCGCGGGTCCTGCCACTCGGGCCAGTACTTGGCGGCGGTGATGAGTTCGGCCATGCCGTTCATCTGCATGGCTCCGTCGCCCACGATCGCCAGCGCCGGACGCTCGGGATGGGCGAACTTCGCGCCGATGACGTACGGCACCCCCGGCCCCATGGTCGCGAGCGTGCCGGACAGGGAACCACGCATGGCGCCGCGCATCCGCAGGTGCCGTGCGTACCAGTTGGCGGCGGAGCCGGAGTCGGCGGCCAGGATCACGTCGTCCGGCAGGAGTGCGTCGAGCGCGTGCACCACGTACTCGGGGTTGATGGGGTCCGCGTCCACGGCCGCACGCCGCTCCATGACCTCCCACCAGCGGGCCGTGTCCTTCTCGATCTTCTTGCGCCACTTGCCGTGCTGCTTCCGCTTCAGCTGCGGCAGCAGGGCCTTGAGCGTCTGCTTCGCGTCACCGACGAGGTTGACCTCGAAGGGGTAGCGCAGCCCGATCATGAACGGGTCGATGTCGATCTGCACGGCACGGGCCTGGCCGAACTCGGGCAGGAACTGCGTGTACGGGAAGCTGGAGCCGATGACGAGCAGGGTGTCGCAGTCCCGCATCAACTCGTAGGAAGGACGGGTGCCGAGCAGCCCGATCGATCCGGTCACATACGGCAGATCGTCCGGCAGCGCGTCCTTGCCGAGCAGTGCCTTGGCCACCCCGGCACCGAGCACGTCGGCGATCTCCTCCACCTCGGCCCTGGCACTGCGCGCGCCCTGACCGATCAGGATCGCGACCTTCTCGCTCGCGTCCAGCACCTCTACGGCGCGGGCGAGGTCCGACGTGGCCGGGACCGGCGCGGAGTGCGTCAGTCCGAGGCTGGACGGCACCATCTTGAAGGCGTGGGTCGGCTCCGAGTAGGGCAACTCCTGTACGTCGGCGGGGATGATCACTGCTGTCACGGTGCGCTTGGCGTATGCGGTGCGCATGGCCCGGTCGATGGCGTTGGGCAGTTGCTCGGGGACGGTCACCATCTCGCAGTACTCGGAAGCGACGTCCTTGTAGAGGCTCAGCAGGTCGACCTCCTGCTGGTAACTTCCGCCCATGGCACTGCGGTTGGTCTGTCCGACGATGGCGACGACCGGAACGTGGTCGAGCTTCGCGTCGTAGAGACCGTTGAGGAGATGGATCGCCCCGGGGCCCGAAGTCGCCGCGCAGACACCGACTTTGCCAGAGAACTTGGCGTAGCCGACGACCTCGAGCGCGGACATCTCCTCGTGCCGCGACTGGACGAACTTCGGCTTGTTGTCGGATCGGCCCCAGGCCGCGAGGAGGCCGTTGATGCCGTCGCCGGCGTAGGCGAAGACGTGGTCGACGTCCCAATCGCGGAGCCGCCGGAAAACGTAGTCGGACACCTTGATGGACACAGGATTTCCTCTCATCGCGCTGATGGCCGGCTGCGGAACCAGCAGGTCGCGGCCGCTGCCGCTCCAAGGGCGGAGGCTGCGGCGCCCGCGGCCAGCAGGCGGCCGTCACGGGCAGAGCCCTCGGGCCGGTCGGCGAGCTTCTCGGGGTGGTCGGCGGGCAGGTGTTGTCCGTCCATGGCAAGTGCGAGTGCCTCGGCCAGATGTAGGGCGCGCCTGCCGGTGTCGTCCTGTTCGATCTGGGTACGGCAGCTGAAGCCGTCCGCGAGGACCAGTGCGCCGGGGGCGGTGTCCCGTACGGCGGGCAGCACCCCTTGCTCCGCCACCGTCATGGACAGGTCGTCATGGCCCTGTTCGAAGCCGAAGTTGCCGGCCAGACCGCAGCAGCCGGCGTCCAGGACGCTCGCGTCGATCCCGGCGCGCCGCATCAGTTCACGGTCGGCGTCGTCCTTCGTCACCGCGTGCTGGTGGCAGTGGGTCTGCACCGTGGCCGCCCGGGTGAGGGGCGGGGGCTGCCAGCCTTCGGGTGCGTGGTTGAGTAGTTGCTCGGCGAACGTCCTGAACCGCGCGTCCAGGCGCCGCACATCCTGGTCGTCGGGCATCAACTCGGGGGCATCGGCGCGAAAGACGGCCGTGCAGGACGGTTCAAGCCCGACGACGGGTGTGCCAGCCTCCAGCCATGGCCCCATGACGTCGAGCATGCGACGCAACACCCTCTCAGCGGTGCCGCGTTGACCGGTGGAGATCCAGGTGAGGCCGCAGCACACGGCGCGGATCGGAATGGTGATGTGGAATCCGGCGTCCTCCAGGACCCGGACCGCGGACTTCCCGACGTTGGGGTGGAAGGAGTTGCTGAACGTGTCCTACGGTCGCTGAGGGTGTCGGCCAGCGCGCTCATGCCTCGGTCGGCTGCGGCGCTTATAGCCTTGCGGCCCGCTTCCAGCACTTCCCCGCGCAACTGCTCCTGCAACTCGGCGACCTGCCGAACCTCCCCCAACCTGCGCATTCCCTCGGCGGCGAGCTGGACGGTGACCGTTTCGAGACGAACTCGACCCCGATCAGCACAAAGTGGTCCGCTCGCAGGCATGCCGCTTCCCTGCGTGGGTGTTCGACCGAACGCCGTTCACCCCGGGCAGTTGGGCGCCCCGCGAGTCAGCTGACGCTCTGATGCGCCAACAACTCGCTGGCGATGGCGTCCTCTTGCTGCTCGTACTGGGCGAGTGCCAGGCCAAGCCCGAAGAAGGTGGGGGCCCATTCGCCGATGTAGATTCCCCAGCGGTCGGCCCGGGCGATGTCGACGCCGGGTTCTATCTTCAAGGAGCCTGCCCAGGCGACGACGGTGAGGCCTATGGACGCCATGGCGGCCAGGTACGCATGTTCGCTGCGGATACCCATGTCATGCATCTTCTTGATGATCACGATGCGCTCCGTTCACTAGTCCTTTGACGGACTACCCGGACCACCTCGCCCTATTCACACCATTAGTCATAAATGTTCACTTGCGCGTGAGTCGGCACACTGCGAGCTCGTCGCGACGCTCTCACAACTCGATAACCGGCAGTTCGACCGACCTCGTCCAAGCCCACCCGGTACACCCATGACCAGCGAACGGTCCGGACGCCGCCCCAGGCTGGGAGCGGGCTGCCGGAAGGCGCACCAAATCGGGCCTTCCGTCCGGTCGGGTGTCGGCGGTCCACCCGACTCGGCGAGCTCCAGCCCCGAAGGGCTGCCCGCCCGCTACGCGCGCGTCTTCACGCCAAGGCCTCCGACTTCTCAGGCCGGGCGGGGACTCCGCAGGCCGACAGTGTCACCACGCAGCGCCCGGATGCCGGACCGGCTCCGGTGAAAGGGCCCGCCCTCCGAGAGGGCGGGCCCTTTCACCGGAGCCGGTCCGTGCTTCAGCGCTTGCCGTGCTTGCCGCGCATGGAGTCCTTGGCGTCGTCCAGGGCTTCCTTCGCCTCGCCCTCCGCCTGGTCCATCTTTCCCTCGGCTTTCATCCGGTCGTTGCCGGTGGCCTTACCGACCGTTTCCTTCATCTTGCCTTTGGCCTTGTCCATGCCGCCCTTGCCAGCCATGCCCTGCTCCTTGCATAGGAAAATCAGTGACAGTGACAAACTAGAACGGAAATACGCATATCGCTCGGCAGGCGTTGCGATCACAGCCGACTGCGCGGATCCGCCCCCGCCGTCTTATGGCGGCGGGTCCGGGACCAGCTTGTGCCTACCGGCCGAGGCGCCGGATCCACCGCTGCGAGACGTCCAGAGGGACACCCAACGCGGTCACGACTCGAGGGACGAGCGTTGTCGCTGTTCGTTCTCGCGCGTTTCGTGTGTGTGGCGGCCTATGTCGGTGACGCGGTCGGCCAGGGCCGGGTGATCGGCGCGCAGGTGTGGGCCTGCATCGGAGAGGGGGCCAAGGAGTTGGGCCGGGTCGCTGTCGCCGAGGGCGGCGTGGAGAGCGGTGATGGCGCTCGTCGCGGTGTCGGGTAGGTCTGTCAGGGCGGTGATGGTCCCGGCGAGCTGGCGGAGTGCGGCGGCGTGGTCGTGGGCCCAGGCAGCTACGGAACGGTCTGCGGCGCGCCGGCCGCGGGTGGCCTGCACCCGCTGTTCCTTGGTGGTGCCCGCTTCACCGGGGCGCACGCGCAGGTAGCGGCGTTCGGCGGCCTGGCGGCTGGAGACGCCGAGCGGATGGGCCAGATCGGCCCAGCTCGCGCCCGCCTGCCGCGCCGCTTCGATCAGTCCCGGCTCCCAGCCGGCCAGCTGCTCACGAACCTGCCGCAGGAGGAGCAGCGCGGCGAGGGCGCCCTGGGGATCGTCGGGGGTGGCGGTCCTTGCGGACTGTGCGGTCTGCAAGGCCTGCGCGAGGGCCTCGAGCGCCGTGGCCGGCACCGCGAACGAGTCCGGCGCCGGAAGTTTGTCGCTCACTCTCCCCTCCCCTTCACCATCGTCATCCCCTGGATGACGTTTCACTTGTCGTCGCTTGGATGACATGCTACAACGGAGTCAGGTGAAGCGCATTGGCAGCAACTGCCTGAACTCATCTGGAGGTGTCTACCGTGTTGATGCGCACCGACCCGTTCCGCGAACTCGACCGCCTGGCCCAACATCTGATGGGTCCGGGAACGTGGTCCCGCCCCTCCGCCATGCCGATGGACGCCTACCGAGACGGCGACCAGTACGTCATCGCTTTCGACCTGCCGGGCATCGACCCCGACGCGCTCGACATCGACGTCGAGCGGAACATGCTCACCGTGAAGGCGGAGCGACGCCCCCTGCCGCGGTCCGAGAGCACCCAGACGGAACTGTCCGAACGGCCTCTGGGTGTCTTCTCCCGCCAGGTCGTCCTGGCCGACACCCTGGACACCGAGCGCATCGCCGCGGACTACGAGGCAGGCGTCCTGACGCTGCGCATCCCGATCGACGAGCGAGCCAGGCCCCGCAAGATCAGCGTCCGCAGCACCGGCGACCGCAAGGAACTCGACAGCTGATCTGCCGGTCGCCCGTCCGCCGCCGGGGCCCAGGCGGTTCACCCACCATCCCGCCTGGGCCCCGGCGGCACCGGCCCCCTCACTCCACGCAGGACAACCGACGCCCGCGAAGAACAGGGTTCACACGGAACAGCCGCTCTCCCGCAGAAGGCGGTTACGCAAGGAAAGCCGAAGCCCTCATGACTCTTCCCTCTCCCCCCATGCCCCCTCCCCCAACAGCAACCGTCACCTTCGACCAGCTGCTGGAAAAGGTGCGCTACGACGGCGCCTACCCCACCCGCCGCCACGCAGAAGGCGTCGTACGCCGAGTACTCGAAGCCCTCGGCCGCCAGTTGACAGGCACCGAGCGGATGGAACTCGCCGCTCGCCTCCCTCAGGAAGCGGCCTGCCACTTCTCCTCGCAGCCCACCACGAGCAGTCCGCTGACCGGGTGGGGCTTCGTGAAGGACCTCGCTGAGCGAACCGGCAGCACCCCGGCGACGACCCGTTGGGACACCGGATCGGTCCTCGGCGCCGTGGGTCGCATCGCCGGTGACGACCTGTCCGCCCGGATCATCGGACAGCTCCCCGACGGCTACGCCCTGCTGTTCGGACGGGCCCAGCTCATCCGGGCCGCCTGACCGCCCGGTGCCGGTGCCGGCACCCAGAACGCAGCGCACATGTCCGCGGTGCGCCGCGTCGTGACCGCAGTTGCCACTGTTCGGCCGCAGGGGGGAGCACTTCGAACCCCAGACATGCACTCTCTTGGTCGCTGTGCCGCCGCGGGCTGATGACGTAGCCCCTCTGTTCATCCGTCGCGAAAGCGGAGCCGGCACCGGCAGCGCAAATCCCGGCAGCCGACGGGCTGCCGGGATCAGAAGTGCTCAGCGCTTAGAGGCAATGCCGTTGCGTTACGGGTCTGGGTCGGGTGGGTCCGCTGGTTGCTGGGTCTTCGCAGGGCCGGCGGAGCAGGAATCGCGTGGTCACGCGGTCATGGGGTAACGGATCTATCAGGAGATCCCGGAAGGGCCGTTGACTGGAAGGACTGTCACGTGGAACGCGCCGACTGGCTGCTCACCTCGGCTCAGCGGGGGAATCCTGCGTCGCGGGTGGACCGCCGTCATGCCGACGGTGCGGCGTGGTCCACGGGCAACGACGTCCGCCCCCTGGTGCACGGGGCGGTGTACTTCGCCGAGCTGCTCGCGGCCGTGCGGGCGCAGCGGGCCGGCGACATGTTGATGTTCACGGACTGGCGGGGTGACCCTGACGAGCTGCTGGACGGTCCGGAGAGCGCTATCGGCGATGTGTTGTGCGACGCCGCACGCCGCGGTGTCGTCGTCAAGGGGCTGGTGTGGCGCTCACACCTGGATCGGTTCCAGTTCAGCGAACAGGAGAACTACCACCTGGGGGAGGAGATCGAGGAGGCGGGAGGCGAGTGCCTGCTCGACATGCGGGTGCGGCCGGGCGGCTCGCACCATCAAAAGTTCGTGGTGCTGCGCCACCCGGGTCGGCCCGAGCGGGACGTCGCCTTCGTCGGCGGGATCGATCTGTGCCACAGCCGTCGGGACGACGCCGCTCATCAGGGTGACCCGCTGGCGCAACCCATCGCCGACGCCTACGGTTCCCGTCCGCCCTGGCACGACATCCAGCTGGCGGTGCGCGGGCCCGCCGTCGGCGATGTCGAGGCCACGTTCCGTGAGCGGTGGACGGACCCGGCTCCGCTCAGTCGCAGCCCGCGCAGCCGGCTGCGGGCGGCACTCCGGGACGAGGACACGCGGGCGGATCCGCTCCCGGTGCAGCAACCCGACCCGGGCCCGCGCGGTTCCCACACGGTCCAGATCTTGCGCACCTACCCGAACCGCCTCAGGGGCTATCCGTTCGCTCCCGACGGTGAACGCAGCATCGCCCGCGCCTACACGAAGTCCCTGCGGCGGGCACGCCGGCTGATCTACCTAGAGGACCAGTACTTGTGGTCGGAGAGTGCCGTCCAGCCATTCGCCCAGGCTCTCGCGGATCATCCGGGACTGCGGATGATCGCCGTCCTGCCGCCACTGCCGGACCAGGAGGGGCGGATCAGCACACCGATGAACCTGCTGGGCCGGATCCGCGCCCTGGAAGTCCTGCGACGGGCCGGCGGCGACCGGGTGGCCGTCTACAGCCTGGAGAATCACGCCGGGACACCCGTGTACGTCCATGCCAAGGTCTGTGTCATCGACGATGCCTGGGCCTCGGTCGGGTCCGACAACGTCAACCGGCGCTCCTGGACGCACGATTCGGAACTCAGCTGCGCTGTCCTCGACGAGACCCGTGACTCCCGTGAACCGATGGACCCCGGCGGCCTGGGTGACGGCGCCCGCGTCTTCGCGCGCGAGCTGCGGTTGTCGTTGAATCTCGAACACCTTGACCGCGACGGGGACGGGGAAGCGGCTGCACTCTGCGAACCGGGCCACGCCTTTGCGGCCTACGCCGACTCGGCCGCCGCTCTGGACGCGTGGCACGACGACGGCCGCCACGGTCCGCGACCGTCGGGACGGCTGCGCACCTACCACCCGCCGCGCCTGTCCCGCATCACGCGCGCCCTGACCGACCCGCTCTACCGGGTCATCGCCGATCCCGACGGCCGACCGCGCTCCCTGCGTCGGCACGGTGCCTACTGACGGTGTCCCGGACGGGTGAGGTGATCCCAATGCCGCGAGGGCAAGTCCACGTTCTTGCTGGTACTGCCGTTCGAACTCGGCAGGTGAAAGGTAGTTGAGAGGACGCTTTCTCCTGTTGTTTCATCCCGGATTGCCTGGTTGGGGTTGGTTCAGGTGCCGCGCCAGCTCGGGGTGGATTCCGCGGTCAGGCGTCGTGCCATCGACGCCTGAGCCACAGCACGGCAGCACGGTCCCCGGTTCCGGTCCCTGGGGTATCGAGGTCTGGCACGGGAGTCAGCAGCCGCCTCGGGAGGCCGGTGTGGCAACACACTCCACATGATGAGGTCATCGGGAAGATATCGCCGAAGCCCACCCTGCGAGAACCAGCAGGTCAGACATGGTTTATGGGCACCGAGGAGCCGCTTCCATTCGTCCGGAGTGTCAAACGAGCGTCACGTCCGCGACGGGTCGGTTTCCGCTCGACTGGTGTCTACGGCAACTCCGCACCCCAAAGGCAGAAGGAAGCGACAGATGCGCGGAAGCACCGGTCGGTCATTACTTTCCGGCTGCGGCGGAAGGGGGTCATGCAGCCGGTCAGTCGACAGGCGGCTCAGACAGGCGTAGCCGGTGTGTTCGGAAGTGTCCTCGCGCCGTGGCATCCCACAGACTGTCTCGAGAATGACAATACGGACTCGGAGGGTTCACGTCTTGGTGGGAACCCTCGGGGCGCATGGGGCTCCTTTGCCTGTGCCCAGGGGAGCGGAGAGGTCTCCGCAATGGGCGGTGATCGGGGTTGCTCCATTTTTACGGGCGCGATTCAGTCCCTGGCGGCGCGGTCCTGTTGATCAACGGGCTGTGGAACTGGGGTTGGTGGCTGTTGATGTGTCTGGGTGGATGGTGAAGACCCGGTCGAGACCGATGATGGACAGGATGCGGGCGGTGTTGGCGGGGACCGCGGCCAGGGCCATGCCGCCGCCCAGTTCGGTGGCCAGGTTGCGGGCGGCCAACAGAGTGGTGATTCCGCTGGAGTCGCAGAATTCCAGGCCGGCCAGATCCAGGACCAGCAGTTGGCCGCCGGTCAGGGTGAGACTGTCGAGGGTCTTGCGGAGATCTGGGGCGCTCTCGTAGTCGAGGTCACCGGTGATCTCCAGTACGGGACCGGTGGCGGCGTCTCGGGAGGTGATCGTCAGCGGGCTCATCTCAGGTCTTCACTCGCGGGGGTGGGCAGCGGGGCGGGCACGCCGAGGGCGAGCAGCGCGGTGTCGTCGTCGAGGCCGTCACCGAACCCGGTGAGGAGCCCGGTCAGGGCGGTGATCAGGGCCTGCGGTCCCGCAGCGGGCTGGGCGGTGGTGAAGGCGCGCAGGGCGTCCTCGCCGTACAGCTCGCGATCGGGCCCGGTGCGGGCCTCGGTCAGGCCGTCGGTGTAGAGCAGCAGGGTGTCGCCGGGAAAGAGCTGGGTGCGCGCGGTTTCGAACTGTGCGCCGGGCAGGACGCCGACGAGCATGCCGCCGGGGGTGGGCAGATAGTCCGCGGTGCCATCCGCGTGCTGGATCAGTGCGGAGGGGTGGCCGCCGGAGGCCAGGTGCACGCTGACGTGGTCGTCGGCGGGGTTGAGGACGCCGAATATGGCGGTGCAGTAGCGGGTGTCGCCGCTGGTGTACCGCTCGTGCAGCACGGTGTTCAGGGTGCTCAGGACGGTGACGGGGTCGGGGTCGTGCAGGGCGGCGGCCCGCAGTGTGTAGCGGGTCAGTGAGGTGACCGCGGCGGCCTGGGGGCCTTTGCCGCAGACGTCGCCGAGGAAGAACGCCCACCGGTCCGTGTCGAGGGGGAACAGGTCGTAGAAGTCTCCGCCGAGCAGGTCCGGGGAGGCGGTGTGGTAGTAGGAGGCGGCTTCCAGGCCCGGGACCTTGGGCAGTTCGGCGGGCAGCAGGTTCTGCTGGAGGACGGCGAGGGCTTCCTGGAGCCGTTCGCGGTCGGCCTCCGCCTGCCGGCGTGCTTCCTCCGCCGCCTGGCGGCCGCGCAGCAGCTCGGTCTCGTAGGCGCGGCGGTCGCGGGCGTCGAAGACGGTGGTGCGGATCAGCAGCGGCTCGCCGTCGTCGCTGGTCTTCACCTTCGATGTGACCAGCACCGGCATCCGCTGTTTTCCGGCGGCTTTGATGTCCAGGGCGATACCGCTGACCTCGCCCTTCATCTGCAACAACGGGGCGAAGTGCGTCTCGTGGTAGAGCTTCCCGCCCACTGTGAGCAGATCGGCGAACCGCATCCGGCCCACCACCTCGGTCCCGGACAGGCCGAGCCAGTCAAGCAACGTGGTGTTGATCTTCGCGATGGTGCCGTCCATCAGTGTCGACAGGTAGCCGCACGGCGCCTGCTCGTACAGCTCCTCGGCACTGTCCTCCAGCAGCGAGATGAACGCCGCGTCCGTGGCACCCACGTCCGGCTCCTCACCCGGGTCATGGCCGGTGCGGCACATCATCCGGCAGCACCGATGAAGTCGGTTATCGCTTGAGCGGTGGCCTGCGGTGCGCTCAGCTGCGGGCAGTGCCCCGTCGCTTCCAGCGTGACCAGGCGGCTGCCCGGGATCGCGTCGTTGACGAAGGCACCGACCTCGCGGGGGGCGATCACGTCCTGCCTGCATTCCAGCACCAGCGTCGGCATCGCGACCGTCTTGAGGTCGGCGCGGCTGTCGGACAGGAACGTCGTGCGCGCGAAGACCCGGGCCATGTCCGGGTCGGTCGCGCAGAACGAGGTGGTCAGCTCCTGGCCGAGTTCCGGCCGGTCCGCGTTCCCCATGATCACTGGAGCCATCGCAGCGGACCAACCCAGATAGTTCGACTCCAGCGAATCCAGCAGCTCATCGATGTCGTCCGCGCTGAAACCGCCCCGGTACCCGTCCTCGTCGATGTAGCGGGGCGAGGGAGCCACCATCACCAGATGGGAGAACCGCTGCGGCGCCTTCGCCGCCGCGAGCACCCCGACCATGGCACTGACCGAATGCCCCACGAAGATCACATCCCTCAGGTCCAACTCCTCACAGACCTCCAGCACATCAAGGGCATAGCCCTCCAACGAGCTGTAGCGACGCTCGCTCCAGGCCGAAGGGTCCGAGCGGCCGGAGCCCACGTAGTCGAACAGCACCACCCGGAAGTCCACGGCCAGCATGGGGACCACCAGACGCCACATGTTCTGGTCACAGCCGAACCCGTGCGCCAGCAGGAGCACCGGCCCGTCCGCACGGCCGGTGACGGTGACGTTGTTCCTGCGACGAATATCCATGCTCATCAGTTTCCCATTACTCGGGGCGAGCGAGCCGAAGCGACTGCCCCGGCCCGAACCTGCGCCGGAGCCAATAGCGGGGGCGCCGGTCCGGCTGCGAGAGGAGTGGTCGTCCGTAGGTGCAGGATTCATTCCGAACCTTCCTTGATAGGCGCGTATCAAGGAATTCCCGCAGCGCAAGAACAGTGTGGGAACAACAAGAACGGGCCGAATGGAATGCGAAAGAAAATCTGGCCTGCAGTGAATCTGGTACATATGCAGGCGATGAAAAAAGTGGCATCATATGGACGCAAAATCCAGGGCTTCAGACGGGTGCAGCTTTGGGGACCCATCGCCCGCAGGCATTATCCAAGGACGCGGGCACTACGGTAAATGCCCGCAGCGGGGTGCGCGCACCCCGAAAGGTGCGGGCCCCCGCTGCAGAGTGCGCGTCGGCGTCAGACGGGAACGATGTTCTCAGCCGTCGGGCCCTTCTGGCTCGGCGCGATGTCGAAGGTGACCTTCTGACCTTCGAGCAATTCACGGAAGCCCTGGGAGGCGATGTTCGAGAAGTGGGCGAACACGTCGGCGCCTCCGTCGTCCTGTTCGATGAATCCGAAACCCTTCGCCGCGTTGAACCACTTCACGGTGCCAGACGCCATGTCATATCTCCTTTGGGCAGTACGCCGGGACCCGCAATGTGCGGATACCGGGTCGCCGCGATGACACCCTCCCGGAATGACCGGAAATACAAAAACGCTCCACCGGCTGAAAGTACCGTTGGAGGCGCTTGAAATTTGGGAACCAAGACTGCAACTGAGATCGACAGTAGCATGCCATACTGGCCTGTGTGTGCTACAGAATTCCATTCTGCTCGCTGCGGTAAAAACACTCTCGGCACGGGGCGTTAAACCCTCACCTCGCTGTCGTAGCTATTAGTCCACAGCTGACCTCGATTCTTCACGAGTGGCGTGAACTCGGCCCGATCGAGGTGCGCCCGTAATGATCTCTGGCCTTCGAGGCGGGCCTTCGCGTGACGCTGCGGGTGCGCCGGCTTCCACGGGCCCGGGGCGCTACTGGTCGTCCTTCTTCCTGGTCTTCGTCGGGGCGGTATTTTGGCGCCGCCAGGTGGCAGCCGGGAGATGGAGAGGCGGGTCCGGGCGGTGGTGAACGCGGTGGCCCAGGGCCAGGTGGACTCGATCCGCAGCCATCGGCCGCGGGCGGGTTTCGTCAGGCAGGCGGGTGGTAGAGCCGGAAGCGCATGGTGTCCGGCTCGGCGGCGGCGAGGTGATCGACGTCGTGGAGGGCGACGAGGCGGTCAGCTTCGCGAACTGCCGCCTTGAGGGCTGCACCCGGCGGACGATCAGCCGCATCCCCTGCGGCCATCCATCGTGGATGTTCAGGCCGGTCAGCTCCGCGACGAAGTAGCCCTCCTGCGTCTCGCCGTTCTGCTTCAGCGAGGTCTCCCATGCCCGCTCCGGGAACCTGGCGATCGCTGTCCCGTCGGCATCGGTCATCTTCCAGCCCACCGCGTAACGCACCTTCCGACGTGCGGTGTTGAGGGCTTCGAGGTGCTTCAGCAGGCCGTGGGTGGCGCCCGCGCCGTCGACCCGGACGAGGATTTCGGCGTGGGAGGAGTCAGGTATCTGTTCCAGTGCGGACACCAGGAAGCGGACGTGATCGGCGACCGTGTTCGCGCCGGCATCGCCCGGCCGCAGCTCCATGGCCAGGGACTCTCCGGTGTTCGCGCACCAGGCCACCAACGGATGGAACCTGAAGGTCTTCTTGAACGTGACCGCCGCGAGCTCCTTCTTCGAGGCGGCGGTGATGATCGTGGCGTCGAGGTCGATGACGATCCAGCCCGTCAGACGCCGGCCCGGCAACCGTCAGCCAGGGAACGTCCCCGGGCCGCAGGTGCAGCCGGGACCACACATGCCGGCGCACCCGACGGCGGGCCTTCGCCACCTGCCCCAGCGTCGTCTCGTCGAGTGCGGCCAGGGTCCGGCGGGCGGTGGAGTCCGAGGCGGGCGGACCGAACAACGGCCGGTGACGGAGCTGGAGCCGCTCGGCCTCCAGCAGGTTCGTCGCCCCAGCATGATCGACACCGCGAGCTGCACCAGCAGCGCGGGCCGGTTCCGCTGGCCAGGCCCACCCACCGGCAATACTCTCGCCAACACCTCGGCCAGCCCGACCCTGTCCGCACACCGCCGCAGCAGTGCCTCCCCGGCGTGTCCGACCAGTCCCTGCCGTCGGCCCGCACGGTCGGCCGCTGGCCCCACCCTGTACGCTCGGTCACCAGAAAAATGCCTTGATCTTCTGCCCGATACGCCCTTACCAAACGCATCCTTGCAGGTCAACGGCACCTTTCTACTGTCGGGGCGTCAGCCCGTCAATTCCGGTGAATAGCCAGGGCTGACGCAGACGCCGCCCGTCCGAACGCCCTGCCGCCGGACAGAACGACCCGCGCGTCACACCCTGACATGTGTGTGCGGGATCCGCCGGAACCCGGACGCACCGTCTCAGGACACGGGCGGACCGGACGGTCCGGCCGTCCGGCGGTGTTCGGCGTTGATGCGCTGGGCTTCTTCGAGTTGGTCTTCGAGGATGATGATGCGGCAGGCGGCGTCGATGGGGGTGCCCTGGTCGACGAGTTCGCGGGCGCGGGCGGCGATGCGCAGTTGGTAGCGGGAGTAGCGGCGGTGTCCGCCCGCGGAGCGGAGCGGGGTGATGAGGCGGGCTTCGCCGAGGGCGCGGAGGAAGCCCTGGGTCGTGCCGAGCAACGCGGCGGCCCGGCCCATGGTGTAGGCGGGGTAGTCGTCGTCATCGAGCCGGCCGAACGAGTCGTCTGCTGTCACTTGCACCTCTCATGGAACGCGTGGAGGGGCCCCGGCGCTATTCGCGCCAGGGCCCCGAAGGAACTGCTACACCATCTGCCGGCCCTGATACTGCGCCGGCCTACTGTTTCCGCAGACCCGACCAAGATTGCTGTCGGGGACGCGGGGATCGCGGTTGCTCGACCGGAGACCACCTCACTATCGATGTCCTGCGGTACCCGGGCTCAGCCATTCCGCCCGGGCGATCCTGATGGCGCTCGGCCCCTCCGTTCTTTCCCTCTGGGATCAACTCACTGCCGGTACTGCTCTACCGCGTACTGCTGGTGATGCGACCTGCTCGGTGACCTGTCACAGCGCCACTCTCCGGCAGCCAGCCCCGTCGCCCGTCCTGCGTCTGCTCTGGCTTAGAACCCCACTGCCGAACCTCCCGGTGCGCGCGCCCGCAGCCGACGCCTTCACCGAGGAACCACTCACATACCTTCACTGCTGAGTCTTGCGAACTGCACTTACCGGTATTGCCACTGCATCAACTGCGGTCCTGCTCACGGCGGCCCCTGATCACTGCGAGCCACCCGGTCCGGTCGTCAGCCCCGTCGCCGTCCTGCAACAACCCTGGCTCCGAAGCTCCACCACCGCACCGCCCTGCACACTGCAACTACATGTACTGCTACCTGGCAGTTCGTGTCTGCCGGGCCCTGCCGATCTCGGCTACGAGAGAAACCATAGCCAGACGATCTCCCAATGTCTACTCCAGCCAGCATAGATTTTTGTGCGTTCGGCGGGGAGGTAAGCGACCTCGACGGCGACGGAGACTGGCACCCGTCACTGCCAGGGCGAGAGGGCGAAAGGTCCGGGGCATGTGCAGCGGGCAGAAGAGCGTCGTCGCGCGATCCAAAAACCCTGGGACCCCAACGAAGAGCGTCAACGCCACAACCGCCCGCTCACCCGCTGGCCGGCGAGGACCTCGGCATGCGGGCTTGGTGTGTCGCACGGACAAGGCGTACGGCCGCCGAGTCCGGGGCGGACGTTGGCATCCGTTCAGGGGCTCTGTGGTGCAATGACACTGCCCGGCACCGGGCCCTGGCGCCGCCCCCTCGGCCCACTCGGCAGGGGGCACTGCGCTGGCGGGCAGCAAAGAGCGAGGAGTCACCGTGACCGTATGCGGGCCTGGCGAAGAAGGCAGGCCGACCACTCGTCTTCCTGACCGCGACGGCAGCCGGGGCGGGGCTATGACCTTGGCGGGGACGCTGGCGGCTGCGGAGGCCGCGGCGCCCGTGGAGTCGCTCGACGTGGTCGCGCGCATGCTCAAAGAGCGACTCGGGGCCGCGGCGGTGTCGTTCCTGATCACCGACTTCAGCGGCGGCTCGGTTGTACGGCTGGGGGCGGCGGGCAGCGTCGAGACCGACGAGCCCGCGCGGCGCATCACGTTGCGGGGCACCCTGTACGACGACGTGATCCGCACCCAGCGGCCGAGTGTGGAGGACAAGGGCGAGGGCGGTCTGGTGCGGCTCGTCGCCCCGGTGACCAACCGCGGGGACGCCATCGGGCTCCTGGAACTGTTCTTGCCCGTCGCGCCTGACGCGGAGGTGATGCAAGAGGTCAGCGAGACCGCGCACGCCCTGGCGTACATCGTCATCGCGAACCGGTCCTTCACCGACGTGTACCAGTGGGGCCGCCGCACCGCCCCGCTGAGCCTGGCCGCCGAGATCCAGCACAGGCTGCTCCCGGCATCACTGGCATGTGAGGCGGCCCAGTTCGCGGTCGCCGGGGCACTGGAGCCGGCCGATCACGTCGGGGGTGACACCTTCGACTACGTGATCGACCGGGACACGGTCCAGCTCTCCGTCACCGACGCCATGGGCCACGATGTCGATGCCGCTCTGCTCGCAACTCTCCTGGTGGGCGCCCTGCGCCGGGCACGGCGGGCCGGCGCCGGCCTCGCCGAACAGGGCGATCAGGCCGATCAGGCCGTGCGCGAGCACGGCCGCCACGGCTACGTCACCGGGCAGCTCCTGCGCATCAGCCTGCTCGACGGCACCGCCGAGTTCATCAACGCCGGGCACCCCTGGCCACTGAGGATGCGGGACGGGCAGGTGCGGGAGATCACTCCGAAGATCGATATGCCGTTCGGCTTCCACGCACCGCACAGCTACCGGGTCCAGTCGCTGGACCTGCGGCCGGGCGACCGGCTGGTGATGCTGACCGACGGCATGCTGGAGCGCAACGCCAACAGCCTTGATCTGCCGGACCTGATCGTCCGCACCCGCGCGCTGCATCCCCGCGAGGCCGCCCGCACCCTCATCGCCGCGGTCGTCGAGGCCAACCACGGTCACCTGCAGGACGACGCGACCGTCATGTGCCTCGACTGGCACGGCATCGGCCACTCCCATCGGGACGCCGACACCGGCGCCAACCTCGCCGACGCCTCCGCCCCGTCGCCAACGGGGCGGACCACTCCCGGGCGATGACCTTGGGAGTGTTCCGCTCCCCCGCTTCGGGCGGCCCTTGGACCGCGGTGCGGAGGAGCGGACGGCTTTCGCGCGCGGCGCGATGCCTCGACGGCCGCCCTGCCCGTCGCGGCCCGGCACGCGGCAACGTGCGTGACCAGCGGCCCTGGCCAAAACGTTGTCGCGGTCAGTAGACGGCCAGGGAGATGGCGATGTAGTGCGCCGTGAAGGCCGCCACGGTCAGAGCGTGGAACACCTCGTGGAAGCCGAACCAGCGCGGTGAGGGATCGGGGCGCTGGAGGGCGTAGACGACCGCGCCCGCGCTGTAAAGAAGACCGCCGGCCACGACCAGGGTGAGTACGGCCGCTCCGCCGGCGTGCAGGAAGTCGGGCAGGTAGCGCACCGGTGCCCACCCCAGCGCCAGGTAGCACGGGGTGTACAGCCAGCGCGGAGCTCCCACCCACAGGACCCGGAAGGCGATGCCGACCAGTGCGCCCGCCCACACGATCCACAGCAGCACGGACCGCTGGCCCGGCGGGAGAAGGAGCACCGCAAGGGGCGTGCAGGTGCCGGCGATGATCAGGAAGATGTTGGCGTGGTCGAGACGCCGCAGGACCGCCTCGCCGCGCGGCCCCCAGGTGCCGCGGTGGTAGATGGCGCTCGTTGCGAACAGCAGCCAGGCGGTGACCGAGTACACGGCGCAGGCCACGGCTGCCTGCGGGGTGCGGGCCAGACAGATGAGCACGATGCCCGCGATCAGTGCGGCGGGGACCATCCCGGCATGCAGCCAGCCACGCAGCCTCGGCTTGATCGGTTCGGCCAGATGGGCCGCCCGCTCCACCAGCGCGGCAACCGAGTGCCCGCTCTCCCCACCTTGTGATCCGCAGGGCAGCCCGTCTTCATGGTCTTCTCCACGCGCTGCGGCGGCGTACGTGTATTCGGCTTCAGCGGCGTCGTGCGACACGGCTTCTCGTCCTCCCTCGGACTCCTGGGCATCACCGGTGATCATGCAGCCATGCTAAAAGACCTCGCCCAGACAGTTTTCTGCAAGGCCGGTCTCGAAACAGCCAGGCCGCGTCGCCGGAAATGGGTCACTGGGTCACTTCGCCGCCGTGTGAACTCCGGCCCGTTGCTGCTGCCGCCCATTGGGCTCGAAGCGGAATAGATCAGCTGCTCATGGGAACGATCAGAGCTCCCGAGCGGGTATCTCCGCTCCCTGCGCGCAAGGATCGCCGATGCTTCCTGAGGTCCGCCCCCACCTGTCCGGCCCCCTCGCCGACCAGTTGGAACACCAACTGGGTCTGGTTCCGCAACGGGAAGCCGGCGATCTCGATGTGCAGCGCGTCGCCGGCATCGCCGTCGTCGCGGCCGCCCACTCCGATGGGTATGCGGCCACCGGTCACCTCCTGGGGCTGCTGGCCGCGCTGCCTGCCCCCACCAAGGCAGGAGAACGCTTCTGGTCGGAGCTGTGGAGGTCTTCGGGCACCGCGTACCTGCTGCCTGCCAACATCAAGGCTGCGGTACTGCGTTCCCTGGCGGGAGAAGGAATCGTGCTGGCCCGACAGATCCTGTCGGCTGTCGATGAGATGACCCCGCCCCAGCGCGTCGCAGCCGGGGAGGTGATCGGTCAGGCCCTCGCCGAGTCCGACCATTTTCCCGACCTCAAGACACAGGTCATCGGAGAACTGTGGCTCCGTGACCTCGAACTCACCGCCTGGCGCGTCCTGCACGCAGACCGCAGGTCCGACGATCCGACAGGACGCAAAGCATTCCTCGATGCCTGGAGCAGGGTCTGAGCTTCAGCGCTTGCTGTCGTGATGGGTGAACAGTTCCAGCAGTGCCCGGACGGGCACGTGTGCGTCTGCAGGATGGCGGAGGGTGCCGTCCAGGCAGAGGATGTAGCGCGTGCGCCGTCCAGCGTGCTCCCGGCGCAGGTAGCCGGCCTGTTCAAGATCGTGACGATGTTCTGGGCGGTCCGCCCGGTGACGTGGCAAGCCGCGGCGATGTAGCGAAGACGGGTGGCAGGGGCGCGGGCGATGACGATCAGCACACGGTTGTGGTTGGTGAGGAAGCTCCACTTCGCAGTCTGTTCGTTCACCATCTGCTCCGTTCTTCGATGTTGCCCAGCTGGGAACATCGCAGGGAATTCGGTTTCATCACCATCAGTGGCAGGCCGTGAGTGTCGACCACTCGACCGTGGTGGCGGCCGTTGCTCCCTTTTTGCCAGGTCGGAGCCGTGAGAGTCTTCCCACGGTCGAAGCCGCTTTGCCTGCCTGCGAGGCGCTGACCGTGGCCACCGCCCTGGCTCCTTTGCCCATCTGGCTGCGGATCCGTCCGGTCAGCACCTCCCGCACACCGGGGGAACCTCAGGGTGGCCAGTAAATATAATCGGCACATGTCGAAGCCTGACGAGCTGCTCGTTGACGTCGCCGCCCTGGTGGAGTCCGGGCAGAGCAACCAGATGTCCCTGACCGTGGTCACCGGTGGTGCTGTCATCACCGGCCGGCTTGCTCCCGAAGCAGTGTGGCGGCAGAGGGTGTCGGACGTGCTGACGGATTCCGCCCGCCTGGGAGAATTCTCAGCCGTCTTCGACACCCCCGCGAAGAACGGGCCGCCCACGCATCTGCACTTCCATGTCGCCCGGATCCTGCAGGGCACGGTGGGGATCCCGGAGACGGGCGGGATGTACCGCGTGGCGATCGCCGACGTCGGCGCCTGGACCGTGGGCGACTTCAGCTATTCCGACCACTGAGCAACCACTGCGACGGGAACCCGTTGCAAGCAGTGTGGGCCCGGCCGGCGCATGCCGGCCGGGCCCACACTGCTGTTCAGGTGTCGGCTTCGTGCCTGTTTCCCTCGGTCAGACGGACACGGGAGTGCCGAGCATCGCGGAAGCGTGCTGGAGCGGGCTGAGGATGCGTACGGGTGCGGCCTCGGGGAGAGTACGGCAGGTGAAGCCGAGCTGCGTCATGGCCCGCAGGACTTCGCCGGCGCTGAAATCACGACGGTCCTGGCGGGTGATGACCTGGCCGACCTGCTTGACGGGGTAGTGGCGGCGGCCGATGATCACGGATTCGCCGGTACCCAGTTCGGGCTTGATGCCCTTCATCGATTCCAGCACGCCGCTCTTGGTGAGCTCGAAGGGGAAGCGGGCGATGACACAGCGCATGTGACCTCACAGAGAGAAAAGGGAGAACGGGCCGACCAGGGTGAGACGGCTCAGCGGGAGAGGGCGAGGACGCCCAGAGCGCTGCCTTGCCCGTCGACCACCTGCAGGGCACCGAGCCGGCGGGAGCGCATCGCGTGCTCGGCTTCGGCCGTCGTGGCCACGGATGTAGTGAACGACCCGCGGTCGCCGAGGATCTCGCGCAGGCGGACGCGGTCCGTGTAGGCAGAGCTGTCGCGGACGGCGGTGAGTTCGGTCCGGGTGACCAGGCCGGCGCGCTGGCCGTCCTGGTCACAGACGACCAGCCGACCCGTGCGCGCGGCGGCCATGACCGACAGCGCCACCTCGACACTCATGTCGTCACAGACCTGCGGTCCGGCCGCGTCCATGACCTCAGCCACCGTCTTGTGCCCGAGGTTGGCGCTCGCCGGGCGGGGCTGCATCTGAACCAGCGTCACAAGGTGCCTCCTGCAGAGATGGGTAGCTTCCTGATCACGAAGGTTCTAGGCCGCCGTGCCGAAGGCGGTCTGGCGTACGGGCGTGCGCCGGGTCGTCGAAGAGGGGCGGCGCCGGCCTCGCGAGGTGCTGCGCTTGGAGCGTTCGGTCACCGGTGCGGTGATGACGACCGGGATGCCGGACGGGGTCTGGGCGCCGGTGATCCGGTGCAGGGCCTCGTCGCCCGAGCGGATCTGGGTGGTCTGCGGCCGGATTCCGGCGTCCGACATGAGGCGCACCATGCCGCGACGCTGGCTCGGTGTGACCAGGGTGACGACACTGCCGGACTCGCCGGCTCGGGCCGTACGGCCTCCGCGGTGGAGGTAGTCCTTGTGGTCGGTCGGCGGATCGACGTTCACGACGAGGTCGAGGTTGTCGACGTGGATGCCGCGCGCCGCGACGTTGGTCGCTACCAGCACGCTGACGTGCCCCGTCTTGAACTGCGCCAGCGTGCGAGTGCGCTGCGGCTGCGACTTGCCGCCGTGCAGCGCGGCGGCCCGAACCCCACTGTTGAGGAGGTCCTGGGTCAGCCGGTCGACGGCATGCTTGGTGTCCAGGAACATGATCACCCGGCCCTCGCGGGCGGCGATCTCCGTCGTGGCAGCGTGCTTGTCGGCGCCGTGGACGTGCAGGACGTGGTGCTCCATCGTCGTGACCGCACCGGCCGAGGGGTCGACCGAATGCACGACGGGGTCCGTCAGATAGCGGCGCACCAGCAGGTCGACGTTGCGGTCCAAGGTGGCGGAGAACAGCATCCGCTGCCCCTCCGGACGCACCTGGTCGAGCAGCGCGGTGACCTGCGGCATGAAACCCATGTCGGCCATCTGGTCGGCCTCGTCCAGCACCGTGATGCCCACCTGGTTCAGCCGGCAGTCGCCCCGGTCGATGAGGTCCTTGAGCCGCCCCGGAGTCGCCACCACGACCTCAGCCCCGCCTCGCAGCGCGCCGGCCTGCCTGCCGATCGACATCCCGCCCACCACCGTGGCCAGCCGCAGCCTGACAGACCGGGCATACGGAGTGAGCGCGTCGGTCACCTGCTGCGCCAGCTCACGCGTCGGTACGAGGATCAGCCCCAGCGGCTGGCGGGGCTCAGCACGCTGTCCCGCGGTACGGGCCAGCAGAGCGAGACCGAAAGCGAGGGTCTTGCCGGAACCGGTGCGCCCGCGGCCCAGGACGTCACGGCCTGCCAGGGAGTTCGGCAGTGTCGCGCCCTGGATCGGGAACGGCGCGCTCACACCCTGCCTGCCGAGTTCGGCCAGCAGCTGCTCGGGCATGGAGAGATCGGCGAAGCTCTCCACGGCGGGCAGCGCGGGGGTGATCGTCGTGGGGAGCGCGAATTCACCCTGCACGGGGGCGGGCCGACGGCCGTAACTTCCGGAACGGGCAGGACCGCCGGAACGGCGCGGTGCCGGCGAGCCGAAGCGGCTGCCGCCCCTTCCTGCGTCGGCACTGCCATTACGGGCGCGGGGCGAGCGGTCGTTCGTACGTGTGCGGTTCATGCGGAACCTTCCTCGATGCGGCACATATCAAGGAATTCCCGCAAGCGGTGAGCAGCACGGAATTACAAGTATGGACCGATGTCAAAGCAAATCCGGCCGACGGAAATCCGCGGCGGGCGTAAATACTGAAATAGGCGACGCAGCGAGGACGTAAAGTCCCGGGCGCCGGGTGCAGTGTGACTCTTCAGAATGCGCCTGCATCCTGGAGGAGGAGCCGCGTGTGGTGAGACCGCGGATTTCTCCGAGCCGTCCCGCAGGTGAAACCACTGCGGGAAAATGCGTGTAGCTGGGGCCCGCACCCCGAGGGATGCGGGCCCCAGCTACACAGTGCGCGTCAGCGTCAGGCCGGAACGATGTTCTCGGCCGTCGGGCCCTTCTGGCCCTGCGCGATGTCGAAGGTCACCTTCTGGCCTTCCTGAAGCTCACGGAAGCCCTGGGCGGCAATGTTCGAGAAGTGGGCGAACACGTCAGCGCCGCCACCGTCCTGCTCGATGAAGCCGAAACCCTTGTCCGCGTTGAACCACTTCACGGTACCAGCAGCCATGTCATATCTCCTTTGGGGCAGTACACCGGCATCCGCACTGTGCGAACACCGTGTCGCCGCGATGATTACCCCGCCGGAAAATGACCGGAAATACAAAAGCGCTCTCCCCGGCAGAAGCCGAGTGGGAGCACTTGAAGTTCGGGAACCACAACTGCAACTGAGATGGACAGTAGCACGCCGCAACGGCCCGCGTCGGTTAAGTAATTCTACTCCGCTCATTGTGGCAAAAACTCTCACTACACGGTCCGGCAAACTCTCACCTCACGAGCACAGATATTGACCCACTCGCAGTGCAACGTTCCAGAAAAGCGGAGTCGCCAGCCGCAACCAGGGTTGTCGGGGCGCTTTTACTCCAGCTGTAGATCGTGATCTTGCTGGTTGGGCCGGTGTGGAGACAGGTGCGGCCTCCGTTGATCATCGTGAGTTGTGTGGACTTACGAAGAGGCGGTGGCCGCAGGTCACAACATGGATCCCGCGCGTTGGCGCGAGGCATTCGATGGCCTGTTGGGGCGGATCGCGGTCCGGTTCAAGCGGGTTGAACCCCGGCGCCGGGTCGGGCGGCTGGTGCTCGGGCTGCTGTCGGACCTGCCGCGGAAGAACTGCTGGACGATCGCGGAGTGGGCTGGAAAGGCCAGCCCGCACGGCATGCAACACCTGCTGTGCCGGGCAGCCTGGGACGCCGACGCCGTCCGTGACGACATGCGCGCATACGTGGTCGAGCACCTCCGCGACGACGCCGCGGTGCTGGTCGTCGACGAGACCGGGGACGTGAAGAAGGGGACGCACACTGTCGGCGTCCAGCGCCAGTACACCGGTACGGCCGGGAGGATCGAGAACTCCCAGGTCGCGGTCTACCTCGTTTACGCGGGCGCCCGGGGGCACGCGGCGGTGGACCGAGAACTGTCCATCCCGCGTTCGTGGACGTGCGACCCAGATCGCTGCCGGGCAGCAGGGCTTGGCGAGGACACCATTTTCGCGACCAAGCCGGAACTGGCCCGGGTGATGATCGAACGGTTCCTGAACGCCGGACACCGCATCGGCTGGGTCACGGGGGACGAGGTCTACGGCGGCAATCCGAAACCGCGGGCGGCGCTGGAGGAACGCGGCATCGGCTACGTCCTCGCGGTGGCCTGCTCGACTGAAGTGCCGACCGGCGCGGGCACGTTCCGTGCTGATGCCCTGGTGAAGAAGGTGCCCAGGCGGGCCTGGCAGAAGCTCTCGGCCGGACGCGGTGCGAAGGGGCAGCGGTTCTACGACTGGGCCGTCATCGACCTTACCGAAGCGGCACCGGGCCACCACCAGCTGTTGATCCGCCGCAACCGCACCACCGGCGTGCTCGCCTACTACCACTGCCACTGCACCACGCCGACATCCCTGGCCACCCTGGTCAAGGTCGCAGGTTCCAGATGGCGGGTGGAGGAAACCTTCCAAAGCGAGAAAGGGCTGGCCGGGCTCGATGAGCATCAGGTCCGCCGCTACCCCTCCTGGGTCCGATGGGTCACCCTCGCCATGCTCGCCCATGCCTTTCTCGCCGTTGTCCGTGCCGACGAACACACCCGCCGTCCGGGACCGGATGACCTGCTCCCGCTGACCTGTAACGAGATCCAGCGCCTGTTCATCACTGTTGCTGTCCGCCCCGGTCACGGCCCCGCTCACCGGCTCAGCTGGTCCACCTGGCGACGCCGCCACCAGTCACGATCACGAGCCGGTCATTACCGGCGACAAGCCGCATCACAGACGTGAAGATCACGGTCTACGGCTCAGCTATCAGCAGCTCCAGTCCTTGTCGAGATCGAGCTGCTCACGACGCTGGGTGAAGGAGAACCAGTTGCCGGAATCATCGTGGAAGATGGCCTCAGTCCCGTACGGCCGCTCCTGCGGTGCCTGCAGAAACTCCACACCGCGCGCCTTCATCGCCTGGTAATCGGCATGGATGTCGTCGGTGGCGAATACACCCGCCCCCAGCACACCCTTGGCGATCAGCTTCTTCAACTCTTCGGCGGACTCTGGATCGAGCGCAGGTGGCCCTGGGACCATCAATGTGATCTCAAGATCCGGCTGGTCCTTGGCGCCGACGGTGAGCCAGCGCATCCCCGCCTCGCCCATCGTCATGTCGGTACGAATCTCGAGCCCCAGTTGCTCGGTGTAGAACGCCTTGGCCCGCTCGTGGTCGAGGACCCAGACGTTGGCGATGGACAATCCCTTGATCACGGCTGACTCCCTGTGCTCGACGGGGCGCTGCTCGCCCACGCCCTGCAGCCCACCGTAGTTACCGCTGCCTCACCCGGCTTCTCTAAAATTGCGCTCTTCGGCGCTGCGCTTCAGCAGTCCCTTGAAACTCCCGTGCCAGAGCAGCGCATAGCACCCGGGGATCAGCGCCGACCCCTGCCCGACGTGCCGGGCGCGGTACTCACTCGGCGTGAGGCCGGTGTGCTTCTTGAAGCTGGAGGAGAAAGTTCCCAGGCTGGTGAAGCCGACCAGCGTGCAGATCTCGGTGACCGACAGGTCGGCAGTGCGCAGCAGCTCCTCCGCGCGCTCGATGCGGCGGTGGCTCAGATACTGCCCGGGTGTCTGCCCGTACGCGGCCCGGAAGACGCGGACGAAGTGGTAGCGCGAGTACCCAGCGTGCGCGGCGACCATGTCCAGGTCTATGGGCTCGGCCCAATCACGGTCCATGGCGTCCTTGGCGAGACGTAGCCGCCGCAACTGCGAGAGCTGGGCATCGTGCGTCAAGGCCGGAGTGGTGCTCACGCCTCGATGGTGACACACAGACCGCCTCGAACGGGTCGATCCCTCGCGCCGGCCACCGGCACCACGTCTGACGACTGTTCACGGCGTTCGCCGTCCGCCCCGTGGACAATCTGGCCCGCCGACTCGGCTGGTCCAACTGGCAACGTCGCCATCAGGATCGTCCCCGGGTCAACCCTTACCGCTGAACAGCTCTGAAGTAGAAATCAAGATCACGATCTACAGCTGGAGCATTTGGCGTGTGCGGCTGTCCACAGGATCGCATTGAACAGCGGCCAAGAGCAGCCACCAACATGGGCGGACCTGCGCTGATCGCCGCGTCCGGAGCAGTGGTCGAGCGTTCGATCCGGTGAGGGGACGCCACCGTGGATCGTGTCGGGCAAACTGCGCCCTCCGGAAGTGCCGTGCGCTCAAAGCTCGGCTTCACCCGGACATGGCAGCTGACAGCGGGCTGAAACTTTGGTGTTCGTTCGCCGTCTGCCTGACGGGCGCCAGTCGGCCGGCGGCCGTGTGCCTCGCGTGACGTGGCCCCCGTACCGTCCGCATCGAGCACTCCCCCGCAGGCAGGACCCGGAAGCATGAAACCCGGGTATCGAAGCTGCCCGCCAGGGACGCACCGGGCCTGTCGGCCTCTACGGGAGTCGAGGCAGGCCCGGCGCTCATGGAACGCCGCAGGCTCGCTCTGCTGCGGGAAGCAGCCTCAACCACCACACCCGAACGGTGCAGGCGCGTCCCCGTGGCCGCACCCGCAGCACGAGGGGTGCAGTGATTGAGGGCGGACGAGGAAGGCATGGCCGGCCGTGGCTGGCACCCGAGGCAGCTCCTCGAGAGGCCTCAACTCAGCTGGCGGGCGCACAGATGGGCTCAGGAGCGATGGGCGGACATCAGCACCGGCACGCGGCGAGGGCAGGGCTGCCACCGGGACGCGCGGCACCTCTCCCCCCCTCCCCCCCCCCGCTGCCCTCCCGATGAGGCCTCCTGCTTGCGGCACCGGCGATGGCCGAAGATCTTGTCGCAGGGGTCGAGTCGGGTGGATCGTCAACCGGGACGGATTCTTTCGCGACGTCCATTTCACCCGACGGCTGTTACTGCCCGCTCGAAGAGCGCTGACGCTGCTCGCTCTCGCGTCTCTCGTGGGCGTGGCGGTCGATGTCGGTGACGCGGTCCGCGAGGTCGGGATGAGCAGGCCGCAGGTGGGGGCCTGTATCGGAGAGAGGGCCGAGGAGTTGGGAGGGGTCACTGTCACCAAGTGCGGTGTGGAGGGACCTGATCGCGTCCGTTGCGGTGGCGGGAAGGTCCGGCAAGGCAGTAATGGTCCCGGCGAGCTGGCGCAGCGCGGCGGCGTGGTCGTGAGCCCAAGCAGCTACGGAGCGGTTCGCGGCGCGCCGGCCGCGGGTGGCCTGCACACGCTGTTCCTTGGTGGCACCCGCTTCACCGGGACGCACACGCAGGTAGCGCCGCTCGGCGGCCTGGCGGCTGGAGACGCCGAGGGGGTGGGCCAGGTCGGCCCAACTGGCACCGGCTTCCCGGGCCGTCTCGATCAGCCCGGGCTCCCAGCCGGCCAGTTGTTCACGTACCTCGCGCAGGAGCAGCAGGGCCGCCATGGCCTGCTCAGGATCGTCGGTGGAGGCGTTCTCCTCGGTTCGCGCAGTCCGCATGGCCTGGGCGATGGCCTGCAGTGCGGTGGCCGTTGCCGCGAAGGAAGCCGGTGCCGGGATGGGGTCGTCACTCATCGTCTTCTCCTTCGCAGGTTGTGGCCCACCACTCGATGCGTCGTCGTTCGGATGACTCATGAGTTGTCGTCGTTCGGATGACATGCTACAACGGTGTCAGGTGAAGCGCACAGCAACTGCTGAACTCATCTGGAGGTGTATCCCGTGTTGATGCGCACCGACCCGTTCCGTGAACTCGACCGGCTGGCCCAGCACCTGATGGGTCCGGGAACATGGTCCCGCCCTTCCGCGATGCCGATGGACGCCTACCGGGACGGCGACCAGTACGTCATCGCCTTCGACCTGCCGGGTATCGACCCCGACGCCCTCGACATCGACGTCGAGCGGAACATGCTCACCGTGAAGGCGGAACGCCGGCCCCTGCCGCGGTCCGAGAGCGCCCAGACGGAACTCTCCGAACGGCCTCTTGGTGCCTTCTCCCGCCAGCTCGTCCTGGCCGACACCCTCGACACCGAACGCATCTCCGCCGACTACGAGGCCGGCGTCCTGACGCTCCACATCCCGATCGCGGAGCGGGCCAAGCCCCGCAAGATCAGCGTCAACAGCACCGGCAACCGCAAGGAACTCGACAGCTGATCCGGTGAACGTGCCCCATCCACCCGGGGCCCCGGGCGGTCTGCCTGCAATCCCGCCTGGGCCCCGGCGGCACTGACTCTCCACTCCACGCCGGACAACCGGCCCCGCGAAGAACACGGTTCACGCGGAACAGCCGGTCCACCGCAGGAAGACGGTCACGCAAGGAAAGTCGACACGCCTCATGACTCTTCTCTCTCCCCCCGCGCCCCCTGCCCCGACGGCAACCGTCACCTTCGAGCACATGCTGGAGAAGGTCCGCTACGAAGGCGCCTACCCCACCCGCGCCCAGACAGAATGCGTCGTACGCCGCGTCCTCGAAGGCCTCGGCCGCCAGCTGACAGACATCGAGCGGACGGAACTCGCCGCTCGTCTCCCCCAGGAAGCCGCCCACACCTTCGCTTCGCAGATCCCTGCGGGTGAGGCCCTGACGGGCTGGGGCTTCGTGAAGGACCTCGCTGAGCGAACCGGGGGTACGCCGGCGACGACCCGCTGGGACGTCGGATCAGTCCTGGGCGTCGTCGCCCGCCTCGCCGGAGACGACCTGACCACCCGGATCATCGGACAGCTCCCCGACGGCTACGCCCTGCTGTTCGGACGTGCCCAGCTCGTCCGGGCCGCCTGACTCCCCAGCCCGGGACCGGCAGCAAAGATCCCGGCAGCCAACGGGCTGCCGGGATCAGGGGTGCTGAGCGCCTACTTGGGCCGGACGGCGTCCTTGGCCTTCTCCTTGGCCGCACGCAGGTCGCCCTTGGACTCCTCGACGCGCCCCTCAACCTCCAGCGACTCGTTACCCACCGCACCGCCGACGACCTTCTTGACCTTGCCCTCGACCTGCTCGCCCTTGGCCTGAGCCTTCTCGTCCGCAGCCACAACCACTCACCCCTGCCTCAATCGGAACTCACGTATGCCCTCCGTGTCACCCCGGATCGCATCCTCAAACCAGCTCGATGACCGCCACGCTTTCGCAGCCGTGGACCGTCTAAGGAATACATAAGATCCACAGGAATGGAGATCGATCCGCAGGGCACACGACGGTCCGGAGGTTGATAACTATGGTTCCTATTCTTCTTGTTCTACTGCTCGCCCTGATCCTCTTCGGTGCCGGTTTCGCACTGAAGGCGCTCTGGTGGATCGCCGTGATCGTCCTGATCGTGTGGGTCCTCGGCTTCGTGATCCGCCCGACAGCAAGCGGCGGCAAGCGCGGTCGCTGGTACCGCTGGTAGACGGCCTGATCAGCGCATCATCACGGGTGGGGCCCGACGCTTCGGCGTCGGGCCCCACCCATGTCCTGTCCCAGTGACCGAAGGATGAAAAGGCTAGTTCTTCCGGTTCGGGGTAGCTGGAGGCCATGGCCGGAGGCGGCCGTGACGTCAGGAACCATGGCCCTCCAGCACGACGCCTCCGGCTGTCCGCTCTTTCCGCAGGGCGTATGAATAGGCGCAAGAAGCCGGGAACCCGAATCTCTGAGGGAACGTCACCAATGACGCTCAATCTCGGCAAGTCTGCAGTTCAACTGCGGGTGGCAAAGCATTCTTTGATGAGGCAGCCGTACTTTATGAGTGACAACATCTGGGGCTGCCAGCTGGCCACCGGCTAGACCGCGGGCACCGACCTGATCGGATACAAGGTCGAGGCCGCCGACGGTGACGTCGGCAAGGTCGACAAGCACTCGGACGACATCGACTCCTCCCACCTCGTCACCGGCGTGTGGATCTTCGGCAAGCACGTTCTGCTGCCGGCCGGAACCTTCAGCAAGTCGACCAACAAGCGGAGGTCTACGTCGCGCTCACCCAAAACGAGATCAAGGACTCCCCAGTTCGACAACGTCGGCTACCACGAGCAAGTCGGCAGCTACTACCAGAACCAGCTCAGCATCTGACGTCAGCACCCGTGCGCATGCGAAGGGGGCGGCAGGCGCGGGAAGTCCAGGGGTCCAGGCTCCTCAGGCTGCGGCCGTTGGATCCGCAGGCGGGGAGGCGCGGCGGTGTTCGGCGTTGATGCGCTGGGCTTCTTCGAGCTGGTCTTCGAGGATGATGATGCGGCAGGCGGCGTCGATGGGGGTGCCGTTGTCGACGAGTTCGCGGGCGCGGGCGGCGATGCGCAGTTGGTAGCGGGAGTAGCGGCGGTGGCCGCCCGCGGAGCGGAGCGGGGTGATGAGGCGGGCTTCGCCGAGGGCGCGGAGGAAGCCCTGGGTGGTGCCGAGCAACGCTGCGGCCCGGCCCATGGTGTAGGCGGGGTAGTCGTCGTCATCGAGCCGGCCGAACGAGTCGTCTGCTGTCACTTGCACCTCTCATGGAACGCGTGGAGGGGCCCCGGCGCTATTCGCGCCAGGGCCCCGAAGGAACTGCTACACCATCTGCCGGCCCTGATACTGCGCCGGCCTACTGTTTCCGCAGACCCGACCAAGATTGCTGTCGGGGACGCGGGGATCGCGGTTGCTCGACCGGAGACCACCTCACTATCGATGTCCTGCGGTACCCGGGCTCAGCCATTCCGCCCGGGCGATCCTGATGGCGCTCGGCCCCTCCGTTCTTTCCCTCTGGGATCAACTCACTGCCGGTACTGCTCTACCGCGTACTGCTGGTGATGCGACCTGCTCGGTGACCTGTCACAGCGCCACTCTCCGGCAGCCAGCCCCGTCGCCCGTCCTGCGTCTGCTCTGGCTTAGAACCCCACTGCCGAACCTCCCGGTGCGCGCGCCCGCAGCCGACGCCTTCACCGAGGAACCACTCACATACCTTCACTGCTGAGTCTTGCGAACTGCACTTACCGGTATTGCCACTGCATCAACTGCGGTCCTGCTCACGGCGGCCCCTGATCACTGCGAGCCACCCGGTCCGGTCGTCAGCCCCGTCGCCGTCCTGCAACAACCCTGGCTCCGAAGCTCCACCACCGCACCGTCCTGCACACTGCAACTACATGTACTGCTACCTGGCAGTTCGTGTCTGCCGGGCCCTGCTGATCTCGGCTACGAGAGAAACCATAGCCAGACGATCTCCCAATGTCTACTCCAGCCAGCATAGATTTTCGCGTGTCTTGCGGAGAGTTAGTCAGCCTCGAACAACGACGGTGGAAGGCCCCGGCCGGGTTGGCCGGCTGCGCGACAGGGCACAAGCGCAGCGCACACACCGGACATTGGACTCCACAGGGGCTTGGGGGAACTGATGGTCACGATGAGCGCAGGACGTCGCACCCGACCGTTCTGTGGCATCCATCGCCGACGTACGCGAGAGCGCCCGGGCCCTTTTTTTAAGGGTCTCGGCCCGATCGCGCAGGACGCCGCCGACACCGTGGTCCTGGCCGCCTCCGAACTCGTCACCAACGCCCTGCGCCACGGCGGCGGCGCCTACACCCTGGACCTGGTCGCACCCCGGACAGTATCGAGGTGGCCGTGCACGACCACTGCTCCCAGGCGCCCCCCATGCGCATCCCCGCTCTGAACAGCACCGGAGGCTTCGGCCGGCCCATGGTCAACCACCTCGCCCACGCCACCGCGGTCACCCGCCACCCGTTGGGGAGCAAGACCGTGAGCGTCCTCCTGCCGCGGTAGCGACTCGGCGTAAGCGTCGGGCGGCGCTCCTGGCCGTTGCTGGGGAAGGTGACCGCAGTGGCAAAGTCCTGACGTCGCGTTGCCCGTCGTGCCGGCACCAGGGGCTCGCCGGGACGGCATCTCGGCGAGGGCGGCCGGCCCTACGCCGAAACCCCGGATGCCGAATGGGTTAACCTCGCTTCCGCTTTGACTCCTGAGGCCGGATGGCCGAGCAGCAGATGCACTGCGGAATTGCCTGGCATGGATGCCTCAACTGCGGGTACGCCGTCTCTGGCCGCTCAGGAGCAGGCGGCGTATGAGGATGGATCACGCAGGAGGGGACGAGCATGACAGTGACCGAGACGGCAGGGGCGCGGACCGTTGTGCTGCCGGAGATCAGTGACCCGTCGCAGGTCGCTCCGAAGGACGCCCGCGAGCTGTCGAGGCTGTTCTTCGACCAGCTCGCCGTCCTGGAAGAGGGCACGCCCGAGTACCAGTACGCGCGCAACACCCTCATCGAAATGAACATCACCCTCGTCCAGTTCGCGGCCTCGCGTTTCCGCAGCCGCGGCCAGGACGAGATGGAGGACATCGTCCAGGTCGGCACCATCGGCCTCATCAAGGCCATCGACCGCTTCGAGCTGTCCCGCGAGGTCGAGTTCACCTCCTTCGCCGTCCCCTACATCGTCGGCGAGATCAAGCGCTTCTTCCGCGACACCACGTGGGCCGTCCACGTCCCGCGCCGCCTGCAGGAAGCACGCGTGGCGCTCGCCAAGGCCACCGAGGAGCTCCGCAGCCGCCTCGGCCGCACCCCGAGCACGCGTGAACTGTCCGAGCTGATGTCATTGTCGGAGGAAGAGGTCATCGAGGCTCGCAAGGCCTCCAACGGCTACACCTCGGCCTCCCTCGACGCCGCCATCACCTCCAGCGAAGACGGCGAAGCCGCCCTCGCCGACTTCATCGGCGTGGACGACACCGCCCTCGAACTCGTCGAGGACTTCAACGCTCTCGCCCCTCTGATCTCCCAGCTCGACGACCGTGAACGCCGCATCATCCACATGCGGTTCGTCGACGAGCTCACCCAGGCCCAGATCGGCGAACACCTCGGCGTCTCCCAGATGCACGTCTCCCGCCTCCTCAACCGCACCCTCGCCAAGCTGCGGACAGGCATGCTCGCCACCAACTGACCATCCCAGAAAACGGATCCGGCGGTGTTCCCCACCTGCACGGTGGGGAACACCGCCGGATCCGTTTGAGCCCGCCACGGGCGTTCTGTGCTGAAGACCCGGGACCGTCCCCTCACTGTCAGGACCAGCACACCGCGCTCCCGTATGAGGCATGCTGCTTCTTCAGCACCGTCCGCTGGGACCGTCTGCTCGTACGAGCGCGAAACGCGACTGCACGATGCCCCGCGGGCATCGGCGGCAGGCCCTCGCATCGAGAGATCGCACCGACTGGCTGTGCGACAGTGCTCCCCGGCCTGCTCGGCAGCGTCCGGGACATGCCGGCACCGGAGCGGCCGAGAGTCCCGCTGTCGGACGTGAGTTTGACCTGAAGGTCGTCGGGTCGGATCGCCGGTCCTCGACGAACTTGGCTCCCGCGGGGAACTGGACTGGTCTCGCCGCGCGATCGACCCGGTGAACGTGCGGGCCCTGAAAAGGGGAACCTGACGGGTCCGAATCCTGGGGATCGCGGCAAGTACGAATCGAAGATCCACTTGATCACCGAACGGCCCGTGGTTTTAGCGGGCCTGGGTGGCGTCCACGTCTTTGCGAGACGACTCCACCGTGCCACACAGCGCCTATCAGACGAACCTCCAGCAGCGGCACTCTCACCCGTCCGGCCCATCGGTCCTCTCACACCTGCCCTCGGCGGCAGCCGATCTCGTCCTCCTCGGAAACCTCACCGGCCGCTACGCCGACGGTAGTTGCAGCAGGCTCGCCTCCGACAGGCGGACCGTGGCGCTGCGCACCGATCACCAGGGCACGGCCGAGCACGGGCACCGGATCACCGCGGCCATCGCCTGTCATGTGGCCCGTATCGGCGGGACCATTGACCATCTGAAGAGGTGACCGCGTCCCGCGCGACCATGCGCCAGCAATGCCGTCAGACCCAGGCGACGGCGCCCTCGACGGGCACGCGGGGCAGCCGCGGGAACCATGGGTCGGCACCGGGGTGACCGATGTTGACCACCAGATGGGAACGCCAGCTGGTCCCGGCGAAGAACTCCTTGTTCACGCCGGCCTCGTCGAAGCCCGCCATGGGACCGGCCGCGAGCCCCGCCGCGCGCACCGCGAGCAGGAAGACCCCGGTCTGCAGTGCCGAGTTGTAGGCAGCGATGCTCTCGCGCTTCTCGGTCTGGTCGGCGAACGCCGCTCGCAGCATGTCGCCGCGGGCCGGAAAGACTGTCGGCATCTGCTCGTGGAAGTCGGTGTCGTACGCCAGGACCGCCACGGCCGGCGCACTGAGCGTCTTGGCTCTGTTGCCCTCGTCCAGGTGCCGGACCAAGCGCTCCTTGCCCTCGCGGGTGCGCACGAAGAGCACACGCAGAGGCTGGCTGTTGGCGGCGCTCGGCGACCAGCGGGCGAGTTCCCAGATCATGGCGAGTTCGCCGTCGGTGACGGCCGTTGCGGCGAAGGTGTTCGCGGTGCGGGCCTCTGTGAACAGCAGCTTTCGCCCGGCGTCGTCCAGGACATCGAGGGCCTGCGGTTCGCGGTCGGTTATGGTCACGGTTTCTCTCTTGCTTCGGTGTGCGGATGGTGTGGTGTTGGGGCGGGCTCTCCGCCCGGTACCAGTCGGCGGGACGGGGTTTGCGGAGCCGGGCGGGGCGCACATCCCGGTGCTGTCACCCAGGCCTGGCCGCCCCTGGCCGACGGTCATGTGCGGCGTGCTGCCCGCTTGCTCCGCTCCGCACCCAGCTGGGCGTAGAAGTCGATGAGTTCGGGGTTGTCGACCGCCGCGGGGGTGAGGATCTGCTCGGCAGGGACGCCTTGGAGCAGGCGCTTGACCGGAACTTCGAGTTTCTTGCCGGTCCTCGTGTGCGGGATGGCCGGCACGGAGAGGATCTCGTCGGGGACGTGGCGGGGTGAGGCGCCGGCGCGGATCGCGTCGCGGATCCGGTCGCGCAGGGCGTCGTCCAGGGTGACGCCGGGCGCGGGGACGACGAACAGAGGCATCCAGTAGCCGCCGTCCGGCTCCTCCGCTCCGATGACGAGGGCCTCGGTGATCTCGGGAAAGCGTTCGACGATCTCGTGGATGTCAGCGCTGCCCAGGCGCACGCCGTTGCGGTTGAGGGTGGCGTCGGAGCGGCCGTGGACGATCACTGAGCCGTGGGAGGTGAGGGTGATCCAGTCGCCGTGCCGCCACACGCCGGGGTAGGCGCCGAAGTAGGCGTCGCGGTAGCGACTGCCGTCGGGGTCGTTCCAGAAGTGCAGCGGCATGGACGGCATGGGCCGGGTGACGACCAGCTCGCCGACCCGGTCGAGGACCGGGGTGCCGTGGGCGTCGTAGGCGGCCAGCGCCACGCCCAGGTTGGGGGCGGACAGCTCCCCCGCCCAGACGGGGGTCGTGGGGGCGGAGCCGGCGAAGCCGGAGACGATGTCCGTGCCGCCGCTGGTGGAGGCCGGCTGTACGTCGGCGCCCACGTGGTCGCGGACCCAGGGGTAGGCGGAGGCGGGCAGAGCCGATCCGGTGGAGCCGATGACGCGGATGGCCGACAGGTCGTGGGCGGAGGGTTCGATGCCCAGCTTGGACATGGCCAGCAGGTACTGGGGACTGGTGCCGAAGACGGTGACCTTGTGGCGGGCCGCCAGCTCCCACAGGATGTCCGGTTGCGCAAGCGGTGCCGGGCTGCCGTCGTAGGTGCAGGTGGTGGCGCCGGTCAGCAGGGTGGAGACGACCAGGTTCCACATCATCCAGTGGGTGGTGGTGTACCACAACAGGCGGTCCCCGAGGCCCAGATCGGTGTGCAGGCCGAGGATCTTGAGGTGTTCGAGCAGGACGCCGCCGTGGCCGTGGACGATGCCCTTGGGCAGGCCGGTGGTGCCGGAGGAGAACACGACCCACAGCGGGTGGTCGAACGGCACCGGGGTGAAGGCGAGGTACTCGCTGCGGGCGGCGGCGTCCTCCCAGGAACCGTCAGCCCCGGGTGCCGGGTCTCGGGCCGGGCGAGGCCCAGGTGGTCCACGAGAATCGTGGCCTTCAGCGTCGGCAGCGCGTCGGCCAGTTCGAGCGAGGCGGCACGGCGGTCGTGCCTGGTGCCGTTGAAGAGGTAGCCGTCCGCGGTGATGAGGACCGTGGGTTCGAGCTGGGCGAAGCGGTCGGCGGCGGCCTTGGGGGCATAGTCCTGGCCGCACACCGACCACACCGCGCCAAGGCCGGCGGTGGCGAGGAAGGCGATGACGGCGTGGGGGGTGTTGGGCAGGTAGCCGACTACCCGGTCGCCCTGTCCGACGCCCAGGTCGCGCAGGGTGGCGGCGACGGAGGCGACCTGGGCGCGCAGTTGCCGGCCCGTGATCTCGTAGCCGGAGCCGGTCTCGTCCAGCGCTGTGATCGCGGGAGAGTCCGGCTGAAGGTTGCGCAGTGCGTGGTGGGCGTAGTTCAGGGTGGCGCCGGGGAACCAGCGGGCGCCCGGCATGGTCTCCTCGTCCAGTACCCGCTCGTACGGCGTCGCCGCGTCGATGGCGAAGTACTCCCATACCGCGGCCCAGAAGCCCTCCAGGTCGGTGACCGACCAGCGGTGCAGGGCCTGGTAATCGGTGGGGTCCTGGACGCCTTCGGCGCCTTGGTGCCGGGCTGCCCATCGGGCGAAGTCCGCGATGCGGCTGCCTGCGGCCGCCTGCGGGTCGGGAGTGAGGAAGGGTTCCGGATACGGCGTGGCGTGCGGGGTGTTCATCGTGTGGTGCTCCTCGGCAGAGGGGCCGGCCGGCCCTCGGCGGGGCGGCGGGCCGTGTGCAGCAGCGGCGCCCAGGCGGCGGTGTCGGTGAAGTCGCCGGTGCCGGCGGGGACCGTGTCCAGCACGACGCGATCGGGACGCAGCAGGACGGCATCCGCCCGGCCGCGTGCCAGCCAGGCGGTGAGGGTGCCGTCGTCGCCCAGGTCGTCCACGCGGATCGTGGGTGCGCCGAATGCCGTGGCCACGGCCGTCACCTGCGGGGTGGGCGGCACGGTGGTCAGGACGGCGAAGGAATCCCCGAGGACCTCGTCCAGGCGCACTCGCCTGCCGTCGACGATCACCCACGGCTGCGGGCACAAAGTGCCGGCCAGCACGCGGCCGACCAGCCGGGGGCGGCGCCGTACCAGTGGACCGGCGGCCAGGGCAGGGCTGAGATCGCGGCCCACTGCCGCTGTCACGCCGGGGATGCGGCAGGCCGTGCCCACGACGGCCCGGCGGATCGCCGCGCCGCGGTCCTGTCCGCCGGTCATGGCCCAGCCGACGGCGACCGCGACGCGGATCAGGTGGCGGGCGTGCGGCTTGCGTTCGCGCTCGTAAGTGTCCAGCAGTGCGTCGTCCGCGCCCTGTTGGAGAACGCGGGCCAGTTTCCAGGTGAGGTTGTGGGCGTCGCGCAGTCCCGCGCACAGACCCTGCCCGATGAAGGGTGGGGTGAGGTGGGCCGCGTCGCCCAGCAGGAAGACACGGCCCCGGCGCCACCGGTCGGCCAGGCGGGCCCGGAAGGTGTACTGCGCCTGCCGGATCACCTCGAAGTCGTCGCCAGGCGGGGCGTCACGCGGCAGGTCCACCCAGGGGGCGACCAGCTCGCGCAGGCGGTCCAGCCCCTCCGGGCCGTCCAGGGGCTCGTCGTCGGCCAGCCGGAACTCCCAGCGGTAGCGGTCCTCGCCGACACGCATGAAGGTGGCCGGCCGGGTGGGGCAGCAGATCTGCTCTGCGCCTTCCCAGGTGCGCACCCGGCGGCTGGTGCGCACGTCGATGACTCTCCAGCTCTCCTCGAAGTGCAGGTCCTCCCATACGGCGCCGATGGCGTCGCGGGTGAGACTGCCCGCGCCGTCGCAGCCGAGGACGGCGTCGGCCCACACGTGCTCCACCTCGTCGCTGCCGTCGCGGCGGAAGGCGACCCGGGCCGGACCCGTCGAGCCGTGTGCTCCGTCGGTGTCCTGGGTGACGGACACGACCTCCACGCCGCCCCGCAGCTCGCACTCCGGGCGGCGCGCCAGGGCCTCGCGGAGCAGGCGTTCCAGCTCGGGCTGATCGAACATGCTGGTCTGCGGGAAGCCGTGGTGTCCGTGCGGGGAGCGCGGGAACTCGGCGATCAAGCGGTGCCGGGGATCCAGTAGCCGCAGCCCGCGCGCCGGGCGCGCGAGGGCGGCGAACTCCTCGTGGACGCCGACACTCTGCAGGATCCGGCGGACTTCGTCGTCCATGGCGACGGCGCGCGGCAGGGGGTAGACGTCCCGGTGGCGTTCCAGGACGATGCTGCGCACTCCGTGGCGGGCGAGCAGGAGGGCGGCCGTGACGCCCACAGGTCCCGCACCGATGATGACCACCGGTATCCGGGGTGCGGCATTCATGACGCGTCCGTCACAGGAGTCTGCTGCTCGCCGAGGTTGACCCGCCCGTCAGGCGTGGCGATCGTGGCGGTGATGAGGTCGCCGTCGCGCAGGTAATGGGGGTTCTTGGCCTGGCTGTTGAAGAACGCCTTCCACTTCAGTGCGGGCGGCAGCAGTGCGCCGATCTTCTCGACCGGCTTGGGCGGGGCCTTCAGGGCCGTGCCGCCGGGGGTGCCGGTCAGCAGCAGGTCGCCCGGATCCAGGGTCTGGAAGCGGGCGAGCAGGGTGAGCGCCTGCGCGGGCCGTACGATCATGTCGGCGAGCGTGCGGTCCTGGCGCGGTTCGCCGTTGACCGACAGCCGCAGCCGCAGGTTGAGCAGATGGGCGAAGTCCTCGGGCTCCAGCAGGGCCAGATACGGTCCGGTCGGTGTGAAGGTCGGGTAGGACTTGCTCTCGTAGAACTGGGTCTTGGTCAGCTGGACGTCGCGGGCGCTGACGTCGTTGGTCAGGACGAGTCCGGCGACGTAGCGCGGCAGGTCCTGCTCCTGGACGACGGTGCCCACGGGCAGGGTTGCGCCCATGACGAGGCCGAGTTCGACCTCGTAGTCGAGGAACTTCACGTGCGCGGGGCGGACGATCGCCTCGTGCGGGCCGCTGACCGAGCCGGACGCCTTGCGGAAGAAGGTCGGCGGGATCTCGCCGGTGAATCCCGAATCGCGGGCGTGGCTGCGGTAGTTGACCATCTGGGCGACCACCCGGCACGGGGTGGTGACCGGGGGCAGGGCCACCAGGTCGGCGACGGGTGTGCCGCTCTCGGCGGATGCGGCGGCCTCGCGGACCGCGTCGCGGTCGGCGAGCAGTTCGGCGGTGGTGACCGCCTTGGTCTCGATGCGGACGGCGCGCTCGTCCCGGACGACCCACCAGCCTCCCCCACTCTCGGCTCCGCTCGAGCGGGAGGTGCCCCCAGTGGTGCGCAGAACGTTGGTGCTCATGAGCTCATCGCTTTCATCAGGCCCAGCAGGCGTGCGGGGTCGAGTTCGTTGTCACCGCGCAGGGCCGTCATGACCTCGCGGAGCTTGGCGGGGGACGGATTCGTGCCCAGGAAGTCACGGGTGACCGGCGGGCCCCACTGGGCCAGGCCGCTCGCCGACATCGGCGCCCAGCCGGGCTCCATGTCGCAGGAGAACAGGTCGCCGTCGGCGAAGTGCTCCAGCATGAAGCGGTCGGGGTCGCGCCAGTAGTCGAAGAGCTGGCTGCCCTGGATGTGCCGGCCGATCCCCCAGCTGCGCTGGTAGCCACGCTCGGCGAGGTACTCGCCACCGGCGGCGATCGAGTCGAGGTCGGTGACCTGGTAGGCGGAGTGGACGTAGCCGTTGCCGGGCCCCAGGTGCATGGCCAGCGTGTGGTGGTCCACGGCCAGGCCGTCCTGGTCACAGCGGATGAACGCCATCGTCGGCCCGCGCTCGCGCTGCCCGTCCAGGAACAGGAAGTCGCTGACGATCATCCCAAGGGTGTCCAGGTACCAGTCCAGGGCGCGGGCGAACAGCCGTGTCTCCAGCACCACGTGGCCCAGCCGCTGGATACGGGAGGGCTCACGGGGCGGGCGCTGGGTGGCGTTCGTACGGCGGTGCTCCGTGCCGGAGTTGAGGAGCAGGGGCTGCTGCTCGGGCAGCGCGGGCAGCTGTTCGACACCGTGGACGACCCGGACCGGGAAGCCCGAGGGATCGAGCAGGGCGATGGACTGTCCGCCTCCGGGTACGCCGATGTCCCGGACGGCACTGCCGGTGGCGCGGGCCAGCCGGTCCAGGTCACTCCGCTCGGCCGCGCGGAACGCCGGCCCGATGAAACGGGACGTGTGCCCGCGCCGGATGACCATGCAGGGTGAGCCTGCGAACGTGCCGCGCAGCCACAGCTCCCGCTCGGTGCGGGCGGCGATCGCGAACCCGAAGTCACGCGCGAACACCTCGGCCCGGTCCAGATCAGGCTTCTCGAACTCCAGCCAGGCCAGGTCGGCCACCTTGATCACGGGATTGCGAGCGCGCCCGGGGTGCTCGCCACGCAGGGCGCCCTGCTCGCTGTGGAGGTCCTGGTGGGGCGTCTGGGGATCGGCCCTGTCAACGGGGGTGGGGGGCATGGTTTCCTCCAAGCAACACTGCCGTAATGAGGAAATCATCAACTTTGACGCATCTCGGCGTCAATAGCTTGAGGCCAGTGACTTGATAAATCCATCAGTCATGGGGGACTCATCGTCACGGTTGCTAGACTCGCCGTATGCCGACGTCAGCCCCGCCCAGGAACCGCTTCGAGCGGCGCCGCGCCGAGACCCGTCAGGCGCTCGTCCGCGCGGCCCGGCAGGTCCTCGCGGAGACCGGGGACACCAGTGCCAGCATCCAGGCGATCGCCGAGCGCGCGGACGTGGGTTTCGGCTCCTTCTACAACCACTTCGAGTCGAAGACGGAGCTGTTCGACGCCGCGGTGGCGGACGCCCTGGAGGAGTTCGGGCAGGTCATCGACGAGCGGGTACGAGGGATCGAGGACCCGGCCGAGCTCGTCGCGGCGGGCTTCCGGCTGACCGCCCGGATGGCCGACTCCCACCCGGAACTCCTGCGGATCCTGCGCGATCGCGGTCTGGCCCACATTCACTCCGACCGGGGCCTCGCCCCACGAGCGCTGCGCGACCTGGAGATCGGCATCGCCTCGGGCCGCTTCACCTGCACCAGCGCGACCACCGCCCTGTCCGCCGTGGGCGGGACCCTGATGTCCCTTGTCGCATTGCGACTGGCCCGCCCCGACCTCGACGGCGACGTGGCCGCCTCCGACCTGGCCGAGATGGTCCTGCGCATGCTCGGCGTCCCCGCGGACGATGCCCACGAGGTCACCCGGCGCCCCCTGCCCGACCTCACCTGACCCCGGGTAAGCCGTGGGCGCCGGTGCTCCCTCAAACACCGGCGCCCACTCACCCCTGCCCGAGGTGGCTTGGCGGAACGTTCTGTTCCGATGTCAGGGGACGAGGATGAGACGGATCGGGTCGCCGATCTTGTTCTCCAGCCGGTTGACCGCGTCGGCGGCGTCGGCCAGCGGAATGTGGTCCGTAATGGAGGGAGCCAGGTCGAGACGGCCGCCCGCGGCCAGCCGCACCAGCTCGGTGACGGACTCCGGGGTGCCGCCGTAGTGTCCGCGCACCTGCTTGCCCAGATAGTTGAAGGTCAGGCCCTCGGTGATGGTGAGCGGCTTCGGTGTGATGCCCACCAGGATCAGGGCGCCGCCCAGACCGAGCGCGGACGCGGCCTGCTCGCGGACGGCGGGCACGCCGGCGCAGTCGAAGGCGAAGTCCAGACCCCGTCCGCCGGTGGCCGCGCGGACCTGGTCGGCGAAGTCGGGGGCGCTCGGGTCGAGGGCGACGTCCGCGCCGAAGGCCAGGGCGCGCTCCCGGGCGCTGGGCAACGGGTCGACGGCGATGACCGGCGCGGCGCCGACCAGGCGGGCGAGGAGCACGTTGTGGGCGCCCACTCCGCCCACGCCCCAGACGCCGACCGCCTGGGCGGGGCGTACGCCGGCGGTGGCGACGACGGCGGCGTAGGGGGTGGAGACCGCGTCGGGGATGATCGCGGCCTGGTCGAAGGGGAGGCTGTCGGGGATGGGGATGAGGGTGTCCTCGCGGGCAACGGTGTACTGGGCCCAGCCGCCGTCGTAGTCGATGCCGGCGGTGAGCATCTGGGTGCAGGGGCGGCGGCGCACGCAGCCGGCACACTGGCCGCAGGTCTTGCCGGCCTCCAGGGTGACGCGGGTGCCGGCGGTCAGGCCCCGCTTGAGGTCGGGGCCAAGGGTGTGGATCACACCGGAGACCTCGTGGCCGACGGTGACCGTGTCGGAGGTGGCGAACAGCGGGACGAGAGAGCCGTCGATCAGGTGGACGTCCGAGAGGCAGACGCCGGCGGCCTTGACCTCGACGAGGACCTCGCCCGGGCCGGGTACGGGGACGGGGACCTCTTCCACGACGAACTTCTTGCTGTCCAGGTGGAAGCGTCCGGCGAGCATGGTGTCCATGAGGATCTGCTTTCTGTGAGCGGCACTGTCCGGCGGTTCGCGCCGATGGGTGCCGGGTGTTGCCTGGTGGGCATGGGGAGACCGGGAGGCGTGGGGCCGGGGAGGGGTGCCGGACGCCTCCCCGGCGTGCGGGGGTCAGGCGAAGACGTCCTGCTGGTAGCGCTCGTCGGCTTCCAGCTGGGCGAGCCACTGCTGGGCAGTCGCGTCGTCGCTGCCGGTGTGGCGGCGGTGGATGGCGGCGAGGGCTTCACGCACCGCGGGTGCCATGCGGCGGCCGTCACCGCAGACGTAGACGTACGCGCCGTCCTGGAGTGCCTGCCAGACGCTGTCGGAGGCGGCGGTGAGGGCGTCCTGGACGAACCGGGCGCGGTGGCTGGTCACCGCGGAGAAGGCGGTGTGGACCTGGGCGATGCCGGACAGCTCCCACGTCTCCATCTCGTCGCGGTAGAAGTAGTCGTGCTCCGGGTGGCGGCAGCCGACGAAGACCTCGGACAGGCCCACCTTCGTGCCGTTCCCGTACTGCCGGGCTCGCTCCTCCAGGAAGCCTCGCAGCGGCGCGATGCCGGTGCCGGGGCCGATGAGGATCAGCGGCGTGGCCGGGTCGGCCGGCGGGGCGAAGGTCGGGGAGGGGACGCGCACGTAGCCGTAGACGACATCGCCGGGCTCAAGGCGTGCGATGTAGGAGGAGCAGGTGCCGCGGTACTGGCCGTCGCCGGACAGGGCGGGTCCTTCGAGGAGGCCGACGGTCAGGCGCACCTGGCGCGGGTCGGCCAGCGGGGAGGAGGAGATGGAGTAGAAGCGGGGACGGATCGGGCCCATGAGGTCCAGGAAGACGGCCAGCGGCAGTTCGACGGCGGGGAAGCGCTCCAGAAGGCCCAGCACCGAAACCCGCTTGCCCAGGATCTCCTTCTGGTAGAGCTGCTGGGCCTCTTCGGTGTCGGCCGTGTACGCCTCCAGCTGAGGCCTGGTCCAGGGGCACGGGGTGTTCTCGGCCAGGGTCTGTATCTGGGAGCGGGTGGCCAGGTCCTGCAGTTCCAGGAACTCGGTGAGCAGCAGGCCGGCGGTGACGGGCGTGCCGACCGGCAGGTGGGTCCGGCCGCCCGCGGGCTGGTCGAGCCGGAGCACCTGGTCGCGGTCGACGCCGAGCCGCGCGAGCGCGCGGTCGACCAGCGCGGGCTCGTTCTTGGCGAAGACGGCCAGGTGGTTGCCGGTGTCGTAGGTGACGCCCTCGGGCAGCTCGATGGTGATGGACTTCGCGGACGGGCGCGGGGGTTCGATGCTGAAGTCCCACAGCCCGGTCGCGTCGCTGACAAGTTCCTCGTTGGCGACCACGGTGAGGGGGTAGGCCTGCTCGGAGACGATCGCGGGGCGTACATCCGCCTCGGTGAGCAGGTGCACCTCGTAGCGCGGCGCGCCGTCGTCGGAGGTGTCGGCGGCGTACTCCTCGGCCAGGGTGGCCCACAGGGTGTCCGTCCAGCGGGTGGCCATGCCGTCGAAGTCACCTGCGGCGTCGGCGATGCCGCGATCGATGACGGGGGTGGCGCCGGCGGCCAGCAGGCTTTCCTCGATCCGCTTGGGGAAGGCCTGGTAGGTCGCGACCCACTGGGTGTTGCCGGCGCCGAGCAGCGCGAACCGCACGTCGGACAGTGAGCCTTCGGGCAGTCCGGCGGCGATCAGGTCGTCGAAACGCTGGGCGTTGTCTGGGGCCTTGCCGTTGTAGCTGGCGGCGACGACGAGCAGGCCCTCGGTGGGCAGGTTGTCGCCCAGTTCGTCCAGGCTCGTCAGCGTGGTGCCGAACCCGGAGCGCTCACCGCGGTCGGCGACGGTGCGCGCCAGGTCCTCGCACGAGCCCAGGCTGGAGCCGTAGGCGACGGTCAGGTTCACCCCGACGCCGCTGACCGCGGCCTGCTGCTGCTCGTCGTCGCTCTGCAGGTCCAAGGCACCGAAGACGGTCCGCTCGTGCTCCTGGCGGGTACGGACGACCAGCTCGAAGTCGCCGGGCTTGCGCGTGAGCGCTTCCCGCACGTCCATCCTGTAGTCGTTCGGGTCGGCGAACTTGAACTTCTGCAGCACCAGAGCGAGGGCCAGCCGGGCCTCGGTGAGGGCGAACTGCCGGCCGATACAGGCACGCACGCCGTTGCCGAACGGCTTGTAGGCGTGCGGGTGCTGCTGGGCGCGGTTCTCCGGCAGCCACCGGTCGATGTCGAACTCCTCCGGCCGGCCCCACGCCTTGGGGTGGGTGTGCAGCGGGCCCTCGAGGATGTTGACCCGCGTCCCCTTCTTCAGCTCGTAGCAGCCGCCGATGACGGTGTCCTCGATCGGGGCCTTGCCGAAAGCCGGGATGGGAGCCCACAAGCGCAGGGTCTCTTCCAGGATCCGCGGGATCACGTCCAGCTTCATGATCGTGTCGTAGTCCGGGACCGTGTCGCCGGGCAGCAGCCGGTCCACCTCGGCGTAGGCCTGGGCCAGCACGTGCGGATTGCGCATCAACGAGTACGTGGCGAACGACAGCAGACCACTGGTGGTCTCGTGACCGGCGATCAGGAACGTCAGCACCTGGTCCCGGACGTTGTCGTCGTCCAGCAGCTTGCCGGTCTCCGGGTCGGTCGCCTGCAGCATCAGACCCAGCAGGTCGTCCTCACCGCTGCTCTCCCCCTGACGGCGCTCCTTGATCACACGCTCGACCAGCTCGCGCATCACCTGGATGTTCTCGCGGTACTTCTTGTCGTCCGCCCTGCGGAGCTTGGTCATCATCGGCAGCTCCTGCGAGCGCCGCAGCGACTCCACGAGCGCACCCAGCAGCGCCTGGAGGAAGGGGTGCAGCTCCTCCTTGGCGAAGGAGTCGAACCGGTAGCCGAACCCCGACACAGCGATGGTGTCCAGGGTCAGCCGGGTGTAGTCGTCGGTGATGTTGACCGGCTGGCCCTCCTCACGCTCCCACTTGCCCGCCAGGTTCTGGGCAATCTCCAGCATCTGTCCGTAGTAGTTCTTCATGGCCCGCTGGCTGAAGGCCGGCATGAGGATCCGGTGCGCCATGCCCCATTCCTCTTCGTGCTGGTGTGCCGTGAACAGGCCCGCACCCGCGAAGTCCCGGACATGGTTCAGCGGTGTCTTCTCGATCTGCTTGTAGAACCGCGTCTCGTCGCATATCTCGGCCACCAGGTCAGGGTCGTAGACGAAGACCTGCTCGATGCCGGCGATGTCCATGCCGTAGATGCCCTCGGGGAACTGCTTGGACAGCTCGCCGAAGTACGCGACCGGATTGGTGTGGGGGATCTGCGGCGTGTGGCCGAGGAGGGGGATCCCGCGCGGGGACCGGATGGGGCGCAGGTCGGTCACGGGCTGCGTGGTCATGAACTTGCTCCTTTGTGCGGAGAGAGGCGAGGGCAAGGGCGCTGTACAACGAAGGGGAAGCCGCAGATGGGCACCCCGACCCCGATTTCCATACGCCGTATGGAACTGCCTTCAGTGGTACCATACGGCGTATGGAAACTCCAAGGAAGGCCCCCCGGGGGACGAGGAAGAGGGACGTACCGCTCACCGAGGACGGCATCTACTCCATGGCGCTGCAGCTCATCGACGCCGACGGGGTCGAGGCACTGACCATGCGCAAACTCGCGACCGCGCTGGACGCGAACCCGATGTCGCTGTACCACCACGTGCCGAACAAGGACGCCGTGCTGCGCGGCGTGACCGAGCGCGTCGGCTCGCGGTTCCGCACACCGGAGCGGGAGGACGCTCCCTGGCAGGACCGCCTGCGCCAACTCGCCCTTGACTTCCGCCAACTGACCCTCCGTCACCCCGAACTGATGGGGTACTCCTTCGGGCGTGCCGACTTCATCCAGCCGGACGATCCGTTCTGGCAAGGACTCACCGGCACACTCGCCGCCGCGAAACTGCCCGCCTCGGAGATCCCCCGGGTCGCTGCCACCCTGTGCGCGGTCTTCACGGGACTGCTGGCCAACGAGCTGACCGGAGCACTGCAACGGTGGACCACCCTCCCTCCGACACCGGCCCGTCCCGACGGGGAAGATGCGCCCGCACCCTCGAAGGACGTGATCGACACGATGTACAGCTGTGCGCTGGACGCCGCGATCGCTGGCGTGGAAAGCCATCCCGCACGAGCCCGAGAGGAGGAGTGACGGAGCGGCTGCCGCCGGTGCCGGTGATGAGCCGACAAAACTCGATCAGCTTCTCTCTGACCACCGCCGCTTCGTATGCTTCCAGTGCGCCCGGTCAGCGCCGAGCTGACAGCCATCACCCGGTCCGCATCAGCGGCCGCCTCCCTCGAAGGGCCCTGTCCTCCGGGTCCTCAAGCCCGGGACCTCACCCGGTGAAGGCGAGGGCCGCCGGCACAGACGGGCCGGCGGAACAGCAGCCTGGCCGTACGCGCTTCGAACAGCACGGCAGGGTTGACCTGGAAACGGGTGGTGTCGCTGCTCAGAATGAACGCGGTCGACCAGCCGCGAGGACTTCAACCGCACCGGCCCGGCCGCCCCGGCCGTCGAGCACATCGACCGGAGGTGATTCCCGGGCCCGGTCGCCGCGAACGCACAAGCGTGCATCGCCCGTGTCCGCGCGGCGTTCTCCGAACCAAGAACCGCGTCCTGGCTCCGGTCGCTCCTTCAACCGTTGCCACCCGCTCGCAGCGCTCCCGGGCGCCCGGGAGCGGGCTCCGGTGGGATTCCCGGCCGGTCCCTCGGCAGCAGCACACGCAGGGCACCTGGCCGAATTCCGCATATGACGGGGAGCGGAAGCGTCACCGCTTCGCCGTCGATCCCCGCATCCAGGTACCGCACGTCACCGCGCAGCGTGACGCCGGACGCCGACCAGACGACAACACCCTCGCTTGCCGGGCCAGGACCGGGCATCGAGCGTCGCAGTTCGCTGCGCAGGTGCCGGAGGAGGTCCGGGGGCGTCTGTGCCGGACGCTTGAGGACGATGCCGCCCAGCAGTCCCGTGGTGAGCGAGAAGCGACGCCCCAGCCAGCGCGGTGTGGCCAGATGGTAGGGGTTGTTGGAGACCAGCACCATCTGCGGGAACTCGACGGTCCCCCACGGGGTGTCCACGCAGGCCTCGACCCACTGCTTGCCCTTGAGATAATCGGGTGCCACCGCAGCGAACGCGCGCGTCTTGTCCTCCCGGTACCCGGGCTCCAGCAGGGCGTCGGCGTACATGCCGAAAGAGACGTTGTTGACGAAGACGCGCGGGCCGAGCACCCCCAGGTCCACCCGTGCGGGCTCACCGTCGACCAGGGCGCCCAGCGCCTGCGCCGGATCGCGAACGTCGAGGCCCAGGTCCCGGGCGAAATGGTTGCGGGTGCCCGCCGGGACCACCATCAGCGACCGGCCCGCGTCCGCAGCCACCGCGGCGACCGCGGATACAGTGCCGTCGCCGCCCGCGACTCCCAGCACCTGTGCCCCCTCCTCGACGGCGCACCTCGCAACCGACGCCGCGTCCTCCTCCGCGCTGGTCATCCAGACCTGAGCCCCCATGTCCTCGGCCCGCTGGACCAGACCGTAACGAGCAGGCTTACCGCCGCCCGAGCGTGGATTCGTCACGATCACCACCCGGGCACGCGTCCGAGCTTCGGCCATCACCGCACCCACTCTCACCGCTGATGCCGGCCTTCGGCCGACAGATGGAAGCCGTAGGACCAGGCTGACAGATCCCGCACCCTCTTCGCTTGCCGGGAACGCCGATGCCTCCCGACGACGTAGCGGTCGCACTGCGTGGTTCCACTGCCCGGCGCACGCGTGCGCCCATGTCCGCGCCTTCGAGCAGTACATCGCTGCGAGTGGGCAGGAGACGGGAATCGAATCGATTCCCGCGATGTCCGACGCGCTGGCCGAAGGACGCGTGCAAACGCTGCTGTTGTCGACCGCGCCAGTGGTCAGCCTTCCCGGGCGCTGCTGGCCACCAGCGCCCGGGAAGGCTTGGGACAGGGTGCCGAGAACGGTTTCGAGATGACGGCCGGTGCGCTGTTGCTGAGGGCCGCGCCCCTGGGCGACGCGGGCTTCACCGAGATCCCGGCGACCGTGACGTGACGGACGGTTACACGGCCATCCTGCGCTACAGGCCCGCGATGACGAACTCAGTGGTCCCCATGAGGAACGTACCGGCGGCGAGCACCCAGACGACGAAGGGCAGTCTGCCGGGGGCGGACCCGACTGCAGAGGGCATACGTGTGCTTCTCTCCTTGCAAGCGGCTGATGGGTCAGGAGGCGGCCTCGATGGTGATGCGGTCGGCCGTGGCGAGCCGGTCGCTGTCGCCGTCGTCGACGTGGCCGAGGACGACCAGGCCGGTGGAGGGGGAGTCGCCGTCGCGGTAGAAGAGGGCCAGGTTGCCCCAGGGCGCGTAGTAGGGCAGGTCACCGGTCCGGGGCTTGGCCGCGTCCGGAGCGCCGGAGGTATCCAGCTTGCGCGGCAGGTAGGCGATCCGCTCCGTCTGGTGGAAGTCCTCCACGTCGAGGTGAGCGAGAGGAGGGCGGCGAAGTCGCGGGCAGCCGCGCTGTCGTTCAAGGTGGCGTCGACGGGGCGGCCGTCGATGAGCTGGGTGTTCATGGCGGTGTTCCTGTCGGACGGTGCGGTCTGTGCCTTGGCCGTCGGCGTCTCCTGCTGGCTGGAGGATGCCGCAGCCGGGGAGGTTGGCTTGTCGGTGCATGCCACTACGGTCAACAGGAGAGCGGTGGCCGGGACGGCGCGGACAAGGAAACGGAGGGCGGCCGCGTTCATGGGGTCAGTCGGGCATGGGCTCGGCGTAGTGCCGGAACCCGGTCCGCTCGGTGTGGATGGCGTACAAGCGCTGGGCCAGGACCTCAGGGCTGCTGCGCTCGGCGCCGGGGCGGATCGCTCCCGGGATGATCAGCTGGGCTGCGTGAATGTTCTCCCCGGCGAGCGCGGCGTGGAGCATGTGCGCGTAGGCGACCGAGGTCCCCACCCACTCAGGGTGCGGGCGAACGGCGCTGCCACCGTTGACGAACAGCAACGTGCCTCGGCCGAGCGCCCGCATCCCGGGCAGGACAGCATTCACGCAGGTGCGAGGGCACTTGGCGGAGAAGGCCAGCGGGGTGTCGAGAGCGCCGACCCCGATCATGCGGGCCGGGGCCGACGGCGCTTCCGCACGGGTCGCGCAGCCTTCCGCAGGGCGTCGAGGTTACGTGGCAACGGCGCCCCGGTCATGGGACTGGTGTGTGAGTTCTGGCTGCATCACCCGGCATACCTGGATCGGACTGCCGCCACAGCCGCTCACCGCGAAGGTGCCGGAAGAGGTCCGGCGGCGTGTCGGTCGGGCGCTTGAGCACGATGCCGCCGAGCAGTCCTGAGGTGAGCGTGAAGCGGCGCCCCTGATAGCGCGGAGTGGCGATGTGGTGCGGGTTGTTGGAGACCAACACAACTTGCAGGAGTCGGACGGCTCCCCGCGGGGTGTCCACGTCGGCCTCGACGCATTGCCTTCCTTTGAAATAAGGGGGTGCGACCGCAGCGAGGGTACGTGCCTTGTCCTCCCGGTACCCAGACCCCAGCAGAGCGTCGGCGTACAGGCCGAATGAGACGTTATTGACGAAGACCTGCGGGCTACCGAGCCGAGGTCCACACGGGTGGGTACGCCATCGATCAGGGCGCTCAGTGAGGAGACCGGGTTGCGGATGCCGTCCGCTGTCGGCCGCAGCCTGCAGGTCACGCACCGCCTGCGGGGCCCGGCCGCTCTCGGAGGTCACGCAGTACATGCCGGTGCGCACAGGATCCTGGCTATCTGCGGGTGCGCGCAGACAGGGGCACAGCAGGCTCGTTCAGCAGGAAGAGGCCCGAGGCCACACCCCGTTGTTCCTATCTGCTGGCCAGGGCTTCGGCCTCCGCACGGGCCAGCAACGCTTCCAATGAAGCGGATTCTGCCTCCAGGATCGCTGAGGCAGCGTAGTCGATCGCGAACGACGCATAGCCCTCAGCATCCTCCGCGTTGTGCTCGGCGCGCTTCACGTCATGCTCGGCCTTGCGCTCCTGGAAACGGATCTTGGCCGTCGCCACATGCTCCTGCCATTTGTTCCTTGCCTCTTCCAGTGACTCAGCGGCAGCGGCCTTCTGTTCGGCTGCCTCACCGCGGAGTTCCTGTGCCCGCTGTTCCGCCTCCTGTTGAGCCTGTTCGACCGCAGCTGACAACTGCTCCCGGTTCTTGGTGATGGCACTCTGCACCTGCTCTTGTGCGTGCTTCGCCCGATCCGTCAATTGGGTGATGCGGTCCGTCGTCTCCGTCATGGCCTTGCCTTTCCGATTACACGCAAAAAGGCCCTCATCTACTCCAAATGTACGCCGGGAGGTCCTCCATTCGGGTGACGGGAGTCCGTTCCCAGGCCGATCGGGTTCCCGGAGGAACCTCACCACCCGCCCGCAGCGGCCACCGCCGCGATCTCCGTTTCCGTCAAGGCGAAACGCGGCCCTCATCATCCCCATCATCATCGACGCCTGAGCCACAGCACGGCAGCGCGGCCCCCGGTTCCGGTCCCTGGGGTATCGAGGTCGGGCACGGGAGTCAGCAGCCGCCTCGGGAGGCCGAGGTGGCAACACACTCCACATGATGAGTCACCGGGAAGATGTCGCCGAAGCAGAGCGTCATCGCTGTAGAGCTCGCGATTGCCGCCCGTCCGAACGCCCTGCCGCCGGACAGAACGACCCGCGCGTCACACCCTGACATGTGTGTGCGGGATCCGCCGGAACCCGGACGCACCGTCTCAGGACACGGGCGGACCGGACGGTCCGGCCGTCCGGCGGTGTTCGGCGTTGATGCGCTGGGCTTCTTCGAGTTGGTCTTCGAGGATGATGATGCGGCAGGCGGCCTCGATGGGGGTGCCGTTGTCGACGAGTTCGCGGGCGCGGGCGGCGATGCGCAGTTGGTAGCGGGAGTAGCGTCGATGGCCGCCCGCTGAGCGGAGCGGGGTGATGAGGCGGGCTTCGCCGAGGGCGCGGAGAAAGCCCTGGGTGGTGCCGAGCAACGCTGCGGCCCGGCCCATGGTGTAGGCGGGGTAGTCGTCGTCATCGAGCCGGCCGAACGAGTCGTCTGCTGTCACTTGCACCTCTCATGGAACGCGTGGAGGGGCCCCGGCGCTATTCGCGCCAGGGCCCCGAAGGAACTGCTACACCATCTGCCGGCCCTGATACTGCGCCGGCCTACTGTTTCCGCAGACCCGACCAAGATTGCTGTCGGGGACGCGGGGATCGCGGTTGCTCGACCGGAGACCACCTCACTATCGATGTCCTGCGGTACCCGGGCTCAGCCATTCCGCCCGGGCGATCCTGATGGCGCTCGGCCCCTCCGTTCTTTCCCTCTGGGATCAACTAACTGCCGGTACTGCTCTACCGCGTACTGCTGGTGATGCGACCTGCTCGGTGACCTGTCACAGCGCCACTCTCCGGCAGCCAGCCCCGTCGCCCGTCCTGCGTCTGCTCTGGCTTAGAACCCCACTGCCGAACCTCCCGGCGCGCGCGCCCGCAGCCGACGCCTTCACCGAGGAACCACTCACATACCTTCACTGCTGGATACCGCTAACTGCACTAACGGGTACTGCAACTTCAACTGCGGTCCTGCTCACGGCGGCCCCTGATCACTGCGAGCCACCCGGTCCGGTCGCCAGCCCCGTCGCCGTCCTGCAACAACCCTGGCTCCGAAACTCCACCACCGCACCGCCCTGCACACTGCAACTACATGTACTGCTACCTGGCAGTTCGTGTCTGCCGGGCCCTGCCGATCTCGGCTACGAGAGAAACCATAGCCAGACGATCTCCCAATGTCTACTCCAGCCAGCATAGATTTCCGTGTGGTCGGCGAGGAGGTAATCGAGCTCTAAGCGCCACGACACTCCCCGGGCTCCGCCGAGGGGCAGCACAGGGAGAGCAGTGTGAGCCACGCCGAGTTCAGGTCGGTACCATCACCAGCCGCGGTACCCCGTGGACGCGAGGCCTGTACGGGCTGCCGCGCGCCCGCTGCGCCGGACGCCTGTCCGGCCCGGCGGAATCTACGGCGGCGTCACCGTCCGATACCGACAGCGGAGACGAGCCGTGGCTTGCGAAACCAGTCCCCAGGTGTCAGCTGAGCTCTCGAGGCGGGCGGCCCACCATGCCGCTGCTGTCGCCTAACGCCTCCTGGAAGCAGGTCTGCCGGTGACCGGGATTCAGAGTTGCGGTCCCTGACGCGACACGGACGGTGAGTACCTCGATGTGGAGGCCGGCATCTCGTTCACGCCGGCATTCCAGGATCAGCATGGCGGGGGTGCCTGCGGGCTCCACTGGGCGGGCACGTCCGGCTGGTGTCTCTACACCGCCGACAAGGAGGACCGGTACCTGTCCGGCGTCCGGTGGCCCGGTGCCGGCCTCCTTCCCGAGCCCCGGCTCGTCGCGGCCTTCGTCGACGCTTTCCGTCTCGGCCCGGCCGGGGCCGGCAGCGAACAGCCGTACTACCGTCAGGAGGGCCAGGCCTTCCCCATGCTGCTGGACAGTCTGGCCCCTACCTTCCCGCCCGGCCCTGCCTGTTCGAGGAACCCCAGATCCGTTTCGCCGACCTGCACAGACGCGCCTACGAAAACCGCGTGCGGCGGGCACTGGCCTCCTGCTCCTCCGCCCCCAATCCCGCTGGGCGCGACGACGCGGGCGGAGCAGGGTCAGGTGCCAGACCGCGGGTGCTTGGGAAAATACCCCGGGGCGAGAGTGCCTCCCAGACCACCCAATCCCCCAGACAGACCAACCGGTTTACGGCCGGGCATCCCAGCGGTGTCGCACCTCGCCGAGGGAAGACAGTGGCCGAGGTCGTCGCAGCAGACGAGAAAAAGTGTCCCAGAGGGTGGACGAATCGTTTTGACGAATGTGACGGATGATCATTGGATGACCTCCAGCCGCGGCGCAGAGGCGGGCAGCGGCAAACGCAGAGCCGATGCCCTCCTCCCGGACAAGCGCGCCGAAGGCACCCCGCACACGCCCGCCAGCCCCCGAGAAAGCCCCGGACCGGGGCACACCCCTGTGCACACAGCTCGCCAAGGAATGGGCAGCCCGCGGCGCCACCGTCCCCTGCCCCGACCCTCTGTGGCAGCATCTGGCCTCTCCCGAACGCCTGACGCACGAGACAGAAAGCACCGTGCGCCGGCGCCACCTGGAAGGGGACACCCACCCCGGTGACCGCACAGCCAGGCCAGCTCAACCGGAGGCACCCCGCCGGGCGGCCCGATGAACTCCTCGCGCAGAAGCCCTCACACACGCCACTGCTGTCGAGGCGGGACGCGCTGCCCTGCACGCCAGCCCATCGGCACGGGTACACCGCTCTCGACACAGGTCAGGGCCGCGCAGCTGCTGTGCGACCCTGACCCGTGCATCACAGATCCCGCCGACGCGCCGGACAAGTCCAGGCATCCGCTGTTCTGGGTTGGCGTACGGGCTACATGGCGTGCCCTGCACGCAAAGCACGGAGCCCTCGGCCGAGGGTGGGGAGGGTCAGGCCGGGTTGATGTTCTCGGCCTGCGGACCCTTCTGGCCCTGGGTGACGTCGAACGTCACGATCTGGCCCTCCTGAAGCTCACGAAAGCCCGAGGAGTTGATCGCCGAGTAGTGCGCGAAGACATCCGGGCCGCCGCCGTCCTGGGCGATGAATCCGAAGCCCTTCTCCGCGTTGAACCACTTCACAGTTCCCGTGGCCATGTCTCATGCCTTCCAGTCGATGAACGCCTCCCACACCATGCGGAAAGCGGAGGTGATCGCCCTGGTCCCTGCGGCACAGCACAGCAAAACGCCCACGCCGAAGGCGTGGGCAAAGGGGAAATCCGAACCACGACAGCTGACGCAGACGCTACACGCCCGCACACCCCGTCACCAGAGGAAACGATCACGCGGCACGCCCACAACACCGGCGACTGCACGAGTCGGGGCGGCGAAGCGACCGATGCCCGGGCCACCAGCGGGCAGGGCAGCATTTCCTGAGCGGCCGGACCGGGTTCCCGGTCCGGTGTGCCCGTGAGCGCGAGCACCTGTGCGACATCCCGCGCCCCCATCTCGTAGTGCGGCAGGGCGACGGTGGTCAGCCCGGGGAACATGCCGTCGAAAATCAGTTCCTGGTTGTCGAACCCGATGAACGACAGGTCGGCAGGGATCGACAGCCCCGGTTCGGCGGCGGCGTGGTGGACGCCCATCGCCATCCGGTCGGCGAAGCAGAACAACGCAGTGCGTCGTTCCGCCGCCCGGAGCAGCGTGAGCGCCGCCCGGTACGCGCTGGCAGTCGAGGCGGTCTCGGCCGCCACCAGCCGGGGACCGAAGGTGACGCCGGCTTCCGCGAGGGCCTGCCGGTATCCCTCCAGGCGTCCGTGGATGGCCGGGATGTCGTCGACGTTGTTGATGAAGCCGATCCGGCGGTAACCGTGGCGGAGCAGTTCACGCACCGCCGTCGCCCCACCCTGCACCTCGTCGGGTCCCACCGACGGTACGGACAGGTCGTCCGCGCGTGCATCGAGCAGCACCGTGGGGACCGAGCGCAACTGCTCCGGCACCTCCACGATCCGGTGGTACTCCACGACCCGGTGGTACATGGACGTGTGCAGCACCCCGTCGACCTGGCGCTGGAACAGGAGTTCGATCTCCTTGCGCTCCAGCTCCGGGTCTCCGCCGGTGTTCAGCATGAGCAGCAGCGGGTCCGCCTGCCCAAGTGGTGCCCAATCGTTTCGGCAAGTGAGTACGGGATGAGACCACGCCCCGGTGGAGGCCTTTGTCGACGGTTCGTTACGGATTCGTGGCCAGCGGGTTCAGGAACGTCAGCGCGGAGGCGTCCTCTTCGATCAGCCGAACGAGGGCGGCGTTGAAAGGGCCGCCGTACGGGGCGTTCAGGTGCGCCTGGAAGGCGTCCTCGTCCCGGTACACCTCGAAGATCCAGAAGGCGCGCGGGGCGGCTGCCTTGGTGTAGACGTCGAAGGCGAGGTTGCCTTCTTCCTCGCGCACCTTCAGGGTGTAGTCGCCGATCAGACGGGCGACCTCGTCCTGTGCTCCCTCGCGGGCGGTGAACTCGGCGAGCAGGGTTTTCTTCACGGTCTCGTGTCCTTGTCAGTCGTGGGCGTCACTTGTGTGCGGAGTCGAGGTGCCAGACGACGGCCTTGTCCAGCTTCACCGAGCCGTTCTCGGCCTTCAGCGCGGTCCGGACACCGGGGAAGGTGCTGCTGAAGTCCACGGCGCCGGAGTGGGTGCGGTCGACGTACACAGCTCCTGAGTCGTGATGTCGTAGCCGATGACGGTCTCCTCGCCATTCGCGCCGGTGCGCACCTTCAGGCCGAAGCGTTCGGCGTCCTTGAGGGAGAGGGTCGCCTCGATGTCGAGAGCCTTGCCCTGCGCCGCGGGGCCGATCAGGGTCTTGGAGGCACTCTTGACGGTGACGCCGGACGCGGTCACCGCGTGCGGCTGCCACAGGGACCACACCCTGTTCACGGGCCGGCTGGTCAACAGGATGCTGCCGTCGACCGTACGCAGGGCCATCTCCCCGAGGATGCTCTGCGCGCCGCGCCAAGGTGACGTGGGGATGACCCCGCTGTAGTCCCAGTTGTTCATCCAGCCGATCATGTACCGCTTGCCGCCCGGCGCGTTCTCCCAGGACACCGCCGTGTAGTAGTCCTTGCCGTAGTTGGCCCAGTCGGCGCGCTGCACGACGGACTTCGCGGCCGTGTCGGTGGCGGTGAACCGGTCGGCGAGGAGGTGGCCCCAGCCGGCGGTGTTCATGTCGACGATCTGGATCTGCGCCTCCTTGCCGGCGTAGGAGCGCATGTCGAAGGAGGCCCGGTCCAGGTCTCGCTGTTGGAGCTGGTGGCGCTGCGGACGACCTTGCCGTCGACGATCAAGTTGACGGACGTCTCCTGGGAGACGAGCTGGGCCTGGGTGCCCGAGAGCGTGCCGGGATACACGTCCAGAGCTCATGGTGTCTCCTGTGCTGTGGCCGTCCACTGGGCGGAGCCTGCGGCTCGTGCGTGGACCGACCGAAACGTGACGCCCTGGTCGGCGTCGTCGTCCAGGCGGCCGAACCGGGGGTGTCATCGTTGACTTGTGTCATCGTTGACATCAAGTGGCCCGATGATGTACGGAATCCGGCAGACGCGTCAAGGGTTGGGGCGGAACTGCCCGGCGCGGCCCGCCCGCCCGTCAGGCGCCGCCGGCGGCCGCAAGCTGCGCCAACTGGTTCCGCCACGGGGGATTGGGACCGGCGACCGAGCAGGTCAGGGCCGCGACCCGGGTGCCGAACCGGCAGGCTTCCGCGACCTCGTCGAGACCGAGATCGGCCAGCCGGCCACCGAGGAGTCCGCGGGCGCCGAGGTGGTGCAGCAGGCCGGCGGTGAAGGAGTCCCCCGCGCCGACCGTGTCGACGACCCGCGTGGCCACCGCGGGCACCCGCAGCCGTTCACCGTCGAGCGAGGCCAAGGCGCCGTCGGCGCCGAGCGTGATCACGACGAGCCGTACCCCCGCCGCATGCCAGATGTCGCACGCCTGCTCAGGCGGAGTGCCCGGCAGGAGGAGTTCCAGGTCGTCCTCGCTCAGCCGCAGGATGTCGGCGAGAGCGCACCAATGCGCCAGCCGGGCGCGGTAGACCTCGGGGCGCACCAGCAGCGGCCGGACGTTGGGATCGATGCTGATGGTGGCCCGCGGAACAGCAGCCGCCAGGAACTCCTCCACCGCCGCTCCGCCGGGCTCACGGACCAGCGCCAGCGACCCGGTGTGCACACAGGCTGTTTCGGACAGATCCACCCTTGCCAGTTCCCCTGGAGTCCACTGCCAGTCGGCCGTGTTCTGCGCGTGGAACGAGAACGCGGCCTGCCCGGTGGCGTCCAGCTCCGCCACGGCCAGCGTGCTGGGCTCGGCGGCGGCGACGGCGTACGACAGGTCGACGCCGGACGCCTCCAGGTGGGCGCGGAACAGGCGGCCGAACACATCGCCGGACAGGCGTGCGAGGAAGCGGGCCGGCGTGTCCAGCCGGGCCAGGGCCACCGCCGTATTCGCGGGTCCGCCGCCAGGCAGCACCCGCAGGGCGAGCTCGTTCGAGGCGTTTGCCGGTTCGGCGAAGGCGTCCGCGACGCACTCTCCCAGAACGGTGATCTGACGCGGGCTCATGGGCTGCTGCTCTCTCTCGGAACGGTTCAAGACCGGGAAGGGGGCCGTGCGGCGGCACGGCGGCCGACCGACTGCGCGGAGGCGACAGGCGCGGACGTTGCCGAATTATGACGAGCGGAAGGCATTGACGTTGCCGGGATCCGCAGTCCATCATCCTCGCCAGGCAGTGTCAACGATGACATAAGTCAACGATGACACCCAGGCGGCCTGCTCTGATCCCATCCCCGTGCCTCTCGCTATCCCACTGGAGTCGATCGTGTCTCGCACCACTCGTCTGTCTTCCTCCCTCCTCAGAGCCGCCGCGGTCACCGGCGTTGCGGCCCTCACCCTGGCGGCCTGCGGGTCCGGCTCCGGCTCCACGAGCTCCGGCTCGGGCAGCGTTAAGGTCGGCCTGATCACCAAGACCGACACCAACCCGTTCTTCGTGAAGATGAAGGAGGGTGCGGAGAAGGCCGCCAAGGAGAACGGCGCCCAGTTGTCCACCGCGGCAGGCAAGTTCGACGGGGACAACGCCGGTCAGGTCACAGCCATCGAGAACATGGTCGCCTCCGGCGTGAAGGGCATCCTGATCACCCCGAGCGACTCCAAGGCGATCGTGCCCGCCATCCAGAAGGCCCGCGCCAAGGGCGTCCTGGTGATCGCCCTCGACACCCCGACCGACCCGCAAAACGCGGTCGACGCGCTCTTCGCCACCGACAACCTCAAGGCCGGCGAACTGATCGGCGAGTACGCCAAGGCCGCCATGAAGGGCAAGACGGCGAAGATAGCCACCCTCGACCTGGCGCCGGGTGTCTCCGTCGGAGTCCAGCGGCACAACGGCTTCCTGACGGGCTTCGGCATCGGCGAGAAGAACCCGGCCGTTGTCTGTTCCCAGGACACCGGTGGCGACCAGGCCAAGGGACAGACCGCGATGGAGAACTGCCTGCAGAAGGCACCCGGCATCAACGTCGTCTACACCATCAACGAACCGGCTGCCCTGGGCGCCTACACCGCGCTCAAGGCGAAGGGCCGGGAGAAGGACGTCCTGATCGTGTCCGTCGACGGCGGCTGCACTGGGACCCAGGCCGTCAAGGACGGCAAGATCGCCGCCACGTCCCAGCAGTACCCCCTGAAGATGGCCGCCGAGGGCGTCAAGGCCGTCGTGACGTACGCCAAGGACGGCAAGAAGGCATCCGGTTACACCGACACCGGCGTCACGCTGATCACCGACAAGGCGCAGGACGGGGCCACGTCGAAGGACACCGGCTACGGCCTGGAGAACTGCTGGGGCTGAGCCGCCCCACCCACGCCACTCCCCTCAGCGGGGCGGTCGGCCCCACTCCCCGCCCAGGCCGACCGCCCCCTGTCCCGGCAGCGAGGGTTTCGCCCTCGCTGCCGGCCACAAGGACATCTGTCTTCCACCAAGGACTTCGCATGACAGCCACGCCAACGCCCTACTCGGAGCTCAAAGCACCGACCACAGCCCGCAGACTGCTCACGGCGCCGACCACCGGACCCCTGGCCGCCCTCCTCCTGGCCTGCGCCTTCTTCTCCTTCTCGACCGACCAGTTCCTGACCGGCGGGAACTTCTCGCTGATCGTGCAGCAGGTCATGGTCGTGGGCACCCTCGCCATCGGGCAGACCCTGATCATCCTCACGGCGGGGATCGACCTGTCGTGCGGGGCCGTGATGGCGTTCGGCAGCATCGTGATCGCCAAGATGGCCGCCGAGGGCTCCCTGCCCCCGCTCCTCGCCGTCGCCCTGGGCCTGGTGGTCTGCGGCGGGTTCGGTCTGCTCAACGGGTTGCTGGTGCAGAAGATCCCGCTGCCGCCATTCATCGTCACCCTTGGCATGCTCAACGTGGCGTTCGCGCTGACCCACATCTACTCCGCGGAGCAGACGGTCACCAACCTGCCCGGCCCGCTGACGGCCCTCGGCGAGACCTTCCCGCTCGGCCACACCGACATCACCTACGGCTCCCTGGTCACCATCGCCCTGTTCCTGCTCCTCGCCTACGCGCTGAGCAGCACCGGCTGGGGGCGGCACGTCTACGCCCTGGGCAACAGCGCCGAGGCCGCCCGGCTCAACGGCATCCGCACCTCCCGCCTGACCATCGGCATCTACACCGTGGCCGGCCTGCTGTACGGCATCGCCGCCCTGCTGCTCATCTCCCGCACCGGAGTCGGCGACCCGCAGGCCGGGCAGACCGACAACCTCGACAGCATCACCGCTGTGGTCCTCGGCGGCACCAGCCTCTTCGGCGGACGCGGCTCGGTCCTGGGCACCTTCATCGGCGTCCTCATCGTCGGCGTGTTCCGCAACGGCCTCCAGCTGATGGGCGTCGCCTCCATCTACCAGACCCTGATCACCGGAGTCCTGGTGATCCTCGCGGTGACCGTCGACCAGCTCTCCCGGAAGAAGGCCTGATGACCGTCACCTCCTCCCCCACGCCCGTACTGCAGGCCCGTGGTCTGGTCAAGCGGTACGGCCAGGTCACCGCCATCGACGGCGCCGACTTCGACCTGCTCCCCGGTGAGGTCCTCGCCGTCATCGGCGACAACGGCGCCGGCAAGACCAGCCTGATCAAGGCCCTCACCGGCGCGGTGACCCCCGATGCGGGCGAGATACGACTCAACGGCGAGCCCATCACCTTCTCCGGCCCGCAGAGCGCACGCGCCCACGGCATCGAGACGGTCTATCAGGACCTCGCCGTGGCCGCCTCCATGGACATCGCCTCGAACATGTTCCTCGGGCGCGAGCTGCGCCGCCCCGGCGTCCTCGGCAGTGTCTTCCGCATGCTGGACAAGAAGCGCATGCGCCAGGAGGCCGCCGAGCACATGGCCGACCTGAAGATCGGCCTGCGCTCGCTGACGCAGTCGGTGGAGACGCTCTCCGGCGGACAGCGGCAGGCCGTCGCGGTCGCCCGTTCCGTCGCCTGGGCCCGCTCCGTCGTCGTCATGGACGAACCCACCGCAGCCCTCGGCGTCAAGGAGTCCGGCCAGGTCCTCGACCTCATCCGCCGGGTCCGCGACAAGGGCATGCCGGTCGTCCTGATCAGTCACAACATGCCCCACGTCTTCGAGATCGCCGACCGGATCCACGTCCACCGCCTCGGCCGGCGCGCTGCCGTGATCAAGCCCTCCGACTACTCCATGGCCGAGGTCGTCGCCATCATGACCGGCGCCCTCACCGTCGACGAAACCGGAGATACTGTCGTAGCGGATTCGGAGGCCGCGAAGGCCGCCGGAGTCCGGGCCACCTGACAGCACTACCCAGCTCTCGCATCTTCCGGCCGAGGCCGCGGCCGGAAGCGAGAGCCCTCAGGAGACGGTTTCCTCCATGGCAGCGAACCGCCGCCCCACCCTGGCCGACGTCGCCCGAGAAGTCGGCGTCAGCGCCAAGACGGTCTCCCGAGTCCTCAACGAGGACGGACCCGCCTCCGCGCAGACCAGGGAACAGGTACTCGCCGCAGTGGCCAAGCTCGGCTTCCAGCCGAACCTCATGGCCCGCAACATCCGCATCGGCGGCCCGGACACCACCATCGGCCTGGTCATTCCCGACCTCGCCAACCCCTTCTTCGGAGCCGTGGCCCGCGCCATCGAGGACACCGTCCGCGAACGCGGACTGACCCTCCTCATGGGCTCCTCCGCGGACGACCCCGAGCGCGAACGCGCCCTGACGGACAAGTTCCTCGCCCGCCGCGTCAGCATCCTGATCGTCGTACCGTCCGTCGGCGCCGACCACTCCCACCTCAAGTCCCACCGTACGGCGGGGCTGCCCGTGATCTTCCTGGACCGACCCGGAGTCGGCCTCGCCACCGACAGCATCGTCAGTTCCAACCGGGCCGGCGCCCACGACGGCGTCGCCCACCTCATCGCCCACGGACACCGGCGCATCGGCTTCGTCGCCGACCTGCCCGTGAAGCTGTACACCCGCCGTGAACGTCTGGCCGGCTACCGCTCGGCACTCCAGGAAGCCGACATCCCCGACGACCGCTCGCTCCTCGCCAACGCCCACAACCAGCAAGGAGCCAAGGCCGCGACCGCCCAACTCCTCGGCCTGGCCGATCCCCCCACAGCGCTGTTCGCCGGCAACAACATCATGGCGCTGGGCATCGTCGCCGAACTGGCCCGCAGCAAGCGCAAGGACGTCGCCGTCGTCGCCTTCGACGACGTCTCGCTCGCCGAGGCACTCGAGCCGGCCCTGACCGTCGTCGCCCAGGACGCGGAAGAACTCGGCAGGGCGGCCGCGACCACCGCGCTGACCCGACTCGACGGCGACCGCACCCGCGCCCGCACCATCACCGTCCCCACCCACCTGGTCGTCCGAGGCTCGGGCGAACTCCCTGTCGCTGCGTTGCAGGAACTGTGACCTGGAGTTGGCGCCGAACTGCACGGCCAGGCAGGCTGTCGAGATCGGCCGGCATTGCCGCTCTTCGGTATGGGGGTGAACCCGCAGGTGGCACTCCCCTGACCGCGTCGGGAGAGCACCGCCACGCCACAGGCCGCGGCACGGCCGTCCTCGGTGCTCTCCACGCGAGCGAAGGTGATCCTCCCTTCGCTGTTCCTGTCCGCGGGCCAGGCACGTTCTCTCCGCGCAAGCAGAACGGTGGCAGCACGATGATCTCGTTGCCATACACCTCTACCAACGGTGGGAGCCTCAACCGACCTGCCCGGCCTCCACTCCCTGTGCCCCTCGTAGATGGCATACCTCCATCGGAACAGACGCCGACGTGAGAAGGTTCCTGGGCCGTTTTCAGTACGGGCCGTTTCTCCCGCACCGCAGTCTGGTGGCAGCCCAGTGATCCAAGTGTCACGCAGCACCCTGATCGCCTGCTGCCGCTCCGCCGCCCACCCCAGCAGCGTCGGGCAGGATGGCGCCGCGGTAGCCCCTTCCGATTCCCTGCGTCCTGCCAACGTCCCGAATTCGGCGCCCAGCCACTCACAGAGGCCACATGCGGCGGCTTCCCCCGCTATGAGCCAAGACATCCGTGCAGGCCAGAACAGTTCGAACTACCATTGGCGGCAACGCTGTTGAGCTCACGCGCAGCGGATTCACGCCGTTGGCCCAAAGTCCTAAATCCGAACGCCCGATGAGGCGTTTCCGCAGGTCAGGACACGGCTAAGGTGGGGCGGGTGGGACTCGAACCCACGGCCGACGGATTATGAGTCCTTTGAGGATCTTGGCGGTCCTTGCCGATCCATGCTCATCCGTGACGTTTTCGCAGATCAGATGGGGTTATCCATGCGGGTACTCTTCAGCCTTTGTCAGTCTGTTCCCGTCCTTGCGGCCTCAACGCGGCCTCAATAGGGCCACAAGGGCCAGACCCGAAGGACTTGCGGGCGGATCACGCCAGCTCGGGAAGGGGCTCGAACTCATCTGCGGCGGATTACCCTTCCAACGCGCAGAAGCTCCGCCCCGGTGGCCGGGGGCCTCTATGGCCGATGTCGTTGGCCAAGACGTCAACACAGAGCACAGCCAGCCTTCGGCTGACCGCCCTTCAAGGGCACCCCGCGCTATTAGGACGAGGCTTTCAACGGTGAGCACTCCTTCCACCCGTGAATTTGTTTCCCCAGTACAGCTACACCTCCGCTCCGCGGCGAACAGGGACGGTTGTAGCCGCCAGAGTGCCGGTCGACGGTTCACCCGTCGCCGACATCCGCTCGCGCGGAGAGCACTGGACCGCGAGGGTGCCGCCCCGCTCAGCGGCTGGATCGCCCCTGCTCGTGCGGAGAGCACGCCGTGTGGAGTGCCGCGCCGGGCACACTGAACCGCGGAGCTGCCGTCCGATCAGTGGGCAGGCATGTGAGAAGCGTCATCCGACATGCCGGCCGTCCGGGCCGGGCTCGAACGTCACCTGAGGTCGTGCGGGTTGGGCTCGGGAGCGTTCGTGCCGCGGAACTCCAGCTCGACATCCTCCGATTCCCGCCGGGCGTCGAAGACCAGTTGTGCGCTCCGCTCCACATGCACCTCCACCATATGATCGTTGACCCTGTTCAGCAGCGACACTTCGGGCAGGGCGAGGTCATAGTCGCGGTTGTGCATGAGGCCTTCGAGAATGAGTCGGACGTCCACCGTCACCTGCCCGAGAACCAGGCCTTCCTCGTACTCCTCCACGGTGTCCCAGACGATCGACTGGGTGTCCGGAGTGACGTCCTGGATCGTCACGTCCGTGAGACCGGGTGGTAGCGCCACCCCGTTCAGCGGCCAGACGCCGTCCATGACGTCGTCGGCGAACTCGTCCGCGACGGCTTCACCAAGGAGTCGCTCACAGGCCGAATCCACCGCGTCCGACAGGGCGTTGCGGGTGAACCACCTCAGGCCCCAGGGCGCATCCGCCGTCTCGGGCTCAGCCTCGTCGACGGCTGCCTCGGGGTCGTGGACGCGGTGCAGCGTGACAGGCAGGTGCATGATCACGAGACACGATTTCTCATTACCGGGGAAGGTCTCTGAGGTATCCGCGGTGACACAGTCGACGAGATCGGACATCCAGGCCCGCCCCTCTCGATCCAGCACGAGTTCGAAGCTGACCGAGGGTTCGACGTTCCAATGGCGAGCGGCTCCGTCCCGCGTTGTGTGGATTTCGAACAGGCCGGCTTCTGAAGACCAGACGACATCCACACGTTGATCGTCGCGAGGCACCTCGCGTTCGGTGATGATCCCCCGATCGGCGAGGAAGTCCTGAGCCGCGTCGACCAGTGTCATCTCGCTGTCGGCCTGCTGGCCTCCGTCGATGAAACTCTCCGCGAAGGCGAGTAGCGCGCGCAGAAGACGGTTCGCCTCTCTCCGGTACACGCCTTGGTAGGTACGAGGAAGAGCCGCCTGAAGTTGTTGCTGGACCGACTCGTACATGGGGTCGACCGGCTCGGTGGCGCCGACGCCCTCGTCTTCGTGGAGCCCGGTCGAGGACACCTGGGGTTTCCAGGCCCGATTGCGCGCGAAGGCTGGGGCTGAACGACCCCCACCGAAGAGAACGAACTGGGAGCGCGACCATGTATCGAGCCCGCTCAAGGCCCTGACCATGGCGGACAGGTCCAGGAACTCGGGACCTCTTGGCACTCCCTGGCTCGTGACCCTCAGGAGCTGTTGCGTCAGCGGTCCCCTGTTCAAGGCGCCCCGTGCACTTCCTACGGACAACACCTGTGCTCTCGAGACTACTTGCCCGACCCCTTCATACAGGTCACGACGCATGGCCCGGGTAGCCTCCGCGCCCCCGTCGTGGTCGAGGATCAGCATGGCGTGACGAGCCCTCGACTCATCGAGGACCCGTGCGACGTCGAGGAACTCCAGCCTCCCGGAGGTATGCCACTCATCGACTCCTTCTCCCGAGAGACGCCACGTGGCCTGGCCCCTGAGGTCAACCGACCCGTGCCCGCCGAAGTAGAGCAGCACGGTGTCGGCCGTGTCGCCCGCCCGCATGATCTCTTCGAGGACCTCGCTCGCCCTGCGGGGGTCGACAAGCGAGACGCAGCGGTCGGCCGGCAGGTTCCAGCCTTCCGGCGAGGTGAGATAGGACCGCATCTCCTCAAGATCGGCGTTCACGCCAGGCAACGAGTCGCCTCTCGGATAACGGGAAACGCCGATAAGCAGCGCGGTGCTCTGTGCCGGGTCGGGCAGGCGCTGACCCGGGTCCGGGTCGGGCTGTAACACGGGGAACTCCGAAATTCCCGGCACCAGTGCGGGCCGCACCGGTCCGCCTTCCCGCAGCAATGTCAGCAACTCGTTGGACGCACGCGCGAAGGGGTACAGCGCGGGCGGGACCGAGTCCGGCTCGAACGTCGCGGTCGCCTGGATGTCCTCCACGCCGCCGGGTGCCCTGGCGGCGATGTGCCTGCTGAGAGCGTCATACGTGCGCCAGGCGTCCCGGCGGCTGAGGCGGGAGGCGAGCCGCTCGCGTGTCGCATCGTCGAAGACGATGACCGGTGGCCCGTCCTCGTGCGCCTCGACGGTCACGCCGGGGATCGTCAGCAGCTCGGCCAGATCGCCGACGCACGCCTCGGGAAGGAGCTGCTGACGGACCAGGTGCATGAGCGGCAGGCTCAGCCTGCGAAACGGGCTGCACAGGGCGGCTAGCCGTACGGCCGAGGGCGACCCCGTGCGCAGGAACATCTCCGTGGGGTCGGGGCCCGTGTGTCGCGCGGCGTTCGGCGTCGGAAAGGGGCTGGGCACGATGCCGGTGCTGGGGACCAGGACCGCGTCGTGCCCGTGGGGCGATCCGCGCATGAAGGTGTCCGCCCAGCGGGCGAGGGAATGCGGCGAGAACGTGAGCGTGGGCAACGCCTGCCAGTCCGCGTCCTCGGCGCCGGGCAGAGTACGGAGCAGCAGGGGGACGTGAAAGGTCAGGTCGGCGTTCCTAAGGGCGGGCCGTCGCTGTCCGACGCGGATCGCGGGGAGGTCGAGGCCGGTGCGGTGCCACAGGCGCCCGGGGAGCGGGTTGAGCAGCGCGACGGGGCCTTTCGTTCCCCAACGGCGTAGCAACTGCCATGTTTCCGGTCGCCTCCAGCCGGGCGCCACGCAGTCGGAGAGCACCAACACCAGGCGTCTGCCGTCGGCGGAAACGGCCTGCCCGGGGGCGACCCGCCTGTCCTGGTGGTCGGTGACCACTGGATCAGTGCCCGGCCTCAGGCTCCACGTCCGGACGCGTCGGAACGCGCCCAGTCCGGCCAGGAGGGTGGCGAACTCCGAGTTGGTGTTCTGCCAGACGGCCATGGTGGGCGATGCGTCGACGACGAGCAGCAGTTCGAACCAGGGCTCGGGGCTGGGGCCCAGCACCGGGGTGAGCTCGCCGGTGCGGCGGTAGTCGCGGACGGTCGCGTCCAGGTCCAGTTCCGAGCGTCGACCCTGGGGGAAGCGGCGCTTGAAGGGGCGCAGCGCTCTGCGCAGTTCCATGGCACGGGGCAGATCCCGGCCCCCCGGAACCGTGATCGAGGTGCCCGGCGCGGGTGGGGCGTACGGCAGCCTCTCGTAGAGAACGGCCGTGTCCGTGTCCTCCGCCCGGTGCGGCGGGGCAGGCGCGTCGGCTTCGGGGGCCGACGGTGGCTCGGGGCACACCTCCGCGGCTTCGGAGGGCGCTGGTTCGGGCAGGCCGGCGCCCAGTGCTGCCGGGGTGGTGGCGGAGGCCGCGGCCAGCCACAGGGCATCGGCGATCGCTGTGGCGTCCGCGTCTTCACCCATGGCCCCGGCCAGCACGCGGACCAGCGATGCGAGAGCCTCAGCCACCGGAGAGGTCACGGAGGAGCAGGTCGAGGATCCGGTCGCGCTGCGCGCCACTGGGCGCTTGTGCGTCGCTGATCAGTCGTACCGCGTTGAGGAGTTGGTCGACCGCCAGGGAATCGCCCCTTGCGACACGGTCGGCGAATTCCTTGATGAGATCCGGCACCGGGCCGGAGTCGGGCAGCTCACGCCGCAGGTGGGCGGCCACCGCGTCGCGGAGCATGTCGGCGGTCGGCGCGGGCATGGTGTAGCGGATGCACCGGCGCAGGAAGGGCGCGGGGAAGTCGCGTTCGCCGTTGCTGGTCATCACGATGAACGGAAAGCGCGTGCACTGCACGTGGCCGTCCCGCACCAGGTAGGTCCGCTCCCTCTCGCCCCACTCGCGGACCGGCACCTGCCGCAGGCGGTGGCGTACGAGTTCGGGAATCTCGAACTCCCCGCGCTCCAGCACATCGAGGAGATCGCTCGGCAGGTCGAGATCACTCTTGTCGATCTCGTCGATGAGCAACGCCCGGGGCCGGTCCCCTGGCAGCAGCGCGGTGCCCAGAGGCCCGAGTTTGAGGAACGGCGCGATGTCGTCGACGGCTTGGGGGCGCTCGGTCCTGGCGGGGCCACGGCCGCCGTTCCGTCCCTTGCTCCGCCCCTCGTAGGGCGTTTGGCGCAGGCGCAGGGAATGGATGTGGCCGAGCGCGTCGTACTGGTACAGCGCGTCCGTCAGCGTGCTGCGCGACGTGATGGGCCAGCGCAGCACCCGCCTGAGCTTCAGTTCCTCGGCGACCTGCTCGATGACGGTGGACTTCCCCGTACCCGCGGATCCGGTGATCAGGAGGGGCCGGTGGAGGTAGAGGGCGGCGTTGACAGCGTCGGTCAGCCCCTCCGGCGGCTGGAACGCGCGCTGGTCGGAGGTGCGGGGGAAGGTACGCCACGGGGGAGGATCGGCAAGGGTGACATCACGAGGTTCGCCGTCTCCGACGTAGTACGTGTTCCAGGACATCACGCGCTCCACTGATTGGTCGGGGGGTGCTGCTCGAACCAGCGGCAGAAGTCGAGCCAGTCCAGGTCGTGCCAGGCGGCCCGGATTCCGGCCAGGTCCGCGAGGTGCTCGTCGCCCGGTCGCGCCGGACGCGCGGGTCCGCCCACCTCGGCACGCCAACGACGCCGGTACGCCTCGATGAACTGTTCGGGCAGCTGCTCCCAGTACGCGTCCAGGCAGTCGTATCCCCGGCCGTCCACATCGGCGTCCGTGCGCGGCCACAGCAGGATGGGGGTGTGGGCCAGCAGGGTCTCCACCAGCTCCGCAAGGTGCCGCGGACGGTGGTCGAGGCCGATGGCCCGGTCGTAGACCCTCCAGCCCAGGCGCTCTGCCAGCAGCGCCGTGTCCCGGATGTCGCCGTCGGCCAGCCAGTCGACCGGTGCGTGGCCGTCACCGAGATGTTGTTCGTCCAGCTTCTTCAGCCGGTCCCGGTCCCTCTCGTTCATACCGGCGAGGTAGCCCGGGACGGCGAGTCGTCCTGCCCAGCGCAGCACCACCGTGTGCTCGGCGCCCAGCGGGGATCGGCCGGCGGACGCCTTCTCGGGCTCCCAGGTCAGCAGGAGCGGAGCGGGGACCACCACGTCGATGTTCTTGATCCCGGCGCCTTCCGGGACCTTCTTCCACGCCCAGCCGATGATCTCCGGGAGCCGGGCCTCGACTCCGGCCCGGGTGGGTTCGCAAGGGAACTCCTCATGGTGCTCGCCGCGCTCCCCGTCGTGCAGCCACACCGACAGCGATTCCGGCCAGTCGATCCGCGCGGTGTGCAGGCTGATGACCAGCCGCCAGGTCCGGTCCAGACGCAGTGCGGCCTGTCGCGCCACGGCATCACTGAGTTCGACGACTCCGTGCACGCGCTTCGCCCAGGCGTCGACCAGTTGGTCTTCGGAGTCGAGGTCACACCGGTCGGCGATGGCGGCCACTGCCTGCGCCAGGCGCACCACGGGAGTGCCGGTGACGGATACGCGTAGCGCCGCGTGTTCGAGTATGTACCGCAACAGGTCCGTGCCCTCGATCCACTTCGGCGGACGCAGCGGATCGAATGACGGATCGGCCGCGTCGTAGGCGGCGGTCAGGTCGGCGGCCACGCTCCGCAGAGCCGGGGTGGTGACAGCCCGGCCGGCCCACGAGTGGACCATGTCCACCGTGGTACCCGCGTCCAGCAGCCCGTCGGCCACCTGCCGTACCCGCAGGGCTCCGGGTGCTTCGGAGGCCGCCGCCTGCTCGCGGAGCCCGCGCAGTGCCGGCGGGTTCCAGCCCCCGGCCGGGGCCGGGTGGTCCGGCCATGCGGCCAGTGCCTCGCCGAGGTCCTGGCTGCCGAGGACGCCGATGTGGCGGCTGGGTCTCCAACTCGGCCGTTGTACGTTCAGCGCCACCCACAGTTCCTCGACTGCGTCCGGGTCCCCGTCCCGGCCGGACGTCTCGCAGTTCTGCTTCAGGATTCGGTTCGTCAGTGCCATTTTGAGGGCGCCCGCTCGCAGCAGCTCACCGCCGTCCGGGATGCCGTGGCGCAGCAGGGACGCGAGTTCGCGGCTGAAGTCGAGGTCGTACGCCTTCTGGTGAGCCGACGCCGCCATGAGCAGCGAGTGTCTGTTGTTCCCGAGGCCGAAGCCCCCTGCCAGTGCTTTCGCGTCCGGGACGCCGGCGCCGGCGTGGCACGTGTCGATGAGCGTGATCACCCCTTTGACGCCGGGCAGGTCCCCGGCGTCGGCGACGAGCTTTCCGACCTGGACGGAACTGGCCGCGTCCCCCGCCAGGGTGTCGTCCGCCATGTAGTAGAGCGTCGCGTCGCCCATCGGCGTCTGACCGTGACCGAGGAAGGCGAGGACCAGTTCGGCGCCCGCTTCATGCGCCCGGCGCGCCGCCGCCCGGACCGCGTCCTCGATCTGCCGTCCGGAGACCTTGCCGGACCGCAGTACGGGGCCGCCGTCGGGGTCGCTGGGCACGCAGGCACCGATCTCCGGATCGGTGAGGAGTTCGTGCAACTCCTCGGCCCTGGTGACGAGGTTGCTGAGATGCTGCCGCGCGGCCGGGCACTGGGTGGCGACAACCAGGGCGTGCCGGACCGTCGTCGTCGGCCGGGCTGCGGTCATGAACCGGCCGCGGGGGCGGCTGTTCCGGCAGAAGCGTCCGTACCGGCAGGGGAGTTCGTCCCGGCGGAGGCGTCCGTAGCGGCGGACACGGCGGAGAGCATCCGCATCACCGGCTCCGCGACCTCGGCGCGCCCCAGGTATGTGGTCGCCCCATGGGCCCACCACATACGGGATTCAAATTGCCGCGGCGTCGGTTTGACCCCTCGTTCGTTCGGCTGGACGCGATTGGCGAGTTTGCGCCGCGGCACGATCAGGTCGTCGCCGTCCCAGAAGTCCAGCCAGCGATCGACACAGTCGGGGGTGGCAGGCGGCCGCGGCCTGAGCCGCGGCCAGACGAGTCCGCTGGTCGCGATCGGTGAACCGATGGTGACCAGCAGCGGCACAGGACCCTCGTAGGACGCCAGCGTCTCGAAGGCGACGACGCTGCCCAGGGAGTGGCCGACCACGACGGTGGGCCGTGCGGGGTCCAGACACGCCAGGACCCGGGCCCTGATCCGCTCGTCGAGCGTCGTCTTCTGAGCGTCCTTGTCCTTGCGTCGCAGGTAGCGCGCGGGCTGGGACCACGTGCGGAGTACGTCACTGGCCGTCGCCCAACGAGCCGCATGGGCCACTCCCGGCACCGCGACCACCGCGGTCGCCACCGCCCAGAGGTGACGCCCGGCTCCGACGACACCCTGCGGCTGGCCGTCGGGGCTCAACTGGGCGCGTACGCGGGCCAGCGCCCTGTCGCCCTGGTTCTCCGGCCGAGCAGCCTCCTCTTCGAGGAACTCGGCGAGGAGTCCAAGGACAATGGCCGCTTCCTCGTCGTCGAGGTCGTCCGGGCCGCCCACGCTCTGCGGCTCATCGTCGGCGAACAGGTCGCCGTAGTAGGCGAAGGAGCAGTCCGCCAGCCAGTCCATGGTCAGTGCGGAGATGTCGGAGGCGAGCTTCGCGGCCCGCGCGCCGCCAGCCAACGCCCGCTTCCACTCCATCAGTTGTTCGTCCGGATCCCGCGGCCCGCCGATGCCGTGTACGAACACGAGCTTGGGTTTCAGCTTGCTCTCCATTGGTGCCCCTTGCCCCCGAACCGGCACATGACCGGCCCCTCTCACACAGGGCACGAAGCTACCAAAAGGCCAGCTCTCTGCCTGCCGAATCGGATGATCCCGTGCCCCAAGCACACCCAACCCAGCCACTCACCGGCCGATCCTGCCTCAACACACGGGGGTGCCTCTATGTTCTTCGTCAAGCGTGTGGTCAGGTTGGGTCCTCTCCAACCACGACGAGACCCGCCACGTCACCCGCTACGGCCGCGCCCACACCGGCGTCACCACCCCGCCGACCTCGCCCTGGGCACCCGCCGAGCACGGGCGGCGGCCCTGCTGATGCTCGCCCTGCCGGGAAGCGCGTACATCTACCAAAGCGAGGAACTCGGCCTGTACGAGGTCGAAGGCCTCCCCGACGCGGCGCTCCAGGACCTCACCTGGGAACGCTCCGGCCACACCGTCCGAGGCCGCGACGGCTGCCGCGTCCCCCTCCCCTGGACCGGCGACACCCCGCCCTTCGGCTTCAGCACGACCGTCTCCGCCACGCCCTGGCTCCCCCAGCCCCACGACTGGAAGTTCTACACCGCCGAGGCCAACCAGGCCGACCGCACCTCCATGCTCCGGCTCTACCGCTCCGCCCTACGCCTGCACCGCACCAACCCGGGCCTGTGCGGCGAGGACTTCCGCTGGCTCGACAGCCCGGCCGGCACGCTCCTCTTCGAACGCGGCAACGGCCTACCGTGCGCGGTCAACCTCACCGACCAGCCGACCCCGCTCCCCGCCGCCACCAGCCCCCTCATCGCCTCAGGACCGCTGACCAAGGACGGGCTGCTGCCCCTCCGACGCCACGGTCCTGCTGCACCGGTACTGACGAACGAACGAGACCGGGCATCGCCCCGGCCCACCTCCCGCGCGCCCAGTCGCGCCCATGTCCGCCAGGGCCTGTCCGGTGTTCCTCCCCGCCGATCGGACAGGCCCTGGCCCAGCTGCAGAAGCCGATGCCCTTCAGGGGCCGCTGCACGTTTGGGGCAGTTTTCTGTTGGGGCCGTTTCCTTGGCTTCCCGGACTCGCCAGATATGCAGACGACGCACTGGAGAGCGCCTTCCGGGCACTCCCCCAGTACCTCCGGCCTCAGGATGGCCTCAACCTTGGCCCTGCCGCAGGAGAGCCGAGCAGAACAGGTCTCAGCGGCTACGCATTCATGCGGGTCAGAAGGGCATCAGCCGACATGGACCAGCATGGCGCCAAACCCACGAGCAGCGGATTCAGTCCATTCAGGCAAAGTTGACGCCCCGACACCCGAAATGAACGTTTCCGCAGGTCAGAGGCCTTCCGAAGTGGGGCGGGTGGGACTCGAACCCACGGCCGACGGATGATGAGTCCGCTGCTCTGCGCTACGACGAATTCGCTCCCCGCTGACTTCCCAGTCCCAGCCATAGGGCTGGTACCCACCGCCCGAAACCAACCGGGCCACTCCTGGGCTGAGTCACCACCCGACAGCAGCCCCGTTTACGCAAGCCCAAGCAGGCATCCCGCGTGTGTCACCGCGTGACGAACGGCTGGTCGATGACCGTCTCCGCGCGTCCTTCAGGCCATCAATCTGCTCGCGATTCCTACCCCCAACCCTTCGCGCTACCTGCCCGACCTGCGACAACACACTGAAGAGCCGAAAGAGAGGCAGAATCGACCCGGATTCGCCCCCAAAGCCGGTACACGCACCAACGGACATACTTGATCTGCGGCGATGCAATTTCTGCTCCTGTACCACCAGGATCCGGCATCAGATTCGCCACAGAACCCTGAAAACAGTCATACGTGCATAACTTACGAGCGGAAACGTGGCTCAAACAGCCACGGGAGATCGAGGTCGGCGCGGCGACCCAGTGGACGAGCATCGCAACTGCCACCGGGGAGGGCACTCACACATCAGCCCGCTGACGTGGCATTTCATTGGACATCTTCCGTGAGACGGAAGTCGTATTGCGGCCCGGTGATGTCTGCCCGAACGATGCCACCACCATCAGAGACGGGAGCCGGCCCCCATGCCGCACATGACCTCCTTCGCCAGGAACCAGTGGTACGTCGTCGCCTACACCTACGAGATCGGACGCGAGCTCGTCGGACGGACCGTCCTCGGTGAGCCGCTGGTGCTCTACCGCACCGAGGAGGACGGGGCCGCCGTCGCGCTGTCCGACCGGTGTGTGCACCGGCGGTTCCCGCTCTCGGAGAGCCGGCTCGACGGTGACCGGATCGTGTGCGGCTACCACGGGTTCACCTACGACACGACCGGCGCGTGTGTGCACGTGCCGGGGCAGAAGCGGATACCGCGCACCGCCCGGGTCGCCTCCTACCCGGTCGTCGAGCAGGACCTGTTCGTCTGGGTCTGGATCGGCGACCCCGCGCTCGCCGACCCGGGATCGGTGCCGCGCGCGCCGCACATGGACTCGCCCGGCTGGACGACGGTCAGCGGCATGGAGCCCATCGACGCGGACTACGGACTCCTCGTCGACAACCTCCTCGACCTCTCGCACGAGACGTATCTGCACGGCGGCTACATCGGCACGCCCGAGGTCGCCGAGACGCCGATCGCCACCGAGGTGGACGAGGAGGCCGGGATCGTCCGCGTCTCCCGGCGCATGGCCGACGCCGAGTGTCCGCCCTTCTACGCGCGGTCGACCGGCGTCGAGGGGCGCATCACCCGCTGGCAGGACATCGAGTACCACGCGCCCTGCCTCTATCTGCTACACAGCAGGATCGCGCCGGCCGGTGTGCTGCCGGAGGCGGACGGCAGTGACCCGAACGCCTTCCACACCGAGATCACGTACGCCATCACGCCGTCCGGCCCGGGCAAGGTGTACGACTTCTGGGCGGTCTCGCGCGACTTCGCCCGGTCGGACGACGAAGTCAGCACCTTCATGCGGGACTTGAACCACACCGTCGTGATGCAGGACGTCGACGCGCTCAACCTCCTCCAGCGCACCCTCGCCTCGGAGCCCGCCGGTTACCAGGAGCTGAGCATCGGCATCGACACCGGCGGTCTCGCGGCCCGGCGCATCCTGGCCCGCCTGGTCGAGGAGGGCGACAAGCCGGTGGAGAGGGTGCGGTGACCGGCCTTGCCGGGGACAGCTCGTACGAGGTCGAACTCGTCGTCGTACGGCGTGAGTTGGTCTCCGACGGTGTACTCGCCCTGAGCCTGCGGCATCCGCTCGGCGCCGAACTCCCGCGCTGGGAGCCCGGGGCCCATATCGATGTCCGGCTCGGGCCGGAACTCGAGCGGCAGTACTCCCTGTGCGGTGACCCGGCGGACCGCGGGACGTGGCGGATCGCGGTGCTGCTCGAACCGGACGGGCGCGGCGGATCGGCTTATGTGCACGGGCGGTTGGGCGAGGGCGACACGGTCCGTGTCCGGGGCCCGCGCAATCACTTCGCCCTCGCGCCCGCTCCGCGCTACCGCTTCGTGGCGGGCGGCATCGGCATCACCCCGATCCTGCCGATGCTCGCCGCGGCCGAGGCGGCGGGCGCCGAGTGGACCCTGCTGTACGGCGGACGGACCCGCGGCTCCATGGCGTTCACCGAGGAACTGGGGCGGTACGGGGACCGGGTCACCCTCGCTCCCCAGGACGAGACGGGACCGCTCGATCTGCCCTCCGTGCTCGGCGGGCTCCCCGGGGACACCCTCGTCTACTGCTGCGGTCCCGGGCCGCTGCTCGACGCGATCGAGGAGCGCTGTCCGGACGGCCTCCTGCACATCGAGCGCTTCCGGCCGAAGGACCGGGAGACGGGCGGGGAGACGGACGGGGAGGGGGAGTTCGAGGTCGTCCTGGAGCGGTCGGGCCGGACGGTCACCGTCGCTCCCGGTGTCTCCGTCCTCGACACCGTGCGCGCCGCCGGTGTCGAGGTGCTCTACTCCTGCACCGAGGGCACCTGCGGGACCTGCGAGACGGAGGTGCTCGAAGGGACCCCGGACCACCGGGACTCGGTGCTCACGGACGAGGAGCGGGAGGCGGGCGGAACCATGCTCATCTGTGTGTCCCGCTGCCTCGGGAGACGGCTCGTACTGGACCTGTGACCGCCAGATCCCGCTCGATCCGGGCGACCGTGTCCAGCAGGTGGGGAAGCAGGTCGCGGCGGACCGATTCGAGGCTGTTGCGGCTGGCGTGGACGGGGATGTTCGCGGCCGCCACCACGGCGCCGCCCCCGTCCCGCACCGGGGCGGCGACCGAGCGGAGTCCCTCCTCCAACTCCTGGTCGACGATGGCGTATCCCTGGCGCCGCACCCGGGCCAGCTCGGCTCTCAGCAGGTCCGGCGAGACGGTCGTGCGCGCGGTCAGGGCGCACAGATCGGCCCGCTCCAGCCGGGCGTCGATCTCGTCGTCCGTGAGATGCGCGAGGATCACCCGGCCCACGGAGGTGGCATGGGCCGGGAAGCGGGTGCCGACGGTGATCGTCGCCGTCATGATCCGCCGGGTCGGGACCCGCGCCACGTACACGATGTCGTCGCCGTCGAGGACACAGAGCGAGCTCGACTCCCCCACCTGTTCGGCGAGTTGCTTCAGATGGGACTGGGCGATCTCCGGGAGCGTGAAGCCGGAGAGATAGGCGTAGCCGAGTTCCAGCACGCGCGGGGTGAGCCGGAAGACCCGGCCGTCCGTGTGGACGTATCCGAGATCGACCAGGGTCAGCAGGAAGCGGCGTGCCGCCGCGCGGGTCAGGTCGCAGCCGCGCGCGACCTCACTGAGTGTCAGTTCGGGCCGGTCGGCGCCGAAGACGCGGATCACGGCGAGTCCGCGTTCGAAGGACCGGACGAAATGGGGCGCTCGGTCTGCTGCAGGCATCGTCGCCTCCAGAGGGACACACGGAGTGCTCTCGCATCGAACGGGAGCACATGGAACGGGAGCACACTTCGATAACTGTCAACAATATTGTCAGCCAAGGCCATTGACCCGGCACGGACAGGGTTCTACCTTCGCGCTGAGCACCATTGTGCGGTGTGCGCACGCCCTGTCGGAACACTCTCGTCTGCACAGGAGGAGCCATGCGTCGTCTGCTCGCCGGTATCGCGGTCGGAGCCTTGCTGGTCACCGCGTCGGCCTGCGGTTCGTCCGACGGCGGTGGCGCCTCGGACAAGAACTCTTCGTCCGGCGGCACCACCACCGTCAAGCTGGGGATCATCCCCATCGTCGATGTCGCCCCCGTCTATCTGGGCCAGAAGAAGGGCTTCTACAAGAAGCACGGACTGACCCTGTCGATGACGGCCGCCCAGGGCGGCGCGGCCATCGTCCCGGGGGTCGTCTCGGGCCAGTTCCAGTTCGGGTTCTCCAACGTGACCTCGCTGATGATCGCCCAGTCCAACAGCGTTCCCGTGAAGGCCATCGCGAACGGTGTCGCCTCGACGGGCGTGGCGGGCGCGGACTTCGGCGCCATCACGGTCAAGAAGGGCAGCGCCATCGCGTCGGCGAAGGATCTGGAGGGCAAGAAGGTCGCCGTCAACACGCTGAAGAACATCAACGAGACGGCCGTACGCGAGTCGGTGCGCAAGGCGGGCGGTGATCCCTCCGAGGTGAAGTTCGTCGAGCTCGCCTTCGACCAGATGCCCGCGGCCCTCGACAGCGGCCAGATCGACGCCGCGATGGTGGTCGAGCCCGCGCTCGCCACCGTCAAGAGCCAGGGCGCGACCGAGATCGCCTCGGCCCTGGTCGATGTGGCGAAGGACCTCACCGTCGCCATGTACTTCACCTCGAACCAATACGCGGCACAGCACCCCGACGTGGTCAAGAAGTTCCAGGAGGCCACCGCGGAGTCCCTCGCGTACGCCGACGCGCACCCGGACGAGGTCCGGCAGATCGTCACCACGTACACGAAGATCCCCGCGGCCGTGCTGGCCGAGGTGACCCTGCCCAAGTGGCCGGCGGAGGAGAACCGGACCTCGATCGAGGCGCTGGAGAAGCTCGGCAAACAGGACGGGCTCTTCAAGTCGGCGCCCGACCTGGACAAGCTGCTGCCGTGACACGGAAGCGAGTGCGCGGCGGCGGCTCCACCGGACGGGCCGTGAACGCCGGACTGGGCGCGGCCGGGCTCGCGGCCTTCCTCGCCCTCGGCGAGGCGGTGCCGCGGCTCGGCATCGTCAAGGAGCGGTACTTCCCGCCGACCAGCCGGATCGCGCGGGCCCTCGGTGACCAGTTCACCGAGGGCACCTTCTGGACGGACCTCGGCGACACGCTCACGGGCTGGGCGCTGGGCCTGGCGATCGCGGTCGGCGCGGGGATCGTGGTGGGGGTGGTCGTCTCGGTCGTGCCGTATCTGCGCGAGACGACCGCGTCGACGATCGAGTTCCTGCGCCCCATCCCCTCCGTGGCCCTGATCCCGCTCGCCGTGCTGCTCTACGGGACCGAGCTGAGGTCGGTGCTCCTGCTGGTCGTCTACGCGTCCTTCTGGCAGGTCCTCGTCCAGGTCATGTACGGCGTGCGGGACGTGGACCCGGTGGCGGAGGAGACGGCGCGGTCGTACGGGCTCGGAACCTGGGCCCGGGTCCGTCATGTGCTGTGGCCGACCGCGCTGCCGTACGTCATGACGGGGGTCCGGCTCGCCGCGGCCGTCGCGCTCATTCTCACGGTGACCGCCGAACTCGTCATCGGGGCCCCGGGGTTGGGTGCGCGCATCGCGGTCGCCCAGACCTCGCAGGCGGTGCCCGAGATGTACGCGCTGATCGTGGTCACGGGTCTGCTCGGGCTGCTCATCAACGTGGGTGCCCGGTCGGTGGAGCGGTACGCGCTGGCCTGGCACCAGTCGGTGCGCGGGGAGGTGACGGTGTGACGGGCATCCCGCCCGAACCTCCGACGAGGCCGAACCGGTGGGGAGCTCTCCCGCTGCGGGTGCTGTTCGTCGTGGCGCTCCCCGCGCTGCTGTTCGCCCTCTGGTGGCTCGCGTCGGACGGCAGCACCAATGTCTACTGGCCTCCGCTGCGCACGATCCTGAAGACGTTCCCCGACGTCTGGACGCGTGACCGGCTCCGCGCCGACCTGGTGCCCAGCCTGCTGCGGCTGCTGGCCGGCTACACGGCGGCGGCCGTGGTGGGAGTCGGTGTCGGCACGGTCATCGGCTCGTACCGGAAGGTGCGGGCGGTGTGCGAACCGGTGCTGGAGTTCCTGCGGGCGGTGCCTCCGCCCGTCCTCGTTCCGGTCATCATGCTGTTCGCGGGCATCGGGGACACGATGAAGATCGTCGTGATCGCCAGCGGCTGTGTGTGGCCGATCCTGCTCAACACGATCGAGGGGGTGCGCGCCGTCGACTCCGTGATGTCCGAGACGGCCCGCTCGTACGGCATCACGGGCCCGGCCCGGATACGGTCCGTCGTCCTGCCCTCCGCGAGCCCGCAGATCTTCGCGGGCCTGCGCCAGGCGCTGTCCATCGGCATCATCCTGATGGTCATCAGCGAGATGTTCGCGGCGAGCAACGGACTCGGCTTCACCATCGTGCAGTTCCAGCGCGGCTTCGCGATCCCCGACATGTGGACCGGGATCCTCGTCCTCGGCCTGCTCGGCTTTCTCCTCTCGGTCGTCTTCCAGTTGGTCGAGCGCCGGGTCCTCGGTTGGTACCACGGTCTGCGCGACTCCTCCAGGCGGTCCCCGTGACGCTCGCGAAAGGGCGGTCCATGCACGCGTCTTTGGTCGTATCCGGCCTGCGGAAGGTCTACGAGGGGTCGGGCCGCAGGGTGGAGGCGGTCCGCGATCTCACCTTCACGGTGGACGCGGGTGAACTCGTCTGCCTGGTCGGGCCGTCGGGCTGCGGCAAGACCACCCTGCTGAAGTGCATGGGCGGCCTGCTGACCCCGACGTCGGGCGAGGTGCTGCTCGGCGGCCGACGGGTGAGCGGCCCGCCGCCGGGCATGGCGTTCGTGTTCCAGGAGTACGGGCGCAGCCTGTTCCCCTGGATGAGGGTCGGCGAGAACGTCGAACTCCCGCTGCGGCAGAAGAACCTGGGCAGGGCGCGGCGCCGGGAACTGGTCGCCGACGCGCTGGAGTCCGTGGGCCTGGCCGATGCCGCGGGGGCCTATCCGTGGCAGCTGTCCGGGGGGATGCAGCAGCGGGTCGCCATCGCGCGGGCTCTGGCGTACGAGCCCGAAGTCCTGCTCATGGACGAGCCGTTCGCGGCGGTCGACGCGCAGACCCGCGCCGATCTGGAGGATCTGGTGCGCCGGCTGTGGCGGCAGCGCGGGATCACCATCCTGTTCGTGACCCACGACATCGACGAGGCCGTCTATCTGGGTGAGCGGGTCCTGGTCCTCTCGGCCTCCCCCACCGTCGTGCAGGAGCAGTTGAAGGTCGATCTTCCCGAGGACCGCGACCAGTTGCGTACACGGGTCTCCCCGCGCTTCGCCGAGTTGCGGACCCATGTGTACGAGCAGATCCAGGCGGCGAAGCGCGGGGGGCCGGTCATGAAGAAGGATGCGCCCAGGGACTCACCCCCTCCGAACTGAAACGGCCCTCGGGGTCTGCGCTGTGCGGTGCGGGCCGCTCAGGCGCGCAGCCAGACCGCCGTGTCCGGCGGAAGGAGCCCGTCGGCCGTCAACGGGTCGCTGTGGAGCAGGAGCCGGGAGTGCTCGGGGAGCCCGACCGGGCCGTCGGTCAGATTGACCACGCAGAGCAGACCGTCCGCGCGGGTGAAGGCGAGGACGCCCTCCGGTGCGGGCAGCCAGCCGAACTCGCCGTCGCCGAAGCCCGGTTCGCCGCGGCGGACGCGGAGCGCGGCACGGTAGAGGCTCAGCATGGACCCGGGATCGTCCGCCTGGCGGTCGGCGGCGTACGCGGGCCAGTCGGCGGGCTGCGGCAGCCAGGGCTCACCGCCGAACCCGGCGTACGGCTCCCCGGCCGTCCAGGGCAGCGGGACCCGGCAGCCGTCGCGGCCCGGGTCCGTGCCCCCGGAGCGCGAATGCATCGGGTCCTGGATGCTGTCGAGCGGCAACTCCACCTCGGGCAGCCCGAGTTCCTCGCCCTGGTAGAGGTACACGGAGCCGGGCAGGGCGAGCGAGAGCAGCGCCGCGGCGCGGGCCCGGCGGGTGCCGAGAGCCAGGTCGGTGGGGGTGCCGAAGGCCTTGGTGGTGAAGTCGAACCCGGTCTCCGTACGGCCGTAGCGGGTGACCGTGCGGGTCACGTCGTGGTTGCACAGCACCCAGGTGGCCGGCGCTCCGACGGGGGCGTGTTCGGCGAGGGTCTCGTCGATGGAGGTGCGCAGCCGTCCGGCGTCCCAGGGGCAGGACAGGAAGGAGAAGTTGAAGGCGGTGTGCAGTTCGTCGGGGCGCAGATAGCGGGCGAAGCGCTCGGAGTCGGGGAGCCAGACCTCGCCGACGAAGACGGCGTCGTAGGTGTCGGCGACCGCTCGCCAGGAGCGGTAGATGTCGTGGAGTTCGTCGCGGTCGACGTACGGGTTCGGGTCGCGGCCCTCGACGAAGTCGGGCAGGTCCGGGTCCTTGGCCAGCAGGGCGGCCGAGTCGATGCGTACGCCCGCCACTCCCCGCTCGAACCAGAAGCGCAGGATCTCCTCGTGCTCCCGGCGGACGGCCGGGTGCGCCCAGTTGAGGTCGGGCTGCTCGGGGGTGAACAGGTGGAGGTACCAGTCGCCGTCGGGCAGCCGGGTCCACACCGGTTCGGTGGAGCCGGCGAACTGGGACGGCCAGTCGTTGGGCGGGAGTTCACCGTGCTCGCCGCGTCCGGGGCGGAAGTGGAAGAGGTCCCGCTCCGGACCGCCCGCCAGCGCCGCCCGGAACCAGGGGTGCTGGTCCGAGACATGGTTCGGCACGATGTCGACGAGCGTGCGGATGCCCAGTTCGCGGGCCTCGGCGATGAGTTTCTCGGCCTCGGCGAGGGTCCCGAAGGCCGGGTCGATCGTGCGGTAGTCGGCCACGTCGTAGCCGCCGTCGGCCATGGGCGAGAGATACCAGGGGTTGAACCACAGGGCGTCCACGCCGAGTTCGGCGAGGTACGGGAGTCTGGCGCGGACGCCCGCGAGGTCACCGGTGCCGTCGCCGTCGCCGTCCGCGAAGCTGCGGACGTACACCTGGTAGATGACGGCGGAACGCCACCACGCGGACTGATTTCGGGCAGGGCGGGGCTGTCCCACGGTGCGTTGCCTTTCGTTCGGGGTGGTCGGTGAGGGGCGTCAGCCCTTGGTGCTGCCCGCGCTGATGCCGGCGATGATGTGCCGCTGGAACACCAGGAACATCACGACCATGGGGATGCTGGCGATCACCATCGCGGCGATGAGCACGGTGAGCTGGATGTTCTGCGACAGCTGGACGAGCGCCACGCTGATGGGCTGCTTGTCGGTGTCGGAGAAGACCATCAGCGGCCAGAGGAAGTCCTGCCAGACGGCGACCAGGGCGAAGATCGACACGACTCCGAGGACGGGCCGGGACATCGGCAGCACGATCGACCACAGGGTGCGCAGCCGTCCGGCGCCGTCGATTTCCGCGGCCTCCAGGACGTCGCGCGGGATCTGGTCGAAGAAGCGCTTGAGGAGATAGAGGTTGAAGGCGTTGGCGACGGCGGGCAGCCAGATGCCCAGCGGCGAGTTGAGCAGGCTGGTGTGCAGGACGGGCAGGTCGGCTGCGGTCAGGTACTTGGGGACCACCAGGGCCTGTGCGGGGACCATCAGGGTGGCGAGGATGCCGCCGAGGATCACCTTGCCGAAGGCCGGCTTCAGCTTGGACAGGGCGTAGGCGGCGGCCGTGCAGAAGACGAGCTGGAGCAGCCAGGCGCCCGTCGCCTGGACGACGGTGTTCCACAGGTGGGTGGGCAGGTCCATCAGGTCCCACGCATCGGTGTAGCCGCTGAGGTGCCAGCGGTCCGGTACGAGGGTGGGCGGGGTGCGCGTGACCTCGTCCGGCGACTTCATGGCGCCGGTGACCATCCAGTAGACGGGGAAGAGGAAGGCCAGCGCGAAGAGCAGGACGACGCCGCCGAAGACGGTCCAGTAGACGGCTCTGCCGCGTGGGCGGGCCAGGACGAGCGGAGAGATCAGGGTGCGGGTGCTCACGCGTCCTCCCCTTCGGAGCGGGTCAGCCGCAGGTAGAGGGCGGAGAAGGTGCTGAGCAGGACGAGCAGCATGACGCTCAGCGCGCAGGCTCCGCCGAAGTCGTTGTAGAGGAAGGCGTACTTGTAGATCAAGTAGAGCACGGTGACGGTCTTGTCCTCGGGACCGCCGCCGGTGATCACGAACGGTTCGGTGAACACCTGCATGGTGGCGATGATCTGAAGCAGCATCAGCATCAGGATGATGAAGCGCGTCTGAGGGATCGTCACGTGCCGGATGCGCTGGAGCAGGTTCGCGCCGTCCAGCTCGGCCGCCTCGTACAGCTCGCCGGGGATGCTCTGGAGGGCGGCGAGGTAGATGAGGACGGTGCCTCCGAGGTTGGCCCAGGTCGCGACGATGACCAGCGAGACGAGCGCGGTGTCGGCGCCGTTGGACCAGTTCGAGGTCGGCAGGTGCAGCGCGCGCAGCGTCTCGTTGGCGAGGCCGGCTCCGGGGTCGTAGAACCACTTCCACAGCAGTGCGCTGACCACCGGCGGGATCATCACCGGCAGGTAGACCACGACTCTGAAGAACGCCTTCGCGTGCCGCAGTTCATTGAGGACGAGCGCCATCACGAAGGGGACGGCGAAGCCGATGAGCAGGGCGAGGACGGTGAAGGTGAGGGTGTTGCGCCAGGCGGCGGTGAACTCCGGGTCGTGGAAGACCCGGGTGAAGTTGGCGGTGCCGACCCACTCGCCGCCGCTGCCCGGCGTGTACTTCTGGAAGGCGATCACGACAGCGCGGATCGCCGGGTACCAGGAGAACAGGGCGAAGCAGAGCAGGCCGCCGGCCAGGAAGGCGTAGGCGCGGAACTGGTCGGCCAGGCGCCGGCGCGATGGTCCCCCGGTCCGGCGCCCGGCCGACCGCGGCGCCTCCGGCACGCCGAGGGCGGCCGGAGGGAGCGCTGCGGGGGGCTTCGATGCGGTCTTCATGAACGGTGTCAGCCTCGGGCCAGAATGGAGTCGATCTTGCCGGAGGCGTCCTTGAGGAGCTGGTCGACGTCGGCGTCCTTCTTGGTGAGGACCGAGGACACGGCGGCGTCGAGGACGGAGTAGATCTGCTGGGCCTGCGGGGGCTCGATCTTCATCTGGAGGCTCTGGTTGCCGTCGAGGAAGGCCTGGTAGTTCTCCACGGGCACGTTGGCGTTGGCCTTCTTGACCTGCTGGTCCTTGTCGTCGGCGGCGCCGGTGAACAGGCGCGGCTCGGGCAGGCCGACGGGCGCCTTGTTCTGCTTGGCGCGGGCGTAGTCGCCGAGGAAGCCCTTGCCGGGGCTCAGGAACATGTGCTCCAGCCACTTGAGGCCGGCCTTGATCTGGGCCGGGGAGTCCTTCTTGTTGAACATGTAGCCGTCGCCGCCGATGAGCGTGCCCTTGCCGCCGGGCATCGGAGCCAGGGCGAGGTCGTTGTAGTTGCCGCCCTTCTCCTTGACGAGGATCGGGATGTTGTCGGGCGCGGAGAGGTACATGCCGAGCTTTCCGGAGCCCATCATCTGCTGGACGTCGTTGATGACCAGCAGCTGCTTGCTGCCCATGGAGTTGTCGCTCCAGCGCATGTCCTTCAGGTTCTGCAGGACCGCCTTGCCCTCGGGGGTGTCGACGGTCGCCGTCTTTCCGTCCTCGGCGACGACGTTCCCGCCCTGCGAGTAGAGCTCGGCGGTGAAGTGCCAGCCGCCCTGGTTCTGGGCGCTGTAGTCGGCGTAACCGACCGTGCCCTTGCCGAGCGCCGCGATCTTCTTGGCGTCGGCGCGCAGCTCCTCCCAGGTGGCCGGGGGCTTGTCGGGGTCGAGGCCGGCCTTCTCGAAGAGCGCCTTGTTGTAGATGAGGCCCATCGAGTAGCCGGTGCGGGGGATGCCGTAGATCTTGCCGTCCACGGTGTAGATGTCGCGCAGTTGCTGCTGGATGGTGCTGTAGCTCTTGAGGTCCTTGACGTAACTCGTGATGTCGGCGGCCTGGTTGACGTCGACGACGTGCTTGGCGTCGGTGAAGTACGTGTAGAACACGTCCTCCATCTGGCCTCCGGCCAGCTTGGCGTCGAAGGTCTTGGGGTCCTGACACGGGAACGCGTCGTGCATGGCGACGTCGATGCCCGGGTTGGCCTTCTCGAACGCCTTGGTGTCGGCGTCGAAGAACGAGCGGTCGACCTTGGCGCTCTTCGGCGGCTCGCAGTTGACGGTGATGCGGGTCTTTCCGTTGGCCGCATCGTCGTCGCCGCTCGAACCGCACGCGGTGGCGGTGAGCGCGACAGAGGACGCCATGAGCATGACGAAGCTACGGCGGAACCCGGTACTTCTCATTGGTGGACCCCTTCGGGCTGGAGCGAGGAAGGCCCACGGCGGGCGTGCCGCCGTGTTCTGGCGCCGCACACTCAAGCACCGACAACATCAGTCCGCAAGATGTCGCGCAGAATCTGTAATTATTTGACAGTGGTTGGGGGTCTCCGTTGCAGGTGGTTGCGTACCGGAGTCACCGACCCCGGTACGGCGACCCGGCCGCGCCTCTCAGCGGCGCGGTGCCTGCGCGGTCGACCCGCGCACCACCAGCTCCGGCTCGAACAGCAGCTCCTCGGCGGTCACACTGCTGCCGCCGATCTGCGCGTTCAGCAGTTCCACCGCGGCGCGCCCCATGGCCTCGATGGGCTGGCGGACCGTGGTCAGCGGGGGTTCGGTGCAGTTCATGAACGCCGAGTCGTCGTACCCGACGACGGAGATCTCGCCGGGGACACCGAGCCCCTTGCGGCGGGCCGCCCGTACCGCGCCGAGCGCGAGCGGGTCGCTGGCGCAGATGATGCCGGTGACCCCCTGGTCGAGCAGTCTCGTGGCCGCGGCCTGGCCGCCCTCCAGCGAGAACATCGCCCGTGCCACGTACGCGTCCGGCAGATCCGGCGCGAGGGCGCGCGCCGCCGCGAGCTTGCGGCCCGAGGGCATGTGGTCGCCGGGGCCGAGGACGAGTCCGATCCGCTCGTGGCCGAGCGAGTCGAGATGACGCCACGCCTGCTCGACGGCGACGGCGTCGTCGCAGGAGACGCACGGGAAGCCGAGGTGCTCGATGGCCGCGTTGACCAGCACCACCGGAATGTTGCGGTCCGCGAGCTGGCGGTAGTGGTCGTGCGGCGCGTCGGCCTGCGCGTACAGACCGCCGGCGAACACCACCCCGGAGACCTGCTGCTGGAGCAGGAGTTCCACGTAGTCGGCCTCGGAGACCCCGCCCTTGGTCTGCGTGCACAGCACCGGGGTGAGGCCGAGCTGGGCGAGCGCCCCGCCGATCACCTCGGCGAAGGCCGGGAAGATCGGGTTCTGGAGCTCGGGCAGAACGAGCCCGACGAGCCGCGCGCGTTCGCCGCGCAACTGGGTCGGCCGCTCGTAGCCGAGGACGTCCAGGGCGGACAGGACCGCCTGCCGAGTGGAGTCGGAGACACCCGGCTTGCCGTTGAGCACCCGGCTGACCGTGGCCTCGCTGACCCCGACCTTCTTCGCCACCTGAGCAAGTCGTCGCGTCATGAGCGCAAGAATAGCGCAAGAAATGCAAGCTGCTTGCGTAAAAGTTCGACCGGTTCCTGTCCAGCGGGACGGGAACGGCGGCTCCGCACCCCCGGTGGCGGACCCGCGGCGACGGACCCGCGGCGTCACACCCGCGGAGGCGGACCCGTCAGGGCGCCGCCCACAGTCCGCGGACATGGCCCAGATGGCGCGTCATCACCGCGTGCACGGCGCGCTCGTCGCGTTCCAGGAGGGCGTCGAGGAGTTCCAGGTGCTCGCGGGCCGAGGCCTCCAGACGGCCCGCCCGGACCAGGGCGTCGAGTCCGTACAGGCGTGAGCGCTTGCGCAGGTCCCCGACCACCTCGACCAGATGGGAGTTGCCCGCGAGGGCCAGCAGGCCCAGGTGGAAGCGGATGTCCGCCTCCACGTAAGCGATGAGGTCGCCCTCGGCGGCGGCCGTCACGATCTCCCGGGCCGCCGGACGCAGCGCCTCCAGCGAGACGGGGTCCGCCGTGGTGGCCAGCCGCACGACGGTGGGGATCTCGATGAGCGAGCGGATGTGGGTGTACTCGTCGAGCTGCTTCTCCGAGACCTCGGTGACCCGGAACCCCTTGTTGGGGACCGTGTCGACCAGGCCCTCCTTGGCCAGGTCCAGCATGGCCTCGCGGACCGGCGTCGCCGAGACGCCGAAACGGGCCGCCAGCGTCGGCGCCGAGTACACCTCGCCGGGCCGCAGCTCGCCCGCGATCAGCGCGGCGCGCAGCGCGTCGGCCACGCGCTCGCGGTAGCTGCTCCGCCTGCCGCCCAGCGCGGGCAGGTCGGGAGCGGCTGAGGGTGCGCTGCTGCGCCGGTCGGCCATCGGGGTCTCCTCGTACGAGCCGGCGCGCCGTCGTCCTGCCGCACCGGCCCTGTGCCATGTCACGTCCTACTCGGAGCTTCAGTATCTACGCCCCGGCGCGGAGTCGCTCACAGGACGAACCCGGCCGGGAACGGGTCCGTGGGGTCGAGCAGGTACTGGGCCGTCCCCGTGATCCACGCGCGGCCCGTGAAGCTGGGCAGCACGGCGGGCGTTCCGGCGACCTCGGTGGTGCCGAGCAGCCGGCCGGTGAACCGCGTCCCGATGAAGGACTCGTTCACGAACTCGGTGTGCAGCGGGAGTTCGCCACGGGCGTGCAGCTGGGCCATGCGCGCGCTGGTGCCCGTACCGCAGGGCGAACGGTCGAACCAGCCGGGGTGGATGGCCATCGCGTGCCGCGAGAAGCGGGCCGTCGCCCCGGGGGCGTACAGGTGGACGTGGTGGCAGCCGCGGATGGACGGGTCCTCGGGGTGCACGGGCTCGCCCTCGGCGTTGACGGCGTCCATCAGCGCCAGTCCCGCCGCGAGGATCTCGTCCTTGCGGGACCGGTCGAAGGGCAGGCCGAACTGCTCCAGCGGCAGGATCGCGTAGAAGTTCCCGCCGTAGGCCAGGTCGTACGTCACCGTGCGCCCGTCGGCGAGCGTGGCCTTGCGGTCGAGACCGACGGCGAACGACGGCACGTTCCTGAGCGTGACCTCCTTGGCCGCGCCGTCCTCCACGGCGACCTCGGCGACGACGAGACCCGCGGGGGTGTCGAGCCGGATCGTGGTGACGGGCTCGACGACCTCGACCATGCCCGTCTCCACCAGCACGGTCGCCACACCGATCGTGCCGTGTCCGCACATCGGCAGATAGCCCGACACCTCGATGTAGATCACGCCGTAGTCGCAGTCCGGGCGGGTGGACGGCTGGAGGACGGCCCCGCTCATCGCCGCGTGGCCGCGCGGCTCGTTCATCAGAAGCTGCTTGATGTCGTCGCGGTGCTGACGGAAGTACAGCCGCCGCTCGTTCATGGTCGCGCCCGGGACCGTGCCGATCCCGCCGGTGATCACCCGGGTCGGCATGCCCTCGGTGTGCGAGTCGACGGCGTGCAGGACGAGTTTGCTGCGCATGGGACTCCTGAGTGGTGACGGCGGGGCGGCTGGACGGTGGCGGCGAGGGCCTGGGGCCTGTCTGACAATTCCCGTCTGCCGGGCGACGACGCGAATTGTCAGACAGGCCCTTGCCGGCTCAGGCGAGACCGGCGGCCACGGCCCGCTCCGTGGCCAGGCGCACGGCGGCCTCCTGCTCGGGCAGCAGCGGGACGCGGGGCGGCCGGACCGGACCGCCGTACCGGCCGACGATGTCCATCGACAGCTTGATGGCCTGGACGAACTCGACCTGGGAGTCCCAGCGCAGCAGCGGGTGGAGCTGCCGGTAGAGCTTGCCCGCCGTGTCGAGGTCACCGGCCACGGCCGCGCGGTAGAGCTCGACGCCCGCCCGGGGCAGCGCGTTCGGGTAGCCGGCCACCCAGCCCTTGGCCCCGGCCACGGCGAGTTCCAGCAGGACGTCGTCGGCGCCGATCAACAGATCCAGTTCCGGGGCGAGTTCGGCGATGCGGTAGGCGCGACGCACATCACCGGAGAACTCCTTGACCGCCTGGACGAACCCCGCGGCGTGCAGCTTCGCGAGGAGTTCGGGAACCAGGTCGACCTTGGTGTCGATCGGATTGTTGTACGCGACGACCGGGATGCCCGCCCGGGAGACCTCCTCGTAGTGGGCGAGGACCGAACGGTCGTCCGCGCGATAGGCGTTGGGCGGCAGCAGCATCACGGCGCCGCAGCCCGCGTCCCTGGCCTGCTCGGCCCAGCGGCGCGCCTCCGCGGAGCCGTACGCGGCGACGCCGGGCATCACCCGGGACCCGCCGATCGCGGCGACGGCGGTCTCGACGACCTTGGCGCGCTCCTCGGGTGTGAGCACCTGGTACTCGCCGAGCGAACCGTTCGGCACGACGCCGTCGCAGCCGTTCTCGACGAGCCAGACACAGTGTTCGGCGTACCGGCCGTGGTCCACGCCGAGGTCGTCGTCCAGCGGGAGCGCGGTGGCGACGAGGACACCACGCCAGGGGCGTCGGCTGTCGGGGGTGTCGGTCATGAGGTGCTCATCCCTCTCCATGGGGTGTGACATTTCACTGTCGGTCGAGGCGCGGTGGGGTGAGGCCGGGTTCCGGGGGCGAGCCCGCGGCGGGTGACCGGCCGTCGTCGTCCGAACCGGCTCGGGCGAGTACGCCGAGCGGTACCGGGCGGGCCAACAGCCTTCGTGCGGGCGTCTGTTCGCAGCCGAGGAGGCCGGCGACGGCGGGTTCGCAGATCCGGCCCTGGCACCATCCCATTCCGGCGCGGGTCAACAGCTTGACCGTCCGTACGTCACCCGCGCCGAGGTCGGCGGCGGCCTCGCGGACGCGGCCGGCGGTGACCTCCTCGCAGCGGCACACGACGGTGTCGTCGGTGACCTGGTCCGTCCAGTGGGCGGGCGGCGCGTACAGGGTTTCGAGGGCGGCGGAGAACGAGCGCGCCCTCGCGCGGACCCTGACGGCCCGGGCGGCCGAGCGCGGATCGGGTCCGGTGCCGCGCAGCCGGGCGGCCACCGACCGGCCCGCGAGATGCCCCTCGGCCAGGGAGAGCACGGCACCGCCGATCCCCGTGGTCTCGCCGGCGGCCCAGACGCCGGGCACGTCGGTGCGCTGCTCGGCGTCCACGCCGACCTTCGTCCCGTCGATACGGCAGCCGAGCGCTTCGGCGAGATCGGTGTGCGGGACCATCCCGTGGCCGACGGCGAGCGTGTCGCACGGGATGCGGCGCCCGGTTTTGGGCCGTACGCGCCCGTCGGGGCCGAGCGCGGCGACGGTGACGGCTTCGAGCCGGGCCTCGCCATGGGCTTCCACGACGGTGTGCAGCGGGATGAACGGGACACGGTGGCGCAGGAGGCGGGCCGCGTACAGGACCGCCTCCGCGACCTTGCCCGGTTCGGCCGCCAGCGCCCCGGCACCGCGCGGCAGCCTTCTCGGATCGAGGGACTCCACGAGCGCGGCGACCTCCACCCCCGCGGCGGCCAGTCCGGTCGCCACGGGCAGCAGCAGCGGCCCGCTTCCCGCGATGACGGCTCGTGCGCCCGGCACGACGAGACCGCCCTTGAGCATGGCCTGGGCCCCGCCCGCGGTCACCACTCCGGGCAGGGTCCAGCCGGGGAAGGGCAGCACCTTCTCGTATCCACCGGTGGCGAGGAGCACGGCGTCGGCACGCACACCGACGGAGCGCTCCTGGAGCGGGCCGACGAGGGCGTGGACGGTGAATTCCGGCGGAGCGCCGGTGCTCGCCCCGGTCCTTTCGACCAGCCATACATGATGGTCCGTCAGGCATTCGACCGTGCCCGCTTCCAGGTGTCCGGCGAGCCCCTGTTCCAGCCGCCGCCAGGTGCGCCACCGATGGTGCAGCGCGCTGGGCCGCCGGGCACCCAGGCCGCTCGCGGGCCGGCGGTAGAACTGTCCGCCCACCGCCGTGGCCGCGTCGATCAGCGTCACGTGGATGCCGCGTGCCGCCGCGGCCAGGGAGGCGGCGAGACCGGCCGGGCCCGCGCCGATCACCGCGAGGCGGTGGGGTCCGTCAGTCATCGTGGCCGGTGCCTTCCTGTGTGCGGATCGTGTCGCCGGGCGCCAACGTGACCAGACAAGCCCGTTGGTTGGGGCGGTCGTTGACGGTGACGAGGCAGTCGAAGCAGACGCCGATGCCGCAGAAGACCCCGCGGGGCCGGCCCGCGTCACGGGTGCTGCGCCACGCGGTGATGCCTTCGGCCCACAGCGCGGCGGCGACGGTCCGGCCGGGCAGCACGTCGACCTCCCGGCCGTCCAGGGTGACGGTGAAGGCGGGGCCGGGTTCGGCCCGTACGAGGTCCAGGGGGTTCACACGGCGTCCTCGGGAAAGGGGGTTCACACGGCCTCCTCGGGAAAGCGGTCGGGCCGGAACGGCGTGAGGTCGAGGCCGGGTGCCTTGCCCGCCAGGACCCGCGCGACGAGCTGCCCGGTCCCCGTGGACAGGCCGATGCCGGCCCCTTCGTGACCGCAGGCGTGGAAGAGACCGGGGGCCCGGGGGTCGGGGCCGATGGCGGGCAGATGGTCGGGCAGGTAGGGCCGGAATCCGAGGTAGGTCCGCAGGGCGCGCACCTGCGAGAGGAACGGGAAGAGCCGAACGGCACCGGCGGCCAGTTCCCGGACCACCGGCAGCGAGAACGACCGGTCGAAGCCGACCCGTTCCCGGCTCGCCCCGATCAGGATCGGGCCGGCCGCCGTCCCCTCCACGACCGGCGAGGTCTGCAGAGCGGCCGAGTCACTGGCGACGTCGGCGACGTAGTCCGCGGCGTACACCTTGTGGCGCACCCGGCGCGGCAGGGGCTCGGTGACGAGGACGAATCCCCTGCGGGGCAGGACGGGGAGCGTGACGCCCGCGAGCGAGGCCACCTCGGCGCCCCAGGTGCCGGCCGCGTTGACGACGGCGGGCGCGTGCACATCGCCCCGGTCGGTACGCACTCCGCGGACCGAGCCGTCCCTCGCGCGCAGCACCCCGGTCACGGTGCGCCCGGTCAGCAGCCGCGCCCCCGACGCCCGGAGGAGATGCGCGGCCGCGAGGGCGGGCATCACCTGGGTGTCCTGGGGATAGCGCACGGCGCCCGCGAGCCCCGGGGCCAAGTACGGCTCCAGATCGTGCAGTTGACCGGCGGCGACCGGTTCGGCCAGCACACCGGCCGTTCGCTGACCCGCCGCGAACGTCTCCAGCGCGGCCAGGCCCTCGGGCGTGGACGCCACGACGACGCCCCCCTTGGCCTCGTACTCGATCGCCTTCGCGTGTTCCCCGGCGAGGTCGGCCCACAGCCGCCCGGAGAGCAGGGCGAGGTCGAGTTCGGGTCCGGGTTCCTTGTCGGAGACGAGCAGATTCCCCTCACCCGCGCCGGTCGTGCCGCCGGCCACCGGGCCACGGTCCACCACGGCGACGTCGAGGCCCTCGCGAGCCGCGTACAAGGCACAGGCGGCGCCCACCATTCCGGCTCCGACGATCACGACATCGCAGGTAACAGGCTGACTCACATCAGTACTATGTCACATATCGCCGCCCGAGGCCCGGAGTCCGACACGAGGAGCGAGCCCGATCCGAGGGGGGAGCGGGGCTTCAGCGGTCCGGGCTGCAGCTCTACGGGGCACCACCTGGCGTCACTCGACACCACCTGGTGCCACCCGAGCGTCATATGACGCCACCCGGCGCCACCACACACCCCCATCTGACACACAGGCACCCGTGGCACCACCACGCGCCGGACAATCATCTCCATGTCTCCGCAGCTCAGAGGCGCAATTCTCAGAGTGAACCGACACGGGGAGCCATTCACGCTTGCGCATGGCGCCATAGTGGTGCCACGATGTCGTCATGGACCTCACTCCGTATGTCGACACCTTGCGCCGAGAACTCGCGGTGGCCGCCGAGGCCGGCGGGGAAGAAGCCCGCCAGCTGGCCGAGCGCCTCACCGCTCCGCTGGAGTCGGCGACGCGCCTGACCATGCTCAACGTGCTCTCCGCCGCGATGGACGAGATCACCCGCGAGCTCGCTCCCGGCTCGGTCGACGTACGACTGCGAGGACTGGACCCCGACTTCGTGGTGACACCGCCGCCTTCCTACGGTGACACCACGGAAGCGGCGGAGGCGCCCGCCGAACCGTTCAGGGCACCGCTGCCCGCCGACGGCGACGAAGGCGGCACCGCCCGCGTCAATCTGCGCCTGCCCGCCCATCTCAAGGCGCGCGCCGAGGACGCCGCGAGCCATGAGGGCCTGTCGGTCAACGCGTGGCTGGTGCGGGCCGTGTCGGCCGCGGTCGACGGCGGAACCCGGCCGCGCGCGACGGGCAGGAACCGCACCATCGGACAGAGCTTCACGGGCTGGGTGCGCTAGCCGCGCCCGCGCCCGCACCACTTCACCCACACACCACGTCCCACCTGCGGGGACGACTCGAGGACCCACGAGGACGGTACAGCCATGCCTTCTTTCGACACCCCCGAACCCATCTCGGTCACCGCCGACGTGACCGCCGGTGCCATCCGCCTCACCGCCGCCGACCGTCCCGACACGGTCGTCGAGGTGCGGCCCCTCGACCCGAAGAAGGACAGGGACGTACGGGCCGCCGAGCAGACCGAGGTCGTGTACGCGGGCGGCGCCCTGACGGTCAGGACCAAGCAGCGCCATCTGATCGGCTCCAGCGGCGCCGTCGCCGTGACGGTCGGCCTGCCCACGGGCTCACAGCTCGACCTGACCTGTTCCTGGACCCAGGTGCTCGCCGAGGGCCGGTTCGGCGAGGTCCGCGTGAAGACCTCGGCCGGAGACGTGCGCCTCGACACCACCGGCCCGCTGAGCCTGACGGCGTCGCACGGCCTGATCACCGTGGACCGCGTCGAGGGCACGGCCGAGATCACCAGCAGCACCGGCAACGTGCGCGTCGGCACGATCGTCGGACCCGCCGTCCTGAAGAACGCGCACGGCACCACGACCGTCGGCACCGTGACCGGCGAGCTGCGGGCGAGCGGCACCAACGGTGGCATCGACATCGCGCGCGCCGAGGCGTCCGTCGCCGGCACCACGACCAACGGACACCTGCGTGTCGCCGAAGTCATGGGCGGTGAGATCAAGTTGGAGACCTCCAACGGCTCCATCGAGGTCGGCATCCGGCGGGGCGTCGCCGCGTGGCTCGACGTGAGTTCCAACCGTGGCCAGGTACGCAACATGCTCGCCTCGTCCGAGGCCCCGGAGGAGACCGAGGGCACGGTCACGGTCCGCGCGCGGACCAACTGGGGCAACATCGACATCCTGCGCGCCAAGTCCTGAACTCCCCCACCCCTGCCTCGGCCCCGGCCTCTTCCCCTTCCAGCGCCTGATGTCACCCGGCCTCCGAACGGAGAGCTCCATGCCTTTTTCTGTCATGCCCATGCCTATTCCCGACCCCGGGCGAGACGTCGGTCCGCAGCCGCCCGCCGCCGTCTCCGCCGTCGGTCTGCGCAAGTCGTACGGCGACAAGACCGTGCTCGACGGCATCGATCTGCGGATCCCGGCCGGTTCCGTCTTCGCGCTGCTCGGACCGAACGGCGCCGGAAAGACCACCACCGTGCAGATCCTGTCCACGCTCGTCGCCGCCGACGGCGGGCAGGCCCAGGTCGCGGGCCACGACATCGCCGCCTCACCCGACGGTGTCCGCGCCGCGATCGGTGTCACCGGGCAGTTCTCCGCGCTCGACGATCTGCTCACCGCCGAGGAGAACCTGCTCCTCATGGCCGACCTGTTGCGTCTCGGCAGGCGCGAAGGACGGCTCCGCGCCAAGGAGTTGCTCCAGCGCTTCGACATCGCGGACGTCGCCGGCAAGCGGGCCGCGACCTTCTCCGGCGGCATGCGGCGCCGGCTCGACCTCGCCATGACGCTGGTCGGCGACCCTCAGGTGATCTTCCTGGACGAGCCCACGACCGGTCTCGACCCGCGCAGCCGCCGCACGATGTGGGACACGGTGCGCTCCCTGGTCGCGGGCGGCACCACCGTGTTCCTCACCACCCAATACCTTGAAGAGGCCGACCAGTTGGCTGACCGGATCGCCGTGCTCGACGGCGGCCGGATCGTCGCCGAGGGCACCGCCGGCGAACTCAAGGCGCAGATCCCCGGCAGCCACGTACGGCTGCGCTTCACCCGGCCCGGCGAGTACGAGCGCGCGGCCGAGGCTTTCCCCGGCGCGGCCCGCGACGACGAGGACCTCGCCCTGCGCGTCGCGGGCGACGGCGGGCTCGACGCGCTGCGCGCCCTGCTCGACCGGCTGGACACCGCCGGTGTCAGGGCCGCCGACCTCTCCGTGCACACCCCCGACCTGGACGACGTGTTCCTCGCCCTGACCGGCGACGGCGCCACCAGGACCGGCACCGGCACCCCGCTTCACGTCAAGGAGACCCTGCGATGAGCACCCTCACCTACGCCGTGCACGACTCGATGACGATGCTGCGGCGCAACCTCAAGCACGCGATCCGCTATCCGAGCGTGTCGCTCGGCGCCGCCATGATGCCGATCCTGATGCTGCTGCTGTTCGTGTACGCCTTCGGCGACTCGATCGGCGCCGGAATGGGCGGCGGCCGGGACGCCTACCTGGAATACCTGACGCCCGGCATCATCATCATGGGTGTGGCGGCCGGGGCGATGTCGACCTCGATCGCGGTCTGCTCGGACATGACGGAAGGCATCATCAACCGCTTCCGCACCATGAACATCACTCGTTCGTCGTTCATGACGGGCCATGTCGTCGGCAGCGTCCTCCAGACGATGGTGAGCATGATCCTGGTCGTGGGCTTCGCCCTCGCCATCGGCTTCCGTTCGGACGCGAGCCCCCTCGAATGGCTCGCCGCCGCCGGTCTCCTCGCGGCCGTCGCGTTCGCGGTGACCTGGCTGTCGGCGGCGCTCGGCCTGATCTCCAAGACCGTCGAGTCCGCGAGCAACAAGCCGCTGCTGGTCCAGTTCCTGCCGTTCCTCGGCTCCGCGTTCGTGCCGGCCGACTCGATGTCCCCGGGCCTTCGCTGGTTCGCCGAGAACCAGCCCTTCACACCGATGACCGAGACGCTGCGCGGTCTGCTCTCCGGGTCGGCGATCGGGGACAACGGCTGGATCTCGCTGGCCTGGTGCGTCGGCATCAGCCTGGTCGGCTACGTCTGGTCGCGCTCGCTGTTCAACAGCACGACCAAGCGCTGAGAACCCGCTTGTCGACCGGCCGGTGAGGGGCGGCCGGGATCCGTGCGCGGCGGATCCCGGCCGCCCCTCACCGGCGTCAACCAGGAGACCGGCGAAGGCAGTTCATCGGCCCGGTCAGATCCGGCTCTCGGTGGCCGTGTCCGCGGACAGCCGCTGGGCCGCGTAGATCGGGATCACGGAGAGCAGGACGAGCACGGCCGCCACGACGTTCACGACCGGGGCCTGCTGGGGCCGGGTCATGTTGTTGAAGATCCAGATCGGCAGGGTCTCGATGCCGGGCCCGGCCGTGAACGTCGTCACGACGATCTCGTCGAAGGACAGCGCGAAGGCGAGCAGTCCGCCGGCCAGCAGCGCCGAGCGCACCAGCGGGAAGGTCACGTCCACGAAGGCCCGGAAGGTGTCCGCTCCCAGGTCCATCGCGGCCTCCTCGTACGAGCCGGACGTACGGCGCAGTCGCGCGACCACGTTGTTGAAGACGACGACGATGCAGAAGGTCGCGTGACCGACGATCACGGTGAACATGCCGAGTCCGACGCCGAGCGGTTCGAGCACCGTGCTGAACGCCGAGTTGAGGGCGATACCCGTGACGATGCCGGGCAGCGCGATCGGCAGGACGACCACGAAGGAGATCGCGTCCCGGCCGAAGAAGCGGTGCCGGGCGACCGCGAAGGCGATCAGCGTGCCCAGGACCAGCGCGATGGCCGTGGCCCCGAGGCCCGCCTTGACCGAGACCCACAGCGCCGAGCGGGCCCCCTCGTTCTCCCAGGCGACCGACCACCAGTGGAAGGTGAGCCCGGACGGCGGCCAGCTCGCGCTGCGGTCCCGGTTGAAGGAGTTGACGAGAACGAGCGCGAGGGGCACGTAGATGAACGCGAAGCCGAGCCCGGCGGCGGCGCGCAGCGCGATGCGCGCGGGACGGGAGAGTTGCACAGCGGGCTCCTCAGAGACTGCTCAGGGCGCCCGTGCGGCGCATCGCAAGGAGGTACACCACGATGACGACGACGGGGACCGTGCCGAGCGCGGCGGCCATGGGCAGGTTCAGTTCGATGTTGGAGTAGACGACGTTGCCGATGAGCTGGGTCTTGCCGCCGACGATCTGCACGGTGATGTAGTCGCCGAGACTGAGCGAGAAGGTGAAGACCGAGCCGGCGGCCACGGACGGCAGGACCATCGGCAGCACCACCGACCGGAAGGTGCGGGCGGCCCCGGCGCCCAGGTCCGCCGACGCGTCGAGCAGGTTGGCGGGGAGCTGCTCCAGCGCGGTGTGGATCGGCAGGATCATGTACGGCAGCCAGAGGTAGGTGAGCGCGATGATCGCCGCGACCGGGCCGTACCCGGGTCCGCTCAGCCCGAGGGGCTTCACCATCCAGTCGGCGAGGCCGTCTTGGGAGAGGATCAGCCGCCAGGCGTACACCTTGACGAGGTAACTGGCCCACAGCGGCGTCAGGATGGCGACGACGAGCAGCGGGCGCCGGGCGGGCTTGGCGATGCGCGCGGTGTAGAAGGCGACCGGGAAGGCGATCACCGCGCACAGGACGGTGACCGCGAGGGCGACGCCGATGCTGCGCAGGATCACCTGCCGGTACACGGGCAGGGTGAAGAGCTGATGGAAGTTGTCGGCCGACCAGACCTTCACGACCTCGGAGGTGAAGGAGTTGGTCGTCCAGAACGCCGAGACGAACAGCACGGCCAGCGAGCCGAGATAGAGCACCGCCAGCCAGAGCAGGGGTGCGGTCAGCAGCAGGGACAGCCGCAGCCGGGGGCGCCGGTGCAGGGTCCCGGCGAGCCGCCGGACGGGGGAGCGTCCGGCGGCCTGCGCGGTGGTGGTCATCGTCCGGTCAGCCCTTGATCTCGGTCCAGGCCTGGACCCACTTCGCGTACGGGACGCACTTGACGTCGGTGCGTCCGTCGAGGCACTGCTCGATGGGCGTGTTCCAGAACGCGATGTTCTTCCAGTAGCTCTCGTCCGTGGCGTGGAAGGTGTCGCAGAAGGACTTGTCGCTGGTGTACCCGCACGCCCGGGCGTTGGCGGGCGCCTCACCGAAGTACTCGGCGACCTGGGCGTTCACCTTCGGCGAGATGATCCAGTCCATCCACTTGTAGGCGCAGTTGGGGTGCTTGGCCTTGGCGGAGACCATCCAGGTGTCGGACCAGCCCGTGGAACCCTCCTCGGGCACGACGGCCTTGACCTTGGCGCCCTCGCCGGCCGCGAGGTTGGCGATGACCTGCCAGGTGGTGCCGACCACGGAGTCGCCACTCTTGAAGGCGGAGATCTCCTTGAGGTAGTCGCTCCAGTACTCCCCCACGTTCGCGTTCTGCTTCTTCAGCAGGGCGACGGCCGCGTCGAACTGCTTCTGGTCGAGGGCGTAGGGGTCCTTGATCTTCAACTCGGGCTTGGTCGCCTTCAGATACAGGGCCGCGTCGGCTATGTAGATGGGCGAGTCGTACGCGGTGACGTGGCCCTTGTTCGCCGAGGCGTCGTCGAAGACCGCGGACCATGAGGTGGGAGCGGGTGTGACCTTCTCGGTGTTGTACATCAGGAGGTTGGCGCCCCGGCCGTGCGGGATGCCGTACATCCGGCCGTCGACGGAGTTCCAGGCGCCCTTCTTCAGGCCGCTGAAGACGTCCTTGTAGTTCGGTACGAGGCCGGTGTTGACCGGGGCCGCGTCGCCCGAGGCGATGAGGCGCAGGGAGGCGTCCCCGGATGCGGAGACCGCGTCGTACTGCCCGGTCTTCATCAGCTTGACCATCTCGTCGGAGCTGGCGGCCACCTTGGAGTTGACCTGGCAGCCGGTCTGCTTCTCGAAGTCGCCGACCCAGTCGACCTTAGGGTCGTTGGAACCGTCCTCGACATAGCCGGCCCAGGCGATCAGGTTGACCTGGCTCTCGGTCTTGCCGAGCTTGGACTGTGCCTTGAGGTCGGGCGGATTGAAGCCGGTGGACGCGGAGGAGCCCGTACCGGACGATCCGCAGGCGGTGGCCGCGAGGAGCACCGCGACAGCGGCGGCGGCCTTGAGGGTTGGGGTGAGGCGCACGGCGTACTCCATACGTGACGGGGGACTGGGCGGGGAAGTCAGCTGGGGTCGGGGACCTGGAAGGCGTGGCGGCGGTGCCACTGGAGCCGGACCCGGGTGCCGCGCAGGGCGGCGACGTCCTCGGAGGAGGTCTCCAGGTTCTGCTGGAGCGCGGTGAGGCGGCCGCCCGCGTCGAGGTCCACCAGGAAGCGGGTGGAGTCGCCCAGATAGACGACCTCGGCGACGGTTCCGGTGGCCGTGGAGTGCTCCGGTTCCGCGACCGTGCCGGTCTCGGCCGACTCCTCGAGGACCCGGATCTTCTCCGGCCGGATGCTGTACGTGCCCGGGGCACCGACGACCTGCTGTGCCGACTGGCCGTCGAGCAGGTTGGAGGTGCCGACGAAGCCCGCGACGAACGCGGTGGCGGGGCGTTCGTAGATCTCGGCGGGGGTGCCGACCTGTTCGACGCGGCCCTGGTTGAAGACGGCGACGCGGTCGCTCATCGTCAGGGCCTCCTCCTGGTCGTGGGTGACGAACACGAAGGTGATGCCGACCTCGCGCTGGATCGCCTTGAGTTCGACCTGCATCTGCTCGCGCAGCTTGAGGTCGAGGGCGCCGAGCGGTTCGTCGAGCAGCAGGACACGGGGACGGCCGACCAGCGCCCTGGCGAGGGCGACGCGCTGGCGCTGGCCCCCGGAGAGCTGGGCGGGGCGGCGCCTGCCGAACCCTTCCAGGCGCACGTCGGCGAGCGCCTTGCGCGCCCGGACCAGGCGCTCCGCCTTGGGCACCTTGCGGACCTTGAGGCCGTAGGCGACGTTCTCCTCGACGGTCATGTGCGGGAACAGGGCGTAGTCCTGGAAGACGGTGTGCACGTCCCGTTCGAAGGGGGCGAGGCCCGTGACCTCCTGGCCCGCCAGTTCGATCCGGCCCTCGGTCGGGCTCTCGAATCCGGCGATCATCCGCAGCACGGTCGTCTTGCCCGAGCCGGACGGACCGAGCATCGAGAAGAACTCGCCGTCGGCTATCTCCAGATCGACTCCGGACACGGCGGTCGTGTCACCGAACGCCTTTCGCAGGCCCTGGAGCCGGATCGCCTTTGCCTCCATGGGCGGGGAACCTTTCTGGTGCAGAGGTACGTTTCAACACTGACCGGAAAGATATGAAGCCATAGTTCAAACTTCAAGACCCCTTTAGAGTAAAGGTTGAGTCAACGCACAAGGTGGTGACCGTGAAGCAACACAGGGGCGACGGCGTCCGCAGAGCCGTCTTCACTCCCGTGGACAACCGCGCGCGCGTCGAGACGGTCGTACACCGGATCGGCGACGCCATCGAGCTCGGGCTGCTCGCCGACGGCGAGCAGCTGCCGGGAGAGATGGAGCTGGCCGGACAGCTCGGCGTGTCCACGGTCACCCTGCGCGAGGCCCTGATGGCCCTGCGCCAGCAGGGACTGGTCACCACGCGGCGCGGGCGCGGTGGCGGCAGCTTCGTCTCGCTGCCCGAAGTACCGGGCGAGGAAAGGCTGTTGGCCAGGCTCGCCGAATGGAGCACCGAGGAACTGCGGGACCTGGGCGACCACTGGGCGGCTGTGTCCGGAGCGGCTGCCCGGCTCGCGGCGCAGCGCACGGAACCGGACGACCTCAAGGCGCTGTGGCGCACCCTGGACGACCTGTCGTCCGCCGAGGACGCCGCCGCCCGCAGCCGCGTCTACGGCCGCTTCCACGTCGAGCTCGCCGCGGCGGCGCAGTCCGCCCGGCTGACCCGTGAACAGGTCGTGCTGCAGACGGAAGTGGGCGCGCTGCTGTGCCTCGTGCTCGGGGACGACGAATATCGTGAAGAAGTCGCAGACCGTCACCGCTCCGTAATCTCGGCCGTGCAAGATGGGGCCCACGATGCGGCCAGAGCACTGGCCGAGCGGTGCGTGGTGGACTCGACGGCGCGGCTCATCACCCTGCGCCTCTCGATGCCGCGTGCCGCTTCAGGCAGGCGTCCCCTGGAGGGCACCCATGAGCAGGAGCCCCGGCCGGGCCGGCGCGACGGCGACGCTTGAGGCTCCCGAGGCGGCCGTCGCCGCTCGGGTCCGCGGCACTCTGGAGGCCGTCTTCGACGCGGTCGCCGAGACCCGGGACCAGACGGCCGCGCTGCTCACCCGCCTCGCCGCCGAGGGCCGCCGCCCCGCGACGGTGCATCTGGCGGCCCTGCGCCCGGGACTGCATCTGCGGCTCACCCGCCAGGAGTTGGTGTCCGGTGCCGGTTTCGTGGCGGCACCGGGGCTGCTCGGTGACGTACCGGCGTGGCTGGAATGGTGGCAGCAGGACTCCGACGGTGGCGTAAGGCCGCTGCTGCTCGACCTCGATCCGGCGCGCTCCGCGTACTCGGACTACACGCACTGGGACTGGTTCGCCCTCCCCCGCGACACGGGACGGCGCGCGGTCGCCGGGCCCTACGTCGACTACCTCTGCTCCGACGAGTACAGCCTGACCCTGTCCGCGCCGGTCCACGTGGAGGGCCGGTTCGTGGGGGTCGCCGCGGCCGACGTGTATCTGCGGCACTTCGAGGCCGAGGTCGTCCCGCTCCTGCAACGGCTGCCCGGGGCCGCCTACCTGGTGAACGCGCGGGGCCGGGTGGCCGCGTCCGCGGACCCCGCCCATCTGGCCGGATCGCTCACCAGGGGACCGGACTTCGCGGCGGTGCTGGCGGCGGCCCGGAGCACGCGCCACGGGGACCTGCGGCTCGTGCCCTGCGACAGCGTGCCCCTCGTCCTCGTGACGCCGGCCGGCTGAACGGGCGCCGCCCCCGAGCCACCCGCGCGCCCTGCACGTGCATCAACCGGGCACGTGCGCCGACGCGGATACGCTGCGGCTACGCGCGTCACACCGCGCGAAGCTCCGCCGCGCCGTTGCGCGTCTTGCGTGCTCTGCGCGGTCCGCCCGTGACCGGCCGGACCGCCTCGCGCAGCACCAGGGTGATCCGCGAATAGCCCATGCCCTGAAGGGCTTTGGGGGTCTCGTCGACGATCCGGCAGTCCGTGCTGCCCCAGCGGGGATCGGGGTGGACCAGCGGGCGCACGGCTCCGTCGTGCTCGACCCCGCGCGGGCCGACCGCCTCGATCCAGTGCGGCAGGCCGTGCCGGTAGGCGGCGTCCATGATCGGGTCCTGCGCGATGTCCCGGCGGATCGCCTGGAGTCCGCGGTCCTGGCCGTTGCGCTCCACCGCCGCGGCGAAGTGCGCGAGCATCGGCAGACACCAACTCGACTCGTGCTCACCGAGAATCGATCCCGCGTCCGGATGAAAAAGGACGAAGCGCAGGAAGTTGTCGCCCGGCATGGCGGTCGGATGCGCGCCGACGCCGTCGAAAAGTGTCTCGAAGGCGACGTTGGACAGCACGACGTCCCAGCGGTCGTCGAAGACGAAGGAGGGGAAGGGCACGGCCTCGAGGAGCGTGGCGTAGTCCTGGAGGTACGCCTGCGCTTCGAGACTCTCGGGGACAGGTCGCGGCTGGGACCGCTGCCTTCCTGCCTGGTACGCCATCGGGAGGTCACCCCTCTTGCCTCTGCGGCCTTCACGCGGCGCCCCGATCCTGCTGCCCCGGGGACGGGCGTGTCAACTATCGTGGCATTTGGCGCTTGTTGACGGCTGAATCTCGCCACAGTTGTGGCGAGACCTGGATGTGAGTTCGAGCGAGCGGCTAGGCTCCGGTTGGTCCCCGGCTTTGCCGTCGGGATGGTTCCTGACCCTCGTGTCCACATGGTTCCCGAACTTCGTGAGAGCCACCTGAGAGAGACGTAGGAGATCTGTCGGTGACGGATGGCTTCGAGGTTCCGTGCGCCACGGCGACGGTTCTGCTGCAGGCCGTCGTGGCCAGGGTCACCGCACTCGCCGACCGGCTCGGCGTGCCGCACGCCGAAGTCTTCGACATCCGGCGACTGTCGGCCGAGTCCGGTGTCCCCGAACCCGTGGCGAAGGCACTGCTGAGCGGCCGCCCCGCCGGCGAACCCGACCTTCAGGCACGCTTCCTGCAACGCCTCGACCTGCTGCGCCGCACCCGGCTCAAGCCCAACGGCCGCCGCTACACGCAGCAGGAGATAGCGGACGGCGCCGGTATGTCGCGCCAGCAGGCGGGCGCCCTCATCAACGGCGACCGGCGCCCCACCATGGAGCACTGCGACGCGATCCAGCGCTTCTTCCGGGTGCACGCCGGATTCCTCACGGCCGAGGACTCCGAAGCGCTCGTGGGCGCCCTCCAGCGGTCGGAACAGGAGCTCCTGCAACGGCTCGCCGACCGCGAACGCGCCGCGGTCTCCGTCGCCCACGATCCGCTCGAACGGCTGCTCCTGGACCACGGCGTCCGCGGAATCGCCTGGCGGGCCGCGCAGTTGCCCACCGACCAGCACCGGGACAAGGTCGCGGAATGGCTGGACATGCTTCTGGAGAGCGTCAAACGGCCAGAGTCGTGAGCCGGGGGAGATCAGTGGGCATCGGAAGGGAAATGCGCCGCCTGTGCGGCGAGCTGGTCTCGGAGCTCTCGCTCCCCGCGCCGGCGGCCCCCGCCGACCTCTACACAGCGCTCTGCGGCGCGATGAGCCGACGCCGCGGCCGTCCCGTCCAGTTCCGTACGGCCGCGTTCCCGCCCGGCACCGCCAGCGGACTGTGGCTCGACATGGCCGAACAGGACCTGGTCGTCATCGAGGAACGCACGGCGCCCGACCACCAGTTGGTCATCCTCGGCCACGAGCTGTGGCACATGAAGGCCGGACACTGCAGCCATCACGTCGACGGCGCGGCCGTCGCGGCGCGCTTACTCGGCGACGGGGCCGACCTCCAGGCCACCGTCCTGAAAGTGGCGGCGCGCACCCGCTTCGATCTCGCCGACGAACAGGAGGCCGAGAGCTTCGGTCTTCTGCTCGCCAGCAAGTGCCGTACCTGGCTGGCCGGTTCCTCACTGCGCGGCCCCGTGCAGCGGCACGGTCTGGCCGGCCGCATCGAGGCCTCCCTGGGCTGTCGCGGGCCGCGAGGCTGAAGGTCCCGGGAGCATGGACGGATCGAGCTACTACATCCCGGCCGTCGCCATGGGCGCGGCGATCGCGTTCAAAGGGCCCTCACTGCTGCGCGGCTGGCGCGACCCGCTGCTGCGTTCCGTCGGCGTACTCCTCGCCCTCGCGGGGCTGGTGTTCCTCTTCGCGGCCCCGCCGACCATCGCCGCGGTCAACGACGTCACCGGGATACCCAACATCTCGGCCCCCCTCGTCTACTGCCTGCTGAGCGCCTACAGCGCCTCGTGCCTGGTGCTGATCATCAACTGGCGCGGCGGACCGCCCGAGGTGACCCGGCGGCTCTCCCGGCGCTGGACCCTCGGGTACACCGTGGTCGGCCTGGCACTGATCGTCCTGTTCGCCCTCGGGGATGCCTCCGTCGAACGGCTGCGCGACCTCGACACGTACTACGCCAACACCCCCTTCATCCGCGAGATGATCGTCCTGTATCTGGCGTCGCTCACGGTCGCCGGTGTCGCGATGAACATCATGTGCTGGCGCTGGGCGATCCAGGTCCGCGGCCGGCTGCGCGCCGGGCTGGTGATCATCGCCTTCGGGTCGCTGTGCAACATCCCTTACTCCGCGGCCAAGTTCACCGCGGTGGTCGCCCGCTGGAACGACACGGACCTGGACGGCCTCAGCACCAATCTGGCCCCCCTGCTCGCCTCCGCCGGGGCCCAGATCACCGCCGTCGGCTTCTGCCTCCCCCTCGCCTGGCGGCGTATCGAGGACAGCTGGAACACCTGGTCGGCCTATCGCCGGCTCGGCCCGTTGTGGCGCGAACTGAAGCCGGTCTCCGTTCCGGAGGACCGCGCGGTGCGGATGTCCTGGTGGTCGCCCGCCGAACTCCAGGTCACCCAGCGGGAGTCCGACATCCACGACGGCATGCTCAGCCTCTACCCCTACTTCGACTCCGAGGTGCGCTCCCGGGCGTACGGAGCCGCGGTCGCGGCGGGCTCCTCCGCCGCCGAGGCGCACGCGGAGGCGGACGCGGCGATGGTGACCGTGGCGGTGCGGGCCAGGGCCGCGGACCCGGAAGGCCGTGTCATCAGCTCGGCCGAGACGGCGGAAGCGCCGCCCGCGACCGGATCCACGTCCGCGCACACCGACGGCCGGCGCGATCTCGTGCGCATGTCGAACGCGCTGCGCCACTCGCCGGTCGTCGCGGCCGTCCGGGGACGGACGGCGACCGGGCCCGAGCACGACACCCGCGAACGAACCGGCTGACGGCGCCCACGGTCCCCCGTCCGGCCCTCAGGTCGCGCTGCGTTCGCTCGCCTCGCGCAGGTCCCGCTCCACCTCGCGGTTGCGGACGGTGTCCGGCTGCCCCGCCGCCGTACCCGGGCGCCCGGCACGCAGCAGCTCGCGCCAGTGCTCGCGGCTCCAGTCGGCCGGACCGGTGGTGGCCGTGAACTCCTCGACCAGGGCGAGGAAGCGCGCCGGATCGCTGTGGAACGGGAAGTGGCCCGCTCCCTCGAAGATCTCCAGGCGGCTGCCCGGCATGGCCGCGTGCGCTCCGTGGGCGTGCCGCACCGGTACCACGCTGTCCCGGTCTCCCCAGAGCAGCATGGTGGGCATGCCCTCGGTGAGATAGCAGCGGTCGAGCATGGTGACCGCCTGGCCGCGCCAGTCGACGACGGCCCGCAGGGTCCGGATGAACGCGCTGCGGGAGGTCGCGTCGGGCAGCGCGTCCACGAGGTTCAGCAACGACGGGGCGTCCTGGGCCAGATCGGTGTCGAGCAGACGCATCAGACGCAGGAACAGACCCACGTTCAGCCGCATGCCGGGCAGCCGCAGCGTGGCGAGCAGCAGATGGGCTCCGGGCAGCGACACGGCACGCAGGACGGGGTTGACCTCGCCGCCGACACCGCCCGCGCTGACCAGGATCAGCCGCTCGGTGCGCTCGGGGAACTGGTAGGCGAACTGCATCGCCACTCCCCCGCCCAGCGAATGCCCGACCAGGGTGGCGGACTCGATGTCGAGCGTGGCGAGCAGATCACGTACGCCGTTGGCGTAGGCGGCCACCGAGTAGTCGGCGCGCGGTTTGTCGGACGCGCCGTGGCCGAGCAGGTCGGGCGCGATCACGGTGTGGGTGCGGGCGAGGTCGGGGATCAGCTCCGCCCAGGTCGCCGAGGAGTCGCCTATGCCGTGGATCAGGACGAGCGCCGGGCCCTGCCCCGCCATCCGGTAGGCGCGCCGGTAGCCGTGCACGAGGCGGTGTCGCAGACGCAGTTCTCCGTCACCGACCGAACGCAGCCGCGCGGTGCGCCGCGGCTGCCGGGGCTGTACGTCGACCACGGGCGAACCTCCCGTTCCCAGGCCGCCGCGAAGGCGGCTCCCGAGCCGCCGGCCGGCGGCTTGCGAGGCCGTCCGGTGGGCGGCCCCTGCTCTCCCCCCAGCGTAGGGGCCCTGTTCCACCAGGGGTTTCCGTGAGGTTTCGCCTCCGCTAAGCGGGCGAACCTCCAGGGACCGAAACCGGATTGTCAGTGGCGGACGGCAAGCTGGGTTCAGGACCAGTGTCACGACAAGCCGACCAGGGAGTGCCGTCCGATGCCGACCGCCGTACTGACCGACCACGAACGCGCCGCCGTGCAGGCCTACCTCCGTCTCCTCCAGACGGTGCGGGCAGCTTTCGACGGCCCGCCGGACGGAAGCAGGCCACCCATGGTCCCGCCCGCCGTGCTCGCCGAGACGGAACGGGCGCTGAAGGCGGCGGGCCTCGCGGGCAACGAGGACGCGTTCTTCGAACTGTTGCACGCCTGGTGCCCGGAACCGGGCTGACCGCGCGCAGTCGGCGCCGGGACCGCGCCGGGGTGGCGGCGTACGGTCAGGCGCCGGACCCCGGCACCGGGCCCGGCCCGGTGTGCGGGACCGTGACCGCCGTCGCGACCAGGCCGCCCCGGACCGTCCAGCGGCCGGTGAAGGTCTGGACGGCAAGGCCGTCCACCACGGGCCCGGGGACGAGGAGCCGGGCGCTCAGATCGCCCGAGAGGCCGTCCGTGACGGGAGCCCGGTCGAGGGAGATGTCGATGTCCGCCTCGGAGAAGTCGAGCCACTTGCCGGTGAGCGGGAACCACGCCTTGTAGACCGACTCCTTGGCGCTGAACAGCAGCCGGTCCCAGTGGACTGCGGGCACCCGGGCGCCGAGCCGGATCAGACGGTCGGACTCACCGGGGAGGGCGACGGCGTCCAGGACGTCCTCGGGGAGTGCCAGATGGGGTTCGGCGTCGATGCCGAGAGAGACGAGATCGCCGGCGTGGGCGAGCGCGGCCGCGCCGTAGCCCTCGCAGTGGGTCATGCTGCCGATGACGCCCGCCGGCCACCGCGGGGCCCCGCGCTCGCCCGGCAGCACGGGTCCCGGGGCCACACCCAGCTTCTCCATGGCGCGCCGGGCACAGACGCGCACGGTGGCGAACTCGCGGCGCCGCTTGCCCACGGCCCGGGTCAGGAGCGCCAGTTCCTCGGGGTAAAGGCTCGCGTCCCCGGCCGGATCGTCACCGTGGCTCTCCACGGCCACCACCGACTCCGGAAGCAGCTCCTCCATCACCGGCTTTGACCTCCATCGGCAGAATGCGGCGCAGCGTGCCCGGCGGTCCCGGTCGCTTACGCCATTCTCGCGGATAGCCCACCGACACCTCTTCGAACCGGACACCCTCGTGCCAGGTGGTCCGGGGGATGTGCAGATGTCCGTAGACCATGGTCTCGACCCGGAACCTGCGGTGCCAGTCGGCGGTCGCCGCCGTGCCGCACCACATGGCGAACTCGGGGTGCCACAGGACGTCCATCGGGTGACGGTCCAGGGGGTAGTGGTTGACCGGGACGACCGGCAGGCCCTCGGGGATCTCGGCGAGTCTGCGCCCGGTCTCGGCCACCCGGGCCCGGCACCACTCCTCGCGGCTCGGATACGGGTCGGGGTGCAGCAGGTACTCGTCCGTGCACACGATGCCGGTCCCCTGGGCGTACGCGAGCCCCTCCGCCTTGGTGGCACAGCCCTGCGGCAGGAAGGAGTAGTCGTAGAGCAGGAAGAGCGGCGCGACGACCGCGGGGCCGCCCGGCCCGTTCCAGACGGGGTAGGGGTCCTCGGGGGTGATGACGCCCAACTCCCGGCACAGGGCGACCAGATGCTCGTAGCGGGCCACTCCGCGGAGCTGGACCGGATCCTTGGGATGGGTCCACAGCTCATGGTTGCCCGGCACCCAGACGACCTTGCGGAAGCGGTCGGCGAGCGTCCGGAGGGCCCACCGGATGTCTTCGACGATCTCCCCGATGTCACCGGCCACCAGGAGCCAGTCCCGGTCCGTCTCGGGACGCATGTTCTCGACCAGGGCGCGGTTCTCGGCGTAGCCGATGTGCAGGTCGCTGATGGCCAGCAGGTTTCCTGCATCGCCGTCTGTCGGCCGCACGCGCCACCCCCGTAGAAAGCGAATGCCAACACAACAGCACACGCTCCCGCCGAGGGACAAGGAGGCCCGGTCGGGCAGGCAGCCGAATCCGTAACACGCCCGTAGCAGCATCATGGTCCCGCGCCCCTTATGATCGCCCCAACACCACCGCTCGAATCTGCTTTGGCGTGCGACGGCTCGGTGTACCTCCCCTACCCCTGGCCGGGCCCGGCCCGCTCCGCCGTGCCCGCAAACCCTGAATGGTGGCTTGCATGGGCTCTCGCGTACGCGTCTGGCTCAACCGCACGTACGCGGAGAACGTGTTCTTCATGGACCAGCTGCGAAATAATCCGCAGCACCGCGCGGTCGAGATCCATGCCACCCACGGCGACGCCGACTCGCCCGTCCTGGCCGCCGCCGACACCGCCGAGCCGGAGCCCGAGGGCCTGTCGCCGCGCGCCTACGTCGAGTACGCCCTCGACATGTGCGCACGCCGTTCCATCGACGTGTTCGTGCCGGTCCTGCACCAGGACGCGATCGTGGCGCAGCGCGCCGAGTTCGCGGCGCTCGGTACGGCGCTGCTGGCCCCGCCCGCGGAGGCGGTCGCGGTCTTCCACGACAAGGTCGTCGCGTACCAGGCCGTGGAGGCCGTGGGTATTCCCGTTCCCCCGTGGTGGCGGGTCCGTACGGCGGAGGAACTGGTCGCGGCGGTCGAGGAGTTGGAGGCCGCGGGCGAGCGGGCCTGCTTCAAGCCGGCGGCGGGCGCGGGCGGGGTGGGCTTCCGGGTGATCACCCGTTCCCCGTTCTCGCTCATGCACCTCAACGGCTTCCCGAGCCCGTACGTGCCTCTGGACCTGGTGGTGGAGGCGCTGCGCACGGCCGAGGAGCCCGTCGACTGGCTGGTGATGCCGCACCTCGGGCAGCCGGAGGTGTCGGTGGACTGCCTCACCGGGCCGGACGGCCGGGTCCGTATGGCCATCGGGCGCACGAAGAACGGCCGGCGCCGCGGATTCACACTCGACGACGCGTGGACCGGTCCCGCCCGGCTGCTCGCCGAGGCGTTCGGGCTGCACTACCTGTCCAACATCCAGTTCCGCATGTACGGCGACGAGCCGGTGCTGATGGACGTGAACACCCGTCCGGCGGGCGGGCTGCACCAGACCGCCCAGTGCGGGGTCAACGCCCCTTGGGCCGCTGTGCAGTTGGCGCTGGGCGAGGAGCCGGGCGAGCTGGTCCCGCCGTTCCTCGGAGCGGACTACACGGTGGTCGCGGGGCCGCGTCCGGTGCGTCCGGTGCCGCTGCCCGCGCAGCGGCCCGACTCGGGCGCGCCCACCCTGTCCGCGATGCCGGCGCAGGCCATGGAGCCGGCGTCCGCGCAGTCCGCCCCGGTCGAGGCGACCGCCTCCGCCGTTCCCGCCCAGGCCGCCACGGCCGCGATCGCGCCTGCCTAGGGTCAGCACCCACAGCCCCTGGCTTCCCCCCTCCCCCCCTTTACCGGTCTGGACCAATTCCCGCGCAGTGTCTTGACAGCGGGATTGGTCCATACCAACTTGGTTGCGCACCTCTCTGCACTCCCGAACACCCCCATATCCCCAGGGAGATCGCGTGCGCATGACCATGCTCAGACGTTCCAGACATCGATTCCTCGCCCTGCTGGGCACGGCCGCGCTGGCCCTCGCCGGCGCGGTCGCCCTTCCGGGTACGGCCGAGGCGGCCAACATCCTGTCCAACCCCGGATTCGAGACCGGCAGCCTCTCCCCCTGGTCCTGCTCCGGCAACCTGGGGTCGATCGTCTCCAGCCCCGTGCACGGTGGCTCCAAGGCCCTCGCGGGGGCGGCGAGTTCGAGCGACACCGCACAGTGCACCCAGACCGTCCCGGTCCAGCCGAACACGACGTACAGCCTCTCCGGCTGGGTGCGCGGCAGCTATGTCTACCTCGGTGTGGACGGCGGTGCCTCGACCTGGACGACATCCCCGTCGGCGTACAGCCGGCTCACCGTGTCCTTCACCACCGGCGCCTCGCAGACCAGCGCCAAGATCTACCTCCACGGCTGGTACGCGCAGGGCACCTACTACGCCGACGACGTCAGCCTCGACGGTCCCGGCGGCGGTGGCGGCAGCGACACCCAGGCGCCGACCACGCCCACCGGCCTGAAGTCCACGGGCAAGACGTCCTCCAGTGTGTCCCTGTCGTGGACCGCGTCGAGCGACAACGTCGGCGTCACGGCGTACGACATCTACAGCGGCTCCAACAGGCTGCTCAGCGCCCCGGGTACGAGTGCCACGGTCAGCGGACTGTCCGCGAGCACCGCGTACTCGTTCACCGTCAAGGCGCGTGACGCGGCCGGGAACACCTCCCCGGCCTCCAACTCCGTGAGCGTCACCACGGACGCGGGCGGCGGTGGCGGCACCGGCTTCAAGCAGGCCGCTCCCTATCTGTACGAGGGCTGGGGCGATCCCCCGAACCCGACCACGGTGATGAGCGCGACCGGGATCAAGTGGTTCACGATGGCGTTCGTGCTCGACTCCGGTGGCTGCAACCCGGCCTGGGACGGCAGCCGTGCGCTGACCGGCGGTGTCGACCAGACGGCGATCAACCAGATCCGTTCCGCGGGCGGTGACATCGTCCCGTCGTTCGGCGGCTGGCAGGGCAGCAAGCTCGGCGCCAACTGCTCCTCGGCGAGCGCGCTCGCCGGCGCTCTGCAGAAGGTGATCGACGCCTACGGCCTCAAGGCCATCGACATGGACATCGAGAACACCGACGAGTTCGAGAACGAGGCCGTCCAGGCGAAGATCCTGACCGCGCTGAAGACCGTCAAGGCCAACAACCCCGGCCTGAAGACGATCATCACCTTCGGCACCTCGACGACCGGCCCGACCTACTACGGCAACCGGCTCATCGAGCAGGCTCAGTCCCTGAACGCGAACATCGACGTCTTCACCATCATGCCGTTCGACTTCGGCGGCGGCTCCGACATGTACGGCAACACGGTCAACGCCACCGAGGGGCTGAAGACCAAGCTGAAGTCGGCCTTCGGCTGGGACGACGCCACGGCCTACTCCCACATCGGCATCTCCGGCATGAACGGTCTGTCCGACCAGCAGGAGAACACGACCCCGGCGATCTGGACCTCGATCCGCGACTGGGCCAACTCCCATCACATCGCCCGGCTCGCCTACTGGTCGGTCAACCGCGACCGGTCCTGCCCCGGGGGCGGCGTGGTGAGCAACTGCTCCGGCATCAGCCAGAGCACCTGGCAGTTCACGTCGATCACAGCCGGCTTCACAGGCTGACGACGACGGAACACGGGAAGCGCGGTGGGCCGCCCGGGACATCCGGGCGGCCCATCTCGTCATGCTCGTACGTCAGTTGTCGGCCGTCAGTCTCAGCCGTCAGCCGTCAGCCGTCGCCCGTCAGCCGTCGGACTCCGACGACGGGAGGTAGGCGCCCGGCACGTCCTGCGGCGCGAAGATCCGGTGCTCACCGGGGTACGGCTTGGTCCACCCGTGCGTCTGGTACCAGGTGAAGTGGTTCATCTGCGCGGGGTTGGCGAAGTCGGGAACGGCGTTGGGCCCGGTCAGCCGCTGGTGCGACTTCCAGGTGTCCCACTTCGCCGCCAGGGCCCGTTTGTCCGCCGGAACCTTCGCCGACGGCACCGGCGCCGCGGCGGGGTCCTGCGGCGCGGGGGTGTCCAGGCCGCAGGAGGGCGGGGTCTTGAGCCCGTCGGTCAGCGAGGTCCGGTTGGGCAGCGCGGTGAACGGCGTGTAGTCCGCGTGCCGGGTGAACGCCGCGCTCATCGGGGTGGCGGCGCTGTCCTTCTGGTTCATCGGGTGGACCCCGAGGATCTGCTCGATGGTCCGGATCAGCGTGATCTGCGTGTAGTAGTGGCTGTCGACGACGCCGCGCCGGGCCCAGGGGCTGATGATCTGGACCGGGGCACGGTGGCCGTCGACGTGGTCGAGACCGGCCTGGGAGTCGTCCTCGACGACGAAGATCGCCGAGTCCTTCCAGTACTTGCTGTGCGAGATCTCGTCGACGATCCGGCCGGTCGCGAGGTCGTTGTCCGCGACCTGGGCGGCCGCGTTCGCCGGACCGCCGGTGTGGTCGCTGGAGAGCCAGAACATGTTCAGGTTCGCCGGCCCGTTCTTCTCGAAGTCACGCTTCCAGATCTCCTCCCGGTAGATGTCCGGGACGCTGGTGTCGAACTTCGGGAAGCCGTGCACGGAAACGTCGTTGAGCGACGGGATCGGCGAGGACGAGTTCAGCGTGTACGCGGTGTCCTGCCCGGTCGACGCCATGTTCTTGGAGTCGCAGTACAGGTTCTGCCAGCTCGCGCCCGCCGGCTTGGTCAGGAACTGCTGGAACTCGCCGAAGTCCCGGGCCGACTTCCCCGTCGCCTGCGTGCCGGTCCACAGGAACCCGGTCCGCTGGTGGCCGAGGGCGTCGTCCTCGGTGTCGTAACTGCGCTGGTACTCACCGGCGGAGGACTCGGTGTACTCCGGATCGTCCGCCTGCATGAGCCAGTTGTGGCCCTCGGCAGAGTTCGTGCCGATGTCGTACGTGTTGTCGTACAGCCCGAACTGCCGTGCCAGGGCATGCTGGTTGGGCGTCACGTTCTCGCCGAACTGCGCCAGCGACGGGTCGCCGTTGCCCTCCGGGACATCCCCGAAGACCTGGTCGTAGGTCCGGTTCTCCTTGACGAGCAGGAAGACGTGCTTGATCGTCGAGGGGTCGCCGAGCCGCAGCGGGACGGGCACCGGCTTCGCGTGGCTCCTGCCCTTGGACTGGATGACGGAGCCGCGGGTCCAGCCGTTCTGCCGGAAGACCTTGGCCGTCCGGGCCCTGATCACGCTGTCGTCCGGCAGCGTGAACCGCTGCACGCTCGACGTCGTGTCGTGGGTGCCGTGCCCGGCACTCGTGGTGGGCCGACGGGCGTCGATGCCACGGGTGTTGGAGACCACCACGTCCTTGCCGACGGCGGCGATCTCGGCGGGGAAGTAGTCCGTCGGGAGCAGGCCGATGTAACGGACCGGATCCTGCGGGGACCGGTACCGGTAGACGGCCACGGCGTTGGCACGGCCGAGCGTCACCAGCAGATGGCCGTCGTCGGTGAGCGTCACCGCGTCGGGCTCGTAGCCGACCGACGCCTCCGGCCACGGCTGGGTCGCGATGGTCTGGACGACCTTGTCCTTGGCGGTGTCGATGACGGACACGTCGTTGGTCGCGGTGTTGGTGACGAACAGCGCCTTGCCCTTGGCGTACAGGGCGGTCGGGTGCAGACCGACGGGGATGCTCGCGACGGGCGCGGCCGGGTCCGCCAGGTCGATGACGCTGACGGTGCCGGTGGTGGTGGCAGCCGTGACCGGGTCGGCCGGCACCTGGGTGTTGTAGGAGTTGAGCGTGGTGTCGCCGGCCTGCGCCGGACGCCCGCCCTCGTTGCTCACGTAGAGCTTGGTTCCCACCTCGGCCATGTCACGCGGGGCGTTGCCCACGTTCCAGCTCTGCCGGACGGTCCCGGTCGCCGCGTCGATCGCGACCACCCGGTTCTGTCCGTTGACCGCGGAGTACACGGTGGAGCCGTCGGACGAGAACACCGCCTCACCCACCAGCGCGTGCTTGGGCCCGTCCGCCGCGACCGGGACGAACACCGGGGCGGTGACGCCGCCGTCCGGGTTCACGGTGAACCGGGTGTAGCCGTCGGTCTGGCCCAGCCAGAGCTGCGAACCGTCGGGAGAGTACGTCGGGCCTTCCTGGCCCACGCTGTTGCCGCTGATGCGCGGCACCGACGACGCGGCGCTGCTGACAAGCTGCTGCACCTTCCAGTTCTTCAGGTCGACGATCGACAGGGCGCTCCCGCCGTCGGTGACCGAGGCCGCGAGGTGCGTGCCGTCCGGGCTGACCGAGGACGACATGATCTTCCCGTTGTTCACGACGAGCCGGTCGCCGTACGGGGCGATGTACTGGTCGCTGGAGACGACCTGGCCCCGGTCGGTGACCTGGCCGACCTGGTCGGTGCCGAACTGGCGCGTCTGGGCGAACGCGGCCCCGGCGGCGACGAGGGCGAGGACGGTGGTGCCCACCGTCACCAGAGGTATCCGTCTGCCGGTGGGTCTGCCGAGAAGGCCCTTGCGCCCCTTCTCGTCACTCCGGCGGCGGCGCGTTACCTGCATGGAGTCATCCCTTCGAGGTGGCGAGCAGGTCGACGTTGCCGTCGAACTGCCACAGCGGGTTCGGTGCGTCCCCGGTCGGTGTGCGGACGAGGAAGTAGCCGTTCACCTCCTTCGGTCCGTCGCCGTCGGCCATGTATCGCCCGTCCGGGGTGACATCGAGCTGGTAGACGGCCGTCCCCACGGCGTCGACGCCGGGAAGGTGCCAGGAGATGACACAGCGCCAGTCGTTGCCCGGCCCCTCGGCCGCGACCTTGACGCTGCCCTTGTCGCAGCTGGCCGTGACCTTCAGCTGAGCCTCCGTGACGGCGGGGCGGTTGAGCTGAGCGGTCTGGAGCCGGTAGAGGTGGGCGAACGCCGTGGCGGCCGAACGCTGCACCTTGTCCTGCTCGATCCCGGAGCCCGTGGCCCCCGTGGCGGCGCCGACGACCGCGACCGTCACGGCGGCCAGCGCGACGAGCGGCAGGACTCCGGTGATGACCGCGCCGCGGCCCGAGCCGTCGTGCGCCACGTCGGTGAAGTCGCGCCGCATGAAGAGCACGTAGGCCGGCGCGGTCGCGGTCACGGCCCACAGCAGGCTGACGACGATGCCGATGAGGAGCGGGCCGGGCTGTGCGGGGCTGGTGAACAGACCGTTCCAGGCGATGAAGGCGTAACCGGGCAACGCGAGGCGCACGGCGACGGGGAGCGGCATCATCTGGGCGAGCTGCATCGCGAGCGCGACGAGCGCGGGCAGCAGGAGCCCCATCGGGGACCGTCCCAGAGTGATGGACCCGAGCAGGCCGATCGCGGCGAGGGCCAGGGTCGGGGCGAGGACACAGACCCAGGCGAGCAGGACCTTGCCGGCGGCGTCCGCCGGTGTCAGGAGGTGTCCGTCGAGGCCGACCAGCGGCTGGTCGCCCACCGCGACGAGGCCGCCGGCCGAGCTGGAGGCGACCAGTCCGGCCACGAGCAGCAGGATGACGGTGAGACCGGCCAGTGCCTTCGCGGCGAAGATCCGGCGCGGCGACCTGACCGCCACGAGCAGATGGCGCCAGGTGCCGAGCCGGTCCTCGGAGGCGAACACGTCGCCGGCCACGACCGAGGTCAGCAGGGGGAGCGCCCAGGTTCCCGCGAAGCCGAGCATCACCAGCGCTCCGGCCCACCCGGTGGCGTGCATCCAGCGGCCGAAGAGGGTGTCGACGGGGAGCGTGCTCTGCCGGCTCACCGCGGCGACGAAGAGGGCCGGCACGATCCAGCAGGCGAGGAGCAGCAGCCGGATCCGCCACTGTGAGACGAGTTTGACCAGCTCGAAGCGGTACACACGCGCGACCGGGACACGGGGGGAGGCGGCGACCGCTTCCTCCGGGCTCTGTGCTCCGAGGTCACCGTCCTCGGCGACGGTCGCTGTCATCTGCCGGTCTCCTTCTGCTCGGTGAGGGCGAGGAACGCGGCTTCGAGAGGCGACACCACGGGGGCGAGCTCGCGCAGCGCGATGCCCGCGCGCACGAGCCCCACGACCAGTTCGTCGACGGCGGGAACCAGCGCGCGCACGACGAGCGCCTCGGCGTCGTGCCGTGGTGTGGCGTCGTCGACGACACGGATCCCGGCCGTGTCGAGGGCCAGCAGACGGGCGGCCCCGGGGTCGGAGGTGAGGACCCGGTAGTCGAGTTCACGGTTCTCGGAGGCCAGCTTGCTCAACGGGCCGGTGAAGACGACCCGTCCGGTCGCGAGGATGGTGGCTTCGGAGCACAGTGCCTGGAGGTCGTCCATGCGGTGGCTGGAGAGAACCACCGCGGTTCCGTTCGCCGCGAGCCGGTCGAGGACACCGTGCACATGGCGTTTGCCGGCCGGGTCGAGGCCGTTGGACGGTTCGTCGAGCACCAGCAGCCGGGGCTCGGTGAGCAGGGCGGCGGCCAGGCCGAGCCGCTGACGCATGCCGAGGGAGTAGCCGCGGGCCGGGTCGTCGGCGACATCGGTGAGCCCGACCTGGTCGAGCACGTCGTCGACCCCGGCCGCCCGCGCACCCTGGCCGCGGAGTGCGGCCAGGGCGGCGAGGTTCTGCCGGGCGGTGAGCGAGGGGTAGAGGCCGGGCCCGTCCACGAAGCCGGCGACACCGTCGGGGGCGGCGAGCGCCCGCCGCAGGGGGGTGCCGAGGATCTCCAGGCGGCCTTCGTCCGCGACGGCCAGGCCCAGCAGGAGACCGAGCAGGGTCGTCTTGCCTGCGCCGTTCGGTCCGACCAGTCCGTGGATCCGGCCCCGTGCCACATCCAGATCGACGCCGTCGAGTGCGACGACGTCGCCGAAGCACTTGGTGATCCCGCGAGCCCGGACGGCGAGGGGTCTGTCCATGAGTCCCTTGAGTCCCTTCCTTCGAAGCACTCGACGCACTCGAAGCACTCAGGGACCTTAGGGACGCTACACAACGCGGGCACAGACAGCGGGTTGAACACGCAGGGAACGGATCGTCAAGGCGTCGGCAAGTCCGGTGCGCAAAGCGGGTGTCATCGAGACGGACCCGGGCAACGCCCGCGGACGTCGCCCGGGTCGGGCGCTCGCTTCTCCTTCACGGCCGTACGGCCCTCTCCGTCGATCCCTACGTCAGGTAGGCCAGGCCGGGGTGTACAGCCGTGTAGCCGTCGAGCAGGGCGTGCGCCACGTTCACGGAGTCGACGAGCGGGTGCAGGGCGAAGGCCTTCACCGCGGTCGTACGGGAACCCGACTCGGCCGCGGAGAGCACCTCCCGCTCGACCGCCTTGACCGCGCACACCAGTCCGGTGGCGTGGCCCGGCAACGGGTCGACGGTGACGGGGTGCGCGCCGTTGGCGTCGACCAGACACGGAACCTCGATGACGGCCTCGGCGTCGAGGACGCCCAGCGTGCCGCGGTTGCGGACGTTGAGGATCAGGGTCGTCCGTTCGTCGCGGGCGATGGCCCGCATCAGCGCGAGCGCCACCTTCTCGTAGCCGCCGGAGAGGTCGTCGTCCTCGCGTTCCCCGGCACCGGCGGCGTCCCGGTTCTCGGCCATGTACGTCGCCTCGCGCTCCGCCCGGGTGCGGTCCCAGGCGGTCAGGGCCGCCGCGTCGGGGCGCCTCATCTCCTCGTAGAAACCGGCCTGTTGGTCGCGCAGGAACGCGCCGCGTGTCTTCTCGGCCCGCTGATAGGCGCGGACGGTCTCCCGGTTGAAGTAGTAGTAGTGCAGGTATTCGTTGGGGACCGCGCCGAGGGACTGGAGCCACTGCGGGCCGAAGAGCCGGCCCTCCTCGAAGGAGCCGAGCAGGTCGGGGTCGGCGAGCAGACGCGGGAGTTCGTCGCGGCCGCCGACGCGCAGACCGCGCACCCAGCCGAGGTGGTTGAGCCCGACGTAGTCGATCCACGCCTCGCCCGGGTGCGCGCCGAGGACCCTGGCGATCCGGCGCCCGAGGCCGACCGGGGAGTCGCAGATGCCGATCACGCGGTCGCCGAGGTGGCGGGACATGGCTTCGGTGACCAGTCCGGCCGGGTTGGTGAAGTTGATGACCCAGGCGTCGGGCGCGAGCCGGGCCACCCGCCGCGCGATGTCCACGGCGACGGGCACCGTGCGCAGGCCGTACGCGATGCCGCCGGCGCCGACCGTCTCCTGGCCGAGGACGCCCTGGGCGAGGGCGACACGCTCGTCCTCGGCCCGGCCCTCCAGACCCCCGACGCGGATCGCGGAGAAGACGAAGTCGGCGCCGCGCAGGGCCTCGTCGAGGTCGGTGGTGACGGTCACCTCCGGTGCGTCCGGGTCCCCGGCCGCCTGCTCGGCGAGGACGCGGGCCACGGCGGAGAGCCGTCCCCCGTCCAGGTCGTGCAGCACGACCCGGGTCACGCGGCCCTCGGCCCGGTCCCCGAGGAGTGCCCCGTACACGAGCGGGACACGGAATCCACCGCCGCCCAGAATGGTCAGCCTCACGCAAGTACCACCTTCGCAGTTCGTGCGGGGACGCAGGCCGCACGGCGAGGGAGCACGCCACGACCGCCTGTTTCACCCACGTCTTCCAGGAATCAGCGTGCCACCGCGTCCACGGGCTCGTCCGTCACCGCCACGTCGAGACCTCGGGCGTCACCGCCGCGTCGAGTCCTCGTCCCGCGGACTCGACCCCTCGCACCCGACGGGCAGCGGCGAGGGTGGACCCGCCGACCACTGGGCGCCATCGAGCCGACCCCGGGGCTTCAGGACGGTTTCATCCGGGGGCCCTGGGACCGCGCCATTCTCCAACGCGTGAACGACGGAAGATCGGCCGGGCACGGTGGCGCGGGACCGTACGACAACGGTGGCACGGCGCGGCCCCACCGCCGGGCGTACGACGGCGACCGCGCGACGGATGCGGCCACCGCCGCCCTCGCGTCGAACACGCCTTCCCCGTCCCGTCGTCCATGACCCTCTGACCTAGGGACCACACGACCATGACCGAGCAGCAACTGCCCGCCTGGGCCGATCCGTCCGTCTCCCCCGCCGCGCTGGACCCGCAGGGCATATCGCGGCGCGGGCTGCTGCGCGGCGCGGGCCTGTTCGGGGCGGCCTTCGCGGTCGGCTCGCTCGCCGCGCCCGCGGCGGCGTCCCAGAGAGGCCCCGGCGGCAGCGACCCGCGCCTCGCCTATCTCGTGGGCGACCATCACATCCACTCCGTCTACAGCCACGACGCGAAGTACACGTTCTCTCAACTCGCCCGCGCCGGAGCCGAGTACGGTCTCGACTGGATGGTCTTCAACGAGCACTCCAACTTCGGGCACGCCTCCTACGGCGCCCGGCTGGAGCACCAGGAGATCCTGAAGGCGCGCGCCGCGAACCCGCGCCAGCTGATCTTCCAGGGCCTGGAGTGGTACATCCCGGCCGCCGAGCACGCCACCGTCTTCGCCGCCCCGGGCCCGCACGAGGTGGACCTGCTCACCCGGTTCGAACTCGCCTACGACGGAAAGCTGCTGGGCTACACGGCGGGTTCGCCGACCAACCCCGACACCGCCCGCAACGAGGCGCACGCGGTCAAGGCCATCCAGTGGCTGGCCGAGCAGCGCCGCACCGGATACGTCGACGACGTGCTGGTCCTCGCCAACCACCCGTTGCGCCTGGGTATCGACTCCCCGCACGAGATGCGCAACTGGCGCGACGCGGCCCCCGAGATCATGATCGGCATGGAGGGCGCGCCCGGCGCCCAGGGCGGCGGCATCCCCGGCTGGGTGGGCTCGGGGCAGCAGCGCGGCGAGTACGTCAACAAGCCCTCGGAGAACTCCTTCGCCGGCTATCCGGGGGACGCGTACGTCCTGTACGGCGGCTTCGACTGGATGACGGCCACGGTCGGCGGCATGTGGGACGCGATGCTCGCCGAGGGCCGGCTGTTCACCATCACCACCAACTCCGATGTGCACCGCGTCGTCTTCGACACCTGGAAGAACGGCGACTGGGCGCCCGGACAGAACTTCGACAACACCGGGCACGTCCCCGACCCGGTGAACACCGACTCCCAGCAGCCGGGCGGCGACTTCTGGCCCGGCCAGTTCAGCCGCACCCATGTCGGCGTGACCCGCTACGGCCACCGCGCGGTGATGGCGGGCCTGCGCGCGGGCCGGGTCTGGCTGGACCACGGCCATCTGCTGGACGGACTCGACGTCCGCCTGAAGCGGGACCACGACCACGGGGCGGGCGTCACCCTGGGCGGCCGGATCCGCGTCCGCAAGGGCGACCGGCTCACCCTGTCGGTCGCCGTGACGACGGCCTCACGCCCCAACGCCCATGGAATCCTGCCGGAGTTGGCGCATGTCGACGTGATCCGCGGCGCGGTGCGCGGCCCGGCGGCCGACCGCGATGTCTGGCGGGCCCCCGACACCAAGGTCGTCCGGACCGTGGACGTGAGCGGCCGCAAGGGGACGTACACCCTGCGCGTTCCGCTGACCGCCGGGGACGAGTCCTTCTACGTCCGGCTGCGCGGCAGCGACGGCAACAGGAACGGCGCCGGATACCTCGGTGCGGCGATCGACCCGCACGGCCCGATTCCGCACGTACCCGGAAACGGTGACCCGTGGGTCGACACATGGTTCTATTCCAACCCGCTGTTCGTCGATGTGGAAGGCTGCCGATGAAGCGTCACTTAATGTCCACTGCCTGCCTGTTGGGAGCTTTCACCGTCGGCATGAGTACGTCGGCCGCGATGGCCGGCGAACCCGTGTGGACCGAGACCGGCACGTCGTACGTCGACTCGCTGAGCGGTGGACAGGGCCTGGCGAGCCGTGCGGACGGCTCGCTGCTGCACCGCGGGCTCGCCTCCATCCCGCTCGTCCTGCGCATCAAGGGCTGGAACCATGTGGGCGACCCGGACATCGCCCGGGGTTCCGTGTTCGACGCCTACCAGGGGCCCGACACGGCGACCTCGAAGATGTTCGCCGTCACCACACCCGCGGGCAAGCGGTTCGAGTACGTCCACCGGCTCGACCCGGGCGAGAAGCTGAACAACTCCTTCGCGACCGTGTCGCCCGACGGGCAGTGGCTGGTCTCCGGCGAGTGGGGCGACCAGAACCGGCTCCAGGTCTTCCCCGCCCCGCTGCTCAACCCGTCGACCCCGCCCACCGGCGGATCCCTGCCGGGGGCCGGGCAGATCACCCTCGACAGGCCCGTCGCCGACATCCAGGGCTGCGACTTCGTCGACGACACCCGGCTGCTCTGCGCCTCTGACGACAGCTCGCGCGCGCACTTCCCCGAGGACCGGCCGCTGCTCCAGGTCGACCTGGAGAGGAAGGTGGACGGCCGGCCGGTCACGGGACATGTCACCAGCCTCTTCGCCCTGCCGCAGCGCAGCCTGTGCACGGACGGGACGTACGAGGCGGAGGGCGTCGACTACGACACGGCGAGCGGGACGCTGCGCGCCGAGGTGGTCCAGCCCGGTGCGTGCAGCGTCGCGACCTCCGTGTACGCGTACCGGCTCGGGTAGGAGGCCGATGCGGAGGGGCCTGGAGCACCGCCGGGCCCCCGAGTCCCACTCGTAAAACCGCGACACGCTCCGCGGGACGGCGGCGGGCTTCCCGCCGCCGTCGGTCTCCACCGTGCCCTCGACGGCGGTCCGCACTCCGCCCGGCACGTCCTGACCCATACGGCATGCTGGGTCCGTACGTCCGGACCGCCCCGGCCGGGGCCAGGCCCCAGGGAGCCCGTCATGGCAGGTCAGCAGCGCGCCGCAGAACACCTGCGAGGCCTCGTCCGTACCGACGCCGAGGAGCCCCGCATGCGCGGCCTGCACGCGGAGACCCGGCACACGCCGCTGCGACGGATCGCGGACACCGAACCGAACCCATGACCACCCTGTCCGCTCCCGGCCGCCTTCTCGCCGTACTCGCCGCCTTCGACCACGAGCACACGGCGCTGTCCCTGACGGACATCAGCCGCCGGGCCGGCCTCAGCCTCACGACCGCCCACCGGCTGGTGGCCGCGCTCGCCGAGTGGGGCGCGCTGGAACGGGACACGGACGGGCTCTACCACGTCGGCCTGCGCCTCTGGGAGGTCGCGGCCCTCGCTCCGCGCGGGCTCGCGCTGCGGCAGATCGCCCTGCCGTACCTGGAGGACCTGTACGAAGCGACGCACGAGAACGTCCAGTTGGCGGTCCGCGACGGCGTCGAGGTCGTCTACATCGAGTGGATCGCCGGGCGTTCGTCGGTCGGTGTACGCATCCAGGTGGGCGCCCGCTGGCCGCTGCACGCGACGGGTGTCGGGCTCGCGCTGCTCGCGCACGCGCAGCCCGCGGTCCAGGACGCCTACTGCGCCGGGCCGTTGGCCGCCTACACGGCGTACACCATCACCGATCCGGCCCGCCTGCGGCGCACTCTGGCCGAAGTCCGGCGTACGGGTGTGGTGGTGAGCGCACGTCAGGTGACCGAGGACGCCCTGTCGGTGGCCGCGCCGGTGCGCGGCACGGACGGCACCGTCGTCGCGGCCGTGTCGCTCGTCGTGCCCCGGGCCGACGCGCAGGTACCGGTGTTGATCCCGGCGGTACGGCTGGCGGCCCGCGGAATCTCCCGGGCCCTCGGCTGGCGGCCGACGGCCCGGACGGAGCCACACGTCTGACGCGGGCGCGGGCAAGGCCGCGGGCCCGCGCCTGGCCACCCCACCCCGGCGGCAGGAGCGAAACCGAGGCGGTCCGGCGCCCGTCGCCGATGGCGGTGCCGGCCCGCTTCGACCGGCCCGGCACCGTTGCCGTCCCGCGACCGGGCGACCGCAACCCCGCCGGGCCGACCACGCGTGCCCTGCCTCAATCAGGCAGCGCGGCCAGCAAACGGCGGTCCCGGGGTGAATGGCTGCGGTCGAGGCGGGTGTCCAGGAGGCGGCGGGCCGCCTCGCAGCGGCCCGCCGCGACCAGGGCGTACAGCAGGGTCTCCTCGACGACCTCGCGCTGGGCCGCGCTGCCGCCGACCCGGCCGAGAAAGGGGAGCAGCGCGTCCAACCCCCGGGCGGCTTCGTGGAAGCGTTCCTCGACGAGGGCGGCGAAGGCTTCGCAGAGGGGGACGACGACCTCGCGCTGCACGGGGTCGGCCCCCGCGGCGTGGTCGCGCAGCCGGCGCAGTGCCGCGAGGTCACCGGCGGCGGTGAGGGCGACAGCCGCGTGCAGCGCGGTGAAGGCGGTCGCGGGCCGTTCCACGATCTCGCGGGCGACACTGTCGAGGACGTCCGCCGCCGGTACCCGCCCGCGCCAGCTGTCGCTGAGCCGGGCCCGCCACAGCAGCGACCCCGAGTCGACCAGAGCGCGTACGCCTGTCACCCGCCCCGGAGCGAGCTGGGCGTACCAGCGTCTGCGGACGGCGGCGGGATCGTCCAGGGCCAGTTCGTGCAGGGCGATGTGCCAGGAGAAGTGGGCCCGGTGGACGGCGCCCCGTCCGTGCCCGGACACCCAGGCGTCCAGCCAGTCGCGGCCGCTCTCGTGGGCCCCTGACTCGTAGTGGACGTGGGCGAGGGCGTGCACGGCGTGTCCGGAGGCGGGCTCGGCGGCCAGCGCGTGCCCGGCCAGTTCGGCCGCTTCGTCGTAGCGGCCCTGACCCTGGCGCAGGAAGGCGAGGAGCGAGGCGGGGAACCAGTGGCCGTCGTAGGCCGGCGAGGCGCGCTCGACCAGGCTCAACGCGTATGAGCTGTCGAGGTCGTTGATGCCGGAGAAGGCGATGGTGGGCACGGCCGCGGCGAGCGCGAGCGCGTCGGCGGGGTAGGCGGCCAGGTGGCCCAGCAGGGCGCGCGCGGCGGTGTCCGGGCTGTCGCCGTGCACGCGGTGGGTCACCACGTCGACGAAGGAGCGTTCCCGCGCATCGGCCCGTTCCCGCGCGCAGCGCCGCGCGTCGGCCAGTGCCCGCTGTACGTCGACGTCGGCGCCGCACTCATGGCCGAGCAGGGCGAGGGCCGCGTGCCCGAGCGCGAAGCCGGGGTCGAGGGCGACGGCGCGCGCGAAGGCGTCCTCGGCGCCGGCCCTGACCTTGAGGACCCGTTCGAGGCCGGTGCGGTGGGCGGCGGCCGCCTCGGCGTGGGTGGACAGCGGGAGCCCGTGCGCGTCGAGGGGCCGACGGCGGGCGGGGCGGCGCCGGGGAGCCAGTGGGGCGAGCACCTGCTCGGCCAACTCCGCGGCCTGGACGCGGATCTCGGGGACGGCGGTGGTCTCCCACAGTTCACCGCGGCGCGGAGCGCCGAGGGTGAACACCGCGAGCTGGGTCCTGCCCGCGGTGTCGAGGAGCCGGCCGTCGCGGGTCGCGACGCCCAGGCCGAGCGGGCCGGGCACGGCGGCGCCCGTGTCGAACAGCGAGCGCCACAGGGGGTCTTCGGGGCGCGGCCCCGGCCCGGTGCAGTCGATCACCCAACCCGCCGTGACGCGCCGCCCGTTGGAGAGGGTGAGCAGCTCGGAGCCGTCCGGCCGGGGGACGGCGTCGGCGATCCCGCCGGTGTGCACACGCAGGCGCCGGGCCGTGCGGGCACGGTCCAGCGACTCGGCCGTCGCCGGTGCCGTCCGGTGCCGGTGGGTGTTCCAGAGCGCGCCCTCGCTCCGCAGGAAGGCGGCGCGTTCCTCGGGTGTGAGGCTGCGCCACAGGCGCGCGGTGTGCGGGCGCAGGCTGTCGAGCGCGGGGCGCCAGTCGCCGTGGGCGCGCACGGCGCGGCCGATGTGACGGTAGACGGCCCGGCGCAGCGTGCGCAGGGTCGGCGCGTCGAGCCCTTCGGGCGCGGCCATCGCCGGTGCGGGGCTCAGCGCGTGCGCCTGTGGCAGCAGACCGGTGCGGGAGAGGGCGTGCACGGTGCGTCCGGGACGGTCGAGGCTGAGCGCGAGGTCGACCGCCGTGAGTCCGGTGCCCACGAGCAGGACGTCGTCGCTCGCGCCCTCCCGCCCGCGGGCGGCCGGTTCGGCGAGCGGTCCGTCGAGGGCGCCGGGCGCCCAGGGCGAGCCGATGAACCGTTCGGAGGTACGGAGCCGTGGCGGGGCCCAGGCACCCGTCGTGGCGGCCGGTCCGGTGGCGAGGACCACGCTGTCGGCCGCCAGGCCGTGCCCGTCGGCGAGCCGGAGCTCCAGGCCCCCGTCCGGAGCGGGGGCGCAGGCCTCGGCCCTGGTCCGCAGCCGGTGCACGGCGACCGTGCCGTGGGCGTGCACGATCGCCCGGGCCAGGGTGTCGGCGAGATAGGCGCCGTACCGGTAGCGGGTGGCGAAGTCGGTTCCCCTGACGGTGGGTTCGCCGTGCCGGCACAGCCATCGGGTGAAGTGGCCGGGGTCGTCGGGATAGCAGCTCATTCCGCCCGCGGGCACGTTCAGCCGGTGCCGGGGATCGGTGGTGGCGTAGGCGCTGCCCCGCCCGGCTTCGGGGGCGGGGTCGACCAGGAAGAGGTCGAGCGGGGTACGGCGGCGGGTCGCCGTCTCGCACAGCTGCACGGCGGTGAGGGTGCCCGCGGCGCCCACTCCGACGATGGCCACGGCGTGCCGCTCACGGGCTGGGTTCACGGATGCCTCCGGCGTGGGTTGTCGCGGGTCCGGCAAGCGGGACTTCTCCTTCACTCCTGTGTCCGCGGAGTCCCGAAAGGGCTCCCGGAAGGACTCCCGAGTGAACTCCTGGAAGAACTCCCGGAAGGGGGATCTCATGGAGAACTCAGGATCGGGTAGGGCACTTCATACTCTGTTCACAATGCGGGGTGGCCCGGCAACCGTGGATTCAGGCCGTCTCTCCGCGCGTCTTCACGGGAATCTCAGGCTGGGGCAGCCGGATTCAAAGAATCAACCCAGGAAAGTCCCGCAGGATGCACCCGCAGTGGTGGTGAGCGAGAGAACCGAGGAAAGGCGTTCCGTGGGCGTCCCTGAGATATCGAACCGGCCCGAGTCCGCACCGCGGGACCCGGGGCCGGTGCGCCGGCGTCCGGGACGTCCGGCCTGGTCACGGCGTGGAATTCTCGCGGCCTTCGGTGCCGCCGTACCGGCCCTCGCGCTGAGCGGGTGCGGAGGTACGGCGGGCGCCGCCGACGGGAAGGACACGACGGCGACGGGTGCCACCGGGGCCGGGGCGAAGGCGAAGACGCAGGTGAAGACGCCGACGGTCACCGTCTCCCCCGCCGACGGCACGAAGAGGGCCGGCTTCACCGCTCCGGTCGTGGTCTCCGTGACGGACGGCACGCTGTCGGCGGTCGAGGTCTCCGGCAACGACGGTTCCACTCTGGCCGGATCCTTCAACGACGACCGTACGCGCTGGACCTCCGCCAGGAATCCGTACTCGGGCACCAAATACACGGTCACGGCGAAAGCGGTGGGTGCCGCGGAGCACACCGCGACGTTCGTCACGAAGTCCCCGGGCGAGACGTTCGCCGGCTATTTCACGCCCGAGGCGAATTCGACGTCCGGCGTCGGCATGCCCGTGTCGATCAACTTCACCCAGGCGGTGAAGGACCGGGCCGCCGTGGAAAAGGCCATCACGGTGACGGCGGAGCCCGCGGTCGAGGTGGTCGGTCACTGGTTCGGGAACACCCGGCTCGACTTCCGTCCCGCGGGGTACTGGGCGGCGGGCACGAAGATCACGCTGAGTCTGCGCCTCAAGGACGTAGAGGGCACGGACGGCGTCTACGGCGTCCAGTCCAAGGACGTCACCTTCCACATCGGCCGCCGCCAGGTGAGCACCGTCGACCTCGCGAAGAAGACCATGACGGTCGAACGGGACGGGAGCACCCTCGCCGGCTACCCGGTCAGCGGCGGCGCCGCGGACCACACCACGTGGTCCGGGATCATGGTGATCAGCGAGCGGTTCAAGGAGACCCGGATGGAGTCCTCGACGGTCGGGCTCGGCGACGAGTACGACATCGCGGACGTTCCGCACGCCCAGCGCCTGACCACCTCGGGCACCTTCATCCACGGCAACTACTGGGCCGCGGCCTCGGTATTCGGCGGCAGCAACACCAGCCACGGCTGCGTCGGCCTCCATGACACGAAGGGCGCGAACGACAACTCCGTGCCGGGCTACCGGTTCTACGAGAGCTCGATGCTCGGCGACGTGGTGGTCGTCGAGAACTCGGGCGAGCGGACCGTCGAAGCGTCGAACGGCCTGAACGGCTGGAACCTGTCCTGGGCCGACTGGAAGGCCGGCAGCGCTCTTTGAGGGCCGAACCCGATGGACAGGCTTCAACTGCCCTTCGTGGCACGTCCATCGGGCCTTCCGGCTTCCTTCACGGCGTGAACTCCCTTGCAGCGAAAGGACTTTCTCGGCTTCACCTCTTGACGACCGGAGTGACAGAGAGCACATTGGCCGCGCAGCTTTTGTGAGAGCGCTCTCAAGCAGCCATGGGAGCGCTCCCCCCCACCCGCGCACCCCACACTCCGTACGCGAAGAGGCACCCATGAGTGAAACTTCCGGCACACCCAGACGCGGCTCCGTCCGGCGCGTGCTCATCGCCGTGCTCGGCACGCTGAGCCTGGCGGCGGCCGCCGCGACCGCGGCCACCCTCCCCGCCAACGCGTCCGCGCCCACACCCCCCACCGGCTGGTCCCAGGTCTTCGTCGACGACTTCACCGGCACCGCCGGGAGCGGCGTCAACACCACCAACTGGCAGTACACGACGGGCACCAGCTACCCCGGCGGGCCGGCCAACTTCGGTACCGGCGAGGTCGAGACGATGACCTCCAGCACCAGCAACGTGGCCCTGGACGGCAGCGGCAACCTGCTGATCACCCCGCGCCGTGACGCCTCGGGCAACTGGACCTCGGGCCGGATCGAGACCAAGCGCACCGACTTCCAGCCCCCGGCCGGGGGCAAGCTGCGCGTCGAGTCACGGCTGCAGATGCCGAACGTGACCGGCGCCGCCGCCAAGGGCTACTGGCCCGCCTTCTGGGCGCTGGGCGCGCCCTACCGCGGCAACTACCAGAACTGGCCGGGCGTCGGCGAACTGGACATCATGGAGAACGTCCAGGGCCTCAACACCGAGTGGGCCACGATGCACTGCGGCACCAGCCCGGGCGGCCCGTGCAACGAGACCAGCGGCATCGGCAACAACACGCCCTGTACCGGGACGACCTGCCAGGCCGGCTTCCACACGTACGCGATGGAGTGGGACAGGTCGACGAGCCCCGAGGAGGTCCGCTTCTACCTCGACGGCGTCAACTTCCACACGGTGAAGGCGAACCAGGTCGACGCGACCACCTGGGCGAACGCCACCAACCACGGCTACTTCATCATCCTGAACGTCGCGATGGGCGGCGGCTTCCCCGACGCCTTCGGCGGCGGCCCCGACAGCGGCACGGAGCCCGGTCACCCGCTCGTCGTCGACTACGTCCAGGTGCTCCAGGCGGCCGGCAGCGGCGGTGGCGGCACCACTCCGCCGCCCACCGGCAACCGTGACGCCTACAGCGCCATCCAGGCCGAGTCCTACGACAGCCAGAGCGGCGTCGTCAGCGAGACCACCACGGACACCGGCGGCGGCCAGGACATCGGCACGATCGCGAACGGCGACTACGCGGTCTACAAGGGTGTCAACTTCGGCTCCTCGGCGGCCACCCAGTTCTTCGGCCGGGTCGCGAGCGGCGCGGCGGGCGGCGTCAGCGGCCTGGTCGAGGTGCGCCTCGACAGCCGTACGAGCACACCGGTCGCCAGCTTCGCGCTGGCCAACACCGGGGGCTGGCAGTCCTGGAGGACCGTGCCCGCGAACATGAGCTCCGTGACCGGAACCCATGACGTCTATCTGACCTTCACCAGCGGCCAGCCCGCGGACTTCGTGAACGTCAACTGGTTCGACTTCGGTCACTGACCGGTGGGACCGGCAAGGTGAACTGACGGGTAGTCACCCGTAGAACAGCCCGACGAGCGGGGCGGACCCACCAGGTCCGTCCCGCTCAGCGCAGTTCGGTCCGGAAGGCCACCGGGGTCGCCCCGGTGTGCTGATGGAAGAACTTCGAGAAGTTGGCCGCGTCGGGAAAGCCGACGGCGGCCCCGATGCGCCCGATCGGCATGTCCGTGTGGGCGAGGAGCCGTTTGGCCTCCAGGACGACCCGCTTGTCGATGAACCCCTTGGGCGTCTCGCCGGTGGCGGCCCGCACCGCGCGCACCAGGGTCCGGCGTGAGTACCCGAGGGCGTCGGCGTAGGCGCTGACGCTGTGGTTGACGGCGAAGTCCTTCTCGACCGCGTCCCGGAAGCGGGTGAACGTGGTGTCCGTGTGCTCGTGGGCGGCCTCGGCGGAACTCGCCGCGAGGTGGGCGAGGCGCAGCAGGAACGCGGTGAGCGAGTGCCGCAGCACCGCGGTGCGCAGGCTGAGCGGCAGCGTGGTCGTGTCGACGTACTCGCGCTCCAGCTGGGTGAGCGCGTGTTCCAGTGCGGCCAGCCGGGCGGCGTCGGGGCGCAGCAGCGGGGGCAGGTCGTAGCGGTAGAGGCCGGTCGCCTCGACGGTCGCGCGGGGCAGGAATCCGGGCTGCATGGTCAGGACGGTGCCGCGGTACGGGTCGGTGCTGGAGAAGCGGTGCACCTGGCCGGGCCTGATCCACAGGATGTCGCCCGCGCGGGCCTCGTACTCCGCGAAGTCGATCATGTGCCGCACCGGTCCCTCGTGGAAGAGCATCACGACGTGGAAGTCGATGCGGTGGACGCGTTCCAGCGGGGCGTCCGCGTGCCAGGTGCGTCCGGCCCCCATCGCGCCGACCTGCATGCCCACGCCGGACAGGCTCAGATCGGCCGGAAAGGGAAAGGTCCTGATGCCGTCCCGGCCGGCTGCACCGCCGGTGCCGCCTTGGGTGGTTCTGTCGTTCATGTCCTTCTCGCGTCGGCTCGCCACGGCTCCACGTGTCCCATTTTCACCGAAGGCTGACACGCGGGCACCTTCCCCAGCAAAAGTCTGACTTTTAGGTTTGAACGCACAGACCGCGTTGCAGCCCATGTCGTAAGGACTTCTTGAAGATGAGCACGCAGAGCTCCGACGGCTTCACCTGGACCGGGCTCGACCGCCGAGCCGTCGACACCGCCCGCCTTCTGGCCGCCGACGCCGTGCAGAAGGTCGGCAACGGCCACCCCGGAACCGCGATGAGCCTGGCCCCGGCGGCGTACACGCTCTTTCAGAAGGTGATGCGTCACGACCCGGCCGACCCGGAGTGGACCGGCCGCGACCGCTTCGTCCTGTCCCCCGGCCACACCTCGCTGACCCTCTACACCCAGCTCTTCCTGTCAGGTTATGAACTCGGCCTCGACGATCTGAAGGCGTTCCGCACCCACGGGTCCAAGACGCCCGGCCACCCCGAGTACGGGCACACCGCGGGCGTGGAGACCACGACCGGTCCGCTCGGCCAGGGTGCCGCCAACGCGGTGGGCATGGCGATGGCCGCCCGCTACGAGCGCGGTCTGTTCGACCCGGAGGCCCCCGAGGGCGAGTCCCCGTTCGACCACACCATCTGGGCGATCGTCTCCGACGGCGACCTGGAGGAGGGCATCTCGGCGGAGGCCTCCTCGCTCGCCGGCCACCAGAAGCTCGGCAACCTCGTCTTCCTCTACGACGACAACCACATCTCCATCGAGGGCGACACGGCGACCGCCTTCTCCGAGGACGTGCTGAAGCGCTACGAGTCGTACGGCTGGCACGTGCAGCGCATCGAGCCCGCCCCCGACGGCGACATCGACGTGCGCGCCCTGTACACGGCGCTCAAGGACGCGCGGGCCGAGACAGGACGCCCGTCCATCATCGCGATGCGCACGGTCATCGCCTGGCCCGCCCCGAACGCGCGGAACACCGAGGCCTCGCACGGCTCGGCGCTGGGCGCCGAGGAGATCGCCGCCACCAAGCGGATCCTGGGCTTCGACCCGGAACAGACCTTCCAGGTGGACGCCGACGTGCTGGCCCACGCCCGCCAGGCCCTGGACCGGGGTGCCGAGGCGCACGCCGCCTGGGACAAGCGGATCGGCGCGTGGCGCACCGAGCGGCCCGAGAACGCGAAGCTCTTCGACCGGATCGTCGCCGGACAGCTTCCCGAGGGCTGGGAGAGCGCGCTGCCGGTGTTCGAGGAGGGCGGGAGTGTCGCCACCCGCGCAGCCTCCGGCACGGTCCTCCAGGCGCTCGGCGCCGTACTCCCCGAACTGTGGGGCGGCTCCGCCGACCTGGCCGGCTCGAACAACACCACCATCGACAAGACGTCCTCCTTCCTCCCGAAGGGCAACCCGCTGCCGGAGGCGGACCCCTACGGCCGCACGATCCACTTCGGCATCCGTGAGCACTCGATGGCCGCCGAGATGAACGGCATCGCGCTGCACGGCAACACCCGTATCTACGGCGGCACCTTCCTGGTGTTCTCCGACTACATGCGCAACGCCGTCCGGCTGTCCGCGCTGATGCAGCTCCCGGTGACGTACGTGTGGACGCACGACTCGATCGGCCTCGGCGAGGACGGTCCCACCCACCAGCCGGTCGAGCACCTCGCCTCGCTGCGCGCCGTCCCCGGCCTGAACATCGTCCGCCCGGCCGACGCCAACGAGACCGCGATCGCCTGGGCCGAGATCCTCAAGCGGCACGCCACGAACCCGGCCCCGCACGGTCTGGCCCTCACCCGTCAGGGCGTGCCGACCTACCCGGCCAACGCCGACGCCGCGCGCGGCGGTTACGTCCTGCGGGACTCCTCCACCGAGACCCCGGACCTCGTCATCGTCGCGACCGGCTCCGAGGTGCGGCTCGCCGTCGCGGCGCGCGAGCTGCTGGAGGCCGAGGGGGTCGGCACCCGCGTGGTGTCGATGCCGTCCGTCGAGTGGTTCGAGGAGCAGTCCCCCGAGTACCGCGCCCGTGTCCTTCCGCCGTCCGTGAAGGCCCGCGTGGCGGTCGAGGCCGGAATCGGTCTGACCTGGTACCGGTACGTCGGTGACGCCGGACGCATTGTCTCGCTGGAGCACTTCGGCGCCTCGGCCGACGCCGGGACGCTGTTCGCCGAGTTCGGCTTCACCCCCGAGAACGTGGCCGCCGCCGCGCGGGAATCTCTTGCCGCAGTCCGCGGTTGATCCGTTCGCACGAAGGAAGATGATCACTGTGACCGAAACGACCGCGACCGCGGTACCTCTTGAGCTCCTCTCCGGCGAAGGCGTCTCCATCTGGCTCGACGACCTCTCCCGCAAGCGCATCGAATCCGGCAACCTGGCCGAACTCGTCGCCACACGGCACGTGGTGGGCGTGACCACCAACCCGTCCATCTTCCAGGCGGCCATCGGCTCCGGCGAGGGGTACGAGCAGCAGCTCGCCGACCTCGCCGTACGCGGGGTGACGGTCGACGAGGCCGTCCGCATGATGACGACCGCGGACGTGCGCGCCGCAGCTGACATCCTGCGCCCTGTGTTCGAGGCGACCGAGGGCCGTGACGGCCGGGTCTCCATCGAGGTCGACCCCCGGCTGGCGCACAACACCGCCGCGACCGTCGCCGAGGCCCGGCAGCTCTCCTGGCTGGTCGACCGCCCGAACGTGATGATCAAGATCCCGGCGACGAAGGCCGGGCTCCCGGCGATCACCGAGGTCATCGGTCTCGGCATCAGCGTCAACGTCACGCTGATCTTCTCGCTGGAGCGCTACCGCGAGGTCATGGACGCCTACCTCGCCGGCCTGGAGCGGGCGAAGGCCGCGGGCATCGACCTCGCCGGAATCCACTCCGTCGCCTCCTTCTTCGTCTCCCGCGTCGACAACGAGATCGACAAGCGGCTCGCGAAGAACGGCACGGACGAGGCGCTCGCGCTCAAGGGCAGGGCGGCGCTCGCCAACGCCCGTCTGGCCTACGAGGCGTACGAGACGGTGTTCGGCTCCGTCGGCGGCTCGGCGCAGGGCGGCGCCCGCTGGACGGCGCTCGCCGCCTCCGGCGCGCAGAAGCAGCGTCCGCTGTGGGCCTCCACCGGCGTCAAGGACCCCGCGTACAAGGACACCCTGTACGTCGACGAACTGGTGGCGCCCGGCACGGTCAACACCATGCCGGAAGGCACGCTGAACGCCACCGCCGACCACGGCGACATCCACGGCGACACGGTGACCGGCGGCTACGACCGGGCCCGCGCCGACCTGGCCGCGGTCGAGGCGCTCGGCATCTCCTACGACGAGGTCGTCGGACAGCTGGAGGACGAGGGTGTCGCGAAGTTCGAGGCGGCCTGGGAGGACCTTCTCGACGCCGTGGCGGCCTCCCTGCGGGGCAAGGGAGTTGAAGGGGAATGACCAAGGGTGAGGCACTTTCCGACAGCGAGCCGCAGGATGCGGCCACCGCGTCGCAGGGATCCGGTGACGCGGCCGTGGAACAGGACGGCCTGACGCCCGCCGTGGAACAGGGCGGCCTGACGCCCGAGGCCCTCGCCGACGCGCCGGCCGTCCCGGCGGCCGAGGCTCTCGCCGAGGCGCTCGGCGTCCCGGCGGCCGACTGGGACAACCCGCTGCGCGATCCGCGCGACCGCCGGCTCCCCCGGATCGCGGGCCCCTCCGGTCTGGTCATCTTCGGCGTCACCGGCGACCTGTCCCGCAAGAAGCTGATGCCGGCCGTGTACGACCTCGCCAACCGGGGTCTGCTGCCGCCGGGCTTCTCGCTCCTCGGGTTCGCCCGCCGTGAGTGGGAGGACCAGGACTTCGCGCAGGTGGTGCACGACTCGGTGCGCGAGCACGCGCGGACCGAGTTCCGCGAGGAGGTCTGGCAGCAGCTCGCCGAGGGCATGCGGTTCATCCCCGGCGACTTCGACGACGACACGGCGTTCAAGCAGCTGCGCGCGGCCGTCGACGAGCTGGACGCCTCCCGGGGCACCAGCGGCAACTACGCGTTCTACCTCTCCGTACCGCCGAAGTTCTTCCCGAAGGTGGTCCAGCAGCTCAAGAAGCACGGGCTGGCGAGCGCTCCCGAGGGGTCCTGGCGGCGCGCGGTCATCGAGAAGCCGTTCGGCCGCGACCTGGTGAGCGCCCGCGAGCTGAACCGGATCGTGCACGAGGTGTTCGACCCGGACCAGGTGTTCCGGATCGACCACTACCTCGGCAAGGAGACCGTCCAGAACATCCTGGCGCTCCGCTTCGCCAACCAGATGTACGAGCCCGTCTGGAACCGGTCGTACGTCGACCACGTCCAGATCACGATGGCCGAGGACATCGGCATCGGCGGCCGGGCCGGCTACTACGACGGCATCGGCTCCGCCCGGGACGTGATCCAGAATCACCTGCTCCAGCTCATGGCGCTGACCGCCATGGAGGAACCCGCCGCCTTCGACGCCGAGTCGCTGCTCGCCGAGAAGCTCAAGGTCCTCAGGGCCGTGAAGCTGCCTCAGGACCTGGGCGAGCACACCGTGCGCGGCCAGTACGCGGCGAGCTGGCAGGGCGGCGAAAGGGTGCGCGGCTACCTCCAGGAGGACGGCATCGACCCCCGGTCGACGACCGACACCTACGCTGCCGTCAAGCTCCAGGTGGACAACCGCCGTTGGGCGGGCGTCCCGTTCTACCTCAGGACCGGCAAGCGTCTCGGCCGGCGCGTCACGGAGATCGCGGTGGTCTTCCAGCGCGCCCCGCACTCACCGTTCGACTCCACGGCCACCGAGGAACTCGGCGCCAACGCGATCGTCGTCCGCGTCCAGCCCGACGAGGGCATGACCGTGCGCTTCGGATCGAAGGTGCCGGGTACGTCCATGGAGATCCGCGACGTCACCATGGACTTCGCGTACGGCGAGTCGTTCACCGAGTCCAGCCCGGAGGCGTACGAACGGCTGATCCTGGATGTTCTGCTCGGCGACGCCAATCTCTTCCCCCGTCACCAGGAGGTGGAAGAGTCCTGGAAGATCCTCGACCCGATCGAGGGGTACTGGGAGAGCCACGGCACGCCCGCGCAGTACCCCTCGGGCAGCTGGGGTCCGGAGGAAGCCGACGAGATGCTCGCACGAGACGGACGGAGCTGGCGCAGGCCATGAAGATCGACCTGACCGACACCACGGCAAGCAAGATCAACAAGGCGCTCGTACGGGGGCGCCGGGCCATCGGCACCCCCGCCGTGGGCATGGTCCTGACGATGGTCATCGTCACCGACGAGGAGAACGCGTACGACTCCATCAAGGCGGCCGAGGAGGCCTCCCGGGAGCACCCCTCGCGCACCCTGGTCGTCATCAAGCGCGTCGCCCGCACCCCGCGCGACCGCACCAACTCCCGTCTGGACGCCGAGGTGCGCGTCGGCTCCGACGCGGGTACCGGCGAGACGGTCGTCCTGCGGACGTACGGCGACGTCTCCGACCACGCCGACTCGGTGGTCCTGCCGCTGCTGCTGCCGGACGCCCCGGTCGTCGTCTGGTGGCCGGTGGACGCGCCCGAGATCCCGGTCAAGGACCCGCTGGGCGCCCTCGCCCAGCGCAGGATCACCGACATGTACGCCGTCGAGACACCGCTCCAGGCGCTGGACGCCCGCGCCGCCTCGTACGCGCCGGGCGACACCGACCTGGCGTGGACCCGGCTCACGCCGTGGCGCTCCATGCTGGCGGCGGCCCTCGACCAGGCCCGCACGAAGGTGATCTCGGCGACCGTCGAGAGCGAGGCGCAGAACCCGAGCGCCGAACTGCTCGCCCGCTGGCTGGAGGCCCGCCTCCAGGTCAGGACCGAGCGTGTCGAGACCGCGGGCCCCGTGGTGACCGCCGTCCGGCTGGGCACCGCGAACGGCGAGATCGTCATCGACCGCCCCGAGGGCCCGCTCGCGACCCTGTCCCTGCCCGGTCAGCCCTCCCGCACCCTGGCGCTCAAGGTGCGTACGACCTCCCAGTTGATCGCCGAGGAACTGCGCCGCCTCGACGCGGACGAGATGTACGCCATCGCCCTGCGCGGCGAGGCCCCCAAGGAGAGCCCTCGTGTCTGACTACCCCAAGCCCACCCTGCGTCCTGAGTGGGTGGCCCTGGAGGACCACCGCGCGACCGCGCTGCTCCACCCGCGGCTGCGTGACCTGTTCGCCGCCGACCCCGCGCGCGCCGAGCGCTATGTCGTCCAGGTCGGCGACCTGCGCATCGACTACTCCAAGCACCTGATCACCGACGAGACCCTGGCCCTGCTCCAGGAACTCGCCGCCGCCACGGACGTGTTCGGGCTGCGGGACGCGATGTTCCGGGGCGAGAAGATCAACGTGACCGAGGACCGGGCGGTGCTGCACACCGCGCTGCGGGCGCCGCGGGACGCGGTGGTCGAGGTCGACGGGGAGAACGTCGTGCCGGCCGTGCACGCGGTCCTGGACAAGATGGCGGACTTCGCCGGGCGGGTCCGCTCGGGCGAGTGGACCGGGCACACCGGCAGGCGCATCAAGAACGTCGTCAACATCGGCATCGGCGGCTCCGACCTCGGTCCGGCGATGGCCTACGAGGTGCTGCGCTCCTTCACCGACCGTTCGCTGAGCGTGCGGTTCGTGTCGAACGTGGACGGCGCGGACCTGCACGAGGCCGTGCGGGACCTGGACCCGGCCGAGACGCTGTTCGTCATCGCCTCGAAGACGTTCACCACGATCGAGACGATCACCAACGCCACCTCGGCGCGTGACTGGCTCCTGAGCGGTCTGAAGGCCGGTCAGGAGGCGGTGGCGAAGCACTTCGTGGCGCTGTCGACGAACGCGGAGAAGGTGTCGGACTTCGGCATCGACACGGCGAACATGTTCGAGTTCTGGGACTGGGTCGGCGGGCGTTACTCGTACGACTCGGCGATCGGCCTGTCGCTGATGATCGCGATCGGTCCGGACCGCTTCCGCGAGATGCTCGACGGGTTCCACCTGGTCGACGAGCACTTCCGCACAGCTCCGGCGGAGGCCAACGCCCCGCTGCTGCTGGGCCTGCTGGGCATCTGGTACGGCAACTTCCACGACGCGCAGTCGCACGCCGTACTGCCGTACTCGCACTACCTGTCGAAGTTCACGGCCTACCTCCAGCAGCTCGACATGGAGTCCAACGGCAAGTCCGTGGACCGTGACGGCAACCCGGTGGAGTGGCAGACCGGACCGGTGGTGTGGGGCACGCCCGGCACCAACGGCCAGCACGCCTACTACCAGTTGATCCACCAGGGCACGAAGCTGATCCCCGCCGACTTCATCGGCTTCGTCAACCCGGTCGGTGAACTGAGCGACGAACTCGCGGCCCAGCACGACCTGTTGATGGCGAACTTCTTCGCGCAGACGCAGGCGCTGGCCTTCGGCAAGACGCCGGACGAGGTCCGCGCCGAGGGTGTGCCCGAGGAGCTGGTGCCGCACAAGACGTTCGAGGGCAACCACCCCACCACCACGATCCTCGCCGCCGAACTCACCCCCTCGGTCCTGGGCCAGTTGATCGCCCTCTACGAGCACAAGGTGTTCGTCCAGGGCGCGATCTGGAACATCGACTCCTTCGACCAGTGGGGCGTCGAACTCGGCAAGGTGCTCGCCAAGCGCGTCGAGCCCGCCCTCACCGAAGGCGCCGACGTCCCCGGTCTCGACCCCTCCACGGCCGCCCTGGTGGCCGCTTACCGCACCCTGCGAAAGAAGTGAACTGACATGCAGCTCGGACTCATCGGTCTCGGCAAGATGGGTGGCAACATGCGCGAGCGGATACGCCGCGCGGGACACACCGTCATCGGCTACGACCGCAATCCGGACCTCGCCGACGTGCACAGCCTCGCCGAACTCGTCGGCAAGCTCGAAGGGCCCCGCGTGGTCTGGGTGATGGTGCCGGCGGGCGCTCCCACCCAGTCCGTCATCGATGAACTCGGCGGCCTGCTGGAAGCCGGCGACACGGTCGTGGACGGCGGCAACTCTCGCTGGACCGACGACGAGAAGCACGCCGAGGAGCTGGCGGCCAAGGGCATCGGCTTCGTCGACGCGGGCGTCTCGGGCGGTGTGTGGGGCCTGGAGAACGGCTACGCGCTGATGGTCGGCGGCGACGCCGAGAACATCGAGAAGGTGCGGCCGGTCTTCGACGCGCTCAAGCCGGAGGGCGACTTCGGCTTCGTGCACGCCGGCAAGGTGGGCGCGGGCCACTTCTCCAAGATGGTCCACAACGGCATCGAGTACGCCATGATGCAGGCGTACGCCGAGGGCTGGGAGCTCCTGGAGAAGGTCGACTCGGTCACCGACGTACGGGAGGTGTTCCGCTCCTGGCAGGAGGGCACGGTCATCCGTTCCTGGCTGCTCGACCTCGCGGTCAACGCCCTGGACGGGGACGAGCACCTGGACAAGCTGCGCGGCCACGCGGAGGACTCGGGCGAGGGCCGCTGGACCGTCGAGGCGGCCATCGACAACGCCGTTCCGCTGCCCGCCATCACGGCGTCCCTCTTCGCCCGCTTCGCGTCCCGCCAGGACGACTCGCCGCAGATGAAGATGATCGCGGCGCTGCGCAACCAGTTCGGCGGCCACGCCGTCGAGTCGGCGAAGTAGGCCGGACCATGGGCGATCTCATCCTGGTCCGCCACGGAGAGACCGAGTGGACGCTGACGGGACAGCACACCAGCTGGACCGACCTTCCGCTCACTCCGCACGGCGAGGAGCAGGCCAAGTCCCTCGCACCGTTCTTCGCCGGGCGGTCCTTCGCCCAGGTCCTCACCAGTCCCCTCGGCCGCGCGGTCCGGACAGCCGAGCTCGCGGGGCTGTCCGGCGCGCGGACCGACCCCGATCTGCACGAGTGGGACTACGGCGGCTACGAGGGGATCACCACCATCGCCATCCACCGGGCCCGGCCCGGCTGGGTGCTGTGGAACGACGGGGTGCCGCCCGGCCCGGACGGCCACCCCGGCGAATCGCCTCGCGAGGTGGGCGTGCGAGCCGACCGGGTGCTCTCCCGGGTGGACGCCGCGCTCTGCAACCACCCCGGTGACGTGGTGCTGGTGGCGCACGCGCACTTCCTGCGGGTGCTCACGGCCCGACGCCTGGGGCTGCCGCCCGAGTCGGGACGGCTGTTCCAGCTCTCGACCGGGACCGTCAGCCGGCTCTCCACCGAGCACGGCGACCCCGTGATCGCCGCCTGGAATCAACCGGGAACTCCCGTCACGGTCCACTAGTTTCCACGGTGCCGCTGTAGAAACCGAAGAGTCCTCCGGTCCGCCCGCTCGGGCGGACCGGGCTCTTGACCACCTATGGAGTTCTCATGGCCCTGTGGGACCGCATCAAGGAGTCCGCGTCGACGATGCAGACCCAGCTCGTGGCGAAGAAGAACGACCTCAAGAGCGGCGCCTTCCGCGACGCGAGCATGGCGATGTGCGCACTGGTCGCGGCGGCGGACGGCACGATCGACCCGTCCGAGCGCCGGCGCGTGGCCCAGCTCATCGCCACGAACGAGGTCCTTCAGAACTTCGACGCCACGGACCTGCAGCGCCGTTTCGACGACAACCTGAACAAGCTGACGGCCGACTTCGCCTTCGGCAAGGTCAGCGTCCTCCAGGAGATCGCCAAGGCGAAGAAGAAGCCCGCCGAGGCGCGCGCGGTCATCCAGATCGGCATCGTCATCGGCGGCGCCGACGGCGACTTCGACAAGACCGAGCAGGCCGTCGTGCGCGAGGCGTGCTTCACGCTGGACCTGCCGCCGCACGAGTTCGACCTGTAGGAAGCCCTGCCCTCCGGGCCCGGTCGCCTCAGCGCCCCGGCCGCCCCTCCGCGCGCTGCGCGGCGAGGCGCACCGGGGCGTTCTGCGCTCCGTACCCCCGGTATCCGCCGTCCCGCTGGACGAGTTCGAAGAAGACACGGCCGACGGTCCGCGTGTAGCAGTGCCGGAACTCCCCTTCCCCGTCGCGGTCGTAGAGAATGCCGAGCTCGCGGTACACCGCCAGCTCCTCGTCGCCGAGCCCGTACCGGGCGGCCAGGTCGTCGTAGTAGTTGGCGGGTACCGCCAGCAACAGGCCGCCGGCCGCGCGAAAACGCCGGGCGGCCTGGATCACGTCATGGGTGGCGAGGGCGATGTGCTGGGGACGATCGCCGTCGTCCGTGGGCGCGGGGCCGACGCCGAGGGCGATCCGGACGCTTCCGTCGTCGTTGGTGACCGCGCGGCTGCGGTGCAGCCCGTAGGGGTCGGCGACGTCGACGCTCTCCTGGGCACCCAGTCCGAGGACGGCGCGGTGGAACAGGGCGGCCTCGTCGAACTGGTGCCAGGGCTGGGTGAGTGCCAGATGGTCGATCCGGGTCACGCGTGAGGCGCCCGGCTCCCCCTCGGATTCGTCGTGGGGCACCCGTTCCCCAGGCTCGAAGTCGTCCGTCCAGACCGGGAGTTCGCCGCGGGCGGGGGAAACTCTGCCTTCCGGTGGCGCCGAGGGCCGGGGAGAGGCGCAGAAGAAGAGTTCGGTGCCGTCGGGCGCGGCGACCGCGTCGAGGGGCGCGTCCTCCAGGGCGCGGCGGCGCGGCAGGACGGGAGCGAGGAGGGATTCGGCGCGCCGGGCCGCGGCGGCGGGGTCGGGCGACTCCAGGCCGATCGCGGCGAGAGCGGTGCCGCCGTGCCGGGCGGCCGGCCCGGTGTTGACGAGGATGCGGGCCTCGCCCTGTTCCCAGAGGTCGACGGGCTTGCTGCGGTGCCGGGACGTACGGGCGAAACCGAGGGCTCCGAGGAGCGTGGCGACGGGGACGACATCGGGTGTGACGAGTTCGGCGAAGGCGACGCCGGTCGGCACGACGGGAGCGGGCGGTGCCGCGAGCCCGGCCGCCTCGCGCAGCAGAGGCCGGACCGTCTCCTGCAGGACGAGCAGGGAACGGCGGGCGTCGACGGCGGTCGGGCCGGCCTCGGCCTGCCGGAAGACGTCGTTGAAGACCTCGAGGGACAGGGGCCCGTGGTATCCGGCGCGCAGGACGTGGACGAGCAGTCCCGCGAGGTCGAAGCCGCCCTGGCCGGGAAAGCAGCGGTAGTGACGGCTCCACTGGAGCACGTCCATCGCCATCAGCGGGGCGTCGGCCAGTTGCAGGAAGAAGATCTTGTCCCCGGGGATGTCCTCGATCCCCTTGGGGTCCGATCCGCGGGCGAGGATGTGGAAGCTGTCCAGGCAGGTGCCGAGAGCGGGGTGTCCGGCCGCCTCGACGATGCTCCAGGCATGGTCGTACGTGCTCACGTGCCGGCCCCAGGCGAGCGCCTCGTACGCGACCTTGACGCCGAAGTCCTCGGCGAGGACGGCCAGCCGGCGCAGTTGCTCCGCCGCGAGCGCGTCGTCGTCCACGGCGTGCGGAGAGACGCTGGAGCACACGAGCACGGTGTCGGCACCGAGACGGCGCATGAGCTCGAACTTGTGGCGTGCCCGGCGCAGAGAGCGGGTGAACTCCTCCTCCGCGACGGCCTCGATGTCGCGCATCGGCTGGTAGAGGTCGATGCGCAGGCCGAGGTCGGCGGTGCGCGCCCGGATCTCCTCGGGGGTGAGAGGGCTGGCGAGCAGGTCGTTCTCGAAGATCTCCACTCCGTCGAAGCCCGCCCGGGCGGCGGCGGTGAGCTTCTCGGTCAGGGAGCCGCTGAGGGACACGGTGGCGATGGACGTACGCATGGCGGTGCTCCTTCGGTCTGTTCGTCCAGGACCTGTCCGGCCGGACAGGCCCCAGGGCCTCCCCCGCTCGACGCCCTCAGTTCCGGGCGCCCGCGGCGCCGGCCAGCTCGGTGATGTCCGCGAGCATCCGTGCCGTGTCGGGCTCGCGCCCCGTGAACAGCCGGAAGGCGGCCGCGGCCTGGAAGGCGGCCATTCCGCCGCCGTCGAGCGTGGCGCACCCGACCGCGCGGGCGGTGCGCAGCAGTTCGGTCTCCAGTGGCCGGTAGACCACTTCGGCCACCCACAGTCCGGGACGCAGCAGCGCGGCGGGGAAGGGGAGGCCCGGGTGTGCGGCCATGCCGATGGGGGTGGCGTGCACGACGCCGTCGGCGCCGGCGAGCAGGGGCGCGAGTGTGTCCGGTGCCGCCGCGGCGGCCCGGCCCTCGCCGAAGTGGCCGTTCAGCGCGGCGGCGAGGGAGGCGGCGCGGTCGGGCACGGCGTCGACGACGGTGACGTGTCCCGCGCCCAGGGTGAGCACGGCGTGGGCGACGGCCGCCCCCGCGCCGCCCGCGCCGAGCTGGACGACCCGTTCCAGGGGGACGTCGGGCAGTCCGCGCGCGAAGGAGGCCGCGAAACCGGTGACGTCCGTGTTGTGTCCCGTCGCGCGGCCGTCCTCGAAGACGACGGTGTTGACCGCGCCGAGTGCGGCGGCCTGCGGAGCGAGATCGTCGAGATGCGGGATGACGAGCTGTTTGCAGGGGTGGGTGATGTTCAGCCCGTCGAAGCCGACGTCGCGTGCGGCCCGTACGAGATCACCGACGGCCTCCGGCGGAACGCCGAGGGTGTCGATGTCGATCAGCCGGTACAGACAGCGCAGCCCCTGCCGGTCGGCCTCCCGCTGGTGCAGGGCGGGGCTGAGGGAGGGACCGATTCCGGAGCCGATGAGGCCGACGAGGTACGAGGTCTGGGACACGGCGGGCCTCCGGAGGCGTGGGTCGGCGGGCGAGCGGTGACCGATCGGCCGTCACTAATGTACGAACTGGTTCGTTAGTCATATCAAGCCGCCTCTCCGAAGGGAAGAGCCGCCCCGGCGAAGGCACGCGAGGACGCCCTCGCGATCTCCCCCGGGCCCGCCCTGCTTCTAGAATCGCGGACACCGACCGTCTCGCCCGAAGGAACCCGATGACCAGCGTCGAAGAACCGGCACGACCTGGCGGGCGCATCCGCGACGCCGCCCGCACCAAGGCCGAGATTCTCGACGTGGCGACCCAGGAGTTCTCCCGCGCCGGTTTCGCGGGCGCCCGGGTCGACGAGATCGCCGCCCGCACCAGCACCACGAAGCGGATGATCTACTACTACTTCGGCGGCAAGGAGCAGCTCTTCACGGCGGTCCTGGAGCGCGCCTACTCGGTGATCCGGCAGGCCGAACAGGAGCTGGACGTCGAGCACCTGGACCCGGTCGCGGCCATCCGCCGGCTCGCCGAGCTGACCTTCGACCACCATGAGGCGCACCCCGACTTCATCCGCCTGGTGAGCATCGAGAACATCCACGAGGCCGAACACATCGCGGACTCCGAGGCGCTGGGCAGGATCGGCTCGCCCGCGCTCGACGTGATCCGCCGGATCCTGGCGACCGGGAGGAAGTCGGGCCTGTTCACCGCCGACGTCGACGCCGTGGACCTGCACGCGATGATCAGCGCCTTCTGCTTCTTCCGCGTCTCCAACCGGCACACGTTCGGTGCCCTGTTCGGCCGCGACCTGACCGCCCCCGACCAGCGGGAGCACTACCGCTCGATGCTCGGCGACATGGTCATCGCCTACCTGACCGCGGACCGCGCGGCGGACTGAGCACGGGAACATCCTTCGGCGCGACCCCTTGACACCCGGGTGACCTGGGCGCAGCATCCGTAGCCATCCGCTACTAACTATCCAGTGGGTTAATTAGCGAGGAGGCCGGCCTGGGGCCGGCCACCGTCGCACCGCCGTCCGGGCTCTCTCCGGTACGGCGGTGGTGCCGCGGCCCGCCCCCTCGGGGTCACGGCACCGGCCCGCGCCCCGCCGCACTCCCGTCCCCGGAGTCACCCGAAGGAGCAAGCCGTGTCCGAACCCGCAGCCCCGCTCGACGCGCCACCCGGCCAGCCCAGGAAGGCCGCCATGGCCGCCTGGATCGGCAGCGCCCTGGAGTACTACGACTTCTTCATCTACGGCAGCGCCGCGGCCCTCATCTTCCCGAAGGTCTTCTTCGACGAGTCCGACCCGGCCACCGCGACACTCCAGTCGCTCGCCACCTTCGGCGTCGCCTACGCGGCCCGCCCGGTCGGCGCTCTCTTCCTCGGCCACTTCGGCGACCGGCTCGGCCGCAAGAAGATCATGGTCTTCACGCTGATCCTCATGGGCCTGTCGACGTTCCTCATCGGCTGTCTGCCGACCCGCGCCCAGGTCGGCGGCATCGCCCCGGTCCTGCTCGTCCTGTGCCGCGTCCTTCAGGGCATCTCCGCGGCCGGCGAACAGGCCGGAGCCAACTCGATGACGCTGGAGCACGCACCGCCGGAACGGCGCGGCTTCTTCACCAGTTTCACCCTCAGCGGCACCCAGGGCGGCCAGCTCATCGCGACCCTGGTCTTCCTGGCGGTCGCCACGATGCCCGAGGACCAGCTGCTCTCCTGGGGCTGGCGTGTGCCCTTCTGGGCGAGCGTCGCCGTCGCCGGGGTCGGCTATGTCATCCGCCGCACCCTCCAGGAGACTCCGGCCTTCACCCGGCAGGCCGAGACCGAAGGAGTCGTCGGACTGCCCCTCGCCGTGCTGTTCCGCGAGCACTGGGCGGACGTGCTGCGCGTGGTCGCGGGTGCGCTCATCGCCTCGGTCAGCACGATCTTCACGGTGTGGGCGCTGGCCTACGGCACCAGTGACGCGGTCGGCCTCTCCCGGACACAGATGCTGTGGGTCGGCGCGCTGGCCAACCTGGTCGCCCTCGGCGCGATTCCCGCCTGGGCCATGCTCTCCGACCGCATCGGCCGCCGCCCGGTGTATCTGATCGGCGCCGCGGGCAGCGCGGGCTTGATGTTCGCCTACCTGTGGGCCATCTCCACCGGCTCCTACCCCCTGGTCCTGCTCTTCGGCATCCTCGCCTTCGGCGTCGTCTACAGCGCCGCGAACGGTGTCTGGCCCTCCTTCTACGGAGAGATGTTCTCCACGCGCGTCCGGCTCTCCGGCACGGCGATAGGCACCCAGATCGGCTTCGCCGTGGCCGGGTTCGCCGTCACCTTCGCCGCGCAGATCGCCGGTCCCGACGGCGACGACTGGTCCTCGGTCGCGCTGTTCACCGCGGCGCTGTGCGTGCCGCCGGTACTCGCCGCGCTCACCGCCCGCGAGACCCACAAGGTGCCGACAGAGCGGCTCGGCGAGGACGCTGCGGGCGACGCGGTTCGGCGTGAGGCCGTGACCGCCTGAGCAGCGGCCTCACTCGAAACGAGCCGCACCCATCGCCGATCGGATCCCCTTCCACGCCTCGCCGGGGTTCTGAGCGGTGACGGAGCCGAAGCCCTTTGAGGACCTCCGAAGAGCGGAGGTCCTCAAAGCCGGGCGGTTACTGCGGACGGAGGCTCGACCCCCGGGTCTGGCCGCCGGAGGCCGGCTTGACCTGGACCCAGCCGGCGGTGCTGGGTACGCCCTCCTCGTTGAGGAGGAAGAGCATGTAGTAGCCGGGCGGGGCCGCATTGGCGGACGGGGGTGCCTGCAGTTCGAGGAAGCTGCCGCTGCGGCTCTTGATCCGCAGGTCGAGGTGGCGCTGGCTGGTGTTGACCGAGTGGGTCGCGGTGGTCGGTGCCAGCAGGACTGCGCGGGTGACGTCGGCGGCGGTGTTGCTGCTCACCGTGATCTTCTCGTTGTATCCGACGGACGGGTTGAACACGGTGCCGAGGTGGGGGCGGCTGCCCTGCTGGAGGTAGGCCGGCTCGTAGATCTCGATACTGCCGTTCATGTCGTCGCTGACGTCGGGGTCGTTGGCGAGCTGCTGGAGCTCGTCACCGGTGACCATCACCCGGCCGTCCGGAAGCACCACGGCGTTGGAGTGGTAGCCGCGCGGCAGCCGCTGGGCCGGGCCGAGCTTCCAGTTGCCGTTCTCGTCGCGCAGTTCGATCTGGCGGTACTTCAGATCCGCGTTGGGGTTGTACGGGCCGTTGCCGTAGTCGCGGATGTCGAAGGCGCCGTTGACGGTCATCAGGGTCGCGTCCGGCATGAGCAGGGTGTCGTCCTGGGTACGGCCGAAGGCTCTCGCCTTCTCCTTGCTCCACTGGCCGCCGACCAGCTGATAGGTGTTCGGGTCGTCCCGGTCCCCGCCGAGCACCAGCACCGAGTCCGGGCCCTTGAAGCCGGCGGGCAGCGGCACGGCGGACCCGTAGTTGCGCGGCATGTTGTCCGGGCGAGGTGCCAGGTCGGTCCGGGTCTCGGCGGCGGGGTCGAACCTCCACTGCTGGTCGGGGTTCCGGCCCAGGCCGTAGATCTTGCCGTCACGCAGCGAGAAGAGGTGCGGGTAGTCGCGCTTGAACGGGGCGTCGGCCTTGAACAGTTCCGGCGCCCAGCCCTCCGGCTTGTCCGTCTTGGCCGTGGGCACGGGCTTGTTCAGGGCGGGGAAGCGCTCGACGATCGAGGTGGGCGTGCCCCAGCCGAGCTCCGACTGGCCGGACATGATCAGCTGCCGCCCGTCCGCGCCGGTCACCACCGACGGGTACCACCGGCCGACCACCATGTCCTGGTTCTGGTACCACTTCTCCTCCCACGGGTCGAAGACGAGGGAGAGCTTGGCGCCGGAACCGCCGTTGCCGCCGAGGTTGCCGCCGAAGACGCCGAGCATTCCGTTGGGCAGGAAGGAATGACCGGCACAGAAGAACGGCGCGGGTCGGGGCTGGTTGAGCCCGTCCGGCATGTTGATCACGGGGGGCGTGACTTTGGTGTACGAGTCCGGACCGGTGCCCTTGGCCGGGTCCCACAGGTATGCGCGGCCCGCGTTCTCCTTGCCGATGGTGTCGGTCGGGGCGGGTTCCTTCTGAGGGTTGCTCTCGATGCGCTCGAAGGAGAACAGCAGCACCTTGCCGGTGGGCAGCATGGCGATGTGGGCGGCGAAGTCCGGGGACTGGAAGTACTCCCGGAACCGGCCGGAGTCCATCGCGTCGAAGTCCGCGTTGACCTTGGCCTGGGAGGCACCGAGCGCCTTGAGCCGCTCGGTGCGGGTGGACTGCGGGTACTCGCCGACGGCCTTGATGGCCTTCCTGGTCATGGCGTGTTCCTCGGCGTGCTCCTTGCCGATGACTTTCGCCTCGTCCGGGTCGGCCTGCGCCCGGTCGGCCGAGGTGCCGTCACCACCGTGCTCATGGGCGGCGGCCGGGCCGGAGGACAGCACGGCGAGTGTCAGCGCGGAGACGGCACACGCGGAGATCGCCGCAGCCAGCGTCCTTCTGGACGACGGCCCGGTCAGGTTCCTACGGGACATGGGACTCCTTGCGAGAGAGGGGAAGGGCACGCAGCGGTGGCGTCGCGGCCGCGCCGTGTCACCGATCTGATGGCGGGCACATGACGCGAGCACATGACTACGCACAGTGTTCACACCTTGATCGTCCGCTGTCGCGCGATGCCGGGCGGGCGGGTGATCTTCCGGCGGCCGAACGAGTCAGAACCCGTGCAGGGCTGGGATTTTGCGTCACGGCGCATGCCTGCCGACGGGCCCGTCCGGCGACGCCCTCACGCCTTCGTCGATCACATGACGTAGCGTCTCGATTACTGTGATCATTTCATGGCATATGCGTCAGTCAAGGAGAAAACGTGAGAGAAGAGCCCAGACTTCGTGAGAGCGACGACATCCAGGGCGATGTGATCGCGGGCTTCAAGAAGGACCGCATGACACTGCTCTTCCTCAAGTTCGAGGACCCCGCGCGGGCTCGTACCTGGGTGAAGCGGCTCGCATCCCAGATCTCCACCACCAGGCAGGTGGCCACCTTCAACGCGGCGTTCCGCATGGCCAGGCAGGCCACCGGCGGCGACGACCCGAAGGCGCTGAAGGCCACCTGGACGAACGTCAGCTTCACCTACGAGGGCCTCAAGGTCCTCATCGGCGGCAAGGACCCCCTGCCCTCGGTACGGAAGGGCGGCACTCTGGAGGCGTTCAAGGAGGGGTCCCACAAGCGCTCACTGGGCGACACCGGCGACAGCTCACCCGAGAACTGGCTGTTCGGGGACGGCAAGGGCCAGACCGTGCACGCCGTGATCACCGTCGCCTCCGACACCGCCGACGGGCTCCAGGACGCGTTGACCGCCCAGCGCGAGGCAGCCGCGCAGGCCAAGATCGTGATCGTCTTCCAGCAGAACGGCGCCACGCTGCCGGGCACCCGCCGCGGAAAGGAACACTTCGGTTTCAAGGACGGGGTCAGCGAGCCGGGGGTGATCGGTTTCGACGAGCCCGACCCGGAGCGGCCGGAGTATGTCAAGGACCACCCGGGCACCCGGCTGATCCCGCCCGGTGAGTTCGTCGTCGGGCACGACCGGGTCGGCGGGATTCCGTACGACGAGATGCCGGAGTGGGCCGACAACGGCAGCTTCCAGGTGGTGCGCCGGCTCGCTCAGGACGTCCCGGGCTGGTGGGCGCAGGTCGCCGCGCAGCTGAAGGTTCTGAGGAAGGCCAAAGTGGTGCCGGACGAGGCGACCGCCGAATGGCTGGCCGCCCGGATGGTGGGCCGTTGGCGCTCGGGCACTCCCGTCGCCAAGTGCCCGCACGCCGACATGCCCGACAACGCCCTCGCGGGCCAGGACAACGACTTCGGCTACCGCAACGACCCGGAGGGGTTCACCACCCCGCTCTTCTCCCACCTGCGCAAGACCAACCCCCGGGACGGCCTGCAGGAGAAGCCCGGCACGGACCCGTTCCCCGAGAAACCGGTCATGGACCGACGCCGGATCATCCGCCGCGGCGCCCCCTACGGTGCGCCCTTCGACCCGGCCTCGGACGGCCCTGGCGGCCCCGACCACCCGCGCGGTCTGCTCTTCGTCTGCTACCAGTCCGACCTCGTCGAGCAGTTCGAGTTCATCCAGAAGATGTGGATCGACAACGTCGACTTCCCGCCGAACCGCCCTGCGAAGCCCGGCCCCGACCCGATGGTCGGCCCCACCGGCAAGGTCAGCTTCGAGAGCCCCGCCGCGACGACCGAGCTGAGCTTCCATCAGTTCGTCACCACCGAGGGCTCGGTCTACGCCTTCGTCCCCTCGCTCACCACACTGCGACTGCTGGGCGACGGCCGCCTCACCGACAAGCTCCCGGAGACCGTCCGGCCGACCGACGCCTTCCTCCCGATTCCCGACCGCCAGCGGGACAACGGCAAGAGCTGGTACTGGGCCTACGGGACCGGTGGCGACGGACCGGTCTGCCGCACCATCTCCATCGCCGACGGCGACGAGCACAAGGACGTCGTCGAGCGCCCCGACCGGCCCCTGGCCACCTGGCCGTGCTACATCGGCGTGTCAAAGGTGGACGCGATCCTGCCGGTGCCGGACGAGCAGCGCCTCAACGGCCGGAGCCGGTACTGGCTGTTCCACACCGTCGAAGGCCGCCAGGTCTACCGGCTGATCTCGATCGCGGACGGAGCGGAGTCCGGACTCGACCCCGAGGCGGCAGGCTCCGTCGACCGGCCCGACCGGCCGATCTCGGCCTGGGCCTCGTTCAACGGAATCGAGCAGGTGGACGCTTTCCTGCCGGTGCCCGACATGCAGCGCCAGAACGGGAAGAGCCACTACTGGCTCTTCCACTCCTCCCTGGGGCAGCAGGTCTACCGGCTGATCTCGATCGCCGACGGCTCCGCGCACACCGACGTCATCGAGCGCGGCGACCGTTCGCTCGGTCTGTGGCAGTCGCTGGCCGGCGTCTCCCGCGTGGACGAGTTCCTCGCCGTGCCGGACATGCAGCGCATCAACGGGCTGAGCCTGTTCTGGGTGTTCCACCAGCAGAAATACCGGATCATCTGCATCGCCGACGGCCACGGGCACAACGACCAGGTTACGGTCGAGGACCGCTCGATCACGCTGTGGAAGTCCCTGACCGGCTGAGGCCCGCCGGTGGTGCGGGCGCCCCGGACGACCGGCTGCCCGAACAGCAGGCCACTCCCGGGACGGGGCCTGTCCAGCCCGAAGACCGCACGTCTGCGGCACCCTTGGGTCGTGGTTCCGCGCGCCCCGGCCGGATTCAGGGACGGCCGGGGTGCGCGGAACCCTCGTCGACCGCGGCCGTCGGAGCACCGGGCATGCCGGCCGGCGGGCCGACTCGGTGCGTCAGGGCCTGGGCGCCGGGGAACGTCTCAGCGTCCGGGAATCCCGTAGGCCCGCTCCACGCGCAGCCGCAGGACGAGCCGGCCGTCGCGGACCATGGCGGCACGGTATTCGTCCCAGTCGGGGTGTTCGCCGAGGACGTCCCGGTAGACCCTGATCAGCTCCTCCACGGTCTCGTCGTGCGGATCCGCAGCGACGGGCGTCAGCTCGGCCGTGCCCTCGACGACCGTGTAGGCCCACCGGTCCGCGCTGGTCACGTGGTACGAGGCCCGCGGGTCCCGGCGCAGATTGCGGGTCTTGGCGCGGTCGTCGGTGAGCGAGACGCGGATGACCCCCTCGTCGGGGTAATAGAAGTGGCTGACGTTCGACAGCTGGGGCCGGCCGTCCTTCTTGAGGGTGACGAGCACCCCGCCCTTGTACTCGGAGAGCAGCTTGAGCAGTGCGTCCTGGGTCTCTTCCTCAGTCATGCGTGTTTCAACGCTCGGGATCCGGCACGTCATTCCGCGCCGACCTCCTTCCGGGCCCGTCCCTCATCGCGCACACGAGTAGACAGTGTCTACTCGTTCCTGGTAGACAGCGTCTATGAGTGAACGGGAGACCATCGGGCTGAGGACGCGTCTGATCGACGTCGGAGTCGATCTCGTGACGAGGGAGGGCTCGCAGGCGCTGACGCTGCGGGAGATCGCCCGCCGGGCGGGGGTCTCGCACGGCGCCCCGCGCCGCTACTTCCCGACCCACCTGGAGCTGCTGTCCGCCATCGCGCGCCGCGGCTTCGCCGACCTCCGGGCCCGGACGACGGAGGCTGATGGTGACGGCGGGGGCGACCCCCGTGCCCGGCTCACGACCCTGGCGAAGATCTACCTGGACTTCGCGCTGTCCCAGCGTGGCATGTACGAGCTGATGTTCCGTCACGATCTCCTGGAGAGCAACGAGTTGGGGCTCCGCGAGACGAGCCTGCCGCTGTTCGGGGCGCTGGTCGACCTTGTCGGCCGGGTGCGTCCGGAGGCCGACGCCCGCGTCCTCGCGGGTGCCCTGTGGGCGAACCTGCACGGCATCGCCCAGTTGTGGGGCTGGGGAAGCCTGAAACTCACCACGGGCGCCGACGACTTCGTACCCCTCCTGCACGCGGCACTCGACGCGCACCTCGGACCGGAGGAACGATGACTGCCCCCGGCTCCCCCGGCTCCGACAGCGTCACCCCCACGGCGGCCGCGCGCCCGGCCCGTCCAGGGGCGGCACACCGCCGGATCACCCTCGCGAGCAGCGTCGTCGGCGCCGTGATCGTCGCCCTCGACGGCACGGTCCTCACCGTCGCGCAGCCCGCGCTCCAGGGCGACCTGCACGCCTCGTTCGCGCAGGTCCAGTGGACCAGCACCGGGTATCTCATCGCGGTGGCGGGCCTGTTGGTGTTCGCGGGACGCCTCGGCGACCGCTACGGGCACCAGCGGATCTTCGCCCTCGGCATCCTGGGATTCGGGGCGGCGTCCGCCGGAATCGGTCTCGCGCCCGGGATCGGCTGGGTGATCGCGCTGCGGGTCGCCCAGGGTGTCTTCGGCGCGCTGCTGCAACCGGCCACGCTCGGCATGCTGCGCGCCGCGTACCCGCCCGACCGGCTCGGGACGCCCATAGCGCTGCGGGCGAGCGCCATCGGGATCGCCGCGGCCGCGGGTCCGCTGCTCGGCGGCGCGCTGGTCGGCCACTTCGGATGGCGGTCCGTCTTCTTCCTCAACGTACCGCCCGCGCTGGCGATGGGCGCGGCCGCGCTCGGTGTCCGGGCGCCCGCCGACCCGGGGAGGAGAACGGTCCGCCCGTCGGCGGCCGACGGCCTCGACGTGCCGGGAGCCTGTCTGCTCACCGTCGCCCTGGTGGCCCTGGTGCACACCCTGGTCGCCGTACCCGAAACCGGCTGGACGGCGGCGAGGGTGGCCGGAGCGGCCCTGGTGGCCGCCGCCGGCACCGCGTTCGTACGCTGGCAGCGCCGGGCCGCGAACCCCTTGGTACCGCCGGAGATCCTCGGCTCGGCGGCCATCGGCGCGGCGCTCGGCACCCTGGTGGCCGTGTCCGCCGCGCTGCTCGGCACCCTGTTCGTCGCCAGCTACTTCCTCCAGCGCACCCTGGGTCTCGACCCGCAGGAGACCGGCCTGCGGGCGCTGCCCGCCGGAGTGATGATGGTGCTCGGGGCTCCCCTCGCCGCCGTCCTCATGCGCAGGATCGGCCCGCGGCTGACCGCCGTGGCCGGAACGCTCGTCCTCACGCTCGGCGTCCTGCTCCTGGGCCGGCTCGGACCGGCGTCCACCGCCCTGCCCGTCGCCTGCGGCTTCCTGCTGCTGGGTGCCGGTTTCGTGACGGTGATGGTGACGACGACGGCGGTCGCGGTGCGGTACGCCCCCGCGGCGTCGGCCGGTGTGGCGGGCGGACTGCAGCAGACGGCGATGAACATCGGCCCCACGCTGGGGATCGCGGTGGCGGCCACGCTGATGTCTCTGACGCCCGGTGCCGCCGTCGGCCCCCCGCTGACCGCGCTCGCGCTGTTCTCCGCGGCGGGAACCCTGCTCGCCCTGAGGCTTCCGGGGCACAAGGACACCGTGGGGACCGTCCGGGCAAGCCCGCGCGACGCGTCACCAGCCCGTTTGGGACGATGAGGGACACGAGCCACGGTCCGAGGGAGAGCCATGGGACATCTGCGACAGGAAGTCGAGCCGGGATCCGTCGGCCTCGACCCCGAGGCGCTGGACCGGCTCGACCGGCACTTCGCCGCTCTGGTCGACGACGGCAGGCTCCCCGGCTTCCTGGTCGCCGTCTCCCGGCACGGGCAGGTCGCCCACCTCACCACGTACGGCCGGCGCGACCGTGCGGCGGAACTCCCGGTGGAGAGCGACACCTTGTGGCGGATCTACTCCATGACCAAGCCGGTCACCTCGGTCGCCGCGCTCATGCTGCTCGAAGAGGGCCGCCTCGGACTCGACGACCCGGTGGCCGACTTCCTTCCCGCCTTCGCCGAACCACGGGTGTACGTCGGCGGGTCCGGACCGGACACGACGACCCGGCCTGCCCGACAGCCCATCCTGATCCGCCACCTGCTCACCCACACCGCGGGCCTGACCTTCGGCTTCTATCACGCGCACCCCGTCGACGGGCTCTACCGCGACGCGGGTGTGGAGTCCTCGGTGGCCCCGGACGCCGACCTGGCCGAGACCTGTGAGGTGTACGCCGGGCTGCCGCTCCAGTTCGAGCCGGGCGCACAGTGGAACTACTCGGTGGCCACCAATGTCCTCGGCCGTGTCATCGAGGTGGTGTCCGGCCAGGACCTCGACGTCTTCCTGCACCGGCGTATCCTCGGGCCGCTCGGGATGACTGACGCCGGCTTCCAGGTCACGGACGAACAGGCGGGCAGACTGGCCGAGTTGTACGGCGAGGACGACGACGGAGAACTCACCCCGATCTCCGGTCTCCCGCTGCGCGGCCGGCCCCGCTTCCTGTCCGGCAGCGGGGGGATGGTCGCCACGGCCCGCGACTACCACCGCTTCATGGAGATGCTCCGGCGCCGCGGCGAACTCGACGGAACGCGTCTGCTGCGCCCCGGGACCGTGGACCTGATGGCGGCCAACCAGCTGCCCGGCAACGCCGACCGGCGCTCCTTCGGCAGCCCGGTCCACCAGGAACCCGGCAACGCCGGCCTCGGCTTCGGCCTGGGCCTCTCGGTCGTCGTGGACCCGGCCGTCACCCGGGCGCCTGCCGCCGAGGGCGCGTTCGGCTGGAGCGGGGTGGCCACCACGACCTTCTGGGTCGACCCGCGGCACGACCTGACCGTGCAGTTCCTGAGCCAACTGCGCCCGAAGGGTTCACACTCGGTCTTCCCCGACCTCAAGCGGCTGGTGCACGAGGCGGTACGGCCCTGATCACCGCGGAGTCGTCCGAGGCGGGGGCGGTCCGGGGCCCTGATCCGGACCGCCCCGTGACCGCACGCCCGTCTTCGGTCATTCCTCGGTGATGACCGTCTTCGCCGACCCGGCGAAGATCGCCTTGGCCCACTCCTCGCCGTCCAGGTGGGGCAGGTAGTGGTCGAGGCGTTCCCGCTTGGTCAGCAGATAGGTGAGGTTGTCCTCGCACGGCGGTATCAGGAGCGGCACCTGCTCGGCGACCTTGATGCCGTGGCGCAGCAGCGACTCACGCTTGCGTGGGTTGTTCGACAGGAGCCGCACGGACCGTACGCCGAGGTCGTGCAGCATCTCCGCCGCCACCCGGTAGTCGCGGGCGTCCACCGGCAGGCCGAGGGCGACGTTCGCCTCGACGGTGTCGAGCCCCTCCGCCTGGAGCTTCATCGCCTTGAGCTTGGCGAGCAGGCCGATGCCCCGGCCCTCGTGGCCGCGCAGGTAGACGAGGACGCCGCGGCCCTCGGTCGCGATGGCCTGCAGCGAGGCGGTGAGCTGGGGGCCGCACTCGCAGTGCTGCGATCCGAAGGAGTCGCCGGTGAGGCATTCGGAATGCAGCCGGGTCAGTACGTCCCCCTTTCCAAGGGTGTCCAGGTCGCCGTACACGAGGACGACTTGTTCCTCGCCGCGGTCGTGGTCGAGGAAGCCGACGGCGTGGAAATCGCCGTACACGGTGGGCAGCGGGGCAATCACGACTCGTTCGACACCTGTGAGGTGGGCATTCCCGCCGAGTACGCCAAAGTTATCTGTCATGATCTGGTTCCTAAGCAGAGTCGAAAGGGCCGTGAAAGATGAGTAGTTCGGGAACGCGCGTGATGGAGTCCGGTGTGCTGTCACTGGACACCACGGAGGATGTCCGCGAGCGGGGGGCCGGTGTCGCCCGCCAGGTCGCCGTCCTTCCCGTCGGGAGCCTCGAACAGCACGGCGCCTACCTGCCCCTGACGACCGACACACTGGTGGCGTGCGCCATCGCGCGGGAGATCGCGGCCGCCTATCCGGTGCATCTTCTTCCTCCGGTGACCATCTCGTGCTCGCACGAGCACGCGGCCTGGCCGGGCACCGTCAGCATTTCCGCCGTCACCCTGTACGCCGTCGTCCGGGACATCGCCGCTTCGTTGCGGCGATCGGGCGTCGACACCCTGGTCGTGGTCAACGGGCACGGGGGGAATTACGTTCTGGGCAATGTGGTCCAGGAATCCGAGGGCACCGGTACACGCATGGCGCTTTTCCCCGCCATGGAGGACTGGGAAGGCGCGTGTGAACGAGCCGGTGTGCAGACGTCGTTGCTCACGGATATGCACGCGGGAGAAATCGAGACGTCCATTCTCCTGCACGCCCATCCGGAATGCGTCAAAGACGGTTATGAGACCTCCGATTTCGTGGCCGACGACCGTCGGCATCTGCTCACTCTCGGCATGTCGGGCTATACCGAGTCCGGGGTCATCGGCCGTCCCTCGATGGCCGGCGCCGAGAAGGGGAAGGAACTCCTCGCCGGGCTGGCCGAAGCCTTCGGGGCGTACTTCTCCTTGGTGACGTCCGAGACGCTGCACTGATCAGGCCCTCCCGCGCTCTCCTCCCGGGGGCGCCGGAGCGCGGCACCCCACCGGACGACCAGGACCACGGCGCCGGGCAGGCTCGCCGCGAGGCTGAGCACGCCGTAGATCACCGCGACGGTCAGACCCATGCCGGCGCCGAGCCCGGCGGCGCCGAACGCCCAGGCGGTGGCGCCCTCGCGGGGGCCCCAGCCGCCGACGTTCAGCGGCAGCCCCATGGCCAGCAGGGCCAGCAGGGCCAGCGGCGTCAGCCGGGCGACGGACGCGCCGGATCCGGCGGCCCGGGCGGCGAGCACGAACATCGCCAGATGACCGGCGAGCACCAGGACCGACGCGAGCGTCACGCCGGGCCAACTGCGCCGGGCCAGCAGGGCACCCCGGGCCTCGACGAGCGCGCCGCGGACGGCTCCGTACCGTCCGGTGGCCGAAGAGGTCCGACGCCTGCGGACGACGCCGAAGGCCACCGCGCCGACCACCGAGACGAGCGCGAGGATCAGCGCGGCCTCGCGGGCCTGCGCGAGCACGGGTGACGGCTGGGTGAGCAGCACCACCGCGCCGACGGCCACCAGCACGGCCTGTCCCGCGGTGCGTTCCAGCACCACCGAGCGCACGCCCCGGCCGATGTCGCCGGCGCTCTGTCCGTGCCGTACCGCCCGGTGCACGTCCCCGAGGACCCCGCCGGGCAGCGCGGCGTTCAGGAACAGCGCGCGGTAGTAGTCCGCGACGGCCGCGCCCAGCGGGAGTTCGATGCGCAGCTCGCGCGCGACCAGGCACCACCGCCAGGCGCTGAACACCGTGGTGAGCAGCCCGATCGCCATCGCCACCGTCAGGGTGGTCCCGTCGATGCGCCGCAGCCCGTCCACGAACACCCCGGTACCCAGCCGCCAGAGCAGCACTCCGAGGATGAGGACGCCGGCCGTGGCACCGAAGTGCTTGCGCACACGTCCGGACACGCGCCGGACCCGGGGGGTTTCCTCGGCCGCCGGACTCCCGGAGCCCTCGGCCGGGACGTACCCCGGTCCCGTACCCGTGGGGCCCGGCGCCCTCGAGGCGCCGGACTCCGCGGGGATGTTCAGGTGCGGGCCGTCGAGGTCCGGGGTCACGGCCGCCGCGGCGGCCGGTCCCAGTGTCTCCAGGCCCGCGCTCACGCCGCACCCCCGACCGGGTGGGGCAGCGCCAGCACATCGCTGTGGTGGACGACGACCCGCAGCTCGCCCGCGGCGCACGCCGCCAGGCGCGACTCCAGATACGTCTCCGCCGGTCCGGCCAGCTCGGGGCGTTCCTCCACCGCCGCGGCGACCCAGCCGCGCAGCCACTCCGCGGTGAGGGCGGCCTCGTCGGGGCCGAGCCGCCAGGGGCTCGGATGCACCCGCACGGTGACGTCGTAGCGGGCGAACGCCTCGCAGGTGGCGGTGACGGCGTCCGGGCCGAGCAGGTCGCCGCGCCGCTGGTGGGCGTTGAACGCCTCGGTGATCTCGGCGTCCAGCGGGTCGGCCGGGGTGAATTCGACCCGGCCGGCGACGGACAGCGTCAGCAGGGCGGGCACTCCCGCGCCGGCGCAGGCGGCCGCGAGCCGGTCGATCTCCTCGGCGGTGAGTACGTCGAGCAGCGCCGACGCGGTCACCAGGGAGGCGCCGGCCAGGGCGTCCGTCGTCAGCCGCCCGATGTCGCCACGCTGGGTGGTGACGCCGACGTGGCTGCCGTCGGCCGCCGCCTTGGGTGCCCCGACGGTGGCGAAGTGCAGCAGGTACGGGTCGCGGTCGTGCAGGATCCAGTGCTGGGCGCCGTCGAGCCGGGGCGCCAGCCAGCGGCCCATGGAGCCGGTGCCGCAGCCGAGGTCGTGGATGGCCAGGTCGCCGCGCCCGGGCCGGTTGGCCAGCCGGATGCGCAGCGGGTCGAGGAGGTCGACCGCCCGCGCGGCGGCGTCGGCGGGCTCGCGCAGCTGGAGCCACTGGGGCGCGTAGCGCACCTCTTCGGCGTCAGGGTCCCCGACTCGCTGACCGGGCACGCCCGTCCTCACCTTCTCCTCGGGGATGCCGGAGTCCGGCCCGCTCGCGGGGGTCGTCGCGGTACTCACGCCGCCCTCCGGGGTTCCTGGGGCAGCCGGCCGAGCACACCGGCCAGGCTGCGCGCGGTGGTGGCCCAGCCGTCGAGCGCGGCACGGCGTCCGCGGGCGGCGGCCTTCAGCCGGCGCCGCACGTCGGCTTCGCCGAACCAGCCGCGCAGCTCGGCGGCCAGGGCCGCCGGGTCCTCCGGGGGGACGAGGATGCCGGGCACCCCGCCGTCGGGGGCGCGTCCGACGGCCTCGGGCACACCGCCGACGTCCGTGGCGAGCACGGGGATGCCGCGGGCCAGGGCCTCGGTGACGGCCATGCCGTAGGTCTCCGCGTACGAGGTGAGGACCATGAGGTCGGCCGCGGCGTAGCTGGCGTCGAGTTCGGCGCCGGCCTGCGGTCCGGCGAGGTGCAGCCGGTCGCCGAGGCCGTGCTGGGCGATCAGGGCGCGCAGATGGTCGACGTAGGCCGGGTCCTGGGCCAGACCGCCGACGCAGACGCAGCTCCAGGGCAGGTCGGTGACGGTGGCCAGGGCCTCGATGAGCCGGTGCTGGCCCTTGCGCGGGGTCACCGCGGCCACGCACAGCAGCCGCGAGACACCGTCGGTGCCGGAGGCGAGCGGTGCGATGTCGGCGCCGGGGGCCGCGGCGTGGACCCGGTCGGGGGCGAGGCCGTGATGGGCGACGAGCCGGCGGACGGCCCATTCGCTGGTGGCGACGACGGCGGACACGGCCCGCAGGGTCGTACGCTCCAGGGCGTCCAGCTCGGCGGCCACGGCGGGCTCGAGTCCCGTCTCGTCGCCGAGCGGCAGGTGGACGAGGACGACGAGACGCAGCCGGTCCGCCTCGGGAGCGACGATCTCGGGGACTCCGCAGGCGACGATCCCGTCGAGCAGGACGACCGTGCCGTCGGGCAGGTCCGCCAGGGTCCGGGTCAGTTCCGTACGGGCGGCGGCACCGGGGCGGGGCCACTCGCCGGCGACGATGCGCCGCTCGACCTGCCAGCCGAAGCCGGGCAGGTCGAGGCAGAGCCGGCGGTCGTAGGCGTTGCCGCCGCTCGGCGTGGCCGGGTCGTCGACGCCGCCCGGCATCACGAAGTGCACGGTGCGCAGGGACATGGGGATGATCTCGGCGTTCTTGAGAGCCGCGTTCTGCACGGGCACGTAGTTCAGGGCGCCGGGTCCGGTGACCGTGGCGGCACGCCCGGACGGCACGGACGCCTTGTCGAGGGTCACGTCGGTCACAGGGCACGCTCGTAACTCGCCCAGGCGATGTGCGACTCGTGGAGGGTGACGGTGATGCCGGCGAGGCCGTGGGCGCCCGCGCCCAGGGCTCCGGCGTGCACGCGGTCGGCGAGCCGGTCGGCGATGACCTTCGCCAGGAACTCGGTCGAGGTGTTGGTGTCCTTGAAGTCCGGCTCGCTGTCGAGGTTGCGGTAGTTCAACTCGCTCACGACGGCGCCGAGCTCCTGCGTGGCCAGTCCGATGTCGACGACGATGTTGTCGTCGTCCAGCTCGGGGCGACGGAAGGTGGCGTCCACCAGGAACGTCGCCCCGTGGAGGCGCTGCGCGGGTCCGAAGACCTCGCCACGGAAGCTGTGGGCGATCATCAGGTGATCGCGGACGGTGATGCTGAACAACGGACGACCCTCCAGGTGCGGTGCGTCTGATCCCCTGCCGGGATCACGTCGTGTAGTACGGCTGCCCGGTTCACCTTGTTCAGCCGCGTGTCGCCCTTTCTTCGGAGTCCGTAGAGGTCAGGCCGGTTCTCGTCGGCTCAAACCTCTTCGTAGGCGACTCGGTGGCACAGGGCGGGTATCGATCCGGAGGCCAGTTTCCCCATCACGTCCGGGAGTTCTCCGAAGGAGCACTCGCCGGTGATCAGGGCGTCGAAGGCCGGTTCGGCGAGAAGTTCGAGGGCGAGCGCCAGACGGTCCGCGTACGTCCTTCCGGCCCGGCCGGAGGGGGAGACGGAACCCACCTGGCTGCTGCGCAGGGTCAGCCGACGCGAATGGAAGGCCTCGCCAAGCGGCAGGGCGACCCGGCGGTCCCCGTACCAGCTCAGTTCGATGACGGTCCCCTCGTGGGCGAGCAGGCCGAGGGCGAGGTTGAGTCCGGCCTCGGTGGCACTGGCGTGCACGACGAGGTCGAGTTCGCCCCCGGCCTCCTCGGGGAGCGCGAAATCGACGCCGAGCGCGCGGGCGACGGCACCGCGTGCCGGGTCGGCGTCGACGAGCTGGACGCGCACCCCGGGGAAACGGGCGAGCAGCGCGGCGACCGAGCAGCCGACCATGCCGCCGCCGACCACGGCGATCCGGTCGCCGATGAGCGGGGCCGCGTCCCACAGGGCGTTCACCGCGGTCTCGACGGTGCCGGCGAGGATGGCGCGGGAGGCGGGCACCGACTCGGGTACGACGGTCACGGCGCTCACCGGGACGACGTACCGCGTCTGGTGCGGGTAGAGGCAGAAGACCGTCCGCCCGAGCAGATGCGCGGGTCCTTCCTCCACTTGGCCGACGCTCAGATAGCCGTATTTCACGGGTGCGGGGAAATCCCCGTCCTGGAACGGCGCGCGCATCGAGGCGTGCTGGTTCTCCGGGACTCCCCCGCGGAACACGAGGGTCTCGGTGCCCCTGCTGACTCCGGAGTAGAGCGTACGGACCAGTACCTCGTCCTGCGCGGGCGCGTTGAGGGTGATGTCACGGATCTCGCCGTGGCCCGGAGATGCGAGCCAGAAGGCGCGAGCTGTGAGTTCCATGAGCGTCCCCCTGAACGATTCCGCAGATCTTCACGTACGGAGCAGTGACAAGTCGCGCACACGGTACGCGGCGTTGATCGAATCTGTCATTCGGCCGGAGGATCTGCGGTGGCCCTGAACAACATGTACGGCGCAAGGCTTCCCCAGCAGGAGACCATGGTGGGAGCCGGCGTGCAGCTCCTGGTCCTGGCCCTGCTGGGCACGGCGATCGGGATGGGGCCCGCGGGCTGGCTGACCGGCCTGGTGTTCGCGTTCGCCACCTGGGCGGTGCTCACCCGCGCGCTGCGGCGCACACAGCCCCGTTCCTTCGGACCCGCCAACCGGGTCACGCTCGGCCGCGCGATCCTGGTGGGCGGAGTCACCGCGCTGGTCGCGGACTCCTTCGAGAGCTCGCCGCCGGTCAGCCTGCTGGTCGGTCTGACGGCGGTCGCGCTGATCCTCGACGGCGTCGACGGCAAGGTGGCCCGGCGGACCGGCACGTCCTCGGCCCTGGGCGCCCGCTTCGACATGGAGGTGGACGCGTTCCTGATCCTCGTGCTGAGCGTGTACGTCGGGATGTCCCTCGGTCCGTGGGTGCTGCTGATCGGCACGATGCGGTACGCGTTCGTCGCCGCCGCCCGGGTGATGCCGTGGCTGAACGGCGAGCTGCCGCCGAGCATGGCGCGCAAGACGGTGGCGGCCCTCCAGGGCGTCATCCTGCTGGTCGCGGGCTCCGGACTCCTGCCGTACGACGCGGAGATGGCCGCCGTGCTGACCGCGCTCGCGCTGCTCGTGTGGTCGTTCGGCCGCGACATCGCGTGGCTGTGGCGGCAGGGTGGCCGCGGGCCCGCGGAGCGGAGCCCGCAGCTCCGGGAGAACGAGCGCCCGCGGGAACTGGTCACCGCGGGCTCGGCTCCCGTGGGTTCCGAGGGCTGATCACCGAACGGTACGGGCCCGAGGCGGAGTTGACCGGGATCCCGCGAGGCCGGGAGGCCGGGCGCGCCCGGGAAAAGCGGACGTACGCACGACATTCACGATCTGTCATGGCCGGGAACGAACATCGTCTGACTAGACTACGCACCCTCGTGCACGTGATCGCGCCACGCGCGGGCTAGGCCGTTCCCGAAGGGTTTCGACGCTTGATAGCCATCGAAGATGTCAGCAAGCGATACTCCGACGGCACGGTGGCCGTCGATCGCCTGTCCCTCCAGATACCGGATCACTCCATCACCGTTCTCGTCGGACCTTCGGGCTGCGGCAAGACCACCACGCTCCGCATGATCAACCGCATGATCGAGCCGAGCAGCGGCACCATCCGGGTCGACGGCGAGGACATCCGCACCCGCCCGGTCAACACCCTGCGCCGCTCCATGGGTTACGTCATCCAGAACGCCGGCCTCTTCCAGCACCGGACCATCGTCGACAACATCGCCACGGTGCCCCGGCTGCTCGGCTGGTCCAAGCAGCGCGCCCGGGAGCGCGCCGCGGAACTGATGGAACGGGTCGGCCTCGACCCGGCCCTGGCCCGCCGCTATCCGTACCAGCTCTCCGGCGGTCAGCAGCAACGGGTCGGCGTCGCCCGCGCGTTGGCGGCCGACCCGCCCATCCTGCTCATGGACGAGCCGTTCTCCGCGGTCGACCCGGTCGTACGCCGGGGACTCCAGGAGGAGTTGCTGCGCATCCAGGGCGAACTGGGCAAGGCCATCGTGTTCGTCACCCACGACATGGACGAGGCCATCACCATCGGCGACCGCATCGCCGTGCTGCGCACCGGCGGCAAGCTCGCCCAGTTCGCGGCCCCCGACGAGATCCTCTCGGCGCCGGCCGATCCGTTCGTCGAACGGTTCCTCGGCGCGGACCGGGGCATCCGCGGTCTGTCGTTCCTCTCCACCCGCGATCTCGGACTCGACCGCTCCCGGGTCTTCCCCGTCGGCTCCGACTGGCGGGAGATCGCCGGACGCGACCCGGAAGGGACGCCCGTGCTGGTGACCGACGCCGACGGCAGGCCGCTCGGCTGGGCCGACCCCGGCACCTGGGGCGGAGACGTCGCGGACCTCGAACCGTACGGCCCGAGCTTCGAGGTGGGCCGCGACTCGCTGCGGGTCGCGCTGGACCGTGCCGTGCTGTCGCCGACCGGCCAGGCCGTCGGCGTCGACGGCTCCGGGAAGGTCCTCGGGGTCGCCGGGCAGGAGACGGTCGCCGCGGCGATCCGGGCGGCCCGGAAGCGCCGGGCGGCGGACGCCCCGCAGGAGACGGCGACGGCGAAGGCCGCGCGATGAACGGGTTCTTCCACATTCCGAGCGCCATCCAGCACAGCTATGCCGGCCTGATCGCCCTCCATATGGAGGAGGCCCTCGTCCCCGTGCTGGCCGGGTTGCTGCTGGCCGTGCCGATCGGACTGCTGTGCGTCCACTACGACTGGCTCTACGCGCCGGTGCTGTGGACCTCGACGGTGCTCTACGCGATCCCCTCCATCGCCTTCTTCGTGGTGCTCATCGACTACACCGGGCTGAGCCTGCTGACCGTGATGATCCCGCTGTGCCTGTACAGCCTCGTCGTGCTCGTCCCGGCGGTGGTCGACGGGGTGCGCTCGGTCCCCGAGGAGACGAACGCCGCCGCCTCGGCCATGGGCATCGGTGTCGTGCGCCGCTACTTCCAGGTCCAACTGCCCATCGCCGTACCGGCGATCATGGCGGGTCTGCGTGTGGCCGTCGCCTCGAGCATCAGCCTGGTGAGCGTCGGCGCGCTGATCGGCAACCAAGGCGCGTTCGGGAATCTGCTGACCTACGCGCAGCTGTACGGTCTCCCCCGGCTCGCCGTGACCGCGGTGGTCACCATCGCCGTCCTCGCGGTCGTGATCGACGCCCTGCTGGTCCTGCTGCGGCGGGTCCTCACCCCCTGGCAGCCGCCGTCCGGCGGCGCCGCCGGACGCTCCGGGGCCACGACCGCGGACGCCGGCGCCGACCTCACGGAGGGCGCCTCGTGAACGTACTGAACTTCATGCAGGCCTTCTTCAGCGACGGCTCGCACTGGCACGGCTACGACGGCATCCCGCAGCGCCTGTGGGAGCACGTCCAGTACACGGCCGCGGCCCTCGCGATCGCCTCGGCCATCGGTCTGCCGATCGGCCTGGTCACCGGGCACACCGGGCGCGGCGGCAACGCCCTGGCCTTCGTGTCCGCCGGGGCGCGCGCACTGCCGACCTTCGGGCTCCTGGTCCTGATGTTCGTCTGGCTGGGCCTCGGCATCGTGCCGGTGATGATCCCGCTCGTGGTACTGGCGATCCCGCCGGTCCTCATCACCACCTACGAGGCGGTCCGCACCGTGGATCCCTCCCCTGTCGACGCCGCCCGCGGCATGGGCATGCCGGAGGCACGGATCCTCTTCCAGGTCGAGGTCCCGGCGGCGCTGCCATTGATCCTCAGCGGGCTGCGCTCGGCGACGGTCCAGATCGTCTCGACGGCCACGATCGCGGCCTACGTGTCCCTCGGCGGGGTCGGCCGCTACATCCTGGACGGCCTGTACCAGCACAACTACGAGAAGGTGGCCGGCGGAGCCGCCCTCACGGCCGTTCTCGCACTGCTCGTCCTCGTGCTGTTCTGGGCCGTGGGCCGGGTGACGGTCTCACCCGGCGTACGCAGGCGCCGCGCCGCGTAGCGACACCACCCGGTAGCGGTACCACCACAACGGGGACGGCCTTCGGGCCGTCCCCGTCCTCGTCCCGGCCGGAACCTGCGGGCGGCACGTGCCCTCGCTCAGGGACGCTCTCCCGGAGTGTGCGCCGCTCTCTCGGCCCTGGCCAGGGCGTGTTCGAGGACGATGAGCAGGGCGTCGCGTACGGACCCCCGGTCGCGGGCGTCGAACACGGTCAGCGGCACATGGTCGGCGACGTCGAGGGCCCACCGTACGTCGTTCAGATCGTGTTCGACCCGACCGTCGAAGGCGTTGACGGCCACCGCGAAGGGGATGTCCCGGTGCTCGAAGTAGTCCACGGCCGCGTAGCAGTCGTCGAGCCGCCGGGTGTCGACGATGACTAGTCCGCCGAGCGCGCCCTCGACGAGGTCGTCCCACATGAACCCGAACCGTTCCTGGCCGGGGGTCCCGAACAGGTAGAGCTTCAGGGTCGGATCGAGGGTGACGCAGCCGAAGTCCATGGCGACGGTCGTCGTCACCTTCTCCGGGGTGTGGGAGAGGTCGTCGACACCGGCGGCGACCGAGGTGATGGACGCCTCGGTGGTCAGCGGCTCGATCTCCGAAATGGCCCCCACCGTCGTGGTCTTGCCCACGCCGAAGCCGCCCGCGATCACCATCTTGACCGGCAGCGGCGGCCGGGGACGCCCGTCGTCATCCCTCACGGATCGAGCCCCGGGAGTCGGGGACAGCTCGGAGACCATCGATCACCCTTCGCAGAACAGTGACATCGCGGTTGGAGCGGGCCTGCGGCGCGTACAGGGCCAGTTGACCGTCGGCGCGCAGGTCGTCGGCGAGAACCCGGACCACATTCAAGTGCATCCGGAGCCTCGCCGCGATCTCCGCGAGCGACTGCGGCTCACGGCAGACCATGATGATGTCGCGGTGCTGGTCGAAGACGAAGCGGTCCAGCGTCGCCAGTCCCACATTCGTTGCCACCACCTGTGTCTCGATCGGGATCGGCGGTACGAGACTGTCGCCGCCGGCGATCCGTCCCGCGGTCAACAGGAACGGCCGGACGACCGAGGCGGGGCGTTCCGCTCCCCGTTCGGCGCCGCCGCCGGCCAATGGCTCGCCGGACGTCATCACGTCCTCCCCCTTCACCTGTGCGCGCGTCACCGGTCATGTGACGCGCCGTCGGACATCAGCCGGCCGGTGCGACGCCCACGGTTCTCTTCAGCTCCATCACCAGTTGCGGACTCAGCACGGCACCGGCCCGGTTGGCGAAGAGGGTCATCTCGTAGGCGATGTTGCCGAGTTTCGCCTCCTTCGAGGTGACCACGCCGAGCACCGCCCCGGCGCCGAGCGCGGACACCAGCACATGCCCTTCCTCCAGGTCGATGATGACCTTGTTGAGGCTGCCGAGGCCGTAGTTGCCCGAGGCCCCCATGGCGAGGCTGGTGATTCCGGAGACGATCGCCGCGAGCCGCTCGGAGTCGGCCTGGCCGCGCAGTTGGGACACCGCGATGAGCAGCCCGTCGGAGGAGACACCGATCACGTCCACGACCCCGGCCGTCTCGGTGGCGAATCGGTTGAGCAGCCAGTTGAAGTCGGCAGCGGCGGCCTTCACGTCCGCCGCGGGTTCCGCTGTCCGGGACTCGGGCCCGCCTGTCCACATCGTCACGTGCTCATGCCTTCCGGGGAAGAGGGTCTTCTGTTCTGGGTGCCGGTCCCGGTGGGACCGCCGGTTCTGCCACCCGGCCGGGTCACCGCTGTCGAGTGGTCCTCGGTCGCGCTCTCGCGTTCGGCCCGCAGCACGGCGGCCTCGAACTCGTCGAGTTCGGAGCGCGCGGCCTCGGCGTCCGTGGGCTGCCAGGAGGGCGGCCTGCGGTGGGTGGGTGGTTCGGTGGGTCTGGGGAGCCGGCTCGCGGCGGTGCCGGCCGACAGGGTCGCCCCGCGCACCCTGCGGCGCAGCGGACCGGTATCGCCGGACCGCGCCGGGCCGGTGGGTGCCGGGTCGGCTGCGGTGCCGGGCCGGGCACCGCCGTGCGTCGTCGCGCGCTCGGCGCCGGTGTCCGCCGCCTCCGAACGGCGGGCGTGGTTGGGGGGCTCGGCGCCACGGGGCCGCGAGGGCACCCTGCGGGGCAGGCCCGCGGGTCCGGCCGGCGCCTCGAGCCGCGCCTTGCGCGGCTCACCGGGGCCGGGACGGCGCGCGGCCGGCTGCATCCGCGGGGCCCGTACCGCGGCGGCGGCCTGGTCGCCGGGAACGAGGTGGGCCGCGGGCACCGCGACGGTGGCGGTGACACCGCCGCCCGGGGTACGGGACAGGGCGACCTCGATGCCCCAGCGCCGGGACAGACCGCCGACCACGAACAGACCGAGCACCTCCGTCGGCGCCAGGTCGAGGCGCTCGCGCCGGATCAGCCGGGCGTTCTCCTGCGCCAGCCGCTCGGGGCTCATGCCGAGTCCGTGGTCGATGATCTCGACGAGGGCTCCGCCCCCTTGGTGCCGGGGCCGCAGGACGACCTCGACGCCGCTGGTCGCCGGGGAGAACATCACGGCGTTCTCCAGGAGTTCGGCGAGCATGAGGGTCAGATCGCCGACGATGTCGGGGACGACGGTGACGTCGCCCTCGGCGTGCGGAGTCACCCGCTGGAAGCCCTCGATCTGGCCGAGCGAGGCACGGACGATGTTGCTGAGCCGCATCGGTTCGGTGTTCAGACCGGTCTCGCTGATCCCCGCGAGCAGCATGAGGCTGTCGGCGTTGCGCTGGAGACGGACGGCGATGTGGTCGATGCGGTAGAGCCGGTCCAGCACCTCGGGGTCGGTCTCGCCGCGCTCCACCGAGTCGATCAGGGCGAGTTGGCGGGCCGTCAGATTGCTGACCCGGCGGCCGACGTTGCCGAACATCTCGGCGATGTTGCGCCGGCTGACGACCTGGCGTTCCAGCAGTGCGCTCGCCGTCACCTGAACCTGGTTGAAGGCTTCGGCCAGTTCACCGATCTCGTCGCGCACCAGCACGGGAACGGCCTCCAGCCGCGGCGGGCTCGCGTCGTCGGCGTCGTCGTCCGCGACGCGGGCGAGCTCGCTCCCCGCGGCACCGGCCACATGCTGGGCCGCCGCCGTGAGGGTCCGTACGGTGCGCACCACGGAACGCCGGGTCAGCACGGAGAACAGCAGCCAGGCCGCGAAGGCGGCCAGGATGCCGGCGATCAGCCAGACCACCCGCCACCAGGCGGAGTTCGACGCGGACTGGGCGTTCCCCGCGATGCCGCCGATCAGCGACTGGACGATCTTCAGCCGGTTCTCGGCCTGCCGCTCATAGGTGGGACCGGCGCGCAGCGCCTCGTCGAGCGCGGCCCGCAGCTGTGTCGCGTTCTCGGCGACCAGCGCTCCGGTGTCGACCTGGAGCGCGGCCCAGTGCTGGGTGATGACGCTCTGGTACGGGCTGTGCTCGATCTCAGCGAGGTCGCTGCCCTGTTCCGTACCGGCGAACCGCGTGAACCGCTCGGCCTGGTAGGTGTACTGGTCGTAGTCGCCGACGGCGCCGGTGAACTCGATGAGCGCGTTGGAGTCACGGGTGCGGGCGGCGAAGACGCTGGTCTCGAAGGACGCGTGGGCGGTGTCGGCGCGCAGCAGCGCGTCGAGCAGATTGCCCGCGGACGCGGAGGACTCGCTGCCCGACCGGCCGAGACCGAGGCCGTCGATGAGCCCCTCGATCACCGATCCGTAGGCGGGGTCGATGTTGTCGGCGGGGATCGGCCCCTGCTCGACGGTCTTGCGGAGGCTGTCCAGGCCTTCGAGCTCCTTCAGCGCCTGGGCCTCGCCGTCGGGCAGCCGGTCGCCGTAGGCGGCCCGGACCGCTTCGATGCGGGTGCCGACATGCGTCTGCGCGGCCAGGTAGGCGGCGGTGTCCGGCGCGCTCTTCGCCGAGGGCGCGGCCTCGTAGCGCAGCGAGACCAGGAGGGCCTGCCGGTGCTCGGTCTGCACGGCGTCGATGAGTTTCGTCACCTGTGCGCTGTCGCGGACGAGTTGGGCGGTGTCGGCGGCGGACCGGGCCCGGCCGATCTCGCCGGAGACGACATAGGCGAGCATCACGGAGATGACCGCGAGCGGCACGATCACCAGAACATTGAGTTTCCGGCGGAAGGGCCAGCGGTCCAGCAGAGACGGTGTCCGGCCGGCCCTCAGAGCATTGGACGGCTGCCCCGAGGCGGCTTTTCTGTGCGCGGGCACCCAACCTCCTTGACTTCATTCCCCGTTGGAAGCCTCGTAGCAGGCCGCCTGCATGGATCACATGGTCACGAGCAGCGCGATCGGGCCGACAAGTGGAAGGGGGCCCTCGACGCGGCCAACACTAGCGGCTGCCGTCAGAGTACGGCCATGATCAACCGAAAAGTGGCACGCGAAGACGCCTGGTTCGCTCCTGTTTCGGTCACGTTGCGCCTACAGGCTGAAGCTGTACGGTCCCCATCAGTGATCTATTCGTGTCTTGACGGTACTTGAGGCGGCTCGATTGGATCGTCAGGACCGTCACCCCGTGCCCACCAGCCACCAACGCCCCACCGATTGCCAAGTCTGGATGACCAAGTGACCATCGCCAGAAGCACTCGAACCTCCGCAACCTCCGCTGTCTCCCTGCTGGTTGTGGCCGCTGCCGCGCTGACGGGCTGCGGCTCCTCCAACGACACGGACGGCAAAGACCCGTTGAAGGGCGACGCCGCCAAGGCCGGTACGGTCGTTGTCGGTTCCAACAACTTCCCCGAGAGCATCCTGCTCGCCGACATCTACGGCGAGGCCCTCAAGTCCAAGGGCATAAAGGTCAGTTACAAGCTGAACATCGGCAGCCGTGAGACCACGTACGGTCTGATCAAGAACGGTACGATCACGGTCCTTCCGGAGTACAACGGTGCGCTGCTCGCCTATCTGGACGCCAAGGCCGCTCCGACGTCCGTCGAGGAGACCAGCCAGGCCATCTCGGCCAAGCTCGATCCCAAGCTCTCGCTGCTGATCCCGTCCCAGGCCCAGGACAAGGACGCGGTCGCCCTGAACGAGGCGACGGCCAAGAAGTACAACCTCACGGACAAGTCGACCATCAGCGACCTCGCCGACGTGGCGAAGAACCTGGTCGTCGGCGGCTCGCCCGAGTTCCAGACCCGGCAGCAGGGCCTGAAGGGCCTGAAGTCCGTATACGGTCTCGATTTCAAGAGTTTCAAGGCGCTGGACGCGGGCGGCCCGCTGACCGTGGCGGCACTGAAGGGGAACAGCATCCAGGCCGCGGACATCTTCACGACGGACCCCGGAATCAGCAAGAACAAGTTCGTCGTGCTCCAGGATCCCAAGAATCTCTTCGGGTTCGAGAATGTCACTCCCCTGACATACAAGAGCGCTCTGCCCGCGGCCGGAGTCGCGGTTCTCAACGACGTCTCGGCGAAGCTCGACACCGAGACCCTGGTGAAGCTCAACAGCGAGGTGCAGGACGGCAGCAAGGATCCGCTGGACGTGGCCAAGAACTGGCTGGCCTCGGCGGGACTGAGCTGACGTCGGCACCGGCACCGGCAGCCTGACGAGTGCCCAGGGCCGGGAGGGTGTCCTCCCGGCCCGGCCTCCCGACGGCGACCGCGTACGGCTGAGGAGTGAACGTCCGTCATGCTCGAGCGCACGGCCGACACGGCCATCGGCGCCCCGGCCGCCGACCGCCCGGCCACCGGGAGCACGCCGCCGGGTGTCGTCCTCGACGGCCGGGGTCTCGACGCCGCCACGGTGGCCCGGATCGCCGATGGGGCGACGCCGCTCTCCCTGTGCCCGAAGGCACTTGAGGCGATGGAACGCACACGCCGGGCGGCCCAGCGGCTGGCCGCCGAGGGTGCCCGCGTCTACGGGCGCAGCACCGGCGTGGGAGCGCACCGGGGACTCGCCGTCGAGGAACACGACGGCGCGGGCCACGATCTGCGGCTGCTGCTGAGCCACGCGGGCGGTGTGGGCGAAGCCCTGCCGGCCCGCAGGGTCCGCGCGATGATGGTGGTCCGCGCGAATCAACTCCTGGTCGGTGGTTCGGGGCTGGGCCCCGAGATCGCCGCGGCCGTCGCGCAGGCACTGCGAGCGGGGGTGCGTCCCCGGGTGCTCGAGTACGGGTCCGTGGGCACCGGTGATCTGACCGCGCTGGCCCGGCTGGGGCTCGCGCTCTTCGGCCATGACACGTGGTCGCTCGAAAGTCCGCTGCGTGAGGGCCCGTTGGCGGACCATCCGGTCCCCGAGCCTCTTGCGCTGCGACGCGGGGACGCGCTGGCCCTGTTGAGCAGCAACGCCCTCACCCTCGGGGAGTCCGCTCTCGCCTGGCACGACCTCGGGGTCCCGCTGCGTGCCGCACACCTCGTGGCCGCACTGGCCCTGCACGCGGTGGACGGCTCCCTCGAACCGTACGCGCCGGAGGTCCACGAAGCCCACGCGCACCCGGCGATCGCGCAGGTGGCGGCACGCGTCCGGTGGCTGCTGGGCGCGACGACCGGCAGGGACACGGGTGCACCGGGGCTGCCGGACGGAATGCCGGCACGGGTCCAGGACCCCTTCGGCTTCCGGTGCTTCCCGCAGGCTCACGGCCCCGCGATGGAGGCGTGGTCCGGCCTGGACCGGGTGCTGTCCATCGACCTCAACTCCGCCGCCGAGAACCCCCTCATCGGCTGGGACGACATCACGGACCGTCCCGTCGCCCGGCATCACGGCGGCTTCTTCACCGCGCCGCTCACTCTCGCGCTCGACCAGCTCGCCCTCGCCGTGCTCGGCACGGCCCGGCTCTCGGTGGCCCGGCTGTCCGCCCTGGGCCGCCCCGAACTGACGGGACTGCGCTCCTATTTGGCCGACTCATCCTCAGCCGGGTCCGGGATGATGATCCTGGAGTACAGCGCCGCCTCGGCCCTCGCCGAGATACAGGGGTGCGCCACCCCGGCCTCGCTCGGGCATGTCGTGCTGTCCCAGGGCATGGAGGAGGCGGCGACCTTCGCGCCCCAGGCCGCCCGCAAGGCGCTGCGGGCGGCGCAGGCGTACCGGCTCGTCCTGGCCTGCGAACTCGTCGCCGCCGTACGGGCGTTGCGGCTGCGGGGCACCCCGCCCGCGCCCGGCACCCCGGCGGGCCGCGCCTACGCACGCGCGGCAGCGGCACTGGACCCGGACATGCGGGACCGTCCCCTCACCGACGACGTGACCGTGGCCGCGGCCCTGCTGGACGGGTTCGCCGAAATCACGGGCGACGCGTGGGAGCCCGTACGGCTGGGCTAGAGTCGGCGCGGTCCCCGGCCGGACCCTCTGCCGTGGGTGGGCTGTGCGTTGGGGGATGACGGCACCATGCGGTACGAGCACGTGGAACTCTCCGGGTACGAGATCCAGGAGGTCCTCGGCCGGGGCGGCTTCGCCACGGTCTACCGGGCGCACCAGGCGGCGGTGGGCCGGGAAGTCGCGCTGAAGGTCGACAGCAGGGTGCTGGCCTCGGATCGCGACCGGCAGCGCTTCCTGCGCGAGGTCACGGCCGCGGGCCGGTTGTCCGGGCATCCGCACGTGGTCCCGGTCTACGACGCGGGCGTCCTCGGCGACGACCGCCCGTACATGGTCATGGAGTTGTGTCCGGGCGGCTCGCTCGGCGAGCGCCTGCACCGCCATGGACCGCTCGCCGTCAAGGAGGCCCGGGACATCGGGCTCGGCATCGCCGACGCGCTGGCCGCGGCGCACGCCGCCGGGGTGCTGCACCGTGACATCAAGCCGGGCAACATCATGGTCAACCGGTACGGCGCCGCCGCCCTCACCGACTTCGGACTGGCCGCCATGCCCAGGCCCGGCCGGGACCTGTCGGTGACGCGCGAGGCGCTGACCCCGGCGTACGCGCCGCCCGAGGCCTTCCATCTGGCCGAACCCACGACGACGGGCGACGTCTACTCGCTCGCCGCGACGCTCTACGCCCTCCTGCGGGGCCGCCCGCCGCACCACCCCGACGACGGCACCCAGCTCAGCCTCGCGGAGCTCATCGTCCGGCACACCTGGCCCTACGCCGACCTGCCGGGAGTGCCGAGCGCCCTCAACGCGGTGCTCAGACAGGCCCTGGAGACGGATCCGGCCTCCCGGATGCCGGACGCGTCGACACTGCGGGACGCCCTGGCCGCCGTCGACGTCGGCAGCGCCGTACAGGGTGGGTTCGGGCCGGTACCCCGTACGGCCACCACCCGTCCCGCCCATCGGGACACGCCCTCCACGTCCTACACCCTTCCCCCACCGCCCTCCGACCCGCGGGCTCCGGGCCCGGCGCGGCCGGACGGCCGACCCGGCAGGGCGGGCGGGAACGGCGGGCCTCAGGCCGACGGCGGCCGGACGGAGGACGGCCACGGCCGGCCCGCCGCCGGTGGAGACGCGAGCACGGTGGCCGAACCGGCGACGCGCGGGTCCTCACGGTGGCGTCCCGGCCTGATCGGCGTGGTGGCGGCCGTGGTCTCGGTGAGTGTGTCCGTCACCTGGGTGGTCAACGAGTACGGGTCGCCGGGCGGCCCCGGCTCCTCCGCGGGCGGATCCCCCACCCCCAGCACCTCGGCCAAGGCCCCGCCGGACGCCGGCGCGGCCTTCGGCGGCGCCCGGACCACCCGAAGCGGCTGCGCGGCCGCCGACGTCGAAGGGGTGGGCGGCCGCTGTGTCACGACCCCCGAGTGCTGGAGCGGCATCACCGACATCTCGGGAACGATCACCGTCAGCCGCGCCGACTGCCACATCGCTCACGTGTGGCAGACCTTCGCCATCGCCCCGCTGCCCAAGGACGGGACGACGTACAACGCGAGGGACCTCGTCAAGCATCCCGACGTCAGGGCGCTGTGCTCCCAGCAGGTCATGCGTGACTCCCTGACGTCCACGAGCCGTTCGGACGGCACCCGCTGGAACGTGGACGTCCTCCCGCCGACCGCCCCCCAGTGGGCCGAGGGGCTACGGGTGTTCCGCTGCGTCGCCGCGGCGGTCACGGACGACGGCGAGATCACCGGCAGCCACTTCGGCGCGAGCGGCTGACCGCGCCGGACTCCCGGTCACCGGACGGGCTCGATCGCGAGGAAGGGAGCTCGCGGCTCACCTCGCGGCCGACGCGATCGTGCCGCCCGTGATGCCCTTCGGGTTCAGGTGGGCGATGTGGCCGCTCTCGGTCCCGGCGGAGGGGTCGATGACGCAGTCGATGAGCGCCGGGCCGCCGGAGGCCAGTGCCTCGGTGAGGGCCGCGGTGACCTCGGCCGGTGTGGTCGCGCGGTAGCCCTTGCCGCCGAACGCCTCGATCATCCGGTCGTGGCGGGCCGCGGGCATCAGGGTGGTCGGTGAGGGCGCGTCGCCGAGGGGATTGACGTCGTCGCCGCGGTACACCCCGCCGTTGTTCATGACGACCGTGACGACCGGCAGCCCGTACCGGCAGATCGTCTCCAGTTCCATGCCGCTGAACCCGAAGGCGCTGTCGCCCTCCACGGCGACGACCGGGGCACCGCCGCTCTCGACGGCGGCGGCGATCGCGTAGCCCATGCCGATGCCCATGACACCCCAGGTTCCGCTGTCGAGACGGTGCCGCGGTACGTGCATGTCGATGACGTTGCGCGCGATGTCCAGCGCGTTCGCGCCCTCGTTGACGATGTACGTCTCCGGGCGCTCGCGCACGACGTCGCGTACGGCCTTCAGAGCGCCCATGAACTGCATGGGGTGCGGATCCGCCTTCAGCCGCTCCGCCATCTTCGCGACGTTCTGCGCCGACCGTGCGCCCAGTTCGGCGCGCCAGGCGGCGGGGGCCGCGATCCGGCCGGGCTTGGCGCGCTCGGCTATCGCTTCCAGCACCGAATCGATGTCGCCGACGAGCGGGGCCGCGATGGGCTGGTTGCTGTCCATCTCCCTGGCCTCGATGTCGACATGGATGAACCGGGCACCGGGGTTCCACTGCGGTGCCCGGCCGTGGTTCAGCAGCCAGTTGAGGCGGGCGCCGACGAGCATCACGACATCGGCCTTCTTCAGGGCCAGCGAACGGGCGGTGGCCGCCGACTGCGGATGGTCGTCGGGCAGCAGGCCCTTGGCCATCGACATCGGGATGAACGGGATGCCGGTGGACTCCACGAACTCGCGGATGCGTTCGTCGGCCTGCGCGTAAGCGGCACCCTTGCCGAGCACGAGCAACGGCCGTTCGGCGCCCGCCAGCAGTTCGACGGCCCGGTCCACCGCCTCGGGCCCCGGGAGCTGGCGCGGCGCGGGGTCGACGAGCCGGCTCAGTGTCCTCGCGCCCGCCTCCGCGTCCATGACGGAGCCGAGGACCGCGGCGGGGATGTCGAGATACACACCGCCCGGACGTCCCGAGACCGCGGTGCGCAGGGCGCGGGCGATGCCCCGGCCGATGTCCTCCGCACGGCTCACCCGGTAGGCGGCCTTGCAGAACGGCTGCGCGGCGGCGAGCTGGTCCATCTCCTCGTAGTCGCCCTGCCTGAGGTCGACCAGGTGCCGTTCGCTGGAGCCGGAGATCTGCACCATGGGGAAGCAGTTGGTGGTGGCGTTGGCCAGGGCGACCAGACCGTTGAGGAATCCCGGCGCGGACACGGTCAGACAGATGCCGGGCTTCTTGGTGAGAAAGCCGGCGGCCGCCGCGGCGTGACCCGCGTTGCTCTCGTGCCGGAAGCCGATGTAGCGGATGCCCCGCGCCTGTGCGAGGCGGGCCAGGTCGGTGATCGGGATGCCGACGACGCCGTAGACGGTGTCGACGTCGTTCATCCTCAGCGCGTCGACGACCAGGTGATACCCGTCGGTGAGCTCGGTGTGCACGTCGGCGTTCGCCGTGGTCTCCGGTGTCGAGGGAGCGGTCATGGTCCGAGGTCCTCCTTGGGCAGGTCCGGTCGGTACGGCTGCTCCTCCCACCATCGTCAACCCGCTCCCCCGCGTCCAAGACCCATCGGCGACCAGCCGATAAACAGCGTCTATCAAGGGCAGGTGGGGGCCTCGGACTCCGTTGCCGGGAGGGGCTGTCGGCCATGCGTCCGGCGCATCCGGTGTATCCGGCGTACGGGTCCGCACACCGGGCCGGTTCGGCAGGTATGGCAGGTCGGTGGGTGGGTGGGGCGGGACTGGCAGGTCGGTGGGTCCGGCGGGGCTCAGCGCACCCGGTGCTCGTGCGGCAGGGGCTGTCCGAAGACCTCGTCCAGCGCGAGGCCGGTGGCAGCGTTCACGAAGGCACGCGCGGCGACCGAACCGGGGGTCCCCGCGTGGATCGCCACCGAGACCTGGGCGCCCGCCTCCGGGTCGACCAGGGGCAGCGCGCGCGTCCTGCCGATCACCGGCATGGCGCGCAGCCAGGTGTGCGGAACGATGCTGGCCCATGTGCCACCGCCGACATGGGCGTAGAGCGCGGCGATGGAGTCCGTCTCCACCTGTGGTGTCACCACACATCCCTTCTCCGCGAAGACATCGTCGATGAGCCGGCGGATGCGCATGTCGGGCGTCAGCAGCGCCAGCGGAAGCTGGGCCGCCTCCGCCCATGTCATGGTGCTGGTCTGGGACATGAGCTGGTCGTCGGCGACCAGGAGCATGTACCTCTCCTGGTACAGGGGGACGACCTGAAGGCCTTCCCGGTCGCCGGGATCGAAGTGGGCGATGGCCACGTCGAGCTCGAAGTCCCGTATCTGGCGATGGAGTTCGTTCGTCGACAGACGGGAGCGGACCTGGACCTTGGCGAGCGGGTGCGCCGCGCAGAACGCGGCCACGGGCATCGCCAGGGTCGTCGAGGCCGTGGGGTCCGTCCCGAGGCGGAGCGTCCCGGTGATGCCCGACTGCACGGCGGCCACCTCGGCCTTGAACGCGTCCTGTTCGGCGAGGATCCGCTTGGCCCACACGACGAGCCGTTCCCCTTCGGGGGTGAGTCCCTGGTAGGTGTGCCCGCGGTTGATGAGCGTGACGTTCAACTCCCGCTCCAGTTTGGCGATGGCCGCCGACAGCGCGGGCTGCGAGACGTAACAGGTCTCCGCCGCCCGCGCGAAGTGCCGCTCCCTGGCGACCGCGACGAAGTACTCCAACTGCCGGAACAGCATGCACACCCCCTCTTCCGCTTCCTGCCTCCTGCTTCCTGCGGGCCTTCGTTCAGCGCATGAGCCGCACCGCCGCGATCACCAGCGGATGCAGGCCGTCGGCTCCGGCGTCGGCGTACGCGAGGAGCCGGGAGCGTATGCGTGGGTCCCAGAAGCGGCCGATGTGACCCGCGATGGCCTCGGCGGCCGACTCCTGCGGCAGGTGACCGAGGTTCGCGGCGATGTCGTTCGCCATCCGGCGCTCGGGAGGCACGGTCGCCGTCATCTCAGTCCACCACCGTGAGTACGTCGTCGGCGGCCGGCCGCGGCGTCTCGTCCCCAGTGCGTACGGAACCCTCGCCCTGAGCCCGCCGCGGTGTCCCGTCGCCGTGCCCGAGCGGATGGGCGAGCCCGACCTGGACCGCGGTCACCTTGTACTCGGGGCAGTTGGTCGCCCAGTCCGAGTTCTCGGTGGTCACCACGTTGGCGCCGGTCACGGGGTGGTGGAACGTGGTGTAGACGACGCCGGCCGGCATCCGGTCGGAGATCTCCGCGCGCAGTGTCGTCCGTCCGACCCGGCTGGCCAGTGTCACCAGCGCTCCGTCGGTGATGCCGCGGACCTCGGCGTCGTGCGGGTGCAGCTCCAGGATGTCCTCGGGATGCCAGGCGACGTTGCCGGTACGCCGGGTCTGCGCGCCGACGTTGTACTGGCTGAGGATGCGCCCGGTGGTGAGCACCAGCGGGAAGCGCCGGGTACTGCGCTCGTTGGTCGGCACGTAGGCGGTGACGACGAACCGGCCCTTGCCGCGGACGAATTCGTCGACGTGCATGACCGGTGTCCCCTCGGGCGCGGAGGCGTTGCACGGCCACTGCACGCTGCCCAGTTTGTCGAGCAGGTCGAAGGACACTCCCGTGAACGTCGGCGTGACCGCGGCGATCTCGTCCATGATCCGGCCCGGATGCTCGTACGCCATCGGGTAGCCCATGGCGGTGGCGATCTCGCACACGATCTGCCACTCGTGCCTGCCCGTCCTCGGCTTCATCACCGCGCGCACCCGGTTGATCCGGCGCTCGGCGTTGGTGAACGTGCCGTCCTTCTCCAGGAAGGACGCTCCGGGCAGGAAGACGTGGGCGAATTTGGCCGTCTCGTTCAGGAACAGGTCCTGCACGACGACGAGTTCCATCGCCTCTAGGGCGGCGGTGACGTGCTGGAGGTTGGGGTCGGACTGCGCGATGTCCTCGCCGTGCACGAACAGGCCGCGGAAGGTCCCGTCGATCGCGGCGTCGAACATGTTGGGGATGCGCAGCCCGGGTTCGGCGAGGAGCGTGCCGCCCCACAGGTTCTCGAACACCTCGCGGACGGCGTCGTCGGACACATGACGGTAGCCGGGCAGTTCGTGCGGGAAGGAGCCCATGTCACAGGAGCCCTGGACGTTGTTCTGGCCGCGCAGGGGGTTGACCCCGACGCCGTCGCGGCCGATGTTGCCGCACGCCATCGCGAGGTTGGCCATTCCCATGACCATGGTCGAGCCCTGGCTGTGCTCGGTGACGCCGAGCCCGTAGTAGATCGCGCCGTTGGGTGCAGTCGCGTACAGGCGTGCGGCGGCGCGTAGTTGACCGGCGGGGATGCCACTGATCTCCTCGGTGGCCTCCGGGCTGTTCTCGGGCCGGGCGACGAACTCCGCCCAGGCGTCGAACCCTTCGCACCGGGCGTCCACGAAGGACCGGTCGACCAGCCCCTCGGTGACGACCACATGGGCCATGGCGTTGACGACGGCGACATTGGTGCTGGGCCTGAGCTGGAGGTGGTGCGCGGCCTCGATGTGCGGTGAGCGCACCAGGTCGATGCGACGGGGGTCGACGACGATCAACTGTGCGCCCTCGCGCAGGCGTCGCTTCATGCGGGAGGCGAACACCGGGTGTCCGTCGGTGGGGTTGGCCCCGATCACCATGATGACGTCGGCCTCCGCCACGGAGCGGAAGTCCTGGGTTCCGGCCGATTCGCCGAAGGTCTGCTTGAGTCCGTATCCGGTCGGGGAGTGGCAGACGCGGGCGCATGTGTCCACGTTGTTGTTGCCGAACGCGGCGCGGACCATCTTCTGGACGACGTACACCTCCTCGTTGGTGCACCGCGACGAGGAGATCGCGCCGATCGAACCCGACCCGTGCCGGCGCTGGATGTCCCGCATCCGCCGGGCGACCGTGCCGATGGCCTCGTCCCACTCGACCTCGCGCCAGGGGTCGGTGATCCTGTCACGGACCATGGGCTTGAACACCCGGTCGGGGTGGGTGGCGTAGCCGAAGGCGAAGCGGCCCTTCACGCAGGAGTGGCCCTCGTTGGCGCCGCCGTCCTTGTACGGCACCATGCGGACGAGTTCGTCGCCGCGCAGTTCGGCCTTGAAGGAGCAGCCGACACCGCAGTAGGCGCAGGTGGTGACCACCGACCGGGTCGGCATGCCGAGTTCGACCACCGACTTCTCCTGGAGTGTGGAGGTCGGGCAGGCCTGGACGCAGGCCCCGCAGGAGACGCACTCAGAGTCCATGAACGTCTCCGCGGCGCCGGGCGAGACCTTGGAGTCGAAGCCGCGTCCCTCGATGGTGAGCGCGAAGGTGCCCTGGACCTCGCCGCAGGCGCGCACGCAGCGGGAGCAGGCGATGCACTTGGCGGGGTCGAAGTCGAAGTACGGGTTGGAGGTGTCCTTCTCGGCGTCGAGGTGGTTCTCGCCCTCGTAGCCGTACCGCACCTGCCGCAGACCCACCACGCCCGCCATGTCCTGGAGTTCGCAGTCGCCGTTGGCGGGGCAGGTGAGACAGTCGAGCGGATGGTCGGAGATGTACAGCTCCATGACGCCCTGGCGGAGCTTCTCCACCTTCGGTGTCTGGGTCCGCACCGTCATCCCGTCCGCCACCGGAGTGGTGCAGGAGGCCGGGGTGCCGCGCCGGCCGTCGATCTCCACCACGCACAGCCGGCAGGAGCCGAACGGCTCCAGGCTGTCGGTGGCGCACAGTTTGGGTATGTCGACCCCGGCGAGCGCGGCGGCGCGCATCACCGAGGTGCCCTCGGGGACGGTCACCGCCAGCCCGTCGACCTCCACCACCACCGTGGCCTCGCCGGGCCGTTCCGGGGTTCCGAAGTCGGGTTCCTTGAGCAGTGTCATGACGTGGCCTCCCTCCTCGCGCCGCTCGGCGGGCGGGAGTTGGCCTCCCGGCCGGCCTCGCGGGCGAGGAAGTCGTCAGGGAAGTGGGTGAGGGCGCTCCGTACGGGCATCGGTGTCAGCCCGCCCATCGCGCACAGCGAGCCGTCGGTCATCAGGTCGCACAGGTCTTCCAGGAGCGCCAGATTCTCGTCCGGGTGCCGGCCGGCCACGATCTTGTCGATGACCTCCACGCCGCGTACCGAACCGACCCTGCACGGTGTGCACTTGCCGCAGGACTCCGCGGCGCAGAACTCCATCGCGAAGCGGGCCTGGGCGGCCAGGTCGACGGTGTCGTCGAAGACGACGACACCTCCGTGGCCGACCATCGCGCCTGCCTCCGCGAAGGCCTCGTAGTCCATCGGCAGATCGAACATCGACGTCGGCAGATAGGCGCCGAGCGGTCCGCCGACCTGCACCGTGCGCACCGGACGCCCGGAGAACGTGCCGCCGCCGTAGTCATCGACCAGTTCGCGCAGGGTGACGCCGAACGCGGTCTCGACGATGCCGCCGTGCGCGATGTTGCCCCCGAGCTGGAAGACCTGGGTGCCGCGCGAGCGTTCGACACCGAGTTCCTCGTAGGCCCGCGCGCCGTCCGCGAGCACGACGGGGACGGTCGCGAGGGTGAGCACGTTGTTCACCACGGTCGGTCTGCCGAACAGGCCCTCGATCGCCGGGATCGGGGGTTTGGCGCGGACCATGCCGCGCTTGCCCTCCAGGCTCTCCAGCATGGAGGTCTCCTCGCCGCAGATGTACGCGCCGCCGCCGACGCGGACGTGCAGCTCGAAGTCGAGCGCGGAGCCGAGAATGCCCTTGCCGAGCCAGCCGTGTTCCTGTGCGATGCCGATCGCGGCCCGCATGGTGGCCACCGCGTCCGGGTATTCCGAGCGGATGTAGAGGTAGCCCTCGCTCGCGCCGACCGCGTACGCGGCGATGATCATGCCTTCGATGAGCATGAAGGGGTCGCCCTCCATGACCATCCGGTCGGCGAAGGTGCCGCTGTCGCCCTCGTCGGCGTTGCAGCAGACGAACTTCAGCTCGTCCGCGCAGTCGAGGACGGTCTTCCATTTGACGCCGGCCGGGAAGCCCGCGCCTCCGCGGCCGCGCAGGCCGGACGCGGTGATCTCGGCGACCACGTCCGAGGGCGGGCGTTCCAGCGCGGCACGCAGCCCGGCGAGGCCACCGTGCGCCACGTAGTCGTCCGTGGACAGCGGGTCGGTGACACCGACCCGGGCGAAGGTGACCCGGTTCTGCCGGGCCAGCCAGGGGAGTCGGTCCACGACACCGAGCCGCAGCGGATGGTCGGCGCCGTCGAGCATGCCGGAGGCGAGCAGGTCCTCGATGTCGGCCGGGGCCACGGGTCCGTATCCGACGCGTCCGTGCGGGGTCACCACCTCGACGAGGGGTTCCAGCCAGAGCATGCCACGTGATCCGTTGCGTACGACGTCGAGGGCGAAGTCGCCTCGTACGGCGGCCTGTCGCAGGGCGTCCGCGATGTCGTCCGCGCCGACGGACCGGGCCGCCGAGTCGCGGGGTACGTAGACGGTGGCCGTGGGGTGCGTCGTGTCGTCGGCCTCGTCGCTCACGACGGGAATGCCGGCCTCGCCCCTCATGACGAGACCTCCCCGTTCAGCATCGAGCCCAGCCGGGCAGGTCCGACGCGGCCGTACAGCCGGCCGTTCACCTCGACCGACGGGCCCAGGGCGCAGTTGCCGAGGCAGAAGACCTGCTCGACGGTGACGGCGCCGTCCGCGCTCGTCTCCCCGAGGACCAGTCCGGCCTCACGGACGTAGGTCACCAGGCCGTCGGCGCCGAGCGCCTGGCAGGCCTCGGCCCGGCAGATGCGCACGGCGGTGCGTCCGGCCGGTTCCGCGCGGAAGTCGTGATAGAAGGTCACCACTCCGTGGACGTCAGCCCGGGAGAGGTTGAACTCGTCGGCCAGCACGGGAATCGCCTCCTTGGGCACACACCCCAACTCGGCCTGTACGGAATGCAGTACGGGCAGGAGCGCGCCGCGCTGATCCCGGTGAACGGCCGCCGCCGTCCGGACCACGCTCTCGACCGTCACGTCACTCACGCTTGCCGTCATGATCGCTCCGCCTTCCGTCGTGCGGGTCCCCGGCGATGCGTGCGGGAGACTTGAACACTACCCCATACAGGCTTCTGTATACAGAACTCAATCCGAATCAACCCTCTTACTCCGAGCCGCAATTGACCGCGCGGGGTGACGGCGACGGACGCCGCGGGCGGCGGACGACACCCACCGGCGGGCGCCCCGCATGCCGACGCCACGTCGCCCGAGGGCTCCCCGGCCCCAGGTGACACCCCGGCCGACCTGGGATCGCCTCCCGGCAACCCCCATCCTGCATACGAAAACCTGTATGCTGACGCAGCCGTCGGCGACCCTCTCGGCGGCCACCTCTTGGCAGAGCCGTCGGCCCCGCGGGGGCCGGTGGCGGAACGGGGCTCCCATGCGCGAGGCACTCACGGCCGCCGCGGCCCGGCGCGTCACCCGCCCGGCACCGCTCCGGCAAGCGGTGTACGACGCCCTGACCGAGCTGATCGTCAGTGGCTCCCTCAAGCCCGGCCAGCATCTCGTCGAGGCTGAGCTCGCCGAGCACCTCGGGGTCAGCCGCCAGCCCGTGCGGGAGGCGCTCCAGCGGCTCCAGACCGACGGCTGGGTCGACCTGCGCCCCGCCCAGGGAGCCTTCGTCCACTCCCCCACCGAAGAAGAGGCCGCCCAACTCCTCGGTGTCCGCACGGTTCTGGAGACCTACTCGGCACAACTCGCCGCCCAGCACGCGAAACCCGAGGACGTCGAGCGACTCTGGGCGTTGCACCAGGAGGGTGTCGACGCGCTCACCGCGAGCGACATCGAGCGGCTGGTCGCGGCCAACACCGCGCTGCACACCTTCATCACCTCGATCGCCGACAACGCCGTCCTGGCCGAACTGATCGCGGGCGTGAGCCAGAAGGTGCGCTGGTACTACACGCCGATCGCGCGGCCCCGCGGCAAGGAGGCCTGGAACGAACACGCCCAGCTGATCAGGGCCATCGCCAAGGGCGACTCCGACCGCGCCGGCGAGGTCATGCGCAAGCACACCGAGCGCACCACCGGCTTCTATCGCAAGCAGCTCGCCGCCGGGGCGAACCAGGACTGACCGAAGGGTCCCTCGCACGGGACGCATCACCCACGCCTCCCGCCGGGTCACGCCGCGGGCGCCGGCCGGAGGCCTTCGCCCCCGGGCCGGAGCGTGTCGACGCCGGACCGGAGGTCGCCGCCGCCGGACCGGAGAGCAACGGCGCCCGGCAGCGGAGCCTCGACGCCCGGCCGGAAGGTGTCGGCGCCGTGGCCAGGTCCGGGCAGTGCGCCTTCGGCGGCGGCCTTCAGTTCCAGCAGCCACGGCCGCACGCTGCCCATCAGGACATCGAGCCCCCCACCGTCCCGTCCGAGCATCACGTCGGCGGGAACGAGCACGGGATCCGCGTACAGGGTGGAGGTGCCACTGCCGTTGGGCCCCGCCCCGGCGAGCCTGGCCGGGACGAACAGATCCGCGGCCTGCGCCGGAACGACCCACAGCGTCAGACCGTCCCGCCCCGCGAGCGGTCGCGAGGACCAGAGGTAGCTGTCGGCCTCACCCGCCGCGACCACCTGCCGCTTACGTCCCCGCAGGGCGACCACGTCCGCGAAACGGGCGGCGCCCGAGCGGGACCCCCCGAACTCCGTCCCGTACGGCTCGTCCTCCTCCTGCTCGCCGGATCCGCCCTCGGACAGGGCGAGTCCGACGAGGTGCCGTCCGGCGGCGATCTCCTCCCGCACCCAGGAACCACCACAGGACTCGACGGCGGCGACCGCGGCGAAATGGGACGTGAGCACGGCAGCGGTCGCCGGGCAGACACGGGCGGTCCGCGCGACCACGTCGACGGCCTCGGACAGCCCGAGCCCACCGCCTCCGGACTCCGGGGCGACGGTGAGACCGAGGAGCCCGGCACGGCCCAACGCCGCCACGGCATCCCGGGGGAACCTGCCTTCCCTGGCAGCCAGTTCGGCTCCGGGCGCGACGACTTCGGCCAGGACGACCGAGAGAGAAGTGCGATAGGACAAGGGAAGCCCCCTCTTCGCGAACAGCCCCCATGAGACTGCATACAGTATGCAGCCAGTCATCGAAGCGCACCAGGGAGATGCGGGGACGGATCCTGAAGGACCGCACTCTCGCCGCCGGACGACGACCGGACACCCGGCGACGAGCGCACGGCAACCGGCAACCGGCAACAAGAGAAGAACGCGGCTCAGACGCGCGGGTCGATCTCCCTCAGCAGCCCGGTCGCGACGTCGAAGACGAAGCCGCGGACGTCGTCGGTATGGGGAAGGAACGGCGACGTACGGACCCGCTGCATCGACTGCCGTACGTCCTGGTCGACATCACGGAACGCCTCGACCGCCCAGGCCGGCCGCTGCCCGACCTCCATCTCCAGCTCGTGCCGGAACTCCTCGGTGATGCTCTGCAGCCCGCAGCCCGTGTGATGGATGAGTATGACGCTGCGGGTCCCGAGAGCACGCTGACTGATCGTCAGGGAACGGATGGCGTCGTCGGTGACGACACCGCCCGCGTTGCGCACGGTGTGACAGTCGCCCAACTGGAGTCCGAGCGCGGCATGGAGGTCGATCCGGGCGTCCATACAGGCCACGACGGCGACGCGTTGGACAGGGCGGGCGTCCCTGCCGGTATCCACGAACTCGGCCGCGTACGCACGGTTGGCCGTCACGAGCCGGTCTATGACCGTCCCGCCACCCGGAAGGCGGTCGGCGGACCGGGCGGATCGGGGTGCTGGAGTCGACATGGCGGGCTACCTCACTCCGGTCGGTATCGAAAAGACCACTCATCAGCCGTGAACACGGACAGGAACGCCCGAGGACTGCCGAGGACGCCCGAGAACAAGCACCCGGACACCGACCCCCGACCACATGCTCACGGACGCACGTTCGCGACCACGGGAGAACGCCGTGGACCCGGCCGCGTCAATGAGCATTCCCAGACGCCGCCCCATCAGGCACGTGCCGCGGATCAAGGCGGCGAGGCCGGAGCGAACCACGGAGGGGCACCCGAGTGCATAGTCCATACGGTATGGAGTGTTCGATATTCTCGGACCGGGGTCGCTACCTGTCCAGAGTCTCGGCACCGACCGCGTCCGACCGTGACCGCAGTCGTGACCGAGGCCGTGACAGTGGTCCGGGGCGAAGGTCACCGCCCGGACCGGCCGAGGCGCGCCGGCGCGTGGACAGCGCCCAGCCGACGGCGGCGACCGCGGTCAGCGCGAGGGCGGCCGGCATCAGCGTGGTGTGCGATCCGGCGCTGTCGGCCGTCCGGGCGACCGGGTTGGGCACGCCGAGCCGGTCGAGCAGCCAGCCGACCGCCGCCGTGGCGGTCAGCAGCGCGCCGCCCACCCGGAGTGCGGGCTGTACCCGCAGCCGCGCGACGACCAGCAGCGCGGGCAGGGCCAGGCAGACCAGCAGGAGCTGGACCAGTTCGATGCCCAGGTTGAAGCCGAAGAGGCTGAACACCAGCTGTCCGGTGGACAGATGCATCTCGGCGAGCACGAAGGAGAACGCCATGCCGTGGCCGAGGCCGAAGACGCCCGCCACCACCGCTTCCCGGCCCGGGAACAGTGGCCGGATCGCGTGGACGGCACCGACGAGGATGCTTGCGGCGATGAAGGCCTCGACCGGTCGGCCGGGGATCTCCAGGCGCCCGAGGGCGGTGGCGGCCAGGGCGACGGAATGACCGGCGGTGAAGGCGATCGTGATGCGGCCGACGCGTCCGAGCGCGGCACGGGCGCCGACCAGGCCGCGCCAGCGTCGCCCGGTGGCCCGCAGCGGTGCGGGCAGGAGCAGGATGAGCAGGAACAACAGGTGGTCGGTACCGGTGAGAATGTGCTCGCCGCCGAGTTCGGTCATGGCGAGAAAGCCGCGCCAGGTACTGCCGTTCCCGAGGTCGACAGTCAGGGGCGGGACCTTCATGTGCCGGATGTCGAGACCGACCGTGCCGACCTGGGTGGCTCCTCCGCCGTCGATCCGGCCGGCGGCCCAGTCCTGTCGTACCGTCACCAGCGTTACGTGGGTGACGACCTGATGGACGATCACGTCGTAGTCCAGGGTGAAGTGCCGCACGTCCCCGCCGTTCGGAGGGGTGAGCACCGCTTCGGCGACCAGCTCGCGGTAGGGGCCGGTGGAGGTCTGCTCGGTGCGGCTGAGACTCAGCGCGCCGATACCGACCTGCCACGCCTTTCCCTGGAGGGTGGTCGGGCGGACGTGCCGGGCGAGGTAGGCGCGGACGGCCGTCGCCCTGGCGGGCAGGGCGGCCGGTTCGATACTGGTCAGATCGATCCCGCTCGCCCGGGAGAAGTCGTCGACGGGCAGTTCCAGGCGCGCGGTGACCGATGCCTTGTACACGTCGAGCCGGACCACCGAGTGCGGCATCGGGTGCGCGGCGGCCGGCGGCGCCCCGAGCAGGAGCGCCGCCGGTACCGCGATCGCGATCCCGGCCACCAGGCGTAGTGCTGTGGTCAGCCAGTTCCGCGATCGGGTCATGAGAAGGTGAACTCGCTTCCGTAGTCTCGGGTGTGGTCCCGGTACACCGTGTGGTAGTGGATCTGGTCCCGGAAGACGACGCCGCCCTGGCAGACGAACTCGATCCAGACGCCGGGGCCGTCGATCCGCACGTAGTCGCCCTGGGCGTCCAGGCCCGTGCCGCCGGAGTAGCCGACGTAGGTCTGGTTCAGCTCGTGCTCGTACGTCTTCATGAGCCGCTTCGCGGTGGCGTCGTCCACGTTGGCGACCCAGGGGTGGATCGCCTTCAGGACGAGTTGCTTCTGCTTGGGTGTGAGCGAGCTGACCGGGATGCCTTCCTTGGCCTCAGGGAACTTCCCGTCCTTGCCCGGACCGAGGAGCACATCGCTGAACGACTCGGACAGTTTCGCCTTCATCGACTGTTCCGTGTTCAGGCTGCCGGTCAGGGCGAGCAGGCCGTTGCGCTGCTTCGCCAGCGGCGTGTACGTGGTGCCGTCGTCCGCGGTCCATGTGCTCGGCTCGACCCCGATGAAGAACGGGCTGCCGCTCACCGGCTTGCCGTCCCGGTAGGTGAGGTTCACCGCGAGGTGGTGGCCGCCGAAGTGCAACTGCCAGGCGCCGTCCGCCGAGGGCGTGCCGAGGAACGCCATGAAATAGACACCGCTGCCGTACCCGAACGCGCCGGCTCCACCGCCAGGACCGCCGGGACCACCGGACGGCGGGGTGCCTGTCGGCGCGTCCGTGGCCGACGGAGCGTCGGTGGGCGACGAGCTCGGGTCCGCCGAGGCGGACGGGTCCGCCGAGGCCGTACTGGACGCGCTGCTCGTAGGCGCGGAGGCGGAGCCGGAGTTCTGCGCCGCTTCGAGTACGTCGTCGGCCTTGACGACCTGCGTGATCTGGTCGTACCCGGTGCCCTTGCCGCTGCCCGTGGCCACCTTCAACACCTTCATGGCCGCGGCCAGTTGAGTGTCCGTCAGCGAACCGAGCCGGATGCCGGGCCGGCAGGACGAGCCGCACGGAAGGTTCGACCAAGCCGTCGCGTTCGCCTCGGAGAAGTCCAGCAGCACCTCCGACTGCTGGTCGGCGTCCAGCGTGTTCAGGAACGCGTTGGCGGCGCTGACCACGGCTTTCGCACCGGTGGCATGCTGGTCGACCGGGCGCTTGACACCTGCGGCCGAATTACCGGCCCGCACATCCGTCGAGGCATTTGCCACGGCAAAACCGCCGCCGACCAGCACAATTGCAGCAACGGCGCCGCCTATACCTCGCCAAGTCCGCTGCGTGCGAACTCGCCGGGTTCTTTCTCTGCTCACGAACCACTCCTTTGAACCTGGAATGACGTCCCGGCCGCACGGGCAGCGCCCATCGGCCGACTTCGAGATCACTGCATCTGCACGAAGTACCGGACAACTGCCCACACCTGTAGGCCGCTTGGCGGCGGCTGGGGGCAGGAGCGGGACGCGCAAGAGGCATTCGTTCACCCCTGCGCGATTGTTGACAACAATATCGACGATCTCACCGAAATCTCAACGCGCCATCAGATTGACGGGAGATTCTTGAGCCACACACAGAACGGCGCGAATTCACGGAATTTGCTTATGTATTTGACAGGCTGCTCTTATCACGCAAATAGAGTTTCCTGTTACGCGGGACAACGCCTACTCGCCCAGGATCGGATCCCACCGTGCCGAGTCGCACTACCGCTCACCGGTGAAACGGACGCGCCGCCCTGCCCTGGGGTCAGGGCAGGGCGGCGCGTCCGCGGGGGAGGTCAGCTGTTGGCGTTGAGGACGGGGTAGTAGCCGTTGGCGTGGCCGGTGGCGGTGGGGTGGTACGACTCCCAGCCCGGGGAGATCACCAGGGAGTGCAGCCAGTCGTCGCTGGAGCACAGTTCATGGCCGCCGAAGGTGGTGCGGACGTCACCGAAGACGAAGCCGTGGGCGGCGGCACGGGCGGCGATGACACTGTCGAGGACGTCCGCGGCCTCGTCGATCTTGCTGTGCTTGGTGCTGCTGAGGCCGACGCAGAAGACGTCGAGCGTATACATGCGCGGGTAGCCGAGAACGACCACCTTGGCGTTCGGTGCCTTGGCACGGATGGCGTCGTAGGTGGCGTCGAGGCGGGCGGGGAGCGTGTTCCGGGCGTACGTCTCGGCCTGACTCACCCGGTTGACGCAGGTGGCGTCGGAGCCGGTCACGCAGGTGGTCATGACGTCCGAGAAGCCGGCGTCGTTCCCACCGATGGTGAGGGAGACGAGCCCGGTGGCGGAGCTCAGCGGGCCGAGCTGGCTGTTCGTCACGTCCGTGGTGACCGCGCCGGAGCAGGATGTGTCGGCGAACGAGGACGGTGCGTGGGCGTTTTTCCACAGATAGGGGTAGGCGCTGAGACTGCGGTGGCAGTCTCCACTCGAACTGTCGTAGTTTCCTGCGCCGTTGCCTGCCGAGTACGAGTCACCCAGCGCGACATAGGCCGGCCCGGCAGCATGTGCCGGACCGGTCAGCGCCAGGCTGAACATCATCGCGAGGCCGAACGTGGCAAGGGCAGACAGCAGTTTGACGCGTCTCACGAGACCTCCCAGAGCGGGAAAGCTGGCCCTCATTTGGTACAACAGGCAACCACCCGAAGGAAGTGTTCATGTCAAAACTGTTTCCAGGGTTAACGTCACGTTTCACGGCAGAGAGGCACGGGAAGCGGCCCGGCCGATCACACCGGGGCGGCACAACCGGGAAGCGGCCGGCCCGGCAGGGCGACGGCTCGCTCCTGCGGCCGGCCGCGACGACACCGCCGGAAGAGGGGAACCCGACCCGCGCCCCGGAGTCCTCCCACGTGGCTCCGGCAGTCGTATGGTTCGGGGTGATTTATGGTGAATCAAGGAGTATGCCCCTACCGGAGGTGCAATGATGCGCGCCGCGGCAGCGACCGTCTCTCTGGCTGTCAGCGTGGCGCTCATCGTCGCGACATCGGCTTGTGACCAGGGCGGGTCGGAGTCACCGAAGACCCACTACGGCGACTGCGAGATCTCGGGACGTTACGGGGAGTTTCACCTGTCACCCATGACGGCGGGCGCCCTCACGGTCAAAACGACCCTGCCCGCACCCGGCTGGTGGAACGGCGACACGCCGGACTCCATCAAGAGCGGCTACGAGTACTGCATGGCCGCCAACATCGCGTACCGGTCCGGACTCGACCGGGTGAAGGTGAAGAACGCTCCCTTCCCGGAGGTCGTGTCCGGAAAGACCAAGGACTTCGACCTGGCCCTGGCGCAGATCACGATCACCCCGGAACGGAGCAAGGTCGCCGAGTTCTCCCCGCCCTACCTCTCCTCGACCCTGGGAGTGCTGATCAGGGACGGCGAGAAGATCAACGAGGACAACGTCCGCGACGTCCGCATCGGAGTGGCCGAAGGCACCACGGGCGAGGAGTTCGTCAAGAAGCGCCTCAAGCCGACCAAGCCCGTCACCTCCTTCCCCAACGACCCGGACATGGTCACGGCGCTGGAGGAGGGACGGATCGACGCGGTCGTCCACGACACGACGATCCTGCTGGCGTATCCCCAGAAACGGGAGGGCAAGGTGCGCCTCGTGGGCCAGTACAGGACCGACCAGGGTTACGGCGCCCTGTATCCGAAGGGGTCGGCCAACAAGGACGAGCTGGACCGGATCATCAAGCAGCTGATCGACGACGGGACGCTCACCAAACTGTCGGCCGTCTATCTCGGGGCCGCTTTCGGACAGGACCCGGCCAAGATCCCGTACTTCACGGTCAACGACGGCTCCTGAACGCTCCGGGCGTGCGCATGTCCCGGGGCGGCGGTCCGGTTCCCGTCCCTCCGTCCCGCCTCACAGGTCCGCCATCAGGAGACCGCTCAGGTCCCCTACACCTCCGGCGTCGAGCGCCTGCTCTGCCCAGATGATCTTGCCTCGGTCGGTGTACCGGGTCCCCCAGCGGCGGGACATCTGCGCGACGAGGAACAGACCACGGCCCCCCTCGTCGGTGAAGGCCGCGCGGCGCAGGTGCGGGGAGGTACTGGTGCCGTCGGCGACCTCACAGATCAGGCTGTCGCGGTCGCGCAGCAGCCGCAGACTGATGGGGCTCCCTCCGTACCGGATGGCGTTCGTCACCAGTTCGCTGAGGATCAGCTCGGTCGTGAAGACGGCCTCGCCGAGCCCCCAGGATTCCAGCCTGCGGGTGGCCTCGGCGCGGATCCGGGGGACGGCCGCGGGGTCGTCGGGCACCTCCCACTCCGCGATCTGCTCCGGGTCGAGCAGCCGTGTGCGCGCGACGAGCAGGGCGACATCGTCGCTCGCCCTGGTACGCAGCATCGCGTCGAGCACCGCCCGGCAGGTTTCGTCCGGGCTGTCGCCGTCCGTCTGCGCGAGCGCCTCCCTCAGCATGCCGAGCCCGACGTCGATGTCGCGGCCGCGGGCCTCGACCAGGCCGTCGGTGTAAAGGACGAGCTGGCTGTCGGCGGCCAGCCGGAGTACGGCCGTCTCGACCGGCAGGCCGCCTCCCACGCCGAGTGGCGGGGCGACGGGGATGTCGGGGAAGGTCACGGAGCCGTCGGGCGAGACCAGCGCCGGACCGGGGTGACCGGCGCGGGCGAGAACACACCGCCCGGTCACCGGATCGTAGACCGCGTACAGGCAGGTGGCACCGGTGACGGCCTCGGTGTTGCCCTCTGCCGCCGCGTCCTGGTCGATCCGGGTGATCAGGTCGTCCAGGTGCGCGAGAAGCTCGTCCGGCGGCAGGTCCAGGGCGGCGAAGTTGTGCACCGCGGTCCTCAGGCGGCCCATCGTCGCCGCGGCGTGCAGACCATGTCCGACGACGTCGCCGACCACCAGGGCCACCCGGGCGCCCGGCAGCGGGATGACGTCGTACCAGTCGCCGCCCACCCCCGCCTGGGCGGGCAGGTAACGGTGCCCGACCTCCAGGGCGGACAGCTCGGGGAGTATGCCGGGCAGCAGGCTGCGCTGGAGGGTGACGGCCGTGGTGTGCTCGCGGGTGTAGCGGCGCGCGTTGTCGATGCACACGGCCGCCCGGGCGGCGAGTTCCTCGGCGGGGGACAGGTCGTCCGCCTCGAAGGGCTCCTGCTCCGAACGCCAGAACTCCACGACCCCGAGCAACTGGCCCCGGGCCCGGAGCGGTACCGAGATCATGGAGTGGATACCGAATTCGATGACCTTCTGGGCCCGCTCCGGGTCCTGGGCCCGCCATCCGTCGGCCAGGGCGAGGTGCTCCACCAGGACCGGCCGGCCGGTGGTCATGCCGATGGCCACGGGGTTGCCGGGCACATAGCGCATCAACGTCCCGACAGAGTGAAGGGGCGCGTCCTCCCGGATGCCCGCGAACGCGATGCGGCGTATTCCCATGTCCGCACCCGTCGGCTCACCACCTTGCAGAACGGGCTCCAACAGCTCGACGGTGGCGAAGTCGGCGAAGCGCGGGACCGCCACCTCGGTCAGCTCCTCGGTGGTGCGCTTGATGTCGAGGGTGGTACCGATCCGCGTGCTGGCCTCGTAGAGCAGTTGCAGGCGTCCGCCCGCCACGTCCGCCCGGCCCGCGAGGGCGCGCAGCTCCGTGGTGTCCCGCAGGGTGGCCACACTGCCCCCCTTCGCGCCCACCAGCCGCACGTTGACCGCGAGCAGGGTGTCCCCGGCCAGGAAGACCTTGTCCGTGGCCGCCCGGCCCGATCCCAGCAGTGCGGCCAGGGCCGGGCTCAGCCCGAGTCCGGTGACCGGCTTGCCCTCGGCCTCCGGCGGCAGGGCGAGCAGCCGGCGCGCCTCGTCGTTGACCAGCAGCAGCCTTCCGTCACCGTCCAGAATGATCACGCCTTCACGGACCGCGTGCAGCACCGCGTCGTGGTGCTCGTACATGCGGGTCATCTCCACCGGTCCCAGGCCCCGGGTCTGGCGCCGCAGACGCCCGCTGACCAGTGCCGACCCACCCGCGGCCAGCAGCAGCGCGACACCCCCGGAGACGAAGATCACCGGCAGTTGGCGCTGCACCACACTGGTCACCTTGTCCACCGTGACCCCCACGGTGACGAGGCCGACCGCGTTCCCCTTCTCGTCGAAGACAGCCACCGTCGAGTCGACCGCCTTGCCCAGACTGCTGTCGAACGTGGTCTGGTGGGGCTCGCCTCCGAGCGCCTGGCCGTAGGAGGTGGAGACGTGCTTCCCGATCTGGTCCGGGTCCGGGTGGGTCCACCGGAAGCCGTAGGGGCTCAGGCACACGACGTAGTCGACGCCGGTCTTCTTGCGCACCACCTCGGCATGAGGCTGGAGTTCCGCCGTCGGGTCGTCGCTCTTCATCGCGTCCGCGGTGCCCGGGGCGTTCGCGAACGACTCGGCCGCCACCAGTGACCGGTCGCCGGCTTCCTGGATCGCGCGGTTGCGGTCCTGGATGACGAGCACCACCACGGCCGTGGCGATGAGCAGCAGGACGACCACCAGTTGCAGCAGGAAGACCTGACCGGCGACGCTGCGCGGCTTCCGAAACGGCAGCAGACGTCGGCCGCCCGAATGGCGACGGGCTTCCGAGCCGGCTTCCGGCGCCCCGGCCTTCGGCGGAACACGGTCGCCCCGTCGGCTCGCTGGGACGTTTCGCCCAAGTTTGCCCATTTTCTCAGTATCAGTGACCTGCCCGGAGGGCGCGGCTCAGGACAGGCCGATCCCGGGTTCCCGGGCGAAGCGGCCGACCGGGTCCGGCCCGCCGTTCGACGGCGGAGGTCCGGGGGTGAGCCGGGCCGGCTCACCCCCGGGGAGGTCGGCCGGTGGCGCCGAGGACGGGCGGACCGGATGCGCGGCACCCTGGAGGAGGAAGTGTGACGGCGGGAGTGGACGCGTGATGCGAACCAGCGACGAAATGCGTCACTCGGCGGTGGCCTGGATCCCGCCGGCGGAGCTGTGGCGGCCGATCCAGGACATCCGCCGGGAATACGATCCGCAGATCCACCGCTGGCCGCCGCACGTCAATGTGCTTTTCCCCTTCGTGCCCGAGTCCGACTTCGACCGGGCCGTCTCGCTGCTCGCCGCGGCGACGGCCGAGGCGCCGGTCTTCACCGCCCGGCTGGACGGGGTACGGACCTTCCGGCACAGGGCGTACTCCACCGTGTGGCTCGATCCGGCAGCGGCGGGCAAGGCACCGTGGGCGGACCTGTACCACGCACTGCGGCAGCGATTCCCGCTCTGCCACGGGCCCGCCAAGAACTTCACTCCGCATCTGTCCCTGGGCCGGACCCGGGATCCGCGGCGAGTCGGCGCCGACTGCGCCACCCGGCTCGACGCCATGGCGGCGACAGTCTGGGAACTCGTCCTGCTCTCGCGCAGGGGGCACGGGCCGATGCAGCCACGGGCCACGATCGCCCTGCGCACGGGCGAGGTCCGCCGGCTGCCCGCACCCGACCTCGAAGCGCCTGGCCCGGAGGACACGGCATGGCTCTCCGAGATCTCCGACAGGTGAGGCCACGGCCGGGCGGCCCGAGGACGAGACCGGCGGCCTGACGGCGGGCCGGGCGCCGGTCACGCCGGACCGGGGCCGGGCGCCGGTCACACCGGACCCCTCGCCTCCCTGCCGCCGTAGAGCCCGCGCCGATCGGCGAGAGCGGATCGATCACGCGCCGTCCGGCCGTCACGCCGTCGAGCGGAACCTCAGCGACGCACGCGCAACGCGTGAAACCCGCCACAATCCACCCATCAAAACGGACTAATGAGCAAAAATGCTTCTTTGGGGCGGATGGCCCACCTGACAGTCAGCCCCGGATTCAACGACCAGCGGCATGGGAGAACGGTTTGATCACCGCACGCAAGCGACGCATCGGGCTGATGGCTACGGCCGGCGCACTCGCACTCACGGCGCTGGGCGGTACCAGCTACGCCGCCACCAACGACTCCGGCGCTCAGCCGGAAACGCAGGCACAGGCGAATCAGGCGGACACCCAGGACGCCTCCGACGCCCGAATAAAGATCACGCCCGGGCAAGCCCACGGCGTCGGGATCAACGACCCCGTGAACGTCACCGTCAGCGACGGCACCCTCACCAAGGTGACCATGACCGCCGTCGCGACCGGCACCGAGGTTCCGGGCACTCTGTCCGCGGACGGCACGTCCTGGAAGCCGGACGGCCCGCTGAAGCAGGCCACCCGCTATCAGGTCGCCGCGGAGGCCGAGGACGCGAAGGGCCGCTCCGCCACCGAGAACGCCGCGATCTCCACGGTCTCCCCGGCCAACGACTTCCTCGGACACCTCTCCCCCGAGAACGGCTCGACCGTCGGTGTGGGCATGCCGGTGAGCTTCACCTTCGACAAGGCGATCGGCGACAAGGCCGCCGTGGAGTCGAAGATCCAGGTCGGCTCCAGCAGCGGCGAGCAGGTCGTCGGTCACTGGCTCAACAGCAGCCGACTGGACTTCCGCCCCGAGCACTACTGGAAGCCCGGCTCCACCGTCACCGTCAAGATGAGCCTCGACGGCGTCCAGGAGACGGTCACGTTCAAGATCGGCCGGAGCCAGATCAGCACCGTCGACGCCAAGACGAAGCAGATGTCCGTCGTACGGGACGGCAAGACGATCAAGACCATCCCGATCTCGTCCGGCAGCGCCGAGCACCCGACGTACAACGGCCGGATGGTCATCTCCGAGAAGTACCGGCAGATCCACATGAACGGTGCGACCGTCGGCCTCACGGAGAAGAACGGCAAGCCCTCGTACGACATCAAGGCCGTACCGCACGCCATGCGCCTGACCGCCTCGGGCACGTTCATCCACGGCAACTACTGGGGCGGCGACTCGGTCTTCGGCAAGGTCAACACCAGCCACGGCTGCGTCGGCCTGAAGGACGTCAGGAACGCCGGCGACGGCAAGCAGCCCGCCGCGTGGTTCTTCGACAACTCGTTGACCGGTGACGTCGTGATCGTCAAGAACTCCGCGGACAAGGCCACAGTGTCCCCGGACAACGGCCTCAGCGACTGGAACATGCCGTGGAGCGAGTGGGTCTCGGGCAGCGCGTCGAACTGACGCCGCGTCACTCACGCACGCGAACCTGAATCCTTCCGCCAGGCGGCGGCCGGCACATCACGGCCGCCGCCCGCGGTGCCGAGGACACCCGGACGGCCCTCACCCCGGGTACCCCGGGGAGTCCTCGAGCCGGGAAAACGCAACGAGGACCACGACCGTCAGGTCGAGGTCCTCATTCGTGTATCGCCACAAAGAGTGTCCGAGGGGGGACTTGAACCCCCACGCCCGATAAAGGGCACTAGCACCTCAAGCTAGCGCGTCTGCCATTCCGCCACCCGGACAAGGTGTCTGCCGCCTGGGCGGGGGTGTTCCCCGCGGCGACATGGATAACAATACCAAGCTTTCGGAGCGCCTTTCACCTGCATATCCGGGCCCCGGAGCGGGTCCACGGAGCCAGGTGAGGGTGCGCCTACAGTCGCACCATGGGTGACTGGATGACTACCGGGGGTCTGCGGGAAGGGCGGCGGCCGAGAACGCTGTCGCCGTTGCGGGAACACCTGCGGGACACGTTCTGGTTCGCGCCCACCGCGGCCATGCTGCTGGTCTTCGTGGTGTGGGCGGCGGCGACCGCGGCCGACACCGCGATCGTCGGCTCGCTGCACGACGCGCGCGACTACGACACCCTCGACGACCTGCTGCGTCTGGCCGACGACGCGAAGGCCGTGGTGACCGTGGTCAGCTCGGCGATGATGACGTTCATCGGTGTGGTCTTCAGCATCTCGCTGGTCGCCGTGCAGATGGCGAGCGGGCAGTTCAGTCCGCGCGTGGTGCGGATCTTCGTACGGAGCCGGATCACCAAGGCCACCTTCGCCGTGTTCCTGGCCACGTTCCTGCTGTCGCTCCTCGTGCTGACCTCGTACGAGGGGCAGGCCGACGCGCGGTACGTGACCTCGATCCCGCTGATCCAGTCGGTTCTGACGCTGGCGATGCTGGGGCTGAGCCTGCTTCTCTTCGTGCTGTACGTGAACCAGACCCTGCGGCTCATGCGCATCAGCCATGTCATCGACCGCATCACCCACGAGGCGTTCAAGGTCGTCGCGCACATGCCCGTCGCCCGCTCGACCGGCGAAGAGGACGCGCTCGGGCCCGAGACCGCCCAGGTAGCCCACCACGGGCGGGCCGGCGTCATTCGGGACGTGAACATCGCCCGGCTGGTGCGGGCGGCCCGGCGGGAAGGTGTCGTCCTGAGGCTGATCCCCCGGATCGGGGACTTCGTCGTACCGGGCACCCCGCTGTTCGCCGTGCACGGAGGTCCCGCCCCCGCGGGCCGGCGGCCCCTGAGCCACACCGTGTCGGTCGGGGTGGAGCGCACCTTCCATCAGGACTTCGCGTTCGGGATGCGTCAGCTGGCCGACATCGGGCTGCGGGCACTGTCGGCCGCGGTGAACGACCCGACCACGGCCGTCCAGGCGATCGACCGCATCGTCCAGTTCCTGGCCGCGGTCGCCGGCCGGCCCCTCGACGCGGCGCTCCACCGGGACCGGCACGGGAACGTACGGCTGGTGCAGTCCGTGCCGGGCTGGACGGAGCTGGTCGATCTGGGGTTCACGGAGATCCGCGGCTGTGCGGTGGGCTCTCCCCAGGTCACCCGGCGCATCGTCGCCGGACTCGACGATCTCGCCGCGATCGCTCCCGCGGACCGCCGTGAGCCCCTGCTCCGGCACCGCGCCCTGCTCGTCGAGGCCGTGGAGCGCTCGGTCGCCGAGCCCTCGGACCGCGCCTTCGCGCTGCGCCCGGACCGGCAGGGCATCGGGTAGCCGCCCCGGCGCACCGAACCGCGCGGGGGCGGCACCCCGGTGCGGACGCCGCCCCGCTCACCCCAGGACCACGCCCGGCTTACGGGACTCACGCCAGGTCACCGCGTCACCCGGTCACCCGGTCACCTGACTCCCCGGTCACCCGGCCACCCGGCCGAGCTCACGGCATCAAGTGGTACTCCGGGAAGTTCCCCGGCAGCCGCTCCCCCGCCGGGCCCCGGGTCACCGCTCGCACCAGGAGTTCCCCGCCCACGAACGCGCCGCGCCACGAGGCGCCGAAGCCGCCGAAGAGTTCGTCGCGGTCGCCACGGGAGCGGGGCCTGCCGTGACCGACCTTGAACGCGCGGACCTGGGGGGCCAGCCGGGTGTACGTCGCCTCGTCGTCCGTGGACAGCGTGGCGACCAGCGCGCCGTTCGACGCGTTCATCGCCGCGAGCAGTTCGGCCTCGGTGTCGACCAGGACGATGGTGTCGACCGGTCCGAAGGGTTCCGCGTGATGCAGCGGTGAGGAGGGCGGCGGGTTGAGGAGCGTGACGGGCTGGACGTACGCCGCCGTGTCCTGGCCGGGCAGGAAGCGGGCGTCGGACGGCTTGCCGCGGTGGAGCGGGACGGCACCCCGGTCGATGGCCTCGGTGACCTGGTCGTTCAGTTCCTTGGCCTTGGCCGCGTTGATGAGCGGGCCGAAGTCCAGCGAGGGGTGGGGGTCGTCGGGGTGCTCGACGGCGAGCGGGTGGCCGGTGCGCAGGGTGTGGACGGCCGGGAGGTACGCCGCGAGGAAGTCGTCGAACAGCGCGCGCTGGACGACGAAGCGCGGGTAGGCGGTGCAGCGCTGCTTGCCGTAGTCGAAGAGCTTGGGGACGACCGCCGTCAGCGCGTCCCAGTCGCTGAAGTTCCAGACGCCCCAGGTGTTGAGCCCCTCCTGTTCGAGGACATGGCGCTTGCCGAGGTCGGCGACGGCGGTGGCCACCGCCGCGCCGGTGTCCCGGCCGCCGACGAAGGAGACGCAGCCGATCTCGGGCGCGCGCACGAGCGCCTCCGACAGCTCACGCCCGCTGCCGCTGACCAGGGTGAGGGGGATGCCTTCGCGCACGGCGAGCGCGCAGGCCAGCGTCAGGCACGCGACACCGCCGTCGGTCGGGGCCTTGGCGATGACCGCGTTGCCCGCCAGTGCCTGCACCAGCATCGCGTGGACGAGAACGCTCATCGGGTAGTTCCAGCTCGCGATGTTGGAGACGGGCCCGTCGAGCGGGGCCCGGCCCTCCACCATGGGCTCGATGCCGTCGACGTACCAGCGCACGCCGTCGATCGCGCGGTCCACGTCGGCCTGGGCCAGCCGCCAGGGCTTGCCGATCTCCCAGACCAGCAGGAGGGCGAGCAGTTCACGGTGTTCGGTGAGGGCGTCGAGGGTCGCCGCCACGCGGGCCCGGCGTTCGGCGAGGGGCACATGGCGCCAGGCGCGGTGCTGGTCGAGCGAGGCGCGGACGGCCGCGTGGGCGGTGGCGCCGTCGAGCCGTGGCGGTCCCGCGATGGGGCCGCCGTCGACGGGGCTGGTGGCGGGCAGCGCACGGCCGTCCGCCTGCCAGCCGGAGTTCCAGAGGTTGAGCACCCGGTCGTCGCGGAACGCCTCGGGGGCCATGGCGAGGGACCGCCGCCAGGCGTCGGTCCAGGACGTGCCGGACTTGAGGACGAGGCGGGCGGGAGCGAGGGGGCTGCGATGGCTCGGCGTGGAGGTGGGCGGCGTGGGGGTGGGAGGTGTGGGGTCGTGGGTTGTCATGGGTGTCTCCGCTCTCGGTGCACAGTCGGGGGCGGGGGCCCGGGTCCGGCCGGAACGGAAGGCCGCGCGGGCCGGCGCGAACAGTCGTCGCGTACGTCAGGGAAGGTATTGAGGTCCGACGGTTTCCGGCAGTCACCTCACGTCAACTATGAGTGACGTCACTCGGGGTCGCTCGCTCCGCCAGCCGCGCCAGGACCAGCCGTGCCGTGTCGGTCGGGGTGTCGCCGACCTGCACGCCGGCCGCCTCCAGGGCCTTCTTCTTGGCCTGGGCGGTACCCGAGGAGCCGGAGACGATGGCCCCGGCGTGTCCCATGGTCCGGCCCTCGGGGGCGGTGAATCCGGCGATGTAGCCGACGACGGGCTTGGTGACGTGATCGCGTACGTACGCTGCCGCCCGCTCCTCGGCGTCGCCGCCGATCTCCCCGATGAGCACGATCAGCTCGGTGTCGGGGTCCTTCTCGAAGGCCGCGAGGCAGTCGATGTGCGAGGTGCCGACGACGGGGTCCCCGCCGATGCCCACGCAGGTCGAGAAGCCGATGTCCCTCAGTTCGTGCATGAGTTGGTAGGTGAGGGTGCCGGACTTGGAGACCAGGCCGATGCTCCCGGGCCCGGTGATGTCGGCGGGGACGATGCCCGCGTTCGACCGTCCGGGGGAGATGAGGCCGGGGCAGTTCGGGCCGATGACACGGGTGCCCCGGTCGGCGGCGTGCGCGCAGAAGGCGACGGAGTCGTGGACGGGGATGCCCTCGGTGATGACGACGGCGAGCCCGATCCCGGCGTCGGCGGCCTCCAGCACGGCCGCACGGGCGAAGGCCGGCGGCACGAACACCACGCTCACATCGGCTCCCGTCGCCTCGATCCCCTCACGCACCGACCCGAAGACGGGGACGGTCCGCGGGGTACTGCCCCGGCCCTCGGTGCCAGGGATGTCGAACGCCACGGCGAGGCCGGCCTTGCGCGGATTGACGCCGCCGACGACGTTCGTGCCGGCGGCGAGCATGCGCCGGGTGTGCCGTATGCCCTCGGCGCCGGTCATGCCCTGGACGAGGATCCTGGACTCCTCGGTGAGAAAGACGGCCATGTCCCGCTCCTTCAGCTGATGTGGGCCAGTCGGGCGGCGAGGCGGGCGGCGTCGTCCATGGTGGCGGCCTGGTGCACCAGGGGGTGCGCCCGCTCCGCGAGAACGGCGCGGCCCCGGGCCGCGTTGTTGCCGTCGAGCCGGACCACGAGCGGTTTGGTCGGCCGTACGGCGTCCAGCGCCCGGACAATGCCGTCGGCGACGGCGTCGCACGCGGTGATGCCGCCGAAGACGTTGACGAGGACGGACCTGACGGCGGGGTCGGACAGGACGACGGACAGTCCGTCGGACATGATCCGCGCGGAGGCCCCGCCGCCGATGTCGAGGAAGTTGGCGGGGCGGGCGCCACTGCCGGCGACGACGTCGAGCGTCGACATCACGAGGCCCGCGCCGTTGCCGATGACACCGACCTCTCCTTCCAGCTTCACGTAGTTGAGTCCCTTGGCGGCGGCCGCGGCCTCCAGCGGGTCGTCGTGCGAGGTCTCCTGTCCGTCCCAACGCGCCTGGCGGTAGCGGGCGTTGCCGTCGAGCGTGACCTTGCCGTCCAGGGCCATGAGCCGGCCCTGGGCGGTGCGGACGAGGGGGTTCACCTCGACGAGGAGGGCGTCCTCACGGATGAGCACCTGCCAGAGCCGGACGAGGACGTCGGCGGAGCGCGGTGGCAGTCCGGCCGCCCGGACGATCTCGGCGGCCTTCTGAGGGGTGACGCCCTCCGCGGGGTCCACGGGGACACGCGCCACCGCCTCCGGCCGGAGCGCGGCCACCTCCTCGATCTCGGTGCCGCCCTCGGCGGAGGCGATCGCGAGGAAGCGTCCGGCGGCGCGGTCGAGGACGTACGAGACGTAGAACTCGCTCTCGATGTCGACGGGTTGGGCCAGCATCACCGTGCGGACCTGGTGGCCCTTGATGTTCATGCCGAGGATCTCGCGCGCCGTGCGTTCGGCGGCTTCCGGGTCCTCGGCGAGCCGCACTCCCCCCGCCTTGCCGCGCCCGCCCGTCCTCACCTGGGCCTTGACCACGACCCGGCCGCCGAGCCGTCGGGCGATGTCGCGGGCCCGGCCGGGCGAGTCGGTGACCTCGGCGCGCGGCACCAAGATGCCGTGTTCTTCGAAGAGTTGCCGCGCCTGATGCTCGTACAGGTCCACGTTTCGGCTCCGTCCTGAAAGTGGTGCACGACCCCTGGACATCACCCATCGGATGCGGGATAACAATCTTCATACAGTATTCGTCGACTGTATGCAATGTGCCGAACCTGGCCCACCGCCGCCGCACCGGGGCGGCTCAAGGCAACGGACAAGTGAGGTGACCTGTGACGACCAAGGCTCTCGAAGGCATCCGGGTCCTGGACATGACGCACGTTCAGTCCGGTCCCTCGGCGACCCAGTTGATGGCATGGCTCGGCGCCGACGTGGTCAAACTCGAGGCGCCGACCGGTGACATCACCCGCGCCCAGCTGCGGGACATCCCGGACGCCGACTCCCTCTACTTCACCATGCTCAACAGCAACAAGCGCAGCATCACCCTCAACACCAAGACCGAGCGCGGCAAACAGCTTCTGACCGAGCTGATCCGCCGCTCCGATGTCATGGTGGAGAACTTCGGCCCCGGCGCGATCGACCGCATGGGCTTCACCTGGGACCGCATCCGCGAGATCAACCCGCGGATCGTCTACGCCTCCATCAAGGGCTTCGGGGACGGCCCGTACACCGACTTCAAGGCGTACGAGGTGGTCGCGCAGGCCATGGGCGGTTCCATGGCCACCACCGGATTCGAGGACGGCCCGCCGATGGCCACCGGCGCCCAGATCGGCGATTCGGGCACCGGCGTCCACGCCGTCGCCGCCGTCCTCGCTGCCCTCCTCCAGCGCACCCGCACCGGACGCGGGCAGCGCGTCAACGTGGCCATGCAGCACGCCGTCCTCAACCTCTGCCGGGTCAAGCTGCGCGACCAGCAGCGCCTGGCCCACGGGCCGCTCGCCGAGTACCCCAACGAGGACTTCGGCGACGAGGTCCCCCGCTCGGGCAACGCCTCCGGGGGCGGCCAGCCCGGCTGGGCCGTCAAGTGCGCGCCCGGCGGCCCCAACGACTACGTCTACGTCATCGTCCAGCCCGCCGGCTGGAAACCCATCACCCGGCTGATCGGCCGGCCCGAGCTGGCCGAGGACCCCGGCTGGGCCACCCCGGGGGCCCGGCTGCCGAAGCTCGCCAAGATGTTCCAGCTCATCGAGGAATGGACCACGACATTGCCCAAATGGCAGGTGCTGGAGAAACTCAACGCCGAGAGCATCCCCTGCGGGCCGATCCTGTCGACCAAGGAGATCATCGAGGACTCCTCGCTCGCCGCCAACGACATGGTCGTCGAGGTCGAGCACCCCGAGCGCGGCTCCTACGTCACCGTCGGCAGCCCGCTCAAGCTCTCCGACTCCCCCGTCGACATCACCGCCTCTCCGCTGCTCGGTGAGCACAACGAGGAGATCTACATCGGCGAACTCGGCCTCGGCGACGAGGAATTGCGGCTTCTCAAGTCGGGCGGGGTGATCTGAGATGGCGGATCAGGACCGGGTGGCCCGGGTGCGGGCGCTCCTCGACGGCGTGCGGCGCCAGGGACGTACCGCGCTGACGGCACCGGAGGGCAAGCAGATCGCCGACGCCTACGGGATCACCGTGCCCGGCGAGGAACTGGCCCGCGACGAGGACGAGGCGGTCACGCACGCGGAACGCCTCGGCGGCCCCGTGGTGATGAAGATCGTCTCCCCCGACATCCTGCACAAGACCGACGCGGGCGGGGTGCTGGTCGGTGTCGAGGGAGAAGCCGAGGTACGGGCTGCCTTCCGGGCGATCGTCGAGAACGCCCGCGCGTACGACGCCCGCGCCCGGATCGACGGCGTCCAGGTGCAGGAGCTGATCCCGCCCGGACAGGAGGTCATCGTCGGCGCGGTGACCGACCCGACGTTCGGGAAGGTCGTCGCCTTCGGTCTCGGCGGGGTGCTGGTCGAGGTGCTGGGGGACGTCACCTTCCGGCTGGCGCCGGTGGACGCCGACGAGGCGCTGTCGATGCTCGAATCGATCCGCTGCGCGCAGGTCCTGCACGGGGTGCGCGGCGGGCCCGCGGTGGACCGGACGGCCCTCGCCGAGCAGATCCGCCGCGTCTCCGAACTCGTCACGGACTTCCCCGAGATCGCCGAGGTGGACCTCAACCCGGTGATCGCCGGCCCGCGGGGGGCGATCGCGGCGGACATCCGCGTGATTCTCGGCGCGGGCCCTCCGGCCGGCCGGCGCCGGTACACCCGGGACGAGATCCTCGCCTCCATGGACCGGCTGATGCGGCCGCGGTCGATCGCCGTGATCGGCGCCTCGGACGTCCCGGGCAAGATCGGCCACGCGGTGCTGAAGAACCTCGTCGACGGGGGCTTCGCGGGCGAGATCCATCCGGTGAACCCCCGGGCCGACGACATCCAGGGACGCAAGGCCTACGCGAGTGTCGCGGACATTCCCGGCGAGGTGGACGTCGCGGTCTTCGCCGTCCCGGCGCGGGCGGTGGCCCGGGTCCTGGAGGAGGCCGGACGCAAGAACATCCCCAACGCGGTCCTGATCCCCTCCGGCTTCGCGGAGACCGGCGAACAGGCGCTCCAGGACGAGATCACGGCCATCGGCGAGCGGTACGGCATCCGGCTGCTCGGCCCGAACATCTACGGCTACTACTCGACCTGGCAGGACGTGTGCGCCACGTTCTGCACGCCGTACGACGTGAAGGGCGGGGTCGCGCTCTCCTCGCAGTCCGGTGGGATCGGCATGGCCGTGCTGGGGTTCGCCCGGACCACGAAGACAGGGGTCTCGGCGATCGTGGGGCTCGGCAACAAGGCGGACCTGGACGAGGACGACCTGCTCACCTGGTTCGGCGAGGACCCGAACACCCGGTGCGTGGCGATGCATCTGGAGGACCTCAAGGACGGGCGCGCCTTCGTGGAGGCGGCCCGCGCCACCGTCCCGAAGAAGCCCGTCGTCGTCCTCAAGGCCGGGCGGACCGCCGCCGGCGCGCGGGCCGCGGGCTCGCACACCGGGGCCCTCGCGGGCGACGACGCCGTGTACGACGACATCCTCAGGCAGGCCGGTGTCATCCGGGCTCCCGGGCTGATCGACATGCTGGAGTACGCGCGGGCCCTGCCGGTGCTGCCCGCTCCCCGGGGCGACAACGTCGTGATCATCACCGGCGCGGGCGGCAGCGGCGTCCTGCTGTCGGACGCGGTCACCGACAACGGGCTGTCCCTGATGGAGATCCCGCCGGACCTGGACGCCTCCTTCCGGGAGTTCATCCCGCCCTTCGGGGCCGCGGGCAACCCGGTGGACATCACGGGCGGCGAACCGCCGTCGACGTACGAGGCGACGATCCGGCTCGGACTGGAGGACCCGCGCGTCCACGCGCTCGTCCTCGGCTACTGGCACACCGTCGTGACCCCTCCCATGGTCTTCGCCGAGCTCACCGCGCGCGTGGTGGCCGAGTTCCGCGAACGCGGCATCGAGAAGCCCGTGGTGGCGTCGCTCGCGGGTGACGTCGAGGTCGAGGAGGCGTGCCGGTACCTGTACGAGCGAGGGGTCGTGGCCTACCCGTACACGACCGAGATGCCGGTGGCCGTCCTCGGCGCGAAGTACCGCTGGGCGCGCGCGGCGGGCCTGTTGGGGGGTCGTTCATGACATGAGGACGCAGGGGGCCGGCCGACGGTGCGCGTCGGCCGCCCCCGGGACCCGTGAGCGCACGAAAGGCATGTGGCAGGGGGCGCTGACCAGATCTTTCGACGCAAGGGGATCTCGATCGACATGACAACCACCGGCTATTCGACATCGGTGCCACATCAAGAGGTGAGGGACCGGAACGGACGCGTGTACCGCGTCGGTGAGACCGACATCGACATCATGGGCCGAAAACGCGCCTGGATGGTCTTCCTGCCCTGGGCGGGCATGATGGGCATCAGCTCCGCCGAGTACGCGTTCACGTCGGCGGAGGACACACTGCACGAGGCTCATCTGTGGAGCAGCGGACACATCTTCTGGCTGATGGGCGTCTGGATCTTCTTCCAGGCGGCCGTGGCCTTCCCAGCCGGGCAACTGCGCGAGAGCGGCAGGCTCCCCGCCCGTACGGCGATGCTGCTGGGCGCGCTGGGCACCCTGCTCGGCTACGTGGCCCTGGCCTTCGCGCCGCATGTGGTGGTCGCCTATCTCGGCTTCGGCATGTGCAGCGGCATCGGAGCGGGTCTCGTCTACGCGACCTGCGTGAACATGGTCGGCAAGTGGTACCCGGAGCGCAAGGGCGGCAAGACGGGCTTCGTCAACGGCGGTTTCGCCTACGGGTCCGTGCCCTTCGTCTTCCTGTTCACCTCGTACATGGATCTGGGCAACTACCGGGGTGTCCTGGTGGGTGTCGGTCTGCTCTGCTGCGCGGTGGTCGCGGCGGCCGGCTGGTTCTTCAAGGACCCGCCGAAGGGCTGGTGGCCGCCGGACGTGGACCCGCTGAAGGTCTCGGACGACCCGAAGATCCGGCGGGCGCTGGAGAAGAACCCGCCGGCCGTGAAGCAGTACACCCCGAGGGAGGCCGCGCGTACCCCTGTTCTGTGGATGATGTGGTTCTGTCTGCTGTGCACGGCCGGGATCAACATCTTCGGCATCGCCTTCCAGGTCCCGTTCGGCAAGGACATGGGCTTCGCGGGCGGGATCGTGGCCACGGCGATGTCGCTGAAGGCCATCGTCAACGGCACCGGGCGCGGGATCATCGGCTGGATCTCCGACCGCGTCGGACGGCGCCACACGCTGATCATCGTGTGTCTGGTGCTGGGTTCCGCCCAGTTCGGTGTGCTGGTCTCCGGCCAGATGGGCAGCATGCCGTTCTTCCTCTTCTGTTCCATGGTCTCCGGCTTCGGCGGCGGCGCGATCTTCCCGCTGTTCGCGGCCATGACGGCGGACTACTTCGGCGAGAACAACAACGCCTCCAACTACGGGATGGTGTACAGCTCGAAGCTGATCTCGGGCCTCGTGGGATCCGGCATGGGCGCGGTCGTCGTCGGCGCGTGGGACTACCAAGGCGCCTTCGTGCTCGCTGGGTCCATCGGTCTGGCGTCCGCCGTGCTGGCCCTGTTCCTCAAGTCACCGGACCGGCCCAAGTCCCGTGTCGTCCCCAATCCGCAGCCGCTCGGAGAGGAGATGGCGTCATGACGGCGGAACCCGTCGCGGCGCGGGACTCGCCGGACGATCCCGGCGCCCGGGGGCGCGCGTACGGCGGAAAGCTGATCAGCGGTCTGTTCGGCGGCGGGCTCGGCTCGATGGTGGTCGCCGCCTGGGGCTACGACGGCGCGTACGCGACGGCCGGCGGCATCTCCATGGTGGCGGCCGCGGTCGCCCTGCTGCTGCGGCAGCCGGGGCGCGGCACCGCGGACAGCTCGGCGCCCCGGCCACAGCCCGTCGGCTGAGCGCCCGCGGGCACCGGTGGAAGCGGCCCTCCTCGCGGCACGGCGAGGAGGGCCGCTTCCGTGTACGGGGCCCGGCCCCCCGTCCCGGGCCCCGCCCCCGTCCGCCGTCCCCCGACCCCGGCTACCCGTTGCCCGAGAACGCCGCGTCGAACGACGCGGACGGCGGCTCGAAGTCGTAGGCCTTGAGGCGGGTCAGGGCCTCGGGCGCGCCCTGGAGCCGGTCCATTCCGGCGTCCTCCCACTCGACCGAGACGGGCCCGGCGTAGCCGATGGAGCGCAGCATGCGGAAGACGTCCTCCCAGGGGACATCGCCGTGGCCCGCGGAGACGAAGTCCCAGCCGCGGCGCGGGTCTCCCCAGGGCAGGTGGGAGCCGAGCCGGCCGTTGCGTCCGTCGAGGCGTTTGCGGGCCTCCTTGCAGTCGACGTGGTAGATGCGGTCGCGGAAGTCGTAGAGGAATCCGACGGGGTCGAGGTCCTGCCAGACGAAGTGGGAGGGGTCGAAGTTGAGGCCGAAGGCGGGCCGGTGGCCGACTGCCTCCAGGGCCTTGTGCGTTGTCCAGTAGTCGTAGGCGATCTCGCTCGGATGGACCTCGTGCGCGAACCTGACGCCCTCGGCGTCGAAGACGTCGAGGACCGGGTTCCAGCGGGTGGCGAAGTCCTCGTAGCCGCGCTCGATCATCGCTTCGGGGACGGGCGGGAACATGGCGACGAGGTGCCAGATCGCCGAGCCGGTGAAGCCGACGACGGTGTCGACTCCGAGGGCGGCCGCCGCGCGGGCGGTGTCGGCCATCTCGGTGGCGGCCCGCCTCCGCACGCCCTCCGCCTCGCCGTCGCCCCAGATGCGGGCTGGCAGGATCGCCTTGTGGCGTTCGTCGATGATGGCGTCGCAGACGGCCTGGCCGACCAGATGGTTGGAGACGGCCCGGCACTTGAGCCCGTACTTGTCGAGCAGCGCGCGCCGGGACTCCACGTAGGCGGGGTCCCCGAGCACCTTGTCGACCTCGAAGTGGTCGCCCCAGCAGGCGAGTTCGAGGCCGTCGTAGCCGAAGTCGCGGGCGAGTCGGCAGACCTCTTCGAGCGGCAGGTCGGCCCACTGGCCGGTGAAGAGAGTGAATTCGCGCGGCATTTCCGGGCCTCCTCAGACCGCTACGGGGGTGTACGTGGAGTTCTTCCCGGCGCTCTCCTCGACCGCAGCGAGGACGCGCTGGATCTGGAGTCCGTCGGCGAAGGACGGGGCGGGAGGCCGCCCTTCGGCGATGGCCTGGACGAGGTCGCGGGCCTGGTGCACGAAGGTGTGCTCGTAGCCGAGACCGTGTCCCGGCGGCCACCAGGCGTCGAGATAGGGGTGGTCGGGTTCGGTGACGAGGATGCGCCGGAAACCCGCGTGGGCGGCCGGCTCGGTGTGGTCGTGGTACGCGAGTTCGTTGAGCCGCTCCAGGTCGAAGGCCAACGAGCCGCGCTCGCCGTTGAGTTCGATGCGCAGGGAATTCTTGCGCCCGGCGGCGAAGCGGGAGGCCTCGAAGGAGGCGAGGGCTCCGGAGGCGAAGCGGGCGGTGAACAGGGCGGCGTCGTCGACGGTGACGGCGCCCGAAGGGGAGCCCGGTCCGGGCCCGGAGGCGGACAGCCCGCCGGACGCCCGCGCGGGCAGGGGCCGTCGGCGGACGAACGTCTCGGTGAGCGCGGAGACCCCGTCGAGCGGCTCGCCCGCCAGGTGCTGCGCGAGGTCGACGATGTGGGCCCCGAGATCGCCGAGGGCGCCGGAGCCCGCCTTCTCCTTGCGGAGTCTCCAGGTGAGCGGGAACTCCGGGTCGGTCAGCCAGTCCTGAAGGTACGTCACCCGCACGTGCCGCAGGGTTCCGAGGCGGCCCTCGGCCACCATCGAGCGGGCGAGCGCCGCGGCGGGGAGGCGGCGGTAGTTGAAGCCCACCATGGAGATCTGGCCGCGTGCGGCGGCTTCGGACGCGGCCTCCGCCATCGCCTCGGCCTCCTCGACGGTGTTCGCGAGCGGCTTCTCGCACAGCACGTGCTTGCCCGCGGCCAGCGCGGCGACGGCGATCTCGGCGTGGCTGTCGCCGGGGGTGCAGATGTCGACGACATCGACGTCGTCCCGGGCGATCAGCGCGCGCCAGTCGGTCTCGGCGGCTTCCCAGCCGTGCCGGCCGGCCATCGCGCGCAGGGCCGGTTCGTCGCGGCCGCACACGGCGGCGAGGACCGGGCGGCGCGGCAGGTCGAAGACACGGCCCACGGTGCGCCAGCCCTGTGAGTGGGCGGCGCCCATGAACGCGTAACCGACCATGCCCACGCCCAAGGGCGGTTTCGCGGCCTCGTCGCCCTGGTCCGGCTGTCCCATACGGGGGTCCTCCTCGTCGTCGTGGCGCGGTGGGGGTGGGGCCCGGTCCCGCCGGACCGGGCCCCGGTGTCGGCGGCGCGCATCACTTGAAGCCGGTGGCCATGTACTGCTGGACGTTGTCCTTGTCGACGACGGCCGAGTAGAGGGTGAGCGACGCGGGGATCTCGAACTCGGCGAGCCCGCTGATTCCCTTGCCCTGGCCGAGGGTGCGGGCGAGGTCGATCGCGGACGCGGCCATGGTCGGCGGATACAGGACGGTGGCTTTCAGGACGCTGTCGTCGGCGTCGATGGCCTGGAAGGCGGAGAGCGCTCCGGCCCCGCCGACCATGAGGAAGTCGTCGCGGCCGGCCTGCTCGATGGCCCGCAGCGCTCCTACGCCCTGGTCGTCGTCGTGGTTCCACAGCGCGTCGAACCTCGGCTGGGCCTGGAGCAGCTGGGACATCTTGGCCTGGCCGGTCTCGACGGTGAACTCGGCCGCCTGGCGGGCGACCTTCGTGATGTTCGGGTAGTTCTTCAGAGCGGCGTCGAAGCCCTGGGTGCGCTGTTTGGTGAGTTCCAGGTTGTCGAGCCCCGCGAGCTCGATGACCTTGGCGTTCTTCCTGCCCTTGAGTTTCTCGCCGATGTAGTGACCGGCGCTGAGGCCCATGCCGTAGTTGTCGCCGCCGATCCAGCACCGGTACGCCTGGGGCGAGTTGAAGACGCGGTCGAGGTTGATGACGGGGATGCCCGCGCGCATCGCCTTGAGACCGACCTGGGTCAGTGCCTTGCCGTCGGCCGGCAGCACGACCAGGACGTCGACCTTCTTGTTGATCAGGGTCTCGATCTGGCCGATCTGCGCGGCCGTGTCGTTGGAGCCCTCGGTGATCTCCAGGGTGACGTCCTTGTACGTCCCGGCCCGGCTCTTGGCGTTGTCGTTGATGGCGTTGAGCCAGCCGTGGTCGGCCTGGGGGCCGGCGAAGCCGATCGTGACGTGCTTGCCGGGCTTGCCGTCGGCGGCCGGCCCGGAGTTCGCGGCGGGGTTCGCGTCCTTGGTGTCGTTGCTGGTGCAGCCGGTGAGGAGGGCGCCGGCCGAGACGGCGGCGGTCCCGAGGAGCAGTCCTCTGCGACTGGTCAGGCTCATGGGTTCTGGCATGGCGGTGGACCCTTCCCGTGTCAGGTCGTACTGGCTGTGCGCCGCTGGACCAGGACCGCGGCGACGATGATCGCGCCCTTGGCGATCTGCTGGACGTCGCTCTGGAGGTTGTTCAGCGCGAAGATGTCGGTGATCGTCGTGAAGATCAGTACGCCGAGCACCGAGCCGGTGATGGTGCCGCGGCCCCCGCTGAGCAGGGTGCCGCCGATGATCGCCGCCGCGATGGCGTCGAGTTCGTAGAGGTTGCCGTTGGTGTTCTGGCCGGAGCCGGACAGGATGACCAGCAGGAACGCGGCGATGCCGCAGCACAGTCCGGAGAGCAGATAGAGGTAGAGCCGCTGACGCCGTACGTCGATGCCGGCGAGCCGGGCCGCTTCCGCGTTGCCTCCGACGGCGACCGTGCGCCGGCCGAAGGTGGTGCGGTTCAGCACCAGCCAGCCGATGAGGGTCACGACGGCGAGGACCAGGACGAGCGGGGGGACGCCGAGGACGTAGGAGTCGCGTTCGCCGAGCCTCAGGATGCCGTCCACGGTGACGATCTGGGTCCGGCCGTCGGTGATCTGGAGGGCCAGGCCGCGGGCCGAGGCGAGCATGGCGAGCGTCGCGATGAAGGGGACCAGCCCGCCGTACGCGACGAGCAGTCCGTTGACCAGGCCACAGCCGAGACCGACGAGCACCGCGGTGACGAGGATGCCGGTGAAGCCGTACTCCTGGGTCGCGACCGTGGTCGCCCAGACCGAGGAGAGGGCGACGATCGCGCCCACCGACAGATCGATTCCTCCTGAGGTGATGACGAACGTCATGCCGACGGTCACGACGCCGATCACCGAGGCCTGGGTGAGGACGAGTTGGAGGTTGCGGGTGTCGAGGAATTCGTCGGGCCGGGTGACGCCGCCGATGACGACGAGGACGGCCAGGACGCCGAGGAGCGAGAGCGTGCGGACGTCGGCGCGGGCCACCACGGCTCGCCACGCGGGGAGTTCACCCGTGACGGGCACCTTGCCGGTGCCGTCCCGGGGCGGGGACACGTGCTGCGTCATGACGCCGGACTCCCTTCACTGGCCACGGGGCCTCCTTCCAGCACGAGGTCGAGGACGCGGTGTTCGTCGAGGTCGTGGGCGGACGCCGTGTGCACGACCCGCCCTTCGCGGAGCACCAGGACACGGTCGGCGAGCCCGAGCACCTCGGGGACCTCGCTGGAGACCAGCAGGACGGCCAGACCCTCGTCGGCGAGCCGGCGGATCACCGCGTACAACTCGGCGCGCGCCCCGACGTCGACACCGCGCGTCGGTTCGTCGAGGAGCAGGACACGGCAGCCGCGCAGCAGCCAGCGCGCCAGCACGGCCTTCTGCTGGTTGCCGCCGGACAGGGTCCTGACCGGGCGGTCCGGATCGTCGGGGCGCAGGGAGAGTTCGCGGGTGGCCGCCCGGGCCGCCCCGCGTTCGGCCCGCCGGTCGATCCAGCCCCCGTGCGCGTAGCGGGACATGGAGGAGAGGGAGACGTTGCGCGTGACCGACTCCAGCATCAGCAGCGCCTGCGCCTTGCGCTCCTCGGGGGCCAGTCCGAGTCCGGCGCGCACCGCGGCGCGTACGCTGCCGGTGCGCAGCAGCTTCCCGTTCACGCTGACCCGGCCGGTGGTCGGTCCCCGGGCCCCGTAGATCGTCTCCAGGATCTCGGAACGGCCGGAGCCCACCAGTCCGGCCAGGCCGACGATTTCACCCGGGTGCACGTCGAGGTCGAGCGGGGCGAACTCCCCCTGGCGGGACAGTCCTTGGACCGAGAGCACCGGTGCGCCCGATGGCCGTGCGCGGGGCCGGTCCGGGAAGACGTACTCGACGCTGCGCCCCGTCATGAGCGCCACCACGTCACGCGTCGGGGTCGACCTGGCGGGCAGTCCGCCCGCCACCGCGCGCCCGTCCTTCAGCACGGTGACGCGGTCGCCGATGCGGCGGATCTCCTCCAGGCGGTGCGAGATGTAGACGACGGCAACGCCTTCCGCGGTGAGATCGCCGACGATCCGGAAGAGATTGCCGACCTCGTCGGGGTCGAGTGCGGCGGACGGCTCGTCCATGACGATGAGCCGTACGTCGTGCGAGAGCGCCCGCGCCATGGAGACGATCTGCCGCTGGGCGGCGGAGAGTTCACCGACAAGGCGGGCCGGGTCGATCTCGGGGTGTCCGAGCCGCTTGAGCAGCAGGGCGGTCGCCGTCCTGGCGGCTTTGCCCCTGACGACGAACCCCACGGTGGTGGGTTCGTGTCCGAGGTGGACGTTCTCGGCGACCGACAGCCCCTCCACCAGGTCGAGTTCCTGGTAGATGGTGGCGATGCCCAGGCGCATGGCGGCGATCGGGGACCTGAGGGTGACGGGCTCGCCGCGCCAGGCGATGGTGCCGGTGTCGGGCTGGTGGGCGCCGGAGAGGACCTTGATGAGCGTGGACTTCCCGGCGCCGTTCTGGCCGAGCAGACAGTGCACCTCGCCGGCCTGGACGCCGAGGTCGACGCCGTCGAGGGCCCGGACTCCGGGGAACGACTTGGTGATGCCGGACATGGTGAGCAGCGGTGGTTCTGGTGCCATGACGGTTCCCTCGGACAGGCGTGCGGGCCGGTTGCCGGGTGGTGCGCGTACGGGCGGGGTGTTTCGGGTACGGAGCGGGGATTTCGGGTGCGGAGCAGGGGATTTCGGGTACGGCGGAGCGCGACCCGGCGCCGGTGGTCCGATTCCTGGAGGTGGTCTACGCGGTCGAGAACAGGTGGTCGCTGATCAGCCGGGCCCCGCCGATGACTCCGGCGGTCGGGCCCAGTTCCCCGAGGACGATGGGCAGGTTGCCGGTCGCGAGCGGGAGCGACTGGCGGTAGACCTGGGTGCGGATCGCGGCGAGCAGGGTGTGGCCGAGCCCGGTCACCCCGCCGCCGATCACCACCAGGGCGGGATTGAAGAAGCTGACGAGCGCCGCGATGACCTGGCCGGTGCGGTTGCCGCCCTCGCGGATCAGATCGAGCGCGGTGGCGTCGCCCGCCGCAGCGGCCGCGGCCACGTCGACGGCGCTCAGCGCGCCGTTCGCCGCCAGTCGCGTGGCGAGTTCGGCCGAGCGGCCCTGCTGGGCCGCCTCGACGGCGTCGCGCGCGAGCGCGGCACCGCTGAAGTGGGCCTCCAGGCAGCCCCGGTTGCCGCAGGCACACGGACGCCCGTCGGGCACGGCCTGGATGTGCCCGATGTCGCCGGCGCTGCCCGTCGCACCACGGTGGACCTCTCCGCCGACGACGATGCCGCAGCCGATGCCGGTGCCGATCTTGACGCAGAGGAAGTCGCCCACGGAGCGGGCGACGCCCGCGTGCTGCTCCCCCATGGCCATCAGGTTCACGTCGTTGTCGACCATGACCGGACAGCCGAGTTCCTGGCTGAGCGCCTCGCGGACCGGGAAGCCGTCCCAGCCCGGCATGATCGGCGGGGCGACCGGGACACCCTCGGGGAAGCGGACGGGACCGGGAACGCCGATCCCCGCCCCGTCGAATCCCTCCGCGATCCCCGAAGCCCTCAACTTGGCCGCCATGGACAGCACTTGCTCCGACACCGCGACCGGGCCCTCGCGTACGTCCATGGGCTGGTTGATGTGTCCGAGGATCTCCAGCTCGGCGTTGGTGACGGCCACGTCGACCGAGGTGGCGCCGATGTCGACGCCCAGGAACCGCAGCGCCGGTGCGAGCCGGATGTTGTGGGAGCGGCGGCCGCCCCGCGAGGCGGCGAGTCCGTCGGCCACCACGAGGCCGGTCTCCAGCAGCCGGTCCACCTCGACGGCCAGCTTCGACCGGGAGAGGTCGATGTGATCGCCCAGCTGGGCACGGGAGTTGGGGCCGCCGTCACGCAACAGCCTCAGCAGCCGGGCCTGATGGGCGTTCGCGGGTCGCGCCGTCATACGTCTCACGAACCCCTCCCCGCCTCGGCCGGCACCTGCGTCGACAGGTTCCGGCCACCGTCACCGGTCGCGCTTTCGAGGGGAACGTAGCAGTGGCTGCCGGGAGTGGGAAGAAGTAGTGCAGGGATTGCAGCAGACTTTCTCCACTCGCAGGACAAAGAGAGATCGGAGGGCGAAGGACCCCGCCTCGCGGCGAGACAGCCGCATACGATCTCCGCAGACCATCTGTCGCGGGGGGACACATGAACAGGGCAGGGGACGGTCCGGGGCACACACCGGTGGCCGAGGCGGAGCGTTCGGCGGCACAGGGAACCACGCGGTCGGCGGGCGGGACCGCCCAGTCGGCGGGCGACGAGGCGGGGCGGCGCGTCAGTACGCTGGAGCTCTTCTTCGACCTCGTCTTCGTCTTCACCCTCACCCAGCTCACCGTGCTGCTCGCCGCCGATCTGTCGTTCGCGACGGCGGCCCGCGTCGCGCTGATCTTCGTGGTGCTGTTCTGGATGTACGGCGCGTACGCGTATCTCACCAACCAGGTTCCGCCCGACCGGCCTTCACGGCGGATCCTGCTGATGCTGGGCATGGGTACGTTCCTGGTGTGCGCGCTGGCCATCCCGCGCGCCTTCGACGACGGCGGTGTGGTCTTCGGCCTGGGCTTCCTGGCCGTCGTCCTCGTGCACAGCGCGCTCTACACCCGCAGCCACGGCCGTGATGTCGTCTGGTACGCGGTGCCGAACGCGCTCGCCGCGCTGGCCGTCACGGCGGCGGGGCTGTTCGACGGCCCGCGCGCCGACGGTCTGTGGCTGCTGGCTCTGGTCCTGCAGTTCGTCACACCGTTCCTCGCCGAACACGGGGCCAGGCGCCGGGGCGGGCGTGACGCCGTGGTGCTGCGCACGCAGTTGGGGGCGCTCGACCCGGCCCACTTCGTCGAGCGGCACGGGCTGCTGCTCATCGTCGCGTTCGGCGAGTCCGTCATCGCGATCGGCATCGGGATCGGGAGCCGGCCGCTCACCGTGGATCTGTTCGTCGGTGCCTTCCTCGCGCTCGCGCTGGCCGGTGCCCTGTGGTGGACGTACTTCGTACGCGACGAACACGCGGCGGAGGCCGTGTTCACGGCGACACCGCCGGACCGTCGCTGGCGCCTGGCGATGAACGCGTACTACTACGCCTTCCTTCCCATGCTGCTCGGCATCGCCTACTGCGCGGCCGGTGTGAAGAAGACGCTCGGCCATCTCACCGAACAGTCCGCCACCGGGCCCGCGCTGACGCTCGCGGGCGGGGTCGCGCTGTTCCTCGCCGGGGACGTGGCGTTCCGTTCGGTGCTGCGGCTGTGGCCGGTGACGTTCCGCGCGGTCGCGGTACCCGTCGCGGCGGCCACGGCGCTGCTCGGCATCCGGTTCTCGGCGGTCGTCGAACTGCTGGCGCTGGTGGGGGTGCTGGTGGTGATGCTCGGCGCGGAGGCCCGCTGGTCGCCCTCGGGCACCGGCCCCCGCACGGTGACGGCGCCCGCCGCCTGACGGTGGGAGACGGCATCCACCGACCGACCGGCGGAGCCGGCGGCGGCCGCCGGCCTGCTACTTCTCGCGGTCGTGGTACATCTGCCGCGTGTGCTCCGTGTGCGCCCGCATGACCGCGGTGGCCCGCTGTCCGTCGCGCTCCGCCATCGCGGCGATCAGTTCGCGGTGCTCGATCCAGGACTGCCGCCCGCGCTGGCGGGCCACGGGTGTGTAGTACCAGCGGACCCTGCGGTCGACCTGCGCGGCGAGCTCGGCGAGGACGGTGTTGCCGGCGAGTTCCATGACCTTGGCGTGCAGCCGCGCGTTCGTCGCGACCGCGGCGTCGACGTCGTCCTCGGCGACCGCCCGTTCGCCCTCGGTGCACAGGTCTTCGAGCGCGCTGATGGCGGCGGGATCCGCGTTGGCGGCGGCGAGACGGGCCGCCTCGGCCTCCAGGAGCGTACGGACCGTGAGGAGCTGGTCGGCCTCCGCCTCGGTCGGCTCGTGCACGAACGCGCCCTGGGCGGGCCGCAGATCGACCCAGCCCTCGGTGCTCAGCCGCTGCAGAGCCTCCCGCACCGGCTGCCGGGAGACTCCGAGATGACCGGCGAGTTCGCTCTCGACCAGGTGCTGGCCCGGCTGGAGGGCGCGGGTGGTGATGAGTTCGAGCAGCGCCTCGTAGACGCGGTCACGGAGCGGGCCGGGCCGCTCGAGCCTGGGTACCGCTCCCTGAGGCAGGCCTGTCGACAACATCACGGTCCCTCCCTGGGCAGCGTCGTCGCCGCGATAGGAAAGTCGATTATCAATTGTCTTTCGCCTACAGTCTACGGCGCACAAACCCGTCACAGGCACGGGAGTTGGGCTTGTCACACCCGGGGAAGCGGGGGCCGGACGGACAGCTCGGGCCACCTCACGGACGACTCGGGCCGCCTCACGGACAGCTCGGGCCGCCTCACGGGCAGCGGACGACCTGCCCCGCGTAGGAGAGGTTGCCGCCGAAGCCGAACAGCAGGACCGGGGCGCCGGTGGAGATCTCTCCGCGCTCGACGAGCTTGGAGAAGGCGAGCGGGATGCTCGCGGCGGAGGTGTTCCCGGAGTCGACGACATCGCGCGCGACGACGGCGTTGACCGCGCCGATCTTCAGGGCGAGCGGCTCGATGATGCGCAGGTTGGCCTGGTGCAGGACGACCCCGGCGAGATCCTCGGGCACGAGGCCGGCGCGCTCGCAGGCCTTGCGGGCGAGCGGCGGGAGCTGTGTGGTGGCCCAGCGGTAGACGCTCTGCCCCTCCTGCGCGAACCGCGAGGGAGTGCCCTCGATGCGCACCGCGTGCCCCATCTCGGGCACCGAACCCCAGAGCACCGGCCCGATGCCGGGCTCCTCGCCCGCGGGACAGGCCTCGACCACGGCGGCCCCCGCGCCGTCCCCGACGAGGACGCACGTGGTGCGGTCGGTCCAGTCCGCCACGTCGGTCATCTTGTCGGCGCCGATGACGAGCGCCCGGGTCGCGGCACCGGCGCGCACGGCGTGGTCGGCGGTGGCGAGGGCGTGGGTGAACCCGGCGCAGACCACGTTGACGTCCATCGCGGCCGGCGAGGGGATACCGAGGCGGGCGGCGACGCGCGCGGCCATGTTCGGGGAGCGGTCGACGGCCGTGGAGGTGGCGACGAGGACGAGGTCGATGTCGCCGGGCGTCAGACCGGCGGAGGCGAGCGCCTTGGCGGCGGCGTGCGCGGCCAGCTCGTCGACCGGTTCCTCGGGCCCGGCGACATGGCGGGTCCGGATGCCGACACGGCTCCGGATCCACTCGTCACTGGTGTCGACCATGCCCGCCAGATCCTCGTTGGTGAGTACCTTGGCGGGCTGATAATGACCGACGGCGGCGATCCGTGAGCCGTTCATGAGTGGTCCCCCTCGTGCTTCGTGTAGCGGGATCCACCAGTCTGATCAATGACTCACGAGTACGACGGCAGGTGAAGCCACAGGATTGCGGCGCCAGGCTTGTCGGCTTCTGTCAGACCTTGGGACGTCCGAACACCTACCCCGAGAACAGTTGGGTGGCCTTCTGTACGAGCTCGTAGACGCCGTAGCACAGGGGCGCGCCCACCCACAGCCAGGCGAAGGCGGTCAGGGCCCGCCGGTCAGGCGGACTCGGGCTGCTGTCGTGCGACATCGGCGGCCTCCCTCGGTGCGGGGATGTGATGGCGGGCGTCCACGGGGCGTACGAGCTCGTTGGCGACGAAGCCGACGGCGAGCAGCCCGATCATGATCAGGAACGACATTCCGTACAGGGACGATCCGTGCCTGCCCGCCGCCTCCTGGTGGTCGGCGATCCGGTTCACGATCAGCGGTCCGAGGACCCCGGCGGTGGACCAGGCGGTGAGCAGCCTGCCGTGGATGGCGCCGACCTGGTAGGTGCCGAACAGGTCCTTCAGATACGCGGGGACCGTGGCGAAGCCTCCGCCGTAGAAGGAGAGGATCACCAGCGCGCTCAGGATGAACAGCGGTTTCGAGGAGTCTCCGAACCAGGCGATGAGCGCGTACATCAGGGCGCCGACCCCGAGGTAGACCCGGTAGATGTTCTTGCGTCCGATCAGGTCGGAGGTCGAGGACCAGCCGATCCGGCCGGCCATGTTGGCGGCGGAGAGCAGGGCGACGAACCCGGCGGCGGCGGAGACGGTGACCGGGGTGGAGGTGTCCGCGAAGAAGTCCGTGATCATCGGGGCGGCCTTCTCCAGGATGCCGATGCCGGCGGTGACGTTCATGCACAGGACGACCCACAGGCACCAGAACTGCGGGGTGCGGACGGCGTTGCGGGCTGAGACCTGGACTCCGTCGAGCGCGCTCGGACCGGACTCGGACGGCTTCTCGCCGCGCGGCACGCGCACCAGCAGCACACCGAGGGTCATGAACACGGCATACGTCAGCCCGTGGACGAGGAAGGCGACCGCGATCCCGGAGGAGTCGGAGCCGAACGACTTCAGCATCTGGGCGGACCAGGGCGAGGCGATCAGCGCGCCGCCGCCGAAGCCCATGATCGCGATGCCGGTGGCCATTCCGGGCCGGTCCGGGAACCACTTGATCAGGGTGGAGACGGGTGAGATGTAGCCGATGCCGAGGCCGGTGCCGCCGACGAAGCCGTAGCCGAGGACGATCAGCCAGTACTGCTCGGTGGCCGCGCCGAGCGCGGAGATGAGGAAGCCGGAGGAGAAGCAGACGAGGGCGACGGTCATGGCCCAGCGCGGACCGTTGCGCTCGACGAGGGTGCCGCCGAACGCGGCCGACAGGCCGAGCATCACGATGGCGAGCTGGAAGGGCAGGGCGCTCTGGGTTCCGCTGAGACCGAGCGCGGATTCGAGCGGCGGCTTGAAGACGCTCCAGGCGTAGGCCTGGCCTATGGAGAGATGGACCGACAGGGCGGCCGGCGGGACGAGCCAGCGGCTCCAACCCGGGGGTGCGACAGGAGGGCTCATGATCCGGGACGATAGAAAGCGGTCGCCCGGCTGTGAAGCGGCCTGACCAAAACCCGTCGACCGTATGCGATGAGCGGTATCCCTGACACGACGAACGGTCACTCGACCGGGCGCCGGCTGCCACTCCGGCCCGTCCCGTCCGGCAGCGGCCACCCCGTCGGTCCGCCCGTACCGCCCCACCGGTCGGCCGCCCGTACCGCCTCGCGCGCCCGGCCCGCATCGCCCGGCGTTCCGCCCGCGCCGCCCTGCCGGACCGCCCGCGCCCCGGCTGCCCGCTCGCTCGGCCCCGCCGTTCCGCCCGCCGCGGCGGCGGCCACGGGGACCGGTCCGGTGCTGTGCGGACCCTTGTCGCCCCTCATTCCATCCTGTAGACAATATTTCGTCGACAGAGTTCGGCAGTTCCTCGGTACCCTCGACCGAACGGAGCGCCACACAGTGAGAGTCGCAGTTCTCGGCGCCGGTGCGATCGGCGCCTACGTCGGCGCCGCTCTGCACCGCGCGGGCGCCGACGTGCATCTCGTCGCCCGTGGACCGCATCTCGCGGCCATGAGGCAGCACGGCGTCCAAGTCCTCAGTCCACGCGGTGACTTCACCGCGCACGCCCACGCCACCGACGACCCGGCCGAGATCGGTCCGGTCGACTACGTCTTCCTCGGCCTGAAGGCCAACTCGTACGCGGCGTGCGGGCCGCTGATCGAGCCCCTGCTGCACGACACCACGGCGGTCGTCGCCGCCCAGAACGGCATTCCCTGGTGGTACTTCCACCGGCACGGCGGACCCTACGACGGTCACCGGGTGGAGAGCGTGGACCCGGGCGGCGCGGTCAGCGCGGTGCTGGCCCCGGAACGGGCTGTCGGGTGCGTCGTGTACGCCGCGACCGAACTGGAGGGACCGGGCGTCGTCCGCCACCTCGAAGGCACCCGGTTCTCCCTCGGGGAACCGGACCGGTCCGTCTCGGCGCGCTGCCGGTCGTTCAGCGACGCCATGCGCGAGGGCGGGCTGAAATGCCCGGTCGAACCGGACCTGCGCAACGACATCTGGCTCAAACTGCTCGGCAATATCTCCTTCAACCCGATCAGCGCGCTGGCCCGCGCCACGATGCGGCAGATGTGCCTGCACGGCGGGACACGCAGGGTCATCGAGATCATGATGACCGAGACGCTGACCGTCGCCCGGGCGCTCGGCTGCGAGGTGGGGGTGTCCATCGAGCGGCGCCTCGCGGGTGCCGAGCGGGTCGGCGACCACCGCACCTCCACACTCCAGGACCTGGAGCGCGGAAAGCCGCTGGAACTCGACGTGCTGCTCGCGGCCGTCGTGGAACTGGCGGAGATCACCGGGGTGCCGGTCCCGACCCTGCGCACCGTGCACGCCATCTCGGACCTGCTCGCGCTGCGGACCGCGGCATGAGCGCGGAGCGGGCCACCCGCCCGGCAAGGCACCCCGCGGCCCGCTCCGCGGGTGCAGGACAATGAGAACGTGAAGGTCGCCCTCACGGCACGCCCCCGGACGACCCGAACGCCACCCGGCGATCGCAACAGCCGATCCGGCCGGCCGCACGTACGGAAGCGGGACTGATCAGGACATGGGACGAGTCACGGAACGACGCAAGGTGATCCGCGTCCGGAACGGAGCCGTGAGCTCCCGCCCGGACACGCTCGTCGCGGAGGAGCCGCTGGAGATCCGGCTCAACGGAAAGCCTCTGGCGATCACCATGCGCACTCCGGGCGACGACTTCGCGCTGGCAGCGGGCTTCCTGGTGAGCGAAGGGGTGCTCGGCCGGGCCGACGAGCTCCAGAACATCGTGTACTGCGCGGGAGCCACGGAGGACGGCTCCAACACGTACAACATCGTCGACGTGCGGACGGCACCCGGTGTCGTCGTCCCCGACATCACCCTCGAACGCAATGTGTACACGACGTCGTCGTGCGGCCTGTGCGGCAAGGCGAGCCTGGACGCGGTCCGTACGACAGCCCGCTGGACCATCGACGACACGGCGGGCGGCACGACTCCCCCGGTGCGGCTGGAGCCCGAGCTGCTCGCGAGCCTCCCCGACCGGCTGCGCGCGGCCCAGCGGGTCTTCGACCGGACCGGGGGCCTGCACGCGGCGGCGCTGTTCACCGAGGACGGCGAGCTGGTCGACATCCGCGAGGACGTGGGCCGGCACAACGCGGTCGACAAGCTGGTCGGCCGCGCCCTGCAGAACGGCACGCTCCCGCTCGCCCGGACGGTCCTGCTGGTCTCCGGCCGGGCGTCCTTCGAGCTGGCGCAGAAGGCGGTGATGGCGGGTATCCCGGTGTTGGCGGCCGTCTCCGCTCCGTCGTCCCTGGCCGTCGACCTGGCGGCGGAGACCGGCCTGACGCTGATCGGCTTCCTGCGCGGCGCCAACATGAACGTGTACGCGGGCGAGCACCGCGTCGCCCTGCGGGCCACGGCCGACCAGGGCTGACCCCCGGCTCCCCGCGGCACGGCGGCGGGGCCCCGAACGGCGGGGAGCGCCCCCTGCGCCGGAGGGGCCCCGCCTCGGCCCGGACCACCACCGCCGCCGTACGCGACGGGTTTCACCCGCGCCCGGGGTTCACCGGACCGAGAAGCGCACCTCACCGGCGGTCACGACCGTGCCGAGGCGCGGGAAGTCCAGACGGACGGAGGCGTCGTGCTCGGCGGCGGTGAACGCGGCCATCGCGTCCTCGACGAAGACGAGGTCGTAGCCGAGATCTCCGGCGGCGCGAGCGGTCGACTCGACCCCGAGGTTGGTGGCGATTCCGCCGAACACCAGTGTGGAGACGCCGTGTTCGCGCAGACGCTCGTCGAGGCCGGTGCCCTGGAACCCGCCGATGGTCCGCTTCACGATCTCCAGGTCACCCTCCGCGACGAGTCCGGCGACCAGTCCGCTCCCGGGCGGCTGCTCCGCGACTCCGGACCGCTCGACCCGGATGAGCACGACGAGCGCTCCCGCCTTCCGGGAGGTTTCCGCCAACTCCTCGGCGGTGGCGAGAACTTCGGTCCCCTTGTGCGGCTCCAGGGGCAACGCCACGATGCGCTCCATCAGATCGACGAGCACGAGTGCGGTGCGCGCCGGGTCGAGGGCGAGGCGGGGTTCGGTTTCGGGTACGGTCATGACGGAACGTTAGCCCGCATCAGCCGTCCGTACCGGAAATCCGGGTCGACAAGCCCGTGAACTACTCCTCGCCGAGCTGACGCACAGGCACGCAAATTCTGGCGTGAACACGACCGGTACCTGCTCCTTGTGGGGTGCGTGAGGGCCCAAGTAGCCTCTGCGGCGCGAACGTTGGACGTGGGATGTCCGGAGAATCCGGATTGCCCAGCCGCCGTACGAAGGGCAGGTCGCACCATGCCGTCACGCCTCGCCACCCGTCTGAGATCCGTCCTCGCAGCCCTCCCCGGACGCCGCTCCCGTACGCGTCCACGCCCCGCCCCCTCCGCCCGGCCGGGCCCCGGCCCGCGTAACCGCACCCGCACCCGCACCCGCACCCGCACCGGACCCTCCTTGAGCGCCGGGGGCGGACCCCGTTCCCGGGCCCGCCTCACAGCCGCCCTGACCTCCGCCTTCAGCATCGCCGCCCTGGTCATGCTCCCGGGCACGGCGCGGGCCGAACCAGCCGCGGCAGGGGGCGAGTTCGAGCAGCAGGTGCTGTTCAAGGCCTCCCAGGATCCGGGCTACGCCTGCTTCCGTATCCCCGCGGTCGTCCGGACGACCGCGGGAACGCTGCTGGCCTTCGCCGAGGGACGCGTCCTGAACTGCGGTGACGCGGCCGACATCGACATCGTCGTGAAGCGCTCCACCGACGGCGGCCGTACCTGGAGCCCGCTCCAGGTCGTCAACGAAGGGAACGGGGACACCCACGGCAACCCCACACCGATCGTGGACCACGAAACCGGCCGGATCGTGCTGGCGGAGACCTACAACACGGGCCGCACGGACAGCGCGGGCTGCTCGGTGCCCTGCGACCGCACCCCGCATCTCCAGTACAGCGACGACGACGGTCTGAGCTGGTCGCAGCCGCGCGATCTCAGCTCCGAGATCCTGCCCGCGAACTGGAACTCCTGGTACGCCACCGGTCCGGTGCACGGCGTCCAGCTCACCCGCGGCCGGCACGCGGGACGGCTCGTGTTCGCCGTCAACACCGAGACCTGGGAGGGCGGACGGGTCACCGCCAACAACGCCGCCCTCATCACCAGCGACGACGGCGGCGGCCACTGGGACATCGGGGCGAGCGACACCTGGCCGATCGCGGCCGACGGCACCTTCCGGCAGAAGCCGTCCGAGATGACCCTCACCGAGCGCACCGACGGATCGCTCCTGATCAGCGGCCGCGAGCAGGACGGGACCGACCTCGGCCACCGTACCCAGGCGGTCAGCCGGGACGGCGGCGACAGCTTCGTGTCCCCCTTCCGTGACGTCCCGGACCTCTACGCGCCCCAGGTGCAGGGCTCGACACTGCGCTTCGGTGACCGGATCCTGCTCTCCTGCCCCGCCGACCCGGACCGCCGCCGCACCATGGCGATCCGCTCCTCCTACGACGGCGGACGGACCTGGGACAGCGTGGACCGCGGAACGGTCGTCACCACCGACTGGTCCGGCTACTCCGACCTGGTGGGTATCGACGGCGACACCGTGGGCCTGATGTACGAGGGCGGCGCGGTCGACGCGCGCGACGAGATCCGCTTCGCCCGCTTCACCGAGGACTGGCTCCGGCCGCGCCGGGGCCCCGACCCGACGACGGCCGACCTCGCTCCGCTCACCCGGCGGGCGGCGGTCCTCGGCGGCGCGAGCGAGACCGCGGGCGTGCTCGGGGGCGGGCTGGAGTTCGACGGCACCGACGACGCCGTACGACTGCCGTATCAGGACCGGCTGCCGCTGGGGACGAAGGACTTCACCGCGTCCCTGTGGTTCCGGTACACGGCCACCAGCGGTGAACAGCCCCTGCTGTGGATGGGCGGGATCGGTACGAGCCAGCCCCAGGTCTGGCTGCGCGGGGAGCCCGCGTCCGGCCGGATCACCGGACTCATCACGACCAGGAACGGCGCGTCGCCCCCGGCCACGGCGTTCGTCCGCACCGCGGGCGCCTTCAACGACGGCGGGTGGCACCATCTGGCGCTGCGCCGCGGCGGGGGACAGCTCAGCCTGTTCATCGACGGGACGACCGTCGGTACGGCGGACGTGCCCGGATCGGTGAGCCGGAACTCGCCGTTCGGCGTGCACATCGGCCAACGGATGGACAGCCGGGCCTACTTCACCGGGGCGATCGACGAGGTGCGGGTCTACGACCGCGCGTTGAGCGATGAGGAACTGTCGGCGCCGCCCTCGCGGAAGGTGACCCGGGACACCGTCCTGTGGCTCCCCCTGGACCGGGTGAGCGGGGACCACTAGGCCCTCTGCCCACCCGGCCCCCGCCCACCCGCTGCCGGGGCACTAACGTCCCGTCGTCGCGACCGGGGAGAGCAGGGACCCGGAGGAGCGGGCCGGGCCGGGGGCTCGGCCCGCTCCTCCGGCCGTGCCTCCGGTACCCGTCGCGCCCCCGGTACCGGACGGCTCGTCCGGGCCGGGCCGGCCGCTCACCTCGGGATCACGGGCCCGGCGTTTGGCGATCACCGCGCACACCATGAGCTGCATCTGGTGGAAGAGCATCAACGGGAGCACGGCGAGGGAGGCGTGGGCGCCGAACAGGACCCCGGCCATGGGCAGCCCCGAGGCCAGCGACTTCTTGGACCCGGCGAACTGGATGGCGATCCGGTCCTCCCGGTTGAAGCGCAGGGCCTTCGCGCCGTACCAGGTCAGCAGGAGCATCACGCCGAGCAGCAGCGCCTCCACGACGAGGAGCCCCGCCAGCCGGGCGACGCTGACCTGGCTCCAGATGCCCTGCACCATGCCCTCGCTGAACGCGGTGTAGACGACGAGCAGGATCGAACCGCGGTCGACATAGCCGAGGACCTTCTTGTGGCGGGTGATGAAGGGGCCGACCCAGGGGCGCAGCAGTTGTCCGGCCAGGAACGGCACCAGCAGTTGCAGCACGATCCTGACGACCGAGTCCGTGGAGAAGCCGCCGCCGCTGTTGCCGAGGAGGAGGGCGGCGAGCAGCGGGGTGATGACGATGCCCGCGAGCGACGAGAAGGACCCCGCGCAGATGGCGGCGGGCACGTTGCCACGGGCGATCGAGGTGAAGGCGATGGAGGACTGGATGGTCGAGGGGACGAGCGTGAGGAAGAGGAGGCCGGTGTAGAGGTCGTGGGTCAGGAACACCGGCTCCAGGCCGCGGGCGGCGAGCCCGAGCAGTGGGAACACCACGAAGGTGCAGATCAGGACCGTACCGTGCAGCCGCCAGTGTTTGAGGCCGTCCATCGCCTCACGGGTGGACAGGCGTGCGCCGTACAGGAAGAAGAGGAAGGCGATGGCCGCCGTGGACGCGCCCGAGGCGACATCCGCCGCCCCGCCGCTCGCCGGGAACAGGGCGGCGAGACCGACGGTCCCGAGCAGCAGCAGGATGTAGGGGTCGACCGGTATCCAGCTCGGCCACTTCAGGCGTTTCACGGTGCTCCACTGCTCGGTTGCTCGGTTCGGTGCGGGTGATCGTCATCGGCGGATCGTGCCCTCTCCATCGTCCCCTTCCGGGGCGTGATCGGGAATCCGTCATACCGCTCTGACTGTCATCACGTATCGCGATAACGTGGGGGCGTGTACGACCCTTCCCAGCTGCGTACGTTCCTGGCGGTGGCCCAGACGCTGAGCTTCACCCAGGCCGCCAGGCGGCTGGGGGTGCGCCAGTCCACGGTCAGCCAGCACGTGCGCCGGCTGGAGGACGCCGCCGGACGGCAGTTCTTCTCCCGCGACACCCACTCCGTCGAGCTCACGGAGGACGGTGAGGCGATGCTCGGGTTCGCGCGGCGGATCCTGGAGGTGCAGGAACAGGCGACGGCGTTCTTCGCCGGGACCCGGCTGCGGGGCCGGCTGCGCTTCGGCGCGTCCGAGGACTTCGTGCTGACCCGGCTGCCGGAGATTCTGGAGGGGTTCAGGACCGACCACCCCGAGGTGGACCTGGAGCTGACGGTCGAGCTGTCCGGCACCCTCCACGAACAGCTCGCCGCCGGGCATCTCGATCTGGTGCTGGCGAAGCGGCGGCCCGAGGACCCGCGCGGCGAGCTCGTCTGGCACGACCGTCTCGTGTGGATCGGCGCCCAGCGGCTCCGGCTCGACCCGGACCGCCCGGTCCCGCTGATCGTCTACCCGCCCCCGGGCATCACCCGGGCGCTCGCCCTCGAGGCGCTGGAGCGCCAGGGCCGGCCGTGGCGCGTCGCCTGCACCAGCGGCAGCCTGAACGGCCTGATCGCGGCGGCCCGCGCGGGCCTCGGCGTGATGGCCCACTCGCGGGGGCTGGTGCCGCCCGGCCTGGTCCGGGTGCCGGAGCGGGCGGGACTCCCGGAGCTCGGCGAGGTCGACTTCGTACTGGTGCACGGCCGACGGCGGCCGTCCGCGCAGGACGCCGCGGACGCGCTCGCCACGGCGATCCTCGCGGGCGGGGACCGGCTGCATCGGGGACAGCAGCCCTAGGGCTTTGCCGCGTCCGCGCCGACAGGGCGTACTCGTCCCGGAAGAACCGCGCCTACCTGCACAGACGCGGGATCCGCTGCACCATTGCGAACAAGGTCGACCAACTGGCCGACCGCCGCAGGCTCGGCTCCCGCGGCGGTCGGCCACCGACGTTCGACAAGGCCGACTGCCGCGAGCGCCACGCCGTCGAATGCGGTATCAATCGCCTCAAGCGTCACCGCGCCGTGGCCACCAGATGCGGCAAGCTCGCGGTGCGCTACGAGGCGACGGTTCCGGTGGCGGCCGTCAACGAGTGGCTGTGACCAGCACACCCAGGGTCTTGCTCGTGCCCGGTAATTCCCCCGTCAGGCCGCGTTGGCTGCCGCAGCCAGAATCCGGGCCAGCTCGGCAGGCTGGGTGATCATGGGCCAGTGGCCGGAGTCGATGTCGGCGAAGTCGACGTGCTTGGCCCGGGCGAGCTCCGGGACGTCGCCGGCATTGATCGACTCCTGCGCTTGCGCGGGCGTGAACTCCGGACATACGACCACGACCGGGATGTCGAACCTCCGTTCGTCTGTCAGCCGTACCACTCCTTTGGCCACGCCTGCGGGCACGGGGATCGCGGCAGCCGCCAACTCTCGCCTGGCCCCCTCGTCGAGGTCGGCGGCGTCGGGCCCCTCGAACGGGCCCCAGCCAGGGAAGGGCATGACGTCGTCTCGCACCTCGAAAAAGTCGGCGTACGGCTGGCCGTCGGCGGTCGGGAAACCGCCGATGAGGGCGACCTTGGCCAGCCGCTCCGGCCGCAGATCGGCGGCCAGCCAGGCCAGCGTGCAGGCGGCGGAATGCCCCACCACCATGGGCTTGCCGGACGCCGCGTCCACAGCGGCGAGCACCGCCTCCACCTGGTCGTCGAGCGTGGCGGATACGGAGCCGTCCCCCTGGCCCGGGAGGGTGAGCGGCACGGGGCGATGGCCGAGCGGCTCCAGCGCGGACGCGACGCGGTCCCACACGGATCCGTTCAGCCACAGGCCGCCGATGAGCAGGATGTCCATGGTCAGTTCCCCTTCTCCAGCTTCATGGATGTCACCGTAGGAGGAGATCCGGACAATCTGCTGCCGGTTTATCCGGCGATCACCCGAGCGTCCTGGGCGAAGTCCGGTGGCGGTCCACGTAGGGAAACCAGACCCGGTCGCCCTCGCCCCACGGGTCACGGGCGAAGCCTCGGACTCCTTTTGGCCGTGGAGCTCGGCGGAGCGGATTAGCCTGCTCCCGTGTCGAACGATCTCAGCCCCACCGCGCGTGCGCTGCGCGCCCTGGAGATCCTCCAGACCCGCCCCGGTACGACAGCCGGCGAACTCGCCGTGCGGCTGGGTGTCACGGAGCGAGCCGCGCGCCGGTACATCGGGATCCTCCGAGAGGCCGGCATCCCCGTGGAGTCGGCCCGGGGGCCGCATGGCGGGTACCGGCTGGGGCGCGGGACGAGGCTGCCCCCTGTGCACTTCACGCAGTCCGAGGCCCTCGGCCTGGTGATGGCGGTACTCAGCGGCCAGCCGACCGCGGCCGACACCGACGACCTGGTCGGCACCGCCCTGGGCAAGGTCGTCAAGGCGCTTCCGGAGAATGTCGGCCAACAGGCGGCAATGCTGCGGGAGTACGCGTCGGCCGCAGCGGACCCGTACTCGGCCCGCCCCGATCCGGCCATCACCAGCGAACTCGTCGACGCCGTCGCGACTCGGCGCCGCGTGTCGGTCACGTACCGCAGCGAGGCCGGCAACGAGTGGGAGGCGGAGGTGGATCCCTGGTCCATCGTCGTCCGCTACGGGCGCTGGTACTTGCTGTGCCATTCCCATCGTGTGGACGCGATCCGCACCTACCGGGTCGACCGGGTCCACGCGGTCCGGCCGACCGAGCACGGTTTCGAGCCGCCCAAGGGCCTCGACCCGGTCGCGGTGCTCGAGGAGAACCTGGGCATCGGATGGGAGTTCGCCACCCGCGTGGTGTTCGACGCTCCCCTGACCGAGGTGGCCCCGTGGATCCTGCCGCCCATGGGGCGGCTCGAGCCCTTGGGGGACGGATGCGTGCTGGTTGGCAGCACCCGCAACCCGGACATGTACGCGCAGGAATGGCTGGCGAGGGTGCCGTTCGCCTTCCGCGTCGAAGGCGGGGAGGAACTGCGTGCCGCGGTCGCGGCGGTCGTGGCGCGTTTCACCGCCGCCGTGGCGGACCAGTCCTGACCGTGCCCTCGGGAACCGGCCATCTGCACAGGCTTGCGATCCCGCTACGAGGCAACGTCCTCTTCAGGGCCATCGACGAGTGGCCGTGACCAGCACATTCGACACAGGCCCCAGGAGCACCGGTCGCCCGGTCCCGCGTAGCCGGGCGGATCGCCCGGTCCCGGAGGTCGGATCACCCCGTTCCGACGGCCCGGATCGCCCGGTCCGGGCAGCCCCGATCACCCGATCCAGGCGGCCCGACAGCCCGGAATCAGACATTCCGAATCGATGCTCCGTGACGCCGGATCCCTGTTCCCGGACGTAGCGATTCCGTGGAGATTACGGACTCGAAACCTACGGAACCGTAAGGGATTCTGTCCGACCCTTCCCCTTGTGCGGCATTTCCGTGGCTGACCTGTGCGGACGCCGCACCCGTCGGCGGTTCGAGGCCCCTCCCGTCCGCTCGCGTGGTGGGGTAGCTTTCACGGCGCTGTGCGGAGGCCACGAGGAGCGGTATTGCGCGAGTTCACCAACCCCCCGTTGGCGTCGGCGCCGCCGGTGGGCGGCCTGGCCGACGTCGTGTTCGAGTATGCCCAGGTGGACCCGCTCCACGTCGCCCTCGGCCGCAAGGACGAGCAGGGACAGTGGCGCGACGTCACCTCGGCCGAGTTCCGGGACGAGGTCCTGGCGCTGGCCAAGGGCATGCTGTCCCAGGGCATCCGCTTCGGCGACCGGGTCGCCATCATGTGCCCCACCCGCTACGAGTGGACCCTCTTCGACTTCGCCCTGTGGACGATCGGCGCCCAGGTCGTGCCCATCTACCCCACCTCCTCGGCCGAGCAGGTCTTCTGGATGCTGCACGACGCGCAGGTGTCGGCGGTCATGGTGGAGCACGAGGACCACGCGATGACCGTCGCCACGGTCGTCGACCGGCTGCCCCAGCTGCACAAGCTGTGGCAGCTCGACGTGGGCGCGGTGCACGAGCTGTACGAGGCGGGTGCGCACATAGACGACGAGGTCGTCCACCGGCACCGCCGCGCGGTCACCCCCGAATCCATCGCGACGATCATCTACACCTCCGGCACGACAGGACGCCCCAAGGGCTGCGTCATCTCGCACGCGAACTTCATGTTCGAGGCGGACACCGTCATCGAGCGCTGGGAACCCGTGTTCCACTCCAAGCGCGGCGACGAGGCGACCACCCTGCTGTTCCTGCCGCTCGCGCACGTCTTCGGACGGATGGTGCAGATCGCCGCGTTCCGCGGGCGGGTCAAGTTCGGGCACCAGCCCCAGCTCAACGCGTCCGCGCTGCTGCCGGACCTCGCCGCCTTCCGGCCCACCTTCTTCCTGGCCGTGCCGTACATCTTCGAGAAGGTCTTCAACGCCGCGCGCCGCAAGGCCGAGAAGGAGGGCAGGTCCGCCCCCTTCGAGAAGGCCGTGGACATTGCCGTGCGCTACGCGGACGCCGTCGAGTCCAAGGCGTGGGGCACCGGTCCGGGCCCCTCGGCGGGCCTGCGCATGCAGCACCAGGTCTTCGACAAGCTCGTCTACGCCAAGGTGCGGGCCGCGATGGGCGGCCGGGTCAGGCACGCGATGTCGGGCGGTTCGGCGATGGACCGGCGGCTCGGGCTGTTCTTCGCGGGCGCCGGTGTCACCATCTACGAGGGGTACGGGCTCACCGAGTCCACGGCCGCCGCCACCGCCAACCCGCCCGAGCTCACCCGGTTCGGCACCGTCGGGCAGGCGATCCCCGGCACCACCGTGCACATCGCGGACGACGGCGAGATCTGGCTGAGCGGCGGCAACGTGTTCCAGGGCTACCTGAACAACGACAAGGCCACCGACGCCACCCTGCACGACGGCTGGCTGGCCACCGGGGATCTCGGGTCCCTGGACGAGGACGGCTACCTCACGATCACCGGTCGCAAGAAGGAGATCCTGGTGACCTCCGGCGGCAAGAGCGTCTCGCCGGGCGTGCTGGAGGAGCGGGTGCGGGACCATCCGCTGGTCGCGCAATGCATAGTGGTCGGCAACGACCGGCCCTACATCGCCGCGCTCGTCACCCTCGACTCCGAGGCCGTCGAGCACTGGCTCCACATGCGCGGCAAGCCTCCGCTGTCCGCCGGCGATCTGGTGCGCGACCCGGATCTGGAGACCGAGGTGCGGCGCGCCGTGGTCGCCGCGAACACGCTGGTCTCACAGGCCGAGTCGATCCGCACGTTCCGGATACTGGCCAACCAGTTCACCGAGGAACACGGCCTGCTGACGCCGTCCCTGAAGCTGAAGCGCAAGGCGATCGAGAAGGCGTACTCGGCCGAGGTCGAGGCGCTCTACCGGACGTGACCCCGGGTGGACCGCGGGGCGGGCGCGCGGAGACCCGCATCGGTCTCCGGCGCAAGCGTCGGCATGATTGATCGGACTATTTCAGCCAATCTTCGATTCTCCGTGCCCGGAGCCCGGTCAGGAATGCATCACGGCCCGTGATCGTTGACCATACGAACACCACCCGACGACTGAAGGATCGAGAGCTCGTGAGCAAGGTCCCCCCGATCATCCTGAACAACGGCGTCGAGATGCCGCAGCTGGGCTTCGGCGTCTGGCAGGTGCCGGACGACGAGGCGGAGCGGGCGGTCGCCACCGCACTGGAGTCCGGGTACCGCAGCATCGACACTGCGGCGATCTACGGCAACGAAGAGGGCACCGGCAAGGCCGTCAACACCTCCGGCATCGCCCGCGAGGAGCTCTTCGTCACCACCAAGCTCTGGAACAGCGACCAGGGTTACGACTCCACCCTGCGCGCCTTCGACACCTCGCTGGACAAGCTCGGCCTGGACTACGTCGACCTGTATCTGATCCACTGGCCGACGCCGTCCAAGGGCACGTACGTCGACACGTTCAAGGCCTTCGAGAAGATCTACGCCGACGGTCGCGCCAAGGCCATCGGCACCTCGAACTTCCTGCCGGAGCACCTGGCGAAGCTGATCGAGGAGACGTCCGTCATCCCGGCCGTCAACCAGATCGAGCTGCACCCGCACCTCCAGCAGCGCGCGGCCCGCGAGTTCCACGCCGAGCAGGGCATCGCGACCGAGGCCTGGTCGCCGCTCGGCCAGGGCAAGGGCCTCCTGGAGGTCCCGGCGATCGTCGCCATCGCCCAGAAGCACGGCCGCACCCCGGCCCAGATCGTCCTGCGCTGGCACCTCCAGCTCGGCAACGTCGTGATTCCGAAGTCCGTGACACCGACCCGGATCAAGGAGAACATCGCCGTCTTCGACTTCTCCCTGGACACCGAGGACATCGCGGCGATCTCGGCACTGAACGAGGACCGCCGGCTGGGTCCCGACCCGGCCACGTTCGACATCGGCTGACCGGCCCGCCCGCTTCGGAGCCGGCCGACCGGCCCGACCGACCGGTCCGACCCGCAGCACGCCGTCGGCCCGGATGCTCACCGCATCCGGGCCGGCGGCTTTTTCGTGCCCTTGGACCGGACCAATCCGGGAACAGGTCTTGACGCGGTCATGCAAGCGGGGCCACTTTGTACGGCAACCCGGTAAGGAAAGTTTCCTAACAGAAGGGTCCCCCACAGTGCGCACTCGAACACTGACCCTGTCCGCGGCCGCCTGCGCGGCGCTGCTCGCCACCGCCGCGCTCCCGGCAGCCGGCGCGTCCGGTACCACCAACCCTCGCTCGGCGCAGGAGGGTTCGGTCAGCGCGGCCGCTCTCCTCGCCAAGGTGACGTCCTGCTCGCAGATATCGAGCGGCAAGTACAGGACCGACGAGGAGACTTCGGCCACCGTCCCCGTCTGCGGCAAGAACGGCGCCGTGTTCTGGAAGGCCGACATGGACATCGACTGCGACGGCCAGGTCACCGCCAAGTGCAACGGCTCCACCGACCCCTGGTTCCAGGACGACACCGCGTTCCACCAGTCCAACGGCCAGGCTCTGCGCGCCGACTCGCTGCCCTACGTCGTCGTGCCGAGCACCAGCAGCATCTGGAAGTACACGAGTTCGGGCATCAAGGGTGGCGGCGTGGTCGCCGTGATCTACAACGGCAAGGTCGAGTACGCGGTGGTCGGCGACACCGGTCCGACGCAGATCATCGGTGAGGCGTCGTACGCCACCGCGAGCGCGCTCGGTATCGACCCCGACCCGGAGACGGGCGGGACCGACTCGGGCGTGACGTACATCCTGTTCAAGAACTCGCAGGTGTCCCCCATCGAGAGCCACAGCGCGGCCGTGTCGCTCGGGGACTCGCTGGCCAGGCAGTTCCTGCAGAACAACTGAGGACCTGCCCGGCGGGGGGGAGCGCGGCGCCCCCCGCCGGGCACGGCTCAGACGGGCTGGCCGATCGGGCGGACGACGACCGTGTTCACGTCGACGCCCGCCGGCTGCCCGACCGCCCAGACGATCGACTCGGCGAGCTGGTCCGCCGTCAGGAGCTGCCCCGGCGGGAGGCTGCCGTAGCTGTCCCAGAACGGGGTCTCCACGCGGCCGGGCGAGACCAGGGTCACGCCCACGCCGTACTCGGTGACCTGGCGCCTGGTGTTCTCGGCGAGCCCGGTCACCGCCCACTTGGTCGCGCCGTAGATGTTGCCGGGCGTGTTCACGTGCCCGGCGACACTGCCGATCAGGACGATGCGACCACGGGACTCCTTCAGCGCGTCGATGGACGCCCTGATGAGCAGCGCGGGCCCCAGCACATTGGTCAGCACCATCTCGGACCAGCCGGCGGGGTCGCCGTCCGCGACCGTGTCGTGGGTGGCGAAACCGGCGTTGGCGACGACGGTGTCGATCCGCCCGAACTCCTTGAGCGTCGCCTCGACCGCGGCCCTCACCTGGTCGTACTCCGCCGCGTGCCCGACGAGCGTCAACAGCCCTTCGGGGCGGTCGAGTTCCTCGGCGAAGGCGTTCAGCCGCTCCTCTCCGCGACCGGTGACGGCCACCCGGTGCCCGGCGTCGAGCAGCCGGCGGGCGACCGCGGCTCCGATGCCGCTTCCGCCTCCGGTGATGAGCGCGACAGGCGAATCGGTCATGGTGTACCCCCAGGAGTGTCCGGCCCTGCGCGGGCCGACTGTGCGTCGGACTCCGGGAGTTCATCACTTGGAGCGCGCTCGATGTCAAGGTCCGCCGACCGCCCTCACGGCGGCCGACGGTCGCCGGGACCGCGTCGGCCCGCCCCGACGGACACCGCCGAGGACTACTCCGGCTTGACCCCCACGTACACCGTCATCGCCGTCAGGATGAACACGTCCGAGCGGTGGTGCACGCTCGCCTTGTCGTCCGGGTCGAGGAGCCGGTCGAGCGCCGCGAGGTCCTCGGCGCCGAGCGCCTCGGCGAGACCCTCCCGCCTGCGGGTGAGAGCGGTGACGACGAAGGCGCGGGCCTCGTCCGAGACCGGGGCGGGAAGATCGAGCAGGAAGGTGCGGGTCGCCGTGTGGCGCAGCCCGACGGCGTTGAGCAGGGCGGGCCAGTCCTCCGTCTCCGCCACCGATCCGGGCAGCTCGGCCCGCATGCGGGTGAACCACTCGTCGTGCACCGCGTCGATGCGGGCCTCCAGGCCGGGTCGGCCGATGCCGGTGTCGCGCGGGAGGAAACGCGTCGGCAGACCGCCCTCCAGCAGGGCGAGGGTGCCGCCGGGGGCCAGGCTCCGGACGAAGCCGGTGAGGGCGGCCCGCTGGTCGCCGACATGGTGCAGCGACCTGCTGGCCCACAACAGGTCCGCGGGGTACTCCAGGTCACCGACGCCCTCGGAGAGTTCGGCCTCGATCGTGCTGAACCGGTCGGCGAAGCCCAGCCGCTCCGCGCGGGCGCGGGCCTCCGCCAGCAGGGGCTCGGCACCGTCCACGGCGACGACCCGCGCACCGGGGAACTTCTCGGCGAGCAGGCCGGAGATGACCCCGGGGCCGCTGCCCGCGTCCACGATCAGCCCGGGATCGGGCCGCTGCTCCCGCAGCCACTCGGCCGCCTGGAGGTAGGCCGGGGTGAACAGCTCCGCCTCCTGCACCAGCATGGGCAGCATCTGGCCGAAGTCCATGTGGGTGTGGTCGTGGGAGCCGCCGTGCCCGTGGCTCTGCGCGGAGCCGTGGTGCGGGCCGTGATCGTGCGCCCCGCCCTGGTGGTGCGCGGGGCCGTGCCCGCTGCCGTGGTCGTGGTCGTGGTCCTGCGCCATGGGACAAGCCTCTCTCTCGGGATGGGGACAGCCTGCTCCGCCACTCCCGGAAACGGCCAGTCGTGTTGCTCTAACAGCAAAAGAGAGGGGGCGAGCGCGGGGTTCGCGGTCCGCCAGGGGCCGGGGAAGGGGAACTGCCCCTGGCGGACCGCACGCGGTCAGCCGGTCACAGTGCCGGGTACGCGTTCTTCATGAGCTCCTGGAACTGCGCGGAGAACCAGTGCCCGGAGAGCGGGGCGTTCGGCAGCGCGCCGGAGAGGCTGTTCCCGTTGCGGGCGTTGCCCGTGTACGTCGGGTCGCACATCCGGTCGAAGCCCTTGCCCTCGTCGTTCGCGATCGCCGAGCTGGAGCCGTCGGACTCGCCCGGAGGCTTCATCCACACGTAGGCGTCGATGCCGGTCGCCGGTGCCGCCTGCGGCCGCTCGCCGAGGCCCGCGCCCGACTGGTTGCACCAGTTGCCGATGTGGATACGGCGGTCGTAGCGCCCTCCGTCGACGTACGTGTCGACGCTGGTCGTCGCGCCGGGGCCGCTGGGGCGCCCGGTTCCGCCCCAGCCGTTCCTGGAGGTGTCGATCAGCATGCCGATGCCGGAGTTGAAGCCGACCGAGACGAGCTGGGTGCGGAAGGCCTGCGCGAAGGACAGCTCGTCGACATAGCGGTTCCAGTCCACCCACTTGGACTGGCGCACCGAGGTGCCGTTCACCGTGTCGTTGATGGTGAAGTTGTTCTCCTTGAGGGCGCTGTAGTTCGCCGTGTTGGTGATGAAGCCCGCCACGTCGTCGACCGTCGCGCCCTCGGCCGTCGCCGCCTGCTTGAAGATGGTGGCGGCGGGGGCGAAGTTGTCGTCCCAGCCGAGCCATCCGTGGTGGCCGGCGTCGAGGTAGTTGTAGACGTTCGGGATCGCGCCGAGCTTGGCGAGCGCGTAGCCGACGCCCTTCACGTAGTTGCCGTTGGCGAGCATCGTGTCGCACGCGGGCGTGGCGGTGGCGCGGCTGCCGGTGTTGGTGACGAGGTTCGGCAGCGAGTCGATCTCGATGGTCGTGACGATGCGCAGCGAGGCGTACTTGCTGTCGGCGAGGATCGCCGCGATCGGGTCGATGAACTGTGTCTTGTACTTGTCGATCTCCGTGGCGCCGATTTCGCCGTTGGAGGCGAGGGCGGCGCAGTCACGTCCGGGCAGGTCGTAGACGACGAGCTGGACGACCTCTTCGCCGGTGCCCTTCTGGGCGAGTGCCGCGTCGAGGTGGGCGCGCAGGCCCATGCTGGTGGACGAGCCGTTGATCGCGGCGATGCGGTCGAGCCAGACGCCGGTGGGCTGGTTGGAGATCCGGCTGCCGCCGGTCTCGGCGGCGGCCTTCGTCGACCATTCCGGGTTCACGTACACCTTGGCGCCGGAGTACGGGTTGTCGACGCGGGTTCCGGTGCCGCCGCCTCCCCCGCCGCCTCCGCCGCCGCCTCCGTCATCGACGTTGCAGGTGACGCCGTCGAGCGTGAAGGCGGTGGGCAGGGCGTTGGTGCCGCTGTAGGAGCCGTTGAAGCCGAAGCTCACCGAACTCCCGGTCGCCAGTGTCCCGTTGTACGTCTCATTGGCCGCGGTGACGGCCGTCCCGCTCTGGGTGATCTTCGCGTTCCAGCCGGAGGTGACCTTCTGGTTCCCGGCGTACGACCACTTGACCGCCCAGGAGGACTTGGCGGCGCCGTTGTTGGTGACGGTGACGGCGGCGGTGAAGCCGGTGTCCCACTGGTTCTGCACCTTGTAGTCGACGGTGCAGGGGATGGCGGCGACGGCGTTGGTGCCGACGTCGGCGGGGACGGCCGCGGCGGCTCCGCCCGACCCCGCGGCGATCAGGGCGAGTGCCCCGAGAACGGCTGTTCTTGCACGGCTCATGTGCGGGTTCCTTATCCGTTGAGGGCGCGCAGGTGGTCGCGCAGCCCGATGCCGTAGGAGGTCGGAGTTCCGTCGTAGTTCGAGATCAGCGACGGACCCGAGGAACAGTCCCAGGTGTTCCAGGTCCAGCCGAGGTAGGAGAGCCCCCGGTCGTCGAACCACTTCATGACGGTGTCGACGAAGGAGTGGGAGCAGGTGTTCTCCCCGATCTCGCCCGCCACCAGGGGTACTTGGGCGGCGACCGGGGCGAGGGTCGAGTTCCAGCAGGTCTCACTCGCGCAGGTGTTGAAGTTGTAGACGTGGTACGCGGCGACGAGATTGTCTGTCGGATCGCTGGGCTTGTACGTCAGCCACTGGCTCAGGTCGTTGGAGTACGCGAGCCCGCCGGCCAGGATCAGGTTCTTGGCTCCGGTGCCGCGAACGGCGTCGACCAGGTCCTGCATTCCGGCGACCTCGTAGGAGATGCCGGGGCAGGTGCCGCCGTCGCGCCAGCAGGTCCACGCCTGGGTGGTCGTGGAGGTCGCGCGGTCCGGGTAGGGCTCGTTGAACAGGTCGAACGCGACGGCCGGGTCGTCCTTGAAGGTGTTCGCCACCGAGGCCCAGAAGGACGGGGTGTACTGCGCGTCGGGCATCGGCTTCTGGCAGGTGGCGTGCACGTCGGAGCAGCCCGCCGAGTTACCGGTGTACTGGCCGTACGTCCAGTGCAGTTCGACGAGCGGGGTCATGCCGTGCGCCTCGACCTTGGCCACCAGGTCCTTGACCGCGGCGATGTAGTTGGCGCCGGCGTACTCCGGTTTGATGTTGGACAGGCCCAGCCAGCACTCCTCGTTGAGGGGGATGCGGACCGTGTTGACCTTCCAGTCGGCGATCGCCTTGACCGCGGCGTCGTCGACGGGACCGTCGAAGAAGCCGTAGCCCTGCACGCACATGAACTCGCCGCCGGAGCGGTTGACACCGAGCATCCTGCGGGTGGCTCCCGCGGAGTCGACCAGTTTGTTGCCCGAGACGTGCAGCTTCGGTGCCTCACCGCCGGCCGGCGGCGGGTCGGTCGGGGTCGGTGTGGGCGTGGGCGTCGGCTGGGCGTCCACGTTGCAGGTGGTGCCGTTGAGCTTGAAGGCCGTCGGCACCGCGTTGCTTCCCGACCAGGAGGCGAGGAACCCGGCGCTGACGCTCGCGCCGGTGGCCAGCGAGCCGTTCCAGCTCTCGTTGGACGCGGTCACCGTCGCAGCGGACTGGGACCACTTGGCGTTCCAGCCCTGGGTGACCTTCTGACCGGCGGGGAAGTCGAAGCCGAGGCTCCAACTGCTCAGCGCGGCCATGTTGTTGGTGATTTTCACGGCGCCCTGGAAGCCGGTGTCCCACTGGCCGGTGACCGAGTACTCCACCGTGCACGCGGGAGTTGCTCCCGAGGCCGTGACGACCGGCGCGACAGCCGTGCCCACGAGGGCGACGGCGGCGCCGATCACTAAGAGAGACAAACGCGGGGGGTGACGCATGAAGCGACTCCTTGCAGCTCTGGCGCGCCGTTACGGACGCGTCGACTGATGGAACCGCTCCCACTGGTGCGGATGAAGCTAGCGCCAAGTGCCCGCGTTGCCCAGAGGGGTTGCGCAGTTGATCTGTCGAATCATTTCGACTCTTCAAGCACCTTGACCCCTCACACCGCTCTCTCCAGTATGGGAGCGCTCCCACTGGTTCAAGGCTTGTTGCTCCTCCCCCCATTCTCCGAGCCGCAAGGAGGAACCAGCACCATGGATCCGAGCCCTCGATGGAGACGTCGTCGCAGGTCACGACGGCTTTGGACCGCCGTAGTGGCGGCACTCGCCCTCCCGCTCACGACGCTGGCGACCGGTACGACTCCCGCACACGCGGCCACGGTTCAGTGCAGTGTCGACTACAAGACCAACGACTGGGGTTCCGGCTTCACCGCTGATCTGACGATCACCAACCGGGGCACCGACGCCATCAACGGCTGGACCCTGACCTACGCCTACACGGGCAACCAGACCCTCACCAACGGCTGGAACGGCACCTGGTCCCAGTCCGGCAAGACGGTCACCGTGAAGAACGCCTCCTGGAACGGGACGATCGGCGCCGGGACCGCCGTGACCACCGGCGCTCAGTTCACCTACAGCGGCACCAACACCGCCCCCGCGTCCTACGCCGTCAACGGCACCACGTGCACCGGCGCGCACCAACCGCCGATCACCGTGCTGACCAGCCCCGCGGCGGGCGCCGTCTACACCCAGGGCGACGCCGTCCCGATGGCCGCGACCGCGGCGGCGGCCGACGGAGCGACCATCTCCAAGGTCGAGTTCTACGACGACACGACCCTGCTCGGCACCGACACCAGCTCGCCGTACACGCTGTCGGCGTCCGGACTGGCCGTGGGAAGTCATTCCGTCCTCGCGAAGGCGTACGACAGTCTGGGCGCCTCGGCGGATTCCGTACCGGCCGGCATCACGGTCGCCGCGGGTCCGGCGATCGTCGCCTCACCGACCCAACTCGGCGTCCAGCAGGGCAAGTCGGGGACGTTCACGGTCAAGCTCTCCACCCAGCCGAGCGCCAACGTGACGGTGGCGGTGGCCCGCACGGACGGGAACACCGGACTGTCCGTCACCGGCGGTTCGAGTCTGACGTTCACCCCGTCCAACTGGAGCACCGCCCAGACGGTGACGATCACCGCCGACGCCTCGGGCACCGGAGCCGCGACCTTCACGGCCTCGGCGACCGGTCAGGCCAAGGCCACGGTCACCGTGACGGAACTGGCCGCGTCGAAGGCGTACGACGCGCGCTTCCTGGACCTCTACGGCAAGATCACCAACCCGGCGAACGGCTACTTCTCCCCCGAGGGCGTCCCGTACCACTCGGTGGAGACGCTGATCGTCGAGGCCCCGGACCAGGGACACGAGACGACGTCGGAGGCGTACAGCTATCTGATCTGGCTCCAGGCGATGTACGGGAAGGTCACCGGCGACTGGTCGAAGTTCAACGCCGCGTGGACGACCATGGAGACGTACATGATCCCCACGCATGCCGACCAGCCGACGAACTCCTTCTACAACGCCTCCAAGCCGGCCACCTACGCGCCCGAGCTGGACACCCCGAACGAGTACCCGGCCAAGCTCGACACCGGTGTCTCGGTCGGCTCCGACCCGATCGCCGGCGAGCTGAAGAGCGCGTACGGCACGGACGACGTGTACGGCATGCACTGGCTGCAGGACGTGGACAACACCTACGGCTACGGCAACGAGCCCGGCAAGTGCGAGGCCGGTCCGACCGCCACGGGTCCGTCGTACATCAACACCTTCCAGCGCGGCGCGCAGGAGTCGGTGTGGGAGACGGTGCCGCAGCCGACCTGTGACGCCTTCAAGTACGGCGGAACGAACGGCTATTTGGACCTCTTCACCGGGGACTCCTCGTACGCGAAGCAGTGGAAGTACACGGACGCTCCGGACGCCGACGCGCGTGCGGTGCAGGCCGCGTACTGGGCCGACGTGTGGGCCAAGGCCCAGGGCAAGAGCGCCGATGTGTCGGCGACCGTCGGCAAGGCCGCGAAGATGGGCGACTATCTGCGCTACGCCATGTACGACAAGTACTTCAAGAAAATAGGCAACTGCGTCGGCCCGACGGCCTGCGCCGCGGGTACCGGCAAGGACGCCTCGCACTACCTGCTCTCCTGGTACTACGCCTGGGGCGGCGCGAACGACACCTCGGCGGGCTGGGCCTGGCGCATCGGCTCCAGCCACACCCACGGCGGCTACCAGAACCCGCTGGCCGCCTACGCGCTCAGCAGCAACGTCGACCTGAAGCCCAAGTCGGCGACCGGCGCCTCGGACTGGGCCACCTCGCTGACCCGGCAACTGGAGTTCTACCGCTGGCTCCAGTCGAGCGAGGGCGCCATCGCGGGCGGCGCGACCAACAGCTGGGCCGGCCGCTACGCGACGCCTCCCACGGGGACGCCGACCTTCTACGGCATGTACTACGACCAGCAGCCGGTGTACCACGACCCGCCGTCCAACCAGTGGTTCGGCTTCCAGGCGTGGTCCATGGAGCGGGTCGCCGAGTACTACCAGCAGACGGGGAACGCGAGCGCCAAGGCGGTCCTCGACAAGTGGGTCACCTGGGCGCTGTCCAAGACCACGATCAACCCGGACGGCACCTACCAGATCCCCTCCACCCTCCAGTGGTCCGGCGCACCGGACACCTGGAACGCGTCGAGTCCCGGCGCCAACAGCGGACTTCACGTCACCGTCGCCGACTACACGAACGACGTAGGCGTGGCCGCCGCGTACGCCAAGACCCTGTCGTACTACGCCGCCAAGTCCGGCAACACCCAGGCGAAGACGACGGCCAAGGCGCTCCTGGACGGCATGTGGAACAACTATCAGGACGGACTGGGCATCGCCGTCCCGGAGACCCGCGCCGACTACAACCGCTTCGACGACAGCGTGTACGTGCCGAGCACCTTCACCGGCACGATGCCGAACGGCGACGCGGTCAACTCCGCCTCGACCTTCGCCTCGCTGCGGTCCTTCTACAAGAACGACCCGGCCTGGTCGAAGATCCAGAGCTATCTGGCGGGCGGCGCCGCGCCCTCCTTCACCTACCACCGGTTCTGGGCGCAGGCGGACATCGCCCTCGCCATGGGTTCGTACGCGGAGCTTCTCGAATAGTCCCCGCTGTGGCTCCGGGTACGCGGTCCTGTCCCTGACGGCAGGGCCACCGGCCGGGCGGTCCCTCACCGCACTGAGGGCCGCCCGGCCATCCATCTGCCCCTTCCCGACTCCTCCTGCGCACCGGAGAGGACTCCCCCGTGCGAAGAACACGCATCCTCACGGCCGTACTCGCCCTCGCCGCCGGGCTCTTGGCCGGCACCCCGCCCGCACTGGCCGCGAGCACCCCCACGACGACGGTCGCGGCCGACACGTACACCTGGAAGAACGCCCGTGTCGACGGCGGCGGTTTCGTGCCCGGCATCGTCTTCAACCGCTCCGAGAAGAACCTCGCCTACGCCCGTACGGACATCGGCGGCGCCTACCGGTGGGTGCAGGCGACGAAGAGCTGGACGCCGCTGCTCGACTCGGTCGGCTGGAACGAGTGGGGCCACTCGGGAGTCGTCAGCCTCGCCTCCGACTCCGTCGCCCCGGACAAGGTGTACGCGGCGGTCGGCACGTACACCAACGGCTGGGACCCGACCGACGGGGCCGTACTGCGTTCCGCGGACCGGGGCGCGAGCTGGCAGAAGACCGACCTGCCCTTCAAGCTGGGCGGGAACATGCCCGGACGTGGCATGGGCGAGCGGCTGGCCGTCGACCCCCGCAAGAACAGCGTGCTGTATCTCGGCGCGCCCAGCGGCAAGGGGCTGTGGCGGTCCACGGACTCCGGAGTGACCTGGTCGCAGGTCACCAGCTTCCCCAACCCCGGCAACTACGTCCAGGACGCGACGGACACCAGCGGCTACGCCTCCGACAACCAGGGCGTCGTCTGGGTCACCTTCGACGAGTCGACCGGCACCGCGGGCAGCGCCACGCAGACGATCTACGTGGGGGTCGCCGACAAGGACAACGCGGTCTACCGCTCGACGGACGGCGGTGCGACCTGGTCCAGGCTCGCCGGCCAGCCGACCGGCTACCTCGCCCACAAGGGTGTCCTCGACGCGGCGAACGGCTATCTCTATCTCGCCTACAGCGACAAGGGCGGCCCGTACGACGGCGGCAAGGGCCAGTTGTGGCGGTACGCGACCAAGACCGGAACGTGGACGAACATCAGCCCGGTGGCGGAGGCCGACACCTACTACGGCTTCGGCGGGCTGAGTGTCGACCGGCAGCACCCGGGCACCGTGATGGCGACGGCGTACAGCTCCTGGTGGCCGGACACCCAGATCTTCCGGTCCACCGACAGCGGCGGGACGTGGACCAAGGCGTGGGACTACACGTCGTACCCGAACCGCTCCAACCGCTACACGATGGACGTCTCGTCCGTGCCCTGGCTCACCTTCGGCGCGAATCCCTCGCCGCCCGAACAGACGCCCAAACTCGGCTGGATGACCGAGGGGCTGGAGATCGACCCGTTCGACTCCGCCCGGATGATGTACGGAACCGGCGCCACGATCTACGGCACCGAGAACCTCACCAACTGGGACACCGGAAGCCAGTTCACCGTCAAACCCATGGTCCAGGGACTGGAGGAGACGGCCGTCAACGACCTCGCCTCTCCCCCGTCGGGCGCTCCGCTGCTCAGCGCGCTCGGTGACATCGGCGGCTTCCGGCACACGGATCTCACCAAGGTCCCCTCGATGATGTACACCTCGCCGAACCTCACCAGCACGACCAGCCTCGACTACGCCGAGACGAACCCGAACACGGTGGTGCGCGTCGGCAACCTCGACTCCGGGCCGCACATCGGCTTTTCGACGGACAACGGCGCCAACTGGTTCGCGGGCAGCGACCCTTCGGGCGTCACCGGCGGCGGAACGGTCGCCGCGGCCTCGGACGGCAGCCGCTTCGTGTGGAGTCCGGCGGGCACCGGGGTGCAGTACACCACCGGGTTCGGTACGTCGTGGTCCGCGTCGAGCGGTATCCCCGCGGGCGCGGTCGTCGAGTCGGACCGGGTCGACCCGAAGACGTTCTACGGCTTCAAGTCCGGCAAGTTCTACGTCAGTTCGGACGGCGGCGCGACCTTCACGGCGTCTTCGGCCGCCAGTCTGCCCAGCGGTGACAGTGTGCGCTTCAAGGCGCTGCCCGGCGCCAAGGGCGATGTATGGCTGGCGGGCGGCGCGAGCGACGGGGCGTACGGGCTGTGGCACTCGACGGACGGCGGCGCGGCCTTCACCAGACTGTCAGGCGTCGAGCAGGCCGACACGATCGGTTTCGGCAAGGCGGCGACGGGAGCCTCGTACCAGACGCTCTACACCAGCGCGAAGATCGGGGGCGTACGCGGGATCTTCCGCTCCACGGACAAGGGCGCGAGCTGGACGCGCATCAACGACGACGCCCACCAGTGGGGTTGGACCGGCGCGGCCGTCACCGGGGACCCACGGGTCTACGGACGCGTGTACGTCGCGACGAACGGGCGCGGGATCGTCTACGGCGACACCTCGGACGCCGGGGGTGGTGACGGGGGCGGCGGTACGGACCCGACACCACCGTCGACGGGGGCCTGCACGGTGACGTACAAGATCACGAACCAGTGGCAGGGCGGCTTCCAGGCCGACGTGTCCCTCACCAACACCGGCTCCACCGCATGGAGCGGCTGGAACCTGGGCTGGTCCTTCTCCGACGGCCAGAAGATCACGCAGCTGTGGAACGCCGACTACACCCAGTCGGGCGTGACGGTGACGGCGAAGAACGTCGGCTGGAACGCGAACGTGGCACCGGGTTCGAGCGTCGCCTTCGGCTTCACGGGGAGCTGGACGGGGGCGAACACGAAACCGGCGGCGTTCAAGCTGGGGGATCAGGCCTGTGCGGTGAGTTGAGTCCTCGGCCTGCCTCCGTCGGGGGTACCTGTCCACCGGACCCACCCGGTCGGACAGGTGCCCCCGAGCGGCCCGGACTCCCGCGATGATCACAACTACGTCACCTCCTTCACGTATGCATCACATGTTCTTCACATCCCCCGATATCGTCACCCCACCACGAACCATCCCTGGGGGGACCATGTCGCACAGCAAGCCGCCGCACGAGTACGAGCGGCCGCCCGTAGCGCTCGGATCCGCGCCGGAGCCCGCGAGAGCCCGCAGGGCACGAAAGCGCCACCTGCTGCCGGTGATCGCCGTCGCACTCCTCCTCGGCGTCGGCGCCTGCGGCAGTGGCAGTGGCGAGGACAAGAGCGGCACCACGAAGGTCGCGGCCGCCAAGGTGCAGCCCACCGTCACTGTCACGGCGACGGTGACCGCGGAGCCGGAACCGGCTCCGACCGTGACCGAGACGAAGACGGTCAAGGTGAAGGTCACCGTCACCGCGCGCGCCGCCTCGGGCAGCGGCTCCGGCGGCAGCGGAAGCAGCGGCGGCGGAACCGGCGTCAGCACCTGCTCGATCAAGTCGAACGCCGGCAACTGCTATTCGGCGGGCCAGTACTGCCGCAACAGCGACCACGGCGCCGGCACGACCACCGCGAGCGGCACGAGGATCACCTGCTCGTACCGCTCCAACGCGTGGCGCTGGACCTATAGCTGACAGCCGCCCGACCGGACCGCGCGAAGCACCGGCGGCCCGGGACAGCAGCAGGCCCCGCACCGGGCATCACTCCGGGCGGGGCCTCAGCAGCATCCCCGACTTGCTCGGAACGGATGCCTGTGCGACTACCGTAACCGGCGGCACCGACAACAGCCCGGCCCGCCTGCCGGCATCGCCGTCCACCAGCGCACGTACCCCTCCGAACAGTAGAGGCAATGGAGCCCCATGACGCATCAGCAGGTTCTCGCGCAGTCCGTTCGCACACTCGGGGGCACCTGGGACACCCAGCGGGCGGTCACCGCGCTCCGGGACGCCGGGGTCGGCGACGGGGACCGGATCCAGCAGGAGAAGCGGGCCCGGCAGGCACTCCGCGACCTCGCTACGGCCGGCCTCCTCGTGAAGACCGACCCGGACAGCGCCACGTACCGCCTCGCCGATCAATAGACACCCGGCACCAGGGCCCGCCCTGGCGGCCGTCAGGCCGGCTCCCGTCGTGCGCGAGACGGCGCGACGGACGGCCCGGGCTGGTCGAGGGCAGCCGCGAAACCTCCCGTGGGGAGCCGGGAGGAGCGGCGGGCCGGTCGGAACCGCGGTTCAGGCAGGACCCGTGCGGAGGCCGACGCCCGGGAGCTGTGGAACCCGCACGCCCAACGATGCACCACAATCGGCCACCCGGATAGACCATGGCCGGAAGTTGCTGCCGACCCGCCGCGAGCACGAGGGCCATCGACGGCGACCGGACACGCGGCCCGGCTCAAGGCGGGCCGAAGGCAGGGCCCAAGCCTGGTCGCGAAGCCGGACACCGGGCCGAGCGCCGGCGTACGGGGGTACGGGGGTACGGGGCGCGATACCGGAGACCGGCCCGCGTCACAGTCGGGCCGGGCTCCGGCACCTACGAGCCTACAAGGCGCCGCCGCCGAGGACGGGCCCGCACCGGCCGCCTGGACCCGGAAGGCACGGACCCCCCGACAGATACAGGTCGCGGCGGCTCTCCGACGGGTTCGGAGGGCCGCCGCGACCTGTGCTCGGCCACAGGGACTCAGCGGCTCACGGCGTGTACACCGACGGTCGCGGAGCCGTCGCCATGCCGTTGCCGAGGAAGAAGCTCGGGTGCGGGGGCTGGTTGTACGCGGTGTTCTGCCAGGCCAGGGCTGTGCGGTACTGGGTGTCGTGGAGCAGGGTGGTGATCTTCGTGGTGGTCTCGTAGGGGGTGGAGTAGATCCTCAGGGCCGTGTTGTCCGTCGTGGGCCAGACGACTTCCTCGCGCCAGTCGCCGAGAATGTCGCCGGACAGGGACGGAGTCGCCTTGGTGCCGTTGTCGGAATGGACACCCGAGCCGGTCAGCAGGCGGGTGTCGGCGGATGTGCCGTACTTGTCGATGTGGGTGTCGTCGAGGAGTTCGCGGACGGTGTCCCCGTCCCACCAGGACAGGAAGTTGATGCTGCCCGGCTTGCGGGTGGCCACCACCGTGCCCTGCGGACCCCGGACCCCGTCGGCGCGCGAGGACCAGGACTCGGCCCCCGCGCTGCCCGCCCAGACATCCCCGGACACACCCCGGCCGTTGTCGCCGTTGGCGGCCGTCGACCAGAGGATCGCGCCGGTCCTGGCGTCCGCCATCCACGAGGACGGCTTGGTGGAGTCCTCGTCCACCTTGAACTCCTCCAGGCCGGCCCGGGACGGGTCGAGATCACCGACGTGCAGGGCGTCGCCGTGGCCGTTCCCGGTGGTCCACAGTCCGGCGCCGTTGTCGTCGACGGCCATCGAGCCGTACACGATCTCGTCCTTGCCGTCGCCGTCGACATCGGCCACGGACAGCTGGTGGTTGCCCTGCCCGTCGTACCCCTTGCCGCTGTTGGTCGAGGAGTTGGTGTCGAAGGTCCACCGCCGGGTGAACGCGCCGCCCCGCCAGTCCCAGGCCGCGACGACCGTACGCGTGTAGTAGCCGCGCGCCATGATCAGGGAGGGCCGGGAACCGTCCAAGTAGGCGGTACCCGCCAGGAATCGGTCGACGCGGTTGCCGTAGGAGTCACCCCAGGAGGAGACCGTGCCGCGCGCCGGGACATAGTCGACGGTGCCCATGGCCGCCCCGGTCTGACCGTTGAACATGGTCAGGTACTCGGGCCCGGAGAGGACGTATCCGCTGGAGTTGCGGTAGTCGGCGGAGGAACTGCCGATCACCGTGCCCCGGCCGTCCGTCGTGCCGTCCGCGGTCTTCATGGCGACCTCGGCCTTGCCGTCACCGTCGTAGTCGTACACCTGGAACTGTGTGTAGTGGGCGCCGGAGCGGATGTTCCGGCCGAGGTCGACGCGCCACAGGCGGGTGCCATCAAGCTTGACGCCGTCGACGATCGTGTTGCCGGTGTAACCGGACTGGGAGTTGTCCTTGGCGTTGGTCGGCTGCCACTTGAGGACGAAGTCGAGCGCGCCGTCGCCGTCGAGGTCGCCGACGGAGACGTCGTTGGCCTCGTAGGTGTACGCGACACCGTCGGGGGCGGTGCCGCCCGCGGGCGGGGTGATGGGAACGTCCTTGTAGCCCGCCCTGAACTGGACGGCGTGGACGGAGTCCGCCTGCTCCACGCCGTTCACGATCGCGCGGACCGTGTAGTCGGCCTGCGCGGGCGCGCCCGAGTGGAAGTAGTTCGTGGATCCGCTGACCGGGGTGGAGTTGACCAGGGTCCCGGCGCGGTAGACGTTGAACGACACGTCGTTCGGATCGGTGCCGAGCCAGCGCCAGGTGACCAGGTTGCCGCTGTCGGTGTGGACGCTGACGACGCCTCGGTCGAGGGCTTCGACCTGTCGCGCCGTGGCCGCCCGGGCCGGAGCGGCGCCGAGACCGGTGAGTCCGGCGGTGATGAGCGCCGCGGCCGCCAGGGCCGAGCCGATCGCACGTCTGCGGTGCTGCCGTTGCGGGTGCTGCACGGTGATACCTCCTGGGAGGACAGACTGCTTCTGCCTTCCCAGTCGCCGCTGCGCGCAGGGGAGTTGCCGCCTCGCAGCAAGCGCTCTCTACGCGTATCTGCGGGCCAGCTCGGCGACCGTCTCGGCGATGCGGGCGCGCAGCTCGGGCGGCTCCAGGACCTCGACGGCCGTGCCGAGCCGCAGGAAGTCGTCGTGGGCCTGCTCCAGGGACTCGACGGGGACGGTGGCGCACGTCCAACCCTGCTTGTCCGTACGCCCGTCGACCGCCACCGCCCGGCCGGCGAGACCGCTCAGGACGGTTCCGGGCGCGATCCGCACGACCGCCTCCGCCCGGTGCAGCCGCTCGTGGAAGTCCCGTTGGTAGGCGGTCCAGTACTCCGCCAGATCGAATCCCTCGGGCCGGGTGAACTCCGCTTCCGAGGTGCGCAGTTCGAGAATCTGGTCCACCCGGTAGGTGCGCGGACCCGGACCCGCGACGACGTACCAGCGCCCCGCCTTCAGGACGAGACCGTACGGTTCCAGGCGGCGGTCCACGTCGGTGGGTTCGCGCCAGCGGCGGTAGCGGACGTCGAGGACCCGGCCGTTCCAGACGGCGTCGGCGACCGCGGTGAGGTACGGGGTCTTGTCGGCGTCCGCGTACCAGCCCGGCGCGTCCAGGTGGAAGCGGCCGCTCACCCGGTCCGCGTGCTCGCGCAGTTCGTGCGGCAGGGCGGCACGCACCTTGAGCTGGGCCGCGGCGAGCACCGCGCCGAGTCCGAGTTCGGCGGCGGGCCCGGGTATCCCGGCGAGGAACAGGGCCTCGGCTTCCTCGGTGGTGAGGCCGGTGAGGCGGGTGCGGTAGCCGTCGAGGAGGCGGTAGCCGCCTTCGTGCCCCGCGTCGCCGTAGAGCGGGACGCCCGCCGCGCTCAGTGCCTCGACGTCCCGGTACACCGTCCGTACCGACACCTCCAGTTCCGCGGCGAGCTGGGCGGCGGTGAGTCTGCCCCGGGTCTGGAGCAGCAGCAGGATCGAGATGAGACGGCTGGACTTCACTGACACATGGTGTCAGTGAAGCGGGCCTAGCGTCCCTGCCATGGCTTCAGCTACCTCCACGCCGTCCACCGCTCCGGCGGTGGTGTCGGCCTCAGCGCCCTCCGGGGCATCCGATACGTCCGGGGCTTCCGGGGCTTCCGGGGCTTCCGACGGTTCCGGCGGCTCCGGGGCTTCCACAGCCTCGGACGCGTCCCCCGCCCGTGCGCCCTTCAGGGAGAAGTTCCTGACCGTGCCGCCGCCCATCGAGATGGCGGGGCGGCGGATCAAGCGGTATCACGTGACCGCGGACCCCGCCGGTATCGAGCCGGAGGTCGAAAGGGCGGCCTACGCGATCCTGCCGCGGCTGCTTCCCGAGCCGGACGGCACCCCGCCGGCCACGTTCGTCGTCCTGCACCGGGGCGCAGACGACGGCGCCTATCTCAACGCGTACAGCTGGGTGTGGGACAACGTCCTGCACTTCCGGGGGGCCGCCGCGGGCCAGCAGGTGCTGGGCTGCCCCGACCGCGACCCGGCGCACTTCGTCATCACGGACCTCCCCTGGATCGGCTGCGTCTGGGAGCTGCCGCCGGTCCTGCACGAGCGGGACGCCTGGGTACGGCATCTGCTCGCCTCCGAAGTACCCGACCTGGCCGCCTACTTGACCGACTCCCTGCCTGAAGGAACCACAGGAGACCGCGCATGAACGACGTCCGGGACAACGTGCCGGCCCTGAACGACTTCGACTTCCTCCACGGCGACTGGGACGTCGTCAACCGCCGTCGTACGGACTTTCTCGACCCGGAGAGCGACTGGGAGGAGTTCTCCGCGGTCAGCCGCTGCTGGGACCTGTTCCGCGGCGCCGCGAACATCGACGAGATCGACGTGCCGAGCCAGGGATGGACGGGCCTGACGCTGCGGCTCTTCGACGTGGAGACCGGGCGGTGGTCGCTGAACTGGTCGTCCAGCCGCAGCGGCCGGCTGTTCCCGCCGGTGCTCGGGCGGTTCGGACCGGACGGACGCGGGGAGTTCCACGGCGACGACACCCATGACGGGAAGGACGTGCGGGTGCGGTTCGTGTGGTCGGGGATCTCGGAGACGACGGCTCGCTGGGAACAGGCCTTCTCCGTGGACGGGGAGAACACCTGGCTGACGAACTGGACCATGGACTTCACCCGGAGGAAGCCCCTCTGACCCCGGGCCCTGGCCCGGTCCGGTTCGGTTCGGTTCGCACGAGTTCAGTTCCTGCGAAGGGCCCCGCGCATCGTCGGGGACCAGGGCGAGCACGGCGGCCGCGGCGGCGGCACGTGGTTCGCCGCCGCGCGTCGCGTCGTAGCGGTCCGCTTCCTTGTCGTGGTCCAGCACGGAGGTCAGCTCGCCCCGTGTCCCGGCGCGAGTTCCTCCACCCTGCGGGCGAGATCGAAGTCGAGCACGGTGACGGCGCCGCCGACGCTGTGCGTGTTCACGGTGAGGGCGATCGTGTTGTAGCCGAGGGTGAGGTCGGAGTGGTGGTCGAGCTCCTCCTGCACCTGGGCGATGTGCACGACCATCGCGGTCGCCGCGAAGTGTGTGCCGAGCCGGTAGGTACGGGCGAGCCGGTCGCCGTCCAGCGACCAGCCGGGCAGCTCCGCCAGCCGCTCCTCGATCTCCTTGGGCTCCAGCGGTTCGACGGCCATGGACGTGATCCCTTCGTACGGCGGGTGAGGCGTGCGGGGCGGTGAGTCCGAGGTGGCTCAGGGGGCGGACCGGCCCCGAGAGGCAGCGGAGCGGGCCCTTCGCCCAGCGTGCCACAGCCGTCCCCCCTCGGCAGGGCACCCGGGGCGCGGCGGCTCCCCACGGCGGCCGGACGGGTGCCCGCCGGTCACCGCCCCGGGCGAACGTTCACGCGCCGCTCCTCGGCTACCGTCCTCCTATGAGCCCTGTCCCGTCCGGTTCCGCCGCCGTCCCGCGTATCTCCACCGACGGCGGTGTCGGGCCGCTGCTGCGCGCCTGGCGGGAGCAGCGCCGGGTGAGCCAACTGGAGCTCGCCCTGCGGGCGGAGTCCTCGGCCCGGCACATCAGTTTCATCGAGACGGGCCGTTCCCGCCCCAGCGAGGAAATGGTGCTGCGGCTCGCCGAGCACCTCGATGTGCCGGTCCGCGAGCGCAACGCGCTGCTGCTCGCGGCGGGTTACGCGCCGCGCTACGCGGAGACCCCGATCGACGACCCGTCGATGGACGCGCTGCGCGAGGGCATGGAACGGCTGATCCAGGGCTACGAGCCGTATCCGGCGCTGGTGCTCGACGCGAGGTACGACGTCCTGGCCGCGAACCGCGGGGTCGCCCTGCTGCTGGACGGTGTCACGGACCGGCTCCTCGTGCCGCCACTGAACGCGATGCGGCTGACCCTGCATCCGGAGGGCCTGGCGCCGCGCATCCGCAATCTGCGCACGTGGCGGGATCATCTGCTCGCCCAGATGGACCGGCAGATCGCGTTGCGCCGTTCGGAGCCGCTGCGCGCGCTGTACGAGGAGGTGGCGGCGTATCCGGTCCCGGACCGGGACGCGGAGGTGGACGACGACGAGCCGCTCGGTCCCGCGCCCCACTTCGCGCTCCCGATGCGGATCGAGCACGAGGGGCGGGTGCTGTCGTTCATCTCGTCCATCTCGACGTTCAACACCCCGATGGACGTGACGGTCGCCGAGCTGGCCATCGAGACGTTCCTCCCGGCGGACCCCGCAACGGGCAAGTACCTTCACTCGCTGCACGCGTGATCTTCTGTCAACAACGGCGGAGAGGGCGCCGGTGACGGTGGTGAGGCATGAGCGGCATGATGCCTACGGTGCGTCAGATCGCGCTGGCTGTAAGCATGTTGAGGCCAATCGATGATGGTTCCGCACGGACATGGCACACTGCACGCATACTTCGGCGCGTGGGGAGGCGTGGCGTGAGTGAGCGGCGGCCGGCACCCACGGTGGGGCAGGTGGTTCTGGGGCGACGGCTCCAGGAGCTGCGCGAGGCCGCCGGCCTGAAACGGGAGGAAGCCGCGCGTGTCCTGAGGGTCGCGCCGGCGACCGTGCGGCGGATGGAGATGGCCGAGGTCGCCCTCAAGATCCCTTACGTGCAGGTTCTGCTGACGACGTACGGTGTCTCCGAGGACGAGACGGACACCTTCGTGGCACTGGCCGAGGAGGCGAACGAACCGGGCTGGTGGCAGCGCTACCACGACGTGCTGCCTGACTGGTTCAGCATGCACGTCAGCCTGGAGGGCGCGGCCCGGCTGATCCGCAGTTACGAACCGCACTTCGTGCCAGGGCTGCTGCAGACCGAGGAGTACGCGCGGGCCGTGCTGGAGGCCGGGACCGTCGGGCAGACGGGTACCGAGGCCATCGACCGGCATGTGGCGCTGCGCATGAAACGGCAGGCGCTGCTCACCCGCGAGAACCCTCCCCACCTCTGGGTGATCATGGACGAGACGGCGTTGCTGCGTCCGGTGAGCATCCGGGGTGAGGTCATGCGCGACCAGATGGACCGGCTCCTCGAATGGGTCGAGCTCGATCACGTCACGCTTCAGGTCGCGGAGTTCGCGGCCGGCCCGCACCCGGGGACGTACACGTCCTTCGCGCTGTTCCGCTTCGCCGAGCGAGAGCTGCCGGACATCGTCTACAGCGAGTACGTGACCGGCGCTCTCTATCTCGACGCGCGCGAGGAGGTGGCCCTGCATCTGGAGGTGCTGGACCACATGTCGGCCCACTCCGCCTCCGCCGAACGCACCAAGGAGATCCTCCGGGAGTTCCGCGAGCGCTACTGAGCGGGCCCCGGCCCGGGGGACCTGTCCCGGCCGCCCCCTCCGTCCCCTGCGGCCTCTGTGTCCCTTGCGCGGTCCTCGTCCACGATCTCCGCGTCCACCACGTCCTCGTCGTCCTGCGCCTGCTCGGTCGGCACCTGCTCGGTGGGCGGCTGGTCCTGCGGGGCCGGCCTCTGCTGGGCCTGGGCGTACATGGCCTGGCCCATCTGCTGGCTGACGGTGGCCAGTTTCTCGATGGCGCCGCGCAGAGCGGCGGTGTCGGTGGAGGAGTCCTCCAGAAGCTCTTTCAGTTCGGCGGCCGACGAGGCGACCGCGTCCTTGGTGTCGGCGGGGATGCGTTCGTCGTTCTCGCGGACGAACTTCTCGGTCTGGTACACGAGTTGCTCGCCGTGGTTACGGGTCTCGGCCGCCTCCCGGTTGCGCCGGTCCTCCTCGGCGTACTGCTCGGCCTCGCGCACCAGGCGGTCGATGTCGTCCTTGGGCAGCGCGGAGCCGCCGGTCACGGTCATCTTCTGCTCGCGCCCGGTGGCCAGGTCCTTCGCGGAGACGTGGGTGATCCCGTTGGCGTCGATGTCGAAGGCCACCTCGATCTGCGGGACACCGCGCGGCGCGGGCGGCAGCCCGGTGAGGTCGAAGACGCCGAGCTTCTTGTTGTAGGCGGCGATCTCGCGCTCGCCCTGGTAGACCTGGATGCCGACCGAGGGCTGGTTGTCGGCGGCCGTCGTGAAGATCTCCGAACGCCGCGTGGGAATCGTGGTGTTGCGCTCGATGAGCGTGGTCATGATGCCGCCCTTGGTCTCGATGCCGAGGGACAGCGGGGTGACGTCGAGGAGCAGGACGTCCTTCACGTCTCCGCGGATCACACCGGCCTGGAGTCCGGCGCCGAGAGCCACGACCTCGTCCGGGTTGACGCCCTTGTGCGGGTCCCTGCCGGTGAGTTCCTTCACCAGGTCGGTGACGGCGGGCATCCGGGTGGATCCGCCGACCAGGATGACGTGGTCGACGGCGGACAGTTTCACACCGGCGTCCTTGACGGCCTGGTGGAAGGGGGTCTTGCAACGGTCGAGCAAGTCGGCCGTCAGCTCCTGGAACTGAGCACGCGTCAGTTTCTCGTCGAGGTGCAGGGGGCCTTGGGCGGTGGCGGTGATGTAGGGCAGGTTGACGGTGGTCTCGGTGGACGAGGACAGCTCGATCTTGGCCTTCTCCGCGCCCTCGCGCAGCCGTTGCAGAGCCATCTTGTCGTGTCCGAGATCGATGCCGTGCGCGGCCTTGAAGCGCTGGGCGAGGTGCTCGACGATCCGCTGGTCCCAGTCGTCACCGCCCAGCCGGGTGTCACCGTTGGTCGCCTTGACCTCGATGACCCCGTCACCGATCTCCAGGAGCGAGACGTCGAAGGTGCCGCCGCCCAGGTCGAAGACGAGGACGGTCTGCTCCTCCCCGCGGTCGAGCCCGTACGCCAGGGCCGCGGCGGTCGGCTCGTTGATGATCCGTAGGACCTTCAGCCCCGCGATCTCGCCCGCCTCCTTGGTGGCCTGGCGCTGCGCGTCGTCGAAGTAGGCGGGTACGGTGATGACGGCGTCCGTGACGTCCTGGCCCAGATAGGCCTCGGCGTCCCGCTTCAGCTTCTGCAGCACCCGCGCGGACAGCTCCTGGGCGCGGTAGCGGGTGCCGTCGATGCTGCCCTTCCCGGGAAACCGCCAGTTCACGTCGCCCATGTACCGCTTCACGGACCGCGCGGTGCGCTCCACGTTCGTCACGGCCTGCCGTTTGGCGACCTCGCCGACCAGCACCTCGCCGTTCTTGGCGAAGGCCACCACCGAGGGTGTGGTGCGTGCTCCCTCGGCGTTGGCGACGACCGTCGCCTCACCGCCCTCCAGGACGGCCACCACCGAGTTCGTCGTCCCCAGATCGATCCCGACCGCACGTGCCATGTCCGTCCCCTTCCGCCACGGCTCTGCCCGCCCCCAAGCGCATAGCCTGTGTTCTCGCTTGTCAATGGCGCGGACGGCGTACGCGGGCGGACACGCCGATGCCGCGCCCTCGCGGGGAGGACGCGGCATCGGCGTACGAGCGTCAGGCGAGCTTCGCCGACAGCGTGATCGTCGTACCGGTCAGGGCCTGGCTGACCGGGCAGTTCTTCTTGGCGTCCTCGGCCGCCGCGACGAAGCCGTCGTTGTCCAGGCCCGGCACCGTGCCCTCGACCGTGAGGTGGATGCCGGTGATGCCCTCGCCGGGCTGGAAGGTGACGTCGGCGTTGGTGAGGAGCTTGGTGGGCGGCGTCCCTGCACCCGCGAGGGCGTGCGACAGCGCCATGGAGAAGCAGCTGGAGTGGGCGGCCGCGATCAGCTCCTCGGGGCTGGTCTTGCCGTTCGCGTCCTGGGCCCGCGACGCCCACGTCACCGGCTGCTGGCCGATGCCGGAGGAGTCGAAGGTGACGACGCCGTTGCCCTCGAGCAGGTTGCCTTCCCACACGGTGTGTGCGGTGCGCGTGGTTGCCACGATGATTCCTTTCGGGTGTGGTCCCGTTGCCGGGGTCCGTGTCTCCCATCCGATCACACCTGGGCCCGGCGCACCCCGCGGTTCGGGCGGCGACCTGCCGGTGCGTGTCCGGGATTTCGCCGGACGGGGGCAGCGGGGGCTCAGGTCACCCGGAAGACCGGCCCGCGCGCGGTGAAGGGGAGCCGTGCGGCGTGCGGCACCAGATAGGCGTGCTCGCGCCGCACCCGCAGCACGTCGCAGTATCCGTCCGTGATCACCAGGACGGGAGCGCCCGGCGGGAAGTCGTCGGCGCGGTGCAGCAGATCGACGCCCGGCTGCAGCACGGTGCCGCCGCGCCCGTGCACCCGTACGCGTCCGGCGATCTCCGTGACGGGCAGATAGCCCGCGTCGTGCGGGGCGGCGTCGCAGAACACGACGCGGGCGGCCGGTACGTCGCGGGACCCGGCGTACGAGGCGATGGCGCCCAGCGCCTTGCCGAGCAGGGTGCGGTCCATGGAGGCGGAGGTGTCGAGCACGACGCCGAAGGTGCAGCGGGCGATCTCCTCGGGCGGGAACCAGCGGCCCGCACGGGGGATGTCCGGGGTGGCCGCCTGCCGGCGGGAGGGACGCGCGTACGACCGCAGCGGCTCGGGCCGGGGCACGAACTCGTCGAACCAGCGGGCGAGCCGGGCGTCCCAGGGCAGCGGCGGATGGCTGAGCGCGCGGATCTCCTCGACCAGACCACCGGGCAGGAAACCGCGCTCCTGCTGCTGGTGCAGATCGAGGCCCCGGGCCAGGCCGCGGCGGTAGAACTCGTCGAGGTCGACGTAGTCGCGCGCCGAGCCGAGCGGTCCGCCCAGGATGTCGCCCGTTCCCCTGCCGCGCAGCGTGGCGAGGCGGCGCATCCGGCGCAGATCGCCGGCGATCCGGTCGTACACCTCCTCGGCCGACAGGTCCTTCAGATCCGGGTCGTGCAGCAGCCCCTCGGGCATCGTGCCGATCTGCATCTCGCACAGCCACCCGTTGATCACATAGTCGGCGGCCACGTTGAAGAGGTACGGGTCCCGGGTGCCGCAGCGGTCGCCGTGGCGCAGGGCGGCGTGCAGCATCTCGTGGGCGAGGACGAACCGCCATTCCTCGTCGCTGAACGCGCACAGCGGGTTGATGTAGATCTCGGCCGCCTGGGTGTCCACGGCGGCGACGGAGATGTCGTGGGCGCGGGCGAGTTCGGCGTCGGCGACGAGGGTGATGCCCGCCGCGAGGCCGCCGAGCAGCGGGTAGGAGGAGACGAACCAGCTCAGCGCCCGCTCCCAGGGCCGGAGCGGAGTGGGTCCTTCGCTCATGGAGGCGCGTCTCCCGCCCGCCACGTCCATCGCGGCGGACATGGTGCCGATCAGCGCGTGCGCGAAGGACACCTGCCAGTCGGCCGGAGTGCTGCCGTGCCAGGCGTTCCAGGACACGAGGGCCTGGTCCGGGTCACCGCCCGCCGTGCCGCAGTGCTCGTACCGGGGCGGGATGCCGTCGCGGCGCCAGATCGCGGCGAGCCGTTCCTCGTCACCTTCGGGGTAGGAGTCCGGAAGGTCCTCGGGCGTCAGCCCCACCGAGAAGCCGAGCAGGAAGCGGTTCACCACCACGCAGCGGGCGGCGAGGTCGAAACGGTCCGGCTGCTCGCGCGTCCCGGCCGCGGCCGGGACATGGCCGAAGCCCAGATGGATGACGGCGTGCGCCAGGGCCCAGGCCCAGGCGACGGGTTCGGCGCGACGGGTCGGGTTGACGTGCACGGTCCCGTTGGAGTCGACGACCACCAGCCCGTCCCGGGGAGCCCGGGCGCACGTGTCCTCCCGGCAGACGCGGAAGCCGACCGCGCCCAGCGCCGGATTGGCCCGGACCAGCCGCAGCCCCTCGGCGAACGCCTCGGCGGCGGGATCGGGCTTGGCCTTGGCCTTCGCCCCGGCCTTGCGGGAACGGCTCACCGGCGCGCCTCCACCAGGCGCGGCATGTCCCGGGCCGCCTCCACCAGGAACCACGCGGGCAGAACCGGATTGCCGTCGGCGTCCGAGGCGATGACGCTCTGGGCGACCTCGACGGATATCTCGGCGAGCTGGATGAGCAGGGACTTCGCCCGGTACGCGGTCTGCCGGGCGTTCGCCGAGATGTGGTCCCGGCCGGCCGGGAGTTCCTTGACGAGGCGGCCGCGGAAGGACTCCGCGAGGTAGTAGAGGAGATCGCGGTCCTCGGTACGGGAGGGCCAGCGGGCGTCACCCTTGAGGATGGCCTCGATGCCGAAGCGACTGCGCACGATCTTGACGTAGCCGCAGAACGCGACGGCGTGCGCGGGCGTCAGCGTGCCGTGGGCGATCACCTTCAGGGTCTCCTCGTCGAGCGCGTCGCCGAAGGAGCCCAGCGCGTCGGAGAGCATGTGCCAGGAGCGCGGGGTGGAGAAGGGCTCCTCGGTCTTCGGCGGCTTGGACCACAGGTGGTCGGGGCGGTCGGTGAGGTGGTCGAGCACCCAGGGATGGATGTCGTTCTTGGCGGCCCAGACGAGCCAGTCCTTCGGAGAGGCCTCCAGATGGACGTGGGTGAGCCGGTTGATCAGCGCCGAGGCGATCGGGCGGGCGAGCGCGTTGTCCGTCGCCCGGTTGCCCGCGCCGATCACGATGGAGCCCTTCGGCAGCTCGTAGTCACCGATGCGGCGGTCCAGGATCAGCGAGTAGAAGGCCTTCTGCACATCGGGCGTCGCCGCGTTCAGCTCGTCCAGGAACAGGCAGTACGGCTCGTCGCGGGCGATGGCCTGCGGCGGGCAGAAGACGGAACGCCCGTCACGGATCTGCGGCACGCCGATCAGGTCCTCGGGCGCGAGCTGCGTACCCAGCAGGCTCACGCACTCCAGCCCGAGCGATTCGGCGAACTCCCTGACCAGGGAGGACTTTCCGATGCCGGGGGCACCCCAGAGGAAGACCGGCCGCACGGTGGCGAGACCGAGAAGCAGCTCCGGGACACGGGAGGGCGTGACGGTGACGGCTGCCTGCACAGGCGAGCTCCTTGAAGGGTGTTGAGAGAGGGGTGAGAGACGAGCGATGTGTGAGGGACGCGCGCGAAAGCGCGGCGTGCGATGCCCACAGTGTGGGCGCCGCACGATGTCCGCCGCCTCCCATTTTTTCCGGTGCCGGCGACCGGGTCGGCCGGTGAACGGGCCGGCTGTTCTCCGCCCCGCGGCGGAGCCGCCGCTCAGGCGGCCTGCTCGTCCGGGTGGGACGGCAGCGGTACTTGGGCGCCGTCGCACTCGCGCAGCCAGCGCCGCAGCACGTCGTGCACCCGCTCCGCGCCGACGAGTCCGGTGTCCGGGCCGGTGGGTCCCGTGGCCGCGCCGACGAGTCCGGTGTCCGGGCGGGCGGGGTCCCTGTCCGCGCTGGCCGGTGCGGACAGGGTGAGCGGAGAGAGCAGGAACGGGTGCCCCTGGGCGCCGCCGAGCCCGCCGTGCGAGCCGATCTGCTCCTCGAAGGCGAGGACTTCGCCCTCGACGGGGTCGTACCAGGAGTTGACCATGATGTCGGCGGTGTGCGGGAACGTGTGCGTGCGCCGCACCGCGTCGGCGGCGCCGGGACCGAAGTCGGCCAGTGGGCCCGGGTGTTCGTCGTCGAGCCGGCCCACCGGCACCTCGGCGCCGTGCGCCCCGAGCACGAGGCCGCCGTGCTCCTCGCTGCGCACCAGGAGGAAGCCGATGCCCGGGTGGTTGGCGAGCGTGGACAGCAGCGCGGGGTGGCGCCGGTCGATCTCCTCCCGGCTCATCCGGTGCGTGACGTCGGGGAAGGAGACGAGGCCGAGGTTGCCCGAGGCCAGGACCAGCGGCTCGGAGCGGCGCCTCGCCGGTCCGCGCCGCTCCTCGCGCTCCTCGACCGGTCTGCGCAGCGCGGCCCGGACGGCGGTGCGGGCCTCGGCACCGCTGTGGGTCCCGCGGGCCCTGCGGGGCACGGGCAGCCCGCAGCCGGCCCGGACCAGATTGCCGAGGCTGAGGCCGTACCTGGTCAGGAAGGTCTCGCCGGGGCTCTGGCCGTGGTCGGAGAGCACGACGATCCGGTACGGCCGCGGGGCGTGCTCGGCGACCTTCTCGATGAGCGCGAGCGACCGGTCGAGCCGCTCCAGGATCCTCTCCGTGTCCCGGCTGCGCGGCCCGGAGTGGTGCGCCACCTCGTCGTAGGCCACCAGGTCCGCGTAGACCGCGTTGCGCCCGGCGAGCATGTCGCCGATCACCGCGGCGACCACGACGTCCCGCTCGACGACGGTCGCGAAGGCGCGGACGAACGGGTACAGCCCGCCGCGTTTGACGCGGGGGCGTCGCCGCTGGAGGCGGGCCCGGGTGGACTGGCCCGTCTCCCTGAAGACCTCGGCCACGAACGACATCGCCGTACGGACGGCATTGGCCGGGTCGGAGAAGTAGGCGAAGTAGCCGGCCCGCGAGCGGTTGTCCCGTCCCCTGCGCGCGGCGACGGACAGCACGAGGGCCAGCTCGTCGGCGCCACCGCTGAAGAGGTTGCCCCGGCTCGCGCCGCCGGCGGTGAGCAGGCCGCCGTCGCCGGTGTGCGCGACGGCCCGCCGCTGGAGCTCGGCGGCGCTGGTCGGCCGGTTGCAGACCATGACCTCCTGGGTGTCTTTCTCGTACCAGCGGAAGGCGGGGACGTCGTGGTTGCTGCCGTGCAGGATGCCGAGCTGGCTGGCGCCGGTCTGGCTGGACCAGTCGGTTCTCCACGGGGTGAGCCGGTGGGTGGGGCGCTTCCCGTCGAGCCATCGGGCGGCGGTGGGCATCAGACCCTTGCCGATCGCCTCGCGCAGCACGTCGTGTCCGACGCCGTCGAGCTGGAGGAAGACCACGCCGTGAGTCGAGGGGCCGGGGCGTCCGGTGGCGCGTCTGCGGCGCCGGTCGGCGAGCCGGTAGAGGCGGCGCCGGTACGCGTCGTCGTCCCGTACGGCGAGGGCGGCACCGGTGGCCGAGGCGACGGCCGACATGACGGCGGCGACGACCACGGCGGTCTCGGGGGCCGCCTCGCCGTGCCCGGAGGGGTTGAGCCGCAGGGCGATCAGCAGCAGCGAGCCGTTCAGGAAGAAGACGAGCAGGCCCAGCACCAGGGCGGGGACGAGCAGCAGGGCGCGCACGAGCAGGGGCCACACCAGCGCCGACAGAAGACCGAAGACGCCCGCGCCGGCCGCCGCGGTGACGGCGATCCGTGTCGCGCTGTCCCCGCTCTCCGACTGGAGCCGGAAGTCGGGCAGCGCACCGGCGAGGACGAGCATGGTGAGCGTGGACACGGCCCACACCGTGATGCTGCGCCCCGCCGCGCTGGCGAGGCGCCGCCAACGTCCTTTGTCCACGCCCAGTCCACCTCACGTCCCGGCCCGCCCGGTCCGCGCGGCCCGCTCCCACCCTGTCACAACGGCCGGAGATCCCCAGAAGTCCCCACAAGCCGCGCGAAGTCCCTCAGGAGGCTTCCCCGGATGCCCCTTTGCCGGGACTCACCGCGGGTGGGAGATCAACGGCCGTCGTAGCCCGCCGTCGGCATCGACAGACGGCGGTGGACCCTGGCCTTCATCTGGGCGTCGTACGACGGTTCGGCGGTGCCCACGGTCTCGACGCGGACACCGCGGCGCGCGCACTCGGCGGTGAACTCCTCCACCGAGGCGAGCGCGCGCTCCAGCACCCGGCGGCTGGGCGCGACGAACAGGTCCACGAGACCGGCCTCGACATCCGCCCACAGGCTGCGGTGGTCCGGGCGCAGCCCGCGTACGAGAAGTTCCCGGGTGACGACGTAGCCGTGCTCGGCGGCCCAGCGGGCGCACATCGCGTGCTGGCTGCGGGAGTCGACGAGAAAGGGGTCCTCGTCGAGCTCTTCCAGAGGTGTCAGGCTCGCGATCGCCGTGACGCGAAGCGACGGGGAGCGCGGTACGGGGCCGCCGCGCTCGTGCGAGCGTTTGAGGGCGTGCGTGCCGGAGGCACCGCGTGCGTCTCCCATGGTGTCCCCCTCACCTCATGGTTTCGCCGCAGACCCTACTCCTGCCCGTAGGCTCGGGGGGAGTCGTGCGAAGGAGGCAAAGAGGTGCCGGTGGAGATCACCTGGTGGGGGCACGCCACCTGCACGCTGGAGGACTCCGGGACACGCGTGCTCACCGATCCCCTCTTCGCGCGCCGGCTCGCACACCTGCGGCGCAGGCGCGGGGCGCCGCCCCCTCCCCCGGCTGCGGTCGCCGACGTCGCGCTGGTCTCCCACCTGCACGCCGACCATCTGCATCTTCCCTCGCTGGCGCGACTGGCCCCGGGTACCCGGCTGCTCGTGCCGCGCGGTGCGCCGCGTTCGGTGCCCGGACTGCGCAAGCTGGACCATCTGCGGCTCACGGAGGTCGCGCCCGGTGACCGCACCCGCGTCGGTGACCTGGCCGTCCGTACGGTTCCGGCACGGCACGACGGACGCCGGCTGCCGATCGGACCACACCGCTCCCCCGCCGTGGGGTACGTGATCGAGGGCGAGGCGCGGACGTACTTCGCCGGGGACACGGGGCTGTTCGCGTCGATGGCCGAGGAGGTCGGACCGGTCGACGTGGCCCTGCTGCCGGTGGGCGGCTGGGGCCCGTATCTCGGGGAGGGGCATCTCGACGCGGGGCGTGCCGCCGAGGCGCTCGTCGCGTTGCGTCCGCGCAGCGCTGTGCCGGTGCACTACGGCACGTTCTGGCCCATCGGGATGGATGCCGTGCGCCCCCATGAATTCCACGCGCCGGGTGAGGAGTTCGTGCGCCTGGCCGCCGAGCGCACGCCCCAGGTGGCGGTTCATCTGCTGAGGCAGGGCGAGAGCGTGCGTCCGGAAGCCGCTCGGTGATGTCCTGGTCCGCCGGGGCGATGGCTCCCCCGGCCCTTCAGTCGGTCAAGAGCGGGGCTCTTCTGTCGCTCAAGGGCACGACCCTCGTGTCACTCAAGGGCACCGCACCGCTGATGCTCCTGTCCGCCCCGGCTCCTACCGTCCCGCCGGAGTCCACTCAGCAGGCGATCGGCTATCCGTCGCTGTTCCTGCTGGTGCTGATCGGCGCTCTGGTGCCGGTGGTGCCGACGGGGGCGCTGGTGAGTTCGGCGGCGGTCGTGGCCTTCCACCAGACGTCACCCTTCGCGCTGCTCATGGTGTTCCTGGTCTCCTCGGTCGCCGCGTTCCTCGGTGACATGTCGCTCTACTGGCTCGGCCGGCGCGGCATGGGTTCGAGGAACGGATCGCGCTGGCTGGAGGCGATCCGGGAACGCGCCCCCGAGGACCGGCTCGCCCGGGCGCAGCAGAAGCTCGCCGACCACGGCATCGCCGTCCTCGTCCTGTCCCGCCTCGTACCTGCGGGCCGGATTCCGGTGATGCTGGCCTGCCTGATCGCGAAGATGCCGCTGCGCGTCTTCGCCCGCGGGGACATCCCTGCCTGTCTCGCCTGGGCGGCCACCTACCAGATCATCGGCATCCTCGGCGGCTCGCTCTTCCCCGAGCCGTGGCAGGGCGTGGTGGCGGCGGTGGCGCTGACCGTGGCGATCAGCCTGACGCCGGGTGTGTGGCGCAGGTTCCGCGGCACGAAACCCTCGTAGGGCGGCGAAGCACCGTCACTCCAGCACCCGGGAACCTCCCACCGCCAGATCCCACAGGTTCTCCCGGGCCAGGCCCGCCCGCTCCCACGCCGCCCGTACCCGCCGCAGCGGTTCCAGCACCGGTTCGGCCGAGAGCACGAAGGTGCCCCAGTGCATCGGGGCCATCCTCCGCGCGCTCAGGTCGACGGCTGCCTGCACGGCCTCTTCCGGGTCGCAGTGCACGTCGCTCAGCCACCAGCGGGGGTCGTACGCGCCGATGGGCAGGAGGGCGAGGTCGATCCCCGGGTGGCGCTGCCCGATGCGGGTGAACCAGTGGCCGTATCCGGTGTCGCCCGCGAAGTAGACGCGTCGGCCCTCGGGTGCCGTGAGCACCCAGCCGCCCCACAGGGAACGGCAGGTGTCGGTGAGGGTGCGCTTGGACCAGTGGTGGGCGGGGACGAAATCGAAGCGGACGCCGTCGAGTCGGGCCGCTTCCCACCAGTCGAGCTCGGTGATCCGGGTGAACCGGCGCCGCCTGAACCAACGTCCGAGGCCGGCCGGTACGAACACCGGTGTGTCGCGCGGGAGTCGGCGCAGGGTCGGTGCGTCCAGATGGTCGTAGTGGTTGTGGCTGACGACGACCGCGTCGACGCGCGGCAGTGTGCTCCAAGCCACGCCGACCGGGGTGATCCGGGCCGGGGTTCCCACGATGCGGCGGGACCAGACCGGGTCGGTGAGCACGGTGAGCCCGCCGATCCGGATCACCCAGCTCGCGTGCCCCGCCCAGGAGACGGCGACCGTCCGGGCGTTCACGGCGGGCAGCGGTTCCGGCTCGAAGGGCAGCAGCGGGATCTCGGCGAGCCCTTCGGCACGCGGCCGGAGCGCGCCCTCACGGACGAGCCGCGCGAAGGCCCGCAGGCCGGGCAGCGGGGCGGTCAGCCGGTTCGCGAAGGACCGGGGCCACAGGCGCCGCTCGCCGAGCGGGCGGGGCTCGGCGAGGGGCGCGGGAGGGAGGACGACGGGGCGTCCGGGCGCCGGGGCGGCCGGGGGCGCGGGATCGCCGGTGGCCTGGGCCGTCGTGCTCGTGGTCGACTCGGACTGCTGCGTCATCGAGGAGACTCCCGTCGCTCGGCGTCGTCGCGGAGATCGCCGAAGGCCGACCCCACGATGGTCAACGCGCGCTGCACATGCGGCAGTTCCAGCGGTGCGGGGGAGACGAGCGCTTCCTCCCGCTCCTCGTCCGTGGAGCCGAGCAGTGGTCCGGTGCCGAGGCGGACCCGGAGGGCGGCGAGGTCGTCGCCGAAGCGGTGTCCGCCCGGCGCGGGCATGCCGAGCCGGGCGGAGAGGTGGTCCTCCAGGTCCTGCGCGTCACCGACGCCGCGCGCGCCGAGGGCGGACCGGAACGCGCCGAGGTCGACGTACAGGTGCCGGCCGGCCTGCGGGGGGCGCGCGACGGCTCCGGCGGCACCCACCGCGCGGTGGACGGCGTCGGCCACGCAGGCGTGCAGGCGTACGGCGGCGGTGAGCCGTTCGGTGACCGCGGCGGGCTCGCCGAGCGCGTACGCGGCCGCGGCGGCGACCGGTTCGGCGACGCGCGCGCCGAGCACGGTGAGCACGTCGAGGACGCGGGAACGCAGGGACGCGCCCGCCGCGTTGTCGGGGAAGCGGGCGACGGCGGCGGGCCAGCCCTGCGGCAGGAAGGCACCCGCGAGGTCGGCGATCACGGAGACGTCGTCGGGGAGCATCTCGGCGGGGCTGAGCAGCACGGTGTCCCGCGGCTCGTGCAGGGTGTCGCGCCAGGTCTCGTCGCTGACGATGTGCAGTCCCTCGCCCGCCGCGGCCTCCACGGCCTCGTGCACCACCTCGGGCGGTGCGACGGTGGCGGTCGGGTCGTCGGCGACGGACAGCAGGAGCAGCCGCGGGTCGCCGCCCTCCGCGCGGACCCTGCGGACGGTCTCCAGGAGGGCGTAGGGATCGGGGACGCCGCCGCACTCCGCGGGCGTCGCCACGTGGAACACGGATCTGCCCAGCAGGCGTGCCTGCGGCGCCCACCAGGCGGCGCACGGGCGGGGCATGAGGATGTCGCCGCCGAGCGCGCCGGTCAGGGCCAGCAGCAGCGCGGGGGCTCCGGGGGCGGCCGCCACCCGGTCGGGTGCGGCACGCAGTCCGCGCCGGGTCCAGTAGCCGCTGGCGGCGTCGAGGAGCACGGGGCCGCCGCCGCAGGGTTCGGCGGCGGAGCGGTTCGCGGCGGCGGCCAGAACGGAGCGGAGTTCCGGGAGCACGGGCAGGCCCTGGTCGGGCAGGGGCGGACCGTACCGGAGCGGTCCGTGGCCTTCAGGGTCCGTCCGCCGCATACCTGCCTCCGCACCGTGGATGCCGCCGTTCCCTGTTCCGGAGCCCGCCCGCCGTACGGTTCCGGGTGCCTTCGTCCTCTCGTACGGCTCACCGGGCGCCGCTCGCCGGCCTGCGGGGTGAACCGCTCAGCGCCCGGAGGCATGCCGTCCCGTGTGTCCTCTCGCGTGTGTCTGTCACATCGTCAGCCGCCGTGCCGTCCACCGCCACCGTGGCCTCCGCCTGTCACCTCCGCCGTCGGCGCAGTCTGTGCACCCGTTGCGCGGCCGCGCCCAGGGCCCCGGCGATCAGCAGTCCGCCGGCGACCAGGGCCGGCACGGAGTCGGTGAACACCCCGCCCTCGCCGGCGTGTACACCTCGCTGGATCGTGGGCGGACGTTCACCCACGCCGGTGTCGGAGCCGGTCCCGCTGTCGGGACCATGGGTCGCCGTGGCGCCGCGGGCCACGGCGTACGAGGCGGTCCACTGCTTCCCGTGACCACCCGGGGGCGCGGGACAGACCCCGCCGACGTTCCACCGTCCGTCGGCGCCCCCGGTGTCGGGGCCCGCGATGTCGGGGCCCGCGATGTCCGGTTCCACCGTGCCGGGAGCGGCGGTGCCGGAACCCACGGCGTCCGGGCTCAGCGGTTCGGGAACCGTGTCGGGCCCCACCGTGTCCGGGCCCAGGTCGTCGGGGGCCACCGAATCCGGACCGACCGTCTCCGGGGCCACCGAATCCGGGCCCACCGTGTCCGGGCTGTCGGTGTCGGGGATCAGCAAGTCGGGGACCACGGGGTCACCGGCGCCGGGAGCGGGGACCTGGGCATCGGGCACGACGGTGGCCCAGCCCTCGGGAGCGGAACTCACCGCTCCAGCTCGCGCGCCCGCGGGCACGTCGGCGGAGTTCTTCGCGTCGGAGTTCGCCGCCGCGCCGGAACCGTTCGTACCGGGGCTCACCTCGTCGAAGCCGCGCCCGGACTCCTCCGTGGCGGAACCTGCGGCCGGATCGGGTTCGCCGGACCCGATGTGGGCGGTGCCGCTGTAGGAGGCGGCGCCCGCGGCGCCCGGGCCGGCGCCCTCGACGCGGTGAAGCTGGACCTTGCCCTCCTGGAAGCCCTGGGAGCTGGCGTCGATGGAGTCGGGCAGGGTCCCCCCGATCGCGTCGCAGCTGACCGTGACGGTGACGGTGCCACCGGGTTCGACTGAGCCCGGACTGACCTCCGCGGCCGGATCCGCGGCCGCGCCCGACGCGGCGGCGCCGAGAGCGGCGCCGGCCAGGGCGGTGGCGTACAGGACACGGGCGGTACGGCGCATGAGCGGGGCTCCTTCGGCGGGCTGCGGTCCGAGAGCCACGGCCGTCGTGTCCCTCGGGCCCATCAGAGCCCGTCGCACCGCCGGGCGCGAACGGCCGGGCACCATTCGCGGGAAAGCGGGGGCCCGAGCGGGTGACATCGCGGCCGGGCCGCGACCGGTCCCCCGTACCCACCGTGCGATGCCGCCCGCCCCCGGAAACCCGCCCCACCCGGAGCCCGCACGACACCCACGGCCGGAGCCCCCACCGCACCCATGGCCGGAGCCCCGACCGGATCGACGCGGGCGGCAGGTGGTGCCGTAGCGGGCAACGTTCGCCCTGTATCCGCCTGGGGCGTCAGCTCGTACCGAGTGGTGCGCTCTCCTCGGCGTCGAGCTGATGGTCCGCCCAGACGTAGCTCTCGGGAAGCAGGTCGGTGACGGGCACCGTCCGGAGGCTGTCGTTCGTCCCGACGATGACCTCGAGGGCCGGGAAGTAGTCGAGAAGGACCTGGCGGCAGCGGCCGCACGGGGGCACGACGCCTCGGTCACGGTCACCCACGGCGACGATGGTGTCCAGGTCATAGGCGCCCTGGGCGGCAGCGGTGCCGATCAGGACCAGCTCCGCGCAGGGGCCTCCGGTGAAGTGATAGGCGTTCACCGCGGTGACGATCCTGCCGTCGCGGGCGCGGGCCGCGGCCGCCATGGTGTGGTTGTCGCCCCGGCAGCGTGTGGCCGCGACGTGCGCCGCTGCCCGGATCAGTTCGTGGTCGACATGATCGGTCTGTGTGGTCATCTTCCCTGCCTTCTTGCACGGTCGGGCGACGTTGGCCCTGTCGGCGACGGCGCGTGGGCGCCGGTCGTCGGCGTGGCGGTTTCGCCGGACGAGGTAGCGAAGGATCATGCTGCCCTGTTGTAGCCGACCCGCCGCCCGCGGCGTGGTTCGCGGTCGGGGTCCTTGTGCTTTCCGGCGCGCTCGGCCCCCTGCCGGCCCGGGTGGGGCACCAGGTCGAGCGGCCCGAACGCGTCCGTGCAGGGTGACGGCCACGCGCCGCCCGGCACGGCACCGGGCGGCGCGTCACATCACGACAGGGCGAACGTTGCCTGCTACGTCGCTAGGCCGCGTCGCGCATGATCTGGTCGCGCATTCGCGTGCAGCAGCGGCTGATGAGGCGGGAGACATGCATCTGGGAGATGCCCAGTTCGTCGGCGATGCGGCTCTGGGTCATGTCGCTGAAGAACCGCATGTAGAGGATGGCCCGTTCCCGTTCGGGCAGGGCCTGGAGCCGGGGTTTGACGGCCTCGCGGTCGATGACGGTGTCGAGTGCCGGATCCGGCGAGCCGAGGGCGTCGCTGAGGGAGTAGCCGTCCTCGCTGCCCGGCAGTTCGGCGTCCAGGGAGAGCGCGGTGAAGCTCTCCAGGGCCTCCAGACCCGTGAGGACGTCCTCCTCACTCATGCGGGCGTGCTCGGCCAGCTCGGCGACCGTCGGCCGGCGGCCCGGGATGGTCTGCGACAGGTCCTGGGCGGCGAACCGGACCCGGTTGCGCAGGTCCTGGACCCGGCGCGGCACGTGCAGAGTCCACATGTGGTCACGGAAGTGGCGCTTGATCTCGCCGGTGATCGTCGGCACCGCGTAACTCTCGAAGGCGTTGCCGAGCTCGGGGTCGTAGCGGTCGACGGCCTTGACCAGTCCGAGCGCCGCGACCTGGCGCAGGTCCTCGGCACTCTCGCCGCGGTTGCGGAAGCGGCCCGCGAGCCGTTCGGCCATCGGCAGCCAGGACTCGACGATCTCGGCACGGAGTGCGTCGCGCCGCTGTCCCGGGGGGAGGGCCGCGAGCCTGCGGAATGCCTCCCCGGTGTCGGGGGCGTCGTGGTGCGGATGGTGCGTCGCGCTCGCTTGAGTTCGCATGGTGCGTCGCAACTCCCTTGATGGTGCCATGTGATGGACAGTCATCGTGGGAACGCACCCGTGCGCCGGACGAGTACACCCATGGCGCGGATAGCCGCTCCCACGGACGTGCCTCCTGTCCGAAGCACTGCAACTGCGTCTGCCCCGCGCCATGCGGAGCAAACACCCTCCGATTCTCCCTGACGCCTGCCCGCCCGTCCTCCCCGGGGCCCCTCTCCGGCTTCCCCGTGGTGGTGGCACCCGGGGTCAGGGCAGGGTCAGGGCCGGCGCCCGACCAGGCAGAGCAGTTTCGTCTGGACGTCGGCGCCGGGCGGTGGCTCCTCCGGGGCCGCGAAGAGTCCGCTCTTCTCCAGCTCCGCCGCGTGCGGGGTGACCTCCCGGACCGCGAAGGACAAGAGATCCTCGGGAAGTTGTTCGTCGGCGCCGATGGCGCGGGACAGGTCCCAGGTGTGGACCGTCAGGTCGGTGACGAGCTGCGCGCAGTAGTCGTCCGCCGGCAGGTCCCCGAAGGAGAGGTGGACCGTGCGGTCGAGCGCGCCCGGCTCGGCGAACACCGCGCGGGAGGCATCGGCCACGGCCTCCCAGGCGGCGACCGGGTCGGGACCGAGCAGGTCGCCGGCCAGGCTGTCGCCGACCGCGTCGACGGTGGCGCCGTCACGGACCAGCGCGGGCACCCAGGCCTGCTCGGAGACGAGGTGACCCACGAGATCGCGCACGGTCCAGGCGGTGCAGGGCGTGGGGGCCTCCCACTGGTCGTCGTGGATCGCGTGGACCCGGCGGCCGAAGAGCTCCAGGGCCTCCGCCTGCCGGACCAGGACCGAATGCGGCTCGCTCATTCCGGCGGCACCCCCGCCGCTCCGCGTTCCCGGGCACCGTCGCGCGTGCGGCCCGCCGTGACGGGCCGCCGCGGGTGGCGGCGCAGGTACTCGCCCTCGAGCTGGGCCATACGCACGTTATGGGTGTGCAGCGCGTCGTTCGAGCCGTGCAACAGCGTGTCGTGGCGGGTGCGGTGGATGGCCTCCAGCTCTTTCATGAGCTGCTGATCGTCCAGCCGGTCCGGGTCGACTCCGGTCATGGTGCTACCCCGCTCGTCGTGGCCGTCGGTGCGGTCCGGACGTCCACCCCGGGCAGACACTGCCCCGAGCGGCCTCCGGGAGGGAGCCGTGGGTCGAGACCCACTCCCTCCACTCTACGAACATCCGGGGTGCCGGGCCTCCCCGGGACGGGCCCGGCGTCCGGCGTCCCCACCGTGACCGACCGGACAGGTCCTACCGCTCGCGCTCCACGCGGCGCTCGTCCCACACGGGCTCCCGTGTCTCCCGTACCCGGCCGTCCGAGCCGAAGACCAGGTAGCGGTCGAAGGAGCGGGCGAACCAGCGGTCGTGGGTGACCGACAGGACCGTCCCCTCGTACGCCTCCAGGCCCTCCTGAAGTGCCTCCGCGGACTCCAGGTCGAGGTTGTCGGTCGGCTCGTCCAGCAGCAGGGCCGTCGAGCCCTCCAGCTCCAGGAGAAGGATCTGGAAACGTGCCTGCTGGCCGCCCGACAGCTTCTCGAAGCGCTGCTCGGCCTGCGCGGTCAGCTCGTAGCGGCGCAGCCGGGACATCGCCGCTCCGCGGTCCTGCGAGTGCTCGGTCCACAGGATGTCCAGGAGCGTGCGGCCCTCCAGTTCCGGGTGGGCGTGCGTCTGCGCGAAGTGGCCGGCGACCACGCGGGCGCCGAGCTTCCACTCTCCGGTGTGCGCGACGTCGCCGCCCGCGAGCAGCCGCAGGAAGTGCGACTTTCCCGAGCCGTTGGAGCCGAGGACGGCGACGCGTTCGCCGTAGTAGATCTCCAGGTCGAACGGTTTCATCAGACCGGTGAGCTCGAGTCCCTTGCAGGTCACGGCCCTCACCCCGGTCCGTCCGCCGTGCAGCCGCATCTTGATGTCCTGCTCGCGCGGCGGCTCCGGAGGCGGTCCGGCCTCCTCGAACTTGCGCAGCCGGGTCTGCGCCGCCGCGTAGCGGGACGCCATCTCATGGCTGACGGCGGCCGCCTGACGGAGGTTCAGGACCAGCTTCTTGAGCTGCGCGTGCTTCTCGTCCCAGCGCCTGCGCAGCTCCTCGAAGCGCGCGAACCGCTCCCGCCTGGCCTCGTGGTAGGTCGCGAATCCGGCACCGTGCACCCAGGCGTCCGCGCCGGCCGGGCCGGGCTCGACGCTGATGATCTTCTGGGCGGCGCGGGCGAGGAGTTCGCGGTCGTGGGAGACGAACAGGACGGTCTTGCGGGTCTCCTTGAGCCGCTCCTCCAGCCAGCGCTTGCCGGGCACGTCGAGATAGTTGTCCGGCTCGTCCAGGAGCAGCACCTCGTCGGTGCCGCGCAGCAGCGCCTCGAGCACCAGGCGCTTCTGCTCGCCTCCGGACAGGGTCCTCACCTGCCGCCACTGCGCCTTCTCGTAGGGGACACCGAGGGCGGCCATCGTGCACATGTCCCACACGGTCTCGGACTCGTATCCGCGGACCTCGGCCCAGTCGGAGAGCGCCTGCGCGTAGCGGAGCTGTGCCGCCTCGTCGTCCACGGTCATCATGGCGTGCTCGGCGGCGTCCACAGCCTCGGCGGCCTGACGGATACGGGGCGGGGCCACGGAGACGAGCAGCTCGCGCACGGTCGTCTCGTCGCGTACGGACCCCACGAACTGGCGCATCACCCCGAGCCCGCCGCCCACGTTGACGGTTCCTCCATGGGACTTCAGCTCCCCCGAGATCAGCCGCAGCAGCGTCGTCTTCCCGGCACCGTTGGGCCCCACCAGAGCCACGACGGCGCCTTCCCCGACCCGGAACGACACATCGCCGAGCAGCGCCCTCCCGTCGGGAAGGTAGTACTCAAGGTGCGCGGCTTCGAGATGTCCCATGGGCAGGCATTCTCCGGGGAGCGGGGGTGCGGGGCAAACGCGTATGCGACGAAGGGCCGGGGGCGGAGGCGGGAACCGCCTGATCCGGGGTAGACGGACCCGCATGACCACGATCCCGGATGTCGACCTGACCGCCCTCGTACCGGGCCGCCACGCCCTTCGGGACCGCCTGCTCGGCCTGGACTGCCGGCTCTTCGAGGCGGTCGCGGCGCGGCACTGGCCGGGCGGCGACCCCGTGCTGCCGCGGCTGAGCCGGAGCGCGAACCACGGTGTCCTGTGGTTCGCGACGGCCGCCGCCGTGGCGGCGAGCCGCACCCCGCGGGCCCGCCGGGCCGCCGCACGCGGTGTCGCCTCGCTCGCCCTGGCCTCCGCCGCGATCAACACCCTCGGCAAGCGCTCGGTGCGCCGCACCCGCCCCGGTCTCGGCCCGGTCCCCGCCGTCCGGCAGCTCAAGCGGCAGCCGATCACCACATCGTTCCCGTCGGGGCACGCCGCCTCCGCCGCCGCCTTCGCCACGGGGATGGCACTGGAGTCCCGCGGCTGGGGCGCGGCCGTCGCACCGCTGGCCGCGGCGGTGGCACTGTCCCGCGTCTACACCGGCGTCCACTTCCCGAGCGATGTCCTGGCCGGTGCGGCCCTCGGTGTCGGCGCCGCGTACGCCGTGCGGGCGCTGGTGCCCACCCGCGGCCGGCTGACCCCACCCGGCCGTCCGCGCGCCGACGCGCCCGCGCTGGCCGACGGTGAGGGCGAGGGCCTGGTCATGGTGGCCAACACGGGCTCGGGCACCTCGGAGCGGGTCGGCGCGCTGGCCGGCGCGCTGCCGGGGGCCGAGATCGTGGAGTGCGAGCCCTGCGACCTGCGGGAGGAGCTGGAGAAGGCGGCGGCCCGCGCCCGGGTGCTGGGCGTGTGCGGCGGCGACGGCACGGTGAACACCGCGGCCGAGGTCGCCGTGCGCCACGGGATCCCCCTCGCCGTGCTGCCGGGCGGCACGCTCAACCACTTCGCCCACGATCTCGGCGTGGAGGGCGAACGCGATCTGGTCCGCGCGCTCCAGGAGGGCGAGGCGGTCCAGGTGGACGTGGGCCGGTTCGCCTCGGGCGGCACGACCGGCATCTTCCTCAACACGTGCAGCCTGGGCATCTATCCGGAGCTGGTGCGCGAGCGGGAGAACTGGTCCAGGGTGATCGGCAGCTGGCCGGCGGGAGTGCTGGGCGCCCTGCGTGTGCTGCGCGCCGACCATCACCCGCTGCGGGCCGAACTCGGCGGCCGTACGCACCCGTTGTGGCTGCTGTTCGCCGGCAACGGCACGTACCACAGGATGGGCCTGGCACCCGCCCGCCGCTTCGACCTCGCGGACGGCCGCCTCGACGTAAGGGTCGTGCACGGCGGCCGTCACCCCGCGGTGCGGCTGCTGGCCGCGGCCTTCGCGGGTCCCCTCACCCGCTCGCCCGCGCACGCGGCCGTACGGGTGGGCCGCCTGCGCATCGAGGGCGTGGCTCCCGGCACGCTGCTGGCCTACGACGGTGAAGTCACCGAGGTGAGCGGCGAGGTGACCCTGAGCAAGAGCCGCGAGGCGCTGACCGTCTACCGCCCGTTTCCCGCGCACTGACCCGTTCCCGCGCGTCGCCCCCCGCCGGCCGGGCCCGTACGTCGTCCCCTCGCAACCGTCCGCGCTCACCCGCGCCGGCTGCCGCCGCCCACACAGTGTCCACATCGCAAGATACGGGTCTCATTATTCGGCATGACCGCGTACGGTGATGACATCGCCTCAGGGAGTGCGTACACCTCCACGAGGCCCGTACGAGAAGGGGATCGGTCATGTCGCAGTCGCAGTCGCAGTCGAAACCGCAGGAGACCGCCGTCTACACCCACGGCCATCACGAGTCGGTGCTGCGCTCCCACACCTGGCGTACAGCCGCCAACTCGGCGGCCTACCTGCTCGACTCGCTGAAGCCGCACATGAAGATCCTCGACATCGGCTGCGGACCGGGCACCATCACCGCGGACCTGGCCGAACGGGTGCCGGACGGCCACGTCACCGGCGTCGACCACGCTCCCGGCATCCTCGACCAGGCACGCCGGACGACGGCCGAACGCGGCCTGGACAACGTCGAGTTCGCCGTCGCCGACGTCCACGCGCTGGAGTACCCGGACGACACGTTCTGCGTGGTCCACGCCCACCAGGTGCTCCAGCACGTGGGTGATCCGGTGCAGGCGCTGCGCGAGATGCACCGGGTCACCAAGCCCGGCGGGCTCATCGCGGTCCGCGACGCGGACTTCTCGTCCATGACCTGGTACCCGTCCACCCCGGGCATGGACGCGTGGCTGGACCTGTACCTGCGCGTCGCCCGCGCCAACGGGGGCGAGCCCGACGCCGGCCGCCGTCTCAAGTCCTGGGCGCTGTCAGCCGGGATCCGGGACATCACGGCCACGTCGAGCACCTGGACCTTCGCCACCGAGGACGAGCGGGAGTGGTGGAGCGGGCTGTGGGCCGACCGCACGCTCGCCTCGGCGTACGCGGAGCGGGCGACGGAAGGGGGCCACGCGGACACGGGCGGACTGCGGGCGGTGTCGGACGCCTGGCGGCAGTGGGGACGGCAGGAGGACGGCTGGTTCTCCGTCCTGCACGGAGAAATTCTCTGCCGAAAGGAAGCCTGATTCCGCGATATCCGGAAATCCGGAAAGCAGGAGGTCTCACACTATGGTTCCCATCCTGCTCGTTCTGTTGCTCGCGCTGATTCTCTTCGGTGCCGGATTCGCACTGAAGATTCTGTGGTGGATAGCGCTGGTGGTCATTGTCCTGTGGCTGCTCGGATTCCTGGTGCGCGGCACGAGCGCTTCCGGAAGCCGGGGCCGCTGGTACAGGTGGTAGCTCTTCCCTCTTCGGGAAGAGCTCGGGGAGAAACAGCTTGGCGCGGAGCCTCGGCCCGGGGTCCAGGACGGTCCTGGACCCCGGGCCGCAGCTCCGCGCCACTCAGCCCGTACAGCCCGTACAGTCCGTGAGGCCGGCGAACCCGGTGAGGCCCGCCGTGGATCCCGTGAAGGAGTACGCCGCCCACGGTCCCGTCAGCTCCACCCGCATCCCCGGCTCGCCGCCCGCGCTTCCGTTCACCCGTTCCAGGAATTCTCCCGAGTCCGCGCGCGGCACCAGATAGGCCGCGTCAAGGATTTGAGAACCGTCTTCCGGATTCCGCGGGGTCAGCAGCCTGCTCTCCTCGGCGCACTCGGAAAGGGTGCCGTGCAGCCGGCGCGTGAATTCTCCGGACTCCCCGGAGACATCGGCCGTTTCGGCATACACCTTCACGTCCCATTCCACGCGTCCGTCGAGCCGGTCGAGCGTCCTCTCGAAATCCTCCCGGCGTTCGTCCATCATCACGCGTACGCCGCTGTCGTCCCGGAGAACGGTGGCGAGCCGGAGCGGCAGCGGGCTGGTGACGGCGGTGAGCGCGTCGATGACGCCCTGGTGGGCGCGGGCCGTCGCCTCCAGCCAGTGGACGTCCTCCAGCCGGCGGCGCAGCGGCTCCGCGTCGAAATCCCGCTCCGGGACCGAGCCGACCACGGCGATCAGGCCGTCGTGGCGCAGCAGTCTGGGCGGGACGCCCCCGACCCCGGCCAGCTCGACCGACAACGCCGCCGGGAAGGGGCGGCAGATCGCGTAGACATAGCGCAGAGCGCTCATGAGTCTCCTCCCGCGCTTCCCCTCGCACCCCCGCGGCGTACTGACCATGGTGCCCTCCGGAGTCCGGTCGGCGCACCACGGCGACCCGCCGCCGCGGTCGGCGCACCACGGCGCTTATCCCGGCCCGGGCCCCGGGCCGGTAGGCGCACCATGGCGTTTCTCCCGGTCCCGGGCTCGTCCCGGTCCCGGGCTCAGGACCGGTCAGCGCACCATGGCCGTCTCGACCAGGAGACGGCCCGCCGCCGCGATCGACTCGGCGTCGATGCCCGCGGCGTGGAGCTGCTCCCCGGGACTCGCGGAGCCCGGCATCGTACGGACGGCGAGGCGCACCAGACGGGGCACGGGCCGGCCGTCGGTGAAGGCGTCGAGGACCGCGTCCCCGAGGCCGCCCTCCTCACGGTGGTCCTCCACCGTGACCAGGCAGCCGGTCTCCTCGGCGGCCTCGCGCAGGGTCGCGCGGTCCACGGGCTTGACCGAGTAGAGGTCGATCACACGGGCCTGGATGCCCTCGCGGTCGAGTGCTTCCGCGGCGGCCAGCGCCTCGTGGACGGTGACACCCGCGGCGACGAGCGTGAGCCGGTCGTCGGCGGAGGCACGGAGCACCTTGCTGCCGCCGACCGGGAACTCCTCGGTGGCGCTGTAGATGACGGGGCTGTCACCGCGTGAGGTGCGCAGATAGCGGACGCCCTCCAGGCCCGCCATCGTGGCGACGAGCTTCCCCGTCTGGTTGGCGTCGCACGGGTACAGCACGGTCGAGCCGTACACGGACCGGAACATCGCCAGGTCCTCGAGGCCCATCTGCGAAGGCCCGTCCTGGCCGATGGAGACGCCCGCGTGGGAGCCGACGAGGTTGATGCCGGCACCGCTGATGGAGGCCATGCGGACGAAGTCGTGGGCCCGGGTGAGGAAGGCCGCGAACGTCGAGGCGTACGGCACCCAGCCGCGCGTGGCCATGCCCACGGCGGTGGCGACCAGTTGCTGCTCGGCGATGTAGCACTCGAAGTAGCGCTCGGGGTGGTCCTTGGCGAAGAACTCGGCACGGGTCGAATCGCCGACCTCGCCGTCCAGGGCGACGACATCGTCACGGGCGTCGCCGAGCGCGGCGAGTGCCTTCCCGAAGGCGTCGCGGGTGGCGACCTCGTCACCCGTCTCGTACCGCGGCAGGTCGAGGTGTCCGGACCGTACGGCGTGCAGCATCCGGGCGGCGGGCGGCTGCTGCACGACCACCCGGCGGTCGTGCACTCCGCCGAGTTCGGCGATCGCCCCGTCGGCGTCCGGCAGCGGTTTGCCGTGCAGTCCCTCGCGGTCCTGGACCGATGCCACGCCCTTGCCCTTGAGGGTGCGGGCGAGGATGACGGTCGGCTGTCCGGTCGTGGAGTCCGCCTCCGTGAAGGCCCGGTCGATCTCCTCCACGTCGTGTCCGTCGATCTGGACGGTGTGCCAGCCGAAGGCCCCGAAACGGCGCGCGTACGCGTCGAGGTCGTGTCCGTGCCGGGTCGGCCCGCGCTGGCCCAGGCGGTTGACGTCGACGATCACAGTGAGGTTGTCGAGGTGCTCGTACCCCGCGTGCTCGGCGGCCTCCCACACGGAGCCCTCGGCGAGTTCGCTGTCACCGCACAGCACCCGGACGCGGTATCCGGTGCGGTCGAGCCGCTTTCCGGCGAGCGCGATGCCGACTCCGACGGGCAGCCCCTGGCCGAGCGATCCGGTGGCGGTCTCGACCCACGGGAGCCGCCGGGGTGTGGGATGCCCTTCGAGCCGACTGCCCGCCTTGCGGAAGGTGAGCAGTTCGGCCTCGTTCAGGGCGCCCGCGGCCTTGTACGCGGAGTACAGGAGGGGTGAGGCGTGTCCCTTGGAGAGGACGAAGCGGTCGTTGCCGGGATGCTGGGGGCGTTCGAAGTCGTAGCGCGTGTGCTCGGCCAGCAGGACCGCCATCAGGTCGGCGGCGGACATGGACGACGTCGGGTGTCCCGAGCCCGCGGCGTCGGCGGCCCGGACGCTGTCGACGCGCAGTTGCTGGGCCAGGTCGATGAGCCGGCGTGTGTTCATGATGCTCCTTCCTACGTCTCCCCCGGGGCCGGTGGCCTCTGGACAGCGGCTTCCGGACAGCTCGGTGCCCCGGCCCCGGTCGTGAGCGCTGTGCGGGGCCGGTTTCCGCCCGCCATACGGGCTTTACGCGTCCCCCTGAGACGGGGGCCCAAACGCGGGCACGCCCGGTGTTTCACGCCGCCGGCAGCCCGGGCGGTTTCTGTCGCGCCAGGCCGCCGGGCGGGGCGGCGGGCGCGGGGGCGCCGATGACCCGGCCGGGCGGGGTGAGCGCGTCCAGGTCCCCGGTGGCCGGCCGGGGCGCGGACGGCCGGGCACATAACGTGCGCGCCCGGGCGCCGAGGGCGATCGTCCGAATCGATCTCCCCCGCCGCGCGCGCCCAACCAGGCTCGCCCTCATGGAGATTCCGGGAGCCACGCTGCGCGTCTGCGTCGACGACCTGGAGACTGCGGTCCCCACGACGCGACGAGGCACGACGCGGGTGCTCCACCCGGCGGGGGAGCACCCGCGGCGTGATCACGGGGCCCTGCTCCCGGAAGCGATGACCGCGACAGGTTCAGGGCGTGGACGGCGGGCGCATGCGGAAGTCGTAGCGCGCCGGCAGGGGCTCGTCGCTCAGCCGGGACCACAGCCGGTCGACGGTCTCCGCCCCCTCGCGCAGGTCGGCGACCTCGAAGCCCGCGTCGAAGACCGCCAGAGCGTCCTCGCGGCGGCCCTCAGCGAGCAGCAGTTCCGCCTCGACGAGGCGGAACCGGCCACGGTCGCGGGTTCCGGGGTGCAGCCGCGCCCAAACGGCACGTGCCTGCGCGGGACGGCGGGCCTTCAGCAGCGCCTCGATGGCCTCGCGTCCGAGCGCGGCGGTCGCCGCGGTCCACCGCTCTCCGTCGTCGCGCCGCTCCCGGCACAGGTCGTCGAAGGCCTCGGCATAACGGTCCGCGGCACGCTCGTCGTTGCCCGCCTCCTGGTCCGCGACGGCGAGGCAGCGCAACAACGGCCACTGCGACGGGGCGAGTTCGAGCGCCCGCTCCCAGCTCCGCACGGCCTGCGCCACATCTCCGGCATGCCACTGGGCGACTCCGAGGTGGTACTCGGCGGCCGGGGTGGCGGGTGCCGTCTCCAGCAGGTCGCGCCAGTGCGAGGCCACCAGTGTCTCGCCGGGCGGTCCGACCCGCCGGAGCTCGGGGAACGCGCCGGAGCCCAGCAGTTCCCGCCACGGCTCCTGGTTCTCGCCGAGCGTGCTCTCCTCGAAGGGCGTCCCGGGCAACTTGTGCTCGGCGCGCAGCACTTCGAGCGCGCCCCAGCCGGAGCCGACGGCGAGGACCTCGCCGGGCGCGGTGTCGGCGTGCGGCAGCCAGGCGGCGTACGCGGCCTCGACCGTGTCCCGGGGCAGGGCGCTCTCCAGACGGCCCTCGGCCTCCGCCCGCGCGGCCTCCCAGTCGGCCCCGTGCGCCGGCTCGGGGCTCACGGACAGCGGCCCGTACGCCTCCAGCCAGGAGACATCGCTCTCGGCCTCCAGCCTGACGTGTTCGAGCTGGGTGCGGGCGAGTCCGGCCTGGATCTCGCAGTACCCGCCGGTCCCCGGCTCGGTGAGCCACTCCTGCCAACGCCGCCCGCCGGGCCCCGATCCCCAGACGAAGAGCTTGCGGCCCCGCAGGACATCGGTGGACGTCTGGACCAGCCCCTCGCCCGCCTCGTCGACCGCGGCGATCCAGCGGCGCCGCCCGTCGGGCACCTCGTAGAAGTAGTCGGCGGGGAAGGTGCTGTTGAGCGGGTACGTCCGGTCGGTCCCGTCGTACGCCGGCACGGGCACCCGGCGCAGCCGTCGCTCGTACCCGAAGTGATAGGCCTCCTCGGCCGGGGCGAGGACCCTGCGCTCCTCGGGGACCGCGATGTTGGACCACCAGTACAGCGGGGCGGGCTTCTCGTGCGGGTTGCGGACGCGGACGCCGACATACAGGAAGTCCGAGCCGTCCGGCAGCCACAGATCGACCTGGAAGGGGAGGTCACGCAGGCGTTCCCACTCCCACAGGCGCAGCATCTCGCCGCCGCCCGGGGCGGGGACGCGGGCCGCGTGGACGGGTGAGCACGACAGGGTGGTGTGCCCGGTGGCTCCGATGTTCCACTCGATGCCGCCGGAGAACCAGGCGCCGTTGAGGGCGAAGCAGGCCGGCTGGAGCACCGGGTTGGTGTAGAGCAGTTCCGTCGCGGTGGGCTTGTGGAAGAGCGAGACGATACGGCCCCCGTAGCCGGGCAGCACGGTGGCACGCAGCCGGTCGTTCTCGATCACTATCGTGTCGAGTTCGCGCGCCGCCCGTTCTCGCTCGTACCCGTCCCGTATGCGTTCCGGCAGCACGCTGCGCAGCGGCTCGTACCCGATCTGCCGGGCCATGTCGCCCGGCAGGCCGACACGGTCGCGGTCGTCGATACGGTGCATCTCGTCGAGGGTCCGCAGCGGCGGCAGCGGGTTGCTCGGGCCCAGTTCCGCGGCCGGGAGGGCCAGTACGTCACGTCGGATCGTCGTCACGATGACCATGGAACATGGTCATCGGCCTGCTGACCAGGGTGTCCGCTCATCAGAATCTGGTCAGGATTCCGCAAAGGCGTCAGCCGGGCTTGACCATCTCCGCGGTGATCGCCCACCGTTCGTGGTCCCGCCAGGCACCGTCGATGTGGATGAAGGCCGGCGAGAAGCCTTCGAGCCGGAAGCCGCAGGTCCGGGCGAGCGCGATCGACCCCGCGTTGCCGGGCTGCGCGTTGATCTCCAGCCGGTGCAGGCCCATCTGCCCGAACGCGTACCGCACGACGAGGCCGAGTGCCTCGGTCATCAGCCCACGCCCCGCCGCGTGCGCGAAGGCGCCGTAGCCGAGGGCACCACACAGGAAGCCGCCCCGGACGATGTTGTTGATGTTGATGAACCCGGCGATCCCCCCGCCGTCCCGCTCGCAGACGAGGAACCCGGCCTTGGTCGGATCCTCGATGAGCCGCCCCGCGTAGGCGGCATAGGCGTCGGTGTCGGCGGGCGGGAAGAGCCAGGGGCGGTGCAGGCTCCTGCTCTCCCTGGCCCGTGCGGTGAACTCCGCGCCGTCCTCCAGGGTGAAGTGACGGATGCCCACACGGGGGCCCTCGGCGAGACAGCCGGCGTTCTCAGGCATCAGGTCACCCTACGCGAGCCCCGGTTCGGCGGCAGCTTCACACAGAGGTCAGCACAGCGCGGGCTCCTCCAGTGTCAGTGTCCCGGCGTCCGCGTCGAGCTCGGCGCGGACGCCGAACGGCATCGTCAGCGTCCCCTCCGCGTGCCCGAACCCGAAGTGCTCGACGACCGGAACGCCGAGTGCGCCGAGCCGGTCGGCGAACACCGCGCGGACTCGTTCGTAGGGTCCGCAGTCCACCCAGGAGCCGAGCGCGACCCCGGCCACTCCGTCGAGCCAGCCGCTGCGCAGCAGTTGCGTCAGGATCCGGTCCAGCCGGTAGGCCTCCTCGCCGATGTCCTCGATCAGGAGCAGCCCGCCCCGGGCACCGGCACGGGCGTGCGGTGTGCCGAGTTCCGCCGCCAGCAGACTGACGCAGCCGCCGAGCGTGACCCCGCGGGCCTTCCCGGGCACGAGCGCGGCGGCCTCGCCGGAGGCGATGGTGCGCACCGACTCGGGTTCGAAGAGAGTCGTCCGCAGGTGTTCCTGCGACCGCGTGTTCTTCAGGAAGTCGACGGCCGCCACCATCGGCCCGTGCAGGGTCGCGAGCCCCACCCGCGTGGCGAACGCCTCGTGCAGTGCGGTGATGTCGCTGAAGCCGACGAAGACCTTGGGTCCCGCCTCCCGGATGGCGTCCCAGTCGAGCAGGTCGATCATCCGCTGAGCGCCGTAGCCACCGCGGGCGCACAGGACCGCGGCCACGTCCGGGTCGCACCAGGCCGCCTGGAAGTCGGCGGCCCGGTCCGCGTCCGTCCCCGCCAGATAGGCGAACTCGGTGTGCCGGTCCAGGACATGGGGTGCCACCACAGGGTCCAGGCCCCAGCCGCGCAGGATGTCGAGGCCGGCTTCGATCCGCTCCTCGGGGACGGGCCCGCTGGGCGCGACCACCGCGACCCTGGCCCCGGCGGCGAGCCGTGCGGGCCTGGTCGGTTCGGCGATCGGTGCGGTCGCTCGGGTCATTCGTGATGCTCCGGTTGCTGAGGGTTCAAGTGCTGGGCGTTCACGTGCTGGTGCTCATGTGCTGGGCGTTCACGTGCCGACGGTCGTCTGCCGGTGTTCGGGTGCTGCCGGTTCATGTGCCGATGACTGCCCGCCGCCTCACTTGGACAGCTCCAGGGTGGGGATGCCGGGCGGGTTCAGTCCGAGGACCTGCGCGTACAGGGAGAGTTCGGACTCCAGGGCGCGCACCATCGTCTCGGCGCGCCGGAAACCGTGTCCCTCTCCCTCGAAGGCGATGTAGGCGTGCGGGACCCGGCGGCCCTGCTCCTCGACGCGGGCCAGGAAGCGTTCGCACTGCACGGGCGGGCAGATGGCGTCGTCGAGCCCCTGGAGCAGCAGGAAGGGCGCGGTGATCCTGTCGGCGTGCGTGGACGGCGACCGCTCCGTGTACCGGGCCGGCACCTCGGCGAGCGGACCGACCAGCGATTCCAGGTACTGCGACTCGAAGTCGTGGGTCTCGCCAGAGGCCCATTCGGTGAGGTCGATCACGGGATAGATGATCGTGCCGCAGGCGTAGACGTCGGTGGTGGCCAGCGAGGCGGCCGTGGTCCAGCCTCCCGCGCTGCCGCCGCGGATCGCGAGCCGCCGCCGGTCGGCGGTGCCCTCGTCGGCGAGCGCGAGCGCGACGGCCGCGCAGTCCTCGACGTCGACGACACCCCACTGCTCCCGCAGCAGGTTGCGGTACTCCCGGCCGTGGCCGGTCGATCCGCCGTAGTTGACCTCGGCCACTCCGATTCCCCGGGAGGTGAAGTAGGCGATCTCCAGGTCCAGCACGAGGGCCGACCTGCCGGTGGGGCCGCCGTGGACCCATACGACATACGGCGGGAGTTCGTCGGTGCGGCCCACGTGGCCGGGGTGGTGAGGCGGGTAGATGTGCGCGTGGACCTCACGTCCGGCGGGGCCGGCGAAGGTGCGGATCTGGGGTTCCGGGTAGTACGCGGGGTCGACCGGGTCGTCGTGGGCGGCGCCGATCACCCGGGTCCGCCCGGTGCGGGCGTCCAGTTCGACGACCTCGTGGGCGCTGCGGGGGCTGGCCCCGACGGCGAGGACCCTGCTGCCGTGCACCGCGAGCGTCGACGCGAACTCGGTCCAGGGGCCGGCCGTGTCGACGAGTTCTCCGGTCTCGGGGTCCAGTATCCCGAGCCCGGTGGCACCCCGTCCGTGCACGACGGCGACCAGGCCGCTGTCCAGCGGCGCGAACCACCGGAGTCCGACCTTCCACAGAGGGCCGCCGAACTCCTCCTCGCGCGGGCAGAGGGCGATCGCCTCACCGTCCGCGCCGAGGCGGTGGAGGTTCCACCAGCCGCTGCGGTCACTGACGTACAGGAGCGTGCCGTCGACCGCCCAGTCGGCCTGGACGACGGACTCCTCCGGGCCCCCCGCGACGGACCGCGGGGCGGACAGCGTGCCGTCCGCGGACACGTCCGCGAGGATCACCTCGGTGCCGTCCCACGGCATCCGCGGGTGGTCCCAGGCCAGCCAGACCGCCTCCCGGCCGTCCGGCGAGAGCCGGGGCCCGGTGACGAACCGGTGCCGCCCGTCGGACAGCTCGCGCACGGCGGCGCGGTCCTGCGCCGCCGATCCGTCCAGCGGCACCGCGACGACGGCCCGGCGCACGTCGGTGGGTCCGTCGCCGGTGAACTCCTCCATGACGCACCAGACCTCGCCGCGCTCCGGCCGCAACTGCGGATCCACCCAGCGCAGTCCGCCTCCCACCGGCGAGAGGGGGGTCAACGGGCTCGGTTCGCTTCCGGGTTCGCAGCGGTAGAGGCGCTGGTCGGCGAAGTCGACGAACACGACAAGCGGGCCTTCGGGGCGCGTGATCCCGGTCCAGGGGCTGCCGCCGTACTCGATGACGCGGCTGCGCACGTTCCAGGGGGCCGGAAGGACCGTCTCCTCGGTGCCGTCCGCCTTCCGCCGCACCAGCGTGCGCCGCCCGCCCTCGGCCGGCCGGGGCTCGGTCCACCAGGCCTCGTCGCCGACGAAACCGACGAACTCGGGATGACCGTCGTGCGCGGCTGCCAGCCCCGCGTCGATCGGCGAGGGCCATGAACCGTATGGCGTGGTCTGCATCTCGTCCCCCTAGGCCGTACGCAGAAAGCGGTCGAGAACGCGGACGCCGAAGTGGAGCGCCTCGACCGGGACGCGCTCGTCGACGCCGTGGAACAGCGCCTGGTAGTCGAAGCCCTCCGGGAGCTTGAGCGGCGCGAAGCCGTAGCCGGTGATGCCGAGACGGGAGAACTGCTTGGCGTCCGTGCCGCCCGACATGCAGTACGGCACGACATGGCCCTCGGGTGCGAACTCCTCGACGGCCGCGCGCATCCTCGCGTATGTCGGCGAGTCCAGCGGCGCCTGGAGGGCCACCTCGTGGTGGTGGAACTCCCACTCGACGTCCGGTCCGGTGAGCCGGTCCATGGTCGTGCGGAACTCGTCCTCGCCGCCGGGCAGATAGCGGCCGTCCACGTAGGCGACGGCCTCCCCCGGAATCACGTTGATCTTGTAACCGGCGCTCAGCATCGTCGGGTTGGCGCTGCCCCGGACGGTCGCCTCGACGAGCGCGGCGGCCGGACCGAGTTTGCCGAGGAGGGCGTCCACGTCGTCCAGGCCTTCGTCCAGGCCGTACAGGACCGCGAGTTCGGTCAGGGCGGCCCGCACGGTCGGGGTGATGCGCAGCGGCCACTCGTGGGCGCCGATGCGGGTGACCGCGGCGGCGAGGCGGGTCACCGCGTTGCTCCGGTTCACCTTGGAGCCGTGTCCCGCCCGTCCTCGCGCGGTGAGTTTGAGCCAGGCGGTGCCGCGCTCCCCCGCGGCGATCGGATACAGCTGCCGTCCGCTGCCGTCGTGGAAGGTGAACGCCCCCGACTCGCTGACGCCCTCGGTGCAGCCCTCGAAGAGTCCGGGGTACTCGTCGGCCAGGAAGCCCGAGCCGTCCTCGGCGCTCGCCTCCTCGTCGGCGGTGAAGGCGATGACCAGGTCACGGCGGGGCCGTACCCCTTCGCGCGCCCAGGACCGGACGACCGAGAGGATCATCGCGTCCATGTTCTTCATGTCGACCGCGCCGCGTCCCCAGACGACACCGTCCCGGATCTCGCCGGAGAACGGGTGGACGCTCCAGTCCTCGGCCTCGGCGGGCACCACGTCCAGATGACCGTGGACGAGCAGCGCGTCCGCGGACGGGTCGGTGCCCTCCAGCCGGGCCACGACGTTCGTCCGCCCCTTGGTGCGCTCCAGGAGTGTGGGCTCCAGGCCCGCTTCCGCCAGCCGCGCGGCGGCGTACTCGGCGGCCGGGCGTTCCTGGCAGTCCCCGCCGCCCCGGTTGGTCGTGTCGATCCGGATGAGGTCGGAGGTGAACCGGACGACCTCGTCGAGTGCCAGTTCGTCAGCCATACTGCTCCTCCACCGCGGCCGAGGCGATCGTGGTGACCGCCTTGAAAGTCCGGATCCCCTCGTACATCGTGTCGCTGGTGTACGCGATCTTCCGCTCGCCGACGCGGCCGACGCCCGGTACGACGGTGGCGGCCATGGCCAGGTGCTCGGCGTCGAACTCCACGGCGATGGTGAACGGCCCGCCGGCGACCGGCTCGTACCGCACCGCCAGCGCGGCCGCCTCCTTGGCCGCGGCCCGGATGTCCGCGGCGGTCCTGGCCGGTGTGCGGCACACGGCCGCGTACCGCGAGACATGGTCCTTCACGGCGACCTTCAGCGCCTCGGGCGCGTACCCGAGTGCGTCCTCGCAGGCCACGTCGTCCCCGGTGACCAGCACGACCGGCACGCCGTACTCGGCGACGACGCGCGCGTTGAGCAGCCCCTCGCTGGCCCGTACGTCGTCGATCCAGACGCCGGTGATGGAGTTCGCCAGATAGGTGTGGGCGAGGACGCCCTCCATGCCCGCTCCCGCGTGGTAACCGACGAACGCGATGCCGTCCACGTCCCCGTGCTGCACGCCCTCGACCATGGACAGCGACTTGTGTCGTCCGGTGAGCATCTCCGCTCTCTCGTCGAGCCGCTCGAGCAGCAGGTTCCGCATGGTCCAGTGGGCTTCGTTGATCAGCACCTCGTCGGCACCGCCGTCGAGGAAACCCAGCACCGCGGCGTTCACGTCCGAGGTGAACAGCGCGCGGCACCGCTCCCACTGGGGAGTCCCCGGCAACACGTCGGCCGGCCAGGTCACGCCCGTGGCGCCTTCCATGTCGGCGCTGATGAGGATCTTCATGCCGAAACCGTACGCGCTTCGGCCCGGACCCGGCAGAGCCTGTGGACAACTCTCCCCGGTCCGGGCCACCGGTGTCACCCGGGACGTCCGGCCACCACCCACCGCGACGGAAGGTCGATGAGGACGCCGTCGGACGTGTGCTCGGTCGTGAAGAGCGGGAGTTCACCGCTCGCGAGGACGGTGAGGCCGGCCTGGCGCAGGTACTCGGGGACCGCGGCGTCCGCGACCTCGCCCGGGGCTATGCCGTGCCGGAACACCGGGGCCAGCTTGGCCGGAGGGCCGTCCGGGCTCTGCGCCAGGGCGCGCAGGATCGGACCGGCGGCCTGGGCGAGCTCGACCAGGAAGACCCGGCCCCGGTCGCCCGCGAGGGTGGCCAGGCCGTCCGCGAGGGGCTGCCGGTCGTCCGGCTCGGACTGGTGGAGCACACCGCGCATGTAGACGTTGGCGTCGCCGAGCTCCGCGTGCAGCGCCTCGGTCTCGGCCTTGTCCGCCGCGTCGAGCAGGCGGTACCGGGCCCGGCCCGCCGGATCGGCGGCACGGGCGTGGTCGAGCGCCGCGGACACGAGGTCGGTGCCGACGACCTGCGGGAACCGGTCGGACAGGAAGCGGGTCTGGGTGCCGTTGCCGCAACCGAGGTCCACCAGGGGCAGGTCGGGTGCCGTCAGGTACGGCTCGAAGTGGGCGAGGTGGACCGCGGCCGTGAGCGCGGGCTCGGCGTCCCACAGGACCCCGCCCTGTCCGCCGGGGGCCTCGCTCCAGAAGCCCTCCCAGGCCCCTCGGTACCGACTGCTCACGCTCATGCCCGCTCCCGGGGTCGCGACCGCGCCCGCCGGGACCCGGCGGGCCTGATCGGTCTATCGCGCCCGGCCTGCGGCGACAAGCCGCCGGCGCATTCCTTCACCTCTCATTCGAACCCCGTACGCCCCATACGCCCCCGTACGCCCTCGCGCGCCGGGAGCCGCCCGGGCGTGCGGGGCGCCGCACGGACGGATCAGCCGCGGGGAAGCGTCAGTTCGAACCACGCGGTCTTGCCGGCGCCGGTGCGGCTGGCGCCCCACTCGCGGGACAGCGCGCTGACGAGCCTGAGGCCGCGTCCGAACTCGTCCGCGGGCCCCGCGCTGAGCAGGGCCGGGAGCGTGTGGTCGTCGTCGTCCACCTCGCAGAGCAGGGTGTCGCCGCGAACGAGCCGCAGCTCGATCCGGCGGCTCTGCGCATGCCGTACGGCGTTGGTGACGAGCTCGCCGACCATCAGCTCGGCGTTGTCGGCGAGGCCCGCCAGGCCCCACGCGTGAAGCTGTTCGCGGACCACGGCGCGCGCTCTGGCGACCTCCACCGGGTCGAGCGCCAGGCGCCATTCGGCGATGTCCTCGGGCGCGATCCCGTTGAGCCGGGCCATCAGCAGGGCGACGTCGTCCTTGCGCCCGCCGCGGGTGTTGAGCGCGCGGATGATGGTGTCGCAGGCGTGGTCCATGGAGGCGGCCGGGTGGGCGGCGGACTCGCAGAGGGTGGCCAGGCCGACGCCGATGTCCTCGCCGCGGACCTCGACCAGCCCGTCGGTGCACATCACGAGCCGGTCGCCGGGCCGCACCCGCACGCGGACCGCCTCGAAGGGCACTCCGCCGACCCCGATGGGCGCTCCGGTCGGCAGGTCGAGCAGCTCGCTGCGGCCGTCCGCGGCGCGGACCAGGACCGGCGGGATATGGCCGGCGTTGGCGAGGTGCAGCAGGCCGGCGATCGGGTCGTAGACGGCGTACAGGCAGGTCGCGAGATAGGTGTCGCCGAGGCGCTGGGCGAGGTCGTCCAGGTTGCGCAGGAGCTGGGCGGGCGGCAGGTCGAGGGCGGCCATGGTCTGTACGGCGGTGCGCAACTGGCCCATCATCGCGGCGGAGTTGAGACCGTGGCCCATGACGTCCCCGACGACCAGGGCGGTGCGCGAGCCGGGCAGCTTCACCGAGTCGAACCAGTCGCCGCCGACGCGTCCGAGGAGCGTTCCCGGCAGATAGCGGGTGGCGATGTCGCAGCCGGCCATGCGGGGCGCGATGGTCGGCAGCATGCTGTCCTGGAGCATCTCGGCGACGCTCTCCTGGTACGTGTACATGCGCGCGTTGTCCAGCACCAGACCGGCCCGGGCGGCCAGTTCGGCGCCGGTGACCCGGTCCATGTCGTTGAACTCGACGCGCTCCGGATGACGCAGCAGGATCATGAACCCGAGCACCACGTTACGGGCCTTGAGGGGCACGACCAGCATGGAGCGGTTGGTGATGAGCGGCCTGATGTCGCGCTTGTCGAACTGCGCGGCGATCATGTGCCCCATCTGCTCGCTGATACGCGGCACGAGGACCGGCTCACCGGTGGTCATGCACTGGAAGAACGGGGTGTGCGCCGGGAAGGGCATGGCCTCGCCGACCGGCACGACGTCGTCCCAGCGGCCCGGCTCGTCCGTGTGCTCCAGGGCGACCCGGTGCCACAGGGTGGTCGTGTCGGGCACACCGTCGGGGAAGCCCTCACCGGCGACGACCTGCTCACGCAGATAGGTGCCCGCCACGTCCGTGAAGCGCGGCACGACGGCCCGGCTGACCTCCACGATGGTGCGCGACAGGTCGAGGGAGGTTCCGATGCGCCCGCTGACCTCGTTCAGGAATTCCAGGCGCTCCCGGACGGCGACGTACTCGAGGTCCTCTCCCTCGTCGTCCGTGAGGTCCCCCGGCAGGAGCGCTCCGCGGGCCTCGGCCCGGGCCGCCCGCTCACGGCGTGCCGTGCGTTCCGCGCGCCTGGGCACGCCCCAGTCGGGGGTGACGGGCACCCGGTCGTTCTGGCTGAACTCCAGGACGGGATATCCCAGTTCCAGAACCTGCGAGACGATGCGGGCGCTGTCGCCGACGCTCATGCTGGGCAGGATGTCGGGAAGCCGGCGGGCCAGTTCCTCGGCGCCGGGGAAGTCGGTGTGCAGCGCGAAGCCGGGCGCGATGCGCTCGAAGGAGACGTCGTCGTCCTCGTGCCGCGTCGCGGCCGCGTCGGCGGCGAGCACGAGCAGCCGCTCCGGGCCGGGGCCCACCAGCGGGTAGGCCCACCACAGGACGTCGATCCGCTCGGGACCGGCAGCGGTGAGCCGGGCGCGTCCGGCGGCGGGATAGGAGAGATGCCCGTCCAGGGAGGACTCCAGGCCGGGCCCGAGTCCGTCGTACGTGGCACGGCTGCCGAAGGGGGGCGCGCCCGCGTCCTCGGGGAGCGCGCCGGAGACCGGGAGCAGGTCCACCGCGTGGCGGCCCAGAGCTTCTTCCTTGGGGACGCCGAACATGCGCCGTGCGCCGCTGCTCCAGTGCGAGACCAGCCCGTCGCGGTCCACGACCACCACGGCCAGCGGGATGCGACCGGCTTCCCCGTGGCCCGTCGCGCCGCCCCCGGTCCCAGGGCTCGGAGCTGTGCCGGCTTCGGTGCCATGGTCCATGGCCCAGACCCTCTCTCCCCACGGCTCCGCAAGATCTGTGCCGCCTCCACTACCGTACGGCGGCGGTCTGTCGCGATGTGTGGCAATGCGGGAATTGACCCCGGCCGGGGCGGCTCCGGCGCGCAGCGCGCCTCCCGGGGCGCCCGTCGGGCCCGGTCCGCGCGGGCGTGCGCGTCAGTCTTCGTGGCCCACCTGCAGGTCGCGTTCCGTGCGGCCGCCTCCGGAGACCTGGAGCACGGTGGCCACGGGCGGATAGCCCGCCGCGATGACGGTGTACTCGCCGGACGACAGATCGATGAACCGGAACGTCCCGTCGGGGCCGGTGGTGAGGGTGTCGACCACGTTGCCCGCCGCGTCCAGCAGCGTCACGCGCGCGTCCTCCACGGGCCGTCCGCCGCCCGCCCGGACGGTGCCGCGCAGCACGGCGCCACCGGCGAGTTCGACGTCCTGGCGGGTCTCCCGGGCCGCCTGGACGGTCACCGGGAGCGCGGCGGGGCGGAACGCGGGCGCGCCGGCGGCGAGGGTGTACTCGCCGGCCACCAGTTCCGTGATGACGTAGCCGCCCTCGCGTCCGCTGCGCGTGGTGGCGACCACCTCGCCGTGCGCGTTGGTGAGGGTGACGGCGGCCTCCCGCACGGGGGTGCCGTCGGCGGTCAGCACGCTGCCGGTGAGCCGTCCCGCGCCGCCCAGCACGACATCGAGTTCCACCGGCCGTTCGCCGACCGTCACCGAGACGGCCTGCGGCTGGTGGCCCCCGGCGGCGGCGATCAGTACGTACGAGCCCTCCCCGGGCGTGGACAGCGCGTAGCGGCCGTCGTCCCCGCTGGCGCCCCGCCCGATCTGCTGTCCGCCGATGTCGATGAGGGTGAGCGCGGCGCGCGCCACGGCGGTGCCGTCGGGGTGCTGCACCGTGCCGCAGACGGGGATCCCGGCGGCGTACCCCGAACGGGCCCGCGGAATACGGTCGTTCGTCCGCGCGGATTCCGGGTCGGCGGTGGATGCGTTGTGGGTCACCAGCGGTTTCTCCTTGAGGAAGAAGGCGATGAGCAGGCCGAGGACGAGTACCGGCACGAGGTAGAGGAAGATCCGCGGCATGGCGTCCGCGTAGGCGCCGATGTACCGGTCGCGCAGGGCCGCGGGCATCGCGTGGACGAGCTGCGGGGTGATGGACTCGGGGTCCGGGGCCTCCTCGCCCGCGCGCGCGGGAAGGCGGTCGGCGAGCGCGTCGGCGAGCCGGCCGGCGAAGAGGGTGCCGAAGACGGCGGCGCCGACGCTGCCGCCGATCTGGCGGAAGAAGGTGCCGGCGCTGGTCGCGGCGCCGAGGTCGGCGGGGCGTACGGAGTTCTGCACGGCGACCACCAGCACCGGCATCACCATGCCGATACCGGCGCCGAGGACCGCCATCCAGACGCTGTAGTGCAGCCGGGGGGTTCCGGCGTCGAGGCGGGAGAGCAGCCACATGCCTGCTGCGGACAGGGCGCAGCCGAGGACCGGGAAGACCTTGTAGCGGCCGGTACGGCTGACGAGCTGCCCGGAGACGACGGAGGCGACGACGATGCCGCCCATCATCGGGAGCATCAGGAGTCCGGACTCCGTGGCGCCGGCGCCGGCCGCCATCTGCAGGAAGGTGGGGAGGTAGCCGGCGGCCCCGAAGAGCGCGGCCCCGACGACCAGACCGACGAGCGCGGTGACGTTGAAGACGGGATCCCTGAACAGCCGCAGCGGGATGAGGGGGTCGACCGCGAAGCGCTCGACGACGAGGAAGAGCGCCGTCGTGACGACCGCGCCCGCCGCGAGGGCGAGGACGACCCGTGAGCTCCAGGCGTACTCGGTGCCGCCCCAACTGGTCAGCAGGACCAGGCAGGTCGAGGCGGTGGCGAGGAGCAGCACCCCGAGGACGTCGACGCATCCCCGGACGGCGGGCTTCGGCAGCTTCAGGACGACGGTGACGACGGCCAGGGTGAGCAGTCCGAAGGGCACGTTGACGTAGAAGCACCACCGCCAGGACAGATGGTCGGTGAAGTAGCCGCCCAGCAGGGGACCCGCGACCGAGGCGAGACCGAACGCGGCGCCGATCAGCCCCATGAACCGGCCGCGTCGGCGGGGCGGCACGATGTCCGCGATGATCGCCTGCACGCCGATCATGAGGCCTCCGGCGCCGACGCCCTGGACCGCGCGGAAGGCGATCAGCTGGTCCATGGTCCCCGCCCGTCCGGCGAGCGCGGAGCCGATGACGAAGACGGCGATGGCGAACTGGAAGACGCCCTTGCGGCCGTAGAGGTCGCCGAGCTTGCCGTAGACGGGGAGTCCGACGGTGGAGGTGAGCAGGTAGGCGGTGATCGCCCAGGACATCCGGTCGAGGCCGTGCAGTTCTCCGACGATCCTCGGGAGCGCGGTGGCCACGATCATCTGCTCGAGAGCGGCGAGGAGCAGGGCGGGGATCAGTCCGCAGAAGATCAGCCGCACCTGTCGCGGGGTCGGCCCGACGGGTTCGGCGGCCTTCGGAACGGGGTTTCGCGCGGGTGCGACGGCCGGTTCGTCCCGCACCTGAGTGATCCCGCCCACGTATCCGCTCCCCTCGTCACACCCGCCGCACAATTGCCGCCAATCGCGACAACTTCCGGCAAGCATGACGAGTTACGGCATATCGCCGAGCGGGAGGGACTTCCACCCGAAACGGTGAGGGCACAACACGCTTTCGGGGACGGCCTCTTGACGGCAGCGGCCGTCAAGTCACCGACCGGCGGCCGTACCTGGGCCTCCGGGAGCCGTGCGCGTCCCGGAGGGCGGGGTCACTTCTCGGTCTGCGTCGCCAGGTTGGCGAGCACGGCGTCGTAGATGCGGCCGAGGCCCTTGGGCGCGAAGGTCCGCTCGAAGAAGCCGCCGATGCCGCCCGCGCCGTTCCAGACGCTGGTGACCACCACGCGCGACTTCCCCTCACCGGCCGGGGTGACCCGCCAGGTGGTGACCATGGAGGAGTTGCGGTCCTTCTCGACGAGCTCGCCGTCGGTGGGCTCGCTCACCTCGAGCAGGCAGTCACGGACGCGCTTGCTGGTGGCCTGGAGCTTCCAGTGGACGAGGGTGCCCTCGCCGTCGCCGCCCTCGCGCACCTCGTACTCGCTGAAGTGCTCGGGCAGCAGCTTGGGCCGCGCGCCGTTGTAGTCGGCCAGGGCGTCGAACACCGCCTCCGCGTCCGCCGCGATGACCCGCTCCGTCGTCGCCTCGACCTGCGCCATGGCACTTCCTCCAGCACTTGGTTCCTCGGGGTGTGCGGCCAGCCAACCACCCGGCGCCCCGGCCCCCCAAATCGGGGTGCCCGTGGACGCGGGCGGCGCCGAAGGGGCGACACGGGAATCAGGTCGCACGATCAAGGGAACATGTGTTCTATTCTCTGTCCAGTGCTACCTAGGAGGCGCCATGCGCTGGGAGAACCTGACAGCGGACCCCACCGGGGGCCCCGCCCTGGACGCCGCTCTGTTCGGCGCGGACGCGGTCACGACAAGGACGTTCGACACGCCCGAGTTCAGAGGGATCACGTTCCACGAGGTCCGGGCGCGCTCGATCGTGAACCGGGTGCCGGGAGCCTCCCGCATGCCGTTCGAGTGGACGGTCAACCCCTATCGCGGCTGCTCACACGCCTGTGTCTACTGTTTCGCCCGCAAGACGCACAGCTATCTGGACCTCGACACCGGACTCGGGTTCGACTCCCAGATCGTGGTGAAGGTCAACGCGCCGGAGCTGCTGCGCCGACACCTCGCCTCGCGCCGCTGGCACGGCGAACACATCGCCATGGGCACCAACGTCGACTGCTATCAGCGCGCGGAGGGCCGCTACCGGCTCATGCCGGGCATCATCGCGGCCCTGCGCGATCACGCGAACCCCTTCTCGATCCTGACGAAGGGCACGCTCATCCTGCGCGACCTCGACCTGCTGAAGCAGGCCTCGGAGGTCACCGACGTCGGGATCTCGGTCTCCGTGGGTTTCACCGACACCGAGCTGTGGCGCACCGTGGAGCCGGGCACACCGGCCCCCGAGCGCCGTCTGGACGTCGTCCGCACCCTGACGGACCACGGCATCGGCTGCGGCGTCCTCATGGCCCCCGTGATCCCCTTCCTCGGCGACCACCCCGCCCAGCTGCGCGCCACCGTCCAGGCCGTCGCGGCGTCCGGGGCCACCTCGGTGACCCCTCTGGTGCTGCATCTGCGGCCCGGCGCCCGGGAGTGGTTCATGGCCTGGCTGGAACACCACCACCCGTACCTCGTACGGCGCTACGAGCGGCTGTACGCGGAGGGCGCCTACGCCCCGAAGTGGTATCAGCGCCGGATCACCCGTCAGGTGCACGAGCTGGCACAGGAGTACGGCATCGGCCCCGCGCGCGCGGGCATGCCGCGCCGGATCGCCCTTCCCGAGCCCGCGGCCGCCCCGGCACCCACCGGCTCGGCACCCACCGCGCCGGGACCGACGCAGCTGACGCTGCTCTGAAGGCCGATGACGACCCGTCACAACGGCTCGTCCCGCGCTTCCGCGAGACCGCCTCGCCGAGGGCCCGGGATGCGGTTCGTGGCGGCATCCGAGCGCATCCCGCGATCCAATCGGGTCGAGTCTCACCGGAACACGTTCTTCCAGGACCCCTGTCCGGCACGATACGGCGAAGGCCGTGGCGTGCACGGCTCAGAATCCTCCGTCCTGGGAGGCCTTGTGAAAAAACGCGCAGCCGCTCTGTGCGGGGCGGCCGTCGTGCTGGCCGGGATGATCACGTCGATCCCCGCCGAGGCGAGCACCGGCTCCGCCGCCGCACCGCGCACCGCCCGGACCGCGAAACCCGTCTGGAAGAAGTGCGGCACCAGCGACTATCCGACGCTCCAGTGCGCGTCCGTGAAGGTACCGCTGGACCATACGAACCCCTACAGCGAGCGGATCACCCTCGCTCTGTCCCGCGTCCCGCACACCGCGAAGACGTACCAGGGACCACTGCTGGTGAACCCGGGCGGTCCCGGCGGCAGCGGACTGACGCTGGCAGGGTTCGTCGCCTCCGCGCTGCCCAAGGCCGTGGCGGCGCAGTACGACGTCATCGGCTTCGACCCGCGCGGCGTCGGCAGGAGCAAGCCCGCGATCGACTGCGAGCCGGGGCACTTCAAGCCCGTCCGCCCCGACACCGTGCCGAGCACCAGGGCCCTCGAGAAGGCCAACCTCGCCCGCGCCAGGACCTTCGCCGAGGCGTGCGGCACGAAGTACGCGAAGCTGGTGCCGTACCTCGACACGGTGAGCGCGGTCCGCGACATGGACGCGATCCGCGCGGCCCTGGGCGCCAAGAAGATCAACTACTTCGGCTACTCGTACGGCACCTACCTGGGAGCCGTGTACGCCAAGCTGTATCCGCAGCGGGTCCGCCGGCTGGTCCTCGACTCCATCGTCGACCCCACCGGGGTCTGGTACGACGACAACCTCAGCCAGGACTACGCCTTCAACGACCGCCACCTGGCGTTCCTGGCGTGGGTCGCCAAGAACGACGCGGCCTACAAGCTCGGCACCGACCCGGCCGCGGTCGAGGCCAAGTGGTACGCGATGCGCGCGGCGCTCGCCAAGGACCCCGCGCAGAAGAAGGTGGGCGCCTCCGAACTGGAGGACACCTTCATCCCGGGCGGCTACTACAACGGCTACTGGCCCTACCTCGCCGAGGCGTTCGCGTCCTATGTGAACAGCAAGGACTCGGACGCGCTCGTGGAGGCGTACGAGAACTTCGGGGCCGTGGACGCCGCGGGCGACAACGGCTACAGCGTCTACACGGCGGTCCAGTGCCGTGACGCGTCCTGGCCGCGCGACTGGCGTCAGTGGCGCCGGGACAACTGGGCGGTGTACGACAAGGCGCCGTTCATGGCCTGGAACAACGCCTGGTACAACGCGCCGTGCGCGTTCTGGCCCACGGACTCGCTCCGGCCGGTGGACATCTCCAACCGCCGTCTGCCGCCGACGCTGCTCTTCCAGGCGACCGACGACGCGGCCACTCCCTACGAGGGAGGGGTGACCGTCCATCACCAGCTGCGCGGTTCCAGCCTGGTGGTCGAGCAGGGCGGAGGCAACCACGGCATCACGCTGAGCGGCAACGCCTGCCTGGACAAGTACCTGTCGGCCTATCTGGCCGACGGCAAGGTGCCGCACGGCAGCGGCGAGGCCGACGCGGTGTGCGAGACGCTGCCCGACCCGAAGCCGCTGACCGCGAAGGCCGCGTCCTCCTCGTCACGGGGCGCGACGCTGCACGGACTCCTCGGCCGCCGAGGCTGAACCTCGCCCGCGCGGACGCCCGTCGGGGGCGTTGTCGGACCCATGGTCCATCATGGCCCCATGGACGATCCGACTCTCGTCTCCACCCCCGGCGGGCTGCGGGTCCGTGAGATGACCCTCGACGACTGTCCGCGCGTGGCGGAGATCCGGGTGCGCGGCTGGCAGGTCGCGTACAAGGGCCTTATACCGCAGTCGTACCTGGACGGGCTCAGTGTGGCCGAGGACGCGGCGCGTCGGCGCCGCCACCTCGGACAGGGCGACGGCAGCGTCGTGAACCTGGTCGCGGAGCGCGGCGGATCCGTGGTCGGCTGGGCCTGCCACGGACCGCACCGGGACAGCGAAGCGGGCCCCGGGGAAGCCGAGTTGTACGCCATCTACGTACACCCCGATGTGCTGGGCCAGGGGGTCGGCCACGCCCTGCTGCGGGAGTCCACGGACCGCTGCGCGGCGGCCGGGCACGAACGCATGCTGCTGTGGGTCCTCAAGGAGAACACCGCGGCCCGCCGTTTCTACGAGAGAGCCGGCTTCGGCCCCGACGGCACCGAGGAGCCCTTCGAGGCGGCCGGGGTCGCGGTGCCCGAGGTGCGCTACACCCGCACACTGACCGGCGCCGGCCGGGACTGACGCAGGCGGGCCGGACCGCGTGCGCCGGCAGCGACGCAGGCACCCGCGCCGGCCCACCCGAACCCACGCACAGGCGCACGCGCAGGCACAGGCGCACGCGCAGGCAACAGGCACAGGCGCGAACCCTAGACCTGATCCTCGGGCAGCCGGGTCAGCGCGCGTACAGCCGCCTCCGCGAGCGCCGGGTGGGCCAGCGCCTCGTTCAGGACCCTTCTGGCGCGGGCGTCGCCCAGGACGCCCAGACCTTCCGCGCACGCGAGGGCGACCTTGCGGTAGGGGTCGTGCGGGCGCAGTCTGCGCTCCAGGGTGGTGATCAGCGCGGGTACGGCCTCGGGCGCGCGCAGTTCGACCAGGAGCCGTACGGGCTGGAGCGCGTACGCGACCCGCAGCTCGTTGGTGGCGAGCGCCGCGGCGGCACGGGCCGTGCGCGGGTCACCGAGCCGGGCCAGGGCGTGGGCGGCGGACGCGCAGCGTTGCGGATCACGGTGGTTGAGCAGCAGGACGAGCGCTTCGAAGGCCCGCCGGTCCCCTGCCGTACCGAGCCGGAAGGCGACCAACTCCCTCGCCCAGAGCGGCTGTCCGGGCTCGGTCAGCGCCGCGGCCAGCACGTCGGGGTCCGCCGTCCGCGCCAGACGTTCGTAGGCCGCCGAGGCCGAGGCCCCGGCCTCGGCGCGTAGACGCTCCGTGAGTGATCGCAACGCTTCGTCCATGGGCCGAGCTTAGGCAAGCCCATGAGGTGCGGGGACGTACATCACAAAGTCGGGGACTGGCGCGCTCGTTACCGACGGGTTAAGCTCAGACGAGCGAGTTACCCACTCGTGTCTCACCTCTCGGTGGCCTGGTGACGCAGCCACCGTGAGAGCAGTCGGTTCGGTACTTCAGGTACCTCAGTACGACATGGCTCCGGGACAGGGCCGGTCGGCTTTCACCGCCCATGGGCGCCCGTTCCTCGGCGCTTCGGGACGGCACCGGGCGTGTGCGCTCGTCAGCCCGGAAACACCCGCAACCTCCGCACGGTGTGCGCCTGTCGGCGTACCCGCGTGCGCTCCTCAGTCGTCACCACTTTCTGGAGTCCCGCGATGGCCACTCCCCTGTCCGACACCCCTCTGTCCCCGCTGAAGACCGTCGCCGTCGTCGGCCTCGGCACCATGGGCACCGGCATCGCCGAAGTCCTGGCCCGGGCCGGCCGTGACGTGATCGGCATCGACATCAGCGAGGCCGCGGCCGCCCAGGCCGTGGCAACCCTCGAAGCCTCCACCGCCCGCGCCGTGCGACGCGAGCACATGAGCGACGCGGAGCGCACCGACGCCCTCGCCCGCTTCCGTACCTTCACCGACCTCGCGGCCGCCGCCGACGCCGACCTCGTCATCGAGGTGACCCCGGAGTCGTACGAGATCAAGCAGCAGGTCTTCCGGGCGCTCGACGGCATCGTGCGCCGCGAGGCGATCCTCGCGACGGGCACCAACGCGCTGTCCGTGACGCGTCTGGCCGCCGACTCGGCGCACCCCGAGCGCGTGCTCGGCCTGCACTTCTTCAACCCGGCGCCCGCGATGAAGCTCGTCGAGGTCGTCTCCTCGGTGCTGACCGCGCCGACGGCCGTGGCCGCGGTCACCGACCTGGCGCTGGAGCTCGGGAAGGAGCCCGTCGCGGTGGGCGACCGCCCCGGTTTCGTCGCCGACGGGCTGCTCTTCGGCTACCTCAACCAGGCGGCCGCGATGTACGAGGCGAAGTACGCCTCCCGCGAGGACATCGACGCGGCGATGAAGCTCGGCTGCGGACTGCCCATGGGCCCGCTCGCGCTGCTCGACCTGATCGGCGTGGACACCGCGCGGACCGTCCTGGAAGCGATGTACTCCGAGTCGCACGACCGGCTGCACGCCCCCGCGCCCATCCTCAAGCAGCTCAGCGAGGCGGGCCTGACCGGGCGCAAGTCCGGCCGCGGCTTCTACTCGTACGAGGCCCCCGGCAGCGACGCCGTCGTGCGGGACGCGCTGACGCCGCTGGAGGGTGCCGTCCTGGCGGAGGGGCGCACGGTCCGCTCGGTGGGTGTGGCCGGCTCCGGCACGATGGCCTCCGGGATCGCCGAGGTCTTCGCCAAGGCCGGGTACGAGGTCGTCCTCGCCGCCCGTACGGAGGAGAAGGCGCAGACCGCGAAGGCCCGTATCGGCAAGTCACTCAACCGCTCTGTCGACAAGGGCCGGATGACGGCCGAGGCGGCGGCGCGGACCCTGGAGCTGATCACGCCGACCGGCAGCTACGACGACTTCGCCGACGTGGACCTGGCGCTGGAGGCGGTCGCCGAGGACCTGGAGGTCAAGCAGCAGCTGTTCGGCACGTTCGACAAGGTCTGCAAGCCCGGCGCGATCCTCGCCACCACCACCTCCTCGCTGCCCGTCGTCGCCTGCGCCCGCGCCACCTCGCGCCCGCAGGACGTCATCGGCATGCACTTCTTCAACCCGGCCCCGGCGATGAAGCTCGTCGAGGTCGTGCGGACCGTGCTGACCGCGGACGACGTGCACGCCACGGTGCGCGAGGTCTGCGCGAAGATCCGCAAGCACCCGGTGGACTGCGGTGACCGGGCCGGCTTCATCGTGAACGCGCTGCTGTTCCCGTACCTGAACAACGCGATCAAGATGGTGCAGGAGCACTACGCCTCGCTGGACGACATCGACGCGGCGATGAAGCTGGGCGGCGGCTACCCGATGGGGCCCTTCGAACTGCTCGACGTGGTCGGGCTCGATGTCTCGCTGGCCATCGAGAAGGTCCTGCACCGCGAGTTCCGGGACCCGGGACTCGCCCCCGCTCCGCTTCTGGAGCACCTGGTGGCCGCGGGCTGCCTCGGCCGCAAGACGGGCCGCGGCTTCCGCGAATATGCCCGCCGCTGAGCGTCCGGGCGACTGGTTCGCGGACGACGCCGACTGGGGCGGACTGCTGGGCCCCGCCGGACACCCCCCGCCCTTCCAGGGCGGGGGGATCCCCGGACATGCGCGCTCCCCTGCGCACATGCAGTACGTTCGGGGCATGCCCCAGCCCGCCAAGTCCTCACGTACACCAGCCACGCCCGACGCGCCGGAGAGCGCCGCGGGCAGTCGCGCGGCGGCCCAACGCCTCAAGATGCGCCGGGAACTGGCGGCCGCGGCCATGGAGCTGTTCGCCGCCAAGGGGTACGAGGCGACCACCGTCGACGAGATCGCGGCCCAGGCCGGAGTGGCCCGCCGGACGTTCTTCCGCCACTTCCGCTCCAAGGAAGAGGCGATCTTCCCCGATCACGACGACACCCTGATCCGGGCCGAGGCGGTGCTGAACGCGGCGCCCCCGCACGAGCATCCGCTCGACACCGTGTGCCGCGGCATCAAGGAAGTCATGAAGATGTACGCGGCCCAGCCGGAGATCTCCGTCTCCCGCTACAAGCTGACGCGCGAGGTGCCGACGCTGCGCGAGGCCGAGATCGCCTCGGTGGCCCGCTACGAGCGGCTCTTCACGCGCTATCTGCTGGGCCATTTCGACGAGCACGCGCACGACGACGACGCCAACGACGATCCGCTGCTCGCCGAGGTCGCCGCGTCGGCCGTGGTCACGGCCCACAACCACGTCCTGCGGCGGTGGCTTCGGGCCGGCGGCCAGGGCGACGTGGAGTCCCAGCTGGACCACGCCTTCGCGATCGTCCGCAAGACCTTCGGCACCGGGATCGGCGCGGGACGGGAGACCGCGCCGCGACAGGCGCCGGCGTCGTCCTTCACCGAAGGGGACGTCCTGGTGACCGTCGCCCGAGTCGACGCACCGCTGGACCAGGTGATGCGCACCATCGAGCAGGCTCTCAAGGAACGGTCGTAGCGACCCGCCGCACATCGACGGCCCACTTCTCCGACCGCGCGCCGGACACGCTCACTTCGAGCGCGTCCGGCGTTTTTTGTGCCCCGCTTTGAGTGCTTTGCACCCCGATCCGATCGATCATCGCTCACTTGTTACGTAAAGATTTCACCTGAGCGCAACTTCTGGCACTCCGTGCCTTGTCAGGTGACACGGCGTGCCATACGTTGAAGGAGTCCGGGCGGCCGGCGTGCAGAGACCATACGTACGCCGGCTGTCCCCGCAAGCCCCATGGGCCTGCGCGCCCGGACGCCTGCGTCACAGGCAACCTCCCGCGCCAACCACAGCGCCGCCACAGCACCACCTCCGCCGAACCGACGGCACACCCCTCAGCAGCACCGACGTAACCCTCAGCGTTCCCCCTCAGAACGCGCATCGCCGGAGGCAACACCGTGAAGGAAATCCTGGACGCGATTCAGTCGCAGACGGCCACGGCCGCCGACTTCGCCGCAATTCCGCTCCCCGAGTCCTACCGCGCGATCACCGTGCACAAGGACGAGACGGAGATGTTCGCCGGGCTCAGCAGCCGCGACAAGGACCCCCGCAAGTCGATCCACCTGGACGACGTTCCGGTGCCGGAACTCGGCCCGGGCGAGGCCCTGGTCGCGGTGATGGCCTCCTCCGTGAACTACAACTCGGTCTGGACGTCGATCTTCGAGCCGGTGTCGACCTTCAACTTCCTGGAGCGCTACGGGCGGCTCAGCGACCTCAGCAAGCGCCACGACCTGCCGTACCACATCATCGGTTCGGACCTCGCGGGCGTCGTCCTGCGCACCGGCCCGGGAGTCAACTCCTGGAAGCCCGGCGACGAGGTCGTCGCGCACTGTCTGTCCGTCGAGCTGGAGTCCTCCGACGGCCACAACGACACGATGCTCGACCCCGAGCAGCGCATCTGGGGCTTCGAGACCAACTTCGGCGGCCTCGCCGAGATCGCGCTCGTCAAGTCCAACCAGCTGATGCCCAAGCCGGACCACCTGAGCTGGGAGGAGGCCGCCGCCCCCGGGCTGGTGAACTCCACCGCCTACCGGCAGCTCGTCTCCCGCAACGGCGCCGGCATGAAGCAGGGCGACAACGTCCTGATCTGGGGCGCGAGCGGCGGACTCGGCTCGTACGCCACGCAGTTCGCGCTCGCCGGCGGTGCCAACCCGATCTGCGTCGTCTCCAGCGAGCAGAAGGCGGACATCTGCCGCTCGATGGGCGCCGAGGCGATCATCGACCGCAACGCCGAGGGCTACAAGTTCTGGAAGGACGAGCACACCCAGGACCCGAAGGAGTGGAAGCGCTTCGGCAAGCGCATCCGCGAGTTCACCGGCGGCGAGGACATCGACATCGTCTTCGAGCACCCGGGCCGTGAGACCTTCGGCGCCTCGGTCTACGTCACCCGCAAGGGCGGCACCATCACCACCTGCGCCTCGACCTCGGGCTACATGCACGAGTACGACAACCGCTACCTGTGGATGTCGCTGAAGCGGATCATCGGCTCGCACTTCGCGAACTACCGCGAGGCCTGGGAGGCCAACCGGCTCGTCGCCAAGGGCAAGATCCACCCGACGCTCTCCAAGGTCTACTCCCTGGAGGACACCGGGCAGGCCGCCTACGACGTGCACCGCAACCTCCACCAGGGCAAGGTCGGCGTGCTCGCGCTGGCGCCCGAGGAGGGCCTGGGCGTGCGCGACCAGGAGAAGCGCGCCCAGCACATCGACGCCATCAACCGCTTCCGGAACGTCTGAGGTCCATCCATGACAGAGCGTCAGACAGCCGACGGGCAGAAGGTCAAGGACCGGCCGTGGCTCATGCGGACGTACGCCGGCCACTCCACGGCCGAGGCGTCCAACGAGTTGTACCGGCGCAACCTCGCCAAGGGGCAGACAGGGCTCTCCGTGGCCTTCGACCTGCCGACGCAGACCGGCTACGACCCCGACCACATCCTCGCCCGCGGCGAGGTCGGCCGGGTCGGCGTGCCGGTCTCCCACCTCGGTGACATGCGCCGGCTGTTCCAGGACATCCCCCTGGAGCAGATGAACACCTCGATGACGATCAACGCCACCGCCATGTGGCTGCTGGCGCTCTATCAGGTCGTCGCCGAGGAGCAGGGCGCCGACATCACCAAGCTCCAGGGGACGACCCAGAACGACATCGTGAAGGAGTACCTCTCGCGGGGGACGCACGTCTTCCCGCCGGTGCCCTCCCTCCGTCTCACGACGGACATGATCACGTACACGGTCAACCACATCCCCAAGTGGAACCCGATCAACATCTGCAGCTACCACCTGCAGGAGGCGGGCGCCACGCCGGTCCAGGAGATCGCGTACGCGATGTCCACCGCGATCGCCGTCCTGGACGCGGTGTTCGCGTCCGGGCAGATCGCCGAGGACCGCAAGGGCGAGGTCGTGGCCCGTATCTCCTTCTTCGTGAACGCGGGTGTCCGCTTCATCGAGGAGATGTGCAAGATGCGGGCGTTCGGGCGGATCTGGGACAAGATCACGCGCGAGCGGTACGGCATCGAGGACCCCAAGCAGCGGCGCTTCCGGTACGGCGTCCAGGTCAACTCCCTCGGCCTGACCGAGGCGCAGCCGGAGAACAACGTCCAGCGGATCGTGCTGGAGATGCTGGCCGTCACCCTGTCCAAGGACGCCCGCGCGCGTGCCGTCCAACTGCCCGCCTGGAACGAGGCGCTGGGCCTGCCCCGCCCGTGGGACCAGCAGTGGTCGCTGCGCATCCAGCAGGTGCTGGCGCACGAGAGCGACCTGCTGGAGTACGAGGACATCTTCGAGGGCTCGCACGTCATCGAGGCCAAGGTGACGGCCCTCGTCGAGGAGTCGCTGGCCGAGATCGACCGGATCGAGGCGATGGGCGGCGCGATGGCCGCCGTCGAGTCCGGCTACCTCAAGTCGCAGCTCGTCTCCTCGCACGCCGAGCGCCGGGGCCGTATCGAGGGCGGCACCGACAAGATCGTCGGCGTCAACATCTTCCAGTCGACCGAGCCGAACCCGCTCACCGCCGACCTGGACGCGGCGATCATGACGGTCGACCCGGCGGTCGAGGCCCGGGTGATCTCCGCGCTGGGGACCTGGCGCGACACGCGCTACCAGCCGCCCTTCAACCACCCGCGCCCGTGCAAGGCGCTGGAGCGGCTGAAGGAGGCCGCGAAGGGCACCGCCAACCTCATGGAGGCCACCCTGGAGTGCGCCCGCGCCGGTGTCACCACCGGCGAGTGGGCCGGGGCCCTGCGCGAGGTGTTCGGCGAGTTCCGTGCCCCGACCGGTGTCTCGTCGGCGCCCGTCGCGGTCACCGCCGAGGAGGGCACCGCGCTCGCCCTGGTGCGCCGCAAGGTGGAGCTGACCGCCAAGGACATGAACGTCGGCAACCTCCGGTTCCTGGTGGGCAAGCCGGGCCTGGACGGGCACTCCAACGGCGCCGAGCAGATCGCCGTGCGGGCCCGCGACGCCGGGTTCGAGGTGGTCTACCAGGGCATCCGGCTCACCCCGGAGCAGATCGTGGACGCGGCCGTGGCCGAGGACGTGCACGCTGTCGGCCTGTCCATCCTGTCCGGCTCGCACGCCCAGCTGGTGCCGGACGTCCTGGAGAAGATGCGCGCGGCCGGCGCGGGCGACATTCCGGTGATCGCGGGCGGGATCATCCCGAACGCCGACGCCGAACAGCTGCGGGCCGCAGGAGTGGCCGCGGTCTTCACACCGAAGGACTTCGACATCACCGGAATCATCGGCCGTATCGTCGACGAGATCCGGAAAGCGAACAAGCTCGACCCCCTGGAGGTCCCCGCATGACCACGCCCGTCAACCGTCTGCGTCCGCGACGTTCCTGCCTGGCGGTGCCGGGCAGCAACCCCCGCTTCCTGGAGAAGGCCCAGGGGCTCCCCGCGGACCAGGTCTTCCTGGACCTGGAGGACGCGTGCGCGCCGCTGGCCAAGCCCGACGCCCGGCACACCATCGTCAAGTTCCTCAACGAGGGTGACTGGACCGGCAAGACGCGGGTCGTGCGCGTCAACGACTGGACCACCGAGTGGACGTACCGCGATGTCGTCACGGTCGTCGAGGGCGCCGGCCAGAACCTCGACTGCATCATGCTGCCGAAGGTCCAGACGGCCCAGCAGGTCGTGGCGCTGGATCTGCTGCTGACGCAGATCGAGAAGACGATGGGCTTCGAGGTCGGCAAGATCGGCATCGAGGCGCAGATCGAGAACGCCCAGGGCCTGAACAACGTCAACGAGATCGCCACGGCCTCGCAGCGCGTGGAGACGATCATCTTCGGCCCGGCCGACTTCATGGCGTCGATCAACATGAAGTCGCTCGTCGTGGGTGAGCAGCCGCCCGGCTACCCGGCGGACGCCTACCACTACATCCTGATGAAGATCCTGATGGCCGCGCGCGCCAACAACCTCCAGGCGATCGACGGTCCCTACCTCCAGATCCGCAACATCGACGGCTACCGCGCGGTCGCCCAGCGCGCCGCCGCCCTCGGCTTCGACGGCAAGTGGGTGCTGCACCCGGGTCAGGTGGAGGCCTCGAACGAGATCTTCTCCCCCTCGCAGGAGGACTTCGACCACGCCGAGCTGATCCTGGACGCGTACGACTACTACACGTCCGAGGCGGGCGGCAAGAAGGGCTCCGCGATGCTCGGTGACGAGATGATCGACGAGGCCAGCCGCAAGATGGCGCTCGTCATCTCGGGCAAGGGCCGGGCCGCCGGCATGCAGCGCACCACCTCGTTCGAAGCCCCGGAGGCCTGAGCACCATGCAGTTCGGACGCACCTACGAAGAGTTCGAGGTCGGGGCGGTCTACAAGCACTGGCCCGGGAAGACGGTCACGGAGTACGACGACCACCTCTTCTGTCTGCTGACCATGAACCACCACCCCCTCCACATGGACAGCAACTATGCGGAGAAGACGACCGATTTCGGCAAGAACGTCGTCGTGGGCAACTACATCTACTCGCTGCTCCTCGGCATGTCCGTGCCGGACGTCTCGGGCAAGGCGATCGCCAACCTGGAGGTCGAGTCACTGAAGCACGTGGCGCCGACCTTCCACGGCGACACGATCTACGGCGAGACCACGGTCCTCGACAAGACGCCCTCCCGGTCCAAGTCGGACCGCGGGATCGTCTACGTGGAGACCAAGGGCTACAAGCAGGACGGCACGCTGGTCTGCGTGTTCCGCCGCAAGGTCATGGTCCCCACCGAGACGTACATCAAGGAGCGCGGCGGCGAGCAGCCCGGCCGGCCCGAACTCACCGCACCCGCGGAAAAGAAGACGGAGAAGTAGTCATGGCGCGACTCGCCCAGACCGCCGGTCTGACCGACGTCCAGCAGGAGATCCTCTCCACCGTCCGCGATTTCGTGGACAAGGAGATCATCCCGGTCGCGAACGAGCTGGAGCACCGCGACGAGTACCCGCAAGCGATCGTCGACGGCCTCAAGGAGCTGGGCCTCTTCGGGCTGATGATCCCCGAGGAGTACGGCGGTCTCGGCGAGTCCCTCCTCACGTACGCGCTGTGCGTCGAGGAGATCGCCCGCGGCTGGATGTCGGTCTCCGGCATCATCAACACCCACTTCATCGTGGCGTACATGCTCAAGCAGCACGGGACGCAGGAGCAGAAGGACTACTTCCTGCCCCGCATGGCGCTCGGTGAGACGCGCGGCGCCTTCTCGATGTCGGAGCCGGCGCTCGGCTCGGATGTGTCGGCGATCACATCCAAGGCGGTCAAGGACGGCGACGAGTACGTCCTGAACGGCCAGAAGATGTGGCTGACGAACGGTGGATCATCGAATCTGGTGGCCGTTCTCGTCCGGAGTGACGAAGGACACCCCGAGGGCACGGCGCCCCACAAGTCGATGACGACCTTCCTCGTGGAGAAGGAGCCCGGCTTCGGAGAGGTCCGCCCCGGCCTCACCATCCCCGGGAAGATCGACAAGATGGGTTACAAGGGCGTCGACACGACCGAACTCATCATGGACGGACTGCGCATTCCGGCCAATCGGGTCCTCGGCGGCACCACCGGCCGAGGGTTTTACCAAATGATGGACGGAGTCGAGGTCGGCCGCGTCAATGTCGCGGCTCGTGGCTGCGGCGTCGCACAGCGTGCATTTGAGCTCGGCGTCTCATACGCCCAGCAACGTCACACTTTCGGCAAGGCCATCGCTCAGCACCAGGCGATCCAGTTCAAGTTGGCCGAGATGGCTACCAAGGTCGAGGCCGCCCATGCAATGATGGTGAACGCGGCTCGCAAAAAGGACTCCGGGGAACGAAACGACCTCGAAGCAGGGATGGCGAAGTACCTCGCCTCCGAGTACTGCAAAGAGGTCGTGGAAGATGCTTTCCGGATCCATGGCGGCTACGGCTTCTCCAAGGAGTACGAGATCGAACGCCTCTACCGTGAGGCGCCGATGCTGCTGATCGGCGAGGGTACCGCCGAGATCCAGAAAATGATCATCGGGCGCCGACTGCTCGAAGAGTATCGACTCCAGGGCTAGATGTCCGGGTTCGGGGTGTTTTCTTCGCGAAAAAGATCACACCCCGTCAGCTCTCTTCAGCCGTCGACTCCGCATCTTGGCTTGCCCAGTTGCGGTCTGCGACCGGTACGATCGCGTGAAAGCCGCCGTCCCCCGTTCGAGCGCGGCATCATCCGCTACGAAGGTCATCCATGCCCCACAGCCAAACCTCTGCACCTCGCGGCCGGGTCCGCCTCGCGCGCGGAGCATCGCCGTGGCTTCTCCCGACCGTTGCCACCGCAGCACTCAGCCTGGCCCGTTCGCGCCGTTCCGGCGCGGCCAAGGCCGTGGCCGTACCCGCCACCGCGCTCGCGGCCGGGATGCTGTGGTTCTTCCGCGACCCCGAGCGTGAGATCACGCAGGGCCGGGTCATCTCGCCCGCCGACGGAGTGGTGCAGAGCATCATGCCGTGGAAGGACGGGCGCACCCGCGTCGCGATCTTCATGAGCCCGCTCAACGTCCACGTCAACCGCGCGCCACTCTCCGGCACGGTGACGTCGGTCGAGCACATCCCCGGTGGGTTCGTCCCGGCGTTCAACAAGGAGAGCGAGAACAACGAGCGCGTCGTCTGGCACTTCGACACCGAGCTCGGTGACATCGAGATGATCCAGATCGCCGGCGCCGTCGCCCGTCGCATCGTGCCCTACATCCCGCAGGGGACGAAGGTCGAGCAGGGTGAGCGGATCGGCCTGATCCGCTTCGGCTCTCGCGTGGACATCTACCTCCCCGAGGGTGTCGAGGTCGACGTGGAGGTCGGTCAGAAGACCGTGGCTGGGGTGACTCGAATTGACCGTGATTGATCCCGAGACACAGGCCGGCTGGGTTCCGGAGGCCGATGAGGTGGACGACGACGAGGAGATGCCTCTCTCGCTCCGCCTCTCGATAGCGGACACGCTCACGCTGGGCAACGCGACCTGCGGCTTCATGGCGGTGTACTACACCACCACCGGCATCCTGATCCCGCACCTCACGGGCAGCGACGAGTCGGGCATGGCCCGTCACTCCGCCGCGACGGCCGTGATCCTCATGCTCTGCGCCGCGATCTTCGACCTGTTCGACGGCCTGGTGGCCCGCAAGCTGCGCTCCTCCCCCATGGGCGCCGAGCTGGACAACCTGTCCGACCTGATCAGCTTCGGTCTCGCACCGGCGTACTTCGTGCTGGTCTACGGCATGGTCGCGGACGACGCCTACCAGAAGGTGGCGGCGGTCGGAGCGATCGTGGTGCTCCTGGCCGTGGTGCTGAGGCTCGCGAGATTCTCCTGCGTCACGGTGAAGGACGGCACGTTCCAGGGCATGCCGAGCCCGTTCGGCGCGCTGACGGTGGTCTCGATCATCCTGCTGGAGCTCCCCTTCGTCGCCACGCTCATGGCGATCATGGGCACCGCGTGGCTGATGGTGAGCCGGGTCGAGTACCCCAAGCCGCGTGGCCGCCTCGCGGTGGCGATGCTCTCCTGGATCGTGCTCTCGATGGCGCTCCTGGCGGCCTGGGCGTTCGACGCCCCCGGCGGCCAGCTGCTCCTCCAGACCGGTTGCGCGCTCCAGCTGGTCATGGGCGCGGTGATCCCGCTGTTCGCCACGGCCCGCCGGGTGAACAACTTCCGGGGCAACCGACGTGAGGCGCGAGCCGCACAGCTCCCGTAACACCCCGTACGACGCCGAAGGGCCCCGAACCACACGGTTCGGGGCCCTTCCGCTGTGCGGACCCACTGCGCTCCCGCGCGGGAGCGCAGTGGGTCATGCGCCGGGCGTGCGCCGGAGTCAGGCGCCGGGTGTGTACCCCTGGGCGACGGACGAGGCCTCCGCCTCACGGACGACCTTCATCCCGCCCACGGCGTTCTTGTCGGGCTGGAGGATGACGCTCTCCTTCGACGACGCCGACTTCGGGTCGGTGAAGTCCTGCGGGATGCCGAACCCCGTGTCGAGGGCGTCGATGGTCAGCAGGGCCTTGTCGACGCCCTCACGGGTGAGGTCCTTGGCCGCGCAGGCCTTCTTCAGCGCCTCGCCGAACGCCGTCGCGGCCGTCCAGCCGGCCACCACGCCGTTGTCCAGGGAGTCCTTCGGATAGGCGGCCTTGTAGTCCGCGACCAGCTTCTTCGCCTTCGGGGTGTCCGCTCCGATCGGCAGCGAGGGGTTCGCGACGTAGTAGTTCGCCTCCAGCGCCGGGGCCGCCGCGGTGGCCAGGAGCTGCGGGGCGAACGCCGAGTTGTTGCCGATGATCGGCACATTGAACTTGCCGGCCGCCGCGACCCCGACGAGCGAGGCCGCCTGCCGCGGTCCCGCGCTGATCACGACGGCCTTCACCCCGGCCTTCTTCAGCGCGACGACCTGACCGGTCATGTCGTTGTCCGTGGGTTTGATCTTCTGCTCGACGACCTTGAGCCCCGACTGCTTCGCCATGTACCGGGAGCCCGTCAGAGCGTTCTCTCCGTAGTCGCCCTCGAAGTACACATGGCCGATGCTGTCGCCCTTCTTCAGGCCCTTCTCCTTCATCAGGAAGTCGATCGCGTTGATCGTCTCGATGTCGTACGTGGAGCCGATGGGCCGGATGTACGGGCTGCCCAGCAGGGTGGCCGACCAGGCCTGCGGCAGGACCAGGGCCTTGTCCTGGCCGTCGATGCGCTGCTTGACGGCCGCGACGAACGGCGAGCCGATGAACTGGGTGAAGCCCAGCACCTTCGGTGCCAGCTCCGTGTAGCCGGAGACGGCCTTCTGCGGGTCGTAGCCGTGGTCGCGGACCGTGAGCGCCAGCTTGTAGCCGCAGACGCCGCCGGCGGCGTTGGTCTGCTTCACATAGAGCTGCTGGGCCTGGGTGACGCTCTTGCCGAGCGTCGCGTAGACACCGCTCATGTCGGTGAGCACTCCGAGGCTGATCGTCTTCCCGGAGATCCCCTCACCGGTCTTCACGCCGCCGGCCGACTGCTTGTCGCCGCCGTCGTCCTTGGCCTTGGAGCTGCATCCGGCCAGCACGAGCAGGGCGGCCAGCGCCCCGGCGGCCAGCCGCGCGGTGTGTGTCGTTCTCATCGTTCCTCCCCTGGAGTGGCCCCGGGACGGGGCTTGACGCGAAGCCGGGCGGCCACCCTGACCAGGCCGCCCGGAAGAAAGAGCACCACCGCCACGACGGCGGCGCCGTACAGGTACCGGGCCGCCTCACCCGGCGCGATCCCGCCCATGCCCGGGTCGGAGACCAGGGGAAGGGTGTCGCTGTAGCGGGTCAGCAGCTGGGGCAGCAGCGAGACGAACACGGCCCCGGCGACCGCCCCGGCCACCGAGCCGAGCCCGCCGATGACGATCATGGCGAGATAGTCGAGCGAGAGAGTGATCCCGAAGTAGTCGGGCACCGTGCGCTGGAAGACCAGGGCGAGCAGCACCCCGGCCAGGCCCGCGTACATCGAGGACAGGACGAAGACACCGGCGCGGTACCGGGCGACGGGCACGCCGATCACCCCGGCCGCGATCCGGTGGTCGCGGATCGCGTTCATCGCCCGGCCGGGCCGGCCGCGCAGCACCCCTCGGGCGAAGAGCCCGCAGCCGAGGAGCAGCAGCAGACCCACGTACCAGAGCTTCTCGGCCGAGCCGAAGGGCACGTTCGCGACGACCAGCTCGCGGTCGTCGAAGGTGAGCCCGAAGAGGCTGAGCGGCGGTACGTCGCGGCCGTTGAAGCCGCCCGTCAGATCCCGGGCGTTGAACAGGACGTGCTGGCCGATGAAGATCAGGGCGAGCGTGGCGATGCCGAGGTAGGCGCCGCGCAGCCGTCCCGCGATCGGGCTGAACAGGCCCCCGGCGATCCCGGAGACGGCCACGGCGAGCACGGCCGCGAGCCAGGCGGGCAGTCCGAGCCCGGTCAGCCCGTCGCCCCCGTCGGCGGCGAACACGCAGTACCCGTAGGCGCCGACCGCGAGGAAGAAGGCGTGCCCCATGGAGAGCTGTCCGGTCGCGCCGGTCAGGAGGTTCAGGCCGATGGCGCCGATCGCGGCGGCCATCGCGAACAGTCCGGCCTGCAGCCAGAAGCGGTCGACGTAGAAGGGCAGCGCGAGCAGCAGGACGGCGCCGGCCGTCCCGGCGGCGGTCCGGGCCGCGGGGAGCCGGATCGTGCGCCGGCGGGCGGGGCGGGAGGCGCTGCCCGCCTCGTCGTGGGTGAGGACCTCAGACACGGGCGAGCTCCTTCGTGCCGAACAGCCCGGCGGGCCGGATGAGCAGGATCGCGACCATGACCACGTAGGGCGCGAGGTCGCCGAGGCCGCGCCCGAGGAAGGTGAGGTCGCTCTGGTAGCCGGTGGCCAGGGACTCGGTGACGCCGACGAGGAGTCCGCCGACCAGCGCGCCGGTGGTCGAGTCGAGGCCGCCGAGGATCGCCGCGGGGAACGCCTTGAGCGCGGCCAGCGAGGTGGCACGTTCCAGCCCGGGTGTCGGGAAGACGGTCAGGAACAGCGCGGCGACGGCCGCGAGGCCGCCGGCCACCGCCCAGGCCCCCAGCGACACCCGGCCGAGCCGGACCCCCATCAGGGCGGCGGTCTCCGGGCTCTCCGCGGCGGCGCGCATCGCCACGCCCCAGGACGTGTAGCGGAAGGCCAGCAGGAAGGCCGTGATGAGCAGGGCCGCCGCGACGAACGCCGCGATCCGGGTGTGGGCGATGGAGACAGGGCCGACGGTGAGGACGGCGTTGCCCCAGGGGTCGCCCAGCGCCAGCACGTCCGTGCCGATCCGCCGGGTCAGTTCGGTGGTGAGCAGGATGTCGACGCCGATGGTGACGATGGCGAGGACGCTCTGGTCGGAGCCCCGGTAGCGGCGCATCACCAGGAACTCCACGGCGGCCCCCACCAGCGCGGCGCCCGCGACCCCGGCGAGCAGGGCGGGCCAGAAGCCGATGTCGTCGTGGAGGGTCGCGGTGACATAGCCGCCCGCGAGCAGCAGGGAGGCGTGCGCGAAGTTGACGACCTCGGTGGCCCGGAAGATGACGACGAAGCCCAGGGCGATGAGGGCGTAGACGGAGCCCATGGACAGGCCGTTGAGCAGGAGTTCGACGAAGGTGCTCATGACGCGGTCTCCTCTGGCTCGGCGCGCTCGCCCAGATAGGCACGCACCACCGCCGGATCGTTCTGTACGTCTGCGGGGGCGCCGTCGGCGATCCGGCGCCCGAAGTCGAGTACGGTCACCGCGTCCGCGAGCCGCATCACCACCCCCATGTCGTGTTCCACGAGCACGATCGAGATGCCGAGGCTGTCGCGGACCCCCGCCACGACCGCGGCGGTCCGGCGCCGTTCGTCGGCGGTCATGCCGGCGACGGGTTCGTCCAGGAGCAGGACCCGGGGTTCCATGCACAGGGCCCGGGCGAGCTCGGCGAGCTTCTGCTGCCCGTACGGGAGCGAACCGGCGGGCCGGCCGAGCTGTCGCTGAAGGCCCACGAACGCGGCGATCTCGCGGACGCGTTCGCGGTGGCGCCGGTCCTCGCGGACCGCCGAGGGCAGCCGCAGACCTGCGGCGAGGAATCCGGCGCGGGTCAGCCGGTGCCGGCCGAGCATCAGGCAGTCCTCGACCGTGGCGTGCGCGGGCAGGGCGAGGTTCTGGAAGATCCGGGCCACGCCGAGCCCGGCGATCTGGTGGGGCGGCAGGCCGGTGAGCTCCTGCTCCCCGAGGCGGACGCTTCCGGCGGCGGGCCGGCACACACCGGACAGCACGTTGAAGCAGGTGGACTTCCCGGCCCCGTTCGGGCCGATGAGGGCGTGCACGGTGCCCGGCCGCACGGTGAAGCTCACCGCGTCGAGCGCCGTCAGCCCGGCGAAGCGGACGGTCACGTCCCGGACGTCGAGCGGCGGGATGCCGGAGGGCACTGACTCCGGAGCCTCCGGTCGGGCCTTCGCGGCCTGCGGAGCGGCCGGGCGGGCCGACGCGGTTGCCGGAACGGCCGGGCGGGTTGGCGCGGTTGCCGGAACGGCCGGGCGGGTTGGCGCGTTGTCGCGTTCTTCCATGGTGGGTTCACCCCTTCCAGCGGGTCAGGGACGGAAGGCCGTCGGGCGTGGCCGCCCCGTCGGCCGCGGCGTCCTCGTCGACCACGCCGAGATAGCGGCGGCGCACCTCGTCGGAGGCGGCGAGTTCGTCCGCGGGACCGGACAGCGTGACCTCGCCGACCTCCAGGACGTAGGCACGGGACGCGAGGCGCAGGGCCAGGGCGGCGTTCTGTTCGACGAGCAGGACGGAGGTGCCCTGTTCGTTGATCTCCCGCACGGTGTCGGCGATCCGCGCGGCCATCAGCGGAGCGAGCCCGAGGGAGGGCTCGTCGAGCAGCAGCACCCTGGGAGCGCCCATGAGCGCCCGGCCGACCGCGAGCATCTGCTGTTCCCCGCCGGACAGCAGCCCCGCCCGCTGGTCGGCACGGTCGGCGAGGACGGGGAACAGCTCGTGCACCCGCCGCAGGGCGCGCGCCCTGCCGACGCGGCCGCCGGTGCCGCCGAGGGCGCCGGCGCGCAGATTGTCCGCGACCGTCATCCGGCTGAACACCCGCCGCCCTTCCGGGACCTGGGACACCCCGGCGGCCACCACCCGGTCCGGCGGCAGCCGGTCCAGCGGGCGTCCGCCGAGAGTGACCGTGCCACCGGTGACCGCTCCCCCGTGGAAGGAGAGGGTCCGGCACACCGCCCGCAGCAGCGTCGTCTTGCCCGCGCCGTTGCCGCCGAGGACCGTCACCACGGATGCCTCGGGCACCTCCAACGACACATGACGCAGTGCGCGTACGGGGCCGTATCCGACCGACAGTTCCCGCACGAGCAGAGCGGAACCGCCCATGGCATCTCCCTTGTCCTCGCTCGGTGTGGCGCTCACCTCAGCACCGGCGGAGACCCCCGTCCACGGGCTGCGGCCGAAACGCGGCGGGAGCCCACCGGTGGCGCCCGCCCGTTGTGCACGCGCACAACACCGCGTGTCAGGGGCCTGTGCGACCCCGTGTTCCGGTGGCATCCTCCGGCCATGGGAGGGCGCAGACCGCGGACCGGTCATGACTGGAAGCTGCTCGCGGAGTCGTGTACGGCTCTGCTGGAACGGCTGCCCGAGCTCGTCGACGAGCACGTCAGGCAGCTCACCGAGTACTCCCCCGTCTACGGACAGGTGCTGCCGTACGACCAGCAGTGGCGGGAGGCGGAGACCGCGATGCGCATCGGCATCAAGGCGATCTCCGCGCCGCGGGACTCACCGCGCCGCGATCTGGAGCACGCCGAGGAGGCGGGTCGGCGGCGGGCCCACCAGGGGCTGCCGCTCGAACTCCTGGTGCACGCCTACCGTGCCGCGGGCTATCTGGTGTGGGACGCGCTGATGGAGAGCGCGGCGAGCCGGGAGCCCGAACGGCTCGCGGTGCTCATGCGCTGCGCCACGATGGTGTGGTCGGCCGTGGACGCGCAGGCCACGACCGCGTCGGAGTCCTACCTCGCCACGGAACGGGAGCTGCGGCGGCGCACGGACGAGCAGTTGCAGGCCCTGCTCGACGCGCTCCTTGAGGGCCAGGAGGCGCCGGGGCTCGCGGCGCGGGCGGCGGCCGGACTCGATCTGCCCGAACACGGACCGTATGCCGTCGTCGTGCTGCGGACGGAACGTCACGACGGACGGGACGTCTGCGTCCGGCCGATGGTGGGCGCGGGGCTGCGGTTCATCTGGCGGATGCGGGCCGACTGCGAGATCGCGGTGGTGGCGCTGGACGCCGGACAGGGCCTGGACGGGGTGGCCCGGCTGCTGGACGGACGGCGCTCGGGTCCGGGCGGCATCAGTCCCGTCGTCTCGGGTCTGGGCGAGCTGGGGCGGGCCCGGCGGTGGGCCGAACTGGCGCTGCGCACCTGTCCGCCGGACGCGACGGGTGTCGTACGCCTGGATCAGCGGATGCCGACGGCGCTCGTCGTGAGCCAGCCGGAGCTGGCGGCCCGGCTGGTGTCCGACGTGTTCGGCACGCTGCTCGAGCTCGAACCCGGGGACCGGGCCGTGCTGATCGAGACGCTGGACATGTGGCTGGCCTGCGAGGGTTCCGCGGGACGCGCGGCCGGACGTCTGTACTGCCACCGGAACACCGTGTTCAACCGCCTGCGCCGGCTGGAACAGCTCACCTCCCGCTCACTGGCCCGCCCCCGCGACCTGATCGAGATGACCCTGGCCCTGGACGCCTACCGGCTGGCGGGCGCCGCGCCGGTCACGGGGGCGGGACCGGGGGCGGGACCGGGGGCGGGACCGGGGCCGGGGCCGGGGCCTGGGCCGGGACGGTGAACCGGGGAGTGGCCGGTCCGCGGCACGGCCCACGACGCCGAGGACGGCGAGGACGACGACGGACCGTCCTCGGGCCGCGGTCCGAGGAGGGTGAACTCCCCGGACCGCGGTCCGAGAACGGCGAACGCCTCGGGCGGCCGGTCCGAGAACGGCGAACGCCTCGGGTGGCGGGTCCGCGCGGGCGGATCGGGCCTCAGGCCAGGCCGATCGGCCCTCAGACCAGGAAGTCCCGCCCGATGTTCTCCGCCACCCGCTCCAGGATCGGGCCGGCGTCGGCGATGCACCGCGCGATGTCGGGCTCGGCCTCGGTGAGGGGGTAGGCCCGCCGGATGCCGGCCCTGCCGAGCGCCTCGGGCCGGAGCGCGAGGCGGCCGCAGACCGCGACGACCTCCTTGCCCCCTGCCCGGGCGGCCGCCGCGACCCCGGCGGGCGCCTTGCCGTGCAGGGTCTGCTCGTCCAGCGACCCCTCACCGGTGATCACCAGCGTGGCGCGCTCCAGCGCGGGCGCGAAGCCGAGCACGTCGAGCATCACCTCGATACCGGGCCGGAAGCGTGCGCCCAGGACCAGGGCCCCGTATCCGACTCCGCCCGCGGCACCGGCGCCGGGCGCGGAGGCGTACCCGGCGGCCTTCGGTCCAATCTCCTTCTCCAGGACACCGGCGAAATGGGCGAGTGCGCTGTCCAGCACCGCCACGTCGTCGGGACCGGCGCCCTTCTGGGGGCCGTAGACGGCGGGCGCGCCCGTCGGTCCGGTCAACGGGTTGTCCACGTCGCTGGCGAGGACGAGGTCGACCGCCGCGAACCGGTCGTCGAGGCCGGACAGATCGGCGCTCTCCACATCGCCCAGCGCGGCGCCTCCGGGAGCCACCGGCTCACCCTCCGCGTCGAGGAAACGCGCGCCGAGCGCGGAGAGCATGCCCGCCCCGCCGTCCGTCGTCGCGCTGCCACCCACGCCGAAGACGACGGTGTCGACACCGGCGTCCAGCGCGGCGCGCAACAGTTCCCCGGTGCCGTACGTCGAGGACGAGAGCGGCGCGAAGACGCCCCTGGGCAGCCGCTGGAGCCCGCTCGCCTCGGCCATCTCCACGACCGCCGTCCGCCCGCGCAGCGCGAACGCGGCCGTCACCTCGTGGCCCAGCGGTCCGGCGACGCGCACCTCGCGGCGCTCGAATCCGGCCGCGACCGCCGCGTCGACGGTGCCGTCGCCGCCGTCGGCCACGGGCAGCGACTCGATCTCGGCGTGCGGCGCGACCCGGCGCAGTCCCGCGGTCACCCGCTCCGCGACCTGTACGGCCGTCAGAGATCCCTTGAACTTGTCCGCCGCGATGAGCACACGCGGGGTCCGATCCACAGCTGCGTCCGCCACCTTGCATTCCCCTTGCTTCCGGGCCTTGCACATGTCAAGGCAGTCGCGCCGCTGCGACCATAGCCGGAGCGGACGCCCGCCGTCATGCCCCTGCCCAGCCTGCGGGACCGGCCCTGGGCCGGCCCGGGACCGGCGGCCGTCGATCCGTCCGGCGTGGACGTCTGCGGGCCCGGCGGCTCCCGGAACACCCGATTCCCTGCCTCCCCGGCGAGCACGCCCGCCCGGAATTGGGTAGACCGGAGCCATGACCCCTGTGGGAACCGACTTCGCCGACCGCGTCCTCGGGGGCTGGCTCGGCCGGATCGCGGGCAACATGCTCGGCAAGCCGGTCGAGCAGGGCGACCACTGGACGCGGGACCGGATCGACCGCTACCTGCGGCAGGCCGCCGCCCTGCCCCTGACCGACTATCTCCCCGGGCCCGCCGACGACGACGCGGGCGAGTTCGAGCTGCGGCCCGAGTGGCGCGACTGTGTGCGCGGCCGCATCCACGGCAGTTGCCGTGACGACGACGTGGACTACGCGATCCTCGGGCTCGACCTGCTGGAGACGCACGGCTTCTCGTTCAGCACCGAGCAGGTCGGTGACCTGTGGCTGACGCGGCTTCCGTATCTCCAGACGTTCACGGCGGAGCGCGCCGCCTACCGCAACCTCGCCAAGGGTCTGAAACCGCCGGTGACGGCGACGTACGAGAACCCGTACCAGGAATGGATCGGGGCGCTGATCCGCGCGGACGTCTACGGCTGGACGTCTCCGGGGCAGCCGCAGCGCGCGGCCTCCCTGGCCCGCCGTGACGCCGTCCTGTCCCACACGGGCAACGGCGTGTACGGCGCGATGTGGGCGGCGGCGCTGATCTCCGCGGCCTTCACCGCCCCCTCCGTCCGGGACGCGCTGGACACGGCGCTCACCGTGATCCCCGCGAGCAGTCGCCTGTCCCGCACCGTGCGCCGGGTGCTCGCGCTCCACGAGACCCGGATGACCTGGGAGGACACGCTCACCGCCGTGTCCGAGGAGACGGCGGGGATGGGCTGGATCCACGCGGTCCCGAACGCGGCGGTGCTGACCGCCGGGCTGCTGTACGGCGACGGGGACTTCACCCGCACCATCACGCTGACGGTCCGCGGCGGCCTGGACACCGACTCGAACGGCGCGACCGCGGGCTCCGTCGCGGGCGTCCTGTGCGGTGCGGAGGCGATCCCCCCGCAGTGGAAGGACCCGCTGGAGGACACGGTCCGCAGCGCGGTGTTCGGCTTCGACGGGGTACGGATCAGCGAGCTCGCGTCACGCACGGTCGCGCTGGCCGAAGCCTGAGCCCCGGGCCGCTGCCCGCTGCCCGCTGCCCGCTGGCCGCTGGCCGCTGGCCGCTGGCCGCGAGCGTACGGGTCTTCTCGCTACCCTTCGTGGGGTGACCACTTCGGACTTCGCCGTATATATCGCCGGCCTGCCCCGTGTCCTCGTCGGGGCCGCCGCCCTCCTCCGCGACGCCGAAGGGCGGGTACTGATCGTCGAACCGAACTACCGCGAGGGCTGGACCCTGCCGGGCGGAACGGTGGAATCGGACGCCGGCGAGAGCCCTCGACGGGGTGCGCGCCGCGAGACGGCCGAGGAGATCGGCCTCGACGTGGAGCTCGGGCGGCTGCTGGCGGTCGACTGGGTCCTGGGGCCGGAGCGCCCACCGATCGTGGCCTATCTGTACGACGGCGGGGTGCTCGGCGAGCGGGAACTCAAGGCGATCCGGCTCCAGGAGGAGGAGCTGCTGTCCTGGCGGCTGGTGCCGCGCGAGGAAGTGCCCGCTCATCTGTCGGGCGCCTCGGGCCGTCGCGTCCTCGCCGCGCTCGACGTCCTGGCGGAGGGGTCGGGCACGGCGGAACTGGAGAACGGCCACCGGGTGGGCTGACAGGGAGTCCGCCCACCGTCCGGCGAAGGACGCGAGTCAGCCGAGGATGCGGGCCTTCTGTGTCTCGAACTCGGCTTCGGTGAGCACGCCCTGGGCCTTGAGGTCCCCGAGCTGCTTGAGCTGATCGATCTTGCTGGTCATCTCGTCGGCCGGAGCGGGGGGCGGAGGCGGGGGCGGCTGCTCCTGGTACTGCTGCTGGGCTTCCTGCTGTGCCCATCGTCCCTGCTGACGACGGGACACACGGCCCGAGACGGCGGTGGCCGTACCGGCCACCACGGCGGTGCGGGCGACCCCGCGGAGGAGACCTGGCACGGTGGTTTCCTTTCCGGCACGAGACATACGGAACGAGTCCGACAGGGATTCGATCCCCTAGGTGCGCCGAATTCGTCCCGGCGCATCGGGCAGAACCATTGGAGCACCGAACGGATTCCCCCGCACCTCGATCGCTCCCCCATCGGTCGCGATTTCCGACGATCTGCCGGTCTGTCATTCCCATGGCAAGCTGAAATGTGGGCCACCGGCCGTCGCCCGGTCAGTGGTGAGATCTAAGCGGGAGGAGCTCGCAATGGCTACGACGGGTATGCACCGGCAGGGAACCGCCGGCAGTTCGGGGGCGTGGGTGTCCGGCTGGACGGCCTTCGCCGGAGTCATGATGATCTTCGGAGGGGCGATGGCGATATTCCAGGGCATCGCCGCCATCGCCCAGGACGACGTGTTCGTCACCACCCGCAACTACGTCTACACCTTCAACCTCACGAGCTGGGGATGGATCCATCTCACCCTCGGCGTCCTGGTCGTCCTCGCCGGCGTCGCCGTGTTCCGCGGCATGCTGTGGGCCCGGATCGTCGGCATCACCCTGGCGGGGCTGTCCATGGTCGCCAACTTCATGTGGCTGCCGCACTCCCCGGTGTGGGCCAGCGTCCTGATCGCCATCGACGCCTTCGTCATCTGGGCGCTGTGCGTCGGATCGGACCGGGACGCCCGTACCGCGTAGCCGCCCGCGATCTCCCCGGAGTCTCCGGCCGGCAGCGGCCCCGCACCGAGCGAGGTGCGGGGCCGCTGCCGGTCTCGTGCGTGTGCCGGCTGTCTGTCCGGCGTGTCTATCCGGCGTCCGTCTCCTCCAGCGCGGCCAGCACGGCCGGCACCGGGATGCGCCCGGAGGCGACCATCTGGGCGCCGCCGCGCCGCAGCGCGGTGGCGAAGGGCGCCGCCCACACGTTCTCGTAGACCAGGATTCCGGCGGAGTTGCCGGGCTCCAGCGCCTTCCCGGCCTCTTCGATGTCGTCCTCGCCCAGCAGACCGGAGGACACGCCCTCGAACACGGCGAGGTCGAGGGCTCCGTCGCCGTCGAAGTCGGCGACCTCCATGCCGGCCACGGATCCGTCGGCATCCTTTCTCACGAACAAAAGGTCGAGAATCCGAATGAGGCCGCGATCCACCAGATCGACCAGGATCGGAAGTCCCTCACCCGTCATTCGGTTACCGGGAAACTCCACGACGATATAGTCGATCGGTCCCATCTCGACGAATTCATCTTCGCTCACGGCTTCACCCCTGTACGGTCATGGTTTTCCCCTGCCCCCGGTCAATGCCATTGCAGCACCGGACGGAAGCCGCCGCATTTCGGTACGACGCCTTCTCCGGCCGCCGGGAACGGTGCAGTTCGGGCCGTTCGGGTGGTTCACGCGGTCAGCTGGTAGATGCTCTTGCCGACCAGCCACAGCCCCAGGAAGAGGAACAGCGACACCAGCGCCTTGTCCTGGTGCCGCTCCATCCAGGCGCGCAGCTTCCCGAGCCGCACATGGGCGGTTCGGGGGGCGAACGTCGCGTAGAGCTCCATCGTCAGAAGGCTGGAAGTGGCCAGCAGGACGTAGCCCATCAGGGCCGCGTACGACGCGGCGTGACCGAGCTGGGCGTCCACGACGGTGGCGGCGCCGGCCGCGACCATCCCCCACGGCTGGAGCAGCAGCGCGAGCCCGGCCGCCGTCCAGGAGGAGATCTGTTCGGTCCGCGCCATGAAACCGGAGGACTTCGGCCGCTTGCCGATGTTGCGCCGGGTGCGTTCCGCGTAGAGGACGAGTCCGACACCGATGGCCAGCTTGGCGGCCAGCGCCGCCGTGGACGGCGCGGATCTCGGGGGCGGCGGCTCGCCGCCGGTCATGGCCAGCACGGCGGCGATGATGGCGACGAAGGAGGCCAGCCAGGTCAGGATGAAGGCGAGGCCTTTCCAGATCCCCTTGCGCGACGACAGCACCAGCACGAATCCCGTGACCGGCAGCGGGTCCAGGGCGATCGCCAGACCGATGAGCAGCAGGTCAAGGACCATGGCCGACCCCGCGTGGTCTCGCGTGGCCCGGAGCCGCGGTAGCGCGCATGCCCTCATGGTCACCTCCCCCGCGCACGTCCACAAATCCGGTGTCACGCCCGCCACGGCGAACTCCGGCACCCTCCCCGTACGGCCCGACGGCGCCCTCCCCGTGCAGCGGGGCGGCGCTGGCTCTGTGCCCGGCCCGCACGGCATCCCGTCGCGGCCTCCCGGCCCGCGCTCGCCCGATCGGCCCAACTCGCCGGACACATGGCCCGGAGCTACCTTGGTGACCGGACCGGGCCCCTCCCACCACGACCCGCATGCCGGCGACCGCCCGTACGCCGCCGAAGCCTGTGGTCGGCGAGCCGCGCGTCGCCCGCCCTCCGCACTTCCTCGACCAGAGCCTTCCTCCCGGGTATCGGCGCGGTGCATCCCCCGCCGAACCGCCACCGCCCGCACCGGCGCCGCGCGCTTCGGTGTACCACCTCGCGGAGCGTCTGCGATGACCCCCAAGCACCCGGCCGGCAGCCATCCCCCGCACCACACCCCGGCGGAGCGCGCCGCGCTCGGCAAGGCCGCCCGGTCCGCCGTGCCGCGCTCCAGTCACTCCGACTTCGCCCCGGCGCCGAAGCGGCCCGGCCCGGTGGACATCGTGGAGGCGCAGTCCGCGACCCGGGTGCCCGAGCTCGTGCCGATCCGCTACGGCAGGATGACCGAGTCGCCGTTCCGTTTCTACCGCGGGGCCGCCGCCGTCATGGCCGCGGACCTCGCCGGCACACCCCGGTCCGGGATCAGGGCACAACTGTGCGGTGACGCGCATCTGTTGAACTTCGGGCTGCTGGCCTCCCCGGAGCGGCGCATGATGTTCGACATCAACGACTTCGACGAGACGCTGCCCGGCCCCTGGGAGTGGGACGTCAAGCGGCTGTCCGCCAGCTTCGTCATCGCGGGCCGGGCGAACGGCTTCAGCGGCAAGGAGCGCGCCGACATCGTCCGTACGACGGTGCGGTCGTACCGCGAGTGGATGAGACGCTTCGCCGGGCTCGGCAATCTCCCCGTGTGGTACACGCATTTCGACGAGGACTGGGTACGCACCCATATCGCCGGGGATCTGAGCGCGCGGAGCCGCGACCGCTGGAAGAGGACGACCGACAAGGCGCGCAGCCGGGACAGCCTCCAGGCGTTCAACAAGCTCACGCACATGGTCGACGGCCAGGCCCTGATCGCCGCGGACCCGCCGCTCGTCGTACCGCTGCAGGATCTGCTTCCCGACATGGAGCGCGGCGCCCTGGAGAAGCAACTCCGCGGGCTGATCGGGCGCTACGGCCGGAGTCTGAACTCGGACCGGCGGTTCCTGCTGGATCAGTACCGGTTCGCCGACGTGGCCCGCAAGGTGGTCGGGGTCGGCAGCGTGGGCACCCGGTGCTGGATCATCCTCCTGCTCGGCCGGGACGGCTCGGATCCGCTGCTGCTCCAGGCCAAGGAGGCGGACGAGTCGGTGCTGGCGCCCTACGCCGGCGCGAGCGAGTACCGGACCCAGGGCGAGCGGGTGGTCGCGGGCCAGCGGCTCATGCAGGCCACCAGTGACATCTTCCTGGGCTGGGAGCGGGCCGACGGCATCGACGGCCGCCGACGGGACTTCTACGTACGGCAGTTGAGGGACTGGAAGGGGATCGCCGAACCCGAGCTCATGGTGCCGTCCGGTATGCGCGCCTTCGGCGAGCTGTGCGGTGCCACGCTGGCCCGCGCGCACGCGAGGTCGGGCGACCGGATCGCCATCGCCTCCTATCTGGGCGGGGGCGACGTCTTCGACCGGGCGCTCGTGCCGTTCGCCGAGGCGTACGCGGACCAGAACGAGAAGGACCACCGGGCGCTCGTCGACGCCGTCCGCTCGGGACGCGTCAAGGCCGAAGCCGCCTGACATGGAGGCCAGCATGGACCGCTATCCGCCCATCGCCGACCACGGTCTCGTCGGGGACCTTCAGACCGCGGCCCTGGTGTCGTCCCGGGGCGTCGTCGACTGGTTCGCGGCACCGCGCTTCGACTCCCCCAGTGTCTTCGCCGCGCTGCTGGACCACGACGGCGGCGGCTACCTCCGCCTCGCGCCCGATCACCCCGAGGGAACCTGGCGGCAGCTGTACTACCCGGACACGGCCGTCGTCGTGACCCGGTTCATGTCCCCGGACGGCGTGGGCGAGGTCATCGACCACATGCCGGTCCTCACCGGTCCGACACCGACCGACCGGCACAGCCTGGTGCGCATCGTCCGTTCGGTGCGCGGCACCGTGCACTTCGCCCTGGAGTGCCGGCCGCGGTTCGACTACGCGCGGGCGAGCCACGAACTCGAACTCACGTCCCGTACGGCGACGTTCAGGTCCCCGGTGGCGACCGCCCATCTCCAGGGCAGCATCCCGCTCGAACGCGACGGCCAGGACGTCCGGGGCGGCATCACCCTGGAGAACGGCGAGTCGGCCGCGGTCGTGTTCACGGTGTGCGGTCCGGACGGCGAAGCCCCGCCGCCCCTCACGGTCGACCGGCTCACCGAGGACCTGTGGAGCAACGTCGACTTCTGGCAGAAGTGGGTCCGCACCTCGAACTACCGGGGCCGCTGGACGGAGATGGTGCACCGCTCCGCGATCACTCTCAAGCTCCTGACCTACGCCCCGACCGGAGCACCGGTCGCCGCCGCCACCATGGGGCTGCCCGAGCAGATCGGCGGTGAGCGCAACTGGGACTACCGGTACACGTGGGTGCGGGACGGCTCGCTCTCGGTGCGGGCGCTGCTCGACCTCGGTTTCGTGGAGGAGGCGACCCACTTCACCCGCTGGCTGGGCGACCGGCTGCAGGAGCGCGAAGGGCCGGACGACGAGCCCCTCCAGATCATGTACCGGGTCGACGGCGACCCGCATCTGACGGAGGAGATCCTGGAGCACTTCGAGGGCTACCGGGGCTCGTACCCGGTACGGGCCGGCAACGGAGCCGCCGGCCAGTTGCAGCTCGACATCTACGGCGAGGCCCTCTACGCGCTGACCGAGGGCCGCGCGGTGGGCGAACAGGGCGGCTACCACGGCTGGAAGGCGCTGAGCGGCATCCTCGACTGGCTCGCGGACTCCTGGGACCGCCCGGACGAGGGCATCTGGGAGACCCGGGGCGGGCGCAAGGACTTCACCTACAGCCGCGTCATGTGCTGGGCCGCCTTCGACCGGGGTCTGAAGCTGGCCGCGGAGTTCAGCAGACCGGCCGACACCGTCCGCTGGACGAAGGCGCGGGACGAGATTCTCGAACAGGTCATGGCGCGCGGCTGGAGCGAGAAGCAGCAGGCGATCGTCCAGCACTACGACGGCGACGTCCTGGACGCCTCCCTGCTGCTGGCCCCCCGTGTCGGCTTCGTCTCCCCGCGCAGTCCCGGCTGGCTGACCACGCTGGACGCCATGGAGCGCGTACTCGTCTCCGACAGTCTCGTCTACCGCTACGACCCGGGGGCCTCCCCGGACGGGCTGCGCGGCTCCGAAGGGACGTTCAGCCTCTGCACGTTCCTGTACGTCGACGCGCTCGCCCGGGCGGGACGGCTTCCCCAGGCCCGCTACACCTTCGAGAAGATGCAGACGTACGCCAACCATGTCGGTCTGTTCGCCGAGGAGATCGGCCCCAGCGGGGAGCAACTGGGCAACTTCCCGCAGGCCTTCACCCATCTGTCCCTCATCATGGCCGCGACGACGCTGGACGAGGCGCTCGACCGGCTGCGGCCCTGAACGGCGGGATGTCCGGGCCCTGCGGAAGCAGTTCCACGGTCACGAAGGACACCACGGCGGCGAGCACGACCACCGGGACCGTTCCCGAGTTGCCCACGAGAAGCACGACCAGAACCACGGAGCTGACCGGCAGCCTGAGCGCGGCGGCGGAAGCGGCGGCCATGCCCGCCGCCATGGCCGGCACGACACCGAACCCCGGGAGCGGTGCCAGCAGGGCGCCCGTCGCACCGCCGAGGAACAGCGAGGGGAACACCGGGCCGCCCCTCAGGCTGCCCAGGCACAGTGCGTACGCGACGGACTTGAGCAGGACCACGGCCACCAGGCTGCCGGCCGACCACGCGTGCGGGTGGGCGGCGAGCTGGGCGAGGGCGGTCTGGCCGGACAGGGCCACCTCGGCCGGCGAGCGCCCGGTGACGGCCGCGTAGAGGGCCGCGCAGCCGCCCGCGCCGAGCGCGCACAGCACCGTGGTCCGCAGCGTGTGCGCGGACACCGAACGGGCCGCGTACCGGCCGCCCACGATGATCCAGTGGACGCCGACCCCGATGACCAGCGCCATGAGCACCGACCAGACCACGTCCCCGATGTCGAGGGTCGAGGGCGCGGGCAGTCCGATCTTCAGGCTGCCGGTCTGCAGGCCGGTCCAGTCGCCGAAACCGGTGAAGACGATGGCTCCGACTCCGCTGGAGAGCAGCGCGGGCAGCATCACCGCGAACAGCTGCGGCCCGCCCACGCCGGCGACCTCCATCAGCAGCACGGCGGCGACCAAGGGGCTGCCGAAGATCGCCGAGATGGCCGCGGCGGCGCCCGCGGCACCGAGCAGCGCCGTGCTCGCCGGGGTCGCGGGGACCCGTACGAGATCCCGGAAGAGCAGGGCCAGACCTCCGCCGAGGGCGATCAGCGGCGACTCCGGGCCGAGCACGGCTCCCAGCGGAAGGCCGGCCAGGGCGGCGAGCGCGACGCCCGGCAGAGCGGAGGCCGCCACCCCGCCGGCGTGCAGGCCCGAGGCGGGGATGTGTCCGCCCCGGCCCGGAAGCCACGCCACGATCAGGCCCACCAGCACCCCGGCCAGGAGCATCGGGGGAAGCGGCCACCACCACGGCGGTTGCGACCACCCGAGATCGTGCGGCCACTGTTCCCACATCAGATGTTCCAGCTCGTGGAGGAGCACCAGGAACCAGAACGCGGCCAGCGAGACCGGGACACCGATCAGGGCGCAGAACACCAGCACCCGCCGGTAGGCGGGCTGGGCCAGCATGTTTCTCAGCTGCTCGGCCTCCGTGGGCTGCTTGCCCGGCGGGGCCTCGGCCCCTGCGGACCGCTCACCGGGAGCGGGCCCGCTCTCCTCGGACTTCGGCTCGGTGATGGGTCTTCTCCTACGTCCGCTCGGAGGAACACCGCCCTGGAGCGGCCGTGTGACGCTGCCGTCGGGGCGCGAGCGTACCCACGGGATCCGCCGATCCCGCGCGGCCCGCGCACCTGGCCCCGAAATCCCTCCGGGTGGACGCGCGATCCGCACCCTCGTGGCCGGACGCGGGCCACGGACGTCACGCCCGCCGCTTCCCGTCGATCTCGGCGATCAGTGCCTCGATACGGGTCCTGATCTCGTCGCGGATGGGGCGGACGGACTCGACGCCCTTGCCGGCCGGGTCTTCGAGGGCCCAGTCGAGATACTTCTTGCCGGGGAAGACCGGGCAGGCGTCACCGCAGCCCATGGTGATGACGTAGTCGGACGCCTGGACGGCCTCGGTGGTGAGGATCTTCGGCTCGGCGTCGGCGATGTCGACGCCGACTTCCTTCATGGCCTCGACCGCGGCCGGGTTGACGCGGTCGCCCGGGATCGATCCGGCGGAGCGGACCTCGACCCGGTCGCCGGCTAGGTGGTTCAGGAATCCGGCGGCCATCTGCGAGCGCCCGGCGTTGTGGACACAGACGAAGAGCACGGAGGCGAGCGGGCTGGAGGACATCGGTTCTTCCCTCACAAGAAGGCGCGGGTCCCCGCCTGTGCGGGGATACAGGACCCAGGAATCACTCCACACTGGTATCAGGCTGGAGTGATGTGAAACTATCAGCCCATGATGACGTCGGTCGACATTGATCTGATGCGGGTTCTGGCCGACCCGCTCCGGCTCCGGATCGTCACCCTGCTCGCCGGGGAAACGCTCTGCAGCACGCACCTGATCGAGGAGACGGGAGCCAGGCAGACCAACCTCTCCAACCATCTGAAGGTGCTGCGCGAGGCCGGTGTCGTCGACACGGAGCCGTGCGGCCGGTTCACCTACTACCGGCTCAGGCCCGATGTCATCGCCTCCCTCGCGGGCCAGTTCGCCGGCCTGGCGGAGACCGCGCGCGCCACCGTCGAGAACAACGTCAAGCGGTCCTGCCCCTGATCCCCGCCCACGCGGGGACCCGCATGCAACGAGGAGTCCTGTTGACCGCCACCGAGGCCACCGAGCGCGACGGCGCCACGGCATCCGCCACAACCCCCTCCACTGTCGCCACCCCTTCCGCCGTCGCCCCGGAGCCCGCCCCGGGTGCCACTCCAGCCCAGGCGCCCCCGCTGATCGCCAAGGCGGCGGCCGAGCTGGTCGGCACCGCGGCCCTGGTCGCGATCGTGGTCGGCTCCGGTATCCAGGCCACCGGACTGACCAGGGACGTCGGCCTGCAACTGCTCGCCAACTCCACCGCCACCGTCTTCGGCCTCGGGGTCCTGATCCTTCTGCTGGGCCCGGTGTCCGGCGCGCACTTCAACCCGGCCGTCACCCTGGCCGAGTGGTGGACCGCCCGCCGCGGCGGCGCCGGAGTCCCCCTGCGTGACGCGGCCGCCTACATCCCCGCTCAGATCGTCGGTGCGATCGCGGGCGCCGTCCTGGCCGACGCCATGTTCGGCGAGCCGCTGGTCAAGTGGTCCACGCACGATCGCTCGGCGGGGCATCTGCTGCTGGGCGAGATCGTCGCGACGACCGGACTGATCCTGCTGATCTTCGGGCTGGCCCGCACCGACCGGCTGCGCTTCGCCCCCGTCGCGGTCGCCTCGTACATCGGCGCGGCTTACTGGTTCACGTCGTCGACGTCCTTCGCCAACCCTGCGGTGACGATCGGCCGCGCCTTCACCGACACCTTCGCGGGCATCGCGCCCGGCTCGGTTCCGGGGTTCATCGGCATGCAGCTGATCGGCGCCGTGGCGGGGCTGGCGCTGGTGGCGCTCGTCTTCACGCCCGGCCGGAAAAAGGCCGAGCAGCCCGCCGGATGACGGTCGCACTCGACTCGACGGCCAGGCCGGGCGCGGTGGCGTTCCTCGTCTCTCCGGCCACGGTCAGGCCGCGGCCGGGGAGATGACCAGCAGCCGGCCCATCGAGGCGAGCACGGACGGCTCGACCCGGTAGTAGACCCATGTACCGCGCCGCTCCGAGGTGAGCAGGCCGGCCTCCTTGAGCTTCTTCAGGTGGTGGGAGACGGTCGGCTGGGAGACACCGACGTCGGAGATGTCGCACACGCAGGCCTCGCCGCCCTCGTGCGAGGCCACGGCGGAGAAGAGCCGAAGCCGCACCGGGTCACCGAGGGCCTTGAACATCCGCGCGGCCGTCTCCGCCTCCTCGGCGGTGAACGGGCGTTCGGTGAGCGGCGGGCAGCACGGCTCCACGGCCTGGCCGGCGGGCTCCAGCAACGGCAGCAGCTTCGTATTCGACATACATCTATGTTGACATACGTCGAACCAGCCTGGCCAGGGCTGAACCGATCATCCGACCACTCCTCGGCGAGCTCCTGAATTAGATAACTGTCTATGTTGACACTCGTCGAATCAAGTGCCACGCTGATCTCGCAAGCCATCGACGGATGTCGAAATACCGAGGAGTCGACCGTGAACGCGCCTGTCACCACCGATCTGCCCGTCGTCGTGATCGGAGCCGGCCCCGCCGGACTCGCCGCCGCCGCCCACCTGGTCGACCGTGGTCTCACGCCGCTGGTACTGGAAGCCGGGCCGGTAGCCGGTACGGCGGTGCGTGAGTGGGCGCACGTCCGGCTGTTCTCCACCTGGGGCGAGGTCACCGATCCGGCCGCCGAGAAGCTGCTGGCCCCGACGGGATGGGTGAAGCCGGACGCGACGACCTATCCGTCGGGCGGAGACTGGGCCGAGCAGTACCTCCAGCCGCTCGCCGACGTCCTCGGTGAGCGGGTGCGCTTCGGCGCCACCGTCACCGGCGTGTCCCGTTCGGGCCGGGACCGGATCGTGGACGCCGACCGCGAGGCCCAGCCGTTCGTCGTCCATGTCACCCACGCCGACGGCCGCGAGGAGCGGCTGTTCGCCCGCGCGGTGATCGACGCGTCGGGCACCTGGACCGCCCCCGGCCCGGCCGGCGGCAGCGGCCTGCCCGCCCTCGGCGAAAAGGCCGCGTCCGACCGGATCACCTACCGCGTGCCCGACCTCAAGGACCCGGCCGTCCGCGCCCGGTACGCGGGCAGGCGCACCGCGGTCATCGGCTCCGGCGCCTCCGCCTTCACCGCCCTCGCCCACCTCGCCGACCTCGCCAGGTCCGACGACGGCACCGGCACCAAGGGCGTCTGGATCCTGCGCCGGGGCATCTCCGGCTCCACCTTCGGCGGCGGCGAAGCCGACCAGCTCCCCGCCCGAGGAGCCCTCGGTCTCGCCGCCAAGGCCGCCGTCGACGAGGCTCACGCCGACGCGGTCACCGGCTTCCGCACCGACGCCATCGAGCGCGCCACCGACGGCCGTCTGGTCCTCGTCGGCGAGGACGGCCGCCGCCTCGACCCGGTCGACGAGGTCATCGTCCTCACCGGCTTCCGCCCCGACCTGTCCTTCCTGTCCGAGCTCCGCCTCGGCCTCGACGAGCGCCTCCAGGCACCCACCGAACTGGCCCCGCTCATCGACCCCAACCAGCACTCCTGCGGCACCGTCTACCCGCACGGCGTCAACGAGCTGTCCCACCCGGAGAAGGACGTCTACCTCGTCGGCATGAAGTCCTACGGCCGCGCCCCCACCTTCCTGGCCATGACCGGCTACGAGCAGGTCCGCTCCATCGCCGCCGCCCTCGCGGGCGACCAGGAGGCCGCCGAGCGGGTCGAGCTGACCCTGCCGGAGACCGGGGTCTGCGGCGGCGCCGGCCTCTTCGACGACCCCAACGCGGCCCAGGACAGCGCCGGCGGAGGCTGCTGCGCGACCCCGGCCACCCTCCAGATCGGCGTCGGCGCCCCGGCCCCGTCCGGCGGCTGCTGACCCACGGCTCCAGAACCGCCACCCCACCCAATCACCCAGCAGGAGGCTCGCCATGTCCCGCGTACAGCTCGCCCTCCGGGTCCCCGACCTCGCCGCGTCCATCGCCTTCTACACCAGGCTCTTCGGCACCGAGCCCGCCAAACTCCGCGACGGCTACGCCAACTTCGCCATCACCGAGCCCCCGCTCAAACTCGTCCTGATCGAAGGCGTCGCAGGTGAGGCAACGCGCATGGACCACCTCGGCGTCGAGGTCGAGACGGCCGAGGCCGTACACACGGCCACTGCCCGGCTGGCCGAGGCCGGGCTGGCCACCGCCGAGGAGAACGACACCACCTGTTGCTACGCCCTCCAGGACAAGGTCTGGGTCCACGGCCCGGGACAGGAACCCTGGGAGGTCTACGTCGTGAAGGCCGACGCCGACTCCCTGGCCAAGCAGCAGGGCAGCACCTGCTGCACAGCCCCGAGCCAGGACACGCCGGACGAGTCGACCGCCTCATCGGCAAGCTGCTGCTGACGGTCGGCGACCGACGAGACGGTCCGGGTGGTACGTGCGGACGCGGGAGGCCGTCTCACGCGGAAGCCACCACCTCGCCGGCCATGACCTGGGGAGGGTTGGGGAGCAGTGACGCAAGGTTGTCCCGTACGAAGTCCGCAGCCCTCGCGATCGATTCCTCGGCACCGGCCTGGTCCTGGAAGACGCTGGTCGAGACCATCACTCCGTCCCCGGCATCGATCCAGTAGTAGGCGACGAAGCCGGAGACCTGGCGCATGAGCGCCACGAACCCCTCGTTCACGAGACGTGCCGCCTCGGCCGAATCGGTCACCCCTTCATACCGCCGGACTGCTGCGTACATCGCCAAGCTCCTCACGGCGTTCTGGGTTCGCCTTCTCCTGAGACGTCTTACCCCTGCGCCGGCCTGCCTGGCTCATGAGGCGTCCGGCAATCACCTGAAGAGCCCCCTCGGGTGATCCGAACGGTGGCCGCCCGCAGAACGGAAGAGACTGTGAACGCGGCTTGATGCCCCAGGCCGGAACAGCCATTCCATCGCGGTCAAAACAGCCATTCCATCGCGGCAAGGCTCTTGTCGACGTACTTGTCCTGTCCGGTCCCGATGCCGTGTGCGAGGTCCTCGAAGACACTGCACCTGGCATAGAACACGGCACGCTCACCGAGGGCCGCGAGGTCGTGGGCGTCGGTTCGATAGCTGCGGATGGCGGCGCGGGTAGCGGCGGGGCCGAGATCGCGGTGGAGCAGCCCGAAGTCGCAGGCCGGGTCGACGACGGCCGCATCGCTCCAGTCGATGATGCCGGTCACCGTCCATGTGTCCGGGTCGATGAGAACGTGTTCGATCCCCAGATCGTTGTGGGAGAACGTCGGGGTGCATCCATCGTTCGGTGGTGCGGCATCCAAGAACGCCTCGACGGACCGGCGGTGCACCGCCGGTACCTGCCCGGCCACCGTCGCGTAGTTCTCCGCGGCCTCATGTCGCCACTCGGCCGGCGGCTGATGGTCCGTGTCCACCAGACCGGCCAGCCGATCGACCGGAACGGCATGCAGCGCAGTGAGCAGCTCGCCGAGCGTGGCGGCGATCGACGTGCCGTGGGCCGATCGCCGGTGCCGCGGCACATCCAGCAGTGGCATGCCGGGGAGCTTGCGGTAAGCCAGACATCCCTGCTCCGCGACAGTGAACGCCGGTTCGGGGACGGGCAGCGGCGAGATGTCGGCGACGGCGGCAAGCACGCGGGCCTCGTGGCACACCAGGGCGGCCCGCCGCGCCAGGTCGGGCTCTTTGCTGAAGCGCACGACCAGCTCACCGTTGACCTCGTACGCCAGGTTGTCCAGGCCCCCGCCGAGCGGCACGACGGACTCGATCCGGTAGTCGGGCACGTGCGTGGCCACGACGCTGCGGACGTCCGCGACGCGGTCGCGGCTGCGACTGGTCATTCGCCGAGCCTATCAATCGACCGCATGACGCCGGTGGTGTTCATCGGGTGGCCGCGCGGTCGCCGACCAGGCCGGCAGACACGTAGCGGGTCGTCCGCGTGTCCGCGTCGAGGGCGGCGTCCGCGGGGGGCCTCACAGGGCGGGTCGGTGCGGCCGCCACCGCCTGCCGGACCGGTGGCCACGGACGGGCCCGTTCGCATGCGCTACGGCTTTCGGGTGCTCTTGCTGCGCGATCATGAGACCCGGCGCGCCCACGCCCGTTTCGGCATATTCCGAACTAATCTCCCGGAATTGTAAAAGTCGATCTTCCCCAGATCGCACCCACTCACTCCATCGGAGATGACATGCGCAAGCTTCGCAACGTTGCCGTCCTGATCGCCGCGATCGGCAGCATCGGACTCGTGGGCGGCACGGCCCACGCCGGTGACCACGGCGACGGGTTCACCGTCAAGCAGCACTCCTCCTGCAAGTCGCACGACCTGAACGTGGACGTCCTCGGCCAGGTCGGCCTGCTCAACGGCCTGGGCGGCAACCTGCTGGGCGGCGAGGGCAACCCCGGTGCCCAGGTCACCGACATCGGCTCCAGCGCGGGCTGCAACAACAGCGCCTTCTGAAGTCCCGGCCGACGCGGAGTCACCGGCCGATAGATGGTCCCGGCCCCGGGCCTCAAGCCCGGGGCCGGGACCATATGCGTGCGCCGGCAGGGCTCCGAGGTGAGCTTGCTCCGCTTCGCAAGCGGCGGACAGCGGATGTGGATCCGAGCGAAGCGGCGGAACCAGCCGCGCCCAATATCCGGTCGCTCCGAGCAGGCGAGCCCCGTACCTTCATGTCCGTGAACAGGCCACTCGTCGCCGTCCTCAGCGGGGCAGGCATCTCCACCGACTCCGGGATCCCGGACTACCGCGGTCCCAACGGGCTCTGGCGGAAGGATCCCGAAGCCGAGAAGCTCGTCACGTACGAGTACTACATGGGCGATCCCGAGATCAGGCGCCGGGCGTGGCTGATGCGGCGGGAGAGCGGTGCGCTGCGGGCCGAGCCCAACACCGCGCACCGGGCGGTGGCCGAGCTGGAGCGTTCCGGCGTGCCCGTGCGGGTCATCACGCAGAACGTCGACGGACTGCACCAACTCGCCGGGATGCCCGCCCGCAAGGTCCTCGAACTGCACGGCACCGCACGGAGTTTCGTGTGCACCAAATGCCACGCACGCGGGCCCATGGACGACGCCCTCGCCCGGGTCGACGCCGGTGAGGACGATCCGGCCTGTCTCGAGTGCGGCGGGATCCTCAAACCGGCGACCGTCATGTTCGGTGAACGACTCGACCCCGTCGTCCTCGGCCAGGCCGCCGCCATCGCCAAGGCCTGCCAGGTGTTCATCGCCGTCGGCAGCAGCCTCCAGGTCCAGCCGGCGGCGGGCCTCGCGGGCGTGGCCGCCGACCACGGGGCCCGGCTCGTCATCGTCAACGCGGAGCCGACCCCGTACGACGAACTCGCCGACGACGTCGTACGCGAGCCCATCGGCACCGCGTTGCCGGAGCTGCTGCGCCGGCTCCGTACGGAGGACAGCGGGCAAGTGCGCTGACCGACCTGAGGCGCTTGTCCGCGCGACCGGCAGGGAGACGGCTCCGACCGCCGGACAGGTCCTAGGGGCGGATTCCGTCGCAGGTGAGGTGCAGGCGCCGCGGGCCGCGCAGTACGGCGTTCTGCCGGTACGGGGGCGGGTCCTCCAGCAGACGTGGGTTCTCCAGCCTCCTGGCCAGTTCCGCCAGGGCGAACTGCGTCTCCAGCCGGGCGAGCGGTGCGCCGAAGCAGCTGTGGATGCCGCTGCCCAGGCCGAGGTGCTGGATGTCGGGGCGGTCCGGGTCGAAGCGGTCCGGGTCCTCGAAGCGCCGGGGGTCGCGGTTGCCCGACGCCAGGACCAGCCACACGGAGGCGCCCTTGGGGATGGTGACCCCGCGGACCTCGATGTCGGCGAGGGTGGTGCGCTGCGGCACCAGTTGCACCGGCGGCTCGAACCGCAGCAGCTCCTCGACGATGGGCACGGCCAGCCGCGGATCGGCACGCAGCCGCTGGAGGACGTCGGGATTGCGCAGCAGGGTGAGCATGCCGTTGGTGATCAGGTTGACCGTGGTCTCGTGCCCGGCGATCAGCAACAGCGCGGCCGTGCTGAGCAGTTCCATCGTGGTCATCGGACCGTCGTCGCCCTTGGCGGTCGCCAGCTGGGAGAGCATGTCCTCGCCGGGGTTCTTGCGGCGCTCCTCGATCAGGCCGGCCAGGTACATGCCCAGCTGCATCCGGGCGTCCTGTGCGCCCTTGTCCCGCTCGGCGGGATCGGCGTCCGGGTCGGGGTCCAGGTTCGCGGCGAGGGTGTCCGCCCAGACGTGGAAGCGTGTCTCGTCCTCGCGCGGCACCCCGAGCAGCCGGCAGATCACCGTCACCGGGAAGGGGTACGAGAACTGTTCCACCAGGTCGATCCGGTCCGGGTCCCCGATGCCGTCGATGAGGCCGGTGACGATGTCGTGGAGCTCTCCGCGCATCCCGTCGACCCGGTGCGGGGAGTGCGGCGGCCCGAAAGGGCGGTTCGTCATGCGGCGCAGCCGGTCGTGCTCCGGCGGGTCGAGCTTCAGGAAGCCCGGCGGCAGGGTGCTCTCCTCCGAGGGCGCCCCGGCCGGCGGTTCGGCCGCGTTCGAGGCCAGGTTACGGGCGTCGGAACTGATCCGGGGATCGTGCAGAAGGCTGCGGATCTCGTAGTACGTGCTGATCACGTACGGCCCGTCGGCCTCGTGGTGGACCGGCGACTTCCGCAGCTCCTCGTAGATCGGGTACGGGTCGGCCCGGTTGGCGTAGTCCAGGATCTGGTGCAGCAGGGATTGCGTCATGGCGAGTCCTAGCGTCCTCGTGGCCGTGCGGGCCGTGCGGTCAGTGCGCCGGGGTGAACGTCATCCGGCGGTCGGCCGGCGAGTATCCGCTGAGGGTCACGGTGGGGCCGTGGGTGGGGATTGAGGGGTCGGGGAAGTCCGCGTCGAGCGGCCGCTGTCCCTCCGGGCGCCGGTCGACCGTCGCGAACGGCGGCGGGAACGGCGCGGTGGTCTCGATCAGCTCCTGGTAGAACGGCAGCCACCGGCCGTGGTCGAAGGCGACGGCGCCGATGACGCGCCCCTGGTACCCGTACACGCCGAGGAACCGGTGATCCGCCAGTGAGCCCTGGGAGACGAGGATCTCCGTCCCCATCGAGGGGATCCCGACGGACTTGATGTTGACCCCGAACTGCGAGGACCAGAACGCCGGAACCTCCATGTGGGGCAGGCGGTCGGTGCTCTCGCTGAGCATGTTGTGCGCCGCGATCCTGGCTTGCGACACGGCGTTGCCCCAGTGCTCCAGGGACAGGAACTGGTAGCCGAACAGGGCGTGCGGGCTGCGGGCGACGTCGCCGGCGGCGTAGATGTCGTCGGTGACGATGCCGCGGATGTCGAAGGCGCGGCAGCCTGCGTCACAGGCGATGCCCCGGGGACCCGCGCCGAGTCCGGACCCGGCGAGCCATTCGGTGTTGCGGAGGGCGCCGAGCGAGACGATCACCACGTCGGTCTCCACGGTGGAGCCGTCGGACAGCTGCGCGGCACGCACCCTTCCCGAGGCGTCGCCCTCCAGCGCGGTCACCATGACCCCGCACCGCAGGTCGACACCGTGCTCGCGATGCATCTCGGCGGCGACCGCGCCGACGACCCCGCCGAGCGCGCCGACCAGGGGCGCGGCGCCGCGTTCGGCGACGGTGACGGGCAGGCCGCGTTCGCGGCAGGCGGAGGCGATCTCCGAGCCGGTGAATCCGGCGCCGATGACCAGGACCCGCTCGGGGCCCGCGTCGAGCCGCCGCGCGAGGGCGGCGCTGTCGTCCCGGGTCCGCAGCACGAAGACGCCGTCGAGGTCCGCCTCGGCCTCGTTCGGCCACGGTCGCGCCCGGACGCCGGTGGCGATGAGCAGCCGGTCGTACGGCACCTCGTCGCCGTCGGCCAGCCGCACCCGCCGGGCGGCCATGTCCAGGCCGGTGGCCGCTCTGCCGAGCCGCCAGGTCGCGTCGAGGGCCCTGAGCCTGGGCAGGGCGGTACGTTCGGCGCTCGCCCTGCCCAGCAGCACCTGCTTGGACAGCGGGGGCCGGTCGTACGGTTCGCAGGCCTCGTCGCCGATCAGGGTCAGTGACCCGGCGAAGCCCTTGTCCCGCAGGGTTTCGGCTGCCCGCAGGCCGGCCAGCGAGGCACCGACGACGACGATACGGCCGTCACGCTTGAGCCGTTCCAGGGATCCGTCACCGTCCACCGGACACCGCCTCGGCCGATACGTCCACGGCGTCGGATTCCACGGCGTCGACGAGGATCGCCTGGACCGGGCAGGCCGCGGCGGCCTGGGCCAGCTTCTCGCGCTGTGCCGCGTCGGCGTCCGGGTCGTACAGCAGTGCCTCCTCGCCGTGCATGGCGAAGATCTCGGGCGCGAGGAACGCGCACTGCGCGTACCCCTGACAGCGGTTCAGATCGACGGCAATCCTTACCACGGGATCGGTCCTCTCCACTGGCCCGTTCGACCCTCCTGCGCACCACTCTCGGTGGCCGGGCGGGAGCCTGCGACGAGGGGTGGACCGTTCGGGTGAGCGGGGCGGGGCGGCCCGGTCAGGCCGGGGCGGCGGGCCGGGCCGCGGCGGGAGGGCGGCCTCGCAGGATGTTCAGGCTCAGGAGCAGCGCCCAGGCCGGGAAGACCAGCTCGGACCAGGGCACGCTGCTTCCCGCCACGAGCAGCGTCAGGCCCGCCAGATAGCCGACGACGACGAGCGGGCGCGGGAGGGCGCCGAGCCGACGGCCGATGGTCGAGGTCGCGATGATGAACACCGCGGCCATGCGCATGGCGTACGTGGTCAGCAGGGCGTAGGCGAAGTGGCTGCCGAAGGAAGGGCTCTGCGGGCTTTCGCCGAGCACGGTCCCGGCCGCCGCGGCGGCGGCGAACAGGGTGGCGACGAAGACCACGCCGCTGCCGAGGAACACGGTGGCGACGAACCGGTCCTCGGCCCGGCCGGCCTGCTCGCGCAGAGCGCCCATGAACCACAGGAACGCGATCCCGGCGAACGGCACCAGCTCCAGCGCCGTCCGAACGCCACCGCGCTGTCCGGAGTCGAGGGTCGTCTCGTCCCCGCTGTCGGGCAGGGCGATCCGCACCAGCACGATCGCCGCGGCCATCAGGATCGCGAACGCCACCCCGGCCACCCCTGCGGCCCGGGCTGTCGCGAGGCTCTTGTACTTCCGCTCCATGGTCTCCCGCTCTCTGGCTGCTCTCCCTTCGTACAGACACCAGTGATCGGGCGGCTCACGCCACCGGGGTCACCCGACAGGAAGACCGCGGTGCGCCATACAGGTCATGGCTTCCCCGTCACCTCCACGGAGAGGTCGTTGTCGACGGTGTAGTAGGGGCGCAGGCCGGTACCACCGACGTCGGCCGCCGGGTAGACGACGATCTTCCTGCGGTCCGCCAGGTCGTCGAGAAGACGGCCGACGCGCATCGAGGGCGCCTGAGCCGCGGGACGGACGAAGACGTCCCAGACGCCTCCCCCCGGCGGTGCCCCGGCAGCCAGCTCCGCGTAGTCGACGGTGAAGGAGAGGCTCCGTCCGTCGTCCCCGGCACGCGGCTCCACGGTGACAGCGGTGGCGCCGGCACCCCGCAGACGCAGGCTCACGACGGATCCCTCCTGGAGCGAGGCGCCGTGCAGGCGTGCCCTGACCGTCATCGAGCGGGCGCCGGCGTCGATGCCCTCGGCCTCCGCGTGGGCGTCGCGCAGCCAGGCGCGCACCGCGAGGTGGCCGTCCACGGTGACGTACGGGATCCGGACGGCGAGCGGGGACGGCCGAGGGCGACGGTGTCCGTCGACGAGTGCGCGGAGATCGCGCAGACCGGCGCGCGGACGCTGCCGCTCGGATCCAGGTTCCTGGAGCAGGTAGACGTCCCAGCGGCCCTCCGTGAGAACGGGCCGCGCGTTCAGGACGGCGCACTGGCGTTCGCCGGCGGACTCGAAGCCGAGGACGTGGACCGTCTTTTCGGGCTGTCCCTTCTTCGGGCGCAGTCGCAGCAGCAGTTGCTGCCCTTCGGGCGACCCGGGCGGCAGGTCGAAGGTGATCCGGCCGTCGTCACCGGTCACACAGCCGACGTGTACCTGCGTCTCCGTGTCCGTGTCCGTGCTCATCGCTTCCTCCTCAGGGTGCGCAGCACACCGTCGGCCGTGCCGTGGGCGGTGTCGCGCAGGGCGAAGCCCTGGCTGACCAGGACGCGCTGCGCGCCGGAGCGTTCGCGCTGAACCGGCCGGCCCGCTCTTCTCGCCGACACGGCCTCGGCGAACAGGCGTTCCGCCTGTGTGACGACGGGGCCCGGAGCGAATCTCCGCGCGTTCTTCCGGGCCGCACGGCCCGCGCGCAGGCGCCACTCGTCGTCGCGGACCAGTCCCCGCAGCGCCTCGCCCAGCGCGTCGCGGTCTCCGACCGGCACGAGTCGGCCGTCGACGCCGTCCTCGATGATTTCGCCCGGTCCGTGGGGACAGTCGGTGCTCACCACCGGCAGACCGCAGCTCATCGCCTCGATGATGGTCATGCCGAACGCCTCGTAGTCGGAGGACGCCACCGCGATCGAGCCCTTGACCCACTCCGCCTCCATGGGGGTCGCCGCACCCATCAGGAGGACGCTGTCGTACAGGCCGAGGTCCGCGATGAGCCGCCGCAGCCTCTCGTGCTCCTCGCCCTTGCCGTAGATGCGCAAGCGCCAGTCGGGGTGTTCGGCGGCGACCGGCGCGAAGGCCTCGATGAGCAGGTCGTACCGTTTGACGGGAACGAGACGGCCGGCGGCGATGATCACCTTGGCGGTGCCGTCGGCAGGCGGCAGCACGGCTTCCGGCACGCTGTTCGGCAGTGCCGCCACCCGGACTCCGGGCATCCGCATCTTGCGCCGGTAGGCGGTGGCGTCCGCCTCGGTCACCGTGGTGAGCGTGTCGAGCCGGCGATAGGCCCGGCGCAGGGCGGAACGCAGCCGGGGTGAATGGCCGTCCAGGGTGAGGTGTTCCTGTCCGACGCGCGCGACGTGCTGCGGAGCCTGGAGCGCCAGATGCACGTTGAGCCCGGGCCTGGTCCCTATCACCACGTCGGCGTCGGTCGCCGCGAGGCACTCGCCGATCCGTCGGTCGGTCAACTCGCTGTACTGCCGGTACCGGTACTCGGCGCGGGGAAACACCCGCGCCGGTCTCAGATGCGACGGGTGGTCCTTCTCCTGCCGCAGATCCACCAGCGACCGTAACGAGACTCCGGGATCCAGGGACAGAGTCGGCCGCTCGCGGTGCCGCAGCACGGAGACGATCTCCACCTCGTTCCGCGCGGCAAGCGCGCGGGCCAGATTGAAGGTGGTGCTGATCGTGCCCCCGATCCCGTAGGCGTTGTGGAGCAGAAAGGAGATCTTCATAGGGGGTCAGACAGCGCCGACTCCGGAACGGTTGTCGTCTGTTATCAACCCGTTCTGATCAGAAGAGCGCCGATCCACTCTCGAAGTCCAGAAGTTGCCGCTTGCGGTCCAGGCCGCCGCCGTAGCCGGTGAGGCCGCCGCTCGCGCCGATCACGCGATGGCAGGGCACGATGATCCCGATCGGGTTCTTGCCGTTGGCGAGGCCGACCGCGCGGGAGGCGCCCATGTTGCCCAGTGCTTCGGCGAGTTCGCCGTACGACCGGGTCTCGCCGTAGGGGATCCGCCGGAGCTGGTCCCACACACTGCGCTGGAACGGCGTCCCGTTCATGCGCAGTTCGACGGTGAACTCCTTCAACTCGCCATCGAAGTAGGTGTTCAGTTGCTCTGTCACCTCATCGAAGAGGGTGTCGTCGCGGTCGCCGAAGCTCTCCTCCGGCGGACGGTGGCGCTGACCGACCATGTGGAGACCGCACAGGACGCCGTCGTCGTCGGCGACGAGCGTGAGGGGGTCGTAGGGACTGTCGATGACCGTGTGCCGTTTCACTGGGCGTCCTTGGTGCGTGAGGTGCGTGCCTGCTCCGGCAGGAAGTTGATCGGGTGGCTGTCCGTCGCCCACAGGTACTGGACCGCGTAGGCCCGCCAGGGGCGCCAGGCCGCGGCACGGGCCGTCAGGGCGGCAGGGGTGGAGGGGAGCCCCAGCTCCTGTGCGGCTCGCCGGATTCCGAGGTCGGTGGGGAGGAAGGCGTCCGGGTCGCCGAGGGCACGCATCGCGATCACGTCGGCGGTCCAGGGGCCGAAGCCGGGAAGCGCCAGAAGCCTGGCCCGTGCCTGCTCCCAGTCGCTCTCCACGCCCAAGTGCAGGGTTCCTTCGGCGAGTTGACCCACCAGCGTGGCGAACGTGGTGCGCCGGGTGCGGGGCATCGCGAGCGACTCGGGGTCCAGCGCTGCGAGCGCCTCCGGCGTAGGGAAGAGGTGGGTGAGACCGCCTCCGGGGTCGTCGACCGGATCTCCGTACGCGGTGACCAGGCGGGCTGCGTGGGTCCGCGCGGCGGCCGTGGAGACCTGCTGCCCCAGCACCGCCCGTACGGCGAACTCGGCCTCGTCCACCGTACGCGGCACCCGGCGGCCGGGGGCCTTGTCGACCAGTGGCGCCAGCAGCGGATCCGTGCGCAGCTGGTCGTCGACCGCCACCGGATCGGCGTCCAGGTCCAGCATGCGGCGGCAGCGGCTGATCGCGACGGACAGGTCGCGCAGGTCGCTCAGGGCCAGCCGGCACGCGATGTGGTCCGGCATCGGCGTCAGACCGGCGACACCGTGCCCGTACGGCAGCCGCAGCGTCCGCCGGTACGCGCCGTCGCGCCACTCCTCCACCCCCGGTACGGCGGTCGCCGCGAGGTGTCCGAAGAGGTTGTCGGGGTTGAGCGGGGCGCGGAAAGGGAGCCGGAGATTCAGCACGCCCGGCACGCTCGGGGTCCCGGCCACGGCTCCGGCCCGGTTCCTGGGCAGGCGGGCGCGCAGCTCGCTCGGGGACAGCGCGAAGACCTCACGGACCGTGTCGTTGAAGGTGCGGATGGAGGAGAAGCCGGCGGCGAAGGCGATCTCGGCCATGGGGAGCAGTGTCGTCTCGATGAGCAGCCGGGCCGTCTGGGCGCGCTGGGCGCGGGCGAGCGCGAGGGGTCCCGCGCCCAGCTCGGCCAGGAGCTGCCGTTCGATCTGGCGGGTGCTGTAACCGAGCCGGGCGGCCAGGCCCGGTACCCCGTCGCGGTCGACGACCCCGTCGCCGATCAGCCGCATCGCCCGGGCGACCAGGTCGGCACGGTGGTTCCATTCGGGAGAGCCGGGGCTGGTGTCCGGGCGGCAGCGTTTGCAGGCCCGGAATCCGGCCTGCTGGCAGGCGGCGGCGCTCGGGTAGAAGGTCATGTTCCGGGGCTTCGGCGGCACGACCGGGCAACTCGGCCGGCAGTAGATCCTCGTCGTCGTCACCGCGGTGAAGAACCATCCGTCGAAACGCGCGTCCTTCGACTGGACGGCACGCACGCAGCGCTCCGTGTCCGTGTGCATCCCGTTCTGCATGCCTCAAGCATCGGGCACCCCGGAGGCCGAGGCTGGCGAGAATCCGACATCGACCTCGCCCGGCCGGTGACCCTCGGCCGGCCCCTCGCCTGCTCCCGGCCGGAATCGCGTCAGCGAGTCTCCTCGCCCTGCGCGACCTCGACCTCGTGGTGGAAGGCGATGACACCGGCCCCCGACGCGCCGGCCGAGACGGCGGCGCAGGCGGCGAGGAGGACGGCGATCCAGGCGGCGGCGCGAGGGCGGCGCCGGGGGACGGAGAGCAGGGCGGCGACCCGCTGGGGGACGGGCCCCGTGGTGGCCGCGGGGGCGAAGTCGGGGCGCCCGGTGCGGGCCTCGCCGACGGCCAGGGCGGCGCGGGCGATGGCCCGGGCGATCAGCCTCCGGTCCCCCACGGTGACGGCCGCGGCCTCGTCCGCGGCGCGCTCCGCCGCGAGCGCGACGGTGGCGCGGACCGTGCGCAGGCCCGGGTGGCAGTGGGCCGCGAGTTCGGCCACGACGAGGAAGCGGTGGTGGCCGCCCGCGTTGTGGGCCCGCTCGTGGGCGAAGAGGGCCTCGCGCTCGTCGGCGCCGAGGCTGCGGAGCATGGCGGTGGTGACGACGATGCGGTGCGGCCGGCCGGGGAGCGCGTAGGCGTCGGGGTGCGGCGACTCGATGACGCACAGGTCGCCGGCGGCGGGACGGCGGTCGGCCTGGCTGCGCGCGGTGCGGAAGGCACGCAGCTGGCGCAGGGCCGAGCGGACGACGGTCCAGGCGCCGACGGTGAGCAGCCCCGTCGCGGCGGCCGCCGCGGGCAGGACGACGAGGTCCGAGGCCGTGCGCAGCGGGTGGACGAGGTCGCCGAGGCCCGCGAACAGGGGCATCTTGAGCAGGCCCGTCAGGACGAGCGCGCCGAGCGAGGCCACGGAGGCCCCGGCCAGCACGACGAGCGCGAGGGTCACCGACCACAGCGCGGCGACCGGGGTGAGCCGGTCCAGGCAGCGGCGGGCCAGCGGTCCCAGCGCGAAGGGGACGAGCAGGGGGACCATCAGGAGAAGGATCATTCGTCGCCCGGTTCCGGGCGCGTGCCGAGATCCGGTTCCAGGAGATCCCGCAGGAGCCGCTCGTCGTCGGGGCTGAGCTGGGCGACGAAGCGGGCCAGCGCGGTCTCCCTGTCGTCGTCGCGGTCGAGCTCGGTGTGCATACGGCGCGCGGTGAGGCCGTGCGGGTCCTGGACGGGGAAGTACGCGTAGCCCCGGCCCAGCCGCTCGCGGCCGACGATGCCCTTCTCGTGCAGCCGGGACAGGATCGTCGTCACTGTCGTGCGGGCCAGACCGGAGCCCAGCTCGGTCTGCACGCGTCCGGGCGTGAGCGGCACCCCCGCGGCCCAGAGAGCCGCCATCACGCTGGCCTCCAGCTCGCCCGCCGGCCGGCGTTCGTCCTTGTCACTGCTCATCGGAACGATCCTCACCCCACCATCGTCTACAGTTCAGTAGACCGTCTACAGAATTGTAGTCAGCCGGGCGCGGGTTTCGACCGCGCCCGCCCCTTCCAGTATGAGAGGGTCCGCGATGACGACCGCACCGATGTTCACAGCGTCCGACCTCGCCGTGAATATTCTCAGCGCGCAGTCCCTGCTCGCCGCCTTCGGCGTGCTGGGGGTGGGCGTGGTGATGTTCGCGGAGACCGGTCTGCTGATCGGCTTCTTCCTGCCCGGTGACTCACTGCTGTTCACAGCGGGACTGCTCTGCACGGGATCGGGGCACGACGGCGTGAAGCTGTCGCTCGCCCCGCTGCTGATCGCCGCGGCCGTGGGCGCGCTCGTCGGCGCCCAGACCGGCTATCTGATCGGACGGAAGGCGGGCGGTGCCCTGCTCGCCCGCGATTCCTCCCCCCGCCTGAAATCGGGCGCGCACCGCGCCGAGGAGCTCCTGGAGCGGTACGGCCACGCCAAGGCGATCGTGCTGGCCCGCTTCGTGCCCGTCGTGCGTACGGTGCTGAACCCGATGGCGGGCGCCCTGGGCGTGCCGCTGCGGACCTTCACCGTGTGGCAGGTGGCCGGCGGCCTCGTCTGGAGCATCGGCCTCACCCTCGGCGGGTACGCGCTGGGTTCCTCCATCCCGAACGTCGACCGCTATCTGCTCCCGGTCATCGCGGTCATCGTCCTCGTGTCCCTGGCCCCGCTCGCCGCCGAGCTGTACCGCTCGCGCCGGCAGGGCGCGGCGGGCGGGGAGGCCCAGGAATGATCCTGGCGGTACCAGACGAGGAACGTCACGGCGAGGGCGACGGCGAACACGGCGGTACTGGTCTCCAGCGGCACGCCCAGGCTGTCGGTGAGGTTGTCGCTGATCAGCGTCCCCACGACGCTGATCAGCGCCACCGCGAGCCAGTACACGCCCGCCCGGTACCTCTTCGTACGGAACTGGACCACCAGGACGGCCGCCAGCAGCCCGCTCATCAGCAGCGAGACACCGGTCAGGCCGAGCCCCAGCTTCTCGTTCAGGAGGTCGGCGGCGGTCTCGCCGACGGTCGTGCACAGCACCTTGATGATCCAGAAGTACGCGGTGACTTCGGGCACCTTGTTCCAGCGCGGGCGGTGCCCGGCGGGGTCCGGTGCTCCGGGGCGGCCGTACGCCTCGGAAGTCCCGGACGTCTCTGTTGTCTCGTAGGTCATGAGGCCCGAGAGTGTCAGCGGAAGTCTGAACAGATCCTGACCGCCGTACGGCCCCGGGCCCGCCCCTCGTTCACAGCACCCGGCGCCGGATCAGCACGCCCAGCGCCACCAGCCCCGGGAGCAGGGGAAGCCACACGGTGAGCAGCCGGTAGCCGAGCACCGTGGAGGCCGCCGCCTCGCCGGACGCCCCCGCGAACGTGAGGGCCAGCGCGAGGGCGGCGTCCAGGGAGCCGAGGCCGCCCGGGGTGGGCAGCAGGACGGCGGCGCTGCTCGCGGCGAAGTAGACGAGGGCCACCCGGGCCGGGGACAGGGACAGGCCGATGGCCTGGGCGACGGCGATGACCACGGTGGCGTGCAGCGCCGCGAAGGCGAGCGAGCCGCCCCACAGCGCGGCGGCCCGCGCGGGGACTTCGTGCACGGCGCGGACGTCCAGGAGCACACGGCGCAGCGCGCGCCGCAGCGGTCCGGCGAAGAGCGCCGCGGCGACGGCGGCCACGACGACGCCGGCCGTCCAGGCGGCCACGGTCCAGGCACTCGCCGTCAGCCGGGGAAGGCGCAGCGCGCCGGGACAGGCCAGGGCCAGTCCGCCGATCAGACAGCCGCGTACGACGGTTCCGGCGCACGCCTTGACCACGAGGGCGGTCGCGGAACGGGCGAAGGGCAGTCCGCACCGGGTCAGGAAGCGCAGATTGACGGCGCCCGCGCCGAGGCCCGAGGGCAGTACGTGGTTGGCGGACGCGGCCGCGAACTGCACCGCCACCAGTCGCCCGGCGGGCAATGGCTCCGCCACCGCGCCCTGCTGGGCGAGGGCGGAGCACACCCAGGTCGCCAGGGTGGCGACGGCCGCCACCAGCAGCCAGCCCCGGTCGGCGTGCGCGAGCATGCCCGCTCCCGACTCGATCACGGGCCAGTGGTGGTGGGCGAGAAACCCGGCGGCCACCAGCACGAGCAGCGAGAGCACGGCGTGCCGGCCCATCCGCCCGTCCCGCGCGGACAGGCGCCGCCGGCCGACGGCGGCCGTCCGCCCGCCGTCGGCCGGCGAGGGGAAGGACGGTCCGTTCGGGCCGCACACCGGCTCGGGCGGAGAGGTCCCCGGGCCGTCGGCCTTCGGCCCGGGCCCGGCGAGGGACACGGGTGCAGCGCCGGGCGGTCCGCTCCCGGCCGGGCCCGGCGGCGGGGCGCCCACCGGTTCGCCGCGGGAAAGCCGGCCCGCGCCGGCGGCGCCGCCACCGCCGGCCGCCCGCGCCCTGTCCGCCGGTGAAGGCGTCTTCGGCGGAGGGGTCACGGCGTACGGCTCCCCGCGCCCGGAGAGACGTAGACGTCGACGTCACCCGCGCGGTGGGGTGACCAGGCGCGGGCGTAGCCGGGCGGCGCGCCTCCCGGTGTCGTGACGACGGCGACCGGCATGTGCCGGACGGAACGCTCGATAGCCGCCGCGGTGGTGTTGGCGTTGTGTCCGCCGGTCGCCGCGGAGGAACAGCCGGCGTAGAACGCGATGGGCACGGACTGACGGCCGGTCAGCACACAGGGCGGCCGCACCCCGAGCCTGTGCAGTTCCGCCGCCGTCACCGCCCAGCCGTGGTGGCTGTCGGCGGTGCGCCGCACCGTGGCCTGAAGCACCGCGAACTGCACGGCCAGGTGTCCGGCGAGACCGAGGGCCACCAGTGTCACGGTCACCGGCCGCCACCGGCCCCCGGCGGTGACCAGGTGGACGAGTGCGTCGGCGACGGGGATCGCGACGAGGGCGTAGAGGGGCAGCAGGAAGCGCGGGGCCGCGTATCCGATCATGAAGAGGTACGGGAACCCCGCTGTCGTGGCACAGGCCAGGAGCAGCAGGGTGGGTGCCGGGCGACGGGACCTGACGGCGGTCACCAGGCCGAGGGCGGCGGTCAGCGGCAGGACGAACCACCACGCCATCACCGCGGGGTCCGGCATCCCGCCGGTGCAGGGCCGGCACAGCACGCGTCCGCCGAGGCTGCGCAGCTGGTCGCCGACCGCGATGTTCCAGCCGAGGCCGCCCTGGATGCGCGAACCGTCGGCGAGCCGTTGCCCCGGGCCGCCGTAGCTCACGTACGCCTCGATGATCCACTCGGCCGCTCCGGCCGACAGGCCCGCGACGAGCGCGAGCAGCGGCCGAACCCGCCGCCACCGAGGGGCCGCGACGGTGAGGACCAGGAGCGGCAGCGTCACCCAGACCGCGTCGGGGGGCCGCATCCACGCCATGAGCGCCGCGCTCAGCCCGGTCCCCCACAGCACCGCCCGGTCGCGGCCGCCGGCCCGGGCCCGCAGAAAGCAGCCGACGCAGACCAGGGCGCCGATCGCGACCCAGTAGTTGGGCATGGCCTGCGGGCCGTAGAAGAGGGTCACCCACAGCGTCGCGAACAGGGCGCCCGCCAGGGCGAGGACCCGCACCGGGAACAGTCCGCGCCACACGCGCAGGGCCACGAACAGGCCGAGTCCGGAGAGCAGGGCGAGGTAGATCCGCAGCAAGGCGGTGGAGGACGACCAGGAGGCCACCGGCGCGACGAGCAGGGAGACCCCGCGGGCCCGCGGTGCGCTGAAGAACGCCGCCGGGGCGTGCGGGGAGACCTGGCTGACGTACACGGTCTCGTCCCAGCCGAGTCCCGTCCCGGGGTGCACGAGGATCAACTGGGCCAGGACGAAGGCGACAGCGACCAGAGCGAGCGCGCCGGACTCACCGGGGCGCCGGGACGCCCGGGCCGTCCCGACCGGCGGTCCGGACCGCCGGTCGCCGATGAGCGGGACGTTCAGGGTCTTGGCCATCGTCCACCCTTCAACCCTACACACTGTAGGGTTTCCTCACCCTACAAGACGTAGGGTGAGGCCGAGAGCCGGGGAATCATGGACAAACTACCGTTCACCGGAAGAAGGCGCCGTACGGGACAGGCATGCGGGGAGGCACCCGAGGCGGCCTGCGCCCCCGCGCACCCCCGGGCACACACCCCGGACCGGCCCCGTTACCGGCTTGGCTACGCACTGTAAGGTGACGGGCATGGCTGGCACAGGTCCCCACGGAAGGGCGGAACGGCGCAGCGCGGGCGAACTGGAGAGCACGGTCCTCGCCGCCCTGTGGGCCACGGACGACGCGATGACACCCGCCGAGATCCAGGCCGAGATCGGCGGCGGACTCGCCTACAACACGGTGCACACCATCCTCAAACGTCTGTACGACAAGGGTCTTGTGCTCCGGGACGTTGACGGCCGACGCGGCGCGTACCGCCCCGCCAAGGACGCGGCCCAGCTGACCGCCGAGGCCATGCACGAGGCACTCGACCGCGGGCCCGACCCGATCGCGGCCCTCCGGCAGTTCGTGACCGGGCTCAGCCGCCAGGAGGAGGAAGCCCTGCGCGACCTCCTGGGAGGGAACGGGCCGTGAGGATCGATGTCCACGTTCCGCTCGCACCGGCGCCGATCCTCGCCCCCTCCCCCGTGTACGGCACCGCCACGCCGGGCGAACCGGTCCGGCGCATGACACCGCCCTTCGGTGACCTCGCCCACCCGGCAACACCGCCCCGCCGGTGACCCCACCGGGCTCCGGCACCTCCCTGCCTGCCGGAAGCCGGCCACCACGGAAGACCGGCCCCCGCTTGTCCGTCGCGCCGGGTACGGTCGCGGCCATGACACCTTCCGAGACGGCTCGTCCCGGCTCCTCGCGCTCCGGGCGGGTGCGGTTCGCGACGTTCAACGTGCTGCACGGCCGGACGCTGGTGGACGGCAGACCCGTGTCCGTCCGGGCCGCGGGCGGCCCCGAGGTGCCGCTCGTGCGGGCCGTCGCGTCGCTGGACGCCGATGTGGTGGCGCTACAGGAGGTGGACCGGCTGCAGGAACGCTCCGGCGGAGTCGACCAGGCGTCCGCCGCGGCCGAGGGGTCCGGCGCGCCGCACTGGCGTTACGCGTCCGCGTTCCACGGCATGGCGAAGGCGGGCGGCGGCTGGGTCCCGGAACCGTCCGAACCCGGTCTGCGGGTGTACGGGCCGCGCGAGGCCGAGGCGGGTGACGGTGTCCCCTCGCACGGCATCGCGCTGCTGTCCCGGCTGCCCGTCCGGCACTGGAGAGCCCTTCGGCTGGCCCCGGCACCGGTTCCCATGCCGCTGCGGACACCCGGACGCCGTGGACTCACGTTGTCCAGGGACCATCCGCGGGCCGCGCTGGCCGCCGTCCTGGAGGGAAGCCGCGGCCCGTTCACCGTGGTGGCTCTGCACCTGTCGTTCGTGCCCGGCTGGAACGTCCGTCAGTTGCTCGCCGTCCGCGCCTGGATCGCCGACCTGCCCGGGCCCCGCGTGCTTCTCGGCGACTTCAACCTGCCCGGCGCGCTTCCGAGGACGGTCCTCGGTCCGGCCGGGACGATCGGCGGCGGCCGGACCCGGTCCGCCGGCACCCCGCCGGTGTCGCGCGGCTGGCGGGATCTGGCCCGTACGCCCACCTACCCCTCGCACCGCCCCCTCGTCCAGCTCGACCATGTGCTGGCCACGGGCATCGAGGCGGGCGCGGCCGTCGGCGCGCACGCGCCGAGCACCCCCGTCTCGGACCACCGGCCTCTGGTGGTCGAACTGCCCCTTTGACCGGCCAGGCACGCGCCTCGGCGATCCGCAGGCCCCAACCCCCTCCGCACGCCACCGCCACTCCGCGGGCATCAGCAATCCGCGCGCCTCTACGGCCCGCGGGAGTGACCGGGCCGCACGAGCGAGGGGCGGGACGCCCGACCGCCGCAGGACCCAGCACCCCCGAGCCGGACTCGGCGGCCCGGGCCGCGCACCCCGGTTCGCTCAGAACGCGGCGCCGGGTGTCCGGCTGCTCGTCACAGCTGCCCGGCGAACGCGTCGTACGCGCGTTCGTCGAAGAGTACGAAGCGGATCTCCTCGACGTCGGTCTCGGCGGCCCGGACGGTCTCCACCGCGATGCGCGCCGCGTCGTCCATCGGCCAGCCGTAGATGCCCGCGGAGACGGCGGGGAAGGCGACCGTACGGGCTCCGAGCTCGTCGGCGACCCGCAGCGACTCCCGGTAGCAGGAGGCCAGCAGCTCCGACCGGTCGTCCTCCCGGGCGTAGCGGGGACCCACGGTGTGGATCACCCAGCGGGCGTCGAGGTCGCCCGCGGTCGTGGCGACGGCCCGGCCGGTCGCCAGGCCCTTGCCGTAGTGACCGGCCCGTAGTTCGCGGCACGCGGCGAGAACGGCCGGGCCGCCGCGGCGGTGAATGGCTCCGTCCACACCCCCGCCGCCGAGCAGCGAGGAGTTCGCCGCGTTGACTACGGCGTCGACGCTCTGCCGGGTGATGTCGCCCTGCACCAGCGTGATCGTGGTCATGACTCTCTCAGCCTCCTCCAGACGGCCTTCGCCGCGTTGTGCCCCGACATCCCGTGCACTCCGGGACCGGGCGGGGTGGCCGAGGAGCACAGGAAGACGGCGGGGTGCGGGGTGCTGTACGGGGACAGGGACAGTCTGGGGCGGAGCATGAGCTGGAGTCCGGAGGCTGCGCCGCAGGCGATGTCGCCGCCCACGTAGTTGGCGTTGCGGGCCGCGAGCAGGGGCGGTCCGGCGGTCGCGCGGGCCAGGACCCGGTCGCGGAAGCCCGGCGCGAACCGCTCCAGCTGGCGCTCGATCGCGTCCGTGAGGTCTCCGGTCCAGCCGTTCGGGACATGGCCGTAGGCCCAGAAGACCTGTTTGCCCTCGGGGGCACGCGACGGGTCCACGACGCTCGGCTGCACCGTGATCAGGAACGGCGCGTCGGGTGCCCGGCCCTCGCGCGAGGCCGCGCGCAGCGCGGTGCCGATCTCCGCCCGGCTCGCCCCGACCTGGACGGTCCCGGCGACACGGGCCTGCTCGGCGGTCCAGGGCACGGGCCCGTCCAGCGCGTAGTCGATCTTGAAGGCGCCCGCCCCGTACCGATAGCCCTCGTAGTACCGCCCGAAACCCGCGATACGGGCCAGCGCCTTGGGCGAGGTGTCGAAGACGTAGGCCCGCGCGGGGGGCAGATCGTCCAGGCGCTTGACCTCGTAGTCGGTGTGGACGGTGCCGCCGAGGTCCTGGAGATACGCGGTCAGCGCGTCCGAGATGGACTGGGAGCCGCCGCGTGCGACGGGCCACCCCCGGGCGTGCGCGGCCAGCGCGAAGACCAGGCCGACGGCGCCCGTGGCGATTCCTTCCAGTGGGGCCATGACGTGCGCCACCAGACCGGCGAACAGGGCTCTGGCCCGCTCGTCGCGGAAGCGGCGCATCAGCCAGGTCGACGGCGGCAGCCCGGCCAGACCGAAGCGGGCGAGGGTGACGGGGTCCCGGGGCAGCGCGGTCAGCGGCAGTGACATGAAGTCGTGCGCCAGGGTGTCCCACTTGCTCAGGAACGGCGCGACGAGCCTGCGGTACGCGCCCGCGTCGCGCGGCCCGAAGGAGGCCGCCGTCTCGGCCACCGACCGCGCGAGCACCGCCGCCGAACCGTCCGGGAACGGGTGGGCCATGGGGAGCTCGGCGTGCAGCCACTCCAGGCCGTAGCGCTCCAGGGGCATCGCCCGGAAGGCGGGCGAGTTGACGCCGAGCGGATGCGCCGCCGCGCACGGATCGTGCCGGAAACCGGGCAGGGTCAGCTCTTCGGTGCGCGATCCCCCGCCCACCGTGTCGCGGGCCTCGAACACGGCCACGGAGAAGCCCCGGCGGGCCAGCTCCACGGCAGCCGTCAGTCCGTTCGGCCCCGCACCCACCACGACCGCATCGAGCATCGACGGCACCTTCGGACTCCTTTGTCAGCCGACGGCCACTGAGCATCAGGATATGCCGGAGGACTGACAGCCTTGACGGTACGGGGCGTTGGAGGGAATCGCCCCGTACCGTGCGACGGCCGCCGCACCGGATCCCCGGCCCGCGCGGGGCCGGGGATCTCCCGCTCAGGCGCCGACAGCCACCTGCTCGGACGGTGCCGCCAGCAGGGCGGTCACCCGGCGGGCCGTGGCCTCGTCCCGGGCCGCCGTGAACGGCAGGGCGTTGCCCCCGGTGACACGGAACGGCTCGCCGCCGAGCGTCAGGTGGGCGCCGCCCGCCTCCTCGACGAGCAGGAGTCCCGCCGCGTGATCCCAGGCCGCCTCCCAGCTGAACGCGGTGGCGTCCAACTCGCCGCGGGCTATGGCCAGATACTCCAGGCCGGCCGAACCGCACGGCCGCGGGACGACGCCCTCGACGCGCAGTCCGAGGAGTGCTCGCTTCTGCTCGTCCGTGGTGTAGTCCGGGTGGGAGGTCGCGATGTCGAGGTCACGGCCGGGCTCCGGCGAACCGCAGCGCAGCGGCACGCCGTCGAGCACGGCCCCGCGCCCCCGTATCGCGGTGGCGAATTCGTCGCGCGCGGGCGCGTACGTCCACGAGGCCAGCACCACGCCGTCCAGCACGAGCGCGACCAGCGTGCAGAACCCGGAGTCGCCGTGCACGAACTGCCTGGTGCCGTCGACGGGGTCGACGATCCAGACGGGGGCCGTGCCCTGGATCGCCTCGTAGGTCGCCGGGTCGGCGTGCACCGCCTCCTCGCCGACGACGACCGAACCGGGCAGCAGCGCGGTGAGGGCCTCGGTGAGGTACTTCTCGGCCAGGCGGTCGGCGTCCGTCACGAGGTCGTGCGGGCCGGACTTCTGGTCGATCTCGTCCGCGGAGAGCTGCCGGAACCGGGGCATGATCTCGGCGGCGGCGGCCTGGCGGACGGCGTGTTCCACGTCGGACGCGCGGTGGGCGAGAAACTCGTCGATGGTTTCGATGATGTCTTCGATCATGGCTCCATGACAGCACGTGTCACTGACAATCCTCACCCCTCCGGGGTACTCCGGGTGGAATCACCATGAATTCCCGGGGCCAGACGATCACTGGCACCGACCCGGGATCCCGGCGTCGGGGGATGCCCGGCACGGGTGCGGGGGATGCCCGTTACGGGCGCGGGTGGCGGGACAGCCGTCGGTGACGAGACGGCCATCGGTGGCGGAACAGGCGCCGGTGCCCCGACGGGCCTCAGCGGCCGACCGCGTACCCCTGCATCCCGCGCGCGTTGGCCCCCGCCGACAGGATGCCGGTCCCGGGATCGCGGGCCACCGCGCACAGCCGCCCCTCGGACCAGCCTTCGACGACCGTGACGTCGTGGCCCCGGCGGCGCAGTTCCTCGACGACCCCCTCGTCCGTGCGGGACTCGACGGTGAGGCTGCCCGGACGCATACCGCGCGGATAGAAGGAGCCCGGAAAGCTGTCGTTGTGCCAGTTCGGGGCGTCGATCGCGCCCTGGAGGTCGAGTCCGCCGCGCACCTGCGGGCGCAGCGCCACGGACAGGAAGAAGTGCGTCTGCCACTGGTCCTGCTGATCGCCGCCGGGGGTACCGAACGCCATGACGGGCACGCCGTCGCGCAGCGCCACGGAGGGCGTCAGCGTGGTGCGGGGCCGGCGGCCCGGGGTCAGGGAGTTGGGCAGCCCCTCCTCCAGCCAGGCCATCTGGAGCCGCGTGCCGAGCGGGAAACCCAGTTCGGGGACGACCGGGTTGGACTGGAGCCAGCCGCCGCTGGGCGTGGCGGCGACCATGTTGCCCCAGCGGTCGACGACATCCAGGTGGCAGGTGTCGCCCCGGGTGCCTCCGTCGGGCGCCACCACGGGGTCCGCGGCCGCGCGGCCCATGGTGGGCTCACCGGCGCCGGGCACCGCGAGCGCGTCGAAGCCGGACTCCTCGGCGGCCACCACGCGCGCGTGCCCGCTCAGCTGCGGCTCCCGGCCGCCGGGACTGCCGGGGCGCAGTTCGTACGACGCCTTGTCGCCGACGAGTGACCGCCGGGCGGCGTTGTAGGGCTCCGACAGCAGGTCGCCGAGCGGTACCTCGGCCGCGTCGCCGTACCAGGCCTCCCGGTCGGCCATGGCGAGCTTGCAGCCCTCGACGAGCAGATGGACGTACTCGGCCGAACCGTAGCGGGGCAGTTCGGGCGGAAGCAGCGCCAGTTGCTGGAGGAGGACAGGGCCCTGGCTCCAGGGGCCCGCCTTGCACAGGGTCCAGCCCCGCCAGTCGTACGTCGCCGGGGCCTCGTAGGCCGCGGACCAGCCGGCCAGGTCGGCGGCTGTCAGGGTGCCGGTGTGGCGCTCGCCGCTGGTGTCCATGGTGGGCCGCCGGGCCTGCCGGACCAGGGCCTCGGCGATGAAGCCGCAGCGCCACACCTCCCGTGCCGCGTCGATCTCGGCGACCCGGTCCCCGGCGCCGGAGACCTCGTCGAGCAGCCTCCGCCAGGTCGCGGCGAGGGCCGGATTGCGGAACAGCTCACCGGGGCGCGGCGACCTGCCGCCCGGCAGATACACCTCGGCCGACGAGATCCACTCCGCCTCGAACAGCGCGCGTACCGCCTCCACCGTCTCGCCGACGCGCTCCACCGGCGTGTGCCCGTCCTCGGCGTATCCGATGGCGTACTTCAGGACGTCGGCGAGCGGTTTGGTGCCGTGGTCGCGCAGCAGCAGCATCCAGGCGTCGAACGCGCCCGGCACGGCGGCGGCGAGCGGGCCCGTACCGGGTACGAGCTCCAGGCCGAGGCTCCTGTAGTGGGCGACGGTCGCTCCGGCGGGCGCGACGCCCTGCCCGCAGAGCACCCGCACGGGGCCGTCCGCGGGGGCCAGGATGATCGGGACCTCGCCCGCGGGCCCGTTGAGATGGGGTTCCACGACGTGCAGGACGAAACCGGCCGCGACGGCGGCGTCGTAGGCGTTGCCGCCGTCCTCCAGAACGGCCATCGCGGACTGCGAGGCGAGCCAGTGTGTGGAGGACACCATGCCGAAGGTGCCCTGGAGGGTCGGACGAGTCGTGAAGAGCATCTGCAACCTCGGTGTTCGTGTGCGCCGGTCGGCCCATCGGACATCAAAGTGGCCGTGGGGCCGTATTTCCATCCTCCGGCCCTGAGTACACGGCCCGGACGCCGGCACCGGACCTTGAGGGGGCATCAGGGCGTACGGGCTCCAGCGGGAGGGTGCACTTTCGGCCAAGCCGTTCCCGGCAGGGATCGGAGGGGCGCCGGTCCATGATCAACAGAAGAGCTTCGGGCATGTCCAGTTTTGAGTAGAAGTAAATATTGAATTTTGGATCATTTCGGGCGCCATCGGCCGGTTTCATTGATCGTTTTCAGTCACCCCGGGGTGTTACCGGCGAGAAACATAAATTCGAGTTGTGCCAGTATTCGAGCCAACGGGGACGGCGCTGGGGTACCGGATATCCGGTACCGGCACTGCGGCATGCTGACCACATGCCGCAGCGACCCCGTGCCAGTAGGGGGAGCCGGGTGCTTTTGATGTGTGCGAAGCACCGGCATCGGCGGCACTGTTCTGTGCTGTCAACATTCCTTCCTTCTTCTATGGCTCGGCATGCGCCGAGCATCGGGAAAGCCTGATCGGAATTCGACAGGCGCAAGGAGAGAAGATGAAGAAGAAGCTGTTCGCCGTGGCCGGCATCACCATGGGTGGCGTCGCGGCTGTGCTCAGCATGCAGGGGACCGCGCAAGCCGCCGCGCCGCAGGCGGATTCCGCTCCGGCGGTTGTCCGGCCGGGCGTCGAGAGGGCGCCCGCGGGCTTGGGCAGTCTTCTGGGCAAGGTCGCGGGCAAGGCCGTGGTCCACGGTCGTGCGGCCTGCCCGCATGTGGCGAAGGCGGCCGGTCAGGTGGCCAACGACTTCTTCGGGACTCATGTGGCGCCTGCCAAGGGTGTCGACGGGGTCGAGGCGGTCGACACGGTCTTCGACAAGTGACCGAGCACGTTGTCCTCAGGAGGGCGGTCCTCATTGCCGGGGCCGCCCTCCTGGGCGCCTACCTGTCCGTCGCCGCGTTGACCCAGACGCCCCTGAATCCCGTCAAGCTGCGCTACTACGACGAGATCAACGCGCTGACGGAACCCTATCTGTCGCAGAACTGGATGCTTTTCGCCCCGGACCCCCTGTCGGACGACCGTGGCATTCTCGCGCGGGCCAAGTGCGCGAACGGCAGGGCCACCGGTTTCTATGACGTCTCCCGCCCTTACGTGGCCACAGTTCAGCATGACCGCTTCTTTCCGCCTCGCATCAACCGGCTCGTCAGCGGGACCATCACGCAGATGGACAGTCCCGATCCGGTTCTGGCGCGGCTTCGAAACAAGGAAGTGGAGAAGAAGAAGAGACCGGTTCCTCTCCTTCCTTACGAGAAGACTTCACGGAAGGAGGCGGAGACCTTCCTGGCGCGCTACTCGCTGTCCCAGCTGCCGAAGGTGTGTGACGGCTCGCCTTCCGCCGTGCAGGTGCGCATGTACGTACACGAGCTGCCTTCGTGGTCGCGGCGCAAGGATTCCTCCGCCAGGGGCACGACCCGGTTCGAGGATCTGAACTGGCGGAATACGGAGGACCTCGGATGAGGAAGTTCATCTCCACGGTCGACAGGTGGAGTTCGGTACCCTTCGGTGTCGTCGGCGTCTCCGGAACTCGTGCCCTCCTGGGGTTCGTCGGCCTGATGTTCTATGTCAGCCAGTACGCCGACCGGGACTACCTCTTCGGTCCTGACGCCGTTCTTCCATGGCGGGAATTCGTTGCGCAGGTCCACAGCAACGGCTCCTTCAGCCTGTATGCGTGGAGTTCGTCGCAGGCATGGTTCCAACTGGTCTTCCATCTGGGCCTGATCACCGCTCTGATGGTCACCCTGGGCATCGGCGGCAGGGCCGGACTCGCCTGCCACTGGGTGTTCCTGTGGTCCCTCTACGAACGTCAGCCGGTCCTGCTCGACGGTGGCGACAACCTCGCCTACCTGGTGCTCCCGATGCTCCTGGCCACCCGCTGCTACGACCGGTTCTCCTTTTCCACAGGCCGCGCGAAAAGGCTCGGCCGACGCCTGCCGACGCATGTGCGTTCGTTGGCAACGCCTCTGCACAATCTCGGCGTTGTGGCGATCGCGTCGCAGATGTGCCTGGTGTATGTCGTCAGCGGTCTGTACAAGGTGCAGGGACAGATGTGGCAGGACGGAACCGCCCTGTTCTATGTGCTCCGAGTTCCGGAGTTCGCGTTCCCCGGCGTCTCGGACCTCATCTATCACAACGATTTCCTGGTTGTGGCCGGGACGTACATGACCGTCCTCTTCCTCGTCTACTTCCCCCTCGGAGTTCTGGTCCCCGCACTCCGGCCCTGGGCCGCCGCCATGTCGATCAGCTTCCACGTTGCCATTGGCCTGTGCATGGGCCTGACCGGTTTCGCTTTGACGATGATCGCCTGTGACCTCGTCTTTCTCGACAAGGCACTCGGCAAGGCCGCATCCACCGTGGCGAATCTGGCCGTCCGGCCGATCCGGAGAGCCCGGAACGAGAAGGAGCCAGGCGCCCGCGCAGTCGAAGTCACGCTCGCGGAGGAGTCGGTGTAGCCTTCCCGGCGCCTTCGACCGGAAGGGCGCACTTCGATACCGGGCGCCGTGCAGGCTCGCGGTCGCAGCAGTCCACCAAGGAGAGACAGTCAGGCAATGGAAGCAACCCCGCCCCTCCGATCCCACGACGACGGCACCACGGTGGGACTGTTCTGGGTCTCAGCGGACGGCGTATACGTGGGCGCCCCGACGACGGCACCGGCTCCTTGCGTGGTGCTCAAGACCTCAGGGCCCCGCGTCACCGGTCCACACGAACGTGACTGGGCGTGGTCCGACGTAGAGGGCCTCGACGTCACCGAAGTCCCGGTCCGCTCCACTCTGCAGCGCTGGGCGACCCACGCCGCGAGCTTCGCCGCGGCGGCCCTGGACGCCTGGGTGCCGAGCAGTCCCACCGAGATGACCGTATCCATCACCTCACCCGACGGCACAGTCCTGACGCCTGTCTACTCCAGCGCCGCCGTCGCCTACTCCGGGCACGAGGTCGATCTCTCCCGCCAGTTGATCAGCCGCTTCACACGGGGCACCGCCACTCCGACCGTCATGACCGAGTGGTGGGAACAGACCCGGCCGGCCAGAATCCTCCGGTCACGGGAGCGGGAGGCCCTCCTCGAACTCTGGCTCGCGTCGGCCTGAGCGGGCGCCCCGCGTGTCCGCTCGCCGAGCGGCGGCAAGCGTGATGCCACGCAGGCCGCCGCCCCGCATCCGTCGGGTCCAGACCCCTCCCGCACCGTCAACCGTCACACCTGGTGACGTCTTTGAGGCAGCAAGCGCGGTGCCCCGAACACAGGACAGGAGGTCATCATGAGTCGAGTTCCCACCTGCATACTCAGCAGCTTTCGGGCACCCCAGATCTCACACGGCCACAACCCCGACCTGTTCGTGCAGATCGGTTCGCTGACCAAGCCGCTCACCGCGACCGTCCTGACCGCCTTGGCCGACGACGGAGTCCTGAGCCTCGACGACCCGCTGGAGCTGTTCCTGCCGGTGCCCAGCGGCACGGGAATCACCCTGCGCCGGCTTGCCGAGCACACCTCGGGTCTTCCTCGACTGCCTCCCGGCATCAGCGGGCGCGATCCCTACGTGGCTTTCGACGCCGACGCCCTGGACTCGGTCGTACGGCACCTCGACACCCTGGTCACGGCTCCCGCGGGGACGGCCGAGGAATACTCCAACCTCGGATACGCGCTCCTGGGCGCCGCACTGGTATCGGCCACCCGAACCCCGTACGAGGAGTTGTTGCACCGTCACCTCCTCGATCCCCTGGGTATCGCCGACGTCGCCACCGATCCGCCGTCCGGCAGACGACTGTGCCGCAGGGGGCTGTTCGGCCGGTCTCGGCAGGAATGGACCATGGACGGCGCGATTCTTCCCGCCGGCGGGCTGTGGGCCACTCCCCGGGCCGCCGCCCGCCTCCTCACCGACCTGCTTGTCGACCGCAGGCTGGGTGAACCGGCACCGGCCTGGCAGAAGGCGGGGAGCCTTCTGTGGCACAACGGCGCGACAGGCGGCGCGTCGGTTTTCGCGGGAGCCTCACCGCAGGGCTGGGTTCTTGTTCACCGTCTGTCCGGTCGAAGTGCCGTGACGGACAAGCTGGCCCTGGACACGCTCAGGCACTTCATCGGGCCCCGAGCGTGACGCCGGGCACGGGGCATGGAACGCTCCCGGCCGCCAGGCGCCACATCGTGATCCGGCCCGGCGGCTTCCGTCCCCTGCCTTCCGTGGTCGAGTAGGTGCTGACGTCTTCGGGCGTCATCCGGACGGCCGGGCCATGGTGATCCGATGTCAGCGGTACGCGCCGAGCGGCACAATCACCCGGTTGCCATCAGGCGACCAGTTGGTAGATGCTCCGGGCCATCAGGTACAGACCGAGGAGCAGTGAGAGCGTGACGATCAACTGCTCCTGGTGCTGCTCCAGCCGGCTACGCAGGGCGTCCAACCGGGCGTTGGCGGCCGTGGGCGCCCAGACCGTGTACATCTCCATGATGATGAGGCTGAGCGTGGCCAGCAGGCAGTAGCCGGTCAGCGCGAGCCAGTCGGTGAGGGTGGAGAGGTCTGCGTCGACGGCGGTCGCGGCTCCGGCGCCGACCATGGCCCAGGGCTGCAGCAGCCATGCCAGGCCGGCTGCCGTGGTCGGGGAGGCGTTGTCGATCCGGGTGGTCCAGCGTGGAGGGCCGTGCGGGTGGGGCGGCCGGCGGTGCCGGTGCGCGGCGTACAGCACCAGCACGAGGCCGATGGCGAGTTTCGCGGCGATCGTCGCGGTCGAGGGCACGCTGTGACGGGCCGGAGGCTGACCGCCCGTCAGCAGCACCACACAGGCGATCACCGCGATCAGGTTGGCCAGCCACGACAGCAGGAACGCCAGGCCCTGGCGAACGCCGCGCCGCGAGGAGAGCAGCAGGATGAAGGCGCTGTTGTGCAAAGGCCCCAGGGTGATGGCCGTACCGATCACGAGCAGGTCGAGGACCATCGGATCAGCCGCTCCTGGAGATCAGGACCGTCTACCGCCTGTGGACGGGCGGGCGGTCGGCAGAGTCAGGCAGCGCACTCGTGACGCCGCATCCCGACCCTGCAGGGGGTGGCCCGGCCGGTCAAGCAGGCCACGCCCACGTCCTCGTATGCACCAGGTGGGGAACTCGGCCGCCACTGCGCCGAACTCCTCTTCCAGGTCCTGACCGAACGCGAGGAGACCCTACTGGATGACGAGCGACGTGGAGTTCCCGGACGTACGGATCAACGTAGTGGCGGCGTTGGAGTCCCTTGCCGACCAGGGCCACCAACAGCGGGTCTGGCGGGACCGTATGCCCAGGGCGGACGACGGGGTGGACAACCTCGACCTGGTCGTGCATGTGCTCTTCGACGACTCACGGGTCCTGGACGACCCGGAGCCGCCGGTCGGGGAGGTACTGGCGTCCGCGCGCGAGGTGCGCGCCGCCCGGGAACTGGCCGAGGTACTGGGGAGGCTCATCGACGAACTCGGCGACGTGGGCGACGAGGTCTATCTGGCGTCGCAGCGGTGGCCGGCCGTCGTGACGGCGGCGCGAAGCATGCTCGAGGCGATGCGCGCCGACCGCTGAGGGAAGTGATCCCCGGGGGTCCAGGCCACCGCACGCGGTGGCCTGGGCTCGGAGCGGGCCGAACCGACCGGTGTTCAGGGCGCGGGCACCCAGGCCGTGGTCCCCAGCGTGTTCTCCGGGCCGATGTCGAGGTAGTCCGCCAGCCGCAGGGTGACGGCGTCCTGGCCCTTCTGCGGTGCGACGCGCAGATACACGCCGTGCTGGACCGCCATCCGCCAGTAGAGGGCCGCATGCGCGTTGTCGCCCGGGTTCAGCGTGAAGGGCTCAGGGCCGGGGTCGGCGGGCGCCATGGGCACCTTGTCCGTTCCCGCCACGCTGCGCACTCCGGTGATCGGGGCGCCCTCCTCGTCGAGGACCTGGGCGATGGCCGGGTAGCCGTTCACCTTGTACGGCCGCTTGCCGCAGTTGACGAGGGTCAGGGTCGTACCGCGCAGGCCCATGGCCGCGTCGACGGGTCCGGTGTCGAGGCGCAGGCCCGACGGCGGACAGCCGCGGCCCTGTTGCACCGGTACCGACTTCGAGGGCTCGGGCACTTCGATGACGAGGGGGTCCGGACTGGAGGCCCGGTCGGGGACGTGTGTCCGCCCGGGGTCGCGCTCGCGGTCGAGCTCGGCGGACAGGCCACACCCACTGGTGGCTGTCGCGACCAGACAGGCGAGGACGACCGGACGGACCCACTTCGCCCGGATGCCGACGGCGCGGGAACGGTCACCGCGCGGGGGTACGGCGACGGTGGAGGCACCGGCGCGCCTCGGACGCTCGGCGGCGGCTGCCGCGCCGACCCGTTTCGGGCTTGTCGCGATCACGGGCCGATCATGGCACGGAAGCCCGGCGGAGGGCGTCACCGCACCCGCCCTCGCGCCGTCACCAGGCCCGACTCGTAGGCGAATACGACGAGTTGGGCCCGGTCGCGGGCGGCCAGCTTCGTCATCGCGCGGCTGATGTGGGTCTTGGCCGTCAGGGGGCTGATGACCATGTGTGCGGCGATCTCCTCGTTGCTCAGACCACGCGCGGCGAGCGCCGTGACCTCGCGTTCGCGGCGGGTGAGGCCTTCGAGGCCCGGCGCCGTGGCCCGGTCGGGAGGCCTGGCCACGAACTCCCCGATGAGGGTGCGGGTCACCGAGGGCGACAGCAACGCCTCGCCGTGTGCGACGACTTCGATGGCCTGGAGCAGATCGGCGGGCTCGGTGTCCTTGAGCAGAAATCCGCTCGCCCCGGCCCGCAGCGCCTCGAAGACGTACTCGTCCAGGCCGTAGTTGGTGAGGATGACGACGCGTACCCCGGCGAGCGCCGGGTCGGCGGCGATACGACGGGTGGCCTCGATGCCCGTCATCACGGGCATCTGCACGTCGACCAGGGCGACATCCGGCAGCTCGGCGCGGACCAGGGCGAGCCCCTGTGCCCCGTCGGCCGCCTCGCCGACCACCTCGATCCCCTCCTCCGCGTCCAGCAGAGCGCGGAAACCGGCACGCATCAGGGCCTGGTCGTCGACCAGGGCGACCCTGATCAGGCGGTCCGTCCCGATCGGCGCGTCCGGGTCGCTCATCGCGCTTCCTCCGGTGTCTCCAGGGGCAGTTCGGCCCGGACCGAGAAGCCGCCCTCCGCGCGCGGGGCGGCCCGCAGGGTGCCGCCGAGGGCGGTGACGCGTTCACGCATGCCCGTGAGGCCGATGCCCGGGGTGGGCGGCCTGGACAGCCGGGCCGTCCCGTCGTCGTGCACACCGATCGTCAACTCACTTGAGGAATAGGCCATTTCGACCGTCACTTTGGCGGGGCCCGCGTGCCGGGCGGCGTTCGTCAGGGCCTCCTGGACGATGCGGTACGCGGCCCGGTCCACGGTCGCCGCGAGGGGGCGCTCCTCTCCGGTCACCCGCAGATCGACGGCGAGCCCCGCGGCACGGGCCCGCTCGACCAGCAGCGCCGGTGTGCCGGTCGGCTCATCGGTACGCAACACCTCCAGTGTGGCGCGCAGTTCACGCATCGCCTCACCGCCGGCCTCCTGGATGGCGAGCAGTGCGGGCGGCACCTCCTCGCCCCGCTTGCGCGCCAGATGGACGGCGACTCCCGCCTGGAGTTTGACGATCGAGATGCTGTGGGTCAGCGAGTCGTGCAACTCCCTTGCAATGCGCAGTCGTTCCTCGCCGGCACGACGCAATGCCGCTTCCTCGCGAGTCCGTTCGGCCTCCAGGGCGCGCTGTTCGGTCTGGCGCAGGTAGGCCCGCCAGTTGCGGTCGGCGAGGCCTGTGACCAGGGCGCACAGGAACCAGCCGGCGAGCAGCAGCGTCCGCTCCACCGCTTCCCTCGTCCCCGGCCCCGTCGCCACGAATCCGGCCAGGAACACGGCGCCCGCGAGCGCCGCGACGCCCCGGTGGCCGGCTCTGGCGGCCGTGTGCACCGCGCTCAGGACGGGAAGGGCGGACAGGGTGCCGGGGTGGGCGTGCACGACGTACCCCGTGGTGGTGGCGGTGGTGATCGCCAGTACGGCGCGCGGGGCATCGCGGTAGGCCGCCAGCGTCAGCGAACCGACGCCGATCAGGGTGTAGTCGAGGGGGGTGGTGCCGTCGCCGGACGCGGCCGCGGTCACCACGAGGGCGCCGACCACGGCCGCGAGGGTCACGTCGGCCGGACGTGTGCGGACGACCTGGTCGAACTGCATGTCCGGCACTCTATGCGGGCGTACCGGCCACCGCGTCAGCCCTGGGGACGGATCTCCGGCTACTCCCGTCGGAGTAGCCGGCACGGGGCACCGCGCCCACGGCGGCAGCCGGGATCACCCTCGGCCGTACGACGCCCGCGGCACCTCCTCCCGGCCATCGTCGACCGTGGTCGCCGGTCACCCGGCGACCGCCCGGTCCACTCAGGAGGCACCCATGGCCATGTCCCTCTCCACTCCCTTCCGTTACACCACCCCGCCGCCACGGAAGTCCGCCACCGGCGCGACCGCCGACGTCTACGCCCAGCTCGCCTCGGACTTCGGCATGGAGCGTCCGGCCACCTTCGTCGTCCTCTCCTCCGAGCCCGAACTGCTCACCGCCACATGGGCGTTGATGCGGGAGTCGCTGATCGCGGGCGAAGGCGACAGGACCGGGAAGGAACTCGCCGCGCTCGGGGTGTCGTTGGCCAACCGGTGCCCCTTCTGCGTGGACGCGCACACGATGCTGCTGCACGCCACCGGGGACCATTCCCTCGCCGAGGCGATCGCGCGCGGGGAGACACCTTCGGACGGGGAGCACGCACGTGTGCTGGCCTGGGGCCGGGCGAGCCGGAGGCCGGGAGCACCGGAGTTGACGCCGTATCCGTTCGCCGCCGCGCACGCTCCGGCGTACATCGGCACCATGCTCACCTTCCACTTCATCAACCGGATCGCGTCGGCGCTGCTGACCGAGAACCTGCTTCCGGGCAACGCGCAGCGGTTCCGGGCGGTACGGAGTCTGGGTGGGCGATCGCTGGCCAGGACCGTGCGCCGCCGGCCCGTACCCGGTGCGGGTCTCACGCTGCTCGACGCCCCGGGTCCGGGTCCCGACTGGGCGCGGGGCACCACCGTCGGCCCCGCGTACGCCGCCCTGCGCGACGCCGCCGGCGCGGGCGGAGGACTGCTCGACGAGGCGGACCGTGCCCTCGTACGGGAGACGCTCCGGGGATGGGACGGCGCGCATCCGTCGCTCGCGTGGGAGGAACTCCCGGACCGTTCGCGTCCCGGCGCGCGGCTGGCGCTGCTGGCCGCCCTCGCCCCGTACCGCATCACGGACGAGGACGTGACAGCCTGGCGCGAACCCGGTCATTCCGATCGCCACCTGGTGCGTCTCGTGGCCTACGGCGCGTTCGCGGCCGTCGACCGCGTGGAGCAGGCTCTCCCGGTCCGTGCCTCGAAGCGGTAGCCGTGACCGCGATGTGGCGGAATGACGGAATGCTCAGCGATCATCGAGGCGAATAAAGCAGACATCTTGCTACAGCATCAGTCAATCGCCGCCAAGGTGAGTCGCTGTCATCACACGGGCATGACGCCTGTCGGCCCTTCCGCACCACAGCGTCTCGTGTGACACTGGCGTCCCGTCCGCAGTGCGGACTCCTCCGCACCATCCCCCACGAGAAGTGCGCTTTGGGTTCTCTTCCTCTGCCGCTCGCGCTCGCCGCGCGCCTGTTGCCGGTCGCTCTGCTCGCCTCCGCGGGCTGGGCCCTGGCCGCGGGCCCGTCCGCAGCGACCCCCAACGCCGAGGACAAATCGACGCAGAAACAGACATCCGACGCTTCGTCGGCTCCTTCGGCGTCGGCTGCCGTCAAGACGTTCGCCGCCTCCCCCGCCCCTTGCGGCGGCATCCAGGTCGCCACGATCAAGTCCCTGGTCCCCGGCGCCAAGACGGCCGGCCAGGAGATCGCGTCGACCGACAAGGCGGTGCGTCGCACCTGCTCGTGGAACGCCTTGAAGGGCTTCGACTACCGCTGGCTCGACGTCTCGTACGAGATCAAGGACTCGGACGCCGCGGCGGAGAAGGCCTACAAGGACCGCGTCGCCGACAAGAGCGGAGGCGGGGCGGTGCCGGGTGTTGGCGACTCCGCCTACTCCGTGGTCAATCTCAGCACCGAGGACAAGCAGGAGACCCGTGAGGGCGTGGTGATCGTCCGGGCGTCCAACGCCCTGGTGGTCGTCACCTACAACGGCAGCGACTTCGAGACCAAGAAGGCGCCCGCCACCGACGAGATCAACAAGGGTGCCATCAAGGCGGCCAAGGAGGCGACGGCGGCCCTGAAGGGCGCCCAGAAGAGCTGAAGGACGGCCAGAAGAACTGACCGTCCTCCGGTCGCCGCCGTCAGACCGTGGTTCTGTCCTTTCCGCGCAGCAGCATCAGAACCACGTACAGCGCCATCGACGTGCCGAGGCCGACCGCCCATCCGTAGTCGGCGAGCGGTTCCAGTACCGGGACGGGCCGCCCGTCGATCAACGGGTGGAAGTCCGCGCCGCCGACGGCCAGGACGCCGCCGGTGACGAAGGCGGCCACGGCCCGCCAGTTCCAGCCGCCGTCGTACCAGTAGCGGCCGCCCGTGCGATACAGGTCGGCGAGGTCGAGCTTGGTGCGGCGCAGGATCCAGTAGTCGGCGATGAGGATGCCGGCGACCGTCCCCAGCAGACCGCCGACCAGCCCGAGCCAGGTGAAGATGTAGCCCTGGGGGTCCGAGTACAGCTTCCACGGGAAGATCAGCACACCCAGGACACAGGTGGCGAGCGCGCCGGCACGGAAATTGATCTTCCGGGGTGCGATGTTGGAGAAGTCGAAGGCCGGGGAGACCAGGTTGGCCGCGATGTTCACGGACAGCGTCGCGACCAGCACGGTGACCAGCGCGAAGAGGATGCCGACGACGTTGTCCGTCTTGGCGGCCAGCTGGACCGGGTCCCAGATCGCCTTGCCGTAGACGGCCTGCGAACCCGAGGTGACCATGACGGACAGGAACGCGAAGAGCGTCATGGTGGTGGGAAGCCCGAGCGCCTGCCCCCAGGTCTGCGCCTTCTGGCTCCTGCCGTACCGGGTGAAGTCCGGGATGTTCAGCGACAGGGTGGACCAGAAGCCGATCATGCCCATCAGCGAGGGCCAGAACAGCTTCCAGAAGTCACCGCCCCAGCCGAGCTTCGACGGCTGGTCGAGCAGGGGGCCGAAGCCGCCCGCCTTGTCGCTCATCCACCACAGCATCACGCCGGCACCGACGAGCACGAACGGCGCGGCCCAGTTCTCGAACCGGCGGATCGTCTCCATTCCCCGGTAGATGATGGCGACTTGGAGCGCCCAGAAGATCGCGAACGACAGCCACATGGTCCAGGCATGACCGCCGATCTCGGAGGCGTTGGCCCAGCCGTCGCCGAAGAGCTTGCCCGCGAGGAAGTAGATCGCCTCGCCGCCGATCCAGGTCTGGATACCGAACCAGCCGCAAGCCACCAACGCCCGTACGACAGCGGGGAGGTTGGCCCCGCGAATCCCGAAGGAGGCACGGGCGAAGACGGGGAAGGGGATGCCGTACTTCGGACCCGCGTGCCCGGTGAGCAGCATCGGGACCAGTACGATCAGGTTGGCGAGCGCGATGGTGAGGACGGCCTGCTTCCAGTCCATGCCGACGGCTATGAGACCCGAAGCCAGCGTCCAGGAAGCGGTGTTGTGGGCCATGCCGACCCACAGGGCCGAAAAGTTGTACGTGGTCCAGGTGCGCTTCTCGACCGGAACCGGCAGCAGGTCGTCGTTGGCGTAGGGGCCGGTGGGCGCGGGAGCGTCGGGGGCGATCTCCACCCGGCCGTCGGGGAGCGTGACTTGTCCGGCAGGCGGGCCGCCTGGGGAGACGATTTCTGTCATGAGCAGGCCAATCAAAGAGGAGTGACGGGAAAGGCCGTGCGGGGACGAACTCGGGGGGTGCGCGGGGGGCGCCCTGATCCCCTTCCCGGGACGGCGGGAAGGGGAGAATGAGGGGGTCGGCCTTCGGTTACTGCCCGTTGACGCCGGGGATGACCCGCGTTCCGTACGCGTCGATCGTGGCCTCCTGGGCGTCGTGCATGTCGTACACGGCGAACTGGTCGACGCCCAGCTCGCGCAGCGCGTTCAGCTTCTCGATGTGCCGCTCGGCCGTCCCGATCAGACAGAACCGGTCGACGATCTCGTCGGGCACGAACGCGGTGTCGGGGTTGTCGGCCCGTCCGTGGTGCGAGTAGTCGTAGCCCTCGCGGGCCTTGATGTACTCGGTGAGTTCGTCGGGAACCGCGGCCGAGTGCTCGCCGTACTTGGAGACCAGGTCGGCCACGTGGTTGCCCACCATGCCGCCGAACCAGCGGCACTGCTCGCGTGCGTGGGCGAGCGCCTCGGGCGAGTCGTCCTCGGTGATGTACGCGGGCGCCGCCACGCAGATCTTCACCTCGGCGGGGTCACGCCCGGCCTCGGCCGCCGCGTCCTTCACGGCCTTGACCATGTACTCGGTGAGGTAGAGGTCGGCGAGCTGGAGGATGAAGCCGTCGGCCTCCTCGCCGGTCATCTTCAGCGCCTTCGGGCCGTACGCGGCCATCCAGACCGGCAGTTCGGCACCCGGCCTGACCCACGGGAACCTGATGACGGTGCCGCCGAGGTCGGCCTCGTCGCCCCGGCCGAGGGCGCGGATGACCTTCATCGCACCGCTTATGCGGGCGAGCGTGTTGGGCTTGCGTCCGGCGACGCGCATCGCCGAGTCGCCGCGCCCGATGCCGCACACCGTGCGGTTGCCGTACATGTCGTTGAGCGTTGCGAACGTGGAGGCGGTGACCTCCCAGGTGCGGGTGCCCGGGTTGGTGACCATCGGGCCGACCGTCAGCTTCTCGGTGTTGGCGAGGATCTGACTGTAGATCACGAAGGGTTCCTGCCACAGCACGGCCGAGTCGAAGGTCCAGCCGTACGTGAAGCCGTTGGCCTCGGCCCGCTTCATCAGCTCGATGACACGGGAGGCCGGAGGGTCTGTCTGTAGGACGAGTCCGAAGTCCATTGGCGCCACTCCTGGTCGCTCAGAGAAGGTACTGACAGGTGGAACGGGGGGTGTAGACGCCGTGGCCCGCGCGCCCGGTGAACTCCCGGTCGGTGATGACCATTTCGCCGCGCGACAGCACGGTCTCGACCCGTCCGGTGACGCGCTTTCCTTCGTACGCCGAGTAGTCGACGTTCATGTGGTGGGTCTCGACCGACATGATCTGTTCGGCGTGCGGGTCGTAGATGACGACGTCGGCGTCGGCGCCCGGGGCGATGGTGCCCTTCTTCGGGTACAGGCCGAACATCCGGGCCGGTGTGGCACAGGCGATCTCGATCCAGCGGCGGCGGGAGATGTGCCCGTCGACGACGGCCTGGTGGAGCAGGTCCATGCGGTTCTCGACGCCGGGGAGGCCGTTGGGGATCTTCGAGAAGTCGCCGCGGCCGAGTTCCTTCTGGCCGACGAAGCAGAACGGGCAGTGGTCCGTCGACACGACCTGGAGGTCGTTGGTGCGCAGGCCCCGCCACAGGGCCGCCTGGTGCTCCTTGGGGCGGAGCGGCGTACTGCACACGTACTTCGCACCCTCGAAGTCCGGTTCCGCGAGGTTGTCGGTCGACAGGAACAGGTACTGGGGGCAGGTCTCGCCGAAGACGTTCAGACCCTCGTCGCGCGCGCGGGCCAGTTCGGCGACGGCCTCGGTCGCCGAGACGTGCACGACGTAGAGCGGGGCGCCCGCGACCTGGGCGAGCTTGATGGCGCGGTGGGTGGCCTCGGCCTCCAGCAGTGCCTTGCGCACCTCCCCGTGGAAGCGCGGGTCGGTCTCGCCGCGGGCCAGCGCCTGTTCGACGAGCACGTCGATCGCGATGCCGTTCTCGGCGTGCATCATGATCAGGCCGCCGTTCTCGGCGGAGCGCTGCATGGCGCGCAGGATCTGGCCGTCGTCGCTGTAGAAGACGCCCGGATAGGCCATGAACTGCTTGAAGGAGGTGACGCCCTCCTCGACCAGCAGGTCCATCTCCTTGAGCGTCTCCTGGTTCACGTCGGAGACGATCATGTGGAAGCCGTAGTCGATGGCGCAGTTGCCGTCCGCCTTGGCGTTCCACGCGTCGAGGCCCTCGCGCAGGGAGCGGCCGACGCTCTGGACGGCGAAGTCGATGATGGTGGTGGTACCGCCCCAGGCGGCGGCCCGGGTGCCGGTCTCGAACGTGTCGGAGGCGAAGGTGCCGCCGAAGGGCAGTTCCATGTGGGTGTGGGCGTCGACGCCGCCCGGGATCACGTACTTGCCGGTGGCGTCTATGGCGCGCTCGGCCGTCCACGACTCGGCCGCGGGCGTGCCCGACGCGGCGAGGGCGGCGATCCGGCCGTCCTCGATCAGGACGTCGGCGTGGATCTCGTCGGACGCGGTGATGACGAGACCACCCCGGATGACGGTACGGCTCATGCTCCCTCTCCTTCCGGTCGGGCGTGCGCTGAGGGGGTTGTGAGGCTGTCAGGGACTGAGGTCGGCACTGTTTCCTCGCGAGGAAGCTCGTGGGGCGGTTCGCGGGACGACCCGTGCGGACCACCGCGCCGCGGGTCCGGCGGCCCGATGCCCGGACCCGCGGCACGGGGCGTCACTAGTGCCGCGGCAGGCAATGTTTGCCCGTCAAGGAGCGGCGCCCGGTGCGTGCTCTCGGTGTGCCGGCCGGAAGTCCTCGTACTGGATGTACTTGGGCTTTCGGCCGGTGCGGCGAGTGGGGGTGCCCCCTGCTCGAAGAGCTTGGGGGAGCGTGCCGGGAGTCGCGACGGGGCGAACGTTGCCTGTCGCGGCACTAGGGCGCGGTCAGCGGCCCGTAGGCCCCCGGGGCGCGGTCGCGGTAGAACTGCCACCGGTCGCGGACCTCGCGGAGCTTGGCCATGTCCAGGTCGCGGACGACGAGTTCGCTCTCCTTGTCGCTCGCCACCTCGCCGACGAACTGGGCCTCGGGGTCCACGAAGTACGAGGTCCCGTAGAAGTCGTTGTCGCCGTACTCCTCCTGCCCGACCCGGTTGATCGCGCCCACGAAGTACTCGTTGGCCACGGCCGCGGCCGGCTGCTCCAGCTGCCAGAGGTAGCCGGACAGACCGCGTGAGGTGGCCGAGGGGTTGAAGACGATCTCGGCACCCGCGAGTCCGAGAGCCCGCCAGCCTTCCGGGAAGTGCCGGTCGTAGCAGATGTAGACGCCGATCCGGCCCACGGCCGTGTCGAAGACGGGCCAGCCGGAGTTCCCGGGCCGGAAGTAGAACTTCTCCCAGAATCCGGGAACTTGGGGAATGTGCGTCTTGCGGTACTTGCCCAGGTAGGAGCCGTCGGCGTCGATCACGGCCGCCGTGTTGTACAGGACGCCGGGCTGCTCCTCCTCGTACATCGGCAGCACGAGGACGAGGCCCAGTTCCTTCGCCAGCGCCTGGAAGCGCCGGATGATCGGGCCCTCGGGGATCTGCTCGGCGTACGCGTAGAACTCCTTGTCCTGGACCTGGCAGAAGTACGGTCCGTAGAACAGCTCCTGGAAGCACAGGACCTGTGCGCCCTGCGCGGCCGCGTCGCGGGCCGCCTGCTCGTGGACCTGGATCATCGATTCCTTGTCGCCGGTCCATGCGGTCTGGAAGACGGCGGCGCGGATCACTCTGCTCATCGGGACCTCCGGTCGCTCGGTGTGCGAGGAGACTAGAAAGCCCCGGCCCCTTCTTTGAGTTGCACCGTGTCACGTCCGAAGTGCTGTGCCGTTCCACGGTGTCACCTCCGCGTTCTCCCGTGTTTCAGCCGAGTGGTTCTGTGTTTCACCGCTGTTGCCCGCCGGGTCCTCACCGCTGTCACGGTCGCGTTCGGGTTCGGGTTCGCGTTCGGGTTCGCGTCGGGTTCGGGTTCTCAGGGCTGTCGCCGCCGCTCGGGCCCTCACCGCTGCTGTGCGTCGTGCGCGAGCAGGGCGATGTGGACGGACGCGGCCTGTTCGAAGTCGTCGAGGTCGACGCCGAGGCGGGCCTGTATGGCCTCGAGGCGGCGGTAGAGCGCGGGCCGGCTGACGTGGTGGAGCTGCGCCGTGCGCGACTTGTTGCGCCCGGTGGCGAGGTAGGTCCGCAGGACGGGCAGCAGCCGGGGATCCGCCCGCGGTCCGCACAGCAGCCCGTCGAGTTCGCGTTCCGCGAAGGACTGGACGTGCGGATCGTCCCGGAGCAGCCGGACGAGACCGCGCAGATGCACGTCACGCAGCCGGACCAGCGCGGGCCGGTCCTGGTCGGCGGGTGTGCCGGCGGCGGCCTCGGCGACGTGCAGGGCTTCCCGCAGTCCGACGGGCACGTCGTCCCAGACGGTACGAGCTCCGGCGGCGGACACGACCGCGGGGACCCCGGTCTCGTCCCGCAGCCGTACGGCGAAGTGCTCGGCCAGTGCCTCCGCGTCCTGGTCGCGCGGGAGGCTGAGCAGCACGGCGGTGGCTCCGTCGGACAGTTCGGCGACGAGCCCCGGCAGTCCCAGCAGCCTGAGCACACGGCCGAGTTGGGCCGGGTCGCCGTCGCGTACGACCAGCGGCACGAAGGTGCGGCGGTTCACGGGCAGTCCGGCGGCCCGCGCGCGCGGCAGGAGCTGGCGGGCCGGTACGACACCGCTCACCAGGTCGGTCAGCAGCCCCTGCGCGGACTCCTCCTCCCAGGAGTGGGCGGGGCCGCCGAGCATGCGGTGCAGGACCAGGGCCTCGGCGGCACGGTCGGCGAGGAGCCGCCCGGTCGCCGCGTCGCCCCGGTGGCCGCACAGCACCAGGCGGCCCCATCTCTCCCCCCGTCCGCCCAGTTCGGCGCGGATCCATCCGTCGACCTCGATGCCGCCCGCCTGCCGGGCGATACGGTCCCAGTCGCGCAGGACGTCGTCGACGGCGGAGCGTTCACCGGCGGTGGCGAGGACCCGGTGGGCGAGGTTGGTGACGACGACGGGGCAGGCGGCGTGCACGGCGATCTCGTCGAGCATGCGCTGGAGCGGGGCGCCTGTGGTGATCAGCCCGGTCAGCGCGGTGCGTACGGACTCGGAGAGGCTCACGGCCGCGAACTTGTGCCGTACCAGCCGGGACTGGACCTCCTCCGTCAACTCGGCGAAGGGGAACGGGCGGTGGAGTACCACCATCGGCAGCCCGCAGCGTTCGGCGGCCCGGCGCATCACGTCCGGGGGCGCCGGGAAGGCCCGGCCGAGACCGAGGACGACGGCCGCGGCCTCGGCCCGGTGCAGCGAACGGATGTACTCGGCCTGGGCGTCGGGGTCACCCGCGAGCAGCACCCCGGTCGTGAGCACCATTTCGCCGCCGCTGAGCATGACGCCCACATCGGCGGCCTCGGCGACGTGCACCCAACGGACGGACCGGTCCAGGTGGCCGGCACCGGCCACCACCTCGGGCTCTCCGGCGAGCACCCGGTCCAGGGCGAGGACCTGGCGTACCGACAGGGCGGGTTCCAGGGCGGTGGTCATGGCGGCGTTCCCCTTTGTCTTTGGCTCGGTTCGCCTCCGGAGCGCTGCGGCCGGTGTCGAGGACCCGACGCGCACCCGGTCCTTCGGGTCTTCGCGCGCCGGGGTCTTCGACACCGCCCGCCCCTTCGGCTCACCCGCCCTTGCTCACGATCCGTTACTGGGCCCGCCTCAGGGCGCGTTCCAGGATCGACGCGCCCTCCTCCGCCTCCGCGACGGTGAGGGAGAGCGGCGGGGCGATGCGCAGCACGCTGGTGTCGTGACCGCCGCCCTTGCCGATCAACAGGCCATCCTCGCGGGCCGCTTCGAGTACCGCCGCGGCCCCTTCGGGGTTCGCGCGGTCGGTACCGGGCCGCACCAGTTCGATGCCGATCATCAGTCCGCGCCCGCGCACCTCGCGGACACCGCCGAACTGCGCGGCGACCGCGCGGAGCCGTTCGATCAGCAGGCCGCCGACGCGCCGGGCGTTGCCCTGGAGGTCGTGTTCGAGGAGGTAGGTGAGATTCGCGAGCCCCGCCGCCATCGTGACCGGTGAACCGCCGAAGGTCGAGATGGAGTTGGAGTCCAGGCAGTTCATGATCTCGGCGCGGGCGACGACCCCGCCGACGGACATGCCGTTGCCGATGCCCTTGGCGAAGGTGAGCATGTCGGGCGGGCCGGAGGCGGCGTGGGCCTGCCAGCCCCAGAAGTGCTCGCCGGTGCGGCCCCAGCCCGTCTGCACCTCGTCGGCGATCCAGAGGATGCCGTGCTCCTGGAGCACGTCGCGGAAGGCTGCGTACAGGCCGTCGGGCGGAGCGGTGAAGCCGCCGACGCCCTGGATCGGTTCGGCGATCAGGGCGGCGGGCGGGCGGACATGGCCGAGCAGGTCCTTGAGGTCCTCGACGCAGGCGTCGATGAACGCGGCGTCGTCGAGGTCGGCGTAGGGGCCGCGGGTGCGGACGCCGCCGTGCACGTACAGCGTCTGGAGCGGCGACAGGGAGGTGGGTGACCAGCCCTTGTTGCCGGTGATCCCGACCGCGCTGAACGACCGGCCGTGGTAGCTGTTGCGCATGGCGAGGATCTGGTTGCTCTGCCGGTAGGCGGTGGCGAGCAGCAGGGCCGTGTCGTTCGCCTCGGTGCCGGAGGTGGTGAAGAAGACACGGGCGTCCGGGATCCCGGACAACTGGGCGACGCGCTCGGCGAGTTCGACCATCGGCCGGTTGAGGTAGAGCGTCGAGGAGTGGATGATCCGGCCGGCCTGCTCGCTGACGGCCTTCGTCACCTCGGGCAGGGCGTGCGCGGTCATCGTGGTGAGGATGCCGCCGAAGAAGTCGAGGTACCTGTTGCCGTCGGCGTCCCAGACGTGGCGGCCCTCGCCGTGGGTGATCTCGATCGGGTCCTCGTAGTACAGGGCGAGCCACTCGGGCAGGACGGCCTGGTGGCGGGTGTACAGGTCGGTCATGGCTGCACCAGCCCTTCGTAGGCGTCGGGGCGCCGGTCGCGGTAGAACGCCCACTGTTGGCGTACTTCCTCGATGAGGCCGAAGTCCAGGTCGCGGACGATGAGTTCCTCGGCCTTGTCGCTCGCCCTCTCGCCGACGAACTGTCCGCGCGGGTCGACGAAGTACGAGGTTCCGTAGAAGTCGTTGTCGCCGTACTCCTCCTGCCCGACCCGGTTGATCGCGGCGATGAAGTACTCGTTGGCGACGGCCGCCGCGGGCTGTTCCAGCTGCCAGAGATGGGCGGAGAGGCCGCGGGAGGTGGCGGAGGGGTTGTACACGAGCTGGGCGCCGTTCAGACCGAGCTGCCGCCAGCCTTCGGGGAAGTGCCGGTCGTAGCAGATGTAGACGCCGATCCTGCCGACGGCCGTGTCGAAGACGGGCCAGCCGAGGTTGCCGGGCTTGAAGTAGTACTTCTCCCAGAACCCCTTCACCTGCGGGATGTGGTGCTTGCGGTACTTGCCGAGGTAGGTGCCGTCGGAGTCGATCACGGCCGCGGTGTTGTAGTAGAACCCGGACTGCTCGACCTCGAACACGGGCACGACGATCACCATGCCGGTCTCGCGCGCGAGCTCCCGCATACGGGTGACGGTGGGCCCGTCGGGAACCGGCTCCGCCCAGCCGTAGTGCTCCGGCTCCTGGACCTGGCAGAAGTAGGGGGCGTTGAAGACTTCCTGGAACCCGATGACCTTGGCACCCTGCCGGGCCGCCTCGTGGGCGTGCTCCACATGTTTGGCGACCATGGATTCGGTGTCGCCGGTCCAGGTGGCCTGGACCAGGGCGGCACGTACGACGTTGCCCATGAGCTGCTCCTTCGACGGGACGTCAGAGAGCCTCTACGCCCGTAGACAAAGGCTGTAGAGGCTCGAAAGTAAGCCCCCCGGACAGCCTTGCCAAGACCATCGTCGTTAACCCGCTGAGTCGATCACGTTTCTGACCCTCACGGGTGAGTGACGTGGCCGGTGGAGCGGGAGGTACGGCCGATCGGAGGACCGGGCAGAGGACCGGGCGGAAAGCCAGGCGGAACGCCATGTGGAGCGAGCCAGTCGGCCGAATGGTGCGCCCCTGGCGCGCCCGTGTGACGGGCGTGACGGGCCTCCGCCCCGGACGGGTGTGACGGCCGACGCTCCGGGGCGGCGGCCGTCACGCCGTGAAGCCGGCCACGCGCAGGGCGTGGACCAGGTCCCACTGGCATTCGTCGGACACGCCCCGGGCCGCCCGCAGGAGAAGCGGTACGAGGCGCTGCGGGTCCGTCTCGGCGCTGCGGGCGGCCTCCTCCGGGGTCCGTACGCGGACGTACGCGTCGAGGAGAGCACTGATCTCGCGGCCGCGGCCCTCGTCGGCGAGGCCGAGGACGGCGGCCCCGATCTCCGGCGCGGGCCGGGTGACGCCCTGGCGCAGCATCTGCCTGCCGTCGGCGGTGCGGTCGGCGGCGGCGAGCGCGTCGGCGGCGGCGACCAGCCGGTCGGCGGGCAGCGAGGCCGCCTCCCAGAGCAGGGTGGCCCAGTCCGCGTCGAGGCCGGCGCGGTGCAGTTCGGCGGCGAGCAGGGGGAAGCGTGCGGGAGGCCAGTACGCGGCTTCGACGAGCACGGCGTGCGCCTCGCCGCTGCGGCCTTCGCTCCGCAGCCGCGTGAGCGTCGCGACGGCCTCGGCGGTGAGCCGCCGCGCGTCCTCGTCCCGCGGCTCCGCCCCGGCCACCGTCTCGGTGCCCGCCCCCGCGCGCGGGGGCGCGGACTCCTCGGCGGCTCCCGCGAAACGCGCGCCGCGGGGCGTACGCCGGCTCTGCGCGGGCGGGGCGGGCAGCACGGGACCCGACTCCGGCACCACCGCCTGCACGTCCGGCTCCGCCATCCCGGCGAAGCGCGCGCCCCCTCTGCGGCGGCGCTTGGAGCGCTTCACCGGATACTCGTCGGCGCCGGGCGGGGTCCTGTCATGCGTCGGAGCGGACACGGCCCCCCGGTCGTGGGCCCGCTGACCGCTCGAGGGGGGCTCTGCCGCTGGGGACCCGGGCTGCGCGTCATATCCGGGCGAGTGGTCCGCAGCCGGGGACAGGGGCTGCGCGTGGTGACCCGGCACGTGGCCGGTGGGCCGGGGCTCGGGCTCGGCGTCGTAGCCCGGCGAGTGGTCCGCAGCCGGGGGCCGAGGCTGGGCGTCGCGGCCCGGCGAGTAGTCCGTCGGCGGGGACAGGGGCCGCGCGTCGTGGCCCGGCATGTGCGCCGCGGGCCGGAACCGGGGCTGTGCGTCGTGGCCCGGTGCGTGGTTCGACACGCGGTTCGTCAGCGGGGACCTGGGTTCCGCCTCGCCGCCCGGCGCGCCCGTCTCCCGGCCGGGCCGGACACCTCCCGCTCCGTACGGATCCCCCGCGGGCAGGTCCCCGTCGAACCGGTTGCCTCCCGACGGATGCCGTTCGGGCAGGTGCCCCTCCGACGGGTCCGCCCGGTTCTCCGGCTGCGGCGTCCACACGCCGCCCCCGGCGGCCGGAGCCGGGAAACCCGGCGCGCTCCGCGCACGGGCCCGCAGGGCGTGGCGGTCGACGTTGTCCATGCGGTGGCGCAGTTCGGCGCAGCGGGCGGTGGCCCGTTCATGATCGTCCTGAGCCCAGGCGAGGTCCAGGCGGATCGCCTCGGCCTCCCCCCGGGAAACGACCGAGGGGAGCCGTCCGCTCAGTTCGGCCTGGCGTTCGGCGGCGTAGCGCTGTTCGCGGAGCATGACGTCCAGGCGGTCGCCGAGAGCCTCCCGGGCGCCCGGACGGACGTCGTACGCGGCCAGCGAGGCCTCGTACAGCGGGTGAGCCCGCGCCGTCTCCTGGGCGGCGGCACGCTCGCCGTACTGTGCGAGGACGTCCTGGAGCAGTGCCGCGACGACATCCCAGGGCGGCACCTCCTGGCCTTCGAGGCACGCTCGCATGCCCTCGGGGTCGCGTTGCCAGAAGACTCCGCACCAGCCGCCGCTCCGGTCGAGCCGCTCCACAAGCCCGTTGAGATACCGCGCGAACTCCAGTACCTGTTCCGGGAGTTGTCCTACAGTCATCACTCAACTCCCCGCCCGACGTGAGCACTTCGACCCGACAGCGAACACCAGTCGTGTTACGGATCGACTACGGGGAGTTTTCGGCGGGAACGCAGAGCCTTCCGCGAGGGGCGCACGGGCGCGCCCGACGTGCGCACGGGCGCGCCCCGGACGGGCAGATGGACGGGCAGATCGAGGAGCAGATCAACGGGCAACCGGACGAGCATCCGCGCGAACCGAAGACCGAGACCGCCCGCGCCTCTCCCCCGTCCCGCCCGGGCTCGTACGCACAGAGCGGCCCGGTACGCGCCGGAGGAGGATGCGCCACGCGTTCCGAAGCACGCCCGAGGACGATCCATCCGCGCCCCGGAGCACGCCCAAAAACCGTCCACCCGCACTCCGGAACGCGCCCGAGGACCGCCACCGGCGCTCCGGAACACTCCGGAACACTCCGGACGACGGTCCCCGCACGGCCTACCGGGCCCGCCCCCCGACCGCCCGCCCGGCCCCAGGCCGAAACAGCGGACCCCGGCCCGCTCTCAGATGCGACACGCCTCCACCGCCGCCGCACGGGGCAGCACGAGCCGGACGAGGGCGGCGACGCCTTCGTCGTCGTTGCTGGGCAGCACGATGTCGGCGGCGCGCAGGATGTCCTCGTGGGCGTTCTCGACAGCGGCGGCAAGCCCGGCCGCGCACAGAAGGCTCGGACTTCAGGCTCAGACCTCAGACCTCAGTACAGCTCAGGCAAAAGGCTGGTGCGACCGGCTCTCGGGCGGCACCCGTGCTGCCGAAGATGCCGGGCATGCCCGAGCGCCGCACCCACGACTACGGTCAGCCCGACGCCAGCTGTTCCGCTATCTCCTTGATCCAACCGGCGGTCTTCGCCGGGTCATTGAGGGTGTCCGCCCACGCGTCCGGTTCCAGCTTGTGGTTGGTGGGGCCTGATTTGAGGGCGATGAGGAGGGCCCTTGCGGATTCCCTCATCTCGGCCGTCGTGCTGCCGCTGCCTCGGATGTCGGGACCCGCCGCCAAGGCGTAGATCTCGCGCGCCATGGCCTGGCGTTCGCCCTTCGACACCTTCTGCCAGAACTTCAGGGCATGCTTCAGCGAATCATTGCGGGATGCGGCCTCCGCCGGGGTCTCGCCCTCCGGCGCCCAGTGCTCAGGGTGGCGGACCTCTTCGTAGCGCTTCGTGGCGGCGCGGAGCGCCTTGTACAGGGTGACGCCGAGGACGAGGCCGGCCCCGGCTCCGGCGAGGCCCCATCCGACCGGGTTGCTCGCCAGCCCGGCTGTTCCCGCCGCGACCGCCGTCACGACGCCGGCCGCGGCCTTGGTGGATTCGCCCAGCGCGCCGCCGACCGTCTCCTTGCCGATCTTGGTGAGTTGCTTCTTCTTCGCGTATTCCTGCACCGCGCTCAGCTTTTCCACGTCTCTCTCTGCGCGCTGGAGGCTCTCGGCGGCGTCACGGGCTTCACCCATCGCCTCCCAGGCGGCGTCGATGGCCTCGGAAACGAGCTCCAGCCGTCCCTCACCCTCGTGGTCCCAGTAGGCATCCAGCGCGACGTACGCCTCCGCCGCGGCCCAGTCGGCCTGCTCCCGTGACTCGTTCAGCCGGGCCAGTGACCCCGCTTGGACGAGACGGGGATCTCCGAGCGCCTTCACCTTCTGGTACTTGCGGGCCGCTCCCCCGACGCGGAAGGCTGCCCGTATTCCCTTGATCGCGCCGACGGAGGCGCTGGCGATACCGCTCGCCTCGGACGCCACCGCGGCGTCCGCCGCCTTCTGGAGCTTGGTCACCTCCTTGGCGATTCCGGCGCTGTAGCTTGCCGAACCGGCGGCTCCGATGACCGCGTCGGTCCCCTTGGTCTTGGCCTTCTTCTTCGCCGTGTGGTGGCCGGCCCCGGTCTCGTGCTTCTTGGCGTCCTGCATGTTCTTGTACGCGTCCATGCCATTGACCACGGTGCCGGCGACCTCCGTGAGGAGATTCCCCGACGCGGCGGAGGTCCCCGAGGCGGCGGCGGAGTGCTTGAGACCCTCGTTGGCCGTGGCGGCGGCCTGCTGGGTGAAGCCCGCGTTGGTGGGGGTCTGGACACCCTTGATGAAGGTGTCGATGGGCTCGAGGTTCTTCTTGAACCTGTCCAGGAGCCCGGCGATCTGGTCACGATAGTTCTTCTTCGCTCCGGCGGACGCGCCGCCGGACTCCGGCGCCTTCCCCTTCCCCTTGTCCGCGCCCCTGGCACGCTGCACCGCCGCGGTCGTGGCCCGGTTGCCGGCGCTGGACTGCATCTGGAGGAAGGCGTGCTCCCCCGAGTTTCCGGACGGACTCCCTCCCCGACGCTGCCGGGCCGACGTCGGGACGGCTGCGGACTGCCGTGTCGGGGTGCGGTGGACCGGGGTGCTCATGGACACTACCTCTCCTGCTGCCGGAACCAGGCGAGGCGAAGATAGCCAGCCACGGCCAACAGACGGAGTGCAGTGGGGAAACTCTTCGGGGATGCCGTGAAGCACATTGCGGGAGAACCGGTCCCGCGGGCTTCTCAGGCCGCCGGCACCAGCGCGCACCGCACGACGATCTCGTCCATCGAGAGCCCGAGGGCCCGCGCCAGGGCGGCGACCGTGAAGAAGGCCGGGGTGGGCGCGCGTCCGGTCTCGATCTTTCGCAGGGTCTCCGCGGAGATTCCCGCCACCCCCGCGATGTCCGCCATGCTGCGGCCGGCGCGGGCTTCGCGCAGCAGCCGCCCGAGCCGCTCGCCGCGTTCGTGCTCTTCGGGGGTCAGTGGGGTTCGCACCATGACACCATTCTAATACCGGTATAGTAATTGGCATGGTGGAACTGAAGACCGACACATCGATCGACGAGATGTACGCGGCCGGCCAGGTCGTGGGCAGGGCACTCACCGCGGTGCGCGAGGCCGCCGACGTGGGCGTCTCCCTGCTGGAGCTGGACGAGGTGGCGCATCAGGTCCTGCGCGACGCGGGCGCGACGTCGCCCTTCCTCGGCTATCACCCCTCCTTCGCGCCCACGCCCTTCCCCGCGGTCGTCTGCGCCTCCGTGAACGAGGCGATCGTGCACGGCATCCCGACGGGCTACCGGCTGCGCGACGGAGACCTGGTCTCCATCGACTTCGGCGCCGAACTGGGCGGCTGGGTGGGCGACTCGGCGATCAGCTTCATCGTGGGCAAGCCGCGCGCCGCCGACGCGCGGCTCGTGGAGACCGCGGAGCGTGCCCTGGCCGCGGGGATCGAGGCTGCCGTCGTGGGCAACCGCATCGGGGACATCGCGCACGCCATCGGCACGGTGTGCCGGACGGCCGGGTACGGGATCCCGGACGGGTTCGGCGGCCACGGCATCGGGCGCCGGATGCACGAGGACCCGGGCGTCCCGAACGAGGGCCGCCCGGGACGCGGGCTGCCGCTGCGGCGCGGCATGGTCCTCGCCATCGAGCCGATGCTCATCGGCGGCGGCACGGACGGTTACCACGCGGCCCCCGACGGCTGGACGCTGCGCACGAACGACGGCTCCCGTGCGGCGCACGCGGAGCACACGGTGGCCATCACGGACTCGGGTCCGCGCATCCTGACGGCGCGCTGACCGCTCGGGTCCCCGTCGGCCGCGGGGCAGGAGACGATTCCTGCCCCGCGGCACGAGTGCCGCGTACCGACGCCGGTCCCAGGTTCAGGACCGCCGAGGCCTGGCCATCGGACTCCGGGACGCGCGCCACGCGGGCCGCGCGGGCCACGCGGGCCACGCGGACCCTGGCCACACGGCCCCTAGGACGCGGGCCGCACGACCATGGCCGAGCCTCCGCCCCGCCGGACCTTCTCCGCCGCGGCCAGCCACGTGCCGTTCGCGAGTCGCTGGACGCCCGTGGCCGCGCCGATCTCCGGGTTGACCTTGAAGGAGTGGCCGATGGCTTCGAGCCCGGCCCTCGACGGACTGTCGTACAGGCCCGGTTCGAGCTCGGTCTGGGCGGCGTTGCGCTGGCTGGCGCGCGGCGCGGCGATCGCGTCGGCCAGCGGGAGTCCGCGGTCGACGAACTCGGTCAGTGTCTGGAGCACGGTCGTGATGATGCTCGCGCCCCCGGGTGAACCGAGCGCCACAACAGGCCTGTTGTGCCGGTCGAGGACGATGGTCGGCGAGATCGACGAGCGCGGCCGCTTGCCGGGACCGGGCAGATTGGGGTCGTGCACGGCCGGGTTGGCCGGCGCGAAGGAGAAGTCCGTCAGCTCGTTGTTGAGGAGGAAGCCGCGTCCCGGGACGGTGATCCCGCTGCCGCCGGTCTGTTCGATGGTCAGGGTGTAGGCGACGACGTTGCCCCACTTGTCGGCCACCGTCAGATGGGTCGTGTTCTCGCCCTCGTACGTCGTCGGGGCGGCCGTGCCGGCACTGCCGCAGGCGGCGGGACTGCTCGGGTCGCCCGGCGCGAGCGGGCTCGACAGCACCGCGTCGTCCTTGATGAGGCAGGCCCGGCCGTCCGCGTACTTCTGCGAGAGAAGCCCCTTTGCCGGTACGTCCTCGAACGCCGGGTCGCCCACCCAGCGGCCCCGGTCGGCGAAGGCGATCCTGCTCGCCTCGATGTAGTGGTGCAGGTACTGCGTCTCGCTCGCCTTCGAAAGGTCCGTCCCCTCCAGGATGTTGAGCGCCTCGCCGACGGTGGTGCCGCCGGAGGAGGAGGGAGCGATCGAGTAGACGTCCAGACCGCGGTACGAAGTCCTGGTGGGCGCCTGGCGCTTCGCCCCGTAGGCCGCGAGGTCCCTCAGGGACAGCTTGCCGGGCCGGGCGTCGTAGCCGGACGCCGGGTCCACGGGCGGCTTGTTCACGGTGCCGACGATCTCCCGGCCGAGATCGCCGGTGTAGAGCTCACGTGTGCCCTTCCTGCCCAACTCCTCGTACGTGCGGGCCAGATCGGGGTTCTTGAAGGTCGATCCGACGACCGGCAGCGAGCCGCCGGGCAGGAAGAGCTTCGCCGTGTCGGGGAAGTTCGCGAAGCGGGCCTGGTTCGACTCCGTCTGTGCGCGGAAGGTCGAATCGACCGTGAACCCGGAGCGGGCGATGCGCTCGGCCGGCTCCAGGACGCTGCCCAGACGTCTGCTGCCCCATGAGTCCAGAGCCGTCTGCCAGGTGGCGGGCGTGCCCGGTGTGCCCACGCTCAGCCCGCTGGTGACGGCGTCCGCGAAGGCGAGCGGCTTGCCGTTCTCCAGGAACAGCCCGGAGTCGGCGGTCAGGGGTGCCGTCTCGCGCCCGTCGATCGTATGCACCGTACGGGACTTGGCGTCGTAGTAGACGAAGTAGCCGCCCCCGCCGATGCCGGACGAGTAGGGCTCGGTGACGCCGAGGGCCGCCGCCGTGGCGACGGCCGCGTCGACGGCGTTGCCGCCCTTCTTCAGCACCTCGATGCCCGCGGCGGAGGCGTCGGCGTCCACACTCGCCACGGCACCTCCGTACCCGACCGCGACGGGCACCTTCGCGGCGGGCGCGGCCGTGCCCGCCGCCGGAGCCCCGGGCGGAGCCGCCGCACCCACCAATGCCGTCGCGGCCGAAACAGCCAGGACCGTCAGATTCCGTGCAAGAGGGCGTCGCATCAATACCTCCAGTCAACAGCCGTCTGCGCAGCGTAACTTCACCACGGTGACCACGTCAGGCCCCCTCGAACACGATTCCGTGGGCCCGCTAGCATGCGCGCACATGAATGACGACGTGCGCAACATCGTCCTCGGCCTCCTGGCCGCAGGCATCAGTGCCTCGCTCGGCTGGCTCGCCCGCACCTACCTGTGGAAGCGCAAGCTCCGTCGCAAGCAGGCGTTCTTCGGGCTGCCCGACAACTCCGAGTCGCTGCTCGTGGTGAACCGTGAGGCGGGCGGTACCGAGCTCACGGTGATGCGTCACGACGTGTTCGCGCTTCTCGAACTGTCCGCCCTGATCAAGGACTGCGGCGCGCACGCCCAGGTGATCGCGCACGACGCGACCCAGCAGGGCTTCGGCGAACGCACGGAGTTCTGCGTGGGCGGACCGGCGTCGAACCGGCGCATGGCCGCGCATCTGCAGTCCCTGCTGCCCGGCGTACAGGTCAACGTGGACTCCGGACGGGGACCCGACCGGGGCGCCTTCCAGATCGGCAGCGAGCGCTACCGCCTGGAGTCGGGCCAGGCCGAGTACGTGATCCTCGCCCGGCTCACCGCGGGCCAGAGCCGGGACGCGAGACCGGTCTTCCTCTTCTGCGGCCAGCGCGCGATCACCAACCAGGCCGCGAGCCGCTATCTCGCCCGCAACCACGCACGCCTCGCCCGCAAGCACGGCGGCAACAGCTTCGTCCTGCTCCTGAAGGTCGTGAACTCCCAGGCGTACGGCCCCGATGTCGTCGAGGTCGTCGCCGACGTCACCCGTGCCGCCCAGGCCCCGCTGCCGACGCCGCCGGCCCTGGACCCGGCGCCGGACCCGGCGTCCGACTCCGGCCAGGACGGGGAGGCCTCGCCGAAGCCGACCACGCCTCGGGCACGCCGGCGCACGTGACGCCCGGTTCGCCGCCACGACCGAGACGTGGGCGCTTTCCGGCCGTTCCCTGCGACCCACTCCGGCGAGGTTTGAACGGATGGAAATGAACACTTCAACAATCGTTACTCGCACGTAACTTACCGACGGGTTACTTCGAGTAAGCAGCCGCGGTTACCGTCGGGTCACCTTGCACTGACCAAGTGAGGAGTGACCCGTTGGGAAACGGTCGCAACCCCCTGCGCACTTCCGCCGTCGGCGCCGTCTCGGCGACGCTGATCGCCGCCGCGGGCCTGGGCCTGGCACCCGCCGCCCAGGCCGCCGACAGCTCGGGCGGTGTCCGCTTCGTCGACATCTCCGGCGACGGCGGCACCACCCTCAAGGCCAACGTCGTCACCCCCGCGGGAGCGGACGGCACCCGCGCCTATCCGCTCATCGTGCTGCCCACGAGCTGGGGCCTGCCCCAGGTCGAGTACCTCGCACAGGCCCAGAAGCTGGCGAACTCCGGCTATGTGGTCGTCAGTTACAACGTCCGCGGCTTCTGGCAGTCGGGCGGCGAGATCGACGTCGCCGGTCCCCGTGACACCGCCGACGTGTCCAAGGTGATCGACTGGGCTCTCGCCAACACTCCGGCCGACGCGAGGAAGGTGGGCGTGGCGGGCGTCTCGTACGGCGCCGGGATCAGTCTGCTGGCCGCCGCGCACGACAAGCGCATCAAGGCGGTCGCCGCCCTGAGCGGCTGGGCCGATCTGACCACGTCGATCTACTCCGGCCGCACCGAACACGTCCAGGCGGCCGCGCTGCTGGACGGCGTCGGGCACATCACGGGCCACCCCAGCGCCGAGACCCAGCAGGTGTTCAAGGACTTCTTCGGCTCGAATCTGTCGAAGGAGCAGGACCTGATCGACTGGGGGAAGAAACGTTCCCCCGAGACATACGTCGACCAGCTCGACAAGAACGGCCCCGCCGTCTTCATGGCCAACACCTGGGGCGACACGATCTTCTCGGCGAACCAGTACGCCAAGTTCTACGAGAAACTGACCGGGCCCAAGCGGCTGGAGTTCCGCCCCGGCGACCACGCCACCGCCGAGATCACCGGCCTGTTCGGGCTCCCCAACGACGTGTGGACCGACACCGGCCGCTGGTTCGACCACTATCTGGCGGGCAAGGACAACGGCATCGACGGCGAACAGCCGGTGCAGCTCAAGTCCCGTTCCACGGGCGGCTACGAGGGCTACCCGGACTGGAAGTCGGTCGGCGCGGCCTCGCGGAAGATCGCCCTGGAGGGCTCCACCAGGATCCGCGCGAACGTCGACTCGGGCGCGGACGGCGGGGTCATCTTCCTGTCCAGCATCCTCGACCAGCTCACCCGGATCCCGCCGATGGCCTCGATCCCGCTGCTGCCCCGTTACTGGACCGCGGTGTGGCAGTCGGAGAAGTCCACGGGCGTCCAGCGCGTACGAGGCACCGTCAAACTCCACACCACGGTCACCGGCACCAAGGAGAGCGGCACGTTCATCGCCTATCTCTACGACGTGGGCCCGCTCGGCATCGGCAAGCTGGTCAGCAACGCGCCGTACACCTTCCACGGGCGGACGCCCGGCGAGCCGTTCGGCGTGGACCTGGACCTGTTCTCCACGGCCTACGACGTCCCGGCCGGACATCGTCTCGCCGTGGTCGTCGACACGGTCGACCCGCTGTACATCGAGCACAACCCGTCCGGCGCGCAGCTGACCTTCTCCTCGCCGGAGCACGACCCGTCCTTCGTGTCGGTACCCCTGCGCGAGCAGTGATCTCCGGCTGGCGCCGGCCGGGCCTGGCCCTGTGAGCTGCTGCTCCCCCTACCATGTCGGGGCTGTGGGGGGGTACCCCACCCGGCAGCAGCGTCCCTGGTTCGGCCGGAGCCACGTCCACGGCCTCGGTCTCGGGACTGCGCCACTCCCGCCCGTACGCCCGTGGGGCGGACCAGGAGAGCGGCGCACACATCCCGATGCGGATCGGCGGGCTCGCCGTCACCACGGGGATGAACGGCAAATCGTAGTCGAGGATCGCCGCGATCAGCCTCCCGGGCCCGAGGAAGTCCTCGCGGGCGCGGAGCGCGGTCCTCTGCCGCGTGCCCGTCGCCGGCGGGATCGCCGCCGGTGCGGGCATCGGCGGCAACTCGCGCACGGTGGCGCCCGGCGCGTCTCCCCCGGACTGCACGTGATCGCCGTACGGCCGGGCCGCCTTGCCTCCGGCGGCGAGGCGCACGGGCTCGCGCACCCACCGACAGGCTGGCGGGTTCGGGTACGGGTACGGGTACGGATTCCTTCGTGTCACGCGGCAGTTGAGGATCCGTCCGACGGGCAATGCGAGGCCGGACGCTGAACGGATCACGACACCGCGGGCTGCCACCGGAACGCTCCGCCGGGCCCTCGGGTCAGGCTTCCGTGGCCTCGGCGTACATCTGGGACAGCTCGGGAACGCCCTGTACGGCCCAGTCGAGGCCGGCCTCGACGACCGGGATCTCACGGCCCGAGGGGAGCCGGACGGCCGGACTGCCGCCGGGCCAGACGTGCCAGGAGGCGCCCGGCACCGTGCGCACCACGACGGTGCCGAGATAGAGACCGGCGTCGTTCCCGAGCCAGGGCAGCGACTCGGGGTCGTCGCGCCACAGCGGCAGAAGCTGGTCCAGGGCCACCAACGAGTCCGGCGTGTCGTCCAGTTCGAGACCGACGGCCGCGGCCTGGGAGCGGAGCAGTTCGCACTCCGAGAACAGCTCGGCCACACCCACCGGGTCGTCCTCGAAAGCCCTGGCGAGGGGACGGTCCCGCCGCACCGGCTGCCGTTTGAGCAGCTTGTCCAAGAAGGGGATGTTCATGACCGGCCTCTCCGTGGGGTGCGATCGTCGAAGCTCCGTGTTCCCGGTATGTGAACAAAATGTAGCTCGCGGCATTTCATCACGGAATCAGGCAAATCATGACGCCCTGAGGAACACGCCTCGGGTCTCCACCGGTTTCCCGAGTCGTCCATGGAGAAGGATGCCCGCAATCGCAAGGCCGAATGCCTGTGCCGGCCGCTCGGCCGTCACCCGCCGGGACGCGCCCGCCTAGGGTCTGTCGTTTGGATCAGGTGGCGTCGAGGAGCGGTGCCTTGTCGGCTGGGCCGAGCGGGGCAGGGTGCGTGCAGCTGCAAGGCGGAGGAGGGCGACGACGCGGAGCGTCGGCAACCGACGACAACGCCGCTGGGGGTCCCCCCTGCTCGCAGAGCTTGGGGGAGTGCGTGCCCTGCCCCGCGTCCCGCCGCATGATCCAAACGACAGGCCCTAGACGTCCAGGTCCACCACGACCGGCGCGTGGTCCGAGGCGCCCTTGCCCTTGCGCTCCTCGCGGTCGACGTAGGCGTCCTTGACCGCCGTCGAGAACGCCTCGTTGCCGTAGACGAGGTCGATGCGCATGCCGCGGTTCTTCGGGAAGCAGAGCTGGCGGTAGTCCCAGTACGTGTACGGGTGCTCGTACTTGAGCGGGCGCGGGACCACGTCCGTCAGGCCCTCCTCGCGCAGGGCGGCCAGTGCGGCACGCTCGGCCGGGGTGACATGGGTCAGGCCCTCGAACGCGGCCACGTCGTAGACGTCGTCGTCCGTGGGCGCCACGTTGTAGTCGCCCAGCACCGCGAAGGGGCGGCCGCCCGCCGCGTCGCCCGCCACCGCCGCTCCCAGGGCCTCGAACCACTGGAGTTTGTACGCGTAGTGAGCGTGGTCCACCTCGCGGCCGTTCGGCACGTACACCGACCAGACGCGGACCGGGCCGCAGGTCGCGGAGACGGCCCGGGGTTCCTCCACGCCCTCGTACACGGGACCGCCGGGCAGGCCCCTGACCACGTCCTCCAGGCCGACTCGGGAGATCACCGCCACGCCGTTCCACCGTCCCGTGGCGTGCACGGCCGCCTCGTATCCCAGCTCACGCAGTTGTTCGACCGGGAACTGCTCGGCGGCGACCTTGGCCTCCTGGAGGCACAGCACGTCCGTGCCGCTGCTCTCCAGCCAGGCCAGCAGCCTCGGGAGACGGGCGGTGATCGAGTTCACGTTCCAGGTGGCGATGCGCATGCCTCACAACCTACCGGGCGGGTACGACAACGGGTCCGCCGAAGACACTCCGCGACACTCCGCCCGCCCCTTCGCAGCCGGGGCGGGGCGGGAGCAGCACGGGTTCACGCACGGCCGGCTCAGATCTCCGCCGACGCTCCCGGCGTGAGCCGCAGATGCTCGGAGCCGCCGAGAGCGCCGATCTGGTGGTCGTAGATCGGCCGGGCGAGGTCCGTGAGCAGGGCGTCGTGGATGTCGTACGCGCGTTGCGGCTTGACCTCGCGGACGTACTCGATGACCTCGGAGATCTTGTTCCATGGAGCCATCACGGGGAGCATCAGCGTCTCGACCGGCTGGTCGGGGACGGTCAGGGCGTCCCCGGGGTGGAAGACGCGGCCGCCGTCGACGAGATAGCCGACGTTGGTGATGCGCGGGATGTCCGGGTGGATCACGGCGTGCAGTTCGCCGTGCACCTGGACGTCGAACCCGGCGGCGGTGAACGTGTCGCCGTGGCCGACGGTGTGCACCCGGCCGGGGAAGGCGGCGGAGACCTGCTCCGCCACCGACCGGAGCGTCCAGATCTCCGCCGCCGGGTTGGCCTCCATGCCGGCCCGGAGGCGGTCCTCGTTGAAGTGGTCGAGGTGCTCGTGCGTGACCAGGATCGCGTCCGCTCCGACGGCCGCGTCCTCCTCCGTGAAGGTCCCCGGGTCGATGACGAGCACACGCCCGTCCTTCTCGAGTCGAATGCAGGCATGCGACTTCTTCGTGAGCTTCATGGGTCCATCCTCCCCCTTCTCGGCACCGGGGAGGGCTGCCGAGAAGGGTGCTCCCACTACCAGGCTCAAGATCACTCCTGAGGTGTGGTCTCCTCCCGGATGACCTGCTGCGCCACCTTGAAGGCGCTGTTCGCCGCCGGCACACCGCAGTAGACAGCCGTCTGGAGCAGCACCTCCTTGATCTCCACCGGGGTGAGACCGTTGCGCAGGGCGGCGCGGGTATGGACGGCCAGCTCGTCGAGATGGCCGCCCGCGACCAGGGCGGTCAGCGTCACACAGCTGCGCGAACGCCGGTCGAGTCCGGGCCGGTCCCAGATCTCGCCCCACGCGTACCGGGTGACGAACTCCTGGAAGTCCCCGGAGAACTCGTCCGCCGAGGCCAGCGCCCCGTCCACGTGCGCGTCCCCCAGCACCTCGCGGCGCACCTTGATCCCGACGTCGTAGGGATCCTGCCACCCCATGGGCTCGGGCTCGACGGGGGCCGGGGCGATCTCGGCGAAGGGCCCGACGGGTGGCGGGGCCGCCTGCACGGGGTATGCCGGCGCGGCCGGGACCGCCATCTGTCCGGTGGACGAGTCGAAGGCGGGCAGCCAGGCGCTGGAGAAGTGCCGTACGAGCAGATCCGTGACGGCGGCGGGCTGCTCCACGGGAACCAGGTGCGAGGCACCGGGGACGACCGCGAGGCGGGCATCCGGTATTCCGGCGACCAGCGTGCGCGCCTCCGCCGGCCCGGTGACCTGGTCGTCGGAGCCGGCCAGGACGAGGGTGGGAACACCCACCATGCCCAGTTCGCCCCGCACGTCGAAGGCGGCGAGCGCCTCACAGGCCGCGATGTAGCAGCCGGGGTCGGTGGTGCGCACCATCTGCACGGCCCACTCGGTGATCGCGGGCTGGGCCGCCGCGAAACCGCTCGTGAACCAGCGTTCGGGCGCGGTGCGGGCGATCGGGTCCAGGCCGTTCGACCTCACGACCACCCCACGCTGACGGAACTCGTCGGCCGTACCGAAACGGGGCGAGGCCGCGATCAGCGCGAGGGAGGCCACGCGCTCGGGGCGGCGCAGCGCCAGTTCGAGCCCGATGGCCCCGCCGAACGCGCAGCCCGCGTACCCGAAATGCTGGATGCCGAGCCGGTCGAGGGTGGCCAGCAGCCGCCCGGCGAGCTCGGCCACCGATCCGGCCGGATACGCGGGCGCTCCGCCGTGTCCCGGCAGATCGAACCGGAAGATCCGCCAACTCTTCGCGAGCTCCGGGACCTGCCTGTCCCACATGTGCCAGGTGGTGCCGAGCGAGGGTCCGAGTATGAGGACCGGAGCATCTTCCGGGCCGTCGAGGCGGTACTGGAGGGCAGGGGTCTTCGTCTCACTCACCGCCCCACGCTAGCTTCCGGGCCCGTTCGGACGGAAATGGGGGCCGTTCGTCCACGGTGCCCCCACCAGGCCGCCACATGTGTACACACCATGGCAGGACCTCCGTCGATGGGCCCACTGGACCGGAAAGAAGCCGGAAAGGGGCTGGACCCGACCGAACCGGATCATGAATGAACGAATCGACTTCGGAAAGGAACAGCCAGGGACTGCTGGCAAACGGCTGACAACGACTGGGAACGGACCGTCCAGAAACCGCTCGGCACGCACAGGAACGACTCGGAGCGGCCGGTGCCCGTCCAGGTGGACGGGACCGGTGCCGGTGTCCGGGGCCGGTGTCCGGTGGTCGTGCCGGGACCGGTGGCCATGCCAGTGCCGGTGCGGGCCGGTGTCGGGGCCGACGCGCCGGTCCGGGGTGTCTCGTGTGGGTCAGAGCTCGTCCGGTGCGCCGAGGCCCGTCAGGGCGCCGACCGGGTCGAGGTCCGGGGTGCCGCGGGGCCACCAGTCGTCATGGCCCGGCTCGGACTCGTAGGCGTACCACAGCCCGTTGCGGCCGAGGCGGAGCTGGGCGTGGCCGCGCGGGTGGGTGAGGTGGTTGCGCCAGGGGCGGAAGGCCGGGAAGTCGGCGGCCATCAGCAGCGGCCGGGCCCGGTCGAACCGGCCCGCCGGGGGGTCCCAGGGGTCCTCGAGCACGGCGAGCGCCTCGAATCCGCCCTGGCGCCAGGCGGCGACCGCCCGTGCCAGATCGACCGAAGTACGGCCGGTCGCGGAGGCTAGTGATGAGTAGAGGGCGCGGGTGGCGGCCGTGAGCCCCGAGCCGGGGCGGGCCGCCGCGATGCGCACCGCGTCCTGCCAGAGCGTCAGTTCCGCGACCGGATCGCGGCCCGAGGTCAGCAGCGCGTACGCGCGAGCGGCGGCGTCCGTGGCCAACTGGTCCAGCGCGAAGGCGTCCGGGCCGCCCGGCACGCCCGGGTAGGCCGGCGGCTGCTCGGGATGCGCGGGCGGCGGCAGCGGAGCGGGCAGGGGCGGCAGCACGCGTCGTGCGAGGGCGTCACGGGCGCGTACGCCGGCCGGCTGTGCCGGTTCCCGGTCCTGGGCCGCGCGGGCCGCACGGGTGGCGTTGCGCCGGGACAGCGCGTCGAGCAGCTCGCGCTCGCCGCGGCCGCGCAACAGGAACAGGACGAACGGGTCCTGGTCCAGCAGCCGCGCCGTCTGGTAGCAGAGTGCGGCCGCGTGCTTGCAGGGGTGGCCGAAGTCCGGGCAGCTGCAGTGCGGTTCGAGCTCGCCGGGGCCGGGAAGCAGTTCGACACCGCAGTCCGCGAGCGACTTGGGCATCTCCTTGTCGAGCAGCGCCGCGATGTGTCCGGGCCTCTCGGCGGCGGCGTCGAGGAAACGGTCCCAGTCGCCGTCGGTCAGTGTCCGCACCCTGACCTGGACGCGGTACGGCCGCGGCCGGCTCCCGTGCACATAGGCGAGCACCAGACCCGGTGTGACGGTGACGGCGTCGACGTGGCCGTGCCCGGCGTACGTCCGCCCGCGCGCCAGCCGTGCCGCGTCGAGCGCCCCTTCCTCCAACGCCGTGACCCACTCGTTGCCCCACCATGTCTCCGCGAACCGGCCGCCCTCCTCCCGGGCCCGCGCGGCGAAGGCGGGGAAGGTCCGGCGCATGTCACCGTCACGGCCCGGGGATGCCATGGAACGAGGACGCCGCTCGGCGGGGACGGCCGGCTCCGGGTCTCGCGCCCCGGTGTTCGACGACGCGAAGGGCTCGGTGAAGGACTCGGGGAAGAGCTCGGGGGTGGGGACCTCGGAGGTGAAGGGCTCACGGCCGGGAGACCCTGCGGTGACGGGCTCGGTGGCCGCCCGCGCCTCGTTCTCGGGCGCGGGGTTCGCGGCGTGCACGGCGTCCGCGAGGTGCTCGGGACGCACGGCGTCGCCCGGGTGTACGGGGTGCGCGAACCGGCCGGGGTTCCGGTCGCGCGTCGCCTCGCCGGTGCCGTCGGCGGGGTGGGACGGCTGTCCGGGCCGGGCGGGGTCCGACGGCTGCTCGCCGGTGTCGGCGGTGACGTCCGGGGGCAGCCGGAAGGCGTTCGCGAGCAGATCGCGAAGGTCACGCTCCTGGGACGCCCGTTCCCTGGAGACGGAGCGCACGGGATCGTGTCGCCCCCGTGCACCGGCGCCGGATGTCCTGTCCGGCCGACGCCTCGGGCCGGCTCCCTTGCCGTCGGTGGTTCCCTCCCCGCTGCCGTCCGTCCCCTCGGACCGAAGCCGCCTCGCCTCGTCCCGTGCGGCACGCAGCGCCTCACGCGCGATGTCGCCGGGGCGGGCGCCTCCCTGGGGCCGCGCACCGGAACGACCGGTCGTGGCGGGCTCCCCGGACGCCGGATGCCCTGTCGGCGTCCCGTCGGAGCTCTTCCCCGGGCCGGCCTCGGCGGCATCCTCGTACGCCGGAAGCGCCGCGTCGTTGGCCGCCGCCCTTCGCAGAGCCTCGCGCGCCACGTCGCCCGGCCTCGCCCCCGGAGCGGACGCCCTCGGGAGCACCCCGGACGCCTGGGCCGCAGGGACCACCGTGGACGTCACGGGTGGCCCAGACGGCACAGATGGCGCAGACGGCATCGGCAGATCGGAGGGCGTGGACGACACGGACCCCGTGCCAGCCGCTGCCTCACGATCAACACCGGCACCGGCACCGGCACCAGCACCCGTGCCCAGGCCCGCACCCGCACCCGCACCCGCACCCGCACCCGCACCCGCACCCGCACCCGCACCCGCACCCGCATGATCGTCGGCCGCCGCGGCCAGCCGTGCGGCGCGCAATGCCCGACGGGCCTCGTCGGCGGGGCGGTCTCCGGTGACGGGACGGGGCAGTCCCGGTCCGGCGCCCTCGGCCTGTTCGCCGGCCTCGGTCCCGGGCACGCCGGGCTCCTCCGCCTCGGTCCCGCTCATGACGGCCTCCGGAGCGAGACGAGGTCCGACAGTTCGCGGTCGGTGAGCTCCGTCAGGGACGCCTCGCCGGAGCCGAGGATCGCTTCGGCGAGGGCCCGCTTCGCTTCGAGCATCTCGGCGATCCGGTCCTCGACCGTGCCCTCGGTGATGAGCCGGTGCACCTGGACGGGCTGGGTCTGGCCGATGCGGTAGGCGCGGTCGGTGGCCTGCTCCTCGACGGCGGGGTTCCACCAGCGGTCGAAGTGGACGACATGACCGGCGCGGGTGAGGTTCAGACCGGTGCCGGCGGCCTTGAGCGACAGCACCAGGACGGGGGTCTCCCCGCTCTGGAAGCGGTCCACCATGTGTTCGCGGTCGGCGACCGGCGTACCGCCGTGCAGGAGTTCGACCGGGACGGCGCGGGCGGTCAGATGGGCCGTGATGAGGCGGGCCATGCCGACGTACTGGGTGAAGACGATCGCCGAGCCGTCCTCGGCGAGCAGGGTGTCCAACAGCTCGTCGAGCAGGGCCAGTTTGCCCGAACGGGAGGGGGTCCCCTGTGCGGCCGCCCGCGCGTCCTCCTTCAGGAACAGGGCCGGGTGGTCGCAGATCTGTTTGAGGGAGGTCAGCAGCTTGAGGACCAGTCCCCGGCGGGCGATGCCGTCGGTGGTCTCGATCGCCAGCAGGGACTCGCGGACCACCGCCTCGTACAGGGAGGCCTGTTCGCGGGTGAGCGGGACGGGGTGGTCCGTCTCCGTCTTCGGCGGGAGTTCGGGGACGATGCCGGGGTCGGACTTCTTGCGGCGGAGCAGGAACGGGCGGATCAGCCGGGCGAGCCGGGCCACGGCCTCCTCGTCCTCGCCGTTCTCCACGGCGCGCGCGTGCCGGGCGCGGAAGGACTTGAGGGGGCCGAGCAGACCCGGGGTCGTCCAGTCCAGCAGAGCCCACAGTTCGGAGAGGTTGTTCTCCACGGGTGTGCCGGTGAGCGCGACGCGCGCGGGGGACGGGATCGTGCGCAGGGCCTTCGCCGTCGCCGAGTACGGGTTCTTGACGTGCTGCGCCTCGTCCGCGACGACCATGCCCCAGCGCTGTTCGGCGAGGTGGGTGGCGGCCGAACGCATCGTGCCGTACGTGGTGAGGACGAAGCCGCCGTCGAGACCGTCGAGGGTGCGGTCGGGGCCGTGGAACCGGCGCACGGGGACGCCGGGCGCGAAACGGGTGATCTCCCGCTGCCAGTTGCCGAGGAGCGACGCGGGGCAGACCACCAGCGTCGGTTCGCTGCGGGCCCGCTTCAGGTGGAGCGCGATAAGTGTGACGGTCTTGCCGAGGCCCATGTCGTCGGCGAGGCAGCCGCCGAGGCCGAGGGAGGTCATGAGGTCCAGCCAGGCGAGCCCGCGGAGTTGGTAGTCCCGCAGGCGGGCGTCCAGGCCGGGCGGGGGCTCGACGGGGGTCACGCCCGCCGTGAGGCGGTCGCGCAGGGTGGCGAGGGCCCCGACCGGGACCGCCTCGACGGTCTCCCCGTCGACCTCCGCGGTTCCGGTGAGCGCGACGGACAGGGCGTCCACCGGGTCGAGCAGGCCCAGTTCACGCTTGCGGGCCTTGCGGACGAGGGCGGGGTCGACCAGGACCCACTGGTCACGCAGTCGCACGACCGGCCGGTGGGCCTCGGCCAGCGCGTCCATCTCCGCCTCGCTGAGCGGATCTCCGCCGAGGGCCAACTGCCAGCGGAACTCGAGGAGTTCCTCGCTCTCGAAGAATCCGGTCCCGTCGGTCGCCGAACCGGGCGCGGGACGCACCACCGCGGCGGCGCTCAGGTCGTACGCCAGGTCCCGGGGCCAGTGCACGGCGACACCGGCGGCGCCGAGCCGGGTCGCCACGACCCCGAGCAGGTCCGACAGCTCGTCCTCGGAGAGGGCGAGCACATCGGGCACGTCCTGTTCGGACAGTCGGTCGAGGGGTGGCCAGACCCGGGCGGCGCGACGGACGGCGAGGGCGGCGTCGACGCGGGCGCGGGGTCCGAACACCGTGTCCGCGTCCCCGGCCCACAGGGCGGCCGCGTCGACGACGAGGGTGGGGTCGGCGAGGCTGTGCACCTGGACGACGGCGGCGCCCGCGCGCCGCGCTCCCTCGCCGTCGTCGAAGAGCTGGTGGGCGGAGAGGTCCAGGCGCAGCGAGATCCGTACGCCCGCGTCCATGCCGGCGGCGACCTCGGCGGCCCAGTCGTGGGCGCCGGTGAGCCGCTGCGGCTCGCGGGCCGCGAAGGGTTTGCCGCAGGTGTAGGGCGCGGCGGGGGTGCGGGGCAGGGTGTCGGCGACCGCGTCCAGGAAGGACCGCACCAGGGCTTCCGGTTCGGGCAGCCGGACCGGTCCCCTGCCGGGCAGGGGGACGGCGTGTCCCTCGTACGGGAGGGCCGCGGCGACGGACCGCAGGTGGGCGATGTCGTCCGGGTTCAGGGGACCCGCGCGCCAGGCGTCGAAGCCGTCGGGGGTGAGCCCGGGCAGCAGGCGGCCGCGGGCGACGAGGCGCAGCGCGTGCAGCGCGGCGGCGCCCCAGCACACGGTGGCGGGATGGGCTCCGGGGTCGTGCCGCGCCCCCGCGAGCACGGGCAGGGCTTCGCCGAGGGAGAGGATCAGGGCGGGGACGGTGCTCCTGCGGATGCCTGTGCCGTGCGGCCGTACGACCGTCAGTTCGGTGTGCTCGCGCAGTTCGGTGTGCTCGCGCGCGGACGTTCGCGTGCCGGGCGACGTCGCTCCGTCGGGGTGTTCCCCCGGCCGCGGGCCGTCCCCGTCGTCCTCGGCGGGCAGGGGTTCGCCCCGCGGGTCCCAGAACGCGACGCGTCCTTCGCGGGGCAGCGGCGCGGGCAGGAAGACGGCGGCGAGCCGCGCGGGGGGCGGCTGGTCGGCGGGCGGCCGCGTGAGGTCCCGCGGCCCGGGATCCGCCGTGGACACGGAGGATGCCCATGCCGAAGGCGCGCCCGCGGAAGGCACCCGCGCGGTCACCACTTCCGCCCTGTCCCGCATACGCCCGGTCACCTCCCGCCCGTCGGTCGAATCAGTTGTCTTCGACTCTACGGGCGGGGTCTGACAACCGGCTCCCACGACCGCGGCGGGCGGCGTCGGACCCGTCCGGGCAGGCCGGACCGGGCCGCGCCAGAACCGAAGTACGGGATCGTGAGCGGGACGGGCTACGGAATCGTGCGCGAGACGATGTACACCATGGGATGGTCCGTCCGGGAACCGTTCACGACGATGTCCTGGGTGGGTGCGGGGTCCTTCTGCTTGTGCACGAGTCCCCACCAGGGGCCGGGGCCCGTGAAGTCCCACCCGACGACCTTCTGATTGCGGTCGCTGATGGTGATGTGGTCCTTCTTCAGGGCGGAACGGCTCGTGCCGACGCCCTTGAGGAAGGCGTCGAGACCCGCCTGGGTGGTGCCGAACTGGACGTACAGCCGGCTGGTCTTCCAGTTGTTCGTCTCGTAGTACGCGACGTCGGTCGATTTGCCGGGGATGGGCACCTGGTAGAGACGGCGCTGGACGCGCGAGGGCCAGCCCGAGGTGAGGCCGGTCGCCGAGTACTTCTCCTCCTTGTCCTTGCCGCTGTTGCGGCTCTGGTCGGCGGAGATCACCAGGTAGCCGGCCGGGACGCCGATGAGCAGCACGATGATCAGCAGGGTCAGCGCGCGGCGGCGGAACTTGTGGCGCGGGTCCTCGGGCGGCCGCCGGGGCTCGTCCGGGGATGTCGCCTGACGAGGGAGCGAGGCGGTCACCGGGACTCCTGCTGCGTCGTGCGGCGGGTCTCGGCGTAGCGCTCGTACCGTTCGTAGCGCTCCACTCGGCGCCGCTTGGCGCGCCGGAACCGGCGGGCGACGAGCCGCGCGAGGTCGGCGGCCCCGACCATGCCGGCCTCGGGGCCGAGCTGGGCGCGCGCGATCCGTGCCTCGGGGCGGTAGCCGCGGCCCGTGAGGTGCCTGCGGAAGGCGTCGCGGGCGGGGCCGATCAGCAGGTCGTCGGCCGCGCTCACGCCGCCGCCGATGACGAAGCAGGAGGGGTCCAGGGCGGCGGCCAGGTTGGCGATGCCGACGCCGAGCCACTGACCGATGTCCTGGAGGAGTTCGACGCACATGGCGTCGCCCTCGCGTGCCAGCTCGGTGATCATCGGGCCGGTGATGTCCCCGATGTTGCCCTTGACGTGCTCGATGATCCCGAAGGCCACCGGGGAGTCGGCCGCGGCGAGTTCACGGGCCTCGCGGACGAGTGCGTTGCCGGAGCTGTACTGCTCCCAGCAGCCGCGGTTGCCGCACGGGCAGCGGTGGCCGCCAGGCACGACCTGCATGTGGCCGAACTCTCCGGCGACCCCGAACTTGCCACGCTTGACCTGGCCGTCCTCCAGGATCGCGCCCCCGATGCCGGTGCCGAGCGTGATCATCACGAGGTGGTCCTCGCCGCGTCCGGCGCCGAAGCGCCACTCGGCCCAGGCGGCGGCGTTGGCGTCGTTGTCGACCAGGACCGGCACCGCGAGCCGCCCGGCGAGGCGATCGCGCAGCGGTTCGTTGCGCCAGGACAGGTGGGGGGCGAACAGGATGCGGCTGCGCTCGGCGTCGACCCAGCCGGCCGCGCCGATGCCGACGGCGTGCACGTCGTGCCGGTCGGAGAGGTCCAGCACCAGCTCGACGATGGTGTCCTCGACGACCTTGGGGCTCTTGGACTTGTCCGGCGTCTCGGCGCGGACCTTCTCCAGGATGTTGCCGTCGGCGTCCACCACACCCGCCATCACCTTCGTGCCACCGATGTCGATGCCGACGGTGGGGACGCGGGGTGCCGTCAGATGGGAACGGCGCTCGCGTGTGCCCACGGTCCGCAGGACGGTGGCCCGCGCGGAGCCGATGGGGGTGCCCCCCGCGCGAGCGGAGCCGAGAGCTCGGGGCAGCGCGAGGTCGCGGTAGGTGCTCATCGCGCCGATTCTGCCTTACGCCGCACCGGGGCCGCACCGTGGAAGCGCGGTGACACATGTGACGTGTGGGTCGTCTGTGACGTGTCCCGGCCGACCCGCGCGGCCGGCCGGGTCACGGTCCCGCGCCCGTCACAGGGCCCGGTTCTCCAGCTCGTGCCGCAGGTCGTCCAGCTCGCTTCCGCCCGCCATCTGGCGCGTCAGCTCGTCCAGCGTGATCCCGTCCCGGGCGTAGCTGCCCGACATGGTGCCGCGCTTCAGCAGGACGAAACGATCACCCACGAGATAAGCGTGATGCGGATTGTGGGTGATGAACACAACACCCAGTCCGGCGTCTCGTGCGGCGGCCACATATTTGAGGACCACACCGGACTGCTTCACACCAAGGGCGGCGGTGGGCTCGTCGAGCACGAGGACCTTGGCGCCGAAATGGACGGCGCGGGCGATGGCCACACACTGGCGCTCACCTCCGGAGAGGGTGCCGATCGGCTGGTCGACGTCGCGCAGGTCGATGCCCATCCGCAGGAGTTCCGCGTGGGTCGTGCGCCGCATGTGGTCGACGTCGAGGTGCTTGAACGGGCCGAAGCCCTTCCGGGGCTCGGAGCCGAGGAAGAAGTTCCGCCAGACCGGCATCAACGGGACGACGGCGAGGTCCTGGTAGACGGTGGCGATACCGCGGTCCAGGGCCTGACGCGGGGACGACAGCCGGGTCTCCTCGCCCTCGACGCGCAGGATGCCCCCGTCGTGCTGATGACGACCCGCGATGATCTTGATGAGGGTGGACTTGCCCGCGCCGTTGTCGCCGAGCACACAGGTGATGTCGCCCGCGTGGACCTCCAGCGAGACACCTTCGAGGGCGCGGATGTTGCCGTAGTACTTGCTGACGTCATCGAGCTCGACGAGCGCCGGACGCTCCACGGCGGCGAGTTCCCCGGTCATGTCGCTCTCCGTCGTCACTTCGTCGCCTCCGCGCGCTTGCGGACCCAGTGGTTGAGCAGGGTCGCGAGGAGCAGCATCACGCCCAGGAAGAACGTGAACCAGTCCGGGTTCCATTCGGCGAAGACGATGCCCTTGCTGACCATTCCGAAGATCAGCGCGCCCACGGCGGCGCCGATCGCGGAGCCGTAGCCGCCGGTGATCAGACAGCCGCCGATGACGGCCGCGATGATGTAGATCAGTTCGTTGCCGACGCCCTCGCCGGACTGCACGACGTCGAACGAGAACAGCAGATGCTGGCCGGAGATCCAGGCGCCGAAGGCGACGCCCATGTAGAGGCCGATCTTGGTCTTGCCTACCGGGACGCCGACCGCGCGGGCCGCCTCCTCGCCGCCGCCGACGGCGTAGATCCAGTTGCCGACGCGGGTGCGCAGCAGGATCCAGGTGGCCACGGCGACCAGGACCAGCCACCACAGGATGGTGATCTTGAAGTCGACACCGCCGATGGTGATCGTCGAGGCGAAGACGTCCTTGGCGGAGGAGAAGCCCTCCATGTCGGAGATCGACTTGGTGGAGACCGTGCCGCTGATCAGCTTGGTGAAGCCGAGGTTCATGCCGGTCAGCATCAGGAAGGTGCCGAGCGTGATGATGAAGCTCGGCGGGTCGGTACGGGTCAGCATGACGCCGTTGAAGACGCCGATCGCGAGGGTGGCGAACAGCGAGACGACCACACCGACCCAGACGTTCGCCGTCATCTGGTAGCTGAACATCGACGAGATCAGCGCGGAGCTGGTCACCATGACGCCCGCGGAGAGGTCGAACTCGCCGCCGATCATCAGCAGCGCGACCGGGACGGCCATGATGCCGATGGTCGAGGCCGAGTACAGGACGGTGCTGAGGCTCGCGGCCCGTACGAAGCTGTCCGCGAAGACCGCGAAGAAGAGGAAGACCGCGACGGCGCCGACCACGGAGCCCAGCTCGGGGCGGCTCAGCAGCTTGCGCAGCGGCGAGGTCTTCAGGAGGCGCTCGTCGGTCTCGGGGCCGGGCGCCGGCGCGGGTGCCGTGGCGGTCATCGGGTCCCCCGGTCCGCGTACCGCTGCAGCTCGGCGGCCTGGTCCTTGGTGATGATCTGCGGTCCGGTCAGGACGGGCTTGCCGCCTCCGAGGACGTCGGCGTTGTACCTGTGGAGCCAGAGCAGGTCCACGGCCTCGTAGCCCTGGAGCCAGGGCTGCTGGTCGACGGCGAAACCGAGGGTGCCGTCCTTGAGCTCGGCGGCGACCTTGGCGTTCAGGTCGAAGGTGTCGACCTCGGCCTTGCTGCCCGCGTCCTGCCTGGCCTTGACCGCGGTGTCCGCGAAGGGCGCGCCGAGCGTGACGACCGCGTCGATCGACGTGTCGGCCTGGAGCTTGGCGCCGATGGAGGACTGGACGTCGGGCATGTTGGTGCCGGTGACGTAGAGGTTCTCCACGGTCCCGTCGAACGTCTTCTTCATGCCCGCGCAGCGCTGCTCGTGCCCGACGTTGCCCTGCTCGTGCAGGACGCACAGGGCCTTCTTGCGGCCCCGCTTGTTCAGCTCGTCACCGACGGCCTCACCGGCGATCGTCTCGTCCTGGCCGATGTGGGTGAGCGCGCCGAAGGCCTTGGACTCCGCGGAGCCGGAGTTCACCGTGATCACCGGGATGCCGGCCTTGCGGGCGCGCGCGACGGCGGCCTTCATGGCGTCGGGCTTGGCCAGCGTGACGATGATGCCGTCGACCTTCTTGTCGACGGCGGCGTCCACGAGCTGCGCCTGCTGCTGGGCCTCGTCGTCGTGCGAGTACAGGAAGTTGATGTTGTCCTTGACGGCGGCCTGCTTGGCGCCGTTCTGGACGATGTCCCAGAAGGTGTCGCCGTCTCCCGAGTGGGTGATCATCGCGAAGGTCCACCGGGGCGTGTTCACCGCGGCCCTGCCCTGGGCCGCCGCCGCCTTGCGGGCATCCTCGGCTCGCTTCCCCCCGGTGCTGCTGCACCCCGCGAGGGACGCTGTCAGCGCCCCCGCCAGCGCGATGCCCACCCAGGTCCGTGTCCGTGCCACGAGGCCGTGCCCTTCTTGCCGTGCTCTTGGTGTGCCGGGCCGTGAGGACCGGCCCGGGGGCCCTCCCGCGGGCCCTTGAGGGCCGGTTTCGTACCGGCCCAAACGGCCAAGTATCGATCATCGGGATCATCCGCCCAAATCACGGCTCCCGCGCGCGGCAGGACAGGCCTCGACGACGCTCGACGGCCGCGCGGAAGACGGACCGTCGGGTCAGGGGCGTACGAGGAGCTGGAACTCGAAGGAGTAGCGCGAGGCGCGGTAGATGTGGGAGCCGAACTCGACGGCGCGGCCGGTGTCGTCGAAGGTGGTGCGCTGCATGGTGAGGACGGGGGCCCCGGCCGGCTCGCCGAGCCGCTCGCCCTCGTCCGCGCTGGCCGCGCGGGCGCCGACGGACTGGCGGGCGCTGTGGAGGGTGATGCCGGCGCCGCGCATCAGCCGGTACAGGCCGGTGGCCTCCATGCGCTCGTTGTCGAGTTCCAGCAGCTCGGGGGGCAGGAAGTTGCACAGGTACGCCATCGGCTCACCGTGCGCGAGACGCAGTCGTTCGACACGGTGGACCTCGCTGCCCTCGGTCACCCCGAGGGCGGCCGCGACCTCGGTGGACGCCGGTTCGACGGTGTTGACGACCACCTGGGTCGCGGGGCACTGGCCGGCCGACTCCAGGTCGTCGTAGAGGCTGCTGAGTTCCAGGGGGCGCTTGACCTGGCTGTGCACGACCTGGGTGCCGACGCCTCGGCGCCGCACGAGGAGCCCCTTGTCGACGAGGGACTGGATGGCCTGGCGGACCGTGGGGCGGGACAGCCCGAGCCGCGCGGCGAGCTCGATCTCGTTGCCGAGCAGGCTTCCCGGGGTCAGGACTCCGTGTTCGATGGCGGCCTCGAGCTGCTGCGACAGCTGGAAGTACAGCGGGACCGGACTGGTGCGGTCGACGCTGAGCTGGAGCGACACGGTCGGATCCACAACTGGTTTGGCCACGGATCGAGCGTAGCTCCGGGAGATGTTGACGGGAAGTTGTGAAGTTCGATTGTCCGGACAAACCATTGACAGCGTGACGGGTCGCCCCTCAGTTTGTTCCCATGCGCATCGGACTCATCGGAGCGGGCCGTATCGGTACATTTCATGCGGCCACTCTCAGCCGCCACCGTGAGGTCGGCGGCTCTCTCATCGTCACGGACGCGGATCCCGCACGGGCTCAGCGGCTGGCGGACCGGCTGGGCGCGACGGCGGCGCCCACCGTGAACGAGATCTTCACCTGGGGCGTGGACGCGGTGGTCATCACGGCCGCCACCTCGGCCCACGCCGAACTGATCGGCCGGGCGGCGCGCTCCGGGCTCCCGGTCTTCTGCGAGAAGCCCATAGCCCTCGATCTGGCGGGGACACTGTCCGCGCTCGCCGAGGTGGATGCCGCCGGAACGGTTCTGCAGATGGGATTCCAGCGCCGCTTCGACGTGGGCTACACGGCCGCCCGCGAGGCGGTGCGCTCGGGCCGGCTCGGCCGGCTACACACCGTACGCGCGATGACGTCGGACCAGTCGCCGCCCCCGGCCGACTACCTCCCGCTCTCCGGAGGGCTCTACCGCGACTGTCTGATCCACGACTTCGACATGCTGCGCTGGGTCAGCGGCCGTGAGGTCGTCCAGGTGTACGCGACCGGCTCCGACGCCGGGCCCTCGATGTTCCGCGAGGCGAACGACATCGACACCGGGGCGGCCGTCCTCACCTTCGACGACGGCATGCTCGCGACGGCGACGGCCACCCGCATGAACGGCGCGGGCTACGACGTCCGCATGGAGCTCTCCGGCGAGCTGGACCAGATCGCCGTCGGCCTGGACGACCGTACGCCGATCGCCTCGACCGAACCTGCCGGACCGCCGCCCGCGGACAAACCGTGGACGGGCTTCCTGGAACGCTTCGGCCCCGCGTACGAGGCGGAGCTCGCCGCGTTCGTGGAGGTGGTCCGCGGCGAGCGCGCCAACCCCTGCGACGGCCGCGAGGCACTGGAGGCGCTGCGCATCGCCGAGGCCTGCGAACTGTCGCGGCGCGAGCGACGCGCGGTCTCCCCGGCGGAGATCCCGGGCGGCAGGCTCTGAGCCGGGGCGCACACCGCGCCCCCACTGGACCCCTTTCCCCCGGCTCTCTCCCTCCGCCGCGAGGGGCGGGCAAGAACGGGGAGTGAGTGCGTCATCGCTGGCCGTCGAGGAGCCGGACCGCCGGGGTCTCGCGGTCGACCGCGAGCAGCCCGTCGCAGTGCTTGCACCTCAGGTGGTACGGCCGCACCAGGTTGGTCTGGATGCTGCCGGTCCCCGACTCGTTCGCCTCCGGGCAGTGATAGGCGAGGTGCAGCCGAACCCAGGGGTGACTGGTGGGCGCGGCGGCCTTCCGGTCGTCCCGGGTGTCGGTGAAGGGCGCCCACCAGAAGTCGACCAGGGCACGGACCGCGAGCCGGTCCCCGCCGCTCGTCGTGTCGAACCCGGCGATCCTGCCCGCGGTGCGGTGGCTCTGGAATCCACTGCGGCTGCCGGAGCACTGGGCCTGCTCGGCGCCGCGCTCGAACACCGTCGTCCGCCCGGTCCGCTCGCAGATGAAGCAGTCGAGGGTGAACTCCAGCCGGGAACGCCAGTAGAGCTGATGGCGGGTGTTCTCAAGGCCGGTCAGCTCCGCGGTGATCTCCGCCGTACGCAGCACGGGCAACGCTCCTCCCACGGCACCGGGCCGCTCACCAGCGCACCGGCATACGGCGCACCCCTCGCATCAGCATGCCGGGCAGCCAGCCGCTCGGCGGTCCGTCGAGCGCCAGGTCCGGGCACCGCTCCAGCAGCGAGCGAAGAGCCACATGGGCTTCGAGCCGGGCCAGCGGCGCGCCCAGACAGTAATGGATGCCGTGACCGAAGGCGAGATGTCCGCGGGGCTCGCGCCGGAGGTCGAAGCGGTCGGGCGCCGGATAGCGCGCTGCGTCACGGTCGGCCGCGGTGAGGCCTATCATCACCTCTTCCCCTGCCGCGATCGCCGTGCCGCCGATGTCGAGCGGCTCGGCGGCATAGCGGAAGGTCGCGTTCTCCACCGGTCCGTCGTGGCGCAGGGTCTCTTCGATGGTGCCGTCGAGGAGCGTCATGTCGGCCCGCAGGGCGGCGAGTTGACCGGGATGGCCGAGCAGCGCCCGGACGGTGCCGGAGATCAGGTTGACCGTCGTCTCGTGTCCGGCCACGAGGAGCAGGAACGCCATACCGCGCAACTCCTGCGCGGAGAGCCGGTCACCGTCCTCGGCGGTGGTGCGGATGAGACCGCTGAGCAGGTCGTCGGTGGGACCCGCGCGCCGCTTGTCCTCGATGAGATCGCCCAGATAGTCCGCGAGTTGGACGAAAGCCTTCTGCTCGCTCTCGGCGCTGGTGGGAGCCACCGTCTCCGTGGACAGCGCGCGGAACGCCGCCCGGTCCGGCTCCGGCACCCCGAGCAGCTCGCAGATGACCGTCAGCGGGAGCGGATAGGCGAAGGACTCGACGAGGTCGGCCCGCCCGCGGGGAAGCATCGCGTCGAGCAGCTCGTCGGTGATCTCCTGGATCCGCGGGCGCAGTGCCGCGACCCGCCGGCCGGTGAACTCGCCCGCGATCAGTGTCCGGAGCCGGGTGTGCTGCGGCGGGTCGGCGAACAGCATGTGCCGGCCGATCAGTTCCTCTCCGGCGAAAAAGAACCCCGTCGTGTCCGGGTTCTTGGCCAGTCGCGGGTCGGCGAGCGCGGCCCGCGCCTCCTCGTACCCCACGACGAGCCACGTCTCATGGGTCGCGTCCGGCGACGGCAGCCGCACCCGGTGCACAGGACCGAGCGCGCGTAACTCGGCGTAGACCGGATGCGGATCCTCGGTGAACCGCGCTCCGTACTCCCCCAGATCGATCACGACTCTCCCTCCCGTTGACCCGCCCAACGCACGAGCGCCCTCGCCAGTGCCCGCCCCCGCTCCTCGAACGCCGGATCGGCCGGATCTCGCCCCACCCCCGGTCCAGCGGGCTCTGCAACCGGCTCTTCGCCCCCTCCGCCCCTACCCGACCCAAACCTGGGGCTCCGCCCCGGACCCCGCTCCTCAAACGCCGGAGGGGCTGAAAATCACGCCCGTGAGGGGCTGCGCCCAGGCCACCGCACACCCGCAGCCGGGATCCGGCGTGAGGGGCCGTGCCGGTACATCGGATGCCCGTCGCTTACGCCCGGATCGAGCAGCGGCTCCCCGGAAAACTCACGTCTGATCCAACGGCGACGGGCGGATGTACCGGCACGGCCCCGACCCCCCACCGGAGCCGCACCGCAAGGGGCAGCACACCCAACCCACACCGCAGACGCCAGCGCAGCGAACCCGCACGGCAAACGCCGGCCCAAGCCACCTACACCCCCCACGGCAACCACGCCCGAACCCGGAACCCCCCACCCCCCGGTACCCCGTGCTCAAGCCGCCCTCCCGCCAGCGTCGCCCGCTCCGTCAGCCCGATCAGCCCCTGCCCGGACCCCGGGACCTTCGGTACCGGACCCGGCGGCGCGGGGTTGGCGACGGTCACGGTCAGCCCGGCACCGGCGGACCCCCGTACCGTCACCGTGACCTCCGCACCCGGCGCGTGCTTGCGTGCGTTCGTCAGTCCCTCCTGGGCGATGCGGTACGCGGTGCGGCCCACGGACGCGGGCACGGCGGCGGGGTCGACGACCCGGTTGTCGAGGACGATCTTCGCGCCGGCGGAGCGCGACTCGGCGACCAGCGCGTCGAGCGCCGCCAGCGTCGGCTGCGGCCGCCCCGCCTCGTCGGAGTCACCGGCCCGCAGCACCCCGATGATCTCGCGCAGGTCCTGAAGAGCCTCGTGCGCGCTCTCCCGGATCACCCCCGCGGCCCGGGCGACCTCCTCCCGCGGCGCGTCGGGCCGGAATTCCAGTGCTCCCGCGTGCACGCTCAGCAGCGTGAGCCGGTGCGCGAGCACGTCGTGCATCTCGCGCGCGATCGCCTCGCGCGCGAGCCGCTGCGCCTGCTCGGCCCGCAGCGCCGCCTCGGTCTCGGCCCGCCGCGCGCGGTCCCGCAGACTCAGCATGAGCTGGCGCTTGGACCGTACGACCATGCCCCAGCCGACCACGGCGGAGGTGAGCAGCGCGGTGACGGCGAGGGCGGCGAGGTACGGCAACTCGGGGTCGGGCCGCAGCCAGAAGAACGCCGGGAGCAGCACGAGCTGGACGCCCGCGACCCAGGCCACGTACCGGAAGGGCCGGTGCACGGCGAGGGTGAAGAGGGCCACGAGTCCCGCGCCGCCCGCCGTGTTCGAGACCAGGCCGACGGGGATCATGGCGACGGCCAGGCCCAGCGGCCAGCGCCGGCGCAGCCAGACCGCCGCGCAGGCGAGCGCGCCGATGAGCTGGTCGGCGACGGCGAGCGCGTGCGGGACGTTCGGGTCGTCGGTGAGGGTGTTCGCGGCCGCGAGGCCGATGGCGACGGCCAGCAGGAAGCAGCCGAAGTCGACGACCCAGTCGCGCACGGTGCGCCGGGGCCGTCCGGAGGGTCCGGCGTGCCGGGCGTCGGGGTCGAGGTCCGCGGCCACGGCCGACGGCAGCAGCCAGCGCCGGGCGGCCAGGACCGGCGCTGGAACGTCACGCGGCTCGGGTGTCGGACTGTCACCACTCACGGTCGACAAATCTACGCAGCCGAACTCGCGGCCACCTCTCCGCGAGCCTCTCCGGCGGCCGGAATCGGCACGCTTCAGACCTTCGTCCGACGGGGGAACGGCGCCCTGCGGCTTCGGCCGGACATGCCTCGCCCCGCGGCCGATGCGCATGGGGGGTCCGCGGGGCGAGGGTCGTCCCATGAAACAGGTGCTGGAGATGCGGTCTCGTCGCCCTCGTTCAGGGCGTCCTCGGTCTGGTCCAGGAGGTCACCGGTCGGCTGCAGGGTCGGGACTCGAGCCCGGGTGAACAGCGATCAGGTGTCCGGCAGCCTGGATCAGCAACCGAAGTTGATCAGCTTGAACGTGACGTAGTGGTCCGCGGTGTAGTAGTCCTCCAGGGTCTTCTTGCCGGTCACGATGCGACGGGCGCCCCGTGTCGAGGAGCCGGGCGTCTTGACCGTGTACTCGTGGTAGTAGCCGGTGGACTGGGCGGGCAGCACGCCCTCCCTGTTCTGGAAGACGGCCCCGTCCTGCGAGTACGGGAAGGGGCCGCCCGAGTCGATCAGGTCCAGCGTGTCGTACGCCTGGGACGGCAGCGCGCTGTAACAGATACTGCCGACGGAGGCCGCCGCCGCGTCGGCCGGAGCCACGGCGGTGCCGCCGATGAGCAGAGCGGACATGAGGGCCACGAGGGCGCCGATACGGGTGGTTCGTGGGGGGAATCTCATGAACCCAGGATGATGCGCGTAGATGACATGTCAATGTCAAGCGCGTTGATTTCTTTGGTGAACTCCGGGGAATTTTCTGGGAGTTGATGTGTCGCACAGGGGTCGACTGTCGACCTTCGTCGGAGGACAGCCGACTGCCGGCCCTCGGCGGCCGACTGTCGCCCCCCGTCCGACGAAGGGCGACAGCGAGCCGCCCGCACTCCTAGTAGCTGCCGTACGTCGGCCGGCCTTCGCGCTCGTACGTGTTGATCGCGACGCCGGAACCGGTGATCGTCCCGCCGGTGCGGCGGAACGCGGTGGGGGCGGCACCCTCGGCGAAGAGGCGGCGGCCCTCGCCGAGCAGCACGGGGAAGGTCATCAGGTGCAGGGTGTCGATCAGACCGAGCGCGAGGAGGGACTGGGCGAGGACCGCGCTGCCGTGGATCTGGAGCTCGCCCTCGGTGCGCTCCTTGAGGGCGGTGACCTCTTTGCCGAGGTCGCCGGTGATCACGGTCGTGCCCTCCCAGGCGGGCTCGGTGATCGTCGAGGAGACGACGTACTTGGGCAGCGCGTTCAGCTTGGAGGCGATCGGGTCGGCCGGGTCGGTCATCTTCGGCCAGTAGCCCGCGAAGATCTCGTACGTACGCCTGCCCAGCAGGAACGCGTCGACGTGGGAGAAGTTGTCGACGACGAAGCGCCCGAAGTCGTCGTCGCCGAAGGGAACGCTCCAGCCGCCCTGGCCGAAGCCGCCGCTGGAGTCCTCCTCGGGACCGCCCGGCGCCTGGTGGACTCCGTCGATACTGACGAACGCGGTGAGGGTGAGCTTGCCCATGACGGTGCCTGCTTCCTTGCGGTGGGGTCTGCTGCCATCAGGACAGACCCCACCGGCGCCCGCAACTCATCGGTCCGCGACGAAAACGCCCCGCGTCCTTCCACCGGTCCCGTGCCCCGCACGGGGCTCGCACCCGGTTCCGGTCGACGGCGTACCCCGTGCGGGCCGGGGCTCACCCCGCGCCGGTCGAGAACAGTCCGCCCGTCGGACCCTGCTTGTCGCCGCCCTGGGCCTTTCTCAGGGCGTTGGCGAGGCTCTCGATGGTGAGGGACTGAAGGATCACCCGTCCGTTGCCCTCCAGCGTGGCCAGCGACAGGCCCTCGCCTCCGAAGACCGCGTTCATCAGACCCTGTCGGTTGAGCCCGCCGATCCGCTGGACGCCGTACTGGATGCCCTCCTCGAAGGCGACCACGCAGCCCGTGTCGACCTCGACGCGGCCGCCGAAGTCGGCCGGGTTCAGGTCGATGAAGTTGCCGGCGCCCGCGATGATCACCGTGCCGTGGCCGGTGAACTTCTCCAGAACGAATCCCTCGCCGCCGCTGCGCCCGGTCCGCCCGCCCTGGAAGGCGATGCCGAACTGCACGGTCGACTCCGCCGCCACGAAGGCGTCCTTCTCGGCGAACCACGCGCGCGTGCCGTCGAGCTCCAGGGCGCGCATCTCGCCGGGCAGCACGCCCGCGAAACCGACGGTCCCCTCGCCGCCCGTGGACGTGAAGTACTGGAACGCCAGCGACTCACCCGCGAGCGCGCGCTGACCTGCCTGCATGGCCGTGCCCACGGCCTGGCGCAGCATGCCGCCCCTGCCGCCCTGCTGCCCGCCCCCACCGCCGCCGCCCGACGGTCCGGAGAGCCGCGTCTCCATGGTCACGTTGGTGGTCTTGAACAGGAACTTTCCCGCTTCGCAGTACACGGTCTGGCCGAGGCGCAGGTTGACGACCGCCATCTGCATGGCGTTGCCGACGATTTCTTGCTGAAGAGTCACGCCGTGAGAACGCGGGAAGCGGAGCAAAGAGTTCCGGTCGTCCGGGTGAGGTGCCGGCGTGTGCGCTCACTCCCGCCCCGGCCGGTCCTGATTTCTCGTTGCTCCGATCCTCGCCACCGCTTGTCGTTGCCCCTGACTCCATAGAGGAGATCGGCACCGGAGCCGGCGGTTCTTGCCTGGCTCGGGCCCTGTGCTTGCCCGACACCCGAGATCGCTACGATGCGCCGGTGCCGCGCCCCAGGAGGCGCAGTCACGTTTCCGGAGGGGGATACCTGTGTTCGTGCTGTCCATCCTGCTGCTCATAGTTGCGGTAGTACTTCTTCTCGTCGGCCGCGGCCGCACTCCCGCGGGCCACTGGAAGCTCGGGGCGGCGCTCAGCGCCCTTGCGGGTGTGCTGGCAGGCGCCTTCGCCTGCATCCATGTCGTGAGTGCCTACGAGGTCGGCGTGCCGGTCACCTTCGGCAAGCTCGGCACACCGCTGACCTCGGGCATGCACTTCAAGTCACCGTTCACCGACGTCACGTCCTTCTCGACCCGCCCGGTGGACCTCGACCTCAAGGACAAGGACGTGGTGGAGGTCCGCTCCTCGCAGGGCGGCGTGCTCTACGCGGACGTCACCATCAAGTGGGCCGTGGTGCCGGCCAAGGCGGTCGCGCTGTACCAGCTGGCGGGCAGCGAGGAAGCCGTCGAGGAGCGGCTGGTGCTGCCGGACAGCCGCGAGATCATCCGCAACGTCTTCGCGAAGCACACCAGCGAGGAAGGTTACGCATCCGCCCGCGAGCAGATCAGCACGGAGATCGCCGACCTCGTCAACGAGCGACTGGCACCGCGCGGCATCGACGTCACTTCCGTCAACCTGCGCAATGTGAGGCCGTCGGAGAAGCTGCAGGACCAGATCGACAAGAAGATCCAGCAGGAGCAGGCCACCGAGCGGGCCACCGAGGCGGCGCGTACGGCCAAAGCGGAGGCGGAGCGCAAGCGGATCGAGGCGGAGGGCATCGCCAGTGCCAACAAGATCATCGAGCGGTCGCTGAGCGACAAGGTGCTGTACAACCAGTGCCTCGAGGCATACAAGGAAGCCGCGAAGGCCAACCCGGTGTACGCGGTGCCGTGTGGCACGGACTCGAACGGCACTCCGGTGATCGTGGACAACAGCAAGAACTGACGCCGCCCCGGGCAAGGATTGCCGGCTCATGACGTCCGGCGGCTTCGTCCTCTCCGAGCGGGAGAACGAAGCCGCCGGACCTGCCGGTCACTGGGGAAATGTGCCGGACGGCATGTCCGGGGGCCGGCCGGACGAGCCGCTCCAGGTCTGCCCGGTGCCAAAGCTGTTCCGCTGACATCGACGACCACGGTGAGCCGGGCTGGTCCCGAACCCCGCGCCCGGCGAGTTCGGTGTCCTTTGAGGATCTTGGCGACCCTTGCCGATCAACGCTCATCCATGACGTTTCAGCAGGTCAGACGCCATCATCTGTGTTGGTGCTTCTCGGCTCTTGTCAGCCTGTTCCTATCCTTGCGTCCCCAACGCGTCCTCAACAAGGCCACAAGGCAGCAGATCGAAGACATGGGGGCGATCTCGCCAGCGTAGAAAGGGGTCTCGAACTCGCGCGCAGCGGATTCCCCTTCCAACGCGCAAAGACTCCGCCCCGGATGTCGGGGCAGAGCCTCTATGGCCCTGTTCGCAGGCCAAACGTTGTTTTCGTAGCCTATCCGGCTCGGTCTCCTTCTTCCAGGGTGAGCTGGAGACATCGGGCGGGCTGCGGCTTCGGGCGCTCGGTGTGGAGGATGAACCCTCCGCCAATCGCCGAGTCGGCAGATCTCCACGAACCGGGCGTCAATGAGCAATCCATAGGCGGGCGTTCTGTACCTCTGCATGGTCGGATCCCAGGAAGCGTTCCCATCCGGCAGCGGCGCCTCCAACACCAAAACCGCCCCCGCCGGGTCGCCTGCCGCACCGCCGTCTGCTCGACCCCGGGCAGCACCTGATGTTCACCCACGCGCCGCCCCCGCGGACGCGCGGTCAGCGCCTCACGCCCACCGGCCTGCCACTTCGCCCACCAGCCGTCCGCTGTGACGACCTTGCCCGTCCCGGCCGACACCTGGGCGTTCTTCGCCACCTCCGGTCCGGCGCCGGAAACCATCCAGCACCTGTGGCGGGACGTGTTCACCCAGTGGTTCCCGTCCAACCCGTACCGCAGCCGGGCAGGGCCCGAGATCCTCAGCGTCCGTCCGGCGGCGGGCAAGGCCGGAGGGCGAGGTCGGCGCCGAGCTGTGGCTTCCGGTGGAGCGGGAGGAGGGCTGGCCCCCGGCCCCGCGTGCGGACCTCCGGACCCGCACGCGGCCGGTCAGGCGGGAAGCAGCAGGTACGGGGAGAGGCAGGCCGAGGTTCCGCCGCCCCGGCTGAAGGTCTCCCAGGCGAAGGCGACGATCCCCGCCTGTAACCGGGACTCCACGTCGAGCTTGGCCAGGATCTGCGCAACATGGGCCTTGGCGGTGCGTTCGGTGATGGCGAGCCGTGTCGAGATGGTCCGGTTCGACGCCCCCTTCGCCAGCAGGTGGAACACGTCCAGTTCACGCTCGGAGAGCAGCGGGACCCGGCGCATCACCGTGTCCCAGGCGTGGTCGCGGGTGAGGACTGGGCGGTCCGGAGGGACATGGGTCTTCCGGACGGGTGAGCCGAGGGTGTCGGTAATGCTCATCGTGTTCGGGTACTCCTGCTTTAAGTACGGGGGTGGAATGAGACCGCAGCGGTCGGCCAGTCGAGGCTTGGCGAAATCCGGAGAAAAGTATTTCAGGTTACCCATGGAAACCGGCAGGACTTCTTTTGTCTGCCGACGGCCGAAATTCAGCCGACTGCCTAAGCGTCGGCAAAGCGAAACGTGGGGTATGTTTACCGGAACCGTGCACGAGGTGATCCCGACAGGGGTCATGGCCGCGATGCAGCCCGCCTGAACCGATTCACCTGCGGTGATGAGCGTGGCTCACGGTTTGGATCATGGTTCGTCCGCAGCGTACTGACGGCCGATATTGGCGGACAACCCGTAATCCACCATGTGAGATGAGAGTGGCTTGAATTCGCTGTAAAGATCTGCGGAAAATCGTTTTCCGCGTTATGGGTTCGGTGCGGAATATTCCGCCTGGACGGCCGCCGGTCAGCGCACTCCGGCGAGCCGGAGCAGGGCGGCCGCACCGGCGGCGGCGAGTACGACGAGGAGGAACGGGGCCTTGCGCCAGGCGAGTACGCCGCCCACCGCCACGCCGATCGGGCGGGCCAGGCCCGCGAACCCGTGTCCTTCGGCGAGCGCGGCCGTGGCCGTCAGGGCCGCGAGCAGGACGACGGCGGAGGCCTCCAGCAGTTCCTCCGCCCGCTCCGGGAAGGTGATCCGGGCCCGCAGGGCCGGTCCGGCGAGCCGGAGCAGGAAGGTGCCCCCCGCGAGGGCCAGCATCGCGATGAGCGTCGGGACGGCGTTCTTCATCGGCCGGCTCCTTGGTCGGCTTCCCCCGTCGCCGCGGCGACGGTGAAGAGCGGCAGGGCGGCCAGGGCGACCAGGGCGACCAGCACCGGGAGTCCGGCGGGGAGGAAGGCGGTGGAGGCCAGCGCCAGGACCACTCCGGCCAGGGAGGTCCGCCGCAACTCGCGCTGTTTCAGGGCGGGCAGGATCAGCGCCAGGATCACTGCGGGGAACATGGCGTCCAGGCCGAGGGCGTCGGTGTCGTGGACGACGCTGCCCAGCAGGGCGCCCAGCGCGGCCCCGGTCGGCCAGCAGATCAGGATGCCGAGCCCGCAGGCCCAGTATGCGGCCCGCTTGCGCGGGAGTCCGTCCTGGGCGATGGCGAAGACGACGGTCTCGTCGTTCATCAGGTGTGTGCCGAGCAGGCCCTTCCAGCCGCGGCCGAGGACGTCGGGGACGGCCAGGCCGAACGGCACGTGCCGGGCGTTGACCAGGAGTCCGGCCAGCAGGGCGGCAATCGGACTGCCTCCGGCGGCGATGATCCCGACGAACAGGAACTCGGAGGAGGCGGCGAGGACGAGCGCGCCCATGAGGACCGGGAACCACCAGGCGAAGCCCGAGGTGACCGCGATGGCGCCGTACGACAGGCCGATGACGCCCACCGCGAGGCAGACGAGCGCGATGTCACGCCATTGGGCACGACTGAGAGTTTTCCATAACGAACGCATGGCGTTTATAGTGAACGGTAAGGAAGTGTTCGTCAAGGCGAACGATTGACCATTGGAGCGAACATCTCGTGTCCGAAGCCGACCTCCCGCTCAAGCCGCCGCTCGAAGCGATCGCCGCCTCCCTGCGCGCGGAGCGTGTCCGGGCCGGGCTCTCCCTCACCGAGGTGGCCCGCCGCGCCGGACTGGCCAAGTCCACGCTCTCCCAGCTCGAATCGGGTGCCGGGAACCCCAGCCTGGAGACCCTCTGGGCGCTCTGCGTGGTCCTGGAGATCCCGTTCTCCCGGCTGCTGGCCGCCTCCCGACCCGCGGTCCAGGTGATCCGGGCGGGCCAGGGGCCGGCCGTGGTCTCGGCCGAGGCCGACTACCGGGCCACCCTGCTGGCCGCGTCCCCGCCCGGGGCCCGGCGAGACGTCTACAGCATCGCCGCCGAACCCGGTCCGCAGCGTTCGTCCGCCCCGCACATGCCGGGCGTGGTGGAACACGTGGTGATCGGTACGGGCCGGGCGCTGGTCGGGACCGCGCAGGAACCGGTGGAACTTCTGCCGGGCGACTACATCGGCTACCCGGCCGACGTCCCGCACGTCTTCCAGGCGCTGGAGACCGGCACCACTGCGGTGCTGGTCTCCGAGCACCTCTGACTTCGGCCCTCGGGCCGGGGACACACGACGGGCTCAGTGCCCCATGCCGAGGCCGCCGTCCACAGGGATGACGGCTCCGGTGATGTACCCGGCTTCCTCGGAGGCGAGGAAGCGCACGGCGGCGGCGATCTCCTCCGGCTCCGCGCTGCGCGCCAGCGGCACTTTGCCCAGGAACGCGGCGCGCTGCTTTTCGCTCAGTGCCCTCGTCATGTCGGTCTCGACGAAACCGGGCGCCACCAGATTGCAGGTGATCCCGCGCGAGCCCAGTTCGCGGGCGACCGAGCGGGCGAAGCCGACCAGACCGGCCTTGGAGGCCGCGTAGTTGGCCTGCCCCGCCGCACCGAGCAGGCCCACCACGGAGGAGATCAGGACGATCCGGCCCCGACGGGCCTCCACCATGCCGGTGGCGGCGTGCTTGACGATCCGGAACGCCCCCATCACGTTGGTGTCCAGGACCGCGGCGAAGTCCTCCTCGGCCATACGCAGGACCAGCTGGTCCCGCGTGATACCCGCGTTGGCCACGAGCACCTCGACCGGGCCGTGCGCTTCCTCGACCTCGTGGTAGGCCTTCTCGACCTGCGCGGAGTCGGTGACGTCGCACCGCACGGCGAGGCAGCCGAGCCGGAGCGCGGCCTCCGGCGGCTCGCCGGAGCGGTAGGTCAGCGCGACCTTGTCGCCGGCTTCGGCGAAGGCGAGGGCAACGGCGAGGCCAATGCCCCGGTTTCCTCCGGTGACCAGGACGGAACGGCTCATCGGTTCAGCGCACCTTTGCTCGGATCATCTCTGATGTGTCTGGGGGACCGTGGATCAGGCAATCTTGTGGACCCAGCCGAACGGGTCGGGCCGCTCGCCGGACTGGATCCCGGACAGTTCCGCACGCAGCCGGGCGGTGACCGGGCCGGGCTTGCCGCCGCCGATCGTCCAGCCGCCGTCCTTGCTCTTGACCTCGCCGACCGAGGTGATCATGGAGGAGGTGCCGCAGGAGAACACCTCGGTGAGGCGGCCCGACTCGGCGTCGGCCCGCCAGTCCGCCACGCCGATCCGCCCCTCCTCGGCCGTGTAGCCCAGTTCGGCGGCCAGGGTGAGGACGGAGTCCCGGGTGATGCCGGACAGCAGGGAGCCGGACAGCTCCGGGGTGACCAGCCGGTCGCCGTAGACGAAGAACATGTTGCTGGTGCCCATCTCGTCGACCCAGCGACGCTCGGCGGAGTCCAGCCAGACCACCTGGTCACAGCCCATCTCCTGGGCCTGCGCCTGGGCCACCAGGGTGCCGGCGTAGTTGCCGCCGCACTTGGCCTCGCCGGTGCCGCCGGGGGCGGCGCGGGTGTAGTCCTCGGAGAGCCAGACCGTCAACGGCTTGGCCCCGGCCTTGAAGTACGCAGCGGCCGGGGAGGCGATCACCATGAACCGGTAGGCGCTGGACGGGCCGTAGAAGCCGATCGTGCGCTGCGTGGCGATCATGAAGGGGCGTAGGTAGAGGCTGTGGCCCGGCTGCTCCGGCACCCAGTCCCGGTCGGTGGTGACCAGGAGTTCCAGGGCCTCGACGAAGGTCGCCTCGGGCAGTGGTGGCATGGCCATGCGCTCGCAGGAGCGGTTGAGGCGGGCGGCGTTGGCGTACGGACGGAAGGTGACCACCGATCCGTCGGGGCGGCGATAGGCCTTGAGGCCCTCGAAGACCTCCTGGCCGTAGTGGAACACCTGGGTGGAGGGGTCGAGGACGAGCGGTCCGTACGGCGTGATCCGGGCGTCGTACCAGCCGCGCTCCCGGTCCCAGTCGACGCTGATCATATGGTCGCTGAACACGTCGCCGAACGCGGGTGCCTCAAGCACTCGGGCGCGCTCCGCGATAGAGAGCCGCTCGGCCGGTTCGGTAGTGAAGGTGATGGGCATCAGAACGCTCCGGGACTGTGGAAGTGGCCGGTCACAGGGGTGTGTTGGCGTGCTTGCGGGACGGCTGCTCGGAATTCTTGGTCCGCAGCATCCGGAAGGCGCGGATGAGCGTCGCCCGGGTTCTGGCGGGGTCGATCACGTCGTCGACGAGGCCGCGTTCGGCCGCGTAGTAGGGGTGCATCAGCTCGGCCTTGTAGTCCTTGACCATCGCGGCGCGCGTGGCCTGCGGATCGTCGGCCTCGGCGATCTGCCGCCGGAAGATGACGTTGGCGGCGCCTTCGGCGCCCATCACGGCGATCTCGTTGGTGGGCCAGGCGTAGGAGAGATCGCAGCCGATGGAGCGGGAGTCCATGACGATGTACGCGCCCCCGTAGGCCTTGCGCAGGATCACTTGGACCCGGGGGACCGTGGCCTCGCAGTAGGCGTACAGCAGTTTGGCGCCGTGCCGGATGACCCCGCCGTGCTCCTGGCCCACGCCGGGCAGGAAGCCGGGTACGTCGACCAGTGTCAGCAGCGAGATGTTGAAGGCGTCGCACATCCGGACGAAGCGGGCGGCCTTCTCGCTCGCGTGGATGTCCAGGACACCGGCCAGGGCGATCGGCTGGTTGGCGACGATGCCCACTACCTGCCCTCCGAGCCGGGCCAGCCCGCACTGGATGTTGGGCGCCCAGCGCTCGTGGACCTCCAGGAAATCCCCGTGGTCGACGAGTTCCTCGATCACGTGACGCATGTCGTACGGGAGCTTGCCCTCGGCCGGTACGAGCGTCAGCAGGGCTTCGCTGCGCCGGTCCGTCGGGTCGGACTCCGGGGCGGCGGGCGGCAGTTCGTTGTTGTTGGAAGGGAGCAACGAGATCAGGTAGCGGACCTCGGCCAGGCAGCTCGGCTCGTCGTCGTAGACGAAGTGGGCCACGCCGGACAGTTCCGCGTGGACGTCCGCGCCGCCGAGACCGTCCTGGCTGACCTCTTCGCCGGTGACCGCCCTGACCACGTCCGGGCCTGTGATGAACATCTGGGAGGTGCCCCGGACCATGAACACGAAGTCGGTCAGGGCGGGCGAGTAGGCGGCGCCGCCCGCGCACGGGCCGAGCATCACAGAGATCTGCGGGATGACGCCTGAGGCCCGTACGTTGCGCTGGAAGATCCCGCCGTATCCGGCCAGCGCCGAGACGCCTTCCTGGATACGGGCGCCCGCGCCGTCGTTCAGAGAGACCAGCGGGGCACCGGCCGCGATGGCCATGTCCATTATCTTGTGGATCTTGCTGGCGTGGGCCTCGCCGAGCGCCCCGCCGAAGATCCGGAAGTCGTGCGCGTAGACGAAGACGGTGCGGCCCTCGACCATGCCCCAGCCGGTGATCACCCCGTCCGTGTGCGGCCTGCGGTCCTCCATGCCGAAGCCGACCGACCGGTGCCGGCGCAGCTGCTCGACCTCGTTGAACGAGTCGGGGTCCAGGAGCAGATCGATCCGTTCCCGTGCGGTCAGCTTGCCCTTGGCGCGCTGGGCCGCGGTGGCCCGCTCGCTGGGCCCGCGGCGGGCCAGCTCCTTGGTGGCGTACAGCTCGGCCACCCGCCCGTGGGAGTCGAGGGTCGGGGCCTTCGGCGGGGCGGTCTTCTCTGGGGCGGACATCTTTTATCGCTCCCCTTCCGGAGCCGGTACGGCAATTGCGGTGACGACCAGATCGCCACTGACCCGCCAGCGGCCGGTCAGCTCCTCGGGGAGCCCCGGCCCGGTCCCGCCGGGGTCCGGGATCCGCGCACTGAAGGTGCCCGCCTCCGGGTCGATGCGGATCCCGGCCTCGTGGAAGCCCAGGAAGCGGCCGGTCACCGGGAACCAGGTCTTGTAGACGCTCTCCTTCGCGCTGAAGAGCAGCCGGTCCCAGCGCATGCCGGGCCGCTCCGCGAGGAGCCGCCGGACCCGGGCGTGCTCCTCGGGGCGGGCCACGAACTCCAGCACGTCTTCGGGCAGCGGCAGATGAGGTTCGGCGTCGATGCCGAGCGCGCTGATCCGCGTACGGCGGGCGACCACGGCGGCGGTGTAGCCGGGGCAGTGCGTGATGCTGCCGACCACCTGGTCCGGCCACTGCGGCGCGCCCCGGTCACCGGCCGGGATCGCGACGGCGGGGGTGCCCAGGCGGCGCAGCGCCCGATGGGCGCAGTACCGGCCGTTGGCGAACTCCTGGCGCCGGGCCGGGGCCGTGCTGCGCAGCGACGCCGCCTCGGCCGGGTGTGGGGTGAACCGCGGCTGGTCCTCGAAGGAGTCCCAGCCCGCGACCCGGCCGGGGACGAGTTCCTGGATCACACCCCCTCCCGGGGGCGGTCGGCAGAGGCACCGGGTCGCACAGCCGGGCGACAGCGCTGGCGGTGCGCGCCCAGACCCGCGACCTCGGCTTCGACCAGGTCGCCGGGGCGCAGGTAGGGCTGGTCGGGGCGGCCGAGCGCGACCCCGCCCGGGGTTCCGGTGAGGATCACGTCCCCGGGGTGCAGCACCATGAACTGGCTGAGGTACCAAACCAGATGGCTCACGTCGAAGACCATGTCGGCGGTGGAGGCTTTCTGCATGACCCGCCCGTTGACCGTGCAGCTCAACCGCAGGTCCTGCGGGTCGGGCACCTCGTCGGGTGTGACCAGGAAGGGGCCCAGCGGGCTGAAGGACTCGAAGGACTTGCCCTTGACCCACTGGCCGCCGCGCTCCAGCAGCCAGCGCCGCTCGGAAACGTCGTTGCCCGTGGCGAAGCCCGCGACATGGGCCGGGGCGGCCGCCCGGTCGGGCAGGTACTGGGCACGCCGTCCGATGACGACCGCCAGTTCGACCTCCCAGTCGGTCTTCTCGCCGCCCGGGGGCAGCAGCAGATCGTCGTGGGGACCGACCAGTGTCATCGGGGCCTTGCTGGAGACGATCGGCTCGTCCGGCAGCGTGAGACCGGCCTCAGCCGCGTGCGCACGGTAGTTGAGGCCGATCGACAGCAGGTGCCCGCCCGGCCGGACGGGCGGGCCGACCCGCTCGGCGGTCGGGTCGGCCACCGGCAGCGTGCCGGCTTCCCGGGCCAGCCGGGCGGCCAGCTCGCGCAGTACGTCCGGGTCCAGGCTCTCGCCCGTCCAGTCCGCGACCCAGGACGACAGGTCGCGGACGACTCCATCGGGGCCGACCGCGCACGGCCGTTCCCCGCTCTGCGGGCCGATCCGAAGCAGGCGCATGTCAGCGGGCCGACGCGGTCTCGTCGAGGTACTTCTCGAAGAAGCCGGTCTCCGCGTCCGTGAGCCGACGAGGGCGGCCCGCCCGGTAGTCGAACGGGGCCATCGTGGTCGAGGCGGTGGCGTAGACGAGGTCGCCGTCCCGGACCTCGTAGTCGACGGTCACCGTCGCCGACTGGAGGTCCGAGACCCACATTTCGATGTCGACCGGCTCATGGCGGTGGACGAGCTGGCGCCGGTAGCGGATCTGGTGGGAGACGACCACCGAGCCGTCCCGGAAGAACGCGTCGCCCTCGGTCGGGGCCATCCGGAAGATGAAGTCGACCCGGGCCTCCTCCAGGTAGCGCACGAAGGAGACGTTGTTGACGATCCCGTAGATGTCCATGTCCGACCAGCGGATCGGGCAGGGATAGGTGTGCCGTGGCATGGTAGTCAGCTTTCGGTGGTGATCTGGGCACCTGCGGGACCGAACGCTCCGGTCCGCCGCTGGAAGGCGGCCACGTAGTCGTCCGCGGCGATCGGGGCGCGCAGCAGCTCCGGCGACAGGTTGAAACCGCTGATCAGGATTTCGGCGTGCGGCTGGATCAGGACGCACAGGGCGTCCAGGGCCTGCGGCAGCTCCTCGACCTGGTCGGCCGTGAACACCCCGCGGGCCAGGTACCAGCCCGCGTCCCGCTGCACCTCGGTGAGCGCGTACAGCGAGGCGAGCAGGCCGAGCGCGGTCCGCGCCGGCTCGGTCTCGGCCTCCTCGGCCGCTTCGGTGAAGCACTCCAGGGCTGTACGCACGCCCCGCACCCGGGCCATGGCCAGCCCGGTGTTCATCGTGTCGTTCCAGGCATCGAGGTAGGTCCGCTCACGGGTCTCGTCCGCCATGGAGGCGCGGGCGGCCCGGAGCAGCTCCTGCTCCCGGTGGCGCAGGGCCGCCAGCAGGAACGCGGTGTCGCGCAGGTCGCGGCCGGTGGGGTCGGGGGCCTCGGACGGTGCCTCTCCCTCGGCCTGGCCCTGGGCGATGATCTGGCCGGCCGTAGTGGCGAGCAGCACCTGGTTGTCGCCCTCCGCGGTCACCAGGCCCTGGAGCAGCGAGCCGTAGTCCGCGATCCGGTTGACGCTGAAGATGCCTTGGGCCCCGCAGCGCTCCCGGCAGGTCGCGATGACCTCGGTCATCTCCCAGGTGGAGAGAGCCTTGGTGATCGAGATCAGGTGGTTCAGTTCGGCCGGTACGGCGTCCGGGGCCGCCACGAACTCCCGCTTGGCGTGGTTGAGCAGCAGGGTCATCGCGTAGACCTTGGACAGTGCGGTGAACAGGGCCAGCTGGTGGCTGCGGTATTCGATGACCGGAAGGTCGTTGCGGCCGGGGGCGTTCGTGAGCCGCTGCGCCGCGAAGCGCAGCGCGATGTACACACTGGCCCGGCCCGCGCCGACCGCCGAGCTGGAGACACACAGGCGCCCGGGCAGGATCCGGCTCATGGCGCGCAGGAACCGCTTGCGCTGGTTGCCGGAGGAGGGGCGGAAGGTGCCGTTCTCGTCGAAGCCGCCCATGTCTCCGTGAAGCAGGTTGCGGCGCGGGACGCGGACGTGGTCGAACCAGGTGACGCCGTTGTCCAGGCCCTGCACCGGCTTCTCCGGGCAAGGGGCCGCGTGGACTCCCTCATGCAGTCGGGTGCCGTCGCTGATCGGGACGAGGAAAGGGTAGACACCGTGGTCCTTGCCGTCCGCCTTCAGCCGCGCCATGACGACGGCGAGCTTCGGGACGTCCTGGAACCCGCTGTAGGACATGTGCTTCTGGGCCAGTGCGTCCGGGGTGTTCAGGACGAAGGTCTCGGAAGCGGCGTCGTAGACGGCCTCGGTGCGCATAGCGGCCACGTTGTTGCCGTAGCCCAGCTCGGTGGCCATGTACGGGCTGAACGAGTCCAACCGGTCCAACTCGTCGACGAGGTCCTTGAGTTCGGGCCGGTCACCGTGCTCGACGACCGTGCCGAAGCTGAGGTTGTAGTGGACCATCAGCAGCGAGAACGTGGACACGTCGACCAGCGACGGCCACTCGGCCAGGGCGAACAGCCGCCACGGGTCCCGCAGGATCTCCACGGGGCGCTCCAGTCCGGCGTGCACCACCCGGGACCGTTCGTAGGCGAGCTTCCCGGCCTCGTTCATCGTGAGGCCCTCACGGGGATCGAAGATCGGGTCCAGCAACAGCTCGCCGATGTCCTTGTGCGCCTGCTCGTACCTGCCGTCGAAGAGCAGCCTGGCCAGGTCGGCGGTGGCGACCGGGTTCATCTGAGGGGTCCTTTCACGGTTCTGGTGGTGCGGTTCAGGAGGAGATCAGCAGGGCGGCGTTCTGGCCTCCGAACCCGAAGGAGTTGCTCAGGGCGATGTGCACCGGGCCGAGCCGTGGCGCGCCGTGCACGACGTCGACGTCCACCCGCGGGTCGACCTCGGTGAGCGAAGCCGTCGGAGGGATCACGCCGTGGTGCACCGCGAGCGCCGCGTACGCCGCTTCGATGGAACCGGCCGCGCCGAGCGGGTGCCCGGTGACCCCCTTGGTGGAGCTGACCTTGGCATCCGAGCCGATCACCCGGCGGATCACCCCGGCCTCGATCACGTCGTTGAGGGGGGTGGAGGTGCCGTGGGCGTTGACGTAGCCCACGTCGCGGCCGGTCAGGCCCGCGTCGGCGAGCGCCGCCCGGACCGCCAGCTCTGCGCCCTTGCCCTCCGGATGCGGGGAGGTCACGTGGTGGGCGTCGGCTGAAGCGCCGTACCCGATCACGCGGGCCAGGGTCTGGGCGCCGCGGGCCCGGGCGTGCTCATCGGACTCCAGGACCACGATCCCCGCGCCCTCGCCGAGTACGAACCCGTCGCGGGTCGCGTCGAAGGGGCGGGAGGCCGTCGCCGGGTCGTCCAGACGCCGGGAGAGTGCCCGCATCCGGGCGAAGGAGGACACGTACAGCGGGGTGATCGGCGCCTCGGCGCCGCCCGCGATCACGATGTCGGCCAGTCCGGACCGGATCAGCTCCCGGCCGAGGCCGATCGCGCTGGCCCCGGCGGCGCACGCGGTGCACGGCGCCAGGCAGGGGCCGTTGGCCCCGATGTCGATGGCCACCTGCCCGGCCGCCATGTTCAGCAGCCCCATCGGCAGGGTCATCGGGGAGACCTCACCGGGTCCTTCCTCGATCAGGATCCGGTGCTGCTCCTCCAGCGTCGCGGTGCCACCGGCACCCGAACCGATGATGACGGCCACTCGTGCGCTGTCCGCCCACTCCCCGGCCACGAGACCTGCCTGGGCGAGGGCCTCGCGCGTCGCGGCGATGGCGAACTGGGAGTAGCGGTCCCACTGCCAGGCGCCGCGCAGCCCGAGCTGCTGGGGCGAGAAGTCGGGCACCCGGCAGGCCATGGTCACCGGCAGGCCGGCCAGGTCGTCGTGGTGGGCGGCGGTCGACCGTCCGTCGACCACGCGTTCCCAGTTCTCCTTGACCCCGATGCCCGCGGGGGTGATCAGTCCGATGCCGGTGATGGAAGCCGCGAAGCCGCTCATCAGACGGCGGCGGCCTTCTGCTCGATGAGGGCGATGATGTCCGAGACGGCGGCGATCTCGGTCAGCTCGTCGTCGGTGATGACGACGCCGAGGCGCTTCTTCAGCGCGGTCGCCAGCTCGATCTGGGACAGTGAGTCGAGACCGAGGTCGTCGAAGGTCGCTTCCGGGACAACGCTTTCGGCGTCGAGACCGAAGCGGGAGACGAAGACCTCGACGACGGATTCCTGAACGGTGCTCATGGTGTGTCTCCTGGTTCGAATGAGTTGTTGATGATGTGTCAGATCACGTGCTCGGCACGGATGTCGGGCCAGACCAGGGCCGTCGAGCCCCACGAGAGACCGGCTCCGAACGCCGACAGCAGCACCCGGTCGCCGGGCTTGAGGTCGCCACTGGCGGCGATGTCGTTCAGCAGCAGGGGGACCGAGGCCGACAGAGTGTTCCCGACCCGGTCGATGTTGACCGCGACGCGTTCCATGGGGACTTCGAGTTCCTCCGCCACCGCCCGCACGATCCGGACGTTGGCCTGGTGGCCGACGAACCAGTCGACGTCCGCCACGGACCAGGCGGTGCGTTTGAGCACCGCCTGCGCCGACTGCGTCATGCGCTCGACTGCCTGCGTGTAAAGGGGGCGGCCCTCCATCCGCAGGTACCAGTCCTTGGTGGGCACCGAGTCGTGGCCGAGGCCCGCGTCCGCAGACCGCTGGCGCGAACCGCCGGCCGGGATGGCCAGCAGATCGGCGAGCGAGCCGTCACTGCCGAGGTCGAAGGGGCCCAGCGCGCCGGGCTCGTAGTCCTCGCCGCGGCGCAGTACCACCGCGCCCGCTCCGTCGCCGAAGATCGGCGCCGTCCCGCGGTCCCGCTGGTTGACCAGCGTGGTGAAAGCCTCCGAGCCGATGAACAGCACGCTGTCGGCGGTCCCCGAGGCGATCAGCCCGGCGGAGGTGGCGAGTCCGTAGAGGAACCCGCTGCACGCCGAGGTGAGGTCGAAGGCCGCCACCGGGCCCATGCCGAGCCGGGACGCGACCTCCGGCGCCACCGCCGGGCAGAGCCGGTCGGGGGAGGTGGTCGCCACGACCACCGTGTCCACCCCGCTCACTCCGGCGGACCGCAGCGCCCGGGCACCGGCCTCCACGGCCAGGGTGCCGGTCGACAGGCCGTCCGAGACGACCCTGCGTTCACTGATTCCGGTCCGCGTCCTGATCCACTCGTCGTTCGTGTCGAGTGTGGCGGAAAGGTCGTCGTTCGTAACCACCCTGGGAGGGAGAAAACCCCCGATACCCGAAAGCACCACCGCCATGTGAATTTCCCCCCTGATGACCGCCATCCACTGTCTGACCTGGCGTCCAACTACCCTCGCGCAATCTTCCGAGGCGCGGCAATTGGCCTTTCGTACACGTACGGATCTGGCTGTACCAAAGGCCAATTGACCCTTATCGGGGCCAGTGAAAGCGTCGCGAAAATGGGCACCACGACTCCTTCGGCCACCACGACTTCTTCCGAGCTGGTACGGCTCCTCCCCGCAGGGCGGGTGATCGTCGACCGGGACACCCGGGCCTCCTTCGCGCACGACGAGGCAGCGGGCGCCCCCTTCGGCATGCCCGTCGCCGTCGTACGCCCCCACGACACCGCCGAGGTCGCCGCAGTGGTCGCGTACTGCGCCGAGCGGGGTGTCCCGCTGGTCGCGCGCGGCGCGGGCACCGGGCTGTCCGGCGGAGCCAACGCCATCGAGGGCTGCGTGGTCGTCTCGTTCACCGCGATGGACGCGATCGTGCGCATCGACCCCGACGAGCGGCTTGCCGTCGTGCAGCCCGGGGTGGTCAACGACCATCTGCGCGCGGCCTGCGCCGAGAAGGGCCTCTGGTACCCGCCCGACCCGGCCAGCGCCCCGTGGTCCACGATCGGGGGGAACGTGGCCACCAACGCAGGCGGGCTGTGCTGCGTGAAGTACGGGGTGACCCGGGACTATGTCCTCGGGCTGGAGGCCGTCACCGGGCGTGGCGAGACCGTCCGACTGGGGCGGCAGACCGCCAAGGGCACCGCGGGCTACGAGCTGGCCGGGCTGATGGTGGGCTCGGAGGGCACGCTGGGCCTGGTCACCGAGGTCACCCTGCGGCTGCGGGGCGCCCGGGCGCAGGAGCGGACCGTGGTCGGCTACTTCGACGACCTGCCCAGCGCGGGACGCGCGGTCGCCCGCGTGGTGGCTTCCGGAGTGGTGCCGAGCGCCCTCGAACTCGTCGACGGCTACTGCCTGCGCGCCGTGGACGACTGGACGAACATGGGCCTCACCGAGGTCGGGAACGTGTTGCTGCTGGCCCGCTGTGACGCTCCCGGAGCCGCCGGAGACCAAGAGGCCGACACCGTCTTGAGCTGCTTCGAGAGCGCGGGCGCGACCTGGAGCGCCCGCTCGACCGATGCCGCCGAGGCGGATGCCCTTTTCGCCGCGCGCCGACTGGTCTATCCGGCGCTGGAGCGGCTGGGCCTGGTGCTCAGCGAGGACATCTGTGTGCCGCGCATGCTCGTACCGGAGATGCTTGCCCACCTGGAGCGGATCGCCCTGGCGCACGACGTGCACATCGCGAGCCTGGCCCACGCGGGGGATGGCAACCTGCACCCGATGATGGTCGTTTCCCGGGGGGACGCGGCAGCCTTGGCCCGGGGGCGCGGGGTGTTCGAGGAGATCGTCGACCAGGCGATCGTGCTGGGCGGCACCGTCACCGGAGAGCACGGGGTGGGGCTACTCAAGATGCGAGGTCTGGCCCAGGAGCTGAGCCCCGCCGTGCTCGACCTGCACCGCGGGATCAAGAAGGTGTTCGACCCGGCCGGGATCTTCAACCCGGGGAAGGTCTTCACCTCCTACTGACCTTTTCGGATTGGCTTCGGGTGGTCCGAGGTGAGGGCCGGTCCGGTCTCGGTGAGGCCGCCGTTGTCAATCCCCTCCATGTGTGAAGATCTTCTAAGCGGCCGGCTCCAGGGTGGAGCTGGCCCGGTGGTCGTGTTCGTAGTCGATCGGGCTGCGGTGCCCGCACACGCTGTGCAGCCGACGGGTGTTGTAGAAACCGGTGATCCACGTGGCGATCTTCAGCCGGGCCTCTGTGCGGGTGGCGAGGTGTGCCGGTGAACGTATTCGACCTTGAGGACGCTGTTGAACGCCTCGCTGACGGCATTGTCGAAAGACGAGCCGACGCGTCCCATGGACTGGGTCACGCCGAGGCGGCGGCAGGCCCGCTTGAACCGGCGGGAGACGTACTCGCTGCCCCTGTCGCTGTGAAAGATCACGCTCTTGACGTCGCCGCCGCGGGTGGCAGCGGCCATGTGCAGCGAGGCCACGACGAGTTCGGCATCGTGGCGCTCGCCCATCGCGTAGCCGAGCAGGCGGCGCGAGAACAGATCAATCACCGTGGCCAGGTACAGCTTGCCCTCGCTCGTGACGATCTCGGTCATATCTCCAGCCCATACCTGGTCCGGAGCGTCGGCGCTGAAGTCTCGGCGCACGAAGTCCGGGGCCGCGGCCCGCCTGCCCGGGCGAGTGAGCCCGCGGCGTCGCCGGATCTTCCGCCCGGCCAGGCCGAGCTCGGCCATGGTCTTGGCGACGGTATTCACCGAGACGCGCCATCCTCCCTGGCGAGCGTGATCCACACCTTCGGGGAGCCGTAGGTGCCGCCCGAGGCGTCGAAGACCCGCCTGATGGCTTCGGCCAGCTGTCCGCGCCGCACCTCGCGGGTGGTGACGGGCTTGTCCTTCCACTTGTGGAACCACGACCCGCTCACGCCCAGCACGCGGCAGACACAGTATGCGGAATGTTCCGCTCGGCCTTGCAGTCGCTGATCACCCCGGCCAGCTGGGCCGGGTCCGTCACAGCTACTTCACCCACAAAGCAATGCAGCGTTTGAAGACATCACGTTCCATCTCCAGCTCGCGGATACGCTTGTTCTTCTCGCTCATCTCCCGGCGCAGCCGCTCCGGCTCAGCACGTTCGCCCTCTCGTAGCCGGCCGCCCGATTCAGCGGGCGCGGGCCGGTCCGACGAGGCCGAACCGTTCCTCCTCCAGCGTGAGACCCAGCTGTGCAGCGTCCCCGGATGCACACCGAGGTCCTCAGCGACCTCCGGGATCGGCTTGCCCGTCTCGATCACGATGCGTACAGCACCCTCACGGAACTCAGCGTCGTACTTCTGTTGCTCGGGCCCCATGACCCTCAACTTCCCCTGGTATCACGGACTCCACGTTACGAGGGGACCCTCACCCGCCCGGCGAGTTCGGTGTCCGTCCGCCGCCAGCGTCGGGCGGGCTCGACCGCTGGGATGGGCGCATGACATCTCAGGGAACCATGAACGGCAAGGTGGCACTCGTGACCGGTGGCAGCCGGGGCATCGGGGCCGCGACGGCGCTGCGCCTGGCCCAGGAGGGTGCGGACGTGGCCGTCACCTATGTGCGGGGCAAGGAAGCCGCGGAGGACGTCGTACGGGGCGTCGAGGCGCTCGGACGCAGGGGACTCGCCCTGTGCGCGGACTCCTCGGACGCGGCGGAGGCCGGCGGGGTGGTGGACCGGGTCGTCGCGGAGTTCGGACGGCTCGACGTACTCGTCAACAACGCGGGGGTCGGGGTCCTGGGTCCGCTGGAGTCCCTGTCCCTGGCTGACGTGGACCGGGTGCTCGACGTGAATGTCCGGGGGGTCTTCCTTGCCTCCCGGTCCGCCGCACCGCACCTCGGGGCCGGCGGGCGGATCGTCACGATCGGCAGCTGCATGACACAGCGCGTGCCCGGTCCCGGAGGGACGCTCTACGCGATGAGCAAGTCCGCGCTGATCGGCCTGACCAAGGCGCTGGCGCGGGAACTGGGCGCCCGCGGGATCACCGCCAACATCGTCCATCCCGGTCCCATCGACACGGACATGAATCCGGCGGACGGCCCCTACGCCGGGGGCCAGAGCGCGATGACCGCCGTGGGCCGCTTCGGCGCCGCCGACGAGGTCGCGTCGATCGTCGCGTATCTGGCGGGGAACGAGGCGGGATACGTGACGGGGGCCGAGTTCGCGGTGGACGGAGGGCACGCGGCGTGACAACCCGCAGGGGCCGCCGCTACAGGGCGGCCCCTGCGCGGGCTTCACCAGGAACGAACCCGCCGAACCGGGCACAGAACCGGACGGCTCCGACCGGGCACGGAACCTGACAGCCCGGCCGGAGGCTCAGCCGCCCAGTTCCTGGTGCCGTGCCGTCAGCCCTGACGCCCCGTCCTCCGTCAGAGAGCCGAAGAGGCGCAGCCGCGAGATGCCGCCGTCCGGGAAGATGTCCACGCGCGCGTGCGTGGCGACGGCGGCTGCCGGGAGGGTGAAGCGGTGGTTGGTGTCGGGCTGGAGACGGGTGCGGGGCAGGATCTCCGTCCACTCCCCCGTGTCGCCTTCGTCGCCGTTCCGCACCGACACCGAGGCCCATCCGGCGCTGTTGCCCTTCAGGTACGCCGTGTCGATCTCGACGGCGCGGATCTCGGACCGGGCGACGAGCCGGTAGCGGATCCAGTCGTTGCCGTCGTCGCGTCGCCGGCGGGTCTCCCAGCCGTCGTCCATCTTGCGCGAGCGGCCGGGCTGGATGGTGTTGGTGGCCGGTGAGTAGAAGAGGTCGGAGGCGTCCTCGACCTGTCCGCCGTTCTCCAGGGCGACCACGTCGAACGTGCCGAGGGCGGACAGCCAGCGCGGGTCGGGCACGACCTCGCCGTACACCCGCAGTCGCGCGATGCCCCCGTCGGGGTGCTGGTTGACGCGCAGGTGCGTGAAGCGCTGCTCCACGGAGACGGCGAACCCGTTGGCCGCGTGACCGCCGATCGCGGTGCGCGGAACCAGGGTCGTCCACTTCACCTCGTCCGCGAGAAGTTCCCCGGGCGAGGGTGAACCGGGCACCGAGGCGCCCTCGACCGAGACCGCCTGCGGATAGTTGCCGCGGAAGTGGGCCGTGTCGACGACGATCCCGCGGATCACCCCGGGGGCGCCGAGGCGCACCAGGGCCCAGTCGTGGTCCTCGGAGGTCGGCCACGGATGCTCGGCCGAGACACCGCGGCGCCGCCGGGTCTCCCAGCCGTCCATGATCTTGCCCTTGTGACCGAAGTGCTCGGGGTCGAACTCGGCGGCTCCGGCCACGAGGAGGTTCTCGCGCTGGGCGAAGAACTCGTCGTTGGCGGCGACGACCCCCGCGCCGAGCCGCCGGTCCGCCAGGTTGGCGTACCGGGTGAAGGGGAAGTCGGCGGTGCGGTAGTCCGCGTACGGGTCGCCGCCTCGGTAGGGGTTCGCGTCTCCGGTGAAGATGGCCGGAACGGTCGGGCGCTGCGCCGTCACGATGATCGATCTGCCTTTCGGGGGTCGGGCGTTGCGATTACGGGTGGCGGACGAGGAGTTGTCCGGCGGGCTCGGTGAACCTGCCCTCGACGACGACGCGTTCGCCGCGCAGCCACGTCGACTTCACGACACCGCTGAGGGTCCTGCCCGCGTAGGCCGTCACCCGGTTGCGGTGCTGGAGCGCGGCGGGGTCGACGGTGAAGGTCTCGTCGGGGGCGAACACCGCGAAGTCGGCGTCGTGACCGGTCGCGATGGCGCCCTTGCGGTCGCCCAGGCCGACCAGTCGTGCCGTGCGGGAGGACATCCAGCGGACCACGTCCTCCAGGTCGTGGCCCCGTCTGCGGGCCTCGGTCCACACGGCGGACAGGCTCAACTGGAGGCCGGAGATGCCGCCCCACGCGGTCGCGAAGTCGTCCGTCTTGAGATCGGCGGTCGACGGCGAGTGGTCGGTGACCACGCAGTCGATGGTTCCGTCGGCGAGCGCCTGCCACAGCAGGTCCTGGTTCGCGGCCTCGCGGATGGGCGGGCAGCACTTGAACTCGCTGGCGCCGTCCGGGACTTCCTCTGCGGTCAGGGTGAGGTAGTGCGGGCAGGTCTCCACGGTGATCCGGACGCCGTCCGCCTTGGCGGCGGCGATCAGCGGGAGCGCGTCGCTCGACGACAGGTGCAGCACATGCACCCGCGCGTCGAGGCGCGCGGCCTGCGCGATGAGGCTCTTGACCGCGCTGTCCTCGGCGTCCCGGGGGCGCGAGGCGAGGAAGTCGGCGTAGCTGCGGCCGCCCTTCTGCGGGGCGGCGGCCAGGTGGAGCGGGTCCTCGGCGTGCACGATCAGCAGGCCGCCGAAGCCGGCGATCTCGGCGAGGGACCGGGTGAGTTGGTCCTGGTCCAGTTCGGGGAACTCCTCGACCCCGGACGGCGACAGGAACGCCTTGAACCCGAAGACACCGGCATCGTGCAGCGGCCGCAGGTCCTCGACGTTGCCGGGCAGCGCGCCGCCCCAGAAGCCGACGTCGATGTGCGCCTTGGAGCGGGCGACCTCTTGCTTCGTGCGTAGGTGGCCAACCGTGGTGGTCGGCGGGAGGGAGTTGAGCGGCATGTCGATCAGGGTGGTGATGCCGCCGGCGGCCGCGGCGCGCGTCGCGGTCCAGAAACCCTCCCACTCGGTGCGGCCGGGGTCGTTCACATGGACGTGGGTGTCGACGAGTCCGGGCATCACGACGTCGTCGCCGACGTCCTCCGACCGGGCGCCGGGCGGCACCTCGGCGTCGTACGGCAGCACGGCCGTGATCTTTCCCCCGGCGACCGCGACCGAAGCGGCGCGCGTCCCCTCGGGGGTGATGACGCGCCTCGAGCGCAGCACCAGTTCGGCATCGGACACCCGGACCCCTTTCTCCGCCGCCGTTGACTCCCGTTACCGCCGGGTTGCTTCCGCGTAACGGAATTCAACTTTCTGTTGAAGAAGTCTTCACTCCGGCCCCCGCTCCGTCAAGGGCCCACCTCTCCAGCCTCCCCCGAGCCGACCGCGCACCCGCCCCCCCCAATACATCCGATACACCCAATGCATCCGATACACCCGACCGCACAATCTTCCGCATTGCGGAGTCATATTTCCGACAGACAGAATGTAGTCTCACCTTACCCGGCAGGGGATGCGCTGCCGGGTAGGCTGCGTCTCTGCCCGCCCGCCGCCGCCCCCTTCGAGACTCTTCGGGTCACCCCGCTCGATACCGCGCCCCGAAAGGACCGCCGCCGTGCCGCCGTCCAGCGCCAGCACCACCGACGCCAGATCGTCCGCTCCCAGTGGCGGCGTCCAGTCCCTCGAGCGCGCCTTCGATCTGCTGGAGCGCATGGCGGACGCCGGGGGCGAGGTCGGCCTGAGCGAGCTCTCCGCGAGCAGCGGGCTGCCGCTGCCCACCATTCACCGGCTGATGCGCACCCTCGTGGCCTGCGGATACGTACGACAGCAGACCAACCGCCGGTACGCGCTCGGTCCCCGGCTGATCCGCCTCGGCGAGTCCGCCTCCCGGCTGCTCGGCACCTGGGCCCGCCCCTATCTGGCGCGCCTGGTGGAGGAGACCGGCGAGACCGCGAACATGGCGCTGCTCGACGGGGACGAGATCGTGTACGTCGCCCAGGTGCCGTCCAAGCACTCGATGCGCATGTTCACCGAGGTGGGCCGCCGGGTGCTGCCGCACTCCACGGGCGTCGGCAAGGCGCTGCTGGCCCACACTCCGGACGACGAGGTGCGGGCGCTGCTCGCCCGTACGGGAATGCCCGCCGCGACGGAGAAGACGATCATCACGCCGGACGGCTTCCTCGCCGCGCTCGACGAGGTGCGCCGGACCGGCTACGCGGTCGACGACAACGAGCAGGAGATCGGCGTCCGCTGCCTGGCCGTCTCCGTGCCCGACTCCCCGACCGCCGCCGCGATCTCGATCTCCGGCCCGGCCGGCCGGGTCACCGAGGCCGCCACCGAGAAGATCGTGCCGGTGCTCCAGCAGGTCGCGGCCGAACTGTCGGAGGCTCTGGCCAGCTCGGGACCGGGCGCCGGCTGACCCGGGCTCGGGCTGACCGGGCCCCGGCCGTGTCCGCGAGGACGGGGGCGGGAGGCCGCACACCGTTCCAGGCCCGGCTCGGTCCACCCCGGACAACACGCACCGCTCCCCGCCCGGCTCGGTCCACCCCCGGCCCCGCGCACCGCTCCCCGCCCGGCTCAGACCACCCCCGGCCCCGCGCACCGCTCCCCGCCCGTCGCGGTGTACGCCTCCGACACCGCGCACCGCACCCCGCCCCGCTCAGTCCGCCCCGGACACCGGGACGGGCATCTCCAGGCGCCCGTCCGTCATCTCCCGTACCGCGTCCGCCTCGCCGAGGCGGGCGCGGTCGTGTGTCACGAGGACGGTCGCCGTGGCGCGCTCACGCGTGAGCCGCAGCAACAGGTCGATCACCGCCGTACCGCGTTCGTGGTCGAGCGCGCTGGTCGGCTCGTCGACCAGGAGCACCGACGGCTCGTTGACCAGCGCTCGGGCGATGTTCACCCGCTGCCGCTGACCGCCTGACAACTGGTGGGGGCGCCGGTGGGCCAGGTCGCCGAGCCCGACCTCGGCGAGCAACTCCCTCGCGCGCCGCGGCACTCGGCGGCGCCCGTCCAGGTGGCCCATCACCTGGAGCTGTTCCAGCGCGGTCAGCGAGGGCAGCAGGTTCGGCTGCTGGAACACGATGCCGATCTCGCGCCGCCGCAGGACGGCCCGCTCGGCGGAGGTCAGCGTCCCTGTCTCCGTACCGCCGACGAGGACACGTCCGCGGTCCGGGGCGACCAGGGTCGCGGCGACCGCGAGGAGGCTGGACTTGCCGGATCCGGAGGGCCCCACGACGGCCGTCGTCGTTCCGGCGGGCACCAGGAGGCCGACGCCGTCCAGAGCGGTCACACGGCCGTCGCCGTCGGGGTAGGTGAGGGTGATGTCGTCGAGGGTCAGGCTCATCGGGCAGTCTCCGGAGTTCTCATCGGGCGCTCGCCAGCGCGGTCAGCGGGTCGACGGCGGTGATCCGCCGGACGGACAGACCCGCGCCGAGCACCCCGAGAGCGATCGTCACGGCGGCGGGTCCGAGCACGGCCGGTCCGGCCGGTGCGAACGGCACACCGCCGCCCCGCACGAGCGCGCCGGCTCCGGCCGCGAGCCCGGTGCCGAGCAGCGTCCCTGCGGCGAGCAGGAACACCGCCTGGCCCAGCGCGTCGCGCAGCAGATACGGCGTGGAGGCGCCCAGCGCCTTCAGGACCGCGATGTCGGGCGCCCGCTGGATCGTCCAGACCGTGAAGAACGCCCCGGTGACGAGTGCCGAGATCACGAAGAGGAATCCGCGCATGAGCTGGAGCGAGCCGTTCTCGGCCCGGTAGGAGCCGATGGCGGTGAGGGCGTCGCCCTTGGTGAAGGTCTTCGTGCCGGCGGCACGGTCGGCCGCCCGCAGATCGGCTCCGTCGGTACGCAGGGCGATCACGGTCGCCGGACCGGAGAGGTCGGTCCACACGACCGGAGTGTGGCTGTACGAGGCACGGCCGGCCACGCCCGCGACGGTCAGCTCGGCGCCGCCGAGCCCCACCCGGTCCCCGGGCGTCACGCCGAGCGCGGCGGCGGCCTTCTCGGACAGCACGGCACGGCCCGGGGCGACCCCCGGCGGGGCGATGCCCGACCCCGGCCGCACGGCGAACGCGGACACCGCGGCCGTACGATCCCCGGCGGCCGCGTTCAGGGTGCGGATGGCGATCGGCTCGGCCGAGGTGACGCCGGGTGTGCCGGACCAGGTCTCCCAGGCACGGGACGGCACTCGCGCCCCGGTGAAGGACACCGGCTGCCCCGCGGCCGGCGCGGCGAAGGCCAGGTGGTCGGCGGGCAGCGCGGTGACCGCGGAGGTGTTCTCCTCGGCGAGCCCGGCGGTCAGCCCGGACAGCAGCCCCACGAGCAGGGTGATCAGTACGACGACGGCTCCCATCAGGGCGAACCGCCCCTTGGCGAACCGTAGGTCTCTCCATGCGACGAACATGCCTCGACCCTGCCGCCCGGACCCCGTCCGGGGCATCGCCCCGCGGCACGCTTCCCCGGGTCCGAAGGTGGGGCGCGCGGATCGCCGGGAGACGCACCGCGCGGAACCGAAGGGACGGCGGCCCGCGGACCCGGGAGGAGGACCGCGCCGGCGAAGGGAGCAGCCCGCTTTCAACCTTTCGGTTGACCGGGTCCGGCACCGGCCCGCCTACCCTGGAACGACCATGAATGTCCCCCTCCGCTCCCCCGTCGTCGCCGTCCTGCGGCTGTGCCTGTACGCCCTGCTCGCGGGCCTTCTCCTGCTGGCCGCCGTCCGCTGCGGGGACACCGGGCACCCGGCGGCGGTCGTCGTGTCGGTCCTCGTGACGGGGGTGGTGCTCGCGGCGGGCGCGGTCTCCGGGGCGGTGCACCGCTCACGGCGTACGGCCGCGCTGTGGGTGGCCGCCCTCAGCGTGAGCTGGCTGGCACTCGTCACACTCTCACCGGACGGGCTGTGGGTGGCGTTCCCTCTCTACTTCCTGCAACTGCACCTGCTGCCGGTGCGCTGGAGCCTGCCCGCGGTGGCCCTGACGGCGGGGGCGGCCGTCGCGAGCTTCGTCGCGCACGGCGCGCCCCTGACGCCCGGCGCGTTCATCGGGCCGCTGCTCGGGGCGGGGGTCGCGGTCGCCACGGTCCTCGGGTACGAGGCGCTGTACCGGGAGAGCGAGCGCCGCCGCGAGCTGATCGAGGAACTCATCGCCGCCCGTGCAGAACTGGCCGAGGCCGAACGCGCCGCGGGCACGCTCGCCGAACGGGAGCGGCTCGCCCGCGAGATCCACGACACGCTCGCCCAGGGCCTGTCCAGCATCCAGCTCCTGCTGCGGGCCGCCCAGCGACTGCTGCCCGCGGACTCCCCCGCCGCACCGCATCTGGAGCAGGCCCGGGCGACCGCGCAGGACAACCTCGCCGAAGCCCGTCGCTTCGTCCGCGCGCTCACCCCTCCGGGTCTGGAACACGGTTCGCTCGCCGCCGCGCTGGAGCGGCTGTGCCGGTCGGCCGCCGTGGACACGCCGAAGGTCCGCTTCTCGGTGAGCGGTCCGCCGGCCGGGCTTCCGACTCCGTACGAGGTGGCCCTGCTGCGGATCGCGCAGTCGGCGCTCGGCAACGCGCTGCGCCACGCGCACGCGGATCGCGTGGAGATCACGCTGAGCTTCATGGACACCTCGGTCGCGCTGGACGTGGTGGACGACGGGGCCGGCTTCACCCCCGGCGGCGTACGGCCGGACGCGGACCACACGGACCGGAACCACGCCGGTCGAGACGATGCTGGTCGAGACCACGCCGTACGAGACCACTCCGGTCGCGACCGGGACCGTGAGGGCGGGGGCTCCTCGGACGGGGGCTTCGGTCTTCCCGCGATGCGTTCACGCGCGCGGTCGCTGGGCGGGACGTTCACCGTCGAGTCGGCTCCCGGGCAGGGCACGGCGGTGGCGGTCACGCTGCCGTTGCCCGTCACCGGGGAGCCGCCCGGGACGGCCTCCGCCGGCGCCGTCGGGCCCGAGCCCGCCCGCGCCGCGGGAAAGCCCGCCCGCGCCGCGGGGAGCCGGGTATGACGGTCCGCCTGTTGCTCGCGGACGACCACCCCGTCGTCCGTGCCGGACTGCGCGCGGTGCTGTCCGCGGAACCGGACTTCGAGATCGTCGCGGAGGCGCCGACGGCGGAGGCCGCGGTGGAGCGGGCGGGGGCCGGTGGTGTGGACGTCGTCCTCATGGACCTCCAGTTCGGCGCCGGGATGCACGGGGCGGAGGCCACGGCGGTCATCACGGCACGCCCCGGCGCACCCCGGGTCCTCGTCCTGACCACGTACGACACCGACGCGGACATCCTCGCCGCGGTCGAGGCGGGCGCCTCCGGCTACCTCCTCAAGGACGCTCCGCCCGAGGAGCTCTCCGCCGCCGTGCGCACCGCCGCGTCGGGTCACTCGGCGCTCGCCCCGAAGGTCGCCGACCGGCTCATGGACCGCATGCGTACTCCGGCCGCCGCCCTCAGCCGACGCGAACTGGAGGTCCTCGAACTGGTCAGGGACGGCCTCTCGAACCAGCGGATCAGCAAGGAGCTGTTCCTGAGCCAGGCGACCGTGAAATCCCATCTGGTGCACATCTACGCCAAGTTGGGTGTGGACTCCCGCACCTCGGCCGTGGCGGCGGCCACCGAGCGGGGTGTCATCCGCAGGGGACGCTAGGGCCTGTCCGACACGCCCCGGGAGGTCCCGGCCGGACCGGACGGGAGGGCTGCCGCTCCGCGGGCACGGTCCCGCCCGTGGTCAGCGCCAGGTTCGGTGCGGGGGTTCCCCGAAGAGTTCGACCGCGCTGCGGACGTCCGCGAGGCGGGTCGCCAGAGCGCTCACCGAGCCGATCGCGCCCGCGACCAGGAGGAGCGAGCGGCGCAGCCGGGGAATCTCCGGGACGCCTCCGGCAGCCATCGCGGCGAGGGACGCGAGCTCGTCCTCGGCGATGCCCCGGTCGGGGAACTCCACCGGATGCACGGCGAGTTCACGGCGCAGCCGGGCGACGGCGGTACGCAACTCCGTCACCCTCGGATCCTCGTCGCTGCCCGTCACCGGTCTCTGCCCCAAGCTCCGCAGCACAGCTCTCCCCCTCGCGCGCCGTTATACGTCGGTCCCGCTCATGTCGGCTCCAGTTCCCCATGGCGGTGGTCGGGCGCCGGGGGACGCGGGCCAGTAAACGCCACCCGGTACGCCGGCGCCACAGCGCGGACCGAAATTCAGCCCGGGGACACCGCGGTGACGGCCCGGGTTCCGGGGCACGCTCCGGCCCGGTCGGGTATGCAGGGGACATGACGGAGAACAAGGGCGAGGTGGTGGGGCTGGTGCTGGCGGCCGGCGGTGGACGGCGTCTCGGGGGCCGCCCCAAGGCACTGCTGCCCCACCGGGGGCGGCCCCTCGTCGAACACGCGGTCGGCGAGCTGCGCGCCGGCGGCTGCGCCCGCGTCCATGTCGTCCTCGGCGCGCGGGCCGATGCCGTACGGGATCAGGCCTCGCTGCCCGGGTGCGTCCTCGTGGACAACCCTCGCTGGGAGGAGGGCATGGGTTCCTCGCTGCGGGCCGGGCTCGGCTCGCTGACGGACTCGGGTGCGCGGGCCGTCCTGGTGTCGCTGGTCGACCAGCCGGGGATCGGCCGGGAGGCGGTGGCCCGGGTGCTGGCCGCGTACACCGGCCCGCTGACGCTCGCCGCGGCGGCGTACGACGGTGAACGCGGCCATCCGGTGCTCTTCGGGGCCGGTCACTGGGCCGGGATCGCGGCGGCCGCCACCGGCGACCGGGGGGCGCGCGCCTATCTGAAGGCGCACGACGAGGCGGTCGTCCTCGTCGAGTGCGGGGATGTGGCGCGGGCGTACGACATCGACACGGAGGCCGACCTGGTCCACCTCGAGTGAACGGGGTGGCACCGAGCGCCACCTTCCGTCGACCTGGAGAGTCTCGACATCAACAAACCATTGAACTTCCACCATGAGGAAATTAGTATCCACTGCTCAGAAGCGTCTCGTCGTACCGAGGGCGCCCGGAGCCGTCCGCACACGCCGCGGCACCGGGTGCCAGGCACGATGACGCCGTCCATGGTTCGCTCGTTCGACCGGCATGCGGCTCGCCCGCAGGCCCCGTACGCGGATCGTCGTCAACAGCTCGCCCGCACGCAGCTCGCTGAAGGAGTGACAGCTCATGTCCGCACCAGCGCCGTCCCCGCTGGCCATCGTCGACGCCGAGCCCCTGCCCCGGCAGGAGGAGGTCCTCACCGAAGCGGCCCTGGCCTTCGTGGCCGAGCTGCACCGGCTGTTCACGCCCCGGCGTGACGAGCTCCTCGCCCGCCGCGCGGAGCGGCGTGCCGAGATCGCCCGCACCTCCACGCTCGACTTCCTCCCGGAGACCGCCGCGATCCGCGCGGACGACTCCTGGAGGGTGGCCCCCGCTCCGGCCGCGCTGAACGACCGCCGGGTCGAGATCACCGGCCCCACCGACCGCAAGATGACCATCAACGCCCTCAACTCGGGCGCCCGGGTCTGGCTCGCGGACTTCGAGGACGCCTCCGCGCCCACCTGGGAGAACGTGGTCACCGGTCAGCTGAACCTGACCGACGCGTACGCCCGCCGCATCGACTTCACCGACCCGGCGTCCGGAAAGTCGTACGCCCTCAGGCCGGACGCCGAGCTCGCGACCGTCGTGATGCGACCGCGCGGCTGGCATCTGAACGAGCGTCACCTCGTCGCCGCCGACGGCACGCCCGTGCCCGGTGCGCTGGTCGACTTCGGCCTCTACTTCTTCCACAACGCCCAGCGGCTGCTCGACCTCGGCAAGGGCCCGTACTTCTATCTGCCCAAGACCGAGTCCCACCTCGAAGCCCGCCTGTGGAACGACGTGTTCGTCTTCGCGCAGGACTACGTCGGCGTCCCGCAGGGCACGGTCCGCGCGACCGTCCTGATCGAGACGATCACGGCCGCCTACGAGATGGACGAGATCCTCTACGAACTCCGCGACCACGCCTCCGGGTTGAACGCGGGCCGCTGGGACTACCTGTTCTCCATCGTCAAGAACTTCCGTGACGGCGGGACCAAGTTCGTCCTGCCGGACCGCAACGCGGTGACGATGACGGCCCCGTTCATGCGCGCGTACACCGAACTCCTCGTCCGCACCTGCCACAAGCGCGGCGCGCACGCGATCGGCGGCATGGCCGCGTTCATCCCCTCGCGGCGCGACGAGGAGGTCAACAAGGTCGCCTTCGAGAAGGTCAAGGCCGACAAGGACCGTGAGGCGGGCGACGGCTTCGACGGCTCGTGGGTGGCGCACCCCGACCTCGTCCCGATCGCGATGGCCTCCTTCGACGCCGTCCTCGGCGACCGGCCGAACCAGAAGGACCGGCTGCGCGAGGACGTGTCGGTCGCGGCCGGCGACCTCATCGCCGTCGACTCGCTCGACGCCCGGCCGACGTACGACGGTCTGGTCAACGCCGTTCAGGTCGGCATCCGTTACATCGAGGCCTGGCTGCGCGGCCTGGGCGCGGTCGCCATCTTCAATCTCATGGAGGACGCCGCCACCGCCGAGATCTCGCGCTCGCAGATCTGGCAGTGGATCAACGCGGGTGTCGTCTTCGAGCACGACGGCAGGACCGTGGCGGCCACCCCGGAGCTGGCCCGTGAGATCGCCGCGCGGGAACTCGCGGACATCCGCGCCGGGATCGGCGAGGAGGCCTTCGCGGCCGGCCGCTGGCAGCAGGCGCACGACCTGCTCCTGAAGGTCGCGCTGGACGAGGACTACGCGGACTTCCTCACCCTGCCCGCCTACGAGCAGCTCACCGGCTGACCCGGCTCAGTCCGCCGCACCCGCTCCGTCGGCCGTACGGTCCGAGTGGCCCAGGGATCTTTCCGGGGCCACTCGGTCGCGCACCAGGCGCTTGACCGCGGTCGGCTCGGGAAAGCCCTGCTCGCGGCGGTCCCAGATCACCTCGTCGTTGACCCGGACGACGAAGACACCGCCGGTGCCGGGCTTCAGGGACAGCTCGTCCAGCTCCGCCTCGAAGGTGGTGAGCAGTTCCTGGGCCAGCCAGGCCGCGCGGGGCAGCCAGCGGCACTGGGTGCAGTACTCGATCTGGACCCGCTGGACGTCCGTCATCCCAGATGCACCGACCAATCCTGTTCCGCCGACGGTTTGCCGTGCAGGTCCGGGACGCGTTTGAGCCAGTCCGGGCGGCCCCGCTGGGTCCGCTCCGCGCGGTCGGCGTCCTCGGCCGCGAGCTGTTCCCGGCTCGGGAAGTCCGTGGGGAGCCAGGCCGCGGAGGCGCGGACACGGGCGAGGAGGTAGCCGACGTACGCCTCGCGGACCGCGTCGGGGCTCGCGAAGCCCGGCTCGTCCATGAGCCAGGCGTCGGGCACCTGCGCCAGGATCGTGCGCAGCAGCTCCTCGGTGACCAGGGGGGCGAGTTCGGCGTCGGCCGCACGGGTGTCGGGGCCGTGGCCGCCGAGCGCGTGGCTCCTGAAGTCGTACGACTTCTCCGGCGCGGAGGCGTCCCAGCGGTGGTGGAAGACGAGGGCGGCGCCGTGGTCGATCAGCCAGAGGCGGGGCGGGGCGATGCCGAAGGTGGGCCAGATCATCAGGTTCGAACTGTGCACCGTGCGGTCCACGTTGACCGTGAGGGCGTCCAGCCAGATCACCTTGCCCGCCTCCAGCGGGTCGACCGGGAACGTCCGCGCGACCTCGGGGGTGAAGTCCTTCGCGCCCGGCAGGTAGTCCATGCCGAGGTTGAGCCCGGCACTGGCCCGGAGCAGGTCCTGGACCTCCTGATGGGGTTCGTGCGCGCCGGAGACCGGGTCGAAGTGGACGAGGACCAGTTCGGGGAAGCGCAGCCCGAGAGCCCGGGCCAGCTCACCGACGACGATCTCGGCGACCAGCGCCTTGTGGCCCTGGGCGGCCCCCGTGAACTTGACGACGTAGGTCCCGAAGTCGTCGGCCTCCATGACTCCGGGCACGGAGCCGCCTGAGCTCAGGGGTGCGACGTAGCGGGTCGCGGTGACCTCTTTCAACACTTTCTCAGGCCACCAATCTCTTCAACCTTGCCGTACATGGCCGACTTCGCAGGTGTTCAGCAGCGGGAATCACCTGTCGACGGGACCTCCGACCCTACGCCCGCCCCGACACACCGCCCACCTGACCCCCGCCCCGGCCGTACTGACCGGTCAGTATGTACGGCGCCCTGGACGCGGCGGCCCTCGGAGGTCCCGAGGTCGGCGAGCAGTCGGCCGACGCGGATGGCACCGATGCCGGGAAGCGATTCAAGGACGCGGCGCACCCGGATCGTGCCGACCACCGCGGCCTTCCGGGCGAACAGGTCCGTGAGCGGCAGGGTTGCCGAGTTCACTGCGTGGTGGGCGAGTCCGCGTGCCGCAGGCGTGATGCCGGCGGCAGGGAGGTGCGCGCTCCCGTCTCCGGTGCGGCGCGGAACGCCTCGATCACGTAGGCGGCGAAGCGGCGGGAGGCTGTGAGCCGGGCCGGGAGGGGCGTGTGCTGGAGGCCCTGGTGGGCCGTGAGCATGAGGATCAGGTCGTCCACGATGAAGCCGCGGCGGAGCTCGCCTGTCTCCTGGGCGCGGCGGGCCAGTTCGGCGATCGCGCGCACGGTCCGCTCGCGGTCGGCGGCGAAGTCCATGGACTCGGGGAAGGCCGTCATGAAAGCGTCGGCGAATCCGCGGCTGTGTGCGTGGAGTTCGCAGATCCGCTCGATCAGGCTCTGGAATCCGTGCCACGGGTCCGCGTCCGCGAGGGCGTAGCGGACGGCGGCGTGACAGGCCCGGCGCTGCTCGGTGAAGGTCTGCGCGATCAGTTCCCGCTTGGTCGGGAAGTGCCGGTACAGCGTGGCGGGGGCGAGGTCCGCGTGCCGGGCGACGTCGCGCATGGGCGCGCTCAGGCCCTCCTCGCCGAACACCGAGCGGGCGGCGTCCAGGATGCGGGCCCGGTTGTCGCGGGTGTCGGAGCGCACGGTCCGAGGCAAGTGGCCGGTCATCGTCTCTCACTTCAGCCAGACGGACAGGGGCGTCCGTTACGGTCCGACGGCGGTGCCGCCGCCCCGCCCCGGAGATCCGCCGGTGGTCCCGGTGGTGGGGCCGATTCGATACCCACGGTCGCAGCAGTCGTGTCCGTCCGTCCACCGGCCTACCCGAGGAGCAGCAATGAAAGCCGTCGTCATCAGGGCGTTCGGAGACCCTGAGGGCCTGGAGGTCATCGACATGCCCGTGCCGGTTCCCGCTCCGGGGCAGGTGCGGATCGCCACGGAGGCGATCGGAGTGGGCGGTGTGGACGCCGTGATCCGCCGGGGAACGCTCGCCGCCTACGGCTTCCGGGCGGGCCATCTTCTCGGCAGCGAGGTCGCGGGAAGCGTCACCGCGGTGGGAGAGGGCGTGGACGCCTCGTGGATCGGGCAGCGGGTATGGGCGTTCACCGGCCTGTCCGGTGGGTATGCCGAGCAGGCCGTCACCTCGGTCGATGATGTGCTGCCGCTGCCCCGCGGCCTGAGCGGCACCGACGCGGTCGCTCTCGGTGGCTCCGGCGTGGTCGCCCACTTCGCCCTGGAGCGGGCCCGTTTCGCACCCGGGGAGACGGTGCTCGTGCGCGGTGCGGCGGGCAGCATCGGGATCACGGCGGTCCAGCTCGCGGCCAGGAACGGCGCGGGCTCGGTGGCGGTCACCACCTCATCGGCCGAGCGTGGCGCCCGCCTGAAGGAGCTGGGCGCCACGCACGTCCTGAACCGCTCCGGTGAGGGCGGCCAGGACGCACCGGCGGGCTTCGACGTGGTGATCGATGTCGTGGGGGGTCCCCAACTTCCTCTTTTCCTGGACATGTTGAACTCCAACGGACGGTACGTGGCCGTCGGCGTGGTCGGTGGGCAGCCGCCGGCGGACTTCGGCATGCGGCTGATGGACGCCTTCCGCAGATCGCTGTCGTTCGCCACCTTCAGCTCCGACACCGTGCCCGGCTCCGACCGGCAGGCCGTACGGTCGTCCCAGTTCGCCGATGCCGCGCTCGGGGACCTGCGCACGGTGGTGCACGAGGTGCTGGCGCTGGACCAGGCGGCGTCGGCCCACCGCAAGATGGACGCGGGAGAGGTGTTCGGGAGGGTCGTGCTGGTGCCCTGAGCGGGCAGAGACGGCGTTCGCCGCGCCGGGCAAGAGCCTTGTCGCCCGCTCTCGCCGCAGCCTCCGACGATCCGTCGACGACGGCCTCTGGACGATCACCGGCCACGAAAGTCCTGTACGAGCCAAGACGCGCCCAACTGCCTTTGCCTGCAATGGAACCGGGACTATCGTCAGCCTTGATCATGACACAGGCTCCATTATCGGAAATGGGGAATCATGAACCGATACGCCCATCTCGCCTTCACCGACGACGTCCGTACCGTGCAGCGGGAGCGGGGCAGTGCCGATGCGATGGAGCGCATGCTCGGCGGGGACCCGGAGGAACCCGACCGGATCGGCCCCGCCGAGGCGGCGTTCATTACGGCGAGAGACGGCTTCTACCTGGCCAGCACGAGCGCCGACGGCTGGCCCTACGTGCAGTACCGGGGCGGACCGCCCGGCTTCGTGCACGTACTGGATGCCGGGACTCTGGCATACCTGGAGGTACGCGGCAACCGGCAGTACATCACCACCGGCAACCTCCGGGGCGACGACCGGGTGTCCCTGTTCTTCATGGACTACGCGCACCGTATCCGGCTGAAGGTGATGGCGCGTGCGGAGGCCCTCGACACCTCACGGGCACCGGAGTTGGGCGAGCGGCTCGCCGACGTCCGTACGGACGGCAGGCCGGAGCAGCTGATGGTGATCCGCGTCGAGGGACTCGCCTGGAACTGCTCCAAACACATCACCCCCCGCTTCTCGGAAGCCGAACTCGAGGAGGTGCTGCTGCCGGTCCAGCAGCGGATCGAGGCCCTCACGGTGGAGAACGAGGCGTTACGGGCGAAGCTTCGCGACCGGTGAGGCCGCACACCCGGCCCGGGGTCGGGGCCGGCCTCCGGCCCCGGCCCCGGTGTGTGCCGGAGGTCAGCCCGTGGCGATCTTGGCCCGGATCAGCCAGAGCCGGTTCGCGTGCCGTCGCCCGCGGGGCTGCACGTCGTAGGGCCAGCGGCCCTCGCCGGCGCCCGCCTGTCCCGGCTCCTTCAGATCGGCGACGTCCCAGCCGTTGGCCTCCAGGAAGGGCTCCGGCTCGTCGGTGCCGAAGATCCACGGGGTGCCGTCGGCGGCCAGCTTGTCCAGGAAGGGCCGGGAGAACGGGCTGCGCAGCAGGCCCCGGCCCAGGATGTCGAAGGCCAGGTGGCTGCCGGGCGCGGAGGCCGAGGCGAGTAGTTGCAGCAGGCCCGCGGCCTGCTCCTCGGTCAGGAAGAAGGTCAGCGCCTCCGCGACCCACAGGGTGGGACGGGACGGGTCGAAGCCCGCCTCCTCGAGCGTGGGCAGCCATTCCCGGGTGAGGTCGGCGGACACCTCGTGGCGGCGCACCGTGGGCTTGGCGCCCAGGGCGTCCAGACGGCGCCGCTTCTCCTGGATGAGGGGCCCGTGGTCCACCTCGTAGAGGTCGACGTCGTCGGGCCAGTCGAGGCGGAAGGCGCGGGTGTCCATGCCGGCGGCGATCAGCACCACCTGGTGGATGGTGCCGTCGGCGAGCAGGTCGCCGATCGCGTCGTCGAGGTAGCGGGTACGGATGGTGATGAACGGCAGCAGTCCGCCGCCCGCGTAGCGGTCGATCAGCTCGAAGCCCTTGGGCTCGGCGAGCTCGCGGGCCAGCGGGTCGACATACAGGGCGTCCTCGCGCTCTGACTCCAGGGCGCGGGCGGCGGCCATCCACTGGGCGGTGTACGAAACAGCGTGCATGGGTGAGGTGGTCCCTTCCGAGGTGAGACGTGAGTGCGGTGCCGGTGCGGATCAGTGCCGGACGACCGCTTTGCTGCGCATCAGGAACTCACCGAGGAACCCGTCGTGGGGCAGGCCCGGCGCGATCCGGTAGGTGGGCTCGTCGCCCACGTACACATTGCTGATGGTCGGCTCGTCGAGGAGCCGGTCGATCAGCTCCTCCTGGTGGGTCAGGACGGTGAGGACGAGGCTGCCGCGCAGCACCGCGATGCCCGCCTCCGGGGTCCAGGGAGCGACCCAGACGCAGGGAAACGGCAGCTCGACCCCGGTCTGCGGCGCGTCGGGCCGGTCGACCTGGTGCACGGCCGGGCGCAACGCGGCACTTCCGTCGCCGAGTTCGGCGACGACGTCGTCGGCGCCGCGCCATGCCCGGGCGCCCTCGGCCCGCCGTGCGAGATGCGCCGCCAGGGCCCGGGCCGCGGCGGCGGGCTGCACGGGGAGCACCGCCTTGTCGTCGTCCGGCGCGACGGCCGGCAGGGCACCGAGGCGTTCGGCGAGGGCCTCGCACAGCGGTGCCGGGTCGCCCTCGACGTACACCGCGGTGGCGTTGACGCAACCGGTGCCGCCGTGATGGGCGACCGAGTCGACGATGATGTCGAGGTGGTCGCGCCAGTCGACGTCCCCGGTGAGCAGGATCTTGGACCGGCCGGGGCCCTGGGTCAACACCGTCGGGTCGGCCCCGTACCGGCGCACCACGTCGTCGCCGCCGTAGACCATGCCGAGGTCCGCTCCCCGCAGCAGGTCGTCGGCCTGCTCGTGTCCGGTGGGGAGCAGGGCCACGTGGTCGTCGCCGAAACCGACGGCGCGCAGGGCGCTGATCAGCCGGTGGGGGGTGAAGGGCTCGCGCCGGGAGGGCCGCACCGCGACGCGGTACCCGAGTGCCAGCGCCTCGGGCCACAGGCTGTGGGTGCCGGGGTGATTACCGGCCGCGTTCACGGCGAACACCTCGCCGCGCCGAGTCCATATCGCACGGCCGGCTCGGGTCCTGGGGTCCCGCCAGTCGTCGACGGCGCCCTGGGGCCTGGCCTGCCAGGCGCTCTCCCACGCGGCCGCCAGCCGGGTGGCGAGGGAACGGGTGGCGACGCGGACGACCTGGATGGGGATGCCGCCGACCCGGCTGACGTCGTGTTCGTACTCCGCGACGGTGCGACCGGCGACCGTGCCGGTGGAGAACAGGTCCGCGGCCCGGCGCAGCGCGGCGGCCCGCTCGTCCGGGCCCAGCGGGGCGGCCGACCGGAGGGCGGCGAGGGAACGGTTCACGAACAGGCTGGGAACCATGCTGAGTTCGGCGGCCGCTTCGCCCCGTACGTCGGTGACGGTGAGGCGGTTGCGGGCGCGGTAGGGACCTCGCGGGCCGAGCGCCGCCAGCACGGTGTCGGGGGTGGCGGCCATCAGTAGACCCCCTCGATGACCTGCTCGCTCTCGAAGGTCGCGACGGGGGCGATGTCCGCGACGGAGTCCCCGAACCCGCCCTCGGGCGGCGCCACCCGGGTGGCCAGGTCGCGTTCGAGGTTGTTGGGCAGCAGGAAGGAGCGGCTGAGGTGGTGCGCCACCACCCTCCCGCGCTCGCCGAGGGCGACGGGCTCGCGGGTCTCGGGGTCGACGACGCCGAACGTGACGTGTGGGCCGAGTGTGTCGAAGACGCACGGGTCGTCGTCGGACAGCCCCGGGCGCTCACCGGCGAAGCCGACGATCATGGTGCTTCCGTAGTTGCCGGCGAGCACTGTGCCGGGGAAGACCTCGGTGCGGTAGAGGTGGCGGGAGTCCGGGTCGAGCTGGGTACCGCCCCAGCGGATCGCCCGCACCTTCTCGTTGACGATGTCGACGAGGTCCTCGCGCCGGGCCAGCCGTTCCAGCAGCGGCGGGGTGATGGTGAGGACGCCGATCTCCTGGTTGCGCAGGACGTCGGCGGCCTGGTCGATCACATGCTCCGCGTACGCGGAGGCCTCCGCCCCGCGCCCCTCTGCGATACACCGCTTCACCCAGCGCGGGTCCAGGTCGATGGCGAAGCCGTGGCGTCCGAAGGCGGCCGCGCTGCGGCGGAAGTACTCGCCGACGATGTGCGGGCCGGAGGGGACCAGCCCGAGCCAGTCGGTGCCGCGCGGGAAACCGTACGCGTCCAGGGCGGCGTTGCTCCAGGCGAGCATCCGCTCCAGCCAGTCCCGCAGCAGGACGACCCGCTTGGGCACACCGGTGGTGCCACCGCTCTCGAAGACGCCGACCACGTCCGGGTGTTCGCCGTAGCCGCGCGGTATGAGGTCCGCGACCGGTGCGTACCGCAGTTCGCCCGAGACGTTCGGGAAGAGGGCGAGGTCCGCGAGGGTACGGACGTCGGTGCGGGGGTCGAACTCCAGGGTTCGGGCCCGGTTCAGCCAGAACGGTGAGCCGGTGGCCGGGCTGAAGTGCCAGTCCATGGCGGCGCGTACGAAGGAGTCCGGATCGGGCCGGGTGTCCGGCGGTGGTTCGAGCAAGTCGATGAGCTCGGCGATATCCAGCGTCATGGTACGTCCCGGGGAAGGTCTGTGGTCAGGAGTGGATGGCGCAGGCGACGGCGACGGGGTTGCCGTCCGGGTCGGCGACATGGGCGATGCGTTCGCCCCACGGCATGTCGGCGGGGGCGCGCAGCAGGGGCACCCGGATGTCGGCGAGCTGCTTGAGGGTGGTGTCCAGATCGTCGACCAGGACGAACATCTCGAAGCACGGTCCCGGAGCGGACGGGACGCCGCACTGGGCGGCGGGCCAGTCCGCCGAGACCACGGCCAGTTCCGTGGTGCCCCGCCGCAGGCCGATGTAGGCAGGCTCGCCCTCCGGGGGGTTCTGGCTCTGCCGGGTGAAGCCGAGCAGCTCGTAGAACTCGGCGGTCGCACCGACCCGGTCGGCGAAGATCAGGGGGAACGCGCGTTCCTGCATGGGCGGTTGACTCCTGGAGTCGGGGTCGGCGGTCCGCCGGGCCGAGGCCGGCCGGTCCTGGGCGGGATGGTGGAAGCGGCGGTCGACGTGGACCAGGGGGGTCCGGTCGCCGACGAAGGTCCGCTCGACGCGGCCGAGCAGGGCCGTGTGGTCTCCGGCGTCCAGTACGGAGTGCAGGGTGCAGGCGATCCGCGCGGAGGCCCCCGGCAGTCCCGGCAGACCCAGCTCCAGAGGGCGCAGGTCTCCGGCCGCGAACCGGTCGATGCCGGACGTCGCGAAACGGCGGGCCACCTGGTGCTGCCCGCGTCCCAGCACGCTGACGAGAAACCTCTCGGCTGCCGTGAACGCCGGGTGGGTGCTCGCGCCCTTGTCCAGGCAGACCAGGACCAGGGGCGGGTCCAGTGACGCGGAGCAGAACGAGCTGGCGGTGAACCCGTACGGAACGCCGTCCGGGCCGTACGTCGCCACGACGGTCACCGGAGTCGGTACTCGCGCCATCGCCGAGGTGAAGCTGACCGTGTCCATGAAAGCCGCCTCTCTTCGCTACGGCTGGAGCCGGGTGAGGCGCCAGGCGTCCCCGTCCCGCTGGTAGCCGAGCCGGTGGTGGAGCCGGTCCGAGCGCGCGCACCAGAACTCCACCTCGTCCGGGCGCAGGACGTAGCCGACGAACCGCTCGGGGCGCGGCAGGGCGGACCCCGTGGCGCCCAGTTCCTCCGCGCGGGCCAGCAGGGCACCCGGGTCGGCGAGCGGCTCGCTCTGCCGGGATGCCGCCGACATGGCGTGCAGCGGGACGGGGCGGGCGGCCCAGAGTGCGTCCGCCCGGTCCTCGGGGACGGCCGTCACCGGCCCGTTCAGGCTGATCTGCTGGCCGGTTTCGCGCCAGTAGAGCAGTCCGGACGCCCAGCCGGTCTCGACGATCTCCTGGCTCTTGCGGCTGGTGCTGTGAGTGGTGAACAGCAGGCCGTCGTCGTCGGCCGTGAGGAACGCGACGATGCGGGTGGACGGACGCCCGCGTCGGTCGGCGGTCGCCAGCGCCAGCGCCCGCGGCTCACGCACCTCCAGCTCCACCGCGCGGTCCAGCCAGTCGCGTACCAGTCCCATGGGTTCGGGCGGCGGGTCGTCGTACTCGGGGAACCGGAGATCGGTTGTACCGGTGATGCTCTCGAACCTGCTCGTGTTCATCGCACGCCTTCCTCGCCGGGCCGCTTCGTTCGGATCGGACTGATTGCCCTAGACAAAGAGGGTTCCCCTCCCGGCCGTGACGCCGTGGCCCCCGACGTGGACGGATTCGACGTTCTCGCCGTCGCCCCGGGCCGTGGCCAGCATCAGGGAGGGACGGCCCATCTCGACGCCCTGCAGGATCTCCAGCGACTGCCCGTATCGGGCCAGGCCGTGCCGGGCCAGGTGGATGGCGAGGGGTCCGGCGGCCGAGCCGGTCGCCGCGTCCTCGACCACCCCGTAGGCAGGGCTGAACATCCGGGCCCGCCACTTCGTCCCCTCCCCCGCGAAGCAGTTGGCGGCCATGTCGGAAAAACGGGAGAGGGCCCGGTGGTCCGGCCGCAGCGCGGACAGCGCGGGAACGCTCTCCAGGCCGACGAAGACGTGCCGGGGGCCGTTGCGGTAGACCTCGACGGGTGCGGTGGAGGCGGGCACACCCAGCGCCGCCAGGAGTTCCCCGGCGTGCTCGTAGGGCTCCCAGACGGGGTGCGGCTGACGCATCCGGACGGTCACCGCGCCGTCGTCGTCGCCGAGTTCCACGGGGATGACGCCCATGGCGGTCTCCAGTCGCAGCCGGTCCCGCTTGCGGGTCTCCCCGAGCGCGACTGCGGTACCGAGCAACGGGTGCCCCGCGAAGGGGAGTTCGTTGACCGGCGTGAAGATCCTTATGCGGGCGTCACCGCCCTGCCGGGGAGGCAGCACGAAGGTGGTCTCGGAGAGGTTCATCTCCCGGGCGATGCGCTGCATCTGATCGGCGCGCAGATCCTCGGCGTCGAGGAACACGGCGACCGGGTTGCCGTACAGCGGCTCCCGGGAAAAGGCGTCCACGAGCAGGTACTCGTGCATCGGCACGTCTCCTGACGGTGCGTCGGGTACGGGCGGGTGGTCAGTGGGGCGCGGGGGACGAGAGCGCAGCGCCGAGGCCGTGCAGGACGGGCAGGGCGTGCAGCCCCTCGGCCACGGCCTCGACGTCGAAGCCCATGCGGTGGCCGACGGGCCGGCCGATGAGCTCGGCGGCCCGGTTGGGCGGCAGCTCGCCGGTGGCGGGGCGGTCGTCCTCCCACACCATGACGGCGCCCCAGCGGTTGCCGTCCCGGTCGGCGATCCAGAACTTGGCGCGCAGTCCGGGGACGTCGGCCCAGTCGTCGGCGACCCCGTCCCGCAGGTGCGCCCGCAGCGAGTCGACGGTCTGCGGTGAACCGTCCAGGTCCCACCAGGCGATCTCCAGTCTCACCGGGCCAGAACCCCCCGCAGCGCGTCGGCGAGCAGCCGGGGCCCGTCCATGGTGAGCACCGACTCCACGTGGAACTGGAAGGACGCGAAGCGGCCGCCGCGCAGCGCGTCCACCTCCCCGGTGGCGGGGTCGCGGCTGACCGCCACCCGCCCCACGCCCGGCACGTCGTGGTGGGCGGCGTGGCTGACGGCCGAGAAGGTGTTGTAGAAGCCGACGCGCTCCGGTCTCCCGAACAGGTCGATGGACCGCTGCACGCCCTGGTTGGGCTCGTCCCGGGCCACCAGCTCCAGACCCAGCCGGAGGCAGAGGACCTGGTGGCTGAGACAGACCGAGAGGAACGGCATGCGGTCGCGCAGCAGCCGCGCCGTCGCCGCGTCCAGGGCCGTGATCTTCGGGTCGGTGAGGGCGCGCGGGTCTCCGGGCCCCGGGCCCATCACGACCAGGTCGAAGCCGGCCGGGTCGTGGAGCTCGTCGTACCGCGCGACCTGCGCGGTGGGGCCGAGGGCTTCGAGCTGCTGCACGATCATCGCGGTGAAGTCGTCCTCGGCGTCCACCACCAGGATCTTTGTGCCGACCAGGGACGGCACCGTCAGGGAGCCCGGCTCGGTGGAGGCCAGCCAGAAGTCGGCGATGCCGGTGTTGCGTCCCCCCAGTGCCGCGCGGATCGCCGGGTGGTCGGCGAACCGGGTCGTGCCGGGCACGGCGGGAGACGCCTGAGGGCCCGGTTCTTCCGCCTCCAGTGCGTGGAGCAGCCCGGCGGCCTTGGCGCGGGTCTCCGCGGCCTCCGCCTCCGGCGACGAATGCCGCACCACGGTCGCTCCGACCGCCAGTCGCATCCGGCCGTCCGGGGTGATGTCGGCGGTGCGGATGAGGATGGCGGAGTCCAACGACCGCTCGCCCGAGGCTTCGCGTCCGATCAGGGCGGCGACCCCGCTGTAGTAGCCGCGGCCCTGCGGCTCGTAGCGCGCGATGACCCGGGCCGCGCTCTCCACCGGGCTGCCGGTGACGGTCGGCGCGAACAGCGTCTCGCGGAGGATCTCCCGTACGTCACGGCGGGTGTGTCCCTCGATGAAGTACTCGGTGTGGGCCAGGCGTGCCATCTCCTTGAGGGCGGGCCCGGTGACCCGGCCGCCGTCGGCGCACACCCGGGACATCATCTTGAGTTCCTCGTCGAGCACCATGTAGAGCTCGTCGGTCTCCTTGCGGTCCTGCAGGAAGGCGGTGAGGCCGTCGAGGGTCGGTCCGCCGGGCGGGTAGCGGTAGGTCCCGCTGATCGGATTCATCACGGCGCGGCCGTCGCACACGGAGATGTGCCGTTCGGGGGTGGCGCCGACGAACACCCGGCCGTCGACATGGATGACGAACGTCCAGTAGGCGCCGGCCTCCCGTTCGGTCAGCCGCCGGAAGACCGCCAGCGCGCGGTCCGGGGAGTAGTCGCTCAGGTCGGCGAGCAGGGTGCGCCGAAGGACGAAGTTCGCGCCCTCGCCGGTGCCTATCTCGTCGGCGACCACGCGCCGCACGATCTCGGCGTACTCCTCGTCGGAGAGGTCGAAGCGGCTTCCGGTGAGGTGCACCGGCACCGGGGAGAGCCGCTCCAGGACGTCCTCCAGCGGCAGCGAGGCCTGCTCGTTCACGGTCAGGGCGATCAGGGGCGCCCCGTCGTCGGGCGCCGCGAAGCCACGCTCGGCGAGCTGCCTGTAGGGCACCAGGACCAGGGCGTCATGCCGCGGGGCGCCGGGGGCGCCGGACGGCAGCGGCAGCCGTGCCAGCGAGTCGGGGTGGGATACTTCGCCCAGCAGGACCTCGACGGTGTCCGGGTCACCGCTCTCGGGCCGGTGCAGCAAGGCGAAGGCGGGCGGCCGCTCTTCGGCGAGCAGCCGGTCGAGGAGGTCCGTCCCGCCGCGCCCCGGGGTGTTCATGCGAACACCTGGTCGCTCAGGACGACCACCCCGCACCGCTGGGCGACGTACTCCAGCGTCCACCGGTGCTGCCGGGCGGAGAAGTCCGCGACGGCGTCGGCGGCGAGGAACACCTGGATGTCGTGGCTGAACGCGTCGATCGCGGTGGCCAGTACGCCGATGTGGGCGTAGACCCCGCACAGCACGATCTGGTCGCGGCCGGCGTCGCGCAGCCGCTGTAGCAGGTCGGAGCGGTAGAAGGCACTGTAGCGGCGCTTGGTCAGCAGCCAGTCGCCGTCCGCCGGGGCCAGCTCGTCGACGACCTCGCGGTCCTCGGGGGAAGTGCGCATGCCCGGCCCCCAGAAGTCGGCCAGCAGCCCGCGCTCCTCGGAGGTCATGCCACCGGGCTGCGCGGAGTAGGCGACGGGTACACCCAGCGACGCGGCTCGCTTGCGCAGTTGGGCCGCGTGGTGGACGAGCCCGGCACGCAGCGGGTCGGACAGAGGGCGCAGGAAGAAGCGCTGCATGTCGTGGACCACCAGAGCCGCACGGTCCGCGGCCGGCGTCCAGTCGGCCAGGTTCGCCGGGAGGCTGTCCTGCGTGGGCAGGTCGTACGGGGCGATGGCGGGGATGCCCACCATGGAACGGCTCCTTTCGGTGCGGGAGGGGTGCAAGCGGGCGCGCCGCGTCGTCGCGGGAGGCGGCGGACCTGGTGGCCGGTGGGGGCTCAGAGGGTGCGGGCCCACACGGAGACGAGTTCGACGCTCTGCCCCGGGTTGAGCCGGGGGTCGCAGAAGGTGGTGTTCCGGTCGCCGACGGAGCCCAGCTCGGACGCGTCGGCGGCGCACTCGGTGACGTCGTCGGGGGTGCTCTCGAGGTGCAGGCCGCCGTTCACGCCGTCCGCCTTCGCCATCACCTCGTTGAAGTCCTGGATCTCACCTGTCATCGCGTCCAGCAGCCGGGTCTTGTGTCCGTCCGGGCCGGTGACGGTGTTTCCGTGCATCGGGTCGCAGAGCCACACCACCGGGTGTCCGGCGGCGCGGACCGCCTCCACCAGCGGGGGCAGTCGGCTGGAGACGAACCCGTTGCCCATCCGGGCGACCAGTACCAGCCGCCCCGGCTGCCGGTCCGGGTCGAGCCGGTCGGCCAGCGTGCGGATGTCCTCGGTGGTGGTGCCGGAACCGACCTTGCAGGCGACCGGGTTGACGACGGCGGACAGCATCCGCACGTGCGCGCCGTCCGGGTGGCGGGTCCGCTCCCCGGCCCACGGGAGGTGGGTCGAGCCGAGAAACATTCCGTCCGGGCCCGCCGGCCGCAGCATCGGGACCTCGTAGTCGAGGAGTAGTGCCTCGTGGCTGGTCCACACCTGTTCGGCGTCCGGGCGGCCCTCGTTGAGCAGGCGGAGTTCCCGGACGATGTCGCCGGCCGCCCGGTAGCAGTTGAGGATGCGCTCCGGGTCGGGGCGCCGGTTGCCGGGTTCGGGGGCGTTGACCATATGGCCGCGAAAGACCTGCACGGTCACGCCGTCGACCTCTTCCACGGGCTTGGACCGGGGCTTCGCGAACTGCCCGGCGATCCGGCCGATCCGCAGGACCGGTTTGCCGACGACAGCCCGCGCGGTGTCGGCGAGCCGGTCCAGCAGCTCGGCCTTGCGCCGCACATGGTGTGGGGTGGACTCGGCCGGGTCCTCGGCACAGTCGCCTGCCTGCACCAGGTGGGCGCGGCCGGCCGCCACCTCGGCGAGCAGCCGCCGCAGCCGCACGGCCCCTTCGGCGGTGACCAGCGGCGGTTCACCGGAGAGGGCATCGCGGACCCCCCGTACCCGGGCCGGGTCGTCCCACTCAGGTTGTTGAAGGGCTGGGCTCGCGTGAATGTCATGAACGGTGGTGCGCACAGTCTCCCCCTGCGGCATGGAAAATCGAATGTCGGACAGCGGGCGTCAGGTGGGAATGCCGTCCCGGCGGACCGAGGGAACCTCGATGCCGAGGGCTCTGAACTGCTGGCACGGGTTCATGAATTCACGCTGCTGCTTGATCTTTCCGTTCTCGAACAGGAAGGAGTGCAGGAAGTGGTTGCGGTAGATGCCGGGCTCGTATCCGGGGAAGAGGATCCGACCTTCTCCGTCGCACTCCACCCAGAAGCGGTCGGGGTCCTGGGTGTCGAAGATCTCGACATTGGTCCATACCCAGTCCGGGAAGCACTTGAGCGACCAGACGGCGTGCTCGCCGAGCCGGTCCCGGCCGTTGATGACGATCGGCTCGCCGGTCTCGGTCGTCCACAGACCGCCGGTGCCGTCCTCGGTGAAGAGGAGATGCCGCTCCAGGCGGTCCTGGCCTCGGGTGTTCATGTACTGGGCGACGATGGCACGGTTTTGGTCGCGGACCTCGTTCTCGTCGGACATGCGCTCTCTCGCTTTCCGTGAGGGGGAGTGCGGCTGCTGTGCGGCGACATGCGTGGGCCGCTCGGTGGCGCTGGGAAAGAGGTACGCGGCGCGGAAGGGGCGAACGCCGGGCTCGGGTCCGCGTCGGGCGGTTCGCGGTGCACCGGGCCGGCCGGTCCGTACGGTGCTGGTGCCGCGGCAGGCAATGTTTGCCCGTCAAGGAGCGGCGCCATGGGGGTCCCCCTGCTCGAGCGAAGCCGAGAGCTTGGGGGAGCGTGCCGGGAGTCGCGACGGGGCGAACGTTGCCTGTCGCGGCACTAGAGCATCATGGTCAGCTCGCGGGGGTTCCTGCCGACCAGCGCGGCGCCGTAGGCCTGCTGGGGAACGCCCATGCCGAATCCCGCGTGGCGGCTGCCGACGCCGACGTCGCGCCAGATCCGTTGCAGGGGGTTGGCTTCGTCGAAGGCGGAGGAACCGTACACCGAGACGATCTCCTCGACGACGACGCGACATCGCTGGACGGCATGGGTGGCGTCCATCCGGGCCCGGGCCCGCACGTCCAGGGACGGATTCTCGCCCGCCTTCGCGTGGTCGTCCACCGAGTCGGCCAGCCGCCGGGCGTGCAGCACCGCGGTGTCGAGTTGGGTGGCCGCCTCGGCCAGACCCAGCTGGGCGGCGGGCGAGTCCGCCTGGCTGGCGTAGGTGGAGCCGGCCACCCGGCGGGTCGGCGCATGCTCCAGCGCGTACTGCAGGGCCGCGCTCGCGCCGCCGATCATCGAGCCGATCAGACCGACCATGAACACGCCGGTCAGGCTGGAGCGATAGGGGCGGTCCGCCGGGACCAGCCCGTCCGTGTGACCCGTAAGGAGCGGCCCGTACGGCAGGAGGCGGTGGGCGGGTACGAAGACGTCCTCGGCGACGACGGTGTTGCTGCCGGTGGCACGCATGCCAACGAAGTGCCAGGTGTCCCGGATACGCACGTCGGCGGCCGGCATCAGCGCCATGTGCGGCTGGGGGCCGGTGCCGGTGTCCGCGAGGACGAGGCCGCCGATCCAGTCGGCGTGCGTCGACCCCGACGCGTACGGCCACTCACCGCTGACCCGGACACCGCCGTCCGCCTTCTCCACGGTCCGTACAGGGGCACCCAGGATGAGTGCGGTGCGGGCGTCGGGGTGACCGGCCCACACCTCCTCGCGGGTGCGGTCGGGGTAGAGCGAGACCACGAAGTTCCCGACGTTCAGCACACCGGTGACCCAGGAGGTCGAACAGCAGCCGCGGCCCAGCTCGACGCAGACCTCCAGCAGGGTACGGACCGGGGTCTCGTGGCCGCCCAGTTGCCGGGGGGTCAGGAGCCTGATCAGGCCGGCCGCGGTGACACGGGCGACGAGATCGTCGGGCAGCCGGCGTGCGTGGTCGGAATCAGCCGCGTTCTTCCAGAGTTCTTCCCGGAGTTCGGCAGCCCTGCCCACGAGCTCGGCATTCGAAATTTCGGAGTAGTTCCCTGAGCCGCGCAATGGCATTTCCTTTCCAGATTCCCTGGACACGGACACCCCGACGGGGATGAGCCTTCCGGCTTCGGACAGCCGTTTACCCCTTCCGCCACGGCATCCTACGTGGACGACATCTGGGCGACCACCCGGAAGAACGCGCCGCAGATACGAAATTCGACATTCCACTTCCCGGAAGCGGGCGCCATTCACCCGGCGAAACAGGGGAATTGCACATCCCGTGCCGCACGCCCCGACCGGAAGCGGCTGATCGCATAGCGTACGCCCCGGGCGACTGAGGATTTCCCTCAGTTGAACACCGCTGCTCGGATCACTTACAAGCGCTTCCGCAAACCGCCCGGCAACGATCAGAGCCGACCGCTCCATACTCAATCATGACCCAAGGCGCCGCTCGGTCCGCGCCTTACACACAGGACCGCCGTATGGTAATCCCTTTGGTTCGGCAGCGCCTGAAGAAGGCCCCTCCACCCCGGGAGACGCGCATGAAAGAAAACACGGAAGAGACCTATGATTTCGCCACCGCCGACTTCAACGCCGTCTATCTCGGAGGTGAACTCCTGGGAGACGCAGGTATCACCAGGGCACCCTGGGACATCGGCGAGGCGCAGCCGGGTGTGATTGAATTCGAGCGGCGCGGACGAATACGCGGCGACGTACTGGACGCCGGGTGCGGCTTGGGTGACAATTCCATTTTCCTGGCCTCGCACGGATATCGGGTCACGGCCGTCGACGCCGCCTCGGCGGCGATCGAGCAGGCCACCGAGCGGGCCGGCGGCGCGGACATCGAGTTCGCCGTCGCCGATGCCACCAGCCTGGCCGGGTTCGAGGACCGGTTCGACACGATCCTGGACAGCGCGCTGTTCCACACCCTGGACGCGGACGGCCGTCGCCGGTACGCCGCCGCGCTCCACCGGGCCGGCCGGCCCGGAGCGTGGCTCGACATGCTGTGCTTCGCCGCGGTCCCCGGCGGTATGCCCGAGCCTCTGTCCGTGCCGGAGGAGACGGTCCGTCAGGTGCTGGAGGAGGCCGGGTGGTCGGTCACCGAGCTGCGCCGGACCACCTACTGGGGCGTGGCCGAGGTGACCCTGGGCTTCCTGGCGAAGACCGGCACACAGGTGGAGATCGACGACCAGGGGCGGACCCAGCTTCCGGTCTGGTCCATCCTGGCCGAGCGGATCTGACGAGCACAAATCGGCAGAAAGAGGTCTACCCATGGCTACCACCGTCAAGCCCGTGAAGCTGGATCTGGACCGGCTCGAAGCGATGGCGGAGTCGGACTACTACAACCCCTACACGATCTTCGACTGGCCGGAGACCCTTGAGAAGGACCTTCCGTGGATGAGCGAGGAACTCGTCACCCTGGCCGGGACCGAGGAGTGGGACGCGCTGACGCGTGAACAGCAGCTCGCGCTGACGCGGCACGAGGCGGTGAACTTCTTCAGCCTCAACGTACATGGCATCCGCGAACTCCTCAGCGAGGTCGTGCTGCGCATCCACACCAAGACCTACGCCGATGCGTCGGAGTTCCTGCACCACTTCATCGGCGAGGAGAACGAGCACATGTGGTTCTTCGGGACCTTCTGCCTGAAGTACGGCGGGAAGGTGTACCCGCCGGTGCCGCAGGTCGGCATGAACCGGATCGAAGGGGTGGGCGACGCCGCGACCGAGCTGGTCATCTTCGCCCGCATCCTGATATTCGAGGAGCTCGTCGACCACTTCAACGCCCTCATGGCCACGGACCAGGCCCTCCCCGAGATCGCACGAGAGATCAACCGGGTCCACCATCAGGACGAGAGCAGGCATGTCGCCTTCGGCCGCCACCTGTTCGGCAAGCTCCTGGAGCAGGTCAGGGAGACCCGGCCGCAGGACATCCCGGTGCTCGCCAAATACCTGGAGTCCTACCTCGAGTACAGCGTCCGCAGTCTGTACAACCCCGCCGTCTACCGCGACGCCGGTCTGCCCGATCCGCTGGAGCTCCGGCGCCGGCTGCTGGAACACCCGGCACGGCACGCCGCGCACGACCGCATCCTCAACCGCACCCGAAAGTTCCTCGCCCGTAACGGCCTTCAGGTTCAGGGGACCCCCGCATGAGCGACGACAAGATCTCGAAGATTCTCGACTTCATCCACCAGCGCAACCCCGAGGTGGGCGAGCTGGGCCTGGACGACGACCTGATCGACCGCCGCGCGGTGGACTCGCTGGCGTTCGTCGAGTTCCTCTACCTGCTGGAGGAGCTGAGCGGCGAGGTCATCGACCCCGAGGAGATCGACGTGGACGACTTCCGCACGCTGCGCTCCATCGAGAAGCGGTTCCTGGCCGGAGCGGCGACCTGATGGCCGGCGCCACAGGCACGACGGACACCGGTCTCGGTGTCCTGGGACCCGACGAGCTCCGTCTCCTGCGGGCGTTCGATTCCCTGGTGCTGTCCTGGGCGCAGAAGGCGGAGGCCCAGGAACGCCGCTACCCGTTCCTGATACAGGCGGGCGATCTGGAGGACATCGACTACTACGAGAACTTCCCGCACCTGGGTCTGGCCGCCGCCTCGGCCGACCCGGGCCGGCTGGCGGAGCTGCGGGCCGGCGCCGAGGAGCCACTGCGGGAGCTGCCCGCGTCGGTCCTGAACGACACTGGTCTCGCACTGCCTTCGGCGGCGTGTTACTCGGTCTACTTCGACCTGCGGGGCCGGACGCTTCCCGCGGAGGAGCACCGGGTCACGACGGCGGCCACCTGTTTTCGCAACGAGACGCACTACGAGGGCCTGCGCCGGCTGCTCGGATTCTCCATGCGCGAGATCGTCTTCATCGGGACGCCGGAGGGCGCCACGGACCACCTGGAGCGGTTCAAGGGGGTGGTGCTGGGGCTGGCCGACGTGTTGGGGCTGAAGATGGAGACGCAGGTCGCCACCGACCCGTTCTTCGACCGCACCGGGTCGCGCGCCACCATGCAGCGGCTGTTCCCGGTGAAGGAGGAGTTCGTCGTCGACGGGCTGGCCATCGGCTCCGTCAACTACCACCGGAACTTCTTCGGGGAGCGCTGCGCCATCGCGCTGCCCGACGGCCGGCCGGCCTCCACCAGCTGCTGCGCTTTCGGCCTCGAACGGTGGGTGCACGCCCTGACCACACGGTTCGGTGACGCCCGAGCGGCCGCCGAGGCGTTGCTGGATTCAGCCTGAGCCGCCCGGCCGCGGCACCCCAGCGGAACGCGGCCCGTCCGGCCCGGCCATCGGGCCGCCCTTTCGTCCGACTGCTCCCGCCCGAGGTGAACCGATGACCAACACGACCGTGGACGACGCCATCGAGACCGGCATGGTCCGGGTGAACGACGAGGTGTCGCTCACCTACGAACGACGCGGATCCGGCCCCGACGTGGTCCTTGTCAACAACTTCTTCATGGACCGCAAGTCATGGCGGTCGTACACCGCGAGCCTGGCCTCGACCGCGCGGCTGACCTCCTACGACCTGCGCGGCCAGGGCGACTCCGGTCCCCAGGTGGGCGAGCCGGTGTGGGAGGACCACATCACCGACCTGAAGGCCCTCTTCGACCACCTGGGCCTGGAGAAGGCGGTGCTCGTGGGCACCTCGTTCTCCACCCTGGTCTGCCGGGACTTCGCCGTGGCGTACCCCGAGCGGGTCCACGGGCTGGTGCTGGCCGGACCGGCGATGAGCCCGCACGGGCCGCAGCGCCTGCGCAGGATCACCAAAGCCTGGCTGAAGACCCTCGACACCAACGGACTGGGCGTTCTCTACGACCAGTTGTACCCCCTGGTCTCCGGCGACGAGGCGGTGGAGGCGGCCGGGCCGATCGGGTTCATGGGCCGTAAGCAGAACTTCCTCGGCATCCACACCGTGGAGTCGCTGCGGGCCGGTCTGGCGGTGTCGGTGAAGGCGCCGCTGGATCCGGACATCATGACCCGGGTGAAGCAGCCCACGTTGCTCTTCGTGGGCGGCGACGACTTCTCGCTGAGCACCAGCGCGGTGGAGGACATGTCCAGGCTCTTCCCGGACACCACGACCGTCACCGTGCCGCGCGGCGGCCACCTGGCGTTCCTCGAGGAGCCCGAGTGGTTCCAGCGGGAGGTCGTGAAGTTCATCGAACGGGTGGCCGGGCCGGGTGACTGAGCGGCCGACGGCCACGGGGCCCCCGAGCGAATGGCTGCTCGGGGGCCCCGGGCGTCCCCAGCGGGTCCTGCTGGAGAGCGTCCCGGTCACCCCCGCGGACAGCACCGCCGCGCAGCATCGGGCCGGCCGTGCCGCGGCCGGGACGGTGCTCCGGCGCGCGGGCAGCGCGACGACCGTGGTCGGCCGCCGCCGCAGCGGCGCCCCGGTCTTCCCCGACGGCTACCCGGGTTCCGTCACCCACGCCCATGGTCTGGCCGTGGCCGTCGTCGCGCCGGGCGCGCGGGCGGTCGGCGTCGATCTGGAGTTCCGGCTGCCCGAGCGGCGCCTGCACCGGTTCCTCCTCGACGACACCGAGCGGGAACTGCTGTGGCCGGACGGCGGCCGGGAGCAGCTGCGGCGTCTGTTCGCCGCGAAGGAGGCCGCGTTCAAGGCGCTGACGGACTGCCACGAGGCGCACGGCGGTCTCTTCTGGCGCGTCCGGCTCCGGTCGTACGGCGACGGCCTGTGGGCCCGGGCGGGGGGTCGGTACGCAGTGGTACACGACGTCGTCACCCCGGCCTACGCCTTCGCGGTGGCGGTCGGCGTCGGCGGGTCGTCCGGCCCCTGGTGCCCTCGGACCTCGGCGGATACCCGCAGCGACGTCGCGCCATAACCAAAAGTTAGGCAGCACCAAAAAACTAGGTCTTGGACTTCTGGCTCAGCGCTCACGACCATGAACAGCGGATGGCGGCGCCGTCGATGCCACCCCCGTCCTCGACGGCGCCGCCATCCGTCCGACGAAAGGAACCCACAGCGTGACTCCTCACCCCCGGACCGACGCCCCGTGGGGCGACCAGGCGGCGACGAGCAAACTCGCCGGGAGCGTACGCGGCCCGGTCCTGGCTGCGGGCGACGACGGCTACGACGAGGAACGCGTCCGCTACCAGACCTTCCGGCCACATGCCCCGGCCCTGGTGGTCGGCGCCGTCGACGACGAGGACGTACGGCTCGCGGTGGAGTTCGCCGCCGCGCACGGCCTGCCGGTCGGTGTGCAGGCGACCGGGCACAGTCCGGCCCTACCCGCCCGGACGGGCGTGCTGATCAGCACCCGTCGGATGAACGAGGTGCGGATCGACCCGGCCTCCCGTACCGCCCGGGTGGGCGCGGGAGTGACCTGGCAGCAGGTGGTGACCGCCGCCGCCCGGCACGGGCTGGCGCCGCTCAGCGGCAGTGCGCCGCACGTCGGCGCGGTGGCCTACACCCTTGGGGGCGGCCTGGGCCTGCTGGCCCGCCGGTTCGGGTACGCCGCCGACCATGTCCGGCAGATCAGTGCCGTCACCGTGGACGGCCGGCTGCGGGAGATCGACGCGGACCACGAACCCGAGCTCTTCTGGGCGCTGCGCGGCGGCCGGGACAACTTCGGCATCGTCACCGGCATGGACGTCGGCCTGGTACCCGTGGAACGGCTGTACGGCGGCGCTCTGTACTTCGACGGCTCCCTGGCCGAGGAGGTCATGAACGCCTGGCTGGACTGGACCACCGGTGTCCCCGAGGAGATGACCTCCTCGCTCGCGCTGGTCCCGCTGCCCGATCTGCCGTCGCTTCCCCCGCCGCTGCGAGGCCGGTACGTGGTCCACGTGCGCATCGCCTTCCTCGGCGAGGCAGGCGAGGGCGAGCGCCTGGTCGCACCGCTGCGCGCCCTCGGCCCACGACTGGCCGACACCGTGCGGATCCTGCCGTACACCGAGTCCGGCACCATCCACAACGACCCGGTCCCACCCGCCGGGTACAGCGGCACCAACGCGATGCTCAGCGGGCTGGACGCGGACGCTGTGCGCCGGGTGCTGTCCCTGACCGGGCCCGACGCACCGGTCACCAGCATCGTGGAGGTGCGCCAACTCGGCGGTGCCATGGGCCGCGCGCCCGAGCCGGCGAACAGCGTCGGCAACCGGAACGCCGCCTACCTGCTCGCGGTGCTCAACCGGGTCACGCCGGAAACGGCCGACACCGTCCAGACCGCCCACACCCGACTGACCGACACCCTGGCGCCGCTCACCACCGGACGGTCCCTCAACTTCCTCTACGGCGCCCACGCCACCCCCGACCAGGTGGCCATGGCCTACTCCCCCGACGACTACCGGCGGCTGCAGCGGCTGAAGGCGGTGTGGGACCCAGCGAACCTGCTGCGGCACAACCACAACATCCCGCCGGCCGACGCCCCTCGGTAGCACCGCGCTCCCCGACCGATCCGCTCGACAATCAGAAGGAACCCAGATGCATAAGAAATGGTGGACGCTGCTGGGGGTGTGTGGCGGGACGTTCATGCTCCTGCTCGACACCACCATCGTCTACGTCGTGATGCCCGACATCCAGAAAGACCTGGAGGCCAGCTTCGCCGACCTCCAGTGGGTGATCGACGGTTACGCGCTGGCGCTGGCGGCCCTGCTGCTGACGAGCGGGACGATCGCGGACCGGTTCGGCCGCAAGCGGCTCTACTCGATCGGCGTCGTCCTCTTCACGCTCGCGTCGCTGCTGTGCGGCATGGCGCAGTCGCCGCTGATGCTGGTCCTCGCCCGGGTCCTCCAGGGCGTCGGCGGCTCGGTGATGTTCGCGACCGGCCTGGCACTGCTCGCGGGCGGCTTCGAGGGCAAGGAACGCGGCATGGCGTTCGGAGTCTGGGGCATGGTCACCGGTCTCGCCTCCGCGATCGGCCCGGTGGCCGGCGGTCTCATCTCCAGCGGCATCAGCTGGCGGGGGATCTTCCTGATCAACGTGCCGGTCGGCATCCTGGTCGCCCTGATCATCTCGCTGCGGGTGGACGAGGCCAAGTCGCCGTTCGCCCGCCGGCTGGACTGGCCCGGCTTCGTCCTGCTCACCGCGGGCCTGGCCACCCTCGTCTACGGGCTGATCCTCGCCGGTGAGGACGGCTGGAGCGATTCACGCGCGCTGACGTTCCTGATCGTCGGCGCCGTGCTGCTACTGGCCTTCCTCGTGGTCGAATCACGGGTCGAGCAGCCGATGTTCGACCTGAAGCTGTTCCGCATCCCGACCTTCGTCGGCGGGTCCATCGCGGCGTTCTCCATGAACGGCTCGCTGTTCGCGATGTTCCTCTTCCTGGCCATCTACTTCCAGGAAGTGCTCCAGTACTCGTCCCTGGAGACCGGTGTACGACTGCTGGCCGCCTCACTGTCGATGCTGGTGGCCTCACTGGTGGCCGGCCGCGTCAGCGCGAAGATCCCGGCCCGCTTCCTGATCGGCGTCGGGCTGCTCATGGTCGGCGCGGCCCTGCTGCTGATGGGCGGGGTCGACGAGAACACCGGCTGGGAGCACTTCATCCCCGGCCTGGTGCTGGGCGGTGTCGGCGCCGGTCTGGTGAACCCGCCGCTCGCCTCCACCGCGGTGGGCGTCGTCGACTTCTCCCGCTCCGGGATGGCCTCGGGTGTCAGCGGCACCTTCCGGCAACTCGGCGTGAGCACCGGTGTCGCGGTCCTCGGTTCCACCTTCGCCGTGATCATCAGCGACCGTCTCCGCGACGGTCTGGCGGGTGTCCCGGGGGTGGGCGAGCGCAGCGACCAGCTCGCCGCCCTGGTACGGGGAGGCGAGACCGACCAGGCCGTGGCACTGGTGCCCGAGGCACAGCGGGAGACCGTGAAGCGGCTCGCCGTCGACGGCTACGTCGACGGTCTGAACACCCTGCTCACCATCTCGGCCGGACTCGCGCTGCTGGGCGGCCTGCTGTCCCTGGTGCTGATCCGGGCTGCCGACTTCCAGGCCGCGCAGGCTCCGAAGGCCCCCGCGCCGGACGCGGACAGCCCCGCGACGGTGGCCGCGGAGCGCTGACCCCGACTCCTCAACGACGTATGCCGTCGGCGCCGACTCCGGTCGGCGCCGACGGCATACGCGCGACGGCGAAGCGGTTTCAGTCGGCGGCGGTCTTGCCGGCCGAGACCAGGCCCTTGTCCGCCGGAGCCCCGAAGGAATCCTGGCAGTGCACGAGCAGTTCGCGCAGCGCCGGGCTCTTGGTGGGCGCGGAGACCAGGGCCAGCACCGCGGCGATGTCGGCGTCGGTGATGGGCACGGTCCGCAACTGCGGGTGCTGGGCAAGCATGGATTCGGACAGAACCGCCACGCCCAGTCCGCGCTCGGCGAGATGGACCACCGCGCCCGGCGCGCTGGCCTGCAGGGCCACGGTGGGCGTCAGGCCTCGTGCGGCCGACGCCTGGTCCAGCACGGCCCGGATGCCGGTGCCCTTGGGCAGGCAGATGACGGGGTAGGCGCTCAGTTCGGCGAGGGTCACGCCGTCCTCCGAGGCCAGCGGATGCCCGGGCGGCACCGCGGCGACGATCGCCTCGCTGATCACCTGCTGTCCGTCCAGGTCCTCCGGCGCCCGGCCGGCCGCGCCGATCAGCGCGAGGTCGACGGTTCCCTCACGGACGTAGTCGACCAGCTTGGCGGAATCGTCCTCGACGAGGCTGATCTCGACCCCGGGGTGGGCCAGATGGAAGCTCGCCAACGCTTCGAACAGCGGCGTGACCGTACACGCTGTCACCATGCCGACGACCAGCCGACCGCGCACCAGTCCGTTCATCTCGTCCACGGCGTGCCGGAGCGCCTCCACGGCGGCCAGCACCGCGCGTGCGTGGTGGAAGGCCACCTCTCCCACCGCGGTGAGTCCCGCGCTGCGGCCGGACCGGTCGATGAGGGTCGTGCCCAGGCTGTTCTCCAACTGGCGGATCTGAGCACTGATCCCTGGCTGGCTGACATGCACGCGCTCGGCGGCCCGGGTGAAGTTGGATTCCTCTGCCACGGCCAGGAAATATTTTAGCTGCCTGAGCTCCATAACCTCTGATTATAGAGGCGATCGGGATGATTGATTGGACTTGATATGAGCCAACGTTAGAACATTGGCAGGCCGGAATTCGGTCCCAGGAAAGGAACGTCGTGCCCGAGAACGAGAAGGCCCTGAAGCCGGAGGATCTCACCCGCCTCTTCGTGGAACGCGCCAACGCCGGTGACGCCACCGGCCTCGCCGCACTGTACGAGGAGGGGGCGGTGATGGCCTACCCGGCCGGCAGCACCACAGTGGGCCGGGAGGCCATTCGCGAGCTGTGGGAGAAGGTGCTCACCCACGCGCCCCACTTCGAGGCGGAGGAGCCGCTTCCGACTCTCGTCTGCGGCGACATCGCCCTGACCGCCACACCACCGAAGGACGGTTCGGGCGCTCGCGCCCAGGTGGTCCGCCGACAGCCCGACGGCAGCTGGCTGCGCATCATCGACCAGCCGGAGTTCCGTCCGCCCACCAGCTGACGGCCCTCGACCGTGTCGCACAGATCCACCGAGCCCATCTGGCCCGTTATCGGTTGTTGACGCACCGATCGGGGCGGATATTCTGCCCAGCAGGTTCTAAGCCAACGGGGGGCTGACCTACATGGCACGCACACGAAGTGGTCATGCGTTGTGGCCGGATGCCCGGCCCAATCCATTCCCGGCACGCCCGTTCCTCGCGGCGATCTCACCGCGGCATGCCTCGCGGGCGGCCCGGTTTCCCATGCCCTCGCGCTGTCGGTGCAACCACGCTCCCGGCCTGAGCGGCTGAGCGGCACCCATACACCCAGTCGGATCGGACGGTACCGCGCGGTCGTCCCCGCGGTACCGCCCTCCGGCCCGCGTGTCCATCTCATATCTGTTCACCCCAGTACAACGGATCGTTGAAAAAGGAGAATGAGAATGGCTCTGCCCGAAACCAGGAGGCTTCCGTCCCCAACATCCGCAACATGCGATTCGGCCGAACTCTGGAACGCCCAGGCAGACACGATCCCCGTTGTTCGGGTCGCTCTCGACGCGCTGGTGACCGACGACTCACCGCGCCTGGCCGGTGAGAACGAGGAGCATGTCCAGCAACTCGCCCAATGCGTCTCACCCCTTCCGCCGATCATCGTCCACCGCGCCACCTCGCGGGTCATCGACGGCGTCCACCGGCTGCGGGCCGCCCGGCTCAAGGGCCGGACGCACATCGACGTCCAGTACTTCGACGGCGACGCGGCCGAGGCCTTCCTGCTGGCCGTCAGCCGCAACGCCAACCACGGTCTGCCGCTGAGCCGTTCCGACCGCAACGCCGCCGCGCTGCGCATCATGCGATCCCATCCCGAGTGGTCGGACCGGATGATCGCCACCGCCGCGGGGCTGTCGCCCAAGACGGTCGGCTCCATCCGCAGGCGTTCGGGTGATGCGCTTCTTCGGTTGAACGTCCGCATCGGTCTGGACGGCAAGACTCGGGTCGTGGACACCGCGGAGCGGCGCAAACTCGCGGGCGAGTACGTACTGGCCCACCCCGACGCCAGCCTGCGGGCGGTGGCCAGGGAGAGCGGCCTCTCCCTGGCCACCGCCCGTGATGTTCGTGAGCGAATACAGAACGGCACCAGCCCGTTGCTGCCCGCCCGTCGCGGCAGCCAGGCCGGCGCGGCCGAGGACCCGTCCGCCGACGAGGCCGACAGCCTCGCCTCGATCGCCATGGCCAAGACGCTCGTCACACTGAAGCGGGACCCCTCGGTCCGCCTCACCGATCACGGCCGCTTCCTGCTGCGGTTACTGGACACCAACGCGGTGGCAAGCAACCGGTGGGGCGAGCTGGTGGACCAGATCCCGCCGCACTGGGTGGGACAGGTGGCCGCCGCCGCCCGTGAGTTCGCCGCCGCCTGGCGGCAGGCGGCGGCACAGTTGGAGGAGCGGGCCCGCACCGTCGACGACGCCGGGGACAGAAGGACGGTGGACACCGTTGCCTGACGGAACGGTCCGAAAAGACAACACGCTTTCCCTAAAGTGGCTGTTTCTCTAAGCTTTCCCCATGTCAATTCTGGTGACCGGGGCGACCGGTAAAATAGGCCGGCACATTGTGCGCGAACTGCTTGCCGCCGAAAAAGATGTCCTCATACTCACCCGCTACCCGCAGAAAGTCGAGCCGCAGCCCGGACTGACGGTAATCCAGGGGGACCTGACCTTACCTGAAGGTCTTTCCGCGACACTCAGCCGTGTCGAAAAGGCATTCCTCTTCCCGGTTCTGCCCGCCATCGGCCCGTTCGCGGAGGCGGCCCGGAAAGCGGGAGTGCGCCGCGTCGTCCTGTTCACCGGCGCATGGGCCGCCGGACTCACCGAGCGCGACCTCGGGTCCTGGGTCCTGCCGCGTTACCGGGCCGCCGAGGACGCGCTGGCCGGCAGCGGCGTCCCCGAGTGGACGGTGCTGCGGCCGGCGCCGTTCGCGACCAACGCCCTGTGGTGGGCCGCTTCCATCCGTGACGAGGGCGTCGTCCGGCTGCCGTATCCGGACGCGGTCTGCCCCGTGATCCACGAGGCGGACATCGCGGCCTCGGTGGTGGCAGCCCTCCTCGGCGACGGTCGGCACGGCGCCCGCCACACGATCACCGGTCCCGCGCTCGTCTCCCAGGCCGAGCAGGTCGCGGCGATCGGGGAGGCCATCGGGCGCTCGCTCCGGGTGGAGCGGATACCGGCCGAGCAGTGGCGGTCGGACGCGGAACGGTTCCTGCGTCCTGGCATCGCCGGCGACTTGCTGCGCGAGTGGTCCGAGACGGCGAGGGATCCCTCCACCGCGCTGCCGGTGCTGCCGGCCGTCACGGAGCTGACCGGACGGCCCGCCCGTAGCTTCACCCGGTGGGCGGCCGACCACACCGCCGACTTCGCGGTTGTGTGATCCGTACGTCCTCCGCCCCGGTACGGCCGACTTCCAGAAGGGCTCACCATGGAGTACACCCAGCTCGGCCGCACCGGCCTCAAGGTCTCCCGGCTCGTCCTCGGCACCATGAATTTCGGGGTGCACACCGAGGAGGCGGAGGCCCACCGCATCCTCGACACCGCTCTCGACCTGGGCGTCAACGTCGTCGACACGGCGGATCTGTACGGCTGGCCGGAACAGCCCGGCCGGACGGAGACCATCATCGGCAACTGGCTGGCGCAGGGCGGCGGACGCCGCGAGCGCGTCGTACTCGCCACCAAGGTCTACTCGAAGACGGGCGACGGACCCAACGAGGGTGGGCTGTCGGCGCTGCACATCCGCCGCGCCGTGGAGGCCAGCCTGCGGCGGCTGCGCACCGACCACATCGACCTGTATCAGATGCACCACGTGGACCGGTCGGTCCGCTGGGAGGAGATCTGGCAGGCCATGGAAGTCCTGGTCACCCAAGGGAAGATCACCTACGTCGGCTCCAGCAACTTCGCCGGCTGGCACCTGGCGGCGGCGCAGGAGTCGGCCGGCGCCCGCGGTCTCCTCGGCCCGGTCAGCGAACAGTCCGTCTACAACCTGCTGGAACGCACGGTCGAGCTGGAGGTGGCCCCGGCCGCCCTGCACTACGGCGTCGGGCTGCTGCCGTGGTCCCCACTGCACAGCGGACTGCTCGGCGGCGTGCTGCGCCAGGAGCGCAGCGGCATCCGGCGGACGGCCGCCCGGGCCGCCGCCGCACTGGCGACCCGGCGCGAACAAATCCAGGAGTACGAGGACTTCGCCGCCGAGCTGGGCCACGAGCCGGGGCATGTGGCACTCGCCTGGCTGCTGGCGCAGCCCGCGGTCACCGCGCCCGTCGTCGGCCCCCGAACACTGGATCACCTGCACAGCGCGGTCGCGGCGCTGGACGTGCGGCTTGAGCCGAAGGCGCTGGACCGACTCGACCAGATCTTCCCCGGGCACCGGCCGGCGCCGGAAGCCTACGCCTGGTGACCCGGGACAGCCGGCGCGATCGAGCGGACGATGTCGGCCGGCACGGCCATGGCCGGTCGGCCGCGGCTGTGCCGTCGGATCCCGTGGACGAAGGGGTCGACCCTGGACTTCCCGGACCTCGCGGGACTGCTCGATTCGGGAGTCAGGCCTCGGCCAGCGGGTTCGGCAGGGGCACATAGCGGGCGTCGGCGCCGTCCGCCCGGGTCCAGCGGAGCAGCAGGTTGGTCTTGCCCGGGACGGTGGGTGAGGAGAGCAGGGCCGCGATCTCGGGGAGGTCGTGGTCCGCGCCGCAGCGCTGGAGTTCGCGTCGTACGGCGGGCCAGGGGTCCGTGCCCGGGAACCGCTCGGCGAGCAGGGCGGCCAGCTCGGCGAGGTGGTTGACGATCAGGCAGTACACGAGCCGTTCCCAGCCGGCCGCGCGGGTCACCCCCGGCAGCAGTTTCACTCCCTCGGCGTCCCGGAACAGTGCCTGGACGGGCGTGCCGGCGGCGTCCACGGCGACCAGGGTGTTCTGCAGGTGGGCCTCGACGACGACTCCGTGGCGGGCGAACGCCTCCAGCACCGGGGGCACCACCTGGCGGAGGTAGGCGGCCCACCAGGCCGAGGGCTCGGTCAGCCGGTCGAGCGGGTCGCCGTCGAACCCCTCCACCAGGGCGGCGGCGAGCAGCGGCGTCGCGCCGGGGACGAGGTGGTCGCGCAGTCCGTCGCGGACCAGGACGGCGAGTTCCTCGAAGGCGAAGTCGGCGGTGCGGTAGCCGCGGTCGCTCAGCCAGGCGGCGGGCCCCGGCTGCGCCGCGAAGGCGGCGGCGGTCGCCGCGTCGGTGGCACGCATCTTGAGCAGGTCGTGCTTCCACAGCCGGCGGATGTCGTTGGTGATGCGGACGTCGAGGCTGAACTTGACGAACAGGTCGCCCTCGGGGGCGTACAGGGTACGGACCGCGGCCGTCGGCCAGAACGGGCGGGCGGTGGGTCCGAGGCGCAGGAGCCGGCCGTCCGCGAAGGCGTCCCGGATCTCCCGGCCGGCGCCGGTCAGGGTCGACTGCCAGGGGTGGGCGGGCAGCAGCCGGTATCCGGCGGGGGCCCTGCCCAGGGTGTCGAGGGCCCTCGTGTCGCCCTCCTCGACGACCATGTCCTCCCGCACGGCGAGCAGTTCCAGCGGGAAGCGGGTGTACGCCTCGGGCGCGTAGGGCAGCCAGCCGGTGACCGGGCCGCCACCACGGGTCTTGGGCGCCGGGTGGTACGGGTGCCCCGTGATCAGGGACTGTTCGGAACGCAGATACGGGTCCTCGGGGGGCGTCGCCCCGGCGCGGGCGCGCAGGAGGGCGGCGACCACGTCCCGGCTGTCGGTCATCTCCGCGGGCAGCTCGGAGTTGGCCGCTCCGGTGGACCGGCGCAGTTCCTCGGCGGCGAAGGCGACCAGTTCCCGGTGGGTGAGCCGGTGCCAGGCTCTCCCGGTGTACACCTCGGGCTCGACGGGGCGCCGCGTCCCCCGCACGCGCAGCATCCGGCCATCGGCGCGGAGCCGGTGGACGCCCGGTTCCGGTGTGGGTTCCGCCAGCTCGCGAAGGAGACAATTGAGCAACGGCGCGGCGGCGTACGCGTCGGCGGCCTCGTCCATGTCGCCCGCGGTGAACTGGGGGAACACGGTCGGCTTGTAGTCCACGCGATCCATCCGGTCCATTCGATTCATGCGGTGCACTGGTGATCAAGTATGTCCGCCGCGGCGGGTGATCACGACACAGTCCCCGTACCCAAGGAGCCCGCCTGTGCCCCATCCCTCCACGCCCGACACCGAGACCGCGTTCGCCGAGGAGCTGAGCGTCGTACGTCCCGGGCTGTCGGCGCCGTACGCGGAGGCTCTGCCCGGTGCCCGGGCGGCCGTGCTGACCCGGCTGTGGCGCGCGCTGGCGTACGAGCCGCTGCCCTGGATCGCCCGCCGTGACACGGACCGTGAGGGTCTCACGCTGAGCCTGACGGACGGCCGGCGGCTGCGCGGGCCGCACGCCGACCCGTACGCGACCTCCGCCTATGTGACCGAAGTGCGGCTCGCCGGGCGGACGTACGACCGTCCGGAGCTGCTCGTCGACGCCCTCGGCGTACCGCACGGTCCCGCCTTCGCGGCCGAACTCGCGCACAGCGTCGCCTCCATGGCCCTGTCGCGGGCGGACCGGGCGGCGTCCTGGGGCACTTCCGAAGAGCCCGAGGCGAGCTGGGTGTGGGAACAGCGGATCGTCGACGGGCACCCGTATCACCCCAACTGCCGTGCGCGGCCCGGGTTCTCGGTGGCCGAACAGCTCGCGTACGGGCCGGAGCACCGGCCGTCGGTGGAGTTGGGCCTGGTGGCGGTGGACGGCTGTCTCGTCACGGGCGAGTGGCCGAAGTGGCTGCGGGACGGGGAGCGGGTGCTGATCCCGGTGCATCCCTGGCAGACCGCTCATGTGCTGGACGCCCCGGTCCAGGAGGGCTTCGCCGCTCACCCGTTGATGTCGCTGAGGACCCTCGCGGTGCCGGACGGGCCGCATGTGAAGACCGCGCTGAGTGCCCGGCTGACCTCGTCGGTGCGGGACATCTCGGTGTACTCGGTGGAAACGGCGGAGACGGTCTCGGCGTTCATGGAGGGGATGCTGGCGGTCCTGGACGTTCCGCTGCACATCACCCGTACCCTCGGCGCGGCCTCCGCCGGGTTCCCCGATCTCGCGGCGGTGGTGCGGGAGTCCCCGGACGGCTACGCGGACGCGGGCGAGAGGTGCGTGCCGGTAGCCGCCCTTCCGCTGACCTCGCTGCCCGAAAAGGCCTCCTGGCTGGCCGAGTTCACCCGTCTCGTCCTCACCACGGGGCTGCGGCTGCTGGAGTCGGGGGTGGCGCTGGAGGCGCACGGCCAGAACCTGCTCGTGATCCTCGACCGCGCGGGCTCCCCCGTCCGGCTCGTCTACCGCGACCTGGCCGACATCCGGGTGAGCCCGGCCCGGCTGGCCCGGCACGGCGTCCCGGCCCCGCGGCTGTCCGGGCGCATCGTGACGGACGACGAGACCGCTCTGCGCCGCAAGCTCTTCGGTTCCCTCGTCGGCGGTGCCCTGGGCGCGACGGCGGGTTCGACGGCCGCGCTCCGCGAGGCACTTGACAGCGTCGCGGCGGATCTCCCGCGCACCGCGGACCTTCCCGCGCTCCTCGGTGAGCCGCTCCCCGCCAAAGCGCTCACTTTGATGCGGCTCTCCCCCGAGACCCCCGGTGACCTGTGGACACGGCTTCCCCGGCCACTCGCCGGAGCCGGTATGTGATGTCGCGGGACACCTCTCGTTTTTACGAGCGGCACCTTTGATCAATAGGATCCGCCGATGATCACAAGACAACGGCTGGCGGCGGGCGCCTTCGCTCTGCTCGCCGCCCTGGCCGCCGGGATCGCCCACCCGGCCGGAGCGGTCGCCGACGAAACGACGGCGACCGCGCCCAAGGTCGAACTCCTGCTGGACGTCAGCGGTTCGATGCGGGCCCGGGACATCGACGGCGAGTCGCGGATGTCCGCGGCGAAGCAGGCGTTCAACGAAGTGCTCGACGCTACGCCGCAGGAGGTACTACTCGGCATCCGCACCCTCGGCGCCAACTACCCCGGGGACGACCGCAAGACCGGCTGCAAGGACACGGCCCAGCTCTACCCGGTGGGGACGCTGGACCGCACCGAGGCCAAGACCGCCGTCGCGACCCTCAGCCCGACCGGCTGGACCCCGATAGGACCCGCCCTGCTCAAGGCGGCCGACGACCTCGACGGCGGTGAGGGCACCCGTCGCATCGTGCTGATCAGCGACGGCGAGGACACCTGCCAGCCGCTCGACCCGTGCCAGGTGGCCCGCGAGATCGCCGCCAAGGGCATCGGCCTGACGATCGACACCCTGGGGCTGGTCCCCAACGTCAAGGTGAGCAGGCAGCTGAGCTGCATCGCCGAGGCCACCGGGGGCACGTACACCTCGGTGGAGCACAAGGAGCAGCTCAGCGACCGCGTCAACCAGCTGGTGGACCGCGCCGCCGATCCGGTGGTGAAGCCGGTGGCCGTGCAGGGTGCCGACTCGTGCACCGGGGCGCCCGCCGTCAAGTCGGGTCTCTACACCGACCGCGAGGAGTTCGCGCAGCACCGCTGGTACCGCGTGGAGGTCGCGCCGGGCAAGGAGCTGCGTGCCTCGGTGAGCATCGCGGCCGACCGTCAGGTCAACCGCGACTACGGGGTGCTGCTGCGCGCCGTCACCGTGCACGGCCGGGAGATCGTGCGCGGCGAGTCGGCCGGGAACGGCCGCACGGACGTCGTCTCGACCGGCCTGCGCTACCCGAAGGCGGAGAGCGACGACGAGGACGCGCCCGCAGAGGTCGTGTGCCTGCAGGTGTCCAACTCCTTCTCGGCCACGTCCGGCGTGAAGACCACGCCCGGTCTGCCGCTGGAACTGACGGTCGACGTCGTCGACGGCCCCGACCAGGCGAGTGACGTGGCCTCCTTCGGCCTCGGACGCGGCTGGTGGCTGCTCGGCGCCCTGGTGCTGACCGGCTTCCTCGCGGGTCTGCTGTGGGGCTGGATCTCTCGCTGGCGGTTCTCGGTCTGGAGGACCAACTGATGCGTATCCGACGTGTACTGAGCACCGCCGCCCTCCTCGCGGGGGTCGCCGCGGCGCCCGCGCTGCTCGGCGCGGCCGCCTCCCCGGCCCTCGCCGACTCCACGCCGTCCGCGAGCCCTTCGGGTGACGACTCCGCGCCCACCGAGGCCGGTACGTCCTTCCGTACGGCGACCGAGATCGAGCAGGGCGTGCAGGCCACGGCCGGCGCCTCCGCCGGTGACTACCTGTACTGGCAGTTCGCGGCGGACGCGGGGCAGCGCCCCACCGTGAAGGCGACGGTGAAGCTGCCCGAGGCGTCCAGGCGCGCAGGCGCCGAGACCTGGCAGATCGACGTGTACGACGGACTGCGGCGCCGTCAGGCCTGCCAGTACGGGGCGCAGACCCGGACGGCGGGGGCGGACGCGTCCTCCGTGGAGCTGTCCTGCACCCTGCGCACGGTGCGCGCCTGGTCGGAGACCTGGGCCAACGACCCGCTGCCGGGCACCTATTACGTCCGGCTCACCGCCACCGGTCTCGGCGCGGCCGATCTGGGTCTGCCGATGAGCGCGCAACTCCAGGTGGACTCCAAGGACATCGGCGGTTCGGCGGCGGTCGACGGCTCGCTCGCCGAGCCGTTGGTCCCGGGCATCGCCATCACGGCGGCGGAGAATCCCGAGGAGGACGGTTCCGACGACGCTTCCGGCTCCAGGACGGCGGTGCTGTCCTCGCTCCGGCCCGACGGCTCGGACTGGTGGTCCGACCGCTGGGTGTGGACCGCGATCGGCGGCGTCCTCGCGGCTCTCGCCGGTATCTGGGGGTACTCGCTGACGCAGGGCCGCGGGCGGCCCTCGCGGATTCCGCCGGGCGCCTGACCCGCAGGCCGTCGACCGAGGCCCGCGCCGCTCCCTGACGGGGAGCGGCGCGGGCCTCTCGTCTGCGGTACGGGGCAGGACGGAGCCGCGCGGGGCGGCGGGACGCGGGGCGGGGGGCGGCGGGACGGCGGGACGCGGGGCGGGTGCCCGTCCCGCCCCGGACGCGTCACGCCTGGCGGAGCGCTTCGGCCAGGGGTCCGTCGCCCGTCACGTCGACGCTCCGCCCGCGCAGCGCGTCGAGCAGCGTCAGGGCTCCCCGGTTCATGGCCTCGCACGCGCGCGCGTCCGGCGCCAGACGGGCGTCCGGCTCCCGCGGGGCCGGCCCGTCGCCGTAGAGCGGTCCCTCCCCGGCACCGAGCCACACATGGAACAGGCCTTCGTCCAGGCGGACTTCGACCAGCCCCTCCCCCGCCCCCGCGGCGTCCAGCTGGCGCAGCAGCGGCAGCGCGAACCAGTGGGCCCGTACGGCATCGGTGGGCCGCGGCTCGCCCAGCGCAGGCGCGCCCCACTCCCCGAGCGCCTGGAGGACGGGCAGCAGATCCCTTCCGCGGGCGGTGAGTTCGTAGACGTAGGCGGCGCCCGGAGGCGGCAGACGCCGACGGCCGGCCAGCCCGTCGCGCTCCATGTCCTTGAGCCGGGAGGCGAGGACGTCGGTGCTGACGCCCGGCAGATCGGCGTGCAGATCGGTGTACCGGCGCGGTCCGCCGAGCAGTTCGCGGACGATCAGGAGGGTCCACCGGTCCCCGACCGCGTCGAGGGCGCGGGCGGCGGAACAGTACTGGTCGTAGCTTCGGCGCACTGGCATGTGAGGCAGTCTAGCTATCTTGTTGGACTTTCCAAGCTCATACTTGGTAAAACCAAGCAACACCACAACCGGAGGGCGCAGCGCATGGAGTTCCGGCAGTCGAGCAAGCTCAGCGAGGTCTGTTACGAGATCCGCGGCCCGGTGATCGAGCACGCCGACGCACTGGAGGCGGCGGGCCACAGCGTGCTGCGCCTGAACACCGGCAATCCCGCCCTCTTCGGTTTCGAGGCGCCGGAGGAGATCGTCCAGGACATGATCCGGATGCTGCCCCGGGCGCACGGCTACACCGACTCGCGCGGCATCCTGTCCGCCCGCCGAGCCGTCGCCCAGCGCTACCAGGACCGGGGCCTGGAGGTCGGCGTGGACGACGTCTTCCTCGGCAACGGTGTCTCGGAGCTGATCTCCATGGCCGTACAGGCCCTGGTCGAGGACGGTGACGAAGTCCTCGTCCCCGCCCCGGACTACCCGCTGTGGACCGCGGTCACAACGCTCGCCGGCGGCAAGGCCGTTCACTATCTCTGCGACGAACAGTCCGACTGGTACCCGGACCTGGACGACATGGCGGCGAAGATCACCGACCGGACCCGCGCGGTCGTCATCATCAACCCCAACAACCCGACGGGCGCGGTCTATCCGAAGGAGATCGTCGAGGGCATCCTCGATCTCGCGCGACGCCACGGCCTGATGGTGTTCGCCGACGAGATCTACGACCAGATCCTGTACGACGACGAAGTCCACCACTCGGCCGCGGCCCTCGCCCCCGACCTGGTCGTCCTCACCTTCTGCGGGCTGTCGAAGACCTACCGCGTCGCCGGCTTCCGTTCCGGCTGGATGGTCGTCACGGGCCCCAAGCGGCACGCGAGCAGCTATCTGGAGGGGCTGACGATGCTGGCCTCCATGCGGCTGTGCGCCAACGCCCCGGCGCAGTACGCCATCCAGGCCGCGCTCGGCGGCCGCCAGTCGATCCACGAGCTGACCGGGCCCGGCGGCCGGCTCCGCGAGCAGCGCGACCGCGCCTGGGAGAAGCTCAACGAGATCCCCGGGGTCTCGTGCGTGAAACCCAAGGGCGCGCTGTACGCGTTCCCGCGCATCGACCCGGCCGTGCATCCGATCCACGACGACGAGAAGTTCGTCCTGGACCTGCTGCTGCGCGAGAAGATCCAGGTCGTCCAGGGGACCGGCTTCAACTGGCCGCGCCCCGACCACTTCCGCATCCTCACGCTCCCGCACGCCGACGACCTGGACGCGGCGATCGGCCGGATCGGGCGGTTCCTGAGCGGGTACCGGCAGGAGAAGGGCTGAGGTGCCGGGTGGGCCGACCGGAGGATCCGGTGCTGCGGTCCGGCCCGCCCGGTGTCACCGTACGAGGGACAGCAGCCGACGCAGGGACGGAAAGGCACGGCGATGGGTGACCTGCTCCTCGTACGGCACGGTGAGACCGAATGGTCGATGTCCGGGCGGCACACGGGGTCGACCGATGTCCCGCTGACCGACAACGGCCGCGAACAGGCGCGGCGGCTCCGTCCGCTGATCGCCCGGCACCACATCGCGGCCGCGTTCGTCAGCCCGATGCGCCGGGCGCGGGAGACGGCCGAGCTGGCCGGGATCGGCCACGCGCGCGTCGACGCGGACCTGCGCGAGTGGGACTACGGCGGGTACGAGGGGGTCACGACCGTCGAGATCCACCGGGAGCGGCCCGACTGGTTCCTGTTCACCGACGGTGTCTCCCCCGGGCCGCCCGAACACCCGGGGGAGAACGCGGACGAGGTCGGGGCGCGCGCCGAGCGGGTGCTGGCCCGGATCGACGCGGCGCTCTCCGAGTCGGAGGGCAGCGTGGTCGTCGTCTCGCACGGCCACTTCCTGCGGGTGCTGACCGCGCGGCGGCTCGGTCTGAGCGCCCGGTCCGGCGCCCTCTTCCAGCTCGCCACCGGGACGATGAGCCGGCTCAGCACGGAGCACCGCCGGCACGTCGTGGCCGGCTGGAATGTCAGACCCGACGCGTACTGTTCCCATGACTTCCCCTCCTCGGCGGGAGAGGGAGTGGAGGAACACTGAGCCGCGGCCGGGCCGGAGCGCCGTGGCACCACCGGGTGGTGGAGGGAGCGCGCCGTGACACGACCGCCGACCGCCGCGCAGCGGCACGTCATCGAGGCAGCCGACCCCGTGACCGGGCGACTGAAGGGCACGGAGGCCCAGCTCGCCGCCCTGGTGAAGCGCGGGCTCGCCTTCCGCCATCCTCGTCCCCCGCGCGACCACTTCCTGACCCCGGCCGGGCACCGGCTGCGCGAGACGCCCGGTGCTTCGGACGATGCCGGCGCTCCGGAGCCGTCCGCTCCGGCGGCGTCGGGGGTGTTCGCGGCGCGGACCGGCGGCGAGGAGGGGCCCGAGGCGGGCCCCGCGCGGCTGAGAGAGGTGCGCAGCGCCTGGCAGGGGCTCCTGGAGCTGCGCCGGATGACCCGTCCGGACGGCGCGACCGACCTTCCGTGCGCCTGGGAGCGTACGCATCTGGTGCAGGCCGCGGCACTCGCGCTGGAGGCGGCCGGTCACCGGCCCGCCGGAGCGGAGGGCGGGGGCTACCGCGTACGGCCGACACCGCAGCCGGAGGCCATCGCCGTGCACGAGCCGGACCCCGGGGCACTGCGGGCCTGCGCGGCGGCCCTGGAGAAGGCGGGCTGGCAGGCCGGTGAGCACACGGAGCCGCGCACGGGCGCCCGGTACGTCCTGGCCTCACCCCGGCGAGCGTGAGACGCGCCGGGGCACCGTTCAAGCCGTTGACGCCGTCAGAATCATCGCAGTCGTCGCAGTGATCGAGAGGACAGTCGTGGCAGAACCGTTTTCCGTCCCCGTGACCGTTCGCGGGTACGAGACCGATGTGCAGGGGCATCTCAACCAGAGCGTGTATCTCCAGTACGCCGAGCACGCCCGCTGGTCGCTGCTGCACGCGTCCGGGATCGGTCAGGCCGATCTGGCGGCCCGCAGGGTGGGCCCTGTCGTGCTGGAGACGACGATCCGCTACCGGCGTGAACTGCTCGCGGGCGACGACGTCGAGGTCACGTGCGCCTTCCTCTGGGGGACGGGCAAGAGCTTCCGCGTGGAGCAGACCATCATCAAGGCGGACGGCACCGTGGCCGCCGAGATCACGGCGGTCGCTGGTCTGATGGACCTCACGGAACGCAGACTGCTGCCCGACGCCCGGAAGCACTTCGCGTCGATGGCCACCGACCCGGCCTTCTACGAGAACTGAGCCCCCGCACCTCTCTGCCGGACCCGACCCGCGAGCACGGCGGCTCTCCGGTGCCCCGACCGGCCTGAACCGACCGGCCGGCCTAAGCTTCGCTTTTCCTGTACGCCGCGCAGCGAATGGGCGTCGATCCGGCAGCTTGTGCGGTAATCGAAGACAGTCGGCCCGGCGTCAAGGCCGCCCGTGCTGCCCACCCTGGTCAGCGAGCAATGACCTTCCGTCAGCCCTCGATCGTCACCGTGGAGGCGGGCGCGGGCCGCGCGCCGTGAACCGGCACGGCCTTTTCGAGAAGGGTGAACGACTTGCGTATGCCGCCCGGTTGGGGCTTGCCCGCCTTGTGTCCGACGACCTGATATCCGGCGTTCAGGTAGTACGAGTTCAGGCGCGTATTTCCGGCGAGACAGTCCAGGCGCACCAACGCCCGCCCTGCCGCGGCTACACGACGCTCGGCGGCCTGGAGCAGCAGCCGCCCCGTTCCCGGCGGAGCATTGGTCCGGTCCACCATGAGGCGGTGGACGTAACCGGCCAGGGGTGGTTGTGGCCCCCAGGCGTCTTCATCAGCCCACCACAGCTCCCAAGCCCCGACCAAACGGTCGACGGTTTCCGCGACCCAGACCTCTCCGCTCGTCATGACTTGGCGGAAGTGTCCCTCGTCCAGTTCACCTGGCTGCCACTGGCCGGTGATCCCCTGAGCGAGCATCCATCGAGCGGCATCGTCACGTAGACGAACGATGGAAGCCAAGTCGGCATCAGCGGCGAAGCGAAATCGTATGCCGTTCACATCGCGATCTTCCCACGGAAGCGAACCACCCTGGCGGTGCCGACAGCCACGCGATGCCGTACTTCGGGTGGTGCAAGCCTTGGTTCCCTGTCAGAGCGAGCAGAGGCACGATTGTTGCCACGTAGGCAGACTTGTTGCCGCCGCGGCTGGGTTGGTGAGCGTTGCAACCAGTTGAGCGTTGACGCCAGTTGAGGTGGCAGTGGACTGTCGGTGGCTGGTGGCTGGATCATCGGCATGGTTTTCGTACGGACGACTCCGCCGCGGCCCGTGCGGGGGACCGTTGCCGTGGCCGGCCGCCTTCACCCCGCACGGGCGGCACTGCCTGGAGCGGTGGAGTTCCTAGGCGTCGAGCAACTCCGGCCGGTGCTCTGCGTCGTAGGCCGCGCGGGACTCGGCGATGGTGACGCGGTTCCGCTCGGCCCAGTCGGTCAGGGAGAGCAGTGTGGCGTGCAACTCCCGGGCCACCGGGGTCAGTTCGTACTCCACCTTTGGCGGCACCGTGGGATGCACGGTGCGGGTGACGAGGCCGTCGCGTTCGAGATTGCGCAGGGTCAGCGTCAGCATCCGGCGGCTGATCCCCTCGATGCTGCGCTCCAGTTCCGTGAAGCGGATCGGACCGTGCGCGGCGGCCACGATGATCAGCACGCTCCATTTTCCCGCGACCCTGTCAAGAACCTCGCGGACCGGGCACGCCTGCGCGAGCACTGCCTGCGAGGTAACACCGGTGTTCCCCTGGGACATCGAAGTGCCTCCTTATGCCGGTCTCCATGGTCACTGACGATGTACCCCGTTACAAGTCGTGCACCAAGGGAGAACGTCCATGGATCCGACACCGTCCATGGAGAACACGGAGGTCACCGTCATGCTGCCCCGGACCGGACCGGCGAACCCGTCGACACCCCGAACACCTTCCCGGTGGGCCGCGCTCGCCGTCCTGTGCGCGGGCACGCTGATGACGATCCTGGACGGGAACATCGTCACCGTGGCCATGCCCGCGATCCAGGGGGACCTCGGCTTCTCCGCTCCCGGGCTCGCCTGGGTCGTGAACGCCTATCTGATCCCGTTCGGCGGACTGCTGCTGCTCGCGGGGAGGCTCGGCGACCTGGTGGGACGCAGGCGGATGTTCACGGCCGGCCTCGCGGTGTTCACGGCGGCCTCCGTGCTGTGCGGGGTCGCCGACGGGCAGGGCACGCTGATCGCCGCCCGCGCCCTCCAGGGCGCCGGCGGGGCGATGACCTCGGCCGTCGTCCTCGGCATGCTGGTGGCACTCTTCCCCGAGCCCCGCGAACAGGGCCGCGCCATCGCGGTGTTCAGCGCGGTCGGTGCCGCGGGCGGGGCGCTCGGCACCTTCCTCGGTGGTGCGCTGACGCAGACCCTCGGCTGGCACTGGATCTTTCTGATCAACCTGCCGATCGGCGTGTCGGCCTGGGTCGCCGCGCTCCGGATCCTCGCCCCCGACAAGGGGTCCGGCCTCGGCCGGGGCGCCGACTTCCCCGGCGCCGCCCTGGTCACCGGCGCTCTGATGCTGACCGTGTACACGATCGTCGGCTCCGGCGAGCGGGGCCTCGGCGGCACCCTCGCCCTCGGCGCGCTCACCCTCGCCCTCTTCGCCGGGTTCACCGTCCGTCAGGCGCGGGCGGCCCGCCCCCTGCTGCGGCTGCGCCTGCTGCGCTCCCGGACCCTGGCGAGCGCGAACGGCGTGCAGATCCTGATGATCGCCGGGATGTACGGCTTCCAGTACATCGGCGCCCTCTACCTCCAACGGGTGCTCGGCTACGGCGAGTTGCTCACCGGAACGGCGTTCCTGCCCGCGCCGGTGGTCATCGGCGCGCTGATGCTGAGTCTGTCGGCGCGCACGGTCGCCCGCTTCGGCCCGTACCGCGTCCTGCTCGCCGGACTCGCCCTCATCACGGCCGGTCTGGCCCTGCTGGGCCGCGTCCCGACCGAGGGGGCGTACCTCACCGACGTGCTGCCCGCGCTCCTCCTGCTCTCCGCGGGATTCGCGGCCGCGATGCCCGCGGTGACGGGACTCGCGATGTCGGGTGCCCGCGCCGAGGACGCCGGCCTGGCCTCCGGACTCTTCAACACCACACAGGTGGTGGGGGGTTCACTGGGTCTCGCCGTGCTGACGACACTGGCGGCGGGCCGCACCGAGCGCCTGACCGGTGCGGGCGAGGACATCGTGGCGGCGACGGCGGACGGCTACCGGCTGGCGTTCACGGTGGCCACGGTCATCGCGGCGACGGCCCTGACGCTGACGGCCGCCCTCCTGCGCCCCGGGCGGGACTCCTCGACCGCCTCGGCGGAGGAAGAACCTCCTCACAAGCCCTCTTCCGCCGGCCCGACGGCGTCGGGCGTACGGATGGGCACCGGAACCTGATTGAAGCCGTAGTAGATCGCGAGCAGCCCGTGGGCGGCCAGGGTCAGCGGCGCCGAGACGAAGGACAGCGCGACCGTCGCCGGATAGGCGAGGGAGCCGAGGGCGAAGCGGACGCGGGTGCGCCGGGCGGCTTCCACATCGACGCGGCTGTCGAGAAGGCGCCCGGTGCGGGTGAGGTGCCACCACACCGCCTGGAACGCGAGGGCCATGACCACCATGACCAAGCTGTAGACGGCTGCGGCGACATGGGACGCCTCGCCCTCGCGCAGATACTCCGCGAGCATCGCCGTCGGCCAGGGAATGGCGGCCACCACCATCAGCAGGAGCAGGTTCAGGAACATCAGGGTGCGGTCGACCCGAGCGACGTAACCGAACACCTGGTGGTGGTTGATCCACATGATGCCGATCACCAGGAAGCTGACGACGTAGGCGGCGTAGGAGGGCCACTGCTCTCCGAGCGCGTGCCACAGTCCGCCGTCCTCACCGGCTTCGGGGACCTTGATCTCCAGGATCAGCAAGGTGATGGCGATGGCGAAGACGCCGTCGCTGAAGGCCTCCACGCGGCCCGACTCGTTCATGCCCGACTCTCCCCGTTGTGACCGCGTCCTCACGTGGTTTCCGCACATGGGTTCCGCGGGACCTGTGTGCTGTCCGTGCCGTTCGCGCGCTCCGACCGTAGCCCAGCGCGGTTCGACATTCGGCCCCGGAGCGTCAACTCGCCTTCCCCTGACGGGTATACGTCGCCCTCAATCTCTGGTAGGAAACTTTCCTAACAGTACGCCCAACACCACTCCCCCATCGGAGGTACCGTGCACACCCCCCACATAGGCACGTCGCGGCGCACCCTGCTCACCCTGATCGGAGCCTCATTGGTGGCAGGCCCCCTCATCGCCACCCAGACCGCGACCGCCGCTCCGGTCGGCCTGGACGACTCGGCGAAGAAGGAGATCGCCATGAAGCTGGTCTCCAGCGCGGAGAACTCCTCGCTGGACTGGAAGGCGCAGTACAAGTACATCGAGGACATCGGTGACGGGCGCGGCTACACCGCCGGCATCATCGGCTTCTGCTCCGGCACCCACGACATGCTCGACCTCGTCGAGCTGTACACGCAGCGCAAGCCCGGCAACGTCCTGGCCAAGTACCTGCCCGCGCTGCGCGAGGTCGACGGCAGCGACTCCCACGAGGGCCTGGACCCCGGCTTCCCGGCCGACTGGCGCCGGGCCGCCCAGGACTCGGCGTTCCAGCAGGCCCAGAACGACGAGCGCGACCGCGTCTACTTCAACCCCGCCGTACGGCAGGGCAAGGCCGACGGCATCGGCGCCCTCGGCCAGTTCACGTACTACGACGCCATCGTGATGCACGGCGACGGCGGCGACAGCACCAGCTTCGGCAACATCCGTCGGCGCGCCCTGACCAGGGCCAGGCCGCCGGCCCAGGGCGGCGACGAGGTGACGTATCTGAACGCCTTCCTCGACGCACGTGTGTGGGCCATGAAGCAGGAGGAGGCCCACTCCGACACCAGCCGCGTCGACACCGCACAGCGGGTCTTCGTCCGCAACCGGAACCTGAACCTCAACACACCGCTGGACTGGAAGGTCTACGGCGACAGCTACCACATCGGCTGACGGGCCCGACAGGGCAAGGGCGCGGCACGTTCCTCGTGCCGCGCCCTCCGCGCGCCGTTCACCTCCATAAGTCCGTCCACTCCCCGGATCGTTCGCCCTCGGGATCGTTCGGTCTTCTCAGCGGGCGGGTACTGCCTTGAGGTCCTCACCCGCCTCCATGGGGTGGGTCACCTCGCCCGCGTTCTCGCGCCCTCTGCCGAGGTGGTTGAAGACGAGGTTGAGGACGACGGCCGCGAGGCAGCCCGTCGAGATACCGGAGTCGAGGACGATCCGTACGGTCTCCGGGAACGCGTGGTAGAACGCGGGCGCGGTAATCGGGATGATGCCGACCGCGAGGGAAACGGCCACGATCAGCACGTTGTTGTCCTTCTCCAGGCCCGCCCTGACCAGGGTCTGGATACCGCTGGCCGCGACCGAGCCGAAGAGGACGACACCCGCTCCGCCGAGTACCGGGCGCGGGACGACGGCGATCAGCGACGCGGCCATCGGGCACAACCCCATCAGCACCAGGAAGCCGCCGCCGGTGGCGACGACGTACCGGCTGCGGATCCTCGTCATCGCGACGAGGCCGATGTTCTGGGCGAAGGCGCTGCACATGAAGCCGTTGAAGAGCGGGCTCAGCGCCGAGCCGAGGGTATCGGCCCGCAGTCCGGCCGCGATGGTCTTCTCATCGGCAGGGCGCTCGACGATCTCACCCAACGCCAGCATGTCGGCGGTCGATTCGGTCATCGAGACGACCATCACCACGCAGAGCCAGAGGATCGCGGCGAGCTGGAACTGCGGGGCGCCGAAGTGGAACGGCGTCGGGAAGCCGACCACGTCCGCGTCGGCCACCGGCCCGAAATCCGTGACGCCGAGGGGGATCGCGACGAGCGTGCCGATGACCAGGCCGAGCAGGACCGCGATCTGTTTGACGAAGCCGCGGGTGAACCGGCGCAGCAGCAGGACGATGACGAGCGTCGTCGCCGCGAGGCCCAGATAGGCCCGCGAACCGTAGTCGTCCGCCGCGGGGTTCGGGCCCTGCGCCCAGCCGAAGGCGACCGGCAGCAGCGAGACGCCGATGAGCGTGATCACGCTGCCGGTGACGACGGGCGGGAAGAAGCGGACGGCCTTGCTGAAGAAGGGGGTCGCGATGAATCCGAGGACGCCGGCGACGATGACCGCGCCGAAGATGATCGGCAGGGCGTCGCTCTTGTCCTTGGCGGAGGCGGCGACCGCCGTCATGGGTGCGACGCCGGCGAAGGTGACGCCGTTGACGAAGGGCAGCCGGGCTCCGATCTTCCAGAAACCGATGGTCTGCAGGAAGGTGGCGAGCCCCGCGGTGAACAGGCAGGCGCCGGTGAGGAAGGTGAGTTCGGTGGCGGAGAGACCGACCGCCGCGCCGACGATCAGGGGTGGGGCGACGACTCCGGCGTACATGGCGGCCACGTGCTGCAGACCGCTGGTCGCCATCTTCAGGGCGGGCAGTTTCTCGTCGACCGGGTGCTTCGACCGGCCGGTCGATCCAGTCCCTTCGGCTGATCCGGTTGCTCCAGTTGTTCCAGTTGTTCCAGTTGGTCGTGCATCGGTGCTGGGCTCGGGCTGGGCGGCCACGGCGGCTCCTCCGGTCGGGTACACGTCGCCGTCGACGTGGGTGTCAGGGAGGTGATGCGCGGTCGTGCGGGACCGGGACGACGCCCGTCGCGCGGACATGGTGTCCGGCGGCGGAGACCGTTCCGGGGCGCGCACGTCCATGCACGCCCCGGCTACGGCCGCCATGGACCCCGCTCGGGTCCATGGCTACCGGCCGAGGGCCGTCCCCCTCTGCCGGAGTTCTGCGGTGATCAGGCCTGCGCGGCGATCCGAGCCAGGCGCTGTGCCTCGTCCCGCGTCGAGCGGGCGATGACGTCCTCGTCGACGGTGAGGAGCCGGCTGTCCTCGACGACCGGCTTTCCGTTCACGAGCGAGAGGGTGACCGGGGCGGCGGCGCCGAGGACGAGCGCCGCCACCGGGTCGGCGATCGAGGCGTGCGCCAGGGTGTCGAGTCTCCACAGCACGAGGTCGGCGAGCTTGCCGGCCTCCAGGGAGCCGATCTGGCTTGCCCGGCCCAGGACTTGGGCCCCTCCGTAGGTGCCGAGGCGCAGCGCCTGACGGGCGTTCAGGGCCGCCTCGCGGTGGGCGCCGAGCCGGTTGATGAGCAGGGCGTTGCGCAGCTCGGTGTGGAGTTCGCCGGACTCGTTCGACGCGCTGCCGTCGACGCCGAGGCCGACCGGGACGCCGGCCGCCAGCATGTCGGGGACCCGGGCGATGCCCGCGGCCAGGCGGGCGTTGGAGGAGGGGCAGTGGGCAACGCCCGTCCTCGTACGGGCGAAGGCGGCGATGTCGGAGTCGTTCATGTGGACGCAGTGCGCCATCCACACGTCCTCGCCGAGCCAGCCGGTCGACTCGAAGTAGTCGGTCGGGCCCATGCCGAACAGTTCCTTGCAGAACTGCTCCTCCTCCACGGTCTCCGAACCGTGGGTGTGCAGCCGTACCCCCTTGCGGCGGGCCAACTCGGCGCCCTGCCTCATGAGTTCGGTGGAGACGGAGAAGGGCGAGCAGGGTGCGACGGCGATCTGGGTCATGCTGTCGAAGGATGCGTCGTGGTGCTCGTCGACGGTCGCCTCGGTGGCGGCCAGCGCCCCTTCGAGGGTCTCGACGGCGAAGTCCGGCGGCAGTCCGCCGTCCTTCTCGCTGCGGTCCATGGAGCCGCGGGCGAGGGTGAAGCGGACGCCGGTCTCGCGGGCGGCCCGGATGACGGCGCCGGACAGGTCGCCGGAGCCCTGGGGGAAGACGTAGTGGTGGTCCATGGCGGTGGTGACACCGCCGCGGGCCAGCATGGCGAGGGAGCCCTGGGCGGCCGCGTGGACCATGGGCTCGTCGATGCGGGCCCAGGTCGGGTAGAGCGCGACGAGCCAGTCGAAGAGGTTGTGGTCCGTGGCGAGGCCGCGGGTGATCCACTGATAGAAGTGGTGATGGGTGTTGACCAGGCCGGGGGTGGCCAGGTGGCCGGTGCCGTCGACACGGCGGACCACGTTCTCCAGGTTCTCGGGGGCCTTTCCGGAGCCCACCGACTCGATCGTGTTGCCGGCGACGACGATGTGCCCCGAGGCGTACTCGGTGTCGCCCGCGTCCACGGTCGCGATGGCGCAGTTCTCGATGACGATGCGCTGGACTGCCACTGCGGTTCCTCGTTCTTCCCGTCGGCGGTCGGACCCGGGGGCCGAGCGGGGTGACGACCGGGTCCGTGGTGCTGTGGTTGCGCAGATGCCCCCGCTCTCCCCTGGGATGTGACGCCGGCGCCCGCGTCGGGGATACAGCGGCAGTACCGCGGGGGCGGTCCGGGTGGACCGCCGGGTGCGGTCCTACAGGTTGGTGAGGTCCACCGGGATGCGCGGGTCGCGGCCGTCGCGCAGGACGGTGGCCTCGATGAGCCCGTACGGACGGTCGGCCGCGAGGTAGACCTCGTTGTCGTTCTCGAGGCCGAACGGCGTCAGGTCGACCAGGAAGTGGTGCTTGTTCGGGAGCGAGAAGCGGACCTCGTCGATCTCGTCCCGGTGGTCGATGATCCGCGCGCCCATCTCGTACAGGGTCTGCTGGAGCGAGAGGGAGTAGGTGTCCGCGAAGGCCTGGAGCATGTGCTTCCTGACCTCGTCGTAGGACTTGTCCCAGTCGGGCATCCGCTGCTCGTCGCCGCTCCAGCCGAAGCGCCAGCGGCTGGAGACCTGGGTGGCCAGGATGCGGTCGTGGGCCTCCTGGAGCGTCGTGTACCTGTCCTTGACGTAGCCCCAGAACTCGGAGTTCGTCGAGTTCATCACGACGAGGTCCTTCAGGCCCGAGACGACCTCCCACGCCTCACCGTCGTAGGTGATCTGGGTGACGCGGGTCTCCTGGCCCTTGCGGACGAAGGAGTGCCGGGCCTCGTCCGCGCCGGCGGCCCGGGATGCGCCGTCCGGGGCCTCGATGCGCTCCCAGGCGTACTCCTCGATCCGGACGCGCGCCCGCTGGATCGGTTCCTGGCTGGTCACGAAGTGCCGGGCGAGATGGATGCCGAACTGCTCGGCGGACTCGATGCCGTGCTCCTTGGCGAAGGCGTACACCGTGTTCTTGGTGGTGTCCGTCGGCAGGACGTTCGCGTTGGAGCCGGAGAGGTGGACCTCGTCCATGTCGCCGCTCAGCGCGACGGACACGTTCAGGTCCTTGATGTGGTGCGTGGCGCCGTCGCGGGTGATCCTGACGACGCGGTTCTCGGCCTTGCCGTACTGGTTCTGTCCCAGGAGCACCGGGCGGCCCTGGCGGGATGGTTCGGTCATGTCTGCTAGCTCCCTCGGTAAACGGAGTAGCCGAACGGGTTGAGCAGCAGCGGTACGTGGTAGTGCTCGCCCGGCCTGACGGCGAAGGTGACGGTCACCTCGGGGAAGAACGTCTCGCTGTCCCGATTCGCGGGGGCGTCCTGCTGCGCATCGGCTCGCTGTGTCGTTGTCGCCGGATCCTGCTCGAAGTACCGCTCGACCTCGAAGTCGAGCCGTACCTGGGTCGTCCCCTCCGGCAGCGCCGGAAGGTCCTTGCACCGGCCGTCCGCGTCGGTCGCGGAACCGCCGAGCGCCCGCCAGTCGCCCTCGCGCCCCGCCCGGGCGGCGAGCCGGACCGCGACGCCCCGCGCGGGGCGGCCCACGCTGGTGTCCAGGATGTGGGTGGACACGGAGGCCGTGGTGTCGGTGCTCATGCCTCTTCTTCCTGTACGGGGTCCGTCACGCGTTCTTCCTGTACGGGGTCCCTCACGAGACGGCCGAGCCGGATGCGGTTGATCTTTCCCAGTTCGACGCGGACGATCTCACGCTCCCGCCCGGCCGGGTTGCCGATCCGCTCCTTGAGCGCGTCGCGCATCTGCTCCCCGGTCCGGCCGGTGGCGCAGATGAGGAAGACGTGGCCGAACTTCTCCTGGTAGGCCAGGTTCAGTTCGAGCATCTCCTCCTTGAGCTCCGCCGAGGCGCCGGCCATCCCGCGCTGCTCACGGGAGGAGGCCGGGTCGCCGGGCTTGGGCCGTCCGATGGGCGGGTGCCCCGCCATCGCCTCTGTCAGGTCGGCGATGGTGAGGCCCGCGGTGGCGGCGTCGCTCTCGGCGTACAGGTCCTCGGCGGTGGTGCAGGGACGGGCGGAGACCAGCCGTTCGGCCCACGCCCGGGAGGCGCACACCTCGTGGAGGACGGCGAAGGCCGCGGACTCCTCAAGGGTGTTGAAGCGGGCGAGGCCGCCGGATGCCGTACTCGACTCCATGGGAAGCCTCCGTGACCGTGTACTGGACGGGCTGCGGACAGCTAACGCCCTCGGCGAACCCGACGTCAACACTTTGTTGAAAACTTCGCGTTACGGGAAGTGACGAAAGCCGCCGCCCGGTCGTCCGGACGGCGGCGAGGTGGCGGCCGGTGACACCTGCCGCCCCGAGGCGTGTTCGCGCCGGTCAGACGCCCTTTTCGCGATTTAGGTAGTTGTAGACGGTGAACCGGCTCACGCCGAGCGCGCTCGCCACGGTCTCCACACCGTGCCGCACGGAGAAGGCCCCGCGGGCTTCCAGTATGCGCACGATCTCCTGCTTGGCCTTGCGGTCGAGCTCCGCGAGCGGCTTGCCCCGCTTGCGCTCCAGTGCGGCCAGGATGTGGTCGAGCGAGTCGGCGAGCTGGGGCAGGCGCACGGCGACGACGTCCGCGCCCTCCCAGGACAGCACGACGTCGTCGACACCGGCCAGCTCGGGCGCCAGCATCTCGCCGCCCATGGCGTCGACCAGTGGTTTGACCGCCGCGACGAAGGGGTCGTCCCCGATTCCGGTCACTTATCGCCCTCCCCCGTCGCCCCGATGACGTTCACCTGGAGCGAGACCCGGGTGGCACCCGCGTCCAGGACCTGGCGCAGCAGCGCCTCGACGGCGGTGAGCACGGCGTCCGCCCCGCCCTCCGCCGTGTTGCCGAACGGCCCGACGTCCACGGCGTCCAGCTCGGCCGCCTCGATGACCTCACGGGCGACCAGGGCGTGCCGGGGCGCCTCGTCGAGGTCGAAGGGCTCGGTCGTGAACTCCACTCTCAATCGCACGGGCTCAACCTACTGCGCGCCGTGGACACCCCGGCAAGCACCTTGCGGCGGGAGCGGGTCACGGCCACGCCTTTCCGCCGGGACCCCCCTTGACAACCCTCGCGACCCGACGGCAATCTTCCATTGAGCAGAAATAAGTTTCCGCGATACGGAATCACTCGCCATGCGGAACCACTGCGGAAGAACCCTCGACATCCGGCCGGACCGACAGCACGGCCGCCGATACGGAAGGGAGCGCCGACCCATGGGATTCGCGGACCAGCGCTTCAACGTCAATCTGTCGATCCTCTTCACGGAACTCCCGCTTCTGGAACGCCCCGCGGCCGCCGCGGCGGCCGGCTTCACCGCGGTCGAGCTGTGGTGGCCCTGGGTCGACTCCCCCACCCCCGGGCGGTCCGAGCTCGACGCCCTGAAATCGGCGATCGAGACCGCCGGTGTCCGGCTGACAGGACTGAACTTCTACGCCGGACGGCTGCCCGGTCCGGACCGGGGCGCCCTCTCCCTCCCCGGGGAGGAATCCGCGCGGTTCCGGGCCAACATCGACGTGGCCGCCGACTTCGCCGGGTCGCTGGGCTGCACGGCGCTCAACGCCCTGTACGGCAACCGCGTCGACGGCGTGGACCCGGAGGAGCAGGACGCGCTCGCGCTGGAGAACCTGGTCCTCGCGGCCCGGGCCGCCGACCGGATCGGCGCGATCCTGCTCGTCGAGACCCTCAACGAGCGGGAGTCGCCGGACTATCCGCTGGTGAGCGCCCCGGCGGGCATCGCCGTCGTCGACAAGGTCAACGCGGCGACCGGCCTCGGCAACACCAGGTTCCTCATGGACCTCTACCACCTCGCCATGAACGGCGAGGACCTGCCGCGGGTGATCGCCGCCTATGCCGACCGGACCGGGCATGTGCAGATCGCCGACAGCCCCGGGCGCGGCGCACCGGGGACCGGCGCGCTCCCCCTCGAAGAGCTCCTCGACCAGCTCGCCGAGGCCGGATACGCCGGCTGGGTCGGCCTGGAGTACAAGCCGGGCGACCGGCCGAGCGCACAGGCCTTCGACTGGCTGCCCGCCGTGGCACGGGCCGCCCGCTGAGCGGCACTCCGATGAAGCAGCAGAGATCTCAGAGAGGCACCCTCATGAGCGACAACCTCCCCAAGGTGGCATGGATCGGGCTCGGCATCATGGGCTCGCCCATGTCGGAGAACCTGATCAAGGCCGGGTACGACGTCACCGGTTACACGCTGGAGCGGGACAAGCTGGAGCGCCTGGCCGCCGCGGGCGGCACCGCCGCCGGTTCGATCGCCGAGGCCGTGCGGGACGCCGACGTGGTGATCACGATGGTGCCCGCCTCCCCGCAGGTCGAGGCCGTCGCGTACGGCCCCGACGGCATCCTGGAGAACGTGCGGCCCGGCACGCTGCTGATCGACATGTCCTCGATCACCCCGGGGACCTCGGTGGACCTCGCGAAGGCCGGTGCCGAGAAGGGTGTCCGTGTCCTGGACGCCCCGGTGTCGGGCGGCGAGGCCGGGGCGGTCGAGGCCGTGCTGTCGATCATGGTCGGCGGCGAACAGGGCGCCTTCGACGAGGCGGAGCCTCTCTTCGAGGCGCTCGGACGGACCATCGTGCTGTGCGGTCCGCACGGCTCGGGCCAGACCGTGAAGGCGGCGAACCAGCTCATCGTCGCCGTGAACATCCAGGCGTGCGCCGAGGCCGTGGTCTTCCTGGAGCGTTCCGGCGTGGACCTGAGGGCGGCGCTCGACGTCCTCGGCGGCGGCCTCGCGGGCTCCACCGTGCTGGCCCGCAAGAAGGACAACTTCCTGAACCGCGACTTCAAGCCCGGCTTCCGCATCGACCTGCACCACAAGGACATGGGCATCGTCACCGACGCCGCCCGTACCGTGGGCGCCGCGCTGCCCGTGGGAGCCGTGGTCGCCCAACTCGTCGCCAGTCTGCGCGCGCAGGGCGACGGCGGCCTGGACCACTCCGCGCTGCTGCGCGCGGTCGAACGCCTCTCCGGCGCCCGGGTCTGAGCGGACACCTCGAACGTCCGGGCCGCGGCGGCGCCGACATCTGTCCTGTCGCGCCCAGGCGCCGCCGCGACCCGGATCCGCGTTCGGGGAGATGAGCTCCCGGACCGCGTCACGAACGGCCCGGATGAGGGGTGGCCGCTTCGGACACGGTGCGGGCAGGGTGAGGACCGCGGCGGCGCGCGAGCCGGTGCGGTGGTGAAGGATCGGTTCCCCTTCTCGACCTGAGGGAAGGGTGACGCCGGTCCGTCGCGGCCGCCGCGGTCCCCGCCACACCTCGGCTCCGGCCACAGCGTGGCTTCGGCCAGGCCCCACAGGCCCCGTCCGGCGGCGCGAACGTACTGTCGCGCCCAGCCTCGCGCCGTCGGACGGCACCAACCCCGCGGCCCACCGGGGACCCGGCTCCGGGCGCCGGCTCCGGGTGCGGATCGCGGCCGCGGCCAGCAGCCTTGGACCATGGAGGCTGACGGCATGGAATTCCCCAGGATCGTGGTGCACACACCGGCACTGGACGGGTCGCGGCGGGTCACCGAGGGCGACCGGGTGCTCGGTATCGCGTACCACCTCGACGACGTGGTCGAGATCCTGCGCCAGGCGGACGTCGACCTCGACGCGATCGAGGTCGAGGAGAGCGACATCATCGAGTGGCAGGGCGGCGGCCCGGACGACTGGCCAGGACTCTCCGAGCACACGGAACACACGGGGCACACGGGGCGCGCGGACGAATGAGAGCCGCACGTCGTGGGCGCCGGACCACGCGTCGCGGACCCTGACCGGCGCGGTGAAACGGGCGCCGGACGGGCTCCCTCCGTACGCAAGCGGGCGTAGGACGCCTACGGAACCCTCAAATCAACCTCTGAACAGTGCCCCAGGGGCTTCACCTGCCGCCGGATAAGGCACATCCTCGGCACACGGGGCCCGCCGGCACGGGGGCGGCGGGTCCCGAACGGGGGTACGGGGGTACGGGGGCAGCACCATGAGCGGGAGCGCGGCGGTCGGGCGAGAGCCTCGGACCGTCGCGCTGCTGCGTGTCTGACGGGCCGCGGCGGTCGGCAGGGGGCGGACTGCCCTGGGGCTCCGCCGGGAACGGTTCCGGCTTCAGCGGCTGCGGGGGCGGCTGGGGGGCTTGAGGCGGCGCGCGGTGACCGCCCGCGGATTCTCCAGGAACGGCAGGACATGCCGCAGGAAGAGCCCCGGGCGCTCGTTGTACGGCTCGTGGGCCGTGGGCAGCAGGACGCTCAACGTCCGTGCGGGAAGCGCGCGTTGGGCGCGGCGGCCGTCGAGGAACGCGGGGACGACGGGGTCGCGGATCCCCCACAGGAGCAGGATCGGCAGGTCGAGGGCGGCGGGGTCCGCGAGGCCGAAGTCCGGGCCGGCGAGGCCGCGCCAGAGCGCGCAGTGCACCGCCAGTCGCCGCTCGTCGTGCGGCAGCCGGCGCACACGGGCGTACGTCTCCCGCGCGCTCGGGGTGCCCAGCCGGCCCAGATAGGCGCGGGCCAGCGGGACGACGAGCCGGCGGGCACGGGCGGGGCGGCCCATCACCTCGCGGCAGAACCAGCGGGTGAGCGCGCTGTGCCGGGTGAAGCCCGCCGGGTCGACCAGGATCAGCGCGGTGACCGACGCGGCACGGGGGCCCTCGGCCAGACGGCAGGCGACATAGCCGCCGACGCTGTTGCCGAGCACGGCGACCTCCCGCACGCCCTGCTCCTCGCGGAGCGCGTCGATCACCCGCTCCGCGACCTCCACCAGGCCTTCGGGGGTCACCCGCCCGGGTTCCGGGGCGGTCGAGCCGCCGTACCCGGGCCAGTCCACGACGAACGTGCGGTACCGGTCGGCGAGGGCGGGCAGTACGGCGTCGAAGTCGCGGCCGTCCCCGGGGTTGGCGTGCAGGAGCAGCAGCGCGGGGGCGTCGGACGGGGCCGGGGCTCCCTGCGGCCGGGAGCCGGGGAGGGGGTCGAGCCGGCGTACGGCGATGTCGCCGAGGTGGGTGGGGACGGTCATCCGCATGGGGCGAGCATGCCGGACCCGCCCGCTCCTGGGAACAACGCGCCTGTGCGGCCCGCCACTTGGAACGGGCCGCCCCTGTCGGGAGGGGCTGCACCGGTCGGGGCGGCCGCACCGCTCGGGACGGGCCGCACCACTCCCCTGGACGGATCGTCCGGCCTGGGACGGGTGCCCGGCCGGGACGGACCGCACCGCTCCCCCGGACGGGTCGTCCAGCCGGGACGGGCCGTCCGGCCCGGGAACCAGCGTCCGCGTCAGACCTTCAGTGTCCTGATCGCGGTGGGCGCGTGCCCCGGCTCGGTCGCGATCTCCTCGAACTCGACCACGTTGCCGATGTCGTTCGTCCTGCTCATGGCGATGTTGGTGACGCGTTCCAGGATCGCCTCGACGACGACGGGGACCTGGAACTCGGCGGCGAGCTTCTTGGCCCGTTCGAAGGCGGCGCCGAGTTCGCCCGGGTCGGTGACCCGGATCGCCTTGCAGCCGAGGCCCTCGACGACCTTGACGTGGTCGACGCCGTAGACCCCGAGCTCCGGGGAGTTGATGTTCTCAAACTCCAGGTTGACCTGGAAGTCGATGTCCAGACCGAGCTGCGCCTGCCGGATGAGGCCCAAGTAGGCGTTGTTCACCAGGACATGGACGTACGGGATCCTGTGCTGGGCCCCGACGGCCAGTTCCTCGATCATGAACTGGAAGTCGTAGTCTCCGGAGAGCGCGACGACCTGCACGCCGGGGTCGGCCGTGGCGACGCCGAGCGCGGCCGGGATCGTCCAGCCGAGCGGGCCCGCCTGACCGCAGTTGATCCAGTGGCGCGGCCGGTAGACGTGCAGCATCTGGGCGCCGGCGATCTGCGAGAGGCCGATGGTGGTGACGTACCGCGTCTCCGGGCCGAAGGCCTTGTTCATCTCCTCGTAGACGCGCTGCGGCTTGATCGGGATGTCGTCGAAGTGCGTCCGGCGCTGGAGGGTGGCCCGTTTCTCCTGCGCGGCGGCGGCCCACGCGGAACGGTCGGGCAGCCGGCCGGCCGCCTTCGACTCCCCTGCCACCTGGACGAAGAGCTCCAGGGCGGCCCTGGCGTCGGAGGCGATGCCGAAGTCCGGGGCGAAGATCCGTCCGAGCTGGGTGGGCTCGATGTCGACGTGCACGAACTTCCGTCCGGCCGTGTAGACCCCGAGGTCGCCGGTGTGGCGGTTGGCCCAGCGGTTGCCGATGCCGAGGACGAAGTCGGACTCCAGGAAGGTCGCGTTGCCGTAGCGGTGGGAGGTCTGGAGGCCCACCATGCCCGCGTTGAGCTCGTGGTCGTCGGGCAGCACGCCCCAGCCCATGAGCGTCGGGACGACCGGGATGCCCGTCAACTCGGCGAATTCGACGAGCAGTTCGGCGGCGTCGGCGTTGACGACCCCGCCACCGGCCACGATCAGCGGGCGCTCGGAGGCGTTCAGCATCCCGATCGCCTTCTCGATCTGGGCGCGGGTCGCGGCGGGCTTGTACGCCGGGAGCGGCTCGTACGTCTCGGGGTCGAACTCGATCTCGGCGAGCTGGACGTCGATGGGCAGGTCGATCAGGACGGGCCCGGGGCGCCCGGAGCGCATGAGGTGGAAGGCCTGCTGGAAGACGCCGGGAACCTGCGCGGCCTCCAGCACGGTGACCGCCATCTTCGTGACGGGCCCCGCGATCGAGGCGATGTCGACGGCCTGGAAGTCCTCCTTGTGGATCACCGCGGTCGGCGCCTGGCCGGTGATGCACAGGATCGGGACCGAGTCGCCGCTGGCGGAGTAGAGACCGGTGACCATGTCGGTTCCCGCGGGGCCCGAAGTGCCGACGCAGACACCGATGTTGCCCGGGTGCGTCCGGGTGTAGCCCTCGGCCATGTGAGAGGCGCCCTCGACATGGCGGGCCAGGGTGTGACTGATCCCGCCGGACGCCTTGAGCGCCGCGTAGAAGGGGTTGATCGCCGCGCCGGGAACACCGAACGCGGCGGTCACGCCCTCGCGCTTGAGGATCTCGACTGCCGCGCGGGCAGCGGTCATACGAGCCATGGAGTACTCCTGCTTCGGCTGTCGGATTCGCGCTCCCGTCGCGCCCGCGGAGAGCTCGTTATTCCGTATCGTGGAAACTAACTTCTACTATCTGGAAGCAATGTAGGCGTCGGGGCAGGGAGTGTCAACGGTGGGCGGGACGCCGTACCGGGCCGGCGCGCGTCGCGGCGTTTCGCTGCCGGACACCGTCCGGCAGGAGGACGATGGACGCGCCGAAACCCGATGTGAGCTTCTGGAGCGGTCCATGGCCGAGAGCGTGCCGGTGCGGTGTCCGGCCTGCCGCCGCGAGCACCTGTACGCGGCCCCGTCCTACCCCTGCGTGTGCGGATCGCCCGTGACGGCCCCGCTCGACCGCCACGCGGAGCCGGCCCCCGTCACCCACCGCGCGTGGGACGACGAATGGACCACCGTCCATTGCGACGCCTGCGGCCGCGAGACCCAGTGGCCGCATCCCGAGGTGGGCTGCCCCTGCGGAACGACGCTGCGGATCCCGCTGCGGGCGGCCGGCACGGCGCGACCCACCCGCCCGCCGAACCCCACGGACCCCACCCCTGCCCACCCGGAGCCCCACGTCACGGACCCGCCCCCGGCCCATCCGGAACCCCGCGACGCGGACCCCACCCCGGCCCACTCGGAATCCCGCGGCGAGAGCGAGGATCCCGTCGCCCCCGGGGAGCGGGAAGGGAGAGCGGGGATCGGTGCGCCCCGGGCCACCGTCCGGCCCCGGAAGCCCGGCCGGGACGCCGGGGCCGGCACATCCCGGGGCGACGGCCGGAACGGGGGCCAAGTCGAGGCCGACGCGTCACGGGACACCGCCGGGGGCACGGACCAGGGCGCCGGGGCGGACGGCGGGCATGGCTCCGGAGAGGGGGCGCGGGCGGGCCGGCCGGTGTTCCGGCCGGTCACCATTCGTACCGCGCGCGACGCCGTCACCGCCGCCGCGCTGTATCTGGGCTGGCTCGGCTACCGCGACATCCGGCGCGCGGACCAGCGGCCCCCGTCCGGGATCGGGCTCGCCGCGCGCGGCATCCTCGCCCAGGTGGACCCCACCGTGCGGCCGGCCTCGCTGCGCGACGTGGAGTGTCTGTGGCTGACCGCCATGACGGAGTCGGCGGACTGCGTCTTCTTCTCCCTGGCCGGATACGCCGAGGACGCCCGTGCCCGCGCCGACACCCTCGGTGTCCCCCTCTTCGTCCTGGACCTCACGGGCACGCCCCAGCCGGTGAACAGCCCTGCCGACGAACTCATCGCCGTCACGGACTGACCACCGGCCACGGGCGCGGGCACGGGCGGCACGGGCGCGGCCGGGACAGCGGCACGAGTGCCCCGGGTGCCCACGCGGCGCGAGAGCGCCCCGGGCGCCTACTCGGCGTACGTCTCCCGCAGTTCGATCTTCCGTACCTTCCCCGAGACCGTCATCGGGAAGGTCTCCAGGATGCGCAGCCTGCTCGGGATCTTGTAGTGCGCCAGCCGGCCCTCGCAGAAGGCGCGCAGCTCGTCCAGGGTGAGGGGCTCGGCCGGGTCGCGCGGGATGACGCAGGCGAGCACTTCCTCGCCGTAGCGCTCATGGGGAATGCCGACCACCTGGACGTCGGCGATCTTCGGGTGGGCGTACAGGAACTCCTCGATCTCGCGCGGATAGATGTTCTCGCCGCCCCGGATGATCATGTCCTTGATGCGGCCGACGATCTCGACGTACCCGTCCTCGCGCATCACGGCGAGGTCGCCCGTGTGCATCCAGCGCCCCGCGTCGACGGCCTCGGCGGTCTTCTCCGGCTCGTTCCAGTAGCCGAGCATCACGCTGTAGCCGCGGGTGCACAGCTCCCCGGCCCTGCCGCGCGGCCGGGTCACCCCGTCCACCGGGTCGACGACCTTCACCTCCAGGTGCGGCAGGACCCGGCCGACCGTGCCCGTGCGGTGTTCCAGGTCGTCGTCCCTGCGGGTCTGGAGCGAGACGGGCGAGGTCTCCGTCATGCCGTAGCAGATGGACACCTCTTCCATGTGCATCTCGGCGACCACCCGCTTCATCACCTCGACCGGGCAGGGCGAGCCCGCCATGATGCCGGTGCGCAGCGTGGAGAGGTCGTACGACGCGAAGTCCGGGAGGTTCAACTCCGCGATGAACATGGTGGGTACGCCGTAGAGCGAGGTGCACCGCTCCTGCTGCACGGCCCTCAGCGTGGCCGCCGGGTCGAACGACGGCGCGGGGATGACCATGCACGCGCCGTGCGAGGTGGCGGCCAGATTCCCCATCACCATGCCGAAGCAGTGGTAGAACGGCACGGGGATGCAGACCCGGTCCTGCTCGGAGTAGGCGATCGACTCACCCACGAAATAGCCGTTGTTGAGAATGTTGTGGTGGGAGAGCGTGGCTCCCTTGGGGAAGCCCGTCGTGCCCGAGGTGTACTGGATGTTGATGGGGTCGTCGCAGGACAGCTCGCTCCCGCGGGCGTGGAAGTCCTCGTACAGGTCCGGGGTCCCGCGCCGCAGCAGCGCGTCCCAGCTCGGGTCGCCGAGGTACACGGTCTCCCTCAACTGCGGGCACCTGCGGCGTACTTCCTCGACCATCGCCCGGTAGTCGCTGCTCTTGTGACTGAGGGAGGCGAAGAGGAGCGAGATCCCGGCCTGGTTCAGGACGTACTCCACCTCGTGGGTGCGGTACGCCGGATTGATGTTCACCATGATCGCGCCGATGCGGGCGGTGGCGTACTGGACGAGCACCCACTCCGGGCAGTTGACCGCCCAGATGCCCACCCGGTCGCCCTTGGCGATTCCGGTCGCGAGCAGTGCGTACGCCAACTTGTCCACGGCGGAGCCGAATTGCGCGTAGGTCCAGCGCCGGCCCGAGGGCACGTCGACCAGCGCCTCCCGGTCCGGCCAGGCCGCGACGGCCCGGTCGAGGTTGGCCCCGATGGTGTCGCCGAGCAGCGCCGTGCCGCCCGTCCCGTGCGCATACGACAGTTCACTCACCGGAAGTCCTCCTCGCGGTACTCGGCGTCCGAGCCGGCGGCCGTGGCCTCGCGCAGCTCGATCCGGCGGATCTTGCCGGAGACGGTCTTGGGCAGCTCGCCGAACTCCAGGCGGCGGATGCGCTTGTACGGCGAGAGCACCGTGCGCGCGTGCTCGAAGAGGACCTTGGCGGTGTCGGGGCCCGGCTCGTACCCGGCCGCGAGGACGATGTACGCCTTCGGGACGGCCAGGCGCAGTTCGTCGGGGGCCGGGACCACGGCGGCCTCGGCGACCGCCTCGTGCTCCAGGAGCGCGCTCTCCAGCTCGAAGGGCGAGATCTTGTAGTCGGAGGCCTTGAACACGTCGTCCGCGCGGCCGACGTAGGTGATGTAGCCGTCGGCGTCGCGCGAGCCGATGTCCCCGGTGCGGTAGTAGCCGCCCGCCATCGCCTCCGCCGTACGGTCCGGGTCGCCGTGATAGCCGGTCATCAGGCCCACGGGGTGCTCGGACAGGTCGAGGGAGATCTCGCCCTCCGAGGCGCCGGGCGCGCCCGTGACCGGGTCGAGCAGCTCGACGCGGAATCCGGGGCCGGGGCGGCCCATGGAGCCGGTCTTGAGCGGCTGGCCGGGGCTGTTGGACACCTGGACGGCGGTCTCGGTCTGCCCGAAGCCGTCCCGGACGGTGACACCCCAGGCGCTCCTGACCTGCTCGATGACCTCGGGGTTCAGCGGCTCGCCCGCGGCGACGACCTCGCGCGGCGGGGTCCGCAGCAGGCTCAGATCGGCCTGGATGAGCATGCGCCACACGGTCGGCGGGGCGCAGAACGTGGTGACGCCGGCCCGGTCCATCTCGGCCATCAGACGGCCCGCGTCGAAGCGCGTGTAGTTGTACAGGAAGACGGTCGCCTCCGCGTTCCACGGTGCGAAGAGATTCGACCAGGCATGCTTGGCCCATCCGGGTGAGGAGATGTTCAGATGGACGTCCCCGGGCTTCAGTCCGATCCAGTACATGGTGGCCAGATGGCCGATGGGGTACGAGACGTGGGTGTGCTCCACCAGCTTGGGCCGCGCCGTGGTGCCCGAGGTGAAGTAGAGCATCAGGGGGTCGTCCGCGTGGGTGGGGCCGTCGGGCTCGAAGGCGGCGCCGGCGGCGGCCGTCTCCTCGTACGCCTGCCAGCCGGGACGTGTGCCGCCGACCGCGATACGGGTGTAGTCGCCCGGCACCGCGTCGAACTTCTCGGTGTCCTCGGCCCGCGCGACGACGTGGCGTACCCGGCCGCGTCCGACCCGGTCGGCCAGGTCGGCGGGGCCGAGCAGCGGGGTGGCCGGGATGACGACGGCACGCAGTTTCATCGCGGCGAGGGCCGTCTCCCACAGCTCGACCTGGTTGCCGAGCATGACGAGGACGCGGTCCTCGGCCCCCACGCCCCGCTCGCGCAGCCAGTTGGCCACCCGGTTCGAGCGTTCGGACATCGTGGCGAAGGAGACCTCGACACGTTCCCCGTCCTCCTCCACGATGTGCAGGGCGGTGCGGTCGTTGTCGCGCGCGATGGCGTCGAACCAGTCGAGGGCCCAGTTGAAGCGCTCCGGGCGGGGCCAGCGGAAGCCCTCGTAGGCCGTGATGTAGTCCGCTCGGTGCTCCAGCAGGAAGTCCCGCGCGGCGCGGAACTCGTCCGCCCCGCCTGTCGTCGCCGTCATGTGTCCTCCTCGTTGCCGGACCGCCGCCTACCATCGTGTATTCCGTGATGCAGGTCTCACCACCCCCGAACGGGGGTAGGCCGCGACGAAGGGAGAGCAGGTGGCAGCAGACACGGCCGAGTCGGTGGAAGTACGCGCCGCGCTGGTGCGGCTGCGCCGTGCCACGGGGCTGCCGGTGGCCTTCGGCGGCCTGGTCGACTCCGGCGGGCGGCTGGTGCGCATCAGCGAGCTGAGCGGTACGGCGACGCCCGCGCTGAGCGCGCTCGCGGTCTCGTCGGGCAACGGCCTGGGCGGCAAGGCGGTGGCCCTCGCCCGGCCCTGCGCGGTGAGCGACTATCCGGCCTCGCGGCAGATCAGCCACGAGTACGACACGGCGGTGGCGGCGGAGGGGCTGTGTTCCGTCCTCGCGGTTCCCGTGGTCGTACGGCGCCGGGTGCGCGGTGTGCTGTACGGCGCCCTGAGGACGGCCCAGCCGCTGGGTGACCGGACGCTGGAAGCGGCTGTCGCCGCGGCCCGGGACGTGGAGCAGGCGCTGGTCGTGCGGGACGCGGCACGCGATCTGCTGGACGTCGTCCGCGAGCCCTGCCCGGCGACGGAAGCGACGAAGGACGCGGCCTGGGAGGAGGTGCGCGAGGCGCACGGGACACTGCGGGCGCTGGCGCCGCGGATCGCCGACCACCGGCTGCGGACCGAGCTGCTCTCCGTGTGCGGCCGGCTGGCCGACGCGGCGGCTCCGTCCGCGGGGGTGCCGTGGGACGTCGGACTTACTCCGCGCGAGGTGGACGTCCTCGCCTGTGTCGCGGCGGGGGCGACCAACGCGGCCGCCGCCGAGCGGCTCGGGCTCCGTCCGGAGACCGTGAAGGGGTACCTGCGTTCCGCGATGCGCCGGCTCGGCGCGCACACTCGTCTGGAGGCGGTCGTCGCCGCGCGCCGGGCCGGGGCGCTGCCTTAGCGCGCCGCCCGCTTCGGCACCGTCCATTCAATCGTCCTGACCGTGAAATGACGTATGCGAACCATCTGTTATTTCCCTCACCACCCGGACTGTCCGAAATTCAAAGAGACGTTGCCTAATATTGGCCAAGACACGACACACGAGGGGAGCGGTGACCGTGCGAGGGGACTTCAGGGAACCTGCCAGACCGCGCCCCGACCTGGTCATCGGGCGGGACGAACTCATCGCGGTGGCACGCGAGCAGCTCTCCGGCGGTGGCAGTGTGCTCGTGCACGGGCCGGCGGGAATAGGAAAATCGACCGTCCTGCGGGCACTGGCCGCCGAATACGCCGAATCGGCGCGGACCGTCTTGCGTTGCTCGGCCACCGAGTCCGAATCCCATCTCCCCTTCCTCGCGCTGGCCGACCTCCTCGGTCTGGTCGTCGACGAGATAGCCGACCGGCTGCCCGCCCCGCAGCGCACCGCCCTGGAGTCGGCGCTCACCGGCCGGGGTGAGTCCACCCTCCAGCGCGACGGTCTGGCACTGCGGCTCGCGGTGCTGTCGGCGTTTCGCGCCCTGGCCGCGCGGGGGCCGGTGCTGATCGTCGCCGACGACCTTCAGTGGCTCGACCCGGCCAGCGCCGAACTCCTCGGTTTCGCCGCCCGCAGGCTGGGCGGCACACCGGTCCGTATGCTGTGCGCCGTCCGTACGGAGACCGAGCCGCAGGCGCAGGACCACGACCGCTTTCTACGCGCGTCTGTCCCGGAGACCCTGGCCCTGCGGGTCGCCCCGCTGGCCCGCGCCCAGGTGGCCGAACTCCTCGGACAGCGCGGCTACACCGGTCTGCCCCGCTCCACCGTGCGCGACATCCACCGCACCAGCGGCGGCAATCCCCTCTTCGCGCTGGAGCTGGGCCGCGCCCTCGCCGAGTCCCCGACCCGGCCGAGTCCCGGCGAGCCGCTTCCCGTACCGACGTCACTGCGCGCGCTCGTCCTCAGCCGTCTGGACATGCTGTCCGCCGAGGCCCGCCGCACCCTGCTGGTGGTGAGCGCGGGAGCCCGTCCGACGCTGGCCCTGCTGCATGCCGCGGGCCGGGAGAACGCGGAGGCGGAGACGGCCTCGGCCGCCGCCCTCGGACTTCTCGCCACCGAACGCGAGACACCGGGCATCCGTTTCGCGCACCCCCTGGTCTCCGCCGCCCTGTACGCGGAGGCCGACGCGCAGGAGCGGCGCGCCGCGCACTCCGCCTTGTCCCGCGCGGCCTCCGATCCCATCGAGCGGGCCCGCCACCTCGCGCTGGCCACCACCGGCACGGACCCCGCGGTCGCCGCCCGGCTCGGCGAGGCCGCGGCCGCCGCCCGTGACCGCGGCGCCCCCTCCGTCGCCGTCGGGCTCGGACTGCTCGCCGCCCGGCACACACCGGCCGGCGCCCGGCCGGGCCCGGACGAACGGCGCCTCCAGGCGGCCGAGGACGCGCTGACCGCCGGGGAGACGGACCTCGCCCGGGACATCGCCCGCCAGGTGCTGTCACGAGCCAGCGCCCCCGCCGAACGGGTCCGGGCCTGGATGGTCGTCGTGGACTCCGCCGGACAGGCCATGGCCGAGATCGACGCCGTCTTCCCCCAGGCGCTCGCCGACGCGGGCGACGACCCCGGCCTGGTCGCCCTCGTCCGCTACCAGCTCGCCTGGCGGGCCCTGCTGATGGACGGCGAGATGACCAAGGCCCGTGAGGAGGCCGCCCGGGCCGCGCGGCTCGCGGCGCGCGCCGGCGACCGGCGCACCGAACTCCTCGCACTCGGCTTCCAGGCGCAGATGGAGACCCTGATGGGGCACCCGGACGCGCCCTCGACCATCCAGCGGGCGATGCGCGAGCCGCAGGACCCGCGGGTCGCCTGCGACCACAACGGGGCCGGAGCGGCCCGCTTCCGCTGGCTCATCATGAGCGACCGGCTCGCCGAGGCCCGTACGGCCATCACCGCGCTGCTGCGCGAGGTGCAGCGGCGCGGGATGGTCGAGAGCGAACTGCACTTCCTGCGCGGCCTCGCCGAGACCGAACTGCGCTCCGGTCACTGCGGCCGCGCTCTCGACCTGGCCCGGGAGAGCCTTCGGCTGGCCCGCGACACCGGCATCGGCGAGGCCGCCACGGCCATGTTCACCTCGCTCGCCGAGGCGGCAGGCGGCGACGTGGACCGGGCGCTCTCGCTCGCCCGCGAGGCCGTGGACCGCGCCGAGGAGGACGGCGACCTGGTCTACCTCTCGCGCGCCCTGGGCGCCCTCGGGCACGCCCAGCTCGTCGCCGGGGACGCGTCGGCCGCGGTCCACTCCCTGCGCCGGGTCCGCGAACTGGAGGAGAGCCTCGGTGTCATCGACCCCGCCCGGGGCCGCTGGCACGGGGACCTGGCCGAGGCCCTGGTCAGGATCGGCGAGACGGCGGAGGCACAGGACGTCATCGACGTGACCCGCAGGCGCGCGCTGCGGCTGGAACGCGAGAGCGTACTCGCCGTGCTCGACCGCGCCGAGGCGCTGGTACGGGCCGCACGCGGCGAACAGGGGCCCGCGGAGCGCCAGTTGGCCTCCGCGCAGGACCGCCTCGGCAAGCTGGGCTACGGCCTGGAGGAGGCCCGCGCCGCCTACGCCCTCGCCGGGCTGCGTACCTTCCCCCACGCTCCCGGATCCGCTCGGGCAGGGGGGACGCCCGGACCGGGACCCACCTCCTACGACGAGGCGGCCCGTCTGTTCCGCCGGTGCCGTGCGCTGCCCTGGCTCCGGCAGGTCGAGACGGCGGCCGCGCATCGCCCGGCCGCGCCGCCCCTCGCCCCCGCCGCCCTCGACACCCTCGCGGCCACCGAGCGTCAGGTCGCCGCCCTGGTCATGGAGGGCGCCACCAACCGCGAGATCGCCGGGCGCCTGTTCATCAGCGTCAAGACCGTGGAGGCCACGCTCACCCGGGTGTACCGGAAGCTGGGGATACGGTCGCGGGTCGACATCGTGCGGCTGGCGGCGGAGCGCAGGCCCGACTGACGCCCCGGCTGATGCCCCGACTGACGCCCCCCGGCCGACGGCCCGGAAGCGATGCGGGCCGAAACGGTGACATGGACCGCGCGGGGAGCGGCCGGACCGGTGAGACTGCGGGCCGGAACGGTGACGCTCCGGCCGACACCGGTAGAGCTCCGGGCCAGGACGGTATGGCTGCTGGGTGACTCCTTCGGGTGAACGTGCGCCGGACGGGCGGGGCCCCCGGGCCGGGACCAACCGGACGGCGCCCTCGTCAAACACGGCCCGTGCCGTGCAAGGGTTTTCCCTCCCCCGTCTCCACTAGGGGGTTCCCTCATTGGGAGAGAGCGGTCACACCCCCTAGCGTGTGGCGTGCCGCTCGCTCGGGCCCTACGACACCCCATCCAGAGGCGTCGTGACTCCCCCACACACACCCGCGCGTCCCCCCACCGGCAACTTTCAAGGAGACCGATGTTCGGGCTCAACCGCGTCAAGAAGAGCGCCGCCCTGTGTGCGGCGACCGCCGCAGCCGCCGCGACCACGCTGCTCGGCGCCCCGTCCGCCGCAGCCGTTCCCCAGCCCATCGTCGGCGGCACGACGACCACGACGACCGCGTACCCGTTCATGATGCAGATCACCGACGCCAGGCAGAACCAGTTCTGCGGCGGCACCCTCGTCGCCGCCGACAAGGTCGTGACCGCCGCCCACTGCATGGCGGGCGAGACCACCGCCAGCATCCGGGTGGTGGGCGGCAGGACGTTCCTCAACGGCACGGACGGCACCGTCAGCAGGGTCAGCGACATCTGGATCAACCCCGACTACACGGACGCCACGGACGGCGACGACGTGGCCGTGCTGACCCTGTCCACGTCGATGCCGTACACCCCGGCACGGTACGTCTCCGGCTCGGACACCGGCCTGTACGCGGCCGGCACCACGGCCCGCATCGTCGGCTGGGGCACCACCTCGGAGAACGGCACCTCCTCCAACCAGCTCCGCACCGCGACCGTCCCGACCGTGTCCGACTCCAGTTGCGCCGCCTCGTACGGCTCCACCTTCGTGGCCTCCGACATGGTCTGCGCGGGCTACGCCGCCGGCGGCGTCGACACCTGCCAGGGCGACAGCGGCGGCCCGCTGCTCATCGGCGGGGTGCTGGCCGGCATCACCTCCTGGGGCGAGGGCTGCGCGGAGCCCGGCTACCCGGGGGTCTACACCCGCCTGACGACGTTCTCCAGCCTGGTGACCGAGCAGGTCGACTCGTAGGAAACGATGATCTCCTGAGTACCCCTCAGGTAAAAGCCGAGGGGCGTTGCGAGCCTCCACGAGCGGTCCGCAACGCCCCTCATCCAAGAGCACGTCCCCTTGCACGTCCCGCATACCTGCCGGCGGACGGCTTCCCCGCGACGCGCCCCGTCCGCCGACATCTCACGGCAGCGCGACCGTGCCGAACCGGATGCCGTACCCCTCGCCGCCGTGCATCACGGTGAGCATCCGCTCCCCCTCCGCGGTGACCTCGTCCCGCTGCGCCCTGGTGAGCCGGCCGAAGGGTTCGACGACCAGCGCGCCCTCCTCCAGCTTCCACAGGCCGGACACGAAACCGTCGACGAGCAGGGTGCGGTACGCCTGATTGCCCCGCCAGGTACGCCCCTTGAGGTCCGCGGGGACGACACGGGAGCGGTCGGCGTGGGACAGCAGCAGATTGTCGAACTCGGGCAGGAAGCGGGGCGGGGCGGGAGTATCCGGGCCGGGCCGGGGCGCGTCGGGCAGGTCGAAGAGTTCCGCTCCGTTCTCGTCGCGGAACACCGCCAGAGAGGGCCGGAGCCGCTCGAAGACCTCACGGAGCCGGGTCAGGCCGGCCCAGGTCTGCATGTCCTTGACCGAGGCGGGGCCGAAGGCGGCGAGATAGCGCAGCACGGTCGCGTCGGGCGCGGGGGCGGGTTCGGCGGGACGGCCCAGCCAGTGCTCGGCGGTGGTGAGGGCGACCTGGCCGCTGCGGCCCCACAGACCGCGCGGGGTGACCTGGACCAGGGGCAGGGTGCAGCGGGCCGCGATGGAGAGGGCGAACGGGTCGGCGTCCGGCCACTGTGCGAGCAGCGCCTCCCGGAGCTGCTTCATGGTGCGCGGTTCGGCCTCCACCAGCTCACGGCTGATCGCGGCGAGCCGGTCCAGGTCGACGCCGGCGAGTCCCTCGCGGAAGTGGACCAGCTCCCGGTCGCGGGCGGCCTGCACCAGCGGGCGCAGGGTGAGGGCGTCGTCGGCGGTGTGCGTGTGGATGGTGGAGCGCATGGTGACGATCCGCACGACCTCGCGTGCGTCCATGGCCGCCGACAGGTCCCCGGGCCTAAAGCCTTCCAGGCGGGCCGCGAGGGCGTAGTACGGGGGCTTCGTGTTCTGCGCCTGCAGGCCGAGGAGGTGTCCGACGGCGGCCGTCGCGGACATGGGGGTGCGGCGCAGCAGGAGCTGACGGTCGAGGGTCGCGCGGTTGAGGGCGCGGGTACCGAGCACGGGCGCCGTCGCGGTCGTCTTCGTCATGACCGGCACGCTAACGCCGCTCGCGGACACCTTCTGTCCGCAACTCCCACCCGGTCCCGCCCGGTACCTCTCACCCGGTGCGGCCGGTACCTCTCATCCGGTGCATCCCGTAGGACTCACCCGGTGCCGCCCGGACGACGGCACGCGGACCGTTTGCCCCGTATATCCTGCTCGGAGATCGCGTAGACGTACGTTCGACCCTGGAGGCAGCCGCGATGTCCGAGCGACGCGCCCGCCCGGCCTCGGAGAACCGGCGGGGCACCGGGGACACGGACGGTTCCACGGAGGCGAAGGGATCCGCAGACTCCGGGGGCCCCGGGGGACGGAAGGACGCGAAGACCGCACGGAGGTCTCTCTGGCGGCGGGCCCTGACCCCGCCGTCCGCGCCGCCCCCGCGGCCCGCGGCACCGCACGAAGCGCCCCCCGCGCCCGATCCCGCCGAGGTCGTCAGCGTCGTCCAGTCCGCGCTGTACCGCGACGGGGTACGGGTGTCGACGCCCGGGTCGCTGGCCGAGACCTTCCGTGAACTGCGCGAGCAGCCGGACGGTATGGCGTGGATCGGCCTGGCCCGTCCGACGGCTGCCGAACTCCATTCACTGGCGGCCGAGTTCGACCTGCATCCGCTGGCCGTCGAGGACGCGATGGAGGCACACCAGCGTCCGAAGCTGGAACGGTACGGGGAGACGCTCTTCGTCGTCCTGAGCGCCGCCCGCTATCTGGACGCGGCCGAGGAGGTCGACTTCGGCGAGCTGCACGTGTTCGTGGGGCCGGACTTCGTGATCACGGTCCGGCACGGCGCGGCACCGGACCTGTCGGCGGTGCGCAGGCGCATGGAGAGCAGCCCGGAACTGCTGAGGCTCGGCCCGGAGGCCGTCCTCTACGCCATCCTCGACTCCGTCGTCGACGGTTACGTCCCGGTGGTCTTCGGCGTCCAGAACGACGTCGACGAGATCGAGACCGAGGTCTTCCGCGGCGACCCCGCGGTGTCCCGCCGTATCTACGAACTCTCCCGCGAGATGGTCGAGTTCCAGCGTGCCACCCGCCCGCTCGTCGGCATGCTGCACAGCCTGATGGCCGGCTTCGCCAAGTACCGCACGGACGAGGAGCTCCAGCGCTACCTGCGCGACGTCGCCGACCACGTCACGCACACCAGCGAGCGGGTCGACGGATTCCGCCAGGCCCTCACCGACATCCTCACCGTCAACGCGACCCTCGTCACCCAGCAACAGAACGCCGAGATGCGGGCGTTGGCGGAGGCGGGCTTCGAGCAGAACGAGGAGATCAAGAAGATCTCGAGCTGGGCGGCGATTCTGTTCGCTCCCACACTCGTAGGAACCATCTACGGCATGAACTTCGAGAACATGCCGGAGCTCGGCTGGCGCTTCGGATACCCCTTCGCGATCGGCTTGATGGGCGTGGTCTGTGCCAGTCTGTACGTGATTTTCAAGCGCCGGGACTGGCTCTAGCATTGAGCGTTCGCCCTCACGGAGCCTGCGCTGTTTGCTCTCGCACCTTCCGAAAGTGGGGCCCTGACGAGCTCTGGGGAGTCCCTGGGGAGAAGTGATGCGGGTGATCTCCTCGTCCTATCCCTGAGCCTCTTCCAACCTGATGGCGCTGACCGCAAGTTGGACAGTCATGCACAACAGCGAAGCTCCTGGTAAACGGGTCTCGACCAAGATCACCCGTGTCTGCCAGGAGCTTCGCGTGCTTGTCTACCCATCCTCGATCGATCTGTCCAGCCGTACCTTGCGGTTCCTGACCGGGCAACTGGCCGCGCGGCAGGTGGAGATCGGGACGCGGTGGCGGCGCTTGACGGCCGGCCGTCAAGCCCTGCTCGCCCTCGCGCACTTCGGTGCGGTGACACCTACGCCCAGCTCGCAGCCGGGTTCGGCATCAGAATTGCCACGGTCTACCGCTACATACGCGAGGCGATCGACGCCCTGGCCGTCCTCGCCCCATCGCTGGCCGAAGCGATGCGGACGATCCGGGAGAAGGCGTTCGTCATCCTCGACGGCACCCTGCTGCCGATCGACCGGATCGCCGCCGACAACCCCTACTACTCTGGGAAGCACAAGCGTCACGGCATGAACGTCCAGGTCCTCACCGATCCTTTCGGACGCCTGCTCTGGGCCTCGCCCGCCTTGCCCAGATCGACCCACGACCTCACCGCCGCACGCCGCCACGGCATCATCGACATGCTCACCGTCGCGGGCGTGAAGTGCTGGGCGGACAAGGCGTATCAAGGCGCCGGCGGCACCATCCGGGTCCCATTCTGCGGCCGCCGCCTGAAGAGGTGGAAGCGTCGCCACAACACCAGTCACGCCAAGATCCGATGCGTCGGTGAGCAGGCCATGGCGACCCTCAAAGACTGGCGTCTTCTACGGAAGCTCCGCTGCAGCACCAACCGGATCACCGATATCGTGAAGGCCGTCCTTCACCACGCGTCAGCGTGAGGTTGGAAAGGGCTCCCTACGTTGTTCTGCGGGATGCGGTGAGCCCCTCGTATGGTTCACCCGCCCAGGGTGCCGGGTGTGGTTCAAAAGGCTCTGCCGCTTGTGGCTTTCAGTGATTGGCCGCCCGGTGCCCCACGACGATTCGGCTGCCAATGAGGAATTGCGAATGATCGCTGAGTAGGGAATCGACAGCGAGGTCGTCCGTCGGGAAGCACCAGCAGCACACCGCACGGAGGCGTCACATGGCCATGATCTGGGCCGGCATCGACGCAGGAAAGACCCACCACCACTGCGTCGCGATCGACGAGAGCGGCCGTCGGCTGCTGTCCCGACGCGTCGCCAACGACGAACCCGAAATCCTCGAACTGCTCACCGACGTCCTGGCCCTGGGCGACGAGGTGACCTGGGGCATCGACCTGGCCGACGGCGGCGCCGCCCTGGCCATCACGATCCTGTCCGACCACGACCAGCCGGTGCACTACATCTCCGGCCGGGCCATCCACCGCGCCTGCGAGAGCTACCGCGGCGAAGGCAAGACCGATGCCAAAGACGCCGCCGTCATCGCCGACCAGGCCCGCATCCGCCGCGACCTGAACCCCTTACGCCCCGGCGACGAGACCGTCACCGACCTCAAGATCCTCACCGGCCGTCGCACGGACCTGGTCGCCGACCGCACCCGCACCGTCAACCGGCTCCGCGCCCAACTCACCGACATCTTCCCCGGCCTGGAGCGGGCTCTGGACGTGACCAACACCGGCCCGCTCACGCTGCTGACCGGCTACCAGACCCCGGCCGCCATCCGCCGGACAGGCAGGAAGCGGCTCGAGACCTGGCTGCGCAACCGCAAGGTCCTCCGCTCCGACCGGATCGCCGAGACTGCTCTGGAGGCTGCCGGGTGTCAGCACACCAGCCTGCCCGGCGAGAAACTGACCGCCAAGATGGTGCACACGCTCGCGCGGGAAGTGATGGCCCTCAACCAGCAGGTCGCCGAACTCGACAAGGCGATCGAGGCCCGGTTTCGCGAACATCGGGACTTCGAAGTGATCACCAGCATGCCGGGCCTGGGCGTGATCCTCGGTGCCGAGTTCCTGGCCGCGACCGGCGGCGACATGAATCTCTTCGGCACTCCTGACCGCCTCGCCGGCTTCGGCGGCGTTGCTCCCGTGCCCCGCGACTCCGGCAAGATCAGCGGCAACCTCCGCCGCCCGCGACGCTACAACCGCCGACTCCAACGCGTCTTCTACATCTCCGCGTTGTTCAGCATCCGAAGCTGTGAGGATTCCCGCCGGTTCTACGACCGCAAACGCTCCGAGGGCAAGCGTCACATCCAGGCCGTCCTCGCCCTGGCCCGCCGCCGCGTCAACGTCCTCTGGGCCCTCCTCCGCGACGGACGGACCTACGAACCCGCGCCACCAAGCACACTCGCGGCTTGACAGACCGCATTAGGAATCACTGCTGGCCCGACCGGAGTCAATCGGGGCACATACAGCAAGAACGGAGTGACTCACGTAGCAGTCACCTCCGTTTACCGGCGTCTTCTGAGTCTCGATGCTCACGGATGCCACCTGACAGTCATGCTGTACGAGTTGATGATCCAGAGGTAGGGGGCCCGGTGCGAGTACCTGAAGACTTGAGCGCCTCGGAACGGCAGCTTTGGACAGCGCTCCAGGATGGCAGCGAACTTGATCTCCGAGTCGATGACGAGTTACGTAACGCGGTTGGACGAGCTAACGAATGGGGTCCCGAGCGCCAGGTCCGGGCAGAAGCCCTGACCGCCCTCGTATTGGGAGCTCAGCTGACGCCGGCCATCAGACCCCGAGTGCTCCGACTCCGCGGCGCTCGGATAACAGGGACGCTGCGCCTGAGGCACGCCCGTCCTGACCATCCGCTGGTCATTGAGGATTGCTCGTTCGACAACCCTATTGACCTCGCCCACGCCGACATTCTTTCCATGTCGCTCCGTGGCTCACAGATACCGGCATTGGATGGATACGGGCTACGGATCCGGGGAGATCTAGATCTCACAAAAATCATTGGCGGCCGAGTCCATCTCTTTGGGGCGCGTATCGAAGGCCCACTCTGGTTGGTGGGGGCTCACCTAACCTGCCCGGACGGATATGCCCTCGACGCTCCGGACATGGAGGTCTCTGGCGGCATGTATTGCGGACAGGGGTTCATCGCGGATGGGGGTGTCAACCTCTACGGCACCACGGTAGGCGCAGGCGTCGAGCTGAAAGGTGCTGTGCTGACCAGGCCTCAGCAGGGCCCGGCTCTCCGGGCACAGAACCTTGTGACGGGTTCGGATCTGTCTTGTACGAGAGCCGAAGTGAAGGGTGGGCTCTCACTGTTCGGAGCCGAGATTGGCGGCCAGCTCTGGTTGAACGGGGCTTCGCTGACCGATACGGATGGATGGGCGCTCAATGCTCCCAATATGACGGTGCGTGGCGGTCTCTACGCCAGCAGTGGTTTGACCGCTGACGGTGGCGTGAACCTCTACGGCGCTTCTGTCGGAGCGGGAGTGGAGCTGAGAGGCGCGAAGCTCGCCAACCACCGTGGGGGGCCCGCGCTCCGGGCGCCTCACGCAACGGTCTCGGGTGACCTCTCGTGCACCGACGGGTTCAGTGCAGTTGGTGGAGTCGCTCTGTCAGGCGCTCATATCAACGGTCAGCTCTCATTCCGCGGGGCGAATCTCAGAGGGCCCCAACCTGCAGTGTTCGACTGTGAGAACACCCGAGCTGAGGAACTCTGCCTGGACGGGCTCAAATCATCGCCCGAGACCGTTCTGCTCAGAGGGGCAACAGTACTCACGCTCCGGGATGACGCCGCATTTCAACCAGAACGCCTCGACCTAGACCAGACCCGGTACGACATGCTTCAACCTCGTCAGCCCGCTCGGGCACGAATTGCATGGCTCCGACGGGGGGACTTCGACTACCAACCCTGGCGCTACGAGCAGTTGGCCGCCTACTACCGGCGCCTTGGGCATGACGAGGATGCTCGCACGGTGCTATTGGCGAAGCAGCGGCATCGTCGTAGCCAGCTGCGCCTCCCATCAAAGTTGTGGGGCTGGATCCAGGACGGCGTGATCGGCTTCGGCTATCGGCCAGCCCGGGCCCTCGCCTGGCTCGTGGCAGGAATTGCGGGCACGACCAGCTATTTTACGGCGAACCCACCGACCCCTTCCGGAGGAGTGGGAACACCGGCCTTCTCCGCCTTCACTTACTCGACGGATACCTTCCTTCCTGTGCTCGACTTAGGTCAACAACGAGCCTTCAGCGCGCACGGACCAGGCCAGTGGGTAGCCTGGGCCGCCATCATGGCCGGATGGATACTCGCCACTACCGTAATCGCAGGTATCACCAGAGTGCTGTCTCGCGCCTAACCGTGCTACTGGCTCGTTCCATCTGGTGCCGAGAGCTGACCACACGCAATCCTCGCGATACGTCTTCGGTCTGCGATGGGGGAATGGAGCGCACAGCGGGCCGCTGATTTGCACCACGCTCCCACCCCTCGTGTCCTGCTCAGCCAACCTCGTCCATTTGGTCTGAAGGCCGCGCGACACGCACGGCAAGGTTGACAGGGTCTGCGTCTATAGATGGACGCGTGGCTCAACGAGGCCAGCAGTTCGCACCCGGGCAAGAGCTGTTCCGCTCCGCCCGGCGGTTCAGGCTCTGGGCCTGCTGCCCTAACGGGGCACGCTGCCCAACCAAAGTACGTCTCGAGCCCTGGTCATTGCTACGAAGAGCTGACTGCGCAGCAACTCTTCGCGCTCCCGTACCGTTTCGGGCACCTCAGCGACTCCGCGATCACCGACTGGCGCCCCGTTCGGCTGGGCGGCGTCGTACTGCGGCAGGAACACGCGCTTGAACTCCAGGCCCTTGGCCCTGCGGTAGCTGCCCAGCTTGACGGCGTCGACGGGGCTGCCGTCGTAGTGCTCCAGCAGGCATACCGAGATGTCGGGTCTGCCGCACGAACGGGTGACATCTTGACCTGCCCCACCTCTCAGGTTCCAGTTCTGCTGGCTAGTGCTCTGACCGGGAAGGTTGGCCGGGTTAGTGGTTCCGGCGGTTGGATGTGCGGTGACGTCCGTGCGACTGCTGGGGGTGTGGTGGCTGAGCCTGTCCGTGTGCGCAGGTTGGCCGACCAGGAGGGGCAGAAGCTGCAGCAGATCGTGCGCCGGGGCAGCACCAGTTCGGTGCGCTACCGGCGCGCGATGATGCTGCTGGCCTCGGCCGGCGGGAACCGGGTCCCGGTGATCGCGAAGCTGGTGCAGGCCGACGAGGACACCGTCCGGGATGTGATCCACCGGTTCAACGAGATCGGCCTGGCCTGCCTGGACCCTCGATGGGCGGGAGGCCGTTCCCGCCTGCTCACGCCTGACGACGAGGACTTCGTCGTCCAGACGGCCACCACCCGCCCCAGCAAGCTCGGCCAGCCCTTCACCCGCTGGTCCATCCGCAAACTCGCCGCCTACTTGCGCAAAGTGCACGGCCGCGTGGTCCGCATCGGCCGCGAGGCGTTACGGTGCCTGCTCGCCCGCCGCGGCGTCACCTTTCAGCGGACCAAGACGTGGAAGGAGTCGCCCGACTCCGAGCGTGACGCCAAGCTGGACCGCATCGAGGAGGTGCTGGAGCGTTTCCCGGACCGTGTCTTCGCGTTCGACGAGTTCGGGCCGCTCGGCATCCGGCCCACTGCCGGATCGTGCTGGGCCGGGCAGGGCCGGCCCGAGCGGCATCCCGCGACCTACCACCGCACCCACGGAGTGCGCTACTTCCACGGCTGCTACTCGATCGGTGACGACACCATGTGGGGCGTCAACCGCCGCAAGAAGGGTGCCGCGAACACGCTGGCCGCGCTGAAGTCGATCCGGGCTGCCCGACCTGACGGCGCTCCGATCTACATCATCCTGGACAACCTGTCCGCCTACAAAGGCGCCAATATCCGTCACTGGGCCAAGAAGAACAAGGTCAGACTGTGCTTCACCCCGACCTATGCGTCCTGGGCAACCCGATCGAGGCCCACTTCGGACCGTTGCGGCAGTTCACCGTCGCCAACTCCAACCACCGCAACCACATCGCGCAGACGCGCGCCCTGCACGCCTATCTGCGCTGGCGGAACAAGAACGCCCGGCATCCCGACGTGCTGACCGCCCAACGGCGTGAGCGCTCCCGCATCCGTAGCGAGAAGGGCATCCGCTGGGGCGGGCGACCGGCACAGAAAGCCGCGTGACCATACGAACAGCACCGGCGACACTGACGCCATGACCGTTGATCGCGAGGCACTTCAGTCCAGCTGGAACCAGACCCGTGGCCACCTCGATGCCGCCCGGGTCCATTTGACGGGCCTGCCGAACATTGACCTCTCAGTGACGCTTGAGTTCCTGGAGCACAACGAGTTGGGACTCGCCTTCGACTGTCTCGTCGATCTCGGTGGCGACCTCGAACTGCCGCTCGCCTTCTGGCAGCACCTCGACCGAGCAGCCCGTGAGATGCGGCTCTACAGCGATGCGCTGCACACACCCCACCTCACGGCTGCCGACCTCTGCCGCCGCCACCTCGCAGCTGCCTCCGAGAAGGAATGACCCGGCAAACCTTCCCGGTCAGAGCACTAGCTGACGGCCTTCACGAAAGGCTGCCGGACATGCCCCGCGCCTACCCTGCTGAGTTCCGCGCCCGCGCCATCGCGTTGGTGCTGGCAGGAAAAGAACAGAAGCAGACCGCCGTTGACCTCGGCATCCATCCGGTCACGTTGTCGAAGTGGTTGCGCCAGGACGACATCGACAACGGCCGGCGCCCTGGCAGGCTCTCGGAGGAGTCCGCAGAGCTGCATGCAGCGCGGCGACGAATCCGCGAGCTGGAAACCGAGCTCGAGATCGTCCGCAAGGCCGCCAAGTTCCTCGGCGAGGACAAGCCGGCCCCAAAAGGCTCTACCCGGTGATCGACCGTCTCGTCGATGCCGGGGCACCGGTCGACCGATGCTGCCGGATCCTCGGGGTCGCCCGGCAGAACTACTACAAACACAAGCGCACCCCCACCACACCGCGGCAGCTGCGACGGGAGTGGCTGACCGGGCTGATCCGGGAAGTCCACGTCGCCTCACGCGGCACCTACGGCTACCGCCGCGTCCACGCCGAGCTCACCCTGGGCATGGGCATCCAGGTGTGCTCGAGGACCGTGTCGGTGCTGATGACACAGGCCGGGATCCACGGACTGCCCGGACCGGTGCGGATCAAGCGCCTGCGGGGTGTCGTAACCGCCGATGACCTGGTCAACCGGAAGTTCCATCGGCTGCGTCCCAACGAGCTGTGGGTCACCGACATCACGCAACATCGCACCAGAGAAGGGTGGGTGTACTGCGCGGCGGTTCTGGACGCGTTCAGCCGCAAGATCGTGGGCTGGTCGATCGACTCCAGACAGGACTCCACCCTCGTGGTCAACGCGTTGGACATGGCCATCCGCAACCGGCGCCCTGAGCCGGGCGGGATAGTGCACGCCGATCACGGCACCCAGTTCACCTCCTGGGTCTTCGGGGAAAGGATCCGCTCCGCCGGGCTCCTGCCGTCGTTCGGCACGGTCGGGGACGGCCTGGACAACGCGATGATGGAATCCTTCTGGTCCTCGATGCAGATCGAGCTGTTGAACCGCAAACGGTGGAAGACCCGGGTCGAGTTGGCGAACGCGATCTTCGAGTACATCGAGATCTTCCACAACCGACAGCGGCGCCACTCAGCACTGGGCTACCGCACCCCGATCGAGTACGAACTACTCTCCGAACAAGACACCATCCCCGCCGCCAGTTAGCCACCGCAGCTGGAACCCAAACCGTGGGGCAGGTCAACCTGTCACCCGAACCTGCATCAGACCCGCCTGAGTGAGCAGTCGCTGGTAATGGCCGATAGCTCGCATGGACGGGCACAGCACGGCGGCATCAGCTCGCACACCATCGGGCGAGGCACATAATGCGTCCAGCAGCGTCTGATCGTGAGCATCCACAGTCGGCTTGGTGACGCGGGCCACCTGCCCACCGTGATAAGTGAGATCGACGTCGCGGCCGCCTGGTGTATGCAGGCCGTCGATGTCCTCGAAGGCGTCGTCAGCCACAATCGTGAGGGCCGCGTCCAGGATCTGCCTGCTGTTGCGGTAATTGATACGCAGGACCTGTCCGCGGTCACCACGAATGTCGATGCCGGCATCGGGCTAGGCGGAACCCGCCCGGGTAGACGGCCTGCTGGCCGTCGCCGACCAGGAGCAGCCCGTTGGGGGCATCACGGACGAGAGCGTGTAAGAGACGTACCCCGACGAGGGTGAGGTCCTGGACCTCATCCACGATGACGGCCGTATACGGGAGACGATCGGTGTGACGCGACGCTTCCGTAAGGGCGAGCGAGAGCACGTCGTTGAAGTCGTGTACGCCGCGCTCGATGCGCAGCGACTCGTACACCTCGTACAACTCCCACACCGCCTGCCGGTGCGGGCGGCGCAGGCTCGCTCTGCGACGGCGCCGGGGCACGGTCGCATACTCCTCGAAGGTGGTGATGCCGCGGCCCTTGACGACGTGGTCGATCTCCTCTCGCCAATAGATCGGTGCCGGGTCGATCTCGGCGAGACGGCTGTCGCGTCCGACGTGCTTCCAGGCAAGACTGAAGGTGGTCTCTGCCTTGTCTCCGTGCAGCCGCACTGGGACACCGCGCCCTTGCAGGAGCTCCTGGGCCCAGGAGCGAGGCTGCGGAAGTCCACCCGGTCGGCGACCGCCGGGGCCATGGTTCTGAGAAAAGTGGCCTGTACGCGGGGCAGATTGTTGGCGTACGTGACGTACAGGATCCGGCCGCCGGTGCGCCGGGCCAAGTGGGCCGCGCGGTGAAGTCCGACCACCGTCCTACCTGTGCCCGCCGGGTCGCTGATGCGCGCCGGACCCGACCAATTGCGGCGTACCAGTGCGACCTGATCGGGGTGTAGGAAGGTCATCCACTGCTCGATCGGGGCCCGCAACGCTTCTTCCAAGGCCGCGTCGCGTAGACCTTCCAGGTCGAACAATCCGTCGGACACGACCTGTTGAGCCTGCTCCGGCGTCGGCGGCACCGGCTCTGTAACCGCCGAACCTTCATAGTCAGGGAAGACTCGTTCCAAATGGTCGGCGATCGCGCGAACGGACTCCGCGCGCAATCTGCGGCACTCCGACAGCAGCGCGGTCAAACCGTCCGGCCCGGCAGTGCGGAGGCCTCGTGTGCCGGTGGGCAGCCCAGTCGGCCGCGGGTGGTGACCAGCAGGACGAGGGCCGCGACGGTGGCGCTGAGCAGGAAGGCGTGTGCGGCGTGTTCGCGGGACAGTCCGGGGAACATGTCGGACCAGGCGAGGGACATGTAGTTGTTGACGCCGCAGTGCAGCAGCATGGCCATCGGCAGGCTCTCGCCGGTGCGGTTGAACACCCATGTCATGACGAAGCTGAAGGCGACCGCGGTGACGATGAACTCCAGCGGCGCGGTCCAGGACACGTGCGGCCAGTTGCCCCACTCGGTCAGGAACAGCGGGAGGTGCCAGGCGCCCCACAGCGGACCGACGACGAGGGTGCCGAGCAGCGGGCCGTGGCGGCGCTGCAGGCGGGGCATGGCGAACTCGCGCCAGCCGGGCTCCTCGGCGAGGCCGGTGGTGATCATCTGCAGGAGCAGGCCGGGCAGGAACGCGGCCAGCACGACGACGGGCGGCATCGCGGGACCGCGGCCGGACAGCGCGACCGAGGCGAGGGTCAGCACGGCGGGCACCGAGAGCAGGACCACGGCGTACCAGCGCCGGCCGACCTTGAACTTGGTCATCCGGCCGCGCCAGGCCCGCAGTCCGCGGCGTCCCTCGGTGACGCCGGTCACCAGGAGTGCCGACAGGATCGGGCCGAGGTAGGCGCCGGGCAGGACGCCGAAGAGCTGGCCGCCGAGGCCGCCTCCGGGGAAGGCGAAGTGCCAGACGCCCAGGCCGTTCTCGGACAGGACGTACGGCGTCCATGCGGTCCAACTCAGCAGGTAGGCCAGCGAGAAGAACCAGGTCAGGGGGCGGCGGCGAATGCTGCCCCGCAGTCCTGTGCCGTCCTCGCGGCCCCTGCCGGCCGGTCGGGCCTCGATACTGACGGGGGCTTGGATGCTGCTCACCGTGGTGTCCCTTCGGAAGCGGTCCGGAAGTTGTCGGAGCTGTGCCGGAAGCTGTCGGAGCTGTGCCGGAATCCGGCTGACGTGACGTGTTCAGCACACCAGTCACGCGTCCGCGGATCATTGCCGTGTGCGCCCCGAGTGGCGGTACAGCAGGCTGTACCGCCGTCGATCGGAGCCGTGGTCGCCGCTGGGCCGAGGGCGGCGGCCTGGCGGGTCATCGCCGGGTGCGGCCCCGCAGGTGGCGTGCGGCGAGGGTGCCCGCGCCGAAGAGGGTGACCACGCCGCAGGCCAGGTGCACCCAGGTGTCCGCTTCGGCGTAGCTGGCCACCGTGTTGGCGACCGCGCCGGCCACGACCAGGATCCAGAGCAGCGTACGGACGACCTCCGCGCCGGTGACTGCGGGCGACGACGCTTCGTGCGTGCCGTCGGCGGGGGTGGTGAGGCGGTAGGGGTCGGTGGTCGCCATGGGGCTTCTCCTGTGGTGCTGAGCGGTGGGTCCGGGGGTTCCGGCTGACATCACCGAAGTTACGGATCGACACCCCTCACGGCCGATCCCGCAGCCCGCCCGGTCCGAGGTACAGCAGGCTGTACCTCCGTCCCTCGGCTGACACCCAACTGATGGGCGTCATAGGGTCGTTCGCGAGACGGATGCACCTTCACGAAACACGGCGCACGAATACACGGCGCGCGAAACACGCCGGGAGGAGGGGGAACGGATGGCGGTCCAGCAGGACGCGACAGCCGGTGACGGGCGGGTGGGCCTCAGGGACACCGTCGTACGGACCACGAGTGCGGCCGGCTCCGCGATCGCGCAACTCGCCTCCGGGCTCGGTACGGCCTTCCTCGCGCTGCTCGTACTGCTCTGGCTGGCGGTCACCGCCGCGACGAGCCCGGTCGGGGTGGGACTGCTCATGGCGCCCGCGGTCCTGAGCGCGCTGCACGCCCTGGCCCGCCGGGAACGCGACCGGCTCGGCCGCCGGGGCCCCGAGGTCATCGCCCCGGAACCTCCGCCGACACGGCTGCGGCTCGCCCTCGTCGACCCCACCACCCGACGGGAGATGCGCTGGCTGACCCGGCACGCCACCCTGGGGCTCCTCCTGGGGATCCTCGGTGTCCTCCTGCCGGTCGTCGCCGCGCGCGACAGTCTCTTCCCGCTGTACTGGAGGCTCTTCCCCGAGGACACGACCGCCACGTCCGTGGGGCTCGGCCACGCGCACTCCTGGCCCGAGGCGCTCGCCGTGGCCATGCTGGGCGTGGGCTGGATCGCCATCGTCCTGGGGCTCGGCCCCGGCATGGCCCGTTCCCAGGCCCGGCCCGGACGCCTGCTCCTCGCGGCCGGGCCGGAAACGGATCTGTCGCTCCGCGTCGCCGAACTCACCGCCACCCGTGCCGCAGCCCTGGACGCCCACGCCACCGAACTGCGCCGCATCGAGCGCTCCCTGCACGACGGCACCCAGAACCGGATCGTCTCCGTCACCGTCCTGCTCGGCGCCGCCCGCCGTATGGTGGCCCGCGACCCGGCGGGCGCCGACGAGCTCCTCGAACGCGCCCAGTCCGCCGCCGAGCAGGCCCTCGCGGAGCTGCGCACGGTCTCCCGGAGCATCCTGCCCCCGGTGCTGGACGACCGCGGGCTGGCCGGCGCGCTCTCGGGGCTCGCCGCGAACTGCGCGGTGCCCTGCCGGATCGATGTGGCGGTACCCGAACGGTGTGCCGCCTCCGTCGAGGCGACCGCCTACTTCATCGTGGCCGAGGCTCTGACCAACATCGCCAGACACAGCGGCGCCGCAAGCGCCACCGTCACCGCGCGCAGCCGCGGCGGGCGCCTCCACCTGTGCGTCGAGGACGACGGCCGGGGCGGCGCGGACGAGGACGGCGGCTCCGGACTCACCGGCATCCGCCGCCGGATCGCGGCGCACGACGGCACCCTCTCCCTGGCCAGCCCGCCCGGCGGCCCGACAACCCTGAAGGCGGACCTTCCCTGTGGATCGTGACATGCGGATCGTGATCGCCGAGGACGACCCCTTGCTGCGCGAGGGCCTCGCTCTGCTGTTGCGCGCCGAGGGCCTCGACGTGGTGGCCACCGCGGGCACTCCCGACGAGGCGCTGGCCGCCATCGACGAACACAAACCGGACGTCGCCGTCCTCGACGTACGGATGCCGCCGACCCACACCGACGAGGGGATCGTCGCGGCGGTCGAGGCCCGGCGCCGGCGGCCCGGCCTCGCCGTCCTCGTGCTGTCCGCGTACGTCGAGCAGTCCTTCGCCACCGAGCTGCTCACCGGCGGCGTGAGCGGCCTCGGCTACCTGCTCAAGGAACGCGTCGGCCGGGTGGAGGAGTTCCTGGACGCGTTGCGGCGCGTGACGGACGGCGGTACCGCCATCGACCCCGAGGTCGTCGCCCAGCTCTTCACCCGCTCCCGCCAGGACACCCGCCTCGACCGGCTCAGCCCCCGCGAGCGGGACGTACTCGCGCTGATGGCCGAGGGGCTCGGCAACGCCGCCATCGCCGAACGGCTCGTCGTCACCGAGGGCGCCGTCCACAAGCACATCCGCAGCATCTTCGCCAAACTCGACCTGTCGCCGACGGACCGGGTGGACCGGCGGGTCGCCGCGGTCCTGCGGTATCTGGAGGATCCACGGCGTCCGGCCTGAGCACAGCGGGTTTCTGCCGTCAGGATGCCGTGTCCGGGTTGCTCCCACGGCTCAGTACACGGGTGCACCAGCCGATGATCAGGGCGTTGATCAGTGCTCCGAGAACCATGGAGAGCAGGAACGTCATGCTGCCTTCGGGCAGGACGAACAGCAGGACGAGACTTGCCGGGATGGTGGCGAACATCGGGATGACAAGCACCATGGACTCATCCGAGGTGACCACGACTGCCCATCCGAACAGCAGGACACAGACCGTCAGATAGATCCCTGCTGCGAAGGTGCCGGGCGCACGGCGCACGCCGCGTAGGAGGAAGAGATCCGGACGGATCATGGTGACGGGCTCCTGGATGATGGTGGCCGGTGGGCTGTCAGGCGGGTGAGTGGGGCGGGTTGGGGTGGGCGAGGCCGAGGTCGTAGGCGAGGATCGTCGCCTGGACCCGGTCACGTAGTCCGAGTTTGCGGAGCAGCGCGTTGACATGGGACTTCACTGTGCCGACGGTGATGCCCAGGTGCTGGGCGATCTCCGTGTTGGTGAGTCCGACGGCGATCAGGCCGAGAACGCCGCGTTCACGGTCGGTCAGGGTCTTCAGCTCGCGAGGGGTGCTGCCGTCCGGGATCCCGGTGCCCGGCTTGGACGCGTAGTGGCCGATGAGCCGGCGGGTGGCGGACGGAGCGAGGACGCTCTCGCCGGTGGCCACCACCCGGATGCCGTTCAGCAGTTCGCCGGGGTGTACGTCCTTGAGGAGGAATCCGGAGGCGCCGGCGCGCAGCGCGTCGAACACGTACGCGTCGAGGTCGAAGGTGGTCAGCACCAGCACGCGGGGTGCGTCGGGGCGGCCGGTGATGATCCGGGTGGCGGCGATGCCGTCCACTTCGGGCATGCGGACGTCCATGAGGACCACGTCGGGTGCCAGTTCCTGGGCGAGCCGTACCGCTTCGGCACCGTTGGCGGCCTCGCCGACGACCGTCATGTCCTCCTCTGCATCGATCACGGCGGCGAACCCCGCCCGCACGATGCCCTGGTCGTCGACGACCAGCACCCTGAGGCTCATCCTTGTTCCTCCTCGTCGTTCCGCGGCACATCCGGCGCCGCGGTCAGCGGCAGCCGGACGTGTACCGGGCCCGGCCGGCCGACGGTGACCGTCCCGCCGGCCATCGCGGTCCGCGCCGTCAGCTGTTGGTGCAGGGCGGGACGCACGGTGTCGGGAACGCCGGTCGCCGTGATCGTCAACACGGCGTCGTCCGCGTCGAGTTCCACCACCATCGGTTCGTCGCCGCCGGCCGCGAGCACCGTTTCGCAGGCATGATAGGCAGCCAGATCCACGGTGGTGGGCAGCCGTCTCGGTATGCGGTCGGTGAGCCGTATCTCCACGTCGCGACCGGTGGCCCGGATCTGATGACCGAGGAGGTCGAGCGCCTGGAGGGTGGGCTGAGGACGCAGCGCAGGCGTGGCCTCGCCGTCCCGGACCGTGTCGAGCAGGGCACGCATCGCGGCGAGAGCCTCGCGGGCGCGTTCGGTGACCTCGTCGAGCCGGCCCGCCTCGGCGTGCGCGACCATGTCGGCGGTGCGCGCCAGCACGGTCGTCTCCAGCCCGGTGGCGATCCGGCGACGCTCGGCCCAGGCGTCCCGTACCGCCTCCTCGGTCCACGTCGCCAGATGTTCCGTCTGCGCGCTGCGGTCAGCTCGGCGGCGACGCCCGAGCAGGGTCCCGCCCCACCACGCCGCGCCGACCACCAGGGCCACCAGGACCGCCTGGGCACTCGCCTCCGCGGCGAGTGCCCAGAGGGGGAGGGACGCGCCCCGGTGCACCAGGGCGGCGGTCGTGGCCGCCGCGTGCACCACCACGGCCACGACCGGGCCGGCCCACAGCGGCAGCCGCGGGCGGGCTTCGGTGACGGACGGACCGGTGGCGGTCGCGCGGGCCGCGGCGGAGGCGACCACCGCGCAGGTGGCGGCCATGCTGAGCAGGGGCGGCAGAAGCACCCAGCCGGTGTAGTCACCCACGGACATCGCCACCGGCCAGAGCAGAGCCAGACCCACTACGACGCCCTGGGCGGCGCGGGGCGTCCGGTGCCGCCACAGCAGCGCGAGTGCCTGCCCCACGGCCAGCAGCGCGAAGAGCACCCCTGCCGACACCCCCGGGCCGGCCGACGCGGTTCCCGTCCCTGTGCGCAGCAGGGGAAGCAGCGGTTGCACGACGAGACCGACGGCGGCCGTCAGCTGCGCCAGGCGGTACTGCCACGGGACCGACCGCCGCACCGAGGCGGCGGCGAACCGGCCGGGCAGGACCGCGCTCACCTCCCAACCCCCCTCCGCCGTCGGGCCGCTGGTCAGGGTGCCGCCCGCCTCCCGCGCCCGCGACCGCAGAAAGCCCTGGCCGCGCCCCGAGCCGAGACCGGCGCCGTGCGCCGGCGAACCGGCCGGCGGCGCGGCGCTGGTGACGACGACCTCCGTGCGGGCGTCGCCGTACCGGCACGTCACGGTGGTGAACGCACCGGGCGCGTGCCGCGCCACATTGGTCAGCGCCTCGCGCACGATGCCGTACGCCGCGTCCGCGACGGCACCATCCGGCAGTGCGTCGATCTCGTGTTCCACGCGCCGGCCCAGCTGGGAGAAGCCGGCGACCAGACCCAGCAACCGCTCCCTCGGCGACGGCTGCTGTTCCCGTGAGGGCGCCGGCGCCCGTACCGCGCCGAGCGCGCGGGTGACCTCACGGCCCGTCTCGGCGGCGAACCCGAGGGCTTCGTCGACCAGTTCGGGACGACGGTCGCGCAGCCCGAGCGCCGCACCCGCCGTGACGACCACGGCCGTCAGATGGTGGGCACTGACGTCGTGCAACTCCCGTTCCATCCGCCGCCGTTCGACCGCCGGAAGCCGGTGCCGCTCGAGCTCGGCCCGCTTCAGCCGCTGTTCGGCGGCCTGCCGTGTGCGCCGACTCCGCCGCACCAGGATTCCGGCGGCGGACGCGGCGGCGTACAGCACGGCCGTCAGGACGACGTCGAGTCCGTTGCGGTCACTGAGCCCGTGCAGGCTGATGCCGTACAGGGACTGCCAGCAGGAGAGCGCCATCACGCACAACAGGGCGGTGAAGGTGTCGCGTTCGCAGGCCACCGTGAACAGGGCCAGGGCCACGCCCGCCGTCCCCAGCACGGCCATGGCCCCGATGGGCAAGGGGCCGGAGCCCAGCGCACAGGACGCGGCGACCACGACGAGGGCGATCACCGGTTTCGAACGGCGCAGGGAGAGCGCGGCCGTCACCAGTCCGGCGACGAGGACCGCCACGAAAAGGTCGGACCCCGCCGGAACCCTCCCGCCGATCAGGTCCGCCCCCGGCCACACAGTGGCCTGGACGCCGAGCAGCGCGAGGGGCAGCAGCCGGTCATCGGTTCTCTTCATAAGAGATCAAGGCTATGGCCGCAGGTGAGCGGCTGTCCTCGGACTTGAGGCGGACCGTCTTCTCTTACCTGGGGTGCAGATGCTGCACCCGCGGTTCCACGCGGCAATCGTTCCGCGGCGTGAGGACCGGCCGGTGGTCCCGGCCATAGTCTCGATCACATCGGGAAGGCAGCCGACCGACCACAGGTTCTTCCGCGCTTTCCCGCCCAACGACACTCCGCTTACTCGCCATCAGGGGGATCCACCATGTCCAAGCGCGTTCTCGTCCCGTCCGTCATCGGCGTCGTCGCCCTCGGAGCCATCGCGGCCGGCGGCTACGCCATGGCCTCCACCGACACGCAGCCGACCGTGAAGAACGGCTCCGCCAGTTATGCCGCTCCGTCCCGGCAGAGCGCGGGGAAGCTCTCGTACACCGCGGACGTGAGCGACGACTCGGGTGTCCGCGAGCTCAGGGTCATCGCGTGGCCGGCGAACTCCAAGCTCGACCCGACCGAGTCGGACCTGCAGTACGTGGACACGGCCAAGTGCCGCAGCACCTCTGCCGGGACGTCCCACTGCACCTACACCCTGAAGGTGACGCAGCCGGCCGCGGCCCACCTCGCGAAGGGCACCTGGCAGCTGTCGGTGCTGGCGACGGCGAAGGACGGCGACACGAGGTTCGTGTCCCGCGCGGCCACGGTCGACGTCACCCGCTGACCCGTCACCGGGGCCGGACCCCTCCCGGAGAGGCCGGCCCCGGTGACGCCACCCGTGCGTCGTCGCGGTGGTGGCTCAGGCCCGCTCGCGTCTGCGCAGGGCGGCGGCCGCCTCCGCGTACTTGACGAGCAGGCGGGCGAGCTGGAGGCGTTCGTCCGCGGGCCAGTCCCGGGTGATCTGCTCGAACGCCTGGCGCTGTTCCGCGGCGAAGCGGTCGCGCAGCGCCTCGCCGTCCGAGGTCAGCCTCAGTACGGTGCGCCGGCCGTCCTGCTGGGACGCCTCCCGCCTGAGGTACCCGTGCTGGATGCAGTCGGACACCAGGCGGCTGGCGACCGACTGGTCCGCTCCGAGCTCCTCGGCGACCGCGCCCACCGTCGTCTCGCCCGTCCGCTCGGCGACGACGTTGAGCACCAGGTTGCGGGAGAGGTCCTTGCCGGAGGACGGGGCACGTCGTCTGAGCCGCGAGAACGCCGGCCCGACGCTGTCGAGGACCGCGTCGTCGTCCTGCTGTCCGTGCTCACTTCCGTTTGTCATGGCACAACTGTAACGGCACAAGAATATGTAGAGCATCCAACAAATGCATGCTCTACTGCATGCAATGAGAGGTGTGGTCCGTCCCCGGGGCACCTGCCGCCGAGCGGCGTGACCCGTGGGGCCCGCCCCGCCCGGACCGGGACCCACCTGCCACCGACCCGGCAGTTCGTCGCTCCACCGCCCGTCCGCCCCGTGCACACCACCGAACCGGAGTGATTCCCATGACCAGCAGGAGCGCCCCTCGCATCGCCGTGATCGGTGCCGGCCCAGCGGGACTGGTCTGCGCCCGCGTCCTGCAGCTCCACGGCATCGAGGTCACCGTGTACGAGTCGGACACCGCGGCCGGTTTCCGCGAGCGGGGCGGCATCGTCGACCTGCACGCGGACCTCGGTCAGCGGGCTCTGCGTGAAGCGGGTCTGACGGCCGAACTCCACGCCGCCGCAAGTCCCTCGGAACCGGGCAGGCGCATGTTCACCCCGCAAGGCGAACTCGTCGTCGACGACGAGTTCGACGAGCCCGACGAGAGCGCGCCCTCCGTGATCGGCAGGGACCGGCTCCACGCACTGCTGGCCGCCTCCCTGGAACCGGGCACCGTCCGCTGGGGCCACAGGCTCCTCTCGGCCACCCCCGACGGCGACGGCACCCACCGGCTCGAATTCGATGACGGCTCCGCGGCCGAGACCGATCTGGTCATCGGCGCCGACGGAGCCTGGTCCACGGTCCGCCCCCTGGTCCGCGCCGCCATCCCCGTCCACTCCGGGGTCACGTTCTTCGAGGCGTGGTTCCACGACGTGGACCGTGACCATCCGGCGGTGGCCGAACTCGTCGGCTCCGGCCGGATGTTCGCCACGGGCGACGGCAAGGGCCTGATCGGCCGGCGCGACGGCGAGCACATCCGTGCCCGCATCGTCCTGAGCGAGGAGCCCGGCCGACGGCGCACCGCCGGCATCGCCCCGGCCGGCACCGCGGCCGTCCGCGCCGAACTGCTCAAGCGGTTCACCGGCTACCACGAGAGGCTGCGCGTGCTGATCACGGACAACGACGGCCCGTACGTCCACCGGCCCGTGTACGTCCTCCCGCAGCCCCACACCTGGCCGCGCACCCCCGGCGTCACCCTGCTCGGTGACGCCGCCCACCTGGGGTCCCCGTTCCGTGGCGACGGCACCGGCCACGCCATGCTCGACGGCGCCGAACTCGCCCGCCGCCTGGCCCGCCCCGACGACCTCGGCCGGGCCGTCGCCGTCTACGAGACCGCCATGCGGGCGCGGAGGGCGAGGAACCACGCAGGCGGCGCGACGCCCGCCCGGATCTTCCGAAGGACCAGCCGCGACCGCTCCGTCCTGACCGACTTCGACACGGCCGGGTACGACCTCGGCCGCCATGGAAGCGGCTTTCGGACAGTACAGGTGAACCGGACCCGTCCTCCGGTCGTCGAGCACAACGGAGGACGCGGTACCCCGGCCGCCGGGGTGCGGTGATGCTCCGATCCCCGGACCGGGCCGCAGCGCGGCGGCCCCGCGCCCGATGGCCGCTGCCGCAAGCCGCCCGCCATCCATGACGTAACCGTCACCCGCGACTGTCACCACCGGACACGTACTCACCGAAAGGCAGCAACCATCATGGCGTTCATCACCGTCGGCCAGGAGAACTCCACCAGCATCGACCTCTACTACGAGGATCACGGCACCGGACAGCCCGTCGTACTCATCCACGGCTACCCCCTCGACGGCCACTCCTGGGAAAAGCAGTCCGCCGCCCTCCTGAAGGCCGGCTACCGCGTCATCACCTACGACCGGCGCGGCTTCGGCCGCTCCAGCCGGCCCACCACCGGCTACGACTACGACACCTTCGCCGCCGACCTCGACACCGTCCTGACCACCCTGGACCTGCACGACGCCGTCCTCGTCGGCTTCTCCATGGGCACCGGCGAAGTCGGCCGCTACCTGGGCACCTACGGCTCCGCCCGGATCGCCAAGGCCGCCTTCCTCGCCTCCCTCGAACCCTTCCTGCTCAAGACCGACGACAATCCCGGCGGCGTCGACGGCGGCATCTTCAAGGACATCGAGCAGGCCGTCACCACCGACCGCTACGCCTACTTCACCGCGTTCTACCAGGACTTCTACAACCTCGACGAGAACCTCGGCACCCGCATCAGCGAGGAGGTCGTGCGGGCCGGCTGGAACACCGCCGCCGGCGCCTCCTGGTACGCGTCCCTGGCCTGCGTGGCCACCTGGAGCACCGACTTCCGCGCCGACATCCCCAAGATCGACGTACCCGCACTCATCCTGCACGGCACCGCCGACCGCATCCTGCCCATCGAGGCCACCGCCGAGCCGTTCCACAAGGCGCTCCCCCACGCCGACTACACCGTCATCGACGGCGCCCCGCACGGCCTGCTCTGGACCCACGCCCAGGAAGTCACCGACGCCCTGCTCACCTTCCTGGCCAAGTGACCGACTCCCGACGGCCGACAGCCACCGGGGGATGAACCACAAGCGCCCCGTCACCGTTGCCCGGTGACGGGGCACCGTCGCTGTCGTGCGGCATCCGGCTCCGCCGCGCCGTCCTCGGCGAACCGCGCCGCCGACGAGCCGAACGCTCCCGGTGCGCGATCGACTCCGTCGGACTGCCGCACCAGGAGGTCCTCGCAGCCGCGGCTACGGTCTGGGTCCCACGACGACGTAGGCCGCGGTGCCGGTGACCGCGAGGACCAGGGCTGTCCAGGTGCCCGTGGCCGTGCCGGGCGGCAGCAGCATCCAGCCGACCACCTGCGTCGGTACGCCTGTCGGGGGCGGAGCGAAGAGTGACAACGCCAGCCAGGTGACGGGCGGCGTCCACGCGTACTGCGCGCCGCAGATCGTCGCCCCGACGGCGCAAAGACCCGTCAGGCCCGCGCAGTCGCGGACGACGAACGCGGTGGTGGCCAGGTCCTCGCCCGCCGTCCGCACCGCCAGCAGCACCGCGGTGACGACCGTGCCGATGAGCAGCACGTGCACCGCCCTGCGGGGCGCCCAGCGGATCGCGGCCGTCCGGTCCAGCGCGAGGTCCTGTCCGCCGAGCCCGATCGAGGCCGCCGTCACCCCCGCGGCGAGGGCGAGCGTGGCCAGCCGCGGATCACCGGGTCCCGCGTCGCCGTCCGGGGCCAGCGCCCACACCGCCATCGCGCTGATCACCACCGCGGCGAACGACGCGGGCACCTGCCGTGAGCGTGCGTACAGCGTCAGCCATCTCACCGGGACGCACCGCCGGCCAGGATGTCGAGAAGGTCGCCCTCGCAGGAGACCGCGGCGGCGTGCATCGCGCCGATCCGCGAGAGCTGTTCGGCCCGCGGCAGCGTCTTGAGTTCCTTCCACACCGGGCGGGCCAGTTCGAGCTGGTCACGCGAGGAGTAGACGCTGCCACCGAGCAGCCTGAGGTCCCCGAGTGCCCAGCCCGCCGCGACGCTCTGCGCGGCGACCTCGCGGAGTGTGCCGCTCTCGCCGTCGCTGCGGGGGGAGCAGACCGGAGCCATGCCCTGGGCGAGCAGGACGCGGGTCAGCTCCTCGCCCTCGGCGCCGGCGATCACCCAGTCGTCGAAGTCGACGAGCACGGCGCCGCGGGGCCGTTCCGGCGTGGCGCCGAGAGCCCGTCGGGCGGTGCTCTCACGGATCGAGTCCGGCGCCCGGCCGCCCAGGGCGTCGTGCAGCAGGGACAGCGCCTTCCTGCCGGGGCCCGCGAGGCCGTCGAGTCGTGACTGCCGCACCTTGGTCACGCACACCGGACCGTCGCACACCATCGCCGCGGCGGCCTCGTCGACGACGTACGTCCGGCGCGGGTCGGAGGGGAGGACGAGCAGGGCGACCGCCGCGCCCGCCAGCACGGGCGTCAGGGCGAGCAGCCGTGCGCGCGGGGTGGCCGCGGCCAGCAGTGCGAAGCCCGTCGCGGCCATGCCGAGCAGCCAGAGCGTCTGCCCGAGGTGCACAGAGGCGGCGGGAGTGAGGAGCACGTCGTGTACCTCCGCAACCGCCGGTGACAGCAGCGCGACCCGGTTCGGCACCGCGGCCGTCGGTATCCCCGCCTCCATCGACTGCTGCAGCAGGTTGATGAACACGAAGGCCCCCACGGCCAGCACGGGCGGGGTGAGCGGGGACGGCAGGGTCCGTCCGGCCCCCATGCCCAGCGCGGCCCCCGCGACGAGTGCGAGTGCCCCCACCAGCGAGATCGGCAGCCATCCGAGGTGCGTGTACCCGGTGTCCGCGAGCATCACCTGGGCCGCGCCCTGGAGCACGAGGAGCGCGAAGGCCGAGGTCACCGTGATCGCGGTCGTGCCCGCCAGCGTGGCCGCGCGGTGCCAGGCGGGCCGCGGGGTGCTCGTCAGCAGCTCGGACATTCCCGAGCGGTGGTCGCGCAGCCCCTGGAGTGCCCCGAGCCCCACGACCAGCGGCCACAGAAAGACCAGCAGGAAGCGCGTCCACAGGGCCATGGACGTCCACTGGGCCGTCCACAGGGCGCTGCCCTTCCACCACGGACCGCTCAGCAGGTACAGGAACGCCGGCGCGGTCGTCAGGACCACTGCCCCGGCCCACGGGGCGACGGAGCGCCTCGACTCGATGCGCAGGACGCGGACGTTCACCATGTGCCCCTTTCCTGCTCGGTGTTGAGCAGCAGCGCCGAGTAGCCGCGCTCCAGCGGGCTGTCGCCCACGTGCTCCGGGCCGCCCGCCGAGGCCAGCTCGTCCGGAGGTCCCTGGAAGACGAGCCGGCCCTCGGCGAAGAGCACCACGTCGGTGCACGCGGCGGCGACGTCCTCGACCAGATGGGTCGAGACGACCACGCACGTGTCCTCGCCCAGTTCTTGCAGCAGTCCGCGGAAACGCAGCCGCTGCGCCGGGTCCAGGCCGGCCGTCGGCTCGTCCAGCAGCAGGATCGCCGGGTCGTTGACGATGGCCTGGGCGATGCCGACCCGTCGCACCATGCCGCCCGACAGTGCCTTCATCCTCTCGTCGGCGCGGTCCGCCAACCCCACCCGCTCCACGGCGCGTTGCACCGCGGCGGGGATGTCCGCCTTGGGCACCTCCTTCAACCACGCCATGTACTCGATGAACTCGCGCACCGTGAACCGTCTGTAGTAGCCGAACTCCTGCGGCAGATAGCCGATCCGGCGACGCAGCGCACGCTGCTCGCCCAGGCGGCCTGCGGGCTCGCCGAGCAGTTCGAGGGTGCCCTCGGTGGGGCGCAGTACGGTGGCCAGCGTCCGGATAAGGGTGGTCTTTCCCGCCCCGTTGGGTCCGAGGAGACCGTGTACGCCGGTGCCCAGGGACAGGTCGAGCCCGTCGACGGCCATCCGTTTCCTTCCGGCCCTGACCTTCAGCCCGGTGGCCCGGATCTCCCAGGCGTAGGCCGTCGGTGCGATGTCGGCCGCGCTCACGGCGGACGTCATGTGGTTCCCTACCTTTCTTGATGTGGGTCTGAACCGGTCATTCGTAAGATCGGTGGGGCCCAGGGGTTCCGGGTACGGCTGTTCCTTTCCGATGGTCATCGATGGGCTCCCAGCACGGAGTACGCGTCCCTGCGGACGATCACGACACCGACGCCGAGCGCGAGGATCAGGCCCCACACCGGCAGACCGTCCGTCCGCAGGGCGAAGGCCGTACGGCCGGCGGCCAGGGTCGGCGCCACGATCACGGCGGCCCACAACGCCACGAGCGCGACGGCGGCGCGGGTCACGCCGACGACGCCGCCGAGCGCCAGAGTCGCCGAGGTGAAGGCGAGGCAGGGCAGCAGCCACTGCGCGGCCGTCGTCCCCGTCACCCATCCGCCCGCCAGCAGCGCGGGGACGACCACGACGAGTACGGACGCGGTGCGCCGCAGCAGCAGGTGGAGCCCGGCCCTGGGCACGGAGGCCGTCAGCTCGTACGCCGGGTCCAGGCCGCGCGACCACGACGCCGCGACGCCGAGGACGGGCAGGACCGGGGCGAGCAGCAGCACCAGCGACACCTCGCCGGTACCGGTGTCGGCCACGTCCAGCAGCAGCGCGAGCAGCGTCACGCTCGCGACCATGGCCAGCCACGGCACCATCACCGGCGTCATCCACACCGACAGCCGCGCCGGCCGGCGCCTGCGCGACGGCATCGTGACGGCCGTGGCCAACTGAGGCTCCAGGCCGGACCACACGGTGCCGACCAGCGCCGCCACGACGGGCGCCTCGGCCGTGACGGCGGTCGACAGCCGGTCACGGCACACCCGGCACGCCTCCAGGTGGGCCTCCAGGGCCCACACCTCGTCGGCGGCGAGGTCCGTGTCACCGCGCGCGTACCCGTCGATGATCCGCATCGACGCGTGCTCCACATTCATGCCAGCTCCTTCCGGATGACGTTCCGGGCCCGGCGGGCACGGGTCTTGACCGTGCCCTCGGGCAGCCCGAGCAGGACCGCGGTCTCCCGGACGGACAGCCCGTCGAGCACCATGGCCTGCAGTACCTGCCTGAGCTCCGGCGCGAGGCGTCGCAGCGCGTCGCCGACGTCACCGCCGACGGTCGTCGCGAGCACCTCGTCCTCGGCGGCGGGCACCGCGTCGGGGGGAGCGGCGGTCGGCGGCGGCCCGGCGTGGTGCGCCCTGCGCCGGAAGGCGTCGACGAGGCGGCGTGCCGCGATGGTCCACAGCCAGCCGACGGCGGTCCCGCCCACCGAGGACCCCGCGAACGCACCCGCCGCGCGCCACACCGCCAGATACGTCTCCTGCATGACCTCGGCGACGATCTCGTCGTCCGCGCAGCGGCGGCGCAGCCGCACCGCCATCCATGGCGATGTACGCCGGTACAGCTCCTCGAACGCGGCACGGTCGCCCCTGGCCACCATCCGGACGAGACGTTCCTCGTCTGGTTCGCCGGGTGCCTTCATCGCTGATCTCACACCCTCTAGACGCCCGGCCCGGACGGCAGGTTTTACCCTCGCCGTGATCCCCGTCACACACGAGGGCGGACGGCCGGAGCACGCCGGAGCGTCAGCGAGGTGGGCGCACCGCAGTCGAATACGTGAGTCCACCAGTACCGAGGGCCGAACCCGGCGGTCACTGACGGCGCCTGATGACATGCCCCGGGATGACGGCTGCGTACGACAGTTCACGGCGAGTCGCCCCACCGGCGAAAGGACCGTTTCCTCCAAGTCCTGGCGCGGAGCGTGAACCAAGTTGCCGACTCATCGTTTGAACACATGAACGACTGTCGTCCACAGCGGAGAAAATCATGGCTACCGTCGAGGGAAAAACCACTGCCCGGTTCGAACCGGTCCGAGCAGCACTGGCAGCGCACATCGAGTCCGGTGACGAGCTGGGGGCGTCGATCGCCGTCGATGTCGACGGAGTCATGGAAGTCGACCTATGGGGTGGGCACGCCGACGAGGCACGGACCGTTCCGTGGAGCGAGGACACGTTGGTCACCCTGTGGTCGACCACCAAGACCCTCAGCAGTCTGGCCGCCCTCGTACTCGTCGATCGGGGGGCACTGGACCTTGACCGCCCGGTCGCGGAGTACTGGCCCGAGTTCGGCGCCCAGGGCAAGCAGGACGTCGAGGTGCGGCACGTCCTGGCGCACACGTCAGGGCTCTCCGGCTGGCAGCAGCCCTTCACCATGGACGACCTCTGCGATTGGCCGACGGCGAGCGCCCGGCTGGCCGGACAGGCGCCCTGGTGGAAGCCGGGGACCGCCGCGGGCTACCACATGCAGACCCAGGGGCAGCTTGTGGGAGAGCTCGTCCGACGCGTCAGTGGCCGCACTCTGACCGAGTTCGTCGACACCGAGATCGCCAAACGACTGGACGCCGACGTCCAGATCGGTGCGCGGGAGGCCGACTGGCCGCGTATCGCCGGGCTGGTGGCGCCGCAGATCTCCGGAGTACCCGCCGATTTCGACCCTGAGGCGATCTTCGCCAGGACACTGCTCGGAAGCCCCGCCCGGGACGAGCACGTCGACACCCCGCAATGGCGCAACGCCGAACTCGGAGCCCTCAACGGACACAGCAACGCACGAGGCATGGCCCGTGCCCTCTCCGTGATCTCACGACGCGGCGAGGCGGACGGCTTCCGGCTCCTTTCCGCGGACACGGTGGACAAGATCTTCGACGTACAGGCCGACGGGGTCGACTTGGTCCTGGGCGTTCCCGTGCGCTGGGGCATCGGCTACGCGCTCGCCGACCCGAGGACGATGCCGGGCATGCCCACCGGAACGATCTGCTTCTGGGTCGGCCGGGGCGGTTCGGTCGTCATGATGGACCTCGACCGGCGCATCACCTTCGCGTACACGATGAACCGGCTGGGCGACGGGATCCTCGGCTCGGAGCGCACCCACAGCTACATCAGGCACGTCTACGAAGCTCTCGACGCCACGAACTGAAACCCTCCCCCCGTTTGGCCCGGGCACGGCTTGGGGCGGTTGCCTTCAATGGTTCCTGTGACATCCGGCCGCCCGGGGCCGCACGACGACTCGACCGCTGATGAGGAGCCGCGGGCCCGCGGAAAGGCCCACGCACAAGCCCTCCTCCGCCTTGCCCGACAGCGGATCGACGTGCTGTTCGCGATGCTCCGCGACGGCACCTTCCACGAGGAACCTTCCATGAGCCCAGAACCCCACGCCTCGCTTGACGAAGGACATGGAGGCCCCCCGAGAACCACATGCTCAACGCGCGGACCGATCATTGGTGTTGGTGGCTTCGGTCATTCTGGTGGCATGCAATCGCCCGCCTCGGTCACGCCCGACGCTCCCGCATCCGTGGACCGTCCCCTCTTCACCCAACAGTGGCTCGACCTCACGTTCATCCACTGGGCCGTCGAACCCGACGCCGTCGCCGGGCTGTTGCCGAGCGGGACCGTCCCCGATACCCATCACGGGGTTGCCCACGTGGGGCTCGTCGCCTTTCGGATGCACAAGGTCGGACTGCTGCGCCTGCCCGGGATGCCGTACCTCGGATCCTTCCCGGAGACCAACGTGCGGCTCTACTCGGTCGACGCGCAGGGGCGTCGCGGGGTCGTCTTCCGGTCGATGGACGCGGCACGGCTGCTCCCGGCGCTGATCGGGCGTCTCGGGTTTCGGCTGCCGTATCTGTGGTCGCGGATGGACATACGGTCCGACGGGGACACCGTCGCGTACTCGAGTTCCCGCCGCCGGCCCGGCCCTCGAGGGGCGCACAGCCGGATCACCGTGCGCACCGGTGAACGCATCGAGGAGCCCACCGAGCTGGAGCACTTCCTCACTGCCCGGTGGGGTATGCACAACGCGTTCTTCGGCGGCTCGGAGTATCTTCCCAACGACCACCCGCGCTGGCCCCTGTACCGCGCCGAGCTGATCACGTGCGAGGAGAACCTGCTCGTGGCGGCCGGGATCCCCGCGCCCCGTGACGCCCCGGTCAGCGTCCTGTACTCGCCCGGTGTCCCTGTCCGCCTCGGGTTCCCGATCCGGTCCCGTCGAACATCGTCGCCGACTCCATGAAGAGGCCCCGGGTCGCGGCCGGACATGCCGTGAAGGCCTTGGGCACCCCAGACGATCGGGTCTTCCACAGGCGGGCCACGGCCGGGCCACGGCCACAGCCACGAACAGAACAACGGTGAACCTGCCGGCCAGTACGGCCAGCAGTGCCGTAGTGCCGCAGTGGCCGCGTTCGGGGCCCTGCCCGTACCGGGTTGCCGGAGTCAGCCCCGGGCCAAGTCGCCGGCCTCCACCGACAAAGCTCCCTTTTCCGCAGGTCAGAGCCGGCACCTCATACGCACCGGGTTCCCACCCCTCCCTGCCCGCAGCCAGGGTCATCCCTGGGGAGAATCCGGGGAGAATCAAACGTGCCCCGCCCCGGAACGGGCCACATCCGGCCGACGTCGCACTGTTCACCCGCAACACTCCGCCTTCCCCGATCGGGTGACGGCAGATCTGCTCTGCGCGCACAACGGCCACCTGTGACGGCTTGCGCTTCACGGGATGTCCACGAAGTACCGAGGACGATGTGACCTGCGCCACGAGCCCGGCGGTTCCAGAAATCAGGACTTTCACGCCTGCCTGCATCGCCGCAGCTCACCCCCATATTCGAACGTGCGATCCCATACCGGAATCACGTTCCGTTTATGGAGAAGATCGCAGGGTCACGATTTTCGAGAACCACATGAGTTTCAGGACCCGAAAAGCGACAGGGTGGTGCGTGAGGGCCCGACCCAACGAGGCGCTCACGCGGGCCAGTTGGCCCGCGTCCCAACCCGCCGGCCTCAACGGAGAGGCCGGTTCACCGCCTGGAGGACTGCATGGGCAACGGCGACGTCACCACTGACGTATCGCCCCGGGAGGGCGGCCACGGCCGGCCCGTCCAGGCCCCGCCCGAACTGCCCCTCGATTTCGAGGGCTTCTACCTGGGGCACCAGGAGTTTTTCCACGACTTCGCAGAGATCCACCTCGGCAGCCGACGGGTTGCCGAACAGGTGGTCCACCAGGTGTTCCTGGAGATCCTGGGAGGCTGGGACGAACTGCTGCAGCAGGGCGACCTCGAACAGCAGACCCTTGCGGTACTGCACCGCGGTGTCACCCGCCGCCTCGACGAGGACGGACGCCCGCCGGCGTTCCTCATCAACGGCCCGATAGCCATGAACCTGGAGGCGGTCCGCAGCCAACTGGAGCTCAGCAGCAGCGCCGGCGGCCTGTACGAGGCGATCCTGGAGCTGCCCACCCGCCAGTTCACCGTGACCGTCCTGCGCCACCTGCTCGGCTACTCCACCAAGCGGATCGCCCGCTACATGGGCCTGGACATCCGCACCGTCGACTACCACGGACGCAAGGGCAAGGAACGCCTGCGCATCCGGCTGGGCCTGCCTGCGGCGCCCGGCAAGAGCAAGAAGGGGGCAGGACAGTGACCGCCATCGATGAACTTCTGGCCGACGCCCGTATCGCCACCGGTCCGCGTGGCGCCTTCGACGTCGGCGCCGCCCTGCGCCGCCTCGCCGCCGACGCCGCCACCGTCGCGGCCAAGCCGCACCCGGACACCGTCCGCGCCGCCCAGGCCGGACAACGGCTGTCCGTGGTGTGCCGCTGGATCCTCAACAGGCCCGACGCCGCCGACCACGTCGACCGACTCGCCCAGGAACCCGAAACGCCCGCAGACCACAGCCACCTGGACGTTGACGGCGCCCTCGTCTTCGCCTGCCTGCTCCACCTGACCGACCACCGCGAGAGCGCGCAGTTCTGGTGGCAGCTCGCCGCCGGGGCCGGCCACCGCGCCGCCGCCTACTGCCTGCACCTGCATCACCTCGCCCTCGGTGAATCCCGCGAGGCACGGCACTGGCTGCACGAGGTCACCGACGACGTCCTCGACTCCGAAGCCCCCGACGGCACCTTCCTCGACACCCTGGAAGCCGTCGCGTTGTACGTCCGCAGGACCGGCGCCAGCCTCGCCAGCGCCCCCACCGGGGGACTGGAGATGGAGGTCGACCGCCTGGCCACCGCGAAGACCGACTCCTGCATCATCGTCCAGCGCCCCGATCAGCGTCTCGCGGATCTGATGCACGACTTCACCCGCCGCTGACCCTGCCGGAAATGAGACCGCGGATCACGCCGACGGAACATGCGTGTGACGTGCTGCACGTTCCAGAGGTCAGTGTGGCTCCACCTGCGGTTTCATCACGGCCACCGGTAGTTGGATGTTGCCGGAAATGGCTCGGCGTTGCCGGGCGTTGCCGGGCCCGACAGGAGATCACCGGGTGTCGGAGGCCGTCGCCAGACTTCCCGAAACGCGCAGAAGGAGCCCTGCGTCCCCAACGGGTTTCGTAGGCCACTGAGTTGGGAGGGCTCCCTGCGCGATGTTCCCGCACGCCTATCAACGAGAGGAACTCCGTATGGAGGAGAGTAACGCGAAACGCTCGCCCAAGCACCCGTCCCGCTGGGGCAAGCGCCGCACCAAAACCACCCGTCACCTGCGGAAATGGATGGCCCAGCAGGGACGCAACGTCCCGGGCGAGTTCCTGCAGGGCGCTGCGTACAAGCTCGGCAGCGGCGCCGTGACCCTGCTCGTCCTGTGGTGGGAGAGCCGCCGCTGACGCTGCGACGGGCCCACCCCAGGGTGGGCCCGCTTCGTCTTCGCCGACCCGCCGTTCACGCTCTTCCACAAGGAGAGCAAGCTGCCGATCCTGTGGCCGGTGGCTTGCCGTGCCTTCGGGATACGGGATCTCAGCTGTCGGGGCCGAAACCGCAGTCGAACCCGTTCAGCAGCGGCTCCGCCTCTTGGACGGCGCCGCCCAGCGAGCACCGGTTGACGCCGGCCTTCTCGACAGCGTGCAGGGCCTGATCCACTTTCAGGACGGGTGTTTTGGGGATGTACGCTCCCGGCGAGATGCCCGGCGTGCACGATGCCGTCATGGCGAGTGCTCGGCCGGTACTTGAGACGACTCGCTGACGTTCCCGTCGGCGGTGCCCCGGTCGCGATCGAGCTGACAGTGCGCCGTTTCAAAGGCCTCACCGCCCGTTGTTCGGCGGTGACGTTCGCCGAGCAGATCCCCAGTGAATGGGAACGAGCCGTTTCTCTGAACCTATTGCCGAGCCTTGCTCGTGGCCACGATGTCGATGGCGACTCGAAGTGGTGTCTCCGCATGCCCCAGAAGGGCCCGGGTGATGACGATCGCCTGGATGACACTCATGCCGCGCTCGGCCAGGAGGGTCTGGACGGCCTCCATTCCGTCGCTCTCAAGGACTGGTCGGGACTGCTCGACCAGCGTGGCCCAGTGTGCGGCCTGCTCGGGGCTTAGCCCGGTGACGTGGTCGAACACGACTTCTTCCTTCCCGTGATGAGCCGATGGTTCTCGTAGCCTGCCGCTGGAAGGGCAACGGTGCGGGTGGCCACCACGTGCCCTCGTACGGGTCGGGGAAGGACTGCTCTGAGTCCTTCCGCAGCGCAGGCGATCAGGCGGAGGACTCCCGACCGTCGATGAGCCTCTCCACCGCGGACAGGATGTCTTCCAAGGCGCCGGGCGCGGCGGCGAGCGTGGTCAGGGAGACGGACGGCCACGCGTTGTACGCCTTGTCCGGTAGAGCCTCCAGCCTCTCCGCCAGGCCGGGGACGGCCGGCAGGGAAGCAGCGAACGCTGCCGCCCGCTCGCGGCCGAGGTGATAGGTGATCGAACCGAAGGCGAAGGCAAGGTCGTCCCTCACCGGGCCGTCCTGCAGGGACAGGGTCCACACCGGCACCTGCCGCCCGGAGACGGGGTAGTAGACGGACATGCTCCGGTACTTGGCTGTTCCGCCCTCCGGTCGCCCGTCGGCCGCCGCGTGATCGAGCAGGGCGGTCGCGATCCGCCGTACCTCCGGATCGGGGCGGGACTGAATCGCCGCGTCCATCTCGGCCCGCGTGGTCCGCTGCGTGGTGCGGCGACCGGAGGGGGACTTCGCCGCCGTGGCGACCTCCCCGTGAATGCGCGGGACGAGGACACGAAGGTCACGGTCTCCCCCGCCGCGGTACTGGGTCAGCTCGACCGCGTACACATCCGTCTGCCGCATCTGCCGGTTGAGGAACTCGACGATCGCCCGCAGCTCCAGCGGAATCCTGTCGGCAACGAACAGCAACCGCATCTGCCCGGCGGCCAACCGCTCCTCGACCGTCGACCAGAACTCGTCCGCGGAACGCTCGCCCAGGAGCTCCCCGTACGCCTCCTCCAGTGGACGCCCGTCCTTGACGCAGGTGTCCTCGAAGGACCGCTGCAACAGTGCGGCCGGCCAGTAACGGGCGGCGTTCGCCGCGTAGTCCAGCATCTGCCCGACGACCTCACGCCGGATCCGGGTATCGGTGGCCCGCTTGACCTCCACCAGCGTCGGCACACCGTCGGCGTCGACGAAGAGATGGTCCAGCCAGTACGCCGACCCGCTCTCCGTGCCCGTCGGAATCCCCATCTCCCGGGCCACCAGCACCAGCCGCAGGGGCCGGCCGTCCGCGAGCGTGCCGAAGTCCAGCACCCGCGGATGGCGCGCGAGAAGTTCCTGGAACTCTGCCTCGGTCTCGAACCCGGCACGTTCCAGCGCCCGTAGTTCCTCGCCCAGGACGAACACCGGCTGGTCAGTCATGCACTCCCCCACCCTCACGATCCGGCTCCCGCAGCGACTGATCGCTTGCTCACCGAGTAATACCGGAGGCCAATGACCATGACACTCGCGCGCCGCCTCCTCCAAACGCACTGACCACGATCCGACCGCCCCAGCCGACACGCATGGCTGCCGCGCTGTACCCAACGCCGGGACGATCTACGGCATGAATTTCAGTCACATGCCGGAGCCGCACCGGGAGTGCGGGCCCGCCGGCGGCCGTAGTCGCCTAACTACGCGCCGTAGAAGGCCTGTTGAGGCTCGCAGGTCGGAGCTCGCACACGCCGGGCCCGGGTGCCGGACGAGCCGCCCAGAGCGGCGCGATGACACCAAAGCGCCCGTAGGCGGACAACCGTCAGCGGATCCGGCCTCAAATCTTGGGCACAAATTCCACACATCCCCCTCTTCATAACGGCCCCGATGGTCTAGATTGACCGTGCTTCAGCTGTTCGGACACGAGGCGACCAATAATGATCTATAGGTCCGGCGCCGGGAATGCCAGCATTGGCCTCCTCGACGCGGGACTTGGGGGTGGTCGGTTCTTGGGGCCCTGAAGGGGGTCGGGTGCGGGGAGCACCCGGGGTCTCGACGGGTTCCGGGAGTCCTCGGAAGTCCGGCTGGAGTGCAAGTCCGCTGCCGATAGGGCGAGTTGCTCAAATAGCCCTGAAACAGCGGGTGTTCGCTGGACGGGAGGCGGTGCCTCCCGGGGGGATGATCAGCGCGGCGCGGGAGGCGGGGGCCTCCCGGGGGGAGGAACAGCGCGGCGCGCCGCGGGAGGCTGGGGTGCCTTCCGGAGCGAGGAACAGTGTTAGGCGAACACGTCGAACCACTGGAACCTGGGGGGTTCTGTGCGGCAAGGGGGACTAGTACGCCCGTTTCCGTCTGCGCGCGAGCGTCTGACGAACGGGGGGGTCAATCAGCCTGCGACCGACTGGGAGCAGCGGTACCGCCGTACCGTGATCACCAGCGACATGATCGCCACCGCCTTCGTGGTGGCGGCGATCGGCAACTTCTTCGGGGCCCGGGACGCGGCCAACTGGCACGAGAAATGGGGCATCCTCGCGTTCGGCACCGAACTGCTGGTGCTGGGGGCGTTAGCGGTGAGCCGGGCGTGGGCTCCGGCCGTGCTCGGCCAGGGCGCGGAGGAATTCCGCCGGTTAGGACGCTCGCTGTTCGCGGCGACCGTCGTCCTGGCGCTCGGCGGGATCGCGCTCACCTCGCGCAACATCAAACTCTGGATCTTCGTCGCGATCCCCGCGATCGCGCTCGTCACGATGACCGTGCGCTATCTGCTGCGCCTGTGGCTGCACAAGCAACGTAAGGAAGGACGGTGCCTGCGACCGGTGCTCGCCGCCGGGAGCCCGGCGACCCTGCACGACCTGGTCACCCGGACCCGTAAGTTCCCGCACCTCGGCTGGCGGGTGGAGGCGGTGTGCACGACCGACGGTCACGGGCTCGACGGTGACGAGCTGGACGGAGTGCCGGTCGTCGGGCTGCTGGCGGACGTCGCGACCCACGTGCACCGCGACGGCTATCGCGTCGTCGCGGTCACCCCGGACCCGCACTGGTCGCCGGACCGGCTGCAACGACTGGCCTGGAACCTCGAGGGCAGCGACGCCGAGATGGTCGTGGCCCCCGTGCTGATGGAGGTGGCCGGTCCGCGGCTGCACGTCGACGCGGTGCTCGGGATCCCGCTGCTGCGGGTCAGCATGCCGACGTTCACCGGGGGCCGCCGGGCGGTCAAGGTGGTCGTCGACCGGCTGGGCGCGGCCGTCCTGTTGTTACTGTTCGCGCCGCTGATGGTGTTCGTCGGACTGCTCGTGCTCCTCGACAGCCGGGGCGGAGCGTTCTACCAGCAGCGCCGGGTCGGCAAGAACGGCCGCGAGTTCACGATCCTCAAGTTCCGCACCATGGTCTCCGGGGCCCACAAGGCACGTGCGGAGCTGGCCGGCCTCGACGAGGGTGCCGGTCTGTTGTTCAAGGTCCGCCGGGATCCGCGGGTGACCCGGGTCGGAGCGGTGCTGCGCCGGTACTCGATCGACGAACTCCCGCAGCTTTTCAACGTGTTGACCGGATCGATGTCGCTCGTCGGTCCGCGGCCTCCGTTGCCTGAGGAGTCCGCCGCGTACGGCCCGGACATCCGTCGGCGGCTGCTGGTCAAGCCCGGACTGACCGGCCTGTGGCAGATCAGCGGACGCAGCGACCTGTCGTGGGAGGAGGCGGTGCGGCTGGACCTGCGGTACGTGGAGGACTGGTCGCTCGCCCTGGACACAGTGATCTTGTGGAAGACGCTGCGTGCGGTGCTCTACGGGCAGGGGGCCTATTGATGCGCGGAGGGTGTCGTCCGGCAGGCGCGTGTACGGCAGGCCGCAAGGGTCTGCCCTGGGGGAGGAACGGGTCATGAAGGTCAGCGTTTTCGGGCTCGGTTACGTGGGCTGTGTGTCGGCCGCGTGCCTGGCCGGCCAGGGCCACGAGGTCATCGGCGTGGACGTCAACCAGGTGAAGGTCGACCTGGTCAACGACGCCAAGGCCCCGGTGGTCGAGGAGGGGATCGGCGAGCTCGTCGCCGACGTCGTGGGGAGCGGGGCCTTACGCGCCACCACCGACGTCCGTGAGGCGATCGCGGACAGCGAGGTGTCGCTGATCTGCGTGGGCACGCCCTCGGAGCCCAACGGCAGCCTGTGCACCACGTACTTGGAGCGGGTCACCGAGGAGATCGGTGCCGCGCTGGCCGAGCGGGGCGGGCGGCACACCGTGGTGTTCCGCAGCACCATGCTCCCGGGCACCTGCCTGAACCTGCTGGTGCCGATCCTGGAGAAGTACGTCGGCGGAACGGCCGGCGTGGACGTCGGGGTCGCGGTCAACCCGGAGTTCCTGCGCGAGGGCACGAGCGTGCGGGACTTCTTCGACCCGCCGAAGACCGTCATCGGCGAACTCGACGCGGCGAGCGGCGATGTGGTGGCGGCCCTGTACGAGGGACTGCCCGGCGAGGTGTTCCGGGTGCCGATCCCCGTGGCCGAGGCGATCAAGTACGCGGACAACGCCTTCCACGGCCTCAAGATCGGTTTCGCGAACGAGCTGGGCGCGGTGTGCCAGGCCCTCGGGGTGGACTCGCACCAGGTGATCGACGTGTTCCTGGCCGACCGCAAGCTGAACATCAGCCCCGCCTATCTGCGGCCCGGTTTCGCCTTCGGCGGCTCGTGCCTGCCCAAGGACCTGCGCAGCCTGGTCCACGCGGCGCAGCGGGCGGACGTCTCGGTGCCCATCCTCTCCCACGTGCTGCCCTCCAACTCCGACCATCTGCAGCGCGCGGTGGAGATGGTCGAGCGCACCGGCAAGCGCCGGGTCGGCCTGTTCGGGCTGTCCTTCAAACCCGGCACCGACGACCTCCGCGAGAGCCCGCTCGTCGAGCTGGCGGAGAGGCTGTTCGGCAAGGGGTACGACCTGCGGATCCACGACGCCAACGTGAGCCTCTCCCGGCTGCTCGGCGCGAACCGCGAATACATCGAGACCCGGCTGCCGCACCTCGCGCAGCTGCTCGCGGACTCCGTCGACGAGGTGCTGGAACACGCGGAGGTGTGCCTGGTCGGAACCAGGGACCCGGCCGTGCTGTCGGCGCTGCCCCACGGCGACGGCCCGATGATCGTCGATCTCATCCACCTTCCCGACGCCGACGCGCGCCGGACCGAACCGGGATACATGGGCCTTGCTTGGTGACACGACCAGCGGCGACCGGCCTGACCGGCGCGCGCTGATCCTGGTGGAGAACCTGTCGGTGCCCTTCGACCGACGGGTGTGGCAGGAATGCACGACCCTGCGCGACGCTGGCTGGACGGTGCACGTCATCTGTCCCCAGGGCAGCAAGCGGGACACGGAGCCGGAGGCGGTGATCGACGGGGTGCGGATCCACCGCTACCCGTTGCGCGCCGCCACCGGCGGACCGGCCGGCTATCTGCGGGAGTACGGATCGGCGTTGTGGCACACCATGCGACTGGCCCGGAAGATCGGCCCGGTCGACGTGGTGCACGCCTGCAATCCGCCCGACCTCCTGTTCCTGCCCGCGCGGTGGCTGAAGCGGCGCGGAGCGCGGTTCGTCTTCGACCAGCACGACCTGGTGCCCGAGCTGTACCTGTCGCGGTTCGGCCGCGGCAAGGACCTGCTCTACCGCGGTGTGTGCGCGCTGGAACGGATGACCTACCGGGCCGCGGACGTCGTGCTCGCCACGAACGAGAGCTACCGGGACGTCGCGGTGCGCCGCGGCGGCCGACGGCCCGAGGACGTCTTCGTGGTGCGCAGCGCGCCCGACATCGACCGGTTCCACCCCGTACCGCCCGAGCCGGAGCTGAAGCGCGGCAAGCCCCATCTGCTGTGCTACCTCGGGGTCATGGGCCCGCAGGACGGCGTCGACTACGCCTTGCGGGCTCTGGCGAAACTGCGCGACGAGGTCGGGCGGACCGACTGGCACGCGGTGTTCGTCGGCGGCGGCGACACCTTCGAGGCGATGGTGGAGCTGTCCCGGCAGCTCGGGCTCTCGGAGCAGGTGCAGTTCACCGGACGGATCCCGGACGCGGACCTGGTGCGCTACCTGTCCACCGCGGACGTGTGCCTCTCCCCCGACCCGCACAACCCGCTCAACGACGTCTCGACCATGAACAAGGTCCTGGAGTACATGGTGATGGGCAGGCCGCTCGTCTCCTTCGACCTCCGGGAGGCGCGCGTCTCCGCCGGTGACGCCGCCGTCTACGCGCCCGCCAACGACGAGGCCGAGTTCGCGAGGCTCATCGGGCTGCTGCTGGACGATCCGGAGAAGCGCGCTCTGATGGGCAAGATCGGCCAGGAGCGGATCAGCGGCCCGCTCTCCTGGCGCAACTCCCAGGCGTCCCTGCTCGCGGCCTACGCCGCCGCCTGCCGCGACCACGCCCCGGCGTCGGCGGACGATCCTGACCGGGCACAGGGCGGAGGCCGCACCGTTGAACGATGACACGATACGCCTGGTCACGATCGGGCGGATCATCCGTCGGCGCTGGCGGCTCCTCACCGTCCTCGCCCTGGTGGGCGCGCTCGCCGGGTACGGCACGTCCTTGCTCTTCCCGCCGCGCTACACGACGTCGGCATCGGTACTGCTGCCGGGCGCCTGGGAGGAGCGCGAGCTGGTGACCCAGGAGGAGATCGCGACCAGTTCGGTCGTGGTCGACCAGGCGGCCGCCGCGCTGCACTGGTCCGGGGTCAGCAACAGCGAGCTCCGGGACCGGGTGAGCGCCAAGACCGCCGACGGGAACATCATCAAGATCTCGGGCACGGCCGAGACCCCGGAGCGCGCGCAGCAGCTCGCCGACCAGGTGGCCAAGCAGTTCGTCACGTTCGCCGCGCGGATCGTGGACGACAACACCGACCCCGAGGCGGCGGCGCAGCGCGAGGCACTGCAGCAGACGGTGGTGCAGACCAGCCGTCGCATCACCGAGCTGGCCGACGCCGCCGATCCGGGGCAGACCGTGGAGAGCGTGCAGGCCCGCACCGAGCTCGAGAAGCTGCGTACCACGCTCCAGGAGGCCATCGGCAAGCTGGACCAGGCCGACCCCTCCGCCGGCAGGGCCAACATGGTCGTGATGGGGTCGGCCGCCCGGCCGACCGGCGAGGCACCGCCGACCAGGATCCAGCTCGTCGTCGCCGGGGCGCTGCTGTTCTTCCTGCTCGGGGTCGTCGGCCATCTCACCGCGGCCCGGATGAGCCGCCGGCTGCGCACCCAGCCGGAGATCGCCGCGGCGCTGGGCGCGGCGCTGCTGGGGACCGTCGACGTTCCCGGTGAACGGTCCGCGCACCGGCCGGAGGGCCGTGGCCCGCGGGCCACGATCCGCCGGCTGCTGGGCGTCGACGTCCGCTGGGACATACCGGCCCCGCAGGCCTCCGGCGACGAGGTCAGCAGGCAGATCCGCTACCGGCGGGTGTGTACCCGTCTCCGGGACCTGCTGCCCGCTCCGCGGGGGCTGCTGGTCGTCTTCCCGGAAGGCGACGAGATCGCCCGCCGGGCCGCGGGTCAGCTCGTCGCGGAGGCGGAAGGCGATCCCGTGCTGCGGATGGTGGGGGTCTCCGTGTCCCATCCGCTGGTGCCGGACCGCGGCAACGAGTCCGGTGCCCTGGTCGTGCTCAGCCCGGGCAGCTGGACCGCGGGGGAGCTCGCGGGCATCGCCGAGGCCTGTGCGGACGCCAAGTACGAGATCGTCGGCATCGTCCTCGCCGGCATGGTCCGGGCCCTGCCGGCGCGGTCCGCCGGCCGTCCCCGGAACACCTCCACGCCGGTGCTCGCGGTCGGCCACGACGCGAAGGGAAGTTCAGGGTGACGACGAGTACGACTGCGGAGTCGTCGGCCGCCGCTCCGCTGCTGGATCTGCAGGCGCTGGTGGTGGCGGTGCGCAGACGGCGCCGCTTCTGGTGTGCCGTGGGGCTGCTGGGGCTGCTCGTGGGCGCGGCGGTGGCGGTCCTGCTGCCGACGCCGCCGACCGCGGAGACCAAGGTGCTGGTCGCGCATCAGGAGGACCAGCCGAACGACCCCGGAACGCTGATCCGTACCGACGTCGCGCTGCTCCAGACCACGCGGATCGCCGACCGGGCCCTGAAGTCCCTTCACTCTCCGGAGAAGCCGGAGGACTTCATGAAGGACTACACGGGGATCGGCCTGACCAACAACCTGCTGCAGATCACGGTGACCGGTGACAGCGACGCGGACGCGGAGGCCCGCGCCAAGGCACTGGCCGACGCGTTCGTCGCGGACCATGTGAAGCGGATCCGGGCGGCCGCGGACGCCGAGGCCAAGGCCCTGCTCGACCAGCGTGACCGCCTGCAGGGCGAACTCGCCCAGGTCAACAAGGCGATCGGGGACGGATCGCCGCGGAGCGGGCCGACGGCGTCGGCGGACCTGGAGTCGCTCTTCGCCCGCCGGGCCGAACTCACCTCACGGATCTCCGACTTCGGCCAGCGCGCCGCCGAGGCGCGCATCGGCACGCCGAAGCTCATCGCCGGCACACAGATCGTGGACGCCCCGAGCGCGGTGCGGAACTCCCTGCCCGAAGCCGCCGCCACCAACGCCGCGGTCGGCCTCGTCCTCGGCCTCGTCCTCGGCCTCGCGGTGGCCGCGGTCGGTTCGGTGGTGGCCGACCGCCCCGTGCTGCGCCGGGAGATCGCGTCGAACCTCGGCGCCTCGGTCGTCGCGGAGCTGCCCCGCCGGTCGGGCCGGCTGTGGCGGCGCCGGCGGATCCGGCTGGCACGCGAACGGCTCACCACATCCCTGGCGCGCACCGCGCGCACCTCCGCGGAACCGGTGTCACTGCTCGAACTGGGCACCGCGCGCAGCACGAGCGTGCTCGCCCTGGATCTCGCCAGGGCGCTGGCGGCGGACGGGCCGGTGGTCGTCGTCGACGGTCTGCCCGGCCTGCAACTCGCCAAGCGCCGCCCGAAGCCGGGAGACCCGACCGTGGTCAGCGGCGAAGGTGCCGCGTCCGTGCCGCATCAGGAACGCCGGGTGGGAGTCGGCTCGGTGGCGCCCGGCACCGCGTGGACCGACCTGCAGTACCTCGGCACGCGGACCGTGCTGGTCGTACGCGCCGGGCACGGCAGCGCCGCATGGCTGCACACCGTGGCACGGCAGCTCGCGGACCAGCGCATCGCGGTGATCGGCGTGGTGCTGATCGACCCCGATCCGCGTGACCGGACCGACGGCACCCTGTGGGACGGGCTGAACACCGCGCTGCGCGGCCAGGACGAGCGGTCGGCCCGCCAGGGCGGATCGGGCCCGCGGCGGACGGAGCGGCTGCCGATGTGGGCGGCACGCGTCCCGGACAGCGACCAGGAGGCACGGTAGGACATGTGTGGCATCGCGGGTACTTACCGATGGCCCGACGGGAAGGCCGTGGCCGACCGGCTCACCGAGACCCTGGCGCACCGGGGTCCGGACGGGGCGGGCCGCTACAGCCACCCCGTCGGTGACGGCGAGGTGCACCTCGGGCACCGCCGGCTGGCCATCATCGACCTGTCCGAGACCGGCGCCCAGCCGATGGTCTCGGGCGGCCTCGTCCTGACGTACAACGGCGAGCTGTACAACGCGCCCGAACTGCGTGCCGAGCTGGAGGCCTCCGGGGTGCGCTTCCGCGGTACCTCCGACACCGAGGTGCTGCTGGAGGCCTGGCGGCGCTGGGGCACGGACTGCCTGCCCCGGCTGCGCGGCATGTTCGCGTTCGGGATCTTCGACGAGCGGACCGGTGAACTGGTGCTCGCCCGGGACCAGCTCGGCATCAAGCCGCTGTTCCTGCTCCGGCGCGGCGGGGGCCTGGTGTTCGCCTCCGAGCTCAAGGCGCTGGCCGCCGTGAGCGGCGGGTCGCTGGAGGTGGACCACGCCGCGCTGGTGGCCTCGCTGCTCTACTACTGGGTGCCGGACTCGCGCTGCGCGTTCCGCGAGGCGGAGAAACTGCCGCCGGGGAGCTGGCTGAGGTTCCGGCCCGACGGCCGGGTGGAGCGCGGCCGGTACTGGAATCTGAAGGACGTCGCCGCCGAGGGCCAGGAGCGGGCCCGAAGCGGCGACCTGCCGGACATCGCCGCCGTCGTCGAGGAGTCGACCCGGCGCCACCTGCTCTCCGACGTCCCCGTGGCGACCTTCCTCTCCGGCGGTCTCGACTCCAGCTATCTGACCGCGCTGGCGGCCCGCGACCGGCCCGGGATCTCCGCCTACACGATCGGATTCCGGGCCGAGGACGCCAAGTTCGAGGCGATGCCGGACGACCTGCGCTACGCCCGGCAGGTGGCCGAGCGGTTCGGCGTCGACCTGCACGAGATCGAGATCGCTCCGAACGTGCTCGACCTGCTGCCGCAGATGACGCACCACCTGGACGAGCCGATCGGCGACCCCGCCGCGATCAACACGTTCCTGATCTGCTCGGCCGCCCGGAAGGCCGGGGTCAAGGTGATGCTCTCGGGGATGGGTGCCGACGAGCTGTTCGCCGGCTACCGCAAGCACCTGGCCAACCTGATCGCGCTGCGCTACCAGCGGGTCCCGCGGCCGATGCGGCGCGGCCTGTCCGCGGCCGTGGACCGGCTTCCGGTCGCCACGGCCCGCCGGGGGTACCGGTCGGTGCGCTTCGCCAAGCGGTTCCTGTCCTTCGCCGACCTTCCGGAGGAGACCGCGTTCCGGCGCAGCTACACCATGTACGACCGGGACGAGCTGCTCGCCCTGATCGATCCGGACCTGGCCGGGACGGTCGAGGACGTGCTGACCGAGCACGCGGACGTCTACCAGGACAACGACCTCGACGACTTCGTCAACCGCATGTGCCTGGGCGACGCCCGGATGTTCCTGCCGGGCCTGAACCTCGCCTACACGGACCGGTCGAGCATGGCCGCGTCGACGGAGGTGCGGGTGCCGTACGTGGACGTCGAGGTGGTCAGGGCGGCGTTCGCCGTGCCCGGTGACCGCAAGATCGTCGGACGGCAGGGGAAGGCGGTCCTCAAGGAGGCGGCCGCCTCGATCCTGCCCCGGGAGATCGTGTACCGGCCCAAGGGCCTGTTCAGCGCCCCGCTGCGGGCCTGGATGAGCAGGGATCTGGCACCGCTGGTGCGCGAGGTGGTGAACGACGGCGAGCTCGTCCGTTCGGGGCTCCTGCGCCGCGACGCGCTGGCGCGCATGGTCGCCGAGGACGCCGCCGGGCAGCGGGACTTCTCCAAGCATCTGTGGCATGTGCTGACCCTCGAGTACTGGTATCGCGGCGCGGTCTCCGGGTCCGGCCAGGACACTCGCTCGGCGGCCTAGAACACGGCTTAGAAACAAGGGGACTTCGGGTGAAGCAGGTTGTTCAGAACTACAAGAGCGGCGAGCTGGCGGTGCTCGACGTGCCGGTGCCGGAGTGCAAGCGGGGCGGTGTGCTGGTCCGCAGCACCTACTCGCTGATCTCCACCGGGACCGAGCTGATGAAGGTGTCCGAGGCCGGCATGTCGATGCTGGGCAAGGCCCGCTCCCGGCCGGACCAGGTGGCCAAGGTCATGCAGAGCGTGGCCACCAACGGGGTGCCCGCCACCTACCGCAAGGTGATGGGCAAGCTGGATTCCTACACGCCGCTGGGCTACTCGCTGTGCGGGGTGGTCGAGCAGGTCGGCGCGGGGATCGACGACGTGAAGGTCGGCGACCTCGTGGCCTGCGCCGGCAACGAGCACGCGCTGCACGCCGAGCTGAACTGGGTGCCGAAGAACCTCTACGCCCCGGTACCGGACGGCCTCGCGCCGCGGCACGCGGCGTTCGGCACCGTCGGGTCGATCGCGATGCAGGGCGTACGCCAGGGCGAGCCGCAGCTCGGCGAGGTGGCACTGGTCATCGGCCTCGGGCTGATCGGGCAGCTGGTGGTGCAGCTCCTCGTCGCCGCGGGGGTCCGCGTCGTCGGGGCGGACCCCGACCCGACGCGCTGCGAACTGGCCGAGCGCCTGGGTGCCGCGGCCTGCGGCGACCCCGCCTCCGCGGCCGTGGAAGCCGCCGTCGCCGAACTCACCGCCGGCCACGGCGTGGACCAGGTGTACCTGGCCGCCGGCGGCGGCAGCAACCAGCCCGTCGAGCTGGCCGCGCGGCTCTGCCGGGACCGCGGCCGGGTCGTCGACATCGGCAAGTGCCGTCTGGACCTGCCCTGGAACGCGTACTACGAGAAGGAACTCGACGTCCGGTTCTCCCGCAGCTACGGCCCCGGGCGCTACGACCCGGAGTACGAACTCGACGGCCGGGACTACCCGATCGGCTACGTGCGCTGGACCGAGCGCCGCAACCTGGCGTGCTTCCTCGATCTCGTCGCCCGCGGCCGCGTCGACGTGGAGCCCCTGGTCTCCCACGTCGCCGACTTCGACGACGCCGTCGAGACGTACCGGAGCCTGAAGGACGGTGAACTCAAGGCCGTGGCCGTGCTGTTCCGGTACCCCGGGCAGACGGCCGAAGCGAAGGCCGAGGCCGAGGCCCCGGTGGTGGACGTGCCCGCGGTGCGACGCGGCGCCGGGGTCTCCGGACCGGCCCGGCCGGCCTCGGCGCCGGTGCGGCTGGCGTTCGTCGGCGCGGGCAACTACGCGACGTCGATGCTGCTGCCGCACCTGACGCAGCGCGACGGGGTCGAGCTGTCGACGGTCGTCACGACGACGGCGCTGTCCGCGGCCAACGCGCAGCGGAAGTTCGGCTTCGCCGAGGCGACCACCGACCTCGACGCCGTGCTCGGCGACAAGTCCGTCGACGCGGTGTTCGTGGTCACCCGGCACAGCTCGCACGCCGAACTGACCCGCAAGGCCCTGCTCGCGGACAAGACCGTGTTCGTCGAGAAGCCTCTGGCGCTCACCGAGGACGAGCTGGCCGGTGTGCTCGCGGCGGTGGAGGAGTCCGGCAACGACCGGATCCAGGTGGGCTTCAACCGCCGGTTCGCGCCGCTGCTCCAGGAGGCCAAAACCCGGTTCGGCGCCCGGACCGGTCCGGCGAGCCTGCGCTATCTGGTCAACGCGGGCCGGCTGACCCACGGGAGCTGGTATCTCCAGCAGGGCACCGAGGGCTCACGGTTCGCGGGCGAGGGCGGACACTTCATCGACACGGCGAGCTGGCTGCTCGACGCCGACCCGGTCTCGGTGTACGCCGTCGCCGCGTCCGGCAACGAGGACCTTCAGGTCGTCCTGCGCTACCCGGACGGGTCCACCGCCACCATCAGCTACGTCACCACCGGCGCGTCCGGCTTCCCCAAGGAGACGCTGGACCTGGTCGCGGACGGCAAGGTGCTGCGGCTCGACGACTTCGTGCGGGCCTCGCTGTATTCGGACGGCAGGAACGGCCGCAAGCGGTGGGTCAGTTCGCGGCTGCCCAAGGCCCGGGACAAGGGTCAGTCCGCCGAACTGGCCGCGTTCGTCAAGGCCGTGCGGACCGGCGGCCCGATGCCGGTGCCGCTGGAGTCGCTCGTCGCCACCACGGCGGCCACCCTCGCCGTGCGGACCGGCCTGGCCGGCGGCGCGCCGGTGACGTTGGCGAGCGCTCGATGACCATGAGCGCGGGCTGGTACCTGCGGCGGCTGTCCCGGATGGGGCCGCGGGAGATCGGCGGCCGGGTGGGCGACACGGTGCGCAGACGGCGGTGGCGGTCGGCGCCGCCGGACTGCCCGGACGTGACCGGCGCCCGGTTCACCGCGTCACTGCCCGCGGGCACGGTCGACGCGGTGGCACCCGACGCCGCGAAGCGTCTCGTCGCCGAGGCGGACCGGCTGATGGCCGGGCACGCCGAGTTCTTCGGCGTCGAGCGCGACGACCTGGCCGACCCGGACTGGTGGTACGACCCGAAGACGGGACGCCGGGCGCCGGAGGGCTACGCCTTCGACGTGCCGTACCGCGACGAGGACCGGGTCGGTGACATCAAGCAGATCTGGGAGCCGTCCCGGCATCAGTACCTGACCGTGCTCGCCGCCGCCTACGCGGTCACCGGGGACGAGCGGTACGCCGAGCGGGTGGCCGGGCACCTGCGGTCGTGGTGGGCGGCCAACCCGCCACTGCGCGGGGTGCACTGGACCAGCGGCATCGAGCTGGGCATCCGGCTGCTGTCCTGGGTGTGGGTCCGCCGGCTGCTCGACGGCTGGCCGGGCGCGGCCGCCCTGTTCGAGGACAACCCGGTGGCGCTGAACCAGATCTGGCACCACCAGCGCTGGCTGGCCGCCTTCCCCAGCCGCGGGTCCTCGGCCAACAACCACGTCATCGCCGAGACCGCCGGGCAGTTCGCCGCGGCCTGCGCGTTCGGGTGGTTCCCCTCCTCGGCGCGCTGGCGGGCCGACGCGCTGCGGTCGCTGGAGCGGCAGTTACGGAGCAACACCTTCCACTCCGGCCTCAACCGCGAGCTGGCCACCGAGTATCACGGACTGGTGCTGGAGCTCGGCCTGGCCGCGGTGGCCGAGGCGGACGCGGCGGGCGTACCGGTCCCCGTGACGGTCCGGCTGGTGCTGCTGCGGATGACCGACGCGCTCGCCGCCGTCGTGGACAGCCGGCTGCGGCCGCCGCGTCAGGGGGACGCGGACGACGGGCACGGTCTGGTCGTGGACGGCGCGGGCACCGACCGCTGGGGCTCGCTGCTGGCCACCGGGGACGCCGTGTTCGGCCGGCTCGCCTGGTGGCCGGCGGTGACCGGCACCGATGTGCGGACCCCGCTGCTGGCCGCGCTCGTCCAGCCGTACTCGCTGATCGAGAACGCGCCGGCCGTGTCCCGCCCGGCGGAGCGGCCGGCCCATTTCGCCGACGCGGGCATGACCATCCTGCGCGGTCCGGGAGAGATCTGGTGCCGCTGCGACGGCGGTCCGCACGGGTTCCTGTCGATCGCCGCGCACGCTCACGCGGACGCGCTGTCCGTGGAGGTCCGGCACGACGGGGTCGACGTGCTCGCGGACCCGGGGACGTACTGCTACCACGGGCAGCCCGAGTGGCGGCGGTACTTCCGGTCGACGCTCGGCCACAACACCCTGGAGCTGGACGGCGGTGACCAGTCCGTCTCCGGCGGCCCGTTCCTGTGGACCCGGCACGCCCGCACCCGTGTCCTGGTCACGGACCCGTCCGGCGCCTCCGACGGCGGGGTGGCCCGCTGGTGCGCCGAGCACGACGGCTACGAAGGCTCCGCGCACCGCCGCCGGGTGGAACTGACGGCCGCGAGCCGGGAGTTGACGGTGGTCGACGAGGTGAGCGGACCGCGCCGGGACGTGCGTCTGGCCTTCCACCTCGGCCCGGCGATCACCGTCGAGCTCGTGGACAACCGGGCGCTGCTCAGCTGGACCCGGGACGGCGAGGACCGCTCCGCGGAGCTCGACCTGCCCGGGCGGCTGACCTGGCGGGCCCATCGCGGCGAGAGCGAGCCGCCGCTGGGCTGGTACTCCGCCGGCTTCGGGCGCAAGGAACCCGCCACCACGCTGGTCGGCACCGGCGTCGCCGAGGGCACGCAGGGGTTCACCACCGTACTCAGGTTCCACGGCTAGGGAGGAAGGACGCTTGGCGATCAAGTGGCGGCACTGGGCGATGCCGGCTGCGCTGCTGGCGCTGGCCGTGCCGGCGGCGACCGGCTGCGACAGCTCGCAGGACGGGCGGCTGAAGCCGACCGCCGGGCCGTCCACGTCCGTGGCCCGGGTGTGCGCCAAGCCCGCGTCCGGACCGGCGAAGGCGCCGGCGGGCGCGGTGACGGTCGACCCCTCGAAGGCAGGCGACCTGGCCGAGAAGACCAAGAACAGCCCCCCGAACACCACGTTCTGGCTCAAGCCGGGCAAGCACCGGCTCGAGGCGGACCGCTACGCCCAGGTCATCCCCAAGAAGGGGGACGTCTACCTCGGTGCGCCGGGCGCGGTGCTCGACGGCCGGAAGACCAACCAGTACGCGTTCGGCGGCACCGCCCGCGACGTCTCCATCCGTTATCTGACCGTGCAGGGGTTCGTCGCCCCGCGCGACGAGGGCGTGGTCAATCACGACTCGGCCGACGGGTGGGTGATCGAGCACGCGACGATCCAGCGCAACTCGGGCGCCGGGCTGATGGCCGGGGCACGCCAGCAGGTCCGCGCCAGCTGCCTGCGCGACAACGGCCAGTACGGCGTGAACGCGTACAAGGGCAACGGCCGGATCAGCGGCCTGGTGCTCGAGGGCAACGAGATCGTGGGCAACAACACGGACGACTGGGAGCGCAAGCGGTCGGGCTGCGGCTGCACCGGAGGCGTCAAGTTCTGGGCCGTCGACGGCGCCGACATCCGCGGCAACTGGGTGCACGACAACCGCGGGACCGGGTTGTGGGCGGACACCAACAACAACGACTTCCTCATCGAGGACAATGTGCTCGAGGCCAACGACGGGGCCGCGCTGATCTACGAGACCAGCTACAACGCGGTCATCCGGAAGAACACGATCCGGCGGAACAACTGGGTCGAGGGCCGCAAGTACGCGGACCGCGGGGACAACTTCCCCTTCGCGACCCTCTACTTGTCCGAGTCCGGCGGCGAACCACGGGTCCGCGCCCGCACGGACAGGATCGAGGTCTACCGGAACCTGCTGGAGGACAACTGGTCCGGGATCACCCTGTGGGAGAACGCCGACCGGTTCTGCAACAGCCCGGCCAACACCTCCTCCGGTGACTGCACGCTGCTGGTGAAGGACATCGACCGCTGCGCCCGGCCGGCGATCGCCACCGAACCGCTCTACGCCGACTGCCGGTGGAAGACCCAGCGGGTGGACATCCACAACAACCGCTTCGTGCTGGACACGTCCGTCGTCGGCTGCACGGTGAAGTGCGACCTCATGGCGGTGCTGGCCAACTACGGCACCTATCCGGACTGGTCGCCGTACCAGGGCGACCGGGTGGCGGAGGCGATCACCGGCGAGCAGCACAACCGCTGGCATGACAACACCTATGTCGGACCGTGGAAGTTCGTCGCCCACGACCCGAGCCGGGTCCTCGACTCCGGGCAGTGGCAGGGCACCCCGTACCGGCAGGACGCGGGCAGCACCTTCCGCACCCAGGACGGTGGTTGAGATGAGCGGGGACCACACGACGAGCGGTGACCACACACCGAAGATCATCGGGACCGTCTGGGGGCTGCTGGTCCTCAACACGCTCGGGTCCGCCGGGGCGAAGACCATCGTCCCGCTGCCCCGCTCCCTCATCCAGATGGTCACCATGGGCGCCCTGGTCGCCGCGTTCGCCCTGGCGCTCGTGGTCAACGTCCGGCTGCGCGTGCGGCCCAGCGCCTTCGTGTTCCTGCTCACCCTGCTGCTGGTGTCGAGCGTGTTCTCCAGCGTGCATCTGGAGTCCGGGTTCGGCGCGCTGTTCCGCTGCGTCCGGCTGGCCCTCTTCGTCGGCACGCTGTGGCTGGTCAGCCGCTGGTGGGACGGCAGTCTGACGTTCGTCCGGCATCACATCCGGATGTACCTGGCGGTGCTCGGGACGGTGGCCGCCGGCGCGGTCCTCTCACCGGGCGCGGCCCTGCCCGACCTCTACGGCGGGCGGCTGGTCGGCGCGTTGTGGCCGCTCACCCCACCGCAGATCGGACAGTACGCCGCGGTGATCATCGGGCTCACCGTGCTGCTCGTCCTGGGCCGCCGGACCGACCGGACCAGCGCGGTGGTGGTCATCGTGCCCTCGCTCGTCCTGCTCGCCCTGACCCACACCCGCACCGCCACGCTCGGCCTCCTCATCGGACTGTGTCTGGCGATCGGCTCGCTCGTCCTGAACAGCGGCGCCGCCCGGCGGTTCTTCGCCTGGGCGGTGCTGAGCGCCACGGTGGCCGCGGTGGGATTCGCCTCCGCGCTCCAGACCTGGTTCCTGCGCGGACAGAGCCAGGAGAACTTCTCCAGCCTCACCGGTCGCGCCAAGGTCTGGCACGCGCTGCTGGCAGCCCCCCGGTCGACCACGGAGTACCTGTTCGGCGCGGGTCTGGGCGACAAGTCGTTCGGCGGGCTGCCGATCGACAACAGCTGGCTGGCCGTCTTCAACGAGCAGGGCGTGATCGGCGTCATCCTGGTGGCGGCGGTCATCATCGTGCTGGGCGGTGTGGCGTTGCTGCGGCCGCCGTCGCTCCAGCGGGCCTGCGCGATCTTCCTGATCAGCTACTGCGCGATCGCGTCGTACACCGAGGCCGGGCTGGGCGACGCCTCCCCGTATCTGCTGCACCTGGCCGTGGCCGCCTCGCTGCTGGCGGCGCCCGCCCCGGCCACTCCCCTCCCGACGCCCCGGGTCCCCCGGCGACACGTCCCTCGATGGGCCCAGAGATCGGAGGTGATCTGAGCATGCACGTCCTCGTGGTGCACAACCGCTACGCCTCGGCGCAGCCGAGCGGGGAGAACAAGGTCGTCGACCAGGAGGTGGCGCTGCTGCGCGAGGCCGGCCACCAGGTCGAGCTGTTCGAGCGGCGCAGCGACGACATCGCCGCCCGGTCGCTGCCGGGCAAGGTGGCGGTACCGCTGCTGGTGCCGTGGAACCCGGCGGTCCGCTCGGAGCTCGCCGCCAGGCTGCGCGCCGACCGGCCGGACGTGGTGCACGTCCACAACGTCTTCCCGCTCCTGTCGCCCGCGGTGCTGGCCGCCTGCGCCGACGCGGGCGTGCCCGCCGTCGCCACGCTGCACAACTACACCCAGGTCTGCCCGCCCGGCACGCTGCAACGGGACGGCCTGCCCTGCACCGAGTGCGTCGGGTCCTCGCCGCTGCCCGCCGTCCGGCACGGCTGCTACCGGGGCTCCCGGCTGGCGACGGTGCCGCTCGCGGTCAGCATGGCGGTCAACCGGCGGCGGTGGTGGACCGGCGTGGAGCGGTTCTTCTGCATCTCCGCGGCCCAGCGCGACGTCCTGGTGGGGGCCGGCATGCCGGCCGGGCGGCTGGCGGTGAAGCACAACTTCGTGCCCGAACCGGGCGCCCGCCGGAAGGGCGACGGCGAGCATCTGCTCTATCTCGGCCGGCTCGCCGAGGCCAAGGGCGTACGGCTGCTCATGGCCGCCTGGGACGAGATCGCCGCCGGGGGCGGTGTGGGCGTACCGCTCGTGATCGCCGGCACGGGGCCGCTGGAGCCCGAGGTGACCGCCTGGGCCGCGGGCCGGGACGACGTCCGCTACGTCGGCCTGTACGACCAGGAGCAGTGCCGGCAGGCGATCGCGCGGTCGGTCGCCGTGGTGGCTCCCTCCACCTGGCTGGAGGCGTTCGGCCTCGTGGTCGTGGAGGCGATGGCGGCGGGGGTCCCGACGGTCGCCGCAGGTCACGGTGCCTTCGTCGAACTCGTCGAGGAGGGGGTGACGGGGCTGCTGCACGAGCCGGGTGAGGCCGCCTCGCTCGCGTCCTGTCTGCGCCGGATCACGGCCGGGCCGGACGACAACCGGGAGATGGGGCGGGCGGCCCGGCGCCGTTACGAACAGGGTTTCAGCCCGGCCGTCGGGCTGGAGCGCCTGGTGGAGGAGTACCGGACCGCGATCGCGGGACGGTCGGCACATGCTCGCGGCGGGAACACCCGCGCGTTCAAGGGGGATGGGGAAAGTACATGACACGATGCCGACTCTGCGGCTCGCACGCGACGGCGAGCGTCGTCGATCTGGGGGCGACCCCGCCGTGTGAGAGCTTTCTCGCCGCGGACCAGCTCGACCGGCCGGAGCCCGCGTACCCGCTGCACCTGCGGGTGTGCACCGACTGCTGGCTCGCGCAGATACCTCCGCTGATCGAGCCGGAGGAGACGTTCACGGAGTACGCGTACTTCTCCTCCTACTCGACGTCCTGGGTGGAGCACGCGCGCACGTTCGTCGCCGACGCCGCCCAGCGGGTGGGTCTCGGCCCCGACGCCTTCGTGGTCGAGGTCGCGAGCAACGACGGGTACCTGCTGAAGCACGTGGTGGACCGCGGGATCCGCTGCCTCGGCGTCGAGCCCTCGGTGAACGTCGGCGCCGCGGCCCGGGAGGCGGGTGTGCCCACGCTCACGGCGTTCCTGGACCCGGACACCGGCGCGGCCGTCCGCGCCGAGCACGGCCCGGCGGACCTGGTCGTGGCCAACAACGTGTACGCGCACATCCCCGACGTGGTCGGGTTCACCCGGGGGCTGCGCGCCCTGGTCGCCGACGACGGCTGGGTCTCCATCGAGGTGCAGCACCTGCTGACCCTGATCGAGGAGAACCAGTACGACACGATCTACCACGAGCACTTCCAGTACTACACGGTCGCGTCCGCGATCCGGGCGCTGGCGAGCGGCGGACTCGCGCTCGTGGACGTCGAGTTGCTGCCCACGCACGGCGGCTCCATCCGGCTGTGGGCCCGGCCGGCCGAGGTGGCCGGCGAGCCGAGCGGGAAGGTGGCCGAGGTCCTCGACCGGGAGAAGGCCGCCGGGCTCCAGGACCTGTCCGGCTACACCGAGTTCTCCGGCCGGGTGGCCAAGGTGCGCCGGGATCTGCTGCGGTTCCTCATCGAGGCGGCCGAGCGCGGTGAGACGGTCGTCGGCTACGGCGCCCCGGGCAAGGGCAACACCCTGCTCAACCACTGCGGCATCCGGCCCGACCTGCTCGCCTACACGGTCGACCGCAACCCGTACAAGCACGGCAGGTTCACCCCGGGCACCCGCATCCCGATCCTGCCGCCCGAGCGGATCGCCGCCGACAAGCCGGACTACGTGCTCGTCCTCCCGTGGAACCTGCGGGACGAGCTCGTCGAGCAGCTGTCCTTCGTCCACGACTGGGGCGGCCGGCTGGTCTTCCCCATTCCGGAACTGAGCATTGTCGAGGTCAAGGCATGAAGGTCGTACTGTTCTGCGGCGGTTACGGGATGCGGATGCGCAACGGAACCTCCGATGACGTGCCCAAGCCGATGGCGATGGTCGGCCCGCGGCCGCTGATCTGGCACGTCATGCGCTACTACGCGCACTTCGGGCACACGGAGTTCATCCTGTGCCTCGGGTACGGGGCACACCACATCAAGGACTTCTTCCTCAACTACGAGGAGACGACGTCCAACGACTTCGTGCTGCGCGGCGGGCGGACCGAGCTGCTGTCCACCGACATAGCCGACTGGACGATCACCTTCGCGCAGACCGGCATCGAGTCACCGATCGGGGAGCGGCTGCGCCGGGTGCGGCACCATCTGGACGGCGACGAGATGTTCCTCGCCAACTACGCCGACGTCCTCACCGACGCCCCGCTGCCGGAGATGATCGACAAGTTCGCCCGGCGTGACGCCGGCGCCTCGATGATGGTGGTGCCGCCGCAGTCCTCGTTCCACTGCGTGGACCTGGGCGACGACGGCCTGGTGGGGGGCATCACCGCGGTGAGCGACATGCCGCTGTGGGAGAACGGCGGCTATTTCGTGCTCCGCCAGGAGGTCTTCGACCACATCCCGGAGAACGGGGACCTGGTCGCCGACGGCTGCGCCCAACTGGCCAAGCGGGGACGGCTGGTGGCGCACCAGCACCGCGGCTTCTGGAAGCCGACCGACACGGTGAAGGAGCGGGCCGCGCTCGACGACGCCTACACCCGGGGCGAGCGCCCGTGGGCCGTGTGGGAACACGGCGCCACGACGGCGCGGGTGCCCGCGAGCCGGGCCGGCGTCACGGCGGGCACCGCGTGATCCGGCTCGGGACCGGGCGCCTGGGCCGGATCGTCGCGGTGGGCGCGCACTGCGACGACATCGCCATCGGCGCCGGCGGCACGCTGCTGACGCTGTGCCACGCGCGGCCGGGCATCCGCGTCGACGCGCTGGTGCTCACCGGCGGTGGCGGCGAGCGGGAACAGGAGGAACGGGCCGCGCTCGCCGCCTTTTGCCCCGGCGCCGACCTGCGGCTGACCGTGCACAAGCTGCCGGACGGACGGCTGCCCGCGCACTGGGACGAGGCCAAGGGCGCGGTCGAGGAGCTGCGCGCGGGCACGGAGCCGGATCTCGTCCTCGCCCCGCGCACCGACGACGCGCATCAGGACCACCGCGGTCTGGCGAAGCTGATGACCACCGCGTTCCGCGACCACCTGGTGCTCGGCTACGAGATCGTCAAGTGGGACGGCGATCTCGGCCGGCCGTCGGCGTACCAGCCGCTGTCGCCGGAGATCGCCGAGGAGAAGGTGCGGCTGCTGCAGGAGCACTACCCCTCGCAGCGGCACCGGCCCTGGTACGACCGGGAGGCCTTCCTCGGGCTGGCCCGGATCCGCGGTATCGAAAGCAACGCGCGCTACGCCGAGGCGTTCGCCGTCACCAAACTCACTCTCGACCTGGGGGAATGAACCTTGCGCGTACTGCTGACCGGGCACCAGGGCTACCTGGGCACCGTCATGGCCCCTGTCCTCACGGCCGCCGGGCACGAGGTCGTCGGTCTTGACTCCGGCCTGTTCGCCGACTGCGTGCTGGGCCCGACGCCCGCCGACCCGCCGGGACCGCGGGTGGATCTGCGTGACGTCACGGCCGAGCACGTGGCCGGGGTGGACGCCGTGATCCACCTGGCCGCGCTGTCCAACGACCCGCTGGGGTCGCTGGCGCCGGAACTCACCTACGACATCAACCACCACGCGTCCGTACGCCTGGCCCGGCTGGCCCGCGAGGCCGGGGTGCGGCGCTTCCTGTACGCGTCGACGTGCTCGGTCTACGGCGCCGCCGGCGGCGACGACCTGGTGGCCGAGGACGCCCCGCTGCGGCCGGTGACGCCGTACGCGGAGTCCAAGGTGCGGGTGGAGGACGACCTGCACGAGCTGGCCGACGACGACTTCACCCCGGTGTACATGCGCAACGCCACCGCCTTCGGCTTCTCGCCCCGGCTGCGCGCCGACATCGTGCTGAACAACCTGGTGGGGCACGCCCTCCTGTCCGGCGAGGTGCTCGTGCTCTCCGACGGCACCCCCTGGCGTCCGCTGGTGCACGCCGCCGACATCGCGCGGGCCTTCGCGGCCGCGCTGACCGCGCCCAGGGAAGCGGTGCACGACCGGGCCTTCAACATCGGCGGCGAGTTCAACAACGTCACGGTCGCCGAGATCGCCGACCAGGTCGCCGAGGCGGTGTCCGGCGCGAAGGTGGTGATCACCGGGGAGAACGGTGCCGATCCGCGGTCGTACCGGGTGGACTTCTCCCGGTTCCGCGCCGCGATCCCCGGCTTCGACTGCGAGTGGACGGTGAAGCGGGGCGCGCTCGAACTCGCCGACGCCTACCGGGAACACGGTCTGACCCGGGAGAGCTTCGAGCAGCGCTTCACCCGGCTCGCCGTGCTGCGCGCCGCGTCCGACGCCGGCACCGTCGACGACACCCTGCGGTGGCGCCGGTGACCAAGCTCGGCGAGGAGATGCACGCGCTGGTGGAGCGGATGTACCCGCTGTGCCGGAGCATCACCGGCGACGGGGTGCGCGCCACCCTGGACATCGTCGGTGAGCACATACCGCTCCAGGTGCACGAGGTACCGACCGGGACCCAGGTGCTCGACTGGACGGTGCCGCAGGAGTGGAACATCCGGGAGGCGTACATCGCCGACAGCACGGGCAGGCGGGTCGTCGACTTCGCCGCGTCCAGCCTGCACGTGCTCGGCTACAGCGTGCCGGTGTCGGCGACCATGCCGCTGTCCGAGCTGCGCGGACACCTGCACACGCTGCCGGACCACCCGGCCTGGGTGCCGTACCGCACCAGCTACTACAAGCCGGAATGGGGGTTCTGCCTGGCCCAGGACACCCTGGACGCGATGCCGGACGGCGACTACGAGGTGCGCGTCGACTCCACGCTCGCCGACGGGCACCTCACCTACGCCGAGCACGTGGTCCCCGGGCAGATCGCCGACGAGGTGATCGTCTCCTGCCACGTCTGCCACCCGTCGCTGGCCAACGACAACCTGGCCGGCATCGCCGTGGCGACGTACCTGGCGCGCGCGCTGGCGGAGCAGAGCCCGTACTACACCTACCGGTTCATCTTCGCGCCCGGCACCGTCGGGGCGATCACCTGGCTGGCCCGCAACGCGGAGCGGGTGGACCGGGTCAGGCACGGGCTGGTGCTGGCCTGCGCGGGCGACTCGGGCCGGCTGACGTACAAGCAGAGCAGGCGCGGGGACGCGGAGATCGACCGGGTGATGCGGCACGTGCTGGCATCCTCCGAACGTCCGCACCAGGTCAAGGAGTTCACCCCGTACGGGTACGACGAGCGGCAGTACTGCTCGCCCGGGTTCGATCTCGGCGTGGGCTCGCTCAGCCGGACCCCGTACGCCGGCTACCCCGAGTACCACACCTCGGCGGACGACCTGGACTTCGTCTCCCCGGAGGCGATGGCGGACACGCTCGCCGTGTGCCGCGAGGCCTTCGCCGTCCTGGACCGCAACCGGAGCTACGTCAACCTCAGCCCCTACGGCGAGCCGCAGCTCGGCCGGCGCGGGCTGTACGACTCGCTCGGCGGCCGCAGCGACGCCAAGGAGGCCCAGATGGCGATGCTGTGGGTGCTCAGCCTCTCCGACGGCGAGCACAGTCTGCTGGACGTCGCCGAGCGCGCCGGGCTGCCGTTCGACACCGTCGCCGCCGCGGCCGACGCCCTGCACGGCGCCGAACTGATCAAGGCGTGACGCCGATGACCACCGAGGGGGAGAAGACGAGGGCACCGGCCGGGTCCGCCAAGCGGGCCCTCGTCGGCCGGCTGTCCTGGGGGCTGGCCGACCAGGCGGCCTCCAGCGTGAGCAACTTCGCGGTGGGCATCTATGTGGCCCGTTCGCTGGGGGTGACCGCGTTCGGCGTGTTCAGCCTCGCCTGGGTGACCTACGGCGTGGTGCTCAACGTCTCCCGCGGGCTGGCCACCGATCCGCTCACGGTGCGCTTCAGCGGCCCGCCCGGCGCGGCCTGGCGCGGGGCGGTGGGCCGTTCGACGGGCACCGCGCTCGGCGTCGGCGGCGCCCTCGGCGCGGTGTGCCTGGTGGCCGGGCTCGGACTCGGCGGCCGGGTCGGGCCCGCGTTCGCCGCCCTCGGTGTCATGATGCCGGGGCTGCTGCTCCAGGACGCCTGGCGGTACTCGTTCTTCGCCGCGGGCACCGGGCGGAAGGCGTTCCTCAACGACGTCGTGTGGGGTGTCGCGCTCGTCCCCGCCATGGTGGTGGCCGCCCGCGTCGGCACCGTGGCCGCCTTCGTGTTCGCCTGGGGCGCGTCCGCCACGGTGGCCGCGGGCTACGGCTGCGTCCAGTCCGGCATCCGGCCCCGGATGGCCGAGGCGCGCGGGTGGCTGCGCGAACAGCGCGATCTCGGCTACCGGTACCTGGTCGAGAACGTCAGCCTCAGTGGCGCGAGCCAGCTGCGGGCGTACGGGCTCGGCGTGATCGTCGGGGTCGGCGCGGTCGGCGCGGTGCGGGGCGCCGAGCTCCTGCTCGGCCCGTTCCTGGCCGTGCTCATGGGGCTTTCGCTGGTCACCGTCCCGGAGGCGGCACGGGTACTGCGGCAGGCCCCGCACCGACTGGGCAGGTTCTGCCTGCTCCTCGGCGGGGGGCAGGCCGTCGGCGCGCTGCTCTGGGGCTCGGCGCTGCTGCTGGTGCCCGGCCGGCTCGGCGAGACGGTGCTCGGCGACGTCTGGCACTCCGCCTCCCAGCTCATCGTGCCGATCAGCCTCGGCGTCGCCGGCGCGGGCCTCGGCACCGGCGCGGCGGCCGGGCTGCGCGCGCTCGGCGCGGCCCGGCGCAGCCTGCGCTGCCAGTTGTTCGCCTCCGCCTGTTACGTCGGCGGCGGGCTCGGCGGCGCGGCCGCCGCCGGCACGGTCGGCTCGGCCTGGGGCGTCGCCGCCGCGACCGTCAGCGGCTCGGCCGTGTGGTGGCTGCAACTGCGGTCCGCCCTGCGCGAGCACGCTCAAGAACCGATCCGCGAAGTGAGGACGTCATGACCGCGCAACCCAGGCTGAGCATCGGCCTGCCCGTGTACAACGGCGAGGAGTACCTCGCCGAGTCGTTCGACGCCCTGCTCGGCCAGACCTACGAGGACTTCGAGCTGGTCGTCTCCGACAACGCCTCGGCCGACGGGACCGAGGACATCTGCCGCAGGTACGCCGCGAAGGACTCGCGCATCCGGTACATCCGGCTGCCCCGGAACATCGGCGCGACACCGAACCACAACCATGTGCTCGCCGAGTCCCGCGGCGAGCTGTTCAAGTGGGCCTCGCACGACGACCTGTACGGCCGGGACCTGCTGCGGGTCTGCGTGGAGGCGCTGGACGAGCGGCCGGAGATGATCCTCGCGCACACCGGCCAGGCGGTCATCGACGGCGACGGCAAGGTGAAGGTCCCCTACGCGTACACGCTCGCCACCGACTCGCCGCACGCGCCGGAGCGCTTCCGCAGCCTGCTGTTCGAGCCCGGCGGCGACGACTTCTACGGGGTGTTCCGGGCCGACAGGCTGCGCCGGGTGAAGCCGATGGACAGCTACCACCACGCGGACCGCACCTACGTCGCCGAGATCACCCTGCACGGGCCCTTCCACCAGGTGCCGGAGCTGCTGTACTTCCGCCGCGACCATCCCACCCGCGCCGAGCGGGCGAACCCCTCCAAGCGCTCGCGGTGCGTCAACCTGGACCCGCGCCGGGCGGGCCCGCTGCACCCGACGCCCCGGCTGCTCGCCGAGTACGTCTGGGGCTTCGTCTCGGCGATCCGGCGGGCGCCGCTGTCCCCGGCCGACCGGCGCGCCTGCTACCGCCACCTGGCCGCGTGGATGACCAGCCGGGTCCGGCCGGGCGCCGGCGAGCGGGTCGAGGACCGCGCCCCGGTCGGCCCGGACCGGCTGAGCGTCTCCGTCGACGCCCTGGTCGCCGGCCGTGAGGGGAGGCGGCCGTGACGCCCGCGAAGGGCACTCCGGTGCGCGTCGGGGTGTTCGGCCTGCTCGGCTCCGGCAACCTCGGCAACGACGGGTCGCTGGAGGCCGTGCTCGGGTACCTGCGGGACAGGCACCCGGAGGCGGCCGTGGACGCGCTGTGCGGCGGGCCCGAGGCCGTCACGGCCCGGTTCGGGATCCCCGCGACGCGGCTGCACTGGTACCGCGGGGAGTACCGGACCGCGTCACGGGCCGGCGCGATCGTGGGCAAGGGTCTGGGCAAACTCGTCGACGTCTTCCGCACCGCCTCCTGGGTGCGCCGGCACGACGTGGTGATCGTCCCGGGCATGGGCGTCCTGGAGGCCACGCTGCCGCTGCGGCCGTGGGGCTTCCCGTACTCGCTGTTCCTGCTCTGCGCGAGCGGCCGACTGCTGCGCACCCGGGTCGCGCTCGTCAGCGTCGGGGCCGCCGAGATCCGCAACCGGCCGACCCGGGCCCTGGTGCGCTGGTCTGGGCGGCTGGCCGCGTACCGGTCCTACCGGGATGTCCAGTCCCGTGACGCGATGCGGGCGATGGGCGTAAACACCGCGCGCGACAAGGTCTACCCGGACCTCGCGTTCTCCCTGCCCGCGCCGCGGGCGAGCGAGCCCTCGGGTGCGCCGGGCCCTGTCTGCGTCGGGGTCATGGACTTCCACGGCGGCAACGACGACCGCGCCCGGGCCGAGGAGATCCACCGGCGCTATCTCGACGGGACGATCCGGTTCGTGCGGACGCTGGTCGAGGAGGGCAGGCCGGTCCGGCTCCTCACCGGCGACACCTGCGACGCGACGGTGGTCGCCGCGATCCTCGACGCGGTGGACTCACCGCTGGTCACCGCCGCCGAACCGGCCTCGCTGGCCGACCTGATGAACGAGATGGCCGCCGCCGACACGGTGGTGGCGGTCCGGTACCACAACCTGATCTGCGCGCTGAAGACCGGCACACCGGCGCTCGCGCTCAGCTACGCGGCGAAGAGCGACGCGCTCATGGAGGGGATGGGTCTCGGCGCGTACTGCCACCCGGCGCGTGAGGTGGACGCCGACCGACTGCTCGAACAGTTCCGGGCGCTGGAGAAGCGATCGGCGGAACTGCGGCGGACCCTCGCCGAGCGCAACCAGGCCGCCGCCCGGCAACTGGACGACCAGTTCGACGAGTTGACCGCGACCCTGTTCCCGGCGACCGACCACGCCCACGCCCAGCGGGAGACCCGATGAAAGCGACCCACGTCCCGGCGATCGCCGGCGCGTACCTGTTCGAGCCGACACCGTTCGCCGACGAGCGCGGCTTCTTCAGCCGCACCTTCGACGCCGACGTGGTCCGCTCGGTGGGCCTCGACCCGGACGCCTTCATCCAGGACAGCCTGTCCCGTTCGGTCCGGGGCGTGCTGCGCGGTCTGCACCTGCGCTCCGGCGCGGGCGAGGCCAAGCTGGTGCGGTGCTCGTACGGAAGGATCTTCGACGTCGTCGTGGATCTGCGGACGGACTCGCCGACGTACCGCAACGTGGCCACCTTCGAGCTGTCCGGCGAGACGCAGGTCTCCCTGTACATCCCGGCGGGGTGCGCGCACGGCTTCCAGTCGCTGACCGAGACCGCCGACACCTCCTACCGGATCGACCGCCCGCACGATCCGGCCGAGGACGTGACGATCGCCTTCGACGACCCGGAGCTCGCCGTTCCCTGGCCGCTGCCGGTCACATCGATGTCCCAACGGGACCGGGAGGCACCGAGCCTCGCCGAGGTCCTGAAGCACGAAGAGAGTTGAGGTCCCCGTGGACACCGAAGAACTTCACCTGCCCCTGTCGCGGACAGCCAACGAGCGGCTGCACGCCATGATCCCCGGGGGCGCGCACACCTACGCCAAGGGCGACGACCAGTACCCCGACAACCTGGCCCCGGTCATCAGTCACGGCAGCGGTGCCCACGTGTGGGACGTCGACGGAAACCGTTACATCGAGTACGGCTCCGGCCTGCGGTCGGTCAGCCTCGGTCACGCGCACCCCCGTGTGGTCGAGGCGGTACGGCGGGAACTCGACCGCGGCTGCAACTTCGTCCGGCCGTCCATCGTGGAGGTCGCGGCCGCGGAACGCTTCCTGGCCACGGTGCCGACCGCCGAGATGGTGAAGTTCGCGAAGAACGGCTCCGACGCCACCACCGCCGCGGTGCGCCTCGCCCGGGCCGCCACCGGGCGCACGCGGGTGGCCATCTGCGCCGACCATCCGTTCTTCTCCGTCGACGACTGGTTCATCGGCACCACGCCGATGTCCGCGGGCATTCCGGCGGAGACGAACGAACTCACCGTGACGTTCCCCTACGGGGACCTGGCCGCCACGGAGGAGCTGCTGAAACGGTACCCGGAGGACGTCGCCTGCCTGATCCTCGAACCCGCCGCCCAGACCGAGCCGCCGCCCGGGTACCTCGCCGGTCTGCGCGAGCTGGCCGACCGGTACGGCTGCGTCCTGGTCTTCGACGAGATGATCACCGGCCTGCGCTGGTCCGAGGCGGGCGCCCAGGGCCTGTACGGCGTCGTCCCCGACCTCTCCACGTTCGGCAAGGCGCTGGGCAACGGGTTCGCCGTCTCCGCGCTGGCCGGGCGCCGCGAGCTGATGGAGATGGGCGGGCTGCGTCACTCCGGCGAGCGGGTGTTCCTGCTGTCCACCACGCACGGCGCGGAGACACACTCCCTGGCGGCCTCGATGGCCGTGCTCACCACCTATACCGAAGAGGGCATCACCGCGCGGCTGCACGCCCTCGGCGAGCGGCTCGCCGCCGGGGTCCGGGAGGCCGCGGCCACCATGGGCGTCGGCGACCACGTCGTCGTCCGGGGCCGGGCCAGCAACCTGGTCTTCGCCACCCTCGACGAGAAGGGGCAGCCGTCGCAGGAGTACCGCACCCTGTTCCTGCGCCGGCTCATCGCGGGCGGGGTGCTGGCCCCGTCGTTCGTGGTGAGCAGCGCGCTCGACGAAGCAGACATCGAGCGGACCGTCGACGTGGTGGCCCAGGCGTGCGCGGTGTACCGCAAGGCACTGGACGCCGGGGACCCGAGCCCCTGGCTGGCCGGACGGCCGGTGAAGCCCGTGTTCCGCCGCCAGGTGTGACATACCGTCAGTGACCCACCCGGCGACCGGTGTCGGCCGTCCGGTCGGCCGGTGCCTCGGCCGGCCCGTCGACCGCCCGGTCGGCCGGCCGGTCGCCGAACCGGTCGCCGAGCCGGTCCACCACCAGGGCGGTCGCCGGTGTCACCGCCAGCGCGGTGCACCAGCCGCCGAGGACGTCGGTCGGGTAGTGCGCGCCCAGGGCGACCTGCGCCCAGCCCATGGCGGCGCCGGCCGCCATGGCCGCGGCGAGCACGAGTGACAGGCCGGCCGTCCTGCCGAGGCCGGACCGGCCGGCCGCCGTCAGCGCCACCACGAGGGCGACCGCGGTGGCGAAGGCGGTGTGCCCGCTGGGATAGGACAGGTTGTCGCCGTGGATGGTGCGTCCCACCAGGGACTTGAGCAGTGTCGCCGTGCCCACGGTCAGCGCGGCGCCGACGACGAGCAGCACCGCCGCGCGAGGACGCCGGAGGAGCAGGAAGCCCGCCACGGCGGCCACGACCAGCGCCGCCGATCCGGCCGGCTCCCCCAGGAAGTCCAGGGCCAGAGCGACGTGCCGCCACGACGGCCCCACGTCGTACGTCGCCGTCCCGATCCGCGCGTCCCATGCGCCGGGTGTGCTGTCACCGGCGTACAGGACTCCGAGCGAGAGGACCACCAGCGCGGCGAGGGCCGCGACGAGCCCGAGCCGCGTACGCAGCGCGGGAGGTGTGGCGGCTTCCGCCCGACGCCAACTCCCCACCGACGCACCCCCGTTGTGTCCGACTCGGCCCGAACGCGAGCCTTTGTCACCCTAACCAACAACGCGGCCGCGGTGCACGGCCGTCGAAGGCTCGGCGAGTCAACACTTGGCGAAGTCTCAAGTGCCGTGACCGGACGGCTCGATGGTGACCTTGACGTGTTTCATCAACGGCTGGTCGCTCTGGACGCTGTAGTCGCCGATCGCGCAGAGCACGTTCATCTCCGGCATGTAGCCGGCCGCGCAGCCGCGGGGGATGTCGTACGGGATGGCCAGATAGCCGTCGAGACTGCGGTGGCTTCCGTCCTTGGCGGTGCTGACGATCTCGACCGGGGTGAACTCGGAGATGCCGCGTTCGCGCATGTCGTCCTCGTTCATGAAGACCAGTGTGCGCAGGTTCTTGATGCCCCGGTAGCGGTCGTTGTCCGAGTAGATCGTGGTGTTCCACTGGTCGTGGGACCGCATCGTGCCGAGCGCCAGGGTGCCGGGCTCGGGGATCACGTCGGGCAGGGGGGCCGCGGAGAACTCGGCCAGGCCCGACGGGGTGAGGAAGACCAGTTCGCGGGCGGGCTGTTTGATCCGGAACCCCAGCGGCAGCCGCACGCGGCGGTTGCAGTCCTCGAACCCGTCCAGGACCCGGGCCATCGTGTCGCGGATGCGGTCGTAGTCCTCGATGTACCACTCCCACGGGGTGGCGCTGTCCGGGAGGGCGGCGCGCGCGATGCCGGCGATGACGGCGGGCTCGGACAGCAGGTGCTTCGAGGCGGGGCGCTTCATGCCGACGGACAGGTGCACCATGCTCATCGAGTCCTCGACCGAGGTGCTCTGGACGCCGCCGCGCTGGTGGTCCTTCTCGGTCCGGCCCAGGCACGGGAGGATGAGCGCCCGGCGGCCGTGCACGAGGTGGCTGCGGTTGAGCTTGGTGCTCACCTGGACGGTGAGGTCGCAGTTGCGCAGGGCCGCGTAGGTGTACGGGGTGTCGGGCGCGGCGAGGGCGAAGTTGCCGCCCATGCCGACGAACACCTTCACGTCGCCGCGGTGCATGGCCCGGATGGTGGCCACGGTGTCCATGCCGTGCTCGCGGGGCGGGTCGATCCCGCAGACCTCGGCGAGCCGGTCCAGGAACTTCTCGTCCGGCCGGTGGTCGATGCCGCACGTCCGGTTGCCCTGGACGTTGCTGTGCCCGCGCACCGGTGACGGACCGGCGCCCTCGCGGCCCAGATTGCCGCGCAGCAGAAGGAGATTGACGATCTCGCGCACGGTGTCGACGCCGTGTTCGTGCTGGCTGACACCGAGGCACCAGCTGATGATGGAGCGGTCGGCGTCGCGGTACACGCGCGCCGCTTTGAGGATGCCGTCCCGGCTGACCCCGGACTGCAGCTCGATGGCGTCCCAGGGGGTGGCCTCGCACACCGCGCGGTACTTGTCGAAGTAGGCCGTATGACGGTCGATGAACTCCTGGTCCAGGGCCTTCGGATCCGTTCCGGACTGTTCCAGGATCGCCTTGGCCATGCCCCGCAGGAGCGCCATGTCCCCGCCGATGCGCGGCTGGAGGTTCAGGGTGCTGGTCCGGGTGGACTTGAGGACGGCCATGTCCGTGAAGTCGTGCGGAACGATGGTCCGGGTGGCGGCCGCCTCGACCAGGGGGTTGATGTGCACGATCTGGGCGCCGCGATGGTAGGCCTCGGCCAGGGCGGTGAGCATCCTGGGCGCGTTGGAGGCGGCGTTGACGCCCAGGACGAACAGGGCGTCGGTGGTCTCCCAGTCCTTGAGGTCCGCGGTCCCCTTGCCGGTGCCGAGCGATGCCGTCAGGGCCCGGCCGCTGGCCTCGTGGCACATGTTCGAGCAGTCGGGCAGGTTGTTCGTGCCCAGTTCGCGGGCCAGCAGCTGATAGAGGAACGTGGCCTCGTTGCCCAGGCGGCCCGACGTGTAGAAGGAGGCCTGGCCGGGATCGTCGAGTTCACGCAGGGTGCGGCCGGCGAGTTCGAAGGCCTCGCGCCAGCTCACCGGAACGTAGTGGTCCGACTCCGGGTCGTAGGCCATCGGCTCGGTCAGCCGGCCCTGGTCCTCCAGGTCGTAGTCGCTCCAGCCGGACAGCTCGGTCACCGAGTGCGCGGCGAAGAACTCACGGCCGACCCGCTTGCCCGTCATCTCCCAGGTGACGTGCTTGATGCCGTTCTCGCAGATGTCCAGGTGCAGGCCCTTGGTGTCGTCGGGCCACGCGCATCCGGGACAGTCGAAGCCCGTGTTCTCGTGGTTCATGCGCATGATCGCGCGGGGGCCGTCCACGAGGGCGCGTTCGCGCACGAGGAACCGGCTCACGCTCTTGGCCGCACCCCAGCCGGCGGCCGGGTGATGGTACGGATGGAATTCCGGTTCGCCCCGCGGGTCGGGCCCGACATGGGGTACCCGGCCGTCCTGTCCGTTCTGGGATGCGTTCAAGAGTCTCACCGAGCTCAAGGTCTCACCGAGCTAGCACTGGGGTCGTCTTCCGTGGTTCGCGGCGTGCTTGCGGCGGCTCTTCTTCTTCCGGCGTCGCTTCGAGGACATGGGGACCTCCCTCACTCGCTCGCAGGACAGCACGAAGCGTCCTGAACTCCGGTGCTCCACGATTCCACACATCACATAGCGCCGCGATCCGACTCAATAGCTCACAGAAGAACGCAGAAATACTGAAAGCACCCTGACCTCGGTACTGGACCGCACGCTCGTCACGGCCGGCAGCCCGCTCGGACACGCTCTCCTCGGCCACCGGGCAGGAGGCACCGTGGACTTGCAGGCACCCGAAGGCCCCGGAGCACGGTCGTGGTCTCCCTGGGCCGGTAGGGGCTTGCGCCCCGGCGGCCACCGGCCCGACCCGCGCCCCGGAGTCCCCCGGCTCGTTCCCCGCGGTGAACCGGTGAATTCAGCATGATCTAGCGTGGAACCCCGGGCGTTCACGCCCGGGAGAAAGCGCTTCTTGCCGCTGCTCCGACCGCGCGGGTGCATGGGTCTGCACTGTTGACCTGAGCCGGCTCAGGCAGGTCGCTTCTGGTTCTCGATGTACTCCTTGATGACGGCGAGCGGGGCGCCTCCGCACGAGGCGGCGAAGTAGGACGGCGACCAGAAGTGCTCGCCCCACAGGTACTTGCGGATGTGGCCGGGGAACTCCTGCCGCAGGCGCCGGGCGGAGACACCCTTGAGGGAGCCTACGAGCCGGGAGACGGCGACCTTGGGCGGGTAGTGCACGAGCAGGTGAACGTGATCGGGTTCGCCGTTGAACTCCCGTAGCTCCGCGTCAAAGTCGGTACACACGTCGCGCATGACCTCTTCACAGCGCCGAAGGATCTCGTCAGTGAATGGTCCGCGCCGGTATTTGGGGATGAAGACCAAGTGTGCATGGAGGGTGTAGACGACGCTACGACCCCTGCGGATATCGGGGTTTGGCTCCCAGCGTGGTGACATGGATCAATGTTACGATCACGCCCGTGAAGATCGTGACGCAGGTCAAACTCATGCCGGATGCCGTGCAGGCGTCTGTGCTTGAGCGCACTCTGCGCACGGCCAATGACGCCGCGAACTGGGTGTCGGAGGTGGCGTTCGAGCACGGCGTGCCGCGTGAGTACGAACTGCGCAAGCACACCTACGCCGAACTCAAAGCCCGTGGGCTGGGAGCGCAGGCCGCGCAACACGTCATCAAGAAGGTGCGCGACTCGTACACCACGCTCAAGGCCAACATTCGTGCCGGGAATCTCGGCAAGGAAGGCTCCAGGCGTCGCCGCAAGGCCGAGTCCAGGCCGGTCACGTTCCGACCCCAGGCCGCGCAGCCGTACGACGACCGGTGTTTGAGCTGGCAGTACGACCAGCGGACCGTGTCCATCTGGACCGTGGACGGCCGGTCAAGAACGTCTCGTTCGTGTGCTCCCCGGACGCGCTCAAGATGCTCCAGGCACACCGGCAGGGCGAATCCGACCTGATCGAACGCGACGGCGTGTTCTACCTCGTCGCCACCTGTGATGTGCCCGAGGCCGAGCAGTACGAGCCGGACGGCTTCATCGGCGTGGACCTCGGCATCGAGAACATCGCCACCGCCTCCACCGGCTACCTCGCCGCCGGGCGGGGGCTCAACCGGTACCGCAGGCGACAGCTTGCCCTACGGGCCAAGCTCCAGAAGAAGCGCACCAAGAGCGCCAAGCGGCGGCTCAAGGCCCGTGCCCGCAAGGAAACGCGGCACGCCGCGAACACCAACCACATCATCTCCAAGACGATCGTGACCGAGGCTGAACGCACCGGACGCGGCCTGTCCCTCGAAGAACTCAAGGGCATCCGCAACCGGGTACGGCTCCGCAAGCCCCAACGGGTCGCACTCCACTCCTGGGCCTTCGCCCAGCTCGGAGACTTCATCGTCTACAAGGCCGAGCGGGCCGGGGTACCCCTGGTCTTCGTCGATCCCGCGTACACGTCGCAGACGTGCGCCGAGTGCGGCCACGTCGACAAGCGAAACCGTGTCGACCAGGGGCTTTTCATCTGCCGGGGGTGCGGGGTCGTTGCCCACGCCGACCGGAATGCTTCCCACAACATCGCCACCCGTGGCGCTGCTGTGTGGAATGCGGGGCGTGAGTCACGCGTCCCTGCCACCTCATAGGGGTGTCTGAACGGAGGAGCCCACCCCAGCAGCCAGCTGGGCACTACCTCCAAGCCCGGTCCTTCAGGGCCGGGTCAAGTTGACTCCCCGTAACTGGAGGGCGGATAGGGGGCTCTGGTGCGGCGGGTGACATGGCCCGTGGGGATCCGGCCGGAGCCCACCTCCAGGTCGATCTCCACGCGCTCGCGCCGGTATTCGGCTTCGGGATCCTCCATGGGCCCGCCGAGCAGACCGGCTTCGCGCCGCTCACGGACCGTACGTGCGTGGAGTTCGTCGTCGTCGCTCCGCAGGGGCATTCCCCTGTTGTGGGCGTGCTCCGGATCGCCTTCGACAGCCCGGTTGGACTTGTGGTGCGTCATGCGCAGCCTCCTCAAACGACTACCCGGCGTCTCGCACGCCCGGGTACGTCCCTCGGTCTCAGGAGTCCTCCGTCCCGTCCTTCGTCGTGCGTCGGTCAGTCGCCGCCTGTGTCGCCGGCGGGCACCGCGCTCCCCCGCTCCGCCTCCGCTCCGTCACCCGAAGGTCCGCCGTCCGGGGCACTGTTGCCCCCGGCGCCCTTGCGCACGGTGCAGCGCACGGAGCCGTCCCGGTCATCGGCGACGATCGTGTCGCCGGGTTCGGCCTCGCCGCCGAGCAGCAGCTCCGCGATGCCGTTGTCGAGCTCCGTCCGGATCGTGCGCCTCGGCGGGTGGGCACCGAACTCCGGTTGATGGCCGTGGGCGACCAGCAGCTTCTTGGCCGCCTCGGTCACCTCCGGCTTCATGCCCTGCGCGCGCACCCGGCGTTCGCTCCGGCCGAGGAGATGCTCGACGATCTGCGCGAGATCGTCCTCCCCCAGGGCGGCGAGGATGTGCTCGGGGCCGATGTAGGACACCCCGGCCGCCTGCGAGCGGGCGTACGCGGCGGCGAGGGTGCGCTTGGCCGCCGGGGTCAGCCCCGGCTCCGAGGACGGTTCGCTGCTCTCCCGGGGGAGGACCTCGGCCAGCTGCGCGGCGAGCGCGTCGGGGTCCAGCTCCGCGCGGGCCAGCAGGGAGCGGGCGGGTTCCACCTTCGTGGCGGCCCACAGCAGGTGCTCGGTGTCGAGATCCGACGTCCCGTCCTGCTGGGCCCGCTGTGCGGCCAGGTTCAGGAGTTCCTGCGAGGACTCCGTCAGCAGCCGTCCGATGGGCACGCGCTGCACCGCCGGAGGAGACGACGCGGGCGACATCCCGAAGAAGCGGTTCAGCAGTTCACCGAAGGGGTCGGACGAGCCGAAACCGTAGGACGACATCGACATGGACAGCTCCCGGTGCGGCAACGAGTCCTTCCACCATTTCGCGGCACCTATTGCTCCGCAACCGGAGCGGGCGTCAGTGCCGCGAACGACCTGGCCTGCGGCTTTTCCCCGGAGAAGGGGGAACTCGCCGAGGGGAAGGGGGTGTTGACGAACGCCAGGAAACGGATGCGGTCCGGCCCGCGGGGACCCGCGCGGACGCCCGCCCCGCCCGGGGAACGCCCGTGCCCCCGGCGGGATCAGCCCCCGCCCCTGCCCGCGTCTCTGCCCGAGTCCGTGTTCGTGTCCATGCCCAGGTCGGTGTTCGTGTCGGTCCACGGGTCGAGTGCCACGACGGCCTCGTCCGTGTGGACGAGGAACGTCAGGGTCTGCCGGAAGTAAAGGTCGATGCCGATGGCGTCGTGGGAGGTGTAGCCGATGGCGAGATCGTCGCCGAGGCGCAGTTCGTAGTCGCCGCCCCGGGTCGTGAGCAGGAAGGCCCCCTCCACGGCGGGGGCCCAGATCAGCCGGCCGTCGAGCAGCCGGCCGAGGTGGGCGGCGACGGGGTAGCCGTGGTCGGAGGTCTCGCTGACCGCCGTGTACGCCTCGGCGCCCAGCAGCAGCGCGTACGGGCCCTGCACACCGGCCAGCCGCAGGGTGCTCAGCGCGTGGCTGACGGCGTCGGGGAAGTCGCGGGGCTCCGCGGGAAGGCGGAGCACGGGGTTGGAGGTACGGGCGCGAAGACCGTCGACGCCGGCCGCCGTGTAGCCGTTGAACACGGTCTGGTCCTCGGCGAAGGCCATGGTGCGGGCCGCGTCCTTGACCGGCTGCCAGTCGGAGTCCTTGGCGCCCCGGTCCACGTCGTCGACGGCGTCACGGCTCACCCGGAACGGCACCGTCAGCTCGACCAGGGGCTGAACCCGGCGCAGCCGGGCCGCGACACCGGGTGACGGTCCGTCGATGCGGGACAGGTGGCCGGTTCCCACGGCGGCGAGCGCGGGGCCCTCGGGGCCCGTGACGTCCACGACACGGCGGCCGGCGAGATTGCGCCGGAACGTGCGGCGCGCCTCGTCCTCGATCTCGTTCCACGCGGCGGGCGTGATGGGCGCGAGTTCCCGGTGCAGGTTGCCGGTCCCGGCGGCGGTGGCGGTGGCCGTGTCCGTAGCGGTGGCGGTGGCGTCGGGTGGGGTCGTCATGTTCGGACTCCTTTGAGGCTGCCGATCCCCAGCGACCCGGCCGCCACCGTGCGCTCGTCGGCGGCGGCCGGGTCCGCCGCGGGCTCGTCCTCCTCCCGCTCGCCGGGGGCGGCGGGGAGGTCGTCGAGAAAGCCGGCGGGCGGCACGTGGAAGAGGCATCCGGTGATCGCGGTCGAGAAGTCGAGGATGCGGTCGTGCGAGGCCCGGCCGTCTCCGAGGAACATGTTGCGCAGCATCTGCTCGGTCACCTCGGGGGTGCGGGCGTAGCCGATGAAGAAGGTGCCGAACTCGCCCTCGCCCAGGGTGCCGAACGGCATGTTCTCCCGCACGATCTTGCGTTCGCGGCCGTCCTCGCCGGTGATGGTGTTGAGCGCGACATGGGAGTCGGCCGGTTTGACGTCGTCGGGGAGTTCGGTGTTGGCGAGCTTCGTGCGCCCGATGACCCTCTCCTGCTCGTCCGACGGCAGCGCGTTCCATGTCCGCAGGTCGTGCAGGTACTTCTGGACGATCACGTAACTGCCGCCGGCGAAATCGGGGTCCTCGTCGCCGATGAGCACGGCGTCGGCGGCCGTCGGTCCTTCGGGGTTCTCGCTGCCGTCGACGAAGCCGAGCAGGTCGCGGTCGTCGAAGTACTTGAATCCATGGACCTCGTCGACCACCGTGACGGCGCCGTCCAGCCGTTCCATGATCAGCCGGGCCAGTTCGAAGCAGAGGTCCTCGCGGCGGGCCCGTAGGTGGAACAGGAGGTCTCCCCGCGTGGCCGGGGCCCGGTGGCGTCTGCCCGTCAACTCCACGAACGGGTGCAGCTCTTGGGGACGGGGCCCGCTGAACAGCCGGTCCCAGGCCGCCGATCCGACGCCGACGACACAGCCGAGTTCGCCGTCCGGTGCCCGGAAGGAGACGGAGCGGCGCAGTCCGGAGACGTCCTCCAGCAGACCGCGGACCGTGTCCTCGCGCCCCGGCGTGACGGTGGCCACGAGGAAGACAGTGGCCCTGGCCGGTCGGGAGATCACAGCCTGTGGCTCGGCCAAGAGTCGGCCTCCTCGGGGGACGCGGAGGTGTCCGTCGCGACGGGACGCGGAGGCGTCCCGTCGCGCACGGACCGGTCGGTACTTCCCCCCATCCTGCTTCGTCGCGGGACAAACCGCACCAGAACGGATCGCGACCGCGGTGGTGTCAGCCGCTCACGAGTCCGACGACGACATTGATGGCCGTGGCGAGAATGCTGGTGCCGAACACGTACGACAGGAGGCAGTGCCTCAGCACGATCGAGCGGATCCGCGGACTGGAGACGCTGGTGTCGGACACCTGGTAGGTCATCCCGAGGTTGTAGCTGAAGTAGAAGAAGTCGCGGTACGCCGGTGGGTCGTCCGTGTTGAAGTCGATGCCGCCGTTCGCCTCGTAGTACACGTAGGCGTAGCGGGTGGCGTACATCAGGTGCAGCGCGGCCCAGGCCAGGAACACTCCGCACAGGGCGGTCACGGCCCCCGCGTGGCCCTGGTCGGACCGGCTGCCGCGCAGGAGCAGCAGCACGATGGCGCACAGCCCGCACAGGGCGACCGCGACCACCACGAGTTCGTCGGCCAGGGGGCGGAAGTCCTCGCGGCGCGCGATGTCGCGGGTGGCCGTGGCCGTCATCGGCCACAGCACCGCCCAGCCCGCCAGGACGAAGGACAGTTCCGTCGCCGCGATCCCGACGAGCGAGCCCAGGAAGACGTCGTTCGAGAGCCCGACGGCCACGCCGACGACGGCACCGAGGATCACCGCGACGATCAGGCGCGGCACGGCGTCCAGGGGCAGTCCCGGCAGGCTGGTCCTCATACGCGGCAACGGTATCCCCGGTGGCGCCGGCCAGCCCGGTGGAACCCGCGGCGGGCTGCGGTCGGCGTCAGGACGGGGAGCGGCGGCGGGTCAGACGGGGAACAGCAGACAGCTGCTGGTGGTGTGGGCGAGCAGCCGGTCGCCCGCGTCGAAGAGCTCCGCCTGGGCGAGGGCCGTACGGCGGCCGCTGTTGAGGACGGTGCCGACCGCGCGGATCCGGCCGGTGTCCACGGTGACCGGCCGCAGGAACTTCACGTTCAGGTCGAGCGAGGTGTATCCGGTGCCCCGGGGCAGCACGGACTGCACCGCACAGCCCGCGGCGGAGTCCAGCAGGGTGGCGTAGATGCCTCCGTGGACGCTTCCGATGGGGTTGTAGTGCTCCTCCCCCGCGACCAGGGAGAAGACCACCCGGCCGTGCTCGACCTCGTCGAGGGTCATGCCCACGGTCGCGGAGATCGGTGGCGCGGGGAGCCGTCCGGCCTGCATCTCGCGGAGGAATTCGAGGCCGCTGTACCGGGCGACGGCCGCCGCGGAGACGGCCGGGTCCTCCCAGTCGTACGTACGAGACCTGCCCATGGTTCTCCCACTCTCCCGCCTCGGCCCTCTGACTCTGCTTTTCGAAGCCAGCCGGTACGACAGAAGCTAGCCAGCACCACACCTGGCTGTCAATCTCACAGTCAGCCTACGATGGGGCGCATGACGTGGCTCGACACCAGTACCGAGAACTGCACGGTCCAGCGGACCCTCGACCTGATCGGCGAGAAGTGGTCGATGCTGGTCCTGCGGGACGCGATGAACGGCGTACGGCGCTTCGACGACTTCCGGCGCCATGTCGGGCTCTCCGAGAGCGTGCTGGCGGACCGGCTGCGGAAGCTGGTCGCGGCCGGGATCCTGGACACCGTGCCGTACAGCGAGCCCGGCAGCCGCACCCGGTACGAGTACCGGCTCACCCGCAAGGGCTGGGAGCTGTGGCCCGCCATGATCGCCCTCAAGCAGTGGGGCGACCGCTACACGGCGGACCCCGAGGGACCGCCCCTGGAGGTCGTGCACGCGGAGTGCGGCGAGCAGGTGCGCGCGGCGGTCGTGTGCGGAGCCGGGCACGGCGAGCTGATCCCGCCCAAGGCGCGTACCCGCCCCGGCCCGTCGGCGCGGCGGGCGGATCCCGCCGCCCTCCAGGCCCCCGGGCGGGGAACGGGAGGGGGCGCGGGCCAGGAAACGGACCGGGACACAGGCCGCCTCGTGGCCCCGGAGCCCGGCTCGTGACAGCGTGACCCTGTGAGGGTTGTCCCGGCGGGTCGGACATGGACGTCCGCCGCAGGGGCATGCGGTTCGCGTGAACGGCGCGGCGGTGCCCTCCCGGGCGGCGACCGCGGTGCCGGACGGAGCGACCGGTGGAGGAACGATGAGCACGGAGACGGGGCCGCCGGCCAGGGAACGGTGGGCGGCGAGAGCCTCGCTGGCGGCGGCGGCGCTCGCCGTGGCGCTTCCGCTCGCCTTCGGGGGCGTACGCGGCTTCCTGCTCCTGCTCGCCGCTGCCGCCGCCATGGCCGTCGCGGCGGCGGCACTGTGGTGGATGCTGACCCGGCGGGGCCCGCTGCGCTGGATCGCCGGGCTGCTCGCCATCGTCCTCCCGCTCGCCGCCCTCGTGGTCCTCGCGCTCACCCTGCTGTGGACCCTGCTGCTGTCCCCCGTGCTGTGGATCACCGCCGTGTGGAGCGGCCGTTACGCGCTGCGCAGCGCCCGCGGCCGGGTCCGGCCCATGAAGGAGCACCGCACGCCGCCGCCGCGGAAGCCGTTCGTCCTGATGAACCCCCGCTCCGGCGGCGGCAAGGTGGAGCGGTTCGGACTCGTGGAGAAGGCCGAGCGGCTCGGCGCCCGTGTCGTGCTCCTCGACCCGGAGCAGCACCAGGACGTCACCGAACTGGCCCGGCAGGCGGTCGCCGACGGAGCGGATCTCCTGGGCGTCGCGGGCGGCGACGGGACGCAGGCGCTCGTCGCGGCCGTCGCCGCCGAACACGGGCTGCCGTTCCTCGTCGTCTCGGCCGGCACCCGCAACCACTTCGCCATGGACCTCGGCCTCGACCGCGACGACCCCGCCACCTGCCTGGACGCGCTGACGAACGGGGTCGAACTGCGGGTGGACCTCGGCTTCGCCGGGACGCACCCGTTCGTCAACAACGCCTCGTTCGGCGCGTACGCGGCGGTCGTCCAGGATCCCGCCTACCGGGACGACAAGATCGGCACGATCCTGGAACTCCTTCCGGATCTGCTCACCCGCCAGCGCGGACCCGAGCTGACCGCCCACGCCGCCGGCACGACCCTCGTGGCACCGCAGGCGGTGCTGGTGAGCAACAACCCCTACCGCACCGACGATCCGGCGGGTCTCGGGCGGCGCGAGCGGCTGGACACGGGGCAGCTCGGCGTTCTCGGCGTCAAGGTGGACAGCGCGGTCGGGGCCGCCGCCCTGCTGCTCTCCCCCGCCCCGCAGGGCCTGTCCGTCCTCACGGCCCGCGAGGTGGTCGTGACCGCCGACAGCGAAGAGCTGGAAGCCGGTATCGACGGCGAGGCCATGGTCCTGTCCACCCCGGTGCGCTGCCGCGTCGAACCGGGCGTGCTGCGCGTACGCGTCCCGAAGAAGCGTCCGGGCGTGCCCACGGTCCAGCCCGCCCTGGACTGGCGCCGGCTGATGGCCATGGCCCTGCTCGTGAGCCGCACGGCCGGTGTGCACCGCCCCGGCCACGGACCGGGGCGGGAACGACGACCGGAGGACCGGTCCGGCACCGCGTGAGCACCGCGTGAGCACCCCCCGCGTGAGCACCGCGTGAGATTGTCCCCGGACCGTCGGCAGCGTGTCCCGCGGATCGTCCGCGGCATGTCCCGCGGTGGGTTCGTCTCCGGTCCGCGGCCTTCCGGCGCCTACGATCATGGCGTGGTCCTCTTCGTCCTGGAACGCGTGTCCCGGCACTCCGTCGCCGAGAGCTGGCGGCGGCTGACCGACTGGCCCCGGCACGCGGACGTCGTCCCGCTGACCCGGGTCACCGTGCGCACCCCGGCGCCGACGCGGGAGGGCACGGTCTTCGTGGCACGGTCGGGGCTCGGGCGGCTCGGGTTCGACGACCCGATGGAGGTCGTCGCGTGGAACCCGCCGGGCGACGGGGTCCCGGGAACGTGCCGGCTGGTCAAGCGCGGCACGTTCGTCACGGGCTGGGCCGAGTTCGAGGTGCACCCGGCGGACGGCGGCGGTTCACGGGTGGTCTGGCGGGAGGACCTGAGCGTGCGCGCCCTGCCCGCCCTCGCCGACCGCCCGCTGGAATGGTCGGCGAGGTGGATGTTCGGGCGGGCGATGGACGGGCTCCTGGGGCGGGAGTAGTTCAGTCTCCCGGCAGAAGCGGCGGTTCGGCCAACTGAGCCAGTTCCAGAGCCTGTTGCGGGAACCAGTCGCCCGCCTTCGGATCGACCGTGCCGCGCTCGGGGTCCTCGGGCCCCGCGGTTCCGCGCAGGCAGAGGCCGTCCGACTCACCGGGTGTCTTGATCCACAGCCGGGCGTCCTGGAGCGGATCGCCGGTGCGCAGCGTGGGGCGGGCGCCGAGGCCGCGGTCCGGCGGGTTGCACCAGTCCTGCGCGTCCGTGTACTTGCCCGCCGGCGGGGTCCAGGGGCCGCGGCCGTTGCGGCTGGAGTCCGTGACGAAGTGCTTCATCCGGGACGGCGGGGTCGACACCTGCGCGTCGAGCCAGGCCTGCGCGTCGGCGCGCGGCCACCACTGGTTGGGGCACTGGGCCACGTCACCACCGCTGTCGGCGTAGGCCAGGCAGGACGAAATGAGCTTGCCGTACCAGGAGTCGGCGTCGTCGGTGTGGTAGTTCGAGGCGTTGGTGTAGAAGCCGGAGGCGCGTGCCACCCCGCCCTCGATCAGGCGCGGCACGATGGAGTTGACGGAGTGCCAGCCCGGGTGCCCGGTGTCGAGATAGACCTTCGTCCCGCGCAGTGGCTCCAGGGCGTCGACCGCGTAGTTGACCTCCGCGTAGCGCGCGGTCGTCCTCGTGCCCTGCGCGTCGTCCTGGCCGCAGTCGGAGGGCAGCAGGGCGAGGGCGTCGGGTTCGAGGGTGACGATCGCGTCGCCGCGGCCGATCCCGCGGGCCACCGCGTCGATCCACGCCTGGTACTCGGCGGTGTCCGCGGCGCCGCCCGCCGAGTAGTTGGAGCAGTCCCGGCCGGGAATGTCGTACAGCGCCAGCGCGGGAACCGCGCCGTCACGGCCCGCGTCGCGCACCACCGCGCGGACCTCCTTCTCCACCTCGGCCGGCGTCTGGTCACCGAACCACACGGCCTGCGGGGTGTTCACCATCGCCACGATGCCCGCCGCGTCGCGCAGCCTGCCGGCCCGGGCGAGGCCGAGGGCCTGCTGGTACGCCGCCGGGTTGGCGTCGGGGACGTACAGCGACGGTGCGCGGCCGGCGGCCTCGGCGGCCTGCGCCGGTGGTACGGCGAACAGGGCTGCCAGTCCTACGGACAGAGCGGCGAGCCAGGTGGGGGTGCGTCGTCTCATACGGGTTCACTCCGGGGTCGCAACGGTCACGAGGGACTTGCGGGAGCGCTCCCACAGGAGGTTCGCCGAGAGGCGCGCGTGCGTCAATACAAGGCGCAGAAGAAAGGCCCGCCGCACTCCGCGGCGGGCCTCGCCCTGGCCCTCGAACCTTCGAGCACACGCAGCAAGTGCCTTCCCACCGTGGTGGCACAAGGCCCGAGTCCAGCCTCGCCACCCCGCCCAGGAAGGCACTTTCGCGTCCCCGGCACGATCCGGGGGACACCGGCGCAGGCCGAACTCGCAGGCTACGGCAGGGTGTTGACCATGTACCACCAGTAGGCGTTGACGGCCCCCAGAACCCCACCGGCGGCGGTGAACGCCAGGTAACGGCCCGTCGCCTTGTTCTTCAGCCCGAAGGTCCCGGACGGGCCAGCGACCCTGAACCAGTTGAAGGCGTCGCCGGTACCCTCCGAGATGAGCACTTCCTCGCGCGTGCTGAGCAAACGCTCCCGGTTCCCCTGGGAGTCCATGTTCACCAGCGATACGGAGCCGTCGTTGTTGTTGGTTATCTGCCAGACGGCGTTGTCGCGCCCTTCTCCGTACCAGAGCCGGCTGGCCTTGCAGACGACCAAGCCGTGGTAGTCGAGGTCCCCGAGCCACAGATCGGGTTTGTCCTGCGGGGCCAGCACGTAGGTGTTCGCCTGCGCGGCGACGGCCGCGTGCGCGGGGCCGGCTGGCGCGGTGTCGGCGGGGAGCGCCGCGGCCGAGCCGGCCGTGAGGACGGCCAGGGCGGCAGCGCATGACAGTGCTGCGGTGTAACGAGACATCATCGTCCCTTCTCTCCTGCACGACAGGAGAAGCTGTGAAGGAGGGGAAATGCAGTGGATGGAGACGGCCGGGAAAGGAGGAGGGCGCCGTCAGCGCTTCAGCACGGTGAAGGTGACGGCGGCGTTGTCACCACCGCCGCCGTCCTGTCGGCAGGTGTATCCGGAGGGAGGCGAGCAGGAGTATCCGTTGCTGCCCGCGTAGGGGTTGTTCCAGGAGACGCTGACGGTGCCGACGTTGAGCATGTTGTAGACGGCCGTTCCTTCCGTCCCCGTCATGAAGCCGTTCGACTCCGACTGCCAGATCGCGTTGGACATCGGGTACACGTGGTCCGGAGGGAGCAGGTTCTCGCTCCAGGTACCGTGCACCAGGCTCGACGAGGTGCGCAGCATCTCGTTGGGCGTACGGTTTTGCAGCGTGACGTGCGTGCTGCGTGCCGCGGACGCCGACCGTCGGCCACGGTCCGCGGCGGCGGTGCGGCCGCTGCCGCTGATGGTGAACCACACCTCCGCGTTGTCGCCGCTGCCACCGGAGCGCGCACAGCTGTAGCCGGCGGGCGCCGTACAGCTGTAACTGTTGCTGCCCACGTAGGGGTTGTCCCAGTGGAGGGAGACCTCACCCGCGTTGCCGAGGGAGTAGCGGGCGTAGCCTTCCGTCCCCGTCATCACCCCGGAGGAATGGGAGCCCCAGACGACCTGGCTCCCGCCGTCGATGGCCTCGGGCGGCGTCCCGTCGTCCCAGACCCCGTGCGACAGCGACGAGTAGTTGCGATACAGGGTCGTGGTGGTGCCGTTGACGACGTGCACCCGGGTACCGCGGGCCGACTGCACCGACACCGTGGACGCGTGCGCCGTGTCGTGCCCTGCCGCGGCGGCAGAACTGCCGGCCGAGGCGAACACGGCCACGGCGGCCATGGCGGTTGCGGCAATGGCGCCGCTCGCCGTCACCGTCCTGCGCACCGCGCCCGGGCCCCTGCGAATTCCTGCGCTGTGTGACATTGCGCCTCCTGATCCGTGTTCTGGCTTCCGGGAAAGAGCTTGCCGAGGGGGCCTAACGGTGGTGTAACGCCGAACAGGAGCGCCAAAAGCATCCGGCCGTTAGGTCGTCGTAAGGTCTTGGCCACCGCCCTGCCCGAGATGCGGACCTCCTGTCCATGGCACTGCCCGGCGGATGGCGGACGACGGATTGCGTCGCACCCGGCAATTGAATTCGGTACGACCCATTCCGACCCCGCAGCCTCTCGCTGAACACCTTTCGCGCTTTTCGTGTTGCCCCGCACACTCGGGTCCCGTGGCAGAGATCACTGGAACTCGCGCAACACGACAAGTTCTGGACGGACTTGAAGCGCCGATTGTCCAATTCTCGATCCGTGCACCCCATTTCGAGGGTGAGCATGCTTGTCTGGCTTCTCGTGAATGTCCGCCCGGACGACATGGCCAAAGGAACAATGCTGATGGAATTCCGGCTTCTCGGGCCGGTTTCGGCTTTCACGGGTGACAAAGAGGTGCCACTCGGCCCTCCCAAGCGCCGAGCCGTGCTGGCGCTGCTCCTGCTCGCCGACGGCACGCCCGTCAGCGCCGAGCGGATCATCGACGCGCTGTGGGACACCCGGCCACCCACCCACGCCCGCACCATCGTCTACGGTCACATCTCCGCACTGCGCGGACTGATGCGTACGACGCCCGCGGCCGAACTCGTCACCGGGAGCGGGGGCTACGCCCTGCGCGCCGCACCGGGCTCGGTGGACGTACGGCGCTTTCACGACCTGGCGTGCCGTGCCGCGGCCGTCTCTGCCGAGCGGCGGGCCGCGCTCCTGGTCGAAGCCCTGGGCCTGTGGCGGGGCCAGGCGCTCGGCGGGATCGGTGACACCCCTTCGCTATCGGCGGCCGCCGACCAACTGATGGAGGAACGCCTCGTCGCGCTGGAGCGGTACGCCAACGCCCTGCACGCGTGCGGCAACGGGGCGGACGCCCTCGCCCTGCTGCGGCCGGCAGCCGAGAACCATCCGCTGCGCGAATCCCTGATCGCGGCCACGGTCCGTTCCCTGCATGCTGCCGACCGCCAAGGTGACGCCCTCGCCCTCTTCCGCCGCACGCAGCAACTCCTCGCCCAGGAACTGGGCGTCGACCCGGGCCCCGCGCTGTCAAAGGCGTATCTCGACGTTCTGCACTCCCGGCCACCCCACCCACCCGCCACCGGGACACCCCCACCGGCCGCGCCCGGGCCGCAGAGAGCAGCGGACCCGGCCGCCGCCCCGCATCCCTCCCCACCGGTCCCCTGCCTCCTGCCGCGCGCCCCGGCCGGCTTCACCGGCCGCACCGCCGACCTCGCCCGCCTGACCGCCGTCGCATCGGCCGGCACCGCCACCCTGAGCGTGGTGACCGGCCCGGCCGGCGTCGGCAAGACCTCGCTGGCGCTGCACTGGGCGCACGCGCACGCCGACGACTTCCCCGACGGCATCCTCTACGCCGACCTGCACACCCTGGAACAGGACGGCACCGGCAGGCCGCATGCTGGCGTCCTGCACGACTTCCTGTCGGCCCTCGGCGTCGAGGAGGAACGCCTGCCACGTCATGGCCGCGCCGCCGAAACCCTCTACCGCTCCCTGCTCGCCGACCGCCGCGCGCTGATCCTGCTCGACAACGCCCGCGACTCGGCGCAGGTCCGTCCGCTCCTGCCCGGCACGCCCCGGTGCACGGTGCTGGTCACCAGCCGCAACCGGCTCGAGGGGCTGGTGGCCACCGACTGCGCCCGGCTGCTGCCGCTTCAGCACCTGGTGCCCACGGACGGCGTACGCATCCTGCGCGGCGTCATCGGCGAGCTGCGCGTGGCCGCCGAACCTGCTGCCGCCGAGGAGCTGTCCGCCCTGTGCGACGGCCTGCCCCTGGCGCTGCGGCTGGCCGCCGCCCGGCTCGTGGCACGACCCCGGCTCACCCTGCGCGCGATGGCCGACGACCTGGCCGACGAACACCAGCGCCTGTCCCTGCTTGCCACCGAGGACCTCGGCGTCGCAGCGACCCTGCGCCTGAGCGCCCAGCAGCTGCCTGCGGCCGGGGCGCTGCTCTTTCGCCAACTGGCCCTGCACGTCGGCTCCGAACTCGACGGCGGTGCCGCGGCGGCGCTCAGCGGCGTGCCGCCCGCCGCCGCGCGCGCCGCCCTGGAGGAACTCGCCGCGGCCCACCTCGTCGAGGAACGGGCTGATGGCCGCTATCTGATGCACGACCTCGTCCGGCTCTACGCACGCTCCCTGCCGGCGCAGGCCGACGCGACGGGACTCGAACGCCTCCTGGTGCACTACCTGGCCGCCGCCCGAGCCGCCGCTGCGGCGGCCGAACCGGGCAGCCAGCCCTGCTGCTCCCTGCCCCCGCAGGCGTCCCCGCCCGGCCCGCCGCCGGCCTTCGCCGACCGTGCCGCGGCGATGGCGTGGTACGTCACCGAGCGCCCAAACCTCACCGCCGCGGTGGCCGCGGCAGCCCAGGCCGGGCATCCGGAACTGGCCTGGCGCCTCGCCGTCCAGCTCTGGCCGCTGATCGTGCGGCAGGTCCACGACGGCTGGGAGCCGACGCTCGAACACGGCCTCGCCGCCGCTGTCGCGCTGGGCGACACCGACGCCGAGTCGCGGCTGTGCGCTCTGCTGGGCTGGGTCCTCACCGAGAACGGCCGGCACACCGCAGCGCTGACGTATCTCAGCCGCGCACCCGACCTGGCCCTCCGAGCCGGAGACCGGCGCGGGCAGGTGATCGCCCTGATCAACTGGGCGGCCGCCCTGGAGCGCACCGGGGAACTGACCGACGCCGGTATCCGGCGCGAGGAGGCAGCCAGGATGGCCCACTCCCTGGCCCACCCCCACACCGAAACGCTGGCCCTGTATCACCTGGCGACCCACCTTCTGACCGTCGGCCGCCCGCACGAAGCCCTGAGCCGGTGCCGGCACGCCCTGACCCTCGCCCCGCACCAGCAGTCCGACGAGCGCCGGGCCCTGCTGCTCACCACCTGCGGAAACGCCCTGCAGGCCCTCGGCCGTGGCAGCGAGGCCCGACACTGCCTCCGCCAAGCCGCGGCCCTCAGCGGGGGGACAGGCGGCGCACGCGGCCACGCCCGCACGAGCGGCCTCGCGCCCAGCGGCGCAGCCTCGGTCCATGTCCGCTCCCTGACGGGCTGAGTCTGCAGATCCGCGGGGATGTCCACCGCGGCTCCGCTTTCCCGCAGGGATCCGCCCAGAAGGCGCAACGCGTCGGCGGTGACCGCGCGAGAAGCGGACAAGCCATTCCCCCCGGGCGACTCCGGCCCGTTGTGCCCGCCCTGTCAGGGCGGGCACAACGGGCCGGAGAGCTGAGGGATGTCAGTCGCGGGCTCTCACGCCACCGACCCGATCCGACGCGCCGGAACCGAGGACGTGTCGTGGTGGATCGGGGTGTGCGCCCCGGTGAGGGAGACCCCGCTCCCCCCGCGCCGGTCGGCCACGATCTCCGCCGCGATCGACAGCGCCGTCTCCTCGGGGGTCCGCGCCCCCAGGTCCAGGCCGATCGGCGACCTGAGGCGGGCCAGCTCGATCTCGGTGACGCCGACCTCGCGCAGCCTCTCGTTGCGGTCCAGGTGAGTGCGGCGCGAGCCCATGGCTCCGACGTACGCCACCGGGAGCCGCAGCGCGAGCCGGAGCAGCGGGACGTCGAACTTGGCGTCGTGGGTGAGGACGCACAGGACGGTGCGGGAGTCGACCTCCGCACGCTCCAGATAGCGGTGGGGCCACTCCACGACGATCTCGTCCGCCTCGGGGAAGCGGGCCGCCGTCGCGAAGACCGGGCGGGCGTCGCACACCGTCACCCGGTAGCCGAGGAACTTGCCCACGCGGACCAGTGCCGAGGCGAAGTCGATGGCGCCGAAGACGATCATGCGCGGGGGCGGGACCGAGGACTCCACCAGGACCGTGAGCGGCGCTCCGCAACGAGAGCCCTGCTCTCCGATCTCCACGGTGGCGGTGCGGCCGGCGTCCAGCAGGGCCGCCGCCTCGCCCGCCACCGTACGGTCGAGCCCGGGATGGGCCCCGAAACCGCCCTCGTGGGAGCCGTCGGGACACACGACGAGGGCGCGGCCCATCAGCTCGGCGGGCCCGCTCACGACGCGGGCTAGCGCCGCCGCCTCGCCGCGCGCCGCTCGGGCCAGGGCCGTCGTGAGCACCGCCCGTCGGGCGGTGTCGTGCGAGCGGACCGGGGTGACCAGGATGTCGATGACACCGCCGCAGGTCAGGCCGACCGCGAAGGCGTCGTCGTCGCTGTAGCCGAAGCGTTCCAGGACGGTCTCGCCGTCCTCCAGCGCCTGTGCGCACAGGTCGTAGACCGCCCCTTCCACGCAACCGCCCGAGACCGAGCCGATCGCCGTGCCGTCGGAGTCGACGGCGAGAGCGGCGCCGGGCCGGCGGGGCGCGCTGCCGCCGACCGCCACCACGGTGGCGACGGCGAAGTCGCGGCCCTGCTCGACCCACCGGTGCAGTTCTTCGGCGATGTCCAGCATGTCTCGGTCTCCTTGGCAGCGGTTGCGTGGAAGGGGCTCGGCGTCAGCGGACGCCCAGCCAGCCCTCGATGGGGTGGAGCGCGAAGTAGACGAAGAAGACCGCCGTCAGACCCCACATGAAGGCCCCGATGTCCCGGGCCCGGCCCTGGGCGGTCTTGACGGCGACGTGACTGATCACACCGGCCGCCACGCCCGCGGTGATCGAATAGGTGAACGGCATGATCACGACCGTGAGGAAGACCGGGACGGCGGTGGCGCGGTCGGCCCAGTCGACGTGGCGCGCGTTCGTCATCATCATGGCGCCGATGACCACCAGGGCCGCCGCCGCGATCTCGCCCGGGACGATCGCCGTGAGCGGGGTGAAGAACAGGCAGGCCGCGAAGAAGAGGCCGGTGACGACGGAGGAGAGGCCGGTACGGGCTCCTTCGCCGACGCCGGTCGCGGACTCGACGAAGACCGTCTGGCCGGAGGCTCCGGCCACTCCGCCGACCGCTCCGCCGGCGCCGTCGATGAACAGCGCCTTCGACAGACCGGGCATCCGGCCCCGGTCGTCGGCCAGTCCGGCCTCGGTGCCGACGCCGATGATCGTGGCCATCGCGTCGAAGAACCCGGCGAGCACCAGAGTGAAGACGATCAAGCCGACCGTCATGGCGCCGACGTGGCTCCAGCCGCCGAACTCGACCTTGCCGAAAAGCGAGAAGTCCGGCATCGAGACGGCGCTGCCGTGCAGTTCGGGGGCGCCGCCGGCCCACTGGCCGGGGTCGATGACACCGGTGGCGTCGAGGACGACGGAGACGACCGTGCCGGAGACGATGCCGATGAGGATCGCGCCGGGGACACCGCGCGCCTGGAGGGCGAAGATCAGGAGCAGGGTCGCGGCGAAGAGCAGCACCGGCCAGCCCGCGAGTTCGCCGGTGGAGCCGAGGGTGAGCGGGGTCGCCTTGCCCTGGTGCACGAAGCCGGCCTTGACCAGGCCGATCAGCGCGATGAACAGGCCGATCCCCATGGTGATGGCGTGTTTGAGTGCCAGCGGGATCGCGTTCATGATCATCTCGCGCAGCCCGGTGACGACCAGGAGCATGATGACCGCGCCGTACAGCACGCACATGCCCATGGCCTGCGGCCAGGTCATCTGCGGGACGACCTGCGAGGAGAGCACCCCGGACACCGAGAGCCCGGCGGCGAGGGCGAGCGGCACCTTGCCGGCGAAGCCCATGAGAAGGGTGGTGAAGGCCGCCGCGAACGCGGTCGCGGTGATCAGGGCCTTCTGCCCGAGCACGTCCCCCGCCACGTCCTTGCCGGACAGGATGAGGGGGTTGAGCAGCAGGATGTACGCCATCGCCATGAAGGTGGTGACGCCGCCGCGCACCTCGCGCGCGATCGAGCTCTCCCGCCGGGAGATGTGGAAGTACCGGTCGAGCCAAGACCGTCCCGCCGGAACGCGGCTGCCCGCGCCCGCGTCCTGCGCGGTGGTCTTCGGCTTCAGTGACTGCTGGGTCATGTGGGCCTGCTCCCAAGGTTCAAAGGGGCACCCGGACAGCCGTCCTGACGGCTGGTCAGCCGCCTTGGCGGCTGCGGGATTTGGGAAGGTGCTTCGGCCGCACGACCCGGGGGACGGCCCGAGACGAACGTGAGAAACGAGAAGAACGTGAGAAACGAGAGGAACTCTGTTGCTGTACGCGGTTGTTGCTTGCTGCTTCCCTGCGGCTCCCGGTCCGCGAGCGGTGCGGTGACCGGGTGCTCCGGGCGGCGCGGAGAAGTGTGACGTTCCCGTCGCCGCCCGGAGAGATGTGTCCGGCGCCTACGCGGTTCCCGTGAGGTGTTCGGGGCGTACCGGCGTCCGGTCGAGCTCCAGACCCGTCGCGTTCCGGATCGCTGCGAGGACGGCCGGGGTGGACGACAGGGTCGGGGCCTCGCCGACGCCACGGAGCCCGTACGGGGCGTGGTCGTCGGCGAGTTCGAGCACGTCGACGGGGATGGTCGGCGTGTCGAGGATGGTGGGGATCAGGTAGTCCGTGAAGGAGGGGTTGCGCACCTTCGCGGTCTTCGGGTCGACGATGATCTCCTCCATGACCGCGATGCCCAGGCCCTGGGTGGTACCACCCTGGATCTGGCCGATGACGGACAGCGGGTTGAGCGCCTTGCCGACGTCCTGGGCGCAGGCCAGTTCGATGACCTTGACCAGCCCGAGTTCGGTGTCCACCTCGACGACGGCGCGGTGCGCGGCGAACGAGTACTGGACATGGCCGTTGCCCTGCCCGGTACGCAGGTCGAAGGCCTCGGTCGGCCGGTGCCGCCACTCGGCCTCGACCTCGACGGCCTCCGACTCGAGCACGTCGGCGAGATCGGCGAGGACCTCACCGCCGTCGGTGACGACCTTGCCTCCCTCCAGCAGGAGTTCGGCCGTGGCCCACGCGGGGTGGTACGTGCCGAACTTGCGGCGGCCGATCTCCAGGACCTTCTCGCGGACCAGCTCGCAGGAGTTCCTGACGGCGCCGCCGGTGACGTACGTCTGGCGCGAGGCGGACGTCGAACCGGCGCTGCCCACCCGGGTGTCGGCCGGCTGGATGGTCACCTGGGCGACGCCCAGTTCGGTGCGGGCGATCTGCGCGTGGACGGTGACGCCGCCCTGGCCGACCTCCGCCATCGCGGTGTGCACGGTGGCGACCGGCACGCCGCCGACGACCTCCATGCGGACCCGGGCGGTCGAGTAGTCGTCGAAGCCCTCGGAGAAGCCGACGTTCTTGATGCCGACGGCGTACCCGATCCCGCGGACGACGCTCTCGCCGTGCGTGGTGTTGGACAGACCGCCGGGCAGTTGCCGTACGTCGGCCTCCTCGCCCGCGGAGAGCCACTGCCGCTCCGGCGGCAGGGGCATCGCCTTGACGCGGCGCAGGAGTTCGGCGACCGGGGCCGGTGAGTCGACGCGCTGCCCGGTCGGCAGCAGCGAGCCCTGTTCCATCGCGTTGAGCTGACGGAACGCGACCCGGTCCATGCCCACCTCGTCGGCGAGCTTGTCCATCTGGGCCTCGTACGCGAAGCACGCCTGGACCGCGCCGAAGCCGCGCATGGCTCCGCAGGGCGGGTTGTTGGTGTAGAGCGCGATGGCCTCGATGTCGACGTCGTCGACCACGTACGGGCCGACGCCGAGCGAGGCGGCGTTGCCGACGACCGCCGGGGAGGCCGACGCGTACGCGCCGCCGTCGAGCACGATCCGTGCCCTGATGTGCGTGAGCTTGCCGTCCTTGGTCGCCCCGTGCTCGTAGGTGAGCTTGGCGGGGTGGCGGTGGACGTGTCCGAAGAAGGACTCGAAGCGGTTGTAGACGATCTTGACGGGCTTACCGGTGCGCAGGGCCAGCAGGCAGGCGTGGATCTGCATCGACAGGTCCTCGCGGCCGCCGAACGCGCCGCCGACCCCGGAGAGGGTCATCCGGACCTTGTCCTCGGGCAGGCCGAGCACCGGGGCGATCTGGCGCAGGTCGGAGTGCAGCCACTGGGTGGCGATGTAGAGCTCGACGCCGCCGTCCTCACAGGGCACGGCAAGGCCGGACTCGGGGCCGAGGAAGGCCTGGTCCTGCATGCCGAAGGTGTACTCGCCCCGGACGACGAAGTCGGCCTTCCTCGCGGCCTCTTCGACGTCGCCGCGGACGATCGGCTGGCGGTGCAGGATGTTCGGGTGCGGGACGTGGCCGATGTGGTGGTCGTCGCGGCCCTCGTGGACGAGGACCGCGCCGGGCGCGGTCGCGGACGCCTCGTCCGTGATCACCGGCAGCTCGCGGTACTCCACCTTGATCTTGGCGGCGGCGCGGCGGGCGGTCTCCGGGTGGTCGGCGGCCACGATGGCGACCGGCTCGCCGTGGTGGCGTACCTTGCCGTGCGCGAGGACCGGGGTGTCCTGGATCTCCAGGCCGTAGTTCTTCACGTCCGTGGGCAGGTCGTCGTACGTCATGACGGCGTACACGCCGGCCTGTGCGAGGGCCTCGGAGGTGTCGATGGACACGATCTCGGCGTGGGCGACCGTGGAGCGCAGGATCTGGCCCCACAGCATGTCCTCGTGCCACATGTCGGAGGAGTACGCGAACTCGCCGGTGACCTTGAGGGTGCCGTCCGGGCGGAGCGTGGACTCGCCGATGCCGCCCTTGGTCCGGGAGCCCTGCGTGATGTTCGTGGGTGTTCCGGTCGTTCCCATGATCAGACCGCCTCGGACTGCCGGGCGGCCGCGAGGCGGACCGCGTCCATGATCTTCTCGTAGCCGGTGCAGCGGCACAGGTTGCCCGAGAGCGCCTCGCGGATGTCCGCGTCGGTCGGGTTCGGGGTGCGCTCCAGCATCTCGTCCGCCGCGATGAGCAGACCCGGGGTGCAGAAGCCGCACTGGACGGCTCCGGCGTCGATGAACGCCTGCTGGACGGGCGAGAGTTCGTCGCCCTCGCCGGTCTGCGAGTCGTGCCCCCTGGCGGCCCAGCTCTGGGCCTCGTCGAGCGAAATACCCGTCGCTTCAGCCGTGCTGCAGGCACCCGTCGCGCAACCGGCGTGCTCCGCGCGCTGCTTGGCGAAGTCGGCCAGGCCCTCGACGGTGACGACCTCGCGGCCCTCCACCTGGCCGGCGGCGACCAGACAGGAGCACACCGGCACACCGTCCAGACGGACCGTGCAGGAGCCGCACTCGCCCTGCTCGCAGGCGTTCTTGGAACCGGGCAGGCCGAGACGCTCGCGCAGGACGTACAGGAGGCTCTCGCCCTCCCAGACGTCGTCGGCCTCCTGCCTGCGGCCGTTGACCGTGAAGTTGACACGCATTACGCGACTCCCTCCGTGCGGGCGGCAGCGCCGCGGTAGGACTCCCAGGTCCAGGTCAGCGTGCGACGGGCCATGACACCGACCGCGTGGCGGCGGTAGCTCGCCGTGCCGCGGACGTCGTCGATCGGGTTGCAGGCGGCGGAGCACAGCACGGCGAACTGCTTGGCCACCGAAGGGGTGATGATCTTGCCGTTGTCCCAGAAGCCGCCCTCGTCGAGCGCCGCGTTCAGGAACTCCTCGGCGGTCTTCGCGCGGACCGGGGTCGGCGCGGCCGAGCCGATGCCGGTGCGGACCGTACGGGTCTCGGGGTGCAGGGCCAGACCGAAGGCGCACACCGCGATCACCATGGCGTTGCGGGTGCCGACCTTGGAGAACTGCTGCGGTCCGTCCGCCTTCTTGATGTGGACGGCGCGGATCAGCTCGTCGGGCGCGAGCGCGTTGCGCTTCACGCCGGTGTAGAAGTCGTCGATCGGGATCAGCCGCGACCCGCGCACCGACTGGGCCTCGACCTCGGCACCCGCCGCGAGGAGGGCGGGGTGGGCGTCGCCGGCCGGGGAGGCGGTGCCGAGGTTGCCGCCGACGCCGCCGCGGTTGCGGATCTGCGGGGAGGCCACCGTGTGGGAGGCGAGAGCCAGCCCGGGAAGCTCACAGCGCAGGTTCTCCATGATCCGGGTGTACGGAACGGAGGCACCCAGGCGCACGCTGCTCTCACCGGCCTCCCACTCGCTCAGCTCACCGATGCGGTTCAGGTCGAGGAGGTACTCGGGCCTGCGGTGATCGAAGTTGATCTCGACCATCACATCCGTGCCACCCGCAATCGGCACAGCGGTCGGGTGCTCGGCCTTGGCGGCGAGCGCCTCCTCCCAACTGGCGGGGCGAAGGAAGTCCATGAGTGGCTCTCTTCATTCGTGTCGTGGGTGTGGTGATCAAGCCAGATCGGGTGCGGCGTCCTCGGCTCGGTCATGAGGTCTCAACAGCGGAGTGGGGTCAGTACACAGCGGTGTCCGGCACCGGGGTCAGTCACCGAAACCATGAAGGAGTTCGCTGGCCAGCGCGCGCATCTTGTAGATTCGTATGAACCGAGGCCATCGGCAACCTCTTCGTTTTCCTCCGGAAACAGTCGGCCGGTCCTCTGGAAACAATCGGTCGGTCCTCCGGAAACGGACGGCCCGGTCCTCCGGAAACAGGGACACGCCCCACCGAAACGGGACACGGCCCTCCGGAACCGAAGGCCCAGGGGCGGTACCGCAGGTTTCCCGGAACCCACGGACAGCTCCGCGGAGCCCGGGAGGCCTACGGGCCCTCCCTCGATCCATCGTAGATTTCGAGACAAAGAACGGCGGCGACCGGAATGCGGCTGCGCGCACTGCTGGACACGGACGCGCTGGGCCTGCGGCTGCTCGGCGGCGAGGACGAGCTGGACCGCACCGTACGCGGTGTGATGACCACCGACCTCAAGGACCCGAGCCGCTATCTGTCGGGCGGCGAACTGGTCCTCACCGGCCTCGCCTGGCGGCACGACGCCGAGGACTCCGAGCCGTTCGTCCGCATTCTCGCGAGCGCCGGGGTCGCGGCCCTGGCCGCGGGCGAGGCGGAGCTCGGCGACATCCCCGACGACCTGGTCGTGGCCTGCGCCCGGCACCGGCTGCCGCTGTTCGCCGTGAACGAGTCGGTCGCCTTCGCCACGATCACCGAGCACGTCGTGCGCCAGGTCTCGGGCGAGCGCGCCGGGGACCTGGCCGCCGTGGTCGAGCGGCACCGGCGGATGATGACCTCGGGCCCGGCGGGCGGCGGCCCCGACGTGGTCCTCGACCTCCTCGGCACCGACCTCGACCTGCGCGCCTGGGTCCTCTCGCCCGCCGGACGGCCCATCGCGGGCTCGAAGCTCGCGGGCGGCGCGCTGCCCGCGGGCACCCGCGCCGAACTGGCCGCGGCGCATCTCACGGCGGTCCGCAGCGGGCGCCGGGGACCGCACCGGGTGACGGTGGGCCCGGCGATGTACTCGCTCTTCCCGGTCCGCTCCGCCGGGCGCGCCCCGGGCGCCCTCCGGGACGTCCGCGAGACGGTGCTCTCCGACTGGCTGCTCGCCGTCGAGGCGGACGCCGGGGACTGGCCCGAGGAGCGGCTCGACCTGCTCCAGGGCGTCACCCAGCTCATCGCGGTGGAGCGGGACCGGCGGGACGCGGCGCGCACGGTGCGCCGACGGCTCGCGCAGGAAGTCCTGGAACTCGTCCAGACGGGGGCCGCGCCCGCCGAGATCGCGGCCCGGCTGCGGGTCGCGGCGCCGGTGCTGCTGCCGGGCCTCGGCGCGGCCCCGCACTGGCAGGTCGTGGTGGCGCGCGTCGAGTGGGACGGCGGCGAGGTCGAGGGCGGCCCGGTCGCCCAGGCACTGCTGGAGGAGATCCTCGTCGACCCGCTGTCGCCGGGGCCGGAGCTCTCCGACCGGATCGCCGTCGCCCATACGGGTGCGGAGGCGGTCGCGCTCGTCCCCCTTCCGGCGGTCTCCTCCGAGGAGGAGGAGGGATCCGAGCCCGGTCTGCACGCCGACACGCTGCTGACGGCCGTACGGGAGCCGTTGTCGGCCGGTCTGAACGACGACGGCCGACTCACCATCGGCGTCAGCGCGGCCGTCCACTCGGCCGAGGGGCTGCGCGGCGCCCTGGAGGAGGCACGGCACGCCCGCCGGGTCGCCGCGGCCCGCCCCGGACGGGTCTGCGCCGCCGGGCACCAGGAGCTGGCCTCGCACGTCCTGCTGCTGCCGTTCGTCCCGGACGACGTGCGCCGCGCCTTCACCGCCCGTCTGCTGGACCCGCTGCGCGAGTACGACGGCCGGCACCGCGCGGAGCTGATCCCGACCCTGGAGGCGTTCCTCGACTGCGACGGCTCCTGGACGCGCTGCGCGGCCCGTCTGCACCTCCACGTCAACACGCTGCGCTACCGCGTCGGCCGTATCGAGCAGTTGACGAGTCGTGATCTGTCACGCCTGGAAGACAAGTTGGACTTCTTCCTGGCACTGCGGATGAGCTGACCCCAGGAGCCCCGGGCGGCCCGGCACGGGATCGATGACTTTGTGAAATCCTTCACCTACCCTCTTGGCCGGGCCCGGTGATCCGTGCTGAGATGCCACCACTCAACAGCTCAATGGCGTGCTCGGGGAGGGCAACGTGGCGCATACCGCCATGTCTGGTACCGGAACGACTGCAGGGGACGATCCACTCCAGACCGCGGTATGGCGGCTGCGCTCGCGCGCCTGCTGGGCCGACGCGGCCGCGCTGATCCAGCCGCGCGCGGCGGGGCCGGCGCTCCAGAGAGCGTCGCTCCTGGTCGAGCGCTGTCTCTACACCGAGCAGGGCTGGGCCGAGGCGGAGGACGCGCTGCGCACGGCCGAGGCACTGGCACAGAGCGACGACGAGCGGGGCGCGGCCGCCTGCGAGCGGGGCCAACTCGCCTACGCGGCCACCCTGCTGGGTGTACGCGACCGGGCCGACGAGGCGCGTGCGGCGCTCGGCAGGGCCGCGGCGCTGCTCGCGCCGGGCGCGCCCGGCCGGGCGCTGCTGGACTTCCGGCGCGGACTGCTCGCCGAGAACCTCGCGCACGCGCCGCAGGCGGCCCGCGCCGCGTACCGGCGGGCGCACGCGGGCGCGACCGCCCAGAACGACGCGCTGCTGCTGTCCTTCACCTGGCGGCATCTCGCCGGACTCGCCTTGCGCGAAGGGGAGTTGGCGGAGGCCCGGCACGGCTTCGCCGAATCCCTGCGGATCCGGGAGGAGCTCGGATACCTGGTCGGTACGGCGCCGGCGCTGGCGTCGCTCGCCGACGCCGAGACCGAGCCGGAGGCCTCGCGGCTGCGGGCGGAGGCGGGACGGCTGTTCCGGCTGCTCGGGGGCGTCCCCCTGTGGCTGGGGGACCAGTTGACCCCGGCGCCACCCGCCGCGACGGCCTGACCGACTGGACCCACCTGAGCAAGTCACACGCCGAAGGGGTGCCCGCCGGACTTCCGTCGGGCGCCCCTTCGGCGTGACGGCACCCGACGGGACGCGCCCCCGGGGCCCCGGGCTCCGGGCCCGGTGTGCTCGGGCCGCTGAAGCCGAAACGGAGCCAACGGGCGAGCGGCGGACGACGTCGGTGAAAGCGCCGGAGGCAGCGGAAGCGGCGAGATCGGCGGGGTGCCTCGCCCGCGGCCGGTCGGTACACGCCGCAGTCGACGGGGCACCGTACCCGCGGCCGGTCAGGGCGCGCCGGTGAAGTGCTCCCGTACCAGCTCTTGGACGACCGCCAGGTCCTCGGCGATCAACGCGTCCAGCAGCGCGGTGTGTTCGGCCGCGTCGGCCACCAGGTCGGCGCGGCCCCGGGAGACGGGACCGCCGACGAGCGGCCACTGGGCACGGCGGTGCAGATCGTCGGCGATGCGCACCAACTGCGCGTTGCCCGCGAGGGAGAGGACCGCACGGTGGAAGGAACGGTCGGACTCCGCGTAGGTCGCACGGCAGCCCGAGGAGGCGGCCCGCACGGTGGCCTCGGCGAGCGGGCGCAGCTCGGCCCAGCGGGCGGCGGGCACGGTTCGCGCGAGCCGAAGCATCACCGGGACCTCGATCAGGCCCCGGATCTCGGCGAGTTCGGCCAGTTCCCGGGTGCCGCGCTCGATGACGCGGAAGCCCCGGTTGGGGACGACCTCGACGGCGCCTTCGAGGGCGAGTTGCTGCATCGCCTCCCGGACGGGCGTCGCCGACACCCCGAAGCGCTCGCCGAGCGCGGGCGCCGAGTACACCTCGCCGGGAGCGAGTTCACCCGCGACGAGCGCGGTACGCAGGGCGTCGACGATCTGCCCCCGGACGGAGGCGCGCTGCACGACGGGGCGGGCGGCCTCCGCGCGGAAAGCGGGGCGGGCCTCCTCGGCGTGCGCGGGGCGGGCGTTCGGCTGACGTGCGGCCGGACGGGTCTCCTCGATGTGCGCGGGCCGCGCGGACCCGGCGTTCTCGGGCCGTCCGGCGGGGCGCGTCTCGTCGGCGGGTGCGGGCCTGACGTTCCCGGGGTTCGCGGCGGGGCGGGTGTCGTCCGTACGTACGGCTGCGCGGGTGTCCTCGGTGCGCGGGTGCGGGATCGGCGCCTCGCTGTGCGTGTGCTCACCGCGGGCCGAGGCCAGGACCACGGGGCGGGCGCCGGCCGGCCCGGCACCGGGACCGTCGCCCACGACGCCCGCGGGCACTCCCCTGACCCGTCCCACGTCCGCGGGTCCCGGCTGCCGCGGGACCCGGAGGGTGCCCCCGTGGATGTCGGGGACCCACGCCCCGGCGGAACCGTGCGCACCGCGCGGACCGGTCTGCTCCACGGTTCCTCCTCCGGGTCGTCGGTACTGGGGTCAAGGCGTCGATTGTTACTGGCCCGTCAAGCACGATAGGCGCACACGGCCCCAGTTCAAACACCCGGACGACAGGGTAAGGTAAGGCTTACCTGCTAACGATCGTGAAGCGATGGTTTCGCATGTCCACTCCCACGCTGTCGGCCGACACCGCCACGGCCGCCCCGGCGGTCACGACCGTTCCGGCCGGTCTCGGCCCGTCGGCCGCCGCCGTGTCGCCCTTCGCCGACGCCTACGCACGGCTGAGCGAGGTCTTCCCCGGCCTGGGCGTCACCGAGCTGGGAGCGGGTGAAGCGCCCCCGCGGGGCCCGGGTTGGGCCGTCGCCGCCCGGCTCGCCGAGGGCGGGCCGGACCTCGACGCTTTTCTCGCCTGGGACGAGGCCCAGGTGCTCCGGGACTACGGCACGCCAGCACGGCCCGACGTGGTGGCCGGTTTCGGACTGCACCGGTACGCCTGGCCGGCCTGCCTGCTGATCACCGTGCCGTGGTTCCTCCGGCGCCGGGTGCCCCGCCTGCCTGTGGAGGACGTCACATTCCAGCGTGAGCAAGGCCGGATGGCCGTCCGGATCACCACGTTCGCCTGCCTGCCGGACGATCCGGCCGCCGCTCTGCCGGGCGCCCGGGTCGTACCGGACGAGGAGGCGCTGCGCGCGGAGGTGCGCGCCGCGGTGGCCGAGCACCTGGAGCCCGTTCTCGGCGGATTCGGGCCGCGCATGCGACGACGCGGCCGGGCACTGTGGGGCATGGCCACGGACGAGATCGTCGAGGGCCTCTGGTACGCCGCCGGCCTGCTCGGCGAGGAGCGGCGCGCGATGCGCGAGCTGGAGCTGCTGCTGCCGGACTCGACCCGGCCGTACGTCGGCTCGGCGGCCTTCCGCGAACTGACGGGTCCCGCCGGGGAGTCCCTGCCCACCCGCGACCGGGTGAGCTGCTGCCTCTTCTACACCGTGCGCCCCGAGGACACCTGCGGCACCTGTCCGCGCACCTGCGACACGGCCCGCGTCGCCAAGCTGACCACCGCCGACGCGAGTTGAGACGACCGGGGTGAGAGCGCGACCGTACGCCGCCTCGCGACCAGAGCCGGTCTCGGCACCCCCGGACCACCTGAGCACCCGAGCACCCGAGCACCCGAGCACCCGAGCACCCGAGCGGCGGACGCGGCCCGTCCACGGATCACAGGTACTTCACACATTCCTCACTTGTCCCGGGAACTTTCCGCGGAACCATCCGTATGGGTAGTCTTATTCGTACTCAACTCCCGTCCCTCGAGCGGCAGTTCGAGCAGAAAGTCGCCCTGCGTACCTTCTTGCACTTCCTTGGCGGCCTCTTGCCCCGAAACCCCCTGAGGGCCGATGTGATTGGGCCACTATGGCGGGCGTTACGCCCTATCCCAATGCAAGGGACCCCCGATGAGACTGACCGACATATCGCTGAACTGGCTGCTTCCAGGCGCCGTTCTGCTCCTGGGCCTGCTGGCGGCGGTGGCGGTGCTCGCACGCGGCAAGCGGTCCGGGGACAGCGCGAGCAGCGACGACTCGTGGGAGCGCACCGAGGAGCGCCGCAGGCGTAAGGAGGCCGTCTACGGCACGGCCTCCTATGTCCTGCTGTTCTGCTGTGCCGCCGTCGCGGCGGCACTCTCCTTCCACGGCCTGGTCGGCTTCGGCCAGCAGAACCTCGGCCTCTCCGACGGCTGGGAGTACCTCGTCCCGTTCGGCCTGGACGGGGCGGCGATGTTCTGTTCCGTCCTCGCGGTGCGCGAGGCCAGCCACGGTGACGCGGCGCTCGGCTCCCGCATACTCGTGTGGACCTTCGCCGGTGCCGCGGCCTGGTTCAACTGGGTGCACGCGCCCCGGGGCGTGGACCACGCCGGCGCTCCGCAGTTCTTCGCGGGCATGTCCCTGTCGGCCGCCGTCCTGTTCGACCGGGCCCTGAAGCAGACCCGCCGGGCCGCCCTGCGCGAGCAGGGCCTGGTGCCGCGTCCACTGCCGCAGATCCGTATAGTCCGCTGGCTGCGTGCCCCCCGTGAGACGTACAGCGCGTGGTCGCTGATGCTCCTGGAGAACGTCCGGTCCCTGGACGAGGCCGTGGACGAGGTGCGCGAGGACCGGCGCCAGAAGGAGCAGACCCGACTGCGCCGCCGCAACGAGGAGCGGGTCGAGCGAGCGCACCTCAAGGCGCTCAGCCGCGGCTTCCCCGGCCGCGGCGCCGCCCGGGAACTGGAGACCACCGTGGAGCGGGCACCCGCCGGGACCTCCACGGAGCCCGCCATATCCACCGCGGAGCAGCTGCCCGTGCGATCGCGGCCCTCCCTCACCCCTGTCCGCAAGAGCGCTGAGCCGATCACCGTCGACCTCACCACGGAGGACGACACTATGGGTTTGCCCCGGCTCGACTCCCTGGAACGCAAGCTCAAGGACCTTGAACAGCAGTTCGGCTGAGCCGGACGAGGGCCCGGACAGCCTGTCCGGTGCTCCGGACAGGCCCGGACACGACAACGGCGACGCGGTGTTCCTACACCGCGTCGCCGTTCAGTTCGAACCACACCGCCTTGCCCACCCCGTGCGACCGCACGCCCCACGCGTCCGCCAGGGACTGGACGAGGACGAGACCTCTGCCGTGCGTACCGTCGTCGGCGTTCGGTACGCGCAGTCGGGGCCTGCGTCCCACGAAGTCCCGGACCTCCACGCGCAGTCCGCGCGGTCCGATCGTCGCGGTCAGGACGGCGTCGTCGTCCGTGTGGATCAGCGCGTTGGTGACGAGCTCACTGGTCAGGAGCTCAGCCGTCTCGGCCCTGCCCGGCCTCCCCCAGTGCCGTAAGTGCTCCCTCAGCGCCTTGCGCGCCTCGGGCACCGCCCGCAGATCCGCCTTGCCCAGCCGGCGCCGGAACTGCGCGCCGTCCGGTTCGTCCATCGCCCCGTCGGATGCTTCCTCCACTGGATCGGTGGAGTAGGCCCCCTTGGTCATGGGACCACCTCCTGGTGCCTGCCGCTTCATGACCCCCGCCTGCGTGCCGATGTCGGTTCCCCTCTGCTCGAACACGTTCACGGGATCCATGCCCTCATCGAGAACGTGACAGTCATGTCGAATCATCGACCAGCCCCCGTACGGGCGCGGGTGCGCGAGCCGCGCGCGGGGAAGTGAAGGGGTCGACAGAGCCGTCCGAGCACCGAGGAGCCGCCGTGCACGACGACCGTTCGCTGGTGGAGGCCCGTCTGGAGCGCGCGCTGCGGCAGTTCCTGCGCCCCGCGCAGTACGGGGACCGGGTGCCGCTCACGCTCTCCGCGTGGCACGCGCCGGGCGAGCCGGTGCCCGTCGGGCAGGCGCTCCAGGCCTCCTACGAGCCCTTCACGACCGGCATGGCCTGGGGAAAGCCCTGGTCGACGAGCTGGTTCCGCATCGAGGGCCGGGTGCCCGAGGATTGGGCGGGCCGCCTCGTGGAGGTGGTGATCGACCCCGGGTTCACCGGGGACGGGCCCGGCTTCCAGGCGGAGGGGCTGCTGTACGACACCGCCGGCGTCCCTCTCAAGGGCATCCACCCGCGCAACCGCCACCTGACGGTCGGGGCACCGGCGAGGGGAGGCGAGGCGGTGCGCCTGCTGCTGGAGGCGGCGGCGAACCCCGCCGTCCTGCACGGTTTCGAGCCCACCCCTCTGGGAGACGTGCTGACCGCCGGGGATGGGCCGATCTACCGATTCGCGGCTGCCGACCTCGCCGTACTGGACGAGGACGTGTGGCATCTGGTCCTCGACACCGAGGTCCTCTCGGAGCTGATGTACGAGTTGGATCCGCAGCGGCCGCGACGGCACGAGATCCTGCGTGCCCTGGAGAACATGCTGGACGCCCTCGATCTGCACGACGTGTCCGGCACGGCCGCGGCGGCACGGGCCGAGCTGACGGAGGTACTGTCGCGGCCCGCGTCCGCCAGCGCGCACCGTGTCTCGGCGACCGGACACGCGCACATCGACTCGGCGTGGCTGTGGCCGCTGCGCGAGACGGTCCGCAAGGCCTCCCGGACCTTCGCCAACGTCACCGCGCTGGCCCTCGACTACCCGGAACTGGTCTTCTCCTGCTCCCAGGCACAGCAGTACGCCTGGGTCAAGGAGCACCAGCCGCACATCTGGGAGCGCATCAAGAAGGCCGTGCGGGAGGGTAATTGGGCTCCCGTGGGGTCGATGTGGGTGGAGTCCGACGCCAACATGCCCGGCGGTGAGGCGCTGGCCCGGCAGATCGTGCACGGCAAGCGGTTCTTCCGGGAGGAACTGGGGGTCGAGACCGAGGAGATCTGGCTGCCGGACTCCTTCGGCTACACGGCCGCCTTCCCGCAGCTGGCGAAGCTCGCCGGCGTCCGCTGGTTCCTCACCCAGAAGCTGAGCTGGAACCAGACCAACAAGATGCCCCATCACACCTTCTGGTGGGAGGGCATCGACGGCACCCGGGTCTTCACCCACTTCCCGCCCGTGGACACCTACAACTCGCAGTTCCACGGCAGCGAACTCGCCCACGCGGAACGCAACTTCGCGGAGAAGGGCCTGGCGACCCGCTCACTCGTCCCGTTCGGCTGGGGCGACGGCGGGGGCGGCCCGACCCGCGAAATGCTGGAGAAGGCACGCCGGTTGCGGTCCCTGGAGGGCTCGCCCACGGTCCGGATCGAGAAACCGGAGGCGTTCTTCGCCGCCGCCGAGGAAGAGTACGGGGCCCACGCGCCGGTGTGGTCGGGCGAGCTGTACCTGGAACTGCACCGGGCCACCTACACCACGCAGGCCAAGACCAAGCAGGGCAACCGCCGCTCCGAACACGCCCTGCGTGAGGCCGAGTTGTGGTGCACGACGGCCGCCGTGCGCGATCCGTCGTACACCTACCCGTACGACGCCCTGGACCGGCTCTGGAAGACCGTGCTGCTGCACCAGTTCCACGACATCCTGCCCGGCTCCTCGATCGCCTGGGTGCACCGGGAGGCACGCGAGACGTACGCGCGGGTGCTCGCGGAGCTGGAGGAGATCACCGCGGAGGCGGTACGGGCGCTGGGGTCCGGGGCGCCGGCGGTACTGAACGCCTCGCCCTACGAGCGGACCGAGGTGGTCGGGGACGCGCTGGTCACGGTGCCGGGGCTGGGCGGCGCCGCCGTGTCCATGGGGCCGGGACCCGGCGTCCGGGCCGAACACGACGACGGCGTGATCGTGCTGGAGAACGACCGGCTGCGGGTACGGATCGACGCCGACGGGCTGCTGACCTCCGTACGGGACCTCGCGCACGGCCGGGAAGTGCTGTGCGGTCCCGGCAATCTGCTCCAGCTCCACCCCGACCATCCCAACGCCTGGGACGCCTGGGACATCGACCGGCACTACCGGCGCACCCACACGGACCTGACCTCCGCCGAGTCGGTGGAGCTGGTGGAGAGCGGGCCGCTGCGGGCGGCCGTGCGCGTCACCCGGGTCTTCGGCTCCTCCCGGATCACCCAGGAGATCCGGCTGACGGCCGCGAGCCGCCGGCTGGACATCGTGACCGACGTCGAGTGGCAGGAGTCGGAGAAGGTTCTCAAGGCCGCTTTCCCGCTCGACGTCCAGGCCGAACGGTCCGCCGCCGAGATCCAGTTCGGGCACGTCCACCGTCCCACCCACGCCAACACCGGCTGGGACGCGGCCCGTTTCGAGATCTGCGCCCATCGCTGGCTGCGGGTCGCGGAGGAGTCGTACGGCGTCGCGGTGCTCAACGACTCGACGTACGGCCACGACGTGACCCGTACCCCGCATGCCGAAGGCCTCGGCACCACCGTACGGCTGACCCTGCTGCGCGCCCCGCACAGCCCGGACCCTTTGACCGATCTCGGCACGCACCGGTTCACGTACGCGCTGCTGCCGGGGGCCGACGTCGGGGACGCCGTGGCGGAAGGACTCGCGCTCAATCTGCCCCTGCGCCGGGCCGCGGCGCCGGCGCCCGAACCGCTGGTCAGCGTCGCCGACCCGGCCGTCACCGTCGAGTCGGTCAAGCTCGCGGAGGACCGCAGCGGCGACGTCCTGGTGCGTCTGTACGAATCACGGGGCGGGCGGGCCCGTGCGAAGGTGACCGCCGGTTTCCCGGTCTCCCGGGCCGAGGTGACCGACCTGCTGGAACGCCCGCTGGGCGAGGCCCCGCCGGAGATCGAACTGCGGCCGTTCCAGATCCTCACCCTGCGGCTGCGGCCCGCCCGCTGAACCCACCCGCTGGTGCCACGGCACAGGGACGGGTAGGGACGCTCCCTTGAAGTGGGAACCATCCCAGGCCTTCTGACCTCTCATCATGGGGAGTGCCTGGGATGCCGTCCTGGGTCGAGAAGCGGAGGAAACGGTGTCATCCCGGGACGATGTCGAGGAATTCGCGGCGATGCTGCGGCAGTTGAAGGCCCGTTCCGACCGCAGTTACGCCGCGCTGGCCCGTCACCTGAACATGAACGCCTCGACACTGCACCGGTATTGCGCGGGAGAAGCGGTGCCGCAGGGGTTCGCACCCATGGAGCGGTTCGCCGCGCTGTGCGGGGCGGCTCCGGCCCAGCGGGTCGAACTCCACCGACTGTGGGTTCTCGCGGTGGCGGCCCGGCAACGGTCCCGGACGACTCCGGGGGCCGAGTCCGCCCCACCCGCTCCGTCCGCCGCGGAGGCGGCGTCGTCAAGCCCGTCGGCTTCATCGAGCCCGTCGGCGTCGTCGAGCCCGTCGGCTGCGATGTCCCCGTCCGTGCATCCGTCGCTTCCCGAGCCGGAACCGGTGTCGCCCGGCTCCTCGCCGGTCACCACCGAGACCACCCGGACGGCCACGGAGACGGGACCCGAGCCCGCCGGAGCGCCGCGAAGGCCCTGGTACAGGCGCCGCGTGGCGGTCGCGGCGGCGGTGGTGACGGCGCTGTTCGCCACCCTGGGCAGCCTGTCCGCCCTGCCCTCCGGGCACGCCGCGACGGACGCCGGCGACCGGGTGTCCGGCGCACCGACCGCGAAGGCGGCAGGCGGCGCGCGGCACGGGTCCGCGACACCGTCCGCATCCCCCTCGAAGACGCACAGCCGGCCGTCCGGCTCCCCCTCCCCTAGCCCGTCCGGCAGCGGCGACACCTCGCCGAGCCCGTCCACGAGCCCCTCCCCCAAGGCCGTCTCCGCCGTCCCTCCCCTCACCTGGACCGTGAATTCCCATCGCTGGGCGGTCGGCTGTGGTCACAACTACGTCATCGACAAGACACCCGACCAGGTGCCGCCTCCGCCGGACCCGCAGGACGCCTCCCCGTGGGCGCAGACACAGAACGGGGTGCACGGCGGCCAGACGCTCGTGGACATCACCGTGCAGGGGCGGTCGGACGCGGCCGTCGTCCTGGAGGCGCTGCGGGTCCGGGTCGTCGGACGCTCGGCCCCGCTGAAGAGCCCGTCCTACTTCACGGGCGGGGGTTGCGGCGGCCTCATGGGTCCCGGCTCGTTCGACGTCGATCTGGACAAGGACCGGCCCATCGCCCGCCCGGTCCCGGGCGATGGCGAAGGAGCGGATTCCCGGACTCTGAGCATGCCCTTCCGGGTGTCCGTGAAGGACCCCCAGGTGCTGATGGTCGACGCCCAGACCGAGGCCTGCGACTGCCGCTGGTACCTGGAGCTCGACTGGTCCTCGCAGGGGCGCACCAGTACGGTCCGGATCGACGACGGAGGTGTCCCGTTCCGCACCAGCGGCATCAAGGGCCTGCCGCAGTACTGGTACACGGACAACGGCTGGACCCTGGCCTCCGACTGAACGAGATCCGCGGCACACCCGACCGGCACCGACGGCACACCCCACCGTTACTAGGGGCGAGGCACGTTGCGCAGGTTGGAGCGGGCCAGCTGCACCATCCGGCCGACACCGCCGTCCAGAACGATCTTCGACGCCGAGAGGGCGAAGCCCGTCACCATGTCCGCGCTGATCTTCGGCGGGATGGAGAGCGCGTTCGGGTCGGTGACGATGTCGACCAGGGCCGGGCCCTTGTGGCGGAAGGCGTCCTTGAGGGCACCGGCGAGGTGCTTCGGCTTCTCCACCCTGATGCCGAACGCCCCGCAGGCGCGGGCCACCGCGGCGAAGTCGGGGTTCTTGTTGGTGGTGCCGTAGGAGGGCAGTCCGGCGACCAGCATCTCCAACTCGACCATGCTCAGGGAGGAGTTGTTGAAGAGCACGACCTTCACCGGCAGGTCGTACTGCACGAGGGTGAGGAAATCGCCCATCAGCATGGAGAATCCGCCGTCGCCGGACATCGACACGACCTGTCGCCGCCGGTCGGTGAACTGGGCGCCGATCGCCATCGGCAGCGCGTTCGCCATCGACCCGTGCGAGAACGAACCGATCACCCGGCGGCTGCCGTTGGGCGAGATGTAACGGGCCGCCCAGACATTGCACATTCCGGTGTCGACCGTGAACACCGCGTTCTCGTCGGCGAGTTCGTCGAGCACCGAGGCGACGTACTCGGGATGGATCGGGATGTGCCGGTCGACCTTGCGGGTGTACGCCTTGACGACCCCCTCAAGGGCGTCCGCGTGTTTCTTCAGCATTTTGTCGAGAAAGCGCCTATTGCCCTTGGGTCGCACCCGCGGGATCAGACAGCGCAGCGTCTCCCGCACATCACCCCACACCGCCAGATCCAGCTTCGACCGGCGCCCCAGGTGCTCCGGCCGCACGTCGACCTGGACGATCTTGACGTCGTCGGGGAGAAAGGCGTTGTACGGGAAGTCGGTGCCCAGCAGGACGAGGAGGTCGCACTCGTGGGTCGCCTCGTAGGCCGCGCCATAGCCGAGGAGCCCGCTCATCCCGACGTCGAACGGATTGTCGTACTGAATCCATTCCTTGCCGCGCAGCGCGTGTCCGACCGGCGACTTGATCTTCTCGGCGAACTCCATGACCTCGGCGTGCGCGCCCGCCGTGCCACTGCCGCAGAACAGGGTGACCTTCTCCGCCTCGTCGATCATCGCGACGAGCTTGTCGATCTCGGCGTCGCCCGGCCGGACGGTGGGCCGGGAGGTCACGAGGGCAGTCTCGACGGGTTTGTCCGGGGCGGGCTCGGACGCGATGTCACCGGGCAGCGAGACCACGCTGACACCGGAGCGGCCCACCGCGTGCTGGATGGCGGTCTGGAGGAGCCGCGGCATCTGCTTCGGGCTGGAGATGAGTTCGCTGTAGTGACTGCACTCGCGGAAGAGCTGGTCCGGATGGGTCTCCTGGAAGTAGCCGAGGCCGATCTCGCTGGAGGGGATCTGCGAGGCCAGGGCCAGAACAGGGGCCATCGAGCGGTGTGCGTCGTACAGGCCGTTGATGAGGTGGAGGTTGCCCGGTCCGCAGGAGCCGGCGCAGGCCGCGAGCCTGCCGGTGATCTGGGCCTCGGCGCCCGCGGCGAATGCGGCGGTCTCCTCGTGGCGGACCTGGATCCAGTCGATGGCCGCGTTGCGCCGGATCGCGTCCACGACCGGGTTGAGGCTGTCGCCCACGACTCCGTACAGCCGCTCGACGCCCGCGCGGACGAGGATGTCGACGAACTGCTCGGCGACGTTCTGCTTGGCCATGCCGCACACCTCTTCGTGATCCTCGAAGCCTCAGGCACCCCGGGTTCCCCTCGTTCCCCGGATCGACCCTCGGTTCCATGAATTCACACCGTGCGCGGTTACGCCTCCCACACGGCGGCGGCCGTCCGGTCGTCGGCGTACCCCTTGACCCGCGCCGACGTGTCCGCGAGGAACGCGGCGAGGCCGGGTGCCTCTGCCCGCGCCCACCGCGTCGTCAGGTACTCGGCCAGCTCGGGTTCGCCGCGCAGCGGCTCCGCGAGGCCGCCGGTGCACAGCAGCAGCGTGTCACCCGGACGGGCGACGGAGGCCCGGAACCGGAAGGGGGCGTGCGGGGGCCGGGGGGCGGGTTCGTACGGGCTCGGTGGCGTCGTGATGCCGAGGTCCATGGTGAGCCGGTCGCCCTCGGGAGTCTCGTGGGGCGGTGATCCGAAGCCGACGACGGCCTCCCCGGTCGTGTCGGCGACCCGCGGTTCGATGTCCTGCCACTCGCCGTCCCGCAGCCGGAACAGACCGCCCGCGCCGACACCGAAGAAGACCCGCGTACGGCACTCCGGATCGGCCGGCAGCAGCAGACAGCGCAGGCCCGCCGTGTATTCCTCGGGTTCGACGCCCTGCTCCGCCGCGCTCGCCCGCAGCCGGCCGAGGCTGCGGTCGACGAGCCGGTGCAGTCCCGACTTCAGCTCGCCCCGCCGGGCGGCCCTGATGTCGTCGGCGAGCCGTTCGTGGCTGCGCCCGACGGCCTGCCCGATCCACCGGCACGCCTCCGCCGCGGCCCGGTGCGCGCCCGAGGTGGCGCGCGCGCCGGTCGCCATCGCCACCAGGACGAGCGCCTGCTCGCCCGTTCCGAACCGGGCGGTGAGCAGCGCGTCCCGGCGCGGCTCGCCCCGGAAACGGGCGGAGTCCCCGCGTACGGACACGGCGCGCAGCGTGCTCGTTCCGTACCGTGCGCCGTCCAGCACGGTGTCGGCGACCAGGTCACCGAGTTCGTCGGGCTCGGCGGGCGGCAGCGCGGTCGGTTCGGGGTCGTAGGTGGGCGGGCCGGAGCCGACGTGGCCGGCGGGGGGCGGCGGTTCGACGACGGAGAGGACCGCCTCCCGGGGTTCGTCCGCCGTGTCCCCCGGCGGGGGCGGTGGGGTCCGGAAGCCCCCGGTGGTGCTGGGCAACGCGTCCGCTCCGGATCCGGGGGCCGCCGCACCCGGGGGTACGGCGGGAGCCGACCCGGGTTTCGGCGGCATGTCCGACGGCGCCCTCGACGCGGGCACCTGCCCGGCGGGAGGCCCCGCGGACGTGTCGCTCCGGGTGTCCCCCGAGGCGTGCGGGCCGGATTCCTGCGCGGTGAATCCCGGCGGTTTCGGGCCGGGCGGCAGAGCGGAGGGAGCGGCCGGTGCCGGACCGGAGGGCGGGAGGGCCGAGGGCACGGCCGGTGCCGGACCGGAGGGCGGGAGCTCCCATGACGGGGGTTCCCAGACAGAGGGCTCCCAGGGGGTGGGCTCCCAGGAGGCGGGTTCCGACGGGGGCGCCTGGCGGCCGGGCGGGCCCGTGTCCGCGCCGGGCGCCGGCACCGGGCCCCGCTCCCAGCGGCCCGGCCGGGACGCCGGCTCGTCGGAGGGCGTCTCGTCGGGCTGGTTCGCGCCGCCCGGCCGGTCGGCGGAGGCCGAGGCGCCGTGACGTCGCCCCGGTCCGGCGGGAGGCTGCCGCGGCGGCAGGGGTGGCTGTGTCCCCGGCTCGGGGGACGAGGGCTCCGGCACGGTGGGAGGCCTTTCGGGACGCGGCGGGCCGTCGAACCCGCGCGCGCCGGGCCGGCGGTCGGACCCGGACCCCGGGACGGACGCCGCGTCCGGAGCCGACCTCGGATCCGAGGCGGACCTCGCGTCCGCCGACGTGGGCCTCCGGTCCGGCACGGGCGGCACGTCCGAGGCGGGCCTCCGTGTCGGCGCGGGCGGCACCTCCGAGGCGGGCCACCGTTCCGACCTGGGCGGCACCTCCGGGGCCGGCCTCCGTTCCGGCGCGGGCGGCACGTCCGAGGCGGGCCTCCGCGTCGAGGTGGGCCGGACGTCGGGGAGAGGCTTCCGTTCCGGCGCGGGCCGGGCGTCCGCCCCTGTTTCCGGGCCTGCGTCCAGTCCGTCCCCGAGCGTCCCCGACGCCGACGCGAACCGGTCGTCGAGGGAATCGGCCACGGCGGCGGGCCCCGTGTCCTCGGTGGAGTCGTCGTACAACTGCCGCCACCAGTCGTCCTCGTGACCGGTGGGCTTCTCCCCCTGCTGGCTCATGCTCCCGATTGTCCACCGAGACGGCCGGTTGAAAACGGGGCATCCGGAAAAACCGGCCAAGGTGCAGACCGTCGAACGGCCTGCACGAGTGAATCGTCGAACAGGAATCCGCACCAGAACATGCGAACACCCGACCGCCGAGCGGCCCCACCCCCCACGGGGGAACCGCCCGGCGGCGCCTGGGTGACCGGGGCCCGCGCACGCCGTGGACCGGTCCGGACCACCGGCCCGGCAACGACGCCCGGTCCGGCACCGGGTTCGATCCCGGACACGGACGGACTCCTCAACCCCGGCTTTTCCAGGGCCGGTTCGTCCATGAACGCGAGCCGGGACAGCTGTCGGCCCGCGAGCCGGCAGGGCCACTTCCCGCAGGCCGGACCCAACCGGAGCATCACGGAAGCCGGTTGGCGCCTCGGTGACGTGAGCTTGTCAGAGGGGCGGGGAGTATGGCGATGATGTGCCGGGGCGGGTTTGCGCCGTGGCCGATATCCGCCACGGCTCTGCCTGCCGACCGGAACGCATCCACGGGAAGGGCATCGCCGCATGCTGGGAGCGATAGGTCTGGACGAGACCCACGAATCGGCGTACCGCGCGCTGGTGTCCGTGGGCGCGGCCGAGGTACCCGATCTCGCGCGCCGGCTCACGCTCGGCGAGTACGAGACGGAGCGCGCGCTGCGCCGGCTGGAGCTGCACGGCCTGGCCGCACAGTCCTCGGCGCGGCCGGGCCGCTGGGTCGCCGCGCCACCCGGAGTCGCCCTCGGCGCGCTGCTCACCCAGCAGCGCCACGAACTGGAGAAGGCGGAGCTGGCGGCCGCGCTGCTGGCCGAGGAGTACCGGGGCGCGGCGGGCGAACCGGCCGTGCACGACCTGGTCGAGGTGGTGATCGGCGCCGCGGCGGTCTCACAGCGCTTCCTCCAGCTCCAGCTGGGCGCCTGCGAGGAGGTGTGCGCGCTGGTCACCGGCACCCCGATGGTGGTCTCCGGCACGGACAACGACGCCGAGGAACAGGCCGCGGGCCGGGGTGTCGGCTATCGCGTGGTCGTCGAGCGGTCCGTCCTCGACCAGCCCAGCGGGATCACCGAGCTGTCCGCCGCGCTCGGCCGCGACGAGCAGGTGCGGGTCGTGGACCGGGTTCCGACCAAGCTGGTGATCGCCGACCGGACCCTCGCGATGGTGCCGCTCACCTCGCACACCGCGGAGCCGGCCGCGCTGGTCGTGCACGCGAGCGGGCTCCTGGAACTGCTGTCGGGGCTGTTCCAGTCGGTGTGGCGGGACGCGCTGCCGCTGCGGCTGGGCAGCCGGGGCGTACTGGAACAGGAACCGGACGGCCCCGACACCACGGATCTGGAGATCCTCTCCCTGCTCCTCGCGGGCCTGACCGACGCGAGCGTGGCCAAACAGCTCGACCTGGGCCTCAGGACGGTACAGCGCCGGGTGAAGCGCCTGATGGAGCTGACGGGCGTGACGACCCGGCTGCAACTGGGCTGGCACGCGTACGAGCGCGGCTGGGTGGCCCGGGGCTGACCTGCGCTCTCGCGTCCGCTCGGGCAGGCTGGGCAGATGGGAGTGTGGGAACTCCTGCTGGTCGGCGTGGTGATTCTGCTCGGCCTGGTCGGAGTACTGGTGCCCGGTCTGCCGGGGTCGTGGCTCGTCTGGGCCGCGGTCCTGTGGTGGGCGCTGAGCTACCCGCAGACCCTGTCCTGGGCCGTCCTGGTGGCCTCGACCGCCGTCCTGCTGCTCGCCCAGGCCATCCGCTGGATGCTGCCACCGCGACGGCTGCGCGAGAGCGGCGCCACCACCCGAATGACGGTCTACGCGGGAGGCGGGTCCTTCCTCGGCTTCTTCCTGGTCCCGGTGGTCGGCGCCGTGGCCGGTTTCATCGGCGGGATCTACCTCAGCGAGCGGCTGCGCCTGGGCGGGCACGGCCCGGCGAAGGCCTCGCTGCGGACCGCGATGCGGGCGGGCGGCTGGAGCGTGCTGACGGAGCTCCTCGCCTGCCAGCTGATCCTGGGCGCGTGGCTGGGAGCGGTCATCTGGGGCTGAGGGCCTTGCCAGGCGGATGCCGACGGGCCGAAACCGTCCGCGCCCACTAGCCTCAGGACACGACCAAGGCCCAGGTCGACCGAAGCGAAGCCGGAGACCTGGGCTTTGATCTTTCCCGGCCGCCCGGAGCCGTCGTGCCACTCACGCGCCGGACGGACCGCGCGGGGGCCGCTTCACCCTCTCGATCCGGCCGTCCACGTGGTCGGCGGTCCGGTGACGCGCCCCCACGCTGCCGGTCCCGCCCCCGGCCGAAGCCGGAAGCGGGCCAGGCGGAGCGGCTGCGTCGTCAGCGGGCGCTCGTGGTGCGGATGTCGGTGATGTCGCCGAACACCGGCTCCAGCTCCACGACGAGGTTGGTCGTCACCGTCGGCGATTCCCCGCCGCCGAAGGTGTGGGTGACGGCGATCTCACGGCTGTTGGCGCCCTCGCTCACCGTCCACTGCACCGGAACGTTCTGGGCCCGCAGAACACCATCCGCCTGGTTCGTCTTCTCCCACGCCTTCAGCTGCTTGGCGAAGGCGGGCGTCAGGTAGTGCGCGCGCAGCGCCTTGGCCAGTGCGGCGTCCGGGCCGGCGGGGGCGTCCTTCGCGTCGACGTACGCGCCGTAGAAGTCGGCGACCTGGGTCACCACGTCACCGTTGAAGCCGCTGACCGTCCGCAGCGCGGCAGACGCCTTCACGGACGCCTTCACGGACGCCTTCGCGGGGGCGATGCTCGTGGTGCGGATGTCGGTGATGCGGCCGGTGGGCTCCTGCTTCACGACGAGGTCGGTCGTCGTCGTCGGCGACTCCCCGCCGCCGAAGGTCAGGGTGACGACGACCTCGAGGCCGTTGGCGCCCTCGCTCACCGTCCACTGCACCGGGACGTTCTGGGCCCGCAGGAGACCGTCCGCCTGGTTCTTCTTCTCCCATGCCCCCAGCTGCTTGGCGAAGGCGGGCGTCAGGTAGTGCGCGCGCAGCGCCTTGGCCAGTGCGGCGTCCGGGCCGGCGGGGGCGTCCTTCGCGTCGATGTACGCGCCGTAGAAGTCGGCGACCTGGGTCACCACGTCACCGTTGAAGCCGCTGACCGTCCGCAGCGCGGCGGCCGCCTTCGCGGAAACCTTGACCGGGGCGGGGACGGCTGCCTGCGCCGCCACCTGCGTCGACACACCGAGCCCGACGGCCAGGACGAGACCGGCGGCGACAGCCGCACGGCGGCCCGGACGACGACGTGCGTGGGTGTTGCTGCTCATGTCGTGTCTTCCTTCTTGGTTGGTGATCCGTAGGGGTCGCTCCCGGCCCGCGCCGGATGTCCCCGCCCCGCAGGTCGCGGGGCGGCGGGAGCCTCGGGACGCCGAACGGCGTACGTCGGGCACCCGGGCACACAGATGCCCGGTACGCAGGCACAAGCGGGAGTCGTCACCAGGCTGCTGCCGGGGCCCTCGATCCGCCCCGGCCGGTGCGACACCCACAGCTTCGAAGACACCGGGGACCCACCACAACCACCGCCACCCAACCCGCAACGACGCAACCGTCCCACCCACCCTGAGCTGCGCAAACAAGCACTGCCTGGGATGCCGTCCTGGGATGCGGGGACGACCGGGTGCTGTCTCGGCCGCCCCCTGGACACCGCCGAGACAGCACAGAACCGCGATCCCGTCCCTTCTTGACGGCCCGGCCACGCCATCTCGGCATCATTGACCGCGGGCCTGCGGGTGCCGGTGACGAGTGCCCTCACCTGGGCGTATACGATCCCCGGCCATGCGATCTCGGCGGACCGAAATGAGCGTCCGCCGTTCGAAGGCTCCTGGAGGCGCCCGGTGAACACCCTCGTTTTCCTGCTGCGGGACGTGCTGGGCCTGGGCGGCGGTCTGGTGTTCGTGTGGGAGCTGAACCGCCAGGCCTCAGGACCCGGCTGGAGGAAGCCGCGAGTCCTCTCGGCGGCAGCCGCGGTGCTGCTCACGGGGCTGCTCGCCGTCCGGTGACCGCCGGACGACGCGCCGCTCCCGTGCCCGTTCGGTCGGGAGACGGCGGGGAGTCACGGTCACCGGCGGACAGGACAACGGTCACGCGAACGACCCCTGACCGATCTACCCGGTCAGGGGTCGTTCGCGTGCGGTGGGTGTGGGATGTGAACCCACGGCGACATCGCTGGTACGGCGATGCGATCCGTATCAGACCGTCAGCAGGACAGGGAGTCGATGTAGATGTGCTGAGCGCTGTTGATCTTCATCCACATGCTGGCCGCGCCGTTGCGGTTCGTCGTCTGGGTGCCGCCACCCCACCAGTGCCACTTGGTGACACAGTTCGCGGGGAACTTCACAGCGTCGGTGTCATAGAACTTCGAGTACTTGCTCGAACCCGACCATCCGTGTGGATCCAGCCAGATCCGGGCGTTGGGCACGTTGGCCACCCGGACCGGGTTGCCGTGGCAGGGGAGATTGTCCCCGTTCTCGTACGTGCCGTAGCTGTCGGCCCAACAGTTCGAGATCGACACGGAGTAGGCGGTGTTGTTGCTCACCTCACCACCGCATCCCGAAGTGTCGCAGGTGCCGGCCGAAGCAGGCGCGGACAGGAGCGCCAGGTTCAGCGCGGACGCGGCGAGAACTGCCGCGGCAGCAAGACTCTTTCTCACATTCACTCCCAGGTGACTAAGCAGGAACTCGGTTACGGATAAAGGGCGTTGGTCTTCGGTGCCGGAACGTACGGAGTCGTCGTTCAGGCGGTCAGGAGACCTGAAGGGCTTGTTCAGCGATGTACGGACGGCTGCTCCAGGGGGCGGGGCGCTCCCTGGACGGTGCCCCGGATTCACCGCTCTCGGTTCAGCCCGCCCATCGGGAGTCGAGCGCGATGGTCTGCAGCCGGTCGAGTGTGAGCGGGGGCTGCGGACGCGTCACCGGTCCGCCCTCGATGGTGGAGTTCACCTCCTGGACGACGACCCGGCGGCCGTCGGGGTGGAGGGTGTCGACCAGCCACACCACGGCCGAGCCGCCCTTTTCGGACGCCCGCTCGGCCCGCTTCACCAGGGTGCCGTCGGCCAGGGTCAGTGCCTGGCACTCGATGTACTCGCCCTCGCAGCCCATTCGCCCGGCGAGGACGTCGCCCATGTCGTGCTGGGCGTTCACCCCGATCATGCTCTGTCCGTGGCCGTCGTCCCAGACCAGTGCGGCGTAGCCTTCCTGGCTCTGCTCGTCGGAGATCTTCCCGCTCTTGGGCAGAAGGGACTTCAGTACCCGGATCATCTGGCGGCCGGACAGCGACGCGCCCGAGTCGGAGAGGGCGGTGGACGGGGCCGAAGCGCCGGCCTTGCCGGTGGCCATGCGCGGTTCGGCTGCGGACGCCTGCGCCGCCGCACCGAGTCCGAGGGCCAGGACGAGGCCGGCGGCGACGGCCACGCGGCGGCCCGGACGACGACGTGCGGGGGTGTTCCTGTTCATGGTGTGGCTTCCTTCTCCGGTCCGAACGCGGGTGTTCTCCGCGTCGCGAGACGGCGAGTGCTGTGGGGTGCCGAACCCCGCCCGGGCACAGAGATGTCCTGGTGCACAGGCGGAAGGTGGAGGGTGTCGTTGGCGTCTGCGGGGCGGTCGTGCCGCCTCGGCCGGTGCGACACCCACAGCTTCCAGGACGCCGGGGACCCCCGACAACAGCCGCCACACACTTGGGACGGTGGGACCGTCCCACCCCTGTTGACCTGTGGAAACAGGGAGCCCTGGGATGCCGTCCTGGGACGGACGGTACGCACGGCTACCCGTGAGCTGCGCGGTTTCTCCTGGCCCTCGCCCGGGTCCGGAGCCCGGACGGCTTCGGCATCAGGGTCCGCAGGTCGATCGCGTCGGCCAGCGCGCGCATGCCGGCGTCGTTGAAGTGCAGGTGGTCCCCGGGGTCGTAGGCGGGGAGGATCCGGCTCGGGCGGGCCGGGTCGCGCACGGCGGCGTCGAAGTCCGTGACGCCGTCGAAGATCCGGTGGGTACGGATGGCGGCGTTGACCGCCTGCCGCACGGCTTCCCGGGCCGGAGTGTACGCGCCATGACCGGCGTACGGGGTGATCGTGCCGCCGATGACCCTGATGCCACGGGCGTGGGCGCGGCGCACGATGAGCCGGTAGGCGTCTTCCAGAACGCGTGGGTCCGTCTGCTCCGGGGTTCCCTTGATGTCGTTGATGCCCTCCAGCACGATCAACGTGCGGACGCCCGCGCGGGAGAAGACGTCGGTGTCCAGGCGGGTCAGGGCGCTCGGGCCCCGGCCGTCGAGCAGGACGCGGTTCCCGGAGATCCCCGCGTTGAGGACGCCGGTTCCGCGGTGCGCGGGAAGTCCGCGCAGCCGGGCGGCGAGCCGGTCGGGCCAGCGGTGGTTGGCGTCGGACGAGGAGCCGGTGCCGTCGGTGATCGAGTCGCCGAGCGCGACGACGCTGCCGGCGGCCGGGGCACCGAACACATCGACGCCGGTCACGTAGTACCAGCTGGAGACGGTGCTGGTGTAGGCCGCGCCGCTCTCCTGGGCGGTCCGATCGGCCCCGGGTGCGACGAAGTTGGCCTGGAGCGCGGAGCGGTGGTGGGTCGCCGGGCCGGAATCGGCCGGGGTGTGCACCGAGACCAGCAGGTTGGCGTCGGCGGGGACGGCCAGGGCGACGGGATCACTGACCAGGTCCCGGCCGGCGGGGACGGTGACCGACCTGGCTCCGCCGAAGGTGACCGCGCGCACGGAGCCCACGACGGCCCGGGGGCTCCCCGGCTCGCCCGGTCGCTGCAACGCCAGGGACACAGAACCGAGTTGGAGCGGCTTGGTGCCGAGCCGGTTGGACAGCCGGACGCGCGCGGCCCGACCGCCGACGCTGGTGTGGACGACATTGCGGATCGAGGCACCGGGCAGCGCGGGCACCGTACCGGAGGCCGCCGCCTCCCAGGTCCCCGTCCAGGTCCGGGCCGGTTTCGGAGCGCTCCGGCCGGGCGCGGACCGCGCTTCGGCGATCACCCCCGTCGAGGTGAGGACCAGGGCGGCCGCCAGGGGGACGAGGAGACGCCGGAACATGATCGCGCGGGACATGCGCCGATCGATTCCCCACCCACGCACCCCCGCATCACATCATCACACTGTCGGACGCACCCGAACGGTCCCGGCCGGGACCGGATCTCCCCACCGGATCTCCCCACCGCCCTCCTCCTTGAGCCCTAGGACCTGAACCCGATGCGCGGGCAGGCCAGGGCGTGTTTGGCTGCTGTCATGACCGAATTCAGTGAGGCCGAGCGCGCGTATCTGAGGTCGCAGCGGCTGGGACGGCTGGCCACCGTCGACCCTCTCGGGCAGCCCCAGGCCAACCCCGTCGGCTACTTCCCCCAGGAGGACGGGACGATCCTGATCGGCGGCTACGCGATGGGCACCACGAAGAAATGGCGCAACCTCCGGAAGAACCCGAGAGTCGCCCTCGTCGTCGACGACATCGTCAGCCTCAAACCATGGAAGGTACGAGGCATCGACATCCGCGGAGAGGCGGAACTCCTCACCGGTGCGCACGACTTGGGGCCCCACTTCAGCGAGGAACTGATCCGGATCCATCCGCGGCGGATCCACAGCTGGGGCCTCGACGACTGAACGTCCACACGGACGTGCCGGGTCGGCGGACCGTCACCGGTTCGGCTCGCCGCCGGCCGGGTACTCGCCCGCCGCCCTCAGATGTCCGACGGCGTACGAGCGCCAGGGCCGCCAGGTGTCCGGGGCGTCCACGTCGGGGGGTGCCACGTCCGGGTCGCCGAGGGCCCGGGTGCGGATGACGGCGGCGGTGCCCTCGCCCATTCCGGGCAGTGCGAGCAGCGCCGCCCGTGCCTCTTCCCGGTCCGCGCCCGGGTCGAGCCGCAGGGTGCCGTCGGCGAGGGCCGTGGTCAGCGCGCCGAGCGGGCCGCCGGGCTCCGCCTCCGCGAGGACGGCGGCCTCGGGGAAGAGATGGGTGAGCGTCTCGCACTCGGCGTCCAGCGTCTTGCCGTACCGCAGCACCAGCCGCTCGGCCTCCGCCGCCCCGACCAGCGCCCGTACCGCCAGTTCGTCCGGATCGGCGGCGCCCGGCGAGCGCAGGCCCGGCCGCGCCGCGACCAGCGGGCCCAGCCGCGCGTCCGCTCCCAGCCTCTCGTCGACGGCGTAGGGATCGGCGTCGAGGTCGAACAGGCGCCGCAGCCGCTGCACTGCGGTGGTGAGGTCCCGGAGATCGGTGAGGTGCAGCCGGGCGTCGAGCCAGCCGCCGGGGTGGGCGGCGGCGCCGGGGCCGTGTGTTCCCGCGGTCCGGCCCGCCCCGCCGGTACGGGGGCGGCCCGCGGCGGCGCCCGGCCGCTCCTCGACGGCCACGATTCCCGTGCCGTACGGCAGCCGCAGCGTCCGGCGGTACGTACGACGGCCCCGGCCGCCGTCGACAGCCTCGACACCCGGTACGGCCTCGGCGGCCAGCAGGTCGAAGACGGCGGTGGACCGGTAGGGACCCCGGTGGGCGAGCCGGAGCGGGACACCCCCGGCGGGGGTGGCCGCGCTCCGGGCGGTGGGACCCGTGCGCGGCGCCGCCACGCGCAACTGGCTCGGCGTCGACGCGTAGACCGTGCGGATCGTGTCGTTGAACTGACGGACGCTGGCGAACCCCGCGGCGAAAGCGATGTGTGTGACGGGGAGTTCGGTGGTCTGGAGGAGGATCCGCGCGGTGTGCGCCCGCTGGGCCCTGGCCAGCGCGACCGGACCGGCGCCGACCTCGGCCGTGAGCTGCCGCTGGACCTGGCGGGTGCTGTAGCCGAGCCGTGCGGCGAGACCGGCCACGCCCTCGCGGTCCACCACACCGTCGCCGATCAGGCGCATGGCGCGACCGACGACATCGGCCCGTACGTTCCAGGCCGCGGAGCCCGGCACCGCGTCCGGGCGGCAACGGCGGCAGGCCCGGAAACCCGAGCCCTGCGCGGCTGCGGCCGTCGGGTAGAACCGCACGTTGAGCCGCTTCGGCGTCACCGCGGGGCAGCTCGGCCGGCAGTAGATCCCCGTGGTCCGCACGGCGAAGAAGAACTCCCCGTCGAACCGGGCGTCCCGGCTCCGCACGGCCTCGTACCTGGTGTCCTCGTACCTGGTGTCCTCGTCGTTCACCCTTCCAGTGTGGCCCGGCCCGAACGACAGGGCTGGCGGAAATCGGACACGGCACCCCCAGCCGGGCGAGGCCCCGGGCCCGGCGGCGAACCGGGCCCGGCGGCAACCCCGACCTCGCTACCGGTTTCCGCGCTTGGCCTCCATCGCGGCGCGGCCCTCGGCCCCCTTGCGCTTCCAGTCACGGCGGATCTCGGCACGCACCCGTGCGTCCGTCTTGGCGACGATCCGCTGGTTCTCGCGGAGCAGCTTGCGGTAGCTCTCCAGCCGTCGCTCCGGCAGCTCGCCGGAGTCGACGGCCGCCAGCACCGCGCACCCGGGCTCGGCGACATGGGCGCAGTCCTGGAACCGGCAGTCGGCGGCGAACTCCTCGATCTCGGCGAACACCTGCCCGACCCCGGTCCCGGCGTCCCAGAGCCCGACGCCGCGCAGCCCCGGTGTGTCGATGAGGACACCGCCGCCCGGCAGCACGAGGAGGTTGCGGGTCGTCGTGGTGTGCCGTCCCTTTCCGTCCATGTCGCGGGTGGCCTGCACGTCCATGACGTCCTCGCCCAGCAACGCGTTGGCCAGGGTCGACTTGCCCGCGCCGGACTGCCCGAGCAGCACTGCCGTACCGCCGGCCAGCACGGCTTCCAGGATGTCGAGCCCGGCCCCCGTCGAGGAGCTGACGGCGAGCACGGGAACCCCGGGCGCGGCGGTCTCCACGTCCTGGACGAGGTGCGCGAGGGTCGCCGCCTCCGGAACCAGGTCCGCCTTGGTGAGGACGACCACGGGCTGTGCGCCGGACTCCCAGGCCAGCGCGAGGAAGCGTTCGACGCGTCCCAGGTCGAGTTCGACGGCGAGCGAGACGGCCACGACGGCGTGGTCGACGTTGGCCGCGAGGATCTGCCCCTCGGACCGCTTGGAGGAGGTGGAGCGCACGAAGGCCGTACGGCGGGGCAGATACGCCCGTACGTAGCGCGGGTTGCCGGCCGGCTCGACGGCCACCCAGTCGCCGGTGCACACGACGCGCATCGGATCGTGCGGTGTCACGAACGCGGTGTCGGCGCGGATGACGCCGTCGGCGGTGGCCACGTCGCACTGGCCGCGGTCCACCCGGATCACCCGTCCGGCGACGAGCCCTTCGGAGTCGTAGGGAGCGAACTCGTCCGCCCAGACGTCGTCCCAGCCGTACGGAACGAGCGGGGAGAGGCCCAGAGAGGCGGACGGGGTCGGGAAAGCGGAGCTGGAAGTCAAGGGAGACCCTTCACAAGGGCGGCCCCGGCGACGCGCACTGCGGCGCGAAGAAGAAGGAAGGTCAGCCGGCGGCCACGGAGGTGGACTTGATGAACTTCTGGATGCGGGCAGCGCCCATCGCAACGACAGCCATCGGTCACACCTCCTGGAACTCTCTCGAAGTCAACGCCTCTACGCCGACGTGTGAACTGTATCCGGGGGCCCCTCGGGCCCGTCAATCGAATTAAGACCTCGGCCGGTCGGGCCCTCGGCCAAAGGGATGTGCCGGCGGATCCGAGGGTCCGGCCGGAGGACGGGTCCGGGCCGGCAGCTCGGCGAGCTGCCGTGCGGTGTCTCCCGTTGACCGGCAGCTCAGTGAGCCGTCGTGCAGCGTCCCCCGTTGAGCGTGAACGCTTCCGGGGTCGTGTTCCCGTCGTGCCAGGTGCCGAGGAAGCCGACGGCGAAGGATCCGCCCGCGGCGACCGACTTGTTGTAGTCGGCGGCGGTCGCGGTCACCCGGGAGCCGTCCTGGGCGACCGTGCCGTCCCACATCTGTGTGACCCGCTGCCCGTCGTCGAAGGTCCAGCCGATCTCCCAGGAGTCGAGGGCTTCGACGGACGTGACGGTGACACTGGCCTGGAAACCGTCCGTCCACTGGTCGACGACGTCGTACTTCACCTGGCAGGACGCGGCGGGGCCCTTCGTGGAGTCCGGGGGCGTCGTGGAGCCCTTGGAGCCCGAGGTTCCCTTGGTGGCGTGGGCCGGGGACGAGGACGTGCCCTGGGGTTCGGGGTCGGGCTTCGAGCTCGCGTCGGCGCTGGATTCCACGGGTTCCGGCGAGACGAGTGTGCCCTCGCCTCGGGTGGTCGCCGACGGGGACGACACGCCCGAGTCGGCCACCGGCCGGCCTTCGGCCGAGCCTCCGCGCGCGGAAGCGGCGCCACCGTCCCCGGCGCCGAAGGGCATCAGGGAGACGGTGAGGGCGAGGCCGGAGACGATGACGGCGGCGACCAGCAGTCCGGTGCGGCCGATCCGGGGCGCGGCCTCCCTGATCTCGGCGATACCGGTGTCCGCGGCCGCGTCCGTACGACCGCCGGCCAGCCCCGCTTCGGCGGCGCGGCGCCTGCGTTCCAGATAGGCGAGGCCGCCCCAGCCGATCACCCCGCCCGCGAGCGCTGCGGGGAGTCCACCGCCGTGCAGCCGCAGACAGGCCGCGGCCTCGGCGCACTCCACGCACCGGGAGAGGTGCTGCGAGAGGTCCTCGGGCGTCTCGGCGCCCGGCGAACGGGTGACCGCGTCGAGAAGCCGGGCGTAGCTGCGGCAGTTGGCGTCCATCGGTGTGTCGAGGTGGTTGCGATGGCACCGGTCCCTGAACAGCGCCCGCACCTGGCCGAGTTCCTCGGCGGCCGCCACCGGGTCGAGACCGAGCCGCCGGGCCACCGCGGGCAGCGGGAGCGCCTCCACCTCCACCAGCCACAACAGGGCCGCGTCGGGTTCCTGAAGGTCCTTCAGGCCGCGCAGGGCGATCGGGCGGTGCAGCGGAGGCCCGGTGTAGCGGGCGGCCTTCTCGGAGTTGAGCCACAGCCTGAGGTCCGGGTCCAGCCGGTGTCCCTGGCCGTGTGCCTCCCAGGCGGCGGCGGTGGTCCGAACCGAGTTCAGCAGCAGGGGAATCCGGGGCAGCCCGGGGTTTCTGCGACCGGTGGTCTTCGTGCGGGCCGTGACCGAGCGCGCCTCATGGATGCCATGGGTGAACGCCTCGGTTGCCAACTGGCCGGCCGCGGCGGAGCCGGACGTGCACAGATCGGCGTACGACAGGACCGCGTCCCAGCACTCCGAGAACAGCGCGGCCTCGGCGGCGTCCTGGGGGGTAGGCAGGTCTGGCATGGGGGGCTCCTGCGTCCACTGCTTCCAAGTGCAACGGCACACAACACCCAACTCGCCTGTTTTCAGGTGGAGTTGGCGGCCGTCTCGACAACGGGCCAGAGCCTTTCACGGGTTCGACACAACTGACAAGCGACGTAGTCACATCGTGCGGTCGCGCGATCACAGAGGGACCCTGGGGTTCCGGTCGCCCCGAGTGTCGTACGGAACGGGGACCTGGCGGGACCGAACGCTTCAACTTTCACAGGACCCGCCACTCCACCGCCCTGTTCCACGCCTCACTCCACCGCCCCGACTCCACCGCCGCGCGGGTCCCCTGACCGCCGCTCCCCCGCACCTGGCGCGCGGCGACCCGGACGTCGGGACGACGTCCGGGTCGAGTGGGTACGAGCCGTGCGGGCTGCGCTCGGGGGCGCGGGTCACGCCCTGGCTGCGCCCGGGGCGCGGGTCACGCCTGGGCGGCGGGCTCCTGTGCGGGCAGGCTGTCCATGAAGGAGCTGACGGAGAAGACCGCGTGGCCGGGACCGGGCTCGCCGTATCCGGGCGGCGACTGCAGCCCGAAGTCGTCCATCGTGGCGCGGTAGGCCTCCAGCAGACGGATGTGGTACTCCAGCGGCGCGCCCTGCGGGTTGGCCTTGCCCAGCGGTGTGGTCGGCTCCGGGCACCAGGTGGTGAAGCGGGGCGTGATGCCGTGCGACATGAAGAAGCGCAGGCCCTCGGTCGTGGAGGCGATGGCCTCGTCGACGGTCGTGAAGCCGAACGGCTCGGCCATCTCCACGCCCGCGACGAAGTTCGGGATCACGTTGCGCGCGCCGAAGATCTCGGCGGAGTCGAGGATGCGCCTGTGCCACTCGTCCCGGCCGACGTAGCGCTCCTTGCCGGGGCAGTACAGCTCGAACAGGCGGCGGTCCCACACCTCGTAGTTGGGGTGGTAGATCTGCACGCCGTAGTCCTTGAACCGCTGGACGTCGTCGCGCGGCAGGGCCTGGGCCACCACCTTGCCGATCCACCGCCCGGGGAAGCGCTCCTCGATGGCCTTGGCGTAGTGCCCGTAGAAGTCGGCCTCGTCCCGTCCGGCCACCGTCTTGGTGATCGCGCCGCCGGTGAGGGTGTAGGCCGTCGACGCCTTCGCGGTGTCGTACCGGTCGATGATCTCCAGGGCCTCGAGGACCTCCTCGACGTCCTTCACCCCGGTGTAGGGACGGCCCGCCGCCTTGTGCTGGCGCCAGTTGTGGTTGATGTCGCAGTACTGGCACTCCTCCTTGGCACCGAAGTACTGGCAGACCCGGAAGACGGTGAGGTAGATCAGGTAGCCCCACTGGATCGTCGGGGCCACCTCCATCACGGACTTTCCGTTGGAGAGGGTGTGCCGGTAGTACTCGGGCATCGGCGGCACCCCGACGTCGGAGATCCGCTTCCCGTCCAGGTACAGCCCGAGGACGCCCTCGTCGTCGGCGGCGACGCGGTACGGCGAGGCGGGATTGACGCGCACGGACACGACGGTGCGCCGCAGGTCGTACGGGCCTCCGGTGAGGATGATCTCCTCGGGCGGGCGCCTGAGCGCGGCCTCGCCCAGCTCGGGCAGGGTGCCGTGGTCGAAGGAGAAGATGAAGTACGACTTCGGCTTGACCTCGCCGCTCTCGTTGTCACTGAGGGCGGACGCGTCGAAGGCCACGCCCCCGCGGAGCAGGTCCTCCTTGATGACGGCTTCCCGCGGTACGTGCGGGAACCGCTCCATCAGATCCTCGACCAGCGCGGTGCGGCTGCCCATCCCGATCTCCTCGCTCCCGATCTGCTTCGTCTGTCGTGTTCGACTCCTCACGGTATGCCCCCGCCCGGACATCGGCCGTGCCGGGTCCCCCGCGCCGCCCGAGGCCGCCGCGGCGCGGGATCTCGTTTGCTCCGTCCGGGCGCCGCTGCGAGAGTCGTCGCCATGCCTGCCTTCACCACGTACGACGGGACCGAGCTGAGGTTCGACACCTTCGGGGACGGCCCACCGGTGGTGTGTCTGCCCGGCGGCCCGATGCAGGACTGCGCGTATCTCGGGAACCTGGGCGGGCTGTCCGCGCACCGGCGGCTGACCATGATGGATCCGCGCGGGACCGGCGGGTCGGCGATCCCGGCGGATCCCTCGTCGTACCGCTGCGACCGGCTGGTCGACGACGTCGAGGCCCTGCGCGAGCATCTCGGCCTCGACCGCATGGACCTGCTCGCGCACTCCGCCGGGACGAATCTGGCGGTGCTCTACGCGCAGCGCCACCCGGAGCGCGTCGCGCGCCTCGCGCTGATCACTCCGAGCGTCTACGCCGTCGGGGTCGAGATCACTCCCGAGGACAGACGGGCGACGGCGCTGCTGCGCCGGGACGAGCCGTGGTTCCCCGAGGCGTTCGCGGCGCTGGAGAGGATCGTCGCCGGGCACGGGGACGCCGACGCGTTCCGTGCCATCGCGCCCTTCTGGTACGGCCGTTGGGACGCGGCCGCGCGGGCGCACCGGGACGCGGAGGACGAGCACAAGAACCACGAGGCCGCGGCCCGCCATGCCGACGGCGCCTTCACCCCGGACGCCACCCGGGCGGCACTCGCCCTCCTGCCGTCCCCGGTGCTGGTGCTCGCCGGGGAGGTCGACCTGAATTCCCCGGCGCCCGCGATGGCCGAGGTCGCCGCCCTGTTCCCGCGCGCCGAGCTGGTCGTCCAGGCCGGCTCCGGGCACTTCCCGTGGCTCGACGATCCGGAGCGGTTCGTGGCGGCGACGGAGGCCTTCCTGGCCGGCCCCACCCGCTGAACCCGCTGACCGTCCGGCCCGCCTGCCGAGGCCCCGGCCACTCCTGACAGCAGGGGCCCCGACGGCGCACACCCCGCCGGGTGAGGCGGGCGGGCCCGCAGAGGCGGGCCATGCGAGAGGGGCCGCCCCGGGCGAGCCGTCCGGGACGGGCCCGCTCAGGGCGGAGCGGTCCCGGACAGGCCGAGGAAGGCTGCCGTCAGGCGGTCCGGTCCAGATCCTCCCGGTCGACCCGGAATTCCGGCGCCTTCCCGGACAGCAGGCGTTCGGCCTCCTCCAGCACGGTCAAGCCGAGGCGAGCGACCTCGTTGCCCTGCGAACCGGCCAGGTGGGGCGTGATGAACGCGTTCGGGAGGTCGTGCAGCGGGGAGTCGGCGGGCAGCGGCTCGGGATCCGTGACGTCGAGGATCGCGCTGACGTGCTCGGCGCGCAGTGCCTCGATCAGGGCGTCGTGGTCGACCAGGGAGCCGCGCGCGGTGTTGATGAGAACCGACCCGGCGGGCATCAGCGCGAGTTCGCGGCGGCCGATCAGATGCCAGGTCTCCGGGGTCTGCGGGGCGTGGACCGTGACGATGTCGCTGCCGGCGAGCAGATCGTCGAGCGGCAGCAGGGGGACACCGAGCGCGGCCGCCCCGGCCTCGTCGACGTAAGGGTCGGCGAGGCTCACCGACAGGTCGAAGGGGCGGAGCAGTTCGATGAGGCGTCTGCCGATGCGGGAGGCGCCCACGATGCCGACGCGGCGGCCGAAGTTGCCGATGCCGGGGAGGATCTCGCCGTAGGGGAAGGCGCGTTCGGCGCGCAGGCGTTCCCGGTGGGCGAAGACGTCCTTGCCCGCGAGCAGGATCATGGCGAGCGTGTACTCGGCGACGGGCAGCGCGTTCGCGGCGGCGGCCGAGGAGACGACGATGCCGCGCTCCCACACCTCCGGTGTCGCGAAGCTCTTCACGGAGCCGGCGGCGTGCAGTACGGCTCTGAGCTTCGGCGCCGCGTCGAGCGTGTCCGCGTCGAGCACGGGACACCCCCAGCCGGTGATCAGGATCTCGGTCTCGGCGAGACGGGCCCGTGCCCGTGGCCCGGTGAAGTCGCCCGCCACCGAGGAGAGGTCGATGTCCAGCAGCTCGCGCAGCCGTGCGAGCGTGTCCGGAGGGAAGATCCGTGTCACGTTCCCCGGGGTCATGGCGAACATCGCCACAGGCCGTCCCGAGGACAGCTCCGCCAGCCCCTCGGAGGGCCTTTCCTCTGGACGCTCGGACGGCATCACCACGGGACGCTCGGGCAAGGAAGTGGCCTTCCGGTTCGGTGACGCCGAGGACGGCAACCGCTTTCTACGGTAGACCGCGCCACGTCAGCGGGTCAACGGACCGGTCTGCCACCTGGGCGGACCGGCAAGGTACGTTCCCCGGGTGGCCATCGCACGGGCCACGTTCAGCGACTTCCCGGGGAGGGACGACAGGGATGACCCTGACCAACTGGGCCGGCAACATCACGTACGCGGCCGAGGAGCTGCACCGTCCCGCCTCGCTCGACGCGCTGCGCGCGCTGGTCGCGGACAGCTCCCGCGTCCGGGTACTGGGCAGCGGGCACTCGTTCAACGAGATCGCCGAGCCGGGCGCCGACGGTGTCCTCCTGTCGCTGACCGCGCTGCCGCCCACGGTGGACGTCGACACGACGGCCCGTACGGTACGGGTCTCCGGCGGTGTCCGGTACGCCGAACTCGCCCGCCGGGTGCACGAGCACGGACTCGCGCTGCACAACATGGCCTCGCTTCCGCACATCTCGGTGGCGGGATCCGTCGCCACCGGCACCCATGGGTCCGGGGTCACGAACGGGTCGCTCGCCGCCGCCGTGCGCGAGGTCGAGCTGATCACGGCGGACGGCTCCTCCCTGGTGATCGGCCGTGGCGAGGAGCGGTTCGGCGGCGCCGTCACCTCGCTGGGCGCGCTCGGTGTGGTCACCGCGCTCACCCTCGACCTGGAGCCGGACTTCGAGGTGAGCCAGCACGTGTTCACCGAACTGCCGCTGGAGGGGCTGGACTTCGAGACGGTCGCGGCCTCCGCCTACAGCGTGAGCCTGTTCACCGACTGGGGCCGCCCCGGTTTCCGGCAGGTGTGGCTCAAACGGCGCACGGACCAGCCGTCGCCGGACTTCCCGTGGGCGGCTCCCGCGACCGAGGCCATGCATCCGGTGCCGGGCATGCCCGCCCGCAACTGCACCGAGCAGCTGGGGGTCCCGGGGCCCTGGAACGAGCGACTGCCGCACTTCCGGGCCGAGTTCACCCCGAGCAGCGGGGCCGAACTCCAGTCGGAGTATCTGCTGGCCCGCTCGGACGCGACGGCGGCGCTGCACGCGCTGGACGCGATCCGCGGGACGATCGCGCCGCTGCTCCAGATCTGCGAGGTGCGGACCGTGGCCGCCGACGACCAGTGGCTGAGTCCGGCCTACGGCCGCGACACCGTGGCGGTGCACTTCACCTGGGTCGAGGACACCGAGGCCGTCCTGCCGGTGGTACGCCTGGTCGAGCGGGCGCTGGAGCCGTTCGGGCCGCGGCCGCACTGGGGCAAGGTCTTCACCGTGCCGTCGGCGGTGCTGCGCGAACGGTCGCCGCGGCTGGCCGAGTTCAGGGCGCTGGCCGACGAGCTCGACCCGGCGGGCACGTTCACCAACGCCTTCGTGCGGGACTTCCTCCACCCGGTCCTCTGACCTCCCTCGCCCCTTCCTCCACCCCATTTCCTAACCCCTTGTCGAAAGTCCCCGGCGGGCCATAACCTGGCGCGGCGCCGGGGCCGAGGAGCCGGGCAACCGGTTCGCGGGAGCGAGGGGGAGCCCCATGAAGCGCGGCACATCACGCGACATCCGCACCGCGAACCGGTACGAGGTGCTGCGCCAGATCATCGCCGAATCCCCGACCTCGCGGCAGGAGTTGGCGGCGGCGACCGGGCTCAGCCTGGCCACGGTCGCCACGCTCGTCGGTGAGCTGCTCGACCTCAGGATGCTGACCGAGGTCGGGTTCGAGGACTCGGCGGGCGGCCGTCCGCGGGGACTGGTGGCGGTCAACGCGGCCGGGGGCGCCCTCATCGGTGTCGACATCGCGGAGACGTACGTCCGTGTCGAGCTGTTCGACCTGGCCCTGAACGTACTGGCCCGCGCCGACGAGGACATGCGCCCCGGCGAGAGCCGCCCGGAGCAGGTCGTCGGGCATGTCGCGGCCGCCGTCGGCTCGGTGGTCGCGCAGGCCGGGGTGGAGGGCGCCCGGGTCCTTGGCGTGGGCGTCAGCGTCCCGGGGCAGGTCGACCGCGACACCGGGATCGCGGAGTACGCGCCCAACTGGGACTGGCACGACGTGCCGCTGCTCGAACTGCTCGCGGAGCACATCGCCTACCCGCTGTACCTCGACAACCCGCTGCGCGCCTGTGCCGTCGCCGAGTTGTGGTTCGGCGCGGCCCGTGGACGCGGTGACGCCGTCGTGGTCAATCTGGGCACGGGCGTGGGCGCCGGTCTCGCCCTCGGCGGCGGGCTGCACCGGGGGGTCAGCAACAGCGCCGGCGAGTGGGGTCACACCACCCTCGTGCTGGACGGCCGGCTGTGCCACTGCGGCAACCACGGCTGCGTGGAGACGTATGTCGGGGCTCCCGGGATCATGCAGAACCTGCGGGAGCTGAGCCCCAGGAGCACCCTGTTGCACCCGGAGGACCAGACCGCCACGATCGACGCCCTGGCGTCGGGTGTCGCCGCACAGGACCCTGTCGCCCTCAAGGTCGTGCGCGACACCGCCCGTTATCTCGGCGCGGGGATCTCCGACCTGGTCAATCTGCTCAACCCCGAAGTGGTCGTGCTGAGCAGTTGGGTCGCGGCCACGCTCGGGGAACCGCTGCTGCGCGAAGTGCGCGAGGCCGTCGCCCGGCACGCGCTGCGGCGTCCGCTCGCGGCCACGGAGATCGTCCTCTCGCCCATCCCGACGGACCCGGTCTGCCTGGGCGCCGCCACGTTCGCCCTCGAAGGCGCGCTCCAGTCGGTCGGTCAGCGCCCGGCCAGGCGGACCGCCCCCGCCAGGAGCCGTACAGCGCCTCCGGCGTGAGCGCCGGAACCGGCCCCAACGGTACGGCCTGATCCAAGTACCTCGATATCGCGGCGAGTTGATCGGTCACGGTCCGCCGCCCCGGTGGCACAGGACCGGTGGCGTCCGGTATCCCGAACCCCCGGCAACGCTTCACGCCGACTTCGTCCAACCCCTTGCCGAAGCCTTAGCGGAAGGTTAACGTCCCGCACCGCACGGCCCGTTCGAGCCGCGGTCGCCCGCGGCCCGCATGCACAGCGCACTCAAACCGCCCACAAGACAAGGACGTCACCATGTCGGCATTGAGCAGCAACTGGGACCGTCGATCCGTACTGCGGGCCGCCGCCGGCCTCGCCGCCCTCGGGCCACTGGCCGCGTGCGGCAGCAACAACGGGCGCTCCGGGGGCGGGAGTTCGGGCAAGGAACTGGTCCAGTACTTCCACGCCTACGGGGAGGCGGGCACCGAGCAGGCCATCAAGAAGTACGCGAAGGCCTACGACAAGGCACAGGTGACCACGCAGTGGATCACCGGCAGCGACTTCGAGAGCAAACTGTTCGCCTCGCTGCTCACCAAGAACGCGCCCGATCTCTTCGAGTTCCACCCGCAGATCCAGCTCGTCAAGAGCGGCCAGGTGGCAGACCTCAGCGGCATCATCGATCCGGTCAAGGACGACTTCAACCCGGCCGACATCGCCTCGCACACGGTCGACGGGAAGATCTACGGCGTCCGCATGATCGACGACCCCCAGTTCTTCTTCTACCGGCCCTCCCTGCTGGAGAAAGCCGGCGTCAAGGTGCCGACCACCCTCGACGAACTCGTCGAGGCCGCCGCCAAGTTGACGACCGGCAAGGTCAAGGGCCTGTTCATCGGCAACGACCTGCACGCGGTCATCAACCCGATGATCTGGTCCGCGGGCGCCGACACCCTCGACGACAAGAACCAGATCGCTTACCACACCGAGGGGGTCAAGGAGGGACTGACGACGATGCGGAAGCTCTTCACCAGCGGCCACCTGCTCCTCGACGCCCCCGCCGACTACTGGGACCCGTCGGCGATCAACCAGGGCCTGTGCGCGATCCAGTTCTGCGGGATGTGGGCGATGCCGCAGATACAGAAGGTGCTCGGCGACGACATCGGAGTCTTCCCCTTCCCCAAGGTCACGGACGCGGGCAAGCCGTCCGTCTACAACGGCGGCTGGTCGATGTTCGTCAACGCCAAGGGCAGGAACGTCGACCTGGCCAAGGAGTACGTGAAGTGGCTCTGGATCGACCAGAAGAAGTACCAGGAGGACTGGTCGCTGTCGTACGGCTTCCACATCCCGCCGCGCTCCTCGCTCGCCGCCTCCGCCACCAAGCTCAAGTCCGGCCTGCCCGCCGAGGGAGTCGAACTCTTCGGCCAGTACGGGCACTTCGACAACATCGGCTGGACCCAGTCCATGATCACCGCGCTTGAGGACGTCTTCGCCAACGCTGTCCGCAAGGACGGCGATCCGGAGGCCGCGCTCGACAAGGCGGACGTGACCGTCAACCGCGAGCTGAAGAAGCTCTTCGGATAGACCGGCGGACGGACCTCGACATGTCGACCACCACGTCGCACGAAGTCCCGCGCTCCGCCCCGGCAGAGGCCACAGCGGCCCGGCCCCGGCGGTTCCGGCGGGACGGCAGCACCGTCAACTTCTGGCTCTTCACCGGCCCCTTCCTCATCGGCCTGATCGTCTTCGTGTACGTGCCGATCGGCTGGAGCCTGTGGCTGAGCTTCTTCGAGGCGCGCTTCACGGTCACCCCGGACAAGTTCGTCGGCTTCGACAACTACCGGCAGATGCTGGAGAACAGCAACTTCACCGGCTCGCTGGTGACGTTCACCGTCTTCGCCGCCTTCATCGTGCCGCTGACCTGGGCGCTCTCCCTGGGCCTCGCCCTGATGGTGAACCGGCTGCGGTTCATGCGGGCGTTCTTCCGGTCGGTGTTCTTCCTGCCGACCGCGTGCAGCTACGTCGCCGCCTCGCTGATCTGGAAGATGTCCATCTTCAGCGGGGTCCGCTTCGGTCTGATGAACACCGTGCTCGGCTGGTTCGGCGTCGAGAACATCGCCTGGCTGGCCAACCCCGATCCACCCTGGTACTGGCTGGTCATCGTGAGCGCGCGGCTCTGGCTCCAGGCCGGCTTCTACATGATCCTCTTCCTGGCCGCCCTGCAGAACATCCCGCCGGAGCTCTACGAGGCCGCCGCGATAGACGGTGCCGGTCCCGGCTGGCAGACCTTCCGCCACATCACCCTGCCGCAGCTGCGGGCCACCTCGACGGCCGTGATCCTGCTGCTCCTCGTGGCCGCCTACCAGGCCTTCGACGAGTTCTTCAACCTGCTCTCGAAGACCACCTGGGGCCGGCCGCCGCTCGTCGAGCTGTACTACACGGCGCTGGGCCAGGCGCAGGACTACGGAGCGGGCAGCGCGGGCGCGGTCATCCTCACCCTGCTGATCTGCATGGTGACCCTGCTCCAGGGCACGTTCATGGGATTCGGACGCGGGGAGAAGGCCGAATGACCGCCGTCACACCGAACCGCGCAACCCACGCCGCCGCGCCGCGGAAGCGCCGGCGGACCGGCCGGGGAGGGACCCTCGGCAGCACCGGCCTGTACATCGCCACCGGGGTCGCCGGCCTGCTCTTCCTTGTCCCCTTCTATCTGCTCGTGCGCAACGCCCTGTCGACCGACGCCGCCATCACCGGCGAGAACTGGCAGTTCTTCCCCACCGACCTCAAGTGGGGCAACATCGGCGAGCTGTTCGACGACCCCACCGTCCCCTTCGCCCGCTCCCTGTGGAACTCCGCCGTCGTCGGAGTGCTGCACACCCTCGGCACCCTGCTGGTCTGCTCGCTCGCCGGCTACGGCCTCGCGCGGATCCCGTACCGGCACGCCGACAAGGTCTTCTACGCGGTGCTGGTGACCCTGATGGTCCCCTCCGCCGTGACCTTCGTGCCGAGCTTCGTGCTCGTGTCGTCGCTCGGCTGGGTGGACAGTCTTCGCGGCCTCATCATTCCGGGGCTTTTCAGCGGTTTCACGTGCTTCCTCTTCCGGCAGTACTTCTTGGGGTTCCCGAAGGAGCTGGAGGAGGCGGCGCGCATGGACGGGCTCGGCTACTGGGGCGCGTACTGGCGCGTCGTCGTGCCCAACTCCCTCAACTTCTTCGCCGCGATCGCGACCATCACGTTCATCAGCGGCTGGAACGCCTTCCTGTGGCCGCTGGTCATCGGCCAGGACCCCGACGCCTGGACCGTCCAGGTCGCGCTGTCCTCGTACATGACGAACCAGACCGTCAACTTCCATCTGATCTTCATGGCCACGGCCATTTCCATCCTGCCCCTGGTGTTCGTGTTCCTGTTCCTCCAGCGCTGGCTGGTCCAGGGAATCGCGCAGACCGGCATCAAGGGCTGAACTAGGAGACGCATGTCTTTCCGCACCGCTGAAGGAGCACCCGCCTCTCCCCCGTCACCCACCGATCACGTCGAGGACGTCTCCCCCGGCAGCGGCGCCCTTCCGCCCCGCGCCTGGTACGCGGCCTCGGACGCCCGGTCCCTGTCCCTGAACGGCGGCTGGGACTTCCGCCTCGCGCCCACCGCCGACGCCGAGGACGACTCGTTCGCGGCCGAGGGGTACGAGCCCGCGGGCTGGGCCCAGGTGGAGGTCCCCGGCCACTGGGTGCTGCAAGGTCACGGATCGCCGATCTACACCAACCACCTCTACCCGTTCCCCGTCGACCCGCCGCGGGTACCGACCGAGAACCCGACCGGCGACCACCTGCGCCGCTTCGACCTGCCGGCGGACTGGCCCGCGGACGGCGGTACGGTCCTGCGCTTCGACGGGGTCGAGTCCTGTGCCCGGGTCTGGCTGAACGGCACGGACCTCGGCGTGTTCAAGGGCTCGCGGCTGCCGCACGAGTTCGCCGTGGGCCATCTGCTGAAGCCGGGCGGCAACGTGCTCGCGGTCCGGGTGCACCAGTGGTCGGCGGGCTCCTACCTGGAGGACCAGGACCAGTGGTGGCTGCCGGGCATCTTCCGCGATGTCACGCTGCTGCACCGCCCGCCGGGCAGCGTGCTCGACTTCTTCGTGCACGCCTCCTACGACCGTCACCAGGGTCTGGGGACCCTGCGCGTCGACTCCGACGTCGACGGGCGGGTCCTCGTGCCCGCCCTGGACATCGATGTCGCGACCGGGACACCGGTCACCGTCCCGGTGCTGCCCTGGACGGCCGAGACGCCCCGGCTGTACGACGGCGAACTGGTCACCGAGGGCGAGCGCGTCCCCCTGCGCGTCGGCTTCCGTACCGTCGCGCTCGAGGACGGTCTGATCAAGGTCAACGGCACGGCGGTCCTCTTCAAGGGCGTCAACCGGCACGAATGGCATCCGGAGAAGGGCCGCGCCCTCGACCCGGAGACCATGCTCGCCGACGTGCTGCTGATGAAACGGCACAACATCAACGCCGTGCGCACCTCGCACTACCCGCCGCACCCCGCCTTCCTCGACCTCTGCGACACCTACGGCCTGTGGGTCATCGACGAGTGCGACCTGGAGACCCACGGTTTCACCGAACAGGCCTGGCGCGACAACCCCGTCGACGACCCCCGCTGGACACCCGCGCTGCTCGACCGGGCCGCGCGCATGGTCGAACGCGACAAGAACCATCCGTCGGTCGTCCTCTGGTCCCTCGGCAACGAGGCCGGTACCGGGCGCGGCCTCACCGCGATGGCCGAGTGGATCCGCGGCCGCGACGGTTCACGGCTCATCCACTACGAGGGCGACCACGACTGCCGTGACACGGACGTCTATTCACGCATGTACGCCGATCACGCCGAGGTCGAACGGATCGGCCGGCACCAGGACGGCGGGGGGCCGATGCGACGCCGGCTCCCCTTCATCCTGTGCGAGTACGGGCACGCCATGGGCAACGGCCCCGGCGGCATCGCCGACTACCAGAGCCTGTTCACCTCCTACGAGCGTCTCCAGGGCGGCTTCGTCTGGGAGTGGATCGACCACGGCATCCGGGACGGGCGTCACGGGTTCGCCTACGGAGGGGACTTCGGCGAGGAGCTGCACGACGGGAACTTCGTGTGCGACGGACTCGTCTTCCCGGACCGGACGCCGTCCCCCGGGCTCGTCGAGTACAAGAAGGTGATCGAGCCCGTCCGCATCGACGGCGGGGACTCCTTCTCCCCGCCCGGTGAGCGCCGGGAAGCCGTCGCGGGCTGGGACGGCACCGTGCGCGTCACCAACGGGTACGACTTCGCGGACCTCTCCGGCCTGGCCTTCGAGTGGTCGTACCAAGTCGACGGCGAGACCGTCGAGTCGGGCCCGCTCACGGTGCCCGCGCTGACACCGGGCCGGTCGGCCGACGTCAAACTCCCGGCACCGCCCGTGGATCCGCGCGGCGCCGGGGCACAATGGACGGTCCGGGCCGTACTGGCCGAGGAGACGGCGTGGGGGCCGCGCGGCCATGTCGTCGCCTGGACCCAACTGCCCGTGGCGGAGCCCGCGTCGCCGGCCGTCGCGCCGTCCGCGGTTCCGGTCCCCGGCGAGGGGGTGACCGTCCTCGGACCGGGCACCTTCGACAGCCGCACCGGTGCGCTGCTGTCCCTCGGCGGGATCGAGGTCACCGGACCCCGACTCGACGTGTGGCGCGCCCCCACCGACAACGACAACGGCGCGCACTGGCAGCCGGACGCCCGGCACGGCCCGCTCTGGCGCGCGCTGGGCCTGCACCGGATGCGGCACCGTCTGGACGCGGTGGAGGCGGACGACGACTCCCTGACCGTACGCACCCGGGTGGCGCCCGCGGCCCGGGACGTGGGCCTGCGCACGGTGTACCGCTGGACCTCCGACGGCACCCGGCTGCGGCTGACCGTGTCCGTGGCCCCGGAGGGCCGGTGGGAACTGCCGCTGCCCCGACTCGGCGTCCGGCTCGGGCTCCCGGGCTCCGCGGACCGGGTGACCTGGCTCGGCGGTGGCCCCGGAGAGGGATACCCGGACACCAGGTCGGCTTCCGTGAACGGACGTTGGGAGTCGACGGTCGACGCGATGCAGACGCCCTACGTGCGCCCGCAGGAGAACGGCGCCCGGCCGGACGTCCGCCGGGCCGAGATCGGCGGACTGCGGATCGAGGGCGACCCGGCCTTCTGGTTCACCGCGCGCCGCTGGACGACCGAGGAACTGGACGCGGCCGGCCATCTGACGGATCTGCGCCCCGGTGACACGGTCTGGGTCAACCTCGATCACGGCCAGCAGGGCATCGGTTCCCAGTCGTGCGGTCCCGGCGCCCTTCCGCGCTACCAACTGCGGGCCGCCCCGGCGGAGTTCTCGTTCGTGTTCTCCGTGATCCCGGGCTGAGGCCCTCGGTCCGGGTGCGGCCGGACGGCTCTCCCCGGCCGTCCGGCCGCACCCGTCAGTGGTCGGCGCAGCAGGGTGTCGGGTCCGGGACCTCGAAGGGCACCAGGGTGCCGCCGACGGCCGGCATCGCCGCGAGGACGAGCCGGCCCTCGCGCCACTCGGGGCGGACGTGGTCGCGGGTGACCAGCTTCGCCTCCCTGGCGGCCCCTCCGGGCGAGCCGAGCACGGCGACCTGGTCCACCGCGGAGACCTCCAGCAGCCGTGCGACGGTCAGGACACCGGTCAGGGCGTCGACTCCCGGGTACAGGACGGCACGGCCGCCCGTGCGCGCCCTGTGTTCGGCGGCCGCGTGGGCGGCTCCGGCCGCGAGTTCGTCGGGCCCGTGCCGGTCGCCGCCGAAGGCGACACCCAGGAGGGTGCCGGTCCCGGCGTCAGGACCGGCACCCGATCCACCGGCTCCCCCGCCCCCGTCGCCTTCCCCGGCACCGGCACCGGCACCGGCGATGGTGCCGGCGATGGTGCCGGCGATGGTGCCGGTGCCGGTGCCGGTGGCGGGCCTGCCGGAGCCGTTCTCCGTGAGCCACCGCCAGGCCGCACGGGCGACCCGCTCCGACGGCACGGCGAAGGACAGCGCCGTGTGCGGCCGCCGCCCGTCCCGTACGTGGTGCGTGCAGCCCAGCACGTCCGCGGGCAGGCCGAGTTCCGCGGCGAGCGCGCGCACCAGATGGTCGGCCTCCCGCAGGGCACACGTATGACCGGTGTCGACTCCGACGACGTACGGCTCGCTCACGACGGGAGGACCCACACCGGGTTGGAGTAGAACCACAGGTCCTTCCACGGGTCCGCGTCGCCGAGGACGTCCACGGCCGGGCCCGCCGGGTCGACCGACGCGCCCCTCAGGCCGACGGCGGAGCGGTTTCCGTCGGTGCCGCGCAGCCGGACGTACACCGGGCGGTCGACGGCGCCGAGGTCGTAGGTGAGCCGGACCGTGCCGGCCGACTTGTTCACCTCGTAGGACTTGGCGACCCGCGCGGTGGGGGCGGTGAGCGTGTCCCGGTCGGAGGCCGCGCCCGTGACATCGCCCTGGACGACGTCGACGCGAGCCAACTTGGGTACGAAACCGGCCCAGTTGGGGCCGCCGGCCAGTCCGATGTCCACGGTCAGGGTGACCCGGGTGCCCTTGCGCACATGCAGGGCGCCGCCGAGGGTGGCCCAGCGGCCGCCGCCGGAGACGCGCGCGTCGAGACCGCTGATGAGCTGCCCGTGGTCGACCCAGACCCGGCCGGCGCGGATGCCGTCCATCACGGCCGCGTAGGAGAATCCGTCGGAGCCCACGTGCGTACGGCTGTACTGGCCGGGCCAGTAGTCGCCCTGGGTGGTGTCGATCTTTCCGCCGTAGACCGGGTCGGTGTGCCTGCCGTTGGCGGTGAAGTCGCTGTCCGGTCCGCCGCGTACTGCGGTGTCCGTGTAGACCTGGTGGGAGTCGGAGTTGGCGGTGATCCACCAGGGCTTGCCCTCGGCGAGGAGGCTGTCCCACAGACCGCCGACGGTGGCCGTCATCCAGTCGAAGCCGCCCCAGGTGCGGTAGCTCTCCAGCGGGTAGCCGGCGAACGAGTTGGCGCTCGGGCTGCTGTCGTACAGACCGCGCGCGAGGCCCATGCCGTACGTCTTCTGGATGCCGCCGGCCTGGTGGCCGGGCGCGCCCTCGAAACCGACGGCGATCTGGTGGGACGCGGGGGTCGCGTCGCGCCAGGCACGGATCTCGTGCGGGGAGTCGAGGCCCTTGCGGGCGGGGTGGTTGGCCAGCATCAGGATGTCCTTGACGCGGCGCCGCTGGACCTGCTCGGCAAGGAAGTTGAGGCCGGCGATGGCGAGCGCCTCGTTGGCGGGCGTCGAGTCGGAGGCACCCTTGACGCTGCCGTCGTAGTCGGTCTCGAACTGCTTGAGGACCGCGACCTCGTTGCGGCCGGGGTGGACGAAGACGGTGCCGTGCTCGGCGGCCGGGATGTTCCATTCGAGGCCCTGGAAGACGAGGGTGTCCCCGTAGGCCTCCCGGGCCGCCTGGATGTCCGGGTTGACCTTGTCCACACCGATCTTGGCGTGGGTCTCGCTGCCGTGGTCGGTGATGACCATCCAGTCCAGGCCGTGCGCGGCGCCCTGCCGGACCTGGTCACGGACGCGGTACTTGCCGTCGCTGCTGTACTGGGTGTGGATGTGGTGGTCTCCGGCGAGCCACAGGAAGCCGTTCTTTCTCCGGCCGCCCGTGGAGGCGTACGCGGGGGTGGCGGCCCCCTGCGCGAGGACGCCGGCGGCGGCGAGGCCGGCGCCGAGCAGTCCCGCGCGGCGCAGCAGGGAGCGGCGCGAGCGCTGCTCGGGGGTGAGGGCCTCGTCGGGCACGGCGGTGTCGAAGGCGGCGGGCAGCGTGGTACCCGTGCCCTCGTGGCCGTGCGGGTGATGATGGTGATGCCCGTGCTCGTGTCCGTGCGTGTGGCCCATGACCGCCTCCTGAATCCCGCCCCGCCCCTGCGGACGCGTCATGAGGAGGTTCGGGGCGGAGCATGAACGGCGGGCGGCCCCCTCGTGTTCGTGGGGCGACCTGGAACGGTCAACTGGCTTTACCTATAAGCCTGTTGCTCCACACCCTGTCCGTTGCGTCATGAATTCCACGGAGTCGGCGGCCATGCGGGACTAGGCTTCTGCCTGGGTTCCCCAGGAAATGTTCCGTGGCTAAAAGGTGGTCCTCATGGCTCGTGCCGGACTCACGACCGAGCGGGTCGTGCTGGCGGCGGCCGATCTCGCGGACGAGATCGGCTTCGAGAACGTCACGGTGGCGGCGCTGGCCCGGCAGTTCGGGGTGAAGGACGCGAGCATGTACGCGCATGTGAGGAACGTCCGGGAGCTGCGCGAGCGCATGGCGCTGCTCGCGTCCGGCGAGATGATCGACAGGATCGCCACCGCCGTGGCCGGACGGGCCGGAAAGGACGCCCTCGTCGCCTTCGCCGACGCCTATCGCGCCTACGCGCTGGAGCGGCCCGGCCGCTACCGGGCCACCCACACTCAGCCCGACCCGGCCCTGGTCGCGGAGCGGCCGGAGTACCGTCGCACGGCGGAGGTCACCGCCGAGGTCACCTATGGAATGCTCCGCGCCTACGGGCTGTCCGAGCCCGATCTGACCGACGCCGTGCGCCTGTTGCGCAGCACGTTCCACGGTTACTGCGCCCTGGAGGCCATCGGCGGCTTCGGTGCCCCGCGCTCCGTGGAGACGTCCTGGAGACACGCGCTGGACGCACTGCACGTGACCCTGGAGAACTGGCCGCGCGCCGAGGACGGGACCTGACCGGCGCCCCTCGCTCCGGGCCTACGAAACCGGCAGGCGAGACCAGCTGTGCGACGACGCCTGCCGGTCGCCCACCGGGCACCGCGTCGGCGTCGTGGCGCCGACCGTCCGCCACGGACCGGTCCGCGAGCTCACGGACGAATGGCGGCCCTGTGGACCGCTCATCAGTCGGCGGCCTTCAGGCGGCCCAGTGCTTCTCCGAGGCCGAGTTCGGTGGCTCCACGGGTCTGGAAGCCCTGTTTGAACAGCTCGGCCGTACGCCGCCGAGTCTCCTCGGACCGGACGAGTTGCTGGAACAGGGCGGCGTCCGCGCGTACTTCGGCAGGACTCGGCAGGCTGACGGCGTTGACGGCCGACTTGGCCGCGATCAGCGCGTCGCGGGGGAATCCGCTGACGCGCGCGGCGACATCCGCGACGAACGCGTCCAGTTCGGCGTCGGGGACCGCACGGTTGATCCATCCATAGCGTTCGGCGAGGTCCGCGTCGAAGTCCGACGACGTCAGCACGGCTTCCAGTGCGCAGCCCCGGCCCATCAGCCGGGTGAGGTGCTGGATCGCGCCCGCGCCGGGGGGTGCCCCGATTCCCACTTCGGGCTGGCCCAGGACGGCGTTCTCCCGGGAGGCGAAGCGCATGTCGCAGGCGAGGAGGAACTCACTGCCCGCTCCCCGGGCACGGCCGCGCAGCTTGGCGACGGTGACGGCCGGCAGCAGGCTCAGTCTGCGGAACAGCATGCCCAGGGAGGCGTCGCCGGGGCCTCCGGCCTTCGCGGCCTCGGCGGTGTACTCGGGGACCTTCGTCATGTCGACGTGCGGGAAGAAGAAGTCGGCGTCGGCACTGTCGAAGATCACCACGCGCGGGGCGGTCGGGCGTGACAGTTCCTCCAGCAGCGCGACCAGGTCCCGCACGACCTCGGGGCCGATGAGATTCATCGGCGGCGCGTCGAACGTGGCGCACAGGACGGTGCCGTCCAGCCTCGTCCTGATGGTTTCGTACGAGGCGGCCATCTCTGTTCCTGTCATCGCTCGGGGGCCGTCCCTCTCGTGGACGCGGCACAGGGAGTGAGCTTTTCGCCCGTTGCGCCATGCTATGCCGCCTCTGGCCGATTCTCCTGACGACCCCGGCTCTGCGGTGGCTTCAGCCGCCCGCCGTGGCGACGTCGCCCTCGGCGCGGAAGGGCGCGTCCAGCGCCGTGATGTTGCGGGCCTCCACAGGGGTGGAGATACGGCGGTGCACATCCTCCAGCAGGTTCGATATCGCCGTCCGGAAGATCTCGGCCCGGTGGTCGCCGAGGAAGTCCGTGTGGCCGAACACCTCCAGGATGACCAGGCCGTGCAGGTGCCCCCACGCGCTCAGGAAGAGAGCGGTCGCGGCGGGCGGCACGGCTGCTTCCGGGCTCTCCGCCGGCATGTGTTCCAGGTGGGCCCGCAGCGAGGGTGAGAGCGGGGGGACGTCGGCCGCGGCGAGCTGCGCAGGGGTGAATCCGCCGAACAGCTCGCGCTGGAAGGCCGCGCCCATCCGGCGGACCGCCCGGGTGGTCGGGCCGTCGAGAGGGGCCGCGTAGTACCGCAACGGCGTTCCGTAGAGAAGCTGGAACCGCTCCGGGTTGTCGATCGCCCATCTGCGATAGCCCTCGGCAGCGACCACCGTCCCCGGCAGGACCGAACCGTCCGCCTGGGTCCCGCCGTTGTCGACGGCGGCCCGAACGGCGTCGGCCAAGTCGTCGTACGCCTTGGTGATGAGCGCCGTGACAAGGGCGTCCCGGCTCGGAAAGTAGTGGTAGAGCGCCTGCACGGTCATACCCAGTCCCCGGGCGACCGCGCGCAGGGACAGCGCGTGCGGCCCGTGCTCGGCGAGGTGGCGCTCGGCGGCGTCCAGGATCTCCTGGACGGCGACCGCACGGCGCCGCTGGCGCAGGGAGGGCGGCGGGGGTGGAACCGTCACGGGTTCGTGTGCGGGCATGAGGAAAATCTAACACTGCCAAATGTTTTTGCCGCCCGCTAGCTTCGTTCGTGGCGCCAGTTCCCCTCCCCTGTCGAACTCCCCTCTCAAAGGAGAACGGTCATGTTTGACCGCTTGGCCGAACTGGCCATCCGCCGGGCCCGGTTGGTACTCGCCGTCGCCTTCGTTGCCGTGGTCCTCATGGGCGCCCTCGGCGTCGGCGTGTTCGGCAAGCTGAAGGGGGGCGGGTTCGACGACCCGGCCTCGCAGTCCAGCCGGGCCGAGAAGGTCATCGACGGGAGGTTCGGCGGGGAGACGAACCTGGTCCTGATGGTCCGTGCGGAGAAGGGCCGCGTCGACACGCCGGCCGCCGAGCGGAGCGGCCGGGCCCTGGCGGCCGACCTCAGGGCGGAGCGGAACCTGCGGAACGTGGTCTCGTACTGGGACTCGGACAGCCCGGCCCTCCGCTCCGGGGACGGCCGCGAAGCCCTGGTGCTCGCCCATGTGAAGGGTGACGACACCCAGCGGGAGAAGAACGCCAGGGCCCTCATCGACAAATACACCGGACGTCACGCCGGCGGGCTCGGCGTACGGGCCGGAGGCGGCGCCGCGGTGAGCGACGACATGTCGACACAGGTACCCAAGGACCTCGTGCTGGCCGAGGGAATCGCCGTACCGGTGACTCTCGTCCTGCTCCTGTTCGTCTTCGGCAGCGTGGTCGCGGCCCTGTTGCCGCTGGTCGTGGCGATCGTCGCCATCGCGGGTACGTTCGCCGAGCTGACCCTCCTCGGCGGCGCCACCGATGTCTCCGTCAACGCGACCAATCTGACCACGGCCCTGGGCCTCGGCCTCGGCATCGACTACGCCCTGCTGATGATCAGCCGGTTCCGGGAGCGGCTCGCGATCGGGGAAGCCGTGGACGACGCCGTACGGCACACCGTGCGCACCGCGGGCCGTACGATCGCGTTCTCCGCCGCGACGGTGGCCGTGGCACTCGCCGCGCTCCTGGTGTTCCCGCAGTACTTCCTCCGGTCGTTCGGCTACGCGGGGATCGGTGTCGTCGCCATCGCGGCCGTCGCCACCCTGTTCGTGATGCCGGCGCTGTTCGTCACCCTGGGGCACCGGGTCAACAGCGGGCGGCTGCCGTGGGCCAGGCCGGGGCGCGTCGCCACCAGGGCGCCCCTGTGGGGACGGCTGGCCCGCACCGTCATGCGGCGGCCCGCGCTCACCGCGCTGCCCGTGCTCGCGGTGCTGCTGCTGGCCGCGAGCCCGCTGCTCGGCATCAGCCTCGGCACGCCCGACGAACGCGTGCTGCCCGAGGACGCTCAGAGCCGTCAGGTCGCCACGGAGCTACGGGACAAGTTCGAGGGAAGTGACGACGCGGCCGTCCACGTCGTCATCGACCAGCCGGTGGACAAGGCCTCGCTGGACTCGTACGCGACCGAACTGTCCACGCTCAAGGGCGTCCTCCGCGTCGAGGCGGGCCCGGGAACCTATGTCGACGGTCGGTCCACCGCGGCCGGCGACGCCGCCCTCAGCCGCCCCGACGCACAGCGGATCAACGTGGTGAGCGGCCTGGTACCGAAGTCGGACGCCGCCCAGAGCCTGGTCGAGGACGTGCGGGCGGTCGCACCGCCCGCCGGATCACAGCCCCTGGTCGGCGGAGTCGACGCCGCGCTGGTCGACTCCAAGCACTCCGTCGGCAGCCGGATCCCGCTCGCCCTGGGCCTGGTGGCGCTCACCACCTTCGCCCTGCTCTTCCTGTTCACCGGCAGCGTCGTGCAGCCACTGCGCGCGCTGGTCCTCAACGTCATCAGTCTGGGCGCGACCCTCGGCGTCGTGACCTGGATCTTCCAGGACGGCCATCTCGCCTCCCTGTTCGGCGTCACCGCGCAGCCGATGGAGACGGCGATGACCGTGCTGATGGTCTGCATCGCCTTCGGACTCTCCATGGACTACGAGGTGTTCGTCACCAGCCGGATCAAGGAACTCCACGACCAGGGCGAGGACACCGAGACCGCCGTCGGGGACGGCCTCGGCCACACGGGACGCATCGTCACCGCGGCGGCCTGTCTGCTCGCGGTGAGCTTCTTCGCCTTCGTCACCGCCGAGGTCAGCTTCATGCAGATGTTCGGCCTCGGCGCCGGACTGGCCATCCTCATCGACGCCGTCGCCGTACGCGGCGTCCTCGTCCCCGCCGCGATGCGCCTGCTCGGCCGCTCGGCCTGGTACGCGCCCGGCTTCCTGCGCGGCTTCCACGGACGGTTCGGTCTCAGCGAAGGCGGTCCCGCGCCCCGGCCCGCGGCTGCGTCGAAGCCGCCGTACCTGAAGAACTCGACGGAGGTCTGACCACGCGACCGCACCCCGGTGCGTGCCCGCCTCCACCGCCCGGGAGGCGGGCACAGGCGCGCATCGGCAACCGACCGGCCCGGGACGGCGAACGCTCGTCTAGAGCAGCCCCAGATCGCCCAGTTCCTTGTGCAGGTCCGCGCGCGGGTTGGTGGGGTCCGGGTTCGGGGCGCGGCGGGCGGGGGCCCCTCCGCCGCCGTCGGAGCGGGTGGGCGGCAGGGGGCGGGGGCGGCGGTCGCGGAAGAGCCAGGCGCCGGCCAGGCCTCCGATCAGGCCGCCGAGGTGGCCGAGCCAGCTCACCCCCGGTGTCCCTGGTACCGCGACGGTGAGCATGTAGGCGAAGGATGCCGCCATGACGACACCGATCAGGGTGTCGATCAGGTGCCGGTCGAAGATCCCGCGGACCACGACGTAACCGAAGTAGCCGAAGATCAGGCCGCTCGCACCCACCGTTTCCACATGGCCTCGTTCGAAGAACCACACCACGAGCCCGCTGGTCGTCGCCACCAGCAGGCTCAGTCCGAGAAAGCGGACCACACCTCGGTAGGCGGCGAGGAAGCCGAAGACGAACAGCGGGCCGGAGTTGCTCTCGATGTGCGCCCAGCTCCAGTGCAGGAAGGGCGCGCTGAGTATGTCGGGCAGCGTGCCGATGTCGTCCGACACCAGACCGTAGTCCCGCGAGAACGCGTAATCGTCGGCGTAGTTGGCCAGTTGCACCAGCCAGACGATCGCCAGGAAACCGAACATCACGAAGAACGCCTTCCGCGCCTCCGCGATCATCTGATCCGCGTTCACCGGGCCGGCGTCCGCTCTGCCGCCCCGGCCCTCGTCCGGACCACCCATGACACACCCCCCTGCCCCGGCGGATCCTTTTCCGCCTCACTCCGAACTCTAGGGAATGCCGGTGAGGTCGCCGCCGTTCAGGGGGACGATTCCGCCGGTGCCGTCGAACCGGAAGCACGCCGTTCCTCCGGCGGCCCAGGTCACCATCACGTCGTACGCTCCGGATCCCTTGTCCTCGGGCGTCGTCACCCGCACGGACACCAGGTCCGTGAGCGGGAGCGGGTCCCGGTCGGCCGTGAGGCGGACGAGCGCGACGAAGAGGGACGGGCCGTCCCCGGTGACGCCCTCCCCCGTTCCCGACAGGCCGTGCGCGGGCAGGAGTTCGGAGCGCGCGCCGTCCTGCGCGGCCCAGCCCGTGACCCGTACCGGCGTCCCGGGGTCCGCGCCCGACACCAGGTGGGCCCGGACCTCCACGGCCCCCCGCGCGACCACGAGGCAGCCTGCCTCGACGCCCTCCGAAACAGTGTGCCGGGACGCCGCCCAGCCCTCACCGACGCCGAGCGGCACGATCCGCGTCCGGCTCGCGCCGGCACCGACGATCACGCTGTTGTCGTACGACGGTGAGGGCGCCGTCACCGTCGAGTAGGCGAGCCGCGTGTAGTAGGGGTCGTAGCGGACGTCCTCGCTGCCGTGGTTGTGGAGGCGGACCAGTCCGTCCGAACGTGTCGACTGGAGCAGCCAGTTGGGCGGTCCGACCGGAGTGACGGCGTCGACGCGTTCCGCCGGGCCCGGTTCCTCCGTGGCCGTCCAGACCTCGTGCTCCGGGGGCAGCAGCAGGGCGACGAAGGCCTTGCTCGCCCAGTACGGCGAGGCGGGGCCGGAATAGTGCTGCACGAACGCCTCGTCGGGGCCGTGCCAGCCGAGGGTGAGCAGGCCGTTGCCGTCCACCGCGCCCCGGTCGAGGAAGTAGCCGAGGGCGCCGGAGGCGAGGCGCCGGGTCTCGCCCGGGGACAGGGGGGTTCGGCCGGTGAGCGCGCCGAGCCACAGGGGGGCGGTGGCCGCGAAGCGGTAGGTGAGCGAGCGGCCTTGGAGCATCGGCGCGCCGTCACCGCCGAACAGGCGGGCGTAGTCGCCGAGATGGGCCTCCAGACGGCCGGCGTACAGGTCGAGCAGCCGGGCGTCGTCCGCCAGCCAGGCGTGCAGCACCGGATAGAGGTGCATCGCCCAGCCGTTGTAGTAGTCGAACTTGCGCCCGTGGCCGTCGGTGTACCACCCGTCCCCGAGATACCACTGCTCGATGCGCTCCAGGCCGCGGTCGATCGCCGCGCGCGACGCCTCGGGCTCGTAGCCGATCTCCTGGAGGAAGCCGCCGACCGTCACCGGGAACAACTCCCAGTTGCAGGCCCAGGGTTCGGCCGTCAGCGCGTCACCGAGCCATGCGGCGGCCCGTTCCCGCACGCCGTCGTCCAGCCGGTCCCACAGCAGGGGCCGGGTCAGCCGCAGCGCGAGCGCGATCGAGGCGGCCTCGACGAGTGGCTGGCTGCGGTCCTCGACCCGGGGCCAGACGCCCGCCGTTCCGGCGGCCAGCCCCCGCGCGTACCGCTCCAGGGTCTTCTCGTCACGACGGAAGCCCGCCAGCAGCAGCGTACGGGCGTAGCCCTCCAGGCCGTCGGAGAGTCTGCCCGCGCTGCTCGTGCGGTTTCCGGGGAAGTGGTAGAGGGCCTGGTCGTCGGTGGCGTACGGGGCGACCGCGGCGAGCAGGGCATCGGCGGTCGCCTCCCAATGGGCGCGGGTACGGCCGGTGTACGGGCTGAGAGAGCGGTCCTCGGCGGGTTCGACGGGCATCTCAGGGGCTTCCTGTCCGGGCCGGGCCCGGCGTCTCGCGCGCCGGGTGTCCGGCGGGTGGCCGGGGCGGATACCTGGGGCGCCCCGGTTCCGGTCGGGACGCCCCAGGGGCTCATCCCACCCTCACCAGGGCCCTCGGCACCAGACGCAGGGCGAGGAGTTCGTCGCGGACCAGGGCCGCGTACACCGTGGCCCCGTGCACCGAGGTGTGGGTGTTGTCCCGCTTCTCGTTGTAGAGGTAGACCGCCTTGGAGCCCTCGACGCCCAGCGACTCGACGACGGCCTTGGTCTTCGCCGTGAGGTCGATGAGCGGCACGTTCCCGGCGGCGGCGACCGAGCGCACGACGGCCGGGTGGTCCACGCCCAGGCCGTTCACCAGCAGCGCGGTGCCGTTGTCCAGGGTGCCGTCCGCGTTGAACCAGCGGCGGACGATCGGTGTGACGAGGACGGGGTCGCCGCCCCGCGCGCGGACCCCCGCGACCAGCGTCTCGAGGTTCGCGCGGTAGGTCGCCTCGTCGGTCGTCTTGTCGTTGTGGGCGAGCTGGATGAGCACCAGGTCGCGTTCGCGGATCAGCGTCCGGACCGTCGGGAAGAGCGCCGGGTCGGCGAGGTAGGTGACCGTACTCTCCCCGGAATCGGCGTAGTTGGCGACCGAGAGGCCCTTCCTGAAGTACTGCGGCAGTTGCTGGCCCCAGCCGGAGTACGGGTCGCCGGGCTGGTCACAGACGGTCGAGTCGCCGACCAGGAAGATCTGCCGGGTGCGTGTGCGGCCGTCCTCCCGGCGGTCGGGACCGTGTCCGCCGGGGAGGGCGGAGGTCACCCGGATGCCGGCGAGCGCGGGCGCCGAACCGCCGATGACCAGGTCCAGGCCGGGGGTACCCGCGGGGCCGGTCGGCTCGCCCTCGGGGGTGCGGACGTCGACGGTGAAGGCGCGCGCGACCGGCCGGCCCGCCTCGGTGGCGGTCTCGGGGAGCAGGGAGCGACGGGTCTCTCCGCTGATGGACGTACTGGCCGCGGCGGGTCCGCCGAGCAGCACGCTGACGTCGTACGTGCCCGGCGGAACGTCGAAGTGGCAGGCGGTCGCCGTGCAGTTCTCCGTGCCCGGGCCGGGACTCCCCGCCTGGGCCCGGGCCGGGCCGGCCGACAGGGTACCGGCGGCGGCCACCGCCAACAGCGGCACGGCGATGGTGAGGCGTCTCATGGGCGGCTCCTCCGGCAGGACAGCGGGACAGCGGGGCGGCGAGCGGCGAGCGGCGAGCGGCGAGCGGCGGAACAGGGGAACGCGGAGCGACAAGGCGAGAAAGCAAGAAAGCGACAGGACGGTGCGGCAGGACGGTACCGCTCATGGGCAAGCGCTTTCTAGAGTGCGGCCGAATTTCCTACGACTGCCAACTTCCCTTCGATGAAAGCCCTTTCGCGATGACGCTTCAACTGTCACGCTGCGAAACACCCGCACCTCCCCGCTCCCGAAGGAGGCACCCCCATGTCCGGATCCCTGAACAGGCCGGTCCGCCGCCGCGCCTTCGTGCTCGGCGGCGCTGCCGCCGCCGGCACCGCGGCCCTCTCCGGGCCGCTCGCCACCGCCGCGTCCGCCGCGTCCTTCGGCTGGAGCGACGACGGCTCGAACTACGTCGTCGACACCGGCGCGAACCTCGTCTTCAAGGTGAGCAAGACGAACGGAGACCTGACCTCGCTGGTCTACCGGGGCACCGAGTACCAGGGCTACGGAGGCAAGAACTCGCATGTCGAGTCCGGCCTCGGCAGCTCCACCGTGACGGTCAAGCAGTCCGGTACGACGATCCTGATCTCCGTGGCCTACGGCACGCTCAAGCACTACTACGCGGCCCGCAGCGGCGAGAACAACATCTATCTGTGGACCAACAAGGCCGACACCTCCGTCAGCGCGACGCGCTACATCGTGCGGGTCAAGGCCGGTCTGTTCCTCAACGACGAGCCCGATTCCTACACGTACGCGCCGACCGTCATCGAGTCCGCGGACGTGTTCGCGAAGTCGGACGGGCAGACCCGCTCGAAGCACTACGCGAAGCGCCGTGTCATCGACTACTCCGCGATCGGCTGGACCACCGGAAGCGTCGGCCTGTACGTCGTCCGCTCCAACCACGAGAAGGCCTCGGGCGGCCCGTTCTACCGTTCCCTGCTGCGCCACCAGAGCACGGACGGCGGCGGCCTGTACGAGATCCTGTACTACGGCGAGAACCAGACCGAGGCCGAACGCTTCGGTCTCCAGGGCCCGTACGTCATCGCCTTCACGGACGGCGGCACCCCCTCCTCCGCGCTGTACCCGGGCACTCTGACCACCGCGTGGGCGGACTCGCTCGGCATCTCCGGGTACGTCGCGGCGAGCGGCCGGGGCAAGGTCGCGGGCGTCGGCATCTCGGGCCGCGACACCGCGTACGCGTACACCGTCGGGCTCGCCAACTCGGCTGCCCAGTACTGGGGTTCGGCGCGGTCCTCGGACGGTTGGTTCTCGATCGGGGGCGTCCTGCCGGGGACGTACACCCTCACGGTCTTCAAGGGCGAACTCGCCGTCCACACCACCTCGGTGACGGTCGCGGCCGGTGGCACAACCACCCTGAACACCATCGCCATCGCCTCCTCGAACGACCCGGCCAACGCGACCGCGATCTGGCGGATCGGCACCTGGGACGGCACGCCCGCCGGGTTCAAGAACGCGGACCTGATGACGTACGCGCATCCCTCCGACGTCCGGGCCGCCGCGTGGACCGGCAACGTGGTCATCGGCAGCGGCAGCGAGACCGCGTCCTTCCCGGCGTACATCTGGAAGGACGTCAACAGCGGTCTGCTCGTCTACTTCAAACTGACGGCCGCTCAGGCCGCGGCCGCGCACACCCTGCGGATCGGGGTGACCACCGCCTACGCGAACGGACGGCCACAGGTCACGGTCAACAGCTGGGTGTCGGCGATCCCTTCACCGCCCACCCAGCCGAGCACCCGTTCGCTGACGGTCGGTTCGTACCGCGGCAACAACACCACGTTCACGTACAGCGTGCCCGCCAGTGCCTGGCTCGGCGACACCGGCCAGTACAACGTGCTGAAGATCGACGTGGTGAGCGGATCGGGGACGACGTCGTATCTCAGCGCCGGGACGTCGATCGACGCGCTGGATCTGCTGGCCTGACGCCGGGAACGCCGGCCCCTTCCCGGCGGCGCGGGACGCACCCTACACACCGGGTCGGGTGAGGACTCACATTCCCCCCAGACCTGCCGAAGGGCGACTCCGAGGTGTCACACTGGCCTCTCCCGGGTGGGGGCCCGGGAGGCCTACGGGGAGGACACCTTGAGCAATCCGCGCTGCGACGCCACGCTGACGTTCACCGACGAGGCGGACCCCGAGGGCGCGGCCGACGCCGTGCTCCTCCTGGCCGAGGAACTGTCCCTGCTGGATCTGGCCTCCGTGCGACACGCCACGGACGGTCCGGCTCCCGACGGCACCCGGGCCGGGGACACGGTGGTCTGGACGACGCTCCTCGTCGGCGCGACGAGCGCGGCGACGCTGCGCGCGCTCGTCGCGCTGGCCCAGGACTGGCTCGCGCGCCGCAACTCGGGCTCGATCGACCTGACGATCGACGGTGAAGAACTGCGTCTGACGTCGGTTTCCCGCGCGGACCAGCGGCGCGCCGTCGAGCTGTTCGTGGCCCGGCACGCTCCCCGAGAGACCGATACGCCCGATGCGTAAAGCCGCACTCCTCGTCGTCAACCAGCACTACGCGGACGGACGTTTCACCGAGCTGCCGGGTGCCGCCGCGGACGCCGAGCACCTCGCCGCCGTGCTCGGCGACGCGGCCATCGGCGAGTTCGAGGTCACCGTCGTCGAGAACGGCACGGCGCTGGAGATCCGCAAGGCGATCCAGTCCTTCTTCGCCCTCGCGCAGAGCCAGGACCTGCTCCTGCTCCACCTCTCCTGCCACGGCCGGAAGGACTCCCGGGGCCGGCTGCACTTCGTCGCCTCGGACACCGACCGGGACTTACTGGACGCGACCGCGGTCCCCTCCCAATTCGTCGCGGACCAGCTGGAGGAGAGTCTCTGCCGGCGGGCCGTCGTCCTCCTGGACTGCTGTTTCAGCGGGGCGTTCGCCAAAGGGCTGAGGACCCGCGGAGCCGCGCCGACGGTCGATGTGAACGAGCCCCTCTCCGGGCCGGGCCGGGTCGTGATCACCTCCTCGACCGCCCTGCAGTACAGCCACGAGAGCGAGAGGAGCAGCAGGGAGCGGGCCGAACCGTCCATCTTCACCGCCGCCGTGGTCGAAGGACTGCGGGACGGCACGGCCGACCTGGACGGGGACGGATATGTGTCGGCCGAGGAGCTGTACGCCTTCGTGCACGACCGCGTACGCAGCCGGATGCCCAGCCAGACGCCGACCCGCAGCGTCAACAACTCCGAGGGCACCCTCTATCTGACGCGCAACCCCGGCATCCTCCACCTGACCGCGCCCGAGGGCCCGGCGCTTCCCGACACGCTCCGCGCCGCGATCCTCACCGGGGCCAGCTGGCAGCGGCTGGGCGCCCTGCACGAGGTGGAACGGCTGCTCGGCAGTCGGCAGGGCCCGGTCCGCGAGGCCGCGCTGGAAGCCCTGACCACGCTGGTGCGCGACCGTGACCCGCAGGTCGGCGCCCAGGCCGGGAGACTCTGGCACAGCCGTGGCCTCGGCGAGCTGCCTTCGGGGACACCGGACACCGCCTCCCGGGCCACCCGGCCGACCGCGGACGGGCCGAAGATCCTCGGCATCGATTTCGGGACGACCAATTCCGCGGTGGCCGTGTTCCTGGACGGTGAGGTGCGGGTCATCCCGAACCGTCACGGAGAGGTCACCACTCCGAGCGTCGTGGCGTTCGCCGAGGACGGGACGCTGCTGGTGGGGAAGGCCGCCAAGGAGCGGGCTTCCCGCGTTCCCGGCGGCGCCATCCACCGGATCAAACGGGAACTGGGCACGGGATGGACCTACCGGCACGGGGTCCGCCGCTTCTCCGCCGAGGAGGTCGCCTCCTGGATCCTCGCCGACCTGCGGGCGAGCGCGGAAGCCCATCTGGGCGAGACGGCGACCCGGGCGATCCTCACCGTCCCCGCCTACTTCAACCACGTCCAGCGGGCGGCCCTGACGGACGCGGCTGCTCTCGCGGGCATCGAAACCGTCAGGATGCTGAACGAGCCGACCGCCGCGGCACTTTCGTACGGTTTCGGCCGGGGTGACGAGAACATCGCGGTGTTCGACCTGGGTGGAGACACCTTGGACGTGTCGCTGCTGGGCATCAGTGACGGGGTCGTCGAGACACTGGCCACCAGCGGTGACAGCAAGCTCGGGGGAAGCGACTGGGACGGCCGCGTCGTAGATCACCTCGTGCGCGAATTCGCCCTCCGCCAGGGTGTCCGGCTTACCGACCGGGCCGCCCTCCAGCGGGTGGCCGAGGCCGCTGAAGCCGCGAAGATCGAGCTGTCCCGGGCCACATCCACCGTCGTCGACCTGCCGCACATCGCGACCTCTCCGTCCGGGCCGGTTCACATGGACGTCACGCTGACGCGCGCACAACTGGACGGGCTGGCGAAGGATCTGCTGGAGCGCTGCGCCCAACTGGTACAGCGGGCACTGAAGTCCGCCTGGCGCGTCGAGGGGATCGACGACATCGACCACTTCGTCCTGGTGGGCGGAGCCACCCGGATGCCGGCGATCGCCACGCTCGTCAAGGAGCTGGCCGGCGGGCGGGAACCGGTCCGCGGCATCATCCCCGAGGGGGTGGTCATCGGCGCCGCGCTGCAGAGCGCCGCACTGAGCGGCCGGACGAGCGAGCCACTGCTCCTGGACGTGACCTCGCCGCCTCTCGGTGTCGAGACGGCCGGAACCGGCAACGAGACGTCCGTGCTGCCGGACCGGCGCAGCGCCGCCCACGCCCAGGCGCAGGAATCCGGCCCCCGGAAGGCGCCGGCCCAGGTTTCCCCGGAACAGCCGAAGGCCGGTTCCTGACCGCGGTACCGCCCCCCTGCGTCAAGTCCCGCGCGTCCACTGCTGGTTGGTCCCCCCGTTGCAGGTGTACGTGATGAGCGGGGCGGAGTTGGCGGTGGAGGCGCCGGACACGTCCAGGCACTCGCCGGACGCCCTGGCCTTGAGGAGCACATAGCCGCCCGATGCCGTCACCGACCACTGCTGGGCGGTGGTGCCGGAGCAGTCCTCCTGGCTGACGCCGGTGCCGCTCTCGGTCAGGCACAGGGAACTGCCCCGGCCCATCAGTTCGTAGTAGCCGCTGCCGAGGGACTTGAACCAGAACTTCTGGTTCCCTCCGCCGTTGCAGGTGTACTGGGCGAGCGCGATCCCCTGCCACAGCGACTGGTTCGGGACGTCCGCGCACTTGCCGGAGTGACGGGCCGTCAGGGTCTCGTAGGCGGCGCTCGTCGCGCTGATGGTCCCGGCGGCCGCGTCGACGCCGATCTCCGGCGACCAGGACAGGGACATCGTGGTGGACGTCGGGAAGGCGAGCGGCAGCCAGACGTACCGGGAGTCGTCGACCGTGCCGCCGAACGCGTTGCCCCAGCGGTCGCCCATGTAGAGGTAGGAGGTGCCCGAAGTCCCCTGGACGGGAAGGACGTACGCGGTCTGCGAGCCGTACGCCGTGGAGTCACCGACGTTCGCCATCGCGCTCCAGGGGCCGGCGAGCGAGGTGGCGGTGGCGTACTGCTGCTGGTTGGGACTCCAGCCGGTGGCGGCCGAGGTCAGCATGAAGTAGACACTGCCCCGCTTGAACAGCGCGGGTGCCTCACGGTGTCCGCCGTGCCAGGGGTCGGCGACCAGGGCCGCGATGCCGGTGTAGTCGGCGGTGAGCCGGTAGATCTGGAGGTCGTAGTTCTCGCGGGCGGCGGAGACCATGTAGCCGGTTCCGTCGGTGTCGACGAAGGTCGTGATGTCACGGGACATGTACTGGCCGAGCGGCTGGAAGCTGCCCCGATAGGCATAGGCGCCGTCCACGGTGTCCGAGACGGCGACGGCGGCACGCGCCTCGCTGTAGTCGACGCCGTTCTCCTTGTGCATCCACATGACGAACGTGCCGTTGGACGCGTTGTACATGACCTTGGGCCGCTCGATGTAGGCCGTGCCCAGCTCGGCGGCACTGGACCGGGTCAGGACATGGTTGCGGAACTCCCAGTTCTTCAGGTCGGTGGAGCGGTAGGCGTCGACGTACCGGAAGGTGTTGTCGGCGTTGCGGTTCTCGCCGAACCAGTAGTAGTAGCCGCCCACTTTGAGGACCCCGCCGCCGTGCGCGTGCACCGGGGCGCCCGAAGTGTCCGTGAACTGCGTGCCGTTGGTGACGGTCTGGACAGCCGCCAGGGCGGGAGCGGCGGCGAGGAGTCCCCCGGCGAGGGCGAGACAGAGGGCGACGAGGAGGGCGTACAGGCGTCTCGGCGGGTGCCGATCGGCGCGGGTTCCGCGTGGGGCGGACGCGGAGCGTGGGGCGGGTACGGAGCGTGGGGCGGGCGTGGTGCGGCTCATACGGCTCATGCGGTGACCGTCCGTCCGGTATGCCGAACATCATCTGCGATGACGAACATTTCCGTCGGAGAAAGTAAGCGCGTACTACGAAGAGGTCAACGGGACGGACGGGGCCGGTCCTCAGACCTGGGGCTCCTGGGCAGGCCGGCCGGGGCTCCTGGGCAGGCTGGACCGGCGCCCCGAGGCGAGACGGCTCGCTTGGGCGTACGCCTGGACCAGTGGGCGCCGGTCGTCCGCGCGCCAGGCGAGCGCCAGTCTGCTCGGCGTGATGCCGTGCACCGGGCGGGTCACGACACCGCCCCGGGTGAGCAGCGGCGCGTTCCCCGCGGCGAGCAGGCAGACGCCCCGGCCGTCCACCAGGGCCTCGTACGTCTCGTCGGCGTTCGCGGCCTCGGCGCCGATCCTCGGCGGGTGCCCGAGGCGGTCGTCGAGCGCGAGCCAGTACGCGCGCAGCACTCCGGCGGACTCGGGGATGGCGATGAACGGTTCCTCGAGGAGGTCCGCGAAGTCGATCTCCCCGCGGTCCGCGAGGCGATGCGTGTCCGGCAGCGCGACATGGCGGGGTTCCTCGGCCACCACCACCCACGCATAGCGTTCCTCGTCCGGCACCGGCAGCCACACGAACGCCACGTCCACCGAACCGTCCGCGAGCCCGGCGCTGGAGTCCGCCCAGCTCACCTGCCGCAGTTCGATCCTGGCGTCCGGACACGCCTCGCCGAACCGGGATCTGATGGCCGGCAGCAGACCGCCCCGCCCCGGGCTGGTGCTCATGCCGACGACCAGGGTCGCCCGTTGCTCGGCCTTGGCGCGTTCCACGGCGTCGGCCGCGCCGGCCCACGCGGCGAGGACCCGGCGCGCATGAGGCAGCAGGGCGGCGCCCACGGCGGTCAACCGCACGCTCTGGTGGTCCCGTTCGAACAGCTCGGCGCCCAATTGCCTCTCCAGGGCGCGGATCTGCTTGCTGAGAGCCGGCTGGGAGACGAAGAGGCGCTCGGCGGCGCGCGTGAAGTGCAGCTCCTCCGCGACGGCGACGAAATAGCGCAGGTCCCGCCCGTGAACGTCCATGGCCATAACCATGAGTTATCACGAAGGGTCTTGGACGGGCGAGGGGGCGCGGGGCCAGGCTGGACTCGTCGGAAGCAGGACAGCGGACGAAAAGACGACCAGGGAGTCGGACATGAGCAAGGTGTGGCTGATCACGGGTGCGAGCAGCGGTTTCGGCCGGGCGTTCACCGAGGCGGCTGTCGGCCGGGGCGATGTCGTGGTGGCCACGGCCCGCAGGCCCGAGGTGCTGGCCGGTCTGGTGGCGGCTCACCCCGATCAGGTCGAGGCGCTCGCTCTCGACGTGACGGACCCGGCGGGCATCGACTCCGTCGTGGCCGATGTCGTCGAACGGCACGGGCGGATCGACGTGCTGGTCAACAACGCGGGCCGCACTCATGTGGGCGCCGCGGAGGAGACCACGGACGCGGAGCTGCGGTCCCTCTTCGAACTGCACTTCTTCGGGCCCGCCGCGCTGGTACGGGCCGTGCTGCCGCACATGCGGGAACGGCGCTCGGGGGCGATCGTCCAGATGAGCAGCATGGGCGGGCAGATGACGTACCCCGGGTTCGCGGCGTACTGCGCCACGAAGTTCGGTCTGGAAGGCTTCTCCGACGCGCTGGCGGCCGAGGTGGCGCCGCTCGGCATCAAGGTACTGATCGTGGAGCCCGGCGCGTTCCGTACGAACCTGATGGGCGCGGCCGGCGCCAGCGAGGAGATCGCCGACTACGCGGAAACGGTGGGCCCGACCCGGCAGGCCGTGGCCGCCGGTGACGGGGACCAGCCCGGCGACCCGGCGAGGGGTGTGGCCGCGGTCCTGGCCGCCCTCGCCGACGACCGCACTCCGCTGCGGCTGCCGCTCGGCGAAGACGGGGTGGACGCCGTCCTCGGGCACCTGGACGCGCAGCGCGCGGAAATCACCGCCTGGGAGAAGCTCGCGCGGGACACGGCCTTCGAAGCGTGAGACACCGGCGACGGCCGGGCCCCGGTGACCGGGCGGCGGTCGGGCCCCGGCCGCCGGACTACGGTGGACCGCGGTGACCAGGTCCCCGGTCCGGGCCGGTGATCGTGGCGGGGCACGGTCGCGGAGAGCAGCTTTCCCGTCGCATCGACTAGCGTCGTGACATGAACAGCGACTCCACCCCCGCCTTCGCCGACGCGCTCTCCTCGGGCACGGTCGTGCTCGACGGTGGCATGTCCAACCAGCTCGAAGCGGCCGGACACGATCTCAGCGACGCGCTGTGGTCGGCGCGGCTGCTCGCGGACCGGCCCGAGGCGATCGTCGAGGCGCATCTCGCCTACTACGAGGCGGGCGCGGACGTGGCGATCACCTCCAGTTACCAGGCGACGTTCGAGGGTTTCGCCCGACGTGGTGTCCCGCGCGAGCGGGGTGCCGAACTGCTCGGCCTGAGTGTCGAGTCGGCGCGCGAGGCCGCTCGGCGCGCGCACGCGAAGGGCGTCACGCGGCCCCTGTGGGTCGCCGCGTCGGTCGGTCCGTACGGGGCGATGCTCGCGGACGGTTCGGAGTACCGGGGGCGGTACGGGCTGAGCGTCGCGGAACTGGAGCGGTTCCACCTGCCGCGCCTGGAGGTGCTGGCCGCCGCCGCGCCCGACGTGCTGGCGCTGGAGACGGTCCCGGACACGGACGAGGCGCGGGCGCTGCTCCGGGCGGTGCGCGGGCTCGGCGTACCGGCGTGGCTGTCGTACAGCGTGGCCGGTGACCGTACACGGGCCGGGCAGCCGCTGGAGGAGGCCTTCGCCCTGGCCGCCGAGGCGGACGAGGTCATCGCGGTCGGGGTCAACTGCTGTGCTCCCGCCGACGTCGACGCGGCTGTCGCCACGGCCGCACGCGTGACCGGAAAGCCGGTCGTGGTCTACCCGAACAGCGGCGAGACCTGGGACGCGGCGGCCCGCGCCTGGACCGGGAGCTCCACGTTCACGGCCGCCCAGGTCGGCGGGTGGGAGCGGGCCGGGGCCCGGCTGATCGGCGGCTGCTGCCGGGTGGGCCCGGAGGCGATCACGGGGATCACGTCGGCGCTGCGAGCCGCCTGAGCCCGCGCGCCGCCCAGGCCCCGCCCCCGACTCGGAGCCACCCGGCGTACCCGTACCGGCCGGGGCGGGGGGCCGAGGTCAGCGCCGTCCCGGGCCGCCCGAGCGACGGAAGCGTCGCACGGCCGACAGCGGTGTCGTGATGCGCACAGGCTCGTCGATGCCCGGAGAGGCGGACGCGGACGCTCCGTCCACCGCCCCGGGCGGGCTGTCCGCGCTCTTGCCGGAGGTCTTGTCGGCAGTCCTGGCGGCGGGACTGCCCGAGGGCCCGTCGGCAGTCCCGGCGACGGTACTGCCCGGGAGTCCGTCGCCCGTCCCGGCGACGGTACGGGCGGCGGGGCCGGGGTCCGCGCCGGCGGTGGGCCGTCCGGCGGTTCCGAGCGGGGACGTGCCGACGGCCCCGACCGTGGATCTGCCGGTCTGCCTGCGGGTGGGGCCGCTCGCGGGCCCGGCCGCGGCTCCGGCCGACTCGGCCTCCCACAGGGCGAGCTCGCGGTCGCGCGGGCCGTGCACGGTGTGCGGGGCACCGGCACCGAAGACCCGGACCGGGTGCGAGGGGTCCCAGGCGGCCCACCCCGGGTCGCCGTCGGCCGCGAACCGCACCCACGCGCCGTGCATGGCGTCCGCCAGCTCCTGCGGAGCGCCCTCGCCCGCGAGTTTCGCCGCCTCCGGTACGCCGACGGAGTCGAAGACGAAGCCCAGTTCCAGGGCGTGACAGGCACCGAGGCCGGGCACGTTGGACGGCCAGGCGAACTCGTAGACGTGCGCCGGGGCCCGGCCGCCGGGGACGTCCGCGTCGAGGGACGCGGTCGGCGTGCCGCTCCGCGCGTCGGCGAGGCGGTGCAGCGGCACCCGCAGGAGATGGTCGGTGATCATCTGGCCGACGAGATCGGCGGTGCCCGCCTCGGGGCGGAGGGCGCGGTAGCCGCGGGGCACCTCGTGGCCGCAGTGGCAGCGGGCCATCGCACCGGCCAGGGCGACCGGGCCGAGCCGGTCGACCCGCTCCAGGAGCCCGCCGGGCACGAGCCACAGCCGGTACTCGTCACGCGTCCAGCCGAGCAGGAGGCCGACGTCCGCCGCGGCGCCCTCGACGAGGGCCTGAAGCGGGTCCCGGGGCACGAGGTCGCCGTCCACGACGATGCCGAAGGCGGGACCGCCGAGCACCGGGCTGCTGAGCCTGCCCACCTCGGCCTGGGTGCGCAGGAGCAGGTCGCGGTCGACGGCGGCGAACGCCTCCGCCGTCGCGGGGATCTTCAGCCGCGTGGCCATCCTGCGCACCATGCGGCGCACCTTGTCGCGGTCGCTCGCCTCGGGCGGCCCGCTCTGGAGGACCGCCCGGTGGAACAGGCCCCGGGCTCGCGGGCTCGCGAGCAGCGCGCCGATGCTGATGGCCCCGGCGGACTCGCCGAAGACGGTCACCCGGCCGGGGTCTCCGCCGAACCGGGCGACGGACTCCCGCACCCATTCCAGCGCGGCGAGCTGGTCACGCAGCCCGGGGTTCGCGGGCGCGTCCGGGAAGAGGCCGAAGCCCTCCACGCCCAGGCGGTAGTTGACGGACACGAGGACCACACCGTCGCGGGCGAAGGCGTGCCCGTCGTACACCGGTATGGCCGAGGAACCGCGGGTCAGCGCGCCGCCGTGGATCCACACCATCACGGGGAGGCGGGCGGCGGGGTCCGGCGCCGGAGTCCACACGTTGAGATTGAGGCAGTCGTCGCCGGGGACGACGGGGTCGGCGAGGAGCCGGGCGAACGCTTCGGAGTACGGCGGCTTCGGCGGGGTCGGTCCGAAGGCGCCGGCGTCCCTGACCCCGTCCCAGGGCTCGGGCGGCTCGGGCGGGCGAAAGCGGCGGGCGCCGAAGGGCGGGGCCGCGTAGGGGATGCCCCGGAAGACCGCGATCCCGTTCTCGTACCGGCCGCGCACCGCTCCGTAAGGGGTGGAGACCACCGGGTCCCTCGTCCCCGCCACCGGATCAACCGAGTCCACCGAGTCCGCCGTCATCCGGGACCAGCTCCTCACCGTCGCGCGCCGTAGAGACCGGAGCACCACCGCGCTGTAGAGATCAGAGCACCACATCGCGTCCCGGTATTCCTGCGGAGGTCCCCTGTCCGGCCGGCTTCGCGGCATGACGCGGCCGGTCGGCCGGGTCGGGGCGGGGCCTTGCCGGGCCCCCGGCCGGGACCGGCGCCGCGGGTCAGGCCCCCTGGTCCGAAGCGGCCGCCGAAGGCTCCCGTGCCGCCCAGAGGATGCCGCCGAGCAGGTGTCCGAGGAAGTCAGGATCCTCGTACGCCTCCACGGCGTGGCCGAGCGCGGTGTAGAACACCCGGCCCGCGCCCTGTTCCCGGCACCACACCAGCGGGTGGTCGCCGCCCATTCCCCCGCCCTCGTAGGACGCTTCGTCGGCGGAGGCGAGCACCCGCACACCGTTCGCTTCGCGCGGGTTGGTCCTGAAGTCGTACCATTCGTCCGTGACATCCCAGACCGGCGGCAGGAGCCGGGTCGCGGGATGTCCGTGGTCCTCGACGACGACCCTGCCCGGCTGGAGGTCCGGGTGCCTCTCGAAGCGGGCGCCGAGCAGTTCTCCGTAGTGGGGCCAGTCGTACTCGGTGCAGGCGGCGGCGTGCACCCCGACGAAGCCGCCACCGCCCTCGACGTGGGCCGCCAGCCGGTCACGGCCCCGCGGCGTCAGCACCTCGCCGCTCGTCGACAGGAAGACGACGGCCGCGTACGGGTCGAGGGGGGCCTCGAAGACCTCGGGGTCCTCGGTGGCGTCGGCCTCGAAGCCGTGCGCGTGGCCGAGGGCGCGCACGGCGCCCACCGCGGCCGGGATCGAGTCGTGCCGGTAGCCGGTCGTACGGGTGTAGACGAGAACGCGGAAGACCATGCCCGGAGCCTAAGGGCGCGCGTTCGCCGGGCGCTGTCCGTTTCGTTCAAGACCGGCCGCCGGGGATCCTCCTACGGTGGCCGTATGACTCCACGATTCGATGTGATCGGGCTGGCCGTCTCCGACATGGCCGCCTCCCTCGCCTTCTACAGCCGTCTCGGGCTCGTGTTCCCCGCGGGCGCGGAGAACGAGCCGCACGTCGAGGCCGAACTGCCCGGCGGGCTGCGCCTCGCGCTGGACACGGAGGACACCATCAGGTCGTTCCACGCCGGGTGGCGGCCTCCGAGCGGCGGTGGCAGGGTGTCGCTCGCCTTCCGCTGCGAGGACCCCGCCGAGGTCGACTCCGTGTACGAGGGCATGGTCGGCGCGGGCCACCACGGCGAACTCAAGCCGTGGGACGCCTTCTGGGGCATGCGGTACGCCGTCGTGCACGACCCGGACGGCAACGGCGTCGACCTGTTCGCCCCGCTGCCGGGAGGGACGGCGCCCGCGCAGTAGCCGGGCCCGTCACCGGTGACCGACCAGCTCACCGAGCGGCGCTCCCGCCAACTCCCGTACGTCTCGCGCCAGATGAGCCTGGTCGGCGAACCCGGCGCGCAGCGCGGTCTCCGCGAAGGGCACACCGTCACGGGCGAGGGCGAGGGCCCGCTGAAGTCGCAGGACCCGGGCCAGGGTCTTGGGTCCGTACCCGAAGGCGGCGAGCGAGCGGCGGTGCAACCGCCGCGCCCCCAGGCCCAGTCGGTCGGCCGTCTCGGCTACCGGGCGTCCCGCGTCCAGGGCTGCCACCACTTCGCCGAGCAGCGGATCAGGGGGACCGGCCTCGGCCGCCCGGCGCAGCGCGAGCTCTTCGAGCGCGGCCACGGGGTCGGCGGCCGCGTCGATCCGCGCGGTGAGGCGGCGCACCTCGGCGGCGGGCCACAACTCGGTCAGCTCCACGCGCCGGTCCCGGAGTTCGTCCGCGGGCACGCCCAGGTAGGCGGGTGCCGTGCCGGGGTAGAAACGGACGCCCGCCCAGCCGCCGGGCACGCCGTCCGGGATGTGGGGCCGTGTGTCGGGACCGGCGACGAGCAACCGCCCCCGGGTCCACAGCAGGTCCATGCAGCCGTCGGGGAGCACGGCGTCCCGGGCGGTGACGGAAGCGTCCCGGCCGGCCGCAGGACCGTCCCGGGCCGGGCCCTCGCCCTCGATCCCGCGGACGAACGCGGCCATCGCCACCGCACCGGGCGCGGACGCACGCTCCGCCGAGCCCGCGCGTCCCGCGTCCGCGCCCCGCGCGGACGCCGGCTCGCCGAGGCGGGCGGCCCCCGCCTCCGTGCCCGGCGTCAGGCGCGCGGGCGCCGCCTCGGCCCCGCCGTCAGGCGCGGAACCGTTCAGGACACGGCTCCAGAGCACCGCGCCCGGCAGCCGGGACGCCCGTTCCGCGTACATGTCCGCCAGGCTACGCCGGGCGGGCCCGGTGCTCCTGCGGGCTGACGCCGTAGACCCGCTTGAAGGCGCTGGAGAGCGCGAAGGCGCTGCCGTAGCCGACGTGGCGGGCGATCGTCTCCAGGGTGTCGTCGCTCTCGCGGAGCCGGTCGGCTGCGGCGGCGAGACGCCAGCCGGTCAGGTACGTCATCGGGGGTTCCCCGACGAGTTCGCCGAAGCGTCTGGCCAGCGCGGCACGGGAGACGCCGGTCTCGGCGGCGAGCCCGCCGACCGTCCAGGGGCGGGCGGGGTCGTCCTGGAGGAGCCGGAGCGCGCGGCCCACGACCGGGTCCGCGAGGGCCTGGTACCAGGCGGGCGCGGCGGCCTCGGGGCGGGAGAACCAGGCCCGCAGGGCGGTGATCATCAGCAGGTCGAGGAGCCGGTCGAGGACGACCTCCTGGCCGGGCTCGTCGCGCGTCATCTCCGCGGCGAGGATCGGGGTCAGCGGGCATTCCCACACGTCGGAGGGGAGCGCGAGCAGCGGCGGCAGGGCGTCGAGCAGCCGCCTGTTGACCTCGCCCCGCATCATGTACGTCCCGATCAGCAGCACCGTGGAGCCGTCGAGCCGGTCGCCCCAGCTGCGGACGCCGAGGTCCCAGTGGCCTTTCAGCGAGCGTCCGTCCGGGTAGACGCACTCGCCGCCCGGCAGGATCACGGCCTGGGGCGGGGTGCCCGGGTCGTCGGCGCAGACGTACGGGTCGGGGCCGCGCGCGATGGCGAGGTCACCGGCCCGCAGCCGCAGCCCCTCGCCCCGGTCCGGTACGACCCGGGCGTCACCGCGGACCGCCAGCATGATCGTCAGGGGGGCGCGGTCCTCGACGCGTACGCACCACGGCGGGTCGAAGCACGCGCGGATCATGAAGGCGCCCCGCGCGCGCGGACCCTCCAGCAGGCTCGCGAGGGGGTCCCCCCGCATGAGCGGGTCCGAGCGCGGCGGAGCGTTCATGCCGCCAGCGTAGACGGCGGCCCGGGCAGCCGTGGAGGACCGTGGACGACCGCTTATGGGAATGAGCTGTTCGCCGATGGTTCCCTGCCGGGGACGGCAGTTGACTGGGCCGCATGACAGAGAACACGCGGGACATGACAGTGCTGGTGACAGGCGCCACGGGGCGGACCGGGAGCCGGGTCGCGCGGGCCGCGCGGGCGGCGGGACTGACGGTCCGGGCCGCCTCGCGCGCCACGGGCTTCGACTGGGAGGACGCCTCGACGTGGGCCGGGGCGCTGAGCGGCGCCGACGCGGCCTACCTGGCGCATCCCACGGACGTCGGCTCGCCGGCGGCCACGAAGGCGGTCGGGGCCCTGGCCCGGGAGGCGGTGGGGCTCGGCGTGCGGCGGCTGGTGCTTCTGTCGTCGCGGGGCGAGGACCGGGCCCGGCCCACCGAGGAGGCGCTGGTGACGTCCGGCGCGGACTGGACGATCGTACGGGCGTCGTGGTTCTCGCAGAACTTCAGCGAGGGCCCGCTGGTCGAGGGGCTGCGCCATGGGGAGCTGGTCTTCCCGGCCGGCGAGGTGCGGGAGCCGTTCATCGACGTCCGGGACATCGCCGACGTCGTGGTGGCCGCGCTGACCGGGGGCGAGAAGTACACCGGCCAGGAGCTCGAGATCACGGGGCCCCGGCTGCTGACCTTCCGGGAGGCGGTCGCGGAGATCTCGCGGGCCACGGGCGAGGAGCTGACCTACACACCCGTGACGGCGCGGCAGTACGGCGACACGCTGGCCGGTTTCGGAGTGCCGGCCGAGGAGGCCGGGTTCCTCGTCGAGCTCTTCGAGAGCCTCCTCGACGGCCGCAACTCCCACCTCTCGGACGGCGTCGGGGAGATCCTCGGCCGTGCGCCGCGGGACTTCACCGACTTCGCGCGGGAGGCCGCGGCGGCCGGGGTGTGGAAAGCCTGACGGTCCCTGCCAGGACTCACTCCCGACTCACTCCCCCGGAGGGTGCTCCGTGCCGTTCTTCGGGGCGCGGTGGGTGTGGTGGGTGTTCTTGGCGTGGGTGCGCAGGCGGGACGTCACGTCCTCCGGGGGCAGGAAGCGCGACCAGCGTTCCGGGAACTCGGAGGGCATGTCGGGGTCGTCGGGGTCGGCGTCGTAGGAGCGGTGTGCGGCGGCGCGGGCCACGTACTCGGCGGCCTGGACCTCGCGCATCCGTTCGTTGGCGGCGCGGGCCGCGGCGGTGGCGGCGGCCGGCCAGACCCGGTCGATGGCGGCGTTGACGGCCGCGCCGACCAGGACGGCGAAGGCGGCGACGCCGATCCACAGCAGGACGGCCACCGGGGCGGCGAGCGAGCCGTAGATGGTGGGGCCCTCGATGGTGTTGGTCAGGTAGATGCGCAGCAGGAAGCTGCCGAGGACCCACATGGCGAGGGCGACCAGTGCACCCGGCACGTCCTCCACCCAGGGTGAACGGACGGGGACTGACACGTGGTACAGCGTCGTCAGGAAGGCGACCGACAGGACGATGACGACCGGCCAGTAGAGGATCTGCACGACGGTCGTCGACCACGGCACGATGCTCACCACGGCGTCCGGGCCCGCCACCATCAGCGGGAGCAGGACGGAGCCGATCAGCAGGGCCACGATGAACAGCAGGAAGGACATCACCCGGGTCTTCACGATGCCCCGGGTGCCGTCGAGCCCGTACATCACGGTGATGGTGTCGACGAAGACGTTGACCGCGCGCGAGCCCGACCACAGGGCGAACAGGAAGCCGAGGGAGATGATGTCGGGCCGGCCGCCCTTCATGACGTCGTGCAGGATCGGCTCCGCGATCTGGTGCACGCCCTTCTGCGTCAGCACCGTGCGGGACGCGTCCAGGATGTTGGACTCCAGGCTGGCGATGGTGTCGGCGCCCGTCCAGGCGTCCACGTATCCGAGCAGCCCGATCATGCTCAGCAACAGCGGCGGCACGGACAGGAGCGTGAAGAAGGCGGCCTCGGCCGCCAGCCCCAGGATCCGGTACTCCATGCACGAGTTGACGGTGTCCTTGATCAGCAGCCAGGCGGTCCTGCGCTTGGAGACGTTCCGGTAGAGCACGCGAGCGCGGTGAAAGCGGCCGGGGCGAGGCCGTTCGGAGGTTTCTTTTGCCTGGTGCACGTCCTTACGGTAGCGGTGTGACTCCTCCCCCGGTTAAAGCCGGGGGGCTTCTCGTTACACCAGGTCGGCGTGGCGATGGACCAGCCCGGCCCGTAGAACGTTGACTGCCCCGACTGTGTCGGCGTGCGCGGTGTGGCCGCACAAGAGGCAGCAGAATCTTTCCTGGGTGGGCCGGTTCTCCTCGGCGGTGTGCCCGCAGTGGGGGCAGGTGCGGGAGGTGTTGCGGGGGTCCACGGCGATCACTTCCCGTCCGGCGCTTTCAGCCTTGGCGTGCAGGATCGTCAGGAACACCCCCCATCCGGCGTCAGTGATGCTGCGGTTGAGCCCGGCCTTCGCGGTGGCCCCGTTCGGCAGGAACACGCCTACCTGATCGGGGTCGGGTTTCGGTGCGGGGGCCCTGCTCATGTTGCGGATCTTGAGGTCTTCGTGCGCGATAAAATCGTGTGCGCGGACCAGGTCGAGCGCGGTCTTGTGCGCGTGATCCAGCCGCCGACGCCGGACCTTGCCGTTCAGGTGGGCGACCTTCTCCACGGCCCGCTGGTGATTGGCGGTGCGGTCCTTGGCCTTACAGCGGGGGAACCTGGACAGGGCCTGCTGCGCCGCCTGGAGTTTCGCAGTTGCACGGCGGCCGTGGCGCGGGTTGGGCACGAAGGCGCCGTTCGAGTCGGCGAGGAAGTTCGCGATGCCCAGGTCGATCCCGGCCACACTGCCGGTCGCGAGCAGCGGCTGCGGCCGTTCCTGTTCAGCGGTAAGCACGACGAACCACCTACGGCCCTCGCGCTTGACCGACACCGTCTTGACCCTGCCGGCCACCGGTCGGTGCTGGTTGACCTTGACGTGGCCGACGCCCTGGAGGCGGACGCGGGTGACCGGGTCGTGAGGCGTGGAGTCCCAGCGGCAGCCGTCCCCGTCCTTCGGGAACTCCACCGTGTCGAACCAGTTCACCCCACGAAAGCGAGGGTAGCCCGGGGTGCCGCCTGATTTGACGCGGCGGAAGAACGCCTGCATCGCCTTGTCCAGGCGGCGCAGAGTGGCCTGCTGCGAGCTGAAGGACCAGCGGCCCTGACGCTCCGGGTCGAACGCCCGGATCTCCTTGAGCTGCGCGGACTGCACCCCGTACTTGACGATGGTCTTCGACACGTGCCGGTAAGCGTCGCGGCGTTCCTGCAAGGCCCCGTTGTAGAGGGAGCAGTGGTCCCGCAGCATCTCGCCCAGCGCCTGACCCTGGCGGACGGTGGGCCGCAAGAGGAATTTGTACGCACGGATCATCCAGCCCACCCCCTTCGGTCAAGTTCGCTCGATTCCACTATCTTGGCGTATTTCACTCCATTGAGAACCAGATCCTCATATGAAATGAGGAAATGACGCAATCCACCACCTTCACACCCACTTGGCGTTCGTGACGAAGTACCGGCGTGAGATCTTCGACGGTGAGATGCTGAGGCGCTGCGAGGCGATCATGCGGGACGTGTGCGAGAGCTTCGACGCCAGGCTGCACGAGTTCGATGGTGAAGGCGATCACGTCCACCTGCTCGTGCACCACTCGCCGAAAACGCCCTGCCCAAGCTCGTCAACTCCCCCAAGGGCGTCAGCTCCCGACACCTGCGGGCGGAGTACACCGGCCAGATCAACCGGACCGACACCCGGACGGCGTTCTGGTCCCCGTCGTACTTCGCGGGATCCCGCGGCGGCGCACCGTCGGCCATCGTCCGGGACCACATCGAGAACCAGAAGCGGCCGGTCCGATCGTCACCCCGCAGCGCAGAGAACTCCTGGCGCTCCGCGCCTCCGGGCCGAGGATCGTATTCCCGCCTGGCCTGAAGGCCGGGAATCCCTGCGAAAATCAGGGGATGGCAGCCAGCACCCACACCGTGACCAACCAGGCTCCCCCCCTGGTGGGATATGACGTTTTCACCGCCGACCGAGCCCTCGGCGAGGCGGTCGACCGGCATCTCGATCCAGAGCTTCTGCCGGAGGCGCGCGAGGAACTGTCGGCACTCGGCCGGACGACCGGTTCCGCCCAGGTCCAGGAGTGGGGTGCGCTGGCCAACGAGAATCCGCCGAAGCTGCGCACCCACGACCGCTACGGCAACCGGATCGACGAGGTCGACTTCCACCCGTCCTGGCACCGCCTCCTCGGCAAGGGCGTGTCGGCGGGGCTGACGTCGGCCTGGACCCGCCCCGGCGGACACGTCAGGCGCGCGGCGGGCTTCGTGGTCTGGACGCAGGCCGAGGCGGGCAACGGCTGTCCGCTGTCGATGACCCACGCGGCGGTGCCCGCGCTGCGCACCGACCCGGCGCTCGCCGCCGAGTGGGAGCCGCGGCTGACGGCCACCGTCTACGACCAGGAGCTGCGGCCCGCCGCTCGGAAGGCCGGCGTGCTCTTCGGTATGGGCATGACCGAGAAGCAGGGCGGCAGCGACGTACGCGCCAACACGACCGAGGCCCGGCCGCTCGCCGAGGACGGGACGTACGCGCTGACCGGGCACAAGTGGTTCTGTTCGGCGCCGATGTCGGACGGCTTCCTGGTGCTGGCGCAGGCTCCGGGCGGGCTGACCTGCTTCCTGGTGCCGCGCGTCCTGGAGGACGGCACCCGGAACGTCTTCCGTATCCAGCGGCTCAAGGACAAGCTCGGCAACCGGTCCAACGCGTCGAGCGAGGTCGAGTTCGACGGGACGTGGGCGCGCCGGGTGGGCGAGGAGGGGCGCGGGGTGCGCACCATCATCGGGATGGTCGCGGCGACCCGGCTGGACTGTGTGCTCGGCTCGGCGTCGCTGATGCGGCAGGCGGTCGCGCAGGCGATCCATCACTGCACCTACCGCGAGGCGTTCGGCGGCCGGCTTCTCGACAAGCCGCTGATGCGCAACGTCCTCGCCGATCTGGCGCTGGAGTCGGAGGCGGCGACGACCCTGGCGATGCGGCTCGCGGCGGCGTACGACGACGGGAGCGAGCAGGAGCGGGCGTTCCTGCGGCTCGCGGTGCCGGCCGCCAAGTACTGGGTGACCAAGCGGTGTACGCCGGTCGCGGTGGAGGCGCTGGAGTGTCTGGGCGGCAACGGCTACGTCGAGGAGTCCGGAATGCCGCGGCTGTTGCGGGAGTCGCCGCTCAACTCCATCTGGGAGGGCGCGGGCAATGTGCAGGCGCTGGACGTCCTGCGCGCTCTGCAGCGGGAGCCGGGGGCTCTGGACGCGTATCTGCGGGAGGTGGGCCGGGCCCGCGGCGCCGACCACCGGCTGGACGGGGCCATCAAGAACCTGCTGACGGAACTCGCCGACCTGGACGGCATCGAGGCCCGTGCCCGCCGGCTGGTCGAGCGGATCGCGCTGGTGCTCCAGGGGTCGCTGCTCGTCCGGTACGCGCCCCCGGAGGTCGCCGACGCGTTCTGCGCCTCGCGTCTGGGCGGTGACTGGGGCACGGGGTTCGGCACGCTGCCGCACAGTCTGGATCTGGCCACGGTGGTGGAGCGGGCCCGGCCGGTGGCCTGAGGAGAGCGCTGACGCGGGGGTGGTGCTGCGCCGACACGGCACCACCCCCGCCGCTCGCCCCGTTCAGGAGCTCGGACACCGCACGGGCGGCATCGCTGTCAGTTTCAAGGAACCTTGTGACCGTTGGCGAGAGTTGCAGACCGTTGCATTCCTTTGTGCACCTTGTGGGAAGGCCCGGCGGACGCGGCCGAGAGCAGGCACGATGTGGGATGACGGCGGTGACGCGGCCCGTACGAGGTCCTGGTTTCGGGAGTGCTCTGTGAAGACCACATCGTTCAACCCAGCCCGGTTCGCACCGTCCGACGCGTCCGAGGCTGCGGAGCACCGCCGGCAGACGTGGGCCGCGTCGGTCAAGGGCGAGCCCGGCGTGTTCGCCCCGCGTCCGGTGATCGGCCGGTCCTGGCAAAGAGCGAAACGTTTTGGCATCAATCCCGAACAAGGAACGGACAGCACCCTTCTCCATTCCGACGAACTCGAACACCGGCGGACCTCCACCGCGCTCGCCGATGTGATGCCGACCCTTCACGGCGGCCTCGGGACGGTCGCCGACGCCTCCCTCCAGATCATGGTGGTCACCGACCCCGAGGGCCGGGTGCTGTGGCGCGAGGGGAACCCGGGCGTACTGCGCCGCGCCGACGGCATCTGCCTGGAGGAAGGCGCCGCCTGGAGCGAGGACACCACCGGCACCAACGCCATCGGAACCGCCCTGTCGGCGGACGCCCCCGTCCAGGTGCACTCCGCCGAGCACTTCGTGCGCACCCTGCACGACTGGACGTGCGCCGCCGCCCCCGTCCACGACCCGCGCGACGGACGGCTGCTCGGGATCATCGACGTGAGCGGCCCGGACAGCACCTTTCATCCCGCCACCCTCGCTCTGGTCGACACGGTGTCCAGACTGGCCGAAAGCGAACTGCGCACCGCGCATCTGACGGCCATCGAGCGGCTGCGCGCGGTGGCCGCGCCCCTGCTGTGCCGGCTGGACGGTCCGGCGCTCGTGGTGGACTCCCACGGCTGGCTCGCCGCCGTCACCGGAATGCCGCCCGTGGACCGGGTCCCGCTGCCCGACTCCTTCGGCGCGGGCCGCACCTGGCTGCCCTCCCTCGGAACGTGTGTCGCCGAACCGATGCCCGGCGGCTGGCTGCTGCGCGTCACCGGCGCCGACGACCTGGGAAGCGCCGGGCGGGTGGTCCTCGACCTCGGCGAACCCCGGCGCCCGCACATCACCGTCTCGGGCACGGCGGGCAGTTGGGCCCAGGACCTGAGCCCGCGGCACGCCGAACTGCTCTACGTCCTCGCCGTGCACCGGCAGGGACGCAGCGCCGCGCAGCTCGCGGTCGACCTCTTCGGCGACCCCACCCGCACGGTCACGGTCCGCGCCGAACTCTCCCGCGTACGCCGCCGGCTCATCGGGCTCCTCGACCACCGTCCGTACCGCTTCCGCGAGGAGGTGGAGGTCGAGGTCCTGCTGCCGGACGACCCCCGGGACCTGCTGCCGCACTCGACCGCGCCCGCGGTGCTCGGAGCACGCGCGACGGCCGGACCGGACCCCTCGTGAAGGCGAGAAGGGGTGAAGCGGGCGTATTTCGGGGGCGTCTTCCGCGGTCTTCGACCTGGCCGGGGGGTCTCTGCCGTAGCATCCACTCCACAGGCCACCCCACCCGTCTCTCCGTCAACGCCCTCGGCGGGGGAGGCAGTTGGCCTATCCGGGAGGACGCATGAAGCAGCGCGGCAGACACCGTCGTCGACGAAGAGGACAGGCGCTGCGCGCCACGCTCACCGGAACCGCGCTCGCCCTCACCGCGGCCGCCACCCTGATCAGCACCTCGCAGGCCACCGGCGCCAACAGTCCGGGCGGCCTCACCCCGCTCCGCACCGGCGCCTCCTCGCAGCTGAGCCTGCACGAGAACCTCGCCTCCCGGGACGCGCTCGACACGCTCAGCGGGAACATGGGCGGCAACGTGGGCGTCGACGGAGTCCTGCGCGACGCCGACCGCCCGATGCGGAACACCGCCGACTGCTCGGCGGACGAGCGGGCCGCGCTCCCCGTCGAGCCCACGGCCACCCGCGCCTACTGCTGGGGCGACGACGACGCGCGGACCTCGGGATGGCAGCCGCGTTCCGTGACGACGTCCGGTGACGCCGAAGACGACGGCACCTGGGGCACGCACCGGGTGATCCTCGCCGGCTGGACACACCGAGACGGCCGCGCGGCCGCACCGGACCGGGACGAGGGACTGGCCCGGATCGCCGTCGTCGACGCGACCGATCCGGACGCCCTCCGCTACCGCTGGGTCCTGCTGGTCGCCCCACGGGCCGGCGGCAAGGACTTCACGGCGGTACACGCCGGCCTCGGCGGCATGGTCTGGTACCAGGACAAGCTGATCGTCACCGCGGACCACGGCGAGGGCCTGCTCGTCTTCGACCTGCACCGGCTGCTGCGGACCGACGTGGACAGCGGCGCCGTGGGCCGGGTGGGCCACGGCTATTCGGCCGCCGGCTACCGGTACGTGCTCCCCGCCATCGGCTCGTACGACCTGGAGGGCGGCTCGTGCGCCCGCGACCGCGCGGTCCCCTGTATCGGCTCGCTCTCCCTGGACCGTACGACCGCTCCCGACAGCCTGGTCGCGACGGAGGCCGCGGACGACCGTCCGGAGCGCACCCGCCTGTGGCGGTACGCGTTCAGCACCGCCGCGTACCGCACCGGACTGCTCGCCGACGCCCAGGGCCATGTGAGCGCGGTCGAGGCCTGGACGACCAAGGGATCCGGGATCTCCGGCGCCCTCTCGCACCGGTCCGCGGGCGACCGCGAGGCCAAGTGGTACATCGGGCGGCCGTCCGACAGCCGCTCCGGGCACGGGTCCCTGTGGCGTCAGAGCACAGAGGGCGCCGAGGCGGCCACGTGCACCGCCGACCGGTCGCACGCATGCTGGGGCCTCGGCACCGGGTCGCTCTCCTACTGGCAGCAGACCGGCGAGCTGTGGAGTCTCACCGGGACGGCGGGCCACCGGGTGCTCTACGCGGTGCCGCTGTCGTCGGTCGACGGCTCGCTCGGATAGCAGCGCGGGCTCGGACAGCGGGGCCGGCCGCCCGGGAACGGGCCGCTCGCCCGGGAACGGGCCGCTCGGACAGCGGGCCCGCGCCCCGTGCTCAGCGGACCGGTCGATGGACGCCGGTCCCTGGACGCCGGTCCCTGGACGGCTTTGGAGAGGCGCCCGGTCGCGTGATTCCCTGGCGGTCATGAGCAGCATCAATGTGACCACCTGGTCCCTGGAGCAGACGGCCCCGGCCGACCTGCTCCCCGCGAGCGCGCCCGACGGCGACCTGCGGATCGTCCGCGCCGAGGTCCCCTCGCCCGAGTTCAGCCGCTTCCTGTACGCCTCGGTCGGCGGGGACATCCTCTGGACGGACCGGCTCGGGTGGACGTACGCGCAGTGGCAGGAGGTCCTCGACCGGCCGGGCACGGAGACCTGGGTCGCCTACGACCGGGGGACCCCCGCGGGCTACGTCGAACTCGACGCCCAGGACGACGGCGTCGTGGAGATCGCCTACTTCGGACTCCTCCCCGCGTTCCGCGGCCGCCGGATCGGGGGCCACCTCCTCTCGTTCGGGACCGCACGCGCCTGGGACCTGGCCGAACGCCGGCCGGGGCGGGCCGGTACGAAGCGCGTCTGGCTGCACACGTGCAGCAAGGACGGCGAGCACGCGATGGACAACTACCAGCGCCGCGGCTTCCGGCTCTTCGACACCAAGGTCGAGCAGGAGGAAGAGGCCGCCACACCGGGGCCCTGGCCGGGCGCGCACACCGTCTGACCCGCTTTGTACCGTGGTGACCACGGCTCCCGGCCCTCCTCGCGGCACCGCGGGAGGGCCGGTCATGTGATCGACAACACCCGCATCCCAAGATTCGGGACAAGGATGTCCACATAATGGATGACGGTGGACTGCCCCGAGATCCCCGTGACACGCTTCCGTCATGTCTGGAACTGGAATTGCCTTGGTGAGTCGGCGGCACGTCGACCTCGGCCGCATGTCCAGCGCCATCTGTCCGGCGAGCTGATCAGCCCAGCAGCGCCGATCCCCCTCTTTTTTGCGACCCTTGCGCAGTGCTGCGCCCATTCTTCCGTATGCACCCGTATGCGCAGGTCAGAGCCGCAGTCAGACCTGCCCCGCAGTCTCGAAGGACGTAACAGCCATGGCCGCCACCCCTCAGGATCCCGTCGTCGCGCCCCGCCGCAAGGTGAGTCGTCACCGCGGCGAGGGCCAGTGGGCCGTAGGTCACTTCACCCCGCTCAACGGCAACGAGCAGTTCAAGAAGGACGACGACGGTCTCAACGTGCGGACACGCATTGAGACGGTCTACTCGAAGCGGGGATTCGACTCGATCGACCCCAACGACCTGCGCGGCCGGATGCGTTGGTGGGGTCTGTACACCCAGCGCAAGCCCGGAATCGACGGCGGCAAGACCGCGATCCTGGAGCCGGAGGAGCTGGACGACAAGTTCTTCATGCTGCGGGTACGGATCGACGGTGGCCGGCTGACCACCGAGCAGCTCCGTGTCATCGGCGAGATCTCGCAGGAGTTCGCCCGCGGCACCGCCGATCTCACCGACCGTCAGAACGTCCAGTACCACTGGATCCGCATCGAGGACGTTCCGGAGATCTGGAACCGCCTGGAGGCCGTCGGCCTGTCCACGACCGAGGCCTGCGGTGACACACCCCGCGTCATCCTCGGCTCGCCCGTCGCCGGCATCGCCGAGGACGAGATCATCGACGGCACCCCTGCCATCGAGGAGATCCACCGCCGGGTCATCGGCAACAAGGACTTCTCCAACCTGCCCCGCAAGTTCAAGACCGCGATCTCCGGCTCGCCGCTGCTCGACGTGGCGCACGAGATCAACGACGTCGCCTTCGTCGGCGTGAACCACCCGGAGCACGGCCCCGGCTTCGACCTCTGGGTCGGCGGCGGTCTCTCCACCAACCCGAAGATCGGTCAGCGCCTGGGCGCCTGGGTGCCGCTCGACGAGGTGGCGGACGTCCACATCGGCGTCCTGTCGATCTTCCGTGACTACGGATACCGGCGGCTGCGCAACCGCGCCCGTCTGAAGTTCCTGGTCGCCGACTGGGGCGTGGAGAAGTTCCGCCAGGTCCTGGAGGACGAGTACCTGAAGCGCAAGCTGGTCGACGGCCCCGCCCCCGACCAGCCCGTCGCCCGCTGGCGCGACCACGTCGGAGTGCACCGGCAGCAGGACGGCCGGTACTACGTCGGCTTCGCCCCGCGCGTCGGCCGCGTCGACGGCGCCACCCTGACGAAGATCGCCGAGCTGGCCGAGGCGCACGGCTCGGGCCGGCTGCGCACCACCGTCGAGCAGAAGATGATCGTGCTCGACGTGGAGGAGGCGCAGATCGACTCGCTCGTCGAGGGCCTGGAGGCTCTCGACCTGACCGCCCGCCCCTCCACCTTCCGGCGCGGCACGATGGCCTGCACCGGCATCGAGTACTGCAAGCTCGCGATCGTCGAGACCAAGGCGCGCGGTGCCTCCCTGATCGACGAACTCGAGCGCCGCATCCCCGAGTTCGACGAGCCCATCACCATCAACATCAACGGCTGCCCCAACGCCTGCGCCCGTATCCAGGTCGCGGACATCGGTCTCAAGGGCCAGCTGGTCCTCGCCGAGAACGGTGAGCAGGTCGAGGGTTACCAGGTGCACCTGGGCGGTGCGCTCGGCCTGGAGGCCGGATTCGGCCGCAAGGTCCGCGGCCTGAAGGTCACTTCGGACGAGCTGCCCGACTACATCGAGCGTGTCCTGAAGCGTTTCCAGGCGGAGCGCGAGGACGACGAGCGCTTCGCCGCCTGGGCCGCGCGTGCCTCCGAGGAGGCCCTGTCGTGAGCGAGCGTGCCGCTCCGTTCTACTGCCCCTACTGCGGAGACGAAGACCTGCGACCCAGCGAAGAGGGCCACGGCGCGTGGGAATGCGCGGCGTGCAACCGAGCCTTCCAGCTGAAGTTCCTGGGACTGCTGTCCCGGGGCGTCCAGCGGGAAGAGCGTGGAGGGGCGGAGATATGACGGCCATTCAGCAAGAGCGCACGGGCGAGGACTTGAAGAGCCTGGCCGAGCGGGCGGGGCGCGACCTGGAGGACGCCTCCGCGCTGGAGATCCTCCGGTGGGCGGTGGACACCTTCGGCGGGAAGTTCTGCGTGACCTCCTCCATGGAGGACGCGGTCGTCGCCCATCTCGCCTCCCGCGCCCGGCCCGGTGTGGACGTGGTGTTCCTCGACACCGGCTATCACTTCCCGGAGACGATCGGCACGCGTGACGCGGTCGAGGCCGTGATGGACGTCAACGTCATCACCCTGACCCCGCGTCGGAGCGTGGCCGAGCAGGACGCCGAGCACGGGCCGAAGCTGCACGACCGCGACCCGGACCTGTGCTGCGCCCTGCGCAAGGTCAAGCCGCTCGAAGAGGGCCTGACCGCCTACGACGCCTGGGCGACCGGGCTGCGCCGCGACGAGTCGGAGACCCGGGCGAACACCCCGGTCGTCGGCTGGGACGAGAAGCGGCGGAAGGTCAAGGTCTCGCCCATCGCCCGCTGGACGCAGGCGGACGTGGACGCGTACGTCGCCGAGCACGGGGTCCTCACCAACCCGCTGCTGATGGACGGTTACGCCTCCGTCGGCTGCGCGCCGTGCACCCGCCGGGTGCTGGAGGGCGAGGACGCGCGCGCCGGCCGGTGGGCGGGCCGTGCGAAGACCGAGTGCGGGCTGCACGGATGACGACGACCACGACGGACACCGCGCCCGGCGCGGCCCCCACGATTTCCCAGGAGCAGCAAGTGACGAGCGGAGCCACTGTCTGGCTCACGGGTCTGCCGAGTGCCGGCAAGACCACCATCGCCTACGAACTGGCGGGCCGGCTCCGCGAGGAGGGCCACCGCGTCGAGGTCCTCGACGGCGACGAGATCCGCGAGTTCATCTCGGCGGGCCTCGGCTTCGGCCGCGAGGACCGGCACACGAACGTGCAGCGGATCGGCTTCCTGGCCGAACTGCTGGCCCGCAACGGTGTGAAGGCGCTCGTCCCGGTCATCGCTCCGTACGCGGACAGCCGCGAGGCGGTGCGCGGGCGCCACCAGGAGAACGGGACGACGTACCTGGAGGTGCACGTGGCGACCCCGGTCGAGGTGTGCTCCGTACGGGATGTGAAGGGTCTGTACGCCAAGCAGGCCGCGGGCGAGCTCACGGGGCTGACCGGGGTCGACGACCCGTACGAGGCGCCCGAGGCGCCCGACCTGCGCATCGAGTCGCACACCCAGACCGTGCAGGAGTCCGCCGCCGCGCTGCACGCGCTGCTCACCGAGAAGGGTCTCGCATGACGACCGTCGCCAGTGTCTCCGAGGAGACCGAGAGCAGCCCGTACGCGCTGTCGCACCTGGACGCGCTGGAGTCGGAGGCCGTCCACATCTTCCGTGAGGTGGCGGGTGAGTTCGAGCGGCCGGTGATCCTGTTCTCCGGTGGCAAGGACTCGATCGTGATGCTGCATCTGGCGCTGAAGGCGTTCGCCCCGGCGGCGGTGCCCTTCACGCTGCTGCACGTGGACACCGGGCACAACTTCCCCGAGGTCCTCGAGTACCGCGACCGGACGGTGGAGCGGCACGGGCTGCGCCTGCACGTCGCCTCGGTGCAGGACTACATCGACCGTGGCGTGCTGCGCGAGCGTCCCGACGGGACGCGTAATCCGCTGCAGACGCTGCCGCTGACCGAGAAGATCCAGTCCGAGCGTTTCGACGCCGTGTTCGGCGGCGGACGCCGGGACGAGGAGAAGGCCCGCGCCAAGGAGCGGGTGTTCTCGCTGCGCGACGAGTTCTCGCAGTGGGACCCGCGCCGCCAGCGCCCCGAGCTGTGGAACCTCTACAACGGCCGTCACGCGCCCGGCGAGCACGTCCGCGTGTTCCCGCTGTCCAACTGGACCGAGCTGGACGTGTGGCAGTACATCGCCCGTGAGGGCATCGAGCTGCCCGACATCTACTTCGCGCACGAGCGCGAGGTCTTCCAGCGGTCGAACATGTGGCTGACCGCGGGCGAGTGGGGCGGTCCGAAGGACGGCGAGACCGTGGAGAAGCGGCTCGTGCGCTACCGGACGGTGGGTGACATGTCCTGCACCGGCGCCGTCGACTCCGACGCGACCACGCTGGAGCAGGTGATCACCGAGATCGCCGCGTCCCGGCTCACCGAGCGGGGCGCGACCCGCGCCGACGACAAGATGTCCGAGGCCGCGATGGAAGACCGCAAGCGCGAGGGGTACTTCTAGACATGACCAGCACCACCGAACCCGCCGAGCCCTTGTCGGTCGAACAGCTGACGGCGACCACCCTGCTGCGTTTCGCGACCGCGGGCTCCGTCGACGACGGCAAGTCCACCCTGGTCGGACGCCTGCTGCACGACTCCAAGTCGATCCTCACGGACCAGCTGGAGGCCGTCGAGCACGCCTCGCGCAACCGCGGCCAGGACACCCCCGACCTGGCCCTGCTCACCGACGGCCTGCGCGCCGAACGCGAGCAGGGCATCACCATCGACGTCGCCTACCGCTACTTCGCCACCGCCCGGCGCCGGTTCATCCTCGCCGACACCCCCGGGCACGTGCAGTACACGCGCAACATGGTCACCGGCGCCTCCACCGCCGACCTGGCCGTCGTGCTCGTCGACGCCCGCAACGGCGTCATCGAGCAGACCCGCCGCCACGCCGCCGTCGCCGCGCTGCTGCGCGTCCCGCACGTGGTCCTGGCCGTCAACAAGATGGACCTCGTCGAGTACAAGGAGTCGGTGTTCGCGGCGATCGCCGAGGAGTTCACCGCCTACGCCTCCGAGCTGGGCGTCCCCGAGATCACCGCGATCCCGATCTCCGCGCTCGCCGGTGACAACGTGGTGGACGCTTCCGCCAACATGGACTGGTACGGCGGCCCCACCGTCCTGGAACACCTGGAGACCGTCCCGGTCAGCCACGACCTGGCACACTGCCACGCCCGGCTGCCCGTGCAGTACGTGATCCGCCCGCAGACCGCCGAGCACCCCGACTACCGCGGCTACGCCGGCCAGATCGCGGCCGGCTCGTTCCGCGTCGGCGAGAGCGTCACCGTGCTGCCGTCGGGCCGCACCACGAAGGTCGCCGGGATCGACCTGCTGGGCAAGCCGGTCGACATCGCCTGGACCCCGCAGTCGGTGACCCTCCTGCTGGAGGACAACATCGACGTCTCGCGCGGTGATCTGCTCGTGCCGAGCAAGGACGCGCCGCCGACCACCCAGGACGTCGAGGCGACCGTCTGCCACGTCGCCGACGAACCGCTCACCGTCGGCCACCGGGTCCTGCTCAAGCACGGCACCCGCACGGTCAAGGCGATCGTCAAGGACATCCCGTCCCGGCTGACCCTGGACGACCTCTCGCTGCACCCGCACCCGGGCCGGCTGATCGCCAACGACATCGGCCGCGTCAAGATCCGCACCGCCGAGCCGCTCCCGCTCGACTCCTACGCCGACTCCCGCCGTACCGGCGCGTTCATCCTCATCGACCCCGCCGACGGCACCACGCTGACCGCGGGCATGGTCGGCGAGTCGTTCGCGGCGCCGCAGCCGGTCAAGGACGAGTCCGACGACGACGGCTGGGACTTCTGACATGAACCCCGTCGACATCTACTCCACGTTCGCGAAGGAGGGCGGCCGCGTCGGCAGCGGCGTCCTCGGCAGCGGGCAGGGCGGGGTGGCGCGATGTGCGCGATGACGTACGCGCACTGCCTGCGCGCCCTCACCCCCCACCGCCTGCGCAAACGAAGACCTGCCGACCTCCCGGCCACGACCTGAGAAAGGCGTGACCGCCGGGCCGACGAGAGGAAACCCTCCCGTGCCTGCCATCCGCTCCACGCGCACCAAGCTGCTGGGCCGCGGCATAGCCATCGTCACCGCTCTCCCCCTGCTCGCGCTCGCCGCGTGCAGCTACGGCTCCGAGGCCAAGGACGACAACTCCGCGGCCAAGGTCGCCGTCGGCTCGAAGAAGATCGACGGACTCGACTCCGTGAAGATCGGCTACTTCGGCAACCTGACGCACGCCACCGCGCTGGTCGGCAACCAGAAGGGCTTCTTCCAGAAGGAGCTCGGCGCCACGGCCGCGAAGTACCAGATCTTCAACGCCGGGCCCTCGGAGATCGAGGCGCTCAACTCGGGCTCCATCGACATCGGCTGGATCGGTCCTTCGCCGTCCATCAACGGATTCACCAAGTCCGAGGGCAAGAGCCTGCGGATCATCGGCGGTTCGGCCTCGGGCGGCGTCAAGCTCGTGGTGAACCCCAAGAAGATCACGTCCCTGAAGGACGTCAAGGGCAAGAAGATCGCGACGCCGCAGCTCGGCAACACGCAGGACGTCGCGTTCCTCAACTGGGCCGCGGAGCAGGGCTGGAAGGTCGACGCCCAGAGCGGCAAGGGTGATGTGTCGGTCGTCCGCACCGACAACAAGATCACCCCGGACGCCTACAAGTCCGGCTCCATCGACGGCGCCTGGGTGCCGGAGCCGACCGCGTCCAAGCTGGTCGCCGAGGGCGGCAAGGTACTGCTCGACGAGTCGGACCTGTGGCCCGACAAGAAGTTCGTGATCACGAACATCATCGTGTCGCAGAAGTTCCTCGAGGAGCACCCGAAGGTCGTCGAGGCGGTCCTCAAGGGCTCGGTCGAGACCAACAAGTGGATCAACGCCAACCCGGACGAGGCGAAGGCTTCGGCGAACAAGCAGCTCGAGGCCGACTCCGGCAAGGCGCTGCCGGCCGCCGTCCTCGACCCGGCCTGGAAGTCCATCCAGATCACCGACGACCCGCTGGCCTCCACGCTGAACAGCGAGGCGGACCACGCGGTGAAGGCCGGTCTCCTGGACAAGCCGAACCTGACCGGCATCTACGACCTGGCGCTCCTGAACAAGGTCCTCGCCGCCGCCGGCGAGAGCACGGTCGACGACGCCGGTCTCGGCGTCAAGTAAGTCCGTATCCCGATGAGTTCCCAGGAGGTGACGACCATGGCAACGACACTCGCCAAGGCCGCCGACGGCGCCGACACGACGGAGTACGCCGCCCGCATCGAGCACGTCTCGAAGTCCTTCGCCGGACCCGCGGGACCCCAGCTCGTCCTCGACGACATCACCCTCGATGTCGCGCCGGGCGAGTTCGTCACCCTTCTGGGGGCCTCGGGGTGCGGCAAGTCCACACTGCTGAACCTGGTGGCGGGGCTGGACAAGCCCTCCACCGGCACCATCACGACCAACGGGCGCCCGGCTCTGATGTTCCAGGAGCACGCCCTCTTCCCGTGGCTGACCGCGGGCAAGAACATCGAACTCGCCCTGAAACTGCGGGGAGTTGCGAAGGCCGAGCGGCGCGGGCGCGCCGAGGAGCTGCTCGAACTCGTCCGGCTCAAGGGCGCGTACGGCAAGCGGGTGCACGAGCTGTCCGGCGGTATGCGCCAGCGCGTGGCGCTCGCCCGGGCGCTCGCGCAGGACAGCCAGATCCTGCTGATGGACGAGCCGTTCGCGGCGCTGGACGCGATCACCCGGGACGTCCTGCACGACGAGCTGACGCGGATCTGGCGGGAGACGGGACTGTCCGTCCTCTTCGTCACGCACAACGTCCGTGAGGCCGTGCGGCTCGCCCAGCGCGTGGTCCTGCTGTCCTCCCGCCCGGGGCGCATCGCCCGCGAGTGGAGGGTGGACATCCCGCAGCCGCGCCGCATCGAGGACGCCCCCGTGGCGGAACTGTCCATCGAGATCACCGAAGAACTGCGTGGGGAGATCCGCCGTCATGGCCAGCACTGAGACGAAGTCGGACGCGGCCGTCAAGGACAACGACGGGCTGGGCGGTCTGGAGGCGGGCCTCGACGCTCTGGAGTCCTCCGTGGCCGGCCGCAGCTCCTTCGGCACGACGTTCCGGGAGAAGGTGCTCCCGCCGCTGGTCGCGTTCGTGATCGTCGTGGCGGCCTGGCAGGCGCTGATCACCTTCGAGATCGTCGACGACCCGACCAAGCTGCCCTCGCCGTCCGACGTGTGGAGCGAGGTCAAGAACGCCTGGCTCCAGGGCACGCTGCTCGACTACATCTGGACCAGCGTCTCGCGCGGTCTGCTCGGCTTCCTGTTCGCCCTGGTGATCGGGACCCCGCTGGGCCTGCTGGTGGCCCGGGTGAAGTTCGTGCGCGCCGCCATCGGCCCGATCCTGTCGGGCCTGCAGTCCCTGCCCTCGGTGGCCTGGGTGCCGCCGGCGGTGATCTGGCTGGGTCTGAACAACTCGATGATGTACGCGGTGATCCTGCTCGGCGCCGTCCCGTCGATCGCCAACGGGCTGGTGTCGGGCGTGGACCAGGTGCCGCCGCTGTTCCTGCGGGCGGGCCGCACGATGGGCGCGACGGGCCTGCGCGGGACCTGGCACATCGTGATGCCGGCCGCGCTGCCCGGCTATCTGGCCGGTCTGAAGCAGGGCTGGGCGTTCTCCTGGCGCTCCCTGATGGCCGCGGAGATCATCGCCTCCTCCCCCGACCTCGGCGTGGGCCTCGGCCAGTTGCTGGAGAACGGCCGCAACGCCAGTTCCATGCCGATGGTCTTCCTCGCCATCTTCCTCATCCTGTTCGTCGGCATCGCCATCGACCTGATCGTCTTCAGCCCGGTGGAGCGGTGGGTGCTGCGCAGCCGCGGACTCCTGGTGAAGGGCTGACCCCGTCATGAGCAGGCCGGAGCGTCCCGTCCTCGTCGTCATCGCCCACGGCAGCCGCGATCCGCGGCACGCTGCGACGGTGCATGCCCTGGTACGAAGGGTGCGCGCCCAGCGCCCCGGCCTGCGCGTGGAGACCGGTTTCCTGGACTTCAACATCCCTTCCGTGCAGGGGGTGCTGAACTCCCTGGCGGCCGAGGGCGTGCGCGACGTGGTGGCCCTACCGCTGCTGCTGACCCGCGCCTTCCACGCCAAGTCGGACATCCCGGCGGTGCTGCGCCAGGCACCGTCGCGGCTGCGGATCCGGCAGGCGGAGGTGCTCGGCCCGTCCCCGCTGCTGACGGCCGCGCTCGAACGCCGGCTGTACGAGGCCGGGCTGACGCCCGCCGACAAGTCCTCGACCGGGGTCGTACTGGCCTCGGCGGGGTCCACCGACCCGGAGGCGATCGCGGTGATCGCAGAAATCGCGCGGGAGTGGCGGCACACCGGTTGGTGCGCCGTGCGGCCCGCGTTCGCCTCCGCATCCCTTCCCCGCACCGAGGACGCCGTCCGTGAGCTGCGCGCCCTCGGCTGCGAACGCGTCGCCGTCGCGCCGTACGTCCTGGCCCCCGGCTTCCTGCCCGACCGCATCGCCCGGGGCGCCGCCGGGGCGGACATACTCGCCGACGTCCTCGGTCCCGCGCCGGAGGTCGCGCGGACCCTGCTGGACCGGTACGACGAGGCGCGGATGCCGTCGCTGGCGGCGCTGGGAGCCTGACTCCCGGGTTCGGACGCGGCCCGGGAGCCTCCCGGATTCGCGGGCGGCCCGGTGTTCCGCCGGGGTCAGTCGAAGGAGAGGCCGCCCGTCCGGGTCCGCTTGAGCTCGAAGAAGTCGGGGTGGGCGGCGAGGACACGGAAGCTGTCGAAGAGCTCGGCGGCCTTCTCACCGCGCGGGACGGCCCGGAGCACAGGGCCGAACCACACCGTGCCGTCGACGTGGAGGGTGGGGGTTCCCACATAGGCGCCGGTGTCCGCCTCGGTTCCGGCGTCATGGCTGCGGCGCACCGCCTCGTCGTACGCGGGGTCGTGGGCCGCGTCGGCGAGGGCGGCCGGGAGTCCGAGCTCGGCGAGCGCCTCGGCGGTCACCGCGTCGAAGTCCTTGTTGCCCTGCTGGTGGATGCGAGTGCCGAGGGCAGTGTAGAGATCGCGCAGCACCTTCTCGCCGTGCGCCTCGGCCGCGGCGACCGCGACCCGTACCGGACCGATGGACCTGTCCACCAGATCCCGGTACCAGTCGGGGAGTTCGTTGCCGATGTTGTGCAGATAGAGGCTCATGGCGTGGAACCGGAGGTCGAGCGGACGGCTCCGCTCGACCTCCAGGATCCAGCGCGAGGTGATCCAGGCGAAGGGGCAGGCGGGGTCGAACCAGAAGTCGACCCGCGTGGGCGATGTGGTCGTCATACCGTCGAGGCTAGTCACGCGGTGGCGCAGAATCCTGGCCCAATCCCGCACGGAAATCTTGGGCCAATTCTCGCCTACGCCTCCTCGGCGGACACGTCATCCTCGGCGGGATCGTACGGAGTGCCCTGGTGGAAGTAGAGGAGCCATTCGTTCCCGGACAACCGCCACAGCGAACTCCGGTGCGCGCGGCGGCCGTTGTTGTCGGTGTCGAAGGTCAGGTGGACCAGGTCGGGGGCGAGCTGCACCCCTTTCATGCGCGAGGTCGTGATGCGGCCGCCGTCCTCCATCCCGGCGGCCAGCGACGCGACGGTCGAGGCGCGGTCCCAGATACGGCCGGACGCGCCGAACTCGTGGAAGCCGGGGTGCAGCAGCGCGGCGACGAGGTCGGCCGAGCGGCGGACCGTCGGGTCGAGCAGGCGCAGTTCGCTCTCGATGGCGGCCTCGACGGCGGCATTGTGCTCAAGCACCGGTCAGCTCCTCCAGTTTGACGACCGTGTTCCAGTTCCGGGTGGTGACGAGGACGCCCTTGAGCAGTCTGGGCTTCGCCAGGGCCTCGGCGAGCTTGGAGCGGCCGAGGCCGTCGGGTGCGTAGAGGTAGAGGACGCGGTCGCCGAGGCGGAACTCCTCGGGGAGGAAGGCCGCGGGCTCGACGGAGACGAAGCGCTCGGTGTCGACGGGCCCCGAGAAGTAGGTGACGTGCAGTTGCCTGCCCTCCAGCTCGGCGGCCGGGAACGGGCAGGCCTCCCTGACGGCCCGCAGGTACGCGTGATCGCGGACGAGTACGCCGACGCCGAAGCCGAAGTGCTTCTCGATGGCGCCCGAGAGCTCCTCGGCGAGGGACTCCTCGTCCCCGCCGTCGCTGCTGAACACCGCGTTTCCGCTCTGGAGATAGGTGCGGACGTCGCCGTACCCGAGTCCTTCCATCAGGGTGCGCAGCTCGGCCATCGGCACCTTTTTCGCGCCGCCCACGTTGATGCCGCGCAACAGCGCCGCGTACGTCGTCGTCATCCGAACACCATAGGCCGGGTGCCCGCGCCCCCGAGGGTGGGCACGACGGCCGTACCCATGGGGCCGCCCGCCGGGCTTCCGGCAACAGGGCCGATCCCTGAGCGGCACCCCCGAGAAGTGCCGTTAGGTGTAAGGGGCTTCCGTCCTCCCCAGTGCGGAGAGCCTGGGGTCCGCGGGGAGGAGCGGGGGGTCCGGCGGTTCACCGGACAGTACGAGGAGACACCTCTTTCGGGCCCCTACCGTCAATACGAAAGGTGACGGCAGGGGGCTGTCACCGTGCGCAAGGGGGCAGGCCCGTCATGGGGAACGCAGACACACGGGTGCGCGGCATCGCCGCGCGAGCAGGCGGCTGGAGCGCCCGCCACCGATGGGCGGCCGTCGGAATCTGGGTGCTGTTCGTCGTCCTGGCGATGGGCCTCGGCTCCGCGGCGGGCCGCGTCGACGTCAAGGAGAGCGACCAGCTCAAGGGCGAGACGCACACCGCGGCCAAGATCATCGAGGACGCCGGCATCAAGGAGCCGGCCAGTGAGACGGTCCTGATCCAGGCGAAGGACGCGGGCACGAAGGCCACGGACGCCGAGTTCAGGAGCGCGGTCGCCGCGGTCGTCGAGGCGGTCGGCGCCACCGGCAAGGTCACCGACGTGACATCGCCGTACGACACCAAGACGATCTCGAAGGACGGGCGCAGCGCGCTCGTCCAGTTCGACATGCGCGGCGACTCGGAGACGGCGGGCGATCGCGTCGAGCCCGTACTGAACGCCGTCAAGGGCGTGCAGAAGGACCACGCCGGGCTGCGGATCGAGGAGATCGGCGGCGCGAGCATGATGAAGCAGTACGACGACGCGTTCGGCGACGACTTCCAGAAGGCCGAACTCTCCGCCGTCCCCGTGGCGCTGGGCATCCTGCTGATCGCGTTCGGCGCGCTGGTGGCGGCACTGCTGCCGGTGGCGCTCGCGGTCACCGCGATCATGGCGACGATGGGTCTGATGGGCATCGTCAGCCATCTGATGCCGATGAGCGACACGGCCAACTCCGTGATGCTGCTGGTGGGTCTGGCCGTCGGCGTCGACTACTGCCTGTTCTATCTGCGGCGTGAGCGCGAGGAGCGCGAGGCCGGACGTGACGCCGGTACGGCCCTGCGGATCGCCGCCGCGACCAGTGGCCGCGCCATCATCGTCTCCGGAGTCACCGTGTGCGTGGCGATGGCGGGCATGCTGTTCACCGGGCTCGCCGAGTTCGAGGCGATGGGCCTGGCCTCCCTGATGGTCGTCGCCGTCGCCATGGTCGGCTCGGTCACCGTGCTGCCCGCTCTGCTCTCCCTGCTCGGCGACCGCGTCGAGAAGGGCCGCCTTCCCTTCCTGCGCCGGGCCGAGCGGCGCGGCGCGAACGGCGGCCGCAGCAACCGCCGTCCGGCCGAAGAGGGCAGCCGGTTCTGGAGCGCCGTCCTGCGCGTCGTGCTCGCCAGGCCCGCGATCTCCCTGGTCGTCGCGACGGGCGCGCTGCTCGCCGTCGCCGCTCCGGCGCTCGGCATGAAGACCCAACAGCTCACCCTGGACAAGGAGTTCGGCAACTCGCTGGCGATCGTCGGCACCTACAACCGGGTCAACGAGGCCTTCCCCGGCGGCTCCGAGCCGGCCGAGGTGGTCGTCAAGGCGCGGGACATCAACGCGGCCGACGTGAAGGCGGCGCTCGCCGACTTCCGTGCGGCGGCGGTCAGTTCGGGTGCCTCGCGCGGTCCGGTCGACATCAAGGTGCACGCGGAGCACAACGTCGCCTTCGTCTACGTCCCGCTGGTCGGCGGCTCCGACCAGGACAAGGCGGAGAAGAGCCTGGAGCTGCTGCGTGACACGGTGCGCCCGCAGACACTCGGCAAGGTCGACGGGCTGGAGGCGCCCATCACCGGTCAGGTGGCGGGATCGCACGACTTCAACGACCAGCTCATCGGCTCGGTGACCCCGGTGTTCGCCTTCGTGGTCGTGTTCGCCTTCGTCCTGATGCTGCTCTCGTTCCGCTCGCTGACGATCGCGATCACCTCGATCGTGCTCAACCTCCTCTCGGTGGCGGCCGCCTACGGCATCCTGGTCGCCGTCTTCCAGCACGGCTGGGGTGCCTCCCTGGTGGGCGCGGAGGGCGTGGGCGCGATCGTCGCCTGGCTGCCGCTGTTCCTCTTCGTGATCCTCTTCGGGCTCTCGATGGACTACCACGTGTTCGTGGTCTCCCGGATCCGTGAGGCCCGGCTACGCGGCCGCAGCACCAAGGACGCGATCCGGCACGGGGTGGTCACCACGGCCGGTGTCGTCACCAGTGCCGCCGTCATCATGGTCGCCGTCTTCGCGATCTTCGGAACGCTGTCCATGCAGTCCATGAAGCAGATGGGTGTGGGCCTGGCGGCCGCGGTGCTCATCGACGCGACGATCATCCGGGGTGTCCTGCTCCCCGCGGTGATGGCGCTGCTCGGCGAGCGCAACTGGTACCTGCCGAAGTGGCTGAACCGGATGCCCGACCTCACCCACGACGAGGCCCCCGAGGCGGTCGCGCCGCCGGTGCTCCAGGGCGAGCGGGCCGGGGTCTAGGACCTGTCCCGGCCGGCCGGGAGAACCGCGTACCAAGGGCCTGTCGGTCTCCTCCTCCCGGAGGGGCCGGCAGGCCCTTCGCCCGGTCCGGCCTGGGTGAATGCGAGACTGACCGACGGACGGCGCGCACTCGGAGCCGTCGTACGCGAGGGCCGCGCGGGCGGCATGCGAGCACACGGAGGCGAGCGATGGACGAGGCACGGGCGCGGGACGTACTGGCCGCGGCGAAGGTGCTGCCGGGACCGGTGCGGGACGCGTCGCTCCTCGCCCTCGGCGAGAACGCGGTGTTCGGCGCCGGTGACCTGGTCGTCAAGGTGGGGCGCGACGCCGAACTCCACGACCGGGCCCGCCGGGAACTGGCCGTCGCCGCCTGGCTCGCCGAGTCGGGCGTCCCCGCGGTGCGGGCCGCCGAGCCGCAGGCGCTGCTGGTCGACGGACACCCCGTGACGGTGTGGCACCGGCTGCCCGACGCCGTCCGCCCCGCGGAACCGCGCGATCTGGCCGGGCTGCTGCGGGTGGTGCACGCGCTGCCCTCCCCCTCGTTCGCGCTGCCGCCCCGCGAGCTCCTCGGCGGCGTGGAGCGCTGGCTGCGTCTGGCGGGCGGCGCGATCGCCCCCGCGGACGCGGCCTATCTGCGGGAGCGGCGCGACGGCTTCGCCGCGGCGGCCGCCGCGCTCACCCCGCAGCTCCCGCCGGGCCCGATCCACGGCGACGCGCTGCCCCGCAACGTCCATGTCGGCCCGGAGGGGCCGGTCCTGGTCGACCTGGAGACCTTCGCCGCGGACCTGCGGGAGCACGACCTGGTGGTCATGGCCCTGTCCCGCGACCGCTACGGGCTTCCCGCCGAGGCATACGACTCCTTCACCGAGACGTACGGCTGGGACGTCCGGGCGTGGGAGGGCTGCTCGGTGCTCAGGGGTGCCCGTGAGACCGCGAGCTGCGCCTGGGTCGCCCAGCACGCGCCGACGAACCCGAAGGCGCTGGCCGAGTTCGAACGCCGGGTGGCGTCACTGCGGGACGGCGACGAGACGGTGCGCTGGTACCCGTTCTGACCTGCCACCGGGATACCCGCCCGGGGCCCCCGGATGCCGGGTGCCCGCCGGCCCAGGGCCGCACGAGGGGCGTGCCCCGGCCCCCCGTCGGGTCAGACGTGTTCGTCCGCCAGCTCCCGCAGCGGCCAGGTCCCGTCCACCACCGCGTCCGTCTCACCCTTGCGGCGCAGGAACGACTGGAAGTCCGCCGCCCACTCCGCGTACCACTCGATCTGGCGCCGGTGCAGCTCGACGGGACCGAGGGCCGCGACCTTGGGGTGGCGGCCGGCTATCGCGCAGGCGAGCCGGGCGGCGGCGAGGGCGTCGGCCGAGGCGTCGTGGGCGGAGTCCAGGACCACCCCGTACTCGGTGCAGACCGCCTCCAGGTTGCGCTTGCCCCGGCGGTAGCGGTCCACGGAGCGGTCGATCGTGTACGGGTCGATGACCGGAGCCGGGTCGATGCCGCCGAGCCGCTCGGCCAGCGACGGCAGTCCGTACCTCCGCAGCTCGGCGGAGAGCAGCGTGAGGTCGAAGGCCGCGTTGTACGCGACGACCGGGACGCCCGTGCGCCAGTAGGTGACGAGGACTCCGGCGATGGCGTCGGCGACCTCGTCCGCGGGGCGGCCCTCGGCGGTCGCGCGCTCGTTGGTGATCCCGTGCACGGCCACCGCGTCGACCGGGATCTCCACGCCCGGATCGGCCAGCCATTCGCGGCGGCCCAGCGGCTCTCCGCCCTTGACCTCTATCACGGCGCCCGTCACGATGCGCGACTCGCGCGGATCGGTCCCGGTCGTCTCCAGGTCGAAGCCGATCAGCAGCTCCCGGTGCCATCCCATGGGTGGCCCCCCTTCTTCGTGGTGCTTTCCCCCAGTGGTCTCCACGATCCCACGGGCCACTGACAATCCGGGGACCGCGTTCCATCAGGCCGGAACAAACGGCCTTTCAGGACACAGGGCGCGAATCGACCCAAGCCGCCTCGAACTCCTCGCGATAGGTGGGGAAGAGCCCCTCCTCGCCGATCTCGTCCGGTTTGAGCAGCCGGCTTCCGCCGCGCAGGACCAGGACCGGCGCCTCCATGCCCCGCGTCCGGCGCAGATAGGACTGCACGACCGCGATGCCGTCCGAGCCGTCCCCGTCGACGAGGTACGCGGTGAAGCGGGGCGTCTCGTCGTACACCTGGATCTCGAAGGCGTCCGGGTCGCGCAGCCGGGACCGCACCCGGCGCATGTGCAGGATGTTCATCTCGACCGACCGGCTGAGCTCGCCGCGTCTGATGCCGAGTTCGCGTTCGCGCCGCTTGACCGCGCTGGACGCGGGGTTCAGGAACAGCAGCCGTGTCCGGCAGCCGGACTCGGCGAGGCGGACCAGCCGGCGCCCGGAGAAGTTCTGCACCAGCAGGTTCAGGCCGATGCCGATCGCGTCGAGCCGGCGGGATCCGCCGAAGAGGTCCTCGGCGGGGAACTGGCGCAGCAGCCGCACGCGGTCGGAGTGCACCCCGACGACGTCCGCGTAGCGGTCGCCCACGAGTTCCTCGACGGCGTCGACGGGCAGCCGGCGCGCGGAGGGCACGTCGCTCCCGGCGCCCAGGATCTCCAGCAGCTTCGCCGCCGCCCGCTCGGCCTGGTTCAGGACGGCCTCGGACAGCGCCCGGTTGCGCGAGACGACGTTCCGGGTCACTTCCAGCTCGTCCAGGGCGAGTTCGACGTCCCTGCGCTCGTCGAAGTACGGCTCGAAGCACGGCCAGTGCTGCACCATCAGTTCACGCAACTGGGGCAACGTGAGGAAACTCAGCACGTTGTCGTCCGCCGGGTCGAGCAAGTAGCCCTTGCGGCGGCTGACTTCGCGTACGGCGACGGCGCGCTGCACCCATTCCTGGCCGGCCGGGCCGGCGGCGGCGACCACCCAGTCGTCGCCGTGGACGGGTTCGTAGACGGGCCGGAGAACAGCGGCCACGACCGCGCGCAGCCGCTGTTCGACCAGGTTCAGCCAGATGTAGGCGCGCCCGGCTCGCTGGGCGCGCGTACGCACCTCGCTCCAGGCGTCGGCGCCCCAGTCCAGTTCCGGTCCAATGGATCCCATTTCCATCGGCCGTGCCAGGGACACCGCGCCGGGTGGGACATCTGTGGAGTTCCCCTCGTGACCCTCGTCACCAGGAGGCAGCTCCAGCCCTCCCGAGCCCACCCGCGCACCGCCTTCCGCTCCCCCGAGCACTCCCCAGGGGCCAGGCCCCAATCAACGATCAAGGAAGGGTACTCCGGGAGCGGCGAGCGGTGCAGCCCGATGCACATGTCGTTTCCCAACTACCTTGGTTCGACATGCCCGTTCTGGTTCGCGAGCTCCGGAGGAGTGAGCGGATTCATAGCGGTCACGTCACGCGGGGCGATGGAGAATCCCTGCCAGTGGACCGGCATCGGCTGCTGGTCCTCGTCCCGGGCGACGTGGTGGAAACCCACGTTGACCCAGGCCACGGGGTGGGTGAGCGTCTGCCCGTCGACCCACTTGTCGACGGACTTTCCGTGCCCGGCACCGCAGTTGCGCAGGTTGTCGCTCGCGAACTGCTCACACTTGTTGTACTCGGTGAAGTAGATGTCGTGCTTGGTGAAGGCACGGCCGAGGTACTTGGTGGTCGCGCCCGGGACGAACTCGTACGAGCGTGCGTGATTGTCCTTGTTCTTGCCGGAGTTGCTGACGATCCGCCACCAGCGCATGTTCTTGGCGTCGCCGGCGAGTTCCTTGCCGACCTTGGTGACGGTGGTCTTGTTGCTGGGGGCCTCCTGGCCCTGCGCGGGCGGGCTGACCACCGAGTCGTACTGCTCGACCTTCGCCTTGGACGAGCCGTCCAGGCCGAAGTTGAGCCGCCAGAAGACGTTGTGGCTGTGGCTCGTGGCGTAGTCCTTGGCGCCCTTGCCCAGCGGCCAGCCGCGGCCGTCGCCCGCGTCGTAGTCGAAGGGCGAGAGGCTGCCGGTGGCGCCGACGTTCATGTTCAGGGTGCCGTCGTCCTGGAAGCGCCACTCGGTGATGTACTCGTACCAGCCGACCTTGTTGACGGTGTAGACGAGCAGGTCCTTGCCCTGCTTCTGGAAGACCTTGTTCCCGGTCTCGGACTCCATCCGGTAGGCGTGACCGCGTGAACGGGTCGTGGTGCACAGGCCCTTGACGTTCGCGTGCTGCGGGTCCCAGGCGTCGGGGACCTTGACCGTCTTGATGGCGCCGCCGGGGCACTCGGCGGGGACCATGTCGACCAGACCCTGGCCGAAGCCCGCGCCGGTCAGGTCGCTGTACTCGACCGAGCCGTCGTCGTAGGGCACGTCGATCTGGGCGAGCTTGGCCGTGCTCAGGACCTTGATCGGCTGGGCCTCGCCGGGGGGCTGGTAGGAGATGTTCTCCAGGACGAGCCCGGCCTCGCTCTCGTAGTGCCAGCACATCCGCCAGGTGGTGCCGGTGGCGAGCTTCTGCTCGATCCGGTAGGCGGCGCTGCAGTCGGCGGCCGGGGCGGGAGCGGACCTGGGCTGGGCGACGGCCGGTCCCGCGGCCGTCGTCGCGCCGGCGGCCAGGGCGAGCGCCGAGACGCCCACGGCGGCCCGGCTGCGGGCACGGCTGTTTCTGTTGACGCGCATGAAGAAATGACTCCTTGCGGAAAGCGGTGAAGGTGGGAAGGAAAGAAGGGCGGCGCTCAGCCGAGCTTGCCGACCTTGCGGGCGCTCAGGTCGATCACCAGGTCACGGCTGTCGATCCAGGGCCCGTTCTTGACCTTCGGGAAGAGCCGCACGCACCGGTGCTCGCCACAGGCGCCGAGGGCGGCGGGGGCGCCGGAGGTCGCGCGGTAGACCATGCTGTTGAGCATCAGCTGGTCGGGCGAGGTGAGTTCCTTGCCGGTCGCGTCCTTGAAGTCGGCCTTCAGGCCGGCGCCGAGCGGATCGGCGATCAGCAGCTGGGCGGCCTCGGTCATCTCGTCACGGCTGATCGGCGGCTGCACGCCGTGCTGGACGCCCGTCCGGTCGACCTTCCCGGTGTCGAGGTCGACGGTCTTGGTGACGAGCGTGTCGTCCTTGTAGTCGTAGAACGTGATGTCGGCGCGGCGCGGCGCGTTCGGGTTGTCCAGATCGGCCGTGTCGGGTTCGGCGAGATCGACTCCGATGCGCTGTGGTCCGCGCGCGCCCTCGACGTTCTCGCTGGAGTCGAAGAGCGCCCGGTTCACCGCGATCCGCTCGGCGCGCCGCATCTCGTCGTCGGTCAGCGGGTCACGGCCCTTGCCCTTTTCGCCCTCGGCCGGCGCCCGCTCGACGACGCCGGGCCGCACGGCTCCGCCCGCCGCGTCCTGCCCCGCCTGCTGCGCGGTCCCGCCGCTTGCGCCGCTCCCGCTCGTCCCGCCCGATTCGTCGGCCCCCGCCGACCCTGGAAGGGTGACTCCGATCATCACGGCCGTCCCGGCCACCGCGATGGCCGCACCCGCCACCACCTTGCCCAGATGGCGGTGCACTATCTTGCGCACATTTCCCCCTACTCCCCCTACTTCCCCAGGAGTCGTTTGAGTCCCACTGGTTCGGCATACGAGATATGCCTGGTCGCGGGGTAAGAGGGATGTAAGTCATGTGAGGTTCCATCACTTTCGGGGAGACTCGGCTCGGACTCGCCCCCAGGGGCACGGCACTACTGGAAGAGTCATATCCATGCAGGTCTGGCCTGGTGAGGCGTATCCACTCGGTGCCACGTACGACGGCGCCGGCACCAATTTCGCGGTCTTCTCGGAGGCCGCCGACCGTATTGAGCTGTGCCTTCTGCACGACGACGGCTCGGAGACGGCCGTGGAACTGCGGGAGACCGACGCGTTCGTGCGCCACGCGTACCTGCCCGGCGTCATGCCCGGACAGCGGTACGGCTTCCGGGTGCACGGGCGGTACGCGCCCGAGCGCGGGCAGCGCGCCAATTCCGCGAAACTGCTGCTCGACCCGTACGCGCGAGCGATCGCGGGCTCCGTCAGCTGGGGCGAGGAGGTGTACGGCTATCCGTTCGGTTCACCCGACAAGCGCAACGACCTCGACTCGGCTCCGCACACCATGTCGTCGGTCGTGGTCAACCCGTACTTCGACTGGGGCGACGACCGGCGCCCCCGAACGGAGTACCACCACACGGTGATCTACGAGGCCCATGTGAAGGGCCTCACGATGCTGCATCCGGAGCTCCCGGACGAGCTGCGCGGCACGTACGCGGCGCTCGCGCACCCGGCGATCATCGGACACCTGACGAAGCTGGGCGTCACGGCACTGGAGCTGATGCCCGTACACCAGTTCGTCAACGACCACCGGCTGGTCGACATGGGTCTCAACAACTACTGGGGCTACAACACGATCGGCTTCTTCGCCCCGCACAACGCCTACGCCTCCTGGGGCGACCGGGGACAGCAGGTCCTGGAGTTCAAGTCGGCCGTCCGGGCGCTGCACGAGGCCGGCATCGAGGTCATCCTCGACGTGGTCTACAACCACACGGCCGAGGGCAACCACCTGGGACCGACGCTGTCCTTCCGGGGCCTCGACAACGCCTCGTACTACCGTCTGGCGGACGACCCCCGCTACTACATGGACACCACGGGCACCGGCAACTCGCTCCTGATGCGCTCCCCGCACGTGCTCCAGCTCATCATGGACTCGCTGCGCTACTGGGTCACCGAGATGCACGTGGACGGCTTCCGCTTCGACCTCGCGGCCACGCTGGCGCGCCAGTTCCACGAGGTGGACCGGCTGTCGTCGTTCTTCGACCTCGTCCAGCAGGACCCGGTGGTCTCCCAGGTGAAACTGATCGCCGAGCCCTGGGACGTCGGCGAAGGCGGCTATCAGGTGGGTAATTTCCCGCCTCTGTGGACCGAGTGGAACGGCAAGTACCGCGACACCGTGCGGGACATGTGGCGCGGTGAGCCGCGCACACTGGCCGAGTTCGCGTCCCGGCTGACCGGCTCGTCCGACCTCTACCAGGACGACGGACGCCGTCCGCTCGCCTCCATCAACTTCGTGACCTGTCACGACGGCTTCACCCTGAACGACCTCGTGTCGTACAACAACAAGCAGAACCAGGCCAACGGCGAGGACAACCGGGACGGCGAGAGCCACAACCGCTCCTGGAACTGCGGTGCCGAGGGCGAGACGGACGACCCGGACGTGCTGGCGCTGCGGGCCCGGCAGCGGCGCAACTTCATCGCCACCCTGATGCTCTCCCAGGGTGTGCCGATGCTCAGCCACGGAGACGAGTTCGCGCGCTCCCAGGGCGGCAACAACAACGCGTACTGCCAGGACAGCGAGCTGGCCTGGGTGCCGTGGCCGGAGGACGGCTCCGAACTCCTGGACTTCACGCGCGCGATGGTGTGGCTGCGCCGGGACCATCCCGTCTTCCGGCGGCGGCGCTTCTTCCACGGGCGGCCCGTCCAGGGCACCCACGACGAGCTCTCCGACATCGCGTGGTTCACCCCGGAGGGCCAGGAGATGACCCAGCGCGACTGGGGTTCCGCCCAGGCCCGGGCGCTGTCCGTCTTCCTCAACGGCAACGCGATCTCCGAGCCGGGGGCCCGCGGGGAGCGCATCGCCGACGACTCCTTCCTGCTGATGTTCAACGCCTCTCCCAAGCCCCTGGAATTCGTCGTGCCGGTCGACCACGGCCGCCAGTGGCAGGTCGTCGTGGACACGTCCCTCCCGGAGGGAGTGGCCCCGGGTACGGGCGCGAAGGTCGCGGCCAGTGACCGGCTGACCCTGGTCGACCGGAGCATGACGGTGCTCCAGCGGCCCGCCTAGGACGGCCTCTTCCCCGCCCCGCGCGCGTGGGTCCATGCAGCGGACCCACGCGCGCGGGGCGGGGCCGTGCGTGCCCTTCCTCGGGCCGCGCTGACAGAAAAGCGGCCGGAGGGGTACGTAGATGCGCATGACCCCTGAGCGCCCCGAACCGGCGATCGCGGACTCGGTCGTCCCCGGCCCGGTCGTCCCCGTCGTGCCGACCGCCACCTACAGGCTCCAGCTCCAGCCGGAGTTCCCCTTCCGCCGCGCCGAGGCGGCCGTGCCCTATCTGGCCTCGCTCGGCGTCTCCCACCTGCATCTGTCCCCCGTCCTGGAGGCCGTCCCCGGCTCGACACACGGCTACGACGTGGTGGACCACACGCGCGTACGGGCCGAACTGGGCGGTGAGGAGGGGCTTCGTTCCCTGGCGCGCACCGCGCGGGAGCACGGCCTCGGCCTCGTCGTGGACATCGTGCCGAACCACATGGCGATGGCCCCGCGCCACAACCACGCCCTGTGGGAGGTGCTGCGCGAGGGCCCCGGGTCGCCGTACGCCCGCTGGTTCGACATCGACTGGGACGCCCAGGGCGGCCGGCTGCTGCTGCCGGTGCTCGGGGACCGCCTCGGCGCCGAGATCGGCGAGCTGAAGGTCGACGGCGACATACTGCGCTACTACGACCACGTGTTCCCGCTGCGCGAGGGCACCGCGCAGCTGCCGATGCCCCAGCTCCTGGACGCCCAGTGGTACCGCCCCGCGTGGTGGCGGCTGGCCCGCACCGAACTCAACTACCGGCGCTTCTTCAGCATCTCGGAGCTCATCGGGGTGCGCGTCGAGGACCCGGAGGTGTTCGCGGCGACCCACGTGAAGATCCTTCAGCTCGTCGCCGACGGCGTGATCGACGGACTGCGCGTGGACCACCCGGACGGACTGGCGGACCCGGACGCCTATCTGCGCCGGCTGCACGAGGCGACCGGCGGCCGCTGGACGGTGGTCGAGAAGATCCTCGCGGACGGTGAGCCGCTCCCACCCGCGTGGCCCGTGGCGGGCACCACCGGCTACGACGCGCTGCGGTACGTCGACGGCCTCTTCACGGACGAGGCGGGCGCGAGCCGGATGCTCGGCCGCTACCGGCGGTTCGCGGGCCCGCAGGCCGACCGGGGCGGCCACTGGGACAGCACGGTGCGCCGGGCGGCGTACAAGGTGATCACGTACGAACTGGCCACGGAGGTCGAGCGCCTCACCCGCGAGGTGAGCGCGCTGTGCGCCGCCGCCCCCGACCCCGCCGCCCGCGACCACGCGCCCTGGGCCCTGGGCACCGCGCTGCGGGAACTCCTGGTCCGGCTGGAGGTGTACCGGCCCTACCCGTCCACGGACGCGTCCCTGGTGGTCACCGAGCAGGCCGCCGCCGAGGCCAGGTCGGCGTTCCGGGTGCCCGAGGAGGCGCATGCCGTGGATGTCGTACGGGCCCTGCTGCTCGGCCGGGACGGCGACGGGCCCGGGGAGGCCGCCTTCCGGGCCCGGTTCGCGCAGACGTCGTCGGCGCTGCGCGCCAAGTCGGTGGAGGACACGGCGTTCTACCGCTATGTGCCGCTGCTGTCGGCGAACGAGGTGGGCGGCGATCCGGGCCGGCCCGCGGTGTCCCCGGACGAATTCCACGCCTACTGCACGCGCGTGCAGCGCGACTGGCCCGCCACCGGAACCGTCCTGTCGACCCACGACACGAAACGCAGCGCGGACGTGCGCGCCGCCGTCTCGGTCCTCACCCAGTGCCCGGAAGCCTGGTCCGAGGTCCTGGCGGAAGCGGCCGACGAGGGGGCGGGAACCCCCGACCCGCAGGTGGCGTGGGCCGCGTGGCAGACGGTGTTCGGGCTAGGCCCGGCCACCGCCGAGGAGGGGGCCGAGGTCCACACGGAGCGCGTCCGGGACGCCCTGCTGAAGCACGTCAGGGAGGCCGGCACGCGCACCGCCTGGACCGAACGCGACCCCGCCTACGAGGACGCGGTGGCGGCGTTCGTCACCGACGGGCCGTGCGGGCCCCCTGGACGGCACGTGGCCGCCCTGCGGGCCTCGCTGGGCCCGCATGTGCGGGCGAACGTCCTGGGGGCCGCCCTGGTCCATCTCACGATGCCCGGGGTGCCGGACGTGTACCAGGGCACCGAGGACGAGTACCGGGCGCTGGTGGACCCGGACAACCGGGAGGCGTTCGCGCCGCGCGACCCGGCCGCGGAGAAGCCCGCGCTCACGGCCGCCGCGCTGCGGCTGCGCGCCCGGCGGCCCGACGTCTTCGGCGACGCGGCGACGTACGCGCCGCTGTGGGCCGAGGGGCCGGCCGCCGACCACTGTGTGGCGTTCGTGCGGTCCGGAGAGGTGATCACGGCCGTCACCCGGCTGTCGCTGGGGCTCGCCGAGGCCGGCGGCTGGCGGGACACCGTGCTCGCACTCCCCGACGGACGGTGGGCCGATGTGCTCCCCTCCGGCTCCGCGGAGCGGGAGTTCACGGGGCACGCGCGCGTGGCGGACCTCTTCGGAGGGTCACCCGTCGTGCTGCTGGAACGCGTCAGCGCGGACACACCGGAAGGGTCCGGGGTGAACGGCTGACCAGACCCTCGGGACGCGGCCGGGGCCCGGATGCCCTGCGCAGGCCCGGCAGCACGGTCAGCAGGGCGAGCAGCCCGGCTTCCGCCGTGAGCCGGGCCAGCGGGGCGCCGAGACAGTGCCGCGGTCCCGAGCCGTACGCGAGGTCGCCCGGCTCGGCACGGAAGATGTCGTAGCGGTCCGGGTCGGCGAACCGGGCCGGGTCGCGGCCCGCGGCGCCGAGCAGACACGCCACGGTGGCGCCCTCGGGTATCGGGCCGATGGGTTCGAGCGCCCGGCGGGACACGATCTGAAGCGGCGGGTCGCGGCGCAGCGACTCGGCCCAGGCGGCGCCCGCAAGCCCGGGGCGGGCGCGGATCAGGTCGAGTTGGCCCGGATGGTCGAGGAGGTTGGCGAGGAACGACGCGAGGGCGCGCGCGGTCGTCTCGCCGGCCGCGCCCAGCACGGTCCCGGCGAGTTCGGTCACGGTCCCGTCCGGCAGCGGCCGTCCGTCGAGGCGGGCCGTGCACAGCGCGGACAGCAGATCGTCACCGGGGTGGGCGCGGCGGCGGGCCAAGTGGGGGCGCAGGTAGGCATCGAGTCCGGGGCGGTGACCTCCGAGGTGGTCGAGTCCCGTTCGGCACCACGCGTGTACGCGCAGGGTGTCCTCGTACGGCAGTCCGAGCGCGGTGACGGCCGCGGCGGCGGGCAGCCACCGGCAGAACTCGGCTACCAGATCGGCCTCCTGACGGAACGCCAGGCGACTCGCGAGGACGTGGGCGGTGCGCTCGACGCCCGCCCGGAGAGCGGCCGACACCTGGTTCCTCAGCGCCGCGGAAGCGATGGCCCGGTACGCGTCGTGCGTGCGGCGCTCCCCGTGGGCCGGTACCGGGCCGGGTGACGGCGCGACGAACCGCGGGTCCGCGAGCGCGGCGCGCACGTCGGCGTGCCTGCTGATCAGCCAGGCGCCGAACGGCTCGTCGCGGACCAGGGGGAAGTTTGCGCGCAGGGTGCGGTAGAGCGGGTGGGGATCACGCTCGGTTCCCGGATCGAGCAGGCTCGCCGGTCCGCCCACGCGCGCGGACGACTCGCGCGGCGGCGTGTACGGCCCGCACGGCTCGTCCGGCGAGCGCGTGGACGGGGCGAACGGGACCACCGACGCGTGAGCCGGCGCCGGGGCCTCGACCGGCGGGAAGGTCCCGGCGTCCGACGACGGGAAGGGCTCGGCGCCGAACGGCGGGAACGGTTCCGCGCCGGGCGGTGGAGGTGACGGGATCGGGGCCGGTGGGATCGTGGGAGTCGCCGGCGGGGCGCCTTCGCCGGGAAGGCCGTGTGGACACAGCACCGCGGGCCACCACCTCGGGTCTGCGCGCCGGACCGACCGCGCGCGATTGGTCCGAGTCGACCACCGCCCGCCCCGGACCGCAGTTCCCGTCACCCGGACGAGTGAATCGTGTACGTCGTCCCGGCTCGCCCGCCCGTGGCGCGCGCGTACGCCGGCCATCTCCTCCCGAGCACCCGTTCCGGGGATCCCGACCGGTACGCCGCAGGCCTGCGGGACGCCGTCCGCGCCGGCCGGGACGGGCCGCGCACCTTCCACCGCCCGTTGCCGACGGAAAATGCCACCTGGGCTCCCTCGCGGCCGCGCCGACGCGTCCTTGACAGTTCCCCGAGACCGTGGAGTACTGCCAAAAGCGACGCAGGGCGGACAAGTCGGGGGTGAGTCATCTGCCGGAGTTGCGCTACCCCAGTGTGACCGAAATCGTGTCGTCCGCCTGGGCGCTGGCGGCCCGCCGGCCCGACCTGTGCGTCCTCAGACAAGTGGGCGCCTCCCGCGCGGGCAGACCCCTCCACCTGCTGTCCGTCGGTCATGCCCGGCACGCGGTGCTCGTCGTGGCGGGGGCCCACGCCAACGAACCGACCGGCGGTTCGACGCTGCTGTCCCTGGCCGAACGTGTGCTGTACCGGCGGGAGTTGCGCAGGGACACCTCCTGGCACTTTCTGCTGTGCGCGGACCCCGACGGGGCGAGCCTTCATGTGACACCCGCGCCCCGGACGCTCCTCGACTACCACCTGGGCTTCTTCCGCCCGGCCGGACCCGAGCAGCCGGAGTGGTCGCCCTCCGTCCTGCCGCCCGACCGGCTGCCGCCGGAGACGCGGGCGCTGACCCGGGTCATCGACGAAGTGCGGCCCTATCTCCAGGTGACGCTGCACGGGACCGATCTGGGCGGCAGCTGGGTGCAGTTGACCAAGGACATCCCGGGCCTCGCGGAGCCGTTCGCCAAGTCGGCGGCGGAGCTGCGCATCCCGGTCGAGACGGCCGCCTCGGACGCCGCGGGCTGGCCCGCCTCGGGGCCCGGGGTGCATGTGATGCCGGCGCCGGGCTCGGACACGGCGTACCCGAGCATGCCGGACGACGCCCGGCACAGCACCTGGTACCACGCCCACCGGTACGGCGGTCTGACGGCCGTCGTGGAGGTGCCGATGTGGGCCAGCGACCTGGTGGACGATCCGGCGCCGCACCCCGCGCCCGCGGCGGCCATGCGACGCCTGGCCCAGCGGCTGGTGACGGACGCGGGTCAGGTGGAGGAGGTGCTCGGGCGGGCCCTGCCCCGGCTGCGGGGTCCCGACGGGCCGCTGCTGCGGGCCGCGAAGTGGGCGCTGGAACTGGTGCCGGGACTGGCGGCGGACTGGTCGCTGCCACCCCCCGTGGACACGACGATGGCGTACGTGGGCAGCGTGGACGCGTTCGGCCGGCGGATCCCGCTGCGGGCCGCGTCGATGCTGCTGCGCGTCCTCCAGGAGGCCGACGACCGCGAGGCGCCCCACCTCGAACAGCTGGTCGCCGGCTGGAGCGACGCCTTCGCCGAACGCTTCCGGGCCCGCTGGGTGCCGCTGGAGAACCAGGTCGAGCACCAGGCCCGTACGGTGATGGCGGCCGCCCGCCACGCACGCGACGGCGCCGCCTGACTCAGCCCGGCAGGTCGAACACCGCGCCCGTCTCGGCCCCCATCGCACAGGAGTTGGAGAACGCGTGCGTGTAGTCGACCCGGCGGCCGTCCCACACGCCATGAGCCGACGCCGTCACGGGCGCGTAGAGCATCGGGCACATGGCACCGGCGCGACTCGGGATGCGGCCGATGTCGCCCCCGGCGGCGGCGAGTTGCCGGCATGCCGTCGCGGCGTGGGCGTGGCCCTGGGGCGGATCGCAGAGCAGCAGGATGCCGCGGGCGTCGCCGGCGCGGGCGTCGCCGCGGGTGACGGCGAGGCGGAGCCAGTTGCCGGGCAGGCCCTGCCCGGGTGCCGCGTGGGCGGCGGGGGCCGCGCCCGCCAGGAGGAGCGCGAGCGGGACGAGCAGGCCGGCGCGGATCGCTCGAAGGGTTGTCGTCATTCCCGGTGCATCGGCACCGTGGCCTGCGCGGTCCAGCCGGAGTCACCCGAACGGGAACGCGTGCCGGTGTGACGTCCGGCGAGTTCGAACGCGGCCAGCACGACCCGGGCCTGGTACTCGACCTGGCGCGCGACCGGGATCCAGCGCGCTCCGCAGCCGTCGCGGTACTCGGCGCACCACGCGTCGATCAGCCGGTCGAGCTCGGGCAGCGCGCCGCGCGGGTCCTGCCCGGAGGCGGTGACGAGCTGGTGCAGCAGCCCGGCCGTGCGCAGCGCGACCCTGCGCCCGGCCAGGCGCAGGGCGGTGAGCCGGGCGGTGTCGAGCGAGGGCAGCGCGCGCCCGCCGGTGTCGCGCACGTCGGGGTCCCAGGAGTCGGCGAGTCCGGGTCCGACCAGTAAATAGTCGTCGACCGGCGCGAGCAGACGGGTCGCCTCCGGCGAGCTGCCGAGGCCGGGCCGCACCCGGGCCAGGATGTCCTCCAGGACCGCCGTGTCGTGCCGCAGGGTGTGGCTGACGGAGCGCAGCACCGCGTCGGGATCGGCGGGGCGGGCCCGGTCCTCGACGGCGCCGACGCCCCACATGGGTGCCTCGACGATCGCGGTGACCGTGCCGTGCGGCTGGGGGTGGAACCAGGTGGAGTCGACCGCGGCCTCCGTGATGGCGGCGGCCAGGTCTCCCCGGCGCGGCGGCGGGACGCGGTAGACGGCGGGGCCGAGCGCGGGCCAGTACAGGGTGTCGTAGGGGCCGAGTTCGCGCGGGATGCCGAGGCGGGCCGCGCTGTGCGCGACCCGCTGGGAGAGGCCGGGCAGATCGCGGGTCAGCTCGACGAAGGCGCCGCCGACGTCGACGCCGTGCAGGGAGCACTGGAGGAACGGACGCAGCTCGTCCTGGAGGCCGAGCAGGACGCGGGTCTCGGGCAGGGCGGCGGCGTCCGGGCCCTCGGGCAGCCATTCCGGCTGTTCGAGGAAGCCGGGCCGGAAGAAGTGCCGGAAGTAGTGGCCGAGTGTGTAAGGGCCCTGGAGCCAGGCCTCGTTGCGGCGGGAGCCGTCGGGGTCGAGGCAGAGCAGCAGGTTCCAGGTGGCGTCCGCGCCCTTGGTGAGGCGGGGGTCGGCGAGGGCCCGTTCGGCCAGCCGCAGGACGGTCGCGCCGCCGACGGGTTCGTTGGCGTGCGGTCCGGCGACGACGAGAACCTGGCGGCTGCCGTGTCCGACGGACAGGAGCAGCATCGGTGTGCCCGCCCGGGAGGTGCCCACGCGGCGCAGCCGGGCGTCGTCGGGGCGCCGGGCGACGAGGGCGGCGGCGCGGACGCCGATTTCGTCCACGGTCGGGTAGCGGCGGAGTGGCGGCAGAGCACACCTCCACTCGTACGGTGCCGTCGTTCACCTGATGTGCACGAAGTACACACAGTCAGTCACGAGTCCCGGGGATACGTCAACACCACGGGAGCGAAAGGATGTTGCGGGGCCGGCGGGTGAACCGGGGCCCGGGTCCGTTCTCCGGGTGCGCCAGGGCTCCTCGGCACTCCCGTGCGGCGCCGCGGTTCAGGCCGAGGCGAGGCGGAACAGCATGCGGCCGAAGCCGATCTGGTCGCCGGCCTTCACGACGGACGCGCCGATGACGCGCCGCCCGTTGACGGTCGTGCCGTTGGTCGAGCCGAGGTCGCGCAGCACCCAGACACCGTCCTGGCGGCGCAGTTCGGCGTGCACGCGGGACACCGTCTCGTGGTTGAGACGCAGTCCGCTGGCCGGGTCGCGGCCGATGCGCAGCGGGTAGGCGCCCCTCGGGTCGGGCAGCTGGAGCTTGGGCAGCCGCTCGGCCTGCCAGGCCCGGCGCAGCCGGACCGTGAAGCCGGACACGGCCTCCACGGTGCCGAACACCCGCTTCGACCAGCGCCGCGCGGCGGGCCCGTCGCCGGGCAGGTCGGCGGTGAGCACGGCGAGTTCCTCGGAGCGGCGGGCGGACAGCACCAGCTCCATACGGCGGATGAACGTGTCGTGCGAAAGACGGCCGAGCGCGACACCGTCACGGAGGGACTTGAGCGCCCGGTCGCGCTCCGCGTCGGACAGCCGCGCGGGGTACGTGTGGAACTCGAAGGACGACGTCACGCTCGTGATTGTCGGCCAGTAACGACAGGGTGTCCAGAAGACCCGGAACCGGCTGGTGGCACCGCGTGCGGCCGTTCGCGCGACCAAAGGGCGACGAACACGCGGCAAAAGGGTGGATCCGAAAGCGAATTGATCTCCCGTGGAGCACCATGGACGGGCTGAGTCACTGCGAGCCGACAAGGGGGAAGCGTCCATGCGATTCGAGGTGTGGGCACCACGGGCCGAGCGGATGACGCTCCATTGCGCCGGTGTCACGCGCGCGTTGGACCGTGATCCCGGGCGTGCCGGATGGTGGACGGGTGAGGCGGAGGCGGCGGAGGGGACCCGGTACGGGTTCGCGGTGGACGACGGGCCGGTCCTGCCCGATCCCCGCTCGCGCCGTCAGCCGGACGGTCCCGACGGACTGAGCGCCGTGGTCGACCAGGCGGGGTACGCGTGGCGCGCCGACTGGCCCGGGCGCCCGCTGCCCGGCGCGGTCCTCTACGAACTGCACGTGGGGACGTACACCCCCGAGGGCACCCTGGACGCGGCGGCGGACCGGCTCGGACACCTCGCGGAACTGGGCGTCACACACGTCGAGTTGATGCCGCTGTGCCCGTTCCCCGGCCGGCACGGCTGGGGGTACGAGGGTGTTTCCCTGTGGGCGGTGCACGAGCCGTACGGCGGTCCCGAGGCGCTGAAGCGCTTCGTCGACCGGGCGCACGAACTCGGCCTGGGAGTCGTCCTGGACGTCGTGCACAACCATCTCGGCCCGTCCGGCAACTACCTGCCCGCCTTCGGGCCCTACTTCACGGACACCCACCAGACGCCCTGGGGCTCCGCGGTGAACCTCGACGCGCCCGGCTCGGACGAGGTGCGCGCGTATCTCGTGGGCAGTGCGCTGGCCTGGCTGCGCGACTACCGGCTCGACGGGCTGCGTCTCGACGCGGTGCACGCACTGCGGGACACCCGGGCGGTGCACTTCCTGGAGGAGCTGTCGGCGGCCGTGGACACGCTCGCCGGCGACCTGGGCCGGCCGCTCTTCCTGATCGCCGAATCGGATCTCAACGACCCGCGGCTCATCACCTCCCGCGAGGAGGGCGGCCTCGGGCTGCACGCCCAGTGGAACGACGACTTCCATCACGCGCTGCACACCACGCTGACCGGCGAGGCGCAGGGCTACTACGCGGACTTCGCGCACCCCCCGCTCACCGCGCTGTGCAAGACGCTGACGTCGGGCTTCTTCCACAACGGCACCTATTCCAGCTTCCGCGGGCGCCGTCACGGCCGTCCCCTCGACCGTGCACGGGTCTCGGCGCAGCGGCTGCTCGGCTACACCCAGACCCACGACCAGATCGGCAACCGCGCCCAGGGGGACCGGCTGTCGACGGCCCTCTCCCCCGGGCTGCTGGCCTGCGCCGCCGCACTGACGCTCACCGCGGCGTTCACGCCGATGCTCTTCATGGGCGAGGAGTGGGGCGCCACGACCCCCTGGCAGTTCTTCACCGACCACACCGACCCCGAGCTCGCCGAGGCCGTGCGGCGGGGCAGGCGGAGGGAGTTCGCGGCGCACGGCTGGGCCGAGGAGGACGTGCCGGACCCGCAGGACCCGGCGACCCGGGACCGCTCGTGTCTCGACTGGTCGCAGCCCGAAAAGGCCCCGCACGCGCGCATGCTGGCCTGGTACCGCGACCTGATCGCCCTGCGCCGGAGCCAGGCCGACCTGTCGGACCCCGACCTCGCGGCGGTCAGGGTCGCCCACGATCCGGTGGCCCGCTGGGTCGCCGTCCGGCGCGGGGACGTCCGGATCGCCGTGAACCTCGGCAAGGACCCGGCGTCGATTCCCCTCGGTATCCGCCGAGCGCGCGTCCTCGCGGCCTGGGATCCTGTCGAGGCACCGGGCACGGACGGGGTGCTGATCGTGCCGGGCGAGTCGTGCGTGGTGCTGACCCAGGCGTGAGGCCGTTTCGGACGGGCGCCCTGCGCCGTTTCGCGCGGGCGCCCTACGGCGTCCGGGGCGGGCGTCTCTACGGCGTCTCGTCCCGCGGGCGCCCTACGACGTCTCGTCCGGCGGGTCCCGCAGGTCCGTGACCCGCTCCAGCAGGATCGGCTCCCAGGCGCGCGCCAACCGGGCTTCCGCGAGCGCAAGTTGTCCGGCGTCGTCGCCGCGGAGGCGGTCGGCGAGCCGGATGACGGTGTCGCAGCGGGCGAGCCACAGGCCGCGCAGACAGGGGCGGGCGCCGTAACCGGCGAGGGTGGCGGCGCGTACGGCCGCGGGGGCGCCGACCGCGAGGGCCAGCCCCGCGATGTCCTCGGCCGGATCCCCGGTCACCGCGCCGGTCCAGTCGAGGACGCCCCGTACCCGGCCGTCGGGACTGACCACGAGGTGTTCGCCGAGGAGTCCGTGGTGCACGAGGACCGGGGCGCCGGTCTGCGCGCCGAGCTGCACGGCGGCGGGCGCGGCGAGCTGGTCGAAGCGGGCGGGGTCGAACTCCTCCGCGGGAATCCGTTCGGTGGCTCGTACGGCGGCGGCCCGCAGGGCCTCCAGGGAGCGCTGCGGGGTCCGCGGCACCCCCAGCGTCTCGGCCTGCGGTACGGGGACCTCGCGCAGCCCGGTCAGCAGGTCGGCCAGGTCGGCCTCGCCGAGTGCCGAGACGGCCTGTTCCTCGCCCGGGACACCGGGCAGCTTCGTGTCCAGGGTGTAGGTCAGTCCGCTCGACCACTCGCCCTGCGCCACACTCATGGGAACGGTGCCCCCGACGAACGGGCGGATCAGATCGCGCAGCCTCAGTTCACGGCGTTGCCGCAGGGAGGCCTCGCGGTCGAGGGCGAGCCGCAGCACATGGCGTCGGCCCACCCACCAGGTGTGCCCGCCCTGCTCGCGGACGGGCCGTACGTCCGGTCCCGGACCGGGCGCGGCGTCGTCGGAGAGCAGGGTGCGGACCAGCCGGCGGACGGTCTCGGGGGTCGGTACGGGGGCCGGTGTCGGTGTCGGGTTCATGGTCGCGCCCTTGTCGTCCGGGGGCGGGGGCGAAGGGGTCGCCGCACGGTGTGCGGGCGCATGTCAGTCGACGATCACCATCTCGCGGGACGTGTTGTTGAGCCGGCGTCCGCCGTCCTCGGTCACCGTGACGATGTCCTCGATACGGACCCCGAAACGGCCGGGCAGATAGATCCCCGGCTCCACGGAGAAGCACATGCCGGGGACCAGGGGCTGTTCCTCGCCCTCGACCATGTACGGCGGTTCGTGGGTGGTGACGCCGATGCCGTGCCCGGTGCGGTGGATGAAGTACTCGCCGTACCCGGCGGCCTCGATGACGGCGCGCGCGGCGCGGTCGATGTCCTGGCAGGCGGCCCCGGGACGCACGGCGCGGAAGCCGGCCTCCTGCGCCTCGCGCACGATGTCGTGGACCTTGCGCTCCTCGTCGTCCGGTTCGCCGACGTGGACCGTGCGGGAGGTGTCGGAGCCGTAGCCGTCCTTGAGTCCGCCGAAGTCCAGGACCACCATGTCGCCGGCCTCGATCACCCGCTCGTCGGCCTCGTGGTGCGGGTTGGCGCCGTTGGGGCCCGAGGCCACGATGGTGAAGTCCACCTGGGAGTGTCCGAACCGGCGCAGCAGATCGGCGAGGTCCTTGGACACCTCCGACTCCCTGCGGTCCGCGAAGCGCACCTTGCGGATCTCCTCGAACGCCTCGTCCGCGGCGGCTCCGGCGGCTGCGAGCCGCTCCAGCTCGGCCGCGTCCTTGACGGCCCTGAGCATCGGCAGGACCTCGGTCAGGGCCGCGTAGCGAGTGCCGGGGAGCCGCTTCTGGAGGCCGAGCAGGTGCAGGGCCCAGCCGTTGTCGCTGATGCCGAAGCGGCCCGCGCCGTCCAGGAGGGGCGCGGCGGCCGCGTAGGGGTTCTGGCCGTCGGTCCAGGCGTGCGGGGTCAGCGCGGGGGCGCCTGCCGACTTGGCCGCGTCGGGCGCCTCCAGGGTGGGCACGACGAGGGCCGGGTCGTGTCCCGCCCGCAGCACCAGCAGGGTGAGCCGCTCCGTCTCCACCGGGCGGTATCCGGTCAGCCACACCAGGTCGGGCCCCGGCGCGACCAGGACGCCGTCGAGCCCGGCGTCGGCCGCGGCCTCGGCGGCGCGCCGCATACGAGCCTCGTAGTCGTCGGCGGTGAAGGGCGCGGGTGTGGCGGCGGTCATCCATGCCTCCGTGTGTGCGGAGTTCCCCAGGGGGCTACGGCAGCATCCTGCCCCTCCGGTGGGGCGTACGCGAGCCGGTCGTGCCCGCGCCGGTCAGCCCTCCAGTGCGAGGCGGGCTCCCAGGAGCAGCAGGACGCCTCCGGAGACCTGCTCCAGGCGCCGGCGCACGCCCGTCCGGGACAGTACGGTCTTCATCCGGCCGACGAACCACACGTAGACGCCGTAGTACCCCACCTCGTAGACCGCCCAGAGCGCGGCGAGGCCGAGCATGGCGGGCAGGTGCGGGGCGCCCTCGGGCACGAACTGCGGCAGGAAGGACATCGCGAAGACGGCCGCCTTCGGGTTGGCGAGGTTGAGCAGCAGCCCGCCCCGGTAGGACGCCCAGTCGCTCCTCTCCGCACTCTCCCAGCCGCCGTCGGCGGCGCCCTTGGAGCGGCGTGCCTGCCACAGCGTCTGTACGCCGAAGCCGACGAGCACCACGGCGCCGACGATCCGCATGACGCCGTACGCCATCTCGGAGGCGGCGAGCAGGGCGGTGAGGCCGAACGCGGCGACGGCGCCCCACAGGAAGACGCCCGTCTCGTTGCCGAGCACGGTCAGGAAACCGGACCGCCTGCTGCCCAGGGACCGTTTGATGATCAGCACGGTGCTCGGTCCGGGCGAGGCCGCGATGAGGGTGCAGGCGCCGAGGAAGGCGACGAGGGTGCTCAGCATGCGGCCATCATGGCGGGCAGCGGAGCCGTTGACCAGCATGTTTCTCCCGTCCTCACCGGGACAGGGTGTCGCGCCCACGAGGCGGCTCCGGGCCTCCCGGGCGGGGGCGGCTCCACGTCTCCCGGACGGGGAGCGACTCCACGTCTCAGGTCGCGGTGCCCGGGACGACGGACAGCTGTCCGCGGCTGCCGTTCGCGTGGCGCACGCGCAGGGTGACCTCGACGCCCGGCGCCGCGTCCGCCACCGCGCGCGCGAGGTCGGCGGCCGAGGTGATCGCGGTCCCGTCGAGGGCGAGCAGGGTGTCGCCGCGCACCAGGCCCGCGCTGTAGCCGGGACCGGGGAGGTGCACCCCCACGATGAACGCACCCGCGCCACCGGGGGCGTCGGCCGCCTCGACCCCGAGGGTCCCCCGTACGGGCCCCCGCTCGGACTCCCCCGGCCGGACCGGGCCGCCGCCGGACTCCGCCATGACCCCACCGGCCCGCGGCACCCCGGAACCGCCCGGCCTCGGCGCTTCGGAGGCGGCGGCGGGCTGCCGTGGCTGCCCGGCCGCGCCGGTCTGCCGCTGAAGGTCCGCCAGCCTGCTCACGCCGATCACGGTCGCGCCCACCGCGCCGAGCCCCACACCGGACAGGACGAGGACCACTCCGGCGGACACCCCGGCCACCACGGTGATCAGACGCCTTCCACGACGCCGCGCCGCGTGCGGGCGCCGGGCTCCGCCGGACGGACGGGTACTGCCGGACGGACGGGTGCCGCCGCCCGGATCCCCGCCGGGCATCGGCTTGGGACGCAGCGCGGTCTGTTCCATGGGTCGCCTCCGGCAGATGTTCTACGGACCGCCTTCGGCTGATGCTCTACCCCGCGCTCCGGCCCGCGACGATCCCCGAACGAGTGAGACTGCCGCCCCCGTCTCCGTCTCCGGCCCAGGAAGCGGCCGGGGCAGGGTCTCCGCGCTCCTGACGCTCCCCCGGCTGGAGCGGGAGGCGGGCCCGGCCCCGTGAGGCCGCCCGGGCCCTGGCACGGCTGCGGGAGACACTCACGGCAAGGCCGGAGTCCGGCGGGACCGCGCCCGTCCCCGGCGGCTCGCCGAAGCACCGGCGCGTCACGGACCTCGGCGTGTCCATCGTCGACGAGTACCACGAGGTCGCCCGTGCGGCCGCCGCGGACCCGGGCCTCGCGGAGGAGGTCCGCGAGGTCACCGAGGCCGCGGCGGTCCTCCTGTCGGAGCTCTCCGAGGCGGCCCGCCGCAGCGTCCGGCGCTGACTCCCGCGCCCACGGATCCGTCAGAGCGGGACGGGCTGGGCCCGAAGGGCCATCGGCGGCGCGGGAACCTGGTCCGGCACGAAGCCGTGGGCGCGCCGGGCCAGGTCCGCCGCACCGTAACGGCGGCAGTCCTGGTGCCACTTCAGGATTCCGGCCAGCCAGTTCTCCAGCTCCGCCACATAGCCCCGCATGATCCCACGCGCCTCTTCCGAGAGCTCGAAGTCGTCGTACAGGAGGGGCAGTTCGTGGGCGGCGACGTGCTGGAACTGTTCCATGCGCCGGGTCATCAGGTCATGGACGACGCCGAGCGCGGCCGGGTAGTCGCAGCCGAAGAAGTTCTGCACGACGAGGATGCCGTTGTGGATCTCCCCCTCGTACTCGATCTCCTTCTGGTACGAGAAGACGTCGTTCAGGAGCATCGCGTAGTCCATGGCCGCGTTCTCCAGCGAACGGACGGGGCCGCTGCGGTAGACCTCCGGCGGGACCGTCCGGCCGTGTCCGAGGCGGCACAGGCTCATGGTGAGCTCGGAACCGAACGTCGCCCGGCGCATCTCCAGATAGTCGACCGGGTCCGGGACGCGGTTCTGCATCTGGTTGGACAGCTCCCACAGCCAGCTCTCCGTCATCACGTCCACCGCCGCGCGCAGGGTGCTCCGGGCGTCCGGGGTCATGTCCGCGGTGGTGCGCCGCCACAGGTCGATCAGTCCCCGTTCCATGCCGTTGACCGGGACGGGCACTTCCTCACCCTCGACGGGCATGCAGGCGGACAGGCGCGTCGTGGTCAGCCTGGCGGCGGCCAGGTCACGGCGGTTGCCGAAGAGCAGCGGGTAGTAGTCGTCGCCGTAGGTGCCCCAGGCCAGCCACTGCGAGCTGAGGTCGAGGGCCTCGGGTGTCGCGTCGGGGTGGATGCCCGCCGCGCAGAGAGGCAGGTCGTAGGCGATGAGTTTGTCCTCGTCCCAGACGCCCTCCTGGAGCATGCCCGTGGTGTGCATCCAGGTGACGAGGCGGTCCCGGGCACCCGCGAGGTGCGGGCTGAGGGTGACCTCGAACGGCATGTGGAAGTCGGGCAGCACGGAGGGTCCGACCTTCTGGAACGGAACGTGGGTGTACGCGCGCAGCCGCTCCGCCCCGGCCGCGGAGAGCAGCGCCCCGACGTCCGCAGCGGAGGTCCCGAACCCGCCCATGCCGAAGGGCCGTACCTCCTCGACGGCGCCCTTGTTCATGTAGCGGCTGGAGCGCATGTGCCATTCGTGTCCGCCGGACTGCCAGTCCTGGAGTCCCTGCGTGTACGCGGCGACGGCGCCGGTCTCCGCCGCGGTGAGCCCCTTCTCCGCGACCAGTGCGGGCACCTCGGTGAGCGCGGTGTGCTCGAACTGGTGGAGCCGTGAGGTGAGCACGTCGTTGACGGTCTCGGCGGCCTGCTGTGTCGTGCAGCCGAAGAACGTCTCCAGGACGAGGACGCCGTTGCTGAGCTCGCCCTCGTCCTCGACCTCCCGCTGGTAGGAGAAGAGGTCGTTGCGCAGGTGGACTCCGTCGGAGAACGTCTCCATGAGGACGCGCAGCGGCCTCGACTCCGCGACGGACGCGGGCACTTCGGAGGTCGCGTACTCGACGAGCCCCGCCGACCAGGGGGCTCCGCCCACCTTGCGGCGCATCTCGATGTACTCGACGGGGTTGGCGATCCGTCCCTCGTCGATGTTGGACAGCTCCCACATCGACTCGTTGAGCAGATGCTCGGTGGACACGGCGAACCGCCGGCGCCATGCCGTGGACATCGAGGGCACCGTGCGCGCCCACAGGTCGGCGAGCCCCGCTTCGACGGGGTTCTCCGGCTCGGGGACGGGGGTCGACAGGTCGAGCGGCATGAAGAGGGGCAGCCGGTCCAGGTAGGCCTTGCCGCCGGCGCGGTCCTGGGTGCGCTTGAAGGTCTCCAGGAAGTGGTCGTCGAAGAAGAACACCCACACGTACCAGTCGGTGATGAGGGAGAGGGCCGGTCCGTCGCAGTCGGGGTGGGTGTAGGCGCACAACAGGCCGTAGTCGTGGGCGTCGAGGTCGGACTGCTCCCAGATGCCCGAGCCTTCGAGCATGCCCATGTCGCGGGCCCACTCGACCGAGTGCGCCCGCGCCTCGTCCAGGTGCGGGTTCAGCCGGGCGGTGTACGGCATGTAGAAGTGGGGGAGTTCGAACGGCTGCGTCATGGCCGGGCCCTACCCAGGGCCCCGTGCGCACATCCGCAGGCCAGGACATGATCACACCATCGCGTGAACCGCGCCGAAAGCCGCACACGACGGCCTCTCCATCAGGTCGGGCCCACCCCGCCGCCTCGCCGTTTCCGTCCCTGCCGCCTTCAGGTGACCCGACGGGCTCCGGGAGCCGGGCGCGTGGTCATCCGCGTCTCGCCTGGATCAGCGCGTGGGTTCCGCCGGTGCGCCAGCGGTCGTCCTCGGCGGCGTCGAGGGCCGCCTCGACGGCGGGGGTGAGCCCGACGACGACATCGGACTTGAGGGTGCGCAGCGCGGCCACCGCACCGGGGAAACGGGCGGTGGCGGCGGTGAACGGGGTGGTGGCGGGGTAGAGCCGGTCACCGATGAGCCGACGGTAGTTCAGGTCGCCCTTCAGAAGGGTCACGTCGGCCGCGGCGAACTCCCGCCGGAGGTCGTCGGGCAGATCGGTGTACGGCATCGGGCCGCAGGCGAAGGGATGGGTCCGGAGGGTGAGCCGGCCCTCGGACAGGGCCGCCCAGAGACGGTTCCCGGCCTCGCCGGCCGCTCCCTTCGCGGCGGTGAGCCGGCGCAGAGCGTCCAGCACGTCCGCCGTCGTGGCGTCGGAAACGTAGTACGGGTACGGCTTCACGTGCAGGGCGGCCCGCCCGATCCGGCCGTGCCGGAGCAGGTGGTCGACGAGGAGGAGGTCGGGGACGAGTTCCCGGCCCGCGTTGTCCGCGACGAGACAGAGGGTGCCGCCGTCGAACAGGGACCGCAGCACGTCCGCGTCGTTCGCCACGAGCGGGGACTCGGCCGCCGTCCCGCCCCCGGTGCCGGCCAGGCTGAACCCGAGGTCGGCGCGGTTGCCCCACAGCGAGCCGTGCAGCAGTGCCTCCTCCTGTTCCCCGGCCGGCCGCCGCGCGAGGTCGTCCAGCGCGGCGAGTTCCTCGTCGGCCTCCGGGGTGTCGAGCTCGGCGAGCTTGAAGGGGCGGAAGGGGTCGATGCCCTGCCAGGGGCCGGGCGCGAAGTAGCCGACCGCTTCGAGGAGCTTGCGGTAGAAGTAGCTCTCGGACCACAGGAACGGCAGGTCGAACCAGGACCGGCCGTAGTACTCCCGGCCGCCCCAGGCATCCCACCGGCCGCGGTCCGCCGCCGGCTCCATGAGCGGTTCGACGACCCCCTCGGCGCAGTTCCTGAGCAGGGCGTCGAGCGCGTGGCGCTGTTCGGGACCGTACGGGAAGGCGTCCCGCACCTTCCGGATGAGCGCCGGATGCCGCTGCGCCAGCACGCTCCAGGGGAACGAGCCCCGCACCGAGCTCACGACCACCGGGGCGTCGTCGGGTTCGGCGGCAGAGGGGGCGGGGGCGTCGGGATCGCGCATGCGGCTCACCGTACCGGCAGAACAGAAGGGGCCGTCCGACGCTGTGCGCGCCGAGCGGCCCCTCCCCCCGTAGAGCCCAGCGGTCGACTTCGAACTGTCGGCCGTTGTGGGTGCCGCGCGGTCGTTTCCTTGATCCGGGGTGCGGCGCCCCCGGCGGTCGCGCTGAACGATAGGCAGGACGCGGAGAGGAGGGATAGCGGGAAAACCCTCGATCCAGGGGGTGTTCGGCCCTCGTCCGTCCCCGGTGCGGCGAGGTGGTCCCGATTCGCGCGGATTGCGGATCCGGCTGAACACTCCGCGCGCCGGATCCGTATCCCCCCGTGCCCCGTGCGAGGAGTACGTCCCGGCCGCGCGCGGTGGCGCGCCGCTTCGCCCACGCACCGAGGAGACGTTCCGGATGACCGCCTACCGCACCGCCACCGCGGCCGCTGTCGCCCTGGCGGCTCCGCTGCTGCTCACGACGTGGGCGGCGGGGACCGCGTCGGCGCACGGCGCGCCGACGTCCCCGGTCAGCCGGGTGTACGCGTGCTCGCCCGAGGGCGGCAGCCAGGGCACGGCGGCCTGCCGGGCGGCGATCGCCGCGAACGGCTCGCCCTTCACGGCGTGGGACAACCTGCGGGTGGGCGGGGTGGGCGGCCGGGACCGCTCGGTGATCCCGGACGGAAAGCTGTGCAGCGGCGGTCTGCCCGCCTACAAGGGCCTCGACCTGGCCCGCTCCGACTTCCCGGCCACGCGCCTGACGCCCGGCGCGGCCATGACCATGAAGTACAGCTCGACGATCACGCACACGGGGACGTTCAAGCTCTATCTGACCAAGCAGGGCTACAGCCCGACGCGGTCGCTGAAGTGGTCCGACCTGCCGGAGAAGCCGTTCGCCACGGTCACCGATCCCGCTCTGGTCGGCGGCGCCTACCGGATCAACGCGACGCTGCCGTCCGACCGTACCGGCCGCCAGATGCTGTTCACGATCTGGCAGAACTCCAGCACGACGGACACCTATTACTCGTGCTCGGACGTGGTGTTCTCCGGCGGGAGCGGGACGTCGAAGCCGGACCGGACCGCCGGGACCCCGGGGACCGCCGGGAGTGGTTCCGCCGGCAAGAGCGCCAAGGAATCCCCCAAGGCGACCCGGTCGGCCTCCACGGCACCCAGCCCCACGGCCCCGTCGCCGTCCGCCGACTCGCCTTCCCCTGAGGCCGGTTCGGCGGCCGCGCAGGCGGGCACCGATCGTCTGGCGCCCGCCGCCGAGAGCACCACGGGCGGCGGCCCCGGGCTCCCCCTGGTCGCCGGAGGAGCCGGAGCGGCCCTGCTGCTCACTGCCGGCGTCGCGGTCGTGCTGCGACGCCGACAGTGAACCGGGATCCCGCGGGGGTCAGTTGACGAACACCGCCGGGCCGCCCGCCTGGCTGGTGTCGGTCACGGGGGCGTACTTCGCGGTGAAGAAGCCGTTCGCGAAGCACAGCGACGAGCCGGAGAACTTGGTGAACTGCTGGCCGGTGAAGCTGAGGCTGTTGTCGGAGTTGTCCGTCGTTCCGGTGAGGCTCGCCGCCCGGTAGACGCAGGTCAGCGTGCCCAGCAGGGAGCGCAGCTTGACCGTGGTCTGGATGGTGGAGCCGGCGGCCGGGGTGACCGTGACGCTTCCGTCGGAGCCCACCGCGGTGCTGTAGGGCAGGTTGTCGACCGTGATGCTGGTGACGCCGAGGACGCCGACGACGTTGCTGCTGCACGAACTGGCGTCGAAGGTGTGGCCGGTGAGGGTTTCGGTGGCCGTGCCGGGGGACGCCGGGTTGTCGGCGGCGGTCGCGGTGAAGGTCGACGCGGAACAGGAGACGCCGCTCGTTCCGGTGCTGCTGGAGTAGAGCGTGGCGTTGGTGCCGCTCGCCAGCGAGGCGGTGAGGACGTCGCCGACGGCGACGGGGGTTCCTCCGGCGCTGCCGGTGGTGAGCACCGCGATGTCGTCCGCGGAGGCGGGGACGACGGCGGACGCCGAGAGAGCCGCGACGGCGCCGGCGAGGGCGAGCAGGGATCGAGTACGCATGGGGGGGTGCCTCTTCTCCGATGGGGGTGTGGGTGCCTGACCGCGCCGGGGCGCGGGGGTGCGGGTCGAGAAGGTGGCGCGGGTGTGCGGGGTCGAACGGGCCGCGCGCGACGACGGGCCGGAATGCCGGGGCCGCTTGCGGGAGTGGCGCGGTGATGGACCGCCGCCGGTCCGTGACGCCTTCTCCGTGCGTCACGGGCCGACGGCGACAGCCGGGCGACCGGTACGGCCCTCGGGGGAAGGTGACCGCGCCGGTGCCACGGGTTCGGGGATCGGCCGAGGGGGCGCGCCTTTTTCGGCGTACGCGTCAGGGCCGCTCCGGAACACGCCATGACCGCCCCGCAGAGCGGGGTCCGGGAGGTGACGGGCGCGTCGGCGGACGGATCCGGCGCCACGGATCCGGGAAACAGTTGAGAGTTGTAGACCTGATGAAGGGTCAACGTCAAGGCACTGAAAGGAAGTTGGAGGTCAGCGCAGCTCTCCCGCCGACGCGTGTTCACAGGTGAGGCACAACGGGCACGGGTTTCCCACACGTGCCTTGACCGTGCGTGTAACCCCCGGTAACTTCCTCGAAGGCTACTGCCGCGTAACGAGAAAGCCCTTGCAACCGCCGGGAGGCGCGAGGAGGCGTACGCGGCAGCCGCTGTCCGCGCCAGGACAACGCGCCACTGAGCCCAACCCGCATCGATACCAGCATCGAACGTGCCCAGGGAGCAGACATGGCTTCGTCCTCGGACGCCACGGCGTCCAACGGTTCCACGCCCGAGACCCCGGAAAGCGGTTCATCCGCCGGACAGGACCGACGCGGGCGGGTCCGGCTGCGCCGCGCCGCCGTGATGGCGATACCCGCCACCGCGGTCGCCGCGGGGCTGATGATCGCGACGGCGGAGGGGGCCCTCGGTGTCCAGTTCGCCATCTCCGGCATGCCGTTCACGGTCACCGCGACCGAGCTGAACGGTACCGGCTTCGAGCAGTTCGGCGGCCTCGACAACATGGCCGAGGACAGCCCGAACGCCGGCGACACGGGCGGCCAGGTCCTCATCGTCACCTCGGCGATCAAGAACGCGACCCTGGACCACCTGTGCCAGAGCGTCGACCTGGGGGGCACGAACCTGCTCATCACGGCCGGCAGCGGGGCGGACAAGGTCCAGGCGACGAACCTGACCACCGACTCCACGGAACTGTCCGGCAACGCCTCCTTCAACAACATCGAGATCGGCAACGACGCCAGCACGCTCGACAAAGCCGGGGTCCAGGGCCCCAAGGGCGTGTTCAGCCAGCAGGCCGACACCGTGCGCATCGCGAACCTGCGCCAGACCAACTACGCGACGACGGCGGCGGTGTTCAAGCTCCCGGGCCTCAAGCTCCGCTTCAGCGACCAAGGCTGCTGATGAGCACCGGAACACGGACGGACGACTCCCGGGACCTGAGGGGCTCCTTCCGGCGGTGGCGCGCGGACCGCCCCTTCTGGGGCGGGCTGCTGCTCACCCTGGCGGGGGCGGAGATCCTGCTCACCGAGAAGGCGTCGCTGAAGGTCGTCCTGCACATCGGGATGCAGGGCCTCGCGGGCTACCTGCTGCCCACCGTGATGCTGCTGTGCGGCCTGCTGATCCTCTTCAACCCGGCCCAGCGCCTGTTCTACTCCCTGCTGGGCATCCTGCTGTCGCTCGGCACCTGGGTCACCTCCAACCTCGGCGGCTTCTTCATCGGCCTGCTTCTCGGGGCCGTCGGAAGCTGCCTCGCCTTCGGCTGGCTCCCCGATCAGAAGCCGCGCAAACGGCTGCTGCGCCGCGAGCACGCCTGAGGCGGGCGGCCCGGCGGGATCCGGCCCCTCACTGGCTTGCCCGCGCGCACAGGGAAGACGTAATTGCCTGTACGCGCAGGGAAGTTGACACCGTACGCACCCGGCACCGGCGTATACGGACGGCCCCGCTCCGTCGCGTAGCGTGACGTGCCGTATGCGCATCGGAGTTCGGCTGCCAGGAGGTTCCTGATGGGAAGTCCACGTCCTTTGGTGATCGACGTGACCGGACGCGACATCCACGAGGAGGCCGCCCGGATCCGCGAGAGCGGGCCGCTGGCCCGGGTGGAGCTTCCCGGGGGCGTCGAAGCCTGGGCGGTGAGCGGTCCCGAACTCCTGAAGCGGCTGCTCACCGATCCCCGGGTGTCCAAGGACGCGCGGCGGCACTGGCCCCTGCTCGCGAACGGCACGATCACGCCCGAGTGGCCGCTGTTCACCTGGGTGGCCGTGCAGAACATGTTCACCGCGTACGGCGGTGACCACCGGCGCCTGCGCACGCTGGTCTCCAAGGCGTTCACGGCCCGCCGGACGGCCGCGCTCCAGCCGCGCGTCGAGGAGATCACCCGGCAGCTTCTGGACCGCGTGGCGCAGGCCGGACACGGCTCCCAGGTCGTCGACCTGCGCGAGGAGTTCTGCTATCCGCTGCCGATCCAGGTGATCAGTGAACTGTTCGGACTGCCCGAGGAGCGGGGGCCCGAGCTGCGCGAGCTGGTGGACCGCATCTTCGACACCTCCGCCGACCCGGGCGAGATGACGTCCGCCTACGGCCGGCTGTTCATCGTCCTGGGCGAACTCGTCGCCGCCAAACGGGAGTCACCCGGCGACGACCTGACCTCCGGGCTCATCGCGGCCCGCGACGATCAGCACGGCGGTGCGCTCAGCGAACAGGAACTCCTGGACACCCTGATCCTCATGGTCAGCGCCGGTCACGAGACGACGGTCAACCTCATCGACAACGCCGTGCACGCCCTGCTCACCCGTCCCGAGCAGCTCGCGCACGTCCGGGAGGGCCGCGCCGACTGGGACGACGTGGTCGAGGAGACCCTGCGGGCGGACGCGCCGGTCGCGAGTCTGCCGCTGCGGTACGCCGTCGAGGACATCGTCCTGTCCGAACTCGGCGGCCCCGAGGGGACCGTGATCGCCGAGGGCGACGCGATCCTCGCGGCCTACGCCGCCGCTGGACGTGATCCCGAGCGCCACGGCAAGGACGCCGATCAGTTCGACGTCACCCGCGCCGACAAGGAGCACCTCGCCTTCGGCCACGGTGTGCACCGCTGCCTGGGAGCGCCGCTGGGCCGCCTGGAGGCCCGGATCGCCCTTCCGGCCCTGTTCGGCCGCTTCCCGGACCTCCGGCTCGCCGTCCCGGAGGAGGAGCTGAGGCCGGTCGGCTCCTTCATCTCCAACGGCCACCGCTCACTGCCGGTCCGTCTTTCGTAGGACGCTTTCCCCGGTCGCGTACCTGGGTTCCGGGTTCGTTCCTGGGGTCGGGTTCCTGGGGCCCTGTGCCTGATGTCCGGCCTCACCGGGACCGGGTCATTCCCCGCGCCACCAGGTCACCGTCCGCGCCCAGGCGCTCCGCGGGCGGCCGGCCTCCGGGGTCCAGGGCTCGAACGCGGGCGGCGGGAAGGGTTCGGTCGACGATCCCTCCGGGCTGTCCCTGCGTCCGTACTCGGGCCGTCCGTCCCCGGAGCGTCCATTCCCGGAGCGTCCGACGGCCGGGGCGGGTGGGAAGCTCACCGGCAGGGCGGCGAGCGCGCGGTGGAACGGGCCCGGACGCCACCGGAGCTCCTCCACGGGAACCGTCAGCTCGATGTCGGGGATCCGGTCCAGGAGTTTCTCCACCGCGACGGACGCGATCAGTCGTGCCGGCCCCTGCGCGGGACACGTGTGCGGACCGGCGCTCCACGCCAAGTGCGCCCGGTTGCCCGTGCGCTGACGGTTCGTCAGTGTGGGGTCGGTGTTCGCAGCGGCGAGGCTCACCACCAGCGGATCGCCCGCGCGCAGGGGCGTGCCCTCGTACACGACGTCGTACCGCGGATAGTGCACGGCGTAGTTCGCGATCGGCGGGTCGGTCCAGAGCACCTCGTCGAGGGCGTCCTCCACCGGCAGGGTCCCGCCGGACAGGTCGCCCGCGAAGCGGTCGTCGGACAGCAGCAGGCGCAGGCCGTTCGCGATCAGGTTCTGCTGCGGTTCGGTGCCCGACCCCATCAGCACGGCGAGGGTGTGGATCAGCTCCTCGTCGGTGAGCGCGGCCGGGTGTTCCATCAGCCAGGACGTCAGATCAGGCGCCGGTCGGCGCCGCTTCAGCGCGACCAGGTCGACCAGAGTGGCGATGAGCAGCTCGTACGCCTTCTCGGCGTCCACCCCGTCGAACATCCCGGACATGCCCTCGACGAGCCGGACGCCGTGCCCGGTGGGGCAGCCGAAGAGGTGGTTGAAGACGAGCAGGGGCAGGACCTGTGCGTACTCGCCGAGCAGATCCGCCGTGCCGAGCGGCGCGAACCGGTCGATGAGGGTGTCGGCGCTGCGTTCGGCATAGCCGCGCAGCGTGCCGGACTCGACGCGGGCGAGCGTGTCGGTGATGACGCCCCGCAGCCGGGCATGCTCCTCGCCGTCGGTGAACAGGGCGCTGGGCCGGTACGTCATCATCGGGAGGACCGGGCTGGCCGCCGGGACGGTGCCGTCGGCGAGGTCCTTCCAGTGCCGCGGGTCCTTGGAGAAGGTCTCCGGGCTGCGCAGGACGTGCAGCGCGGCGTCGTACCCGGTGACAAGGGTGGCCCGGACGCCGGGGGCGAGCTCGACGGGCGCGGTCGGTCCCGACTCCCGCAGCAGCCGGTAGACCGCCGTCGGATCGGCCGCGAACTCCGGCCCGTACAGGGACTGACGGGCCGGGCAGCCGGGGGGAGGTACGGCGTTCACACGTTCTCCAGTTCGCCGGTGCGGGCCAGCAGATGAGTGACGAGGGCGATCAGGGTCTCGGTGGCGGAGACCCGGTCGCGGGCGTCGCAGCGCAGCAGCGGGGTGGAGGGCAACAGGTCGAGGGCCTCGCGCACCTCGTCGAGGCTGTACGCGGGCCTGCTGTCGAAGTCGTTCAGGGCCACGGCGTAAGGGAGCCCCAACTCCTCCAGCAGGCCCATGACTTCGAAGGAACGGTCCAGGTGGCGGGTGTCGGCGAGAACGAGCGCGCCCAGCGCTCCGCGCGTCAGGTCCCGCCAGAGTCCGGTGAAGCGCCGCTGCCCCGGGGCGCCGAACAGGTAGAGGACCAGGGTGTCGTTGAGGGTGACGCGGCCGAAGTCGAGAGCGACCGTGGTGGTGGTCTTGTCCCGGGATCCCGTCAAGTCGTCGACGAGGAAACCGGCTTGGGTCATGACCTCCTCGGTGCGCAGCGGTCGTATCTCGGAGAGCGCGCCGACGAACGTGGTCTTCCCGACCGCGAAGTGGCCCACGACCAGCAGCTTCACGGCGGTCCGCACGCCCTCGGGCAGATACGCGGTCTCAGAGGCGGGAGCGCAGTCCATCGAGCACCTCCTTGAGGATGCGGATGTCGGACGGCGGCCCGGCGGAGGGGATCGGCGCGCGGGTGACGAGGTGACCGCTGTCCATCAGGTCGGCGACCAGCACTTTGGTGACGCTGACGGGCAGCTCCAGATGGCCCGCCACCTCGGCCAGCGACAGGGCCCCGGGCCGGCACAGCTCCATCAGCCGCCGTGCCTCGGGGCTCAGCCCGGTGAGCGGCGGGCCGGCGGCGGCGATCAGCAGCGTGACGAGGTCGAGGGTGTTGCGTGAGGGCTGCGAGCGGCCGCCGGTGACGACGTACGACCGCACCAGCCGTTCCCCGGGACGACGTCCGGGCGGTGTCATGCCGGGCTGCCGGTGTCCTTGCGGGCGGGGCTGGTCAGCTCCTTGCCGAGCCGGTCGACCATCTTGTGCATGCGGTAGCTGACCGCCTCCATGTCGACGTCCTCGGTCGTGGACACCGCGAGGTGGGTGCCCTCGCCCGCGGCGACGAGGAAGACGTATCCGTGCGCGAACTCGATCAGGGTCTGCCGCCAGGGCGCGTCCGGGCTGCCGCAGAACTCGGCGGTGCTGCGGCTGATCGACTGCACGCCGGACAGGCCGGCGGCCAGCCGCTCGGCGTCGTCCCGGCCGATGTCCGCGGAGTGGGCGCGGAGCATGCCGTCGGTGGACAGCAGGATCGCGTGCCGGGCCTCCGGCACCTTCAGGACCTCGTCGAGCATCCACCCCAGCTCGTTGGTCATGGGCGCGGTCATCCCAGTGTGCTCCCTTCGATCGAGTGGGGTGTTCCGTACGGGGTCTCGGGGGCGTGCGGCGATTGCGGGACGGCCGGAGTGCCGGTGGTGTCCTGCTCCGCGCGGCCGAAGCGGGTACCGCGGGCGAACGCCCCCATGCGCCGGGCGTTCTCCTCGGCCGACCGTGCGCTGACGTCCTCGGCGGGCACGAGGGGCACAGTGGGCACGGTGGCGGACTGTCCCGCGAGGCCCGGCGGCCCCGGGACCCGGCGCCGCCGTTTCGGCAGGCCACCGGCCGTCGTCGTCTCGACGGGCTCGGCCGCCCGCCGGGTGGGAAGCACCGGCGGCGCGCCCGTCGGCCTTCCGGCCGTCGGTGAGGGCCCTGCCCACGGGGGCACCGTCACGGCCGGGGCCGGATGCGTGAGCAGCGTCGTGGGCAGGAAGACCACCGCGCGCACCCCGCCGTACGGGGACCGGGTGTCCACCGAGACGCTGAATCCGTACCGTGCGGCGAGTACACCGATGACGGCGAAGCCGAACTGCGGAGGGTCGTCGAGCCGGGTCACGTCCACCAGGTCGCGGCCGGTCAGCAGTCCGGCCGCGCGCTCGACCGCCCCGCCGTCCATGCCGACACCGGCGTCGTCGACGACCACGCAGGCACCGTTGTGCGCCGACTGGACGGTGACCTCGACGGTGGCGTCGGGCTGTGAGTGGCGTGCCGCGTTGTCCAGCAGTTCGGCGACGGCGAGGACGACCGGTTCGACGGCGCGGCTCTCGACGGCGACGTCGACCTGTCCGTTGACGCGGACGCGCCGGTAGTCACGGACGCGGGAGGTCGCGCCCCGCACCACCTCGATCAGCTCGGAGGTACCACGCTGCCGTCCGGGCCAGGAGCCGCACAGGACGGCGATGGCCTGTGCGCGGCGGCCGAACTGGGCGTTGGTGTGGTCGATCTCGAGCAGGTCGCGCAGGACGTCGGGGTGATCGTGCCGGTCCTGCATCTCGGCGATGGACACCTGCTGCTCGTTGGCGAGGGCCTGGATCGAGCGCATCGACGCCTTGAGCGCGGACTTCGCGGACCGGTCGGCCCGCGCCTGTGCGTGTCCCACCGCCTCCGAGAAGCGTTCGAGGACGCCGTCGAGGTGCTTCGCGAAGTCCGTGCCGGCCAGGCGCGCGTCGAGCAGAGCGGTGGGCGGGGCACCCGGGCTGACGTACTGGTGCGGGGTGTCCTCCAGGGTGGGCAGGCGGACCTCGGCCAGGTGGCGCAGCTCCTCGTCGCGGGCGCGCAGGTCCTCCGTGAGATCGTCGGTCCGGCGGCGCTGCCGCGAGCTGATCCCGCGCTGGCGCAGCAGCAGCACGGTGACGGCGAGCAGTCCGGCCGCCAGGCACCAGGACGCGGCCTCCGGTATCCGTTCGGTCATGGTCCTCAAGTCCTCTTATGCGGAAACGCATTGCTGGGGCACGAGCTGGAACAGTGAGGGATGTGGTGCGAGTTGGCGGGGCGCATGACGGTAGCCGCGCGTCGGCGTTCACGCTTTCTCCTGCGCGCAAGGAAGTTGCCGCCATGCGCACCGGCTGTGTGCACTAGGCTGACACCGCGTAACTGCCCTCACCCGCACGGGAGTCGATGGTGGCCTTGCCCACGGGGAACTACCTGGTGGAAGCCCGGTCGACGGGTGCGGTGGAATCGTCGGAGCGGACCGACTTCTGGAGCGAGCACATCGGCTCGTACCAGTCCCGGATGGGCTACCGGTACAGCCGCACGGACGACTTCCGCGGCGAGACGGTCCGACAGCACACCGAGGCGTACCAACTCGTCAGGTTCCGGTCGGACGAGATCGAGTACAGCAGGACCGCGGGGCAGATCCGTGAGGATCCCGACGGGGACTACCGGTTACTGCTGCCGCTGACCGGGCAGATCCTCCTGCGCCAGGACGGTCACGAGGCACGGCTGACGCCGGGGACGGGCACGATCGTCTCGTTCGGGTCGCCGTTCCAGTGTGTCCAGGACGCCGCCACGCAGGCGTTCGTCCTCACGATCCCGGCCCGCGAGCTGGACGGCCCCCTGAGCCGCAAGTCGCCGCTGGCCACCGGCCTCGACCTGAGCAGGGGCCTCGGCCGTGTCGTCCGCTCGATGGTCGACGGTCTGTACGCCGAGCGCGGCGATCTCACCGAGGCCCAGTTCAACGCCGTGTCCGACCGGGTGGTGGAACTGCTGTGCATGCTCACCACCGGTGACGACCGCCCCGACGGCGCCCGTCATCTGTCCGACGTGGAGACGGTGGTGCGCCGCCACGTCCGCGAGAACGCCGCCGACCCCGGCCTCACCGGTACGTCCATGGCCCGCGCGCTCGGCTGGTCGCTGCGCCAGATCCAGCTGGCCCTTCAGCACGCGGGCACCACCCCCCGCGACCTGATCCGCGAGGAGCGGCTGCGGCTGGTCCGCGAACGGCTCCGGTGCGGCGACTGCGAGCGACTCACGATCACCGATCTGGCCTACGCCTCGGGGTTCTCGTCGGCGAGCGCGCTGAGCACCGCCTTCCGGCAGCGCTTCGGGGTGAGCCCGCGCGAGATGCGCAACGGTGTCCGCGGGACGTGACCGCGCACCCCGTCCCCTCCCCATCCCCTCCCCCGTACATCCACCCGTCCACGCCTGCCCCGGCCGCCGCTTCCGCCGCCCCCACGGACGATCACGTCCTGGGACAATCGGTACGGACGATCGGCACAGGACGGAATCCCGCTCCAGTACGGGATCCCGGTACGCGACGGGCTGCTGCCCCGGGAGTGGAGATGGATCTGCGGCAGATGGAGGTCGTGGTCGCGGTGGCCGAGGAGGGCGGTTTCACCGCCGCGGCCCAGCGGCTGCACGTGGTGCAGTCCGCCGTGTCGAGCGCCGTCCTCGCGCTGGAACGGGAGCTGGGCACCCCTCTGTTCGACCGCACCACGCACCGGGTGGTCCTGACCTCGGCGGGCGAGGCCTTCGTCCCGGCGGCGCGCGCCACTCTGCGGGCGGCGGAACAGGCGCGGGCGACCGTCGACCTGGTCCGGGGGCAGCTGCGGGGGCGGGTCACCATCGGCACGGCGCAGGGTGTCTGGGCCGACCTCCACCGGCCGCTGGCCGCGCTGCGGGCGGAGCATCCGGGCGTGGTGGTGCGGTTGCGGCAGGGGTCCATGACCGACATCCGGCACGGGCTCCGCGAGGGCAGCGTCGACCTGGCCGTGGTCGCGCTCGACCGGCAGCGGCAGCGCGGCCTGGTGACCCGGCTGCTGTCGTACGAGGAGATGGTGCTGGTGTCCGCCCCGTCACGCCCGCTCGCCGGGGCCGGCCCGGACGGCACGGTCACCCTCGCCGAGGCGGCCCGGCTGCCGCTGGTGGACTTCGCGCCGGGCTCGGCGATCCGCCTCTGCGTGGACCGGGCGTTCCGTGCCGCCGGTGTGGAACGGGAGGCGGTCTTCGAGGTCGACGACATCGTGGCCGCGGCCGAACTCGTCCGCGACGACCTGGGCGTCTGTGTCATGCCCACCTCGATCGCGGGACGGTTCCCGGGCCTGGGCACCCACGCGTTCACCCGGCACGCCCCGCACTGGAAGATCATGATGGTGCACCCCCGTGGCGATCCCCCTCCCGCGGTCCGCGCGCTCCTGCGCCACCTGACCTGAGGACGGGCCCGAGGACGGGCCCGACCGCGCGTGAGCCGCCGGCCCGGTCAGGTGGACGCCGCGGGACGGGTGGCCGGGCGGGTGGGCGGCTGGGGGGTCAGTCGGTCCAGGCCCCTGCGGTCGTAGTAGTGGGTCATCACGAAGCCGAAGACGAGGGCGAGCACGGCGCCGACGGCGATCATGAGCCAGGCGCGGCCGAGCCCGGCGTCGGCCCGCGCGTCGAAGAAGAGGATGGCGCGCACCCCGTCGCTGAGCTGGCGCATGGGCTCGAAGACGGACAGGAACCGGTAGAAGCCGGGGACCGCCTGGAGCGGGACGGTGGCGCCCGAGGACGGCAGGCCCAGCACGATGAACACGAACATGGACACGAGCTGCCCGATCCCGCCGAACGCCGCGTTGATCGCCTGGACGCCCAGTCCGACGGCGAGGCTCGCGCAGTAGGAGTAGATCCACAGCAACGGCAGGTGGGTGGCGTCCATGCCCAGGATCGCGACGGTGGCCAGCATGACCAGGGAGACCGTGAGCACGGTGATCCCGGCGGTCATGACCATCTTCAGGAGCAGGGTCTGGGTGCGGCTGATCGGCACGGTCGGACGGCGGGTGTGCCAGGGGCCGATCTCGTTGTCGGCGTAGCCGAGGGCCGTGTCGACGCCGGTGCTGATGAGGTTGCCGCCGAGGAAGCCGGCCAGCACCAGGAGCAGGGTGTAGTAGAACGCGCTCAGCCCGAGGCCGCTGTGCGTGCCGATGGGGTGCCCGATGCGGGTGACGACCTGGACGGGGTCGGCGAGGAGCAGCCGTGTCGTGGCGTCCGCCTGCGCGGTCACCGGGGACGCCGTCAGCTGCTTGCCGATCGTCGTGGAGGTCTGCTGGGCGGCCGCCGTGGTGATCCGGCTCGCGAGGGACGAACCGAGACTGCCCGTACCGGGGTTGGTCAGCACCGTCATGGTGGGCCGGACCGTGGCGTTCGCCGTGGTCAGCGCGGTCAGCGAGTCGGTGAAGTTCCGGGGGACGACGAGAGCGCCGTAGATCTTGCCGGAGGCGAGTTCATCCTGGGCCTGAGCGCGGGTGAGCCTGCGCCAGCGCGCGGTGCCGGAGGTGTCGCTCGCGACGACGGCCGCGGTGACCTGGGTTCCCACGTTCTGCCGCTGCCCCGGAGGCGGTTTGCCGGTGTCCTCGTTGACCAGGCCGATCGGCAGGTGACGCAGATGCCCGTTGGGGTTGACGATGCCGCCCATGTACAGCAGCGACAGCAGCAGCGCGAGCAGCCCCGTCAGCACGGTGGGCACCAGCCACAGCTTCGGGTGGCGTAGGAGCGTGGCGGCGCGCGCCTGAACAGGGGCACCGGCGGGGGCGGCCGCGCCGGTGCCGGTACCGTCGCGGCCGCCGGGGCGGGTGACGGCGCCGTCGCCCGTGGACGCGGTACCCGTGGGGTCCTCGGCGCCGTCGTCCGCGGGGTGATTGCTGTCGGCGTCCATGGTTCTCCGTAGGTTCCGGGGCGGCACGGGAGCGGCGATGGGCGCGCGGCCCCCGGGCCGGGGAGTCCAGGGCCGCGCGTCAGGCCAGGATCGGGGGTGCGCGGGTGCCTCGGACGGCGACTCGCCGACTCCCCGGGCACGGACGTCCGTCACCGGGTCGGCCGGACTCACGCCACCTGGATCCACCGGGCATCCGGCACCGGGGTCGTCGACGCAACCACCGGGGACCACCACCGGGGACCGCCAGGCATCCGGCGCCGGAGTCGACACCTCGGCCGTGGCGCTCCCGCGCCGTTCCCCTCCTTGCCGGACGCCGTGTCGCTCACGCGCTGGTCCCCCTTCCACTCCCGGACACCGTGGCGTCACACCGGGCGGGCACGTTTCCCCCGTCCCCGTTGCTTCGCCTTGGATCCGTCCGTCCGTACCCGGGCGTGACGCGGAAGGACAACGTGCGCCGTGTCCCTGCCTCCGCTCGACAGCCTCCCCGCCCCCACGCCCACAGCGGCACCGTCACCCACACGCACCACCACCCCCGCGGCCGGCGACGTGTCCTGCCCCGACCACCCCGCATCGGCGCACTCCCCGTCGACGCAGTCGCCTCCGGCCACCTGCCCGCCGACAACCACCTGCCCCCCTCCCGCTGCCGCCCGCCCCACGTCCCTCTCGCGCCTCACCCGCCTGGTGGTGACGCTGTTCCCCCTGCTGTTGATCGGGACGTGGGCGGCGCTGGACCGGAGCGCCGTGCTCGACGGCGTCGCCCGGCTGGGTGACGCCGATCCCTGGTGGCTGCTGGCCGGGCTCCTCTTCACCCTGCTGGGCTGGGTCGTCGCCGCGTGCGTCCGGCAGGGCGCCCTGCCGGAACGGCTGCCGCCCGGCCTGCTGCTGGCGTCGCAGTTGGCCGCCGGCGCCGCCAACCACGTGCTGCCGGCGAGCATCGGCGCCCACGCGGTCACCCTGCGCTTCCTGCGGGGCAGAGGCATACCCCTGGCTCGCGCGACCGCCTCGCTCGCCCTGTATTCGCTGGTCAAGCCGGTGGCGAGGATTCCGGTGCTCATCGTCTTCCTGATCGCCGTCGGAGACACCCTGCGGTTCGGCGCGCTCGCCCCGGACCGCTCGACGCTGCTGGCGGCGGCAGGAAGCGCGGTGCTCGGTCTCACGACCGTCTGCCTGCTCGTGACGACGGTCCGTCCGCTGCGCCGCCCGGCCGTCGACTTCGTTCGCACCGCGCTGACCGATGTACGGATCCTGCACACCCGGCCCAGCCGCGTGCTCGCCCTCTGGGGCGGTTCGGCCGTCGCCCCGGTGCTCCAGGGGAGCACGATCGCGGCGGTCGGCTTCGCGCTCGGGCTGCCGCTGTCGTGGGCTCAGGTGGTGTTCGCGCTGCTGATCGCGAGTACCGCCGTCGGCGCCGTACCCGCACCGGGCGGAATCGGCCCCGTGGACGCGGCCATGGTCTTCACGATGGTCTCGCTGGGCGCCCCGACGGGCCTGTCGACGGCCACCGTCATCGGCTACCGCGTCCTGACGGTCTGGATCCCGCTGCTCCCGGGCACGCTCATCCTGTCGGCCCTGGTGCACCGCAAGGTGCTGTGAACGGCGAAGGGACGGCACACGGCCGGTTCTGACAGGACAACAGCCGCCGTGCCCACGCCCTCAGCCCGCCCCTCGGCCCCACCCCTGTCCAGCTCGGCCCCGCCGCCGAACCCGCTCTGCACTACCCGATCGGCGACGGCACCGACCCCCGCGGCTGGGCCCTCCACCAGCTCGCGCAGCATCTGAAGCGGATCTCATGAATCCGGAGATGGACGACCGAGCAGGCGAAGAGAGTCTCAGCCCTCGTCCGGCGTCAGCCGCAGCGAGATCGAGTTGATGCAGTACCGCTGGTCCGTCGGCGTCGCATACCCCTCACCCTCGAAAACATGGCCGAGGTGCGACCCGCAGCGGGCGCACCGCACCTCCGTCCGCATCATTCCGTGCGAACGGTCCTGGATCAGTTCGACGGCGTCCGAGTCCTTCGGGTCGTAGAAGGACGGCCAGCCGCAGTGCGACTCGAACTTCTCCGTGGAGGTGAAGAGTTCGGCGCCGCAGGCGCGACAGGAGTAGACGCCCGTCGTCTTGGTGTCGGTGTACTCACCGGTGAAGGCGGGCTCGGTGCCGGCCTTGCGCAGCACCGTGTACTCGGCCGGGGTCAGCTCCGCTCGCCACTGCTCGTCCGGCTTTTCGATGTCGTACGACATGAAGCTCAACCCCTCACGTTCAAGGAGGCCCCGCTGAGGGGCCACGGTCACTCGGCCAGGCGGGCGAGGATCTCGGGTCCGAGATCCGTCACGTCGCCGGCGCCCATGGTGAGAACGAGATCACCGGGCTTCGTCATTCCCGCGAGGACGGACGGGACCTCGGCCTTGTCGTGGACCGGCGTCACCTCCGCGCCCGCGGTCCGCGCGGACTGGATGATCAGCTCGCTGGTGATCCCGGGGATCGGGTCCTCGCGGGCGGGGTAGATGTCCAGGACGACCGAGGCGTCCGCCAGCGACAGGGCCTCGCCCATCTCCTTGCCCAGCTCCTGGGTGCGGGAGAACAGGTGCGGCTGGAAGACCACGAGGATGCGGCCCGAGGCGCCGGCGCGCATGGCCTCCAGGTCGGCGGTCATCTCGGTCGGGTGGTGCGCGTAGGAGTCGACGACCTGGACGCCGGCCGCCTCGCCCTTGAGCTGGAGGCGGCGCTTCACGCCGGTGTACGAGGCGAGCGCGGGGGCCAGCTCGGCGGCCGGGACGCCCAGGGCGACACCCGCGGCCAGCGCCGCCACGGCGTTGTGCGCGTAGTGGCGGCCGGGTACGGAGACCGCGAAGGTCAGCTCGGCGCCGTCCAGCAGGACCGTCACCTCGCTCTTCAGGCCCTGCGGGACCACGGAGAGCACCCGGACGTCCGCGTCGGCGGACTCGCCGTACGTCACGACGCGCACCCCACGGCCGGTGACACGGCGGGTCAGCTCGCGGGCGCCCTCGTGGTCCGCCGAGATCACCAGCGTGCCGCCCTCGGTGACACGGTCCACGAACGTCTCGAAGGACTCGTAGATCTCTTCCATCGACGCGTAGTTGGCGTGGTGGTCGAGTTCGACGTTGAGGATGATCGCGACCTCGGGCGCGTACTTGTGGAAGCTGCGGTCCGACTCGTCGGCCTCGGCGACGAAGATCTCGCCCTCGCCGTGCAGGGCGTTCGAACCGGGGGCGTCGAGGTCGCCGCCGATGGCGTACGACGGGGCCAGGCCGAGCGAGGACAGGGACACGGCCAGCATCGAGGTGGTGGTCGTCTTGCCGTGCGTGCCGGCGACCGCGATCGGGCGCAGGCCGTCCATCAGCCGGGCGAGGGCGTCCGAGCGGTGGACGACCGGGATGCCGAGCTCGGCCGCGCGGGCGAGCTCCGGGTTGTCCGCGCGGATCGCGGAGGAGACCACGACACAGGTGGCGTCGGGGGCGAGGTGGCCGGCCGCGTGCCCGATGTGGACCGTGGCGCCCAGCGCGCGCAGCGCCTCGGCGGTGGCGGACTCCTTCGCGTCGCTGCCCGCCACCTGGGCTCCACGCTGCGCGAGGATCTTCGCGATGCCCGACATCCCGGCGCCGCCGATGCCGATGAAGTGCGGTCGGTCCATCGCGGTAGGAAGGCCGGGTGCCATGCGTGTATCTCCCCAAGATCCGGTACGAAGGTGGGCGCGTTCTCCCGAGGGGAACGCGGGCCCAGCCTATTGGGTGCGACGGACAGCGCCTCACAAGGGACACCGGCGGACGGGCCCCGGGCGCCAGGGACACGCGCCCGGGCCGCTCTCATGCCCCCGGAACCGGGAGCCCGCTCACGCCTTGCTGTGCGAGAAAAGCTTCAGGACCGGCACGCCCACCTTGTGGCGGGCCCGGGAGGCCCAGTCACGGTGGAAGAACTCCTCCACGTAGTGGGGGTCGGTCAGCACGATGACCTCGTCGGCCTCCACCTCGTCGACCAAGGTCTTCAGCGCGTCGAGGGGGTGGTCCTCGATGAGCCGGCCCTCGGCCGTGCTGCCGGAACCGCGCAGCGCCACCAGCGACACCTCCAGTGCCCGTTCGCCCTGACTCGCGGCCTCCTCGCCCTCCGGCGTCTCGCCCTCGCGGGTCGCCTCGTCGAGCTCGCCCATCGCGACGTCGTCGATGGCCCGCAGCAGCCGGTCCGCCTGGTCGCCCCGGGGCTGGAGGAGCACGTGGAAGGCGACTGTCTCGTCACCGTGCAAGGTGGTGACGAACTCCACGTCGGCGGACGTCAGGGCCTTCTCGATCATCAATACGCTCGTGAACACGACAGGCGCCCTTCTCGTCCGTGGGCCGTCCCGGCCCCCTGCGGAAACCATCCTGCCCCGTGACAGCACGGGTACTGCGCGAATTAGTGTGCCCGTCGGAAGAGAAACGGAATCTACTATTCCGACTGTCGGCCGGACCGACCGTACCGGCTGTACAGGAACCCGGCCTCTTCCAGCAGGGACACCAGTCCGAACTGCTGGGGAACCGGCACCGAAGGCCCTCCCGCGATCCGCTGGGCGTCACCCGCGGCGAGCATCGGGGCCAGCGTCAGGCACATCTCGTCCAGGACACCGGCCGCGATCAGCTGGCCCAGCAGCCTCGGCCCGCCCTCGGTCAGCAGCCTGGTGTGCCCGAGGTCGCCCAGGGCCCGTACGGCACGCGCGGGATCGATCCCCACGCCGTCCCCGGCGATCACCACCCGCGCACCCGCCCGCTCGGCCTCGGCGACCCGGTCCGGGGCCGCCGCGGCACCGGTCAGCACCAGCGTGGGCACCAGGGGCGAGGTGAACAGCGGCAGCGAGAAGTCCAGGTCGAGGCTCGCCGTGACCACCGCGATCGCGGGAGCGGGGCCCTGCCCGGCGGCCTCCCGCAGCGCCGCGAAGGCCTCACGCGCGCGGGCCGGCCGGTAGCCCTCCTGCCGCACCGTCTCGGCTCCGACGACCACGACGTCCGCGAGCCCCCGGAGCACACCGAAGATCCTCATGTCGGTGGCGTTCGAGATGGGCTGCGAGCGCCCGTCGTGCTGGGCGGCGCCGTCGAGCGTGGAGACCATGTTGGCCCGGAGCCAGGGCCACCGGACCTCGGGATAGGCGTACGCCTCCGCCAGCTCCCCGAGCTCCCACTCGCGTTCCGTCACATCCGCCCCCGAGGCCTCGGCAGAGGCCTCGGCTGCTGTTTCATGGGTCACAGGGAACAGGCGTCGCATGACGTGCAGTCTGGCACGGCGCATAGAGTGGGGAACCGTGTCGTCCACCTCCACCGCCTCCGCGATCGACCCGATAGCCGAAGCGGCCCCGCTGTCCCTGTGCGCCCGCGAGCCGCACGTCCCCGCCGACCGGCTCGTCGCCGAGATGGTGCCGCCGCCGCGCTTCGACTCGGTGCGCTTCGCCACGTACATCCCGGACCCGAACCAGCCGAGCCAGATCGAGGCCGTAGGCATCCTCGAAACCTTCGCCGGGGGTCTCGGCGGGGCGCACGCCGTGGGTACGCCCAAGCGGAGGCTGTTCGGCCGCGGCAAGGCCCCGAAGACGCCGGCCGGTCCCCGGGGTGTCTACCTGGACGGCGGTTACGGCGTCGGCAAGACCCACCTCCTGGCCTCGCTGTGGCACGCGACCCCGGCGGAGCCCGCGCTCAAGGCGTTCGGCACCTTCGTCGAGCTGACCAACCTGGTCGGCGCGCTCGGCTTCCAGAAGACCGTGCAGACCCTCTCCGGGCACCGCCTCCTGTGCATCGACGAGTTCGAACTCGACGACCCGGGCGACACCGTCCTCGTCTCCACCCTGCTCGGCAAGCTGGTCGACGCGGGCGTGGCGCTCGCCGCCACCTCGAACACGCTTCCGGGGAAGCTCGGCGAGGGCCGGTTCGCCTCCGCCGACTTCCTGCGGGAGATCCAGGGCCTGTCCGCGCGTTTCCGCTCGCTGCGCATCGACGGCGAGGACTACCGCCACCGCGGGCTGCCCGAGGCGCCGTCCCCGTTCTCCGAGGAGCAGGTCACCAAGGCCGCGTACGCCACCGACGGCGCGTCCCTCGACGACTTCCCGCATCTGCTCGGCCATCTCGCCCGCGTCCACCCCAGCCGGTACGGCGCCCTGACGGACGGGATCAAGGCGGTCTGCCTCACCGACGTCCAGCCCGTCCCGGACCAGTCGACGGCGCTGCGGCTCGTCGTGCTCGCCGACCGGCTGTACGACCGCGAGGTACCGGTCCTCGCCTCCGGAATGCCCTTCGACCGTCTGTTCAGCGAGGAGATGCTGAACGGCGGCTACCGCAAGAAGTACTTCCGCGCGATCTCCCGGCTGACCGCGCTCGCCCGCGACGCGAAGGGGCTCGTGGAGCACCCGGGAGCCTAGGGTCTGCCGTTCGGATCATGCCGCGGGACGCGGGGCGGGGCACCAGGAGCCCCTCCCCGCCGACCCGGCAACAACCGTGCCCCCGCGACGTAGAGTGGAATGGCCAGACTTGTCGGGCGGCTCGGAAGGGGGTCGTCATGGTCCAGGAACTCATCGTGGCGATCACGGCGGCCTGTTCCGCCTCGGTGATCTACGTCGCGGCCGGCGCCCGGGTCGTCAAGCAGTACGAACGCGGGGTCGTCTTCCGCCTCGGGCGGCTCGCGGGAGAGGTCCGCTCCCCCGGCTTCACCATGGTCGTGCCGTTCGTGGACCGGCTGCGCAAGGTCAACATGCAGATCGTGACCCTGCCCATCCCGGCGCAGGAGGGCATCACCCGGGACAACGTCACGGTCCGCGTGGACGCGGTCGTCTACTTCCGGGTGGTGGACGCGGCGAACGCGATCGTCCAGGTCGAGGACTACCGTTTCGCGGTCTCGCAGATGGCGCAGACCTCCCTCCGGTCGATCATCGGCAAGAGCGACCTGGACGATCTGCTCTCCAACCGCGAAAAGCTCAACCAGGGGCTGGAGTTGATGATCGACAGCCCGGCGATCGGCTGGGGCGTGCAGATCGACCGGGTCGAGATCAAGGACGTGTCGCTGCCCGAGACGATGAAACGGTCCATGGCCCGCCAGGCCGAGGCCGACCGCGAGCGCAGGGCCCGGATCATCAACGCGGACGCGGAACTTCAGGCGTCCAAGAAGCTGGCGCAGGCCGCCGAGGTGATGTCGGAACAGCCGGCCGCGCTCCAACTGCGGCTGCTCCAGACGGTGGTGGCCGTCGCGGCCGAGAAGAACTCCACCCTCGTCCTGCCCTTCCCGGTCGAACTGCTGCGCTTCCTGGAACGGGCCCAGTCGGGACAGCCGCCGGTGGTGACGGAGTCGCAGCGGGAGCGGCGGCCGGCGGTCGAGCCCGTCGAGCCTCCCGCCCCGCCGGAGCGGATCAACGGAGTGCCGGAGGCTCTCGGCCTTCCGGAGGCGTTCGCGGACACGGACGGACTCGGTATCCCGGACACGTTCGGGATCCTGGGCGAGCCCAGGGTGCCCGTGAAGCCGGAGGGCCCCAAGGATTCGGGGAATCCGGACGAGTTCGGGGCCGGTTGAACGCGCGCCCGCCGGCCCGGCGGACCGACCCGGACCTACCGGACCGGCTGAAACGGCCGGGGACCTCGGTGCGCCTCCTCGTAAGGTGGAGGCATGAGCGACGACCACTGCGCGACCGGCGGAAACGGGCGGCCGGGCATGGACTCCCGCGACGCCCTCGACCCGGCGGCGGAACAGGCCGGGCCGCCGTACGCGGAGTGCGTGCTGTGCCGTGAACCGACCGAGTATCCGGAGTCGTACAGGGGGATCACGCTGTGCCCCGTCTGCGCCTGGCAGGAGGCACAGCGCACCGCGTGTTCGGGCTGACCGGCGTCGGCACCGGCCGGACGGGCGGCTCCGGAACCGGACCGTCCGTCCGGAACGGATCTTCCGCCTGGCAGACTGGGGGCGTGAGCAGCGACGACCCCACCCCCGCCGACGACAGCCCGTTCCGTGACGAGCCCACCGTGCGCGACGAGGCACGGCAGTTCGTGCTGCCGCTGGTCGTGCACATCGAGAAGGCCGCTCCCCCGGCGCGCACCGACGCGCTGGAGACCGCCGCCCGGGCCGTGCTGACCATCCTGAGCGACGAGCGGTCGCTCGGGGACGGTATCTGGGCGGAGGCGATGCGGGACTGGCAGGACGCCCGGATCCGCAAGGTCGTGCGGCGGGCGCGCGGAGCCGAGTGGCGGCGGGCCGAGACTCTGCCCGGCATCACCGTGACCGGGCGGTCCGCGGAGGTACGGGTTTTCCCGCCGGTACCGCTGGACGGCTGGCCCAAGGACCTGGCACGGCTCCAGGTGTCCGGCACGGATCTCGACGATCCGGAGCCCCCGGCACCGGCCGATCCGGCGGCGCCCGTGCTGTGGCTGAACCCGGAACTCGACATGTCGGCCGGCAAGACGATGGCGCAGACGGGCCATGGCGCCCAGCTGGCCTGGTGGGAACTGTCGGAGAAGGAGCGGATCGCCTGGCGCGAGGCGGGCTTCGCCCTCTCGGTGCGCACGGCCGACCCGGCCCGCTGGAGTGAACTCAGCGCTTCCGAGCTGCCGTTGGTCCGTGACGCGGGGTTCACGGAGATCGCTCCCGGACTGACGGTCGCCGTCGAGGGACACGACCGCGTCGGCACCCTGCCGAAAAGCGTTCCGGATGCGGCGGTCTGACGGCGGCCCCTACTTCGCCAGCGTGGTGGCGAGTTCCGCCGTGACGCGGACGAGTTCGGTGTCCGGCTCGGCGAGCAGGTGCTGGAGGGTGCCTCTGTGGGCGCGCACGGCCTGGCGGGCTTCGCGCTCCCATCCCACCCAGTTCTCCCGGCGGTTGAGGAGTTTGGGGTAGGCGGCGGCCGTGCGTTCCCACTGCCGTGCGTCCGCGATGTCCTTCAGGAGCTGGATTATCTGAACGCGGCAGGTGACCTGGGGAAGTTCGGCGAGCTCCCAGAGGAAGGGGACGGTGGCGGCCGTCGCCTGCTCCACGACGAATCCGAACTGGCAGATTCGTTCCCTCAGGTCCTGGAGTGCCGCCCTGGCCGTTGCCGCATCCCCCCAGGCGACGGTGTCGAGGAGGAAGGGGATGGCTTCCGCCGACCCCTTGGAGTCCTTGATCTCGTCCCACGGCACGCGTTCCAAATTCCCGAGTGGTGTTGCCATTTCCGCTCCCTCCGAAGGCGTCGGACAGTGACAGGTGCGCGGGCGGGCCGAGGGCCCGTCCCGGACGATCACGCTCCCCGGGGGAGCGGCTGAGCCGACGTCACTACACGCCCCTGGTAACGAGGTTGACGCCACGGCTATTATCCACGCTGTCAGCGTCTTCGTGCAATTGCACGAGAAATTGCATGAAGCCGGAGAGAGTTTTGGGCCACGTGAGGTCCGGCCGGAGCCCTCGACCGGGCGGCCGGACAAACACACACCTGGTGGAACGTCAGCAAGGAGAGTGCGTTGGTGCCATCAGTGCCGAACGGAGTGCGGGCGAGCTCGCTGGGCGCCTCCTGGATCAAGAGCAGGCACAGCAATGCCGAAGGCAACTGCGTCGAGGTGGCCGACCTCGGCGACAGAGGTATCGCGGTACGCAACTCCCGCGACCCCGACGGTCCCGCCCTCGTCTACACCCCCGCGGAAGTGGCCGCGTTCCTGGCCGGCGCGAAGGACGGGGAGTTCGACCACCTGCTCTGATCCAGGCGTCCGATGCTCCGAACTCCGTTGAAACGGAACGATGGTTGTCCACTTCTGTCTCCCCCTGCGGCAGAGTCCGGGGCAGTGCGATAATTTTGGCTGTCTTCTGCCGTTCGACTGGGAGTCAGGATGTCCGTCGAGTCACGCCGCGTCTCCCGCCTCGAACCGTATCTGAGCCGGGAGGAGCCCGCCCCCACTCTGCTGAAGATGCTGGTCGGCGTTCAGCTGGCCGGCGCCCGCGAGGACGCGGGGCTGTCCCAGGAACAGGCCGCGCGTTCCCTGGGGTTCAGCGCGGCGAAGCTGTCGCGCATAGAGGCGGGCAAGGGCCGTCGGCCGCCGACGGAGGGCGACGTCCGCGCGCTGCTCGACCTGTACGGGACCGAGGACTACCAGGTGTCGGTCCTGCTCAGACTGCTCAAGCGCGCGGGCGAGCCGGGGTGGTGGCAGCGCTACGACAAGCGGCTGATGCCCGAGTGGTTCGACCGGCTGGTCGGACTCCAGGAGGCGGCCACCACCATCCGCACCTTCGAGATCCAGTACGTTCCGGGCCTGTTGCAGACCCCGGACTACACACGGGCCGTGGTGGAGCGCGGGCTCCCGACGGCGCCCGCCGCCGAGGTGCAGCGCCGGGTGGAGTTGCGCATGCGCCGGCGGGAGCTGCTGAACCGGGTGGACGCCCCTCAGCTGTGGGCCGTCGTCGACGAGTCCGTACTGCTGCGCGTTCTGGGCAGCCGTGAGGTGATGCGCGCGCAGCTGGAGCACCTCATCGAGATGGCCCAGCGCCCCCATGTGGTCGTGCAGATCGTGCCGTTGGACGTCACCAACGCCTCGGCTCCGGCGATCCCCGTCACCTATCTGCGCTTCGGTGGCGTCGAACTGCCCGACATCGTCTATCTGGAGCACATCAGGAGCGCCAACTTCCTGGAGGACCGCGACGAGACGGAGGAGTACCGGGTGGTCCTGGACCGGCTCGCCGACGAGGCTCTCAGCCCGCGCGCGTCCCTGGCATTGCTGCGCAGCACGGTGGAACAGCGGTACAACGCCTCGCACTGACGGGCCGTCACGCCGGGCCCGGACCGTTGCCGGCAGGCCCCGCCAGACAGCTCCCGTCGGGCAGATCCCGCCGCGCACCCGCGAGCGGGTCCCGCCGCAGGCGCCGGGAGGCCGGAAGTGGACCGGAACTAGCGGATCCGGCCGACCCCGCCGAACTCGATCCACTCCTGCGTGAGCTGGCGCGGCACGACGTCGGTGTCCGGGCGCCAGGTCGATACCTCGACCAGTCCGGGTTCGAGGATGTCCATGCCGTCGAAGAACTGCTCCACGTCCTTCTCCTGGCGGACCCGGCCCCAGTGCCCCTGCGTCGCGGTGTCCATGAACCCGGTGACGAAGTCGCGGACCTCGGCGTCCTCGCTGACCAGTTGGCACATCACCATGAAGCTGCCGGGCGCCAGCCGTTCGGCGACGCGGCGGATCACGGGGAGCGGCCCGTCGGTCTCGCTGTCCGGGATGCAGTGGAACACCGAGTTGAACAGCACGGCCACCGGCTGCGAGAGATCGATCAGCCGCCGGGTGTCGGGGTGGGAGAAGATCTCCTCCGTCTGCCGCAGGTCGGCGTGTATGACGGCGGTCCGCTCGTTCTGGTCCAGCAGGGCCCGGCCGTGCACCAGCACCATCGGATCGCTGTCGACGTAGACCACCCGGGAGGTCTCGTCGACCGTCTGGGCGACCTGGTGCACGTTGTTCTGGGTGGGCAGGCCGGATCCGTGATCGAGGAACTGCCTGATCCCGTAGCCGTCCGCCAGCGTCCGGACCACCCGCTGGAGGAAGCGCCGGTTGTTCAGAGCGAGCGCGCGCGTGCTGGGCACGACCTTGTCCAGCTCTTCGCAGGCCGCCCGGTCGGCGGCGTAGTTGTCCTTGCCGCCGAGGTAGTGGTCGTACATGCGCGCGGCCGTGGGCACCGTGGCATCGATCGACGTGGTCAGCTGCTCGCCAGGCTGCATCGTTCCCCCAGATCAGTGTCGGCCGGCCTGACCGGCCCCACCGGCAATACATCTTAGGGAAACGGAAGTTGGCGTTACCAGCCCCCGAACGAAGGACGCTGGAGGGCTTTCAGGCCAATTGACACCCCCTCGTTCACCGTTGTGGCCCGAAATGACCGATCGGCAGGGACCGCCGCCGGTCGTGCCCCCCGCGGGGCGGTCGTTCGCCGCGCATCCGCGTGACCCCGGAGACGCCGGGCACGAAACCGCGAAACCTCAAATGTTGCTCTGAACGTCCGCCCCGGGGGGTTCGGTCCCGGCCCCCGGGGCCATGACCTGGTCACGCCGGTGCACCGGCCGTCGTGGGGAGCGACGTAGGGGCGGGGCGCGGCCGAGGCCGCGACGGAGGAGGGGACATGAGGGAGCCGGGGCGGCTGGGTACGGGCATCGGGTGGAGGCCGGAGATCGCCGAGGCCGTGGAGAACATGGCCGGCATCGACTGGGTCGAGGCCGTGGCGGAGAACGTGTGCCCCGGTCATCTCCCCGAGTCGCTGCTGCGGCTGCGCGAGCGGGGGATCACGGTGGTGCCGCACGGCGTCTCCCTGGGCCTCGGCGGCGCCGACCGGCCCGACGAGGCGCGGCTCACCGCGCTCGCGGAACGCGCCGAGGCACTGGGCTCGCCCCTCGTCACGGAACACATCGCGTTCGTCCGGGCGGGCGGCCCGCTCACCGCGTCGCCACTGCTGGAGGCCGGGCACCTGCTGCCCGTTCCCCGCACCCGGGACGCGCTGCACGTCCTGTGCGAGAACGTCCGCGCCGCTCAGGCCGCGCTGCCCGTCCCGCTCGCCGTGGAGAACATCGCCGCGCTGATCTCCTGGCCCGGCGAGGAGATGACCGAGGGCCAGTTCCTCTACGACCTGGTCGACCGCACCGGCGTCCGGCTGCTCATCGACGTGGCCAACCTCCACACCAACCACGTCAACCGTGGCGAGGACCCCGCCGAGGCGCTCGACGAACTGCCCGTCGAGGCGATCGCCTACGTCCACGTCGCCGGGGGCTTCGAGCGTGACGGCGTATGGCACGACAGCCACGCCCATCCCGTCACGCGGCCCGTGCTCGACATCCTCGCCGACCTCGCGTCCCGGGTGACCCCGCCGGGGGTCCTCCTCGAACGCGACGAGAACTTCCCCGACCCGGCCGGACTGGAGCGGGAGCTGACCGCGATCCGGGGAACGCTGGAGACGGCAAAAGCCGCGACCCGGGGGACCCCAGGGGCGCGGGAGACGCGGGAGATGCGAGAGACGACGAAGGCCGCGGCCCGGGCGGCGGAGCGGGGTGCGGTGGCCTTGGCGGGCTGCCGGGCCGCCTCTCCGGCGGCCGCCGGGGAGGCGGGGGCGGAAACGGAGCCGACGCGGAGCCCGGGCACCTCGTCGCCCCCTCCCGCGATCACCACGCCCGCGTCCCGGACACCGGGTGACACCGAGGCCGCACCGGACGAGCAGGGCGGTGCGGGCGGACCGGACGAGCAGGCCGCACCGGGTTCACGCGCCGGCACCGACGACGCCCGTCGTCAGCGGGTGGCGCTGGCGCAGGCCGCCCTGCTGTCCTCGCTCGTCGCCGGGACCCCCGCCCCCGAGGGCTTCGACCGCGTCCGCCTCGGGGTACAGGCGCGCGCCCTCGCCGCCAAGCGGGCGGACGTCGTGGCGAAGGTGGCCCCGGAGCTGCCGGCGATCCTGGCCGACGCCTACCGGTCGGCGTTCCTCGCGTACGCGCAGCGGCGTCCGATGACCGGCGGCTACCGCCGGGACGCCCTGGACTTCGCCGAGCACCTGCTGCTCACGGGACTCCCGGAAGGCGCGGACACGCGGCGGCTGCGCGACTGGTGGCTGGAACGATCGGGTCCGGCCCCGCTGTCCGGGCGGCCCGCGGCCCGGCTGGCCCGGGCCACCCGCCGGGTGCTGCTCCGGCGTTGAGCGGGCGTGCCGGGCGGGAACCCGCCCGGCACACAGCCGCGCGCCACCGGCCACGGCGCGCCGCCTGGCCCGGGCACCCGACACACCTCACCCGCGGAGTGTGCCCGGAGTAACACCTCCGCTTGTGAAGGTCATGTGTGCGCCCCGTTTCAACCGCTTCAAGCTGTTCTGGAGTACGCGCGAACCACCGCAATCGGCGCCTTCCCCCCTCAGTCCGATCCGTTCTTCGTGTACGGCAGTTGGCGTAGAGCCCCCAGTAGCATGCCAACCCGCACCCGAAGCGCATTAGCGTGCGGTGCCGCAACAGGAGGCACCATGCGATCCGACAACCGCACCGGACTCGTCAGCGGAACAGGGCTCATCGTCGCCGCGCTGCTGGCGACCTTCGTCGCGCTGGCCTTTCCGATCTGGTCGTACGCGGACCGTGCCGGGACCGGCCTGGACACCCTGAACTCCCAGACCGTGCCGACCCCCTACGGTCCGCTGTCCGCCCTGGACCGGGACTTCGTCACCAGGGTCCGGCTGGCCGGTCTGTGGGAGCTGCCCGCCGGCCAGCAGGCCCAGGAGCGCGGCACCACCCAGGCCGTACGGACGGCCGGACAGCACCTCATCGAGGGGCACACGTTCCTCGACGCCCGTGTCCGCAGCGTCGCCGCGCGGCTCAGCCTGGAACTGCCCAGCCAGCCCAGTCCGCAGCAGCGTCAGTGGCTGTCCACGCTCAGCGCGGCGCACGGCACGCGGTACGACCAGGATTTCGCGAACATCCTGCGCGCGGCGCACGGCAAGGTGTTCGCCATGGTCGCGCAGGTCCGCGCGAACACCCGGAACTCGCTCGTACGGGATCTCGCCGACGACGCGAACACCACCGTGCTCGACCACATCAAGGTCCTGGAAGCGACCGGATACGTGGACTTCGACGCGCTCGCCGAGGACGCGGCCACCGCGAGCCCGCCGCCGCTCACCCGCTCCCCCGCACCGCCCGGCCCGGTCCCGTCCCCGTCGTCACCCCTCCCGGTGACCCCGTCCTCGGGCTACCCGCTCCCTCCGGCCGCCACGCGCCCCCATCCCTCCCCGACCTCCTGAACGACCAGGTCGGGCCGTCCGCGAGGGGTCTGTTCCTCAAGAGCGGCCCGACTCATACGAGTTGGGCACGTGGGGCGCCGATTCGCCGAGGTCCGCGGCAAACGGAACGTCACATACCGGGAACGGCTGCGTCCCACATCGTGAGTGGAACATGACGCCACCGGCCACATCGCATAGAAACACGCCATGTTCTGGGTCCTTCTCCTGTTCCTCGCCTGGCTGGCGGCCGGCGTCTCCTGCACCCGGCTGTGTCTGGCCGCGGTCCACACCGCGTCCCTCGACGCCGACGCCGCGCGCGGGCACGACCTCACGCTGTACGAGGCCGCGTTCCTGTCCGGCGGACCGGCCCGGGTGGCCGACCTGACCCTGGTGTCGATGGCCCGCCAGCGTCGCCTGCTGCTCGCGCACACCGGCTGGGCCACGGTCGTCGACCCGCGCGGGCGCGACGACATGGAGCGCTCGGTCATCAGGGCCATCGGACCCGAGGGCCAGTCCCGGATAGCACCCGTGCGGGCGGCCACCGCCGCCGCCGACTCGGTACGCCGTCTCGCGGACCGCCTGGTCGCGGCCGGCCTCGCCGTCCCCGACGGGGCCCGCACCTCCGTCGCGAGTGCCGTCCGCCAGGTCCGGGCCGCCGCGGCCGCGGTCCTCGCGCTGGGCGTGGTGGCCCTGCTGCTGCCGGGCCAGGCTCCGGGCAGCGACGTGCCGGTGGCCGTCTGGTTCCTGCTTCCGCTCATCCTGACGCTGAGCTGTCTCGCCATAGCCCGGATCGAGGTGCACCCCTGCACCCGCTGGGCCTCCCCGGCCGGACAGCGGCTGCTCGGCACCCTGGCCAGGCACGCCGACGCGTCCGGCGACGACCGTACGTACCTCACTTCCGTCGCCGTACGCGGCATCCGCGCGATCGGCGAGCCGGAACTGCGCGCGGCCCTGACACACCGCGACCGCGAGACCTCCTGACGGGAGGGGGCGCTCCCGGGGGGGCGCATCGGGGTCATTGGCGCCGACACCGGCGGGCGGTGCTTTACTTCGCCGGCCGCCGGCCGAAGCATCCCTTCTGTCGCTGCCGTGCGCCGAAGGGATTTCGCGATGAGAACTGCCGTCCTCCACGGAACCGCGGGGTCCCTGCTGCTGACCGGCCTCGTCGCCGCTCCGGCGGACGGCGCGCCGGCCTGGCCGGACCCGCTCGTTTCCGCCGAGACGCGCGGCACCGCCGTCGCCGCCCAGCGCGCCGCCGCCGCGGGCATCCGCTTCGGCAAGTGCCCCAAGGAGGAACACCTGCCGTCCGGCCTCCAGTGCGGCACGGTCACGGTGCCCCTCGACTACGCGCTCCCCGACGGCAAACGGATCAGACTGACCGTCAGCCGGGTGAAGGCCACCGGCAAGGATCCGCACAACGCGAGGCACAAGGTGCCGCGCCAGGGCGCTCTCGTGTACAACCCCGGCGGTCCCGGCGCCTCCGGCGTGTACTTCCCGCTGATCGGCATGCTGCCCGCGTGGAAGCGGATCGGAGGCGCCTACGACCTCGTCGGCTACGCCCCGCGCGGTGTCGACCGGTCGGCGCCGCTGTCCTGCCGGGACCCCAAGCACCCGCCGAAGCCGCTCCTCCAGGCCCCGGCGGTCCCCTCGGAGTCGTTCAAGAAGGCACGGATCGCGGAGGCGAAGGCGTACGCCCGCGGCTGCGCCCGGCGTTCGGGCTCCGCCCTGCGCCACTACACCTCGCTCAACAACGCCCGTGACCTGGACGTGCTGCGGGCCGCGCTCGGCGAGCGGAAGCTGACGTTCATGGGTGCCTCGTACGGGACCTACTTCGGTGCCCTGTACGCGACGCTGTTCCCCTCGCACGTACGCCGTATGGTCTTCGACTCGGCGGTGAACCCCGCCCCCGAGAAGGTCTGGTACGGCAACAACCTCGACCAGTCGGCCGCGTTCGAGACCCGCTGGGCCGACTTCCGCGCGTGGATGGCCCGGCACGACACGGTGTACAAGCTGGGCCGCACGTCCGAGGAGGTACGGCGCTCCTACGAGAAGGCGCGGGCCCGGCTCGCCGCCTCCCCCGCGGGCGGCACGGTGGGGCCCGCCCAGCTTCAGGGCGCGTTCCTCCAGGCCGGGTACTTCGACGACTACTGGCCGCAGCGCGCGCTGGCGCTGTCCGCCTATCTGAAGGGCGACCCGAAGCCGCTGATCCAGCTGGCGGGACCGCATCCGGAGGCCGCCGCCGAGCAGGAGAACGGCAACGCGGTCTACACGGCCGTGGAGTGCAACGACGCGCCCTGGCCGACCGACTGGCGCACCTGGGACCGCGACAACACCCGTCTCGCGCGGGTCGCCCCGTTCGAGACCTGGGACAACGTGTGGATGAACCTGCCGTGCGCGTACTGGTCCGCGCCCCGGCAGAAGCCGCTCGACGTACGGACGCTGCCCGGGGAGCTGCCGCCGACGCTGATCCTCGCCGCCGAGCGGGACGCGGCGACGCCGTACGAGGGTGCCAAGGAGTTGCAGCGACGGCTGTGGGGCTCGGTGCTGGTGACCGAGAACGGTGCCGGCACCCATGGGATCGCGGGCGGCCCCAACACCTGCGTCAACGGCTATCTGGACGCCTATCTGCTGGAGGGCCGGCTCCCCGGGCGGAACGCGGGGTGCGCACCGCACCGGGAACCGGTGGCCCGGGCACACTGACCGGCTCCGGGAAAACCGAAGGCGGGCGTCCCCCGGAGGGGCGCCCGCCTGCTCGCGGGACCGTCCGGCCGAACCCGGCCGGGACGGTCAGGCGAGGCCCGCGACCAGTTCGGCGACGTCCTTGCGGCGGCCGGTGTAGAACGGGACCTCTTCACGGACGTGCATCCGGGCCTCGGAGGCGCGCAGGTGGCGCATGAGGTCGACGATGCGGTAGAGCTCGTCGGCCTCGAAGGCGAGGAGCCACTCGTAGTCGCCGAGCGAGAACGAGGCGACCGTGTTCGCGCGGACGTCGGGGTACCCGCGGGCCATCTTGCCGTGGTCGGCGAGCATCCGGCGGCGGTCCTCGTCGGGCAGCAGGTACCAGTCGTAGGAGCGCACGAAGGGGTAGACGCTGATGTAGTCGCGGGGCGTCTCGTCGGCGAGGAACGCCGGGATGTGCGAGCGGTTGAACTCGGCGGGCCGGTGCAGCGCCATGTTCGACCAGACGGGCTCCAGGGCACGGCCCAGCTTCGTACGGCGGAAGAGGTTGTACGCCTCCTGGAGCTGGTCACTGGTCTCGGCGTGCCACCAGATCATGACGTCGGCGTCGGCGCGCAGTCCCGAGACGTCGTAGGTGCCGCGGACGGTGACGTCCTTGGCGGCGAGCTGGTCGAACAGCTCCTGGACCTCGTCGGCGTAACCGGCCCGGTCCTCGGGGAGCACGTCCTTCAGCTTGAAGACCGACCACAGGGTGTAGCGGATGACCTCGTTCAGGTCCTTGGCCAGCTTGCCCTTGTTCGGGATCCTGGCGGCCTCGGTGGTGGGGGCGTCGTCACTCATGAGGCTATTCTCCCGCGCCGCCGTGCAGGCTCTGCACCGGGTCGGCCCGCAGCGCCTCGAGACCGCCGCCGTCGCCGCCGAGCCGGTCGACGGCGGCGTACGCGGACGCGATGCAGGCCGGGATGCCGACCCCGTCGTACGCCGCGCCGCACACCGCGAGGCCCGGCAGCTTTGCGACGTGCTCGCGGACGCGGGCCACGCGCGCGTGGTGGCCGACCGGGTACTGGGGCAGGCCGTCGTCCCAGCGGGTCACCCGGGTCTCCACCGGCTCGGCGTCCAGCCCCGTCGCCTCCCGCAGGTCGTGGCGGGACACCTCGACGAGGTCGGCGTCGGGCCTGCCGAGCACCTCCGTCTCGCCGTACCGCCCGACGGAGGTGCGCAGGACCAGCAGGCCGGGGTCCTGGTCGGCGATCCAGCCCCACTTGCGGGAGGCGAAGGTGGACGCCTTGATGGTGTGCCCGTCGACCGGCGGCACCAGGAAGCCGCTTCCTTCGGGGAGGGTGACGCCCTCGCTGCGGTAGGCGAGGGTCACCAGGGCCATCGACGCGTATTCCACGGCGGCCAGCTCGGCCGCCGCGGCCGGGGCCTCGGCCCGCAGCAGCGCGGCGGCGGCCGGGGCGGGCAGCGCCAGGACGACCGCGTCGGCGTGCAGGACACGGTCCCCGGCGACGACGCGCCAGGCGGCGCGGGCGGGCTCCCCGGCCCCGGCCGCCGTGGTCCTGCGCAGCTCGGTCACCGGCGTCCCGGTGAGGATCTCGCCCCCGCGTGCCGTCACCGACCCGGCGACGGCGAGCGGCAGCCGGCCCACCCCGCCGTCGATGCCCATGAACACGGGGCCGGTCTGCCCGGCGGCGGCCGCCTTGGCCTGGATGTCGCGGACGGCCTCGGTGAGGGAGGTGTGCGTGCGGGCGGCGGCGTAGAGCTGGGGGACGGCCAGGCGCAGCGAGATGCGGTAGGCGTCGCCCGCGTACACGCCGCCGAGGAGGGGTTCCACGAGGCGGTCGACGACCTCGCGGCCGACACGCGCCGCCACGTACTCGCCGACGGCGATGTCCTCGCCCACCTCGGTGCGGGGCAGGTCGGCGTCCTGCTCGATGCGGCGCAGGCCCTCTTCGGAGAGGACGTCCGCGACGGCGGACGCGCTGCCGGGGACACCCATGACGTGGCCCTTGGGCATGGGGCGCAGGGTGCCGCGGGTCCACAGGGAGGCCGTCGCGGTGGCGGGCGGCTGGAGGCGGTCGCCCAGTCCCGCCTCGCGGGCGAGGTCCACGGCCTCCGGGCGGCGCGCCAGCATCGACTCGGCGCCGAGGTCGACGCGTGCGCCCGCGATCTCGCCGGCCAGCAGCTTGCCGCCCAGGCGGTCGGAGGCCTCCAGGACGGTGACGCGCGCGCCCCGCCCGAGCAGGCGGTGGGCGGCTGCCAGCCCCGCGATCCCTCCGCCGACCACCACGACGTGTCCCGAACCCGGAGAAGTGTCCTCTTCGCGCATGGCTCCACCTTCTCAGACACCACCGACGCCTTTGTCGGGGAGCCCGGTGTCCGGCGCGAGCCCGGACCGTGACCGCATCGGGACCGGAGTCGTCCAACGTTCCGGGCCGCCGCGGCGTCGAAGAAGCGTCAGTCGTCACCACCTTGGGGGTAGACCGCATGCTCACACGCAGCTCCGGACGTCCGGACCGACCCGTGCCACCCGTCTCGTCCGTCTCACCCGCCTCGCCAGGACGCACCGCCCGCCCGGCCCGGGTCCTCGCCGGCATGTTCCTCGTCACCACGCTCGCGCTGTCGGGATGCGGCGCCGCCGATGACACGGCCGGCACCAGCAGCGACAAGGGGTACGCGCAGGACGCTGGAGACGCGAAGGCCGGCCCCGCGGAGCAGGCGGACTCAGGTGCGGCCGGCAGCGACAGCTCGGGCGGACGCAAGGCCGCCCCGCCCAAGGTGACCGTGAACCGCATCATCCGCACCGCTTCCCTGACCGTCGAGGTCAAGGAGGTGGCCAAGGCCCTGGACGACGCCCGGGCCACGGCCGAGAACGCCGGCGGCTACGTCGGCAACGAGACCACCACCCGTGACGGCAGGGGCCACGAGCGCACCCGCGTCGTCCTGCGGGTGCCCACCGAGCGCTACGACCAGGTGCTCGCCGACCTGGAGGGCGCCGGCAAGGTCGTCGAGCGGACCGCCAAGGCACAGGACGTCACCGATCAGGTCGTGGACGTGGAGAGCCGGGTCAAGTCGCAGCGCGCCAGCGTGACCCGGGTCCGGGAACTGATGGACAAGGCGACCAAGCTCAGTGATGTGGTGGCGCTGGAAGGGGAGTTGAGCAGCCGGCAGGCCGACCTGGAATCGCTGCTCGCCCAGCAGGCGTCGCTGAAGGACCGCACGAGCCTGGCCACGATCACCCTCTCGCTGTCCGAGACCCCGGTGAAGAAGGCCGCCAAGAAGGACGAGGACCCGGGCTTCCTGGACGCGCTCCAGGGCGGCTGGGACGTGCTGGTCACCATGGTGCGCTGGCTGGCCCTGGCGATCGGGGCGCTGCTCCCCTTCGCGGTGGTCCTCGGCCTGATCGCCCTGGTGTGGATGCGTTTCGTGCGTCCCCGGCTGCCCCGCCGCCCGGCCCCGGCGGTGGCTCCGGGTCCGGCCCCGAGTGCCGCCGCGCGGGCGTCGGCGGTCCCGGTCCCGGTTCCGGCTTCCCGCCCGGCTCCCGGCCCGGCTCCGGCGGGCGAGGCCGCGCCGAAGGCCGCCCCGCCCGCGCGCGGCGGAACCGCGGAAGGCGGCGAGGAGGACTGAAGTACCGGGCCCCCGTAGCGTGTTCGTATGAGCATGAGCGATACGAACGGTGCCGACGGCGGGCGTGGCGCCCGGGAACGACTGGTCGTGATCGGGGGTGACGCGGCGGGAATGTCCGCCGCGTCACAGGCCCGCCGGCTGCGCGGTCCGGACGAGCTGGAGATCGTGGCGTTCGAGCGGGGCCACTTCACGTCGTACTCGGCGTGCGGCATCCCGTACTGGGTGGGCGGCGACGTCCCGGACCGCGACCGGCTGATCGCGCGGACCCCCGAGGAACACCGGGAGCGCTCCATCGACCTGAGGATGCGTACGGAGGTCACCGAGATCGACGTCGCGGGGGCCCGGGTGCGCTCCCGGGACCTCGGCAGCGGGGACGAGCAGTGGACGTCGTACGACCGACTCGTGATCGCGACCGGCGCGCGTCCGGTCCGCCCCGACCTGCCGGGCGCCGACGCGCCGGGCGTGCACGGCGTGCAGACCCTGGACGACGGGCAGGCCCTGCTCGACTCGCTGACGGCTGCCGAGGGCCGCCGGGCCGTGGTCGTCGGCGCGGGCTACATCGGCGTGGAGATGGCCGAGGCGCTCATCAACCGCGGGTACGAGGTGACGGTGGTCAACCGCGGCAAGGAGCCCATGTCCACGCTCGACCCGGACATGGGCCGCCTGGTGCACACCGCCATGGAGGGCCTCGGGATCACCATGGTCGACGACGCCGAGGTCACCGCGTTCCTCACCGGCGCCGAAGGGCGGGTCAGCGCGGTCGTCACCGAGGACGCCACGTACCCGGCGGACGTGGTGGTGCTCGGTATCGGCGTGCGCCCCGAGACGACGCTCGCCCGCGCGGCGGGGCTGCCGCTCGGCGACCACGGCGGGCTGCTGACCGACCTGGCGATGCGCGTGCGCGGGCACGAGAACATCTGGGCGGGCGGCGACTGCGTCGAGGTGCTCGACCTGGTCTCGGGACGCGAGCGGCACATCGCGCTGGGTACCCACGCGAACAAGCACGGGCAGGTCATCGGCTCCAACGTGGCCGGCGGATACGCCACGTTCCCCGGTGTCGTCGGCACCGCGGTGAGCAAGGTCTGTGATCTGGAGATCGCCCGCACCGGACTGCGGGAGAAGGACGCGCACCGGGCGGGCCTGCGGTTCGAGACCGTCACCATCGAGTCGACGAGCCGCGCGGGCTACTACCCGAACGCCGCCCTCATGACGGTGAAGATGCTCGCGGAGCACCGCACGGGACGGCTGCTCGGCGTGCAGATCGTCGGCCGGGAGGGCGCGGCGAAGCGGGTGGACATCGCGGCGGTGGCGCTGACCGCGGGCATGACGGTGGAACAGATGACGATGCTGGACCTCGGCTACGCGCCGCCGTTCTCGCCTGTCTGGGACCCCGTCCTGGTGGCGGCCCGCAAGGCGGTGGCGAAGGTGCGCCGGGCGGGCCCGTGACGGGAACCGGGGCGTGTCCGCACGGTCTCGCCCGCCCGGCGGACGCCCGGCACCCGCTTCCCGGCGCGGCGTCCGGGGCACCCTGGGCGGCGCGCTCCCGCCCCGCCCGGACGGTCCGCCCGTAGGACGACAGCCCGCTCGACGGCTACGCGGACTCGTTCCCCGCCGCCCCATTGATCCGGTCGATCGCCTGCCGGGCGTGCTCGGCGGGCGGCCGAGGCGGCAGCGAGGAGACCGAGCCGGCCGAGGAGACCGCGCCCGCGGTGACCGCGGGCGCGGTCTGGGCCGGCTTCGCGTGTGCCGCCGGCCGGGAGGACCGCAGCCGATGGCTGACGGCCTCGTCCAGGGTCACGGGCCGCTGCAACCGGGCCGCGAGCCGTCCGGCCTCCTGGCCGAGCGCCGCGACGTCCTCCCAGGGGAGGTGCAGCACCAGCGCGATCTCCGCCTCGCCGTCGGGCAGGGCGTGCATCGGAGGAGTAACTCGGTCGCTCATGGCCTGTGTCCTCACGTCTTCACGTCGTCGCGTCGTCATACCCGCGCCACGCCGCCGGAGCGGCGCGGGGGGCTGAGGAGACATACGGCCGTGGGGGCACATGTGTTCAGTGGGTCCGGCGGGAAACCGTGCCGGCGGCCGGACCGGGCCGAGCCCGGTGGAGCCCGGATTCACCCCGCCCAGCGGGGGCAGTAGTCCCTCGTGGTCATTCCCGTCCATGACGTGAACCCGGTGCGGCGCACGCCCTATGTGACGTACGCGCTGATCGCCGCCAATGTGCTCGTGTTCCTCTACACCCCCGGTCTCTCCGGATCGGTGGCGGGCGACAGCGCCCTGTCGCAGCTGTGTCACTTGCGCGCGTTCATGGACCACTACGCCGCCGTGCCGCAGGAACTGATCCATCATCGGATCCCCCGGCTGGTGCCGACCGGGGAAGTCGGCGGCGGACCGCACGGACCGGGCTGTCTGCTGGGCCCGCGGGGCTACGACAAGTCGCCGCCGCTGTCGGTGCTCACGGCGATGTTCCTGCACGGGAGCTGGCTGCATCTGCTGGGCAACATGCTCTTCCTACTGATCTTCGGCAACAACATCGAGGACCGGCTGGGGCATGTGCGCTTCACGCTGTTCTACGTGGCGTGCGGTTTCGCGGCGGCGTACGGCTTCGCGCTGGTCAACGAGGACTCGGGCGATCCGCTGATCGGCGCCTCGGGGGCGATCGCCGGGGTCCTCGGCGGGTATCTGGTGCTGTATCCGAGAGCCAGGGTCTGGGTCCTGGTCCCGTTCCTGGTGTTCCTGCCGCTCCGGCTGCCCGCGTGGCTCGTGCTGGGCTTCTGGTTCGTGCTCCAGGCCGCGTACTCGTCCGGCGCCGCCGTGCCCGCCGCGGGCACCGTGGCGTACGCGGCGCACGTCGTCGGCTTCCTGGCCGGCATGCTCCTGGCCTGGCCGCTGCGTCCGGGCACCCCGCCACCGCCCGAACCGCGCCGCCTGCTGTTCGGCAGACAGGCGCGGCACAGTTGGTGAGCCGGGGCTACGGGAGCCGGACTAGTGCCGCGACAGGCAACGTTCGCCCCGTCGCGGCACTAGCTTGCCGTCTGCGTGTGGACGTACTCCACCAGCCGGCTCAGCGCGTCCGGGTCCATGCTCGGCATGACACCGTGCCCGAGGTTGAAGACGTGGCCCTCCAGGCCGGCGGCGGCGTCGAGCACCTCGCGGGTCTTCGTCTCGACGGCCTCGGTGGACGCGAACAGGACCGCGGGGTCGAGGTTGCCCTGGAGCGCCTTGCCGGGGCCGACGCGGCGGGCGGCCTCGTCGAGCGGGACGCGCCAGTCGACGCCGACGACGTCCGCGCCGGCCTCGCCCATGAGGCCGAGCAGTTCACCGGTGCCGACGCCGAAGTGGATGCGCGGCACGCCGTACGAGGCCACGGCGTCGAAGACCTTGGCGGAGGCGGGCATCACGGAGCGGCGGTAGTCGGCGGGGGCCAGGGCGCCGACCCAGGAGTCGAAGAGCTGGACGGCGCTCGCCCCGGCCTCGATCTGCACCTTCAGGAAGGCGGAGGTGATCTCGGCGAGACGGTCGAGCAGGTCGGCCCACAGCTGTGGGTCGCTGTACATCAGCGCCTTGGTGTGCTCGTGGTTCTTGGACGGACCGCCCTCCACGAGGTAACTCGCGAGGGTGAAAGGCGCGCCCGCGAAACCGATGAGGGGGGTCTCGCCGAGTTCGGCCGTCAGGAGCCCGATCGCCTCGGTGACGTACCAGACGTCCTCCGGGGTCAGATCGCGCAGCTGGGCCAGGTCGGCACGGGTGCGGATCGGGTTCTGGACGACCGGGCCGACGCCCGGCTTGATGTCCAGGTCGACGCCGATGGCCTTCAGCGGGACCACGATGTCGCTGAAGTAGATCGCGGCGTCCACGTGGTGCCGGCGCACCGGCTGGAGCGTGATCTCGGCGACCAGCTCGGGCCTCATGCAGGACTCCAGCATGGGGATGCCCTCGCGCACCTTGAGGTACTCGGGCAGTGAGCGACCGGCCTGCCGCATGAACCACACGGGCGTGTGCGGCACGGGCTCGCGCCTGCACGCCTTGAGGAAGGCGGACTCGTACGTGGCTGTCGGCTGCTGCCCGGCGGGGCTGTGGTTGGCGCTCACGACGGAAAGTCTCCCACGGCTCACGGGCATCCCCGTCCCGGGCTCCGCCGCCCCGCCCGCGGCCCTCCGGGCGGCCCTCCCACCGGGCGGTGTTCGCGCGGCACGATCCGGACAGGGGTCCCACGCACGGGTGTCTCTCCCTGCGCGCGGGCTCCGTTCCCCTTAATCTTCCCGGCATGGCTGCGGCTCAGGGACGACTGTCGGACGGCGCTGGCGGAATGGACGACGCGAAGGAGAAGAAGGAGGAGGACAGGAATGCGGCGGAGACGGCCCCGTTGCCCTTCCGGGCGGCCGTCGAAGCGCTGCGGGCCGCGCGGCCGCGGCCGGACATCGAGATCGACCCGACGCGACCACCGCAGCGCCTGGCTCCGTACGCGTACGCGCTGGAGGCCGCGGTCGTCGCCGACGACGAGGATCTGGCCGACGGCCGCCTCGTCCTGCTGCACGACCCGGCGGGGCACGACGCCTGGCAGGGCTCCTTCCGTCTGGTGACCCTGGTCCGCGCGGAGCTGGAACCGGAGATGGCCGCCGACCCACTGCTCCCCGAGGTCTGCTGGTCATGGCTGACCGGCGCGCTCCAGGCCCGCGGTCTCTCGTACGGCGAGGCGAGCGGCACCGTCACGCGCGCGAGCTCGCACTACTTCGGCGGGCTCGCGGAACGCCCGGCCGCCTCGCAGATCGAGATCCGCGCGTCCTGGACCCCCCGGGAGGGGCTCGGCGGCGTACCGGACACCGCCGCGCACCTCGCCGGCTGGTGCGACCTGCTGTGCCAGGTCGCGGGGCTGCCGCCGGTGACTCCGGGTGACGCCTCGGTGGTCACCCTGCCGCAGCGCCGGGGACCACAGTCCCGCTGACCCCCGCGAGGGCGCGCGCCGACGCGCGCGCCCTTTCCGTTTCCTTACCGGCCGCATATCGATACGACCACTTTCGGCCGCGTATCGACGCGGAACGACGCGGAACGACTCGGTTCGATCTTCGGATGATCGATCGCGCGTCCGAATTGCGCGGATTGTTACTCACCCCATCGTGATCATTCCCTAAAGGTCGACAGGTTTGATGCCGAAGACGTCTGTGACCTTGAAAGCACGGTTCGTCCTGGCTCGCCCCCCAGAGCCGGTCCCGTCCCGCACCCCAGGAGGCCTGGTGTCCGTTCTCCTCGAGCAGCCCGCAAGCCTGGTCGCCTACCGCCCGAACAAGCCGACCGCCATGGTGGTCGTGGCCGACCCTCGGGTCCGTTCCACCGTCACCCGCCATCTGTGGGCGCTCGGAGTGCGCGACGTCATCGAGGCGTCGTCCGTAGCGGAGGCCCGTCCCCGAATCGGCAACCCGCGTGACATCTGCGTCGCCGACGTCCACCTGCCGGACGGTTCCGGCCTCACCCTCCTTTCCGAGACCCGAGCCGCCGGCTGGCCCAACGGCCTCGCCCTTTCCGCCGCCGACGACATCGGCGCCGTACGCAACGCCCTCGCGGGCGGTGTCAAGGGCTACGTCGTCACCGGCACCCGTACGAACGTCGGGCTCCCCACCCGGCCCGGCGCCGCGCCCATCGGCTCGGCCGCCGCCCGTATGCACCGCCGCCCCCCGGGTTCCCCGAGCCACCCGGGCGGCTACCGCGAACTGTCCGGCCGAGAGGTCGAGGTCCTGCGCCTGGTCGCGGAGGGCCAGTCGAACAAGGCCATCGGCGTCTCCATGGGCCTGTCCGCACTGACCGTCAAGAGCCACCTCGCCCGCATCGCGCGCAAACTCGGCACGGGCGACCGCGCCGGAATGGTCGCGGTGGCCCTGCGGACCGGAATCATCCACTGACCCCTCCCCCACCACCCTCCTGCCCGCATCCCACCCCGACACCGAACGGCCTCCCGGCCCCCTGGCCGACTCCCGGCCCGTGAACCCCGTGTTGCGCTCACCTGACTGGTTTACGACCATCCGACGCCCGTCGACGGAACGTTCCGTCGACGGGCGTCGTCCATCCACAGATACCCTTGACAGGTGACCGACGCCCAAGAGACCGCAGCAGACAGCTCACTGCGAACCACCGGAGGCGGCCCTCCGGACGACGTCGAATCGGCGCCGACCCCGTTGCTCGAGCCCCGAGAAGGCATCCCGCCGGTGATCACCGACGAGACCTCGCTCGCCGAGGTGATCGCCGCGTTCGCCGCCGGCTCCGGCCCGGTGGCCGTCGACGCCGAGCGCGCCTCCGGGTACCGGTACGGCCAGCGGGCCTACCTGGTGCAGCTGCGCCGCGAGGGCGCCGGCAGCGCGCTCATCGACCCCGTCGCCTGTCCCGACCTGTCCGGTCTCGGTGAGGCCGTCTCCGGGGCGGAATGGGTCCTGCACGCCGCCACCCAGGACCTGCCCTGCCTCCGCGGGATAGGCATGATCCCCACCACCCTCTTCGACACCGAGCTGGCCGGACGCCTGGCCGGGTTCCCCCGGGTGGGCCTCGGAGCCATGGTGGAGAGCGTCCTCGGCTTCGTCCTGGAGAAGGGGCACTCCGCCGTCGACTGGTCGACCCGCCCGCTGCCCGAGCCCTGGCTGCGCTACGCCGCGCTCGACGTGGAACTGCTGGTCGACCTGCGCGACGCCCTGGAGAAGGAGCTCGACCGGCAGGGCAAGCTGGAGTGGGCCCGGCAGGAGTTCGACGCCATCGCCCAGGCCGAGCCCGCGCCCCCGCGCAAGGACCCCTGGCGCCGTACGTCCGGGATGCACAAGGTGCGCCGCCGTCGGCAGATGGCCGTCGTCCGGGAGCTGTGGGAGACCCGCGACCGCGTCGCGCAGCGCCGGGACATCTCGCCGGGCAAGGTGCTCGGGGACGCGGCGATCGTCGAAGCCGCGCTGGCTGTGCCCGCCAACCTGCAGGCCCTGGCCGCCCTGAACGGCTTCGGGCACCGCATGGGCCGGCGCCAGCTGGAGCAGTGGCAGGCCGCGGTCGACCGCGCGAAGGCGCTGCCGGACGCCGAGCTGCCCCAGCCCGGCCAGCCGGTGACCGGGCCTCCCCCGCCGCGGGCCTGGGCCGACAAGGACCCGGCCGCCGCCGCCCGGCTCTCCGCCGCGCGGGCCGCCGTGTCGGCGCTGGCCGACCGGCTGAACATGCCACAGGAGAACCTGATCACCCCGGACACCGTGCGGCGCGTGTGCTGGGAGCCGCCCACGACACCGGACACGGAGTCGGTGGGCGCGGCGCTCACCGCCTGCGGGGCGCGGCCCTGGCAGGTGGAGCTGGTCACGCCGGAACTGGTGACGGCGCTGTCCGTGAAGACCGCCTAGGACGACCGGACCCTCGGGACGCCCCGGCCCGCCGGGGGCGCTGTGCCCGGGGCGGTCCGGACCGGAACCCGAGACGGCCCGGAGTGCCTCTCCACGGCGGCGGTCTCCCCGCTCGACGGCGGGCATGGCGTACGGGCCGCGCCTCGGGCGTATCGGCGCACCCGGCGTACGGCCACCCGTTTGGCGTAGGACCGTGCCGGGCGTGGAACTGTGCCGGGCCGGACGTAGAACCGTGCCGTGCCGGGCGTAGGACCGTACCGGGCGCGCGCCCGTGTGCACCGTGCGCCGCCTGTACGCCGGGTGCGCGCCGGACGTCCGGCGCGCGCTCCGGTTGCTCCGTGTGCCGGAAGCACTCCGCGCGCCCGGCATGTCCGTCGTGCCCCACCGTGTGCGCCGCCCGGGGCGTGTGCCGGCTCTCCCGGTGCGCGCCGGACGGGTCCTCGAAGGGGAATCGGCCCGTCGAACGGGCGACGAGATCACGCCAAGATCCTGGGGCGTCCGCGTGCGGCCGTTTCCTGGGTGTCCGACTCTGGTGAAGCGGCGTGACGGCAGGCCGGAAGGCCGCGGACGGACCGTCCGGCGCGAGGGCCGGCGGGGCGGACCCCGGGCGGCGGCCCGGCGCCGGCCGCCCGCTCGCGAGTGGCCGGGCCGGAACGCGTAGGCCTTCCGGATGTGACCTTCGCCGCTCCCGCCCGCGGGACTGGGCAGGTTGGTTACTCGTAAGTAGCATGGGTGCTGAGCGCGCGCTCAGGCGTGTGTCGCGCAGCAGTGCCATCCCGCATCTGGAGGAGAGCCATCGTGCCTCGTACCGTCAGGGACGTCGTCTTCGTAGACGGCGTCCGCACCCCGTTCGGCAAGGCGGGCCCGAAGGGCATCTACCACGAGACCCGCGCCGACGACCTCGTCGTGAAGGCCATCCGGGAGCTGCTGCGCCGCAACCCCGGTCTTGACCCCAAGAAGATCGACGAGGTCGCCATCGCCGCGACCACGCAGATCGGTGACCAGGGTCTGACCCTGGGCCGCACGGCCGGCATCCTCGCCGGGCTCCCCCAGTCGGTCCCCGGCTACTCCATCGACCGCATGTGCGCCGGCGCCCTGACGGCCGTCACCGCCACCGCGGGCTCCATCGGCTTCGGCGCGTACGACGTCGTCATCGCCGGCGGTGTCGAGCACATGGGCCGTCACCCCATGGGCGAGGGCGTGGACCCGAACCCGCGGTTCGTCAGCGAGAAGCTGGTCGACGAGTCCGCCCTGTTCATGGGCATGACCGCCGAGAACCTGCACGACCGCTACCCGACCATCACCAAGCAGCGCGCCGACGAGTACGCCGTGCGCTCGCAGGAGAAGGCCGCCAAGGCGTACGCCAACGGCAAGATCCAGCAGGACCTGGTGCCGATCTCGGTGCGCAACACCAACGCGGAGATCGGTGAGACGGGCTGGGGCCTGGTCACCGCCGACGAGCCGATGCGTCCGGGCACCACGCTGGAGAACCTGTCCAGCCTGAAGACCCCGTTCCGCGTCCACGGCCGGGTCACCGCCGGTAACGCCGCCGGTCTGAACGACGGTGCGACCGCGTCGATCCTCGCCTCCGAGGACTTCGCCCGCGAGAACGGCCTGCCGGTCAAGATGCGCCTGGTCTCGTACGCCTTCGCGGGCGTCGAGCCGGAGGTCATGGGCTACGGCCCGATCCCGGCCACCGAGAAGGCCCTCGCCCAGGCCGGTCTGTCGATCGAGGACATCAACCTCTTCGAGATCAACGAGGCCTTCGCCGTCCAGGTGCTCGCCTTCCTGGAGCACTACGGCATCGCCGACGACGACGCGCGCGTCAACCAGTACGGCGGCGCCATCGCGTACGGCCACCCCCTCGCCTCCTCCGGCGTCCGTCTGATGACGCAGCTGGCCCGCCAGTTCGAGGAGCAGCCGGAGGTCCGTTACGGCCTCACCACCATGTGCGTCGGCTTCGGCATGGGCGCCACGGTGATCTGGGAGAACCCGCACCACAAGGACGCCGGAGGCGACAAGTGACCACCGCTGAACTCCTGAAGGGCGCAGCCGAGCTGTTCCCCGACGAGGTAGTGACGTCCGCGAACGTACGCCACCTCGACCTGCCGTTCGGTGCCGGGCGCTTCGCGCTCATCACCCTCGACAACGGCTTCGACCACACCAAGCCGACCACCTTCGGTCCTCAGTCGCTGGCGAACCTGAACACCGCCGTCGACCAGGTCGAGAAGGAGGCCGCGGCCGGCGAGATCGTCGGTATCGGTGTCACCGGCAAGCCGTTCATCTTCGCGGTCGGCGCCGACCTCAAGGGTGTCGAGCTGCTGAAGAAGCACGAGGACGCGCTCGCCATCGGCAAGGGCGGCCACGAGGTCTTCAAGCGTCTGTCGGGCCTCGCGGTCCCGACCTTCGCCTACTACAACGGCGCGGCGATGGGCGGTGGCGTCGAGGTCGGTCTGCACTGCTCGTACCGGACCGTCTCCGCGGCCCTGCCGGCGTTCTCGCTGCCCGAGGTCTTCCTCGGTCTGGTCCCCGGCTGGGGCGGCTGCACGATCCTGCCGAACCTGATCGGCGCGGACAAGGCCGTCTCGGTGATCATCGAGAACTCGCTCAACCAGAACAAGCAGCTCAAGGGCGGTCAGGTCTACGACCTCGGCATCGCCGACGCGCTCTTCGAGGGTGCGGACTTCCTGGAGCAGTCGCTGCTGTGGACGGCCGCCGTCCTCAAGGGCGAGATCGCCGTCGAGCGCCCGGAGATCGACCGCGGCGAGGCCTGGGACCAGGCCGTCGCGCGTGGCCGGTTCATCGCCGACAGCAAGGTGCACGGGGCCGCCCCGGCCGCCTACCGCGCGCTGGACATCATCGCCGCGGCCAAGGACGGCGACCTCCAGAAGGGCTACGACGCCGAGGACGTGGCGCTCGCCGACCTGATCATGGGTGGCGAACTGCGCTCCGGCATCTACGCGTTCAACCTGGTCCAGAAGCGCGGCAAGCGTCCGGCGGGTGCGCCGGACAAGTCGCTCGCGCGTCCGGTCACCAAGGTGGGCGTCGTCGGCGCGGGCCTGATGGCCAGCCAGCTCGCCCTGCTCTTCCTGCGCCGCCTGGAGGTCCCGGTCGTCCTCACGGACATCGACCAGGAGCGCGTCGACAAGGGTGTGGGCTACGTCCACGCCGAGATCGACAAGCTGCTGCTCAAGGGCCGCGTGAACCGGGACAAGGCCAACCGCCTGAAGGCCCTGGTCTCCGGTGTGCTGGACAAGGCGGAGGGCTTCTCCGACGCCGACTTCGTCATCGAGGCCGTCTTCGAGGAGATCGGCGTCAAGCAGCAGGTGTTCGCGGAGGTCGAGGCGGTCGCCCCGGCGCACGCGATCTTCGCCACCAACACCTCCTCGCTGTCGGTCACCGAGATGGCGTCGAAGCTGAAGAACCCCGAGCGGGTCGTGGGCTTCCACTTCTTCAACCCGGTCGCGATCCTCCCGCTCCTGGAGATCGTGCGCGGCGAGCAGACCGACGACGCCTCGCTGGCCACGGCGTTCGCCGTCGCCAAGAAGCTGAAGAAGACCGCGGTTCTCACCAAGGACGCCCCGGCGTTCGTCGTGAACCGCATCCTGACCCGCTTCATGGGCGAGATCCAGAACGTCATCGACGAGGGCACCTCGGTCGAGGTCGCCGAGAAGGCCATCGAGCCGCTCGGCCTGCCGATGTCCCCGCTGGTCCTCCTCGAACTGGTCGGCCCCGCGATCGGCCTGCACGTCTCGGAGACCCTCAACCGGGCCTTCCCGGACCGCTTCACGGTCTCCCCGAACCTCGCGGCCGTCGTCAAGGCGGGCAAGCGCGGCTTCTACGTCTACGACTCCGGCAAGCCGGAGCTGGACCCCGAGGTCGCGGCTCTCCTCAAGCAGGGCGACGTCGTCCTGACCGAGGAGCAGGTGCGGGACCGGGTCCTCGACGCGGTGGCCCAGGAGATCGGCCTCATGCTCGACGAGGGCGTCGTCGCCGAGGCCCAGGACATCGACCTCTGCCTGATCACCGGCGCGGGCTGGCCCTTCCACCTGGGCGGCATCACGCCGTACCTGGACCGCGAGGGCGTCTCGGAGCGCGTGACCGGGAAGCGTTTCCTGGACGCGGGCGTGGCGTCGGTTCCGGCGTAACGGCCTGACGGCATACAGGAAAGTGGGCCTCCGCTTCTGGCGGAGGCCCACTTTCGCATTCATATCCGGAACGTCAGGCGTCGAACTTCAGGCGTCAGTTCACCAGGTCGGCATCACCGGGTAGTGCGCGCACTCGCCCGTGCATGAGTGGCGGGACGCCAGCGACGTGTGCAGCCAGCTGTCCTCGGGGATGCCGTGCACGCGCAGCGTCAGCGAGGCGGGCTCGGAGTGGATGGCGCTGAAGATCCCGACGAACTCGACGGTGTAGGTACCCGGGCGCCAGTCGTGGGCGTGGGTGACCTGCCAGGTTCCGTCCGCCTTGACGGGTGCCGCGGCTATGAGTCGGCCCTGCTCCAGGACCATCACCTTGGTCGTGCCGCGGGCAGTCTTGCCGAAGAAGCGCGGGCGTGGGCCGCTCAAAACGTCCGGCTTGGGGCCCTCGACCTGCGGCGGTTCGACGTGGTCGAGAACCTCGAATTCGAGCACGGACGTCCAGGAGACGGCATCGCCCTTGACTGCGAGCGCCTCCACGCTGTGCCGGCCCGCGCTCCAGTTGACGGTTCGGCGCCACTGCCACGTCCCCGAGACGGAGACGGCGGTGCCACCGAGGTAACGGCCCTGCTCGTAGAAGAGGATGTAGTCGGTTCCCACGGGTGTGGTGCCCGCCAACTTGCACATGGCACCGACGAGTTGCCCAGGCGCGGGCGAGGTGAAGTCCGCCATACCCAGCAGGCTCGGCGTCAGAGTGAGGGCCATCTCGGGATTGCTCACCATGAACTCGGTGAGCACTGGGGGTGTCTCGCCGGGCGTCACCAGTTGCGGGTTGACCATGTCCGGTGGCAGGCCCGGGGTTTCGAGGAAACGGACGGCCGTGAGCCGCGCCACCTCGCGCGCTCCCTGGGTGTTGAAGTGGGTGGAGTCAACGACCCCGTCGGGGTGGTTCGGGTGTTCGCCCGGGTCCATCCAGCGGAACAGCCGACGCGCTCGCGTGGGCCCGAGTTCCGCGAGCATCGTCGTCGTGTACTCGTTCATGTCGACCAGCAGAGCGCCGGTCTCGGCCGCCGCCTCGCGGGTGAGTTCGGGGTATTCGTCATGAGTATTCAGAATGTTCCCGGCCTCGTCGAAGACACAGCGGGCCTCCGGGGTGAGCAGCACGGGAATGCCCCCCTCGACCCGGATCGCGTCGACGCACAGGCGCAGGTACTCCTTGTACTCGCGCGGTCCGTGGTATCGGCGCGGCTCGTTGATGCGCTGCTCGACGTGGCCGAAGGCGAGGATCACCAGATCGCCGGGCTGCAGGAGGGTGAGGAGTGCGGCGAAACGCTCGGCGTAGTAGCCGCGCAACGTCATGGCATCACGGGCGTAGTTGTGCACCTCGTAGCCCTCGTTCAAGAACTCACCGATGTACTGGCCCCAGCCAGCGAGCGGTGCCTCCCTCTCCACCCGCGAAGCGGCCAGGGAGTTGCCCAAGATGCGGATCTTCCTCATTTTTTCCTCATACCTTCATCATTTCTCTGTACATGGTTCCGGAAGCCGGTCACACGACTGTCGGCGGCCCGAAACCTTCGGCGGCATCTCGCGTGGCCTGCCGCATCACTCTCACCCGCGCGTCGGGGCCCATCACCGCCACCACGACCCGCCCCGCGTGGTCCAGCGCCAGGGCAGGCGGACGCGCGATCAGTACGTCGTGGTCGGTCCATTGCGGTGTCTCCCCCTGCCCTTGGGTGGCGACAACCGCAGTGCTCAGCCGGTTCCGAGCGTTGCGGCGCGCGAGGACGATGGAGTCCTGACGGGCGTTCTGCTGCCGCAGAGCCGCGATCCTGCCGGTCCCGCCGTGACCGCCGAGCCGTTCGACACGTCCGTTCCATCGGCCGTCAGGTCGCTGCCGCACGCACAGCACCTCTCCGGAGTCCTCCTCGCGGTAGAAGAACACCATGCGCGAGCGTCCGATCTGCACCGGAGTGAGTCCACCGACGGGCCGCCAGGCGTCCGGGTCGGCCGACGTCACACCGTCCTGCAGTTTGTACGGGCCGTACACGGCCTCCTGGTACCAGTGCACACCGCCGCTGCGGTTCGCGGCGAACAGTTCAATCCGCCCGGTGGACTTCAGGACCGCAGTCAGGCAGTCCTGTATGTTGCGGCCGCCCAGGTCCTCCCAGCGCCCCCAGCCCTCGTCGGTCTCACGACGGGCGCTGACACCGGACCCGAAGTTGCGCATGAACACATGCAGTCGTCCCGTGGGCTCTGCAACAGCCTCGGGAACTCCGACCTCCCGGCAGCGCCGCCAGTCCTCCGACCTCTCGTTGGGGTTGCCGACACTCTCCCAGGGCAGCACCTCGCCTGTGTGGGCCTGCCGCCACATGCGGACGACCTCCACGTCCACCTGACCGTCCGGTCCGGGGGTGCGACGCAGGCCGACGAGGTGCACGCCGCCCGTACTGTCCGGTGCCAGGGCCAGCGCCGGGGTCAGCCCGTGGCCGGGAAGGAGATCCGGCCCGTCCCAGGTGCCGCTGCCCGGCTTGCTCTCGGTCCAGACCGCAGCCCGACCTCCGAGCACGGCGTACGCGGCGAGCCGGCCGTCGGCCTGGAGATGGAGCCAGTCGGTGCCGCCCTCGTACCGGGCCCTCGTACTCCATCCGTAGCGACGGATGTCGGCGCCGTCGGACAGTTGCCGGTCACCGCAGTAGCGGCGGCTACAGACGTGTCCGTCGGCGGAGGTGTACACGTTGAGCACGCGCTTCTTCTCGGCCCAGGCGTCCTCGGTGAGGTTGCTGGGCCAGTGCTTGTTGCCGTAGCCGACGCAGTTGTCGACGAGGGGCGGCACGCCGCCCTCCCCGATGTAGCGCTCCAGCGCCGCCAACGCGAACTGTGCCGTCGCGGTGTGGTCGTGGTGATCGCTGGACTTCGGCCCCTCTTCCTCGTTCCAGTCCGTGTGCCAGGGGTCGGGGTCCATGGTCCAGAACTGGTCGGGGCGCGCGCGGTGGAGCAGCTCGACCAGGGAGCGCAGCAGCCCGTCCTTGCTGATCTCCTGCGTCCGGCGCAGCGGCGACTCCGCGGCGATCAGGGTGGGCTGCGCGGAGATCTCCCCGTTCCACAGCTCGGTCAGCTGGACGGGCAGTACGTCGTCGTCCGGGAATTCGCTCTCGGGGTCGATCATCCGCAGCCCGAAGAAGACCAGCTGGACATGCGGTGCGGCCACCAGGGTGGAACGGTCCACCGTCACACCGGTGGAGAACATGAAGACGTCACGCGCCCACTCGCTCTCGCGGTCACCCGTCACCATGTCCGCGTACGCCGCGCGCAGTCCCTGCTGGCGCGCCTCGGCGTACCCCTCGAAGTCCGGCTCGCCGTCCATCCGGCTGAGATCGCGGGTGTCGATGTTGCGCCCGTCGGCCTCCCCGGCCGTCAGATACACGCTGGTGACCCGGTGCCCCGTCTCCAGCGCTCGTTGCAGGTCGGGGTTGATGAAGTACAGGTCGTCGTCCGGATGCGCCAGCACCTGGACTAGCGAGGGCCTCGCGACGGGTTCCCCCGCGGGCTCCACGCCGTCGGGTTCTCCTCGCTCCGGGGCAGAAGAGGGACGATTCAGGTCAGGGAGACTAAAACTCATAGCAGCCATCCAGGAAGACGTCCCTTGTGGAACATCTGATTGCGCGGTGGACCCGCCTCGAACTGACTGGGCATCGGGAGGAAGCGGGCGGTACGGCCACCGGCGTCGTGGCAGCCTGCTCGTCCTCCCGGGCCTCCCCCTCATGGAAGTCGTTCAGGAACTCGCCGAAGTACTGGCCCCAGCGGGCGAACGGTGCTTCCTTCTCCGCCGCCCAGGCGGCGACGGAGTTGCCCGGGACGCAGATCCTCCTCACGCTTTCCCTCTTCCTTCCTCGTTTGCTCTGCACATCGGTCCGGGAGCCGGTCACACACCGGCAGCGGAACCGTCCGCGGCACGCCTTGGCGGGCTGCCGCATCACACTCACCCGTGCACGCCCGTCCCATCACCACCGGGCCGACCCGCCCTGCGCCGTGCAGCGCGAAAGCGGTCGGAGGAGTGATCAGCACGTCATGGTCGCCTTCCGCGGCGCCGGTTCGAGGCGCCACGCCGGGTCACTCGACGTCAGGCTTCAGCCGAGAACCTGCCAGGCGTCGAACCCGACCGATCCCCGGCCGGCCTGCCGGGCGACGGCCAAACGCCCGTCCACACCCAGCACGGCGATCCACGCACGGCCGAGCGTGTCGAAGGCCGCGGCCGGAGCGTACGCCGGCGGTCCACCGAGGGCATCGGTGGACAGTTCCTGCCAGGGATGACCACCGGGAACGAACCGATAGGCGACGCCGCCCAGGTCGCTGAGGGTGGCCACCAGTGTCCCGAGCTCCATGTCCGGGCTCGCGGCACAGGCGACCGCGCCGTAGCCGCCTCGTCCACCGATCGACACAGGCGGCTTGCTCCACCGGCCGCCCGGCGTGTCCTCTTCGGCCATGAGCAGCCGTCCCGTCTCGGGCTGCCGGAACACGGTCATGACCCTGCCGTTCGGCTGGACCACGGCCGTGGCGGGCGAGGCCGGAACCTTGAGCCGGAAACGGGGAGCACGCAGCAACTCCTCCTGATGACGACCCTGGACCCAGTGGAAGACTCCTTCTCTGCTGGCGGCGAAGATCTCTACACGACCGTTCGGCGCCGTCAGCGCGGAGACCCCTTCCTGCAGTTCATGGCCACGCAGATCGGTCCATTTGCCCCAGGCGCCGTTCGTCTCCTGGATACGGGTGTGCAGTCCCTGTCCCGCGTTGCGGACGAAGAGGTGCAGGCGTCCCAGAGCGTCACGGGTGACAGCCGGCACACCCAGATGGCGATCACGTCCGGGCTGCCCCGCGCTGGGGTTGCCCAGAATGCTCCAGTCGGTGAACACCCCGTCCCGCTCGGCTTGCTCGAGCACGACGATCTCGCGTCGGTGCGCGTGGTCCGGTCCGATGTGGGACATGCGCCGGGCGAAGACCTGCCAACGGGCGTCCGGGGTGAGGCTCGCCGTCAGCCCCGGCGACAGCGGGCCACCCCCCAGGAGGAACGGTCCACGGAACTGGCCGCTGCCCGCCTGCGACTCCAGCCAGAGCGCTGCCTGCTGGTTGACCACGGCGAACGCCGTCAGCCGACCACGTGCGTCCAGCCCGAGCCAGGGTCCGTTCGGATGGCGTGGCGTAGTGCTCTGGACCCAGCCCGTGGAGCGTGCGCTGAGGCCGACCGCGTAGTCGCCACTGCCCGCGGGATCGCCGCAGTCGTACCCGTCCGCGGCACCGTAGATGTTGAGGAAGTACTCCTTCAGGGACACCGTCGTGGTACCGAGACCGTGGGGCCAGCGTTCGTTGTAGTAGCCCCGGAAGGCTTCGACGACGAAAGTGCGGCCTTCGTCAGGACCTTCGTACTGTTCCAGCGCGAGGGACGCGAAGAGTGCGGCTGCGGTGTGGTCGCAATGGTCCGCATGATCGCCGAAGTCGTAACGCTGCGGGAACCGTTCGTCGTGAACGAGGCGGTCAGGGTCCGGGTCGAGGGTCCTGACCAGCGTCGGTCGGGTGAGGTCGAGGATCTGGACCAAGGTGTCGACCAGGCCGGAACGCGTGTACCAGTGCTGTTCGTTCACGATCCCGCCGCTCACCACCAGCGTACGGACGCGCTCTTCCTCCCCCTGCCACAGAACGTGGAGGCTGCGCGGCAGTCCGCCCTCAATCCCGTGCTGGCGGATGTTGAGAAAGATCAGCTTGATCCATGGCGCGTCCGTGAGGGTGTAGACCTCGGCGACGGCCCCGTCCTCCGTGGGCAGCGTGGACGATGTCCACGCTGCCGTGCGGTCACCGAACACCATGGCACCGTAGGCGGCTCGAATGCCGTTCTGTCGCGCCTTCCCGTATGCCTCCTGGTCCGCGACGGGCGCGGTCAACTGCCAAGGGCTGCGGTTTCGGCCGTCCGAGTCCCCGTTGGTCAGATATACGGTCGTGGTGGGCGTACCCGCCTTGACCGTCTGAAAGGTGGCGGGGTTCATGAAGAACAGGTCGTCGTCCGGGTGCGCGACGATCTGCAGGACGGAGGCAGTGCTGGACACGCTCAGATCTCTTTCTTCTACCAGGTCAAAATTGGTCACAGCGGCCATTCCGAAAGATAGCCGGCATGGGCACGCAGATTTCGGGTGGACCCCGTCTCGAACTGACTGGCCACTGGAAAATAGCTCGGGAGGAAAGCAGTCAGGATTGCGTCCTGTTCCTCTTCCGGCACATCCCCGTCGTGAAAATCGTTCAGACAGAATACGTCATGGGGACGCGCCGTGAGAATGCGCTGCAATCGAGGACCGTGCTCGGCGAGTCCGACATTGACGAACCCGCAGGAGATGCTTCCCGGCACGCTGCGCAGCGTGTGGAATCCGTAGTAGTGGTGCAGGGACGATGCCACCGACACATCGCTGTGATCACGCAGTTGGTTACTCGCGGCGACCGCGATCTCCTCCGCAAATTCCCGCTCGATGTCGACAAGAATGCTGCGCCGCAAGGGATGAGGAGCGTGCAGGAACGAGTGCACCAGTGTCTGCCCGAAAGAGCGCTCGATCAGGGACCGATTGTTCTTCGCGGCACCGATGTTGAACTCGTCCCCGTTCGACGACGGTGACATCGGCACGGCTGTGGGCGACATGAAATGCCTGGCCTGACCGTTGCCGAGAAAGAACATGCCGGGCTGCACGGTCCGCCCGAGGAAAACGTCGTCGTTGAAGTAGAGGAAATGCTCTGCCAGACCCTCGATATGGTGCAACTGGCTTTCGATGGCATGGGAGTTGTACGTGGGCAACGCCCCTCTGTCGCCGAATATCTCCGTGTGGTCCACGACCCGCACACGGGGATGCGACAGGTCCAGCCACTTCGGGTCCTGCTTGTCGGTGACGATGTAGATGTTGCGGATCCACGGTGCGTACATGTCGATCGACCGCAAGGAGTAACGCAATTCGTCCCGGTCGCGGAAGCGTGCCGCGCTCGTGGCCGCGTCCTGAGTGTCCATTCCCAGACCGGCCAGGACGGAATTCTTCCGCTCCAGCCAGGCGACATCGGAACCGTTCACCCACGTGTAGACAGCGTCCACGGGAAAGTCGATGTCTCCATGGAGCGTCTGTCCGAAAGGCACGATCGTCGGGTAACGGCGACCACCCAGACTCATGGGGGTACGGCGCATGGCGCTGAGCGGAACTCGGTCACCGATGAGAGTCCGCGACGGGCTTTTGAGGTACCCGGTTTCGTCGGGTTCGTCGTCCCAGAACGTGATCAGGCAACCGTAGACCGCGCCAAGACGCAGAGTCCGTGACGGCGACACCACACTCTGGTAGACGCTGATGCCGGAGCACGGGTCCTCGGAGTACTGACCGATCAGAGCCGCGAGAGCCGTCGCCACCGTCTTCTGGGCCTCGTTGAGGACGGACGTGTAGACGGCCTCGTCCTGATACCGCTCGGCCAGCGCCTTGAAAACAGCCTGCTGGTAGGAGCGGTGCACGGCGACCGAATGCCGCACCATGTGGTCGCGCATGACCATGTACGGAATGTCCGCGCCTTCCAAGGCGTTGGCCGCGAGCGCGAGATTCGCCTGAACCACGTCCCAGGGCGACTGCCACTCGAGCAGTGCGCACACCTGACCGCCGTCCTGGACCATGCCTCGCTTGTTCAGCAAGCGTTGTTCCAAGGCCCGCTGATCGCTCGAACGGACCGATCCGGGAGGAGGCGGAGGCGCCGCCGACACGCCTCCCTCAGGGCCGCTCAGGTGGGCGTGGACCGCTTGGCGCTCGGCCTTCACCATCGCCCTGCGCCCACGGTCGCGCTCTGCGATGAGCTCGTGGAACATCTCTTCCCACTGAGCGGTGACCACCGAGGGCGAGAACCGTCTGACAGAGGCCAGCGCCGCGCCGCCCATACGGTGGCGGAGCTCCGAATCCTCGATCAGCCGCAGCAGAGCCGAGGTCAGAGAGTCGATGTCACCGGGGGGTACCAGAATGCCGGTCTCCCCGTCGATCACCACTTCCCGCGGGCCGTTGGGCGCGTCGTAGGAGACGACGGGAACACCTGCCGCCTGCGCTTCCGCGAGGACCAGTCCGAATGCCTCGTTCCGAGAGGTGAGCAGGGCGATGCCGGCCTTGGCCCACTCCTCCGCAAGGTTCGGTGAATTGCCGTTGAGCTGAACGCAGTCGTGCAGCCCGAGCATGTCCATCTGGCGGCGCAGGGCACCACTGAGCGGTCCGTCCCCGAACACGCGCAACTGCCAGTCGGGGTGCTGCTGCGTCACCGTCGCCCAAGCGGTGAGGGCATGGTCGATCTGCTTCTCCGCGACGAGCCGGCCTGCGATGACGACCGTTCGGGTCTCAAGGGTCGACCGCGGCCGGAACCCGCTGGGCAGTGCGTTCGGCACGACCTCCAAACGAGGAGCGGCCGCGCCCAGGGTCTCGGCGAACCATTCCCGGGTCCGCTCGCTCAAGACCGCCAGTGCGTCCAGCCGCGCGGCATGGCGGAGCAGCGGTTCACCGCTTGTGCCCCGCAACTCGGAGACACGGTGCTCCTGGTGGACGGTGATCACCCGGGCCGGAGCCAGACGGACTGCCAGCGCCATCAGCGCGGGAGTCGTGGTGATCAGAATGTCGGTGTCCGTCTGCTGCAGGGCGAGTTCGAGCTCGAGGTCGGTGAGACGGTTGAACGCCGACTCCCAGGACCGGTCGACGATTTCACTCGGCCGGGCGGACAGCCCCGCCCACACTTCCTCCTCCACGGTGCTGGAACGCAGTGGCCGCGGAGTCTCCCCGGTGATGTCGACCAGGTAGTCGAGGCGTACACGCTCGCCAGGCGCGAAGAATTGCGTTGATCTGCTCTTGAAGACGCTGAGGACGCGGACCTCGTGCCGGACGGCGAGTTCGGTGGCTTGGTTGAAGACGGCGCGTTCGGTGCCACCGACGGCGTCCGCGGTGGTCAGCAGGAATGTGATCTTCACTTCTGGGGTTCAGCCTGCCTCGGGCATGCGCGTGCAGGTGACTCGAAGATTTCCTGCGGGGGTATAGCGCGGTTGGACGATCAAGGGTGTGCGGCCGACGGGAGTCATGGCCATGCTGCGCATCGCGAAGACACGTCGCGGGTTGCGGACGTCGTGCAGCCGGCGCCCCAGCCTCAAGGGGGAGCCGGCCTCCTGGCACAGCACGACGTCCCAGTGTTCGGGCCTCGAGGAGCGTGGTCCCATCCGGTCCAGTGGGACTTCGGTCCTGAAGAGACCGGGCCCCAACGGTTGGGCAGGCTGGCGGACTTGGCGTCCGGCAGCGACGAACTCCGTCCAGGGGCGCTCGACTTCCGTACCCAGCACCCGGAAGTCCACGGTGACTCCGGCATGCGACATGTGCACCTTGGACACCTCGACAGCCGGCACGGGATCCGAGCTGACGATCCGTGCGGTACCGGTGACGGTGCGCCCGACGCGATAACGCACTCCCGTGATACGGGATGTCGTCATGGGTTTGGTCGGGCCCTCATAAGGTACCGGGGGCTCCAGGAGCAGCAGCGCCACGGACCGGGACCGGCGCCCTGCGTGGATACGAAGCCTGAGCTTCCACTTTCCGGTGCCGATGGGTATCCCGCCGACTTCCGCACCCATCAGAACAGCTGCGTCCACGAGGACCTCGTCGACCGGGCCTCGGTAGACATGCGCCTGCGCATGGTGCCGCCTGCGGCCCCGGCGAAGCATCACTGTCGCACGCTCGGGCATGGGCACGCCGGGGGGCAGGACCGCATGCAGATTCACGGTCTGGCCGTCGAGAACGGCCGCGTAGCGCAGTTGTGCGCTGCGTTTTCTCTTCATCGGAACGAAGAGATGCAGCATCAGCCAGAGTCGAAGCGCCACCACGCGGCCACGAAGTCCGCGTCGCCGAATTCCCGCCGCGCCGGACGTGGTCAGAGGCTTCGTCGTAGAGGAGGTCATGCCTGAAAGGCCTCCAGCTCCGTCGGCGCGGCCACCCGCGGAGCGAGGGCGCCGGCGGTGCGCTCGTAGGGGCTCGGGACGGGGAAGTACGAGTCGAGGAAACGGCTCACCATCCGCACCTGTGCCTCTCTGTCTTCCGGCACCACTGTGTCGTTGACACAGAACGTGTCGAAGTCACGCCGGGCAAGCAGCCGGTTCATCCGTTGCTCCGCCTTGCTGTCACCGATGTCGATGTAGACGTAGCGCAGGTCGCCCACCGTGGCGCGGGCGGAGTTGTACGCGTAGTAATGGTGCAGCGACGAGGCGACGGGAACGTCGTACGGGGAACGGAACCGTGCGTGCTGGGTCACCCAGTGGGCCCTCGCGTAGGTCTCCTCGATCTCGGAGAGGACACTGCGCCTGAGGGCGTGCGGGGTGTGCTTCATCTTCTGGGAGATGACCGTGCCGAACTCCTGGGCGATGAGACCGCGGCTGTTCTTTCCCGCGGCGTCCACGGGAAGGTCCTCCGGCTTGATCTGGCCGGTCGGGATCAGCGCCTTGGACATGAAGAACTTGGTGAGTCCGTTCGGATGAAAGAAGTGGTCCGGAAGCACCGGCCGCCCGAAGAACACGTCGTCGTTCAAGTAGAGGAAGTGCTCGGCGAGCTCGGGAATGTGGTGCAACTGGCTTTCGATCGCGTGGGAGTTGAAGGTGGGCAGCGCGTCCGGGTCGGAGAAGATCTCCCGGTGATCGACCACGTGCAGGCCCGGGTACTCGATGTCCAGCCAGCCGGGAACCTGTCCCGCGGTCACCAGGAAGATGTTCCGCACCCAGGGCGCGTACTGATGGACCGACCTCAGGGAGTACCGGAGCTCGTCCCTGCTCGTGAAGCGCGCGTCGTTCGCCGCCTGCTCGTGCAGCGAGGTCGGACCTGCGGTCAGGTTCCGCTGTGCCGCTTCCTTGCGCCTGCGCCAGACCGGGTCCGAGTCGTCGACCCAGGTGTAGACGAGGTCGATCGGGTAGAGGTGGTCGCTGATCAGCGGAGCGGTGAACTCGGGAAGCGTACGGGTCCGGCCCGTTCCGTACAGGGACGGAACAGGGCTGAAGAGTCGCTGCTCGACGCGACGACGTTCACCGCGCACCGGCGTGCTCGCGACCACTGCGTTGGGGCGCGGTGCGACCAGTTGCCCGTCGGCCTCCTCCCAGAACTCCAGATCACATCCCGATTCGTGGCCGAAGACGAGGTTCTCCGTCGGGTCGCAGACGCTCCAGCACAGGCGGAGCACCTGCTCCGAGCGGAGCCTGCGCCAGGTCTTCGCCGACCCTCCGTTCCGCGGCTGCCCCCCTGCGTGCGCGCTGACGTAGCCGGGGTTGCGGCCGAAGACGAGCAGGAGAACCTCCTCCACGTCATCACGGAACACGGCGGGAACAGCCACGCAAGGCACGTTCTTGCCGTTGCCGCGCACGGCGAAGTAGTCGATCTCGGCGTCTTCCAGCACCGCCACCAGCAGATGGAGATTCCTGGCCCGAGCGGCCCACTCGGTGGCGCCCGGGACCACCGTGGCCAGGACGTGCCGGTCGGCGGACTGCACGACGCGCATCGGTGCGCGGCCATCGCGCAGTGCCGGACTGTGGCGCCGGCCCAGCGCGGCTTTCGCCAGAGCCGAGCGGATCGAGTCGAGGGCCGAGAGGGTACATACGACCGCGACTCGCAGCGGGCGCGGCACACGGCGCACGATGCGCCGACGTGCCCGCACCGGCACCAGGGATCGATATGTCGATACCAGGGCACTGTTCTCGGGGTTACCCGGGCTCACCACGGCTCCTCAGCGTCTTCCGGAAAAGGGCTGAGGCCCCCCTCGCACCCAAAGTGATCACACAGGCGGACCACCCGGCCCCGAACCGAGAAGATCACGTCACGGAATATTCACATCTCAGCCACTGGCTGTCCACTTTTTGTCCCCGTCAGACACAAACGTGAGACGCGATTCACTGAACTTTCAATCAAGTCGGGAGCAATGCCCGTCTTGTGCCCCTGACCGGGCGGTCCTCGGCCTTTCACGCCCGGGATCGCTCGTCCGGCACCTCCCGAGAGGGTGGCTCCTACGGTCCTGAGCCACAGGGACGAGACCGGCGCCCCTGGACGCACATACGTCCGAACCCGTGTCTATAGTGCAGGTCAGCCCGGCAATGCACGGACCGGCCACTCCCCCACCCGAGTCCTCGAGCCATCGACATCCGCCCGTACCAGGGCACGACCAGCTAGGACCCGGACCAGGATGAGCCATGTCCCGACGCCCCAGACCCCCGCATCCGAAGCGCCGCGAAAGGGCGGCGGCGGAAGGCGGAGCGCCAAGCGCGAGCGCACCGGCGGCCGTCGCACGGGCAGGAAGATCCTGCTGGGTCTGACCGTCCTCGTCCTCGCGGCCGGCGGCACCGGCTACTGGCTCTACAGCGACCTCGACGGCAACATCAAGGGCGTCGACCTCGACAAGGCCATCGGTGACGACCGGCCGGCGAAGCTGCCCACCTCCGGGCAGAACATCCTGGTCCTCGGATCCGACTCGCGCTCGGGCGCCAACGCCGCCCTCAAGACGGGCAACGTCTCCGGGGCGCGTTCCGACACCGCGCTGGTGATGCACATACCCGAGGGCCGGCAGAAGGCCGTCGCGGTCAGCATCCCGCGTGACACCCTGGTGACCCGCCCCGAGTGCACCAAGGCGGACGGTTCGAAGGTGCCCTCCGCGCAGCGCGTCATGTTCAACTCCATCTACTCCCAGGTCGGTTCGGCCTGTGTGGTGAAGACCGTGGAGAAGATCTCCGGGATCCGCATGGACCACTACATGGAGATCGACTTCGCCGGCTTCAAGGACCTGGTGGACGCGATAGGCGGCGTGACCGTCACCGTCGACAAGGACATCCACGACAGCTCCAGCGGCCTCGACCTCGCCGCGGGCACGCACCAGCTGAACGGCACCCAGTCCCTGGAGTTCGTGCGGACCCGGCACGGCATCGGCGACGGCAGCGACCTCGGACGCATCGGCCTCCAGCAGCAGTTCATGATCGCGCTCCTGTCCGAGATCAAGAAGCAGGACCTGCTGGGCAGCCCGACGAAGACGTACAAGATCGCCGACAGCCTGACCCAGGCCCTCACCACCGACTCCGACCTCGCCTCGCTCACGGCGCTGGCCGAGTTCGGCCGGAGCATGAACGGCGTCGACCCGTCCACCATGGAGACGATCATGCTCCCGGTGGCGTACGACAAGGTCGACCCGAACCGGGTGGTGGCGGCCGAACCGCGGGCGTCGACCCTGTGGAAGGCGCTGCGCACCGACTCCGCGATCCCCGAGTCGGCGAAGAAGTCGCCCGCCACCGGGGGGAGTTCCTGACCTGCTCCGACGAACAAGGGCCCGGCCGATACCTGAACAGGTGGTGGCCGGGCCCTTGTTCGTGTGGGCGGGGTCAGACGGTGCGCCAGGCCTCCAGGGCGATCCCCGGCTCGTCCTTGCGCCGGGTGACGCGGAGTTCTCCGGTTCCCGGGGAGAGCGTCGCGGCGACCACCCGGCCCTCCTCGTCCTCCGTCAGCGACAGCAGGGCGTCGGCGGGGAGTTCGGGCCCCGACTCCGTCCACCACGCGCCCGCCGACTCGTCCTCGGTCGGATAGGCGGCGAAGGCCACCCGGCCGCTCGCCGCGCGCTGGGCGAGCAACGTGCAGTCGTGGCCGTCGAGTTCGCAGCGGATGACACGGACGGGACCCGGGCCGGCCGAGGCCAGCAGGGGCACCGGCCTGGTGCCGGGACGCCAGACACACACATCGCCCGAGTCGTCGGTGAAGAAGAGCGTGGTGGAGCCGGCGGAGGTGGCGAGCGCCTGAAGGGTGTCCGGGCGGACCGGTGCCTCCAGCGCCTCGTCCAGGGCGGGTACCGCGCCCGGCTCCTCCTGGCTCCAGTGCAGAAGGCCGCCCGCCACGGCCGCGTACAGCTCGACCCGGCCGGACATCCCGGTCACGGCCGCCAGGTCGCCCCGTACGTCATGCCCCTTGAGGTCGCGCCAGGGCCCCCAGCCGCCCTTCTCCTTCTGGGCGATCATGCTGACCCCGCCGCCCTTGTTGCGCACGAAGGCATGGGCGCGCCCCTGAGCGTCGACCGCTACGGCGGGGTTGCCCGTCCGGTCCCCGGTGCGGTCGGGGTGACCGATCGGGTTCCAGTCGAGGGCGGCGAGGTCCGGCCGGAAGTGGGTCGAGTGCACGAGACCCGACTCACCCTTGACCGTGGGGCGCCAGGAGACCAGATGGGTGTAGCGGTCGGGTCCCTGCCCCAGGGCCAGTACGGAGTGCAGGCGCTGTTCGCCCCCCACGGTGCGGGCGGAACCCCAGGGGCCGCCGGGTCCGTGCTCCGCCCGGCAGCGGACGGTGGCCTCCGACAGCAGGTACACACTGAGCCTGCCGTCGCGACCGCGTATGAGCCAGTCGACGTTCACCGGATCACCTTAATCGGGGGCGGCCCGCCCGGTGATCCGGGGGATGCCTCTCACCGGGTCCGACGCCCCGCACCCGTCAGCCGCCCGCCGGCATGTGGCGCCGCGCGGCGGTCCGGCGCGGAAGCCGTTCGTGGCCGAGGCCGTGTCCGTCATGACGCGCGGCCGGGCCGGTGGCCGCCTCTGGCAGGGTGAAGCCATGACGACGACTCTGCTCATCGTGGACGGTGCCAATGTGGTCGGATCCGTGCCCGACGGCTGGTGGCGCGACCGGCGCGCGGCGGCCGTGCGGCTCCGGGACCGGCTGGCCGGTCTCGCGGAGGCCGGGGTGCCCGGTCATCCCGGTCCGCTGGACATCGTCCTCGTCGTGGAGGGCGTCGCCCGGGGGGTGGCCCCGATCCCCGGCGTCCGGGTGGACGAGGCCCCGGGCAACGGTGACGACCGGATCGTGGAGCTCGTGGCCGCGGCACCCGGCCGCCCCCGCCTGGTCGTCACGGCCGACCGCGAACTGCGGCGGCGGGTGGGCGAACTGGGCGCGAAGGTCACGGGGCCCCGGACCGTGCGCCGGGGGCCCGAGGACTGACCGGCTCGCGCCGGGCCCCACACCGCCGCGAGCCCGGACCGCCACGTACCAGGCCTCGCGCGTTCGGGTGGGCTCGGGAACGTACGGGGCCCCGTGCCCGCCCGCCGGGACGCGGGAGGCACGGGGCCCGTACGGACATCGCCGGGTGCTTACCCGGCCGTGCCGCCGGGCGGGGTCCGGGTGCCGTCCGTACCCGTCTTCGGGCGGCGCTCCATGAGGCTGTGCCTGCGCCCGTAGAGGAAGTAGACGACGATGCCGACCACCATCCAGATCGCGAACCGCAGCCAGGTCTCCGCGGGCAGGTTCAGCATCAGCCACAGCGTCGCGAGCACCGACAGGATCGGCACCCACGGCACCCACGGGGTGCGGAAGGAGCGGGGCAGGTCGGGGCGGGTGTGGCGGAGCACGACGACGCCGACGGCGACCACGATGAAGGCGAAGAGCGTGCCGATGTTGACCAGTTCGGCCAGCTCGCTGAGGCTGGTGAAGCCCGCGAGGATCGCGATGATCACACCGAGCAGGATGGTCGGCCGGTGCGGGGTGCGGAACTTCGGGTGCACGCGGGAGAAGAAGCGCGGCAGCAGTCCGTCACGGCTCATCGCGAAGAAGACACGGGTCTGGCCGAGCAGCAGGATCATGCAGACCGTGGTCAGCCCGACGGCGGCGCCGAAGCTGATGAAGCCCGCGTACCAGGGGTGCCCGGTGGCCTTGAACGCGTCGGCGAGCGGGGCGTCGATGGACAGCTCGCTGTAGTGCTGCATGCCCGTGACCACGATCGACACGAGGACGTAGAGCGTGGTGCAGATGATGAGCGAGCCGAGGATGCCGCGCGGCATGTCCCGCTGCGGGTTCTTCGTCTCCTCGGCGGCCGTGGCGACCACGTCGAAGCCGATGAAGGCGAAGAACACGACGGAGGCCGCGGTGAAGATGCCCATCACGCCGAAGTTGGTCGGCGCCCAGCCGAACATCAGCTGGATCAGCGGTGACTTGATGCCGCTGCCCGCCTCCACGGCCTGTGCCTTGGGGATGAAGGGCGAGTAGTTCTTGCCCTCGATGAAGAAGGCGCCCGCGATGATCACGACCAGGACGACGGTGACCTTGATCGCGACGACCAGCGTGGTGATCCGGGCGGAGAGCTTCACGCCGATGACGAGAATGGCGGTGAGCACCAGCACCAGTGCTGAGGCGAGGATGTCGAAACCGAACCCGGTGGCCCCCTCGCGCCCGCTGAGCGACTCGGGCATGTGCCAGCCCGCGTTGTCCATCAGCGAGCGCACGTAGCCCGACCAGCCGACGGCCACCACCGCCGTGCCGAGCGCGAACTCCAGGACCAGGTCCCAGCCGATGATCCAGGCGGGCAGCTCACCGAGGGACGCGTAGGCGAACGTGTACGCGGACCCGGCGACCGGGACCGTGGACGCGAACTCCGCGTAGCAGAGGGCGGCCAGCGCGCACGCGACACCCGCGGCGACGAAGGCCAGCGAGACGCCAGGCCCCGCGTTCTCCTTGGCCACCTTGCCGGTGAGGACGAAGATGCCGGTGCCGATGATGACACCGACACCGAAGACGGTGAGGTCCAGAGCGGACAGCGACTTCTTGAGCGCGTGCTCCGGTTCCTCGGTGTCCAGAATCGATTGTTCGACCCTTTTCGTCCTGAAGAGGGTGTTGCTCACGGACGTACCTCCCACGCTTGTCGTCCTCGACATGATCGAGAGGGCAGGTAGCACGTATGCCCCGACGCGGCGCGGATCACGCAGATGGGCCGGTTTCACCACCCGTACAGGGTGCTGAAACCGGCCCATCGGCCGTGTCCCGGAGGCGTCAGTCGCGCGCGGGCTGTACCGCGTCCACGGCCTGCGCGGCGCTGCTCTCGAAGCGCCCGTCGAGCTTGGCGACGAGGCCGGTGACCTGCCGGGCGATGTCCGGCGCGGTCAGCCCGATCTCGGCCATGACCTCGGCGCGGGAGGCGTGGTCGAGGAAGCGCGGCGGGATGCCGAAGTCGCGCAGCGGGATGTCGACGCCCGCGTCGCGCAGGGCCTGCGCGATCGCCGAGCCGACACCGCCGACCCGGGAGTTGTCCTCGACGGTGACGACCACGCGGTGCTGCTCGGCGAGCGGCGCCATGGCCTCGTCCACCGGCTTGACCCAGCGCGGGTCCACGACGGTGGTGGAGATGCCCTGGCGGTCCAGCAGAGTGGCGATCTCCAGGCACATCGGGGCGAGCGCGCCGACGGAGACCAGCAGCACGTCGGGGGCGTCGGTGCCGGGCTCCCGCAGGACGTCCATGCCGCCGATCCGGCCCACGGCGGGGACGGCCGGGCCGACCGCGCCCTTGGAGAAGCGCACCACGGTGGGCGCGTCCTTCACCTCGACGGCCTCCCGCAGCTGGGCACGCACCTGGTCGGCGTCGCGCGGCGCCGCGAGCCTGAGGCCCGGGACGACCTGGAGGATGGACATGTCCCACATGCCGTTGTGCGAGGCGCCGTCGGTGCCGGTGACACCGGCGCGGTCCAGGACGAAGGTGACACCGCACTTGTGCAGGGCCACGTCCATCAGGACCTGGTCGAAGGCGCGGTTCAGGAAGGTCGCGTAGACGGCGAAGACGGGGTGCAGTCCGCCGGTGGCGAGGCCGGCCGCGGACACGGCGGCGTGCTGCTCGGCGATACCGACGTCGTAGACCCGCTTGGGGAACGCCTTGGCGAACCGGTCCAGGCCGACCGGCTGGAGCATCGCGGCGGTGATCGCGACGATGTCCTCGCGCTCCTTGCCGAGCGCCACCATCTCCTCGCCGAAGACGGAGGTCCAGTCGGCGCCTGAGGAGGCGATCGGCAGGCCCGTGTCCGGGTGGATCTTGCCGACGGCGTGGAAGCGGTCGGCCTCGTCCTGGAGGGCTGGCTGGTAGCCGCGGCCCTTCTCGGTGAGGCAGTGCACGATGACCGGGCCGCCGAAGCGCTTGGCGCGGGCGAGCGCCGACTCCAGGGCTTCGATGTCGTGGCCGTCGATCGGGCCGACGTACTTCAGGCCGAGGTCCTCGAACATGCCCTGCGGGGCGATGAAGTCCTTCAGGCCCTTCTTCGCGCCGTGCAGGGTCTCGTAGAGCGGCTTGCCGACGACCGGCGTGCGCTCCAGGAGGTCCTTGCCGCGGGCCAGGAAGCGCTCGTAGCCGTCCGTGGTGCGCAGGGTCGCCAGATGGTTCGCGAGGCCGCCGATGGTCGGCGCGTACGAGCGCTCGTTGTCGTTGACGACGATGATCAGCGGGCGGTCCTTGGCGTCGGCGATGTTGTTCAGCGCCTCCCAGGCCATACCGCCGGTGAGCGCGCCGTCACCGATGACGGCGACCACGTGGTCGTTCCTGCCGAGAACCTCGTTCGCCTTCGCGAGTCCGTCGGCCCAGCCGAGGACCGTGGAGGCGTGCGAGTTCTCGATGACGTCGTGCTCGGACTCGGCCTGCGCGGGGTAGCCGGACAGACCGCCCTTCATCTTCAGCCGGGAGAAGTCCTGGCGGCCGGTGAGCAGCTTGTGGACGTAGGACTGGTGTCCCGTGTCCCACAACACTCTGTCCTTCGGTGACTCGAAGACGCGGTGCAGGGCGATGGTCAGCTCCACGACACCGAGATTGGGGCCGAGGTGGCCGCCGGTCTTGGAGACCGCGTCGACGAGGAAGGTCCGGATCTCCTCGGCCAGCTGGTCGAGCTGCTCCAGGGTCAGCCGGTCCAGATCGCGCGGTCCCGTGATGCGGGTCAGCAGCGCCACCCGTGCCTCCTTGCAGTGATCGAGCTGTTGCCGGGTTCGTCGAGTCTAATGTTCCGCCTTTTCGGGCGCGGGCCGGGTCTGGCGATCTACGCCACACGAACGGCCCAACCGGACGGGAACGCGCGTTCCCGTCCGGACGTGGCTGCGCCCGGCGCCTCGACGGGCGCCGGACGTGACTGTGCCCGGCACCGCCATTGGTGCCGGGCACAGGCCTGGGTGGGTGGGAACCCTACGCGCGACCCGCGGTCTTCTGGGTCTTGCGGGTGACGGCGTCGATGACGACCGTGGCGAGCAGAACGCCACCGGTGATCATGTACTGGACCGGCGAGGCGATGCCCTGCAGGGCCAGACCGTACTGGATCGAGACGATCACCAGAACACCCAGCAGGGCGTTCCAGGTGCGGCCACGACCACCGAAGAGGCTGGTGCCACCGATGACGGCCGCCGCGATGGCGTTCATCAGGAGGTCACCGGCGCCCGCGCCCTGGTTGGCGGAGGCGATCTTCGAGGCGATGAACAGACCGCCGATGGCGGCGAAGGTGCCGGAGATCGAGAAGACCGAGATGCGGATCAGCTCGACGTTGATACCGGCACGACGGGAGGCCTCGACGCTGCCGCCGAGCGCGAAGATCTTCCGGCCGAAGGTGGTACGGCGCAGCACGAAGTCCGTGACCAGCAGGACCGCGAGGAAGATCACCACGGCGAGCGGCAGACCCTTGTACTGGTTGTACATGATCGCCACGCCGAAGCTGAGGATACCCAGCAGCACCGTGCGCGCGATGGTCTCGCCCAGCGGGCGGGACGGCACACCGGCCGCCTCGCGGCGCTTGTTGCCGAGGAACGAGCTGACGAAGAACCCGGCGGTCACGACGACCGCGAGCACGTAGGCGGCGGCCACATCGGTGAAGTAGTAGCTGGTCAGCTTGGCGACGACGCCCTCACTGTCCAGGTTGATGGTGCCGTTGCTGCCGAGGATCTGGAGCATCAAGCCGTTCCAGAACAGCAGACCCGCCAGGGTGACGGCGAAGGCCGGCACACCGATGCGCGCGAAGACGAAGCCCTGGATCGCGCCGGCGACCGTGCCGGTGAGGATGGCCAGGACGAACGCCAGCCACTCGTTCATGCCGTGCGTGACGCTGAGCACGGCGAACGTGGCGCCGGCCAGACCGGAGAGCGAACCGACCGACAGGTCGATCTCACCGAGCAGCAGCACGAAGACGATGCCGACCGCGATCATGCCCGTGCCGACCATGGCGACGGAGATGTCGGAGATGTTGCCCGCGGTGAGGAAGTTCGAGTTCAGGCTCGCGAAGATCGCCCAGATGACGATCAGGCCGATGACGACCGGGATGGAACCCAGGTCGCCCGACTTCATCTTGCGCTTGAACTCGCCGACGTAACCGGCGAAGCCCTGCTCGCGGACGAGCAGGCGCGGGTCTACGGCGGTGACCGCGTGGGCGGCCGCCTCGGGGTTCTCCACGATGTGGTCCCCGGTCTCAGAAGTCTTGTCGATGCTCACTTCTGAGCCTCCCCGCTGCGCGCCGCACGACGGGTCACGGCGTTCTCCGTGGCACCCGTAATAGCGGAAATGATCTCTTCCTGGGAGGTCGACTTGACCTCGAAGATGCCGTTGTTGCGTCCCAGACGCAGGACGGCGACCTTGTCGGCCACGGCCTTCACGTCAGCCATGTTGTGGCTGATGAGGATCACGGCGTGGCCCCGCTCGCGCAGACGCTCGACCAGGTCGAGAACCTGGGCGGTCTGCTCGACACCGAGGGCCGCGGTGGGCTCGTCGAGGATGACGAGCTTGGGCTCACCGAGCATCGAACGGGCGATCGCCACGGTCTGGCGCTGACCGCCGGAGAGCGAGGCGATCGGGATGCGGACGCTGGGGATGCGGATCGACAGCGTGTTCAGCAGCTCGCGGGAGCGGCGCTCCATCTCGACCTCGTCCAGGACACCGCGCTTCTTGAGCTCGCGTCCCAGGTAGAGGTTTCCCACGACGTCGATGTTGTCGCAGAGCGCGAGGTCCTGGTAGACCGTCGCGATGCCCAGGTTCTGGGCGTCGTGCGGACGGTTGATCTGAACGGCCTTGCCGTCCCATTCGATGGAGCCCTCATCGATGGGGTGCACGCCGGCGATCGTCTTCACCAGCGTGGACTTTCCGGCGCCGTTGTCGCCCACCAGGGCGACCACTTCACCGGCGTGGACCTCAAGCTCTACATCGGTGAGCGCCTGGACGGCACCGAATCGCTTGGAGACCCCGCGCAACGCCAGAACAGGCGTAGCGGACACGTTAACCATCTCCTTCGCCGCCTGACCCGGCGGGAGGTTGTGCAGAAGTATGCGGTGGAGTTTCCGTCCGGCGCCCCGCTTAGCTTGCGGGGCTGTTGGATGCGGGGCACCGGAGGAGCTTCGGATCACACGAGCCACGTACGGGAACTCAGTATCGAATTCCCGTACGCGTTTGGCTACTCGCGGTTGTTTACTGCAGGCCGGCCTTCTTGCAGGCCGCGGCGTACGCCGGGGTGCAGATGTCGTTGACCGTGTACAGGCCGTCCTTGACGACGGTGTCCTTGATGTTCTCCGCGGTCAGCGAGGTGACCGGGACCAGCAGGGACGGGATCTGCTTGTCGGTCGGGCTGTCGACCTTGTCCTTGGCGACGGTGTCGAGCGACTTGCCCTGGGCGAGCGCGACGGCCAGCTCGGCGGCCGCGTCGGCCTCCGGGGCGTACGGCTTGTAGACGCTCATGAACTGCTCACCCGCGAGGATGCGCTGCACACCCGCGAGCTCGGCGTCCTGGCCCGTGACCGGAACCTTGATGCCGGCGGCCTTCAGCGCGGTGATGATACCGCCAGCCATGCCGTCGTTCGCGGAGTAGACACCGATGATGTTCTTCTTGCCGAGAGCCGAGATCGCCGCCTCCATGTTGGCGTTGGCGTTCTCCGGCTTCCACTCCTTGGTGTCGTACTCCTTGCCGACGTTCACCTTGCCGTCGAGCACCTCGTGGGCGCCGGCCTTGAACTGAGCGGCGTTCGGGTCGGTGACCGAACCGTTCATCATGACGATCTTGCCGTCCTTGGCCTTCGAGCCAAGGGCGCCGAGGAGCGCCTCACCCTGCGTCTTGCCGACGGTCTTGTTGTCGAACGAGGTGTAGGCCGAGATCGGGCCCTGCGCGAGGCGGTCGTAGGCCACGACCGGGATGCCGGCGTCCTTGGCCTTCTGGACCGAGCTCTTGATCGCGGCGGCGTCCACAGCGTCAACGATCAGCACGTCCACCTTGTTGGTGATCATCGTGTCGACCTGCTGGTTCTGGGTGCTCGCGTCCTGCTTGGCGTTGGCGTAGACGACCTCGCCCTTGCCGTTCGTGAGCTCCTGGACCTTCTTCTCGATCAGCGGCTTGTCGAACTTCTCGTAGCGAGCCGTCTGGTTCTCCGGAAGGAGCAGACCGACCTTGATCGCGTCGCCCTTCTTCGCGGAGCTGGCGGAGCTGTCGCTGTCGCCATTCGACTCCTTGGCGCTGCCACAAGCGGCGAGAGAAACGGCCATTGCACCAGCGGCAACGGCAACGGCGGCACGACGCATCTGCGTGTTCATTCCTAAACCTCCCTGACGAGGCCGCGTCGTTGCGGCCGAGGTGGACTGGAGTCAACTCGGCCACACGTGCGACGTCAAGAAGTAAATACTTAACGAGATGGCAACGGTGCCATGCGTTCTCTAAGTGAAGGCAGGAGTACCGGCGGACAGAGAACCGTCCAAAAGGGTCGAATCGCCCATCTCGCTGAGCGCGAGAGCGAGCGCGCCGAGCACCTCCGCACGGCCCCCAAGCGCCCCTGGCAACACCGAGAGTTGACGTGCGGCGCTGGGGATCGCGTAGCGGCCGACAGACTCCCTGATGGGCCCGAGAACGAGCTCGCCGGCCTCGGCGAGATCGCCGCCCAGGACCACCCGACTCGGGTTCAGCAAATTGCAGAGATTCGCGACTCCACTGCCGATGTGACGACCGACGTCGGCGATCACCCGACGGCAGCCCGGATCTCCGTCCCGCGCCAGCCTGACCACGCCCTCCATGGTCAGATCGGTACCATGGCTGGACTGGAGGAGCGGCAGCACATAGCGCGCCGCCGCGAAGGTCTCCAGACAGCCGCGGTTGCCGCAACGGCAGACGGGGCCGGATTCATCAAGTGTAATATGCCCGATTTCTCCCGCTGTGCCACCCGGGCCGCGGTAGATCTTGCCCTCTATGACCAGCCCCGCGCCGACGCCGCTGGCGACCTTGATGTACGCGAGATCCCGGACCCCACGACCACTGCCCCAGACCATCTCGCCGAGCGCGCCCAGATTGGCGTCGTTGTCCACGTAGACGGGCACGCCGAGCCGCCCCCGCAGCTCCTCGGCGGGCCTCGCGCCGGTCCAGCCGGGCAGGATCGAGGTGGACCCCAGAGTGCCCGATTCCACGTCGATGGGGCCCGGCACACCGAGGCCCACGCCCGCGATTTTGGATCGGTCGACGCCCGTTGCTGCAATCAGGCGGCTGACCAGTTCCTCGGCCCGGTCGAAGCCCTGCGCGGCGGAGGCGTCCACATCCAGCGGCTCGGACTCCTCGGCCAGCACCTGATGGGCCAGATTTCCGACAGCGACGCGCAAATGGGTGTGCCCGAAGTCGACACCGATCACGATCCCGGCGTCCCCGCTCAAGGACACGCTGCGCGCTCTGCGACCGCCCGCCGAAGTGGGTGTGACCTCGACCGTCCCGCCGTCCTTGAGTTCACGAACGATATTGGAAACGGTCGCGGCCGACAGGCCCGTCGCCCTCGCGATCTCCGCCTGCGTGAGCGAGCCGGCCAGGCGCACCGCTCGCACGACGCGCTCCAGATTGGCTCGGTGCAGCGACGACTGCGACCCCGGAGTCTCCATCGACTCATCCACTCCTGCCCTCAGCCGGGCGGCCCCGATGCCGCCCATGTGATCTGGGTCACGTCAACGGGACCCCGGTCACTTACAAGTTGTGAACTCCAAGCTCCGCTGAACGGGTTACCGCAGTCAAGTCCTTGACGAAAATCAGGGTCGCCCAGTCATGTTCGACTCCTGACCTCACCCGGACACACATGCGCCACCCCCGGGACGGAGGTGGCGCATGTGACGGAAGGGACGATTCGTTACTTGAGAGTCGCCGAAGTGAGACCTGCCTGGACCTGACGCTGGAAGGACAGGTAGACGATCAGCATGGGGACCATGGCGATCGTCACGCCGGCGAACAGCACGGGCAGATCGGTGGCGTACCCCTGCTGCTGCTGGAGCTGGATGAGGCCCTGGGTCAGGACGTAGCGCTCCGGGTCCGAACTGGTCTGCGGCTGCATCAGCACCGAGGGCAGGATGTACTGGTTCCACTGGCCGAGGACGTTGAAGATGCCGACGCTGAGCAGTCCGGGCTTGGCCATGGGCAGCATGACCTGGAAGAACGCCCGGGTGTGCGAGGCGCCGTCGAGCACCGCCGCCTCGAAGACCGCCGTGGGCAGCGTCCTGAAGAAGGCGTGCATGAAGAACACCGTGAACGGCAGCGAGTAGGCCACGTACACCAGGACCAGGCCTTGGTAGGTGTTCAGCATGTCGAGACGCTTGACCATGAAGAACAGCGGCACCAGGGCCAGGAAGACGGGGAACATGGCCCCGCCGACGAAGAAGTAGTACACGAGCCGGTTGCCCGGGAACTCGTAGCGGGCCAGTACGTAGGCCGCCATCGCGCCGAGCAGCATGGTCAGCGGGACCGAGAACACCAGGACGATCAGAGTGTTGGCGAAATAGTCGCCGATGCCCTTGTTCCAGGCCCGGCCGAAGACGTCGAGCTGCCAGTTCGAGGGCCAGCCGAGGGCCGAACCGCCGATCTGCGCGTCGGTCTTGAAGGAGCTGAGGACCAGCCAGAGCAGCGGCAGGATGATCAGGATCGCCCACAGGGCCAGGAACCCGTGCGAGAAGACGTTGAGGGCCATGCCCTCGGTCCGCTTGTCACCCGGCCGTGGCGGGGCCTTCCTGGCGGTTCGCTGCGGGGGTACTCCGGCGCCGTCGACCTTCGTCGGCTCCGTGATGGGTGCGCTCATAGTCGTGTCTCCCGCTCAGAACTCGATGCGCTCGCGGCGGGTGGCGCGCAGCGTGACCACGGACAGGATCAGGGTGAGAAGGAGCATGACGACGCCCATGGCACAGGCGTAGCCGCTCTTTCCGAAGTAGAGGAAGTTGCGCATCATGACGTTCGCCATGACCTCGCTGTGGTGGTCGGGCCCGCCGCCGTAGCCGGTGCCCTGGGTCGTGGTCGAGACGAGCACGAACATGTCCATCGCGATGATGCCGAGATAGACCCAGGCGGTCTGCACCGTGTCCCACAGCAGGGGCAGGGTGACCCGGAAGAAGGTGTGGGTGCGGCTCGCGCCGTCCAGCAGCGCGGCCTCGTAGATGTCCCGCGGGATGGACTGCATGGCGGCGGAGAACAGCACCAGGTAGAAGCCGACGCCGTGCCAGACGACGACCGCCATCAGGCACCAGAGCACCAGGTTGGGCTCGTTCATCCACTCGACGGGGCTGTTCGCGTCGACGAGGCCGAGCTTGATCAGCAGGCCGTTGAGCAGGCCGCCGCTGTCGCTGCGGTAGAGGGCCCCGAAGAGCACCGCGACGATCGCGAGCGACAGCACCTGCGGGAAGAAGTACACGATCTTGTAGAAGCCGGAGCCGGCGACGCCCTGTACGCCACCGGCGCCGCCCCGCCCGCCCGCGTTCACCATGAAGGCGAAGAAGAGGGCGAGCAGGATGGTGATCACCGGGATGAACACCAGGAACAGGATGTTGTGCCAGATCGCCTGGAGGAATACGTCGTCCTGGAACAACGCCTTGTAATTGTCCAGGCCGACGAAACCGAACGTCTGCGACTGGCCGCTCCAGTCGGTGAAGGAGTAGCCGATGGTCTGTATGTAAGGCCAGATCACGAAGATCAGATACAGCGCCAAAGGTGCGAGGAGAAACCCCGCGACGAACCGGTACTGCCCTTTTCGCATGGCATCCTGCCCTGGTGTTCCGGATGTGCGTGACCCGGGTGTTCCGGGTGTGCGTGACCCCGATGTTCCGGGTTTTACGTGATCAGTCGCGGTGGTTCTTCTTGGACTCCGGGTCCTTGGCCGCCTTGTCGACCGCCGCCTGGGCCCGCTTCAGCCATTCCTTCGGCTGAATGCGCTTGGACATCAGCTCGTTGGACGCCGTCTCGATGGCGGTACCCATCTCGCTGTACCAGTTGGGGTACAGGTAGTTGAAGGTATTGTCGCCCGCCGCCTTCGACGCGTCGACGGTGGACTGCGTACCGGGACGCAGCTCCACGCCGTCGGACACACCGTCCTTGAGGATGGTGAGCGAGTTGGCCTTCTGCGCGAAGAGCGTCGACCACTCCTTGGAGAGCATGGAGCGCATGAACTCCTTGGCCTCGGGCAGGTTCGCGGCCTTCGCCGGGATGATGAACGGCTCGCCCGAGCCGGCCCGGATCGCCTCGAACGGCAGCTTGCTGTCGGGCAGCAGGGGCATCGGCATGAACTTCATGTCGAAGTCGGCCGGGGTCTGCTTGAGCTGCTCGTTCTCCAGCCAGGAGCCACAGGTGATGAAGGCGGCCTTGTACTGGTTCCACCGGGTCTGCGACTCGGTGTGGGTGAGGCCGTTGGTGCCGGGCAGCAAGTAGCCCTTCTCCACGATCTCGTAGATCGCCTCGACGGCCGCCTGGGCGGCGTCGGACCCGACGAACGCCTTGGGGTCGAGGTTGTCGATCGCCTTCATGGCGTCCAGACCGCCCTTCTTGGCGATCAGGTCCATGATGGCGACGTTGATGTAGTACGGGTACTTGCCCTGGTGGGCGAGGCCGCCGATGCCCTGCGACTTGGCGTCCTTGCAGATGGCGAGGAAGTCGTCCCAGGTCTTGGGCACCTCCCAGCCCTTCTCCTTGAAGAGCTTGCCGGAGTACCACAACCCCCACACCGTGTAGATGTAGTTGAGGGACACGACCTTGCCGCCCTGCAGGCCCGGGTCGAGCGTGCCGGGGATCAGGGTGTCGCGGACCTTCTTGGTCGGGTCGTCGATGGACGGGGCGTCGAGGACCGCCGCCAGGTCGAGGAGTTGGCCGCTCTTGTAGAGCACGTCCAGCTTGATCTGCTGGGCGCCCGAGTCGTCGACGATGTCCGGCGGGTTGCCGCCGTTGAAGCGCGGCTGGAGCTTGCCGGTGATCTCCTGGGTACCGGTGTGGGCGCTCTTGCTGCCCCACTTCTTGTCGAAGGCCGCTTCCCACGCCTTGGCGTACTCGTCCCCGTAGCCGCCCTTGAAGACGACGACGTCGAGCTTGCCGCCGCCCTTCTTCACGCCGAAGGGGTTGTCCTTGCTGGTCTTGCCGGCGCCCTTGTCGCCCGACTTGTCCTCGTCGCCCCCGCCGCTCGCACACGCGGACAGGAAGCTCATCGTCGGGACGGTGATCAGACCGAGTGCGGCCGACCTCTTGATGAGGTCACGGCGGCCGACACCCTCGGGGCTGTTGTTCTCGGCGGAAGTGGATCCCATGCTCAAGTCCTCGCCTTCTCCAGGACTCAGGCGGTGAACCGGATCCTCCCCGGCACCGCGGTTAGGTCAAGCTGGGGTCGTGCATGGGGGATTCACCGGGACGAACCGGCATTGCGTGTATGGACCACGCTCCACCGTCCCGCGAAATTCCCCCCTGGGTCCTGCCTGTCCAGAGCCAGTCGATCGACTGGCCGGACGCGACAGGTATAGTCCACTTCCCGCCAGCGGAGCAAGATCGAATGCAGGTTTGGCCGTCGGTCTTTTCCGAGTTGAGACCTCCCGGAAATATGGGGCACCCCAGGACCACCCCGGCGAAGATCCACAGGACACCGGCCTCCCGCATTGAACGCAATGCACGGTTCGTCACAACACATTCACCCCGGATGCCGCACCCAACACCCTTGACATCACTGTCAACTTGACGCCCAAATGGTCCTTGCGCATCGAATTTGACAACGTTGTCCAGGTGCAGGGAGGGTGCTCGCGCATGCAGCACAGCGCTCGGTACAGACAGAGTTCCACGCGGCGGACCGGATGGCGTTCCCCGGCGGCGCTGGGGGTGACGGCCCTGGCCCTGTTAGCGGCCTCCCAGGGCGTCGCGGTCGCCCTGCCCGCCCAAGCGGCCAAGCCCGACAGGGAGTTCAGCTCCTCGTTCGAATCGGGTGATCCGGCCCCGGACTGGCTCAACACGGTGGACACCGCTCCCGACGGGACGAAGCGGTCCTCGGGGGTCGACGGCGGCTACAGCACCGGCATCCCCGGCAATGTGACCGACCACGTCACCGACGTGCGGGCCAGCGGCGAGAACACCGGCGCGGGCGAGGTCAAGGAGAACCTCGCCGACGGTGAGCCGAGCAGCAAGTGGCTGACCTTCGAGCCCACCGGCTGGGCGGAGTTCGACCTGGACGCGCCGGTCAAGACGGTCACGTACGCGCTCACATCCGCAAACGACCACGACGAACGCGACCCGCGGGACTGGACCCTCCAGGGCTCCGCCGACGGCAAGGACTGGAAGACCCTCGACACCCGCTCCGGCGAATCCTTCGGCGAGCGGTTCCAGACGAAGTCGTACGACATCGAGAGCCCCGCCGAGTACCGGCACTTCCGGCTCGACGTCACGAAGAACAACGGCGGCGACATCCTCCAGATCGCCGACGTCCAGTTCTCGACGGGCCGGAGCGACGACCCGACGCCCAAGGACATGCTCTCGCTCGTGGACCGGGGGCCGAGCGGCTCGCCGACCGCGAAGGCGGGCGCGGGCTTCACGGGCAAGCGGGCCCTGCGCTACGCCGGCACCCACAAGGGCGACGGCCGGGCGTACTCGTACAACAAGGTGTTCGACGTGAACGTCGCCGTCGGGCGTGACACCGAGCTGTCGTACCGGATCTTCCCCTCCATGGCGGACGGCGACCGGGACTACGACGCCACGAACGCGGCCGTGGACCTGGTCTTCACCGACGGCACCTCGCTGAGCGCTCTCGACGCCGTGGACCAGCACGAATTCACGCTGACGCCGCAGGGCCAGGGCGCCGCCAAGGTGCTCTACGTCAACCAGTGGAACAACGTGACCTCGCGGATCGGTTCCGTCGCGAACGGGAAGACCGTCGACCGGATCGTCCTCGCGTACGACTCCCCCAAGGGTCCCGCGAAGTTCCGCGGCTGGCTGGACGACGTCGCACTGAGGACGGCCGCTCCGCGGAAGCCCGCGGCCCATCTGGCCGACTACGCGCTCACGACCCGCGGCACCAACTCCAGCGGCGGATTCTCACGCGGGAACAACTTCCCGGCGACCGCCGTACCGCACGGCTTCAACTTCTGGACGCCGGTGACCAACGCGGGCTCCTTGAGCTGGCTGTACGACTACGCCCGTGCAAACAACGCGGACAACCTGCCCACCATCCAGGCGTTCAGCGCGAGCCACGAGCCGAGCCCCTGGATGGGCGACCGGCAGACCTTCCAGGTGATGCCGTCGGCCTCCTCCGGCACCCCGGACACCGGCCGCACCGCCCGTGAACTGGCCTTCAAGCACGAGAACGAGACCGCGCGGCCGTACTACTACGGCGTCACCTTCGAGAACGGTCTCAAGGCGGAGCTCGCCCCGACCGATCACGCCGCCGCCCTGCGCTTCACCTATCCGGGCGACGACGCGAGCGTGATCTTCGACAACGTCACCGAGCAGGCGGGCCTGACACTGGACACGTCGGCCGGCGTGGTCACCGGCTACTCGGACGTGAAGTCCGGGCTGTCGACCGGCGCCACCCGGCTCTTCGTGTACGGGGTCTTCGACGCGCCCGTGACCGAGGGCTCCTCCAGCGGCGTCAAGGGCTATCTGAAGTTCAAGCCCGGCTCCGACCGCACCGTCACCCTGCGGCTGGCCACCTCGCTCATCAGCCTCGACCAGGCCAAGGACAACCTGAGCCAGGAGATCCCGGACGGCACGTCGTTCGACGCGGTCAAGAAGGGGGCCCGCAAGCAGTGGGACCGGCTCCTGGGCAGGATCGAGGTGCAGGGTGCCACACCGGACCAGCTGACCACGCTGTACTCCAGCATGTACCGGCTCTACCTGTACCCGAACTCCGGCTTCGAGAAGGTGGGTACGAAGTACCAGTACGCCTCGCCGTTCTCCCCGATGCCGGGCCCGGACACCCCGACCCACACCGGGGCGAAGATCGTCGACGGCAAGGTGTACGTCAACAACGGCTTCTGGGACACCTACCGGACGACCTGGCCCGCGTACTCGCTCCTGACGCCCGGTCAGGCCGGTGAGATGGTCGACGGGTTCGTGCAGCAGTACAAGGACGGCGGCTGGACCTCGCGCTGGTCCTCGCCCGGCTACGCGGACCTGATGACCGGCACCTCGTCGGACGTGGCGTTCGCGGACGCGTACGTCAAGGGCGTCGGCTTCGACGCCAAGGCTGCGTACGAGGCGGCCCTGAAGAACGCGACGGTCGTCCCGCCGACGTCCGGAGTGGGCCGCAAGGGCATGGCCACCTCACCCTTCCTCGGCTACACGAGCACCTCCACGGGCGAGGGCCTGTCGTGGGCCATGGAGGGCTATGTCAACGACTACGGCATCGCCGAGATGGGCAAGGCGCTCTACAGGAAGACCGGCGAGAAGCGCTACAAGGAGGAGTCCGACTACTTCCTCAACCGCTCCCGGGACTACGTGAACCTCTTCGACTCCAAGGCCGGCTTCTTCCAGGGCCGGAGCGCCAAGGGCGACTGGCGGGTCGACTCCGCGAAGTACGATCCGCGCGTGTGGGGCTACGACTACACGGAGACCGACGGCTGGGGATACGCGTTCACCGCGCCGCAGGACTCACGCGGTCTCGCCAACCTGTACGGCGGCCGCGGCGCGCTCGGGGACAAGCTCGACACGTACTTCTCCACGCCCGAGACGGCCTCGTCGGACATCGTGGGCTCCTACGGCGGTGTCATCCATGAGATGACCGAGGCCCGGGACGTGCGCATGGGCCAGTACGGGCACTCCAACCAGGTGGCCCACCACGTGAACTACATGTACGACGCGGCCGGGCAGCCCTGGAAGGCGCAGAAGAACATCCGCGAGGTCCTCTCGCGTCTCTACACCGGAAGCGAGATCGGACAGGGCTACCACGGCGACGAGGACAACGGCGAGCAGTCGGCCTGGTTCCTCTTCTCCTCGCTCGGCTTCTACCCGCTGGTGATGGGCAGCGGCGAGTACGCCATCGGCTCCCCGCTGTTCACCAAGGCGACGGTCCACCTGGAGAACGGCCACGACCTGGTCATCAAGGCTCCGCGCAACAGCACGAAGAACGTGTACGTGCAGGGCGTCCGGTTCAACGGCAAGCGGTGGAACTCGACTTCGCTCCCCCACTCGCTGATCAGCCGGGGCGGAGTGCTGGAGTTCGACATGGGCTCCGAGCCGTCCTCGTGGGGCACCGGCAAGAACGCGGCACCGGTGTCGGTCACCGAGGACGACAAGGTGCCGTCGCCGCGCGCGGACACGCTCAAGGGGGACGGCGCCCTGTTCGACAACACCTCGGCGACGGACGCCGCCGTCACCTCGGTGGACCTGCCGGCCGGCTCCGGCACCGAGGGAGTCCAGTACACGCTGACCTCCGCGGACCACACCAAGGCGCCGAGCGGGTGGACGCTCCAGGGTTCCTCGGACGGGACGGCATGGACGGACCTCGACAAGCGCTCCGGTGAGTCCTTCCCCTGGGACAGACAGACCCGGGCGTTCACGGTCGCGGCCCCGGGCTCGTACGCCCACTACCGTCTCGTCCTCGACGGCGAGTCGACCCTCGCGGAGGTGGAACTGCTGGCCTGAGCCACACCCGACGGAAAGGGGCGGGCCCGGAGAAGACTCCGGGCCCGCCCCGCGTTCCTGTACGGGTCAGCTCACCGACTCACTGACTCACCGGCTCACCGCGAGGGTGAAGACGTGCAGGTCCGCGTTGTCCGGGAGTCTGACGCTCTTGATCGTCTTCCCCTCCGGTGCCGTGAACGGCTTGGTGGCGAAGACGTAGGTGGACACCGGGTCCTTGCCGGCTCCGGCGACGTTGCGGTAGGCCGTCCTCGCGACGGTCTCGTTGCCGTACTGGACGGTTCCGCCCCCGCCGCCGACGGTCCAGTCGGTGAAGGACAGGTCCACGGAGTCGGTGCCGCCGTCGGTGTAGGTGACGGTCGCCGTGGTCCGCTGGTTGCCGTTCACGGCGCTGCCGACGAAGGACAACCGGTTTGCCGGGGCGCTCAGTTCGATGGTCTGCGAGGTGGCCGAGGCGTTGTCGGGACGGCCGGACGGGGACTTCGGCCAGGTGAAGGCGAGACCGTCCACCGTGCCCTGACCGCCCGGGCTCAGCCCCGCGTCGGCGAGGGCCTGCCGGGAGTAGCTCCAGCCGCCGCCGTCGTAGTCGGCCTCGGCGTGATCGCCGGTGTCGTCCGAGACACCGGTGTTGTCGTAGGCGGCGAGGAGGGATCCCGGGGCCGCGACGGTGAGCGCCACCGGCTGCGCGTACGACGTGTCGGCGGAGGTCACGGTCACCTTGACGTCGTAGAACCCCTGCTCGGCGTCGTCGGCGGCGGTGAGGGCGATCCGCTGGGCACCGTCGCTCACCGTGCCCTCGGCCGGGGTCGCCGTCACTCCCGGGGGCACGTCCACGTGGAAGCGGACCTCGGGCCCGGCGCCGCCGCCGAGAGCCAGGGCGCGGATGTCGAGCGCGGTGCTGCCGCCGGGCGCGAGCGTCGCCGCGGTCGGCCCCACACCGATCTGGTACGGCTGCTCACCCGTGCGGAAGGAGGGCGGCGCGGCCGCCTCCGCGCTTCCCCAGCTCTTGTCGGGTGTCGCGGACAGCGTGTAGTCGAGCGTGCCGCCCTCACGGACGAACGAGGCCGGCAGCCAGGGGCGGTCGCTGCCGCGGCCGTCGACGCGCAGCGACCGGACGTACGGGGCGTCGGCGGCCGCGCCCCGGGCCCGGATCTCGATGTCGGCGCCGCCCGGACGCTCGATCTCGATCCTCGGGAACAGCGGTGAGGCCAGGGTGAGTTCGGCGCGGGAGGGCACCTGGGGGTACATGCCGAGCGCGGAGAAGACGTACCAGGACGACATTTCACCGAGGTCGTCGTTGCCGGGAATGCCGCCGGGCTGTGTCGACCACAGCCGGGCCATCGCCGCGCGGACGGTCTCCTGCGTCTTGTAGGGCGCGCCCGCGTAGTCGTACAGGTAGGGCACGTTGACCGACGGCTCGTTGTCCAGCTCGGACTTCGCACCGCCGCTGCCGCTGAACGCCCAGCTCCCGTCCGCGTTGTGGAAGAACGTGTCGAGACGGTCGAGGACCTCGGCGCGCCCGCCCATGGCGGCGAAGAGGCCCGCCGGGTCGTGCTGGACCATCCAGGTGTACTGGGCCGCGGTCCCCTCCACGAAACCGTTGCCGGTCGCCGGGGTGAAGCCGGTGACCCAACTCCCGTCGGCCTTGCGGTTGGCGATGTAGCCGCCGCCGGGGTCGGCCGCGATGTTGAAGTTGTTCTGCCACCACTGGGAGCGCTCGGCGAAGTCGGCCGCGGTCTTCTTCTCCCCCGCCGCCCTGGCCAGTTGGGAGATCGCGAAGTCCGCGCCGGACATCTCCAGGGTCTCGGCGGCGCCGCCCCAGGCGTTGGACACGGACGGCATGTAGTGGCGTTCGAGGTACTTGTCGAGCGAGGGGCGCTGGCCGGCGGAGAGCACGGGCTTGCCCGCCGGTGAGAGGTCCCCTTCGGTCGGAACGGTCGCCGCCTTCACCAGAGAGGCGAGCGCGCCGCGCAGGTCGAAGTCCGTGCCGCCGAAGGCGCGGATGCCCGCGAGGGCGGGCGCCGACGGATCGCCGTTCATGACGTGTGTGCCGCTCGCGCCGTGCAGCCAGCGGTCCCAGACTCCCCCGTTCTGCCGGGCGAGTTCGAGGAGCGACTGCGCGATGTCGGAGCCGGTGTCCGGGTCGAGCAGGGTCAGCAGCTGGACCTGGGAGCGGTAGACGTCCCAGCCGGAGAAGGTGCCGTACTGCGCCTCGTGGCCCCGGCCCACGGTGTGCACCTTGCCGTCGGAGCCGCGGTATCTGCGGTCGGCGTCACTGATGACGTTCGGGTGGAGGAGGGAGTGGTAGAGCGCGGTGTAGAAGGTGGTGCGGTCGGTGTCGGTGCCGCCACCGACCGCGATCGCGCCGAGCCGGTCGCGCCAGGCGCGGTGGGCGGCACGCTGGACGGAGGCGAAGGAGCGGGACGGCGGGTTCTCGTCCTCCAGGTTGGCGGTGGCGCCCTCCTGACTGACGTAGGAGATACCGACCTTGACGTTCACCGGGTCGGTGCCGGGCTCGAACTCCACATAGCCGCCCGCCCCCTTGCCCGCGAGGGGCCGGCCGCCCTGTGCGAAGCCTCCGGTGCCACCGCTCGCCTCGGTGGCCCCCGGGCTCAGCCGGTCGTCCTGCCAGGTGCCGGTGGCCTTGAAGGCGCGGTCGAAGCGAGCGGTGAAGTACAGGGTGTAGTAGGAGCGTTGGCCCTCGGGGTCGAGGTAGCCGCAGAAGTTGCCGGAGGTGACGGAGCCGGTGACGGTCCTGGTCGCCGGGTCGATCCGCACCGTCGAATCCGTCGACCCGACCTCGGAGTTGGCGGTGCGGATCAGCATCGAGGCGGGCTTGTCGGCGGGGAAGGTGAACCGGCCCGAGCCGGTGCGCGCGGTCGCCGCGAGGTCGGCGGTCACTCCGGAGGCGAGCCCCACCTTGTAATGGCCGGGCTCGGCCAGTTCGTCGGAGTGCGCGAACCCCGCGGCGTAGACGGCGTCCTTCGTGTCGGCCGCCGGGGACGAGGTGACCTCACCGGCGTACGGGAAGAACGGGATGTCCCCGCTGCCGCCCGCGCATCCCGTTCCGGACATGTGGGTGAGGCTGAAGCCCCGGACACGCGTGGCGTCGTACTGGTAGCCGCCGGGCGCGGCGGTGCGGGTGGCGTCCCCGCGGGTGTTCTCCGGGCTCCAGGAGAGCATGCCGAAGGGCGTGACGGCGCCGGGGAAGACGTTGCCGCCGTTCCTGGTGCCGATGAGCGGGTCGACGTAGACGGTGGGGTCCTGGACGAGTTCCGGCGGCCCCGACGGAGGCGCGGCGAGCGCCGGGGTGGCGCCGGCGACCGTCAGGGCGACGGCCAGCAGTAACGATGACGGGCGGAAACGCATGACGCGGCCCCTCCTCCTTCGGACGGGTCGCGCACCACAGGTCGCACAAGCCGCAGGGACAGTAACGTGCGCCACGGGTACCACGGAAGACCGCCTGCCCCGCCGGGGACGCGCCCGGCACGTCCTCCGATGGCGTCACGGACAGCGCGCCGGACGGGTCGCGCCTTCCGGGGCCACCGGTGACCTGCACGGGCCGGTGAGCGGTACTCCGCCTGCCGCCCGTCCCCGGCCGTGGACGCGTCCGGCGCCCGCCTCCGAGGGACGCGAACGCGCCGAGGTGGGCCGTCAACGTGCTTGACATCGTTGTCCGTTGAGGCGATAGAGTCGTGAGCAGACCGTTCGACAACGTTGTCGTGCACTCCGGTCGCCACAAGCCGCACCATCCCGGGCAGGGCCTCCCCCGCCGCGTCCGGGCTCGCGGACCGGGTGGGCCCGAACCCACCCACCCGGTCCGCCCCGAGCGTCGCCCGTTCAGCCGACCTGACAGGGAAGCGCCGTTGCCGGATCACCACCCGAGCCCTGGACGACATAGCCGAACGTGGTGCTGCCGCCCGGACTGAGCGAACCGTTCCAGTCGGCGTTGTGCACCATCACGTCCTGACCGCCGTAGGTCGCGTTGCCGTTCCACAGACTGGCGACCGACTGCCCGCCCGGCAGCGTCCAGTCGACCATCCAGCCGAGCATCGGGACCGTGCCGGTGTTGGTGACCGTCACCTCGGACTGGTAGCCGCCGGGCCAGCTGCCCGTGGTGCGCCGGGTCGCCGAGCAGGTGCCGGGCGGGGGTTCGGTCGGGTTGCCCGGATCGTGGATGCCGGTGACCTCGCCGTTGCCGCCGTCGAAGACGACGTCGGAGCAGGAGTAGAACGTCTCCGCGCTGTCCGAGCGCTGCCAGACCATGTAGACGATGTGGCGGCCGGTCTTGCCCGCCGGCAGCTTGCCGCTCCAGGAGTAGTTGGCCTCGACCGTGCCCGGGGTGCCGTTGAGCGGCGGGTGGTCGACGGTGAGGAACGGCTGGTCCTCCATGGCGTCCCAGGTGAGGGTCGCGGTCGGGTCGAAGCCGTCCTTGGTGATGTAGACGTAGAACCAGCCGGGGTGCGCGGCCCAGGCGTTGTACGCGAAGTCGACGGTCGCGCCCGCGGTCAGGTGGGTCAACGGCCAGTCGGAGCGCGGCAGATCGAAGCCCGAGAAGTTGGGGTTGCCGCCGCTGCACAGCGAGCCGTCGGGGACGAAGCCGCGGGTGCGTCCCGCCCCGTCCGAGCGCAGCACCGAGAACCAGTTGTAGAACGGCGTGGTCCCGCTGACCTGTTGCGCCGCCTTGCAGGCCGGGTTCACGGGCTTGATCTCACCGGTGTCGGTCAGCCCGTCCTGCCAGCACAGGAAGGTGCGGCTGCCGGGCTTCATGGGGGTGCCGTGCGCCTCCGCCCGGCCGCCGGTCATGACGATCAGGGCGAGGGCCGGAAGCACGGCCAGCAGGGCGAGGAGGACCAGGAAGGGGGACGGGCGACGGGCGGGGAGCAGCGACCGGGAGAGCGGCCGTCGCGTTCCGGCCGAACGGGGGCCGGGCGAACGGGGGTCGGCAGAACGCGGGCCGGGTGAACGCAGCCTCGCCAGGCGCGAACTTGTTAAGTGCATGACAATCCATCCCTTCGTGAGACCGTGCGGGATCGGGGCGAGGTGGGAGCGGCCCGAGGGGCGGGTTCCGGTCCGTCCCATGGGAGCGCTCCCACCTCACTCGGAAAGTAGCGCGCACAGGAACCCCTGTAAACGCCTGGCGCATCGCGCACACCCGCCGGGGCCGGTGTCCCGTTTCCACGGTCGGGCTCAGGGGACGCGGACGGCACCGGCCCGTCGCAGGCCACCGGAACACGGCGACCGAGACGGAACGGTCACGGACGTGGCCGGCAAGGCCCCCCAGACGCACCGCACTTGGGGCGGTCGCGGCGCGACGCCCGAACGCAATCCCTTGTTCCGTCCGGGCACCACCCCTGTCCCGGAAGGGACTTTCGGGGCGACGGCGAAGGGCCGCACCCCCGTCAACCGGGGATACGGCCCTCGACTGTCTGCAGGCAGCCTTACAACTGCCTTACCGGACCGCTCAGTTGCGGATCAGGTTGCGCAGCACGTACTGCATGATGCCGCCGTTGCGGTAGTAGTCCGCCTCGCCGGGGGTGTCGATGCGGACGACCGCGTCGAACTCGACGCCGGTGTCGGTGGTGACCTTCACCGTGCGCGGGGTGGTGCCGTTGTTGAGCTCCTCGACACCGGTGAAGGAGAAGGTCTCCTCGCCGGTCAGACCGAGGGACTCGGCCGTCGCGCCCTCCGGGAACTGGAGCGGCAGGACACCCATGCCGATGAGGTTCGAGCGGTGGATGCGCTCGTACGACTCGGCGATGACGGCCTTGACGCCGAGGAGCGCGGTGCCCTTGGCGGCCCAGTCGCGGGACGAGCCGGAGCCGTACTCCTTGCCCGCCAGGATGACCAGCGGGATGCCCTGGTCGATGTAGTTGCGCGAGGCGTCGTAGATGAAGGAGACGGGGGCGCCGTCCTGCGTGAAGTCGCGGGTGTAGCCGCCCTCGGTGCCCGGCGCGATCTGGTTGCGCAGGCGGATGTTGGCGAACGTGCCGCGGATCATGACCTCGTGGTTGCCGCGGCGCGAGCCGTAGCTGTTGAAGTCACGACGCTCGACACCGTGCTCCGTGAGGTACTTGCCTCCGGGGGTGTCGGCCTTGATCGCACCGGCCGGGGAGATGTGGTCGGTGGTGACCGAGTCGCCGAGCTTGGCGAGGACGCGCGCGCCGGCGATGTCGGAGACCGGGGTGGTCTCCATCGTCATGCCCTCGAAGTAAGGGGGCTTCCGGACGTACGTCGACTGCGGGTCCCACTCGAAGGTGTTGCCCTCGGGGATCGGCAGCGCCTGCCACTGGGCGTCGCCCGCGAAGACGTCCTGGTAGGACTTGTTGAACATGTCCTCGCCGATGGCGTTCGCCACGACGTCGTTGACCTCGGCCTCGGAGGGCCAGAGGTCGGCCAGGTAGACCGGCTTGCCCTCGGTGTCGGTGCCGAGCGCGTCGCGGGTGATGTCCACCTTCATGGAGCCCGCGATGGCGTAGGCGACCACCAGCGGCGGGGAGGCCAGGTAGTTCATCTTGACGTCGGGGTTGATACGGCCCTCGAAGTTCCGGTTGCCGGAGAGGACCGAGGTGACCGCGAGGTCGTGGTCGTTGACGGCCTTGGAGACCTCGTCCGGCAGCGGGCCGGAGTTGCCGATGCAGGTGGTGCAGCCGTAGCCGACGAGGTTGAAGCCGACCTTGTCGAGGTAGGGGGTGAGCCCCGCCTTGTCGAAGTAGTCGGTGACGACCTTGGAGCCCGGGGCGAGGGTGGTCTTGACCCACGGCTTGCGGGTCAGGCCCTTCTCCACGGCCTTCTTCGCGACGAGCGCGGCGGCGACCATGACGTACGGGTTCGAGGTGTTGGTGCAGGAGGTGATGGCCGCGACCGTCACCGCACCGTGGTCGATCTCGTAGGTCGAGCCGTCGGGGGCCGTGACCGTGACCGGGTTGGAGGGCACGCCGTTGCTGGCGGCCGGGGAGTCGGAGGCCGGGAAGGACTCCTTGCCCGCCTCGTCGTCGTCGGCGACGTAGTTGCGCACGTCGCTCTTGAACTGCTCGGCGGCGTTCGCGAGGACGATGCGGTCCTGCGGGCGCTTCGGGCCGGCGATCGAGGGGACGACCGTGGAGAGGTCGAGCTCCAGCTTCTCGGAGAAGTCGGGCTCGGCGGCCGGGTCGAGCCAGAGGCCCTGCTCCTTGGCGTACGCCTCGACGAGCGCGAGCTGCTGCTCGGAGCGGCCGGTGAGCTTGAGGTACTTGATGGTCTCGCCGTCGATCGGGAAGATCGCGGCGGTGGAGCCGAACTCCGGCGACATGTTGCCGATGGTGGCGCGGTTGGCCAGCGACGTGGCGGCCACACCCTCGCCGTAGAACTCGACGAACTTGCCGACGACACCGTGCTTGCGCAGCATCTCGGTGATGGTCAGCACGAGGTCGGTGGCGGTCGTGCCCGGGGTGAGCTCACCGGTCAGCTTGAAGCCGACGACACGCGGGATGAGCATGGAGACCGGCTGACCGAGCATCGCGGCCTCGGCCTCGATGCCGCCGACGCCCCAGCCGAGCACGCCCAGGCCGTTGACCATGGTGGTGTGCGAGTCCGTACCGACCAGAGTGTCGGGGTAGGCCTGCCCGTTGCGGACCATGACGGTGCGCGCGAGGTGCTCGATGTTCACCTGGTGGACGATGCCGGTGCCCGGCGGGACGACCTTGAAGTCGTCGAAGGCGGTCTGGCCCCAGCGCAGGAACTGGTAGCGCTCCTTGTTGCGGCCGTACTCCAGCTCGACGTTCTGGCCGAAGGCTTCCTTCGTGCCGAACTTGTCGGCGATGACGGAGTGGTCGATGACCAGCTCGGCCGGGGAGAGCGGGTTGACCTTGGCCGGGTCGCCGCCGAGCTCCTTGACGGCCTCACGCATGGTGGCGAGGTCGACGACGCAGGGCACGCCGGTGAAGTCCTGCATGATCACGCGGGCGGGCGTGAACTGGATCTCCTGGCTGGGCTGGGCCTGCGAGTCCCAGTTGCCGATGGACCGGATGTGGTCGGCGGTGATGTTCGCGCCGTCCTCCGTGCGGAGCAGGTTCTCCAGCAGCACCTTCAAGCTGTACGGAAGGCGAGCCGAGCCTTCCACCTTGTCCAGCCGGAAGATCTCGTACGACTCGTCGCCCACCTGCAGCGTGCTGCGGGCGTCGAAGCTGTTCGCCGACACGACAGTCTCCTTCATTGATGTGCGCGTTCCCACCGCATCCTGCCGCCACGACGTCATGGCCGATCCGCTAAGGTAAGGCTAAGTTAGGTAGCCCTTACCGTTGGATCGCTGACGGCGTGCTGCTGCGGTACGCCTCGGCAGATATCTCGATGTCGAGATAACTCTAGTGCATGGGGGCGGACAGGTCATGTCCGCACGCCCGCATGTCCGGGCCGTTCCGCATGTCCCGCCACGGGAAGAATGCCCGCATCCTCCGGCATCACCCGGCATCGGCCGGGCGTGACATCCCGGGCCTGCGGCCCTCCCGGCCCGGCCGCACCCCTGGACGCCACACGCAAGCACTGCACGGCAGTCAAGGGGGCGGCCGGAGACGCGACGGAATCCGAGGACCCGGAGAAGGCAGCAACGCGGCCCCTCGCGAGGGAAGCTGACGCACCGAAGCCGAGGGCAGGCACATCGGGGCCGTTTCGGGGTACCCGGTGTGCGCCGGGAGCGTCCCGGCGTGACCGACACAGGGGGCACCATGCCGCTCACCTTCCGCAAGAGCTTCCGCATCCTTCCCGGACTGCGGCTCAACATCAACCGCAAGTCGTGGTCCATCACCTCGGGCGGAAAGAACGGACCGAAGCGCACACACAGCAGCACCGGACGCCGGACGACGTCGATGGACCTGCCGGGGCCGTTCGGATGGCGCAAGACCACACGCAAGGCAAAGTGACTCAAGAGCGACAAAAACTCCAAGTCCGACGAACCATCACGGAAGCGCTCCTGCACGGCATCCGACGGCGGCGACATGGGCTCGCGGGGCCGGCCGGCACCCCGCGGGCACCGTCGCCACGCCGGTGCGGGACACCCGAACTGCCCCTCGAACACCACCTGGTGACCCCCACCACACGGAAGGCGGCGCTCCACTTTCGTTTATCTCACATCCGATATACGGTCGCGCCATGGCAGACGACTACCTCGTACGTATCGGCAAGCTCATCCGTGACGCCCGGCAACACCGGGGCTGGACACAGTCGCAGCTCGCCGAGGCACTCGGCACGAGTCAGAGCGCCGTCAATCGCATCGAGCGCGGCAACCAGAACATCAGCCTTGAGATGATCGCCCGGATCGGCGAGGCCCTGGACAGTGAGATCGTCTCGCTCGGATATGCGGGTCCGATGCATCTGCGGGTCGTCGGCGGCCGCCGTCTGTCCGGCTCCATCGACGTCAAGACCAGCAAGAACGCCTGTGTCGCCCTGCTGTGCGCGACGCTCCTGAACAAGGGGCGCACGGTGCTGCGCCGGGTGGCCCGGATCGAAGAGGTCTACCGCCTGCTGGAGGTCCTCAACTCGATCGGCGTCCGCACCCGGTGGATCAACGGCGGGGTCGATCTGGAGATCGTGCCGCCGAGCAAGCTCGACATGGAGTCGATCGACGCCGAGGCCGCCATTCGCACGCGGTCCATCATCATGTTCCTCGGCCCGCTGCTGCACCGTCTGGAGGCCTTCAAGCTGCCGTACGCGGGCGGTTGCGACCTCGGCACCCGCACCATCGAGCCGCACATGATCGCGCTGCGCCGGTTCGGTCTGGACATCGCCGCGACCGAGGGGCTCTACCACGCCCGCGTCGACCGGTCCGTGACGCCCGGTCGGCCGATCGTGCTGACCGAGCGCGGGGACACGGTCACCGAGAACGCGCTGCTCGCCGCCGCCCGGCACGACGGTGTCACGGTCATCCGCAACGCCTCCTCCAACTACATGGTCCAGGACCTGTGCTTCTTCCTGGAGGCGCTGGGCGTACGGGTGGAGGGCATCGGCACCACGACGCTCACCGTGCACGGTGTGCCGAACATCGACGTCGACGTGGACTACTCGCCCTCCGAGGACCCGGTCGAGGCGATGAGCCTGCTCGCCGCCGCCGTGGTCACCGAGTCCGAGCTGACGGTGTGCCGGGTGCCGATCGAGTTCCTGGAGATCGAGCTCGCGGTCCTGGAGGAGATGGGCCTCGACCACGACCGCACGCCCGAGTACTTCGCGGACAACGGCCGTACGCGGCTGATCGACCTGACCGTGCGGCCCTCCAAGCTGGAGGCGCCCATCGACAAGATCCACCCGATGCCGTTCCCGGGCCTGAACATCGACAACGTCCCGTTCTTCGCGGCCATCGCGGCCACCGCGCAGGGACAGACGCTGATCCACGACTGGGTCTACGACAACCGGGCGATCTATCTGACCGACCTCAACCGCCTCGGCGGCCGGCTCCAGTTGCTCGACCCGCACCGGGTGCTCGTCGAGGGCCCGACCCGCTGGCGCGCCGCCGAGATGATGTGCCCGCCCGCGCTGCGGCCCGCCGTGGTCGTCCTGCTCGCGATGATGGCGGCCGACGGCACCTCGGTGCTGCGGAACGTGTACGTCATCAACCGCGGTTACGAGGACCTCGCCGAGCGTCTGAACTCGATCGGCGCGCAGATCGAGATCTTCCGGGACATCTGAAGGTCTTCAGAAACAACGCCGCTACACCCCTCCTGACCTGGACTGCCCCGAGGCGGGAGGGGATGTGGCGGCACTTCTGGGACTTTTCTGGGATTTTTGTCCGAACCCAAAGGATTTCGGTCGCCACACACTCCACGTGATACGGCATCGGAAAGATGTCAGCCGCAACGGACCTCAGGAAATCCCTGTTCAGAGGTCGTTTTCATCTAATTTGCGCCACCACATGCACCTCGGAACTGCACTCGCGCCTCTTACGTGTCGGTTCCGCATGCGGCACGACGAGGGGAACCGCTGATATAGCTATTCTTTGGAATGAGACAGGCTTGCCGGGATGAGACAGGCGATACGGTCGTCCACTCCGCCGCACCGACCGCAAGGAACACCAGCGCCTCAAGAGCCGAGTTTCGTTACAGCGGCATGTTGGGATCAAACAGACTCTGCCGATGAAAACGACCTCTCAGAGCCGGTTTCTCTGCTCATCCTCCTTCGTGTGAACGCGCAGAGCGTCAAGGCCGAGAGTCCGTCCTGCTCAGGGCTGAGCAGACTGTGGCAACCAGCTCACCCTGGGATCCTCCCCCGCCAGCCCCGAACGCCGGCTCGCGCATCATGCCCCTCGCAACGTCTCCAGCCGCCATAATGAAGTCATGCCCTCCAGCTCGCAGCACGCTGCACCCACGCCGAGCGACCTCTCGGGCGCGGTCGCCGAGGACCTCGCGCTGTACCGGGAGAAGTTCCGCCGCCGGCTGCCGGAGTCGCTGGACGAGCTGCACGGGCCGACCCACGGTGTCGTGGATCTGCCGCTACACATGGCCTGGTCCGGGATGACCTCATACGACCTGGGCAAACCGCGCCAGCGCATGGGCCTGTACCGCACCGTCCTGCACGAGGGCCTGCACGAAGACCTGCCCCGCTACCTCAACCACGACCTGCTCCCCCAGCTGTGGCCGGTACTGCGCACCCTCGTCGGCCGCACCGTACGCACCGTCTGGGAAGACGCCTTCCCTCAACTCGCTTCCCCCACCCGGGCAGCCGCGTGACGGACATGCCGGAGCTTCACACACGGCTCCTGGCGGATGTGATCGCGCTCGGCTCCCCATATCCCCTGGTCCTCATATCCCCTGGTCCTCACCGGCGGGTATGCCGTGCGGGCGCACCGCCTCGTGAACCGCCCCAGCCAGGACCTTGATGTCGCCGCCGAGAGCCCGGCGCCCATGGCCGACATCGCCACCACACTCCGCGCCGGCCTGGAAGCCCGCGGCTGGAAGATGCACGCGCTGGAGACCGCCCCGCTGTCCGCCCGCTTCACCGTGACCGGCCCAGCCACCGGGCAGGAGTGCGAAGTTGACATCCTCAAGGAGATCTTCTGGCGGCCGGTCGCCCAGAGCCCGTACGGGCCCGTCCTCGCGGAGGAGGACGTGATCGGGACCAAGGTCCGCGCCCTCGCCGACCGCGGAGCGCCCCGCGACCTGATCGACGTGTTCGCAGCCTCCCGCCGCTGGACCAACGCCGAGCTCGAGGAGTTCGGCCGCCGCCACGCCCGCGGCCGCTTCGAGCGCGAGGATCTGCAGTCGAACCTCACGGGCGCCGAGTGGACCGACGACGAAACCTTCGCCGCCTATGGGCTCGATGACGCCACCATCACCGCTCTGCGCTCCTGGGCCGTGGAGTGGGCCGACGACCTCGCGGCCCGCCTCCTCGAAGAGGCCGATGATCCGCACATCGACTGATCACATCCGGATGAGATTTCATCTGCAAGCGATCAGAGCAAGAGCCGAGAAGTGAGTAGGTGGAACCCTGGAAGTACGAGCTTGTCCCATGCCGAGTACGCCGGGCAGACCCTGGGAAGATCAGCCAGAGGTTCGGAGGAACACCGTAATGCCGCCACTCCGAAGTCCGTAATGCCCTGCGCGGACACTTCGGCACCAACCGCCAGGGCAGCCGAAAGCCATACGTGCTGGTCCCTGAACAGGCAGATGGCCTGTCCGAACGGGGCCGCAACCGCTTCCGGGAGCGTCCTTCGCTCAGTGTGCCTGTCGGCGCTGCATCGAACCCGGAACGGTTCAGAGAAAGCCCAGGTCAACAGCTGCGCATGCATTCTGGAGCGGTACGGGGCCGGTAACGTGTCTCGGTCCCAGATCAGGGTCGGACGCAGTTGTCTGGGCAGCGTGGTGAGGGTGGCGGTGGCTGGACTCCCCTTCAAGGCCTGGTCTACGCCTCCAGGTCCTCGGCATTGACCACGACCCATTCCCAGAAGTCCGCAGTGTCGCCGTCCGGCTTGTCCTCACGGGCCAGGGCGTTCCGAAGCCTCGACACCGGCCCCACCACGCCAGCGAAGCGCTCGGGGCGCTCCTCCGCCAGCGTGCGGAACAGCTGGACTGCCTCGGTGGCGGCGTGCTGGGCTTGCGGGAGATGCTGCTGGGCCTGGTGCCGGGTCCAGCTCATGGCAGCCAGTGCCGTGGCGAGGTTTGCCTCGTACGCGGCCGGGCACTCCGTCGCGACCCGCCGGAGAACGCCGACAGCCTCCTCCGTGACAGCAAGGGCCTCATCCAGCCGTCCCGCCGCCACAAGCCACATGCCCAGATTCGACAACGCAACACCAAGACTCGCCTCGTACGCAGCCGGGCACCCCGCCGCGACCCGCCGGAGAACGCCGACAGCCTCCTCCGTGACAGCAAGGGCCTCATCCAGCCGTCCCGCCGCCACAAGCCACATGCCCAGATTCGACAACGCAACACCAAGACTCGCCTCGTACGCAGCCGGGCATCCCGCCGCAACCCGCCGGAGAACCGTGACGGCGCTCTCTGCTGCCACCAGGGCCTGTGTGCGGTCGCCCGTGGCTGCGAGCCGACTGCCAAGGTTCGACAGCACCCGAGCGTGGTCGGGGTCATGCGTGGCCGGGTTGTCCGCTGCGAGCCGACCCTGGATCTCCACGGCCTCCCGGGTGGCGGCCAGGGCGCTGTCCCAGTGCCCGTGTTCCGCATGACGGTTGCCCAGGCTGGTGAGCGCATGGCCGAGCACCGCACGGAACGTGACCGGCCCGCCGTCCGCCAGGCGGCGCATGATGACCGTCGCCTCCTCGGCAACCACGAGCGCGTCGTTCCAGCGTCCGGCGTTGGCGAGCTGGACGCCGAGTGTGGACAGGGATTGCCCGAGGTCGAACTCGAAGGCCGCAGGGTTGGCCTTCGCCAGCCGTCGCTGGATGGACAGGGCGTCCTCGGTACGGGCCCGCGCGTCTTCCCATCTGCCGACGGCGGCCAGATGGCGGCCGAGGTTCGCCAGCGAGGAGGCGAGAAGGTGCTCGAAGGCGGCGGGACTCGCGTCGGCGAGGCGGCGGCGGATCTCCAGTGCGTCTTCCTCGACCGCCAGCGCGTCCACAGGCCGTCCAGCGTCGGCCAGCAGCAGGCCGAGCGTGGACAACGAGGCGGCGAGATCGGGCTCGTGGGCGGCGGGAAGGGCGACCGCCAGCCGACGGCGGGTGTCCACCGCGTCCTCAGCGACGGTGACCGCCTCCTCCAGCCGGCCCATCAGCGTCAGGTACAGGCCGAGATTGGTGAGCGCGCCTGCGAGGGCGGGCTCGTGGGTGACGGGGTCGTCCTGGGACGCCTTCCGGTAGAGGGCGACGGCCTCCTCGGTCGCAGAGAGCGCTTCATCCCATCGTCCCGACGCTGAGCGATGGGCACCCAGGTTGTTCAGGCAGAACGCGTGCAGGTGGCTGAAGGCGGCGGGACTGCGGGACGCGAGGCGGCGGGAGATGGTGACGGTCTCGTCCGCCACGGCAAGCGCCTCGTCGCGGCGGCCCATCCCCGCAAGCGCGACACCGAGGTTCGTCAGGGCCATGATGAGGCTGGGCTCGTGGGCTTCGGGATTGCCCCGCGCGAGTCGGCGCCGCAGGTCCACTGCCTCCTGGGAGACGGTGATCGCCTCCTCCCGCTGGCCCAGGTCCGAGTGGAGCTTGCCGAGGTTGGCCAGCACGCGCGCGAGAGCGGGCGCATGGGCATCCGATAACTCCGAGGCCAGGCGGCGGCAGATACCGGCCGCCTCCTCCGTCACGGCAAGCGCGTCGCCGACGCGCCCCACACCCGACAGAGAGGCACCGAGATTCATCAGGACCAGAACGAGTTCGGGCTCGTGGGCCGTGGGATTGCCTCGTGCGAGCCGGCGCTGCACGGTCACCGCCTCCTGGGAGACGGCGACGGCCTCCTCGCGGTGGTCTGCGTCCACGTGGAACTTGCCAAGGTTGGTGAGCACCCTTGCGAGCAGGGGACCGTGGGCATCCGGGAGTTCGGCAGCCCAGCGGCGGCAGATGCCGGCCGCCTCTTCCGTCACGGCAAGCGCGTCGCCGTTGCGCCCCACCCCGGACAACTGGCCACCGAGGTTGAGCAGCGACGTGGCGAACTCCGGCTCATAGACTGCGGGGTGCTTCGCGGCGAGCAGGCGCCTGATATCCACGGCCTCCTCGGTGGCGGTGAGGGCCTCCTCCCACCGTCCCATCTCTGCCAGCATGACACCGAGGTTGTTCAGCATGAGGGCCAGGTCGGCCGGGCCGACGGCGGAACCGGGCTTAGCCAGACGGCGCCGAATGTCCACGGCGTCCCTGGCGGCGGTGAGGGCCTCCTCCCACCGGCCCAGCCTGGACAGCCGGTTGCCGAGGTTGGTGAGTGAGGTGGCGAGGTCAGGTCCGTGAGCGGCAGCGTCCTCCTCTGCCAGACAGCGCCTGATGTCCACGGCCTCCTCGGTGGCGGTGAGGGCCTCCTCCCACCGCCCCGTCTCTGACAGCAGGGCACCGAGGTTGTTCAGTGTGAGAGCCAGGGCGACGGTGTGTGCATCGGGGTTTTGCGCTGCCAGCCGACGTCGGATCCCCACCGCCTGCCGCCCTGCGGCCAGGGCGTCCTCGTGCCGGCCCAGCGCCGAGAGGTTGTTGCCGAGGTTGGTCAGTGAGGCGGCGAGGTCCTGCTCATGAGCGGCGGGGTCTGAGTCCGCCAGCCGACGGTGGATCCGGACGGTCTCCTCGGCGGCGGACAGGGCGTCGTCGCGGCGCCCGAGGGCCAGGAGGCGGAGGCCGAGGTTGTTCAGGGCACGGGCGAGGCCCGACCCGTGGGCGGTCTCATCGGCTGCTGCCAGCCGCCGGAGGATACGCACCGCCTCCTCGGTTGCGGACAGGGCGTCCTCAAGCCGGCTCAGCTCGGAGAGGTGGATACTGAGGTTGGTGAGTGCGTTCGCAAGTTCGAGCTCGTAGGCGGCCTCGTTGGCCGCCGCCAGCTGACGATAGAGGGCAACCGACTCCTCTCCGGCCGCCAGTGCCTCCTCCGGCCGCCCCACGTCCAACAGCTGGCATCCGTAGTTGGCCAGTGCCCGCGCGAGGTCGGGCTCGAAGGTGGCCCGGTAGTTCGTGCGCAGCTCGCGGTAGGCGGTGACCGCGCTCTTGGTCACGGCCACCGCCGCACGTCGTTGGCCCATGTCGGACAGCCGGAGCCCGAGGTTGGACTGGGAGTCCGCGAGTTCGGCGCCGAAGGCGGTCGGGTTGTCCCTCGCCAGCAGCTCACGGATGCTCGTCGCCTCCCGCTCCGCCTCCAGGGCGTCTGCAAGCCGGCCGATGTCCGACAGGTGGTTGCCGAGGTTGGACAGGGACCGCGCGAGGTCGGGCCGGTACATGTCCGCGTTCGCCTTGACCAGCCTGCGCTTGACCGTGACGGCCTCCTCCGCTCTCGCCAGAGCGTCATGCAGGCGTCCCGCGTCGGACAGGCGGTTGCCGAGGTTGTTGAGCGAAGCGGCCAGATCGGGGTCGTAGGCGGCGGGATTCGCCTCCGCCAGCCGGCGGTGGATGCGTACCGCCTCGTCCGTGGCGGCGAGGGCTTCGTCCCGTCGGCCGAGGTCGGACAGGAAGTTGCCGTGGTTGACGAGGCAGAGTGCCAGACCGGGGTCAGGGACCTCGGGGTTGTCTTCCGCGAGGCGGCGGCGGATCGCGAGTGCCTCCGCGACACGGGCGGCGGCCTCCTCGCGCTCGCCCATGTCCGACAGATGGGACGCGAGGTTCGACAGGGCGGTGGCGAGGTTGGACTCATGGTCCGGCGCACTCTCCTCGGCCAGGCGGCGGTAGAGGGAGACTGCCTGCTCGGAGGACTCACGTGCATGGTCTCGCTCCCCCGCCGCCGAGAGGTGGTTGCCGAGGTTGTCGAGGGCGCGAGCGTACTCGGGTTCGTACACCGGATCGCCGGCGGCGAGGTCACGCCAGGCTTCCAGGGACTTCCGGCCGGCCGCGACGGCCTTGCCCAGCAGGCCGGCGTTGTAGAAGCGCCGCGCCTGGTGGTGGTAGTCGCGGGCGTGGACGAGCGGGTCGTCGGTCGTGGCCAGTCGATGGCAGGCCAGGCGTTCGACGATGGCGGCGATACCGAGGTCGAGGTTGGTGTCCCGGTCGGGAAGCCGTGGCTCGATGCACTCAAGTACCGCGAGGTCGAGCGTTTCCAGCTCCGAGAGGGTCACCAGTGTGGCGCTCGTCGCGTGCAGAGCCAGCTCGGGATGCTCCCTGAGCAGGGGGTACAACTGGCCGGTGGCCACGTGGGGCCATCGGCGCGCGGTCTCCGTGAGGACGGTCAGGGTGTGCCGTGTCCACGGCGCGGGAGTGTCCGTTCCGCTGCGGCCGAGGATGAGACGCCGGACCGCGAGGTGGGCCCAGTCGTCGACCACGGCACCGGGTACGGGGTGGGAACTGTCGTGGCTCGCCGGCGTGGTGAGCCCGAGGAAGTCCTCGGCGAGGCGGTCGGGGTACAGCGGTTCCAGTACCTGGCCGACAAGCGACGGATAGCACTTGAGGTGGTCGTCCAGGATGGTGTTCGCGTCGCCGTCCCGGTCCGCCAGCCTGGCCCGGTGCAGGGCGTCCCACCCGTGCGGATCACGTACCTGATGGTGCGTCAGCGTCGCGACCAACACTGCGCGGCCCATCACCTCGGGGGTAGAGGACACCAGTGCTTCGGGGCTCCTGCGCAGCTCGACCCACTGGGCTCGTTCGCGCTTGAGCAGGAACGCGCTCGCCTCCGCGGGGTTGGCCGGCGCCCGGTCACCGCGCTGCCGGGCCGCGACCGAGGCCAGCGCGGTCATATGAATGGTGAGGATCTGGGCATAGTCGTCGTCGGCCGCGATGTTCACCGGCGCCTCGACCAGCGCGGCCTCCTCATCGGCCAGTCCGAGGTGCCGGGCGAAGCAGTCACGGGCCTGCCCGAACAACGCCTCCCGCTCGTCCGGGACCTCGGCGAGGGGTGGCAGCCCCCGCGCGTCGACGGCGGTCGGCGATTCGGTCCGGTCGTCCAGCCTGTCAGTGATCCAGGTCTCCAGGCTCTCCCACCAGACGCCGACCGGACGGGAGAGCAGCAGGACTCGCACGGGCACGTCGTCGGGCCGGGTGAGTACCTCGGTGAGGAGTTCTTCCAGGTGCGACTTGGGCCAGCGCTCGGCGTAGTCGACCACGAGCAGCAGACCGGTGCCGATCGTGGCGGCGCCGTTGACCTCGCCGGTGGAGCCGGACGCGTTGGTGACCGCCTGCCAGACCGTCCAGCCCTCCGTACGGGTCAGGTCGGCGAAGTGTGTCGCGAGTCGGGTCTTGCCCTGACCGCCGGGGCCACTCACAAGCCGGACCGCACCCTTCCGATCCGTGTCACGCCAGTTGGCCAGCTGGACGAGGTCCGCGTGACGGCCGGTGAAGGGCACCACTTGGTGCGCGGCGCGCAGCAACCGGGAGGGCTGCCCCAGCGCACGGCCACCGAGCGGCAGCTGCGCGGTGGGGAGATCCTCAATGCGGTACGCGGGCTTCCACTGATAGACGAACTGAACATTCTGGGTGCCCGGACCCGCGTGGATCGCGTTCCTGCTGCCGTGGATGTCGACTCTCACGGAGCCACCCGGTGGGGCAGTGTCCGTGGTCTGGCTGCTCATTGGACGGTGACGTTCTGGGTGCCCGTGCCGGTGTGGATGATGTTCTTGTCACCGCTGATGTTGTTGGTGATCAACGTGCTCCCTGCGACGGAGGTCCGAGCCTGTACCTCCTCGGCAATCGCGCGGAGTTCATCGGCGGCGCGCTCGCGCTCGTCGTCGCTCAGACCCTCAAGCGCCTCCGTCACACGGTTCCGCACACTGGCCACAGCTACCGCTCTGGCCTGCTCCCGTTCCGATTCGGGCGTCTCGGCCAACACGCGCGCGCTCTCATCCAGCCGCTCCAGCTCCGCGCTCGCCTGCTCGGCGGAGCCACGACCGACGAGCCTCGCCAGCCTGCTGCTGATGCCGCCCCACGCGTCGGTGCCCGCCGCCTGTATGACCGCAAAGGCCCCGGCCGAAACCAGGCTTGCCAGAGTTGCCGCCAACATCCCATGCCCCCCTTGATGTTCGTGTCGATGCGTTCGCCAGACGACGGTAGCGAGAGCCCAGCAGGCACGGTGGCAGGTTGGGTTCATTCGATTACCCGCAGTGCCCGAAACGCCTCTGCCGGGTGTCTCCACGGTGGAATCCGGTCGCGCAGGACCTGCTAGGTAGTACGCTGCTCGGCTCGGGTGAACGCCGAAGCGGCGGGCCGACCGCACTGTTGCGTGCACATCACATCTCGGGTACGCGACCGCGGAATCTTGGCCATCACTCGGTGCTTCCACGAAACCGGGAGAGGCCATCAGCCCTGGGATCCCCCTGGGACTTTTCTGGGACTTCCGGCTGCATCAACGGGTACGAGCGCGAAACAGCCGAAAGGCCATTCCCACAGGTCAGCGACCCTCGACCGCCCATTGCGGCAGGTCATCGCGTCCGCTGGTCTCTTCCGGGACATCTGATGTGACGGTGCTGCCGCACCCCGTCCGACCCGTTGTTTAGCCGGTCAGACGGGGTCGGTGGCATATCTGGACTTCTCTGGGACTTCCGGCCCGCGGCGGGCTGCGGGCCGCGGGCTGGTCATGGCCGGGGCGGCAGGGGCGTGGCGCGGAAGACGTCGTCATCGAGCCTGTCCATCGCGCCGCCGAACTCGCCGAAGATCTGCACGCCGACCATCAGGACAGCGCCGTACGCTTCGGACGGTTCACCTTCTCCGTCCGCTGCAAGTGGTTCCGCAACTGGGTCAACGCCCCGTCGGGGCACCGCCTCGGGCTCGCGCCCGTCCCCGATGGACAGGTCGATCTGAGGAGCTGCGTCGCACGCCTCCGCAGCCCAGCGGACCGAGAACGAGAACCGTATCCGGGCCGCATGGACCGGCTCCTTCGCGGCGAGATCCCGCCCGGCGGAAAGTGCGACATCAAGACCCTCGCCGTCGAGGCTGCAGTCGACCGCACCGCGTTCTACGGCACCCGCCCCTACTCTTACCCGCGCGTCGAGTTCGAGCGACGCCTTCAGGCCCTGCAGCAGGCCGGCGACCTTCCCGACCCCCGCGAAGCCCAGATCACCCGCCTCAAGACGGAGAACGCCAAGCTCAGGGAGCGGCTGGACCGACCGAAGCAGACGATCGACGAGCTCACTGACTTCCGCACCCAGGCCCTGGCCCGGCTTGCCGCCCAGCACGAGGAGATCGTCCGCCTCCGTGAGGCCGCTGCTGGGAACCAGCCGGGTGAGTCGTCTCCCTTCACCGCGGACCACGGTGATCGGAACCTGCAGTTGAAGGACGATCCCCGCTCGGTCAGACGGCAGGCTCGGGGAGGTGACCGAGGTGCTTGATGACGCGCTCACGCAGGAGGAGGTACTCCTCCCAGCGCCGAGGCAGAGGCCCCGGCGGGCGCTCGACGACACGGGCTGCGGTGACAGTCTGGCCATCCTGGAACTGTTCGCGCGTCAGGTCGAGCTCCACACCGCCGGGCAGCCGATTCCACCAGTGAAAGCCTTGCTGTTCCCCGCCGCAGTGGACCTCCCCGACCATGAGGTCGCCACCGAAGATGTCGTTCACGATCAGAGCCGTGATGTCACAGTGGCCCCACGCCGGGTTGCCGGGCTGCCAGCTGCAGCGAGCGAGGTCGTCCGGAGAACAGGTGTCGGCGGCCCAACTGGCGCGCAGACCTTTGTCGATGTCCAGCAGGTTCCAAGGGATCATCCCGCCAGCATCACAGCCGCCACTGACATAGGCAGACCGCCGGGGAGACGCCTCGTCAGCTGCCGGACCCGGACTGCAGATATCGGCGCAGAGCTTCCCGTCCTCCCGGAACGAAGAGCCGTTGATCGACGACCTCGCACAATTCGGCCTCAGTCAGCCAGCCCTGCCAGGCGATCTCACCCGGATCCGGGGCCAGGGGCTCTGTCACGACAGCCTCATGCACCCCAAACCACACGGGGCTGATCCCCTCCTGGCAAAGGAACTTGAACATGAAACGCACGGGCATACGAACGCCCAGCTCTTCGGACAGTTCCCGGGCCGCGGCTTCCTCATACGACTCGCCCACGCCCACGGCACCGCCGACCATCACGTCGTAGTGGCCCGGGAACCGGGACAGCGTCTCGGCCCTTCGCAGCACCAAGATCCGCCCTTGGCGGTCACGGCAGATCGTCGTCGCAATGCGATGCGGCCAGTTCTCGCGCACCGCCTCGTCTCGCTCGACGACACCCAACACGTGGTCATGCTCATCGACATGCTCAACCAGTTCGATCACGGAGGCACGATCTCAGCCCCCACTGACAACACGGTCCCACGCGGATCGGCGTCGGCTGCCCGACCGGGGACAGCGATGCGCAAACGCAGCCGGAGGCCCGATCTTGTGTCGTCGTCCGCAGTGGACTTCTTCGCGTACCCGCTCAGATCGGTCAACGGCGCACCCGATAGCGCAGGTGAAGCACCCGGTTGCCCTGAATCACCACCTCGGGATCCTCCAACAGGTGCTGCGCGTCGACCGACCCGAAGTAGCGCTTGCCGGACCCGAACACCACGGGTACGACGTCCATGCGCACCTCGTCGACCAGGCCCGCGGCAAGCACCTGGCCACCGACGTCGCCGGCGGCGACCTCGACCATGCGGTCACCCGCAAGCTCCTGCGCCTTGGCCACGGCCGCCTCTACGCCGTCGACGAAGTGAAACGGCGCCTCGGGGTCCCAGCCCTCGGGCTCCGGCCGGTGCGTCACGACGACCACGTGGTCGATCCCGCCCGGAGGCTTCCCGTCCCAGCCGTCCGTCATGTCGAAGACGTGGCGGCCGACGAGTGTCGCCCCGATCTGGTCCCAGTACGGCCGGGTGTAGTCGTAGGACGTCTGCGACACCTTCACCTCGCCGCTCTCGTCCAACGGGACGTCACCGCTGGACAACCAGTCGAACAGCGGTCCGGGCTGGTCATTCTCGTCCGCGACGAAGCCGTCCACCGACACCGAGCTGTACATGACCACCTTGCCCACGGCGCTCTCCTCTGCTTCGGGATGCCCTCAAATTAGCGTGTCGGCGGCGGAGTGGATTCGGTCGGAGAGTCGGCCGCCGATCGGGCTGGACCGGTACCTGCACCATCTGTGGACGCCCCCTGCCCAGCCCTCGGAGCAGCCGCAGACAGCCCAGAACCCAACGAAGCACTACTGGCCGTCGGTGTCGGTGTCCGTCGCGGCCAGCACCGTCACCCGTGTACGGGTGGGATCCAGTACCGCGAAAGCCTCGTCCGCCGTGTCGTGGTGGAACCAGTCCGTGAACGCCATGAAGCGCAGCCAACGGTGGTCGAGGGCTTGCCCCACCGCTTCCGGGAACGGAACGTCGGCGGGCAGACCCAGCAGCGCGTACAGACTTTTCCAGGCGTACAGGCGGGCGTACGCGCCACCTTGCGGCCTGCCGTTCACCCCACCGTCGTACGCTGCCGCGAACAGTGTGTTGAGCACATCGTCGGGCGTCGTCCGGCAGGCCACGGCTCCGCCCCGGTGCGCGCCCTCGCCCACCATGCAGTCCAGCGGCAGTTCCTTGACGAAGGAGATGTTGAAGTCGTCCGGGTCCAGCGGGCGCGGCAGCGTGAAGAAGCGCACCTCCGGTTCACGGGCCCATCCGCCGGCGGTGAACGGCTCCGCTGCGGCCCGCGCCCGCGTGCCGTCGGGTGTCTGCCCGGCCGTGTGTCCCGCCGCCGCACCGCCGTCGGTCGGGGAAATCTCCGGGAATCGCGACCGGAGCTGGTCAGGGGTCTTGACGGAGCCGAGGCCCCGGACGCGGACGGTGAAACGGTGTTCGACGTCGAGCCGCGTCCTGGGCAGCACGGCCAACGGGTGCCCCAGCTCTTGCAGTCGCTCCGCGTACGCGTCGAGGACGGGTCGGCCACGTCCGGCGCCGATCAGGGCCGGCTCCCCGAGGAGGCAGGCGCGCACGTCCGCCGAAGGGTCCTCGGCGTCGTCCGGCAGCTCCTCGAACAGGAGTGCCAGGTCGCGCAGTTGCTGGGCCTCGGCCAGCTTCGCGGCCACCGATCGCCGCAGCTGGTCTCCTTCCCGCCGGCCCGCGGGGCCGGTCGGCAGCAGTCGGCCCACCAGGTCCACGGCGAACCTCGCGCAGTCCCGGGACCGCGTCTCGGCGAGAACGTCGGCGACGCGTCCGATGGTCCGCACGGCCGCGGCGGATGCGGCGGATGCTGCGGAGCCGTCATCGGACGCCTCACGGCACAGCCGCTCCGCCGCCTCGTACAGCTCCTCGGGGCGCGACCCGGCCCGAAGCTTGAGCTCCGCCATGCCGGACAGGTCCCCGAGGGGGCGACGGGAAGCGTCGTCACCGGGCGTTGCCTGGTCGTCGTTCACACCCGAAGTCTATGAGCGGGCATCACGTAACTTTACTGAGGCGTAAGTGCGTTGGGCTCCCGGCATCGACCGCGCACTGCTCCAGATCGACGAGGACGAGGTCGACCGGCGCTTCTACGCCATCGTCACCGATCTCGTCGGTACCCCCACCGAACCGGTCGACGAGAAGGGCAGGGTCGCCTGGAGGGCCCGAACCACGCGACGGCGACATCCACACGGCTTATCCCGTGTGAGCCACCGAGGGGCCGCCGGTTCGTACGGTCGGCGGCCCCTCCTCGCGCCTGCTCAGCCCTGCGCGACGGTGATGCCCTGCTCCCGGGTCGCGTGGACCGAGGGCAGGGGAAGGCCGGTGGCGCTGAGGTCGAACACCGTGGCCTCGACGCGCGCCGGTCCCGGGACGAGGAATCTGGGCGCTCTCTTCTCCGAGTTGCTCCAGCGGTGCTCCGCGCCGTCGCAGACCGCCGAGGAGCCGCCGATGGGGCGGCTGACCCGGGGATCGCCCTGGGACACCGTAGAGGACACGAACACGGGCCCGGCGGCGCTCGTGCAGCGGTAGGTGCCGGAGAGGGTGATGGTGCCGTCGGCCTCGACCGTGGCGGTCGGATCGACGGTCACCTCGTCGGAGGGGGCGGACACGGCGATGGCGGACGGGGCGAGAAGCAGGAGCAGCGCGGCACCGGCGGCCGCGCCGACGGCCTGGCGGAACATCATGGAATACCTCCTGGAGCGGGGACCTGGACAGGGCGCTCAACAGGTACCGGTCCGAGACGCCGAGGGCGGTGATCATCACCCCTTTGGTGGCGAGTTGGCACCGTCCGTCCTGGGGACGTCCGAGAGTTGTCCTCGTGTTGTCACGCTTCTCGTCCGGGTGTTCCGATCGGTTCGCCGCGCGAGCATGGTCTGTACATGCGAGGGCGACGACAGCGCCGCCGACACTCTTCGCATCCCACGTGGAGGTGCACCATGTGTTCACACCGGTCTTCGTGCCCGTCCGCGGACGCCGCCGGCCCGCACATCGTCTCCGCCCGTCCCGAGCAGGGCTGGAAGCTGCTGTGCAACGGCGCGATCGTCTTCGACGACAGCGGCGAACTGCTCCCCGACGGCAGCGTGATCGCTCCGCACCGGGTGTTCGCCGGCCAACTGGCCGTCGCGGCCTGATCCCCGCTCGCCGCCTCGCCCCGCGGTCCTACGCCAGTACGGCGAACCCGTCGAGTTCGACCAGCGCCTGTTCGTCCCACAGGCGCACCGCGCCGACGACGGCCATCGCGGGGTAGTCGCGGCCCGCCAGCCGGCGCCAGACACGGCCCAGTTCGGCGGCGTGGGCACGGTAGTCGGCGACGTCCGTCGCGTAGACCGTGACCCGGGCGAGGTCCGCGGGAGCGCCGCCCGCCGCGCGCAGCGCGGTCAGCAGATTGGCCAGCGCCCTCTCGAACTGCTGGGGCAGGGTCTCCCCCACCACCTTGCCGTCCACGTCCAGCGCGGTCTGTCCGGCCAGGAAGACGACCCGGGAGCCGGTGGCGACCACGGCGTGGGAGAACCCGGCCGCCGGGGAGAGCTCGGGCGGATTCACGCGCTCGGCGGTCACCTGGACACCTTTCGTTCCGGGCGCCCGTTCACCTGGACACCTTTCCTTCGGCACGCTCGGCCGTTCGGTACAGCTCCTTGGCGATGATGGCCCGTTGGACCTCGCTGGCGCCCTCGTAGATGCGCGGCGCGCGCACCTCGCGGTAGAGGTGTTCGAGGAGATGCCCTCGGCGCAGGGCACGGGCGCCGTGCAGCTGGACGGCCGCGTCGACGACGTACTGGGCCGTCTCGGTCGCGAGCAGTTTCGCCATCGCCGCCCGCCGGGGCACGTCCGTGGCCCCCTCGTCGTACGCCGCCGCGGCCGCGTACACCATCAGGCGGGCGGCCTCGGTGCGCAGCGCCATCTCGGCGACCTGGTGGGCCACGGTCTGGAGGTCCTTCAGCGGGCCGCCGAACGCCTCGCGCCGCGCCGTGTGCGCGAGGGCCGCGTCCAGCGCGGCCTGCGCCATGCCGACGGCGAAGGCGCCCACGCTCGGCCGGAAGAGGTTGAGGGTGTTCATGGCGACGCGGAACCCGTGGCCGGGCTCGCCGAGGACGTCGTCGGCCGTGACGGGTACGGCGTCGAAGGCGAGGGCGCCGATGGGGTGCGGCGAGAGCATGTCGAGCGGGGTGCCGCTGAGGCCGGGGCGGTCGGCGGGGACGAGGAAGGCGGTGACACCGCGGGCTCCGGCGTCGGGCGCGGTCCGCGCGAAGACGGTGTAGAGGTCGGCCTCGGGGGCGTTGGAGATCCAGCATTTCTCGCCGGTGAGCCGCCAGCCGCCGGTGCCGTCCTCGTCCGCCCGGAGTGCCAGCGCGGCCGCGTCCGAACCCGCGCCGGGCTCGCTCAGGGCGAAGGCCGCCACGGCGGAGCCGTCGGTGACCCGGGGCAGCCAGTGTCCGCGCTGGGCCGCGGTGCCGTACGCGTGGACGGGATGGGCGCCGAGTCCTTGGAGGGCCAGTGCGGTCTCGGCCTCGGTGCAGAGCTGGGCCAGGGACTCGCGCATGAGGCAGAGGTCGAGGGCGCCTGAGGTGAACAGGCGGGAGAGCAGGCCGAGCCGGCCCAGTTCGGCGACGAGCGGCCGGTTGACGTGGCCCGGTTCCCCCTTGTCGGCCAGGGGGCGCAGTTGCTCCGCGGCCAGCGCGCGCAGCTCGGCACACCAGGCGGTCTGCCCCGGATCGAGCGAGAATGCGGTCATTGCCCGTCCCCTCTCCCCATCGGACGCCACCCACGTTATCGCGAACCGTTGACTGTCGTCACCAACACGATACGCTCCTTGTGCGAGCCCACCACGACGCCCACCGAGGCAGCCCGTCAAGGCAAGGGGGCGAGACGCCATGGACCTTGTGGATCCCCTGGATCCCGCAGACACTCCGGGGCCGGCACGTTCGGCCCACGTCGACACCTTCGCGCGCGACCACCTCCCGCCCCCCGGGCAGTGGCCGGAACTCCGCTTCGACCTGCCCGAGCTGCGCTATCCCGACCGGCTCAACTGCGCCGTCGAGCTCCTCGCGGACACCGATCCCGGACGCCCGGTGTTCCGTACGCCGTCCGGCGCACCGTGGACCTACGGACAGCTCCGCGCCCGTGTCGACCGGATCGCCCATGTGCTGACCGGCGAGCTGGGTGTGGTGCCGGGCAACCGGGTGCTGCTGCGCGGCCCGACCACACCGTGGCTGGCGGCGTGCTGGCTGGCGGTGCTGAAGGCGGGCGCGGTCGCCGTCACGGTGCTCGCGCAGCAGCGGCCGCACGAACTGAGCACGATGTGCTCGATCGCCCGGGTGACCCATGCCCTGTGCGACGTCCGCTCGGTCGACGACCTGGTCAAGGCGGAGGTTCCCGGACTGCGGGTCACCACGTACGGCGGTGACGCGCCCGGCGATCTGCTGCTGCGGATCACCGGCGCCCCGGGCGAGCCCTTCGACGCGGTGGACACGGCCGCCGACGACGTGGCGCTGATCGCGTTCACCTCGGGCACCACCGGCCGGCCCAAGGGCTGTATGCACTTCCACCGTGATGTGCTGGCGATCGCGGACACGTTCTCGAAGCATGTGCTGCGGCCGCGCGAGGACGATGTCTTCGCGGGCAGTCCTCCCCTGGGCTTCACGTTCGGGCTCGGCGGTCTCGTGGTCTTCCCGCTGCGCGCCGGCGCCTGCTCCCTGCTGCTCGAACAGGCGGGCCCCCGACAGCTGTTGCCCGCGATCGCCGAGCACCGGGTCTCCGTGCTGTTCACCGCGCCGACCGCCTACCGGGCGATGCTGGCGGAGCTGGCGGAACCGTCGGAGGCGGAAGCGGACGGGCACGACATCGGGTCGCTGCGGCGCTGTGTGTCCGCCGGCGAGAACCTTCCCGCCGCGACCTGGCGGGGCTGGCAGGAGCGCACCGGGCTCGGCATCATCAACGGCATCGGCGCCACCGAGCTGCTGCACATCTTCATCTCCGCCGCCGACGGCGACATCCGCCCCGGCACGACGGGCGTACCCGTGCCGGGCTGGCACGCGCGCGTGGTAAACGCCGGTGGGACGCCCGTGCCGGACGGCGAGCCCGGTCTGCTCGCCGTACGCGGCCCGGTCGGCTGCCGGTATCTCGCGGACCCCCGGCAGCGGGAGTACGTACGCGGCGGCTGGAACATCACCGGTGACACCTATGTCCGCGACCCCGACGGCTACTTCCGCTATGTGGCCCGCGCCGACGACATGATCATCTCGGCGGGGTACAACATCGCGGGCCCCGAGGTCGAGGACGCGCTGCTGCGGCACCCGGACGTCCTGGAGACGGCCGTCGTCGGTCAGTCCGACGAGGCGCGCGGGCAGATCGTGGTGGCCTACGCCGTACTCAAGGAGGGCGCCCTCCGGGACGCCGAAACGCTGCGCACCTTCCTCAAGTCCGAGCTGGCTCCGTACAAATGCCCCCGCGAGATCGTCTTCCTGGACGCCCTGCCACGGACCGCCACGGGCAAGCTCCAGCGGTTCAGGCTGCGGGAGGAAGGCCGTTCCGACGGCGCCACCGGCATCCCCTCGGACTCCCTGCCCGGGGAGCCGGCCTCCGTGCCCGGGGCGTCGGCGTCCGCTGCCGGGGACGACTTGTCCGCGGACGGCGATCCCAAGTGATCTTCGCGCACTAGAGTGATCAACGTGTCAGAGCACCACGCCCCCCGGTCCCTCATCGTCACTTTCTACGGCGCCTACGGCCGTTTCACGCCCGGCCCGGTGCCGGTGGCCGAGTTGATCCGGCTCCTCGCCGCGGTCGGCGTGGACGCGCCCTCGGTGCGCTCGTCGGTCTCCCGGCTCAAGCGCCGCGGGCTGCTGGAGCCGGCGCGCACCGCGGCGGGCGCGGCCGGGTACGCGTTGTCGCCGGACGCACGGCAGTTGCTCGACGACGGTGACCGCAGGGTGTACGCGACGACACCTCCCGAGGACGGCGGCTGGGTGCTCGCCGTGTTCTCCGTGCCCGAGTCGGAGCGGCAGAAACGGCACGTCCTGCGCTCGCGGCTGGCCGGTCTCGGCTTCGGCACGGCCGCCCCCGGTGTCTGGATCGCCCCGGCGCGGCTGTACGAGGAGACCCGGCACACCCTGGAACGGCTGCGGCTCGACGGGTACGTGGAGCTGTTCCGGGGCGAGCATCTGGGGTTCGCCGCGACGGCCGACGCAGTGGCGCGCTGGTGGGACCTGACCGCGATCGCCAAGGAGCACGAGGCGTTCCTCGGCCGGCACGCGCGGGTGCTGCACACCTGGGAGGAGCGGACGGACACCCCGCCCGAGGAGGCGTACCGCGACTACCTGCTCGCGCTCGACTCCTGGCGCCATCTCCCCTACACCGACCCGGGGTTGCCCGCGGCCCTGCTCCCCGAGGACTGGCCCGGCGCCCGCTCGGCCACCGTCTTCCGGGCACTCCACGAGCGACTGCGGGACGCGGGCGCGGAGTTCGCCGGGGTGCCTCCGTGGCCGGGGCACCCCGACACTCTCACGTACCCAGGGTGAGCCGGGGTTTGGGGGCGTCGGTACGGCCGGTCTGGGGGCGGCGGCTGCCCGCACGGTAGGGCGTCGGCCAGTCGGCGCCCGGCCCTTCGTAGCCTTGCTCGGCCGCCGCGTGCAGCGTCCAGTTCGGGTCGTACAGGTGTGGCCTGGCGAGCGCGCACAGGTCGGTACGCCCGGCCAGGATCAGGGAGTTGACGTCGTCCCAGGACGAGATCGCGCCGACGGCGATGACCGGGATCCCCGTCTCGTGACGGATCCGGTCCGCGTACGGCGTCTGGTAGGAGCGGCCGTACTCGGGGCGCTCGTCCGTCACCACCTGGCCGGTCGACACGTCCACCGCGTCGGCGCCGTGCGCGGCGAAGGCCCGCGCGATCGCCACCGCGTCGTCCCCGGTGGTGCCGCCCTCGGCCCAGTCCGTGGCGGAGATGCGTACGGTCATCGGCCGTTCCGCGGGCCACACCGCCCGCACCGCGTCGAACACTTCGAGCGGGAAGCGCAGCCGCTTCTCCAGCGATCCGCCGTACGCGTCGGTCCGTAGGTTGGTCAGCGGGGAGAGAAAGCCGGAGAGCAGGTAGCCGTGGGCGCAGTGCAGTTCGAGGAGGTCGAAGCCGCAGCGCGCCGCGCGGCAGGCGGCCTCGGTGAACTGCTCGCGCAGATCGGTGAGCTGGGCGCGCGACAGCTGGCGCGGGGTCTGGCTGTCCGGCCTGTACGGGAGCGGGGAGGCGGCCACGAGGGGCCAGTTGCCGTCCGGCAGGGGTTCGTCGATGCCCTCCCACATCAGCCGCGTGGAGCCCTTGCGGCCCGCGTGGCCGAGCTGGAGGCCGATCGCCGTGCCCGGTGCCTGACGGTGCGTGAAATCCACGATCCGCCGCCATGAGTCGGCCTGCCGGGCGGTGTAGATGCCCGCGCAGCCGGGCGTGATGCGGCCCTCCGCGCTGACGCACACCATCTCCGTCATGACCAGTCCCGCGCCGCCCAGGGCCCGCGCGCCGAGGTGGACGAGATGGAAGTCGCCGGGGACGCCGTCCACGGCCGAGTACATGTCCATCGGTGAGACGACGACCCGGTTGCGCAGGGTCAGACCGCGCAGCCGGAACGGGGTGAACATCGGCGGGGTGCCGGGCGGACAGCGGAACTCACGCTCGACCGCGGCCACGAAGCGCGGATCACGCAGCCGCAGGTTGTCGTGCGTGACGCGGCGGCTGCGGGTGAGGAGGTTGAACGCGAACTGCCGGGTGGGCTGGCCGAGATAGCGGCCGAGGTTCTCGAACCAGTCGAGGCTGGCGCGGGCGGCCCGTTGGGTGGAGGCGACGACCGGTCGCCGCTCCTCCTCGTAGGCCGCCAACGCCTCTGCCGGCGAGGGCTGTTCCTCCAGACAGGCGGTCAGCGCGAGCGCGTCCTCGACGGCGAGCTTCGTACCGGAGCCGATGGAGAAGTGCGCGGTGTGCGCCGCGTCGCCGAGCAGGACCAGATTGCCGTGCGACCAGCGGTCGTTGACGATCGTGCGGAAGGTCGTCCACGTCGATTTGTTGGCACGCAGCGGGCGTCCGCCGAGCGCGTCCGCGAAGATCTTGCCGCACCGCTCGATGGACTCCTGCTCGTCGAGGTCCGCGAACCCCGAGGCACGCCACACCTCTTCGCGCATCTCGACGATGACGGTGGAGGCGCCGGCCGAGTACGGGTAGCCGTGGAGCTGCATCACGCCGTGTTCGGTCTCGGCGATCTCGAAGCGGAAGGCGTCGAAGGCGAAGTCGGCGGCGAGCCAGACGTAGCGGCAGCGGTGTTCCTCGACGGACGGGCGGAACCACTCCGCGTGGGCCGCGCGCGTGAGGCTGTGCACACCGTCGGCGGCGACGACGAGGTCGTAGGCCGCCATGAGTTCGTCCACGGGCGGGGCTTCGGCCGAGAAGCGCAGGTCGACGCCGAGCGAGCGGCAGCGTTCGTGCAGGATCTCCAGGAGCCGGCGCCGTCCGAGCGCCGCGAAGCCGTGACCGCCGGAGGTGTGCCGCACTCCGCGGTGCACGATGTCGATGTCGTCCCAGCGGACGAACTCGGCCTGGAGCGCCGCGTACACGACCGGGTCGGCGTGCTCGATGCCGCCGAGGGTCTCGTCGGACAGGACGACGCCGAAGCCGAAGGTGTCGTCGGGCGCGTTGCGTTCCCAGACGGTGATCTCGCGGGCCGGGTCCAGGCGTTTGAGGAGGGCCGCGGCGTAGAGTCCGCCAGGGCCACCGCCGATCACCGCGACCCGCCTCACGCCGGCCTTCACGCGCATCCCGGGCTCACCTCCCCTGCCACTTCGGGGCCCGCTTCTCGGTGAAGGCGGCGTGGAACTCGGTGTAGTCCTCGCCGTTCATCAGCAGGGCCTGGGTCGCGGCGTCCAGTTCGACGGCGGCCGCGAGCGGCATGTCCAGCTCGGCGGTGAGCAGCGCCTTCGTCTGGGCGTACGCCAGGGCCGGACCGTCGGCGAGACGGCGGGCCAGTGCCTGGGCACCCTCGTCGGCGTGCCCCTCGTCGGTGAGTTCGCTGATCAGCCCGATGCGTTCGGCCTCGGGCGCGCGCACCGGTTCGCCGAGCATCAGCAGCCGGGTCGCGTGTCCGAGCCCGACCACACGGGGCAGCAGATAGGCCGCGCCCATGTCGCCGCCGGACAGACCGACCCGGGTGAAGAGGAAGGCGAAGCGGGCGCTCGGGTCGGCCACCCGGAAATCCGCGGCCAGCGCCAGCACGGCTCCGGCGCCCGCCGCCACGCCGTGCACCGCGGCGATCACCGGGAACGGGCATTCCCGTACGGCCCTGACGACCTGCCCGGTCATCCGGTTGAAGTCGAGGAGCTGGGCGGTGTCCATGGAGAGGGTCGCGCCGATGATCTCGTCGACGTCGCCGCCGGAGCAGAATCCGCGGCCCTCGCCGGCGAGCACCAGTGCGCGCACGGACCGCTCGCGGGACAGCTCGGCGAGCAGGTCGCGCAGGTCTGCGTAGGCACCGAAGGTGAGCGCGTTGAGTTTCTCGGGGCGGGCCAGGGTGACCGTGGCGACGCCGTCGGTGAGCTCGTACCTCAGATGCTGCCAGTCGGCGGTGCGGCCGGCGGAGCCGGTGAAGGGACTCATGGCGGGCGGCCTCCTAGGGCGGGGGCGACGCGATACGGCTGTCCCACCAAGTTATCACTCATTCGTGACTGTCGTCATGAGTGCGCGATAGAGCGGATGGACCACGAGACGCGAAGGACGGGGCGCGGTCCGTGACGAAACGGTCGCAGGTCGTGAACGGGGGCGCGAGGGGACCGTGGTCCGTCACCGCGTCACGGATTGTCGATAGCCGTGTAACGACGGGGCCGGAGGCGGGAGGAGGGCCGTTTGTCCGGGTACACAGTCCGTATCGGACCGAACGTCCCGAAAGGAGGCCTTGTCCCCTCCGGAACGCATCGGCCGATGTCCCTGAACAGTCCGCCGAGCGCGTTCACCCGATGGCGCCGTACCATTCCTTAGGTTGTAAGCAGGACAGCCTGCTCCACGAACGGACCCGCCTTGCACGACACCCCAGTACCCGCCTCCTGGCGCATCGCGCTGCCGCACACCGTCGCGGCCGTGCCGGTCGCCCGCGCCCTGGTCCGCACGGCACTCGCGGAACGGGAACACGCGGCCGACAGCGACACCGCCGAGCTGCTCACCGCGGAGCTGGTCGCCAACGCGGTCGAGCACACCGCGGGCGACGGACCGATAGAGCTGGTCGTGGAACTGATGCCGACCGGCTGCCGGGTCGAAGTGCACGACCCGGACCCGGAGCCGCCCCTCGATCTGACGCTGCCGCACCCGCCCGGCGAGCCGGACCCCTGGCAGGAGCACGGGCGCGGCCTGCTGCTGCTCCGCGCCCTCAGCTCGGCCTGCGGGCACCGCCCCACCGACTCGGGCAAGGCGGTCTGGTTCAGGCTGCCCGTGATTCCCGCCCAGCGGCAGCCGGCGCTGTAGCGGCCCACACGGGACACGCGCGTCACCCGCAGACACGTACGGATGTACGGGCCTGCGGGCTACGGGCCCAGGGATCTACGTCTACGGGCCTGGGCGCCCACGGGATGATCAGGCCAGCGTGGCGACCATGATCGCCTTGATGGTGTGCAGCCGGTTCTCGGCCTGGTCGAAGACGACGGAATGCGCCGACTCGAAGACCTCGTCGGTGACCTCCAGCGAGTCGAGTCCGTACACCTCGTACAGCTCGCGGCCGACCCGGGTGCCGAGGTCGTGGAAGGCCGGCAGGCAGTGCAGGAACCTGACGTCCGGGTTCCCGGTGGCGCGCAGTACGTCCATGGTCACGGCGTACGGGACCAGGGCGCCGATGCGCTCGGCCCACACCTCCTTGGGCTCCCCCATGGAGACCCAGACGTCGGTGGCCACGAAGTCGGCACCCCGCACGCCTTCGCCCACCTGCTCGGTGAGGGTGACGCTGCCGCCGCTCTTCGCGGCGAGTTCGCGGGCCTTCTCGACGATCTCGTCGGCCGGCCAGTAGGCCTGGGGAGCCACTATCCGCACATCCATGCCGAGCAGCGCGCCGGTGATCACGTACGAGTTGCCCATGTTGAAACGGGCGTCACCCATGTAGGCGAAGGTGATCTCATCGACCGGCTTGGCGCAGTGCTCGGTCATGGTGAGGACGTCGGCCAGCATCTGGGTGGGGTGCCATGCGTCGGTGAGGCCGTTGTAGACCGGCACTCCGGCGTGGGCGGCCAGCTCCTCCAACGCGGACTGGCTGTCGCCGCGGTACTCGATCGCGTCGAACATGCGGCCGAGCACACGGGCGGTGTCCTTCACGGACTCCTTGTGACCGATCTGCGAGCCGTTCGGGTCCAGATACGTCGTCGAGGCACCCTGGTCCGCGGCCGCGACCTCGAAGGCGCAGCGGGTACGCGTCGAGGTCTTCTCGAAGATCAGCGCGATGTTCCTGCCCCGGAGATACCGGGTCTCCACCCCGGCCCTCTTGGCCGCCTTGAGCCCGGCGGCCAGCTCGACCAGGCCGAGGAACTCCTCCTCCGTGAAGTCCAGCTCCTTGAGGAAGTGACGGCCGGCGAGGGCGGTCGGGACTGTCGCCATGGGGGCGCTCCAGGGATGACGGGGACGAGGACGGGACCGGACGCCTGAAATTCTATACGACCCTCAGCATTTATATACGGTCGATCGTTCGACTCCGTGCCGACTCCGCGCGACGACCCCGCCCAACGGCCCCGCGCGGGCTCCTACACGGGGTCCCGCACGACGGGACAGCTCATGCAGCGGGGGCCGCCCCTCCCCCTGCCCAGCTCACTGCCCGGGATCTCGATCACCTCGATGCCCTGCTTGCGCAGATGGGTGTTGGTGGTGGAGTTGCGCTCGTAGGCGATCACGACGCCCGGCTCGACGGCGAGGACGTTGCAGCCGTCGTCCCACTGCTCCCGTTCGGCCGCGTGCACGTCCTGCGTGGCGGTCAGGACCCGGATCTCGTTGAGGCCGAGCGCCGCCGCGATGGCACGGTGCATGTGCTCCGGGGGGTGGTCGGTGACCTTCAGTTCCCTGTCTCCCACGCCCGGCTCGATGGTGTACGAGCGGAGCATGCCGAGCCCGGCGTACTGCGTGAAGATGTCGCCGTCGACCATCGTCATCACCGTGTCGAGGTGCATGAGCGCGCGCCGCTTGGGCATGTCGAGCGCCACGATGGTGCGGGCCGAGCCGGCCGCGAACAGCTTGTGGGCGAGCATCTCGACGGCCTGGGGCGTCGTCCGCTCGCTCATGCCGATGAGCACCGCGCCGCTGCCGATGACGAGGACGTCGCCGCCCTCGATGGTGGACGGGTAGTCCGCCTGCCCCTCCGACCAGAGGTTGAAGTCCTCGCCGCGGAAGAGCGGGTGATGCCGGTAGATCGCCTCGAAGTGCACGGTCTCGCGCTGCCGGGCCGGCCAGCGCATGGCGTTGATGGAGACCCCGTCGTAGATCCAGGCGGAGGTGTCACGGGTGAAGAGGTGGTTGGGCAGCGGCCGCAGGAGGAAGTCGTCGAGGTCCATGACATGGAAGCGCACGGAGGTGGGTTCCGCGTGCGCGTCCAGGAACTCGCGCTTGGTCATGCCGCCGACGAGCACGGACGCCAGTTCCGGGGCGGGCATGGCCTCGAAGGCGGCCCGGAGATGGTCGGTGGCGAGCGGACCGTACTCCTTCTCGTCGAAGACCCGGTCCAGGACGAGCGACCTGGCCTCCCCGATGGCCACGGTCTCGGTGAGCAGGTCGCCGAAGAGGTGGACGGTGACCCCACGGTCGCGCAGCACGTCGGCGAACCCGTCGTGTTCCGCGCGCGCCCGGCGCACCCACAGCACGTCGTCGAAGAGGAGCGCGTCCTTGTTGCTGGGGGTGAGCCTTTTGAGCTCGAGATCGGGCCGGTGCAGGATGACGCGGCGCAGCCGCCCGGCCTCGGAGTCGACATGGAATCCCATGCCTCCATCCTGACCATCCGGACGCGTGTTCACCCGTGGATCGCCCGAGCCGCACCGCATTCATTTCGTCCCCTTGACGATAAGCCTGCCCGTTCGTTATCGTCTCGGTGACGACAATGAACGACGTGGAGCCGCCGGGACAGCCCGGCGTCGAGGGGGTACACATGGCCGACATCACGCGACGCCTGGGCTGGCGCCATCTGCGCGGGGCACCCACCGCCCATGTCCGGCACCACCGGTCGGGACAGCTGGTCCACGACGGTCCCGGACTCAGCTTCTGGTACCGCTCACTGACCGCGGCGCTCTCCGAAGTCCCCGTCGACGACCGCGAGTTGGCGATGACCTTCCATGCCCGTACGTCCGACTTCCAGGATGTCGCGGTGCAGGCGACCGTCACCTACCGGATCAGTGACCCCGCGGTCGCCGCCTCTCGTATCGACTTCTCCATAGACCCCGACTCCGGCGCATGGCGCGGCACCCCGCTGGAGCAGCTGGGCTCGCTGCTGACCGAGACGGCCCAGCAGCACGCACTCGACGTGCTCGCCCGTACGTCGCTGGCGTCCGCCCTGGTCGACGGCGTCGCGGCGGTGCGGGAGCGGATCGCGGACGGCCTCGCCGCCGAGCCCCGGCTGCCTGCCACCGGCATCGAGGTGGTCGCGGTGCGGGTCGTCGCGCTGCGCCCGGAGCCCGAGGTGGAACGGGCGCTGCGCACCCCCGCCCGCGAGCAGATCCAGCAGGACGCGGACAAGGCCACGTACGAGCGCCGGGCCGTCGCGGTCGAGCGGGAGCGGGCCATCGCCGAGAACGAACTCGCCAGCCGGATCGAACTCGCGCGACGCGAGGAGCAGTTGGTCGACCAGCAGGGCACGAACGCCCGCCGTGAGGCGGAGGAACACGCGGCGGCGGACGCGGTGCGCGCCGGAGCGGAGGCGGCCCGCACGGTCCGGCTGGCCGAGGCGGAGGCCACCCGGTCGCTGCGGCTCGCCGAGGCGGAGGCCACGCGCAAGGTGCGGCTCGCGGGGGCGGAGGCGCAGGCGGCGCGCGAGGTCGGCGCGGCGCGGGCCGAGGCCCAGGCGGCCTGGCTGCGGGTCCACGGCGACGCGGATGTCGCCACGCTGCACGCCCTGACCGGGACCCGGCTCGCGGAGAACCTGCCCCGCATCGAGAACCTCACCGTCTCGCCCGACGTCCTCACCGGGCTGCTCGCCAAGCTGGGCAACGGGGCCGCCGGGGACCAGGCGTGAGTCTCGCGCCCCGGGTCGTCCTCGTCCACCGGACCACCGAGTACGAGGAGCTGACGGCCCGTCACGGCACGCACGGGCAGGCGGCGTTCTTCCTGTCCTCGCGCGGCCGGGACATCGCGGAGGTCGCCGAACGGCACCGGCGGGCCCGCGAGGCACTGTCCGCGGTCGTGGCGGCCGTTCCGCTGACCTGGCGTCAGGCACGCGTGGAGCGTTCCGACCTGGACCGGTTCCTGTTCGCGCCGGAGGACGTGGTGGTCGTGGTCGGCCAGGACGGGCTGGTCGCGAACGTCGCCAAGTACCTGGAGGGGCAGCCGGTGGTGGGCATCGACGCCGACCCCGGGCGCAATCCGGGCGTGCTGGTGCGGCACCGGCCGGGGGACGCGGGCGCGCTGCTCGCCTCGGCACAGGGGGGCAGCGCCGACGAGCTGACCATGGTCGAGGCGGTCGCGGACGACACGCAGCGGCTGGTCGCGCTCAACGAGATCTATCTGGGAGCCGCGGGCCATCAGACGGCCCGCTATCGGCTGGGGCTCGACGAGTACGGGGGTGCCGTCGAGCCCCAGGCGTCCTCCGGGGTACTGGTGGGGACCGGGACCGGGGCCACCGGCTGGCTCCGGTCGGTGTGGCAGGAGCGGGGCGAGCGGCTTCCTCTGCCGGGGCCGACGGACGAGCGCCTGCTCTGGTTCGTCCGCGAGGCCTGGCCGTCGCCGGCCACGGGCACCTCGCTCGTGGGCGGCGAGCTCACCGGGGCCGGGCGGCTGTCCCTCACGGTGGAGTCGGACCGGCTCATCGTGTTCGGGGACGGGATGGAGGGGGATGCGGTGGAGCTGGTCTGGGGCCAGACCGTGCAGGTGGGGGTGGCCGGGGTTCGGCTCCGCCTGGTCGGCTGAGGGTCGCTCCGCTCCCTCGCCGACCGGCTGCGCCGAGCCCCGCCGGGCCCCGCCGCCCCGGACCGGGCTCCCCTCCCCCGGGCGGGGTGTGTTGTGTGTGCCCCGGTGGGGCGGGTTCGGCTGCTGGCCCGGTGGGGGCGGGCCGCGCAGTTCCCCGCGCCCCTTACGGGGCTCCCACCGGGCCGGCGATTACCGGTCCCGGTGGGTACACGATTCGACTGCGGCCCCGGTGGGGCGGGTTCGGCTGCTGGCCCGGTGGGGGCGGGCCGCGCAGTTCCCCGCGCCCCTTACGGGGCTCCCACCGGGCCGGCGATTACCGGTCCCGGTGGGTACACGATTCGGCTGCGGCCCCGGTGGGGGCCGGGCGCGCCGTTCCCCGCGCCCCTTACGGGCGGCCCGGGTCAAGAGGGTGGACCCGCTACAGGCGGGGGTCCACCGGTTCGGATTCCAGGGAGAGGACCCCGAAGACCGCCTCGTGGACGCGCCACAGGGGCTCGCCCTCGGCCAGGCGGTCCAGCGCTTCGAGGCCCAGCGCGTACTCGCGGATGGCCAGGGACCGCTTGTGGTTGAGGAAGCGGCCGCGCAGCCGGGCCAGGTTCTCCGGGCGGGTGTACTCCGGGCCGTAGATGATCCGCAGGTACTCGCGGCCCCGGCACTTGATGCCGGGCTGTACCAGGCGTCCCTGACCGGTGCGCGCCACGGCTCCGACCGGCTTCACGACCATGCCCTCGCCGCCGCGGCCGGTCATCTCCAGCCACCAGTCGACACCGGCCCGCACCGACTCCGGGTCACCGGTGTCGACGAAGAGCCGCCGGGTGGTGTGCAGCAGCCCGCTCCCGTCGTTCTCCACGAGCCTGTCGATCAGGGCGAGTTGCTCGTCGTGCGGCAGCCCGGCGAGGCTCCGGCCCTGGACGGCCAGGATCTGGAACGGTGCGAGGCGGACGCCTTCGAGGCCGTCCGTGGTCCAGCAGTAGCGGCGGTACGCGTCCGTGAACGCCTGTGCGTCCGCGGCCCGTCCGCGCTGGCGCGCCAGCAGGTCCGTGACGTCGACGCCCCGAGCCGCCGCCCCTTCGAGCGCGGTCAGCACTCCCGGGAACACCGCCCCGGACGCGGCGCCGACAGCGGCGTACTGACTGCGCAGCAGCCCGGACGCCTTCAGCGACCACGGCATCAACTCGGCATCCAGCAGCACCCAGTCGGTGCCCAGCTCCTCCCACAGCCCGGCCTCGGTCGCGGCGGCGCGCACCCGGCCGAGGATCTCCTCGGTGACGGCGGCGTCGTCGAAGAAGGGCCGTCCGGTACGGGTGTACAGCGACCCGGTGGGGCCGTCGACGCCGAACCGCTCGCGGGCCGCGTCCGCGTCCCGGCAGACCAGGGCCACCGCCCGCGACCCCATGTGCTTCTCCTCGCACACGACCCGCTCGACCCCGTCCTCCCGGTACTGGGCGAACGCCTCGGCGGGGTGCTCCAGATAGCCCTCCAGGTGCGAGGTCGCGGTCGGCGCCATGGTCGGCGGGAGGTACGGGAGCAGCCGGGGGTCCACCGCGAAACGGCTCATGACCTCCAGTGCGGCCGCCGCGTTCTCCTCCCGGACGGCCACCCGTCCGGCGTGCCGGGTCTCGACGGCCCTGCGGCCGTGCACGTCCGCGAGGTCCAGCGGACGGCCCTCGTGACCGCCCGGCGCCTCGGTGGCCAGCGGCTTGGCCGGCTCGTACCAGACCCGCTCGGCGGGTACGTCGACGAGCTCGCGCTCCGGCCAGCGCAGGGCGCTGAGCTTGCCGCCGAACACGGCACCGGTGTCCAGGCAGATGGTGTTGTTGAGCCAGGTGGCCGTGGGGACCGGGGTGTGCCCGTACACCACCGCGGCGCGGCCCCGGTAGTCCTCCGCCCACGGATAGCGCACGGGCAGCCCGAACTCGTCGGTCTCCCCGGTCGTGTCGCCGTACAGCGCGTGCGAGCGCACCCGGCCCGAGGTGCGGCCGTGGTACTTCTCCGGCAGGCCCGCGTGGCAGACGACGAGGCGTCCGCCGTCGAGGACGTAGTGACTGACCAGTCCGTCGACGAACTCCCGTACCGTGGCCCGGAATTCCTCGCTCTCCGCGTCCAGCTGCTCGATGGTCTCGGCGAGTCCGTGCGTGTGCTGGACCTGGCGGCCCTTGAGATGGCGGCCGAGCTTGTTCTCGTGGTTGCCGGGCACGCACAGGGCGTTGCCCGAACCGACCATGGACATCACGCGGCGCAGCACACCGGGCGAGTCCGGACCGCGGTCGACGAGGTCGCCCACGAAGACGGCCGTACGGCCCTCGGGGTGCACGCCGTCGACGTAGCCGAGCTTGCCGAGCAGGCTCTCCAGCTCCGAGGCGCAGCCGTGGATGTCGCCCACGATGTCGAAGGGGCCGGTGAGGTGGGTCAGGTCGTTGAAGCGCTTCTCGGTCACCACCGACGCGTTCTCGATGTCCGCCACCCCGCGCAGGACGTGCACCTTGCGGAATCCCTCGCGCTCCAAGGAGCGCAGCGAGCGCCGCAGTTCGCGGATGTGGCGCTGGATCACGCGGCGCGGCATCCCGGCGCGGTCGGTGCGTCCCGCGTTGCGCTCGGCGCAGACGTCCTCGGGCACGTCGAGCACGATGGCGATGGGCAGCACGTCGTACTTCTTGGCGAGTTCGATGAGCTGGCGGCGGCTGTCCTGCTGGACGCTGGTGGCGTCGACGACGGTCCGGCGGCCGGCCGCGAGCCGCTTGCCGGCGATGTAGTGCAGGACGTCGAAGGCGTCGCCGCTGGCGCTCTGGTCGTTCTCGTCGTCGGCGACCAGACCCCGGCAGAAGTCGCTGGAGATGACCTCCGTCGGCTTGAAGTGCCGTCGGGCGAAAGTGGACTTGCCGGAGCCCGAGGCGCCGATCAGCACCACGAGGGAGAGGTCGGTGACGGGCAGGACACGCCCCTGGTCGGTGTGCTCGCTCATGCGGCCTTCTCCTCCTTCGCGTTCGGGGTGCCGGTCGTGCCGGTCGTACTCGTGGCCAGGGTGAAGACGGCCATCTGGGTGGGCGGGCCGACCTCGGGGTCGTCGAGGCCGACAGGGGTGAACTCCACGTCGTAGCCGTGCCGTCCGGCCACCGCGCGGGCCCAGGAGCGGAACTCCTCGCGGGTCCACTCGAATCGGTGGTCGCCGTGCCGGGAGTGGCCGGCGGGCAGGGTCTCCCAGCGGACGTTGTACTCGACGTTCGGGGTCGTCACGAGGACGGTCCGCGGGCGGGCGGAGCCGAACACCGCGTACTCCAGGGCGGGAAGCCGGGGCAGGTCGAGGTGCTCGATGACCTCGCTGAGCACGGCGGCGTCGTACCCCTTCAGGCGGCGGTCGGTGTAGGCGAGCGAGCCCTGGAGGAGCTGGACGCGCGCGGCCTGGCGCTCGCCCATGCGGTCCAGCTTGAGGCGGCGCGAGGCGATGGTGAGCGCGCGTATGGACACGTCGACCCCGACGATCTCGGTGAACCGGACGTCCTTGAGCAGGGCGTGCACCAACTGGCCCTGTCCGCAGCCGAGATCGAGGACGCGGCTCGCGCCACAGGCGTGCAGCGCGGCGAGGATCGCGTCCCGGCGCAGCACGGCGAGAGGTACCGGCTTCTCCTCGGTGTCGGTCTCCTCGTCGACGGCGTTGTCGATCTCCTCGACCGCGAGGTCGTCGGTCTCGGCGAGCCGGGCGAGTTCGAGCCGCTCCATGGCCTCCCGGGTCAGCGACCAGCGCCGGGAGAGATAACGGCTGGTGATCAGCTTGTGCTCCGGGTGGTCCGGCAGCCAGCCCTCGCCGGCCCGCAGCAGCTTGTCGACCTCGTCGGACGACACCCAGTAGTGCTTGGCGTCGTCGAGGACCGGGAGCAGCACGTACAGGTGCCGCAGGGCCTCGGCGAGCGTCAGCTCCTCCGACGTCAGTTCCAGGCGTACGTAGCGGGAGTCGCCCCACTCCGGGAAGCTCTCGTCGAGCGGCACCGGCTCGGCCGTCACCGTCCAGCCCAGCGGCTCGAAGAGCCCTCGCACCAGGTCGGCACCACCGCGCGCGGGCAGCGCGGGCACCTCGATGAGCAGGGGCCTGGTCTCGGCGGGCAGTTCGGGCCGGGCGTTGCACTGGCCCTTCATCGCGCTGGAGAACACGGCGCTGAGCGCCACCGCGAGCAGTGAGGAGGCGGCGTACGGGCGGTCGTTGACGTACTGCGCGAGTGCCGCGTCGGGGGCGCCGCCGCGCCCCTTCCCCTTGCCCCGCCGGACCAGCGCCACCGGGTCGACCTCCAGGAGCAGGGCGGCCGTGCACCGCTCGGCGGTCGCCTCGGGGTACAGCACATGCGCCGTCCCGTACGAGGTCGAGAACTTCTGCGCGTTGTCCGGATGCTTGTGCAGCAGAAAGCCGAGGTCGGTCGCGGGCCGCTCTGGGGTACCGGTGGTACTGATCGTCAGGAACACGGTGTGTCTGCCTCGAAACGTCTTCTGAGCCGTGGACCCGGCGGGCCGTCCGGCCGGTGCGCGGTGCGCACCGGCCGGACGCCGAGGAACCACGGCGTGGGCGAGCACGCCTCGGCCGTCGCCGCTCCCGGCTCCGCCACGGCCCCCGTGGCCCGTGGCCACGCCGCGCCGCGGCCGACCGCAGGGGCGACGCCTGCCCTCGGCGCGCCCCCACAACGTACAGCGGACACCCCAGGTGGACCCGGGGTTTTTCGCCGCGCGCGGACGGCCCGGCCGGGATCAGCCGGAGGTTTCCGGCCCGCGGCGCTCGGGGTCGTCCCCGCCGTTCACGCCCGCGGCGGCGAGCAGGGCGGCGGCGGTCGCGAGGGCGAGTCCGCCGAGGCCCTGGCCCTGCATGACGGCCCGGACGCCCGATCCGTCGAAGGCGACGGTCAGTTGGCGCGCGAGGAGCTCGGGGTCCCCGGCTCCGCCGCGCTCCGCCTCCTGCCGGAAGAACGCGGTCAGCGCGTCCTTGCTGCGGCGGGCCACCACGCTCGCGGGGTGATCCGGCGCCTTCAGCTCGGCGGTCACGGCCACGAAGGGGCAGCCGCGGTAGTCCGGGCGCGCGGCCATCTCCTCCAGGCGTTCGAAGACGTGCAGGACGCGATCACGCGGCGGCCGGTCGTCGTCGGGGGGCAGCAGGAAGGCCAGGTACGCGGGCGCGCTGCGCTCCAGGCTCGCCGCCAGCACGCCGTCCTTGCTGTCGAAGAGCTGGTACATCGAGCGCTTGGACACCCCGGCCACCCGGCACAGCGCCTCGACACCGACGCCGACGCCCTCGCGGTAGAAGAGCTCGGCCGCGGCGTCGAGAAGTCGGTCGCGGGTCGGTGAACCGGCGGTCGCGGTCGAGGTCGCCTGTGTCATGAGCCCAGCTTACGTTCTCGGCTTGCCTCGCGGAAACCGATCGGTTTACAGTGCGGGCAACGAGGAAAACCGATCGGTTTACGATAGGTGCGGCGCGGTGGACGAAACCGCCGCCACCCTTCGGCCGCTCCGTTTCCCCCGCTTCCGGAAGCGGCCCTCCAGAGGAGAAGCTCATGACCAGCATCGACGGCTCCGTGGCACTCGTGACGGGCGGCAGCCGCGGCATAGGCAAGGCCTTCGTGGACGCTCTCTACGAGCGCGGCGCCAGGAAGGTCTACGCGACGGCCCGCGACCCGCGGACGATCACGCACCCCGACGCGGTGCCGCTCGCCCTGGAGGTCACCGACCCCGCCTCGGTCGCGGCCGCCGCCGCGCGGGCCCAGGACGTCACCCTCCTGATCAACAACGCGGGCTCGACGGCCCCCACGTCCTTCCTGAACTCCCCTGTCGAGGACATACGGCGCGAGTTCGACATCAACTTCTTCGGGCCGCTCCTTGCCACCCGGGCCTTCGTTCCGGTCCTGGAGCGCAACGGCGACGGGCACATCCTCACCGTCCACTCGGTGCTGTCGTGGGTCACGGTGCCCGGCGCCGACGGCTACAGCGCCGCCAAGGCCGCCCTGTGGTCCCAGAGCAACGCCCTGCGACTGGAGCTCCAGCCGCGTGGCATCAAGGTCACCGGACTGCACGTCGGCTACGTCGACACGGATCTGACCGCGAGCCTCGACGTACCCAAGGTCACCCCGGGCAGTGTCGCCGGACAGGCGCTCGACGGGATCGAGTGGAACGCCCACGAGGTCCTCGCGGACGCGCTCACCCGCCAGGTCAAGGCCGGCCTCTCCGGCGAGCTGAGCGCCCTGTACCCCCAGCTCTCCGGGGAGCAGCGGTAGCCCGGCGCGGACTTCGCCTCCGGGGAGCAGCGGTTGGACCGGCGCGGACTTCGCCTCCGGGCCGCCCCGCCCCCGGCGGACCCGGCGGGCGAAGACGCCCGGCGACAGGGAAGATGCGCCAGCGGTTCGGCACGGGACGCCAGTTGCGACCGGTGCATCATGAATGCATGGATCTTCGAGTCTTCACAGAACCGCAGCAAGGCGCGACCTACGAGACGCTGCTCCGCGTCGCCAAGGCCGCCGAAGACCTCCATTACGGAGCCTTCTTCCGCTCTGATCACTATGTGCACATGGGATCCGCCGACGGGCTCCCCGGTCCCACCGACGCGTGGATCACCCTGGCCGGCATCGCCCGCGAGACGAGCCGTATCCGCCTGGGTACGTTGATGACCGCCGGAACCTTTCGCCTCCCCGGGGTCCTCGCCATCCAGGTCGCCCAGGTCGACCAGATGTCGGGCGGCCGTGTCGAACTCGGCCTGGGCGCCGGCTGGTACGAGGCCGAGCACACGGCGTACGGCATTCCGTTCCCGAAGGAGAAGTTCGGCCGACTGGAGGAGCAACTGGCCGTCGTCACCGGGCTGTGGGGCACGCCGGTCGGCGAGCGGTTCACCTTCGACGGGACGTATTACCAGCTCAAGGACTCGCCCGCGCTGCCCAAGCCCGCGCAGTCGAAGGTGCCCGTCCTGATCGGCGGCCACGGCGCCAGGCGGACCCCCGCGCTCGCGGCACGCTTCGCCGACGAGTTCAATATCCCCTTTGCCTCGGTGTCCGACTCGGAGGCGCAGTTCGGGCGGGTGCGTGCGGCGCTGCGGCAGGCCGGGCGCAAGACCGACGAACTCGTCTACTCCAACGCCCTGGTGGTGTGCGTCGGCCGCACCGACAGCGAGGTGAGGCGACGGGCGGACGCCATCGGCCGCGATGTCGACGAGCTGAAGGCCAACGGGCTCGCGGGCTCCCCGGCGGAGGTCGTCGAACGGATCGCCCGGTATCAGGCGGTCGGTTCGCAGCGGATGTACCTCCAGATGCTGGACCTCACCGACCTGGACCACCTGGACCTGATCGCCTCCGCGGTGGCACCGCAGCTCGGCTGACCGGCCGGGTACCGCGAGCGGTTCCGGTCGGGTGACCCGCCATGACCGGGGCCGGTCCGGCAGAGGAACAGGATGGCGCCGGACCGCGCGCCGAAGGGCGGCGGCACAGACTTCCCGATCGCCTACCCCGCGGCCGAATCCCGCTCCACCACACGTTTCTCGTCCCGGACCGCGAGGCGTCTCAGCATTTCCAGGACGCGGTCCCGGGACTCGTCCGCCGCGTCGATCGCCTCCATGCACTGCCAGTACGTTCCCTCGCCGTCCGCCGCGCAGGCGATGCCGACCAGGGATATGCCGACCTCGGCGAGGAGCGCGCCGAGACAGAGCAGGGCCTCGCGTGCGTCGCCCAGCTCCGTGAGCTGGGCGGCCCGTAAGGCACCGACCCCGAGGGCGTGGTCGCCGAGCACTCCGCAGCCACGGCCCGCCAGCTCGGTCAACCCCAGGGCCTCGCCCCGGAGTTCAGGGGGGCCGGACACGGCAAGGCGGCTGCCGATCGCCTGTGCCAGGGAATGCGCCTGCCATGCCTCCGCCATGACCTCCGGAGTCTCGCCGCTCTCCGCCAGGGCACGTCTGTTCGCCGCGATGAGCCGCACCGCTTCCATGCGCTGCCCCCGTCTGTCCGACGCGCTCTCGCACGTCAACTCGAACTCCCTTGTTCACTACCCAGAGTGAAGTCCCTTGAGACGAAAAGCCAGAGGAAGACCGAAATCTGTGGACACGGAATCGCATCGGAAGGATACGAAGACTACAGAGAGTGCCGGATTCCGTTTCGCGCGGCAGGTGACGGCCGGCCGGTCAGGGATTCTCCGGCACCGGGAACCGGCGCTCGTTCCGGTCGATCTTCGCGTCGAGGGCCGCGAGCGGGTCGATGCCCAGCACCTCGCAGACCTGGAGCAGATACGCGAGGACGTCCGCGACCTCGTCGGTGACGCGGTGCGCGGTGTCCGCGTCCTGCATCACGCCGGCCGACTCCTCAGGTGTCAACCACTGGAAGATCTCGAGGAGTTCGGACGCCTCCACGCTCAGGGCGGCGACCAGGTTCTTGGGGGTGTGGTACGGCTGCCAGTTCCGCGCGGCCGCGAACTCGGCCAGTCTGCGCTGCAGCGTCGCTACGTCCAGTTCACTCACGGCGTCAGGTCTACCACTCCGCCCCGGGCCGCCGAGGAGCGTCAGGTCCAGCACCGTCCCCCCTTCCCTCAAGACGGCAGACCCACCACCGTGACCCGCTTCCCTCACGCCGCCGGATCCACCACCGCGCCTCGCCTCCCTCACGACGTCAGGTCCATCACCGCCCCCTTCCCGCACGCCGTCAAACCCACCACCGCGCCCGCTTCCCTCACGCCGTCAGATCCACCACCGTGACCCCGGCCGTTCCGAGCGCGTGAGTCCTGTCGCTCACCGTGCCCAGCAGCCGGATGTGTCCCCGTTCGCACATCCGCGCCGCCAGCCGCACCAGTTCCCCGGCCTGCCGGGCGTCCAGTCCACGGCCGAGGCCGTCGGCCAGAACCGTCAGCGACTGGAAGGCGGCCGGCACCTCGCCCGCCGGGTCGACCTCCAGGACTCCGGGCCCGGTGAGCAGCACGAGGGCGAGCGCGAGATACCTCAACTCGCCGTCCCCGAGCAGCCCCAACGGCGTACGGACGCCGTCGCCACGGTCGAGGAGCGCCCGCACGGTGCCGTCGCCGAGCACCTCGGCCAGGACGTCCGTGACCGGTCCGGCGCATCCGGCGCGTACCGCCGCGACCAGGTGGGCGTAGCGGTGAACGCACTCCGACCTTGTGCGCCACAGCACCTCGGCGAGGTTGCCGCAGCCGCGCAGCAGCCGCCCCGAGCCGAGCGGAACGGGGGCCCGCATGGAGTCCGGGTCCGGATCACAGACGTAGACGGACCGCAGTGCGAGCACCACCTGCTCGGCCGCGGCCAGGACGTGGCGCTCCCCGGCGGTACGGCCCGCGACCCGCAGAGGCAGCAGCGCGGTGCCGAGACGGTCGTCGGGGAGCGGGACCCGGGTCACCGACACGGATCCACCGGTGTGCCAGGCCGCCTGGACGAACGGGCGGCCCGGGTCGCGCAGCGCCGTCTCCAGCAGGGTCCGCCCGCCCGCCGACAACCGCTCGCCCACGATGCGCAGTTGGGGCTCGGCCTGAACGGCGACGTCGAGCCGGACCGGGCCTTCGGGTCCGTCGACCGTGCAGCCGATACGGAAGCCCCGGCGGTGCTGGGCATCGGGCCGGGACCGCTCGGGCACACAGGCGACCGGGTCCGGGAACACCTCGGGGAGCCCGGCACCGGCGCCGAGCCGCGCCAGCGCCTCGTAGGCCCTGAGGGCGGCCGTCTTGCCGCTGCCGCTGGGGCCGGCGACAAGGGTGAGCGGTCCGAGCGGGAACCGGACGCGGCGGTGGGCGGCGAAGGCGGCGAGCCGCAGCTCGGTGACGCCGGGACGGACCGGGCGCGGCTCCACCGCCGTGGGGGCTTCCGGCGAGGACAGAGTCATATGCGGACGGTAGGCCGCCGCGCGGAGGCGAACCGTTACGCCCGGGGGACCTTCCTACGATCGGGGGACGAAACCCCCGCTCGCGCAGCCGGGCCCCCTCGACCGACCGCCCGGCATGCCCGTCGGACCCGTGACCGGACGACGCCCGCGAGGCCGTGGGCCGTCAGAGACCCGGAACGCCGACCCCCTCCATCAGACCCCGCACCTCGGTTCCCGGGGGCGTCAGCAGGAACACGTTCCGGTCGACCCGGTGCATGCCGCTGGCCAGGCCGAAGACCACGCCCGTACTGAAGTCCAGGACCCGCTTGGCGACCTCGGTCTCCGCGCTGGTCAGGTCGAGGAGCACCGGGACGCCGGACATGAGCGTCTCGGCGACATCGCGGGCGTCCGCGAAGACGTTCACCCGCAGGACCACGAAGCGGCGCCGCGTCTCGGTCTCGGCCTCGGGGATCGACCGGTGCCGCACCGCGGACGGCCAGGCGTCGCGGCCGCGCAACGGAACGACCTGGGCGAGCCCTTCCCACTGTTCATCGGTGACGTCGTGGCCGCTCATCGATCCACCCCGCCCTGGCTCGCACTCGTTGTCTGCACCGGGCAATTCTTACGCATGGTCACCCGTTCGGCCCAACAGCGACACGATCCGCGCCCCGGACCGGGAGCCGACGCGTGCGGCAAACTACGCATATAAGCCCGTATCCATCACGCATCTCAGCAAGTGAGGCCTCCCCATGAGCCTGAGCATCCGCAATCAACTCCCCGGCACCGTCACATCCGTCACCCCCGGTGAGGTGATGGCGACGGTGAAGGTCCGGCTCGACGCCGGACAGGAGATCACCGCGGCCGTCACCCTGGAGGCCGTACGGGAACTCGGCCTGGCGCCGGGCTCCGCCGTGCGGGCCCTGATCAAGTCCACCGAGGTCTCCCTCGCGACCGGCCCGGTGGACGGGCTGAGCATCCGCAACCAACTGCCGGGCACGGTCACCGACGTCGCCTCCGGCGGCGCCATGGCCCGCGTCAAGGTCCAGGTCGCGGGCGGCGAGCTGACCTCGGCGATCACCGGGGACGCGGTCTCCGACCTGGGCCTCGTGGCCGGCTCCGAGGTCGTCGCGCTCATCAAGTCCACCGAGGTGTCCCTGGCCAACGCCTGACGCGCCCGGCCGGCTCTTACTGGGCTCACACCGGACTCTTCACGCCCCGTCGCACCTCGCTCACCTGCGACAACTAGCTTATGGCGTCGTGTACTCGGCAGAAATCACGCCGGCGCCCGTCCGCCGGCAGGCCCCCTCGAAGGTCTCGCCCGGCGAGGCGGTCGCGCGACGGAACCCGGACGAGGCGCCGGCGCAGTGGCACCGCGTCCTGACCCTCCTGGCCGACATCAGCCTGTTCATCGGCACGCGCCCGCTGTGGGCGCAGGCCGCGAGCCACCGGCTCCTCGTGGCCTCGATCGTCTCGCTCTGCTACGCCTCGATCCTGGCGACGGGCGTTCTGGCCCTCGTCGTGCGCCGGGGCCGCTCGCTGGCGCGGCTCGACCTCGTCGTCCTGGTGACCGCGGTGACACTCGTCGTGTGCGGGCTGGTCATGAACCACCGGGGCAGCGACGAGTCGGTCCTCACCGCCCGGGCCGCCCACGAGTTCCTCGCCGGCCACCAGGTGTACGGCCGCCCCTGGCCCTGGCTCTTCGGCCACGGCGTCGCCCTCACCGCGACGATGAACGGCGGTTACGACTTCACGTACGGCTATCCGCCGCTCGCGCCGATGCTCACCGCGCCGTTGCTGTGGGTGGGCCACGGTTCGGCCGCCGCCACGCTGGTCGGCACCGGGGCCGTGATCGCGGGCGCGGTCGTCATGTGGCGGATGCTGCCGGTGCCGTGGCGGTCCGCCGCGACCGTGACCTGTCTCGGTTTCGGTCTGCTGCCGACGTACGCGCGGCTCGGCTACCCGGCGATCCTCGCCTGCGCGCTGCTCATCCCGGTGGTGGTGGGCTGGACCCGGATGGGCGGCGGCGGACGCGGCGACCTCGCGCGGGCGGCCTGCCTCGGGGCGGCCTGCGCGGCGCAGCAACTCCCCTGGTTCCTCACGCCGTTCCTGCTGGCCGGGGTGTACGCGCTGCGCCGCGGCGACCTGGGCGCACGGGCGGCCGCGATCGCGGTGGGCCGGATCACCGGCACCGCCGCCATCACCTGGCTGCTGATCAACTCGTATTTCATCGTCAGCGAGCCGCGCGCCTGGCTCTCCGGGATCGCTCTGCCCCTCACCCAGGACGCGGACATCCACGGACAGGGCCTGGTCGGCATCTCGCTGTACCTCACCGACGGCAGCGACCGCCTCGCCTGGTACGCGCACGCGAGCCTGCTGCTGGCGGCGGGTCTGCTGGTGCTGTTCGTGCTGTTCGTACGGCGGCTGGGGCCGGCGGCGACGGTGCTGCCCTGGTGCGCGTTCTACGCGGCCACCCGTTCGCAGGACGGCTACTACCTGCTGATGACGCCGTTGTGGGTGGCCGCCGCGATCACCGCGCCCTGGCAGTCCTTCCGGACCGCGTGGCAGCCCCGCCCCGCCTTCCTGCGCGGTCCGCACCGGCGCGGGGCCCGGGTGGCCGCGGTCGCCCTGCTGCTGGCCCCTTCGGCGGCGGCGGTGAGCCTGGCGGCCACCGGGTCACCGCCGCTGCGCATGCGGGTCACCGAGACGCGCCGCGCCGCGCATACCCTGACCGGACTCACGGTCGGCGTCACCAACCTCGGTGCTGCGGCGCTGAGTCCGCATTTCACGCTGACCACGGGCCAGGGCATGAGCCGCTACTGGTCGGTGACCTCCGGTCCCTCCACCCTGGCCGGCCATGCCTTCGGACGCTATGAACTCCGGCCGCCCGACGGGACGTTCACGCTTCCGCGAGCCGGCGTACGCGTACGTCTGCGAGCCGTCTCGGCAGCGCCGATGACCCTGTCGAGCACGGACCTCCACCTGCCGGCGACCCGCCCCTGAGCACTCCGTCCGATTCTCTCCCTCTCCTTCTCTCCCTCGCCCCGTCCGCCTTCTGGTGCCGACGACGCGGGCGTGCTGAAATGACCCGTCCCCCGCCTTCCCTGGGACGGTGACACCCATGTCGGAACCGTCGGACCCCTCGCACCGCGCGGATCGCTCACACCGGGCGGATCGCTCACAGCGCGCTGACTTCTCGCACCGGAAAGGCGTCGCGTTCGTCACGGGCGGCACCGGAGGCATCGGCGCGGAGGTCGTGCGGATCCTCGCCGAGCGAGGCAGTGACGTGGTGTTCACGTATCGCTCCAGCCGGACCGCCGCCGACGCGCTCGCCACGGAGATCGCGCGGGAGTTCGCGGAGCCGGACCGCCGAGTACGAGCTCTGCGACTCGACTTGGGCGAGGAGCGGGCAGTCGCCGCCGCGGTCTCCGAGACGGCCGCGGAGCTCGGCGGACTGCACACCCTCGTCCACGCGGCGGGCCCGCATGTGCCGATGGTGCATCTGAGCAGGGTCACCCCGAGCGAGTTCCGCACCCAACTCGACGCGGACGCGGGCGCGTTCTTCAACCTGGTGCATCCCGCGCTGCCCCTGCTCAGGGAGAGCCGGGGCAGCGTCGTCGCCGTCACCACGGTGGCCACGCGCCGGTTCCCGGTGCGCGACGGACTCTCCTCGGGGCCGAAAGGAGCGGTCGAGGCGGTCGCCCGCGCCCTGGCCGCCGAGGAAGGGCGCTACGGCGTCCGGGTGAACTGCGTCGGACCCGGCATGCTGACCGACGGCAACGCGGCCCGTCTCATCGGTTCCGGCGAACTCGACGACACGGCACTGGAGATCGCACGCCGCAACACCCCGCTGCGCCGCTTCGGCACCGCCCGGGACGTCGCCGAGGCCGTCGCGTTCCTGGCCTCGGACCGCGCGGGCTTCATCACCGGACAGGCGCTGGGGGTGGACGGGGGGTACAGCGTCTGAGTGTCCGGGTGTCCGGGTGTCCGGGTGTCCGGGTGTCCGGGTGTCTGAGGAAGCGTCAGAAGCATTCTCCCTGGGCCCTGTCCGGCCGGTCGGGGCGAGGACACGGGGCGGCCACCAGGCGGCCTCGGCACCGGCGCCCACCGGTCGCCGTCAGTGCCGGGCCCACCAGCTGCCGTCGGCATCCTCCACCCTGCTCGACCGGACAGGTCCTAGCCGATCTCGACCACGCGGGCCCAGGCCGGCGGCTCGTCCGGTACGTAGTCGGGATCGTCCTCGTCCCAGGAGCCGTCCCCGCGCGGAAAAAGGCCCACGACCGTCCGGCACGGGGGCCGCGATTCCGGCCAGGGAGTCTGTCCGTCGGTCAGGACCACCACGACGTCGGGGCATGGCCGTGCCCTGAGTGCCACGGTGAATCCCGAGCGCAGATCCGTACCGCCGCCGCCCAGCAGCGGAATGCCCTCGGCCCGGCACAGGGGTTGCGCGACCCCGGCCGCAGCGTCGCACGAGACCACGGTGACCAGGTCGCGGCGGCCGCCCACGGCACGGGCGATCGCGGAGACCTCCAGAAGGGCGCTGCCCAGTTCCGCGTCGCTGACCGACCCGGAGGTGTCGATGACCACCGAGACCCTCGGCGGCCGGCGGCGCAGGCTCGGCAGGACGACACCGGGTACGGAGGCCGAGCGCCGCGACGGCCGGCCGTAGGTGTAGTCCTCCCCCGCGCCGGGCCCCGAGGCCGCGGAGCGGACCGCGGCCCCCAGCAACTCCCGCCACGGCTGCGGCGGATGGAAGGCGTCCTCGGCCCACCGTTCCCATCCTGCCGGGCTCCTCCCGGGGCGGGCCTTGATGCCCTGCGCGACCCGGAAACGGACGGCGTCGCGTTCCTGCGCGCTGAGGCCGTGCGCGCCGTCCGGTCCGAGGTCCCACTCCCGCTCGCGTCCGTCGGCGCCACTGCCGCAGTCCAGCCAGGCCATGGCCTCCGTGCGCGGCCCGAGCCGGAACTGGCGCAGATAGTCCTCCATGAGCTCGCCCGGCGGCAGGTCCAGGAGCTGCGGCATGACGGCGCCCTCGGGCCGCACGAGCCCTGTACCGAACGCGTCGTCGTTGATCTCGCAGTCGGCGGCGATGTTCATCCGCAGCCGCTCCGCGGGGCCGGTGAGTCCGTTTTCGCGGGCGAACCGCTCGCTGCGGCCGTGATGGTCGCGCAGCAGGTGCGACACCTCGTGCACCCAGACACCGGCCAGATCCTCCACGGAGGTGCGGTCCACGAACCCGGGCGAGACGTAACACCGCCAGTGCCGGTCGACGGCCATCGTCGGCACCCACCGCGACTCGACGGTGTGCAGGGCGAACAGCGCCGTCGCGAGGTAGGGCCGCGCCCGCGCCGCGTGCAGCCGGGCGGCGTAGAGCTTCTCCCGGTCCAGAACCCCTGGCGCGGTCGCCGTCATCGTCGCGCCCCGGCGGCGACCGCGACGCGGGCCGCCGCGTCGTCCGCGCGCCGCGAGATGGCCACCGCTCCGGCCAGCCGCTCGATGGACTCCGGGACGTCCCAGTCCTCCTGGCGCAGCGTCGCGAGGGTGGTCGCGGGAACCACCAGCAGGTCCGGGGCTCCGGTGTCCAGCGCCCGCACGAGCAGCGCCCAGGCGGCGTCCCAGCGCGCCCTGTCGGGCCGCTTGCGGACCGCGGCCACCACGCCGTCGAGGACGGCCTGGCGCAGATCCCCCCGCTCGGGCAGGACGGCGCCCGCCGGGTCGGCGAGCAGGGTCTCGGGGTCGGGCAGGTCCATACGGTCCACGCTCGCCAGGAGTTCCAGCCCCGGGCCGTCGCCCACGGCGCCTCTGACCAGCAGGGAGAGCACTTCCCGTGAGGAACCGGCCGCGTGCGCGAAGGCGACGAGCCGCACGGTCGTCTCCCAGCTCCGGGGCGAGGGCCAGGCGCCGCCCCGGCGGGTCTCGCTGCTGGGCAGCCGGTGGACGAGCGCGGGGCGGGCGGCGAGGAGTCCGCACACCGCGCGGCGGGCGAAGTCCACGGCGTCCGGGAGCCGGTGCGGGTCGAGGCGTGGCAGGGTCGCACGGGGCCAGGTGCCACCGAGCCCGCGTACGACGACGTCGTGGTCATGGGCCCATTGGAGATGGACGAACCGGTTGGCGAGCGGCGGGCTCAGTTCCCAGCCGTCGGCCGCCGAGGAGCGCGGGTTCGCCGCGGCCACGATTCTTACCCCGGGCGGCAGTTGAAGGGATCCGATGCGCCGTTCCAGGACGAGACGGAGCAGGGCGGCCTGAACTGCCGGGGGCGCGGTGGACAGTTCGTCCAGGAACAGCAGGCCGCGGCCGGCGCGTACGAGGCGCACCGCCCAGTCCGGCGGGGCCATGGGCACGCCCTGCTCGGCGGGGTCGTCACCGAGGACGGGCAGTCCAGAGAAGTCGGAGGGCTCGTGGACACTGGCGATCACCGTGGTCAGGGGCAGGTCCAGGGTCTCGGCGAGCTGGGTCAGGGCCGCGGTCTTGCCGATCCCCGGTTCACCCCACAGGAGTACGGGCAGGTCGGCGGCGACGGCGAGGGTCAGTGCCTCCAGCTGGCTGTCGGGACGTGGCTCGGTACCGGTGTCACGGAGCAGGGCCGACAGGGCGTCGGCCACGTCGAGTTGGGTGACGCCGGGCGGATCGACGCGGGCGTCGAGCACGGCGGGTTCGGTGCCGTCGGCCACGTCGACGGGGGCGTCGGCCACGTCTAGGCGGGCGGTGTGGGCCGGGTCGGCGACGGCGGAGGCTTCGGCGAGCGTGCTGTTCGTGGGCATGTCTGATCACCTTGGGTTCGATAACGGGCCGCCTGTGCACGGGGTTTGACCCCGGGGCGGTCAACTGGCTTTGGACGGACGGCGAGTGGCCGACGAATGGTCAGCGGCCGACGATCGGTCGGCGGCCGGGAACGGTCGGCGACCGGGAACGGTCAGCGACCGGCTGTTTCACGCGGGTGGGAGCGGTGCCAGCGGGGCCGGGCGGACCCCGGGACGAGGCGTTCGGGTCCGGGACCGGTCAGTCCGGCCCTGAACAGCCCGTAGGTGAGACGCCGCCGCGCGGCGGCCCGGAGTTCGTCGCGCAGGGCGCCGCCACGCAGCACCGCCTCGGGGCCCAACAGCCCCTCGACCACGGCGAGCGCCCCGGCGGTGTCGCCGTGGCGCAGCCGTTCACGGACGCCGGAGAGGCCCTGCGGCTGCCGGTGCGTGTCGTCGATGGCCCGGAGGCAGGGAAGGGGTGTGCCGGTCAGGGCGACCAGCAGCTCTTCCCGGCGGATCTCGGCGGGATCGTGGTCGAGCGGCACGAGGAAGCCGTCGACCAGGCCGATCCGGTGCCGGGCTCCCCGGCAGTCCACCAGGCGTGGCGCTCCCGTCGGGTCCGCGTTCCCACGGGACCCGGCGGGCGTGTGGTCCGGTACGAGCGCCGAGGCGACCAGCGGATGCAGCCGCTCGGGCCCGATGACCCCGGCGCGGATCAGTGCCAGGTCGGGCAGCACCCAGGTCGCGGCGTCGGGCAGGGCCGGCACCGCGAAGTCGACGCCGCCCCCGTCGGCGGGCACGGCGGTGATCCGCAGTGGAGGCGGACCGACACGTGCCGGGCCCGCGGACAGCTCCAGGAGCAGCCGCCGGCGGGCCCCGAGCCACACGGTGACCGTGCCGGCCGCGCGCCCCTCGTCGCGCAGCAGGATCGCCGCCTCGTCCGCCCACCGGCCGACGGCGCAGCCGGGGTCCCCGGGCACCGGCCCCGGTGGATCCGCGCTTCCCCGACGGATGTCGTCCGTCGGCAGGTCGGCGCCGGAACGGACCCGCAGCTCATCGGTCCTGCGGGTGTCCCACAGGTGGCGGTGCAGATCCAGGCGGTACCGGCGGCTGGGGCGGGGGTGCGGATGGCGGCGGGCACCGGTGTCGAAGGAGAAGCGGTCGCGGGAACCGCCGGGAGCTCCGTCCCAGAGCGCGAGGCTGATCCGCTGGCCGCCGTCCGCCCAGGCCGGCGGAGTACGGACCACGAGGTGCACAGGCCGTACGGGACGCACGCCATCGCGCGCGGCACGGTCGTACCGGGCCAGCGTGATGGTCAGGCCGGGGCGCAGCAGCCCGTCGGGGGCGACTCTCGGCATGTGCCAGCGCAGCAGGTCGGGAGCCAGATGGCGTAGATCGCGGCGGATTCGGGACGCCAGTTCGCTGCCGTGCGTACGTGCCAGCGAACGCAGATCGAAGTCGATGTCGACGCCGGCGGCGGCGCAGGCCCCCGCCCAGTCCCCGTGGCGGCGGCGGGCGGTCGCGGTCTCGATCATGGTGGGCGGCACGGCGAAGTCCCGCACGCGCGGCCAGAAGGAGAGGAGGGAATCCTCGTACGCGGTCGAAGTGAGCATCAGCACTCACCTTGCGCGGACGGGTCCCCCCATCTGATTGCGGAGGAAGTCATCATCGCGGGGAGCGTAACCCGGCCCCGACGATCTGTCAGGTGCTTTTCGGCCGCGGCCCACCCGGCGCCCGCCGACGAACGCCGGACGCCGGACGCCGGACCAGACCCGAACGCCGGACGCCGGACCGGACCCGGACACGGGCGCCGGACCGGACCGGACCGGACCCGGACGCCGGTGCACTCCGCACCGGCCATGGACGCCAGTCGGCAATCGCCGGACCGGCCGCAGACACCGGCGGACGTCCGGACCGGCCATGGACATGGGCGGACGCCGACGAACACCGATGGGTCAGGCCGGGGCCTTGGCCGCGGGCCCCGCCGTCGGGCCGCTGCCGACGTCGATCAGGTGCGGGGTGCCGTCGTCGTCGAGGAACTCGACCACCGCCAGGGCCAGCAGGGCCAGCACCGCGATCCAGACGGTGACGACGGCCGTGGGGTAGTTCCAGACCAGCAGGACGACGGCGGCGACCGCGACCACGGTCCAGTTGAGCCACGTCTTGACCCGGTGCACCCACGCGCCGACCGCGCCGAGTTCGGCCCCGGTCGCCGTCCGCACGGCACCGATACCGCCGGTCCAGGCGGCGTGGACCCGCTTGGCCGCCCGGCCGCCGCCGGTCAGCCAGGCCGCCAGGGCCACGATGATGCCGAGGGTGATGATCAGGCGTACCGACGTCCGCAGGTAGCGCACCAGGGTGTCGAAGACCGACCCGGCCGCGGGCTGGGAGACCGCCGCCGGGAGACCGTCGAGATAGATCGCCCGGAAGATCCACAGCGCGATGCCGAGGACCGCCGCCCCACCCGCCACCAGGAGCGCCGCCGTGACGAGGGCACGACGTCTGCGTACGGCGAGCAGCACACCGCCGGCCGCCAGCAGCAGGGTCAGGACCGGCAGCCAGAACCCGACGAGCTGGAGCAGTCGGTAGATCTTCTTGGCCTTGCCGATGGAGTCGGAGGTCAGCACGGTGAAGTTCGTGTGCACCTGGGGGATCTTCGCGGCGAGGGCGAGCCCCTGGTCGACGAGCGACTGCTTGACCTGGTCGATGACGGGGGCGAGGTCGATGACCACGGCGTCGTCGGTGAGCTTCACCGCTCCGCCGCCGCTTCCGGTCAGCGCCTTGTCCACGGCGGCGTGCGCTCTCCGGTTCAGCTCGGTCCACAGGGTGGCGAACGCGTCGCTGCTGACGAACCTCAGCGCCACGGTGTGCACGAAGTCGGTGAGGCCGCTGGTGATCGGACCGCTCAGCGGGCCGATCGCCTTGGTCAGTACGGGCCGGTCGGCGGGGGCGACGGATTCGAGCAGCGACTGGACGTCGACGTGCTGCATCACCGCGTCGGTCACCCGCTTGGCGACGGCGTCCTGGACGTCCGGGTCGGAGGCGAGCGGCTTCATGGTGGACACGTACCGGTCGGTGTTGCCGATCAGATCGCTCGACCAGGCCGCCACGGCACTCAGCGGGGTGAGGAGGGCGGCGAGGAGGACCAGCACGACAGCGAAGGTCGACCGGACGCGGTGGTGCTCGCGTCTCGGCTCGCGCCGCTCCAGTTCGGCGACCCGGGCCCGCAGTTCGGCGAGCTCCCGCCCGTGCGCGCCGCCCTCGCCGGCACCGCTCGCGCCGCCGCTCACGTCTCCGGTGCTCACGTCGTCTCCGGATCGTCGACGGTGCCCGCGGCGCCGCGGGCGGGCACGCCCGCTCGCGTCCGGTCGATCACGTCGTCCATGGCGTGTCTCGTTCCGCTCGGTCCGGTTCGTGGGTTCGACGGCACTGGGACGGCCCCCTTCTCGGCGGCGCTCGCCCCGGCGGTGGGCCGGAAGAAGGGCGCGTCAGCGCGGACGGTCGGGCCGGTACGTGGCCAGCGCCCAGATGATGAAGACGTCGATGGCCAGCAGGATGACCGACCAGATCGGCGCGTACGGCAGGAACATGAACTGGAAGAGCATGCTCAGCGAGGCCAGCACGATGCCGGTGATCCGGGCCCACCCGGCGTCCTTGAGGATCCCCCAGCCGGTGACGACGGCGATCGCGCCGAGGATCAGCAGGATCCAGCCCCAGCCGGTGAGATTGATGCGGTAGACGTAGTTGTTCACGCGCGTGTAGACATCGTCCTTGGCGATCGCGGAGATGCCCTGGAGGATGTTGAGGCCGCCGTTCACCAGCAGGAGGACGCCCGCGAAGGTGACTCCACCCGCCGCCCAGCCACTGCTGCCCGAGGGCGGCGGCCCCATGCCTCCCGCGGCGGGAGCGGCTCCGGACCACTGGTCTCCCCACAGCGGCATGTCGCCGCCGCTGGGCTGGGATCCCGTGCCTCCACCGGGCGGGGGGCCCTGAGGTCTCGAAGAATCCTGGCTCATGCTCGACCACCTCGCTGCGCTGTCGGCCGCCGGCCGTCCCCGTGCCGGAAGCATCGGGGAGTTCGAGCGTCCGCCCGCCGCTCCCCCGCCGCCACGGGGGCTCCGCCGATCGGGTGACGGTCTCGACGGCCGTCACCGGGCCGCGCTGCGCACGACGGCCGGGCCGGTGCCGCGCGGCACCGGCCCGGCCCTGCACCGAGACCGAGGCAGAGACAGAGACAGAGACAAAGGTCCGAGGAACTACTCGGCAATCACCGCGTTCTCCTCCGCCACGAGGGCCAGCGCGCGTCCCAGCGTCGTGAGCCGCTCGTCCAGGGTTTCGCCCGCGGGGTAGAGGCGGACGGTGTCGACGCCCGCCGCGCGCCAGACGCGGAGCCGTTCGCGGACCATGTCCTCGGTGCCGATCAGGGTGGTCCCGAGGACCATCTCGTCGCTCACGAGCCCGGCGGCGCCGTCCCGGTCCCCGGCCTGCCAGCGCTCATGGATCTCGGCGGCGATCTCCGCCCAGCCCTGCCTGCTGTAGGCGGCGTTGTAGAAGTTGGTGGTGGCGGAGCCCATGCCGCCCAGGCTGAAGGCGAGTTCCTTCTTCCGGCCCGCGACCATGGCACGCAGCGCGTCCTCGTCCTCCGCGAAGGCGACTTCCGCGCCCTGGCAGATGTCGAGGTCGGCGCGACCGCGGCCCGCCGCCGCGAGGCCCGCGTCCAGGTGGTCGAAGTACGCCTCCTTGGCGCCCTCGGGCACGAAACTGGTGCCCAGCCAGCCGTCGGCGATCTCGCCCGTCAGGTGGAGCATCTTCGGCGAGAGCGTGGCGAGATAGATGGGCAGCTCGTGCTCGGCCCGCACGGACATCCGCATGGGCCGCGCCTCCCCGCCCGGCAGCGGAATGGTGAACTCCCGTCCCTCGTACGAGAGTTTCTCCCCGGCGACCGCCTGCCGGACGATCTCCACGGTTTCCCTCATCCGGGAAAGCGGGCGCGCGAACGGCACGCCGTGCAGCCCCTCGATCACCTGAGGGCCGGACGGTCCGAGACCCAGGAGAAAGCGTCCGTCGGAGATGTTGGAGAGCGTGATCGCGGCACGGGCGATGGCCGCCGGGGTGCGGGTCCCGAGCTGGATGATCCCGGAGCCGAGCAGCAACCGGTCGGTCCGTGCCGCCAAGTAGCCCAGCGGAGAGGGTGCTTCGGAGCCCCAGGCCTCCGCGACCCAGCAGATGTCCATCCCGAGCTTCTCGGCTTCGACCACGAAGTCGACGGTCTCCCGCCAGTCGCCCGCCGACGCCTCGATCGTCGTGGAGGTACGCATCACGCACCAACCCCTTCCGCGCTCTCGGCCAGCTTCCTGATCGCCTCGACGGTGTCCGTCATGCTCCGCTCGAACTCCCGCAGCCGTACGAACACGATCTTCTGTTCCTTCTCCGGCATCCGGTCGATCGCGAAGGACAACCCCGAACGGCCCGGCCCCATCCGCATCCACTGGGTCAGCTCCGTGCCGCCGTCCGCCCCCTCCAGGCCGAACCGCCATACGGTGCTGGGGTGTTCGGGGTCCGCGACGGCCCAGGCGAAGGCCCGGAACGGCTCGCACTCGACCACGTACGAGGTGGTCTCCCACTCCCCCAGCGACTCATGCCTGTTGCGCCCCACGAAGCGTGCGCCGACGCGCGGCTCCGTCACGTCGTCGAGCCACGCGACCGACTGCAGCTCCGCGCTCAGGCCCGGCATCAGCCGGATGTCGGAGACGAGGTCCCACACCCGCCGCGGTGGAGCCTCGATCCGTGTCCGCACCTCGACGGTCGGCAGGTCCGCATAGCGGGCGCCCGTCCACTCCATGAGTCTCCGGCCTTCCTCTCGTCCCCCAGAAAGCTCACCCCTAGGGCTCTGACCTTGAGAGTTGCGTAGATAGACTGTCATGTCAAGGAAAACCCCGCCCGACACAAGGCCTGGAGGGGCGGGGAAACGGACGGCCGACGGACCCGGAAGCCGACTCGGAAACGGACGGCCCAGGGACCCGGAAGCCGTCGCGCGCTCAGGCGGTGAAGCGCCTTTGGATGTCCGGGCGTTCGGCAAGGTGGGGCGGGTAGCCGGGGCCGAGCCGCGGACGGGTGTCCTCGGCAGTCATCGGCTCACCGCAGTCGGCGCACACGACCGCGGCCTCGCTCTCGTGCCCGCAGCGGTCGTGGTGGAAGACGACAGGAGGCCCCTGCTCACCGCTGAGCCAGCGGTTGCCCCAGCTGTTCATGGCGGCCAGCACCCCGAAGAAGTCCCGGCCCATCTCGGTCAGCACGTAGTCGTACCGCACCGGGTCCGTCTGGTAGGCCCGCTTCTCCATGAGCCCCTCGTCGACCAACCGACGGAGCCGGTCGGTCAGCGTGTTGCGCGCGATGCCGAGCTCCTGCTGGAACGCGTCGAACCGCTTGATCCCGTAGAACGCCTCCCTCAACACCAGAGGCGTCCACCAGTCGCCGAGCAGATCCATCGTTCGCGCGATGGAACAGGGCCAGTTCGCAAAAGAAGTCCGCCTCACACGCCCAGCATACGAGGGTCTCGGAAATGAACTCGGCAGCTCGGAACGGAGCGGATTCCGTGGACTGACCGCGGCCGGTACCGTGGCGCCCATGAGCACCGGGGGGAGCTTGCCGGGACGGCCGTCCGACGACGCGACCGTTGTGCGGTACGGGCAGAAGGAGGTCCCGCCCGGCCTGATCGTCGCCGCGGTCGCTCTGTCGGTGGCCGCTGTCGGCTTGTCGGGAGCCGCGCTGGTCAACAACGAAGTGGCTCGATGGCTTCTCGCCTACTCGAACTTTTCCCCGCGGGGACTTCGACCGTGATCACCCCCTGCTGTGGCGCCGCGTACGGGACGCCGACCCGCCCGCCGACGGTCTCCCGAGGCTGCGCTACCGCGTCGAGCTCACCAATATCGCCAACGTGACCACGGACGTCGAACAGGCATGCTCCCGCTGGGTTCCGTCCGACCTCTGGCACGGCAACAAGTGGCAGCCCACGGGCTACAAGGGCCGCCCCGACCGCGCCGGCCACCGGCGCAGACTGCGGGCCCAGGCACGGACCCCGGCCCGGCGGACGGAGACGACGCCCCCGTCCCCGGGGCCCGAGGTCGTACCGCCACGGGACTCCGTACCGTCCGCCGACCCACGCGAGCCGGACGTGGAGTAGCCGTCGTCAGTCGCCCAAATTCCTGTCCCTGACGGCTGAAACGAAGGAGGCCCAGCCGGCCGCCGGGAACACGAGCGCGGGGCCGTGCGGAACCTTGCTGTCCCGTACCGGGACGACGGCGGCGAAGTCGTCAGAGACCTCGACGCAAGCGCCACCGTCCGAGTTGCTGTAAGAGCTCTTGCGCCACGTCACGACGCTCAGGTCGATGGATCGCACGGCACTTCCTCCAACATGCGCAGGACGAACTTCCGCGACTCGGCCGGGAGCAACGCCAGGTCACGGACTGCATCGTAGGCACCTTGCAGCTTCTCAACCGCAGCGCCGTCTTCGATCAGGTCACCCTTGTATGCATTCTCCGTGTAAGCCACGGTACGTCCGTGCGGCAGACGCAGGAACCACACGTCGGTGCTGTCGAGTCCGTACGGCCCAGCACTGAAGGGCAGCACCTGCACCACAATGTTTCGGCGCTCCGCCATCTCAGCCAGGTACTCCAACTGCCCTTGCCACTCAGGCGTGTTCAGCAGCGCCATGCGCAAGACCGCCTCGGAAAGAATGGTCCGGAACCTGGGCGCGTCCTCCCCCTCCAACAACTCCCGCCGCCCCATTCGAGCCTCGACCTGTTGCTCGAGCTCCTTCCCCTTGAGCCCGCCCGCCGCCAGCACCTCCCGGGCGTACCCCGGCGTCTGCAACAACCCCGGCAGGACGCTCACCGCGAAGTGCCAAAGGCTCACCGCCTCCGCCTCCAGCGCCATGTACCGCCGGTACCGCTCCCGGAACTGCGTATGGTCCCCTGCGGCCAGCTCCCACAACGCCAGCAGCAGACCCGGCGTCCCATAGTGCTGGTCCAGCGCCTGGACGACCTCCGGGCTGCCGAGCGTCTCGCCCTTCTCCATCTTGCCGAACAACGACCAGTCCCAGCCCAGCCGTTCGCCGAGCGCCCGCAGACTCGTCCCACTCCCGGCCCGCAGGGTCCGCAACTCCTCGGCGAACCGTTGACGGGGTTCCTGGCTACGGCCGGTGATGACGCGACGCTGCGGCATACCGCTCCCTCCGGGACGTTCGCATAACCGATGTGCAACGTGCGTGGAACCACCACCGCGCGACGGGCAAGCACGACCCCGCCCACAGCCCGGCCGCCACACTCAGGCACGGCTGATTCTCGTAACGACTGGACTACACAGCGTAATTCACCCGGCGCATCCGGGTGGTACCGGGACGACAGCGGTGAAGCCTTCAGAAGCCCCGACACGCGCGTCACCGTCCTGGTTGCTATCGGGTAGGTCCGTGACGACAGACCACCTTATGCCGACCGCCAGTTGCCCCTTCCTGACGGAATCTCAACTGGTGTCGCGACATGCCCCACGGATAGCGTTGGTTTACTTGCGCAACCCCCACCTCAACAGGAGTCCCAAGTGAACCGCCCCGCCCGGCTCGTCGTAGTCGCGCTCACCGCATCCACGGCCCTGCTGCTGACCGCCTGCGGCTCGGAAGGGGACGACGACTCGTCCTCGGACAAGATCAAGGGAGCGGACGCCGGTAGCGAGAAGACCTCAGCCGGCTCCTCGGCTCCAGCCTCACAGGACGCCGCCGGGCGACCGGAGATCACGCTCTCCAAGGAGTTCCAGGCGAACTTCGAAGGCTGGACGAACAGCGATCCGAAGCTCCAGGCGATCCTGAACGACGGCCGGGAGGAGCTGAGGTCGAAGTACGCGGCCATCATCGAGTCGAACCCGGACTCTGACGCCGTGGCGTTCTACAACTCGGGGGCCTCCCTGACGTCCGCCCGTAAGTGGATCAAAAGCTTCACCGACACCGACGACGGTCTGATCGGCAAGGTCACGGCCTACAACCCACAGGTCCACATCAACGACAGCGGTTCGGGCGTGCTCTTCTACTGCGTCGACGAACGCAAGGCCTCCACGAAGAACCGCAAAACCGGCAAGGTCACCGCCACACCCGACAAGCCCGAGTCCGTGCTGCAGTACCGCGCAAGGCTGGACAAGACCTCACAGGGCGTCTGGAAGAACGTGTCGCTGACGACAGTCGCCGGAGGCTGCAACTGATGCGGTCCACAGCGAGGGCCTGCGGCCTCGTCGTCGTATCCGTTTCCGCTCTGCTTCTCGCCTCCCCGGCGGCCTTCTCGATCGGCGACAAGAAGGGCCAGGCGCCCCCGCCTTCGGGCCCGTCCGGCGATTCGTCCGGCAGCACGCTGACCGCCAAAGCCACCGCCACCCAGATCAAGGTCACGCAGTCGAACGGCAGCACCTCGGGCACCTCACCCAAGGCCCTCGCCCCCGTGGACCCCAACTGGAAGCCCCCGGCGTGCTGGTACGAACCGGTGGCCACGCCGAAGGCACTCAAGGCGGCGGTGGACCGCCTCAAGAAGAACCCCAACACGGACCTGGTGCCCGTCACGCCCACGCTCAGTTGGGGCGAGGACCTGATGGTGGACCACTACGAGAAGGGCAAGGCGGAGAACGGCAGCGGGGACGGCTACGAGAACTACAACCTCGGCAAGGACGGCATGTTCTGGCGCGGGGTGATCAATCAGGACAGGGCGAACGACCCGGCGTCGTACGACTGCGAGGACACCCTGTTCTGGCAGAACGCCAGGACGCTCCCCGCCAACAAGCACGCCCCCACCCCTGACGTCCTCGCCGCCTACGCCTACAACAAGATCAAGGTTCCCGAGACCGAGATCGAGCTGAAGCCGGCCGCCAAGTCCACGGTCAACGTGCCGACCTGGGTGTGGCTGGACAAGGGCACCTTCAAGCCGGTCAAGGTGCGCGCGGAGCTGGCGGCCGCCGGAGTGTGGGCGGAGACGACGGCGAAGCCGGTCGCCCTCCACCTGAACCCGGGCACGGGCGACGCCCAGACCTCCCCCGCCTCCGGTGACTGCGCGATCAACGACGACGGCTCCATCGGCACCCCGTACACCAAGGGCGACGCCGGCAGGACCCCGCCGTGCGGCATCACCTACCTGCGTGCCACGGACGGGAAGCCGTACCGGCTGAGCGCGTCCATCACCTGGCAGATCTCCTGGCAGGGCAGCGGCGGCGCGGCGGGGAACCTGCCGGACGGCACGTTCGAGACCACCCAGGACATGAACGTCCAGGAGATCCAGTCCGTCAACCGCTGATCCGGATCAGTCCGCGGTGGCAGACGAGGACACACCATCGGAACGGGAGCGAGGGAACGGTGAGCGGCCTCTCCGTCGACCAGGCCACGCCCAGTTCCTCCTCGGCTGCTTTGAAGGCAGCCAATCCGACAAGATCACGGCGATCGGCTTCGAGTTCGGCTCCGACCTCCAGGCAACCGAGATGCCGAGCAGGAGCACCATCCGCCTGATCTTCGTCCGGAACGATTCCCCGACAGCTCGACAACGTGCCCAACCGACTCAGGACCGACGGCGCGCGGGAGGCCCACTCCTGCCGACGTGGGACGCTCCCGCCGCACGGTCCGGCACGACCCGCCTCCGAAAGACTCGCCGCCGGTGTGGAAGGTGTGGAACGACCATCGTGCCGCGGGGAAGCACAGCCCCATCCACGCAGCGGCCGTCCGCATCCGACCGCATTCTCGTAACACCCCGACTGCGCGGCGCAATTCGTCCAGCGCAGCCGGATGACGGATTCCGCAGGACCGAACCGACGAGGATGCCGATGCCCCCCACGCCCCGACACCCGGACCACGTGACGACGCCCCACCCCGCCACCACTCGGCACCGCCCTCCGACCGACACCCCGAAGATCCAGGAAGCCCTCGATGCCCGCGACGCGCTCGCCGACGCCCTGTCCCAGGCCGGCATCCAGCTTCCCGCAATGGACATCCGCACCCCCTGGGCGGACGACCGCAAGGCCGAAGCCCGTTACGCACTCGTCCATCTCGGTGTGTGCTCGGCCTCCGTCGCCCTCCTGCTCGCGGACGTGATCACGAAGGGGATCGCCGGGTGACCGAGGACGCCGACGGGGTCCCCGCCGTCGGTGCGACCGTCCACGACACCGCCCGCGACCGCGTAGGACGGGTCATGGGCCACAGTGGCCCGTACGTCCGACTCCGCCCGCTCGCCGGTGGCGTCGAATGGGACGCCGACCCGGACCGCCTCCGCCACCTCACCCCGGCCGAGTTGCTGAGCGCCCTGGTCGCCGAAGCGAACGCCCGGAGCAGACAGCACAGGTGGACCGGACAGTGACAGGACAGGGGGACAGCGCACCAGCCGTCCGAAGCCGGACCCCCGGCCCCCGCCCACCCCCGACCATGCCGACTCCGTACCGATCCCCGCCCCTGATACCCCGGCGGCGGCCGGGGCGACGGCCGGCAACGGTGCGCTCCACTCCCTATTGCCGTGAGTCGCCGCTCTCAGCGCGACTACGAGGTGGCGTCGGCAGCTACGGGAGCACGGTCCGGTGGCAGGCGTACGGCGAAGCAGGCGCCGCCTTCCGGGCCGTGGCCGGTCACGCTGATCGTGGCGCCCAGCCGGGTTGCCAGCCGGGCGGCGATGGCAAGGCCCAGGCCGCTGCCGACCGGACGGGTCGTCCGGTAACGGTCACGCAGGGCACCACGCTCGAAGGCCACCACCTCGTCCTCCGGTTCGAGGCCGGGACCGCCGTCCCTGACCTCGAGTTCAAGGCCGGCGCCGTCCGTCCGCAGTGCCAGGACGACGGGAGCGCCGGCCGGTACGACGCGCAGTGCGTTGCCGATCAGACCGTCGAGGAGCTGTCGGACCCGGAACCCGTCGGTCACGATCCGGACGGGGCCGTCGGGGAGTTCTGTGCGCAGCGGAACGCCGTAGGTGTCGGCGCGGGCCCTCCAGGCGGCGGCCGCCTCCCGTACCACCTCGGCCAGATCCGTGCGGGCCGGGGCGAGCCGGAAGTCATCGGCCTCCAGCCGGGCCAGTGCCAACAGGTCGCTGGTGAACGCCTCCAGACGACGCGTCTCGGCCAGCAGCGTCGCTCCCACCTCGGTTGTCTCCCCGGCCCCGACCACCCCGTCCGCGAGGGCTTCGGCATACCCGCTGACCACGGTCAGGGGTGTGCGGATCTCATGCGAGACCGACAGCAGGAAATCTCGCTGGCGCCGCTCCCCGTCGGCCAGCGCGCTGTCCAGCACGGACAGGGCCCGCTCCAGTTCCGCTGCCTCGACCGTGCCGCCCGGGGGCTCGGGAGGCAGTCCGCGTTCACCGGCGGCGAGCCGCCCCGCCACCGAGGCCGCCGTCGCCAGGGGGCGGGCGATCCGCCGAGCCGCGAGGGCGCCGGCCAGCGCCGCACCGAGCAGGCCGATCAGCAGGGGCGGAACGAGTGCCCGCCGTGTTCCGTCGACGGCCTCCGCGACGTCGGTGGCGGGGCGGGTGAGCACGGTCGCGCCGCCGTCCCGGCCCGGACGACCCTCGACGAGGAGCCGCTCGCCGTCGAGTGTTCCCCAGGTGGAGAGGCGGTGAGCGGCGAGGAGAGCGTCCCGGTCGTCGTGGTCGAGCACGGCGGCGGCCGATCCGCTGACGGAGCCGTCCGGTGCGACCGCCGCAACCCGGACCCCCGCGACCCCGGCGTACGGGCCGGCGCTCCGGGCCAAGGCGGCCGACACACCCGGCAGCTGGGCCAGCACCTGCGCCTGGTGCCCGAGCTGATCGCGCTCCCGGTACTCGGCCTGGCGGCCCGCCGCCTGCCAGGCGGCCACCCCGGTCAGGCCCACCGCGACCAGCGCCACCGCGCTGGTGAGCGCGACCAGCACCCGGCGCAGCGACGCCGTTCGGCGCTCGCCGCGCGACCAGCGCCTGAACGGGAACCCCGGCCGGCGCCCGCCCCGCGTCCCGGCGGGGCGGCACGTGGGACACCGGTCCGATTCCGGCCGTGCACCGGCGGGAAGATCCGCGCCGGAACCCGGCTTCCGCGCGGGCTCCTCCTCGTACCGCGGCGCCGCGCTCCGGTCGCCCGGCACGGCGCCCTTCACCCGGCCACTCGGTAGCTGTAGCCGACGCCGCGCACGGTACGGATCGGCACGGCGTCGCCCAGTTTGGACCGCAGCTGGGAGACGTAGACGTCCACCACCCGCCCGTCGCCATAGTCCGCGTGGCCCCATACGGAGGCCAGCAGTTGGGCCCGGCTGAACACCTGACCGGGGCTGCGCGCCAGATGGTGCAGCAGGTTGAACTCGGTCGTGGTCAGCTCCACCGCGGTGCCGTCCACTCGCACGGCGCGGCGCAGCGGATCGACGACCATCCGGTCCCGGACGAGCGGCCCCGGCGTCGGAGGCCCGGCGGTGCGGCGCAATACCGCCTTCACCCGGGCGACGAGTTCCCGCGGGGAGAACGGCTTGGTGACGTAGTCGTCTGCGCCCAGTTCGAGGCACAGGACGCGGTCGGCCTCCTCGTCCCTCGCGGTCACGAGCAGCAGCGGAGTCCAGTCGCCGGCGGCCCGCATCCGGCGGCAGAACTCCACCCCGTCCACGGCGCCGGGAAGACCGATGTCCACCAGCACCGCGACCGGCCGCAGCCGGGCCAGCTGCGCGAGACCGGTCTCACCGTCCGCCTCGACATGCACCCCGAAACCCTCACGGGCCAGATAGAGCCGCTCCAGCTCGGCGATCCCGCGCTCGTCCTCCACCACCAGCACCAGTCCGTGCCCGGCGCGGGACCCGGGCTCGGGCGGGCCGGACGGTATCGCGTCGGCGGGGTCCTCGGTCGGCATAGGCTGCTCGCCCTCTCTCGGCTCCGGCGGCCGGGGTCGACCCGGCAGGCACACCGGGCCGCGTCCGCTCGGTGTGCCTGCGGACCAGCGCTTTCGTCCTGCGATGCTAACGCGGCCGAACGCGCCTCCCCGGCCCCGGCGATACGGCCTCACACTCCCCGAACATTCGCCGAACACTGCGTTCGTGACCCGGCACGAGACTGTGGCCGCGGCATCGCCGCACCCCCGTCCCCTGCCTTCAAGGAAGCAATGTCCACCGCACAGTCCTCCGCCGACTCCTCCCCGCCACCGTCCGGCCGCCGGCCGGGCGTGCTGTATCGCACCGGTCGCTGGTGTGCGCTGCGTCCGCGCCGGGTCGTGGCCGCCTGGCTGCTCCTGCTCACCGCCGCCTTCGGCCTGGCCCACGCCTTCGGCGGCGCTTACAGCGACGAGTTCTCCCTGCCCGGAACCCAGGTGCAGACCGGCACCGACCTGCTGAAGGTGCACGCCTCCGGCGTCGGCAGGGGAAGCCAGTCACCCCTCGTCCTGCACACCGCGCACGGCACCGTCGACGACCACCGACAGCAGGTGGAGGCAGCCGCCGCGGACCTCGGCGAACTGCCCCACGTCCTAGGCGTTCTCGACCCGTTCGCCGCCCCGGCCGAGGCCGGGTCGCTCTCCGCCGGCGGCCGCACCGCGCTGCTCCAACTGTCCCTCGACGCCAACCCCGCCACCTACGACGCCGACTGGCTCGGCCAGGTCGACCGGGCCGTACAGGATCTGCGCGACGACGGCGTCCAGGTCGAGTACGGCGGACAGCTCGGGCAGGCCGTGAAGGACACGAGCCCCGACCGGCTGCCCGAACTCATCGGCCTGGGCACCGCCGTCCTCGTCCTGCTCGTCGGCTTCGGATCGGTCGCCGCGGCCGGTATACCGCTGGTGGCCGCGGTCGCCGGCCTCGGCGTGGGCCTCCTCGGCCTCAAGATCCTCGCCTCACAGGTGGACTTCGCCACCACCGCCCCCACCCTGGCCAGCATGATCGGCCTCGGCGTGGGCCTCGACTACGCCCTGTTCCTGGCCACCCGACACCGACGCCTGCTGCGCGACACCGGCAGCGTCGGTGAGGCGGCCGGCCGTGCCGTGTCCACCAGCGGACGCGCCGTCCTCGTCGCCGCCTGCACCGTGGCCGTCGCCCTGGCCGGACTCGCCGCCTCCGGCATCGACTTCCTGGGCGCGCTCGGCGCCGCCGCCTGCGTCACCGTCGTCACCGCCGCGCTCGCCTCCCTCACCCTCACCCCCGCGCTGCTCGGCTGGTTCGGCCCGCGCGTCGACCGCTGGCGCGTCCGCCGCCCCGTCGACGAACCGGACGGCGGGCGGGACTTCTGGCACCAGTGGGCCGACGGCATCCGCCGCCGCCCGATCCAGGCGCTGGCCGCAGGACTCGTACTGCTCTGCACCCTCGCGGTGCCCGCCCTGTCCATGCGCACCGCCCACATCGGCTCCGGAGCCGCCGCGGCCGACACCACCGCACACCGGGCGTACGACCTGGTGTCCGACGCCTTCGGACCTGGCGCCAACGGCCCGCTCACCCTCGTCGTCACCCTCGCCCCGGACCCCGACGCCGACCGCTCCCGCATCGCACAGGACCTCAGGAGCGCGATCGCGGCGGACCCACGCGTCGCGTCCGTCGGCACACCCACCGCCACCGCGGACAAAGCCCTGCTCACCGCCACGATCAAGCCCCGCAGCGCCCCGCAGGACCAGGACACCGCCGACCTGGTCCACGACCTCACGGACACCGTCCTGCCCCGCACCCTCGGCCCCGAGGGCGCACACCGCTACCTGACCGGACCGACCGTCGGGCAGATCGTCTTCCGCGACCAGCTGGCCGACCGGCTGCCCTTGGTCGTCGGCGTGGTCGCGGCGGCCGCCTTCGCCCTGCTCACGCTGGTCTTCCGGGCCCCTGTCCTCGCGCTCAAGGCGGCCCTGCTCAACCTGCTGTCCATCGGCGCGGCATGGGGCGTACTGGTGGCCGTCTTCCAGTGGGGCTGGGGTTCCTCGCTCCTCGGCGTCCATGAGCGGGTCCCGATCGAGCCCTACGTCCCGGCGCTGATGTTCGCGATCGTCTTCGGCCTCTCCATGGACTACGAGATCTTCCTGCTGTCCCGGGTCCGCGAACTGTGGCTGGCCGGCAAGAGCACCCACACCAGCGTGGCCGAGGGACTGGCCGCCACCGCCCGGGTGATCACCTGCGCCGCCCTCGTGATGACCAGTGTGTTCCTGGCGTTCCTGCTCAACGACAGCATCGTCGTCAAGATGCTCGCCCTCGGCCTCGCGCTGAGCATCGTGCTGGACGCGACGGTCGTCCGCCTCGTGCTCGTCCCCGCCGCCATGTACCTGCTGGGCACGGCGAATTGGTGGCTGCCGAAGTGGCTGGACCGACTGCTCCCGCACGTCGACACCGAAGGCTCTGCACCGGCCGCACCGGTCACAGCGCACACGGCCGACCCGGACGAGGACCCGGCGACAGCGGCCGTCGGAGTGCTCACCAAGGACGGCGACCGGTGAGGGGCCGATGCCTATCGGCCCGTCGCGGGCGCCCGCAACGCATTGCCGTGGCCGCGGTGGCGGTGCTGACGGTCGTCTGCGGAACAGGCGAGGCCGTCGTCCGGCACTCCGTGGCCGACCGGGTGTCCACCGCCCTCGACGGCCGCCTGGGCGACCGGCCGGACGTCTCACTCGGGTCACGTCCGGCGTTGCCGGCCCTCCTCGACGGCACGCTTCCCTCCGTGACCATCGCAGGACAGGCGGACGCGGCCGGTTTCACCGGCGTACCTGTCACCGTGCGGCTCTCCGATGTCACCGTCGACCGGGCCCGGCACACCACCCGGGTGTCCGGCTCCCAGGTCACCGCCGAGGTGTCCACCGACGCCGTGACCCGGCGGATCACCTCAGGAGACGGCAAGGGCACGGGGAAGGGCAAGGGCGCGGGCATGGTCTCCGCCGTCACCGCGGATCCCGCGGCAGGCACCCTGGATCTGGCCGTCCAGGGCGGCCTCGCCACGATCCAGGTCCGGCCCACCGTGACCGACGGCAGGATGAAGCTCTCGGTGACCGACGGTCAGGTGTTCGGCTCCGCCGCCCCGCCGGCGCTGCTCGACCGCGTGCAGTCGGCCATCGACGCCCTCCCCGCACCGGACAGACCCAGAGGCCAGAAGGGCGCCACCGATGCGCTCGGCCTTCGGCTGACGGAGGTCACGGTCACCGACAGCGGGCTGCGAATCGATCTCACCGGCGGCAGGGCCGAACTCACGCACACAGCAGACTGACGGATCCGATGTGGCAGAACCGCAGGTCAGGCGTCCTTCTTCACCGGCTCCAGAATCGCCACGCACTCCACGTGATGCGTCATCGGGAAAAGATCGAACGCCCGCAGCGTCCGCACCTTGTATCCGCCGTCCCGGAAGTACGCGATGTCCCGGGCCAGCGCCGCCGGGTCGCAGGCCACGTAGGCGATCTTTCGCGCGCCCAGCGACGTCAGGTGCTCGACCGTCTTCTTGCCGGCGCCCGCGCGGGGCGGGTCCAGGACGATGAGGTCGACCTCGGAGATGCCGGTGCGCGGGAGGATCGCCTCGACCTTGCCCTGTTCGATGCGGACGCGGTCGAAGCCGGCGAGGTTGTGCCGGGCGTCCTCCACCGCACGCTTGCCGGACTCGATGCCGAGGACCGCGCCCTGGTCTCCGAGGCGGTCGGCGAGGGCGCCGGCGAAGAGGCCCACACCGCAGTAGAGGTCGAGGGCCATGTCGCCCTTGCGCGGCAGCAGGCCCTGCATGACGGCCTTGACCAGGGTGTCGGCGGCCATCGGGTGGACCTGCCAGAAGCCGCCGCTGCCGACCCGGTGGGTGCGGCCGTCGGCGCGCTCGCGCACGAACGCGCGGCCGTGGACGCGGTGGATGCCGCCGTCCTGTTCGGCGACCCGCATCACGGAGACCGGCTTGTCGAGTTCGACGAGGGGCAGACGGGCGCCGGGCCGGGGTTCCAGGATCACCATGCGGTCCTGGGAGCCCGTCGCGGCGATCGCCTCGACGGCCTCCATGCCGGACCAGTCGCGCTCCTCGATGCCGAGTTCGGTGATACCCGGGGCGGCGATCATGCAGCGCTCGATCGGCTCGACCTCGTGCGAGCGGTGGCGGCGCAGTCCGGCGTTGCCGTCCGGGTCGACGGCGTACTGCACGCGCGTGCGCCACTGCGGCACCTCGCCCGCGGGGAGCTTGTCGCCCTCGGCGGGCATCACCGTGCCGTCCCAGCCGGCCTCCTCGGGCGTGAGGCCCGCGAGGCGCTGCAACTGCTCGGCGATGACCTCGCCCTTGAGACGGCGCTGCGCTCCGGGCTTGGCGTGCTGCCAGTCGCAGCCGCCACAGCGGCCGGGGCCCGCGTACGGGCAGGGCGCCTCGACACGGTCCTTGGAGGCGTCGATGACCCGCACGGCGTCGGCGCGCAGGAACCGCGCGCCCTCCTCGCCCTCGGTCACCCGGGCGACGACGCGCTCACCGGGCAGCGCGTGCCGGACGAACAGGACCTGACCCTCGTCCGTCCGGGCGATGCAGTGCCCGCCGTGCGCCACGGGGCCGATCTCGACCTCGTACTCGTCCCCCACCAGCGAATTCTTCGGTTCTGCCTGCATGGTGGGGTGACTCCAGATGAGAGGGGGGAAACGGCCGGACAACAGCCGTCCAGTCTACGTGGTCACGGCGCCGCCCCGCCCCGTCCGTGAACTCGCGACGCGCTTCCCGCCCCCGTCAGTCCTTCTGGGTGGGCTCCTTGGGCCGCACCTGGGCGGGGCCGCGGCGCACCGCGCCCGGAGCGTTCCAGTCCTGCCGCTTGCGGGCGCGCAGCTTGGCGGCCTCGGACGACTCCAGCTGGTAGGGGACGGAGGTCACCATGACGCCCGGGGTGAACAGCAGGCGGCCCTTGAGACGCAGGGCGCTCTGGTTGTGCAGCAGGTGCTCGTACCAGTGGCCGACCACGTACTCGGGGATGATCACGGAGACCGCGTCGCGCGGCGACTCCTTGCGCAGGCCCTTCACGTACTCGATGACGGGACGGGTGATCTCGCGGTAGGGCGAGTCGAGGACCTTCAGCGGTACGTCGATGCCGCGCCGCTCCCACTCGTCGCGCAGGATCTTGGTCTCGGCCGGGTCCACGTTGACGCTGAGCGCTTCGAGGGTGTCGGAGCGCAGCAGCTTGGCGTAGGCGAGGGCGCGCAGCGCCGGGCGGTGGATCTTGGACACGAGAACGACGGAGTGGACGCGGGAGGGGCGGACGCTGTCGTCGGACGGTCCATCGGGGGCGGCCAGCTCCTCCGCGACGCGGTCGTAGTGCTTACGGATCGCGGTCATCGTCGCGTAGAAGATCACCATGCCGAGCAGGGCGACCCAGGCGCCGTGGGTGAACTTGGTGACGAGGACGACGACCAGGACCAGCCCGGTGAAGAAGGCGCCGAAGGCGTTGATCGCGCGGGAGCGGATCATGTGGGTGCGCTTGGCCTGGTCGGTCTCACTGGCCAGATGGCGGTTCCAGTGGCGGACCATGCCGGTCTGGCTGAGGGTGAAGGAGACGAAGACGCCGACGATGTAGAGCTGGATCAGGCGCGTCGAGTCGGCCCCGTAGATGATGACGAGCATGCTCGCGGCGCCGGCCAGCAGCACGATGCCGTTCGAGAAGGCCAGGCGGTCGCCGCGGGTGTGGAGCTGGCGCGGCAGGTAGCGGTCCTGGGCGAGGATCGAGCCGAGCAGCGGGAAGCCGTTGTACGCGGTGTTCGCGGCCAGGAACAGGACGAGGGCGGTCGCGGCGGCCAGCAGGATGAACAGGAAGCTGTCCTTGCCGAACACGGCCTCGGCGACCTGGGAGATCACCGGGTTCTGGACGTAGTCGGCACCGACCGCGACACCGTTGTGGATCAGGTCCGTGGCGGGGTTCTCGGCCATGCGCACGTTGGTGGCCATGGCCAGGGCGATGATGCCGCAGAACATGGTGACGGCGAGCAGACCCATCGCCGCGAGCGTGCTCGCGGCGTTCTTCGACTTCGGCTTGCGGAACGCGGGGACACCGTTGGAGATCGCCTCGACGCCGGTGAGCGCCGCACAGCCGGACGAGAAGGCGCGCAGCAGCAGGAAGACGAGGGCGAAGCCCGCGAGCCCCTGGTGCTCGGCCTTGATGTGGTACTCGGCGGTCGGCGCCTGCATGGTGTCGCCGAGCACGAGCCCGCGGAAGGCACCCCAGGCGATCATGATGAAGACACCGGCGACGAAGACGTACGTCGGAATGGCGAAGAGCTTTCCGGACTCCTTGACTCCGCGCAGGTTCATCAACGTGAGCAGCACGATGACGGCGACCGCGCAGGAGACCTTGTGCTCCACCACGAACGGCACCGCGGAGCCGAGGTTCTCGATGCCGGAGGCGATGGAGACGGCGACGGTGAGGACGTAGTCGACGAGCAGCGCGCTGGCGACGGTGAGACCGGCCCGCGGACCCAGGTTGGTGGTGGCGACCTCGTAGTCGCCGCCGCCGCTCGGGTAGGCGTGCACGTTCTGGCGGTAGGAGGCGACCACCGTGAACATCAGCACGACGACCGCGACCGCGATCCACGGGCTGAAGTGGTAGGCCGACACGCCCGCGATGGAGAGCACCAGCAGCACTTCCCCGGGCGCGTACGCCACGGAGGAGAGCGGGTCGGATGCGAAGACGGGGAGGGCGATGCGCTTCGGCAGAAGCGTTTCCCCCAGTCGGTCGCTGCGCAGTGCACGCCCGATGAGGATCCGCTTGGGCACGTCGGTCAGTTTGGACACAACAGGGAATCGTAAAGGTTCGAACTGGCTGTCGCCCACCCGCCATCCCCATTCGCCACATCATCTGCTCTCCGGGTGAAAACGGGGTGGGCTCCGGCTGCGGATTCCGCAGCACCGGAGATCCACGTGTCTATATGACAAAACGCCACCGCCGACCGTCCTGGAGGACCCATGCATCTGACCGCTGAGCTCGTCGGCGCGGCCGTCGCACTGGCCAGCCTCGGAATCCTCACCCTCGCGAGTGTTCGCAGCATCACACGGCGCTGAACCCCACTCACCGTCACTCACCGCCGCCCACCGTCACTCACCGCCGTTCATCGCCGCTCCCCGAACGTTCCGCGAAAAAGGCACAGGTGAACCCGCGCAACGGTGCCCCCGGCCGACCGTGCGTGTGTAGCTTGGGCGGCGGTCTGAGACCCTGTTTAGCCTGAGCCGTAACCATTCATGCGGAAGGACGGTCGTGCACATCGTCATCATGGGCTGCGGAAGAGTAGGTTCCGCTCTTGCCCAGAACCTGGAGCAACAGGGGCACACGGTCGCCGTGATCGACCAGGACCCCACCGCCTTCCGGCGGCTGGGCTCCGGGTTCGGCGGCCGTCGTGTCACCGGAGTCGGCTTCGATCAGGACACCCTGCGCGAGGCGGGCATCGAGGAGGCCGGCGCCTTCGCGGCGGTCTCCAGCGGTGACAACTCGAACATCATCGCCGCCCGGGTGGCCCGCGAGATGTTCGGCATCGAGAACGTCGCCGCCCGCATCTACGACCCGCGCCGCGCCGAGGTCTACCAGCGCCTCGGCATTCCGACCGTCGCCACCGTCCGCTGGACGGCCGACCAGATGCTCCGCCGGCTGCTGCCCTCGGGTGCCGAGCCGCTGTGGCGCGACCCCACGGGCGGTGTGCAGCTCGCCGAGGTGCACACCTCCGTCGCGTGGGTGGGCCACAAGATCAGCCGCCTCCAGGACGAGACGGGCGTACGCGTCGCTTTCCTCACCCGGCTGGGTGAGGCCGTTCTGCCCAGCTCGCAGACGGTGCTGCAGGAGGGCGACCTGGTGCACGTGATGATGCGCACCGACGAGGTGGACAAGGTCGAGGCGGCGTTCGCCAAGGGCCCTGAGGAAGAGGCGGGGCACTGATGAGAGTCGCCATTGCCGGTGCCGGTGCCGTGGGCCGCTCGATCGCGGGCGAACTGCTGGAGAACGGCCACGAGATCCTGCTGATCGACAAGGCGCCGACCGCCATCTCGGTCGAGCGCGTCCCGCAGGCGGAGTGGCTGCTCGCCGACGCCTGCGAGATCACCTCCCTGGACGAGGCGGCGTTGCAGCGCTGCAACGTGGTCATCGCGGCCACCGGGGACGACAAGGTCAACCTCGTGGTCTCGCTGCTCGCGAAGACCGAGTACGGGGTTCCGCGCGTCGTCGCCCGCGTGAACAACCCCAAGAACGAGTGGCTGTTCAACGAGTCCTGGGGCGTGGACGTCGCCGTCTCCACCCCGCGTCTGATGTCGGCGCTCGTGGAGGAGGCGGTGAGCGTCGGCGACCTCGTACGGCTGCTGCGCTTCAGCCACGGCGACGCCAACCTCGTCGAGCTGACCCTGCCGCCGGAGTCCGCCCTGGCCGGCACGACCGTCGGCGACGTCGCGTGGCCGGAGGACACCTCGCTGGTGACCATCATCCGCGGCACCCGCGTCCTGACGCCCTCCCGGGAGGACTCCCTGGAGGCGGGCGACGAGCTCCTCTTCGTGGCCGCCCAGGCCCGTGAGGAACAGCTCGAGGACCTGCTGTCGGTCCGCCGCGACACGAGCACGACGAAGTAGCCGTTCCCTTCCGTCGGCGGTACGGCGATACGGCCGTCCGCCGGCGGGAAGAGGATGCGCGCCGTGGTACGACGATGGGGGCGCCCGGAGAATCTCCGGGCGCCCCCATCGTCGTACCACGGTCAGTCGCCCGGAGGCGTCCGCACAAGCACCCGGCTCACGCCTCGCGGCGGTGGCGGGCCGGAGCCGGGGCGTCGCCGCGTTCCTGGGCGAGGGCGGCCTTGCGCTCCTTCTCCGCCTGCTCCTCGGCCTCCATCTCCGCGAACACGTCGATGGGCGGCGGCGCCTTGGCGAGGAAGACCCAGGTGAGCCAGACGGCGAGCAGGAACGGCGGGATCTTCAGAGCGATCAGGACCCAGCCGAACTGGGCGGTGTCGCCCCACCAGTAGAGCGGGAAGAGCACCGCGCACTTGGCGAGCAGGATCAGGCCCCAGGCCCAACTGGCCTTCGCGTACGCCTTCTTGCGGCCGGGGTTGCGGGTGCGCCAGGAGAGGTTCTCCTTGAAGACCGGGCCGAGCATCAGGCCGATCAGCGGGACGCCCACGAGGGTGGTGACGATGTAGGCGATGGCGAGACCGAGCGTGTAGAGCATGCCCGGCAGGTAGAAGTCCTTCGCGTTGCCCGTCATCATCGCGAAGACCACGCCGAAGGCGACGCCGAAGACACCGCTGAAGGCGTGCTTCACGGTGTCGCGCCGCACCAGGCGGACCACGACGAGCAGCAGGGACACCGCGAGTGCGGCGATCGCCGCCCAGTGCAGGTCCTTGTTGATCGTGAAGATGGTGACGAAGAGCAGGCCCGGCACCACGGTTTCCACCATGCCGCGCACGCCGCCGAACGCCTCGAAGAGTGCGGCCTCGGTCACCGCCCGTGCATCCTGCTGGGCGTCCTGGGCGTCTTCGGTCGGCTTGTCGAGCGACGTCACCGGCTACTCCCGTCCGAGGGGTCTGAGTTCGTACTTCGGATTGAACAACACCCTACGGCCCCGGCTCATCGCGATACGGCCCGAGGCGATCAACTTGCGTCCGGGCTCGATGCCGACGATGGAGCGGCGGCCGAGCCAGACCACGTCCAGGGCGGCCGAGCCGTCGAACAGCTCGGCCTCCAGAGCCGGGACACCGGCTCTCGGCCGCAGAGTGACCGTGCGCAAAGTACCAGTAACCGTGACGATCTGCCGGTCGTGGCAGTCACCGATACGGGTACAGCCCGCGGTCGCGGTGTCCTCCCGCAGCTCCTCGGACTCCAGGTCCTGCTGGGACGAGGAGAGCCGGTCCATCATGCGCCGGAAGCGGCCCGCCGGCTTTTCGGAACGAGGAACAGCACTCATACCGAAAGCGTACCGGGGGGTGCTGACAGCTTCGTACCCGCGGCGCCGCTCCCCGAACCTGCCGCGGGATCCGCTCGATCGGGCGACCGCCGCGTCTCGCACGGACGATCCGCGGGGCGTGATCGCGTCACCGTTCGAACCTGTATCCCATACCCGGCTCGGTGATGAAGTGCTTCGGGTGCGAGGGGTCCACCTCCAGCTTGCGGCGCAGCTGGGCCATGTAGACCCGCAGATAGTTCGTCTCCGTCCCGTAGGACGGGCCCCAGACCTCCTGGAGCAGCTGTTTCTGGCTGACGAGCCGGCCGGTGTTGCGGACCAGCACGTCCAGCAGATGCCATTCCGTGGGGGTGAGCCGGACGTCCCGCCCGTCGCGGTGCACCTTCTTCGCCGCCAGGTCGACGGTGAACCCCGCGGTCTCCACGATCACGTCGTCCTCACCGCCCCCGGTGGGCTCCGCGCGGCGGACGGCGGCGCGCAGCCGGGCGAGCAGTTCGTCCATGCCGAAGGGCTTGGTGACGTAGTCGTCGGCGCCCGCGTCGAGTGCCTCGACCTTCTCGTCCGAGGAGTGCCGGGCGGACAGCACCAGGATCGGCACCCGGGTCCAGCCGCGCAGCCCCTTGATCACCTCGACGCCGTCCATGTCGGGCAGGCCGAGGTCGAGCACGACGACGTCGGGGTGACGCGCGGCGGCGAGCTGGAGCGCGGTGGCTCCGTCGGGGGCCGCGTCGACCTCGTACTTGCGTGCCTTCAGGTTGATGACGAGGGCTCGGGTGATCTGCGGCTCGTCGTCGACCACGAGGACCCGGGTCATGAAGCCTGCCTTTCTGCGACTGCTGATCGGGCGGCCAGGTCGGGCCGGCGGTCCACCGCCCGCACCGTGAGCACCATGGTGAGTCCGCCGCCTGGGGTGTCCTCGGCGTTGAGGGTGCCGCCCATCGCCTCGGCGAAGCCTCGGGCGACCGCGAGGCCGAGGCCCACTCCGGTGCCGCGCGGGGCGTCTCCGTACCGCTGGAAGGGCGCGAATATCCGGTCCTTGGCGTCGTCCGGGACACCGGGGCCGCGGTCCACCACGCGGACCTCCACGCGGTCGGCCATGGCGCTCGCGGCGACCAGGACGCGTTCGTCGAGGGGGCTGTACTTGACGGCGTTCTCGACGAGGTTGGCGACGGCGCGCTCCAGCAGTCCGGCGTCGACGGCGACCATCGGCAGGCTCTCCGGGATCTCCAGGACCACGCTGTCCTCGGGGACACCGCCGAGTGCCATCGGGACGACCTCGTCCAGGTCGATCTCCCGGATCAGCGGAGCGACCGTGCCGGTCTGGAGCCGGGACATGTCCAGCAGGTTGCCCACCAGGTGGTCGAGGCGGTCGGCGCCGTCCTCGATGCCCGCGAGGAGCTCGGCCCGGTCCTCCTCGGACCAGGCCACGTCGTCGGAGCGCAGGGACGACACCGCCGCCTTGATCCCGGCGAGCGGGGTGCGCAGGTCGTGGCTCACGGCGGCCAGCAGGGCGGTACGGATGCGGTTGCCCTCGGCCAGCACCTTGGCCTGGTCCGCCTCGTGCTGGAGGCGCTGGCGGTCCAGGACCACCACGGCCTGCGCGGCGAAGGCGGCCAGCACCCGGCGGTCGGAGGCGGGCAGCACCCGTCCGGACAGGGCGAGCGCCATGTGGTCGCCGACCGGCATGTCGACGTCGGCGTCCTCGGGGCGGGTCGCGGGCGCCGGTCCGGCGCTGCCCGCGCACGTCCACGGGTCGACGTCACCGGCGCGCTCCAGCAAGGCGACCGATTCCATCCCGAAGGTCTCCCGGACGCGCTCCAGCAGGGCTTCCAGGCTGGTCTCGCCGCGCAGCACGCTGCCCGCCAGGAAGGAGAGGATCTCCGACTCGGCACGGAGCCGCGCCGCCTGGTGCGTACGGCGGGCCGCCAGGTCCACCACGGACGCCACGGAGACTGCGACGCCCACGAAGATCACGATGGCGACGATGTTCTTCGGGTCGGCGACGGTCAGCCGGTGCAGGGGCGGTGTGTAGAAGTAGTTCAGGAGCAGCGAGCCGAAGGCGGCCGAGGCGAGGGCCGGGAGCAGCCCGCCGAGCAGGGCGGCCGCGACCGTCACCGCCAGGAACAGCAGCATGTCGTTGGCGAGGCCGAGGTCGATGGTGTTCAGCAGCAGGGCCATGACGACGGGGCCGCCGATGCCGATCGCCCAGCCCCAGATGATCCGGGAGCGCCCGAGCCGTACTCCGCGGGCCACCGGCAGACCGCGCCCCTTGGCGACCTCTTCGTGGGTGACGATGTGGACGTCCAGGTCGGGGCCGGACTCCCGGGCGACCGTGGCGCCGACGCCCGGACCGAAGACGTACTGCCAGGTCTTGCGCCGGGAGGAGCCGAGCACGATCTGGGTGGCGTTGACCCCCCGCGCGAAGTCCAGCAGGGAGGCGGGGATGTCGTCGCCGACCACGTGGTGGAAGGTGCCGCCGAGGTCCTCGACCAGGGTGCGCTGGACGGCCAGCTCCTTCGGCGAGGCGGAGGTGAGGCCGTCGCTGCGGGCGATGTAGACGGCCATGACCTCGCCGCCCGCCCCCTTCTCGGCCAGCCGCGCGGCGCGCCGGATCAGCGTCCGGCCCTCCGGACCGCCGGTCAGCCCGACGACGATCCGCTCCCGGGATCCCCAGATCTTGGAGACCCGGTGTTCGCTGCGGTACTCGGTCAGGTATTCGTCGGCCCGGTCGGCCACCCACAGCAGCGCGAGCTCGCGCAGGGCGGTGAGATTGCCGGGCCGGAAGTAGTTGGACAGGGCCGCGTCGACCTTGTCGGGCTTGTAGATGTTGCCGTGCGCCATCCGGCGGCGCAGCGCGGGCGGCGACATGTCGACCAGCTCGATCTGGTCCGCCCGACGCACCACCTCGTCCGGCACGGTCTCGCGCTGCCGCACACCCGTTATCGACTCGACGACGTCGCCCAGTGACTCCAGGTGCTGGATGTTGACGGTGGAGACGACGTCGACGCCGGCGGCGAGCAGCTCCTCCACGTCCTGCCAGCGCTTGGCGTTGCGGGAGCCGGGCACGTTGGTGTGGGCGAGTTCGTCCACGAGGGCGACGGCCGGGGCGCGGCGGAGCACGGCGTCGACGTCCATCTCGGTGAAGACCCCGCCCCGGTACTCCAGCTCCTTGCGCGGAACCTGCTCCAGGCCGTGGAGCATCACTTCGGTGCGGGGCCGGTGATGGTGCTCGACGAACGCCACCACGCAGTCCGTCCCGCGTTCGACGCGGCGATGCGCCTCGGAGAGCATCGCGTAGGTCTTGCCCACGCCCGGTGCCGCACCGAGGTAGATCCGAAGCTTGCCGCGTCCCATGTGCCTATTGTCTTCCTGTCACCACTGTGTACGCAGCGTCGACCTTACGGCCGGAATTCCCGGTGAACAGGACGATCGCCCCGCCGGGGAACGTCCTTGACGCAACCCTGATGCCCCGCGCGGCCCGGCACGGTTCCATGTGGCCCGTCGGGGGCCGGCGCCGGTGACGGTGGCCCTGGTGACAGTGATGTCGGCGCCGGTGACAGTGGTGGTGGCGGCGCCGGTGACAGCGACGGTGGTGCTGGTGACGGTCCGGCTCATGTTCTCTCCCCGTGATACCCGTGATCCCCGGTGGACCGGGCGCCGGTGTCCCGGCCGGACGCCCGGTCCCTCATTGCTTCATCGGACGAGACCCCGGATCCGGTTCACGCGGGATTGTCGCCGTGCGTCAGCGTCTCCCACGCGACGAAGAGGTTGTTGCTGCCGGCCGGACGGTTCTGCTGGGTGAGCGCCTGGGTGTTGGTCATCGCGATGCCCAGGCGGTTGTGCAGGGCGTTGTAGCCGACCTCGGTGACCGGGCCGAGCCCGAGGTTCAGCGAGCCGCCGCACAGCCAGCTCGGCACGGCCGTACCCAGCTGGTACTTCGCCTGGAAGCCGAGCGCCTGGCGCAGCCGCTCGCCGACGTCGGTGCCGTAGAGGTCCTGCCCCTGGATGCGGCTGGTCTCGGCGATGTGGGAGATGGCCGAGATGCCGTAGCCGGTGTGGGTGAGGTCGCGGCAGGTTTCCTGTGTGAGGCCGGTGACGAACGTGGACTGCCCCTGCCAGTAGCTGACGATCTTCGCGGTGGTGTCGAGGTTCTGGCTCGGCACGGTCTTGGGCACGGCGCCGTCGGTCGAGAGGTAGACGTACGCCGCGGTGCGCGTCCGGAACTTCGCCATGGCCTTGTCGTACGACGTCTTGTCCTCCAGGAAGACGGAGATGCCGACCGCCGCCTCCATCATCGACAGCTCCCAGTTCCCGTTGGAGTTGGAACCGTTGATGATCTGGGGCAGGTAGACGTCGCGCAGCATGCTCGCGAAGCGGCCGGAGTTCGCCCAGGAGCCGGTGTACGTGTACTTGATGATCTCTGCGGCCTTGGGCCAGGAGGAGCCCGCCCAGCCGGTCTGGAGGGGTGCGTTGCTGTTGGTGTGGGACTTGATCACCGCGGACCAGGCGTCCATCAGCTCGATGGCCTTCTTGGCGTACCGGTCGTCGCGCGTGATGTACCAGGCGAGGGCGTCGGTGTACGCGGCGATGGCGTCCTCGCGCTCGTCCGTGCAGCCGTAGTTGGGGTTGGAGTACGAGCCGCACTCGACGGTCGCGCGGGGCGTGGGGGTGCGCGTGAGCGAGGCGTACTTGCTCGCCGTCATCTGGTCGTAGGCGCCCTTCCAGGGCTGGGCGCCGGCCAGGACCTCGGTGCGGGCGAAGTCCAGCTGTCCCCTGGAGACGGTGACTCCGGGGTGGACGAAGGCGGCGGGCGCCGCGTCGGCCCGGTGTGCGCCGGGCCAGGACAGGAGGGTGCCGACGAGTGCGGCGGTCGCGGCGGCGACGGTGACGAGGAAGGCCGGGCGCCGTCTGCGGCGATGCCGAGTGGGGGTGTCGGACATGCAGAGCCATCCATTCTTGTATGTGAACTACACACGGGATGCTGAACATGAGGTGCTGGCCGGTGACCATAGGTACGGACCAGACTTCCGTCAAGACTTGAGGAAAGAGCCGCTGCTCAGCCGTCGTTCACGTACAGGAATGCGGCGAGGCGTGCGCCCCGGAGGATCCGCGCACGGGAAAGGGCCGCATCCCTGGGGATGCGGCCCTCCTGTTGCCCGGCTCTTCGTTTGTCCCTGATCCGTCTAGCGAACCTCGGTGATCTCCGGTCCGCGCTGGAGCTGTCCCATGCCGCCGGAGAAGCGGGAGCCGCTCTGGTCCTCCTGCTGGACACTCTCGGGGACCATCTGCGCGTCGTTCGGCAGCTTCAGGACGATCGGGTCGCGCGGGGCCATCGGCCCCTCACCGCGGACGACGACCGTGTCCCGGAAGATCTGCTCCAGCAGACCCGCGGCCCCCGGCTGCACCGCGCCCTGCCCGGAGATCACTCCGCGCAGGAACCAGCGGGGTCCGTCCACGCCGACGAACCGCACGACCTGGAAACCGCCCGTGCCGTCCGGCAGCTGGACCGGTACCTGCGCCCGCAGCTCCCAGCCGAGCGGGCCCTCGACCTCGTCGATGACACCGCCCTGCTGGGTGATCCCGGAGGCGATCTCCTCGCGCACCTCGCCCCAGATGCCCTCGCGCTTGGGAGCGGCGAAGGCCTGGAGCTGCACGGCGCTGTCGTTGACGACGACGGTCGCCGCGACGATCGCGTCGCCCGCGACCTCGACCCGCAGCTCCATACCGTCGACTCCGGGCACGAACAGACCTCCGAGGTCCACCCGGCCCTCGGCCGGTTCACGGACCTCCGTGCTGTCCCAGGGCCCGTCGGGGCGCGGCTCGGGCTCGAGCCTCACGCGCTCGCGCTCCTCGTCCGCCTCAGTGTCGACGCCGTCGACGACCTGCTCGGCCTCGCCCGCCGCGTCCTCGGCGGCACTGCCCTTCTTGCGACGTCCGAACACGTCACTGTCCTTCCCGGTCGGATACGACCGAAGCGTATCGATTCCCACCCGTCGTGCTGTCCACGGCGGCATGACCGCCCGTGGACCCGAAGCCCCCTGCGGCCCGCGCAGAATCGGGGAGTTCCGCGACCTCCTGGAAGCGAACCTTCTCGACCTGCTGGACGACCAGTTGAGCAATCCGGTCGAAGCGCTCGAACCGCACCGACTCGCGCGGATCGAGATTCACCACGATCACCTTGATCTCCCCACGGTACCCGGCATCAACCGTCCCCGGGGCATTCACGAGGGCGACGCCGCAGCGGGCGGCCAGGCCGGAGCGGGGGTGCACGAAGGCCGCGTACCCCTCGGGCAGAGCGATGGACACTCCCGTCGGCAGCACGGCCCGTTCACCGGGCTCGAGCTCGCGGCTCTCGGTGGTGCGCAGATCGGCTCCCGCGTCACCGGGGTGCGCGTACTCGGGAAGCGGGACGTCGGGATCGACGCGCCTGATCATCACGGCGACTTCTGGACGGGGCTCACTGGCCCCGGGGCTACGGGTCACGGGTTCACCTCGAAGGCACGGGCTCGCCGGATCTGGTCCGGGTCGTTCATCGCCGCGCGGATCTCCTCCGGGCGGCCGTTGTCGATGAAGTGGTCGACCTTCACCTCGACGAAGAGGGCGTCGGCACGGACGGCGACGGGCCCCTCGGGGCCGCCGATCCGCCCCGTGGCGGTGCAGTAGATCTTCCGGCCGGCCACCGCGGTGACCTCGGCCTCCAGATACAGCACGGTGTCGACGGGTACAGGACGGCGGAAGTCGGTCTCCAGGCGTCCTGTCACGGCGATCGTCCGCAGCAGCCAGTTCAGCGAGCCGAGCGTCTCGTCGAGCGCGGTGGCGAGAACACCGCCGTGCGCGAGCCCCGGGGCGCCCTGGTGGACGGGGCGCACGGTGAACTCCGCCGTGATCTTGACACCCTCGCCCGCGCGGGCCTCCAGATGCAGCCCGTGGGGCTGTGCTCCACCGCACCCGAAACAGTGTTCGTAGTGTGCTCCGAGGAGCTCTCCGGGGGCGGGCGCGTCGGGGTGCCGCACCGGCGCGACGGCGTCGGCGGGAGGCGTCAGAGCTGCGGAAGTACCACTCACAGCCGCAGACCTTACCCGCGCGTCCACCGAGTCTTCGCACCGTGCCAAGCTTGACGTCATGCAGCTCTCCGCCTCCCCGTACGAAGAACGCCTCACCGCACCCCGCTCGTGGTGGGTGATCAGCTTTCTGGTCGGGCTCGCGCTGGCCCTGGTGTTCCTCCCGTTCGGCACTCTGCCGATGCTCGGAGCCCTCGTCGGCGGCACCGCGGTCGCGGCGGTCGCGGCCAGCGCGTACGGCTCGATCCGCATCCGCGTGGTCGGTGACGCGCTGATCGCCGGCGACGCCAGGATCCCGGTCTCGGCCCTGGGCGACGCGGAGATCATGGACCCGGAGGAAGCGCGCGCCTGGCGCACCTACAAGGCCGACACCCGCGCCTTCATGCTCCTGCGCTCGTACATCCCCACGGCGCTGCGCGTCCAGGTCACGGACCCGGCGGACCCGACGCCCTACCTGTACCTGTCGACACGGGAGCCGGAGCGCCTGGCCGCCGCCCTGGAGACGGCACGGGAGTCGGCCCGTCCCGCGGAGAGCTGAGACAGCCGTGGCCGGCGCCCGGGTCGGCGCGCCGGCGACGGGCGCGGTCCGCCGAGCGCGGGTGAACGGTCGCGGTCGGCGTGCGAGAGGCCTTCAGTCCCCCAGGTCCGTAGGAATCTCTCCGATCCGCACCGGATCCGTCGGCTTCTCCAGCGGTGGCAGTTGCGGGAGCGCGTCCCACGGCACCTGCATCCTGCGCAGGTCCTTGCGGATGTGGCCCGCCACACGCTTGGTGTCGCGGCGGTTCATCACCGCGCCCACGGCCGCTCCGACCATGAACGGCATCAGGTTGGGCAGGTCCCGGACCGTTCGCTTCATGATCTGCTGGCGCAGCTCGCGCTTCATCTGGCCGCCCAGCGCGGCGTTGATCGTCATGGGCTTGGCCACGTCGATACCGCGCTCGCCCGACCAGGAGTGCAGATAGGCCGTGCTGCGCTGCTTGAGGTTGCCCTGCGGGCGCAGGCCGTAGACCTCGTGGAGTTCGGCGATCAGCTTCAGCTCGATCGCGGCGACGGCGGTGATCTCGGCGGCCAGCTCCGTGGGCATGGCGGGCGGCACCGGCAGCATCGCGGCGGCGCCGATGCCGGCGCCGACGGTGGACGTCGCGGCGGCGGCGCCCGCGACGAGCTTGTCCGCGAGCTCCTCGGGGCCGAGGCCCGGGAACTGTCTGCGGAGGGTGGCCAGGTCCCGTACGGGAACCCGTGGGGCGATGTCGATGATGCGGTCGGTGACGAACGCGAGGCCCGCCCTGGCCCGGACGCCGCTCCTCGTGACGCCCCTCTTGACGCCGTCCCGGACAGCCTCCACGCGACGCCTCGCGGCAGGCGAGGGAGTGTCCGTGGGGGCCGTCAGGCCGTCTGTAACGCCCGCTCGGTCGAGCGAGGCTGATCCCTGTTCGGAAGAGCCCCGCTCGTCGTCACGCACGCCTTCAGGGCCCTTGGAGGGCCCTTCGTCCGCCGCCCTGGAGGGGAGGCGGCGCTTCCAAGGTGGGGTCGAGCCGGTCACGGCCGACCCTGCCTCAGTCGCAGTCGCGGCAGATCGGCTGACCGTTCTTCTCGCGGGCCAGCTGGCTGCGGTGGTGCACCAGGAAGCAGCTCATGCAGGTGAACTCGTCCTGCTGCTTGGGCAGCACCCGGACGGCCAGCTCTTCGTTCGAGAGGTCCGCACCGGGCAGTTCCAGGCCTTCCGCGGCCTCGAACTCATCTACGTCGACGGACGAGGTCGACTTGTCGTTCCGGCGAGCCTTCAGTTCTTCAAGGCTGTCCGAGTCGACGTCGTCGTCGGTCTTGCGCGGGGTGTCGTAATCCGTTGCCATTGTCGCTCTCCCCCTCTGGGTGTCTTCGGTGTCTCCAGCGCACGTAACGCGTGAGAGGCCGGACTTGTGCCCGACCCGAGGCGGAGATTTTGCCTCACATCAAGGTCTGTTACTCAATCGACACCCAACCGGACTCATCAAGAGTGATCGGCTTGGATGGCGATGCGGACCGTACACGGTCCTGAGGTCGCACTTCAAAGGCGCCCCACCGTGTACTTCCCGTGATCAGGACCCCCGAAAACCCGGATTTTCCCGGCTTTCCGGCAGTCCACATGATCACGGAGAGTGGATGGACAGAAAATCGCCCTTGTGATCGATCACACACGGGTCACTCGGGTGGGTGACCCGAAAATTCCGCGCAAAGCGAACATCGCCGTGTGTGCGCGACATGGTCTCAGATGGGAAGGGTGACGCGCATCACGAGCCCACCTCCTTCTCGGGGCCGGGCGACGATGTGACCCCCGTGCGCGCGGGCCACCGACCGGACGATCGACAGGCCAAGGCCCACACCCTTGTCGCTGCCCGTGCGCTCCGTGCGCAGCCGTCGGAAGGGTTCGAAAAGATTGTCGACCTCGTACGCGGGAACGACCGGTCCCGTGTTCGATACTTCCAGGACCGCCCGGCCGTGCTCCGTGTCGGTCGTGACCTCGACCCAGCCGTCCTGCGGCACGTTGTACCGAACGGCGTTCTGGACGAGGTTCAGGGCGATCCGCTCCAGGAGGACGCCGTTGCCCTGGACGACCACCGGGGCGCGCAGCCCGCGGATCTCCACGCCCTTGGCCTCCGCCTCGGCGTGCACCTGGTCGACGGCCTGCGAGGCGACCTCGGCGAGGTCCACCGGCTTGCGCTCGATGATCTGGTTGTCGCTGCGGGCGAGCAGCAGCAGGCCCTCGACGAGCTGTTCGCTGCGTTCGTTGGTGGCGAGCAGCGTCTTGCCGAGCTGCTGCATCTCCGTCGGCACCCCGGGACCGGAGAGGTGCACCTCCAGGAGCGTGCGGTTGATCGCGAGAGGTGTGCGCAGTTCGTGGGAGGCGTTCCCGACGAACCGCTGCTGGGCGGTGAAGGCCCGCTGAAGCCGCTCCAGCATGTCGTCGAAGGTGTCCGCGAGCTCCTTCAGCTCGTCGTCCGGACCGTCCAGCTCGATCCGCCGGGACAGGTCGGAGCCGGCCACCGCGCGCGCGGTGCGGGTGATGTGGCCGAGCGGCGACAGGACGCGGCCCGCCATCGCGTAGCCGAACGCGAAGGCGATGACCGCGAGGCCGAGCAGGGCCAGCAGGGAGCGGCTGAGCAGGTCGTCGAGGGCGTGCTGGCGCTGCTGGTTCACACAGTCGGCCATCGCGCGGTTGAGCTCGTCCGCCGAGGGTTGCGTCGGGAGGTTGCAGGTGCTGCTGCCGACCTGTCCGGAAATGATCTTGAAGGGGAGTTCGCTGCCGACGTTCAGCGCCTGCGCCGCGAGCAGGTAGATGATCGACAGCAGCATGATGCCGGCGATCAGGAACATGCCGCCGTACAGCAGCGTGAGCCGTATGCGGATCGTGGGGCGCAGCCAGGGGAAGGGCGGTTCCGCTCTTCTCGGGTCCCAGGTGGGCTTCGGAGGCGCCACGGGCGGCGCGGGGGTGGTGGCCACGGTGGATCAGATCCTGTACCCGGAGCCGGGCACGGTGACGATCACGGCGGGCTCGCCGAGCTTGCGCCGCAGCGTCATGACGGTCACGCGCACCACGTTGGTGAACGGGTCCGTGTTCTCGTCCCAGGCCTTCTCCAGGAGCTGTTCCGCGGAGACGACGGCGCCCTCGCTGCGCAGCAGCACCTCCAGGACGGCGAACTCCTTGGGAGCGAGCTGGACCTCCTTGCCGTCGCGGAAGACCTCGCGGCGGTTGGGGTCGAGCTTGATCCCGGCACGCTCCAGGACCGGCGGCAGCGGCAGGCTCGTACGACGTCCGAGGGCACGCACGCGTGCGGTCAGCTCGCTGAACGCGAACGGCTTGGGGAGGTAGTCGTCGGCGCCGATCTCCAGGCCCTCGACACGGTCGCTGACGTCGCCGGACGCGGTCAGCATCAGCACGCGTGTGGGCATGCCGAGCTCGACGATCTTCCGGCAGACGTCGTCGCCGTGCACGAGCGGGAGGTCTCGGTCGAGGACGACGACGTCGTAGTCGTTGACCCCGATGCGCTCCAGCGCGGCCGCGCCGTCGTACACGACGTCGACGGCCATGGCCTCCCGGCGCAGTCCGGTGGCCACCGCATCGGCGAGCAGCTGCTCGTCCTCGACGACGAGTACGCGCACGTCGCTTGTCCTTCCTCTGTCACCGGCGGGCACGTTTCAGCGCACCACGCGGGCGGGTCCGTCACGGATGAGAGCTCCATCCTGCCCGTTTCGGCCATAAACCGGCTGTAAGACGGGGGAGGCGCCAGGGAGGCGCGTCCCGGGGGCCGGGAATGCGAGATTTTCTCGTCGGGTTGAGGTTTCCGTGGAAGAGAGCGGGGGGAGGACGGCTTTACACCCCGCGATCACGCTCTGCATGTGGCAAGCCACATTGTGGTACGTCCAACCGCTTCCGCAGAGCGGGCGTGGATGTCCGGCACCGTCGCCGCCCAGAGCGGGCAGCGCTGGGCACCCCATTCGGAGACGTGATCGCCCCTTTCCATCGGCACACCCCCGTGCCACCCGACCCACGACCCACGACCCAGGACGAGGGGGCGCAGCATGGACGCATTCACCACAGGACTTCTGCAGCGCATAAGGACGACCGAGTCCGACCTGACGCGGGCTCGCGAGACAGGCGACGACTTCCTCGCGGAGGTCGAGCAGGCCGAGCTCGACGACCTGCACCGCCTTGCCGCCGAGCACGGTGTGGAGGTCGGCGCCACACGCGTCTGATCAGCACGTACGAGAGCGGGGCCCCGGTATCGATCCAGTACCGGGGCCCCGCTCTCGTTCTCGTTCGCGCGTTGCGCCGTCCCTGATCGGCGGCCGACGGGCGCTGACGGGCGTGCCGTCAGGGGTGCGTCAGTCGTGCCAGGCCCCGAAGTCCTCCAGGAGCCGCTGGAGGGGCTCGAAGACGCCCGGGGAGGCGGCCACCGCGAGATCGCCCGTAGGGCCCTCTCCGGGGCGTCCACCGGTCACCGCGCCCGCTTCCCTGGCGATCAGGTCCCCCGCCGCCAGATCCCAGGGGTGCAGACCGCGTTCGTAGTAGCCGTCGAGGCGGCCGGCCGCGACGTCGCACAGGTCGACCGCCGCCGAGCCGGAGCGCCGGATGTCGCGCACCAGCGGGATCAGCCGCTGGGCCACATCGGCCTGATGGGTCCTGACCTCGGTCACGTAGTTGAAGCCCGTCGAGACGAGGGCCTGGTCGAGCGGCGGGGACGGACGGCAGGCCAGCCGTCGTTCGCCGACCCAGGCGCCGGAGGCCCGGGCGCCCCGGCCGCGGACCGCGTGGTACGTCTCGCCGCGCATGGGTGCCGCCACGACGCCGACGACGGTCTCGCCGTCCTGCTGGGCCGCGATGGACACCGCCCAGGTCGGCAGCCCGTACAGGTAGTTGACCGTGCCGTCGAGCGGGTCGACGATCCAGCGGACTCCGCTGGTGCCCTCGGTGGCGGAGCCCTCCTCGCCGAGGAAGCCGTCACGGGGCCGGTGTTCGGCGATCAGCGAAGTGATCAGCTTCTCGGCGGCGATGTCCATCTCGGTGACGACGTCGATCGGGCTGGACTTCGTGGCGGCGACCGTGAGGTCCGCCGGGCGGCCGTCGCGCAGCAGCTCACCCGCACGGCGGGCGGCCTCGTGCGCGAGCTGGAGGAGTTCGGTGTGCAGCGGGTCGGTCACGTGGCTCCTCATGCGTAAGGGCTGTCGGCGCCCGCGACGGCGGGCTTGGGCGAACGGGCCGGACAGCAGCCCACCGGACACAGGTCGTGACTCGCGCCCAGCGCGCCCAGGGCACACCGTGTCACCTGTCGGCCGCTCTCGGCCGCGGCACGCTCCAGCACCAGGTCACGGACCGCCGCGGCGAACCGGGGATCGGAGCCCACCGTGGCCGAACGGCTCACCGGCAGCCCCAGCTCCCGCGCCTTCGCCCGCGCCTCCGTGTCCAGGTCGTACAGGACCTCCATGTGGTCCGACACGAAGCCGATCGGCACCATCACCGCCGCCGGGGCTCCTGCCCCGTGCAGCTCCTCCAGGTGGTCGCAGATGTCCGGCTCCAGCCAGGGGATGTGCGGGGCCCCGGAGCGCGACTGGTACACGAGCTTCCACGGCCGGTCGGTCCCGGTCTGCTCGCGCACCGTTTCCGCGATCAGCCGGGCCACGTCCAGGTGCTGCCGGACATAGGCACCGCCGTCGCCGTGTCCATCGGCCGGACCGGACGTGTCCGCCGCGGCGACCGGGATCGAATGCGTGGTGAACACCAGGTGCGCGCCCGTTCGGACCTCCTCGGGCAGCTCCGCGAGCGACCTCAGGACGCCCTCGGTCATCGGCTCGACGAACCCGGGATGGTTGAAGTAGTGCCGCAGCTTGTCGACCTTCGGCGGCTCCAGCCCCTCCGCCTCCAGGACGGCCAGGGACCCCGCCAGATCCTCGCGGTACTGCCGGCAGCCCGAGTACGAGGCGTACGCGCTGGTGGCCAGTACCAGGATCCTGCGCCGCCCGTCGGTGGCCATCTCGCGCAGCGTGTCGGTCAGGTAGGGCGCCCAGTTGCGGTTGCCCCAGTAGACCGGCAGATCCAGACCGTGCTCGGCGAAGTCCTTGCGCAGCGCGTCGAGCAGGGCGCGGTTCTGGCCGTTGATGGGGCTGATTCCGTCGAACAGGAAGTAGTGCTGCCCGACCTCCTTGAGGCGTTCCCTGGGGATGCCTCTGCCCCGCGTCACGTTCTCCAGGAACGGGACCACGTCGTCCGGGCCCTCCGGACCGCCGAACGAGAGCAGGAGCAGGGCGTCGTAGGGGGTGGCATCGAGCACTTCTGGCATGGATCCGATCCTGCCACCCGTCACTGACAGGCGATAACCGGCGGGGTGGCGTGCGGACGACGACGGCGGGGCGCGCGGCGGGAGCGTGCCCGGACGGGCGCCGCCCGGACAGACGGCCGGAGGGGCACGAGGGGCTGCGTTGCCGGACGGGCACCCTGGACTCCGTGTCGGACGGACGGGACGGGCAGCGCCGTCGGGCAGCCACGAGAGGCTGCGTTAGGGTTACCTAACCAGTAAGCTGTATCGGCCACCTTCACGCCTTACCCAGGTTCGGGCCGCCCACGTGACGGGGCGGGCCGAACGGAGCCGACGGAGACCCTCGTGACCAGCCCGTACCGCGCCCTGTTCGCCGCTCCCGGCTCCAAGAGCTTCTCCGCCGCGGGCCTGCTCGGCCGGATGCCGCTGTCCATGATGGGCATCGGCGTCGTCACGATGATCTCCCAGCTGACCGGGCGCTACGGCCTCGCGGGCGCCCTGTCGGCGACCATCGCGCTGGCGGCCGCGGCGATGGGCCCGCAGGTCTCCCGCCTGGTGGACCTGCACGGTCAGCGGCGGATCCTGCGCCCGGTGACGGTCTTCGCGCTCGCGGCGGCCGGGATGCTGCTGGTCGCCGCGCACTACAAGTGGCCGGACTGGGTCCTGTTCGTGTGCTCGGCCGGGATCGGCTGCGTCCCGAGCATCGGCGCGATGATCCGGGCCCGCTGGGCGGCGCTCTACGGAGGCACCCCGCAACTGCACACCGCGTACTCCCTGGAGTCCGTGGTGGACGAAATCTGCTTCATCTTCGGACCGATCATCTCCATCGGCCTGTCCACGGTGTGGTTCCCGGAGGCCGGACCACTGCTCGCCGCCTGTTTCCTGACGGCCGGGGTCTTCTGGCTGACCTCCCAGCGCGCCACCGAGCCCCAGCCGCATCCGCGCGGACAGCACAGCGGCGGCTCGGCGCTCCGCTCCGCGGGACTCCAGGTCCTGGTGGCCACGTTCGTGGCGACGGGGGCGATCTTCGGAGCCGTCGACGTGGTCACCGTGGCCTTCGCCGAGGAGCAGGGCCACAAGGGCGCCGCGAGCATCGTCCTGGCCCTCTACGCGGCGGGCTCCTGCCTCGCGGGAGCGGTCTTCGGACTGCTGCACTTCAAGGGGTCGGCGGAAGGCAGGTGGCTGCTGGGCATATGCGCGATGGCCGTGAGTATGATCCCCCTCCTACTGGTCGGAAACTTGCCGTTCCTGGCCGTGGCGCTGTTCGTTGCGGGCCTGTCCATCGCTCCCACGATGATCACGACGATGTCCCTCATCGAGCAGCACGTACCTCGCGCGAAACTGACCGAAGGCATGACCTGGGTGAGTACAGGGCTCGCCGTCGGGGTCGCGCTCGGCTCCTCCGTGGCCGGCTGGGTGATCGACTCCGCCGGCGCGAAGGCCGGGTACGGGGTTCCGGCGGTGTCCGGGGCCGTCGCGGTCGCGGTCGGTTTCCTCGGCTACCGCCGGCTCAGCAGGCCGGTTCTGCAGCGGGGAGGGTCTCATGAGCACCGCAGTGAGCGAGAAGAGCGGCACGTGGCGTAACTGGGCGGGCAACGTCACCGCCCTTCCCGTACGGGAGGTCACCCCCGCCTCGGTGGACGAACTCTCCGCCGCCGTACGGAAGGCGGCCGAGGACGGTCTGACGGTGAAGGCCGTCGGCACCGGGCACTCCTTCACGGCCGCCGCCGCGACCGACGGCGTATTGATCCGCCCTCAACTGTTGACCGGGATCCGCAAGATCGACCGTGCGGCCATGACGGTCACCGTCGAGGCCGGCACCCCGCTCAAGAGGCTCAACATGGCCCTGGCTCGCGAGGGCCTGTCGCTCACGAACATGGGCGACATCATGGAGCAGACGGTCTCAGGGGCGACCAGCACCGGAACCCACGGCACCGGGCGGGACTCGGCCTCGATCGCCGCCCAGATCACGGGACTTGAACTCGTGACGGCCGACGGCTCGGTGCTCACCTGTTCCGAGAGCGAGAACCCGGAGGTCTTCGCGTCGGCCCGCATAGGCATCGGCGCCCTGGGAATCGTCACCGCGATCACGTTCTCCGTGGAGCCCGTCTTCCTGCTCACGGCCCGCGAGGAGCCGATGACCTTCGACAAGGTCACCGCCGACTTCGAGGAACTCTTCACCGAGAACGAGCACTTCGAGTTCTACTGGTTCCCGCACACCGGCAACTGCAACACCAAGCGCAACAACCGCAGCGCGGGCCCCGAGAACCCGGTCGGCCCCGTCCGCGGCTGGATCGAGGACGAGTTCCTCTCCAACGGCGCCTTCCAGGTGGCCAACCTGCTCGGTCGGGCCGTTCCCGCGGCCATCCCGTCGATCGCCGGATTCTCCAGCCGCGTGCTGTCCGCGCGGACCTACACCGACATCCCGTACAAGGTCTTCACCTCTCCGCGCCGCGTGCGGTTCGTGGAGATGGAGTACGCCGTGCCGCGCGAGGCCCTGGTCGAGACGCTGCGCGAGCTGAAGGCGATGGTCGACAGCTCGACCCTGCGGGTGAGCTTCCCCGTGGAGGTGCGGACGGCGCCCGCCGACGACATCACCCTCTCCACGGCGTCCGGGCGGGACAGCGCGTACATCGCCGTCCACATGTTCAAGGGCACCCCCTATCAGGCGTACTTCACCGCGGCCGAGCGGATCTTCACCGCGCACGAGGGCCGGCCGCACTGGGGCAAGGTGCACACCCGCGACGCGGAGTACTTCTCCCGGGCCTATCCGCGCTTCGGCGAGTTCACCGCGCTGCGGGACCGTCTTGATCCTGACCGGCGCTTTGCGAACGACTACTTGCGGAGGGTTCTGGGGTCGTAGCGGTCTCGCTGGTTTCGGGAGCCGGGGTGCCGTCCCCGGCTTCCGGCTCCGATGCCGTGCCGTCCCCCGGGGCCGGCGCGGTGGCCGTGCCGTCACCGCCCGTGTCACCCGAACCGGCGGTGCCGCCGGAAGGCGTCGGAGCCTCCTGAGAGGCCGCCGGCGAGGACGGCGAGGACCCGGTCGACGGTGCCGTGCCCGGCTCCCGCTTCCCCGAGCCGGCGTTGTTCCCCTTGAAGGCGTCGCCGACCGTCGTGCTGGTGCCGTCGCCGCTGAAGCTCTGCCCCGAGACCGCTTCGTACGTGGTGATTCCGGCCATCGTGACGCCGAAGACGAGAGCGGTCGCGACCAGCGGCCTCTTCCAGCTCCTGACCCGCGCGCGGTACACGGTCCCTTCGCCGAACTCCCCGGGCGCACCGGGCAGCTGCCGGGGCATCGGTCTCGGCTGCACCGTCACGTCACGGAACTGTTCGCCGGTGCGCCTGAAGAAGTGCTGGAACAGCGTTCCTCCGCAGGTCGCGACGACGCTGACCAGCCCGGCGCCCAGGATCGTCCCGTAGACGCCGAAGTACGACGCCAGTTTCGCCGCGACCACCGCGGCGACCGCGCTCCCCGCCACCTGGGGGACGCTCAGGTCCAGCCGCCTCTTCCTCGGTTCCCTGTCGGCACCCGGCTGTTCGCCGCCGACTTCCGGCTTCTCACGCATTCCCGGACCTTGCCTGCCTTTCCCGTACTCGATCGACCGACCGCACGAGAAAGGGACGTACAGGCGAAACGATAAGTTCCGTTTCTGCCGATTGCGTGAACTGTGCCACAGCGCCCGGCCGCCGAAAGTGCGCCAGGATCGACCAACTAGCACCCCCCGCTAGAAGTTGGGCGGCGTGCCGATCCACGCAAGTGGCCCGAATGGAGTACTGTTGCGAGCCCTGGGTCCGGACTCCCGCCAGGGTGTCCGGGGCCTTGCAGGACCACCGGGAGGGGGCTCGTTGCACAGGGTGATGGAGTTCGTCACTTAGCGTTGCGAATAGGTAACCGTGCCATAACGGCGACCCCGGGCCCGCGCCCGACACGCCGGGCAACTCGGCAAGGTTGTGGCAGGCTGCACCCGGGCAGGCCACACTCGACTAGCGGAAGCAGCGACGCACGTGACGTCGGCAGGCACCACCCGGGAGGTCCCCATGCCCGAACTGCGTGTCGTGGCCGTCTCTAACGACGGCACACGGCTGGTGCTGAAGGCTGCGGACAGTACGGAATACACGCTTCCGATTGACGAGCGGCTGCGCGCCGCCGTACGCGGCGACCGTCCCCGCCTCGGCCAGATCGAGATCGAGGTGGAGAGCCATCTCCGCCCCCGCGACATCCAGGCGCGTATACGCGCCGGTGCCTCCGCGGAGGAAGTCGCCCAGCTCGCCGGCATCCCCGTCGATCGCGTACGCCGTTTCGAGGGACCCGTGCTGGCCGAGCGCGCCTTCATGGCCGAGCGCGCCAGGAAGACTCCCGTCCGCCGCCCCGGCGAGAACGCCGGTCCCCAGCTCGGTGAAGCCGTCCAGGAGCGGCTGCTGATCCGGGGCGCCGAGAAGGACACCGTCCAGTGGGACTCCTGGCGCCGCGACGACGGCACCTGGGAAGTCATGCTGGTCTACCGGGTCGCGGGCGAACCGCACGCGGCGAGCTGGACCTACGACCCGCCCCGGCGGCTCGTCCAGGCCGTCGACGACGAGGCGCGCTCGCTGATCGGCGAGTCCGACGATCTCGCCGCGCCCGAGCCGAGCTTCCCGTTCGTACCGCGGATCGCCCGGCTGCCCCGTGACCGTCCGCTGGACCGCGCCCTGGACCGCCAGACGGAGCGGCCGAGTCTGCCCCCGGCGTCTCCGGAATCCTCCGAAGAGGCCGAGGACCGGGACTCGCTGACCAGCCTTCTGGAGGCGGTGCCCAGCTTCCGGGGCGACATGGTGGTGCCCGAGCGGCCCGCCCCCGCCGAGCGCCCCGCGGCCGAGGAGCCCGTCCCCGAGCCCGAGGAGGAGGAGCCCCCGGCTCCCGCCGCCTCGGCGGGTGCCGGTTCCGCGTACGCGGACGTGCTCATGCCCCGCTCGGTGGGCAGCCACCGCGACCGGCTGGTCGGCGCGACCGACCGCCAGGCCGAGGCCGACGGCGTCCGTCCGGGCCGCAGAGCGGCGGTCCCGAGCTGGGACGAGATCGTCTTCGGCACACGCCGTAAGAAGCAGGATTAGCCAGAAGAAGCAGGACTGGCCAGTTCCATGACGACGGGGACCGCACCGATCCGGTACGGTCCCCGTCGTCATGCGCGTGTTCCCGTGGACGCCCCCGCAGCGTTCCTACGGGTGGTCCTCCCCCGGCGTCCCCGCGCTCGCCACCGCGGGTGTCACTGCGGGTGTCACTGCGGATCGGGGCCCACCGCGACGGGGCGGTCCGTGTCCTGGGACCACTCCGACCACGAACCCACGTACAGCGCCGCGGGAATGCCGGCCACGGCGAGGGCCAGCACCTCATGGGCGCCCGAGACGCCGGAACCGCAGTAGACACCGACCTCGGACGCCGGTGTCACCCCGAGTGACTTGAAACGGTCGGCGAGTTCGTCCGCCGGCAGGAACCGTCCGTCCTCCGTGACGTTCTCGGTGGTTGGCGCGGACACGGCACCCGGGATGTGACCGCCGACCGGATCGATCGGCTCGACCTCGCCCCGGTACCGCTCCCCCGCGCGGGCGTCCAGCAGCAGCCCGGTGCGGGCGAGCGCGGCCGCCCCGTCCGCGTCGAGCGACGGCCGGTCGCCGGCCGTCGGTACGAACGTTCCGGGCGCCGGCGAGGGGACCTCCGAGGAGACCGGCCCGCTCCAGGCGGCGAACCCGCCGTCAAGCACGCGTACCGACGGATGACCCGAATGGCCCAGCAGCCACCAGGCGCGCGCGGCCGCCCAGCCCTGCCCGCCGTCGTACACGACGACATCGCGGTTCCGGGACACTCCCGCGGCCCGCATCGCCGCGCCGAAGACCTCGGGGTCGGGGAGCGGATGCCGGCCCGCCGCACCGGCCGGACCAGCGAGTTCGGAATCCAGATCGACGAAGACGGCACCGGGGATGTGCGCGTTCTCGTACTCGGAGCGCAGGTTGGGACCGCCCAACCGCCAGCGGACGTCGAGGAGGACCGGCGGGGTCGGCCCGGCCAGGTCACTGGCGAGTTCGGGTGCCGTGATGATGGCGTTCATGGCCCCATCCTTGCGCACGGGGTGGCCGCTTCGTCCATGTCCGGTTACTCTGCTCCGCCGGGCAGGTCCGATCACCAGGCGTACGGGATCGGGCACATGCTGTACAACCGATGGGCACCGCACGGCAATCGCTCCGCGACGGAGGAGAGGCGGCGGATCGGACGTCGTCCGTTCCCGCACCGCTCGACCGCGGCGCGGGAGGGACCTCCGGCATGACCGGTGGTGCGAGCATCGGCACGGGCGCGCACGCACGCGACTGAGTACGCGTGTTCGCAGGCGGAAGGTGACCGGCCACCGCGAGGGGCCGAGAAGAGAGTGACGATGACCGAGGCACGGGAATCGGCCGGCCCGAACGGCACCACGCACGCTCGGCACACGCCCGGGACACCCTGCTGGGTGAGCCTGATGGCGCATGACACGGCCGCGACCCAGGAGTTCTACGGAGCGCTGTTCGGCTGGGAGTTCCAGCCCGGCCCCCCGCAGCTCGGCCCCTACGCCCGGGCGCTGCTCGACGGCCGCGAGGTGGCCGGGATCGGCCAGTTGCCGCCGGACCGGCATCTGCCGATCGCCTGGACGCCCTACTTCGCGTCGGCCGACGTGGACCGGACCGCCGAGAAGGTGCGGTACAGCGGGGGAACCGTGGGCGTGGGACCGCTGGACGCCGCCGAGGCCGGCCGCCTGGCGATCGCCTCCGACACGTCGGGCGCGGTCTTCGGGATCTGGCAGAGGATGGCCCACTTGGGCACGGAGCTCACCGGCGTGCCGGGCACCCCGGCGTGGAACGAGCTCGTGACGCGCGACACGGAGAGCGTCGTCAAGTTCTACCAGGCGGTCTTCGGCTACGACCTGGAACCGGCCGGCTCGCCCGGCTTCGACTACGTGACCCTGCACATCGACGGACGGCCGGTGGCCGGCGTCCACGGCGTCGGGAACACTCTGCCGCGCGACCGGGGCCCGCACTGGCTGACGTACTTCGAGGCCGCCGAACCGGACGACACCGTCCGCCTCGTCACGGAACTCGGCGGACGCCTCCTTCGGGCGGCCCACGACTCCCCGTACGGCCGCGTGGCGACGGTTGCGGATCCGGAGGGCGCCGTCTTCTCCCTGATCCACGCCGTCTCGTGACCCAGCAGCTCTCCCGACCCGGCAGCTTTCCTGGCCTCGCAGCTTTCCTGGCCCCGCAGCTTTCCGTAGACGGCAGCTTTCCGGAGACGGAGTTCCGGTACAGGCCTCAGCCCGGGGCGATCGGCAGGACGTCGGGGGACAGGGCGCTCGCGCGGGCCGTGGCGGCTGTCATACGACGTCGGTGGTGCCGGCGGCACAGGACCTCGTAGCCGATGCTCTCGTGCTGGTTGACGTCACCGACGACCACCTGGGCGCCCTCGACGACCATCTCACCGCCCACGGTGCGGGCGTTGTGCGTGGCGCGGGCGCCGCACCAGCACAGGGCCTCGACCTGGAGCACCTCGACCCGGTCGGCGAGTTCGACGAGGCGCTGGGAGCCGGGGAAGAGCTTGGACCGGAAGTCGGTGGTGATCCCGAAGGCGAAGACGTCGACGTCCAGGTCGTCCACCACACGGGCCAGCTGGTCGATCTGCGCGGGGGCAAGGAACTGCGCCTCGTCCGCGATCACGTAGTCGGCCCGGCCGCCCTGCGAGAGGTGGTCCACCAGATAGGCGTACAGGTCCTGGTCGTCTCCGACCTCGACCGCGTCGGTGACCAGCCCGAGACGCGAGGAGAGCTTGCCCTCGCCCGCGCGGTCGTCACGCGTGAAGATCATGCCCTGCAGCCCCCGGGCCGAGCGGTTGTGCTCGATCTGGAGAGCCAGCGTGGACTTCCCGCAGTCCATCGTTCCGGAGAAGAACACCAGCTCGGGCATGGGGAGTTGAGCACCTTTCGGGCAACAGGGAAGGGGGAGGGCGTCAGGAGCGTACTTGGAGGAGGGGCACCAGCTGCTCGACCGGGGTCATCGAGCCGTGGTTGCCGACCATCACCGACTCCTTCGGCTCCCGTTCCGACGCGATGATCAGGACGTCGTCCCGGGCGGCGGCGATGACGTCACCCAGCCGGGCGTAGACCCGCTCGTCGACCCGCGGGCCGAACCAGCCCGCGTCGATCGCCTCGTCACGGGAGGCGACCCAGAACTGCTCGCCCAGCACTTCGCGCCAGCAGGTCAGCACGTCCGCCTCGGCGCCCGGGACCGCGTACACATGACGGGCACGGCCCTCTCCGCCCAGCAGGGCGACACCGGCGCGCAGCTCCCAGTCCTCGTCGAAGTCGATGCGGTGCTGTTCGTCGAACGGGATGTCGATCATGCCGTGGTCGGCGGTGACATACAGGGCCGTGCGCGGCGGCAACTGCTCCGCGAGGCGCTGGACCAGCCGGTCGACGTACATGAGCTGGCCGCGCCAGGGGTCGGAGTCGACGCCGAAGCGGTGGCCCTTGCCGTCCACCTCCGCGTAGTACGTGTAGACCAACGAGCGGTCACCGGCGGACAGTTGCTCGGCGGCGAAGTCCATGCGCTCCTCGCCGGACAGCCGGCCGTGGAACGTCCCGCCGCTCAGCGCGACCTTCGTCAGCGGAGTGTTCTGGAAGGTCGGCGAGGAGACCTGGGCAGTGTGCACACCGGCCGCGTCGGCCAGCTGGAAGATCGTGGGGTAGGGCTGCCAGGCGCGCGGCTCGGTCCACGGGTTCCAGCGGAGCTGGTTCATCAGCTCGCCGGTGGCGGGGTTGCGCGCGGTGTAGCCGGGCAGGCCGTGGGCGCCCGGGGGCAGGCCGGTGCCCACGGAGGCGAGGGAGGTCGCGGTGGTGGCCGGGTAGCCGGCGGTGATCGGGCGTCCCGTACCGCCGCGCGAGGACGCCAGCAGCGACGTCATGAAGGGTGCCTCGTCCGGGTGAGCCTTGAGCTGCTCCCAGCCCAGACCGTCGATCAGGAACACGCAGTTCCGGTCGGCTGCGGTCAGCTCGGGTATGGCGGCGGTCGCGCCGGGAACGGACATGCCGGCGGCGAGCGTAGGGAGCAGATCGGCCAGCGAACCGGAGCCGTACTCGGGGACGGGCGCGGAGTCGACGGCGAGCGGTTCCGGGTGATCCCAGGTGGGCAGGGCCATCAGCGGGCGACGTCCGCGGTAGCTTCGGAGAGGGACTGCGCGAAGACGAGGGCCTGGCGGACGGTCTCCGGACCGTCGCCCGCCTCGCTGACCCGCAGGCTCAGGTCGTCCGCCGTCGAGTTGCCGGTGTAGCCGTGATCGGCCTCGCAGTTGGGGTCACCGCAGGCGGCCGGCTCCAGGTCGATGCGGGAGACGGCGCCCCAGCCGATGGTCAGGACCACTTCACGGGGCAGGGTGCCGGGCGTGTACGACTCCGGGTTCGCGACGACGCGGCTGACGACGACCGAGGAGATCCGGCCGAGCTTGACCGATTCCGTCGAGGTCGTGGCGTACGGGGTCGGGGAGGTGGTGTCCGCGTTCTGCTCGTCCGTGTGGCTCACGATGAAACGGTTGCCGGTGAGGACCAGCACGGTGACGTGCCGCCGCACCTCGTTCGCGTCGAACGTCGTCTCCTGGTGGACCAGGTACGACCGGATGGTCTCGCCGCCGATCGCGGCCTCCACCGCCTCGGCCACGAGGGCCGGGTAGTAGCCGCTGCGCTCGATCGCCGCTCGCAGCCCCTGGGTCGTCGTACTGGTCTTGGCCATGACGTCCATCCTACGGGGGCCCACTGACTGCGAGGCACCGCTCGCTCGGGTCTGTCGTGGACGGATCAGACCGAATTGCGCAGGGTGACCGGTGCGACGCGGGCACGGCAGGCGTCCGGGCGGGGTGCCCGCCGTCACAGTGCCGCCCCTTCCGGCGCCCCGGACGGCCCGGACGGCCCGGACGGCTCAGGCGGATCGGACTGCTCAGACGACAGGCAGTGTCCGGGGGCCGAGGTCGTCCCGGAGCGGGGCGCGGGCCAGCCGCACCGTGGCGCTGAGGACGCTCAGGCCGGCCGGGGCGACCACCACCGGCTCCAGCGAGACCGCGACGACCTCCGGGTGGTCGTCGACCAGTCGGGAGATGCGCAGCATCAGCTCTTCGAGGGCCGCCGTGTCGACCGGCGCGGAGCCCCGCCAGCCGAACAGGAGCGGCGCCGTCCTGATCGACCGGACCAGCGAGGCCGCGTCCCGGTCGGTGACCGGGATCAGCCGGTGGGCGGTGTCCCCGAGCAGTTCGGAGGCGGCTCCGGAGAGCCCGAAGGAGAGGACCGCCCCGGCCGCCGGGTCGATCACCGCGCGGACGACCGTGTCGACACCGCGCGGTGCCATCGCCTGCACGACCGGGCGCAGCACCGTGGGTGGCCCGAACAGCTCGGTCAGCTCCGCGTACGCGCGTCGCAGCTGTTCCTCGTCCGCCACGTCCAGGCGTACGCCGCCGAGGTCCGCGCGGTGCCGCAGGTGCGGGGCGGTGGTCTTGAGGGCCACGGGGTATCCGATGGCGTGCGCGGCCGCCACCGCGTCGTCCGGAGTCGGGGCGGGCAGGGCACTGTGCACGTCGACGCCGTACAGCCCGAGCAGCTCCGCCGTCTGCTCGCCTCCCAGGGTCAGACCCTCCCCGCGCGCGAGGAGGTCGTCGATCAGCCGGGCGGCGCCCTTCTCGTCGATGTCCTCGTACTCGGGCACCTTGCCGGGCTCGCCGGCATCCGTGCGCCACTGGGCGTACTTGACGGCCTCGGCGAGGGCGCGGACGGCACGTTCGGCGGCGGGATAGGCGGGGATGAGCCGGGAGTCCGGCGCGGGCTCGGCACGGACCGCGGCGGGCGACCGGTCCGAGGGGTGGAAGCGGGCGCCGGGCGCCGCGCCGGGCGCCGTCGCGGAGGCCTGCGGGGCGGTACTCGCGGCGGCGGACAGGGCTTCGGCGAGTCCGCCGAGTTCGACGTGCACCACGAGCACGGGTTTCGCCGGAGCCTCCAGGGCGGAGGAGCGGAGCGCCTCGGCGAGTGCCACGTCGGCGGCCGAGGTCTCCCCCACCGTCGGTATGGCCGTCACGACAACGGCGTCGCAGCCGTCGTCGGCGAGCGCCTGGGACAGGGCCCGGTGGAAGTCCTCCGCCGAGGCCGCCGTGGTCAGGTCCCGGGGCGGCAGCGGCCTGAGTCCCTCGGCGAGACACGCGTCGTACGTCAGCAGCCCCAGGGACTCGGAGTTCCCGAGGATCGCCACGCGGGGTCCCCGGGGAAGCGGCTGGCGGGCCAGGAGCAGGCCCGCGTCGACGAGTTCGGTGATCGTGTCCACCCGGATCACTCCGGCCTGGCGCAGCAGCGCGGACACGGTGGCGTGCGGCAGTCGCGTGGCCCGTACGGCGTGCCCCTGGGGAGCGCCCCCGCCGTGCCGTGCCCCCTGGACCACGACCAGCGGCTTCGCGGCCGCCGTCCGCCGCGCGAGCCGGGTGAACTTGCGCGGGTTGCCGATGGATTCGAGGTACATCAGGGCGACGTCGGTGTCCGGGTCGTCGTACCAGTACTGCAGTACGTCGTTGCCGGAGACGTCCGCGCGGTTACCGGAGGAGACGAAGGTCGACACCCCGGTCACACCCGTGACACCTCCGCCGCGCCGGTGCAGCCGGGACAGCAGGGCGATGCCGATGGCTCCGGACTGCGCGAACAGGCCGATGCGTCCGGGGCGGGGCATCTGGGGGGCGAGCGAGGCGTTCAGGCGCACGTCGGGCGATGTGTTGATGACACCGAAGGCGTTGGGCCCGATGATGCGCATCCCGTACGTGCGGGCGTGCCGTACGAGTTCGCGCTGGCGCTCGCGTCCCTCGGGGCCGCTCTCGGCATAGCCGGCGGAGACCACCACCAGTCCCTGTACGCCGTGTTCGCCGCATTCCGTCACGACCTCGGGGACGTGTTCGGCGGGCACGGCGACGACGGCGAGGTCGACGGGTTCGGTGATGTCCCTGATGGAGCGGTGGGCCGGGACTCCGTCGAGTTCCTTCTCCTGGAGGGCCGCGTTCACGGCGTACAGGCGCCCGGTGAACCCTGCTTCCCGGAGGTTGTCGAGGACGCTGCGGCCCACCCCGCCCGGTGTGCGCCCGGCGCCGATGACGGCCACGGAGCCGGGGGCGAGCAGTCGCTGCACGGAACGGGCCTCGGCGCGCTGTTCCCGCGCGCGCTGCACGGCCAGGGACCGGTCGGTGGGTTCGAGGTCGAACTCCAGGTGTACGACACCGTCCTCGAAGCTGCGCTTCTGGGTGTATCCGGCGTCCGTGAACACCTTGATCATCTTGTTGTTGGCGGGCAGCACCTCGGCGGCGAAGCGGCGGATGTCGCGCTCGCGGGCCACCGCGGCGATGTGCTCGAGCATCGCGGAGGCGACACCGCGGCCCTGGTGGGCGTCCTGCACGAGGAAGGCGACCTCGGCCTCGTCGGCGGGCGCGGAGGCGGGCATGCCGTCCGCGTTGATCCGGTCGTAGCGCACGGTGGCGATGAACTCGCCGCCCACCGTGGCCGCGAGGCCCACGCGGTCCACGAAGTCGTGGTGGGTGAAGCGGTGGACGTCCTTGGCGGACAGCCGCGGATAGGGCGCGAAGAAGCGGTAGTACTTCGACTCGTCCGACACCTGTTCGTAGAAGCTGACCAGGCGTTCGGCATCGTCGACGGTGATGGGTCTGATGCGTGCGGTGCCGCCGTCGCGCAGCACCACGTCGGCCTCCCAGTGGGCTGGGTACTCGTGCCGGTCCGCCGAGGTCTGCATGGGCCCCAGAGTACGGCTCGCGTACGACAACGGCGCGAGGCAGTCTGAGGGTGACGGGCGTCGGAGCGGGTCCTCGGCCGACACCGCGGCGGGTGAGATCCGGGACCGTCCGGGCACGCCTCGCGATATGAAAGAATGGTCTAGACAACCTTGAACACCCGAAGGGCAGCATCACATGGCTGAGCGCCGCGTCAACGTCGGCTGGACCGAGGGCCTCCACGCCCGCCCCGCCTCCATCTTCGTCCGGGCCGCCACGGCCTCCGGCATCCCCGTGACGATCGCCAAGGTCGACGGGGACCCCGTCAACGCGGCCTCCATGCTCGCGGTCCTCGGCCTGGGTGCCCAGGGCGGCGAGGAGATCGTCCTCACGTCGGACTCCGAGGGCGCGGATGCCGCTCTCGACCGCCTGGCGAAGCTGGTCGCCGAGGGACTCGACGAGCTCCCCGAGACCGTCTGAGCCGCCCACGAGGCACCCGGACACACACGGCCGAGCCGCGCCCCCCTTCGCCGGGTGGCGCGGCTCGGCCGTTTTTCCGTACCCTCGCTCGGAATTCCCCACATGCCACGTACGACCTCGCGCCATGACCACGGGAATGGCGTGCGCCGAAATTCCGGACACACGCATAAAAGGGCATCAGAAATGAGCCCCTGCCGAATATCCCTCTTTGTATACGGCGCCCGTGTTAATGACGCGGGCCCGTCATGTTTACGGGATGTTGCGAACTTCTCACACGGTCCGGCCGGTCGCCGCCGGGAAATCGGAGCCGGTGCGCGGCCGTGGCGCGCTCGGTGTGCAGGGCCGTGATCGCGCGGGCCCGCTCACTGTCCCCGCGGGCGACCGCGTCCACGATGCCGCCGTGTTCCGCCCAGGACTCCGCGGGGTCGGCCGGCGCCTCCACCGAGTACATCCAGGCGATCTTGTGACGCAGCTGGGCGAGCGTCGAGGTGAGCGCGGGGCTGCCGGACGCCTGCGCGAGCGTCTCGTGGAACCAGCCGCCCAAAGAGCGCAGATCCTCGCTGTGGCCTCGCCTGGAGCGCTCCTGCCCCAGCCTGACCAGACCCCGCAGCACCTTCAGGTGGGCCTCCGTGCGCCGCTGCGCGGCCCTCGCGGCACCCAGCGGTTCCAGCAGCATGCGCATCTCCAGGAGGTCCGCGGCCTCCAGCTCGGAAGGCTCCGCGACACACGCGCCCGCGTGCCGGCGGGTGACCACGAACCCCTCGGCCTCCAGCGTGCGCAGGGCCTCGCGCACGGGGACGCGCGAGACGCCGTATCGGCGTGCGAGCAGTTCCTCGGTGAGACGGCCGCCGCGCTCGTAGACACCCGCGACGATGTCGTCACGGATCGCCGTGCACACCGAGTGCGCCGGAATACGCATGACCGACCTCCGCTTTAATCCCCGTGAAACGCCGTCGATTGACGCTTGTTCAGTGACTCTATTGCAGGAAGCCTGAATTTCCGATGGCAGGCCTGAATCCATGGATATTTTTTGGACAGACGGCATCCGGAAACGACGATGCCCCGGCTCGGTGAGCCGGGGCATCGAAAGCGGTGAAGAAGCCGCGAAGCGGTCGTCAGACGTTGACGCCGTGCGAGCGCAGGTACGCGACCGGGTCCATGTCCGATCCGTACTCGGCGGTCGTACGGGCCTCGAAGTGAAGGTGCGGACCGGTGGTGTTGCCGGTGTCCCCCGACAGAGCGATCTGCTGCCCCGGAGTGACCGTCTGCCCCACGGACACACCGATGGACGAGAGGTGGCCGTACATGGTGTACGTGCCGTCGTGCATCTTGATCACGACTTGATTGCCGTAGGCGCCGCCCCAGCCGGCCGTGACGACCGTGCCGGAGCCGACGGCGTGGACCGAGGTGCCGGACGCGGCGTGGAAGTCGACGCCGGTGTGGCTGCCGGAGGACCAGAGGCTGCTGCTGGCCTGGTAGCCGGTGGAGACGTACGAACCGGCGATCGGCATGACGAACGTGTTCAGGCGCTTGCGCTCGGCCTCGCGGGCGGCGCGCTCCTTGGTCTCGCGCAGCTTCTGTGCCTGCTCCGCGGCCTGCTTGCGCGCGGTCTGCTCGGCCTGCTTGCGCGCGGCGGCCTCGTCGGCGGCGCGCAGCTGCGCGAAGGCCTGGGCGTCGATCTGGTCGGCGACCGTGTCGTTGAGGGTGACGGTCTGGGTCAGTCCGGTCTGCTCGACGGAGGCTTCCGCGGCGAACGCGGGGGCGGCCAGGGTTCCGATGACACCGGTGGTGGTGAGCGCCGCGACCCCGACGGCGGTCGTGGTGGTCGTGCTGTGCACGCGGCTCGTACGACGGTGCTTGCCGGTGCCACAGGTGAACGCCATGTAGGGGCTGATCCTTTCCTTCCCTCTCGCCTACCGGGTTAGCTGACGGGTTCGGAGCAGGAAGGTCTCCTACGGGCCCCCTCCGGAGAGGGCGTCCGATTCACCCCAGGGACTACGTGTGGGTCCCCGGCTCCCCTGACTCGCGTCATGGGGGACTCGGCGATGACTGTCCGGTGCCGCGGGCGCGGCGCACTGCGTGACGAACAGCCGCACTGACGCTAAGCGGGGCAACTTTCGAACAACAAACGGATCACGATTTTTGTAACGCATCCCACAGGGCAGAAGGGTGACCGTCATACGAATACGGACATCTTGGGAGCGGCTTCCGGAAAAAGGAGGGCCCTGACGGCTCTTCAGCCGTCAGGGCCCTCCCGCGTCGCTCGGGCTCTACTCGGCGGCCACCACGGTGACTTCACCGATTCCGAGGGCCCTGACCGGCTCCGCGATCTGCGCCGCGTCGCCCACCAGGACGGTCACCAGACGGTCCGTCGGGAAGGCGCTTACGGCCGCCGCGGTGGCCTCCACGGTGCCGGTGGCGGCCAGTTGCCGGTAGAGCGTCGCCTGATAGTCGTCCGGCAGGTGCTGCTCGACCTGGTCCGCGAGCGTGCTCGCGACCGCCGCGGCCGTCTCGAACTTGAGGGGCGCGACGCCCACCAGGTTCTGCACGGCGACGTCGCGCTCCGCGTCGGTCAGGCCCTCGGCCGCGAGGGTCCGCAGCACCGTCCACAGGTCGTCGAGCGCAGGACCGGTGTTGGGGGTGTCGATCGAGCCGCTGATGGCGAGCATCGCGGCGCCCGTGCCGTCCGGCGCGGAGCGCAGGACCTGTCCGAACGCCCGCACGCCGTAGGTGTAGCCCTTCTCCTCGCGCAGGACGCGGTCCAGGCGCGAGGTGAGGGTGCCGCCGAGGCAGTAGGTGCCGAGGACCTGCGCGGGCCACACGCGGTCGTGCCGGTCGGCGCCGACCCGGCCGATGAGCAGCTGCGTCTGGACGGCGCCGGGGCGGTCGACGATGACCACACGGCCGGTGTCGTCGGCGCTCACCGGCGGCACGGGGCGCGGCTGGGCGGCCGAGCCGGTCCAGGAACCGAGCGTGTCGGCGAGCAGTTCGTCGAGATCGACACCGGTCAGGTCACCGACGACGACGGCGGTGGCCGTGACGGGGCGCACGTGCCTCTCGTAGAACGCGCGAACGGCCGACGAGTCGATGTTCTGGACGGTCTCCTCGGTGCCCTGCCGCGGGCGCGCCATGCGCGCGCTCGCCGGGAACAGCTCCTTGGAGAGCTCCTTGGCGGCACGGCGGGCGGGATTGGCCGTCTCGTGCGGGATCTCGTCCAGCCGGTTGGTCACCAGCCGCTCGACCTCGCTGTCCGCGAACGCGGGGGCCCGCAGCGCGTCGGCGAGCAGGCCGAGGGCCTTGGCCAGGCGCGAGACGGGCACTTCGAGGGACAGGCGCACACCGGGGTGGTCGGCGTGCGCGTCGAGCGTGGCGCCGCAGCGCTCCAGTTCGGCGGCGAAGTCCTCGGCCGAGTGCTTGTCGGTGCCCTCGGAGAAGGCGCGCGCCATGATCGTGGCGATGCCGTCCAGGCCCGTCGGCTCGGCGTCCAGCGGCGCGTCGAGGTTCACCTCGACGGCCACGACCTGCTGGCCGGGGCGATGGCAGCGCAGCACGGTCAGACCGTTGTCCAGGGTGCCCCGCTCGGGGGCGGGGAACGCCCACGGCTTCGGCTGGCCGGCCTGGGGCTGCGGGTGGAAGTCCATGGTGGCGAGCTCGGTCACTTCGCCGCCTCCTCGTCGGTCTCGTCGGCGGAGTCAGCCGCGTCGGCTGCTTCGGCGGTGGTCGGCTCGTAGACGAGCACCGCGCGGTTGTCGGGGCGCAGGCGAGCCTTGGCGGCCTCCCGGACCTCATCCGCCGTGACGTCGAGAACGCGCTGCACGGCGGTCAGGGCGAGCTGCGGGTCGCCGAACAGGACGGCGTACCGGCACAGTTCGTCGGCGCGGCCCGCCACGGTGCCGAGCCGGTCGAGCCATTCGCGCTCCAACTGGGCCTGGGCGCGCTCCATCTCACCGGCCGTGGGGCCCTCCTCGGCGAACCGGGCGAGCTCCTCGTCGACGGCGGCCTCGATGACCGGGACCTCGACGTCGCCGGACGTCTTCACGTCCAGCCATCCCAGGGAGGGTGCTCCGGAGAGCCGCAGCAGGCCGAACCCGGCCGCGACGGCTGTGCGGTCACGGCGTACGAGCCGGTTGTAGAGCCGGGAGGACTCGCCGCCGCCGAGGACGGTGAGCGCCAGGTCGGCCGCGTCGCACGCGCGCGTGCCGTCCTCCGGGAGCCGGTAGGCGGCCATCAGGGCGCGCGCGGGTACGTCCTCCTCGACGACCTCGCGCACCTGCTCGCCGATGATGTCGGGAAGCGATCCGTCCCGCGGAGCAGGCTTGCCGTCGTGCCCGGGGATGGAGCCGAAGTACTTCTCGACCCAGGCGAGCGTCTGCTCCGGGTCGATGTCGCCGACGACCGACAGGACCGCGTTGTTGGGCGCGTAGTTGGTGCGGAAGAACGCGCGGGCGTCCTCCAGGGTGGCCGCGTCCAGGTCCGCCATCGACCCGATCGGGGTGTGGTGGTACGGGTGGCCCTCGGGGTACGAGAGCGCGGTGAGCTTCTCGAAGGCGGTGCCGTACGGCACATTGTCGTAACGCTGCCGGCGCTCGTTCTTCACGACATCGCGCTGGTTCTCCATGGACTCGTCGTCCAGTGCCTCGAGCAGCGACCCCATGCGGTCGGCCTCCAGCCAGAGGGCGAGCTCCAGCTGGTGGGTGGGCATGGTCTCGAAGTAGTTGGTGCGCTCGAAGCTCGTCGTGCCGTTGAGGGAGCCGCCGGCGCCCTGGACGAGTTCGAAGTGACCGTTGCCGTGGACCTGCTTGGAGCCCTGGAACATCAGGTGCTCGAAGAGGTGGGCGAGACCGGTCCGGCCCTTGACCTCGTGGCGCGAGCCGACGTCGTACCAGAGGCACACCGCGGCGACCGGGGTCAGATGGTCCTCGGAGAGCACCACGCGCAGGCCGTTGGCCAGGCGGTGCTCGGTCGCTGTCAGGCCGCCGGAGCCTGCCTCAGCTGTGGCCGTGTGACCCATGGGCATGTACGTCCCTTCGATCGCGGAACTACGTCATTCCTGTCGGTCCTGCCACTGTATGCAAGCGCGCGGACGGCTGGCGAAGTTCCCGCACCTCGTACGCCGAGAGCGAGACTTGTGCGTGTTGCCGACACACCTGGGGAAGCCCACCGGGAACCGCCGCGAACGCGCTCGGGGCCGTCTGGCACCGGGCCGGACGGCCGTCCGGGAGCGGTCCCCGCGAGGCCCGTGCAGCGCGCCGCAGGGGCGCTACGGACGGGTCGCGGTCGGCGTTGTCAGTGGGGCGGTCCACAATGGTGCGCGTCAGAACCCGTTCATGCCCCGGCAGAGACTGTGAAGGAGCCGCAGCAGCGATGGCCCGCCGCAGCACGAAGACCCCGCCGCCCGACGACTCGTACGAGGAGAAGATCCTCGACATCGACGTCGTGGACGAGATGCAGGGCTCCTTCCTCGAATACGCGTACTCGGTCATCTACTCGCGAGCCCTGCCGGACGCCCGCGACGGCCTCAAGCCGGTTCACCGTCGCATCGTCTACCAGATGAACGAGATGGGCCTGCGTCCCGAGCGCGGCTATGTGAAGTGTGCCCGTGTCGTCGGCGAGGTCATGGGTAAACTGCACCCGCACGGCGACGCGTCGATCTACGACGCCCTGGTGCGTCTGGCGCAGCCCTTCTCCATGCGTCTGCCCCTGGTCGACGGCCACGGGAACTTCGGTTCGCTCGGCAACGACGACCCGCCGGCCGCGATGCGTTACACCGAGGCCCGGATGGCCGACGCGACGTCGTTGATGACCGAGTCGATCGACGAGGACACCGTCGACTTCTCGCCCAACTACGACGGCCAGGAGCGGGAGCCGGTGGCCCTTCCGGCCGCCTTCCCGAACCTGCTGGTCAACGGCGCGTCGGGGATCGCCGTCGGCATGGCCACGAACATGCCGCCGCACAACCTCGGCGAGGTCATCGCCGCCGCCCGGCACCTCATCCGCTACCCGGGCGCCGACCTCGAGACGCTGATGAAGCACGTCCCGGGCCCCGACCTGCCCACCGGCGGCCGGATCGTCGGTCTCTCCGGGATCAGGGACGCGTACGAGTCGGGCCGCGGCACCTTCAAGATCCGCGCCACGGTGTCGGTCGAGGACGTCACGGCGCGCCGCAAGGGCATCGTCGTCACGGAACTGCCCTTCACCGTCGGTCCGGAGAAGGTGATCTCCAAGATCAAGGACCTGGTCGGCTCGAAGAAGCTGCAGGGCATCGCCGACGTCAAGGACCTCACCGACCGCGCGCACGGCCTGCGCCTGGTCATCGAGATCAAGAACGGCTTCGTGCCGGAGGCGGTCCTCGAACAGCTCTACAAGCTGACGCCGATGGAGGAGTCCTTCGGCATCAACAACGTGGCACTGGTGGACGGTCAGCCGCTCACCCTGGGCCTCAAGGAGCTGCTGGAGGTCTATCTCGACCACCGCTTCGACGTCGTACGCCGCCGCAGCGAGTTCCGCCGCACCAAGAAGCGCGACCGGCTGCACCTGGTCGAAGGCCTCCTCGTCGCTCTCCTGGACATCGACGAGGTCATCCGCCTCATCCGCTCCAGCGACAACTCGGCGCAGGCCAAGGAACGCCTGATCGAGCACTTCTCGCTCTCCGAGATCCAGACGCAGTACATCCTGGACACGCCGCTGCGCCGGCTCACCCGGTTCGACCGCATCGAGCTGGAGTCGGAGCGCGACCGCCTCAACGGCGAGATCGACGAGCTGACCGGCATCCTGGACTCGGACTCGGAGCTGCGCAAGCTGGTCTCCGGCGAACTGGCCGCGGTGGCCAAGAAGTTCGGCACCGACCGGCGCACGGTTCTCCTGGAGTCCGCGGGAACTCCCGCCGCGACCGTCTCGCTCCAGGTCGCCGACGCCCCGTGCCGCGTCCTGCTGTCCTCCACGGGGCTGCTGGCGCGTACGGCGACCGGTGACCCCTTCGGGGAGGACCCGGACGGCAAGCGCACCAAGCACGACGTGATCGTCTCCGCGGTGCCCGCGACGGCACGCGGCGAGATCGGCGTGGTCACGTCCCTGGGCCGCCTTCTGCGCCTGAACGTGATCGACCTGCCGCAGCTGCCCGAGACGGCGTCGGCGCCCAATCTCTCCGGGGGCGCTCCGATCACGGAGTTCCTGTCCTCCCTCGATCCGGACGAGACGGTGATCTGTCTGACGACGCTCGACGAGACGTCGCCGGGCCTCGCGATCGGCACGGAGCAGGGTGTCGTCAAGCGTGTGGTGCCCGACTACCCCTCGAACAAGGAGGAGTTGGAGGTCATCACCCTCAAGGACGGCGACCGGATCGTCGGCGCCGTCGAGCTGCGCACCGGCGAGGAGGACCTGGTCTTCATCGCTGACGATGCCCAGCTGCTGCGCTACCAGGCCTCGCAGGTACGCCCACAGGGCCGTGCCGCGGGCGGCATGGCGGGCATCAAGCTGACGGACGGCGCGAAGGTGATCTCGTTCAACGCGGTGGACCCGGCGGTAGACGCCGTGGTCTTCACGGTGGCGGGTTCGCGCGGAACACTGGACGACTCCGTCCAGACCACGGCGAAGCTGACTCCCTTCGACCAGTATCCGCGCAAGGGCCGTGCCACCGGCGGTGTGCGCTGCCAGCGGTTCCTGAAGGGCGAGGACTGCCTGTCGCTGGCCTGGGCCGGCCCGGTGCCGGGACGCGCGGCGCAGAAGACCGGTATGCCCGTCGACCTGCCGGAGATCGACCCGCGCCGTGACGGCTCGGGCATCTCGCTCGGCAAGCCGGTTTCGGTGGTGGCGGGCCCGGTGTAGTGCGCGGTCAGCCCTCCGGGCTGGGCTCCTGTACGTAGCGGAGGACGCCCCACATGCTGTGTTCGTCGGCATGCGGGGCGTCCTCTTTGCATGCCTCCAGCTCCTTGGCCAGCGCCACCGTGTCGATCCCGGAGCCGATGAGGACGAGCTGGGTGAGCCGCTCGTCCGCGTCGGTCCAGGGCTCCGGATAGAAGCGCAGGAACCGCCCGACGGCATGCACGGCGTACCGGTTGCGAATGTCCTGGACGCCGAAGTCGACGTACCCCTTGATCCGGTAGAGCCCCTCGGGCCGGCTGTCGAGGAAAGCCATCAACTGCCGTGGCCCCAGAGGCGCTGCGGAGCTGAAGGAGAGGGATTCGTAGGCGGAGTGGAGGTGACCGAGGTGGCCGTGATCCTCATGACCGCCCTCTCCCGGACCGTCCGCCTCGCCGTCGCCCTCGTCGTGCCGGTGGAGATCGTCGAAGGACAGCTGTCCGATGCGCTCCTCGCTGGGCCTGCAGTCGAAGAGGAACTCAGGATCGACTCGGCCGTAGGTGGCGGGGACGACCGCGGCACGGTCGGTGAGCTCCCGGACGACACCCAGTACACGTCCGGCGTCCTCGGCCCGGTCGGTCTTGTTGACGACGACGAGATCGGCGAGAGCGAGGTGCCGGTCGATCTCGGGATGCCTCTCGCGCGTGCCGGCGAACTCGGCGGCGTCGACGACCTCGACGAGCCCGCCGTACACGATCCCGGGGTGCTCGCTGGCGAGCACCATGCGTACGAGTTCCTGGGGCTCGGCGAGCCCGCTCGCCTCGATGACGATGACGTCGATCCGGGCGGAGGGTTGAGCGAGCCTGTCCAGATATTGATCAAGTTCACTGACATCGACCGCACAGCACAGACACCCGTTGCCGAGCGAGACGGTGGAGTCGCCGAGCGCTCCGGCCACGGCCATCGCGTCGATCTCGATCGCGCCGAAGTCGTTGACGACGGCTCCGATGCGACTGCCACCGCTGCGGTGCAGGAGATGGTTGAGCAGTGTGGTCTTGCCGGAACCCAGGAAGCCGGCGAGAACGATGACCGGGATCTGGCGGGTACTCGACCGACTCACCACGCGCCCTTTCTGAAGCTGTGCGTACACCGGCTGACGGGACCGGCGCTCACACGGGGAATGAATGCCGACCCAGCATACGAGTGGGGGGAATCGCCCCGAAGTGAACGATTGTTAGCGGCGCTCGCGGGGCACACGTTGGACATGGCGCCGGTGGATGAGACCCGCACATCCCTCCGTGCGCCTCTTCTCCGCCTCCCCGCCGATCAGAGCCGCTCGGCAACACTGGGAGACGGCAAGCGCGCCGCCCACCGCTCGCCGGTCCGCTCCCTGTCGCCCCACAACCGACGACCGGCGGACGGTCGCCTGATTCGGGGGTTGACATGGCCACACTGAAAGTCAAGGTTCACGGGTTGCGCGCCGCCGCCGCGGCGGCGGTCGGCCTGCTCGCGGGGGCCGCCGTCACCCTCGTCGCGCAGCGATCCACGCTTGACGCGCTGCACGCGCGGATCGAACTGCTGGAGCAGGCCGCCCAGACCCAGCGACAGGCCAATCTCGCGCACCAGCAGCGACTCCACTGGGAGCTGCTGAGCAAGGCCATGGACGATCCCGAGCTGGCGGAGGTCCTGGACGCGTACGACGGGACCGTGTCCCCGAGGAAACAGCGCCAGTTCCTGTTCAGTAACGCCTTGTACACCAACGCGCTCTGCTATTACCGGATGGGCAACATGACCCGGGAGGAATTCTTCGGCTTTGCCCGCGGATGGCTCCAAAACCCGATCTTTCGCGAGTACTGGTACGCAACACGCCCTCATCGGGCAACCCTGATCAGCACATCAGAAGAAGCTCAAATCGGACTCATGGTCGAAGATCTGCTCGCGCAGCTCGAGGAGGCGGACGCGGACGAGTGGTGGGTGGTGGGTGAACCACCCGGCGAGTAGCGCCTTTCGTTTGTCGCGCTCCGGCGCAAACCCGTTCACCCACGCCACCCTGCCGAGCGAATCACACGGTCGGGCGATAACGAACCAGTAAACCTGCGCGTTTCCCCAGATGCCAACAGGGTTGAATACTGCGCAATCACGTATCGGGCCGATCCCCACCGAAAGTCGCTCCAGCCGCCGGACCGAGGTCGCGGCCCCACAGGGCCGCATCGCGCCGCGCAGCAACAGCGCGCAGGCCATCCCACCTCGAGACCAAAGGAAGACCGAGAACAGTGAGTCACATCATCCGTCGGATCGGCACTCCCCCCACCATGCGGGGAAGTTCTTCTGGTGCTAATTGCCCGGACATTTTCGAACTGTCCGACGGTACGTTCGCTGTGATCGGAACAGATGTCACCGAGAAGCTAGACGCCGAACTGCCCTTCGACGCTTCCCGCGCAGACTACGAGCGCATCGTCGTAGTCTCCCGCGAAACCCTCATTCACGCGAAGGCGGATATTCCCGACGCATAGGCGGCTGAACACCACACTCTCACTCGAGCATCGGCACAACCCACACGTCGTCGTGCGTTCGCTTCGCCCTTGGTAGCCCGGTTCCGCATGCCACTCCTGCGTGGTGGGCGCTCACGGGACGATCCACACCTTGACCTCACGATCACCGCACGAAAGGCTCAAGACAATGACTACTGTCATCCGTCGGATTGGTGCCCCTCCCCGTGCACGAGGCAGCGCATCAGGTCAGTCCTGTCCCGACATCTTCGAGCTGAGCGACGGCAGTTTCGCCGTCATCGGGCGCGATGCAACCCTGGAGCTCGAGCCAGAGCTCCCGTCCGATGCCGCACGAGCCGACTACGAGCGGATCGTGGTCATCACACGCGAGACACTCCTGCGGGCCAAGGACGACATTCCCCCGGCCTAGCGGAGGCGTTTTCGGAGCAACCTCCACCCGGGCTCGGCAACAGCTTGTTGCCGAGCCCGTTTCGATCTCCGGTCGGCTCGGTCTCTGGTCAGCCGCGAGCAGGCACCGCCACCGGCGGAACCGGACCCACATAGCGAGCCGCCGGGCGGATGATCTTCGAGTCTTCCGACTGCTCCATGATGTTCGCGCTCCAGCCGACCACGCGGGCGGCGGCGAAGGTGGGTGTGAACATCTCTCGGGGCAGCCCACAGAGTTCCATGACCACACCGGCGTAGAACTCCACGTTGGTGTGCAGCTCCCGGCCCGGCTTGAGTTCGGCCAAAATCGCTTCCACCTGTCGCTCCACCTCGACCGCGAACTCCACGAGCGGGCCACCGAACTCCTGAGCCATCCCTCGGAGCATCCGCGAGCGCGGGTCCTCGGTGCGGTAGACGGGGTGTCCGAAGCCCATGATGCGCTCGCCGGCGAGGACACGTTCGCGGATCCAGGGGTCGATGCGGTCGGGCGTCCCGATCGCGTCGAGGGTGTCCAGCGCTCGGCTGGGAGCGCCTCCGTGGAGAGGACCGGAGAGAGCCCCGACCGCGCCCACGAGGCAGGCCGCCACATCCGCGCCGGTGGAAGCGATCACCCGTGCCGTGAACGTTGATGCATTGAATCCGTGGTCAATGGTTGAGATGAGGTATTGCTCGACCGCTCGAGCGCGGGCTGCGTCCGGCTCCGAACCCGTCAACATGTACAGGTAGTTGGCGGCGTATCCCAGATCCTCGCGCGGCTCCACCGGGTCCAGTCCCTGCCCGATCCGGTACAGCGCGGTGAGCAGTGTGGGCACGGCGGCCGTCGCCGCGAGGCCGTCGTCGCGGCGCCGCCCGGCGTCGATGTCGTACACCGGCCGGAAGCCCAGGGAGGCCCCGAGCAGCGACAACGCGGTGCGCAGCCCGGCGAGGGGGCCCGACGGTCCGGTCGCCGCCGCGATCGCGGGCAGCGCGTCGCGCACGTCGTCCGGCAGTCTGCGCAACCGCGCGGTCCGCGCGGTGAAGGCGGCACGGCGGGGCTCGTCGGGCAGCTCACCGTGGGCCAGCAGGTGCCAGACCTCCTCGAAGCCGCACGCCTGCGCGAGGTCGACGGCCGAGTACTGGCGGTAGTGATAGAAGCCCTCCAACCCCCTGACGTCACCCAGTTCGGTGTCGGTGACGACTACGCCGGCGAGACCTCGTGGAACATCGGCAGATACGACGGCAGAGGTGGACGCGGCTTGGCTGATCGGCATGTTTCCTCCCTGGACTTGATTCGACTGTCCATGCTTGACTCTATAACTGTCAATATTGATCCAATCAATATGCTGATCCACAGATACGGTGGCGCTCATGAGGGATCGAGAAGCGGCAGTACCTGCGCACGAGGGCCGGCGGCTCAGCACCAAGGAGACCGCCGAACTGCTCGGCGTGAAGCCGGAGACCGTGTACGCGTATGTGAGCCGGGGTCAGCTCAGCAGCAGGCGGGAGCAGGGAGGGCGCGGGAGCACGTTCGACCCCAAGGAGGTCGAGGCCCTCGCGCGGCGCAACAGACGCGAAGGCGGCGGCAGTTCGAGCAGTGGCGGCGAGCTCTCCGTCCGCACCCGCATCACGTTGATCGACAAGGACCGGTACTACTTCCGGGGCGTCGACGCGACGGAACTGGCCGCGCGGTACTCCTACGAGGAGATCGCCGAATGGCTGTGGACCGGCGAACTGCGCCCCGGCGTCACGTTCACGGCCCCGGAGGCAGCCGTGACCGCCGCCCGACGCGGCGTCGAAGCGCTGCCCGAGCACAGCGGCCCGACCGACCGGCTGCGCGTCGCGGCGATCGCCGCGGCGGCCGCCGACCCGCTGCGCTTCGACCTCTCCGAGAACGCCGTACTCGGCACCGGACGCACCCTCATTCCCACCCTCGTCGCCGCGCTTCCGACCGTGCGGCTCGACCACCGCGACGAAGGCCCGCTGGCCCGTCGGCTGTGGGCACGGCTCAGCGGGCGCGAACCCGACGACGCGTCGGTGCGGGTGCTGGACACGGCACTCGGGCTGCTCGTCGACCACGACCTGGCAGCCTCGACGCTGGCGGTCCGGGTCGCGGCGTCGGCGCGCGCCCACGCGTACGCGGCCGTGTCGGCGGGCCTCGGCGTCCTCGAAGGGCCCCTGCACGGGGCGGCCAGCGGGCTCGCTCACCGACTGCTGCTGGACGTCCTGGACCAGGGCACCGCCGCTCCCGTGGTCGCCGACGAACTGCGCGCAGGGCGCCGTGTCCCCGGACTCGGCCATCGGCTCTACCCCGGCGAAGACCCACGCGCGCGTGCCCTGTTCGCCCTCCTGGAAGAGGTGCCCGGCGCGGCACCCGCACTGGAGGCGGCCCATGACGTGGTGACCACCACGGCCCGGCACACCCCTCTGCACGCCAATGTCGATCTGGCGCTGGCCGTCTTCACCGTCTCGTCCGGGATGCCGGCCGCTGCGGGAGAGACGATCTTCGCTGTCGCACGGACGGCCGGCTGGATCGCCCACACCCTGGAGGAGTACGCGGAGCGCCCGTTGCGCATGCGGCCGAGCGGCCACTACGTGGGCGAGCGGCCGCCCCAGCCCCTCCCCCGCCGGAGCTAGACAGCGCGCGCCGGGCGCGCATAGAGGGTCTTTGCACCCCCTCCGAGCGCCGCCTCCCCGCCCGCGCTTCCGTACGCCTCGCCACGCGACCGGACCACCCCTGGGGCGCCCCCTGCGGACGGCGGGAAGTCACCCCGGGCGAAGTCAGGTTAGGCTCACCTCTGTGAGTACGTGCACGACCGCGTCACGGCAGCTCGACGAGCCGATTTCCGGAACCGCGGCCACTGCGAGGACATGGCTGCTCATCGAGCAGTCCGGCCCCTGGGGTGCCAAGGCGCTCACTTCGAGCCACCTGGATCCCACGCTCGGCCGCGCCCTCGAAGCGGCCGCGCAGGGCACAGGGGTACGGATCGCCCTGATCCGGCGTCCCGGGCGCCATGCCGACTGCGGCTCTCCCGCTGATCGGCATGTGTACGTGGCCCACACCACTCCGGGAAACGTATGGCTGCACAGCGCCATGACGCACGACCCCGGACACCTGCTCGACCTCGACTTCGCCGCGCTCGGCGCGGGCGATCCGCGCTCCTTCGAAGAGGTTCTCCAAGGGCGGCCCCATACCGGCGATCCGCTGGCCCTCGTCTGCACCAACGGCAAGCGCGACCGCTGCTGCGCCCTGCTCGGACGCCCGCTGGCGGCGGAACTGGCCGCCTCCGGCGTCGGCGGCACCTGGGAGGTCACCCATCTGGGGGGTCATCGCTTCTCCCCCACCGTGCTGATCCTTCCGTACGGGTACGCGTACGGCCGTGCCGAGGCCCATGCCGTCAAGGAGATCCTCCAAGGCGTCCGGGAGGGCCGGGTCGTCACCGAGGGGTGTCGCGGGAACTCCGCCTGGGAACGCCCCGGCCAGGCGGCCGAGCTGGCCGTACGGACGGCGTCGGGGGAGCACGCCGCCGATGTCCTGACGGTGATCCGCACGGACGGCACCGCGCCGCGCTGGGAGGTGACCGTCGCCCACTCCGACGGCCGCCTGTGGCGGGTCGTCGTGGCGCGGGGCGCCTCTCTGCCGCCTCGCCCGGAAAGCTGCGGCTCGGCACTCGGTTCACCGGCGCGGATGGACGTGGTGGCTGTACGGCAACTGGAGGAGACGGCTGTCGCCGTGGCCTGCTGACGACCCGGGCCCCTGGGGCCTGTGTGACGTCGTGATCAATCTTGCCGATCCGGATCCGTCTGGAAGGCGGATCCGGTAGGAAGGCGATCGTGACGCGCAGGCAACTCACCGACGAGCAATGGAAGTCGATCGAGCCGTTTCTGCCGATAGGCGAGTACGGCCCGTACCCTGAGCGGCTGCGTGAGCAGTTCGAGGGGGTGATCTGGCGGTTCCGTACCAGTAGTCAGTGGCGGGAGATGCCGGGTGAGTTCGGCCCGTGGCCGACGGTCTACGGCCGCTTCCGGGTCTGGAGGGACGCCGGCGTTTTCACCGCACTGCTGGAAGGCGTGATCGCTGAGGCCGCCCGTCAGGGGAAGACGGACTTGTCCCTGGTCAGTGTGGACTCCACCACCGCCCGCGCCCACCACGACGCCGCCGGGATGCGCATCGGCAGGGAGGTCATGGATGCTCTTGAGGAAGCCGCCGCCGACCGGGAACGGGCCCGGCAAAAGGGGGCGGCCCGCCGGAACAGAACGGACAGGGCGGAAGGGACGCCCCCGGTCGGGAAGAACGCCGGCACATCAGACGACGGCGCAGGCTCCGCCTGAAGGAAGCCCTGCTCGGCAGGTCCCGTGGCGGGCTAAGAACTCCTAACGAAATGATCTACGAGGTGGTTGGATCACTCCGGGACCGATGACGTCACCTCAGCAAGACTGACGTTCTAATGTGGCCGTCGACCGAAGGAGGCGGCACATGGCTGACGTCATGGATCTGATCTGCTACCCCATCAAGGGATGCGCAGGCACTTCGATGAGCGATGCGCTCCTCACGCCGGCGGGCCTCGCGCACGACCGCAGCTTCATGGTCATCAGCGAGGACGGGGTCTACCGAACCCAGCGCCGCCACCCGCGCCTCGCCCTGATCCGGCCCGCCGTCAGCGCCGACGGCACTCGACTCACGCTCGACTCGGCCGACAGCACAGGCCGTTACGGCACGGTGCGCCTCGACGTGACCACGTCCGCGCCGCGCCGCGACATCGATCTGTTCGGCGCCGCCTTCCAGGGGATTGACCAGGGTGACGACGTCGCTGCCTGGCTCTCGGAGGTCCTCGGCACCTCCAGCCGTCTGGTCCGCGTGCCGCCGGAGCACGACCGGGTCGCCGACGGCCTGACCCCTGGCCCCTCCGGTTATGCCGACAGCAGCGCCGTGCACCTGCTGTCCCGCGCCTCCCTCACTCTCCTCAACCGGCGGATGGCCGAGCGTGGCGCCCCGCCCCTGTCGATGAACCGCTTTCGCCCGAACATCGTCGTCGACAGCCGCGACGGTCACGGTCATGACAGTGACGGCGGCGACTGGGCAGCCGTACCGCACGCCGAGGACCGCGCACGCCGCATCACCATCGGCGGGGCCGAGTTGGGCTATGCCAAACTCGCGGTGCGCTGTGCGGTCACTCTGGTTGAGCAGGAGGTCGGAGCGCGGCGGGGGCGGGAGCCCCTGCGCACGCTCGCGGGCTACCGGCGAGCGGCGAGCGGGGGCGTAGTGTTCGGCGCGAAGTTCTCCGTGATACGGCCGGGGAAGCTGTCGGTCGGCGACGAGGTGGTCGTCCAGGAGTGGGGCGACGCCGAACTGTAAGAACACCTAGTGCGATGACTTCAGGCGCCGCCAGCAGATCAGTGCGCACCCAAGGGTGAGGAAGGCTTCGTGGATGTCGTCGCGGATCTCCCAGCGGATCCGCAGGCGGCGGAACCAGTGCAGGTGGGCGAACGCGCGTTCCACGACCCAGCGTTGGGTGCCCAGGCCGGAGCCGTGCTCGGTGCCGCGGCGGGCGATCAGCGGCTTCACGCCGAGGTCCCGGACCAGTCGGCGGTACTTGTCGTGGTCGTAGCCGCGGTCGCCCAGCACAACGTCCGGGCGGCGGCGGGGCCGCCCGCGCTTGCCCCGCACGGCCTGGAGCAGCGGGATCAACTGCGTGACGTCGTTGCGGTTGCCGCCGGTCAGGGTAGCGGCGAGCGGGATGCCGGTGGCATCGGTGATCAAATGGTGCTTGCTGCCCGCCCTGCCCCGGTCGACAGGGCTTCGTCCCGTCTTGGGCCCCCTTTAACGCCCGGATGTGGGAGCCGTCGACCGCCGCCCTGGAGAAGTCCAGGGCGTTCGCACCGCGCAGCTCGGCCAGAAGAACCTCGTGCAGCCGGGGCCACACCCCGGCCTTGGTCCACTCGGCCAGGCGGCGCCAGCAGGTCATCCCCGAGCCGAAGCCGAGTTCCTGCGGCAGGTGCTCCCAGGCGATCCCGGTGTGCAGCACGAACAGGATGCCCTGGAACACCAGCCGGTCCGGATGCCGCTTGCGTCCCGGATGCCGGCTCCGCCGCTCGACCCTGGGCAGCAGCGGCTCGATCACCGCCCACAGTTCGTCGTCAACTTCCCACGGCTTCGGCCGAGCCACCCGCACCCCCAGATCACCAGTCCCGGAGTGATCCAACCACCCCGAAGATCATTTCGTTAGGAGTTCTAAGCTTCGCTTTTATCCGTGTGCTCTGGTCGTGCATGGTTGGTTGCTCGGTAGCCGGGACGTGGAACGGCCATCGCGGGACTCTCCAGGTAGGTGAAGACCAGGGGAGGGTGCGATGGCCGTCGCTGTCAGTGTGCTCGGGGCGGGGGTGGGCCGCCAGAGCGGGACCAACTTGGCGCGGTTCCGCAGGGGTTGGTACGACTGCCTGGCCCGGCGGGGTGACGCGTTGTTCGAGCTGACGGATGCCCTGCTGGCGGCCGGCCCGGTCATCTCGCTGCCCTACCTGTCACTCGATGGGCTGCACCGCCGCGGCCACGGGAGTACCTATGCGGCCCTGGCTGAAGGCTACGTGGATGCCGAAAAGGTGCGTGAGCTGCTCGCTGCCTCGCTGCCCGGTGCTTCGTGCCCTGTGTTCGCGGTGGACGTGAGCGTGTGGGTCCGCAGCGATGCCGAGTGCTCGCCTGACCGCGGCTACTACTACCACCCCTCCAAGCACTCGGCGGGACAGCCAATCGTTGCCGGCTGGGCCTACTCCTGGCTCGTTGGCCTGGAGCTGACGACGAACTCGTGGACCGCGCCAGTAGATGCCCAGCGGCTGCTGCCGGGGCAGAATCCCAGCACGGTCGCCGCCCTCCAGATCCACGGTCTGCTGCGACGGAGTCCCGAACTTGGCCTCAAGACCCCGCTGTTCGTATTCGACGGCGGCTACGATTCCGTCCGCCTGGCTCTCGAACTCGCCGGAACTGCGGCCCAGATCCTGGTCCGGGTCCGCTCCGACCGGTCGTTCTACGCCGACCCGCCACCCATCAGGGCGACAGGCTCGGGGCGGCCGCGCCGCCACGGCGCGAAGTTCACTTGTCCCGACCCCACCACCTGGCCGGTCCCGGACGCCGTCCACACCTGCGCGGACGAGCAATACGGCGCGGTGAGCGTGCAGATGTGGCACCGCCTGCACGCCAAGACCCAGCAGCACGACGGACACGGCAGCCGAGGCCCTCGCCCCATCGTCCCCGGCACCCTGGTCCGGCTCACCGTCGACCGGCTGCCCGGCCGGAGCCGGGCCCCGAAGACTCTGTGGCTGTGGTGGACAGGCCCCTTTGGCCAGACCCCCGATCCGGACCTGCTCTGGCGGGCCTACACCCGCCGGTTCGACATCGAGCACACCTTCCGGTTCGCCCGCCAGACCCTGAACTGGACTCTGCCCCGGCCCCGCACTCCGGAGCAGGCCGACCGATGGACCTGGCTGGTCATCGCCGCCTACACCCAACTCCGCCTTGCCCGCTCCCTGGTGGCCGACCATCGGCTGCCCTGGGAACAGCCTTTGCCGCAGACCCATCTCACACCCGGCCGCGTCCGCCGACGATTTCGTCACGTTCAGACAGCAGTGGGAACACCGGCCAAGCCGCCACAACCCTGCGGACGCTCCACAGGCCGTCCACAAGGCACCCGACGAGGCCCAGCCACCCGCCACCCCGCAGTCAAAACAGCCGCAAGACCTGCGATCCGACACTCACAGGGATAAAAGCGAAGCTAAGGAGCGGAACACCGTCGAGCGTCTGATCAGCAAGCTGAAAGCCTGGCGGGGCATCGCGACTCGATACGACTGTGAGGATAACGGTGCCGTCTCGGTGGTGGCTTGACCCGCGATACGACTGACTGTCATGTCCTGAGTCTTGATCTGTCGGTCACTGTCCGGGACGGCACTCGCTGTCGCCAGACCGGCGGATGTGTCCCGATAGGGGCCTTCGCGACAGGCACCGTCACAGTCCTGACCACCCTGCCGGCCCGGCAGCAGCCACCAGCTCCGGTTCGATGGCAGGAGACCGATGACCAGTACCAACACGACCCAGCCGATCCGTTTTCAGGACTGCCAGCGTGAGGTCGTCCTGGGGGTCGACACCCACAAGGACGCTCATGTGGCAGCCGTGATCTCGACAACGGGCAAGCTGATCGGCTCCCGGAGCTTTCCTGCCACGGCCGATGGCTACCAGCAACTGCTGGGCTGGGCCCGTTCATCAGGTCTGGTCAGCCGCGCCGGCGTCGAGTGCACCGGTTCCTACGGAGCCGCGCTGAGCCGATTTCTGCGCACCAACGAGCTGACCGTCATCGACGGTGAACCAGCCGGACAAGGCGACACGCCGCCGTCGCGGCAAGACCGACACCATCGATGCCGAAGCTGCAGCCCACGCTGTGCTGTCCGGCCGAGCCACTGCGACAGCCAAGCTCGCCGACGGTCCCGTTGAAGCTCTCCGGCTGTTCAAGATGGCCAAGGACTCCGCGGTCAAAGCCCGCACACAGGCCGTCAACCAGCTCAGAGCCGTACTCGTGACGGCCAGTCCAGAACTGCGAGAACCCCTTGACGGGCTGACCATTCCCAAACTGGTCCGAGCCTGCAAGTCACTGCACAGGTCTATGGCCGGCACGGCCACGGCGGCCGCGGTCTTCACCCTGCGGTTGCTCGCCCGTCGAGTCGAGGAACTCGACGATGAGATCACCGCTCTCAAGCAGCAGATCACCGACATGATCAGGCAGCACGTCCCGCCGCTGCTTGACTGCTACGGCGTAGGCCCGGATACCGCCGCAGCACTGCTCATCGCCACAGGCGACAATCCCGAACGACTCCACAGCGAGGCTTCGTTCGCCTCGCTCTGCGGGGTGAGCCCGGTCGAAGCCTCCTCCGGCAAGACACAGCGCAGAAGGCTCAACCGAGGCGGTGACCGTCAGGCCAACTCGGCTCTCTACACGATCGTCCTTGCTCGACTCCGCTGGGAGACACGCAGCCGCAGCTACGTCGAGCGACGCGTCGCCGAAGGCAAAACCCGACGCGAAGCCATCCGATGCCTGAAACGCTACGTCGCCCGAGAGCTCTACACGACCATCATCCGAGCCCACGCTCGGCCCCGCGACCAGGCCCTCGCAGCTTGACATCCATAGGGGCATCAAGATGCCCGAGAGCTACCTCGCCGGCCTCCACCTCCGCGCCTCGATGATCTGGATCAATGACCTGCTGCAGGCAACCGCCTGATCACGACATCACGCAGGCCCTAGTCGGGGATTCCTGGCATGCCCCATTGGGCGGCTCTGTCGCTGACCTGGGCTTTCGGGCAGATTTGGCGCCATGTGGTGAGGGCCGGGGGACGGCCCGGGCGTCCGAAGAGGAGCTGCCGACCGTGCAGGCCCAGGCGGAGTCTTGCCAGGTCGTGGACGTTGTCGTGGATGAGGAGGACGCGGGCTACGTGGTGGGGGTCGTGTTCGGTGATCTGTCCGCCGACGCGGCGGAGACGGAGTCTGGCAGGGCCGTCGGCTTCGCCCGGGACGATGTGCGCCTCGACCAGACGCCGCCAATCCCACGCCCAGTACGCGATCTCCCCCAGTAGGTAGAGAGCACCTGCGTAGAGGACCCATGTGGCGTCCGAGTCTGCCCACAGCGCCCCGAGGAAGCCGAGGCAGCCGACCGTCACCCCGATGCGCCGGAGCCGCGGAACCATCTGCATGCTCTTGTCGTCCGCGTCCCAGAGCAGGTCTTCGCTGGCAGCCATGCCGCCATCATGGGCTCTGTCCGTCATCGTGGAAAGCCCGGAGTATGCCTCCAAGGACGGCTCGGCCCAGGGGGCTCCGACTCAGACTGTGCTGCGCGTTGGTCCGGTTCCGTGGGCTGCGCGGTGATCCGTTCCAACATCGGGGTCGATGCGGCGGATCGTGGAAGGCCGGCCACAGTGAGCAGGAACCGGCGAACCAGCCGCTGACGGGCGATCCTCTGCAATTGCTTCCCTGTTGAGTTTCTCGAAGGAGACTCCCCAGCTCTCCGCCCAGCAGCCGATTGATCACGACATCACACAGACCATAGTTCCACGGGGCCGGGGTGCGACGCACGAACCGGCCAGAGGTCGTGTCAGGCCCCCACCATCCGACCCGCGGCGCTGTGCTGAACCGACAGCCGCATCATCCATTGATCAAGAGATCCACACCACACTCCCCTCGGAGGGACGCGCACTCCCCCGTACCGTCGTGGCCATGAGCCCCACTCCCCTCGCACGACGACTGCGCCTCGGTCTGCCGCGGCGGGTGTTCGCCCAAGTGCTGCTGATGCAGATCGCGATCGCGGTGGGAGTCGCGGTACTCGCCACCGGGCTGTTCCTGGCCCCGCTGAGCGCACAGCTGGACGACGAGGCCATGCGGCGCGCTCTCGCGATCGCGCAGACCACGGCCGCCCAGCCGCAGATCGCCGTGGACCTCCAGCGGACGGCCCCCTCCAGGACCGGCCCCGTACAGGCCGAGGCCGAGCGGATACGGAAGGCGAGCGGTGCCGAGTACGTCGTCGTGATGGACTTGCGAGGCATCCGCTGGTCGCACAGATCCCCCGCCCAGATCGGCAAACCGGTCTCGACGAGCCCGAAGCAGGCCCTGGCCGGCAGGGATGTCATGGAGATCGACACCGGAACCCTGGGGCGGTCCGCACGGGGCAAGGTGCCGCTGCGCGACGCCGGCGACCGGATCGTCGGCGCGGTGTCGGTGGGTATCAAGTACGACAGTGTGCGGGCCCGGCTGATCGACGCGATCCCGGGACTGTTCGCGTACGCGGGCGGAGCCATGGCCGTCGGCGCGCTGGCCGCGTATCTGATCTCCCGCAGGGTCCAGCGACAGACCCGTGACCTGGCCTTCTCCGATATCGCGGCGCTGCTGGCCGAACGCGAGGCGATGCTGCACGGCATCCGGGAGGGCGTGGTCGCCCTGGACCGCGGCGGTCGCGTACGTCTTCTGAACGACGAGGCGCAGCGGCTCCTCGGGGTCGGCGCCGAGGCCATCGGGCGGCCGCTCGACGACGCGCTCGGCCCGGGCCGTACGACGGATGTGCTGGCGGGACGCGTCACCGGCACGGACCTGCTCACCGTCCGCGGCCAGCGCGTCCTGGTCGCGAACAGGATGCCCACCGAGGACGGCGGAGCTGTCGCCACCTTGCGCGACCGGACCGAACTGGAGCAGCTCGGCCGTGAGCTCGACTCCACGCACGGCCTGATCGACGCTTTGCGCGCACAGGACCATGAGCACGCCAACCGTATGCACACGCTCCTGGGGCTGCTCGAACTGGAGATGTACGACGACGCCGTGGAGTTCATCGGGGAGGTGGTCGGCGACCACAGGGTCACCTCGGAACAGGTCACCGAGAAGATCCACGATCCGCTGCTCGCCGCCCTTCTGGTCGGCAAGGCGACCGTGGCGACCGAGCGTGGAGTGGCACTGTGGGTCTCGGACCGGACGCTGCTGCCGGACCGGCTGGTCGACCCGCGTGGGCTCGTCACCGTCGTCGGCAACCTGGTCGACAACGCGCTCGACGCCGTCGCGGGCACACCGCACGCGCGCGTGGAGGTCGAATTGCGCGCCGAGGGGCGGACCGCCGTGCTGCGGATACGGGACACCGGGCCCGGCATCCCTGAGGAGCGGCGGGAGTTGATCTTCACGGACGGCTGGAGCACCAAGCAGCCGCCCGCACACGGCAAGCGTGGAATCGGCCTCTCGCTGGTGCGGCGCCTCGCCGAGCGGCAGGGCGGCAGCGCGAAGGTGGCCGACGCGGACGGCGGCGGCGCGGAGTTCGTCGTCGTCCTGCCGGAGGCGCTGACCGACCCGTCGCTCGCGCAGAAGGACGCCACCGAAAACACCGGGACCACCGGGACCACCTGGAGTGCCGAGAACACAGGGACCGACCGGAGCACCGGGTACCCCTACGGGGAGTCGTGATGATCCACGTCCTGGTCGTGGACGACGACACGCGGGTCGCCCGCGTCAACGCCGCCTACGTCGAGAGGGTGCCGGGCTTCCGTGTCGTGGGGCAGGCGCACAGCGCGGCCGAGGCGCTGCGCCGCATGGAGGAAGTTCCGCACCCGGACCTCGTCCTCATGGACCATCACCTGCCGGACGAGACAGGTCTCGCGGTCGTCCAGGAGATGCGCCGACGCGGGCATCAGATCGATGTGATCATGGTGACCGCCGCACGTGACCTCGCGACCGTCCGTGCGGCGTTGCGACAGGGCGTGCTCCAGTACCTGGTCAAGCCGTTCTCGTTCGCCGGGCTGCGCGCCAAACTGGAGACTTACGCGGATCTGCGACGCACGCTCGACCGCGGCGGCACGGCCGAGCAGTCCGATGTGGACCTGATCTTCGGGGCCCTCTCGTCAGGCGTCGTGCCCGACCTGCCCAAGGGCCACTCCCCGCCGACGGCCGAACTCGTACGGCGCGCCCTGTTGAACGCGGAGGGCTCGCTGTCGGCCCAGGAGGTCGCGGAGGCGACCGGACTGAGCCGGCAGACCGCCCAGCGTTATCTGAAGCTCCTGGAGCGTACGGGGAAGGCTCGTCTGACCCTCCGATACGGCGACGCGGGCCGCCCGGAGCACCGCTACGCCTGGGTCGCCCACACCTGAGGGACACCCCCGACGAAGCGGGGGAACGGCCGCCCCGTCGCCCGGACGACCGGCGGGGGAGCACGGTCGTACGGGCGGCGGGGCGGCTCCGCGTGTTATCGGCGGCGGGCGGTCAGCCGGCCGCCTTCTTCACGAACTCCGTGGTGTACGTCTTGCTCAGGTCCACATCGGCGTTCCTGATGTTCGGGTTGAACGCCTTGAGGACCTTCTCGACGGTCTCGGGACCGTTCTCGGGCATCACCCCGTCCTCGGTGAACATCGGCAGCGTGCTCTCGATCGCCCCGGCGTACAGCGTCTGGCTGCCCTGCGAGTAGTCGGCGGGCATCTTGGCGGCGATCTCGGAGGCGCTGTGCGCAGCCATCCACCGGAGGGTCTTCACGAAGGCGTTCGCGAGCTTCTGGACCGTCTCCTTGTGACCGTTGACCCAGTCCGTCTGCATGTACAGACTTGACGAGGGGTACGGCCCTCCGAGTGCCTTCTGGGAGCCCTCGGGCGTGCGCATGTCGATGAGTACCTTGCCGAGCTTCTTCTCCATGACCGTGGCGACGGTGGGATCTGTCGTCATGCCGCCGTCGATGGCGCCCTTCTGGAGAGCGGAGACGAACGTCGGGCCGGCACCGACGGCGACCGGCGTGAACTCGCTGACCCGCACACCGTTCTTGACCGCGAGGTACTTCGTGAGGAAGTCGGTCGAGGAGCCGAGTCCGGTGACGCCGAGCTTCCTGCCCTTGAAGTCCTTGGGTGAAGTGATGTCGCCCGCGCGCTTGGCGGAGACGATCTCGACCTCACCGGGAGCGTGTGAGAACTGCACGACGGACTCCACCGCCTTGCCCTTGGTCTGCAGGTCGAGCGTGTGGTCGTAGAAGCCGACAGCTCCCTGCACCTGTCCCGACACGAGGGCGGTCTCGGCCTGGACACCGGCCGGCTCGCTGAGGAGCTCGACGTTCAGACCGGCGTCCTCGAAGTAGCCGAGCCTCTGAGTGAGCATCGCCGGCAGGTAGATGACCTTGTCCAGCCCACCGACCATGATCTTGACGTGCTCCCCCTTGCCGCCACCCCCGCCGCTGCCGGAGTCGGCCGTCGTGCTCGCCGCGTCATTGGCACAGGCGGTGAGCGAGGAGAGAGCGAGGAGACCGGCAGCTGCCAGCGCGGAGTATCTGGCGGTCTTGCGCATGGTGGTTCACGTCCTTGTGAGTGGAGGGGAGGCCGTGCGTACGGCGGGATGGTGCGTACCGGTGAGGCGGGATCGTGCGTACGGGCGGACTCGTACGTGTGCGAGGAAGAGGTCGTACGCGCTTGCCGGGGTGAAGTCAGCGGTCGGATTCCGACGGCTTCCAGCGGAAGATGCGGCGTTCACCGAACGTCAGCAGTCCTTCGGCGAGCAGGGCGACGACGGCGAGGATGACCATCGCCGCGTACACCCCCGCCGCGTTGAAGGTGCCCTGCGACTGGGCGACGAGCAGGCCGATGCCCTTGGTGGCGCCGATGTACTCGCCGACGATCGCGCCGATGAGCGCGAAGCCGAAGCTGACATGGAGGCTGGTGAAGATCCACGAGGTGGCGGACGGTATGACGACCTGCAGCGTCACCCTGCGGTCGCTCGCTCCCAGGATCCGGGCGTTGGCCACCAGGTTCCGGTCGACCTCCCTGGCGCCCTGGAAGGCGTTGAAGAACACCGGGAAGAAGACGAGCACCACGGCCGAGGCGACCTTGGAGGCGGGTCCGAGCCCGAACCAGATCACGAAGATGGGCGCGAGGACGATCCTCGGTATGGAGTTGAGCACTTTGATGTATGGACCAAGGATGTCTGCCAGCAAGGTGATACGCCCCAGGGCGATACCGAAGAGCACACCGGCGACCACACCGATGACCCAGCCGAGCAGCGCCTCGTGAAGCGTGTACCAGATCTGCTCGCCGAGAGAACCGAGCGCGGTCCCGTGCATCACCCAGGTCTGGATCTGTTCCCAGATCTTCGAGGGCATCGAGAAGTTGAACGGGTCGATGACCTCGGCCCGCGAGAGGACCTCCCACAGTCCGAGTACGGCGACTAGGAGCAGCACCCGGGCGGTGCCCACCACGATCCTGCGTCTGCGGGCGGCACGGGCACGGGTGTGCGCACGGCCCGGAGTCCTGGCCGTTTCGACGGCCGGAGCACTGAGAACGTCAGGCGACATCAGCGGCGCCCCTTTCACGGGTGATGCGGACCTCTTCGCCGAGGGACTCCCAGATCTCGCGGTAGATCTCGATGAACCGCGGCTCCAGGCGCACCGATTCGACCTTGCGCGGCCGCGGCAGATCGATGTCGTAGACCTGCTTCACGGTGGCGGGGCCCGCGGTCATCACCACGACCTTGTCGGCGAGCGCGATGGACTCCTCCAAGTCGTGGGTGACGAAGACGACCGAGGCGCCCGTGCCTGCCCACAGCTCGAGCAGTTCGTCGGACATCAGCGCCCGGGTCTGCACGTCGAGCGCCGAGAACGGCTCGTCCATCAGCAGGATCTCGGGGTCGTTGACGAAGGTGGCGGCGAGGGCGACGCGCTTGCGCTGACCACCGGAGAGCTGGTGCGGATAGCGGTCCTCGAAGGCCGCGAGCCCGACCCTGGCGAGCCACTCCCTGGCGCGTTCCCTCGCCTCGGCCTTGGGCACGCCACGGAACCGGGGCCCGGCCATCACGTTGGACAGCACCGTGCGCCAGGGAAAGGTTGCGTCCTGCTGGAAGACGAAACCGACCTTGTCCCCGACGCCGACGACCGGCTCCCCGGCGACCAGGACCTCGCCCTCGGTGGGCTCCTCGAGACCGCTGACCAGGGTCAGCGTCGTGGACTTCCCGCAGCCGGTCGGTCCTACCACCGCCACGAACTCGCCGCGGCCGACGGTCAGGTCAAGGTCCCTGACGGCTGTGTGCAAACCCCCCGACGGGGTCTTGAAGATCTTGCTCGCGCCCCGCAGCTCGATGGCGGGGCTGGTGTCTGTGCTCATGGCCCGGGACGGTAGATGTGGTGCGGGCCACAGCATCAGTCTTGTGGGCGCAAGGAGTTCTTCTGCTCGCAAGGGTCTGTTGTGCTCATTTTGCTCGCGCTACAACAGCGGAGCCGAAACACGGGCGCAACATACGCCCAGGCCTTGAGAGAAAGAGGCCCGATGATTGACGTCCTGGTCGTGGACGACGACTTCCGCGTCGCCGAGATCAACGCGAAGTACGTGAGCAAGGTTCCCGGGTTCCGGGTGGCCGCCCGCGCGCACAGTGCCGCCCAGGCTCTGGCCGCGATCGAGCGCACTCCGGTCGATCTGGTGCTGCTCGACCACTATCTGCCGGACAGGACGGGACTCGAACTCGTCCACCGGATGCGGGAGAACGGTCACGGCACCGACGTCATCATGATCACCGCGGCCGGCGATGTGGCCACCGTACGGGCGGCGATGCGCCTGGGTGCCCTGCACTACCTGATCAAACCGTTCACGTTCACCGCCCTGCGCACACGCCTCGACTCCTACGCCGCCCTGCGCCGTACCGTCGACCGGGTGGGCGGCCGCGGCGTGACGGGCCAGGAGCAGGTCGACCGGATCTTCGGGGCCTTGCGCACCGCACCCGCGCCGTCCTCCCCCGGGCTCCCCAGCGGCCACTCGGAGCCGACCACGGACCTCATCTGCGATGTGCTGCACCAGGCGAAGCAGCCGCTGTCGGCCCACGAGGTGGCCGCCGAGACCGGCCTGAGCCGATCCACCGCCCAGCGCTATCTGCGGCACCTGGAACAAGCGGGGCGGCTGCGCCTCTCCCTCAAGTACGGCGACACGGGGCGCCCGGAACACCGGTACGCATGGGTGGCGCCCTGAGCCGGCACTCCCCGACAGCTGGATGCCGTCTGGATCATGCCGTCTCAGGGCGGTCGCCTGCGGCCCTCAGACGGCCCCGGCGCCCGTGAGCGCGCGGACCTCGATCTCGGCGTGCTTGGCCTCGTCCGGCGGCTCCGCCGAGGTGACGGTGCCGAGCCAGCCGGCGACGAAGCCCAGGGGGATCGAGACGAGCCCCGGGTTCTGCAGCGGGAAGTACTGGAAGTCCACGCCCGGGAAGAGCGATTCGGGACTGCCCGACACCACCGGCGACAGCAGCACGAGCACCACCGCGGGCACCAGGCCGCCGTAGACGGCCCACACGGCGCCACGCGTCGTGAAGGACCGCCAGAACAAGGAGAACAGCAGAACCGGCAGGTTCGCGGACGCGGCGACGGCGAAGGCGAGCCCGACCAGGAAGGCCACGTTGAGGTCGCGGGCCAGGAGGCTCAGGCCGATGGCGATCACGCCGATGCCGACCGACGCGGCACGCGCCACCGCGACCTCGCCGTGCGGCTTGGCGCGGCGGCGACGCGACGAGGCGTACAGGTCGTGGGCCACGGCCGCCGAGGACGCGAGGGTGACTCCTGCGACGACCGCGAGAATCGTGGCGAAGGCGATGGCAGCGACGATCGCGAACAGCACTGTTCCTCCCGTGGAGTTGGCCCCGCCGCCCAGATCCAGGGCCAGCAGCGGAACGGCTGTGTTCCCTGCGGCGTTCGATCCGCGCACCGCCTCGGGACCGACGACGGCAGCGGCAGCGAAGCCCAGCACGATCGTCATCAGGTAGAAGCCGCCGATGAGCCCGATCGACCACAGCACCGAGCGTCGGGCGGCTCGCGCGGTCGGCACGGTGTAGAAGCGCGACAGGATGTGCGGCAACCCGGCGGTGCCGAGCACGAGTGCGAGCCCGAGGCTCATGAAGTCGAAGCGTGCCGTCCAGTCACCGCCGTATTTGAGGCCGGGTGCGAGAAAGGCCTGGCCGTGGCCGCTGCGCCCCGCGGCCGTGCGCAGCAGTTCGTTGATGTCCCCGTGGAACCGCATCAGGACCAGCACGGTGAGAACGATGGCCCCGCCGATGAGCAGAACCGCCTTGACGATCTGGATCCAGGTCGTCGCCCGCATCCCTCCCATCGACACATAGATCACCATGAGCGCGCCGACCCCGATCACCGTCCAGTTGCGCGCCGCGTCACTCGTACCTCCCAGCAGCAGCGACACCAGGCTGCCCGCGCCCACCATCTGCGCCACCAGATACAGAACGGACACCACCACCGAGGACGTTCCGGCCGCGACCCGCACGGGCCGCGCGTCCATCCGGGCCGCGACGACGTCCGCGAGCGTGAACCGGCCGCAGTTGCGCACCAGCTCGGCGACGAGGAAGAGAACGACCAGCCAGGCCACCAGGAATCCCACGGCGTACAGCAGACCGTCGTAGCCGTACAGGGAGATGAGTCCCGTGATGCCGAGGAAGGAAGCAGCCGACATGTAGTCCCCGGAGAGGGCAAATCCATTTTCCATCGGCGAGAACAGCCGCCCGCCCGCGTAGAACTCTTCGGCCGAACCGTGCCGGTGGCGACTCACCCATGTCGTGATCCCTAGTGTCACCGCGACGAACGCGCTGAACAGGAGCAGGGCCAGGGTCTGATGGTGGCCGCTCACCGCTCACCACTCCTGGCGTTCCGCGTCATCTCCTGGGTGTTCCAGCGCAGTTCCAGCGCGGCCCGGTCACGGCGCAGCCGCGCGTGCCGCGCGTACGCCCAGGCGAGCAGGAATGTCGTGAGGAACTGTCCGAGTCCCGCGAGCAGTGCCACGTTCACGACACCGACGACAGGCCGCGCCATGAACCCCGGCGCGGTGGTCGCGGTCACCACATAACCCACGTACCAGGGGAAGAAGACGGCGACGGCCGGAATCACGAACCTGCGGTACCGGCCGCGTACTTCCTGGAAGGCGGCACTGCGCTGCACCTCCAGGTAGACGAGGGCGGTCCCGCCCGGTCGTCCTTGGTGCTCCGAGCGAGCGGCCGGCACGGTGGGAGCGAGCGCGCCCGTACCGTCCAACTCGCCCCAGCCGGAAGCGAGCGCGTCGTACCAGGGGTCGTCGAACCGGACCTCCCCCGTGTCGCCGCCGTCGTGCTTGTCCACCGAACTCTCCTTGTCCGCGACCCGTTGCTGCCGCGTACCCAAGGATGTGCAGATCGGAGGGCTCCCTGACTCCTGTCTCCGCGCTCTTCACCCCATCAGGTGACTTCATCCCGCGGGCGGCCGTACGAGACCTTTGCCATAGGCGTAACGGACTGCTTGAGCACGGTCTTTGAGACCTGCCTTGGCGAAGAGATTGTTGATGTGGGTCTTCACGGTGGCCGTGGACACATGGAGCTTGCGGGCGATCTCGTGGTTGCTGAGGCCCTCGGCGATGAGCAGGAGCACCTCCGTCTCGCGCGAGGTGAGCCCGTCCGGGGCCTCCGGAGGCGGGCCGGGCTCCGGTTCCGGGTCCGACAGCCGCTCCAGCAGCCGTCGTTGGATGCTCGGCGAGAGCCCCGCGTCCCCGGAGAGCACGCTCTCCACGGCCCGCACGATCTCGTCGCCTCCCGCGTCCTTGGTCAGATAGCCGCGGGCTCCGGCGCGCAGTGCGGGGAACAGCGACTCGTCGTCCGCGAACGTCGTGAGCACGACGACCTGAGTCCCGGGATGCTCGGCACGGATGCGCCGGGTCGCCTCGACCCCGTCGCAGCGAGGCATGCGCAGATCCATCAGCACGACGTCCGGGGCGAGTTCGGCCACCAGCTCCACCGCTTCGGCACCGTCACCGGCCGCTCCGACGACCTCGATCCCGGGCAGCAGTCCCAGCAGCATCACAATGCCCTCGCGCACGACCGTCTGATCGTCCGCGACCACGACCCGCGCCGGTGCCCTGCCCTCCGCCCGCTCGGTCATACCGGCACCTTCAACGTCACCACGAACCCCTCCTCGCCCGGTCCTGCGTCCAGCGAGCCGCCGAGCAGCTCTGCGCGCTCCCGCATCCCCAGCAGACCGTACCCGGCACCCGAACCGCTGAGTTCGCCCGGTTTTCCACCCGAATCCCGTACATCCAGCGTCACTTCGTGCTCTCCGTAGTCCAGCCGGATGTGAATCTCGGCTCCCGGAGCGTGTTTGCGTACGTTCGTCAGAGCCTCCTGGGCGACTCGGCGCACCGCCTGGGATGCTTCCGCCGGCAGCGGCTGACGCTCCCCGGTCACCGTGACACCGGCGCGGTCGGCGGTGGCCACGAGTTCGCCGAGGAAATCCTCCAGCGGAGACATCTCACCCCGGAGCGCGGAGAGTGCCTGCCGGGTCTCCGAAAGCCCCTCCCGGGCCATTCCCCGTGCCGCCACGACCCGTTCGAGGATGAGCTCCCGGTCCGCTCCTGTCTCGATGAGCAGTCGTGCCGCCTCCAGATGCACGAGCTGCGCGGACAGGCTGTGGGCCAGGACGTCATGGATCTCCCTGGCTATCCGCGCTCGCTCCGCGAGGGCCGCGGTCTCCGCCTCGGCCGCGCGGGCCACGCGTTCCTGGGCCAGCAGCCGCTGGGCACTCGCCCGTGCTTCCGCGTCGAGGCGCAGGACGTATCCCGCCAGCGCCAGGCCCACGGTGGTGGCCGCCGTGGTCAGCCAGGCGTCGTTGTCCAACATCGCGTAAGCGCCCAGCGCCACCGCCATCGCCGGGAGGGCCGCCGCGAGGGGCAGCCGTTCGATGGCGGCGACAGCAATCCCGCACAGCAGGACGAGCGCCGGAATCCGGAAGCCCGCACTGTGTCCCGCGGCCGCGGCCGCCAGGAGCAGAGCGAGCAGTACCAGCGACGGCAGCAGACGGTGTTCCAGTGTGGTCCGCCAGAAGCACCGGGCGAGGAACCCGCACACCGCGATCCCCGTGATGCCTCCGGCGAGCGCCCAGCCGCTGAGCTCCGGGTTCGTGAGTGTCGTCGCGACGAGCATGCCGAGGACGATGGCGCGCGTGACCCGGGAGAGCACACGGCGGGCCTTGTGCACGCCCATACGTGACAGCGCCTCACGAGAGGGCCAGTGCATCCAGGCGTTGTCCGTCACAGGCGCTCCTTCCTCAGAACGCGGCCGGCCCCGTCACCGTACGCCGGGCCCTGCCCGGTCACCGTCGGCCGCAGGGACTGCACCCGCCAGGTCAGGAGCCCGGAGCGGACCAGCAGGGTGGCCGCCAGGCCGAGCATCAGGGCGGAGGAGTTCTGGTGCACACCGAGCAGGGCACCTATGCCGAACAGGCCCAGCCGCAGACAGATACCCGCGCCCCAGACGGCTCCGGCGGCCTTGGTGCTCCTGCTCCACACGGCGCCGTCCGGCTCGGTCCATATCCGCGTCGTCCACGCCCATCCGGCTCCGATGGCCAGCGCCGTCACCAGTTCCGTGCCGAGCAGGAGGGACGCCTCGGTCTGGTGGTGCGGGTCGATCAGGCCGGGCTCGCGCATTGCCATGACGGCGAGAACGGCGGGCACGATCCACCAGCGCAGGTCCGAGCTGATCCGGCGTGCGCTGAACTGGCGCGCGATCACCACTGCGGCGACAGCGAAGATCACCACTGCATTCATGAGCCCGGACATGCGCGGCCTCCGTGAGCGGGATTCGGGTGTCCGCAGCGAGCGCTGCCGACCCCATCGACGCTACGGAAATCGAGCACCTGGCAGATCGGCGCCCGGGTGGATCGTGGGTGGATCCCCCGCACCCGCGTCTCTCCACCCACGGGTGGATCCCACCCATACAGTGCCCCGACCAGGCGGCCCGAGCCCGGACCCAGGGGACCTAAAAGCTTGGTTCGCCCCCTCCGCCCTACCCGTCCCGTACCTGGGGCTCCGGCCCCAGACCCCGCTCCTCAAGCGCCGGAGGGGCCGAATTTCCCCCGTACCCGAGAGACGCACCGGAGCCGATGGGTGCGCCGGAGGGGCGGAAATCTGACCCGCGGCCGAAAGGCCGGCCGGAGCGGATTGGTTTCACGCACGCGAGGCACCACGCCCAGGCCCCCACGCACCCGTGGTCGGAGCAGCCGGAGGGCCCTCGGGACCCACGATGCACCCGCAGACGGTGACACGCGGGAGGGCCGTGCCTGTACATCGCGTGCCCGCCGCTCACGTCCGGATCGAGCTGTGGCTCCCTGCGAAGCCCGCATCTGATCCGACGGCGACGGGCGGATGTACCGGCACGGCTCCCATCCACCTGGCGGACCCACCCGGAATACGCCCGGAGGGCTACGCGTCGATACGCGACCGGTCCAGCGTCGCGGCAGAGCTGGAGATGAACTCCTTGCGCGGCGCCACGTCGTTACCCATCAACAGGTCGAACACCTGCTCGGACGCCTCCAGGTCGGAGATGTTGATCCGGCGCAGCGTCCGGAACCGCGGATCCATCGTCGTCTCGGCCAGCTGATCGGCGTCCATCTCGCCGAGACCCTTGTACCGCTGGATCGAGTCCTTGTAACGCACACCCTTGCGCTGCAGCTCCAGCACGGTCTCCCGCAGCTCACGGTCCGAGTACGTGTAGACGTACTTGTCCTGCCCCTTCTTGGGCTGGCTGAGCTCGATCCGGTGCAGCGGCGGAACCGCCGCGAACACCCGCCCCGCCTCGACCATGGGCCGCATGTAGCGCTGGAACAGCGTCAACAGCAGAATCCGGATGTGCGCGCCGTCGACATCGGCGTCGACGAGGAGAATGATCTTCCCGTAGCGCGCGGCGTCGATGTCGAAGGTCCGGCCGGAACCGGCCCCTATGACCTGGATGATCGCACCGCACTCGGCGTTCTTCAGCATGTCCGTCACGGACGCCTTCTGAACGTTGAGGATCTTGCCCCGGATCGGCAGCAGCGCCTGGAACTCGGAGTTCCGGGCCAGCTTCGCCGTACCCAGCGCGGAGTCGCCCTCGACGATGAACAGCTCGCTGCGCTCGACGTCGTCACTGCGGCAGTCGGCGAGCTTGGCGGGCAGCGAGGAGGACTCCAGGGCCGTCTTGCGGCGCTGCGCGTCCTTGTGCTGCCGGGCCGCGATCCTCGTGCGCGCGGCGGCGACGGCCTTCTCCATGACGACCCGCGCCTGCGCGGCCTCGTCCCGCTTGGCGGAGGTCAGGAACGCCTTGAGCTCCTTGGTGACCACGTTCGTCACGATGCGGCGGGCGGCCGAGGTGCCGAGGACCTCCTTCGTCTGCCCCTCGAACTGGGGCTCGGCGAGACGCACGGTGACGACGGCCGTGAGGCCCTCCAGCGCGTCGTCCTTGACGATGTCGTCCTCGGCGACCCGCAGCAGCTTCTTGGTCCGCAGGACCTCGTTCATGGTCTTGGCGACGGCCTGCTCGAAGCCGGCGACATGGGTGCCGCCCTTGGGCGTGGCGATGATGTTCACGAACGACTTCAGAGTCGTGTCGTATCCGGTGCCCCAGCGCATCGCGACATCGACGCCCAGCTCACGCGTGACCTCGGTGGGGGTCATCTGCCCGTGCTCGTCGAGGACCGGGACGGTCTCCTTGAAGGTCCCCTGCCCATGGAAGCGGAGGACGTCGCAGACCGGCTTGTCGGCGGCCAGGAACTCACAGAACTCGCTGATGCCGCCGTCGAAGCGGAACGACTCCTCACCCTTGCTGCCACCCTCGCCCAGCCCGAATTCGTCACGGACGACGATGGTCAGGCCCGGCACCAGGAAGGCCGTCTGGCGGGCGCGCTGGTGGAGGTGCTCCAGGGAGAGCTTGGCGTCCTTGAGGAAGATCTGGCGGTCGGCCCAGTAGCGCACGCGCGTGCCGGTGCGGGTCTTCGGGATCCGCTTGAGCTTGCGCAGCCCGCTCGAAGCGTCGAAGGCGGCGTCGGGGCCGTCGGCCTTGAAGACTCCCGGGGTGCCTCGGCGGAAGCTCACGGCATGGGTGTTCCCACTGCGGTCCACCTCGACGTCCAGACGGGCGGAGAGCGCGTTCACCACGGAGGCGCCCACACCGTGCAGACCGCCGGAGGCCGCGTACGAGCCGCCGCCGAACTTTCCGCCGGCGTGCAGCTTGGTCATGACGACCTCGATGCCGGAGAGGCCGGTCTTGGGCTCCACGTCGACGGGGATGCCGCGGCCGTTGTCCCGCACCTCGACGGAGCCGTCGTCGTGCAGGGTCACATCGATGTGGTCGCAGTAGCCCCCGAGGGCCTCGTCCACGGAGTTGTCGATGATCTCCCACAGGCAGTGCATCAGGCCACGGCTGTCGGTCGACCCGATGTACATGCCCGGGCGCTTCCGCACTGCCTCGAGCCCCTCAAGGACGAGCAGGTGCCGCGCGGTGTAGTTGGAACCGTCACGGTCTGCTCCGGTCAGCAGCGCTGTGGACGGCACGGACGTATCGGCGGTCACGCGGTTCGCTCCTCGCTGAATTTCATGGGAGACCCTTTTGGGTAAGGGCCCGGCTTCGGTCGCCGTTCAGAGGGTACCGAGGCCTGGTAGAGCCGTTGTAGCACCACCCTCGCACGAACTCACCCTAGTCCAGGATCGCATGGGTGTTCGATCCCTCGATGGAGTGAAGTACATATCACGTTCCCTTCGAGGCATGAACCATTTAGGCTCCGGGCACGTCCTCATGAACAACCGGCAATCCAGCCGGGAGGACCGACACCTGACAGACAGCGCGAACCCGTACAGACACAAAGACACGCAATACGGCTCATTCGCCGCCAACCGGCAGCAGACAGCCGGCTCGAAAGAAAATTTCGAGGAAAAGCCGCGAGCGGGAACGTTTTCGGCCTGGTTGGATGTTGACCCTGGTACGACAGCTCGTCGAGCTAGAGAAGAGGCGACGTGACTACTGTTCTGACCCCCGCGAGCCCGCTGACGGCCGCTGACCGCTGCGACCGTTGCGGCGCCCAGGCATATCTGCGCGTCGTCCTCCTGAGCGGCGGAGAACTGCTCTTCTGCGCCCACCACGGTCGCAAGTTCGAGCCGGAACTCAAGAAGATCGCCGCTGAGATACAGGACGAGACGGAGCGGCTCACGTCCGTTCCCGAGAGCGTCAACGACGAAGATCGCTGACCCTTCGCATCAACGACGAGCGGGTACCGGCGACAGGCCGGTGAGCGGGCGGTCACACCCTGGACACAGGGTGTGACCGCCCGCACTCGTATCGCATCGCCGAGAGCTCTCAGCGGCCCGCGTTCAGCGCCTGGACAGCCTCTGACACCCGCGTGTAGACACCAGGGCTCTCCGCGCGCCCACAGCCGCTCCCCCAGGACACCAGGCCGATGAGACGGCCCTGGGCGACCAGCGGCCCGCCACTGTCCCCCTGGCAGGCGTCACGGCCGCCCGCCGGCTCTCCCGCGCAGACCATCGACGCCGCGTCGTAGGTCCCGGACTCGTCACCGGGGTAGGCCCGCTCACACGCGGCGTCGGGAAGCACGTGCACGTCGGCGGCACGCAGGCTGCTCGCATAGTCACCGCCGCCCGTCAGGTCGCCCCAGCCGTAGACGACGGCGGCGGTCCCCGGCTCGTACGCCCGGTCCCCCGAAGCGGCCATACGGATCACGGAGGAGGCCGGCAGCGGCTCGGCGAGCGTCAGTACGCCGAAGTCCCCGGCGTTCGTCTCACTGTCGTAGTGCGGATTGACCCAGACGTCTCGTACGGGGATCTCCTCGCCGTCCTCGGACGCCAGGTCCCCGCGTCCGGCGATGACCTTCAGATCGCCCGCGTCGCGCGGTGGCGCCCCCAGCACATCCTCGCCCAGGCAGTGGGCCGCGGTCAGGACCGTGGTCGGGCCGATGACCACTCCTCCGCAGAACTGTCCCGCGCGGGTACCCCCGAACCGGTCACGGCTGGACAGCGCGACCGTCCACGGGCTCTCGGAGATCTGGACCGGACGGCTTCCTATGACAACGCTGTCGGAGGACGCCAGGGCGGGGGTCGTCAGTGATATCACCGCTGCGGCGGCCGCAAGGGCCAAGGTCGGGGCGTAGGGACGGCGCATGCGCGCTCCTCACACTGGGAGGGTCTTGGAACACCCAGAGTGATCCAGCGAGCGAAGGCACGCACTCCGCGCATACGGCGAGGGCCCGACCCCCACAGGAGGTCGGGCCCTCGCCGACGTGCGGCCGAGGCCTAGTCGAGGTAGTCGCGCAGCACCTGGGAACGCGACGGGTGACGCAGCTTCGACATGGTCTTGGACTCGATCTGGCGGATCCGCTCACGGGTCACGCCGTACACCTTGCCGATCTCGTCGAGGGTCTTCGGCTGACCGTCGGTGAGACCGAAGCGCATCGAGACCACACCCGCCTCACGCTCGGACAGGGTGTCGAGCACGGAGTGCAGCTGCTCCTGGAGGAGCGTGAAGCTGACCGCGTCGGCCGGCACGACGGCCTCGGAGTCCTCGATGAGGTCACCGAACTCGCTGTCGCCGTCCTCGCCCAGCGGCGTGTGCAGGGAGATGGGCTCACGGCCGTACTTCTGGACCTCGATGACCTTCTCGGGGGTCATGTCGAGTTCCTTGGCCAGCTCCTCCGGGGTGGGCTCACGGCCCAGGTCCTGGAGCATCTGGCGCTGGACGCGCGCGAGCTTGTTGATGACCTCGACCATGTGCACCGGGATACGGATGGTGCGGGCCTGGTCGGCCATGGCGCGGGTGATCGCCTGACGGATCCACCAGGTGGCGTACGTGGAGAACTTGTAGCCCTTGGTGTAGTCGAACTTCTCGACCGCGCGGATCAGGCCGAGGTTGCCCTCCTGGATGAGGTCCAGGAAGAGCATGCCGCGACCGGTGTAGCGCTTGGCCAGGGAGACCACCAGACGGAGGTTGGCCTCCAGAAGGTGGTTCTTGGCGCGGCGGCCGTCCTCGGCGATGATCTCGAGCTCACGCTTGAGCTTGGGGGCGAGCTTGTCGGCGTTCGCCAGCTTGTCCTCGGCGAACAGACCGGCCTCGATGCGCTTGGCGAGCTCGACCTCCTGCTCGGCGTTGAGCAGCGGGACCTTGCCGATCTGCTTGAGGTAGTCCTTGACCGGGTCGGCGGTGGCACCGGCGGCGGCGACCTGCTGCGCAGGCGCGTCGTCCTCGTCCTCGTCGGACAGGACGAAGCCCTGGGCGCCGTCCTCGGCGGGCTCCTCCGCACCGGACTTGCCCGGGGTCTCCTCGGCCGTCTCGTCGTCGGCGAGCTCGGCGTCGTCCTTCTTGGCGCTCGTCTTCTTGGCCGCCGTCTTCTTGGCGACTGTCTTCTTGGCGACGGCCTTCTTCGCCGTCGTCTTCTTGGCTGCGGCGGGCTTGCCTGCGGAGGCGTCCTCAGCCGAATCGTCGGCGAGGGCAGCCGGAGCCGCCGTGGCGGTGGCCTTCTTGGCGGTCACCGTCTTGGCCGCCACGGTCTTGGTGGCGGTGCGCTTGGCCGGACTCTTCGCTGCGACGCTCTTTCGGGTGCGCTTGGGCTCCGCGGCACTGACCATCAGCGTCACACCCTCTTCCTCGAGGATCTGGTTGAGGCTGCGCAGTACGTTCTTCCACTGAGTGGCCGGAATCTGGTCAGCTTCGAAGGCCCGACGCACGTCATCGCCGGCGATCTGCCCCTCAGCCTTTCCCCGCTCGATGAGCGCCATGACAGAGACGGACTCGGCGATCTCCGGCGGGAGCGTACGGGATGTGCTGGCCGACACGAACAACCTCTCGGAACGTTGGAAAACGGCTTCCGGTCCCGTCCACTGCGGACAGGAACCGACGACCGCCGACTGGGGATGGGCCGACGGCGCGGGCGGGGCCGGGAAGATGCACAGCGCCACACACGGCGTCTGTATTCCTTCCTCGGCTATCACCTCTTAGGTCATCGCGCTGCTCCGAAGAGCGTTACGCCCAATCTGCGTGGCCCGAGTCACACCCCGTAAGTGCCCAAAAGATGACAGATCCTATCAAGCCAGGTTAGTTCATGATCCGCCGACCGGTCGCACCGTCGGGACCCCACCTCATCCACGAAGGATTTGGCGAGATCCCGACGGGTGATGACTCACGGGTCCGACGCCGCCACGGACGCTGACGCGCCCCGGACCGCGTCACCCTCGGCGCGCGATCAGTGCTCGCGCGGCGCGGGCACGACACGCTCCACCTCGGGGTGGACGATGAGGAGCTGCCGCATGGCCGTCTCGGCCGCCGCGCCGTCGGCCGCCGCGAGGGCGTCGACGATGCGCGCGTGGTGACCCAGCGAGGCCTCGTTCGGCCGGTCACAGCCGGTGACCGGGCCACCGGAGACCTGGAGCGCCGCCGACACGATCCCCGAGAGGTGTTCCAGCATCCTGTTGCCCGCGAGCTGGATGAGCAACGAGTGGAACTCGGTGTCGGCACGCGCGAAGGTGAGGGCGTCACCTTGCGTCATGGCATGGCCCATGATCTCGACCATGTCGCCGAGCCGCTGCTGGACCTCCTCACGCCCATGTCCGGCGGCGAGGCGCGCGGCGAGCGGCTCGATGGTCCAGCGGAGCTCGCTCAGCTCGCGCCGCTGGTCGTCCCGCTGCGGCCCGAAGGCCCGCCATTCGATGATGTCCGGGTCGAGGAGGTTCCAGTCGCTGACGGGACGCACGCGCGTGCCGACGTTCGGGCGGGCGCTGACCAGCCCCTTGGCCTCCAGTACGCGGAGGGACTCACGGACGACGGTCCGGGAGACCTCGAACCGCTGGCCGATCTCCTCGGGCACGAGCGGGCGGTCCGCACCGAGGTCTCCGGAGACGATCATCTGGCCGAGCTGCTGGACGAGCTGGCCGTGCAGTCCGCGTCCGCGGCTGCCGGTGGCGCGTCGGCCGACACGGCCGAGCTCCGGTTCGGCGCTCTCCCACACAGAAGGGCCGACGCGGTCGGCACCGGACGCGTCGGTATAGGGGTAACGGTCGAGTTCGCCCGGTCCGGCGAGGCCGGAGTCTGAGGAACGGGCGGCGGTCATCATGGTCTGCGCAAGGGTACTCACGGGTCTTTTGTCGGCGCCTACTCCAACTGCCTTGAGGTCTTTGGTGAAAAGCACACGAAAGGGTGATCGCTCACACCGTCGCAATTGACGCCTTATCGGAAAGAAATGGGCGTTCTTCGGGGAGTTGTGCGCACAGGGAGAACGGAAGGGTGCGGACGGTCGTCATCGGACTCGGCTCCGCAGGGTCGTGAGCAGATATGCGCAGAGCAGTGCGGTCAGTGACAACAGCAGTGCTCCGCCTACGGGTTGGGCCAGTACCCGCACACCGGCAGCCAGGTAGCGCTCCCCGCCGAACGGCCACTGCACGAGAACCAGTTCCCGAAGCCGCTCCGGGAATCCGGCTGCCGACCGCACAGACGGCCCCCACAGAACCTTTTGTACGAGGGGTACGACGACGACCGGCACGGCAAGGACCGCCGCGAGCCCGGCGGCGGTGGACCGGAAGATGCCGGCCGCCAGCACACCCGCCCACGCGCAGCCCATCACGAGGCCGAACCAACTCGCGCTCAGTGAGAGCCAGTCCGACGGAACTCCGGTGAGCTCCCGTCCGTAGACGAGGTAGAGCATTTCGAGGTCGCATCCCACGGTGAGGAACGCCAGCATCAACGCGGTGGCCGAGGCGACGAGGAGCTTGGCGGTCAGCAGTCCCAGCCGGCGCGGGACGGTGCCGCGGTCCGCGGCCAGGGCAGGGTGGCGGAACTCCTCGCCGAAGGCGACGGCGCCCAGCAGCCCGGCGCCGAGCGCGGCGGGCGGAAGCGGGAGTTCGCGCGGCCACGCGGCCAGCAGGCGCGGCTGAGGCGTGTGACCGATTCTGGCCAGGAGGACGGACAGGAGGACCGAGGTGACGAGAACGGCGGCGGCGGTGAGGTAGCCGGTGCTGACACCGGCGGCCCTGCGCAGTTCGTAGCGCAGGGGGCGCAGCGGGCTCCGGGCCTGGCGTACGGCGATGGGGGGCGGAAGGACGGACAGGGCGTCCGCGGCTGGTGTATCGGCGGGGCCCGGCTCCTCGGCGGGGTACTCGCCCTCGTTCGAGGACACCGCGGCCGACGCTGGACCCATGTCCCCTGTCTCGTCGGCGAGTTGGTGTACGAGGATGCCGTGCCGGAAGGCCGTCTCGCCGATGTCGGCGCAGGTGCTGCCGTACACCGAGAGCCGGTTGCCCTCCTCACGCACGACTTCCACGGAGCGCCGCGCCGTGCGGGCTTCCTTGGTCAGGAGGGAGCCGAGCCGGGCGGCGTGAGGACTGCGAACGGCCACGCGCGGCCGGAGCCGGGTGCGGGCGAACTCCGCGGCCTCCTGATCGGCGACCAGGCGTCCCTGCTCCAGCGTGACGACCCGGTCGGCGGTTCGCGCGGCCTCCTTGGGGTCGTCCGTGGTGAAGAGCACCGTGCCGCCCTGGGTCGCGTGGGCGCGCAGAATCCCGTGCAGCCATCGTCCTTCCCTGGCCGACAGGCCGTCCGCGGGGCCGTCGAGCACGAGGGTGTGAGGGTCGGACAGGAGCGCGCAGGCCAGTCCGAGCCGGCGGTCCATGCCACGGGACAGCGTGCCCAGACTCTCGTCCCGCAGGCTGACGAGCCCAACCACTTCGAGGACTTCGTCCGCGCGGCGCACGGGCACCCCGGCGGCGGCGCACAGCATGCGGAGCTGGCCGCGGACCGTACGTGCCGGATGGCCCGGCACCTCGCCCAGGAGTACGCCGACCTCACGCGAGGGATGGGCGATCCGATGCAGAGGCCGGCCGCGGAAGTAGGTGATTCCGCGACCCTGCTGGAGTTCGAGCATGAGCCTCAGCGCCGTCGTCTTGCCCGCGCCCGGGGTTCCGACGAGCGCTGTGACGTGGCCCGCGCGCGCCTCGAAGGACACGTCGTCGACGGCGGGCGGACGCGCCTTGCGCATGTTGCTGGTCAGTCCGATGGCCTGGATCACTTACAGCAAGATAGCGCGACATTTCGGATTTTCCGGGCACCATGCGGCTCGCCTCCGGCGGGCCTCGCAGGTCCGGCGAGCTCGCCGAGACCCGTGGGCCCGGAACCGTGTTCGCCGCCTCCCTCAGACCTCGGGGCGCAGCATCGGGGGGTTGAGCAGCGTGGCGCCACCCGCGCGGAACAACTGGGCGGGGCGGCCGCCCTGGCGCGTGGTCGTGCCCCCGGTGGGCACGAGGAAGCCTGGCGTACCGGTCACCTTGCGGTGGAAGTTGCGCGGGTCGAGCACCACGCCCCACACGGCCTCGTAGACGCGACGCAGCTCGCCGACGGTGAACTCGGTGGGGCAGAAGGCGGTCGCCAGCGACGAGTACTCGATCTTGGACCGGGCGCGCTCCACACCGTCCGAGAGGATCTGCGCGTGATCGAAGGCGAGGGGCGCCGCCTGTTCCCCGTCCCGCCCGTACCCGCCCTGCTGCAGCAGTTCCTCGACCGGTGCCCAGCGCGCGCTGTTCGCGTCGCCGCCCGCGCGGGGAGCGGGGAGGTCGGGGGCGAGGGCGAGATGCGCGACGCTGACCACACGCATCCGGGGGTCGCGCTTGGGGTCGCCGTAGGTCGCGAGCTGCTCGAGGTGTGCGCCGTTGTCCTGTGCGGGCACGGAGGGGTCGTGGGCGCACAGGCCCGTCTCCTCGGCCAGCTCGCGTGCCGCGGCCTGCGCCAGGTCCTCGTCGGTGCGCACGAAGCCGCCGGGCAGTGCCCATCGCCCCTGGAACGGCTGCTCGCCCCGCCGTACCGCCAACGCGCACAGGGCATGGCGGCGCACGGTCAGCACGACCAGGTCCACGGTCACGGCGAAGGGCGGAAAGGCTGACGGGTCGTAGGGCATGCCGCGATCATAGTCGTCTTCCTGACGATAAACACCTCCTTGGGGAGCCCGGTCCATGGTTGATCGACTTCCGTCCCTGACCGGCAGCCTCGCCGGCGGGGCTGCCGGTCAGGGACGCGTATCGCGACGTCACACCCGCAACTGCAGTCCGTCGTCCGCTTCCTCGACCATGGCGAGCCCGAGTCTGCTGACGCGCACGGAGAAGGGAGCACCCGAGATCCTCAAGCCCGTCAGCACGATCTCTCCCAGGTGCGCGGCCCGGAACGGGCGCAGGGTCACCGTGCCCGCGGGCGCATCGGGGCGGATGCCGGCCAGGGAGCAGAGCAGCATCACCCCGGCGGCGGCCGAGGTGGCCGCGGGCCGGGAGGCGGCCGGATGGGGAAGCGGTGCGCTCCCCCGCGTGCGCTGCTCCCCCGCGTACATCTCGGGCAGTCTGCCGCCGAAGAACTCGGCCGCCGCCAGGATGCCGTGCAGCAGCGAGCCGGCCTCCTTCTCGTGGCCCGCGGCGGCGAGCCCCGTGACGGCGACGGCCGTCTCGTGGACGCGCACCGCCCCGCTGCGATGACCGAACGGGTTGTATGCCGCCTCCTTCGCCCCGAGGCTGCGCAGCCCCCAGCCCGAGTCCATGGCCGGGCTGCCGAGGAGCCTCGCGAGCTGTTCGGTCCGCGCCTTGTCGAGCAGACCGGGAGCCGTCTCTCCCGAACCCGACAAGCCGGTGTCGAGGAGATGGGCGGTGACCGAACCGAGCTGGGGCACGAGGCACCCGTCCTGGGTACGGGCGGCGACTGGTCGGCCACCGGTCGGGTCCTCGACCCAGAAGTCGTCATGGAACGCCGCCCGCATCGCCTGGGCCCACTGCCGCAGCCCCGTGCCACCGGTCCGATTGTGTGCGTCGAGCAGACCGGCGCCGAGCAGGGCCGCGCGATGCGCGTGTGCCTGCGTCTCGCAGCGGAACGGTCCGCCCGGCTGCGGGTCGGGCAGATACGTGCCGTCGCCGACCGTGGTCCGCAGCCATTCCAGACAGCGCTCGGCCGCGGGCAGCAGTTCCTCCACGTCCCGCTCGGCCAGCCCCCAACGCCAGGCCTCCGCGAGCAGGACCGGGAACAGCAGGGTCGCCTCGGTCGCCGTGCAGCCCGGCGGCAGGTGCGGCCCGCTGTCCCGGAGCGGTCCCGGAATCAGTCCGGAGTGCGGTCCCGGACCGGCGACCTGGGTGCGGGCGAGGGTGCGCAGCGTGCCCGCGGCGAGACGCGTGCCGAGCGGCAGGGTCATCCGGGCCGCGGCCAGCGCCTCGGCCGACGCCAGTCCGCAGCGCCAGGGCGCTCCCGCCGCGAGGTGTGTGTCGGCCGGATGCCGGGGGTCGCGCAGCAGCAGGGCCCGCAGGTCATCGACACAGGTGCTCAGAAGCGCTTCTGCTCCGGGCTCGTCGCTCAGCACCCGGGCCTCGGCGAACGGGCTCGCCGCGCCGCGGCCCACCGCCCTGACCGGCCCCTGACCGTCCGGTCTGACGCGCAGTTCCAGTGTGAGGGTGCCGCCCGGTGGCAGTTCGAGTTCCCAGCGCAGCATCCCCGCCGAGGCCAGCGCGTCGGTGGGCGGCGGGTCGGCGGAGACGGTCACGTGGCCGGCGGGGCAGGACCAGCGCAGGCCGGCGGCGTGGACAGTGGCGGGCAGTTCGGGCCCTCCCCGTCCCGAGGCGACGTCGCCCAGTTCCGCGAGGTCAGTCCCGAGGGCGACCTCGACGGGCAGGCGCAGGGCCCGAAGGGCCGAGCTGCGCAGGGTGATCCGTTCGATGCCCTCCGCAAGGCGGGTTCTCTCGACGACCACGTCCGGATCCGGTCCGGTGTCAGGGGCGGCGCGCAGCGTGCCCACGAAGCGGGCCCGGTCGGCCGCGAGCATCCGGGCCTGCATCGCGAGCGGCTCCCGGCCCGCGACCCGGACCAGGCAGCGGGACAGAGTCCGCCGGCCCGCCATGTAGAAGCCCTCGAGGCCGCGGCCGGTCAGTTGTCCTTCCTCCGTCGAGATCACCAGTCCGGGAAGGGCGGCACAGATCAGGGTGGTGTGGGCCGGCGGCAGGTCCGCCGGCCGGCCCGGCACGGGAAGGGCTGTCCGGAGAGTGCCGGGTCCGCGCCCTGCCGGGACGAAGGGCGCACCCGCGTCGCGGCCCGGTCGTGGGGCCGCCGGAGCGCCCCCGCGTCCGGCGGGCCGTGCGGGCTCGTGCCCGGTCGGACGGCCGCCGTCGGGTGCCGAGGACGGATGAGGCATGGGCATGGGGTGGCTTCCTCCGCGCTCGGTGCGCCTGGAGCGCGCTCTGCTCCGGGTGGGGGCTCCGCGGGGTCGCGGGCGTTGCGGCGGCGCAATCCGGCCAGGGATTCCGCCACTCAGGTGAACGGGACAGCCCTGTCCGGGGTCACGCATGTGCCCAGGAAGCCGACCGAATGGCGGTGGGGCGGCCCATCGGTTGCACGAGCACCGGTCGAGCGGTCGCCAACCGCGCGGAAGGTGACCGGGCCCGGCGGAAAACGCACCGTCCGGCAGCGGTGGGACGGGGACGCGGCCCGCCCTCGGGGCGTCGGGAACTCCGCCCCGCCTCGGCCGAGCATGTCGGCCGGACTTCGTCCCGGACCTGACCCGCCGTGCTGTACCCCAGCCGCTCACGAGTCCTCCCCGGCACCATGCCGCTCGCTGTCGCCCCGCCTGCGCGGCCGGCCGTCCGCCCGGTCCGCCGCTCGCCGTGGCCGGTCCCCGGCCGGTGAGGCACCGCCCTCCGGGCGGCACCCTTGGTTGTTCGAGGTCCCGGGACCTCGACGGCCCGGTCGGCCGCCGCCGATCGCGGCCGGTCGGGGCCTGCGGCGACGCCGGGCGCCGGGCGCCGGGGGCGGGGTGTCCGGCGCGTGGGAGCCGGTCGTCTTCGGGCCGGCCGGTTCCCGGGCGGAACCGGGCACCGTCAGGCCGTCCTCCGGCAGTGGCCTGCCGGAGTCGATCGGCCGCTCCGTGCCGGTCGGGCCGTGGTCCGTGCGCTCGGCGCGCAGACAGCGCCGGACGGATTCCGGATCCAGTCCTTCGTTGCATGCCTGGTGGAGAAGGCGGGCGAACAGATAGTCGGGATCGGCGCCGAGCGCCATGGCGAGCGCTTCCCGTGCCTCCAGTTCGTCGCCCATGGACCAGGCGACCCATCCCGCGAGGGTGAGGGGTGCCGCCGCGTGCTCGCGGTAGGGGCCGACGCAGCGACGGGCCAGTGCCCGCCACAGGCGCAGCGCCGGGGCGGCCTCGTCGCCCTCCATCCACTGCGCGGCGCGGTCACGGGTGGTGCGGTCCTGCAGGCCGAGAATCAGCGTGGCGGCCTCGTCGTTCTCCAGGAGTCCGTCGTCGCGCAGGTCCGACGGACGCGTTCCCGACACGGGGAAGGCTGCCACGAACCGGTCCTTGATCCGCCGGGCCAGCGCGAGGGCCTCCTCGGCCACCTCGGCTCGGCTGCGCTCCTCCAAGATCCTCGGTACGAGAGCCATGCTGGCCGTGTCCAGCGCCACCTCCTGGCCCAGCGCGGCGGTGGACTCCCAGGGAAGAAACCTGGCTGTCAGGTCCTTCAGGGATCCGCGCACCTGAAGGCCCGCGTACGTCGCGGCAGCGGCGAGGACGGACGTGCCCGGCAGCCCCATCGAGGTGCCTTCCGCCGGGCAGCATCCCTGACCTGGGCAGGTGTAGGTCCAGAAACGGCCGTCGGAGATGCACAGTGCCTCGATCACCGGAACGTCGAGACGTCCGCAGGCCGTCCGCAGCAGCTGTGCGAGCGGGCGCAGTCGTTCCATCACGTCCCGTCCCGATTCACCGTTCCCGGGTTCCTGGCACAGATACGCCACCATGCTCTCGGGGCGGGCGCCTCGGCGCTCGCCCCCTTTCACCAGTCCCTGGGCGAGCTGATCGGAGGCGGACGGCCAGTCCTCGGCGTGGGCCGGGATACCGAGTCGGGCCCGGCCGCCGAACCGGCCCCGCCGCTCCCGGTCGTGCAGGGCGACCAGCACGATGCTGTCGTCGGGGCGGTACCCGAGGAGATAGGGCAGCGCGTCGGCCAGCTCTGCCGGGGTACGGAGAGTCACCTGATGCTCCCCGCCCGGGAGGCTCACACCGCCCGCGTGTCGGTTGTCGCGGGCACGGCCCCCGCCGCCACCATGGCGCAGCCCGCCGGGAATGGCCGTACCGTCGTGGACTTCCGGGCTGATGTTCTTGTCGCCGGACGTACCGGCCGATTCGTCGTGATTCGTCATGCGGCGACCATCTCGCGGATCGCCGAATTCCGGTTGAGCCTGTGGATAACAGTCCGCATGATCACGCCAGAAGTTGTCCACAGCTCGACGGCTCGTTCGCGCTTTGTCGGACCCATCCGGTTGCATGGAGCCATGACCAACGAAGACCCGCGACCCACACCAGTCCCCGACAACGCACACGACGCCTCCCGCGAAAGCCTCCGCGCCACGGCCGACGCCGTCCTTGCCCGCCTGGTCGGCGCGCGGGCGGGGGAGGCACGGCTGCGCGAGGACCAGTGGCGCGCGATCGAGGCGCTGGTGGCCGACAAGCGCAGAGCGCTGGTCGTGCAGCGCACCGGCTGGGGCAAGTCCGCGGTGTACTTCGTCGCGACCGCGCTGCTGCGCGAGGCGGGTGCCGGGCCGACGGTGATCGTCTCACCGCTTCTCGCGCTGATGCGCAACCAGGTGGAGGCGGCGGCCCGCGCCGGAATCCGCGCACGGACGATCAACTCCTCCAACACGGAGGAGTGGGAGACCATCCAGGCCGAGGTGGCGGCGAGCGAGGTCGACGTCCTCCTGGTGAGCCCGGAAAGGCTGAACAACCCCGACTTCCGCGACCAGGTGCTGCCCAAACTGGCCGCGGCCACCGGTCTGCTGGTGGTCGACGAGGCGCACTGCATCTCCGACTGGGGCCACGATTTCCGGCCGGACTACCGTCGCCTGCGCACCATGCTCGCCGACCTCCCGCCCGACACCCCGGTACTGGCCACGACCGCGACGGCCAACGCGCGCGTGACGGCCGATGTCGCGGAGCAGCTGGGCACCGGTGTGAGCACCGACGCTCTGGTTCTGCGCGGCCCCCTGGACCGAGAGAGCCTGAGTCTCGCCGTGCTGCGGCTGCCGGACGCCGCGCACCGGATGGCCTGGCTCGCCGAGCACCTGAACGACCTGCCGGGCTCGGGAATCATCTACACGCTGACCGTGGCCGCGGCCGAGGAGGTCACCGCGTTCCTGCGCCAGAGCGGGTACACCGTGGCGTCGTACACCGGGAAGACCGAGAACGCCGACCGCCAGCAGGCCGAGGAGGACCTGCTCGCCAATCGCGTCAAGGCGCTGGTCGCCACGTCGGCGCTGGGCATGGGCTTCGACAAACCCGACCTGGGCTTCGTGGTGCACCTGGGCTCCCCCTCCTCCCCGATCGCCTACTACCAGCAGGTGGGACGCGCGGGCCGTGGTGTGGAGCACGCGGAGGTGCTGCTTCTGCCGGGCAAGGAGGACCAGGCGATCTGGGAGTACTTCGCCTCGATCGCCTTCCCCCCGGAGGAGCAGGTGCGACGCACTCTGGACGTACTGGCCCGGGCCGAGCGCCCGCTCTCCCTGCCCGCGCTGGAACCACTGGTCGAGCTGCGCAGGTCCCGCCTGGAGACCATGCTCAAGGTTCTCGACGTGGACGGGGCCGTGCACCGGGTCAAGGGCGGCTGGATCTCCACGGGCATGCCCTGGACGTACGACACGGAGCGCTACGCCTGGGTGGCCAAACAGCGGGCGGCTGAACAGCAGGCGATGCGGGACTACGTGTCGACGACCGGCTGCCGCATGGAGTTCCTCCGGCGGCAGCTGGACGACGAGGGCGCCGCGCCGTGCGGGCGCTGCGACAACTGTGCCGGCGGGCGGTTCCAGGCATCCGTGTCCGCCGCCGCGCTGGACGCGGCGAACGGCGAGCTGGACCGCGCGGGCGTCGAGGTCGAGCCCCGGAAGATGTGGCCGACCGGGCTGGCCGCGGTCGGCGTCGAGCTGAAGGGCCGCATCCCGGCCGGCGAACAAGCCGCTCCGGGGCGTGCCCTGGGACGGCTCTCGGACATCGGCTGGGGCAACCGGCTGCGGCCGATGCTCACCCCGCAGGCCCCGGACGGGCCCATTCCGGACGATGTCGCCCAAGCCGTGGTCGGCGTCCTGGCCGACTGGGCGAAGGGCCCCGGCGGCTGGGCCTCGGGGCAGACCGACGCCCAGCCACGCCCGGTCGGCGTGGTGACCATCGCCTCGCGCTCGCGGCCGCAGCTGATCCACTCGCTCGGGTCGCGGATCGCGGAGATCGGCCGACTGCCGCTGCTGGGCTCCGTGGAGTACGTCGGCGAGGCGGCCCAGATCTCCCGGAGCAACAGCGCACAGCGACTGAAGGCGCTGGACGGGGCCCTGACCGTGCCACCGCGGCTGGCCGACGCCCTGAGAGAAGCGCAGGGTCCGGTCCTGCTGGTGGACGATGCCACGGACACGGGCTGGACGCTGGCGGTGGCATCGCGGATGCTACGCAGAGCGGGTGCCGAGGCAGTGTTGCCGCTGGTCCTCGCCGTACAGGCGTGACCCGCGTGTCGCGATTCGGAACACCGGGCAGGTATATAAGCCACTAATCGCCTGAAAGTGGTCCGTGGCCCCAATTGCTCGTTGCCGCATTCCAGTTCGACAGGAAGAATTGAGCTCCGCTCCCCGCACGGTTTGCCCGTGGTCCGGTAGGGCTCTGCTGCGGCGTGCCATCCCCCAAGTCCGACCCCGCCCGCTGTATGGGCACGTAGCCGAAGGGAGGACCGTGACCTTCGGATTCGCTCCGTCCTCGGCGGCAACCATGTCGACGTCTCCCGACCTGTCCGCCGCTTCCACCAACCCACTGACCCGCATGCTGGAACCCGCCGAATGGGCCTCGGCCGGAATTCCGCTTCTGCGCGATCCCCGTGAGGTCGTGAGCGGCCTTCACGCCCGGCACCGGCCCAGACCGTCGACCGCGGTCGTCGCCGTGCTCGACCACGACGAACGGCTGATGGCGAGCGCGTCCTTCACCCGGCGTTCGGCACCCGCCGACGGCTGGATGTTCCGCAACGCGCTGCTCGCACAGTTGCGCCGGGTCATCCCGCACGACCTGCGGCGCCGCACTCCCGCGCGCACGGCCGTACTGCTGTACTGCCGGGACGGTGACGCGCGCTGGACGGAGGAGGACGGGGCCTGGATGTGGGGACTGCGCGATGCCTGCACGCTCCACGGACTGCGGTGCGGCGCGTACATCACGCTGACACGTGACGGCTGGCAGGTTCTGGGCGAGGGCCGCGGCGGACGCCGCCCCAACTCCGACTCGGCGCCGGAGTTCTATGTGGGTGAGGTGATGCCGCCGCTGCCCCGCACCGGAGGCGTCGCTTCCGAGGTGATGCGCCGGGCGGCCGCCCGCTGAGAGGCGGGCGAGTCGTGGGCGGCGGCCCGCCGGGGGAAAGGCGGACCGCACACGCTCGGCCGGACGGGCACCAGGGCGGGGCGGTACAGGTGGTACCACCCATGCGCCGGTGCGGCACCAACGTGTGGCTCGGATCCGGGGCGCACCCACGCTCGGCGGCCAGGAGGTCACACAGCGAGCAGGGGCACGCTGGATGACTCTGCGCCTGCGGGACGAAACACGAAGCACCCATGCGCGCACAGGCGAGCGATCGGGGAAACGCACGCGGAGAGCGGTCGGCCTCCCGGTCCGGTGACACACACCGGAAGCCCCCTGTCACACCCACCAGAGGCCCCGGTGACACCTACCGGGAGCCCGAAGGTCCTCAGTCGAGCGGCAGGCCGGCGTCATGCCGCCTCGACATCACACGAACGAGCGGCAGGCGAGCAGCCTGAGGGCGCGAACGCATACGGGTACGCCGAGGCGACCGCCGTGGAGGTGCCGCCGTGGCGGCACCCTCAGCGTCCCGCCGGGCGCGTTCCGGACCGGGTCCGGAACGCGCTCAGACGCCTGCGGCCAGGACCGAGTTGATCTGCTGCGGGTCGCCGCAGACGATCAGCAGGGCACCGGCCCGGCCGAGGGCCAGGGGCAGGGCGGTCGCGGCGACCTCGCCGGAACCACCGTTGACCGCGACCACGACCACGGGACGGGAAGCGGCGCGACGGGCGGCAGCGGCGTCGGTGTAGAAGACGTCGTCGCCGGCGTCGTGCTGCGCCCAGTAGGCGGCCTCGCCGAACGAGAGTTCGTGCGCGGCCCACGGGTGCGGATCGCCGGTGGTGATCACCAGCACCTCACCGGGAACGCGGCCCGACTCCAGCAGCAGGTCGACGGCTTCTTCCGCCGCGTCCAGCGCACCGTCGGCCGAGGCCGGGACGAGCTGGATCTGCGGGGCGCCGGCCACGGGTGCGGCCGGCTTGGGGGACGGCCCCGGTGCGGCCACGACCGGCTCGCGCGGGGTGCGTTGGGCCGGCATGGGCCGGACAGGACCCGGACGGCCGGGACGCGGCGGAGCCGCGGGACGGGGACCGGGTACAGGGCGAGGGGTCGGCGCGGTGCGGCCACTGGCCGGAGTGACGCGGGGACCCTGGGCACTCTCGTGAATCTGAGGCTCCTCGGGAATGAGAGGCATGAGCTGATATCTATCAAACGCCGGTACGACTCGCCCCGGCGGGTGGCACATGAGTGCGAACGGAATCGTCAGAAATCGAAGCCGAGCTGGCCCTCGATCTCCGGAACGCGTCCGTCCGCCAAGCTGCGGGCCTTCTTGAGGTGCCGCCACTGGGGCAGCGCATCAAGATACGCCCACGACAACCGGTGGTACGGGGTGGGGCCCCGCTCCTCCAGCGCGGCTTTGTGGACCGGCGCCGGGTACCCGGCGTTGGCCGCAAAGCCGAAGTCTGCATGGTCGACACCCAGTTCGGCCATCATTTTGTCGCGCCGCACCTTGGCGATCACCGAGGCCGCCGCGACGGCGATGCAGGACTGGTCGCCCTTGATCACCGTACGGACCTTCCAGGGAGCGCCGAGATAGTCGTGCTTCCCGTCGAGAATGACCGCGTCGGGGCGGACCGGCAAGGCATCCAGGGCGCGTACGGCCGCGAGGCGCAGGGCGGCCGTCATGCCCAGCCGGTCGATCTCCTCCGGGGAGGCGTGCCCGAGAGCGTACGCCGTCACCCATTTCTCCAACTCCACGGCGAGCGCGGTCCTGCGCTTGACGGTCAGGAGCTTGGAGTCGGTGAGCCCTTCGGGCGGGCGGCGCAGTCCGGTGACGGCGGCGCAGACGGTGACAGGGCCCGCCCAGGCACCGCGCCCCACCTCGTCGACACCGGCGATGACCTTCGCTCCGGTCGTGGCGCGGAGGGAGCGCTCGACGGTATGAGTGGGGGGTTCGTACGGCATGGCGCCCTCAGACTACGCCGCCCGGAGCGCCTCGCGACACCCAGGCCCCCGGGCCGCCGTAAAGCCCTCCCCTGCGTCGGCGAGCAGGCCCGCCCACACTGGCCGACCGACTCCCGTACAACCGGCCGACCGGCCCGTACACACCCGCTCACCAGCCCGCCCGCACCAGCCGACCCGGCCCGCCCGCACCGGCTAACCCGCTCCCGTACACCGGCCGACCGACCCGCGCAGGGCCGGTCAGGCCGGTCAGGCCGGTCAGGCCGGTCAGGCCGGTCAGGCCGGTCAGGCCGGTCAGGCCGGTCAGGCGACGCGTACACACAGCAGCGGGACCATCATCTGGTCGATCATCTCCTGGAGATCCAGCTCGCTCCATTCGCTCGCGCACACCTTGGAGCGGTACATCATCATCGCCGGGACGGCGTCGAAGACGTACGAGTTCGCTGCGTCGGGACGCACCTCTCCCCGTTCGATCCCGCGCTGGACGACCTCGCGGAGCAGGTGCAGGGTGGGCTCGACGACCCCGCCGCGGATGACTCGGTTGAAGCGCTCGGCCTGCCTCACATCGCATTCGTGAAGCACAGAGCGAAGTGCGATTCCCGGCGGTGAGAACATCGCCTCACGTACCCTCCGGCACACCTGCAGCAGGTCCTCCCGGACACTGCCGAGGTCGGGAGCCCGAGTCAGATCCGGCAGTCCGGCCTGGAGCGCGTCCGCGACCAGGTCCACCTTCGAGGGCCAGCGACGGTAGACCGCGGCCTTGCCGGTCTGCGCAGCGGCGGCCACCCCCTCCATGGTGAGGCCGTTCCAGCCGACCGCGCCGAGCTGTTCCAGCGCGGCTTCCAGGATCGCGCGCTCGAGCACGGCGCCGCGCCGGCGCGAGGGTGGCGCCTGAGCGGGGGCGGCCGTCCAACGCGAAGTAGCCATCAGAGTTCTCCGTCGTACAGGGAGCGGTATTCGGAGGAGCCGGGCTTCCGTGCGGGACGGATGACCGGCTCGTCGCCAGCGGGCAGCGACTTCAGTGAACGCTTGCGTTCACTGAAGGGGAGTCACTACCGTTGACGCGCAAGTGAACGCGAGCGTTCACTAACTCACTTGTGGGGGAAGCATAGTGACAACCTCTCAGTTGATTAAGGACAGCAAGCCGGGTGCGGCCCGCCGGGAGGGACATCCCGGCATCGCCCTCACCGTCATCGCGGCCTGCCAACTCATGGTGGTACTCGACGCGACGATTGTGAACATCGCACTCCCGCACATTCAAGACGCCCTCAATTTCAGCACCACCGACCTGACATGGGTGATCAGCTCCTACACCCTCACCTTCGGTGGCCTGCTGCTTCTCGGCGCACGGGCCGGCGACATCCTCGGCCGGCGCCGGGTCTTCATGACCGGCATCCTGCTGTTCACCCTGGCCTCGCTGCTCGGCGGACTCGCCCAGGAGCCCTGGCAGTTGCTGGCGGCGCGGGCCCTTCAGGGCGTGGGTGGCGCGATCGCCTCACCGACAGCGCTGGCCCTGATCACGACGACCTTCCCCGAGGGCCCGGAGCGGAACCGGGCGTTCGCCGTCTTCGCGACGGTCTCGGCCGGTGGCGGCGCCATCGGCCTGCTCGCCGGAGGCATGCTCACGGAGTGGCTCGACTGGCGATGGGTCCTGTTCGTCAACGTGCCCATCGGCATCCTGATCGCCGTTCTCGCGCCGATGTACATCAACGAGTCCCAGCGCCACCCGGGACGCTTCGACATCGCGGGCGCGGTCACTTCGACGGCCGGTATGGCGTCCCTGGTCTACGGCTTCATCCGCGCGGCGGAGAACGGCTGGCGGGACAGTCTCGCGATCGGGTCGTTCGGCGCGGCCGTGGCCCTGCTGCTGGCCTTCGGGATCATCGAGACGCGCGCGAGGGAACCCATCACCCCGCTGAGGATGTTCGCCGACCGCAACCGTTCGGGCACGTATCTGATCATGCTGAGCCTCGCCGCCGCGATGTTCGGCATGTTCTTCTACATCGTGCTCTTCGTGCAGAACGTGCTGGGGTACACCCCGATCTCGGCCGGTGTGGCCTTCCTCCCGGTGACGGTCGCGATCGCGGTCGGCGCGGGTCTGTCGCAGCGCTTCCTGCCGGTGCTCGGCCCCAAGCCGTTCATGGTCACCGGCTCGTCACTCGTCGCCCTCGGGCTCGGCTGGCTGACCTTCATCAGCCCCGACGACTCGTACGCCGGCGGAGTCCTCGGCCCGATGCTGCTGTTCGGCTTCGGCATGGGCCTGAACTTCGTGACGCTGACGGTCACCGCCGTCTCCGGTGTCGCCCAGCACGAGGCGGGGGCGGCCTCCGGTCTGCTCAACGTCACGCAGCAGGTGGGCGGTTCGCTCGGCCTCTCCATCCTCACCACGGTCTTCGGCACGGCCAGCCGCGACGAGGCGCAGAAGCAGGTACCGAAGTTCCTGGCGGACGGCTCGGCCGAGCAGAAGGCGGCGTTCGCCAAGACCCAGCAGCTGCCCGCCCCCTGGGGTCATGACGTGCTCGCCCACGGCATTTCGACCGCCTTCGTGCCGGCGGTGGGCATGGCTCTGCTGGCCCTGACCACCGCGACGCTGGTGATCAAGGTCAGGAAGAGCGACCTGGACGCTCTCGCCGGTACGGCGGGACCGGCCGCGGGCTGAAAGGGGCTCCGGGCCGAGAGCGGCCGCGGGCTGAAAGCGGCTCCGGGCGGCCCCGCGGAGGGCCGGGCCGTGGTCCGGGTCAGGGAGACCCGGGGTGACCACGATCCGGCCGTCCGCGACACGGAGCCGGTGGCCAGGCCCGTCCACGTCGACGTCGACCTGGACGCGAACCTGACGTGGACGCGGACTTGGACATGGACGCATCGGAAGAACGCGTTCAGCGGTACTCGGGGAACTCCGTCAACGAGTCGCACTCGCTCTCGCTGATGGACTTGGCGGGCGGGTGGTCCCGGAGGATGTCCCGGGCCCGGGCCTCACCCCAACTGGTCGCATACCAGGGCGCGTCGTCCTGGTCCAGTTCGTCGGCGATCGGTCTCAGCACGCAGGAACGCATCGGCTCCTTGAGCTTGTCGAGGGCGGGTACGGCGTCGGCCGACAGATCGCGGGCGTACAGGACGTCGAAGTTGCCCGTGTCCTCGTACCGCTGGACGTTCCTCTCGGCGATCAGGCTGTCGGGCGACATCAGCCCGAACGCGAGGACGCCGGCCGCCGCACTGGCCGCGACGGCGCGGGGCAGCCAGCGGGCGCCCCACACACCGGCCGCCATGATGAGCACGATGACCAGGCCCAGCCACAGCTCTCCGGCCAGCACCGAGATCCTCAGCCGCGTCAGCCCATAAGCCTCCACATACATGTCCATACGCCGCACAGCGGATGCCACGACAACGAGCGCCAGGCCGCACAGAGTTCCCAGCACACCGCGCACCAGCTTCCGGTCGCCGGCGCCGTCCCGCGGTGCCCAGCGCAGCGCGAACACCACGACGAGCAGGGTCAGCAGCGTGACGAACAGCAGCTGCCAGAAACCCTGGCGCGCGTATTCGGCGTACGTCTGGCCGGTCTTCTTCAGCACCGCGTCATAACCGCCGAAGAGCACGACGAGCTGGACCGCGTTGAAGGCCGCGAAGAGCACCGTGAGCACGATCAGCGGGAGGGCCCACTCGACACGGTTGCGCGGGCGACCGGGTCGCACCACGACCCGGTCCAGTCGCACCGGTGCGGCCGCCGTGTGGGCCACGGACAGTGCCACGACCAGGCCCGACACCAGAAGCACCACGCGCCAGGGTCCACCGGTGACCGAGGTGTCCGGCACCAGGTCGCCGAGCAGATCGGCGAAGGCGGCGTCGGCTCCGGCGAACAACGCCCCGAAGACGAGCAGCAGGACGGCGCTCACCACGAACGCGCGCAGCCCGACACCCACTCCCCGACGGGCTCCGCCGAATCGTTCCCGCAGCCCGCGCCAGCCCCAGGCGACACCGGTGACCACCGAGTTGACCACGCCGACGGGTCCGAGCAGAACCGCGGGCCAGGTGCGGCCGCCGTTCAGCGCGAGCGAGCCGAGCCCGATCGCCGTCACGACGGCCAGGAACGACGGCCAGTCCGCGTCCCGCAGAGCGGGCACGGCCAGCAGACCGATGCCGCCGACGCCCCAGACCACGCTCCACGCGCGCGTGCGGCGCCCCGCGTCCCGGCCCGCGAAGTACGCGGCGAGTGCTGTGGGGATCGCGACCAGCAGAAGGTTGACCGCCAGACCGCCGTCGAGGAGCAGCATGCTCAGCAGGCCGGTCGCGAGCACGGCCCACAGCGTGGGCGTACGCACCGGGGCGGGCGACGTGGCCCACAACTCCGGTGACCACAGTTCGGGGGCGGCCGACGGAGCCGTCTTGCCGGTCCTCGCCTGCGGCGATCGGGAGGCCTGGGAACGCGGCTGGCCGTCGACCCTGGCCACCCGCTCGGACGAGGACCTCATGCCAGGCTCTAGCCCGCCGCCGGTCGACCGGTCATCCCCGGAGGCGTCCGAACCCTCGGGCTCGTCCCCACCGCCGGACACATCCCCGCCCTCGGATCCGTCCGCACCCACCGGCTCGGCCGCACTCCCCGGCTCGGCAGAACCCTCAGGCTCGTCGCCACCCCCCGGTTCGACCACACTCTTAGGCCCGTCCGCACCCCCCGGTTCGGCCACACCCTCAGACTCTTCCGTACCCCCGGACGCAGCCTTACCCCCAGGCCCGTCCGCGCCCCCCAGTTCGGCCGACTTCGCCATCGCGCCGGGACCGGTCTCCGGTCGCCGCACCGTGGATCCCGGTTCGGCCGGGCTCGTGGAGTCCGCGGGCTCCGGTGTCCGCGTGGGCCGGGACTCGGCTCCCGGATTCTCCTCGCTCGCTTCTGGGCTCTTCCGCTGCGCCGATGACCCCTCTACGGGCTCGGGCGTGGACGGTATGTCGGACAAGGGATCCCCTCCCAGCCGGTCACCGGGCAGCCCGGATTGCGCCACTGGGGCGGGGAGGCTGTCGGCCGGTGTTTCGTCGGCACACGCCCGTCATGATCAACGGGCGGCGTGGCGCACACGGTATCCGGGGGCAAAGCGGCTCACGAGGGCGCTGCGGGGCTGTAGCAAGCCTGTGACACAGCCCAGCGCCCCCTCTGCGCCCGCCGCCCGCGCCCCCGCACGCCGCCCGCACACTCGGTGGCCCAGGAGCCCGGCAACCCCCTGCCGTACGCCCTACGCGGCGCCTGCGCCACTTCCGGACGGGAGCCCGGGCAGCCATTCCGGCAGCGCCTCCGTGGCGTCCAGCCATGCCCTGGGGGGCACTCCCGCCTTACCGGAGGCGACCACGCCGCCCACGATGGAGCACGTCGTGTCCACGTCGCCACCGACCTGGGCGGTGGTCCAGAAGCCCTCTTCGTAGTCACCCAGGGCACGGGCCGCGGACCACAGGGCGAAGGGCACGGTGTCGTGGGCGGACGTACGCCGTCCGCAGCCCAGTACGGCGGCCACGGTCGCGGCGTCCCCGTAGTCGAGCATGTCGCGGGCGCGCCTCAGGCCGGCCCCCACGGCGCTGCGCGGTACGAGCGCGATGACGCCGTCCAGCAGGGCCTCGGCGCTCGGCGGTCCCGCCGGGTCGGCGGCCAGCGCGGCGGCCGCGGCGACGGCCATGGCACCGACCACGGCCTCGCGATGCTGGTGCGTCGGGTAGGCGGAGATCTCCGCCTGGTGGGTCGCCTGCTCCGGATCGTCGGCGTACCAGGCACCCAGCGGGGCGATCCGCATCGCGGCGCCGTTGCCCCAGGAGCCCTGCCCCTTGAAGAGGGCAGACGCGAGCTCGCGCCAGTCTCCGCCTTCCCGGATCAGCCGCAGCAGCCGGTTGACCGCCGGGCCGTAGCCCCGGTCGAAGTCGTGGTGGTGGGCGAAGGAGTGCGCCAGCGCGTCCTGGTCGATGCGGTAATGCGTGGCCAGGACGGCGACCACGGAGCAGGCCATCTCGGTGTCGTCGGTCCACTGCCAGGGCTGGGGCGGCAGCTCTCGGCGCTTGAGCAGCGGGTAGTTCGCGGGCACGAAGAACTGCGAGCCCAGCGCGTCTCCCACCGCGATTCCGCGCAGGCTGGCGAGGGCGCGCTCGAAGCGCCCGTCGGGAGAGGTGTCAGCGATCATCGCCCTGCCACTCTATCCGGTGGCTCCGTACGATTTCCGGATCACGCCACTGCTCGAAGGGACGGTCGAGGGTGTACCGGCCGTCCTCCCCCAGAACGAGCATCCTCACCTCCGCGTTCCCCGGGTTGGAGAGCGATTCGAACTCGGCGACCGACCAGTGGAACCAGCGCATGCAGAACAGCCGCATGGCCAGGCCATGGGTCACCAGGAGCACGTTGGGCGGGTGGTCGGGGGCCTCGAAGCTCCGGTACAGGCTCTCCAGGAAGCCGCCGACCCGGTCGTAGACGTCGGCGCCCGACTCGCCCTGCGCGAACCGGTAGAAGAAGTGCCCGTACGCGTCGCGATACGCCTTCTGAAGACGTACGTCGTCACGGTCCTGCCAGTTGCCCCAGTCCTGCTCACGCAGGCGCGGTTCCTCGCGCACCCGGACGAGCCCGGGGTCGAGATGGAAGGCCCGGAACGTCTCGTGGGTACGGCGGTAAGGCGAGACGTAAACGCTTACGCGCTCCCTTCCGAAAAGTTCGCGCAACTGCTTGCCGGTGTTCTCCGCCTGCTGCCACCCCGTCTCCGTGAGCGCCAGAGCGTGGTCGGGCTCGCGTTCGTACACGGTGTCGTCGGCATTGCCCACCGACTCGCCGTGCCGGACAAGGACGATGCGCCGTGGTCGTGCCATGCCAAAACCCTAGATCGTGCCAGCACCGTTCGAGCAGTCGTACGGTCTCATAAGGCGCAGGTCACACCGTTCCCGCACATCAGTTCGCCGGAAGGGAGGGTCCCGTCAGACGATCCAGCCGGGTTCCAGCTGTACGACGTCCCCCGCGAGAGCAGCTATGTCGGCGTCCAGCTGGGCGCGCAGCGCGAGCCTCTCCAGCCGCTCGGCGCGGTATTTGCCGTGCTCGGCGGCCGACCGCCACATGGACAGGACCAGGAACTCGCTGCCGGGCGCCTCGCCGAACATGCCCCGGATCATGCCGGGCGAACCGGCCATCGCGGGGTTCCAGACCTTCTCCTGCATGAGCGCGAAGTGCTCCGCGCGCTCCTCGTGGACACGGCAGTGCGCGACCCGGACCACGTCCGAGTCCGTGAAGCGCGGCTCGAAGCCCGTCTTCACGTCGAAGCGGTAGTCGAACAGCTTGACCTGGGAGTCCTTGAAAGTGCCCGACTGCGATGCGGCGAGCCGGTCATGGGACCGGGCCATGAAGGAGTCGTAGAAGGCGCGGCTCTCCCAGAAGGAGAAGATGTGAGCGACGCCGGACCGCCCCGCGCTCCACCCTCCCCCCTGTCCCCGGAATCCCGGCTCTCCCAGAAGCCCCGCCCACTTTCGCTGCCCCCGTTCGAAACCGCGGCGGTCGACCACGGTGCAGCGAATCCACTTGACCAGCACCGCGCCATCGTAAGGCCCCGGAACGTGGCGCCGGTCACGCTCGGGCGGAGTGGATCCGGGCGCACGCCCCGGTGTGCGTGGCACGATGGACAACCGGCCCTACTCTCAGGGGAGTTGGTTTGGCCACTGTTGAGGAACGGGGAGGGGACATCCGGTGAACGGTCTCAACAAGGGAATCCGCAAAGCCGAGTTGGCGGTCAAATGGGATCCCAGTCCCACGGGTGAGCCCGCGACCGATCTCGACATCGTCGCGGCGACGTACCTGGCGTCCGCGCCGCACGGAAACCCGGACTACGTAGTGTATTTCGGCAGCCGTTCTCCGGACGGCACCATCTATCTGAACCGCGACAGCAAGGACGGCAAGGGTTTCGGCTGGGACGAGGTCATGACCCTGGAACTCGAGCGCCTGGACAGCCGTTACGGGCGCGTGGTCGTCGGTGTCCTCATCCAGCAGCGCACCGAGGCCCGGACCTTCGTCGGTGTCCTCAACCCCGCTTTCCGCCTGCGTGAGGGCTACACCGTCCTGACGCAGGGCGACTTCGGCGACGTCCTGGGCTCGACGGCGGCCACCATCGGGGAGTTCGTGCGCGACCACTCCGGAGAATGGACGTTCCACCCGGGCATCCACGGCTACGACACCGATCCGGCGACCTTCGCGCGGGTCATGGGCAGCCCGCAGGAGGCGTGAGGCACAGCCCGGTGTCCTCCTGTCCGCGCTGTGCCGGCCGTCGGTCCCGGACCCGCCCGGGGGCCTGTCCAGCAGCGGGTGTTCAGCCGCTCTTCCAGCCCGGGACCGTCGGCAGCACCAGCTCGGCGACGCGGAACAGCGCCGCGTCGTCGGGCACCACATCGTCCTGACGCCAGACGGAGATCTCGAACGAACCACCGCCCCCCTTGGCGTCCCTGGCGACCAGCAGACTGCGGGCGACGCCGCCGGGGCCGCTCTCGGCCTTGCCCCCGCCGAAGCTGAGGGCGATCGTCCGGTCCGAGTAGAGGACCGCCGGGTGGCCCAGGATCTGCCTCGGCTCCGCCTTCGGCAGCAGATCCAGGCCCTGGGCGACGGAGAGCCGGTCGTCCGAGGCCGACAGCTTCACGGAGTAGGTCTTCAGCGTGACGTTCGCTTCAGGGCTGGCGATCTTGGTGCCGCCGTCGAGGGTGATCCAGCTGTCGTCGCCGTCGGCCGTCTGCGCGTGCTCGTCGGGCGTCCCGAGGAGGGCCGGCAGGTCCGCGCGGTTGAGCGCCTGGCACAGCTGCTCACCGGAGACGCGCTTCGGCGGCGGCGGGGTGCTGAGCCGGTCGGAGCACCTGGCCGGGTCGTTGGTGCCGTTGCTGTTCGGAAGGACCCGCGAAAGCCCCCATATGCCCCCCGTGACGCCCGCGACCAGCACCACCGCCGCGACGGCCTGAACCCCCGTGTTCAGGCCTCTCCTCGAACCGGTCACCTTGTCGGTCATGTCCCCCGCCTCCCCATCGCGCTCCATGCGCGCGGAGGGAGACTAACCGTTGATCGTTTCGTATGAAAGGCGAATTCCGCCGGGCCCCGGGCCGTCGCCGCGCGGCACCCGGGACACCGGGAGGCGGCGCGCACGACAGGCTCGCCGCCGGACGGGTGAGCGCGCACACGACGGGCCCGCCGCGGGGCGCGGTGCCGCCCCCGACGGCAACGCCGAGGGCGGTGGAGCCGACTGCCCGCTCCACCGCCCTGATCAGCTGTTCACGCCCGAAGGGCGCCCGGTGTCAGCCGCGACCGCTCGCCGGACCGGCGCCCGGTGTCAGCTGCAGCCGCTCGTCGAACCGCAGCCCTCGCAGATGTAGCAGGACCCGGCCCGCTGCATCTTCGTACCGCAGGAGAAGCACAGCGGCGCGTCGGCCTGGATGCCCAGCTGCATCTCCACCAGCTCGGCGCTGGTGCGGACCTGCTTCGGGTCGGGCACCGCCACGACGGCCTCGGCCCTGGGGGCGGCGACGGCCTTCAGCTCCTGCGCGCGGGGCGCGGACTGGGCCAGGCCCTCGACGTCGAGCTCGTCGTCGGTGGGCTCGTAGGAACCCGTCTCCAGGTGGCGCTGGCGCTCGTCGGCGGAGTGGATGCCGAGTGCGGAGCGCGTCTCGAAGGGCAGGAAGTCCAGCGCCAGGCGACGGAAGATGTAGTCGACGATCGACTGCGCCATCCGCACGTCCGGGTCGTCCGTCATGCCGGCCGGCTCGAAGCGCATGTTGGTGAACTTCGAGACGTACGTCTCCAGCGGCACGCCGTACTGAAGGCCGACCGAGACGGCGATCGAGAAGGCGTCCATCATGCCCGCGAGGGTGGAGCCCTGCTTCGACATCTTCAGGAAGACCTCGCCGAGACCGTCGTCGGGGTAGGAGTTGGCGGTCATGTAGCCCTCGGCGCCGCCGACCGTGAAGGACGTGGTGATGCCGGGACGGCCCTTGGGCAGACGCTTGCGGACCGGGCGGTACTCGACGACCTTCTCGACCGCGGTACGGATGGTGTTCTCGGCCTTGGCCGTGACCTCGGTCTTCTCCTTCTCCTTGGTCTTGGCGGAGAGGGGCTGGCCGACCTTGCAGTTGTCGCGGTAGATCGCGAGCGCCTTGACGCCCATCTTCCACGCCTCGAAGTAGACCTCTTCGACGTCCTCGACGGTCGCCGTCTCCGGCAGGTTGACCGTCTTGGAGAGCGCGCCGGAGATCCACGGCTGGATCGCGGCCATCATGCGGACGTGGCCCATCGCGGAGATGGAACGCTCGCCCATGGCGCAGTCGAAGACCTCGTAGTGCTCGTGCTTGAGGCCGGGGGCGTCGACGACATTGCCGTTCTCGGCGATGTGGGCGACGACCGCCTCGATCTGCTCCTCCTGGTATCCCAGGCGGCGCAGGGCCTGCGGCACGGTGCCGTTGACGATCTGCATCGAGCCGCCGCCGACCAGCTTCTTGAACTTGACCAGCGCGAGGTCGGGCTCGAGGCCGGTGGTGTCGCAGGACATCGCGAGACCGATGGTGCCGGTGGGCGCGATGACGGAGGCCTGCGCGTTGCGGAAGCCGTTCTTCTCGCCGAGGCGGATCACGTCCTGCCAGGCCTCCGTGGCGGCGGCCCAGATCGGGGTGTCCAGGTCGTCCACGCGGACGGCCGCGGTGTTGGCGTCGGCGTGCTGCTTCATGACGCGCTGGTGGGGCTGCGCGTTGCGGGCGTAGCCGTCGTACGGGCCGACGACCGCGGCGAGTTCGGCGGAGCGCTTGTACGACGTACCCGTCATCAGGGAGCTGATCGCGCCGGCGAGCGCGCGGCCGCCGTCGGAGTCGTACGCGTGGCCGGTCGCCATGAGGAGGGCGCCGAGGTTGGCGTAGCCGATGCCCAGCTGACGGAAGGCGCGGGTGTTCTCGCCGATCTTCTCCGTCGGGAAGTCCGCGAAGCAGATGGAGATGTCCATCGCGGTGATGACCAGCTCGACGACCTGGGCGAAGCGCTCGATCTCGAAGGACTGGCGGCCCTTGCCGTCGTCCTTCAGGAACTTCATCAGGTTCAGCGAGGCGAGGTTGCAGGACGTGTTGTCCAGGTGCATGTACTCGCTGCACGGGTTCGAGCCGTTGATACGGCCGGACTCCGGGCACGTGTGCCAGTTGTTGATCGTGTCGTCGTACTGGATGCCCGGGTCGGCGCAGGCCCAGGCGGCCTCGGCCATCTTGCGGAAGAGCGACTTGGCGTCGACCTCCTCGATGACCTCGCCGGTCATGCGCGAGGTGAGGCCGAACTTGCCGCCCTCCTCGACCGCCTTCATGAACGTGTCGTTCACACGGACCGAGTTGTTGGCGTTCTGGTACTGGACGGACGTGATGTCGTCGCCGCCCAGGTCCATGTCGAAGCCCGCGTCACGGAGGGCGCGGATCTTCTCCTCCTCCTTGACCTTGGTCTCGATGAAGTTCTCGATGTCGGGGTGGTCGACGTCGAGGATGACCATCTTGGCCGCGCGGCGGGTGGCGCCGCCCGACTTGATCGTTCCCGCGGAGGCGTCGGCGCCGCGCATGAAGGAGACGGGACCCGAGGCGTTGCCGCCCGAGGACAGGAGCTCCTTGGAGGAGCGGATGCGGGAGAGGTTCAGGCCGGCGCCGGAGCCGCCCTTGAAGATCATGCCCTCTTCCTTGTACCAGTCGAGGATCGACTCCATGGAGTCGTCGACGGACAGGATGAAGCAGGCGGAGACCTGCTGGGGCTGCGGCGTCCCGACGTTGAACCAGACGGGGCTGTTGAAGCTGAAGATCTGGTGCAGGAGGGCGTACGCCAGCTCGTGCTCGAAGATCTCGGCGTCGGCGGGCGAGGCGAAGTACTTGTAGTCCTCGCCGGCCTTCCGGTACGTCTTCACGATGCGGTCGATGAGCTGCTTGAGGCCCACCTCGCGCTGCGGGGTGCCGACGGCACCGCGGAAGTACTTGCTGGTGACGATGTTGACCGCGTTCACCGACCAGAAGCCGGGGAACTCGACGCCACGCTGCTCGAAGTTGATCGAGCCGTCGCGCCAGTTGGTCATGACGACGTCACGGCGCTCCCACTCCACCTCGTCGTACGGGTGCACGCCGGGGGTGGTGTGAATGCGCTCGATGCGCAGTCCCTTGCTGGCCTTGGCTCCGCTCTTCGCGCGGGAACCTCGTGCCGGACCGCTCGTCGTCTCTGTCATTGCCGCCTCCCTGTAACAGGCTAAAACGCGCTGAAGTGCCGCGAACTTCCCGTGGCACGGTCTGTGTCTGATGCCGCGCGCGCCGCTGGTACGGCCGTGCGCTGCAAGTCTGTGGTCGCCGCCCGCGGGCGGGCCCGGACGCCCGGAAGGGTCCGGTCCGCGGTCAGTCGGCGGCGGTGGCGGGCACGGGAACCTCAGCGGTTCCACCGGACCCGCGATCGGTCTCCTGGCGCACCACGTCCGGGACGTCGTCGTCCGCGGCGGGGCGCTGATTCACCTGCCTGAGTTCCGCGATGGCGGCTTCGAAGTCATCGAGCGAGTCGAAGGCCCGGTACACGGACGCGAACCTCATGTAGGCCACGAGGTCGAGTTCCTGCAGGGGTCCGAGTATGGCCAGCCCCACGTCGTGGGTGGTCAGCTCGGCGCTCCCGGTGGCCCGCACGGCCTCTTCGACCCGCTGACCGAGCTGGGCGAGCGCGTCCTCGGTGACGGGCCGTCCCTGGCAGGCCTTGCGCACACCGTTGATGACCTTGGTGCGGCTGAAGGGCTCGGTCACACCGGAGCGCTTCACCACCATCAGCGAGCACGTCTCCACGGTCGTGAAACGACGGGAACAGTCGGGGCACTGGCGGCGCCTGCGGATCGACGTGCCGTCGTCGGTCGTACGACTGTCGACGACGCGGCTGTCCGGGTGCCTGCAGAAGGGGCAGTGCATGGCTCCAACCCTCCTTCACAGCACGACTCAGGAACCTCGCGGGACCTCACCGGTCCCTCGAAGCAGCCTCAAGCATAGGCGATGCCCGAGGGCCCGGAGACCCGGGGGACCACAACTTCTGGGATGCCTCCGCAATCCAACCACTAGATGTGGGGATCGGCTCGCGAATTCGCCCACGACCTGCGTGTCGTACACGTAAGGGCACGTGCCGCACAGGCATACCCATCCCGGACACACGGGGATAGCGTGGTCGGCACACGGAAAGAGGGCCGGTTCCCGGCCTGCCGGCCATCGGGTGGCAGACTGGACGGCGGCCCAGGCCAGCCGGCACGGCCGCCGCCTCCGGCGGTGGAGGGTGCAGCAATGGACCCTTTCGCCCGTAAGGCGCATCGCCCAGCCATACACCCAGACACATGCCCACGTCAGGCAATTCGCTTTTTTTCACTCGAACGTGTGTTTGGCGCAACCTTTCGAAAGCAACTACCGTTGTCCAGCAGGGAGACCATCGAGAGGGGCCGACGTGACCACCACCGCAGACAGCGCCACCATCACCGCCCAGGACCGCTCCCAGGGCCGACTCGAGCCGGTGCATGCGATGAACGAAGCCGCGAATCATGAGGGGCCAAAGCGTTCCCTGCCTGGCCGACCTCCAGGCATCCGGGCCGACAGCTCGGGACTCACGGACCGGCAGCGCCGGGTGATCGAGGTGATCCGGGACTCCGTGCAGCGGCGCGGCTACCCGCCGTCGATGCGGGAGATCGGGCAGGCCGTGGGCCTCTCCAGCACCTCCTCCGTCGCACACCAGCTGATGGCATTGGAGCGCAAGGGCTTCCTGCGGCGAGACCCGCACCGCCCGCGCGCGTACGAGGTACGGGGGTCCGACCAGTCGTCGGTGCAGCCGACGGACACGGCGGGCAAGCCGGCCGCGTCCTACGTTCCGCTCGTCGGCCGTATCGCCGCCGGTGGCCCGATCCTCGCCGAGGAGTCGGTGGAGGACGTGTTCCCCCTCCCCCGCCAGCTCGTCGGCGACGGGGAGCTGTTCGTCCTGAAGGTCGTCGGTGACTCGATGATCGAGGCCGCCATCTGCGACGGGGACTGGGTGACGGTCCGCCGCCAGCCGGTCGCCGAGAACGGCGACATCGTCGCCGCGATGCTGGACGGCGAAGCCACGGTGAAGCGATTCAAGCGCGAGGACGGACACGTGTGGCTGCTGCCGCACAACTCGGCGTACCAGCCGATCCCCGGTGACGAGGCGACCATCCTCGGAAAGGTCGTCGCCGTGCTGCGCCGGGTGTGACACCGCGACGGGCGGTCCGCCGCCCCCGCCCCTGACCGGGCCCCGGAACCAACTGCGCCGGTTCCGGGGTCCTGTTCGTTCGCTCGCCGGTCCGTCCGGTGGCCAGGCGGCCGGCCGGACGGACTCGTGGAGGTGCGCTACGCGTCCTCCGCCTCGACCGCCTCGATCTCGTCCGCCTGGCCTGCCGCGTCGTTGGCCGTCGCCGCGGACTCCTCGGCCACCCGGGCTTTCTCGTCGATCGCCGCGAGGGATCTACGGACCTGGTTCGGGTCGGTGGTGTACCAGAAGTCGGGGAGCGAGGCCTTCAGGTAGCTGCCGTAACGCGCCGTGGCCAGACGCTGGTCCAGCACCGCGACCACCCCCCGGTCCCCGGAGGCCCGGACGAGACGCCCGGCGCCCTGGGCCATGAGGAGCGCGGCGTGGGTGGCGGCGACAGCCATGAAACCGTTCCCCCCGTTCTCCTCGACTGCTTTCTGGCGTGCGCTCATCAGCGGGTCGTCGGGGCGGGGGAAGGGGATCTTGTCCATGACGACCAGCTGACAGCTGGGGCCCGGCACGTCCACGCCCTGCCAGAGCGAGAGCGTGCCGAACAGACAGGTCTTCGGGTCGGCCGCGAAATTCTTGATCAGCTCGCCGAGCGTCTCCTCGCCCTGGAGCAGGATCGGGTACTCGGGGATGCGGGTCCGCAGTTCCTCCGCCGCGAGCTGGGCCGCGCGCATCGAGGAGAACAGGCCGAGCGTGCGACCGCCGGCGGCCTGGATCAGCTCGGTGAGCTCGTCGAGCATGTCCCCGCGATCGGCGTCCCGCGCGGGGCGCGAGAGATGCCGGGCGACGTACAGGATGCCCTGCCGGGGGTAGTCGAAGGGCGAACCGACGTCGATGCCCTTCCACTGAGGGACGTCCTCGCCCTCGGTGCCTTCGGGGGCGAGCCCCATCGACGCTCCCACGCCGTTGAAGTCGCCGCCGAGCTTGAGGGTCGCGGACGTCAGGACGACCGAGCGGTCGGCGAACAGCTTTTCCCTGAGGAGCCCGGACACGTTCATCGGGGCGACCCGGAGCGAGGCTCCGAAGCGATCATGACGCTCGTACCAGACCACGTCCCATTCGGAGCCGTTGGCGATGCGCTCCGCCACGGCGTGCACGGATTCCACGGAGGCCAGGGCCTGCTTGCGTACGGCGTCCTCGTCCTGGACGGACTTGTCGCGGGTGGACCCGAGGGCGGTGATCACCGTGCGTGCGGCGTCGCGCAGCGCCATCAGCGCGTACCCGAGGTCCTCGGGGATCTCCTCCAGGCGGCCCGGCAGAGCCAGCTCCATCAGGCGTTCGAAGCCCTCGGCGGCGGACTGGAGCTGGTCGGCGGCCTTTTCGTTGACGAGCTTCGCGGAGCGGCGCACGGCACGGTTGACCTGCCCCGGTGTGAGCTCGCCGGTGGCGACGCCGGTGACCCGGGAGACCAGCTCGTGGGCCTCGTCGACGATCAGTACCTCGTGCTGCGGCAGCACCGGTGCGCCCTCGATGGCGTCGATCGCGAGCAGCGCGTGGTTGGTGACGACGACCTCGGCGAGCTTGGCCCGCTCGCGGGCCATCTCGGCGAAGCACTCCGCTCCGTAGGCGCACTTCGTGGCGCCGAGGCACTCCCGGGAGGACACCGACACCTGGCCCCAGGCCCGGTCGGAGACACCGGGTGTGAGGTCGTCCCGGTCGCCGGTCTCGGTCTCGTCCGACCAGTCGCGCAGCCGCAGCAGGTCCTGTCCCAGCTTGCTGGTGGGCGCCGCCGCCTCGAACGGGTCGAAGAGGCCCTCTTCCTCGTCCTGCGGCACGCCCTCGTGCAGGCGGTGCAGGCACAGGTAGTTCGACCGGCCCTTCAGCATCGCGAACTCGGGGCGGCGCCGGAGCAGCGGGTGCAGCGCGTCGACGGTGCGCGGCAGGTCCCGTTCCACGAGCTGGCGCTGGAGCGCCAGGGTGGCGGTCGCCACGACCACCCGCTCGCCGTGCGCGAGCGCGGGCACCAGGTAGCCGAGCGACTTTCCGGTGCCGGTGCCCGCCTGGATCAGCAGGTGGGAGCTGTCGTCGATGGCGGCGGCGACGGATTCGGCCATGGTCACCTGGCCGGGGCGCTCCGTGCCGCCGACAGCGGTGACGGCAGCATGCAGGAGTTCGGGGAGTGAGGGCTTTGTCATAGCGCTGCCAGCCTACGGGGCGCCACTGACAACCGAGCGATCAAGGCGGGAACCGACGCCGTGATCAAGGCGGGCGTCTCCCGGGCGTCCGGGACGACGGATGGGTGGGACACGGAGACTCCTCGACGGGGACCGGATCGGGACGAGCGGTCGATGGGCGGTCGGTGGCCCACGAACCACAGCTCCACAGCTCCACAGCTCCACAGAGGACTGACCGGCGAACCGAGAGTGACGGTTCTACTCCGGGTCGCCCCGTGGGCCGAGAGCCACGGCTCTACAGCAGATCGCGCAAGGACCGGTCCCGGATCATGAGAGCCCCTCTTTTGCCGGGCAGGTCGACCTCGGCCGAGAACCGGAAGCCCGCGCTCAGAAAAGCGGACACGGAGGGGGTGTTGCGGAGGTCCGGTTCCGCGACGACCCGAGCGCACGAGGGGCGCCTGTCGAGCACGTGGTCGGCGACGGCTCTGAGCAGGATGGAGCCGAGACCTCGCCCTCGGTCGGCGACACCGCCGACGAGGAGATGGATCCCGGTGTCGTGGGGTCGGGCGGGGTAGTGGCGTGCCAAGGGGTCGAGATCCGCCCGGTAGATCTCCCAGTAGCTCATCGGGGTGCCGTCGAGCACCCCGATGCACGGCACGCTGCGTCCGTCGCCGTCCAGCTGGCGGAGCACATGGTCCTCGACCACGGCCTCGGGCCCCGCCAGCTCCCAGAACTCCGCGACGGCGGGGTCGTTCATCCAGCGGTGGACGAGAGCCAGATCGCGGCCGGCACGCACCGGGACGAGGTGGAGGGCGCCCGCGATCGTCCTGGCCGGTCCCCAGCCGCCGACCCGGTCGAGCAGATCGTCCGCGTCCGGGGTCTCTTCCCGAGATCCGCTCCGAGCCCCGTGGACGGCGCCCTCCGTGGTCCTGTGAGCGGTCCCGTCCACGGTCCCGTCCCGAGAGCCGGTGTCCCCGGCGAACAGTGCGATCAGTTCGTCCGAAAGGCGCAGGTCGAGCGTGTCCTCGCAGTCTGTGCCGGCGCCGGGGTCGAAGCCGGTGCCCGTGCGGGATCCTGGCGCCGATCCCAGGGCGGCTCGGGCGGCGCGGGCGGTGCCGGCGTCGGTGCTCTCGTCGGTGGGAGGCACGACGACGCTCCTCTCGGGAGACGGAGTGGGCCAAGCCCCTCAGGAATGAAGGGGGTTGGTGATGGTGACGTAGACGGACTGGGTGTCGACGGGGCCGACGAGTTCGTCGAGGCCGTGCAGCCGGGTGAGCAGGTTGGCCTTGCAGCGCAGGACGGGTGAGTCGAGCAGCAGGGCGGGCAGCGGAGTACGCAGCCGGGCCGGGCCGGTGGCCACGCCGCCGAGGAAGCGCCGGAACGCGGCGAGCAACAGGCTTTCGTCGGCGAGCCGTTGGGAGCCGAAGGCTCCGATGAGACCGCACACGTTGTTGATGGCCAGGTAGTAGGCGAAGCGTTCGTCGGTGACCTCGTCGGAGACGAAGGTGTCGCTGTGCGCCCCGATGCCGGGCAGCCGGTGGTCGAGTTCCGCGCGCCGGGACGCGCGGAAGTAGTAGCCCTGGTTGTCGCGGTAGCGGCCGCCGGTGGGCCAGCCGTCCGCGTCCAGCAGGAGCAGGGTGTTCTGCTGGTGCGCCTCCAGCGCGATGCCCGCCTCGCTGTCCAGCCAGAGCACGGGGCGTACGACCTGTTCGAGGTAGCGCAGGAACCATTCGGTGGCGACGGCGCCGCGCGGGCGGCCGGTCCGGCCGGCGAGCCCGGTGACGATCTCGGTGAGCCGGGAGCGCATGAAGGGGCCGCGCTCGGCCGGGTTGTGCGTGCCCAGTCGCGCGTACGGCCGGGGTGAGACCAGACCCGCGACACAGCCGACGTCGTCCGTGGGCCGGAACGGGTTGTGGCGGATCATCACGTCGAGCCCGGGAAGCGGGTTGCCGTCCCGGTCGTCGACGGCGAGCCAGGACGGGTCGCGGACGATGTCGAAGCCCGGGTGGACGGAGTGCCACTCCTCGAACAGGCCGCCGCGCAGGAGTCGGTGGACCTCCGCGCCGCGGTGGAGTTCCTTGCGGAGATTCTCCCGACGGGAGTTGGTGATGCGCAGGCCCAGCGACAGTTTCAGCATCGCGGGGGCACTGGAGCGGTAGACCGTGCGGACGGAGGAGGTGGGGTGCCACGGGGTGCCCTGCGGACCGAGGTCGCGGAGCAGCCCGGCATCCAGCAGGGCGGCGGTCCCGGGGCGGTGCCGGACCTCGCGCATCTGCCAGGGGTGCAGGGGCAGTACGGCGGCGTAGCCCTCGGGGAGCGCCAGTCCGGGCCCGGCCAGCCGCATGGTCAGCTGCTCCGCCGACACCGGGCGGCCGCGTTCCGTCCAGGCCGAGTCGGAGGCCAGTACCGAGGGGGCGACCGCCATCCAGTGCAGGGGGAAGGAGCCCCGCAGCTCGGGTGAGTAGAGCCTGCCCTCCGCATCGGAGAGGCCGTCGCGGCCCTTCGGCGTCGGGTGCAGGGGGTGGCCGAGGAGGAGCGCCTGTTCCGCGGCGAGGAAGAGGTCGGGTGGGTCGGCGGGGTGCTCCCTGCGGTCCCTGATGAACACGGCGGTGCGCCGGACCGAGTCGGCGACGCGGCCGACGAGGTCGGCGCCTTCACCGGCCGGGCTGTCCGTGTCCCGGGCGTCGACTTCGTCCGGGACGGCTGCCGCCGGTTCACCGCGGGGGGCCGGGGGTGCCGGCGGTGCCGGGAGACGCGTCTCCGCGGCCGGTGTTCCGGGGGCCGTCTGCCGTGCGAAGAGGGCCGCCACGGTCACCGCGTCGACGGCCGGTGCCTGTGCGGGAGCTCCGGCGAGCAGGGGGAGCCCGAAGCGGTGCCAGCCGGAGGGGGACCAGTGGTGGACGGGAACGAGCAGGGTCGCTCCGCTGGCCGGCAGAGGGATGCGCAGGGTGCCGTCGTGAGGGGCGGCCAGGTTGTTCTCCCGTGCCCAGCAGCGCAGCAGGTTCTCGACCGCCGCCGCCTGCGCCGCCGTCCGGATGTCGGGGTGGTCGAGGAGGTCCAGCAGGTCGACCGTGGCCCCGCCCGGCCGTACGGGCGCCCTGGCCGCCTCGGTCTGCCGGGGGACGGACTCCGGGCCGGGCACGTACGGGGCCGGTGTGCCGGCGGCCGTTCGCTCGTACGGGACGGGAGGGCTGTCGTACGGGGAGGGAAGGCTGTCGGATGCGGGTGTGGTGTTCACGAGAAGTTCCTTGCGGGTCGTTCGGGCTCGTGCGGCGACGGGACCGGGGCGGAACCGACGGGCGTCGCACGCTCTGCGTTCCTGGTCGGTCGGTGGGGCGGGGAGGGCGGTGGGCGCGGGTGGTTCCGCTCCGACCTGGCCCGCCGGGTCCGTGGTGTCCTCGGGCGGGTGTTCCGGCGGGTCACACCGGAATGCGTACGCCCGGTGCGGCGGAGGCCGGGCCGTCACTCAGGACCGTCGGCACCCCGTGTCCCGTCCCTCCCGGGTCTCCGGTCGCGCAGGGCCGTGGCGCTCACCGCGCTCACCGCGTCGGCAAGCCGGTCGAGCACGGCCGACGCCTGTTCGTCGCTGATCGTCAGGGGAGGCAGGAGTCGTACGACGCTGGACCGGCGGCCGCCGAGTTCCACGATCAGGCCCCGGCTCAGGCACTCCCGCTGGACGGCGGCGGCGAGTTCGGGGGCGGCGGGGCGGGGGCCGTCGGGCGTGGGACCGTCGGGCGTGGGCTGCGGCGGCCCTTCGGGGTCGACGAGTTCGACGCCGATCATCAGACCGCGGCCGCGAACGTCGCCGACGCAGGGGAACTCCGTGGCGAGCGCGCGCAGCCGGTCCAGCATGCGGGCCCCGACGGTCGCCGCGCGTTCGGCGAGGCCGTGCTCGCGGACGTACGCCAGGGTGGCCGTGCCGGCGGCCATGGCCAGTTGGTTGCCGCGGAAGGTGCCGGCGTGGGCGCCGGGCTCCCAGACGTCGAGGTCGTCGCGGTAGACGATGACGGCCAGTGGCAGGCTGCCGCCGATGGCCTTGGACAGCACCATCACATCCGGGGTGATCCCGCTGTGTTCCACCGCCCAGAAGGTGCCGGTCCGGCCCACACCCGTCTGGACCTCGTCCACGATCAGCGGGATGTTCCGGTTCTGTGTGATCTCGCGCATCCGCCGTGTCCAGGCGTCCGGCGCGGGAATGACCCCGCCCTCGCCCTGGACGGGCTCGAAGATCATCCCGGCGGGGAGCGGGACGCCCGACTTGGTGTCGTCCAGGAGGGACTCCGTCCAGCGCGCGGCGAGTTCGGCGCCGCGGTCGCCGCCGATGCCGAACGGGCAGCGGTAGTCCTGCGGATAGGGCAGGCGCGCGACGCGTACGTCGGTCGCGCCGCCCGACGCTTCCAGCGCCCCCGCGGTCATCCCGTGGTAGGCGCCGGTGAACGCGAGCATTCCGGTGCGGCCGGTGGCCGCGCGCACCAGTTTGAACGCGGCCTCCACGGCGTCCGTCCCGGCCGGTCCGCAGAACTGGACCCGCGCGCGGTCCGCGAACCGCGGCGGAAGGGTGCTGAACAGCTCGGTGGTGAAGGCGTCCTTGACCGGTGTCGCGAGGTCCAGGACGTGCAAGGGCGCGCCCGAGTCGAGGACCTTTCTGATCGCTTCCAGGACGACGGGGTGGTTGTGTCCGAGGGCCAGGGTCCCGGCTCCGGAGAGGCAGTCGAGATAGCGGCGCCCGTCGGCACCCTCGATCGTCAGTCCGCGGGCCCGTACGGGAACGATCGGAAGGGCGCGCGCGTAGGTGCGAGCCGCCGATTCGCGCGCCGACTGGCGCCGCAGAATACCTTCGTGCGCGGCGCGCGCCCGCTCGGGCGCCTCGGCGCCGGTGTCCCGCGCCCTCTCGGATGCCCCTGGCGCCTCCACCGGCACCACCACTGACTCGGTCACGGCCACGACTTCAGGTCCTCCCGCTGTTCAGAGGCGAGTTGGCAGAAGGGTCCGGACGCAGGCGGCAGGCCCCCCGTACGTACCAACGACGCCGGTCGCGTTGGGAAGCGGGTGAATTCGAGGTTCCTCGCCGGGTTCTTCGCCGGTTCTTCGCCGGGGTGGATCGGCGGCGCGCGCGATGGCTCTCCGTCAGAGACCGCCGGGTACCGCGGGAGCGCCCCCGTAGCTGAACCGTTGCCGTTCCGTCGGCCGTCCCTCATGGCGACCGCATAGTCTGTGATGCCGTTCGGCCCTGCCGAACAAGCCGCTCAGGCACCCGCAGACGCACCGCACCGTTCCCATGATTCCAGGGGGAGTTACACCATGCGATCCATACGCCCGCCCTTCGCCACCCGTCGAGGCAGGAGCGCGCGCCGCAGAACGTCCCCCCTCCTGGCCGCCGTCGGCCTCGCAGCGGCCCTGACGCTGACGGCCACCGCCTGCGACTCGGGCAGCGACACGGCGAGCGGTGAGCCGACCGCCTCCGCGTCCCAGGGTGGTGACGGCAAGATCCAGATCCCGGACGACATCAAGGACAAGCTCAAAGAGCACGGCATCGATGTCGACAAGTGGAAGGACGGCGCCTGGAAGAACTGGGACAAGGACGAATGGCTGCGCCAGGCCGACGACTTCATCAACCCGATCATCAAGGACCTCTGGGACCCGGCCCGCATGCGCGGCGCGGACGACCCGGACAAGAACAAGGGCGTCGACGACGCCGACCTCACCGGTGACCAGGGCGTCACCGACCCGGAACCGGCCCCGGTGACGGCTCAGGCCGTGAAGGCGTCGTACCACGCCGGCGTGCCCGAGGCGGGCAAGGTGTTCTTCGACGCCCCCGAGGGCACGATGGTCTGCTCGGCGACGGTGGTCGAGGACCCGGCGCACCCGGGCAAGTCCAACCTCGTGTGGACCGCGGGCCACTGTGTGCACGCCGGCAAGAAGGGCGGCTGGTACCGCAACATCGCCTTCGTGCCCTCGTACAACGACGCCGGCAGGACGGAGGCGCAGTTGGAGAGCGCCCCGCGCCAGGAGGTCGCTCCGTACGGTGTGTGGTGGAGCGACTGGGCGCAGACCTCGGACCAGTGGATCGAGCAGGGCGGTTCCACGGGCGGCCAGGGAGCCTCGTACGACTACGCGGTGCTGCATGTGACGCCGGAGAAGGGCGGCAACGGCAAGTCCCTCGAGGAGACGGTGGGTTCGGCGCTGCCGGTGAACTTCAACGCTCCGGCCGTGCCCCAGGTGTCGAGCATCACGGCCACCGGGTACCCGGCCGCGGCGCCGTTCGACGGCCAGAAGCTGTACCAGTGCACGGACAAGCCGGGACGGCTGTCGGTCGCGCAGTCCGACCCGACCATGTACCGCATCGGCTGCACCATGACCGGCGGTTCCTCGGGCGGCGGCTGGGTGGCCACGGGTTCGGACGGCAAGCCGGCTCTGGTGTCCAACACCTCGATCGGCCCGGTCAAGTTCGGCTGGCTGGCGGGCCCGCGGCTGGGCGATGTGGCCAAGGGTGTGTACGACTCGGTGAGCGCGAAGTTCGCCGGGCGCTGACCCGCACGACGTGACAGGCCGGCATGCGCGAAGGCCCGCCCCCTCGGGAGGGGGCGGGCCTTCGCGCATGCCGAGCGGTCGCCCGCCGGGGTGCCGATCCGGTCGCCTACCGGAGGGCCGGCACCGCGACGTACGGTGCGAGGTCCGCCGCCAGCTCCTCGTGCACCCGCGCCTTGAGCAGGGTGCCCTCCTCGGTGTGCTCCTCGGAGATCACCTCGCCCTCGGTGTGGGCGCGGGCGACGAGCTTGCCGTGCGTGTACGGAACGAGCGCCTCGACCTCGACCGAGGGGCGCGGCAGCTCGTTGTCGATCAGCGCGAGCAGTTCGTCCATGCCCTGGCCCGTACGCGCCGAGACAGCGATGGAACGCTTCTCGATCCGCAGCAGGCGCTGGAGCACCAGCGGGTCCGCCGCGTCCGCCTTGTTGATCACGACGATCTCGGGCACCTTGGTCGCGCCGACGTCACCGATGACCTCGCGGACCGCGGCCAGCTGCTCCTCCGGTGCCGGGTGCGAACCGTCCACGACGTGCAGGATCAGGTCGGAGTCGCCGACCTCCTCCATGGTGGAGCGGAACGCCTCGACCAGGTGGTGCGGCAGATGGCGTACGAATCCGACCGTGTCGACCAGCGTGTACAGCCGCCCGCTCGGGGTCTCGGCCCGGCGCACGGTCGGGTCGAGGGTCGCGAACAGCGCGTTCTCGACGAGGACGCCCGCGCCGGTGAGGCGGTTGAGCAGGGACGACTTGCCGGCGTTCGTGTAACCGGCGATGGCGACCGAGGGCACCTTGTTGCGGCGGCGCTCCTGGCGCTTGATCTCGCGGCCGGTCTTCATCTCCGCGATCTCCCGGCGCATCTTCGCCATCTTCTCGCGGATACGACGCCGGTCCGTCTCGATCTTGGTCTCACCGGGACCACGGGTGGCGAGGCCGCCGCCCTTGCCGCCGCCCATCTGACGGGACAGCGACTGACCCCAGCCTCGCAGCCTCGGCAGCATGTACTGCATCTGCGCGAGCGCCACCTGCGCCTTGCCCTCCCGGGACTTGGCGTGCTGGGCGAAGATGTCGAGGATCAGGGCCGTACGGTCGATGACCTTGACCTTGACGACGTCCTCGAGGTGGATCAGCTGGCCGGGGCTCAGTTCACCGTCACAGATCACGGTGTCGGCGCCGGTCTCGATCACGATGTCCCGGAGCTCGTTGGCCTTGCCGGAACCGATGTACGTGGCCGCGTCGGGCTTGTCACGGCGCTGGACGAGGCCGTCGAGCACGAGCGCTCCCGCGGTCTCCGCGAGCGCGGCCAGCTCGGCCAGCGAGTTGTCCGCGTCCTGGATGGTCCCCGAGGTCCAGACACCGACGAGGACGACGCGCTCCAGACGGAGCTGTCGGTACTCGACCTCGGTGACGTCCTCGAGCTCGGTGGAGAGGCCCGCCACACGGCGCAGGGCCGCGCGCTCGGAGCGTTCGAACTGCTCGCCGTCCCGGTCTCCGTCGATCTCGTGGCTCCAGGCGACGTCCTCTTCCATCAGGGCATCGGCCCGAAGACCTTCGGGGTAGTTCTGCGCGGAAGTCTGCGCGTCCTGGGAAGGGGAAGAAGAGGAGGTCATTGGATCCTTACGTAGATGGGCTGAGCCGCGGGCCGACGGACGCCGCCCCGCAAAGGGAACAACGCGCGTGGCCACCGGGAGATTCCCGGTTCCGGCCGGACCAACCCTCCATGGGGGGCCGCGCCGCCGGCTCGAAGATGGTCGCACGGCACGGCCTGGCCCGTCACGCGACTTATCGTGACCCGCCGGACACCCGCGGGCATCGCTGCCCGCGGGATGCCGCGGCAGGCCCGGCCCCGGGGTTCCGGGGGCACTCCCGACGCTCCGGGACCCCCTGCGCGGGCCTCACGCGCTCTTGCGTTTCTTCGGTGCGTCGCTCTTCCAGTCCGGGTGCCCCGGCATCGGCGGTGTCTTCGCGGCGTACAGCCACTCCTTGAAGAAGCCGCTCAGATCGCGTGCGGCAACGGCGGAGGCGAGGTCCACGAAGTCGGCCGTCGAGGCCACGCCGTCGCGGTTGAGGCTCACCCACGTGCGCTCCAGGCGCTCGAAGTCGGCGCGCCCGATCTCCTGGCGCAGCGCGTACAGGGCCAGGGCCGCCCCGTCGTAGACGTTCGGCCGGAAGATGCTGATCTTCTGGCCGGGCTTGGGTCCCTTGGGCCTGGCGGGCGGACCGCCGCTGGCGCGCCAGGAGTCGGACAGCCGGTAGGCCGCCTTCATCCGCTTCTCCATGGGCTTGTGCGCCTTCTCCTCGGCGTACAGGGCTTCGTACCAGGTGGCGTGGCCTTCGTTGAGCCATACGTCGGACCAGGTGCGGGGGGTGACGCTGTCGCCGAACCACTGGTGCGACAGCTCGTGCACCATGATCGAGTCGACGTACCACTTCGGGTAGGCGGGCTGGGTGAAGAGCTCCTTCTCGAAGAGCGAGAGCGTCTGCGTCTCCAGCTCGAAGCCGGTCTGCGCCTGGGCCATCAGCAGCCCGTAGGTCTCGAAGGGATACCGTCCGACCTTGCTCTCCATCCAGGCGATCTGGCCGGGGGTCTTGCGCAGCCACGGTTCGAGCGCCGCGCGGTCGGCGCTGGGGACGACATCCCGGACGGGCAGGCCGTGCGGCCCCTGCCGGTGCAGCACGGCCGAGCGGCCGATGGACACCTGGGTCAGCTCGGTGGCCATGGGGTGCTCGGTCCGGTACGTCCAGGTCGTGGCACCGCGGGCCTTGCGGGTGCCTCGGGGCAGTCCGTTGGCGACGACCGTGTACCCGTCCGGGGCCGTGACACGGACGGTGAACACGGCCTTGTCGGAGGGGTGGTCGTTGCACGGGTAGACCAGGTGCGCGGCGTCGGCCTGACCGGCCATCGCGAGCCCGTCCTTGGTCCGTACCCAGCCGCCGTCCTGACCCTTCGCGCTCACCGGGTCGCTGGTGTGCCGCACGGTGATGCGCACCGGGCTCCCGGCGGGCAGCCGTTCGGCCGGTGTCACCACCAGATCCTCGCCGGCCTTGGTGAAGCGGGCGGGAGCTCCGTCGACCTCGACCGACCGGACGCTTCCGTGCGCGAAGTCGAGGTTGACCCGGTCGAGCGACTCGGTGGTCACGGCGTCGATCGTGGTCACGGCGGTGAGCAGCTTGTCGTTCCGGCCGGGATAGACGAAGTCGAGGTCGTACGACTCGACGTCGTACCCGGGGTTGCCGAGGGTCGGAAAGAGGCGGTCGCCGACCCCCAGGGGCCCGGCCGGGTCCGGGGCGCTCGCGGCGATCAGGCAGACGGAGACGGCCGAGGCGAGCAGGGCCGCCGTGACGCGGCGGCTTCTCGGGCGTGCGGGCGTGGGGGTGGGGTTGTGCGGCATGGACCACGGCTACCAGCGCGCACCTCCTCCGCGCGGCCGACTCGCACCCGGCCCACCCGAACGAGTAGGTCCCAGGACTCTTTGGGGGCAGCGCGCGGCTTCCGGACCCGGCATCCCGTGCCCGGCCGCCCGGGCCGCCGTTTTCGCCCCCGCCGCCGGACGACCGCGTGAAGCCCGGTCTACTGTGCCGCGGTCGCCGGATGCTGGGCGCGGCTCACGTCGTACACGCCCGGCACGTTGCGCATCGCGCGCATCAGGCCCGGGAGGTGGGCCGCGTCCGGGAGTTGGAGCGTGTAGGTGTGGCGTACCCGCTGCTGGCTCGGGGGTTCGACGGTCGCGGAGACGACGGCGACCCCCTCTCCCGCGATGGCTTCGGTGAGGTCGGCGAGCAGATGCGGGCGCCCGAACGACTCGGCGACCAGGGTGACGCGGAACTCAGTGGTGTCGCCCCAGCGCACTCCCACCTCCGGGCGCCCCGCGCTCTTCATGCGCGCCGCTCCGGCGCACTCCACGCGGTGCACGGTGACCACTCCCCCGCGGACGGCGAAGCCGGTCACCTCGTCGGGAGGTACGGGCGTACAGCAGCCGGCCATGCGTACGGACGCGCCGGGCGGGTCGGCGACAGCGCTCGCCGGGCGGGCGGTCTGCGTCTCGACGGGGCGGGGCGGGACCGCGACGGGCGGCCGGGGGCCCGCGGCGGAGGCCCGGGCCGCCTCCTCGTCGCCGGGTGCGGGGTGTGTGGCCATCCAGCGCTGGATGGCGATCCGCGCGGCGGCCGTGTGCGCGTGCTCCAGCCACTCCCTGGAGGGCTCGGAGGCGGGGTCCTGGCCCATGAGCAGTTGAACGGTGTCGCCGTCCCTCAGGACCGTACTCAGCGTCGCCAGGCGGCCGTTGACGCGGGCGCCGATGCAGGCGTGCGCGTCCTCGCCATACTGCGCGTACGCCGCGTCGACGCAACTGGCGCCCTCCGGCAGGCCGAGCGAGCCTCCGTCGGCGCGGAAGACGGTGATCTCACGGTCCTGGGCGAGGTCTTCGCGCAGCGTCGACCAGAAGGTGTCCGGGTCAGGGGCGCCCTGCTGCCAGTCGAGGAGCCGCGAGAGCCAGCCGGGGCGGGTGGGGTCGGCGCGCTCGCCGTCGAAGAAGCGCTCGCCTCCGCCGTCCGGCTGTTCCTCCGACGGCGGGGCGTAGGGATTGCCGAGCGCGATGACTCCGGCCTCGGCGGCCTTGTGCATCTGGTGGGTGCGGATGAGGACTTCGGCGACCTGGCCGTCGCCGCGGGTGACGGCCGTGTGCAGCGACTGGTACAGGTTGAACTTGGGGACGGCGATGAAGTCCTTGAACTCCGAGACCACCGGGGTGAGACAGGTGTGCAGTTCGCCGAGGACGCCGTAGCAGTCGGCGTCCTCGTTCACGAGCACCAGGAGGCGTCCGAAGTCGGCACCGCGCATCGGGCCGCGCTTGCGCGACACACGGTGCACGGAGACGAAGTGCCTCGGCCTTATGAGGACTTCGGCCTGGATGCCCGCGTCGCGCAGGACGACGCGCACCTCCTCGGCGATCTCCGCGAGCGGGTCGTCCGACCGGCTCGCGTTCTCGACGATCAGCTCCCGGGTGTGCTCGTACTCCTCGGGGTGCAGGATCGCGAAGACGAGGTCTTCCAGCTCGGTCTTGAGGGCCTGCACGCCGAGGCGCTCGGCGAGCGGGATGAGCACGTCCCGGGTCACCTTGGCGATGCGCGCCTGTTTCTCGGGGCGCATGACCCCGAGGGTCCGCATGTTGTGCAGCCGGTCGGCGAGTTTGATCGACATGACCCGGACGTCGTTGCCCGTGGCGACGAGCATCTTGCGGAAGGTCTCCGGTTCGGCGGCGGCGCCGTAGTCGACCTTCTCCAGCTTGGTGACACCGTCGACCAGGTAGCAGACCTCGTCGCCGAACTCCTCACGGACCTGATCGAGCGTCACTTCCGTGTCCTCGACGGTGTCGTGGAGCAGGGACGCGGTCAGCGTCGTCGTCTCCGCGCCGAGTTCGGCGAGGATCAGGGTCACGGCGAGCGGGTGGGTGATGTACGGCTCGCCGCTCTTGCGCATCTGGCCGCGGTGCGAGGACTCCGCGAGCACGTAAGCCCGGCGCAGGGGCTCCAGTTTGGCGTCGGGGTGGTGGGCGCGGTGGGCCTCGGCCACATGCCCGATCGCGTCCGGCAGCCGGTCGCGGGCCGCGGGCCCGAGCAGCGCGGCCCGCCCGAGCCGGCGCAGGTCGATCCGGGCCCGTGCCTTCTTGCGGTGCGCCGGGGGCACCCCGGGCTCCAGCGACGCCGGGCGCCGGTCGGCGGGCGTGGCAGGGCCTGGCTTCGCGGGATTCGTCGCCTCCGCACTCATGGGCACCTCCGGCTGCGTCAGACCGGCGGACGGGTGCCCCATGGCGTACTCGGCTCAGGGGATGGTGTCGATCCCCCGTCCGGGCCGGTGCTTGATGCTACCGACCCCACCACGCCCGGTTGACCGCCTCTCGCCGAGCGTGAAACGGATCACCCGATCGAGCGAAGGTTTTGGGGTTTACGGTTTCGATTTCCTGGAACGGACGGCAAGGACGTACGACGTCCGTCCCCTGCTGCTCAGCGCGGCGCACCGTCCAGCCACTCCGCGTCGATCTCGCCCTCGGCGACGATCACGGCGGGGCCCGTCATCTCGATCTCGCCGTTCGCGTGCTCGGTGATGACCAGGCGTCCGCCGGGCACGTCGACGGTGTACGTCACCGGGGTGCCGGTCACGGCGGGGTCGGCGTTGTCGCGCCGGGCGGTGGCGACGGCCACGGCGCAGGCGCCCGTGCCGCAGGAGCGGGTCTCGCCCGAGCCGCGTTCGTGGACCCGCAGGGCGACATGGCGCGGCCCGCGGTCGACGACGAACTCGACGTTGACCCCGTCCGGGTAGGCGGAGGCCGGGGTGAACGGCGGCGGTGCGAAGAGATCGCCGGCGTGCGCGAGGTCGTCCACGAAGGCGACCGCGTGCGGGTTGCCCATGTTCACGTTGCGCGCGGGCCAGCTGCGCGCGCCGACGCTCACCGTGACCTCGCCCTCGGGGAGGCGTGCCTTGCCCATGCCGACGGTGACGTCTCCGTCCTTGGCGATGTGGACGGGCTTCACGCCGCCGCGCGTGGCGATCGCGGTGTCCCCTTCGGCCACATGTCCGGCGCGGTGGAGATAGTGGGCGAACACACGCACTCCGTTGCCGCACATCTCGGCGACCGAACCGTCGCCGTTGCGGTAGTCCATGAACCACTCCGCCTCGGCCGCCATCTTCTCGGCCTCGGGGTGCGCGGCGGACCGCACGACGTGCAGCAGACCGTCTCCGCCGATGCCCGCGCGGCGGTCGCACAGGGCGGCGACGGCGGCGGGAGACAGGTCGAGGACATTCTCCGGGTCCGGGATGATCACGAAGTCGTTCTCGGTCCCGTGGCCCTTGAGGAAGGCGATCCGCGTGCTCATTCCTCGATCGTACGGGGTCGCCACGACAGCCCTGCCCGCGCGGTGCGGGTGCCGGGACGGCGCTCACGCCGGCACCGGCCCGCAGTGGTCCACCGTGGAACAGGCCCGGGGTCAGCGCAGTCGGGCCACGCGTCCCACGGCGAGCACGGCCACCGCGGCGACGATCACGACGTAGGCGAGCACCACCCGCCAGTCGGCGCGTCGGCCGGAGCCGCGCGGCGGGAAGCCGGGCAGCGCGTAGCCGACCCGGCGGGCGGCCATCAGGCCCCAGCCGGCGGCGCACAGGCAGATCAGCAGGCCGAGCATGGCGACCACGGCACCGCCGTCGCCGAACTCGAAGGCGAGCGGGAAGGCGAACATCAGGGAGCCCGTCGCGGCCAGCGCCACGATGGGCGCGAGCTGCCAGATGCGCAGCAGGCGCTGCGGGCGCAGCTCTACCTCGACCTCCGGCTCAGGGGACATCTCGCCGGGGCCGGGGCCGTCGGCGATCACCCCGCCGGGGGCGTCCTCGGGGCCGTCGGAGCTCAGTCGCTCTCCGCCCAGCTCCGGCTCGACGCCGAGGTCGGCGTCCGGATCGATGCTCAGACGAACTCCGTCCCGATCAGCACCGTACTCGGTGCCTCGTGCAGTGTCGCGAGGGCCGGCCTCCATCGCCACGCGCCCTCCCAACTCGGACTTCACTGGTCGATCGAAGCTTGATGATGGCACGGCGCCGGAGGCCCGGATGACGGCCGGAGCGTCCCGATGCCATGACGTGATCAGGCTGTGACCGGTCGTTCGAGCAACGCCAGTGCGAGTTCCGGAAGTTCTGTGAGATCTGCCGCAGCCCCACTGAGCCAATGCACCCTGGGGTCGCGCCGGAACCATGAATCCTGACGGCGCGCGAAGCGCTTGGTGGCGCGAACGGTCTCGGCGCGGGCCTCGTCCTCGGTGCACTCCCCGGCGAGCGCCGCGAGGACCTGCTGGTATCCGAGCGCGCGGGAGGCCGTGCGCCCGGCGCGCAGGCCGTGCGCCTCCAGCGTGCGCACTTCGTCCACGAGCCCGGCCTCCCACATCCGGTCCACCCGCCGCGCGATGCGCTCGTCGAGCTCGGGGCGGGCCACGTCCACACCGATCTGGAGGGTGTCGTAGACGGAGTCGTGGCCTGGCAGGTTGGCGGTGAAGGGCTTGCCGGTGATCTCGATGACCTCGAGGGCGCGGACGATCCGGCGGCCGTTGCTGGGCAGGATCGCCTGGGCGGCCCCGGGGTCGGCCATGGCGAGCCGTGCGTGCAGGGCTCCGGAGCCGCGCAGGGTGAGCTCCTCCTCCAGGCGGGCGCGCACGGCGGGGTCCGTCCCCGGGAACTCCATCTTGTCGACGGCTCCGCGGACGTAAAGTCCGGAGCCGCCCACCAGGACCGGCCAGCGTCCCTCGGCGAGCAGCGCGTCGATCCGGGCTCGGGCGAGCCGCTGGTACTCGGCGACGCTGGCGGCGACCGTCACGTCCCAGATGTCCAGGAGGTGGTGCGGGACACCGCCGCGCTCGGCGGGCGTCAGCTTGGCGGTGCCGATGTCCATCCCGCGGTACAGCTGCATCGAGTCGGCGTTGATGACCTCACCGCCGAGACGCCTGGCGAGGAAGACGCCCAGATCGGACTTTCCTGCGGCGGTCGGTCCGACGACGGCGATGACCCGGGGTGCGGGGGGTGTGCTGCTCACGGTCCCAGTCTCGCAAACCCTGGGACCTCTCCGGCAACGAGCAGCGTGACGCCAGGCTTCCGGGTTCGTTCCCTCAAGCGAGGTTCCGGCCGCCGGTTCCGAGGACCGGTGACCCGGTTGACGCAATGGGCCGCACCGGGCGACGCGGAATTTCGCCCTCACGAGTAACGTATGGAGCTGATATGGGCGTTTTTGAACGACTTCTCCGGAGGTCGAAGGCCACCCAGGAGGCGCCGGCCGTCGAGGCACCGGCTGTCGAGGCGCGGGGAGCGGTGCAGGCCGAGGGTTCGTCCGGCAACGAGGGCGAGGCGACGGCTCGGACCGCCGGGGCCACCGCCGCGGAGGACGCCGGCATCCCCCGGCAGCAGACCCCCGAAGAGGCCGCCGACAACGAGGCCGACAAGGGCTCCCGCACCTGACTGTCCCGCGAGGGAAGGCGAACCATGGGTCTGATGGACAATCTGAAAGCCAAGCTGGAGCCCGCCAAGGACAAGGTCTCCGGGCTCGCGCAACAGCACGGGCACAAGGTCGCTCACGGTCTCGACAAGGCCGCGAAGGTGGTCGACGACAAGACCAGGCACAAGTACAGCGGCACGATCCATACAGGCACCGGCAAGGCGAAGGACGCCATGGACAGCCTCGCGCACAAGGGCGGCGGCGGGGACGCGAATCCGTCGGACATGCCGGCCCCGCCCCCGGCGTCCTGAACGACCCGCGCATCGGCGGACGGCCGCGAAGAGCTCAGGCTGCTTCCGGCCGTCCGCCGCGTCCGGTGACGGCGTGTCGGCTGGTGCGTCCGAGAAAGCGGCGGGGAGTCCGAGGAGCACGCCCAGGCGGTCCGCCGCGTGCGGCCGGGCATCCGACCCCGGCCTACGACCAGGCCGCCACCAGGTATCCCACCCCGTAGGGAGCGTCGTCGTACAGCAGGGCGCCGCCGAGTCCCGCGCCCTCGGCCGCGCCCGCGAGGACCTGCCAGGGCGCGCGCCCCGCGGCCTTCAGCTCGTACGCCAGATCGATGTCCAGCGCCTTGAGGGCCGCGAGGTCGGCCGCTCCGAGCGCCCGCGCGACCTCCGCGTCGAAGGCCACCGCGCGCTCGTCGAGATAGCCCGGCGCCTTGAGGGTCCGGCACGCGCTGGCGTCCCCCATCACCAGCAGGGCCACCCGCCCGGCCCGCCCGCCGATCTGCGCCCCGGTCTCGACGCACCGCTCGGCCTCCAGGGGTTCCCCGACTCCGAGCCCCTCCACCGGGGCGTCGGACCAGCCGGTGCGCTCCAGCAGCCATGCGGCGACGGACAGGGAGGGCGGCAGCTCACGTTCCGGTGAACCGGAACCCTCGCCGTCCGTGTCGCGGTTCGCGTCGCCGGCGTCCGGACGGCCGAGGGACACGTCGAGGTCGACCCCGAAGCCGCTGAAGGAGCCGCGGGTGCCCTCCGGATGGACTCCGCGACCACTCTTCTCGGCCGGGCCGACGACCACCAGCAGGTCGGGACGGGACGCGGCGAGCACGCCCAGCGCGTCCGTGACCGCGGCGCGCGCGGCGTCCAGCTCGGGGGCCGCTCCCGCGGCGACATCGGGGACGAGCAGCGGAGGGCAGGGGCAGACTGCGGCGGCTACAAGCATGAGCCGCAGCGTATCGCCGCACACCGCCCGGTCCGCCCCGGCGGTCCCGGTCAGTCGCAGCCGCGGCCGCTGCCCGTGGCGACCGGAAGCGGCTCGGGGGCGCCGATCTTCGGCAGGCCCAGCATGACGCCGGCCGGCTTGGCGGTCTCGGCGGCGTTGCGCTTCTCCCAGGCGTCCCCCGCGCGCATGCGGCGCACGTCCAGGACGGCGCCCTCGGCGAGCAGGTGGTGCGGGGCGGCGTACGTGATCTCGACGGTGACCACGTCACCGGGGCGGACCTGTGCGTCGGGCTTGGTGAAGTGGACCAGCCGGTTGTCGGGGGCGCGGCCCGAGAGGCGGTGGGTGGCGCCGTCCTTGCGGCCCTCGCCCTCGGCGACCATCAGCTCCAGGACGCGGCCGACCTGCTTCTTGTTCTCGTCCCAGGAGACCTCCTCCTGGAGGGCGACGAGACGCTCGTAGCGCGCCTGGACGACCTCCTTGGGGATCTGCCCCTCCATGGTGGCCGCCGGAGTTCCGGGGCGCTTGGAGTACTGGAACGTGAACGCCGCCGAGAAGCGGGCCTCGCGGACCGCGTGGAGGGTCTGCTCGAAGTCCTCCTCCGTCTCGCCGGGGAAGCCCACGATGATGTCGGTGGTGATCGCCGCGTGCGGGATGGCGGCCCGGACCTTCTCGATGATCCCGAGGAAGCGCTCCTGGCGGTACGAGCGGCGCATGGCCTTCAGGACGGTGTCCGATCCGGACTGCATCGGCATGTGCAGCTGCGGCATCACGTTCGGCGTCTCCGCCATGGCGGCGATCACGTCGTCGGTGAAGTCGCGCGGGTGCGGCGAGGTGAAGCGCACGCGCTCCAGGCCCTCGATCTTCCCGCAGGCGCGCAGCAGCTTGCTGAAGGCCTCGCGGTCGCCGATGTCGCTGCCGTACGCGTTGACGTTCTGGCCGAGGAGGGTGATCTCGGAGACGCCCTCGCCGACCAGTGCCTCGATCTCGGCCAGGATGTCGCCGGTCCTGCGGTCCTTCTCCTTGCCGCGCAGCGCGGGGACGATGCAGAACGTGCAGGTGTTGTTGCAGCCGACGGAGATCGACACCCAGGCCGCGTACGCGCTCTCGCGGCGGGTCGGCAGCGTGGAGGGGAAGGCCTCCAGGGACTCGGCGATCTCGATCTGCGCCTCTTCCTGAACGCGGGCGCGCTCCAGGAGGACGGGCAGTTTGCCGATGTTGTGCGTGCCGAAGACGACGTCCACCCAGGGCGCCCGCTTCACGATGGTGTCGCGGTCCTTCTGGGCGAGGCAGCCGCCGACGGCGATCTGCATGCCGGGGCGCTTCGTCTTCATCGGGGCGAGGCGGCCGAGGTTGCCGTAGAGCTTGTTGTCGGCGTTCTCGCGTACGGCGCAGGTGTTGAAGACGACGACGTCCGCGTCCCCGTCCGCGCCCTCGGGCGCCCGCACGTAACCGGCGCCTTCGAGGAGCCCGGAGAGCCGTTCGGAGTCGTGGACGTTCATCTGACACCCATAGGTGCGCACTTCGTACGTCTTGGATTCCTGAACGTCCACTGCCTGACTCCGGTCGCCGCTGCTCATGGGACAAGGGTAGGCGGTGCCGGGAGTACGTCCGGACGCCGGAGCCGGGGCCACCCGTTGCCCGTCACACGACGTGCGGTTTCCGGCACCCGGCGTGCGGTCGGAGGCCTCCGGCACCCCCTCCTCCCCCGCACCCCTCCGTCACCCGCCCAGCGCGACGAACCGCTCGGCGACGGTCCTCGCGGCGGTTCCGAGCAGGATCGTGTAGTGGTTGGAGCCCTCGACCAGCTCGGCGGGGAGGTTCACCGGCCCGCCGGTCCAGCGTGCGACGACGGACGCCTCCAGCATCGGCGGCTCCTGGCCGAGCAGTCCGAGGGACGCGTGCAGCAGCAGGACCGGGACGCCCAGCCCCGTGAGGCCGGCGGCGAACAGGTCGGCGGATGTCAGCAGATCGCGCCCGTCGTGCCGCACGGCCTCCTCCCGCACCTTCGAGCGCCTGGCACCCCGGGGGCCCGTGACGTCGTAGCGCACGTACGTCTCGATGTCCGCGTTCCAGTGCGGTCCGAGCGCCGGATGCGCGCGGAAGAAGTCGACGTAGGCCGCGTCGGTCTCGTACGTCCGGCCGAGGCGGGCCAGCGCGGGTCCGAGCGTGGTGTCGAGGACGGCGTCGAGATCCGTGCCGGGCGGGACGGGCAGCGGCAGACCGCCGTCGACGAGCAGCAGCCGGTCGAACAGCGCGGGACGGAGCGCGGCCGCTCTCAGCGCGGTGTAAGCGCCCATCGAGTGCCCGGTCAGGGCGACCGGCCGGCCGCCGCCCACGTCCTGGGCCAGACGGCACAGGTCCATGGCGTGCCGGTCGAGGCCGTACGGGCCGGGGGTGTCCGCGCTTCCGCCGCGTCCGCGCAGGTCGGGTGCGAACAGACTCCACTCGTCGGGGAGGTGACGGGCCATGGCGCGGAAGGACATCCCGGATCCGGTGATGCCGTGTGCCGCCAGAGCGATCCGCGGCCCCCTGCCGAACCTCAGGACGCGGAGGGTTCCGCCCTCGACGGGCAGGTCGGACCCGGCCGGCTCGTTCATGCGCTCTCCTGGTCGTCGCTGTGCCCGTTCGGCCTCCCCTCGGGGCGGCCCGTTTGGTGGCGGCGGCCCGTACGGCCTCCGCCGTGGGCGCGCCCCGGGTCCTACGCGTCCGGCGCGCTCCACCCCTGCCGCCGCAGCACCTCCGACACGTCCGGTGCCCGGTAGTGCTCGCCCTTGAGGACCTTGCCGTCGGCTCTGCGGGCGACGTGCCCGTCGGGGCCGAGCTTCGTCATGTTGGCCCGGTGGATCTCGGCGATCACCGCGTCGAGGTCGACCCCGTGGACGAGGGCCGTGCCGTACGCCACGTACACGACATCGGCGAGCTCGTGCGCCAGCCGGTCGAGCGGGCCGCCGACCGAGACCTCGGCGACCTCGGCGGCCTCCTCCGCCAGCAGCTCGCCCCGGTGTGCGGCGAGCTTCGGGGAGACCTCGGTCGGGGTGCCGCGGACATCGAGGCCGAAGGCGAGATGGAACTCACGGACCAGTGAGGCCGGGGAAGCCGGGGAAGCCAGGGAGGGCGATGGCGGGACCGTGGACACGGAAGAACCGGACGGCGGAACCGAGGACACGGGCGAACCGGACGGCGGGACCGTGGACACGGAAGAACCGGACGGTGGGACCGTGGACACGGAAGAACCGGACGGCGGAACCGAGGACACGGGCGAACCGGACGGCGGGACCGTGGACACGGAAGAACCGGACGGTGGGACCGTGGACACGGAAGAACCGGACGGTGGGACCTGCGACGGCAACGGCGGCGGCGACTGCATTCGACGAGCCTACCGATCCGCCGCGCCCCTCCCGGGCCCGGCCTGGCCAGGACCGGGCCCGGGCTGGCAGGATCGCGCGCATGTTCCAGGCACTGACCCGTATCGGCCGGCGACTCGCGCTGTCCGGCTCGGCGGCCGTCCTCGCGGTCGTCGGGCTGCTGCTGTGGTGGCTGCTGCCGCTGGGCGAGGAATCCCCGAGCGGGACGATCACCTTCAGCACGGGCACCGCGACCGGGGTCTACCAGATGTACGGCAAGCTCCTGCAGGGCGCCATCGCCAAGGACATGCCCGACCTGAACGTGCGGCTGTGGGACAGCGACGGATCGCAGGCGAACATCAGCCGTGTGGCCACCGGCAAGGCCGACTTCACCATCGCGGCGGCCGACGCCGTGGAGACGTACCTCCACCAGCACAAACCGGGCGCCCGCCGGCTGCGCGGCTGCTCGCGGCTCTACGACGACTATGTGCACCTGGTCGTCCCGCGCTCCTCGCCCGTGCAGTCCGTCGAGGACCTGAAGGGCATGAAGGTCGCCGTGGGACCGGGCGGATCCGGGGTCCGGCTGATCGCGAACCATGTGCTCGAGGCGGCGGGCCTCGACCCCGAGACGGACATAACGCCCCTCGACGAGGGCATCGCGACCATGCCCGGCCTGCTCGAAGAGCACAAGATCGACGCGTTCTTCTGGTCGGGCGGTCTGCCGACGAACGCCGTCCAGAACCTCTCCGAGACCGATGACATCCGGCTGGTACCGATCGGCAGCGACCTCGTCGAGAAGCTGCACGCGCAGGGCGGTGCCTCCAGCTACTACCGCTCGGCCGTGATGCCCGCGGACGCCTATCCCGCGTCGCAGCGTGGTTCCGCAGTGCCGACTCTGGCCGTGGCGAACTTCCTGATCACCCGGGAGGACACGGACGCGGACCTCACCGAGGCGCTCACCCGCACGGTGATCGCGAGCCGCGACCGCATCGGCGCCGTGGTGCACGCGGCCCAGCTCGTGGACCTGCGCACGGCGATCTACACGGACCCGCTGCCGCTGCACGAGGGCGCGCGCCGCTACTACCGGTCGATCAAGCCGTAGCGGCACCCGCGGTGGGGGCTCGCCGCGGGATCCGTCAGGTCACCGGCTCCGACCTGGGCACGGTCACCGTCACCCGCAGACCGTGCGGTTCGTGGTGGCCGTACGCGATGGAGCCGCCGCCCGCGGCGAGCAGGGCCCGGGAGATGGAGAGGCCGAGGCCCGATCCCTTGATGTTCTGATGGGCCGCGCTGCGCCAGAAGCGGTCGCCTATGCGGGCCAGGTCCTCGTCGCCGAGGCCGGGGCCGCCGTCGGTGACGACGACGGTGGAGGACGCGCCGTTCGAGGCGACCGTCACCTCGACCGTCTCCCCCTCCGGCGTGAACTTGACCGCGTTGTCTATCACCGCGTCCAGGGCGCTGGACAGCGTGATGGGGTCGGCCCAGGCGGTCGTAGGCGGGCAGTTCCCCGCCAGCCGGACGCCTCTGCTGTCGGCGACCGGCTGCCAGGACGCCACGCGCTCGGCGGCCAGCGCGCCGATGTCGGTCAGGCGCACATCGGCTTCGGCGTGCTCGGCGAGTGCCAGGTCGAGCAGGTCGTCGAGCACCTGGGTCAGCCGCTTGCCCTCGGTGCGGACGGACGCGATCTCCTCGTTGCCCTCGGGGAGTTCGAGGGCCAGCAGCTCGATTCGCAGCAGCAGCGCCGAGAGCGGGTTGCGCAGTTGGTGCGAGGCGTCCGCGACGAAGGCGCGCTGCTGTTCCAGCACGCTCTCGACGTTGTCCGCCATCTCGTTGAACGACCTTGCCAGGCGCTGGAGTTCGGGCGGTCCGCCGGCGGGCGCGACCCGGGACTTCAGCCGGCCGGTCGCGATGTCGTGGGTGGTGGCGTCGAGAACGCGTACGGGCTTGAGCACCCAGCCGGTGAGGCGCAGCGCGGCACCGAGCGCGAGCAGCATCGCGGCGATCTCGCCCGCGCCGATGATCAGCCATCCGTTCAGCGTCTTGGAACGCATCTGCCCGGTGGGCGAGTCGGTGACGACGACGGCGACGACGTCACCGTCCCTGACGACCGGGGAGGCGACGACGAGACGGTGGTGCTGCCAGGGCCAGACCTGTTCGGGATCGTGGCTGCGGCGGCTGACGAGCGCCTCTTTGAAGGCGCCGCGGGCCGCTCCGGCCTTGGGCAGGAACCAGTTCGCCGGCGCGTTGGCCATCGGCTCGTCGTCGCGGTAGAAGACGCCGACCCGGATGCCGTACACCTCGCGGTAGCGGGTGAGTTCGGCGCGCAGGGTCTCGCCGCGCTCGTCGGGGAAGCCGGCCCGGGAACGGCTCGGGTAGTCGGTGACGTACTGGGCCAGGGCCGCGAAGCGCGCGGTGTCGTCGATGCGGTCGACGACCACGCGCTGCTGCTGCGCCGCGGCGACGCTCACCGCGAGCGGGACGCCGAGCGCGAGCAGCACGGCCGCCATCAGGACGATGAGCAGCGGCAGCAGACGGGTACGCACCGTGCCCGCTACGCGGCCGGGGCGACGAGCCGGTACCCGACGCCTCGTACGGTCTCGATCAGCGCCGGCATGCGCAGCTTGGAGCGCAGCGACGCCACGTGCACCTCCAGCGTGCGGCCGGTTCCTTCCCAGCTCGTACGCCACACCTCGCTGATGATCTGCTCCCGGCGGAACACCACCCCGGGGCGCTGGGCCAGCAGAGCGAGCAGGTCGAACTCCTTGCGGGTCAGCTGGACCGTCGAACCGTCCACGGTGACCTGGCGGTTCGGGAGTTCGATGCGTACGGGGCCGAGCAGCACCATGGTCTCGCCGGAAGCCGACACGTCGTCGTGGGCGCTGCGCCGGCTGACGGCGTGGATCCGGGCGAGCAGTTCCCCGGTGTCGTAGGGCTTCACGACGTAGTCGTCGGCGCCGAGGTTGAGGCCGTGGATGCGGGACCGTACGTCCGCGCGCGCGGTGACCATGATCACCGGCGTGGCGGTCCGCTTGCGGATCTTGCCGCAGACCTCGTAGCCGTCCTGGTCGGGCAGTCCCAGGTCGAGCAGGACGACGCCGAAGCCGTCGCTCTCCGGGACGAGGGCCTGAAGGGCCTCCTCGCCGCTCCGGGCATGCGTGACCTCGAAGCCGTGCCGTGCCAGCACCGCGGACAGGGCGGCGGCGACATGGTTGTCGTCCTCTACGAGGAGCAGTCTCATTCCGGCCCCCTCCGGTTCATCGGTCGTACCCGTTTCGTCGGTCGTACGGTCTCGGGTCTCATCGGTCGAACGGTCCTTTTCAAGAACGTCGGTGCACGCGCGCGTGCACCAAGGAAGTCACGCCGATGGACAAGGACGGCGTCAAGGGGCTTCGGGTTGCCCGGGGCTTCCGTTACCCAGCCGGTACGCGCGTCCGTACGACTGCTACGACACGTGTCCGATTGCTACCGGATCGTGATGCTCAAGTTCCCCTCAGATGTAATGACGCTGGTCGTGAGGGGTTACTACTGTCCTCCGAAACGAGGAGGACGGAGCCCAAAAGCGATGACCGAAGCATCGGCGGCCAAGGACGCCACGGCCGGGACCGACGAACTGGTCGTCCTGAAGAGCGTCAACAAGCACTTCGGCGCGTTGCACGTGCTCCAGGACATCGACCTGACGATCACGCGTGGCGAGGTCGTCGTGGTCATCGGGCCCTCCGGGTCCGGGAAGTCCACCCTGTGCCGCACCATCAACCGTCTGGAGACGATCGATTCGGGTGACATCTCGATCGACGGCAAGCCGCTGCCCCAGGAAGGCAAGGCGCTCGCCCGGCTCCGCGCCGATGTGGGCATGGTCTTCCAGTCCTTCAACCTCTTCGCGCACAAGACCGTGCTCGAGAACGTGATGCTGGGGCAGATCAAGGTCCGCAGGAGCGGCAAGCAGGCGGCGGAGGAGAAGGCGCGCGCCCTGCTCGACCGCGTCGGCGTCAGCACGCAAGCGGACAAGTACCCGGCGCAGCTGTCGGGCGGCCAGCAGCAACGCGTCGCCATCGCAAGGGCGTTGGCGATGGACCCGAAGGTCATGCTGTTCGACGAGCCGACCTCGGCGCTGGACCCCGAGATGATCAACGAGGTCCTCGAGGTCATGCAGCAGCTCGCCCGGGACGGCATGACCATGATCGTCGTCACCCATGAGATGGGCTTCGCCCGTTCGGCTGCCAACCGGGTCGTCTTCATGGCCGACGGCCGCATCGTCGAAGAGGCTGTGCCGGACCAGTTCTTCAGCAATCCGCGCAGCGACCGTGCCAAGGACTTCCTCTCGAAGATCCTCCACCACTGATGTCTCCGCGCCGGGAGACCGCCTCCCCCTGCGGGGGGACCACGTCCCGGTCCACGGGGATCCCGCCCGTCGACGGCCCGTACTTCGCCCTGACTCAAAGGATGTTCACCATGAAGCTCCGCAAGGCAGCCGCCGCCTCGGCCGCCGTACTCGCACTCGCCGCGACCGCCACCGCGTGCGGTTCGAGCGACAAGGACGACAGCGGGTCCTCGCCCTCGGGCGGCGGCAAGGTCAAGGTCGGCATCAAGTACGACCAGCCCGGTCTCGGCCTGAAGCAGCCCGACGGCTCCTTCGCCGGTTTCGACGTGGACGTCGCGACCTACGTGGCCAAGGAACTCGGCTACAAGCCCAGCCAGATCGAGTTCATCGAGACCAAGAGCGCCGACCGCGAGAACGCGCTCGCCCGCGGCGACGTGAAGTTCATCGCGGCCACCTACTCGATCACCGACGAGCGCAAGCAGAAGGTCGACTTCGCGGGCCCGTACCTGCTGGCCCACCAGGACCTGCTGGTCAAGAAGGACGCGAACATCTCGAAGGCCACGGACCTCAACGGCAAGAAGCTCTGCTCCGTGACCGGTTCGACCTCGGCGCAGAACATCCACGACACCATCGCCCCGAAGGCCAACCTGAAGAAGTACAGCGGCTACTCGGAGTGCATCGCCGCCCTGCAGAGCGGTGCCGTCGACGCGGTGACCACCGACGACTCGATCCTCGCGGGCTTCGCCGCGCAGGACAAGTACAAGGACCAGTTCAAGCTCGCCGGCCTCAAGCTGAGCAATGAGAACTACGGCATCGGCGTCAAGAAGGGCGATGCCGAGCTGGAGAAGAAGATCAACACCGCGCTGGAGAAGATGGTCAGCGACGGCGCCTGGAAGCAGGCGGTCGAGAAGAACTTCGGCCCGGCGAAGTACCAGTACGAGCAGGCCCCGAAGGTCGGCGTCATCGTCAAGTAGCGCGGACACCGCCCGGTGACACGGGCACCGCGAGAAACGCAGGGACCTCGGACGACGCGGGAATCCGCGGTTCACACGGGGTTGCGCAGGTGTGCCGCCGTCCGTCGCGATCACGGCGGCGGCATGCCGCGCCCGCCCAGTCCGCCACGTACGCCACCACCCGGAAGCGCGGGAGATCGTGTTCGACTTTCTTCAAGGTTATGACGTCCTGGGGGCGTTCTGGACGACGGTGAAGCTCACCGTCGTCTCCGCCCTCGGCTCCCTGGTCCTGGGCACCCTGCTGGCCGCGATGCGGGTCAGCCCGGTCCCGCTCATGCGCGGATTCGGCACCGCCTACGTGAACATCGTCCGGAACATCCCGCTGACGGTCATCATCGTGTTCAGTTCGCTCGGCCTCGCGGACATCTTCGGTGTGACGATGGGCGCGTCCGACAACTTCGATGTCCAGGGTTTCCGGCTCGCGGTGCTCAGTCTCGTCGGCTACCACGCGGCGTTCGTCTGCGAGGCGCTGCGCTCCGGCATCAACACCGTGCCGGTCGGACAGGCCGAGGCGGCCCGCGCGATCGGGCTCAGCTTCAGCCAGACCCTGAGGCTCGTCGTGCTGCCGCAGGCGTTCCGTTCCGTCATCATCCCGCTGGCGAACGTGCTGATCGCACTGACCAAGAACACGACCGTGGCCGCCGCCATCGGCGTGGCCGAGGCCGCGAGCCTGATGAAGACGATGATCGAGAACGAGGCCCAGACGGTCCTCATCGCCGCGGTCTTCGCCTTCGGCTTCGTGGTCCTGACCCTCCCCACCGGCCTCGTCCTCGGCTGGCTGGGCAAGCGACTGGCGGTAAAGCGATGACCTCCGTCCTCTACGACGCCCCCGGCCCCCGCGCCAAGCGCCGCAATGTGGTCCTCTCGGTGCTCTTCGTCGTCCTGCTCGGACTGCTCCTGTGGTGGATCTGGCTGGTGATGGACGACAAGGGCCAGCTCAAGTGGGACCTGTGGGAGCCGTTCACCACAGCCGACGCCTGGAACACGTATCTGCTGCCGGGTCTCTGGAACACACTGAAGGCCGCCGCGCTCAGCATGGTGATCGCCCTTCCCCTGGGCGCCGCCCTCGGTATCGCACGTCTGTCCGACCACCGCTGGGTGCGGGTTCCCGTGGGCGCCGTGGTCGAGTTCTTCCGGTCCATCCCGGTCCTGCTGCTCATGCTGTTCGCGAACGAGCTCTACGCCAAGTCCGCGAACGTCGCGAGCGAGGACCGTCCGTTCTACGCGGTCGTCACCGGTCTGGTGCTCTACAACTCCGCGGTCCTCGCCGAGGTCGTACGGGCGGGCATCCTCGCGCTCCCCAGAGGACAGACGGAGGCCGCGTACGCGATCGGGCTGCGCAAGGGCCAGACGATGACCAGTATCCTGCTGCCGCAGTCGGTCACCGTGATGCTCCCGGCGATCGTCAGCCAGCTCGTCGTCATCGTGAAGGACACCGCGCTGGGCGGTGTGATGATCGGCTACACGGAACTCCTCGTCGCACGCAGCACCCTCGCGGCCAACTACGCCAACGTCGTCCCGAGCTTCATCGTGGTCGCCGTCATCTTCATCGTGGTGAACTTCGCGATCACCAGCTTCGCCTCCTGGCTGGAGGGGCGACTGCGCCGCGGCAAGAAGTCGACCGGCGCGGTGCTCTCGCCGAACGACGCGACCATCGCCGGTACGACGGCCACGGGTGCTGGCGGGGGCGCGATCTGACGAATCGTCCGAACATCAGTCGATCGGTGTGACCGAAGGGGTCAGTGACGGGACCGCCACTGACCCCGTCACTTGACGCAAGCAGCGGCAATGGGTTGCATACGTTCTGTGATCGTGCACCCTGCTCCACCTGCCTGTTCCCGTACGTCCCTCAGGACACAGCTCCGTGCAGGGGGCACCGCGCCGTGGACCCGGTGATCATCGTCGGAGCGGGGCCCGTGGGGCTCACGCTGGCCCTTGCGCTGGCTCGCCAGGAAGTCCCCTCCGTGGTCCTCGACGAGGGACCGGGCAAGGACGAACAGCGGCTCGCGCGGACCGTGGTGCTGCGCGAGGACACGGTCGCGCTGGTCGAACGGCTGACAGGACTGCCTCTCGACGACGCCGGCTTCCGTTGGGCCGGATGGCGGTCGATGCGGCGCAGGCAGGTGATGCGCGAGATCACCTTCGACGGGAAGACTCCCGGGAGCACGAAGGGCGTCGCCGATCCTCTCGGCGCCGGTGCCGCGTGGGGCGACGATCCTCGGGGGATCGTCGCCCCACGCGGCACCGGCCCGTCCCGGGATACGGAAAGCGCCGCGGACGGTGAGGAGTTCAGCGCCCCCCTGCACATCGCCCAGCACGCGCTGACCGGCGCCCTGCGCGAGGCCATCATCCACGAGCGGCTCATCAAGGTCGCCGTGCACAGCCGCCTCGACTCCGTCGAGCAGGACACCTCCGGCGTCACGGCGCACACCCGGGGACCCAACGGCACCTGGTGGCGTGGCAGTTACCTGGTCGGCTGCGACGGACCGCGCTCGACGGTGCGCAAGCTCCAGGACATCCGCTTCCCCGGGCGCACCGCCGTCGAACGCCACGCCGTGGCGGCCCTGCGCACGGAACTCCCCTGGCCCGGGGAGGCGTTGCTGCACCGGATGATGCCGTGGCGCAGCTCCGGCCCCTCGGCCGGCGAGGTGAGCGCCCGTCCGCTCGCCGAGGACGTCTGGCGTCTTGACTGGCTGCTGCCACCGGGCAAGGACCTCGTCACGCCTGACCTGCTGGTGGCCCGCATCCGGGAGACCCTCGGGGGCTGGAGCGGCGGCGCCACACCCGCGTACGAACTGCTCGACACCGGAGTCCACACCGTCCACCACCGGCTGGCCCGCCGCTGGCGCGCCGGTCGGGTCTTCCTCGCCGGGGACGCGGCCCATCTGCTCGGCGCCCTCGGCACCCAGGGCCTGGACGAGGGGCTGCGGGACGCCGACAACCTCGCCTGGAAGCTGGCGCTCACCTGGCACCACGGCCCGCACCCCGCGCTCCTCGACAGCTACCAGACGGAACGGCGCGCGGTGGTCGCCGCCCGGCTGCGCGCCGCCGACCAGGCACTGCCCCTGCTGCGCAGCGGCGGCGGTCTGCGCGCCTACGTCCCCGGGGCCGCCCGCGGCCACGACGCCCTGCTCACGGACGGCCACCTGGGTCGCGGCCCGCTGGGTGCGCCGGGGGCGTACGCCCACTCCCCTCTCATGCCTCCGCCCGCCGAGTCGCACGCCCCTGTCGACACCGAGCCCGGTGCTCCGGTCGTCGATGTCCGGGTGACTGCGGAGGACGGTTCGTTCGTACCGCTGCGGGAACGGCTCGGGCGCGGGGTCCTGCTCGTCGTGCTGATCGCTCCGGGTACGGGGGTGTGGGCCCGCAAGCACTGGGTGACGGCCGGCGTCATGCCCCGGCTCGCCGCCGCCGTGACCGCGCTGCCGCACCCCGCCGAACTGCTCGTCGCGGAGAGCTACCCGGGCGCGGCGGCGCACACCGTGCTGCTGGTCCGCCCCGACGGGCACCTGGTCACCGCGCTCAGCGGGGTCCGGCCGGCCGACCTGTACGAGGCGGCCGAGGCGACCCTCGGGGGTCCGGCGGCCCAGGTGGACGCGGAGAGCGCCGCGGAGGCGACCGCGGGCAGGAGATGAACACCCCGTGACCGTCCGGCCCGGGGTTTCCCGGTCCTTCGGGCCTCCATGGTCCACATAGTGACGGTGAGTTGACCGGTCCCCGCCGCCATGGTCTACTCCGGATCGTGACCGACACCTGTGTGCGCCTGTGGCGGAGGGTCCATATGGACCTCGTCCGCTATGCGGGCTGCGTGTGTCGTCCGTCCTTCTGACTTCGCATCCTCATCTCCCGCGCGCAGCCGCCGTGCCGCCGCGTCTTTCTCGCGAACTCTCAGGACGGTCCGAGTGTCTGTACCACCCCCTGTCTCCACGTCTGCCTCGGCAGCCGCCGCCTCCGCGGTATCCGGCGCACCCCGTACCCCCACGCAGGCCGACCTGCTGGCCTTCGTACGCCGCACGGCAGCCGACGCCGAGCTGATCGCCTCGCTCCCCCTCGACCCCGAGGGCCGTACCTGGGTGCGGCTCGAAGGCCCCGGCGGCAGTGAGGCCTGGCTCATCGGCTGGCCGCCGGGCACCGGAACCGGCTGGCACGACCACGCCGAATCGGTGGGCGCCTTCCTCACCGCGCGGGGCGAACTCAAGGAGAACTCCCTCGCCGCCCGGCTGCCCGCCGACGGCTGGAAGACCCTGGAACTCACCGAGGACATCGACCGGCAGCGGAAACTGCCGGCGGGCACCGGCCGCGGCTTCGGGCGCCATCACGTGCACGAGGTACTGAACGAGTCCGCCGAGGAGCACGCGATCTCGGTCCACGCCTACTACCCGCCGCTCCCGCAGATCCGCCGCTACAGCCGTACGGGCCCGGTCCTGCGTCTGGAGCATGTCGAACGTCCGGAGGACTGGCAGTGAGTGACACCCGGCAGCCCGTCGGCATCGACACCTTGCTGGAGCAGGTCCGCGCGGGCCTGGACCGGGTGGAGGCCGAGGAGGCCTACGAGGCCGTGCGGAGTGGAGAAGCCCTTCTGGTCGACACCCGGTACGCCGCCCTGCGGGAACGGGACGGCCTGATCCCCGGCGCCCTCGTCGTCGAGCGCAACGAACTGGAGTGGCGGCTCGACCCCACGGGCAGTCACCGCGCCCCGGAGGCCACGAGCCATGACCTGCGGGTCGTGCTGTTCTGCAACGAGGGGTACGCCTCCAGCCTGGCCGCCGAGTCCCTGCGCCGGCTCGGACTGCACAGGGCCACCGATCTGATCGGCGGCTTCCAGGCGTGGAAGAGCGCGGGCCTTCCGGTGACGGCCACCGGCACGGGGAGCTGACCGCGCTCCTCGCGGACGGGCGCCCGTCGGATCAGAATCCCTCGTCCCCGAGCCCTTCCGTGTCCTCGCCCTCTTCCTCCAGCGCCCGGCGGACCACACGCAGGGCCATGCCCTGGGAGTAGCCCTTGCGGGCGAGCATGCCGGCGAGGCGTCTCAGCCGCTTGTCGCGGTCCAGTCCGCGGGTGGAGCGCAACTTGCGCGCGACCAGCTCGCGCGCGGTCGCCTCCTCCTGCTCGGCGTCGAGCTGTCCGACGGCTTCGTCGATCAGCGTCGATTCCACGCCCTTGGTCCGCAGTTCCTGGACGAGCGCCCGCCGGGCCAGCCCCCGGCCATGGTGCCGGGACTCGACCCAGGCGTCCGCGAAGGCGCTGTCGTTGATCAGCCCGACCTCCTCGAACCGTGACAGCACCTCGTCCGCCACCTCGTCGGGGATCTCGCGCTTGCGCAACGCGTCCGCCAGTTGCTTGCGCGTGCGCGGGGTCCCGGTGAGCAGGCGCAGACAGATCGCTCGCGCCCGCTCAGCCGGGTCCCCCGGGGACTCCCCCTTCTCGGCCCTCGACGAGGTGGGGGTGTCTCCGTCCCGCGGGTCGCCGGACGGTTCACCGAAACCGCCGCGCCGTCGACGACCCCTTCCACCACGCGGTCCGCCGTCGGCGCGTCCACCGCGCCGGGAGACCGCGTCCGGCGAGCCGTGACCGCGCGGCAGGCCGTCACCGTGCCGTGCGTCACCGCCCGTCGAACCTCCGCCGTCCGGATCCCGTTCCTCCGGAGCGACGCCGTAGAAACCGTCGGCTTCGTGGAACCCGCCGTCGGTGCCGTACGGATGGCCTCCGTACCCCCCGGCACCGCCGTACGGCCTGTCACCGTCTCCGGCCGGACCGCCGTCACCCCCGTCGTACCCCTGCCCCGGCCCGTCGGGGGTGAGGGGATAGGCGTACTCGGCCCAGTCGGTTCGTCGTGTCATGGACTAGCTCTTGGCCGCCGCGGCCCTGGACTTGGTGGTCTTGGCAGCCGGAGCGGGCACCGTCTTCGCGGCGTCGTCCGGGGCGGCCGAGACCGCCGCGTCCGCGCCCGGCTCGGCGGTGGGCGCCGTGGGCCTCACACCGACGCCCAGCTTCTCCAGGATCTTCTTCTCGATCTCGTTGGCGAGGTCGGGGTTGTCCTTCAGGAAGTTGCGCGCGTTCTCCTTGCCCTGGCCGAGCTGGTCGCCCTCGTACGTGTACCAGGCGCCGGCCTTGCGGACGAAGCCGTGCTCCACGCCCATGTCGATCAGGCCGCCCTCGCGGCTGATGCCGTGCCCGTAGAGGATGTCGAACTCGGCCTGCTTGAAGGGCGGCGCGACCTTGTTCTTGACGACCTTGACGCGCGTGCGGTTGCCGACCGCGTCCGTGCCGTCCTTCAGCGTCTCGATGCGGCGGATGTCGAGGCGCACCGAGGCGTAGAACTTCAGCGCCCGGCCACCGGTCGTGGTCTCCGGGGAGCCGAACATCACGCCGATCTTCTCGCGGAGCTGGTTGATGAAGATCGCCGTCGTCTTCGACTGGTTCAGGGCACTGGTGATCTTGCGCAGGGCCTGGCTCATCAGACGGGCCTGCAGACCCACGTGCGAGTCGCCCATCTCACCCTCGATCTCGGCCCGCGGCACCAGGGCGGCGACGGAGTCGATGACGATGAGGTCGAGCGCACCAGAGCGGACCAGCATGTCCACGATCTCCAGGGCCTGCTCGCCGTTGTCCGGCTGCGACAGGATCAGGTTGTCGATGTCGACGCCGAGCTTCTTGGCGTACTCGGGGTCGAGGGCGTGCTCGGCGTCGATGAACGCCACCTGGCCGCCGGCCTTCTGCGCGTTCGCCACCGCGTGCAGGGTGAGGGTCGTCTTGCCGGAGGACTCCGGGCCGTACACCTCCACCACTCGGCCGCGCGGCAGGCCGCCGACGCCGAGGGCGACGTCGAGCGCGGTCGACCCGGTGGGGATGACCTCGATGGGCTCATTCGGCCGCTCGCCCAGGCGCATCACTGCGCCCTTGCCGAACTGCCGTTCAATCTGCGCGAGCGCGGCGTCGAGCGCCTTCTCGCGGTCGTTTCCTGCCATGGGTTCCACCCGGTTTGCTTGAGTCGATCGCTTCACGTCAAAGACGCTAACGCCTGCCACTGACAATGCGCCCCGACGCCCGTCCAGCCTGTGGATAACTCGGGCATATCTCTGTCGAAACCATGCCGAATCACCCGTCGAAAGCTTCGCCGGAACCTCCATAAGAATGGATGTTCGATTTTCGTGTCAAGCGCACCACACGACTCTTCCGAGACTACGTTCGCGCTCCGACCACGACCGAGGATCCCTCGGTTCCGGGCCCCGGACCCCGCCCCGGCGCATCTCCGGAACCCGCTACCCGCCCGGACCGGGGCTACTCCCCGGGGCGTAGGGTCGGCGCCTTCGGCCGTACGACGACACCGCCGGCCCCGCCCGGCAGGCTGTGGGCCATGCCGACGACGACCCTTGCACCGACACCGCCGAAGCCCTCGCTCCGGCCGGCAGAGCGGCTCTGCCGGGTGACGGGCGCCCTGCTCGTCCTCTCCGGCTTGCTGCATCTGCTGGTCTTCGCCGTCGACGGCGGTCCGTGGGACGGCCCCGTCTCCTGGCGCAAGCCCGTCACCTTCGGGCTCTCCTTCGGCCTGACCCTGATCGCGATCACCTGGGTCACGTCGTACGTGCGGATGGAGGCGAGGCGGCGCACCGCGCTGCTCCTCGTGTTCGCCGCGGACTGCGTGCTGGAGGTCGGCGGGATCACTCTTCAGGCGTGGCGCCGGGTTCCCTCGCATCTCGACATGGAGACCGGCTTCGACACGGCGGTGTCCATGATGCTCGCGGTGGGCGGCGGGATTCTGGTCGTGGTGCTGACCGCGTTCGCGGTCGCCTCCTTCCGCGACCGGCCCACGGGGCCCGCGGGCATGCCGCTCGCCGTGCGCTCGGGGTTCGCGATCCTGCTCGTCGCGCTGGCCTCGGGCGCCGTGATGATCGCGCGTGGGGTCGTCCTCACCAGGACCGGCCACCAGGAGGCCGCGTACCACTCGACGGCTCCGCTCAAGCCGCTGCACGGAGTGAGCCTGCACGCCGTCCTCGTGCTGCCCGCGCTGGCCTGGCTGCTCTCCCGCACCGGCTGGAGCGAGGAGGTCTGGCGGCGGATCGTGCGGGGAGCGGTCGGCCTCTACACGGCGGCCGTCGTGGCCGCCGGTGTCCAGGCCGTCCTCACCTGGTGAACGTCACCACCGGCCGGGCCACCGCGGACGTCACCGGCCGAGCCGCCGCCGCACGCCGGCGAGGATGCCTGCCGAGCCGCGGGTGCGGTGCCCGTGCACCCGTGGGTCGTCCGTGACGTCGTAGCGCTTCACGTACGCCCCCAGGAACGCCTGCAGGGTGGCGACGGCGGGGATGGCGATCAGCGCGCCCACGGCCCCGAGGAGCGCGGTGCCCGCGATCACGGACCCGAAGGCGACCGCGGGGTGGATGTCCACCGTCCTGGAGGTCAGCTTGGGCTGGAGCACGTAGTTCTCGAACTGCTGGTAGACCACGACGAAGACGAGCACCCACAGCGCGTACCAGGGGTCGATCGTGAAGGCGATCAGCATCGGCAGGGCGCCCGCGAGATAGGTGCCGATGGTCGGGATGAACTGCGAGACCAGACCGACCCACACACCGAGCACGGGCGCGTAGGGCACGCCCAGCGCCTCCAGCAGGATGTAGTGCGCGACGCCCGAGATCAGCGCCATCAGGCCGCGTGAGTACAGGTACCCGCCGGTCTTGTCGACGGCTATCTCCCAGGCGCGCAGCACCTCGGCCTGCCGGGCCGGCGGCAGCACCGAGCACAGCGCGCGCCGCAGCCGGGGTCCGTCGGCGGCGAAGTAGAACGAGAACAGGGCGACCGTCAGCAGCTGGAAGAGGCCGCCGAGCACCTGTCCGGACACGTCCAGGACGCCGGTGGCGCTGTTCTGCACGTACTTGCGCAGCCAGTCGGAGTGGAGCAGGCCCTCCTGGATGTCGACCCGTCTGAGGTCGGTGTGGAAGTGCGTGTTGATCCAGTTGATGACCGAGTCGAGGTAGTCGGGGAAACCCTCGATCATCTTGATGATCTGGCCCGCGAGCATCGAGCCGAGCAGGGTGACGAACCCGGCGACCATGATCAACGAGCCCAGGAAGACAAGGAAGGTGGCCAGCCCCCTGCGCATGCCCCGTGAGGCCATCCAGCTGACCGCGGGTTCGATCGCGAGCGCGAGGAAGAACGCGATCAGGATGTTGATCAGCAGGTTGGTGAGCTGGTGGAACGCCCAACTGCCGAGCTGGAACACGGCGATGAGCGCCAGGGCGAGCACCATGGCGCGGGGCAGCCAGCGCGGCATGCGCGCGCCCTGCCCGGCGGCGTCGGCGCCCGGCGGACCGGGCGGCGTCGTGCCGAGCGGTGATGACTGCTGATCGACCTGCGTGTTCTCATCTGTCGGGGCCACCCGCCAAGTCTGGCCCACGCCACCGACACCGGATCCACGTCCCCCCGGTCTTTCCCGGTCCTGGGCTCCGTTCAGTGGTTCTCGTGCGGAACATTCATGTTCGCGCACACCACGCGCCACACGTCCTTGGCCTCCCAGCCCGAGTCCAGCGCCTCGTGGACGGTGCGCCCGCCGAGTTCCGACATCACATGATCGCGCGCGAACGTCTCGGCGGTGCCCGCGCCGAAGTGATCAGCCATTCGCTGCCAGAAGACCGTCAACCGCATGACTCCAGTATCCCGCCCCTGAGAGTGGGCCCGAGCCGGGACCGCGTGCCGAGACCGCTTTCCGCCCTACGGTCTGACGCATGGCCGAAACCGGAGCATCTCGACTCCCCCAGAAGCCCCCCGCGCACTCCCTCCTGGCCCGTGCCGAGCACTTCGTCTGGCTCACCGCGCGCGTGCTGGAGCAGCGCCGCTTCGCCTATCACTTCCTCGGAGGCGATGCCGACGCGGTGGAGACGGCGCTGGCCGCCTACCGCAACGACGACGACGGATACGGCCACGCGCTCGAACCCGATCTGCGCGGCCCGGTCAGCCAGCCGCTGCACACCGCTCACGCGCTGCGTGTCCTCGACTCGATCGGGCGCTGCGGCGGGCAGCGGGTGGAGCGGGTGTGCCGCTATCTGACCTCCGTGTCGACGGCGGACGGCGCGCTGCCCGCAGTCCATCCCAGCCAGCGCGGCTATCCGGCGGCCCCTTTCGTTCCCGTCGTCGACGATCCGCCGAGCGAACTCCTCGCCACCGGCCCCGTCGTGGGCCTGCTGCACCGCAACGAGGTGTGGAACGCCTGGCTGTTCCGGGCCACGGACTTCTGCTGGCAGGCGGTGGAGTCCCTGGAGAAGTCCCATCCGTACGAGATCGAGGCGGCGGTCGCCTTCCTGGACTCCGCGACCGACCGCCCGCGCGCGCAGGCGAACGCCGACCGGCTGGGCCGGCTCGTCCGTGAGCAGCGGCTCGCCGCGCTGGACCCCGGGCGACTGGAGGCCTACCCCGTCGCACCCGGGTACGCGCCGGGTGAGCACCACTTCCCGCACGACTACGCGCGGACGCCGGACTCGCTCGCGCGCGCATGGTTCACCGACGAGGAGATGGCCCGCTCACTGGACCACCTCGCGGACGAGCAGCAGGAGGACGGCGGGTGGCCGGTCCACTGGCGCCAGTGGGCACCGGGCACGGCCCTTGAGTGCCGCCCCATGGTGACCATCGAGGCCTTGCGCACGCTCAGTGCGTACGGCCGGACCGTCGACTGAGGTCACCGGGCCCGGTTGCCGGTCGCTCCGCTGCGCCGAGGTGCCGGGGCCGGCCGGCGCGCTGGTGTCCGGGCCGGCGGCGCGTCGGGCGTCCAAGCCTGCTGGTGCGCGCCGGACATCAGGGGCACTCCGGCGTGCCAGGTGCTCCGGAGTGCCCCTGCGGAGCACCTCGCCCGGTTCTCAGCCCGTCAGCGCGCGGACCCCGGCCGTCACCACCACCGCCGCGGCGACCACCACCAGGAACGGGGCGCGCAGGATCAGCGCGACGGCCGCCGCGGCGAGCCCGGCGGCCTTCGCGTCGAGGACGAGGACACGCCCGTCGGCGAAGGTCTGCTGGGCCGTGAGAGCGGCCAGGAGCGCGACGGGCAGCAGAGCGGCGAGGCGCTGGACGAGCGGCCGCTCCAGGACGCCCGCGGGAATCAGCAGACCGATGAGCTTGACGGCGTAGCAGCCGACGGCGGTGACGCCGATGGCGATCCAGATGTTCACCGCACGTCTCCTGACACGTCCGAACCTGACCCGTCCGACCCGTCGTCGTGCGCACCGGCCGGTGACCCGCTCACCGCGCCGGCCGGTGCCTCGTCCGACCCGCCCGCGGAGGCGTCGCGGGCTGTGTCCGCGCGGCGGTGCCCCGTCGCGTAGAGCACGGCGGGGGCGGCCAGGGCGGCCACCAGCACCGGGACTCCGGCGGGCAGCACGGGCAGCAGCCCGAGCCCGAGAAGGACCGCGATTCCGGCGACGGCACGTTCCGTGGCGGTCTTCAGCATCGGCGCGAGCAGCGCAAGGAACACCGCGGGCCCGGCCGCGTCCAGGCCCCACGCGTCGGTGTCCCCGATGGCCTCGGCCCCGGCCGCGCCGAGGAAGGTGGTGAGGTTCCACAGCAGGTAGAGGGACAGGCCGGTGACGGTGAAGCCGATCCGGACGCTGCGGCGGGTGGGCTGTGCGAGCGCCACGGCCGTTGTCTCGTCGATCACCCACTGCGCGGCGAACGGGCGTACCGCGCGCGGGAGGGCCAGCAGCTGGGACAGCCGCAGCCCGTAGAACGCGTTCCGGACCCCGAGGAAGAACGCGCCGGCGGCCGCGGTGAGCGGGTTGCCTCCGGCCGCGAGCGCGCCCACGAGCGCGAACTGCGACGCCCCGGTGAACACCAGGAGGCTGAGGGCGCAGGTCTGGAGCAGGCTGAGCCCACTGCCGGCCGAGGTCACCCCGAAGGCGAAACCGGACAGTCCGACGGCGACCCCGACTCCAAGGGCGTCGCGGACGACGGCCGTGTCGGGTTTTCCGCCTTCTTCACTGCGTATGTCTGGGAGAGCTGTCTGTTGTGCCACGCGTCGGACGGTACGAGGAGTCGCCCCTCGGTGTCTTGTACGTTCTTGCGCTCCCGCTGGTAGGCGCCCGGAGGCACGCCCACGATCCGGCCGAAGTGGCGGTTGAGGTGCGGCTGATCCGTGAAGCCGACGGCGACGGCCGCTTCGGCGGGGGTGGACCCGGCGTCCAGGAGGTGCCGTGCGCGGCGCACCCGCGCATCGGTCAGCCAGGTGTGGGGCGGCATGCCGTAGGCGTCCCGGAACGCGCGCAGCAGCGCGAACGGGCTGGTGCCGAGATCCGCCGCGAGCCGCTCCAGGGTCGGCGGCTCGGCCATCCGCTCGTCCAGCACGCCACGCGCGCGTGCCGCGAGCCGGGCACCCGCGGTGCGCACGGCCCGCTGCGGCAGTGGCCCTCCGTTCAGGCGCAGCAGCCGGGTCACGGCGACCCTCAGCAAGGTGTCGGCGGCCAGCGCGTTGCCCTCCTCCGCGGCCCTGAGCACCTGGTGGACCAGGCCCGCCGCATACGGGTCGTCGAGTACCGGGCGGCTGAAGCCGGGGGTGCCTCGAAGGGTGGTGGTCTCGGCGGCGATCTCGGCGACCATGTCCGGCGAGGGGTACACAGCCCCGTATCTCCATCCCTCGGGAACGCCTGCGCGTCCGGTGTGCGGTGTGTCGGGGTTGACCAGTGCCAGCGAACCCGGTCCCGCGTACCGGTCGGCGCCGCCGTGGTGGAAGACCTCGACGCCCTCGGTGACGGCGGCGATGACGAAGTTCTCGTGGGTGTGGCGCACGAAGATCTTCTCGACGTAGCGGGCTCGCAGCAGATCGACACCGGGCAGCTCCGCGTACTGCCAGTGCCGTGCCCGCTCCTGCCCCGAACCTGCCACGTCCTCATTGTCCGCCACCGTGCCGGGACCGACCGCCGACGCCTGCCCGCTGTGCCCGCTTCTGCCCGGATCCGGCGGCGCACCGCGCCCCCGCTCCGCTCAGCCGTGGCGTTCTCGCAGGTCAGCTCGGTTGTCAGTGGGCGGGTGCAGGATGGACGCATGGTCAGCTCCGCACACCGAGCGCTCGACGGCTTCTCCCCCGCGACCCGAGGCTGGTTCACGGGGGCCTTCTCCGCGCCCACCGCGGCCCAGGCCGGGGCATGGGCGGCCATCGGCGCGGGCTCGGACGTGCTGGTCGTGGCCCCCACCGGTTCAGGCAAGACGCTGGCCGCGTTCCTCGCCGCGCTCGACCAGCTGGCCTCGACTCCGCCTCCCGCGGACCCGCGGAAGCGCTGCCGGGTTCTCTACGTGTCGCCGCTCAAGGCGCTCGCCGTCGACGTGGAGCGCAATCTGCGCAGCCCGCTGACCGGCATCCGGCAGGAGTCCGCGCGGCTCGGGCTGCCGGAGCCGGAGGTGAAGGTGGGCATCCGTTCCGGCGACACCCCGCCCGCCGAGCGCCGGGCGCTGGCCACCCGTCCGCCGGACATCCTGATCACGACCCCCGAGTCGCTGTTCCTGATGCTGACCTCGGCCACGCGCGACGCGCTGACCGGCATCGAGACGGTGATCCTGGACGAGGTGCACGCGGTCGCGGGCACCAAGCGCGGCGCCCATCTCGCGCTCACGCTGGAGCGCCTCGACGAGCTGCTGCCGAAGCCGGCCCGGCGCATCGGTCTCTCGGCGACGGTGCGTCCCGTGGACGAGGTTGCGCGCTATCTCTCGCCCCGCCGCAAGGTGGAGATCGTCCAGCCGCCGTCCGGCAAGGAGTTCGACCTGTCCGTGGTCGTCCCCGTGGAGGACCTGGGCGAGCTGGGCGGGTCCCCGGCCGCCGACGGCAAGGAGGGCGCGGAGAAGCCGTCCATCTGGCCGCACGTCGAGGAGCGGATCGCCGACCTCGTCCAGTCCCACCGCTCGACGATCGTGTTCGCCAACTCGCGCCGCCTGGCCGAGCGTCTGTGCAACCGGCTCAACGAGATCGCGTACGAGAGGGCGACGGGCGAGCCCCTGGACGAGGCGCACGCGCCGGCCGAGCTGATGGGCGGCTCGGGCGCGGCGCAGGGGGCCCCGCCGGTCATCGCCCGCGCTCACCACGGTTCGGTCTCCAAGGAGCAGCGGGCGCAGGTCGAGGAGGACCTGAAGGCCGGACGTCTGCCCGCCGTGGTCGCCACCTCCAGTCTCGAACTGGGCATCGACATGGGCGCGGTCGACCTCGTCGTCCAGGTGGAGTCGCCGCCGTCCGTGGCCTCGGGGCTCCAGCGGGTGGGCCGTGCGGGTCACCAGGTCGGCGCGGTGTCCACCGGTGTCGTCTTCCCGAAGTACCGGGGCGACCTGGTGCAGGCGGCGGTGGTCACCGAGCGGATGCGTACCGGCTCCATCGAATCCCTCCGGGTCCCCGCCAATCCCCTGGACGTACTGGCCCAGCAGCTCGTCGCCATGACGGCGCTCGACACCTGGCAGGTCGACGATCTGCTCACCACGGTCCGCCGGGCGGCCCCTTTCGCCTCGCTCCCCGAGTCGGCGTTCACCGCCGTGCTCGACATGCTCGCGGGCCGCTATCCGTCGGACGCCTTCGCCGAGCTGAGGCCGCGGGTGGTGTGGGACCGTGTCGCGGGCACGGTGACCGGCCGCCCCGGCGCCCAGCGCCTCGCCGTCACCTCCGGGGGCACCATCCCCGACCGCGGACTCTTCGGGGTGTTCCTCGCGGGGTCCGACCCCAAGAAGGGCGGCGGCCGGGTCGGCGAACTCGACGAGGAGATGGTCTACGAGTCCCGGGTGGGCGATGTCTTCACCCTGGGCACCAGCTCCTGGCGCATCGAGGACATCACCCGGGACCGCGTCCTGGTCTCCCCGGCGCCCGGAGTCCCCGGCAGGCTGCCTTTCTGGAAGGGCGACCAGCTCGGACGCCCGCTCGAACTGGGCCGCGCGGTGGGCGCGTTCCTCCGCGAGGTCGGCTCGCTCCCCGAGGGCGACGCCCGCCTGCGTCTGCTCGCCGCCGGCCTGGACGCCTGGGCCGCCGACAACGTCATCGCGTACCTCACCGAACAGCGCGAGGCGTGCGGGCACGTCCCGGACGACCGCACGATCGTCGTCGAGCGCTTCCGCGACGAACTGGGCGACTGGCGTGTGGTCGTGCACTCCCCCTTCGGCGCCCAGGTCCACGCTCCCTGGGCCCTCGCCCTGGGCGCCAAACTCTCCGAGCGCTACGGCATGGACGCCCAGGTCATGCACGCGGACGACGGCATCGTGCTGCGGCTGCCCGACGCCGACCTGATGAGCCTGGACCTGCTCGACCAGGCGCCCACAAAGGCGGGCACGGAGTGGGACGCGGAGCAGGCGCCGGTCGGAGCGGCGGACGTCGCCTTCGACAAGGGCGAGGTCAACCAGATCGTCACGGACCAGGTCGGCAGTTCGGCCCTCTTCGCCGCCCGCTTCCGCGAATGCGCCGCCCGCGCCCTGCTCCTGCCGCGCCGCAGCCCCGGCAAGCGCACCCCGCTGTGGCAGCAGCGCCAGCGCGCCGCCCAGCTGCTCCAGGTCGCCAGTGAGTTCGGTTCGTTCCCGATCGTCCTGGAAGCAGTGCGCGAATGCCTCCAGGACGTCTTCGACGTCCCGGGTCTCACGGAGCTGATGGGCGACATCGAGTCCCGCAAGGTCCGCCTCGTCGAGGTCACCACCCCCGAGCCCTCCCCCTTCGCCCGCTCCCTGCTCTTCGGGTACGTCGCCCAGTTCCTGTACGAGGGCGACTCACCGCTCGCCGAGCGGCGGGCCGCCGCGCTGTCGCTGGACTCGCGCCTGCTGGCCGAGCTGCTTGGCCAGGCCGAACTGCGCGAGCTCCTGGACGCCGACGTCCTGACCGAGCTGGAGCGCGAGCTCCAGTGGCTCACCGAGGACCGCCGCATCAAGGACGTGGAGGGTGTCGCCGACCTGCTGCGGCTGCTCGGGCCGCTCATGGAGGCCGAGCTGGCCGAGCGGGGCGCGGAGCCGCGGTGGGCGAAGGAGCTGGCGGCCGCCCGCCGCGCCATCCGGGTCCGGATCGCCGGAGCCGACCACTGGGCGGCGATCGAGGACGCGGGCCGGCTGCGCGACGCGCTCGGCACGGCGTTGCCCGTCGGCGTCCCGGAAGCCTTCACCGAGCCGGTCAAGGATCCACTCGGCGACCTCCTCGGCCGGTACGCGCGCACCCACGGCCCGTTCACCTCGGCTACGGCCGCCGCCCGCTTCGGTCTCGGCACGGCCGTCACCGACGGCGCGCTGCATCGTCTCGCGGCGAACGGCCGGGTCGTCCAAGGAGAGTTCCATCCGGCGGGCATCGGCCAGGAGTGGTGCGACGCGGCGGTGCTGCGCAGGCTGCGCCGCCGTTCGCTCGCGGCGCTGCGCCATGAACTCGAGCCGGTCCCGCCCGCCGCGCTCGCCCAGTTCCTGCCGCAGTGGCAGCACGTGGGCAGCGGCCACGGGCTGCGCGGCATCGACGGACTGGTGCGTGCCGTCGAACAGTTGCAGGGCGCGTCGGTGCCGGCGTCCGCGCTGGAGAAGCTCGTGCTGCCGTCCCGGGTCGCCGGTTACACGCCCGCGCTGCTCGACGAGCTCACGGCCGCCGGTGAGGTGGTCTGGGCCGGGGCGGGTTCGCTGCCGGGCAAGGACGGCTGGGTGTCGTTGTATCTCGCGGACGCCGCCCCTCTGCTCCTTCCGGCCGCGCACCCCCTGGAACCGACCGCGCTGCACCAGTCGGTCCTCGACGCCCTCTCGGGGGGCTACGGCCTGTTCTTCCGTCAGATCGCCGACCAGGTCCGCGCCACCACGCACCCCGACGCGACCGATCCGCAGCTCGCCGACGCGATCTGGGAACTGGCCTGGTCCGGGCGACTGACGAACGACACGCTCGCGCCGATGCGCTCCCTGCTGGGTTCGGGCCGCACCGCGGGATCGACCGCCCACCGCGCCAAGCGCTCGGTCCCCCGCGGGCGCTACGGCTCCCTGACGGGAGGGGCGCGCCCCCAGTCGCGTACGGGTCCCCCCACCGTGGCGGGCCGCTGGTCGTTGCTGCCCGAGCGTGAGCCCGACACCACCGTCCGCGCCCACGCCCTGGCCCGCACGCTGCTCGACCGGCACGGGGTGGTGACCCGGGGAGCCGTCGCGGCGGAAGGTGTCGAGGGAGGGTTCTCGGCGGTGTACCGCATCCTGTCGGCCTTCGAGGACAGCGGCCAGGCACGGCGGGGCTATGTGGTCGAGGGGCTCGGCGCCGCCCAGTTCGCCATGGACGGCGCGGTGGACCGGCTGCGGGCCGCGGCGAACGCGCGTGACCGGGGCGCCGCTCTCTTCGGCCCCGGTGTCCCGGACAACTCCCCGGCCGCCCACGGCTTCCCGGACACCGCCGCCTTCCCGCCTTCCGGCTCGGGCTTCGGCGGCAAGGACCGTGGCGAGTCCTCCGTGGACCGGGACGATGTCTCCGACGGCCCGGACTTCTTGAACGACCTCACGCGCGACCTCGCCCTCGGCCCCGATTCCCCGCTCGGCCCCGGATCCGCCCTCGACCTCGACTTCGGCGACGACCACACCTTCTCCGGCGACTCCGCGCTCACGGCCGGCTCCCCGCACCCCGATGTGTCCCACCCCGGCGCGCCCCACAGCCGGAACGCCCGGTCCGACCGCGGCGGCTCGCCGTACCCGGCGAACGGTTCCGGCTACCCCGGCGGTGCGGGTTTCCCTGGCGCCCGTTCCCGTTCCCGTACCGCCTCCCCGGCCGTCGTGCTGGCCGCCGCCGACCCCGCGAACGCCTACGGCGCGGCCCTCCCGTGGCCCGAGTCCCCGACCGAAGCGGGCCACAAGCCGGGCCGCAAGGCAGGTTCCCTGGTCGTCCTGGTCGACGGTGAACTGGCTCTGTACATGGAACGCGGCGGCAAGACACTGCTGGCCTGGCCGGCCGACCCGGACAGCCCCCTCGCGCAGGACACCCGCCTGGGCGCCGCGTCGGAGGCCCTCGCCGCCGCCGCCCGCGCGGGCTCGCTCGGCACGGTCACCGTCGAGCGGGTCAACGGCGCCTCGGCCCTCACCTCACCCCTCGGCACTCTCCTGGAAGGAGCGGGCTTCATCGCCACCCCGCGCGGACTCCGCCTTCGCGCCTGACCGACCGTCCCCACCCGTGCCACCCTGGAGTCATGCCCGAAGGAGACACGGTCTGGCAGGCCGCGAGGCGCCTGCACGTCGCCCTCGCGGGCAAGGTCCTGACCCGTTCCGACCTGCGGGTGCCCCGGTACGCCACGGCCGACCTCACCGGTCGCGCCGTCCTGGACGTCACCCCGCGCGGCAAGCACCTCCTCACCCGGATCGAGGGTGGTCTGACCCTGCACTCGCATCTGCGGATGGACGGTTCGTGGAAGGTGTACGACACCGGCCGACCCTGGAGCGGAGGCCCCGCACACCAGATCCGGGCCGTCCTCGGCACGGCGGACCGTACGGCGGTCGGCTACCGCCTGCCCGTGCTGGAACTGCTCCGCACCACCGACGAGACCCGCGCGGTCGGTCACCTCGGCCCCGACCTCCTGGGTCCCGACTGGGACCCGGACAGAGCCCTGGAGAACCTTCTTCGCGACCCCGACCGCGCCCTCGGCGAGGCCCTCCTGGACCAGCGCAATCTCGCCGGCATCGGGAACGTGTACAAGAGCGAGCTGTGTTTCCTGCTCGGCGTCACCCCCTGGCTGTCCGTCGGCGCGCTGCCCGCCGGCCGTGCCGCCCAACTGCCGGCCCTCGCCAAGAAGCTGCTGGAGTTCAACCGCGACCGTCCGGTCCGTGTCACCACCGGGCGCCGCGAACAGAACCTGTTCGTGTACGGGCGCACCCCGCGCCCATGTCTGCGCTGCGGGACACCGGTCCGCTCGGGGAACCAGGGCGACGGATCCCGTGAGCGCCCCACGTACTGGTGTCCCTACTGCCAGACGGGCCCCACCCCACGACCGGGCGCCGGCCGGCGCACCGTCAGGGCGCACCGTCCCACCGGGCACGAGTCCCAGGCACCCGGCCGACCGCATCGCTGAGCCTCGGACAGAACGGCCCCTGGAACCACCGCCCAGCCCCGCGTCGTACCGGCACCGCACCGCAGGCCACGCGTCCCACCTCATCCGGCCCGCCCGCCTGTCCGTCCGCCCTGCCGCCCGGCCTGCCGTCCGGCCCCGCATCAACTCGCGCGCGACCGATTGACGGACCGTCAGATCCCTTCGTACCGTCCCCTTCATGGGCCTCTCCGCGTACGACCTCACCGGACGCACCGCATTCGTCACCGGCGCGGCCGGCGGCATCGGCCGCGCGGCGGCCGTCCTGCTCGCGGAGGCGGGCGCCACCGTGCACTGCGCGGACGTCGACGAGCCGGGCCTGCACGAGACGGCGACGCTGATCAAGGGCCGGGGCGGCACCGCGCTCAGTCACCCGCTCGATGTCACCGACCGGGCCCGGGTCCAAGAAGCCGTCGCGTCGTGCGGCCGTGTCGACGTCATGGCGGCGGTGGCCGGGATCATGCACAGCAGCCCGGTCCTGGAGACTCTGGACGAGGATCTGGACCGGGTGCTGAACGTCAACTTCAAGGGGGTCCTGTACGCCTGCCAGGAGGCCGCACGATCCATGATCGAGAACGGTGTCCGCGGCAGCGTCATCACCATGGCATCGGGCGCCATCGACTCCGGCGGTCCGGGTCTGCTGTGCTACAGCGCGGCCAAGGCGGCCGTCGTACAGCTGACGAAGACGCTGGCGACCGAGGTCGGCCCGCACGGCATACGCGTCAACGCCGTGGCACCCGGCTGGATCCGCACGCCCATGACCGACCGTCACGGCGAGCGCCAGGCGCATACCGAGGCGTTCATGGCACGTCTGTCACCGCTGGGCCGCGTCGGGGAGCCCGAGGACATCGCCCACGCCGTTCTCCACCTGGCCTCGGACGCCTCGGCATTCACCACCGGCCAGATCCTCCGCCCCAACGGCGGCGTCGCCATGCCCTGGTAGCCCACCCGCCACCACGCCCGTACCCGCGCCGGCCACCCCGCCGGCGGTCCCGCCACCGGTCCGATCCCATGGCACCGGCGGCCCGGGACTTCGGGACGCAGTGCACCGGCAGCAGGCTGAGCCCCCACCCGCCCGCGGCGACCGCTCCTTCGAGGACCCCGGCACCGGGCGCGAGCGCGAGCCGGAGCACGCTGAACCACCACAGCGCGCCGAGCGCCAGGCAAGCCCCCCGGCGCACTGTTCGCCCTGCCATGGCACCTCCTCCGGCGCGGCACCGGGCCGCCGATCTCACGCGCGAGCAGGGCACACCGGCGGCACACGGCACCGGCCCGGGAGAAGCGGCTCCCGGGCGCTCACCCGTTCTCCGCCTGGAACATCCAGTGATGTTTCTCCAGGTCGGCCGTGATCCCGATGAGGATGTCCTGGCTCACCGGATCCGGGTCCGCGGTGACGGCGACCCGGTCCCGCATCCGTACGATCACCGCACCGAGCGCCTCCACGAGCGTCTGTACGGCGTCGGCGTCCTTGATCCAGCCCGCGGGCGTGTCTCCGACGCCGCTGCTCGACGCCACGGTGGCGGCCCGCCCGTCCGGCGGGACACCCAGGGTCGAGGCACGCTCCGCCACGGTGTCGGAGTGCAGTCGCGCAATGTCCACGACCTCGTCGAGCTGGAGGTGGACGGAACGGAAGCGGGGCCCCACCACGTTCCAGTGGACCTGCTTGGCCACGAGGGAGAGGTCCACCAGATCGACCAGGGCGCCCTGGAGCGCCTCGGCGACGGTCTTCAGGTCCGCGTCGGACAGGGAGCTCTTCACGACGTACATCCGCATCCTCCGATTCACGACGCCTCCGCCGGCCGGCCTCGCGGGCCGCGGCGGTCACGACGGCCGGCGTCGGCTTCACCGGGTCCCTCCACCATGGAGGCCGCGCCGGATACCGGCAAATGGGCCCATGAGGGACCGCGGGGAACACGGAAGCCCCGGCCGGCTTCTCCGGGTCTCCCCGGGGAAGCCCCGGCCGGGGCTTCGGTGGAACGTCTCTCAGCTCAGGAAACGCGAGCTGGTGAGCGTCAGGCGGCGACGACGTCGACCGCTTCGGCAGGCGCCTTGATCGTGACCCGTTCCGGTGGCACACCGGTCACCGATACGGAATTGAGCATCGGGCGACGCACCGGTGCGGACACCGGTGCGGTGGCCGCAGCCGACTGTGCCAGCTCGGCGAGGGCGAGCTCGTCGCTCACTTCCCGCATGAGCTCGGACATCCGTACGTCCAGCGCGTCGCAGATCGCGGAGAGCAGTTCGGAGGATGCCTCCTTCTGCCCCCGCTCCACCTCGGAGAGATAGCCGAGTGAGACTCGGGCGGACGAGGAGACTTCGCGCAGAGTACGGCCCTGGCGCTGGCGCTGCCGACGCAGCACGTCACCCAGCAGGCGACGGAGCAGAATCATCGGTGGCTCCCTCCTCGGACCGCGTAGCCGCATCCTTCACGCCCCACCGTACCGCCTTGCGCCGCGGCCGTGCGGGGAGCGATGTCGTGTTCACTCAGGGCTGCAAACATCAAAACCCCCCGTTCTGTTCCGTATCCTGTGCCCGCTCATTCCCGGTCTGTTCGCCCGCGAGCTCCCGAAGAAGCAGCGCGAGTACGCTGCGTACACTCTCCATACGGATTTCCGCCCGGTCGCCGTTCAACCGCAGTGGCACCACTTTCCCATCGCGAAGGGTGCCGGAAGGCGCCGGGAAGGGGCCGTCGACGGCCACGTAGACCGTACCGACCGGCTGCCCGTCCTGCGGTTCGGGACCGGCGACGCCGGTGGTCGCGATCCCCCAGTCGGCTCCGAGCGCCTTGCGCACCCCGGCCGCCATCTGTGCCGCGACCTGGGCATCCACCGCACCATGTTCAGCCAGAAGAGTGACATCGACGCCGAGCAGTTCGTGCTTCAGTTCAGTGGCGTACGCGGTCACCGAGCCCCGGAACGCCTTCGAGGCACCCGGCACCGCGGTGATCTCCGCGGCCACCAGGCCACCGGTGAGCGACTCGGCGACGGCGAGCGTCTCGCCCCTGACTGTGAGTAGTCGCACCACTTCGGCGGCCGTGGGACTCACCGCTCGGCCTCCGCGGCGGCCGCCCGCCGCTCGGCGATTCCGCGGCGGCGCAGCACGACGGCCTGCCGCACATAGTCGATGCCGGTGACCACGGTCAGCACGACCGCGACGGCCATCACCCAGAACCTCAGGGTGGCCAGCGCCCCGGTCAGCGGCAGGATGTACATGCCGACCGCCGTGCCCTGGGCCAGCGTCTTCAGCTTGCCGCCGCGGCTCGCCGGGATGACCCCGTAGCGGATCACGACGAAGCGCAGCAGGGTGACGCCGAGCTCACGGCCCAGGATCACGAAGGTGACCCACCAGGGCAGGTCATCGAGGGCGGACAGGCAGACCAGCGCCGCGCCCATGATCGCCTTGTCGGCGATGGGGTCGGCGATCTTCCCGAAGTCGGTGACCAGGTTGTACGTGCGCGCCAGATGACCGTCGAAGATGTCGGTGATCATGGCCACGGCGAAGGCGGCCCAGGCCCATGCCCGCATGGCGGGGTCGTAGCCGCCGTCGGCCAGCATCAGCGCCACGAAACCCGGCACGAGGGCGAGCCGGATCATGGTCAGGATGTTGGCGATGTTCCAGAGGCTGGCCTGGTTGACGGCCGCGGCGCCCAGCTTGCCGCCACGAGGCGTCTTCGGGCCTTCCGGAGCGCCGGACGCAGCCGAAGCACCGGAGGTGCCGGGAGCGCTCGACGCACCCGAGGTGCCGGATGCGCCCGAGCCACCGCCCGCGCCCGGAGCACCGGATGCGCCGGGGGCGCCCGCCGCACCTTTGGCGCCCGGGGAGCCGCCTGCCGCGGATGCCGGGGCTCCGGTCATCTGGCCGCCTCCTCAGCGCTCGCGAGCGAGCCCGGAAGCGGCTCGGCCACCAGGTCGACACCTTCCGTGCCGACCACCTTGGCCTCGACGATACGGCCGACGATCAGACCTTCGCCGCTCGTGAACAGGACCTGGCCGTCCGTCTCCGGCGCCTGGTGCGCGGCGCGGCCGTACGCGCCGTCCTCGTCGTCGATGCTCTCGACCAGCACGTGCACGGTTTCGCCCACGCGTTCCTCCGCGCGCTGGGCGACCAGTTCCTCGGCGAGCCGGGACACCCGCGCGAGGCGCTCGGCGACGACGTCCTCGTCCAGCTTGTTCTCGTACGTCGCCGCTTCGGTGCCCTCCTCGTCGGAGTACCCGAAGACGCCGATCGCGTCGAGGCGGGCTCCGGTGAGGAAGCGCTCCAGCTCCGCGAGATCGGCCTCGCTCTCGCCGGGGAAGCCCACGATGAAGTTGGAGCGCACGCCGGCCTGCGGGGCCTTGGCACGGATGGTGTCGAGCAGTTCCAGGAACCGGTCGGTGTCACCGAATCGGCGCATCGAGCGCAGCACGTCGGGCGCGGAGTGCTGGAAGGACAGGTCGAAGTAGGGCGCGACGTTCGGCGTCGAGGTCAGGACGTCGATGAGCCCGGGGCGCATCTCGGCGGGCTGGAGGTAGCTGACCCGCACGCGCTCGATGCCGTCGATCTCGGCCAGCTCGGGGAGCATCGTCTCCAGGAGACGGATGTCACCCAGGTCCTTGCCGTAGGAGGTGTTGTTCTCGGAGACGAGCATCACTTCCTTGACGCCCTGCTCGGCCAGCCAGCGCGCCTCGTTCAGGACGTCGCTGGGGCGGCGCGAGATGAACGAACCGCGGAAGGAGGGGATGGCGCAGAACGTGCAGCGGCGGTCGCAGCCGGAGGCCAGCTTGACCGAGGCGACCGGGGATCCGTCCAGGCGGCGGCGCAGGGGCGCACGGGGGCCGGAGACCGGGGCGACGCCCTCGGGGAGGTCGGAGGGGGTGCCATGGCCGGGAAGGGCCACTTCCTCGCCGGCGCTCTGCCGCTCGGCCGGGCTGATCGGCAGCAGCTTGCGCCGGTCGCGCGGGGTGTGGGAGGCGTGGATGCCGCCGTTCAGGATGGTCTGGAGGCGGTCGGAGATGTCGGCGTAGTCGTCGAAGCCGAGCACGCCGTCGGCCTCGGGGAGCGCTTCGGCGAGTTCCTTGCCGTAGCGCTCGGCCATGCAGCCCACCGCGACCACGGCCTGGGTTCTGCCGTGCCCCTTGAGGTCATTGGCTTCGAGGAGGGCGTCGACGGAGTCCTTCTTGGCGGCTTCGACGAACCCGCAGGTGTTGACGACGGCGACGTCCGCTTGCTCGGCGTCCTCCACGAGTTGCCAGCCGTCCGCCTCCAAGCGGCCTGCGAGCTCCTCCGAGTCCACCTCGTTACGGGCGCAGCCAAGGGTGACGAGTGCGACGGTACGGCGTTCAGGCATGGGCTCAAGACTACTTTGTCTGGCCGACACCCCACGTCGACGGGGTTGGCCGATCTTGGCCAACCCCGTCGACGGTGTGCTGCTGGGGACCCCTATCCCACCTGCGGGTCGCCCTTCGTGTACGTCAGACGCTCCACCGCGCCCGGCCGGAACTGATCCTCGATCTTCTTGCCGTTGACGAAGAGCTGGATGGCTCCGGCGTCGCCGAGGATGAGGTTGATCTTGGAGCTGTCCTGGAAGGTCTTGGACTCGCCCTGCTTCAGCAGCCCGTCGAACAGCATCCGCCCGTTGTGGTCCTTGGCGGAGATCCAGCTGCGTCCGTCCGCGGCGCTGACCTGGACGGTCACCTTGTCCTGCGGGGCGGCCGCGATGGCGCTGTCGGACGGTTCGGGCTTCGGGTCGGCCGGCTTGGTGGCGGTCGCGGACGGAGCGGCGGACTTCTTGGTGGTCGGCGTGGACCCCTCGGCGACCTGGGTCTTCGAGTCGTCGCCGTCGCCGCCGCCCTTGACCATGGTGAACCCGACGAAGCCGATCACCGCGACGATCGCGGCGACCATGGCGGCCGTCCAGTTCGGCCCGCGGCGCTCGGGGCGGATGCGTTCCGCCTCGAACAGCGGGGCGGCGGGCGTCGGCGCGGGACGTCCGCCGTGTTCGGCGTCGTACTGCGCGAGCAGCGGAGCCGGGTCGAGCCGGACGGCGCGGGCCAGGGTACGGATGTGCCCGCGCGCGTAGACATCGCCACCACAGGGAGCGAAGTCGTTCTGTTCGATGGCGTGGATGATCGTGATGCGGACGCGGGTGGCGTTGCTGACGTCGTCGACGGTCAGATGGGCCTCGATGCGTGCCTTCTGGAGGGCACGTCCGATCGAGAGCCGTTCAGCCGTAGGGTCGTCTTCGAACGGACGCTCGTCTTCGGGGGAGTTGCCGTCAGGTGAGTTGACGATGGACACGGGGGCGCCTTTCGAGCGTGTAGCCACCTGTGCTGGAAGTTCAGTCTAGGGGGGGTACGAAAGGGTGGGGCAACCGGGCGGTGGGACTTTGTACGCCATCAGAATGGCCGGTCATCCTGATATAGGGACATGGTGGCGCCCCTTCGCTCAACTTGACGTGCGACAAGGCGAAACGGTTGCTCACCAACTCCTTACGGGTGAGTCACATTCACATATCAGCCGGGTTCGGAACATGACGTTCCGCCATCCGCCCGACAGTGCGGCCGCTTCCTGAGCGACGGCCACGCGCTCACCGCGCCGTTGCCGGTTGTCCCGTCCCCCCTCGCCGGGGACTCCTACGCTTCTGCTTCCCCGCGCATCACTGCCAACACCCCGTCCAGCTCGTCGGCCTTCACCAGGACGTCACGCGCCTTGGACCCCTCGCTGGGCCCGACGATCCCGCGCGACTCCATGAGGTCCATGAGACGGCCCGCCTTGGCGAAGCCGACGCGCAGCTTGCGCTGGAGCATCGAGGTGGACCCGAACTGCGTGGAGACGACCAGCTCGGCGGCCGCGCACAGCAGGTCGAGGTCGTCGCCGATGTCCTCGTCGATCTCCTTCTTCTGCTTGGTGCCCACGGTGACGTCGTCCCGGAAGACGGGCGCCATCTGATCCTTGCAGTGCTGCACGATCGCCGCGACCTCGCCCTCGGTGACGAAGGCGCCCTGCATACGCGTCGGCTTGTTGGCCCCCATCGGCAGGAAGAGTCCGTCGCCCTTGCCGATCAGCTTCTCGGCACCGGGCTGGTCGAGGATGACCCGCGAGTCCGCGAGCGACGAGGTCGCGAAGGCCAGCCGGGAGGGCACGTTCGCCTTGATCAGACCGGTGACAACGTCGACGGACGGCCGCTGCGTGGCGAGCACCAGATGGATGCCGGCCGCGCGCGCGAGCTGGGTGATGCGCACGATCGAGTCCTCGACGTCGCGCGGCGCGACCATCATCAGGTCGGCGAGCTCGTCGACGATCACCAGGAGGTACGGGTACGGGGTCAGCTCCCGCTCACTGCCCTCGGGCAGCTTGACCTTGCCGTTCCTGATGGCCTCGTTGAAGTCGTCGATGTGCCGGAACCCGAACGCCGCGAGGTCGTCGTAGCGCAGGTCCATCTCCCGCACGACCCACTGCAGCGCCTCGGCGGCCCGCTTCGGGTTGGTGATGATCGGCGTGATCAGGTGCGGGATGCCCTCGTACGCGGTCAGCTCGACGCGCTTGGGGTCCACGAGGACCATCCGCACGTCCTCGGGGGTCGCCCGGACCATGACCGAGGTGATCAGGCAGTTGATGCAGGACGACTTGCCGGAACCGGTGGCTCCGGCGACCAGGACGTGCGGCATCTTCGCCAGGTTGGCCATCACGTAGCCGCCCTCGACGTCCTTGCCGAGCGCGACCAGCATCGGATGGTCGTCCTCCGCCGCGTCCGCGAGGCGCAGCACGTCACCGAGGTTGACCATCTCGCGGTCGGTGTTGGGAATCTCGATGCCGACCGCGGACTTGCCGGGAATCGGGCTGATGATCCGCACGTCGGGGCTGGCGACCGCGTACGCGATGTTCTTGGTCAGCGCGGTGATCCGCTCGACCTTCACGGCGGGGCCGAGCGTGACCTCGTACCGCGTGACCGTCGGTCCGCGGGTGAAGCCCGTGACGTCGGCGTCCACCTTGAACTCGGCGAAGACCTGACGCAGGGAGTCGACGACCGTGTCGTTGGCGGCGCTGCGGGTCTTGCCGGGGCCGCCGCGCTCCAGGAGGTCCAGGGAGGGCAGCGCGTAGGTGATGTCCCCGGAGAGCTGGAGCTGTTCCGCGCGCGGGGGCAGCTCGCGCGGGGCGTCGGGCGCGGCCTTGGTGAGGTCGGGCACGACGGACTCGACCGGCAGGGCCTCCTGCTTGGGCCGCTTGGCGCCCGGGACGACCTTGGCGCGGGCGGCAGGCACCGGTGCCGTCTCCTCGTACCCGTCGCGTTCCACGCTGACGCCCTGCGTCAGATCGGCGACCAGCGGCGAGGGTGGCATCCCGTGCAGCACGGCGCCGTCCAGCGCCGCGGCGGCGGCCGCCGCGACGTCCACGGCGTCCATCGGCCGGTTCATGTCGGGCTGCTGCGCGCCGGGCCGCCGGGGGCGGCTCCGGCGCCTGGTGAGCGCCTCCTGCTCGACACTGTCGGGGTCGTACGACTCGGGGGCGCGCGTGCGCCCGCCGGAGCGCCCAGCGATCCCCTCACGCCACTGCTCGTCGTAGCGCTCCTCGTCCTCACGGAACGCGTCCTCGTCGAAGTCGGCCTGGACGATGCCGAGCTTCTGTCCGAGCAGCCGCAGCCGCTGCGGAATCGCGTTGACCGGGGTCGCCGTGACGACCAGCAGCCCGAAGATCGTGAGCAGCACCAGGAGCGGTACGGCCAGGACGTCACCCATCGTGTACGTCAGCGGGGTGGCCGACCCCCAGCCGATGAGCCCGCCGGCGTCCCTTATCGCCTGCATCCCGTCGCTGCGCGCCGGCGAACCGCACGCGATGTGCACCTGCCCGAGCACGCCGATCGTGAGCGCCGACAGACCGATCACGATCCGGCCGTTCGCGTCGGGCTGCTCGGGGTGCCGGATGAGCCGCGCCGCGATCAGGGCGAGAAGTATCGGGACGAGGAGGTCGAGGCGGCCGAAGGCGCCGGTGACGAGCATCTCGACGAGATCGCCGACGGGACCGCGCAGGTTGGACCACGTACCCGCCGCGACGATCAGCGCGAGACCGATCAGCAGGAGCGCGAGTCCGTCCTTGCGGTGCGCCGGGTCGAGCCCCTTGGCGCCGCGCCCTATCCCGCGGAAGCCGGCTCCGACGGCATGGGCGATGCCCAGCCACAGGGCGCGTACGAGTCTGTACACACCCGCGGTCGGGTTGGGCGCCGGCGGGGGGGCGGGCTTCTTCGCGGCGGCCCTCTTGGCGGGCGCCTTGCCGGCGGCCGCCTTCTTCACGGGAGCTTTTTTCGCCGGGGCCTTCTTCGCCGGAGCCTTCGTCGGAGCGGCCGCCTTCTTCGCGGGCGGCTTCTTGGCTGCGGACTGACGTGAGGCCATGTGTGTGAGGTTACCGGTGGAGATGGCGGCGACACGTGTGCCTCCCCCAAGTTCTCGACTTCGCTCGAACAGGGGGGACGCCGAGTTTCACCCGATCGTGTCACCCTCGCCAGAAACGGAACTGAAGCTTCCTCAAGGTCCGGCGGGGCAGACCGCGCATGCCCGTACGGGCTTCAGCCCTGCGACGGCACCGAGGGTGCCCCGCTCCCCGTGCCCGGCTCCAGCGCGTCCAGCGCCCTGCGCAGCCCGGTGAGTTTGCGTTCGAGATGAGCCGCGGTCGCCACCGCCGCCGCGTCCGCGGAGTCGTCGTCGAGCTGCTTGGACAGCGCCTCGGCCTGCTCCTCGACGGCCGCGAGGCGCGCGGAGAGTTCGGCGAGGAGTCCGGCGGGCTCCTTGGCCTCGCCGAGCGCCGCCTTGCCGCCGCCCTCGAGCTGGAGCCGCAACAGGGCCGCCTGCTCACGGAGTTGGCAGTTCTTCATGTAGAGCTCGACGAACACCGAGACCTTCGCGCGCAGCACCCACGGGTCGAAGGGCTTGGAGATGTAGTCCACCGCGCCGGCCGCGTACCCCCGGAAGGTGTGGTGGGGGCCGTGGTTGATGGCGGTGAGGAAGATGATCGGGATGTCCCGGGTCCGCTCCCGCCGCTTGATGTGCGCGGCGGTCTCGAATCCGTCCATGCCGGGCATCTGAACGTCCAGCAGAATGACCGCGAAGTCGTCCGTGAGCAGCGCTTTGAGCGCTTCCTCCCCGGACGATGCCCGTACCAGTGTCTGATCGAGCGCGGAGAGGATCGCCTCCAGCGCCAACAGATTCTCCGGCCGGTCATCGACCAGGAGGATCTTGGCCTTCTGCACCATGGCCCGCCCTCCTCGCCCCGGCATGGGGCCTCCCCTGTCCGCAGGACTTGGGGAAGCGCCGGGCGCCGCCCCTGGGGACGACTCCCTTGCGCCGCCCGTCCTTGTGCCGGTCATGCTAGCCGCACCCCGCCCGTCGCCACACCCTGTCACCGTGATGTCACTGTGCACGTAGCAAAAACGCGGCAGGGGACCAGAAGGTTCCCCGTATCCCGTGCTTCTACACGGCTTCCGCCACAGTCAGTCATCCGACGCCGGGCCGTCCGAACGGCCGTGCCGCACGGTGTGCCGATACCGGTCACACCGTGACGACCCGGGTCGCTCCCCCGAGTGTGTCACCCCTGGCGCATCCACTGCGCCATCACCGACAGCAGGTGATCGGGATCGACCGGCTTGGTCACGTAGTCGGAGGCGCCCGACTCGATCGCCTTCTCCCGGTCCCCCTTCATGGCCTTCGCCGTCAGCGCGATGATCGGCAGCCCCGCGAACTGCGGCATCCGCCGGACCGCCGTGGTCGTGGCATAGCCGTCCATCTCGGGCATCATGATGTCCATCAGAACGACCGTCACATCGTCGTGCTGCTCCAGGACCTCGATGCCCTCACGGCCGTTCTCCGCGTACAGCACCGAAAGTCCGTGCTGCTCAAGGACGCTGGTCAGCGCGAAGACGTTGCGGATGTCGTCGTCGACGATCAGCACCTTCTCGCCCTCGAAGCGAATACCCCGGCCCTGCTGCTGCCCCGCGTCCTGCTGCCCCGCGGCCCCCCACGGCTCCTGAGCGGCGCCCGCGGCACCGTCCGGCTGGCCCGACACGTCCGCGCGCTGCTCGGCCGTGGGCAGCGCCCTGCGGCGCCTCCTGAACAGCGCGGCGGGCCCGTTCTGGGCGTCCTGATACGACTTCACCTCGGCCGGCATCCCGATGCTGTGCAGTTCGCCCTCGGAGGCCAGCAGTTCCCCGGCCTCCAGCGCCGGCGCGAGCTGCCCGTAGCCCTGCGGCGGCAGTTCGCTCGGGTACAGCGGCAGGTACAGCGTGAAGGTGGAGCCGCGGCCCGGCTCGCTCTGGGCGTAGATCTCGCCGCCCAGCAGCCGCGCGATCTCCCGAGAGATGGACAGCCCCAGCCCCGTACCGCCGTACTTGCGGCTCGTCGTGCCGTCCGCCTGCTTGAAGGCCTCGAAGATCACCCGCATCTTGCTCGCCGCGATCCCGATACCGGTGTCGGTCACGGAGAACGCGATGAGGTCGGCGTCCGCGTCCCGCAGCGACCCCGACTCCAGCAGTTGTTCCCTGATGGCCACCGGCACGTCCGCCCCGGCGGGCCGGATCACCAGCTCGACCGCTCCGGAATCGGTGAACTTCACCGCGTTGGACAGCAGGTTGCGCAGCACCTGGAGAAGACGCTGTTCGTCGGTGTGCAGGGTGGCGGGCAGCTCCGGCGAGACCCGTACGGAGAAGTCGAGCCCCTTCTCCGCGGTCAGCGGACGGAACGTCGCCTCCACGTAGTCGACGAGCTGGACGAGCGCGATACGGGTCGGCGACACGTCCATCTTGCCCGCCTCGACCTTCGACAGGTCGAGGATGTCGTTGATGAGCTGGAGCAGGTCGGAGCCCGCGCCGTGGATCGTCTCGGCGAACTCGACCTGCTTCGGCGTGAGGTTGGTGTCCGCGTTGTCGGCGAGCAGCTTGGCCAGGATCAGCAGCGAGTTGAGCGGTGTCCGCAGCTCGTGCGACATGTTCGCCAGGAACTCGCTCTTGTAGCGCATCGAGACCGCGAGTTGTTCGGCGCGCTCCTCCAGGACCTGGCGCGCCTCCTCGATCTCGGTGTTCTTGACCTCGATGTCGCGGTTCTGCTGGGCCAGCAGCTCGGCCTTGTCCTCCAGTTCCGCGTTCGAGTCCTGGAGCGCCTTCTGCCGGTTCTCCAACTCCGCCGACCGCTCCCGCAGCTGCTCGGTGAGCTCCTGCGACTGCCGCAGCAGCACCTCCGTCTTGGTGTTGACCGAGATCGTGTTGACGCTCGTCGCGATCATCTCCGCGATCTGGTTCAGGAAGTCCTTCTGGATCTGCGTGAACGGCGTGAACGACGCCAGCTCGATGACACCGAGCACGGTCCCCTCGAAGAGCACCGGAAGCACGATGACCTGTGCCGGAGGCGCCTCGCCGAGCCCGGAGGAGATCTTCAGATAGCCGCTCGGCGCGTTCTCCACCAGGATCGTGCGCTTCTCCTGCGCGGCCGTCCCGATCAGCGCCTCACCGGGCCGGAACGACGTCGGCATGGAGCCCATCGAGTAGCCGTACGACCCGAGCATGCGCAGCTCGTACGCCTCCTCGTCCTCCGTGCCCGCGTCCTTGCCGTCGACCAGCGGCATCGACAGGAAGAACGCGCCGTGCTGGGCCGAGACGACCGGCGTCAGCTCGCTCATGATCAGCGAGGCCACGTCGTCGAGATCGCGGCGGCCCTGCATCAGGGCGGAGATACGGGCGAGGTTGCCCTTGAGCCAGTCCTGCTCCTTGTTGGCGATGGTGGTGTCGCGCAGGTTGGCGATCATCTTGTTGATGTAGTCCTGGAGTTCCTGGATCTCGCCGGAGGCGTCCACGTCGATCTTCAGGTTCAGGTCACCGCGGGTCACCGCGGTCGCCACGCGCGCGATGGCACGCACCTGCCGGGTCAGGTTCCCGGCCATCTCGTTCACCGACTCGGTGAGGTCGCGCCAGGTGCCGTCGACGTCACGGACGCGCGCCTGACCGCCCAACTGCCCCTCGGTACCCACCTCCCGGGCGACTCGGGTGACCTCCTCCGCGAAGGACGACAGCTGGTCGACCATCGTGTTGATGGTGGTCTTGAGCTCCAGGATCTCGCCGCGCGCGTCGATGTCGATCTTCTTGGTCAGATCGCCCTTGGCGATGGCCGTGGTGACCATCGCGATGTTGCGCACCTGGCCGGTCAGGTTGGACGCCATCCCGTTCACCGACTCGGTGAGGTCCTTCCACGTACCGGCGACTCCCGGTACGTGCGCCTGACCGCCGAGGATGCCGTCCGTACCCACTTCGCGGGCCACCTTGGTGACCTGCTCGGCGAACGAACTCAGCGTCTTCACCATGGTGTTGAAGGTGTCGGCGAGCTGCGCGACCTCACCGCGCGCCTCGATCGTCACCGTCCGGGTCAGGTCGCCGTTGGCGACGGCCGCCGCCACCTGCGAGATGTTCCGCACCTGCATGGTCAGGTTGTAGGCCATCAGGTTGACGTTGTCGCTCAGGTCCTTCCAGATGCCCGTGACCCCGGGCACCCGCGCCTGACCGCCCAACTGGCCCTCGGTGCCAACCTCGCGGGCCACCCGGGTCACCTGCTCGGCGAACGACGACAGCTGGTCGACCATCGTGTTGACGGTGGTGACCAGTTCGAGGATCTCGCCCTTGGCGTCGACGGTGATCTTCTTGGACAGGTCTCCCATGGCGACCGCGGTCGTGACCTCGGCGATGTTGCGCACCTGGATGGTCAGGTTGTTGGCCATGAAGTTCACGGACTGGGTGAGGTCCTTCCAGGTGCCCGAGACACCCTGCACCTCGGCCTGCCCGCCGAGGATGCCCTCCGTGCCCACCTCGCGGGCCACCCGCGTCACCTGCTCGGCGAAGTTCGAGAGCTGGTCCACCATCGTGTTGAGGGTGTTCTTCAGCTCCAGGATCTCGCCGCGCGCGTCCACGTCGATCTTCTGCGACAGGTCACCCCGCGCCACCGCGGTCGCGACCTGCGCGATGTTGCGCACCTGCGCGGTGAGGTTGCCGGCCATGCCGTTCACCGAGTCGGTCAGGTCGCGCCACACACCGGCCACGCCGGGCACCTGCGCCTGACCGCCGAGCCGGCCCTCCGTACCCACGTCACGGGCCACCCGCGTCACCTGGTCGGCGAACGCGGAGAGCTGGTCGACCATCGTGTTGATGGTGTTCTTCAGCTCCAGGATCTCGCCGCGCGCGTCCACGTCGATCTTCTGCGACAGGTCGCCCCGGGCCACCGCCGTGGTCACCTGCGCGATCTGCCGTACCTGCGAAGTCAGGTTCCCCGCCATGAAGTTGACGGAGTCGGTGAGCTCCTTCCAGGTGCCGGACACGCCGTCCACCCGGGCCTGGCCACCGAGCCGGCCCTCCGTACCCACGTCACGGGCCATCCGGGTCACCTGGTCGGCGAAGCTCGACAGCTGGTCCACCATGGTGTTCACGGTGACCTTCAGCTCCAGCATCTCCCCGGCGACCTCGACGGTCACCTTCTGCGACAGGTCACCGTTCGCCACCGCCGTGGTCACCTGCGCGATGTTGCGCACCTGGCCGGTCAGGTTCTGGAACGCCGTGTTGACGGAGTCCGTGAGGTCCTTCCAGGTGCCGGCCACTCCCGGAACCTGTGCCTGGCCGCCCAGTTCACCCTCGACGCCGACCTCGCGGGCCACGCGCGTGACCTCGACACCGAACGACGACAGCTGGTCGACCATCGTGTTGACGGTGTTCTTCAGCTCCAGCATCTCGCCGGCGACCTGGACACTCACCTTCTGCGACAGATCGCCGTTGGCCACGGCGGTGGTCACGGCGGCGATGTCACGCACCTGGGTCGTGAGGTTGCGGAAGACCGTGTTGACCGAGTCCGTGAGGTCCTTCCACGTTCCCGCCGCCCCCGGCACGTTCGCCTGACCGCCGAGCCGTCCCTCGCCACCGACCTCGTTGGCCACTCGCGTGACCTCGTCGGCGAACGTCCGCAGCGTCTCGGTCATCTGGTTGATCGTCTCGGCGAGCTGCGCGACCTCGCCCCGTGCGGAGACGGTCACCTTCTGCGACAGGTCACCGCTCGCGACCGCCGTGGTCACCTGGGCGATCCCGCGCACCTGGGCCGTCAGGTTGCCGGCCATGAGGTTCACCGAATCGGTGAGGTCCTTCCACACACCGGCCACACCGGGCACCTGCGCCTGGCCGCCCAGCTCACCCTCCGTACCCACCTCGCGCGCGACGCGGGTCACCTCGGAGGAGAAGGAGGACAGCTGGTCCACCATCGTGTTGACGGTGTTCTTCAGCTCCAGCATCTCGCCGGCCACGTGAACCGTGACCTTCCGCGACAGGTCACCCTTGGCGACCGCCGTCGTCACGAGAGCGATGTCACGCACCTGCGCGGTGAGCCGGTGCGCCATCGTGTTGACCGAGTCCGTGAGGTCCTTCCACGAACCGGACATACCGCGGACCCGGGCCTGTCCCCCGAGCTTGCCCTCGGTACCCACCTCACTGGCCACCCGGGTGACCTCGTCGGTGAACGTCGAGAGCTGGTCCACCAGGTTGTTGACGGTCCGGCCGACCTTCAGGAACTCACCGCGCAGCGGATGCCCGTTCCCGTCCGCCGCCTGCGCTCGCAGGTCCATACGCGGCGACAGATCGCCCTCCGCGACGGCGGACAGCACCCGGCCGACCTCGGAGACAGGCCGTACGAGATCGTCCACCAGCGCGTTCGACGCGTCGATCGCGGCCGCCCAGGCACCCTCGCCGGCGCCTGCCTCCAGCCGCTCCGTGAGCTTGCCCTCACGGCCCACCACACGCCGTACCCGCGACAGCTCGCCCGTCAGGTGCAGATTCCGGTCGGCGACCTCGTTGAAGACCGCCGAGATCTCGGACATCACGCCGTCACCGGAAACAGTGAGCCGCTTACGGAAGTTGCCGTCCCTCATCGCCACCAGGGCTGCCAGCAACCGGTTCAGGGCCGCCGTGTCCACCTCGGTGGTGCCGGTGCGCGGTGTGCGCCCGCTGTTCAGGGACTGTCCGCCTTTCGCGCGCGTCCTACCGCCCCGCGTCGCTGCGCCAGACTCCACTGTGTCCCTCCCGCAAGGGTCGACCAATACTGCTCGGCGTACTCGGGTACTTCTGTCGGGTACTTCTGTTCGTGGTCCGCGGGCGGTACGCGACCTGCCCGGACCTGTTCCTGGAGCCTGCCCAGTGTTTCACCCCGGCCGAACCAGGCCATAACAGTTCGGCAGCTTCGCACATCGTCCGCACACCCACGGGACAGTCCTCCGGCCCCGGCCGCAGGCAATCACACGCACCTGTCCGAACGGAAACAGCGCACTCTTCAGGACGGAAACACCCGTGACCGGCATCCGCAGGGCCCGCGAAGGTAAGTAACCTTGCAAGCGGCTGTCCAGCCGTGCCGGTCCCGTCCGGCCTGGGCGGTGGCACGAGTACGAGCGGGCAGGCATCGGAGGGGCACCGCACCATGACCACCGGACTGCATCCTGGAGGGACACCCCAGGATCCCCGGCCGACAGGGAACCACGCTCTGCCCACGCAGGAGCGGGCCGGCCACGGAACCCCGCATGCCGACGACCGGACGAGGAGTTCTGTGATCACCGCGCGCGCGGCCGCCAGCTTCGAACCCGTGGGACGGTCCGTCGCGACCGCCCGCTCGTTCGTCCGGGACACCCTCCAGGGCTGGGGCTTCGCCGACATCGTCGACGACGCCGTCGTTCTGACCAGCGAGCTGGTCACCAATGCCGTTGTGCACGCGGGCACCTCCGCCGACGTCCTGTGTCTGCGCAGCGACGACGGCGTGCGCATCGAGGTGGCGGACCGCTACCCGGAACGCGAGATCCCACTCCAGGCCACGGCCGTCAACATGGGCAGCCCCGACCGCGAGGGCGGCCGCGGCCTCCAGCTCTGCGCGGCCCTCGCCCGCCGCTGGGGCGTCGACTACACGCCCACCCACAAGCAGGTCTGGTTCCAGCTCGACCTCCCCGAGCGCGCGATCGGCACCCGAACCGCCGGCCCCCCGCTCCCCGCCGACCTCCTCCCGCTGGCCGACGGCCGCGTGCGCGTGGCGGTCGTCCAGATCGACCGCACCGGCGCCATCAACGCCTGGAACGAGGACGCCGAGGAGCTCTTCGGGTACGCGGCCGACCAGGTCACCGGCAAACCGCTCACCGACCTCGCGGCCTGGCCGCACACCCCCGGCACCGGCACCGGCATCGTCGAAGCCCTCCAACTCTCGCGCTGGGAAGGCAGTTACGGCGTCCGCTGCGCGGACGGCCGCGTCACTCCGGTGTACGCCTCGCACCTGCGGGTCCGTGACACGAGCGGCGAGCCCTCCACCGTCTGCCTCCTCGTACGCGACCACGAACGTGCCGTCCTGCAGACCCCGTTGCGCGGTCCCGCCTCCGACGCGGGCACCCACGCGGAGGGTCAGGCCACGGATCCGTTCGAGGTCTTCATCGGCTCGCCGGCCCCGGACGACCTCGACGGTCTTCTCCAGCGCACGGTGGAACGGGCCCGCGACATGCTGGACGGCGACTCCGCGTTCCTGCTCCTCGCGACCGACGACGAGACGGAGTTGGAGGTACGCGCCTCCACGGGACTGCCCTCCGCACGCCAGCGCTTCGCCCGCGTCCCCGTCGAGGCGGGCCCCGGCCGCTACGGCTCGGCCCGGATGCCCACCGTCCACGAGGACCTGACGCTCGTCCCCGGCGCCGTACCGCTCCTCGGCGGCACCGGCATGCGCTCGGTCGTCACGGTCCCACTGAAGGTCGAGGGCCGCCTGACCGGCTCCCTCGGCGTCGCGGCCGAATCACCCGGCCGCTACTCCAACGAGGAGGCCCTGCGGCTCCAGTTCGCCGCCGACCGCATCGCCCTCGCGGTGGAATCGGCCCGCCTCGGCGAGCTGGAACGCCTGCGCCGCGGCTCGCTGTCGTTCCTCGTCGAAGCCTCCGACCTGCTCGCCGGCACGCTGGACCGCGACCAGACGCTCGCCCTCATGGCCCAGATGACGGTCCCGACCCTCGCCACCTGGTGCGCCGTGTACACGATCGCCGACCAGGCTTCCGATCCCTACCTCTCGTACGTCCTGCACGAGGACGAGGAACTCATCGACGGCCTCAAGGCGTTGCTCTCGAAGATCGCCCCACCGGACCCGGTGCCCACCCCGGGCGCCCGTGTCTGGTCGGCTCCCGCCGCGGCCGCTCACGACGCGGCCCTGCGGACCTCGATGCGCAGCCTGGGCCTCGGCGGGCAGACGTCGATGAGCTCCAGCATCGGCCCGACCCTGGCGACGGCCGCCGCTGTCGGCGGGGAGACCGTCGTCCTTCCCCTGGTCGCCCGCAACCGCGTCATCGGCATGCTGACCCTCGGCAAACCGTCGGACGAGCATTTCCGCCAGGAGATCCTGGAGTTGGCCGAGGACCTCTCCCGGCGAGCGGCTCTCGCACTGGACAACGCCCGCCTCTACTCGGAGCGCACGGCGATCAGCCAGTCCCTCCAGCGCAGCCTGCTGCCCCCGGAACTCCCCCAGATCGAGGGCGTCGAGGTCGAGGTCATCTACCGTGCGGCCGGCGAGGGCAACGAGGTCGGCGGCGACTTCTACGACCTCTTCCCGATCCGTGACGGCGCGTACGGCTTCGCCATCGGCGACGTCTGTGGTACGGGCCCGGAGGCGGCGGCGGTCACGGGCCTGGCCCGGCACGCACTGCGCCTGCTGGCCCGCGAGGGCTACGGCGGCCCCGCGGTCCTGGAGCGGCTGAACTCGGCGATCCTCGACGAGGGCGCCCGCAGCCGCTTCCTGACGCTTCTCTACGGCGAGTTGTGGCCCCAGGAGGACGGCAGCGCCATCCTGAAGGTCGTCTGCGCCGGCCATCCGCTCCCGTTGCGTCTGCGCCAGGACGGAACGGTCGAGCCGGCCGCCGAACCGCAGCCGCTCCTCGGTGTCATGGAGGACCTGGAGCTGTACGAGCAGACGGTCACGCTCGATCCGGGCGATGTCCTGCTGTGCGTGACGGACGGGGTCACGGAGCGGCGCGAGGGCACTCGCATGCTCGGCGACGACGGTCTCGCGGATGTCCTCACCACGTGCACGGGGCTGACGGCCGGCGCTGTCGCCGCGCGCATCATGCGCGCGGTCGAACGCTTCGCCTCCGACGCCCCATCCGACGACATGGCGATTCTGGCGATGCGCGTCCCTGGGCTCCACACGGACTGAGACCCGGCGACCGACGCTCCCGGAACTCCGGTCCCGGGGGCCTTTCGCATGTTCCGGGGACCCGAGTCCCGGGACATGCGAAAGGCCCCCGCCCACAAGGGCGGAGGCCTTTTCAGTCTGAGCCCCCCAACGGAATCGAACCGTTGACCTTCTCCTTACCATGGAGACGCTCTGCCGACTGAGCTAGGGGGGCCTGTCGCTTCAGAGGTTTCCCTCGCGGCAACAAGAGAGATCATACCCTGAATTGGACCGTGCTCCCAACCCGTCCGGACCTGATCAGAAGGCCGGTTGCAGCAGTCCGCCGAGCGCGTTGCACGCGGAGACGATCCGCTGCATCTCCCGCTTCGTCAACGTCCCGTCCACCGGCAGCGAGAGGGTCTCGTCGGCGGCCCGCTCGGTCTCGGGAAGGTGTACGTCCCGACGGAAGCCGGGCAGCCGGTGCACCGGCGTCTTCACCGGAACCCGGCACTCGACTCCCCTGGCCCGTACGGCCCGTGCGAAGGCGTCGCGGTCCGGACGCCCGTTGCCGGGCACCCGTACGACGTACTGCTGGTAGGTGTGTCCGTCGCCGCTGACGGGTGTGCGTACGCCCCTGAGCCGGCCGTCGAGGTAGGCGGCCCGCTCCCTGCGCTGCGCGATCTCGTCGTACGGCGCCTCGGACTCGCCCTGTTCCAGGACCAGCACCTCATGCCGCTGCCCCAGCTCCCGCAATCGCACCATGTCGGCGGTCCGCCCGAAGCGGTGCACGACAACGAACGCAGCCGTCCGGGGAGTTATGACCGCCTCCACCGCCTCGGGGTCGAGGCAGTACGTCACGGGGTCTATGTCGGCGAAGACGACGATGGCGCCGGCCTCGGTGACGGCGTCGGCGACCTCGACGTTCCCGAAGGCCGGAACGACGACCTCGTCACCGGCTCCGACGCCCGCGGCTGTGAGCATTGCAGCAGTACTCATGATGGGGATATTGGTCGCGCAACGTGAACTTAAAGTGACGCAAAACAAAAAAGAGCTGGTCCCCGAACCGAAGTTCGGGGACCAGCTCTCTAAAATTTGTTCGGCGGCGTCCTACTCTCCCACAGGGTCCCCCCTGCAGTACCATCGGCGCTGTGAGGCTTAGCTTCCGGGTTCGGAATGTAACCGGGCGTTTCCCTCACGCTATGACCACCGAAACACTATGAAACTGTCAACCGGACCACGCTCTGTGACAAACGTGGGGTTGTTCGTGGTTTCAGAACCAACACAGTGGACGCGAGCAACTGAGGACAAGCCCTCGGCCTATTAGTACCAGTCACCTCCACCCGTTGCCGGGCTTCCAGATCTGGCCTATCAACCCAGTCGTCTACTGGGAGCCTTAACCCCTCGAGGGGGTGGGAATACTCATCTCGAAGCAGGCTTCCCGCTTAGATGCTTTCAGCGGTTATCCCTCCCGAACGTAGCCAACCAGCCATGCCCTTGGCAGGACAACTGGCACACCAGAGGTTCGTCCGTCCCGGTCCTCTCGTACTAGGGACAGCCCTTCTCAATATTCCTACGCGCACAGCGGATAGGGACCGAACTGTCTCACGACGTTCTAAACCCAGCTCGCGTACCGCTTTAATGGGCGAACAGCCCAACCCTTGGGACCGACTCCAGCCCCAGGATGCGACGAGCCGACATCGAGGTGCCAAACCATCCCGTCGATATGGACTCTTGGGGAAGATCAGCCTGTTATCCCCGGGGTACCTTTTATCCGTTGAGCGACGGCGCTTCCACAAGCCACCGCCGGATCACTAGTCCCGACTTTCGTCCCTGCTCGACCCGTCGGTCTCACAGTCAAGCTCCCTTGTGCACTTACACTCAACACCTGATTGCCAACCAGGCTGAGGGAACCTTTGGGCGCCTCCGTTACTCTTTAGGAGGCAACCGCCCCAGTTAAACTACCCATCAGACACTGTCCCTGATCCGGATCACGGACCCAGGTTAGACATCCAGCACGACCAGACTGGTATTTCAACGACGACTCCACCTGAACTGGCGTCCAAGCTTCACAGTCTCCCAGCTATCCTACACAAGCCGAACCGAACACCAATATCAAACTGTAGTAAAGGTCCCGGGGTCTTTCCGTCCTGCTGCGCGAAACGAGCATCTTTACTCGTAGTGCAATTTCACCGGGCCTATGGTTGAGACAGTCGAGAAGTCGTTACGCCATTCGTGCAGGTCGGAACTTACCCGACAAGGAATTTCGCTACCTTAGGATGGTTATAGTTACCACCGCCGTTTACTGGCGCTTAAGTTCTCAGCTTCGCCACCCCGAAGAGTGACTAACCGGTCCCCTTAACGTTCCAGCACCGGGCAGGCGTCAGTCCGTATACATCGCCTTACGGCTTCGCACGGACCTGTGTTTTTAGTAAACAGTCGCTTCTCGCTGGTCTCTGCGGCCACCCCCAGCTCACCGAGTAAATCGGATCACCAGTGATGGCCCCCTTCTCCCGAAGTTACGGGGGCATTTTGCCGAGTTCCTTAACCATAGTTCACCCGAACGCCTCGGTATTCTCTACCTGACCACCTGAGTCGGTTTAGGGTACGGGCCGCCATGAAACTCGCTAGAGGCTTTTCTCGACAGCATAGGATCATCCACTTCACCACAATCGGCTCGGCATCAGGTCTCAGCCTTGATGTGTGACGGATTTGCCTATCACACGGCCTACACCCTTACCCCGGGACAACCACCGCCCGGGATGGACTACCTTCCTGCGTCACCCCATCACTCACCTACTACAGGTCTGGTCCGTCGGCTCCACCACTCCCCTTTGCCCGAAGGCTCCGGGGCGGCTTCACGGACTTAGCATCGCCTGGTTCGATGTTTGACGCTTCACAGCGGGTACCGGAATATCAACCGGTTATCCATCGACTACGCCTGTCGGCCTCGCCTTAGGTCCCGACTTACCCTGGGCAGATCAGCTTGACCCAGGAACCCTTAGTCAATCGGCGCACACGTTTCTCACGTGTGTATCGCTACTCATGCCTGCATTCTCACTCGTGAACCGTCCACCACTGCCTTCCGGCGCGGCTTCACCCGGCACACGACGCTCCCCTACCCATCACAACACCCGTTGGGGCTATACGCTGCAATGACACGACTTCGGCGGTACGCTTGAGCCCCGCTACATTGTCGGCGCGGAATCACTAGACCAGTGAGCTATTACGCACTCTTTCAAGGGTGGCTGCTTCTAAGCCAACCTCCTGGTTGTCTGTGCGACTCCACATCCTTTCCCACTTAGCGTACGCTTAGGGGCCTTAGTCGATGCTCTGGGCTGTTTCCCTCTCGACCATGGAGCTTATCCCCCACAGTCTCACTGCCGCGCTCTCACTTACCGGCATTCGGAGTTTGGCTAAGGTCAGTAACCCGGTAGGGCCCATCGCCTATCCAGTGCTCTACCTCCGGCAAGAAACACACGACGCTGCACCTAAATGCATTTCGGGGAGAACCAGCTATCACGGAGTTTGATTGGCCTTTCACCCCTAACCACAGGTCATCCCCCAGGTTTTCAACCCTGGTGGGTTCGGTCCTCCACGACCTCTTACAGCCGCTTCAACCTGCCCATGGCTAGATCACTCCGCTTCGGGTCTTGAGCGCGCTACTGAATCGCCCTGTTCGGACTCGCTTTCGCTACGGCTTCCCCACACGGGTTAACCTCGCAACGCACCGCAAACTCGCAGGCTCATTCTTCAAAAGGCACGCAGTCACGACGCACTGAGTAAACTCAATGCGCGACGCTCCCACGGCTTGTAGGCACACGGTTTCAGGTACTATTTCACTCCGCTCCCGCGGTACTTTTCACCATTCCCTCACGGTACTATCCGCTATCGGTCACCAGGGAATATTTAGGCTTAGCGGGTGGTCCCGCCAGATTCACACGGGATTTCTCGGGCCCCGTGCTACTTGGGTGTCTCTCAAACGAGCCGTTGATGTTTCGACTACGGGGGTCTTACCCTCTACGCCGGACCTTTCGCATGTCCTTCGCCTACATCAACGGTTTCTGACTCGTCTCACAGCCGGCAGACTGTGAAAGAGAGATCCCACAACCCCCCAAGCGCAACCCCTGCCGGGTCTCACACGCTTGAGGTTTGGCCTCATCCGGTTTCGCTCGCCACTACTCCCGGAATCACGGTTGTTTTCTCTTCCTGCGGGTACTGAGATGTTTCACTTCCCCGCGTTCCCTCCACATACCCTATGTGTTCAGGTATGGGTGACAGCCCATGACGACTGCCGGGTTTCCCCATTCGGAAACCCCCGGATCAAAGCCTGGTTGACGGCTCCCCGGGGACTATCGTGGCCTCCCACGTCCTTCATCGGTTCCTGGTGCCAAGGCATCCACCGTGCGCCCTTAAAAACTTGGCCACAGATGCTCGCGTCCACTGTGCAGTTCTCAAACAACGACCAACCACCCATCACCCCCGGTTTCCACCGGAGTGCACTGGGGCCGGCACTGAAGGCAGCCTTTTCGGCCGTACCTTCAGACACCCAACAGCGTGCCCGGCACCCTCGCCACTCATGATCAGCTTTCCACGCTCCGAAGAGCAGTACTTGCAGCCCGAGATGACTGAGAGTGCCGAATAATCAACGTTCCACCCATGAGCAACCACCGTCGGACATCTGCCGACGTAATGGCCCTGGACCACCGGGCAAGCCCGGCGGCCTAGATGCTCCTTAGAAAGGAGGTGATCCAGCCGCACCTTCCGGTACGGCTACCTTGTTACGACTTCGTCCCAATCGCCAGTCCCACCTTCGACAGCTCCCTCCCACAAGGGGTTGGGCCACCGGCTTCGGGTGTTACCGACTTTCGTGACGTGACGGGCGGTGTGTACAAGGCCCGGGAACGTATTCACCGCAGCAATGCTGATCTGCGATTACTAGCAACTCCGACTTCATGGGGTCGAGTTGCAGACCCCAATCCGAACTGAGACAGGCTTTTTGAGATTCGCTCCGCCTCACGGCTTCGCAGCTCTTTGTACCTGCCATTGTAGCACGTGTGCAGCCCAAGACATAAGGGGCATGATGACTTGACGTCGTCCCCACCTTCCTCCGAGTTGACCCCGGCAGTCTCCTGTGAGTCCCCATCACCCCGAAGGGCATGCTGGCAACACAGAACAAGGGTTGCGCTCGTTGCGGGACTTAACCCAACATCTCACGACACGAGCTGACGACAGCCATGCACCACCTGTACACCGACCACAAGGGGGGCACTATCTCTAATGCTTTCCGGTGTATGTCAAGCCTTGGTAAGGTTCTTCGCGTTGCGTCGAATTAAGCCACATGCTCCGCTGCTTGTGCGGGCCCCCGTCAATTCCTTTGAGTTTTAGCCTTGCGGCCGTACTCCCCAGGCGGGGAACTTAATGCGTTAGCTGCGGCACCGACGACGTGGAATGTCGCCAACACCTAGTTCCCACCGTTTACGGCGTGGACTACCAGGGTATCTAATCCTGTTCGCTCCCCACGCTTTCGCTCCTCAGCGTCAGTAATGGCCCAGAGATCCGCCTTCGCCACCGGTGTTCCTCCTGATATCTGCGCATTTCACCGCTACACCAGGAATTCCGATCTCCCCTACCACACTCTAGCTAGCCCGTATCGAATGCAGACCCGGGGTTAAGCCCCGGGCTTTCACACCCGACGTGACAAGCCGCCTACGAGCTCTTTACGCCCAATAATTCCGGACAACGCTTGCGCCCTACGTATTACCGCGGCTGCTGGCACGTAGTTAGCCGGCGCTTCTTCTGCAGGTACCGTCACTTTCGCTTCTTCCCTGCTGAAAGAGGTTTACAACCCGAAGGCCGTCATCCCTCACGCGGCGTCGCTGCATCAGGCTTTCGCCCATTGTGCAATATTCCCCACTGCTGCCTCCCGTAGGAGTCTGGGCCGTGTCTCAGTCCCAGTGTGGCCGGTCGCCCTCTCAGGCCGGCTACCCGTCGTCGCCTTGGTGAGCCACTACCTCACCAACAAGCTGATAGGCCGCGGGCTCATCCTTCACCGCCGGAGCTTTTAACCCCCACCCATGCAGGCAGGAGTGTTATCCGGTATTAGACCCCGTTTCCAGGGCTTGTCCCAGAGTGAAGGGCAGATTGCCCACGTGTTACTCACCCGTTCGCCACTAATCCACCCCGAAGGGCTTCATCGTTCGACTTGCATGTGTTAAGCACGCCGCCAGCGTTCGTCCTGAGCCAGGATCAAACTCTCCGTGAATGTTTTCCCGACTACGTCGGGGCTACACCACGAGAGCGGAACAACCGGTCGGAATAGGACCGGCGTTCACAGCGTCCTCGCTGATGCGCCTGCCGGAACAATGCCCGGCAGGACTTTTTCAAAGGAACCTCGTCCCGACCGAACGGCCGGAGACGGGGTATCAACAAATCTGGCGTTGATTTTTGGCACGCTGTTGAGTTCTCAAGGAACGGACGCTTCCTTTGTACTCACCCTCTCGGGCTTTCCTCCGGGCGCTTCCCTTCGGTCTTGCGTTTCCGACTCTATCAGACCGTTTCCGTATCCGATTTCCTCGGCGCTTTCCAGGTTTCCGCTTTCGCGTTTCCCTTTCCAGCGGCTCCGACTTTATCAGATTCTCTGAGTCGGAATTTCCACCCCGTTCGGGGAGTGCCTCCGGAGCATGAAGCTTCGGGGTTCCCGTTCGGGTGGAGACGTAAACGTACTGGAGCGGAGCGCCACGATGCAAATCGAGGTGCTCCGCTCCAGGTTGGGGCGTTGCCGGAGGTCAGACCTCGACGACGACCGGGAGGATCATCGGGCGTCGGCGGTAGGTGTCGGACACCCACTTGCCCAGCGTGCGGCGGATGAGCTGCTGGAGCTGATGGGGCTCCACCACACCGTCCTGGGCCGACCGCTCCAGGACCTCCGTGATCTTCGGGATGACGTCGGCGAAGACCGCGTCGTCGATGCCGGAGCCGCGTGCCTGCACGTGCGGGCCGGCCGTGAGCTTGCCGGTGCTGGCGTCCATCACCACGAAGACCGAGATGATGCCCTCGTCCCCGAGGATCTTGCGGTCCTTGAGCGCGGGCTCACCGACGTCACCGACCGAGAGACCGTCGACGTAGACGTACCCGGCCTGGACCTTGCCGGAGATCTTCGCCTTGCCCTCGACCAGGTCGACGACGACGCCGTCCTCGGCGATCACGATCCGGTCGTGCGGGACACCGGTCAGGGCGCCCAGCTCGGCGTTGGCCCGAAGGTGACGCCATTCGCCGTGGACCGGCATCAGGTTGCGCGGCTTGCAGATGTTGTAGAAGTACAGCAGCTCGCCCGCGGAGGCGTGTCCGGAGACGTGCACCTTGGCGTTGCCCTTGTGGATGACCTTCGCGCCCCAGCGGGTCAGACCGTTGATGACGCGGTAGACCGCGTTCTCGTTGCCCGGGATCAGCGACGACGCCAGGATCACCGTGTCGCCCTGGACGATCCGGATCTGGTGGTCGCGGTTCGCCATCCGGGAGAGCGCGGCCATCGGCTCGCCCTGGGACCCCGTACAGACGAGGACGACCTCGTGGTCCGGAAGGTCGTCGAGCGTCTTGACGTCGACCACCAGACCCGGCGGGACCTTCAGGTAGCCGAGGTCGCGCGCGATGCCCATGTTGCGGACCATCGAGCGGCCGACGAAGGCGACCCTGCGGCCGTACTCGTGGGCGGTGTCGAGGATCTGCTGGATGCGGTGCACATGGCTGGCGAAGCTCGCCACGATGATCCGCTTGCTGGCGCCGGCGAAGACCTGGCGCAGCACGTTCTGGATGTCGCGCTCGGGCGGGACGAAGCCCGGGACCTCGGCGTTCGTGGAGTCCGAGAGGAGGAGGTCGATGCCTTCCTCGCTCAGCCGGGCGAACGCATGCAGGTCCGTGAGACGGCCGTCCAGCGGGAGCTGGTCCATCTTGAAGTCGCCTGTGTGGACCACCATGCCCGCGGGAGTGCGGATGGCGACCGCGAGGGCGTCCGGGATGGAGTGGTTGACCGCGACGAACTCGCAGTCGAAGGGGCCGATGCGCTCCCGGTGGCCCTCGGCCACTTCGAGCGTGTAGGGCCGGATGCGGTGCTCCTGGAGCTTCGCCTCGATGAGCGCGAGGGTCAGCTTGGAGCCGATCAGCGGGATGTCCGGCTTCTCGCGCAGGAGGAACGGGACGCCGCCGATGTGGTCCTCGTGGCCGTGCGTGAGCACGATGCCCTCGATGTCGTCGAGGCGGTCCCTGATGGACGTGAAGTCCGGCAGGATCAGGTCGATTCCGGGCTGCTCCTCCTCGGGGAAGAGCACTCCGCAGTCGACGATCAGGAGACGGCCTCCGTATTCGAAGACCGTCATGTTCCGGCCGATTTCACCGAGGCCGCCGAGCGGGGTGACCCGCAGGCCGCCCTTCGGGAGGACCGGCGGTTTGCCGAGTTCAGGATGCGGATGACTCAAAAGACTCTCCTCACCACGCGCGCCACGTACCTGGCAAGGCACGTGGCGCGCGTGACGTTCGTGCAGTAGCTGTTATGTGGGGTGCAGGCCCGTGGCCTGCGGTCGGGCGTATTCAGTTGTGAAGTCTGTGGTCAGAGCTCTACCCCGCCGGCGCCAAGATCGATCTTGAGCTGGGTGGTCTCCTCGGGCGACAGTTCGACCATCGGGGCGCGGAGCGGACCGGCGGGCAGGCCCTGGAGGGCGAGTGCGGCCTTGGTCGTCATCACGCCCTGAGTGCGGAACATGCCGGTGAAGACGGGGAGCAGCTTCTGGTGGATCTCGGTGGCCTTCTGGACGTCCCCCGAGATGTACGCGTCGAGCATCGCGCGCAGTTCCGGGGTGACGACGTGACCGACGACGGAGACGAAGCCCACCGCGCCGACGGAGAGCAACGGCAGGTTCAGCATGTCGTCGCCGGAGTACCAGGCGAGGCCGGAGCGGGCGATGGCCCAGCTGGCGCGGCCCAGGTCCCCCTTGGCGTCCTTGTTCGCGACGATACGCGGGTGCTCGGCGAGCCGCACCAGGGTTTCGGTGTTGATCGGGACGCCGCTGCGGCCGGGGATGTCGTAGAGCATGACCGGCAGTTCGGTCGCGTCGGCGATGGCCGAGAAGTGCCGGTACAACCCCTCCTGCGGGGGCTTGTTGTAGTACGGCGTCACGGTGAGCAGGCCGTGCGCGCCGGCCTTCTCGGCGTCGCGGGCGAGCTCGATGCTGTGGCGGGTGTCGTTCGTGCCGACACCGGCGACGATGTGGGCGCGGTCGCCGACCGCCTCCAGCACGGCGCGTACCAGCTCCGATTTCTCCGCGTTGCTGGTGGTCGGGGACTCACCGGTGGTGCCGTTGATGATCAGGCCGTCGTTGCCTGCGTCCACCAGGTGGGTCGCGAGCCGCTGAGCGCCGTCGAGGTCGAGTCCGCCGTCCGCCGTGAAGGGCGTGACCATGGCGGTGAGGACCCGCCCGAAGGGGGTCTGCGGAGTGGAGGTCGGAGCCATGGGTAATACGCTACTCGCTGCTCACCGCGTGGTCTGCCCTCGGGGGCCACGACAAAGCATGACAAAGGTGGAACCCGGCACTGCCTGCTCGGGGGTTCAAGCAGTACCGGGTCCGTTTGATCAGGCTAGATGAACTTCGCGAAATGCCGCAATACGGACACTTCGCTCGGATGATCCGTACATCTGTGCCGGACCGGTGCTCAGTGGCGTGTCAGGGCGCCACGCGCCCGTTGGCGTTGTACGCCGCGTGCGTGAGCGGCATGAGCCCGGCCCACTCCGCCTCCATCTTCTCGGCGACCATCTCGATCTCCCGCTGCGGGAACGACGGCACCCTGGCGAGCTCGTGCTGGGTGCGCAGTCCGAGGAAGTGCATCAGGGAGCGGGCGTTGCACGTGGCGTACATCGAGGAGAAGAGTCCGACCGGAAGAGTGGCGCGGGCGACCTCGCGGGCGACACCGGCCTTCAGCATCTCCTGGTACGCGGCGTAGGACTGCCGGTACGACTCCTCCATGGCCGTGGTGACGGTCCTGTGCTGTTCGGGGGTGCCCTGGACGAACTCGTACTTGCCGGGGCGCCCCTGCTGGACCAGCTTGCGGTCCTCACCGGGAACGTAGAAGACCGGCTCCAGCTCCCTGTAGCGGCCCGATTCCTCGTTGTACGACCAGCCCACGCGGTGCCGCATGAACTCACGGAAGACGAAGATCGGGGCGCTGACGAAGAAAGTCATCGAGTTGTGCTCGAAGGGGCTGCCGTGCCGGTCCCGCATCAGGTAGTTGATCAGGCCCTTGGAGCGCTCCGGGTCCTTCTGCAGCTCTGCCAGCGACTGCTCTCCCGCGGTGGAGACACGGGCGGCGAACAGCACGTCGGCGTCGGAGGCCGTGTGCTTGATCAGCTCGACGGTGACATCGCTGCGGAAGAAGGGCTTGAGGTCGTCGGCTGGGGTGTCGGTCACGGTGCGCGGGGTCCTTCCCATCACTGGCTCGGGCGGCGACCACTCTACGGCCCGGCGTCCACCCGGCTTCCGCAACCGGGCGTTCGGTGCCCGCCGCGACATTCATCGGCGAACTTCTGCGAATTCGGTGATTCCGGGCACCTCTTGTAACGTTCGGCCGTCTGTATGAGTGGGAGCGATGCGTTCGAGCCGTTCGAGCCGATCGCACCACTTGCCACCGGATCGCCCAGGTCACCCGGATCACCCGGATCGCGTCACTGGGCCCGGAGAAGTCCCCAGAGGAGAAGCACCGCCCATGTTCCGTCGGCGCGAGCCCGTCCCGTTCGCCTTCACCGCCGAAGCCGACCCGTTCCGCAGCAATGTCGCTCCCCCGCCCCGTGAGCGGTCCTCCGCCGGACAGATAGCCGGCCGATGCCTCTTCGGCCTCACCCTGGCCGCCGGGATCGCCGGCGCCCTGATCCTCGGCATGCCCGCCCTGTCCCAGGATCCGTCACCTGCGCAGACGCAGCACTCCGTGGCGTCGGACGGCCGCTGACTCTTCCGGACCCCCGAGGGTGGTGAGCCGGTAACCGGCTCGATAACCTCACCGGGCACAGCCCATCGTGGAGCGAGTGAGGATCAGTCGTGCCCCTGCCCTTCCTGACGGCGGACCGCGCCTTTGACGAGGCGGCGGAGGATGTCGCGCTGCCCTTCGACGACCGCGACCGCTGGCGGCGCCCCTACCGGCCCGGCCCCTGGCGGGTGGGCGCGGCCGCGCTCGTCCTGCTGCTCGCCTCGTACGTGCTTGTCGCGGCCGTCATCATCGCCGTCGCCGGGACGCTGCCCGGCGCCGCCGCCTGCATGGCCGGCGCGACGGCCGTCATCCTGTGCGCTCTGCGGCTGCTGCGCATGGGGGTGTGGGTCAGCGCCCGAGGGCTACGCCGGGTGGGCTTCTTCGTCACGCGGACGACTCCGTGGGAGCAGGTCGTGGCGGTGCGCACGGTGCAGCAGCCGGTGCGCTGGCTGGGGCTGCCCCGTACGGTCCAGGGCCAGGCCCTGACGCTGGTGAGCGCGGGCCGCGAGCCCGGGGACGTACCGCCGCTGATGACCACGCACAACGCCGACTTCCTGGCGCGCACCGAGGCCTTCGACCGGGCGGCGGACGTCATAGAGGTGTGGGCCGACGAGTACCGCCGGGCCTGAGACATCACGGCGAAGGGGCCGGTCCGCACGGTGTGCGGACCGGCCCCTTCGCCGTACGGCCTGGTCAGGCTTCCAGGGTCCTGCCCTCGTGGAGGGCGATGGCCCGTTGCATGGCCTTGCGGGCGCGCGGGGTGTCCCGGGCGTCGTGGTAGGCGACGGCGAGGCGGAACCAGCTCCGCCAGTCGTCCGGGGAGTCCTCGGTCTCGGCCTTGCGGCGGGCGAAGACCTCGTCGGCCGAGTCGCGGTCGATACGTCCGCCCTCGGTGCGCCGCAGCTCGTCGACGGGCAGTCCGCCCTCGGCGTCGAGCACGGCGGAGAGCCGGTTGGCCTTCCGGACGAACTGGGTGTTCTGCCAGAGGAACCAGATGCCGATGACCGGCAGGATGAGCACCGCGACCCCGAAGGTGACGGTGATCAGGGTGCCGTTCTGGATGAGCAGCACGCCCCGGCTGCCGACCAGGACGAAATAGACGACCAGGACGGCGGCCGTGATGGCATAGGTGATCTTCGCGCGCATGTCTGCCGGCTAACTGTCGTACGTCCCCGGCTCAGCCGAGGTCGAGGAAGTGTTCCAGGCCGAAGGTGAGACCCGGGGTGGTCACCACGTGGCGGGCGCCGAGCAGGATGCCCGGCATGAAGCTGCTGTGGTGGAGGGAGTCGTGGCGGATGGTCAGGGTCTCGCCCTCGCCGCCGAGCAGGACCTCCTGGTGGGCCAGGAGGCCGCGCAGCCGGATCGCGTGCACCGGGACGCCGTCGACGTCGGCGCCGCGGGCGCCGTCCAGGGCGGTCACCGTGGCGTCGGGCTGCGGGGCGCTGCCCGCGCGCTCCCGGGCCGCCGCGATGAGCTGAGCGGTGCGCGTGGCGGTGCCGCTGGGGGCGTCCACCTTGTTCGGGTGGTGCAGCTCGACGACCTCGACGGACTCGAAGTAGGGCGCGGCGACCTCGGCGAACTTCATCGTCAGGACGGCCCCGATGGAGAAGTTGGGCGCGATGAGCACACCCGTCTCCGGGGACGCGGCGAGCGAGGTGCCGAGCTGCGCGAGACGCTCGTCGGTCCAGCCGGTCGTGCCGACCACGGCGTGAATGCCGTGCCGGACGCAGAAGTCGAGGTTGCCCATCACCGAGGCCGGGGTGGTCAGCTCGACCACGACCTGGGTGCCGGCCTCGACCAGCGTCTCCAGCTTGTCGCCGCGGCCCAGTGCGGCCACCAGCTCCATGTCCTCGGCGGCCTCGACGGCTCGTACCGCCTCGGCTCCGATCCGGCCCTTGGCACCGAGGACCGCCACGCGCAGCTTGCTCATTGCTTCGTTCCTTACCGAGACGGGATTCGAGACGGGATCTACGCGACCGCGTCGTGCAGTCGGGACGCCTGCTTGTCCTTGACCGGGCCGATGACCGCCAGCGAGGGGCGCTGCCCGAGGACGTCCCGGGCGATGGAGCGGACCTCGTCCGGGGTGACCGCCGCTATCCGGGCGAGCATGTCGTCGACCGACATCTGCTCGCCCCAGCACAGCTCACTCTTGCCGATCCGGTTCATCAGCGCGCCGGTGTCCTCCAGACCGAGGACGGTGGAGCCCTGGAGCTGGCCGATGGCGCGACCGATCTCGTCGTCCGAGAGTCCGTGCTCGGCGACCTGGTCGAGCTCGTCGCGGCAGAGCTTGAGGACGTCGTGGACCTGGCTCGGGCGGCAGCCCGCGTAGACGCCGAAGAGGCCGCAGTCGGCGAAGCCCGAGGTGTACGAGTACACGCTGTAGGCCAGGCCGCGCTTCTCGCGGACCTCCTGGAAGAGGCGCGAGGACATGCCTCCGCCCAGGGCGGTGTTCAGGACGCCGAGGGCCCAGCGGCGGTCGTCGGTGCGGGCCAGACCCGGCATGCCGAGAACGACGTGGGCCTGCTCGGTCTTGCGGCCGAGCAGTTCGACGCGGCCCGCGGTACGGATGCTGCGGTTGCCGTCGCGCGGGGCGATGGGGGCCGCCTCGGCGTTCTTGAAGGCGCCGGCCTTCTCGAAGGCGGCGCGGACCTGGCGTACGACCTTGTTGTGGTCGACGTTGCCCGCACAGGCGACGACGAGGTGCGTCGGGTCGTAGTGCTTCTTGTAGAAGCGGCGGATCCGGTCCGCGGTGAGGGCGTTGACCGTGTCGACCGTACCGAGGACCGGGCGGCCGAGGGGGGTGTCGCCGAGCATGGTGTGCGCGAACAGGTCGTGCACGCAGTCGCCCGGGTCGTCCTCGGTCATCGCGATCTCTTCGAGGATGGCGCCGCGTTCGACGTTGACGTCGTCCTCGAGGATGAGCGAGCCGGTCAGCATGTCGCAGACGACGTCGATGGCCAATGGCAGGTCGGTGTCGAGCACGCGTGCGTAGTAGCACGTGTACTCCTTGGCCGTGAACGCGTTCATCTCGCCGCCGACCGCGTCGATCGCCGAGGAGATGTCCAGGGCGGACCTGCGGCTGGTGCCCTTGAAGAGCAGGTGCTCCAGATAGTGCGTCGCGCCGTTCAGGGTCGGCGTCTCGTCGCGGGAGCCCACGTGCGCCCAGATGCCGAACGTGGCCGAGCGCACGGAGGGGAGCGTCTCGGTGACGATGCGCAGCCCGCCGGGCAGGGTGGTCTTGCGGACCGTGCCGATGCCGTTCGCGCCCTTGATCAGGGTTTGGGTACGGGCGACGGCCCGCGCCTCCGAAGAGGTGCGGGCCGTCGTCGTGGAGCTACTCGACGTCACTGGTCGGTGTCGTCCTTCTTCTCATCGTCGCTCTCGCCCTCGACCACGGGGATCAGGGAGAGCTTGCCGCGGGAGTCGATCTCGGCGATCTCGACCTGGACCTTGGAGCCCACGGCCAGGACGTCCTCGACGTTCTCCACGCGCTTGCCGCCGGCGAGCTTGCGGATCTGCGAGATGTGCAGCAGACCGTCCTTGCCCGGGAGCAGCGACACGAACGCACCGAAGGTCGTCGTCTTCACGACGGTGCCCAGGTAGCGCTCGCCGACCTCCGGCATGGTCGGGTTGGCGATCGCGTTGATCGTGGCGCGCGCGGCCTCGGCCTGCGAGCCCTGCTGGGCACCGATGTAGATGGTGCCGTCGTCCTCGATCGTGATGTCGGCGCCGGTGTCCTCCTGGATCTGGTTGATCATCTTGCCCTTGGGGCCGATGACCTCACCGATCTTGTCCACCGGGATCTTGACGGTGATGATCCGCGGGGCGTTCGGGGACATCTCGTCCGGCGTGTCGATCGCTTCCATCATCACGTCGAGGATGTGGAGGCGGGCGTCGCGGGCCTGCTTGAGGGCCGCGGCCAGGACGGAGGCGGGGATGCCGTCCAGCTTGGTGTCGAGCTGGAGGGCGGTCACGAACTCCTTGGTGCCGGCGACCTTGAAGTCCATGTCACCGAAGGCGTCCTCCGCACCGAGGATGTCGGTGAGGGCGACGTAGTGCGTCTGGCCGTCGATCTCCTGGGAGATCAGGCCCATGGCGATACCCGCGACGGCGGCCTTCAGCGGCACACCGGCGTTGAGCAGCGACATGGTCGAGGCGCAGACCGAGCCCATGGACGTCGAGCCGTTGGAGCCGAGGGCCTCGGACACCTGACGGATCGCGTAGGGGAACTCCTCGCGGGTCGGCAGGACCGGCACGATCGCGCGCTCGGCGAGCGCGCCGTGGCCGATCTCGCGGCGCTTCGGGGAGCCGACGCGGCCCGTCTCACCGACGGAGTACGGCGGGAAGTTGTAGTTGTGCATGTAGCGCTTGCGGGTCACCGGGGAAAGGGTGTCCAGCTGCTGCTCCATGCGGAGCATGTTGAGGGTGGTGACGCCCAGGATCTGGGTCTCGCCACGCTCGAACAGCGCCGAGCCGTGCACGCGCGGGATGGCCTCGACCTCGGCGGCCAGCGTACGGATGTCCGTGACGCCGCGGCCGTCGATGCGGACCTTGTCCTTGATGACGCGCTCGCGGACGAGCTTCTTCGTCAGCGCGCGGTACGCGGCGGAGATCTCCTTCTCGCGACCCTCGAACTGCGGGAGCAGCTTCTCGGCGGCGATCTCCTTGACGCGGTCCAGCTCGGCCTCGCGGTCCTGCTTGCCGGCGATGGTGAGCGCCTGGGCGAGCTCGCTCTTGACCGCGGCGGTGAGGGCCTCGAAGACGTCGTCCTGGTAGTCCAGGAAGATCGGGAACTCGCCGGTCGGCTTGGCGGCCTTCGCGGCGAGGTCCGACTGCGCCTTGCACAGGACCTTGATGAAGGGCTTCGCGGCGTCGAGACCGGCGGCCACGACCTCCTCGGTCGGCGCCTCGGCGCCACCCTGGACGAGCGTGATCGTCTTCTCGGTGGCCTCGGCCTCGACCATCATGATCGCGACGTCGCCGTCCTCCAGGACGCGACCGGCGACGACCATGTCGAAAACGGCGTCCTCGAGCTCGGTGTGCGTCGGGAACGCGACCCACTGGCCGTTGATCAGCGCGACGCGGACGCCGCCGACCGGGCCGGAGAAGGGCAGACCGGCCAGCTGCGTGGACGCGGAGGCGGCGTTGATCGCCACGACGTCGTACAGGTGGTCGGGGTTGAGCGCCATGATCGTGGCGACGACCTGGATCTCGTTGCGAAGGCCCTTCTTGAAGGACGGGCGCAGCGGGCGGTCGATCAGACGGCAGGTGAGGATGGCGTCCTCGGAGGGACGGCCCTCACGGCGGAAGAAGCTGCCGGGGATCTTGCCCGCGGCGTACATCCGCTCCTCGACGTCCACCGTCAGGGGGAAGAAGTCGAGCTGGTCCTTGGGCTTCTTCGAAGCGGTGGTGGCCGACAGCACCATGGTGTCGTCGTCCAGGTACGCGACGGCGGAGCCGGCGGCCTGCCTGGCCAGCCTGCCCGTCTCGAAGCGGATGGTGCGGGTGCCGAAGGAACCGTTGTCGATAACGGCCTCGGCGTAGTGGGTCTCGTTCTCCACTAGCGTTTTCTCCTCGTCTTCGTCCCGTCCTGCCCGTGTGGCAGGGGGACGGTGGCGGAGAAGCGCTCCTTCTCGTGCGGGCCGGTCTTCGATCGAAGCACCCGGGGCTCTGTCGCCCGGGGGCCACTACCGAGGACCGGCGGCGTTGAGGCGCGCTTCCCCTCGTTCGTTGTCGTGAGATGCCCTACCCGGCGGGTACGGCGTCGTCACGCTGTGTTCGTCCGTGCTGTTTCCTGCGTATTGCGTTGTGCTACCACACTACAAAGCGTCGGTGACACTCCGCACGTAGAGAGCACCTGAGGCAGCACATACAGCAAAAGGAGCGGCTCCCAAGAAGTGGGAACCGCTCCCTTCACGGCGTCTTACTTGGCGCCGCCGGCCGCACCACGGCGGATGCCCAGGCGGTCGACCAGCGCACGGAAGCGCTGGATGTCCTTCTTGGCCAGGTACTGAAGCAGGCGGCGACGCTGGCCGACCAGGATCAGAAGACCACGGCGGGAGTGGTGGTCGTGCTTGTGGGTCTTGAGGTGCTCGGTCAGGTCCGAGATCCGGCGCGAAAGCATGGCGACCTGGACCTCGGGGGAGCCGGTGTCGCCCTCCTTCTGACCGAACTCGCTGATGAGCTGCTTCTTCGTAGCGGCGTCGAGCGGCACGCTTACTCCTTGTAGTCTCGTGTCTGCCACCGAGTGCCCCTGGTCGAATTCTCAGGGGAGCTTCCGTGACTCGGAAGGCGGGGATCCGCTGGGCGCGGCCTCCAGAGCAGCGCTCCGGGGGTGCGTACACAAACGGCCGTTACACAGGGTACCAGCCTGGGCGGATACGTCTGTCCGGGTCCACGAACCTTCCCGGACGGCGCGGACCGGGCCACTAGGGTGACGGCAGAGGTCATCCGTACGTGGGGAAGGGGCCGGCGAACATGGCCGAGGAGCCGGAGAACGACGCCAAGGCGCGCAAGGAGCGGGAGAAGGACGAGCTCTACGCGCTCGACATCTCGGGGGTCGCGTGGGAGAGCGCGCCGGGCACCGAGGAGCACGAGGAGCGGGTCGAGATCGCGTATCTGCCCGGGGGCGCGGTGGCCATGCGGTCGTCGCTCGACCCGGGGACGGTCCTCCGGTACACGGAGGCGGAGTGGCGGGCCTTCGTGCTGGGTGCGCGGGACGGCGAGTTCGACCTGGAGCCGGCTCCGCACGCGGGTGGTCCGGCCACGGAGTAGCGGGCCGTCGGGAACTCAGGGGCCGGTGCGGAGACATGCCGCGGCGGCCCTTTCGTCTGTCCGCCCGGCGGCGCGTCCGCGGGAGGCGCGTGAACACCGAGTGAGCGACCGGGCGGCAAGTGGCCGTCCGGGTGCCGTTGTTTGTCCGCTTTCGGGGTCAATAGTGAGCGTACGTACGCCACTTCTGGGCAGGGTGTGCCGTAACGGGTCGCAGCGGTGCGGTGGACGGGCCTGCCCCGCGAACAGTCATGGTGATTAGGCTGGGACAGGGCGCGACGCCTGAACCCGTGGACGGGGGGCTCGCGTTATCCGGGGGGCCGGTCAATTCGGGCGGTCTCGTACGCACTTCGGGCGGCCTCGGTCGTCCGTGAACGTCAGCGGACGACAAGCAGACGGTCGACCCGGCACGGCTTGAGGGTGCTCGACCACACCAGGAGGAATTGTGAACAGCGATCGGGACGGGATCCGCGGGGGCTGGGCGACGCCCGGCGATGACCAGTCCGACGCCGAGTCCGCCGTCGAGACGACGGGCGAGTTCACCATCGACTACGCGCCGCCCGCCTGGTACACGCAGAACGCCTCGGGCGGTTCCGGGGATTCCGGGGGCACGGGCGACGCGGGCGACGCGGAAGGTCCGCAGGACTCGCAGGAATCCGACGGCCCGAAGGAGTCCGGGGACGTGAGGGAGTCCGAGGAGCCGCGGGAGTCGCGGGAGCCGGAGGATTCGGCACCTGCGGGTGACGCGACGGCCTCGGACGGACCGTCTGCCGCTCCGGTGACGGTGACCGGCCCGGCGCCCGTCGACGGCCCCGAGGCCCTCCTGCCGGCCGTCGTACAGCCTCATGCCGGACAGCCCGACGTCGCACCCCACTTCGCACAGCCCGACGTCGTCAGGCCTGACGTCGTGCAGCCCCACGCGCCCGTGGCGGCACCGGTCGCCGATGCCGGTGGCCCGAGCGCTCTGCCGCACCTCCCCGCGGGCGGATTCCCGGCTCCGTGGACGCCTGCCGCTCCGCCCGTCGCCTCCGATGCCGCTCCCGACGCACAGGATGCCGGGAGCGGGGACCTCGACAGCGGGGCGACCATGCGGTTCTCCGCTGTCGCACTGAAGCGTGAGATCGCGGAACGGACGGCTTCCGAGGATGCCGGGGCCGAGGACGCTCCGGCCGCGGACGCTCAGGCCGAGGCCGGCACCGCCGAAGGTGACGGTGACGACCGGGGTGACGACGGCACGGTGCGGGGCGAGGACGAAACCGAGGCCCCGGGCGCGGCCTTGACCGTGGTCCGGCCTGATCACCACGTGGGCCGGTCCGGACAGCCGGTGCCCGCCCCGCCCGTCGCCGCTCCCGAGCCCACGCCCGCGCCCGCGCCTGTCATCGATCCCGTGCTCGCCTATCAGTCGCTGGAGGCGGCCTCCCAGTCCCAGCGCGCGAGCGTCGCCGACGCACCGGTGGCGGACCGGGCGGCCGCGGCCGACGCCGTCGCCGCTTCCCCCGGCGCCGAGTCCGTCGCCGAAGCGGGCGCCGCCTCGGCCGGGACCGACGCCGAAGCCCCGGGCGGGGCCGCCGACGCCGAAGCCCCGGGCGGGGCCGCCGACGCCGTGCCGCCGGGATCGTCGGACGACGAGGCCGGTACGGACGCCGCCGCCCCCGGGGGCGGCGACTTCGAGCTCCAGGACGCCTCGTCCCAGGACAGCGAGCCCCAGGACGCGGTGCCCGTGGTCCGGCCGGAGGAGCCCGAGAGGATGCAGGACACCCCTCCCGTCTGGGCTCCGCCGCCGCTGCCGCAGGGTGGGCTGCCGCCGTTGCCGCCCGCCTACCAGCCCGCGGCCCCCGCACCCGCTCCGCACTGGCCCGCCTCCACCGAGCCCGCGCCGGCCGCCCAGGGCCAGGTGCCGTACCAGGCGCCCGTGGCACCGGCCCCGGGCCAGCCCTTCCAGCCGCCCGCCTCGGTACCGGCGCCCGCCCCCGGCCAGCCCTTCCAGCCCCCGGCCGCACAGTCACCCGCGCCCGGCCAGCCCTTCCAGCCGCCCGCGTCGGCGCCCGCGCCCGCCCCCGGCCAGCCCTTCCAGCCCCCGGCACCGCAGCCCGTGCCGTCGGCGTGGTCCTCGCCCGGCGCTCCCGGTCCTGCGGGTTCGCCTCAGGCGCCCGCGCCGGTACCGTCGGCGGAATTCGAGAACGCCGTGCCTGCTCCCCCGCAGGCCGCCCATCCCTCGCCCTCGGCAGCACCCGCTCCCGCTCCCGGGGCCCCGGGAGCGCCTCAGCAGGGGAGCTACGGCTTCCCCCAGTCCGGCGCCCCGGACCCCGTCTCCGCCCCGCAGGGCAGCTACGGCTTCCCGCAGCCCGGCCCGCCCGCTCCGGCGGCCCCGCCTGCCCAGGCACCGGGCTACGGATTCCCGCAGCCCGCCGCGGCCACGGCCCCCGAGCAGCAGGCCCCCGGCCGGCCCGCCCCCGCACCGGGCTACGGCTTCCCCCAGCCGAACACCGCGCCCCAGGACCAGCAGCCGGCCCACCCCGCCGCCCCGCAAGCCCCCGGCTACGGGTTCCCGCAGCAGAACGCCCCGGAGCAGCAGGCCCCCGGCTACGGATTCCCTCAGCCCGCCCCGGCCCCGGAGCAGCAGGCACCTGGCCAACCGGCCCCGGTCGCCCCGCCCCTGTCGGGTGCCGTGCCGCCGCACGCTCCGGCTCCAGCTCCTCAGCAGGGCTACGGATTCCCGCAGTCGGCGGACGGCTCACCCGCGCCGCAGCCGGGCTACGGCCTCGCGCAGCCGCAGGCCCCGGCATCGGCCGCCCCGCCGTACCCGTCGCCGGCACAGCCGCAGGCTCCGTACCAGCCGGGCCCGCCGCCCGTGCAGCAGCAGCCCGCCGCGCCGACCGCCCCGGTCGACCCGCGGACCGGTACCGCCTGGCCGCAGCCCGTGCGGCACGATCAGCGGCAGCCGACCAACCCCGGTGCGGCCCCGCTCGGTTACACCGCGGCGGTGGAGCTGTCCTCCGACCGGCTGCTCAACAACAAGAGGCAGAAGGCCAAGAGCGGTCGTCCGGCCGCCGCGTCGTCGCGTTTCAAGCTGGGCGGGAAGAAGGAAGAGGCCGAGCGGCAGCGGAAGTTGGAGCTGATCCGGACCCCGGTGCTCTCCTGCTACCGGATCGCCGTCATCAGTCTCAAGGGCGGTGTCGGCAAGACGACCACGACCACCGCGCTCGGCTCCACGCTCGCCACCGAGCGACAGGACAAGATCCTCGCGATCGACGCCAACCCCGACGCGGGTACGCTCGGCCGCCGGGTGCGTCGCGAGACCGGCGCCACCATTCGTGACCTCGTGCAGGCGATCCCGTACATCAACTCGTACATGGACATCCGGCGGTTCACCTCCCAGGCGCCCTCCGGGCTGGAGATCATCGCCAACGACGTCGACCCCGCCGTGTCCACGGCCTTCAACGACGAGGACTACCGGCGCGCGATCGACGTCCTGGGCAAGCAGTACCCGATCATCCTGACCGACTCCGGAACGGGTCTGCTGTACAGCGCCATGCGCGGGGTGCTCGACCTCGCCGACCAGCTCATCATCATCTCGACACCGTCGGTGGACGGGGCGAGCAGTGCCAGTACGACACTGGACTGGCTGTCGGCACACGGGTACGCGGACCTCGTCGCGCGGTCGATCACCGTCATCTCGGGAGTGCGCGAGACCGGCAAGATGGTCAAGGTCGACGACATCGTCAGCCACTTCGAGACGCGCTGCCGCGGTGTCGTGGTCGTGCCGTTCGACGAGCACCTGTCCGCGGGCGCCGAGGTCGACCTCGACATGATGCGCCCCAAGGTGCGGGAGGCGTACTTCAACCTCTCCGCGATGGTCGCCGAGGACATCGCGCGGCACCAGCAGTCGCACGGGCTGTGGACGAACGACGGCAACCCGCCGCCGGTGGCCGCGCCGCCGATGCCGGGTCAGTACGTCCCCGGGCAGCAGGCTCCCGGACAGTACGTTCCCGGGCAGCAGGTTCCGGGTCAGCCCGCGCCGGGGCAGGCTCCGCAGCAACCCCAGCAACCCCAGCAGCCGTACGCCCAGCCGGGACAGCCCTACCCGCAGCAGCCCGGTCAGCCGTATCCGCAGGCGCCGGGGCAGGGATACCCGCAACCGCCGCAGCCGGGGCAGCAGTTCCAGCCCGGACAGGCCTACCCGCCGAACCCGGGGCAGAACCCGCCGCCTCCGGCACCCCCGCAGCAGTAGGGTCCGGCCGGCTCCTCCGAGGGGCCGGACACGGCGAAGACCCGCACCGTCCATGGACGGTGCGGGTCTTCGCGTACGTACGGGAGAGGGTCCGGGGAAGGACCGGGCAGGAACGGAAGGAAGGCGGGAGGAGGGGCTACTCCCCGTCGTACGCCTCGATCAGTTCCCGCGAGCGCTTCACGTCGTCGGTGATGGCCACCAGCAGCGCCTCGATGGAGTCGAACCTGGCCTGGCCGCGGACGAACGCGAGGAAGTCGACGGCGACGTGCAGACCGTAGAGGTCGAGGCCGACACGGTCGATGGCGTACGCCTCCACCGTGCGCTCGGTGCCGTCGAACTGCGGGTTCGTGCCCACGGAGATCGCGGCGGGCATGGCCTCGCCCTGTGCGTGCAGCCAGCCGGCGTAGACGCCGTCGGCGGGGATCGCGGTGTGCGGGAGGGTCTCGACGTTCGCCGTGGGGAAGCCGAGCTCGCGGCCGCGCTGGGCGCCGCGGACGACGACGCCCTCGACGCGGTGCGGCCGGCCGAGGATCTCGCGCGCGCCCTCGACATCGCCCTCGGTGACGAGGCGCCGTGTGAGGGTCGAGGAGAACGGCTCGCCGCCGCCCGCCTCACCGGACACGAAGAGGTCGACGACCTCGACCTCGAAGTCGTACGTCTCCCCCTGCTCGCGCAGGAATCCGACGTTGCCCGCGGCCTTGTGGCCGAAGCGGAAGTTGGGGCCCTCGACGACCGCCCTGGCGTGCAGCTTGTCGACCAGCACCTTGACCACGAAGTCGGCGGGCGACAGCTTCGAGAACTCGGTGGTGAACGGCACGATGAGCAGGGCGTCGACGCCCAGTTCGGCCATCAGTTCGGCGCGGCGGTGATGCGGGGCGAGCAGGGGCGGGTGGCTGCCGGGGCGGACGACCTCGCTGGGGTGCGGGTCGAAGGTGACCACGACGGAGGGGACGCCCAGAGCACGTGCGCGGTCCACGGCATGCCGGATGATCAGCTGGTGTCCGCGGTGCACCCCGTCGTAGGAACCGATGGTGACGACGCTGCGCCCCCAGTCCTCGGGGATGTCCTCCAAGCCACGCCAGCGCTGCACTGTGACCGCTCCTTGTCGAACCCGTGTCCGTGATTGCCTTATTCGCAGCTCTAAGGGTGCCATGCCGTGCGCTCTCGGCTTGCATCGGCATCAGGCTGTGACCGATCGCTCAGCGCCGCGGGGTGCCGTGCCGGGTCCGACGAGGTGCGGCCGCCGGGTCCGGTGCGGGGTTCGGCCCGGCGCGCGGCGGTGGGCCCGGTGCGGTGCGGAGTCCGTTGCGTGGGCGTGGTTCAGACGGGCGCCCTTGCCCCGGCCAGGCTCTCGATCAGGTGGCGGGTCCCGGGGCCGACCACGCCGTACCACTCCTCGGGAGCGCCGGTCACCCAGCGGGCCACCAGGGCGGCGAAGCCCGGAACGCACCGGGCCAGGTCGGCCAGGCCCCGTTCGAAGGCGGTGGCCCCGGCCGGGGTGCGGACGAGAAGGAGGCCGACGCGGTGCACCAGCTCACGCGTGGGTCCCTCACCCCCGCGGTCGAGGCCGTCGGCGGCGGTCCTCAGCACGGTGCCGAGAACGGCCGGATCTCGCTCGTGCGCCAGCAGCAGATCGAGCAGTTCGCGCCGCAACGGGGCCGACGCCTGGTCTCCCGGCGACGCGAGGACCTGGGCGAGCGCGCTCCGCACCGGCGGGCCGCACGTCTCCAGCAGTCCGCTGACCAGGGGGAACAGCGCCTCTTGGGGAGCACTTCCGTGGTCGATGCGGCGGTCCACGTCCGCGGCCACGTAGGCCGCGACCGCGGGGCACAGCTCCACGGTCTCGCGCACCAGGGCGGCGACCGGGCGGGCCAGCTCGGGGGTGGTGACGTCGGCGAGGGCGCGCAGCAGCTCGCCCGTGTCGGGGCCGAGCCGCCGCAGCCGTTCGCGGAACGCGGCGAGCACGGGTTCCGGGTCGGTGGCGAGCGCGGCGGCCGGCGCGCTCGGCGGCAGCCGTGGGTCACCGGCCGCGAAGCGTTCCAGAGCCTGCGGCAGGCAACGGGCACGCGCGAGCGGATCCTGTACGAGGATGCCGAGCGCCCCGCCGTGCAGAGTGCGGTCGGCGGGACGGGCGAGCAGGGTGAGAGCGGCGTGGCGCAGCAGCTCGCGGTCGGCCGGGGTGGCCGCGAACGGTGCCGCGCGCAGCCCGAGGGTGAGGGCCGCCGCGCGCCGCTTGGGCCGTTCGTCGCCCGCCCACCGGTCGACCGCCCGGCACACGGCCGACGGCTCCTCCTCCGCCAGCACGGCCAGCAGTTCGTCGCCCCGTGGATGGGCGCCGGCCATGAGGGCCTCGGTCAGATCGTCCGGGGCGCGCCGCCGGTGCGCGTACAGCAGTGCCTGCGCGGCCGTCGCCACGGTCGCGTCCGGTGTCGCGGGCAGGGGCCGCTCGTCGTCGAACCAGCGGGTGAGGTGGCGGTGCACGGCGACGGGGTCGGCGGCGAGGAGGCGGGAGACGGTGTCGAGATGGCGCGGGGCGGCGGGGGCCTCGCCCGGGTGCGGGAGCTCGGTGGCCGGGGCCCGGCGGGGGTCGGCGGCCACCAGGCGCCTGAGCAGGTCGAAGCGTTCCGTGTCCGGGACGGGCAGCGCCACCCAGAAGGCCGGACCGAACGCGGCCGGTACGGCTCTGTCCTGCCGCCGCCACACCACGATCCGCTCGGCGAGGAGCCGGAGCGCGCCCAGGTACGGGGTCGCGTCGGGCACGCGGAGCAGGACGGTCGTGCAGAGCCGGGTCGCCCACCAGAGGGGGTCGCCGTGGCGGGCGGTGAGCCGGTCCGGCGCTTCGGGCAGCAGGTCGTCGACCGCGTGGACGAGGTCCTCGAGGTGGAGCGTCAGTTCGGCGGTGGCCTGTTGACGGGCCAGCAGGAGCAGGGTCTCGACGACGGGGCCGATCCTGTGGCCGGGGACGGGAAGGGTGCTCGTTCCGTCGGCGGCGGTCCTGGAGTCACGGGCCCCGGCGTCGGGAGAGGCGGACCGGGTACGCCGAACGGGCCGGCGGCCGGACACCGTGGTCTCCGTACGGCCGGCGTCGATGCCGGTATCCGTGCCGGTTCCGCTGCCGGTAACCATGCCGCTGCCGGTATCCGCGCCGGTTCCGCTGCCGCGCCTGCGGTGGACCAGGCTGTCCAGCGCGGCGTCCAGGTCGAGGTGGGTGCCCTGGATCCAGTCGGCGAGCTCCTCGTCGGCGAAGCGGTAGCCGTCGCCGGCGGGGACGAGGAGTCCTTCGGTGAGGACGGCGGACGCCCAGCCGGTGATGCCCGCGAGAGGTCCCCGGGCGGGGCCCCAGGGAAAGACGCTCTCGAAGGAGGCCCGGTCCAGCTGGCCCTGTCCGGGGCCCAGACAGCACCGAGCGGCTTCGTGCACCTGGCCGGAGACACGGGCCGCGAGCCGGCGCACGGCGGCGCCGCGCAGTCCGTTCGCCGCGGCGAGCCGGACGGCGACGCGCAGGCACATCAGGTCGAGGTGAGCGGCGAACACGTCGTCGCGGTCGAGCTGCCGGGCCGGCAGGTCCACGGGCGCGGCCCGCACCTCGGAGAGCAGGCGCAGCACCAGCGGACGACGGGCGTCGGCCGGCACGAGGACACCGTCCGGAATCCCGGCACGCGCCCGCGCCAGCCGCCCCTCCTCCTCGGTCAGATCACCGAGCGGCACACACGCGGGCAGAGTCCCGCCGACGTCCGGCGACGCGGGTCCGTCCGGGTCCGGCGTCCGGCGGCCGTCCGGGTCCGGTGCCGGGCGGTGCAGCAGGACCGCGGGAAATTCCGCCCCGGCCCGTTCCCAGTACTCCGCGCGGCAGGCGACCACGAGTCGGGTGCCGGTCCGGGTCAGCCAGTCCGCCGTCGCCTCGGTCCAGGCGGGGAGGCGGTGGGCGAGTTCGGGGGGCATCTCCTCGGGGCCGTCGAGGAGGAACAACAGCGGGCGGCCACCGGCGTGTGCGGGCTCGGCCAGGCGGTCCGGCGCGATGTCGCCGAGTTCGCCGCCGTATCCCTCGGGAGGCAGCACGCTCGTGTCGGCCGGGGCCCGCCGCGCGGCCGCCGTCCCGGTCGCTCCGGGGCTCCGCCGCGACGCGGCCACGATCCGTCCGGCGCGCTCCAGGGCACGCGTCGCCGCGTCGGCCACCGAGATGTCGTCGGCGCGCAGATCTGCGCCGCGCAGCCAGAGGGTGGGAGCCGGTTCGGGACCCCGGAGGCGGCGGGCGGCGAGGGCGGCCAGTTCCGTCGTACGGCCGCTGCCGGGCGGGCCGACGAGCCCGAGGACGACGGCGGTGCCGCTCTCGAAGGCCGCGAACTCCCTGCCGACGTCGGCCCGTTCGACGATTCCGGGCTGCGCGCCCACGGTCCCGGACGGAACCGGCGGGCGGGGCCCGTCCGAGCCCACCGAGGTCGCGGTGAGCTCCAGCGCGCCCGCGAGGTTCAGATCGGCGCCGTACGCGGGCACGGTGGCCGCGTTACGGGCCAGCAGTTCGGCGAGCGGCCCCGCGCCGCGCCGCAGGGGAACGGCGAGTCCGGGCGCCCGATGGCCCGCCGGGGTCTCCCCGGGCGCGGTGCCGTCCGGGGTGCGGGCGCGCAGGGCGGCGCAGACGACCGCCACCACGGCGCCGGTGCGGGCGTCGAGGACCGGCCCTCCGGTCGCTCCGCCGCCCGGCCTGAGCGCGTCCGCGCCCGCCGTGCCGATCGCCAACTCCAGTGCGCCGTGCAGGAGATGGGCGCCGCCGAGGACCGGGTACGCCACAGGGGCGGAGCCCAGCACGCGCGCCTCGCGCCAGCCGCCCGCGGCGATCCTGACGTACGTGCCGGTCGCGACGCGGTCCCGCACGGTGACGGGGAGCGGGCCGAGGCCGAGACCTTCGGTGCGTACGAGGGCCAGACCGAGGCCGGGCAGCGGTGTGACGGCCTCGGCGCCCAGCACGCAGGTGCGGTCGCCGGGGGCGTGCAGGACGAGCCGGGCCAGTCCGTCGACGGCCTCGTGGCTGGTGATCACGGTCCCGTGGTGGTCGGCCGCGAATCCCGTGCCGCGTGGGCGGCCGGCCAGGTCGCAGACGCGTACGAGGGCGTCGTCCCCCGTCTGTCCGGCGTCGTCCGCCGCCTCATCGTTCCCGGTCCGCGGGCCACGCCCCGCCATACTCGAACCTCCCCGCCGCGCTCCTGCTCCGACGGTAGGGGTGAGATGATCAGCGGGACAGATCGCGCGGCGAACGCGCCCCCCTCTACTCCCCCGGTTCACTCCGAGCGCCCGCCCGATGGGGTGAATACGGCAGATCGGATGGATACACCCTTGGTGGGGGAACCGAGGGGGGACCGTGGAGCGGCGGGCACGAGACCCCGTGACCGCCGCTCCACGGGCAGAAGTGTCCGCCCGGCCGCGCGCCCGGCAGGGGCGCGCGGTCCTCAGGCGAAGACGGCGAGGCTCTTGGCCTTGCCCTTCTGTTCCTCGACCAGCGCGAGGAACCGGCCCTCGGGGTCGAAGACCGCCACGGTGCCCTTGCCCGCGTACTCGTCGGGCATCTCGAGCCGGACGCCGTTGAGCAGCAGCCGGGCCCGCTTGGAGTCCACGTCCCAGCGCGGGAACGCGGCCGCGGCCGCGTCCGCGAGCGGCATCACCGTCAGCTCCTCCTGGAGCTGGTCGAGGGTGCGCGCGGAGTCCAGCTTGTACGGGCCGACGCGGGTGCGGCGCAGGGCGGTGAGGTGACCGCCGACGCCCAGGTCCGCGCCGAGGTCGCGGGCGATCGCCCGGATGTACGTCCCGGACGAGCAGACGACGGAGACGACCAGGTCGAGCACCGGGGTGCCGTTCTCGGCGACCGCGTCACGGATGTCGTACACCGCGAAGGACGAGATGGTCACCGGGCGGGCCGGGATCTCGAACTCCTCGCCCTCGCGTGCCCTCTTGTACGAGCGCACACCGTCGATCTTGATGGCGCTGACCTTGGACGGCACCTGCATGATGGCGCCGGTCAGCTTGGCCACCCCGGCGTCGATCGCGTCACGCTTCACACCGGAGGCGTCCGTCGAGGAGGTGAGATCGCCCTCGGCGTCGTCGGTCAGCGTGTTCTGGCCGAGCCGGATCGTGCCGAGGTACTCCTTCTCGGTGAGCGCGAGGTGACCGAGGAGCTTGGTGGCCTTCTCGACACCGAGGACGAGCACGCCCGTCGCCATGGGGTCGAGGGTGCCCGCGTGGCCGACCCGGCGGGTTCTGGCGATGCCGCGCATCTTGGCGACCACGTCGTGCGAGGTGAAGCCCGACGGCTTGTCGACGATGACAAGCCCGTCGGGCGTTTTGGTCTTCTGCGTCATCGAGCCGAGTCGTCCTCGTCCTCGTCGTCCTCGCCCGGCTTCTTGTACGGGTCCGCGTCACCCGCGAAGGACGCGCCGGCCGAGACCTCGCGCACCTTCTCGTCCGAGGCCCGTGCCTTGTCGAGCAGGTCCTCGATGGTCTTGGCGGTGTCCGGCAGGGCGTCCGCGACGAACGTCAGCGTCGGCGTGAACTTCACGCCCGCCGCCGCGCCGACGGCCGAGCGGAGCACGCCCTTGGCGCTCTCCAGGCCCGCGGCCGCCTCGGCACGCTGCTCGTCGTCCCCGTACACCGTGTAGAAGACGGTGGCCTCCCGGAGGTCCCCGGTGACCCGGGTGTCCGTGATGGTGACGTGAGTGCCGAGCCGCGGGTCCTTGATCCCGCGCTGCAGCTTCTTGGCCACCACCTCTCGGATGAGGTCCGCCAGCCTCTTCGCCCGCGCGTTGTCGGCCACTGGTCCGTCTCCTTCTTCGCCTTGCGTGTTGCGTCGGTCTTCGTCAGTCTTCGTCGGTGTGGAGTCTGCGTCGTACCGACAGCAGTTCCACCTCCGGTCGCGCCGCGACCAGTCGTTCGCACCGGTCCAGTACGTCCGTCAGGTGCTTGGTGTCCCCGGATACCACCGCCAGGCCGATCTCGGCCCTGCGGTGAAGGTCCTGGTTGCCCGTCTCGGCGGCACTCACCGCGTACTTCCGCTGGAGTTCGGCGACGATCGGCCGGACGAGAGAGCGTTTCTCCTTGAGCGAGTGGACGTCGCCGAGGAGCAGATCGAAGGACAGTGTCCCCACATACATGTGTAACCGGATGTCCCGCCGGTACGGGGTAGATGGCCTGCCAATGCGCTTGGCAGGGACATCAGAACCGTACAACGAACCGTCGGCTCGCTCGACGGGGTTTCCGGGCCCGGGCCGTAGCCGGACGGGTGACCCGGCACGGCGGCCGGCCGGGGCCGGTCACGCGATTCCCCGCGCCCCGGGAAGGGACGCGGGGAATCGCGTGATCTCGCAAAAGCCAGGCTGGCCGGCGGTGACTGCTCACCGCCGGCCAGCCTGGGAACCGCTTTACGAGCGCGGCTTCTCGCGCATCTCGTACGTCGCGATGACGTCGTCGACCTTGATGTCGTTGAAGTTGCCGAGGTTGATACCGCCCTCGAACCCTTCGCGGATCTCGGTGACGTCGTCCTTGAAGCGACGCAGCCCGGAGATGTTGAGGCTCTCCGCGATGACCTTGCCGTCGCGGATGAGGCGCGCCTTGGTGTTGCGCTTGACCTCGCCCGAGCGGACCAGGACACCGGCGATGTTGCCCAGCTTGGACGACTTGAAGACCTCGCGGATCTCCGCCGTGCCGAGCTCGACCTCCTCGTACTCCGGCTTGAGCATGCCCTTGAGGGCCGCCTCGATCTCCTCGATGGCCTGGTAGATCACCGAGTAGTACCGGACGTCGACGCCCTCGCGCTCCGCCATCTGCGCCGCGCGGCCCGCAGCGCGGACGTTGAAGCCGATGACGATGGCGTCGGAGCCGGTCGCCAGGTTGATGTCGGACTCGGTGACCGCACCCACACCGCGGTGCAGGACACGGATGTCGACCTCTTCGCCGACGTCGAGCTGGAGCAGCGAGGACTCGAGAGCCTCCACCGAACCGGACGCGTCGCCCTTGATGATGAGGTTGAGTTCCTGCACCAGACCGGCCTTGAGGGCCTCGTCCAGGTTCTCCAGGGAGAACCGGACACCCCGGCGGGCGAAGTTGGCGTTGCGCTCACGCGCCGCGCGCTTCTCGGCGATCTGACGCGCCGTGCGGTCCTCGTCGACAACCAGGAAGTTGTCGCCGGCGCCCGGGACGTTGGTGAGACCCAGGACCAGGACGGGGGTCGACGGACCCGCTTCCTCGACGTTGTTGCCGTTGTCGTCGAGCATCGCCCGGACACGGCCGTACGCGTCGCCGACCACCATGGTGTCGCCGATTCGCAGCGTGCCGCGCTGGACCAGGACCGTCGAAACGGCACCGCGGCCGCGGTCGAGGTGGGACTCGATCGCGATACCCTGCGCGTCCTGCTCCGGGTTGGCCCGCAGGTCGAGCGAGGCGTCCGCGGTCAGGACCACGGCCTCCAGCAGGGCGTCGATGTTCAGACCCTGCTTGGCGGAGATGTCGACGAACATCGTGTCGCCGCCGTACTCCTCGGCCACCAGACCGAACTCGGTGAGCTGACCGCGCACCTTGGTCGGGTCGGCACCCTCGACGTCGATCTTGTTGACCGCGACCACGATCGGCACGTCGGCCGCCTTGGCGTGGTTCAGCGCCTCGATCGTCTGAGGCATCACGCCGTCGTTGGCCGCCACCACGAGGATCGCGATGTCGGTCGACTTGGCACCACGGGCACGCATGGCGGTGAACGCCTCGTGACCGGGGGTGTCGATGAAGGTGATCTTGCGCTCTTCACCGTTGACCTCGGTCGCGACCTGGTACGCGCCGATGTGCTGCGTGATACCGCCGGCCTCGCCCGCGACGACGTTCGTCTTGCGGATGGTGTCGAGAAGGCGGGTCTTACCGTGGTCGACGTGACCCATGACGGTCACGACCGGCGGACGGACCACGAGGTCGTCCTCGTCGCCCTCGTCCTCGCCGAACTCGATGTCGAAGGACTCGAGCAGCTCGCGGTCCTCCTCCTCGGGGCTGACGATCTCGAGGACGAAGTTCATCTCGTCCGCGAGGAGCTTCAGCGTCTCGTCGGAGACGGACTGCGTGGCAGTGACCATCTCGCCGAGGTTCATCATCACGCCGACGAGCGACGCCGGGTTGGCGCCGATCTTCTCGGCGAAGTCGGTGAGGGAGGCACCGCGCGACAGGCGGACGGACTGTCCGTTGCCGCGAGGCAGCATCACGCCGCCGACGGACGGGGCCTGCATGGCCTCGTACTCCTGGCGCCTCTGCCGCTTCGACTTGCGACCACGACGCGCGGGACCGCCGGGACGGCCGAACGCACCCTGTGTGCCACCACGGCCACCGGGACCACCCGGACGACCGCCGAAGCCGGGACGACCGCCGCCACCGCCACCGGGACCACCGGGACGACCGGCGAAACCGCCGCCACCGCCACCGGGACCACCGGGACGACCGGCGAAACCGCCACCGCCGCCACCGGGACCGGCCGGACGGCCGGCGAAGCCGCCACCCGGACGACCGCCGCCGCCACCGGGACCACCGGGACGACCGCCACCGGCACCGGGACCGCGGCCACCGGGGCCGCCGCCGGGACGCGGGCTGCCCGCGGCCGGACGCTGAGGCATCATGCCGGGGTTCGGACGGTTACCGCCCGGACCGCCGCCGGGACGCGGGGCCTGCGGACGGGGCATGCCGCCCGGAGTGGGACGGGCACCGCCCGGACCGCCCTGCGGACGCGGAGCGCCGCCGGGACCGCCCTGGGGACGGGGAGCACGGTCCTGGCCGCCCGCGCCCTGCGGACGCGGACCACCGGGGGCACCGGCGCCACCGGGACGCGGGGCACCACCCGGGCGGGGCGTCTGCGGACGCGCCATGCCGGTGGAGCCACCAGAGGTGAACGGGTTGTTGCCCGGACGGGGACCGGCCGGACGGGCACCCGGACGCGGAGCCTGGCCGCCGGGACGCGGGGCGCCCTGACGGTCGCCGCGCTCGGGACGGTCGCCGCGCTCGGGACGGTCGCCACGACCCTGACCACCCTGACCGGGACCACCGGCCGGACGGGCACCGGGACGCGGAGCCTGGCCCGCGGGACGCGGGGCGCCCGGACGGGGAGCACCCGCGGCGGGAGCCGAGGGGGTCTGCGGCGCGACCGGCGCCGACGGCGGTGCCGTGAACTCGGCCGCGACCGGGGCCGGAGCCGCCTGAGCGGGCTTCGGGGCCGGCTTGGGACCCGGCGTCGGGCGCGGGCCCGCTGCGGCCGGGGTGACCGGAGCAGCCGCGGGCGTCTCGGCCGCGGCCGGCTTCGGGGCCGGCGGGCGCGGGGCGGCCGGACGGGCCGCCTGCGCCGGAGAGGGGGCGCCCGGCTTCGCCGGGGCAGCCTTGCGCGGGGCGGGCTTGCCGCCACCGTTGCCCTGCTGGAGGGCATCTGTCAGTTTACGTACGACGGGGGCCTCGATCGTCGAGGACGCCGAACGGACGAATTCACCGAGTTCTTGGAGCTTGGCCATGACGACCTTGCTCTCTACGCCGAACTCCTTGGCGAGTTCGTATACCCGGACCTTAGCCACTTCGCTCCTTTTAGGTCCGGGTCTGCGTCCGGACCGTCGCTACTTCATGGGCGTACTCATCGCGTGCTCATCGAGTGCTCATCGCAATCTCGACCTACTTCCAACTCGCGGAATACCAGGGCCGCACGGAGGTTCCGCACGACGCTCTCTTACGGGTTTGCCTGCTCGACGTAGAGGCGCAACGCCTCGGTGTCGAGCGGTCCCGGGGCGCGCAGCGCCCGTGGGATCGCCCGGCGGCGGACCGCCAGATCGAGACAGACCAGAACGGGATGCACGTACGCACCCCGGCCGGGCAGCGTACCGCGAGGATCGGGGGCACATTCGCCCTCGACCGCCACGATGCGCAGCAAGTCTCTCTTGGCCGCTCGCTCCCGGCACGCCACACAGGTGCGTTCAGGGCATGCGCGGGCTCGCGTCCGGCCAGACACTCTTGAGTCTACCTCCCCGTACCGACCTCACCCCTTTGGGGCAAGAATCGAACGGTTGTTGTCGTGATGTAAGCGATGCGCGGGCCGGATCTATTCCCGGACTATTCCCCGCGCTGCTCGCCGGGCTGCTCGGTGTCCGGACGGATGTCGATCCGCCAGCCCGTGAGGCGTGCGGCGAGGCGGGCGTTCTGGCCCTCCTTGCCGATCGCCAGCGACAGCTGGTAGTCGGGGACCGTCACGCGCGCGGAGCGGGCGGCGAGGTCGACGACCTCGACCTTGGAGACACGGGCCGGGGAGAGCGCGTTGGCCACCATGTCCGCCGGGTCGTCCGACCAGTCGACGATGTCGATCTTCTCGCCGTTCAGTTCGGCCATCACGTTGCGCACCCGGCCGCCCATCGGGCCGATGCAGGCGCCCTTGGCGTTCAGACCGCTGCGGTTGGACCGGACGGCGATCTTCGTGCGGTGGCCGGCCTCACGGGCGATGGCGGCGATCTCGACGGAACCGTCGGCGATCTCCGGCACCTCCAGCGCGAAGAGCTTCTTCACGAGGTTGGGGTGCGTACGGGACAGGGTCACGGACGGACCGCGGACGCCCTTGGCCACCCGTACGACGTACGAGCGAAGCCGCAGGCCGTGCTCGTACTTCTCGCCGGGGACCTGCTCCTGCACCGGCAGGATGGCCTCCAGCTTGCCGATGTCGACGAGCACGTTCTTCGGGTCGCGGCCCTGCTGGACCACACCGGTGACGATGTCGCCCTCGCGGCCCGCGTACTCGCCGAGGGTCGCGTCGTCCTCGGCGTCCCGCAGTCGCTGCAGGATGACCTGCTTGGCGGTGGTGGCGGCGATCCGGCCGAACCCCGAGGGGGTGTCGTCGAACTCGCGGGCCTCCTGCCCCTCCTCCAGGTCCTCGGGGTCCTCCTTCGCCCACACGGTCACATGGCCGGTCTCCCGGTCGAGTTTCACGCGCGCGCGCCGGCGGCTTCCCTCGGTGCGGTGGTAGGCGATGAGGAGGGCCGACTCGATCGCCTCGACCAGCAGGTCGAAGGAGATCTCCTTCTCCCGCACCAAACCCCGCAGGGCACTCATGTCGATGTCCACGGCTACGCCTCCTCTTCCTTCTTGTCCTTGCGGCTGAACTCGACCTGGACGCGGGCCTTGACGATGTCCCCGAAGGCGAGCCGCCTGGCGGTGGGCTTGCGCCCCTTCACGCCCGGCACCTCGACATCGAGACCGTCGTCCTCGACCCGCAGGATCCTGGCGAGCAGTTCGCCGTCCTCCGCCAGCTGGAACTTCACCAGGCGGTCGGTGGCGCGTACGTAGTGACGGTGCTCCTTGAGCTCGCGCTCGGCACCGGGGGTTCCGACCTCGAGGGTGTATTCACCCGAACCCATCGCGTCGGTCTCGTCGAGCTTCGCCGAGAGCGCTCGGCTCACATCGGCGATCGCGTCCAGGTCGGCACCTTCGTCCGAGTCGACGACGACGCGCAGTACACGCTTGCGGCCTACTGACTCCACTTCGATCTCTTCGAGATCGAGGCCCTGGGAGCTCACGAGCGGATCCAGGAGTTCTCGAAGCCTCTCGCTCTGGGTCGTGCTCATCCGGGTGACTCCTCGGCCGCGTGTGCTGTTGTGGGTTGGTCGCGTGTCAGCTCAAAGGGTATCCGGTCGCGGAGGGTGTTGCCGTCCACCGTGCGGGTGCGCCCGCGCCGGCGGGTGCCGCCGGACCTCCCCGAAATCGCGCCGGAGACAGTTGGAGGAGAGCCGCTGGGCCGTGATCGGCCGATGCGCGGGTACCGTGATCACGGGCAGCTCGCCCATACATTCGTACGAGCCCTCCGAGGACGTCTGCCGTGTCGTTCCCCCTGCCGTCGCGCACCCCGTCGGGTCCGCGCCGAAGGACCCTGCTCGCGGCCGCCGCGGGTGCCTTCGCGCTCGCGGGCTGTTCCGCCGCTCCCGAGTCGTCCGGCGACACGACGGGCGGCAGCCCCTCGCTCGCGGACCGGGCCCGCGCGCGTGCGGCCCGGGACAGCATGACGCTCTCCGACCGGTACACCGCGGTGATCGCCGCCCATCCCCAGCTGGCGGAGCGGCTCGGCCCGCTGCGGGGGGAGGTCGTCCGGCACGCGCAGGCGTTCGGGGGCGGCAGTGCGGGAGCCCCGGGGTCCGCGTCGGCTGCTCCGTCGGGGTCGGCGTCGGATACTCCGTCAGGGTCGGCATCGGATACTCCGTCAGGGTCGGCATCGGCGGCGGCGTCCTCGACGGAGTCTCCGTCCTCGTCCTCGTCGGCCTCGGAGTCGGCGTCCGCTTCGAGTTCGGCTTCCGGTTCGGCTTCGAGTTCGGCTTCGGCCGGTGTCTCGCCCGGCGTGGCGGCCCGTCCCAAGGACGCGCTCGCCGAACTCGCCTCGGCCGAACTGGCGCTCGCGGACGAACGGACACGGGCCCTGGTGGACGTCCCCGGCGAACTCGCCCGGCTGCTCGCCTCCGTGGCGGCGGCCGGAGCGGCCCACGCGTTCCTGCTGACGAAGGCGGCGAAGTGAGCAAGCGGACCAGAACCGAGGAAGCGGAGCTCAAGGCCCTCCAGGCCGCGCTGGGCGCCGAGCACGCGGCCGTCTACGGCTACGGCGTCGTGGGCGCCCGGATCGGCACAGCCCGTCAGACGGACGCCCGGTCGGCCTACGACGCCCACCGGGCGCGGAGGGACGAACTGACGCGGGAGGTCAAGGACATGGGCGCGGCACCCGAGGCCGCGTCACCCGCGTACGTGCTGCCGTTCCCGGTGACGGACACCGCCGCGGCGATACGGTTCGCGGCCGAGCTGGAGGAACGCGTCGCCGACGTGTACTCCGACCTCGTGCGCGCCGCCACGGGCGACCGGCGGCGGACGGCGGCCGGGGCGCTGCGCGAGGCCGCGGTCCGCGCGGTGCGCTGGAGCGGCGAGAGCGTAGCCTTCCCTGGGCTCGCCGAGCGGGCGGGCACCCCATCGGCCACGGCACCCTCGCCGACCTGACGCGACCTGGAAGGAGCCTCTCGCGCATGGACTCGCGCATGGCCTTCGAACCGCCGCGGCGCCTTCTCCGGGCGCTCGGCGAGACCCGCCGGAGCGGGCCGGAGGGCGCCGACGAGGCCGACGAGTGGCTGGAGCGGCTGCCCGAGCTGGCCCGAGGGGCCGTCGCTCTGCGCGAGTTGACCGTGGAGCGAGTGCAGGCTCCGGGTGGGCGCAGCAGTCTGGTCGTCCTGGTGCGCCGGGCCGACGGCACGCCCGCCGTGCTGAAGCTGGCGCCCGGGCGGGCGCGTCCGGAGGCCGAGCGGGTCGCGCTCGCCCACTGGGACGGCCGCGGCGCGGTCCGTCTTCTCGACGGCGGTGACACCGGGGAGACCTCCGGCACCGATGGCGTCCTGCTGCTCGAGCGGCTGCATCCTGACGTCTCCGTGCGGTCGCTGCCCGAGGCGAAGGCCCTGCTGGAGGCGGCGGGGACGCTGCGGCGGCTGTGGGTCGAGCCGCCCGCCGGCGCCGTCTTCGAGACCGTGGCGGAGCGGACCGGGCGACAGGCCGAGGCCATGCGGGCCACGGCGGGCGAGGCCGGGGCCGGGACCGGGGCTCTGGTCGACGCGGCGCTCGCGGCCCGCGAGGAACTGCTCGTCCAGCCGCCCGAGGCACTGCTGCTGCACGGCACGTTCCGGCAGAGCAAGGTGCTCGCCGGTGAGCGCGTGCCCTGGCTGGCGGTGGGACCGGACCCGGTGGTCGGCGAGTGCGCGTTCGACCTGGCCCGGCTGGTCCGCGACCGGGTGGAGGACCTCATCGCCTCGCCTTCGGGACCGTCGATCACCCGGCGGCGGATCAAGCGGCTCGCCGAGTCCCTGGAAGTGGACCAGGCGCGGCTGCGCGGCTGGACCCTGTTCCGTGCCGTCGAGTCGGGTGTCCGGGCGGGCCGGGTCGGCCGCCCCCAGGACGCCGAACTGCTGCTGGAGTTCGCCGGCTGGCTCTGAGCACCGGCCGGGGCCCCGGGTGTGGTGCCGCCGCCTGCACATACGGGAGGCCGGAGCGGAGCACCGCGGCCCCGGAAACGGCTGAGCGGCGCCCCGCACCCCTCCGGGGAGGGGTGCGGGGCGCCGCTCAGGTTGTCGGTCAGGCCGTCAGGCGGGCGATCGCCTCTTCGACGGTCAGTTCCTCACGCTCGCCGGTGCGGCGGTCCTTCAGCTCGACGACGCCCTCGGCCGAGCGGCGGCCCGCGACGAGGATCGTCGGTACGCCGATCAGTTCCGCGTCGGTGAACTTCACGCCCGGGGAGACGCCGGCACGGTCGTCGACGAGGACGCGGACACCCGCGGCGCCGAGCTTCTCGGAGACGTCGAGCGCCAGCTCGGTCTGGAGGGCCTTGCCGGCGGCGACCACGTGCACGTCGGCGGGAGCGATCTCCTTGGGCCAGCACAGACCCTGGTCGTCCGCCGACTGCTCGGCCAGCGCCGCGACCGCGCGGGAGACGCCGATGCCGTACGAGCCCATGGTCACGCGGACCGGCTTGCCCTGCTGTCCGAGGACATCGAGGCCGAAGGTGTCGGCGTACTTGCGGCCGAGCTGGAAGATGTGGCCGATCTCGATGGCGCGGTCCATCTTGAGGCCGGTGCCGCACGCCGGGCAGGGGTCGCCCTCCTGCACCACGACGACGTCGAGGTAGTCGTCGACCTCGAAGTCGCGGCCGGCCACGACGTTCTTCGCGTGTGTATTGATCTTGTTGGCGCCGGTGATCCAGGCCGTGCCGGGGGCGATACGCGGGTCGGCGATGTAGCGGACCTTCTCCAGGCCCTGGGGGCCCACGTAGCCGCGTACGAGGTCTTCGCGGCCCTCGAAGTCCTCGGCCGTGACGAGTTCGACGACGGCCGGGGCGAGGTGCTCGCCGAGCTTGCCGAGGTCGACCTCGCGGTCGCCGGGGACGCCCACGGCCACGATCTCGCCGTCGACCTTGACCAGCAGGTTCTTCAGGGTCGCGGAGGCGGGTACGCCGAGGTGCTCGGCGAGCGTCTCGATCGTCGGGGTGTCGGGGGTGTCCAGCTCCTCGACCGCGCCGTGCTCCCCGGAGACAGGCGTGAGCTTGAAGGTCACGGCCTCCGTGTTGGCGGCGTAGTCGCAGGCCGGGCAGTCCACGAAGGTGTCCTCACCGGCGGCGGCGGGCGCGAGGAACTCCTCGGAGGCCGAGCCGCCCATGGCGCCGGAGACGGCGGACACGATGCGGTAGTCCAGGCCGATGCGCGCGAAGATCTTCTGGTAGGCCTCGCGGTGCAGCCCGTAGGACTCGGCGAGGCCCTCGTCCGTGATGTCGAAGGAGTACGAGTCCTTCATCTGGAACTCGCGGCCGCGCAGCACACCGGAGCGCGGACGGGCCTCGTCGCGGTACTTCGTCTGGATCTGGTAGAGCATGACCGGCAGGTCCTTGTACGAGGCCACCTGGTCCTTCACCACCAGGGTGAAGATCTCCTCGTGCGTCGGGCCGAGCAGGTACTCCGCGCCCTTGCGGTCCTTGAGGCGGAAGAGCAGGTCGCCGTACTCCTCCCAGCGGGCCGAGGCCTCGTAGGGCTCCTTGGGCAGCAGGGCCGGCAGGAGGACCTCCTGGGCGCCGATCGCGTCCATCTCCTCGCGGACCACGCGGGAGATGTTGTCGAGGACCTTCTTGCCGAGCGGCAGCCAGGTCCAGATGCCCGCGGCGTTGCGGCGTACGTAGCCGGCGCGGACGAGCAGCTTGTGGCTGAGCGTCTCGGCGTCGGCCGGGTCGTCACGCAATGTCTTGACCATCAAACGGGACATGCGCTGGACCTGGGCCATGATTCTCGACTCCTGCTGCGTAAGGGTGATGTCTGGAGGTTAGCCGGGCAGCGGCCGTCCCCGGAAATCCATTAGGCGTGGCGCAGCGGAAGCGGGGCGCCCATCACGGCGTACGGCCTGGGTGCGCTGGGGAAGAGGACCTGCCGTGCGAGGTCCTCGTAGCCGAGGGAGCGGTACAGGCCGCGGGCCGGGCTGTCGAAGTCGATCGCGGAGAGGATCGAGCGGGGTTCTGCCGCGGTGTCCGTGATGGCGGTGATCAGGGTGCGGCCGACGCCCCGGTTCTGGAAGCGGGGGTGGACGTGCAGTTCGGTGATCACGAAGGAGTCGACCAGCCAGCCGTCATGGCCCTGGTCGCGCAGATACGGTTCGACGACGGTGGACCACCAGTGCGCGCGGTCGTTGGGCATGCCGTAGACGAATCCCACGAGCCGTCCGTCGACGGTGGTGGCGCCGAGCGCGCGGGCTCCCGGGTAGGTGACGTGGCGCAGCACGATCTGGCGTCGTACGGCGATCTCGTCGGCGCCGAGCCCGAAGGCGAGCGCCTGCACGGCGAGTGCCTCGTCGACGCGGGCGGCGAGATCCAGCGGGCCGATGACCACGTCGTCGAAGTCGCGGTGGCCGTGGCCGGGAAAGCGCAGCATGCCGGGAGACTACCTGGCGGACCGTGTGACGCGTGAGGTCCCGACGGGCCCGCACCGGGCGTCAGAACAGGACACTCATGAAGGCGCCGGCCTCCTGGAACCCGACGCGGCGGTACGTCGCCCGGGCCGCGGTGTTGAAGTCGTTGACGTAGAGGCTGACGAGCGGGGCGACGTCGGCGAGGGCGTAGCGCAGCACGGCGGCCATGCCGGGGGCCGCGAGTCCCCTGCCGCGGTACTCGGGGGCCACCCAGACCCCCTGGATCTGGCAGGCCTCGGCGGTCGCGGCGCCGATCTCCGCCTTGAAGACGACGTTGCCGTCCGGGTCGAGGCGGGCGAAGGACCGGCCCGAGCCGACGAGTTCGGCGACCCGGGCCTGGTAGAGCAGGCCGCCGTCGCCGGCCAGCGGCGAGACGCCGACCTCCTCGGTGAACATGGCGACGCAGGCCGGCATGATCGTCTCCATCTCGTCCTTGCGGATGCGGCGGACGTACGGATCCGGGGTGATGTCGGCGGGCAGCCGGTCGGTGACCATCAGCGGCTGGTGGGCTCGGATCTCGCGGGCGGGGCCCCAGCTCGGTTCGAGGAGCCGCCAGAGCTGGGCGGTGGATTCGGCGGGGCCGACGATCGAGGAGCAGCGGCGGCCGCTTCTGCGGGCCCGGTCGGCGAAGCCGCGCACGGCGCGCTGGGTGGCGCAGATCGGGACGAGGTTGGCGCCCGCGTAGCAGAGGGACCGCAGCATGCCGTCCTCGTACCAGCCCCACATCTCGCCGCCGAGCCGCCATGGGTCGAGCCCGGCGACCTGTACTCGGGAGGTGACGAACGCGTTCGCCACCGGCTCGCGGCCGAGGACGGCGAGCGCGGCGTCCAGGTCACTCGGTTCGAGGACCCTGGTGGTGGTCTGGGTCAACACGTACGGGGGCCTCACCCTGGGATCTGCTGATCTCCGCACTGTACCTGCCGTACTTGTGGCCCGCCGCCGAGTCCTCTGGCCGGACAGGGGAGCAGGCTGTCACCGGGGTGGGGCCTGGGGTTGTCGCCCGGGTGCGGGGCGTGGAGGTTGGCCGCGCAGTTCCTCGCGCCCCTGGGTGGGTCCGCGCGGCCGGAGTCCGGAAGGGAGCCTTGTTGTCCGCGGCTGCCGGAGCGGGCCCGGTGCCCGGGTGCGGAGGGTGGGGGGCTGGGCGCGCAGTTCCTCGCGCCCCTGGCATCCCGGCCGGAGCTCGAACGCGCCGCCTCGTTCCCCGCGCCTCCGGATGGCCGGGCGAGGTGTCTCGTCTCGCCCGGCCGCGGGCGGCGGGGTCAGCCAGCTACCGAGATCGTGGGTTCGCCGGAGGCGACTCCGTCGGCCTCCATCTGCTCGGCGAGCTTCATCGCCTCTTCGATCAGGGTCTCCACGATCTTCGACTCGGGGACGGTCTTGATGACCTCGCCCTTGACGAAGATCTGGCCCTTGCCGTTGCCGGAGGCGACGCCGAGGTCGGCCTCGCGGGCCTCGCCGGGACCGTTGACGACGCAGCCCATGACGGCGACGCGGAGCGGGACCTCCATGCCGGTGAGGCCGGCGGTGACTTCCTCGGCGAGCTTGTAGACGTCGACCTGGGCGCGGCCGCAGGACGGGCAGGAGACGATCTCCAGGCCGCGCTGGCGCAGGTTCAGCGACTGGAGGATCTGCAGGCCGACCTTGACCTCCTCGACCGGCGGGGCCGACAGGGAGACGCGGATGGTGTCGCCGATGCCCTCGGAGAGCAGGGCGCCGAAGGCGACGGCCGACTTGATGGTGCCCTGGAAGGCGGGGCCGGCCTCGGTCACGCCGAGGTGCAGCGGGTAGTCGCAGGCGGCGGCGAGCTGGCGGTAGGCGTTGACCATGACGACCGGGTCGTTGTGCTTGACCGAGATCTTGATGTCGCGGAAGTCGTGCTCCTCGAAGAGGGAGGCCTCCCAGAGCGCGGACTCGACGAGCGCCTCGGGGGTCGCCTTGCCGTACTTCTGGAGCAGGCGCTTGTCGAGCGAGCCCGCGTTGACGCCGATACGGATCGGGGTGCCGGTCTCCTTCGCGGCCCGCGCGATCTCCTTGACCTGGTCGTCGAACTGCTTGATGTTGCCGGGGTTGACGCGGACGGCCGCGCAGCCGGCGTCGATCGCGGCGAAGACGTACTTCGGCTGGAAGTGGATGTCCGCGATGACCGGGATCTGCGACTTCTTGGCGATCGTGGCGAGCGCGTCGGCGTCGTCCTGCGTGGGACAGGCCACGCGCACGATCTGGCAGCCGGACGCGGTCAGCTCGGCGATCTGCTGGAGCGTGGCACCGATGTCCGACGTACGCGTGGTCGTCATCGACTGCACCGAGACGGGTGCGTCTCCGCCCACGGCGACGGTCCCGACCTGGATCTGCCGGGTCTTCCGGCGCTCGGCCAGCTTGGTCGGAACGGACGGCATGCCGAGAGAAATCGCAGTCATCTGCTGTGCAACCCCAAGTTATGGTTCAAGGTCCCGGGAATCGTGGGCTCCGGGCTTCGAGATTACGGTACGGGCGCACCACCGGGCACATCACGCCCCGGCGTTCAAACCCACTCAACGGAAGACGGCCGGGCACCCAGGGTGCCCGGCCGTCGCCAACGCTGTACGGCTAAGAGATTTTCACGGGATTGACGACGTCTGCCACGAGGACCAACAAGGTGAAGCAGACGAAGATCCCGGCCACCACGTAGGCCACCGGCATCAGCTTCGCCACGTCGAACGGACCCGGGTCCGGGCGGCGCAGCAGCTTCGCGAGGTTGCGGCGCAGCGACTCCCACAGCGCGCCCGCGATGTGCCCGCCGTCGAGCGGGAGCAGCGGGAGCATGTTGAACAGGAACAGGGAGAGGTTGAACCCGGCGACCAGCAGGAGCATCATCGCGACCTGCTGCGACGCGGGGATGTCCAGGGTGAAGACATCGCCGCCGATGCGGGCCGCGCCGACCACGCCCATCGGGGAGTCGGCCTTGCGCGGGCCGTCGCCGAAGGCCGCGTCCCACAGGTCGGGGACCTTGCCGGGCAGCGAGACCAGGGACTCGACGCCGTTCTGCATCATGTCGCCCATGCGGTCCACGGACTGGCCGAAGGACTGCTCGACGATGCCGGTGGCGGGCGTGAAGCCGAACCAGCCGGCCTCCACGTACTTGCCCTCCACATAGCCGCCGCTGCCGTCGGTCCTGCTCACCGTGTTCTTGACCAGGTGGGCGGTGAGGCCGAGCTGCTCGCCCCCGCGGTCGACGGTGATCGTCACCTTCTTGCCGGGGTTGGAGCGGATGTCGGACTGAAGCGCGGACCAGTCCGGGACGGGCGTGCCGTTGAAGGCGACGATCTTGTCACCGGGCTTGAGTCCCGCCTCCGCGGCGGGCGCGACCGGGTCCTTCTTCGTGCACTTGTCGCGGTTCTCGCTGGCCTGGATCACGCAGGGGGAGACCGCGCTGACCGTGGTGGTCTGCGTGTTGATGCCGAACGTCATCATCACGCCGAGGAAGATCGCGACGGCCAGGATCAGGTTCATGAAGGGGCCGGCGAACATCACGATCACGCGCTTCCACGGCTTGCGCGTGTAGAAGAGGCGGGTCTCGTCGCCGGGCTTCAGCTCCTCGAACGCGGCCGACCGGGCGTCCTCGACCATGCCCCGGAAGGGGGACGTCGAGCGGGCCTCGATCCGGCCGTCCGGGCCGGGCGGGAACATCCCGATCATGCGGATGTAGCCACCGAGCGGAACGGCCTTGATGCCGTACTCGGTGTCGCCCTTCCTGCGCGACCAGATGGTCGGGCCGAAGCCCACCATGTACTGCGGCACCCGGATGCCGAAGAGCTTGGCCGTCGACAGATGTCCCAGCTCGTGCCACGCGATCGAGATCAGCAGGCCGATCACGAAGACGACTATGCCGAGGATCATCATCAGGGTCGTCATGCACGAGCCTCCGCGATTGTCATCTGTGCCGTCAGTTCACGGGCCCGGGCGCGCGCCCAGGTCTCCGCTTCGAGGACGTCCGCGAGGGTCAGGGAAGTTCCCGTACGCGGTGTGCCGTGTTCCTCGACGACCCGGGTGACGGTCTCCATGATCCCGTTGAACGGCAGTGTGCCGTTCAGGAACGCGTCCACGCACTCCTCGTTGGCGGCATTGAACACCGCCGGGGCCGTACCCGCGAGCTGCCCCACGTGCCGGGCGAGTCCCACGGACGGGAAGGCTTCCTCGTCGAGCGGGAAGAACTCCCAGTTCGAGGCCTTCGTCCAGTCGAAGGCGGGGGCCGCGTCCGGGACGCGCTCGGGCCAGCCGATGCCGATGGCGATGGGCCCCCGCATGTCGGGGGGCGTCGCCTGGGCGATCGTCGAGCCGTCCGTGAATTCCACCATCGAGTGGACATACGACTGCGGGTGCACGACCACCTCAATGCGGTCGAAGGGAATGTCGTAGAGGAGGTGCGCCTCGATGACCTCCAGTCCCTTGTTGACCAGGGTCGCGGAGTTGACCGTGATGACCGGGCCCATGGCCCAGGTGGGGTGCGCCAGGGCGTCGGCCGGCTTCACGTCCGCCAGCTCCGCCTTCGTACGGCCGCGGAAGGGGCCCCCGGAGGCGGTCACGACGAGTTTGCGTACCTCCGCGCGCGTGCCGGAGGCCAGCGCCTGGAAGAGGGCCGCGTGCTCGGAGTCGACCGGGATGATCTGGCCCGGCTTCGCCAGCGCCTTCACGAGCGGGCCGCCGACGATGAGCGACTCCTTGTTGGCGAGCGCGAGGGTGCGGCCCGCCTCCAGGGCGGCGAGGGTGGGCGCGAGGCCGATGGAACCGGTGATGCCGTTGAGCACGGTGTGGCAGTCGGACGCGGCGACCTGGGTGGCCGCGTCGGGCCCGGCGAGGATCTCGGGAAGGGTCTCACCGGGTGCGTACCGGGCCGCGAGGGCCTCCCTGAGCGCCGGGACTGCGTCCTCGCGCGCCACGGCGACCGTCCGTACCCGCAGCTGGTGGGCCTGCTCGGCGAGCAGGGCGACCCTGCCGCCGGCGGCGGACAGCGCGGTGACCCGGAACCGGTCGGGGTTGCGCAGCACGAGGTCGATGGCCTGGGTGCCGATCGAGCCGGTGGATCCGAGGATCACGACATCCCGGACTCCGTTCACGGGGTCGAAGACGAGATGCGGATCAGCGAGGGGGGCTGGACTGTCGCTCATCCCCCCATTGTGGCCGCATCGCGTCCGCCCGAAGACAGGGCGTCCCTCATTCCCGCCGTCTCGCCCCGTGACCGGTGGTGCCGGGGCGCCTCGGGGGCGCCCGCGAGGATCGGGCATTCCACGGGGCGGCGGCGGGCGGGTGCCCGTCCGCGGTGGCCGTGGCGTGGTCTGGCCGTCCTACTGATCCGCAGGTCAGCGCTTGCGGCGGCGCCGGGACGCGGGTCCGGACGACCGGGGACCGCCGCGCGCGGGCCGTGCGTCGGCGGGTGCTTCGGTGGGTCCGGGAACGGCCGACGCGGTCCTGAGCGGCTGTGCGGGGGCGAACGCGCCTTCGACCACACCGTCGGCCGTGTCGAGCGTCGGCGCGGTGAAGATCAGTCCGTCGGCACGGTCGCGGGGTTCCAGGGCCCTGGGGGCCGGGGCGGCGGTGTCGAGGTTGAAGACGTAGCCGACGGACTCCTCCTTGATGGCGTCGGTCATGGCTCCGTACATGTCGTAGCCCTCGCGCTCGTACTCGACGATCGGCTCGCGGCCGAGCGTCCAGCGCAGTCCGATGCCTTCGCGCAGGTAGTCCATCTCGTACAGGTGCTCGCGCCACTTGCGGTCGAGGACGGACAGGACGACCAGACGCTCCAGGTCGCGCAGGGCCTCCGGGCCGAGTTCCCTCTCGCGCTCCGCGTACCGGGCGCGGATGTCGTCGGTGACCGTCTCGAGGACCCGCTCTGTGGTGAGGTCCTCACGGCCGCCGTGGAGGTCCACCAGTTCCCCGACCGTGATCCCCACAGGGTAGAGCTGCCGTAGGGCTCCCCACAGCCTCTCCAGGTCCCATTCCTCGGGGAAGCCCTCGCCGGTCTCCCGCTCGACGTACGCCCGGACGGTGTCCTCCATGAAGTGCGCGATCTGTTCGTTCAGGTCCTCGCCGTCCAGGACGCGGCGGCGCTCGGCGTAGATGAGGGTGCGCTGCCGGTTGAGGACCTCGTCGAACTTCAGGACGTCCTTGCGCGACTCGAAGTGCTGCTGCTCCAGCTGGGCCTGGGCGGAGGCGATGGCGCGGGTGACCATCTTGTTCTCGATGGGCACGTCGTCGGGGACGTTCGCCATGGCCATCACACGGTCGACGACGTTGGCCCGGAACAGCCGCATCAGGTCGTCCTCCAGGGAGAGGTAGAAGCGGGAGGCGCCCGGGTCGCCCTGGCGGCCGGAGCGGCCGCGGAGCTGGTTGTCGATGCGCCGTGACTCGTGCCGCTCGGTGCCCAGTACGTACAGTCCGCCGAGCGCCGTGACCTCGTCGTGCTCGGCGGCGACCGCGGAGGTGATCCGGTCGAGGACCCCGCGCCGTTCCCCGGGGTCCGCGTCCTCGCCCGCCTCGGCGAGCGCCATCGCCTCGGGGTTGCCGCCGAGCATGATGTCGGTGCCGCGGCCCGCCATGTTGGTGGCCACGGTGACGGCGCCCCGGCGTCCGGCCTGGGCGACGATCTGGGCCTCCCGCCGGTGGTTCTTGGCGTTGAGCACCTCGTGCCGGATGCCCTGCCGGCGCAGCAGCGCGGAGAGCGTCTCGGACTTCTCGACGGAGGTGGTGCCCACCAGGACCGGCCGGCCGAGGGCGTGCTTCTCGGCTATGTCGGCGAGGACCGCGGCGTACTTAGCCTCCTCGGTGCGGTAGATCTGGTCGGGGTCGTCGCGCCGGACCATGGGCCGGTTGGTGGGGATCGGGACGACGTGCAGCCGGTAGATCTGGTGGAACTCGGCCGCCTCGGTCATGGCGGTGCCGGTCATGCCGGCGAGCTTGCCGTAGAGGCGGAAGAAGTTCTGGAGGGTGATCGTGGCGAGCGTCTGGTTCTCGTCCTTGATCGCGACGCCTTCCTTGGCCTCGATGGCCTGGTGCAGTCCCTCGTTGTAGCGCCGGCCGGCAAGGATGCGGCCGGTGTGCTCGTCGACGATCAGCACCTCGCCGTCCACGATGACGTAGTCCTTGTCCTTCCTGAAGTGCTCCTTGGCCTTGAGCGCGTTGTTCAGGTGTCCGATCAGCGGGGTGTGGTCGGACTCGTAGAGGCTGTCGATGCCGAGCTGGTCCTGGAGGTACTCGACGCCGGGGTCCAGGATCGACACCGTGCGCTTCTTGGGGTCGTACTCGTAGTCGTGCCCCGTCCGCAGGACGGCGAGGCGGTCCTTGTCGGCCTGCGTGGTGAACTGCTCCTCCTGCACCGCTACGCCCCTCATGTGCTGGACGAACGCGGCGAAGGCCTCGTACCAGTGCGTCGGCTGGTCGGCCGGCCCGGAGATGATCAGCGGGGTGCGCGCCTCGTCGATGAGGATCGAGTCGGCCTCGTCGACGATCGCGAAGTGGTGCCCGCGCTGCACGAGTTCGTCCTTGGAGCGGGCCATGTTGTCGCGCAGGTAGTCGAAACCGAACTCGGTGTTGGTGCCGTAGGTGACGTCGCAGGCGTACTGGGCACGCCGTTCGGCGGGGGTCGACTCGGCCCTGAGGACGCCGACGCTCAGTCCGAGGAAGCGGTACGCGCGCCCCATCCACTCGGCGTCCCGGCGGGCCAGGTAGTCGTTGACGGTGACGAGGTGGACCCCGTTGCCGGCGAGGGCGTTCAGATAGACCGGCAGGGTGCCGACGAGCGTCTTTCCCTCGCCCGTCTGCATCTCGGCGATGTGGCCGAGATGCAGTGCCGCTCCGCCCATGATCTGCACGTCGAAGTGCCGCATGCCGAGGATGCGGCGGGAGGCCTCGCGCATCGCGGCGAAGGCTTCCGGCAGCAGGTCGTCCAGGCTCTCGCCCGCGCCGAGACGCTCCTTGTACTCCGGTGTCAGGGCCTGGAGCTCCTCGTCGGACAGCGCCCTGAACTCCTCTTCCAGGGAGCCGGTCTGCGCGGCGAGGTGTTCGAGGCGGCGCAGCATCCGGCCCTCGCCCGCCCGCATGATCCTTCCGGTGATGGCGTCGAGCCCTTTTGCTGGCATAGGACATCCCTCGCAGTCCGGCGCGGTCGATGCCGGGGAGAACCGCCAGGGCGTCGTGGTGGATGTCCCCGTTCGCCGTTGCGTTCATTGTCGGCGCCCTGCTGCGGCGCGGCAAGCAGCAGGGCGGCGGACGGGCGGGAGCGCACCGCCGGGGAAATCGTCAGCGAATGGGCCGGTGCACGTTCTCCCGGGTGCTCGGGCCGGGGGTGGCGTCGGCGATCCAGGGGCCTTCGCCCGACGGGTCCAGGACGCCTTCCTCCAGCCAGGTGTAGGTGCCGGACAGGACGCCCTTGACGACCTTGCGGTCGATGTCGTCGGTGTTGCTCCACAGGCGTCCGAAGAGTTCCTCGACACGGATGCGGGACTGGCGGCAGAAGGCGTCGGCGAGCTGGTAGGCCTCGCGTCCGTGATCGTCCTTCGTGCGCAGGTGTTCCGCCCGTACGCAGGCCGCGCTCATCGCGAAGAGCTCGGCGCCGATGTCGACGATCCGGCCCAGGAAGCCCTGCTTGGTCTCCATACGGCCCTGCCAGCGCGACATCGCGTAGAAGGTGGACCGGGCGAGCTTGCGGGCATTGCGCTCGACGTACCGCAGATGCGTGGAGAGGTCCACGTCGTGGTGGAACTCGTTGTAGGAGCGCGGGAGCTGGCCCGCGCCCGCGACCAGTTTCGGCAGCCACTTGGCGTAGAAGACACCGGCGTTCGCGCCCGCCTTCGCCTTCTCGGAGAGGGACTTGTCGGGGTCGATGAGGTCGCCGGCGACCGAGAGGTGGGCGTCGACGGCCTCCCGGGCGATCAGCAGGTGCATGATCTCCGTGGAGCCCTCGAAGATGCGGTTGATGCGCAGGTCGCGCAGCACCTGCTCGGCGGGGACGGCGCGCTCGCCGCGGGCCGCCAGCGACGCGGCCGTCTCGAAGCCGCGGCCGCCGCGGATCTGGACCAGTTCGTCGGCCATGAGACAGGCCATCTCGGAGCCGTACAGCTTGGCGAGGGCGGCCTCGATGCGGATGTCGTTGCGGTTCTCGTCGGCCATCTGCGACGACAGGTCGAGCACGGCCTCCAGCGCGAAGGTGGTGGCCGCGATGAAGGAGATCTTGGAGCCGACGGCCTCGTGGAACGCGACCGGCTTGCCCCACTGCTCACGCACCGACGTCCACTCACGGGCGATCTTCAGACACCACTTGCCGGCGCCCACGCACATCGCGGGCAGCGAGAGGCGTCCGGTGTTGAGGGTGGTGAGGGCGATCTTCAGCCCCGCCCCCTCGGGTCCGATGCGGTTGGCGGCCGGCACCCGCACCCGGTGGAAGCGGGTGACGCCGTTCTCCAGGCCCCGCAGACCCATGAACGCGTTGCGGTTCTCGACCGTGACGCCCTCCGAGGCGGCCTCCACCACGAAGGCCGTGATGCCGCCCTTGCTGCCCTCGGACTTCGGGACGCGCGCCATGACGACGAGGAGGTCCGCGACGACGCCGTTGGTCGTCCACAGTTTCACCCCGTCGAGGATGTAGTCGTCGCCGTCCGGCACGGCGGTCGTGGCGAGCCGGGCCGGGTCGGAGCCGACGTCCGGTTCGGTGAGCAGGAAGGCGGAGATGTCGGTGCGGGCGCAGCGCGGCAGGAAGGTGTCCCGCTGTTCCTGGGTGCCGAAGAGCTTCAGCGGCTGCGGTACGCCGATCGACTGATGGGCCGAGAGCAGGGCGCCGAGCGCCGGGTTCACCGAGCCGACCAGGGCGAGGGCCTTGTTGTAGTACACCTGGGTGAGGCCGAGACCCCCGTACTTGGTGTCGATCTTCATGCCGAGGGCGCCGAGTTCCTTGAGCCCCGTGATCGTCTCGTCCGGAATCAGTGCCTCGCGCTCGATCCGGGCGGAGTCGATCTTCGTCTCGCAGAAGTCCCGCAGCTTGGCCAGGAACTCCTCGCCGCGCTGCGTGTCCTCGTCGGCCGGGAGCGGGTGCGGGTGGATCAGGTCGAGCCGGAAGCGGCCGAGGAAGAGTTCCTTGGCGAAGCTGGGCTTGCGCCAGTCCTGTTCGCGCGCGGCCTCGGCGACCTGTCGGGCCTCACGTTCGGTGACTGTGGGCTGGTGGGGTGTTGCGGACATGAGGGTCACCTCGCCGCGAATAGGGATCTTGGGACTGTCCGTTACCGACCGGTTCTACTCGATCGTATTTACCTGATTCCGGACGACCCCACCAGTCCTCGCGCAGCGTTCGGCGCAATGGACCCACCCGCGAACCGGCCGCCGGTGTTGCACCGGAGGCCCGTTCCGGGGGACGGTCCGGGTGCGCCGTCCGGGTGAGGTTCCGCACGGCCACCGAGGGCCGGGCCGGCGCCGGGAATTGGCTGTCGAAGCGCTTCGACAGCCTATGGACACGATTCCTCCACCGAGCTAGTGTCGAGCCACCCTCATCGCCCCTATCGGTATCGCGCGCACTGTCGAAGCGCTTCACAAAACTGGGAGAGCCGGATGGTCACCCTCGCCGAGGTCGCCCAGCACGCCGGAGTCTCGGCGAGCACGGTGAGCTATGTCCTCAGCGGCAAGCGGTCCATCTCCGCGAGCACCCGGCAGCGGGTCGAGCAGAGCATCCAGGAACTCGGCTACCACCCGAACGCGGGCGCCCGCGCCCTGGCGAGCAGCCGGTCCAACATCATCGCGCTGATGGTCCCGCTGCGCACCGACATGTACGTACCCGTGATGATGGAGATCGCCATCGCGGTGGCCACCAACGCCCGGACCCACGGCTACGACGTCCTGCTGCTCACCGGCGAGGAGGGGCCCGACGCGGTGCGCCGGGTCACCGGCAGCGGGCTCGCCGACGCGATGATCCTGATGGACGTCGAACTCGACGACGAGCGGCTGCCGTTGCTGCGTGAGACCGACCAGCCGTCCGTGCTCATCGGCCTCCCCGCCGACACCACCGGCCTGACCTGCGTCGACCTCGACTTCGGGGCGACGGGCGCGCTGTGCGCCGAGCACCTGACGCTGCTCGGCCACCGTGACATCGCTGTCATCGGCGAGGCGCCCGCCGTCTACGAGCGGCACACCGGCTTCGCCGAGCGGACGCTCGACGGACTGCGTGCCCGCTCCCGCGAGCTGGGGCTGCGGGTGCTGCACCGGCCCTGCGAGGGCGGCTACGACGCGATGGCCCTCACCCTCGCCCGCATCCTCGACGAGCGCCCGGGCACCACGGGCTTCGTCGTGCAGAACGAGTCGGCGGTCGAACCGCTGCTCGCGCTGCTGCGCCAGAAGGGCCGTGCCGTCCCCGAGGACGTCTCGGTGATCGCGATCTGCCCGGACCAGGTCGCCACCCAGTCCTCGGTGCGGCTGACGTCGGTCGCCATCCCCGCCCAGGACATGGGCCGCCATGCCGTCGAGCATCTGATCGCCAAGCTCGAAGGACGCGGCAAGGACGAAGTCGTACTGATCGCCCCGGAGCTGACGGTACGGGCGAGCACGGGGCCGGCGCCGGCCGCTCCCTGAGCCGGGCTCCTGCCGGCGGCGCACCCGCCGGCACCCGCCGGCACTCCCTGCGCGGGCCTCGCGGGCCTCACGGACTTCGTGCCCCTGCCGGGCAGCCGCTGTCCGCGTGCTCTCCCTGTACCGCCCTTTGCCGCCCCACCCCGGACGGAATCCCGGCCGCACTCCCCGTCCGTACTCCTTCATGTCTGCACTCCTTCAGGAGCATCCACGTGAATCAGTCCGCCGCAGTCCAGCCCCAGGTGAGCCTCGCGCAGTCCTCCCCGACCGTCGGCACCTTCCGTGAACGGGACGGCGCTCTGGAGTGGAGCGGCCGTACGGAGACCGTCCGGATCGAGCCGTGGGGCCCCGATGCCGTGCGGGTCCGCGCCCGGCTCGGCGGTCCGCTGCTCGAAGGCCTGCCGGGAGCGCTGCTCGACCGGCCCGAGGACACCACGAGCACCCTGGAACTCATCGGCGGAGAGGGCCGGTTGACGGTCGGAGCACTCACCGTCGAGGTGAGCGCCGAGGGGCTGATCCGCTTCACCCGCACCGCGGACGGCGGTGAACTCCTCGCCGAGGAGCGCGCCCACTTCTGGTGGCCCGGCCCACGGCTGTACACCCCCACCGGCAACGGCCACCACCGCCTGGAGCAGCGCTTCGCCGCGTACGACGGCGAGCGGCTGTACGGCCTCGGGCAGCACCAGCACGGACTGTTCGACCAGAAGGGCGCGGTCCTGGACCTGATCCAGCGCAACGCCGAGGTCACCGTTCCGGTGCTCACCTCCAGCCGCGGCTACACCCTCCTGTGGAACAACCCGGCCGTCGGCCGGGTGGAGCTCGCGGGCAACGGCACCCGCTGGGTCGCCGACTCGGCCCGGCAGATCGACTACTGGATCACCGCGGGCACCCCGGCCGACGCCCAGCGCCGCTACAGCGCGGCGACCGGCCGGACACCGATGCTGCCCGAGTGGGCGGCCGGTTTCTGGCAGTGCAAGCTGCGCTACCGCACCCAGGACGAACTCCTGGAGGTGGCGAGGGAGTACAAGCGGCGGGGCCTTCCGCTGTCGGTGATCGTCTGCGACTTCTTCCACTGGACCCACCTCGGCGACTGGAAGTTCGACCCGGCCGAGTGGCCCGACCCGGCGGCCATGCAGGCCGAACTCGCCGGTCTCGGCGTCAAACTGGTCGTGTCGGTCTGGCCTTCGGTCTCGCCGCTCTCCGAGAACCATCAGCTCATGGAGCAGCGGGGCTGGTTCATCGGCACGGAGTACGGGCCGATGGCGCACGCCGACTGGCCGGACAAGCAGGTCGCCTCCACGGTCCAGGTGGCCTTCTACGACGCCACGAACCCCGAGGCGCGGGACTTCCTGTGGTCCCGCGTGAAGGACAACTATCTCGACCCGTACGGCATCTCGGCCTTCTGGCTGGACGCCTGCGAGCCGGAGCTGAAGCCGGGCTTCTCCGAGAACCTGCGCTACCACGCGGGCCCGGGACTCGAAGTGGGCAACCTCTACCCGCGCGAGAACGCCCGCACCTTCTACGAGGGCCTGCGCGCCGCCGGGGAGAGCGAGATCATCTCCCTCAACCGCTCGGCCTGGGCGGGCAGCCAGCGCTACGGGGCCGCCCTGTGGTCGGGCGACATCGGAACCGACTTCGCGACCCTGCGCCGCCAGATCGCCGCGGGTCTCAACACCGCGCTGTCCGGGATCCCCTGGTGGAACACCGACATCGGCGGCTTCCACGGCGGCGACCCGGACGACCCGGCGTACCGCGAGGTCATGGTGCGCTGGTTCCAGTTCGGCGCGCTGTCGCCGCTGATGCGGCTGCACGGCTTCCGCGACCCCGGCCTGCCGCTCGGTCCCGGCATGACCGGCGGCCCGAACGAGGTCTGGTCGTACGGCGAGGAGGCCGGCGCGATCATGGAGAAGTACCTGCGGCTGCGCGAGCGCCTGAAGCCGTACGTGCTGGACGTCATGCGGGAAGCCCACGAGGAGGGGCTGCCGGTGATGCGCCCGCTGCTCCTGGAGTTCCCGGGCGACCAGGCGGCCTGGTCGGTGGACGACGCCTACCTCCTCGGCCGGGACCTGCTGGTCGCGCCGGTCCTCACCGCGGGTGCGACGGCCCGTACCGCGTATCTCCCGGCGGGGGCGCGCTGGACGGACGCGTGGACCGGGGTGTCGTACGAGGGGGGCGCGGCCGTGACGGTGGACGCGCCGCTGGACCGGATCCCGTTGTTCCTGCGGGACGGGGCGCGGCTGCCGGTGGCCGGATAGCGGACGCGGCCGGTCCCGGGAGGGGCCGGCCGCGCCTGGGCGCACGGGTCAGCTGCTGCTGACCGTCAGGTTGTTGGCGGCGAAGTCGAGACCGCCCGCGGAGGAGGTGATCTCGAAGCCGAACTGCACGTCGCCGATGGTCTCGGCGCTGGACATCCAGCCCTTGGTGTTCGCTATCCACCTCATGATCGGGAGGATGTTGATGGTGCCGGAGGTGGAGTCCGAGGTGCGCAGGAACGAGAAGACGTCGTTCGCGCCGTTGTTGCCCTTGTAGACGGTCCAGGTGTTGCCGTTCAGCGTGAGCGTGCCCTGCGAGGTGCCGAGCGCGCCGACGGCGCCGTTGTAGTTGACCCAGAGCATGGTCTCGTAGTCGTAGTCGGTGTCCCAGATGTCGTACGAGGTGTTGTACGCACCGGAGGACGGGACGGTGACGTTGTAGGTGCTGGTGAGGGAGGACAGCCCCGAGATCGTCTTGCCGACGTATTTCTTGGAGTTCGGGTAGGACTTGATGCCGCCGGTGTTGGGGTGGTTGGCCCAGACTCCCCAGTTGGTGCCGGAGTTGGCCCAGACGCACTGGCTGCCCGCGCCGGAGCCCCAGATGTTGTTGTAGAGCGTGTAGCCGTTCAGGGTGGTGTTGCCCCACTGGTCGCAGGATGACCAGACGGCGGCCTGGGCGGGGGCCGAGGCGAGGCCGATCGTCGCGCCGAGCGCGAGCGCGGGGGCCAGCAGGGTCATAGTGATCCTGTTCCGTGTACGAAGCGCCATGAGGTCCCTTTCATGGGTGGGGGGAAGTGCGGGGGCTACCGCGGCCCCAGGGTGAGGACGCGGTCTTCTCCGGCGCTCAGGGAGAGCGGTCGCGCGCCGGCGGAAGTCCGGAGTTCGATGCGGCAGGTGCGGCCCGGCCGCAGTACGACGGTGGCGCCGTCGGGGGTCCAGGTGAGGTCGGCCTCCGCGCCGAACCTCGTGCGGATGCCCCGGAGTTCACCGCTCGGCAGGCTCGTGGGGAGGGCCGGGAAGAGGACGAGCCGCCGCGGCGTGGACTGGACGAGTGCCTCGATGACGACGGCGGGCAGGGTGTGGGCCGCGTCGGCGTTGTAGACGTGCCGGTCCGGGTAGTGGCCGCTCATCAGGGAGACGTGGAAGAAGTCCCCGGCCAGGACGTTGTCGAGGGCCTTCGCCACCCGCCCGGCGTCCCGCAGCCGGGCGGCCACCAGGGCGTGATGGAGGTGGCCGTGCGCCGAGTCGTTCTCGGCGCCGCGCAGTTCGAGGGCGCGACGGGCCGCCGCGGCGAGCCCGGGGGTGTCGTAGGGGTTGATCTCGTCGAGCGGCCAGACGCCGTAGAGGTGACTGAGGTGCCGGTGGTCGTAGGTGTCGAGGAGTCCGGGACGGGCCCACTCGGCGAGCGCGCCCTCGGAGTTGACCCGGTGCGGCGGCAGCCGGTCGGCGAGCGCCCGCCAGCGCTCGGCGTCGGGGCCCGGGTGATACGCGGCCGCCGTGCACAGGGCGTGGCGGGCCGCCGAGAGGTCCATGGCGGCGTTCACGGTGACCCAGCTCGCGTTCGCGGGACGGTTCTCCGGGGAGTAGGACGGCACGATCACCAGGTGGCCGTCCTGGTCGGTCCGGGTCAGGAAGTCCTCGTAGAAGCGGGCGGCTTCGGCGAGCGCCGTGGCCAGCCGCGGGTCGCGGGCGCCGCGGGTCTCGTCGTGGTCCACGAGCGGCTTGAGCAGCCAGTCGGCGCCCGCGGTCCACACGTGCAGCGGGTACGCGCGGCTGAGGTGGTAGATGTGGCCGGACTCGCCGTCGGTGTGGGCGGGGGCGAGTGCCCCGCGTGCGCCGAAGACGGCTCGGGCGTTGTCCCGCCAGTGCGGCAACTGGCCGTGGACCAGGGCCGCGTGCGCCTCTGTGACCTCGGGGAGGGCGGCCGCGGCGGCCGACGCCGTCTGGAGATTGAGGTTGGCGTCCGTGGTGAACGCCCCGGACCAGGCGGTGTCCCAGTCGCCGGTCCACAGGCCGGTCAGCCGCGGCGGCAGCGTGCCGGCCGCCGACAGCAGGTGGTACCGGCCGGCCGCGAAGAGCCGTTCCACAAGGGCGGGGCTCTTGGGGCGCCGGACCAGCTCCGATCCGGGCAGGGCCCGTTCGGCGGGATCGGCGTGCAGGTCGAGGGTGACCCGCAGATAGGCGGCGCGGTGCAGGGCGGTGTGGCGGGAGAGCAGGTGCGCGTGGGCGTTCTCGATGTCCTCGGCGCCGTGACCGGACCCGGGCAGCAGATCCCGCAGCGCGCGGAACTCCGCGCGGGCGTCCAGGTGGCCCGGGTGCCGGCGCACCCGGGTGAGCAGCAGCATCGAGCGGGCGCCCTCGGCCCGTACGCCCGAAGGGGTGGGACGGGTGTCACCGTCCGTGACGAGGAGGGTGACCCCGGTGTACGCCAGGTCGCTGCCCGGATAGCGGGAGCGCAGGGTGAGCAGGGCACCCTCGGGGGTGTGGACGGCTCCGTGCTCCACCGCCAGGTCCGCGGGCGCTCCCGGCAGCCGGTGGTCCAGCGTCACCTCGGCCGCGGGGCCGGGGGCGGTCACGTACTGCGCGATCACGTCGTCGGCGCGCGAGACGAACACCTCGCTCCGCCGGTCACCGCACACGGTGCGGACGACCCCGGTGGTGAAGTCGGCCTCGCGGCGGTAGCCGCGCGCCTCCTCGGCGGGGCGGCGCAACCGCACCTGGAACGCCGGATGAAACGGCTGTACCCACAGCAGCGGCCGTCCGTCGGTGAAGTCCTCGCCGGCGTTCACGTCCCCGGCGAGCAGCCGGTCCTGTACGTCGGCGAGGCGGTCGGCGAGCTCGGGCGGGCGGGCGTCCGCGCTGCCGTTGGGGCGGACCAGACGGTGATGGTTGACGATGACCCGGTCATCGTTCGGATCGCCGAACACCATGGCGCCGTGTGTGCCGTTCCCGCTCAGGAAGGCGTCCTCCCAGCGGGCGGCGGGCCGGGGTTCCCAGGTGCCGTGGACGGGGGCGGACCCGGGGCCGCCCTCCGTCGGGGAGCGGTCCGCGTGGGGGCCCGAGCGGGCCTCGCCGGTCATGGGGCGAGCACCGCCGCTCCGTGGCGCTCCAGTCGTACGGAGTCCCGCACGGCCGCACCGCCGAGCAGGTCGCGGTGGCTGCCCGGCACCTCGACGGTCACCGGGTCGCGCCGGTGGTTGAGCAGGAAGAGCAGGTCGCCGCGCCGGACGGCCTCGACGCCGTCGGGCAGCAGGCCGAGTGGCGGCCGGACGCCCGCACGGTCCGCGGCGGCCGCCAGCAGTGCGCGCAGAGCGGCCGGTTCGGGCAGGGTGGAGAGGTAGCGGGCGGTGCCCTTGGACAGTACGGCGGGCAGTCCGTCCAGCTCGCCGCCGCGGTACCGCGCCTCGACGGTCGCGGTGCCGTCGGGTTCGATCTCCTCGGACCACAGCGTGCCCGAGAAGCTGTCGCACGCGACCTTCTCCCCCGCGTCCAGCGGCCACCATTCGTGCAGCGTGCGGATGCCGAACAGGTCGCGCAGCCGCTGGTCCATGCCGCCCGGCCGGACCCGGTCGTCCTCGTCGGCGACGCCGGTGAGGAAGCCGCAGACGAGCGTTCCGCCCGCTCGTACGTAGGCCAGGAGGTTGTCGATCGCCGCGTCCGCGAGGAGGTACAACTGGGGCACGACGACCATCCGGTACGCGGAGAGGTCATGCTCGGGGTGGGCGAACGCGGTGGTGAGGTGGGCCTCCCACAGGGCGCGGTGCCAGGTCCGTACGACTTCTGCGCAGTCGTTCTCCGCGGACAGCCGGCCGTCATGGTCTCCCGCCCACCAGGAGTTCCAGTCGTGCAGGATCGCGATGTCCGCCTCGACTCGATTGCCCGTCACATGGGGTGCGAGGGCGGCCAGTTCGGCTCCGATCCGCTTGATCTCCTGGAAGGTGCGGCCCCGCTCCCCCGCGTGGCCGATCATCCCGGAGTGGAACTTCTCCGCGCCCTGCCGGGACTGCCGCCACTGGAAGTAGCAGACGGCGTCGGCGCCGCGCGCCACAGCCTGGAGGGACCACAGCCGGTTCAGCCCGCGCGGCTTGGGATGGTTCACACCGCGCCAGTTGACGGCTCCGGCCGCCTGTTCCATGAGCATCCAGGGACCGCCCGCCGCCTGCGAGCGCGTCATGTCCTGGACGAGCGCGCCGTGCTGCGCGCCGAGCGGGTCGCGCGGGTCGGGATAGAGGTCGACCGAGACGACGTCCTCCTCCTCGGCCCACCGCCAGGCGTCCTGGCCGACCCACATCGGCATGAAGTTGCTGGTCACCGGAGTGCCGGGACTGTGGCGGCGCACGATGTCCCGCTCGGCGGCGTAACACTCCAGGAGCATGTCGGAGGTGAACCGCCTGAAGTCGAGGACATGCGTCGGGTTCTTCATGTAGTGCGCGTGACGCGGCGGGAGGACCTCGTGCCAGTCGTCGTAGGCCTGGCCCCAGAAGGCCGTTCCCCAGGCCGTGTTGAGCGCTTCGAGGGTGCCGTACCTGTCCTGGAGCCAGCGGCGGAAAGCGGTGGCCGCCTCGTCGCCGTAGTCGACGGTGCAGTACTCGTTGTTGATGTGCCACATCGTGAGGGCGGGGTGGCCGGCGTAGCGGGCCGCCAGGTCCTCGGTGACGGCGGCGGCATGGCTGCGGTAGACGGCGCTGGAGTGCGAGAAGTGCTGCCGGGAGCCCCACCATTCGGTGCGGCCTTCCTCGTCCCGGGGCAGGGTCTCGGGATGCAGCCGGCCCATCCAGGGCGGCGGCGAGGAGGTGGGGGTGGCGAGCACGACGCCGATGCCGTGCGCGTGCATCAGGTCCATCAGCCGGTCCAGCCAGCCGAACTCCCTTGCCCCGGGGCGGGGTTCGATCCTGGCCCAGGAGAAGACCCCGAGGGTGACGGAGTTGACGCCGGCCTCCTTCATGAGGCGGACGTCCTCGTGCCAGATCTCCTCAGGCCACTGTTCGGGGTTGTAGTCGCCGCCGAACAGGATGCGGCCCCGGGTGGCGTCGCTCAGGCTCGGCCGCCCGGACTGCGGACCGGTTCCAGGGGGCGTGCGCATGACCTACCTCGTTCGGGGTGAGGAGTGGACCGCCGCGGCCGACCGCTGGTCAGGAGCAGGTCGGCCGCGACGAGCTGGGGGCGGCGCGGGGTGGGCACCGGGGCACCCGGGTACGGAGCGCCGGGGGGGTCAGCCCTTCACTGCGCCGGTGAGCATGCCCTTCTTGAAGTGCCGCTGGACGAAGGGCGAGAGGACCGCGACCGGCAGCAGCGCCATCACCATGACGGCCATCTGGATGGCCAGCGGCGACAGTTGACCGGTGTTGATCTGGGTGGCGAGGCCGACCGGCCGTTCCTGCTTCTGCACCAGCTGGATCATGACGTTCTGGAGCGGCATCATGTCCTGGTCGCTCAGGTAGATGGAGGCGTTGAACCAGGCGCTCCAGTAACCGACCGCGTAGAACAGCGAGATGACCGCGAGGACTGCCCGGGAGAGCGGCATCACGATCTGCCACAGGATGCGCCAGTCGCCCGCGCCGTCGATGCGGGCGCTGTCGACGAGTTCGGGCGAGATGCCCATGAAGAACGCCCGCAGCACCAGGATGTTGAAGACGCTGACCGCGCTGGGGAGGATCAACGCGAGGTAGCTGTCGGTGAGGCCGAGCGCCTGCACCAGCAGATAGGTGGGGATGAGGCCGGCGCCGAAGAACATCGTGGCGAGCAGCAGCATCAGGAACCAGCGGTGGCCGAGCGATCCGACGCGCGAGAGCCCGTAGGCGCACAGGACCGAGACCGCCATGCTGAACAGGGTGCCGGCCAGGGTCACTCCGACGCTGACGAGCGCGGCGCGCTGCACCTGGCCGCCGGTGAGCAGTTCCCTGTAGGCGACGAGGGTGACACCCCTGGGGACGACGACCAGTCCGCCGGCCGCGTCGATGGTCTTCTTCGACTGGAGGCTGGTGACGACGACGATCCAGAGCGGGAACAGGATCGCGAAGGCGGCCAGGGCGAGGATGAGCCCCTTGCCCGCGAGGCCGGCCTTGGACGGCTCCTCCTCCCAGGGCGGCCGGGGCGGTGCCGACCGGCGGCCGGGCCTCTCGCGCGGTGCGTGCGTCACGGCGGTCATTTCTCGTACACCCCCTGCTCGCCCATGAGATGGGCGACCTTGTTGGCGGTCAGGACGAGCCCCAGGCCGACCACCCCCTTGATCAGTCCGGCCGCCGCGGCGTAGCCGAAGTCCTGGTTGCGGATGCCGTTCCACCAGACGTAGGTGTCGAGGACCTCGGCGGCGCCGGGTCCCACCGCGTCGCGCTGGAGCAGGAGTTGCTCGAAGCCGACGGTGAGCGCGTCGCCGACGCGCAGCACCAGGAGCAGGGCGATCACCGGGCGCAGGGCCGGCAGGGTGATGTGCCACATCCGGCGCCACCGTCCGGCGCCGTCCATGGCGGCGGCCTCGTACAGGTCGGGCGAGACGGCCGACAGGGCCGCGAGGAAGACGATGATGCCCCAGCCCGCGTCCTTCCAGACGCCCTCGGCCGTCACCAGGAACTTGAAGATCCCCGGGTCGGTCATCAGGTCGATGCCCTGATGACCGTGTTGGCGCAGGGTCTGGGCGATGATGCCCGCCCCGCCGAAGATCTGCTGGAAGACGGTGACGACGAGGACCCAGGAGAAGAAGTGCGGGAGGTACATGACCGCCTGGGCGACGGCCCGGACCCGGGGTCTGACCACGCTGTTGATGAGCAGTGCGAGGCCGATGGGGATCGGGAAGTAGAGCACGAGCTGGAGGAAGAACAGGACGAACGTGTTCTGCACCGCGTGCCAGAAGGCCGAGTCGGCGAAGATCCGCCGGAAGTTCTCCAGGCCGGTCCAGGGGCTCTCGAAGATCGCGACGAAGCCGTTGTCACTCAGATACGGGTCGTAGTCCTGGAAGGCGACGACATTGCCCAGCACCGGTATGTAGGTGAAGACGAGCAGCAGCGCGATCGCGGGCAGGGTCATCAGGATCAGGGTGCGGTCGCGTCTGAACCGCAGCCGGAAGGCCGGCTTTCCCGCGCCCTGTGCGGCGCCCCCGGCGGCCCGCCGTCCGGTGGCGCCGTCCGGCGGGCTCCCTTCCGGCGTCCTCTTGCCCGCCCTGGCCCCGGCCCTGCTCCGAGGCACCGTGCTGTGGGACACGGCCTTCTCCTTGCCTCAGTCCTGGGTCACTTGGCCGCGGAGCCATTGTCGTCGAGCAGCTTCTTGTACCAGGCGCGCAGGTCGTCGCCGCCCTTCTGCTTCCAGTCCGCGACGGCCTGCTGCACGTCACCGATCTTCTTGCGGCCGCGGACGACATCGTCCTCCAGCTGCTCGAAGTCGTTGGCGAGGTTGGTCCATCGGTTGGGTTCGGTGATGGTCAGGCCGTAGAAGGAGGACTTCTTGGTGAAGGCGCCCATGCGCTGCTGCCACTCGACCTGGAGCCTGGCGATCTCCGGCAGATCGGGGTGGGCGAGGTAGGCGGCCGGGTCGCCGGTGTAGTCGTAGGCGCCGTTGACCTCGTTGGTGCCCTTGGTGGTCTTGGTGGGCAGGCCGTCCTTGATCGTGTAGTCGGTGCCCTCGACGCCGTACACCGTCAGCATGTACTCCTTGGTGCCGTAGGGCGCCGCGCAGAAGTCGGCGAGCGCGAGGAAGTCCTTGATCTGCTGCTTGGACGCCTTTGCGCTCACGAAGGTGAAGATGCCGGCGGGCTGGGTCGCCCAGAGTGTGGGGTCGCCACCGTCGGGGCCGAAGATGTCGAAGGCGCCCATCTCGAAGTCGGTCTTCTGGGTGCGCTGTTCGGCCGTCGAGCCGTACCAGTAGGACAGGTCGCCGTTGAAGACGAGGGACTGGCCCGCGGTGAAGCGGTTGGACGCGTCGCCCTTGACTGCCTTGGCGTCGGGGTGGACGACGCCCGCCGCGTACAGCTTGCGCGTCCACTCCAGCGCTTCGAGGTACTCGTCGGTCTCGATCCGGTTGATCAGCTTGCCGTCCCTCAGGTCCCACCACAGGGCCTTGTCACTGCCGTTGAGGACGCCGTAGATGTTGAAGGCCGTCCACTTGAGGTCGTCGCAGGCCCACACCTTCGCCTTGGCGTCGGTGGCCTCCTTCGCCCAGGACAGGAACTCGTCGGGCGACTTGGGCAGGGTGTAGCCCTTCTTGGCGAAGATGTCCTTGCGGTAGAAGGGCGCGATGTTCGTGACGTAGGAGGCCGGCATCGGGATCGCGCGCAGCCGGCCGCCGAAGATGGAGCGCTGCCAGGCGTCGGTCGGTACGGCCGCGAGGTTCGGGTAGGCCTTGACCTTGTCGCCCGACAGATACGGGCCGAGGTCGGCGAACTTGGCGTTGATCGCGCTCGGGATCTTGCCGTTCAGGTTCCAGCCCGGGACGACCACCACGTCCGGGATGTCGCTGGAGGCGAGGACCGCGCCCAGTTTCTCGTCGTAGGTGTTGCCGTCCTGGTTCTGCCAGGTCGCCTTGACGCCGATGGCCTCGTTCATGGCCGTGTAGTACGCGTTGTCGCCGGACGGCGGGGTGCCCCAGAACGGCGACATGATCTTCAGGCCACTGCCGGTGCCCAGCTTCTTCGGGACGGACGTCTTCAGCGCGCCCAGGTCGATCGCCCGGGTGAACCCGGCCGCCGAGCCGTTCTTCGACGGGAGGTCGGGCGTGACGACGTTCGACGCCACGAACGCCGGAAGGATCTTCTGGGCGTCCTTCCCCGAGGTGGTGCCGTCCTTGCTGCCGTCCTGTCCTCCGCCGCAGGCGGCGAGCAGGGACGTTCCGCCGGCCACGGCGGCCGCTGCGACCGCCGTGGAGGCGAGGAAGCTTCTCCGGCTGGGGGTGGTGGTGGCGGTGTTCGGCGTCATTGCGTCAACCCTTCATGGCGCACAGCAGGACACCCGGCGGTGGAGCCGTCGGCTGCGGTGTCTTGAGTGGATCTGCCTGAGCTGAAGCGGTCCTCGGAGGACTGTGCCCTGGGAAGAGGGAAGCCCGACAATCGAAGCGCTTCGATGTTGCTGCGAGGTTAAGTGAACGCCTGGGGGTGCACAAGGGTCGATCCCAAGATTCCTCGGAGGCGCGCGACAACAGAGCGTATCCATGCGGCACTTGACATCACTGGCGGGAAACAGAGGTGAGGCGCTCAAGCGTCTTGACACCCACCCCTGGGGCGATCGAGCATCGAAGCGCTTCGAAAGACCTTCGATGCCCCACCGCAAAGGGATCACCACGTGACCGCAGAGACGCCACCCATGCCGCCCTTCCGCGACGCGAGCCTGCCGTTCGCGAAGCGCATCGACGACCTGCTGACGCGGCTCACCCTGGAAGAACGCGTCGCGTTCCTGCACCAGTACGCGCCCCCCGTCGAGCGGCTCGGGATACCCGCCTTCCGCACCGGCCAGGAGGCGCTGCACGGGGTCGCCTGGATGGGTCCGGCGACGGTGTTCCCGCAGGCCGTCGGGCTCGGCGCGACCTGGAACGCCGAGCTCGTGCGCCGGATCGGGGAGGCCGTCTCGTCGGAGGCCCGTGCGATGCGCGCCCGCGACGACCGCGTGGGCCTCAACGTCTGGTCCCCCACGGTCAATCTGCTGCGCCACCCGCTGTGGGGGCGCAACGAGGAGGGCTACTCGGAGGACCCGGCGCTCACCTCCGCCATCGCCACCGCGTACACCCGCGGGCTGCGCGGCGACCATCCGGTCTACTGGCGTACGGCGCCGGTCCTCAAGCACTGGCTCGCGCACAACAACGAGACGAGCAGGGACACCTCGTCCTCGTCCGTCCGGCCGCGCGTGCTGCACGAATACGATCTGCGCGCCTTCCGCGAGACCGTCGAGGCGGGCTCCGTCGCCGGGGTGATGCCCGCGTACAACCTGGTCAACGGCCGTCCCAACCATGTCTCGCCGTACCTGCGCGAGCACCTGCGGACCTGGACCGACCAGGAGCTGCTGGTCTGCTCGGACGCGGGCGCGCCCTCCAACCTGGTCGACTCCGAGCACTACTTCGACACCCACGAGGAGGCCACCGCCGCCGCGCTCCGCGCCGGCGTCGACAGCTTCACCGACCACGGCGAGGACGGCTCGCGGATCACCGCACGCGTCCGGGGAGCCCTGGAGCGAGGCCTGCTGACCGAGGCCGACATCGACACCGCGGTCCGCCGCCAGCTCGCCGTGCGCTTCCGGCTGGGCGAGTTCGACCCGGACCTCGACCCGTACGCGAGCACCGGGGAGTTCGACACGCCCGCCCACCGCGCGCTCGCCCGGGAGGCCGCGGAGCAGGCGATCGTCCTGCTCAGGAACGACGGTCTGCTGCCGCTGCGCCCCGGCGTCCGGCTCGCCGTCGTGGGCCTGCTCGCCGACGAGTGCAAGCTCGACTGGTACAGCGGCACGCTCATCCACCGGTCGACCCCGCTGGAAGGCCTGTACGAGCGGTTCGGCGCCGAGCGGGTGGACTTCGCCGAGGGCGTGGACCGCGTACGCCTGAGGACCGCGTCCGGCCGGTATCTCGCGGTGCCCGCCGCGGACGGCACACCGGTGGAGACCCGGGGTGCCGAGGGTGCGCTCGACCCGGCGCTGCTCGTCGGCCGTACGGATCTGCCCCCGCTGACCGCCGACGCCGTGGGCACCGAACTGGCTCTGGTCGACTGGGGCGAGGGCGTCCTCACGCTGCGCTCCCCCGACGGCCGCTACCTGTCGGTCGCCGACGACGGCTTCGTGCGCGCGTCCGCCGACCGGCCGGGCGGCTGGGTCGTCCAGGAGACCTTCCGGCTGGAACCCTCCGCTTCCCATCGCGGCGGCCACCTCCTCAAGCACCTCGGGACGGGCGGATACGTGTGTGTCGCCGCCGACGGCGTGAAGGTTGCCGGGCGGGAGGCCGGGGACGCCGAGATCTTCGTGGCGGAGTTCACCGAACGCGGTGAGGACGCGGTGGCGCGCGTCGCCGCCTCCGCCGACGTGGTTCTCGTCGTCGCGGGCAACGACCCGCACATCAACGGCCGCGAGACCGAGGACCGTACGACCCTGCGGCTGCCCGCCCATCAGGAACGGCTGCTGGACGCCGCCCGCGCGGCGAACCCGGACACCGTGCTGGCGCTGGTCTCCGCCTACCCGTACGCGGTCGACCCCACCGGCCTGCCCGCCCTGCTGTGGACCGCGCACGGCGGCCAGGCGGCGGGCACCGCGCTGGCCCGCGTGCTCGCCGGGGACGTCTCCCCCGGGGGGCGCCTCCCGCAGACCTGGTACGCCACGGACGACGACCTGCCCGGTCTGCTCGACTACGACGTGATCGGCGGCCGGCAGACCTACCTCTACTTCGAGGGGACCGCGCTGTTCCCCTTCGGGCACGGTCTGTCCTACGCCTCGTTCGCCTACACGGATCTGCGGGTCCGCAGGGAGGCCGCGGCCCTGACCGTCTCCTGCACCGTGACGAACACCGCGACCGTGACCGCCGACGAGGTCGTCCAGCTCTACACCCGGGCGGTCGCCCCGTCCGTGCCCCGCCCGCGCCGCGAACTGGCGGCGCACCGGCGGGTCCGGCTCGCTCCGGGCGCCTCGACGGCCGTCACCTTCGGCCTCCCGCTCACCGCGCTGGAGTTCTGGGACGTAGCGCACGGCCGTCGACGCCTGGAACCGGGCATGTACGAGCTGCTGGTCGGCGCCTCCAGCGAGGACGTCCGGCTCGGCGCGACCGTCGAACTCGAAGGCGAGCCGGGCGCGTTCCGCCCGGTCCGCGAACGCGGTCTGGACGCGGCCGACTTCGACGAGCAGCACGGCATCGGGATCGTCGACCGTACGAAGACGGCGGGCGACGCGGTGACCCCGGCGGACGGCGGCACGGGCGAACTCCTGTACCGGCTGTGCGACTTCGGAGCGGGCGTCACCGGTGTCGTGATCGAGGTGGCGGGCGAGGGCGCTGTCGAGGTCTCGCTGGACGGCAAGCCGGTCGCCGAAGTCACGCTGAGCGGAACACGGGGGCCCTACGACTACCGCACCCTCACCGCCCCGTTCACCGCCGGCGGTGTGCACGACGTCCGCCTCGGACTGCGCGGGCCTGTCCGGCTCGCGCACGTCGGCTTCTCCGGTTGAGGGTCCGGAGGAGCCGGCACAGGGGTCCGGCACCGGAAGGCATCGGTGCCGGGCCCCTTCTCTGGCGAACTTAGCTGAAAACGATTGTCACTAGACACATCGTTTTCGGTCACGTCCCGACAGACGGACGACCGGAGCCCGTGGGCGTCTTCGAGCTCTTCCGGGAAACGCCAGGCCGTGCGGCCGCGCACCTGCCGCTGACGTTCAGCGATCCTGCCCGGCCGGGGTGTTTGCGCTTCTCAGGCCGTGCGCTAATCTGATCTTCAGCAGATCGGTGGAGGTCACACCGGTTCGCGATGCGTTGGTGGTCCAAGGAAAGACGCCCCGCTTCCTGCGGGGAAATGCAGGTGCAAGGCCTGCCCGGCGCTCTGTGAAGACCCTGTCCCGCGTTATCCGGGACGGGGTCTTTTTTGTCCGGGTCCGGCTCGCACGGGCCGATTCCGGTGGGGGGCGACGGATCTCTTCGGGCCCGTGTGAGCGTGTGTGAGCGCGGCGACCGTGGCACGCGGCTCGCCGGCGTGAAACCGCAGCGTACGGGCGAGGCCCTGCGTGCCGAGCGGTCGCCGTCGTGCTGCCTCGCCCCTGGACGGCGATTCAGGGCCGGGCCGGCAGCCAGCCCTGCTGAACGGCGCGTACGCCGGCCTCGAAACGGCTGCGTGCGCCGAGGCGGTCCATCAGTTCGGAGGCGATCCGCCGGGCCGTGCGGTGCGACACCCCGAGCCGTTTGGCGATCGCCTCGTCGGTATGGCCTCCGGCCAGGAGACGGAGGGCGGTCGCCTGCTGGCCGGTGAGCCCGTTCGGGTCGGTGGGGACGACCTCGCCGAGCGGCTGTGCAGCCTCCCAGGTGGTCTCGAAGAGCGCGCACAGCGCGGTGAGCGTGCCCTGGCCGGTCAGCAGGACGGCGCCTGCGGCGGTGTCGTCGCTGCTGACCGAGACCATGGCGGTCCGCCGGTCCATGAGGATCATCCGGGTCGGCAGGGACGGAACCGTGCGGATCCGGCCGCCCAGCCGGGCCAGCCAGGTGGCGTGTTCGACGGTGGGCCGGTTGGTGCGGACGCTGTCGAGGTAGATCGTGCGCATGCGCACCCCACGGCCGAGCAGATCCTCGTTCAGCGGCCGTGAGGCGGCCATGTTCTCCGCGGTCTGCGGACCGCCCGGGGCGAAGGTCAGGAACTCCTCGCGCACCTCCCGGGTGAGCACGGCCAGCCGGTCGCGTATCTGGTCGAGGCCGACCAGTTGCTCCACCCCGGGATGGCTGGTGGCCGGACGGAGCTCGGCGTACTCGGAGATGAGCTGGGCCGCGGCCGCCCGCGAGGCTTCGAGGCGCTGCTGCTGGGCCGCCAGCTGGGCCTGCTGGCGGCCCATCAGGATCTCCATGCCGATGTCCGGGGAGACCGCCCGGAGCCTGCTCGCGTCCCCGGCGGCGGGGCGCACCAGCGCCAGCTCGCTCAGTGTGTCGAGGGCGTCGCGCACCTCTTCCCCGGACAGCCCCACGTCATCGGCGAGGGCCTCGACACCCGCGACCGGGTGTCTGAGCATGGCGCGGTACACCGCCTCCGTGACGGAGCCGAGCCCGAGAGCGGTCAGCATCTGGTTCCCCCCAGTTTCCTGCACTCGACATCCCCTCTTCGACGATGATCTTCGCAGAAGGGTGCGGGATCCTCACAGCGCCAGGACGGAACCGGCCGTGGCCTCAACCGTCCACCCCTCAGGCCGACTTGCTCTCGACTTCCGTTGAGAGTCTGGAACGCATGTATCTGGTCCACACGCATCTGGAACTGCCCTCCGGCGAGGAACTTCCGGAGAACATCCGGGCGTTGGTGCGATCGGCGATCGTCACCCGCGACCGCGTCGAGCACGTCGCCGTTCACCCCGTCTCTCCCTCCCGGCTCACGCTCGGCTTCTATCTGCTGGCCGGTGTGCTGGAGGAGGCGGAGGAACGGTCGGTTCACGTCTGCCGCCGACTGCTGCGCGACGTACCGCAGTTGGCCACCGCGCGGCTGACCGGTGCGGGGGTGCCGTTGATGCCGCTGACCTTCGAACCACAGGCGGTGGACTGAAGCGGCCCGCGTGGACACATCGGTCCAAGGCCCTTTCCGTCCATCCGTGAACTCTTCTCACGGGCCTGAGCTGCGACGAACCTATGGATCACCGGCCGAGCCGAGCGCCACCGCGGGGCGCGACAGCAGGCCGGACACCGCATCTCATCCCGGAAGGAACGGAAACAGCCATGCTTCGTACCCGAATCGCCAAGGTCGCCGCGGTCTCCTCCCTCGTCGTCGCCGCGGCTCTCGCCTCCCCGGTGGTCACGCTCCAGTCCACGGCGGACGCGGTTCCGGCCTCCTCCGTTCTCGCCGGTGACGCCGGCTGGCAGGTCACCCCGGCGGACGCCGGCTGGCAGGTCACCCCGACGGACGCCGGCTGGCAGTAGGCCGCCCGCCGCCGCTGACGGCCTCTCACCGCGGCCGTCGACCACCCACCAGCCTGTCGGCCACGATCCGACTCCTGTCCGTCTGCCTGACCGCAACCCGCCCCGGGGGGACCGAAAAGTGAAGAACATCCGCAAGAACGGCCGGAGAATGGCAGGCCTGCTGACGGCCGGCGCCCTCGGCACCGGACTCCTCACGGTGGCCACCCCGACCGCCGAAGCGGCCACCACCTGCTCGGGCGGAGTAAACATCTACGGCGTACTCGACGACGGCAGACTGACGTTCAGCCAGATCAACCCTGCCACCGGAGACCTCGCCAAGGTGCTCGTCGGCCCGGACCTCGGCTTCGAGCCGAAGGCCATGGCGACCCTCAACTTCAACACGGTCCTGGTCACTTCGACCTCCGGTGCCCTCTACCGCGTCGACATCAAGACCAACAACACCAGCCTCGCCCTGCTGAACGCACCGGTGAAGATCGCCGACAGCGGCTGGACCCACGACAAGCTCACCTACGACGGCCACGGCCACCTCTACGGCACCGCCGCCGGCCTGCTGCTGCGCTACAACGTGACCGAGGACAAGCCGGCCGGCTCCCAGCACATCGGCGTGCGCACCGAGATCGACACCGGGTTCGTCCTGAAGACGCTCACCGCCACCGGCGACGACCGCCTCAGCGCCACCACCGACGACGGACGGCTGCTCGACTACTCCATAGCGGGCGCGGGCTCCTGGAAGGGCAACACCCTCAAGTCCTCCGGCTGGTCCGGCTTCAACCAGCTCGTCTCGCCCGGCGCCGGCCTCTACTACGGCCGCCTGTCCACCGGCGCCATGTACTGGTACAAGGACGCCAACCCGACCGACGGCTCCGGCTCCGACATCTCGTACCACCTCGACGACCCGGTCAACACCAGCGGCTGGACGCAGAAGCTGCTGTCCGCCCAGCCGGGCACCTACACCTGCACCACCAGCACGGAGACGGTCGACCGCGACAACATCACCCAGGTCAAGGCCGCCGGCAGGCAGCTGATGAACGACAAGGACGCCTCCTGGGCCACCTCCGCGCAGTGGGCCTGCCTGGAGACACTCTGGGACCACGAGAGCAGCTGGCGCTGGAACGCGACGAACTCCTCCTCCGGTGCCTACGGCATCCCGCAGGCGCTGCCCGGGACCAAGATGGACGTCGCGGGCGACGACTGGAAGGACAACCCCCTCACCCAGATCAAGTGGGGTCTGAACTACATCGACGGCCGCTACGGCTCCCCGTGCGACGCGTGGAACTTCTGGCAGGCGAACAGCTGGTACTGATGCCGGCGGACCTGAAAAGGGCGGCGCCCCCTCGAACCGAGGGGGCGCCGCCCTTTCGGCGTGGGCCGGGGAAGTCCGGCGCTCCAGGACATGGATGCGGCGTGCGGCGTGCGGCGAGTTCCTGGAGTCGGCCCCGTCGTTCACCGTGAGCCGGACGGTTCCGCCGTAGGTCTGCGCGCCGTCCTCGGACGCCGGCGCCGTGCTCGCACGTCCGGGACGCGCGCGGGCGCCCCGAATCGGCCCCGCACTTTCCTGGCCGCCGGACGGTACGCCGGACGGCTCGTGTCGGCCGCGCACCGGGAAGTGACGGTCCCGAGGTAGCGACCGCCGAGGAGGAGTTGTCCACGACCACCGGCACGACCTGGGCGTCGACGTCGCGCACGAGGCAGGCCCGGAAGGCGGGGGTGCCCCGGCGGTGCGGCCGCTCTGGGCCGGGAACGCCTTGAAGGCCCCGCCGAGGATCGGCGGGGCCTTCAAGGCGTCGGGTGGGGCGTCAGGCGATCTTCTTGTAGCGCAGGGCGACGTACGACGAGGCCGGGTGGCCGCTGATGTCACCGCTGTCGATGTCCGCGGTCGAGTAGTTCATGTCCGTTGCCGGGCTGCTCTCGGAGTAGTAGTAGAAGGTGCCCGCATCCTGGTCCTTCCAGCCCGCGAAGATGACGGCGTGCTCGGAGTAGCTGTTCAGAGCGTCACCGGGCCTGAGGTCGGACTTGTTGATCTCCGTGCTCGCGCTGGAGAGGGTCTCGGTCGTCAGCGAGGTGGTGAGGTGCCAGGCCATGGAGACGAAGCCGGAGCAGTCGGTGCGGTAGGAGTGGTCGCCGTCGATGTCGGAGGCGGAAGCACCCTGGTCGTACTGGACGTTGCGGGTGTACCAGTTCTTGGCCCGGGTCATGACCTCGTTGCGGGAGATCGTGCCGCCCTGTACGGACTCCGGCGGGGCCGGCGCCACATAGGCGCAGTTGTTCGCGTAGGTCGACAGCAGGCTCTGGGTCCAGCCGGACGCGTCCACCGGGTCGTCCGAGTGGTACGTGATGTCGCTGCCGTCACCGTCGGTCGGGTCCGAGTCGTGGTACCAGTACATGCCGCCGTTGGTACGGCCGTAGTAGAGGCCGCCGCCCGGCGAGGAGAGCGAGTCCACCGCCGACCAGCCGCTCGACTTCAGGACCGTGCGGTCCCAGTCGCCCACTCCGTTGATCTTGTAGCTGAGCAGTCGGCCGTCGGAGGTCGAGGCGACGATGCGGTCGTCGCCCGCGGCGGCGAGCGTCTTGAGGACGAAGCCGGTGTCGATCACGACGTGCTGGCCTATGTGGGCCGACCCCGCGGGCTTGGCCTGCGACACCAGGTACTGGTGGAGCTGGCCGTCGACCGTCCCGTAGAGGTGACCGGCGCCGTCGTAGACCAGCTTGTCGAAGGTCCAGCCGCCGTCCCAGATCTTGACGACGCCCGCGACCGTGAGGGAGGTGTTGTTCGTCTGTATGTCGACCCGGTAGAGGTCACCGGTGGTCGAAGTGACCAGGACCGTGTTGAAGTTGAGGGCCGCCATCGTCTTGGGCGTGAAGCCGAGGTTCGGGCCGGTGAGCGTCTTGACGCGGTCGCCGGTGTTCGGCTCGATCTGCGTGTACGTCAGCCGGCCGTCGGACAGCGTGCCGTACATCGACACGTCGCCGCTGCAGGACGCGACGGCATGCGCGGCTCCGCCGGTGACCGCCACCAGGCCGAGGGACATCGCGCCGACGGCGACGGCGGCGGCTGTGGTACGGCGGACGGCATGGCTCAGCTTCATGATTTCTCCTGCGGTGAGTAGGTCGAGCGGGCGAAGCCACATCCCTGGCCCAGACAGCTGCCCTGCAGGTGCAGCCGTGAAGGATGTTCTCGGGTGTGGCTCCCGGTGACAGGAACTACTCTCGCCGCAGGTCACGGGGGTCGGAAGAGAAATCGCGTGGACGCAAACGTCCCTGGCCTGTTGCGTCCTGACGGAGCGTCGGCAGCACCGGAACGCCCGGCACGCACGGAGACCGCCGCCTGAAGTTCCCGGACATGCCGACGGCCGGAGCCCCCGCACAGCGGGCTCCGGCCGTCGGTCTCGGTGAGGTCTGCGTCAGAGGGCGAGACCCGTCAGCACCAGCACTCGCTCGTAGGTGTAGTCGTCCATCGCGAACCTGACGCCCTCGCGGCCGACGCCGGACTGCTTCGCACCGCCGTACGGCATCTGGTCGGCACGGTAGGACGGAACGTCGCCGATCACGACGCCGCCCACCTCCAGGGCGCGGTGCGCGCGGAACGCGGTCTGAAGGTCGTGCGTGAACACGCCCGTCTGGAGGCCGTACTTGGAGTTGTTGGCGGCCTCGAAGGCAGCCGCCTCGCCGTCGACCTTCTGCACCGTCAGGACCGGTCCGAAGACCTCCTCGCAGGAGATCGTGACGTCGGCCGGAACGTCGGCGAGGACGGTCGGGGCGTAGGAGGCGCCGTCGCGCTTGCCACCGGTGAGCAGCGTGGCGCCGGCCGCGACGGCCTCGTCCACCCACGACTCGACGCGCTCGGCGGCGGCCTCGCTGACCAGCGGGCCGACGTCCGTCGCGTCGTCGGACGGGTCGCCGGTGACCTGGGCCTCGACGGCGGCGACGATGCGCGGCAGCAGCCGCTCGTACACCGCGGCGTCCGCGATCACGCGCTGCACCGAGATGCAGGACTGGCCGCCCTGGTAGTTGGAGAAGGTCGCGATACGGGTCGCGGCCCAGTCCAGGTCCGCGTCGCTCGCGAAGTCGGCGAGGACGACGGCCGCGCCGTTGCCGCCCAGTTCCAGGGTGCAGTGCTTGCGCGGCACCGAGTCCATGATCGCGTAACCGACGGTCTCGGAACCGGTGAAGGAGATGACGGGAAGGCGCTCGTCCTGGACCAGGGCGGGCATCTTGTCGTTGGCGACCGGCAGGATGCTCCAGGAACCGGCGGGAAGGTCGGTCTCGGCCAGCAGGTCGCCGAGGATCAGGCCGGACAGCGGGGTCGCGGGCGCCGGCTTCAGGATGATCGGGGCACCCGCGGCGATGGCCGGGGCGACCTTGTGAGCGCACAGGTTCAGCGGGAAGTTGAAGGGCGCGATACCGAGGACGACACCCTTGGGGAAGCGGCGCGTGAGAGCGAGTCGGCCCTGACCGCCCAGGTCGGTGTCCAGACGCTGCGCCTCGCCGCCGTTGAAGCGGCGGGCCTCCTCGGCGGCGAACCGGAACACGGACACCGCGCGGCCGACCTCGCCGCGGGCCCACTTGATCGGCTTGCCGTTCTCGGCGGAGATGAGCTGCGCGATCTCCTCGGTGCGCTCGGCCAGACGGCGCGAGACGTGGTCGAGGGCGGCGGCGCGTACGTGGGCCGGGGTCGCGGCGAACTCGTCGCGCACGGCGTGCGCGGCGGCCACGGCCTCTTCGACCTGGGCCTCGGTGGGCACGCTGACCTGGCCGACGAGGCGGCCGTCCCACGGCGAGGTGACGTCGAAGGTGGTCTCGCCCGTGGCCTGGCGGCCGGCGAGCCAGAAGGCGTGGGTGGCCCCCACAATTTTTTCCTGGGGCATGTCCGAGTCCCGGCCCTTCCGTATGGGGGTGACGATGGGGGGTGTTCCTGCTGGTGCTGCTCTCGCGTCCACGGTAGGGCCGGGACCACCACGGGTCGTTTGTCCGGCGCGTAACAGTCGGGTGGCGAGGTGCTCCGGTTTGGACTGATCGCCCACTGGTCGGGCCCGCTGATCGCCGGGATCCGCCGAGCGGGATCGCCGGATGTCCGCCGGGCGAGCCGCCGGGCGCGCGGCCGTCAGCGGCGGGACCCGGTCACTCCCCGGTCGCGGCCGTGGTCTTCAGGGCCAGCCAGAGTTCCATCCGGACGTCGGGGTCGTCCAGGGAGCGGCCGAGGATCTCCTCGACCCTGCGCATCCGGTAGCGCAGCGTGTGCCGGTGGACTCCCAGGTCGGCGGCCGCCGCGTCCCACTGCCCGTGACGTGACAGCCACGCCCGCAGCGAGGCGACGAGGTCCCCGCGGCCGGTGGCGTCGTGCTCGTGGAGCGCCCGCAGGAGCCCGTCGGCGAACGCCCGCACGGCGTCGTCCGCGAGCAGCGGCAGTACGGACCCGGCCGCCAGTTCCTCGTGCTCGACGAGGAACCGGCCCCGCCGCCGGGCGACGGACAGGGCCTGTTCGGCCTGCTTGTAGGCGGCACGGGCGGCGATCGGTCCTGCGGGGGCCGAGAGCCCGACGACGAGTTCGCCCTCGTCCCCGGCCGCCTTGGCGGGCTGCTCGCGGGGGACGGCCCGCGCGGACTCCAGCCCCGCGGCGTAGTCCCCGCAGGCCGCCACCGCGGCGCCTCCGTCCACGGCGAGAACGACCAGCCGCTCCCCGTCGGGCACGACGAGCACCGACTCCCCCGAACGCGCGGCGGCGGATTCGAGGACCTCCGCGAGGCTGCCCAGCGGATCACCCTTGGCGTCGGGCACGGCGACGGCGGTCTTCGAGGGCGCGGCGGCACCCGGCCGGGCGTGTGCGTCGGCGTGCGCACGGCCGGCCGACGCGGACACCGACTCGGCGATGATCAGCCGGAAGGGGGCGTCGAGCAGTTCGCCGTACAGGTCTCCGGCGACGGCGCGCGCGTGGTCGGATTCCCCGGCGAGCAGCATCCCGAGCACGGCCGCGCCGATCCGCTGCTCGGCGGCGTGCAGGGACCGCGAGCGTTCGGTGGTGAGGGTCAGCAGGGCGATGGCCGAGTGCACGGCGTAGCGCTCGGCGGTGCCGAGCGCGCCGGCGGTCCCGACGGCGAGCGCGGCGCGCGGTCTGCGTCCCGTGCCGAGGGAGTGCAGTTCGACGCGGTCCTCCCCGCCCACCACGGAGCTCGCGGGGGCGGGCCGCTCGCGCAGCCGCTCCACGTCCGGGGTGAGGCGCGCGGCGCGGCGTCCCGCCCAGTCGGGGGCGGCGGCGACGACGGAACCGGACGCGTCGTAGAGCGCCGCCCATCCGTCGACCTGTCCGGCGAGCGCGGTGAGCAGTCCCTCCGGCCCGTCGTTCAGGGCCTGCTTGGTGAGCTCGCGCTGAGCGGCGAATCCCGCGGTGACGGCCCGGTACTGATCCGCGGCGATGGCGGCGGACACGGCCTTGCTGATGGCGAGGAACGGGGTGCGCCGGGGCACTTCGAGGAGCGGCAGTCCCTCTTCCGCGGCCGCGTCGACGAGCGCCTTCGGGATCTCGTCGTAGTTGACCCCGACGGCGAAGCCGATCCCTACGACTCCGGCGTCGGTCAGCCGTTTCACGTACCGCCGCATGACCTCGGGATCGTCCGCGTCCAGCTTGAGCGCGGTGATCAGCAGCAGTTCCCCGCCCTCCATGTACGGCACGGGGTCGGCGAGCTCGCTGACATGGGCCCAGCGGACGGGCACGTCCAGGCGGTCCTCGCCCGCACGCACCGTGAGCTTGAGCGCGGAGTGGTGGACGAGCGAGGCGAGCGTGGGGGGCATGGGGCCTTCAGGTCGGTGTGATCGCTGTGATCTTTTGGCCGCGGCGTATGAACGGCCTGTGTCGATTCTGCCTCACCGTACGGTCGCCGCGTGCGTTCATCCCCGGACACCCTGGTCAGCGGGTCCGTATATCCATACGTCCGCCTCGATACGTCACGCCCCTGGGGCCCGTCAGCCGCGCAGGTCCACCAGCAGCGGCGGGGCGTGTTCCCCCTCGACGCTGGTCAGCGACAGGACGGCGTGGCCGGGCGGGACGGCGTGCGCCAGTTCGGAGGCGGACCAGCGTTCCCGCTCGACCTGACGCACGGTCACGGCGTCCGTGGTCACCGCCTTGCCGGTCACCAGCTTGCGCAGGGCGTGGATGGCCCGGGTCATGGGCTGGTCAGCGAAGACGGTGTGCTTGGCCACGTCCTGCGTCTCCACCCACTCGGTGCCCCAGGATTCGGCGAAGCGGCCGCCGTCCCAGGTCGTGACGCCGGAGAAGGCCATGCGGCAGCCGACCGCGCCGTACAGCGGCCCGTGCAGGACCTCGGGGATGTCCCCGATGGTCCGCAGGGCGAGGACCACTCCGGCGTTGTGCGCCCGCAGGCCCTGGATACGGCGTACCGTCTCGGCGGTCAGGGCGCCGGTCGCGTCGTCGAGGACCAGGCAGGCGAAGTGCCCGCGCCGGTCGCCGCCGCGGACGACGGCGGCGAACTGGGCGAGCAGGAGCCGGGTGATGAGCTGGGAGGCCTCTTCGTACCCGCGTTCCGGCAGGTCGACGCGGACACGCAGCGGGTGATGGGCCACCGCCCGGAGCGAGAACGGCCGGGCGCTGGTGCCCGAGCCGAAGAAGTCCGCGAAGACGGGCCGGTCCAGCAGCGCCAGGCGGTCGGCCAGAACGGGGCCGGGGTCGTTCGGGCCGCCGCTCTGCCGCAGCCGTGCCTCCAGTTCGCGGAGCATCACGGGGTGGCCCCCGGCCGACAGGTCCTGCCGCAGGGGTTCCAGCAGCGCGGGCACTCCTTCGAGCAGTTCGCGCAGCACGGGAATCGTGGGGAACGTGCCGTGCACGGCCCGGTAGGGACCGAGCAGCTGGGCCAGGGCCGTGGCGGCGCGCCGGACGTCGACACCGTCGCCGCTCCCGACCAGGCCTTCCGCGAGAAACGCGGCGGCCTCGTCCGGGTCCTCGCAGTCGGCGTACAGATCCAGGTCGTGGACGGACTCGGGGTCACCGAGCTTCACGACGACGTCGTACGACGCGTCGGGGCCGACCGGCGCCCCGGCGGCGGCCACGACGACGACGGCGCAGCGCGCGGTGAGGGCCTGGAGCCCGAGGGATTCGGCGACGGGCCGCACGAGGTGGCGCGTCTTGCCGGAACCCGCGGGTCCGACGGCGAGGAGCGAGGTGCCGAGCGTCGCCGGGCCGAGGGCGGCACCCGCGCCGGAGTAGGCGAGCGGGGTGCGCTCGCGGGCGACCCACCGGCCGAGCCGCACCTGGGCCGCGAGCAGGTCGTGCGAGGCGGCGCGGACGGGCAGGTCGCGGGCCCCGGACGGATGGGTCCAGGCCTCGGCGCCCCGCCGCAGCACGGTGTCGCTGAAGCCGACGAGCCCCCCGTCGCGCTTGGCCGAGGTCCAGGCGCGCAGAATCCTCACGCAGTCGACGTCGTTCATGCGTTCGGTCAGCACCTCGGAGGACAGCAGTTCCGCCGCCTTGTGCTGACCGGTCGCCCTCAGTTCGGGCCATTCGGCCGGAGGCCCGGACGGCTCTTCCGGTGCGGCCGGGGAGGCCGCCGCGGTGGCCGCCGCGGCCGGGCGGGAACCGAGGCGCGCCTTGGCGAGCGGCCACCAGCCGCCCAGTTTGGCGAAAGGCAGCAGGACCAGCACGGTGATCAGCGCTTCGACGCCGTAGCTGACCACAAGTGACGCAAACACGTCACGTCCGCCGGCGATCAGCGCCACCAGGGACAGCACCGGATCGACGATCGGCAGGGGGTCCCAGCTCACGCCCGGAAAGGCACTCGGCCAGACGAACGTCAGAGTCAGCAGGGCTGCCAGGGCCGCGATGGCGGCCCGGCCTGGCTGCGCGCGCCGTACGACGAAGTGATGTGCGATCTCGCGCCAGCTCCCGAGGCGCCCCATCGTGTAGACCAGCGCCGCGAAGAAGAGGCCGTCGTAGACGACGCGGGCGTCCACGCCCTGCCAGGTCTTCGGGGCCGTCGTCCCGCCCCACCACCAGTCCTGCGGCGTGAACAGCTTCAGCACGACCAGTTGGTAGGGGACGGCCCCCCGGCGCCACAGCGACCAGACGATCAGCCCGAGCACCAAGGGGATCAGGAGACCGACGATCGTCACGGAGGGCAGACGCCTGCGCTCCTTCGTCGCCCGGGGGGCGACATATCCGTACCGCCAGATCCCCAGTGCGGCCTCGGGGCGGGGTTCGTTGAGCCAGTCGCGTACGGCCCGGCGGGGTCCGGGCGGGCCGGCGGGGACGGGCGGCGGGCCCGAGGGCCTGGGCGGGGCTCCGCCGGGGACGGCCCCGGGGGGTGCGGCCGGACGAGGCACGGGATCGGCATGCGTGCCACGTGCGTCGCGCGTACCGTCGAAGTCCATCGTGTGCGCCCCCTGACCAGCCAGTCCGCCTGTCGCTCCGAGGCCAATCTAGTGGTCCTGCGGGGCGAGTTCACCGTTTACACGGCCGGGCCCGCGGCGGGACGGGGCCACCGGGCGTCCGCCCCTCTATGTCCACCGCGGACAACGGATTCCTCCGACAACGCCCACATGGCGCATGCCGAGCCCCCCTCCTCGGCTCTAGCCTGCGAAGAAAGAAGGCAAGCGTCCGAAAACCCCCCGCCCGGACCAGCCCCGCGTTCGCCGGGGACCGTCCGGTTCGCAAGATCATCAGGGAGCCCCTCATGACCGCACTTCCGCAGGAGCGCCGCGTCGTCACCGCCATCCCCGGCCCGAAGTCGCAGGAGCTGCAGGCCCGGCGCACCGCCGTGGTCGCGGCCGGTGTCGGGTCGGTGCTCCCCGTCTTCACCACGCGCGCCGGCGGCGGGATCATCGAGGACGTCGACGGCAACCGGCTCATCGACTTCGGCTCCGGCATCGCCGTGACGTCGGTCGGCGCGAGCGCCGAGGCCGTCGTGCGCCGGGCCTCCGCCCAGCTCCAGGACTTCACCCACACCTGCTTCATGGTCACGCCGTACGAGGGGTACGTCGCCGTCGCCGAGGCGCTCGCCGAGCTGACCCCGGGCGACCACGCCAAGAAGTCCGCCCTGTTCAACTCGGGCGCCGAGGCCGTCGAGAACGCCGTCAAGATCGCCCGCGCGTACACCAAGCGCCAGGCCGTCGTCGTCTTCGACCACGGCTACCACGGCCGGACGAACCTCACGATGGCGCTGACCGCCAAGAACATGCCGTACAAGAACGGCTTCGGCCCGTTCGCGCCCGAGGTCTACCGCGTGCCGGTCGCCTACGGCTACCGCTGGCTGACGGGCCCGGAGAACGCCGGCGCCGAGGCGTCCGCCCAGGCCATCGACATGATCAACAAGCAGATCGGCGCCGACAACGTCGCCGCGATCATCATCGAGCCGCTGCTCGGCGAGGGCGGCTTCATCGAGCCCGCGAAGGGCTTCCTGCCGGCCATCAGCCAGTTCGCCAAGGACAACGGCATCGTCTTCGTCGCGGACGAGATCCAGTCCGGCTTCTGCCGCACCGGCCAGTGGTTCGCGTGCGAGGACGAGGGCATCGTCCCGGACCTGATCACCACCGCCAAGGGCATCGCGGGCGGTCTGCCGCTCGCCGCCGTGACGGGCCGCGCCGAGATCATGGACGCGGCGCACTCGGGTGGCCTGGGCGGCACCTACGGCGGCAACCCGGTGGCCTGCGCCGGTGCGCTCGGCGCGATCGAGACGATGAAGGAGCTCGACCTCAACGCCAAGGCGAAGCACATCGAGTCGGTCATGAAGACCCGCCTCGGCGCCATGGCCGAGAAGTTCGACATCATCGGCGAGGTCCGCGGCCGCGGCGCCATGATCGCGATCGAGCTGGTCAAGGACCCGGCCACCAAGGAGCCGAACCCGGAGGCGGCCGGCGCGCTCGCCAAGGCCTGCCACCAGGAGGGCCTGCTGGTCCTGACCTGTGGCACCTACGGCAACGTCCTCCGCTTCCTGCCCCCGCTGGTCATCGGCGAGGACCTCCTGAACGAGGGCCTCGACATCATCGAGCAGGCCTTCTCCCGCATCTGACGACGCGGACGTCACCGCAGCACCGGAACCCCGGACCCGCCCACGCGGATTCCGCCGGGGTTTCGGTGCTGCGGCGTTCCCGTGGGGGCGTGTGAAGAAGGTGTGCGAGGTACATGGCGGGACGCGAATCCGCCTGTCGGAGCCGCACCCCCTGCCGTAGGTTCTAAGCGGATCAGGGATACACCCGCCCGCAGGGGACTGCAGGCGGTACCGGGCCGAGGCTTCCCCGGCTTCGCCCTGGTCGTGCCCTCGCGCACACACCCGGAGCTTGCGGCTCCGGTTCTCCTCACCGATCGGACGGCCGCCCGCCCCAAACCCCCCGGGGCGCGCGGCATTCCGGTCCGGACGGCCGCCTCGGAACCACCCCCCCTGTTCCGGGGCGGCCGACTCCCTTCCTCCGCGGGGCCCGTGCCGCGACGGCGCCGGACAATGGCAGGCTGTCCCCCATGTCCCGCACGCCCCTCCTGTTCGGCCTGCCCGCCCTGTGCTTCGCGCTCATCACCTGGCAGGTCGTGGCGGGCGGCCCGCTCGTGAGCCTGGACGAGCGGCTGAGCGGCAGACTCGTCCACCCGAGCCGGTTCTCCGAGCTGCTCGCCGACCTGGGCAGCGTCCAGGTGGCGGTTCCGGTCCTGGCACTCGCGCTGCTTCTCGTCGCCCTGCGGAACCACGCCACCGGTCTGGACCGATGGTGGCTGCCCCCCGCCGCCGCCGCGGTCCTGATGGCGCTGGTCCCCGCGGTGATCGTGCCCCTGAAGGAACTCGTCTCCCGGCCGGGCCCCCCGGTCATGGGACCCGGCACCGGCTTCTATCCCTCGGGCCACACCGCCACCGCCGCCGTCGCGTACGGCGCGGCGACCCTGCTCCTCCTCCCGCTGCTCCGCACCGCGGGCGCCCGCGGCGCACTGCTGTGCGTGTGTGCGGCCCTGAACGCGGGCGTGGCGTTCGGCCTGGTCCGGCGCGGCTACCACTGGCCACTGGACGTGGTGGCCAGTTGGTGCCTCTGCGCCGTCCTGCTGTCCTGCCTGTGGCTCCTCGTCAGCCGAAGTACGCGTCGAAGTTCCGCGAGAACTCCCAGCCTCCGAACCGGTCCCAGTTGACCGACCAGGTCATCAGGCCGCGCAGGCCCGGCCAGGTGCCATGGGTCGCGTACGAGCCGCAGTTGGTCTTCTTCGTCAGGCAGTCCAGGGTCTTGGTGACCTCGGCCGGGGCGACATAGCCGTTGCCCGCGTTGGTGGTGGCGGGCATGCCGATCGCTATCTGGTCGGGGCGCAGGGGCGGGAAGACGTTGTTCGCGTCGCCCGCCACCGGGAAGCCGGTCAGCAGCATGTCGGTCATCGCGATGTGGAAGTCGGCGCCGCCCATGGAGTGGTACTGGTTGTCGAGGCCCATGATCGACCCGGAGTTGTAGTCCTGCACGTGCAGGAGGGTCAGGTCGTCGCGCAGGGCGTGGATCACCGGGAGGTACGCTCCGGCGCGGGGGTCCTGGCCGCCCCACTTCCCGGTGCCGTAGTACTGGTAACCGAGCTGGACGAAGAACGTCTCCGGGGCCATGCTCAGGACGAACTTCGAACCGTACTTGGCCTTCAGGGTCTTCAGGGCCGAGATGAGGTTGACGATCACCGGGGTGGTCGGGCTCTTGAAGTTCGTGTCGCTCGCGTCGAGGGAGAGCGAGTGGCCCTCGAAGTCGATGTCCAGGCCGTCCAGGCCATAGGTGTCGATGATCTTCGAGACCGAGGAGACGAAGGTGTCTCGGGCGGCCGTACTGGTGAGCTGGACCTGGCCGTTCTGGCCGCCGATCGAGATCAGCACCTTCTTGCCGGCCGCCTGCTTGGCCTTGATCGCGGCCTTGAAGTCGGCGTCGCTCTCCACCGTGGGGCACTCGGTGACCGGGCAGCGGTTGAAGCGGATGTCGCCCGAGGTGGTGGAGGTGGGTTCGCCGAAGGCCAGGTCGATGACGTCCCAACTGTCGGGCACGTCGGCCATGCGCGTGTATCCGGCGCCGTTGGCGAAGCTCGCGTGCAGGTAGCCGACGAGCGCGTGCGCGGGCAGGTCGGAGGAGCCTCCGCCGCCTCCGCCCGAGCCCGCGGAGGTGGTCGCGGTGACCGTGGCCGACTTCGCCGACTCGCCCGCGGCGTTCGTCGCCGCGACCTGGAAGGAGTACGCGGTGGAGGCCGTCAGCCCGCTCACGGTGGCCGAGGTTCCGGTGACGGTCTGGACCTTCACCCCGTCGCGGTAGACGGAGTAGCCGGTCGCGCCGGACACCGCCGTCCAGGACAGGCCGACCGAGGAGGACGTGACCGTGCCGGTCTTCAGACCGGTGGGCGCGGCCGGCGGCTGCCCCGCGTCGACCCCGGGGCCGGTCAGCGAGAGGTCGTCGGCCCAGTAGGCGCCGGTGCCGTACCAGCCGTGCGTGTAGATCGTGACCTGCGTCGTGGCGGCGCCGGTGCGGAAGGTGGTGCTCAGCTGCTGCCAGTCGGCGGCGGACGGGGTCCAGGTGCTGACGTCGGTGGTACCGGTGCCGGTCGCGCCGAGGTAGACGTAGCTGCCGCGGACGTAGCCGGAGAGGGTGTACTGCGCGTCGGGCTTCACCGTCACGGTCTGCGAGCACTGCGCGTAGTCACTGCCGGCCGGGGTAGCCGTCATCGCCGAACTGCCGCTGTGCACAGGTGAGTTGACGACAGCGGATGCCGTGCAGGTCCAGTTGCCGAGGCCCGACTCGAAGCCGCCGTTCCTGGCCAGGTCGACGTCGGCCGCCTGGGCGGCCGACGAGACCGCCACCAGGCCGGGTACGGCCAGGACGGTGGCCGTACAGGCGGCGAGCAGCCGTCGGCGGTGGCGGGCGAGGGGTCGGTCGTGCCGGGTGGGGTCCATGAGTGCCTCCGGGCATGGGGGAGTTGGAGGATGGAGCGCGCGCCCAACTTGGTCCAGACCAATTCGGTTGTCAAGTCCTCTGGCAGGCAACGGAGTTCCGACGGCCGCCGGGAGCTCCCCTCACCGGCGCCGGCCCCTGTCACGAGCGAGGCCGGCCGCGGCCTCGTGCATGGCCAGTTCGAGAAGTGCCGGGTCCGTGAGCGTGCCCGAGCCGTCCGGCGCGACCAGCCAGCGGACCCCGCCGGTCGACCGTCCCGGATAGGGCACCACGATCCATGTGCCGTGGCCCGCCGCGCGGACCCCCGTGCCCAGCCACCGGGTCGCGGTGCCCGCGGGCACGAAGAAGCCCATCCGGGCGTCCCCGAAGTCGACGAGCACCGGCCCGGGCTGGTCGAGCACCCGGGTCAGCACGTCGAGGGTGGGATAGCCGAGCCCGGCCGGAAGAATCAGGACGTCCCAGGCCTTTCCCGCGGGCAGCAGCGTGACCCCTCGGGGACTGCGCTCCCACTCCCAGCGGCAGGCTTCGGGGTCCGGAGCCACGGATACCAGCCACTCGACCGCCGCCTTGGGCCCTGTCATGACGGAACCTCCCTCTCGTGTCGACGCCGGTCGCGTCACAGAGGAGAGGGAGGTCCGGGCGGTCCATTACGCGGGTTCGGGGGACCGATTGACAGAAATTCAGCTCATGCCCTTCGCGGGCGTGCCGTCAGCTGTCGAAGCCGAGGCCCAGCTTGTCCATCGTCTTCAGCCACAGGTTGCGCCGGCCTCCGTGCGTGTCCGCCCGCGCCAGCGACCACTTGGTGAGCGCGATGCCGGTCCAGGCGAACGGCTCGGGCGGGAACGGCAGCGGCTTCCTGCGGACCATCTCCAGCTCGGTGCGTTCGGTCCGCTCCCCCTCCAGCAGGTCGAGCATCACCTCCGCGCCGAACCGGGTGGCGCCCACACCGAGGCCCGTGTAGCCGGCCGCGTAGGCGACCTTGCCCTGGTGGGCGCTGCCGAAGAACGCCGAGAACCGGGAGCAGGTGTCGATCGCGCCGCCCCAGGCGTGGGAGAAGCGGACGCCCTCGAGCTGCGGGAAGCAGGTGAAGAAGTGCTCGGCGAGCGTGGCGTACGTCTCGGGGCGGTCGTCGTACTCGGCGCGCACCCGGCCGCCGTACGGATAGATCGCGTCGTAGCCGCCCCACAGGATGCGGTTGTCGGCCGACAGCCGGAAGTAGTGGAACTGGTTCGCCGAGTCGCCGAGACCCTGGCGGTTCTTCCAGCCGATGGAGGCGAGCTGGTCGGCGGTGAGCGGTTCGGTCATCAGCGCGTAGTCGTAGACCGGGACGGTGTACGGGCGCACGCGCTTGACCAGGTTCGGGAAGATGTTGGTGCCGAGGGCCACCCGGCGGGCGCGGACCGAGCCGTACGGCGTGCGGACGGCCATGCCGGCGCCGGACGGCTTCAGCTCGAGGGCGGGCGTGTGCTCGTACACCCGCACTCCGAGCTCCACGCACGCGCGCTTGAGGCCCCAGGCCAGTTTGGCCGGGTGGAGCATGGCGACCCCGCGCCGGTCGTGCAGCCCGGCCAGGAAGGTCGGGGAGTCGACCTGTTCCCGTACGGCCGCGGTGTCGAGGAACTCGATGCCGTCGGCGAGACCCCGCCGCTCCAGCTCCTGGTGCCACGCGCGCAGTTCTTCCGCCTGGTGCGGCTCGGTGGCGACGTCGATCTCGCCGCTGCGCTCGAAGTCGCAGTCGAGGGAGTAGCGGGCGACCGCCGCCTCGATCTCGTCGAGGTTGCGGGCGCCCAGCTCCTCCAGCTTCCCGATCTCGTCCGGCCAGCGGGTGAGCCCGTTGGACAGACCGTGGGTGAGGGAGGCGGCGCAGAAGCCGCCGTTGCGGCCCGAGGCGGCCCAGCCCACCTCGCGGCCCTCCACCAGGACGACATCCCGCCCGGGGTCGCGCTCCTTGGCGATCAGCGCGGTCCACAGTCCGCTGTAGCCGCCGCCGACGACGAGCAGGTCGCAGGTCTCGGCGCCGGTGAGCGCGGGCTCGGGGCGGGGTCTGCCGGGGTCGTCCAGCCAGTACGGGACCGGCTGGGCGTCGGAAAGGGATTTCGTCCACTGATTACCACGGGTCATGGCGCTTGGGGCCATGATTTCAACTCCCTACAAGGGTGACGAGCGTTATGCCTTCTGCCTGTTCCGGCGATTTCCGATGACCATTCCGAACAGGACGAACAGGACGGCGACGAGGAACATGGCCGTACCGATGACATTGATCTGGACGGGTGTTCCGCGCTGTGCCGAACCCCAGACGAACATGGGGAACGTGACGGTCGAGCCCGCGTTGAAATTGGTGATGATGAAATCGTCGAAGGAGAGCGCGAAGGCGAGCAGCGCGCCCGCGGCGATTCCGGGGGCCGCGATGGGCAGGGTGACCCGCAGGAACGTCTGCGCCGGGCCGGCGTAGAGGTCCTGGGCCGCCTGCTCCAGCCGGGGGTCCATCGACATGACACGGGCCTTGACGGCTGTCACGACGAAGCTGAGGCAGAACATGATGTGGGCGATCAGGATCGTCCAGAAGCCGAGCTGGGCGCCCATGTTGAGGAACAGGGTGAGCAGCGAGGCGGCCATGACGACCTCGGGCATCGCCATCGGCAGGAAGATCAGCGAGTTCACGGCGCCGCGCGCGCGGAAGCGGTAGCGGACCAGCGCGAAGGCGATCATCGTGCCGAGGACGGTGGCCCCGATCGTCGCCCATACGGCGATCTGGAGGCTGAGCCCGAGCGAGCCGCACATGTCGGCGACACCGCACGGATCCTTCCAGGCGTCCGTGGAGAACTGCTGCCACTCGTAATTGAAGCGGCCCTTCGGTTTGTTGAAGGAGAACACGGTGACGACGACGTTGGGCAGCAGCAGATAGGACAGCGTCAGCAGTCCCGCGATGACGACGAGATGACGCTTGAGCCAGGTGACGAGGGGCATTTAGACCAGATCCTCCGTCCCGGACCGGCGGATGTAGACCGTGACCATGAGCAGGATCGCGGCCATGAGAATGAAGGAGAGCGCGGCGGCCGTCGGATAGTCCAGGATCCTCAGGAACTGGGTCTGGATGACGTTGCCGATCATGCGGGTGTCGGTCGAGCCGAGGAGTTCGGCGTTGACGTAGTCACCGGCCGCCGGGATGAACGTCAGCAGCGTTCCGGAGACCACGCCCGGCATCGACAGCGGGAAGGTGACCTTGCGGAAGGTCGTCCAGGGCCTGGCGTACAGGTCGCCCGCGGCCTCGTGCAGCCGGCCGTCGATCCGCTCCAGCGAGGTGTAGAGCGGCAGGATCATGAACGGCAGGAAGTTGTACGTCAGACCGCAGACCACGGCCAGTGGCGTCGCGAGGACGCGGTCGCCCGCGGTCCAGCCGAGCCAGTCGGTGACGTTCAGGACGTGCAGCGTGTTGAGCGCGCCGACGACGGGGCCGCCGTCGGCGAGGATCGTCTTCCAGGCCAGGGTGCGGATCAGGAAGCTGGTGAAGAAGGGCGCGATCACCAGGATCATGATCAGGTTGCGCCAGCGGCCCGCCCGGAAGGCGATCAGATACGCCAGCGGGTAGCCGAGCAGCAGGCACAGGACCGTGGCGGCGGCCGCGTAGGACACCGAGCGCAGGAACTGCGGCCAGTACTCGGTGAGCGCGTCCCAGTAGGTCGCGAAGTGCCAGGTGACCTTGTAGCCCTCCTCCAGGGAGCCCGTCTGCACGGACGTGGAGGCCTGGTAGATCATCGGCAGCGCGAAGAAGACGAGGAGCCACAGGAGTCCGGGCAGCAGCAGCCAGTACGGGACCAGGCGGCCCCGCTTCTTCGGCGGCTTCGGCTCGGTATGCGGCGCGAGCGGTGGCGCTTCGGCCTCGGCGACGGTGGCCATCAGGCGGCCTCCTCCTCGGCCGTGTCGACACCCGCGGAGACCTCTGTCCCGGCAAGCGGGGACTGGGCTGCGTCGAGTCCGAAGGTGTGCGCCGGGCTCCAGTGCAGGACCACGTCCGCGCCGGGGACGAGCCGGGAGTCCCGGTCGATGTTCTGGGCGTAGACCTCGAACTCGGGGCAGACGGCGCTGTCGATGACGTACTGGGTGGAGACGCCGATGAAACTGGAGTCGGCGATCTTGCCGGTGATCCGGTTGCGGCCGGCGGGTATCTCGCCCGCGTCGTCGGCGTGCGTGAGGGAGATCTTCTCCGGGCGGACGCCCACCAGGACCTTGCCGCCGGTCGTGGCGGGTGCCGAACAACGCGCCGCGGGGAGAACCAGCTTGCCGCCGCCCGCCTTGAGCACGATGTCGCCGCCGCTCCTGGAGTCGACCTCGGCCTCGATGAGGTTGGAGGTGCCGAGGAAGTTGGCGACGAAGGTGGTGTTCGGGTTCTCGTAGAGGTCGGCGGGCGCGCCGAGCTGCTCGACGCGGCCCCCGTTCATCACGGCGACCGTGTCGGCCATGGTCATGGCCTCCTCCTGGTCGTGCGTGACGTGTACGAAGGTGATGCCGACCTCGGTCTGGATGCGCTTGAGCTCCAGCTGCATCTGGCGGCGCAGCTTGAGGTCGAGGGCGCCGAGGGGCTCGTCCAGGAGCAGCACTTTGGGGTGGTTGATCAGTGCGCGGGCGACCGCGACACGCTGCTGCTGGCCGCCGGAGAGCTGATGGGGCTTCTTGCGTGCCTGCTCGCCGAGCTGGACGAGGTCGAGCATCTCCCCGACCTGCTTCTTGACGCTCTTGATCCCGCGCCGGCGCAGGCCGAAGGCGACGTTCTCGAAGATGTCGAGGTGCGGGAAGAGCGCGTACGACTGGAAGACGGTGTTCACCGGCCGCTTGTACGGCGGCAGGTTCGTCACCTCCTGGTCGCCGAGGTGCACGGTGCCGGAGGAAGGTTCCTCCAGACCGGCGATCATGCGCAGGGTGGTCGTCTTGCCGCAGCCCGAGGCGCCGAGCAGGGCGAAGAAGGAGCCCTGCGGCACGGTCAGGTCGAGCGGGTGTACGGCGGTGAAGGATCCGTAGGTCTTGCTGATCCCGGTGAGGCGGACGTCGCCGCTGGTTTCTGTCGTCATCATCGTCACGCCCCTGTGAGCTTCGCGAACTTCTCTTCGTAGGCCGTCTCTTCCTTCTGGCTCAGCGAGCGGAAGGCGTGGGACCGGGCCTGCATGGCCTTGTCGGGAACGATCAGCGGGTTGTTCGCCGCGTCCTCGTCGATCTTGGCAAGGTAGGGCTTCACTCCTTCGACCGGAGTCGCGTAGTTGATGTACGCGGCGAGCTCGGCGGCCTGCTCCGGCTCGTAGTAGAAGTCGATCAGCCGCTCGGCGTTCGTCTTGTGACGCGCCTTGTTGGGGACCAGCAGGTTGTCGGTCGACGTCATGTAGCCGCTGTCCGGGATGACGAAGTCGACGTCCGGGCTGTCGTTCTTGAGCTGGACGACGTCTCCGGCCCAGGCGACGCAGGCGGCGATGTCGCCCTTGGTCAGGTCGGAGGTGTAGTCGTTGCCCGTGAAGCGGCGGATCTGGCCCTTGTCGACGGCCTTCTGCAGCCGGGCTATGGCCGCGTCGTAGTCGTCGTCGGTGAACTTCGCCGGGTCCTTGCCCATGTCGAGCAGGGTCATGCCCATGGTGTCGCGCATCTCGGACAGGAACGAGACACGGCCCTTCAGCTTCGGGTTGTCGAGGAGGTCGGAGACCGACTTCACCTCGATCCCGTCGAGCGCCTTCTTGTTGAAGGCGATGACCGTCGGGATGCCCTGCCACGCGTACGAGTAGGCGCGTCCCGGGTCCCAGTCGGGGTTGCGGAACTGCGGCGACAGGTTGGTGTAGGCGTGCGGCAGGTTGGACGGGTCGAGCTTCTGGACCCAGCCCAGGCGGATCACGCGCGCGGCCAGCCAGTCGGTGAGGACGATCAGGTCGCGGCCGGTGGGCTGGCCGGCGGCGAGCTGCGGCTTGATCTTGGCGAAGAACTCGTTGTTGTCGTTGATGTCCTCGGTGTACTTGACCGAGATACCCGTCCGCTTGCGGAACGTCTCCAGCGTCGGGTGGTGCTTGCCGCTGTCGTCGAGGTCGATGTACTCGGTCCAGTTGGAGAAGTTGAGGGTCTTCTCCGTGGCGGAGTGGTCCTGGGCGGACGTGCCGCCCTGGGTCAGGCCGGCCGCGGGGATCCCGCAGCCGCTCAGTGCCCCGAGTCCGCCGACGGCCAGCGCGCCGCCCGCCGAGGCACGCAGCAGTGAACGACGGGTGAGGGCCGCCCTGCCGTTCCGGAGGCTGCGCCGCATGGCGGCCAGTTGCACCGGGGACAGGCGTTCGGGCTCGTACTGCTCCATGCTCTGATGCCCTTTCGAGAGGGTCGCGGCCGTGGTCGCGGCCTGGTCTGCCACAGGGCCGTAGCCGATGGGGCTACGGCCGGTCCCCGAAGACCGTGCGGTGCCAGTCCTTCCTGGCGACCGCGGTGTTGTCGAACATGACGTGCTTGACCTGCGTGTACTCCTCGAAGGAGTAGGCGGACATGTCCTTGCCGAAGCCGGAGGCCTTGTAACCGCCGTGCGGCATCTCGCTGATGATCGGGATGTGATCGTTGACCCACACGCACCCGGCCTTGATCTCGCGGGTCGCGCGGTTGGCCCGGTAGACGTCGCGGCTCCAGGCGGAGGCGGCCAGTCCGTACGGGGTGTCGTTGGCCAGCGCGATGCCCTCGTCGTCGGTGTCGAAGGGCAGCACCACGAGCACGGGGCCGAAGATCTCGGCCTGCACGATCTCGCTGTCCTGTGCGGCGTCGGCGACGAGCGTGGGCGCATAGTACGCGCCGCTCTTGAGCTCTCCCTGTGGGGCCTCTCCGCCGGTGACCACGCGCGCGTAGCCGCGGGCCCGGTCGACGAATCCGGCGACGCGGTCACGCTGCGCGTGCGAGATCAGCGGGCCGAGGTCGGTGCCGGGCGCGAAGGGATCGCCCACGCGGACGCTCGCCATCAGGGCGCCGGTCCGCTCCACGAACGCGTCGTAGAGGGGGCGTTGCACGTACGCGCGCGTGGCGGCCGTGCAGTCCTGGCCGGTGTTGATGAGCGAACCGGCGACCGCGCCGTGCACGGCGGCCTCCAGGTCCGCGTCGTCGAAGACGAGGAAGGGGGCCTTGCCGCCGAGCTCCAGGTGGAGTCGCTTGACGGTCGAGGTGGCGATCTCCGCGACCCGCTTGCCGACGGCGGTCGACCCGGTGAAGGAGGTCATGGCGACGTCGGGGTGCCCGACGAGATGCTCGCCCGCCTCCTTGCCCAGACCGGTGACGATGTTGATGACACCGTCCGGAATCCCCGCGTGGGTGGCCGCCTCTGCGAACAGCAGGGAGGTGAGCGGGGTCAGCTCGGCGGGCTTCAGCACGATCGTGTTGCCCGCCGCGACCGCCGGGAGGATCTTCCAGGCGGCCATCTGGAGCGGGTAGTTCCAGGGGGCGATGGAACCGACGACCCCGATGGGCTCGCGGCGTACGTACGAGGTGTGGTCGCCGGAGTACTCACCGGCCGACTGGCCCTGCAGATGCCGGGCGGCGCCCGCGAAGAACGCGGTGTTGTCGATGGTTCCCGGGACGTCGAACTCGCGGGTCAGCTTCAGGGGCTTTCCGCACTGGAGCGACTCGGCCCGGGCGAACTCCTCGGCCCGCTCGGCGAGCACGGCGGCGAACCGGTGCAGCGCGTCGGACCGCTCCCCCGGGGTGGTGGCCGCCCAGCCGGGGAACGCCGCGCGGGCGGCGGCGACGGCCGCGTCCACGTCGGCGGTGCTCGCCAGCTCGTACGTGTACACCTCCTCGCCCGTGGCGGGGTTCACGACCGCGTGCGTACGGCCGGAGGTGCCCTGGGTGAGACGGCCTCCGATGTACTGCGCGCCGCCCGCGAGGCGGTCCTGCGCCTGGAAGCGATGGCCCGGTTTGTGCATGTCGCTCTCCTCCGCCGTCCTCCCCGTCGGGACGAGGGTCGGCGTAGCTCCAGCTCGATTTGAGTGCCGATCCTGACAGAGCAAAGGGACTCCAACAAGTGATTCCGTTGTTGCCTTTTGGTTACGCGACGGAATCCTTTGACCAGGTGTCGAGTCCCCCCGGAAAAGGCGGGACGGTGTGTCAGTGGTGCGTGCCACAGTGGCGTGCATGGGGAAGATCGATACACGGGAAGCACTGGTCGGTGCGGTTCAGTCGGGGACACCGGTGAAGTACCTGCACTTCTGGGGGCACCGCCCGCAGCCGGACGGACGGCTGGGGTCGAGCTGCCTCAGCCAGTGGTGGCCGTCGCCCTTCGTGGTCGAAGGGGTCGTCTACGCGACGGCGGAGCACTGGATGATGGCGTCCAAGGCGCGCCTGTTCGGCGACGCCGAGGCCGAGCGGCAGGCCATCGAGGCGCCGAACCCCGCGCTCGCCAAGAAGGCCGGGCGGCTGGTGCGCGACTTCGACAACGGCGCCTGGGAGCGCGAGCGGTTCGGGATCGTCGTCGAGGGCAGCGTCCACAAGTTCGCCGCCCATCCCGGCCTGCGGGCGTTCCTGCTGGGCACGGGCGGGCGCGTGCTCGTCGAGGCGAGTCCCGTGGACCGGGTCTGGGGGATCGGACTCGCCGCGAACGACGACGGCGCCTTCGACCCACGCCGCTGGCCGGGCGAGAACCTGCTGGGCTTCGCCCTGATGGAGGCACGCGAGCGGCTGCGCTCGCCGGACGCGCCCACGGAGGCGGGCTCCTAGGGCCAGGCCGGAAGCGACGCCCCCAGGGGGCGGGGGGCGGTCCGCGGATGCCGGGGTGGCCGTCCCGAGGGTGGCGGTCCGCGGATGCGGTGGTGTCCCGACCGGCCAAAACTGTGCGTGTGAGTGGCATGTACGCAGAGCAGGACGACATCGCGTCCACCGCGCCCCGGGCCCCTCGCCAGTCACTGGCACTGGCGGCGATGCTCTTCGCGGTGTCGATGACGTTCATCGACCAGACGATCGTCTCCATCGCGGCGCCGGACATCGTCCGCGAGCTGGGGCTGTCGGCGTCCGGGATGCAGTGGGTGGTGAACGCCTACCTGCTGTCGCTGGCCGCGTTCTTCGCCCTGGGCGGACGGCTGGCCGATCTGCTCGGGCCACGCCGTGTCGTCGTCGTGGGCACCCTGGTGTTCGTCATCTCGTCGGTCCTGTGCGGCTGTGTGCCCGAGGGAGACCTCGCCCAGACCTGGCTGATCGTCTTCAGGGCGACCCAGGGCCTGGGGGCCGCTCTCCTCTTCCCCGCGGCACTCGCCGTGGTCGTGGCCGTGTTCCCGGTGCAGCGGCGCGGCCGGGCCCTGGCCCTGTTCTTCGGACTGTCGGGAGCGCTGACGGCCATCGGCCCGCTGCTGGGCGGCTGGCTCACGTCGTGGACCTGGCGGGCGATCTTCTGGGTCAACGTGCCCGTCGCCGTCGTGGCGCTCGTCCTGACCGTGCTGGCGCGCATTCCCGACCGGCGGCGCGACGAGTCGCTGGACGGCGTCGGGGCCCTGCTCATCGCGGTGGGCATGGGCCTGAGCGTGCTCGGATTCCAGCAGGCGGCGGCCTGGGGCTGGGACAGCGCGGCGACCTGGGGCTGCATCGCGGGCGGCCTCGTCGTCCTGATCCTCTTCTGGCGCTACGAGCGGGACCGGCGCCAACCGCTGGTCAACCTGGCGGTCTTCCGGGACAAGGCGTTCACCGTGGACTCCCTGGTGCTCTTCTTCGCCATGCTGGCCTTCGTCCCGGTGTTCTTCTTCGCCTCGGTGTACGCGCAGGTCTCCCTCAGCGCCTCGCCCGACCAGGCCGCGCTCTACCTTCTGTACTTCTTCGCGGGTTTCGCGATCGCCTCCCAGTGGGGCGGCCGCATGCTGGACAGACAGGGCGCACGGCGGCCCATGAAGATCGGCACCATCGTGGGCGCGGTCGGGTTCTACCTCTGGGCCGGCAAGCTGACCGACCTGTCCATGCACGACCAGTGGCCCTACGTCGCCCTCGCGGGAGCCGGGATCGGCTTCCTCCTGGCGCCCGCTTCCACCGACGCCGTCAACCGGTCCATCGGAGCCTCCTACGGCGAGGTCACCGGCATCACGCAGACCGTCCGCAACTACGCGGCCAGTGTCGGGCTCGCCGTCTTCGGGACCGTCCTGACACACACGATGACGGACAAGGTCGTCTCGACGCTCCGGTCCCACGGCTTGTCGTCGGCCGAGGCCCACAGCGTGGCCGACGACATCGCCCAGGCGGTCACGGGCAACTCCGACACACGGCAGCCGACGGGCACCGGCGTCACTGCGTCGACCATGCGGGAGGTGATGGCCGGCGTGCGGACGGACTTCGCCGAGGCCAACCAGCGGGTCTTCTACGGCATGGCGATCGCGCTCGCCGTCGCGTTCCTCTGCGCTCTGCGCCACCCCGGCGGCCGAGGAGGGACGAAGGAGCCGGAGGAACCCCCGCCGGCCGGCTGACAGCGCCGTCGGACCGGTCCACGGATGTGCCGGGCGCGGGCCGTCACCGGCAGGTCACGCGGGCCGTCAGCGCTGTGTCACCAGGGACGTGGAGAAGCCGTCGTCGCCACCCGCGTCACCGCCGCCGTCGTCGTCCGCGGCGAACACGATGATCAGGACGAACACGCCGACGGCGAGAACGAGTCCGACGGCTCCGCAGATGACCCCGGCCAGCGCCTGCCCGGGGTTCGTGGCCTCGCCGCGACGGGCCTTGGCCCCGCCGATCAGCCCGAAGATCACGGCGAGGACGCCCAGCACGATCGCCAGCGGCCACACGACGAACAGGACCGCCGCGATGATGCCCAGCACGAGCCCGGCGGTTCCCAGCCCGTTGCTCGGCATGGGCCCCGCCACGGGCCAGCCGTAACCCGGTACGCCCGGATGAACGGCACCCGCGGGAGCGCCGGGGTACCGCGGGTGGCCGTAGCCGTACGGGAGGCCGGGACCTCCGGGGGCGATCGGCGGCGGAGGGACGTGCTCGCCGGGAAAGGGCTGCGGGTAGGGGGTGCGGGCGGGCGGCGGCGCGAAGGGGTTGTCCCAGGCGGGGCCGCCGAGGTGTCCGGGTCCGGGCGGGACGGGTGTGCCGGGCAGCGAGGTGATCGCCGGAAGCCCGTACGCCGGAGGAGGCGCGGCACTCCCCCGCGCGGCCGGCCCGGGCGAGGCGAGTTCCTCGGGCGGGGCCCAGGGGTTGAACTCGGATTCCCGGTCGGCCTCGCGCTTCCCGAGGGAGATCCGGGCGTCGGGGGCGGGGACGGCGAAGGGCGCGGCGCCCTGGGCGGGAACGGACCCCGCAGGCGCGTCACCGAAAGCGCCGCCCGCCGGGGGCGCCGCGGGTACCGCACGGTCCGGACCGGCGGCGGTCGCGCGATCCGCCTCGGACATCGCGTCCTCCGCGCGACCGGAATCCGGACCGGAATCCGTCCCGGACGAGCCGCTCCGCTCGGGTGACCCGCCGTGCGCGGACATCGGGTTCGCCCCGCCCGGCGGAGCCCACGCACCCGCGTCGCGTGGGGCGGTCGGCCTCTGGGCGTCGTCGGACATGCGCGAGGTCCCCTCTCTCGTACGTTCCGTCATGCTACGGCCCAAGCCGCTCCCCGGATCTCCGTCATACGACGGCCCTCTCGTCCTCAGCAGGGTGCACCGGGCCCGGACAGGGGCGGCCGCCTACGATGATCCCGAACCGTCGATCAGCCGATCACCCGCGTCCGGCCGAACACGGCCCAGGGACGCCGTTCCGGGGAGGAACCCGTTGACCGAGCACATCACCGCACGCGACGACGCCCGCGACCTGCACACCTTCATCGCCGGACTGCCCAAGGCCGAACTGCACGTCCACCACGTCGGCTCCGCCTCCCCGCGCATCGTCTCCGAGCTCGCCGCCCGCCACCCCGACTCCCGGGTGCCGACCGACCCAGAGGCGCTCGCGGACTACTTCACGTTCACGGACTTCGCCCACTTCATCGATGTGTACCTGTCCGTCGTCGACCTCGTCCGCACGCCCGAGGACGTACGGCTGCTGACGTACGAGGTCGCCCGCGACATGGCCCGTCAGCAGGTGCGCTACGCCGAGCTGACGATCACTCCGTGGTCCTCCACACGGCGCGGAATCGACGAGCGTGCCTTCATGGACGCGATCGAGGACGCCCGCAAGGCCGCCGAGGCCGAGCTGGGTGTCGTCCTGCGCTGGTGCTTCGACATCCCGGGCGAGGCCGGCCTGGAGGCCGCCGAGGAGACCGTGCGGCTCGCGACCGACGACCGGCTGCGGCCGGAGGGGCTCGTCTCCTTCGGACTCGGCGGCCCCGAGATCGGCGTACCGAGGCCCCAGTTCAAGCCGTACTTCGACCGTGCCCGCGCGGCGGGACTGCGGTCGGTGCCGCACGCCGGTGAGACGACGGGCCCGGAGACGGTCTGGGACGCGCTGAACCTGCTCGGCGCCGAGCGCATCGGCCACGGCACGAGTTCCGCGCGGGACCCGAGGCTGCTCGCCCATCTCGCCGAGCACGGCATCGCGCTGGAGGTCTGCCCGACCTCGAACATCGCCACTCGCGCCGTCCTCACCCTGGACGAGCACCCCGTCAAGGAGTTCGTGGCGGCGGGTGTCACGGTCACCGTCAACTCCGACGACCCGCCGATGTTCGGCACCGATCTCAACACCGAGTACGCGGTCACCGCCCGCCTCCTCGGCCTCGACGAGCCGGGCGTCGCCGAACTCGCCAAGAACGCGGTGCGCGCCTCGTTCCTCGGCGAGGCGGAGAAGGCCGGACTCGCCGCGGAGATCGACACGTACGCCGCCAACTGGCTCGCGCTCTGACCCAGCACAATGGCCCCATGCGCACCGTGACCGCAGTCGCCCACCGCGGCGACCCCTATCGCGCCCGTGAGAACACGATCGACTCGCTGCGTTCCGCGCTCCACCGGGGCGCGGACGCCGTCGAGATCGACGTACGGCTGACGCGCGACCGCGTACCCGTCCTGCTGCACGACGCGACGCTCAAGCGTCTGTGGGGACACGACCGGCCGCTGAGCTCGCTCTCCGGCGACGAGGTGCGCGGACTCACGGCCGGCGGTGTGCCCACGTTGGCGCAGGCCCTCGGGGCGACCGGCGACAGCCGGGTCATGGTCGACCTGCCGGGACAGGTGGATGTGGGGGTCGCGCGCGAGGTCGTGGACGTGGTGCGGGCGTGCGGGGCCGGGGAGCGGGTGTACTACTGCGCCGGGGCCCCCGCCATGCTCGCGGTGCGGGCCGCCGACGCGTCCGCGGAGATCGCGCTGACCTGGACGAGCCTGGCCCCGCCGCGTCCGGGCCTGCTCGACGTCGTACGCCCGCGCTGGCTCAACTACCGCTTCCCCCTGGTGAACCGCGACCTGGCGGCGCGCGTCCACCGCGACGGCCACCTGCTCTCCGTGTGGACCCCGGACACCCGCCGGTCCATGCGCCGCCTGCTCGACGCGGGGGTCGACTCGATCACGACCAACCGCATCGACGCGCTCACCGCCCTGCGCAAGGACTGAGCAAGCAGGCCCGGCAGGCGACAGGTGACGCACCGGACGCGGTGGGTACGCCCGCCGAAGCCTCGGCCGGAGTCCCGCACGCGGCGCGGCGGCCGCGCGATACGCAGGGGTCGGGGTCGTCGCGGTCGTCCCTTAGGGGCGACCCCGGCCCGGATACAGGGGGCGGCACCCTGCCTGGTGAGGATCCGGAGGGTCGTGCCAAGCCGGAGGATGAGCGGTGTCCACTTCCGGCCCACCATCCTCAGGAGCACTCAATGCCCTTACGCCGCCCAGCAGTTGTCCTGGCCGCCACCCTCGCTCTCGGTCTCGCGGCCGGACCGCTGGGCGCTCCGGCGTTCGCCTCCCCCGCCGCGGCTTCGGCACGGACGGCCGCCGGGCCCGACGCCGACGCGCTGGGCGCCGCGCTGGCCGGACTCCCGGACGCGAACGCGACGGCGGCACTCGTACGGGTCGGCGGCGGCGACGGCACGTGGCGCGGCAGCGCCGGGGTGCACGACCTGCAGAGCGGACGCGCGGCCGATCCGGACGCCCGCTTCCGCGCCGGTTCCACCACGAAGGTCGTCACGGCGGCGGTCGTCCTCCAGCTCGCGGCCGAGGGCAGGGTCGGGCTGGGGACTCCCGTGCAGAAGTACCTCCCCGGGCTGCTGTCGCCGGCCTTCGAGCCCATCACCGTGCGGCAGTTGCTCAACCACACGAGTGGCATCCAGTCCGGTGACGGCTTCGGCGACGCCTTCGAGGACGCGTACGCGCACCGCTTCGACACCCTCACACCGCGCGAGGTCGTGGCCTCCGCGGTGGCGAAGGGACCGGAGTTCACGCCGGGCGCCCGGCAGCACTACCTGAACATCAACTACACGGTCCTCGGCCTGATGATCGAGAAGGTGACCGGCCACACGTACGCGCACGAGGCTGCCCGGCGGATCCTCGGGCCCGCCGGAATGCGCCACACGTACTTCCCCGGCACCGCCCCCTACATCCACGGGCCGCACAACCACGGTTACCAGGCGGTGCGGCGGCCCGACGGCACGACGGCCTTCGTGGACGTCACCGACTGGAACCAGGCGGACCTTCCCCAAGCTCTCAACTTCGTTCGAGCAGGGGAGACCCCATCGGCGGCCGGCGACATGATCTCCACGACGGCGGACCTGGAGCGGCTGATCACGCGCCTGTTCGAGGGAGACCTGGTCCCGGCACGGCAGTTGGAGGAGATGTTCACCGTGCCCCCGGGCATCAAGGGCGCCGACATGAGCGCCGGACTCCAGCGCTTCGAGTACGCGGGCACGGTGTACTGGCTCAAGTCGGGCGCCCGGTACGGCTACAGCACCGCCGTCGCGGCCACCCGGAACCTGTCCCGTACCCTCGTGTACTCGGTCAACTCCACGGACGCCAAGGGCGAGTCGATGAACCCTGTCGCCCAGCGGATCGCCCTGGCCGCGCTCAAGTAGCCAGGGCCGGGGCGGTCGTCCGGTCCGCGGTGAGCGCCTCCAGGCGCTTGATCTTCTTCCGTACGACATACAGCGGGATCACCCCGAAGATCCCGAAGGACAGGTCGACGACCGTCCACCAGAAGGGGATTCCGCGGATCGGTCCGCAGATCAGGGCCAGCGGGACGATGCCGCTGAGCACCAGGCTGACGACGAAGAAGACAAGCCACGCACGGATGCCCCGGGACAGGGCGGCTCTGTCGCTCATACCGGGAGCGTACGCCCCGACTTGAACGTGTTCAAAACCGCCCCCGTCCGGGGCTCCAGTGGCTCAGGCGCCGCTCTCCCGCAGCATGTCCTCGCGCTCGACGAGCTTCACGCGCTCGCGGCCCTGCGGCTCGCCCAGCGCCTTCTCGGCGGCGTCCAGCCGGTACCAGCCGTCCCACGTGGTGAAACGGACGTCCCGCTCACCGAGGAAGGCCTCGACGGCCTCCGGTTCGGGCGAGGAGGGCGCGAGCAGACGGCCGTTGGCGTGGTCGTCGAGCAGGCTCGCGACCGTCTCGTTGGCGTCGCCCTTGGTGTGACCGATCAGACCGATGGGACCGCGCCGGATCCAGCCGGTGACGTAGGTGGATGCCAGGTGCTCGCCCGTGTCCTCCAGCACCCGGCCGGCCGCGTCCGGCACCGTGCCCGAGTCGACGTCCCAGGGCAGCTTGGGCAGGCTGTCGGAGAGGTAGCCCACCGCGCGGTAGACCGCGGTGACGTCCCAGTCCTTGAACTCGCCGGTGCCCTTGACGTTCCCGGTGCCGTCGAGGGCGGTGCGCTCGGTGCGCAGGCCGACGACCTCGCCGTTCTCGCCGAGGATCTCGGTCGGCGACTCGAAGAAGTGCAGGAACAGCTTGTGCGGGCGGTCGCCCGCGTCGCGGATGGCCCAGTTCTCCAGGGTCTTGGCGACCATGTCGGACTGCTTGTTGCCGCGCCGGGTGGCGATCGAGCCCTCGTCGTAGTCGATGTCCTCGGGGTCGACGATGACCTCGATGTTCGGCGAGTGGTCCAGCTCGCGCAGCTCCATCGGGCTGAACTTCGCCTGCGCCGGACCGCGGCGGCCGAACACGTGGACCTCGAGCGCCTTGTTGGCCTTGAGGCCCTCGTGGACGTTCGGCGGGATCTCGGTGGGCAGCAGCTCGTCCGCGGTCTTGGCCAGGATGCGGGCCACATCGAGGGCGACGTTGCCGACACCGAGGACGGCGACCTTCTCGGCCTCCAGCGGCCAGGTGCGCGGGACGTCCGGGTGACCGTCGTACCAGGAGACGAAGTCCGCCGCGCCGTAGGAGCCGTCGAGCTCGACGCCGGGGATGTCGAGGGCCCGGTCGGCCGTCGCGCCCGTGGAGAAGATCACCGCGTCGTAGAAGGCGCGCAGATCGTCCAGATCGATGTCGCGCGGGTAGTCGACGTTGCCGAAGAGGCGGATCTGCGGCTTGTCGAGCACCTGGTGCAGGGCCGTGATGATGCCCTTGATCCGGGGGTGATCGGGGGCGACGCCGTAACGGATGAGACCGAACGGGGCCGGCATCCGCTCGAACAGGTCGATGGAGACACCGGGCTCGACGGCCACTGCGGATTTCAGCAGCGCGTCGGCGGCGTAGATTCCGGCGGGGCCGGCTCCGACAATGGCTACCCGCAGAGGGCGAGGCATGATCAGGTTCCCTTCGAACTGGGGCGGGGGACTCGACGGGAAGCCTAAACTGAGGCAAACCTAAGTCAGTAGGCGGGTCCGGGCTATGACCTCATAAGGCCGACTTATGGGTACTGAAGGACCGCTTTATGGGTGGCGCCCGCAGGGCGGAGCGTACCCTCCGCATCCCTACCGCTGAGCCCCCCTGGTCGCTGTGGGAACGGCCCGGGTACGGACCGCGGACGGTCCGGCGGTCGCGGGCTCGGAGGTCCGGGGCGCCGACGGAGTGCGGGTGAGAGAAGGTACACCGGTCGTCCGGGCCGTGGGAGTCGGTGCGGTACCGGGCGCCGACGTCCGGTGGGACGGTCCGCTCGCACGGGGACGGGGACTGGCGCTCCCGGGCGACGACGACGGAGTGGGCTCGGCCGACGGGCTGCTCGCGGGCGGGGCCAGCGGGACCACCGGGGACACGGGTGCCTCGGGCACGGCCGACCGGAGCGGCAGCACGACGAGAGCGCCGACGGCGCACGCCGCCGCGGCCCCGGCCGCGGCGCGCAGCAGCCGGCGACGGGCCGCACCCCGGCGGATCGCCTCGTAACGGCCGGGCGGTGGAGAGAGGTACTCGGACGGGGGCCGCATGATGACGGCGAGCGGATCGTCGGGGCCGAAGTCCGGACCGTCGTCAGAGTGTGTGATCAAGACTTCTCCTCAGGTGGGCGCGGAGCGTTTCGCGGGCCGCGTGGAGATCGGCCTTGATCGTTCCTTCCTTGCGCCCGGTCAGCGCGGCCACCTCCCGGATCGGCATGTCAGCGTAGTAGTGCAGCAGGATCGGGACGCGCAGCCGTTCGGGCAGCGACTGCACGAGCAGACGTACGGACGGATCGGCCTGCTCGTTGGGCGGGCCGACGACGGCCTCGGCGGTGGCCCGGTACATCGCCCTGCGTTCCCGCTCCAGCTTGCGCCAGTGGTCCCGGACGAGGTTGGCCGCCGTGACGTAGAGGAACCCCCGCGGCTCGGCGACGGAGGTCCAGCGGGACCAGAGCCGGGTGAACGCCTCCGAGGCGATCTCGTGGGCCGTCCCGTCGTCGTCGACGAGACGGCGGCACCAGCCGGCGAGGCGCGGATAGAGGGCGGCGAACAGCTCGGACGCTGCCTTCTCACGGGACCCTTTCAACATTCTCCATGGTCGTGACGGTGCCGGTGGGACGGATCCCGGGCCGCGGGGGTACGGACCGGCGGCCCAGGATCCTCTCTCCCGGCGCCCCGTCGAGCAGCCGGTCGGGGGTCAGGGGTTCGCGGAGGTGAGCGCCGCGAACACGATCACGTTGTCGCGGTAGACGCTTCCGGAGCGGGGACCTCCGCAGGTGATGAGCCGCAGCTCCGGGCGGTCCACGTCGCCGTAGACCGCGTCGGCCGGGAAGTCGACCTTGGCGACCGTACGGACGTCGCCGACGGTGAACTCGGCCGACCCACCGTTCTCCAGACGCACCACGATCCGGTCGCCGTGGCGCAGCCGCGCGAGGTGACGGAAGACCCCGTCGCCGTACGAGCCGACCGTGACATGACCGAGGATCACCGACGGGCCCTTCTGGCCGGGCGTCGGCGAGTGCCGGTACCAGCCGGCCCGGTCGTGTGCCGCGATCGGGGGCACCTGCACGCTGCCGTCCGGGGCCAGTCCGAGCCGGATCAGCGGGGTGTCGACCCCGATGGCCGGTATCCGCAGCCCGACCGGCACCGAACGCCCGAGCGCACGCGCCGGCTTCGCGGCCGGCCCTGCGGCCGTGGACGCGCCGCCGGGCCGTGCGGTCGCGGATGTGCCGCCGGGCCGCGCGGGCGGGGCGGCCGGGTGGCCGCCGCAGCCCACGAGCAGCGCGGCCGCGGCCGTGGTGACGAACGCGCGCCTGGAGAGAGGCGTCATGCCCCGGTCGCCCGCCGACGGCGTACGACGAGGACGGCCGCGCCCGCGGCGAACACGGCGGCGGCGCTCCCGCCGACGAGCGCGCCCGGGACCGAGGACGGCGTCGCGGTCGTCGCCACACCGGTGTCGGGCGCTCCGCTCGGCCGGACGGAGACCTGCCGCGAGGCCCGCGCCCGCGTCGGCACGGGGCTGGGAACGGCGGAGGGCGCCCGGGTCGCGCGGGGGCTCGCCGGGGCCGGGGCGGCGGTGACGCCCGGACGGGTCCTGGGGCTCGGGGAGGTCCCGTCGGCGAACGCGGGCACCGTGCCCACCAGTACGGCGGTGCACGCGAGTGCCGTGGCACTGAAGACGGTTCGGCGCATGAATCGCTCTCTTTCGTCGGTCCGACGGCCCGCCGGAGCGGCGGGCCGGTTACGGATCGAGCGGAGAGACGAGCCGACGGCGGACGGGGTTGTAAAGAGACGGCAAAGCCGTTGTGCGGAAGCCGCGCCGTGCGGGAACTCGGCCGCGCCGACGGCTGTCCGCCTCCGTCCTGGTGCCAATCTCCCCCGTCCAACTGCGGTGTTGACGCGACCGTATGGGCGTACGCGGCCCGGTTTGCCCTGGAAAGCGGGCAGTTGTACGGCCGGGCCGAACCCTGTAATGCCCGAGTAACGGCGTCTGCCTAGCGTCCGAGCTCCCCCGTACCGTTCCTGGAGGAGCACCCCAGATGCACCTGCCCCAACCGCCCCGGCGCAGACGCGCCGTCTGGGCGGCGGCCGCCTTCACCGCGACCGCCCTGCTGACCGCGTCGACACCCGCGCTCGCCGCCGGCACAGCCCCGTCGGCCGAGGTCGACTCCACGCTCACCGCCGCCGTGGCCAAGGGCGGTGACGCGACGTTCTTCGTCCTCCTGAAGGATCAGGCGGACCTGTCCGGCGCCAAGAAGCAGAAGACGCACGCCGCGAGGGCCAGGGCCGCCTTCAAGGAGCTGCGCGCGAACGCCGCGGACAGCCAGGCCTCCCTCACGTCCTTCCTGGACAAGAAGAAGATCGGCCACCAGGACTACTGGATCGCGAACGCGATCCAGGTCACCGGTGACCAGGACCTCGTGAACGAGCTGGCGAGGCGTTCGGACGTCGCGTCGATCGTCAAGGAGCAGCACTACAAGCTCGACGACATCGAGACCGCCGACAGCAGGATCACCAAGTCGGCCACGGACTCCTCGGCGAGCGGTGACGGCACCCCCGAGTGGGGCGTCGCCGACATCAACGCCGACGACGTGTGGAAGCAGTACGACGACCGCGGCGAGGGCATCGTCATCGCCAACGTCGACTCGGGCGTGCAGTACAACCACCCGGACCTGGTCGCCCAGTACCGCGGCAACAACGGCGACGGCTCCTTCACGCACGACTACAACTGGTACGACCCGACCGGCCAGTGCGGCACCGGCGGCGTCCCCTGCGACAACAACGGCCACGGCACCCACACGATGGGCACGATGGTCGGCAGGAACGGCATCGGTGTCGCGCCGAACGCCAAGTGGATAGCCGCCAAGGGCTGCGAGTCCTCCTCCTGCTCGGACGCGTCGCTGCTCGCGGCCGGACAGTGGATCCTCGCGCCGACCGACCACAACGGCCAGAACCCGCGCCCGGACCTCGCGCCGAACATCGTCAACAACTCCTGGGGCGGCGGCGACACGACGTTCTACCAGGACATCGTCGAGGCCTGGAACGCCGCCGGGATCTTCGAGGCGTTCGCGGCCGGCAACGACGGTGACGGCAAGACCTGCTCCACCGCGCACGCCCCCGGCTCGCAGGCCCCGTCCTACGGCGTCGGCGCCTACGACTCCACCGGCACGATCGCCTCCTTCTCCGGCTTCGGCCCCTCTCTCGTCGACGGCTCGATGAAGCCGAACATCTCGGCGCCGGGCGTCAACGTCCGGTCCACCTGGCCGGGTTCGTCGTACAACTCCATATCCGGTACGTCGATGGCGACCCCGCACGTCGCGGGCGCGGTCGCGCTGCTGTGGTCGGCGGCCCCCTCGCTGATCGGCAAGATCGACGAGACCCGTGCGCTGCTCGACCAGGGCGCCCACGACGTCGACGACACCCACTGCGGCGGCACCGCCGGCATGAACAACGTGTGGGGTGAGGGCAAGCTCGACATCCTCGCCTCCGTGGACCTGGCCCCGCACACCGCGGCCACCGTCACCGGCACGGTCACCGACAGGGCGACCGGCGCGGCCCTCGCCGGCATCACCGTCAACGCCACCGGTACCGGCGGCGACGTCCGCACCGTCACCACCGCCGCCGACGGCACGTACAAGATCGCCCTGCCGGCCGGCACATACGCCCTCGCCTACAGCGGCTACGGCTACGCGACCGGCTCGGCCGGCGGCGTCACGGTCACCGAGAACCAGGCCCTCACCCAGGACATCGCGCTGACCGCGGTGGCCTCGCACGAGGTCGGCGGCACCGTGCTCGACGTCTCCGGAAAGGCGCTCGCGGGTGCCACGGTCGAGTTGACCGGCTCCCCGGTCGCCGCCGTCACCACCGACGCCAAGGGCACCTACAGCTTCGCGAAGGTCGCCGAGGGCACCTACGGCCTGACGGTGAAGCCCGCGGCGCCGGTCCTGTGCAACGGCGTCTACACCGGCACCGCGACCGTCGCCTCCGCCGACCTGGCCAAGGACGTCCGGGTCCCGGCCCGCACCGACGGCTCCGGCAACAGCTGCGCCCCGGCCGCGTACTCCTGGATCGCCGGCTCCAAGAAGGTCGCGCTGACCGGTGACGAGAACTCCGCGAGCGTCGCGCTGCCCTTCCCGGTGAGCCTGTACGGGGTCTCGTACTCCTCCGCCTCCGTCACCACCGACGGCCTGGTCAATTTCCTGTCCTCGCGCGTCGGCGACTACGGCAACACCGCGCTGCCGACGACCGGCGCAAACGGCGTCAAGGGTGTCATCGCCCCGCTGTGGGACGACCTGACCCTCGACAAGAAGTCGTCGGTGCAGACCGCCACGACCGGCACCACGGGCAGCCGCCGGTTCGCCGTCGTCTGGAACAACGCCGCCTACGCCAACGGCACTTCGGGGCGCTCCTCCTTCGAGGTCGTCTTCGACGAGGCGACCGGCTCCGTGACCGTCCAGTACCAGTCGGTCGCCGACAAGGGCGCGGGCGCCACCGTCGGCATCGCGAACCAGTCCGGCACCGACGCCCTCCAGTACTCCTACAACCAGTCCGTGATCGCCGACGGCACCGCCGTCCGCTTCGCGCAGGGAGCCAAGTGATGAGAGCCCCTCAGTCCCGGCGGGCCCTGCGCCTCGCCTCCGCCCTGGTCGCGGCGGGCCTGTGCCTGAGCGCGAGCCCGCAGGCCCTGGCCGCCGACGACAGCGGCTCGGCCATGAAGCTGACCAGCGCCGAGGTTGAGACGCTGGCCGCCCACGTCGGCCTCGACCCGTACGCCGACGCCACCGGCACGAGCACGGTCAGCCCGAAGTCCGACGACGCCCCGAAGCCCGCCGACGAAGGCACCGGCACGGACACCGGCTCCGGCACCGACACCGACAGCGGCTCCCAGCTCGACGGCGCCACCGCCGACGTCGACCCGACCACCAAGGTCACGCTCACCGGCGCCTCCACGCTGGAAGGCGTGCGCGGTATGGGCGCCACCGTGCCCGTCGGCAGGAACGGCGACTACTTCACCGTCAACAGCATGGGCTATGTGCAGCGGCACACGGCCGACGACAGTGAGGTGTGGGCCCGCACCAGCAGTTCCTTCTTCACGGACTGGCAGGTCAAGCCGACCCAGGTCTGGCGGGCCGAGCCGTACCCGGCGCAGATCCTGATGGGCTACAACGCGGTCTCGCCGTTCTCCGCCACCTCGGACAACGGGTACTCCACCGGAGACCTGACCGGCGACGGCGTCCCGGACATGGTCTTCTCGGCGCAGGTCGGCACGACGCCGTACCCGCGTCCGTTCACCTCGCCGGGCTCGTCGCTGACCACGGGCACGTTCGTCACGGTCCTCGACGGCAGGACCGGTAGGACGGTGTGGTCGAAGCTGTACAACCGCGCCTCCATGGTGAAGATCGTCGACGGCACCCTGCTGGTCGCCGACGCGCCGCGGATGAGCGGTGACTCCAAGGTCCCGGCCGCCGCCACGATGACCCTTACCGGCATCCGCTTCTCCTCCGCGGACGGCGTGCTGACCCCGGCACAGACCTGGACGTACGACACCGGGGAGGCCCGCAAGGCCAACTGGGGCGACATCCAGGACCTGGGCAAGGGCAAGGTCGCCCTCACCTGGAACCTGGCCAAGGCCACCGGTGTCGACGCGCGCGGCCGCACCCTCGTGCTCGACACGGCGGACGGCTCGGTGGACTGGCAGACCGACAGCATGCTCTACGGCCGTCAGCTGCGCCTGGACGCGGGCCGCAAGCGGATCGTCGCCCTGGAGCAGCAGGACTCGACGGACGCCGTGCGCTACGAGGTCGCCTCCTACGATCTGAGAACCGGTCACCGCGCCACGCTGGAGACCCGGGACAACGTCCTGCCCACCGCGCTGACGGTCGGTGACCTCACCGCGGAGGACGGCGCCGAGTACGCGGTCGCCGAGTCCTCGCTCGACGAGGGCTACTGGGTCAACGCCAGCACCGTGCGCGTGCTCGACGGCGCCGACCCCGACACGCTGCTGTGGTCGAGCACGGTCAAGCGCGACGCCGACAACGACAAGGACGCGGCGAGCGTCTGGCGGCTGCAGATGGCCGACGGCAGGCTGGTCACCTCCGCCCAGGACGACCGCGAGATCAACGGGGCGAACAACCCCGGCGGCGCACGGTACGCGTCCTTGACGGTCTTCTCCGCCAAGGGCGACATCAAGTGGCAGCAGAAGGGCATCGCCGCCGCCCCGATGTACCAGGACGTCTTCAGCGACGACCGGGGCACGCACGTGCGGGTCGTCGACCAGGCGGAGAACATCCGCACGTTCAAGCTCGGCAGCGGCAAGGCCGAGGACGTGACGCCGCTGATGGGCGACATCGCGTACGCCAAGGCCACCGACCTGGACAAGGACGGCAAGAAGGACGTCGTCATGGCCGGATCGTCCGACGGTGTGTGGGCCTACTCGGGTCCGTCCCTGGTGAGCGGCAAGCCCGAGAAGCTGTGGCAGGCCACCGTGCCGGGCGCGGTGCACGACATCGAGACCGGTGACGTCGACGGAGACGGCAAGCCGGAGATCGTCGTCGCGGCCGACACCGCCGTGGTCGTCCTCGACGGGAAGACGGGCAGGACCCTCGCCACCATCGAGGGCGGCGCGGGCCAGTACGTGCGCTCGGCCGAGCTGGCCGACCTGAACGGCGACGGCGAGCTCGACATCCTCGTCCCGACCGACGCCCTGCGCGCCTACTACGGCGACGGCCACACGCTGTGGACGTACAGCGCGCCCCAGAGCGCCGGCGACGTGCGCTTCACCGACCCGTCCGTGAACGACGGCAAGGTCTACGCGGCCTACGCGAGTCTCGACGCGTACCAGCGGACCGACGCGGTCACCGACGCCGTCGCGCTCGACGCCAGGAACGGCAAGGTCCGCTGGGACGTGGCACCGAAGGCCCCGGCGGAGGCGGTCGGCGGCGTCCGCACCGCCACCCCGAACGACGGCATCCTCGCGTCCCAGGAGATCCCGTACGCGGACGGGCACGCGGTCGTCTACCAGTGGAACGTCACCGCCCCGATCGAGATCAACGGTGCCGAATCCCTCAGCCCGCGGAACTACTTCGAGATCCGCGACGGCCGCACCGGTGAGGTGCTGCACTCCGGCTACGCGGGTGGCCTGTGGACGCACTTCAGCTACTTCGCCGACAACGGTGTGCTGTACGAGGGAGGCACGGCCTCCTTCCGGCGGTACGAGGCCGACGGCGTGGACTCCAAGGCCGGGGTGCTGCCGCAGTCCTACGGCGGCGGCTTCCTGACCGGTCCCGGCGGCCGCAGGCTGCTGGTCGCCGGTGTCGAGGGCGGGCTCTACCTGTGGGACCCGAGCATCTTCGAGTCCGACGCCAGCTGGGCGAACGGCGTCGGCAGCGCGACCCTCATGGGCGCGCGCGACTACCTCGCCGCCGACCTGGACGGCGACGGGGCCGACGAGGCGCTCTCGCTCACGGGCGACTACAACGGCCTCGACCGGATGGCCGAGGAGTTCGGCGGCCGCTACTACCTGCCGAACAACGCCATCCACCAGGTCACCACGTACAAGCTCTCCTGAGCGCGTACCCGACCCGGCCTGAGCCGGCCTGACCCGATCCGAGCCGGCCGGCTCGGCCGAGGACCCCCCGGGCACACGCCCGGGGGGTCCTCGGCACGCTCGGCTACAGTGACGCCCTGATGAGTCCGCAGCAGCCGCCCCACCGCACGACCCCGTCGGCCCCTCTGCTGCGGCTGCACCTTTTCAACGGCTTTCGGGCCACCCGGGACGACGGCCCCGCACTCGCCGAACGTTGGCCCCGGCCCAGCGCCCGGGCCCTGGTGAAACTCCTCGCCGTGTCGCCCGCGCACCGCCTGCACCGCGAACAGGCGATGGCCGTCTGCTGGCCCGACGCCGATCCGCAGGCCGCCGCGGGCAGTCTGCGGGTCGCCCTGCACGCCGCGCGCCACGCTCTCGAACCCGAACTCGCCCCACGCGCCTCCTCCTCGTACCTCGTCTCCGACGGAGGGCTCCTCCACCTCGACCCCGCGACCGTGTGGATCGACGCCGACGAGGCCGAGACAGCGGCCCGCGCGGCCCTCGCCGACGGCGGGATCGGTGAACTGACCGGCGCCCTCGAACGGTTCACCGGTGAGATGCTCCCGGAGGACCGCTACGCGCGCTGGGCCGACGACCGGCGCGCCCGTCTCACGCTGCTGCGCGAACAACTGCTGCTCCGGCTCGCCGGCGAGCACCTGGAACGGGGTGCCCCGGCCGACGCGGCCGCCTTCGCCGAGCAGGTCCTCGCCGCCAGCCCCGCCGAGGAGCTGGCCCACCGCTTCCTCATCGACGCCTGGCTGCGCCAGGGGCTGCGCCGGCGAGCCGTGCACCAGTACCACGTGTGCCGCGACACGCTCGACACCGAACTCGGCGTGCGGCCGGGGCCGGAGACGGAGCGGCTGCACCGGCTCGCGCTGGCCGCGGCGCCCGCACCCGTCCCCGCCACCCCCCTGCTCCCGGCCCCGCTGCGGACCGGCCGCGGCGCGCCCGTGCTGCGGGGCCGCGACGCCGTGCTCGAACGGCTCCTCTCGGCGGACGGCCCGCCGGTCACGTTCCTCACCGGCGAGGCGGGCGTGGGCAAGACCCGGCTGGTCGGCGAGGTGGCACGGCGGGCCGCCTCCGCCGGTACCGCTGTGCTGTGGGGCGGGGGCCGGGACGCGGAGGGGCACACACCGTACGGGGCTTTCGCGGAGGCACTGGAGGGATGGCTCGCCGGGCACAGTGCGGCCGAACGCGCCCGGGTCGGCGCCGAATATCCCGAACTGGCCTCGTTCCTGCCGTCGCTGGGGCAGGTGGGAACGACCGGCGAGCGCAGTCCCGAGGAGGAACGGGACCGGCTGTTCCGGGCGAGCGCGGCACTGCTCGGCGACCTGGCCGCGGTGCGCCCGGTACTGATGGTCCTCGACGATCTGCACGCCGCCGACACCGGCTCGTACCAGTTGCTCGGCCATCTGGCCCGGCGGTCCGCGGAGCGGGGGACGGCGCTGCGGTTCCTGGTGACGTATCGCGAGGAAGAACTCCCCGACGGTGACCCGCGCCGCTCGATCGTGGCCTCGTTGCTGCGTCAGCGCCTGTCCGTGCGCGAGGAACTGGGCCGGCTCGACAAGGAGGCGTGCCTGGCCGTCGTCCGCGACGCGGCCACGGACATGTCGCGGGACGACCGGGCCCTGAAGGTGTGGGAACTCTCCCTCGGAAACCCGCTGTTCGCCCTCGAACTCGCTCATGGCCCGGCCGACGAGAACGGCGGAGGCCTCGCCCCCGAAGGTGTACGGGGGCTGGTGGCCGACCGGCTCGTACGGCTCGACGCGGACGCGCGCCGCGTCGTCGAGGCGCTCTCCGTGGCGGGCGGCGACACCGCGTTGTCCGAACTGCTCGATGTCGCCGAACACGGGCTGCACCCTCCGGTGGCCGGCGCCGCGGCGGCCGATGCCCTGGAACAGGCCATCGCCGCCTCGCTCGTCGAGGAACGGTCCGTCGTGGTGGCCGGGCGGTCCGAGGAAGGGGTGGCCTTCCGGCATCCGCTGGTCCGGCTGACCTGCTACGAACAGCTCGCGGCGGTCCGCCGCCGGCAACTGCACGCCGCTTTCGCGCAGGCGGTCCGGCGGCGCCGTCCCGATGCCGTCGACACCCTGGCCTCCCACTTCGCCCGCGCCGACGATCCGCGCGCGGCCGAATACCTGCGCCGCGCGGCGGAGCGGGCCGCGGCCCTGTACGCGAACGACACCGCCGACCGCTACTACCGCGACCTGGTGGCCCGGCTGGACGTCGACGCGGCCCGCGCCCGGCTCGCGCACGCCCATGTCCTGCGGAGAATGGGTCACTTCGAGCAGGCGGCCGACGCCCTGCTGCTCTCCCTGGCGGAGTTCGAGCGGCGCGAGGACCACGACGACGCGGTCCTCACCTCGGCCCTGCTCGCCGAGACCCTGGTCAGGACGAGCGCCACGGCTTCCGCCCGCCGCACGCTGCGGGAGCACCCGGTGACCGCGGACACCGGGCCGGAACCGGCCGCCGCTCACTTCCTCGCCCTGTCCGTGGTCCGCTGCGTCCAGGGGCGGTACACGGCCGGACACGAGGCCGCCCGGCAGGCCCTGACCGCGGCGCGGAACGTACCGGGAGCGTCCGGCCTGAGGCTGGTGGCCCGCGCCTTCGCGATGCAGGCCGCCAACCTCGGGCTCGCCGGCCGCTTCGACCAGGCACGCGAAGCGGGCGACCAGGCGCTGGCACCGGCCGAGGCCTACGGCGATCCGACGCTCCTCGGCTCGGTCCTGTCGATGCTGCGTGAGAACGCGCGCCGGGCGGGAAGACTGCGCGAGGCCGTCGAGATCGGGACCCGCGCGCTCGGCCTGGCCGAACGGTCCGGCGATCCGACCGCCGCCGCGTTCGAGCGCGGGAACCTCGCGGAACTGCGGCTGCTGCTCGAGGAACCCGGGCCGGCCCTCGCCCTCGCCGAACAAGCCGTGGCGGGCGCGGAGGCGTACGACGCCTGGTGCCTTCCGTACGCCCTCGCGACCCTGGCCCGCGTACGGGTCTTCGCGGGCGCGGCGCGGGAGGCGCTGCCCCTGCTGGACCGCGCGGAGGCGGTCGCCGCCGAGTTCGGGGACCGGCAGGCGGAGCACGAGGTGCGCACGGCGCGCGCCGAACTCGCCCTGCGCACCGGCCGCCCGGACCAGGCGCTGCGTGCCCTGGACGGTCACACCGAGGACGCGCCGGTCCTGGTGGCCTGGGCGGAACTCCTGTCGGGGCGGACCGAGGCCGCCCTGCGGCTCGCGCGCGCCGAGGCGGCCCGGGCCGAGCGGACCGGGGAACGTCTCACCGAGGTGGAGGCACGGATCGTCCTCGGGACCTCGCTGTCGCGGCTCGCCCCGGCGCGGGAGGGCGCGAAGGAGCTGACGCGGGCCGAGTCGCTGGCCCGGGCGCTGCCCTACCCGGCCGGAACCCGCCGGCTGGCCCGGGCCCGGGACCTGCTGCGTGAACCGTGACACCGGCTCGGCACCGGCCACGAGGCCGAGAAGGGCCGGATGCCGCGGGGATCGCGCTCACACGAGGAGCCCTCTTGTCGCCCGGCACTCCGGGGGGCGGGAGATTGCCTGTTCCCGGCAGGACCGGCCCCATCCCCCCGACCGCCCTCCCCCACGTGGCGCACCTGGGCGGCGACCGCTCACCTCCAGGCCCCGGGCCGGGCACCATCTGCCGGTGTCCGGCACCAGAGCCGTTCGCAGTGCTCCCCGCACGTCATGGTGCACGGCCGGGGCGCGTAGGCGCATTGCCGATTCCCGGCAATGTTCACTAGGGTCTGCATGCCGGTGAGCCGCTGAGAGTCCGTCACCGACGCGTCAGGATCCGGGAGACGACGTGACCGACCGGGAGAATCCCGCGCACTATCTGCACGGCTACGCCGAGATCCTGGCCGCCGTCTCGGCCACCGGCCGGCGCCTCACCCGCGTGGAGATCGAGTCCCGGCGCGCCCTGGGTGAGCAGGCGGCGGAGGCCGGACACGGACTGCGCACCCTCGTCAGCGAGCACCTGACCGCCGCGCGCTCCGCCTGGCCCCACTCACCCGGGTCCGTCGACATCGCGCTCACCGCCGTGCAGCAGGCGATAGACGCCTTCGCCGAGGGCTACGAACGCGCGCAGCGCCAGGCCGTTCGACAAGAAGAGGCCGCGCGCCGGGAGTTCATCGACGATCTCCTGTACGGCCGCAGCGACCTGGGCCGTCTCGCCGAGCGCGCCGAGCGCTTCGGCCTGCGGCTGTCCCACGCGCACGCGGTCGCCGTCGCCGAGGGCCCGGCCGCCTACGACGAGGGCGACGCGGTGCCCCGACAGGTCGAGCACGCGCTCATCGGCCGCTTCGGCGACCGCAGCATCCTGATCACCACCAAGGACGGACGACTGCTGTGCGTCGCCCCCGGCCATCAGGACGAGATCCTCACCTGTTTCGCCCAGCAGGCTCATGCCGCCACCGACGGCGGACGCGTCGCCATCGGCCGCCCTCAACCAGGAGCCGGCGGAGTCGTCCAGTCCTACGAGGAAGCGCTCAACACCCTGGAACTGGGCGAGCGCCTGGGCCTCGACGAACCGGTCCTGCGCTCTGCGGACCTGCTCGTCTACCCGGTCCTGACCCGCGACCGCCAGGCCATGGCCGACCTCGTCCTCGACGCCCTGGGACCGCTCAGAACAAGCCGCGGCGGCGCCCAGCCCCTCCTGGACACCCTCACCGCGTACTTCGACTGCGGCTGCGTCGCCGCCGAGGCCGCCCGCCGCCTGACCCTGAGCGTGCGCGCCCTGACCTACCGCCTGGAACGCATCCACAAACTCACCGGCGCCAACCCGGCCGATCCGGCCCACCGCTACATGCTCCAGACCGCGGTGATCGGGGCACGGCTGCTGGACTGGCCCGCCCAGGACCTCTGACCCCGGCTGTCCGTCACAGGCCGGCTATCGCGTTCCAGCGCTTGGCGAACTCCGTGCGTTCGGTGGCGGTGATGTCGCGGGCGATCGCGAGACGCCTGCGCATCGTCGTGTCCGGGAAGATCAGCGGGTCCTCGGCGAGGGCGGCGGTGTCCTTGTCCTTGGAGGAGGCGAGGATGGCCTGGGCGGCGGGGACCGGACAGACGTAGTTGACCCAGGCGGCCAGTTCGGCGGCGACCTCGGGCTCGTAGTAGTAGTCGACGAGCTTCTCGGCGTTGGCCTTGTGCCGGGCCAGGTCGGGGATCATCAGCGACTCGGCCCACAGTTCGGCGCCCTCCTCGGGGACGACGAAGCGGATGTCGGGGTCGTCGGCCTGGAGCTGGATCACGTCGCCCGAGTAGGCCTGGCAGGCCAGCACGTCCCCGCCGGCGAGGTCCTTGATGTAGTCGTTGCCGGTGAAGCGGCGGATCTGGCCGCGGCGTACCTGCTTCTCGACCTGATCGCACACCTGGTGGAAGTCGTCGGCCCGCCACTTCGTGATGTCGACGCCGTTGCCCTGCATGAGCAGCGCGAACGCCTCGTCCAGGCCGGAGAGCAGGGTGACCCGGCCCTTGAGGTCGTCGGCCCACAGATCCGAGACGTGGCGGATCTCGCGGCCGACCCTGCGGCGGTTGTACGCGATACCGGTGATCCCCGACTGCCACGGCACCGAGGACTTGCGGCCGGGGTCGAAGGCGGGCGAACTCAGCAGCGGGTCCAGGTACTTGACGACGTTCGGCTGCCGGGACCGGTCCATCTCCTGGACCCAGCCGAGCCGGACGAAACGGGCGCACATCCAGTCGCTGATGACGATGAGGTCGCGGCCGGTCCGCTGGTGGTTCATCAGGGACGGGCTGATCTTGCCGAAGAACTCGTCGTTGTCGTTGATCTCCTCGATGTAGTCGACGGAGATCCCGGTGCGCTTCCCGAACGCCTCCAGCGTCGGCCGCCGGGTGCTGTCCTCGTCGTCGGTGTCGATGTACAGGGGCCAGTTCGCCCAGGTCAGCCGCTTGTCCGTGGCGGAGAGGTCCACTCCGGCCCGCTCGCCCGGTCCCACGTACGCCGCCGGTACCCCGCATCCCGCGAGCGCTCCGAGCGCGGCACCGCCGCCCAGGGCGCGCAGCAGGGACCGGCGGGAGGGGGGCGAGGTCTTCCGATTCACTGGCACGCGCGAAGCATGCCGACCCGGGCTCGGCCGGGACAATGGACGCTGCGTCGATCAGTCGCCCGTCGGCCCGACACCCTGTCGATCCGTTTCCCTGGGTTCCGGGAACTCCGCGCGCGCGACGGCCGCCCGTCCCCGGCCCTGCGCCTGGCCCGGCCTCGACGCGGGCGGTGCGCACGGCGGGAACGCGACCCTCACGGACAGGCCGCCGCGCGGACGGGGCCATGCCTCGACCGTGCCGCCGTGGGCGGTGGCGACGGCCGTGACGATGGACAGGCCGAGCCCGAGGCCATCGCGGGGGCGGCCCTTCCCGCGCGGGTGCGTCCCGGTCCGTTCCGCTCCCAGCCGCCGGAACGGCTGGAAGAGTCCGGCCACCTGGTCGTGCGGGATCACCGGGCCGGTGTTGTCGATCCGCAGGACCGGGCGCCCCGCCTCCGTCCCGGTCCACAGCTGGACCCAGCTCTCCTGGTCCCCAAGGGTGTTGTGCCGTACGGCGTTGTCGGCGAGGTTGACCACCAGGCGTTCGATCAGCTGGGGGTCGCCCAGCACGGGCGCGGAGCCGAGGTCGGCCCGCACCCGCGGCCCGCCGGTCCCGGGCCCGCCGTCCGGCAGCAGCTCCCGCACCGTCTCGGCGAGGTCGACGAACTCCCTGCACTGAAGCCCGCGTTGACTGCGCGCGAGGGTCAACAGGGCGTCGATGAGGCGCTCCTGTTCCTGCCCGGCGGCACGAACGCGCAGGCACGCGGCCCGCAGGCTCTCCACCGACGCCCCCGGGTCGGCGAGCGCGACGTCCACGATCGCCTGCTGGAGCGTGAGCGGAGTGCGCAGTTCGTGGGACGCGTTGGCGACGAACTGCTTCTGCGCCTCGAACGCGCCCTCCAGCCGCCCCAGTACGTCGTCGAAGGTGTCCGCCATGGCTTTGAGTTCGTCCTCGGGCCCCGGCACCGCCAGCCGCTGGCGGAGGTTGTCCGCGGAGATCCGCCGGGCGGCCGAGGTCATCGTGCGCAGCGGCGCGAGGACGCGTCCCGCCATGAGCCAGCCCAGGGCCACGGAGGCGAAGGTCATCACGGCGAGCGCGACGCCCGCCTCGACGAGCAACTGGTGCAGTTGATCGGCGCGCAGGGCCTCGGCGTACATCGTCAGCGTCGGCGGATCGGGGGTCTGTCCTTCGCCCCCGGGCTGCCCGGGGGCGAAGGACGATCCCCCGACCGCCGTCGACGGCGCGGTCCGCGACGCCAGCAGATAGGTGAAGCCGAGCAGGGCGGCCCCCGCCACCACGAACAGCGCGCTGTAGAGCAGGGTCAGCCGCCAGCGAATGCTGCGCGGGGCGAGCCGCCACCGGACACCGCCGAGGGCCGGCCACCCGCTGGTGGTCCGCGATGCCCGCCACCGAAGGCGGCCGGGCGGTGCCGGCCGCGGGCGCGTGCCGTGCGGGGCCGGGCGGTGGGCTCCGGCGGATGCGTCCGTCATGCGATCCGGTACCCCGACCGGTCCACCGTCGCGATCAGCTGCGGCTCCCCCAGTTTGCGGCGCAGCCGGCTCACCGTGACCTTCACGGTCTGGCTGAAGGGGTCGGCCGCCTCGTCCCAGGCCCGCTCCAGGAGTTCCTCGGTGGAGACCACGGCACCCTGCGCAGCCAGCAGGAGTTCGAGCACGGCGAACTCCTTCGGGCTGAGGGCGAGCCCCGAACCGCCCCGGGTCGCCTGCCGCCGCGCCGGGTCGAGCCGCAGTTCCCCGCGGACCAGGACAGGGGGCAGCGCGGGCTGCGCGCGTCGCGCCAGGGCCCGTACCCGTGCGACGAGTTCGGCGAAGGCGAACGGCTTGGGCAGATAGTCGTCGGCACCGAGGCCGAGTCCCATGACCCGGTCGGCCACCGTGCCGGACGCGGTCAGCATCAGCACCCTCGCCCGGCTGCCGCCCGCGGCCAGCGTGCGGCACACCTGGTCGCCGTGGACGCCGGGCAGATCGCGGTCGAGCACGACGACGTCGTACGCGTTGACCGTGGCGCGCTCCAGCGCCGTGGGCCCGTCCAGCGCGAGATCGACCGCCATGCCCTCGCGGCGCAGCCCGGCGGCCACGGTCTCGGCCAGTTCCTCATGGTCCTCGACCACCAGCACACGCATGGCGGTCAGTGTGGCGGCCCGGGGGTTACACGGGGATAAGCGTTCCCTGTGCGAGCCCCGCCCCCCGGCCGGGCCCGGCCGTCGCGGCGTACGCCTCCGGCTCGCCGTCGGTTCGCCGTCGGTTCGCCGTCGGTTCGCGATAAGGACGGCTGTTCCCGTGCCGTAACCGCCGCCGGGCTTGGCTGGAGCACAACACGACACCGCGCACCCCGCCCTGACGGTCGAGCCACGACACGTGACGGCGCGGTGGTGCGCCACCGTGCGCCAACGCGTCCGACCCGGCGGCACCGCCGCCCGCCCCATGGAGGAAACTCATGCGTGCACTGGCCACTCGGCCACAACGACTCGCCCTGGCCTGCGCCTTGATCTCGGCCGCCACCCTCGGGACCGTCAGCGCCTCGGCCGCTTCGGCGTCCGACAGGTCCACCGTGACCACGGCGACGGCGTGGACCGCCGCGTCCGCCCGGCTCACGCAGCACGTGACCGGGCAGCCGCCGAAGGGCAGTCTGCCGCCCGGAGGAGCCGTGCCGGCCATCGGCTACCGGCCGACCTCGCACGCGCCCGGCGACGTGAACACCGCCGACGACGCGTTCGCGGCGTGCATGCGCGGCCACGGCCAGAAGGTCTTCCCCGCGTTCCACGCCTCGAAGGACAAGCGGGGTCACATCCGGTTCAACGTGAGGGTGGGGGCGTCGAAGGGATTCGACCCGGCGTCCAAGAGCTACCGGGCCGCCGTGAAGGCGTGCTCGCCGATCCTGAAGAAGGCCGGCATCACCCTCTCGCCGGGCGCCGGTCTGCCTCCGCTGCCCGTTCCGGGCAAGCCCGGCAAGCCCGGCACCGGATCCGGCGGAAGCCCTGTCGGCGGCTCCGTCGGAGGCTCCGGCGAGCTGCCCGGCTTCCACACGGAGAAGGGGGACGGGAAAGCGGGCGCACCCGGCGGACCCACGCTCTCCAGCGTGACCGAGAGCGTCTGAGCCGAACACCCGGGGGGAACACCGTGGCCCCGGCCGGGATCGACTCCCGTCCGGGGCCACGTGGTGCGTACGAGCAGAGCGTGAACGCCGCTCGACCGGCCGGCGGTCAGCCGTCCAGCGACGTCATCACGTGCTTGATGCGCGTGTAGTCCTCGAAGCCGTAGCCCGACAGGTCCTTGCCGTAGCCGGACTTCTTGAAGCCGCCGTGCGGCATCTCGGCCACCAGCGGGATGTGGGTGTTGATCCACACGCAGCCGAAGTCGAGGGACTTGGACAGACGCATCGCCCGGCCGTGGTCCTTGGTCCACACCGAGGAGGCGAGGGCGAAGTCGACGCCGTTGGCCCACTCGATCGCCTGGGCCTCGTCCGAGAAGGACTGCACGGTGATGACCGGGCCGAAGACCTCGTTCTGGATGATCTCGTCGTCCTGCTTGAGGCCGGAGACGACGGTGGCGGCGTAGAAGTAGCCCTTGTCGCCGACCTGCTGACCGCCCGCCTCGACCTTGGCGTGCGCGGGCAGGCGCTCGATGAACCCGGCGACCTGCTTGAGCTGGTTGGGGTTGTTCAGGGGGCCGTAGAGCACGTCCTCGTCGTCCGGCTGACCGGTCTTGGTCTCGGCGGCGGCCTTGGCGAGCGCCGCGACGAACTCGTCGTGGATGGAGTCCTGGACGAGGACGCGGGTCGCGGCCGTGCAGTCCTGGCCGGCGTTGAAGAAGCCCGCGACCGAGATGTCCTCGACGGCCTTGGGGATGTCGGTGTCCTCGAAGACGACGACCGGGGCCTTGCCGCCCAGCTCCAGGTGGACGCGCTTGACGTCCTTGGACGCCGACTCGGCGACCGAGATGCCGGCACGGACGGAGCCGGTGATGGACGCCATCGCCGGGGTCGGGTGCTCGACCATCGCGCGGCCGGTGTCGCGGTCGCCGCAGATGACGTTGAAGACGCCCTTGGGCAGGATGCCGCCGAGGATGTCGGCGATCAGGACGGTGGAGGCCGGGGTGGTGTCCGACGGCTTCAGGACGACCGTGTTGCCCGCCGCGAGGGCCGGGGCGAACTTCCACACCGCCATCATCATCGGGTAGTTCCACGGCGCGACCTGGGCGCAGACGCCGACGGGCTCGCGGCGGACGATCGAGGTCATGCCCTCCATGTACTCGCCGGCCGAGCGGCCCTCGAGCATGCGGGCGGCACCCGCGAAGAAGCGGATCTGGTCGACCATCGGCGGGATTTCCTCGGACCGGGTCAGACCGATCGGCTTGCCGGTGTTCTCCACCTCGGCCGCGATCAGTTCCTCGGCCCGCTCCTCGAACGCGTCCGCGATCTTCAGGAGCGCCTTCTGGCGCTCGGAGGGGGTCTTGTCCCGCCACTGCGGAAAGGCCGCGGCGGCGGCCGCCATGGCGGCGTCCACGTCCGCCTCGCCGGAGAGCGGCGCGGTCGCGTACGCCTCGCCGGTCGCGGGGTTGACCACCTCCGTGGTCCGTCCATCGGCGGCATCGCGGAACTCTCCGTCGATGTAATTGCGCAGACGACGCAGCTCGGTGCTCACTGCCCGGCCCTCCTGTCGGATGTCCAACGGCCCAGGTGTCCACTACCTGAGATGCCTGGGCCCCACCCTAATCCGTGGCTCCACGTTTTCAACACCCCCGAACGGCCCAGAGCTGCGAAATCCGCAAGACGCGTAGCCGTAAACAACGAATTTCATCGCCGCATGCTTGCGGAACTGTCGAGACGTCGTGCACAGTGAGCTCGTGGCCAGTCGAAGTGCGGAACCCAGGGACTCCCGCGAGTCCAGGAACGGCAGTCCCCAGTTGGACACCGTCTCCCTCGCCATCATCGAGCAGCTCCAGCAGGACGGACGCCGCCCGTACGCCGCGATCGGCAAGGCCGTGGGCCTCTCCGAGGCCGCCGTGCGCCAGCGGGTCCAGAAGCTGCTCGACCAGGGCGTCATGCAGATCGTCGCCGTCACGGACCCGCTCACCGTGGGGTTCCGCAGGCAGGCGATGGTCGGTGTCAACGTCGAAGGCGACCTCGACCCGGTGGCCGAAGCGCTGACTGCCATGTCGGAAGTCGAGTACGTGGTGATGACCGCGGGCTCGTTCGACATCCTCGCCGAGATCGTCTGCGAGGACGACGACCACCTGCTGGACGTCATCAACAAACGCATCCGGGCCCTGCCCGGGGTGCGCTCCACCGAGAGCTTCGTCTACCTCAAGCTCAAGAAGCAGACCTACATGTGGGGAACCCGATAGCCGTGAGCACCAAGGACCTCAGCAAGACCGCGTACGACCACCTGTGGATGCACTTCACCCGCATGTCCTCGTACGAGAACGCGCCCGTCCCCACCATCGTCCGCGGTGAGGGCACCTACATCTACGACGACAAGGGCAAGCGCTACCTCGACGGTCTCGCGGGCCTGTTCGTGGTCCAGGCCGGCCACGGCCGCACCGAGCTGGCCGAGACGGCCTTCAAGCAGGCCCAGGAGCTGGCCTTCTTCCCGGTGTGGTCCTACGCCCACCCCAAGGCCATCGAGCTGGCCGAGCGTCTCGCGCACCACGCGCCGGGCGACCTGAACAAGGTGTTCTTCACCACCGGTGGCGGCGAGGCCGTCGAGACCGCGTGGAAGCTGGCCAAGCAGTACTTCAAGCTGCAGGGCAAGCCGACCAAGTACAAGGTCATCTCGCGTGCGGTCGCCTACCACGGCACCCCGCAGGGCGCCCTGTCGATCACCGGCCTGCCGGCTCTGAAGGCCCCCTTCGAGCCGCTGGTCCCGGGTGCCCACAAGGTCCCCAACACCAACATCTACCGCGCCCCGCTCTTCGGCGACGACCCGGAGGCCTACGGCCGCTGGGCCGCCGACCAGATCGAGCAGGAGATCCTCTTCGAGGGCCCGGACACCGTCGCCGCGGTCTTTCTGGAGCCGGTGCAGAACGCCGGCGGCTGCTTCCCGCCGCCGCCCGGCTACTTCCAGCGCGTGCGCGAGATCTGCGACAAGTACGACGTGCTGCTGGTCTCCGACGAGGTCATCTGCGCCTTCGGCCGCCTCGGCACGATGTTCGGCTGCGACAAGTTCGGCTACGTACCGGACATGATCACCTGCGCCAAGGGCATGACCTCGGGCTACTCCCCGATCGGCGCGTGCATCGTCTCCGACCGCGTCGCCGAGCCGTTCTACAAGGGCGACAACACCTTCCTGCACGGCTACACGTTCGGCGGCCACCCGGTCTCCGCGGCCGTGGCGCTCACCAACCTCGACATCTTCGAGCGTGAGGGCCTGAACCAGCACGTGCTGGACAACGAGGCCAACTTCCTGCAGACCCTGCAGAAGCTGCACGACCTGCCGATCGTCGGCGACGTCCGCGGCAACGGCTTCTTCTACGGCATCGAGCTGGTGAAGGACAAGGCCACCAAGGAGACCTTCACGGACGAGGAGTCGGAGCGCGTGCTCTACGGCTTCGTCTCCAAGAAGCTCTTCGAGTACGGCCTCTACTGCCGCGCCGACGACCGCGGTGACCCGGTCATCCAGCTGTCGCCGCCGCTGATCTCCGACCAGTCGACCTTCGACGAGATCGAGGGGATCGTCCGTCAGGTCCTGACGGAGGCGTGGACCAAGCTCTGACCGCACCCCGTCGGCCCCGGCCGTGAGCTCGGCCCGCCGGTTCCCCCCGGCGGGCTCCGGTCTTCCGTTTGACTGATCAACACCGGCCCCGGTGGCGCCCGTTCGAGTGAGAATGGGCGGCCCGGGGCCGCGTGCTGTCCGGCCTCCCGGCCCCGACTCCCTAGCGTGCCCCTTGACCGATCGGCCCTGCCTTCGTTCCCCCGTCCGGGGGACCGAGCGACCTCGAAGAGATCGCCCGGCACGGCACATCAGCTCTGAACGAGGTGTACGCGATGGTGGCCCCGCCTGACAACGACGTGCTCTGGGCACGCGCCCTGCACGTCAAGCACAACGGCTCGCCCGCGCTCAGCGGTGTCTCGCTCGGCGTCCGTGAGGGCGAGATCCTCGCCGTCGGCGGCCCGCGCGGCAGCGGCAAGACGACCCTCCTGCTGTGCCTGTCCGGCCAGCTCCTGCCGCAGCAGGGCGAGGTCTGGTTCAACAGCTCGCCCGTGCACACCATGGGCCCGCTCACCCGCGAGCGGCTGCGCCGGGACCGGTTCGGCTGGATCGGCCCCGTCCCGACACTGGTCCCCGAGCTGAACGCCTGGGAGAACACCGCCCTCCCGCTGATGCTGCGCGGCTGGACCCGCCGGGCCGCCAAGACCGCCTCCCTGGAGTGGCTCAAGCGCCTGGACGTCGGCGACTGCGCCCGCAAACGCCCGCACGCCCTGCTCCAGGCCGAACGGCAGCGCGTGGCCGTCGCCCGCGCCCTCGCCCCCGCCCCCACCGTGCTGTTCGCCGACGAGCCGACGGCCCCTCTGCACCGCGCCGACCAGGCTCATGTGCTGCGCACCCTGACCTCGGCGGCCCGCTCGCACGGCATCACCGTCGTCCTCGCCACCCACGACCCGGACACCGCGGCCCTCGCCGACCGCACGGTGAACCTGCTCGACGGACGGCGTGTGAATACCGTCCACCTGCCCCCGGTCGCCGAGACGGAAGGCCGGGCCGCGTGCTCGCTCTCCGTCTAGCCCGCGGGGGCCACCCCCTCGTCCAGCTCCGCAGGCTCCTGGTCGCCGCCGCCTCCGCGGGCACCGGGTTCCTGCTGCTGTGCACGCTGGGGTACGCGCTGAGCCATCCGGACGCCTCGGCCGCCGGCGCGCTGCGCCTGGCCTGGTGCGTCGTTCCCCTCGCCGCCACGGTCTACTTCGCCGTCGCGGTGGCCCGCACCGACCCCGCCACCCGGCCCCGGCCCGGCCTGTCCGCCATCGGCCTCGGTCCGGGCCGGCTGATGGCGATCTCCGCCGCCACCACCGCCCTGTCCACGCTCCTCGGCTCTCTGCTCGCCCTGGTCCTCTTCCTCCACCTGCGCGGCGACCTGACCGGTATCCCGTTCGGCGGCGCGGCCACGGACTTCCTCGCCTCCGGCCGGTCCCTGCCCCTGCCCGCGGCCCTCACCCTGCTCGTCGTGGTACCGGTCGCGGCCTCCGGCGCGGCCGCCCTGGCCCTGCGCCCCCGGGGCAGCGGCCCGGTGCGCGCCGCGTGGTCGTACGGTCGCACCTGGATGTCGGCGCGGCAGAACGCCGTCTCGGGCGCTCCGCGGCCCGGTACCCGAGGCGGCGGACGGCCCACGGACGGCACCCCCGGTACGCCCGCGCCCATCACCGCGCCCGGCGGTCCCACAACCTCCGCGGCGACCCGCACGACCGCGGGTCTCACCGTGACCGGCACGGGCGCGGGATTCCGGGACGCGTCGGCGGGCGCCCATGACGGCGCCCTGCCGGCACCCGACCCGCGGGCCCCCGCGGCCGACGGCTCCGGCGGCCCCGACTTCCACTGGACCGCCGAGGCGTACGCCTCCGGGGAGACCGGGAGGACGGCCGCGGAGGACCTGCCGCCCGCCGTCGCCCACGGAACGCCGCCCTCGTACCAGCGCCCGGACATCGCGTACGGGAACACGGCACCCTCGTACGCACACCCGGAACCGGCGTACGAGGGTGCCCTCGTGCCCGGTGCGCGCCCGGACCGGCGTCGGGCCGCCGAGGCCGGCTCCCGCGCGCTGCGGCCCGCGCAGGGCTGCCCGAACGGGCTCCCCTGGGGTGCGGCCACACTGGCGGCCGGGCTGGCCGTGGAGACGTACGCGAGCCGTCCGGGATCCGCGCCCGCGCTCGCGCTGCCCGGCGGATTCGTCGGCGGTCCGGCCGGGGTGCTGCTCGGCTGGGTGCTGACGGCGGTCGGTCTGGCCCTCGCCGGGCCCGCGATCACGTATCTGTGCGGATGGCTGCTCCAGGCCGTACGTCCGGGCGCGATGCGGTTGCTGGCCGGGCGGGTGCTCCAGGCGGAGGCGCGGCGCATCGGGCAGCCGCTGGGGGTGGTGTGCGCGGTGGCGTCGGGCGGGTTCGCCATGACGACGCTGTACACCGGCGCCCGGCCCGCCTTCGGTCCGCTGACCACGCTCGGCGCCCTGCTGGTCGCCGGGTGCACGCTGCTGACCCTGGCGACCGCCGCCGTCGAGGCGCGGCAGGCCCGTGCCGACACCACGGCGGCCCTGCTGCAGCTCGGGGCGCCCGCCACGATGCTGCGCGGCGCCGCGGCCCTGCGCGCCGGGGCGCTGTTCGTCGCGTTCGCCCCGCTGACCTGGGCGGTCGCCGAACTGGCCGCGCTTCCGCTCATCAGCTGACCGGCCCGCGGGCCGGTCAGCTGACGCGCCCGCGGGCCGCCCGGCGCGGTCCTCCGGGAAAAGTCCGTACCGGGCGATGATTTCCGGGCGGACCCCCGGTCTATCCCTGCGAACGGCACAACACCGACGGGAGTACCTCGCATGTACCAGCAGATGATCTTCGTGAACCTGCCCGTGTCCGACGTCGCCGCCTCGAGGAAGTTCTTCACGGAGCTCGGCTACACGATCAACCCCCAGTTCTCCACCGACGACTGCGCCTGTGTGGTGATCAGCGACACGATCATCGCGATGCTGCTCGGCCGGCAGCGCTACGCGGACTTCACCAAAAAGGAGATCGCGGACGCGACGAAGACCAGCGAGGTGCTGCTGTGTCTGAGCGCCGAGAGCCGCGAGAAGGTCGACGAGCTGGTCGACGCCGCCATCGTGGCGGGCGGCTCGGGCACCGGCGAGGCACAGGACCAGGGCTTCATGTACGGGCGTGCCTTCGACGACCTCGACGGCCACACCTGGGAGGTCATGTGGATGGACCCGGCGGCGGTCCAGGGCTGAGCCTCACCACCCGGCCGACGTTCCGGGGCCGGCGCGCGGTACAGGGGTCCGCGCGCCGGCCCGCCTCGTCGGGTACGGGCACAAGATCCAGCCCCTCCGGCGTTTGAGGAGCGGGGTCCGGGGCGGAGCCCCAGGTTCGGGTCGGGTAGGGGCGGAGGGGGCGAAGGAAGGTCGTTGGTGCGGCGGGCCGTGAGGCGGCCGGGGCTGGACGCTCGGCCAGAGCCGGCCGAGGCCAGGGCCGATTTCCGGGCGGGGTCGCGGTCAGCGGTCGGGCCGCGGTCGGTTGCGAGGCCGGGGGTGACCCGGGGTCTGGTCGCGAGGCCGGGGGTGCCCCGGGGTCACGTCCCGGGGGGCGGAGGTCCGGAACCCCGGTGCCCCTTGGGCGGCAGCCCCTAGCATGGCCGGGTGCTGCCAACTCCTCTTCACGTCTCCCACGACCGTGAGATCGAATCCCTCGCCGAGTTCGACGAGGCCGTCTCGGCGGGCGGCTCGCTCGCCGGGTTCCGGGTCCAGGCCGTCGATCTGACGGGCCGTACGCGGGACCTGCTGTCCGCGGACACCGGGGGTGCCGTGTTCCTCGGCTGTCCGATGGAGCCCGAGGCGGCCGCGCGGGTCCGGCTCTCGGGTGCGCTCGTCTTCCCGCCCGTACCGGGCCTCCCCCTCGACCCCTACCGGGGCCGGCTCTACTCTCCCGACGAGCTCTTCGCCTCGCTCGACGCGGGGTACGAGTCGACGCCCGACGCCCGCGCGTACGCCTGGTTCCAGCGGACCAAGGCCGACGGCGACATATTCGCGTCGATGGTGCGCGCGGTCCACGACGACTCCGTCTCGGACGCGCTCGAAGAACTCCTCGTCGGCGTACGGGTGGTGGGCGTGATGGGCGGCCACGCGATGGCGCGCGGCACGGAGGCGTACGCGGGGGCCGCACGGCTCGGCCGCACCCTCGCGCGCTCCGGCCTCATGGTCGCCACCGGCGGTGGCCCCGGCGCCATGGAGGCGGCGAACCTCGGCGCGTACGCGGCCCCGTTCGACGACGGCATGCTCGACGAGGCTCTGCGTGTACTGGCCGCCGTCCCCTCGTTCACCCCTTCCGTCACGGACTGGGCGCGCGCGGCGTTCGAGGTGCGCGAGCGCTGGCCCTCGGGCGGCGCCTCGGTCGGCATCCCCACCTGGTTCTACGGCCACGAGCCGCCGAACGCCTTCGCCGCGCACATCGCCAAGTACTTTGCCAACGCGACCCGTGAGGACGGACTGCTGGCCCGCTCGAACGCGGGGGTCGTCTTCCTTCCGGGCGCCGCCGGGACCGTACAGGAGATCTTCGACAACGCGACCCCCAACTACTACGGATCCAGAGGCGAGCCGACCCCCATGGTCCTGGTGGACCGGGAGCACTGGACCGAGAAGTACCCCGCCTGGGCGCTGCTGACGTCGCTGGCCAGGGAGCGCCCGATGGAGTCGCGCATCGCCCTCGTCGACGGCGTCGATGACGCTCCGGAAGCGCTCAAACACCTGGGACCTTAACAACTCGGCAAAGCCAACAGCGGGGCACGGTCTACGCATTGACAGCACTTAGGTCGCGCTTATAGACCTGTGAGACTCCTGGGGGCGCTGTTGCTGGAAATACCGCAGCAAATCCCCCCACACCCCCCGCAGTTGCTCAACCTGTGAAGGGCAATCGTGTCCATATCTCGACGCACCGCACGTTCCGTGCGAATCCTCGGCGTTGCCTCCGCCTCTGCCGCGCTCGCGCTCGGCGTCGCCGGCAACGCACTCGCTTGCAACATCAAGGACTTCTCGGCCGCCGCCACCTGTGACGGCAACGGGAAGGGCATCATCACCGTGACCGATGTCGACTCCTCCGCCAAGGAAGCCACCATCACGGTCTTCCTCGAGCGCAACGGCGCCGACGACCACCAGGTCGGGTCCGCCCAGAAGGTCATCGGCAGCAAGGACGGCGCCACCATCTCCTTCTCGGAGGACTGGGCGCCCAAGGCCGAGTACCGGATCCACGTCAGCGTCCCGAACATCGTGGACAAGGACATCTCGCCGAACCTGGTGACCAAGGACGAGGCCTGCACGACGAAGTCGGAGTCGCCGTCCCCGTCGGCGAGCCCGGAGCCGTCGGAGTCCGCCTCCTCGGACACTCCCTCGGACTCGGCCAGCCCGTCCGACTCGGAGAGCAGCGCCGCTCCGGCCACCCCGGGCGACAACCAGCCGTCCGCGGCCGCCGGTGAGTCCAACCTCGCCGAGACCGGTGCGAACTCCAACACCCCGGTGATCGCCGGTATCGCCGGCGCGCTCGTCGTCGTCGGTGGCGGAGCGGTCTTCTTCGGCATGCGCCGCCGTGGCGCCTCGAAGGCGAGCTGAACCACCTCCTGAACGACCGTGTGGCCCGCCCCCGTCGAGGGGGCGGGCCACACGGCTGTCCGGACGTCCCGCTCAACCCGCCTGCCGCGCCGGCCGCTTCGCGGGGGCCGGTGCCCCGAGGACGACGATCTCCGCGGCGTCGAACTCCACCCCGACCACGTCCCCGGGCTCCGGAGCGTCCCGCAACGCGCACGCGGCCTCCAGCCGGGGCGCGCCCTCCGGCTGGAGCTGTACGGCGACGTGCGTGCCCCGGAAGGTGCGCGCGGCGACCGTGCAGGGCAGCCCGTCCGCCACGGCCACGAGCCGTACACCGGCGGGCCGCACGAGGAGGCTTCCGGGCCCCTGGGGGGCGCCCTCGGGCACCGGGAGCTTGCCCCAGGGGGTGTCGGCGGCACTCCCGCTCACGGTCGCTTCGACCACGTTGTCGAAGCCGAGGAAGCGGGCCACGAAGGAGTCCGCGGGCCGCTGCCAGACCTCGAGTGGCGTACCGGACTGGGCGATCCGCCCGTCGCGCATCACCACGACCCGGTCCGCGAGCGCGAAGGCCTCGCCCTGGTCGTGCGTGACGGCGAGCACCGTCGTCCCCAACTCGCCGAAGAGCTGGCGGAGTTCGACGACGAGCCGTTCGCGTAGCGAGCGGTCCAGCTGGCCGAGCGGCTCGTCGAGCATCAGCAGCCGGGGGCTCGGCGCGAGGGCGCGGGCCAGCGCCACGCGCTGCTGCTCACCGCCGGAGAGCGAGGCGACGGCGCGGTCCCGGGCTCCGGGCAGCCCGACGAGGTCCAGCAGCTCCCCCACCCGGGCGGCCTGTCCGCTCCTCGACGTGCCCCGCATCCGCAGTCCGAAGGCCACGTTGCCGCCCACGTCCCGCTGCGGGAAGAGCTGATGGTCCTGGAACATCAGGCCGACGCCCCGCTTGTGCGCGGGAACGGCCGCCTGGTCCCGTCCGTCCAGCACCACACGGCCCGCGTCCAACGGCTGCAGTCCGGCGACCGTCCGCAGCAGTGTGGACTTTCCGCTGCCGCTCGGCCCGAGCACGCACACGATCTCGTGCTCGGCGACATCGAGGTCGACGGCGTCGAGCACGGGCCGCCCGCCGAAGCGTACGGTCGCGCCCTGGAGGCTCAGCAGCATCTAGAACTCCCCGGTCCGGTCGGTCCGTACCCGCTCCAACAGCAGCAGCGCCACCGCGCACACCACCATCAAGATGGTCGAAAGGGCCATCGCCTGGCCGTAGTTGAGATCTCCCGCGCGCCCGAGCAACCGGGCGACGGCGACCGGCAGCGTCGGGTTGTCGGGCCGTGCGATGAAGACGGTCGCCCCGAACTCGCCGAGGGAGACGGCGAAGGCGAACCCGGCCGCGATCAACAGCGCCCGCCGCACCATCGGCAGATCGACCTCGCGCCACACCCGCCACGGCGACGCCCCGAGGACGGCCGCGGCCTCCCGCAGCCGCCCGTCCACCGCTCGCAGCACGGGCAGCATCGTCCGTACGACGAAGGGGACGCCCACCAGCGCCTGCGCCAGCGGCACGAGGATCCAGCTCGCGCGCAGGTCGAGCGGCGGCTCGTCCAGGGCGATCAGGAACCCGAAGCCCACGGTCACCGCGGAGACGCCGAGCGGCAGCATCAGCAGGGCGTCGAAGCCCCGCATCAGCCGGCCCGCGCGCCGGGTGAGGGCGGCCGCGGCCAGACCGCCGATCAGCACGGCGATGGCGGTGGCGGCGAGCGCGTACTCCAGCGAGTTGCCGACCGCCTCGATCGGGGCGACGAGGAAGACACCTCCGTCGTCGTCGGCCAGGGCCCGGTAGTAGCCGAGTCCCGGGGCGCCGAGGGAGCGCTGGACGAGGACGGCGAGCGGCAGAACGAGCAGAACCGCGATGCTCACCAGCACACCCGCGAGGAGCGCCCACTGCCCGGCACCGCGCGGCCGGCGCGCGGTCGTCGCCGGCGCCACCAGCCGCAGGGCGGTCTCCCGTCGGCGCACGGTCGCCGCGTGCACGGCGAGGATCGCGCCGACGGCCACGAACTGGACGATCGTGAGCACCGCCGCCGTCGTGAGGTCGAAGATCTCGGAGGTCTGCCGGTAGATCTCGACCTCGAGGGTCGAGAAGGTCGGGCCGCCGAGGATCTGCACCACACCGAACGAGGTGAAGGTGAAGAGGAAGACCATGAGGGCGGCGGCGGCCACGGCGGGCCCGAGCGCGGGCAGCGTCACCCTGCGCCAGGCCGCGAGACGCGAGGCCCCGAGCATGCGCGCGGCCTCCTCCTGACGCGGGTCGAGCTGCGACCAGAGCCCGCCGACGGTCCGTACGACGACGGCGTAGTTGAAGAAGACATGCGCCAGCAGGATTGCCCACACCGTGGTGTCCAGACGTACGCCCCACAGCTCGTCGAGCAGCCCTCCCCGGCCGACCAGCGCGAGGAACGCCGTGCCGACGACCACGGTCGGCAGCACGAAGGGCACCGTCACCACGGCCCGGAGCATCTGTTTGCCCCGGAAGTCGAAGCGCGCGAAGACGTACGCGCCGGGGAGCGCGACCAGCAGCGTGAGCGCCGTCGAGGCGAGCGCCTGCCAGGTGGTGAACCACAGCACGTGCCGGATGTCGGAGCGGGTCGCCACGTCCCAGATCCGGCCGAGCTCCCAGCCGCCGTCCCCGTGGAGCCCACGCGAGACGATCGCGGCGACCGGCCAGGCGAAGAACACCGCGAAGAACGCGACGGGCAGGACCATCAGCCCGAACCGCACCGCGCTCCGCCGACGCACGCCGCGCGAGGCCACGGCTGCGGCTTCTGCTGCTGCGGCGGCGGCGGCGGCTTCGGGGCCGATGTCGCCGACCCCGCCGGTCCCACCGGCAGGGTCGGTCCCACCGGCAGGGTCGGTGGGACCGGCCTTGTCCGTTACTTCAGTACGAGTGAGGTCCACGACTTGACCCACTGGTCGCGGTCGGCGGCGATCTTCGCGGGCGCCAGGATCTCGGGATCCTTGGCCTGCGGACCGAACCGGGTGAACTCCGCGGGCACCCGCGCGCCCTCACGGACCGGGTAGACGAACATGTTGAGCGGCATGTCCTCCTGGAACTCCTTGGTGAGCAGGAAGTCCAGGAACGCCTTGCCGCCCTTGGCGTTCTTGGCATTGCTGAGCAGGCCCGCGTACTCCACCTGCCGGAAGCAGGTGCCGTCCGCGACGCCGGTCGGGGCCGTGGCGGGCTTCGGGTCGGCGTAGATGACCTCGGCGGGCGGCGAGGAGGCGTACGAGACGACGAGCGGCCGGTCGGCCTTGGCCTTCTTGCCTCCGGCGGACCCCGAGAACTCCTCGTTGTACGCCTGCTCCCAGCCGTCCACGACCTTCACGCCGTTGGCCTTGAGCTTCGTCCAGTAGTCCTCCCAGCCCTTGTCGCCGTAGTGCGCGGCGGACCCGAGCAGGAAGCCGAGGCCGGGCGAGGAGGTGGCGGCGTTCTCGGTGACGAGGAGGTTCTTGTACGCGGGCTTGACCAGGTCGTCGAAGGACCGCGGCGGCGCCAGCTTGTGCTCGCTGAACCAGGCCTTGTCGTAGTTGACGCAGATGTCGCCGGTGTCGATGGGCGTGACCCGGTGCTTGTCCTGGTCGGTCCGGTACTCCGGCAGGACCTGCTCCGCGCCCTTGGCCTCGTACGGCTGGAACAGCCCGTTGTCGAGCGCGCGGGAGAGCAGGGTGTTGTCGACGCCGAAGAAGACGTCGCCCTGGGGGTTGTCCTTGGTCAGAACGGCCTTGTTCACGGCCTGCCCGGCGTCGCCGTCCTTGAGGACGCGGACCTTGTAGCCTGACTGCTTCTCGAAGTCGGCCAGCACGCTCTTCGACACGAGCCACGAGTCGTGGCTGACGAGCGTGACCGTCTTCGAATCGCCCGAGCCCGAGTCGCCGGACGAGCCGCACGCGGACAGCACGGGCAGCGCGACGAGGCCGAGCCCGGCGGCCATGACGGCGAACCGTCTGCCACTGCTGACGGTGGTGGTGATGCTCACTGATTCCTCCTGGGTGACCAGGAAGAGACGCGGCCCTGCCCAGGACCTCTGACGGTTCCCGGGCAGGGCGCAACAGCTTGAGTAACGACCGAACTTCCTACCCAGAATGACCTGGGCAAGGTTCAGAGGGTCTGCGGTCTGTCCCGCACTCTCAGCGCTGTGGCGCTCCCCTGTCGGAATATGAAGATGTCGGACGGTGAAGATGCCGGACGATGGGATTGTCCGACCATGACGATGTCGGACGACCGCACGGGCCGACTCGGTTCAGACTACCGCTCGGTCGCGGCGAGCTGGCCACACGCTCCGTCGATCTCCTGCCCCCGGGTGTCCCGGACAGTGACCGGGACACCATGGGCCGCGATCGCCTCGACGAACGCCTTCTCGTCCTCGGGCCGCGACGCGGTCCACTTCGAGCCCGGGGTCGGGTTCAGCGGGATGAGGTTGACATGTACGGGCTTGCCCTTGAGCATCCGCCCGAGCCGGTCCCCACGCCACGCCTGGTCGTTGATGTCCCGGATCAGGGCGTACTCGATCGACAGGCGCCGCCCGGACTTGGCCGCGTACTCCCATCCGGCGTCCAGCACCTCGCGCACCTGCCACCGCGTGTTCACGGGGACGAGGGTGTCGCGCAGCTCGTCGTCCGGGGCGTGCAGGGAGATCGCGAGCCGGCACTTGAAGCCCTCGTCCGCGAACCGGTTGATGGCGGGGACGAGCCCGACCGTCGACACCGTGATACCGCGCTGCGAGAGCCCGAGGCCGTCCGGCTCGGGGTCGGTCAGGGCCCGGATCGCTCCGACCACCCGCTTGTAGTTGGCGAGCGGCTCGCCCATCCCCATGAAGACGATGTTGCTCAGCCGCGCCGGACCCCCGGGGATCTCGCCGTCACGCAGCGCCCGCATACCGTCGACGATCTGGTGCACGATCTCGCCGGTGGACAGGTTCCGGTCGAGGCCGGCCTGTCCGGTGGCGCAGAACGGGCAGTTCATCCCGCAGCCCGCCTGCGAGCTGATGCACATGGTCACCCGGTCCGGGTAGCGCATCAGCACGGACTCGACGAGCGTGCCGTCGAAGAGCCGCCACAGCGTCTTGCGGGTGGTGTCCTGGTCGGTCGACAGGTGCCGCACGACCGTCATCAGCTCGGGAAGCAGCGCTTCCTGGAGCTTGCCGCGCGAGGCGGCCGGGATGTCCGTCCACTCGGCGGGGTCGTGCGCGTACCGGGCGAAGTAGTGCTGCGAGAGCTGCTTGGCACGAAACGGCTTCTCACCGATCGCGGCAACCGCCTCTTTGCGCTCGGCGGGCGTGAGATCGGCAAGGTGCCGCGGCGGCTTCTTGGCTCCGCGCGGCGCGACAAAGGTGAGTTCTCCGGGCTTCGGCATAACCCTTCCAGTGTCGCAGATCAATACCACCGGCCCAGGCCACAGCGGGGTGGGGGCCGTCACCCACGGGTGCCACCGGTCAGCTTCGCCCGACCTCGCCCGGCCTCGCACGCCCGGGGGCGTCCCCCGACCTCGCACCGCCCGGGGGCGTCCCGGCGCGGCACTCGTCCGGACCCTCCTGGCGATGTCAGTGCCGGTGCGCCTCTCACCTGCTGCGACGATCCACAGGTGTGCGTGCCGGTGTATGCCTCTCACCTGCTGCGACGATGCACAGATGTGCCTGCCGGTGAGCAGATGGACCCGCACCCGGGTCCGGTCACCGACTCCGTTCAACCGACCTCAGTGCGCTGCAAGGCCTCCCGAAGGGGTACGCCCAGTCGCCGCGCGGTGATCCGTCTGGCCCGTACTACGGACGTGACCGGCGGCGCCGTACCCCAGGTCAGTCCGTCTCCAGCGGCACCTTGGCTCCTTGGCACCGCCGTGATGGCACCCGACTGCTCTGACACATCAGCCGGTTTCAGTGCCGGGAACCCCGGCCGTCAGATCTGCCGTACCGATCCACTCGAAGTCACGGCGAAGACATCGACAGCGAGCAGCTGGCGTCCTGCGCCTGGCATCCGTCGGTAGATCTGCAGAACGAGAGCACGTCGTGGTGGGGACGGCGGCTCTCCCGTGAAGACGGTTTCGGTGTCGTCCGCCCTGCTGTATCCCGGGGACACCGCACCAGTGCGTTGCGACTGCATCACAAACTCTGTTTCTGCTGGTCAGACGGCCTATATTCACAGACTCCTGGATCTTGGACCCAACGTCCGAACGGCGGGTCCGGCACTTGAGCGAGCGGAACGACAGCGAATGGCACGCAGCAGGATGACGCGACGTCATGGGTGGGCGACAGCGGCGCTGCTGTGCGCGGTGGTGCCGTCGGCGGCGGCCTGTACGACAGCGACCGGGAAGCCGGCGGCGAGGAAGACGACCGAGGCCGAGACGAAGGCCATCGCGTCCACGCCGTCCTGCGCGGGCGGGGCCGTCCGGTGGACCTCGGTGCACCGGGAGCAGCGACTCACCGAAGTCTCGCCGGTCGTGAACGTCCGCAAGAGCGACGGCTGGGTCACGTTTCACCCCGGGCTCGTGCGCAACATAGTGCCCCAGGTCAGCACGAGCGACGACCGCGTATCAGCGCACCAGGTCCTCGCCGCGCTCGCCAAGCGCCTCAAGTGGTGGGACGTCGATCAACTGGCCGCTCCGGGGAAGGAGTCCGCCGATCGTCGGCGCTACCCCGTCAAGGTCGACTCCCTCGGACACGCGGGGCGCTTCGTCGAGGCCGAGGGAGTCCAGGCCGTCGACGCGAGCTTCACCGTGAACTGCCCCGGCGGTGACGTCTACGGCAGCGTGAGCACCTGGTTCGGCGGTACAAGTGCATCGCTGGCCTGCGGCGTGAACCCCCACACCAAGGAGCCCTGGATCCAGGAGGCCTACCGACTGACGTGCGGTCCACTCAGAAACTGAGGAGCAGACCCGGCGGGCGGCACGACGACCGGTCCGTACGAGGCGTGGCAGGTGATCGGGCTGGTGCTGATTCTGCTGGCACCGGTGTACTGGGCGACATCCCGGCACTACACCCGAGCCGCTGTCCTCGGCACCACGGCCGGCCTCACCGTCGCCGCCTACTACGACTGGTCGGACGACTCCAGCGGCCTCTTCATGGTCGGCGTGGTGCTGGTCATGATCGGAAGCCTCGCCGTGACCGCCGCCGGCTTCGAACGACAAACCCTCCCCACCGACTCGGCCCCGTCGAGGCTGCGGGCCGGTCCGGGTCAGCCCGGGTACAGGGCGGTGAGCCGGGGCAGCAGGGCGGTCATACGCTCACGGTCGTCGAAGTCGTGGTCCGGATCGACTGCTGGGTCGTCGAAGGTGAAGGCGCCCTCGGGCAGTTCGGCGCCGGTCGCCCTCTCGTAGGCGTCCTGGGCGATGCCAAGAATCTCCTCACCGTCGGGTTCGATCCCCTCGGGCGCCGACGCAGAGATCTCCGGGAGCTCGGCCAGCCGGTCGGCGTGCGCGACGACGCCTTCGAAGACCTCCCGGCCCTGGGCGATCAGCCATCCGCGGAAGTAGTCGAAACCCTCGTCGAAACAGGGGCTGCCACCGCTGATGACCCAGGCCGCGGCCCGGAGGGAAGCTCGGTCGGACGCGGCCATCAGCTCTTGCAGGACCTGCTCGGCGCCGAGGATGTCCCGGGGGGCGTACCCGGCCAGCAGCACGGTGGCCTGCTCGGCGATGTCCTCGACGTCGGCCGGGTCGACAGCCATGCCGCGGGCCCGCCCGATCAGGTTCCAGAACTCTTCCGCGTCCATGGGGCAGAGCATGGCACCCGGGCTGGACTCGGCGGCGAGGGTCCAGCCTGAGCGCCTGCGGTGGAGTGTCCCCGGCCGGCTCGGGCTACGCGCCCGGAGGACGGAAGGCGACCTCTCTGCGGGCGGCCTCGTCGACTTCGTCGAGGGTGAGAAGCGGTGTGGCCCGGGTGTGGAGGGCACCGCTGGCCTTGACGCTGAGGCTGACGGCGGCCATGGAGACCGCGTCGGGGAAGTCGAGGATGCACACGAAGTCGTCCTCTCCGAAGGAGAAGTACATGGCTTCGACGCTCCCGCCGAGGCCGGCGACGACGTGCTCGACGGCGGCGCGGCGGCCGCTCGCGCCTTCCTTGAGCAGGCCCTTCGCCCCCTCGGGGGTGTAGCGGGCCTGGATGAGGAACTTCGGCATAGGGGCTGCTCCCTGCCATTGAGGTGTCCGGTACGTGGATGCTCTTCCCGCCGACGCCTCGGCCGCCCGTCGGAGAACGCCGGGATTCACTCGTAAGACACCAGCCGTCGGTCGGAGAACGGCGGCATTCGCTCGTGAGACAGCCGCCGGACGATTCCGGTGGGCCGCTCGCCGCATGAGCTCACCGCATGAACAACCTGCGCGGCCGAGAAGGACGAGGAAGAGAAGGAGGAGCAAGAGGAGGAGGAAGGCGGCATCGTCACCATTCCGCCGCCATCCCCGCCCCCGCCCCGCCCTCTCCCGAACCGTTCCCGTCCCCGCCCCCGCCCCGCCCTCTCCCGAACCGTTCCCGTCCCCGCCCCCGCCCCAACCGTCCCGGTCCCCGCCCGAACCGGCGCGGCCCTCCCCGTGACTCAGGTCCCAGCCGCCGGACCCCCCACGTCTCCCGGCTACGCGAACTGGCCGGGCCTGTAGTCGCCGGCGGGCTGCTGGATCATGACGTTCGCGCGGTTGAAGGCGTTGATGAGCGCGATGCAGCACACCAGCGCGGCGAGCTGCTCCTCGTCGTAGTACTTGGCGGCGTTCGCCCAGCACTCGTCCGTGACGCCGCCGGCCGCGTCGGCGATGCGCGTGCTCTGCTCCGTCAGCTCCAGGGCGGCGCGCTCGGCGTCGGTGAACACCGTCGCCTCCCTCCAGGCCGCGACCAGATTGAGGCGCACGGAGGTCTCCCCCGCGGCCTCCGCGTCCTTGCTGTGCATGTCCGTGCAGAACCCGCAGCCGTTGATCTGGCTGGCACGAAGCTTCACCAACTCCTGCGTCGCGAGCGGCAGCGTCGACTCCGCGAGCGGCCTGCCCGCGGCGACGATGTGCTTCATGAACTTGGCCGCCACCGGGCTGGCGAAGAGGTTCAGACGAGCTTCCATGGTGTGCTCCCTGTGTCGTTTCTCGTGGTTACACCTGGTTGACGGAACGACCCGGCACGATGTGACCGACCTGAATGTGACCTGCGTCTCTACGATCGGCGGCGCGCGAGGAATGCTGTCGCGACGTTTCGCCAGGGCCTAGAATCGAACACGTGTCCGAAAAAGCGTCCCGCCCGCAGCATCTGCGCAGCGTCCGCGCGTGGTTGCTCCGGCAACTGCGCCGCACCGACGACACCATCGCCGAGGTGGAGCGCCAAGAGGTCGCGGCCACGCGTGCGGCCCGCACGTCGCCCCCGCCGCCGCGCGGCTGGAAGCTCGCGATGCGACGGGCGGGCGGCGGCGGTACCGGCGCGACCCCCGGCGCCGTCCACACCGGCGCCTGCGGCATGGCAGGGAAGAACACGAGGCCGCTCGCCCGCGAGCAGGCTCTCCGGGCGATCACCGAAGACGGCGTCACGGCCTGCCCGTACTGCCGCCCCGACACGGATCCGGGTGTTTTGTGAACCACGAACACATACAGCCGAACGAAGACTCGCGCCCCGACCACGAAGGCGCACAGCCCGACGACGCGCACGCGCCGACCGCACCCATCACCGTCGGCCGCCCGGTCGGTGCCGGCGGGCGCCGCGTGACGATCCGCGGGCGGAGCGCCGGTATCGCCCACAGCGACGCCGACGTGGTCGAGTTCCTGCGCCGCGCCGGCCTGCCCGACGCCTGGGAGTACCTGGACGATCCGCGCTGGGTGGAGTGGCAGGACGGCCGGCCCCGCACATACGACACCACCCCTCCGGGTCACGGCGATCACGGTGAGGTGATCGGATGACCCGAAGGGGTGGTGTCGTGGATGTGCGCGCGTCGCGGATACGTACGTCGTAAACGCGTGCGGAGAAACGATCAGCCGGAACCGACGAAAAGGACGAGCAACAGCCAGACGACCGGAGCCGTCGGGAGCAGAGAGTCCAGGCGGTCCATGATGCCGCCGTGGCCCGGCAGCAGGGTGCCCATGTCCTTGATGCCGAGGTCCCGCTTGATCATGGACTCGCCGAGGTCACCGAGCGTGGCGCTGGCCGCGACCGCGAGGCCGAGGATCAGACCCTGCCACCAGGTGCCGTCGTCGATCAGGTACTGCATGCACAGCGCACCCGCCGCCATCGCGAAGGTGACCGCTCCGAACAGACCCTCGCGGGTCTTTCCGGGGCTGATCCGCGGAGCCAGCTTGTGCTTGCCGAAGCGCCAGCCGATGGCGTACGCCCCCGTGTCGCTGACGACCGTCAGGAGCAGGAAGGTCAGAACGCGGCGCGGGCCGTCGTCGGCGGTGAGCATCATGGCCACGAAGGTCGCCAGGAACGGCACGTAGAAGGCCGCGAAGACCCCCGCGGTGACGTCCTTGAGGTAGCCCTCGGGCGGTTCCGTCATCCGCCAGACCAGCACGGCCAGCGCGGTGAGCGCCATGGCCACCCAGGCACCCTCGGCTCCGCGCACGTATCCGGCGACGACCATGGCGGCCCCGCCGAGCGCGAGCGGCACGAGGGGCGCCTTGATGCCCTTGCGCTCCTCCAGCCGTGAGGTGAGCTCCCAGAGCCCCACCACCACGGCCACCGCTATCACACCGACGAAGACGGCCTTGACGACGAACAGCGACGCGACGATCACGGCGCCGAGCCCGACGCCCACTCCTATGGCCGCACCCAGGTCGCGTCCCGCACTCTTCTTCTGCGGTGCGGGGGCGGGCTCGGGTGCGGTGCTGGGCATGGGCTCCTGCGGGCTTTGCGGATTGTGCGACGGATCCCCGTAGGGCGCCGTCGGCGGTGAGTCGTTGCGGACCGGGGGGCCGCTCAGCCGAGCGGCCCCCTGGTCGTCATCCTGGTCCCCGCCATGAGCGGGTACGTCGGGCGCGGTGGGCATGGGCCGAGTGTGCTGCGCGTCATGCGCATCGTACGTGGGACCCGCCGGGGCCGCCCCCTGGAGTGGCCCCTGCTCGGACGGCCCCCAGTACCCGGCTTGTGGCGGCGCCCCCCAGGAAGAGTCGTTCATCAGACCTCGAGCAGTTCCGCTTCCTTGTGCTTCAGGAGCTCGTCCACCTGGGCGACGTACTTCGCCGTGGTGTCGTCGAGTTCCTTCTCCGCACGGCGGACCTCGTCCTCGCCGGACTCCTTGTCCTTGACGAGCTTGTCGAGAGCGTCCTTGGCCTTGCGGCGCACGGCGCGGATCGAGACCTTGGCGTCCTCGCCCTTGGTCCGCGCGACCTTGATGTAGTCCTTGCGGCGCTCTTCCGTCAGCTCGGGGAACGTCACCCGGATGATGTTGCCGTCGTTGCTGGGGTTGACGCCCAGGTCGGAGTCGCGGATCGCCTGCTCGATGTTGCGCAGCGCGCTCTTGTCGAACGGGGTCACCACGGCCATGCGCGGCTCCGGAACGGAGAACGAGGCCAGCTGGTTGATCGGCGTCAGCGCGCCGTAGTAGTCGGCCACGATCTTGTTGAACATCGCCGGGTGCGCACGACCGGTGCGGATCGCGGCGAAGTCCTCCTTGGCGACCACGACGGCCTTCTCCATCTTCTCCTCGGCCTCGAGGAGGGTCTCTTCGATCACCACTTGCTCCTGCGTGTCTTGAGTAGGCCCGGCAGCTTTTCCTCGTCGGAGTCCGGCGGCCGGCTGCGTCGCGTCTTGTTCCTGCACGGTTCCGGACCGGCAGGACATTGTCCATCCCCCGGTCGGGGTCCGTCCCGGACCGGAAGGTGTATCCGGTCCAGCGCGTTCCCTGTCAGGCTCGGCCGCTCTGGTCGCCCACGAGTGTGCCGATCTTCTCACCCTTGACGGCCCGCGCGATATTGCCCTCCGCCAGGAGTTCGAAGACCAGGATCGGCAGCTTGTTGTCCCGGCACAGCGTGATGGCGGTCATGTCGGCGACCTTGAGGTCCCGGGTGATGACCTCGCCGTAGCTGAGCGCGTCGAACTTGACCGCCTCGGGGTTGGTCTTCGGGTCGGAGTCGTAGACCCCGTCCACGCCGTTCTTGCCCATGAGGAGCGCCTCGGCGTCGATCTCCAGGGCACGCTGGGCGGCAGTGGTGTCGGTGGAGAAGTACGGCATGCCCATACCGGCGCCGAAGATGACCACACGGCCCTTCTCCAGGTGCCGCACGCCGCGCAGCGGGATGTACGGCTCCGCGACCTGGCCCATGGTGATGGCGGTCTGGACGCGGCTGTCGATGCCTTCCTTCTCCAGGAAGTCCTGGAGGGCGAGGCAGTTCATGACCGTGCCGAGCATGCCCATGTAGTCGGAGCGCGCCCGGTCCATACCGCGCTGCTGGAGTTCGGCCCCGCGGAAGAAGTTGCCGCCGCCGATGACGACGGCGATCTGGGCACCGCCGCGCACGACGGCCGCGATCTCGCGGGCGATCTTGTGCACCACGTCGGGGTCGACGCCCAGTCCTCCGCCACCGGCGAACGCCTCGCCGGAAAGCTTCAGCAGGAAGCGGCCCGCGCCTTTGCCGTCGTCGCTCTTCTCGCCGTTGCCGGCCTGGGTGGTGGTCATGGAGATCTCCTCATGGTGCACATACGAAGAAGGCCATTGCCGCTGGGGTGTGTTCGCATCCCATGCTCGGCAATGGCCTCCTCGTCAGATCTGCTGTCGTCCGGCACACACGTGTGAGTGCCGACGTACGCGGACGACTGCTGTCGACCCTATCGGGGTCGCGCGTCGATCGCTGTACGGACTCAGATGCCGACCTTGATGCGCGAGAAGCGCTTCAGGGTGACACCGGCCTCGTCCAGAACCTTCTGGACGGACTTCTTGTTGTCGAGCGCGTACGGCTGACCGAGGAGGGTGGCCTCCTTGAAGAAGCCGTTGACGCGACCCTCGACGATCTTCGGGAGGGCGGCCTCGGGCTTGCCCTCGGCGCGGGTGGTCTCCTCGGCGACGCGACGCTCGGTCTCGACGACCTCGGCCGGAACGTCCTCCTTGGAGAGGTACTTCGGCGCGAAGGCGGCGATGTGCTGCGCGATGCCCTTGGCGAGGTCGGCGTCGGCCTTGTCCAGCTCGACCAGAACACCGATCTGCGGGGGCAGATCGGGCATGGTGCGGTGCATGTACGAGGCCACGAAGGCGCCGGAGAACTGGGCGAAGCGGTCCAGGACGATCTTCTCGCCCAGGTTGGCGTTGGCCTCGTCGACGAACGCCTGAACCGTCTTGCCCGGCTCGATCTCGGAGCCGAGGAGCGCCTCGATGTCGGCCGGCGACGTCTTGACGACGTGCTGGGCGATCTCGTTGGCGACAGCCTGGAACTTCTCGCCCTTGGCGACGAAGTCCGTCTCGCACTTCAGCTCGACCAGGACACCGGAGGTGTTGTCGTCAGCGATGATGGAGACCACGGCGCCGTTCTCGGCGGAGCGGCCCTCGCGCTTGGCGACGCCCTTCTGGCCCTTGATCCGCAGCGCCTCGACGGCCTTGTCGACGTGACCGTCGGCCTCGTCCAGCGCCTTCTTGCAGTCCATCATGCCGGCGCCGGTGAGCTCACGAAGCTTCTTGACGTCGGCGGCGGTGTAGTTCGCCATGATTCCTGGAGTCTCTCTCGAAGTCTGAAGATCTACGGGACAAACGGCGGGGGCTTTGTGGGCCCCCGCCGTTCACAAACCCGAAAGGGTGAGGGGTCAGGCCTGCTCGGCGTCCGCGGCGGGGGCCTCGGCGACGGGCGCCTCGGCAGCAACCTCGGCCTCGGCGGCGGGGGCCTCGACGGCCTCAGCCTCGGCGGGGGCCTCGGCCTGCTCGGCGTCGGCGACCTTCTCCGTCTCGGCGGAGGTCTGGACCTCGGCGTCGTCGGCCTTCTTCTCGCCCTCGAGCAGGTCGCGCTCCCACGCGGCGAGCGGCTCGCCCGCGGCCTTGTCGCCCGCGGCCTTGCCGGCGCCGGAGCGGGAGATGAGGCCCTCGGCGACAGCGTCGGCGATCACGCGGGTGAGCAGGGTGACGGAGCGGATCGCGTCGTCGTTGCCCGGGATCTTGTAGTCGACCTCGTCCGGGTCACAGTTGGTGTCGAGGATGGCGACGACCGGGATGTTGAGCTTCCGGGCCTCGCCGACCGCGATGTGCTCCTTCTTGGTGTCCACGATCCAGACGGCGCTGGGCACCTTCTGCATCTCGCGGATACCACCGAGGGTCTTCTCCAGCTTGGCCTTCTCGCGCGAGAGCACGAGAAGCTCCTTCTTGGTGAGACCCGAGGCCGCGACGTCCTCGAAGTCGATCTGCTCGAGCTCCTTGAGGCGCTGCAGACGCTTGTAGACGGTGGAGAAGTTGGTGAGCATGCCGCCCAGCCAGCGCTGGTTGACGTAGGGCATGCCGACGCGGGTGGCCTGCTCCGCGATGGCCTCCTGCGCCTGCTTCTTCGTGCCGACGAACATGACCGTGCCGCCGTGGGCGACGGTCTCCTTGACGAACTCGTAGGCGCGGTCGATGTACGACAGCGACTGGAGCAGGTCGATGATGTAGATGCCGTTGCGCTCGGTGAAGATGAAGCGCTTCATCTTCGGGTTCCAGCGACGGGTCTGGTGACCGAAGTGGACGCCGCTTTCCAGCAGCTCCCGCATCGTGACGACGGCCATGGCCGTTCTCCTAGTGTTCTCGGTTGTACCGCGTATGCCGGACGGCACACGCGCCTGACGCCCGCGATGCGCCTTGCCACAAAGGACCGAGAGGCGCTGACACCGATCTGTGACGACCAGGTGCCGGGGCGTGCGAAGTCGACTCGGTGACCCGAATCGCCATCAGAAGTGTACGGGACCCGAGAGGGGGCAGGTGACGCCGCTGTCCACAACCGGTCGGTACTCCACAGATCCCGGCCATGATCCGCTCGGTGCGGGACGGTTCCTGCATGCGAGTGAAGCGATGTGTGCGTGCGTGGCTCCTGCTGTGCCTGGCGGTGACCGTCCTGGGTGCGTCGGCGCCGGCTCCCGGGACCGGCCCCGGGCCGAGGGTCCCGGCCTCCCCGCCGACGGCCGACCCCTCGGTGCCCACGCTCGCCCGCGCCTGGCCGGTGGGCGTCCGGCCGTTCGTCGTACGGGGCTGGGAACCGCCGGAGACGGCCTACTCGCGGGGGCATCGCGGGGTCGACCTGGCGGCCGGGCCCGGCGCCGAGGTACGGGCCGTCGCGTCCGGCCGGGTGTCCTTCGCGGGCCGGGTCGCGGGTCGCGGGGCCGTCTCGGTGGAGCTGCCGGGTACGGGGGCACCGCCGCTGCGGACGACGTACGGACCGGTGCGGGCCTCGGTGCGCAAGGGCGACGAGGTCCTCGCGGGCCAGGTGCTCGGCACCCTGGAAACACCGGACACACACTGCGGGCCGACACCCTGTCTGCACTGGGGCCTGCGCAGAGGCACGGCCTATCTGAACCCGCTGTCGCTGCTCCCCCCGTGGCTCCTGGGCACGGGCCCGTCCCGCCTGCTGCCGCTCGACACCCCCGACACCCGTCCCTGACCGGCCGGACACCGACCAGGCAGGGGGCGAGGTTGCAGGGAGCGGGAAGGCGGGGAGGCGGTCCAGCGGGCGAGTCACCCCGGCCCGTGACGGCGGGGCTCAGCCCTGATCCCGGGAGGACAGCCGGGTTCAGCCCTGATCCCGGGGGACGGCGGGGGTCAGCCCCGGACGCCCCGGAGGGCCATCGTCACGGCCGCCTCCGTGATCGCGGAGGGGTCCTCGGCGGCGCCCAGCTCGATACGGCGCACCGCGGCGTCCACCACGCCCTGGAGGAGCATCGCGGCCAGCCGCGGCTCGGCGTGCCCCATCTCCGTGAGCGCCTCACCGATCATCGTGACCAGCCCGCCGTGCGCGGCCCTGATCTTTTCCCGGGCACCCGCGTCGAGTTCGCTGGCGGAGATGGCGACCACGGCGCGGTGCCGCCGGTCCCCGACCAGGGCCAGCTGCCGGCGCACATAGGCCTCGACCGTGGCCTCGGGGCCGTCCGCCGCGGCCATCGCGGCGGAGACCTCGGCCGCCCAGACGGGGAAGTCGACCTCGCACAGTTCCTCGACGACGGCCGCTCTGGACCGGAAGTACTCGTACACGGAGGAACGCGCGAGCCCCGTGCGCTCGGCGAGCGCGGGGAAGGTCAGCGACTCCGTCCCGCCCTCGGACAACAGGGATCGCGCCGCGTCCAGCAGGGCGGCTCGCTGCATCGACCGGTGCTCGGCCACGGAGGCCGCTCGAATCCTTGGCACGTCAACCACTGTACGGACGCGGTGCCGCCGACGGGAACCACTCCGCCGAGCCGCCCCGATGGCGTCCGCCACTACGGGCCCGCCGCCAGGACGGCCGGGCGGCACCGCCCGGCATCACGGCACGGCCCGGCTCAGCGTCCGAAACTGGCCAGCTTGGCGCGCAGCTGAAGCACCGACTTGGTGTGGATCTGGCTCACCCGGCTCTCGGTCACCCCGAGCACATTGCCGATCTCCGCGAGCGTGAGCCCTTCGTAGTAGTACAGCGTGACCACGGTCTTCTCCCGGTCGGGCAACGTGTTGATCGCCCGTGCCAGCAGCCTCCGCAGCTCCCGGTCCTCGGCCACCTCGACCGGGTTGTCGGCGGCGGTGTCCTCCAGGGTGTCCATCAGGCTCAGCCGGTCGCCGCCCTCGCCGCCGGCATGCAGCAGCTCCTCCAGAGCGACCACGTTGGCCAGCGACAACTGGCTGAACACCGCGTGGAGTTCCTCCACACCGATGCCCATCTCGGCGGCGACCTCACCCTCGGAGGGGGTGCGCCGCAGCCGCGCCTCCAGCGTCGCGTAGGCGCGCTCCACATTGCGCGCCTTCTGACGCACCGACCGCGGGATCCAGTCCAGCGCCCGCAGTTCGTCGATCATCGCCCCGCGGATGCGGGTGATCGCGTACGTCTCGAACTTGATCTCCCGCTCGATGTCGAACTTCTCGATCGCGTCGATCAGCCCGAACACCCCCGACGAGACGAAGTCGGCCTGCTCGACATTGGCCGGCAGGCCCACGCTGACCCGGCCCGCGACGTACTTCACCAGCGGCGAGTAGTGCAGGATCAGCTGTTCCCGCAGCCGCTCGTCACCGGTCGACTTGTACGACCGCCACAGCTCGTCGAGTGTCGAGGGCGCGGGCGGGCGCACGCTGCCGCCGTCGCGGGCGGCTGGCGGGATCGCCGTCCGGTCGGACCCGGAGGTGTGCTGGGGCATTCGTCGCCTTGTGCCGTTCTGCCGTGAACTGGGATGACCTGGGTGTCCTGTCGGCGCCGTGCCGAGATCGCGTGCCTGCTTCGGATTCTTGTGAGCGTAGCGTGACTGGGCTGTCGCAGTGCGCGAAGGGCAGGCTGTCACCCGCACGCGAAACCTTTCCCCGGGACGTCCCCCGGAGTCACGGCGGTCGCCCTGCGTGACCGTCAGGGGCCGCCAACTGCGAGGATTCCCAGGCGTGTCGGCATTCCCCCGGACGGCCGAACACGCTCGGTCAGCATCCCTCCCGATCACCTCCGCCGGAGGCCGTCGCCTGGCGTGTCAACTTCCAGCCGTCGCCGTGTCGTTCGACGAATCCAAGTGCTCGGAGTTCGTACAGTCTCCCGACCGCGTCGTCCGTACTGGTCGCCGCCCGCCGGGCGATCTCCTCGGTCCCGGCCGGATCCCGCGCCGGCAGAGCGGCCAGGACACGCACCGCGTCCGGGGGCAGCAGGTCGCGCGGCAGTACGGGACCACGCCGGTCCGGAGCCAGCTCCCCCATGTCGCCCACCAGTTCGGCGACTTCCGCGGCGTCGGACACCAGGACGGCCTCCCCGCGCAGCATTTCGTGCACCCCGGCCGACAGCGCGCTGGTGACGGGACCCGGCACGCCCATCGTGAACCGGCCCAGCCGCTGTGCGGCGCGGGCGGTGACGAGCGCTCCGCTGCGGTACGCCGCCTCGACGACCACGGTGCCCCGGGTGAGCGCCGCGATGACCCGGTTGCGAAGGATGAATCTGCTCTGCGTCGGGTGCTCGCCCGGCGGCAGCTCCCCCACGACGAGACCCTGTTCCGCGATTCTGGTGATCAGCTGGGTGTGTCCGCGCGGATAGGGCCGGTCGACGCCGCAGGCGAGCACCGCGACCGTGGCCCCGCCCGCCCCGAGGGCGCCGCGGTGCGCGGCGCCGTCGATGCCGTAGGCGCCGCCGGACACCACCACCCAGCCCCGCTCCGCAAGACCGGCGCCGAGGGTGGCGGCCATGTGCGCGCCGTACTCCGTACAGGCACGGGCGCCGACGACGGCCACCGATCTCAGGGCCCACAACCGCAGACCGGCCGGCCCGCGCACCCACAGTCCGACGGGCCGGGCGTCCCCCAGGTCGTCGAGCTGCGCGGGCCATTCGGATTCACCGGGACAGACGAACCTCACCCCGGCGCCCCGGGCGAGGGCGAGGTCGCGCTCCGGGGCGGCCCGCGCGGCCCTGGCCCGCAGCCCGGCCCACCTTCTGTCGGTCATTCCCCGTGGCTGTCCCAGGTTCCCGTACAGCCACCGGACCGCTTCCGGGGCCCCGACCTCCCGGATCCAGCGGCCGCAGACCTCGTCACCCGGTTCGACGACCCGGGACAGCGTGACGCGGGCCTCGCGTTCGACGGCTGTCATGCCGGCGAGCCGATCGCCATCGGCACACCGCGCGGGATGCCGGTGCGCAGCTGGAGGGCCAGGGCGACGTCCCCGGCGTCGGGCCGGTCGTGTCCGGACAGGTCCGCGACCGTCCAGGCGACCCGGAGCACCCGGTCCAGGCCACGAGCCGTCAGCAGCCCGCGCTCCAGGCCCCGCTCGGCCTCGTCCATCGCTCCCGCCCGCGCCTGCCAGCGTCCGCGCAGCTCGCGCCCCGGCACCTCGCTGTTGGTGTGCCAGGGGGTCCCCTTCAGGCGCTCGGCGGCCCGTTCACGGCCGGCGAGGACCCGGTCCGCGACCGTCTTCGTCGACTCGCCCCGCGCCCCGCGCGCGGTGAGTTCGGCCCGGCTGACCGGTTCGACGTCCACGCGCAGGTCGACCCGGTCGAGCAGCGGCCCGGAGAGCCTCGCCTGATAGCGGCGGATGACGGAGGGCGGACACTCGCAGAAGTCGTTCGTCGTGCTGAAGCGGCCGCAGGGGCAGGGGTTGGCGGCCAGCACCATCAGGAACTTCGCGGGGAACCTCACGACACCGGCGCTGCGCGCGATCACCACGTGTCCCGCTTCCAGCGGCTGCCGCAGGGCGTCCAGCGCGAAGCCGCTGAACTCCGGTGCCTCGTCCAGAAAGAGCACGCCACGATGTGACAGGGACACCGCTCCGGGCCGTGCGAGCCCCTTGCCGCCGCCGACGAGCGACTGCATGGTCGCGGAATGATGGGGTGCGCAGTACGGCGCGACGTCCACCATCGGTTTGCCGGGCGGCAGCAGGCCCGCGACGGAGTGGATCGCCGTCACCTCCAGGGATTCCTGCCGGGTGAGGCGCGGCATGATCAGCGGCATCCGCTCGGCCAGCATCGTCTTGCCCGCGCCGGGCGGCCCCTGGAGGAAGACATGGTGGCCGCCGGCCGCCGCCACCTCCATCGCGGTGCGTGCCGAGAGCTGGCCGACGACGTCGCCGAGGTCGTGGCCCCGGTCGTGTTCCGGCACGGCGATGCCGCAGAGGCCGGTGGCCTCGCCCGTGCCGGGCAGGCGCAGGCCGGCGGACAGCGGGTCCGGGCGGCCCCGCTCGTCCGGCTCCTCCTCGGGCACCGGTTCGTCCGCCAGTACCGCGATCAGCTGGCGCAGGCTGCGGACCCCGAGCACCGAGACCCCCGGCACGAGTGAGGCCTCGGCCGCCGCGCACTCCGGCACCACCACCTGTACGTACCCGGCGTCCGCCGCGGCGAGGACGGCCGGGAGGATGCCGCGGACCGGCCGCACCCGGCCGTCGAGCCCCAGTTCCCCGATCATCACGATGTCGGCGAGCACGCGGGGGTCGATCCGCTCGGAGGCGCCCAGCACCGCCGAGGCCACGGCGAGATCGAAGCCGGAACCGCCCTTGGGCACCGAGGCCGGGCTCAGCCCCACCGTCAGTTTCTTCTGCGGCCAGGACGCGCCGGAGTTGACCACCGCCGCCCTGACCCGGTCCCGGCTCTCGGTCAGACTCTTGTCGGGGAGTCCGACCAGTGTGAAGGCGGCGATGCCCGGCTCCAGGTCGGCCTGGACCTCGACGACGACGCCCTCCACGCCCACCAGGGCGACCGAACACGTACGCGCGAATCCCATCAGGCCACCCCCCGCGCGTGCTCGACCACGGGCGCGCCGCGTTCGGGGATCAGGACGCCGACCAGGTCGATGCGGACGCCACCCGGCGGGGCTCCACCGTGTTCCTGGAGCCAGCGTTCGGCCAGACCGCGCAGCCGGCGGGCCTTGGCCGGTGTGACGGCGTCCATCGGATGCTGGAACGCCCCCGCCCCGCGGGTCTTGACCTCGCAGACGACCAGCGCGTCGCCGTCCCGGGCGACGATGTCGATCTCGCCGGTCCTGCCGCAGCGCCAGTTGCGTGCCAGGACCGTCATTCCGGCCCCGGTCAGCCGTCGTGCGGCCAGTTCCTCGCCGTAGGCTCCCAGTGCCTTACGTGCCTCGGGTGTCTTCATGTCGGCACCACCTCCGGCACCGACACTGAGGCCTTGTCACCCAGCTGTTGGATCTTGGTGGACGAGCGGGCGGCTGTGGAGAACCCCGTCACCCGTACGAGTCACCACCGTGATCGCCGCTCACCCTTGGCGGGCGGGCCTGGGTCCGGCCGGCCCGACCTCGGCCGCCGGACCTCACCCATCCGCATCTCCGTCACCCGGATCTCAGCCGCCCGGCAGCTCCAGATCGTTCTTGTTCAGCTCCTCGATGTTCACGTCCTTGAAAGTAAGGACGCGCACCTGTTTCACGAAGCGGGCGGGCCGATACATGTCCCAAACCCAGGCATCCGCCATGGACACCTCGAAAAACACCTCACCCTGGACCGAGTGCACCTGCATCTCGTAGTCGTTGGTGAGATAGAAGCGCCGCTCGGTCTCGATCACATATTTGAACAGACCGACGACATCGCGATACTCCCGATAGAGCTTCAGCTCCATCTCGGTCTCGTACTTCTCGAGGTCCTCGGCGCTCATGGCATGTTCCCCTTCAGCCGTGCGTTCCCCTATTGTGCGCCAGCCCGGAGAGCCCCTAGACGATTTCCGTGTCGAGGACCTCGGGCGTGGCCGGGGGCCCCTCGTCGAGCACCCTGCGCAGCAGCTCGGCGAGCTTGGTCGGATACACCGTCTCATGTGCCTCGGTCAGTTCCCGGCACGTCCACCAACGCGATCCGGCGACGCTGCGCCGCTCCAGCTCCGTCAGGCCCGTGGCCGCCGTGGCGGTCTGGGTGGTACGGGCGAGGAAGTACCACTCGTCCTGGTCCCAGCGCCTGCCCGCGAACGGGAACGAGCAGGTCCGCCGCCACAGCACGGGGCCCAGTTCGACCTCGGTGATCCCAGTCTCCTCCAGGAGTTCCCGCAGGGCCGCCTGCTCCCGGGTCTCGTCGCCCTCCACGCCGCCGCCGGGCGTGAACCACCAGTCGTCGGAGGGATCGTCCGGCTCGTGACCGTGCAGCAGCAGGACGCGGTCCCTCGGGTCGAGCAGCACGACCCGGGCGACCTTGCGCAGCCCGTCCCGGCCGGGGCCCTCGTCCGAAACAGCCGCCTCAGCGGGCACCGGCGGACTCCGTGCGCGCGCGGGAACGGCCGGCCAGCTTGGCGACCGGCCCGTACGCCGCGCCGCCCAGTACGAGGACGGCGCCCGCGATCACCAGGGCGATCATCGTGGGGAGCGGTCCGGGCCGGGACAGGGCACCGAGTTCCTTGAAGCCGTCGGGGCGGGCGAGCATGCCGTTCATCGGCCAGGCGACGGCTTCCACCCGGGCCTCGACGGCGCCGCGCGCCACGGTGCCACCGGCCGCGTCCGTGAGGTGCGCGGTGGAGTCCAGGGAGCCGCGCCGCTCGTCGCCCAGCAGGAACAGCCGTCCCTCGGGGACCTTCACGGTCGGGAAGCCCGTGAGCTCGGCGAGGCTTCCCTCGGGCAGATACGATTCGTCGATCTTCTTGCCGTTGACGGTCAGCTTGCCGTCGGTGCAGCAGGCGACGGTGTCGCCGCCGACGGCGACCACGCGCTTGACCACGGACGAGCCCGTGACCCAGGTCTTGTCCTCGAAGACGACGACGTCACCGCGGCGGACCTCGCTGCCGTCGACACGCTGCGCCAGGACCCGGTCGCCGATCTTGATCGTCGGTGCCATCGAACTCGTGGGAACGGTGTACGGCCGGTAGACCAACGCCGCCCAGGCGAATCCGCCGAGGAACAGCACCAGACCGAGTGCGACAGCCAGCCCGGACAACCGCTGTCCGGTCTTGCTGCCCACCGGGGCCTTGCCGGTGCCGCCGCTGCGCGGGGCCGTACGTGTTGCGCTCTCGCCACCCATGGGCCCGCACCTTACCCGGGGGTACGGTGCGGGGTCAGCCCCCGCTGGATCACGATCGCCGGAGCGGACCGGATCCGTGCGGGGAAACGAGCGGGGCCGGCCTCTCCGGACATGTCCGGAGAGGCCGGCCCCGAAGGCCGTGCGGCGGTTCAGTCGTCCTTGGACGCCTTGCGCCTGCGTCGCACCAGTACCAGCGGCACGGCGCCCAGCAGGGCCACCGACCCCGGCGAGGTGACCGCCGCGGCCGCCTGGGCGCTCAGACCGGGCTGGTCGAAAGTGTCCGGCACCGGGAGGGTGCCCCAGCGGTTGATGGGCCAGGCCTTGACGATGGCGCGGCCGACGACGTCGTTCACCGGCACCATGCCGTGGTGCTTGTCCGCCTGGTTGTAGCGCGAGTCCCGCGAGTTCTGGCGGTGGTCGCCCATCACCCAGATCATGCCCTTGGGGACCTTGACCTTGAACTGACCGCCGTCCTCGTCCTGGCTGCACGGGGTGTTCCCCGCGTACACGTACGACGACTCGTTCAGTGCCTTGCCGTTGACCTTCAGCGGGCCGGTGTTCTTGCACTCGACCGTGTCACCGGCGACGCCGATGACGCGCTTGATGAGGTCCTTCTCCTCGGCGGACGGCATCAGGCCGATCCAGCTGAGGACCGTCTGCAGGGCGTTCGGGTCGGCCGTGGGCTCGCCCGCCAACCAGTTGTCCGGGTCGTGGAAGACGACGACCTCGCCGCGCTCCGGCTCGGAGCCGAACCACGGAGTCAGCTTGTCGACCAGGACGCGGTCACCCTGCTGGAGGGTGTTCTGCATCGAGTCCGACGGGATCGAGAACGCCTGCACCAGGAACGTCTTGATGATCAGCGCAAGGACCAGAGCGATGCCGATCAGGATCGGCAGCTCCTTCCAGAAGGAGCGCTGTTTGGTGGACTTGGGGTCCCGTTCGGGACGCCCGGTCGGGACGTCACCGTCCTCGGAGCCGCTCCCGGAACCCGAACCGGGTTCTACGGCCGGTGCAGCCGCATCCTCGGGCCGCTCCGGCTGCCCTTCGGGACCTTCGTGCCCAGAACGCGCGCCGACCGCCACATCCCCCACATCCACTCCTCACTCCGTGCCGCCGCCCGCGTCGTATTCGGCGCAGGCCCACCACTCCCATAACGAGCGGGAGTTCCGCAGGGCTCGGGAGCGGGATCAATCCGTCTGGATCCGCAGAGGCCACCCTATGCGACAGAGCTGGAGCGGAAGCCGACCCTCCAGGCGCGTCGGCCACCGTCGAGAACGTGTTCGGCTCCTGCAGACGGGTCCAGTGACCGATGGGCCAGCCGATGACCATCGCGCGGCCCACGACCGAGTCCTCGGAGACGGTGCCGGAGAACTTGTCGGTGCGGTGGTAACGGGAGTCCGCCGAGTTGCCCCGGTGGTCGCCCAGCACGAACAGACGGCCCGCGGGCACCTTCACCTCGAAGGAGAAGTCCGACGGTTTGTCCCCGGCGTAGATGTACGGCTCGGTCAGAGGGGTGCCGTTCACGGTCACCCGGCCCTGTACGTCGCAGCACTTGACGGTGTCCCCGCCGAGTCCGACGACCCGCTTGATCAGATCCTTCTCGTTGTCGGAGGGCAGCAGACCGATGAAGGTCAGGCCCTCCTTGAACTGCTTGACGACCACGGGGTCGCTCTTCTTCTGGGTGTCCTCGGCGGTGAGCCAGCCTCCGGGGTCCTTGAAGACGACGACGTCACCGCGCTTGGGCTCGGAGCCGAACCACGGGGTGAACTTGTCCACCAGGACGCGGTCGCCGATCTGGATCGTGTTCTCCATGGAGCCCGACGGGATCACGAAGGCCTGGACGAGGAACGTCTTGAGGACCAGGGCTATCAGGACGGCGACGCCGACGAGGAGGGGTATCTCCTTGACCGCCGAGCGGCGCCTGCGCCGCTTGATCTTGCGCGCGAGTTTGCGACGCTCGACCCGGCTGGGCCTGGCGGCGCCTCCGGCGGCGCGCCGGGATCCGGTGGGGAGCAGGTTGTCGGCGGCGCTGGCGGAGACCCCGCGCGCCCGTCCACGGTTACCCATGCGCACCCCCGGCGGCCGGTACACGCGCGTAGGCGTCGGGACGCGTCAGACGGGTCTCGTGGCCCACGGGCCAGGCGATCCAGTCGGCCCTGCCGATGACATCGCCGACGGGGACCATGCCGCCGCCGGGCGAGCCCAGATGATCACGGGAGTCGCGGGAGCGGCTGCGGTGATCGCCCAGGAGGAACAGGGACCGCTGGGGCACGACGACGTCGAAGGGCACCTCGGACGGGTTGTCACCCCGATAGAGAAATGTCGACTCGTCGACCGCTCGGCCGTTCACTTCGAGTCTCCCCTCCTTGTCGCAGCAGACCACGTGGTCTCCCCCTACTCCGACGACGCGTTTGACGTAGTCCGCGTTCCCGAAATAACCGGTGCCGTCGAAGACGACGACATCGCCCCGCTGCGGCTCGGAACCGAAACGGTACGCCAACTTGTTTACGAGAACGCGGTCCCCGATCCTCAATCCGGACTCCATGGAGCCGCTGGGAATTTCGAACGGCTGCATCACGAAGCGGCTGACAAGCAGCAGGAATACCAGACAGACCAGCACGGTCAGGGTGATCCGGCCTCCGGGAAGCCACTCGGCGATCTTGTCGGAGAACGCAGAACGCGACCGCTCCTCCGGCCCCGCTGTGTCCGAGATCTCCTCGGAAGCGGAAGGGCGGGAGGAGCGGTCGCGCTCCACGGGCTGTGCTTCGGTGTCCATCGGGGCCAGATGCTATCCGGCCTCCCTGAGACACCTTCTTACCGGCTCGGTCGCCGACGGGTCACCGCGGCGGCACCGGCTCAGCGGTCGCGCTTCTCCTTGATCTTCGCGGCCTTGCCGCGCAGGTCACGGAGGTAGTACAGCTTGGCGCGACGCACGTCACCGCGGGTGACGACCTCGATCTTCTCGACGATCGGGGTGTGCACCGGGAAGGTGCGCTCGACGCCGACGGAGAACGAGACCTTGCGGACCGAGAAGGTCTCGCGGACACCGGCGCCCTGGCGGCGGATGACTACGCCCTTGAACTGCTGCACACGGGAGCGGTTGCCCTCGATGACGCGGACGTGGACGTTGACCGTGTCACCCGGGCGGAAGGCCGGGATGTCGGTGCGCAGCGACGCGCCGTCGACGGAGTCGAGCAGGTGAGTCATTTTGTCTGCTTTCTTCGCTGATGCCACAGGTCATCAACGGGAGAGAGGTTCGAAGATGATGCCGTCTCGTCGGGACGGGCGTCGTATCCCCCTGTGGCAGGGGCGCACGCCGGACGACGGAGAGCAGCGGCCTATTCTTCCACGGTCTCGGGCCTGCACCAAAATCGGCCGTCGGGAGCCGGTCGCCAGCCCAGGATCGAGAGCATCTCACGGTCCTTCTTGTCGAAGGCGGAGGCTTCGCAGCGCTCGATGAGGTCGGGCCGGTTCGCCGCCGTACGGCGCAGGGCCTCGTCGCGGCGCCAGCGGGCGATCTTCCCGTGGTGGCCGCTGACCAGCACGTCGGGGATCTCACGGCCGCGCCACAGCGGGGGCTTGGTGTACACCGGGCCCTCCAGGAGGTTGGCCATGGCGCCGGGGGCGAAGGAGTCGTCCCGGTGGGACTCGGCGTTGCCGAGGACACCCGGCAGCAGTCGGGCCACGGCCTCGGTGACGACGAGGACGGCCGCCTCGCCGCCGGCGAGCACGTAGTCGCCGATGGACACCTCGTAGACGGGCATCCTCGTCGCGTACTCGTCGATGACACGGCGGTCGATGCCCTCGTAGCGCGCGGGCGCGAAGACCAGCCAGGGGCGTTCGGAGAGCTCCACGGCGAGTTCCTGGGTGAACGGGCGCCCGCTGGGGGTGGGGACCACGAGGGCAGGCCCGTGGGAGCCCGTCTCGTACCCGTCCGCCAGAGCGGAATCCAGGGCGTCGCCCCAGGGCTCGGTCTTCATGACCATGCCGGGGCCGCCGCCGTAGGGCGTATCGTCGACCGTGTTGTGCCGGTCGTACGTCCAGTCACGGAGGTCGTGCACGTGCACGTTCAGCTGGCCACGCGCGCGGGCCTTGCCGACGAGCGAGACGTTCAGGGGCTCCAGGTACTCGGGGAAGATCGTGACGACGTCGAGCCGCATCAGGCGCCGGCCCCCGTGACGTCCTCGCCGGCCGCGGCGGAGCCGTTCTCCTCGTCCCGGGTGGACACGACCTCCGCGCGGTCGTCGATCAGGCCGGGCGGCGGGTCGATGACGGCCCGCTGCTCCTCCAGGTCGATCTCGACGACGATCTCCTCGACGAACGGGATCAGCACCTCGGTGCCGTCCTCCCGCTCGACCACGAACAGGTCCTGCGAGGGCAGGTGCGAGATCTCGGTGATCCGGCCGACCTCGGTGCCGTCCGTGGTGACCACGTCCAGGTCCATGAGCTGGTGGTCGTAGTACTCGTCCGGGTCCTCCGGCGTCACGTCCGGGTCGACCTCGGCGATCAGCAGGGTGTTGCGCAGCGCCTCGGCGCCGTTCCGGTCGCGTACGCCGGCGAAGCGCAGCAGGAGACGGCCGCTGTGGACGCGGCCCGTCTCGATGGTCAGCGGTCCGGCGGAGGCCGGATCGGTGAGCAGGACGGCACCGGGTCCGAGCCGCAGCTCCGGCTCGTCGGTGCGGACCTCCACGGTGACCTCGCCCTTGATGCCGTGGGCTCGGCCGACGCGAGCGACTACCAGCTGCACTGTGCTTGATCTCCTGTCGTGTACCGACGGCAATGCTTCGGATACGGGTGCGCAGACGACTACGGGCCGAGGACGGCTCGTAAGCCCTCCCCGGCCCGAGCCGGTGCTGCCTGTTGCGTCAGCGGACGTGGTCCACGTCGACGAGGTCGACGCGGACACCGCGGCCGCCGATGGCGCCCACGACGGTGCGCAGAGCGCGTGCGGTGCGGCCGTTGCGGCCGATCACCTTGCCGAGGTCGTCCGGGTGGACCCGGACCTCGAGTACGCGCCCGCGGCGCAGGTCGCGCGAGGCGACCTGCACGTCGTCGGGGTTGTCGACGATGCCCTTCACGAGGTGCTCGAGAGCCTCCTCGAGCATGCTCAGGCCTCGGTCGACTCGGACTCGGCCGGGGCCTCGTCCTTCTTCTCAGCCTTCTTCTTCTGGGTGATGGCCTCACCCTTGCCCGTGTCCTCGCCACCGAGGGCGTCGAACAGCGGGCGCGCGGCCTTCGGCTCGGCGACGAGCAGCGGAGCCGGGGCCGGCAGGCCCTTGAACTTCTGCCAGTCACCGGTCAGCTTCAGGATGGCGAGCACGGGCTCGGTCGGCTGCGCGCCGACACCCAGCCAGTACTGCGCACGGTCCGAGTCGACCTCGATGCGCGAAGGGTTCTGCACCGGGTGGTACAGACCGATCTCCTCGATGGCCCGGCCATCACGGCGGGTACGGGAGTCGGCGACGACGATGCGGTAGTGAGGCGAACGGATCTTGCCCAGACGCTTCAGCTTGATCTTGACTGCCACGGAAGTGGTGTCTCCTGGTCTTGACGGGGTTGGGCACGCAGAGATGGCCGCGTGGGGTTGCGGTACCCGAGTGCCCGATGGACGCGTCAGCCGGAGGAGAGAGGGGTCCTATGCGGCTGTCGAGTACAGCTGACCATTCTGCCACATCCTGCGGTCCGCCCGGACCGAGGGTGTGCGAGCCCAGGGCGAGCCCACGCCTCGGCGAGGCGCGGGCCCGGCGGAGCCCTGCCTGAGCGGGGCCATGCCTCAGCGTGCACCCGGTGTTCCGGGTGCCCGTCAGGCAGGGGCGGTGGTGGACCGGCCGCCGGGGACGTCGGAGAGAGGCCGCCCGCGCGCACTCGTGCCTCCTGAATTCCCCCACGTGCTCCAGGGCAGTGGGGGAGGCACGACTGCTCACGGGCCGCGCGAACTCGTCCGGCACCCACGAGACGCCGGTGGAGCGCGCACCTCAGCCCGCGGCCGCCCCGACCACCTCCGGAATCCGGAAGGGTTTACCGCACCCTCCGCACACGATCGGTGCTTGCGCGAGGACCGACGGGACCACGCGCACGTTGCGCCCGCAGTCGCAGACGGCCTTGACGCGGACACCTCCTCCGGAGGAGCCGTGGCGGGCGGCCGGACCGCGGAACGAGCGGGCGGTGTCCGCGGACGTGGCGGCCGTGTGGGCCTTCAGCGCGCGCTGGAGCCGCTCGATGGTCGGGCGGTAGCGGCGCTTCGCCTCGGGGTTGAGCGTGACCAAGGAGAAGCCACTGCTGGGATGCGGCTCCTCGGGATGATCGAGGCCCAGCTCCTCGGCGATCGCGAGGAATCTGCGGTTGTGATACCGGCCGGCGCGCGAGGTGTCGCGGACTCCACGCGCGGCGGCGATGCCGTGGACTGCTTCGTGAAGCAGTCGCTCGAAAGAGAGTTCGTGTCCGCAGGCGGACGACGACTCCCCGATCAGGGACTCTGGCGCGGCAAGATCGGGCAGTTCGGGGTGGTGCCGCTGAATGTCGGCCCACGCCCCTGCCAGCTCTGCGGCGAGAACAGGTGGTGTCGTGCTCACGTAATGACAACGAGCGGGAGTGCCTCCGTGTTCCTATTACGGGGCATCCCAAATAATTTGCACGTACCCGTCAGTTGCCACTGATGCGTCGCGACGAGGGCGGGTGCGCTGATCTGCGGATAAGCGTCACAGCTCGTATCAAGCCGGTACGTAGTCACACGTACGCCCTGGCGCGTAGACGGGATCCGCACGCCGGGGCACCTGGGGCCGGCGGATGCGCAAGTGGTGTTTCGGCCGCCCTGCGGGCCCGCTCAGTAGGCGCGGGCGACGACGGCGACGTTACCGGGTGCGTCGTCGGTGCCGGGCACCGACCCGTCCTCGGCGACCAGACACCGTACGGTCACCGCGTGCTCGGCGAGCCTGGCCTCGCCCTCTTCGCCGAGGTCGGCCCAGGGAATGCGCGCCCAGCCGCCGGCCACGGCGGCCTCCACGGCCGCGTCGATCGTCGACACGTCAGAGGTACGGGACTCGCGGCGCTCGCGGGACTGCCTCAGGAGCAGCGCCTGGTCTTCCTCCAGAACGGCGGGGAGCAGGGCCGCCAGCGCGTCGAGGGCCACCGGCTCCTTGCCTCCGGGGATGCGGCGGGCGAGCATCGCCGTACCGCTCTCCAGGTCACGGGGGCCGACCTCGACGCGTACGGGGACACCCTTGAGCTCCCAGTCGACGGCGCGGCGCCCGAAGGGGGTGTCCGTACGGTCGTCGACCTGGACCCGTACCCCCGCCGCCTTCAGCCGGTCGCCGATCTCGCGGACCTTGGCCAGAACCGCCTCGTCCCCCTTGATCGCGAGGACGACGACCTGTACCGGGGCGAGCCGGGGCGGCACCCGCAACCCACTGTCATCGCCGTGCGACATGATCAGGCCACCCACCATGCGGGTCGAGGACCCCCAGGAGGTCTGCCAGACGAGCTCCTGTTTCCCGTCCCGGGACAGGTACCGGGTGTTGAACGCCTTCGCGAAGTTCTGCCCCAGCTCGTGACTGGTGCCCATCTGGAGCGACTTGCCGTCGCCCATCATGCCTTCGAGCGTGAGGGTGTTGATGGCGCCGGCGAACCGCTCACCCGCCGTCTTCCGGCCGAGGACGACATCGATGCCGAGGACGTTCACCATGAAGTCGGCGTACACCTCCTTGTGGATGTGCGCGGCGTAGTCCCGGGCGTCCTCGTAGGTGGCGTGCGCGGTGTGGCCCTCCTGCCAGAGAAATTCGGTCGTTCGCAGGAACACCCGCGGGCGCATCTCCCAACGGACCACGTTGGCCCACTGGTTGATCAGCAGCGGCAGGTCGCGGTAGCTCTGCACCCACTTGGAGAAGTACTCGTTGACGATCGTCTCGGAGGTGGGGCGGACGACGACCGGCTCCTCCAGCTCCTTGCCGCCGCCGTGTGTGACGACCGCGAGCTCGGGCGCGAAGCCCTCGACGTGCTCCGCCTCCCGGGTCAGGTACGACTGCGGGATGAACAGCGGGAAGTACGCGTTCTGGGCCCCCGCCTCCTTGATGCGGGCGTCCATCTCCTGCTGCATCCGCTCCCACAGCCCGTACCCGTAGGGCCGGATGACCATGGTGCCGCGCACCGGTCCGTTGTCGGCGAGCTCGGCCTTGTTGATCAAGTCCTGGTACCAGCGCGGGAAGTCGTCCGCCCTGGGCGTGAGAACGGGTGCCTTTGCCATGGGGGCGATGCTACGGGCCCACGTTGCCGGTATGTGAATTCTTGCGCCTTTCGCGGCCTGGGCACAAACGGGCCCCCGCGCCCCCTGGACGGCACGTCGAGGGCGGAGTTACCTGACATACGGGGGGAGTGCGGGCCTCGTGCGCGGGGGCGGAGGAAAGGGGGCCCGGCGGCAACTCTCGGCGGATTGGGGCACTTTCGATGACACCTACGCTCGTGCGGCAGCACCTTTCTTATGCGGGCCCCTCGTCCCGCGCGGACCGGGGTGCACGCGCGCGTGACTGGGCCGAGATCCAGGAGCGGATGCTGGTGCCGCTCTACGAGGCCGTCTACGAGCGGCTCGAAGTGGGCGGCGGGACACGGCTGCTCGGGCTCGGCTGCGGGTCGGGGCTCGCCCTGCTCATGGCGGCCTCCCGCGGCGCCGCGGTCACGGGTACCGACTCCTCGTCGCCCGAACGGCTGGCCCTCGCACGGGAACGTCTGCTGCCGCGGGACCGGGACACCGGCCCGCGCGCCGGGATCCGGATCGTGTCCGGGTCCCCCGGGGACACGGTGGCGCAGGGAGCGCCGGCGTACGACCTGGTGACCGCGTTCGAACCGATCGGGTGCGTGGCCGGCGACTTCGAAGGGCTCGGTTCGCTGCTCGCGGAGGCGGCACCGCTCACCGGCCGGGGCACGCCCGTGGTGCTGGTCGGGTGGGGGCCGCCGGAGCGGTGCAGCACCTCGGCCGTGCTGCGGGTGGCCACCAAGCTGGCCGATCCCCTGCGCGGCGCGGCGAGCTGGCGTGCCGCTCGCCGGGACGACCTGGAGGACGTCGCCCAGCGGGCCGGACTGCGGCCGGACGGCTCGGGGCGGGTGTCCTGCCCGTTCGGTTACGCCGATGTGGACAGCGCCGTGCGCGGCCTGCTCTCGACAGGGCTCTTCGACGCCGCGGTCGCCGCCACCGACCAGGCGCAGGTCGACAAGGAGGTGGCCGAGGCGCTGCATCCTCATCTGCGGCGGGACGGGACGGTCTGGATGCCGAACGTGTTCCGGTATCTGATCGCCCGTACGGCCTGAGGCCGGTCCGGGGCGTGGTGTTCAGACCTCCTTGACCGTCCGGGGCACTCCGGCGATCCGGTACGCCTCGGCCTCCTCCAGCGTCTCGTTCGCGAGGAGCGCCTCGGCCAGGGCGTCGAGCTGTCCGCGGTGCTCGCGGAGCTTCTGGCAGGCCTCCTCGTAGCACTCGTCGACGATGCGGCGCATCTCGTGGTCGATCGAGTCGAGGGTGCCCGGGGCCGCCGCGAGGCCGTAGGCCTGCTGGGAGTCGCCCGGGAGCGCGGACAGCCGGCCGACGCGTTCGCTCATGCCCCAGCGGGCCACCATCCCGCGGGCGAGGTTCGTGACCTGTTCCAGGTCGTTCTCCGAGCCCGTGGTGATGACGTCGTAGACGACGTGCTCGGCTGCCATGCCGCCGAGGGCGCCGATGATCCGGCCGCGCAGATATTCCTCGGTGTACGCGTACCGGTCCGCGTCCGGCGTGGAGAGGGTGACGCCGAGCGCGCGGCCGCGCGGAACGATGGTGATCTTGCGGACGGGGTCGGCGCCGGGCCGCAGCATCCCGAGGAGGGCGTGGCCGCTCTCGTGGTACGCGGTGCGGCGGCGTTCCTCGTAGGGCATGACCAGGGAGCGTTCGGCGCCGAGCTGGACCTTTTCGAGCGCTTCGGAGAGGTCGCTCTGGGTCACCTCGGACTGCTTGCGCTTGACGGCGAGGAGGGCCGCCTCGTTGGCGAGGTTGGCGAGGTCGGCGCCGGTCATGCCCGGGGTCGTCCGGGCCACCTGGGTCAGGTCCACGCCGGGGGCGAGCGGGATGTCGCGGGTGTGGATCTCCAGGATCGCCTCGCGGCCGCCGCGGTCGGGGGGCGAGACGTTGACGACCCGGTCGAAGCGGCCGGGGCGGGTGAGCGCCGGGTCCAGGATGTCCGCGCGGTTGGTGGCCGCGATGACGATGACGCCCTCCGAGCCGGAGAAGCCGTCCATCTCGGTGAGGATCTGGTTCAGCGTCTGCTCACGCTCGTCGTGGCCGCCCATGGCGGAGCCGCCCGACCGTGACCGGCCGATGGTGTCGATCTCGTCGATGAAGATGATGGACGGGGCCACCTTGCGGGCCTCGGCGAACAGTTCGCGGACGCGCGAGGCGCCGACGCCCACGATCATCTCGATGAACTCGGAGGCGGAGGCGGAGAAGAACGGCACTCCCGCCTCGCCCGCGACGGCCCGCGCGAGCAGGGTCTTTCCCGTGCCGGGCGGGCCCGCCAGCAGCACACCGCGCGGCATCTTCGCGCCCATCCTGCGGTACGCGTCGGGGTTCTTCAGGAAGTCCACGACGTCGTCGACTTCGCCGGCCACCTCGTCGATGCCGGCCACGTCCGCGAACGTGGTGCGCTTGCCGCCGGGTACGAGTTCGACCGGTTTGGGGGGTGCCTTGCGGCCGAGCATGCCGCCCGCGCCGCCCATGCCGGAGCCCATCCGCCGGGCGATGAAGATCCACAGGACGACGAGCAGGATCATCGGGGCGAGCGAGATCAGCAGGTTGAACAGGAAGCTGCGCTCCTGGACCACCGGCGAGGCGGTCACCGTGACGTCGTGCTTCTGGAGGTTGTCCCAGAGTTTGTCGTCCGCGAAGACCGGGCGCTGGGTCTTGAACTTGGTGTATTTCCCGTCGCCGTCGGGCTTCTTCTGCGAGTCCTTGAGCTGTCCCTGGATCGCGTCGCCCTTGGCGTAGATCTTGGTGACGTTGCCGTCGTCGACCTGCCGGCTGAACTCCGTGTACGAGATCGTCGGCTCGTTGCCCTTGTTGTAGAAGGACAGCACCAGGTTGGCGATCAGGAACACGATGAGCGCGGCCAGGGCCAGGCTCCACCAGCCGCCGGGCAGCTTCCGCCGGCCGCCCGGCGGCGGTGTCGGCTCAGGTGGCGTGCCCTCGGTACGCCACGGCTGGTCCGGTGCCTTGCGCGGCGGCACAGGATTGCTCATAAGTGGACGTTACGACAGATGGCGGACACCGGCACCTGCGGTCACGCCACTGGGGGCGCCCCTCGCGGTGAGGGGCGCCCCCAGTGGGCGTCACGTCGGCGCTCCCGCACGGGGCGGAAGGTCAGTGCACGAGCGTCAGCCCATGAACTTCTTGAACTCGTCCGGCAGCTCGAAGTCCTGGGCGTCCTGCTGCGGGAGGCCGAAGGCGTTACCGCCCTGGGCGCCCGCCTCGCGCCGGGCCGCCTCCTCTTCCTCCTGCTGCTTGCGCTTCATCGGGTTGCCGGAGCGCTGCTTGCCCTTGGCCTGCTTCGGCTTCTTCTTGGCGCGGCCGGGGCCGCCGCCCATGCCCGGCATCCCGGGCATGCCCGGCATCCCGCCGCCCTGGGCCATGCGGGACATCATCTTGCGGGCCTCGAAGAAGCGCTCGACCAGGCCCTTGACCGCGCTGACCTCGACGCCGGAACCCTTGGCGATACGGGCACGGCGCGAGCCGTTGATGATCGTCGGGTCCTGGCGCTCACCCGGGGTCATCGACTTGATGATCGCGCCGACGCGGTCGACGTCCCGCTCGTCCAGGTTGTTGATCTGGTCCTTGATCTGGCCCATGCCCGGGAGCATGCCGAGCAGCTTGCTGATGCTGCCCATCTTCCGGACCTGCTCCATCTGGGCCAGGAAGTCGTCCAGGGTGAAGTCCTGGCCCTTCTTGGACGCCAGCTTGGAGGCCATCTTCTCGGCCTCTTCCTGGCTGAACGCCTTCTCCGCATGCTCGATCAGGGTGAGGAGGTCACCCATGTCGAGGATGCGGGAGGCCATCCGGTCAGGGTGGAAGGCGTCGAAGTCGTCGAGCTTCTCGCCGTTCGAGGCGAACATGATCGGCTTGCCGGTGACCTGCCGGATCGACAGGGCGGCACCACCGCGGGCGTCACCGTCGAGCTTGGAGAGCACTACGCCGTCGAAGCCGACGCCGTCGCGGAAGGACTCGGCGGTGTTGACCGCGTCCTGGCCGATCATCGCGTCGACGACGAAGAGGATCTCGTCGGGGCTGACGGCGTCGCGGATGTCCGCGGCCTGCTGCATCAGCTCCTGGTCGATACCGAGACGGCCGGCGGTGTCCACGATCACGATGTCGTGGACCTTGGTCTTCGCGAACTCGATGGAGTCCTTGGCGACCTTGACCGGGTCGCCGACGCCGTTGCCCGGCTCGGGGGCGTAGACGGCGACGCCCGCGCGCTCGGCGACGACGCTGAGCTGGTTCACCGCGTTCGGGCGCTGGAGGTCGGCGGCGACGAGGATCGGGGAGTGGCCCTGGTCCTTGAGCCACTTGCCGAGCTTTCCGGCGAGCGTGGTCTTGCCCGCGCCCTGGAGGCCCGCGAGCATGATCACGGTGGGCGGGTTCTTGGCGAACCGGAGGCGGCGGGTCTCACCGCCGAGGATCGTGACGAGCTCGTCGTTCACGATCTTCAGGACCTGCTGGGCGGGGTTCAGCGCCCTGGAGACCTCGCTGCCGAGGGCCCGCTCCTTGACGTTCTTGATGAAGGTGCGGACGACCGGGAGGGCGACATCGGCTTCGAGGAGCGCGATGCGGATCTCGCGGGCCGTGGCGTCGATGTCCGCCTCACTGAGGCGCCCCTTGCCGCGGAGGTTTTTGAACGTCGCGCTGAGGCGGTCGGAGAGGGTATCGAACACGGTGGCTTCGGTCCTCGGAGTCGGGGTCGGTTTCGGGCTGCCCTCCAGGGTATCTGTCCTCGCAAGCGATTCGTCCCCGCGCACCGCATTCGGCGACCGGGGACGAGGCCCGCGGCGGTGGAGGCGGCGGTCCGCGGCCCTGGCGGACCGGCTTTCGGCGACCGGACGGCTCCCCGGGTCGCGGAGATCACATGTCCGCTCGCCGCCCGGAACGAACGCGGGGCGGGACCCACCCGGGGTCATAGCGAGTGCAGGGGCAGAACGAGTGCGGCGGCGGAGCAAGCACGGAGGCCGGCAGGGCGCGTGCGGGCGCGGGACGACCATGGGCCCCGGAACCAGCGCGGGCCCGGAACGACCACGGCGCGGAACGACCGCAGCCCCGGACGGCCACGAGCCCCGGAACCGGTGCGGGCGCTGAACGACCACGGCACGGAACGACCGCAGCCCGGGACGACCACAGGCCCGGAACCAGCGCGGGCGCTGAACGACCACGGGCCCGGAACGACCACGGGCGCCAAACCAGTGCGGCCCCGGAACGGCCGCCGGGCCGACAGGCGCGAGGTCAGCCCCGCAGCGCCTCCTCCACGGCCCGTGCCACCGAGGCGGCCTCCTCCCCCGGCAGGGGCTCCCCCTTCGTGCCCGTCACGTAGAAGGCGTCGACGGCGTTCGCGCCGAGCGTGGAGACGTGCATGCTCCGTACCCGTACCCGCGCCGTCTCCAGGGCCCGCCCGATGCGGTGCAGCAGGCCCGGGGCGTCGTGGGCGCGGACCTCGATGACCGTGGCCAGGCGGGACGCCGCGGGCGCGACGGTGACCCGCGGAGGGGGCGCGACCACGCCCCGGCGGCGCGGGTAGGCGGCGTCGCGCTCGGCGAGGCGGGCGGTGATGTCGAGGGAGCCGTCGAGGGCGCGTACGAGGTCGGCGCGCAGCCGGGCGGCCTGCGGCAGGGAGCCGTACTCGGCGGCGACGCGCCAGTTGAGCAGCAGCACCGAGCCGTCGACGCCGTCGGGCAGGTCCAGGGCGCGCAGTTCGGCGGTGCGGACGGTCAGCCGGTGCATGGCGAGGACGCCGGCCACCGAGGGGAGCACGCCCGGCTGGTCCGGGACGGCGATGAGGAGTTCCACACCGAGCGGTTCCGGGTCGTCCGGGACGGTGGCGGGCTCGGCGTCGGTGTCGGTGTCGACCGGTTCCGTCTGCGCGCGCAGGGCCAGGACGGGCCCGCCCGTGCGGCACGCCTCGATCGCGAGACGTTCCATCTCGGCGGTCGGCGCGGGGGCCTCGGGTTCCTCGGGAGCGTCCCCGGCGAGCACGGCCGAGACCCGTTTGACCAGGTCGGCGACGAGGGAGCCGCGCCAGGAGGACCAGGCGGCGGGCCCGGTGGCCAGCGCGTCCGCCTCGGTGAGCGCGTGCAGCAGTTCCAGGGTGCCCTGTGATCCGACGGCCTCGGCGACCGAGCGGACGGTGGCCGGGTCCTCCAGGTCGCGCCGGGTCGCGGTGTCGACGAGCAGCAGGTGATGGCGTACGAGGGTGGCGAGCACCGCGACGTCCACGCGGTCGAAGCCGATACGGGCGGCCACGTCACGGGCGATGATCTCACCGGCCACGGAGTGGTCGCCGGGCCAGCCCTTGCCGATGTCGTGGAGCAGGGCGGCGACGAGGAGGAGGTCGGGGCGGCCGACGCGGCGGGTCAGTTCGGAGGCGCGGACGGCCGTCTCGATGAGGTGGCGGTCGACGGTCCAGATGTGGACGGCGTTGCGCTGGGGCCGGCAGCGCACCCGCTCCCAGTCGGGCAGCAGCCGGGTGATCAGCCCTTCGGCTTCCAGCGCCTCCCAGACCTCGATGGTCGCGCGGCCCGAGCCGAGGAGGGTGACGAGCTGTTCGCGTGCCTCGGCGGGCCAGGGCGTGGGGAGGGGACGTACGGCGGCGGCCATCCGCCGTACGGCGTGCAGGGAGATCGGGAGGTCCGCCTGCGCGGCGGCGGCTGCGGCGCGCAGCGGGAGCACGGGGTCGCGCTCGGGACGTGCGGTGCGGGCGAGCCCCACCTCGCCGTCCTGTTCGACGACTCCTTCGGCGAGGGGGGACCGCTCGGCGACCGGCTTGCCGCCGCCCAGCATGGCGCGCAGCCGTGGGCGTACGGCCCGCGAGCGCAGGACGCGTCCCACTTCGCGCCAGGTGACGTCGCTGGCGTACGACACGACGCGCGCCGCCTCGTACACCTGGCGCAGCAGGGTGTCGGCGTCCAGCAGGCCGAGTTCGGCGGCGACCTGGTCCTGTTCCTGGAGCGCGAGGCGGTCGGTGGCGCGGCCGGTGGCGAGGTGCAGGGCGTCACGGACGTCCAGGAGCCGGCGACGGGCGTCCGAGAGTCCTTCGCGGGGGGCGTCCGCGAGCCAGGACGCGGCGACGGCGCGCAGCGCGACGGCGTCGCGCAGTCCGCCGCGCGCTTCCTTCAGGTCGGGTTCGAGGAGGTACTGGAGTTCGCCCTGGCGTTCGGCGCGCTCCGCGCACAGTTCCTGGAGCTGGGGCAGCCGCTTCGGCGCCTGGTTGCGCCAGTCGGCGAGGACGGCCGTGCGCAGTCCGGCGGTGAGGCCGAGGTCGCCCGCGATGTGACGGGCGTCGAGGAGGCCGAGCTGGGCCTTGAGGTCGTCGGCGGCGGTCTTGCGGGCCTCGACGGGTGTGCGGACCGAGTGGTCGAGATCGAGGCCCAGGTCCCATACGGGGTACCAGAGGCGGTCGGCGAGGGCGGCGACGGCCGCGGAGTCGGTGCCGTCGTGCAGGAGGAGCAGGTCGAGATCGCTGCGGGGGGAGAGTTCGCCGCGGCCGTAGCCGCCGACGGCGATGAGGGAGACCCCGCGCAGGCCCTGGGATCCGGCGGTGAACAGGCCGGTCAGCCAGTCGTCCGTCAGGTCCGAGAGGGCGGTACGGCGCGGCGGCCCGGACCGCGCCCCCTCTTGGAGGAGGCGCAGCCGGGCCGCCGCGTAGCCGCTGGGTCCCGAGTCCTCTGCTTCCACTCGCGTGTCCGTACTCGTCACCCAGCGACTCCTGTCTTTCTTCGTGCGGGCCGATCCGGTCAGAGAGCGTCCGGGCCGCGCTCGCCGGTCCGGACCCGGACCGCCGTGTCGACCGGGACGGACCACACCTTGCCGTCACCGATCTTGCCTGTACGGGCCGCCTTCACGACGACATCGATGAGCTGTTCGGCGTCGTCGTCCTCGACCAGCACCTCTATGCGGATCTTGGGGACGAGGTCGACCGTGTACTCGGCACCGCGGTACACCTCGGTGTGTCCCCGCTGCCGACCGTAGCCGCTCGCCTCGGTGACCGTCAGTCCGTGGACCCCGAAGGCCTGCAGTGCCTCTTTGATCTCGTCGAGCCGGTGGGGCTTCACGACGGCGGTGATGAGCTTCATGCGTCCACCTTCTTGGCGTCCGTGTCGGCCGGGGCGGGCACGGCGGTCCGGGCGGCGCCACCACCGGCGCCACTGAAGTCGTATGCGGTCTCGGCGTGCTCGGCCTGGTCGATGCCGGCGATCTCCTCGTCCTCGGTGACCCGCATGCCCATGGTCTTGTCGATGAGGAAGGCGAGGATCGCGGAGACGACCAGGGAGTAGCCGAGGACGGCGAACACGCCGGCGCACTGCTTCCAGAACTGGGTCAGACCGCCGCCGTAGAAGAGGCCTTCGACGGTCGACTGGCCCTTGCCGCTGGCGAAGAAGCCGATCAGCAGGGAGCCGACGACACCGCCGACGAGGTGGACACCGACGACGTCGAGGGAGTCGTCGTAGCCGAACTTGTACTTCAGGCCCACGGCCATGGCGCACAGGACACCGGCGATGGCGCCGACCGCGATGGCGCCGAGCGGGGAGACGGCGCCGCCGGACGGGGTGATGGCGACCAGACCGGCGACCGCGCCGGAGGCGGCGCCCAGTGTGGTGAACGCGCCGTGCCGGATCTTCTCGTAGGCGAGCCAGGCCAGCATGGCGGCCGCGGTGGCGATCTGCGTGTTGACGAACATCAGCGCGCCGACGCCGTCGTCGTTGCCGAGCCACGAGCCGGCGTTGAATCCGAACCAGCCGAACCACAGCAGACCGGAGCCGAGCATCACCAGCGGGAGGCTGTGCGGGCGCATCGGGTCCTTCTTGAAGCCGACGCGCTTGCCGATGACCAGGATCACGCCGAGCGCCGCGGCACCCGCGTTGATGTGGACCGCCGTACCGCCGGCGAAGTCGATCACACCGAGCTCGAAGGCCCAGCCGCCCGCGCCCCAGACCCAGTGGGCGACGGGGAAGTAGACGAGCGTGGCCCACAGCGTGATGAACAGCGACCACGCCGTGAACTTCACGCGGTCCGCGAGGGCACCGCTTATCAGCGCGGGCGTGATGATCGCGAACATCAGCTGGAAGACCATGAAGACGAAGACCGGGATGGTGTATCCGTCCCACAGTTCCGTCAGGCCGATGTTGCTGAGGCCGACCCAGTCGGAGGTCCAGCCGATGAACGATCCCTTGTCCGTGCCGAAGGCGAGGGAGAAGCCGTACAGCACCCACAGGATGGTGATGATCCCCATGCTGATGAAACTCATCATCAACATGTTGAGGGTGCTCTTGACGCGGACCATGCCTCCGTAGAAGAAGGCGAGGCCCGGCGTCATGATGAGCACCAGGGCGGAACAGATGAGCATGAACCCTGTGTTGGCGGCAGAAAGCTTGGGTGCCTCTGCGGCAAGGGTGATGGCTGGTGCCATCGGCGTCTCCTCGTCGTTGGTACGGCCCCGTGCGGGCGAAGCCTGAATGGGTCGTGAGGGGTGGGCCGGTTATGCGCCATGAGATTGACGCAGCGCGGTTTCCGTGGACGCCCCTCGATGTTTCGCACCAGTGACGAAGGCACTCTGTGTGTTACACGTTCATGAACTGCCTGATTGTGGTCGAAGCGATCGTTATCGTGACGCAATCTCCGGCAGGATGCTCGCGGCGCCCCCGGCGACCGGGGACATGACCGCCGCGCGGGGCATTCCCGCGATGACGGGCCGCGTCCGCGCGAGCGGCGTCGGCCGGGGCCGCATACAGCGGAACCGGCCACGGCCGGCCGTCCGATGACCTGGCACGGGGGAGCCGAGTCGGGCAGTTCGGGACGGCCGGCCGCGGCCGGGGTACTGAGCGGGGCCGCTTCGGCGGCCGGGCGTCAGACCGCCTCGGCGGTCTCGGGCAGGTCGACGGCCAACTGGTCGGTGAGGTCGATGACCTCGGCGAGGTCGCCGAACTCGCGGACCGCGGTGTCGACCGTCTTTCGGATACGAGTGTTGACGCGTTCGGAGCGCACTTTCCTGCCGATCCTCAGGGCTTCCTTGGCCAGGACGGCACTCTGCTCGGGTTCACGCTGGAGCAGGTGCACGGTGGCCATGCCGATGAGGTTGAGCGCGTACGACCTCTGGTGCTCGGAGTCCTTGCCGAAGCGGTCGACCGCTTCCTGCATCAGGGGCTCGGCCATGGAGGCGTACGTGGGGCTGCGTCCGGCGACGTAGGCGAGATCGCGGTAGGAGTGCGAGTTCTCGCCGTACAGCTCGGCCTGGGAGAAGAAGCGGATCCAGTCGGGGTCCGGGTCGTCCCACTCGTGCACGTCGGCGAAGGTGTCCTCGGCCATGCGGACGGCCCGCTTGCACTTTCCGGGCTGGCCCATGTTGGCGTAGGCCCGGGCCTCCATCGCATACAGCATCGACTGGGTGCGCGGGCTCGCGCAGTCACGGCTGCCGTACTGGGCGAGATGGATCAGCTCCAGGGCGTCCTCGGGCCGCCCGAGATGGATCATCTGCCGGCTCATGCTGGAGAGGATGTACGAGCCGAGGGGCTTGTCACCCGCCTCCTTCGAGGCGTGCAGGGCGAGCACGAAGTACTTCTGCGCGGTGGGCTGGAGACCCACGTCGTAGCTCATCCAGCCCGCCAGCTCGGCCAGTTCGGCGGCGACCTTGAACAGGCGCTTCTCGGTGGCGGCGGGCTGCGGCTCCTGGAGGAGGTCCGTCACCTCGTGCAACTGGCCGACGACGGCCTTGCGGCGCAGTCCCCCGCCGCACTGCGCGTCCCACTGACGGAACATCACGGTGGTGGACTCCAGGAGATCCAGCTCCGGTTGGGAGAGCCTGCCGCCGCGGCGCGTCGAGGCCGGCGGTTCGGCCGCCTCGTAGGACGCCGGTGGTGTCGGGACGAGCCAGCGCTGCATGGGCTCGATGAGGGCCGGGCCGGCGGAGAGCCCCAGCGAACTGCCGAGAAAGCCGCGCCGCGCCAGCATCAGGTCGCTGCGCGAGTACTCGCTGATCAGCGCGACGGTCTGGGGACCGGTCCACGGAAGGTCGATGCCGGACACGGAGGGTGCCTGGTGGGGCGCGCGCAGACCGAGGTCCTCCACGGCGACGACACAGCCGAACCGCTCGGAGAACAGCTCCGACAGGATGCGCGGGATCGGCTCGCGCGGGTTCTCCCCGTCCAGCCAGCGACGCACCCGCGAGGTGTCCGTGGAAATGTGGTTGGCCCCCAACTGGCGCGCTCTGCGGTTCACTTGGCGCGCCAGCTCGCCCTTGGACCAGCCACTGCGCACGAACCACGAGCCGAGCAGCTCGTTGGGGCGCTTGTCAGCGTTCGTCCCGCCTCCGCCGTTGCCGCCCACTGGAACGCCCCCACTCCCCGAGATCACTTGTCGCCGCTCTGCGCCAAGCCCTATCAGAATGCCCGTAAACACGGCCGCGCGTCCGGTAGTTCTCACCCTTCGAACGGGAACCCGGCTTGCCCTTGGCATACTCGCGAGTAAACAAAACCCCAGGACTCGTGCACTCAAAGTAATCCTACGATCACGCGTCCAGCCATGGCGATCCGTGAAACGCCACCATTCGCCACCCCTTCGAATGAACTCCAGTCGGCCTGCTCGCGATTCACTTGACACAGAACGACCAAGGGTGGGCGAAGAAGCGCACTCCAGGGCGCACGGAGCCGAACGCACCACCCCATGCGCGACAAGGCGCCGTCTGGATCGCGCGATAACGGGCAGGCAGGAACAGAGGGTGACAATCCGGTTCCGTCACGTAACCACGGGCGCACCGGACCCGTTGGAGGGGGCATGGGCTTCACGATCGGCAGTAGTCGGGCGATGCGCGACATCCGGACCGGTGCACGGCGCCGCGGCCGCTCGTCGGAGGGCACCGCCGTAGCAGCGTTCACCGGACTGTGGGGATGGGACGTGGTCCCGGGTGCCCGAGCCGCCGCGGGGGCGTGCTCGTGCGGCCGGGCCGACTGCCCGGCACCGGGTGCGCACCCCCTGGCCTTCGCCCCGACGATCCCGGCGGGCACGACGCTGGACGAGGCGACCGGCATCTGGGCCGGCTTCCCGGGCGCCGCGGTGATGCTGCCGGTCGGCCGGACCTTCGACGTGATCGAGATGGCCGAGCCGGCGGGGCGCCGCGCGCTCGTCCGGCTGGAGCGCATGGGTCTGCCGCTCGGCCCCGTGACGGCCACCGCGGACGGCCGCGCCCACTTCTTCGTCTCCCCCGGTTCCGCCGCCGAACTTCCCGAGCTGCTCTACCGCATGGGCTGGGACGACGCCTCCCTCGACCTGCACGGCCTGGGCCCGGGCACGTTCATCACCGCCCCGCCCTCCGACCGGGCGGGGCTCGGCCCGGTCCGCTGGCTGCGCTCCCCCGTTCTCGACTCCGCCACGAAGCCGCCCCCGGCCAGGCTGCTGCTGGGCACGCTCGCCTACGTGGCACACCGTTCGCGGGCCTGACGCGCCGGAACGGTCCGTACAGGACGAAGCGCCCGTCCCCCGGCAGCACTGCGGGGGCGGGCGCTTCTTCGGTCACCTACGCGTTCACGCGGTTCGTCACTCGCCGATAAGGGCGTCAACGAACGCCTCCGGCTCGAACGGCGCCAGGTCGTCCGCGCCCTCGCCGAGCCCCACCAGCTTGACCGGGACGCCCAGCTCGCGCTGCACCGCGATGACGATGCCGCCCTTCGCGGTGCCGTCGAGCTTGGTCAGCACGATGCCGGTGATCTCGACGACCTCGGCGAACACACGCGCCTGCACCAGACCGTTCTGCCCGGTGGTCGCGTCGAGCACGAGCAGCACCTCGTCGAGCGGCGCGTGCTTCTCCACGACGCGCTTGACCTTGCCGAGCTCGTCCATGAGGCCGGTCTTGGTGTGGAGCCGGCCCGCGGTGTCGATGAGGACGACGTCCGCACCCTCCTCGATGCCCTCCTTGACCGCGTCGAACGCGACCGAGGCGGGGTCGCCGCCCTCGGGGCCGCGGACGGTACGCGCGCCCACGCGCTCGCCCCAGGTCTGGAGCTGGTCGGCGGCGGCGGCACGGAAGGTGTCGGCCGCGCCGAGCACGACGCTCTTGCCGTCGGCGACGAGCACCCGCGCGAGCTTGCCGGTGGTGGTGGTCTTGCCGGTGCCGTTGACGCCGACGACCATCACGATGCCCGGGGTGTCGAGGTTCGAGTCGGTCTTGACCACGCGGTCGAACTCCGGGACGAGCAGCTGGATCAGCTCCTCGCGCAGCAGGGCGCGCAGCTCGTCCGGCGTCCGCGTGCCGAGCACCTTCACGCGCTCGCGCAGCCGGTCGACCAGTTCCTGGGTGGGCTGCACACCGACGTCGGCGACGAGCAGCGTGTCCTCGATCTCCTCCCAGGTCTCGTCGTCGAGGTGCTCGCGCGAGAGCAGCGTGAGCAGCCCCTTGCCGAGCGCGTTCTGCGAGCGGGAGAGCCGGGTGCGCAGGCGTACCAGACGCCCCGCGGTCGGCTCCGGGATCTCGATCTGGGGGGCGGCCGGAGGTTCCTCGACGACGACCGACGGGGCGGCCGGGCCGTCGGAGAGATCCACCTCCTCTATCGTGCGGCGCGGTTCTTCGCGCGGCGTCTCGGCTTCGTCGCCGACGTGCGGTTCGGCCGGAGGGGCGGTGATGTCGGGGGCGGCGGGGGGCGGCGGGGGCAGCTGCTTCCGCTTGCGACTGCCGACGACGAGCCCACCGAGTACGCCGATCACCACCACGGCGATGACTACAGCAAGGATGATGGTTTCCATAACAAGCCCAGTATGCGTGACCTGTCCCCCGCCCAGGCGTTGTCCGTGCGGGGGCCGCGTGCCCCCGCGGGCCGGGCTGGTCCGCCGCTCGGCCGCGCGTCGACGGGAAGCCTTCAGGGCGGAGTCACAACGCCCCAGTATCAGCGGGCGGCGGCAAGCCGACTGCTCTGGTTTCACGGGGTGCGTACGGGTGCGCGCAGCGTACCCAGGGTGTGTCACGGCCCATGCCGTGGGCCGTGACACACCCTTACCGCAACGTCACCTCCCATCGACAGACCCCACCGGTTCCGCGCTCTGGAAACCTGACGCCCAGTCAGCTACCGTCCCCCTCCACACACGAAGGGGGGCTCCCCATGCCCGTGACGGTCGTGCGCTTCAACCTCGTCGAACCCGACGCCACCCCCGCCTCGCTCAGCGCCCGCTACCGTGCCGCCGTCGAGATGGCCACGTACGCCGACGACCGCGGGATCACCACGGTGCAGACCGAGGAGCACCACGGCGCCGCCAACAACTGGCTGCCCTCGCCCTTCGCGTTCGCGGGCGCGGTCTTCGGAGCGACCCGGCATGTCGCGGTCACGGTCTCGGCGGTCATCGGCCCGCTGCACGACCCGCTGCGTCTGGCCGAGGACATCGCCGTACTCGACCTGCTCAGCGGCGGCCGCCTGGTGACCGTGGCCGGCATCGGCTACCGGCCCGAGGAGTACGCGCAGTTCGACGTGGATTGGAAGCGGCGCGGCAAACTCCAGGACGAGCTTCTGGAGACGCTGCTGAAGGCGTGGACCGGCGAGGAGTTCACCTATCGGGGCCGCACGGTACGGGTCACCCCGCGCCCGTTCTCGGACCCGCACCCGCTGCTGCTGGTGGGCGGCTCCTCCCGGGCCGCGGCCCGGCGTGCCGCCCGGCTCGGGCTCCCGTTCTTCCCGAGCGCGCACCTGCCCGAGCTGGAGGCCTATTACAAGGAGCGGCTCATCGAGTACGGCACCGAGGGCTGGACCATGATGCCCGGCGCCGAGACGCCGCTGCTGCACATCGCCGAGGACCCGGACCGGGCCTGGGCCGAGTACGGCCGCCACTTCCTGCACGAGGCACGGACGTACGCCTCGTGGCAGTCCGGCGAGATCCGCTCGGCGGTGAAGTCGGCGGCCACGACGGTCGGGGAGCTGCGCGCCGAGGGCGTCTACCGCGTCCTCACGCCCGACCAGTGCGTGGAGCAGGGCCTCGACAACCTCGTCCTGCATCCGCTGTCCGGCGGGATGCCCGTGGACGAGGGCTGGCGCAGCCTGCATCTCTTCTGCGAAAGCGTGCTGCCCCGGCTCGCGTGACCTGACGGTCCGAGCCGGGGCAGCACGCCCTCTTTTACGAGTACGGGGAGAGGGGCAGCGGGGACTTGGCCCTTCTCCCCGAGTTCCGGGGAATCACCGGCGGCCGTGGGGAGCCGCCGGTGACACGGGCGGTCAGCCCATCTCCTCCAGGGTCTTGCCCTTCGTCTCCTTGACGAACTTGAGGACGAAGGGGATGGAGAGCACGGCGAAGCAGGTGTAGATCACGTACGTGGCCGAGAGGTTCCAGTCGGCCAGCGACGGGAAGCTCGCGGTGATGGCCCAGTTGGCGATCCACTGCGCGGAGGCGGCGACACCGAGCGCGGCGGCGCGGATGTGGTTCGGGAACATCTCGCCGAGGAAGACCCAGACCACGACGCCCCAGGAGAGGGCGAAGAAGAGGACGAAGACATGGGCGGCGATCAGGGCTACCCAGCCCTGGGTGGCGGGCAGCTTGCCGTCGACCAGGTCGTAGGAGAAGGCCCAGGCTTCCAGGCCGAGACCGATGGCCATACCCACCGAGCCGATGAGGGCGAGCGGCTTACGGCCGATGCGGTCCACGAAGATCATGGCGATCACGGTGCCGATGATGTTGATGATCGACGTGGTGAACGAGTAGAAGAACGAGTCCGTCGGGTCGACGCCGACCGACTGCCACAGGGTCGCGGAGTAGTAGAACGCGATGTTGATGCCGACGAACTGCTGGAAGACCGAGAGGCCGATACCGACCCAGACGATCGGCAGGAAGAGGAAACCGCCGCCGAGCAGGTCCTTGAAGGTCGACTTGTGCTCGCGCTTCATGGCGTGCTCGATCTCGGCGACGCGGGCGTCCAGGTCGATCTTGTCGCCCTCGACCTCCTTGAGCACCTCACGGGCACGGTCCCTGCGGCCCACCTCGAGCAGGAAGCGCGGCGACTCGGGGATGGCGAAGGAGAGCAGACCGTAGAGGACGGCCGGGATGACCATGACGCCGAGCATGACCTGCCAGGCCTCGACGCCGAGGAGCTGACCGCGCTGGTCGCCGTCTGCGGCGTTCAGGATGGCGTAGTTGACGAGCTGTGAGATGGCGATGCCCACGACGATCGCGGCCTGCTGGAACGAGCCGAGCCGTCCGCGGTACGCGGCCGGGGAGACCTCGGCGATGTAGGCGGGGCCGATGACCGAGGCCATGCCGATGGCGAATCCGCCGACGATGCGCCAGAAGGCGAGGTCCCACAGCGCGAAGGGCAGCGCCGAGCCGATGGCACTGACGGTGAAGAGGCTCGCGGAGATCTGCATGCAGCGGATGCGCCCGATGCGGTCGGCCATGCGGCCGGCCACAGCGGCACCGATGGCACAGCCGATCAGCGCGATGGCGATGACCTGGGCCAAGGCCGCGGAGCCGATGTCGTAGCGGCTCCGGATGGCCTCGACCGCGCCGTTGATCACAGCGCTGTCGTAGCCGAACAGGAAGCCGCCCATCGCGGCCGCCGCCGCGATGAAGATGACGTGCCCGAGATGCTCGGGAGGAGCCGGCTTGGCTCCTGGCACAGGTGCCTGCGATGCGCTGGTCACGTAAGACTCCTCGGGCCACCGGCCTCGCTGCCGGGGGTGGGGGGCGAAAGCCTTCGTTGGTGGTTACCAGTGGCGCACAGGTTCACGCGGGCCACCACCTGAAGGTAAAAGCAACGTCGGAGAGAATATGCCTTCAACTTTCGAAGTCAAACTTGGGTACTTGCGAATATCTCCCATCGGCGTGACGCAGTTGCGTTCAAGACTTGAACATCAAGTGCCTGAATGGTCCAACGAAGCCCACGAGGCCCACCCGGCCGAACTCGCGCCCCGCCGGGTGAAGTCGGCGGATTCCCCAGCGTGTCGGCTTGCCCGCGGCCGACCCGTTCGGCTGATCGGGCCCGCCGGAACCACCGGCTCGGGCGGTGGGCACAAGGGCTGTTCCGGGGCGCCGGTCACGAACGGCGCCCGAGGTGTGACGTGCGGCATGCGGTGGGCCGGTGCCGCAGAGGGACGCCGGACGTCCGCTCCGGCACCGGCCGTGTCCGCGTTGCCCGCGACCCTCCGAGCGACGAGGATCCGGGCATGCCGCAGACCACGGTCGTCAACCTCAAGGGTCACCGCGACGATCCCGCGTACGCCGACGTGGTGTACGTGGGGCGCGCCATGCACCGGGGCGGCTGGCATCTGGCCGGCTCCCCGCTGGCGAGCCCGTTCCGCCCGGGCCACGACGGCACCCGGGAGGAGGTCGTCGAGATGTACCGCGCCTATCTGCTGGCACGCCCGGAGCTGCTGGCCCGGCTCCCCGCCCTGCGCGGTCACCGCCTCGGCTGCTGGTGCGTCCCCGAGCGCTGCCACGCCGAGGTGCTCGCCGAACTCGCCGACGAGGGTGTGGGCGAGGATCTGCCGGAACCGGACGACCAGCCGTAGGCGGCGGCCCGGTGACCTGCCCGGCGATCAGCGCAGGCGCTGGCTGATGACCTTCGAGACGCCGTCGCCCTGCATGGAGACGCCGTAGAGCGCGTCGGCGACCTCCATCGTGCGCTTCTGGTGCGTGATCACGATGAGCTGGGAGGCCTCCTGCAGCTCCTGCATGATCCTGATCAGCCGCTGGAGGTTGGTGTCGTCCAGCGCGGCCTCGACCTCGTCCATCACGTAGAACGGGCTGGGGCGCGCCTTGAAGATCGACACGAGGAGCGCGACGGCGGTCAGCGACCGTTCGCCGCCGGAGAGCAGGCTGAGCCGCTTGACCTTCTTGCCCGGCGGCCTGGCCTCCACGTCGACACCCGTGGTGAGCATGTTGTCGGGGTCGGTCAGGATGAGCCGCCCGTCGCCGCCCGGGAACAGCCGGCTGAAGACGCCCTCGAACTCCCGGGCGGTGTCCCGGTACGCCTCGGTGAAAACCTGCTCGACGCGCTCGTCGACCTCCTTGATCACCTGGAGAAGGTCGGCGCGCGTCTTCTTGAGGTCCTCCAGCTGCTCGCTGAGGAACTTGTGGCGCTCCTCCAGCGCGGCGAACTCCTCCAGGGCCAGCGGATTGACCTTGCCGAGCTGCTGGTACGCCCGCTCGGCCGACCTGAGCCGCTTCTCCTGCTCGGCACGGTGGAACCGCCGGGGCTGGTTGCGCGGGTGCTCGGGGTCCTCGGGCAGTTCCTCGCCCTCGGCGGGCAGCGACGGTGGTACGAGCTGGTCGGGGCCGTAGTCCGCGACGAGTCCCGCCGGCTCGACGCCGAGTTCGTCCAGCGCCTTCGCCTCCAGCTGCTCGATCCGCATCCGCTTCTCGGCGCCGAGCACCTCGCCCCGGTGCACCGAGTCGGTGAGCTTGTCGAGCTCTGCCTTGAGATCGCGGCCCTGACCTCGCGCGGTCACGAGCTCCTGCTCACGGCGGGCCTTCGCGCTGTCGGCCGCGGTGCGCTCCTCCTCGGCACGGGCGAGCGAGATCTCGACGTGCGCGAGCAGCTGCCGTGCGCCGGAGGCGACGGCCCCGGCGACGGCCGCCTCGTGGCGGAGCCGGGCGCGCCGCTGTTCTGCACGCGCGCGTGCCTCACGTTCGGCGCGGGCGGCCCGGTCGAGCGAGTCGGCCCGTCCCGCGAGTCCCTTGACCCGCTCCTCGTGCGTGCGCACCTGGAGCCGGGCCTCCATCTCCGTCTGCCGCGCGTTGGCGCCGTCGGCGGCGAGCCGGTCCCGTACCGAGGTGTCGGGTTCCTCCTCGACGGGCATCTCCTCGGCCACGGCGAGCCGTTCGGCCAGTTCCTCGGCCTCGGTCACGGCCCGGTCGAGCGCTTCCTGCGCTCGGGCGGCCGCCGCGGTGCTCCGCTCGGCCTCGCCCGCGGCACCCCGCGCCTGCCCGGCCAGCCGGCCGAGCTGCTGCGCGACGGACGACTTCTCCCGCTCGGCGGCCCGCCGCCGCTCCCCCAACTCCTCGACGAGCGCGGCCCGTTCCTTGCGCTGCTCGGTCGCCAGCCGCTGTGCCTCGGTCAACTCCTCACAGCGGACGGCCAATTCTTCCAGTTCGGCCGCCGCCTCGTCCACGGAGGCCTGTACTTCGAGCAGACTGGGCGCTCCGGCGGACCCGCCGTGCGCGAAGTGCGCCCCGAGCAGGTCGCCCTCGGTGGTCACCGCGGTGAGTCCGGGCCGCGCGGCGACCAGGTCCTCGGCCTCCTCCAGGGTGCCGACGACGACGATCCCGCGCAGCAGGCGTCGTACGGCGGGCATCAGTTCGGCGGGGCCCCGGACGAGATCGCCGGCGTACGGCGGCTCGTCGTGGTCAAGGGATACGTCCCCGGAGGCGCCGTCCGCCGGTCCGGCGCCGGCGTGGGCCTCGGCGCCGGGTTCCTCGGGTGTTCCGGCGAGCAGCAGGGCCGCGCGGCCCGCGTCCTGTTTGCGCAGCAGGCGGATGGCTTCTGCGGCCGTGGCGGGGGTGGCGACGGCGACGGCGTCGGCGGCCGCGCCGAACGCGGCGGCGAGCGCGACCTCGAAGCCGGGGGTGACCGAGAGCAGTCCGGCGGCGGGACCGAGGACCCCGGTGAGCCGGTCCGTGGCACCGAGCAGCGCTCCCGTGCCGTCCTTGCGCCGCAGACCGAGGGCGAGGGCGTCACGGCGGGCCTGGGTGGCGGCCCGCTTGCGTTCGGCGGCGGTGGCGGCCTCGCGGGCGGCGGTCAGCGCGGCCTCCGCGTCGGACAGGGCCCGCCGGGCCGCCTCGTGCTGCTCGGCGAGGTCGGCGTCGCCCGCGTCGAGACCGTCGACCTCGGCCTTCAGCTGCTCGTACTCCTCCTGGGCCGTGACCGCGCGCTCCTGGGCCTCGTCGCGGGAGGCGGCGAGCCGGTCGATCTCGGCCTGCGCGGAGGCGGCGCGCGAACGGGCGGCGTTGACCTGGCCGCCCAGGCGGGCGAGGCCCTCGCGGCGGTCGGCGATGGCGCGGGCCACGTCCTTGAGCCGGCGCTCCTCGACGGTGAGTTCGCGCTCCAGTTCGGCGCGGTGCGCGACGGTGTCTTCCAGGGCCCGCTCGGCCGCCTCCAGGGCCGCTTCGAGTTCGGCCTCCTGCTCGCGGACGCGGGCGGCCTCGCGCTCCATGTCCTCGGGGTCGCGTCCGCGCCGTTCCTCCGCGGGCACCGAGGTGGCGCTCTTCACCCGCGCGTCCGCGAGTGAGACCGTGCCACGCACCCGCTCCGCGAGCTGGGAGAGGTCGTACCAGGTCTGCTGGGCGCGCTGAAGACGCGGTGTCAGCTGCCGCACCTCGTCCTCCAGCAGCGCCTCCCGCTGGAGTGCCTTCTTCAGCTCGGCCTCGGTGGATTCCTTGCGCTCCTTGAGCGCGGCCTCGTCGGCGATCTCGGACTGGAGCGCCCCGCGCAGACGTACGAGGTCGTCGGCGAGGAGCCGCAGCCGGGCGTCGCGCAGGTCGGCCTGGATGACGGCGGCGCGGCGGGCCACGGCGGCCTGCCGGCCGAGCGGCTTGAGCTGGCGCCGCAGTTCGTCGGTCAGGTCCTGGACGCGGGCGAGGTTCGCCTTCATCGCGTCCAGCTTCCGCAGCGCCTTCTCCTTGCGCTTGCGGTGCTTGAGGACGCCCGCCGCCTCCTCGATGAAGGCGCGGCGGCCCATCGGGTCGGCGTGCAGGACGGAGTCGAGCTGGCCCTGCCCGACGATGACGTGCATCTCACGGCCGATGCCGGAGTCGGACAACAGCTCCTGGATGTCGAGCAGTCGGCAGGTGTCGCCGTTGATCTGGTACTCGCTGCCGCCGTTGCGGAACATGATCCGCGTGATGGTGACCTCGGCGTACTCGATGGGCAGCGCCCCGTCGGAGTTGTCGATGGTGAGGGAGACCTCGGCACGGCCGAGCGGCGGACGCCCCGTGGTGCCGGCGAAGATGACGTCCTCCATCTTGCCGCCGCGCAGCGACTTGGCCCCCTGCTCGCCCATGACCCAGCTGAGCGCGTCCACGACGTTGGACTTGCCCGAGCCGTTGGGGCCCACGACACAGGTGATGCCCGGCTCGAACCGCAGCGTGGTCGCGGAGGCGAACGACTTGAACCCTCGCAGGGTCAGGGCCTTGAGGTGCACGCCGCTGGACTCTACCTTTCGGGCCGGTCTCACTCCATGAACGCGCGGTTTCGCCCATGAACGCGCAGGGCACACCAGACGTTAAAGAGGGGGAGACGTGCCCGGGGGAAAGAAAGAAGGGACGCCGGACGGCGTCCCTTGCAAATCCGACAACTTAGCGGTTGATTCGGGCTGCCCAACCACTGCTGTCATGGTGCGGTGCAGTGGTCAGGTGAGCGCAGGCTCCGCCTGGGGTACGTCGATGCTCTCGAGAAGCGAGTCGTGAGAAGCGGCAGCCGCGAGCGCGTCGTTCTCGGCCTGGATCCGTACAAGCTCGGATTCGAGGTCCTGGACGCGCTGCTGGAGCCGTCGCATCTCGGCGATGAGTCGCGGGTCGGAACCGCCGACGTAACCGAGAAGCGCCTTTGCCATGATGGATGGTCCTCCACACTGAGTGACCGACCGAAGCGGTGTGGGTCGTGAGGGAATCGCACCCGCGATGCTTGACACTGCTGATGTCCTGCTGCCGTTCCACATGCCAAACAGCTAAGGTGCGCGGGGCTTTCAGCGTCTCACCAAAAAGTTTGACGGTCAACACGATCACGCCCTGTATCGGCGGGCAACCGACTGTCGCGCGGCTTGTGAAGCGGCGGCGCTGCGACTCCGGCGGGGCCCTCAGGGCGTCGGGATCATCGTTATCTCGGGAGCCTGCCACTTCGAGCCATTCTTGGCAACCACCAGGCCCTTTCCACTACTGACGGGTGCCACCGGCATACGCCACGCCACCTTTCGGGGGCCTTCACGGGCATCACCGTCAGCGGATGGCGAAGCTGTCGTAGATCCCTCGGGGCGTGTCCCAGATCTCAGTCACACCGTCCACCCGGCCGGGCGTGTCGTCTCCCTGGAGCCAGTCGAGCAGACTCTGGCAGTCGGCTCGGGGACCCTCCGCGACCACCTGGACGCGTCCGTCGTCGAGATTGAGAGCAAAACCACTCAGCCCCCCGATCTCCAGCGCCCTGGCCCGGGTAAACCAGCGGAAACCCACACCTTGGACCCGTCCGCGGACCCAGACGACCAGCCGTGAAACCTCGTTCATGGCTGCACGCTAACCGGACAATGTCTCGTGGAGCACATCCTCCCCTCGTGCCATGGGGTACCGTCCCGACCCAATGAGTCTCATTAGAAACTCACTCTTTCGGGTGAGGTTCAGATGGGGATCGCTGACTCAAGATCGAGGAAGGCCCAAGAGATGGGACGCCACCGACGCTCCGACGCCGGCCGCGCCGCCACAGGGCGCGCCACCGGAGTCACAGATACGAGCGGGACCCACACGGAAAGCTACGGCCCGGAGAACCTGTACGGCTACGCGGCCGTCGCCGATCTCCCGTCCGCCGCCGCTGCCCGCTCGCACCGCAAGCGGAAGGGTCCGAGCCCGGTCAAGACGGGACTGCTCGGCGTCTCTGCGGCCGTGGCCCTCGGCACCGTGGCCGTCGCGGCCGGTGTCGTGCCCGGCAGCGACAACTACGCGCTCGGTGGTGGCAGCAACAACTCCGACAGCGTCCAGGCCGCGGGCTCGCCCTCCAGCGTGGAGACCCAGCAGGGCGGCACCTCGGGCAGCGCGGAGTCCCGTGAGGGCACGTCGACCAGCCGCGGCTCCGGTCGCGCGACGACCCCCTCGACCGTCGCCCCCTCGGACGTCGCGTCGCCGTCGGCCGCCCCGACCACGACGGAGCCGTCGAAGGAGAAGGGCAACGGAGCCTCCAAGGAGGAGAAGACGAAGGAGCCCAAGGCTCCCGAAGCTTCGAAGCCCTCCAAGAAGGAGACGAAGGCCCCGGTCGCCAAGACCCCGGTGGACGTGTCCGCTCAGACCGCCGCCGAGGCCGAGGTGCTCAAGCTCGTCAACGACGAGCGCGCCAAGGTCGGTTGCAGCCCGGTCGCCGCGAACAGTGCCCTGACGGACCTGGCCCAGGTCTTCAGCGAGGACATGGCGGCGCGCGACTTCTTCGACCACACCGACCCGAGCGGGCTCAGCCCGTGGGACCGTGCGGCGACGGCCGGGATAGCCAGCCTCGGCGGCGAGAACATAGCCCGCGGCCAGGCCGACGCGGCAGCCGTCATGGAAGCCTGGATGAACAGCCCCGGCCACAAGGCCAACATCCTGAACTGCGACTTCAAGACCCTCGGCGTCGGAGTCCACTTCGCCGAGGGCGGCCCTTGGTGGACGCAGGACTTCGGCTACTGAACTAACCGCAGGTCAGAGAGCTAAGCGCCCTCCTGGGCCGTGTCCGGGCCGTCGTGAATGGAATCTTCATCCGTGAAGACGCCATCCACGGCGGCCCGAGTCCGTTTCCCGCTCGACGGCATCAGGTGCGTACACGTCCGCAGCATGAAGCCGGGGTCATGGTGCCCCAGGTACTCACTGACAGCCTTGACGCTCTCCCCCGCGTCCATCAGCACCGAGGCGTAGAAGCGCCGCAGCGCGTGCATGCCGTTGTCCCGCCCGGTCTCCACGCCCGCGGCCCGAAGCGCCGGCCGCCATTCACGGTCGCCGAAGCGATTCCGGTCCAGCGATAGCCCCATGGACCCCGTGAAGATCAGCGATGCCGTGACGGGCGGACCGTCCAAGGTCTTCCACGGCAGCGTGATCCTGACTGCCGGGTACCGCTTGAGGTGCTTGGCCAGCGCGAAGCCAACAGACTCCGGCAGAGGCACGTCACGTTCCTTGCCGCCCTTCGGCGGGGCGAACACCGGGCGATGCAGCCGCAGCAACTTGACCTGCCGTACGACGTGCACCACTCCCGTTCCTCGGCAGGTGCCCAACCTCAAACGTGAGTTGAGACGGAACACACCCTCGGAGCAGACCAGGGTCACGAATTTCTCTACCTCATCAAGCCCCGGCTGCGCTCCGCTCCGCCGGGCGCGCTCCCGGCTCCGCTCCGCGCGGGCTGCGCCGACGCGCGCCCTGGAGAGGGTTGGCCGGCGGCACGAGGTCAGAACACGTCGTGGCCGGGGCGGTCGGCTCAACGGCTTTAGGCAGCCACCATGGGGCGAGCCTCGAAGATCATGGCCCCAACGTCGTGCTTTAACGGGCAGGTCCACAGACTGCCCGACTCGCCGGAAGCTTAAGGGGCCATGATCACTCGCTCCATGGCAGCTCCCGCCCAAAGCCGTTCCGCCGACCTCATTCCCGAAGGCTCAGGCCGAGGACCTTTCCCCGGGGCGAGTGCCCGCCATGAATCGCGACTCCACCGGTACAGATGGACGACCCACCCGGCGGAGAGGGAGAAGACCGGTGGCCTAGGGAGCGTTTTAGAAGTTGGCGGCGTGCTCCGGGTGCCAGGTGTGCGCCGTAGATGGTCTGGAGAAACGCGTTCCGCGTCAGTCACTGTCAGTGGCCCCGCATACGGTTCTCCAATGAATCATCAGCGGTCGTCGCCTCACCAAGAGGACAACTTCAAAGTCCGGGAGACCGGGCAACGCTCCCTGTGTGCCAGCGATATGGGTGGGCGTGTTCCACGGATGTGCGCATCCTGCCTGGGTGGAGATCACACGTGAACGAAACTCCGATGCGCGAGGCAGGAGACGTACGAGAGGCCTGGGGCCGGGTCACCGCGTGGCTTGAACGCAACGACCCTGAAACTCTTGCTGCGCTCGGTGGGCCGGGGAGCCAAGCGGCCATAAGGGAAGCCGAACTGCGCATGGGTCTGAAGCTGCCAGGGGAGATGTGGCAGTGGCTGCTGGCGAACGACATCGATGCCGGCAGGCAACCCGATGGCCAATCGTGTCTGGTGGCGCTGGGGTGCGAGATGGCCATCCCTGGCGGTCATCTCCTCCTCGGCCTGACGGACATTCAGCGGGTCTACCTCAGCCGGATGGGCTTGGAGGAGATGCAGCCGTCCACAGACCCCGACTATCCGTTCTGGCGTCGTGAGTGGGTGCCAATTGCCGCGGAGCGCGACGGCCTATACGGGACGTTTCTGGACACGCTCAACGGCACCATCGGAACGTGGGCTGACGCAGGCAATCCTGAGGAGGGTGTGTACGCCTCGTTGTTCGCTTTCTTCCAAGAGGCGGCGGACCGGCTGGAAGGGGTGTCCTCGGGAGACTGGAGCGGCCCCGGCAAGTCTGCTAGACCTCGTAAGCTCGATCCCTGTCTGGAAGACGAGCCGATACGCCTCTGGGCACGGACCAACGGCTATCTCGTAAATGATCGTGGACGTGTCCCTGCATCCATCCGCGAGGCCTACGAGGCATCACAGAGGTGAGCACCCGATGTGGCTGTATCGGTCAGCGGCTATCGGCTGGTCACAGCCATTCGTTGATTGCGGCAACGAGGACGGTGGCCTCGAAACGGACCGCAAGTTTGTCGAAGCGGCAGGCCACCGCCCGGTTCCGCTTCAGGCGGTTGATTCCGCACTCGACCGCGTGCCGAGCCTTGTAGTCCTCACGATCGAAGGCGGGAGGCCGCCCGCCCGCCTTCCCGCGGCGCTTGCGGTGGCCCGCCTGGTCGGCGGGTTCAGGAACCGTGCACTGGATCCCGCGCTTTCTCAGGTAGGCCCGGTTGGCTCGGGACGAATACGCCTTGTCGCCCCGCACTCGCCGAGGGCGGACACAGGGACGGCCTACCCCGATACGGGGCACTCGGATCCTGTCCAGGACGGCGGCGAACTGGGGACTGTCGCCGCGCTGACCTGCTGTGACCAGTAGGGCCAGAGGCCGCTGGCCTTGCTCGCAGGCCAGGTGAATCTTGGTGGTGAAGCCGCCGCGGGACCTGCCCAGGCCGTGATCGTCAGGCTCAGGGCGTGCGCCGCCCGGCGGTTCCTTCTGGACCTAACCGTCACGGCGGGCGCCTGCAGCGTGTTGATGGGCCCGGCAGATCGTGGAGTCGACGTTGACCTCCCACGTGATCAGCCCGGCCGCATCCGCCCGGGCTTGCAGCGCGCTCAGCAGGACGAACCAGGTGCCGTCACGCTGCCAGCGGCGAAAGAGGCCGTAGACCGTCTGCCACGGACCGTACTCCGACGGCAGATCCCGCCACGGAACACCGGTTCGCACCCGCCACCGGATCCCGTCGATTAGCCTCCGTCGGCCCAACGGCAGTCGCCCCAACATCACAATCGGCAACCACGGCTCCAGCATCGACCACTGCTCGTCAGAAAGATCCCCTCGCCCCATACCTAGATCATTACGAAGCGAGACGAGGGATCGAGCCACTTTCAAAACACGGCCTAGCTCCAATGCCGTTGTCTTTGCCGTGGGCGTAGGCTGCTTGGCAGTGGGTGCCGGGGGTGGTTCGGGTGGCTGCGAGCGTGTCTGAGTTATCGGGTCTTGGCCTGTTGACCTGGGTGTATCCGCCAGGGTTGGTGGATCGGGTGGTGGCGGCATGCGGTCGTGCCGAGCAACGTCAGCGGCTGCTTCCCGCGCGGTTGGTGGTGTATTTCGTGCTGGCGTTGGCCCTCTTCTCGCCTGCCCCGTATCTGGAAGTGATGCGCCACCTCGTTGAGGGTTTGCGGGGGTTGGGGCTGCTGGGCAACTGGCGTGTTCCGGCGAAGTCCTCCCTGTTCAGGGCCCGGCAGCGGCTGGGCTCCGAACCCTTGCGGGTGCTGTTCGCCACGACCGCGAAGCCGATGGCGACCGAGGCGACGCCCGGCGCGTTCTGGCGGGGCCTGCGGCTGCTGGCCGTCGACGGCACCTGCTGGGACGTCGCGGACAGCGAAGCCAACGAGGCTGCCTTCGATCGCCCGGGCAGTGGCCGCGGGTCGGGCCGGAGCGCATTTCCGCAGGTGCGGATGGCTGCTCTGGTGGAGGTGGGCAGTCATGCGGTGCTGGACGCGGAACTGGCCGGCTGCCGCACCGGTGAAGTCACCCTGGTGAGCCGCTTGCCGCGTTCGACCGGCCCGGGCCAGCTCGTCCTGGCCGATCGCGAGTTCCTCGGCGTCCTGTTGTGGCAGGCGTTCACTGTCACCGGCGCCGACCTGCTGTGGCGGGTGCCCGCCAACCGCGTCCTGCCCGTGATCAAGCAGTTCCGCGACGGGTCCTGGCTCTCACACATCAGAGCAAGCAGCGGTCCGGCCCGCCGGGAGCCGGTCGTGGTCCGGGTCCTGGCCTACCGGCTCAAGGACCGGTCCGGTCAGGGCGAGAGCGACGGCTATCGCCTGGTCACCACCCTGCTGGACGCCCGACGGTATCCGGCCCGGCAGCTGGCCGCGCTCTACCGCGAACGCTGGGAGATCGAGTCCGTGTTCGCCGAGATCAAAACCCATCAGCGCGGTCCACGCGTCGTCCTCAGCAGCAAAACACCCGACGGTGTACGCCAGCAGATCTGGGCACACCTGCTGGTCCACCACGCTCTGCGGGAACTCATGCTGAGAACGGCCGCCACCCGCGGCCTGGACCCCGACCGGGTCTCCTTCACCGAAACCCTGCGCTCCGCCCGGCGCAGCGTGACCGTCACGCCGGGCAGTTTTTCCCCCTGACCTCCTGGTCAGGGCACTGGTGATGCTGGAGCAGGACCTCCTGGAACGGCTCCTGCCCGTCAGACGCCTGCGCAGCCAGCCCCGCGTCGTGAAACGCAAGATGTCCAACTACCACCTCAAACGACCTGAACACCGTGCCTGGCCACAGCCGACCCGAACCGGACCTCAAGCCGTCCTCATCACCAGACCCCAACCCGCAAGCCCGTAACGCAACGGCATTGGGCCTAGCTCAGGGCACCAGGAAGCCTCCGAGCTGCTTCACCGTGTTGATGAGGGCAACGTTCGATGGGTCGACGATGTTGTTGGCGGCAGAGTTGCCGTTGCCGCTGTTGTGGTTGCTGAGCAACCCGTCGTTTCCGCTGTTGGCACCTTCGTTGCCGCTGGCAGTCTGGCTGACTCTGATGTCGTCCCCGGGGTCGGGGTTGGGGTCGGCCGACGCGGGGGCGGCAGCGGCAAGGGCGAAGGCGCCGACGACGGCCGCGACTCCGAGGGTTCGGCTGAAGATCTTGGTCATGCCCAGGGAACGACTGTTGCGCGCGGACGGACACGGGACTGCGGGACGGATCAGGCAGTCGTAACCTGTTTGGCTCCGTACACCTGGGACTGTGCCCGTGCCCCTCCTGTGCCCGTTCGGTCGGGAAGCAGCAGGGAGTCACGGTCACCGGCGGACAATGCCCACGAGCATGGCCCCTGACCGATTTACCTGGTCAGGGGCCGTTCACCTGCGGTGGGTGTGGGATTTGAACCCACGGTGACTCGCGCCACGACGGTTTTCAAGACCGTTCACGGGCCCCACAGAGACTCCGACACCGGCGAGGTACTCTCCCGGCGGAGGGGTGCCATGAGTTCGTTGATCATGTTGGCCTGCGGATGCTTGACGGCGTTCGTGGGGACGTTGACTTTGAACAGTCGACTGGGAGCGGATCGCAGCGATCCCCGGAAGGCTGGTTGGGGCCTCATCCTGATGGGTTCCGCATTTGTCCTGGACGGACTGCCGAGACTGGTCGGATGGTCCTATGCGGTGGGCTCGGACCTCGCGGGCGTAGCCATGATTCTCATCGTGCTCGGCGGCGTGCTTCAGTTCCTCGGCGGACCCAAGCTACGGGCAACCCGACTCCTGACATCACTGGCTGACACCAACAAGCCCGAACCGCACCGGACAACAGCGAACGTCAGCGGTGCGCCGGCCGAGGAAGAGCAAGGCCCGACCTTTGGCGATGGTGACCCACGACCGACCTGATAAGGAAGCGGACCAAGTGCAAAGCGTCCGTGTACAGCCCGGATCAGTCTTCGGCGTCGTGGTAGTAGACCGTAAGACTTGGCCGGTAGCCGTCCGCGGTGATCTCCGTATGCATGACGAAATCCTGAACCTCGACCAAGCCAAGGTCTTCGATGGAGTCTGCGACTCTACGGAGCAGCGCAGGCACGTCATCCTGCCCGGTTCCCTCCGGGTTGGCCTGGGAGAAGTATTTGATCGTCCACGATTCCATGTGCTCATGATCGCGCAAGCGCCAGCCGTCAATGCTGTCCCGTCCAGGCGGACGGGTCTGCCGCAGCGCGTGCATGCCGTTGTCCCGCCCGGTCTCCACGCCCGCGGCCCGAAGCGCCGGCCGCCGTTCACGGTCGTCGAAGCGGTTCCGGTCCAGCGATAACCCCATGAGCCCCGTGAAGATCAGCGATGCTGTGACGGGTGGAGTCCGGCCGGCCGCGACGCAAGTGACGTCCTTCTGCGACTCCAGGAGCACGGCGCCGGCGATGTCGGCGCGGATCAGAAGGTGGCCATCGGCTCGAACGGCGGTGGCTTCTCCTGCATCGCGGGCCCTGATGGGTCGGTTCATCGGACGCGGACGGCATCACTGGACGAACCGGAGCTCGACACGGTAGCCGCCGGTAGCCGACGGCCTGCGGAAATTTCTGGAACTGCTGGAGGAATCCCTGACGCGGTTCGTCGCCGACGGCGAGCCGGGATCTCTGTAGGTCAGCCCGCGGGGCTCATTGTGTTGGCCGCTGTAACGCGCGTGCGCCCGAAAGCGGAGATGGCGGCTCTAACGCTGAAGTCGGCCAGCCAGCAGTTGCGGCCTCTCCACAGAGGCCGCCTCAAGCCGGTTCGCGAAGTCCTCCAGGACGCTCAGGACGGCGCTGTCGGGCACTCCCAGGAGTTCACGCTCCTTGTAGACAAACGGCTTCAGAGCAGTCCAGATCTCAAGGTAGCGGCGGCGCAGCAAGGCGTTGACGAACCGCTCGTCCATGATGCCGAGGTAGGCCAGGACGGCCCAGAGCTGGAAGAAGTATCCGATGTCGTAGACCCTTCGCTGCACGTCTGCATCAAGACCTGAGATCCCGTGGTCGCTCGGCAGATGCGGCAACTCGTCACGAATGAACGCGTAGTTGCGCTGGAAATCGAGTGACCGGAACTCGCGCAGGAGCTCAAGAACCGGAGCGAGGTGGTTGCCGTGCCTCTGTGCTCTGAACTGGTTTCTCGCCAGCCACGAAGAGATGACGAGAGCCGAGAGCGACACCACCACTGCACCAATGTTGATCAGCGTTGACGTGTCCAACGTGCAACTCCCGTCGTCAGAGATCGCAGGCTCATTCGTGAACAAACACCGCGGTCTCCCAGGGCTTACCCAGCGCGGAACCCCGCAGCACGCGAACCTTCCCTTCCGGTCCGAAGCGCGCCCCTGTCGTAGACTCCACGATCATCAGCCTGGCCGCGGCTGAAGCCGATCCGCTCCTATGACCGCGGTGTGCTGGCCCAGCGCCACGTGGTGAGACGAGGGTGCCCCGGCAGTTCGGCGCGGCCGGTGGCCCACAACAGGGTGAGCCAGGGATCCGCGCCGCCCGGAGCCTCTGGAAACAGTCGGGCGAGCACCCGCGAGCAGAGAGCGGAGGGCGGGGTCCAGGCAAGCCCGAAGCCTTCCGCCACATCGTGCATGTGTACCAGCGTCTCTACCACCCCCATCGCCGCGAAGCCTTCGGGGTCCGACACCCCGGCGGCGTGGTGGGCGCGGACCCGGGGCGGCGCGGTACGCACCATGGCGACCAGCAGCGCGCCGCTCGCTTCCAGCACCTGCACCAGGCCGGCCGGACCCGCATCACGGTCCGCGAAGAGGAAGTTCGCGGGTCCGTCCGGCCTCTTCCGGCTCAACACGAAAGGCACATGGGTGTCCAGCGGCGGGCTCTGCGGCCCCAGCTGCACGGCGTAGTAGAACAGGTCGTCGGCGAGGTGCTCGACGGTCTCCCAGCAGTCCCACTCCAGTGAACCGGCCTTGCCGCCCCACCCCTCCGGGGGTGCGTCCCGAAGGATGCCCACGGCGAGCCGCACGGCAAGGTCGACGTCGTCCGCGGTGACGGGAGACAAGACTGATCCGGTTTCGGCTGATCGAGACATGGCAGCACCGTACCGCGAGGGAAGAGGGCAACCCCTTCCAGCTCGTGCGTTGTCCGTGAGGGTGCGCCGGGTTGGGGTGATCAGGCTGCTCGGGTGCGGGGGCGGCCCCAGCGGATGCCCTTCTCGCTGCGGATACGCGGGCGCGTTCTCGGCGCTGGGCGGCGAGGACGTCGGGGTGGCGGCAGTGTGCTTGCGCCGGCGAAGGCGACGTCCTCGTCCAGGACGTCGTGCTCGCGCTGGTCGGCGGGCCGCGCGGCCGTGACCGCCGCCATCGGCATCATCAGCGCCATTACTGGTTTGGTCACCGCAGTAGCGAGCTTGATTACAGCCCTAGTGGCGTGGCGTGTGACTCGGGCCAGTACCGGGGGAAGCACTTCGAACAACGCGGGGGACGCCACCCCTGTGAACAGTGATGAGAGCGCGTAAAGCCGGCGAGGTTCACTTGCCGGGTAAGGCCAGACGTCTGACATGTTTGACATCAGTACCTGACACCAACAAGCACGAACACCGGCGGTTGACGGTTGACTGCAACGGATGGCCGACCAAGGTTCAAGAGCGGCAACGCTACGGCGGCCACCCCTTGCGATTGACCTGATATGGATGAGGCGGCACCGCAAAGCCTCTGTACGACAGGGCGGGTGACCGGTTCCTGACTCCGTGCCACGACCTCAGCTCACCGAGGCACCCGGCGCCAGCACCAGACCCGCCGCCACGAGGAAGTCCTCAAGGCCGATGACGCCGCTCTCGGTGCCGTCGTCCCATTCGATCAGGAGCCCCGAGAGGCCCTCGTTCCAAGAGTCCGGCGTATCGGCATCATCCTCAGGGCCCGGATGCCACTCGACGCAGCCCACACCATGCCGGTATCGGAGATACAGGTACTGGCCGTCTGCAGTCCAGGCATCCCACTGCGATGGGTAGGCAGAACACGTCTGCACAACCCGCGTCAGCTTCCGGCCCTCACCCGTCATCCGGCGATGGTCGCGCAGCAGAAGACCCCTGGCAATCGACGTGCGGACTTCGAGACACTGACCAGGAGTTAGTGCAACCTGCCGGGTGGCGCTGTGGCTGAGTATGGTGGTGCTATGGAATTGTCCGCGCGGATCACGGAGCGCGCCGGAAGTGGCGAGGGTGCCGTGTGCGCCGGCGGCAAGGACCTCGCGTACGACGTGTTCGCCCGCGGCTGTCCGTCCCGGGGCACGCTGGAGCACGTCACCGGCCGCTGGGGCTCCCTCACACTGGGGGCGCTGTACGAGGGCACGTTCCGGTTCAACGAGCTGCGCCGCCGGGTCGACGGCGTCAGCGAGAAGATGCTCTCGCAGACCCTGCACGCGTTGGAGCGCGACGGTCTGGTGCACCGTGACGCGTGGCCCACGAACCCGCCGCGCGTCGACTACACCCTCACACCGCTGGGCCGCGAGGTCGCCGAGCGACTGCTGGCCCTCATCGGCTTCGTCGAAGGGCGCATGGACGACGTCCTGCAGGCCCGTGGGCGCTACGACGAGACCCGCGCGGCCCAGAAAGAGGCCCAGAAAGAGGCCCAGAAAGAGGCGTAGGGCGTAGGGGCGTGTGGACCCGAGGCTGCGTCTCGGACCGGCAGGCCGGGCGGCCCGGACCGTCAGGCGGCCGGGCGCGGCGCGCGCTGGCAGCGCGGGCAGAAGTAGCTGGAGCGGTTCATCCAGGCCCGTCGGCGCATCGGGGTCCCGCAGCGGCGGCAGGGTTCGCCCTCACGCCCGTACGCGTCGAGCGAGCGGTCGAAGTAGCCCGACTCGCCGTTCACGTTGACGTACAGGCTGTCGAAGCTCGTCCCTCCGGCGGCGAGGGCGTCGTTCATGACGTCGCGGACGTGGCCGAGGAGTTCGGCGGTGCGCGGCCGGGTCATGGTTCCGGCCGGGCGTTCGTAGTGCAGCTTGGAGCGCCACAGCGCCTCGTCCGCGTAGATGTTCCCGACACCGCTGATCAGCGACTGGTCGAGCAGGGCGCGCTTGAGGGTCGTACGGCGGGCCCGCAGCGCGGTGTGGAACGCGGCGTCGTCGAAGAGGGGGTCGAGCGGGTCGCGGGCGATGTGCGCGATGACGTCGGGGAGGCCGTCCGGGGTGTTCTCGTGCAGGGACAGCCCGCCGAAGGTGCGCTGGTCGACGAAGCGCAGCTCGGTGCCGCGGTCGTCATCGAAGCGGACGCGGATGCGCAGATGCTTCTCCTCGGCGGCGTCCTCCGGCTGCACGAGGAGCTGACCGCTCATGCCGAGGTGCGCGAGCACGGAGTACGGCGAGTCGTCGAGCGGCAGCCACAGGTACTTGCCGCGGCGCATCGCCTCGCCCACCCGGTGCCCGGCGAGCGCCTTCGCGAAGCCGTCGGGGCCCGCCAGATGCCGCCGCACCGCCCGCGGATGCCGGACGTCCACGGATCGCACGACCCGCCCGGTGATCCAGCGCTCCAACCCCCGCCGCACGACTTCGACTTCGGGCAGCTCGGGCACGGGACTCCTCCTGAGGGGCGGACTGGGCCGGTGATGCCGGAAGGGTACATCGCACCCGGCGGCGGCCGTCGGCGGGCGGTTCGTCCCGGGAGGGGTCCGTCCCGGAAGGGGGAGGCGAGGTGGAGGCGGAACGCTGGGCGCTGGGCGCGGCAACTCGGGACGCGCGGCACGGCGACGCGCGACGCGGAACGCGCGGACCCCGCCGCGGCGCGAGTGCGCCGGGGCGGGGTCCGTTGGTGCGGGTCCCCCGCACGGGCCGCGAACACCGCGGTCCGTGCGGGGGGTGAAGGATTCAGGCCGTGGCCGTGTCGGTGGTGGGCGTCGAGGAGGTGTCGGCGGTCTCCTCGATGTCCTGAGCCGCCTGCTGGGCGGCACGAGCCGCCTGTTCGGCGGCCTGGGCCGACTTCGCGCGTTCGTCCGCGGCGGAGTGGATGGCACGCCACGCGGATTCCGCGGCCTGCTGCTCCGCCTCCTTCTTGCTGCGGCCGGTGCCGGTGCCGTACGAGACGCCTCCGACGCGGGCGGCAGCAGTGAAGACCTTCTCGTGATCCGGGCCGGTCTCCGTGACCAGGTACTCGGGAACCCCGAGCCCCTCGGTCGCGGTGAGTTCCTGGAGGCTGGTCTTCCAGTCCAGGCCGGCACCGAGATTCGAGGACTTCTCGATCAGCGGGTCGAAGAGCCGGTGGACGAGTTCGCCCGCAGCCTCCAGCCCCTGGTCGAGATAGACAGCGCCGATCACCGCTTCGAGGGTGTCGGCGAGGATGGACGCCTTGTCCCGGCCTCCCGTGCCTTCCTCGCCCCGGCCGAGCCGGATGAAGGAGCCGAGTTCGAGGCCGCGGCCCACCTCCGCAAGTGCACGAGAATTGACCACCGCGGCCCGCAGTTTGGCCAGTTGGCCCTCGGGCAGGTCGGGGTGGATGCGGTACAGCGTGTCCGTGACCACGAGGCCCAGTACGGAGTCCCCGAGGAACTCCAGACGCTCGTTGGTCGGCAGACCGCCGTTCTCGTACGCGTAGGAACGGTGGGTCAGCGCACGCACCAGAAGGGCGGACTCGAGCTTGTAGCCGAGCCGCCCTTCCAGAAGCGTGTGGGACGAGGCTGTGTTGTCCGCCTTTTTCTTGGCGGTTGAATCCGCCTTGGCGTCAGACATCAGACCTCTCACCAGCCGCTCAGACCTCGAGGACCTGGCGCTTGTTGTAGGTGCCACAGGCCGGGCACGCGATGTGCTGCAGCTTGGGCTCGTGGCAACGCTCGCACGCAACCAGGGTGGGGACCGCAGCCTTCCACTGCGACCGGCGGTGGCGCGTGTTGCTGCGCGACATCTTCCGCTTCGGAACAGCCACGGCTACTTCTCCTGCTTCTCGTCGGCGTGCGCTGATGGAAGCGCGCCGCCGCTCATCTCGTCCTTCTCGCCATCTTCGAGTGAACCGGCGAGTCCCTGCAGTGCCGCCCAACGGATGTCGACGGCGTCATGGTGGTGCTCCGGGTCGTCCGCGAGCCGGGCTCCGCATTCGGAGCACAGACCCGGGCAGTCGTCCTGGCACACCGGCTGCATCGGCAGTGCGAGCACCACCGCATCACGCAGCACGGGTTCGAGGTCGAACAATCCGTCCTCGAGAGGGAGCGTGTCCTCGTCTTCCTCGGCGTCGTCGGCCGGCTCCGCCTTGGGGCGGCCCCGGTCGTCGGCGTCAGGGTACGAGAACATCTCCTGGAAATCCGCTTCGAGCACCTGCTCAAGCGGCTCAAGACACCTTACGCACTCCCCCTCGGCCGATGCACGGGCGGTGCCTGTGACAAGCACCCCTTCCATGACCGACTCGAGACGAAGTTCGAGCTCCATCGGGGCGCCTTCCGGCACTCCGATGACACCCTGGATCCCGAGATCCCTGGGAGCGTCGATCGTGCGGGTCAGGCGCTGGAGCGCGCCAGGACGCCGCCCCAGCTCGTGTGTGTCGAACACGAGAGGATTGCGGTGGTCGAGGCGGGCGTTCAGAGCCATGACTGCTTTCGGTTCTCGATCTCAGGGGATGCCACCCCCGGTGTCCCGCGGGCAGCGTTGATCGCGGACGTACACGCGACCGAAGAGCCAGGATACTGGACCTTTCGCTCTCGGCCCAATCCGGTGCGCGCTCGCCCCCCGGCCGGCGGCGCGCGCCCCTCCTGACCGGGCGGTCAGTGGCCGCCGCGCCCCTGCTCGTACGCCCTGAGCTGGTCCGCGCTGATCATGCTGGTGTCGAAGAGGCTGGCCTCGTCGAGGGCGTGGTTCTGCTGGTCCATGGCGTGGGCCTGCTGCTGGGCGTAGGCCTGCTGGTTCTGGTCGTACCCCTGCTGGTCGTAGCCCTGCTGCTGATAGGCGGCGTACGGGTCTGCCTGCTGGTAGCCGTAGGCGTCCTGCTGCTGGGCGTACTGCTGCTGCTGGTAGCCGTACGGGTCGGCCTGCTGCTGGTAGCCGTACGCGTCCTGCTGCCCGTAGGACGGCTGGGCGGCTGGCTCCGGGGTCCGGGCGGCCGGCTCCGAGGTCCGGGCGCCCTGTTCGGGACCGTCGGAGAGCTCCGCGAGGCCGGCGAGGTAGTCGGCGTCGCTGGTGTGCGCCCCCGGCGTCCCGTCGTCCCCGAAGGAGCCGAGTTCGCCGAGGTCGTCGCTGGCGATCCGGCCCTGGAGCTTCTCCCGGCCGCGGCCGACGGCCTCCAGGGTCTTGGCGAGGACGGCCTCGAAGGCACCGAGCTTGACGTCGACGTACTCGTCGGCGTTACGGCGCAAGGTCTCCGGGTCGTAGCTGCGTTCGGGGGCGTCCTCGTCCTCGTAGCCCTGCTCGTCGAGGCCCGGGCCGGTGCCGAGGAGCTTCTCGCGGCCACGGCCGACGGAGCCGAGGGTCTTGGTGAGGACGACCTCGAAGTTGGCGAGCTGGGAGTCGACGTAGTCGTCGGCCTCCGCGCGGATCTCCTCGGCCTCCCTGCGGGACTCGTTCAGGATGCGGTCCGCCTCGTTCTGCGAGCGGCGGGCAACCTCGGTGTCGGAGATGAGCGAGCCGCGCTCGGCGTGCGCGGTCTCGATGATCCGCTCGGCCTCCTGACGGGCCCGCTCGACCATCTCCTCGCGTCCGCCGATCAGCTCCTGCGCCTGGGCGAGGGAGCCGGGCAGCGCCTGGCGCACCTCCTCCAGCAACGAGAGCAGCTCGGCGCGGTTGACCACGCACGATGCCGACATGGGCATGGAACGGGCACTGCCGACCGTCTGGACGATCTCATCGAGCTTCTTCTGCACGTCCACCGTGTGCTCGCCACTCTCTACAGCTGTGATGGAGACGGACGGGACGACTGTACGACCACACCCTTACCGTCCGACACCGGGTGACGGACTGTCAGTCGCTCAGTCCTGGCCGAGCCGCCCCTTGAGCGCCTCCAGGACCACCGGCGGCACCAGGTGGGAGATGTCACCGCCCCAGTTCGCGACTTCCTTCACCAGCGACGAGGAGAGGAAGCTGTAGGTGGGGCTGGTCGGGATGAACAGCGTCTCGACACCCGAGAGGCCGATGTTCATCTGGGCCATCTGGAGTTCGTAGTCGAAGTCGCTGACCGCGCGCAGGCCCTTGACGATGGCCGGGATGTCCCGCTGCTTGCAGTAGTCGACGAGGAGGCCGTGATAGGCCTCGACCTGGACGTTGCCGAACTCGGCCGTGACCTCGCGGATCAGCTCGATCCGCTCGTCGACCGTGAACAGGCCCTTCTTCGACTGATTGATCATCACCACGACGTGCACGACGTCGTAGAGCGCGGAGGCGCGGGCGATGATGTCGAGGTGTCCGTTGGTGATGGGGTCGAATGACCCCGGACAGACGGCGCGGCGCAACAGTGGTCCCTCGCTCTCCGGTCCGGTCATCGTGCGTCTTCGCACGTAGAGGCGGCGCGACCGTACCAAAACGTGCCCTCGCCGTAGCGACGGGCCCTGACGGCCTCGAAACCGTCCGGCCAGCCGAATTCACCGCCTCTGGTGCTGCGCTCCACGGTGACGAGCGCATCCTCCGCGAGCCAGCCCCCGGTGCGGAGTGTGAGCAGAATCTCCCGAAGATCGCCGTCCGCGACGACATACGGGGGGTCCAGGAAGACCAGGTCGTACGGTGCCTCGGGCGCCGCCGCCTTGACGATCTGCTCCGCTTTGCCCGCTCTGACCTCGGCGCCGGGCAGGCCCAGCGTCTTCACGTTGTCGCGGATGACCCTGGCCGCGCGGGCGTCCGCCTCCACGAGCAGGGTGTGTCCGGCACCGCGGCTGAGCGCCTCCAGGCCGACGGCGCCCGAGCCGGCGTACAGGTCGAGCACGCGCTCGCCCTCCAGCGGGCCGCCGAGCAGGGACTGCCAGGTGGAGAAGAGGCCCTCGCGCGCGCGGTCGGAGGTGGGGCGGGTGCCGGTGCCCGGCGGGACGGCCAGACGGCGTCCGCCGGCCCGGCCGGCGATCACGCGGGTCATGAGGGTCCTTTGCGCTGGGGGTGGTCGGTTCCTCCCAGTCTCTCAGCCGCCGGCCCCTCGCCGCCGCTCAGCCCTTGTCCAGGTACTGCTCCCGTTCCTCGTCCAGCAGGGCGTCCAGGGCGACGCGCAGGCCGGGCAGGCCCGTGAGATCCGGGTCCGCGGCGACGACCGCGGCGGCCTCCTCGCGGGCCTCCGCGATGATCTCCTCGTCCTCGATGACGGCGAGCATGCGCAGCGAGGAACGGACACCGGACTGTGCCTGGCCGAGGACGTCGCCCTCGCGGCGCTGTTCGAGGTCGATGCGGGAGAGCTCGAAGCCGTCCAGGGTCGAGGCCACCGCGTTCAGCCGCTGACGGGCCGGGCTCGCCTCCGGCATCTCGGAGACCAGCAGGCACAGCCCCGCCGCCGAGCCACGGCCGACCCGGCCGCGCAGCTGGTGGAGCTGGGAGACGCCGAAGCGGTCGGCATCCATGATCACCATGGCGGTGGCGTTCGGTACGTTCACCCCGACCTCGATCACGGTCGTGGCGACCAGGACGTGTGTCTCGCCCGCGGCGAAGCGGCGCATCACGGCGTCCTTGTCGTCGGGGTGCATCCTGCCGTGCAGGACTTCGACCCTGAGTCCCTGGAGGGGGCCCTTGGTGAGCTGGTCGGCGACGTCCAGGACGGCCAGCGGCGGGCGCTTCTCGGCCTCGTCCTCGGAGGACTTCTTCCTGCCGCCCTTCTTCGGGTCGTCGTCCTCGTCACCGATGCGGGGGCAGACGACGTACGCCTGATGGCCGTTCTCCACCTCTTCGCGCACGCGCTCCCAGGCGCGCGTGAGGAAGTGCGGTTTGTCCGCGGCCGGGACGACATGGCTGGCGATCGGGGACCGTCCGGCGGGGAGCTGGTCGAGCACGGAGGTCTCCAGGTCGCCGAAGACCGTCATCGCGACCGTGCGCGGGATGGGGGTGGCGGTCATCACCAGGAGGTGCGGGGGCTGTTTGCCCTTGCCGCGCAGGGCGTCGCGCTGCTCGACGCCGAAGCGGTGCTGTTCGTCGACCACGACCAGGCCCAGATCGTGGAACTGCACCTTGTCCTCGATCAGCGCGTGCGTGCCGATCACGATCCCGGCCTCGCCGGTGACCAGGTCGAGCAGCGCCTGCCGCCGGCCCGCCGCCCCCATGGAGCCGGTGAGCAGCACGACCTTCGTGGAGTGCTCGGCCCCGCCGAGCATGCCGCCCTCGGCCAGCTCGCCCATCATCTCGGTGACCGACCGGTGGTGCTGCTGGGCGAGCACCTCGGTGGGCGCGAGCATCGCGGCCTGCCCGCCGGCGTCGACCACGGCGAGCATGGCGCGCAGGGCCACCATTGTCTTCCCGCTTCCGACCTCCCCCTGGAGCAGCCGGTGCATCGGGTGTTCGGTGGCGAGGTCGTCGAAGATCTCCTTGGAGACCTTCCGCTGGCCCTCGGTGAGGGTGAAGGGGAGCTTGGCGTCGAAGGCGGTCAGCAGGCCGTCCGGCGCGGGGACGCGGGCGACGGCGGGGAGCTGGGCGTCGGCGTGGCGGCGGCGGGCCAGGGCGACCTGGAGGACGAAGGCCTCGTCCCACTTGAGGCGGGCGCGGGCGTCGTGGATGTCCGCCTTGGTGTGCGGGCGGTGGATCTTGAGGAGGGCCTCGGGGAGGGTGACCAGGCCGCGGCCGTCGCGCAGCGGGTCCGGGAGGGGATCGACCGCCTCCTGCGCGCTCGGCAGCACCGTCTGCACCGACTTGGCGATCTTCCAGGACTCCAGCTTGGCGGTCGCCGGGTAGATCGGGATGAGGGCGCCCGCCCAGCTGTCGACGCTCTCCGCGGCCTCGTCGCCCTCGCCGCGCAGCAGTTCGTAGGCCGGGTGGGCCAGCTGGAGACGGCGGTTGAAGAGGGAGGCCTTGCCGGAGAACATCGCGCGGGTGCCGGGCAGCAGGTCCTTGTGGGGCTTGTGCACGCCGTGCCCGAAGAAGACCAGCTGGAGGCGGCCGCTGCCGTCCGTGATGGTGACTTCGAGGCGCTGGCCCTTGCCGCGGGGCGCCTTGGAGGAGGCGAAGGTGAGCAGGCGCGCGTCGGCGACCTGGGCGACCACGGTCACGTGCTCGTCCAGCGGCAGGTCGGCGAGGTGGGTGAGCTGCCCGCGCTCCTCGTATCTGCGGGGGTAGTGGTGCAGCAGGTCGCCGACGGTGTGCAGGCCGAGGTGCTCGGCCATCACCTTCGCGGTGGCGGGACCGAGCGCCTTCTTCAGTGGTTCTTCGAGCACGGGCACGAGATCCATTGCACACCACGGCACTGACATTGCCGTATACGTCCTGGAAATCCGCTGGTCAGACGGCTCGTTCCGGGCCTAGGATGACGCGCTCCGGCCCTCTTCGCGGTCACCGCCCCCGGGACCGCCCGACCCCGCGCCGTGGCCCGTCCCCCCACCGACCGGCGCAGCGACGATGGACTCCCAGACCTCACAGCCGTCCCAGGCCTCCCCGTCACCTCATACGTTCCAGGTCGACCTGCGCGGTCTGGTCGACCTCCTCTCCCATCACCTCTACTCCAGCCCCAAGGTCTATCTGCGCGAGCTGCTGCAGAACGCCGTCGACGCGATCACCGCGCGGCGCGCCGAGCAGCCGGACGCCCCGGCCACCGTTCGGCTGTACGCCGAAGGCGGGACCCTGCGGGTGGAGGACTCCGGTGTCGGGCTCACCGAGTCCGACGTGCACAGTCTGCTGGCGACCATCGGCCGCAGTTCCAAGCGGAACGACGGCCTGGAGTCGGCGCGTTCGGACTTCCTCGGCCAGTTCGGGATCGGGTTGCTGGCGTGTTTCGTCGTCGCCGAGCGGATCCGGGTGGTCAGCCGCAGCGCCCGGATGCCCGATGCGGCGCCCGTCGAGTGGACGGCGGCCGACGACGGCTCGTACACGGTGCGCACCCTGCCGCACGAGGCGCGCGCCGAACCCGGCACCACCGTGCATCTGGTGGCGCGCGCCGGGGCCGGCGAGTGGCTGAGCGAGGAGCGGGTCCGTTCGCTGGCGCGCGATTTCGGCGCGCTGCTGCCGTACGACGTACGGGTCGGCGACGAGGCGATCGCGGACCTGCCCGCGCCCTGGGACCGGCCCTATCCGAGCCCCTCCGGCCGGCGGGTCGCCCTGGCCCGGCACTGCCGGGAGCTGTTCGGGTTCACTCCGCTGGACTCCATCGACCTGGACGTGCCGCTGGCGGGCATCCGGGGCGTGGCCTACGTGCTGCCGACGGCGGTCAGTCCCGCACAGCGCGCGACCCACCGTGTGCACCTGAAGGGCATGCTGCTCACCGAGCGGGCCGAACAGCTGCTGCCCGACTGGGCGTTCTTCGTGCGCTGCGTCCTCGACACGGACAGTCTGCGGCCCACCGCGTCGCGGGAGTCGCTGTACGAGGACGAGACCCTCGCCGCCGTACGGGAGGCGCTGGGCGAGCGCATCCGGTCCTGGCTGACCGGACTCGCGGCCGGCGATCCGGAACGGCTGGCCGCCTTCCTGTCCGTGCATCACCTGGGCGTGAAGTCGCTGGCCCGGCACGACGCGGAGATGCTGCGCACGATGCTGCCGTGGCTGCCCTTCGAGACGACCGACGGACGGCTGTCCCTGGAGGAGTTCGCGCAGCGGCACCCGGTGGTCCACTTCACCCGGACCGTGGAGGAGTACCGGCAGGTCGCGGCGATCGCCTCCGCGCAGGGTGTCGGGGTCGTCAACGGCGGCTACACGTACGACAGCGAGCTGATCGAGGCGCTGCCCGCCGTCCGTCCGGGTACGGCCGTCTCGGAGCTGGACGCGGACACCGTGACGGCCCACCTGGACACGGTCGACCCGGCCGAGGAGCTGGCGCTGGCCGGATTCCTCGCGGCCGCGCGGGCCCGGCTCGACCCGCTGAACTGCGATGTGGTGCTGCGCGCCTTCCACCCCCTGTCGGTGCCCGCCCTGCATCTGGACGACCGGTCGGCCCGCCACGAACAGGCCCGGGCGGAGGCCGAGGAGCAGGCCGACGACCTGTGGGCGGGCATCCTCGGCTCGCTGCGCGGCAGCGCCCCGCGCGCGCGTCTGGTCCTCAACCACCTCAATCCGCTGATCCGCAGGATCAGTTCGCTCGGTGATCCGGACCTGATAGGCACCGCCACGGAGTCCCTGTACGGACAGGCCCTGCTGATGGCCCAGCGCCCGCTGCGGCCCGCGGACTCGGCGCTGCTCAACCGCGCCTTCATCGGCCTCCTGGAGTGGGCCACCCACACCGACCCCGGAAAGGACGACCGGCGATGACCCCGGCCATGGACTTCGACACGCTGCGCCGGGCCATGGCGGACAACTACGAGCAGCCGGAGGGCCCCGGGCGCAACGCGCGCGCGGAGCAACTGCTCGTGGAGGCCGAGCAGCTGAACATCCCGCTCGCCGTCATCGAGGCGCTCGGACACCAGCTGAAGGTCTACAACTACAGCTCCGAGAAGGGCAAGATGTTCGTGCCCTTCGCGCGCCTGCTGCGCATGTGGGACGAACACCCGGAGGACTTCGACGAGTTCGAGATCCACTCCCTGCACTGGGTCTTCAAGTGGATGTCGGCGGGCATGCTCGACCAGCCGCACGTCCCGCTCGCCTCCATAGAGAAGTGGCTCGGCGAGATGGAGCGGCGCTACCGCCTCGCCGGTCACTCCGAACGGGCCGTGCGCGGCGCCGAGTTCAGCGTCGCCGCCCATCTGGGCGACCTGGAGCGCGCCGAACGGGCGTACACCGCCTGGCTGGCGGCGGACCGCGACGCGATGGCCGACTGCCACGCCTGCGAGCTGCACGGGCAGGGGTGGTGGCGCGCGGTGCGCGGCGCGGACGAGGAGGCGCTGGAGCTGTGGGCGCCGGTGCTTCAGGGCGAGTACACCTGCGCCCATGAGCCGCACACCATCCTCGCGTCCTCCCTGCTGCCGCTGCTGCGCCTGGGACGGATCGAGGAGGCACGCTCCCATCATCTCCGGGGTTTCCGGCTGGTGCGGGCCATGGAGAGCATGCGGGGCGCGTACGCGGACCATGTGGAGTTCTGTGCCCTGACCGGCAACGAGGCGCGCGCCCTGGAGCTGCTCGCGGAGCGCCCGGCCTATTTCACGGACTCCGGTGATCCGCGCAGCCAACTGGACTTCATGTCGGTCGTGGCGCTCGCCATGGACAGGCTGACCGCCCTCGGGCTCGGCAAGCAGCCGGTTCCCGGGCCCGCGGGGCGCGGGTGGACGGCGGCGGAACTCGCCGTGCACGCGCGCGGGGAGGCGCTCGCGCTGGCCGCGCGGTTCGACGAGCGCAACGGCACGTCGTACATCGGTGAGCGGGCCCGCGCGCGCATGGACCAGCCGGTGCTCGTCGGCCGGCTGCCGCTGGGCGTTCGCTCCGCGGCCCCGGCACGCTCCGGGTCCCGTCCGTCGGCGCCGGTGCCCGCGCCTCCGGGGGAGGCCGGGGCCGAGGCCGCCGAGCCGGGCCTGGACGCGCTGCTCGCCGAGGCCCGGCGGCTCTCGGCGCTGCGGGACCCGGACGCGGTCGAGGCGTGGGCGGCGGTCGCGCGCGCCGCCGAGGGCCAGGAGTTGGCGGTCCGCGACCGCGCGGAGATCGCCGATCACGCGGCCATGGGCCTCGGGCCGCAGGGCGCCGCGCTCTTCCACCGGGCCGCCGGGCTGTACGCCGAGGCGGGCGACCCGGGTGAGGCGCTGGCGGCCCGTTCCCGCGCCGTGTACGTCCAGGCGCTGGCGGGCGGGTCCGCGCAGGCCCTGGAGGTCGTCACGGAGCTGCGCGCGCAGGTGCTCGCCCTGTTCGCGGAGGGTGGGACGGGGGTCGCGCAGACGGCGTCCGTGCTGGTGAGCCGGGCCCGGACGCTGATGCACCGGGTGGACGAACTGGAGACCGGCGCGGTGAGCGGGCAGACGCCCTCCGCCAGCGACAGCGACACCGGCTCCGGCTACGGATCCGAGGCCGCTGTCATGGCCGCCGCCGACGAGGCCGCGCGGGAGCTGCTGGCCCTCGCGGAGGCGCACGCCGGGGACGACGTGGGCCTCACGTCGCGGGCCGCCGAGGCGTACGCGATGCTCGGGGAGCTCGCGGCCCGCGCCGACGACGCCGAAGCGGCCGCCGGACTCCTGCGGTGCGCCGTCGACGGGTTCGTGGCGGCGGGGCTGCCGTGGTTCGCCGTCGAGTACGACTCCCGGCTCGCCGGGATCGCGACGCATCTCGGCGACATGGAGGCGGCGGAACGGGCGACGCGCGACGCGCTGGATCACGGGGGCTCCCATCTGGAGCCGATGGGCCATGCCCAGCTGCATCTCCGGCTCGCCGAGACGCTCGCCGCCACCGGGCGGTTCGGCCCCGCCTCGGAGCATGCCCTGGAGGCCGCGCACTGGGCCGACGAAGCGGGCGAGGCGGCCACGTTCGGAGCCTGGGCGCGCCACCACCTCGGTGGGTTCCTGCTCCGCCGGGGCCGGTGGGCCGAGGCCGCCGAGATCCTGGAGTCGGCGCTGCCGGATCTGACCGCCGAGATGCACGGCGAGGGCACGATCGTGCAGACGCGCTGGTGGCTCGGCGACTGTCTCACCGAGCTCGGCGAACACCGCGGGGCCGCCGAGCACTGGCTGCGCGCCGCCGACACGGCCCGGCACTGGCCCGAGCAGCGCGACCACGCGATGCTCGCGAACCTCGCGGCCGAGGCCCTCACGCACGCCGGGATGACCGCCCAGGCCGATCAGGCGTACGTCCGTGCCGGCGACCTCTGGCGCGAGCTGGGCAACGTCGACGGGCTCGTCCGCGCGCTCCGGGCACGCGCGTGGGGCGCGGCCCGGCGGGACGGAGGGCTCGACGAGGCGCGGGAGCTCATGGCGGAGGCGATCCAGGAGTGCGCGTCGGCGGCCGAGGGCCGGACGGCCGCCACGGACTCGCCGGGGGCCGGACAGCCGGGCGGAGCGGACGGCCCGTCCGAGGCCGGGGCGGCGAGGACGGACCGCGCCGCCGGGGTCGGTGACGGGTCCGGGGCCGGTGACGGGTCCGGGGCCGGTGACGGGTCCGGGGCCGGTGACGGGTCCGGGGCCGGTGACGGGTCCGGGGCCGGTGACGGGTCCGGGGCCGGTGACGGGTCCGGGGCCGGTGACGGGTCCGGGGCCGGTGACGGTGTCGAAAGCGAGGACGCGGAAGCGGAGGCCGAGGCGGGGCGCCGTCTCGTCGCCGAACTCGCGCACACCCACCGTCAGTTCGGTGACCTGGTGACGCGCTCGGTACCGGACGACGCGGAGGAGGCCGTCGTACGGGAGGCGCTCGAGGAGGCCCTCGGGCACATGGTCCGGGCGATCACCGTGTTCGCCTCCCTCGGCGACTCGCTGCTCGGTGCCCGGACGGGCGCCGAACTGGCGGCAGGCTGGCTGGAGGCCGACCTGGGGCGCCACGAGGCCGCGTCGGCCCGCGCGGGCACGGTCCTCGCCGTGTGCGACCGGCTGGACGCGGAGACCGCCGGGGCCCGGCGGGCCGAGGCCGAGAAGATGCGCAAGCTCACGGAGAAGGCCGGCTAGGAGCTGTCCGGCCGTTCCCGTCGTCGCCGGCAGGGCGGGCGGGAGCGGCCTGGGGCTTGTCAGACGGGAATTGTCAGACAAGCCCTAGCCCCGCGGCGGACGGGCGGGCCCGGGATCCGGGTCGTCGCCGGCGCGGATCGTCTCGGCCGCGCGGCGCAGTTCGCCGAGGACCGTCCGTACGGCCTTGCGGGCCGCGCTCTCGGGACGGTGGAGCACGTCGATGCGGCGTACGGCGTGGACCCCGGTCAGCGGTCTGAGGACCAGGGCGGGATGCGGGCGTGTGGTCCAGCGGGGCATCAGGGCGAGGCCGCCTCCCGCGGCGACGGTCTCCGCGACCACCGCGAACTCGTTGATGCGGTGGACGATGTCGAGCCGCCGGTTCGCGGCGGTCGCGATGGCGTCGACGGTGGCCATCAGCGGGAAACCGTCGTGCACGGTGATCCAGGGCAGACCCGCGACATCGTCCGGGGTCAGGCTCGCCTCGCGGGCCAGCGGGTGGTCGGCCGGCAGGGCGACGTCGAGGGGTTCGCTCAGCAGCGTGGTCGCGGTGACGGTGCGCGGCCAGGGCGGGGTGTGCGCGAGATGGTGGGCGAGCACGAGGTCGTAGTCCCGGGTCAGCCGGGGGAAGTGGTCCTGCGCCACGTCCTGGTCGGCGAGCGAGAGCCGCGGGGCCGTCTCGGCCCGGTCGCGCAGCAGGACCGGGAAGAACGTGGCGGCCTCGCTGTGGAAGGCGGCCACCGACACGTCTCCGGCCGGCTCCCCGACGAACTCGTCCACGCAGTGCCGTGCCCGGGCGAGGGCGCTCTCCACCTCGATCGCCGCACCGGCCAGCACCCGCCCGGCGTCCGTCAGCACCAGCCGTCGTCCGTCGCGTTCGGTGAGCGGGACCGGGATCGAGCGTTGCAGCAGGCGCAGGTGCTGCGAGACCGCCGAGGGAGTCATCAGGAGCGCCTCCGCCACGGCGGTGACACTTCCCAGCTCGCCCAGTTCACGCAGGATCCGCAACTGCCGCTCGTTCACCCGTTCATTGTAGTGATGCTTAAAAGACCTTGAAGAACTTCCGTCTGGGCTTCATGGTCGGTGTACGGGAGTGTGTGGGGCGTGTCCCGAGTCCGCAGCACCGACGCGGTGCTTCTCCTTGTCGCCGTCGTCTGGGGTTCCAGTTATCTGGCCGCCAAGACCGCCACGTCGGCGCTCCCCGTCCTGCTCGTCCTGTTCGCCCGGTACGGCATCTCCGCCGTCGCCTGCGTCGCCCTGGTCGCCGCCCGGCGCCGGACCCGGCGCTGCACGCGCGACGAGCTGCGCGTCGGGGCCCTGCTGGGGGTCACTCAGGCGGCGGTCCTGATCCTGGAGACGTACGGGGTCGCGCACACCAGCGCGGCCAACGCGGGCCTGATCATCAGCCTCACCATCGTCCTCACCCCGCTGCTGGACCGTACGTCCGGCGCGGCGCGGCTGCCGCTTCGCTACTTCGCCGCCACCGGCCTGTGTCTGCTGGCCGTCGGGCTCCTGGTGTCGGGCAGCGGCTTCCACTCCCCTCGCGGCGGTGACCTGCTGATCCTCGCCGCCGCCCTGGTCCGCGCGGCCCATGTGGCCCTGGTGGGGCGGCTCACCGCCCGTCACCCGGTTCGGCCGTTGCACGTCACGGCCGTCCAGACGGTCGTCGGCGCCGTCCTGTTCACGGTGCCCGTCGCGGGCAGCCTGACGACGCTCGGCGGGGTCGACGCCGGGGGCTGGGCACGGCTTCTCTATCTCGCCCTGTTCTGCGGCCTGTTCGCCTTCCTCGCCCAGACCTGGGCCGTGCAGCGCAGTTCCGCGAGCCGGGTCAGTCTGCTGCTGGGCACCGAGCCGGTCTGGGCCGTCGCGGTCGGCCTCGCCCTGGGCGGCGAACACCTGACGGCCCTCACCGCCCTCGGTGCCGTGGTCATGGTCGCCGGGACCTACTGGGGGCAGGCCGTCGAACGCGTCCACCGGACGGCCGGGACCCCGGAACTCCCCCGGCGGTCCGAGGTGCCCGCGGAGGCCTGACCGCCGGCACCCGGGTCCGCTACTCGACCCCGATCAGCAGCAACGCGCCCTGGCGCCCGCCCCGGTACACCACGGTGTCCACCGCGAGGTACGACTCCCGCACCCGGGACTCCAGGCGCGCGGCGATGGTCTCGGGGGCCTCGTCGCCCAGGACGAGGGTGACCATCTCGCCGCCCGCCGAGAGCATGCGGTCGAGGACGGTCTCGGCCGTGGCGGTCACGTCGGCGCCGATGACGGCGACGTCGCCGTCGATGAGGCCGAGAACGTCTCCGGCCTGGCAGATGCCGGCCATCGTCCAGGACTGCCGTTCGGCGACGGCGACCTCGGCGTAGCGGGTGGCGCCGGCCGCCGAGGTCATGGCGACGACATCCTCGTCGAAGCGGCGGTCGGGTTCGTGCACGGCCAGCGCGGCGATGCCCTGCACCGCGGAGCGGGTCGGGATCAGCGCGACCCGGACGCCCTCGGCGCGGGCCTGTTCGGCGGCGGCCGCCGCGGTGTGCCGCAGGTCGGCGTCGTTGGGCAGCAGCACCACCTCGCGCGCGTGGGCCCGTCGTACGGCCTCCACCAGCTCCCCGCTGGCGGGCGGCTCCCCCGGCCGGGCGAGGACGGTCGTCGCCCCGGCCTCCGTGTAGAGCCCGGCCAGGCCCTCGCCGGGCACGACGGCCACGACGGCCCGCTGCGCCCGCTCCCGGGGCGGGCGCCCCGTCCCGGCTCCGGTGTGCGCGTCACCGAGCCCGAAGTGGGTGATCCTGATGCGGTGCGGACGCCCCGCCTCGACGCCCGCCTCGACGGCCGCGCCCGCGTCGTCCACGTGCACATGGACGTTCCACAGGCCGTCGCCGCCGACCACGACGAGGGAGTCGCCGAGGCCGTCGAGCCGGTCCCGCAGCCGCTCCACGGCGGCGTCCTCCGCTTCCAGGAGGTAGATCACCTCGAAGGCGGGATGGCCGGTCTCCGCGGCCACGTCCCCGCAGGCTGCCGTCGCGTCGGCGCCGTGACCGTCCGGCACGTCCGGCCCGGCGGCACCGGAGCCGCCGGCTCCGGCGTCGACATCCGGGGTGCCGATCCGGCCGGGCACACCCTTGGTGCCGGGAACGGCCCCCTCCGCCGGCTCATGCGGTGCGGCGGAGGCCGCGAACGGTCTCGGCGCCTCCCCCGTGAACGTCTCGACCAGCGCCGCCAGGACCGCCACCAGTCCTCGCCCGCCCGCGTCGACCACGCCGGCGTGCCGCAGGACGGCGAGCTGCCCGGTGGTCGCGGCGAGCGCCGTGCCCGCTCCCTCGTGGGCGGCGAGCGCGACCGTGCCGCAGTCCCCCTCGGCGCCGCAGGCCGCTTCGGCGGCGGCCGAGGCGACGGTGAGGACCGTGCCCTCGACGGGGTGCGCGACGGCCCCGCGAGCGGAATCGGCGGCGTTGCGCAGCGCGAGGCACAGGCCCCGGCCATCGGTGTGAGCGGCCTCGCCCTCGGCCGCGAGCACCTGGGCCATGCCCCGCAGCAGCTGGGCGAGGATCGTTCCGGAGTTGCCCCGGGCCCCGATCAGGGCGCCGTGCGCCATGGCCCTGATGGCGTCGGCGAGGGAGACGTCGCTCTCACCGGCGGCCCCGGCTCCTTCGGCCGTCGCGGCCGCCTCGTGCCCCGCGAACACCGCCTCGACGGCCGCCGCCGCCGACTCCACCGTCAGATACAGGTTCGTCCCGGTGTCCCCGTCGGCGACCGGGTAGACATTGATCGCGTCGATCTCCTCGCGCGCACGGCCCAGGGCCTCCAGCGCGAGCCCGCACCAGGTGCGCACCGCGACAGCATCGAATGTCTGCGGCACCTGCGGCACCTGCGCCTCCTTGAGCTGCTGGACGTGGGAGGCAGCGTAGACCCAGAACGGGTTACTGCCGGTAGAGGGTCCCGGGCCCGAGGAGGGCGGAGTGGCAACCGGCAGGTCATGGTAGTTTCGTTCTCCGGACGCAGTCGTTGTATGCTGCTCCAGTTGCCCGATCCGATCGGGCCATCCCCCTGGCAGCGCCACTCAGATCCTAGATCTTGATCCTCGGCATGCCGGGATCAACCGTAAATGCATCTGAAGTCTTTGGAGTGACCCGTGGCTGCCAACTGCGATGTCTGCGGCAAGGGGCCGGGCTTCGGCAACAACATCTCGCACTCGCACCGCCGTACACCGCGTCGCTGGAACCCCAACATCCAGCGCGTTCGTACCGTGGTGGGCGGGACGCCGAAGCGCGTGAACGCTTGCACCTCGTGCATCAAGGCCGGCAAGGTCACGCGCTGACAACCGCTAGCGCGCGGCCACTGCTGGTTCGCTTGCACTGAACCCGTCCACCTCACGGTGGGCGGGTTTTTTGCTGCCCGCGTTCCGTCGGCCGCCCGAGCGCCCGGGGATGCACCCCGGGCGCCGGGGGCTCAGGACTCGATGCCCCCGAAGTGGTCCCAGCCGCCCTTTCTCGTCCAGGGAGCGCCGTCCACGGTCACCCGGGGCAGCGCCGACGGGTTGAGGACCTCGCCGATCACCTTCCAGCGCGCGGGCAGTTTCACGTCGGGCGGGAAGGTGGCGACGATCGCGTGGTCCTCGCCGCCGGTGAGCACCCACTGGATGGGGTCGACCCCCACGGCCTGACCGATGTCGTTCATCTGCGAGGGGATGTCGATGTCCCCGGAACGGATGTCGATACGGACCTTGCTCGCCTCGGCGATGTGCCCGAGGTCGGCGATCAGGCCGTCGCTGACATCCGTCATCGAGGTCGCGCCGAGCCCGGCGGCGGCCGGACCCGCGTGATACGGCGGTTCGGGGCGACGGTGGGCCTCGACGAAGGCGCGCGGCGAGCGGAAGCCCCGGGAGAGCACCGCGAACCCGGCCGCGGACCAGCCCAGCCAGCCCGTCACGGCGACGACGTCACCGGGCTGGGCACCGCCCCGGGTGACCGGCTCGTGGTTGCGCAGATCGCCGAGCGCGGTGATCGCGACGGTGATGGTCTCCCCCCGTACGACATCACCGCCGACCACGGCGGCGCCCGCGACCTGGCACTCGTCGCGCAGCCCGTCCATCAGCTCCGAGGGCCAGGTGGCCGGGAGCTCGGCGGGCACGACCAGGCCGAGCAGCAGCGCGGTCGGCACGGCGCCCATCGCGGCGATGTCCGCGAGGTTCTGTGCGGCGGCCTTGCGGCCGACGTCGTACGCCGTGGACCAGTCGCGGCGGAAGTGACGCCCTTCGAGGAGGATGTCGGTGCTCGCCACGACCCTGCGGTCCGGCGCTGCCACCACCGCGGCGTCGTCGCCGGGGCCGACCCGGACCGCCGGGGTGGTGGTGAGACGCGAGGTGAGCTCTCGGATGAGCCCGAACTCCCCCAACTCGCCCACGGTGCCCTTCATGATCGTCGTGCTCCCTCTGTCGCTGCTCGTGCCCGGTCGCGAGCCGTCTGAGTACTCGGTACGGTCGAGTTGACCGTCAACTTGCGCAGTCCCTCCACCCCGGCGCGCGAGCCCCAGTGACCGCGGGTCTCCCCGCGGCGAGCGGCAACGCGATACCGTGGCGTTCCTTTTCCCCACATGATCCTCGTGGCCGCCCTGGAGGTTCCGTGGTACAGGCGTACATCCTGATCCAGACGGAGGTCGGCAAAGCGTCGACCGTCGCCGAGACGATCGCCAAGATCCCGGGGGTGATCCAGGCCGAGGACGTGACCGGACCCTACGACGTGATCGTGCGCGCCCAGGCCGACACCGTCGACGCACTCGGTCGCATGGTGGTGGCCAAGGTCCAGCAGGTGGACGGCATCACCCGCACCCTGACCTGTCCGGTCGTGCACCTGTAGCCCCCGTCTACCCTTGGCCGGTGAACTTCTTCCGTCACCGGCACACCGCTTCCCCCGGGCTGCCCGTTCTCGCGGCACTGATCGCGATCGCGGGCTGCTCCTCAGCAGACGACAGCGCGTCCGTCGCGGTTCCGAGCCCGGACACGAAGGTCACCGAGCTGTGCCAGAACCTGGACAAGGCGCTGCCGCGGACCGTGGACGGCCGGCGCCGGGAGGACCCGGAGCCCCGGTCCGCGCTGACCGCGGGCTGGGGAAGCCCGGCGATCATACTGCGCTGCGGTGTCGAGCGGCCGCCGAAGATGATCGATCCGAAGGTGGCGGCGGGCGACGACCCGAAGGCGGTGGGCGGCGGAGTGAACGGCGTCGACTGGCTGATGGAGACGCAGGACGACGGGACGACCCGCCTCACCACCGCGTCGCGTCTGGCGTACGTCCAGGTCACCGTGCCCGAAGGGGCCGATGCCTCCGGCGTGCTCGTCGACCTGGCCACCTCCGTCAAGAAGGCGATCCCCAAGGGGATCGCCGACTGACGTGCTGGTCCCGCGACGTACTCAGCGCAGTCCGGTGGACCGCCGAAGCGCCGCCTGGATCAGGCGGTCGACGAGCTCCGCGTAGCCGACGCCCGTCTCCCGCCACATGCGCGGGTACATGGAGATCGGCGTGAAGCCCGGCATCGTATTGATCTCGTTGATCACGAACTCGCCGTCCTCGGTGAGGAAGAAGTCCGCGCGGACCAGGCCCTCGCAGGACGCCGCGTCGAAGGCCTCGACGGCCAGACGGCGGACCTCCGCGGTCTGCTCCTCGGTGAGCGGCGCCGGCACGATCCCGTCGGCGGCGTCGATGTACTTGGCCTCGAAGTCGTAGAACGCGTGCGACTGCACGGGCGGGATCTCCGCGGGGACCGACGCGCGCGGGCCGTCCTCGAACTCCAGGACTCCGCACTCGATCTCGCGGCCGCGCAGCAGCGCCTCCACGATGATCTTCGGGTCGTGCCGCTGGGCCTCCTCGATGGCCTCGTCGAGGCCCGAGAGGTCGTCGACCTTCGTGATGCCGAACGAAGAACCCGCGCGCGCGGGCTTCACGAAGAGCGGCCAGCCGTGCTCACCCGCGAAGTCGACGATCTTCTTGCGGGCGGCGGCCTCGTCCTGCTGCCACTCGCGCGGCCGGATCACCACGTACGGGCCCACCTTCAGGCCGAACGAGGTGAACACCCGCTTCATGTAGTCCTTGTCCTGGCCGACGGCCGAGGCGAGGACGCCCGAGCCGACGTAGGGGACCCCGGACAGTTCCAGCAGGCCCTGGAGGGTGCCGTCCTCGCCGTAAGGGCCGTGCAGCATCGGGAAGACGACGTCGACCTCACCGAGCGCCTTGGGGACCGACCCCGGCTCGTTGTAGACGACTTCACGGCTGGCCGGGTCGACGGGGAGCACCACGCCGCCCTCGCCGGACTCGGCGAGCTGCTCGACGCTGGGCTGCTTGCGGTCGACGATCGCCATGCGTTCCGGCTCGTCCGCGGTGAGCGCCCAACGGCCGTCCTGGGTGATGCCGATCGGCAGTACGTCGTACTTCGTACGGTCGATCGCGCTGAGGACGGCGCCGGCGGTGACCACGGAGATCCCGTGTTCGGAGCTTCGGCCGCCGAAGACGACGGCCACGCGCGGCTTGCGCGTCGGCTGCTCAGGGCTCTGGGGGAGGTTCTCGGTGCTCATATCGGGTTGAGAGTACCCGGTGGTACGGCGGTGAGTCAGCGCCCCACGGCGGCTGTTGCTCAGCGTCGTACCCACCGTTGCGGAGCGTCGCCCACCTGGTGGTTCGGCGGAGCCGGTTCAGCGGCGTTCGGGCTTGGCGCTGCGCCCCATCAGCTCCTTGAGGGCGACCACCGGCGGCTTGCCCTCGTGGACGATGCTGACGACGGTCTCCGTGATCGGCATGTCGACGCCGTGCCGGCGTGCCAGATCCAGCACCGACTCACAGGACTTGACCCCCTCGGCGGTCTGCCGGGTGACCGCGATGGTCTCCTGGAGGGTCATGCCCCGGCCGAGGTTGATGCCGAAGGTGTGGTTGCGGGACAGCGGCGACGAGCAGGTCGCGGCGAGGTCGCCGAGGCCCGCGAGGCCGGAGAACGTCATCGGGTCCGCGCCCATCACGAGTCCGAGGCGGGTGGTCTCGGCCAGGCCGCGGGTGATCAGCGAGCCCTTGGCGTTGTCGCCCAGACCCATGCCGTCGGCGATGCCGACGGCGAGACCGATCACGTTCTTGACGGCTCCGCCGAGTTCACAGCCCACCACGTCGGTGTTCGTGTACGGGCGGAAGTACGGCGTGTGGCAGGCGGTCTGGATGCGCCGGGCCACCGCCTCGTCGCGGCAGGCGACGACGCCCGCCGCCGGCATCCGCTGGGCGACCTCCTTGGCGAGGTTGGGCCCCGTGACGACGGCGACACGGTCCGCGGAGACCTTCGCGACCTCCTCGATGACCTCGCTCATCCGCTTCACGGTGCCGAGTTCGACGCCCTTCATGAGCGAGACGAGCACGGTGTCGGGGGCGAGCAGCGGCACCCAGTCCGCGAGGTTGCCGCGCAGTGTCTGGGAAGGCACGGCGAGGACGGTGAAATCGGCTCCGCGCGCGGCCTTCGCCGGGTCGGCGGTGGCCCGCAGGTTCTCCGGGAGTTCGATGCCCGGGAGGTAGTCCGGGTTCATGCGCGTGGAGTTGACCGCGTCGGCGAGTTCGGGACGGCGTGCCCACAGGGTGACGTCGCACCCCGCGTCGGCGAGCACCATGCCGAAGGCCGTACCCCACGATCCGGTCCCGAAGACGGCCGCCCTGACCGGCTTGCTCACGTGCTCTGCCCCTCTTCCTGCTGTGCCTTCGGCTTGGCCGCGGTCCTACGGCGCTGCGCGATGCGCACCTCGCGCGGGTCGTACACGTTCTCGGGCGCCTTCTCGCCGCGGATCAGCTCAAGCTGCGCGGTGACGGCCGCCATGATGACCTCGGTGACCTCCTTCAGGAGGTCCGGGTTCATCTCCCGGTCGTAGTAGCGCGAGAGGTCCACCGGCGGGCCCGCGAGCACGTGGTGGGTCTTGCGCGGAAGGATGTCGGGCTTCTTGGCGTACGGGGGCAGCAGTTCGTTGGCGCCCCACTGCGCGACCGGGATCACCGGGCACCGGGTCTGCAGGGCGACCCTGGCCGCACCGGTCTTGCCGGTCATCGGCCAGCCGTCGGGGTCACGGGTGAGCGTGCCCTCGGGGTAGAACGCCACGCACTCACCGCGTTCCACCGCGTCGATCGCGGCCCGGAAGGCGCTCAGGGCGTCGGTGCTCTCGCGGTAGACGGGAATCTGTCCGGTGCCGCGCATCGCGGCGCCGACGAATCCCTTCTTGAAAAGCCCGGCCTTCGCCAGGAAGCGCGGAACACGCCCGGTGTTGTACTGGTAGTGCGCATACGCGAACGGGTCCACATGGGAATTGTGGTTCACCGCGGTGATAAATCCGCCCTCGGCCGGAATGTTCTCCATCCCGCGCCAGTCCCGCTTGATGAGAAGCACCAGCGGCGGTTTGCAGAGAACCGCTGCGAAGCGGTACCAGAAGCCGATTCTGCGGCGGGGCACGCGGACACCTTCCTCTAGAGCCTGGGGGGCCGCACAAGTGTCGCTCCAGGCCGCCTGTCTGTCGAGAACACCGTACGCCCCGACACCCTGACCGCCAGGGTGACCAGGTCACAATAAGGCGTGACTGGAGAGGGTGGAGCGCTCGTGCGGTGGACCTTGGTCGTACCCCTCAAACCCCTGGCGCGGGCCAAGAGCAGGCTGGCGGACACCGCTTCCGACGTACTGCGCCCAGGGCTCGCCCTCGCGTTCGCGCAGGACACCGTGGCGGCGGCGCTGGCCTGCGCCACCGTCCGGGGTGTGGCGGTCGTCACGGGCGACGCCCTGGCCGGGAGGGAGCTGGCCGCGCTCGGCGCGCACATCGTCGCGGACGAGCCGGGCGGGGGTCTCAACGCGGCGCTGGCGCACGGGGCCGAGGCCGTACGGGCCCGGGATCCCGAATGCGCCGTCGCGGCCCTGAACGCCGATCTGCCCGCTCTGCGGCCTTCGGAACTGGCCCGGGTACTGGCCGCCGCGGGCGAATTCCCCCGCGCTTTTCTGGCCGATGCTGCTGCAATCGGCACGACGCTCCTGGCCGCTTCCCCGGGCCGGGAATTGCTCCCCGCTTTCGGCGGTGATTCCCGGGCCCGCCATCGCGCCTCGGGGGCCGCGGAACTCCGTCTCGACGCGGTGGATTCCGTACGCCAGGACGTGGACACCCGGGAGGATCTGCGGGCGGCGCTGGCACTCGGCGTCGGACCGCGCACGGCGGCCGCGGCGGCACGGCTACTGATTCCCGGGCAGTAGGCGGCAATGGGCGGCCGAGCCCGGGTGTGGCGGGACTGCTCGCGTCCCGCGCGGGGCGGGATCAGTAGGCTGCCCCCATGCAGGCGACCTCGTACACGTACGACCCCGAGACCCGCAGCGGACAGGTGCTGCTCGACGACGGCACCCCGGTGCCCTTCGACGGTCCGGCGTTCGACGCCGGCGGGCTGCGGCTGCTGCGGCCGGGACAGCGCGTGCGGATCGAGACCGAGGGCGAGGGCGCGGAGCTCAGGATCACCCTGATCACGCTGCAGACGTTCTGACGCAGAGATGTTCTGACGCAGACGTTCTGACGCAGACGTTCCGAACGTGCCGCGGGCCGGGCTCCCGGTGGGAGCCCGGCCCGGCGTGTGAGGTGCCCCTCGGCCCTGCTTCTAGCGGGCGGTGGCCTTCTTGGCGGTGATCTTGCGAGCCGTCGACTTCTTCGCGGGGGCCTTCTTGGCCGTGGCCTTCTTCGCCGGAGCCTTCTTGGCGGCGGTCTTCTTGGCCGTGGTCGTCTTCGCCGTCGTCTTCTTGGCGGCGGCCGTCTTCGCGACCGTCTTCTTCGCCGCGGTCTTCTTCACCGCGGCCGTGGTCTTCTTCGCGACCGTCTTCTTCGCCGCGATCTTCCTGACCGCCGCCTTCTTGGCGGTGGTGGCCTTCTTGGCCGCGGCCTTCTTCACCGTCGCGGAAGCGCCGCCGGAGAGGCTGCCCTTCGGGGCCTTCTTGACCGCGACGTCGTGCTTCGGGAGCTTCTTCGAGCCGCTCACCAGGTCCTTGAAGCCCTGGCCGGCGCGGAAGCGCGGCACAGAGGTCTTCTTGACCCGAACACGCTCACCCGTCTGAGGGTTGCGGGCGTAACGGGCGGGGCGGTCGACCTTCTCGAAGGAACCGAAGCCCGTGACCGAGACCCGGTCTCCGCCGACAACCGCACGGACGATGGCGTCCAGTACAGCGTCGACCGCGTCGGCGGCCTGCTGACGCCCGCCGACCTTGTCGGCAATCGCTTCTACGAGCTGCGCCTTGTTCACGTCTTCCCCTTCGGAGACATTGCCCGAACGAATGCGTTCAAGCTTTTTCGCACGTTAGGCAGATATATACCGCAAATCAAACACGAAACGGGCTAATCACCCTTGTGCCGCAACGAACTCGGGCCGTAGCGCAGTTCGTCAGTGATCCCCTTCGAGGAATCGACCCTCGTCGAGGTCGGTGGTGAACCGCTCCAGCCGCCTTGTCGCGTCGGCGAGATCGTGCTTGGCCGCGGCCGTAATGACCAGCAGCTTCCGGGCCAGCGCCATCCGTACGCCCTCCGGGACTTGCAGTGCGCGCACTCTTGTGTGCGCTTCCTTGAGTTGGGCCGCGACCGCCGCGTAGAGCTCGAGTTGGCTGTCACGTTCCATGCACAGATTGTGCCATCTGGGGCGAGTTGTCGCCTGCGCAGGGGGTAACTGCCGCCCACCGGAGGCCTTCTGACCCTCTTGGCCGGAAGTCGCCCACATAGTCGCCTACCCAGGCAACCCGCCTTGTAACTAAGGGAGTTGACCGTCCTCGTGAGGGTGCGCGGGAGCCCTCCGGGAGCGGAAACAGCTGTACCCCCAACCGTCCACGATTGGGGGTACAGAGTGATGCCGCGTGGCTGGAATCAGCCGTGCCCGGCCGGAGCCGGGCCGGGTGTCAGACCTGGAGCGTCTTCGGCTTGTGCGAGGGGCGCTTGGCCTCGTACGCCGCGATGTCGCCCTCGTTCTGGAGGGTGATGGAGATGTCGTCCAGCCCGTTCAGCAGCCGCCAGCGGGCGTTCTCGTCGAGCTCGAAGGCGGCGGTGATGCCCTCGGCGCGCACCTCACGGGCCTCGAGGTCGACCGTGATCTCGGCCTGCGGGTCCTTCTCCGACAGCTCCTGGAGCGCGTCCACGATCTTCTGGTCCAGAACCACCGTGAGCAGGCCGTTCTTGAGCGAGTTGCCGCGGAAGATGTCGGCGAACCGGGACGAGATGACGGTCTTGAAGCCGTAGTTCTGGAGCGCCCAGACGGCGTGCTCACGGGAGGAGCCCGTACCGAAGTCGGGACCCGCGACCAGAACCGTGGCGCCCTGGCGCTCGGGCTGGTTGAGGATGAAGGAGGCGTCCTTGCGCCAGGCCTCGAAGAGGCCGTCCTCGAAGCCGTCCCTGGTCACCTTCTTGAGCCAGTGGGCGGGGATGATCTGGTCGGTGTCGACGTTGCTGCGGCGCAGCGGGACCGCCCGGCCGGTGTGCGTGGTGAATGCTTCCATGGCTCTCAGACTCCAGCGGGCACAGGGGCGTCGGACAGGTCGGCCGGGGAGGCCAGGCGGCCGGCGACCGCCGAGGCGGCGGCGACCTCGGGCGAGACCAGGTGCGTACGGCCGCCCTTGCCCTGCCTCCCCTCGAAGTTGCGGTTGGAGGTCGACGCGGAGCGCTCGCCGGGGGCCAGCTGGTCCGGGTTCATGCCCAGACACATCGAGCAGCCCGCGTGCCGCCATTCGGCGCCGGCCTCCTTGAAGACCACGTCCAGGCCCTCGGAGACGGCCTGGAGACCGACCCGCGCGGAGCCGGGGACGACCAGCATCCGTACGCCGTCGGCGACTTTGCGGCCCTCGACGACCGCGGCGGCCGCGCGCAGGTCCTCGATACGGCCGTTGGTGCACGAACCTACGAAGACGGTGTCGACCTGGATGTCACGCAGCGGCTGTCCGGCGGTCAACCCCATGTACTCCAGGGCCTTTTCGGCGGCGTGGCGCTCCGAAGCGTCTTCGTACGAAGCCGGGTCGGGGACGTTCGCCGACAGCGGCGCGCCCTGGCCGGGGTTGGTGCCCCAGGTGACGAACGGCGACAGGGAGGCGGCGTCGATGACGACCTCCGCGTCGAATTCGGCGTCGTCGTCGGACTTCAGGGTCTTCCAGTACGCGACCGCGGCGTCCCACTCCTCGCCCTCGGGGGCGTGGGCGCGGCCCTTGAGATACGCGAAGGCGGTCTCGTCGGGGGCGATCATGCCCGCGCGGGCGCCGGCCTCGATCGACATGTTGCAGATGGTCATCCGGGCTTCCATCGAGAGCTTCTCGATGGCGGAGCCGCGGTATTCCAGGATGTAGCCCTGGCCGCCGCCGGTACCGATCTTGGCGATGATCGCCAGGATCAGGTCCTTGGCGCTGACACCGTCGGGCAGTTCGCCGTCGATGGTGATGGCCATGGTCTTCGGGCGGGCCAGCGGCAGCGTCTGGGTGGCCAGCACATGCTCCACCTGGGAGGTGCCGATGCCGAACGCCAGGGCGCCGAAGGCGCCGTGCGTGGAGGTGTGCGAGTCACCGCAGACCACGGTGGTGCCCGGCTGGGTCAGACCCAGCTGCGGCCCCACCACGTGCACCACGCCCTGCTCGACGTCGCCCAGCGAGTGCAGCCGCACGCCGAATTCGGCGGCGTTCTTGCGCAGCGTCTCCAGCTGGACCCGGGAGACCGGGTCCGCGATGGGCTTGTCGATGTCGAGGGTCGGGGTGTTGTGGTCCTCGGTGGCGATGGTGAGGTCGAGGCGGCGCACCGGGCGCCCCGCCTGACGCAGGCCGTCGAAGGCCTGCGGGCTGGTCACCTCGTGCAGCAGGTGCAGATCGATGAAGAGGAGGTCGGGTTCGCCATCGGCGCGCCGGACGACATGGTCGTCCCAGACCTTCTCCGCGAGTGTCCTACCCATCGCTTTCCCTCCGGCCGGCTTGTGTGGCGCCGGCCCAACTAGAGATTTCCGGGGCGGTTGAACGTCCGTACCCCTCGTACCGGACGTCGTCCGCCGGACCCGTTGGTTCGCGGGCCGCTGTGTCTACAAGGGTGGCGCGTTCCACCGGAAATTGAACTTGCGTTTCACAGAGTGAGACGCGAGTATCGTTTCATGGACAACAGTAGCGGCGTCGGCGTTCTGGACAAGGCAGCCCTTGTCCTGAGCGCTCTGGAGTCCGGTCCGGCCACCCTCGCAGGCTTGGTCGCGGCGACCGGACTGGCACGACCCACGGCACATCGCCTCGCCGTGGCACTTGAACACCACCGCATGGTGGCGCGCGACATGCAGGGCCGTTTCATCCTCGGACCCCGGCTCGCCGAACTGGCCGCGGCCGCCGGGGAGGACCGCCTCCTCGCGACGGCGGGCCCGGTGCTCACGCACCTGAGGGACATCACGGGCGAGAGCGCGCAGCTCTACCGCCGCCAGGGCGACATGCGCATCTGCGTCGCCGCGGCCGAGCGGCTGTCCGGTCTGCGGGACACGGTCCCGGTGGGCTCCACGCTCACCATGAAGGCCGGTTCCTCCGCCCAGATCCTGATGGCCTGGGAGGAGCCGGAGCGGCTGCACCGCGGTCTCCAGGGCGCCCGCTTCACCGCCACCGCGCTGTCGGGAGTACGGCGCCGCGGCTGGGCCCAGTCGATCGGTGAACGCGAGCCGGGCGTGGCGTCCGTCTCCGCGCCGGTCCGCGGCCCCTCGAACCGTGTCGTGGCCGCCGTCTCGGTCTCCGGGCCGATCGAGCGCCTGTCCCGCCACCCGGGCCGTATGCACGCCCAGGCGGTCATCGACGCCGCCGGCCGCCTCTCCGAGGCCCTGCGCCGCACGGGCTGACCTTCGCTCCGATTCCCCCGCGCGAGGGGAAGGGCCGGCCTCAACGCCGCGGCAGGCCCTTCCCGAAGCGCACCGTCCCGTACGCGGGGTGTACCGGCTCACCGAGCCCGTGCACCCCGCGCCTCGTTTCCGGGGTGATCCAACTCACCGCACCGTGGTCCGAGCCGATCTCCCTCATGGCACCGCGGTCCGAGTTGATCTCCGAACGCCGAAAGGGCCCCCACCGAAGTGGAGACCCTTGCGGACCTTGTACCCCCGACCGGATTCGAACCGGCGCTACTGCCGTGAGAGGGCAGCGTGCTAGGCCGCTACACAACGGGGGCCTGAATCCTGCGTTTCCGCAGATTCGGAGCTGGGCTACCAGGACTCGAACCTAGAATGACGGTACCAGAAACCGTAGTGTTGCCAATTACACCATAGCCCATGGTGGTTTAGACCAGTACCCCCGACCGGATTCGAACCGGCGCTACTGCCGTGAGAGGGCAGCGTGCTAGGCCGCTACACAACGGGGGCCCTAGCGATCCTGCATGAGGGGCAGCGGGTGCGACCCGGACTGCCTCCCTGGGAAGGATCTGTACCCCCGACCGGATTCGAACCGGCGCTACTGCCGTGAGAGGGCAGCGTGCTAGGCCGCTACACAACGGGGGCGGGTGCGGATCTGGATTTCCGCGTGTGCAGATGAGCTCTGCGAGCTGGCCTACCAGGACTCGAACCTAGAATGACGGTACCAGAAACCGTAGTGTTGCCAATTACACCATAGGCCACTGAAACGCAACCCCTCAGGGGGATCTTGTTTTAGCTGGCACCTCCGGGCTCCGGCCTTTCGGCCCGCTCCCGGCGGCGCAGAAAGAACATTACCCGAAGGTGGACCACGCTCCAAAACGGGTATCCGTGTCGAGGATCGCGGGCAACTCGGCCAGCGATCCGATGCGACGCGGACCCGTCCGTCCGGCGGCGGCGGCGTGGGCACCGCCCCGGTCGATCCAGACCGAGAGCAGACCGGCGTCGGCGGCGCCGCGCCCGTCGATCTCCGGATGGTCCCCGACATAGGCGACGCGGTGCGGCGGCAGCCCCAGGGCGTCACAGGCCGCGTGGAAGGCGGCCGCCGCGGGTTTGGAGACGCCGAGTTCGGCGGCGCACAGGATGGCCTCGAAGCGGTCGTGCACACCGAGGACGCGCAGCTTGCGGTCCTGCACGAGGAGGCTGGAGTTGGACAGCACGGCGTGCCGGTGGCTGGCCACGAGCGCGTCCAGGACGGGCAGGACGTCCGGGAAGAGCGCCCAGGCGCCCTCGTAGTGCGTGACGTACCGGTCGAACCAGGCGTCGGCCTCGGTGTCGCTCAGCGGCTCCCCCAGGAACACCCGGACACGGTCCCGCCGCTGGCCCTGCCAGTCCGTCTCGCCGGCCGCGTACCTCGCCCACTGGGCGTCGGTGATCTCCCGCCAGCGCGCGAGGGCCTGCTCGACGGTCGTCCCGCCGTCGAGCAGGCCCTCGGCGGCGAGATGGTCCCGCATGCCCGCCCGGTCGGCGGCCGTGTAGTCGAAGAGCGTGTCGTCGATGTCCCAGACCACGGCGTCGATGCTCATGCGCCGACGGTATCCCCGGGGGCGGGCGGCTGTCCCTCGGACGGTGGCAGTCGTGTCGGTCAGGGGCACAGCGGACGTACAACTGCGCTACCTCAAGAGGGAGTTGACGGGAACGGTGAACCGAGAGTGACAGGCCGGGCACATGCGGCAGGGGCGGCGCACACGCGACAGGGGCGGCGCCCGAACCGGACACCGCCCCTGTCGCGTACGTCTGCGGGCTAGGCCGCGAGCCGCTCCAGCGCGGCGTCGACGCGCGCCAGCGTCTTCTCCTTGCCCAGGATCTCCAGGGACTCGAAGAGCGGCAGGCCGACCGTGCGGCCGGTGACGGCGACGCGGACCGGGGCCTGGGCCTTGCCGAGCTTGAGGCCGTGCTCCTCACCGGCGGCCAGGACGGCCTCCTTCAGGGACTCCGGGGAGGTCCAGTCGGCCGCCTCCAGCTTCTCGCGGGCCGTCCGGAGCAGGGCGTCGCTGCCCTCCTTCATCGCCTTCGTCCAGGACGCCTCGTCGACGGCCGGCTCCGGCAGGAACAGGAAGTCGACGTTGTCCGTGATCTCGGAGAGGACCTTCATCCGCGACTGGGCGTGCGGGGCGATGGCCTGCCACTGCGCCTCGTCGAAGTCCTCCGGCGCCCAGGGCGCGAAGGGGGCGCGCAGCCAGGGGGCGCAGCGCTCGGTGAAGTCCTTCACATCGAGCATGCGGATGTGGTCGGCGTTGATCGCCTCGCACTTCTTCAGGTCGAAGCGGGCCGGGTTCGGGTTCACGTCCGTGACGTCGAACGCGGCGACCATCTCGTCGATCGAGAAGATGTCGCGGTCCGCCGCGAGCGACCAGCCGAGCAGGGAGAGGTAGTTCAGCAGGCCCTCGGGGAGGAAGCCGCGCTCCCTGTAGAGGTTGAGCGACGACTCCGGGTCGCGCTTGGAGAGCTTCTTGTTGCCCTCGCCCATCACGTACGGGAGGTGGCCGAAGGCCGGGGTCTCCTTGGCGATGCCCAGCTCGGTCAGCGCCTTGTAGAGGGCGATCTGCCGGGGGGTGGAGGAGAGCAGGTCCTCGCCGCGCAGGACGTGGGTGATCTCCATCAGGGCGTCGTCGACGGGGTTGACGAGCGTGTACAGCGGGGCGCCGTTGGCACGGACGATGCCGTAGTCCGGGACGTTCTCCGGGAGGTACGTGATCTCGCCGCGGACCAGGTCGTCGAAGGTGATCGCCTCGTCGGGCATCCGGAAGCGGACGATGGGCTTGCGGCCCTCGGCCTCGTAGGCGGCCTTCTGCTCGGCGGACAGGTCGCGGCAGTGGCCGTCGTAGCCGGAGGGCTTGCCGGCGGCGCGGGCGGCGTCGCGGCGGGTGTCCAGCTCCTCGGTCGAGCAGTAGCAGCGGTACGCGTGGCCCGCGTCCAGGAGCTTGGCGGCGACATCCGCGTAGATGTCCATGCGCTGCGACTGGCGGTACGGCGCGTGCGGGCCGCCGATCTCGGGGCCCTCGTCCCAGTCGAAGCCCAGCCAGCGCATCGAGTCGAGGAGCTGGTCGTACGACTCCTCGGAGTCGCGGGCCGCGTCGGTGTCCTCGATGCGGAAGACCAGGGTGCCTTCGTTGTGCCGGGCGAACGCCCAGTTGAACAGGGCGGTGCGGACCAGCCCGACATGGGGGTTGCCGGTCGGGGAGGGACAGAAACGTACACGGACGTTAGCCACGCTTGATCACCTTGTTGGTGAGAGTGCCGATGCCTTCGATGGTGACGGCGACCTCGTCGCCGACGTTCAGGGGGCCGACCCCAGCCGGGGTGCCGGTGAGGATCACGTCGCCGGGGAGCAGCGTCATGGCCTCGGTGATGTTGACGATCAGGTCCTCGATGGAGTGGATCATCTCGCTGGTCCGGCCGAGCTGGCGCTGCTGGCCGTTGACCGTGCACTGGATGGTCAGGTCCGCGGGGTCCAGGTCCGTCTCCACCCAGGGGCCGAGGGGGCAGGAGCTGTCGAAGCCCTTGGCGCGGGCCCACTGCTTCTCGCGCCTCTGCACATCGCGGGCGGTGACGTCGTTGGCGCAGGTGTAGCCCAGGATGACGTCCTTGACGCGCTCGCGCGGGACCTCGCGGCACATGCGGCCGATGACGACGGCGAGCTCGGCCTCGTGGTGCAGCTCGCTGGAGAAGGAGGGGTACTGGATCGGGTCGCCCGGACCGGTCACGGAGGTCGACGGCTTGAAGAAGGCGAACGGGGCGTCGGGCACCTCGTTGCCGAGCTCCTTGGCGTGCTCCGCGTAGTTGCGGCCGAAGGCCACGACCTTGTTCGGGAGCACCGGCGGCAGCAGCCGGACCTTGTTCAGCGGGACCTTCGTACCGGAGAGCTCGAAGTCCGCGAACGGGATGCCCTTGATGATGTCGAGGACGAGCTCGTCCGGCTTGTCGCCCTCGACCGCGCCGAAAGCGACGTTGCCGTCGATGGAGAATCTGGCGATGCGCACGGGATCCTGGCGCCCCTCACTGAGCTGGCTGGAGTCTGACGCTCCAGGCTAACGCGGCAAGGGCTGCGGGCTTCGCGTATATCCGCCGGTGCGGTGAACGGCGGGGCGTGCTCCGGGGTGACGGGCGGCGGCGCGCCGGTCCGGGCCAGGGGTGGGGGTGCCCTCGTGGAGGGGTGTCCGTGACCGGCCGGGCCGCGCGGTGCGCGGCCCTTCGCCGGTCACCGCGTTCACTCCGCGGCGGCGGCGACCGTGACCGGGGCGTCCATCAGGACGGTGCGGCGGGGGTTGGCCGTCTGGAGGGGGAGCTCGACCGAGTGCTCCGGCCGCTCCGGCGTGCGCAGGGCATCGGCGTCCTCGAGGTGCGCCAGCGTCGTGCGCCGCGGATTGGCAATGTTGCGGAACATCATCGTCGTCTTCACCGTTTTGCTCGACCTTGTCGTCCTGGGCGCCGGTCGGGGTCAAAGAGCCCCACATAGACGCGGGTTGTCGGATTCGCCATCCCTGTAAAGCGTCAGGCTAAACATTCAATTCCCTGGCGATGCCGTGAAGAGGCCATGATCGCTGTGTGAGTTTGCTCACTTACCAAGGGGCAAACCGGTCAATCGTGGCCCCCAATACGGGCCGACCAAACGGACATTACTCCACTGAACCAGTCATTCCGCTCCTGATCATCGCGACTGGGACACGGCTGTGACGCCCATGGCTCGTAGGCCTATGCCCGGTATGTACGAGAACCCTTTACACGCCTCGTGACCTGTCACTCACATGCTGTCACGGAGGTCACAGCCTGGTACATGGCCCTTGTTGGAGATCCTGCACTGTGCTGGAATTCCTCGGACCGCCGCGGATTCACGAATCCGGCGCGCAGGGGCGCTACTCAGCGCCGAGTGGCGGCGGGAAGGGGGAACCTGCGCCGGTCATTCAGACCACAGACACAGGGCGCATCTGCGTCCGTGTACAACGCCGACACCGCCCCGCCGTTCCAGCGGAGGGGCGCCTGGTCCAGAGGTTGCGACGCTAGTGCAGGGACGTTTCAAGAGGGATGGCAGCGCTTCGGCGGAGCCGGAGCCGCGCGGCGGGACCGACCGCGGTTCCTCGCCCCAGCACGCCCAGAACCCGGGACCGGCAGAGGTCGGCGGCAGCGGTGAACACTCCGCTCGCGCCGGCGCGAAGCCCAAGGCTCCCGCCACCACGACCGATGCCACGTCGACGGGCACACCGAGCTACGGCTCGCGTGTAGCCCTGCGCAACTGGCGCATCTCGACGCGACTTGTCTCGCTGCTCGCGCTCCCCGTGGTCGCCGCGACCTCGCTGGGTGCGCTCCGCATCAACGAGTCGATGGACAACATCCAGCAGCTCGACAACATGCGGCTGCTGACCGAGATGACCAAGCAGGCCACCGAGCTCGCCGCCGCGCTCCAGCAGGAGCGCGACGAGACGGCCGGTCCGCTGACACAGGGCGCCCTGGCCAACGACTACGAGGTCAAGTCGGCGCGCGACAAGACCGACGTGGCGAGGAAGCACTTCCTCCAAGGCACGCAGCAGGTCGACAACGCGACGGCCGAGGGCCAGCTCGTCGGCGTGCACGACAGCCTCGTCGGTGTCGTGCACGAGCTGTACAACCTCAACACGATCCGCGGTGCCGCCTACAACGACCCGCAGAACTCGACCCAGACGGTGGACGCCTACCACCGCCTGATCACCGAGCTCCTCGCGCTCTCGCAGGACATGGCCGAGGCGACCAGCAACCCGGAGATGATCCAGCGCACCCGCGCGCTGGCCGCGTTCTCCTCCGCCAAGGAGTACGCCTCCATCCAGCGGGCCGTCATCGCCGCCGCGCTTCCCACGCAGCCGAAGGTCTTCGGAACCCTCTCCAAGAACGACCAGCAGTACGCGCAGTCCGCGCAGCAGAGCCAGGAGTCCGAGACCAGCAGCTTCAAGAACATCTACGGCGAGGGCAACACGGAACTGCTCCTGCCGATCGAGGGTGACAACCCGACGATCAAGTCGGCCGACCAGTACGCCAAGCGTGTGCTGAGCAACTCCGAGGGCCTCAAGTCGCAGAACAAGCGGTCCTACAAGGACTGGCTCGACGACGACTCGGCCAAGATCGACCAGATGTCGAAGATCGAGACCACGCTGCTCAGCGAGATGGAGCAGAAGGCCCGTGAGCTGCGTAACGAGTCCCAGAGTGAAGCGATCATCTCCGGTGTACTGATCCTGCTCGTCCTCGGTGTCTCGCTCGTCGGCGCCTTCGTCGTGGCCCGGTCCATGATCCGCTCGCTGCGCCGTCTCCAGGACACCGCCACCCGGGTCGCCTCGGACCGTCTGCCCGAGCTCGTCAAGCAGCTCTCGGAGTCGGACCCGCAGGACGTCGACACCTCCGTGGAGTCGGTCGGTGTGCACTCCCGGGACGAGATCGGCCAGGTGGCCGCGGCCTTCGACGACGTGCACCGCGAGGCTGTCCGCCTCGCCGCCGAGCAGGCCCTTCTGCGAGGCAACGTCAACGCGATGTTCACCAACCTCTCGCGCCGTTCCCAGGGTCTTATCCAGCGTCAGCTCTCGCTCATATCCGAGCTGGAGTCCCGCGAGGCCGACCCCGACCAGCTCTCCTCGCTGTTCAAGCTCGACCACCTCGCGACCCGCATGCGCCGTAACGGTGAAAACCTCCTCGTCCTCGCCGGTGAAGAGCCCGGTCGCCGCTGGACCCGCCCGGTCCCGCTGGTCGACGTGCTCCGCGCCGCCGCCTCCGAGGTGGAGCAGTACGAGCGCATCGAACTCTCCTCGGTGCCCGGCACCGAGGTCGCCGGCCGGGTCGTCAACGACCTCGTCCACCTGCTCGCGGAGCTGCTGGAGAACGCCACGTCGTTCTCCTCCCCGCAGACCAAGGTCAAGGTCACCGGTCACGCCCTGCCCGACGGCCGGGTGCTGATCGAGATCCACGACACCGGTATCGGTCTGTCCCCCGAGGACCTGGCCGCGATCAACGAGCGGCTCGCCGCTCCGCCCACGGTGGACGTCTCCGTCTCCCGACGCATGGGTCTGTTCGTGGTCGGTCGTCTGTCGCAGCGTCACGGCATCCGTATCCAGCTTCGCCCGTCCGACTCCGGCGGTACGACCGCGCTGGTCATGCTGCCGGTGGACGTCGCTCAGGGCGGCAAGAAGCCCATGCCGAACAAGCCGGGCCAGAGTGCCGTCGGCGGCGGCCCCGCCGCGGCGCAGGCCTCGGCCGGTGCGTCCGCGGCCCGTCGCTCGGGCGGTCCCTCGCTCGGTGCCGGAGCCCCCTCCGCCCCCGGCGGTCCCCTCGGGGCCCCGCCGCAGCGCGGACAGGTCGGCGCGGGCCAGGGTCCGCGGGCCGCGCTGCCCGGCAGCAACCAGGGCGGTCGCCCGGGTGGCTCCGGCGGTGCGCATGGCCAGCAGGGCCAGGCCGGCGGCCAGCAGGGCAGGCAGGCTCCCGCCGGTGCGAACGCCTTCGGGCAGAGCCCGCAGCAGGGCTTCCCCGCCCAGAACGGCTCGCAGCAGCAGGGCTTCGGCAACGGCAACGGCACGGGCCAGAACGCCTTCGGCGACAGCAACGCGGCTCCGGCAGCGCCGCCCGCGAAGGCACCGTCCAACGGCAAGGGCGGCCGTCGCCGGCCGCAGCTTCCGGGACGCGGTGGCGCCGCGCGCGCCGAGCTGCCCGGTGGCAACGCCGGCTCCCGCACGCCGAGCTGGAGCGACGACAACGCGCAGCCGCCGGTTCCGCGTACGTCCCTCGACACCCCGCGTGGTCACGAGGAGCCCGACGCCACGTCCCGCATGCCGCGGGTCGAGGACCGGGGCCCCGCCTCCACCGCGGAGTTCGCCCGTCCCGACTTCGACGCCCCGCGCCCCGGCGCGAGCGCGCCGCAGAACAACGGCCAGAACAACGGCCAGTACGGTTACGGCAACCAGTCCCCCACCGGCCAGAACCCGGCCGCCACGGGACAGTTCCCCGCCCAGGGCTACGGGGCCTCCCAGTCCCCGTCGTCCACCGGCCAGTTCGCCCAGCCGGGCTACGCGCCTTCCCAGGACCCCGCGTCCACCGGGCAGTTCGCGGCAACCGGCTACGGCAACGGGCAGGGTTCGTCCACCGGACAGTACGAGCGACCGGCAACCCCACAGCCGCCCGCCCGTCCGCAGGTCCCCGAGGCGCTTCCCCCGGCCTCGAACCCCGGTGACGGCCGTACCCCGCTGTACGACACGCTGGAGACCAACTGGTTCCACGGTCAGGCCAACGGCTCGGACGGCGCTCCGGCCAACGGCACCGCCCACCAGGACAACGGTTCCCAGGGATACCCGCCGGCCGCCCCACAGCAGCCGCAGACTCCCCCGGCTCCGCAGCGGCCGGCCGCCGCACCGGCCGCCGCACCGACCGCCGCACCGGCCGCCACCACGACGTGGCGCAGCTCTCCGAACGACGACCTCGTCAAGCAGGCGGAGCGTTCCCGTAAGCCGTCGGCAGGCGGGGTCACCACCTCAGGCCTGCCGCGCCGCGTCCCGCGAGCCAACCTCGTCGCGGGCACGGCACAGCAGCAACAGCACCAAAGCGGTCCGCAGGTCTCGCGTGCGCCTGATGACGTACGCGGCCGGCTGACCAATCTCCGTAGGGGCATTCAGCAAGGTCGACAGGCCGCTCCCAACGGCCAGACCGGCAGCTTCCCCAGCCCCACTCACCAGCAGGAGCGTTAGTTGAGCCCGATGAGCCAGGCGGCACAGAACCTCAACTGGTTGATCACCAACTTTGTGGACAACACCCCCGGGGTGTCCCACACCGTCGTCGTGTCCGCCGACGGACTCCTTCTGGCGATGTCCGAAGGCTTCCCCCGCGACCGCGCGGACCAACTGGCGGCCGTCGCCTCCGGACTCACTTCGCTGACTGCCGGGGCTTCCCGGATCTTCGAAGGCGGTGCGGTGGCCCAGACGGTCGTGGAGATGGAGCGCGGTTTCCTCTTCCTGATGTCGGTTTCGGACGGATCGTCTCTCGCGGTCCTCTCCCACCCGGAATGCGACATCGGCCTCGTCGGCTACGAGATGGCACTGCTCGTCGACCGTGCGGGCGCCGTCCTCACGCCGGACCTGCGTGCCGAACTACAAGGCAGTCTGCTTCACTGACCGCCGCCGGATCCAGACACCGCACGAAATCACCGTCCGGCCGCCACAATCCCCCCACCGGCCCTAACAGACGGCACGACTGACCGACTTGCTGTCCCGCCCGGAGGATTCATGACCCCGCCCCCCGCCTCTCATGATCCGTACGCCGAGTCGTACGGGGATGAAGGCGACCAGCCGCTGGTACGTCCGTACGCGATGACCGGTGGCCGGACCCGGCCGCGGTACCAACTGGCCATAGAAGCTCTGATCAGCACCACGGCCGATCCGGCCCAGCTGATGGGACTGCTGCCCGAACACCAGCGCATCTGCCATCTGTGCCGGGAAGTGAAGTCGGTGGCCGAGGTGTCGGCCCTCCTGTCCATGCCGCTCGGCGTGGCCAGGATCCTTGTCGCGGACCTCGCGGAGGCCGGACTCGTCGCCATTCACCAGCCTGGCGGCGATGAGAACAACGGCGGCGTGCCGGCCGTGACACTGCTCGAAAGGGTGCTCAGTGGACTTCGCAAGCTCTGACGGAGGCCGGGCGACCACCTCCGCGAAGATCGTCGTAGCGGGTGGCTTCGGTGTCGGCAAGACCACGTTCGTGGGTGCCGTCTCCGAGATCAACCCCCTGCGTACCGAGGCCGTCATGACCTCCGCCTCGGCGGGCATCGACGACCTCACCCACACCGGGGACAAGACCACCACCACGGTGGCCATGGACTTCGGCCGTATCACCCTCGACCAGGACCTGATCCTGTACCTCTTCGGTACGCCGGGCCAGGACCGCTTCTGGTTCATGTGGGACGACCTGGTCCGCGGCGCCATCGGCGCCGTGGTCCTGGTGGACACCCGGCGTCTGGCCGACTGCTTCCCCGCGGTCGACTACTTCGAGAACAGCGGCCTGCCGTTCGTCATCGCCCTCAACGGCTTCGACGGTCACCAGCCGTACAACCCGGAGGAAGTGCGCGAGGCTCTTCAGATCGGCCCGGACGCTCCGATCATCACGACGGACGCGCGCCACCGTGCAGACGCGAAGAGCGCTCTCATCACGCTGGTCGAGCACGCTCTCATGGCACGGCTGCGGTAGCAGCCAAGTAGACGACTCTGTATGGAAGTTGTCGTAGACGCGTTGGAGCCGGCTGTGTCATTTGACACGGCCGGCCTCAGTGTTCATAACGTTTCGACAGAGAATTTCGCCGGCCCCGACACGCATAGCGGTCGCCCGGTACCCCTGCGTTCATGAAGGCCCCGTCTTTTGACGGGGCTCGCTCTTTATGACCGTTTTGTCTGTGGTCAGCGCCACTCGGAATCATCCGTTCCGAGTGTTTGGAAGGGCGCTGCTTGACGTGCTGGAATGCGCTGAACTGCCCAGTAGTCAAGGGCGCTGGTAGATACGGCGGCACACAGTAGGTGCCGACGCCGAGAGGTTGTTGGTCGAGTGAGGCGAAGCATGAACGGTCCCGAGCCGTCGGCACGGGGCAACTTCACCCCGCCGTCGCGCGGAGCGGCGCCCGCACAAGTCGCCGGCCCGGAGCCCATGCCGGCGCCCGCGCCGAGCGGGAGCCGATTCTCCCCGCGTAACTGGCGTGTGCCGACCAGGCTGAACGCGATCCTGCTCATACCCGTGGTGGTCGGCCTCGTCATGGGCGGCTTCCAGGTGAAGGGCTCGATCGACACCTGGCAGGAAGCGCAGGACGCCGAGAAGACGGCGCGCCTCGTGCAGGCGGCACTGAACTACGGCGACAAGCTGTTCGTCGAGCGTGACCTCAGCGCCTACCCGCTGCTGTCCGGCAAGGGGGACAAGGACGCCACCGTCGTCAAGGTCCGCCGCGACACCAACCTGGCCGCCGACGCCTTCGAGGTGGCCGCCAAGGACATGCCCAAGACTCCGGGCCTGGAGCGGCGCCTCTCGGTCTTCCGCAATGTGGAGCCCGGTCTCCAGAAGCTGCGGGACGAGGCGTACACCACCAAGCGTCCCGGTGTGACGACCGAAGAGGGCTACCTCCAGATCCAGCACCCGCTGATGGAGTTCGCCAACGAGCTCGGTCTGGGCACCGGCAACATCACCAGCTACGGCCGTACGGTCTACGCGATCTCGCTGTCCAAGGCCGCGCTGTCGCTGGAGCGGTCCATCGGCATGCACATGCTGATCAAGCCGGGTCCCGGCACCAGCAGCCTCGCCAGCCAGCGCGTCGCCCTGTCCTCGTACGCCTACCTCGAAGGCATCGCCATCGAGGAGTACAAGGGTGGCGGCACCGAGGAAGACACGACCAAGCTCGAATCCGCGGCGGCGAAGATCAAGACGGATCTGACCGCGAAGGCGCGCGAGGCCGCAGGCGCCGACCCGAACTACGTGCCGCCGCCCTCCGGCGACACCGAGATGGTCAAGGAACTCTCGGGGCTCCCGTCCACGCTGGAGAGCGACCGTGCGGGGCTCGCCGCGAAGGGCGTCACCGCCCAGAACTGGATGGCGGTCAACACCGCCAAGTACAACGCGTACCGCCAGATCGAGTCGGACCTCGCCGACAAGGCCGTGGCCGAGGCCGGTGACATCTCCGACACCGCTCGGACCGACGCCTTCATCACCGGTGCCGCTGTCGTGATCGCCCTGCTCGCCGCGTTCATCCTGGCCGGCATGGTGGCCCGCCAGATGAGCCGCGCGATGCGCCAGCTGCGCAGCGCCGCCTTCAATGTCGCCGAGCAGCGTCTGCCGATGCTGGTCGACCAGCTCTCGCGCACCGACCCCGGCCGGGTCGACACCCGCGTGCAGCCGATCCCGATCACCACCACGGACGAGATCGGCGAGGTCGCCCGCGCCTTCGACCAGGTCCACCGCGAGGCCGTGCGACTGGCCGCCGAGCAGGCCCTCCTGCGAGGCAACATCAACGCGATCTTCACCAACCTCTCGCGCCGCAACCAGTCGCTGATCGAGGGCCAGCTGACCCTGATCACCGACCTGGAGAACAACGAGGCCGACCCGGACCAGCTGGAGAACCTCTTCCGCCTGGACCACCTCGCGACCCGTATGCGCCGCAACGGCGAGAACCTCCTGGTCCTCGCCGGCGAGGAGCCCGGACGCCGCTGGGACCAGCCGGTCCCGCTGGTCGACGTCCTGCGCGCCGCCTCCTCCGAGGTGGAGCAGTACGAGCGCGTCGAGCTCTCCGGCGTCCCGGAGGCCGAGATCCACGGCCGCGCCGTGACCGACCTCGTGCACCTGCTCGCCGAGCTCCTGGAGAACGCGACCACGTTCTCCTCCCCGCAGACCAAGGTCCGTGTCACCGCGACCCGTCTTCCCGACGGCCGCGTCATGGTCGAGATCCACGACAAGGGCATCGGCCTCACCGCCGAGGACTTCGCGGACATCAACCACAAGCTGGCCAACCCGCCGACCGTGGACGCCGCGATCTCGCAGCGCATGGGCCTCTTCGTGGTCGGCCGGCTGTCCGACCGCCACGGCATCCGCGTCCAGCTCCGCCCCTCGGGCGAGCAGGCCGGCACCACGTCCCTGGTCATGCTCCCCGACGCCATCACCCACGGTGGCGGTGGCGAGCACCAGCCGATGGCCGACGAGTTCACCGTGTCGCAGATCATCCCCGAGCAGCAGCAGCAGTCGTTCCAGGGCGAGAACTTCGGTGTCCCGCAGCAGCAGCCTGTGCTGACCGCCGCGGACCTCGGCTTCGACGACAGCCGCTACGAGGTCCCGGACGACATCCGTGATCTGGACCCCGTGGGCCGCTCTCTGATGCGCGAGGAGCGCCGTGCGGCCCTGGAGGCCCAGGCGCAGGGTCCGGAGGCCATCGAGGCCCCCCAGGCCTACGCCGACGGCTTCGACGGGCAGCCCGCCTCCTCGTACGACAACGGGCAGGCGTCCTTCGACGGCACCCAGGCGTACGACGGCACCCAGGGTGTCCACGAGGAGCAGCAGACCACGTACGACCAGCAGACGTCGTACGAGGAGCCGCAGCAGGCCGCGTACGACGAGGCGTACTTCCCGTCCAACGGCGGCTACCCTGAGCCTTCCTACACGGAGCCGGTCCAGCAGGAGCACGCCGGAATGGGCGGCTCCGCCCCGGAGACGGTGCCGGGCTTCGGTGAGCCGTCCTACCAGGACGACTGGCCGCAGCAGGACGGGCGCCAGGACGCGTACCAGGGCGGGTACCGGCCCGACTACGCTCCGCAAGCGGAATCCCCGCAGGTCGCTGACGCGGGCGAGCAGAACAGCGTAGGCTTTGGTCGTCCGGGTCCGGCCTCTTCGGCCCCCCACACGATGACCAACGCGGGACTTCCCCGTCGCGGACCCGCCCCCGCCGGCAACGCCCGGCGCCCCGCGGAACCGGCGAGGGAGCAGTCGGCGCCCATGCCCTCCGGGAACACGGGTGACGATTGGCGGTCGTCGAACGACGATCGGTGGCAGCGCGCCGAGCAGCTGAAGAAGCCCAAGGCGGGCGGGGTCACCTCGTCCGGTCTGCCGCGGCGGGTGCCCAAGGCCAACCTGGTCGAGGGAACCGCGGAATCGACCCCCCAGGGAGGCCCCCAGGTCTCCCGCGCTCCTGAGGACGTCCGGGGCAGGCTGAGCAACCTGCGTCGCGGCGTGGAGCGGGGACGCAGTGCAGGTACTGACACGAACGGTCAGGGCTTCGGTTCTGACAGCACCTACAACCAGGAGCGTTAGTTGTGAGCCCGATGAGCCAGGCGGCACAGAACCTGAACTGGTTGATCACCAACTTCGTGGACAACACCCCCGGGGTGTCGCACACAGTGGTGGTCTCCGCCGACGGACTCCTTCTGGCTATGTCCGAAGGCTTTCCCCGCGACCGCGCCGACCAGCTGGCAGCCGTCGCGTCCGGTCTGACCTCTTTGACCGCGGGCGCGTCCCGTATCTTCGAGGGCGGCCACGTGAACCAGACCGTTGTGGAGATGGAGCGAGGATTCCTCTTCCTGATGTCCGTTTCGGATGGTTCTTCACTCGCAGTACTTGCACACCCTGAGGCGGACATCGGTCTCATTGGGTACGAGATGGCGCTTCTGGTGGACCGTGCGGGCACGGTTCTCACTCCGGACCTTCGTGCGGAGCTCCAGGGCAGCCTTCTCAACTAATAGACAGACGGTGCGAATTCGCGTCCCGGGGCCGTAAGGTTTCGGGACGCGGTCCCAGCGTTGGGTGCCCGGCACGGTCGGAGGAGGAGAGAGAGTGGTAACACCCCCAGGCGGTTCGTCTTCGGGCAACTGGTCGTACGGCCCCGGCCAGGGGCAGGGCGGCCAGGGCGACGGTTCACAGAACCCGTACAACTTTCCCTCCGCACCCGGCCAGCGACGGCAGTACCCGCCCCAGGGTCCGCAGGGCCCCGGGCCCTCTCCCTACGACCAGCCGTCGGCGCCGCGCATCCAGCCCGTGCAGCCGCAGCGGCGCTCCCCCGAGGCGTCACCCGCCGGGGGTGCCAGCAACCCCCTGGTGCGTCCCTACGCCATGACGGGTGGCCGCACCAGGCCCCGCTACCAGCTCGCCATCGAGGCGCTGGTGCACACGACCGCGCAGCCGCACCAGATGCAGGGCCAGTTGCCCGAGCATCAGCGCATCTGCAACCTCTGCCGGGAGATCAAGTCGGTGGCCGAGATCTCGGCCCTGCTGACCATCCCTCTCGGTGTAGCCAGGATCCTCGTCGCCGACTTGGCGGAGGCGGGCCTGGTCGCCATTCATCAGCCGGGCGGCGACGAGAGCGCCGGCGGCCAGCCAGCCGTGACATTGCTCGAAAGGGTGCTCAGTGGACTTCGCAAGCTCTAGCGGAGGGCCTTCCCGCTCCACCACGTCCGCGAAGATCGTGGTGGCGGGCGGCTTCGGCGTGGGCAAGACCACGTTCGTCGGCGCCGTCTCGGAGATCAACCCGCTGCGCACCGAGGCCGTCATGACGTCCGCCTCGGCGGGCATCGACGACCTCACGCACACCGGCGACAAGAAGACGACGACCGTCGCCATGGACTTCGGCCGTATCACCCTCGACCAGGACCTGATCCTGTACCTCTTCGGTACGCCCGGTCAGGACCGCTTCTGGTTCATGTGGGACGACCTGGTCCGCGGCGCCATCGGCGCGATCGTCCTGGTGGACACCCGGCGTCTCGCCGACTGCTTCCCCGCGGTCGACTACTTCGAGAACAGCGGCCTGCCGTTCGTCATCGCCCTCAACGGCTTCGACGGCAACCAGCCGTACCAGCCCGAGGAAGTCCGCGAGGCCCTTCAGATCGGCCCCGACGCCCCGATCATCACGACGGACGCCCGCCACCGCGCGGACGCCAAGTCGGCGCTGATCACGCTGGTCGAGCACGCCCTCATGGCGCGCCTGCGCTAGCGGCCCCCGCTCGTACGACAACGGCCCCCGCTTCTCCGGCCGGAGAAGCGGGGGCCGTTGCTCGTTCGCCGGCCGCCCCGGCCCGAGAGCGTCCGCTGCCCGGGCGTACGGGCCCGGCACGCGCGGGCGAGGACTCCCGGCCGAACTCCTGTCCCGTACAGCCCCGTTGGGCGGCGGGACGACCGGGGCCCGCCCGAACGCCCGCCGCAGAGCCCCCTGTCGGCCCTGGAGGGCGTCCTCGGACTCCCGGACACACCACAGCCCCGTCCTCCACCGGAGGACGGGGCTGTCGGCGTCAGACCCTCAGTGCCAGCTGTGCGGCGCCCGGAAACCGGGCTCCCGCTCCAGTCGGCGCCAGCCCGCCTTGCGGTGGGGGCGGTGGGAAGAAGCGGCATCAGTGGGAGCGGCGGCGGCGCGGGCCAGGAGGATCGCCGTGATGGCGGCGACCTCCTCGGGCTCGGCGTGGCCCTTCTCGACGCGGATGTCAGCGTTGCTCATAGGTTTCAGTCTCCATGAGAGAGGTTTCCGCGGGGGTACCGCGGAGAATCCGCAGGGTTACTGCGGAGGGTTGCCGTGCTTGCGGGAGGGCAGGTCCGCGTGCTTGGTGTGCAGCATCGCGAGTGACTTGACCAGGACCTCGCGGGTCTCGGCGGGGTCGATGACGTCGTCCACCAGACCGCGCTCGGCCGCGTAGTACGGGTGCATCAGCTCGGCCTTGTACTCCTTGACCATGCGGACCCGCATGGCCTCGGGATCGGCGGCGTCGGCGATCTGGCGGCGGAAGATGACGTTGGCGGCGCCCTCGGCGCCCATCACGGCGATCTCGTTCGTCGGCCAGGCGTAGGTGAGGTCGGCCCCGATGGACTGGCTGTCCATGACGATGTAGGCACCTCCGTACGCCTTGCGCAGGATGAGGGAGATCCGCGGCACCGTCGCGTTGCAGTACGCGTAGAGCAGCTTCGCGCCGTGCCGGATGATCCCGCCGTGCTCCTGGTCGACACCCGGGAGGAACCCGGGCACGTCCAGCAGCGTGATGATCGGGATATTGAAAGCGTCACACATCTGGACAAAGCGCGCAGCTTTTTCGGAGGCCTCGATGTCCAGGACACCCGCCAGGCTCTGCGGCTGGTTGGCGACGATGCCGACGACCATGCCGTCGAGGCGGGCCAGCGCGCAGATGATGTTGCGGGCCCAGCGCTCGTGGACCTCCAGGTAGTCGCCGTCGTCGACGAGTTCCTCGATGACCTTGGTCATGTCGTACGGGCGGTTGCCGTCGGCCGGGACCAGGTCCAGCAGCACCTCGCTGCGGCGGTCGGCCGGGTCGGAGGACTCCGCGCGCGGCGGGTTCTCGCGGTTGTTCTGCGGCAGCATCGACAGGAGGTAGCGCACCTCGGCGATGCAGGTCTCCTCGTCGTCGTAGGCGAAGTGGCAGACGCCGGAGGTCTCCGCGTGGACGTCGGCGCCGCCCAGGCCGTTCTGGGTGATCTCCTCGCCCGTCACCGCCTTGACCACGTCCGGGCCGGTGATGAACATCTGCGAGGTCTCGCGGACCATGAACACGAAGTCCGTCAGCGCCGGCGAGTAGGCCGCGCCGCCGGCGCACGGGCCGAGCATCACAGAGATCTGCGGGATGACCCCGGAGGCCTTCGTGTTGCGCTGGAAGATGCCGCCGTAGCCGGCGAGCGCCGAGACGCCCTCCTGGATACGGGCGCCGGCACCGTCGTTCAAAGACACCAGCGGCGCACCCGCCGCGATGGCCATGTCCATGATCTTGTGGATCTTCGTGGCGTGGGCCTCGCCCAGCGCCCCGCCGAAGATCCGGAAGTCGTGGGCGTACACGAAGACCGTACGGCCCTCGACCGTGCCCCAGCCGGTGATGACACCGTCGGTGTACGGCTTCTTGGCCTCCAGGCCGAAACCGGTCGCCCGGTGCCGGCGCAGCTGCTCGACCTCCCGGAACGAGCCCGCGTCCAGCAGCAGCTCGATGCGCTCCCGGGCGGTCAGCTTGCCCTTGGCGTGCTGCGCCTCGGTCGCCTTCTCACTGGGACCCCGCAGCGCCTCCGCACGGATGGCGTGCAGTTCGGCCACACGGCCACGCGCGTCCGTCGGTTCGCCTGCGGGGATCGTGGAGCTCGCGGTGTCGGCCTCGTCCAAAACGGTCATGTAGCGACCATACGAAGTCCACCAAGGAAACAGGGCCGTCGACTCTGCACAGTCTCCGGACCGTTTTCCTGGTGCCCCTGAACAGAACCACCATCACATGCAGGCGATCCGACTGCCAGGAGGGGCTTGGGCTTGTGGAGGTCTCACAAACTGTTCGGCCGACTGCCATCTCACATCCATGAGTGGCGCATGCCATCACCGGGGTGACGCGGACGCCCGTTCGGCGGTCCGCGCACCCCGGAGGCGCCGGCTCAGCAGCCGCCGCAGTTGTAGTAGAGGACGTCCCAGTGGTTGCCCTCGTCGGCGTAGATGTTGCCGGCACCGGACCGGTACTGCGGAGCGCCGTCGCCGCGCAGGCCTATGTAGCCGAAGGTGTTCTTGATGTAGCCGGTGACGCAGGTGTTCTTGCCGTAGTCGAGCTTGTAGCCGTTCCAGTGCGAGTAGGTGCCGCTCGCGTGGCCGGTCTCGGTGCCGCCGGTGATGTTGAGCGCGCAGCCGCTGGCCCCCTTGAGGGTCTGGGCGCCCTGCGCGGTGGCGAGGTTGAGCTGCTCGAACGACGTGCAGGTGGCGTTGTTGCGGTCGGAGCAGCCACCGGAGGAGGACCAGGTGATGCCGGCCTGGCGGAACATCGAGGTCGCGGTGGCGTGACTGATCTTGCTGACGGCGAAGGCGTCGCCGGCGGTGCCGACGACGGCGACGCCGGGGGCCACGACGAGGGCGAGGGCGGTCAACGTGGACCTGAGCTTCATCTGGGGAGACCTTTCCTGCTGAGGACCGTGGGGCGGCCGCACGGACGTCCGGCCGCGTTTCCTGTGGGGCGGCTGTGCAGGGGGTGCACGCAGATGGTGCCCGAGCTCTACGCGCGTCCGCCAGAGGCCGGACAAAGGCGACCCACCGTGACGCCACGCACACGCTCCGGATGCTGTTGAAACTTGAACGGAATAGGTCTACGGTTGCCCACGTTGACCTCGTTGAACATTCAACAGATTTACGCCGTGGCTCTCACCGGAACCGCGGCCCGTCCCCCCAAGGAGCACCTCATGGGCATCTTCGGCCGCAAGACCACCGACACCGCCGCCACCTCGACGGCCACCGCGACGGCCGGTGCCGTGAACCCGGACCTGGCCGCGCTGACCGGCGACTACACCATCGACCCGTCCCACTCGAGCATCGGCTTCGTCGCCCGGCACGCGATGGTGACCAACGTCAAGGGCACGTTCAACGAGTTCGAGGGCACGCTGCACCTGGACGGCACCGACCCGTCGCGGTCCACGGCCTCCCTCGACATCACGATGGACAGCATCGACACCGGGTCCGCCGACCGCGACGGTCACCTCAAGAGCGCCGACTTCTTCAAGACCGACGAGTTCCCGACGATGACCTTCCGCTCCGTCAAGGCGGAGGCTCTCGGCGGTGACGACTACCGGATCACCGGCGATCTGGAGATCCTCGGCACCACCAAGCAGATCAGCATCGACCTGGAGTTCAACGGCGCCGCCAAGGACCCGTTCGGCAACGAGCGCGTGGGCTTCGAGGGCAAGGCCGAGATCCTCCGCTCCGAGTGGGGCCTCACCTGGAACGCCGCCCTGGAGACCGGTGGCGTCCTCGTCTCCGACAAGATCAAGCTGAACTTCGACATCTCGGCGATCAAGAACGCCGGCTGAGCCACGGGCTTCGGCCCCGCGCCGCCGAGCGCCTTCTCCGACGCCGAGCTCCCCGGACAGGGGCGCTCGGCGTCGCCGTGTGCGCGGACCGCGGCCGGCCCGAGCGCGGCCGGACGGAGCGCGTCACCCCGCAACGAAACCGGGTCACTTCAACGGAGTGGGTCACCCCTCAGAAGCCGCCGCCGAAGTCGCCGCCACCCCCGCCGAAGTCGCCGCCACCCCCGCCGTCGCCGAAGCCGCCACCGAAGTCACCGGCGTCGAAGTCGGCACCGGAGACATCGCCTCCGTCGTAGCCGCCGCCGAAGTCGCCGTAACCGGTGCCGTACGCGGCCCCGTATCCGGGGCTCGCCATCATGCTGCCGAGCACGGTCCCCACGAGCAGGCCCGGCAGCACGCCGCCGCCGAAGTAGCCGCCCGCCCAGGGGCCGTACGCCGGGCCCGCGTCCCAGTACGGGCGGCGGCCGTACTCCGTCTCGACCTCGCGCATCGCCGGCTGTTCGCCGCCGGTGAGACGCATCCAGTCCGCCTTGCAGACCGGGACCTCGCGGGGCGCGCCCCCGGCGGGTGTCCAGGCCGCGTCGGCGACGGAGGGGCCGTGCCGGGGGTCGAAGAAGCAGGGCGCGCGGCGCTCGGGGACCGCTCGGTGCTCGCGGCGCGCCGCGAGCACGGCGAGGGAGAAGCGGCCCTCCTCCAGGGACTGGGTGACGGCCCGTACGTCCTCGGGGCGCCGGGCCTCGGCCATGAACGACTTCGCCTGTTCGTAGGCGTCCAGCGCGCGTTCGTAGTCCGCGCGCATCACGTCGTCCGCGCCGGCCTCCGCGGGGTGGAAGTCGAGGCGGTCGAGTTCCTCGCCGAAGGCGGTGATGTCCTCGTCCACGACCACGCGGAGCCTGTCGAGCGCGGCGCGCTGTTCCTCCTCCTTGCGGCGCCGGTTGCGGCGCACGACCGTGTAGGCGCCCGCGCCGCCGATGACGGCCACCGCGCCGACCGCGATCAGCGCTCCCGCCGAAACGCCTCCGCCGTTCGTGGCACCGCCCCAGCTCGCGGGGGCCGAACCGTGGATGCCGGGGAGCGCGAGGTCGGTGAACCGGTTCAGCTGGGTGTTCGCGTCCGACACGCCCTGGACGCTGGTGACGAGGTTCTGTACGGCTGAGCGGGACATCACCGCGGAGTCGGCGCGGGCGTCGAAGCGGTCGCCGAGCCTGATCGCGTAGAGGCCCGTGACGCCGGTGTCGGTGCGCAGGTTCCGGAAGAGGTTCTCGGTGGGGAAGTCCGCGGGAAGGACGGCGACGAAGAGCGGCTTGTCGGCCTTCTTGATCTTGGCGGCGAGGGCGTCGGCCTCCGACGCGGAGAGCTGCCCGGAGGCGGCCGGGTCCACATAGACAGGGCCCTTCCGCAGGGCCGCCGCGACCGTGGAGACGTCCGTCGCGGCACGGGCCGGGGGCGCCGGGAACCACACCAGCGCCAGGGCCGCGAGTATCAGTGCGACCAGCAGGCCTGGAAGTCCTCGGGTGTGTGCGACCCTCATGCCTTGAAGCTACCCGAACCAGAGCAAAACCGGACATCGGGAGAGTGGCGTCCCGCTGCCGCCGGAACGCGGGCCGGCCGGGGCTGATGTGTCCAGCCCCGGCCGGCCCTCCACGTTCTCCCTCTATCCCGCTCGGTACGCCTGGGCCAGCTTCGCCACCGCCTCTCCGTAGTGGCCGGTCAGCAGAAGGTGATCCGCGTCCGCGAAGGGTCCGGCGTTCGCCGCGGTGACCGACGAGCCGATCTTCTGCTGGACGAGCAGACGGGCCTTCGTCACGGCCGCGCGGGCCGTCCCGTCGGCGCCGTGCCGCTCCGCCGCCGAGGCCACCAGGGCCAGCGCCCGCAGTGTGGCGGCGCCACCCCCCGGTGCCTTCGTCAGCGTGGTGAGACCCCATCCGTAGGGGAACTGCGGATCGTAGGAGGTGTCACCGACGTTGATCGGGAGCTGGGAGTCCGACTTCGGCCAGGTGACCGGGAGCTGCCCGGTGAAGGCGCGCTTTCCGTAGAGGACGTCCGCGACCCCGTCGCCCTCGGTGCCCGGCAGCCAGGAGGCCACCAGGGCGTCGACGGCGCCGAGCCGGTCGCCGATGAGCTGCGGGCGGCCCGAGACGACCAGCACCGCACACTTCATCGCCGCGCACACCTTGTCCACGGCGGCCTTGTCGGCCGCGGTCAGCTCCAGGTCGTTGCCGTTGCCGACATCGCCGACGCCCTCCGCGTACGGGGTCTCGCCGACGACGACCACACCGACGTCGTAGCCGCCGGTCGGGGCCGAGGCGTCCTTGGACCAGGTGACGTCACCGCCGGCGTTCCGCATGCCCTGGAGGATCGTGGTGCCCTTGGTGCTGTCGCCGGACGAGCCCTGCCAGGTGAGGGTCCAGCCGCCGGTCTGGTTGCCGAGGTCGTCGGCGTTCGAACCGGCGACGTACACCTTCTGGGACTTCTTCAGCGGCAGGACGCCGTCCGCGTTCTTCAGCAGGACCTGGGACTCGGCCGCCGCCTGCCGTGCCACGGAGCGGTGCGCGGCCGAGCCGATCCTCGACGCGCCGCTCGTGTCCGCGTACGGCTTCTCGAAGAGGCCCAGCTCGAACTTCTGGGTGAGGATGCGCGACACCGCGTCGTCGATCCGCCGCTCGGTGACGCGGCCCGCCTTCACCTCGTCCGTGAGCGTCGCCCGGAAGTCCTTGTACGAGTACGGCACCATCATCATGTCCACGCCCGCGTTGACCGAGGTGCGGACGTGCGAGGCGTAGTCGCCGGGGAGCTGGTCGATGGCGTTCCAGTCGCTGATGACGAAGCCGTCGAAGCCCATCCGGCCCTTGAGCACGCCGTTGATCATGTCGGCGCGGGCGTGCATCTTCACCGGCCCCTGGCCGTCACCGACGATGTCGAGCGAGGAGTACGACGGCATGACCGAGCCGACGCCCCGGTCGACCGCGGTCTGGAACGGCGCCAGGTGCACGGCCTCCAGCTCCTGCCGGGTGACCTTGGTGACGCCCTGGTCGACGGTGTACGAGCCGGTCGTGGACGTGCCGTACCCGGTGCCGCCGTCGCCGACGAAGTGCTTGGCGGTGGCGAGGACCTTGTCGTCGTCCTTCAGGTCACTGCCGTCGCGGGCACCCTGGAGGCCCTGGACGACCGTCTCCATGGACTTCACGAGCGCCGGGTCCTCGCCGAAGGACTCGTAGGAGCGGCCCCAGCGTTCGTCGCGGGTCACGCACAGACAGGGGGCGAAGTCCCAGGGGATGCCGGTGGCGCGGACCTCGGCGGCGGTCACCGCGCCCGTCCGCTCCGCCAGAGCGGGGTCACGGGTGGCGCCGATACCGATGTTGTGCGGCATGATCGTCGCGCCGGCGAGGTTGTTGTGGCCGTGCACCGCGTCCACGCCGTAGATCAGCGGGATCTGGAACCGTGTGGCCTGGGCCCGGAGCTGGTAGCCGTCGATCATCGACGCCCAGGCTTCGGCGGTGTTGGGGGTCGGCGTGGAGCCGCCGCCGGAGAGCAGCGACCCGAGGTCGTAGGAGGCGATGTCACCGCCCGTACCGATCGCGCCGCGCTCGGCCTGGGTCATCTGCCCGGTCTTCTCCTCCAGGGACATCCGGGAGACCAGGTCGGCGACCCGCTTCTTCACGGGCAGTTTCGGGTTCAGATACGGCAGCCCGTGGGCGTCGACGACGACCTGCGGGGTCTCGGCGGGAGCCTTGGCGCCGGTCACCGTGAGCTTGAGGGGGATCGTCTCGGCCGCTTCGACGGACTTGTCGCGCAGGGTCCGGACGGTGACGGTGCGGCTCGCGCCGGACGTCGTGCCCGCCGGGAAGGTGATCTCGCCCTTGACGGGGGTGTAGTCCCTGCCGGGCTCGCCGCCGCCGCCCGCGCTCTCGTACGCGACGGTCACGGGCTCGTCGATCGGGGCGGAGCCGGTGGTGGCGACGGAGATCCTCACCCGCGCGGTGCCACCCTCCTTCACCGGGTAGACCGCCGCGTCGGTGGTGACGGAGGCGCGCAGGGACTGGTCGGCCTTGCCGTACAGCTCGACGTCGTCCATGGCGAACTGCCCCTGGACGCCGACCGGAAGGGTGAGGGCGTAGCCCCACATCTGCGTCAGGCCGAGGACGTGGTCGATACCGCCGACGGGCTGGTAGTCCGTGCGGTAGACGAAGTCGGCGAAGGGGATCTCGATCTGTTTCCAGCCGCTGAAGTCATCGGTGAAGGAGGTCGTCCACAGTTCCGAGGCCTCGCCGTTGGTACCGCCGTCCTTGATCTCGAAGGCGATCTTCTTGCCGGTGGCGCGGCCGTCCCACCAGAAGCGGACGCCCTTGTGCGCGGACCAGTCGTGGGCCGGCTGGTCGGCCGCGAAGTCGTGGGTGAAGCCTCCGTAGCCGCTGATGTCGTAGTCGCCGGTGAGGACCTTGGCGCCCTCGGGTGCGTCGGAGCGTGCGGTCAGGGCCAGCTTCGGCGGATCGTCGCTGTCGCCGCCCCAGGTGAAGATCCCCTCGGCGGGCTGGTTCGCGAAGGGCACCTCGCCCTCGAAGCGGTCGACCGGAACGGGTGCGGGATCATCGGCCGCCGCCGTTCCCGCCGTAGCGAGCGGAAGCAGTCCGGCGATCAGCGCGGCACCGGCCAGCAGAGCGGTTCTTCGTACGGAATTCCGATCGAGCCCGGTCAATGGGGGTCCCCTCGACTCTCACGTCGTTCTGACGACGTGGCTTCCTGACGATGACGTGCTTGCTCTGTTCCCTCACTCTTCTTACGACTTAGATCAGGGCGTGAGTTAACTGGTGCCCCGGCAACCCGTCAAGACTTCACGCCGGAACCGGTACAGACTCAAGTCCCGTCCGGATCAGAGCAGTTGTTCCTTCAAAGTCTGAACGCGCAACCCCTTGACGCGGCTCCGCAGCCGTCATTTACTCACGCCTCGCACGCCTCCCCCCACCTCCAGAAGGGCGGCGCTCCATGAGGAGATCCACTCGGGCGGCCCGGCTGATCGTCGCCGGGCTGCTCGCCACCGCGGGATTCACGGCGGCCGCGCCCGCGCACGCCGCGGGCGAACAGGTCACCGCGTACCTGACGACGACGGACGACGACGGCGGACGTCATGTCGTCCGCGGGCTCCAGGCCCAGGCGCCGTTCGCCTTCCAGTCGGGCAGCGGCGGCAGCGGTGAGAACATCACCGTCGACGAGAACACGCGATACCAGACCTTCACCGGCGGCGGCGCCTCCTTCACGGACACCGCGGCCTGGCTGATGAACAGCAGCGGCGCCCTGTCGCAGAGCACCCGCGACGCGACGATGCGCAAGCTGTTCTCACCGACGGACGGGATCGGGCTGTCCTTCCTGCGCAACCCGATGGGCGCCTCGGACCTCGCGCGCTACGGCTACAGCTACGACGACGTGCCGGCCGGGCAGAGCGACCCCGGTCTGGCGCAGTTCTCCATCGCGCACGACCTGGCCGACGTGGTGCCGCTGACCAGGCAGGCGCTCCAGCTCAATCCCTCCCTGACCGTCATGGCCTCGCCGTGGACGGCACCGGCCTGGATGAAGGACAGCGGGTCGCTGAACGGCGGCTGGCTGAAAGCGGAGGACTACGGCGCCTACGCCTCGTACTTCGTGAAGTACCTCCAGGCGTACCGGGATCAGGGCGTCCCCGTCTCGTACGTCACCGCCCAGAACGAGCCGACCTGCTGCTCGGGCTATCCGTCGATGAGCTGGAACGCCTCGGGACTCGCCTACTTCACCAAGAGCGAGCTGCTGCCCAAGCTCCAGGCGGCCGGGCTGTCCACGAAGGTGCTCGCGCACGACTGGAACTGGGACGTGTACGACTCCTACGCCGCCCAGACCGTCGACGACGCGGCGGTCCGCTCGCACCCGAACTTCGGCGGGATCGCCTGGCACGGGTACGGCGGCGACATCGCCAGGCAGACGAGCGTGCACAACCAGTACCCGGGACTCGACGCCTTCGGGACCGAGCACTCCGGCGGCACCTGGATCGCCAACCAGCAGCGCGAGGACATGCTCAACATCGTCGACTACACCCGCAACTGGGCGAAGTCGGTGACCAAGTGGTCGCTCGCCGTGGACCAGAACAAGGGCCCGCACAACGGGGGTTGCGGCACCTGCACCGGGCTGATCACCGTGCACAACGGGGACGGCGCGAGCGGGACGGTCGACTACACGGTCGAGTACTACACGATGGGCCACCTGACGAAGTTCGTCCGGCCCGGGGCGCAGCGGATCGCCTCCACGGCGTCCTCGGCCGTCCCGAACGTCGCCTGGCGCAACCCGGACGGCACCAAGGCGCTGATCGCCTACAACGACGCGTCGAGCGCCAAGACGGTGACCGTCAACTGGGGATCCCAGCACGCCACTTACTCACTGCCGGGCAAGACCTCGGCGACCTTCACCTGGTCCGGCACCCCGTCGGGCGGGAGCGGACAGTCGGGCGCGTTCGTCGGGCCGGCCGGCAAGTGCCTCGACGTGGCGGGCGCGTCGAGCGCCAACGGCACCGCGGTGCAGCTCTACGACTGCAACGGAACCGCCGCGCAGTCCTGGACCGTGGGGACCGACGGGTCGGTGCGCTCGCTCGGGAAGTGCCTCGACGTCACGTCGGGCTCGACGTCCGACGGCGCCAAGGTCCAGCTCTACGACTGCAACGGCTCCGGCGCCCAGCAGTGGTCGTACAACTCATCGACGGGTGACGTGGTCAACACCGCGGCGAACAAATGCCTCGATGTGACCGGCAACTCGTCGGCGAACGGGGCACGGGCGCAGATCTGGTCGTGCACGGGGGCCGCGAACCAGAAATGGCAGCTGGGCTAGCCGTCACGTACGCCGGACCGGCGAAAACGCCGTGAACGCCGTGAACGCCGTGAACGCCGGAGGGTGCGGGAACCGCGCCCTCCGGCGTTCGGGCGGGTTCACGACGCGGGTTCCACCCCGGCCCGCAGCAGACCGTAGGTGTACGCGTCCTCCAGTGCCTGCCAGGACGCGGCGATGACGTTCTCCGCCACGCCGACCGTGGACCACTCCCCCGTGCCGTCGGACGTGGAGATCAGGACCCGGGTCGTGGACTGCGTGCCGTGCTTGCCCTCCAGGATGCGGACCTTGTAGTCGACCAGTTCCAGCTTGGCGAGCTGCGGGTAGATCGTCTCCAGGGCGACGCGCAGGGCGCGGTCCAGGGCGTTGACCGGGCCGTTGCCCTCGGCGGTGGCGACGATGCGCTCGCCCTTGGCGAAGAGCTTGACCGTGGCCTCGTTGGCGTGGCTGCCGTCGGGGCGGTCCTCGACGATGGCCCGCCAGGACTCGACCTCGAAGTAGGTGCGCGCCCGGCCTTCCACCTCCGTGCGCAGCAGGAGTTCGAAGGAGGCGTCGGCGGCCTCGTAGGTGTAGCCCTTGAGTTCGCGTTCCTTGACGCGCTCCACGACGCGGGCGACGAGTTCGCGGTCGTCGCCGAGGTCGACGCCGAGCTCCTTGCCCTTGAGCTCGATGGAGGCGCGGCCGGCCATGTCGGAGACCAGCATCCGCATGGTGTTGCCGACCTGCTCGGGGTCGATGTGCTGGTAGAGGTCCGGGTCGACCTTGATCGCGGAGGCGTGCAGGCCCGCCTTGTGCGCGAACGCCGACACCCCCACGTAGGGCTGGTGGGTGGAGGGGGTCAGGTTGACGACCTCGGCGATGGCGTGCGAGATCCGCGTCATCTCCCGCAGCGCGCCCTCGGGGAGCACCTTCTTGCCGTACTTGAGCTCCAGTGCGGCGACGACGGGGAAGAGGTTGGAGTTGCCGACGCGTTCGCCGTAGCCGTTGGCGGTGCACTGGACGTGGGTGGCGCCCGCGTCCACGGCGGCCAGTGTGTTGGCGACCGCGCAGCCGGTGTCGTCCTGGGCGTGCATGCCCAGCCGGGCGCCGGTGTCCGCCAGGACCGTGGAGACCACGGCCTGTACCTGCGCCGGGAGCATGCCGCCGTTGGTGTCGCACAGCACGACCACGTCGGCACCGGCCTCGTGCGCCGCCCGCACCACGGACTTCGCGTACTCCGGATTGGCCCGGTAGCCGTCGAAGAAGTGCTCGCAGTCCACGAACACCCGCCGTCCCTGCGCGACCAGGTGGGAGACGGTGTCGCGGACCATCTCCAGGTTCTCCTCCAGCGTGGTGCGCAGCGCCAGCTCCACATGCCGGTCGTGGGACTTGGCCACCAGCGTGATCACCGGGGCGCCGGAGGCCAGGAGCGCCTTGACCTGGGGGTCCTCCGAGGCCTTGCCGCCGGCCCTGCGGGTCGCTCCGAAGGCCACGAGCTGGGCGTGCCGGAAGTCGATCTCCTGGGCGGCGCGGGCGAAGAACTCGGTGTCTCGGGGGTTGGCGCCGGGCCAGCCGCCCTCGATGAAGCCCACCCCGAAGTCGTCCAGGTGCCGCGCGATGGCCAGCTTGTCCGCCACGGTGAGGTTGATGCCCTCGCGCTGCGCGCCGTCGCGCAGCGTCGTGTCGAAGACGTGGAAGGAATCGTCGACTTCGCTGGTTTCCGTCATGGTCTCAAGGCTCCTGTATTGAAACTCGGTCTACCGGAATGACCGGCTCCACCGTCCCCCAATGATCCCGCGCGCTGCGCTCCCGGCTGAAGGTGGGCCAGAAATGCGAAAAACCCCTCGCGGGTGCGAGAGGTCTGCGCGCGGGTCGAGAACGACGGTGTCCGCCCGTACCTGGTCGTACGTGGCGGTCACTGCGGACCGGCGCGCCTGCTGCCAATAATCGTGGCGAACGAGAGCACGGGGGCAGTGTGGCACAAACCGCCTCCGTGATCACACGGTGTCTCAGGATGCGAGCACTGGGCTACATGGCCGGTACGGATGTACGACCGGTCAGCCCAGCGACGCGTCGAGGAACTCCTTCACGTGGGACAGGACCTGATCGCGGCTGGTGCCGCGCAGACCGATCGCCACATGGATGGAGAAGCCGTCCATCAGGGCGCGCAGCCGGGCACCGAAGCGGTCCGCGTCGACGGGGCGGAACTCTCCGCGCGAGACGCCCTCGGCGAGCAGCGCGACGAGGTCCCGGTGCCAGGCGCCCTCGATGGCGGCCTGCCGTTCGCGGGCGTCGTCGTCCGCGTTCTGGGAGTGGTTCCAGACCTCCAGCCACAGGGTCCAGTGCGGGTCCCGGTGGCCGTCGGGGACGTACAGGTCGACGTAGGCGTCAAGGCGTTCGCGGGCGGTTCCGCGCGCGGCGAGCAGCCGGCCGCGCTCCGCGCCGAGCCGGCCCTCGCTCCACTCCAGGGTGCGCAGCAGCAGCTCGTCCTTGGTGCGGAAGTAGTAGAGGAGGTGGCCGCTGCTCATGCCGACCTCGCGGCCGAGCGCCGCCATGGTGAGTTTCTCCAGACCGCGTTCGGCGATCATCTCCATTGCGGCGGCGAGGACCTCCTCGCGCGGTGGCGCGTTCTTCCGCGCACCGGCCATCCGTGACTCCCGTTGTCAGACCTTGGGCTGCTGCTGGGTGATGCAGTGGATGCCACCGCCGCCCGCGAAGATCGTACGTGCGTCCACCAGGGCCACGGTCCGCTCGGGGAAGAGCCGGCGGAAGATGCCCGCCGCCGTCTCGTCGCGCGGGTCGTCGAAGCCGCAGAGCACGACGCCGCCGTTGCAGAGGTAGTGGTTGATGTACGAGTAGTCGGCCCAGTGGCCGTCGGCCTCCAGGACCGTCGGGGCCGGGACCTCGACGACCTCGATGGCACGGCCGCGCGCGTCGGTCTGGGCCTTGAGCAGCCCGATGACCTCCTTGCCGACCTCGTGGTCGGGGTGCGCGGGGTCCTGCTGGGAGTGGGCGACGATCACGCCGGGCCGGGCGAAGGCGGCGACGATGTCGACGTGGCCGAGGGTGCCGAAGCCGTACGGGGGATAGTCGCCGGTCAGGCCGCGCGGCAGCCAGATCGCCTTCTCGGTGCCGAGCTGGGCGTGGATCTCCGCCTCGACCTGCTCGCGGCTCCAGCCGGGGTTGCGCTCGGGGCCGAGCTGCACGGTCTCGGTGAGCAGCACGGTGCCCTCGCCGTCGACGTGGATCGCGCCGCCCTCGTTGACCAGCCGGGAGGCGTACGCCTTCGCTCCGGCCAGTTCGGCGACCTGCGCGCCGATCTTGGAGTCGTGCTCCCAGCGGGCCCAGTCCTGGGCGCCCCAGCCGTTGAACGTCCAGTCCACGGCGGCCAGTTCGCCCTGGCCGTTGGTGAGGAAGGTGGGGCCGATGTCGCGCATCCAGGCGTCGTCGAGTTCCCGCTCGACGGTGTCGACGCCGGGGCCGAGGAGCGCGGCGGCCGGGGCGGACTGGCCGGGGCCGCACACCACGGTGACGGGTTCGAAGCGGCGGACCGCGCGGGCCACCTCCGCCCAGGCGGCACGGGAGGCGGCGAGGTCCTCGGGGTTGTCGAAGGTGGGGTTGGGGCCCGGCCACGCCATCCAGGTGCGCTCGTGCGGGGTCCACTCGGCGGGCATGCGGAAGCCGTCGGCGGCAGCAGACATGTTGATCCTTTGAGGCTGTGGCGATTACAGGCCGTGTCGATTACAGGAAGTACAGGCGGTTGAGGGAGACCGAGTCGGCGGGATCGGAGCGGAGCGGTTCGCCGTCGAGGGTGACCAGGCCGGTGCACCCGTCCACCTCGACCGCTCCGGTACGGGAGTTGAGGCGCAGGTCGGCGGGACCGATGCCGCGGGTGCCGCGGACCGCCACCCGGCGGCGGCGGGTCGGCATGGTGTCGTTGCCCTGGTCGAGCGCGGCCTGGGCGACGAACGCCACCGAGATCTCGGCGGGTGTCGCGCCGTGCGCCCCGAACTGCGGACCGAGGACCAGGGGTTCACAGGTGTCGGTGGCGGCGTTCGGGTCGCCGACCACTCCGTAGGCCGGGAAGCCCGCCTTCAGGACGAGCTGCGGTTTGGCGCCGAAGTACTCGGGGCGCCACAGCACGATGTCGGCGAGCTTGCCGGTCTCGATGGAGCCGACCTCGTGGGCGAGGCCGTGCGCGATGGCCGGGTTGATGGTCAGTTTGGCCATGTAGCGCAGGACGCGTTCGTTGTCGTGGTCCTCGGGGGCGCCGAACTGGGCCTTCATCTTCCCTGCCATGGCGAAGGTCCGGCGCACGGTCTCACCGGCGCGTCCCATGCCCTGCGCGTCGGAGGAGGTGATGCCGATGACGCCCAGGTCGTGCAGGACGTCCTCGGCGCCCATGGTCCCGGCGCGGATGCGGTCGCGGGCCATGGCGGCGTCGCCGGGCAGGTCGGTCTTCAGGTCGTGGACGGAGACGATCATGCCGTAGTGCTCGGCGACCGCGTCCCGGCCGAAGGGCAGGGTCGGGTTGGTGGACGAGCCGATGACGTTCGGGACGCCGGCCATCTTCAGCACGTTCGGGACGTGCCCGCCGCCGCAGCCCTCGATGTGGAAGGCGTGGATGGTGCGTCCTTCGAGCACCCCGAGGGTGTCCTCGACGGACAGACACTCGTTCAACCCGTCGCTGTGCAGGGCGACTTGGACGTCGTGCTCCTCGGCGACGCGCAGCGCGGTGTCGAGCGCCCGGGTGTGGGCGCCCATGTCCTCGTGGACCTTGAAGCCGCTCGCGCCGCCCTCGGCGAGCGCCTCGATCAGCGGCGCGCTGTCGGAGGACGAACCCCGGCCCAGGAAGCCGATGTTGACCGGCCAGGCGTCGAAGGCGCCGAAGGCATGGCGCAGCGCCCAGGGCGAGTTGACGCCGACGCCCCACACCGGCCCGAACTCCTGGCCGATGACCGTCGTCACCCCGGAGGCGAGCGAGGCCTCCATGATGCGCGGCGACAGCAGATGGACGTGGGTGTCGACGGCTCCGGCGGTGGCGATGAGGCCCTCACCGGAGACGATGGAGGTGCCGGTGCCGACCACGACGTCGACGCCGTCGAGGGTGTCGGGGTTGCCGGCCCGCCCGATCGAGCAGATCCGGCCCTCGCGGATGCCGATGGACACCTTGCGGATGCCCTGGACGGCGTCGATCACCACGACGTTGCTGATGACGACGTCGCAGGTGTCCCGGACGGCGGCGGCCTTGAGGTGCAGTCCGTCGCGGGCGGTCTTGCCGAATCCGGCGAGGAACTCGTCCCCGGGGAGCTGGGCGTCGGACTCGACGCGGATGGTCAGCCCCGAGTCGCCGAGCCGGACCCGGTCGCCGGCGCGGGGGCCGTGGGTGGCGGCGTACTCGTAGGGGGTGAGGCGGCGCGCCTCGGCGGGGTGCCCTCCGGGGCGGCTCATCGCTCGACCTCCTGGTCGCGGGTGTCGGGTACGCCGAGGTATCCGCAGGCGGCGGCCCGGCGCAGGGCCTCTTCCCTGGCGCCGGGCGCGTCCAGCGGTCCGTCGACCAGCCCGGCGAAGCCGATCGCGACGCGCGCTCCGCCGATGGGCAGCAGTCCCACCTCGGCGCTCTCCCCCGGGCCGAAGCGGACGGACGAGCCGGCGGGCACGGCCAGCCGCATGCCGTAGGCGGCCGGCCGGTCGAAGTCGAGCCGCGGGTTGGCCTCGAAGAAGTGGAAGTGGGAGGTGACGGAGACGGGGACGGGGGCCGTGTTCGTCACGGACAGGCGGACGGCGGCCTCGGGCTCGGTGTGCTCCGGGCCCGGCAGCAGCGCGCCGGGTGCCCGTTCGCCGAGGCCGCCGCCGATGGGGTCACTGACCACCGCGAGGCGCGAGCCGTCCTCGAAGACGGCCTCGACATGCACCTCGGTCACGATGTCCGCGACGCCGGGCAGGACGTCGTCGGGGCCGAGGACGGACCGGGCCGCCTCGACGGCCTCGGCCAGCCGTCCGCCGTCGCGGGCGGTCTCGCAGACGGTGTCCGCGATCAGGGCGGTGGCCTCCGGCACGTTGAGCCGCAGTCCTCGCGCCCGGCGGGCACGGGCCAGCTCGGCCGCCGAGAACAGCAGCAGTCGGTCACGTTCCGTGGGGGTCAGTCTCACGCCACGACACCTCCTCGCCTTCCTCCATTTAGAGCGCCACTCTAAACGCCGGATTCATGGAAGGGAAACATTGACGGATAAGCATCGGAGGCGCCACATTGAGCGTCGCTCTAACTCGTGATGCTGCCCGCACCACGCCAGGCGGCCGTCAAAGGAGACCAGCCATGCCGATCGAACAGCGCGGAGTCGACACCATCCCCGAGGAGGAACGCACCAGCGGGCCGCGCGACCTCGTATCGATCCTGCTCGGTTCCAACCTCTGCCTCGGGGTGATCATCTTCGGCTGGCTGCCGCCCTCGTTCGGGCTCGACTGGTGGTCCTCCGTGAGCTCGATCGTCGCAGGCACGGTCGTCGGGACGGCGCTCACCGCGCCGCTGGCCCTGGTCTCCCTGCGGACCGGCACCAACCTCTCCACCTCCTCCGGCGCGCAGTTCGGCGTGCGCGGACGGCTGGTCGGCTCGGTCGTCGGCCTGCTCCTCGCGCTCGGGTACACCGCGCTGACCGTGTGGATCGGCGGCGACGTGATGGTCGGCGTCCTCGGCCGCCTCTTCGGCCTGGAGCCGAACGGCCTGGCGTACGCCGTCGTGTACACGCTGCTGGCCGCCGCCACCGTCGCGGGCGCCGTCTACGGCTACCGCGTGCTGCTCGCCATGTCGCGCGCCCTCGCGATCGGCATGTCGGCCCTGCTGGTGGTCGGCGTGATCGCGTACGCCCCGCACTTCAGCACCGCGGCGCTCCCGGAGGCCGGCGGCTATCTGCTCGGCTCGTTCTGGCCCACCTGGCTGCTCGCGGCGGTCGCGGCCGGCCTGTCGGGCCCGATCGCCTTCATCACGCTGCTGGGCGACTACACCCGCTACATCTCCCCCGAGCGCCACTCCTCCCGTACGGTCCTGCACGGCACCTGGCTGGGCCTGATCGCCGGTCTCCTCGTCCCCCAGCTCTTCGGCACCTTCACGGCGTACGGGGCCCGCGCGGCCCTCGACTACGCGGGCCCGCTGGTGTCCGCCTCCCCCGGCTGGTACCTGGTCCCGCTGCTGCTGGCCGCCTCCGCGGGCTCGGTGGGCAACGCCGGTCTGATGCTCTACTCGATGGGCCTCGACCTCGACGCCATCCTGCCCCGCGCCTCGCGCGCCCGGGCCACCTGCGCGGTCGCCGTCGTCGCCATGCTCTGCGTGTTCGTCGGCCACTACGCCTGGAACGCCCAGTCCGCGATGACCTCCTTCGTCCTGCTGCTGACCGCGATCGGCACCCCGTGGGCGGTCATCACGCTGATCGGCTTCGTCCGCTGCCGCGGGGTCTACGACCCCGACGCCCTCCAGGTCTTCAACCGCCGCTCCCGCGGCGGGATCTACTGGTACCGGGCCGGCTGGAACGTCCGGGCCACGGCGGCCTGGGCCCTGGGCGCCTTCGTCGGTCTCCTGGCCGTGTCACTGCCGTCGTACGAGGGCCCGCTGCTGTCCCTGACGGGCGGGGTGGACTGCAGCTTCATCCTCTCCGGCCTGGTCGGCGGCCTCACCTACCTGGCCCTGACGGCGAAGGAGACGTCACACCGGATCGAGGCCGGGCAGGAACCGGCTCGCGCCGAAAGCCGGCTCTAGGTCGCTGAACCAGGTGGCGCGCTCGTCGTACGCGGCGAAGAACGGCCGTCCCACCAGGTCCGGATCACGGGCCTGGATGAGATGGAGCACGAAGACCTTCTCGCCCGCGACCTCCGCCGTCCCGTCCACGCAGACCTTGCCCGGCATCGCCGACATGACCGGGCCGCGCACGGTCCGCGCGAGGCCGGACACCTGGGCGTAGGCGTCGCGGAAGATCTGATGGCAGCGGGCCAGCGGCACCCCGAAGTAGCCCTGCGGGCCGGTGTCCCGCTCCACGAACTGGTAGTAGGGCACCGCCCCCAGCGCGGTCGTCTCGTTCCACAGCTCGGCCCACGCCGCGGCGCTGTCGTTGATCCCCCTGACCAGGGGACCCTGACAGCGGATCACGGCCCCCGTGTCGCGCACCCGGCGCATCGCCTCGCGCACGGCCGGGGGCCGCAGCTCCTGCGGGTGCGTGAAGTGGGCCATCAGGGCGAGATTCCGGCCGCTCGCCACCACCTTCTCCAGCAGCCTCAGCAGGTCGTCGGCGTCCCGGTCTGTGAGGAAGCGGTACGGCCAGAAGGCGAGCGACTTGGTCCCGATGCGGATCGAGCGAACCGTGTCGATCTCCAGGAGCGGCTCGACGTACCGGCGCAGCACCTCGGTGCTCATCACCATCGGATCGCCGCCCGTGATCAGGGCGCTGGTGACCTCCGGGTGGGCGCGCAGATAGGCGGACGTGGCGGCGATGTCGTCGGTGGCGATCCGCAGGTCGGACTCGCCGACGAACTGGGGCCAGCGGAAGCAGTACGTGCAGTAGGCATGGCAGGTCTGGCCCTGGCGCGGGAAGATCAGCACCGTTTCCGGGTACTTGTGCTGGAGACCGGTGAGGCGACGCCCCTCGTGCACGGGGACGTTGGCGTCGAGCTGCCCGGAGGGATGCGGGTTGAGCTTCATCCGGATCTCGTGGGCAGCGCGCAGCACGTCCGCCTTCGGGGCCTGCTGGGAGAGCAGGTCCGCCATCTGCTTGAGATCGGGCTCGGGCAGCATCTCGGCCTGCGGGAACGTCAGCCGGAAGATCGGGTCGTCGGGCACGGCCGCCCAGTCGATCAGCTCGTCGACGACGTAGCTGTTCGTGCGGAACGGCAGGACGGCCGCCACGGCCCGCAGGGCGAGCCGCTCGGAGGGCGGCAGCGGCACACGCTGGAGCAGGCCGTCCAGGTCACGAGGGGTGAAGGCGCGAAAGCGGGGGCTCGTGTCGACGGGTCGGGTGCTCTCGTACGGAGCCGGGTGGAGCGCTGAGCACACGGTGAACGGGGCCTCTATTCCGTGACGAGAGCCTGCGGCCGCAGTTCGACGAAAGCCGTCGCGGTCGCATCGTACTTCTCCGCGAAGTGCTGGATGAGTAAGGCGTGCAGCTCGCTTTCGTCGTCCACCACGACCAGTTCGTGCGCGCCGGGGGCGCTCAAGAAGTCGCTGTGCGCCGACAGTTGGTCCAGCCGGTGACGTGCCATGTACGACACGAGGTCGTGCCCCGCGACGTACACGGCGTCGTCCGCGTACACGAAACGGCAGCTGAACGCCCTGCGCCCGTCGGTCGCGTCGACCAGGGTCACCGGCAGATGGGTGAACCGGTCCATGGGCTTGCTCTGCTGCCACAGCTCGTCGAAGCGCTGCTCGACGAAGGTGCCGAGCGGGGAACGGACGGCCACTTCGAGCTGGACGCCTTCGCCGGAGAGGCGGCCCACGGTGAGGAAGGAGACGAGGCAGCGGTCGTCCCAGCGGTAGAGGGTCACGCCCGGAGAGGTGGAACACAGGCGCACTTCGAGGAGCTGGCGGGATTCCTCGTCGAGCCGGAGCGCGAACCGGTCCAGGGTGCGCAGGTTGCGCATGATGTCGCGGCGGATGTCGGCGCTCCGCTCGCCCAGTTCACGGCCGCGCAGAATGACCGCGAGCGAGTCCGGGTCCAGCAGCAGGATCTGGACGCGGGCACCGTGCGCGGTGGCCGCCTTGATGCCGCGGAACAGCCGCTCGGAGAACTGCGGGCCGAAGACGCTGGAGAAGGTGTCGAGGACCTTGACGTTCGAGGTCGCGCCGTAGACCTGGGAGCTGAACCATTCGTAGTCCAGCCGGGTGTGCTCGCGGACCCGGCCCTCCTGGGCGCGGCTGATCAGCGGGCCGATCACGAAGACGGTGACGACCACGCCGACGATGTCCGTGCCGAGGTTGAGGGCGAGGTTCTCCCCGTAGTTGACCATCCGCCTGCTGGTCCACAGCAGGAGTGCGGCGACGGCGGCGAGCAGGCCGAGGACGGTGAGGCTCTGCGGTCGGCGCGGAGTGCGCAGGGTGCGCAGCAGCCGGCCCGGCCGTGACAGCGGCGACCTTGCACTCACCTGCGCTCCCTCCGCGGCCGTGCGGGCGCACGGGAGGACACGCTCCCCTCGTGGACTGAGTGGATACCCGTGTCGCCGGGGCGCTACGCGTCGAACGAACAGCCGGTCCCCGCACCCCTGTCGGGGAGACGGGGACCGGCTGAAGGTGCGGGCGGATCAGCCCAGGGGGTGCATCCAGCCGTGGGTGTCCTCGGTGATGCCGCGCTGGATGTCGAGCAGGGCCTCACGGAGGCGGAGGGTGACCTTGCCGGGCTCGCCGCCGGACTGGCGCCACTCGGTGCCGTCGCGCTTGACCGTGCCGACGGGGGTGATGACGGCGGCGGTGCCGCAGGCGAAGACCTCGGTGAGGGTGCCGTTCTCGGCGTCGGTCTGCCACTGGTCGATGGAGACGCGGCCCTCCTCGGCGGTGTAACCGAGGTCGCGGGCGACGGTCAGCAGGGAGTCGCGGGTGACGCCCTCCAAGATGGAGCCGGTGAGGGACGGGGTGACGATCCGGTCGCCGTACACGAAGTACAGGTTCATGCCGCCGAGTTCCTCGATCCACTTGTGCTCGACCGCGTCGAGGTAGCAGACCTGGTCGCAGCCCTTGGCGGCGGCCTCCTTCTGGGCGAGGAGCGAGGCGGCGTAGTTGCCGCCCGTCTTGGCGTCGCCCATGCCACCGGGAACGGCGCGGACGCGGTCCTCGGAGAGCCAGATCGACACCGGCTTCACGCCGCCCGCGAAGTAGGCGCCGGCGGGCGAGGCGATGACGAGGAAGAGGTACTCGTTGGCGGGCTTCACGCCGAGGCCGACCTCGGTCGCGATCATGAAGGGACGCAGGTAGAGGGACTCCTCGCCACCGTGCGCGGGAACCCAGTCGCGGTCCTGGCGGACGAGCGCGTCACAGGCCTCGACGAAGGTCTCCACGGGCAGCTCGGGCATGCCGAGCCGGCGGGCGGAGGCCTGGAAGCGCTTGGCGTTCTTGTCGGGACGGAACGTCGCGACAGAGCCGTCGGGCCGGCGGTAGGCCTTGAGTCCCTCGAAGATCTCCTGCGCGTAGTGCAGGGTCATGTTCGCCGGGTCGAGGGAGAGCGGTCCGTACGGGACGAGCTGGCCGTCGTGCCAGCCACGGCCCTCGGTCCACTTGATGGTCACCATGTGATCGGTGAAGTGGCGGCCGAACCCGGGGTTGACCAGGATCGCCTCGCGCTCGGCGGCGGAGAGCGGACTGGCGGACGGCTTGAGCTCGATCGTGGGCTGCGTCATGAGTGGTTTTGTCCTTCACCGGTTGTATGTGACGGGCCGCGCTCACGCCCGAACTGCCCGTGGCCAGTGCTAGGACGTCCGAGCATTCCCTCATTCCGCGGCTCCGCTGTCGATTATCGCGCGCGGAGGACCGTGGACGAAACATGTGAATACGGCCCTGGGAATGACCCAGGGATGACCCGGGGACTGATGGTGGCACCCGGCGAGGGCACAGCAAAGCCGCCGGGTGCGGATGCGGCCCGGCGGCTTGCTACGGAACGTAGGTGGTGCGCCGGGTCAGCCGGCTACTCGCAGGGCGAGCGCGTCGCCGATCTCCTCCGTGCTGCGGGCGGGCTTGCCGACCCGCTCGGCGAGGTCGGCCGCGACGGCCTCCTCGATCCGGGCCGCTTCGGCCTCGTAGCCGAGGTGGCGCAGCAGCAGGGCGACGGACAGGACGGTGGCGCTCGGGTCGGCCTTGCCCTGGCCCGCGATGTCGGGTGCCGAGCCGTGCACGGGCTCGAACATCGAGGGGAACTCGCCGCTGGGGTTGATGTTGCCGGAGGCGGCGACGCCGATGCCGCCGGAGACGGCCGCGGCCAGGTCGGTGATGATGTCGCCGAAGAGGTTGTCGGTGACGATCACGTCGAAGCGCTCGGGCTGCGTGACGAGGAAGATCGTCGCCGCGTCCACGTGGATGTAGTCCGTGGTGACCTCGGGGAACTCCTCGGCCACCTTGTTGAAGACGTTCGTCCACAGGTGGCCCGCGAAGGTCAGCACGTTGTTCTTGTGGACCAGCGTCAGCTTCTTGCGCGGGCGGGCCTGGGCGCGGGCGAAGGCGTCACGGACGACCCGCTCGACACCGAAGGCGGTGTTGACGGAGACCTCGGTGGCGACCTCGTGCTCGGTGCCCTTGCGGATGGTGCCGCCGTTGCCGGTGTACGGGCCCTCGGTGCCCTCACGGACCACGACGAAGTCGATCTCGGGCTGGCCGGCCAGCGGGGTCTCGACCCCCGGCAGGAGCTTCGAGGGACGCAGGTTCACGTGGTGGTCGAACGCGAAGCGGAGCTTGAGCAGGAAACCGCGCTCCAGAACGCCCGACGGGACCGAGGGATCGCCGATCGCACCCAGCAGGATGGCGTCGTGGGGCTTCAGGGCGTCGAGGTCGGCGTCGGTGAGGGTCTCACCGGTGGCGTGGTAGCGCCGGGCGCCGAAGTCGAACTCCCTGGTCTCCAGCTTCACGTCCTGCGGGAGGACGGCGGAGAGGACTTTGAGCCCCTGGGCCACGACTTCCTGGCCGATGCCGTCACCGGGGATCACTGCGAGATCGATGCTGCGAGACATGACGGCACCGTACTCCGTGTCCCATGGAATGACACGCGATGTCCGCCATACGGACAGACCGGTGTCGCGGCACGTCTCCCCTTCGACACACGTTCACCCGTATGTATGAACGCCGTTGGCGCAGGGTGGGAACTTTCCAGACATGACCGCTCCCTCCACGGGGACTTCCCCCGAGCTGCCCGTCCCCGATGTCGGCATCCCCCGCGAGCTCGCACGCGAACTGAGCATGCCGGAGCAGTACGAGTACCTGCGGACACGACTCACACGGCGCCGGGCACTCGTCGCGGCGAGCGCCTTCGCGGGCGGCGGGCTGCTGGCCGGCTGCGTCCAGGGCGCCGAGGCCCCCGCGCGGGTGACGTCCGGCTCCTCGCCGAACCCGGCCACCAGCCGGATTCCCGGCGCCGTCGTCACACCGTTCGGCCGTCACCTCGCCTTCGGCGCGGACCCGAAGACCCAGATGCGGATCTCCTGGCAGGTGCCGTTCGCGGTCAGGAAGCCCTACATCCGGGTGGGCCCGACCCCCTGGGTCCTGAGCCACAGGATCGAGGCCGAGGTCCGCCATCTGCGCACACCGGGCCTCACCGGGCAGCGGGCGGCCCTGGACCAGTACTACCTGCACGCGGCGCTCGACGGGCTGCGCCCCGGGACGACGTACTACTACGGCGTCGGCCACGAGGGCTTCGACCCGGCGAGCAGGGCGCGGCACTCCACGATCGGCCGTTTCCGCACGGCGCCCGCGCACCCCGAGAAGTTCGTGTTCACCGCCTTCGGGGACCAGGGCGTCACCCCCGACGCCCTCGCCAACGACAAGGTGCTCCTCGGCCGCGACCCGGCCTTCCACCTGCACGCGGGCGACATCTGCTACGCGGACGGGACCGGGCACGGCGAGGACTCGGACATCTACGACCCGGGCGCCTGGGACCTGTTCCTCAAGCAGACCGAGACGGTGGCGAAGACGGTGCCGTGGATGGTGACGACCGGCAACCACGACATGGAGGCCTGGTACTCGCCGAACGGTTACGGCGGCCAGTCGGCACGCTGGGCACTGCCCGGCAACGGCTTCGACCCCCGCAACGCACCGGGCGCCTACTCGTTCGTCTACGGCAACGTCGGCATCGTCGCGCTGGACGCCAACGACGTGTCGTACGAGATCCCCGCCAACAAGGGCTACTCGGAGGGCAGGCAGACGGCCTGGCTCGACAAGCGGCTCGGGGAGCTGCGCCGTCAGGCCGATTTCGTCGTCGTCTTCTTCCACCACTGCGCCTACTCGACGTCGACGCACGCCTCGGACGGCGGGGTGCGTGACGCCTGGGTGCCGCTGTTCGCCAAGCACCAGGTGGATCTGGTGATCAACGGACACAACCATGTGTACGAGCGCACCGACGCCATCAAGGGCGGCAAGGTGGGCAAGCAGGTGCCGGTGGGCGCCTCGACCGATCCGACCCGGGACGGGATCGTCTACGTCACGGCGGGCGGCGCGGGCAAGAGCCTGTACCGCTTCCCCGTCGGGGTCAAGGACAGTTACGAGGGCAAGGTCACGCGGCGCGAGGCCGTCGAGACCTTCCACTGGACGAAGTCGAAGCAGCAGAAGGCGGACACCGTGGAGTGGTCCAGGGTGCGGTACACCGGCTTCTCCTTCCTCTCGGTGGAGGCACAGGCGGGACCCTCGCCCCGGCTCACGGTGTCGGCGCTGGCCCAGAGCGGCAAGCGCATCGACCACTTCGAGGTGCGGCGCGGAAGCTGAACACCGCGACACCGTGCGGCGTACGGCGCGGCCGGGGCGAGGTGCGGCGCGGGGCACCGCCCCACGCCGCACCTTTCACGGGTGCGGCTCCCGGATACGAGGGCGGCGGGCCTCAGTGGCCCGTCGCTCCGCCGTTGTCCCTGCGGTCGAGGGCGCGCTGGAGCGCGGCGGCGGCGTTCTTGCGGTCGGACTCGCTGCTCGTGCGAGTGAGGTGACGGACTCGGCGGACGGTCGTCTCGGCCATGATGAATCGACTCCTTGCCTCCGACGACGCCCGCACGGGCGGCCGGAAGTGCGATGAGGAATTTACGAGACGCCGGAAGGGGGCGGGGAGCGGTGCCGCAGGGGTTGCCTGCCAAGGGCTCCGGCTCACGACCGCCATTCGCTTGGTCGAGCGAGACGTTCGGCTCCTACCAAGCTAGGCGAGGACCGCGCATCTGTCTCCACGATTACTCGGACTTCCTACTATCTGAGACGGCGGATTGCGTCACACGGCCGCGACCTGGGGGTTTCACTCAGAGCACATCGCCCTCGCGCCAGTCGAAGACCAGCGCGTACGCCGGATCGAGGGGCCCCCGCACGGTGCCGGGGCGGACGAAGGTGGCGCCCTCCTCCTCGGGGAGGCGGACGGCCCCGCCCGGAGCGAGCACACACACCTGGCCCGGCCAGAGCCGCCAGCCCCGCGCCGCGTAGAGAGCGGCCCCGTCCTCGCTCGCGGAGAGCGCGCCGAGTCCGTACGCACCCTCGATGATCCGTTCCAGCTCGGCCATCACCCGTCCGCCGAGCCCCGCGCGGCGCACATCGGCGCGTACGCCGACCGCCTCCACGTATCCGACCCGCAGCGAGCGGCCGCGGTGCAGGACGCGCCGCTGGATCACCGAGCCGTGCGCCGCGAGGCCCCGGCCGTCGCGGACCAGGACGTGCAGGCCCCCGAGCGCGTGGTCCCAGTCCTCGTTCCTGAGGTCCCCGTCGAAGGCGTCCTCCAACAGGGCGCGTGCGGCGCGGAGTTCGGCGGGGTCGAGATCCGCCGTATGGGCGATCCGCAGTCGGGTGGCCATGCGGTCAGTATTCACACGGGAGACGGGAATCCCAGACCTCCGGCCCACCGGCCGGCAGGCGACGGCCGTCTCGGCGCGGCCCTCACGGCGGCCGCCTCCGGCGACCTAACCTTTAAAAACATCTTGACCGGTTAGGCGCGAGCATGCTGGACTGTCCTCACCACCAAGACGGCTTTCAGGGGTTAGGGGATCCGATCATGCGCAGCCACCCGGTCCATCACCCGGTCCACCACCGCACCACCACCGTCGGCGGCCACCGCATCGCCTACCGCGAGGCGGGCCCCGCGGACGCTCCCGTCCTGCTCCTGCTGCACGGCTTCCCGACCAGCTCGCACATGTTCCGGGACCTGCTGCCGCTGCTCGCCGACCGCTACCGCCTGATCGCCCCCGACCACCTCGGCTTCGGCCGCTCGGACGCCCCGGCGGCCACCGACTTCCCGTACTCCTTCGACCGCCTGGCCGAGATCACCGGGGAGTTCACCGAGCAGCTCGGCCTCAAGGAGTACGCGCTCTACATCCAGGACTACGGCGCCCCGATCGGCCTGCGCCTGGCGCTCGCGCATCCCGAGCGGGTGACCGCGATCATCACGCAGAACGGCAACGCGTACGAGGAGGGGCTGGGCGCGGACGCCTGGGCGCCGGTGCTGGCGCTGATCGCGGAGCGCACACCCGGGACGGAGGCGCCGGTCCGGGCGATCAGCGGCCCGGACGGGATCCGGTGGCAGTATCTGACCGGCGTGCCGGACCCGACCCTGGTCAGCCCCGACGCCTACGAGCACGACACCGCCCTGATGGCCCGCCCCGGTCAGCCGGAGATCCAGCTCGACCTGATCGCCGACTACGGCTCCAACTTCGCGCTCTACCCGGCGTTCCAGGAGTACTTCCGCACCAGCCAGGTCCCGCTCCTGGCCGTCTGGGGAGGCGGCGACGAGATCTTCGTCCCGGAGGGAGCGCTCGCCTTCCGCCGCGACCTCCCGGACGCCGAGATCCATCTGCTCCCCACGGGGCACTTCGCCCTGGAGACGCACGCGGCCCAGATCGCGGCCCTCGTCCGGGACTTCCTCGACCGCGGCGCGACGGCCGACGGCCGCGAAGCGCGTCACCCGCACGACTGATCCTCGGCGAGGTATGCCACATCGGGCTCCGGCAGCGGGAAACGGTGACGGCATGAGCGACACGACCAGAGCACTGCTTGAGGGCGGCCCGGACGACCTGCCCGAACGGATCGTCCCGGCCCCGGACCCCGGATCGGACGTGAAGATCGAGTTGCGCGGTGGATACGAGCACTTCAGGCCGACCCGGCGTCACGCGGACTCGCCGGAGGGCAGGCTGCCCGTGTACGAGTGGTGGGAGCGGACGGAGTTGCCCGGATAGCTCCGCGGGGCCGGAAAATTGGAACCGCCCCCGCTCCACGGACGGGGGAGACCGTGGGGCGGGGGCGGAGTGGGTGACGGGCGGCCGGCCCGGGGGCCGGCGGCCGCGTTCGGCTGTCAGCCCATGTGCGGGTAGCCGTAGTCGGTCGGCGGAACCAGCGTCTCCTTGATGGCACGGGTCAGCGTCCAGCGCATCAGGTTCTGCGGGGCACCCGCCTTGTCGTTGGTGCCGGAGGCACGGCCGCCACCGAAGGGCTGCTGGCCGACGACGGCACCGGTCGACTTGTCGTTGATGTAGAAGTTGCCCGCCGCGTAGCGGAGCTTCTCCATCGTGTACGCGGCCGCCGCGCGGTCGCCGGAGATGACCGCGCCGGTGAGCGCGTAGTCGGACGCCGACTCCATCTGGGTCAGCATCTCGTCGTACTTCTCGTCCTCGTAGACGTGCACCGCGAGGAAGGGGCCGAAGTACTCGGTCGTGAAGACCTCGTTCTCCGGGTCCGAGCACTCGACGACGGTCGGGCGCACGAAGTAGCCGACGGAGTCGTCGTACGAGCCGCCCGCGACGATCGTGCAGGTCGGGTCGGCCTTCGCGCGGTCGATGGCCGCCTTGTTCTTGGCGAAGGACCGCTCGTCGATGACCGCGCCGATGAAGTTCGACAGGTCGGTGACGTCACCCATGGTCAGCCCGTCGACCTCGGCCGCGAACTCCTCCTTGAAACCGGAGTTCCAGATGGAGGCCGGGACGTAGGCGCGGGAGCTCGCCGAGCACTTCTGGCCCTGGTACTCGAAGGAACCGCGGGTCAGGGCGGTCTTGAGGACCGCGCGGTCGGCCGACGGGTGGGCGACCACGAAGTCCTTGCCGCCGGTCTCGCCGACCAGACGCGGGTAGGAGCGGTACTTCTCGATGTTGTTGCCGACCGTCTTCCACAGGTACTGGAAGGTCTTGGTCGAGCCGGTGAAGTGGATGCCGGCGAGGTCGCGGTGCTCCAGGGCGACCTTGGAGACCTCGATGCCGTCACCGGTGACGAGGTTGATGACGCCCTTGGGCAGGCCCGCCTCCTCCAGGAGCTGCATCAGCAGCACGGCGGCGTGGGTCTGCGTCGGGGACGGCTTCCACACGACGACGTTGCCCATGAGCGCCGGAGCGGTGGGCAGGTTGCCCGCGATCGCGGTGAAGTTGAAGGGCGTGATCGCGTAGACGAAGCCCTCCAGCGGACGGTGGTCCATGCGGTTCCACACGCCCGGGGAGTTCGCCGGCGGCTGCTCGGCGAGGATCTGGCGGGCGTAGTGGACGTTGAAGCGCCAGAAGTCGACGAGCTCGCAGGGGGTGTCGATCTCGGCCTGCTGGGCGGTCTTCGACTGGCCGAGCATGGTGGAGGCGGCCAGCGTCTCGCGCCAGGGACCGGCCAGCAGCTCGGCGGCGCGCAGGATGATCGCGGCGCGGTCGTCGAAGGCCATCGCGCGCCAGGCGGGAGCGGCGGCGAGGGCCGCGTCGACGGCGTCCTGGGCGTCCTGCTGGGTGGCGTTGGCGTAGGTGCCGATGCGCGCCTTGTGGTTGTGCGGCTGCACGACGTCGAAACGGTCGCCGCCGCCCATGCGCCGCTCGCCGCCGATGGTCATCGGCAGGTCGATCGGGTTCTCGGCCAGTTCCTTGAGCTTGGCCTCCAGGCGGCCGCGCTCGGGCGAGCCGGGGGCGTAGCCGTGCACCGGCTCGTTGACGGGGGTGGGGACCTGGGTCACAGCGTCCATTTTTTCCGTAACTCCTTGAGTCGAGCGGGTGGTTCGGTCTCAGCCCTTGGTGAGGATGGAACGGGCGAAGAAGAGCAGGTTGGCCGGCTTCTCCGCCAGGCGCCGCATGAAGTAGCCGTACCAGTCGGTGCCGTACGCGGTGTAGACGCGCATGCGGTGGCCCTCGGCGGCGAGCCGCAGGTGTTCGTCGCTGCGGATGCCGTAGAGCATCTGGAACTCGTACTCATCCAGTTTGCGCCCGGCCGTCCGCGCCAGCTCCTGGGCGATCGAGATGAGCCGCGGGTCGTGGGACCCGATCATCGGGTACCCCTCGCCCTCCATCAGGATCTTCAGGATGCGGACGTACGCCTTGTCGGTCTCGGACTTCTGCTGGTACGCGACCTCGGCGGGCTCCTTGTAGGCGCCCTTCACCAGACGGACGCGGCTGCCGCTCTCGGCGAGGCGGCGGGCGTCGGCCTCGGTGCGGAACAGGTAGGCCTGGATCACACAGCCGGTCCCCGGGAAGTCCTTCCGCAGCTCCTCGTGGATCGCGAACATCGAGTCGAGGGTGGTGTGGTCCTCGGCGTCCAGCGTGACGGTGGTGCCGATGGCGGCGGCGGCCTCGACGACCGGACGGACGTTGGCGAGGGCCAGCTCGTGACCGCCCTCCAGCGCCTGCCCGAACATCGACAGCTTGACCGACATCTCGGCCTTGGTGCCGAGGCCGAGCTCCTCGAGGCGGCCGATCAGCTCCAGGTACGCGTCACGGGCGGCGTACGACTGCTCGGGGGTCGTGATGTCCTCGCCGACGACGTCCATCGTGACTTCCAGGCCCTTGCCCGTGAGGTCCTTGATGATCGGGACGACCTGGTCGACGGTCTCACCGGGGATGAAGCGGTCGACGACCGGCTTGGTCACCGGGGCGGCCGAGATCAGACGGCGCATCTTGTCGCTGCGCGAGGCGGCGAGAATCACGGGACCCAGCACGGGGCACCTCCACAACGAAGTCAGCAGGAGGCCGAGTCCCGACGATTCGGGTACGGCACGGAGAACCACCGTGAAACTTAGGGATCTCTCCGATCGTGGGCCATCGACACCTGTCACGCATCCCTGGCCCAGATCTCAGACATATGTATGAAGGGCTCGCGGGAATGCGCGAGAATGCCGGGGTGAGCGGTGAACACAGAGGCGACTACCAAGAGCTGGTCGACGAGATCTCGGCGCTCCTCGGCGTCCCGGCGACGCTGGAGAACCGCGATTTCGAACTGATCGCCTTCGGTGCGTACGACAGCGAGGGCGACCTCGACCCGTCCGCCCTGGACCCCGTGCGCACCCGCTCGATCCTCACCCGGCGTTCCACCACCGCGGTCCGCACCTGGTTCGAGGGCTTCGGCATCACCCGCGCGACCGGACCCGTCCGTATCCCGCCGACCCCCGAGGCCGGGGTCTACCGGGGGCGGATCTGTCTCCCCGTACGTCACCGGGGTGTCGTCCTCGGCTATGTCTGGCTGCTCGACGACGACCCGGGCCCCACCGACGCCCAGCTGGCCGGCGCCATGCAGGTGGCCTCCCGCATCGGCGCGCTGCTCGCGGACGAGGCCCAGGCCGGCGCGGATCTCACCCGCGAGCTGCGGGCCGTCCTGACCGCCGAGCGCGGCTGGCAGCGGGACATGGCGGTGGCCGAGCTGCGTACGGCGCTCGGCCCGCGCGGCGACGGCCTGCACACGGTGGTGTGCGTGGCCCCGTGGCCCTCGGCCGACCCGGACGACGCCCCTTCCGCCCGTACGGTGCCGGGTACGACCGCCCTGTGCACCATCCCGTGGGGCACCACCGGCCAGAGCCTGGCCCTGCTGGTCCGGCTGCGGTCGCCCGACGTCCTGACTCCGGCGCTGACGGCGGCCGGCCGGTTCGTACGGGAGGCCTCGGGCGTCCGCGGCAAGGGCGCCGAATCCGGAGGCGGTCCGGGAGCCGCGTCCCCGGGCGGGACGGCGGCCGCCGGGGTCGCCGGGGCCCGGGAGGGGCTCGGGGAACTGGGGGCCGCCTGGCGCGAGGCAGCCGCGGCCGCGCGCGCGGCGCTGGCCGAACCCCGGCTCGGTCCGGTCGCCGAGTGGGGGGCGATCGGCCCCTTCCGGCTCCTCACCGCCCTGCCGCCGGACGCGGCCCACGACCCCGTCGTGACCACCCTGTTGGGCGCCGCGCACCGCGAACTCGCGCGCACGGCCGAGGTGTTCCTCGACCGTGCGGGCCAGGCCGGGCGCACGGCAGCCGAGTTGGGCATCCACCGCCAGACGCTCTACTACCGCCTGTCCCGCGTGGAGCAGCTCACCGGCCTCGACCTCGACGACGGCGAGGACCGGCTGCTGCTGCACATGGCGCTCAAGGGTGCGCGGCTCTAGGAGCCGTCGACAGCCCCTGGTTCCAGGGAGGTTCGCTCCGTCTCGCGGACCCCGGCGACCACCCGGCGCAGGCCCTCGGCGAGGTCGTCCGCCGTGGACGCGCTCGCCGGGTCGAAGAGCCACTGCACCATCAGGCCGTTGAGCAGCGCCTGGTAGAAGCCGCCGAGCGACTTCACGGTCCGCTCGTCGAGTGTCTCCTCGTCCTGGTCCGTGAACATCGCGACAAGCCCGGAGCGCCCCTCGATCTGCGCCTTGGCCATCAGATCCCGCAGCTCCGGTACGCGCTCCCCCTGCGTCACGATCTCCATGCTGGCCGCCCAGACAGGCCGGAAGTCCTCGAAGGACTCCAGCGTCCGTGCCCACACGCTGTGGAACCGCTCCAGGGACCCCCCGGGCTCGACCTCGCGGGCCGCGGGCGAGTCGAACTTCTCGCCCCATTCCTGGATCAGCTCCACGAAGGCCTGGGTCAGCAGCGCGTCCTTCGACCCGTAGTGGTAGCCGATGGACGCCAGGTTCGTCCCCGACTCCTTGACGATGTCGCGCGCCGTGGTGCGCACGAAGCCCTTCTCCAGCAGGCAGCGCTTGGCGCCTTCGAGCAGATCCTCACGGTGTCCCATGCCGGCCAGCCTACCCCCGATTCAGACAACCGTCCCATACGGGCGTCAAAAACGAACGTCTTAAACGTACGTACTAGACAAGCGTTTAATACGTCCGTACAGTCCCTGTCATGACGAACCCGACGAGCACGACTACCGCGTCCGGCGCCCTGGCCGGCCGCCGCGAATGGACCGCCCTCGGCGTCCTGATGCTTCCGCTGCTCCTGGTCTCGATGGACGTCTCCGTCCTCTACTTCGCGATCCCCTCGATCAGCGCGGACCTGGAGCCGAGCGGCACCCAGCAGCTGTGGATCTTCGACATCTACGCGTTCGTGCTCGCCGGGCTGCTGATGACGATGGGCTCGCTCGGCGACCGCATCGGGCGCCGAAAGCTGCTCCTGTTCGGCGCCGCCGCGTTCGGCACCGCCTCGGTGCTGGCCGCCTACGCGAACAGTGCCGAGATGCTGATCGCGGCCCGCGCGCTCCTCGGCGTGGGCGGCGCGACCCTCATGCCGTCGACGATGGCGATCATCAGGACGATGTTCACCGACCCCGGACAGCGCACAAAGGCGATCGGCCTGTGGTCCGGCGTCATGACCGGCGGCATCGCCCTCGGTTCGGTGATGAGCGGAGTCCTCGTCCAGTACTTCTGGTGGGGCTCGGTCTTCCTGGTCAACCTGCCCGCGATGGCGCTGCTGCTGGTCCTCGGCCCGTTCCTGCTGCCCGAGTCCAGGAACCCTGAGCCCGGCCGCTTCGACCTGCTGAGCGTTCCGCTGTCGATGGCCGCCGTCCTGCCGGTGATCTACGGCATCAAGGAGATCCCGTCCGAGGGCTGGAAGACCGAGTACGTCGTCTCGGTCCTCGTCGGCCTGGTCTTCGCCGCCCTGTTCGTCCACCGCCAGCGCACCGCGAAGTCGCCGCTGATCTCCCCCGCCGTGTTCCGCGGCCGCGGCTTCGCACCCGCGGTCGTCCTCAACCTGATCTCGTCCTTCGGCATGATGGGCTCGGCGTTCTTCACCACCCAGTACCTCCAGTCGGTGCTCGGGAAGAGTTCCATGGCGGCCGCCCTGTGGTCCCTGCTTCCCACCGTCCTGGTGGGTGTGGCCGCGCCGGTCGCCGCGCAGCTCGTGCAGAAGGGCGTCCACCGCGCCCACGTCGTCTCCGGCGGATTCGTCGTCGCCGCCTGCGGCTACGGCCTGCTGGCCCTCGCCGGCACCGACTCCCTGTGGCTCGTACTGGCCGGCGCGGGCGTCCTCGCCTCCGGGATCGTCACCGTGATGTCGCAGATGATGGACCTGGCCCTCGGCACCGTGCCCCTCGGCAACACGGGCGCCGCCGCCTCCCTGCTGGAGACCGGCGCCGAGTTCGGCGGCGCCCTCGGCATGGCGGTCCTGGGCTCCATCGGCACGGCGGTCTACCGCCACGACATCCCGGCCGGCGTCCCGGCCGCGGCCCACGAGACGCTGGGCGGCGCGCTGGCCGTGGCCGGACAGCTGCCGGGCGACGCCGGGCGGGCGCTGACCGACGCCGCACGGGAGGCGTTCACCCACGGCATGCAGGCGGCGGCCGTGGCGGGCACGGTCCTGCTGCTGGGCGCAGCCGTCCTCGCCACGGCGAGCCTGCGCAAGGTGGCGGTGCGCGAGAGTGGCGAGGACGTCGACGCCGGGACCGGCGAGCCGCTCCAGGCGGCGGCTTCGGAGCAGAACAGCGGCCTGACTCCCGCCTGAGGCCCGCCCACCGGGCGAACGACGACCTGAACGCCCGTCCGCCGGGCGGGCCGGAGAACTCCGGCCCGCCCGGCACTCGTATGCGCCGGAAAGCCCCCTCCCGGCCAGACACCCACATGCGCAGGAAAGGCTCCCTTCCCCGCCAATCACCGGCACGCACCCGGAAGCCCACCACCCCGCCCGGCACCGGGAAGCCGCGGGCGGAACCCCGCCCCGGCCGGTCACCGGCATGTGCCGCGATCAGGGCGGCTACGCCGGGGAGTTGTCGGCGGGGCGTGCCAGGATGGGCGTGTGACACAGACATTCGGTACGCCGTTCATCGGCCGGGGTGACGAACTCTCCCGGCTCACCGGCGTGCTGGAGCGCGCCAGAGGCGGCGAACCGCGCGCAGTCCTGGTGGCCGGAGACGCCGGCGTCGGCAAGACCCGCACGCTGACGGAGGCCGCGGCGCGGGCGACCGCCTCCGGGACGACCGTCCTGACCGGGCACTGTGTGGACCTCGGCGACGTGGGCCTGCCCTACCTCCCCTTCACGGAGATCCTGGGCGCCGCGGCCGAGGACGACCGCTTCGCTCCGGCGTTCGCGGCTCACCCGGCGGTGGACCGGCTGACCGGCTCCGGTCCGGGACCCGGTGGCGCACCCGACGCCGGCGGCCGGCTCCGGCTCTTCGAGGCGATCACGGGTCTCCTCGCCGACCTGGCCGACATCACCCCGGTCCTGCTGATCCTCGAGGACCTCCACTGGGCGGACCAGTCCTCCCGCGACCTGCTCCGCTTCCTGCTCAGCCGGGGCGTGCTCCAGCCGCCCGGGGCCGGCGGCCCCGCCCGGCGTCTCGCGGTCTTCGCCTCGTACCGAGCGGACGACCTGCACCGCCGCCACCCGTTGCGCCCCCTGCTCGCCGAGCTGATCCGGCTGCCGGCCGTCGACCGGCTGGAGCTGCGGCCCATGGGCGACGCCGACGTGGCCCGGCTCGTGCGCGCGCTGCGCACCGGCCCGGTCTCCGACACCACGGTCAAAAGCATCGTCGAGCGCGCCGAGGGCAACGCCTTCTACGCCGAGGAACTGCTCGCCGCGCTGCCCGGCGACGACGCCCCCGTCTCCCCCGCCATGCCCAGCGGACTGGCCGACCTCCTGCTCATCCGCATCGAGCAACTCTCCGGCACCGCCCAGCAGGTGCTGCGCACGGCGGCCGTCGCGGGGCGGCGCGTCGAGCACGAGCTGCTGCGTGGCGCCGTACAACTCCCGGAGGACGAACTGGAGTCGGCGCTGCGCGAGGCTGTCGGCCACCAGCTCCTGGTCCCTGGGAACGACGCGACGTACTCGTTCCGGCACGCGCTCACCCGCGAGGCCGTGTACGCGGACCTGCTGCCCGGTGAACGGGTCCGGCTGCACCGCCAGTTCGCCGGACTCCTCGCGGGAGAGGCCCGTTCGGCGAAGAACGCGGCGGAGCGCGCCCACCACTCGCGCGAGAGCCACGACCTGGCCGACGCGCTCACCGCCTCCCTCGAAGCCGCCGATCACGCCCAGTGCGTCGGCGCCCCCGCCGAGGAACTGCGCCACCTGGAGGCCGCGCTCGAACTGTGGCCCGCCGTGGACGCCGGTGCCCGCCCCGACGGCGGCACGGTCGCCCTCACGCTGCGTGCCTCGGCCGCCGCCGCCAGCGCCGGGGAGACGCATCGCGCGGTCCACCTCACCCGTGACGCGCTCGCCAGGGCCGGCTCGGACGCCGACTCCGAACTCGCCGCCCGGGTCCGATACACCCTCGCCGGCAACCTGATGCGGATCGACAGCCTGAAGGACGCGTTCACGTACAGCAGCGAGGCGCTCGCCCTGATCCCGGCCGAACCGCCCTCGTACACCTGGGTGTGGGCGGCGGCCACCCATGTCATGGCGGCCCGCCTCGTGGGGCGGGAGGAGGACGCCGAGCGGGTCGCCCGGCAGGCGCTCGCCACCGCCGAACAGCTCCGGCTGGCCGACGCCCAGGCCGACCTGACGATCTCCCTGGTCGGCATGGAAGCGGACAACCGGCGCACCCCGAAGGGCCGCGAACGCCTGCGTCGGGCTCGTGAACTGGCCCACGGCGCCGGGAACTTCCCGGTGGAGATGCGGGCGCTGTTCAACCTGGCGATCGGGGCCTACGAATCCGGTGACCTGGAGGAGTGCCTGACCTGGCTCGGCGACGGTGTGGGCCGGGCCCGCCGCGCCGGTCTCCTCCCCTCGCCGTACGCCCTGGAGCTGCTCTATCTCCAGTCGCTGGTGCTCTACACGCTGGGCCGCTGGGACGCGTGCGCGCGAGCGGCCGCCGACGACGCCGAACTGCTGCCGGCGGCGGCCGGGTTCGCGACGGGCCCCGCCCTGTACGTCGCCCTCGCCCGCGGTGAGCACGAGGCGGCCGTCGCCGGAGCCCGCGCCCTGCTCGACCGGCCCTTCGACTGGATGTCGACGCTCGTCGCGAGCATCGTCCTGACCGACGCGGCGACCCGGAGCGGCGACGCCGAGGAGGCCGTACGGCGGCTGCGCACCGCGGCCGAGGACCTCACCGATGTCTCCGGCACCGGCCCGCCGCCGGTCGTGGTGCGGCTCGCCGCGCTCGCGCTGTCGGCTGTCGCGGACGCGGCGGAGGAGGCGCGCCGCAGCGGCGACGTGGCCGGCGGCGAGCACTGGACGGACACCGCGACCGAGCTGATGAAGCTGGCCAGGACCGCGGCGGACCGCGGCGGGAAGGACGCCGAGGGGCCCGAGGGCCTGGCCTGGTTCGCCCGTGCCGAGGCGGAGTCGCTGCGCGCCCGCACGGGTCCGGACGCCGCGGCCTGGGAGCGGGCCGTCGCGGCCTTCGGCTACGGCGATCCGTACGAGCTGGCCAGGAGCAGACGGCGCCTCGCCGAGGCCCTCCTCGCGGCGGGCCGCCGCGAGGAGGCCGGCGAACAGGCCCGCGCGGCCCACGACACCGCCGTACGGCTCGGCGCGGTGCCGCTGCGCGAGGCCCTCGAGGCGCTTCTGCGGCGCGGCCGCCTCACCGGGTCACCGGCCGCCGAGCAGCGCGTCGCCGCGCTGACCGCCCGGGAGAGCGACGTGCTGCGGCTGCTCGGCCGCGGACGCACCAACCGCCAGATCGGCGAGGAGCTGTTCATCAGCGGCAAGACGGCGAGCGTCCATGTCTCCAACATCCTCGCCAAGCTGGGTGCCGCGAGCCGGACCGAGGCCGTGGCCATCGCCTACCGCGAGGGCCTGATCGAGCCGGAGACGACACCGTCCGCGTGAGCGGGCCGCCGCGGACCAGGACGTCCCGCGACGCACGAGGGCCGGGACACCCGCGGGTGTCCCGGCCCTCGCTCGCGCACGGCAAGCCGTCGCGGATACGCCTCAGACGAGGTTGACCGACCGCGCCGACGTCGCGCCGATCTCCTCGGACAGCTCGGTCAGGACACCCTGCGGCACCGTGTCGTCGACGGCGAGGACCGCGAGGGCCTCGCCACCGACGGCCGCGCGGGCGACCTGCATGCCGGCGATGTTGATGCCGGCCTCGCCGATGATGCGACCGACGGTGCCGACGACACCGGGACGGTCCTCGTACTTGAGCACGAGCATGTGGTCGGCGAGCGCGAGGTCCACGTCGTACTCGCCGACGGCGACGATCTTCTGCAGATGCTTCGGACCGGCCAGCGTGCCGGAGACCGCGATCTCCTGGCCGTCGCCGAGCGTGCCGCGCACGGTGACCACGTTGCGGTGGTCGGGGGACTCGGAGCTCGTGGTCAGACGGACCTCGACGCCGCGCTCCTGCGCGAACAGCGGGGCGTTGACGTAACTGACCGTCTCGTCGACGACGTCCTCGAACACGCCCTTGAGCGCGGAGAGTTCGAGCACCTTGACGTCGTGCTGGGTGATCTCGCCGTACACCTCGACGTCGAGGCGGGCCGCGACCTCGCCCGCGAGGGCGGTGAAGATGCGGCCGAGCTTCTCGGCGAGCGGCAGACCGGGCTTGACGTCCTCGGCGATGACTCCGCCCTGGACGTTGACCGCGTCGGGAACGAGCTCACCGGCGAGGGCGAGACGCACCGAGCGGGCGACGGAGATACCGGCCTTCTCCTGCGCCTCGTCCGTGGAGGCGCCGAGGTGCGGGGTGCAGACGACCTCGTCGAGCTCGAAGAGCGGGGAGTCCGTGCAGGGCTCCTTCGCGTACACGTCGAGGCCGGCGCCGGCGACGCGGCCCTCCTTGAGCGCCGAGTACAGCGCCGCCTCGTCGACGATCCCGCCGCGCGCGGCGTTGACGATGCGCACCGACGGCTTGACCTTGTGCAGCGCCTCGTCACCGATGAGACCGAGGGTCTCGGGGGTCTTCGGCAGGTGCACGGTGATGAAGTCCGAGACCTCGAGCAGCTCGTCGAGGGTGAGGACCTTCACGCCCATCTGCGCGGCCCGCGCGGGCTGGATGTAGGGGTCGTAGGCGACGACCTTCATGCCGAACGCCGACATGCGCTGCGCGACGAGCGCGCCGATGCGGCCGAGGCCGACGACACCGAGGGTCTTCTCGGCGAGCTCGACACCGGTGTACTTGCTGCGCTTCCACTCGCCGTTCTTCAGCGCCGTGTTGGCCTGCGGGATGTGCCGCGCGGTGGCGAGAAGGAGACCGCAGGCCAGCTCGGCCGCGGTCACGATGTTGGAGGTGGGGGCGTTGACGACCATCACGCCGGCCTTGGTGGCGGCGGAGACGTCGACGTTGTCCAGGCCGACGCCGGCTCGTGCGACGACCTTCAGCTTCTTGGCGGCGGCGACGGCCTCGGCGTCGACCTTGGTGGCCGAGCGGATCAGGATGGCGTCGACGTCGGCGATGGCGGGCAGCAGCTCGGCGCGGTCCGCGCCGTTCACATGCCGGATCTCGAAGTCCGGGCCCAGGGCGTCCACAGTCGCGGGCGACAGCTCTTCAGCGATGAGTACGACAGGTTTCGAGCTCACGTGAGTCCTCACAAGTCCAATGCGGACGGCCGTCCCGACGGCCGCAGGCGGTGGAGGGTTTACAGCGGCCCCGGGGTGTGCCTGCGCTTCTGGGGAGCCGCTCGAGCCGCGTGGAAGACGCACGACGCTGTGGGCCTGACGCGTTGTTGATGTGCAGCAGTGTAGTGGCGCCGCGGAGGTCGTCCTGCGCCTCCGAGGAAGGATCACCCGTCCGTGGCTGGACGGGATGTCCAACACCGTGCCCACCGGGGTTACCGGGGGTTCGACGAAGGGGCCGGAGCGTGCCGCCCCGGCCCCCCGTCGTACGGCTCACGCCTCGTCGTCGTTGACCCACGACATGAGCTTGCGCAGCTCCTTGCCGGTGGTCTCCAGGAGGTGGTTCTCGTCCTGGGTCTTGTACTCGTTGTACTTCTTCAGGCCCGAGTGGTACTCGTCCATCCAGTTACGGGCGAACGTGCCGTCCTGGATCTCGGCGAGGACCTTCTTCATCTCGGCCTTGGTGGCGTCCGTGATGATGCGCGGGCCGGTGATGTAGTCGCCCCACTCGGCGGTCTCGGAGACGGACCAGCGCATCTTCTCCAGGCCGCCCTCGTACATGAGGTCGACGATGAGCTTCAGCTCGTGCAGGCACTCGAAGTACGCGATCTCCGGCTGGTAGCCGGCCTCGGTCAGCGTCTCGAAACCGGCCTTGACCAGGGCGGCGGTGCCACCGCAGAGGACGGCCTGCTCACCGAACAGGTCGGTCTCGGTCTCCTCGGTGAAGGTCGTCTTGATGACGCCGGCGCGGGTGCCGCCGATGGCCTTGGCGTACGAGAGGGTGAGCGCGAAGGCGTTGCCGGTCGCGTCCTGCTCGACGGCCGCGATGCAGGGGACGCCGCGCCCCTCCTCGTACTGGCGGCGCACGAGGTGGCCCGGGCCCTTGGGGGCGACCATGCAGACGTCGATGCCGGCCGGGGGCTTGATGAAGCCGTACCGGATGTTCAGGCCGTGGCCGAAGAACAGCGCGTCGCCGTCGTTGAGGTTGTCCTTGATGGACTCCTCGTAGACCTGGGACTGGATCGGGTCCGGCACCAGGATCATGATGACGTCGGCCTCGGCGGCGGCCTCCGACGGCGTCACCACGCGCAGGCCCTGCTCCTCGGCCTTCGCCTTGGACTTGGAGCCCTCGTGCAGACCGACGCGGACGTCGACACCCGAGTCGCGCAGCGACAGCGCGTGGGCGTGGCCCTGGCTGCCGTAGCCGATGACCGCGACCTTGCGGCCCTGGATGATGGACAGGTCGGCGTCGTCGTCGTAGAACAGCTCGGCCACTGGGGTTCTCCTTGTTTTCCGGTATTTCCGGTGTTGCGTCCCACCGTACGGCGGGCGGGGGAATGAAGTTCTCTGGTCTCGGTATACGGGCGGACCGGGTGAGCGGCCCGCCCGTGGACCGGTGGTCTCCTGGCTCAGGCCGAGCGGTCCAGTGCGCGCAGCGACCGGTCGGTGATCGAACGCGCCCCGCGTCCGATCGCGATCGTGCCGGACTGGACGAGCTCCTTGATGCCGAACGGCTCCAGCATCTTGAGCATGGCCTCCAGCTTGTCGGCGCCGCCCGTGGCCTCGATGGTGACGGCCTCCGGGGAGACGTCGACGGTCTTGGCGCGGAACAGCTGAACGATCTCGACGATCTGGGAGCGCGTCTCGTTGTCGGCGCGCACCTTCACCAGAACGAGTTCCCGCTGAACGGCCGAACCGGGTTCCAGCTCGACGATCTTCAGGACGTTGACGAGTTTGTTGAGCTGCTTGGTGACCTGTTCGAGCGGGAGTTCCTCGATCACGTTCACCACGATGGTGATGCGGGAGATCTCGGGGTGCTCGGTGACACCGACGGCGAGGGAGTCGATGTTGAAGCCGCGCCGGGAGAACAGGGCGGTGATCCGGGCGAGGACACCGGGCTTGTTCTCGACGAGGACGGAGAGGGTGTGCTTGCTCATGGGTCTGACTCGGCTCTCTCTCAGTCGTCTTCGTTGTCGCCGAAGTCGGGGCGGACGTCCCGGGCGAACATGACCTCGTCGTTGGAGGTGCCGGCGGCGACCATCGGCCACACCATCGCGTCCTCGTGGACGATGAAGTCGACCACGACCGGGCGGTCGTTGATCGAGTTCGCCTCCTCGATCACCTTGTCGAGGTCCTCCGGGGACTCGCAGCGGATGGCGTAGCAGCCCATGGCCTCCGACAGCTTCACGAAGTCGGGGACGCGGGTGCCGGCGCTCGGCTGCTTGCCGTCCGCGTCCGGGCCGCTGTGCAGCACGGTGTTGGAGTAGCGCTGGTTGTAGAAGAGGGTCTGCCACTGGCGGACCATCCCGAGGGCGCCGTTGTTGATGATGGCGACCTTGATCGGGATGTTGTTCAGGGCGCAGGTGGTGAGTTCCTGGTTGGTCATCTGGAAGCAGCCGTCGCCGTCGACCGCCCAGACCGTGCGGTCCGGCTGTCCCGCCTTGGCGCCCATCGCGGCCGGGACCGCGTAGCCCATCGTTCCGGCGCCCCCGGAGTTCAGCCAGGTGGAGGGCTGCTCGTACTGGATGTAGTGCGCGGCCCACATCTGGTGCTGGCCGACGCCCGCCGCGAAGATCGTGCCCTCCGGGGCGAGCTGTCCGATGCGCTCGATGACCTGCTGCGGCGAGAGCGAGCCGTTTTCGGGCTGCTCGTAGCCGAGCGGGTAGGTCTCGCGCCAGCGGTTGAGGTCGCTCCACCAGGCGGTGTAGTCGCCGGCGTTCCCCTCGCTGTGCTCCTTCTGGACCGCCTGGACCAGGTCGGCGATGACCTCGCGGGCGTCTCCGACGATCGGCACGTCGGCGGCGCGGTTCTTGCCGATCTCGGCCGGGTCGATGTCGGCGTGGACGATCTTGGCGAACGGCGCGAAGCTGTCCAGCTTGCCGGTGACACGGTCGTCGAAGCGGGCTCCGAGGGCGACGATCAGGTCGGCCTTCTGCAGCGCGGTGACGGCGGTGACCGAACCGTGCATGCCCGGCATGCCCACGTGCAGCGGGTGGCTGTCGGGGAATGCGCCGAGCGCCATCAGGGTGGTGGTGACGGGCGCTCCGGTGAGTTCCGCGAGGACCTTCAGCTCGGTGGTGGCGTGCGCCTTGAGGACGCCGCCGCCGACGTACAGCACGGGCCGCTTGGCCTGGCTGAGCAGCTTGGCGGCCTCGCGGATCTGCTTGGCGTGCGGCTTGGTCACCGGACGGTAGCCGGGCAGGTCCTGGGTGGGCGGCCACTGGAAGGTGGTCCGGGCCTGGAGGGCGTCCTTGGCGATGTCGACGAGGACCGGTCCTGGCCGGCCGGTGGAGGCGATGTGGAAGGCCTCCGCGATCGTCCGCGGGATGTCCTCGGCCTTGGTGACCAGGAAGTTGTGCTTGGTGATCGGCATGGTGATGCCGACGATGTCCGCCTCCTGGAAGGCGTCCGTGCCGATCGCCTTGGACGCGACCTGCCCGGTGATCGCCACGAGCGGGACCGAGTCCATGTGCGCGTCGGCGATCGGGGTGACCAGGTTGGTCGCGCCGGGGCCGCTGGTGGCCATGCAGACACCGACCTTGCCGGTGGCCTGCGCGTATCCGGTGGCCGCGTGACCGGCTCCCTGCTCGTGGCGCACGAGCACGTGCCGCACCCGGCGGGAGTCCATCAGCGGGTCGTAGGCCGGAAGGATCGCACCGCCGGGGATACCGAATACGGTCTCGGCCCCGACCTCCTCGAGCGAGCGGATGAGGGACTGCGCACCCGTGACGTGCTCGGGGGCGGACTGCTGTCCTCCGGAACGGGGCCGCGGCTGCGGATGGTGGGCCCCGGTGGCCTGCTCGGTCATCGGCATTCTCTTCTCGATGCTGAGGGTTTTTGCGACTTTTGTGCGGTGTACGACTGATGCCTGTGCAACAAAAAACCCCTCGTGCCGTGAGGCAAGCGAGGGGAGCGCGCCGGGTGCGGTCGCTGGGTGTTCCGGAACTTTCCGGTGACCACCTAGCTTCAGCCGACGCGCTTTCCAAGTACGAGAATTCGGGTGCGCATGGCATTGACCCTCCCCCCGGCACACACCGACTGTCAAGTAGGTGGGACGGGAGTCTCATTATGTGAGCGGAGGGCCGTTCCGCCCCCGAGAGTGACGGGCACTCCACTCGTATACACCCCGGAGCCCCCGCCGCCCGCGAACACCGGCTCGGCGGGTCCGCTCGGCACCGGATAGTGGCCGGAAGAGAGCGCCCTGCGCAGCCGGTACTCGTCCAGCGGTCCGGAGAAGGCCATGCCCTGCCCGTGGGTGCAACCCATCGCGCGCAGCGCGACGACCTGCTCCGGGAGATCCACCCCGTCGGCCACGGACTGCAGCCCCAGATCGGCGGCGATCCGCAGCAGCCCGCTGGTGATCTTGTTCAGCCGGGCGGACTCGACGACTCCCTCGACCAGACTCCTGTCGAGACGCAGCACGTCCACGGGGAGCCGTCTCAGTGCCGTGATCGCCGCGTAGCCGCTGCCGAAGCCGTCCAGGGCGATCCGCACACCGAGACGTCTGAGCGCGTTCAGCCGGCGCTCCAGCTCGTCCAGGGGGACCCTCGGGTCGGTGTCGGACAGCTCGATGATCAGGCCGCCGGAGGCGAGCCCGTGCCGGGTCAGCAGGGACTCCACGGAACCCAGCGGCATCGAGCGGTCCACCAGACGCCGGGCGGTCATCCGGACCGAGACCGGCACGACGACCCCCGCGGCGGTGCGCTCGGCAGCCTGCCCGACGGCCTCGTCGAGCATCCAGCGGCCGAGTTCGGCAGTCTTCTCGCCGTCCTCGGCGACCCGCAGGAACTCGGCGGGCGTGAACAGCACCCCCTGGGAGGAACGCCAGCGCGCCTGCGCGGTGACCGAAGCGATCCGGCCGTTCTCCAGCGACACCACGGGCTGGTGCAGCAGGGCGAACTCGCCGTCCTGGAGCGCGGAGCGCAGCCGGGTCGCCAGCTCCGCCCTGCGGACCACGTCCTGCTGCATCTGGGGCGCGTACAGCTCGACGCGGCCCTTTCCGGCGGCCTTCGCCCGGTACATGGCGAGGTCGGCGTTGCGCAGCAGCTCGCCCGCTCCCAGTCCCGGTTCGGCGAAGCCGACGCCGATGGACGCGGCGACCCGGACATCGTTGCCGTCGATGCAGTAGGGCTGGGAGAGCCTGATCCGCAGACGGTCGGCGAGTTCCCGTACCTGCTGCTCACGGGCGGTACGGTCGCGGCCTCCGTCACCGACGATGAGAGCCGCGAACTCGTCCCCGCCGAGCCGTGCGGCGGTGTCGCCGTGCCGGACGGAGTCCTGGAGCCTGCGGGCGGCCTGGACGAGCAGCTCGTCACCGGCCTGGTGCCCGATGGTGTCGTTGACGGCCTTGAAGCCGTCGAGGTCGATGAAGAGGACGGCGGTGCCCCGGTCGGTGGAGCGGCGCCCGGACAGGGCCTGCTGGACGCGCCGGGTGAACAGCGCGCGGTTGGGCAGGTCGGTGAGCGGGTCGTGCTCGGCGTTGTGCTGCAACTGCGCCTGGAGCCGCACGCGCTCGGTGACGTCACGGCTGTTGAAGATGAGGCCGCCGTGGTGCCGGTTGACGGTGGACTCCACGTTGAGCCAGCCGCCGTCGCCGGACCGGAACCTGCACTCGATCCGGGTGGTGGGCTCCTCGGCGTGGCTGGCCGCGAGGAAGCGCCGCACCTCGTGGACCACGCAGCCGAGGTCCTCGGGGTGGATGAGCGAGGCGAGTTCGGAGCCGACGAGTTCCTCGGCGTCACGGCCGTAGACCCCGGCGGCGGCCGGGCTGACGTACCTCAGGATGCCGTTCGGCGCGGCGATCATGATGACGTCGCTCGAACCCTGCACCAGGGAACGGAAGTGGTTCTCCTTCTGGGCCAGTTCCTGGGTGAGGGTGATGTTGTCGAGCAGCATGATGCCCTGGCGCACCACGAGGGCGAGCACGACGAGGCCGGCGGTGACGAGCACCACGCGGTCCACCCGGCGTCCGTTCAGGATGTTGTAGAGGATCCCCAACGTGCAGACGGCGGCGGCCAGATAGGGCGTCAGCGCGGCCAGCGATCCCGTGATCGGACGCGCCGCCGCAGAGCGGCCGGGCCCGTGCCCCTGGGAGTCCGCGGGCGCGGATCCGCCCTGCTGCGGTCCCTGGGAGGGGTCCGGCTCCTCGTGCTGCCCCTCGCCCTCGTGGGATCCGGGCCCCTCCTGCGGGGCCCCCGGTCCGTACGGCGGACGGGTCCCCTGGGGTCCGGGCGACGCGTGGCTTCCCGGGGGCCCGTGCTGCCCTTCCCTGCGCTGTCCCGGGATGACCTCGTGCGCCACGCGCGTGTGCTCCTGCGCTCCCTGCTCGTCGGGTCCGTGCGGGTCCGGGCCGTACGCGTCGATGCCGTGCTCGCCGCTGTCGTGCTTGCCGCTGTCGTACTCCTCGGTGGCGTGCTCCTCGGGGCCGTGCTCCTCCGCCTCGTTCATGTGCCGGGTGACGACCCAGGGGGCGTACGCGAGGAGCAGCGAGCCGGCGAACCAGCCCGCGTCGAGGAGCTGGCCCGAGTGGTAGCTGTTGTGCAGGAGGGGTGAGGTGAACAACGCGTCACACATCACGGTCAGGGCGAGCGCCCCGATCGCCGTGTTCACGGCCGACCTGTTCACCGACGAGCGCCTGAAGTGCAGCGCCAGCACCATGCTGACCAACGCGATGTCCAGCAGCGGGTACGCGAGCGACAGCGCGGTGTGCGCGACGCTCGGCCCGTCGAACTTCGCGGCCTGGGCGAGCGCCAGACTCCAGGACAGGGTGAGCAGCGATCCGCCGATCAGCCAGGCGTCCAGCGCGAGACACACCCAGCCCGCCCGGGTGACGGGCCGCTTGGCGAGCACCAGCAGTCCCACGATGGCGGGCGGCGCGAAGCAGAGGAAGAACAGATCGGCGTAGCTCGGGGTGGGCACGGGGCGGTCGAGGACGACCTCGTACCACCCCCAGACCAGGTTTCCGAGCGAGGCCATCACCGAGGAGAGCGCGAACAGCAGCCACGCGGGCCGAAAGCGGCTGCGGCGGCCACGGGCGTAGAGGAAGCAGGAGACCGCCGCGGTGCCCGCGGCGGCGCTCAGCCCGAAGTCGCCCATGACCAGCGCCAGACTCGTGGAGCCCCAGCCGAGCGCGGAACCGACGGCGTAGGCCGCGCACACCAGGGCCAGCGCGAGTTGCGAGAACAGGCCCGTCCCGCCGTCGAACACCGTCCGACGGGTCAGCAGCGCTCCGGGGGAGCTCACCGGGCCCACCCGGTCCGTGCCCCGGGGTCCCGCTGCTCCCGGTGCGCCGGATGTCCGTGCCTCCGGCGGCCCTGGTGCCTGCGGTGGTGATGGCTGCCGTGACCGCGGCTGTGCGTGGCCGCGCGCCAGGGTCGTCGGCGGCGGCCCCGCCGCGTCGGATCGTTGGTCCATAGGCCGTGCATCGCCCGTCGCCCCCCTCGCAGTCTCAATGTCCGTCCCCGGCGCCGAACGGTGCGCGGCGCAGCCCCTGTCGGGACGATACACCAGTCTCGTCACTCAGGGACATAGTTCCTCTACGCTGCGTAACGACCAGGGACTATGTCGGCACTGCCCGCATCCGGAGGACTGCGGAGCGTGCCCGAGACGGGACGGCGAGCGGACAGGGCGTCGTTCAGGTGCCGGTGGTAAGGACCACGTTGCGCAGCGGCTCCCGGTTCACGAAGCGGGTCAGCTGATCCGCGAGCAGTCGCTTGGCGCGCGGCCAGAACGCCGAGGTCGGTCCTCCGACGTGGGGGCTGATGAGAACGCCGGGCGCGTGCCACAACGGGTGGCCCGGGGGCAGCGGTTCGGGGTCGGTGACGTCGAGGGCCGCGGTGATGCGCCCGCTGTTCAGCTCGCCGAGCAGCGCGTCCGTGTCGACGACGGGGCCGCGGGCCACGTTCACCAGGAGCGCGCCGTCCTTCATCCGGGACAGGAAGTCGGCGTTCACCAGGCCGCGGGTGCTGTCCGTGAGCGGCGTGGTCAGCACGACGACGTCGGACTCGGGAAGCAGGGAGGGCAGTTCGGCGAGGGGGCGCACGGGACCGCGCGCCGTGGCACGGGCGGAGCGTGCGACGCGCGTGACCCGCGCGAGCTCGAACGGCGCGAGCCTGTCCTCGATGGCGGACCCGATCGACCCGTACCCCACGATGAGAACGGACTTGTCGGCCAGTGAGGGACGGAAGCCCGTGAGCCACTCCTGCTTGTCCTGGCCCCGCACGAAGTCGGGGATCCCGCGCAGCGAGGCGAGGATCAGGGCGAGCGTGAGTTCCGCGGTGCTCGCCTCGTGCACCCCGCGGGCGTTGCACAACGCCACGCCGGAGGGAAGGGAGTTGAGGCTCGGCAGGATGTGGTCGACACCGGCGGAGAGGGTCTGTACGGCCCGGAGCGAGGTCATTTCGGCCATCGGCCGCCGCGAGACGGCGGGCGGCTTCATGTAGGGCACGACATAGAACACGCAGTCGGCGGGATCCGCGGGAAACTCCTGGCCGCCGTCCCAGAAACGGTAGTCGGGGCCCTCGGGGAGTCCGTCGATCTCGTCCGTGTGAAAGGGGAGCCAGACATCGGAAGTCATGGTCAGGAGGTTATGCCAGACGCCCATGCGCACAGGTTAGGTTGGGGGCCGGCAGAAGGAGGATCACGGCCAGGTGGAGCGCAGAACGATCGGGGCGGCGGCGCTCTGTGTGGGGGCGGTCGGACTCGGATGCATGCCGATGAGCTGGGCTTACACCGGGTCGCAACAGCGTGGCGAGGAGTCGCTGCGCGCGGTGAACGCGGCACTGGACCGGGGGTCAACGCTGCTCGACACGGCCGACATGTACGGGCCCTTCACCAACGAGCTGCTCGTCGGGCGCGTCCTGAAGGAGCGGCGCTCCGAGGCCTTCGTGTCGACCAAGGTCGGCCTGCTGGTGGGTGATCAGCACCTCGTGGCCAACGGCCGCCCCGGCTATGTGAGGCGGGCCTGCGACGCGTCGCTGCGCCGGCTCCAGACGGACGTCATCGATCTCTACCAGCTGCACCGCGCGGACCCGGAAGTGCCGGTCGAGGAGACGTGGGGCGCGATGGCCGAGCTCGTCGCGGCCGGAAAGGTCCGCTCGCTCGGGCTGTGCGCGGTGGGCGCGGGGTCCGGCCGCCGGGCGGGGGCGCGGCTGCACGACGGAACGATCCGGCTGCTGGAGCGGGTGCAGCAGGTCTTCCCGGTGAGCACCGTGCAGGCCGAGCTGTCGGTGTGGTCGACGGAGGCGCTGGACGCGCTGCTGCCGTGGTGTGCGGCGCGCGGTGTCGGGTTCCTCGCCGCGATGCCGCTCGGCAACGGCTTCCTGACCGGCACGCTGACCCCCGGCGAGGGTTTCGAGCCCGACGATCCGCGGGCCCGCCATCCCCGTTTCACCGCCGAGATGATGGCGGCGAACCAGCCCATCGTCGTCGGCCTGCGGCGCGTCGCGCGGCGGCACGGGGGCGGTGCCCGTCCCGTCACGCCCGCGCAGGTGGCGCTGGCGTGGGTGCTGGCGCAGGGTCCGCATGTCGTCCCGGTGCCGGGGGCCAAGCGGGAGCGCTGGGTCGTCGAGAACGCGGGGGCGGCCGGACTGCGGCTGACGGCAGAGGATCTCGCCGAGGTGGCGGCGCTGCCGGGGGCGCTGGGATCCTGGGACTGACCGGCGATCGTGGAGCCCGGCGCGGATTGCCCGGCCGGGACCGGGACCCCGGGGAACGCGAGCGGTGTATGAACAGGAGGACCGCCGCGTCGAAGGGACATTGATGGTGCAAGTTCGAGCAGTGACAGTCGTGTTGGCCACGACCGCGCTCCTGGTGACGGCAGGCTGCTCCTCCGGCGGCCGGCCGGGCCCGGCGGGCCCGGGCACGTCCGCGGGCGCCGGGAGCACGGCCTCGCACTCGCCGTCCGCCCAGAACGCCACCGCTGAGCCGACACCGCCCGCGAAGGGCTCGGTGAAGGTCCTGCGTACCGTCACCGAGGACCTCGACACCCCCTGGGGCCTCGCGCCGCTGGCCGGGGGCGGTCTGCTGGTGTCCTCGCGGGACAAGGGGACGATCACCCGGATCGACGAGAAGACCGGCGGGAAGACACTGCTGGGCGAGGTGCCCGGGGTGGCCCCGGCCGGTGAGGGCGGTCTCCTGGGCCTAGCCCTCTCGCCGGACTACGCCTCCGACCACATGGTCTACGCGTACCTGACCACGGCGTCCGACAACCGCATCGTCCGCATGCTGTACGACGAGCGGAGGCCGTCCGGCGAACAGCTCGGCGCGCCGGACACGATCTTCAAGGGCATCCCCAAGGGCATGATCCACAACGGTGGCCGGATCGCCTTCGGCCCGGACAGGATGCTGTACGCGGGCGCCGGCGAGACGGGTGACCGGGGCCTGGCCCAGGACAAGAAGTCGCTCGCCGGGAAGATCCTGCGCATGACGCCGGAGGGCGAGCCCGCGCCGGGCAATCCGTTCCCCGACTCGGCCGTGTACTCGTACGGGCACCGCAACGTCCAGGGTCTGGCCTGGGACGACAAACAGCGGCTGTGGGCCTCGGAGTTCGGCCAGGACACCTGGGACGAGCTGAACCAGATCAAGCCGGGCGGCAACTACGGCTGGCCGGTGGTGGAAGGCATCGGCCACGACTCCAGGTACCACGATCCGATCGTCCAGTGGCACACCGACGAGGCCTCTCCGAGCGGGATCGCCTACGCCGAGGGGTCCCTGTGGACGGCGGCTCTCAAAGGGCAGCGCCTGTGGCGCGTCCCGTTGAACGGCACCGAGGCGTCCGCGGCACCCGAGGCCTTTCTCACGGGCAGGTACGGCCGCCTCCGCACGGTCGTCTCCGCGGGCGGCGACCGGCTCTGGCTGACCACGAGCGAGACCGACGGCCGCGGCACCCCCGTGAAGGGCGACGACCGGCTTCTGGAGCTGGAGGTGAAGTAGGACGGTGGCGGGCCGAGGGGGCGGCCGCGGCGAACGCGGCTCGGCCCTCGGGCTTGTCCGGCAGGCGCACGCTCAGCCGGCCGCTCGGGCGGCCGGGGCGTCCGCCGGAAACAGCCGCAGCCTGTGGGCCAGCGCGGCCGCCTCCCCCCGTCCCGAGACGTCCAGCTTGGCCAGGATGTTCGAGACATGGACGCTGGCCGTCTTCGGGGAGATGAAGAGCTCCTCGGCGATCCGGCGGTTGCTGCGCCCGGCCGCGACCAGGCGCAGGACATCGCGCTCGCGGCTGGTGAGACCGAACGCGGCCGCGGGGTCGGCGGGAGCGGTCCGGGACCGTTCACCGGTGTGCTCCAGGGCGAGGCGGGCGCGCCGGGCGAGCAGCGCGACCGCGTCGCCGAGCGGGCGGGCGCCGAGGTGTCCGGCGGCGGCGCCGGCCAGCCGGAGGAGTTCCGCGGCGCGGGCGCGCTCGTCGTCCGCGCCCGTGAGCAGCAGGGACTCGGCGAGGCGGAGGCGGACCCGGGCGAGGTCGTAGGGGCGCTCCAGGGGTTCGAGGGCCTCGACCACCTCCGACCACTGGTCCGGGGTGCCCGCGCCGTCGGCCCGCCGGAGCTCGGCACCCACCCAGGCGGCGTGGGCGAGCCAGACGGGCGCTCCGGTGGCCAGGGTCCGCGCGGCCGTGCGGATGCGTTCCAGGGCCGGGGTGCGGCCGGGGGCGGCGACGGGCAGGCCGCGGGCGTCGTCCTCCGCGGTGACGGCGGCCAGCAGCAGCGGCCAGGCGTAACGCTGGGTGCCGGGCGGGAAGCCCGTGGCCAGTGCCTCGTCCAGGGCGGTACGGGCGTCGAGGAAGCGGCCCTCGCCCGCGGCGACGCCGATGGTGGTGCACAGCAGCGGCAGGGCGTGCTGGGGCATCGGGTCGTGGCTGCCGAAGTGGCCGCGGGCGGCGGTCAGCCGGCGGCCCGCCTCGGCGAGGTCGCCGCGGGCCAGGGCCACGGGCGCGAGCCGGGACGCGCCCACCCCGGAGGCCTTGCCGCCGAGTCCGATGGCCAGGGCGTTGCGGGCGGCCTCGGCGGCCTCGTCCCAGCGGCCGAGCGCGTACAACGATTCGGAGAGGTTGCCCCAGACCCAGGCCTGGGTGTCCAACAGGCCGTTCCGGCAGGCGAGTTCTATGCCCTCGCGCAGGATGGCGACGGCCTCGCGGGAGCGGCCGACCGACTCCAGATGGGAGGGCAGGTTGATGTGCAGACGGCCCACGACGTACGCGGCGCCCTGGCGGTTCGCCCGCTCCCTGACCCGGTACATCTCCGCGAGCCCGTCCTCGATCTGCCCCGCGTCGACCATCAGCCCGCCGAGGGTGAGCCGGGCGTTCAGCTCGGTGTCCCGGGCGCCCACCATGTGCGCGTACTCCACGGCGCGTTCGGCCGCGGAGAGGGCGCCGTGGCCCGGCTGGTGCACCATGCACCAGGCGGCGACCATGGACAGGACCTCGGCGTGCACCTGGGAGGGCGGCAGACCGCGTACCAGGTCCTGGGCGGTGGCGAGTTCCTTCCAGCCGTCGCCGCGGACCTGTGCCTGGACGAGCCGGGAGCGCTGGATCCAGAACCAGGCGGCGCGCAGCGGGTCGCCCGCGTCCTCCAGGAGGTGCAGCGCCCGTCCGGTCGTCTTCAGGGCGCGTTCGCGTTCCCCGCACAGCCGGCCGGCGACGGCGGCCTCGGCCATCAGGTCCAGGTAGCTCAGGGGTGTGGCCGCGGAGCCGCGGCCGTCGGGGGTCTCCCCGTGTCCCTCGGGCAGGGGAGGGGGGTAGGCCTCCACGTAGTCGATGGGGCGCAGTTCGGCCCGTACGGCGTCGGGGACCGTCTCCCACAGCTCCATCGCCCGCTCCAGGAGCCGCAGTTGCTCGGAGTGGGCGTGCCGGCGGCGGGCCGCGACCGAGGCGTCGAGGACGGCGGGCAGGGCCTTGGCGGCGTCATGGGCGTGGTACCAGTAGCTGGCCAGCCGGGTGACGCGCTCGTCGGCCGGTACGAGCGCCGGGTCGGCCTCCAGTGCCTCGGCGTAGCGGCGGTTGAAGCGGGAGCGTTCGCCGGGCAGCAGGTCGTCGCTGACGGCCTCGCGGACCAGGGAGTGGCGGAAGCGGTAGCCGTCGCCGCCGGGCGAGGCGATCAGGATGTTGGCGCCGACGCAGGCGCGCAGGGCCTCGATGAGGTCGTCCTCGGCGAGCCGTGCCACCGCGGCGAGCAGGGGGTACTCGACGGTGCTGCCTCCCTCGGCGACGATCCGGGCGACCCGCTGGGCGCTCTCGGGCAGTCCTTCGACGCGGACGAGGAGCAGGTCGCGCAGGGTGTCGGTGAGTCCGGTGGGACAGCCTTCGCGGCCGGCGACGGCGAGTTCCTCGACGAAGAACGCGTTGCCGTCGGAGCGGGCGAAGATCTCGTCGGCCTGGGCGGCGTCGGGCTCGCGGGCGAGGATTCCGGCGATCTGGCGGCCGGCCTCGGCCCGGTTGAAGCGGCCCAGGTCGATGCGGCGGACCGTGCGGAGGCGGTCGAGCTCGGCGAGCAGGGGGCGCAGCGGATGACGGCGGTGGATGTCGTCGGCGCGGTAGGTGGCGATCACGACGAGACGGCCGCTGCGCAGTGTGCGGAAGAGGTAGGCGAGCAGGTGGCGGGTGGAGGCGTCGGCCCAGTGCAGGTCCTCGAGGACGACGACGACCGTGCGGTCCGCGGCGACCCGTTCCAGGAGGCGGGCGGTGAGCTCGAAGAGGCGGGCCATGCCGTCCTCCTCGTACTGCCGTCCCCGGGTCGTCTGCGCGAGCTCGGGCAGGAGGCGGGCGAGTTCCTCCTCCTGCCCGGCGGCCGCGGCGGCGAGTTCGTCGGGCAGGGCGCGGCGCAGGGCGCGCAGGGCGGTGGAGAAGGGGGCGAAGGGGAGGCCGTCGGCGCCGATCTCGACGCAGCCGCCCATGGCGACGACGGCGCCCTCGCGGGTGGCGGCGGCGGAGAACTCCTCCAGGAAGCGGGTCTTGCCGACGCCGGCCTCGCCGCCGAGCAGGAACGCCTGGGGTTCTCCCCCGGCGGCGGCGCGGGCGAGCGCGTCGTTCAACACCTCCAGTTCGTCGGCGCGTCCGACGAACACCGGGCTGACGGACCTGGTCTCCACGGGCCCGAGCATGGCACAGGGGTCCGACAGGACGGCAGCGGTTATCGGGACGGCGGCCAGTGCCCCGGCGGCCGGCCGGCCGCCGCCCGGTGGGAGACGGCCGGCCGCCGCGGGAGCGCCGTCCCGCACAGCCTGTGGACGGCCGGACGGTACCCGGCCGTCCACGGGCGCCCCGGCAGTCATGCGGTGCGGGCCGACCGGTGCCGGCGGGTGCGGCCGCTATGGGCGCGTTCCTCGGTGCCGTCCTGTGCGGACCGGAGGGCGGCGGCGCGGCGGGCGGCCCGGCGGCCGCTCGTGGCTTCCCTGGCGAGCCGGTAGGTCTGGGCCCTGCGGATCAGTTCGTCGGACCGGATCTGCTGAAGCTCGAACTCGAACATCTTGTACCCCTCGTGAAGAGTCGGTTTCGGTCTCGCTCGTTCGCGATGCCTCAACCTTCGTCTCCCAGGGGGGTGCGCCACATCGGGAGAGTTCCGCATCTTGGGAACGCGAAGGGCCTTAGAGCGGCTGCCGGTTTCCCGTGCCGGCCCTAAGGCCCCTCTGAGGTGTCGGTTCTTCGGTGGTACCGGGTCGCGGGACTCAGCTGGTGGAAGGCAGTCCGAGGAGGATGTCGGAGTACTTGGCGACCGCCAGCACCAGTCCTACGACGCCGAGCGAGACGCCCGCCCAGGCGACGGACTTGATCCAGGCGGCCTGCGGCTTGCCGGGGGCGCCGAACGCGGGCCGGACCAGCACGACGACGCCGACGATCAGCGCGGCCAGCGCGAAGAGGCCGCCGACCAGCGCGGTGGTCGCCCAGGCGTCGCCGTAGACCTCCTTGACCTGCGTGGCCACGCTCGCGGACGACGAGGTCTGGAGCTGGCCGATCAGGGTCTCCCGGGCGGCGGCCACGGTGGCGACCCAGCTGCCGGTCAGCGACACCACGCCGAGTCCGGCGGACACCACGGCGGCGGCACCCTGGCCGACACCGGCGTCCCGGCCCGCGCCGGTGTCATCGAGGCCGGCGAGATCCTCGTCGGCCTCGTCCCCCTCGTCCAGGTCCTCGTCCCGCGCCTCGGCCTCGGCCGGGGTCCCGGTCGCTTCGTCCGTGGACGCCCCGGCCGTGCCGGTCTCGGTGGCGTCCTCGGTCCGCTCGTCGCGCTGCGCCTCGGTGCCGGTCTCGGCCCCGGCCTCGTCAACTGTCTTGGTTCCCATGCGGGCACCGTACGGATGCCGTCTGAGAAGTTCCTTAATGATCCTCGCGGGCGGCGTCCGCGCGTGCGGCACGCCACTCGGGCGCGAGCAGGGACCACACCTCCAGGTCGTGCCGGACCCCGTGATGGGTGTGCTTCTCCCGGAACACGCCGTCCCGGCTCATGCCGAGCCGCCGGGCCACGTTCAGGCTCGGGACGTTGCCCGCCGCGGCGACCCACTCCACGCGGTGGATCCCGCGCTCCTCGACCGCCCAGTCGATGAGGATCCGCATCGCGCGGGTGACCAGACCCCGCCCGGAGGCGGCGGGTTCCAGCCAGCAGCCGACCTCGCAGTTGCCCTGGTCCGCGTCGAAGTTCAGGAAGAGCACACCGCCCACGAGCTTCCCGTCCAGCCACAGGCCGTGCAGGGACCCGGTGTCGGCGCAGCGCATGTCGGCGTACCTCTGGAGCTGCGCCCGCGCGGACGGTACGTCCGTGGACCCGGAGCCGAAGGGGATGAACTGCCCGATGAACTCGCGCCCGCGGTCCAGGTGGGCGAGGAACTCCTCGGCGTGCCAGGGCTCCAGGGGCCGCAGTACGGCGTCGTCGCCCAGGGATATCGCGTACATCCCGTCACCGCTCCTTCGTCGTCACGTCGGTGCCCCCGGCGTCCTTCGTCTCGGCGTCCGTCATCTCCGCGTCCAGGATTCCGGCGTCCAGGATTCCGGCGTCGGCCGCCCCGCGGCCCAGTACGTCGGCCGCCTCGGCGTCCGTGGCCTCGGCCAGCCTCTCATGCGCGGCCCGGCACTCGGGCGGCTCGATGCTGATGCGCGGCAGTCTCCGGTCGAGCCCCCGGGGCAGCCACCAGTTGGCGTCGCCGAGCAGGTGCATGAGGGCGGGGACGAGGAGCGTGCGCAGGACGAAGGCGTCCAGGGCGACGGCGGCGGCGAGGGCGATCCCGAACATCGCGATGACACGGTCGCCGCTGAGCACGAAGGCGAGGAAGACCGAGATCATGATGACGGCGGCGGAGTTGATCACCCGGCTGGTCTCGGCGAGGCCGACACGGACCGCGCGCCGGTTGTCACCGGTCTCCAGCCACTCCTCGTACATCCGGCTGACCAGGAAGACCTGGTAGTCCATGGAGAGCCCGAAGAGCACCGACACCATGATCACGGGCAGGAACGGCTCGATCGGGCCCGCGCGGCCGAGACCGAGCAGTTCACTCCCCCAGCCCCACTGGAAGATCGCGACGACGACTCCGAAGGCGGCGGCGACGGCGGCGACGTTCATCGCCGCGGCCTTGAGGGGGATGCCGATCGAACGGAACGCGAGCAGCAGCAGGACACAGCCGAGGCTGATCACGACACCGACGAAGAGCGGGAGCTTGCCGATGATGACGTCCGCGAAGTCGTCGTAGCTCGCCGTGACACCGCCGACCTGTACGTCGAGGGAGGTGCCCGACTCGGCGCGCGGCAGGACGTCGGCGCGCAGCCGGTCCACCAGGTCGCTGGTCTTCTGGGACTGCGGCGCGGAGGACGGGACGACGGTGAGGAAGGCGGTGTCACCGGTGCCGTTGTACGTCACCGGGGTCGCCGAGGCGACGCCCTCGGTGGCCCGCAGCGTGGCGTCCAGGTTGTCCAGGGCGAGCCTGTCCTCGGCGCCGCCGACCTTGGTGACGAGGGTCAGGGGCCCGTTCACTCCGGGGCCGAAGCCCTCCGAGATCAGGTCGTACGCCTGCCGGGTGGTCGTCGTCCTCGGGTCGTTGCCCTGGTCGGACGTGCCCAGGTGGAGGGAGAGCGTGGGGAGGGCGAGCACGGCCATCACGACGACGGCCACGGCACCGAGCAGCTTGGGGTGGCGCTCCACGAAGGCGGACCAGCGGGCGGCGAACCCCGTGGCCATCTCCGGCTGGGGCCCCAGTTCCTCCAGGCGTCGCCGCTCTCGGCGGCTCAGCGCGCGTGGACCGATGAAGGAGAGCAGCGCGGGCAGCAGGGTCACGGAGGCCGCGACGGTGAGGACGACGGTCAGGGAGGCGGCAATCGCCACACCGTTGAGGAAGTTGAGCCGCAGGATGAGCATGCCCAGCAGGGCGATGCAGACGGTGGCGCCGGCGAAGACGACCGCGCGTCCGGTGGTGGCCACGGCGTTCTGCGCCGCCTCGGCCACCGGCAGTCCGCGTTTGAGGCCGCGCCGGTGTCTGGTCACGATGAACAGCGCGTAGTCGATCCCGACGCCGAGGCCCACCAGCATGCCGAGCATGGGGGCGAAGTCGGCGACGGTCATGGCGTGTCCGAGGAGCACTATGCCGAAGTACGCGGTGCCGACGCCGACCAGGGCGGTGGCGATGGGCAGCATGGAGGCGGCGAGCGAGCCGAACGCGAGGAAGAGGACCACGGCGGCCACGGCCACGCCGACGATCTCGGCCGTGTGCCCGCCGGACGCCTTGGTGAGGGAGATGGCGGTGCCGCCCAGCTCGACGTCGAGCCCCTTGGCCTCGGCGGACTTCGCGGCGTCGACGACGGCCTGGACCTCGCCCTTGTCGAGGTTCTCGGCCCGGTCGGCGAAGGTGACGGTCGCGTACGCCGTCCGGCCGTCCTGGCTGATCCGGCCCGATCCCTGGTGCGTGTACGGGCTGTCGACGGAGGCCACTCCGGGGAGCTTCTCGATCTTGTCCAGGGCGCGGGTCATCGACTGTTCGACGTCGGCGGAGCGCACGGTGCCCGAACCGGTGTGCCAGACAACGGTGTCACTGTCGCCGCCGAGGCCGGGGAAGCCGCTGTTCAGGAGCTGCGTCGCGTGGCCCGATTCGGTGCCGGGGACCTCGTAGTCGTTGGAGTACGCGGAGCCCGTCACGGCAGCGGCCGCGGTCACACCGCCGAAGGCGAGAAGCCAGAGCAGTACGGCGACGAGGCGGTGCTGGACGCACCACCGTGCAAGGGCTGCCACGAGCGAGCTCCCTGGGGGATTTGTGGATCTTTATCGGGAACTGCCCGCAAAGAACACATGACTAATGCGTCATCACTCTTACAGCCTGAAGTGATCATTTGTCGCATTCGTGGGCTTACTCACAGGGTTGCGTCCGACGTCACAGTGCATGCGTGTGGCCTCTGCCACCCCGCCTGTGACAGCTCAGTCGAGCTGGTCACCCACAGCCATGACCATCACGCCGACGATCATCAGCCACAGCGCCCGCCGGGTACGGCCCCTGGCCCCGAGCGCCGACGCGCCGGCGCACAGGACGGCCCCCGAGGCATAGGAGAGGGGTATGAGCGCGGTCCCCGAGCCGGCGGAGCGCATCACCGACGCGGCGAGTCCGGCGACGGTCAGCAGCACGCCCGTCGCGACCGCGGTCCAGCGCGCCCGGCGCACCTCCGGGTCCGGATCCTCGTCGTCGGGATCCTCCGGGCCGTGCTCCTCTTGCTCCTCTTGGTCCTCTTGGTCCTCGTGGTCCTCGTCGTCCTCGGGGTCGGGACCGCCGGAGCCCTGGATCCCGGGACCCGGATCGCCCGAGCCCGGATCGTCAGGGCCCGGATCGTCAGGGCCCTGGCTCCCGGTACGCGGATCGCCGGGGTCCGCCTCGCCCCGGTCCCGCTCGCCCCGCGCCGACTCCTCCGGCTCCGACCCCGCTCGCTCCGGCCGGTCCTGGTCCTGCTCCTCTTGGCCCTGCTTCTTTCGGCCCTGCGCTTCTTGGTCCCGTGCTTCTTGGTCCCGCTCTTCCTGGTCCTGCGTCGTGCGGTCGTGCGTCTCGGAGTCGGTGCTTCCACTCATGGCGCGGGAGCGTAGCGCGTTGGCCTGAGCACGCCGACACAGACCCCAGGGGGTGCATCGGTTGCGATGCACCCCCTGGGATGTGGGAAAACCCGGATCTCAGCCCTCGGAGACGCCCAGCTTCTCCAGGATGAGCTCCTTGACGCGAGCGGCGTCGGCCTGGCCGCGGGTGGCCTTCATGACCGCGCCGACGAGCGCGCCGACGGCCTGGACCTTGCCACCGCGGATCTTGTCGGCGATGCCCGGGTTCCCGGCGATGGCCTCGTCGACGGCGGCGGTCAGCGCGCCCTCGTCCGAGACGACCTTCAGGCCGCGCTTGTCGACGACCTCGTCGGGGGTGCCCTCGCCGGCGAGGACGCCTTCGATGACCTGACGGGCCAGCTTGTCGTTCAGATCACCGGCGGAGACCAGCTCGGCGACCCGGGCGACCTGCGCCGGGGTGATCGGCAGGTCCTCCAGGGCCTTGCCCGACTCGTTGGCGCTGCGGGCCAGTTCACCCATCCACCACTTGCGGGCGGAGGCGGAGTCGGCACCGGCCTCGATCGTCGCGACGATCGAGTCGATGGCACCGGCGTTGAGCATCGACTGCATGTCGTGGGCGTTGACTCCCCACTCCTCGCGCAGCCGGTTGCGCCGGGCCAGCGGCTGCTCGGGCAGTCCGGCGCGCAGCTCCTCGACCCAGTCACGGGACGGGGCGACGGGGACGAGGTCGGGCTCCGGGAAGTACCGGTAGTCCTCGGCCTCCTCCTTCACACGGCCCGAGGTCGTGGACCCGGTGTCCTCGTGGAAGTGGCGGGTCTCCTGGATGATCGTTCCGCCGGAGTTCAGCACCGCGGCGTGGCGCTGGATCTCGAAGCGGGCGGCCCGCTCGACGGAACGCAGGGAGTTGACGTTCTTCGTCTCGGAACGCGTGCCGAACTTTTCGCGGCCGTGCGGGCGCAGCGAGAGGTTCACGTCGCAGCGCATCTGGCCCTGCTCCATACGGGCATCGGAGACACCGAGCGCCTTGATGAGCTCGCGCAGCTCGGCGACGTACGCCTTGGCGACCTCGGGAGCGCGCTCACCCGCGCCCTCGATCGGCTTGGTGACGATCTCGATGAGCGGGATGCCCGCCCGGTTGTAGTCGAGCAGCGAGTGGGACGCTCCGTGGATACGGCCGGTGGCGCCGCCGACGTGCAGCGACTTGCCGGTGTCCTCCTCCATGTGGGCGCGCTCGATCTCCACGCGGAAGATTTCGCCGTCCTCCAGCTGGACGTCCAGATAGCCGTTGAAGGCGATCGGCTCGTCGTACTGGGAGGTCTGGAAGTTCTTCGGCATGTCCGGATAGAAGTAGTTCTTCCGGGCGAAGCGGCACCATTCGGCGATCTCGCAGTGCAGCGCGAGGCCGATCTTGATGGCGGACTCGACACCGGTCGCGTTGACGACCGGGAGGGCGCCGGGCATGCCGAGGCAGGTCGGGCAGGTCTGCGAGTTGGGCTCGGCGCCCAGCTCGGTCGAACAGCCGCAGAACATCTTCGTCTTGGTGCCGAGTTCGACATGGACCTCGAGGCCCATGACGGGGTCGTACGTAGCGAGTGCGTCCTCGTACGACACCAGGTCGATCGTGGTGGTCACGGTGAAAACTTCCCTCTCAGCCCAGCAGGACGTCGTCGTCGCCCAGGCGCTTGAGCTCCCGGTAGAGGATGGCGAGGCCGGTGACGATGGCGGCGGCGGACACGGCCGCGTCGATGAGGCGCAGCGTGTCGTGTTCCTTGCGGGCCTTCTTGACCTGCTTCGCGACACCGAGGGCGCCGAACGCCGTGCCCGCCATGGACAGATACGTGCCGGACTTGGACTTCTTGAAGCCCTTGGCCTTGGACATTGCCTTGCTCACAGCGACGGAGCCTCCTCAAGCAACGGGTGCCCCCACCTTTCCACGAAGGCGGCCTCCACGGCGGCTCCGACCTTGTACAGACGGTCGTCCTTCAGCGCCGGAGCGATGATCTGCAGTCCGACCGGAAGGTTGTCCTCCGGGGCGAGACCGCAGGGCAGCGACATGGCGGAGTTGCCGGCCAGGTTGGTCGGAATGGTGCACAGGTCCGCGAGGTACATCGCCATCGGGTCGTCGGCGCGCTCGCCGATCGGGAAGGCGGTGGTGGGCGTGGTCGGGCTGACGATCACGTCGACCTGCTCGAACGCCTTCTCGAAGTCGCGCGTGATGAGCGTGCGGACCTTCTGGGCACTGCCGTAGTACGCGTCGTAGTAGCCGGAGCTGAGCGCGTACGTGCCGAGCATGATGCGGCGCTTGACCTCGGGGCCGAAGCCGGCCTCGCGGGTCAGCGCGGTGACGTCCTCGGCGGAGTGCGTGCCGTCGTCGCCGACGCGCGCGCCGTAGCGCAGGCCGTCGAAGCGGGCGAGGTTGCTCGAACACTCCGACGGGGCGATCAGGTAGTACGCGGAGAGCGCCAGGTCGAAGGACGGGCAGTCCAGTTCGACGATCTCGGCGCCGAGCTCCTTGAGCACGGCGACGGCCTCGTCGAAGCGCTGCACGACACCGGCCTGGTAGCCCTCGCCGCGGAACTGCTTGACGACACCGACGCGCATGCCCGTCACGCTGCCGTTGCGGGCGGCCTCGACGACCGGCGGGACCGGGGCGTCGATGGAGGTCGAGTCGAGCGGGTCGTGCCCGGCGATGACCTCGTGGAGCAGGGCCGCGTCCAGGACCGTACGGGCGCAGGGGCCGCCCTGGTCGAGGGAGGACGAGAAGGCGACCATGCCGTAGCGGGAGACCGCGCCGTACGTCGGCTTGACGCCGACCGTGCCGGTGACGGCGGCCGGCTGGCGGATGGAGCCGCCGGTGTCGGTGCCGATGGCGAGGGGTGCCTGGTAGGAGGCGAGGGCCGCGGAGGAGCCGCCGCCCGAGCCGCCGGGGATCCGGGTGAGGTCCCAGGGGTTGCCGGTCGGGCCGTACGCGCTGTTCTCGGTGGAGGACCCCATGGCGAACTCGTCCATGTTGGTCTTGCCGAGGATGACGACGTCGGCGGCCTTCAGCTTCTTGGTGAGGGTCGCGTCGTACGGCGGGATCCAGCCTTCGAGGATCTTCGAGCCGACCGTGGTCGGGATGCCCTCGGTGGTGAAGATGTCCTTCAGCGCGAGGGGCACACCGGCGAGCGGGCCGAGCTTCTCGCCGGCCTCCCGCTTGGCGTCCACGGCACGCGCCTGGGCGAGGGCGCCCTCGCGGTCGACGTGCAGGAAGGCGTGCACCTTCTCGTCGACGGCCTCGATCCGGGCGAGGTGGGCCTCGGTGACCTCGACGGCGGTGAGCTCGCCGGCCGCGATCTTCCCGGCGATCTCGGCCGCGGTGAGCTTGATGATGTTGACGTTGGTGTCCGTCATGGTGATTAGTCCTCCCCCAGGATCTGCGGCACCTTGAAACGCTGCTGCTCCTGGGCCGGGGCGCCGGAGAGCGCCTGCTCGGGGGTGAGCGACGGACGGACCTCGTCCGCGCGCATGACGTTCGTCAGCGGCAGCGGATGAGAGGTCGGCGGTACGTCTTGGTCGGCGACCTCGCTGACGCGGGCGACCGCGCCGATGATGTCGTCGAGCTGGCCTGCGAAGTGGTCGAGCTCTTCGCCCTTCAGCTCCAGACGCGCCAGCCGTGCGAGGTGGGCGACCTCCTCGCGCGTGATGCCAGGCATGCAGCGATCCTCTGGGGTGAGTGCGGTGTGGTTTGGCCCAATCCTATGGGGCTCGGGCCGATGCCCGCGCCCGGGTTTGCCGGGGCGCGCCCACGGCCCGGCCTCCGGCCGGTCGTCTCCCACCCGCGCACCACCCGTTCACCGTCTCCGGACAGGTGAGCTCTGCCGTTCGGCCGTCCCGCCGTCGGCGTCCGCCGCGCCGGAGGGCGCGGGAGGCCGCAGGAGGCCGCGTCCGCGGCCGTGCTCCCTCCCAACCGCACGACGCCTGCGGCGGGAAGGCACCACGAGGGGGCCGAGCCTGTCGGAAAACTGTCACGGGTGGTGCGTGGGTGGGAGGCATCCGGCCGCAGGCCGGGCGGCGCTACTCGGCGGCGGGAAGGGCGGCTCGCGGGCGCTGCCAGCCGCGGGAACCGCGGGCCAGCAGCCACGCCGTGGCCTCCTCCGGAGGCATCGCCGCGGCGACCAGCCACCCCTGGACGGCGTCACAGCCCAGGTCCCGCAGCCGCTCCCACGTCTCGTCGTCCTCGACGCCCTCCGCCACGACGAGAAGCCCCAGCGAATGGGCGAGGTCGACGGTGCAGCGCACGATCTCGGCGTCCTCGGCGTCCACGGCCAGGCGCGCGACGAACGAACGGTCGATCTTCAGTTCGCTGACCGGCAGCCGGCGCAGATGGACCAGGGAGGAGTACCCGGTGCCGAAGTCGTCCAGCGACATCTTCACGCCGTGCGCGGTGAGAGCCGCGAGGGTGTCGGCGGCCCGTTGCGGGTCCTCCAGGAGCACGTGCTCCGTTATCTCCAGTTGGAGCGCTCCCGCGGGGACTCCGTGCCGGGCGAGACGTGCGGCGACGGCGCCGGCGAACCCCGGCGTGTGGACATCGCGCGGCGACACGTTCACCGCGACCGGCACGTACAGGCCCTGTGCCCGCCAGCGCGCGACCTGTCCGAGGGCCGTCTCCAGGACGTACTCGGTGAGGTGCGGCATCAGCCCGGACGACTCGGCGATGGCGATGAACTCGTCCGGCGGAACTTTCCCGCGCTCGGGATGCACCCAGCGCACCAGGGCCTCGAGACCGGCCACCTGTCCGTCGAAGCGGACCTTGGGCTGGTAGTGCAGTTCGACGTCGCCGGTGTCCAGGGCCCGGCGCAGATCGCCCAGCAGGCCCAGCCGGTCGGGGGTGTTGGAGTCCCGCTTGGACTCGTACACCTCCACGCCCGTACGGTCCCGTTTCGCCTGGTACATCGCGATGTCCGCGCGGCGCAGCAGCCCCTCCGCGTCGAGCGCGTGGTCGGGGAAGACGGCGAGCCCGGCGCTGGCCTCCAGGACGAGGGTGAGCCCGTCCAGATCGAGCGGCGAGCCGAGGGTGGCGACGAGATTGCGGGCGACCCGCGTGGCCGACGTGGTGGAGTCCGCGACCGGCAGTAAGACGGCGAACTCGTCTCCGCCGAGCCGCGCGGCCTCCGCCCCGCGCGGCAGTGCGAGCCGCAGCCTGTCGGCTATCTGGAGGAGCAGCCGGTCACCGGCGAGGTGCCCCAGCGTGTCGTTCACCGAACGGAAGCGGTCCAGGTCGATGAGCAGGAGGGCGGAGCGTGCGCCGATGCGCTCGGCGTCGTCCAGGGCCGTCCAGGTGCGCTCCAGCAGCCACTGACGGTTCGGCAGTCCGGTCAGCGGGTCGCGCAGCTGCTCCTCGGCCCGCGCGCGGGCTATCCACAGGGTGGAGTCGAGGGCGATCAGCGGGATCGAGAACAGGGGCAGCAGCGTGGGCTGGGCCATCGCCACGACGCAGATCAGCGGCGCGATGCCGAGGAGCGCCACAGCGACGAGCCCATGTCTGACCAGGGCCGTACGGGCGACGGTGGGGAGACTCCCGACCGGTGTGTTCAGGTACCAGAGCAGGACGCGGGTGACGGCGAGATAGGCGCCGGCGACCAGGACGAGCTGGGGAGCGGTGTAGAACGTCCAGGTGTCGGGGACCCAGGGCGTCTCGACGCTCGGGAACCGCCCGAACGACGCGAGGACCAGGGCTCCGGCACCGATCCCGAGGATGTCGGCGGCGCCGTGCATGACGGCTTGGCGCCAGCGGTTGCGGCGGGCCGTGCCCACCAGGACGACGACGGTGAGACTGACCATGCCGGCCGGGACCCAGCCGTACAGCAGCAGGACCGCGAGGGTCAGCGCGGCGCCGGAACCGGTGCCGCCCCACCAGCGCGCACGGCCGAGGGCGACCAGGTGACCGACGATGACGCCGGTGAGCAGGGCCAGCGCCCAGCCGACGGCGCCGCAGGGGAAGAGGGCGTGGTGACCGCTGAACGCCCGGTAGAAGCCGGCGCCCAGGACGAACGCGGCCGTGGCCACGACCGCCGACGGCAGCGCGGGCCAGGACAGTTGGCGTTGGGGGTCCTGGCCGGGCAGGCCGGTGCCGCGTTCGGCGGTGAGAGCACCGGGACCGGCGGGAAGGGGGAGCGGCGCGGCGCCGAGCCCGCTCCGGACGGCGCGCTCCGAAGGCCGTCCCGACCGCAGGCCGGTCAGCCACGCGCCGGTCGTCCGGCGCAGGCGCAGCCGTGAGTCGGGAGCGGCGCTCTCGGTCGGTTCCATTCCCGTCCCTCTCACTGCCGGCGGTGCCCACGCCACACGATCCGTTGCCGGCGACAACCGCCAACGGTGGCCGCGTGGAAAACCCTTCCCCCAGCTCATGAGGAGCGAGGGATGCGCCGACCGAGGCCGGGCACGGCGGGCGCACACGTCAACAGTAGGCCGCGGAAGGCTTCCACGGGCAGCGGTCGTCGACGGTTGCCCGAATGCGACCTGGTCACCCGTATGTCACCGGTATGCGCCGAACGGGTGGTCTTCAACCGCTATTCCTCGATCGGAAGCGCGACGTCCGCCGCCGCGTCCGGCCCCTGCTCCAACAGGACGGCGAAGCCCTCCTCGTTCAGCACCGGAACCTTCAACTGCATCGCTTTGTCATACTTCGAGCCGGGATTGTCGCCCACCACGACGAAGGATGTCTTCTTCGAGACAGAGCCGGTCACCTTTGCTCCACGGCTCTGCAGTTCCTCCTTCGCCCCGTCCCGCGTGTGGTGTTCGAGCGTGCCCGTGACCACGACGGTGAGCCCTTCGAGCGGACGGGGCCCCTCATCCTCGCCCGCGCCCTCGTCCTCCATCCGGACGCCGGCCGCCTTCCACTTGCGGATGATCTCGCGGTGCCAGTCCTCGGCGAACCACTCCTTGAGCGACGTCGCGATGATCCCGCCGACCCCGTCGACCGCGGCGAGCTCCGCCTCGGTGGCCTGCTCGATGCGGTCGATGGAGTGGAACTCGCGGGCCAGCGCCTCGGCGGCCACCGGGCCCACATGCCTGATGGAGAGTCCGTTGATGAAACGGGCGAGCGGACGGCTCTTCGCCTCGGCGATCCCCTCCAGCATGGCAAGCGCGTTCTTCTTCGGCTCGCCCTTCTGGTTGGCGAAGACCGTGGCGATCTTCTCCTCGCCGGTCTTCGGGTCGCGCTTGGGCAGGCCGCTGTCCGGGTCGAGAACGTACGCCCTGATGGGGAGCAGCTGCTCGATCGTGAGGTCGAAGAGGTCGCCCTCGTCGACGAGCGGCGGGGCGGCGGGCTCCAGCGGGCGGGTCAGCGCCGCCGCGGCCACGCTGCCGAAATGGTCGATGTCGAGGCACTCCCGGCCCGCGAGATACGAGACCCGCTCTCTCAACTGTGCCGGACAGGAGCGGCCGTTGGGGCAGCGGAGGTCGATGTCGCCCTCCTTCATGGGCCGCAGCGCCGTACCGCACTCGGGGCACTCGGCCGGCATCACGAACTCCCGCTCGGTGCCGTCGCGCAGGTCGGCGACCGGTCCGAGGATCTCGGGGATGACGTCACCGGCCTTGCGCAGCACCACCGTGTCCCCGATGAGGACGCCCTTGGCCTTCACCACGTCCTGGTTGTGCAGGGTGGCGAACTCGACCTCGGAACCCGCGACCGTGACCGGCTCGACCTGCGCGTACGGCGTGACCCGGCCCGTACGGCCCACGCCGACACGGATGTTGACGAGCTTGGTGTTGACCTCCTCGGGCGCGTACTTCCAGGCGATCGCCCAGCGAGGTGCGCGCGCGGTGGAGCCGAGCCGGCCCTGGAGGGGGATCTCGTCGAGCTTGACGACCACGCCGTCGATCTCGTGCTCCACGGAGTGGCGGTTCTCGCCGTAGTACGCGATGAACTCCCGTACGCCGTCGAGGTCGTCGACCACCTTGGCGTACCGCGTCGTCGGCAGTCCCCAGGCGTGCAGCAGGCTGTAGGCCTCGGAGAGCCGGCCGAGGCCCTCGAACCCCTCCAGGGCGCCGATGCCGTGGACGACCATGTGGAGCGGCAGCGTCGCGGTGACCTTGGGGTCCTTCTGACGCAGCGAACCCGCCGCCGAGTTGCGGGGGTTGGCGTACGGCTTCTCACCAGCCGCCACACGACGGGCGTTGAGCCCTTCGAACTCCTCCATCGGGAAGTAGACCTCGCCGCGGATCTCGACGAGCCGGGGAACGTGATCACCCTTCAGACGGTGCGGGATCTCCGCGATCGTCATGACGTTGGTGGTGATGTCCTCACCGGTCCGGCCGGTTCCCCGGGTGGCCGCGCGGGTGAGCCTGCCGTCCTCGTACGTCAGGTTCACGGCGAGGCCGTCGACCTTGAGTTCACACAGGAAGTGGTAGCCGGACGAACCCACGTCCTTGGCCACACGGACGGCCCAAGCCCCGAGCCCCGCGTCGTCGAAGACGTTGTCGAGGGAGAGCATGCGCTCGCGGTGTTCGACCGCTGCGAGATCGGTCTCGTACTCGACGGCGACCTTCTGGGTCGGCGAGTCCGGTGTCCGCAGTTCCGGATACTCGTCCTCAAGGGCTTCGAGAGAGCGCAGGAGGGTGTCGAACTCCGCGTCGCTGATGACGGGAGCGTCCTGCCCGTAGTACCGGGCCCGGTGCTCCTCGATCTCCTCGGCGAGCTGGGCGTGCCGCTCCCGCGCCTCGGTGGGTACCGATGTGGGCTCTGCGTGGATTTCGCCGGCCACCGTTGTGTCCTCCCGTTACTCAGGGTTGTCCGCGAGAGATCTCGCCGCCCGGACGCAGTGGGCCAGCGCCCGGCGCGCGAAGTCGGGGGAGGCCCCCGCGAGTCCGCACGACGGAGTGAGCGTGACCGCCTCCGCGAGAAGACCCGGCCGCAGCCCCAGCCTGCGCCACAGCGTCCTGACACCCATGACGCTACCGGCAGGGTCCGACAACGGGACGTCCACGCCGGGGACGACACCGGCGAACAGCCGGGTGCCGCCTTCGACAGCTTCCCCGATCGCGTCGTCGTCACGCTCGGTGAGAAGAGAGAAGTCGAACGAGATCGCCGCCGCGCCCGCCCGGCGCAGCAGGGCGAAGGGGACGTCCGGCGCGCAGCTGTGGACGACGACGGGACCGTCCCCGTTCACGCCGACGACGTCCCGGAGCCTGGCCTCGGCGACCTGGCGGTCCACGGCGCGGTTGGTGCGGTAGCCGCTGGCGGTCGGCACCTGACCGCGGAGCACGGCGACGAGGGAGGGTTCGTCGAGCTGGAGGACGACCTCGGCACCGGGGATCCGCCGGCGTACGTCGTCGAGGTGCAGGCGCAGTCCCTCGGCGAGCGATCCCGCGAGGTCTCGGCAGGCGCCCGGGTCGGAGAGGGCGGACTCGCCGTTCCGCAGCTCCAGGGCGGCGGCCAGGGTCCAGGGACCGACGGCCTGCACCTTGAGGGGGCCCTCGTACCCCTGGGTGAACTCCTCCAGGGCGTCGAGGTCCTCCCCCAGCCACGACCTGGCCCGCTTGGTGTCCCGGCCCGGCCGGTCCCCGAACCGCCAGCCGCTGGGCTCCACGCGCGCGTACAGCTCGACGAGCATTCCGGCGGTCCGGCCGATCATGTCCGCCCCGGGCCCCCGTGCGGGCAGTTCGGCGAGGAACGGGAAGTCGTCGAGGGAACCGGTGACGGTCTTCGCGGCCTCCCGCGCGTCACCGCCCGGCATGGACCCGACCCCGGTGGCGGGACCGAACCTGAACTCGCTTTTTTCGCTCACCCCGGAAGCCTACGGAATCCCGCGGGGAGGTCAGCCGCCCGGGCGCACCGTCAGATCGTTGACCTCGGCGTCCCGGGGCAGGTCGAGCGCCATCAGGATCGTCGTCGCCACCGACTCGGGGTCGATCCACTTCGAGGCGTCGTACTCCTTGCCCTCCTGCTGGTGGACCTTGGCCTGCATGGGGCTCGCGGTGCGGCCGGGGTAGACGGAGGTCACCCGGACCCCGGCCGCATGCTCCTCGTGGCGCAGGGAGTCGGCGAGGGCCTTCAGGCCGTGCTTGGAAGCGGCGTAGGCGGACCAGTCGGCGTGGGCGTTCAGACCGGCGCCGGAGTTCACGAAGAGCACGTGGCCCTGGGCCAGGCGGAGCTGGGGCAGGAAGTGGCGGGTCAGCTCGGCGGGGGCGATCAGGTTGACGTTGAGCTGATGGCGCCAGGACTTCGGGGTCAGTTCGCCGACCGGACCGAGGTCGACCACGCCCGCGATGTGCAGCAGCGAGTCGACCTGGCCGGGGAGCGACTGGTGGGAGAACGCCCAGGAGAGCTTGTCGGGGTCCGCCAGGTCGCCCACCAGGGTCTTCGCCCCGGGGAACGCGGCGGTCAGTTCCTTGGCGCGGCCGGCGTCGCGCGCGTGGAGCACGAGTTCGTCCCCGCGCGTGTGCAGACGGCGGGCGACGGCCGCGCCGATTCCGGAACCGGCCCCGGTGATCACATGTGTAGCCATGGGCGCCATGCTCGCATCACCGGGCGCCGGTCTCGAACCGCCTGCCCGGCACCCCGGCGGGCGCCTGTCGCGCCTCAGCGGGTGCCGACGCTCTCCTCCAGGTAGGCCAGTGCCCCCACCGGCTCCTCGGCGAAGAACACCAGGTCGGTGAGCGGGCGCGGCAGGAAACCCTCGGTGTCCATCCGCCGGAACTGCTCCTTGAGGCCGTCGTAGAAGCCGGCCGTGTTGAGCAGGACCACCGGCTTCTCGGTCTTCCCGTGCTTCTTCAGCTCCAGGATCTCGGTCGCTTCGTCGAGCGTGCCGGTGCCGCCCACCATGACGACCACCGCGTCGGCCTTCGCCAGCAGCAGCGCCTTGCGCTCGGCCAGGTCACGAGCGACGACCATCTCGTCGGCTCCCGGGCGGGCCTTGGCGGCCAGGAAGTCCACGGAGACGCCCACCAGTCGTCCGCCCGCCTCCTGCACGCCGTCGGCGACCACCTTCATCAGCCCGACGTCGGAGCCGCCCCACACCAGCGTGTGGCCGCCCTTGCCGAGGAGTTCGGCGAACTCCCGGGCGGGGCGCGTGTAGCGGTCGTCGAGGTCGGCGGCGGAGAGGAAGACACAGATGTTCATGACTTCACCGTACGCGGGAAGGATTCGGGGCCCGCGAGCGCTTTCCCGGTATGGCTGAAGGACACACGATCACGATCGAGCAAGGCACGCGCCATGTCCGCGTCGTGCACGGCGACCAGGTCCTGGCGGAGAGCGACCGCCCCCTGGTGCTGCGCGAGACGGGCTGTCCGGTCCGCTACTACATCCCGCCCGAGGACGTCCGTCTGGAGCTGCTGACGCCCTCCGACACCCACACGTACTGCCCCTTCAAGGGCACCGCCTCCTACTGGTCGCGTCCCGGAGCGGCCGATCTCGTGTGGGCCTACCCCGATCCCAAGCCCGACGTCGCCGAGATCAGGGACCACCTCTGCTTCTACGAGGTTGACGTGTCCTGAGTTGCGTGTCCTGACTTCCGGGCGCGCGGGCGTGGTGACGCGATGAGTTCCCGCTCGCCCGGCAGTCTCTACAGGCATGGACAACAAGACGATCTCGCGCGACGGGACGCCCATCGCCTACGAACGCCACGGTGACGGCCCGACGGTCGTGCTGGTGGGTGGCGCCATGTGCACGGGCGCCACGCTCGCGCCCCTCGCGGAGGCCCTCTCGGACCGCTTCGGCGCCGTCACCTACGACCGGCGGGGCCGTGGCGGCAGCGGCGACACGGCGCCCTTCGCGGTGGCCCGGGAGATCGAGGACATCGCGGCGCTGATCGAGGCCTTCGGGGACAGCGCGGCGCTCTACGGCATCTCGTCGGGCGGCGCGCTGGCCCTGGAGGCGGCCGCGAGCGGGCTGCCCGTCCGCGAAGTCGCCGTCTACGAGACGCCGTTCGCCGTGGACGAGGTGGCGGCCAAGCAGCGGGCCGAGTACACCGGGCGGCTGACCGAGCTGCTCGGCCAGGGTCGTCGCGGTGACGCGGTCGAGCTGTTCCTGACCCTCGTGGGCACGCCCCCGGAGATGATCGCCGGAGTGCGCATGTCCCACGCCTGGCCCGGCATGGAAACCCTCGCTCCGACCCTGGCGTACGACGACGCCGCGATGGGCGGGGGCCGGGTGCCCCGCGAACGGCTGGCCGCGCTCTCCGTGCCGCTGCTGTCCGTCGCGGGCGACGCGAGCCCCGCGTGGATGCGCGAGGCGGCCCGGACCATCGCGGAGGCCGCGCCGAACGGGTCGTACCGCACTCTGGAGGGACAGACCCACATGGTGGATCCCCAGGCGCTCGCCCCGGTGCTGGCGGAGTTCTTCGGCACGGACGGTTAGCCGAGGGCACCATCGGGGTCTCTCCCCTGCGCGACCCGGTCGGCCCGGGGTCTCTCCCCTGCCCGACCCGGTCGGCCCGAGATCTCACCTGCCCGGCCCAAGGTCTCTCACCTGCCCGGCCGAGTCGGCCACGAGGGCTCTCCCGTACCGGCCGGGCCGGTCGGTCTAGACGTCAGCCGTCGCGCGCGTGGTCGTCGCGATCGTCGCCGACCCCACCACGCGGGTGCCGTCGTACAGGACGATCGCCTGGCCGGGGGCGACGCCCCGGACCGGCTCGGTGAAGGTGACCCGCAGCTCGCCGTCGACCAGGCCTGCGTTCACCTCGGTCTCGCCGCCGTGGGCGCGCAGCTGGGCGGTGTAGGTGCCGGGACCGACCGGGGCGGCGCCGCACCAGCGGGGCTTGATCGCGGTCAGGGCGGACACGTCCAGGGAGGCGGCCGGGCCGACCGTGACCGTGTTGTTCACCGGCGAGATGTCCAGGACGTAGCGCGGCTTGCCGTCGGCGGCCGGGGTGCCGATGCGCAGGCCCTTGCGCTGGCCGATCGTGAAGCCGTACGCGCCCTCGTGGGTACCGATCCTGGCGCCGGTCTCGTCGACGATGTCGCCCTCGGCCTTGCCGAGCCGGCCCGCGAGGAAGCCCTGGGTGTCGCCGTCGGCGATGAAGCAGATGTCGTGCGAGTCCGGCTTCTTGGCGACGGCCAGGCCCCGGCGCTCGGCCTCGGCGCGGATCTCGTCCTTGGTGGTGACCGTGTCGCCGAGCGGGAACAGCGCGTGGGCGAGCTGCCGGTCGTCCAGGACGCCGAGGACGTACGACTGGTCCTTGGCCATGTCGGAGGCCCGGTGCAGCTCGCGCGTGCCGTCCTCGCGGACGATCACCTGCGCGTAGTGGCCGGTGCAGACCGCGTCGAAGCCGAGCGCGAGCGCCTTGTCCAGCAGGGCGGCGAACTTGATCTTCTCGTTGCAGCGCAGGCACGGGTTCGGGGTGCGGCCGGCCTCGTACTCGGCGATGAAGTCCTCGACAACGTCCTCGCGGAAGCGCTCGGCGAGGTCCCAGACGTAGAACGGGATGCCGATGACGTCGGCGGCGCGGCGGGCGTCGCGCGAGTCCTCGATGGTGCAGCAGCCGCGCGCGCCGGTCCTGAACGATTGCGGGTTCGCCGAGAGGGCGAGGTGCACACCCGTCACGTCGTGCCCGGCCTCGGCGGCACGGGCGGCGGCTACGGCGGAGTCCACTCCGCCCGACATGGCGGCAAGGACGCGGAGGGGGCGCTGCGAGGTGTCAGTCATAACCCCTCCAGAGTACGGGGCCGCGGGAACCGGAACCCGCGAGTATCCGTTGAAGATCGCATGGGGGCGAAAAAGGAGAAGCCGGCAAAGCCGCGGAGCGGTGGGGCAGCGGCGGGAGCCAAGGACGGCGACCGGCCGGCCGGACGCCGTGTGCTGCTCATCGGTGGTCTGGCGGCGGCCGTGAGCGCGGCCGGGCTCGCCCGCGAGGAGCTGTCGCACCTGTGGTGGCGGCTGCCGGGCGTGGAGAAGGCACGCGTCGCGGGGGCGGTGGACTTCCGGGGCGCGCAGTGGGTGGCGGCTTCGGCGGCGAACTGGCGGCGGGCCGACCGTCCCGACGACTACGGGATAGACCGGGTGGTCATCCACGTCACCCAGGGCAGCTTCACGAGCGCGGTGCGGGCCTTCCAGGACCCGAAGCACGAGGCGGCCGCTCACTACGTCGTCCGCAGGGACGGTCAGGTCACGCAGATGATCCGCGAGCTGGACGTGGCGTTCCACGCGGGCAACCGCGCCTACAACGAACGCAGCGTCGGCATCGAGCACGAGGGTTTCGTCGACCGCCCCTCGTCGTTCACGGACGCGATGTACGAGGCCTCGGCGCGGCTGACGGCGAGGATATGCGGGCGGTACGGCATCCCCGTGGACCGCGAGCACATCATCGGACACATCGAGGTCCCGGGCACGGACCACACGGATCCCGGGCGGTACTGGGACTGGGACCGGTACATACGGCTCGTACGGCGGGCCCGGTCGGCAGCGGCCTGACGAGAAATCCCGTCTGACGAGGACTCCCGGGAATCCTGTCTGCCGAGGATCCCCCGGCGCCTCACCGGGGGGACGTCAGGTCAGACCCGCCATGCGCGCCCGCTCCACCGCCGGGCCGATGACCCGCGCCACCGCCGCGACGTCCGCCCGTGTGGAGGTGTGGCCGAGGGAGAAGCGCAGGGTGCCCCGGGCGAGGTCCGGGTCGGTGCCGGTGGCGAGGACGACGTGGCTCGGCTGGGCCACGCCCGCCGTGCACGCCGAGCCGGTGGAGCACTCGATGCCCTGTGCGTCGAGCAGCAGGAGCAGCGAATCGCCCTCGCAGCCGGGGAACGTGAAGTGCGCGTTGGCGGGCAGCCGGCCCCCGGGTTCCGGGTCACCGCCGAGGATCGCGTCGGGCACGGCCTTGACGACGGCGTCGGCCAGGTCGTCGCGCAGGGCGCCGATCTCGCGGGCGAACCACTCCTGCCGTTCGGCGGCCAGCCGCCCGGCGACCGCGAAGGACACGGTGGCGGGGACGTCGAGGGTGCCGGAACGCACATGGCGCTCCTGACCGCCCCCGTGCAGCACGGGCACGGGGCTGTACTCGCGGCCGAGAAGCAGCGCGCCGATCCCGTAGGGACCGCCGATCTTGTGGCCGGACACCGTCATCGCGGCGAGGCCGGAGGCCGCGAAGTCGACCGGGACCTGACCGAAGGCCTGGACCGCGTCGGCGTGCAGTGGGACATCGAACTCGGCTGCGACGTCCGCCAGTTCGCGGACCGGCATGATGGTGCCGATCTCGTTGTTGGCCCACATGACCGTGGCGAGGGCGACGTCCGCGGGGTTGCGGGCGATGGCCTCGCGCAGGGCGTCGGGATGGACGCGGCCGTAGGCGTCGACGGGCAGGTACTCGACCGTGGCGCCCTCGTGCTCACCGAGCCAGTGGACCGCGTCGAGGACGGCATGGTGCTCGACGGGGCTCGCGAGAACACGGGTACGGGCCGGGTCGGCGTCTCTGCGGGACCAGTACAGGCCCTTTACCGCGAGGTTGTCGGCCTCGGTGCCGCCTGAGGTGAGGACCACCTCGCTGGGGCGGGCGCCAAGGGCGTCCGCCAGGGTTTCACGGGCCTCCTCGACGGCCCGCCGCGCGGTGCGGCCGGCGGCGTGGAGGGAGGAGGCGTTGCCCGTGACGCCCAGTCGGGCGGTCAGAGCCTCTGCTGCCTCGGGCAGCATGGGGGTGGTCGCGGCGTGGTCGAGGTAAGCCATGGTGGGCTCGATTCTACGGGCCCGTTCCCTCTACTCCCCTGCCCCCGGCGGCATGACGGCCCGCCCCGGCTCGCGCGCGGCCCGGCGGTGCGCTCCGCGGCGCCGCGCCCGGGCCCTCGCACGGCGGCCCGGCGCCGCTCGCCGCGGGCCGTGACCTCGGCCCCGGTCGTCGCGGCGGCCTCAGAAGCTCCAGGACACCGTGTTGTCGACCTGCATGAAGGCGACCAGGACCACCAGGTCGGCGATGCCCAGGCCGAGGCCGAGGAAGGCGCGGCCCCGGCGGGCCGTGCCGCGCCAGAGGGCGACGGAGGCGAGGACGATGGCGACGGGGCCCAGGAAGATGTTCAGCACGAGCAGGCCGAGCAGGCCGAGGACGAAGGAGGCCACGGCCATGCCGTCGGCGTCCTTGACGCCGGTCCGGCGCGTGGCGCGGACGGTCTCGGTGGCGTCGGCGGTGCGGACGGCTTCGGCGGTGCGGGGCGTCGCGGTGGTGCGGGGTGAGCGGGTCGTGCCGGTGGTGCGCGCGGTGAGTTCCATGACGTGAGTCAGCTCCCAACGGTCAGTTGGTGAAGGTGTGGGACCAACGGCCGGTCGGCAAAGGTGCGGGACCAACGGTCAGTTGGCGGAGGGGTGACGCCGGCGGGCCCCGCGCTCGCGCAGCGCGAAGACGATCAGCCAGACGCCGATGACGGCCGCGGCGACGAGGGTGAAGGACAGCGGCGCGTGCGCCACGGAGCCCATCACGACGCCGAGCAGCAAAAGTGCGGCGACGAGGAACAGCATGAGATGCCTCTCGAAGAAGTCTCGAAGTCCGGTCCTGGAACCTCCGGGACCTCAACGGTGAGGGCCCGATGTTTCCGGGACTTGACAGCTCAGTGAACGGTTGTAGTAACAGTTGTTCACTGACTCTGGAGTCTAGCGTGCTCCACGGCTTTAAAATTCCGGAGAACAGTTGTTAACTGCATGGCATGAGTCACACTCTCGGCATCCGCCAGGCGCAGAAGCAGAAAACCCGACAGGCGCTGCTGGACGCCGCGTTGGGGCTTCTGGAGGATCAGAGCCTGAGCAGCCTGGGACTGCGGGAGGTCACCCGCGCCGTCGGAGTCGCTCCGACCGCCTTCTACCGGCATTTCCGCTCGACGGCGGATCTCGGTGCGGCGCTGGTCGAGGAGGCGCTCGGCAGCCTGCACCCGATGATCGAGGACATCGTGTCGACGGCCGGCGACGGCGACGAACGCATCGCGCGCGCCGTGGAACTGATCGCCCACCACGTCGCGACGCACCCGGCGCACGTCCGCTTCATCGCGCGCGAGCGGCACGGCGGTGTCCAGCCGGTGCGGGACGCGATCAGCGAGCAACTGGCCCGGTTCGCCGAGGAGGTCAGGGACGCGCTGGCCGAGCACCCCGAGTCGGCGGGGTGGAACGACGACGATCTGCTGATGCTGGCGGGCCTGTACGTCGACCACATGCTGATGGCGGCCTCGGCGTTCCTGGAGGCGCTGGACGGCTCCCCGGCGGAACGCGAACGGGTGGCCAGGACGGCGAGCCGTCAGATGCGGCTGATCAGCATCGGCCGCCGCCACTGGCTCGGCTGATCGGCATCGGCCGCCGCACCGGCTCGGCTGATCAGCCCCGCCGCGGGGCCAGGACAGCGGCGCAGACCGGCGGCGCGCCCGTTCCCCGGACGCGCCGCACCGCCACTCGCCCTCGGCCCCGCGGGCCGCGCCGTACCGGCGTGACACCGCCTCCGTACGACAGCGGGTCCTCCCCCGTCTCAGCCCTGAGCGGCCGACTGCCCCTGCCCCTGCCCCGTCTGGCCGCCGCCGGGACCGCCGCCGCAGCCGCCCTGACCGCCGCCCGCGCCACCGCCGGGGCCACCGCTCGGCATGCCCGAGGGGAATCCGGAGGGGGCGTTCCCGGTGGGCATGCCCGAAGGGGCACCGGACCGCGAGGGCATGCCCGAGGGCGCACCGCTGGGGCGTCCGGAGGCTCCGCCCGGCATCCCGGACGGGCGCGTGCAGTTCTGCCCGCCGGAGGTCTTGCCGTCCGAGGACGACGAGTCACCGGAGCCGCAGGCCGCCAGCAGGGGCGAGAGCGCGAGGACGGCGACGAAGGGAACGAGTCGTGCACGACGGTTCATGGGGCAACTCCCGGTCAGGTCACGTAAGTCGGCCGACGAGGGCCGGACGAGCGGGAGACAGCGGACCAGATCCACGTAGGGCCGCGCTGTGCCGGAGCTGTGCCTTGCTGTGCGGCGCGGGCCCGGCGCCGGTGCTCAACCTCCCTCGTACACCGCGCCGATGGCGGCCGCCGTCTCCGCCAGCTCCTCGCGCGCCTCGGCCGGCGCGAGGACCTCCAGCGCGTCCCCGAAGGCCAGCAGCGTGCGGGTTTCGCGCACCGAGCCGAGGGCGAGGCGCGCGGTCACCCACTCACCGGCGCCGTCGTCCTCGGGCAGCTCCACGAGGGAGGCCACGTGGAGGCGTACGAACATGTCGAGGCGGGAGCGCCGTACCCGAACCGTGACGTCGACACCCCCCGGCCGCTCCTCGACCTGACGGCGCAGCACCTCCCAGGCATCGGCGAGTTCGACGCCCGGACGGCGCCGCACCGGGTCCGGCAGCAGGGTGGCCGAGCGGACCCGGTCGGCGCGGAACAGCCGCGGAGCTCCGCGCCGGTCGGCGACCAGGTACCAGACACCGGCCTTGGAGACGAGGCCGTACGGGTCGACGGTGCAGGTGCGCGGTTCGGCGTCCCCGCCGTGGCGGTAGCGCAGCCGCAACCGGCGGTCGGAGAAGACGGCGTCCTGCAGCACGTCCAGATCAACCGCCCGCCGGGGTCCGCCCCTCCAGCGTGTGGCGTCGACGAGGATCCGCCGGCTGGTGACCTCGGCGGCGGGTCTGAAGGGCGCTGGCAGCGCGGCCATCACCTTGCGCAGGGCCGAGCCGAGCGCCGCGTCGAGGCCGAGGGCGGCGTGCGCGCCCTGCGCGGCCAGGATGAACAGCGAGCGGGACTCGTCCGCGGTCAGTCCCGTGACGTCCGTACGGAATCCGGCGAGCAGCTCGATACCGCCGTGCCGCCCGCGTTCGGCGTAGACCGGGACGCCCGAGGCGGACAGGGCCTCGACGTCCCGGTAGATGGTGCGCACCGACACCTCCAGCCGTTCGGCGAGTTCGTGCGCCGGGACGCGTCCGCGCGTCTGGAGCAGCAGCAGGATCGAGAGCAGGCGGTCGGACTTCACGCGCCCAGGATCGCGCCCGCCACGGGCCGTCCACAAATGCTGACGGAAACTGTCAGGTTATGCGTCGAGGGTGAGGGCACACCGAGACACGGAAGAGGTAGTCATGAACGCCATGGATCCCCGCCCCCTGTACGCCCGCGCCGCCGCTCAGATCGCGTCGCTGATCGCGACCGTCCGGCCGGAACAGCTCGGCGGTGTCACTCCGTGCGCCGAGTTCGACGTACGGCTGCTGCTGTCGCACATGGTCGGCGGCACCCGGCGGATCGCCGTGATCGGGGCGGGCGGCGACGGGCTCGCGGTGCGGCCGTTCGCCGACGGGGTGCCGGACGACGGCTGGAGCGCCGCGTACGAGGAGGCCAGGGCTCAGGTCCGCGCCGGATGGGCGGACGACGCGCGGCTGGAGGCGCCGGTGCGGGTGCCGTGGGGTGAGGCGACCGGACGGATCGCCCTCGCCGGGTACGTCATGGAGGCCGTCACTCACACCTGGGACCTCTCGGAGGCGCTGGGCCGGCCGCTCGAACTCGATCCGGAACTGGCCGAGTTCGCACTCACGATCGCGGCCCGGGTGCTGCCCGACGAGGGACGCGAGGACCCCGAGCTGCCCTTCGGCGCGGTGGCGCCGGTTCCCGAGGGTGCCGACGCGTACGGGCGGCTGGCGGCCTGGATGGGCCGCCGCCCGCTGGTGACCGCCTGACGTCGGCTGCCCGACGGTGACCGCCCGCTGGTGGCCGGCTCCCGTTGCCGACCGCCTGACGGTGGTCGCCTGACGGTGCGGAGCACCGCACCACGGGCGGGAAGGGGCACCGGGGCGGGCAGGGGGTCTCAGAAGCCGTGAGAGCGCCGCAGGCGATCCTGCGCCGCGCTCACGGCTTCGGGGCCGGGGGCCGGGGGCCGGAGCCCCGGCCGTCCGGGGCGGGCCGGAAGCGGCCGTGGCGGTCAGGCGAGGCGGGCGCGGGCGAGTTGGCGGGACTGGGCGACCAGGCGGTCCTCACTGTCCCAGACCTCCGCGTCCTCCTCCAGGAAGCCCCCGGCGAGGTTGCGGGTGGTGATCGACACCCGCAGCGGGCCGGGTGCCGGGCGGGACCGCACGTGCGCGGTCAGCTCGACGGTCGGCACCCAGCCGGACAGGCCGATCTCGAAGGCCGTCGGCGGCAGCGCGTCGACCGCGAGGAGCAGCGAGAGCGGGTCGGCGTCCCGGCCGTCGGCGAGTCCGAACCACGCCCGCATCTCGCCCTTCCCGGACGGAGCGCCGAGCGCCCAACCGAGGGTCGCGGGGTCGAGCTTGAGGAACAGCCGGTCGGTGATCGCCGAGCTGCCGGGGATGGGGGCGGGCGCGTCCTGCGGGCCGAAGCACTGGTCCATGGGCGGGATCGCGGGCGGCAGCGCGGTCGTGCGGACGTCGTCGGGCAGGGAGTCGAGATCGCCGTACGAGGCGAGCACGCGGATGCGCTCGATCTCGCGGCCCTCGTCGTCGTACTGGAAGAGGGAGGCCTGTCCGGTCGACAGCGTCCGGCCGGTGCGTACGACGTCCGTGCGGATGACCGCGGGGCCCGGCTGGGACGCGGTCAGATAGTGCGCGGAGACCGTGAACGGGTCGGAGTGCGGGAGGGCGTCGGCGAGCGCCCGGCCGAGGACGGCCAGCAGATAGCCGCCGTTGACGGCGTTGATGATCGTCCACCCGGCGGAGAGGTCGACGTCGTAGACGCCGGCCCCGCGCGGGGTGACGGCGGTGTCCCGGTCGAACTCGCTGTCGCCGATCGTGGCCCGTGCGGCCTGTACCGAAGCTGCTTCTGGCATACATGAACGGTACAACAGGAAATTACTAAGCGGTAGCTTTCACCCATTCGGAGGCGCGGACGCCTTTGCAACTTCCCTCATCATCCGACCGTTCAGGTGAGGATTCGGCAATTTCCTGTCAAGTGTCCGTAATCATGCGTAACCAATCGGTCCGAGTTCTCCTCTGATGGGACATGAGCCTCACCGGGACATCATTCCTCCTGACCTCTTTCGTGCTGTGCGCCGTCGCCCTTCTGCTGCCCCTGGTCCTGTGGTCCCGGGTGCCAGGACCGGCGCCGGTGCGCGCCGCGGCCCGGCTCCTGATGCTGCTGTTCGTCCAGGGGACGGCGATCAGTCTGGTGTTCGTCCTCGTGAACAACGCCAACAACCTCTACGACGACTGGGCCGACCTCCTCGGCACCGGCAACCACGTGCAGCAGGCCGCCGACCTCGGCGAGGACGGCACCGGAGGGATCTCGCTGAAGAACCTGCCCCCGGTGCGGCAGACATTCCGGCAGGCCCGCGGGCCGCATATGCGACAGGCCGGCGGGGTGCGCGTCACCGACCTGAGGGGACGGATCTCGGGGGTGAACGCCGAGGTCTACGTCTGGCTGCCGCCGCAGTACGACGAACCCGCCTACCGGCACCGCGCGTTCCCCGTCGTGGAGCTGCTGCCGGGATATCCGGGCTCCGCCAAGGCGTGGTTCGGCTCCCTGAGGGTGCACGAGCAGCTGCGGCCGATGATGCTCGACGGCCGGGTCGCGCCCTTCATCCTGGTCGCGCCGCGCACCAACCTGCTGGCCCGCGCGGACACCGGCTGCGCGAACATCCCCGGAACGGTGAACGCGGAGAGCTGGCTCAGCATCGACGTACCGCTGATGGTCATGGACAACTTCCGCGCCGAGCCCGCCCCGGACGGCTGGGCCACGGCCGGATACTCGGCCGGGGCGCACTGCGCCACCAAGCTGGCCGTCGCCCACCCCGACCGCTACCGGGCCGCGGTGAGCATGTCCGGCTACAACGACCCCCGGGGCGAACGCAGTTCACTCGCCGGGCGGACCCTCGACCTGCGTCGGCGGAACAATCCCCGTCTGCTGCTGCGCGCCGCCCCTGTCCATCCCCGGATCGCCCTCTACTTCTCCGGCGAGTCGGGTGACGGATACCAGGCGGGCACCGCGATCCAGGCGATCGCGAAGCCGCCGACGAGCGTGGACGTGGTGCTGCTGCCGCGCAGCGCGGGCGGCCACGACATGGGACTGTGGCGGCCGCAGCTCCCGGAGGTGTTCCGCTGGCTGACCGAGCGGTTCGACTCCGGCGGGGTCGGCACGGCAGGGACTCCGGGGACGGAAGAGACGGAAGGCACAAAGGGCACGGAGGGCGGGACGGGCGGTCCCGGAGACGCCGGCGGAGCGGTCGGCGCCGACCGGATCAGGGGCTCTCGTCCTCACGAACCGTCGAGCGGCGGTTCCACGCACGCGGAGCCCGCCAGTGGAACCGCATCGCGAACAGGCGCAGCACGAAGGCCGTGACGACGGCGAGACCGCTGGTGAACGGGGTGAGCGCGTCGAAGCGGATGCAGAGCACGACCATCGTGGCGCCGACCATCGCCGGGACCGCGTAGAGGTCACGGTCCCAGCGCAGCAGGGAGGGGACCTCGTTGGCGAGGACGTCCCGCAGCACGCCGCCGCCCACGGCCGTCGCGAGGCCGAGGGCGGCGGAGGCGGTCAGGCCGAGCCCGTAGTCGTACGCCTTCACGGTGCCGGTGACACAGAACAGTCCGAGCCCGGCCGCGTCGAAGACGTTCACGCCTGCCTGGATGCGTTCCACCTCTGGGTGCAGGAAGAACACGAGCAGGGCGGCGACGAGCGGTGTGGTGAAGTACCCCAGGTCGGTGAAGGCCGCCGGGGGTACGGCACCGATGATGATGTCGCGCAGCAGCCCTCCGCCCAGCGCGGTGATCTCCGCGAGGACGGCCATCCCGAAGACGTCGAAGTTCTTGCGGACGGCCAGCAGGGAGCCGGAGATCGCGAAGACGAAGATGCCGATCAGGTCGAGCGTGTGCTGGACGGAGGGGTTGAACAGATGCTGGAACACCCCCATATTCTCGCCTGTCGCGGGGTGTGCGCCTTACGAAGGAAGGCCTAGACGGCGGGCTTGCCTAGGAAGGCCTAGACGGCGGGCTTGCCTGTGGTGAACAGCCAGGTCTGGAAGAGATCGTCGAGCTCCTGCCCGGAGATCCGCTCCGCGAGGGCGATGAAGTCGGCGGTACCGGCGTTGCCGTACCGGTGCAGCTTCGTCCACGCGGGCAGCAGCTTGAAGAAGGCGGTGTCGCCGATGCGCTCGCGCAGCATCTGGAGCGTCATCGCGCCCCGCTGGTAGACCGCCGAGGCGAACATCGTGTCCCGCTGCGGGTCGCCGACCGTGGTCTGCCAGAAGGCGGAGTCCGCGGGCCGCTGGTTGTACCCGGCGACGAACGAGTCGTGCGCCGAGCGGACGCCCCTGTGCTCGGTCCACAGCCACTGGGAGTAGGTCGCGAAGCCCTCGTTGAGCCAGATGTCCTTCCAGTGCGCCACCGAGACGGAGTCGCCGAACCACTGGTGGGCCAGCTCGTGCACGATGGTCGACTCCGAGCGCACCGCCGAGTACGCGGGCTTCGACTGGACCTCCAGCGAGAATCCCGCCTCGGGCATGTCGTCGACGATGGCGCCGGTCTCCTCGAAGGGGTACGGGCCGAACACCTGCGACCAGTAGTCGGTGGCCTCGGCGGTGAGTGCGTACACGTCGACGCTGTTGCTGTTGGCGAGCACCGGGTCGATGGCGACGTAGATCGGTGTCCCGGCCGGGGTCGTGCCGGTCCTCACGTCGAACTTCCCGATGGTCGCCGTCGCGAGATAGGTGGCCATGGGGCGGCTCTCGCGCCAGTGCGTGACCGTGACGGCGCCCTTGTCGCGGGTCGACACCAGGCGTCCGTTGGACACCCCCGTCAGGCCCTTGGGGGCCGTGATGCGGATGTCGTAGGTCGCCTTGTCGGACGGGTGGTCGCTGGAGGGGAACCAGGTGGAGGCGGCGTTGGGCTCGCAGGCGACGAACACGCCGTCCGTGGTCTTCATCCACCCGTAGTCGGAGCCGAACACGATCGGGCCGCTGAGCGGTTCGGGGACTCCGCCGTAGGTGACGGTCACCGTGAAGTTCTTGCCCTTGGGCAGCGTGCCGCGCGGGGTGATGCGGATCTCGTCGCCCTCTCGCGTGAAGCGGGCGCGTCTGCCGTTCACCTCGACCTTCGTGACGTCCAGCTTCTGGAGGTCCAGGTCGAAGGCGGAGAGGTTCTGGGTGGCGCGGGCGGTGAGGGTCGTACGGCCGTCGAGGCGGTCGGTGCCGGGGTCGTACGCCACGTCGAGGGCGTAGTGGCGGGCGTCGAAGCCGCCGTTGCCGAGCTGAGGGAAGTACGTGTCGCCGATGCCGTCCGCGCCGGGGGTGGGGGCGGAGGAGGCGGCGACGAGAAGTAAGGAGGCGATCGCGGTCGCGAGTGCCCCTGAACGTGCCGAACGGGAGAGTGCCATCAACGTCCCTTTCGTACGTGTGCCGATCGTTTCCGATCAGACGGACACGCAGGACTCTGCACTCTCCCGTTCAGGCATGTTCATGACTTTGCCAAGTCGTCACGGCCTACTTGTCGGTTGACTCCTGACGATCGGCTTCCGCAACGGCGGAGTCCGACGCGGAGCCGGCCTCCTCACCGGTGGCGGCGAGCTCGGCCGGAGCCTCGCCCGGCACCTCGGCGGATTCCACGCCCGACACCAGCTCGACGGCCTCGCGGGCGCCCGAGAGCAGGACGACGTCCTGCGGAGCCTGGTCCGCGGCGTTCTCCGGGTGGTGGCAGGCGACGCGCTGACCGGGCTTCAGCTCGATGAGCAGCGGCTCGGTCGTCTTGCAGACCTGCGTGGCCTTCCAGCACCGGGTGTGGAACCGGCAGCCGCTCGGCGGGTTGAGCGGCGAGGGAACGTCACCCTTGAGCAGGATGCGCTCGCTCTTCGTGCCCCGGCGGTTCGGGTCCGGCACCGGCACGGCCGACATGAGCGCCTTGGTGTACGGGTGCATCGGCGACTCGTACAGCGAGGTACGGTCGGCGAGCTCGACCATCTTGCCGAGGTACATCACAGCGATCCGGTCCGACACGTGCCGGACGACCGAGAGGTCGTGCGCGATGATCACGTACGTCAGGCCCAGCTCCTGCTGGAGGTCGTCCATGAGGTTGACGACCTGGGCCTGGATCGACACGTCCAGCGCGGAGACCGGCTCGTCGGCCACCACGAGCTTCGGCTTCAGCGCGAGCGCGCGGGCGATGCCGATGCGCTGACGCTGACCGCCGGAGAACTCGTGCGGGTAGCGGTTGTAGTGCTCGGGGCTGAGGCCGACGAGCTCCAGCAGCCCCTGGACCTCCTTCTTGACCCCGCCCTGCGGCTCGACGCCCTGGAGCCGGAAGGGCGCCGAGACGATCGAACCGATGGTGTGGCGGGGGTTGAGGGAGCCGTACGGATCCTGGAAGATCATCTGGATGTCGCGGCGCAGCGGGCGCATCTTCCCGGCACTGAGCCGCGTGATGTCCCTGCCCTCGAAGTGGATCGAGCCGCCGGTCGGGTCCTGGAGGCGGGTGATGACCCGGCCCATGGTCGACTTGCCGCAGCCCGACTCGCCGACGACGCCCAGGGTCTCGCCCTTGCGCACCTCGAAGTCGATGCCGTCGACCGCCTTCACCGCCGCGACCTGGCGCTGAAGGATGCCCTTCCTGACCGGGAAGTGCTTGGTCAGGCCCTCGACCCGGAGCAGCACCTCGCGGTTCTCGGGAGCCGACGCCTGGCGCGGGACCGAGGCCCGTGCGTCCGTCTTATTCGTCTCACTCACAGCTTCGGCGCAATCTCTTCGGTCCAGATCCGCGTACGGTCCTCGGTCGAGAGGTGGCAGGCGGACCAGTGTCCGCCGTCGGCCAGCTCGAGCTCGGGACGCACCGTACGGGTGACGTTCCCCTTGGGGAGGTCCGCGTACGGGCAGCGCGGGTTGAAGGCGCAGCCCGAAGGGACGTTGATGAGGCTCGGCGGAGAGCCCTTGACCGGGATGAGCCGTTCCGAGGTCTCGCGGTCGATGCGGGGCATCGAACCGAGCAGACCCCAGGTGTAGGGGTGCTGCGGCTTCTCGAAGACCTCGGCCAGCGGACCGCGCTCCACGCACCGGCCGCCGTACATCACGAGGACGTCGTCGGCGATCTCGGCGACCACACCCAGGTCGTGGGTGATCATGATGACCGCGGAGCCGAACTCCTTCTGCAGGTCCCGGATGAGGTCGAGGATCTGCGCCTGGACGGTCACGTCGAGAGCGGTGGTCGGCTCGTCCGCGATGAGCAGCTCGGGGTTGTTCACCAGAGCCATGGCGATCATGGCGCGCTGGCGCATACCGCCGGAGAACTCGTGCGGGTAGCCGTCCACGCGCTTGCCCGGCTCGGGGATGCCGACCCGGTCCAGCATCTCGATCGCCCGCTTGCGGGCGACCTTCTTGCTGACCTTGTGGTGCACCCGGTACGCCTCGACGATCTGGTCGCCGATCGTGTAGTACGGGTGCATCGCGGACAGCGGGTCCTGGAAGATCATCGCCATCTCGCGGCCGCGGAGCTTGCGCACCTCGTCCGGGGCGGCGGAGACGAGTTCCTTGCCGTCCAGCCAGATCTCACCGGACATCTGCACGTTCTTGCCGCTGGTGCCGAGCCGGTGCAGACCCATGATGGCCTGCGAGGTGACCGACTTGCCGGAACCGGACTCACCGACGATGGCGAGGGTGCGGCCCTTCTCCAGCGAGAAGGTCAGCCCGTCGACGGACTTGACCAGACCGTCGTCGGTCGGGAAGTGCACCTTGAGGTCACGGACCCGGAGGAAGGCTTCGGACGCCGTGCCGGCGGAGGTGGGCGCGCCCACCGGGGCACCGGTCTTGGAGAGTTCGGTCACGAGAGCCTCACTCGCGGGTCGGCAGCGGCGTAGAGCACGTCCACCAGGAGATTTGCGATCACTACGAAGAAGGCGGCGAGCAGGGTCACGCCAAGGATCTTGGGCAGGTCGTTGTCGGTGATGCCCTGCACCGCGTACTGCCCGATGCCGGGCAGCGAGAAGACGCTCTCGGTGATGACGGCGCCGCCGAGCAGCAGACCGATGTCCATGCCGAAGACGGTGATGATCGGCGTGAGGGCGGCCCGCAGACCGTGCCGGACGACGACCGTGCGCTCACCCAGGCCCTTGGCGCGGGCCGTGCGGATGAAGTCCTCGTTCATCGTCTCCAGCATGCCCGAGCGGGTGAGCCGCGCGTAGATGGCGGAGTAGAGCAGGGCCAGTGAGCACCATGCCGGGAAGAGGGTGTTGGCCCACTGCGAGGGGTTCTCGGTGAGCGGGACGTAGTCGCTTCCGAAGATGGGCCACTTGAAGTGGAAGAGCAGGAGCGCCAGGTTGCCCGTGAAGAACATGGGCAGCGAGACACCGGCGAGCGCGATGCCCATGAAGGTGCGGTCGAAGATCGAGCGCGGCTTCAGTGCCGAGATGACACCGGCCGCCACACCCGAGATCAGCCACAGTACGGCGGCACCCGCGGCCAGCGAGAGGGTGATCGGAAGGCGAGAGGTGAGCTCCGGCCACACTGCCTGGTGGGTCTTGAAGGAGTAACCGAAGCAGGGTGTGTCGCAGTGCACCGTGGTGGGGCCGAGGTCGTAGTTGGCGCCGACCACGATCCCCTTGATGAAGTGCCAGTACTGGACGTAGACGGGCTGGTCCAGACCGAGGTTGTGCTTGACAGCGGCAATGTCCGCCGGTGACGGGCTCTTGCCGATGTACTGCTGCGCCATCTGGTCCGCTGTCTGGCCGGCAAGCCGCGGCAGCAGGAAGAAGATGGCGAAGGTGACCGCGGAGACGACCAGCAGCAGGATCACTGCCGCGAACGTCCGGCGGAGGATGTACGAGATCACGGGGATCGGCGCTGGTGCCCGCGGACCTTGCGGCCCGCGGGCACCAATGCCTTCACCTGCCTTCCGGGGCTGCTACTTCGACGCGACGCCGATGTTGAGGTAGTCGTACTGACCGCTGAAGGCCGCCGTGGAAACCAGGTTGGTGTAGGTCGTCGGGCGGGCCAGCAGGACCTTGAAGTAGGTCAGCGGGACGAGGACTGCGTCGTCCATGGTCTTCTTGTCGATCTGCGTGTAGAGGCTGTTGCGCTCGGCCATGTCCTGCGTGCCGATCGCCTTCGCCAGCAGAGCGTTGACGTCCTTGTTGTCGTACTGCGACAGGTTGGTGTTACCGGACTGGCCGATGGCGCTGCCGTTCAGGATCTGCTGCAGGAAGCCGTAGCCGGAGGGCCAGTCGGCACCCCACTGCATCATCTCCAGGCCGATGTTCTCCTTCTTGGTGAACTTCGGCACACCCGCGTAGTCGGTGAAGTACTTACCGGACGGGTACTGCTTGAGGGTGGCCGTGATGCCGACCTTCTTCAGCGAGTTGATGATCGCCGTGGCGGCGTCGATCTCCTGCTGACGGTCCGAACGGGCCGAGATGTTGGTGGTGATCGCGTCCTTGCCGCAGGCCTTCAGCTGCTCCTTGGCCTTGGCGACGTCACCCTTGTTGCCGGCCGAGGCGTAGGCGTCGGACTTCTCGTAGCCCGGGATGTCCGGGGGCAGGACCGTGGTGGCGACGTCGCCGCGGATCGGGCCGCCCTCGGCGGTCTGCACCGAGACCTTGTCGATCGCGTACTGCACGGCCTTGCGGCACTCGACCTTGTCGAACGGCGCCACGGTGGTGTTGATCGCCATGTAGACGAGACGGCCACCGTAGGTGTTGTCCGTGTTGGCCTTCTTCGAGGCGTCGGTGAGCACCTGCGCCTGGGTCGCGGCCTGGACACCCGTACCGGCGAGGTCGATCGCGGTACCCGCGAGGACGTCCTTGTCGATCGTCTCCGGGTTGACCTTCAGCTTGACGACGATCTTGTCCGGCAGCTGCTTGCGCAGCGGGTCCGTCTTCGCGTCCCACTTGTCGTTGCGGACGAGGACGGCCTGCTTGCCGTCCTCGTAGCTCTCGAACTTGTACGAGCCCGAGGACACGATCTTCTTGACGTAGTCGACGCCGGTGTCCTTCGCCTGCGGCACCGGGGCCGTCTGCGGGGACGCGACCAGGTAGTCGAACTCCTGGAAGGCCTGCTTCAGGTGGAAGACGATGGTGGTGTCGTCCGGCGTCTCGATGGAGGACAGGCCCTTGGCGCTCTTGTCCTTGTAGGGGCCCTTGTACTTGTCGCCGCCGACCATGAACTGCTGGAAGTAGTTCGGGCCGAGGGAGAGCACGTCACGCGCGAAGTTGGAGCGCTCGACGGCGTACTTGACGTCCTTCGAGGTGATCGGCGTGCCGTCCTCGTAGGTCATGCCCGTACGCAGCTTGTACGTCCAGACCTTGCCGCCGTCGCTCGGAACACCCTTGCCGGCCGCGAGGTCCGGGACGAGGGTGTTGCCCTTCTGGCCGGCGTCGGGCTGGAAGGTCATCAGCGGGCGGGCCCACAGACGGCTCAGGTTGTACATGTACGCGTAGTACGTGTTGCCCGGGTCGAACGAGTCCGGGACGTCGGACAGCTCGTAGGTGAGCGTCCCGCCCTTCTTGTCCGACGCGTTCACGACGCCCTTGGTCGCGGCATCGGCGCCAGCCGACTTCGTGCCGTTGTCGTTCTTGTTGTCATCGGCCTTGCTGCAACCCGTAAGGAACAGGCTGGCGGTGCCGATGGCCGCAATCGCGGCCAGCGCTGACCTTCGCATGATGGGAGCTTTCCCCTCCATTGTTGGAAACTTTCGGTCTCTCGGTGGCAGTCGTCAGCGACTGCGCGGGTCGAGAGCGTCACGGAGACCGTCACCCAGCAGGTTGAATGCCAGGACGGTGACGAAGATGGCAAGGCCCGGGACGATCATGTACTCGGGGTCGACCTGGTAGTAGGTGACCGCCTCGCGAAGCATTCCGCCCCAAGAAGCCTGCGGGGGCTGGATGCCGACGCCGAGGAAGCTCAGGGACGCCTCGAAGAGAATGTTGGTCGGGATGAGCAGCGTCGAGTAGACGATGATCGGGCCGACCAGGTTGGGCATGAGCTCCCGGAACAGGATGTACGGGGCCTTGGCTCCCATGCCGCGGGAGGCGTCCACGAACTCGCGCTCCCGCAGGGCCATGGCCTGGCCTCGGACGATCCGGCCCAGGTAGGGCCAGTTGAAGAAGCCGATCACGAAGATGAGCACGGCGAGGTGCAACGGCAGTCCGTCGAGACCGAACGCGCCGCCCTGCAGCGTGGCGGAGATGGAGATGGCGAACAGCAGGAGCGGGAAGGCGAGGAACGTGTCCATCAGCCGGCTGATGATCGAGTCGACCCGCCCGCCGTAGTAACCCGCGACGACACCGAGGACAGCGCCGATGACGTTCGACAGGATGGTGGCGCCGAAGGCGACCACCAGCGACACCCAGGAGCCCTCCAGGACGCGGGTGGCGATGTCGCGCCCGAACTTCGGGTCGACACCGAGCGGGTGACTACCGCTCATGCCACCCATGTCACCCTTGGGCAGCGAGGTGTTCGGGTCGATCAGGTCCTGGTTGAAGGCGTTCGGGTCCAGCCCCAGCATCGACTGGAGCGGCCGCGCGAGGACCGCCATCAGGATGAGCAGTACGACGATGACACCGCCGGCGACCGCCACCTTGTCGCGCTTGAAGCGCGTCCAGGCGATCTGTCCCAGGGAACGGCCCTCGATCTGCCCCTTGCCGGCTCCGGCAAGCACAGCCTCTGGCTGCACTTCCGTTGCCGCCGCGGTGGTCTCGATCGGTGCGGTCACAGTGACCCGACCCCTCTCGCCGGTGGTGACCGGCCTACGACTGCCGCTGTCTGCGGCTTGGTTCACTTGCCCGCCGGGAAGTCGGCCACAGATGGTGCGGCCCGATGACCCGGCTGTTGGTTCGGCTTGCGCTCGTTCACAGGATCGAAGATTCCGTGCCTGTTGGGGGAGTCTTCAGTGCTGCCACGATCAGGTGCCAGGCCTCATGGGGAATGTATGCGCAACCGTGATGCTTGTTGAGGGATTCCGTTATCCGAACAGTGGGTAACAGTAGTCGGACGTCTGCCAATTGACCTCTAAAACCCCATAAGGGTCTTTTTGATCAGAAGCCCCGCCAAAACGGGACAATCGGCACATACATCCGCTTCCCTGCAGGTCAGCAGCATGGAACGCACGCCATGTGAAGGCCGTGTGCGAACCCATGATGCCAGCCGTTCTCGCACGGGCATGCGACAGGTCCGGGATTCGGAACGCTCTCAGTAACCGCCGCGGGCCGGCGGATAGCCGTAACCGCCCGCTGTCGGCGCCTGCGCCGGAGCCGCGTGCGCCTCGCGGTCGTAGAACGGGCGTGCGTTGGCACGCAGCCACATCGCCACCGGGTCGAACTCGTCCGACATCGCGACGGTGGAGACGGGCAGCCCGTCCGGGACGGCGCCGATGGACTGCTGCATCATCGCCCGCACCGAGTCGACGGCGGGCGGCGAGGTGTCGTACACGTCGAGGCCGATGGCCAGATACGGCGCCCCGAGCGTGGGTTGGACCCAGGCGCGGCGCAACGACCGTACGGCCGGGGTGCGATGGGCGTTCTGCGTGAGCAGGGCGTAGAACTGCGGAATCTCGATGGCCGGTTCGGACAGCCGCAGCGGGCCCGCGGGCTGCCGCTCCAGGCCCGTGGCGATCCGGCGCAGATCCAGCCACGGGATGCCGAGGCCGCCGCCCGGGGCATGCGGATTGAGCCAGAGACCGAAGTGGTCGGGGTACAGGGTGCGGGCGACGTCCAGCCCGTCCACGACCTCGTAACTGCGGTTCCAGCCACTGGCCGAGAGTTCCTGCGCGGAGGTGACACAGGGCGCGTACCCGAGGCCGTCCACCTGCATGTTCCCGTACTGGGCGTCCGGGGAGCCGGCCTGGCCGTGCCAGAGCAGCATCCACACCTGGCCGGACGACGGGGTCGCGAGCGCGCGAAGGAGCGCCTCGTAGGCGTCGTAACGCCCGGGAGTCACCTGGCGCAGCATGTGCTCGACCTGCCCGGCCGCGGCCGTGCCCGACGCGCTCACCTTCAACCGCCCCTTCGCGAACAATTCACGACGAACTCATCCCTTACGCCCGAGGTACCGGTTACCGACATGGGTCAACACCTCGACCAGGCCATGAAACCAGCTTATGCGGCGATCGTGCTCCGCCGGGGGAAGCAGTCGAGAGCCGGGAACCGCCGCGCGGGGCGGCCGAGGGCCCCGCGCGGCCGGCCGGCGGTCCGGCCGGGCACTCCCGGCGCGGGCTCCGTTCAGTGACCGTGCTGGTAGAAGGGGCGCACCCGGTCCCGCATCCAGTCGCCGACCGGGTCCTGCGTCACGTCGAGAAGGACCAGGTTCACCGGAAGGTTGACCGGGACGCGGCCGAGGGCACGGCCCAGGGCGTCCAGGGGCAGGGCGCGGGCGTCGCCCTCCCACGCCGCGAGCTCGACGCCGATGAACATGACCGGTTCGTCGCCCTCGATGCTGGCCAGGCAGCGGCGGGCGCTCAGGACGACACCCGTCGCGGCGAACTCCGCCGAGGCCGCGGCGAGGAAGTCCACCGGATCGTCCTGCCAGTCGGGCTCGAAGAGCCGCACCCGGCCGCCGCTGGCCGCCCCGTCCAGCTCGGTCCGCCCGGCCCGGCACAATTCGGCCACGGCCATGGGCGGCAGCGGCACGCCGACCACGCCGTCCGGGTTCACCGCGATGCCGACCTGCGGGGGAAGTCCGCGGGCGAACTCCACGGCGGGCGCGATCGTGTACGACATGTGACCGCCGACGACCTGGCGGAACTGCTCCTCGGAGCTGAAGACGGGGACGAAGACCTGGCCCCCGATGTCCATCGTGGGCAGATCCAGCGGACCACTGTCCGGACCGCCGCCATTGGGCAGCGGCACCCATACGAAGCTGCGGCCGAGCACCTCGACGATGCGAGCGCCCGCCGAGGGCCCTGGCACGCCCAGGGCGGAGGACAACACCTCCTCCAGCTCGTTGCCGGGCCAACCGCCGTGCGGATGGGGGTGTGCCTGTGCCGGAAAGTCCATCTGTCTACCGCCCGCTTCGAACCACTGTTCCGGCTGGAAAGGTTAGTGGGCCACCGTGACCGGTCAGTGGCCGAAGTCGATTCTGCGCAGCACGTCCGCCGCGTCCCGGTCGATCAGTACCGCCGAACCGCACCCTTCGGGCAGGTCTCCCGTCTCGGCGGAGCGCAGCAGCCGGGCGATCGCGCCGCGGTGGCGGGCGAAGGCGTAGCGCGAGACGCCCCGGCCCCGCTCGCGCTGGCCGTCCAGCGCGGTGCCGGGTGTGACGTCGAGCAGCAGCAGGTGCAGCGCGCCGCCACGGCGCCGGGCCTCGCGGGCGAGCCAGCGGCGCACCCAGGCCTGCGTACCGCAGTCGTGCACGACGAGCCCGCCGCCCTCGCGCAGGGCGCGGCGCAGGCCGGCGTAGTGCGCGAGGCGGACGAGGGGACGGTAGACCGCGTACGGCAGCCGGCCGGCCATCAGGCCGTCCCAGCGCTCGCGGGTGTCCTGGGAGTCGACGCGGGTGCCCCGCACGGCCCGGCGCATCAGCGTCGACTTGCCGCTGCCGGGCAGTCCGGTGACGACGACGAGGTCCTGCGCCCCGAAGCGGAGGCCGTGCGGACTGCGCCCGACCCGGTCGCGGAGATCCCGCACGACGACCGTGGGACGCGCTCCGCGAGCCTCCCGGGCCGGTGCGCCGGGCTGCTCGTGCAGTGCGAGACCCGAGGTCGTCGCGTACGCCGTGATCCTGTTCACCGTGACCGTCCTCCCCTGGGATGTGGAGTCCCATCCCCGTCGAGTGTAAAGAGAAGGTAATGCCCGGTGCTTCCCGTTTCCATACGCGGACTGCCACAGCCCCGTCACAGATGTCGGGCTGCCGTGATCCGACAGCGCGTGCGATGATGGCCGCGCCAACTGCATACCGGCCGCTTGAATCCGCGCGGGAGAGTCCTGGGTACGTGTACCCGGGCGCCGAAGGAGCAAGTCCCTCCCTTGAATCTCTCAGGCACCGTTACCGCGCGGGCGAGGCACATCTGAAAAGCGGGCCGCTCCGGCGGCTCCACCCAAGGTGCAAGTCAGGACCACCGATTCGTGTGGTCGTGATGAACCTCTCAGGTTCCGATGACAGATGGGGAGGAACGACCTCGCCGTCATGCCTTGGGAGCCAGACCGATGAGCAGCAACGCACCCCGTCACACCGCGCTCGATGCCCTGCATCGTTCGCTCGGCGCGACCATGACCGACTTCGCGGGCTGGGACATGCCCCTGCGCTACGGCTCGGAGCGTGACGAGCACGTCGCCGTCCGCACGAAGGCCGGTCTCTTCGACCTCTCCCACATGGGCGAGATCACCGTCACCGGCCCCGAGGCCGCGGCCCTCCTGAACCACGCGCTGGTCGGCAACATCGCCACCGTCGGCGTCGGCCGCGCCCGCTACACCATGATCTGCCAGGAGGACGGCGGCATCCTGGACGACCTGATCGTCTACCGCCTGGCCGACCACGAGTACATGGTCGTCGCCAACGCCTCCAACGCCCAGGTGGTGCTGGACGCGCTGAGCGAGCGCGCCGCCGGTTTCGACGCCGTGGTGCGCGACGACCGTGACGCGTACGCGCTGATCGCCGTGCAGGGCCCCGAGTCCCCCGGCATCCTCAAGGCGGTCACCGACGCGGACCTCGACGGCCTGAAGTACTACGCGGGCCTGCCGGGCACGGTGGCCGGCGTTCCGGCCCTGATCGCCCGCACCGGCTACACCGGCGAGGACGGCTTCGAGCTGTTCGTCGCCCCCGCCGACGCCGAGAAGGTGTGGCAGGCGCTCACCGACGCGGGCACCCCGGCCGGTCTCGTCCCCTGCGGTCTGTCCTGCCGCGACACGCTGCGCCTGGAGGCCGGCATGCCGCTGTACGGGCACGAGCTGACCACCGCGCTGACCCCCTTCGACGCCGGTCTCGGCCGGGTCGTGAAGTTCGAGAAGGACGGCGACTTCGTGGGGCGCACGGCCCTGACCGAAGCCGCCGAGCGTGCCGCCTCCGAGCCGCCGCGCGTGCTCGTCGGGCTGATCGCCGAGGGCCGTCGCGTGCCGCGCGCCGGGTATCCCGTCGTCGCCGACGGCAAGGTGATCGGCGAGGTCACCTCCGGTGCCCCGTCCCCGACCCTGGGCAAGCCGATCGCCATGGCGTACGTCGACGCCGCGCACGCCGCGCCGGGCACGGCCGGTGTGGGCGTGGACATCCGGGGCAGCCACGAACCGTACGAGGTCGTGGCGCTGCCGTTCTACAAGCGGCAGAAGTGACACTGGTCCGCACCGGCCGGGCATGAAGAACCGGATGCCCGTCGGGCGCCGGTACCGACGGGCGCCCTTCCCAGGGCCCCGGACGTGACCCTGGGCACATCCGCCCGGTCACCCACGCTTCCCTCCATCAGCACTCCACCGCGTACAGGAGAATTCAGGTCATGAGCAACCCCCAGCAGCTGCGTTACAGCAAGGAGCACGAGTGGCTGTCCGTCGCCGAGGACGGCGTCGCGACGGTCGGCATCACCGAGTTCGCGGCCAACGCGCTCGGCGATGTCGTCTACGCCCAGCTCCCGGCCGTCGGTGACACGGTGACCGCGGGCGAGTCCTGCGGTGAACTGGAGTCGACCAAGTCGGTCAGCGACCTGTACTCCCCGGTCGACGGCGAGGTCGTCGAGGCCAACCAGGACGTCGTGGACGACCCGGCCCTGGTCAACTCCGCTCCCTTCGAGGGCGGCTGGCTGTTCAAGGTGCGCGTCGCCGGCGAGCCCGAGGACCTGATGTCCGCCGACGAGTACACCGCCTTCACGGCCGGCTGAGGAGTCACCGCATGTCGCTCATGAACACCCCCCTGCACGAGCTCGACCCGGACGTCGCCGCCGCCGTCGACGCCGAGCTGCACCGCCAGCAGTCCACGCTGGAGATGATCGCCTCGGAGAACTTCGCTCCGGTCGCGGTCATGGAGGCCCAGGGCTCGGTCCTGACCAACAAGTACGCCGAGGGCTACCCGGGCCGCCGCTACTACGGCGGCTGCGAGCACGTCGACGTGGCCGAGCAGATCGCCATCGACCGGGTCAAGGAGCTGTTCGGCGCCGAGTACGCCAACGTGCAGCCCCACTCGGGTGCCTCCGCCAACCAGGCCGCGCTGTTCGCGCTGGCCCAGCCCGGCGACACCATCCTCGGCCTGGACCTGGCCCACGGCGGCCACCTGACCCACGGCATGCGCCTGAACTTCTCGGGCAAGCAGTTCAACGTGGTCGCGTACCACGTGGACGAGGCCGGCCTGGTCGACATGGCCGAGGTCGAGCGGCTCGCCAAGGAGCACCGCCCGAAGGTGATCATCGCGGGCTGGTCGGCGTACCCGCGGCAGCTCGACTTCGCCGAGTTCCGCCGGATCGCGGACGAGGCCGGCTCCTTCCTGTGGGTCGACATGGCCCACTTCGCGGGCCTGGTCGCGGCGGGTCTGCACCCGAACCCGGTGCCGTTCGCGGACGTGGTCACCTCCACCACGCACAAGACGCTCGGCGGTCCCCGCGGCGGGATCATCCTCGCGAAGAAGGATTTCGCGAAGAAGCTGAACTCCTCGGTCTTCCCGGGCTTCCAGGGCGGCCCCCTGGAGCACGTGATCGCCGCCAAGGCCGTCTCCTTCAAGGTCGCCGCCTCGGACGACTTCAAGGAGCGCCAGCAGCGCACGCTGGACGGCGCGCACATCCTGGCCGAGCGCCTGGTCCAGGACGACGTGAAGGCCGTCGGCGTGGACGTCCTGTCCGGGGGCACGGACGTGCACCTGGTCCTGGTCGACCTGCGCAACTCCGAGCTGGACGGGCAGCAGGCCGAGGACCGCCTCCACGAGGTCGGCATCACGGTCAACCGCAACGCCATCCCGAACGACCCGCGCCCGCCGATGGTCACCTCCGGCCTGCGCATCGGCACGCCCGCCCTCGCCACCCGCGGCTTCACGGCCGAGGACTTCACCGAGGTCGCGGACATCATCGCCGAGACGCTGAAGCCGTCCTACGACACGGAGTCCCTGAAGGCCCGCGTGTCCGCTCTGGCCGACAAGCACCCGTTGTACCCCGGCCTGAAGTAGTTCCGTAGGCTCTTCGTCATATGTTTTCACCCGTACGTTTTCTCTTCGTACGGATATCCGGGGCACCGCGCACACTGGAAGCAGAGCGCGGTGCCCCGTTCCATGCAGTCCCGCACCACCTCCGTCGGACAACGGCGTCCGGCGAAACCAGCAAGGAGTTCCCGTGGCCATCTCGGTCTTCGACCTGTTCTCGATCGGCATAGGCCCGTCCAGCTCCCACACGGTGGGCCCGATGCGCGCCGCGCGCATGTTCGCCCGGCGGCTGCGCAACGAGGACCTGCTGGCCCCGGTCACCTCGATACGCGCCGAGCTGTACGGCTCCCTGGGCGCGACCGGCCACGGCCACGGCACCCCCAAGGCGGTGCTGCTCGGCCTGGAGGGCGCCTCGCCCCGGACGGTGGACGTGGAGGGCGCCGACGAGCGGGTCGAGCAGATCAAGGCTTCCGGGCGGCTCAACCTGCTCGGTGAGCACGAGATCGGCTTCTCCTTCGACGACGACCTGGTCCTGCACCGCCGCAAGGCCCTGCCGTACCACGCCAACGGCATGACGATCTTCGCGTACGACGCCTCGGGCGAGCTCGTCCTGGAGAAGACGTACTACTCGGTGGGCGGCGGCTTCGTGGTCGACGAGGACGCGGTCGGCGAGGACCGCATCAAGCTCGACGACACGGTCCTGAAGTACCCGTTCCGCACGGGTGACGAGCTGCTGCGGCTCACGAAGGAGACCGGCCTGTCGATCTCCGCCCTGATGCTGGAGAACGAGCGGGCCTGGCGCACCGAGGAGGAGATCCGCGAGGGGCTTCTCGGGATCTGGCGCGTCATGCAGGCGTGCGTCTCGCGCGGCATGGCCCGCGAGGGAATCCTGCCCGGCGGTCTGAAGGTCCGCCGCCGCGCCGCCCACTCGGCCCGCCAGCTGCGCGCCGAGGGCGATCCGCTGGCCCACGCGATGGAGTGGATCACCCTCTACGCGATGGCGGTCAACGAGGAGAACGCGGCGGGCGGCCGGGTCGTCACCGCCCCCACCAACGGCGCGGCGGGCATCATCCCGGCGGTGCTGCACTACTACATCAACTTCGTGCCGGGCGCCGACGACGAGGGCGTCGTACGGTTCCTGCTCTCGGCCGGGGCGATCGGCATGCTCTTCAAGGAGAACGCCTCCATCTCGGGCGCCGAGGTCGGCTGCCAGGGCGAGGTCGGCTCGGCCTGCTCCATGGCGGCCGGCGCGCTCGCCGAGGTGCTGGGCGGCAGCCCCGAGCAGGTCGAGAACGCCGCCGAGATCGGCATGGAGCACAACCTCGGCCTGACCTGCGACCCGGTCGGCGGCCTGGTCCAGATCCCCTGCATCGAGCGCAACGGCATGGCCGCGGTGAAGGCCGTCACGGCCGCCAGGATGGCCATGCGCGGCGACGGCTCCCACATGGTCTCCCTGGACAAGGTCATCAAGACCATGAAGGAGACCGGCGCCGACATGAGCGTCAAGTACAAGGAGACGGCCCGGGGCGGGCTGGCGGTCAACATCATCGAGTGCTGAGCGGCGGGCCCGCTCCCGGGAGGGCCGGCCGGAGCGGCGGGGACCGGGGACGGAGCGAGCGCCGGACCCGGTCCTGTCGGCGGACCGCGCGCTCTCGTCGGCATGGACCGCCCGCCGGTGGCCGGTTCGGCCCCTGACGCGCGCCGGCGGGCCGACTCCCGCGCGGTTCCGGCTCCCGGGCGGGCCGGCTCCCGCGCGCTGCGTCAGGCGAAAGGCCCGGCCCTGACGACCGGTGCGGGTGCGCCGCTCACGCGTGCGAGCGTGGAGGGGGCGAAGTGAGGGAATCCCCAAGGCAGTTGTCCCGTACGGACTGTCCCCGTGGACAACGGCGGCCGCCCCCCGACGACCGTCCCCCGGGACAGCGGCAGTTGTTCGCCAGGGACACCCGGGGACCGCCCCGCGTGGCCCTCCCCCTCCCCCCCCATGCACGGAGGCTCCCCCCATGCTGCGAGGCATCGACGTCAGCGCCTACCAGTCGTCCACGTACAGCACCGCCGGCCTCTCCTTCGTCTTCGTCAAGGCGACGGAAGGCCGCTCGTACGTCAATCCGAAACTCACCGCGCAGGTGAGGACCGCCCGCGACGCGGACTGCGTCGTGGGCTTCTACCACTTCCTGTGGCCCGGCAACATCACCGCCCAGGCCGCCTACTTCGTGAGCAAGGCCCCCGAAAAGGCGGGCGACCTGCTCGCCGTCGACTGGGAGACCACCGGCGAGGGCACCCACGCGAGCAACGCGGAGAAGGACCGCTTCATCCGCAAGGTGAAGGAACTCCGCCCGGACAACCGCGTGGTGCTCTACACGAACCGGAACTTCTGGCTGAACATCGACACCACCTCGTACGCCGGTGACGGTCTGTGGATCGCCGACTACGTGACCGCCGGCGAACCCCGCATCCAGGCGAAGTGGCGCTTCCACCAGTACACCTCCGAGCCGGTGGACCGGGACGTCGCGGACTTCGACACCAAGGCCGCCCTGCGCGCGTGGGCGGGCAGCGCCTAGAGGTCACCGGTTCTCCGCCGACCGCCGACGCCGGGCGCCCCGCCCCCGGAGCCCCGCCCCGGGGGCGCCCGGCATCCGCTTTCCTCCCGGGAACGCCGGGCCGCCCGCCGGGCTCGGACGAGCGGCGGGCGGACGGCGTCCGGGACCGGAGTACGGTTGACATACCGAGCGCACCTCGCACGCCGCCATCCATCGCGGCGTCGCCCTCGGGGAACGGCAAGGCCGGAGCGCATCGCGTCCGGCAGGAAATGAGCCGCCCCACATGAGCCTGATGAGTCTCGGAGTGCTCGCCTCCTCCCGCAAGGAGAACGAGTTCCGCCTGCCCCTGCACCCTCGCCACCTCGACCGGATCGCCCCGGACGTCCGCGAGAAGATCTTCCTCGAACACGGCTACGGCCGACGGTTCGGCGTCGCCGACGACGCGCTGCGGCCCCTCGTGGCCGGACTGCGCTCCCGTGAGGAACTCGTCGCCGAGTGCGACATCATGCTGCTGCCCAAGCCCCTGCACGACGACCTCGCCGAGCTGCGCGAGGGCCAGGTGCTGTGGGGATGGCCGCACTGCGTGCAGGACGAGAAGATGACCCAGATCGGCATCGACCGGCGGCTGACGCTGATCGCCTGGGAAGCCATGAACCACTGGACCTCCACGGGCGCCTTCAGCGTCCATGTGTTCCACAAGAACAACGAACTCGCCGGCTACTGCTCGGTGCTGCACGCCCTGCAGCTCGGCGGGCTGACCGGCAGCTACGGGCGCCGCCTCCGCGCGGTCGTCATCAGTTTCGGTGCCACGGCGCGCGGAGCGGTCACGGGCCTGGGCGCCATGGGGGTCTCCGACGTCACGGTGCTCACTCAGCGCGCCGCCGCGGCGGTGGCCTCACCGATGCCCTCGGTCGTGATGAGCCACTTCGAGGAGCGGCCGGACACCCCCTCGGGCCTGCAGGCCTCCACTCCGGCCGGGCCCGTACCGCTGGCGGAGTACCTGGCCGGGTTCGACATCATCGTCAACTGCGTCCTGCAGGACACCGACGCGCCGCTCATGTTCGTCACCGACGAGGAACTCGCCCTGTTCCGGCCGGGCACGTTCTTCATCGACGTCGCCTGCGACGAGGGCATGGGCTTCGGCTGGGCCCGCCCGACCACCTTCGGCGAGCCCATGCCCACCGTCGGAGCGGGCTGCCACTACTACGCGGTGGATCACAGCCCGTCCCACCTGTGGAACTCCGCCACCTGGGAGATCAGTGAGGCGCTGCTTCCCTACCTGCGCAAGGTCATGAGCGGCCCCACCGCGTGGGACGCCGACATCACCGTCCGCAAGGCGATCGAGATCCGTGACGGCGTCGTCCAGAACCCGAAGATCCTCTCCTTCCAGCACCGGTCCGCCGTCTACCCGCACGCTTCACAGATCCCGGCGGACGCGCTGAGCCAGGCCGTCTAGAACACGTGCGCAACGGGTCGGCCGCTCAGCCGCGGAAGTCCGCCGCGCGCTCCGGGGACGCCTCCGCCAGCGCCTTCGTCACCGCGTCGCGGCCTTCCTGGAGGCCGTAGACGGGGGTACCGGGCTGCTGGCGCCAGGAGTCGTCCAGGCCGCCGGCGTCGACGGTGTCGAAGCCGATCTCGTCGATGAGGTCGCGTACACGCCGCTTCGCCGCCGTGTCGTCGCCGGCCACCGGAAGTGCCATCCGGTCGGGGGCACCGGCCGGACGGGCGCGGTCCAGGATGTCCTGCGCGTAGGTGCCGTTGAACGCCTTCACGACCGTGTGGCCGATCTGCCGGGCGGTCCAGCGGCTCTCGGTGAGGCCGTCGTCCTCGATCCCGGCGATCCTGCCGTCGCGCTGCTGGGGGTAGTAGTTGCCGGTGTCGATGACGGCGACGTCCTCGGCGGCTCCGTCCAGGATGCCGTCCGGCAGGTTCGGCACGGCCTTGAGCGGGATCGTGACGATCACGACGTCCGCGCCCTGTGCCGCCCGCTCGACCGTGACGGGGGTCGCGCCGGTCTCCTCGGCGAGCGCGCCGAGCGTCTGGGGACCGCGGGAGTTGGCGACGGAGACGTCGTGCCCGACGGCGGTGAGCCGCCGGGTGAGGTTGCCGCCGATGTTGCCCGCGCCGATGATGCCGATCTTCATGAGACAGACCCTTCCGGGGTTGGTGCTCCTGATGGGCACGGCAACTCCCGGGGCGGACGCGCTATTCCGGGGCGTACGGCGTCCGGGTGACAAAGACCGGAAACAGCGGAGACACGGGAAACAGCGACCGGTTTCCGGCTTCGGAGCTTTTGGGGTTCAGCCTTCAGGGACAGAAGCGGTTCAGGTGCGGTTCAGGGCTTCACCACGATCTTGCCGATGTGCGTGTTGGTCTCCATCAGGCGGTGCGCGTCCCGGATGCGGTCGAGTCCCTCGAGGACCTCGGCGACCGGTGGCCGGAACCCGCCGTCCCGCAGACCGGCGTTCAGGAAGGCGGTGGAGCGGCGGCGGCCCTCCGGGGCCGACGTGAGGGCGAAGTTGGCGTAGGTGTGGATCGTGAACGGCCAGTTCCAGGGCAGCTCGGCCGGGCGCCGGTCGAGCCAGCCGTAGACGACCATCACGCCTGCCTCGGCGAGGGCCTCGCCCAGCGACCGGAACCCGGGGCCGCCGATCGCGTCGAAGACCACCTCGACGCCCCGGCCGCCGGTCAGTCGCCGGACCTCCTCCGGCACGTCCTGATCGTCCGAGACGATCACTTCGGCCGCCCCGAGATCGAGCAGTCGCCGCCGCTTCGCCGCGGACCGGGTGGTGGCCAGCGGAATCGCGCCGATGCGGCGGGCGACCTGGATGGCCGCCGTGCCGACGCCGCTGGACGCCCCGGTGATCAGGACGTGGTCGCCGGGCCTGAGGCGCGCGGTCTCCAGCAGTGCCCCGTACGCCGTCGTGTACGTCAGCCACGACGCCGCGCCGGTGACGGCGTCCACCGACGCCGGACGCGGCACGATCGCGGTGTCCGGCAGCACGACGCGTTCCGCGTACACGCCCTGGGTGCCCATCTCGATGCCGGGTCCGGTCGTCACGGGGTCTCCTACCGCGAAACCGGTGACCCCCTCACCGACCGCCTCCACGGTGCCGGACGCCTCGTACCCGAGCCGAGATCCGGGCAGGGAGGGCTGGTAGTAGTACGTCCCCGCGCGGAACAGGGCCTCCGCGCGGTTGAGGCCGAGTGCCTCGACCCGTACGAGGACGTGCCCGGGGGCGGGCCGGGGACCGGAGGCGGCGTCCGGGCCGGAGACGAGGCCCGGCAGAGGGACATCCTCGATCCGCAGGACGTCGGGTCCGCCGAGTTCATGGAAGAGCACGGTGCGTGCGGTGGTTGGCATACCCATGACGCTAGGAGCCGGACGCGAGACGATCCATGCCTGTCAGTCTCGTTTTCCTGTCTGTTCGTCTCGCCGGTGCGCGGTGGAGTTACGGTACGGGCATGGACGTACTGAGCGACGCCGTCGCCACCATGCGCACGGGGCGCCCGCACTCCTCGCGCCAGGACAAGTACGCGCCCTGGGGAATGCGCTTCGAAGCCTCGGACGGTGCCGGATTCCACGTGGTGCTCCAGGGGTCGGCGTGGCTGCTCCCGGAGAACGGCGCACCGCTGGCGGTGGGACCCGGCGACGTGGTGTTCCTCGCCCACGGCCGCGGACACGCGCTCGCCAGCGACGTGGCCGTGCCCCTGGAGGAGGTGCGGGTGCGACCGGACGGACGCTGGCCCGAAGCCACGCCCCCCGAGGGGCCGCCGACGGGGGCCCGGACCGTTCTGCTGTGCGGGGCCTACGGGTTGGACCGGGCCCGCGCCCACCCGCTCCTCGCGGAACTGCCGGAGGTCGTCCATTTTCCCGCCCGCGTCGGCGCCCACCGCTCGCTGCGGACGGCGGTCGAACTCCTCGGCACGGAACTGGAGGAGCCGCAGCCGGGCTCGGACACGGTCGTCACATCGCTGCTCGACACGCTCCTGCTGTACATCCTGCGCGCCTGGTGGCAGCGCGAGCGGCACGACGACGGTCACCCCACGGGCTGGGCGGGCGCCCTCGCCGACCCGGCGGTCGCGGCCGCGCTGCACGCCATCCACCACACCCCGTCCCACCCGTGGACGGTCGGGGAACTCGGAGCGCGCGGCGGTCTCTCCCGGGCCGCGTTCGCCCGCCGGTTCACCGCCCTGGTGGGCGAGCCGCCGCTCGCGTACCTCACCCGGTGGCGCATGACGACGGCCGGGCGGCTGCTGCGCTCGGCGGACCTCCCGCTCCGCCTGGTCGCCCAACGCATCGGCTACACCTCGGAGTTCGCGTTCGCCAAGGCCTTCAAACGGGAGTACGGGGTGGCGCCGGGGCAGTACCGCAAGCGGGCCTCGTGACGCCGAAGGGGCGCCCTCCGGGAGTCCGGCGGGCGCCCCTTCGGACGGCGTCACTTGTTCAGGTGGACCCAGAACTCGTCGAACGAGAGAACCTTGTCACCGTTGAGGTCGCGGCTGGCGATGACGGCCTCCGCCACCGACTCGGTGACGTTCCAGTCGCCGCCCTGGGCGAGAGCGGCCTTGAACTCGGCTGCGGTGATGAACCCGTCACCGTCCGTATCGATCCGCTCGAACTGCTTGCGTGCTTCCTCGATGTCGGCCACCGATCCGCCCCTTCGTCGTGCATCACTGCATGCGTTACTGCCTTGTGTACGGAGGTCAGATTAACGGTCCGGGTGGGCGCGCAGTGCGGCGAGTACCCAGGCGAACTCCTCACGGTGTGCCGACAGCGGGTCCATGCCCCTGACCAGCGAGGCCAGCTCCCGGAAACGGGCCATCTCGGCATGGGCCGCGGACTCCATGCGGGCCAGTACGGAAGCCCGGTCCGCGTCGCCGAGCAGGCCGCTCAGCACCGTGTCCGCCTCCGGGCTTCCGGGGTCGACACCCCGCTCCAGCGCCTCACCCGCGAGGTGCACCAGCCGGCTCATGAACCACACGGACGTTCCCGCCAGCTCCTGCGGTCCCCGGTCCGCCGCGTTGAACTCGATCATCTCGCGCATCCGCGCCCGGAAGCCCGGGTCCTGGATCATCTCGGCCAGCTCCACCCAGGCGTCCACCTGCGCGGGTGTCGGGTCGTCCGGCAGATCACCGACGCTGAACCGCAGCCGGGTACGGATGTCGGGGTCCGCGGTGTCCAGGCCCCCGAAGGTCTCCTCCATGAAGTCGTCGATGATCCGCCCGCGTTCGGCGGCGGACAGTCGCGCCAGTCTGTTCATGAGTGTCGTCTCCTGTGCGCTCGAACCACGTCGTGCCACGGTCGACAGCACCGCCCGGGTCACCTTCAGCGACCTGATCTGCGCGTCCAGCGCGGCCACGTGCGCGGCCGCCACCTCCGCCACCGTCCTCTCGCCCGCCAGGACAGCGCGGACGTCGCCGAGCCCCAGTCCGAGTTCGCGCAGGGTCCGGACCAGCTCCAGGCGGGCCACGGAGCCGGCGTCGTACAGCCGGTAGCCGCCCGCCGACCTGGCCACCGGGGGCAGCGCGCCCTCGTCCGACCAGTAGCGGATCGTGCGGACACTCAGGCCGGTGCTCCGGGACAGCTCGCCGATGGTGAGAAGTGCGGTGCCGTCGTCGATCATGTCTGCGAGTCTGGGCCTTCCAGTGGGTGGAGACTCAAGCGGTGGGGGACGGTCATGCGCGGCACTCTGCGCGACATTCTGGACGCCGTGGCCCGTGGAGTCTTCCCGCCGCCCGACGGCGCCACCACGGTCGTCCGCCCGCACTCCCCCCGCGACACCGGCGTCCTCGCCTTCACCGCGCACTCCGTCGTCTTCACCGACGAGGACGAGGGCTGGGTGCGCGCAACGCTGGGGGCCCTGGACTGCGACCCGCTCGCTGCGGCCATGAACCCGCGGTTCCTCGCCGCGCTCATGGAGCGGACGGGCCGGTCGAACGACACGGTGGACGTGCTGTCCGTCGCCGCCCCGCTCCCCGGCCCGGCGGCCCTCGCGCTCACGGAGATCGACGGCCTCGCCCACCCCCGGCTCACGGGCGCCCGCAGACGGCGCGACGGCGTGCGGGCGTGGGCCGCGGACGGCGGGATCCTCGTCCTCGGGCGGGGAGTCGGGGGACGTCTGGAGGCCGCGGTGGAGGTGGACGAGGGCGTACGGCACCGGGGGCTGGGCCGGGCGCTGGCGTCGGCGGCGCGGCACCTGGCCGGCGAACCGGTCTGGGCCCAGGTGGCCGCGGGGAACGCCCGCAGTGCGCGGGCGTTCCAGGCGGCGGGCTACCGGCCGGTGGGCGCGGAGGCTCTGCTACTGCCCCGCTGAGCGGCGCGGAGGCTCTGCTTCCGCCCCGCTCACGGGTCAGCGGAAGATGCCGGTGTGGCCGAGCGAGTAGCGGCCGGGCTGGGGGTAGACGGCGAGACCGTGCGGACCGCTGCCGACCGGGATACGGGCGATCTGTTCGCCGGTGCGGGTGTCGAGGGCGTACACCTCGGAGTTGTACCGGCCGGAGAGCCACAGGACCTTGCCGTCCGCCGAGACGCCGCCCATGTCGGGGCTGCCGCCGTCGGGCAGGCGCCACTTCTTGGTGAGCCGGTTCTGCGTGAAGTCGAAGATGGAGATGGTGCCTTCGCCGCGGTTGGAGATGTACATCTCGCGCGAGTCCCGGCTGACGTACAGTCCGTGGGCGCCCTTGCCCGTGTGCAGCAGGGTCGGTTCGGTGAACTTGTCGCCGTCGAGGACCCACACGCCGTTGGCCATCATGTCGGCGATGTAGAACTTCTTGCCGTCCGGGGAGATCTTCACGTCCTGCGGCATCGCCCCGTGGAACGGCAGCCTCTGCTGGCCGATCACCTTCATCCGCTCGGTGTCGACCTTCAGGAGTTCGCCGCTGAACTCGCAGGAGACGATGAAGTAGCGGCCGTCCGGGGAGAAGTCGGCGTGGTTGACGCCGTAGCAGCTGACCGGCTCCGCCTTGACGGTGTTCATGGTGTGCGCGTCGCGGAAGACGAGTTCGCGGTCGAGGGAGGCCATCACGATCGCGTACTTGCCGTCAGGCGTGAAGTAGAGGTTGTACGGGTCGTGCACGTCGACCGGCTTGCCCGCCTTGCCGGTCTTCGGGTCGATGGGGGTGAGGGTGTTGCCCCGGTCGTTGTTGACCCACAGGGTCTTCAGGTCCCAGGAGGGGACGACGTGCTGGGGCTGGACACCGACCGGGATCGTCTCGATGACCTTGTACGTCTTCGGGTCGATGACCGTGACCGTGTTGGAGTTGGTGTTGGGCACGTAGACGCGGGACGGGAAGTCCTTGACCACCGGGGAGAGCCGGTTCGGGCGGTCGGCGGCGTAGACGTCCGCGGGGTCCAGCAAGGGGGGCATGCCGGGCAGTCCCCGGACGACCGGCTTCTTCACCGGGGCGGGCCGGACGGCCGCCTTGGTGGTGCTGTGCGTCCGTTCGGTGTGGTCCTGGGAGGAACCGCCGCAGCCCGCGAGGAGGGCCAGCGCGGTGAGGGCGGCGCCGGCGATCAGCACGCGGCGCGGGGAGGAGGGTGGCGTCAGCATCAGCTCAGCAGCTCCGTGGTGGTGACCGCGCCGAGGCCGCGGCGGTCGAGTTCGTGCAGAAGGCCGGGGAGGGCGGCGACCGTGCCGGCGTATCCGAAGTGCAGGCTCACGACGGAGCCGGGCCGGACCTCGGCCAGCACCTTGCGGGTGACGGCGGTGGCTCCCGGCGAGGTGTAGTCGAGGGAGTCGACGTCGTAGGAGAGCGTGTGCGGGTAGCCCGCGTCGCGGGCGAGGCGTTGGACCAGGGGGGAGGCCCGGGGGCTGCGGGAGGGCCGGAACCAGGTGCCGATCGAGCCGGTGAGCCGTCTGAGGCGGTCCGCGCAGCCCCGGATCTCCGCCGCCGCCTCCGTCTCCGTCATCGCGTTGATGTCGAGATGGCGCAGGGTGTGGTTGCCGAGGTCGTGGCCGCCGTCGAGGATGCGGCGGGCGATGTCCGGGTGCTCGTCCAGCCAGGTGCCGACGGCGAGGACGGTGACCCGGGCGCCCGCCTTCTCCGCCTCGCCGAGAAGCGCCTTCGCCACGGCGGGGTCGCCCTGGCCGTGGAAGGTGAGGGCCACTCTGGACGGGTGGGTGCGGGAGCCGTGGGTGATCTCGGCGGGTCGGCCGGGGTAGCGGCGGGGGGCGGGGGCGAGCGCGGAGGTTCCGCGGGTCGCCGTGGCGGGGGGCGCGCTGGGCGCGGCCGGAGGTGTCGTGAGGTCGTGGGGCCGGCCGGCTCGCGGGGCGGAACAGCCGGTGGCCGCTCCGGCGGCGAGGGTTCCTGCGGTGAGCGCGAGTCCCGTGAGCAGGGCAGCGCGCCGGGGCGGGGCGGGGGCTGCGGGGTCTTCGGCGGACGTGGTCACCGGACCATTTAAGGGTGAATCAGCCGAAAAACCGGCGATTGGTCCGACTGGGTGGTGGTGCGGGTCGCCTCGCGGCGTGCGCGTACGGGCCGTACGGGGCGCGAGACCCAGGGGAGGAGCGGCGCCCTCTGTTTGGATCAATCGACCGGGTCCGCGACGGCCGGACCGACGGCCGGAAACGGAGCGGCGGCCGCGGGGGGGGCGTCCGCGGAGGCCGGCGGCCGGAACGGAGCGGGCGGCCGGAAACGGGTCAGCGGTCGGCGACGCGCATTTCGAACCAGGTGGTCTTGCCGCGGGGCAGCAGGTCGACACCCCAGCGGTCGGAGAGCTTGTCGACGAGGAAGAGGCCCCGGCCGCTCAGGTCCAGCTCCTGGACCGGCATGAGACAGGGAAGGCCGCGGGAGGGGTCACGGACCTCGATACGGATCCAGCCGCGGCGGCGGCGCGTACGGAGTCCGAAGACGCGGGCGCCGGTGTGCCGTACGGCGTTGCCCACGAGTTCGGAGACGAGTAAGACCGCGTCCTCGGTCATCTTCGGGGACAGGCCCCAGTGCCGCAGGACCACGACCTGGGTGAGCCGCCGCGCGGTGGCCGCGGACTCCGGGCGGGACGGCAGCAACACCTCCGACTCGGTCGGATTGCCGAACAACTCCAGCGCCTTGAGCGCTCGTTCGTCCTCGACCGCAGGCGTCCAGCGCGCCGCGGTCGCACTTCCGTGCCGCCGCGGCTGTTCCATACCCTCCAGCCCCGCCATGCCCCCCATCATGGCCGCCCTGCGCCCGCTCCGGGGCCGTTCCGAAGGAATAGGCCCCCCGGAACGCGACATTCCACACTATTCGATGGGCATATGCCACAGGCAGTTCGGAGGCGGCGGGGGCCCGTCCGACCTGCCGGAACAGGCCGGTCCGGGGCAATCGCCGCCACCTCTCGACAAGGTGGGCTTAAGGCTGTCTTAAGCCAGGGATAAAGCGCCCCATCGAGGGACGCGGTTATGACACCGCGTCAACCGCGAGGGGACCGGCGGTGACGCGGCACAGGCTCAGAGGAACTTCGCCTTGCCGGGACCCTCTTCCACGAAGCTCCGCATGCCCCGCTCGCGGTCCTCCGTCGCGAACAGGCCCGCGAACCAGTTCCGCTCGATGGTCAGCCCGGTCTCGATGTCCGTCTCCAGACCCGCGTCGATGGACTCCTTCGCGGCGCGCAGCGCGATGGCCGGGCCCTGCGCGAGCCGGGCGGCCCAGGCGTGCGCCTCGGTGTAGACGTCGGCGGCGGGGACGACCCGGTCGACCAGGCCGAGCGTGAGGGCCTCGTCGGCCTTGACCATGCGGCCGGTGAAGATGAGGTCCTTGGCCTTGGAGGGACCGATCAGCCGGGAGAGCCGCTGGGTTCCGCCGGCGCCGGGGATCAGGCCGAGCAGGATCTCGGGCTGGCCCAGCTTGGCGTTGTCCCCGGCGATGCGGTAGTCGGCGCACAGGGCCAGTTCGCAGCCGCCGCCGAGCGCGTATCCGGTGACGGCTGCGACGACGGGCTTGGGGATGCGGGCGACGGCGGTGAAGGAGTCCTGCAGGGCCCGGGACCGCACGATCATCGCGGCGTGGTCCATGGCCTGCATCTCCTTGATGTCCGCGCCCGCCGCGAACACCTTCTCCCCGCCGTACAGCACCACGGCGCGGACGTCCGGCCGGTTCGTGGCCTCCTCGGCCAGTTCCTTGAGACGGTCCTGCGTCGCCACGTCCAGGGCGTTCATGGGAGGGCGGTCCAGGCGGATGGTGCCCACGCCTTCGGCCACTTCGAGATGCACAGTCATGGAAGCAGGTTAGTGGCCGTTAACGGCAACGGGCCGGGTGTGCTGAGTCACAGCACACCCGGCCCGGTGGGGAGCGGTCGGGCGACGGGGCCGGAAACGATCACGCGAGCCGGGCGAAAGCCGTCACGCGGTCCGGTCCTCGGTCCTCACGCGCTCCTGTCCTGCGAGATCACTCGGTCCGGTACGGCGAGATCACTTGGTCCAGTCCGCCCAGGAGATGTTCCAGCCGTTGAGGCCGTTGGCCGGGTCGACCGTCGGGTCGGTGGAGTTCTTCACGACCACCACGTCACCGACCATCGAGTGGTTGAAGAACCAGGCGGCCGGCACACCGCTGTCGTAGCCGCCGCGCACGTCCCGCAGGCCGATGCAGCCGTGGCTGGCGTTGTAGTTGCCGAAGGCGCCGCCGCCCCAGTAGTTGCCGTGCACGAAGGTGCCGGAGTTGGTCAGGCGCATGGCGTGCGGGACGTCCTTGATGTCGTACTCGCCGTCGTAGCCGACCGTGTCGCCGTTCATCCGGGTCACGGTGAACTTCTCGCTGATGACCATCTGGCCGTTCCAGGTGGCGTAGCCGGGCTTGCCGGTGGTCACCGGGATGGTCTTGACGACCTTGCCCTCCTGCATGACCTTCATCGTGTGCTTCTTGGCGTCCACGACGGACACCTGGTCGCGGCCGATGGTGAAGGAGACGGTCTTGGCCTGCTTGCCATAGACGCCCTTGCGGCCCTCGACGCCGTCGAGGTTCAGCTTCACGGTGACCTTGGTACCGGCCTTCCAGTACTTCTCGGGCCGGAAGTCGAGGCGGTCGTTGCCGAACCAGTGGCCCTGGACGTCGACGGCCGGCTCGGTCGTTATCTTGATGGCCTTCTCGACGTCGTCCGGCTTGGTGATGCCCCGGGTGAAACGGACCGAGAACGGCATGCCGACGCCGACCTTGGAGCCGTCCTCGGGCGTGAAGTTGCCGGTGAAGGTGTTCTGCGGGCTCAGCGTCGTGAAGGACGAGTCCTCGGCCGCCGTGCGGCCCTCGGAGTCCTTCGCGATCGCGTGCACTTGGTACTTGGTGGACGCCGCGAGGTGCGTGGCGGGCGTCCAGCCGCTGCCGTCGGCCGATATCTCGCCGTCGATCTTCGTGCCCTCGTCGTCCTTGACGGTGACCTCGGTCAGTTTGCCCTTACTGGCCGTGACCTTGAGGGTGTTGTTGGTGTCGACGTCCTTGGCACCGGCCTTCGGCGCGATCGTGACGACGGCCACCGACTGCTTGCTCTCCGCGGTGGTGCTGCCCTTGCCGTCCTTGTCCTTCCCTCCGGACCCCGAGTCCGTTCCCCCGCCCCCACCGCAGGCCGTGACGGCCAGCAGCACACCGCCGACGATCACCGCCCACCGCTTGTTGCGGCCGCGTGAGCGTCCACCTGCCGACGCCCACGATACCGGTCGCACGTTCACAGTCTTTCTCCCCTCGCAAGGCCTGATCAGGCCCCCACCCCAGCGCGTCCCGCGCGATCACTGGCGCATATTAACCTCACGGTTTTGAGCTCCGTGTCAGGTCAATGTCACCGTTCCGTCGCAACTTGGACCATCGACCGTGAAGATGGTTGCACCGGGGAGCGAAGATCAGTCGACTGCGCTGCCGGTCTTCCACTCCTTCCAGCCCATGTTCCAGCCGCCGAGTCCGTTGTCGGGGGCCACCTTCTTGTCGTTGCTGTGGACGACCTCGACGACGTCCCCGATGAGGCTGCGGTCGAAGAACCAGCCCGCCGGGGTGCCGGAGCTGCCGCCCTTCACGTCCCGCAGCCCCACGCAGCCGTGGCTCACGTTGGTGTTGCCGAAGGCGTCCGGCGCCCAGTAGTTGCCGTGCAGGAAGGTTCCGGAGTCGGTCAGGCGCATCGCGTGCGGGACGTCGGGGATGTCGTACTCGCCGCCGAAACCGACGGTCCGGCTGTTCATCCGGGTCACCTCGAGCATCTCGGTGACGACCATCTTCCCGTTGTACGTCGTCGTCCTGGGCGCACCGGCCGTGATCGGAACCGTGGCCAGGAGGTTGCCCTCACGGCGTACCTCCATGGTGTGGGCGCGGGCGTCGACGAGGGACGTCTGGTTGCGGCCGACAGTGAACGAGAAGGTCCTGGACTGGAGTCCGTACACGCCGGGTGCCCCTTCGACGTCGCGCAGCCGCAGCGCCACGGTGACCTTCGTGCCGGGCTTCCAGTAGCGCTCGGGACGGAAGTCGACGCGTCCGCCGCCGAACCAGTGCGCGCGGATCTCGACCGCGGGCCGCGCCTGGACGCGGATGGCGCGTTCGACGGCGGCCCGGTTCTCGACCTCCCGGTTGAACTCGAGGGAGACGATCATCCCGGTGCCGACGACGGAGCGGTCCTCCGGGGTGACGTACCCGATGAACCGCTCGTCGGGGACGGCCGTGGTGAACGTGGTGTGCCGGGCCGAGCGGTGCCCGTCGCCGTCCAGGGCCACCGCGTCCACGGTGTACTTGGCGGCCAGGGCGAGCCGCGCGTCGTCCGGTCTCCAGGACAGGCCGTCGTCGCTGATGTGTCCCGGTACGGGTGACTCCCGGGCGTCCTGGGACTTGACCACCTTCACGGACTCCAGGCGACCGCCGGGCACCCGTACCAGCAGTGCCTCCCGCGGTCGTACGCCCTTGGAGTTGTCGTCGGGCGAGACGTGGATGACGTCCTTCGGCGACCGTGGTTTGCCGAACGCCTCCCCGATCCCGTCCGAGATCCCGCCGGAGGTGCAGCCGGAGGCTCCGGCCAGCAGACCGGCCCAGGTCAGTACGGCGGCCAGCGCGGCCCCTGCGCGCCGCGCGCGCGTGTGTACGTGCTTCACAAGGGACCCAACGACGCCGCCCCTCCGGGGAAACGTGAGTGCGAGCCACGCTCTGGGCAGAACAGTGGGGAGGACGACGCGCCACGGAGCCGCGGCCGGGACGCCGTGCACCCTTTTCCGTGCCGTTCCATGAGCCGTGGGAGGCTGACCGGTGTCGAGCGCACCCGAGCAGGAGGCGGTCCACGAGGGACGCGCCGCGGGCGGCGGGCTGCCCGCGCAGACCGTCACGGACCCGGCGGGGCCGCCCGCCGCACCGCCCGCCGTCGTGCCGGCGCCCGCGGACCCGGCGGTGGAACCGGCCGCTCCCGCGCTGAACGGCTCACGGCGCCCCGCGGCGCCTCCCGTCGGCGCCTGGCCGGGTGCCCCGACCCCGCTCGGAGCACGCTTCCGGGTCGGCCCCGACGGCACCACGGGCACCAACTTCGCCCTGTGGGCGGGCGGCGCGGAGGCCGTCGACCTGTGCCTCTTCGACGAGGAGGGCGCCGAGACCCGCGTCCCGCTCACCGAACTCACCCACGAGATCTGGCACGGCTTCGTCCCCGGTGTGCTCCCCGGCCGCCGCTACGGCTTTCGGGTGCACGGCCGCTGGGACCCGTGGACCGGCGCCCGCTGGAACCCGGCGAAGCTGCTCCTGGACCCGTACGCCCGTGCCGTGGACGGCGACTTCACCCTGCCGCCCGAGGTGTACGGCCATGTCCGCGACTGGCCGCAGCAGCAGGTCGCCGACACCGTGCGCGACGACCGCGACTCGGCGCCCCTCGTCCCCAAGGGCGTCGTCGTCCAGGACGACGACGACTGGTCGGACGACCACCGCCCCAAGACCCCGTGGGCGGACTCGGTCATCTACGAACTGCACGTGCGCGGATTCACCCGTCTGCACCCCTCGATCCCCGAGGAACTGCGCGGCACGTACGCCGGACTGGCGCACCCGGCGGCCATCGAGCACCTGGTGAACCTCGGGGTGACGGCGGTGGAGCTGCTGCCGGTGCACCAGTTCGCGCACGAGGACCACCTGCTGCGCCGGGGCATGAAGAACTACTGGGGCTACAACTCGATCGGCTACTTCGCCCCGCACGCGGGCTACGCCGCCTCCGGGACGACCGGCCAGCAGGTCGGCGAGTTCAAGCGGATGGTGCGCGCGCTGCACGCGGCGGGGATCGAGGTCATCCTCGACGTCGTCTACAACCACACCGCGGAGGCGGGCGAGCTGGGCCCGATGCTGTCGCTGCGCGGCATCGACAACCGGGGGTACTACCGGCTCCAGTCCGACGCCCGGCGCTACGCGGACTACACGGGGTGCGGCAACACCCTGCACGTCGTGCAGCCGCAGGTGCTGCGGCTGATCACGGACTCGCTGCGGTACTGGGTGACCGAGATGGGCGTCGACGGCTTCCGCTTCGACCTGGCGGCCGCCCTGGCCAGGTCCATGCACGACGTCGACATGCTGTCGCCGTTCCTCGCCGTCATCGCCCAGGATCCGGTACTGCGCCGGGTCAAGCTGATCGCCGAGCCGTGGGACGTCGGCTCCGGCGGCTATCAGGTCGGCGCCTTCCCGCCCCTGTGGACGGAGTGGAACGACCGTTACCGCAACGCCGTTCGGGACTTCTGGCGCGGTGCGCTGCCCGACGTACGGGATCTGGGCTACCGCCTGTCGGGCTCGAGCGACCTGTACGCCTGGGGCGGCCGGCGCCCGTACGCCTCCGTCAACTTCGTGACCGCGCACGACGGTTTCACCCTGCGCGACCTCGTGTCGTACGAGCGCAAGCACAACGAGGCGAACGGCGAGGGCAACCGGGACGGCACCGACGACAACCGGGCCTGGAACGGCGGAACGGAGGGCGAGAGCACGGACGACGGCCTGCGGGCCCTGCGACGGCGCCAGTTGAGGAACCTGCTGACCACGCTGCTGCTGTCGACCGGGGTGCCGATGCTGGTCGCCGGGGACGAGTTCGGGCGCACCCAGCGGGGCAACAACAACGCCTACTGCCAGGACAACGAGATCAGCTGGGTCGACTGGTCGCTGCTGGACGACCCCGACTGGCGGGCACTGTTCGAACTGACGTCCCGTCTGATCGCGCTGCGCCACGCGCATCCCGTGCTGCGCCGCCGGGCCTTCTTCTCCGGGCGGGCGCACTCGGCCGACGGACTGCGGGATCTGGCCTGGTTCACCGCGCGGGGCACCGAGATGACGGAACGGGACTGGTACGCGCCCGCCGCGACCCTCGGCATGTATCTGTCCGGCCGGGACATCCCCGGACGGGACGCGCGGGGCGCCCCGGTCGTCGACGACAGCTTCCTCGCCGTGCTGCACGCCGGGGACCGGCCGGCCTCCTTCGACCTGCCGGGGGCGCCCTGGGCCGCGGCGTACGAGGTGGTCGTGGACACCTCGCGCGAGGATCAGACGGCGGCGCCCGCGCTCACGCACCGGGCGGGCACGGCGATCACGGTGCCGGCGCGGTCCGTGCTGCTGCTCAGGGTCCGCTGAGGGCACGGCCCCCCGCGGAGAGGCGGGCTGGGGCCGCGGCCCCTCGGGGTGCGGGCTGAGGGCATGGCCCCTCGGGGTGCGGGCCGGGGGCGGGCGCCCTCCCGAGGTGACATCAGCCGATCGGCCGACGCGGCGGTACGACCGGCCGGACGCCCGCCCGCCCGCCCGGGGAGCGTTTCGAACGATTCAGGTGCGCCCAAAAACTCGGTGGGCACTGTCAGTGGTGAAACGTAGGCTCGCTCATGATGACCACATCCGATGCAGCCGCCGCGGACCACCCCGACCGTTCGACCGTACGCAGCCTGCTGCGCCTGTGGCCGTATGTACGCCCGGTGCGGACGCGGCTGTTCGGCGCGGCGTTCGTCGCCGTCGTCGCGTCCTGTCTCGCGCTCGTGTTCCCGCTGATCCTGAAGTGGATGGTGGACGGCCCGGTCGCCGGGCACGACCCGGCGGGTGTCTGGCTCGGGGCGCTGTATCTGCTGCTGCTCGGCATCGCCGAGGCCGTTCTGTTCGGGCTGCGCCGATGGCTGGTGGCCCGCCCGCTGGCCAGTGTCGAGGCGGCGATGCGGGCCGATCTGTACCGGCATCTGCAGCGCCTGCCGGTCGCCTTCCACGACCGCTGGGCGTCGGGCCAGCTCCTCTCCCGGGCGACCACCGATCTGATGCTGGTCCGCATGTTCCTGGCGTTCCCGCTGACCTTCCTGCTGGTGAACGGCGTGACGATCACCGCGGGCATCGCCATCATGCTGGCCCAGCAATGGACCCTCGGACTGGTGCTGCTCGCCCCCGCCGTCCCCGTCATGATCGTCTGCTGGTTCTTCGAGCGGCGCTACTCGGAGGTGGCGCGGCGGGCGCAGGACCAGGTCGGCGACCTGACGACGGTGGTCGAGGAGAGTGTGCTCGGCATCCGGATCATCAAGGGGTTCGGGCGCCATCGCAGCCAGGCGCGCGCGTTCCGCGAGCTGTCCCGGACCCTGCGCGGCACGGAGCTGGTCAAGGCCCGGCTGCTCGCCTCCATCTGGGGCGTCATCGTCACCCTGCCCGAGTTCGCCATCGGCGCCGCCCTCGTCCTCGGCACGGTCCAGGTCGCCGACGGCCGTCTCTCCGCCGGCACGCTGGTCGCGTTCCTGTCGACCGCGCTCGCCCTGCGCTGGCCCGTCGACTCGATCGGCTTCCTCCTCGCGATGAGCCAGGAGGCCGGGACGGCCACGGAGCGGTACTTCGAGGTCATGAACGCGACGCCGGAGTCGGACGGCACGGCCGCGCAGGCCCCCGTGACCGGACCGGTGAAAGCGCGGGAATCCACGGCCGGGGCCGCCAGTGACAGCGACGCCACGGCCGCGCGGGACGCCGGCGAACCGGCCGGGCAAGGCTCCCGCGCGGCCGACGGCGAGGGCGGACTGCGGTTCCACGGCGTCGAGTTCCGCTATCCCGACGCCCCCGCGGACGCACCCCCGGTGCTGGCCCGCATCGACCTGCACGTCCGCCCCGGCGAGAGCATGGCGCTCGTCGGCGCCACCGGCACCGGCAAGACCACCCTCACCGCGCTCGTCCCCCGCCTGCACGAGGTGACCTCCGGCCGGATCACCCTGGACGGCCGGGACATCACCGGGATGCCCCGCGAGGAGCTGCGCGAACTCGTCGCCGTCGCCTTCGAGGAACCCACCCTCTTCTCGGCCACGGTCGGCGAGAACGTCCTGATGGGCGCCCCCGGGACCGCCGGCCGCGCGGAGCTGGACCGTGCCCTCGCCGTCGCGCAGGCCGACTTCGCGCACACGCTGCCCCAGGGCACGGGGACGCAGGTCGGCGAACAGGGCCTCAGCCTCTCCGGCGGGCAGCGGCAGCGCCTCGCGCTGGCCCGCGCGGTGGTCGGCCGGCCCCGCTTCCTCGTGCTCGACGACCCGCTGTCGGCGCTGGACGTGCACACCGAGGCGGCGGTCGAGGCCGCGCTGCGCCGGGTGCTGGCGGAGACGACCGCGCTGATCGTGGCGCACCGCCCGTCCACGGTCCTGCTGGCCGACCGGGTGGCCCTGATCTCCGACGGCCGGATCGCGGCGGTCGGCACCCACCACGAACTGCTGCGCACCCATGCCGAATACGCCCACCTGATGTCGGGTGCAGAGGAGGACGGCCGATGACGGCGGCGCCCACGACCACCGCACCGGACAAGGAACCGAACGAGGAACCGGGCGGAGGAACCGGAACGGGTCCCGGCGAGGGACCGGACAGCGGCCGAAGCGGCGGACCGGACGCGGGCCGGGACGACGGAACCGGCAGCGGCACCCACACCGACACCGACGCCGACGCCGACAGCGGCACCGGCACCGGCACCGGCACCGGCACCGGCACCGGCACGGACGACGGACCGGGCGGTCCGCGCCGAAGGGGCCGGGCGGCCCCGGAACCCGAGCCGTACGAGGACGCCTTCGACCACGACACCCTGCCCACTCCCCCGGGCGCGACCGCGACGCTGCTGCGCTCGCTGCTCGCCCCGCTCCGGGCCCGGGTCGCCGTGACCACTGTTCTGCTGCTGCTCCAGCAGGCCGCCGTGCAGGTGGGCCCGCTGCTGGTGGCGTACGCCATCGACCGTGCCGTACCGGCCTTCCGGCAGGACGACCACGGGCCGCTGATCGCCGTGGGCGTCGCCTACCTGCTGTGTGCGGCGGCCTCCGGCGGACTCCAGTACGCCTTCATCATCGCCTCGGCCCGGGTCAACCAGGACGTGCTGCTCGATCTGCGCGGCCGGATCTTCCGGCACGCCCAGGCGCTCAGCATCGACTTCCACGAGCGCTACACCTCGGGCCGGCTGATCTCCCGCTCCACGACGGACGTCGAGTCGCTGCGCGAACTGCTCAGCGAGGGGCTCCAGGAGCTCGTCACCGTCATCCTGTCCTTCGTCTACATCTCGGCGATGCTGCTCTGGCTGGACGTCGGACTGGGCGCGGTCGCGGTGGTCTCCTTCGTGCCGCTGTATCTGCTGATCCGCCGCTACCAGCGCCGCGCGGGCCGGATCTTCGCCGTCCGTTCGACGACGATCGCCGCGGTGATCGTGAAGTTCGCGGAGACGATGAACGGCATCCGGCCGGTGCGCGCGTTCCGCCGGGAGGCCGCCAACGAGGCCGAGTTCGGGGTGCTCAACCGGCGCCACGAGAGGACGAACGGCGACGCCCTGCTGGAGATGGCCCGCTATGTCGTGGGCTCCCGGCTCGTCGCCAACACGGCGGTCGCGGGCATCGTGCTGTGGGGCGCCCACCGGGTGGCGTCGGGTTCGCTGGCGCTCGGTGTGCTCGCCGCGGCGGTCCTCTACCTGCGCCGGCTCTACGACCCCATCGACCGCCTCGGCATGTTCCTGAACTCCTACCAGTCCGCCGCGGCCTCGCTGGAGAAGATCGCCGGTCTGCTGGCCCAGACGCCGTCCGTGCCGGAGCCGTCCGTGCCCCGGCAGCTGCCCGCCCTCGCCTCCGAACACCCCGGCCGCGAGGTCGTGTTCGACGAGGTCCGCTTCGCGTACCGCACGGGCGGAGAGGTCCTGCCCTCCTTCTCGCTCACGCTGCCCGCCGGACAGACGGTGGCCGTGGTCGGCTCGACCGGCGCCGGCAAGTCGACGCTGGCCAAACTCCTGGCCCGGTTCTACGACCCCACCGAGGGCCGGGTCCTGCTCGACGGCGTCGATCTGCGCGAGCTGCCGGTGCCCGAACTGCGGCGCGGGGTGGTGATGGTGACCCAGGAGGCGTTCCTGTTCTCGGGCACGGTCGCCGAGAACATCGCGATCGGCCGCCCCGAGGCGTCCCGCGAGGAGATCGAGCAGGCGGCGAAGGCGATCGGCGCGCACGACTTCATCAGCGCCCTGCCCGACGGCTACGACACGGACGTACGCAAGCGCGGCGGCCGGATCTCCGCGGGCCAGCGTCAACTCGTGGCCTTCGCGCGGGCCCTGCTCGCCGACCCGGCCGTCCTGATCCTCGACGAGGCGACCAGCTCCCTGGACATCCCGGGTGAACGGGCCGTGCAGCGCGCCATGTCGACGGTCCTGCGGGGACGTACGGCGGTGGTCATCGCGCACCGGCTGTCGACGGTGGCGATCGCCGACCGGGTGCTGGTGATGGAGCACGGGCGGGTCGTCGAGGACGGCACACCCGACGGACTCGTCGCGGGCACGGGCCGGTTCGCGGACCTGCACCGGGCATGGCGCGACAGCCTCGTGTAGTGGCGGACGGTCGGGAAGAGGGCGGACGAAGGGGCGGACGAAGCACGATGATCGACACGTACGCGGCGCCGGGGACACCGGACCGCCGGGGCGGCTGGCGGTTCCTGTGGTGGCTGGTCACCCGGCAGACACACCGGTCGGTCACCGGCGCGGCGGTCTCCACCGTGTGGATGGGACTCTTGGCACTGACGCCGTATCTGCTGTCCCGGGCGATCGACGACGGACTGGAGCCGCGCGACGGGGCGGCGCTGGCGGGCTGGACGGCCGCCGTGCTCGGTACCGGAGTGTTCAACGCCGGTCTGGGTGTCGTACGCCACCGCACGATGACCCAGGTCCGGATGGACGCCAACTTCCGTACGGTCAAACTCGTGGTCGAACACGCGGCCCGGCTCGGCGCGGCCCTGTCGCGGCAGATCGGCACGGGGGAGATCATCACGGTCGGCGTGCGCGATGTGGACACGATCGGCAGATCGCTGACCGTCGTCGGACCCGGTCTGGCCGCGGTCGTCACCTACGGCGTCGTGGCCGCGCTGCTGCTGCCGGTCTCGGTGCAGTTGTCGGCGGTGCTCCTGCTCGGGGTTCCGCTGACGGCCGTGCTCGTCGGGCCGTTGACGCTCCGCCTCCAGGGGACCGAGACGGGGTACCGGGAACACCAGGCCGTCCTGACCGCGCGCATCGGCGATCTCGCGGGCGGTCTGCGCGTCCTGAACGGCCTCGGCGGCAAGGGGCTGTTCGCGGACGCGTTCCGCCGTGACGCGCGGAAGCTGCGTGAACAGGGGTACCGGGTCGGCGCGGTGACGAGCTGGATCCAGGCGCTCGGCGTGGGGCTGCCGTCCGTCCTGCTGGCCGCGGTGACCTGGCTCGCGGCCCGGCTGGCCGCCCAGGGAGACATCACCATCGGCCAGTTGGTGTCGGTGTACGGCTATGTCGCGGTCCTCGTCCTGCCGGTGTACTTCTTCATCGACTGCGGCTACGAACTCTCCCGGGGTGTGGTCGCCGCCCGGCGCGTCGTCAGGTTCCTGTCCCTGGAGCCCGTCGCCTCTCCCCCGGACGCGCTCGACGCCCCGGAGTTCCCGGCCGCTCTGCACGATCCGGAGTCCGGGGTCCGGGTGGTCCCGGGACGGCTGACCGTGCTGGCCGGAGCCCGCCCCGACCAGTCCGCGGCCGTGGTCGACCGGCTCGGCCGGTACGCCGCCTCGGACGTGACCTGGGGCGGCCTACGGCTCGACCAGGTCGCGCTGCCCCAGGTGCGCGACCGGATCCTGGTGGCCGAACACGAGGCCGACCTGTTCGCGGGCGTCCTGCGCGACCTGGTCCTGGGACGCCGGGACGCCGACGCGGAGACCGTCGACCGGGCCGTGCGCGCGGCCGCCGCCGACGACATCGTCCTCGGGCTGCCGGGCGGCCTCGACGCGGCCGTCGACGCGCAGGGCCGGAACCTGTCCGGCGGGCAGCGGCAGCGGGTCCGGCTCGTACGCGCGCTCCTCGCGGATCCCGAGGTGCTGCTCGCCCTGGAGCCGACCTCGGCGCTCGACGCCCACACCGAGGCCAAGGTCGCCGCCCGGCTGCGCGCCGCCCGCTCGGGCCGTACGACCCTCGTGACCAGCACGTCACCGCTCGTACTGGACCACGCGGACACCGTCTGCTTCCTCGTCGACGGCAAGGCGGCGGCCACCGGCACCCACCGCGAACTCCTGCGGAGCCAGCCGGGATACCGGTCGCTGGTGGCCCGTGACACGGAGCCGGACGAGGACGCGGGTACGGGTGAGGAAGGGGACGCGGATCCGATGGCGGGCGTGGACGAGGAGGTCGTGCTGTGACGGGCCGGCTGCCGGTGGCGGGGCGCGCCGAGGTGCGGCGGGCGGCGCTACGGCTGATCCGGGCGGACGGACGGGTGTTCGCCGCCGTGCTCGCGCTCAACGCGCTGGCCGCGGGCGCAGGACTGGCCGGCCCCTGGCTGCTCGGGCGGATGATCGACGACGTACGTGACGGCGCGGGTGTCGAGGCGGTGGACGGGCCGGCGTTCGTCATCCTCGTGGCCTCGCTGGTCCAGCTGCTGCTGTCGCGCTGGGCCGGGTACGTGGCGTACCGCTTCGGCGAGCGGACCCTCGCGCGGGTGCGGGAGGAGTTCGTGGAGCGGACTTTGACGCTGCCCGCGTCGGTCGTGGAACGCGCGGGCACCGGGGATCTGACGGCACGCGGCACCGGCGACGTCACGGTGGTGGGCAACACCCTGCGCGACGCGGGACCCCAGCTGCTGATCTCCGGCGCGCAGGCGCTGTTCGTCCTCGTCGCCGTCTTCGCCATCGACCCGCTGCTCGGCGCCTGCGGGGTGCTCGGACTGGCCGGGATCGTGTTCGCGCTGCGCTGGTATCTGCGCCGGGCGCGCGCCGACTATCTCGCCCAGGAGGCCGCCACCTCGGAGGTCGCCGAGATCCTCGCGGCCACGGCGTCCGGCGCCCGCACGGTGGAGGCGTTCGGGCTGCGCGAGACCCGGATCCGGGCGAGCCGGGACGCGCTGGAGGTCTCCCGGGTGACGCGGATGCGGACCCTGTTCCTGCGCAGCGTGTTCTTCCCGGCGGTGGACATCTCGTACATCGTGCCGGTCGTCGCCGTCCTCCTGGTGGGCGGCGCGCTGCACGCCCGGGGCACGCTGAGCCTCGGCACCGTGGTCGCCGCGACGCTGTATCTGCACCGGCTCGCCGACCCGCTCGACCAGATCCTGAACCAGGTCGAGCAACTGCAGAGCAGCGGCGCCTCGTTCGCCCGCGTCGAGGGTCTCGCCGGGGCGCCGCGCACGGTGCCGGCGGGCTCCCCCGTACCGGTGGACGACCGGATCGACGTCACCGGCGTGCGGTACGCGTACGACGGTGGCGGCGAGGTGCTGCGCGGGGTCGATCTGACGGTGCGGCCCGGGGAACGGCTGGCCGTCGTGGGCCCCTCGGGCGCCGGGAAGACCACGCTGAGCAGGCTGCTGGCGGGGGTCGACGCTCCGGGCAGCGGGACGGTGACCGTCGGGCGGGTGCCGGTCGTCGACCTCGACCCGGAGCAGCTGCGCCGGCACGTCGTCCTCGTCACCCAGGAGCACCATGTGTTCCTCGGCACGGTCCGTGACAACCTGCTCATCGCCGAACCGGGCGCCGGCGACGCGGAGTTGTGGGCGGCACTCGCGGCCGTCGGCGCCGACGACTGGGCCGGGGAGCTCCCCGACGGGCTGGACACCGAACTGGGGCCCGAGGCCCTGCGCGTCGACGGCTCACGGGCCCAGCAGCTGGCACTGGCCCGGGTGGTGCTCGCGGACCCGCACACCTTGATCCTCGACGAGGCCACGGCGCTCCTCGATCCGACGACCGCCCGGCACACGGAGCGTGCGCTGGCCACCGTGCTGGAGGGCCGCACCGTCATCGCGATCGCCCACCGGCTGCACACCGCCCATGACGCCGACCGGGTGGCGGTGATGGAGGACGGCCGGCTGACCGAACTGGGCACGCACGACGAACTGGTGGCGGCCGACGGGCCGTACGCGGCACTGTGGCACTCGTGGCACGGGGACGGGAGCCCCTCGCCCGGCTGATCCGCGCCCCCGCGCTCCCTCCCGTGCCGGTCCGTCCCACGCTCCCTCCCGTGCCGGTCCGTCCCACGGCGGACGGGCCGGTGCGCGGCGGGGTCTGTCCGGCCGTTCCCGCCGGACCCCCTGCGCCCGGCACCCCTACGCGGGGCCGTCTCCCTCCGCGGGCTTTCCGGGGTGCTCACGGCCGGGCGTCCCGGCCGCCCGGCGGCGCAGCTCGGTGAGGGCCGCTTCGAGTTCGTCGTCGGCCTGTCGTCGCAGGGCCTCGGGGTCGGGCCCCGGACCGGCCGGCTCTCCGGGCGCGGGCGCGGGGTGCGTGGGGGACGGTTCCCCGCCGAGGAGCCGGTCGTGGATCCACCGGCAGGCCTCGCCCTCGTCGGCGAACCGCTCGAAGACCTGGCGGGTCCCCCGCTCGTGGACGCCCACGGTCCAGTCCCCGTCGTGACCGTCGAGGAAGTAGCGGTCGGCCGCGCGGTGGCGGCCGGGGCAGTCCGCGATCTCGTACGACGTGGCGGGGACCCCGGCCTCTTCGAGGGCCCGGCACAACGCGAACCGGTCCATGCGCTCGGCCTTCCCCCGGGCGGAGCCGGCCCGGTCGTCGCCTGGACCGGCTTCCGCGCGCGTACGTGTGCCCCCGTGAGGGGGGCGGGTCAGTCGTTGGTGCGCACCAGCGTGCCGTTGCTCACGAGGTCCGCCACCGTGGTGCGGGGGATGTCCGGGCAGAACCGGCTCGACGTCACGTACTGGGTGCCGAGGCCGGGCTGCTCGAACCCGGGGGCGGTCTTGCCCGCGCAGACCGTCACATCCTTGGCCAGCCGGTAGGTGTGGTAGTTGTACGGGTACCGCGGGTCCATGGTGTTGAGGCTCGACGGCGGGATGACACGCTTGCCGTACTTGGTGCCCTCCGGGGCGAGGAAGCGGCCCGCCTCGCTGCCGAAGCGGTCGAGCCTGAGGCCGGCGTGGAGCACCAGCGGGGTGGCGAGCACCGTCCCGTTCCGGTGGGTGTAGCCGTCGTCCGGCGGGTAACGCCAGTCGCCCTGGCCCGAGTCGGCGGTGGGGTCCCACCACTTGTCGAGGAACTTCACGGCGGTGAGACGGCCGAGGCGTTCGTAGCGGTCGAGGATGTTCCCCAGCGCGCCCCTGGTCGGCAGCCGGCGGGGGCCCAGCCGCCAGTCACCGCAGAAGAAGAGGCGTTGCAGCCTCGGCGGGACGGGATCCGGCACGAGCCCCCGGCACACGCGCGAGGGGTCGGAGCCGCCCCCGTCCGCCGGCTTCACGTGCCCGGGGGCCGGCTTCGGCCCCGGGGTGGCGGACAGGGCGTGGACGGTGCCGGCCGTACGGCTGTCGCCGGGATGGGCGGCCGCCGCGGACGGGAGGGAGGCGCCGAGCATGAGAGAGCCGGTCAGGCCTCCCAGCGCCGCCAGGCTCGCACACCAATGTGACCTTCTCACCAAACCTCCTGCGGGTGTACCTGTCCGGATCGCACCGCCTCGCCCGGTCGAAGACGCCGGGTACGGACCGGAATGTCGGGGATCACTCAAACCGCAGCGGCGGGAGGCGGGCGAGCGGACGTGCCGGAAAGCCCCCGAAAGGGTCTGGGCTTCATTCCGTTGCTGACGGCGGGCCGGTCATCTGGCGGTACGCGCCGCCGGGCTGGAGTCTCGCGCCGGGGGCATCCGAGGCGTTGGCCGAAACACCGTCACACCGAAGCAGCGTCACGCCGTCACGCCGTCACCCCGAGACGAATACCCGAAGGACAGTCCGTATACCGAACATGACTAACCGGACAACGAACCGTTTCCGGCCATTTTCGTGACGCGGTCCTGACAGAAAGGGTTATCTCCTGCCACTCTTCCCTCGGCAACTTCACAGCAACCTCACAGCAAACCCCGCTGTGTTGTGCCGTACGACCCCATGCACCTGGTTCCGCGTAACGCCCAGTTCTGCCCGGACGGGGTACTCCATCGTCCGGTCTCCCCTGGCCGCGCGACCCGCGGCCATGCAGAAGGAGTCAGTGTTGAGCAGCAGTTCTCCCCACAGACGCACCTCCCACATCACCAAGCGCCGAGTCGCCGGTGTCGCCCTCGTCGGCGTCACCGCCCTGCTGGCCGCGGCCGTCCAGTCGGGCGCCGCGAGCGCCTCCCCCGAGCAGGCCCCCCGGGCCGGCAGGGTCAACCCGGGCGCCGTCTCCATGAAGCTCACCGCGTCACAGCGCGCCGAGCTGATACGCGACGCCGACGCGGCCAAGGCCACGACCGCCCGGGACCTGGGTCTCGGCTCCGGTGAGAACCTCGTCGCCCGTGACGTCATGAAGGACGCCGACGGCACCGTCCACACCCGCTACGAGCGGACGTACGAGGGACTGCCGGTCCTCGGCGGCGACCTGGTCGTCGACACCTCCAAGTCCGGGAAGACCGGGCACATCTACAAGGCGACGAAGGCGTCCCTGAAGGTCGCCACCCTCAAGCCCGCGGTCGCCGCCGCAACGGCGGAGAAGCAGGCGCTGACCGCCGCCAAGGACGCCGGCTCGGCCAAGACCGCCGCCGACCAGGCCCCCCGCAAGGTCATCTGGGCCGCCACCGGCAAGCCCACCCTCGCCTACGAGACCGTCGTCGGCGGCCTCCAGGACGACGGCACCCCCAACGAGCTGCACGTCATCACCGACGCGGCCACCGGCAAGAAGCTCTACGAGTACCAGGGCATCGAGACCGGTATCGGCAACACCCAGTACAGCGGCCAGGTGACCCTGACGACCACACAGTCGGGCTCCACCTACACGCTGAACGACGGTGCGCGCGGCGCCCACAAGACGTACAACCTGAACCACGGGACGTCGGGCACCGGCACGCTGTTCTCGCAGACGAGCGACACCTGGGGCAACGGCACCACGTCGAACGCCGCCACGGCCGGCGCCGACGCGCACTACGGCGCCGCCGAGACGTGGGACTTCTACAAGAACACGTTCGGCCGCAGCGGCATCAAGAACAACGGCGTCGGCGCCTACTCCCGCGTGCACTACGGCAATTCGTACGTGAACGCGTTCTGGGACGACGGCTGCTTCTGCATGACCTACGGCGACGGCTCCGGGAACGCCGACCCGCTGACCGCGCTGGACGTCGCGGGCCACGAGATGAGCCACGGCGTCACCTCCAACACCGCGGGGCTCAACTACTCGGGCGAGTCCGGCGGTCTGAACGAGGCGACGTCCGACATCTTCGGCACCGGCGTGGAGTTCTACGCCAACAACTCGACCGACGTGGGCGACTACCTCATAGGCGAGAAGATCGACATCAACGGCGACGGCACCCCGCTGCGCTACATGGACAAGCCGAGCAAGGACGGCGGCTCCAAGGACTCCTGGTACTCGGGGGTCGGCAACGTCGACGTGCACTACTCGTCGGGTGTCGCCAACCACTTCTTCTACCTGCTGAGCGAGGGCAGCGGCGCCAAGGTCATCAACGGCGTCAGCTACAACTCGCCCACCTCCGACGGGCTTCCGGTCACCGGCATCGGCCGCGACAAGGCGCTGGCGATCTGGTACCGCTCGCTCACCACCAAGTTCACCTCGACCACCAACTACGCGGCGGCCCGCACCGGCACGCTCGCGGCGACGGGTGAGCTGTACGGCACGACGAGCGCCGAGTACACCGCGGTGCAGAACGCCTGGGCGGCCGTGAACGTCGGGACGCGTCCCGGCGGTGGCGGCGGTGGCGGTACGTCGTTCGAGAACACGGCCGACGTATCGATTCCGGACAACGGCGCGGCGGTCACCTCCTCGGTCACGGTCAGCGGCCGTACCGGCAACGCCCCGTCGAACCTCGCGGTGGCCGTGGACATCGTGCACACCTGGCGCGGTGACCTGGTGATCGATCTGGTCGCCCCCGACGGCTCGACGTACCGCCTGAAGAACTTCAGCTCGTCCGACTCGGCGGACAACGTGAACGCGACCTACACGGTCAACGCGTCCTCCGAAGTCGCCAACGGCACCTGGAAACTGAAGGTCCAGGACCAGGCGGCCCAGGACACCGGCTACATCAACAGCTGGAAGCTCACCTTCCCGTAGGCCGCGGCGGAAGTCCGCACGCGAGCAGCGCGCCAGGGCGCCGCCCCGGAGGTTCGACTCCCCGGGGCGGCGCCCTCCTTTGCCCGGACAGGGGTTTGGGTTGACCCGTCCTTGGCGGCGGCCGTCCCGGCAGTCGATCACCCAACTGTTCACCTGATCGACGATTTTCGGCCAAGGTCCTTATGGGCTCCTGACATGTACGCGCCTGGGATGGCACGCTTCACCCCGCACGGCTCACTCGCACCGCAACTTCCCAACCGTTTCTTCGGCCCCCACGCCGTCGGACGCCCCCACTTGAAGGAGTTTGCGTGACCCCCCTCTACGCGCGTCACAAGCGCACCTCTCTGGCCATCGCCACCGCTGTCGCCGCCGGAGCCCTGCTCGCCACCGGTCTGACCACCGGTGCCGCCGCCCAAACCGCGGCACTCCCCACCGGCAAGACCACCCCCCTCGCCGGTTCGCCCCTCCTTCTCTCCGCATCCGCACGCACCGCGCTCATCCAGAAGGCCGACGCCTCCAAGGTCGAGACGGCCCAGCGCATAGGCCTCGGCGCCAAGGAGCAGCTGGTCGTCAGAGACGTCCTCAAGGACGCCGACGGCACGGTCCACACCCGCTACGAGCGCACGTACAACGGACTTCCGGTCCTCGGTGGCGACCTCGTCGTCCACGAGACCAAGGCGGGCAAGACCGAGGGCGTGACGAAGGCGACGAAGACGTCCATCAAGGTCGCCTCGCTCAAGCCGCTCGTCACCACCGCCAAGGCCGAGAAGCAGGCGCTGACCGCCGCCAAGGACGCCGGCTCGGCCAAGACCGCCGCCGACCAGGCCCCCCGCAAGGTCATCTGGGCCGCCACCGGCAAGCCGACCCTCGCCTACGAGACCGTCGTCGGCGGCTTCCAGGACGACGGCACCCCCAACGAGCTGCACGTCATCACCGACGCCGCCACCGGCAAGAAGCTCTACGAGTACCAGGGCATCGAGACCGGCACCGGCAAGACCCTCTACTCGGGCACGGTGACCCTCAACACGACCCTGTCGGGCTCGACGTACAGCCTGACCGACAGCACCCGCGGCAGCCACAAGACGTACAACAAGTCGCACACCACGTCCTCCTCCGCGGGCACGCTGTTCACCGACGCGGACGACGTCTGGGGCACCGGCGCGGCCTCCAGCTCCACCACGGACCAGACCGCGGCCGCCGACGCCGCCTACGGCGCCCAGGCGACCTGGGACTTCTACAAGAACACCTTCGGCCGCAGCGGCATCAAGAACAACGGCGTCGCGGCCTACTCCCGGGTCCACTACGGCAGCGCGTACGTCAACGCGTTCTGGGACGACAGCTGCTTCTGCATGACGTACGGCGACGGCACCAGCAACACGCACCCGCTGACCTCGCTGGACGTGGCCGGCCACGAGATGAGCCACGGCGTCACCGCCAACACCGCGGGCCTGAACTACTCCGGTGAGTCCGGCGGCCTGAACGAGGCGACCTCCGACATCTTCGGCACGGGCGTCGAGTTCGCCGCGGCGAACTCCTCCGACGTGGGCGACTACCTCATCGGCGAGAAGATCAACATCAACGGGAACGGCACCCCGCTGCGCTACATGGACAAGCCCAGCAAGGACGGCGGCTCCGCGGACTACTGGTCGTCCTCGGTCGGCAGCAAGGACGTGCACTACTCGTCCGGCGTCGCGAACCACTTCTTCTACCTCCTCTCGGAGGGCAGCGGTTCGAAGACGATCAACGGAGTCAGCTACAGCTCCTCGACCTACAGCGGCACGACGGTCACCGGCATCGGCCGGGCCAAGGCCCTGCAGATCTGGTACAAGGCGCTGACGACGTACATGACGTCGACGACGAACTACAAGGCAGCCCGTACGGCCACGCTGTCGGCGGCGACGTCGCTGTACGGCTCCGGCAGCACCGAGTACAACGCGGTGGCGGCGGCCTGGACCGGGGTCAACGTCAGCTAGTACGAACGTAATCGAACCGAGGCGGCACCCGGCACAGGACAGCGCCGGGTGCCGCCTTACTCTTGCCCCCATGCCCTACACGTACGAGGACGTGGGCGCGACCCGCGAGGACCGCTGCCCCCCGGGTTTCCACCGACTGCACGTCCGCTTCCGGATAGGCGAGGGCGAGGCCGTCTTCCGGCGGGCGTCCGAAGCCCTGATGACCTGGGAACTGCACCGGGCCATGGGGATCCGCATGGTCACCGAGGCCGGCAAGGCGGCACCGGGCGTCGACGTCACGGTCGGTATCGGCCCGATCAAGGCCCCCTGCCGCGTCGTCTGGACCGCCGAGGAATACCGGCGCACCGCCTGGGCCTACGGAACGCTTTCCGGCCATCCCGAGTGCGGCGAGGAAGCGTTCATCGTCTCCCGCACCGGCGACGGCACCGTCTGGCTGACGATCACTGCCTTCAGCCGCGCGGCCAAGTGGTACGCCCGCGCGGGCGGGGCGGCGACCCGGCAACTGCAGCACGCGTACGCACGGCGCTGCGGGGCGGTGCTGCGCCGGCTGTGCGCACCGTACAACCAGGTCTGAAGCCCTTCCGCCCGGCCGTCCCCGCCACCGGCACCCCCGGCGGCCTGGCGGGCAAAGGAGGAAAGGTCCCCTCGCGGGCGGGACCTCCGGCTGCGTGAACGGGTCCGAAGGCCCTGCCGATCACGGCCGGAGGGCCGTTCCGGAGGGGTGGTGCGCCGTCGTAGCGTCGGGACCGGCGCCACCGGCCCACCCTCCCCCTCGCGACAAGGGACGCCCATGCCTGTCAGCAAGACCTCACACCGTGCCCTGGTGATCGGTGCCGCCGCCACCGCGCTCGCGCTCACCGCCGGTGTCGGCATCGGGCTCGCCGCCGACGGCGACTCCGCGCCGGGTACCTCGGGGGCGGCGACGCTCGTCGTCCCGGCGCACACCACCGGGGACGACGGCACGCTGATCACGTACGGGAAGGCGAGCGCCCCGATCACCGTCAGCGTCTACGAGGACCTCCGCTGCCCCTACTGCGCGAGCTTCGAGCGCGACCTGGGCTCGACCCTCACCTCCCTCGCCGACTCCGGCGAAGTGAAGGTCGAGTTCCATATGGCCACCTTCCTCGACAAGCGCCTCGACGGGAAGGGCTCCCGGACCGCGCTCGCCGCGCTCGGAGCGGCCCTGAACGAGAGCCCCGCCCTGTTCAAGCAGTTCCACACCGCCCTGTACGACGCCCAGCCGAGGGAGGAGACCACGGACACCTTCGGCAGCACCGCCGAACTGCTGAAGATCGCCGGGAAGGTGCCCGGTCTGCGCACGCACGCCTTCAACAAGGCCGTCAAGGAAGGCACCTACCTCGTCTGGGCCGACAAGGTAGGTGAAACCTTCTACGACAGCGACGTCACCGGCACCCCGGCGGTGAAGGCCGGCGGCCGGGACATCACGGTGCTCGACGACAACGGCAAGCCCGTCGGCGCCCGGCAGTTCACCGAGGAGATCGAGGCCGCCGCGGCGAAGCGGTGACACCCCGGCCTCCCCGGAGCCCGGCCCCGGCCTACCGCAGCAACACCCCCGCCCCCTCCCCCATCTCCTCCGAGGGCACCGCCACCAGGCCAAGTTCCGCGCCGGAGGCCAGCAGGCGGTGGGACGGCAGGATCCGGACCGTGTAGCCGAAGGAGCCCGTGCGGTCGAGGGACAGCGGGCCCTCGTACGCCCAGCGGCCCTCCAGGTCGGGGCCGCCGGCCGGTTTCAGCGGGACGCAGACCGCGTCCGCGATGCGGTCGTCCCCGTCGACCCGGCCCGCGACCGCCTGGACCTCCACGTCGTCGGGGGCGAGGTCGCCGAGTCCGACGCGGACGCGCAGCGACAACGTGGTGCCCAGTTCGGCGGTCGTGGTGGCCGAGGACGCCTCGACGTGATCGACGGTGATCCCCGGCCAGGCGGCGCGGACCCGCGACTTCCAGGCGGCCAGCTCGCCGGCCGTCTCGGCGGTGAGGGAACGGTGGGCCTGGGCCGCGGGGACGTACAGGCGCTCCACGTACTCGCGCACCATCCGGCCCGCCAAGACCTTCGGGCCGAGGTGGGTGAGCGTCCGGCGGACCATCTCGATCCACCGGTCGGGCAGACCCTCCTGTCCGCGCTCGTAGAAGCGGGGGGCCACCCGCTGCTCCAGGAGGTCGTACAGGGCCCCGGCCTCCAGCTCGTCCCGGCGGTCGTCGTCGGTCGCGGTGCCGTCCGCGGTCGGGATCGCCCAGCCGAAGTCGGGCTGGAACCACTCGTCCCACCAGCCGTCCAGGACGGAGAGGTTGAGACAGCCGTTGAGCGCGGCCTTCATCCCGCTCGTGCCGCACGCCTCCAGCGGGCGCAGCGGGTTGTTGAGCCAGATGTCGCAGCCCGGGTAGAGCTTCTGCGCCATCGCCATGCCGTAGTCGGGCAGGAAGACGATCCGGTGGCGCACCCGGGGGTCGTCCGCGAACCGGACGAGTTCCTGGATCAGCCGCTTCCCGCCGTCGTCCGCGGGGTGAGCCTTGCCCGCGACGACGATCTGGACCGGCCGCTCGGAGTGCAGCATCAGGTCCATGAGCCGGTCGCGGTCGCGCAGCATGAGGGTCAGCCGTTTGTACGAGGGGACCCGGCGCGCGAAGCCGATGGTGAGGACGTCGGGGTCGAGCACGCCGTCGATCCAGCCGAGTTCGGCCGTTCCGGCGCCGCGCTGGCGCCAGGACGCCCGCAGCCGGTCCCGTACCTCCAGCACGAGCTGTTCCCGCAGCACCCTGCGCAGGTCCCAGATCTCCTGGTCGGCGATCTCGGCCACCGCGTCCCAGCGGTCGGTGCCGCCGACGGTCAGCGCGTCCTCGGTGCGCTGCGCGCCGACCTGCCGGGCGCCGAGGCGGAAGACCTCGGGCGCCACCCAGGTCGGCGCGTGGACGCCGTTGGTGACGGAGGTGATCGGCACCTCCTCGGGGTCGAAGCCCGGCCAGAGCCCGGAGAACATCTCCCGGCTGACCTGGCCGTGCAGCAGGGAGACCCCGTTCGCCCGCTGGCCCAGACGCAGGCCCATCACGGCCATGTTGAAGAGGTTCGGCTCGCCTCCGGGATAGGTCTCCATGCCGAGGGCGAGGATGCGCTGGACGTCGATGCGCGGGAGTTCGGCGTCGGGGCCGAAGTGGCGGGCGACCGCCTCCCGGTCGAAGCGGTCGATGCCGGCGGGCACCGGGGTGTGGGTGGTGAACACCGTGCCGGCCCTGACCGCCTCCAGCGCGGACGCGAAGTCCAGCCCCTCGTCGGCGAGTTCGGCGATCCGCTCCAGACCGAGGAACCCGGCGTGCCCCTCGTTGGTGTGAAACACCTCGGGCTGCGCGTGCCCGGTCAGGCGGCAGTACGTCCGGACCGCCCGCACACCTCCTATACCGAGCAGCATCTCCTGGAGCAGCCGGTGTTCGCTGCCGCCGCCGTAGAGCCGGTCGGTGACCCCGCGTTCGCCGACGCCGTTCTCCTCGACGTCGGAGTCGAGCATGAGCAGCGGGACGCGGCCGACCTGGGCCAGCCAGATCCGGGCGCGCAGCGCGCGGCCGCCGGGCAGCGCGAGGGACACCAGGGCGGGCGTGCCGTCCTCCTCGCTCAGGGGCACCAGAGGCAGTTCGTTGGGGTCGAGGACCGGATAGTGCTCCTGCTGCCAGCCCTCGCGGGACAGGGACTGGCGGAAGTAGCCGTGCCGGTAGAGCAGGCCCACGCCGATCAGCGGGACGCCCAGGTCGCTGGCGGCCTTGAGATGGTCGCCCGCGAGGATGCCGAGGCCCCCGGAGTACTGCGGCAGGGCGGCGGTGACGCCGAACTCGGGCGAGAAGTAGGCGATGGCGGCGGGCAGGTCGGAGGTCTGCGTCTGGTACCAGCGGTCGCCGCCGACGTACTCGCGCAGGTCGTCGCGGACCGCGGCGAGACGGCGCAGGAAGCGGCTGTCCTCGGTGAGCTCCGCGAGCCGTCCGCCCGGCACGCTGCCGAGCAGTCGTACGGGGTCGCCGCCGCACTCGGCCCAGCGCTCGGGGTCGACGGACCGGAAGAGGTCGCGGGTCTCGGCGTGCCAGGACCAGCGGAGGTTGCGGGCCAGGTCACTGAGCGGGTGAAGGGCTTCGGGGAGAACGGGTCGGACGGTGAATCTGCGGATCGCCTTCACGAATTCCACCTTCACGGAGGACGTACGCGGCTAAGGGACGCACGGCGTTGTGCGGCCTTCGTCACCACGACGTTAGCGGTGAGGGTGCCTTCGCGACACGGCGCATCGCGGCACGGCCCCCGATCGGGGCCGACCGTGTGACATCGGCGTGAAATCGACGCAACCTTCACGAACACCTCACCGCCGGGTTGGCCGATTCCGCCCGCATGGGCGGTCTTGTGGCGCTTCGCGCCGCACGAGAGGCTCACCGGGTGGCGTACGGCCGGACCCCGTCCCGAGCGGCCGGACCCGGCCTGGGGCCTGGCGGACAGGCCCTAGGTACGTCGAGTTGAGGAGGGGAACTCAGGTCATGGCACGGACGAGGAAGTGGCGTCTGCGCTGGGCGGCGGGTCTCACCGCGGTCACGACGGCCGCGGTGCTTTCGGCCAATGCCCCGCCCGCGCAGGCGGCTCCGGCGGGGCGGATATCCGGCGTGGGGGAGACCGGATCCGTCAGCGGCAGCTACATCGTGACGCTCAAGGGGGGTACGCGGGCTCCGTCGTCGGCCGGAGCGGCCGTCGCGGGGCGGTACGGAGCGAGAATCAGCCATACCTACGGCGCGGCTCTCAACGGCTTCGCCGTGCGGGCCGACGCGAGACGGGCCCGGCGGCTCGCCGCGGATCCCCGCGTGGCCTCCGTCGTCCAGGACACGCGGGTGACGTTCGACGGGGTCCGGGTGGCCGGTGCGGCATCCGGCCGTGTTCAGCGGAACCCGCCGTCGTGGGGCCTGGACCGGATCGACCAGGCGGGCCGGCCGCTCGACGGGCGGTACACGGCACCCGCGTCGGCGGGTTCGGGGGTGACCGTCTACGTCATCGACACCGGCGTCCGCATCACGCACCGGGACTTCGGGGGCCGGGCGAGCTACGGCTGGGACTTCGTCGACGACGACGGGACGGCGCAGGACGGCAACGGCCACGGCACCCATGTCGCCGGAACGGTCGCCGGAACCGGGTACGGCGTGGCCAAGAGGGCCAGGGTCGTCGCCGTCCGCGTCCTCGACGACAGGGGGGCCGGTTCCACCGCCCAGGTGATCGCGGGCATCGACTGGGTCACCCGGCACGCGAGGAAGCCGGCCGTGGCCAATCTCAGCCTGGGCGGGTACGCCAACGCCCAGCTCGACGCGGCCGTCCGCAACTCCATCGCCTCCGGCGTGACGTACACGGTCGCGGCCGGCAACTCCGGGATGCCGGCCTCGCTCTTCTCCCCGGCCCGGGTCGCCGGGGCGCTCACGGTCGGCGCGACCGGCCGGACCGACGCGCGGGCGGGCTTCTCGAACACCGGGTCCTCGCTCGACCTCTTCGCACCGGGGGTGGACATCACGTCGACTTCGTACACCGGCGACAGGGCGGGAGCCACGGGCTCCGGTACGTCGATGGCGAGCCCGCACGCCGCCGGCGCGGCCGCGCTGTATCTGGCGGACCATCCCCGGGCCGCGCCCGCGCAGGTGGTGAAGGCGCTGGTGAGACGGGCGGTCCCGGGAAAGGTGTCGGGCGCGGGACCGGGTTCGCCGAACAGGCTCCTGCGTGTCGGATGAGCCTGGTGGGGCGCTGGTACAACCAGGGTGATTCAGCCACACCGCACCGGCCTCGCCTGCCCGGGACGAGGCCGGTCTTGTGTGTAGACATACGCGTGAGTAGTTAACAAAGTGCCGGAATGCCCACCCGCATAGGGTGGGAAGGCTCCTCCGGTACGCCCGCAGGCCCCACCTCCCCACACCTCATCCGCCCACCCACGTTGACGCGGACAGGAGCGGTCATGCCCGCCACGCACCACACGTCGCCACCCCCGACAGCCACCCCCGAAACCCCCCGAACACGCGCGGCCGAGGACGGGCCCCGTACACCCGCCGCACCCACCACACCCGAGAAACCGTCGGCCGCCGGCGCGTCCGCCCCCGGCGCGCGCCCCACGAACGCCGACTCCACCGACGGCGCCGTCGCCCCGGACACCGCTACCTCCGCCGGGGCACCCGCCACCGCCCCGCAGACGTCGTCCCCCGACGCGTCGGCTCCGGGAACGTCCGCCCGTCGCGGTACCGCCCCCAAGTCCAGGACGGCCAAGTCCGCTCCCAGGACGGCCAAGTCGTCCGTTCCGAAAGCGGCCAAGCCCGCCGTTCCCAAGACGGGGAAGACCGCGTCGAAGGAGGTCAAGACCGCACCGAAGACGGGCAAGGTCACTCCGAGGGAGGTCAAGGCCGCCCCGAAGGCGGGCAAGGCCGCCGTCCCCGCCACCCGTACCTCCGACACCCCCGACACTCACCTCGCCCCGGCCGTCACCCCGGCGACGGCCGTCGGACGCATCCCCGTCCTCGATGTCCGCCCGGTCGTGCAGCAGGGGCGCCGTCCGGCCAAGGCGGTGGTGGGCGAGGAGTTCGAGGTGTCGGCCACGGTCTTCCGCGAGGGGCATGACGCCGTCGCCGCGAATGTCGTCCTGCGCGGCCCGGACGGCCGCCCCGGCCCGTGGACGCCGATGCGCGAACTGGCCCCGGGCACCGACCGCTGGGGTGCCCGGGTGAGCGCCGGCACGGAGGGCGCCTGGACGTACACGGTGGAGGCGTGGGGGGACCCGGTCACCACCTGGCGGCGTCACGCGGGGATCAAGATCCCGGCCGGACTGGACACCGAGCTGGTGCTGGAGGAGGGCGCGCTGCTGTACGAGCGGGCGGTCACCGCCCTGCCGAAGGGGACCACGGGAAGAAAGAGCAGGGACACGCTCCTCGAAGCCGTGGACGCGCTGCGCGACACCACTCGTTCCGTGGCCTCCCGTCTCGCCGCCGCGCTCACCCCGCAGGTGGACGCCGTCCTCGCGGAGCATCCGCTGCGCGATCTGGTGACGTCGTCCGAGGCGTTGCCGCTGCTGGTGGAGCGGGAGCGGGCGCTGTACGGGGCGTGGTACGAGTTCTTCCCGCGTTCCGAGGGCGGGCAGGTCGATCCGCCGGTGCACGGCACGTTCGTGACGGCCGCCGAACGGCTGCCCGCGATCGCGGAGATGGGCTTCGACGTCGTCTACCTCCCGCCCGTCCATCCGATCGGCGCCACCTACCGCAAGGGCCCCGACAACACACTGTCCGCGGGGCCCCAGGACGTCGGGGTGCCCTGGGCCATCGGCTCCCCCGAGGGCGGCCACGACGCGATCCACCCCGACCTGGGCACCCTGGACGACTTCGACGCCTTCGTCCGCCGGGCCGGCTCCCTGGGCCTGGAGATCGCGCTCGACTTCGCCCTGCAGTGCTCCCCGGACCACCCCTGGGTGGAGAAGCACCCGGAGTGGTTCCACCACCGCCCCGACAACACCATCGCCCACGCGGAGAACCCGCCCAAGAAGTACCAGGACATCTACCCGATCGCCTTCGACCGGGACACGCCCGGCCTGGTCGCCGAGACCGTGCGCGTCCTGCGGCACTGGATGGACCACGGGGTGCGGATCTTCCGCGTCGACAACCCGCACACCAAACCCGTCGTGTTCTGGGAACAGGTGATCGCGGACATCAACGCGACCGACCCCGACGTGATCTTCCTGGCCGAGGCCTTCACCCGCCCCGCGATGATGCGGACCCTGGCCGAGGTCGGCTTCCAGCAGTCGTACACCTACTTCACCTGGCGCAACACCAAACAGGAGCTGACGGAGTACCTCACCGAACTCTCCGGCGACTCGGCCGCCCGCATGCGGCCCAACCTCTTCGTCAACACCCCCGACATCCTGCACGAGTTCCTGCAGACCGGCGGCCGCCCCGCCTTCGCGCTGCGCGCCGTCCTCGCCGCCACCCTCTCCCCCACCTGGGGCATCTACAGCGGCTACGAACTCTGCGAGAACACCCCCCTGCGCCAGGGCGGCGAGGAATACCTCCACTCCGAGAAGTACCAGCTCCGCCCCCGCGACTGGCAAGCCGCCGAGCGCGCAGGTCTGAGCATCGCGCCGCTGGTGAGGGAGCTCAACGCGATCAGGCGGCGCAGTCCCGCCCTGCACCGGCTGCGTGACCTGCACTTCCACCACGCCGACCAGGAGGCGGTGATCGCCTACTCGAGGTCCGTCACGGACGCCCACGGTTCGAACACGGTTGTGGTGGTGGTCAACCTCGACCCCCACCACACCCAGGAGGCCACGGTCTCGTTGGACATGCCGCAACTCGGCCTGGAATGGCACGAGTCGGTGCCGGTGCGCGACGAGCTCACCGGCGAGACCTACAACTGGGGCAGGACCAACTATGTGCGCCTGGAGCCGGGTGACCGGCCCGCGCACATCCTCACCGTCCTGCGACCGTCCTCACCGTTGATCGGAGGGTCACCCACCACATGATCGTCAATGAGCCCGTCCCGGATACGTTCGAGGACACCCCGGCCAAGGACCGCGATCCCGAGTGGTTCAAACGCGCCGTCTTCTACGAGGTCCTGGTCCGCTCCTTCCAGGACAGCAACGGCGACGGCGTCGGCGACCTCAAGGGCCTGACCGCCAAACTCGACTACCTGCAATGGCTGGGGGTCGACTGCCTGTGGCTGCCCCCGTTCTTCAAGTCCCCCCTGCGCGACGGCGGCTACGACGTCTCGGACTACACCGCCGTCCTGCCCGAGTTCGGCGACCTCGCCGACTTCGTCGAGTTCGTCGACGCCGCCCACCAGCGCGGCATGCGCGTCATCATCGACTTCGTCATGAACCACACCAGCGACCAGCACCCGTGGTTCCAGGAGTCCCGCGCCCACCCCGACGGACCCTACGGCGACTACTACGTCTGGGCCGACGACGACAAGCAGTACCAGGACGCCCGGATCATCTTCGTCGACACCGAGGCCTCCAACTGGACCTTCGACCCGGTCCGCAAGCAGTACTACTGGCACCGCTTCTTCTCCCACCAGCCCGACCTCAACTACGAGAACCCGGCCGTCCAGGAGGAGATCGTCTCCGCGCTGCGGTTCTGGCTGGACCTGGGGATCGACGGGTTCCGGCTGGACGCGGTGCCGTATCTGTACCAGGTCGAGGGGACGAACTGCGAAAACCTTCCTGCCACCCACGAGTTCCTCAAGCGGGTGCGCAAGGAGATCGACACGCACTATCCGGACACGGTGCTGCTGGCCGAGGCGAACCAGTGGCCCGAGGACGTCGTCGACTACTTCGGCGACTTCCCCTCCGGCGGCGACGAGTGCCACATGGCCTTCCACTTCCCCGTCATGCCCCGCATCTTCATGGCCGTCCGCCGCGAGTCCCGCTACCCCGTCTCCGAAATCCTCGCCAAGACCCCTGCCATCCCCGGCAACTGCCAATGGGGCATCTTCCTGCGCAACCACGACGAGCTCACCCTCGAAATGGTCACCGACGAGGAACGCGACTACATGTACGCCGAATACGCGAAAGACCCGCGTATGCGCGCCAACATCGGCATCCGCCGCCGCCTCGCCCCCCTCCTGGACAACGACCGCAACCAGATCGAACTCTTCACCGCCCTGCTCCTGTCCCTGCCCGGCAGCCCGATCCTCTACTACGGCGACGAGATCGGCATGGGCGACAACATCTGGCTCGGCGACCGCGACGCGGTGCGCACCCCCATGCAGTGGACCCCCGACCGCAACGCCGGCTTCTCCTCCAGCGACCCCGGCCGCCTCTTCCTCCCCACGATCATGGACCCCGTCTACGGCTACCAGGTCACCAACGTCGAGGCGTCCATGTCGTCGCCCTCCTCGCTGCTCCACTGGACCCGCCGCATGATCGAGATCCGCAAACAGAACAAGGCCTTCGGACTCGGCTCCTACACCGAACTCCCCTCCTCCAACCCCGCCGTCCTCGCCTTCCTGCGCGAAGCGCCCTCGGCCGAGGGCGAGGAGGACGACGACCTGGTGCTGTGTGTGCACAACTTCTCGCGCTTCGCCCAGCCCACCGAGCTCGACCTGCGCGAGTTCAACGGCAGACACCCGGTCGAGCTGATCGGCGGCGTACGGTTCCCCGCCATCGGCGAACTGCCCTACCTGCTCACCCTCGCCGGTCACGGCTTCTACTGGTTCCGTCTCCGGAAGGAAGCCGCCTAGCGGGCCGCGGCAACCGTCCAGAACGCTGTCCGGAGCCCAACCGGGTTCCGGACAGCGACGGTTCAGACCCCGCCTCCGACTCCCATTCACCGGGACCGGCGCCAAGATGGGCGGCGGGTTCACGGCGCAGAACACCGGTGGTGTCGATCCGCTGGTCACCGCCGCCGTCGGCCTGTCGGCCGACCAGCAGCACCAAGGCGACTCCGCGGAGTACGAGCTCTGGCTCACGCCCAAGAAGGCGGGCGACACACCCTCTCCAAGGACACCGCGCACGGCATCAGCCTCGCCTTCGCCCACACCACCGGCTGACCCGGACGCGCACTCCGGTCCCACGCGGCACGCGCGGGCGGGAGTGAACGTCGCAGGGGTGTCCAGGTCTGGTGTCACACACCGGAATTGGACACCCTTGTGCCGTGTCAGCGGGAAATCTCCTGGACCCGTTCGACCGAAAAGGCCCCGGGGCGGGGCGGTTTCCACGGCTGCGCCCGGGGCACGCATGCAGGAACACCCCGCCCCCGGGGAAAGGACGCGACCCATGTCGGAAGCCGTCACACGCACCGCACCCACAGGTCCCGGCCTTCTGGCGTCCCTCGATCCGCTGCTGCGCACCTGGCTGCCGCGGCAGCGCTGGTTCGCCGGCAAGGGACGGCCCGTCACCGGCCTCTCGCTGGTCACCGCCACCGAGTTGCTCCCGGCGAACGGCCCGCTCGGCCTCCACCACCTGCTGGTGCGCGCCCACCAGCCGCCCGTGCCGGGTGCCCCGGCCGTCCCCGGCGACTGCTACCAGTTACTGATAGGCGTACGCGAGGCGCTGCCGCCCCGGCTTGCGCCCGCGCTGATCGGACACCTGAGCGAGGGACCGCTCTCCGGACACACCGTGTACGAGGCCCTCTACGACCCCCAGCCCGCCGATGTGCTCCTGGAAGCCCTGCGCTCCCGGGCCCGCATCGGCGGACTGCGTTTCGAGCGGGACACCGGGCAGGAGATACGGCCCGGTCTCGTACCGCGGATGATGACCGCCGAGCAGTCCAACTCGTCCGTGGTCTACGGGGACACGTTCATCCTCAAGCTGCTGCGCCGGGTCGTTCCCGGGGTCAACCCCGACCTCGAACTGCCGCTGGCCCTGGCCCGCGAGGGCTGCGCCCGGGTTCCGGCCCCCACCGCCTGGCTGCGGGCCGAACTGTCCGGGCAGTCGTATGTCCTGGGCGTGCTCCAGCCGTTCGTGCAGGGCGCCTCGGACGGCTGGGAGCTGGCGCTGCGCGAGCTCGCCAAGGGCGAGGACTTCGTCGCCGAGGCGCGGGCACTGGGGCGCGCCACCGCCGAGGTGCACACGGCACTGGCCCGCGCGCTGCCCGTGGTGTCCCTGGGCCACGCCCAGGTGAGGCCGCTGGTCGACGCGATGGCCGAGCGGCTGGACGCCGCCGCGCAGGCGGTGCCCGTGTTACGGCCCCACGCACCCGGTCTGCGGACCGCGTTCGAGGCGCTGGCGGATCTGTCCGCCGAGGGTCACACGTGGACGGCCCAGCGCATCCACGGCGATCTGCATCTCGGCCAGTGTCTGCGCTCCCCGGACGGGGAGTGGTCGCTCATCGACTTCGAGGGCGAACCGTCGAAACCGCTCGCCGAGCGCCGTATGCCCCAGCCCCCGGCACGCGACATCGCGGGCATGCTCCGCTCCTTCGACTACGCGGCCCACTCCGTGCCCCAGGCGCCCGGTGCCTCAGGGACACCACCGGAGTCCGGCTGGGCCGACACCTGCCGGGCCGCCTACTGCACCGGATACGCCGAGGTCAGCGGCCTCGACCCGCGCACGGATCCCGTACTGCTGCGTGCCTTCGAGACGGACAAGGCCGTGTACGAGGTCGTGTACGAGGCCCGGCACCGCCCGGACTGGCTGCCGGTTCCGCTGGCGGCGGTACGGCGGCTGGCCTCGTCTCCCTGAACCCCCTGTGCCCCGCCCCAGCTCACCCGCCCGAGGAGGCCCTGCCCGTGACGCCCCGCCCCCGGCCCGACGACACTCCGAAGAAGACCAGCGCGAAGAGGACCAGCGCGAAGAAACCGGCGCCCGAGGACAAGAAGCCCGCCGAGCTGCCGACGGCCGGGAGGACGACGGACGAGACGCCGGCCGACGAGAGGGTTGCCGACGAGAGGGCGACGGACGAAAAGGCGGTCGGGGTCCAGGACCCGGCCGGTCCCGTCCCGGCCGGGAGCGGTGACCCCGCCGGCGCGACGCGTCCCACCGGAACCGGAGCCGGAGTCGGCCCGGCGGACCGTCAGCGGCTGCTCGACGGCACGCACCACGACCCGCACGGAGTGCTGGGTGCCCATCCGGTGCCCGACGGCGTCGCGTTCCGGGCCTTTCGCCCGTACGCGCTCGGGGTCACCGTCGTCACGGACGAACTGCGCGCGGAACTGCGCGACGACGGGGACGGCTTCTTCTCGGGACTGCTGCCGCTGCGCACGGTCCCGGACGCGTACCGGCTGCTCGTGGCCTACGAGGGGACGGTGCTGGAGACCGAGGACGCGTACCGGTTCCTGCCGGCGCTCGGCGAGCTGGACCTGCATCTGCTCGGTGAGGGCCGGCACGAGGAGCTGTGGCGGGCGCTCGGCGCCGAGCCGATGGATCATCAGGGTGTCGCCGGAACGCGGTTCACGGTGTGGGCCCCGAACGCGCGTGGTGTGCGGCTGGCCGGCGGCTTCAACTTCTGGGACGGCACGGGACATCCGATGCGGTCGCTGGGCTCGTCCGGGGTGTGGGAGCTGTTCGTTCCGGCGATCGGCGAGGGCGAGCTGTACAAGTTCGACATCGCCCGCCCGGACGGCTCGCGCACCCTGCGCGCGGACCCGATGGCCCGCCGCACCGAGGCACCGCCCGCCACGTCGTCGGTCGTCCACGCGTCCCACCACGAGTGGCACGACGCGGAGTGGATGGCGAGGCGGGCCGACCGGCCGGTCCACGAGGCGCCGTTCTCGGTGTACGAGGTGCATCTGCCGTCCTGGCGACCGGGTCTGACCTATCGTCAGCTCGCCGATCAGCTCCCCGCCTACGTCACGGACCTCGGCTTCACGCATGTCGAGCTGATGCCCGTCGCCGAGCATCCCTTCGGCGGTTCCTGGGGCTACCAGGTCACCGGGTTCTACGCGCCCACCGCGCGCCTGGGCACCCCCGACGACTTCAAGTACCTCGTCGACGCCCTGCACCGCGCCGGTGTCGGCGTCCTCATGGACTGGGTCCCCGCCCACTTCCCGCGCGACGAATGGGCCCTCGCCGAGTTCGACGGCCGCCCGCTCTACGAGCACGCCGACCCGCTCCGGGCGGACCATCCCGACTGGGGCACCCTGGAGTTCGACTACGGCCGCCGTGAGGTCCGCAACTTCCTCGTCGCCAACGCCACCTACTGGTGCGAGGAGTTCCACATCGACGGCCTGCGCGTCGACGCCGTGGCCTCCATGCTCTACCTCGACTACTCCCGCGAACCCGGCCAGTGGGTCCCCAACGAGCACGGCGGCCGCGAGAACCTGGACGCGGTGGCCTTCCTCCAGGAGATGAACGCCACCGTCTACCGCCGTAACCCCGGCGTGGTCACCGTCGCCGAGGAGTCCACCGCCTGGGACGGCGTCACCCGGGCCACCCACCACACCGGTCCCGGAGGCTTCGGCGGTCTGGGGTTCGGGCTGAAGTGGAACATGGGGTGGATGCACGACTCGCTGGACTACGTGTCCCACGACCCGGTGCACCGCAAGTACCACCACGACGAGATGACCTTCTCGATGGTGTACGCCTACAGCGAGAACTACGTCCTGCCGATCTCCCACGACGAGGTCGTGCACGGCAAACGCTCGCTCGTCTCCAAGATGCCCGGCGACTGGTGGCAGCAGCGCGCCAACCTCCGCGCCTACCTCGCCTTCATGTGGGCCCACCCCGGCAAGCAACTCCTCTTCATGGGGCAGGAGTTCGCCCAGGGCGCCGAGTGGTCCGAGGCCCACGGCCCCGACTGGTGGCTGCTGGACCCCGCCTACGGCGCCGAACCGGACCACCGTGGTGTGCGGGACCTCGTCCGCGACCTCAACGCCCGCTACCGCGGCGAACCCGCGCTGTGGGAACGCGACACCGACCCGTCCGGCTTCGCCTGGATCACCGGTGACTCCGCCGACGACAACGTCTTCGCCTTCCTGCGCCACGCCGCCGACGGCACACCGCTCCTCGCCGTCTCCCACTTCTCCCCCGCCGTCCGCCACGGCTACCGCCTCGGCGTCCCCGAGGACATCCCGGCCTGGCACGAGATCCTCAACACCGACACCGCCCGCTACGGCGGCGGCGACATCACCAACCCCGACCCCGTCAAACCGGAATCCACGCCCTGGCACGGGCGCGCGGCCAGCATCCGGCTGACGCTGCCGCCCCTCGCGACGGTGTGGCTGCGGCCCGCATAGCGGCGCTCCCGCGCGCCCGGTCCCCGGCGGCACTCCGCCGGGGACCGGGCGGGGGCGTCACTCCAGGCCGGTGCCGCGCAGCGACGCGGGCAGTTCGCCGGTGTACAGCACGCCCAGCGTCTGGGTGGCCCGGGTCAGTGCCACGTACAGGTCGCTCGTCCCGTACGACGCGGGTTCGACCACCAGGACGGAGTCGAACTCCAGCCCCTTGGCCTGCCGGGGGTCGAGAAGCACGACCGTGCAGGTGAGGTCGGGCTCCTGGCCCGCCGTCACCCCGTCCAGCCGGCCGGCGAGCGCGGCGTGCAGGGCCCGCGGCGCGATCACCGCGAGCCGGCCCTCGGCCGGGGTCAGCTCGGCGACGGCCTTGGCGACCGCGCCGGGCAGGTCGTCCCCGGCCTCGCGCGCCCAGGGCCGTACCCCGGTGGACCGGACGGAGCGCGGCGGCTCGAAACCGGGGCGTTCGGCCCGCACCACACCGGCGGCGACGTCCATGATCTCGGACGGGGTGCGGTAGTTGACGCCGAGCCGGGTGTGCTCCCAGCGGTCCTCCACGTACGGGGAGAGGATCTCGTCCCACGATCCGACCCCCGCCGCCTCCGCGGTCTGCGCGGGATCGCCGACGAGTGTCATCGACCGCGTGGGGCTGCGGCGCATCAGCAGCCGCCACGCCATCGGCGACAGTTCCTGCGCCTCGTCCACGATGATGTGGCCGAAGGCCCACGTCCGGTCGGCGGCTGCCCGCTCCGCGGCGCTGCGGTGGTCGTCCTCCTCGTGCCGTTCCGCCATCCGCTCGGCGTCGATGATGTTGTGCGCGGACAGGATCTCGGAGTCCTCCTCGTCCTTGTCCTCGAACTCGTAGGTCCGCGAGGCGTAGGAGACGTCCAGCACGCCCTGCGCGTAGGCGATCTGGGTACGGCGTTCCTGGTCGGCCAGCGCCCGTGCGACCCGGTCGTCCTCGCCGAGGAGTTCGGCGGCCTCGTCGAGGAGGGGGACGTCCCCGGCGGTCCAGTCGACGGGGCGGGTCAGCGGGCGGTGGATCGCCGCCGCGTCCTCGTCCGGGACATGGCCGTACGGGTCGGCCAGGAAGTCGGCCACCAGGCGCTGCGGGGTCAGTCTCGGCCACAGCTGATCGACGGCCGACCAGACCTCCGGGTTCTCGGCGAGTTCGTCGCGGATCTGGGTGATGTCGCTCGGGTCGAGGAGGTTGGAGCCGTCGAAGGGGTCCGTGCCGATGCGTTCGGCGAGCATGTCGGTGAGCGTGTTGAGGATGTGGCCCTCGAAGTGCTCGCGGGCCACGTTGTGGGGCAGGCCGACCGCGCGGGCGCGTTCCCGGGCGACCTGGACGAGGCCCGCGTCGAGCATGAGGACGTCCCGGTCGTGCTCGATGGCGATCACGGGGTCGGGCAGGGCCTGGCGGTCGAGGACGACTCCGGCGAGGACGTCGGCCATCCCGGCGCGGCCCTTCACGGCGGCCGCCTCCGGTGTGTCCGCGGCGGTCGCGTGGACGCCGGGGAAGAGTTCGCCGACGGTCGAGAGCAGCACTCCGGTCTCGCCGAGCGAGGGCAGCACCTCGCCGATGTAGCCGAGGAAGGCCGGGTTCGGGCCGACGATCAGGACGGCCCGTTTGGCGAGCAGTTCCCGGTGTTCGTACAGCAGATACGCGGCGCGGTGCAGGGCCACGGCGGTCTTGCCGGTGCCGGGGCCGCCCTCGACGACCATGATGCCCCGGTGCGGCGCGCGGATGATCCGGTCCTGCTCGGCCTGGATGGTCTGCACGATGTCGCTCATCCGGCCGGTGCGGGCCGAGTTGAGCGCGGCGAGCAGCACGGCGTCACCGGTCGGGTCCTCGTGGCCGGTGCGTTCCCGGTCGCCGAGGTCGAGGATCTCGTCGTGCAGGTCGGTGACGTGCCGGCCCGCGGTGCCGATGTGCCGGCGGCGGCGCAGGCCCATCGGGGTGTGCCCGGTGGCCAGGTAGAAGGGGCGGGCGACCGGGGCCCGCCAGTCGATGAGGATCGGCGTGCGCTCGATGTCGTCGGCGCGGATGCCGATGCGGCCGATGTGATGGGTGACGCCGGCGGGGGGCGCCCCTTCCCCGGGGGACTCCACCGGGGCCAGGTCGATGCGGCCGAAGCAGAGCGAACCGTCCACGGCGTTCAGCGCGGCCAGCAGTCCCGAGCGTTCGGCGACCAGGACGTCCCGTTCGAGCCGGGCCTGCATGGGCGTGTTGCCCTGGGCGAGCGCGTCCCCGACGGAGGCCTCGGTGACACCGCGCAGGGCGTCGACACGCGCGTACAACCCGTCGATGAATTCCTGCTCACTTCGCAGTTCATCGTCGGGGAATTCTGTGTGAGATCCCTTGTTTGACAATTCCGCTCCCGCCCGGATATACTGCGCCTACTGAACTTCTTCACGACTTGATTCCTCGAAGTCGCGAATCATTGAATATACGCAGCGAAATCCCCCGGGCGCAATTGCCCAGGGGATTTTTTGTGTGCCGGGTTGTCCGCCGGGCTGTGTGCCTGGTGGGATCAGAGCACGTCGGCCAGCTCCTGGAGAAGCCGTCGCTTGGCCCGGGCCCCCACCATCGACTTCACGGGCTCACCGCCCCGGAAAACCATGAACGTCGGCATCGACAGCACGCCGTACGCCAGCGTCGTCTCCGGATTGGTGTCGACGTCGAGCTGGACCACCTTGAACCGGTCGCCCTCCTCGAAGGCCAGCTCGCTGAGCACCGGCCCCATCTGCCGGCACGGCGGACACCAGTCGGCCGTGAACTCCACCAGCACGGGCAGATCCGAGCCGATCACCTCCGCCCCGAAGTCCGCGTCCGTCACCTCGGCCACGCCTGCCGCCCTGATCATCGCGTCCGCCCTCCCAGTTCGCATACGGGTTCCGGACCGCCCGGAACCTCCGCGTCGGCCGCCAATTCGTCACGGGCCCGCTCCGCCCGCGCGAGCTGCTCGCCGACCTGCGCGCGCACCGACCTCAGCTCGTCGATCAGCGCGTCGAGCTCGCCGAGCTTGCGCCGGTAGACGTCCAACGACGCCGGGCACGAGTCGCCCTCGGGGTGCCCGGCCCGCAGACACTCCACGAACGGCCGTGTCTCCTCCAGGTCGAACCCGAAGTCCTGAAGGGTCCTGATCTGGCGGAGCAGCCGCAGATCGTGCTCGTCGTACGTCCGGTACCCGTTCTCGCCCCGAGTCGCGGGCAGCAGCCCCCGCGACTCGTAGTAGCGCAGGGTCCGCGTGGTCGTCCCGGCCCGTGCGGCCAGCTCGCCGATTCGCATGACCCCGACGGTAGTCCTTGACGCCGACGTCAAGGCAAGCGTCCCCGGGGGCGGCCCCTGCGCGGGTCAGCGTGAGGTACGCGGGAGCAGGGGTTTGCGGTCCACCGGGGACGACAGCACGATCGAGGTCGTCGTCCGCCCGAGCGCGGAGGTCTGTTCCAGGACGTCCTCCAGGTGGATCGTGTCCTCGACGGCGACCTTGAGGATCCAGCAGTCCTCGCCGACGACGTGGTGGGCCTCGGTGACCTCGGGCCGGGCCAGCAGTTCCAGCGTCCGGGGATGCCTGAGGGTGTAGCCGCCGTGCGGATCGACGCGGATGAAGGCCTGGATGCCGTAGCCGAGGCGGGACGCCGACACCTGGGCGCCGTATCCGGTGATCGCCCCGGTCGCCTCCAGCCGGCGCACCCGCTCCGCGACCGCGGCCGGGCTCAGCCGGACGCGGCGGCCCAGCTCGCTGAGCTTGATGCGGCCCTCGCTCTGGAGCAGTTCCAGAATCTGCCGGTCGAGCGCGTCGAAGCCCACCACCGTTTCGCCGGAGACAACGCGCGGATGCCGTGTTTCCTTCGGTGCGACAGCCGGATCTCCCATGTCTCCCCCTTCGGAACTGACCCCTGCGACGGGAGAATTATGACCGCAGGCCGAAGCGCCGTGGACGCCCGGAGATCGGTGCGAGGCGCATGGAGCGGGACGCACGGGTGCATGGGGCACGGGTGCGCGGAAACAGGGGAGGGCGACGTGCGGGAGATCTGCGTCATCGGCGGAAACCGGTATTTCGGAAAACGTCTCATAGCCCGGCTGACGGCGGCGGGAGACCGGGTCACCGTCATCAACCGCGGGTCGTCCGCGCCGCCCGCCGGGACGGTGCATCTGGTCGCCGACCGCGACGACGAGAAGGCCCTGGAGGAGTCGCTGGGCTCTCGGGTCTTCGACGTCGTCGTCGACCAGGTCTGCTACACACCGCGGCAGGCCGAGATCGCCCGCCGGGTCTTCGCGGGGCGCACACACCGGTACGTGATGACGTCCACCGTCGAGGTGTACGAGTACGAGGACACGGCGGAGCCGGTCGCCGAGGACGCCGTGGACCCGCGTGAGGTCGCCGTCGACCTCTCCCTTCCCTGGGACGACAGGGAGTTCCTCGACGCCCACTACGGCGAGGGCAAGCGGCAGGCCGAGGCGGTTTTCGCGGCCGGTCCGGCCTTCCCGTACGTGGCCGTGCGCGTCGCCCATGTGCTGGGCGGGGACGACGACTTCACCGGACGGCTGGAGCACTACGCCGACCGTATCCGCACCGGCGGGACGATCGTCGTGCCCGCCGTGAACCGTCCGGCGACCTACATCCACGTCGAGGAGATCGCCGACTTCCTGTTCTGGACGGTGGGCGAGGACTTCACCGGCCCGGTCAACGCCGCCTCCGACGGAGCGCTGACCACGCGGGAGCTGTGCGAGGCGATCGGCGCGCACCTCCCGGACGGCCGGACGGTGCTGGAGGCCGTCGAGGTGGGCGAGGTCTCCCCCTTCTCCTTCCGCCGTTCCTACGGCATGGACAACACGCGGGCCGCCCGGCTCGGTTTTTCCTTCGGCGACGCGCGGGCCTGGCTGCCGCGCGCGGTGGCCGAGACGCTCGGAAAGGACGACTGACATGCGCTACCGCACCCTGGGCGGACTCCGGGTGAGCGCCGTGGGGCTCGGCACGATGCCGCTGTCCATCGAGGGGCGGCCGGACGAGGCGCGGGCCCTGGCAACGGTGCACGCGGCCCTCGACGCGGGCGTCACGCTCCTCGACACGGCGGACTCGTATCACCTGCCCGGCGACGAACCCGGCCACAACGAACGGCTCGTGGCCCGAGCCCTGGCGACGTACGGCGGCGACCGGGCGGACGTCCTGGTGGCCACGAAGGGCGGACGGGGCAGACCTGCCGACGGCTCCTGGACGGTGAACGGCTCCCCGCGCCATCTCAAGGCGGCGGCCGAGGCCTCTCTGAAGAGGCTGGGCCTGGAGGCGATCGGCCTCTACCAGCTCCACAAGCCCGACCCCGCCGTCCCGTTCGAGGACTCGGTGGGCGCCCTGCGCGACCTGCTCGACGCGGGCACGATCCGGCTGGCCGGCATCTCCAACACCACCGCGGGCCAGATCCGCCGGGCCCACGCGATCCTCGGCGACCGGCTGGTCTGCGTGCAGAACCAGTACTCCCCCGCGGTGCGCGACAGCGAGCCCGAACTGCGCCTCTGCGCCGAGCTGGGGCTCGCCTTCCTGCCCTGGAGCCCGCTGGGCGGCATCTCCCGCAGTTCCCTGGACGGTCCCGCCGGTCCCGCCGGTCCGTCCGGCGACGGGACCGCCGACGGTTCGGGGGCGCGGTTCGGGGCCTTCCACGCGGTGGCCCGGGAGCACGGCGTGAGCCCTCAGCAGGTCTGTCTCGCCTGGCTCTCGCGACGGTCCCCCACGGTGATCCCGATCCCCGGCGCCAGTCGCCCGCGGACCGCCCGGGACTCCGCGGGGGCCGCGGACCTGGTCCTGAGCACGGAGGACCTGGCCCGCCTCGGCCCATGAGCCCTGACGGGTGGACGGGCGGACGGACACCCATGATTCCGAGGTCCGGGCCCCGGGACCATGGGGTCATGGGGTCATGGGGTCATGGGGTCATGGGGTCATGGGGTCATGGTCAGACCATGACCCCGGCGGACTCCTCCACCTCCAGCAGCGACGCACTCTGCCGCTCCGCCTCGAACGCCTTGTGTCCGCCGCGCAGGCCGAACAGCCGTTTGGTGAGGGCGATGTAGAGGACGGCGAGGATGTTCATGACCAGCGTCGCGATCTTCAACCAGCTGATGTGCTCGGTGAGTTCGTAGATCTCCAGCGGGAGGAAGGCGGCGGTGGCGACGACCGTGAGGTACTCCGCCCAGCGCTTGGCGTACCAGAGCCCGAACGCCTCGACGAGCTCGATCAGCGCGTACGCCAGCAGCAGGACCGCGACCAGCAGCAGCGTGGAGTGCTTGTAGCCGAAGGTCTTCTGGATGGTGCCGACGACGGGCGAGTGGTCGAGGTCGTAGTGGAAGTGCCGGAAGACCGGCCTGAGGACGTCGAGGTACTCGTCGAAAAGCCGGCGCACCGCGTCCTGGCTGTTGCTGAACTTCCACACGGCGGCCGCGACCAGCACGATGAACACCCCGCGCACGGCCCGCTCGATGGCCAGGAAGCGCAGGACGAACAGGTCGCGGAGCACCTTGCCGCGCGGGACCAGGGGCGCCTCCGCGGCCGGTCCGCCGCCGTGCGGGGCGCCGAGCGCGAAGTCGCCGCAGCGCAGACACCGCCAGACCTCGCCGAGCGCGGTCTCGGCGTGCAGCCGCACCCGCAGACGCGGGTCGTCCGGCGCGTAGGTGATGTGCCCCTTGCGCGCACAGGTACGCCGGTCCCAGTCGATCTTCATGCTCGGTGTCCTCCGCGAAAACGTGCCGTGCCGCGCCGGTCGGTCCGGCACGGCACGGTCATGCATGTTCTACGAGACGGCGGCCCGGGGGGTCACGGTTCCGTCCGGAGCACCACTCGCCCCCTCGGCCCCACCGCCACCCGCCGAGTCGCCCTCTTTCCCGGCCTCGGCTTCAGGCTGGGCTTCGGCTTCGGCTTCGGCTTCGGCTTCGGCTTCGGCTTCAGGCTGGGCTTCGGCTTCGGCTTCGGCTTCAGGCTGGGCTTCGGCTTCGGCTTCGGCTTCAGGCTGGGCTTCGGCTTCGGCTTCGGCTTCAGGCTGGGCTTCGGCTTCGGCTTCGGCTTCAGGCTGGGCTTCGGCTTCGGGCTGAGCTTCGGGCTCGGCTTCGGCTTCCGCTGCGGGCTTGACCTCGGTCGCGGCTACGGCTGTGGCTGTGGCTGCGGGCGGAGCCTCGGTCTCACCCTCCGTGCGGGCCTTGCGCGGGAGCAGTACCGCCACCAGCACCGTGCCCACGCCCAGGATCACCGCTCCGACGAGGCTGGTGTGCGCCACCGCGTCCGAGAAGGACGAGCTGACGGCGTCCGCCATCTGCCGGGCGCCGTCGGCGAGTTGCCCGGCCTGAGCCTTCAACTGGGCCGCCTGCTCCGCGTTCGCGGACTGCGCGGCCTGCTCGCCGAGCGCGCGGGCCTTGTCGCCGATGCCCTGGGCCACGGCGTACCCCGCGCCCACCGAGTCCTGCGCCGTGGTCAGGGCGCCCGCCGGAAGCTCGCTGCCCGCGGTCGCGTCGGCGAGGTGCGAGGAGTACGAACTCGCCAGCACCGAGCCGAGGATGGCGATACCGAGCGAGCCGCCGAGCTCCAGCGAGGTGTCGTTGACCGCTCCGCCGACGCCCAGTTCGGCCTCCGGGAACGCGCCCATGATGGCGTCCGTGCAGGGCGAGAGCGCCAGCCCGATGGCGAGGCCGAGCATGACGAGGGGCAGCACGAGGTCGCCGTACGCCGAGGAGGCGTCCACCCGGGTGAGCAGGGCCAGCGCCACGGTGCCGCCGACCATGCCCGCGGTGACCGTGAACTTCATGCCGATGCGCGGAGTGAGGTATCCGGTGAGCGCCGAGCCCACGAAGACGGCGCCGGCGAGCGGCAGCATCCGCACCCCGGTGTCCAGGGCGTCGTAGCCGAGGACGAACTGGAGGTGCTGGGTGAGGTAGTAGAAGGCGCCGAAGACGGCCAGGAAGAAGAGGGCGACGGCGAGGTTCGAGCCGGCGAAGCGACGGTTGGCGAAGCGTCGTACGTCGACGACCGGGCGCGGGTGGCGCAGCTCCCACAGCACGAAGAGGACCAGTCCGGCCCCCGCGACCACGGCGGCGGTCACGGCCTTGACTCCCCACCCGAAGTGCGGACCCTCGATGATCATGTAGACGAGCGAGCCGATCCAGACGACCGAGAGCAGCCCGCCGACGTAGTCGATGCGGTTGTGGTGCGCGGCCTTGGACGGCGGTACGAGGACGAGGGCACCGACGATGGCGAGGGCGGCGACCGGCACGTTGATCAGGAACGTGGACGACCAGCCGTGGCGCTCCAGCAGGGCGCCGGCGACCAGCGGACCGGCGGCGATGGCGAGTCCGGCGGTGGCGGTCCACAGGACGATCGCCTTGGCCCGCTCGGCGCGCGGGAAGGTCGCGGCGAGCAGGGAGAGCGTGGCGGGCATGATCAGCGCGGCGCCGACGCCCATGACGGCACGGGCCGCGATGACCCCGGTGGAGCTGTCGACGAGCGAACCGGCGATCGCGCCGCCGCCGAAGACGACGAGCCCGAGAATGAGCGCGCCACGGCGGCTGTACTTGTCCCCGATGGCGCCGAGCAGCAGCATCAGGGCGGCGTACGGGACGGTGTAGCCGTCGATGACCCATTGCAGGTCGGCGCTGGACAGCCCGAGGTCCCGGGTCATGTCGGGTGCCGCGACCGTGAGGGCGGTGTTGGCCATCACGATGATCAGCAGGCTCAGGCAGAGCACCAGCAGCGCCCACCACCGCCTGGCGTAGGGCCGGTCCATCCCCTCGACCGGTTCGTTCATGACGAGACGCATGGCTACGGTCGCCCTTCCTTCGTCGACGGGCACGGAGATCGTCCGCGCCAGAACTTGCACAGTGGAGTGCAATTGCACAACCCTGTGCAAGATACGAGATTGCACAACGCTGTGCAAATGAAGGAGGTCGAGACCCTGTGCTCACAGGACAGGCGGCCGCCCGGCGGCGGGCGGGCAGAATGGCAGCCATGACCACGGGTAACCCGAGCCGCGCCGATGTGAACCGCCGCCGCATCCTGGACGTCGCGCTCGCCGAACTGCTGCGTGACCCCGACGCGTCCATGGACCAGATCGCGCGGGCGGCGGGGGTCGTACGGCGCACGGTCTACGGGCATTTCCCCAGCCGCGAGGCGCTGGTCGGCACCCTGACCGACGAGGCCGTGGCGGCGGTCGCGGCGGCGCACGCGGCGGGCCGCGAAGGGGTCGCGGACCCGGCCGAGTCACTGGCCCGCTCGACCCTGGCCGTCTGGGAGATCGCCGACCGCTACCGGCTGCTGGTCGCCCTCGCCCAGCGCAGCGTCACCATGCAGGGGATCCGTGAACGTCTGACGCCGGTCCGCGAGGCCTGCGCGGAGATTCTCCGGCGCGGCCTGGAGCAGGGCGTGTTCGACTCGCCGCTGCCTCCGAACGCGCTGGCGTACGTGCACGAGCAGACCCTGTTCGCCCTCATGGAGGCGGTGAACGACGGTCTCCTGGCAGCGGAGGAGGCGGGCGGCTCCGCCACGGTCACCATGCTGACCGCGGCGGGCGTACCCGCCTCACGCGCCACCGAACTGGTGGCGAAGCTGAGCGTCTGAGTCCCCGGAGGCGGTCAGGGACCTCCGGGGACCCGGCCGTTCCCAGCCGTGCACCGGGCGGCCGGGCCTGTGGGGGGGGGTGCCCTGCCGCCCGGCATCCCGGGGCCTGTCGGACGGGGAGTGCCGGACAGGCCCCGGGAGCTCCTCGGACGCGCCCTACGCCGTGGCCGGCTCCTTCTCCCCGCCCTGCTCCGGCACGTCCGCGTGGACGTCGGCGGAGGCGTCGGCGTCGTCCAGCAGGGTCTTCTCGTCGAAGGGAAGCTGTCCGGCGAGAACTCGGGACACCCGCTCCTTGTCGATCTCCTTCGTCCAGGTTCCGATCAGGACCGTGGCCACGGCGTTGCCGGCGAAGTTCGTCAGCGCGCGTGCCTCGCTCATGAAACGGTCGATGCCGACGATGAGGCCGACGCCGTCCACCAGGGCGGGCTTGTGCGACTGGAGGCCGCCGGCCAGCGTGGCGAGGCCCGCCCCGCTGACGCCGGCCGCGCCCTTGGACGCGACCAGGAGGAAGAGCAGGAGCGGGATCTGCTCCCCGATCGACATGGGCGTGCCCATCGCGTCGGCGATGTAGAGCGAGGCCATGGTCATGTAGATCATCGTGCCGTCGAGGTTGAAGGAGTAGCCGGTCGGGACGGTGATGCCGACGACCGGCTTGCCGACGCCCAGGTGCTCCATCTTCGCGATGAGCCGCGGCAGGGCGGACTCGGAGGAGGAGGTGGACAGGATCAGCAGGAACTCGCGGCCCAGGTACTTGAAGAGCGTGAGGATGTTCAGGCCCGTCACCACCCGCAGCAGCGTGCCGAGCACGATGAAGACGAACAGGAAACAGGTGACGTAGAAGCCGAGCATCAGCACGGCGAGACTCTTGAGCGCGTCCAGGCCCGCGGAACCGGTGACGGCGGCGATCGCGCCGAAGGCACCCAGCGGGGCGGCCCACATGACCATGGCGAGGATCCGGAACACGAGCCGCTGGATGTGCTCCACCCCGCGCAGGACCGGCTGCCCGGCCGCTCCCATGGCCTGGAGGGCGAACCCGGTCAGGAGCGCGACGAGCAGGGTCTGCAGGACCTGGCCCTCGGTGAACGCCGAGACCATCGTGGTCGGGATGATCGAGAGCACGAAGTCGACCGGCGGCAGCGCCTCCGCCGACACCTGGCCCTGGCCGGCCTCCTTGACCGCGTCGGTCATCGCCAGGCTGCTGCCCGGCTCCAGGATGTTGCCGACGACCAGACCGATGGCCAGCGCGACCAGCGACATGACCAGGAAGTAGCCGAGCGCGATACCGCCGACGGCGCCGACCTTGGCGGCCTTGCGGACCGAGCCGATGCCCAGCACGATCGTGCAGAAGATGATCGGGGAGATCATCATCTTGATCAGGTTCACGAAGCCCGTACCGATGGGCTTGAGCTCGACGGCGAAGTCGGGGGCGATCAGGCCCACCGCGATCCCGAGGGCCACGGCGCCGATCACGGCGATGTACAGATAGTGCGTGCGGTCCCGCTTGGCGGCGGGTGCGGCAGGTGCCGTTTGCGGCGTGCTGGCCACGGCTGCCCTCCTTGACGACGTCATCGGCATCATCCGGCGTGCGACTCACGACCGGCGGACCCGGCGTGCGGCTCACGTCCGGGGATCCGGAAGGCTTCGCTCCCGGGCTGAGGGGACTATCTCCCGGCGTGTGAGGGTGGTCACCCTTCCGTTCATTGAGTTCACAGACCCCACCGGAACCGCCCGGCCGAGCCCGTACGCCGAGCCTGTACAGCCCGAGGCGCACGCGGCCGGGCGAGGCACACTGAACGGCATGCGTCTTCCCCGTGTCCCGCGACCGCGCAGCCTGGCCGGCCAGCTCTTCGGCATGCAGGCCGTGCTCATCGCGGTCCTCGTCGCCGGGTACGCGCTGTTCACCTACGTCGGCGACCGCAGCCAGGCCGAGGAGGCCGCGGGCCGTCAGGCGATGGCGGTCGCGCGCTCGGTCGCGGACTCCCCGTCCGTCCACGCGGCCATCGGCACGGCGAACCCCACCGCAGAGCTCCAGCCGTACTCCCTGCGCGTGCAGCGGGACACCCGCGTCGACTTCGTGACCATCATGGATCCGCGCGGCATCCGCTGGACGCACCCCGAGGAGAAGCAGATAGGCAAGCACTTCCTCGGACACATCGGCCCGGCGCTGAGGGGCACCTCCTTCACGGAGACGTTCACGGGCAGCCTCGGCGCCTCCGTACGCGCCGTCACCCCGATCAAGGAGGGCGAGCGGACCATCGGCCTGGTCAGCTCGGGCATCAAGGTCGAGGCGATCACCGAACGCGTCCAGGACCAGGTGACGGCCCTGATCTGGGTCGCGACCGGGGCGCTGCTGCTGGGCGCCGTCGGCACGTACGTCATCAACGCCCGGCTGCGGCGCTCCACCCACGGCATGAACGCGGCCGAGCTGAGCCGGATGCACGACTACCACCAGGCCGCGCTGCACGCCGTACGCGAGGGGCTGCTGATGCTGGACGGACAGTTCCGGGTGGCGCTGATGAACGACGGCGGACGGGAGCTGCTCGGCACCACGAACGACGTGGTGGGCCGTTCGGTGGCCGAACTCGGGCTGCCCGCGCCGCTGACGGGCGCGCTGCTGTCGGCGGAGCCCCGCGTGGACGAGGTCCATCTGACGGACACGCGGGTGCTGGTGGTGAACACCTCCCCGGTGTCCGGCGGCGAACGCCGCGGCACGGTGGTCACCCTGCGCGACGTGACCGAACTCCAGTCACTGACGGGAGAACTGGACTCGGAGCGCGGCTTCACCCAGGCGCTGCGCTCACAGGCGCACGAGGCGGCGAACCGTCTGCACACGGTGGTCTCCCTCATCGAACTGGGCCGCGCCGAGGAGGCCGTCGACTTCGCCACCGCCGAACTGGAGCTGGCGCAGGCGCTCACCGACGAGGTGATCTCCGCGGTCAGCGAACCGGTCCTCGCCGCGCTGCTGCTGGGCAAGGCGGCGCAGGCGAACGAGCGCGGTGTGGAGCTCGTGGTCTCCGAGGACAGCGGCATCGACGACGGACTTCTCCCGGCCTCGCTCACTCCGCGCGACCTGGTCACCGTGCTCGGCAACCTGATCGACAACGCGATGGACGCGGCGCAGGGGACGGCGGGCGCCTGCGTCACGGTGACGGCGTTCACCGAGGAGTCGGCCCTGGTGCTGCGGGTCGCCGACACCGGCGCCGGGGTGGACCCCGCCCACGCCGAGCAGGTCTTCCGGCGCGGCTGGTCCACGAAACCGGCGGGCCCCGGCGGCCGTGGTCTCGGCCTGGCCCTGGCCCGCCAGACGGTGAGCCGGCACGCGGGCACGCTGAACGTGCGCGAAGGAACGGACGGCGGAGCGGAGTTCGAGGTACGCCTGCCGCTCCCCACCACACCCGCCGACCCGGCGCCGCTCCTGCCGTCCGAGACCGTTCCGCCCGGAGGTGGCGCATGAGCGATCCGATCCGCGTGCTCGTCGTCGAGGACGATCCGGTGGCCGCCGACGCGCACGTCATGTACGTCGGCCGGGTGCCCGGCTTCACGGCGGTGGGCAAGGTCCACACAGGTGCGCAGGCGCGCCGCGCGCTGGACCGTACGCCCGTGGACCTGCTGCTGCTCGACCTGCATCTGCCGGACACGCACGGCCTCCAGCTCGCGCGCTCGCTGCGCGCCGCCGGCCATCGCGCGGACGTCATCGCGGTGACCTCCGCGCGGGACCTGGCGGTCGTACGGGAGGGGGTGTCGCTCGGCGTCGTCCAGTACGTGCTGAAGCCGTTCACCTTCGCCACCCTGCGCGACCGGCTGATCCGGTACGCGGAGTTCCGCGCGGCGGCCGGCGAGGCGAGCGGCCAGGCCGAGGTGGACCGCGCGCTGGCCGCCCTGCGGGCTCCCGGCCCGGCCGCGCTGCCCAAGGGCCTGAGCGCGCCGACCCTGGAACGCGTGAGTGTCACCCTCAGGGACCACGCGGACGGACTGACGGCGGCCAAGGCCGCCGAGGCCGTCGGCATCTCCCGGATCACGGCCCGGCGCTATCTGGAACACCTGGTGGAGGGGGGCCGGGCGGCACGCGCCCCGCAGTACGGGACGGTCGGACGGCCGGAGCTCCAGTACCGCTGGATCAAGGGCTGACCCGCCGGACCGGCTCCCCGCGGACCGATCCGGCGCCGGCAGGTCGAAGACCCCTCGGCGGAGGGACCGGTCGCCCTCGTCCGGCTGTCGGGGCGGAACGCCCCCGACGTCACGGCGAATTCAGGGCTGCGGCCGAAACCGTATGTTCCTACAATCTGTGATTGTGGCCGAACAGACTGTAGTCACCGCTGCCCCCGGCCCATACCTTGTGCGCGTGCACCAACCGCAAGCCCAACAGCCCACCCCGCCCTTCAACGCCCCGGCCGCCCGAAGACTGCGGGCAGCGCTCGGAATGGGGCCCGAGCACGTCGCGTACGGCCTGAGAGCCTCGTACGGGCTGCCGTACGCCACACCCGATCTGGTCACCGCCTGGGAGCGTGGCATCGCCGCGCCGAGCAGTCCCGAACTCACCGCTCTCGCAGGCGTGTTGTGGTGTTCCGCGAGTGAACTCATAGGCGCGCCACGCACGTTGCGCGAACACCGCGTCGCCCGTGATCTCGCCCCGGAGGACGTGGCACATGCCGTCGGGATCGAACTCCTCGCCTACGAACGGATGGAGGAGTCCGGCACCTGGCGCGGGAACGAGCGGCAGTCGACCGCGCTGGCCAAGGCACTCGACCTGTCGCTGTCCGACTTCATCACGGTGACGGGCCGCGACGGCCGCCTCGCCGACCTGCTGCGCAGCGCCGTGACGACGCGGTGGCAGGCCTCTGTGCGCCCGGTCGCGAAGGTGGTGCCGCTGGAGCGTGACGTCCTGGAGGTCGTGCTCCAGGAGCTGCACACCGGCTACCAGGGGCGGACGGCCGCCACACTGAACTGGGGCGGCGGTCCGGCCACCACCGGCTCCGGCGAGTCCGGCCAGGACTTCCTCGACCGGATCGTCGATCATTTCTGGACAGCTGTCCGCGCGAGCTCGTACTGACATTCCGGACCATTCCGGACCCATGGGGGGACCACGGCCCCGGGCGGAAGCCGCCGACGGGGCCGTGGTCCGACACCCGGCCGGGCGCCGGACCGGCCTTCCGTCTCCGGGTCCCTGGGCCTGGAAGTCCGGGTCCCGAGACCCTGACAGTCCAGGTCCCGGGGGCCGGAGTCCAGGTCCCGGGGCCTAGAAGACCGACTCCGCCTCGTCCATCCGGTCCTTCGGCACGGTCTTCAGTTCGGTGGTCGCGTCCGCGAGCGGCACCATCTCGATGTCCGTGCCGCGCAGCGCGGTCATCCTGCCGAAGTCGCCGCGGTGCGCGGCCTCGACGGCGTGCCAGCCGAAGCGGGTGGCGAGGACGCGGTCGTACGCGGTCGGCGTGCCGCCGCGCTGGATGTGGCCGAGGATGACCGGCTTGGCCTCCTTGCCGAGGCGGCGCTCCAGCTCGAACGCGAGGGCCGTGCCGATGCCCTGGAAGCGCTCGTGGCCGAACTTGTCGATCGCGCCGTGGCCGTAGTCCATGGTGCCCTCGGCGGGGTGGGCGCCCTCGGCGACACAGATGACGGCGAACCGCTTGCCGCGCGCGAAGCGCTCCTCGACCATCGCGACGAGGTCGGACGGGTCGAAGGGACGCTCGGGCAGACAGATGCCGTGGGCGCCGGCCGCCATGCCGGACTCCAGGGCGATCCAGCCCGCGTGCCGGCCCATGACCTCGACGACCATCACTCGCTGGTGGGACTCGGCCGTCGTCTTCAGACGGTCCATGGCCTCCGTGGCGACACCGACGGCGGTGTCGAAGCCGAAGGTGCGGTCCGTCGCGGAGATGTCGTTGTCGATGGTCTTCGGCACGCCGACCACCGGCAGACCCGCGTCCGACAGCATCCGCGCCGCCGTGAGCGTGCCCTCGCCGCCGATCGGGATGAGCACGTCGATACCGAACTCGCGCGCCATGTCCTGGGCGTTGTCGCAGGCCTCGCGGAGCCGGTCGCGCTGGAGCCGGGAGGAGCCGAGGATGGTGCCGCCGCGGGCGAGGATGCCGCTGACCGCGTTGAGATCGAGGGTGCGGTAATGGCCGTCGAGGAGCCCGGCGTAGCCGTCCTCGAAGCCGATGACCTCGTCCCCGAAGTTGGTGACCGCTCGGTGCACGACCGACCGGATCACTGCGTTCAGGCCAGGGCAGTCGCCGCCTGCGGTGAGAACTCCGATGCGCATCGTGCTGTGTCTCCTGCTCCCTGCCGGTTCGTGTGAGCCGCTTCGATTGTTTCACGGCCCGGGGTGACCCGCCGATTCCGTCCGCCGCCACCCGCGCGGCCCGGAGGCCGCCCCCGGCTGACCGGCACGTTTCTCCTGGCGGGCGTCCTAGCCAGCGCCGGAGGTATTGTCAAGAGGGTTCTGCTCACGTTGGTGGGCCCTTTTTCCGAGCCCAGACACCGCCTGGCGACGAAACGGATGGAGAGCACGCGTGACGCGCAGCGTGTACGTGACCGGGATCGACCGAGGTGACGGCCGTCAGGTCGTCGAACTGGGGGTCATGGAACTGCTGACCCGCCAGGTCGACCGGGTGGGGGTGTTCCGTCCGCTCGTGCACGACGGTCCGGACCGGCTCTTCGAGCTGCTGCGGGCCCGCTACCGGCTGCCGCAGGACCCGGCGACGGTCTACGGCATGGACTACCACGAGGCGTCCGCGCTCCAGGCCGAGCAGGGCACCGACGAGCTGGTGTCCACGCTCGTCGACCGGTTCCACCGGGTCTCCCGCGACTACGACGTCGTCCTCGTCCTCGGCACCGACTTCGCCGGCACCCAGGTGCCCGACGAGCTGGCGCTCAACGCCCGTCTGGCCAACGAGTTCGCCGCGTCCGTGATCCCGGTCGTCGGCGGCCGGGGCCAGAGCGCCGAGTCGGTGCGCGCCGAGACCCGCAACGCCTACCGCGCGTACGACGGGCTCGGGTGCGACGTCCTCGCCATGGTGGTGAACCGGGTGGCCCCCGAGGACCGCACGGCGATCGTGGAACGGCTCGACTCCCGGCTCCCGGTGCCCTGTTACGTCCTTCCGGACGAACCCGCGCTCTCCGCCCCCACGGTCGCGCAGATCACCCACGCGCTCGGCGGCACGGTGCTCCTCGGCGACGACGCGGGGCTCGCCCGTGACGCGCTCGGCTTCATCTTCGGCGGAGCGATGCTGCCGAACTTCCTGAAGGCGCTGACCCCGGGATGCCTCGTGGTCACGCCGGGGGACCGGGCCGATCTGGTGATCGGCTCGCTCGCCGCGCACAGCGCCGGCACCCCGCCCATAGCCGGCATCCTGCTCACCCTGGACGAGCGGCCCGGCAGCGAGATCCTCACGCTCGCGGCCCGCCTCGCGCCCGGCACCCCGGTCGTCTCGGTGGCCGGTAACTCCTTCCCCACCGCGGAGGCGCTCTTCGCCATGGAGGGCAAGCTGAACGCGGCCACGCCCCGCAAGGCGGAGACCGCGCTCGGCCTGTTCGAGCGGCATGTGGACACCGCCGACCTGCTGAAGCGGGTCTCCGCGCCCAGCAGCGACCGGCTCACCCCGATGATGTTCGAGCACCAGCTCCTGGAGCAGGCCCGCTCGGACCGGCGTCGCGTCGTGCTGCCCGAGGGCACCGAGGAGCGCGTCCTGCACGCCACCGAGGTGCTGCTGCGCCGGGGTGTGTGCGATCTGACCCTGCTGGGCCCGGTCGACCAGATCCGCAAGAAGGCCGCCGACCTCGGCATCGACATCAGCGGCACCCAGCTCATCGACCCGCAGACGTCACCGCTGCGGGACTCCTTCGCCGAGAAGTACGCCGAACTGCGCGCCCACAAGGGGGTCACGATCGAGCTGGCCTACGACGTCGTCGCCGATGTGAACTACTTCGGCACGCTCATGGTGCAGGAGGGCCTCGCCGACGGGATGGTGTCGGGGGCCGTGCACTCGACGGCCGCGACGATCCGGCCCGCGTTCGAGATCATCAAGACCAGGCCGGAGTCACGGATCGTCTCGTCCGTCTTCTTCATGTGCCTGGCCGACAAGGTCCTGGTCTACGGCGACTGCGCGGTGAACCCCGACCCGAACGCCGAGCAGCTCTGCGACATCGCCATCTCCTCGGCCGCCACCGCGCGGCAGTTCGGTGTCGAGCCGCGGATCGCGATGCTGTCGTACTCCACGGGCACCTCGGGTTCGGGCGCCGACGTCGACAAGGTGCGCGAGGCGACCGAGCTAGTGCGCGCGCGCCGGGGCGACCTGCGGATCGAGGGGCCGATCCAGTACGACGCCGCCGTCGAGCCGTCGGTCGCGGCGACCAAGCTGCCGGGCTCGAAGGTCGCCGGACAGGCGTCCGTGCTGATCTTCCCCGACCTCAACACCGGCAACAACACCTACAAGGCCGTGCAGCGTTCGGCCGGCGCGATCGCCGTCGGCCCGGTGCTCCAGGGTCTGCGCAAGCCCGTCAACGACCTGTCCCGCGGCGCGCTCGTCCAGGACATCGTCAACACGGTCGCCATCACGGCGATCCAGTCCCAGACCCCCGACCAGAAGGCTGCCCGTCCGTGAGCGCCCACCCGTCCCCCTCGGCCGCCGCGCCGAAGGAGCCCGCCGCCCCGCCGGCCGTGCGGGTCCTCGTCCTCAACTCCGGCTCGTCGTCGGTGAAGTACCAGTTGCTCGACATGCGCGACGGCACCCGTCTGGCCGTCGGCCTGGTGGAGCGCATCGGCGAGGGAACCTCCCTGCTGCGGCACACCACGCGAACGACGGGCGAGACCCGCGAGAGGGCCGACACGTTCGCCGACCACGACGCCGCGCTGAAGGCGATGGCGGAGGAACTGGCGGTGGACGGACTCGGCCTGGACTCCCCCGAACTGGCCGCCATCGGCCACCGGGTGGTGCACGGCGGGCAGACCTTCACCGAACCGACGGTCATCGACGACACGGTGCTCGCCGAGATCGAGCGGCTGATCCCGGTCGCTCCGCTGCACAACCCGGCGAACCTCACCGGCATCCGCACCGCGATGGCGCTGCGCCCGGACCTCCCCCAGGTCGCCATCTTCGACACCGCGTTCCACACGACGATGCCGGAGGCGGCCGCGCGCTACGCGATCGACGTGGCGACCGCCGACGAGCACCGCATCCGCCGGTACGGCTTCCACGGCACCTCGCACGCCTACGTCTCCCGGACGACCGCCGAACTGCTCGGCAAGGCGCCCGAGGAGGTCAACGTCATCGTGCTGCACCTGGGCAACGGGGCCTCGGCGTCCGCGGTCAGGGGCGGGCGGTGCGTGGACACCTCGATGGGGCTCACTCCTCTGGAGGGGCTGGTGATGGGAACGCGGTCCGGCGACGTGGACCCGGCCGTCATCTTCCATTTGGAGCGCGTTGGCGGCATGTCCACGGACGAGATCGACACTCTTCTCAACAAGAAGAGCGGTCTGATCGGTCTGTGCGGCGACAACGACATGCGGGAGATCCGCCGCCGTGTCGACGAGGGGGACGAACAGGCCCGGCTCGCCTTCGACATCTACATCCACCGGCTGAAGAAGTACATCGGCGCCTACTACGCGGTCCTCGGCCGGGTGGACGCCGTCGCCTTCACCGCCGGAGTGGGTGAGAACGCCGCCCCGGTGCGCGAGGCCGCGATCAGAGGACTGGAGGAACTGGGGCTCGCGGTCGACGGCGAACTGAACGCCGTGCGCGGTGAGGAGCCCCGGCTCATCTCACCGCCGTACGCGCGCGTCGCGGTCGCCGTCGTGCCGACGGACGAGGAACTGGAAATCGCCACACAGACGTACGCGCTGGTCGGAAAGGGCAATGCCTGAGCGGGCCGGAAAGCCACGCCTGAGCACCCGCCCGCCCATTTGTATCTTCCGCCAGACGGAATATTCCGTTGCGAAACAAACCGATAGGATCGCCCCATGCGCCGTTCGAAAATCGTCTGTACTCTCGGCCCCGCGGTCGACTCCCACGAGAAGCTGGTCGAGCTGATCCAGGCCGGTATGAATGTGGCCCGTTTCAACTTCAGCCACGGATCCCACGCCGAGCACCAGGGCCGGTACGACCGTGTCCGGGCCGCCTCGGCCGAGACCGGTGTCGCCATCGGCGTGCTCGCCGACCTGCAGGGTCCGAAGATCCGCCTGGAGACCTTCGCCGAAGGCCCCGTCGAGCTGGAGCGTGGCGACGAGTTCGTCATCACGGCCGAGGACGTGCCGGGTGACAAGCACATCTGCGGCACCACCTACAAGGGCCTGCCCGGCGACGTCTCCCACGGCGACCAGATCCTCATCAACGACGGCAACGTGGAGCTGCGCGTCGTCGAGATCGACGGCCCCCGGGTCAAGACGGTCGTCATCGAGGGCGGCGTGATCTCCGACCACAAGGGCATCAACCTGCCCGGCGCGGCCGTGAACGTGCCCGCGCTGTCGGAGAAGGACGTCGAGGACCTGCGCTTCGCCCTGCGGATGGGCTGCGACATGGTCGCCCTGTCCTTCGTGCGCGACGCCGACGACGTGAACGACGTCCACAAGGTGATGGACGAGGAGGGCCGCCGCGTCCCCGTCATCGCCAAGGTGGAGAAGCCGCAGGCGGTCGACAACATGGAGGGCGTCGTCGCGGCGTTCGACGCCGTCATGGTGGCCCGTGGCGACCTGGCCGTCGAGTACCCGCTGGAGCGGGTCCCGATGGTGCAGAAGCGACTCGTGGAGCTGTGCCGCCGCAACGCCAAGCCGGTGATCGTGGCGACCCAGATGATGGAGTCGATGATCACCAACTCCCGTCCGACGCGCGCCGAGGCCTCCGACGTGGCCAACGCGATCCTGGACGGCGCCGACGCGGTCATGCTGTCGGCCGAGTCCAGCGTGGGCGCGTACCCGGTCGAGACAGTGAAGACGATGTCGAAGATCGTCGTCGCGGCCGAGGAGGAGCTCCTCTCCAAGGGCCTGCAGCCGCTGGTCCCGGGCAAGAAGCCGCGCACGCAGGGTGGTTCGGTCGCCCGCGCCGCCTGCGAGATCGCCGACTTCCTCGGCGGCAAGGGCCTGGTGGCCTTCACCAAGTCCGGTGACACCGCCCGCCGGCTCTCCCGCTACCGCGCCGCCCAGCCGATCCTGGCCTTCACCACGGACGAGGGCACCCGCAACCAGCTGACGCTGAGCTGGGGCGTCGAGTCCCACGTCGTGCCGTTCGTGAAGAGCACCGACGAGATGGTCGAACTGGTCGACCGCGAGCTGCAGAAGCTCAAGCGGTTCAACGAGGGCGACGTCGTCGTGATCACCGCCGGTTCGCCCCCCGGCGTCGCCGGCACCACCAACATGGTCCGGGTGCACCACCTGGGCGAGGCCGACCGCGCCTGATCCCCGCCCGCCGTACGCCGCTGAGGGCGCCCCCTGTGAACAGGGGGCGCCCTCAGCGTTTGTGCGGCTCCCGGACGGGCTCTGGACGACTCAGCCGGTCGTGTACTGGTGGAGTCCGGGGACGTGCAGGGTGCCGCCGAACTGGCCGGCCTGAACGACCTTCACCTTGGTGAAGTAGATCAGCGGGATGTTCAGCGGCGGAGGGTTGTCCGGGTCGAACGTGACGGGGATGAGCCCGAGCAGGTTCCCGGAGATGCTCTCCGTGTACATGATCGTCTTGCCGTCACGGATGGTGGACGTCGAACCCGAGGCGGCCTGCACGTGGTAGGTCTTGCCGGACTGCTTGTCGTTCACGGTCTGGTGGAGATCGCCGATGTCGGTACCGTCGGATATGACGTACTTCAGCACCTTCTTGACGGTGCCGTCGGCGGTCCTCACCTTGACTATGCCCTGGTAGTCGGCGCCCTTGAGCAGCAGCGAACTGGCGTTGAGGTACCAGGGATCGGTCGGCAGGGCGACCTGGTTGTCCACGCCGCCCTCGTCGTCGGTGGCGACAGGGCAGTCCGCGGCGTCCGTGGTGGCGCTCGCGGAGGGGCTGGGCGTCGCGGTGGCCTCGGCGGCCTTGTCCTCGACCGTCTCGGTGGTGTCCGACGCGGCCTTCGACGCCGCGTCGGTGACCTTGTCGGTGGTGTCCTCGACCGTCTCGGTGACCTTGTCGGTCGTGTCCTTGACGGTCTCCGCGGCACCCTTGTCGTCCGACGTGTCCGAGCCGGCGGTCGCGCTCGCCGAGGCGGACGGCGCCGGAGTGGAGCTCGCCGTCTCGTCGGGCGTGAGGATGTCCTTGATGGCGTCGCCGACGCCCAGCGGGTCGAGCGGGTTCTTGCTGCTCTCGGTCGCCGAAGGGGCCGGCGTGGAGGCAGCGCTGTCCGCCGCCTTCTCCTGCGTGCTCGCGGAGGCCGACGGGGACGCGGTGGGCTCGGCCTTGTCGTCGGAACCTGAATCCGACGAAGAGGACGTGTCCTTGTCCGTCGAGCCCGACGACGCGGAGGGGCTCGGCGTGGCCTGGTCCGAGGACGGGCTCGCGCTCGTGCTCGCCGAGGCGGAGGGCGACGCCGTGTCCGACGCCTCCTCACCGGCAACGGCCTCGACGCACGCCTGGTACTCCTCGGCCGTGAGGCTCTTGGAGGTGGAGTGGTCGTCGGCCTGGGCGAGCGTCGGGGTGAACCCCATGCCCATGAGCACCGCCGTCGGCATCGCCGCTATGGCTATCACCTTGCCGGCGGGCATCTGGAACCTGGTGAACAGCGGCTTCCTCGGGGCCGCGTGGCGCGGCCCGGTTCTCACACGGGACTCCTCCACATCAATCCCGTGGGTCACCTCGTCAGCCGGCACTGCGCCTCCCGTTCGCCCCGTTGCTCGGGCTCGTTCCTGACAGATCGTTCGGGTCGCCCGCACCGTCGGCCGCCTCGTACCCGATGGGCTCGGCCGCCGAACCGTCCGGCGTGTCCTGCTTGGCGAGGGAACCCGACGCGGCGTAGCCCTCCTCGGGCTCTCCGGGAACCCAGGAGACCGCCATGGCACCGCCGAGCAGGGAGAACAGGAAGCCGATCAGGAAGCCGCCCAGGTTGGCCACCGGAATGGACACCAGGGCGAGAAGGATCGCGGCGACACCCGCGAACGTCCGTACGTGCTTCTGGAACCAGAGGCTGATCCCGAGCACGACGAGGAGTACGCCGATGATCAGGGACCCGGCACCGGCGGTGGTGGACATCGCCAGCGTCAGATGGCCGAGGTGAAGGTGCGCGTACGGGAAGTAGGCGATGGGGAAACCGCCGAACACGATGTACAGACCCGCCCAGAACGGGCGATCGCCCCTCCAGGTACGGAAGTTCCGCCGGAACACCTGAAGGTAGTGCTCATCGTTCTGGCCGGGCGCGGCAGGGGTCTCGGCGCTCATGGAAACAGCTCCCTGGAACGGCATTGCTATGAGAAGTACGCGTTGAGTGCTCCGCGTACGACGGGCGGAGCGGGCGGAGTGGGCGAAGCGGCCTGAGCCTCCTCGCCCACCCCTGGGGTGCTCAGTAGCACTCGTGGGTGCCGGCCTTGACCGACATCTTCAGACCGCTGAGCTTGAACGTGCCGGCGGTGGTCGCCCACGCCGTCTGCTTCACATCGGTCAGCACGGCCTTCTCGGCCTGCTGGGCGAACCCGTAGGGGTTGGCCTGCTCGCCGCCGCCCTTCATGCCCGGACCCTTGCTGGCGTCCTTGGCGGCAACACCGATGTCGATGTTCGTGAACGTCGCGTCGGCGCCGAGGTCCTCGACATCGATGTAGAGGTTGTCGGCGTGAACCGGCGTGCTGCCGCCACCGGCCTTCAGCACGAGGCTGACAGAACCGAGCACCGGAATGTTCGGGGTGACGACGGACTGACACATGCTCGTGATGTCGGCGCTCTTGAACGCCGACACCGCGACGGGGTGCAGCGCAGCCTTGCCGTCGAGGCCCGTGCCCTGGTCCAGGGCTCCGTACTGCGAGAAGCCCGTTCCCTCAAGCTTGTCCGCGGTCACCTTGAAGGACTGACCGGAGACACTGAACGATGCGGCGAGAGCACCCTGCGCGAGGGCGACACCTATCGCTGCCGTGGCTGCCACGCTGGGCACCATGACGACGGCGAACCGCTTCCATCTGGTCCCGCCACGCACCTGAGACATATTTTTTCCTCCTTCTCGGACGTACATCTCCTGGCCCTGACTGCCACGTTGCGGCGGCTCAGTCGGGCAGGGATGGGAGAAGTGCTACGTCCTCGGGAAGGAGAGCGCCCGTACCCGGAGGTGCGAAATGCACCCGAATCACCGGCGATCACCCCCGAGCGACAACCACTGGTCGCGCCTGAACACATCACGCACAACCTGCTGGACAGGCTCCGCCGGACGGCGAAGACCCCCCTGCCCAAGAACCGATCGCACTGCTGTCGGCTCTACTCGGTGGGGACCCAGAAAGTCCGCCGACCCGATTGGCTGTCGGGGTGCGGGAATGGACCGAGCGTCGCCGATCGTGGTGCATTCTCGCCGCGTGCACAAGGGGGTTCGTTACTCGCTAGTAACGGCGCGATAACCGAAGAACGACCCGTCGGTATCGGGTGGCGACGCAGGGTGGCACCGCCAGGGGTGACACAGCGGTCAAATTCCGGACGGAATCAGACAGTTCAACGCTCTCGACTTACTACGAGTAACAGCGGCCGCGTTTACCAAGTTTTGGTAAAGCGCGGCCACATGCGTCCCTGTCGGCCAATCTTTCACCCGGGCATCACAGGCCCTGGCGTTTACGGACTGGTCAGAACAGCGCCCGGGCAAGGGCCCTGCGCGCCGCGACCACGCGGGGGTCGTCGGCACCGACGACCTCGAAGAGCTCCAACAGCCGCACGCGTACGGCGTCCCGGTCGTCGCCCGCCGTGCGCCGCACGGTGTCGATGAGACGCCCGAAGGCGTCCTCCACATGGCCGCCGACGAGGTCCAGATCGGCCCCCGCGATCTGCGCCGCCACGTCACCGGGCTTCTCGGCGGCCTCCCGGCGCACCCGCTGCGGGTCGAGACTCTGCACCCGCTGGAGCAACTCGGCCTGGGCCAGGCCCAGTTTGGCCTCCGTGTTGCCCGGGTCGTCGCCCAGCACGTTCTTGTACGCCTGGACGGCACCGCCGAAGTCGCCCGCGTCCAGCGCCTGCACGGCGGCCTCCAGCAGAGCGTCGTACGGTCCGGCCGGCACCTCCCGTGCCGCGGGGGACTCGCCCGGCCCGGCGTCGGCGTCGACCGTCAGGCCGGTCAGGCCGAAGCGCTGCTCGGCCACCTGGACGAGCTGGTCGAGGGTCCCGCGGATCTGCGCCTCGGCGGCGGCTCCCTGGAAGAGCGGCAGGGCCTGTCCGGCCACCACCGCGAATACGGCCGGGATCCCCTGGACCCCGAACTGCTGCATCAGCATCTGATTGGCGTCGACGTCGATCTTGGCGAGCACGAAGCGCCCGTTGTACTCGACGGCCAGCCGCTCCAGGAGCGGGCTCAGCTGCTTGCAGGGCTCGCACCACTCGGCCCAGAAGTCGATGACGACGGGCACCTCGGTGGAGCGCTGCAGGACATCCTGCTCGAATCCGGCCTCGTCGACGTCGATGACGAGGCTCGCGGGAGTCACGGCCCCGCCTCCGCCCTGCCTGGCGGATTCGGCTCGCGCCTGCTCCGCCTTCGACTTGGCCTCCTGGGCCGCCTTCACCGCGGCGAGGTCGACGACTCCGCTCATGGACATGTTCCGTGGCTGCATGAGTACATCCTCCCCCTTCCTCGCGCACGTGTGAAAAGCGTCGTGAAAGCCAGGCTGTGTCAGGCCTGTTCGGCGCCGGGTCCCCACCTGGCGCCTGTGCGGTTGTCGCCGCGGTCGAGCTTTCGCTACGAGTCGTAGCGTAACTGCACGGGGACCTGCCCGCGTACCGTCTTCCGGTGATCTCCCTCACGGCTTCACACAACCGCCGGATATCGACGGTGATGCGGCCGGATATGGTCACTGACATGCAATGTCGCTCCCAGGCCGCCCGGACGGGCCGCCCCCGCAGCGCCGCCGCCGACGCCGCGATCCTGGAGGCGACTCGCACGGCGCTGGTCGAACTCGGCTGGTCCAAACTGACGTTGGGGTACGTGGCGACCCTCGCCGGAGTCGCCAAGACGACCCTCTACCGCCGCTGGGCGGGCAAGAACGAACTGGTCGTCGACGCGGTGGCCGAGCTCTTCGACGAGCTGGAGCTCCCCGACCGGGGCAGTCTGGCCGCCGACATCGAGGGCGTGGTGCTCCAGTTCGCGGCGATCCTGGACCGCCCGGAGGCGAAGACGGCGCTGATGGCCGTGGTCGCGGAGTCCACCCGTGACGAGCCGCTGCGCGAGCGCATCCGCACGTCCATCGTCGACCGGCAGAAGCGCCTGGTCATGGAGGGCCGCGCCCGCGCCCAGGAGCGCGGCGAACTCCCCCCGGAGTCGGACCCGGCCGCCGCCGACCGTACCGCCGCCCTGATCTTCGACGTGGTCGCCGGGGCGGTCGTCCATCGCACCCTGGTCAGCGCGGAACCCGCGGACGAGGAATGGGTGCGCTCGTTCACCCGGGTCCTGCTCTTCGGCCTGACCGGATCGGCAGCCGACGAACCGGCGCCTCCCTCGACGGAGGGCCCGGCCGGAGTCTGACAGGGCGGCCGGGAATGTCGTGGGTCGGGGCCGCGCCGGTGCATCAGCCCGTCGCTGTCGGCCGAGGCGTGACCGTCGGTGGCGACGGGCATCGATGTACCGGCACGTCCCCTCGCACCGGATGCCGACTGCGGGTGCATCGTGGTGGCCGCGCCACATTTCAGCCCGGCCGCGGCAAGTTTCAGCCCCGGCCAGGGAAATCCAGCCCCTCCGGCGATTGAGGAGCGGGGGTCCGGGGGCGGAGCCCCCGGGTACGGGACGGGTAGGGGCGGAGGGGGCGAGAAAAGGGCACCTGGCGCCGGGCAGGCCTCGGTGGCGGAGCGAGAGCCCGGAGCCCCGGGCCCGGCCCGGATGCCGGGCAGGCAGGGGCGCCGGGCTGCCCGGGGCCGTTCAGAAGCCCGCCGGCTCCGTGTACACGCCCCACTCGTCGCGCAGGACACCGCAGATCTCGCCCAGCGTCGCCTCGGCACGGACCGCCTCCAGCATGGGGGCGATCATGTTGGAACCGTCGCGCGCGGCGGCGAGCATGGCGTCCAGCGCACCGCGCACGGCCGCCTCGTCGCGGTCTCCCTTGCGCGAGGCCAGCACCCGCACCTGCTCGCGCTCCACCTCGTGGCTGACCCGGAGGATCTCCAGGTCGCCGGTCACGGACCCGTGGTGGACGTTGACGCCGACGACCCGCTTGTCGCCCTTCTCGACCGAGCGCTGGTACTGGAACGCCGACTCGGCGATCTCGCCGGTGAACCAGCCGTCCTCGATCCCGCGCAGGATGCCGGAGGTGATGGGACCGATGGGGTGCTTCCCGTTCGGGTGCGCCCGCAGTCCGCGCTCCTTGATCTGCTCGAAGATCTTCTCCGCGTCGGCCTCGATCCGGTCGGTGAGCTGCTCGACGTACCAGGAACCGCCCAGCGGGTCGGCGACGTTGGCGACGCCGGTCTCCTCCATGAGCACCTGCTGCGTGCGCAGGGCGATCTCCGCGGCCTGCTCGGAGGGCAGGGCGAGCGTCTCGTCCAGCGCGTTGGTGTGCAGCGAGTTCGTGCCGCCGAGGACCGCCGCGAGCGCCTCCACGGCCGTGCGCACGACGTTGTTGTACGGCTGCTGGGCCGTCAGCGAGACGCCAGCGGTCTGCGTGTGGAAGCGCAGCCACTGCGCCTTCTCGGAGGTGGCGCCGTACACGTCCCGCATCCAGCGGGCCCAGATCCGGCGGGCCGCGCGGAACTTGGCGATCTCCTCGAAGAAGTCGACGTGCGCGTCGAAGAAGAACGAGAGGCCGGGGGCGAACACGTTCACGTCGAGCCCGCGGGACAGGCCCAGTTCCACGTAGCCGAAGCCGTCCGCCAGCGTGTAGGCGAGCTCCTGCGCGGCCGTGGAGCCGGCCTCCCGGATGTGGTACCCGGAGACGGACAGCGGCTTGTACGCGGGGATCTTCTCGGCGCAGTGCTCCATCAGGTCGCCGATGAGGCGCAGGTGCGGCTCGGGCTGGAAGAGCCACTCCTTCTGCGCGATGTACTCCTTGAAGATGTCGGTCTGGAGCGTGCCGTTCAGCACGGCGGGGTCGATGCCCTGGCGCTCGGCGGCGACCAGGTACATGCAGAAGACCGGCACCGCGGGCCCGCTGATCGTCATCGACGTCGTGACGTCACCGAGCGGGATGTCCTGGAAGAGGACCTCCATGTCGGCCGCCGAGTCGATCGCCACACCGCAGTGACCGACCTCGCCGAGCGCACGGGGGTCGTCCGAGTCGCGGCCCATCAGCGTGGGCATGTCGAAGGCCACGGACAGGCCGCCGCCGCCGTTGGCGAGGATCTTCTTGTAGCGCTCGTTGGTCTGCTCGGCGTTGCCGAACCCGGCGAACTGCCGGATGGTCCACGTACGCCCCCGGTAGCCGGTCGCGTACAGCCCGCGCGTGAAGGGGTACTCCCCGGGCCAGCCGATCTGCTCGAAGCCCTCGTAGTTGTCCCCGGGCCGGGGACCGTACACCGGCTCCACGGAATCACCCGAGAGCGTGGTGAAGTCGGCCTCGCGCTTGCGCGAAGCGTCGTAACGGGCCTGCCAGCGTCGGCGGCCTTCCTCGATGGCGTGAGCGTCCATACCTCGAATTTACTAGGACGTCCTAGTAAATGTCGATGGCAAACCGCCGTGCGATACCGCACGGCGGTCGTGGGTCAGTCGTGGGTCAGTCGTGGGTCAGGCCTTGGCGACCGCGGGAACACCCTCCGCGACCTTGGATTCCAGCTCGCGGCTGATGCTGCGCTCCACGAAGAAGGCGGCCGTCGGAATCGTGCCCGCCAGCAGCACCCAGAGCTGCTTGCCGACCGGCCACTTCGCCTTCGAACCCAGGTCGAAGGCGAAAATCAGGTAGACGACGTACAGCCAGCCGTGCGCGATGGCGACGACACGGGTGAAGTCCGCGGCTCCGTCCATGCCCATGCCGTACTTGGCGATCATGCCGAGGCACAGCAGAACCAGCAGGACGCCGGTGACGTAGGCCATGACGCGGTAGCGGGTCAACACGCTCTTCTTCATGGCACGAGGGTAGCCACCCTTTTCGGCCGATCTTCACGCGCCCCCACGCCACGCCGCCCGGGCTCCCGGGCACCCGCCCGTCGCCCGTCCGGCGCCCGGCTCTCCCGCGGCTACGCCTCGTCGAAGTCGTGCGCGGCGACCCGCAGGGGCCGCAGCATGGCGAAGATCTCCGCGCACTCCTCGGCGTCGTACACCCCGAGACCGAAGTCCATCCCCATCAGATCGCGGGTGGCCGCGTCGCAGACCTCACGGCCCTTGTCCGTGATGGAGGCGAGGGTGCCCCGGCCGTCGTTCGGGTTCGGCCGCTTGTCGACGAGCCCGGACCGCACCAGCCGGTCCACCGTGTTCGTGACGGACGTCGGGTGCACCATGAGCCGCTCGCCGATCTTGGACATCGGCAGCTCGCCCGCCTTGGAGAACGTGAGGAGGACCAGCGCCTCGTAGCGCGCGAAGGTCAGTCCGTACGGCTTGACGACCGCGTCCACCTCGGCGAGCAGGATCTGGTGCGCGCGCATGATCGAGGTGATCGCGGACATGGACGGCACGGCGCCCCAGCGCTCGCGCCAGTGTTCGTCGGCACGGGCGATGGGATCGAAGGCAAGACTGAGCGGCTTCGGCACGCCAACGACCTTACCGGCCGGTCACATCGTGGTCAGCCCCGTCTCGCTTTTCGGTATCCGCCCCCGCGGAAACGGGCTCCGGGGCGGTCCCGGGACCCCGAAATGACAGGGTCCGGGAGGTGGGTGCCGGGCCGGTTCGGCCGACGGTTCCATACGACTACCGGCTCCCTCCGCTCCCCGTTCCGCCCGCCGCGCCCGTATCCCCGTTCCGTTCACCGTTCACCGTTCACCGCTCCCCGACGTCCTGTCCGTCGTCCTGTCCGTCGTCCTGTCCGACGTCCTGTCCGACGTCCTGTCCGTTCTCCCGCCCGGTTCCGTGCCGTGTCCGGCACGCCGGGCCGCCACCGCCAGGGCCACACAGACCATGGTCCCGAGGACACCCGCGCCCACGACCGTCGCCCTCACCCCGGCGAGCTCCGCCACCGCGCCCGACAGGGCCATCCCCACGCCCTGAACGGTCATCAGCCCGGCCGTGTTCAGCGTCATGGCCCGCCCGAGCAGTTCGTCCGGCACCGCCCGCACGAACCACTGGTCCAGGCCGAGGGTGTACGCCGATCCGGCGCCCGCGAGCACCAGCAGGACCAGCGTCCAGCCGAGTCCGGGCCGCAGCGCGTACGCGGCGTAGGGCAGCAAGGTGACGCAGACCAGCGGGAGCGTGAGCCGGCCCCGGGTCACCGGCCGCAGCCGCGAACCCGCGAACAGCTCCCCCGCGATCGTGCCGACGGGCAGCGCGCACATCAGCAGGCCGAGCCCGGCCGTACCGGCCCCGAGCCCCTCGGCGTACGGCGCCGCCAGCGCCTCCGGCGCGACGACGAACATCGGCGGGACCCAGAACAGCAGGAGCAGCACGAGGATCCGCCGGTCGGCCAGCACCCGGCGGGCACCGCGCAGGGAGTCGCGCACGAGCGCCTGCCCCCGGTGCGCCCGCGCGGGCCGCCGCCGGGTGCCGAAGCGCAGCAGCGCCGCGGAGGCGAGGAAGGTGCAGACCGTGACGAGGAGCGCGTGGCGCGGGGAGACGACGGTGAGCAGCAGGCCGCCCGCCCCGAAACCGGCGAGCAGCGCGCTCTGCGACAGGATCCGCAGCAGGGACCGGCCCAGTACGAACAGTTCCCCGTCGCCGAGGACGTCCGCGAGGGTCGCCGTCCGCGTCCCCTGGAAGACCGGCGCGACCAGGGCGAGCGCCGCCCGCATCACGAGCAGCACCGCGACGGGCGCGCCGGGCAGCACCATCACGGCCACACAGCCCGCGCACACCAGATCGCACACCACCAGGACCCGGCGGGCCGGAAAGCGGTCCGCGACGCCCGCGAGCAGGGTCCCGCCGATCAGGTAGGGCAGAAACCCGAGCGCGAACGTCAGGGCGCTCAGCAGCGGGGAGCCCGTCAGACCGTAGACGAGGACGGAGAGCGTGATCTCGCTGACGACGAGCCCGAGCAGCGAGAACGCGTGCGCGGCGAAGACGGCACGGAACTCGGGCACGGCGAACACGGGACCGTACCCGGTCCGCGCGGGGAAGGCTTCCGACGCGCTCTCGGCGACGGACGCGTTCTCCTTGGCGGGCCCAGCGATGTTCTCCTTGGCGGGCCCAGCGATGTTCTCCGTGGCGGGCCCAGCGGTGTTCTCCGTGGCGGGCGCTGGTGCGGGCACTGTCGGCGCGCCCTTCGTCTCTGCTTCCGGCATGGGCGACAGCGTGCCCGGCCCCGCTCCGGCCACGTAAAGTTTCGGCGTCAGCCGAATCTTCTGAGGTCATTCATGCCGTCGCTGCTGCACTTCGGGGAGGACGACCTCCTCAACTGCCGGTTCGCGGTGTCGCCGCTGTGGGAGACGCAGGAGGCGGTACGCACGCTCAACCGGCCCGCGCGGCACGGCTATCACGCACACTGGCTGCGCCGTATGCGCGCGGCGGCCGCCGGACTCGACCTCACCCCGCTGTGGCTGCTGATGCCGCAGCGCGGCTACTCCCCCGACTGGCTCGGCCCGCCACCGCTGGGCCCCGCGGCGAGCTTCGAGGAGGAGATCGCCGCCATCCGCGCGGCCGACCCGGAGGTGGCCCGCGAGGAGAGCGCGCGTTCGCTCGCCGACACCCCCGGCGCCCTGGCCTCGGCGCGCGGCCGGGCTCTGCTGGCCGACCCGGCCCGCATGGTGCGCGAACTGACCGGCTTGCTGGAACAGGCCTGGCACACCCTCGTCGAACCGGACTGGCCACGGCTGCGCGCCCTGCTGGAGGCCGACGTCGCCTTCCACTCGCGGCGGCTCGCCGAGGTCGGCCTCGGCGGACTCCTCCCGGAGATCGACCGGCGGTTCGGCTGGCGCTCCCACACCCTGACCGTCGAGGTCGCGGGCCGGCACGAACGGCACCTGGCCGGGCAGGGCCTGGTCCTCATGCCGAGCGTGTTCTCGTGGCCGGACGTGATCAGCGGCTTCGAACCGCCCTGGCAGCCGACGCTCGTCTATCCGGCGCGCGGCATCGGCGGCCTGTGGGCCGAGCCGACGGACCGCACCCCCGACGTGCTCGTACGGCTCCTCGGGCGCGGCCGGGCCGCCGTGCTCACCGCGCTCGACGAACCGGCCGGCACGACCGCGCTCGCGCACCGGCTGCGCCTCGCCCCGTCGTCGGTCTCCGCGCATCTCACCGCCCTGCGCGACGCGGGCCTGCTCGTCTCGCGCCGGTACGGGCATCAGGTGCTGTACGAGCGGACGCCACTCGGGATCGCGCTGGCGTCGGGCGGCGGCTGACCGCGGGGTGCCCCACCGCGCCATGCCGCTCCCCCGCGTAAATGCCGCCGCAATGCCCCCTTGTGCCACGATTGGTGACCGGTTGTCACCCTCGTACAAGGGAGCAGCATGCCCCGGCTGATCCGCGCCCTCGCGGCGCTCGCGGTGCTCGGGCTCGCGGCGGGCTGCGCGCCCTCGCCCGAGACGGGCCGGACCCCGGTCGCAGGCGGCGCCTCGAAGCAGGCGGGCCCCGCCGCCCGCTCGCCCTTCTGGGTCGACCCTCGGGGCCCGGCGGCCCGGCAGAGCGAGCTGTGGCGCCGGCAGGGCCGTGCCGGGGACGCCGCGCTGCTGAGGCGGATCGCGGACGAGCCCGTCGCCCTGTGGCCGGCCGGCGAGCTCGACCCCGGTCCGGCGGTCCGGTCGGCGACCGCGTCCGCGGCCCGCGAGGGGCGGACGGCGCTCTTCGTGGCGTACGACATCCCGCACCGGGACTGCGGCCAGCACTCGGCGGGCGGGGCGGCGGACGCGGACGCCTACCGGCGGTGGATCGGCAGGTTCGCCGACGCCCTCGGCGACGGCCGGGCCCTGGTGATCCTGGAACCGGACGCGGTCGCCCACATCGTGGACGGCTGTACGCCGGGCGAGTACCACGACGAGCGCGAACGGCTGCTGAGCGAGGCGATCGTCCGGCTGAAGCGCCGGCCGGGCACCACGGTGTACCTGGACGCCGGAAACCCCTCCTGGATCCCCGACCCGGAGAAACTGGTCGGGCCCCTGGAACGCGCGGGCATCGCGCACGCCGACGGCTTCTCGCTCAACGTCGCCAACTTCCAGACGGACACGGTCAGCAAGGAGTACGGCGTCCGCCTCTCCGGCAGACTCGGCGGCAAGCACTTCGTCGTCGACACCAGCCGCAACGGCAACGGCCCGCTGGAGGGGGTCTGGTGCAACCCGCCGGGCCGGGCGCTGGGCACCCCGCCGACCACGGCCACCGGTGAGCCCGCCCTCGACGCCTACCTGTGGATCAAACGGCCCGGCGAGTCGGACGGAGAGTGCGGGGGCGGTCCGGCGGCCGGCCGGTGGTGGCCGGAGTACGCCCTGGAGCTGACGCGCGGTCCCACCGGCTGACGGCCGCCCACGGCTCCGCGCGCGGGGTCACCTGACGTGGAGCCACTTCGCCTCGGACGGTGTGCCCTGCGCGTCGGTCACGAACAGCATGTACCAGCCGGGCGGTACCAGCGCCGGGTCCCTCGGTACGTCCACGGTGACCGAGTCCGCCGTCCTCGTCAGCCCCAGTTCGATCGACCGCTGCTCGACGTCCGTGGTGTGGGTGACGGCGCTCGGCCGCATCAGCCGGGCCTTGACGACCCGTTCCGGGTGGCCGGTGAGGAACCTCGCCCGGTGGTTCGCGTCGAGCTCCTCCGGGCCGGCGCCCAGCACCGGTCGGTTCGCGCGGTTGCGGTGCAGGGCGGGCGGGGTGAAGACCTCCATGCGCTGTTCGAAGTGGCCCAGTTTGGTGTTCCGCTGATCGTCGAAGAGCGGGTCCGAACCGAAGGTGACGACACGGCCGTCGGGCAGGAGCAGTGCCTCGGAGTGGTAGTTGCGGCCCACGCGGGGGGACGCGGCCTCGTGGAAGGTGTTGGTCCGGGGATCGTAGAACTGCGCCTTGAGGATGTTGCTGGCGCCGCGGCCGCGGTAGTCCCGGGAGCCGTTCGTGGTGAACACGGTGTCGTCCGGCATGATCACGCTGTTCAGATAGCGCGTGCCCTGGGGAAGGTCGGGGCCGTCCTCGAAAGCCGGGCTGTCCTTCTTGAGGTCGACGATGGCGGTGCGGGCGGTGGACTTCCTGGACTCGCCGACGCCTCCGCCGCCGAGGATCATCACCTTCTGCTCCTGAGCGGGCGGGAGCAGGACCGACGCGGAGGTCTCCGTCCGGTCGGCGTCCCGCAGGCCGGGGACCTTCTGGAAGGTGTTGGTCCGCGGGTCCCACAGGCCCGGATCGCGGCCCTGGCCGGCGGGTCCGTACCCGGCGTTGGAGGCCGGGTAGAAGAGTTTGCCGCCCTTGGTGAGGAAGAGGGCCGGGTAGGTGGGGAAGTAGCGGTGGGGCCCGGGGCTCCACCTCTTCGTCACCGGGTCGTAGATCTCGGTGTCGCCCGGGTCGATGACCCCGACGTCGTCGAGCCCGGAGACGGCGAGGACGCGTCCGTCGTCGAGTCCCACGAGGGTCGGGTACCAGCGGGCCTTGTCCATCGGGTCGACGGGGATGTACCGCTCGGCCCTGGGGTCGAACTCGTAGGCGGCCCTGATGCCCTGGAAGTCCTGCTTCTCCAGGGTGATCTTCTCCGAGAGGCCGTACGTGTTGTAGGCGTCCTCGCCGCGCAGGCCGACGATCTCGTACTGGGCCTGCCGGTCGGTGACCGACCCCGGTCCCTTCTCCTCCGCCTCCACGAAGACACGGGCCTCTCCGGCGGTGACCTCGGTCCTCCAGGGCTGCATGGCGCCGTTGCGGTCGTAGGTGATGATCTGGTTCCGCTTCGCCCTGGGGACCGTCACGTCGACCCTGCTGACGTAGTCGACGCCGGCGGGCGAGCGGAAGACGGTGCCCTTCTTGAGGACGACGGTTCTGTCGGGGTTCTCGTTCTTCACGCGCATGCCGCCGCCGGCCCGGACGACCTCGCCGTCCAGCTTCTCGTAGCGGGCGGTGCCGCCGGCCACGAGCATCCTGCCGTCGGGGAGCTGGGCGTGTCCGGAGCAGAAGAAGTCGTCCGGCGTGGGGATCTTCTTGAAGGTGTCCGTCCTCGGATCCCACAGGACCGTGTCGAAGGACCCCTGGTCGAACTTCTTCTGCTCGTTGCCCGAGCCGGCGACGATGAGCACCTTCCCGGTGTGCAGCAGGGCCGCGTGGATCGCGTTGGTGCGGTACTCCGCGGGGATCTCGACGCTGCTCCAGGAGCCGTACTTCGCCGTGTAGGCGGGCCGGGAGATCTTGTACTCGTGGTACGTCTCACCGGCGAAGCCGAGCGCGGCCGGGGCGTTGAGCCCCGCGAGGACGGCGAGGCCCGTGATGCCGAGCAGCGTCTTCCTCGCCTTCTTCGTATTCTTCGTACTCGTCGTCTTCGTCTTCTTCGAGGGCCGGCGGGCCATGGACTAGGTGCCTCCTGTCGTGGAGCCGGTGACCGTGACGGGGGTGGCCGCCGGCGATTCCCGGCTGTCGGGAACGCGGACGGAAGCGGGCGCCTCGAGCCGGGTCCCGCGCTCCCCGGCGAGGGTGCGGATCCAGACCGCGACCGGGGCGAGGGAGATCCCCATGGCCAGCAGCGCCCAGGCACGCATGGCCGCGTGGGTGTGGCCGAGGACGGCCGAGGCGCCGAGCGAGACGGCGAGCAGCGCGGCCCAGCCGAGATGGACACGGAAGGTCCCCAGCCGGTCGGGGCTCGCGTCGTGGCCCTTCGGGGTGACGACGAAACGGCTGGGGCGCCGGACGACCGCGTCGCTCAGCGCCTTCAGATAGATGGGGGCCGACAGCGCCGACATCGCCATGCCGGCCAGGCCGCCGGATCCCTCGGGTTCGTGCGGTGAGACGTTGTGCCGCCGGTTCCACAGGTACAGACAGATCTGGAGGGCGGCGGCGTCGCTGTAGAGCATCAGCCACATGGACGCGGAGACCTGCGTCCCGGATGCCCCGAACCACAGGAACAGGAAGCAGCTGACGATGCCCAGGAGCCAGTTGACGGCGGTCATCGGGTAGTAGAGGAGCATCAGCGTGTACGACAGGAGCCGGCCGGGAGGCATGGTGACCAGCGCCTTCCCGTACTGCTTGATCAGGGTCTCGTAGGTGCCGCGCGACCAGCGCATCTGCTGGGTGAAGAAGTCGGTCCAGGAGGAGGGCCCCTCGCCGACGGCGAGCACGTCCGGCGTGTAGACGGACCGCCAGTGCCGGCCCGTCCGGGGGTTGCGGTGCCGGTGCAGTTCGAACCCGGTGGCCATGTCCTCGGTGATGGAGTCGTACAGCCCGCCGATCTGCTTGAGGGCCGCGATCCGGACGACGTTGTTGGTGCCGACGAACATGGGCGAGCCGTAGCGGTTGCCGGCGCGCTGGATGAGGGCGTGGAAGAGGAACTGCTGGGACTCGGCGGCCTTGGTGACGGGGCTCTCGTAGTTCCCGTACACCTGGGGGCCGACGACGAACGCGACGTCGGGGTCCCGGAAGTAGCCCATCATGCGCTCGAGGAATCCGGGCAGCGGGACATGGTCGGTGTCGACGGAGGCGAAGAAGTCGTACGCGTGCCCGTACAGGGCGAGCCACGCGTTGTAGTTGCCGTGTTTGGTGCGGGCCTTGTGGCTTCCCTCGGGGCGGTTCCACTCGGGCACGCCGAACCGGGTGAAGTGCCGGACGCCGAGCTCGGCGCACAGGGCTCTGGCCTGCTCGTCGTCGCCCTCGTCGAGCAGCCAGACGTCGAGGGGGCCGGAGTGGGTGAGCCGGACCGCGGCTTCGAGGGTGGCGCGGACCGTGGTGAGGGGTTCCTTTCCCGGGACGTAGGTGGTGAGGAAGGCGACCCGGGTCCCCTGCGCGGGAAGGACGGGTACGGGGTCGCGGGCGACCAGCGTCGCGTGGGCGATGCTCATGACGTTGACGACCATGAAGAGTTCGATCAGGCCGATGACGACGAGCATCGTGGTGTCGAGGGCGTTCCGCCATGGCTCGCCGCCCTCGCGCTGCACCCAGTGGGTGGGCCACACGAGGTAGACGAGGAGCGCGCCGGTGAGCACCGGGGCGAAGGTCGTCAGCAGGATGGCGCCTATTCGGCGCGGCTCGCGCGACAGGAGCTTGGTGTACTGCACCCGGTAGCCGGTGCCGGACGGCTGGGTCAGGGGTCCGGCGAGCCGGCTGTAGGTGTCGTAGTCGTAGCCCGCGGGCCGCACATCGCCCTCCCGTGGTTCGACGAGTCCGATGATCGTCATGGCTGGTACCCACACATAAGTGGAGTTTCCGTGACATGTCGAACGGGGCGGGTCCGAAGGGGTACGGGGGCGTGCGGGCGGGTGGTCTTTCGTCCCTGAGGTTCCGTCACCTCCGTCGCGGTCGCCGTGCGGGCACGAAAGAACCCCGGTCCGAGGGACCGGGGTTCCTGGTACGGGGCCGCGCCCCGGGGTCACTCCGACAGGTGTCGCTCCACCGTCTCCACCTTCGAGGTGAGGCCGTCCGTCACACCGGGACGGATGTCCGCCTTGAGGACGACCGAGACGCGGGGCGCGCGGGCCTCGACGGCGGCGACGGCACGCTTGACGACGGCCATCACCTCGTCCCACTCGCCTTCGATCGAGGTGAACATCGCGTCGGTGCGGTTGGGCAGCCCCGACTCGCGGACCACGCGGACGGCGTCGGCGACGTACTCCCCCACGTCCTCGCCGACGCCGAGCGGTGTCACGGAGAAGGCGACGATCATGCCTTCACGGCCCCTTCCGCGAAGGCGCGGGAGGCGACGACCGCGTCCTCGGCCTCGCGCTTGAGCTTGCGCTCGGCGAAGAAGCCGCCGGTGGGCAGCACCGACAGAACGAAGTAGAGGACGCCGGTGCCGGCGCTCCACCGGGCACGGTTCCAGGCGTCCGCCCAGAAGATCACGTACAGGACGAAGAGGGCACCGTGGACCGCGCCCATGACGGGCACGGCGTTGAAGTCCGTGGTCCGCTTCAGCACCGAGCAGACGAGCAGCAGCAGGAAGGAAACGGCCTCGGGGGCCGAGACCAGACGGAGCCGGCGGAGTGCGGTGGCGGTCTTTATGTCCACGGGTCACCTTCGGTGGGATTCGCTGTCGGGGGAACGCTGCCCTTGTGAACGCAAGCACAAGCGTCCCGGACATTGTGGCATCCGGCGGGCGGGATCCCGGGCCCGGGGGCCCCGACGACACCGGGTGATACCGGACGGCACCGGACGACACGCCCCCTAGGGGGCGGATCAGGGACAGGATCCACCCGTGGACTCTGTCCGCCGTCCCGCGCTGCGGCTACCTTCACACCGTGGCGATGTTTCGACTTCAGGGCAGCAAGGTGCTCGCCGTCGACATGACCGGGGACGCCGTGAAAGCGAAGAACGGCTCCATGGTCGCGTACGACGGTCAGATGGCCTTCAAGAAGCTCAGCGGGGGCGGTGAGGGGATCCGGGGGATGGTGACCCGGCGCCTCACCGGCGAGCAGATGACGGTGATGGAGGTGAAGGGGCACGGCACCTGCTGGTTCGCCGACCGGGCCTCGGAGATAAACCTGGTGTCCCTTCAGGGGGACAAGCTGTACGTGGAGTCGAGCAATCTGCTCGCCACGGACACGGGTCTGCGCACGGGCACCACGTTCACGGGGCTGCGCGGCGCCTCGCAGGGCAACGGTCTGTTCACGACGACCGTCGAGGGCCACGGCCAGGCGGCGATCACGTCGGACGGGCCGGCGGTGGTGCTGCGCGTCAGTTCCCAGTACCCGCTGACGGTCGATCCGGGCGCGTACATCGCGCACCAGGGCAACGTGCGGCAGTCGCTGCAGTCCGGTGTGACGTTCCGCACACTGATCGGCGAGGGCGGCGGCGAGGCGTTCCAGATGCGCTTCGAGGGCGACGGGCTGGTCTACGTCCAGCCCAGTGAGCGCAACACGATCGCGGGGGATGTGTGAGATGGCGTTCCGCGAGGTGAACTCGAAGGTCGTCGAGGCGACCGTGGTGCCGGGGCAGCGGCTGTTCAGTCAGCGCGGCGCGATGCTCGCCTACAAGGGCGAGGTGTCGTTCACCCCCAACATCCAGGGCGGGCAGGGCGGGGTGATGTCGATGATCGGCCGCCGCCTGGCCAACGAGGCGACTCCCCTCATGACCGTGGAGGGTTCGGGCACGGTCCTCTTCGGGCACGGCGGCCACCACGTCCAGGTGATCGGCCTCACGGGGGACACGCTGTACGTCGAGGCGGACCGGCTGCTGGCCTTCGACGGGACGCTCCAGCAGGGGACGATGTTCCTGGGATCGCAGGGCGGCGTCATGGGCATGGTGCGGGGCCAGGTGACGGGTCAGGGACTCTTCACGACAACGCTCAAGGGCCACGGGGCGGTGGCCGTCATGGCGCACGGCGGCGTCTTCGAGATCCCGATCACCCCGCAGCGCGCGGTGCACGTCGACCCGCAGGCGTACGTGGCGCACCACGGCGACGTGCGCAACAAGCTGTCCACGGCGCTGGGCTGGCGCGACATGGTGGGACGCGGTTCGGGCGAGGCGTTCCAGCTGGAGCTGAGCGGCAGCGGTTCGGTGTACGTCCAGGCCTCGGAGGAGAAGCTGTGAGCGGGTACGGAACCCCCGGCGGTCCGGTGATCCACGATCCGATGTCGCTGCCGGTCGACGACAACGTCAACAACTACACCTTCTGCGTGGAGCTCAAGGGGAGCCAGTGGTTCCTGCAGAAGGGCAAGATGATCGCCTACTACGGATCGATGGAGTTCAACGGCATCGGGCACGGCCGACTTGACCGTCTTGTCCGTACGTCGTTCCATTCGCCTCTGCACGCGAGCGACTGGGTCGTGGCGCAGGGCTCGGGCAAGATGCTGCTCGCCGACCGGGCCTTCGACGTGAATTCGTACGACCTCGACGACGGCAACCTGACCATTCGCTCCGGCAACTTGCTCGCTTTTCAGCCAAGTCTCGCGCTCAAGCAGTCGATTGTGCCGGGCTTTCTGACACTGATCGGAACCGGCAAGTTCGTGGCCGCGTCCAACGGTCCGGTGGTGTTCATGGAACCCCCGATCCGGGTGGACCCGCAGGCCCTTGTCGGATGGGCGGACTGCCCCTCCCCCTGCCATCACTACGACCATGCGTACATGACGGGCGTGATGGGCGGTCTACGTGCGATGACGGGCCTCGGAGGGGCCTCCGGCGAGGAGCACCAGTTCGAGTTCGTGGGGGCGGGCACGGTGCTGCTCCAGTCCACCGAGATCCTGATGGCCGAGCAGGCCACGGGGGCGGTCCCGCAGCAGGCCGGGGTGCCCGGAGCGGGAGGGGTGCCCGGTCAGCGCGGGGGGCAAGCCGGCGCACCGCGCCTTCCCGGACAGCTGGGGGACCTCCAGCGTCGCTTCGGGCTGTGAGCGGTAGTCTGCGGAGTGTGACATCGAACGCACGTCGAACACGTGCGCACCGTCACACAACCCCTCACTAGTTCGCATTTCAACATTTTAGGTAGACTTCATTTATGGAGACCGAGACGGCCACGCGCTGGCTGACCGATGCGGAGCAGTGCGCCTGGCGCACCCACCTGGAGGTCAACAGGCTGTTGACGTACCAGCTTGAGAGGGACCTGCAGCCGTTCGGGCTGACCATGAACGACTACGAGATCCTGGTGAACCTCTCCGAGTCGGAGGGCGTGCGCATGCGGATGAGCGATCTGGCGTCCGCCACCCTCCAGTCCAAGAGCCGGCTCTCGCACCAGATCACGCGCATGGAGAACGCGGATCTGGTGCGCCGGGAGAACTGCGAGTCCGACCGGCGAGGGCTGTACGCGGTCCTCACCCAGCACGGCATGGAGACGATGCAGAAGGTCTCGCCTCATCATGTGGCGTCCGTGCGGCGGCACTTCATCGACCTGCTGTCGCCCGAGGCGCTCGAGGACCTGCACAAGTCGCTGCGCCCGATCGCCGAACACCTGCTGGGACAGCGCGGCAAGCCTTAGGACTCAGGCGGGCAGTCGCGCGCCGTCCGCCTCTGCGGGGCGCGCGGCCCCGCCCGCACAGTGCCCCGCGTCCGCGTCCGGACGCGGGGTCCGTGCGCTCCGCGCGCAGACCGGGGCCGCCGCCATCGCCGCCGCCCCCGAGACCGCGAAGCACAGCCCCGGAGACAGCCGGCCCACCAGCGGGCCCACGCCCAGCGCCACGACGACGGGCACCGCCTCCGGCGCTCGTCCCGGCGGCGCACCCGCGTATGCCGGCACACCCGTGCGTGGCGCCGCGCACGTGCGTGCCGCCGTACCCCGAAGCGCCCCACGGGGCACCGGCGCGAAGCCGGCGCCTGTCCGGCGCTCGCTCCGCGAGCGCACCCGCCCGTGTCGTCGCACCCCGGAACGGATCACGAGTGCTCCGCCCCGGTGGGCGGTGCGGCGTGGCGTCGCCTCCGGCGCGGCTCCCGCGAGAGTCCCGGCGCACCGTGCCGTGCCGCTCCCGCAAGGGGCGTGTCGTGCGGGTGCGCGCCGCATCGTGCCGGGGGGGCGTCGAGCCGACCCGGCACGGGAGGGTGCGGGTCGGCTCGGCTCGGCTCGGCTCGGCTCGGCTCGGCTCGGAGAGGGTGCCCGGCCTCGCGCCGGGCCGGTTCAGCTCTCCGTCAGGCCCTGGATCAGGGTGTCGGCGGCTTCGTAGGGGTCCAGTTCGCCCGCGACGATGCGCTCGGCGAGGGCGCTGAGACGGCGGTCGCCGTGAAGGTCGCCGATCCGCCGGCGCAGCGCGGTGACGGCGATCGTCTCGACCTCCTGGGACGCCCGGGCGAGCCGGCGCTCGGCCAGGACGCCGCGCTCCTCCATCCACGCCCGGTGCTTCTCCAGGGCCTCGACGACCTCGTCGATGCCCTCCGCACGCGCGGCCACGGTCTTGACGATCGGCGGGCGCCAGTCCCCCGGGCCGCGGGACTCGCCGAGGCTGAGCATGTGGTTGAGCTCGCGGGCGGTGGCGTCGGCGCCGTCGCGGTCGGCCTTGTTGACGACGTACACGTCGCCGATCTCCAGGATTCCCGCCTTGGCGGCCTGGATGCCGTCGCCCATGCCGGGGGCGAGGAGGACGACGGAGGTGTCGGCCTGGGAGGCGATCTCCACCTCCGACTGGCCGACGCCCACCGTCTCCACCAGGATCACGTCGCAGCCCGCCGCGTCCAGGACACGGATGGCCTGGGGGGCCGACCAGGCCAGTCCGCCCAGGTGGCCGCGCGTCGCCATCGAGCGGATGTAGACGCCCGGGTCCGAGGCGTGGTCGGACATCCGGACGCGGTCGCCGAGCAGCGCGCCGCCGGAGAACGGCGAGGACGGGTCGACGGCCAGGACGCCGACCCGCTTGCCCTGCCGGCGGTAGGCCGTCACCAGCGCCGACGTCGACGTCGACTTGCCGACGCCGGGCGAGCCGGTGAGACCCACCACGTACGCGTTGCCGGTCAGCGGGGCCAGCGCGGCCATGACCTCACGGAGCTGCGGTGCCGCTCCCTCCACGAGGGAGATCAGCCGGGCCACCGCCCGCGGCCGTCCTTCCCTGGCCTGGGTCACCAGCGAGGAGACGTCCTGCATCACAGCTCCGTTCACGAGGGGTCGGTCGTACGAACGCGGGTCAGGCCTTGGCCACCCGCACGATCAGCGCGTCGCCCTGACCGCCGCCGCCGCACAGGGCGGCCGCGCCCACACCGCCGCCGCGCCGCTTCAGTTCGAGGGCCAGGTGCAGCACGAGACGGGCGCCGGACATGCCGATCGGGTGACCGAGGGCGATGGCGCCACCGTTGACGTTCACCTTTTCCGTGGACACCCCGAGGTCCTTCATTGACTGGACCGCGACGGCCGCGAAGGCCTCGTTGATCTCGATCAGGTCGAGGTCCTCGACCTCCAGGCCCTCCTTCTTCAGGGCGTGCAGGATCGCGTTCGAGGGCTGCGACTGGAGGGAGTTGTCCGGGCCCGCCACGTTGCCGTGGGCGCCGATCTCCGCGATCCAGTCCAGACCGAGCTCCAGCGCCTTGGCCTTGCTCATCACGACCACGGCGGCCGCGCCGTCCGAGATCTGGGAGGCGCTGCCGGCGGTGATGGTGCCGTCCTTGGCGAAGGCGGGGCGCAGCTTGCCGAGCGACTCGGCGGTCGTCTCGGCGCGGATGCCCTCGTCCTTGCTGAAGACGACGGGCTCGCCCTTGCGCTGCGGGATCTCGATCGGTGTGATCTCCGCCTCGAAGATACCGTTCTTCTGGGCGGTGGCCGCGCGCTGGTGCGAGAGGGCGGCGATCTCGTCCTGCGCCGGACGCTGGATCCCGAGGCGGGTGTTGTGCTTCTCCGTCGACTCGCCCATGGCGATGTTCTCGAAGGCGTCCGTCAGACCGTCGTGGGCCATGGCGTCGAGCATCTCGATGGCGCCGTACTTGTAGCCCTCGCGGGACTTCGGGAGCAGGTGCGGGGCGTTCGTCATGGACTCCTGGCCGCCGGCGACCACGATGTCGAACTCGCCGGCGCGGATCAGCTGGTCCGCGAGGGCGATGGCGTCGAGGCCGGAGAGGCACACCTTGTTGATGGTGAGAGCCGGGACGCTCATGGGGATGCCCGCCTTGACGGCGGCCTGGCGTGCCGGGATCTGCCCTGCCCCGGCCTGGAGCACCTGGCCCATGATCACGTACTGCACCTGGTCGCCGCCGATGCCCGCACGGTCGAGGGCGGCCTTGATCGCGAAGCCACCGAGGTCGGCCCCGGAGAAGGACTTCAGCGAGCCCAGCAACCGTCCCATGGGCGTTCGGGCGCCCGCGACGATCACCGAGGTACTGCTGTTCGTTCCAGACATGAGGTGCGATCCCCTTACCGGCTGCACAGCCGAGGAGTGAACGAGGGTTTACTGAGAATGTACTGAGCGGTAGGCCACCCGTCATCCGGCCCGCAGTGTGATCGCGCGCACGTTGCGTAACCACGCCGGGAGCGCTGCACTGACTCCATGCTGACGCGAATCGACCACATCGGGATCGCCTGTTTCGACCTCGACGCCACTGTCGAGTTCTACCGTGCGACGTACGGCTTCGAAGTCTTCCACTCCGAGATCAATGAGGAGCAGGGCGTCCGCGAGGCCATGCTCAAGATCAACGAGACGTCCGACGGCGGCGCCTCCTACCTCCAGCTGCTGGAACCCACCCGCGAGGACTCCGCCGTGGGCAAGTGGCTGGCCAAGAACGGCGAGGGCGTGCACCACATCGCCTTCGGCACCGCGGACGTCGACGGTGACGCCGCCGACATCCGCGGCAAGGGCGTCCGGGTGCTCTACGACGAGCCCCGGACCGGGTCCATGGGGTCCCGGATCACGTTCCTGCACCCCAAGGATTGCCACGGAGTACTGACAGAACTGGTCACTTCGGCGGCGGTTGAGTCACCTGAGCACTGACCTCCGTATATCTGGGCCGGTAGGGTTGGGCTCGGCCGTCGCCTTTCGCGGGGGACGGCCGTGGTCCTGGCGCCTTCCGGCGAGCGGGACCAAGGGCCGGGGTCCAGGTTTCGGGGGGCGAGCGTCGGGGCAGCAGCCCGTGCTCAGCCGTTGATCTGACACCATTCCCCGGGGGCCCCGTTCGGCGGAAGAACGGTGCTCGTTCGGAATTACTTGCGACCAGGGGACGGATGGGACCGCGCAGTGCGGGGCTACGAACGCCAGGAGCGAGAGCCGGCGGCTGACGTCGACCACCTCTCTCGGTTCGAGGCCGAGATGGAACGGCTGAAGACCGAGCGGGAGAAGGCCGTCCAGCACGCCGAGGACCGCGGCTATCAGGTCGAGGTGCTGCGCGCCAAGCTGCATGAGGCGCGCCGCAGTCTGGCGACCCGTCCTGCCTACGACGGGGCCGACATCGGCTATCAGGCCGAGCAGATGCTCCGTAATGCCCAGATGCAGGCAGACCAGCTGCGCGTCGACGCCGAGCGGGAGATCAGCCAGGCACGGGCGCAGACCCAGCGTCTCCTTCAGGAGCACGCCGAGCATTCGGCCCGGCTCCAGGCGGAGCTCCACCAGGAGGCCGTCACCCGGCGTCAGCAGCTCGACCAGGAGCTGGCGGAACGCCGCCAGACCGTCGAGTCGCACGTCAACGAGAACGTGGCGTGGGCGGAGCAGCTCCGCGCCCGCTCCGAGTCCCAGGCCCGCCGTCTGCTGGACGAGTCGCGTGCCGAGGCCGATCAGGCGCTCGCCGCGGCCCGCGCCGAGGCCGAGCGGGTCGCCGCCGAGGCGCGCCAGCGGCTCACCACCGACGCCGAGGCGGCCCGCGCGGAGACCGAGGCGCTGCTGCGCCGTGCCCGCACGGACGCCGAGCGGCTGCTGAACGCCGCCTCGACGCAGGCCCAGGAGGCCACCGACCACGCCGAGCAGCTGCGCAGCTCCACGGCGAACGAGTCGGACAACGCCCGCCGTCAGGCCACCGAGCTGAGCCGGGCCGCCGAGCAGCGCATGAGCGCCGCCGAGACGGCGCTGCGCGAGGCCCAGTCCGAGGCGGACAAGGTCCTGAACGAGGCCAAGGAAGCCGCGGCGAAGACGATCGCCAGCGCCGAGTCGGTCAACGAACAGCGCACCCGGACGGCGAAGGAGCAGGTCGCCCGGCTGGTCAGCGAGGCCAGCCAGGAAGCCGAGACCACCAAGTCCGAGGCCGAGCAGATCGTCGCGGACGCCCGCAGCAAGGCCGAGACGATCGTCGCGGAGGCCGAGGAGAGCGCGCGCAGCCTCACCGCCGAGGAGACCGCCTCCCAGCTCGCCAAGGCGGCCCGGACCGCCGAGGACGTGCTGAACAAGGCGTCCGAGGACGCCAAGCGGACCACGAAGGCGGCGTCCGAGGAGGCCGAGCGGATCCGCACCGAGGCGGAGACCGAGGCCGACCGGCTGCGCGCCGAGGCGCACGACATCGCCGAGCAGCTCAAGGGCACGGCGAAGGACGACACCAAGGAGTACCGCGCCAAGACGGTCGAGCTCCAGGAGGAGGCGCGGCGGCTGCGCGGGGACGCGGAGCAGCTGCGTTCGGACGCGGTCGCCGAGGGTGAGCGCATCCGCGCCGAGGCCCGGCGCGAGGCCGTCCAGCAGATCGAGGAGGGCGCGCGGACCGCCGAGGAAGTGCTCGCCAAGGCGAAGGCGGACGCGGACGAGCTGCGCCAGGCCGCCACGGCGGACAGCGAGAAGGTCCGCACCGAGGCCATCGAGCGCGCCACGACGCTGCGCCGGCAGGCCGAGGAGACGCTGGAGCGCACCCGCGCGGAGGCCGAGCGGAACCGCGCGGACGCCGTCGAGCAGGCCGAGACGATCGCGGCCGACGCGGAGCGGGCCGCCGAGCGGCAGCGCGAGGAGACCGAGCGGGCCATAGAGGCCCGCCAGGCCGAGGCCGCCGAGGGGCTGGCCCGGCTGCACACGGAGACCGAGGAGCGTCTGGCCGCCGCCGAGCAGGCGCTGACCGACGCGCGTGCGGAGGCCGAGCGGATCCGCCGCGAGGCCTCCGAGGAGATCGACCGGCTGCGTTCGGAGTCCGCCGAGCGGATCCGTACGCTCCAGGCTCAGGCCGAGACGGAGGCCGACCGGCTGCGCGACGAGGCCGCGGCGGACGCGGCGGCGTCCCGTGCCGAGGGCGAGTCCATCGCCGTACGGCTGCGTTCGGACGCCGCGGCGGAGGCCGAGCGGCTCAAGTCGGAGGCACAGGACAGCGCCGACCGGGTGCGGAGCGAGGCGCAGGCCGCGGCCGAGCGTCTGGCGACCGAGGGTGCCGAGACGCTGGCCGCCGCCCAGGAGGAGGCCGCCCGGCGCCGCCGCGAGGCCGAGGAGACCCTCGGTTCGGCGCGCCAGGAGGCCGACCAGGAGCGCGAGCGGGCCCGCGAGCAGAGCGAGGAACTGCTGGCTTCCGCGCGCAAGCGCGTCGAGGAGGCAGGGGCCGAGGCCGTACGTCTCGTCGAGGAGGCCGACCGGCGCGCGACCGAGATGGTCTCCAACGCCGAGCAGACCGCGCAGCAGGTGCGGGACTCGGTGGCGGGGCTGCACGAGCAGGCCCAGGAGGAGATCACCGGGCTGCGCTCGGCCGCCGAGCACGTGGCGGACCGTACGCGGACCGAGGCGCAGGAGGAGGCGGACCGGGTCCGCGCCGACGCGTACGCCGAGCGCGAGCGGGCCTCCGAGGACGGGGCACGGCTGCGGCGCGAGGCGAACGAGGAGAGGGAGGCCGCGAGCGCGCTCGCGGAGCGCACCGTCGCGGAGGCGATCGCCGAGGCGGAGCGGATGCGTTCGGACGCCTCCGACCACGCCCAGCGGGTGCGCACCGAGGTGTCGGACGCCATCGCGAACGCCGACCAGGACGCCGCGCGCACCCGTGCGGACGCCCGGGAGGACGCGAACCGGATCCGTTCGGACGCGGCCGCGCAGGTGGACACCCTCATCACCGAGGCGACGGCGGAGGCCGAGCGGCTCGGGACCGAGACCGCGGCCGAGGCCGAGCGGGTACGCGCCGAGGCCGTGGCCAAGGCCGAGAAGCTCATCTCGGACGCGACCGGTGACGCGGAGCGGCTGCGCGCCGAGGCCTCCGAGGCGGTCGGTTCCGCCCAGCAGCACTCCGAGCGGATCCGCACCGAGGCCGAGCGCTTCAAGGTACGGGCGACGGAGGAGGGCGAGCGGCGTACGGCGGCGGCGCGCGAGGAGTCCGAGCGCCTGCTGGACGAGGCACGCCGGGAAGCCAACAAGAAGCGCTCCGAAGCGGCCGAGCAGGTCGACACGCTCATCACCGAGACGGCGTCCGAGGCGGACAAGCTGCTCTCGGAGGCGCAGCAGAGCGCGCAGAGGACGACGGCGGACGCCGAGTCGCAGGCCGACACGATGGTCGGTGTGGCGCGTGGCGAGGCCGAGCGGCTCGTCTCGGAGGCGACCGTCGAGGGCAACACCCGCGTGGAGCGGGCCCGTGCGGACGCGGACGAGCTGCTGATCGGCGCTCGCCGGGACGCCACGGCGATCCGGGAGCGCGCCGAGGAGCTGCGCGACCGTGTCACGTCCGAGATCGAGGATCTGCACGAGCGGGCGCGCCGTGAGTCGTCCGAGGCGATGAAGAACGCGGGCGACCGGTGCGACGCGCTCATCAAGGCCGCCGAGGACCAGCTCGCCGAGGCCGAGGCGAAGGCCAAGGACCTGGTGGCGGAGGCGAACTCCGAGGCGAGCAAGGTCCGGATCGCCGCCGTGCGCAAGGCCGAGGGGCTCCTCAAGGAGGCCGAGCAGAAGAAGTCCTCGCTCGTCACCGAGGCGGAGAAGATCAGGTCCGAGGCCATTCAGGAGGCGAAGGCCGCCGTCGAGGAGGGCAAGCGCGACCTGGAGGTCCTGGTCCGCCGGCGTGAGGACATCAACACGGAGATCTCCCGTGTCCAGGATGTCCTGGAAGCGTTGGAGTCCTTCGAGGCTCCTACGGCCGGCAAGGACGGCGGGATGAAGGCGGGTGCGGCCGCGGGAGCGGCACGGTCGGGCGGCAAGGCGTCGGAGAGCTAGCCGACGGTCGGTCGGATGGCAGGGCATCGGAGAGCTGGACGGAAGCGCGGATTACGTGCTTAGTAGGACGTTTGTCACAGGTTCTGGCAAGCCTTCCGGCGGCCGGCCACCCAAAAGGGGTGTCATTCTCCAGATCAAACACGTATCCGCTCGATGACACACCGCATTGCCCCCTAGGATTCCACCTATCACCTCACCGGTCTCATTCGACAGGAACCCCATGAGCGACACTTCCCCCTACGGCTTCGAGCTTGTGCGGCGTGGATACGACCGCGCTCAGGTGGACGAACGCATCTCGAAGCTCGTCTCCGACCGTGACAGCGCTCTGGCCCGTATCACCGCCCTTGAAAAGCGCATCGAGGAACTCCATCTCGAAACGCAGAACGCCCAGGCGCAGGTGAGCGACGCCGAGCCGTCGTACGCCGGTCTCGGCGCACGCGTCGAGAAGATCCTCCGCCTCGCCGAGGAGGAGGCCAAGGACCTGCGCGAGGAGGCCCGTCGCGCGTCCGAGCAGCACCGCGAGCTCGCCGAGTCGGCGGCTCAGCAGGTGCGCAACGACGCCGAGTCGTTCGCCGCGGACCGCAAGTCCAAGGCGGAGGACGAGGGCGTCCGGATCGTCGAGAAGGCCAAGAGCGACGCCTCGCAGCTGCGCTCCGACGCGCAGAAGGACGCCTCGTCCAAGCGTGAGGAGGCGGACGCCCTCTTCGAGGAGACCCGCGCCAAGGCCGCCCAGGCCGCCGCCGATTTCGAGACGAACCTCGCCAAGCGCCGCGAGCAGTCCGAGCGCGACCTGGCCTCGCGCCAGGCCAAGGCCGAGAAGCGCCTCGCGGAGATCGAGCACCGCGCGGAGCAGCTCCGCCTGGAGGCCGAGAAGCTGCGCACGGACGCCGAGCGCCGCGCCCGCCAGACGGTGGAGACGGCTCAGCGCCAGGCCGAGGACATCGTGGCCGACGCCAACGCCAAGGCCGACCGGATCCGTTCGGAATCCGAGCGCGAGCTGGCCGCCCTCACCAACCGCCGCGACTCGATCAACGCGCAGCTCACGAACGTCCGCGAGATGCTCGCGACGCTCACGGGCGCCGCGGTGGCCGCCGCCACCGGCCCGGCGGAGGACGAGCCGATCTCCCGCGGGGTTCCGGCACAGCAGTCCCGGTAACCGCACAGCACGACACCAGGGCCCGCTCCCTCTGCCGAGGGCGCGGGCCTTGTCGTCGGGTGGCAGGCCCCCGGGGGCCGTCTTAGCGTGGCCGCATGATCGAGCTCGAGGGGCTGACGAAGCGGTACGGCGAGAAGGTGGCGGTCAACAACCTCACCTTCACCGTCAGACCGGGCATCGTGACCGGCTTCCTCGGTCCCAACGGCGCCGGCAAGTCCACGACGATGCGGATGATGCTCGGGCTCGACCGTCCCACGGCCGGCGACGTACGGATCGACGGACAGCACTACGACCGGCTCAAGGACCCTCTGAAGTACATCGGCGCCCTGCTGGACGCCCAGGCCATGCACGGCGGCCGCAGCGCCTTCAACCATCTGCTGTGCCTCGCCCAGAGCAACGGCATCCCGAGGGCGCGGGTGCACGAGGTCCTCGACACCGTCGGCCTCACCGCGGTCGCGCGGAAGAAGGCGAAGGGGTTCTCGCTGGGCATGGGCCAGCGCCTCGGCATCGCGGGCGCGCTGCTGGGCGACCCGCGGATCCTGATGTTCGACGAGCCGGTCAACGGCCTCGACCCCGAGGGCATCCACTGGATCCGCAACCTGATGAAATCCCTCGCGTCCCAGGGCCGTACGGTCTTCGTCTCCTCCCACCTCATGAGCGAGATGGCGCTGACCGCCGACCATCTCGTCGTCATCGGCCAGGGCAGGCTGCTCGCCGACACCTCGATGGCGGACTTCATCCGGCAGAACTCGCGCAGTTACGTCCGTGTCCGCTCCCCACAGCGCGAGCGGCTGCTGGACGTGCTGAAAAGGGCGGGGATCACCGTCGTCCAGACGGGCGGCGGGGCGCTGGAGGTGGACGACGGGAAACCGGAGCACATCGGGGAACTGGCCGCGCAGCACCAGCTCGTGCTGCACGAGCTGAGCCCGCAGCAGGCTTCGCTGGAGGAGGCGTTCATGCAGCTGACCGCGGAGTCGGTCGAGTACCACGCGCACACGGACACGCCGGGACAGGAGCCCGCGTCGAGCCCGCCGGGCACGCCCCCCGTCCCCGCCCCCGCCCCTGGCCCTGGCCCGCAGTGGGGCAGCGACTGGAAGAAGGGCTGAGCGGGATGGCGGCGACCCAGGTCCTCAGGTCCGAGTGGACCAAGATCCGTTCCGTGTCGTCCACGGTGTGGACGCTGAGCCTCGCGGCGGTCGTCACGATCGCGCTGGGCCTGCTCATCTCGATCCTCTCCAACAACGAGTGGGACAACCTGAGCCCGAGGGACCAGCTGACCTTCGACCCGACGTTCATCAGTTTCGCGGGCATGACCCTCGGCCAGCTCGCGATGATCGTGTTCGGGGTGCTCGTCGTCGGCAACGAGTACAGCACCGGCATGATCCGCACCTCGCTCTCGGCCGTCCCCCAGCGCGGCACCTTCCTGTTCAGCAAGGTCGCGGTGGCGGCCGGCCTCGCCCTGGCCGTCGGGATGATCACCAGCTTCATCACGTTCTTCGTGGGCCAGGCGGCGCTCGGCACGCACAAGGCGTCGATCAGCGATACGGGGGTGCTGCGCGCGGTGATCGGCGGAGGGCTCTACATGACGCTCATCGCCGTCTTCTCGATGGGTGTCGCGGCGATGCTGCGCTCTCCGATGCTCTCGCTCGGCATCCTGATGCCGTTCTTCTTCCTGATCTCCAACATCCTGGGCGCGGTCTCCGCGACCAAGAAGGTCGGCCGCTACCTCCCCGACCAGGCCGGCAGCAGGATCCTGCGGGTGGTGACCCCCATCGACGACACCCCCTACGGTCCCTGGGGCGGCCTCGGCATCATGCTGCTGTGGGTGGCCGTGGCCCTGGCCGGCGGCTATGTCCTGCTCAAGAAACGGGACGCGTAGAACGTCCGGGCGGCTCGTCACCGTCCGGGCGGGGGTGGGTCGGTCCGTCGAAGCCGGACCACCCCTCCCACTGCCACACGTCCTTGTCGAGATCCGGCTGGAGCGGTACGAAACGGCCGAGTTCGAAGTCCCCGGCCTCCGGGTCGAACCAGCGCTCGTCGGCGACCTCGGTGCCGAGTCCGACGGTCCGTGCGGTCAGCCGGACGAGCGGCTTCACCCCGGACGAGCGGGACAGGTCCTTGCCCTGGATCCGGCGGAACGGCAGTTCGGCCACCGGCGCCTCGACCGGTATCCAGACCGTGAAGGGGACCCCTCGTTCGACCACGAGCCGGCTCCGCTCGTCGGCCGGCTCGCCCTGCGCGTCCAGGACCTTCAGCCACTGCCTGTAGATGACGAGACTGCCGTCGTGCGGGGAGTCCTCCAGGCAGCGCAGACGGGCGCGGGCCCGCAGGTCCACGACCGGAGGGCGTCACCGTGACGACGAAGGACCGAAGCCTCGAGGCGCTGGGCCTGAGCGACGTGCCCGCGCAGAAGCCCCTGACGTATCCCGGCCGGCCCACCACCGAGCCGTCCCTGCTGACCGGCGGCGAGCTGCTCCGGCTCGACGTACGGCCGCTGCGGCTCGGCGAGTGGTACGTGGAGGAGCGCCAGGCGCAGCAACGGCTGGACGAGGCCCTCGCCGACCTGGGGCAGGTGGGCACCGGGCTGCGCCACCCGGTCATCGCCGTCGGTTCGAACGCCTCCCCCGGGCAGGTCTCCCACAAGCTGACCCGGCTGGGCATCCCGGCGGCGGTGCCGATGGTTCCGGTGCGGGTGCGGGGAATCGGCGTGGGCTGCTCCGGACACATCAGTCCGGCGGGTTACGTGGCCGGGACGCCGTACGTGGACCCGGGTGCCGAGACGACGCTCGTGGTGGCCTGGCTGGACTCGACGCAGCTCAAGGCCGTCGACGACACCGAGTTCCCCGACTACCGGCGGCCGATACTCCCCGGCGACGCGTTCACGATGACGATGCCCTCCGGGGAACGGCTGGGCGGCGCGTACATCTACTTCAGCGCGTACGGCGTGCTCGCCGAGCCGGAGACCGGGCGGCCCCGCGCGGGCGGGGGTGACCAGTCCGAGCTGCTCACGGCCCTGCTGGCCGGCTCCGAGCGCCTGCGCGACCTGCTCGGGCCCGACCCCGCGGCCTGGGTGCGCCGTGCGGGTGCCGACCCGTCGCTGCGCGAGGCGGGCACGCTGATCTTCGGCGAGGAGGGCTGGGTATTGCCGCAGACCGATTTCCTGCCCTACCTCGACGAATCGGCCGAGCTGCGGCTGTACGACGATCTTCCGCCGCTGGACGATTCCCTGCCGGGGCGCGTCTGAGATTTTCCCGCCGCCGGGCCGGCGCGCATTCCCTTTTCCCGTCCCACCAGGAAAGACGAGTACCTGACAGAACGGTCGTACGAAATCTCGCCCTCTCCTGGATCTTTCACCAGTCGATGGGCGGGACTTTACCTGCCCTTGAGTGGAACCGCCGGCGCCCGGATATCCTCCTAACCCTTACGGGGGCGTGCGCCCCGACGTCCTGAACCTTTCGATGGGTGCGGAGAATGATCGAGGCAGTCGGCCTGACGAAGCGCTACGGCGCCAAGACAGCCGTGTACAACCTTTCCTTCCAGGTCCGGCCGGGTGCCGTCACCGGGTTCCTCGGGCCCAACGGCTCGGGCAAGTCGACGACGATGCGCATGATCCTCGGCCTCGACAACCCGACCTCCGGGCAGGTGACGATCGGCGGCTTCCCCTACCGCAGGCTGCCGAACGCGCCCCGCCAGGTCGGCGCGCTCCTCGACGCCAAGGCCGTCCACGGCGGCCGGAGCGCCCGCAACCACCTGCTGAGCCTGGCCCAGCTCTCGGGCATCCCGGCCCGCCGCGTGGACGAGGTGCTCGGCGTCGTCGGTCTCCAGGACGTGGCCCGAAAGCGCTCCAAGGGCTTCTCGCTCGGTATGGGCCAGCGCCTCGGCATCGCCGCCGCGCTCCTCGGCGACCCCCAGGTGCTGCTCTTCGACGAGCCGGTCAACGGCCTCGACCCCGAGGGCATCCTCTGGGTGCGCAACCTGATGAAGTCCCTCGCCTCGGAGGGCCGTACGGTCTTCGTCTCCTCGCACCTCATGAGCGAGATGGCGCTGACCGCCGACCACCTCATCGTGATCGGCCGCGGCCAGCTCCTCGCCGACCAGAGCATCAAGGAGTTCATCTCCCACAACTCGGCCGACTTCGCCCGGGTGCGCACCCCCGACACCGAGCCGCAGCAGCGCGAGAAGCTGACCGCCGCGCTGACCGAGGCCGGCGGTCAGGTGCTGCCCGAGCAGGACGGCGCGCTGCGCATCACCGGACTGCCGCTCCCCCGGATCAGCGACCTCGCGCACTCCGCCGACGTCCGCCTGTGGGAGCTGTCGCCGCACCAGGCTTCGCTGGAGGAGGCGTACATGCGGATGACGCAGGGCGCCGTCGACTACCGCTCGACCGTCGACCAGAAGGCCGGGCTCCAGCAGCAGCTGCCGCCGGGCGCCATGCCGCCGCCGCAGATGCCGGTGGCGGGCCAGGGCCAGCCCGGCTGGTACGCGCCGCTGCCGCCCCAGCAGGGCGGGCAGCCCTTCGCCATGCCGCAGACCGGTCCCTACGGCGCCCCCGCGGCCCCCGGCACGGGCGCTCCGGGCCCGTACGGCGCTCCTCCGGCCCCCGGCGCCACGGACGTCAACCCGTACGCCCAGGGCCCCGCGAGCCCGCCCGCCGCCGCGCCCGCTCCGGCGCCCGCGCCGGAGTCCGCACCCACGACCGCGCCCGCCGCCGACCTGACCAAGCCCGAGGACGCCCGATGAGCACGCCCCAGCCCCCGATGCCGCAGCAGGCCGCCGCTGCCCCCGACTGGCAGGCGGCGCCCGGCAATTCGTACACCTCGCCGATCCCCGTCACCCGCACCCACCTCGGGCACGCGCTCAACTCCGAGTGGACGAAGATCAAGTCAGTGCGCTCCACGATGTGGACGCTCGGGATCTTCCTGCTCCTGGTGGTCGGCATCGGCTTCCTGGTCGCCGCACAGACCACGAACGAGGACTTCGGCGACGTGCCGTACACGATCCCGGCGTTCTTCGGCCTGATGCTCGGACAGATCTGCCTGATCACGCTGGGCGTGCTGGTGGTCTCCTCCGAGTACGGCACGGGCATGATCCGTACGACGTTCACGGCCTCGCCGCAGCGTCACCGGGTGCTCGCCGCCAAGCTGGTCATCTTCTTCGCGGTGGCGTTCGGCGTCTCGGCGTTCGCGATCGGGCTCGTCGGCCTGTTCACCGAGGGGATGCACAGCGACGCCTCCAGCGAGGCCTCCCAGATCGCCTGGGGCGGCACCGTCGTGATGGGCGCGCTGTACGTCTCCCTGCTCGGCGTGCTCGCGCTCGCGGTGGGCTCGATGCTGCGTCACTCGGCGGGCGCGATCACCACGATGCTCGGTGTCGTGCTCCTGCCTGCGATCATGCCCGCGTTCCTGATGATGTCCGAGAGCTTGCGCACGATCGGCGAGAAGATGCAGGAGTACAACGCTCCGAACGCCCTCGCCCATGTCTTCCGGCTCGACTCGGAGAGCGGCAACGGCGGTGCGCAGCTCGGTCTGCTCGCCGGGGTGACGGCGGCGGCGGTCGTCGGCGCCTTCGTCCTCCTGGAGCGCCGGGACGTGTGACGGCCCGGCCGACGGCACACCGCGCCTCGGCGCCACCTGAACCGGACAACAGACCCTAGAACCTGGGCGCGTTACGGGACCGCTGCACCCGCGAGGTGCGGCGGTCCTTCGCGTTCCAGCAGGCCTTGTGCCAGTGCCGCCGCTCGTCGACGCCCGAGTGCTCCGGCCAGGCCACCACGTGCGGCACCCCGGAGGGGATCAACTGGTCGCAGCCGGGGCAGCGGTAGGTCTTGCCCTGCGCGCTCGCGCCCGCCACATGGCGCACGCTCCACTCCTCGCCCTGCCAGCTCTCCGTGGACTGCCAGCCGCCGTAACGGTCCGACGGGTCCCCCTCCGGGCTCCTGCCGGACGAGGCGGTGTCCTTCGGACGGTTGCGACGCGGGGACAAGGGACACCTCACGGAGCTATACAGGGAGCAGGGGCCGACACCAGCCTACGCGGGACGCACACGGGTACGCGTACTCCGCCAACCCGCTCAGATCCCCCCTCGGACAGTCCTCGGACGGTCTTCGGACAGCCCAATTCCCAGACAATCCGCAAATCTCCCCGCAAGGCCGTGTCTTCGGCACGTGTCAGGCGGTTATGCCGGGTGGGGGAGCTCCGTGTCGGAGCCGAGGAAGCAGGAAGTTCGATGCACGTTGGAAGTTTTGTACTGGCGGCCCAGTTCCCTGGGCAGGGCCAGGGAGAGGCCCTGCACCGCGCGGTGCGGTCGGCCGAGGTCGCCGAGGAGGCCGGGCTCGACGCGGTCTGGCTGGCCGAACACCACTTCGTGCCGTACGGGACATGCCCGTCGGCCATCACACTCGCCGCGTATCTGCTCGGCCGCACCGACCGGATCCGGATCGGCACGGCGGTCAGCGTGCTGCCCACCGTCCATCCCGTGGCGCTCGGCGAGCAGGCCGCCCTGCTGCACCTGACGTCCGGGGGGCGGTTCTCGCTGGGAGTCGGCCGCGGCGGCCCCTGGGTCGATCTGGAGGTCTTCGGCGCGGGCCTCGCGGCGTACGAACACGGGTTCCCGGAGTCACTCGATCTGCTGCTCCGCTGGCTGCGCGAGCCGTCCGTCGCCGGCGCCTCCGAACGGTTCCCGTTCCGTGAAGTCCCCGTCGTGCCGCGCCCGTCGGAGGCACTGAGCGGCGCTCCGGGCCCCGAGGTCGTCGTGGCGTGCACCTCGCCCGCGAGCATTCGGCTCGCCGCCGAACGCGGGCTGCCGATGCTTCTCGGCATGCACGTCGGGGACGAGGAGAAGGCCGAAATGGTCGCGCTGTGGAGGCGGCACGCGCGCGCGGCGGGCCGCCCCTCGGACGAGATCCTCACGGCCGCCCATGTCTCCGCCGGCGTCTGCCAGATCGCGGACCGCCGGACCGGCGCCGTCGAGACCCTCGTCAAGGCGATGCCGGGCTGGCTGAGGCAGGGACTGGACGCCCATGTGACGGTCGACGGCCGTGCCCGCGCGATGCGGGACCCGGTGGCGTACACCGAACTGCTCTGCGGACTGCACCCGGTGGGCACGCCACGACTGTGCGCCGACCGGCTCGCGGCGACCGCGGAGCGGACCGGCATCGCGCGGTTCGCCCTGCTCGTCGAGGGTTCGGGCGACCTGGCGGCGACCGAGGAGAACGTACGGCGGCTGGGGACCGAGGTACTGCCCCAGCTCAGGTGACCGCACGGGGTCCGGCCCGACGGGCCGGACACGCGGGGAGCTTGCCGCCCCAGTACCAATGCACCTCCCGCGTACGGAGCGGCAAGCAATGCGGCATCAGTGCGTCAGCAGTCCCTGAACTCCGGGGACTGGTTGAGCAGCTGACTGCGGACCGAGGTGAAGCGTGCCAGTGTGTCGTCCACCGAGTCGTCCAGTGGGAACACCGCCACCCGGTGGCAGTTCTGGAAGGCCAGCCGCACTCCGAAGTGCCGCTGCAGCGCGCCGCGTATCGCGTCACTCGCGAGCGCACGCAGCAGCTGGCCACGTGCCTGCTCGTCCGGCGGGGGCGTCTGGTTGTCGGCGAACTTGCCGCCGTCCACCTTCAGCTGGGCCACCAGGGAGCTGATCATCTCCCACGCGTAGGGCAGGGAGGTCCGGACGCAGTCGACGAATTCAGCTTCATCGACCTCGCCTCGCTCGGCCTGTTGGAGTAGGGCCGGTGAGACGTCGAGCGACATGGGTACTCCTCTCGCACCCCCACACATCGGGGGTTGCCGGACAGGGACGGGGACCGCGATACCGAACACGCTGAGTACATGTATCGCGACCTCCCGTTCATACGGTAAGCATCGGCAGGTAACGGCACCAGGAGAATGGGCACATAGCGAACCGCGGGTAGGCCGACAATCGGCCACGGAGGAACAGGGAATCTTCAGGATCAATGGGGTGACCCGCGAGAACGCCGGCCGGGCCGGGCGACGGAAGCCGGGGGAACAAATGGGGCGAACCATGAGTTCCTCCTCGGCGCCGGGCCCGGGAGACGGGCGCGGGACGGTCGCGAGAATCGCGTGCACCGCCGCCGGTCGAGTAGCGTTGCCGACCATGCGTCTCGTCATTGCCCGCTGTTCCGTGGACTACGCGGGCCGGCTCACCGCCCATCTCCCGTCGGCCCCCCGCCTGATCCTCGTGAAGGCGGACGGCAGCGTCTCGATCCACGCGGACGACCGGGCCTACAAGCCCCTCAACTGGATGTCGCCGCCCTGCACACTGAAGGAGGGGTCCGGCGACGACGAAGGCACCTGGACCGTCATCAACAAGGCGGGCGAGAAGCTCATCATCACGATGGAGGAGATCCTCCACGACTCCTCGCACGAACTCGGCGTGGACCCCGGCCTGATCAAGGACGGCGTGGAAGCGCACCTCCAGGAGCTGCTCGCCGACCGCATCGAGACCCTCGGCGAGGGCTACTCGCTCATCCGCCGCGAGTACATGACGGCCATCGGCCCGGTCGACATCCTGTGCCGGGACGGCGAGGGGAAGACCGTCGCCGTGGAGATCAAGCGCCGCGGCGAGATCGACGGCGTGGAGCAACTCACGCGCTATCTGGAGCTGTTGAACCGCGACCCGCACCTCGCGCCGGTCCGCGGCATCTTCGCCGCCCAGGAGATCAAGCCGCAGGCCCGCGTCCTCGCCACCGACCGCGGCATCGGGTGCGCGGTCCTGGACTACGACGCCCTGCGCGGCATCGAGGACGACAAACTGCGGCTGTTCTGAGCCCCCCGGGTTCGTATACGGCAGAGGGCCGGGTCCGCCATCGGACCCGGCCCTCTGCTTTGTCCAGACGGTCCGGTGCGTCCGGACCGAACGGTCAGATCACCGTGCCGCTCGGCGACGTCGTGGCGAAGCCGGTGCTCTCCGGCCCGCTGCCCGCCGACGTCTGCGCCGCCGCGCTGCTCGGCACGGGGCCGCTCGCGGAGTCGGTGGTGGCCGGGGTCGTCGACGTACTGGCCGACGGCGACGTGGACGGCGAAGGGCTCGACGACTTCGTGGAGGACGCCGACGGCGAGGCGCTCGACGACTTCGAGGGGGACGGGGAGGGCCTGTGCGTGGGCGACTTCGACGGCGGCGCGGACGACGACTTCGAGGGCTTGCTCGCGCCGGTGTGCGTCCCGCTCGGTTCGCCGGACGGCTGCCGGCTCGCCGAGGCCGTGGGGGTCGGGTCGTCCGAGGTGCCGTACGTGCCGTCGGGGCCCGGGTCGGTGGGGGTGGCCACCGCGCCGGGAGAGGCGTCGTCGCCCTTCTTCGGCGTGTCCGCGCCCAGGCTGTCCTCCTGGCTGTCCTGCGTGGCCGACGGGTTGACGCCGATCTTCTCGGACGGCGTGTCGTTGTTGTGGTCCGAGGTCGCTCCGAGGGTCACCACGGTCCCGAGGACGGCGACGAGGAGCGCGCCCGCGCCCGCGGCCACCAGATTGCGCCGGGTGCCGGTGACCAGCCGCCCCGCGACGCTCCGCGGCCCGGCCGGCGGAATGCCGGGGCTGCCCGGGTGGGCGAGCACCGTGAGGGTGTCGCCCGACGGGTCGGTGCGGGGGAAGGCGGCCGGTACACCGCCGGGAGGCGACACCGACTCCTCGTGACGCGCGCCGGGCACCTCTTCGCCCGCCGCGGTGCGCCCGCCGGTCAGCTGAAGGGTTCCGGAGCGGTCGGTGACCAGCGCGAGGGCGCGGCGGCCGGCGGTGGTGCCGCGCTTGTCGGCGAGTTCGCCGCGCATGGCGACGGAGGCCTCCAGCTCGGCGCGGGACCGGTCGAGCTGGTGGCCGCAGAGCGCGAGTACACCCAACTCGTGGTGGAAGTAGGCCTGTTCACCGAGGTCGTCGGCCAGCTCGGAGGCCTCGACGCCGAACCGCAGGACGCGCTCCCAGGCGCTCCAGTGCAGTCCCGCCGCGAAGGCGGGCGCGGCCGTGCGGGCGAGCTGGACGGAGACGCTCTCCTCGGCCTCGTCCTGCGGGACGGTGGTGACCGGGACGAGCATGTCCAGGGCGGCGAGCAGCGCGTCGGCCTCGGCGCAGACCCGCTCCGGGGTGACCGAGGGGTGCCCGGCCCACCAGGTGTAGTGCCGCGCGGCGGCCAGCGCGCTCTCCTGGACGGTGTCCGCGTATCCGGAGGCCTCCAGCTGGACCTGCACCCCGGCGGCGAGCCGGTAGCGGGAGCCGACCGGGGAGATCAGCGCGGAGGCCGCGAGTTCGGCGAGCGCGGCGTCGGCGTGGGTGTCGCCCACGAGTGCGGGCAGATGGGCCTGGTGGGGCACCTCGCCGCCGAGCGCGACGGCGAAGCGCAGAGTGGCGCGCGCCGACTCGCTGAGCCGGGAGGCGAGCAGCGCGGCGGGCGCGGCGCCCTCGGCGAGCGAGGGCAGCGGTACGTCGGTTCCGTCGCCTGTCTCGAAGGCCGCGTCGGCCGGGGCTTCCTGGAAGACGCCGTAGTCGTCGAAGGCCTCTTCGCTGGCCTGCATCCGGTCGCGCTGCCGCAGCAGCGCTCCGGCCTGTATGAAGCGCAGCGGCAGTCCCTCGGACTCGAACCAGAGGTCGCCCGCCCAGTTCGACTCGTCCTCGCTCAGGACGCGTCCGACGGAGCGCTCCAGCAGTTCGAGGCCGCCGCTGCGGTCGAGACCGCCGAGCAGGACCTCGTCGAGCTGGGCCTGGACGGACGGGGCCGGTATGTCGGGAGTGACGGCGATCACGAAGGCGCACTCGGGGGTGGCGTCGAGCAGCACGTCGAGGGCGCTGCCGCCGATCTCCGCGTCGTCGACGATGACGACCGCCCCGATCTCGCGGACGAGCCGGTGCAGTTCCTCGTGGTCCGGGCGGTACAAGGGGGCTTCGTAGACGGCCGCGAAGAGGTCGTACAGCACGTCGCTCGCGGTGCGCCCGAGGCCGGACAGGCGGACGACGCCGTCGGGGGCGAGGTCCGCGCAGTCCTCGGCGACGGCGTCCAGCAGGACGGTGCGGCCGGATCCCGAGGGGCCGGTGAGCCGTACCGAGCGGCCGCGCGCGAGGAGGCGCACGACCTGCTCGCGCTCCTCGTGGCGTTCGAGGAGCGGCAGCCGGGGCTGGGCCGGGCCGGGCGGAACGGGCGGCTGGGCCGCGCGGGCCAGTTCGGCGCGTTTCGCGGCGTCGTGCCTGGCCGGCGTCGCCGGCCGCTCGTGCGGCGGGCAGTTCTCTATCTCGCTGCCGTCGATGGGGTTGACGGTGAGCGCGAATTCGCCCGTGACGAGTCTGACCGTGCGGACGGGCACGGGTTTGTGCTGGCCGAGGTCGGCTGCGAGCGGGTCACGCGGCGGGCGCGGGCGAGTCACCTGACCGTCGTCGTCATGGCCGTGCTCTTCGGCTCCCCGGTTGATCGGGTCCATGTTCCAAGCCCCCCAAAAGCGTCGTGTGCCGATGCCCTCCCGGCCTGGCTGCACACCGCTTCGTCGCTTCTGGTCCGGTGCCCGCTCGTAGGGTTTCGGTCGGCGGGCAGCCGAACCCTAAACCTTCGCACAGTATCTATGAACAGGCGGGGTACCGCGCCGCCCGAAGCATCACGGCTTCGTGAGGATTGTGCACGCCGTGCGCCCGGTGCGGCGGCCGGGGCGCGTACTCGGTCGCGCACGCGGTCGCGTGCGCGCAGGAGTGACGGGGGCGTGCGCTCGGGTCACACCCGGGGCAGGGACTCGACCCCGATCCCGCCCTCGATCGCCAGGATCCGGTGCAGCCGGGTGGCCACCAGCAGGCGCTGCATCTGCGGCGGTACGCCGCGCAGCACGAGCCGTCGGCCGCACCGCCCGGCGCGTCGGTGGGCCCCCATGATGACACCGAGCCCGGTGGCGTCCCAGGAATCCAGCTCGGACAGATCCAGCACCAGGTCGCCCGCTCCGTCGTCGACGGCCGTGTGCAGGACCGTACGGGCGTCCGCCGCGCTGCGTACGTCGAGGCGGCCCCCGACGACCAGCTCGGCGTGGTCGCCCCTGATGTACATATGCGCTCCCCGAGAATGCGTCTCGTAACTCCGCGTGTGTCTGTTTCCGCGTCTTCGCGTCTGCATGTTGTGCATGGTCTGACTGCCTGAGGGCCGTGAAGGTTGCCGTCTGTAAGCGAACCGATACCGAATTCACCTCATGGAGTGACATCCGAGAGGTGTGCACGGCTTCCGCGGCACATGCGGCGACCGGATCCCGGTCGCCGCATGATCGTTCAGTGCTTGTAGAAGCCCTGCCCGCTCTTGCGCCCGATGTCACCGGCGTCAACCATCCGGCGCATCAGCTCCGGCGGGGCGAACTTCTCGTCCTGGGTCTCGGTGTAGATGTTGCCGGTGGCGTGCAGCAGGATGTCGACGCCCGTGAGGTCGGCGGTGGCCAGGGGTCCCATGGCGTGGCCGAAGCCCAGCCGGCAGGCGAGGTCGATGTCCTCGGCGGTGGCCACGCCCGACTCGTACAGCTTCGTCGCCTCGACGACGAGGGCCGAGATGAGGCGGGTGGTCACGAAGCCGGCCACGTCGCGGTTGACGACGATGCAGGTCTTGCCGACGGACTCGCTGAACTCCCGCGCGGTGGCGAGCGTTTCGTCGCTGGTCTTGTAACCGCGGACCAGCTCGACGAGCTGCATCATCGGCACCGGCGAGAAGAAGTGCACGCCCACGACCCGCTCCGGGCGCTCCGTGGCCGCCGCGATCTTGGTGATCGGGATCGCGGAGGTGTTGGAGGCGAGCACGGCGTCAGGGCGGACGATCTTGTCCAGGGCCTGGAAGATCTCGTGCTTGACCTCGAGCTTCTCGAAGACCGCCTCGACGACGATGTCGGCGTCGGCGGCCGCGTCCAGGTCGGTGGTCGCCGTGATCCGCGCGAGCGCGGCGTCCGCGTCGGCGGCTTCCAGCCTGCCCTTGCTCACGAACTTGTCGTACGAGGCCCTGATGCCGTCGAGGCCGCGGTTCAGCGCCTCGTCGGTGACATCGCGCAGAACGACGTCCCAGCCCGCCTGCGCGGAGACCTGGGCGATACCGGACCCCATGAGTCCGGCTCCGATGACGGCGAGCTTCCCAGCCACTCGTACTCCCTTAACACGCTGCTTGTGTATGCCTCTTCGGCGGAGAGTAGCGTTCGGAAGGGGGCGGGAAACCCGTAAGTAACGCGTGTCACGGTCTCAGGGCGTGAGACACCCGTCACGTCCGGTCCGGACGTGTCACCGGGCCTCGGATCATCCGTCAGCCCGTACGGCGTAGCCGAGAACCTTCGGGCTCAGGAGCTCCTCCATGTCGTCGAGGAGCACGAGGATCTCGCGCGACACCTCGTCCGGGGCGCGGTCCGCCCTCATCTCGCGGCTGATGGCCGTCGTGACGGTCTGGTGCACCCAGTTGATCTGACCGGCGACGAGGCCCGGCAGGGGGTCCCCGGGCGGCGCACCGGTCTCCTCGCGCAGGGCTTCCTCCAGGGCCTCCTGGCCGATCGCCCAGAGCCGCGAGCGGAGCGCGGGGGCCTCGTCGACGACCTGCATGAAGCGGGCGACACCCACCGCCAGGCCGAGCCGGGGCGAGACCGCCTCGGCCTCCTCGCGCAGTTCGCGCAGGACGGCGACGGCGGCGGACTCGCCCTTCGGGCGGCCGCGCACCCAGCGGGCGAGCCGGTCGACCACGCCCGCGGACCGGTCGAGGAAGAGGTCCTCCTTGGCCGGGAAGTAGTTGTACACGGTGTTCACGGAGACGTTCGCGGCGTCCGCGATCTCCGCGACCTTCACCGCGTCGAAGCCCCGCTCCAGGAACAGCCCCGTGGCGACATCGGAGATGTACTGCCGGGTCTGCCGCTTCTTCCGCTCCCTGAGCCCCTCGGTCATGCACGCATCGTAGCTTTCGCTGGAGCTCCTGAATTTTTGGAGTCATTGCAAATTTTCAGTGACTCTGTTTTTCTTGACGGCATGGCAATCATCAGTACGGCCGGCCTGGCCCGTACCTTCGCGACGAAGCACGGCCCGGTCGAGGCGGTGCGCGGCATCGACCTCACGGTGCGGCCCGGCGAGATCCTCGGCCTCCTCGGCCCGAACGGCGCGGGCAAGACCACCACGCTCAAGATGCTCACCACCCTGCTCGCGCCCACCGGCGGCGCGGCGACGGTCGCGGGCCGCGACCTGGCCGGCGATCCGGCCGGTGTCCGCCGCGCCTGCGGCTACGTGGCGCAGTCGGGCGGCGTCGACCCTCAGGTGACGGTGCGGGAGGAACTCGTCACCCAGGGACGGCTGTACCGGCTGACGAAGCCGCGGGCGGCCGAGCGGGCCGGGGAACTGGCCCACGAGCTCGGCCTCGCCGACGTGCTGGACCGCAGGACGGCCGCGCTCTCCGGAGGGCAGCGACGGCGCCTGGACATCGCGCTCGGCCTCACCCACCGCCCCGAGGTGCTGTTCCTCGACGAGCCGACGACCGGTCTCGACCCCGGCAGCCGGGCCGCCCTCTGGGACCTCGTCCGCGAGCTGCGTGACACCTACGGCACCACGGTCTTCCTGACCACCCACCACCTCGACGAGGCGGACGCGCTCGCGGACCGGATCGTGATCGTCGACCGGGGCGTCGTGGTCGCCGACGGCACGCCCGCCGCGCTGAAGCTCGCCCACACCGGCTCCCTCGACGCGAGCCTCCAGGACACGTTCCTCGCCATCACCGGCCGCGGCCCGGAGCCCGCCGGTGCCGCCTCCGTAGCCGTATAGGACGTACCGGCCGATGCTTCTCCACGACACCGCGCTGATCTTCGGGCGCTATGCCCGCCAGACCCTGCGTTCCCGCTTCGCGATGCTCTTCGGCGTCCTCATGCCCCTGCTCTACCTGCTCCTCTTCGGCCCGCTCCTGACCGGTCTGCCGCTCGGCGCCCGGGGCACGTCCTGGCAGATCCTCGTCCCCGGACTGCTCCTCCAGCTGAGCCTGTTCGGTGCCGCGTTCGCCGGGTTCTCCGTCATCGTCGAGAAGAACCTGGGCGTCGTGGAGCGCATGCGTGTCACTCCGGTGAGCCGCCTCGCGCTCCTGCTGGGCCGCATCCTGCGCGACGCCGCCGTCCTGGTGCTCCAGTCGGTGCTGCTCGTCCTGGCGGCGCTGGTGACGGGTCTGCGGGCGCCGCTCGCCGGCGTCCTGATCGGCTTCGCGTTCGTCGCCCTGCTGACCCTCTCGCTCGCCTCCCTGTCCTACGCGCTCGCCATGAAGGTCCGTACGCCCCAGGAGTTCGGCCCCGCCGTCAACGCGCTCACCGTGCCGTCCATGCTGCTGTCCGGCCTGATCCTGCCGATGGCGCTCGCCCCCGGCTGGCTGGACGTCCTCTCGCACCTCATGCCGCTGCGCTACCTCGCGGACGCGATGCGGGACGCCTACGTCGGCTCGTACACCTCCGCCCACATGCTGTACGGGGTGCTGGTGGCCCTCGCCCTCGGCGCGCTCGCCGTGACGGTGGGCACACGGGCGTTCCGCACGGCCGGAGCGTAACTAGGCTGACCTCATGGTCAATCTGACGCGCATCTACACCAGGACCGGCGACCAGGGCACCACCGCCCTCGGCGACATGAGCAGGGTCGCCAAAACCGATCTGCGGATCTCGGCGTACGCCGACGCCAACGAGGCGAACGCGGTGATCGGAACGGCGATCGCCCTGGGCGGCCTGGAGGACGAGGTCGTCCAGGTCCTCACCCGCGTGCAGAACGACCTGTTCGACGTGGGCGCGGATCTGTCGACTCCGGTGGTCGAGGACCCGAAGTTCCCGCCGCTGCGGGTCGAGCAGTTCTACATCGACAGGCTGGAGGCCGACTGCGACCTGTTCAACGAGCGCCTGGAGAAGCTCCGCTCCTTCATCCTGCCCGGCGGCACCGCCGGGGCGGCACTCCTGCACCAGGCGTGCACGGTCGTGCGCCGGGCCGAGCGCTCGACCTGGGCGGCGCTGGAGGTCCACGGCGAGGCGATGAACCCGCTGACCGCCACCTACCTCAACCGGCTCTCGGACCTGCTGTTCATCCTGGCCCGCACGGCGAACAAGGACACCGGCGACGTGCTGTGGGTCCCGGGCGGGGAGCGCTGAGCGGCTCCTCGGCCCTCCACGCCGTACACCCCCTGCACGCCGAACACCCCGGACACGCCGAACACGCCGAACACGACCAGGGCGTCTGCGCCGGGCTCGAAACGACCTTCGAGCCCTCCGCCGCAGGCGCCCTTCGTCGTTCCCGCCGAAGGCTCCAGCCGACCGCGGCAGGAACACGAAGCCCCACTTCATCCGCCTGCCGGACCGCCAGGACCGTGCGCGCCGGTCGTCAACCCGCCCCTACCGCAAGGGAGTTGATGATCAAGTGCAACAATGGAACAAGTGGTCCAGACCTATTGACCTATGGTCCAGACCTTCCTATCCTCACGGGCACCGTGGGTGTGAAGGCTCAGTCACGCCCCCCTCCCTCAACTCCCCCCGAGGAGGCGCGGAATGCGCTTCAGACAACGAGCGACGGCAGGGCTCGCGACCCTGCTGCTCCCCCTGGCAGGCCTGGTCGGTCTCGCGAGTCCGGCGCACGCCGCCGACAGCGCCACCGCCACGTACTCCAAGACCCAGGACTGGGGTACGGGCTTCGAAGGCAAGTGGACCGTCAAGAACACCGGTACCACCGCGATCAGTTCGTGGACGATCCAGTGGGACTTCCCCTCCGGCACGTCCGTCACCTCGGCCTGGGACGCGGACGTCACCAGCTCGGGCAACCACTGGACCGCCAAGAACAAGTCCTGGAACGGCACCCTCGCCGCGGGCGCCTCCGTCTCCTTCGGCTTCAACGGGGCGGGCTCCGGCTCCCCGTCCAACTGCACGCTCAACGGCGGCAGTTGTGACGGCGGCACCACCGTCCCCGGCGACAACCCGCCGTCCGCGGCGGGCACCCCCACCGCCTCCTCGGTCACCGACACCTCGGTGAAGCTCTCCTGGAGCGCGGCCACCGACGACAAGGGCGTCAAGAACTACGACGTTCTGCGCGGCGGCACCAAGGTCGCGACCGTGACGACGACCTCGTACACGGACACCGGCCTGACCGCCGGCACCGACTACTCGTACACCGTGCAGGCCCGTGACACCGCCGACCAGACCGGTCCGGTCAGCGGCGCGGTCGCGGTCCACACCACCGGCGGCACCACCGACCCGCCGCCCACCGGCAAGAACGTCAAGCTCGGCTACTTCACCGAGTGGGGCATCTACGGCCGCAACTACAACGTCAAGAACCTGGTGACGTCCGGCTCGGCCGCCAAGATCACGCACATCAACTACGCGTTCGGCAACGTCACCAACGGCCAGTGCGCGATCGGCGACTCCTACGCCGACTACGACAAGGCCTTCACCGCCGACCAGTCGGTCAGCGGCGTCGCCGACACCTGGGACCAGCCGCTGCGCGGCAACTTCAACCAGCTCCGCGAGCTGAAGGCCAAGTACCCGAACATCAAGGTCCTGTGGTCCTTCGGCGGCTGGACCTGGTCCGGCGGCTTCGCCCAGGCGGCCGCCAACCCGGCCGCGTTCGCGCAGTCCTGCTACAACCTGGTCGAGGACCCGCGCTGGGCCGATGTCTTCGACGGCATCGACATCGACTGGGAGTACCCGAACGCCTGCGGTCTGTCCTGTGACACCAGCGGTGCCGCGGCCTACAAGAACCTCATGCAGGCCCTGCGTGCCAAGTTCGGCTCGAACAACCTGGTCACCGCGGCCACCACGGCCGACGGCACCTCCGGCGGCAAGATCGACGCCGCCGACTACGCGGGCGCCTCGCAGTACGTCGACTGGTACAACGTGATGTCGTACGACTTCTTCGGCGCGTTCGCCGCACAGGGCCCGACCGCCCCGCACTCCCCGCTCACCTCGTACAGCGGCATCCCGACGCCGGGCTTCACCACGGCCGACGCGATCGCCAAGTTCAAGTCGAAGGGCGTGCCCGCAAGCAAGCTGCTCATCGGCATCGGCTTCTACGGCCGCGGCTGGACCGGGGTCACCCAGTCCGCACCCGGCGGCACGGCGACCGGCCCGGCCGCCGGTACGTACGAGCAGGGCATCGAGGACTACAAGGTCCTCAAGACGTCCTGCCCCTCCACCGGCCTCGTCGCCGGTACGGCGTACGCCTACTGCGGCAACAACTGGTGGTCGTACGACACCCCGGCCACCATCGGGACGAAGATGTCGTGGGCCAAGAGCCAGGGCCTGGGCGGCGCCTTCTTCTGGGAGTTCAGCGGTGACACCAGCAACGGTGAACTGGTCAGCGCCATCAACAGCGGCCTGAGCTGATCACCGGCCTGCACTGAGCACCGCTCCACCCCGCACCACGAAACGAACCGCGGGCAGACCTCATGGTCTGCCCGCGGTTCGCTGTAGGGGGGCCGTCCAACGGGCCCTGAACGTCGCTACGCGACGTTCACCCGTTGTCCGGGCGGGGCCGCCTCCAGCCAGGCGAGGAATCCCGTCAGCGCGTCCTCGCTCATCGCCAGCTCGAGACGCGTCCCGCGATGGAGGCAGGCCAGGATGATCGCGTCCGAGAGCAGCGCGAGCTCCTCCTCGCCCGCGGCGGCGCGACGGCCGTCCACCTCGATCGCCGAGCGTTCGAGGACGCGGCGCGGGCGGGGGGCGTAGGAGAAGACGCGGTACCACTCGATCCGGTCGCTGTTGTAGCGGGCCACTCCGTAGCTCCAGCCCTTGCCGCTGGGGTCACCCTTCTCGGGGACGTCCCAGCGCAGGCTGCAGTCGAACGTTCCGCCGGAACGCTGGATGAGCCGGCGGCGGAGGCCGAAGACGAACAGCCCCACCACCACGAGCGCCACTACCACTCCGCACACAGTCAGAGCGAGGACCATCGACACCGACCTCCTCGTCTCCTAGGTAACGGAAAAGAAAAAACTTCCGGATTCGCCTCAGCCGCGGCCAGGGCCGGAGTGATCCGGTCCCAGCCGCGGCTGAGTCAAAGCCTTGCACAGTGCTCCCCCGGCGCCTGCGGTGCCGGGGTCGCACCGATGGTCAGCGGGTCGCCACCGCACGCAGGCGGACGTCCGCGCGACGCTCGGCGGACGCGTCGGCGTCCGACTTCGCGCGCTCGAGCGCCCGCTCCGCACGCTGGACGTCGATCTCGTCCGAAAGCTCGGCGATCTCGGCCAGCAGCGACAGCTTGTTGTCGGCGAACGAGATGAAACCGCCGTGCACCGCGGCGATGACCGTCCCGCCATCACTCGTACGAATGGTCACCGGGCCCGACTCCAGCACACCGAGAAGCGGCTGGTGACCGGGCATGACGCCGATGTCGCCGGACGCGGTACGCGCGACGACCAGGGTGGCCTCGCCGGACCAGACACTGCGGTCCGCGGCGACGAGCTCGACGTGCAGCTCAGTAGCCAAGGTGGGCTCCTCGGGTCACCACCCGGCGTTGCTGCCGGGTGTTGGGTCAAAGTCTAGTAGGCGTACGGAGAGGGAAGGACCGCACCCCGCGAGGCGCGGTCCCGCCCCCTCACTCAGAACACGAGGTTCAGGAGACGCCGAGCTCCTTGGCGTTGGCCTTGAGGTCCTCAATGCCACCGCAGAGGAAGAACGCCTGCTCCGGGAAGTGGTCGTACTCACCGTCGATGATCGCGTTGAAGGCCACGATCGACTCGTCCAGCGGGACGTCCGACCCGTCGACGCCGGTGAACTGCTTGGCGACGTGGGTGTTCTGGGACAGGAAGCGCTCCACGCGACGGGCACGGTGGACGGTGAGCTTGTCCTCCTCGCCCAGCTCGTCGATACCGAGGATCGCGATGATGTCCTGAAGGTCCTTGTACTTCTGAAGAACCGACTTGACGCGCATCGCGGCCGCGTAGTGGTCCGCCGCGATGTAGCGGGGGTCCAGAATCCGGGACGTGGAGTCCAGCGGGTCCACGGCCGGGTAGATGCCCTTCTCGGAGATCGGACGGGAGAGAACCGTCGTCGCGTCGAGGTGGGCGAACGTGGTGGCCGGGGCCGGGTCGGTCAGGTCGTCCGCGGGGACGTAGATCGCCTGCATCGAGGTGATCGAGTGACCACGGGTCGAGGTGATGCGCTCCTGGAGGAGACCCATCTCGTCGGCCAGGTTCGGCTGGTAACCCACCGCGGAGGGCATACGGCCGAGCAGGGTCGAGACCTCGGAACCGGCCTGCGTGAAGCGGAAGATGTTGTCGATGAAGAACAGCACGTCCTGCTTCTGCACATCGCGGAAGTACTCCGCCATGGTCAGACCCGCGAGGGCCACGCGCAGACGGGTGCCCGGGGGCTCGTCCATCTGGCCGAAGACAAGGGCGGTCTTGTCGATGACGCCCGACTCCGCCATCTCCTCGATGAGGTCGTTGCCCTCACGCGTGCGCTCACCGACACCGGCGAACACGGAGACACCGTCGTGGTTGTTGGCGACGCGGTAGATCATCTCCTGGATGAGCACCGTCTTGCCGACACCGGCACCACCGAACAGACCGATCTTTCCACCCTTGACGTACGGGGTGAGGAGGTCGATGACCTTGACGCCGGTCTCGAACATCTCGGTCTTCGACTCGAGCTCGTCGAAGCGCGGGGCCTTGCGGTGGATGGTCCAGCGCTCGCCCGAGTACTTCTCGTCGGAGTTCAGCACCTCACCGAGGGTGTTGAACACCTTGCCCTTGGTGAAGTCACCGACCGGGACACTGATGCCCGTTCCGGTGTCGGTGACCACGGCCTGGCGGACCAGACCGTCGGTGGGCTGCATGGAGATCGTACGGACCAGGCCGTCACCCAGGTGCTGGGCGACTTCCAGGGTCAGTGTCTTCAGCTCGCCGGCGTTGGCCGGGTCGGCCACCTCGACGTGAAGGGCGTTGTAAATCTCCGGCATCGCGTCGACGGGGAACTCCACGTCGACGACCGGGCCGATGACCCGGGCGACGCGGCCCGTGGCAACGGCCGTCTCAGAAGTCGTCGTCATTACTTGTCACTCCCCGCGGTCGCGTCGGCAAGGGCTGCGGAGCCGCCGACGATCTCGCTGATTTCCTGGGTGATTTCGGCCTGGCGGGCCGCATTGGCAAGTCGGGAGAGCGTGGTGATCAGGTCTCCCGCGTTGTCGGTCGCCGACTTCATCGCGCGGCGCGTGGCGGCGTGCTTGGAGGCAGCCGACTGGAGCAGCGCGTTGTAGATACGGCTCTCGACGTAGCGCGGCAGCAGGGCGTCGAGGACGTCCTCCGCCGACGGCTCGAACTCGAACAGCGGGAGGATCTCGCCCTTCGGCGCCTCCTCCGCGACCTCTTCGAGGCGAAGCGGCAGCAGACGGCCGTCGATGGCCGACTGCGTCATCATCGAGACGAACTCGGTGTAGACGATGTGGAGTTCATCCACGCCGCCGTCCGCCGTGTCCTTCTCGATGGCCTCGATCAGCGGACCCGCGACCTTCTTCGCGTCCGCGTAGGTGGGCTCGTCGGTGAAACCCGACCACGACTCCACGACCTTGCGCTCGCGGAAGTTGTAGTGGGCCAGACCGCGGCGGCCGACGATGTACGTGTCGACCGTCTTGCCCTCGGCCTCGAGACGGGCGGTCAGCAGCTCCGCCGCCTTGATGGCGTTGGAGTTGAAGGCGCCGGCCAGACCGCGGTCGCTCGTGAGGAGCAGCACCGCGGCACGGGTCGCCGTCTCCGCCTCCGTGGTCAGCGGGTGCTTGGTGTTCGAGCCGGTGCCGACCGCCGTGACCGCGCGGGTGAGCTCGGTCGCGTACGGCGTGGAGGCCGCCACCTTGCGCTGCGCCTTGACGACGCGCGAGGCGGCGATCATCTCCATCGCCTTGGTGATCTTCTTGGTCGCGGTGACGGATCGGATGCGACGCTTGTAGACCCGGAGCTGGGCTCCCATGAGTCAGGTCCCTTCCTTACGTCACTTGGCGGCGGCCGGAGCGTCCTCGCCGAGAAGCTTCCCGTCCGAGGTCTCGAACTGCTTCTTGAACTCCGTGATGCCGTCGGCGATGGCGGTGAGCGTGTCGTCCGACATCTTGCCGCCCTCCTTGATGGAGGTCATGAGGCCCTGCTCCTTGCGGTGCAGGTACTCCAGGAGCTCCTTCTCGAAGCGGCGGATGTCGGCGACCGGTACGTCGTCCATCTTGCCCGTGGTGGCGGACCACACGGAGACGACCTGGTCCTCGGTCGGCATCGGCTGGTACTGAGCCTGCTTGAGCAGCTCGACCAGTCGCTGACCGCGCTCCAGCTGCGCCTTCGACGCGGCGTCCAGGTCGGAACCGAAGGCGGCGAACGCCTCCAGCTCGCGGTACTGGGCCAGGTCGAGGCGAAGTCGGCCGGAGACCTGCTTCATCGCCTTGTGCTGGGCGGAGCCACCGACGCGGGAGACCGAGATACCGACGTTCAGGGCCGGACGCTGACCGGCGTTGAACAGGTCGGACTCCAGGAAGCACTGGCCGTCGGTGATGGAGATGACGTTGGTCGGGATGAACGCCGACACGTCGTTCGCCTTGGTCTCGACGATCGGCAGACCCGTCATCGAACCGGCGCCCAGGTCGTCGGAGAGCTTCGCGCAGCGCTCCAGCAGACGGGAGTGCAGGTAGAAGACGTCACCGGGGTAGGCCTCGCGCCCCGGCGGACGGCGGAGCAGCAGGGACACGGCGCGGTAGGCGTCGGCCTGCTTCGAGAGGTCGTCGAAGATGATGAGGACGTGCTTGCCCTCGTACATCCACTGCTGACCGATGGCCGAACCGGTGTACGGCGCAAGGTACTTGAAGCCGGCCGGGTCGGACGCCGGGGCGGCGACGATGGTCGTGTACTCCAGCGCACCGGCCTCTTCGAGGGCGCCACGCACGGAGGCGATGGTCGAGCCCTTCTGGCCGATGGCGACGTAGATGCAGCGGACCTGCTTCTTGGTGTCGCCCGAGCGCCAGTTGTCGCGCTGGTTGATGATCGTGTCGACGGCCAGCGCGGTCTTGCCGGTCTGACGGTCGCCGATGACCAGCTGACGCTGGCCACGGCCGATCGGGGTCATCGCGTCGACGGCCTTGTAGCCCGTCTCCATCGGCTCGTGCACCGACTTGCGGACCATGACGCCCGGGGCCTGCAGCTCGAGGGCGCGGCGGCCGGACGTCTCGATCTCGCCGAGGCCGTCGATCGGGTTGCCGAGCGGGTCGACGACGCGGCCGAGGTAGCCCTCGCCCACGGCGACGGACAGCACCTCACCGGTGCGCTGCACCGGCTGGCCCTCCTCGATGCCGCTGAACTCGCCGAGGACGACCGCACCGATCTCGCGCTCTTCCAGGTTCAGCGCGAGACCGAGGGTTCCGTCCTCGAACTTCAGCAGTTCGTTGGCCATGGCCGAGGGAAGACCCTCGATCTTGGCGATACCGTCGCCGGCGACGGTGACCGTACCGACCTCCTCGCGCGAGGCCGCGTCCGGCTGGTACGACTGGACAAAGTTCTCCAGTGCGTCCCGGATCTCCTCCGGCCGGATCGTGAGCTCCGCCATCTGGGTTCCCTGCTCTCCTTGTTGGGCCCGAAGTTTCACTTGGGGGGATGGGGACTCCCCCCGATGATGAGGTGAATCCTCTGCACGGCCCAACCAGGGCCGTAATTGCCTACTGCTTATGGGATTACTAGCTCGCCATGCGGCGGGCGGCGTCCTCGAGACGGTCCGCGACGGAACCGTTGATGACCTCGTCGCCGACCTGCACCCGGATCCCGCCGAGGACATCGGGGTCCACGTCGAGGTTGAGGTGCATCGGGCGGCCGTAGAGCTTGGCCAGAGAGGCGCCGAGGCGCTGCTTCTGTCCGTCGCTCAGCGGCACCGCCGAGGTGACCACGGCGACCATGCGGTCACGGCGCTCGGCGGCGAGCCTGGACAGGGACTCGAGTCCCGCTTCCAGGCTACGTCCGCGGGGCGCGGTCACGAGGCGCGTCACCAGACGCTCGGTCGTCACGTCGGCCCGGCCGCCGAGCAGGCTGCGCAGCAGCTCGCTCTTGGCCGCCGTGGTGGCGGCCCGGTCGGTCAGCGCGGCGCGCAGCTCGGTGTTCGAGGCGACGATCCGGCCGAAGCGGAACAGCTCGTCCTCGACGTTGTCGAGCGCGCCCGTCCGCTGCGCCGCCGTGAGGTCGGCGGTGGCGGTGAGTTCCTCGAGGGCGTCCACCAGGTCGCGGGGCTGCGACCAGCGGGAACGCACCATGCCGGACACCAGGTCGGCGGCGGTGCCGCCCACCTGGCCGCCGAGCAGGCGCTGGACCAGCTCGGCCTTGGCCTCGCCGGGCTGCGCCGGGTCGGTGAGGACCCGACGCAGCGACACCTCGCGGTGCAGCAGCGCAGTGACCGCGGCCAGCTCGTCGGAGAGCTGGGCCGCGTCCACGGACGTCGAGTCCGTCAGCGCGTCGAGACGCTCACGTGCGGCTGCGGTTGCCTCGCGGCTCGCTCCGTGTGCAGTCATCGAGCCGCCTCGGCCTTCTCCTCAAGCTCGGAGAGGAAACGGTCGATGACGCGGCTCTGTCGGGCGTGGTCCTCGAGGGACTCGCCGACGAGCTTGCCGGCCAGGTCGGTGGCAAGCGTGCCGACGTCCTGACGCAGCGACTGAGCGGCGGCCTTGCGGTCGGCGTCGAGCTGCGTGTGACCGGCGGCGACGATCTCGTCGCGCTGCCGCTGGCCTTCCGCGCGCATCTCGGCGATGAGCGTGGCGCCCTGCTCCTGTGCCTCCTGGCGCAGGCGCGCGGCCTCGTGACGGGCCTCGGCGAGCTGAGCCTTGTACTGCTCGAGAACGCTCTGGGCCTCGGTCTGCGCGGCCTCGGCCTTTTCGATACCGCCCTCGATGGCCTCGCGGCGCTGCTCCAGAACCTTGTTGATGTTCGGGAGAAGCTTCCAGGCCAGGAAGCCGAAGACGATGACGAAGGCGAGCAGGCCGATGACAAGCTCGGGGATCGGCGGGATGAGGGGATTTTCCTTCTCCTCGGCCGCCAGAATGAGCAGGTGGCTCATGTCAGTGCCTTTCGTCTAGTGGGCTGTCGCTGATCGGGTGGATCAGGTGCCGTAGACGAACGGCATGACCAGACCGATGAGGGCGAGCGCCTCACAGAAGGCGAAGCCGAGGATCTGGTTGGCGCGGATCAGACCGGCGGCCTCGGGCTGACGGGCGAGAGCCTGGGTGCCGTTACCGAAGATGATGCCGACGCCGACGCCGGGGCCGATGGCCGCGAGGCCGTAACCGATCGAGCCGAGCGAGCCGGAGACAGCGGCAAGGGTCTGGGACATGCCAGTTCTTCCTTTTCTTTACGGACCGGTGGGGGTTGGCCACCGGACGACTGCGGGTTCAGAGACGGGCGCTCAGTGGTGCTCGGCCAGCGCGCCCTGGATGAAGGTGCAGGTCAGCAGCACGAACACGTACGCCTGCAGGGCCTGGATGAACAGCTCGAAGGCCGTCATGACGATGACCATGACGAACGAGACGCCGGCGTAGGCGATCCCGAAGCCGTTGAGCAGGTACCAGGACGCGATCGTGAACAGCAGCAGCAGGGTGTGACCCGCGAACATGTTCGCGAAGAGTCGCACCGCGTGCGTGAACGGCCGGACGATCAGGTTGGAGAGCAGCTCGATGAACATGGCCAGCGGGAGAACCGGGCCCAGCGACTTGTCGTAGCCGCTGAAGTTCTTGAACGCTCCGACGAATCCGTGGCGCTTGAACGTCAGGGAAACCCAGACGACGTAGACGATCAGGGCGAGAACCGCGGGGTAGGCGATGATCGCCGTGACCGGGAACTGCGCGACCGGAATGATCGACCAGAGGTTCATCATCCAGATGAAGAAGAACAGCGAGACGATCAGCGGAACGTACTTCTCGCCCTCCTTCTTGCCGATCGTCTCGTAGACGACACCGCGGCGGATGAAGTCGTAGCCGGTCTCGGCGACCATCTGCAGCTTGCCCGGGACGACCTTCGGCTTACGGAAGGCGGCCCAGAAGAAGCCGACGACGACGATCGAGCCGAGCAGCGCCAGGAGCATCGTCTTGTTGAAGTACACGTTGCTGTCCGCGTCGCCCCAGAGGGGCTCGAACATGAACGAGTGCAGGCCGGGAGCCGGGAAGCCACAGCCGTCGAAGATGTGGCAGTCGGTCTCGAAGGCGAGCACCTGCGTCGGGTCAGCACTCACCGCGGGCTCCTTCAGCGTGGCGCATAGGTACGGCAACCTCGTTGTGTCGGCGCGGCGCACAGCCGCGGTTCGGCACTGGACTGGTGTTACGGATGTGAGGGCGGCAGTGGGGCATCAAGCCTCGCGATCGAACAGGCGTCAGCTCAGATGCCCGCGCCCGCGATGCCGCAGTTGGCACCGGACGATAGCAGGATCTCCCGCGTGCACTTATCCCGGCCCTACCCCTCACGACGAGTGCCCCTTGTTTTCGGGCTTTTCGGCCTTCGAGGAGTCGGGTTCGACGTAGAGGATCTTGGCCTTCATATGGGCACGTGCCTGTGCGCCGATCCACACGAGTGTGGTGACGACCAGGGTGAGCGCGAAGGACTTGGGATTGAACAGCGATGTGTTCTTGAACGCGGCGACAAAGATGAACAGCAGAAGAATCTGCGCCGTGTAGAGCAGGAGACCCATCGCCTGGAACAAGTGCGGAAGCGATTTGGCGGTGCGCTGCAGGACGTAGAGGCCGAGCCCCATGAAGAGGATCACCACCAGCGTCGCGACGACCGCCCCGAGCGCTCCCTTGCCGCCGGCGACCACACCGCTGACGACGGCGGCAATCGCGCCGACGGCAGCTGTGGGTACAGCGGCCTGAAGGAGGATCCGGGCGTCATTGGACGGCATGGCGGCAACTCCGCTTGCTAAGGGGGGCGTGTCGTCATGGACGAGCGTAGTCCCGGGCTGAGAGAGAACCTCACGCCAAAGGACCTTCGTACTGGGGTCCTTCGGCTCTGCCCTGGGTTCTCGTGAACCGTATCACAAACTATTTGATGAGGTCTTTACCTGGTTGGTGTGCTGACTGTCACACATGAGAGTGAAGCTGCGCGTCTGTGCACTTCAAGCGCCCAATTGTCTGGTATTGGGGCGCTTTGCTTCCCCACGATTTGGTCACGCGTTAGTCAGATTCTTACCTTCGGCTCAGCGCGAGGACTCGGCCTCGCGCCGGTCCAGAAGTCGCGCACGGGTCCCGATCGCCGTCGCTCCATTGACTCCCGAGACTCCGGCCACCGCCGGGGCACGGTGCTCGCGCGCCTCGTCCGGCTCGCTCTCCAGCGCCGCCTCGTGGGTCACGGGCGCCACCTCCCGGGCCGCGGCCGCGGCGGCCCTGCGGCGGCGGTAGCGCGGCGGCAGGAGGTGCTCGGCCCAGCGCGGGGCGCGCGGTGTGAAGCGCGGCAGCAGGAGCAGCACGAGACCGACCGCGCTGAGCGCCGCGATGACGAGCACGCTCCACATGGCCCCGGAGTTGACCGAGTACGCGAGGGCGCCGAAGGAGATCAGCGCCGACCAGAAATACATGATCAGGACGGCCCGGCTGTGCGAGTGGCCGACCTCCAGCAGGCGGTGGTGCAGGTGGCCCCGGTCGGCGGCGAACGGCGACTGCCCGCGCCAGGTGCGCCGCACGATGGCGAGCACCAGGTCGGCGGCCGGGATCGCGATGATCGTCAGCGGCAGCAGCAGCGGGATGAACACGGGCACCGTCTGGTGCACGGTGTTGCGCGGGGAACCGGTGAAGAGGTTCATCACGTCGGGGTCGATCTGCCCGGTGATGGAGATAGCGCCGGCGGCCAGCACCAGACCGATGAGCATCGACCCGGAGTCGCCCATGAAGATCCGCGCGGGATGCATGTTGTGCGGCAGGAAGCCCAGGCACATGCCCATCAGGATCGCCGCGAACAGCGTCGCCGGGGCGGCCGCCTCGATGCCGTACGAGTACCAGATCCGGTAGGCGTACAGGAAGAACGCGGCGGACGCGATGCACACCATGCCGGCGGCCAGTCCGTCGAGGCCGTCCACGAAGTTGACCGCGTTGATGGTGATGACGACGAGCGCCACCGTCAGCAGCGTGCCCTGCCACTGGGTCAGCGCGACCAGGCCGACCCCGGGGATCGGCAGCCACAGGATCGTCAGACCCTGCATGACCATCACACCGGCGGCGATCATCTGGCCGCCGAGCTTGATCAGGGCGTCGATCTCGAACTTGTCGTCCAGCACACCGATCAGCCAGATCAGCGCGGCGCCGGAGAGAAGGGCACGCGGTTCGTTCGAGTTGGCGAAGACCTCGTTGAGGTTCGTCAGATGGTCCGCGACCAGCAGGCCGGCGCACAGACCGAAGAACATCGCGATGCCGCCGAGCCTCGGCGTGGGTTCACGGTGCACGTCGCGCGCCCGGATTTCCGGCATGGCTCCGGCCACGATCGCGAATTTCCGTACCGGCCCTGTCAGCAGGTACGTCACCGCGGCCGTGATGCAGAGCGTCAGCAGGTATTCACGCACGGGCTTCCCCACAGGTCTCGCTGGCCATCACAGCCCCACACCCTAGCGATGCACGCATACGGTTGAGGACTTTCGGGTAGCGACGATGGTTGCACGTGTGGCTGTGCGGCTCGGTACGCGTACCCCCGGTCAGTCCGGATAAGGCGGAAATCTCCCGGTGAGTTCCCGCACTTCCTCGCGTGCCGACCGGCCCTCGATCTCGTCGCGCAGCACCCCCGCGAACAGTGCCGCGACCCGTGCCATCTCCGGCTCGCCCATCCCCTGGGTGGTCAGCGCCGCGGTGCCGAGCCGCAGGCCCCGGGCGTCGCCGTGAGGCAGCGCACAGGTGTCGAGGACCATACCGGCGGCGGCCAGCCGGCCGCGCGCGGTACGCCCGTCGACGCCGAGCGATACCGGATCGGCGACCAGCAGATGGGTGTCGGTGCCGCCCGTGGTGACCGCGAGCCCCTCCGCCTCGAGACCCGCGGCCAGCACCCGGGCGTTCGCGGTCACCTGATGGACGTACGCCGTGAAGGCCGGGGTCGCCGCCTCGCCGAACGCGACGGCCTTGGCCGCGATGGTGTTCATCTGCGCACCGCCCTGGGTGAACGGGAAGACGGCCCGGTCGACCCGCTCCGCCAGTTCGCCACCGCACAGGATCATGCCGCCGCGCGGCCCCCGGAGCACCTTGTGCGTGGTGGCGCACACGACATCGGCGTACGGCACCGGGTTCGGCGCCGCTCCCCCCGCGACGAGCCCGATGGGGTGGGCGGCGTCCGCGATGAGATAGGCGCCGACCTCGTCGGCGATCTCCCGGAACAGCGCGTAGTCGATGTGCCGCGGGTACGAGATCGACCCGCACACGACGGCCTTGGGGCGACGGGCGCGGGCCAGGGCGCGCACCTGCTCGTAGTCGATCAGTCCCGACTCCGCCTCGACGCCGTAGCCGACGAAGTCGAACCAGCGGCCGGAGAAGTTCGCGGGCGACCCGTGGGTGAGATGACCACCGAAGGGCAGGCCCATCGCCAGCACGGTGTCCCCGGGGCGCAACAAGGCGGCGTACGCGGCCAGGACGGCCGAACTCCCGGAGTGGGACTGGACGTTGGCGTGATCGGCGCCGAAGAGGGCCTTGGCGCGGTCGACGGCGATCCGCTCGGCGACGTCGACGATCTCGCAGCCGCCGTGGTGGCGGGCGCCGGGATACCCCTCGGCGTACTTGTTCGCCAGCGGCGAGCCGAGCGCGGCCAGCACGGCCGGCGAGGTGAAGTTCTCCGCCGCGATGAGCTGCAGCGTGGTCGACTGCCGGTCCAGCTCACCGAGCAGGATCTCGGCGAGCTCGGGATCCTGGCGGCTCAGGACATCCGCTTCGGGCATGGTGGCGACCGGCATGGTGGACTCCGGACATCTGCGGGGGGACGCTTATGTCCAATGTAGAACCGGGACCGGTCGCACGCCCGGTGTCACGTCCGCGCGGGTACCCCCGTCAGAGCAGTGACGACCGGGTCCAGTGCCTCGTTGATCTCGTCCCCGATGGCCCGGAAGAACGGCAGGGGCGCCCCGTAGGGGTCGAACACCTCGTCGGCCTCCGCGGTCGGGGCCAGCAGCCAGCCGCGCAGCGCGGCGGCGGCCCGTACCAGCGCGACGGCGCGCTCGACCACGCCGTCCTGGAGGGGCGGCAGGGTCGAGCTGTCTATGGCGCGCACCAGCCGGGTGAACTCCTTCAGCGTGAAGGTGCGCAGGCCGGCGGAGTGCCCCATGGAGATGACCTGGGCACGGTGGTCGCGGGTGGCCGTCAGGACCAGGTCGGCGCGGATGACGTGGTCGTCGAGGAGCTCGCGCCCGACGAAGCCGGAGGGGTCCGCGCCGAAGTCGGTCAGGACGGTCGCGGCGTTGGCCTCCATGGGCGCGCCCTCGTGGCCCCAGGTGCCGGCGCTCTCCACGATGAGGCCGCCCCACAGGGGGTCGCCCAGCCGGTCCGCCAGGGCATGCCGGGTCAGCCGCTCGGTGATCGGCGAGCGGCACACGTTGCCGGTGCTGACGTGGAGGATGCGGAAGGATCCGCTCGGGGATCCGCCGGTCCCGGTGAACCCCGCGCCTATGCCACGCATGGGACTGCTCCCTGCTCCGGCCGAGCCGGGAGCCCGGGGGACTCGGGGGCTGTCAATTCGCCACCTCGAGGTCGGGTACGACCTTGCGGAGCTCCTCCGCCGACAGGGCGCCCGCGCGCAGCAGGACGGGGACCTTGCCGGTGACGTCGACGATCGAGGAGGGCACGTTGCCCGGGGTCGGACCGCCGTCCAGGTAGACCGAGACGGAGTCGCCGAGCATGCCCTGGGCGGCGTCGCAGTCCTCCGGCGCGGGGTGGCCGGTGAGGTTGGCGGAGGAGACGGCCATCGGGCCGACCTCCGTGAGGAGCTCGATGGCGACAGGGTGCAGCGGCATACGGATCGCCACCGTGCCCCGGGTGTCCCCCAGGTCCCACTGGAGCGACGGCTGGTGCTTGGCGACGAGGGTCAGGGCGCCCGGCCAGAACGCGTCGACGAGCTCCCAGGCCATCTCGGAGAAGTCCGTGACGAGGCCGTGCAGGGTGTTCGGGGAGCCGATGAGGACAGGGGTGGGCATGTTGCGGCCCCGGCCCTTAGCGTCGAGCAGGCCGGCGACGGCCTCCGAGGTGAACGCGTCGGCGCCGATGCCGTAGACGGTGTCGGTGGGGAGGACCACCAGTTCGCCACGGCGGACGGCGGACGCCGCCTCACGCAGACCTGTGGTGCGGTCGGTCGCGTCGTTGGTGTCGTATCGCCGTGCCATTTAGCGGGCCTCCTCATACACGTACTGCTGGCTGGGGGTGCGAAGAAACGCGATGCGGTCGAAGGCGACGCGCGGGCGCACCACGGCGCCGCCGCGCGCCGGGACCGGGTGAGCCGCGCTCACGGCATCGCCTTGCGGGCGGTCGCGAACCGCGGCCGGTTGTTGAGATCCGGGTGGTCGGCCGCGTCGGCCCAGCCCCGCTCCTCGGTGAAGATCCACGGCACCTGTCCGCCCTGGGTGTCGGCGTGCTCGATGACGACGACGCCGCCGGGCCGCAGCAACCGGTGCGCGGTGCGCTCGATGCCGCGGATGAGGTCGAGTCCGTCCTCGCCGGAGAACAGGGCGAGCTCCGGGTCGTGGTCCCGGGCCTCAGGCTGCACGTACTCCCATTCGGTGAGCGGGATGTACGGAGGGTTGGAGATCACCAGGTCGACCTGGCCGTCGAGGTCCGGGAACGACGTGAGGGCGTCTCCCTGGCGCAGGTCGACCCTGGACCCCTCGACGTTCTTGCGCGTCCACCGGAGGGCGTCCTCGGACAGCTCCACGGCGTGCACACGGGAGCGCGGGACCTCCTGGGCGAGCGCGAGCGCGATGGCGCCCGAGCCGGTGCACAGGTCGACGATCATCGGTTCGACGACGTCCATCGCGCGGACGGCGTCTATGGCCCAGCCGACGACCGACTCGGTCTCCGGGCGGGGGACGAAGACGCCGGGCCCCACCTGGAGTTCGAGGTAGCGGAAGTAGGCGCGCCCGGTGATGTGCTGGAGCGGCTCGCGGGCCTCACGGCGCGCGGTCACCTCCCAGTAGCGGGCGTCGAAGTCCGCGTCCTTGACGCTGTGCAGCTCGCCCCGCTTCACTCCGTGGACGAAGGCGGCGAGCTCCTCCGCGTCGTTGCGCGGCGAGGGCACGCCGGCGTCGGCCAGCCGCTGGGTGGCCTGGGCCACTTCCGCGAGCAGCACGCTGCGGGGGTTTGGGGGTCGACCCCCAAAATGTTGCTGCACGCTGGTCCTCCGGGGCTGAGCTGTTGTCGTTTGCTGTTACGCGTTGGCGAGCTTGGCGGCCGAGTCCGCGTCGACGCAGGCCTGGATGACCGAGTCGAGCTCGCCGTCCAGCACCTGGTCCAAGTTGTACGCCTTGAAGCCGACGCGGTGGTCCGAGATGCGATTCTCCGGGAAGTTGTACGTACGGATCTTCTCGGAGCGGTCGACCGTGCGGACCTGGCTGCGGCGGACGTCGGAGGCTTCCCGCTCCGCTTCCTCCTGCGCCGCCGCGAGGAGCCTGGAGCGCAGGATACGCATCGCCTGCTCCTTGTTCTGCAGCTGGCTCTTCTCGTTCTGGCAGGAGGCGACGACTCCGGTGGGAATGTGCGTGATGCGCACCGCGGAGTCGGTCGTGTTGACGGACTGGCCGCCGGGGCCCGAGGAGCGGTAGACGTCGATGCGGAGATCGTTCGCGAGGATCTCGACGTCGACCTCCTCGGCCTCGGGCGTGACCAGGACACCGGCGGCCGACGTGTGGATCCGGCCCTGCGACTCGGTCGAGGGCACGCGCTGCACCCGGTGCACACCGCCCTCGTACTTCAGCCGGGCCCAGACGCCCTGGCCGGGCTCGGTGGCACCCTGTCCGCCCTTGGTCTTCACCGCGACCTGGACGTCCTTGTAGCCGCCGAGCTCGGACTCGGTGGCGTCGATGAGCTCGGTCTTCCAGCCGACGCGCTCGGCGTAGCGCAGGTACATGCGCAGCAGGTCACCGGCGAACAGGGCGGACTCGTCGCCTCCGGCGCCCGCCTTGATCTCCAGGATGACGTCCTTGTCGTCGCTCGGGTCGCGCGGGACCAGCAGCAGGCGGAGCTTCTCGGTGAGCTCCTCCTTCTGCTTCTCCAGGTCCTTGACCTCGGCGGCGAAGTCGGGGTCGACGGCGGCGAACTCCTTGGCCGTGCCGATGTCGTCCCCGGTCTGCTTCCAGGAGCGGTACGTCGCGACGATCGGGGTCAGCTCGGCGTAGCGCTTGTTGAGCTTGCGCGCGTTGGCCTGGTCGGCGTGCACCGACGGGTCAGCGAGCTTCTTCTCCAGATCGGCGTGCTCGCCGATCAGTTCCTCGACCGCCTCGAACATCTCCGGCTCCAATGGACTGTCCCCGGCTCTGTGCAGGGCGTGGGGACGTAGGTACGGCGTGGGGTTCCCCTGCTCGAACGCGTCGAGAGCCCGGGGAGGGGGCTGGACCGCAAAGCGCCGGTCCCGGCGTCCCCGTGCGGGGGACTCCGAAGACCGGCGCTGTGGGCTCGCTACTTGTTGGCAGCGGCAGCCTTGCCGAAGCGGGCCTCGAAGCGGGCCACACGGCCACCGGTGTCGAGGATCTTCTGCTTGCCCGTGTAGAACGGGTGGCACTCGGAGCAGACCTCGGCGCGGACGGTGCCGCTGGAGATCGTGCTGCGGGTGGTGAACGACGCGCCACAGGTACAGCTGACCTGCGTCTCGACGTACTCGGGGTGGATGTCGCGCTTCAAGGTGTCTCCTAGTTTCGGGAGGGCACCGGGTCGCCGCCGCTGGATGCGGATGCGTGAACCGGGGCCGACGTACCAGTCTGCCAGCACTGGCCGTATCCCCCAAAACGGAGGGACGCGACGATCTATTCCCCGTGCGGCCCCGTGCGGCTCGGGGACGGTCCGCGCCCGGGCCGCACGGGCTCGGCCGGGGCTCGGTGGAAGCTCGGCGGGGGCTCAGCCGGGGCTGACGACGCCCTTCGCGGTGCCGGTGGCGGTTCCCTCGGTGGCCGCCTTCGGGATCGGCCGGTCGGCCTTCAGCGCCTTCCACATCAGCTCGGACTTGGTCTTGTCGACCAGGACGCGGTTGGCGTCGGCCGGGTCGTACTGGACCGGCATCGTCACCATGGTCATGTGGGACGAGCCGATGCCCTTGAGGCCGCCCGCGAAGGAGGCGAGGGCGGTGACGCTGCCGAGGTCGGAGTCGGTGGTCACCGTCTTGGTCGCGGTGTCGGCGAGGTCGTACAGCTTTTTCGGGTTGGACAGGAGACCGATGTCCTTGACCTGGTCGACCAGGGCCTTCATGAACGCCTGCTGGAGCTGGATGCGGCCGAGGTCGGAGCCGTCGCCGACGCCGTGCCGGGTACGGACCAGGCCGAGCGCCTGCTTGCCGTCGAGCTCGTGGGACCCGGCCGTCAGCTGCAGATGGCTCTCGTGGTCCGAGATGGCCTTGGTCGTGGTGATCGTGACGCCGCCGAGGTCGTCGACCAGCTTCTGGAAGCCGCTGAAGTCGATCTCGATGTAGTGGTCCATGCGGATGCCGGTCATGGACTCGACGGTCTTCACCGCGCAGGCGGCGCCGCCGGTGGAGTAGGCGGAGTTGAACATCGCGCCGGAGACCGCGCCGTGGACGGTGCCCTTGGAGTCGGTGCAGGAGGGCCGCTCGACGAGCGTGTCACGGGGGACGGAGACCACACTGGCCCGCTTGTGGCCCTTGTACACGTGGACGATCATCGCGGTGTCGGAGCGGGCGCTGCCGTCGTCGGTGCCGCCGCCGAGCTTCTTGTTGGTTCCGGAGCGGGTGTCGGAGCCCAGGACCAGGATGTTCTCCGAGCCGTTGTCGACCTTCAGGGGCCGCTCGCTGCCTAGCGCCTGGTTGATGTCGACGCTCTTGAGGTTGCCGTTGAGCTTGAAGAACAGATACCCGGCTCCGGCGCCGCCGAGCGCCACGACACCCGCCGCGGTCCAGGCCGTGACGAGCAGGGCCTTGCTGCGCGGGCTGCGGGCCTTGCGGCGGCCGTCCTTCGGGCGGGGCGGGGTGCTGTCGCCGGGGTCGCCCGGTATGGCGGGCTCCGGCGTGCTCTCGGCGGGCATGTGTTCCTCGGCTTCCTCTTTACGTTTACGGTCGGTTACCCCCTGCTTTCAGGGCCAGGCCCATCCGGTCGTGACAAGGCGTACCGCTCCATGGTCACTCCGTACGGTCAGACGGGGAAACCCGGGAAGGGGTTGCACGACGCAAAGTGCCCACCGCGTGACGCGGTGGGCACCCTGTGCACTCGGCCGGAGCGGGGAAGAACCCGCTCACCTGCGATGTCAGCCGAAGATGTCGTACTGCTTGAAATCGGTACCCACCGAGATCCTCGTGGCAAAGATCTCGGAGGTGGCCTTTCCGGTGCCCTTGTACAGGTAGAGCGTGCCGCCGGGGGTGCGGGCCAGGAAGTCGGCCTTGCCGTCGCCGGTCACGTCACCGGGAGCGTCGAAGGCGTTGTAGTCCGCCCAGGTGCGCACCTTGATGCGAGTGGAGAAGGCACCGCTGCCGGTCTTGCCCGTGCCCTTGTACAGGTAGATGTACGAGCCGGACGAGCTGCGCGCGATCAGGTCGGCCTTGCCGTCGCCGGTGAAGTCGCCGTGCGCGCGCACGGAGTTGTACTGGCTCCAGCCGGTGCTGACCTGGACCCGCGCCGAGAAGGTGCCGTTGCCCTTGCCCGGGTACTCCCACATCGCTCCGGTGGAGTCGACGGAGAGCATGTCGGGCAGGCCGTCGCCGGTGAGGTCGCCGGGGGCGATGATCCGGGTGCGGGCCTTCCAGTTGGTGAAGATCTTGTCGGTGACCGTCTCCCTCGTCGACGGCACCACGTGCGACCAGTAGACGTCGCCCGTGGTGCTGTTGCGGGACACGAGGTCCTGGTGGCCGTCGCGGTTGAGGTCGGTCTGGAGTACGACATTCACGCCGGCCCACGAGCCCATCGACTTGCGAGCGGCGAACGAGGTGCCGTTGGAGTCCTTCTCGTAGCCCGTCTTGGTCGACGAGTTGCGGACGATCAGGTCGGCCTTGTGGTCACCGTTCAGGTTGGTGTCCTCGACGCGCGGCCAGGCAGCGCCGACGTAGGTGCTGACCTTCGAGAAGACGCTGTACGCGCCCTTAGCGACGCAGTTCTCGACACCCCAGGACACGACACCGACGATGCGGCCGTTCACGATCAGCGGGCCGCCGGAGTCACCGTTGCAGGCGCTGGTGGTGCCGTCGTCGGTGCCGGTCGCCGCGGTGCCCGCCGCGCTGCCCGCGCAGACCATGTGCCCCTCGACGAAGTCGTCCTCACCGAGGACCGACCGCATGGCCGTGTTGCACGTGCTGTCGGATTTGATCGACAGCGTGGCCGTCTTCAGCGTCTCGGAGATGTCCTGCGTGGTGGAGGTGGTGCGGCCCCAGCCGTAGAGCGTCGCCTTGTCCGACGCGTACGACGTGGTGTCACCGGAGGTCGTCATACGGATCGGCTTGGCGGCGACGGGCTTCGCCAGCGTGAGGACCGCGATGTCGTTGTCGATGGTCCTCGGGTTGTACGACGAGTGGGTCCACTGCCGCGAGACGGCGGTGACCGTACCGCCGTTCACGCTGGTCTCAGTCGGCAGCTGAGAGGTGCCGGTGATGACGGCACCGTTGGCCGCCCAGTCATAGATCTTGCCGTTCTCGTCCTTGGTGCAGTGCGCGGCGGTGAGGATCTTCGTCGGCGAGACGACGGAGCCACCGCAGAAGAAGCCGATGTCCTTGGCCTCGTCGTAGTACCAGAGCTGCGCCATCCACGGGGCCGTGGAGATGGTGGTCGCGGTACCGCCGATGATCTTCGGATCCACGTGCGCCGGGGTCGTGGAGGCGCTCAGGGACGCCTTCTGCGTCGTCCGGCCTGCGGTGTCATCACCTGCGAGCGCGCCCGCGACACGCTTCTCCAGCGTGGCCTGGGACGGCACGGAGCCGACGATGTTCACGGCGGGCAGGGACAGCGTCGGCGGGCTGGGTGTGGCGTTCGCAGACGACACCAGGAGCGCACCGGCGACGGCGGCGGCGAGGCCGGCCGCGGCGACCGGAACGGCGATCCGTATGCGGCGTCTGTGCCTACCGCCCCCGGGCGTGGACGTATCCACTCAAGTCCCCCCTCAGAGATAAGAGTTCAGATCTGCTTCAGCAGCTGTTCAAGGGCGCGATCGTACACGTGTCCCGAACAGCGCAAAGGGCCGCCCCCGTCACCTGGGTGACGGGGGCGGCCCTTTGCGGTTTCTGCTCTGCGAACTCCGGTCGCGGACGACCTCGGTCGCGAAGACGTCAGTCGTTGTTGTTGCCCGGCGACGGCGTCGTCTTCTGGATCTGGAGCAGGAACTCGGCGTTCGACTTCGTCTGCTTCATCTTGTCGAGCAGCAGCTCGATCGCCTGCTGCTGGTCGAGCGCGTGGAGCACGCGACGCAGCTTCCAGGTGATGGCGAGCTCGTCGCTGCCGAGCAGGAGCTCTTCCTTACGGGTACCGGACGCGTCCACGTCCACCGCCGGGAAGACACGCTTGTCGGCGAGCTTCCGGTCGAGCTTGAGCTCGGCGTTGCCGGTGCCCTTGAACTCCTCGAAGATGACCTCGTCCATGCGCGAGCCGGTGTCGACGAGCGCGGTGGCCAGGATGGTCAGCGAGCCGCCGTCCTCGATGTTGCGCGCGGCACCGAAGAAGCGCTTCGGCGGGTACAGCGCGGTCGAGTCGACACCACCGGACAGGATGCGGCCGGAGGCCGGGGCGGCGAGGTTGTACGCACGGCCCAGACGCGTGATCGAGTCGAGCAGCACGACGACGTCGTGGCCCAGCTCCACCAGACGCTTGGCGCGCTCGATGGCGAGCTCGGCGACCGTGGTGTGGTCCTCGGCCGGACGGTCGAAGGTCGAGGAGATGACCTCGCCCTTGACCGACCGCTGCATGTCGGTGACCTCTTCCGGACGCTCGTCGACCAGGACGACCATCAGGTGGCACTCGGGGTTGTTGTGCGTGATCGCGTTCGCGATCGCCTGCATGATCATGGTCTTGCCGGTCTTCGGCGGGGCCACGATCAGACCGCGCTGGCCCTTGCCGATCGGCGCGACGAGGTCGATGATGCGGGTCGTCAGCACGCCCGGGTCGGTCTCCAGGCGGAGCCGGTCCTGCGGGTAGAGCGGCGTGAGCTTGTTGAACTCCGGCCGGCCGCGACCGGAGTCGGGGGCCATGCCGTTGGTCGAGTCCAGGCGCACGAGCGCGTTGAACTTCTCGCGGCGCTCGCCGTCCTTGGGCTGACGGACCGCGCCGGTGACGTGGTCACCCTTGCGCAGACCGTTCTTGCGGACCTGGGCGAGGGAGACGTACACGTCGTTGGGACCCGGCAGGTAGCCCGACGTACGGATGAACGCATAGTTGTCGAGGATGTCGAGGATGCCCGCGACGGGGATCAGCACGTCGTCGTCGGCGACCTGCGGCTCGGCGATCTCGTCGCGTCCACGACGCCCGCGGCGGTCACGGTAACGACCGCGCCGGCCGCGGCGGCCGCCCTCGAAGTCGTCGTCGTCCTGCGGGCCGTTGTCGCGGGGACCGTTGTCGCGGGGACCGACGTCACGCGGCTGCTGCTGGCGGTCCTGACGGCCGCCGCCCTGCTGCTGACGGTCCGGACGGTCCTGGCGCTCCTGACGGTCCGGGCGCTGCTGGCCGGCACCCTGGCCGCCCTGCTGCTCGTCGCCCTTGACCGGGCGGCGGTCGCGGTCACGGCCGCCCCGGTCGCGGTCACGGCGGTCACGGCGCTCACGACGGCCCTCGGCGCTCTCGGCGTCGCCCTGCGTCTCGGTCTTCGCCTCGGCGGTGACCGTCTCGGGGCTGCCCGCCTCGGCGGTGGCACGGCGACGGCGGCGCTCGGCGGGGGCGTCGTCTCCCCCGCGGTCGGCCTCGCTCGGGCGGGAGGGACCTCCGGCCGGCTGGCCGGGGATCTCGATCTGCTGCTGGGCCACGGCCTTCTCGGCGGCCTTCTCGGCCTTGGCCTCGGCCGGCGCGGCGGCCTCGTCACCCGTACGGGCCTTCGAGGCGGTCCGGCGCTTCGGCTTGGTCTCGGCGGCGGCGTCGGACGCCGTCTTGGCCGGAGCACCTGCTCCGGCCTGCGCCTCCTTGATGACCTCGATCAGCTGGCTCTTGCGCATCCGCGCGGTGCCCCTGATTCCGAGGCCGGATGCGACCTGCTGCAGCTCGGCCAGCACCATGCCTTCGAGGCCGGTACCGCGGCGTCGCCTGGAGCCGGCACCGGTGGCAGGCGCGGAGGCGTCCGTGGCGGGCGCGGCAGCGGTCTCCTCGACACGTGCGCCCATCAGATCGGTGGTGTCGCTCACGAAGGGTCCTTCCCTGGAGCGGACGTCGGCCTGTCTGGCTCGGCGACCGGTTGTGCTGTCCGGCATTGGCCCTTGCTGTGTGGACCGTGCCGGGGCGGTGGTCCGCCAAAGCGGCGGAAGACATTGCTGGTGATGACGATTCCGGAGCCGTGGCACTGAGTTTCGGTGTCATCGGCTCGGTCACGCCGGTTCCGGAGCGTGCTCAGCACTGCTCAGCGCATAGCACCCAATGCAAGGCACGTAGCAGTTTGGGAGGCTCCCGGAAGAATGGGTGTCCCGAACAGGGACGCGAAGCACCTCGCCATGGTGGGGTCGGGTGCAGACTTGAGGTTAACACTACCGGATCCAACAAACATTCCCCCTCTCCAAATCCGGCGACCGTGCGTCGTCAATCGACCTCGACAGGTGCGAGGGGCAGCACGCACGCCCCCTGGGCGTCGAGGTCCAGACGGTTGGCGGCCCAGCTCTGACCTGCGAGATCAGCCACCTTGTCGGCCGACGCGCGGTCCGCCAGCGCCAGGACCGTGGGTCCCGCGCCGGAGATCACCGCCGGGATGCCGTCGGCGCGCAGGCGCTCCACGAGGGCGGCGCTCTCCGGCATCGCCGGAGCGCGGTACTCCTGGTGCAGCCGGTCCTCGGTCGCGGGCAGCAGCAGCTCGGGACGCCGGGTCAGCGCCTCGACGAGCAGTGCGGCGCGGCCCGCGTTGGCGGCGGCGTCGACATGCGGGACGGTGCGCGGCAGCAGGCCGCGCGCGGTCTCGGTGAGCACGGGCTTTCCGGGTACGAAGACCACCGGGACGATGGAGTCGGCGGGGTCCATCCTGATGGCCCGCGCGGCACCGGACTCCATCCAGGAGAGCGTGAATCCGCCGAGCAGACAGGCCGCGACGTTGTCGGGGTGTCCCTCGATCTCGGTGGCGAGCTCCAGGAGCGCGGTGTCGTCGAGCCTGCTCTCCCCGCCTATCGTCACCGCGCGGGCGGCGACGATGCCGGCGCAGATGGCGGCCGACGAGGAGCCGAGACCCCGGCCGTGCGGGATGCGGTTGGCGCAGACGATCTCGAGGCCGCGCGGCTGTCCGCCGAGCAGGTCGAAAGCGGTGCGCAGGGAACGTACGAGGAGATGCTTCTCGTCGCGGGGCAGCGTCTCGCTGCCCTCACCCGCGATGTCGATGTGCAGTCCTGAGTCGGCCACCCGGACGACCACGTCGTCGTAGAGCCCCAGTGACAGGCCGAAGGCGTCGAAACCCGGGCCGAGGTTGGCACTGGTGGCGGGGACGCGCACCCGGACGGCGGCGGCGCGGAACGCTGGACCGGCCATCGCTCGATGACTCTCCTTGAGCTGCGTGATGTACGAGATTTCCGAGAACTGCGAGATGAACCACGAGACGAACTGCGACGGACGGGTACCAGGACCCGGAGTCCGCAAAGACCACGCGGCACCGCGGCATATGCGGCGGGCGGGTTCGGTACAGCCTATCGAAGGAAGGTTCTGTGGCGACATAGGGCGCACAGGAGGCGCACGATGCGTGTCGTAAGCCCCTCGTGCACCCCCCGTCGGGTCGGCATGGGGATACCCCCCGCGAGCGGGCGGTTTCCGTCGGCTTTCGGACGGTTTCCCGCCCGTTCACAGCGAGTTCCCCGGGATGGACGGCTCAAGAAGAGTCCGCCCGCCCCGCGCCCCGGGTTCACGCCCGGCGTGTCGCCACCGGCGGATTCACGCCGGACAAGGCCTGACTTCACGCCAATCCGAGGCTGACTTCACGCCAATCCGAGCCTGTCTTCGGGCCGGACCGGTCGTGACGTCACCCCGGATCGAGCGCGACTTCAGGCCGGACCGGCCCTGCCCTGCCCTGCCCTGCCCTGCCCTGCCCTGCCCTCACAGCGGACCCGGCCCGGCTTCACACCGGACCGGTCCTGCGCTTCGGCCGACGGCCCGGTCCCGCGCTACGGCCTACGGCCGACGGTCGACGTCCGACAGCCCGGTCCTGAACCTCGGCCGGCGGTCCGGTCGTGAACCTCGACCGGACCGGACCGGGACTACGCCAGACCGAGCCGCTCCGCCGCCGTCGCCGCGTCCACCGGGACCGTGACCGGCTGGGGAGCGCCGGCGACGGCCCAGTCGGGGTCCTTGAGACCGTTGCCGGTGACGGTGCAGACGATGCGCTGCCCCGGGTCGACCTTGCCCTGCTCGGCCGCCTTCAGCAGACCGGCGACGGACGCGGCGGACGCGGGCTCGACGAAGACGCCCTCCTGCGCCGCCAACAGCCGGTAGGCGCGCAGGATCTCACGGTCCGTCACCTCGTCGATGAGGCCGCCCGACTCGTCCCGCGCGGCCAGCGCGAACTGCCACGAGGCCGGGTTGCCGATCCGGATCGCGGTGGCGATGGTCGACGGGTCCTTGACCACCTCGCCGCGCACGATGGGCGCGGAGCCGGAGGCCTGGAACCCCCACATGCGCGGGGTCCGTCCGGCGATGCCGTCGGCGGCGTACTCCGTGTACCCCTTCCAGTACGCGGTGATGTTGCCCGCGTTGCCCACCGGAAGGACATGGATGTCGGGCGCGTCGCCGAGCATGTCCACGATCTCGAACGCGGCGGTCTTCTGACCCTCGATACGCACCGGGTTGACCGAATTGACCAGCGCCACCGGGTAGTTGTCGGACAGCGAGCGCGCCAGCGTCAGACAGTCGTCGAAGTTGCCGTCGACCTGGAGGATCTTGGCGCCGTGGATGAGGGCCTGGCCCATCTTGCCGAGCGCGATCTTGCCCTGCGGCACGAGGACGGCGCAGACCATCCCGGCGCGCACGGCGTACGCGGCGGCGCTCGCCGACGTGTTGCCGGTGGAGGCGCAGATGACGGCCTTCGCGCCCTCCTCCTTCGCCCGCGTGATCGCCATGGTCATACCGCGGTCCTTGAAGGAACCGGTCGGGTTGGCGCCCTCCACCTTGAGGTGGACCTCGCACCCCGTGCGCTCCGAGAGCACCTGCGCGGGTACGAGCGGCGTGCCGCCCTCGCGGAGCGACACGACCGGCGTGCTGTCGGACACCGGAAGCCGGTCCCGGTACTCCTCGATGATTCCGCGCCACTGGTGGGTCATTGCTGGTTACTCTCCTTCAACCCGCATGATGCTGGCGACACCCCGCACGGTGTCGAGGCTGCGCAACGCCTCGACGGTCCCGGCGAGGGACGCGTCGGACGCACGATGGGTGACGACGACGAGGGAGGCCTCGCCGTCCTTGCCCGACTGACGCACGGTGTCGATGGACACCCCGTGCTCGGCGAAGACCGTGGCGACCTGGGCGAGAACACCGGGCTTGTCCGCCACGTCGAGGCTGATGTGGTACCGCGTGACGACATCGCCCATGGGCGAGACGGGAAGCTGGGTGTACGCGGAGTCGCCGGGGCCGGTGGCACCGCCGAGCTTGTTGCGGCAGACGGCCACCAGGTCGCCGAGGACGGCGGAGGCGGTCGGGGCGCCGCCGGCGCCCGGCCCGTAGAACATGAGCTGACCGGCGGCCTCCGCCTCGACGAACACGGCGTTGTACGCGCCGCGCACGGAGGCGAGGGGGTGGGTCAGCGGAATCATCGCGGGGTGGACGCGCGCCGTCACCGAGCCCCCGTCGGCGGCGCGCTCGCAGATGGCGAGCAGCTTGATGGTGCAGCCCATCCCCCGCGCCGAGGCGAAGTCGGCGGCGGTGACCTCGGTCATGCCCTCGCGGTAGACGTCGTCGAGGCGCACCCGCGTGTGGAAGGCGATCCCGGCGAGGATGGCGGCCTTGGCGGCGGCGTCGAAGGCCTCCACGTCGGCAGTGGGGTCGGCCTCGGCGTACCCGAGCGCGGTGGCCTCGTCGAGGGCCTCCTGGTAACCCGCGCCCGTGGAGTCCATCTTGTCGAGGATGAAGTTGGTGGTCCCGTTGACGATGCCCATCACCCGGTTGATCTTGTCGCCGGCGAGGGACTCGCGCAGCGGCCGGATCAGCGGGATGGCACCGGCGACGGCGGCCTCGTAGTAGAGGTCCCTGCCGTGCTCCTCGGCCGCCTCGTGCAGGGCGGCACCGTCCTGGGCGAGCAGCGCCTTGTTCGCGGAGACGACGGAGGCGCCGTGCTCGAACGCGGTGGTGATCAGCGTCCGGGCGGGCTCGATGCCGCCGATGACCTCGACGACAACGTCGATGTCGCCGCGTTTGACGAGGGCGGTGGCGTCGGTGGTGACGAGACCGGCGTCGATGCCCTCGCGCACCCGGGAGGGCCGGCGGACCGCCACGCCCGCCAGCTCGACGGGGGCTCCGATCCTGGCCGCGAGGTCGTCGGCGTGCGTCGTCATGATGCGCGCCACCTCTGAGCCGACAACCCCGCAGCCCAGCAGCGCCACCTTCAGCGGACGCGTACGCATCATCCGACCTCGTTTCCTCATACCGTGTTCGGTTGGACCAGTCTCACTCACCGGACGGGAGTTTCTACCCTTCGTCCGGATCGTGAGACGTCCATTTCATTTTTCTGGTAGGTGACGACAGGAGATCTTCCGTCCCGGTCCACACCCGGCCGATCCGGTCCATCCGACCACCTGAAGTCACCTCCTGTCACTTGACGTCATCCCTGAACGATCGGGAACCACGCCGCCGCTACTACTCCCAGCTCTCCCGCTCTCCCGCTCACCCGACATCGAGACGCAGGAGGTCCTCCTCCGTCTCACGGCGGACGATCACCCGCGCCGCGCCGTCCTTCACGGCGACGACCGGCGGGCGGAGGGCGTGGTTGTAGTTGCTGGCCATGGACCGGCAGTACGCGCCGGTGGCCGGCACGGCGATCAGGTCACCCGGTGCGAGGTCGGCCGGCAGGAAGGCGTCCTTGACCACGATGTCCCCGCTCTCACAGTGCTTGCCGACGACGCGCGCGAGCATCGGCTCGGCGTCGGAGGTGCGCGAGACGAGGGCGACGCTGTACTCGGCGTCGTACAGCGCGGTCCGGATGTTGTCGGACATGCCGCCGTCGACGGAGACGTACGTCCGCAGCCCGTCGAGCGCCTTGATGGTGCCGACCTCGTACAGCGTGAACGCGGTGGGGCCCACGATGGCGCGCCCCGGCTCCACGGAGATCCGCGGCGTACGCAGCTTCGCGGCCTCGCACTCACGCGTCACGATCTCGCTCAGCGCCTTGGCGATCTCGTGCGGCTCGCGGGGGTCGTCGTCGCTGGTGTACGCGATGCCGAGACCGCCGCCGAGGTCGATCTCGGGCAGCTCGACGCCGTGCTCGTCGCGCACGGCGGCCAGCAGCGCCACGACCCGTCGGGCGGCGACCTCGAAGCCGGCCATGTCGAAGATCTGCGAGCCGATGTGCGAGTGGATCCCGACGAGTTCGAGCGCGTCGAGCGCCAGCGTCCGCCGCACGGCCTCGGCGGCCTGCCCGTCGGCGAGCGCGATCCCGAACTTCTGGTCCTCGTGCGCCGTGGCGATGAACTCGTGCGTGTGCGCTTCGACGCCCACGGTCACCCGGATCTGCACCCGCTGCCGCTTGCCCAGGGACTGCGCGATGTGGGCGACCCGCACGATCTCCTGGAAGGAGTCGAGCACGATCCGCCCGACACCGGCCTCGATGGCCGTACGGATCTCGTTCACGGACTTGTTGTTGCCGTGGAAGGCGATGCGGTCGGCGGGCATCCCGGCGGACAGGGCGGTCGCCAGCTCACCCCCGGAACACACGTCCAGGTTGAGCCCCTCCTCGTGCAGCCACCGTACGACGGCGCGCGAGAGGAAGGCCTTGCCCGCGTAGAAGACATCGGCGTCGTGCCCGAACGCGGTACGCCAGGCACGCGCCCGCTCGCGGAAGTCGCTCTCGTCGAGGAAGTACGCCGGAGTGCCGAACTCCTCGGCCAGCGCGGTGACTTCGACCCCGCCGACGGTCACGACACCGTCCTCCGTACGGCTCACGGTGTGCGACCACACCTTCGGGTCGAGGACGTTGAGGTCGGCGGGCGGGGCGCTGTAGTGGCCCTCGGTGAGAACGTCGGCGTGACGGGGCCCGGCGGGATGTGCGGAACGGCTCATGTCTGTAGGGCTTTCTGCTGTGTCATCTGTGTCATCTGCTGATCAGAGATGTTCGGGTGCGCTGATGCCGAGCAGGGACAGGCCGCCGGCCAGCACCGTCCCGGCGGCTTCGGCGAGCGCGAGCCGGGCACGGTGGGCGGCCGAGGGTTTCTCGTCGCCGAGCGGCAGCACGCTGTGCTGAAAACCGAGAACAGCGTCTGCGGTCACGACAAGATGCCGCGCCAGCCGGTCGGGCGCCCGATGCCGCGCGGCGAGACGCAGGGCATGCGGATATTCGGCCAGGGCGGTGAGGAGGTCGGATTCGGCGGGGGTGGGGCCGAGGAGGCGATCGACTTCGGCGGGGGTGGGTCCGACGAGGGGGGAGCCGGCGGTCCGGGGCGGGACACCCGCACGACGGGCGTCACCGGGGCCCCCGACACCGAGACCCACACCAGCACCAGCACCCACACCGGTGGCGGCACCGGCACCGGCACCGGCGCCGGCACCAGCGAGAACACGGGAACGGCCTGCGGGACGTACTTCCCGGAGGGGGGCGCCGGTGTAACCGAGGGCGGCGGCGTTGCGGCGCAGGGCGCGGGTGCGGGCGTGGGCGTAACGGACGCGGAAGAGAGGGTTGTTCTCGCGCTGGAGAAGATGGTCGGCGCTGATCCGGGGCTGGTCGTGCGGCGCGGGGTGGAGCAGCGCCCAGCGAGCGGCGTCGTGGCCGAGGGGGGCGGGGTCCTCGGGCGCGGGCACGGGCCGGAGGTTCACCGGCTCGAGGTGGCGGACCTCGACACGTCCGCCCTGGGTGGCGACGATCCGTACGAGGGCGTCGGCGACGATCTCGGCCCGGGCGTCGTAGGGCACGCGCAGCTCGACGACCTGCCCGGCGAGGGTGTCGCCGTACCCGTAGCGCGTCCCCTGCTCCAGAACCACCTCCACCAGGTCGGCGAGGGCGCCACCCGCGAGGGTGATGTTGAGGAAACCGGGTCCGGTGACGGTCACGTCGGCGACACCGGGATCACGCGCGATGTACGGCCGCAGGATCTCGGCGACCTCAGGAGCCGGCCGCCCGGCCGGACCGGCGAGCCGCAACGCGATGTTCGTGGCGTAGTCCCCGCACCCACCCGGCCCCGGCGGGGTGACCACCGCACTCGTGGGCACGGAGACGCTCAGTTCCCCCACGTCGACAGCACAACGCACCGCGCGCAGCACGGTACGGGAGAGCTCGACGGGAGTCACGGCACAAGCCTAGGGGAGAGGGGGGGTAGGAAAGCGAGCCGGTTTGGGTGATGGTCCGGGATGTGGACGGGGGGCGGGGAAGGACGCGGGGTCGGAGTGGGGAGGGGTGGCGTTGAAGGGGGTGGCCGAGCGGAGTCAGCAGGGGGCGGGCATGACCGAGGGGTGGGGGCGGTCGTCGGGGGCGCGGTTGTTGAGGGCTGATGCTGGGAGTGCTGATGCCGGGGGCTGGCACCAGGGCTAATGCCAGGGGCCGGAGCGCGGGTCGTCGGCAGGGGGCGGCGTTGTCGTCGTCGGCGTGCGGAGGTACTGGACCGGGGAGACGAGTCTCGCCGTCGAGGCCAGAGGCACAGACAGACGGCGCCGAAGCCAGCCGCCGTCGAGACGGGGGGCGAAGCCGGATCGGTGTAGCTGAGCCGGTCTCGTCCATTCGAGCCGGGATCCGTGAACCTGACGCGAGCAGGCGAGCAGGCGAGCGCGGGAGGGACGAGCGAGACCCGGTGATCGACGGCGGGGCCGACGTACGCAGGCGGGGACCGGAACGGGTACTGACACAGCCCACCGGCCGACCAGCGAAGAAGAACCCGTCGCCCCAGCCCCGGGAACTCAACGGAGGCCCCACCCCACCCGATACGGCTCTACTGCACCCCTCTACACCCCGACGCCCACACACTCACACACCCACACACTTCAATGACCGCTGCGCCCCGCGCGCTCGGTCTCCTCAACGGTGGCGTCCGCGACACCGCCCACTTCACGCCGCCCCATCAACCGCCTTACAAGGTCCACGAGTTCGGACGGCTCGAAAGGTTTGGCGAGAAAGGCGTCGACACCGACGTCGAGCCCGCTCTCGACCTCGTACTGCGTGCAGGCGCTGACAATGGCGAGGGGCAGGTTCCGGGTCCGGGGGTCGGCACGCAGCCGAGCAGCGGTACGCAGGCCATCGAGCCGGGGCATCACGACGTCGAGGGTGACGACATCGGGCCGAACCTGATGGACGACGTCCAGACACTCGGCACCGTCAGCCGCGGTCACGACCTCGAGACCCTCCAGCTCGAGGTTGACCCTGATCAGCTGCCGGATGACCTTGTTGTCGTCCACAACAAGCACCCGACCGGACACGCCTGGCACAACTCGAGAGTAGGTCCGCGCCCACCGCCGCGTCCGGGTTTTCCCCACTTCCACCCCGTGCGGCCCACACCACCCCCCACAGCCCCACCCCAGCCACCCGCTACACCCGTCCCACGCTCCTCCCCCGCTCCCGCAACACCACCCGACCCCGACCAAAACACGTGGCGATCACCCCTGAAAGAGCTGGTAGGGTTCTACCCGTCGCCGCACACAAAGCGCCCGACACGCCCCCGTAGCTCAGGGGATAGAGCAACGGCCTCCGGAGCCGTGTGCGCAGGTTCGAATCCTGCCGGGGGCACTCGCCACACAGCCAGCAAGAATCACCCGCTGAGCTGGGCGGATGCCTAGACGAGAGAGCGGGAGTCAGTCTCACTGACTCCCGCTCTTTCTCGTTCTCTCTCACTGTTCGCGCACTATCTGCGATACATATGACACAGCTCCGACGCACGTGACGCATCAAGATCCCCTTCTGAAGGAGACAGCGTAAAGCGCCTTTTCGTCGGGGCTGCGCTGGCTTCGATCAGTGCCCTCGCAGCAGCAGGCTGTTCAGCATCTCGCGAAGACACCTACTGGAACGCGTTCGACGTTGGTGTCCAAGTCACCCAGGACTACCGACCACCGCCCAAAGGCCCTCAGCGCACTGAGTGCACGGACGGGAGCATCACCGACACCGCGCAGTACCTGATGTCGTGCAGCGGACCGGAAAGCCCTCCGCAGGCCACAATCCATGAACAGTGTGGTGAGCAGATGCCCGATGACGTCAGCGACCGGACCGTCTGGATAGAAGGCTGCACCGGTGGAGCGACCGATTCGCCGAACTACGAAGCCTACGGAAAACACCCTTAAAGGCTGTCCCGCTATTGATCTTTGTTGGCCCAAAGCGCAGGGCTTGCCTCCCCAGTTCCGTCATGCGGCCTGAAGCATGTTGTGCGAGCGGGTGAGCCGAGCATGGCGGTGTGGACGCCGTCGCCCTTCAGGCGGCATTCGCGAAGGATCTTCCAGGTCTTCATGTGCGCGGAGAAACGTGCTCCACGCAGCCACGGACCTGCTTGTGAGAGTGGCTGCGTTCCTTCGACCTCGACCATGGTGTCGATCCGATCTGACCCGGGACGCACCGCGGCCGGGCCTCCGACAAGAGGCCCGGCCACAGTCACCGCGACGGGCGCGGCAGTCGCTCTATCTCCGGGTCGCGGAACCCGGGGCGTGCAAGGATCAGCAGTATCCCCTCTTGGCAGCGAGCTTCACGCTTCCGCTCGCCGGCCTCTCGCTGCACTTGACGGCACCCTCTGCCTGGATGTTCCAGCTGCGGGCCTTCCCGTAACCCACGTTCCCCCAGCCCGTGCCGCGCGAGTTGCAGGTCTTGGCCTTGTAGTAGCCGCTCGCCTTCTTGACCCCGCTGAAGACCACGTAGGTCCCCGTCCTGTTGAAGTTGAAGGTGACCGACTCGCTCGTCTCCTTTGTCTTCTCCCCTGCCCTGGAAAGGGTTCCCGAGACGTGGGCGTCCATGCTGGAGATGACCCAGCTCGCCGAGTAGCTGCCTCCGGCCGTGACCTCACGCCCCGAGGTGACGGTCTTGCGATACGTCGCCGACTTCGTGTAGCTACCCGTACCGTGGGCGGGAATGTTGATCTGCTTGGCGTGGGTGATCACCCAGCCGCTGCTCTGGCCGGTCCAGGTGGCGCTCTTGTAACCCGGCTCACAGACGATCGGCGCCGCACTGGCCGACGTCACGGGCCCGAGCAGCACGACTGAGGCCGCTGCCAGGCCGGTGGCCGCCACTACCGAAACCAGTTTCTTGCTCAAAATCGCTCCCCGTTTTCATACGGCACCGCCAACCACCTCACCGTGACGGTCGCGTGTCGTATTGCTTGCTGTTGATAGGTCCTTGTCAAATTACAGCCATGGAATTGCCGAAGCCACGCAACTTGAGGAACATCTGAGGTTGATGCGGCGTCGGTTGGACCGAGTCACAGGACTTCCGCAGCGCGAACCCAGCGCTGAATAACCCGGCATACGGTGGAGGAGGAGACGCTGAATAGCGGGCCGAGCTGCCGCATCGTCAGGTTCGTGCGGCAATACCCCGCGCCCTTCAACACCCGTTCGGACAGCGGCAACGACCATGGCCGACCTCGCAGGTGCCGTTGCCATCTCGTTCCCGCACCGCCTTCAACAGGCGTGCAAACTGAGTCACTCGCAGTCCCTTGGACGTCTCCACCCAAATTCGTTCATCCCTCAACACCCCGGCCATAAAACGGAGACGCCCAGATCAGAGCCTCGTGCAACACCTTTAGGGGGCGTCTCCCTCCTCCTCTAGAACCCTCGAGATCTTCGCGTTGGCGGCTTCCTCGTGCCCGTCGATACAGCCGTGGTATCGGCGGTGGATCACCTCTGGGGAATTGCCGACCCGCCGTGCTACCTCGGCGATTGGGACCCCTGCGTTAAGCCATCGCGTGATGCAGGCGTGACGCAGGTCGTACGGGCGTCCGGCGAGCGGCGATTCGACGCGGTCCGGCGGGAGTGCGAACAACCGCGCCTCCTCCCACACGCGCCAGTACGTGGATGAGCCGACGACTCCCCCGCGCTCATTCCCGAACACGCGCCCTTCCTTGGCGGTCCCGAACATCTTCAGGTGGGTCCGGAGGATGGCGACCAGGACGGGCGGGATGGGGACTGGGCGGTCGGTGTCGGACTCGCGAGCCTTCAAGCCCCGGCGGTCGTGCCGCTCCCCGGAGTCGGTCCACTGCTTGCCCGATACAGGGCGCGTCTCCCGCAGCGTCAGCGTGCCCCAACCCTCCTCCGATAGGTGACAGTCAGGGAGCCTCAGCCCAACTGCCTCAGCGGGCCTTAACCCTGCGTAGTACATGACCGCGTAGAACGCCACCAGGCGGCGCCCGCGACTGCGGTCCCACGAGCCGACGTAGGAGACGGCGGCGAGCAACTGGCGCCCCTGTACGGCGTTCACGAGCACACGGCGGTCCACCACCCCACCGGAACCCACGCGCTTCCCGCGGGCTCGTTGGAGCGGGTTCTCGGGGAGTTCCTTGGCGGCGACTGCGTGTTCGAGGGCCGTGTTCAGGGCGCGGCGCCGCCGTCTGTGGGTCTCCCCCGCCGCCGGGGTGCCGTCCAGCCGGTAGCTGAGGCGGTAGACCACGTCCTCGAACACCTCGACGTCCACCAGGTCGACAACCGGCCGGTCCTGCGTCGTGAGCCACTCGTACGCGGCTTTCAGCTCAGCCGGCGGATCCTCCCTCGCGTTCGCGGGGACGATCCCCCACCGGAATGCCAGCCGCAGGTGCTTGTCGTCAGGGGCGTCGTCCCCGCGCTTCACCATGGCCAGCGCCACGGCGGCGAGCGCGTCCGCCATGCCTTCACGCGTCTTCGCGGCGCTCATACGCCACCGCCCGGCAACGTACTTCCGGCAGAACTCGAACCACCGCAACGACGGCTCGGCCTCAGCCGCCGTCGCCGCCGCACGGACTTCGGACTCGGGCTGTCCGCTCGCGATCTCGAACGCTTCGCCTCGACGCATGGCCTGTCGGAGTTCCGAGCGTCGGCTCTCGGCAAGTGCCGACGTGGCGAACGTCGCGCTGCTCACCTTCCCGCCCACGACCCAGCGGAGTTGGTACGGACGCGCCTTGCGGTCGACCTTCGTGGCCTTCCACAGCCGGACGTCGAGGGAGTACCCCGGCCGGGCCTCCCCGTGGGGGCGGAGAGCCGGGGTGTCTTCGGTCGTGCTCACGCGGCGTCCTCCCGCTCCGCAAGCCACCGCTCGTATTCCGACCTGCGGATGCGTACGTCGCCGTTCGGCAGCTTGATCGAGCGCGGGCCCTTCCCGAGTTGACGCCACCGGTAGAAGGTCGACGGAGCCACCTTCAGATCAGTGATGACCTCGGCGATGGTCAACCTCTCTTCCAACGCGCGGGCGCTCATACCGCCGTCCCTTCGGCGTCGGTCGACCCGGACAGCCCGGACAGCTCCAATTCCGACTGTCCGGGTCGTTCTTGCAGCTCAGGGGGGTTAACCGGACAGCCGGACAGCCCGGACACCTCCGGGGCACCCTGTGTCCGGGTCTCGGTGTCCGGGTAGTACCGGCCGCCGGCGTCCCTGGTGAGCTGTCCCGCCTCGGCCATGCGGGCGCAGGTCCGGCGGATCGTGTCCATGTCGACGTGCGGCAGCTCGCCTGCCATGTCCTTGGGCTTCGCCCCGGGGTGGGCACGGACGTAGCGGAGGATCGTGGCTCGGGTGTCTCCGACGGTGTGGTCGGTGGCCGGGCCGTCCAGCAAGTGCCAGGCTCCGGAGGCGGGTTGGAAGCTGAGGGCGTACTCGGCTTCGTCCACGTCGCGGCCGGTGACGTGCAGGATGCCGTCCGCCTGCCCGCGCGCCCGCTTCAGTACGAGCGTTGCGTCCGCGGCGCCCGCGATGCCGTTGGTCCCGGAGACCTCCGTCAGGAAATCGTCCGAGCCTGCCTTGCGGACGTGGTGGACCAGGACGACCTCGATGCCGTAATGCTCCGCAAGGCGCTTCGCGTAGCCGACGGAAACGTAATGCGCGTCACACGAGGATGACGGCTGCCTCGTCAGCAACAACTGTTCGCTGTACTACTCCGCCACGGAGTACAAGAAGACGGGCGGAAGTAAAGTCACGATTCAGCTCGCCATGACCACGGGAGAAGACCTGTTCCTCGACTCCCAGAAGACCGCGGTGGACGGCTCAGACATCAAGCAGGCAACTACTACACGCCGAACCTCAGCATCTGCTGAACCCGGCATGCGACAGCCGGGGCGCTCAATGAAGTGCCCCGGCCCCGTCTCTAGGGATCTTCCGTGCTCGAAGCGTCAATCTCCGCCGTGCCGGGCCTAATAACAGCCTTCCTGATCTTCGGTGCACTATTCGCCCTGCCCACGGTTTTCCTGCTGAAAGCCCGCGCCAAGCCGTGGCGACTGCCGACCGCCCTCGCCGTATACGTGGCCGGCATCCTTTCCGTTACCATGCTGCCTGGCAGTGCTGGCCTGGAGGCCGCGCAGTGCGATATGGGCGCGCCGATCCATCTGTTCACCGACGAAAGCGCACTGCTGAATGTCGCGCTTTTCGCTCCCGGCGCCTTCCTCGCTGTTCTCGCCCTGCGGCGCCCGGTGACTGTCGCAGCCGCCTTCGCGTGCCTCAGCGGAGCCGTTGAACTCATCCAGTCGCTGGGGCATCTGGGACGTTCATGCACCCTGACGGATCTCACGGCAAATGCGACGGGATCGGTCCTTGGGGTGGGTGCCGGGACACTCTGGTGCCTGGTTCACCGAACCCCCGTATATCGCCCCAAGCGAGACGTTGCGTGGGGGGTATCCGTTCTCATTCTCGGCGGCGGCTTGTGTGCGGCCCTGTTCTTGACCCAAATTGAGTCAGTCGACGTCGTTGCCAAGGACGATGCTCGGCAGCGGCGCGTCGACGTGGCGATCGACGCAAACGAGTGGCTCTCCACGGCAGCGAAAGCAACCTTCGGCACCGACACTGAAATCGTCAGTAGCAGTGTGAAATTCATCGGCGACAAGCAGAAGGTCACCGCTGAGACTAATCGCGGGAGTATCGCGGGATGGTGGCCCGAGAAGCACCTCGAAACTGCCTGGGCGAAAGACAATCGCGGCGACAAGGGAACCGCAAGCCAGAAGGATGCGGTAGCCACGGCCGATCGATTCGCCCGGAAATGGTTCCCTGACAGTGTCGACGGAAGTACGCAAAAGGTGCGCGTGCTGGGTGAAGGTCCGACTCGCGCCTACATGGTGACGTACCGGCGGTACAAGGACGGCGTACTGATGCCAATGCGCCTGGACATCACCATTACTACCGCGAAGCGCATCCTCGGCTTCAACGCTCGAACGTTGGCAGACCCAAAACTTCCTAGCATCACCGTGGACGAGGAGAAGGCGCGTGAACTCGCACACGACGCTACTGGGAAGGCCACCGAATCCACGCTGCTCCTGGCGCAGCAGATAGCAGGCGCGTGGCGGCACCAGGCGCCTTCTAAGCGCGCGTCCGCACCTGCAAGTCCCGAAGTCACGTGTCCGTCACGCCGGCACCATTCAGTCCTCGGGGTGCCCGGTGGCCGTCAGTTGAGACACCACGACAGCTAGATGGTGCGATGTTGCCCAGGCGCGCCACTCAGTACCTCCTCCCGCCTTCTGGCGCCTGCGTTGGGCGCACTCCTGAAGGCGCGCGTCGCCCCAGGACGTGGCAGCTCCCGCGACAGGCCAGTGAGGTGAATTGACGAGGTCCTGACTGAGTGTGAAGAAGTCGTCGTTGCCTTGCCGAATCCGCGGATACACGAAGACCTGCCAGTCGGCCGCCGTGGTGTAGCGCATGTTGGGGTCCGGGGTCCCGCGGCTCTTGGGCAGGATGCGGGGGTACGTCACCCCGAAGTCCCCGAAGTCAGGTTGCGGGCCGTGCCACTTCTCGACGACCTTCGCCCAGAGCCGGGCATCTTCCCTAACGACCGGCGTGGCCTGGCCTCGTTTGAAGCCTGTCAGGTTTACAGGGAAAGCGCCGGCCGCCACGCAGAGGCGTCTCCAGGGCCAGGGCGAGAGATGTTTCAGGGCTTCGGTGGTCTCTTCCGCCAGAACCTCCCTAGTCCGGTCCGAGTACACCGGACCGGCGTCAACCAGCAAGTCGACCTCCCCAGGGGCCAGCTGCACTGCACGAAGCAAATCGCGCACCCGATCCTCGCTGGGTAGCGATTCGCCGAGATCAGCGGCTGTAGAGATCCGCAGGCATGCTCCCTGTTGGTGGGCCGCGGCCACCCCTGCCACCTCTCCCAACACGTCATCAGGGTCGGAACACCTGAAGACTGGGGACATAGCAACACCACGTAGCCCCAAAGACTCACCAACTCGTGTTACAGGCCCACCGACGTCTCCCTTGAGCACGCGGACGGGTGGCAGTGCGCCACAGTCAACCGTGAGGACCATGCCGTCCGGAACGTTGTCCATGGCGTGCTCGCAGAAGGTCTCCAGCAAATCTCGGAGCTCCAAGTCCGGCACGATCTCCATCACTGGGCGGAGCTGAGCCTGCACCTCCACCGAGGCGTGGCCCAACGCCAGAAACTCGCCCGCTTTGCCCTTCAAAATCGGAACGTAGACCACCAGCACCCCCCAAGCGCTCCCCACACTCAGCCAGTTGTCGAGCTAGTCGCACTTGCCAGAGTGACCTCGGGAAACAAAGGCAGGTAGAGCGCTGTTCGAGCCACAGGGCTCAAAGCTGAGGGTCGAACAACGCATGCAGGCCGCGCAGCTGCCGCATGCCACTTACGCCTGAGCGCCCTCCGGAGCCGGGACCGCGCGGCAGGTGTCCGAGCTGTCCGGCTGTCCGGTTAAGTCCGTCACCTGCACCAACAAGCCGGACAGCTCAGAGAACCGCTGTCCGGGCTGTCCGGTCACAGATGGCTGTAACACCCAGCGCGGGTGTTACAGCTCGTCGGCGGAGCCGACCTCCCAGTGGACGCAGGAGCCGGAGGCGACTTCCGATCTGACCTACTCCCACGTGGTGCCTCCTGTCGCACTCTGTAACGCCGCACGCACCCCCTAGCTTCGTCGCAGGTCAGAGCCTCGACAACGCCTGCGGTCTTGAATCACCCTTTTCATCTGTTGCGCTTGTTTCGAATATTGCGGATACTTCGATGAGTAAGGCAGCTGCCCGCCATGACCCCAGAACGATCACCAGGCCACCCTGGCGGTAGGCCCCGTCGCCGCGCCAACGTCCGCGGGGCCTACCGTCACGCCAGCCCGCCACCGCGCCAACGGCGGCGGACTATCCCTGGCGCCCACCCACCAAATCTAGGGGCGCACACATGACCAAGACTGACATTCGTCCGGTCAAGCTCCCGGACGACAAACAAGAGACTGCGAACCATGCCCTCACCAGGGTCCGGGCCTACCTGACAGAGCACCAGGAGGCTTCCCAGATCACTGTCACTGTTCAAGACGGAGGCGATCGTGAGCCCTTGGCTCTCCCTCGCGAGGCCGTAGAGCTCCTCGCTTCACTCCTGGCACACCTTGGCGCCGGCCGGGCCGTGTCAGTCGTTCCGTCCGACGCCGAGCTCACCACTCAGCAAGCAGCCGACATGCTCAACGTGTCCCGACCCTTCCTCATCGGCCTCTTGGATGCCGATGAGATTGAATACCGGACCGTTGGCACACACCGCAGAATCACCGCGTCGTCTCTATTGGAGTACCAGCGCAGGGACGACCACCGTCGCCGAGGTGTGGCTGATGAGCTCACCCAGCTCGGCCAGGAGATGGGAATGATCTAGGCCATGGCTTTCGTCGCCGTCTACGACGCCAACGTCCTGTATCCGAGTACCTTGCGTGACGTTCTCATTCGCGTGGCGCAGGCAGGGCTTGTACAGGCGAAGTGGACGGACCAGATCCTCGATGAGACCTTCCGCAATCTAAAGAAGAATCGGCCGGACCTGGATGAGAAGAAATTAGATCGTACGCGGGAGCTGATGTCAGGGGCGATCCGGGATGTGCTGGTCAAGGGGCACGAACCGTTGACCGACATACTCGATCTGCCGGACCCCGACGACCGGCACGTCCTGGCCGCTGCCATCAAAGCAAAAGCACAGGTGATCGTCACTTCCAACCTGAAGGACTTCCCTGCCGACAAGCTGTCTGTGTGGAACGTGCAGGCCGTCCATCCAGACGCCTTCGTCGAGGCGCAGGTCGATCTCTCCCCCAGGCTGGTATACGGGGTGCTTACGCAGATAGCGGATGCTTGGGAGAACCCGCCGAACGCAGTGGTCGCGGACGTGATCGGTTCACTGGAGCGAGAAGGCCTGGTGGCGTCAGCAGCCGCGCTGCGAGCCTTGACCTAGGTACCTACTGCCGCCTGTGCCTAGCCAGCCCGGCAGAGCACGGGGCTCCAGGCGTGAGCAAGCTTTCGCAACCCGTGCGCGCGACACGCCTCCGACACACTCGTAAGCCGTAGAGCCTGGCACCAGGCCGCGCCAACCGCGATGGGGACGATGCGGTGAACGATGAGTGGGAATGACTGAAGGAAATACCGGCTGGCACGGAAGTTCCCGAGACTCTCTCCGCACCCCGACCGCATCGCCGGCATTCAGCCTCACAGGGCAATACACCTAGTGTTTGATGCCGAACGAGGGGGTCTCTTGTCGAGGTACACGGCAGAAGCGGAAGCCGGGATGAAAGGAATCACCTTTCCTGCCTGGCACGGACCTCACTATGTGACGCTGGCTGAACTGCTGGTCCGTCTTGGCAGCTTTGGCCTGGGTCTGCGGTGGCGTGTCGAGTGCGAGGAGAAGTGGGACCTCACCGCGGAGTTGGAGCGTCGGTCCGCGGGCGACGGTATGGACGCCCTGACGCTGCTCTCACTGACAACCCCTGGAGTCCAACTGATCGACGCCGAAGCTTGCGGGTTCGCGGAGGACGTACTGGTGGTCGTCCTGACCGAGGTGGACAGCTCGTTTTGGGACGTCAGGAGTGTTGACGAGCGCGTGCTCAGCGCACTTCAGCACCACTACCAGGGCACTACCGCGCTCTGAGCGGCCCCTCATCCAGTACGGAGCCACAGGCGGAAGAAGCAACCGTCACTGTGCCATGAAAGACGTAGGCCCTCTTGCCGTAACGGGTCGTGACCGCCCTGAACGTCTTGAGCCTGTCGGGGAGGCCTGCACTTGGGGGCAGCGAAATGAGGGGCTTGGTTCTTGGTTCTTGGTTCTTGGTTCTGGGTTCTGGTCAGATGCCGTCTATGCGGTCGAGCAGTTCCTGGGCCTCGACGGTGCGGCGGTGATTCGGACCGAACAAGGCCAGGCAGGCATCGTGGGCAGCCGCGGCACGGGGGCGGGCCTCGGCGGCGCGGCCCAGTCCCAGCAGGGCGGTCGCCAGAGCCAGCTCGACGGCGCCGGTCTCGGAGCGGCCTAGTTCGTCCCGCAGGGCGCGGTGCAGCTGGTCGACGCGCTCCGCTTCGGCGAGGGCCTCCTCGTGGCGGGCCTGTCCGTTGAGACTGCGGGCCAGGCCGAGCCGCAGGACTACGGTGAACCGGTCCGAAGCCTGGTGGTCGGCCAGGGCCTCGCGGATGATCGTCTCAGCCTGCTGGTGGCGGCCTTGCGCGTTGAGGGCGAAGGCCAGGCCGTTGCGCGCGCCCGCAGCGGTGAGCGCCATCTCCGGACCTGTTCCGCGGGCCGCGATCTGGGAGACGGCTGCGCACTCCGCCTCGCATTCGGCGTGCCGGCCGAGCGCGGTCAGCGCTTGGGCGCGGTCCGAGCGTAGCTTCAGGGTCTGCACATGCTCGGCGCCGAAGGTCCGGCCGAAGACCGGCAGCAGCTCGTCGTATGCGGCCAGAGCCTCGGCGTGACGGCCCTGGGCATTTGTGGCGAGCGCCGCGATGCCCAGCGCGATCGGCGCCCATGCATCACCGCGCCGCCGGGAGTGGGCCGCCGCTACGCCACGGGCCTCCGCCTCGGCATCGGCATAGCGTCCGGTCACGTACAGGGTCATGGCCGGCACCAGAGGGCTTCTCATCATCTGTCCGAGCTCGTATCGGCCGCGCCGGAAGAGTTTCATGCCCGGATCCTACGAACACCGCGCACGCATGTTCGAGGCAGGTCCGCAATTGCTGTCTCGCCCAACTCGCCGAAGCAGCCGATGACTTGCCGGCCGGGGCACTCTGCCATGTCGGCAAGGACACCCGTCCGGGCTCCGGCAGGCCACGGTGCCCTGCGTCGGGGCCGGCGGTGCGGGGCACGGGGGCGCCCCGCACTCCGACTAGACGAGTATGTCCAGATCGGCGTGCACGTGGCCTCCTGGTCAACGTTGCTCAGCAACGCTGATCCTGGGCACCCTCGTCGCGTTCTCGCAGACGAACACAGAGATAGCAAGGTACGAGGATGAACGGTCACTCTGGGTACTGGGACCCGCTCCCGGCCTCACGAGCTGCTGCCGACGCTCCGGTGCCCGAAGCGGTGCCCAATCTGGTTCCGGCGTTGCCGCACCCCGAGACGTACCTGATGGGCCGTTGGGAAGAACGGAACCGGCGCAACGTACCAGGACCGTTCTACGGCGCCGACACCGACAACTGTTGGTCCGGGCGGATGGCCGCCCCCGATCACGTCCTCTACGACGATGTGACAGGCCAGGAGTTCGTCTATCGCCAGCCCAAGAACGCTTTCGAGGTCGACCGGCTGCTCTTCGCCGCCTGGGCCGATCCCCTCAGCGGCTACGGCTGGGACGGAGACCAGCACTGGACCGCGGACTCTGTCCGGTCGTGGTGGCACGAGCGGAGCCGACTGCGTGAATGGGCCACAAGCCTCAACACCGCATGGTCCGCCCACTCCGATGAGAGCCACCGGGAGGCGACCGCGGGACTGAACGACCTCCTCACCTACCTCGACGGCGCACTCGCAACCGACCTGCGCGTCTACCTCTACCGGCTCCAAGAACGTCGCTCTCCGGACCCCACCGAGGCTCTACCCAGGCTGTAGTCCACCAGGCTTTCGGATCTACTCGTCCAGGCCGTATCTGTCCGTCGACTCACCTCGACCACCACAAGATCCATCATCAAGGTATTCGCGGTCAGGATCACCCGCGGGGTACGGCACGAACAGGCTCAGCCGGTAGGTGGTCGGATGCGTCAGACGCCCGCAGAGCGTGTCGATCCGAGCCAGCTCCCCGTCGAACCTCTCCTTCCCGGCACGCAGGCCACGGAGGTGAGCATTGAATTCCGACTCATCACGAGTCTCGAAGACCACTTCCCAGCGACCCTTGTCCGGAGCGGTGCGAGCGGCGGCCCGTGCCCGTGAGTCTCGTTCCTTGCGTTTCCTCTTCCGCTGTCCTGGCACCAGATCAGCATCAATGCCCCAGCCCGCCACGGCAAGGCCATCGGCCCAAGCCGCAGACGTGAGAAACGATCATTTGTCAGACGTCACAGGAAGAGGAGTTCGACGTCTTTCCGGATACAGAGGCGTAGGACGAGCGCCAGTTGTCGGGCGTCTTCGATGTGCTGCTGGAGGAGGGGGTCGGCGGCCTGCGCTCGCCATTCGCCGGTGATCGCTTCCAACCGGGGCAAGAACGCGGTGCACTCGGCAGTCGAGAGCTCACCGCCACCGTCGTCCGGACGGTCGAGGAAGGGCTCCAGCGTGGTGGAGACATCGCTCCAGGGGCGCTCTCCGCCGAAGCCTCGCATCTCGTCGAGGACGAACCCTTCCGCTTGCGTCAAGCGGCGGCGGAACGCGTTGAAGCCGGTGGAGGACCAGGCGACATCCGGACTGGCGGTGTCCCCGTCGCCCGGGAACAGGATCAGCCCCACGTCGTCCTCCTCGTCCGCCGAGTACACAGGATCGGCTGGAGAGAGCCACACGTGCAACTGAGACGATCACGTGATGGCTGGTGTGATCACGGCGTCGGAGTCGACCTGGATAGCTCCATTCACTGGGCTGAGCCCGCGCCAGTTCGCCAAGCTGGTGACCGTGTTGCGCCGCGAGGGGTGCGGATGCGGTGCGGGGCCGACCGTGGAGCCTGCCGCTGGAGGACCGAGCACTGCTGGTGGCGGCGCACTGGCGCACGATGAGGTGCCCAAAGACCCCGTCAGCAGCGGAAACGCTGAGGCCGGGGTCTTCGCGTATGTGCAGGCAGTTGCAGCCCGAGGCGGCTCTATGCCGGGGGCTGTGGACGAGTGTGGACGGGATCTTGAGGCAGCGGCCCCGGTCGTTGGGCGCAAAGAGCGGGCCGACTCCTTCGCCGCCTCCGTCCTCTGCCCCGGATCACCGATCACCGAGGGCCGCACCGTCGATGCGCCCGCTCCGCGGTCAGGACGTACAGCCAGGGACCGAGCCGACAGGCCGGCAGTTGTTGGGGGTGTTGTCGACGATCCGGCTGTTGACGAGGTTCAGGACGCTGGGGGACGGCGCTTGCCAGATGCCGCCGCCGTTGAGCGCACTGTTGCGCTGCACCACTGTTTTCGTCAGCGTGCTGGTGCCGTCGTTGGCGATACCGCCGCCCATCTGGCCCGCACGATTGTCGGCGATGGTCGTCGAGGAGATGTCCATCGGGGCGCGGTCGTTGTAGATTCCGCCGCCCTGCTCGAAAGCGCGATTGCCGCCGATGTACGACTTCTTGATGGTCAGAGAGGCCCCGGCGGTAAAGATGCCACCCCCAAGTTGCGTAGCCTGATTCCGCTCCACTTTGGTGTTGTCGAGCAGGGTGGTGCTGCGCGGCCCGTTGTAGATGGCGCCTCCCCGCTGTGCCGCGCTGTCCCGCAGAACGCTGTCATGGACTTCGAGGGTGCTGCCCTGGTTGACGAAAATGGCGCCCCCTTGGTTTGCCGTGCTGTTGGTCACCGTGCTGTGCCGGAGGATGAGCGTCCCTCCGTCGGTGGGCAGGTAGGTGCCGGCGTAATCGAGGTAGCCGCCACCGGTCGCCGTGACACCGTCCACGGTCAGGCGCCCATTGGGACCGTCGATCTGCGCGATGCGGAAGGCGTCGGAGGCGTCGGGGTCCCGTCGGATGGTGGTGTTGTGACCCAGCAGGGTGACGGTGCCCGTGATCCGCGGCAGGGCGTTGGCGCCGAGCCCACCGGTCGACGCCGGAGTCGTGACGTTGTAGACGCATTTGGGCGCGAGCCTGATGGTGTGCGGTCCGGTGTTGTCGTTGGCGGCGACGATCGCATTGTTGAGCGCGGCGACATCACAGGGGATGGACACCTGGGGTTCCGCGCTTGCCGCGCTTCCCATGCCAAGCACAGCAACAATCGGCACAGCCAAGACCACGGGGCTGAGTTGACGTCTGAGCATCTTTTCTCCAGGTCGCATTGCGTGATCAATTGATCACCTTCAGCGACCATGACCAGTTTTCCGCGAGCCCGCAACCTGTCATTCGCGGCAAAGGCAGGACCGGCGGCCAGGTATCGACGCGTGCCGGCCGGCACGCGCGGTCGGCACGGCGAAGGGCGCACCAGCGGCGGTGACACAGGCCGAAGGCGGCTGGGAAGCCGTTGGGTACGGAGGTGGTGACCGCAGGATCGTGCCCTCAGTCACTCGTGCTCGCGAAGCCGGTCCTCGATACGCCAGTCATCGTGCTCGCGAAGCCGGTCCCCGATACGCCGGTTGACCACGTCCTGCCGCCCGTCGAGGCACTTCGCGTAGCGGGTCAGCAGGGCCTCCACGATTGCGCGCCTGCTCAGGTCGGCGGCAACACGAGGGTCAACCTGGTTGGAGGCCTTCGGTTTCCGCCAGCGGAGAGCCGTGATCGGATTTCGCGCAGCTCCCCCAAGTCGACCGCGTAGTTCGCGGCATTGACGAGGGTCCACCGCTTACGCCGCACGGTCTCGGCCGCCGTGGCGGACATGAGTGAGTTCCGGTCGGTCCGGCCCGGCGGCGGGTGCCCTGCCCTTGAAGAACGTGGTGAGGGGTCCCTGCCCGTTCTCACGCCGACGCTCGTTTGCGTGGGGTCGACTTCTTCGCGGGCGTCTTCTTCGCGGCGGTCTTCTTGGCCGCTGTCCGGGAGGAGGAGGCGGCGGCAGCTGTGTCGGCGGACTGTTTCGCGGCCGTCCCGGCGGCCGACTTCGCCTTCGTCGTCCGGCCTTCCGTCGTCCGGTTTCCCGTAGTTCGGTTTCCCGTCGTGGACTTCTTTCCCGCCGTCGACTTCGTCGTCGACTTTCTCGGTGTGGTCTTCTTCGCCGCTGTCTTCTTCGCGGTCGACGTCGACTTCTTTCCGCCGACCTCCTTGGGTACCGTGCGGGCCGACCCACCGGCCCGTGTCTTGCCGCTCGGCAGCTGGGTGACCTCGGCGTCCTCACCGGTCCCGGCGGCCTTCTCGGACTCGTCGCCCCGCGATTCCTTGGCCGCGCGCACGCTCTTCTCCAGGGCCGCCATCAGGTCGAGCACCTTGCCGCCGGACTCCTCCCCCGATGGAGCGGCAGGCGCTTCGTGGCCCTCGGCCTTGGCGGTGACGAGTTCCTCCACGGCCTCGCGGTAGTCGTCGTGCAGGTCTTCGAGGTCGACCTCGCCGAGGGTGTCCATCAGGGCGTCGGCCAGGTCGAGCTCCTTGTCGCGGACCGTGATGGCCGTGTCCGGGGCGACCTCGTCGGTGGCGCGGATCTCGTCCGGCCAGAGCAGGCCGTGCATGGCGATGACGTCGTCGACGACGCGCAGCATGCCGAGCCGCTCCCGCCCGCGCAGCGCGAACTTCGCCACGGCGACCTTCTGGCTGCGTTTGAGGGCCTCGCGCAGCAGGATGTACGGCTTGGCGGCGGGGACGCCGTTCGCGGCCAGGTAGTACGCCGTGTCCATCTGGAGCGGGTCGATGCGGTCCGCCGGGACGAAGGCCACGATCTCGATCGTCCGGGTGGTCGGGATGGGCAGCGAGGCCAGGTCCTCGTCCGTGATCGGGATCAGGGTTCCGTCCACGTCCTCGTAGGCCTTCCCGATCTCCGCGGTCGAGACCTCGCTGTCCTCCAGCTCGCACACCTTGCGGTAGCGGATGCGGCCGCCGTCGTCGAGGTGGATCTGGCGGAAGGAGATCGCGTGGCTCTCGGTGGCGTTCATGACCTTGATCGGGATGCTCACCAGGCCGAAGGAAATGGCGCCGTTCCAGATGGATCGCACGTTCAGCACCCTTCAGATCACTTTAAGTAAGGTATGTGCCGGTTTCGTGGGATTGTCATCGTATGACGCCGATCACGGAGGTGGAGGGCAGGAGGCTCGCGCTCACCAATCTCGACAAGGTCCTCCACCCGGCCACCGGATTCACCAAGGGCGAGGTGCTGCACTACTACGCCACGGTGGCGGAGGTGCTCCTCCCCCATCTGCGGGACCGGCCGGTCTCCTTCCTGCGCTATCCCGACGGGCCCGACGGGCAGGTCTTCTTCACCAAGAACGTTCCGCCGGGTACACCCGCCTGGGTCACCACGGCCGAGGTGCCACACACGGAGGGACCCGCGCGCATGGTCCTCGTCCAGAATCTGGCCTCGCTCATGTGGGCGGCGAACCTCGTGACGGAGTTCCACACGCCGCAGTGGACGATCGGCACGCCCGGGATCGCCGACCGGATCGTCTTCGACCTCGATCCGGGCACGCCTGCCACGGTCGTGGAGTGCTGCGAGGTGGCGTTGTGGCTGCGCGAGCGGCTGGCCGCCGACGGGATCGAGACGTACGCGAAGTCGTCCGGGTCGAAGGGGCTCCATCTGCTGGCCCCCGTCGCGCCGACGCCGTCCGCCGACGTCAGCGCGTACGCGAAGGGGCTGGCCGTGGAGGCGGAGAAGGCGCTGCCCCGACGGGTCGTGCACCGGATGACACGGAACCTGCGCCCGGGAAAAGTGTTCGTCGACTGGAGTCAGAACGCCGGCCGCAAGACGACCGCCACTCCCTACACGCTACGGGCCCGGGCGGAGCCGACGGTGTCCGCACCCGTGACCTGGGACGAGGTCGAGGGATGCGGGTCGCCGGCTCAACTCGCCTTCCAGGCAACGGACATCCCGCCCCGCGTGCAGGACTTCGGCGATCTCCTGGCCCCGCTGTTCGACCCGGATCGTGCCGGACAGCTGCCGTGAACGCGGGGGCGTGCCGGACGGCTGCCGTGAACGCCGGGGCGTGCCGGACGGCTGCCGTGAGAGCTTGGGCGTGCGGGCGGCTGCCATGAACACTGGGGCGCAAGGCGAGAGCCGCGGGGTACGAGGCGAGGGGCCCTTCACGCGCGCAGCCACGTATGCCGGTCTCGGGCCATCGCGTGCAGGGCCTCCACGTCCGCCGGTTTGAGCACCCCGCCGAGCCGCCCGAGGTCCGCGATGTCGGTGTCCCGCAGGACACGGACCTCGCGCGGAGGAGTCGGCGCGTCCAGGCGCGCGGGGCCGACCACGGCGAGGACGGCGTGGACCTCGGCGGTCAGGGCATGGGACGCGCGGTCGGCGTCGGAACGGATCCGGCGGAGCAGCGGACGTGATGCGCGGCGGCCTACGGTGACCATCGGGTCGGTGATCAGGACGCGCTGCTTGTGGGCGTGCAGGGCGTGCAGGGAGAAGAGGCCGGCGGGGCCGATCAGCAGGTGATGGATGCGGTCGCCGCCCGGGAGCGGGACCGAGTGCAGGATGTGCAGGCCCCCTCCCTCCAGCCGGTCGAGGGCCACGCCGACGGTCTGCTCGGCGGCGAGCGCGCGGCGGCGCGGGTCGGGGCGCAGCCGGTGCGCCGGGCCGGGGTCCCGGTCGAGGTCGATCAGCAGGGCCTCGCCCGGCCGGTTGGGCGCGAGGTCGTCGTCCGGGTGGAGGGTCAGGCGGGCCAGCTCGGCCGAGGTCGGCACGGGCGGTGGTCCGACCGTCACCGGGCCGGTCAGGAACGGGCGCAGAACGCCGAGCACGTCCTCGCGCCGGTCCTCGCTGAGCAGATTGACCCTGGCCGTGTCACGGTCGTACCAGGCGACGCTCCTCCCGTCGGTCAGGCACACGTACAGGCGCTCCTGTCCATGGCGCCGGGCCGGTACGACGCGCAGTCCGTTCATACCCATCACCCCATGACCATGGGAACAGGCGGGGTGCTCCAGGGGCAAGAACCCGGTTACCTTTGGCAGGAGTTGGGGCAGTTGGGTGGGAGGCGCCGTTGCGAACTCGCAGAAGGTATCCGGATGTTCCGGCCCCGGACAGCCCGTGGAGTGAGATCGTGCCCGGCCTGTGGATGGGCGGCCACGAGTTCACGGGGCGTTCGGGACAGCCGCAATCCGTCGTCGTGAACGACGAGTTCGACCTGGTGCTGACGCTGCTGCGGCAGCCGGGGCACGGGCCCGACCCGGGGGTCGAGCATCATGTGTGGCCGATACCGGACGGGCCGCTGGACGGTACGCAGCTCACCGGGGTCATGCGGCTCGCGCGGGCCGCCGACGACGCGTTGGAGGACGGGCGCCGGGTGCTCGTCCGCTGCCATCACGGGTACAACCGCTCGGGGCTGGTCGTCGCGCACGCGCTCGCCCTGGCGGGGTACACCGCCGACGACGCGATACGGCTGATCCGGGCCCGGCGCTCGCCCTGGGCTCTGCACAACGAGCTGTTCGTGGAGTACCTGCGGGCCGGGCTCCCCACGGCACGCCTTCTCGAAGAACTCGCGGAGTAGCCGCCGGGGCAGGCGCTCCCGCGGCGAGGAGAGGAAACGGGCCCCATACGGCGTACGCCGAGACCGCGCGGCTGCTCGAGGACTGCGGGCAGCCGGGCGCGCGCGGCCGCACGTGCCCGGTCCTGCGGGCGTACTACCGCGATCTCACCGGCGACGGGAAGGCCGACTTGGTGCTCGGGAATCTGGTGGCGAACGCCCACAAGCACGGCAGAAGGCCGGTGGTGCTGACCCTGGACGGCCCGGTCGTCACCGTCCGGGACCACGGGGACGGTTACCCCGGCTACCTCGTGGAGCACGGCCCGCAACGCTTCCGTACCGAGGGCGGCGCCAAGGGCCACGGGCTGGGCCTGACGATCGCGCTCGGCCGGGCGGAGGTCCTGGATGCGCGTCCGGAGTCCGCCGGCGCCCCGGACGGCGGTGCGCCGGCGACACTGACGCTCCCTCAGGGCGGACGGCGGGAGCCGGGCGTCCCCGATGGCGGAGTGTGAACTGCGCTCCCGGGCTCCCGATCCTAATGTGGCGATAAGTCAGCTTCACCCCCTTCCTGGAGGAGCCCTCCATGTCCCTGCGGTCCCGATACACCCGAATCGGTATGGCCCTCGCCACCGGCAGCCTCGTCGCCCTCGCCGGTGCCGCCCCCGCCCTCGCCGACGGCGACGGCGGCTCCGGAAGCGGTGACCATCAGCAGTGGAGCAACGGCGCCGACGGCCACCAGTGGAGCGACGGTGGTGACGGAGGCGGTGACGGCCGCGAGCAGGGCGCCGGTGGCGACGGGGGCGGCCAGTCGTGGAGCAACGGTGACGGCGGGGGCGGTGACGGCGGGGGCAACCAGAACTGGGACAACGGCGGCGGGGGCGGCAACAGCTGGGACAACGGGGGCGGGGGCGGCAACCAGAACTGGAACAACGGCGGCGGTGGCGGTGACGGCCGCGAACCGGCGAACGTCAACGGGAACGGGAACGGGAACGGGAACGGCCAGAACAATCCGCGGCTGTACCAGGGCCGGGTCACCGCTCATGGCGGGCTGGCCCTGCGCAGCTCCCCGACACGCGGCAGCCAGCTGATCCGGGTCGCGCGGCAGGGGGAGATCGTCTCCATCTTCTGCAAGACCCCCGGCGAGACCGTCGACGGCAACCCGAACTGGTACCTCCTCACGGACGGCACCTGGGCCTGGGGCGCCGCTCGCTACATCGACAACATCGGCCCCGCCCCCCGCTGGTGCTGACACCCGGGGCGACGGCGGACCGGACCCTCGGTTCGTCATCGCATGACGGGACATCGGGTAACGGGACATCGGGTCGCCCGCTTGCTACGTTCCGGACATGATCCAGCCCGGAATGTCCGGAACCTCCGGAACGGCCGTGGCGGCTGACCCGGCTCCTCCCGCCGAACGCCTGCCCAGGCGCCGTGGCATCGAGCTGTCCCTCATCGTCGTCGCCGTCCTGCTCTGCGTGTACGGCTACTGCGCCGTCGGTCTCGCCAGGCACGGCACCGTTCCGCCCGGCGCCGCCGGTTACGGCGCCGGGCTCGGCGTGCTCGCGCTCCTCGCCCATGTCGCCGTGCGCCTGCGGGCCCCCTACGCCGATCCGCTGCTGCTGCCCATCGCCGTCCTCCTCAACGGCCTGGGCCTGGTGCTGATCTACCGGCTCGACCTGGAGACCCCGGCCGACCAGGCGGCTCCCATCCAGCTCGTCTGGTCCACGCTCGGCGTCGCGTTCTTCATCGTCGTCGTGCTCTGTCTGCGCGACCACCGTGTCCTCCAGCGCTACACCTACGTCTCGGTGGTCGGCGCCCTCGCCCTGCTCGTCCTGCCGATCTTCTTCCCGGCGGTGAACGGCGCCCGCATCTGGATCCGGATCGCCGGATTCTCCATCCAGCCGGGCGAGTTCGCGAAGGTCCTGCTCGCCGTCTTCTTCGCCGGCTACCTCGCCGCCAACCGCAACGCGCTCGCGTACAGCGGCCGCCAGATCTGGCGGTTCCGGCGGCTCCAGCTGCCCACCGGCCGCGTCCTCGGCCCGATCGTGGCGATCTGGCTGCTCAGCGTCCTGGTCCTGGTCCTGGAGCGGGACCTCGGAACCTCGCTGCTCTTCTTCGGCCTGTTCGTGATCCTGCTCTACGTGGCCACCGGCCGCACCGGTTGGATCGCGGTCGGGCTGCTGCTCGCCTGCGTCGGCGCCCTCGCCGTCGGCCGCCTCGAACCGCATGTCCACAGCCGGGTCGAGGACTGGCTGGACCCTTTCGCCTCGATCACCGCCGGCCAGGGACCCAACCAACTCGCCCAGTCCCTCTTCGCGTTCGCCGCCGGCGGCATGCTCGGCACCGGCCTGGGGCTCGGCCATTCGGTCCTCATCGGCTTCGCCGCCAAGTCCGACTTCATTCTGGCCACCGCGGGCGAGGAACTCGGTCTGACCGGCCTGTCCGCGGTCTTCCTCCTCTACGCCCTCCTCGTCGAACGCGGCTACCGCGCGGGCCTCGCTCTGCGCGACCCCTTCGGCCGGCTGCTCGCGATCGGCCTCGCCTCGATCGTGGCGCTCCAGGTCTTCGTCATCGCGGGAGGCGTGACCGGCCTGATCCCGCTGACGGGCATGGCGATGCCGTTCCTCGCCCAGGGCGGCTCCTCCGTCGTCACCAACTGGATCATCGTGGCCCTGCTGATCCGGATCAGCGACTGCGCCCGCGGTCAGTACGACGGGACACCGGCACCATGACCAAGTACATCCGCCGGGCCGTCGGGCTGTGCGCCGTGCTGCTCGTGGCCCTCCTGGTCAACGCCGCCCGCGTCCAGGTCGTCGAGGCCCCGTCGTACGACCGCAATCCCGCCAACCGCCGTCCGGCGATCGCCCGTTACGGCCAGCCGCGCGGGGACATCGTCGTCGACGGCCGCACGGTCACCGGCTCCAAGGACACCGGCGAGCAGTTCCGCTACGAACGGACCTACCTGGACGGGCCGTTGTACGCCGCCGTCACCGGCTTCTCCTCACAGCTCTACGGGACCACGCTGCTGGAGGGCACCGAGGACGGCATCCTCTCCGGCACCGACCCGATGCTGACCCCGTTCCCCCTGTTCAGCGGCCTCACCCGGGCCCGCGGCTCCGGCGGCAGGGTCGTCACCACCCTCAACCCGGCCGCGCAGCGGGCCGCCTACGAGGGACTCGGCGGCCGCCGGGGCGCGGTCGCCGCGATCGAACCGTCGACTGGGCGGATCCTGGCCCTGGTCTCCACGCCGTCGTACGATCCCGCGCGGCTGTCCGGGACGGGGCCGGACGTCACCGGGGCGTGGGCCGGGCTGAACGGCCGGGCCGACAAGCCGATGCTCAACCGGGCGATCCGGCAGACGTATCCGCCGGGGTCGACGTTCAAGGTGCTGACCGCCGCCGCGGCGCTGGACTCGGGTGTCGTGGACGATGTCGACGCGCCCACCAGGTCACCGAACCCCTACCGGCTTCCCGGCACCACGACCAGGCTCACGAACGAGATCGAGGGCTGCGAGGACGCCTCCCTGCGGTACGCCTTCACCTGGTCCTGCAACACGGTCTTCGCGAAACTGGGCGTGGACATCGGGCTCGACGACATGACGAGGACGGCGGCGGACTTCGGCTTCAACGACCGCAAGCTGCGCATCCCCTTCTCGGTGGCGCCCAGCAACTTCGATCTGCGGCTCGACAGGGCGCAGTTGGGGCTCTCCTCCATCGGCCAGTTCGACACCCGGGCGACTCCGTTGCAGATGGCGATGATCGCGTCGGCCGTCGCGGGCGACGGTTCGGTCAAAACGCCCTATCTGGTGGAGCGGACGACCACGCACAGAGGCGCGACGCTCAGCACGACCGGTCCGCGCGTCCTTCATCAGGCGATGAGAGCGTCGACCGCGCAGCGCATGCGCGAGCTGATGACCGACGTGGTGGAGAAGGGCACCGGGACCGTGGCCGCCATTCCCGGTGCCACCGTCGGCGGAAAGACCGGCACCGCCCAGCACGGCATCGGCAACTCCGGTACCCCGTACGCCTGGTTCATCTCCTGGGCCCGCGCCGACGGCTCCATGGAGCCCGCGGTGGCCGTCGCGGTCGTCGTCGAGGATGCCGCCGCGAACCGCGGGGACATCACCGGGGGCGGGTTCGCGGGGCCGATCGCCCGGACTGTGATGGAAGCGGTGCTGGGCTCTTGAAGGGGGCTCCCACTCCGGAGCGCTTCATCGCGCGCCCAGGTCCTGGCCTGTCGCGGCCCGGGTTCGGCCGGTCTCGCTCTGGTTCCGGTTCCGGTCGCCCCGGTTCCGGTCCGCCCCGCCCCGGTTCCGGTTCCGGTCGCCCCAGTTTCAGTCTGCCTCGCCCAGGTTCCGGTTCGGGTCGCCCCGGGTTCCGATTCGGGTCGCCCAGTCCGTGAGACGGGGGCTGTGCCGTTCCTCCCGGCCGACCTACCGTTCGGCCATGACTTCGTCGACAGCCTCGTTCGAACTCGCCCAGGTCAACGTCGCTCGCCTCAAAGCCCCTTTGGATTCCCCCCAGTTGAAAGATTTCGTGGAAGCCCTCGAACCCGTGAACGCCGTCGCGGACGCGGCGGACGGATTCGTCTGGCGTCTGCAGGACGACTCCGGCGACGCCACGGACTTCCGCGTCCTCGGCGACGCCTGGACGATCATCAACATGTCCACCTGGCGGGACACGAACGCGCTGACGGCGTTCATGTACCAGGGCCGGCACCGCGAGCTGATGGCACGGCGCCGTGAGTGGTTCGAGCGGCTGGAGGAAGCGGTGACCGCACTGTGGTGGGTTCCGGCCGGCCACCGTCCCACGGTCGCGGAAGCCGAGTCCCGCCTCCTCCACCTGCGCGAACACGGACCCACGCCGCACGCCTTCAGCCTGCGGACCTCCTTCCCGCCGGCGGGGCCGTGATCACGGGCTCCCGCGCCCCTCGTCGATCGTGTTCCCGACCTCCGCCACGCGTTCCCTCTCCTCGGTCGCGAACCGCTCCGCGTCCAGTTGTTCGGCCATCTCCTCGTCCTGGGCCATCAGCAGGTCAAGGTTGGAGTTGCCCATGTCGAAGACGCCCATGTCCACGTAGGCGCGCTGGAGGCGTTCGCCCCACAGGCCGATGTCCTTGACGCACGGGACGATGCGGCTGAAGAGCAACTGGCGGAAGAGGTGCAGGAATTCGGAGTTCTCACTGAACTCCTCGGCCTCCGTCTTCGGGATGCCGAAGTTCTCCAGGACCTCGACCCCGCGCAGCCTGTCCCGCATCAGATAGCAGCCCTCGATCACGAATTCCTCGCGTTCGCGGAGTTCGGCGTCGGAGAGCTGCCGGTAGTAGTCGCGCAGGGCCATGCGGCCGAAGGCGACATGGCGGGCCTCGTCCTGCATCACGTACGACAGGATCTGCTTCGGCAACGGCTTGTCGGTGGTGTCCCTGATCATCCCGAAGGCGGCCAGCGCCAGGCCTTCGATCAGGACCTGCATGCCCAGGTACGGCATGTCCCAGCGCGAGTCGCGCAGGGTGTCGCCGAGGAGGGACCGGAGGTTGTCGTTGATCGGGTAGAGCATCCCGATCTTCTCGTGCAGGAAGCGGGAGTAGACCTCCGCGTGCCGGGCCTCGTCCATGGTCTGGGTGGCCGAGTAGAACTTGGCGTCGAGGTCGGGGACCGATTCGACGATGCGCGCCGCGCAGACCATCGCGCCCTGTTCGCCGTGCAGGAACTGGCTGAACTGCCAGGAGGCGTAGTGCTTGCGCAGTTCACCCTTGTCCCGGTCGGTCATCTTCGTCCAGTACGGGGTGCCGTACAGGGTCATCGCCTCGTCGGGGGTGCCGAGCGGATCGAGGGGATCGACCTCCAGGCCCCAGTCGATGCGCTTCTGACCGTCCCACTGCTTGTCCTTGCCCTTCTGGTAGAGGGCGAGCAGCCGGTCACGACCGTCGTCGTACTCCCAGCTGAAGCGGGCCGCCCCCGAGGCCGGTATCTGCCAGTGGGGATCTCCCGAGTCCGCGGCGTACAGCTCATGCGTCGGCATACTTCGCAGGCTCACACGGAGTAGACGCGCCGTCAACAAGTCCGGCACAGGGGATTGACGAGCTTGCTGACAAGCAGTCTCATAAGTGGTGACCGCCGGTAACCCATAGAGATCCCGTACGACGAGGTGGGAACAGCCATGACGACGGTGCCCGAAGCCGATGTGCTCCGTGACGCGCTCGGTCTGCTCAAGGACCGGGAGCAGGTGGCCGAGCGCCTCCTCGACTCCTCCGCCAAGCACTCCTTCGACCCCGACAAGGAACTCGACTGGGACGCGCCCTTCGAGGAGGGCAAGTGGTTCTGGCCGCCCGAGCTGGTGTCGCTGTACGACACCCCGCTGTGGCGGCGGATGAGCGAGGAGCAGCGGATCGCGCTGTCCCGGCACGAGGCGGCCGCGCTGGCCTCGCTGGGCATCTGGTTCGAGATCATCCTGATGCAGCTGCTGGTACGGCACATCTACGACAAGGCGGCGACGAGCGCGCATGTGCGGTACGCGCTGACCGAGATCGAGGACGAGTGCCGGCACTCGAAGATGTTCGCGCGCCTGATCACGCGCGGGGGCACGCCGTACTACCCGGTGAGCCGGGCGCATCGGAATCTGGGACGGCTGTTCAAGACCATCTCGACCACTCCGGGGTCCTTCACGGCGACACTGCTCGGTGAGGAGATCCTCGACTGGATGCAGCGGCTGACGTTCCCGGACGAGCGGGTGCAGACCCTCGTCCGGGGGGTCACGCGGATCCACGTGGTGGAGGAGGCGCGCCATGTCCGGTACGCCCGGGAGGAGTTGCGGCGGCAGATGCTCACCGCGCCGCGGTGGTCGCAGGAGTTCACCCGGGTCACCTCGGGCGAGTTCGCCCGCGTGTTCTCGGTGGCCTTCGTCAACCCCGAGGTCTACACGAACGTCGGGCTCGACAAGCGCGAGGCCCTGGCCCAGGTGAAGGCCAGTGGGCACCGGCGGGACGTGATGCAGACCGGGGCCAGGAAGCTGACGGACTTCCTGGACGACATCGGGGTGCTGCGGGGGGCCGGGCGGCGGCTGTGGAAGTCGTCGGGGCTGCTGGCCTGAAGTGACTCCCGGGCGGCTGCGGACTCGCGCGGGGTTCGGGGGCGCTCGGCCCGGGTGCCGGGCGTCCGATGCGGCTCCGGACCCGTTTCGGTTTCGGGGTGGCGCTCGGCCCGGGGACGCCGGGCGTCCGATGGGGGGCGGGGCCGCGCCGGTGCATCCGCCCGCATCCGAACGGATCCCACCGGCGTTCCAAGCGGGCGCGCGTCGTGATCCGTCCGGCCTGCGGGCATGTGATGTACCGGCACGGCCCCTCGCGTTGTACGGCGGCTGCGGGAGGTACGGGGCTCGGGCCCCGGACAGGCCTCGGTGTCCGCTCTTCCGCGCTGTTCGCGAGGGTGTGCGGATGGGCGGTTACGCTGCCGGACATGACCTCGCAGGCTTCCACCCCCGCTTACCGTCGGCTCAGTGTCGAGGAGCGGCGCAGTCAGCTGCTCGAAGCCGCGCTGTCCCTGTTCGCCCAGCGGGTGCCCGAGGAGGTCTCGCTGGACGATGTGGCGGAGGCGGCCGGGGTGTCGCGGCCGCTCGTGTACCGGTATTTCCCCGGCGGCAAGCAGCAGTTGTACGAGGCTGCCCTGCGGTCCGCCGCCGAGGAGCTGGAGCAGTGCTTCGCGGAGCCCCCGGAGGGGCCGCTGACCGAGCGGCTGTCCCGGGCCCTCGACCGGTACCTCGCGTTCGTGGACCAGCACGACGCCGGATTCAGCGCTCTGCTCCAGGGCGGCAGCGTCATCGAGACCTCGCGGACCACGGCCATAGTCGACGGAGTCCGCCGGGCCGCCGCGGAGCACATTCTCGATCATCTGGCGGTGAAGGATCCCGGGCCCCGGCTGCGGATGACCGTCCGGATGTGGATCACGGCCGTGGAGGCCGCCTCGCTGATCTGGCTCGACGAGGACAAGGAACCGCCGCTGGACGAGTTGCGGGACTGGCTCGTCGAGCAGTTCACGGCGGCGCTCGCGGCGAGCGCCGGGAGCGATCCGCAGACCGCCGCGGTGGTCCGGGCCGCGCTCGCGATGGAGCGCCCCGACGGCATCGCGGGGGCGCTGGTCCGGCGGGTGCTGCCCGTTGTCGAGAATGCGGGCCACCTGCTGTGACACTGGTCCGGTGAAGAGCGAAGACACCCCCTTTGTCGGCGGCCCGCTGGACGGGCGCGTCCTGCCGGTCCTGCTCGGGATCACCGGCCACCCGCCGAAGACGTACCGGATCCCGGTGCCCGACCCGGACGGCGGCAAGTCCACCGTTCTGGTCTACCGGCGTGTCCAGGCGGCCACCAGCAAGCGGCTCGGTCTGCATCAGGGGTGGAAGTACGAGTACGCCCCCGAGGGCGACGCGTCGGAGCGCCGGTTCAAGCTGCCCTGGTCCCCGGGCACGCACAAGGACGAGGGCGGCGGCGCCACGCCGGGCGGCAACGCCGACGAGTGACTTTCTTGGGCCGAAGCGCTCTTCCGGCGCGCGCCCGGGATGCGGCGGCCCGATCCTGCCGGTGCGAAACGGGTGGCGGACCGGCCACCCCGGCAACGGAGGTGACGGCATGTCAGGAAGGCTTCTGCGTCTGGTCTGTACGGCGGCGGTGGCGGTCGGGGCGCTCCTCCCCTCCACGCCCGCGGTGGCCGCCCCCGAGCCCGGCCCGGCCTCCGGCACCGGCGCCCAGCGGTCCGTCACCTCGTTGCTGACGGAACTTCAGCGGCTCTACCGGGACGCCGAACGCGCCACCGAGACGTACAACGGGACCGCCGAGAAACTGAAGAAGCAGCGCGCGGAGGTCGCCGGGCTCGATGCCCGCCTCGCCAGGGCCCGTCTGTCGCTGGAGGACAGCCGGGTCGCCGCCGGACGGCTGGCCCGGCAGCAGTACCAGAGCGGGGGCGAGATCTCCCCGTACGTACGGCTGCTGCTCGCCCGGGATCCGCAGCACGCCCTCGACCAGGGGCACCTGATCGGGCAGTTGTCGCTGGAGCGGGCCCAGACCGTGCGGCGGTTCACGGGCCGCGAGAAGCAGGCCGACGGGCTCGCGCGCGCGGCCCGCAAGGCGCTGGACGCACAGCTCTCCCTCGCCGCACGCCGACAGAAGGAGCGGGACGAGGTGCGCGAGCGTCTCGACGACGTACAGCGGCTGCTCGCCTCCCTGACCGCGGAACAGATCGCCGAACTGGACCGGGTGGAGAAGTCGGGAACGGACACGGCCCAGAAGAAGATCATGGCGTCCGGCGCCCTCAGCAGCGTGCGGCCGCCCACGCGGGAGGGCGAGGAGGCGTTGCGCTACGCCGTCGAGCAGATCGGGAAGCCGTACGAGTGGGGTGCGGAGGGGCCGAAGACCTTTGACTGCTCGGGGCTGACGTCACAGGCCTGGGAGCGGGCCGGCCGGTCCATCCCGCGCACCAGCCAGGACCAGTGGGCCGAGCTTCCGAGAGTCCCGCTGGACAAGCTGCGTCCCGGTGATCTGGTGATCTACTTCCCCGAGGCCACGCACGTCGCCCTCTACCTCGGCGAGGGGATGGTGGTGCAGGCCCCGCGGCCGGGGGCGAGGATCAAGGTGTCCCCCATCGCGGCCAACCCGCTGCTGGGTGCCGTACGCCCGGACCCGGACGGGGAGCCCTTGCGCCACTACACGCCGCCGGAGTTTCCCGAGAGCGCCACGGACGGATCCGACGAGGGTTACGCCTCGGCCGCTCCGGTGACCGCACCGAGGTAGTGGAAGCTCCCGGACGGGCGGGAGATGGGACCGGCTCCGGTCCCGGACGGGCGGGAGGCGGGACCCGTTTCGCCGGGCCGGATGCTCTGCGTCCTGCCGGAATCGAACGGACCGCGAACCTCGTGCGTCCTGGGACCATGAAGACATCGCACCGAACCGCCGTCCTGCTCCTGAGCGCCGGGCTGATGCTCACCGGCTGCTCGTCCCCGACCGACACCCCGGCCGCCGAGGGGTACCGCGGCCCCACCCTGCCCGCCCGCACCGCCGAAGGGGGCCACTGGAAGGAAGGGCCCGCCAAGCCCGTGCAGCACAAGCCGTACCCGTACGACCTCTATACGCACTGCGGGATCAAGTGGGCCAGGTTCGGCGGGCGTTGGTGGGTCCTCGACACGGTCTTCCCCGGTGTCGAGCAGGTCCGGGGGAAGAAACCCTCGCGGTACACCCAGACGCTCGCCGGCTATATGACCCTGATCGGCCCGGACACCGCGAACTTCGACGCGGCCGGGATGCCCACGCTGCAATTCGTGCCGGCCAGGAAGAACCCGCCCGGCTGCGACTAGCCGTCGGCGGACGTAGCCGCCGGCGGACGGGTGAGGCCTGTCGCCGCCCGGCGCGGGTGAGGGCCGGGCGGCGGACCTTGAGACCGTCAGGCCCCGGTGACCGACGCCAGGTACGCGCCCGTCTTCTCGGGGTCGTAGAAGAAGTTCTCGAAGTCGGCCGGGTTGTTGAAGCCGTTGGCGAACCGGTCTGCCACGGGCGGGAGTTGGCCCGCCGCTCCGATCAGGTTGAGCACGTGCTCCGGCGGGACGCCCAGCATCGCGTTGGTCCACTTGGTGACGTGCTGCGCGGTGTCCCAGTAGCGGTCGAACGTCGCCTGCATCCATTCCTCGTCGAAGGGCTTGTCGCCCTGCTCGACGATCGAGGCGAGGTAGGCGGCGGCGCACTTGGATGCCGAGTTGGAACCCTGGCCGGTGATCGGGTCGTTGGCCACGACGACGTCGGCGACGCCGAGGACCAGTCCGCCGCCGGGCAGCCGGCCGATCGGGTTGCGGACGGTGGGGGCGTACCGTCCGGACAACGTGCCGCCCGCGTCGGTCAGTTCGACGTTGGTGGCGCGCGCGTACTCCCAGGGCGTGAACCGCTCCATGAGTTCCAGGGTCAGGGAGAGGTGCTCGGCGGGGTCCTTGACGCCGTTGAAGACGTCGAGCGGGCCGCCGGGAATGCCCTCCCAGAAGAGGATGTCCGCGCGTCCCGAGGTGGTGAGCGTCGGCATGATGAAGAGCTCGCCGACACCGGGGACCAGGTTGCAGCGGACCGCGTCGTAGTCCGGGTGCTCCGGGCGCGGGCCCAGGCCGTGCACGTAGGACACCGCGAGGGCGCGCTGCGGCTCGGCGTACGGGGAGCGGGAGGCGTCACGGCCGAACATGGAGACGAGTTCGCCCTTGCCCGCCGAGACGAGCACCAGGTCGTAGGCGCGGGAGAAGTAGTCGAGGTCGGAGACCGCGGCACCGTGGATGACCAGTTGGCCGCCGCGCTGCGCGAACGTCTCCATCCAGCCCGCCATCTTGACCCGCTGGTCGACCGACTGCGCGTAGCCGTCGAGCTTGCCGACCCAGTCGATGGCACGCTGCGAGGGGCCCGGGTCGAAGGAGCCGGGGACGGCGACGGAGACCCCGAGCCCTTCGATCTTCGGGGCCTGGGACTCCCAGAAGTTCAGCTGAAGATCGCGCTCGTGCTGGAGCGCCGTGTCGAACATGCACTGCGTCGACATGACCCGGCCGGAACGGATCTCGTCCGCCGTCCGGTTCGACATCAGGGTGACCTCGTACCCGTGCGACTGGAGTCCGAGGGCGAGTTGGAGTCCGGACTGGCCGGCTCCCACGACGAGTATCTTCCGCATGCGGGTTGCTTCTCCTAGGACTCGGGCGTCCCTATTCGGGGCTGACTTCGAGCGCGTGGCCGACGAGTGCGAGCAGGGTCTCGACGACCGAGATCCGGCGGCGCGCGTCCATGATCATGACAGGTATGTGTGAAGGCACGGTGAGTGCTTCGCGCACGTCGTCGGGCTCGAACTCGTCGCTGCCGTCGAAGTGGTTGACGGCGACGACGTACGGCAGTCCGCAGCTCTCGAAGTAGTCGAGCGCCGGGAAGCAGTCCGAGAGTCGGCGGGTGTCGGCGAGGACCACCGCGCCGATCGCGCCGCGCACCAGGTCGTCCCACATGAACCAGAACCGCTGCTGGCCCGGCGTGCCGAAGAGGTAGAGCACCAGGTCGTCGTCGAGCGTGATGCGCCCGAAGTCCATGGCCACGGTGGTGGTCAGCTTGTCCGGCGTACCCGTGAGGTCGTCGGTCTCCTCGCTGGCCTGCGTCATCAGCGCCTCCGTCTGGAGAGGCGTGATCTCCGAGACGGATGTGACGAGGGTGGTCTTGCCGGCGCCGAAGCCTCCGGCCACCACGATCTTCGTGGCGATCGGCGCGCGCGTGCGGTCCGTCTGCCAGGCCTTCAGGTTCTCCTCTTCGTCGAGGAGGGGGGCGACGCCAGGTTCGGCGTCAGAGACGGCGGAGTCCACTCAGCACCCTTTCCAGCAGAGCGCGGTCCGGCTGTCCCGGGCCGTGACCTGTTCCGTACACGCGGATCTTTCCCTGGTCCGCCAGGTCGCTCAGAAGCACCCGGACCACTCCGAGCGGCATCGTGAGGAGAGCGGCGATCTCTGCCACCGTACGCATCCGGCGGCAGAGTTCGACGATGGCCCGCATCTCGGGCATGACCCGGGTGGTGAGCGAGCCGTTGGTCAGCTCCTTGCGCGCCTCCGGGGCCTCCAGCGCGGCCACGAACGTCTCCACCAGCAGGACGTGGCCGAAGCGTGTACGTCCACCGGTGAGCGAATAGGGGCGTACGCGGGCGGGCTTGCGGTCGCCGCCGCGCACCGGGAGCTTCTTGACGCCGTTCGACGCGGTCATCCGGCACTCCCGGAAGCGTCGGCCTCGAGGGATTTTCGGAGCTCGATGCGCAGCTCGGGGGTCAGGACATGTCCGGCCCGGCCGACGAAGAGCGCCATGTGGTACGCCACGACGCTCATGTCGCAGTCCGCGGCGCCGTGCACCCCGAGCAGCGAGCCGTCGCTGATCGCCATGACGAAGAGGCTGCCCTCGTCCATCGCGACCATGGTCTGCTTGACGCCGCCGTTGTCCATCAGCTTGGCGGCGCCGAGGGTGAGGCTGCCGATGCCGGAGACGATGGTGGCGAGGTCGGCCGCGGAGCCCTTGGGGCCCTTCGGTTTGACGCTGTCGGCCGTCCTCGCCTCGGCGTTGTGGCCGGGGTCGGAGGAGAGCAGGAGCAGGCCGTCGGAGGAGACGACCGCGACCGACTGGAGGCCGGGCACCTCCTCGACGAGATTGGTCAGCAGCCAGTGCAGGTTACGTGCTTCGCTGCTCAGGCCGAAGGTACTGGTCGCGGTCAACTGCTTGCCTCCTCGGCTGTGCCCCCCGATGCTTCTACGTCCTGTGCGCCGGTCCGGTGATCGGTGGACGCGGGTCCTGCGGGCGCGTGTGCGGGTGCGGGGGCCGGCGGGGTCTGTCCTTCGGGCGTGGGGGTCTCCGCCGTCCGGTCCGCGATCTCGGCCTCCACATCGCGTCGGCCCTCGATCGCGCCCCGGTGGAACCCGCCGAGCCTGCGGCGCAGTGCGTCGGCGTCCACGCCGCCCACGCGGGGGCGCGGTGCGGTCGCGGGGGCGGAGATCTTCGGTGTGCGTTTGGGCAGGCCCTTGTCGGTGACCCTGGGGTGTTCGTCGGGAACACGCTCGTGGTCGTCGGGGCCGATGGCGTACGGGTCGGCGGCTGCCGGACCTGCGGCCGGGGTGTCGGCCGCGGACCCCGCGAGTGCCTCGGTGGCCGTTCCCTGGGGGACGTCCGCCGCCGGAGTGCGCTCCGCGGCCGGTACACGGGGGTCGGACGCGGTCTGTGTGACACCGGGGGCCGTCCCGTCCGTGCGGGAGGCGGTCTCCGTGACACCGGCGGGCGTGGTGTCCGCGCGCGTGGTCGTCGTGTCCGGGCGTGCGGTCGTCGTGTCCCCGGCGAGGGCCTGGGCCGGCTCGGGGGATCCGGGGCCGGGTGCGTCGGCCGTCCCCGTGGTGACGGCTGTGGCGGCCATGGCGGCCGGTTCCTCGGCGGCGTCCTGCGCGGGGGCCTGCGGGGCGAGCTCCGGGAGGAGCAGCTCCATCGTCGTCTCGGAGGTGAGCTCCGGCTCGGGCTCACGGGGCGCCGGGATGACCGGAGCCTGCACGGCCGGCCCGGACCCGGAAGCCTGCGTCCGCTCGGGCACCGCCTCCGGTTCGGTGGCGGACTCCTCGATGGCCGCCTCGGCCGCCGCGATCAGCGGGTCCTCGGCATCGGCCGAGGCCACGACCGAGGCGCGCAGGATCGAACGGCCGCGCAGCACGTTGGAGTTGGCCTCGGCGTCCGCGCCCGGCAGGGCCACCGCGGGGGCTCCGCCGGCGAGCCTGACGGAGGCGGGGACGGTGGACGCGGGGGCGGCGGCGAGCAGCGCCTTCGGGAGGACGACCACGGCGGCCACCCCGCCCTGCTTCTGCTCTCGCAGCTTCACCCGTACACCGTGCCGGTGGGCGAGCCGGGCCACGACGTACAGGCCGAGCCCGAGTCCCTCGCCGCTCTCCTGGTCGTACGTGTCCTCCGGGTCGAACTCGGAGAGGCGGGCGTTGAGGTGCCTCATCCGGTCGTCGGTCATGCCGATGCCCTCGTCCTGCACGGAGAGCATCACGTCACCGCTCTCCAGCAGCCAGCCGGAGAGCTCGACGGGCACGTCGGGCGGCGAGAACGAGGTGGCGTTCTCCAGGAGTTCGGCCACCAGGTGGCTGAGGTCGTCGGCGGCGAACCCGGCGATGTGCGCGTGCGGGGGCAGCGCGGCGATCCGCACCCGTTCGTACCGCTCGATCTCGCTGACCGAGGCACGGGCGACGTCGACGAGCGGGACCGGGCCCGCGTGGTGCTGGACGTGCTCGGCGCCCGCGAGAACGAGGAGGTTCTCGCTGTGCCGCCGCATGACGGTGGCGAAGTGGTCGAGCTTGAAGAGGGTGGAGAGGCGGTCCGGGTCCTGCTCGCGCTCCTCCAGGCCCTCGATCACGCCGAGCTGGCGCTCGACGAGGCCGAGGGTGCGCAGCGCGAGGTTCACGAAGGTGCTGTGGATGGTGCCGCGCACCTGCTCCAGGTTGGCCGCCGCCTCGGCGAGTTCGGAGCGCAGCCGGTCGCGCTCGTCGGCCATCTGCTGGCGCTGGCCGACGAGGTGCTTGCGGTCGCTCTCGAGGGTGGCGATCCGCTCGTGCAGACCGGTGGCGTGCGCGTGCAGTGCGTTGACGGAGCGGACGACCTGGGCGAACTCGTCGTTGCGGCCGGTGAACTTGACCGGTTCTCCGGAGGCCGGGTCGGCGGCGAGCCGGGCCGAGCCGAGCCGCAGGACGGCGAGTGGCCTGGTCAGGCTGCGGGCCATGGCCATCGTCATGCCGGCGGCGACCAGCATCAGGACGCCGAGCAGGGTGACGCGGAGCTCCAGCGCGGTGACGTCGTCGTCCCGCAGCGCTTCGACGTTCTTGGTGCGGTGGTCGTTGAGGGAGGCCTCGGCTCCGCGCATCAGCTCGATCCGGGCCGACAGGGCGGCGTCGAGCTTCTTGACGCCGGTGCCGAGCGCGGAGTCCGAGAGCTTCGGCTGCGCGGTGAGGTTGGCCAGGTACTTGTCCGCGGAGCCGACGTCGGGGCCGGTGACCGTGGAGTCGTACGACGTCACGGCCTGCTTGGGCGCGGTCTCGCGGAAGTCCGCGATGGCCGCGTCGGAGCGGAGGCGCGCCTGCTGGGCGGCGGCGCTCAGCGCGTCGCGCTGCTTGGCGTCGGCGGCCGACGAGGTGTTCGTGGTGCTCGTCAGACCCGTGACCGGGTTGTAGACGCTCTGGGTGGTGTGCGGGATGCCGAGGGCCGCCAGGAGCAGTCCGCGGGCCGCGGCGGACTGCTGGACGGCGGTGTCCAGCTCGGCGAGGGCGTGCGAACCGGCGCCCGCGCGCGGCGGCATCCGGTCGGCCAGGTCCTCGGCGAGTGCGTGGAGTTCGGCGATGGCGCCGGAGTACGCCTGGTGCGCCTCCAGGGCGGAGCTCTTCCCGGTGAGCGCCGATCGCCTGAGTGTCGGGATGCCGTCGAGGTCCTCGAGCAGCGCGGCGGGGGCGTCCGCGTCCGCGCGCAGCTCGTCGACCTGCCGGTCGACCAGGGCGCTGCGCCGCTCGGAGGGCGCCTTGGCCTTGGGCCTGCCGGCGGCGACGTAGGAGGTGACCTCGTCGCGCTCGTCGGCCAGCGCGTGCGCCAGGGTCAGCGCCTGCTGGGTGCGCTGGGCGAGCGTCACCAGATTCTGGGAATCGTTCAGTTGCTGTGAGGCCGACAGGACCATGGGCGCGCCGGCTCCGGCGATGGCGGCCGCGACGACCGCCACGGCCACGATCAGCCGGTTGCGTACATGGGCGGTCCTGCCCCGGCCCGTGGAGCCGGTGGCGTCGCCGACGGCGCCACCCTCTGTGGAGTTGGAGGCCGTCTTCTTGCCTGTGCGCCTCGGCCGCGTCTTCTGCACCGGTGCTCGCATTCCTGACTCGTGTACCCATTTGGGGCCCGGGTGACGTCCCGTCAATCGGGGCGTACGCCCGGTACGGCTCCCGACCCTCCCAGTGCCGGTGGGCAGTGGTCCCGCATCATCTGACCCGCCACCCGAAGGAGTGAACATCGGAGGGGAGTTGGCGGGCAAGTCTCCCCGGTGCCCGCTGCGGGCCCGCGCGGCGGGCCGGTTGGACGTCGGGGACGGGCTTTGGCAGTATTCGCCGCCACGTTTTGCCGGAGTCGATCATTCCATGCCAAACCCGGCGCCTGAGCTGCTGAACCGCACGTCGGGCGTTGCCCGGCATCCTTCCGGCGCCCTTGTGAAGGGCTCGTGCAGACTGGCGGAATGCGCACTGAACTCGTGTCGGAGCCCGGAGACCCGGACCACCCCAATGAGGACTTCGCATCGGTCGGGCTTCCCGCTTCAGGACAGGGCGGTTCACTGGTCGCGCTCGACGGGGTGACGCCGCCCCGGGGTGGCGACGGCTGTCTGCATTCGGTCCACTGGTTCTCCGCGCGGCTCGGCGGCGCGCTGACCGAACTGTCCGTTTCGCAGGGGGATTTACCCCTGCGGGAGGTCCTGGCGCGGGCGATTCGCCGCGTCGCCGACGCACACGCCGGCACCTGTGACCTTTCTCACCCGCGTACGCCCCAGGCAACCGTGGTCCTCGCGCGGTGGTCCGCGTCGCGGGTCGAGTACCTGATCCTCTCGGACTCGGCCCTGCTGGTGGAATCCCCCTCCGGCGAGGTCACCGCCCTGCTGGACGACCGCCTCTCCCGGCTCCCGCGCACGGCCCTCGCCTCGGACGCCGTCGCCGACTCCACCGTCCGCAACAAGGAGGGCGGCTTCTTCACGGCCGCCGCGGACCCCTCGGTCGCCTCGCGCGCGGTGGCGGGCACCCTCCCCCGGTCCTCGGTCCGCGCCCTGACGGCTCTCACGGACGGCGCCACCCGGTGGGTGGAGAGGTTCCACGCGGGCGACTGGACCGAGCTGTTCGCTCTCGTGCGCGAAGAGGGCTCGGCCTCGCTCGTCGAGCGCGTACGGCGCCTGGAGCGCTCGGACGCGGCGGAGCGGCCGGGGTCCCGGCGGGGCAAGACGCACGACGACGCGACGGTGGTGTTCGTGGACCTGTGAGCGGGGCCGCGAGGGGAACCGCGAAGGGCGCTGCGCGGAGAGCTGTCCTTCGGGGAACCGCGCGGGGAACCGTGGACGGCACTGCACGGCGCGCCCTTCGGGGAACCGCGCGGAGAGCTGTCCTGAGGTGCGGATGTCGACCGGGCGGTGCTACCTCTCCATGCCGCGGTTCAGCTGGTTCAGCAGGCGGGCGAGTTCCGCGACCTCGTTCTGGTCCCAGTGGGCGAGTTGGCGGACATAGCGGGCCCGGCGGGCCTCGCGAACGCTGGAGACACGTCCACGGCCCTCATCGGTGAGGTGGACGAGCCAGGCGCGGCCGTCGGCGGGGTCGGGTTCGCGCGCGACCAGGCCCAGCTCCTCCAGGGCGCGCAGCTGCCGGGACATCGTGGCCTTGCCGACGCCGATGTAGGCGGCGAGTTCCGTGGCGCGCTGGCGACCGCACTCCTCCAGACGGACGAGGAGCCCGTACGCGGCGGACTCCAGGTCAGGATGGACCTCGCGGGCCATCTCCCCCTGGTTGGCGCGAGCGCGGCGCAGAAACACGGTCAACTCGCGTTCCAGGGAAAGGAACTCGCGCTCCACACCGCCGTGCGCCGCGGGCCGGTCCATACCATTTCCCGACACGCCGGATTCGACCGGACGTCCGCCGTCGTTTCCGCCCTCGTGCACGTCAGCACCCCTGACCCGGTTTCCCGATCCTGAAAGTTTCTGCCAGAACTCGCCGTTGTCGCAGCTCCGCCAGTATTTCGCAGGCGTAGACCAACGGCAGCCCCCGGCCCCTCTTCCCACACCGTCGTCTACGTGCGTAGCTTCTTTATCAGACACCTTTACTGGCATGCGCACGCCACTCCCAGGTCAAGGACGACCTGATCCCCCCGGGGCACGCATGCCCGCGCTTTTCCCCCCACCGAGCTCCCCCGAGCTCCCCCGGGCTCCGGAGCTCCATCGCCCTTCGGAGGCACGCACATGTCCGTGCACGGATCCGGAACCGCCCGCCGCCTGCGAATGCTCGTGGCAGGAACCCTGCTCGCCGCCTTCTCCCTCCTCTCCGCCCTCCCTTCCTCCGCCGCCGACACCCCCGCCCGCGGCTCCGCCCGGATGGGCATGGGGGTCATCGACCACGACGGTCAGGACGGCACGCCGTCCACCGGTGACGCCACCCAGACAGAAGGTGTGGACGTGGCCGGCTACCAGGGCAACGTCGCCTGGTCGACGCTGTGGAACAGCGGGGTCAGGTGGGCCTACACCAAGGCGAGCGAGGGGACGTACTACACGAACCCGTACTTCGCCCAGCAGTACAACGGCGCGTACAACATCGGCATGATCCGCGGGTCGTACCACTTCGCGACCCCGGACACGACGACCGGCGCCACCCAGGCCAACTACTTCGTCGACCACGGCGGCGGCTGGTCGGGCGACGGCAAGACGCTGCCCGGCACGCTCGACATCGAGTGGAACCCGTACGGGGCCGCCTGCTACGGCAAGACGCAGAGCGCGATGGTCAGCTGGATCAGCAGCTTCCTCACCCAGTACAGGGCCAGGACCGGCCGTGACGCGGTGATCTACACGGCCGCGAGCTGGTGGACCCAGTGCACCGGCAACTACGGCGGCTTCGCGTCCGCCCATCCCCTGTGGATAGCGCGGTACGCCTCCGATCCGGGGACGCTCCCGGCCGGCTGGGGCTTCTACACGATGTGGCAGTACACGTCGTCGGGCCCGACGGTCGGGGACCACGACAAATTCAACGGTGCGCTCGACCGGGTGCAGGCACTGGCCAACGGCTGACAGGCGCCTGACGTACGGCAGGACAGCCGGCGTACGGCGAAGGCGCCCGACGCGCGGCACGGCGAAGGCCCGGGCCTCCCTCACGGGACCCGGGCCTTCCCTTCCGGCAGCCTCCGTCACGCGGCCACCGAAACCTCCGGCACAGCGCTGTTCGTCGCCGGCGCCAGTGCCAGCTCCAGGACCTGGCGGACGTCCGTGACGGTGTGGACGTCGAGCTTCTCCAGGACCTCGGCCGGGACGTCGTCCAGATCGGCCTCGTTGCGCTTGGGGATGATCACGGTCGTGACACCCGCCCGGTGCGCGGCGAGCAGCTTCTGCTTCACCCCGCCGATCGGCAGGACACGGCCGGTCAGCGACACCTCACCCGTCATGGCCACATCGGTGCGGACCAGCCGGCCCGACAGCAGCGACGCCAGGGCGGTCGTCATCGTGACGCCCGCGCTCGGGCCGTCCTTGGGGACCGCGCCCGCCGGGAAGTGGATGTGCGCGCCCCGGTCCTTCAGATCGCCGACGGGGAGTTCGAGCTCCGCGCCGTGCGAGCGCAGGAAGGAGAGCGCGATCTGCGCCGACTCCTTCATCACGTCCCCGAGCTGGCCGGTGAGGGTCAGACCGGCCGCGCCCGTCTCCGGGTCGGCCAGCGACGCCTCCACATAGAGGACGTCACCTCCCGCGCCGGTGACCGCGAGACCCGTGGCGACGCCGGGCACCGCCGTACGGCGCTCGGCCGGGTCCTGCCCCGACTCGGGCACATGGTGCGGACGCCCGATGAGCTCGCGCAGGTCGGTGTCCTTCACCGTGAACGGCAGCTCCCGGCGGCCCAGTTCGTGCTGGGCCGCGACCTTGCGCAGCAGCCGCGCGATGCCCCGCTCCAGGTTCCGCACGCCCGCTTCCCGGGTGTACTCCCCCGCGAGCTTGCGCAGCGCGCTCTCGTCGAGGACGACCTCGTCCTTCTCCAGGCCCGCCCGCTCCAGCTGGCGCGGCAGCAGGTGGTCCCGGGCGATGACGACCTTCTCGTCCTCGGTGTAGCCGTCGAGGCGGACCAGCTCCATACGGTCGAGCAGTGCCTCCGGGATGGCTTCCAGAACGTTGGCCGTGGCGAGGAACACGACGTCGGAGAGGTCGAGTTCGACCTCCAGGTAGTGGTCGCGGAAGGTGTGGTTCTGCGCCGGGTCGAGGACTTCGAGCAGCGCCGCCGCCGGGTCGCCCCGGTAGTCGGAGCCGACCTTGTCGATCTCGTCGAGCAGGACCACCGGGTTCATCGACCCGGCCTCCTTGACGGCGCGCACGATCCGGCCGGGCAGCGCGCCGACGTACGTACGGCGGTGTCCGCGGATCTCGGCCTCGTCCCGGACGCCGCCGAGGGCGACGCGGACGAACTTGCGGCCCATGGCGTGCGCGACGGACTCGCCCAGTGAGGTCTTGCCGACACCGGGCGGGCCGACGAGCGCGAGGACGGCGCCGCCGCGCCGGCCGCCGACGACTCCGAGACCGCGCTCGGAGCGCCGCTTGCGCACGGCGAGGTACTCGGTGATGCGCTCCTTCACGTCGTCCAGACCGGCGTGCTCGGCGTCGAGCACGGCCTGGGCGCCCCGGATGTCGTACGCGTCCTCGGTCCGCTCGTTCCACGGCAGCTCCAGGACGGTGTCGAGCCAGGTCCGGATCCAGCTGCCCTCGGGCGACTGGTCACTGGACCGCTCCAGCTTCTCGACCTCCTTGAGGGCGGCCTCGCGGACACTCTCGGGAAGGTCGGCGGCCTCGACACGGGCGCGGTAGTCGCCGGACTCGTCCTCTCCTTCCTCTCCCTTGAGGTCGCGCAGCTCCTTGCGTACGGCTTCCAGCTGGCGCCGCAGCAGGAACTCGCGCTGCTGCTTGTCGACGCCCTCCTGGACGTCCTTGGCGATGGACTCGGCGACATCCTGCTCGGCGAGGTGCTCGCGGAGCTGTTCGGTGGCGAGCTTCAGCCGGGCCACCGGGTCGGCGGTCTCCAGCAGCTCGACCTTCTGTTCCACGGAAAGGAACGGTGAGTAACCGGAATTGTCGGCAAGGGCGGAAACGTCGTCGATCTGCTGCACCCGGTCCACGACCTGCCAGGCGGCGCGCTTGCGCAGCCAGCTCGTGGCCAGGGCCTTGTATTCCTTCACCAGGTCGGTGACCCGGCCGGGCAGCGGGTCGGGCACGGTCTCCTCGACCCGGGTGCCCTCGACCCACAGTGCCGCGCCGGGACCCGTGGTCCCCGCGCCCACCCTCACGCGCCCACGCCCTCGGATCAGCGCGCCCGGGTCACCGTCGGCCAGCCGGCCGACCTGCTCGACCGTGCCGAGCACACCGGTGCTCGCGTAGGTCCCGTCGATACGCGGCACCAGGAGTACCTGAGGCTTCCCGGGCGTTGAACGGGCGGCGGCCTGAGCGGCCTCCACCGCGGCCCGCACATCGGGGTCGCTCAGATCCAGCGGAACCACCATTCCGGGCAGCACTACCTCGTCGTCGAGCGGCAGCACGGGCAGAGTGAGTGATGCGGACGTCGAAGCCATGATCTCCCCTTCGGCAGTCAAGTTGAGCTATGCCGACTCAATGCACGGGGACTCCGCAATGTTCCCCGGAGGCCGTTCGCTGTGAGCGATCGCTTGTGAACCCGGTGCGGGCGTCCCGGCCTCGTGCGCTTCGGGGCCTCCCGGGCCGTCTTCGGGATGCGAGGTGGCCACCGGCCTCGGATGGTTGGAGTCATGAACCATCACCTCGCCCAGAACAAGCTCGAGATCGACACCCGGCTCGTCACGGCCGGTGCCGTGCTCACCGCGGCCGGTGCCCTGGTGGCGTGCACCGGCATGGTCATCGCGGCCGCCGCCGTGTTCGCCGCGGGCCGGCGCATGCTCCGCGCCATGGATGTGCCTCCCTCGCAGGTGGCGGCCATGAAGTGGCGACAGGCCAAGGAGGCCTCCCTGGCGGGCGTGCAGGCCTGGCAGTCCGCGTCCGACGCCCAGAACGGGGCACCCCGCCGTTGAACAGGCGCCCGGCCGTCCCTCTTACGGCTCAACGGGTCGCTTCTTGTCCGCGAGGGGGCGGACGAAGAGGCCCGTGAGCCACTCGGGGAGTGACCGATGGACGGCCGCTCGGGGAGTGGCCGACGGACGCGAGGGCTCGGCCGGTGGGAGCGGAGACTCGGCCGGCGGAAAGCGGAAGCCCGGCCGGCGGACGGCGACAGCTCGGGTCGGCGGTCGCCGAGGGCCGGCCCGATCCGCGCCCGAGGCCTCCGGCTCGGCGCCGCGTCAACCTCGCCGCGCCCGCCGTCACTCCTTCACGCCATCTCCCCATCCGCCGGCGGAGGGCGGAGGCTCGGTCGGCCGAGGGCGGAAGCCCGGCCGGTAAGGCGGAGGCCCAGCCCGTGGGAGCGGAAGCCCAGCCGGTGAGCGTGGAGGCCCGGCCGGTAAGGACGGAGGCTCGGGTCGGCGGTCGTCGAGGGCCAGCCTGAGCCGCGTCCGGGGCCTCCGGCTCGGCGCCGCGTCAACCTCGCCGCGCCCGCCGTCACCCCTTCACGCCATCTCCCCGCCCCCGGCCGATTCCCGCGACCCGTACAGGTGAAAATGCCAGGATGGCGGCCATGACCGCCTCGTACGAGACTCCCGAAGTCATCGACCGCCGTCAGAGCCCGTACGGCGAGGTCGTGCTGCGGCGCCACGGAGCACTGCTCCAGATCATCGCCAACGGATGCTTCCTGATGGACACCTCCGACGGGCGTTCCGAGCGGCTGCTCATGGACGCGGCGTACGACGCGCTGGACGGGCGCCCGGAGCCGAGCGTGCTGATCGGCGGGCTCGGCGTCGGGTTCTCGCTGGCGCACGCCGCGGCCGACCGTCACTGGGGGCGCATCACAGTTGTCGAGCGCGAACGGGCCATCATCGACTGGCACCGGGGCGGCCCGCTCGCCGAACTGTCCGCGGAGGCGCTCGCCGATCCGCGCACCGACATCGTCGAGAGGGACCTCGTCGACTACGTCAATGAGATCTCCGACACGTTCGACGCCCTGTGTCTCGACATCGACAACGGACCCGGCTGGACGGTCACCGAAGGCAACGCGGGACTGTACGGTGCGTCCGGACTGGCAGGCTGCGCAAGGGCGTTGAGGCCTGGCGGCGTCCTCGCCGTGTGGTCGGCGCAGCCCTCTCCGGAATTTGAAGTTACCTTGCGGAATGCCGGATTCCGACAGGTCCGTACCGAAGTGATCCCCGTTGCCCGGGGCGTTCCCGACGTGGTGCATCTCGCGGTGAGGCCTGGATAGCCGAGCCGCACCCACTGCCCGTACCCTGCTTGCCTGACGCGGATCATTCAAGCGTCAAGCGCAGTCATGGGATCACCCCACGGATTCCGGAAAGCACACTTCAGGGGCGGGCGATGGAGCAGACACACACCTCCCAGAACGGCACGGCGGCGACCCCGGGCGCTCAGCGCCGGGTTTTGGTCGTCGAGGACGACCCCACGATCGTCGACGCCATCGCGGCCCGTCTGCGAGCCGAGGGATTCCTCGTGCAAACCGCGGGTGACGGCCCGGCCGCCGTCGACACCGCCGAGGCATGGCAGCCCGATCTGCTGATCCTCGACATCATGCTGCCCGGCTTCGACGGTCTGGAGGTCTGCCGGCGTGTGCAGGCCGCCCGCCCGGTGCCGGTGCTGATGCTCACCGCGCGCGACGACGAGACCGACATGCTGGTCGGGCTCGGAGTCGGCGCCGACGACTACATGACCAAGCCGTTCTCGATGCGCGAGCTCGCGGCCCGGGTGCACGTCCTGCTCCGCAGGGTCGAGCGCGCGGTCGTCGCGGCCTCCACTCCGCGCAGCGGCATCCTTCGGCTCGGCGAGCTGGAGATCGACCACGCGCAGCGCCGGGTGCGGGTCCGCAGCGAGGACGTACACCTCACTCCGACCGAGTTCGACCTCCTGGTCTGCCTCGCGAACACCCCGCGTGCCGTACTCTCGCGCGAGCAGCTGCTCGCCGAGGTGTGGGACTGGGCGGACGCCTCCGGTACCCGGACCGTCGACAGCCACATCAAGGCGCTGCGCCGCAAGATCGGTGCCGAGCGGATCCGTACGGTGCACGGCGTCGGCTACGCACTGGAGACCCCGACTCCCTGAGCCGGGACTCCGCAGGAGGGTCGGGACCCGGGTGACCGGGACCCGGGTGAGGGGCTGATGTGATGAGCGGACTCGGAGAACGGGGACGCGGGCTCGGCGAGCGCGCGTCCGGTGAGCGCAGGAGCTCGGGCTCCTGGGGCGAGGTGCGGCCCTTCTCGATCAAGACGAAGCTGGGCGCGCTCGTCGTCATCTCCGTGCTCATCACCACCGGTCTGTCGATGATCGCGGTACACACCAAGACGGAGCTCCGCTTCATCACGGTGTTCTCGATGATCGCCACCCTGCTGATCACGCAGTTCGTCGCGCACTCGCTCACCGCGCCGCTGGACGAGATGAACGCGGTGGCCCGCTCGATCTGGCACGGGGACTACACCCGCCGGGTGCGGGACGACCGGCGCGACGAGCTGGGCGACCTGGCCCAGACGATCAACCTCATGGCCGACGAGCTGGAGGCCCAGGACCGTCAGCGCAAGGAGCTCGTGGCGAATGTCTCGCACGAGCTGCGGACCCCCATCGCGGGTCTGCGCGCGGTCCTGGAGAACGTCGTGGACGGCGTCTCGGCGGCCGATCCCGAGACGATGCGCACCGCGCTGAAGCAGACGGAACGCCTGGGGCGGCTGGTGGAGACCCTCCTCGACCTGTCCCGGCTGGACAACGGCGTCGTACCGCTGCGCAGGCGGCGCTTCGAGGTGTGGCCGTATCTGTCCGGGGTGCTGAAGGAGGCCAACATGGTCGCCTCCGCGCGCGCGGACCTCACCTCGGGCTCCGGCGGCGGTCACACCCGCAAGGACGTCCATCTGCACCTCGACGTGTCCCCGCCGGAGCTGACCGCGCACGCGGACCCGGAGCGGATCCACCAGGTCGTGGCGAATCTCATCGACAACGCGGTCAAGCACAGCCCGCCGCACGGCCGGGTGACGGTACGGGCCCGGCGGGGCGACCTTCCCGAGTCGCTGGCCCTGGAGGTCCTGGACGAGGGGCCCGGCATTCCGAAGTCGGAATGGCACCGCGTCTTCGAGCGGTTCAACCGCGGCGGGGTGCCCGCGCCGCACGGTCCGGGCAGCGACGGCGGTACGGGCCTGGGGCTCGCGATCGCCCGCTGGGCGGTGGATCTGCACGGCGGACGCATAGGTGTGGCCGAATCTCAGCGGGGTTGCCGGATCCAGGTCATCCTTCCGGGACTTCCTTCTCTGCCAAGTTGACGTAAAGTTCGAACCGGAGCCGCAAGATCCACCGCTGTCGCCGCCGGCGTACACGTGTGATCAGGCACAGGACCGCGTGAACTGTGCCGCGGCCTCGGGCCGACGTACCCATTCCCCTGCGGAACCACGCTTGTTTCCCGCCATTTCCATGGGTGAAACACAGATTCCGATGTGACTTACGCGACGTTGGACGGGCCCGGCCTGACCTTCTCGGCCAGGGAGGCGTAGCCTTTATTCCCGCTGTCCATCACCTTGCGAAGCGGAAGAGGGCGGTTAGCGCCGTGTCGCCACAGTCCCCCAGTAACTCGAGTATCTCGACCGATGACCAAGCCGCCGGGAAGAACCCCGCGGCCGCCTTCGGTGCCAACGAGTGGCTCGTCGACGAGATCTATCAGCAGTACCTCCAGGACCCGAATTCCGTAGACCGAGCCTGGTGGGACTTCTTCGCCGATTACAAGCCCGGGGCGCCCGCCGCCTCGGCGCCGGCGGGTACTGCGGCCGCGGGGGCCGCAGGGACCACCACCACGGCCGCGCCGGCCGCTCCCGTGCCGCCCGCGGCGCGCCAGGCTCCTCCTCAGGCGCCCGCCGCGCCCGCTCCGGCCGCCGCTCCCGCGGCTCCGAAGCCCGCCGCCGCGGCCCCGGCTCCCGTGAAGGCCGCTCCGGCCGCCGCGAAGCCGCAGGCGGCTCCGGCCACCGAGGCGCCCGAGGGCCCCGAGTACGTCACCCTGCGCGGTCCCGCCGGTGCCGTCGCGAAGAACATGAACGCCTCCCTGGAGCTGCCCACGGCCACGTCCGTGCGCGCGGTCCCGGTGAAGCTGCTCTTCGACAACCGCATCGTCATCAACAACCATCTGAAGCGCGCCCGGGGCGGGAAGATCTCCTTCACCCACCTCATCGGGTACGCGATGGTGCAGGCCATCAAGGCCATGCCGTCGATGAACTGGCACTTCGTGGAGAAGGACGGGAAGCCCACCCTCGTCAAGCCTCCGCACGTCAACTTCGGCCTCGCCATCGACCTGGTGAAGCCCAACGGCGACCGCCAGCTGGTCGTCGCGGGCATCAAGAAGGCCGAGACGCTGAACTTCTTCGAGTTCTGGCAGGCCTACGAGGACATCGTCCGCCGCGCCCGTGACGGCAAGCTGACGATGGACGACTTCACCGGTGTCACGGTCTCGCTGACCAACCCCGGCGGCCTCGGCACCGTCCACTCGGTCCCGCGCCTGATGCCCGGACAGTCGGTCATCATGGGCGTCGGCTCCATGGACTACCCGGCGGAGTTCCAGGGCACCTCCCAGGACACCCTGAACAAGCTCGGCATCGCGAAGGTCATGACGCTCACGTCGACCTACGACCACCGGGTCATCCAGGGCGCCGCCTCCGGCGAGTTCCTGCGCATCGTCGCGAACTTCCTGCTCGGCGAGACCGGCTTCTACGACGAGATCTTCGAGTCGCTGCGGATTCCCTACGAGCCGGTCCGCTGGCTCAAGGACATCGACGCCAGCCACGACGACGACGTCACGAAGGCCGCCCGCGTCTTCGAGCTGATCCACTCCTACCGGGTCCGCGGCCACGTCATGGCCGACACCGACCCGCTGGAGTACAAGCAGCGCAAGCACCCCGACCTCGACATCACCGAGCACGGGCTCACGCTGTGGGACCTGGAGCGCGAGTTCGCCGTCGGCGGCTTCTCCGGCAAGTCCCTGATGAAGCTGCGCGACATCCTCGGCGTGCTGCGCGACTCGTACTGCCGCACCACCGGCATCGAGTTCATGCACATCCAGGACCCGAAGCAGCGCAAGTGGATCCAGGACCGCATCGAGCGCCCGCACTCCAAGCCGGAGCGCGAGGAGCAGCTGCGCATCCTGCGCCGGCTGAACTCCGCCGAGGCCTTCGAGACCTTCCTGCAGACGAAGTACGTCGGCCAGAAGCGCTTCTCCCTGGAGGGCGGCGAGTCCGTCATCCCGCTCCTCGACGCCGTCATCGACAGCGCCGCGGAGTCCCGTCTGGACGAGGTCGTCATCGGCATGGCCCACCGCGGCCGCCTGAACGTCCTCGCGAACATCGTCGGCAAGTCGTACGCGCAGATCTTCCGCGAGTTCGAGGGCAACCTCGACCCGAAGTCGATGCACGGCTCCGGCGACGTGAAGTACCACCTGGGCGCCCGGGGCACCTTCACCGGCCTGGACGGCGAGCAGATCAAGGTCGCGCTGGCCGCGAACCCGTCCCACCTGGAGACGGTCGACCCGATCATCGAGGGCATCGTCCGTGCCCGCCAGGACATCATCAACAAGGGCGGCACGGACTTCACGGTCCTGCCGGTCGCCCTGCACGGTGACGCGGCCTTCGCGGGCCAGGGTGTGGTCGCCGAGACGCTCAACATGTCGCAGCTGCGCGGCTACCGCACGGGCGGCACGGTCCACATCGTCATCAACAACCAGGTCGGCTTCACCGCCGCCCCGGAGTCGTCGCGCTCCTCCATGTACGCCACCGACGTGGCCCGCATGATCGAGGCGCCGATCTTCCACGTGAACGGTGACGACCCCGAGGCCGTCGTCCGTGTCGCGCGGCTCGCGTTCGAGTTCCGTCAGGCGTTCAACAAGGACGTCGTGATCGACCTCATCTGCTACCGCCGCCGCGGACACAACGAGTCCGACAACCCGGCGTTCACGCAGCCGCTGATGTACGACCTGATCGACAAGAAGCGCTCGGTGCGCAAGCTCTACACCGAGTCCCTCATCGGTCGCGGCGACATCACCCTCGAAGAGGCCGAGCAGGCGCTCCAGGACTTCCAGGGTCAGCTCGAGAAGGTCTTCACCGAGGTCCGCGAGGCCGTCGCGCAGGCGCCCGAGGCTCATGTCCCGGACGTCCAGGCCGAGTTCCCGGTCGCCGTGTCCACCGCGGTCTCCCAGGAGATCGTGAAGCGGATCGCCGAGTCCCAGGTCAACATCCCCGACAACGTCACCGTGCACCCGCGGCTGCTCCCGCAGCTCCAGCGGCGCGCGGCGATGATCGAGGACGGCACGATCGACTGGGGCATGGGCGAGACCCTCGCCATCGGTTCGCTGCTCCTGGAGGGCACGCCGGTCCGGCTGTCCGGCCAGGACTCGCGCCGCGGCACCTTCGGCCAGCGTCACGCGGTGCTGATCGACCGGGTCACGGGCGAGGACTACACCCCGCTCCAGTACCTCTCGGAGGACCAGGCCCGCCTGAACGTCTACGACTCGCTGCTCTCCGAGTACGCGGTCATGGGCTTCGAGTACGGCTACTCGCTGGCCCGCCCGGACGCGCTGGTGATGTGGGAGGCGCAGTTCGGCGACTTCGTCAACGGCGCGCAGACGGTCGTCGACGAGTACATCTCGGCCGCCGAGCAGAAGTGGGGCCAGACGTCCGGCGTCACCCTGCTGCTCCCGCACGGCTACGAGGGCCAGGGCCCGGACCACTCCTCGGCCCGGATCGAGCGCTTCCTCCAGCTGTGCGCGCAGAACAACATGACGGTCGCCCAGCCCACGTCCCCGTCGAACTACTTCCACCTCCTGCGGTGGCAGGTGCACAACCCGCACCACAAGCCGCTGGTGGTCTTCACCCCGAAGTCGATGCTGCGCCTGAAGGCCGCCGCGTCGAAGGCGGAGGAGTTCACGTCGGGCCAGTTCCGCCCGGTCATCGGTGACGACTCGGTCGAGGCGGCCGCCGTGCGCAAGGTCGTGTTCTGCGCCGGCAAGCTGTACTACGACCTGGAGGCCGAGCGGAAGAAGCGCGGCTCCACGGACACGGCGATCATCCGTATCGAGCGCCTGTACCCGCTGCCGGGTGCCGAGCTCCAGGCGGAGATCGCCAAGTACCCGAACGCCGAGAAGTACCTGTGGGCCCAGGAGGAGCCGGCGAACCAGGGTGCCTGGCCGTTCATCGCGCTCAACCTGATCGACCACCTGGACCTGGCGGTCGGCGCGGACGTCCCGGGCGCCGAGCGCCTGCGCCGCATCTCGCGTCCGCACTCCTCCTCCCCCGCCGTCGGTTCCGCGAAGCGGCACCAGGCGGAGCAGGAGCAGCTGGTGCGTGAGGTGTTCGAGGCGTAGGCCTCCGGCACGACAGCGTGAAGGGGCCCGCCCCCGAGTCCTGGTGGACTCGGGGGCGGGCCTTTTGGTTTCTGGGCGGTGCCGGGGCCGGACGATCCGGCACGGGCCTCATGTCTCCCTCACGTCTCCTGCGGTTCGAAGTCCCAGAAGGGCCGGTTGCGGGAACGGGCGGAGATGGTGTGGACGTGCTGGGGGCCCAGGGTGGCCGCCAGGTCGTCGAGGGCCGCCTGCTCGACCTTCTCGGCCTGCTGGCGGTCCCGCAGGCCGCGCAGATCGGCGGCGAGGGCGATGCGGGCCGAGAGCGTCAGCGGGTGGGTGCGGCCGAGGACCTCGGTGGCACGGGCAACCGTGTCCTGGGTGAGCGCCGCGGCCGACTCCGGGTCGCCGATGAGGTTGCGCAGGGCGGCGGCGTTGATGGCGCAGCCGAGCGTCCAGGGATGGTTCTCGCCGACCGCCACGGTCATGTCGGCCAGTGCCTCGTCGATGGCGACGTGAGCGTGATCGCGTTCGCCGACGCTCCGCAGGACCAGGGCGTGGTTGGCGCGGACACCGGCGATGTAGGGGTGCCCCTCGGCGAGCATCATCTCGTAGCGGGCGATGACGGACTCGCCGATCTCCCTCGCCTGGTCGATGTCGCCGTGCTCGCGCACGAAGCAGCTCGTGGTGGCGGCGAACCGCAGGGTCTGCGGGTGGGTCTCGCCGAGCACGCGTTCACAGCGCTCCAGTACACGGGCGAACAGTGCCCCCGCGGCCCGGCGGTCGCCGCTGCGGTACTGGCACAGGGCCAGGTTGTGTTCGGCGTCCAGGGTCTGCGGGTTGTCGGCCCCCATGACGATGCGGTGTTCGCGCACGCTCTCCGTCTGGATGGACTCCGCCTCGGTGTAACGGCCGAGGTGGCGCAGGTCGGTCGCGTAGTGGATCTCGGAGGAGAGGGTCCACAGATGCCGGCCGCGCAGCAGTTGTCTGCGCGACTCCATGGTGCGCCGGTCGATGTCCAGGGCCTCTTCGAAACGGCCGAGCAGGCGCAGGGACACCGCCAGGTTGTTCTGGGCGCCCAGGGTGCGGGAGTCGGCGTCGCCCAGGAGGTCCCGGTAGGCCGTGAAGATCCACTGGGAGAGTTCCAGTGCCTCGTCGTAGCGGGCGAGGCCGCGCAGGTCGGCGGCGAGGCCGGTGGCGGCGCGGAGGTGTTCCAGGTCCTGGGGGCCGCGTTCCTCGCGCAGGTGCTCGACGGCGGCGCGTTCGATCGCCTCGGTGCGCTGGTAGTCGCCGACCACGCGCAGCAGGTTGGCGTAGTGGTGCGTCAGTTCCCAGACCCGTGCGTGGTTCTCACCGAGCAGGATCCGCCAGGCCTCCATGGCGCGTTCGCCGAGCTTGATGCCGGCCACGTACTCGCCCGAGAGGTACATGTAGCGGAGGCAGTTGAAGACCAGCCCCTGCACCGCCGGGTCCTTGCTCTGCAGGACGTCGGCGTACTTCAGATGCGGGACGATCTCGGCGTACCCCGGCCACAGCCGGGTGTCCGTCGGGCGCCTCGGGTCCGCCGCGGCCAGGGCGCGGCGGACCACGTCGATGAACTCGCGGCGGTCCTCGTCGGGCATGTCCTTGTGGACGATCTGGTGGACCATGCGGTGCAGATACAGGGACTCGCCGGAGGAGGCCGCCTCGTCGCCGGCCGCCTCGTGGGACTCCAGGCGGACGACGGAGTACTGGCGGAGCTGGTTGATGGCCTTGTTCCACAGCAGCGGATCGTTGAGCAGACCCGCGATCTGTTCCGGCAGTTGGTCGTGCGGCATCTCCTTCAGCAGGCGTACGGGGATGAACCCCGGCGCGAAGAAGGTGCACAGGCGGAGCAGGTCGACGGACTCCGGGACGGTGTCGCGGAGTTTGTTCAGCAGTATCGACCAGGCGGTCTGGAAGGCGACCGGGAAGTCGGCGGAGATCTTGACGACGTCCTGGTCGATGCCCCCGTCCAGCAGGGCGATGTACTCCTGGACGGACAGCTCCGAGTCGTTGAGCCAGCCGGCCGTCTGGTCCAGCAGGAGGGGCAAATCCTCCAGGGCTTCGGCGAGTTGGTCGGCCTCGGGTTCGGTCAGGCGGGGTGCGCGGCGGCGGATGAAGGCGACGGACTCGTCGCGGGCGTAGACCGGCACCTCCAGCAGTTTGCTGTTGTGCTCGCTCCACTCGGGGTTGCGCGAGGTGATCAGGACGTGGCCGGGTCCGGTGGGGACGAGGTCGTAGATCTGGTCGGGCTCGTCCGCGCCGTCCAGGATCAGCAGCCAGCGGGAGTACGGGTCGCCCCGGCGCAGCGAGTCGCGTACGGCGCGCAGCCGTTCGCCGTACTCCGCCCCGGTCGACAGGCCCAACTGCGGTGCCAGTTCGGCCAGTCGGCGCCGGTAGGTGACCCGCTTCTCGGCGTTGACCCACCAGACCACGTCGTACTCGGAGCCGAAGCGGTAGACGTACTCGGCGGCGAGCTGGGTCTTGCCGACGCCGGACATGCCGTGCAGCGTGACCACGCCCGCGCCCGCCTCGGCGCCCTGGAGCAGGTGGTAGGCGTCGTTCAGGAGCGGCTCGCGGCCGGTGAAGCGGGTGTTGCGACGCGGCACTCCGCCCCAGACCTCGGGCATCGCGGCCGGGAAGCGGGGGCCGCGCCGGGCGCCTTCGACGGACTCGGGGAGAGGTTCGGAGGGCAGGTCGAGGCGTTCGAGAACGCGGCGCTCGGCCTCGTCGGCGCCCATGTTGTTCAGGTCGACCGCGCCGAGGACGGTGGTGGCCGTCGGCAGCGTGCTGTTGGTGACGGAGACGGCCGCGAAGCGGGACGGGTCGGGCGCGACGACCTCGCGCAGCGCGGCGTTCCACTCCTCGTGGGTGCGCGGGCCGAGCTGGAAGTACCACTCGCTGACGACGATCAGGATGCGGCCCTTGGCCAGGGTCAGGTCCCGCAGCAGGTCGACGAGGGGCACCTCGGCCGGGGAGTCCCAGCGCTGGTACACCACGCGTTGTCCACGCCGCTCCAGACGGTCCCCGATCCAGGCCGCCCAGGCCCGGTTGAAACCGGCGAAGCTGATGGTGACGGTCTGCTTCGCGGACCCCCTTTCGGCTGGCCCGACCGGCGTACGAACTCCAGACATGCAGCGGCCTCCCCGCGCGTGATTTTAGAACCGCCGCGAGGGCCGGCGATAGGGCGCCGACGCACACCGGTCGCTTGCTCCACGGTTCCTTTTCAAAGGTGTTCAGCGACGATCTTGGCGCACTGGCCCTCCCGTGTCCGGGAACCCGCGGCTTTCGGCGAGGATGGCCCAATCGGGGCGAGGCGTGAGGTGTTCGACGGGCGCGCGGGGCGCGTTCGGCGGGCCCGGTCCGACTCGGCCGACCCCGCGCCGCGCCCCCTGGAGGCATGCGGTTCATTCGCCCGGTGCGTGGCGCCGGGTCCACAGCGCCCGGGCCGCCTGTACGTACGCCGTCGCGCGCGCCGCGTGTCCGCGCGGCGGCGGCTGCTCGGCGAGCCGTTCGTACACCTCGACCATGCGGTCGACGAACTTGCGTCCCCGCACGGTGAGATCACCCGATCCGACGAGCGCCGGCAGGACGGCCCCGACCTGTGCCTGATAGCGCGCGTGCTCCGCCCAGGCGGCGTCCCGGAGGGTGGGGAGCGTGGCGGCGAGCGCGCTGCGCTGGAAGAAGTCCGCCAGCGCGAGGTGGGAGTAGGCGCCCTGCAAAAGGTTGTCGTAGGGGCGTGGATCGGGGCGCCAGGGTGCGAAGTGGCGTGCTTCCGGACCTGCGTGATGGAGCGTCATCATCTCGCTGAGCGCGGCGAGTTTGGTGTGCTGGATCTCGTGGACGAGGGTGGCCGCGAACACGGTCGCCGTCGCCGGCGCGCTGCTGAGCACCGCGCCGAAGGCCTCCCGCCGGGTGCCGCTGCAGCTTCCGCCGGCGCCGCCCGGCACCGAGCCGGGCGGGGCGGCCAGCGGGACCAGACAGCGGAGCAGGGTCACCGCTTCCGCGAGGCGCCGCTCGCCGCCGAGTCCGAGCGCCGCGGCGGTGCCCGACCAGGTGTGCAGCCAGTGCTTGCGGTCGGCTTCGTCGAGGACGGCCGGGCCGCTCAGGGTGTCCGGGCGGGGTCCGCCGCGCGCGGTCCGATAGGGGTCGAGGTCGTCCAGCGGTACGGCGGCGGAGTCCAGCACGAGACCGGGCAGCGTGTACGCCGACGTCCAGGCGGCGGCCTCCGACCAGGCGCCGGCACCGCTCTGCAGGCGGACGACCACGTCCGCCTCGCCGGGCCGCCGGAGCGTCAGCCGCCCCCTCCGGTGCACGACGGCCACCTCCGTCTCCCCGGAACCGGGACCGCCGGTGCGCAGCGCGCCGAGCGAGGGCAGCGTCAGCACACCGTCGTGAGCCGTCAGCCGTACCGCGTAGGACACCCCGGCCCGCGCGGCGGCGACGGCGGCGAGTGACCCGAAGTGGGCGAGCGCGCGGGCCGGTTCACGGGTGTCCCGGCCCGTGAGCGGGCCCGTTCCGGACCTGAGCGCGCGCAGGGTGTCCCGGGCCCATGGACCGGTCAACGGGTGGAGGAGGAGGGCCCGGACAGGGGACGGCGGTGGACGGTTCCCGGGCACCGCACCCCCCTCGGACACCGGCACGGACCCACGCGGCCCCTCGGACACCGGCACGGACCCACGCGGCCCCTCGGACACCGGCACGGACCCGTCCGGCCGCCCGGACACCGGACCGTCCCGGTACGGCCGTCCCCGGCGGTGGGCGGACGGCTCCAGGCGTTCGGCCTCCTCCAGCAGGGCCCAGTCCTCGCGCAGCCGGGCCAGGGCGGCGGCGGGGCAGACGCCCGGGCCGGCCGACTCGGCCGCGTCGAGGACCGCGCGGAGCAGGAGCAGCCGTCGGGTGTGCTGGTCGCGGACGAGAAGCCCGAGGGTCTCGGGACCGCCTTCGGTGCGGCCGAGTTCGTCCACGGCCCGGTCCGGGACCGCCGGCAGGATCACGGGACGTCTCCTTCGGAAGCGGCGGAGACGGCGGCCCCGGCCAGCCTCCCCGCGACATGGGGGATGAAGCGCTGGAGGTCGGCGCAGTACACGGACGGGTTGGTGAAGCCGTGTCCGGCCCGGTATCGATGCGCGTAGTGTCCGCCGCCGCACACGGTGAGCAGGGGGCAGGCCCGGCAGGCCGCGGCCAGCGAGGCGGCGCCCGCCTGCCGGGCCGCGACGCCGGGGTGGCGCAGGGCCTGGTCGAAACTGTTCCGGAAGACGTCGAGGCCGGTCCTGGCCGCCCCCTCGTAACAGGACTTGAGGGAGTCGACCTGCTCGATGGAGCCGTCCGTCTCGACGACGACGGCGTCGAAGGGCGCGAGGCCGAGGGACTCGGTGGCGGCGGGCAGCCCGAGGAGCAGCGCGACGCACTCCTCGAAGAGCCGTACCCGCGTCTCGCGTCGCCCGGCCTGCCACCAGCGGTCGAAGACGGCGCACAGCCAGTCGCCGTAGGGAGTTCCCGGGCCCTCCCGGTGGGGTGGCGGCGCGGACCAGTTGCCGTGCGGGAGCAGCAGGTCGAGGGCCGGCGGCCGCAGCGCGAGCAGCGACTCGTACAGCTCGACCGGGTCCGTGGTGGGGTCCACGACGGTGAGGATCCCGGCGTACGCCTCCGGATGGCGTTCGGCGACCAGGCGTGCGCCGCGTGCGGCCGCGGGCCAGGACGGGCGGCCGGCGTGGTCGGTGCGCAGCGTGTTGTGCTCGGGCAGGCCGCCGTCCAGGCTGATGCCGACGCGGATGTCGTGCCCGGCCAGGACGGCGAGCCGCCGCTCGGTGAGCAGGGTGGCGTTGGTCTGGACGGTGGCGTGCACGGTGCAGCCGTCCGGGACCCGGTCGCGGACGAGGCCGGTGAACCGGGCGAGGGTGTCCACGCCCGCCAGCAGCGGTTCACCTCCGTGCAGGACCAGGGACAGAGCCGTCAGGCCGTGGGCGCGGGCGTGTTCGCCGATCCTCGACGCGGTCCGCTCCAGGACGCCGGGCGGGGCCGCGGTGGGGCGGCCGCGCCAGGTGCGGTCGGGGCCCTCGTAGAGGTAGCAGTAGCGGCAGGCCAGGTTGCAGCGGCCGTGCATCTTGACGATGAACTGCCGGAAGGGAGAAGGCGGTTCGGGTCTTGGCGGTTCGGACAGGGCCCGTTCGGGCAAAGGCGGTTCGAGGTGCGGCACGGAGATCACGGGGATCGGGGAGGTCACCTCTGCAGACACTCCGGCACCCCCATGCTGTACGGCCGCGCGATCCCACGCCGCGAACCGCGCCACGGCCCCCTGCCCGTACGGGGCGACATTCCCGGCCGCGGACCGGACACAAACGTCACCCCGTCGAAGTTGTCCGGTTCATTCACGAGGGGAGACCGGAACTGGCTGCTCGTGAGTGGTGTTTGACCGAGCCCTCCCTCGCTTTGCCGCTCAGAAAGCGCTGTTGAACCCCCACAGGATCTCGCTCGGCTGTCCGGACCGCGTCCGCAGATCGGCCAGTACCTCTGCCAGCACCGGGTGTTGAACGGTCCGCAGCTCCGCCAGATCCAGGTCCAGCAGCTCGGGAAGCTCCGCCGGATCCGGCACCTCCGTCGGACCGCACGGCGCTCCTTCAAGCCCCGGCGCCTGTGACGGGTCCGGGGTCTTTCGCGGGCCCGGGGTCTTTCGCGGGTCCGGGGTCTTTCGCGGGCCCGGGGTCTTTCGCGGGCCCGGGGTCTTTCGCGGGCCCGGTGACTGCGGCAGCCGCTCCCCCGCGCTCTCGCGGTCCCGTGCGCCGTCCGGTACGTCGTCGCGTGCGCCCATGTCTTCTCCCTCGGCTTCCCTGACTCCGCCCCGGCGGCCGCCGGCAGGCGCTCCTCACTCCAGCTCGGCCAGCCGCTGTGCCGTCTGCCGGGCCGTCGGCTCGCCCGTGCTCGCGACACCGTCCGGCAGCCGGGACCACTCGGTCCGGGCGGCCCGGTAGGCCTCGCGCGCGGCACGCGGACGCGCCGCCGCTTCATAGGACATACCCCGCCAGTGCTGTGCCCGAGCGGCCAGTTCCACGGCTTCCTGGCGCATGCGCTCCGTCTCGGCCTCCTCCTCGGCCTCGCGGGCCGACTCGGCCGCGGCCCGGAAGGCGTCGACGGCCTCGTCGAGCCGCGCCTTGCGGCCGAGGCTCTGGTACGCCTCGATCTGGGCCTGTCCGAGCTCCAGCCAGCAGCGGGCGGTGGTGAGCGGCGGGCCGTCCTCAAGGGCCGCGAGGCCGAACAGGTGCTCGGCCTCCCGCAGGTCGACCCGGTCACCGCGGGCGCGGTAGCGCAGCATCAGCGCGCGGCCGAGCAGCAGCAGGCGGTGGGCGAGTTCGGTGCTGCCCGCCGGTGTCTCGGTGCGGCAGTCCCGCAGCACGCGGATGGCCCGGTACAGCGATTCGCTCGGGGCGCGTCCCTGATCCGGCACGGCGTGCCGCAGCAGTGCCTCGCCCCATTCGGCGAGGACGTCCGCGTGCGCGGGGGCGTCCCGGGGCACTCCGCGGGAGGCCTGCTCGAACCGTGCGGCGGCGTCCTGGAGTTCGCGCGGGTCGCCCGTGTCGGCGTACCGGGCGACGTGGATGCGCCCGGCGCGCACCAGCAGGGCGGAACGCAGCCCCTGTTCGCGGGTCAGGGCCAGCGCCTCCTCGACATGGTCGCGGGCGTCGTCCAGCGCGCCGCCGGACCTCAGGAGCGCGTCGACGAGATCGAGGAGGATACGGACGCGCGAGGACTCACCGGCGGCGGGCGTGTCCTCGGGGCCGGTTTCCAGGGCGGCGCGCAGGGAGCGCGCGCCCTGCTCCGCGTACAGCCTGGCCTGTTCGTGATCGGCCGTGGCGCCCGACAGGCGCAGCAGGACACGGCCGTGGGCGAGCGGGAGTCCCGTGGGGCGGCTGCGCCGGTCGGGCCAGGCGTCGGCGAACGCCTCCAGCATGCCGACCGCGCCCTGGAGGAGCGCGCTGTCGCCGCCGAGGCGCCACTGCGCCTCCAGCGCCCGGACCCGCTCCAGGGTGAGCCGCAGGGCCTCGGCGGCGTCCAGTTCGGGCGCGGCGCAGGCCACCGCGTACTCGCGGTCGGCGCGTTGCAGCAGGTCGAGCGCGCCGCGCCGGTCGCCGCGCCGCCTGCGGTCGGTGGCGGCGGCGTGCAGCACCCTGGCCAGGCTGGCCCTCTCGCGCAGGGCGCGGGGGTGCGCGACGGCGCGTTCGGCGGCGGCCTCCGCCTCGCGCAGCAGGTCCGCGCCGCCCTGTACCTCCCACAGCAGCAGTACGCAGTTGGCGTACTCGGCCCACAGTTCCGGGTCGGCGCCGGGGACCGGTTCGTGTTCGGTCGCGCCGCGCAGGAGCTGGACGGCGTCGATGAGGTCCTGCACCATGCCGTCGCTGCCGAACTGGCCGGCCAGTGAGCGGGCCCTGTGCACGGCGGGGTGGGTGGGCCGCTGGTCGGGCGGGCCGTCGGGGCCGCGGGCCGGCGCGTAGGTGGCGAAGTGTTCCGGCAGCGGCATGAATCGCTCCAGTACCCGTGCGGCGACCTCGGCGAAGGGCTGGGGTACGAGGGTGGCGCCGCCGTTGTCGCCGTTCTCGCCCGGATATCCGGCGCCGGGCGAGAACGGCGGTCCGGAGCCGCCCTCGCCGAGCTGTGCGAGCGCCAGGGCGGGGAAGTTGGGGCCTCCCTTGCCGAAGCGGTGCTCGATGTATTCGGAGCAGTGCTTGAGCACCAGCATGGCCTCGTCGAGGCCCAGCGGGGACAGCAGGGCTTCCTGGGCGCCGGGCGCGAACTCGTACCACTGGGTGCCGTCCGCGCCGTACTCCTCGGTCCTGGCGCGTGAGACCAGACCGCTGAGCAGGACCTCGGCCAGTTCGGCGGGCCCGGAGTCGGGGAGCATGGTGCGCTGGACGAGTTGCATCACGGGGAGGCTGAGCGGGGCGGCGGCCAGATAGCCGGCCAGTCGTCCGGCGGTCTTGGAGGCGTTGGAGCGGAACCGGCTGACCAGTTCGAGCCCGGACATGCGGCGTCCGGGCCGGGTGCTCCGGGCGGACTCGTGGTGCCTGCGCACCCAGCCGACGGCACCGGCCACGGGTCCGGCGCCGGCTCCGGACAGCAGGCGTGCCCAGGCGCCGAGCGCGGCGGGCTCGGGCGGCAGGACGGGCACGGGGAGCGCGCCGTCGCGTGCTTCCGGCGGGGTGCCCGCGGGCAGCCGGACCTTGAGTGTGGCGGCGCCCGCGAGGGCTTCGCCGCGGGTCAGTTCGCCGTACGACACCGGAAGCCGGGTGCGGTTCCACATGCGCTGCGGCAGCGGCTGGAGTACGGCGGCGGGGCCGAGCCGGGACAGGTGGTGCAGGAGCCTGTGGGCGTGGCCGCTGTGCCACAGGGGGCCGGCGCAGTCGCTGACGAGGAGGGTGACGCGGCGGCCTGTCGGGTCGCTCAGCCGGTCGGCGGAGTGCAGGGGGGCCGTGCCGGGCTCGGGGCTGCGGCTGACGGCGGGTTCTCCGTCCGGGCCCTGGTGGAGGTGGCTGACCTGGATGTCCCGGAAGGCGCCGAGCCCGCTGAAGACCTGCTCCAGTTCGGCGAACATCCGGTCCCACACGCGCATGGACGAGGAGGCGTCCATGACGAGCTGGAGGGTGGCGTCGGCCCGGGTCACCCCGCGGAACACCGGCAGGACCAGTCCGCCGGCCCGGGCGGTGCGTTCGGCGGTCTCGGTCTCGTCGAGGACTTCACGCAGGGGCGGTGCCGCGGTGCGGTAGCCCTGCAACGGGCGTAATGCGCGCTGGAGTTCGAGCGGGGAGGGGAACGCGGGCGCGGCGGGTACGCCGACCGGCAGCACCGCCGACCGGCCCTGCCCGTAGCCGCGCGGCGCGCCGTCGCGCGGCACCGGGTACAGCGCGACGCGCCGGTCCGTCTCCGTGTCCCGCCGGGCCGGTGCGGGCCGGTCGCCGGGCGGTGGCCGTTCCTCCCGCCGCGTGTCCCGGCGCCCGGCGGCGGGGTCCTCGGCCGCCCCCTTGTGACCGGACGCCGGCGCGCTCCCCCACTCGGTCCCGGCCCGGTCCGGCGGGCGCGACCAGCGCGCCAGCCACAGGGCGTCGGCCAGTTGGCGGGCATCGGGATCCAGCCCGGCCTGCCGTATCCGGGCGATGAGTTCGGCGATCGGGTCGCCGCCGGTCATCAGCGCGTCACCTCGGGCGGTCGAGTCGCTGGATGAGCAGGTCCGCGAGCCGGTCCCGGCTGGGCGGGGCCGCGGCGTCGGTGAGGTAGATGGCGTTCAACAGCTGGTCGGCCGCGACGAGTTCGCTGCGTGAGCGCTCCAGGAAGTGGGTGATCAGATCGTCCCCGACCCGCGCGGCCTCGTCGCCCAGGTGGGCGCGTACGAAGGTGGCGAGCCGCTTGTGGTCCGGGCGGCCCAGTTCGAGGTGGATGCAGCGGCGCATCAGCGGGGCGGGGAAGTCGCGCTCGCCGTTGCTGGTGAGCACCACGAAGGGGAAGGCGTGGCAGCGCACCCGGCCGTCGCGCACCCGCGCCTTGGTGCCGTCGTCGGTGAGCACCGCGGCCTCGCCGCCGGGCAGCCGGTCGGCGACGCGTTCCAGCTCGGGAATCGCGAACTCGCCCTCCTCCAGGACGTTCAGGAGGTCGTTGGGCAGGTCGATGTCGCTCTTGTCCAGCTCGTCGATGAGCAGCACGCGCGGGGTCTCGGAGGGCAGCAGCGCGGTGCCGAGCGGGCCGAGCCGGATGTAGCTGCCGATGCCCTCGACGGAACCGGGGGCGCCGGTCGCGGCCGGGTCGCCACCGTGCGGCGCGGCGAGCTGCACGTCCTGGAGCCGGGCGATCGCGTCGTAGTGGTAGAGGCCGTCCCGCAGCGTGGACCGGCTGACGATCGGCCAGCGCAGGACGTTGCCGAGGCCGAGTTCGTACGCCACCGAGTGCGCGAGCGTGCTCTTGCCCGCGCCGGGGCTGCCGGTGACCAGCAGGGGCCGGCGCAGATAGAGCGCCGCGTTGATCATTTCGAGTTCCTCGGCGCCGGGCCGGTGCAGTTCGGCCAGATGCCGGTACGCGCCCAGCCTGCGGTCCTCGGAGCCGTCGCCGTCGCTCCCGGCGGCGTCCCGGCTCGCGAAGTCACGCCACGGCGGTGGGGCCGGAAGCCGGTTCAGGCCGTCGTGGGGTTCGCCTGCGCCTCGGTAGATGAGCCACTCGCTGGAATCGGTCATTGCCCAGTCCTCGTCGTCACTCGTCCACCCCGGCAGCCGTCGATCGTCGCCTCACCGTATCGACCCGCGGAGGGCCTCGTAAGGCCCCAAGAGGGGCTCACAGCAGCCCACTTCGGCCTGGTTCGAGCGTCGCGCGACAGCGGGTCGAGCGATGCGGTCATGGCGCCTCCAGCAGGTCCCCGGTCCCGGGCAGGGGCCGGCGCGGGTCGTCGTAGAACAGGGCGATCCCATGGGCCCAGTAGGTCTCCGGCCGGCCCTCGCGCAGCCCGGCCCGCAGGGCGTGCACCAGTTCGGGAAGGCGGTCCGCGCCGCCCGCGCCCGCCACCGTGTCGCCGGCTCTTCGGTGGAACTCGCCGCAGACCGCTTCGGACTGCCCCCGCCAGCGCCGCCACAGGGCGACGCCGTATCCGCCGTGCACGATCCGCACGAGCGCGACCGGGTCGTCCTCGAACCGGTGGTCGCCGTAGCGGCAGAGCACGGGAACGGTCTTGTGCGGCAGGCCGCGCAACGACTCCGCCACTGGTACGGGTACCCGCAACCCGTCCTCGCAGTCGAGTACTTCGGCCTGTGCGCCGTGCTCGTGGATCCACCGCCAGCGGGCCTCCCGCTCGTGCCGCTCCTCGTCGGCCGGGAGCGTCTTTCCGGCCCGGGCGGCCGCGTCGGCGGGCTCGGGAAGCTGTTCCCGGTCGGCGCAGCGCACGACGACGGGCCGGTGGGCGCCGAGCGGCACTTCGTCCGGCCCGAACTGCCAGGTGTCGACGTCGAGTCCGAGCAGCAGATGGGGCAGGGCCACCTGGAGGTCGGCGGGCCGTCCGGGTTCGTCGCACTGACGGAAGGCTTCCGTCAGGACGGGTGCGAGAACGGCCGGCAGCTCCTCCAGCGGGGTGCGTTCGCCGTCACGCAGCCGCACCACCTCTCCGGTCGGTCGGCCCACCGAGACGTGCCAGTCGCAGCGGCCCGGCTCCCAGCCCAGCTGCTCCAGTTCGAGCAGGACGAAGAGACGGGGCGCACGGCCGGCGCCGTACGCGGTGCCGTGCGCCGCCTCTGCTTCCGCCGCCGAGGGGCCACGGGGCGCCACCTGGAGCCGTTCGATCCACTGTTGACCGAGGCGGCGCCGGTACGCGGGGCCCGGACGGCCCTCGGCGGTCTGCCGCACCCACTCCCACAGCGCCCGTTCGGCGGCCCGGGTGCCCGGTGTGACGAAGGGGCGGTCGGCGGACATCGCCCGCATGGCGTAGTCGAGGACGAGGTCGAGGGCGGCGTCCTGGCGCGAGCTCTCGTACAGCGCCCCGAGTCCGTCGCGCCAGCCGCGCGGAGCCGGATGCGGGATCGCCGCCTGGTCGCCCAGGAGGGATTCGAGCAGGCCGAGCAGGGCGCGGGTGCTGGCCGGCGGCGGCAGATCGGCGAGCCTGCCGAGCAGCTGCGTCCGCTCCTCGGGGCTCAGGGCGCGGCCGGGCCGGGCGCCGAGCTGGTTCTGGACGTCGGCCCAGGTGCTGCGGTCGGTGTCCGGGTGGCGCTGCCGGTCCCGGTGGTAGCGGTCGTGGGCGTGGAAGACGGCGTGGTACGGATCGTCGTGCTCGGCGGCCGTCTCCTCGGCCGGCACCGGCAGGGACCGTAACTGCTCCACCCCCGTGCAGGTGCCGCCGAGCCCCCGGTCCGTGCGCGACTTCAGGACTCCGACGACCTCACCGCGTACGGGGTCGACGACCGGCCCGCCCGAGACGCCGGGCGGCAGCACGTCGCCGCCGAGGCGGATCTGCTCGTCGTCGGACCAGCCGCCGAGCGTGCCCTGGACCGTGCAGGTGCCGCTCAGCCGGCGCAGCTCCCCGCCGACCACGGACCAGCCGGAGTACAGGACGACGCCCTCCTCGTAGTAGGCGGCCGGGCGTTCGGTGACGTACGCGCAGTCGTGGTCCACCGGCTCGCGCAGCCGTACCAGGGCGAGGTCGGGGGACGGCCAGGTGCCGCGCGCCGGGAGCCCCGCGCGGTCCGGGAGGACCGTCGCGACCTCGCCGGTGACCGCGGACGTACCGCGGCCCGGCCCTCTCTCGTACACCACCCGCACCTCGTTCCCCTCCCCGCTCCGGACCACATGTGCGCAGGTCAGAACCCAGTTCGGAGCGATGAAGAAGCCGCTCCCGAGGAACGTGCCGGGTTCGTCGAGGGCATACCCGGGGCCCGCGCGATGGATGCGCACGGTGGCGGCCATGACGAGATCACGCAGCGCACGGTGAGCGTTTCCGGGGCCGCCCGGTGCGCCCGGGGCGTGCCCGTCCGTCATGCTCCGCCCCCGCCGGAGGGGTCGGTGGCTCCACCGTGCGCCGGGGCGCCGGGAGACGCGCCCGCGTGCGGGGTGGCGGTCCCGTCCCCCGCCGGACCGGGTGGCCCCGCGTGGGGGACGCCGGTCCCATCTCCTTCCAGGTCGGGCGGCGCACCGTTCCAGGTGAGCGTCACGGTGATGCCCGCCTTGGCCTCGCCGTCCGCGAGCAGCCCGACCACCTTGCCGGCCTTCGCCGTCAGCTCGATGCCGAACTCGACGCTGACCTCGTCGGGCCGCACCGCGCGCAGCGGGGCGGCGAGCGAGCGCGCGACGCCGGTGATCACCGCGTGCAGGCTCTCGACCTGCGCCTCGACACGCTCCGCGAAGCCGACGTCCGTCAGCGACAGCTCGCCGCCGGGATCCTCCAGTTCGTCGGCCCCCGAGATCCGGGCCCACACCGGTGTTCCGTCGGGCATCTCGATCCGTGCGATGCGCGTCACCGCGTCACTCATGGCATCCCCCGTTCCCCCACGCCCCCGTGGTTCGAGCCGACCTTGCAGGCTAGCGGCCGGGGCCCGCGCACGACAGAGGCCCTCCACCCGCCTCCTGACCCCGCCTATCCTTTTCCCAGCGTTCCACTTCCCTTTCACCGACGGAGCACCATCCATGTACTTCACCGACCGCGGCATCGAGGAACTAGAGAAGCGGCGCGGCGAGGAAGAGGTCACCTTCGAGTGGCTCGCCGAGCAGTTGCGTACGTTCGTCGACCTCAATCCGGACTTCGAGGTACCGGTGGAGCGGCTGGCGACCTGGCTGGCCCGACTGGACGACGAGGACGAGGACGACGAGTAGGAGCGCGAGCCCGGGGCACCGCTCCCGCGCGAGGACGGTCAGTCGTAGGCGCGCAGGTGGTCGTACGCCAGGCCGAGGGCACCGCGGAGCATCAGGACCGCGCCGGCGACGATCCAGCCGCCGCTGTGGCGCCGGATCCCCCAGGCCGTGAGCGGGAGGCCGACGGCGAGCTGGGCCGCGGCGAGGGTGCGGGCCCTCGGGCCGCGCAGCCAGGGTCCGAGACCGCCGCTCTCCACGACGTCGAGCTCGGCGCCCACGGCGGCCCGCCAGCCGGTCCACTCGATCTGCTCGGCGTCCGGCCGGATCCGTACCGCGTCACGGAGCTGTTCCACGGGTTCCCCGGGGTCGATCCCGGCGGGAAGCAGCACCCCCGCGCGCGTGAGGACGGCGAGCAGCCCGCTCACGCGCGCGTGGGCGTCGGCCTCCGGGTCGGGCTGCGTCAGCGGCTCCAGGACCTGCATGTCGAGCACCGGGTCGAGCCCCAGGCGGGCGGCGAAGGTGCGCATCGCCTCGTCCTCGCCGACCGGGGTGCCGTTCGCCAGCCATTCGTAGCCCACGGTGCGACGGAAGCCCGAGGCCAGGGTGAACCCGCTGCGGTCGGTGTCCCACCACAGCGCGAGGACGGGCCAGGGCGCGCCGACCGCGAGCGCCGCGGCCCAGCCGGTGAGCACGCGGTCCACGGGTTCCGCGCCCTCCTGCCAGGGCTTGCCCTCGGGGACCAGCACGCTCCAGTCGGGGCCCGCCCCGGCGAGCAGCATCCGCTCGCGCAGCAGATGGACGGCGGGACCGACCGACTCCGGACGGGCCCGGCACAACAGCAGGGCGCCGGGGGCCGGACGGTCGCCCCTGGACGCGCCGGAGGGAGTCGACATAGCCCCACTTTAGGGCGAATTGCCCACTTTGATGCACCAATGATCCCCAGAACGGGTGTCTTGACTTTCGATATCCGCGATATATCGTGAATATGAGAGACGCGATATGGCGTGTCGAGCTCGGACTCGTACGAGGGTCCGGTCCGTTCGAGGAGGTCTGCACCATGTCCGAGTGGTCCGTGACAGAGCCGAAGAAGCTCTCCTTCGACGGCCCAGTGCAGACGCTGCACGTGCGCATCGTCAACGGAACAGTGAACGTCGTGGGAACCGACGAGAGTTCCGCCCGGCTGGAGGTGTCGGAGCTCGACGGCCCTCCCCTCCAGGTGACCCAGGAGGGCGGCACGCTCACGGTGGCCTACGAGGACCTTCCCTGGAAGGGCTTCCTGAAGTGGCTCGACCGCAAGGGCTGGCGCCGCGCGGCCGTCGTCTCGCTCGCCGTCCCGGCGCGCACGCACGTCGAGGTGGGCGTGGTCGGCGCCGCCGCCGTGGTCTCGGGGACGGACGGACGGGTCCAGGTGAAGGGCGTCACCGGCGACACCACGCTCGTCCGCGTCTCCGGCCCCGTGCGCGTGGAGACCGTCTCGGGGAACCTGGAGGCCCAGGCCGTCACCGGCGACCTCCACTTCAACTCGGTCTCCGGGGACCTGACCGTCGTCGAGGGCTCCGGCACCTCCGTGCGGGCCGAGTCGGTGAGCGGCTCGATGATCGTGGACCTCGACGCCACGGGCACGCCGACCGACGTCCGGCTGTCGAACGTCTCGGGCGAGATCGCCATCCGGCTCCCCCATCCCGCGGACGCCGAGGTGGAGGCGAACACCGCCAGCGGCAGCGTCTCCAGTGCGTTCGAGGACCTGCGGGTCAACGGCCAGTGGGGCGCCAAGAAGATCACCGGCCGCCTCGGCGCGGGCAACGGCAGGCTGAGGGCGATGACCGTCTCGGGCTCGATCGCCCTGCTGCGCAGGCCCCCGACGGAGGACGAGCCGTACGAGGAGGTCCCCCAACCGCGGGACGCGGCGCCTTCGGCCGGCCCGGCAACGACCGCGGACACCACCCCGGACGCCACTGCGGGCGGCTCGGCGGACAACGCGACGGGCGGCTCGGCGGACGACACCGCAGGCGACTCCGCGCCCGCCACCACTGACGACACAGCGACGGACACCGCTGACCACTCCGCCACCACCGCCGACGACCACTCCGCGACGGACACCGCTGACGGCACAGCGAGCGGCACACCGGACGACGATGCCACCGAGGGCCGTCCGGCCGGCTCCTCGACCGACAAGAAGGTGCTCTGACATGGCCCCCGTCTTCGCCCACGGCCGACTGCGCCTGTACCTCCTCAAGCTGCTGGACGAGGCCCCGCGCCACGGCTATGAGGTGATCCGCCTCCTGGAGGAGCGCTTCCAGGGCCTGTACGCGCCCTCGGCGGGCACCGTCTACCCGCGGCTGGCGAAACTGGAGGCCGAGGGACTCGTCACGCACACCTCCGAGGGCGGCCGCAAGGTGTACGCGATCACCGACGCGGGCCGCGCCGAACTGGCCGACCGCAGCGGCGAACTGGCCGATCTGGAGCTGGAGATCCGCGAGTCGGTCGCGGAGCTCGCGGCGGAGATCCGCGCGGACGTCCGGGGCGCTGCCGGTGACCTGCGCCGCGAGATGCGGGCGGCGGCCACGGAGGCACGCCACGGCTCCAGGGCCGGCGCCCGGCCGGGGCAGCAGGACGATCGGGCGGGCGGGTCCGGCGGCCTCGACGACTTCCAGGACAGGGAGTCGTGGCGGGCGGCGAAGGAGGAGATGCGGCGCGTCCGTCAGGAGTGGAAGGAACAGGCCCGCCGCGCGAAGGACGAGAGCCGTCGCGCCCGCGACGAGGCGCAGCGCGCCCGCCGCCAGGCCAAGGAGGCCCAGGAGAAGGCCCGTGCGCAGGCCCAGGAGGAGATGCAGCGCATGGCCAAGCACGTCCAGGACCAGGTCCAGGACCACTTCGCGCGCGGGGACTGGCCGACGGGCGTGCGCGAGGGGCTGACCGAGCTGGCCAAGGAGTTCGGCGACTTCGGGAAGAACTTCGGCAAGGACCTGGGGAAGGACCTCGGCAAGGAGTTCGGATTCGGCCGCACGCCGTCCGGAGCGCCCGTGGATCCGGAGTACTCGGCCACGGCGGAGGACTTTCCCGCCGAGTACGAACCGGCCTGGGCGCACGAGGACTCCACGGGCAACCCCGTCCGGGACCTGGACCGTCTGCTGGACCGCTTCCGTGACGACATCCGCGACGCGTCCCGCGACCACGGTGTCACCGAGGACCAACTCGGCGACATCCGCCGCCACTTGTCGACAGCGGCGGCCCACATCGGCTCGACGCTGCGAGGCAGGCGGCCGTAACTCCCCCGGCGACCCTCGACGCCCCGGCCCTCCTCACGGGCGCCGGGGCGACCGGCCGGGCGGGACCACACACGCGGCCCTGCCGGCCCGGTCACCCCGGTTGTCACCGGCCGGCGTCGAGCACGGCTCAGCGGCCTTCGCCGGCCCGGGTACACCGGGCCACACGTCGCACCGGGCCGCACGGATTGCACCGGTCCGCACGGCTCCACCGGTCCGTACGAGACACACCCGCCCGCGCGGGACCCAGCCCGCACCCCGGCCGTCCACCGCGCGCCGGCCGGACGGCGCACGGCACCGACCGGTCGCACCGGTAACGCCGGTCACGCCGGCCTGCTCGCGTGGCTCACCCCGCTTGCGCCACACCGCCCTCGCCGGCCGCCCCGGCGCCGCCGTACAGCACTCGTGTCACCGACTCGTAGGTGACACCGTGATCGGCCAGCACCTCTGCGGCGACCCCGCCCCGCAGGGTGATCGCCAGCAGCAGGTGCTCGTCCCCGATGTGCCGGTCCCGTCGCGCGGCAGCGATCCGCAGGGCTCGTACCAGCACGTCCTTCGCCCCCTGCCCGAAGGGCCGACGACGGGCCCGCCTGCCGTTCCCGCCCCGCCCGCCCGACTCCAGGGCGCCTTCTCCGTGGGCCTCCTCGATCCGGGAGACGATCTCGGACAGGTCGATGCCGAGCCCCGAGAGGGCGTCCGCGTCGGCGCGCGAGAGTCCGCCCCTTCGCCGCGCCTCGGCGAGGTCCCGCTCCAGGGACTCCCGGAACCCGGACTCCCCGAGCGAGGTCAGCGCGAAGGAACCCCGGCTGCCCTCCCGGTCCAGGAGGGACAGCAGCATGTGCTCCTCCTCGACCGTCTCGGCGCCCACCCGCCCGGAGTGCGACACCGCGCCCTCGACGACGGCACGCGCATCCTTCGTGAAGCGTTCGAACATCACTGCCTCCCGTACTTCTTGTGCACTGCCTGCCTGCTCACGCCGAGTTCCGCGGCGATCTCCTGCCACGACCAGCCCTGATGGCGCGCACTGCGCACCTGTACCGCCTCCAACTGCTCCAGCAGCCTCCGCAGCGCGGAGACCGCCCGCAGCCCGATCCGCGGATCGCGGTCACCCGCGCGCTCGGCAAGATCCGTTGCTTCGGTCATGACGTCAACCTACGTTGACACCTCGCTCTTGTCAACCAAAATTGACACCGCCGGGGCGCACCCGCACCACACCCACCGGACACCGGACACCGGACACGCGAAACGGCGGGCCCGGAAACCCGGACCCGCCGCGACAACCCTCTGGAACAACCCTCTGTCAGCTCGCCGTCAGCACGATCTTCCCGAACAGATCGCCGGACTCCAGCCGCTCGAACCCTTCGCGGGCCCGGTCGAGCGGCAGCACCTCGTCGACGACGGGCCGCACACCGGTGGCCGCGCAGAAGGCCAGCAGGTCCTCCAGCTCGTCCTTCGTTCCCATGGTGGAGCCGACCACCTTGAGTTCGAGGAAGAAGATCCGCGTCAGCTCGGCGTGCGAGGGCCGGTCGCCACTGGTGGCACCCGAGATGACGACGGTGCCGCCGGGACGCAGCGACTTGACCGAGTGCGACCAGGTGGCGGCGCCGACCGTCTCGATGACCGCGTCGACCCGCTGCGGCAGCCGCGCCCCGGACTCCAGCGCCTCGACGGCTCCGAGTTCGAGCGCCCGCTTCCGCTTGGCCTCGTCACGGCTGGTGGCGAAGACCCGCAGCCCGGCGGCCTTGCCGAGCACGATCGCGGCGGTGGCCACGCCCCCGCCGGCACCCTGGACGAGCACGGAATCGCCGGGCCGGACCCCGGCGTTGGTGAACAGCATGCGGTACGCCGTCAGCCAGGCCGTCGGCAGACAGGCGGCCTCCGCGAAGGACAGTTCCTTGGGCTTCGGCAGCACGTTCCACGTCGGTACGGAGACCTGCTCGGCGAAGGTGCCCTGGTAGCGCTCGGTGAGGATGGACCGGGGCTCGTCGGGGCCGACCCCGTGCCCGCTCTGGCCGATGACGGAGTGCAGGACGACCTCGTTGCCGTCCTCGTCGATTCCGGCGGCGTCGCAGCCGAGGATCATCGGCAGCTTGTCCTCGGCGAGGCCGACGCCGCGCAGCGACCACAGATCATGGTGATTGAGGGAGGCGGCCCGTACGTTCACGGTCGTCCAGCCCGGCCTCTGTCCGGGGGCCGGGCGCTCCCCCAACTCCAGGCCGTTCAGCGGCTGGTCACGGTCGATTCGGGTGGCGTAGGCAGCGAACATGACCTCGACGATAGGCTCCGCCCCCGGCCTGGGGAACCGACTCCCCGTGTGACACGCGTCCCGCGGCACCCCCGGCGCAAGCCCCACCGGGCGACAGCCTCTCCTCGCCCTCTCCTCCCGCGGACAAAAGGCGGGCAAAAAGATGGCCCCGCCGGGAGGAAACCATCCCGGCGGGGCCAAGCAGGACACCACGTCAGCGGCGGGCGACGCCCTCCGCACGGGCGGCGGCGGCCACCGCGGCCGTCACCGCCGGAGCCACCCGCTCGTCGAACGGCGAGGGGATGACGTAGTCCGCGGCGAGGTCGTCCCCGACCACCGCGGCCAGCGCGTCGGCGGCCGCGATCTTCATGCCCTCGGTGATCCGGGAGGCCCGGACCTGGAGCGCACCGGCGAAGATTCCCGGGAAGGCCAGCACGTTGTTGATCTGGTTCGGGAAGTCCGACCGCCCGGTCGCGACGACGGCCGCGTACTTGTGGGCGATGTCGGGGTGCACCTCGGGGTTCGGGTTGGCCATCGCGAAGACGAAGGCCCCCTTCGCCATGGAGGCGACCGCCGGCTCCGGCACCGTACCGCCGGAGACACCGATGAAGACGTCGGCGCCCGCGAGCGCCTCCTCCAGCGAACCGGAGATCCCCGCCTTGTTGGTGATCTCCGCGAGCTCGCGCTTGACGTCCGTCAGGTCGTCCCGGTCACGGGACACGACGCCCTTGCGGTCGGCGACCGCGACATCGCCGAGGCCCGCCTCCAGCAGGAACTTGGCGATGGCGATACCGGCCGCGCCCGCTCCGGAGATCACCGCGCGCAGGTCGCCGAGCGAGCGCCCGGTCAGCCGGGCGGCGTTCCGCAGGGCCGCGAGGGTGACGACCGCGGTCCCGTGCTGGTCGTCGTGGAAGACGGGAATGTCCAGTCGTTCCTGGAGCTTGCGCTCGATCTCGAAGCACCGCGGTGCCGAGATGTCCTCCAGATTGACGCCGCCGAACGAGGGAGCGAGCCGGACCACCGTCTCGACGATCTCGTCGACGCCGGTGCAGGCGAGCGCGATCGGCACCGCGTCCACACCGCCGAACTGCTTGAACAGGATGGCCTTGCCCTCCATGACGGGGAGCGAGGCCTCCGGGCCGATGTCACCGAGCCCGAGCACTGCCGTCCCGTCGGTCACCACAGCGACCACGGACGACTTCCACGTGTAGTCATGGACGAGTTCCGGCTGCTCGGCGATCGCGCTGCACACCTTCGCGACGCCGGGCGTGTAAGCCAGGGACAGGTCGTCCTTGTCGCGGATGGGCACAGTGGCTTGCACAGCCATCTTGCCGCCGCGGTGCAGCGCGAAAGCCGGGTCGAAGGCATCGAGGGGCTCGGCCCCGCCTTCGTGATCCGTACTGCTGTCGCTGCGAGGATTGACGATCTCCGCTGCCACTTTGTTTTACCCCTTAAGTCTTCATTGTTTGAGGGTGACCACTCCTGGTTGAGGGGTGGGCGGGCACCGCGCAGGCCCTGCCGCCGTGGTTGCGTACGGGCCGCTGCGCGACGGGCGCGCCGCACACGCGCCCTGAGCCCCGGATGAGGGGTGTAAAGAACCTTCTTACCGGACGGACGGTGCCGAGGACGAGTCCATAGAGCCAAGATCACATGGCGGTGAGATGATTCATGCCTGGATCCATTGACACTTCCGGATATGTCCTCGTTCGGGTGTGAGTGCCGCCTAGCGGTCTTCCGCTTCTTGCGCGGCACCGAAGATCTTCCGGCCGGAGGGGACGATTCCCGCACATGATCCGGTCGTACGTGACCGGCCGGTAATGGTTCGGGGGTCACCCGTTATCCGATTTTGACATGGCGGGCACCGTGAATCCCGCCGTCCGAATGGCAAGATGCCGTCATTACACGAGGTCGCGACACTCGAAGGTGTGTGTTTCCGTCGACCTATCGGCTACTCCCTGATCCGCCGGAGGAACCCTCATGACCGCACGCACCACCCGTCGTACCACCGCCCGGTCCCGGATAGCAGCGGTCGGTGCGATCGCGGTCGCCGGCGCCCTGATCCTCACCGGCTGCGGTGACCAGACGAACGACGGCGGCGGCAGCTCCACGGAGTCCGCCAAGTCCAACAGCGCTCCGCTGTTCTCCAAGCTGCCCAAGAAGATCCAGGACGCGGGCGTCATCAAGGTCGGCACGAACGCCGAGTACGCCCCCATGGAGTCGGTCGACGGCGGCAAGATCGTCGGCGTCGACCCCGACCTGGCCGACGCGCTGGGCAAGCAGCTCGGCGTGAAGTTCACCTTCACCTCGGGCTCCTTCGACGGCCTGATCACGGCCGTCAACTCCGGCCGCTACGACATCGCGATGTCGTCCATCACGGACAACAAGCAGCGCCAGGAAGGCCTGGACGACAAGGGCAAGAAGCTCGGCGAGGGCGTCGACTTCGTGGACTACTTCACGGCCGGTACGGCCATCTACGTGAAGAAGGGCAACCCCGAGGGCATCAAGGGCCTCGAGGACCTCTGCGGCAGGACCGTCGCGGTACAGCGGGGCACGACGTACGAGACGGCCCTCAAGGACCAGTCCAAGAAGTGCACGGACGGCGGCAAGAAGGCCATCAACATCGAGTCGTTCGACAACGACACCGAGGCCCAGACCCGCGTGAAGTCGGGCGGCGCGGTGGCCGGCATCAACGACTACCCGGTGGCGGTCGACCTGGCCAACAAGGCCGACGGCGGCAAGGCCTTCGAGGTCATCAACAAGCAGTACGACGCCGGCCCCTTCGGCATCGTCCTCAGCAAGAAGAACACCGAGCTCCGTGACGTGCTGAAGGAAGCCGTCGACGCGATCATCAAGGACGGCTCGTACCAGAAGGTGCTGGAGAAGTGGGGCGCCCAGTCCGGCGCGATCGAGCAGTCCGCGATCAACGGCGGCAAGTAAGCCGAGCGCACCACTGAAGGGCAGTCACGTGACTGACAATCTCGACAAGTCCCCCTCGGACACCCCGCCCCCGGGCGACGCGGTGTCCAAGAGCGGGGCGTCCGGGCCGTCCCCGGAAGCCATCAAGGCGATCCCCGTCCGGCACTGGGGCCGGTGGGTCAGCGGCATCATCGTCGTCGCGCTCCTGGTGGCGCTGATCTACGCCTTCTCCCAGGGCAACATCATGTGGTCCACGGTGGGCGACCAGCTCTTCGTGTCCAGTGTCGTCCAGGGCGCCGGCCGCACGCTGCTGATCAGCGTGCTCGCCATGATCGTGGGCGTGGTGCTGGGCGTCGTCCTCGCGGTGATGCGGCTCTCGAAGAACCCGGTGACCAGCTCGGTCGCCTGGCTGTACATCTGGTTCTTCCGCGGCACGCCGGTGTACGTCCAGCTGCTGCTGTGGTTCAACCTGGCGCTGATCTTCCCCGTTCTGAATCTCGGTCCGATCTACAAGAACGAGATGACGGACGTCATGACTCCGTTCATGTGCGCCCTGCTGGGTCTCGGTCTGAACGAGGCCGCGTACATGGCCGAGATCTGCCGCGCCGGCCTGCTGGCCGTCGACGAGGGTCAGACGGAGGCCGCGCACGCGCTCGGCATGAGCCACACCAAGACGCTGCGCCGGATCGTGATCCCGCAGGCGATGCGTGTCATCGTGCCGCCGACCGGCAACGAGTTCATCAACATGCTGAAGACCTCGTCGCTGGTGTACGCGGTCACGTACAACGAGCTGCTGCGCTCCACCTCGGCGATCGGCTCCACGTCGTACGCCGTGATGGAGATGCTGTTCGTCGCCTCCATCTGGTACCTGGCCATGACCAGCGTGTTCAGCGTCTTCCAGTACTACCTGGAGCGCTACTACGCCCGCGGCTCCAGCCGCAGCCTGCCGCCGACCGTGTTCCACAAGATCAAGACGAACATGCTCGGGCTCGGCAGTGAGAGGGGCAAGGCATGACCGCGATGGTGAAGTCGGAGAGCGTCCACAAGTCCTTCGGTCCTGTGGAGGTCCTCAAGGGCATCGACCTGGAGGTGAACACCGGCGAGGTGTTCTGCCTCATCGGCCCGTCCGGCTCGGGCAAGTCGACCTTCCTGAGGTGCATCAACCACCTGGAGAAGATCAACGCCGGGCGGCTGTACGTCGACGGGGACCTGGTCGGCTACCGCCAGAAGGGCTCCAAGCTCTACGAGCTCAAGGACAGCGAAGTCGCTCTGAAGCGCCGTGACATCGGCATGGTCTTCCAGCGCTTCAACCTGTTCCCGCACATGACGGCCGTAGAGAACGTCATGGAAGCGCCGATGCAGGTGAAGGGCACGAAGAGGTCGGACGCCCGGGACCGAGCGATGGAACTGCTGGAGCGCGTCGGACTGGGCGACAAGGCGAAGAACTACCCCTCGCAGCTGTCCGGCGGCCAGCAGCAGCGGGTGGCGATCGCCCGCGCGCTGGCGATGGATCCGAAGCTGATGCTCTTCGACGAGCCGACCTCGGCCCTGGACCCGGAGCTGGTCGGTGACGTCCTCGACGTCATGCGCGACCTCGCCGAGTCCGGTATGACGATGGTCGTCGTCACGCACGAGATGGGCTTCGCCCGTGAGGTCGGCGACAGCCTGGTCTTCATGGACGGCGGTGTGGTGGTCGAGGCCGGCAACCCGCGCGACGTCCTGACGGACCCGCAGCACGAGCGCACGAAGTCGTTCCTGTCGAAGGTCCTCTGACCGGGACGTCGGCACTCCTGAGCGCAGGGAACAAGGGGCGGTACGGGTCTCCCGTACCGCCCCTTCCTCATGCCCCCGTTCCGGTTCCCCCGTTGTCGTGCCCTCCCCGCTGCTTCACCTGGAACCCGGCGCCGCGGGACGCAGTGGAGGCGGTACGGATTTTCCGTACCGCCTCCAACAGGGTTCGCGGGTGGCCTACTTGACCGCGAGCACCAGCGCGTCCGAGGGGGAGCGCCACACCGGGCGGGCCTCGCCGAAGCCCTGTTCGCGCAGCACGCGCGCGTGCCAGTCGGCGGAGGGGGTGTCCCCGTCGGCGTGCTCGCCGTAGATCTCGAAGCGGCGGGCGGTGGGGCCGGCGAGGACCGGGTCCTGGGCGGCCACCTCCCACCAGTCGGCCCAGTCGAGGGCGCCGTCCTTCTTGGCCTGCTCCCTGCGGGCGTGCTGCTGGGCGCGGTCGGCGGCGTTGATCCGGGGTGTCGTCTCGTCGATCATGTGGTCGGCGTTCATGAACACACCGCCGTCACGGACGAGTCCGGCGATCTGGCCGTAGAGGACGGTGAGGGGTTCGCTGTGCAGCCAGTGCAGGGCCGTGGAGGTCAGGACGGCGTCGTACGTGTCGTACGGCAGCCGCTCGCGCCAGCGGGGGTCCTTGAGGTCGGCGGTGACGAGGGAGACCCGGTCGTCGCCGGCGAAGGTGCCCTCGGCGATGGCGAGGAGGGCGGGGTCGAGGTCGACGCCGGTGCTGGTGGCTCCGGGGAGGCGGGCGAGCAGCCGGGCGGTGACGGTGCCGGTCCCGCAGGCGAGGTCGAGGACGCGGGGCGCGGGTCCGACGAGCGCCTCGGTCATGTCGAGCATCACCCGGAAGCGGTCCTCGCGGTCCGGCATGTACCACTCCTGCTGCCGGTCCCAGCTCTGCTGCCAGGCATGCCAGTCGGTTCCGGTGCCGATGGCCATGAAGGCCCCTCCTCCAGTCGACGACGTAATACCCTGTAAGGGCGATCAGCTGTTACCTGACCACCGTCACGACGATAGAGCGCCTCCGTAAGGACTACAAGTGGAACTGGCCTATTACTCGGATTATGCCGTCCGCCTCGTCAACACCGAGGAACCGGCCCGGGGCAAGGACTCGCTGACCTCCGTCGAGGCCGTCCGTGACCTGTTCGGGGGGAACGCCTCGGCTGCCCGCCGTGCCGCGGAGGCCGACGTCACCCGCTTCCGCTCGGTACGGGGACGGCTGCGCGCGGTCTTCGAGGCGGCGGCCGGCGGCGAGGAGACCCTCGCGGTGGACCTGCTGAACTCCCTGCTCCTGGAATTCCCGGTGAGCCCGCAGATCTCGGGGCACGACCACCGCGACGACGACGACCGCCCGCTGTGGCACATGCATCTGGCGGATCACCCGTCGAACGCGACCGCGGGCTACGCGGCGATCGCGGCGATGGGCCTCGCCTTCCATCTGACCGAGTACGGCGTGGACCGTCTCGGCCTGTGCGAGGCCGCCCCGTGCCGCAACGCCTACCTGGACACCTCCACCAACCGCTCCCGGCGTTACTGCTCGGACCGCTGCGCGACCCGCGCCAACGTCGCGGCCTACCGAGCCCGCAAGCGCCTGGAGGCGGACCGGACGGGAAGCACCGGCCTCGCGGCCACCAGCACCCAGCGGACGACGGCGAACGGCGACCGCTGACCCGCTTTCGGCGGCCGGAAACGGAACCGCACCTTCCCGAGGACGAGTTCCTCGGGGACGGTTCCGTAGTCGGTGCTGTCCCCGCCCGCGAACGCGTTGTCCCCGAGCACCCACCAGCCGCCCTCACGCCGTTCCGCGATCCGCTTCACGACGAGCAGGTCCTGCTGGAACGGATGGCGCAGGACGACGACATCGCCCGGCCTCACCCTCGCCCCCCACTGAACGACGAGCCGATCCCCGTGCTGGAGTGTGGGCACCATCGAAGGGCCCGTCACCTCCGCCGCCCCGAACGGCAGCAGAGCCTTCCCCCGCTCGGTCTCCTGCGACAGCTCCGGCATCACCGGCACCTCCCCGGTCCTATCCTCCACCAGTCCCAGTTTCACCCCGGACTTTTGTCCTAAGCCCATGGGGGCACTCGCGAAATAGCGTCTCCCACGGAGTAATGTCCCACCTGAGAAGACGATCACGAGGAAGGACAGCTCAATGCTCTCCCGCCTGTTTGCCCCCAAGGTCAAGGTCAGCGCGCACTGCGACCTGCCCTGCGGCGTGTACGACCCGGCCCAGGCCCGCATCGAGGCGGAGTCGGTCAAGGCCGTTCAGGACAAGATGGCCGGCAACGACGACCCGCACTTCCAGGCTCGCGCCACGGTCATCAAGGAGCAGCGCGCCGAGCTCGCCAAGCACCACGTGTCGGTGCTCTGGAGCGACTACTTCAAGCCCCCGCACTTCGAGAAGTACCCGGAGCTGCACCAGCTGGTCAACGACGCCCTCAAGGCCCTCTCGGCCGCGAAGGCGTCCACCGACCCGGCGACGGGCCAGAAGGCGCTGGACTACATCGCCCAGATCGACAAGATCTTCTGGGAGACCAAGAAGGCCTGACCTTCGTCCGGGCGTCCGAGCCGCGTCCGCGCGGATCGCGTCGCCCGTCTGTACGCACCCGGACCGTAGAGCCGCCGTTCCCGGCGGCTCTACGGTCCGGGTGCGTACTGCTTTCCTGGGGCGGTGGGCGTCCCGCGGTCTCCACGCGGGTCATGGGCGCATGCCGACTCGGTCACACGGGAAGCTGACGCATCTCGATCACCCGAAGGCCCAGGGCCTGGAACCGGGTGAGCAGTCCGTAGAGATGGGCGTCGTCGATCACGGTGCCGAAGAACAGGGTCTGCTCCTTCGTACGGACCTTGTCGAGTTCGGAAAAGGCCGAGGCGAGCGTGTCCGAAACAATGCCGGCGATGCGGAATTCATAGCGCATACGAGCACTTCCCTCGGGGCCGGGGCGCGGGGTCCGCTGCGAAGCTCTGCCATCGTCGGCCGCCCGCGCCGATGTGACATCCCCCGGTGCGGGCGACATCCGCCCACCTCGGAACTCTCCCGCTCACACCCTCGCCACTCCACCTTCCACCCGTACCCCGGCGCTACGCCCTCCGGGCGACGAAAAAGGCCGAAAAAGGGTGAGCGGGCCCTCGCCGCACGGGGGCTCACCTTCGACGGGTGATGCGGGTGACCGCGCGGGCGGCGAACCTGGGGAGGCGGGTCCGCGTTCCGGCGGCCCCCGGGACCGCCTCGGAGGATGGCCGATGAACGCTCTCGCGGCAGCCGGCCGGGGCACCTCCGTCCGCACCGGCCACGCCGCGTTCCGCCGTCGGCGGTGGTGGCGCGCGGGCCTCCTCCAACTGCTGTTCATCGGCATCGGACTGGGCCTCGGCCTCCTCGTCCCGGAGTTCACCCGAGGACCCGTGCTGCCGTCCCGCCAGGTGGCCGAGATGCTGCTGGCGACGGGCTTCGGCGTGCTCGGCGCGGCCACCGTCATCTTCTCCGTGCTGTTCCTGGTGGTGCAGTGGGCGGCCACCACGTTCACCCCTCGGCTCACCCTTTTCCGGGACGCGCCGATCGTGTGGCGGACGTTCGCCTTCGCCGTCGGACTGACCGTCTTCTGTGCCACCGCGGCCCTGACCATCGCCAACCGGGACGAGGTCTCGGTGGTCGTGCCGATCAGCGCGGGCGTCCTGCTGCTCCTTCTGCTGACGCTGCTGCGCGCCCTCCTGCTGCGGGCCGTCGCCGCGATCCAGCTGGCCCCGGTGCTCGGCTCCATCACGGAACGGGGCCGGCACAACCTCGACGTCCTGTATCCGGGCACCCGGGGAGACCTGGGAGACCCGGCCGGTCCGGGCGGGCCGTGTTCGACGGTCCGCTGGCCGAAGGGCGGCGCGGTGCTGCAACGCGTGGACGAGGACCTGCTGGCGGGCGCGGCACGGGCGGTGGACGCGGTCGTCGTGCTCCGGGTGACGCCCGGCACCACCGTGCAGCAGGGCACGACCGTCGCCGAGGTGTACGGCGGCGAACTGGCCGCCTCCGCCGTGCTGCGCGGTCTGGAGACCGGCGCCGAACGCGTCTTCGACCAGGACCCCGGACTCGCCTTCCGGCTGCTCGCCGACATCGCGCTCAGGGCGCTGTCCCCGGCGGTCAACGACCCCGCCACGGCGGTCCAGGCCCTGGACGCCGTGGACGATCTGCTGCGCCGGCCGGTCCCGGCGCGGGCCCGGCCCCGCGAGATCACCGACCGCGCGGGCAGCCTTCGCGTGGTCGTCCCGCTGCCGGGCTGGGAGGACTTCCTGCGGATCGCCGTCGACGAGGTGATCCCGGCCGCCCGGAACTCCCCGATGGTCCTGATCCGCCTCCGGACCCTCCTGGAGGACCTGCGCGGGGCGGGCCGCGGCGGGGCGCCCCTCACCAGGCGGCTGACCTGGGTGGACGAGGAGCTCGACGCCCGGTTCCCCCGCCTCCGGGACGCCCTCGCGGAGGAGCGTGACGGGCGCGAGGTGCGCGGGCAGTTTCAGGAAGGCGAGGAGCGCGGTGGGCGCGAGGCGCCTCAGGGCGACGGATGAACGGCCCCGCCGAGGCTTCCGGGGGTGACCGGCTGGGGCGGATCCGCCGGGCGCCGTCGCCGATGCCGGAGCCGTCGCCGTGGCGGATGCCGGTACCGGTGTCATCCCCGTGGCGGGTGCCGGTACCAGGAACGGCGTCGGCGCCGGTCGTCGAGGAGCCCGCGGAGGCGGATCCGCGAGCTCACCCGCGGAGGGTGATCCGCCGGGGCGGGGGGTGACCGCACTCTGGAGCCGAAGCAAGACGTCACGCCCGCGGAGATGTCGCACAACCGACAGGAGTTCGACCATGAATGGCTCGACGCTCAATCTGGCAGCGGACTACCCCCTGCTGAACGTCTTCTGGACCACGATGTGGTTCTTCCTCTGGATCCTCTGGTTCATGCTGCTCTTCCGCGTCATCGGGGACATCTTCCGCGACGACTCGCTGAGCGGCTGGGGCAAGTCGGGCTGGTGCGTCTTCGTCGTCATCCTGCCCTTCCTGGGCATCTTCGTGTACCTGATCGCACGGGGCCGCGGAATGGGTGAGCGCGAGATGAAGCGCATCCAGAAGAACCAGGAAGACATGAACTCCTACATCCGCGAGACCGCCGGTACCACCGGCAAGGCCGACGAACTGGCGAAGCTCGCGGACCTCAAGAGCCACGGCCACATCACGGCCGAGGAGTTCGAGAAGGCCAAGGCCAAGGTCCTCGCCGCCTGACGGCACGGACACCCCCGCGTACGCACGACCACCGCCGTCCCCCGGGCCAGTGATCCCCCGGGGGGCGGCGGTCCGTGTGCCATTCTGGGGAGGTGGCGAATCCCCGACCGCTCGAAGACCTGGTCCGGCTGCGGCAGGCGCGCGACCGGATGAACCGCGAGTACGCCGAGCCGTGGGACATGGCCACGCTCGCGCGCACCGCGCTGATGTCGCCCGGACACTTCCAGCGCAGTTTCCGGGAAGCCTTCGGCGAGACGCCGTACACGTATCTGATGACCCGGCGGATCGAGCGCGCGAAGGCTCTGCTGCGGCGCGGCGACCTGACGGTGACCGAGGTGTGCTTCGCGGTGGGCTGCACCTCGCTCGGCTCGTTCAGCTCGCGGTTCACGGAGCTGGTGGGCGAGACCCCGAGCGCGTACCGGGCCCGCCCGCACGACCACGGCGCCCCCATCCCCTCCTGCGTGGCCCGCCGGCTCACCCGCCCGGCCCGCCACCGCAACCCGGAGGCGGAACCGGGGACGCGTCTCTAGTGCCTGTCGGGGCACTGGGGTCCGCCGTCCTGTCCACGTCCGGCCGCGTGACGCGAACGGCAGGCTCTAGTGCCACGGCAGGCAATGTTTGCCCTCAAGGAGCGGCGCCCGGTGCGTGCTCTCGGTGTGCCGGCCGGAAGTCCTCGTACTGGATGTACTTGGGCTTTCGGCCGGTGCGGCGAGAGTGCGTGCCGGGCGCCGCGACGGGGCGAACGTTGCCTGTCGCGGCACTAGGTTGGACGCATGGATCTGAAACTGTCCCAGTGCTTCATCTCCGTCGACGACCACGACAAGGCGCTCGCCTTCTACCGTGACGTGCTGGGCCTGGAGGTCCGGGGTGACGTCGGGTTCGAGGGAATGCGCTGGGTCACCGTCGGCTCGCCGCTCCAGCCGGATGTGGAGATCGTCCTGGAGCCCCCGGGGGCGGACCCGGACGCCTCTCCCGCGGACAAGCAGGCCATGGCCGAACTGCTGGCCAAGGGGATGCTGCGCGGAGTGATCTTCTCGACGACCGACTGCGACGAGCTCTTCGAGCGGGTCCGCGCCTCGGGCGCCGACGTCGTCCAGGAGCCCGAGGACCAGCCGTACGGCCTGCGGGACTGTGCCTTCCGCGACCCGGCGGGCAACCTCCTGCGCTTCGCGGAGAAGCGCGCCGCCCGCTGACGGGGGCGACGGGAGGCCGGGATCAAGGGGGAGGGACACTACGTCCGTGTTCCGCGGCCATGATCGGCCCGCGGGGCGAACCGTCCGAACGCTTCGAGGAGCCATCCGTGCCGTCCGCACGCCCCCGCGTCCTGTTCGTCAGCGACCTGGCCTATCCGGCCAAGGGGCGGCGGTACTGCGACGAGGACATCGCCCTGACCTCCCGGCTGCGCGAGGACTTCGACATCGCCGTGTGCCACCCGCTGGACGCGGCCGCGCTGATGACCGGCTTCGACGCCGTGGTCGTACGCAACAGCGGGCCCGTCCTGCACCACCAGGCCGCGTACGACGCGTTCCGCGAACGGGCGCTCGCGGAGGGGGTCCGCGTCTACAACCAGCTCTCGGGCAAGGGGGACATGGCCGGCAAGGGCTACTTGCTGGAGCTGACCGCGGCCGGATTCCCCGTCATCCCGACCGTCGACCGCGCACAGGACCTGGACCTGCTGCCCGAGGCCGCCATGTACGTGGTGAAACCGAGGCAGGGGGCGGACTCCATCGGCCTGGAGTTCGTTCCGCGCGAGAAACTCGCCTCCCTGCCGTTCGGCGACCTCCTCGTCCAGCCGCGCGTCGACTTCCGCTACGAGGTGTCGTTCTACTTCGTCGACCACACCCTCCAGTACGCCCTGTACGCGCCCGACCCGGAGCGGCGCTGGGCCCTGGAGCCGTACGAACCGACCGACGAGGACCGGGAGTTCGCGCAGCGGTTCGTCGAATGGAACGACATCGCGTACGGCATCCAGCGCGTGGACGCCTGCCGGGCACCCGGCGGCGAGCTGCTCCTCGTCGAGCTGGAGGACCTCAACCCGTATCTCTCCCTGGACGTCCTCTCCCCCGGGACCCGCGACGCCTTCGTCGCACGGATGAAGGCGTCGCTGCGCGCCCTGATCGCCGGGGAGGCGGTATGAACCGTACGGACGGTGAGACGGGCAAGCCCCCGGTGACCACGGGGCCGGCCGTCCGGTGGACCCACGTCTTCGTCGACCGGCCCGCGGCGGAGCTCGGACCGGCCCTCGGCTTCTGGACGGCGGTCACCGGCACGAAACTGCCCGAACCCCGGGGCGACCAGGGGGAGTTCGTGACGCTGCTGCCCGGCGAGGGGGACGCGTGCGTGAAGGCCCAGGGTGTCGGGGACGGCGTCGGGGGCGCGCATCTCGACCTGTCCGTGGAGGACGTACCGGCGCTGGTGGAGTGGGCACTGCGGCTGGGTGCCACGGTCGTCGCGGACCACGACGGGTGGGCCGTACTGCGCTCCCCCGGCGGGCAGTTGTTCTGCGCGGTGCCGTGGAACGGTGAATCGGCGCGGCCGCCGGTGGCCGAGGGACCGGACGGGGCGACGAGCCGGCTGGACCAGGTGAGCATCGACCTGGCGCCGGGCGTGTACGACGCCGAGACCGTCTTCTGGAGCGAGCTCACGGGGTGGGAGTCCGTCCCCGGAGCGCTCCCCGAGTTCCATCTGATCAGGCCGCCGGCCGGGCTGCCGCTGCGCATCCTGCTGCAACGCCTGGGCGCCGAACGTCCCACCTCGGCCCACCTGGACCTCGCCTGCTCGGACGTCGACACGGTCCGGGCCCACCACGAAGCCCTGGGCGCGACGGCGGTCGGCCGGGGCGCGCGCTGGACGGTCATGCGGGACCCCGCGGGCGGCACCTACTGCCTGACCGGCCGCGATCCGGTGACGGGCAGCCTGCCCTAGGGGCGGGTCGCGACCACGCAGAGGACGGGCCCCCCGCGCTCCGCCTCGGGGCAGGGCGGGTCCGAGACCTGGGCGGAGATCAGCGGGGCCGGGGCGTCGCGGCCGTTCTGCTCGGAGGTGTACCAGCCGGTCGGCGGTGCCGGCTCCGCCGAGGCCTGGAGCCAGAGCGTGAGGGCGCCGGCGCCGGCCACGGTGACCGCCCACACCACCAGGCCCCAGCGCCACACCCGGCGTCGCTCCCCGTCCGCGCTCACGCCGAAGCCGCCCCGCCCCGGTCCCAGACCTCGACGTCCACGACCGCCTCCACCGCGATCGGCCCGTAGACGTGCGGGAATTCCTCCCCGCCGGGGTCCATCGCCTCGAAGCGGACCGGCGCCGTGAGCCGTTCGGCGTCGACCACGAGGACCACGAGCTCGTCGGGTCCGGTGTAGGAGCCGTACACCATGGCGGCCACGGCGGGGAGTTGGCGGCGCAGCGAGCAGTGGATGAAGCCCTCTTCCTGGAGGGTCCGGCCGCGGGTGGATCTCTCGTAGGTGCCCGACGCTCGGGCCACGTCCCACAGGGAACGCTCGGTCAGATGCAGCAGAGGTTCGGACATGCGGACAACGCTACGCACGCAGCCGGGCCGCCCGCACCTCCAAATAGCGGCGCTCGGGCAGGCTGAGGGTCTTGGCCGCCGCCGACGCGTAGGCCTCCCGCGCCGCGTCCGGGTCGCCCGCGCGCTCCAGCAGGTGGGCCCGGACCGCGTCCAGCCGGTGTCCGGCGGCCGACTCCCCCTCCAGCCGGTCGAGTTCGGCGAGAGCGACACGCGGCCCGTGCACCATGGCCACGGCGACCGCGCGGTTGAGGTGTTCGACGGGACCCGGGACCCGGCGGACGAGGAGGTCGTACAGGCCGAGGATCTCGGTCCAGTCCGTCGCCTCCGCCGACGGCGCCTCGTCGTGGACCGCGGCGATCGCGGCGCGGAGCGCGTACGGACCCGCCGGTCCCAGCGCCAGCGCCTCGGTCACCAGGGTCACCCCCTCCTCGATCGCCGTCCTGTCCCAGCGGGTGCGGTCCTGTTCGTCGAGGGGGACGAGTTCTCCCTGCGGCCCGGTCCGCGCCGCGCGCCGGGCGTCGGTGAGCAGCATCAGCGCGAGCAGTCCGGTCACCTCGCCGTCCTCCGGCAGCAGTTGCCGGACCGTGCGGGTCAACCGGATCGCCTCATGGGCGAGTTCGGCACGCTGGAGGGCCGAGCCGGAGGTCGCCGTGTAGCCCTCGTTGAAGATCAGGTACAGCGTGTGCAGGACTGCGGGAAGCCGTTCCTCCCAGTGGTCGGGACGGCCGAGACCGACCCCCCGGATCCGCTGCTTGGCCCGGCTGATCCGCTGCGCCATGGTCGCCTCGGGCACCAGGTACGCCCGCGCGATCTCCGCCGTGGTCAGGCCGCCGACCGCGCGCAGCGTGAGCGCGATCTGCGCGGCCGGGGACAGCGCGGGATGGCAGCACAGGAAGAGCAGGGAGAGGGTGTCGTCCAGCGACGGGGCGCGGTCCGCGCCCGGCGGCGGCGCCGTGAAGGCGTCCCGCGGCGTCAGCGCCGCGGCCTTCTCCTCCCGCAGCCGCCGTGCCTCCTCCGCGCGCAGGGCGTCGACGAGCCGGCGCGAGGCGACCTTGATCAGCCATCCGCGCGGGTTGTCCGGCACACCTTTCTCCGGCCATTGCCCGGCGGCCGCGAGCAGCGCCTCCTGTACCGCGTCCTCGGCCGAGTCGAAATGCCCGTAGCGGCGGACGAGCGCGCCGAGGACCTGCGGCGCGTGGCGGCGCAGCAGGTCCTCGACCCCGGTCGTATCCCTCATCCCGCTCAGATGTCCCCGGCCCCCTCCTGGACGGGCCGGATGACCACCGGGTGGCCGGTCTGGCCCTCGGGGCCGGGGCAACGGGTGACCCGCTCGGCGATCTCGGTGACCCGCTCCAGGCTCGCGCAGTCGACCACCCAGTAGCCGGCCATCAGCTCCTTGGTCTCGCTGTACGGGCCGTCGGTGATCACGGCCTTGCCGTCCGCGTCCAGGGACACCTGGCGCGCCCGCGCGGGGTCGGTCAGTCCCTGGGCGTCGACGAGCTCGCCGGACTCGGAGAGGTCGTCGCCGATCGCGCCCATGTAGGCGTACATGGCCTGCAGTTCCTGCTCGCTCCAGGCCGGCGCCTGCTCGGAGGCGTTGCCCCGCATGCCCTCGTAGTCGGCCTGGGTGCCCTGCACCATCACCAGGTACTTCATGAGTCCGCTCCTTCGGCTTCCTCGGCTCGGACCGCCCGTCGTGGGCGGCTCTCACAGGGGACGTCGGAGCCGGCCCGCGTTTCTCTACACGTTCCCCGCACGACTTTTCACGACGACGATTTTCACGACCTCGTGCGGCGGTGTCCGGCGTGCGTCAGGACGGCTCCGCCGCGGCCTCCTCCGGCAGATCCCGCCCCTCTCCCCCGCTCCCGCCTTGCCCTTGGCCCTCGCCTTGGCCCCCGCCCCCGCCTTGCCCCTCGCCCTCGCGCTGGACGTGGCCGTGTCCTGGCTCGTACGCGTAGGCCGCGCAGTCCGGGTTGCGGCAGGGTCCGGGACCCCATCTGGGCACCCAGGCGCCCAGAGTCTTGTACCGGTGCACGACTGTGGCGACCGACTGCTCGCATTCTGGACATACATGCTCATCCGTGCCCATGCCTTCAGGGTAGGACGGCGGACCCACCGCTTCCTGTCGTACGTCCAGAACAAGGCCGGCTCCGGCTCCGGCTCCGGCTCCGGCTCCGGCCTAGGCCCGCGCCGGTCCCCCGGGACGCGGCTCACGCCACATCGGCCACATCCGTGGGCCGTCCGGCAGGTCGAGGGGGCGGCCAGAGAGCGCGAAGCCGAGCCGTTCGTACAGGGCGCGGCTGCGGGCGTTGCTCGCCTCCAGGTAGGCGGCCAGTCCCTCGCGGTCGCAGCGGTCGAGGACCGACTCGATCAGCGCCCGGCCGAGGCCCTCGCCCTGGCGCTCCGGCGTCACCCCGATCATCCACAGGTAGGCGTGGGCCCGCCCCTCGGGGTGGATGCCGGCCGTCAGCCGGCCGATCAGCTCGATGCGTTCGTTGTCCGGGTCGACGGCCTCGCGGAGCTGCGCGGGACCGTCCTCGTCCGCCCCGTCGCCTTCGCCGTCCCCCTGGTTCCCGTCCGCGCCGTCGTGGTTCCCGGCGGCGGGGACGGACAGCCACAGGGCGCACGCCGAACCGTCCTCGGCCAGATCGACGCGCCCCTCGGCGAGCACCACATCGGTGAAGGCCGCCATCAGCCCGGGGTGCTTCGCCCGGCGCTGCGCGGGGTCGGGGAAGACCCAGCCGCTCACCGGATCGTCCTGGAAGGCCTCGTCCAGCAGCCGGACGACCAGCTCCCGGTCCGTCTCGTCCGCCACTCGGATCGCCACACCCATGACCAGCCCCACCCTTCGCCCCAACCAGCCTCGACCGTACGGCGGTTGAGCCTATTACGCCCTCGCGCCGGCACACGGAGCCGGGCACCGCACGGATGTCAGGTTCCGTACGGTGCCCGGGGTTCCGGGGCCGTCGACCAGCGGCACCGGAACCGGTCAGGTGCTGCGCCGCGTGACGAACTCGGCGAGTGCGAGAAGGCCGCCCGCCGCCTCGGGGTCCGGCACCGCGCGGGACAGTTCGTGCATCGCCCGGGACATTCGGTCGGCCGCCTGGACCTGCGCCCAGTCACGCCCGCCCGCCCGCTCGACCGCCAGCACCGTGCGCTCCAGTTCCCCTTCCCGGTACGGCGCCGCGTACAGCTCGGCGAGTTCGGCGGCCGCCGGGGTGCCCGAGGTGAGCGCGGCGACCACGGGCAGCGACTTCTTGCGGGCGGTGAGGTCCGCCCCGGCCGGTTTGCCGGTGCGGCTCGGGTCTCCCCAGATCCCGATCACGTCGTCGATGAGCTGGAACGCGAGTCCCGCCTCCCGGCCGAACGCGTCGAGAGCCTCGACGTCCTCGGTACCCGCCCCGGCGTACAGCCCGCCGATGGCGCAGGCGCTGCCGAGCAGGGCGCCGGTCTTCGCCTCGGCCATGGCGAGGCACTCGTCGAGGGTGACCTCGTGCGGGCCGAGCTTCTCCATGGCCGTGTCCGTGTGCTGTCCCGCGCACAGTTCTACGACGCAGCCCGCGAGCCGCGCGGCGGCGGCCGAGGACGCGGGGTGCGGGTCCTCGGCGAGCATCCCCAGGGCCAGGGCCTGGAGGGCGTCCCCGGCGAGGATCGCGTCGGCGTCGCCGAACACGGTCCACGCGGTGGGACGGTGTCTGCGGGTGGTGTCCCGGTCCATCACGTCGTCGTGCAGCAGGGTGAAGTTGTGGATCAGCTCCACCGCGGCGGCCGCCCGTACGGCCGCCTCGCGCTGTCCGCCGAGCGCCTGGACCGCGGTCAGTACCAGCGCCGGCCGGATGGCCTTGCCGGCGTTCCCCGCCGCCGGGGTGCCGTCCGCCTGCTCCCAGCCGAAGTGGTACAGCGCGATCCGGCGCATGGAGCCCGGCAGCGAGTCGACGGCCCGGCGCAGCTCGGGGTCGACGCACGCCCGCGCCCGCTCCAGGACGACCGCGGCCTCCTGCGCGTCGGGCGGGCCCGGCGAGCCCGGTCTCTCCGGCCTCTCCGGTCTCTCCATGGGGCTTCCGCCGGGACCCCTTCGGTCCGAAGGCCTCGTCGGGCGCCGTCCGCCGGGGATTCCGGCCGGTCCCTGCCGTGTCCGGGTCGTCATGTCCTCACCCGCTCGATCGCTCCGGAACACCTGCTGACGGTGGCGCCGAGGAGGCCGCCGTGCGCGGGCGCGTGTCCCCGGTGTGGTCCTGCCCCGGGGGGCGGGACCACACCGGGCTCCGCTCGGCGGAACGTCACCGCCAGCGCCCGATCTCGACGTTCTCCAGGATGCCGAGCGCGTCCGGCACGAGCACCGCGGCCGAGTAGTACGCCGTCACCAGGTAGGAGATGATCGCCTGTTCGTTGATGCCCATGAAGCGCACCGACAGGCTCGGCTCGATCTCGTCCGGGATGCCCGCCTGCTGGAGTCCGACCACTCCCTGTTCGGCCTCGCCGGTACGCATGGCGATGATCGAGGTCGTACGGGCGTCGCTGACGGGGATCTTGTTGCACGGGAAGATCGGCACCCCGCGCCAGGTCGGGATGCGGTTGCCGGCGATCTCGATGCTCTCGGGGACGAGCCCGCGCTTGTTCAGTTCGCGGCCGAACGCGGAGATCGCGCGCGGGTGGGCGAGGAACAGCTTGGTGCCGCGGCGGCGGCTGAGCAGCTCGTCCATGTCGTCCGGGCCCGGTACGCCGTCGTGCGGCTGGAGCCGCTGGTCGTACTCGCAGTTGTTGAGCATGCCGAACTCGCGGTTGTTGATGAGCTCGTGCTCCTGGCGCTCCTTCAACGCCTCCACGGTGAGCCGCAACTGCTGCTCGGTCTGGTTCATCGGCTGGTTGTAGAGATCCGCCACGCGTGTGTGCAGGCGCAGGACGGTCTGGGCGATGCTCAGTTCGTACTCGCGCGGGGACGCCTCGTAGTCCACGAAGGTGCCCGGGATGTCCTGCTCACCGGTGTGGCCGGCCGCGAGGTCGATCTCCTTCTCGCCGTACTTGTTGGTGCGCTGCGACGGAATCGCGCGCAGTTCTTGAAGGTGTTCGTTCAGGGACTCGGAACGCTCCGCCACCTGTTCGAGGTCCTGGCGGGGCAGTACGAGCACGGTCACCGCCGTCACCGCCCGGGCCGTGTACTCCCAGATGGCCTCCGGGTCGATGAGTGCCTGTTCGCCGAAGTACGCGCCGTCGGCGAGGACACCGAGCACCGTGTCGCCCCCGTAGGGGCCGGTGCCGATCTTCTCGACCTTGCCGTGCGCCAGGAGGAACACCTCCTCGGCCCGGCTGCCGAACGAGGTCAGCACGTCCCCCGGTGCGAACTCCCGCTGCTGGCACCGCTGGGCGAGCTCGCCCAGCACCTCGTGGTCCTCGTACGACCGCAGCACGGACAGTTCTCCGAGCTCCGCGGGGATGACCTGGACGCGGTCGCCCGTCTTGACGAACGTCACGCGTCCGTCGCCCACGGAGTAGCTGAGCCGCCGGTTCACGCGGTACGTGCCACCTTGCACGTTCACCCACGGAAGCATGCGCAGCAGCCACCGTGAGCTGATCTCCTGCATCTGTGGCGCGGACTTGGTGGTGGTGGCCAGGTTCCGCGCGGCTGATGTGCCGAGACTCTGCTGCGGACGGTTCTGCTCCGCGCGGACCTCTTCGCCTACCGACATGAAAATTGCCCTCCCGGTCGTGCACTGATCTTCGCGGCCAAGCCTTTCATCACTGTGTGTGCTGATGCCATTACACGAATGAGGGGGAATGGATCACTCCGGACGTGGGCAGGGAGGGCCGATTCCGCTTCTCCCGGGCTGACCGGATCGGCTCGCACGCTGTGCGAACAGCTGGTTCCGGCCACCCGGCCGGATATAGAAGCTGCGGTACCAGACGGCCGCGGCAGGGCGGCCGACGAACAGCGCGAAGGAGTCGGCCATGGCATCGCCCATGTCCGCGGGCAGGTTCCTCGACCGGATCAGGGACGAAGGAGTCCATGTCGTCGAGGTCGGCGACTGGAAGCATCACAACCGCAATCACAAGGGCCCGTGGGGGCCGGTGCACGGGGTGATGATCCACCACACGGTGACCTCGGGCGGCGCGCTCACGGTCGGGCTGTGCCGCGAGGGCCGCGAGGACCTGCCCGGACCGCTGTGCCACGGGGTCATCACCAAGGACGGCGTCCTGCACCTGGTCGGCTACGGCCGCGCCAACCACGCGGGCCTCGGCGACGACGAGGTGCTGCGTGCGGTGATCGCCGAGAAGGCGCTGCCGCACGACAACGAGGCGAACACCGACGGCAACCGCCACTTCTACGGCTTCGAGTGCGAGAACCTCGGCGACGGCAAGGACCCGTGGCCCGAGGCGCAGCTCGACGCCATCGCCAAGGTCTCCGCCGCGATCTGCCGGTTCCACGGCTGGACGGAGCGCTCGGTCATCGGCCACCTGGAGTGGCAGCCGGGGAAGGTGGACCCGCGGGGCTTCACGATGAACTCGCTGCGGGGACGCGTCCGCGAGCTGCTGAAGTGAGCTGAGGCGCCGAGGGCCGGAGGCGGACGGCCGGTGCCTCGGCCGCCCGCCTCCGGCCGCCCCCGGACAGGTGTCCGACAATGGACCCGTGACCAGCCCCGACACCCCGGACGACGGCCCGGGCCGCACCGGGCCCGCCTCCGGCGACCCGGAAGCCCCCGACCCGGCCGCCCCGCGCCCCGCCGCCCGCCCGGCGGACCCGGCCGGCCCCCAGGACTCCCGCACCGCGCGTGTCGTGCCGCACCCGGCCGTCGCGGCCCCTCCCACGGGCCCGCGCACCCCGTGCGGGACTCCGGCTCCCGTCGGTCCCCCGCCACGGCTCCCGTCACCGTTGGTGGAGGCCGGGGACGCGCGGTTCGCGCGGCACGGCGTGCGGCTGGTGCTGAAGCGGGACGACCTGATCCACCCGGAGCTGATCGGCAACAAGTGGCGCAAGCTGACGCCGAACCTCGAAGCGGCGGCGGGCCGCACCCTGGTCACCTTCGGCGGGGCCTACTCGAACCATCTGCGCGCCACCGCCGCCGCGGGCCGTCTCCTCGGGCAGCCCACCGTGGGCGTGGTCCGCGGCCAGGAGCTGGCCGACCGCCCCCTGAACCCCTCACTGGCCCGCTGCGCCGCCGACGGCATGCGTCTCCACTTCGTCGACAGATCGACGTACCGGCACAAGACGGAACCTCGGACGCTGGCCGGGATCCTGCGGGCGACAGGCACCGAGGACGCGTACGTCGTGCCCGAGGGCGGCAGCAACGCCCTCGCCGTACGCGGCTGCCGGGCCCTTGGCGAGGAACTGCGGGACGAGGACGACATCGACGTGGCCGCCCTCGCCTGCGGCACCGGCGGCACCCTCGCCGGGCTGGCCGCGGGCCTCGCCCCCGGCCAGCGGGCGCTGGGCGTCCCGGTCCTGCGCGGCGGCTTCCTCGACGCCGGCACGACGGCCCTCCAGACGGCCGCGTTCGGCGCCCGGCGCGGGAACTGGTCCCTCGACGACCGCTTCCACTTCGGCGGCTACGCCCGCACCACCGCTGAACTCGACGCCTTCACGGAGGACTTCGAGCAGCGGCACGGGCTGCCCGTCGAACGTCTCTATGTCGCCAAGATGCTCTACGGACTTGTCGCCCTCGCCGGGGAAGGGGCGTTCCCGCGCGGCACGACGGTGGCGGCGGTGATCACCGGAGCGCCGTTCCCCGTCCCGGGGACCGGACCTCAGGCCGCCTCCCGGTAGGCCGCAGCCTCCTCCAGGTCCAGCCGGCGCAGCAGCGTGCGCAGCATCTCGTCGTCGATGTAGCGGTGGTCGCGCAGCTTGACGAAGACGTCGCGCTCGGTGCCGATCATCTCGCGGGAGAGCCGGCGGTAGGTGTCGTCCGTGGTCTCGCCGGTGACCGGGTTGACCGCGCCGAGCCGCTCCCAGACGGCGTTGCGGCGCCGCTCCATGACCGTGCGCAGGCGTTCGGCGAGCGGGGGCGGCAGGGCGTTGCGCTCGTCGGCGAGGAGTTCGTCGAGGCGCTCCTCGGCGGCGCGGGAGGCCTGTGCCTGGGCGTTGGCCTCGGCGAGGGTCTCGGCCTGCGTGTCGCGTCCCGGCAGTTTCAGCAGCCGGATGAGCGGGGGCAGGGTCAGGCCCTGCACGACCAGGGTGCCGATGACGGTGGTGAAGGTCAGGAAGAGGATCAGGTTGCGTTCGGGGAAGGCGTCACCGCCGTCCACGGTGAGGGGGACGGAGAAGGCGATGGCGAGCGAGACGACGCCGCGCATGCCGGCCCAGCCGATGACGAACGGCCCCTTCCAGGTGGGGTTGGCCTCGCGCTCGCGGATGCGCGCCGACAGGAGGCGGGGCAGGAAGGTGGCGGGGTACACCCACACGAAGCGGGTCACGACGACGACGAGGAAGAGGGCGAGGGCGTACCAGGCGGCGGTCGTCCCCTCGTAGGCGCCGAGGCCCTTGAGGACGACCGGGAGCTGGAGTCCGATCAGCGCGAACACCGCGGACTCCAGGACGAAGGCGACCATCTTCCACACCGCCTCCTCCTGGAGCCGGGTCGCGAAGTCCACCTCCCAGGAGCGGTGTCCGAGGTAGAGCGCGACGACGACCACCGCGAGCACACCGGAGGCGTGGAACTGCTCGGCGATGCCGTAGGCGACGAAGGGGATCAGCAGGGAGAGGGTGTTCTGGAGGAGCGCCTCGTTCATGTGGGTGCGCAGCCAGTGGATGGGGATCATCAGCACGAGCCCGACGACGACCCCGCCGACCGCCGCGAGCAGGAACTCGCCGATTCCGCCCGCCCAGGTCGCGCCCTCGCCGACCGCCGCCGCGAGCGCCACCTTGTAGGCGGTGATCGCGGTCGCGTCGTTCACCAGGGACTCGCCCTGGAGGATCGTGGTGATCCGTGAGGGCAGTCCCACGCGGCGGGCCACGGCCGTCGCGGCCACCGCGTCCGGCGGCGCGACCACGGCGCCGAGGACGAGCGCCGCGGGCAGCGGCAGGCCCGGTACGAGCAGGTAGGCGGCCCAGCCGACCACGAGGGTGGCGAAGAGGACGTACCCGACCGACAACAGCGCGACGGGCCTCAACTGGGCCCTCAGGTCGAGGTAGGAGCTGTCGGTGGCCGCCGTGTACAGCAGCGGGGGCAGCACCAGCGGGAGCACGACGTCGGGGTCGAGTTCGTACGTCGGCACTCCGGGGATGTACGAGACCAGCAGGGCCACGGCGACGATCAGCAGGGGTGCCGGGACCGGGGTGCGGCGGGCGGCCCCGGCGACCGCCGCGCTCCCCGCGACCAGCAACAGCAGTGGCAACACGTCCATCGTCTTCCGCCCGCCCTCTTTTTCCGCGCGGTGTCCCGCACGCCCGACGTAACCTGGCCATCATGAAACAGTGCACGCACGCCGACGCGCTGCCGCAGCCCGAACCCGACCCCGGGAGCGAGACCTGCATGGAGTGCGCGGCCGCCGGTACCCATCCGGTGCAGCTTCGGCTGTGTCTGGAGTGCGGGCATCTCGCCTGTTGCGACTCCTCACCGCTGCGGCACGCCTCGGAGCATCACAACACCACCGGGCACCCGATCATGCGCACGTTCGAGCAGGGGGAGAACTGGCGTTGGTGTTTCGTGGACCACGTCCTCGTCTGAGCCGTGGATCACGTACGCGCGTGACTCCCGATCCGGACGGTTCGACCGTCTGACGTCTGGGTACGTCAACCCGGCGCGCGCTCTTCCTATTTGGGGCCGCAGACCTCTAGCCACTGTCCGTACTCATAGGCTTACTATGAGTGACAGCAAGGGGCGGGGTCCCCAGGACAGGAAAGTCGGGAGCGCGGTAGCGTCACCGCTGAACGACGTAGCGCGTTACCCCGGGGGGCGACCCTCGGCCCCCGAAAGAGCTCGAATGAGCTTGTACCACCATGGAGGTGAGGGTGTCCCAGATCGCAGGCGAGCCCGCGACGAAGGACTTCGTGGAAGTCCGGCTGCCGGCCGCGGGTGCCTACCTGTCGGTACTGCGCACGGCCACGGCCGGGCTGGCGGCCCGTTTGGACTTCACCCTCGACGAGATCGAGGATCTGCGCATCGCCGTGGACGAGGCCTGCGCGATCCTGCTGCAGCAGGCCGTCCCCGGCTCGGTGCTCAGTTGTGTCTTCCGGCTGATCGACGACTCACTCGAGGTCACGGTCTCGGCGCCGACCACGGACGGTCACGCTCCGTCACGTGACACTTTCGCGTGGACCGTTCTGTCGGCTCTCGCGGGCAAGGTCGACTCCACCGTCTCCGAGGACAAGACCGTTTCGATCAGCCTCTACAAACAACGCGGCGCGGGACCCGGGCCGGCGTGAGGAACGGGGACGGGCCGGTGCGGGACGAAGAGCGCGGCACACGGGAGCCTCCCGCGGGGCGCGCCGGCGGTCCGGACGGGCCGCGGCACACGGCGGACGACGTCGACGGCATCCCCGAGCAGGCCCGGCCGCATCCGGAGATCGGCGTCTCCTCGGCGGCAGCGGCGCAGCCGGGAGCCTTCCCCGGCCGGGGAGGTCCCCCCGGTTCGAGCGCGGCCGAGGACACGGGGGAAGAGCCTCGAGCTCGGGAAATGGTGACGGGCGGGACTATGAGCGAGCACGAGCGAAACGCGGAGCAGAACGTGCAGGGCGCGCAGCACGAGCGAGAGCCTGAGCAGGGCGCGCAGGGTGTGCAGGGTGTGCAGGACGCCCAGCACGAGACCGAAGCCCGGCAGATCCAGCACGGGCCGAGCGCCCAGCACATCCAGCACGACCCCCGCGACCGCAGCGGGGCGCGGGCGATGTTCATCGAGCTGCGCAAACTCCAGGACGGCAGCGCCGAGTACGCGGAGCTGCGCAACCAGCTCGTCCGCATGCATCTGCCGCTCGTCGAGCACCTGGCCCGCCGCTTCCGCAACCGCGGTGAGCCACTGGACGACCTGACCCAGGTCGCGACGATCGGGCTGATCAAGTCGGTCGACCGGTTCGACCCGGAGCGCGGTGTCGAGTTCTCGACGTACGCGACCCCGACGGTGGTCGGCGAGATCAAGCGGCACTTCCGCGACAAGGGCTGGGCGGTGCGCGTCCCGCGCCGTCTTCAGGAGCTGCGCCTCGCGCTGACCACAGCGACCGCGGAGCTCTCCCAGCTGCACGGGCGCTCCCCGACGGTGCACGAGCTGGCCGAGAAGCTCGCCATCTCGGAGGAGGAGGTCCTGGAGGGCCTGGAGTCCGCCAACGCGTACTCCACGCTGTCCCTGGACGTCCCCGACACGGACGACGAGTCCCCGGCGGTCGCGGACACCCTGGGCGCCGAGGACGAGGCGCTGGAGGGCGTCGAGTACCGCGAGTCGCTGAAGCCGCTACTGGAGGACCTGCCCCCGCGGGAGAAGCGGATCCTGCTCCTTCGCTTCTTCGGCAACATGACGCAGTCGCAGATCGCGCAGGAGGTCGGCATCTCGCAGATGCACGTCTCGCGGCTGCTGGCCCGCACGCTGGCCCAGCTTCGGGAGAAGCTCCTCGTCGAGGAGTGAGCCCCGCTACGTCTCGTCGTGTGCGTCGCCGCCGGGCCCTCGGATGCCGAGGGCCCGTGTCGTCGCCGGGTTCGCCAGCAGCACCAGGGCCACCACGGCGACGACGGCGAGGGCGATACCGGCGGGGATCGCGACGCTGTCGGCCTGGAGCAGGGTGTAGGCGACCGGCAGTGCCAGGATCTGGGTGACGAGGGCCGGGCCCCGGCTCCAGGCACGGCGCAGCAGCAGTCCGCGCGCGGCGAGCAGCGGCAGCAGCGCGAGCGCGATCAGCGTGACGCCGCCGGTGACGGCCTGCTGCCGGTTGTCGGGATCGCCTGTGAGTCCGAGGACGAGGACACAGACGCCGCCCGCCACGAGGGCGGTCCCCTCCAGCGCGGCCAGCGCCGCGGCAGCGGTCAGCCGTCCGGGGCGGGGGTCGGACCGGGGGGCGTCGGGGGTGGGATTCTGCTCACGGCTCACCCCCGAAGAGTAGCCGTCGGCCCCGGGCGCCCGAATGCCCCGGGGCCGGGAACCGCACCGTCACGGGCGGCGCGGCGATCCGGTTTCGCACCCCTGCCGCACCTGCGGACTCTTACTGGATCCCTACCTCGGTCTGGGACGAGTACCACCCAGTAGGTACGCTGCATCGCATGCGTGCACTTCTTGTGGTCAATCCGGCGGCAACCACCACCAGTGCGCGTACGCGTGACGTCTTGATCCACGCGTTGGCCAGTGAGATGAAACTGGAAGTGGTCACGACCGAGTACCGCGGGCACGCCCGGGACCTCGGCAGGCAGGCCGCGGACAGCGACGACATAGACATGGTCGTGGCCCTCGGCGGGGACGGCACGGTCAACGAGGTCGTGAACGGTCTGCTGCACCGGGGCCCCGACTCCCGCCTTCCCGGCCTCGCCGTGGTCCCCGGCGGCTCCACCAACGTCTTCGCCCGCGCCCTGGGCCTGCCGAACGACGCCGTGGAGGCGACGGGCGCCCTGCTGGACGCGCTGCGCGAGGAGCGCGAGCGCACGGTCGGCCTCGGTCTGGCCGCGGGCACGCCCGGCACCGAGGACGAGTCCGTCCCCTCCCGCTGGTTCACCTTCTGCGCCGGCCTCGGCTTCGACGCCGGGGTGGTGGGCCGGGTCGAACAGCAGCGCGAGCTCGGCCGGCGCTCCACGCACGCGCTGTATCTCCGCCAAGTGCTGCGTCAGTTTCTGGACGATCCTCACCGCCGGCACGGAACGATCACCCTGGAGCGCCCCGGCGCCGACCCGGTCACCGATCTGGTCCTGTCCATCATCTGCAACACCTCGCCGTGGACGTTTCTCGGCAATCGTCCGGTGTACGCGGCACCTAAGGCCTCGTTCGATACCGGACTCGACGTACTGGCACTCAGCCGCATGTCGACGCCCTCGGTCGCCCGGTATGCCACCCAGTTGCTCACTTCGTCCCCCGAGCGTGGACCCCACGGCAAGCACGCCGTCACTCTGCATGACCTGGCGGACTTCACCTTGCATTCGAAGGCTCCACTCCCCCTCCAGATGGACGGCGACCACCTGGGACTGCGTACGAGCGTGACGTTCACAGGCGTACGCCGTGCACTGCGTGTGATTGTGTGAGCGGAAGGGGCCAAACTCCTTTCACTCGAACGTTTAGACCACGGTCCACCCCATGGAAGTACGGCTGTGACTCAGCCGACACCGAGGAATCAAAAAAAACTTTCCGGAAGGGGTTGTATCCGCCGCTGAGGTTTGCGAGTCTCTACGTGGCGCTCGGGACGGCCCGCAACACCGGCCCCCAGAGCACCGGAACCCCTCCTCAAATCACAGGACCACACCAGTCCGTCTGGCTGTCGGCCCTTCACTTGTTGAGGGATTCGTGAAAGCGTTCACATTCACAAGCAACGTGCATGTAATACCAAGGAGAGGTAGCAGCCATGGACTGGCGTCACAACGCCGTTTGCCGCGAGGAAGACCCCGAGCTCTTCTTCCCCATCGGCAACACCGGTCCTGCGCTGCTGCAGATCGAGGAAGCCAAGGCCGTCTGTCGCCGCTGCCCCGTCATGGAGCAGTGTCTGCAGTGGGCGCTCGAGTCCGGCCAGGACTCCGGCGTCTGGGGTGGCCTCAGCGAGGACGAGCGCCGCGCAATGAAGCGCCGTGCCGCCCGCAACCGAGCTCGTCAGGCCACCGCCTGACGTTCCACCCCGCACGAGCCTGAGCTTGGCGGCGCGTACAACGAGTACGCAACTCCCGCCCCCGAGCCGCAGCGCGCAGTACCCCGATGCGCTTGATGCAACGAGCTTTCAGCCCCGGACCACCTGGTGGTCCGGGGCTCATTGCTGTTCGCGTCCGGTACCCGGCGCTCCCGGCGTCCAGCACCGGTCACAGTGAGTGACGGGCATCCATGGGCATCGAATGCCCCTGCCCATCGGCCACTTGTGCGGGTATTTGTCCTGCTGTTCGTCCGGGCCCGCTACTTCGGCACGACCACCGGGATGTCCAGGAGCACCTGGGTGCCGCGCTCCGGAGCGGCCACCATGTCGAAGGTGCCGCCCAACTCGCCCTCCACCAGCGTCCGTACGATCTGCAGGCCGAGGTTGCCCGACCGGTGCGGGTCGAAGCCCTCGGGGAGTCCGACCCCGTCGTCCTGGACGGTGACCAGCAGCCGGGCGTCCTTGGAGGTGCCGCCGCGCACCGCGGAGACCTCGACGGTGCCCCGGTCGCCCTCGCGGAAGCCGTGCTCCAGCGCGTTCTGGAGGACCTCGGTGAGGACCATCGAGAGCGGGGTCGCGACCTCGGCGTCCAGGATGCCGAAGCGTCCGGTGCGCCGGCCGGTGACCTTGCCCGGCGAGATCTCGGCGACCATGGCGAGCACCCGGTCGGCGATCTCGTCGAACTCCACGCGCTCGTCCAGGTTCTGGGAGAGCGTCTCGTGGACGATCGCGATCGAGCCGACCCGGCGCACGGCCTCCTCCAGGGCTTCCCGGCCCCGGTCCGACTCGATGCGGCGGGCCTGGAGCCGCAGCAGGGCGGCGACCGTCTGGAGGTTGTTCTTCACCCGGTGGTGGATCTCCCGGATGGTGGCGTCCTTGGTGATCAATTCGCGCTCGCGGCGGCGCAGTTCGGTGACATCGCGGAGCAGGACCAGGGAACCGACGCGGGTGCCCTTGGGCTTCAGCGGGATCGCCCGGAGCTGGATCACCCCGTCTGCGCTCTCGATCTCGAACTCACGGGGCGCCCAGCCGCTGGCCACCTTCGACAGCGCCTCGTCCACCGGACCCCGGGACGGGGCGAGTTCGGCGGTCGTGGAGCCGAGGTTGTGACCCACCAGGTCGGAGGCCAGGCCGATGCGGTGGTACGCCGAGAGCGCGTTCGGCGAGGCGTACTGGACGATGCCGTCCGCGTCGAGGCGGATCAGCCCGTCGCCGACCCTGGGCGAGGCGTCCATGTCGACCTGCTGGTCGGGGAACGGGAAGGTGCCCGCCGCGATCATCTGCGCGAGGTCGGAGGCGCTCTGGAGATACGTCAGTTCGAGGCGGCTCGGGGTGCGCACGGTGAGCAGGTTGGTGTTGCGCGCGATGACTCCGAGGACCCGGCCCTCACGCCGTACGGGAATGGACTCGACCCGGACCGGAACCTCCTCGCGCCACTCGGGATCACCCTCGCGCACGATCCGGCCCTCGTCGAGCGCGGCGTCCAGCAGGGGGCGGCGGCCGCGCGGGACCAGATGGCCGACCATGTCGTCCTGGTACGAGGTGGGCCCGGTGTTGGGGCGCATCTGGGCGACCGAGACGTAGCGGGTGCCGTCGCGCGTGGGGACCCACAGGACGAGGTCGGCGAAGGAGAGGTCGGAGAGCAGCTGCCACTCCGAGACCAGCAGATGAAGCCACTCGAGATCGGAGTCGTCGAGGGCTGTGTGCTGGCGTACGAGGTCGTTCATGGAGGGCACGAGTGCGAGCGTACCCGGAGGATCCGACAGGTCCCGAAATCGGCCGCGCTCCCGGCGCCCCGGAAGCGCCGTGCGGCCCCGGAAACACCCGCGGGCCGCGGCGCCTGGGAGGGACCCTCAACCCTCCCGGCACCGCAGCCCGGAGCAACAACGGCCGTGGGGTGTGCGGTCCCGGTCGGCCGAAGAGAGGAGCCGGTGCAGTCAGGGCAGAGAGCGCCGGTTCCTCGGTCCGTCTTCCTGTGCGGGGAAGACGGAGGCTTGTTCAGTTTCTCAAAGCATTGTGGACTAGACCATGGTTCCGCGTCCATGCGTCCGCACCCGCGGGCGCGTCCACGGCCCTTGCGCTCCGGTCGTGTTCGCCGTCGTCCGCTCATCCAACACCAGGAGCGCCCGTCAGACTATCCCGCTTCGGTTCACGAACGGGAGGCGTCGCCGCAGCCGGAGTCGCCGGACGGGCGGAACGGGCCGGGGCGGATCCCCGCGGGGACGGCGGTTCACCCCGCGACGCGCCCCGCGACGGGGCGACGAAAGGGTGACGCTCTGCTAGATTGGTCTATACCACATGTGTCCCCCTTCGGATTCGGATGCGTTCCTGAGTCCCCTCTCCAGATCGGCAGGCCCAGCGTGGAAGTTGTCATCGTCCCGGACGCCAAGGCGGGCGGCGAGCTGATCGCCGAGGCCATGGCGGAACTGCTCAGGCGCAAGCCCGACGCGCTCCTCGGCGTGGCCACCGGCTCGACGCCGCTGCCCATCTACGCGGCGCTGGCGGCCCGAGTGGGTTCCGGTGCCGTGGACACCTCGGGTGCGCGCATCGCCCAGCTCGACGAGTACGTGGGGCTGCCGGCCGAGCACCCCGAGTCCTACCGCTCCGTGCTGCGGCGCGAGGTGCTGGAGCCGCTGGGCATCGGCATGGACGCGTTCATGGGGCCCGACGGCACGGCGGCGGACGTCCAGGCCGCGTGCGAGGCGTACGACAGGGCGCTGGCGGCGGCCGGCGGGGTCGACCTCCAGCTGCTGGGGATCGGGACGGACGGGCACATCGGGTTCAACGAACCGTGCTCCTCGCTCGCCTCCCGGACCCGCATCAAGACGCTGACCGAGCAGACCCGGGTGGACAACGCCCGCTTCTTCGACGGCGACATCGAGCAGGTGCCGCACCACGTCATCACCCAGGGCATCGGCACGATCCTGGAGGCACGGCACCTGGTGCTGCTCGCGACCGGCGAGGGCAAGGCGGACGCCGTGGCGGCGACGGTCGAGGGGCCGGTCGCGGCGGTCTGCCCCGCGTCGGCGCTTCAGCTGCACCCGCACGCGACGGTGGTCGTCGACGACGCCGCCGCGTCCAAGCTGAAGCTCGGGGACTACTTCCGCCAGACGTTCGCCGCCAAGCCGGACTGGCAGGGCATCTAGAGGCGGGCCGGCGCGCCGCGCCCCGCCGCGGAGACAGAACGGTGCCGGGCACTCCCGAGGGAGTGCCCGGCACGTTGTGCGTGGTGGCCCGGTGCGCCCCGGGGCCAGGGCCCGGAAGCCCGGGGGCCGACACCGGGGCCAGGCCCAGGGCCAGGGCTGAGTCCCGAGGCCGGGGCCCGGAGGCCAGGCCCGGGGCCCGGAAGACAGGCCCGGGGCCCGGAAGACAGGCCCGGGGCCCGGAAGACAGGCCCGGGGCCCGGAAGACAGGCCCGGGGCCCGGGGCGCTACGCGCCCGCGATGACCTCCGCCGCCGCGCGGCCGCACACCCGTGCCGCGCCGTGGGTGGCGATGTGCAGGGCTCCCCGGGGAGCCGACTGGGGGACGCCCATCTCGACCACGACGGTGTCGGGGCGGGAGGCGAGCAGGGTGTCGAGGGCCGCCGTCATCCAGGGGTGACGGTGCTCGTCGCGGACCACCGCGACGAGGGGCCGCCCGGCGGCGGCCGCGAGCGCCGAGGAGCCCGCGTCCTCACCGGTGAAGCTGCCGGTCTCGGTGCCGGGAAGCAGCCGGGCCAGTTCCGCCGCCACGCCCCAGGGGGTCTCGTCGCCGACGGCGATGTTCGCGACCGGGGTGAGCGCTGCGACGTAGGGAGCCTCGGTGAGCGGGGTGTACGACGCGGAGCGGGTCACGGTCAGCGCGCGCCGGGCGGCGACCAGGCCCACATCGGCGGTCCGGGCCGTACCGCCGCCGGCTCCGTCCGGCCTGCCCGCTCCGTGCGACCCGCCGGTTCCGTCGGGACTGCCCGTACCGCCTGTACCCGCTGTACCGTTCGCACGACCGGTGACATCCGTACCACCGGTACCGTTCACGCCACCCGTACCGCTCGCACCACCCGTACCGCCCGAGCTGTTCGATCCGTTCGAGCTGTTCAAGCCATTCGTGGGAGAGCCGGCCGCCGGGCCGGAGGCGGCCGGGGAGGCCTTCCGGGCGGCGGCGGTCACGGCCGTCCACTCGGCCAGCGCCCGCACCCGGTTCGCCGCGTCCGCGAGGCGTTCCTCGGGGAGCTCGCCGGACCGGACGGCGGAGACCAGGGCGTCGCGCAGCCGGCGCACGGTGTCGTCGTCCGCCAGCCCGCCGCCGACGCAGATGGCGTCCGCACCGGCCGCGATGGCCAGCACACTGCCCCGCTCGATGCCGTACGTCGCCGCGATGGCCTGCATCTCCATGCCGTCGGTGACGATGAGGCCCTCGTAGCCGAGCTCCTCGCGCAGCAGGCCCGTGAGGATGCGGCGGGAGAGGGTGGCCGGGCGGTCCGGGTCCAGCGCCGGGACGAGGATGTGCGCGCTCATCACGGCACGGCTGCCCGCGGCGATGGCGGCCCGGAAGGGGACGAGTTCGCGGGACTGGAGGACCGACAGGTCCACGTCGATGCGCGGCAGGGCGTGGTGGGAGTCCACCGCGGTGTCCCCGTGGCCCGGGAAGTGCTTGGTGCAGGCGGCCACGCCCGCGGCCTGGAGGCCCCTGACGTAGGCGGCCGTGTGCCGGGCCACCAGGCCGGTGTCGGCCCCGAAGGACCGTACGCCGATGACCGGGTTGGCCGGGTTGGAGTTCACGTCGGCGGACGGGGCCCAGTTGAGGTTCACCCCGCACGCGGCCAGTCTGCGGCCGAGTTCGAGGGCGACCGCCTCGGTGAGCGCCACGTCGTCGACGGCGCCCAGCGCGTGGTTGCCCGGGAAGGACGAGCCGGTGCGCACCTCCAGACGGGTGACGTCACCGCCCTCCTCGTCGATGGCGACGAGGACGTCGTCCCGTTCGACGCGCAACTGGGCGGTCAGTGCCGCCAGTTGATCGGGCGAGGCGATGTTGCGGCCGAACAGGCCGACGGAGGCGAGGCCTTCACCGAGACGGCGCAGCAGCCAGTCCGGGGCCGTGGTCCCGGTGAAACCGGGCTGGAGCACGGTGAGGGCGTCGCGCGTCAGGGTGTCTGTACCACTGGCGAATGTCGTCATCGGGAGGCGTTATCCCTTCACGGCGCCCGCGGTCAGACCCGCGGCCATCTTGCGCTGGACAAGGAGGAACAGGACGACGATCGGCACGGCCATCATGGTGGATCCGGCCATCATCGGGGCGTACTCGGTGCCGTGCTTGGTGGTGAAGTTGCCGAGCCAGACCGTGGCGGTCTGGTTCTGCTGGCTCAGCAGCATGAGGGCGTAGAGGTATTCGTTCCAGGCCTGGATGAAGGCGTAGACGGACGTCGCGACCATGCCGGGGGCCAGCAGCGGGAAGACCACGCGGATGAAGGCGCTCGTGCGGCTGCATCCGTCGACCATCGCCGCCTCCTCCAGCTCCTTCGGGATGTTGACGATGAAGCCGCGCAGCGTCCACACCGTGAAGGGGAGGATGAAGGTCAGGTACGTGAGGATCAGACCGGAGAGCTTGTCGTACTGGTGCAGGTCGTTCAGCAGCAGGAAGACCGGGATGATCATGGCGACGAGCGGAACCATCTGGACCGCGAGGATGCCGACGATCACGATCTTGCGGCCGCGGAAGGCGAAGCGGGAGATGGCCAGAGCGGCCAGCATCCCGACCACGATGCCGACCACGACCACCGAGACGGAGACGATCAGGCTGCGGCCCACCGGGCCCCAGAAGTCGGCGATGTCCAGCGCTCGGCGGAAGTTGTCGAGCGTGAACCCGGTGGGGAGCAGGCTCGGATCGGGGTCGATGGCGTCCTTGGCCGGCTTGATCGCCGTGTTGAGCATCCAGTAGACGGGGAAGCCCGCGGTGAGGAAGACGACCAGGCCGAGCAGGTTCCAGCCGAGCTTGGACTTGCGGGGCCGGGAGGACTTCCGCCCCGTGGCGGACGTACGCCCGGACGTGGCGACGGCACTCATTCGACCTCTCCGATCTGCAGCATCTGACGCATGTACACGGCGACCACGCCCAGGAGCAGCAGCACGGTCAGCACCGCGATCGCCGATCCCTGCGCGTAGTCGTTGACGACGAAGGCGCGGTCGTACGAGTACGTGGTGAGCAACTGGAACTCCGCCTCCGGGTGGCCGCCCCGCATGACGAAGACCTGCGGGAAGACGCCCATGTCCCAGATGACGGAGAGGGTCGTCAGCATGACGATGATCGGCTTGAGGATCGGCAGCGTGACATGGCGGAAGACGCCCCAGGCACCCGCGCCGTCGAGCCGTGCGGCCTCCTCCAGCTCGGCGGGGACCTGGGTGAGTCCGGCGCTGAGCGTGATGACCACGAAGGGCACCGCGCCCCAGACGACCAGGAGCATGATCACGCTCAGGCCCTGCGTCCCGCTGGCGAACCAGTTGTGGCCGACCATGTCGACGCCGGGCAGCCTGCTGAGCAGCGCGTTGAAGACGCCGTAGTCGGAGTCGAAGAGCCACTTGAAGACGGTGGTGGCCACGATGATGGGCATGCCCCAGCTCGCCACCAGCACGATGTTGATCAGCGTCTTCACCCAGCCGGACACCCGCTGGAGGAGCAGCGCGATCAGCATGCCGATGACCATGGTGAAGACGACGGCCCCGCCGGCGAACAGGACGGTCCGGACGACCACCGCCCAGAACTCGCTGTCCGAGAGCACGCCCTCGAAGTTGTCGAAGCCGACCGACTCGGCCGGCTGGAAGCCCCAGAGCTGGGACTGGCCGAACTTCTGGAAGGAGAGCGTGACCAGGCGCACCAGCGGATAGCCGAGGACGAGCGCGAGGATCAGCAGGCACGGGGCGAGCAGGGCCCAGGGGGCCGCCGCCGCACCCGAGGTCCGCCTGGCGCGTGGCGCCTTCGCGACGGCCGGTGGTGGTGCCTGCCGCGGCGGCGGCACCTTGGCAGGGGTGGTCGTGTCTGCGGCACTCATCGCGCGCTCCTCAGCGGTCCCTCAGGTCGTACGAAAGCGAAGGCCCGCACGGCCGGGCGTCAGGGGGTGAGACCCCGGCCGGGCCGTACGGGAGGCAGGGCCCCGCCCCTCCGTGACGGAGGACCGACGGGGCCCTGCTCTCAGGTCACTTGGTGTTGATGACCTTGTCGATCGCGGTGTCCGCTTCCTTCGCGGCGTCCGCGACCGACTTCTTGCCGGTGCCGATGTTCTGCAGCATGGTCTGCAGGACCTGGGCCTTCTCGACCTGGCCCCAGCCCGGTGCCATCGGGACGAACCAGCTGGACTCGGCCGCGGTGGCCGGAACGGCCGTCGCCGGGTCGCTCTGCAGGCTGACCAGGTCGGTCTTGTTGTTGGGCAGGTTGCCCTTGCCCATCAGGTACTTCTGGCCCTTGGCGCCGGTGAACGCGTTGATCCACTCGGCGGCGACGGCCTGCGCCTTCGACTTCACCGGGACGGCAAGGTCGGAGCCGCCCAGGAAGACCGGGAGGTTCTTGCCGGACGGGCCGGGCATCACGAAGTTCTCGAGGTTGCCCTTGAGCTTGCCGGTCTTGTCGCTCTTCGGGTCCTCGGCGGTCGCGCCCTCCCAGGCGGCACCGAAGATCATGCCGGACTTGCCCTGGCCGTAGACGATGTAACGGTCGGACTCGTCCTTGGTCTTGTCGCCGTGCATGTACTTGTCGACGATGGTCTTGAACTCGTTGAGGCCCTTGACCGACTCGGGCGAGGAGAGGTTGGCCTTCCACGTGCCGCCCTCCTCCTTCGCGATGGAGCCGCCGGCGTCGTAGACGAAGGACATGGCCGCGTACCAGTCGCGGGTGGGCTGGTACCAGGCGCTGAACTTGGCGCCCTGCTTCTTCTGGATCTTGTCCAGGTCGGAGGTGAGCTCCGCGTACGTCTTCGGCGTGGACTTCACTCCGGCCGAGGCGGCGACGTCCTTGCGCCAGTTGCCGACGCGGCCACCGGCGTAGTACGGCACGCCATAGGTCTTGCCGTCGTAGGTCACGGACTCCTTGAGGCCGTCCAGCCAGGCGTCCGAGTTCTCGAACTTCGAGGCGTCGAGGGGAGCGAAGGCGCCCTTGACCATGTAGCCGAGCATCTCGGTGTTGCCCATCTCGACCACGTCCGGCGCCTTGTCGGTGGCGAGGACCGCGTCGAGCTTGGTGTTCTTGTCCGGCCAGCCGTAGTACTCGTGCTTGATCTTGATGCCGGGGTGCTTCGCCTCGATCGCCGTGTCGGCCTGCTTGACCAGGTCGGGCCAGTTGTTCTGCGCGTCGACCGTGAGCCAGACCGTCAGCTCCTTGGCGTCCGCACCCTTGTCCGACCCCCCGGACTTGTCGTCGTTGCCGCACGCCGCGACGGAGAACATCATGCCCGCGATACCGATCGCGGCTATCAGCTTGCGCTTCACGCCACCCTCCTCAGGGATGCCACAAACCCCCCTGCTCCCCGCGGTGACATACGCCGTGTACCGCCCGTGGGGCCGGGACTGGACCAATGGTGTAGACCAGTACCGGGAGCTTGGCCTAGACCTAGGGGGGTGTCAAGGGTGTGTAAGCCCGTCCAGTCGGCCGTTATGGGACCTACATATGCAAGAACCTTTAAGTAGCCAAGCGGCACAAATTACGGACCCGTTCGCGGCCTGCGAAGGAACCATCCCCGGTCAGCCCGCGCCGAGTTCGACGACACCGCCTGCGCGCGATGGACTAGACCAACAGGTACGCCGACGGTATATAGAGGGGATCACGGAGCGTGCGGGGAACACGCGCGCAACAAGCCGTGCCACGATGTGAGGCGTGGCCGACGACATGGCGGCCGCTTCGGCATCCGGAGCCGGGAAGGCAGAGCATGAGCACCGACGTCAGCAGTGCGGAGAACGAGGGTGGGGCGCCCATCCGTACCGCGCGTGTGCCCAAGTACTACCGTCTCAAGAAGCACCTCCTCGACATGACGGAGACGCTGCCGCCCGGTACGCCGGTACCGCCGGAGCGGACCCTCGCCGCCGAGTTCGACACCTCGCGCACCACGGTGCGGCAGGCCCTTCAGGAGCTGGTCGTCGAGGGGCGTCTCGAACGCATCCAGGGCAAGGGCACCTTCGTCGCCAAGCCGAAGGTCTCCCAGGCGCTCCAACTGACCTCGTACACCGAGGACATGCGGGCCCAGGGTCTCGAACCGACCTCGCAGCTGCTGGACATCGGCTACATCACCGCGGACGACGCCCTCGCCGGCCTGCTCGACATCACCGCCGGGGGCCGGGTGCTGCGCATCGAGCGGCTGCGCCTCGCGAGCGGCGAACCCATGGCCATCGAGACCACCCATCTCTCCGCCAAGCGTTTCCCCGCCCTGCGCAGGTCGCTGGTCAAGTACACCTCTCTCTACACCGCGCTGGCCGAGGTGTACGACGTCCATCTCGCCGAGGCCGAGGAGACCATCGAGACCTCGCTGGCGACCCCGCGCGAGGCCGGGCTGCTGGGCACCGATGTGGGCCTGCCCATGCTGATGCTCTCCCGCCACTCGATCGACCGGCAGGGCGAGCCGGTGGAATGGGTGCGGTCGGTGTACCGGGGCGACCGGTACAAGTTCGTCGCCCGCCTCAAGCGCCCGCAGGACTGAGCCATATGGCGTAACCCGCGGGTACGGGGCGCACGCTCCCGTACCCGCGCGTTGCGCCGCCCGGCCCGGCGGGCCCGGACGGACCGTCAGGCGCCGTACCGGCCCCAGGGGTTCCGCGCCCGCCGAAGGCGCCGTGCGCTCCGACACGAACCCTCCGCACCCGCCGTCCGAGCAGGGGTTCCCTAGAGCGGAACCATCCCCTAGATTGCCTGCGCGTTGCTCAGGTGATCGATGAGGGGACGGAGCCGCCCTATGTCAGACCTGCCCGAAGTGAAACCACCAGTGGTGACACCGGTACGTGTGGTGATCGCCCTCTGTCTGCTCGCGCCCTTCGGGGCGATGCTGTGGGTCGGCTCCTACACGAAGACCGACCCGGCGTTCATCGGCATCCCGTTCTTCTACTGGTACCAGCTGCTGTGGGTACCCCTTTCCACGCTGCTGACGGTGGTCGCGTACCAGCTCTGGCGACGTGACCAGCGGGCCCGTACCTCGGCGAAGGGAGGTGCGGAGGCATGAAGGACGGTGTGAACGGCGTCGCCCTCGGCGTCTTCCTCTTCTTCTTCCTGGCCGTCACGGTCCTGGGCTTCCTGGCCGCGCGCTGGCGCAGAGCCGCCGACGAGCACACCCTCGACGAGTGGGGCCTGGGCGGACGGTCCTTCGGCACCTGGGTGACCTGGTTCCTGCTCGGCGGCGACCTCTACACGGCGTACACCTTCGTCGCGGTGCCCGCGGCGATCTACGCGGCGGGCGCGGCCGGCTTCTTCGCCGTGCCGTACACGATCCTGGTCTATCCGCTGATCTTCACCTTCCTGCCCCGCCTGTGGTCGGTCTCCCACCGGCACGGCTATGTGACGACCTCGGACTTCGTGCGCGGCCGCTTCGGCTCCAAGGGCCTGTCCCTCGCCGTGGCCGTCACCGGCATCCTGGCCACCATGCCGTACATCGCGCTCCAGCTCGTCGGCATCCAGGCCGTCCTGGACGTGATGGGCGTGGGCGGCGGCGACAGCACCAACTGGTTCGTCAAGGACCTGCCGCTCCTCATCGCCTTCGGCGTGCTGGCCGCGTACACCTACTCCTCGGGTCTGCGGGCCCCCGCTCTGATCGCGTTCGTGAAGGACGCCCTGATCTACATCGTGATCGCGGTGGCCGTCATCTACATCCCGATCAAGCTGGGCGGCTTCGACGAGATCTTCAAGGCGGCGAGCGACAAGTACACGGCCGCGGGCGCCGGGGGGCTCGTCCCCGCCGAGGCGGGCCAGTGGACGTACGCCACCCTCGCGCTCGGCTCGGCCCTCGCGCTGTTCATGTATCCGCACTCGGTCACGGCGACCCTGTCCGGCCGCAGCCGGGAGGTGATCCGCCGCAACACGACGATCCTGCCGCTGTACTCGCTGATGCTGGGCCTGCTCGCCCTGCTCGGGTTCATGGCGATCGCGGCCGGCGTCAAGGTCACCAACGGCCAGCTCGCCATCCCCCAGCTCTTCGAGAACATGTTCCCCGACTGGTTCGCGGGCGTCGCCTTCGCCGCCATCGGGATCGGCGCGCTCGTCCCGGCGGCCATCATGTCGATCGCGGCCGCGAATCTCTTCACCCGCAACATCTACAGGGACTTCATCAACCCGGCCGCGACCCCGCGGCAGGAGACCCGGGTCTCCAAGCTGGTCTCGCTCCTGGTGAAGGTCGGCGCGCTGGTCTTCGTCCTGACCATGGACAAGACCGTCGCGATCAACTTCCAGCTGCTGGGCGGCATCTGGATCCTGCAGACCTTCCCCTCCCTGGTCGGCGGGCTGTTCACCCGCTGGTTCCACCGCTGGGCGCTGCTGGGCGGCTGGGCGGTCGGCATGCTCTACGGCACGATCGCCGCCTACGGAGTGGCCTCCCCGACCCAGAAGCACTTCGGCGGCAGCTCGAAGGAGATCCCCGGGATCGGGGAGATCGGCTACATCGGCCTGACGGCGTTCGTCCTGAACGTGGCCGTGGCCGTCGTCCTGACCTTCGCCCTCAGGGCGCTCAAGGCCCCGGAGGGCGTGGACGAGACCTCGCCCGGCGACTACACGGCCGACGCGGGCGACGCGGGCGTCGAGACGGAGCTCCCGCCGGCCACGGCGGACGCGAGCCACTAGGAGATCCGGAGGACTGTCCTGGCCGCGGCCGCGCGGGGTCACGGGGCAGGTCCCGGCGACAGCCGGGAAGACGGGCCGCCGGTGAAAAACCGGCGGCCCGTCGCCGTGCCGGTCGGGCACACTCACCCGCATGGACATCGTCATCCGGCCCGCGCGGCCCGAGGAGTACCCCACGGTGGCCGAGATCACGGCCGATGCCTATCTCGGCGACGGACTGCTCGACTTCGGGGGGAGCGACCCGTACCTCGGAAAGCTGCGGGACGTCGCGGGGCGCGCGGCCGTCTCCGAAGTGCTGGTCGCCGTGGAAGGGGAGCGGGTGCTCGGCAGTGTGACCTTCGTGACGGACGGCAGCCCCATGGCCGACTTCGCGCGCGCCGGGGAGGCCGAGATCCGGATGCTCGCGGTCACCCGGGAGGCGCGCGGCCGGGGTGCCGGTGAGGCCCTCGTGCGCGCCTGCGTCGGACGGGCACGGGCTCTGGAGGGCGGCTGTACGCGCGTGGTGCTGTCCACCCAGGGCAGCATGCACAGCGCCCACCGCGTCTACGAGCGCGTGGGCTTCACCCGCACGCCCGACCGCGACTGGAACCCGCTTCCGGAGCTCGACGACATCCGGCTGCTCACTTACGAGTTGACGCTCCGACACACTCCGTAGCGCTCTTCGGCACCAAGCGGACACAAGATGTGGGGGCAGTCCCGAAGCCCGGCACAAGATGTATGCTCATGGTCGCTGTCGCCGCAGGGGAATTCGGTGCGAATCCGGAACTGTCCCGCAACGGTGTACTTGTGCGTGTTCGCGTGTGTGCGGGCCCGCTCTCGTGTCAGTCCGAGGACCTGCCGACAGCGCGCCCCGGCCGTCCGGCCCGGGTGCCGACGACGTCCGGGCCTCGCGGAATGGGCTGGTGGACGCGTGGTGCGCTGCTGCCCTGAAGCGCTCCCGTGTGCCCCGCTCCTGCCCGCAAGGCCCCGTGCCGAGCGAGGGAGATCCCCACGTGACCATCGCGCCAGCCGATCCGGCTTCAGTGACCGCGCAGCAGGCCCGGGTGGAGACCGACGGTCCCGGAACCGCGCTGCTGCGGACCCTGACCGATCTCACCGCCGACCTCCCCGACGCCGACCCCGGCCGGGTCGCCGCCGCGGCGCTGCGCGGCCGGTCCGCCCGCGCCGACGAGGCCGAGCTGCGCGAACTGGCCACCGAGGCGGCCGCGGGTCTCATCTCCGAGGATCCCGTCTACTCCCGGCTGGCCGCCCGTCTGCTGGCGATCACCATCACCGAGGAGGCCGCCTCCCAGGGCGTCACGACCTTCTGCGAGTCGGTCGCCGTCGGCCACCGCGAGGGCCTGATCGCCGACCGCACCGCCGAGTTCGTCCGGCTGCACACGGCCCGTCTCGACGCGCTGACCGACTCCGAGGGCGACGACCGTTTCGGCTACTTCGGGCTGCGCACGCTGCACAGCCGCTATCTGCTCCGGCACCCCATCACCCGCAAGGTCGTCGAGACGCCCCAGCACTTCATGCTCCGGGTGGCCTCCGGCCTCGCCGAGGACGACACGGCCCGTTCCGTGGACGAAGTCGCCGCGCTCTACCGGCTCATGAGCCGCCTGGACTACCTCCCCTCCTCCCCCACGCTCTTCAACTCCGGTACGCGGCACCCGCAGATGTCGTCCTGCTACCTCCTGGACTCCCCGCTGGACGAGCTGGACTCCATCTACGACCGGTACCACCAGGTGGCACGCCTGTCGAAGCACGCGGGCGGCATCGGACTGTCCTACTCCCGTATCCGGTCGCGCGGTTCGCTGATCCGCGGCACCAACGGGCACTCCAACGGCATCGTGCCGTTCCTCAAGACGCTCGACGCCTCGGTCGCCGCGGTGAACCAGGGCGGCCGGCGCAAGGGCGCGGCCGCGGTGTACCTGGAGACCTGGCACTCCGACATCGAGGAGTTCCTGGAGCTGCGCGACAACACCGGTGAGGACGCCCGGCGTACGCACAACCTGAACCTCGCGCACTGGATCCCGGACGAGTTCATGCGCCGGGTGAACGAGGACGGCGTCTGGTCGCTGTTCTCCCCCGCCGACGTGCCGGAGCTGGTCGACCTGTGGGGCGACGAGTTCGACGCCGCGTACCGCAAGGCCGAGGAGGCGGGCCTCGCCAGGAAGACCATCCCGGCCCGCGACCTGTACGGCCGCATGATGCGCACCCTCGCGCAGACCGGCAACGGCTGGATGACCTTCAAGGACGCCGCCAACCGCACCGCCAACCAGACGGCGGAGCCGGGCCACACCGTCCACTCCTCGAACCTGTGCACCGAGATCCTGGAGGTCACGGACGACGGGGAGACGGCGGTCTGCAACCTGGGCTCGGTCAACCTGGGCGCGTTCGTCGTCGGTGACGACATCGACTGGGAGCGCCTCGACGAGACCGTGCGCACCGCGGTCACCTTCCTCGACCGTGTCGTGGACATCAACTTCTACCCGACCGAGCAGGCGGGCCGCTCCAACGCCAAGTGGCGTCCGGTCGGCCTCGGCGCGATGGGTCTCCAGGACGTCTTCTTCAAGCTGCGGCTGCCCTTCGACTCGCCCGAGGCCCGCGCGCTGTCCACCCGGATCGCCGAGCGCATCATGCTCGCCTCCTACGAGGCGTCCGCCGACCTCGCCGAGCGCAACGGCCCGCTCCCCGCCTGGGAGAAGACCCGTACCGCCCGTGGCGTCCTGCACCCGGACCACTTCGACGTCGAGCTGAACTGGCCGGAGCGCTGGGCGGCCCTGCGGCAGCGGATCGCCGAGGTCGGCATGCGCAACTCGCTGCTCCTGGCCATCGCGCCGACCGCGACCATCGCGTCCATCGCGGGCGTGTACGAGTGCATCGAGCCGCAGGTGTCGAACCTGTTCAAGCGCGAGACGCTCTCCGGCGAGTTCCTCCAGGTCAACTCCTACCTGGTGGCCGAGCTGAAGAAGCTCGGCGTGTGGGACGCGCAGACCCGTGAGGCGCTGCGCGAGTCCAGCGGCTCGGTGCAGGGCTTCACCTGGGTCCCGCAGGACGTCCGCGACCTGTACCGCACGGCGTGGGAGATCCCGCAGCGCGGCCTGATCGACATGGCCGCCGCCCGGACCCCGTTCCTGGACCAGGCCCAGTCGCTGAACCTGTTCCTGGAGACGCCGACCATCGGCAAGCTCTCCTCGATGTACTCCTACGCCTGGAAGTCGGGACTGAAGACGACGTACTACCTGCGGTCCCGCCCGGCGACGCGCATCGCCCGCGCGGCCCAGGCACAGGCGCAGCCCGAGAAGACCATCCCCGTCCAGCAGGTCGCCGACCCCGACGCCGTCGCCTGCTCTCTGGAAAACCCCGAGTCCTGCGAGGCCTGCCAGTAATGAGCGACACCACCACCGAGAAGGCCGCGTCCGAGAAAAACCTGCTCGACCCGGGCTTCGAACTGACCCTGCGTCCCATGCGCTACCCGGACTTCTACGAGCGCTACCGGGACGCGATCAAGAACACCTGGACCGTCGAGGAGGTCGACCTCCACTCGGACGTCGCCGACCTCGCGAAGCTGACGCCGGGTGAGCAGCACATGATCGGCCGGCTGGTCGCGTTCTTCGCGACGGGCGACTCGATCGTGTCGAACAACCTCGTGCTGACGCTGTACAAGCACATCAACTCCCCCGAGGCGCGGCTCTACCTGAGCCGGCAGCTCTTCGAGGAGGCCGTGCACGTCCAGTTCTATCTGACGCTGCTCGACACCTACCTGCCCGACCCCGAGGACCGCACCGCGGCCTTCGCGGCCGTCGAGAGCATCCCCTCCATCCGCGAGAAGGCGCAGTTCTGCTTCAAGTGGATGGACTCGGTGGAGAAGCTGGACCGGCTGGAGAGCAAGGCCGACCGCCGCCGCTTCCTGCTGAACCTGATCTGCTTCGCCGCGTGCATCGAGGGACTCTTCTTCTACGGGGCCTTCGCGTACGTCTACTGGTTCCGCAGCCGGGGTCTGCTGCACGGTCTGGCGACGGGCACCAACTGGGTGTTCCGTGACGAGACGATGCACATGAGCTTCGCCTTCGAGGTCGTCGACACCGTCCGCAAGGAGGAGCCGGAGCTCTTCGACGACCGGCTCCAGGAGCAGGTGACCGACATGCTGCGCGAGGCCGTCGAGGCGGAGCTGCAGTTCGGCCGCGACCTGTGCGGCGAGGGTCTGCCGGGCATGAACACCGACTCGATGCGGCAGTACCTGGAGTGCGTGGCGGACCAGCGCCTTCAGCGGCTGGGCTTCGCGCCGGTGTACGGCTCGGAGAACCCGTTCTCCTTCATGGAGCTCCAGGGTGTCCAGGAGCTGACGAACTTCTTCGAGCGCCGGCCGTCCGCGTACCAGGTCGCGGTGGAGGGCACCGTCGACTTCGACGAGGACTTCTGACCGTCCGCCCTCCGCCGGCCCGGTCGTGGCCGGCGCCGCCGCAGCGGCCGGGTGACAGCTGACAGGGCCCCGGCCGCGATGGCGGCCGGGGCCCTGTCGCACGCCGGGATGGATCCTGATCCCCCGGTGGCACGTCCAACCCGCAAGGAGGCCACCCCATGCGTCGATCGACCCACACCCGGATCATCGCCCTCACCGCTCTGACCCTGCTTCTCGCGGGCTGCGGCACACAGAGTGGAGGCGACGCGGGCGGCAGCGGCACCGTGTCGCCGTCGCCCACCACGTCACCCTCCCGGTCGCCCGGGGGCTGCGCCACGGCGAAGGCGGAGCTCGGCGCCGCCGACACCGGCGACACGTACTGTCTGGCGCCCGGCGAGACCGTCCGCGTCTCCCTGGACGGCACCACGCGCAGGCCCTGGGCACCCGTGAAGGCCGACGGCAGCGGTCTGGAGGCCACCAACAGCGGCATCGTCCTCCAGCCGGGCGACGCGTCCGCCGCCTACAAGGCGGTCTCGCCGGGAACGGTCCGGCTGACGTCGTCCCGGCCGATGTGTCCGAGTGATCCGGCCCGGGTCTCCTGCGACGGGCTTCAGGAGTGGGCGGTCACGGTGGTGGTGACGAAGGAGTGAGGGCGCGGCGGCCGCCCGGCGTCCTGGCGGGGGCGGGCGGCCGCCCTGAGCTGACGGTCCACGCGCCGCTCGCGGGCGAGCCCGATCAGGGAGGGGAGCGCCACGGCCGTGAAGATCGCGAGAACGGCCAGGATTCCGACGAGGTTGTCCATCGCTGAGTTCATGACACTAGTGTCGCGTCGATGACTCCTTACCGTCAGTGGCAGAGCTGCCGCAGACCCTCGAATTACTGCCACTTCCACGGCACACTGGCAGCATGCTGAACAACGTGGCGGCCGTCCTGCTCGACGGCGTGCATCCCTTCGAACTCGGCGTCGTCTGCGAGGTGTTCGGCCTCGACCGCAGCGACGAGGGCTTGCCCGTCTACGAGTTCGCGGTCGTGTCCGCCGAAGGGCCGACACTCGGCACCCACGTCCCCGGGTTCACGGTCTCCACTCCGTACGGTCTCGACCGGCTCGAAGAGGCCGACCTGGTGGTCGTGCCCGCCGGGGACACCTACGCCGTACGCGGCTATCCGCCCGAACTGCTCGCGGCGCTGCGCCGTGTGGTGGACCGCGGGGCCCGGGTGCTCAGCGTCTGCTCCGGGGTCTTCGCGCTCGGCGCGGCCGGGCTCCTGGACGGCAGGCGCTGCGCCGTGCACTGGCAGCACGTCGACGAGCTGGCCCGGCAGTACCCGCGGGCGATCGTCGAACCCGACGTCCTGTACGTGGACGAGGACCCGGTGATCACCTCGGCCGGCACCGCGGCCGGCATCGATGCCTGTCTGCACATCGTCCGCAAGGAGCAGGGCCCCGAGGTGGCCAACACCATCGCCCGCCGGATGGTGGTGCCTCCGCACCGCGACGGCGGGCAGGCCCAGTACATCGAGCGGCCCCTGCCCCGTTCGCAGTACGACACGGTCGGCGAGGTGCTGGTGTGGATGCAGCGGCACCTCGACGAGGAGACGACCGTCGAACAGCTCGCAGCCCGCGCCCATATGGCGCCGCGCACCTTCGCGCGCCGCTTCCAGCAGGAGACCGGGACCACGCCCTACCGCTGGATCCTGCGTCAACGGGTGCTGTTGGCACAGGAGCTGCTGGAAGCCACGGACGAGACGATGGACGCGATCGCGGGCCGCGCAGGCTTCGGCAACGCGGCGGCGCTGCGCCATCAGTTCGTACGGAGCCTGGGGACGACCCCGCAGGCTTACCGGCGCACGTTCAGGGGCCCGAGGGCGGCCTGAACATGCGCCGGTGGACGTGCGGACCGGACACCGGCCGGGCCGAGGCCCTAGCGCGACCGGGCCTTCAGCCGCAGGCCGTGGGGCCGCAGGGTGATGCCGACGCGGGTCGCGTCGCTGGACCCGGACACCGGCTCGAAGCGCCACCGGGACGCCACGGTGGCGGTGATCAGGGAGAGCAGTGCCATCGAGAAGTGGTCGCTCGGGCACTTGCGGTTGCCCACACTGAAGGGGCGCATTGCATACTTCGGGATGTCCTTGGAGCGTTCCGGAAGCCAGCGGTCGGGATCGAAATCCAGATGCTCCTGGTACGAACGGGGGTCGCGCTGGATCGCGTACGGGCTGTAGACGATGTCGGCACCGGCCGGAATGCGATAGCCGCCCAGCTCGGTTTCGGCCACCGCGCGCCGCGTCAATATCCATACGGCCGGGCGTAAACGCATCGCCTCGACGACGACATTGTTCGTGTGCGACAGCTTCCGGACGTCACCGAATCCGACGGGCCGGTCTCCCGCGACGGAACGGACCTCTGCGGCCACTTTGTCCGCCTGTTCCGGATGTTCCGTCAAGACTTGAAGCAACCACATGATCGTGGAGGCGATGGTTTCACTGCCGGGGGTGAGGATCGCGACGACTTGGTCGTGGATCTCCTGCTCGTCTATCGGGTCGCCGTCATCGTTCTTCGCCTCCAGCAATGCCGTCAGCAAATCGTTCGGCTTTTGACCAGATGCCCGCCGCTCGTCGATGATCTCGTCGACGAGCGCGTGCAAATCGGCCAATGCGCGGTCGAATGCGCGTATCGAGGGAAGCGGGAGCCGGTAGAGCGGTCCCGCGGGGATGACCATACGGCGGTACATGCCCCGGAACACCGTGGCGAGCGCGAGGCTCAGCCGCTCGGCGCGCTCGTCCATGAACCGGCCGCGCAGCAGACAGCGGGCGGCGACACGGACCGCGACACGGAACGACTCGGAGGTGCAGTCGACCGCCGTGCCGCTCTCCCAGCGCTCCGCGAACGCCTTCGACTCCTCCTCCATGATCGGGCCGTACTCGGGGATGATGTCGGCCCGGAACGCGGGCTGGATGGTCCGGCGCTGGCGCCGGTGCAGCGCTCCGTTGGCCGTGGCGACACCCTGCTTGCCCAGCAGGCCTTCGAGCGACTCCCACAGGGGGCCGCCGATCTCGTAGTCGGGACTGAGCGCCAGCGCGCCGGTGAGCGCGGGGGTGGTGACGGCGTACACCGTCTTGGGTCCCATCCTGAGCCGGACGACATCGCCGTGGTCGCGCAGCCGGGCGAGGAAGCCCAGTGGGTCGCGGACCAGTTTCCAGCCGTGTCCGAGGACGGGCAGCCCGCCTCCGGCAAGGGGCGGGACGGACAACTCCCGCACCTCGGGTCGTACCGCATCGACGGTCATTTCTCACCTGCCGCTTCATTGTTGACGTACGGGGGTGTGGAGCGGTCGTCCCAGCTGTCGACCATGTACCGGCCCGACTCGTGGTGGAACCAGTACACGGAGCTGAACCAGTTCCGCATGTTTCCGAGGCACGCCCTGACGGCGATGCTCGTCTCTTTTCCCCGGGCCGTACCGTCCGCGAGTGATCCGGCGAGCCGTGAAACGTCCTTCTCGGCGACGAGGAATTGTTCCACGCATTCCTCGACCCGCCGCCTCACTTCGGTGACGGCTTCTTCGAGTGTCAGCCCCTGATGATGAATGAGACTGATTCCGAGATTGTGGACCTCGTCGCCCGCTATTTCTTTGGGGAGCGAACAGAGGTCGTTGTACCAGGCGGCGAATTCCTGACTGAGTAATGCCGCCCGCTGGAATGCCGGATGCAGCCGCACCCCGGCGGGGAGTTCACGGCCGGCGCTCGGTTCCAGAAGGTCGGTCCAGATCTGGTGCGCGAAAGTGAGCCGACGGAGTTCCAGGTATTCCGCGACCGTGGGAATGGTGCCGGAGGCCCGGTTCCGGAATTCCCTGTCGTACGCGTCGATCACCGCGTGGAAGTGGAGTGCGAACCGTTTGTTCCAGTCCTCGCCGAGGAACGAGTACAACCGCACCATGCTGTCCGCGAACCCCGCGACCAGTGGGTCCTGGTGGTGCAGATGGTCCCTGGGGGCGTCGAGGGCCGCATGGAGCCGGAACCTGAGCTTCCGCCAGGCGCCTGCCCGGCCGTGGACGACATCGCGGTCGTGCCGGTCGTCCCAGACGAAGAACCACGCGCTGTAGTCCGCAATCGCCTGGAGGACGTCGTCGGGGGCGCCTATGTAGTAGCCCGCCATGAGGTCCGTGTAGCACAAGCCGTCCGCATACTCCTCGACCTTGTCCGCGGGCATCAGACGCTTTTCGAGGAGCCAGGTCCTGGTGTTCTCCTGAAGCCTCGGCCAATACGGGTGCAGTCGACGGGGAAACTCGGACTCGATCACCGGGAGAGAGAGCGCCGGTGGTACCGCAAGCAGTGTCGATGAAGAGCCGTATGAGAAAGCACGCACGAACAAACCCCTCTCAGCCGCCTGTTGACGTCACACCCCTCCGGCTGTACCGGGCGTGCGCCGTTGCGTATCCCCGCACTTCCCATTCAGCACCACAACTGACCGTTCTGGGAACGGATTTGGCCCACTGACTACGTGACCATGCCGAGAATATCCCCTTGTGTGACTGAATCCGGATCACTGAAGGAGCACAAGGGATCGAACATATGACGTACATGCGAACGGTGCCTGGTCAGGCGGATCGCCTGTCCAAGCACCGTTCGAGTAGACCCACAAGAGGCCGTGCGTCACGCCGGTCAATTTATGTCCCAGCGGCGCGGGGCGCCCTGCGAAGCGAGGCTCAGCCGTTCGCCACGGTCGCGTAGCGAGGCTCGTTCTCGGCCATCTGCCGCAGTGCGTCCTTGCGGTCGCGCTTGGAGAGCCGGTCGATGTACAGGTACCCGTACAGGTGGTCCGTCTCGTGCTGGAGGCAGCGCGCGAAGTATCCCGTACCGCGCACCCGGACCGGGTTGCCCTTCTCGTCCTGCCCGGTGACCTCGGCGTAGTCGGGGCGGGCGAGCGGCGCGTAGGCGGTCGGCACCGACAGGCAGCCCTCGTTGCTCTCGTCCAACTGACGTTGGTCGGCGGGCAGGTCGACCAGCTTCGGGTTGCAGACCACACCGACGTGCCGGGTGCCCTGGTCGTCCTGGCAGTCGTAGACGAAGACCTTCAGGTCGACACCGATCTGGTTGGCGGCCAGGCCCACGCCCTCGGCGGTGCGCTGGCTAGCGAACATGTCGGCGACCAGCCGGCCGAGCTCGTCGCCGAACTCGGTGACGTCCTTGCACTCCTTGTGCAGCACCGGGTTCCCGACCACCGTGATCGGGCGAGAGGTGCCACGCTCGCGGTAGCCCGTCTCGCGCTCCTCGGCGTCCTCGGTGTCGATGACGAAGCCGTCGTCGTCCACGGGGAGCACACCCACGTGCTGCTGATCGGTTTCCTGCTGCGCCATGACGACGTACGCCTTCCTCAGACCTTTGATTTCTGCGACTACAGCCTAAAGGTGCGCTCAGCAGACCTCTTCCAGATCCCGCCAGTCACGGGAGTCCGGACTGTCGGCGACCCAGCCGTCGAGCAGGCCGCGCACCAGCGAGGCCGGCGCCGCGAGCCCGCACTCCCGCTCGGGCACCCACAGCTGCCCGTCGGTGCGGTGGCCGAGCGGACCCGGGTGCCCGGGCTCGCTGTGGTCGTGCGGGTCGAGGTGTTCCTCGTCGCCCTCGTCGGACGGCATCCGGGACTCGGAGCACATCCGGCACAGCAGCCGTACGGACGAGGACCAGTCCTCCGCGGCGAAGCCGGCGTCGGCGGCGAGCCGCTCCAGCGCGTCCCGGTCGTCCTCGGTGGCCGCCTCCAGCAGGACGACCCAGGTGGGCACCGGCGAGGGCGCCCACAGCTCGATCTCGTCGAAGACCGGGTAGGCGTGCCCGGCGGCCGTGGTCCGCTCGCCGTGCGGAACGCCGTCGTGCAGAACGACCTCGCCCCAGCGGCGCCCGGAGGACGGCAGCGGGATCGACAGCACCTCGACGCGGGCGGGGTCCAGCCGACGCCCCCACACCACCTCGGCCTCGCCCTCCGGCGACAGCCTCACGGCCGCGCTGCCGAGGTCCATGCCCACGGGCTCGCCCGAGACGGCGGCACCGCCGGGCACCCGCAGCCCGTACGCCTGCCAGGAACGCCGCGCCAGCGGCCAGTCCTGCAGCGCGGTGGCCGCGATCCCCACGTTCCACCAGTCGGGTGCGCCGGTCTCGCGGTCGAGCAGGGCGACGGCCCGCAGGCCCGCTGCCCGCGCCTGCTCCCAGTCGTGCCGGAACTTGTGCAGCAGAGCCAGGTTGAACCAGGACTCGGACAGCCAGGGCTCCAGGTCCGCGGCACGCGTCAGCAGCGCTCCCGCGTCCTCGTACCGGCCGTCGCCGATCAGCGTGAACGCACGGTCGGTGGCCTGCCGCCATGAGGCGGAGGGCCGGTGTCGTCCCTTGCCGAAGATCCTCACGATTCCCGCCTGCCAGTTCCTGGTGTTACCCGCCTGCCGGTCCTTCGAAGAGTCCCTGGGAGGCAGTGCAGCCCCGGGCCGGCCCACGCCCCCTGACACCCTCTCCCTCGCATCCAACCACGTACCTTCGGACGGCCGCTCATTACCCATGGGTTACCCAGCCCGGGGCAAGGTCAGACCGGCTCGGGACACGACCCGGGCCAGCGCCTCCACGACCTCCGGCTGGTAGTCGCGGGCGGTGGCCAGCCGCAGCTTCTCCAGCGCTGTCAGCGGCCCTGTGGGCCCTGCTGCCCAGGCCATCTCCTCGTATGCGTTCACGGTCCGCACGATGCGCGCGGTGACCGGCTGCTCCCGGTACGGGTCCGCCTGCCGCTCCACCACGACGGCGACCTCGGCCTCCACCCCGGTCTGCCGTACGACGGCGCCGCCGAGCAGCGCGATCCGCCGCTGCTCGGCCGCCGGAAGCGCGGCGGTGGCGCCGGCCGGCACCGGGTCGACCAGGCTGAGCTGCCCGATGTCGTGCATCAGCGCCGCGTATTCCAGGACGGTGAGGCCGGGCTCGGACAGGCCCAGCTCGCGGCCCACGGCCCGGCTGAGGGCGGCCACCCGCCGGGCGTGACCGGCCGGTGTGTACCCGGCGATCTCGGTCGCGCGCGCGAGGGACGCGATCGTCTGCCGGTAGGTGACCCGCACGGCCGCGTAGCGCCGGAAGGAGAGCTGGGTGAGCAGCAGCGGCAGCGAGAAGACGGGCAGGGCCCACAGTCCGACCACCGCGACCGCGAGCGCCATCACGGCCCCGGTCGCGCACACCGCCGAACCGATCCCGAGGGTGGCCCGCAGTTCGTCGCGCAGCAGCGGCCCGAACGGCCACCGGGTCCGCGCGTGGGCCGTCACCGCCGCGAGCACGGCGTCCCACAGTGTGGTGAGGACCAGCAGCGCGACCAGCAACAGTGCCTGCGCCGAGCCGCCCCATTCCAGCAACCTGCCCCGGTCGTAGAGGGGTTGGAAGCAGACGGCGGCGAAGGTGACGGTCAGGACGCGGCGGGAGAGATGGTCGAGCGTCGGCGCCTGTCCCCGTGCCACGTGCGGAACGCAGCCGATCAGTGCCGCCGCCACGACCACGGCGACGACCTGGAGGACACCGTGGTCGGTGCGGTGCCCGGCGTTCTCGCCGAGCAGCGCGTACGCGAGGGCTCCGGCGGCCCCGAGGGGTGCGGACTCCCGTTCCTCGGCCCCGCTCCACCGGGCGAGCTCGCCGACGGCTATGAGCAGGCCGAAGGCCAGCGCCGTGCCGCGTTGGTCGAGCCCTTCCCAGAGGGTGACGCCGAGGGCGAGGAGCGCGAGGAGAAGGGCGAGGGCGCGCACCGCCGCGAGCAGGGCGGGGGTCCTCCCGGCCGGCGCGGGACGGGCCGGCCGGGGGGAGCGGGCGGGGGCCTCGCGCCGCGGGGCGGTCGTGCTCACGGTGCGCTCCGCCCGAGGGTGTCGGACGGATACGCCGGCATGCCGGGTGCGACGGCCGGGGCGGTGTCCGCGGTCACCGCGGGATGCCAGCCGTGCCGGTCGAGCGCCCGCACCAGCGCCGCCACCATCCGGGGGTCGAACTGTGTCCCCGCGCAGCGCCCCAGTTCCTCCAGGGCCGCCCGTACCGGGCGGGCCCTGCGGTAGGACCGGGTCGACGTCATGGCGTCGAACGCGTCGGCGACGGCCACCACCCGGGCGAACTCGGGGATCTGCGGCCCCGCCAGTCCGTACGGATATCCGCTTCCGTCCAGCCGCTCGTGGTGGTGCAGGATCGCCGAGCGGGCCTCGCCGAGAAACCCGATCCCGCGGACCATCTCGTGCCCGTACTCGGGATGCAGTTCGATGACCCGCCGTTCCTCGGGGGTCAGCGGTCCGTCCTTGCGCAACAGCCGTGTGGGGACACCGAGTTTGCCGACGTCGTGCAGGATGCCGGCGAACCGGAGCACCTCGACGCGCTCGTCGTGCATGCCCAGCTCACGGGCGATCAGCACGGATGCCCGCCCGACCCGCTCGCTGTGTCCGCGGGTGTAGCCGTCCTTGATGTCGACGGCCTGGACGAGGGCGCGGATGGTGGCCTGGTGGGCGGCCCGTTCGCGGTGGTATTGGGCGAAGACCCAGCAGGAGACGTACATCGGCAGCAGGACGAGGAGCGCGGCGACGGGGCCGTACGGGCTGCGCCAGAGCACCGCCATCATCAGCCCGGCGAGGCCGTGCACGGCGACCGGTGCCAGTGAGCGCGCGAAGAGCCCGTGCCAGGCACCGCGCACCGGAGCGCGCTCGGCCAGGGCGAGGATCCCGCCGTCGAGGACGGTGAGCGCGGCGCTGAAGGTGAGCACCGCGGCTCCGGCGGGCACGAGCGCGTAGGGGAAATCGGGCGCGACGAGCGTGTCCCGGCCGCCGAGCGCCCCGTACACCCGGGAGGCCGCCCAGACGGCGACGGCGAGCTGGGCCGCGCGCCAGATCCGGCGCGGGCCGCGCGGGCGCTGTTCGACCCGGGCGAGCAGCGCCCCGGGCAGTGCGACGAGGGCGGCGGCCGGCGCGGGCAGCAGGAAGGCGCCGGCCAGCAGGACGGGGAGGAAGGCGCCCATCCCCTGCGTGGTGTCGCCGCCGGGTGCGCCGGCTCCGTGCGGCCGGAGCGGCAGTGTGACGCGCTCGCAGCCCGCGTACAGCACGGCGAGCAGCGCGACGATCTCCCAGGGGACGCGCAGATGCGGCAAGGGAGCCAGGCAGGCGAGAGCCAGGAGAACGACACCGGCCACGTACACACGGGCCCACGCCGGAACCGAACCCATCCCCGAACCTCCCCCGTACCTCCCCCGGCCTCAGGCTCGGAGCCTAGGGCGGGAGAAAGGGAGTGGGGACGGGTATGTGCGAATCCGCGGGCTCCAGGCCCGCGGATTCGCACGTTCGGGTGATAAAAGGAGGGCCGGGAGGCCGTCGCCGGGGCGTGCCCCTCGCGGTGGAGGGTCGCCCGGGGTCAGGACTCCTGGGCCGTCGCGGTCACGTCATGCTCGGGCACGGCCTGTCCTGAGCGGATCAGATCGATGCGGCCCATGACCTTGGCCCGCAGATCGGTCGGCACGTCGTCATGGCCGCAGCACCGCTTGACCAGCTTCTTGACGGCCTGCTCGAGGCCGTACTTCTCCAGGCACGGGGAGCACTCTTCGAAGTGGACCTCGAACTTGGTGCAGTCCGCGTCCGGCATCTCATGATCGAGGAACTCGTACAGATGATCGAGTACCTCACTGCAATCCGTCTCGTGCGGCTCTCCGCAGCTCATGAGCCCGAGCCTTTCGCTTCGTTCGACTCTCCGGCGCCGGCGGGGACCAGTCCGCGGTCACGGGCGTAGTCCTCCAGCATGCCGCGCAGTTGGCGACGGCCCCGGTGCAGCCGGGACATCACCGTACCGATGGGTGTCCCCATGATGTCCGCGATCTCCTTGTACGCAAAGCCCTCTACATCCGCGAGATAGACGGCGATGCGGAATTCCTCGGGGATCGCCTGCAGCGCTTCCTTGACGTCGGAGTCGGGCAGGTGGTCCAGCGCCTGCGACTCGGCGGAACGAAGGCCGGTCGACATGTGCGACTCGGCGCGCGCCAGCTGCCAGTCCTCGATCTCCTCGGCCGCGCTGCGCTGGGGTTCGCGCTGCTTCTTGCGGTACGAGTTGATGAAGGTGTTGGTGAGAATGCGGTACAGCCACGCCTTGAGGTTCGTGCCCTCACGGAACTGGTGGAAGGACGCGTACGCCTTGGCGTACGTCTCCTGCACCAGGTCCTCGGCATCGGCCGGATTGCGCGTCATGCGCAGGGCGGCCGAGTACATCTGGTCGAGGAATTCGAGCGCGTCCCGCTCGAAGCGCGCGGTGCGCTCGGCGGAGGTCTCCGCCGTCGCGTCGCTCGTGCCCTGGCCCTCGGGCTGCTCCGCCTGGCCGTTTTCGGTCCCTGCGTCGGTCCCAGTGACCGGACCCACCTCCTCCAGCGACGTAGCGAGACCGAGACCGGTCCCACTGGAATCGGAGGATAGACGAACATCATGCCCGCCCGCCGCCCGAATCGGGGCGTTCTTGCCCGCGTGCAGCACCGTCCAGTCCAGGTCAGCGCGGCTGCTGCGGCTCGGGCAGAAGGTCGAACCCATGCGGCGGACTTCCTCTCGTACGAACGGTGCAGCACACTGCGTGCTGTCTGATCGGCACAACAGAAGTCCGTCACTCTGCATTCCCGGCCGTCACTCGAGTGACGCGGCCCACCCGACGACACCGTCCGTGATGATCTTCAGCGCCTCCTCCTGGGTGAGCGGGGCCCTCTTCGGGACGGCGAAGCCGTGATCGCCGTAGGGCACTTCGGTCAGCTCGTACGAGCCCGGCGGGAACTCCTCCGGCCGGCCGAACGGATCGTTGCCGCCCTGGACGACGAGTGCGGGCACCCCGGCGCCGAGCAGCTCGGCGGCGCGGGACTTCTCCGGCTTGCCCGGCGGGTGCAGGGGAAAGCTCAGGGCGAGCACCGCGGCAGCGCCCAGCTCCACCGCGGTCCTGCACGCGACCCGGGCGCCCGCGCTGCGGCCTCCGGAGACCACGGGCAACCCCTGCTCGGCCAGCGCCGGCCACACGCCCCGCCATCCCACGTCCAGCGTCTTCGGCGCGGGGGCCACCTTCTTCCCGGCCACCCGCCAGGGCTGCTCGACGAGTGCCACGCTCACCCCGTGGGCGGGCAGCACCTCGGCGAGCGCCCGCAGGTCCCGGGCCTCGATGCCGCCGCCCGCGCCGTGGCTCACGGCGAGGACGAGGCGCGCCTTCACCGCCCGGTGCCAGGTGATCCGGGCCGTACCGGCGCCGGTCTCGATGGTCTCGCCGGTCTCGCCGGTCTCGCCGGTCTCGCCGGTCTCGCCGGTCTCGCTCACGTCGCTGATCCTCGCCACGTCAGAAGAGTGTGCCCTCCTCGGGCCCTTCCAGCTCCGTCAGCAGCTCCGCCCCGTTGTTGCGGACATTGCTGACCGCGGTGGAGACGGGGTACGCGCGCATCAGCCCGGTGGGCGGCGGCGCGAGCAGGTCACGCAGTTCGTCCGGGTCCGTGCGGGACGGGTCGAGCCAGCTGTCCCAGCGGTCGGGGGTGAGCATCAGGGGCATCCGCGGGTGGATGTCGGCCAGCGCCCGCGGTCCCTCGGCGGGGGCCACCGCGAGCGGTGCCGTCTCCGCCTCGGTCGTGATGACCGAGCAGGTCGTCCACCAGGCCAGCGGATGCTCGTCCGGCAGCGTCCGGTCGCGCCAGAACTCGTACAGTCCCGCCATCGCGAAGACCGAGCCGTCCGCCGGCGTCACGAAGTACGGCTGCTTGCGCGGCCGCTTCTTCCTGCCCTCGACCTCCAGATCGCGCTCGGCGGTGCCGGTGACCCACTCGTAGTAGCCGTCGGCGGGGACGATGCAGCGCCGGGTGGCGAAGGCACGGCGGTACGAGGGCTTCTCGTGCACCGTCTCCGCGCGCGCGTTGATCATCCGGGCGGCGCCCTCGGGCGTCTTGGCCCAGGACGGGACGAGTCCCCACTTGAGCTTGCGCAGCTGGCGAACCGGGTCCGGGCTGTCCGCGTCCTTCACAGGGCGGTCGAGGACGACGTAGACCTCCTTCGTCGGAGCCACGTTGTAGTCGGGCGCCAGAGTCTCCTCCGCGTCCCATTTCTCGACCTCAAAGGTTGCTGCGAGATCCTCGGGTCCACGACTGGCTGCATACCGTCCGCACATACGTGCAACACTGCCAGATTCCGCGCCACGAAAGGGAGCCACCGCCGACAATGGACAGCACCGCATCCACCTCGCTGGCCTCGCTGAGCTCCCTGTGGGACGAGGTTTTCGGCACCCAGCCGGACCCCGACCTGTGGGTGGTGATCGCCACCATGGTCGCGGCCCTCGCGGCGATCGTCCCGCACGGCGTCTGGCGTGTCTCCCGCAACGCCATCACCATCGCGCACGAGGGCGGCCACGGTCTGGTCGCCCTGCTCACCGGGCGCAGCCTCAGCGGCATCCGGCTGCACTCCGACACCAGCGGCCTGACCGTCAGCCGCGGCAAGCCGACCGGCCTCGGCATGATCCTCACGGCGGCGGCCGGCTACACCGCTCCCCCGCTGCTCGGCCTCGGCGGCGCCGCGCTGCTCGGCGCGGGCCACATCACCCTGCTGCTGTGGGTGGCCACGGCCCTGCTCATAGCCATGCTGGTGATGATCCGCAACGCGTACGGCGCGCTCACCGTGATCCTCACCGGCGGCACCTTCCTGCTGGTGTCCTGGCTCGCCGGACCCCAGGTGCAGGCCGCGTTCGCGTACGCCGTGGTGTGGTTCCTGCTCCTCGGCGGCGTCCGTCCGGCCTTCGAACTCCAGGCGAAGCGGAGCCGGGGCGGCGCGGGCGACTCCGACGCGGACCAGCTGTCACGGCTGACGCACGTACCGGCCGGGCTGTGGCTGTTCCTCTTCCATGCCGTGTCGCTGTGCTCCCTGATGGGCGGCGGGCGCTGGCTGCTGGGGCTGTGAGCAGCGGGCCGCCGCTCACAGGGCGCCGAGCCGCGCCGCGGCCGTCCGCCGCGCTCCCGGGACACCCCCTGTCCGGCTCCCCGGGCGGGCGTCACCGGCGGTGACGGACCGGCGGCTGCCCAGCGCCCTGCCACTAAAGTGGGGCGCATGACCGTGAACCCCGCCCACACCGCCCTCTGGCCAGCCCCGCACGCAAGCGGAGCCGTCGACGCGACGGTTCACGTGCCGGGGTCCAAGTCGGTCACCAACCGCGCTCTCGTCCTGGCCGCGCTGGCCTCCGAGCCGGGCTGGCTGCGCCGCCCGCTGCGTTCCCGCGACACCCTGCTGATGGCCGGCGCGCTGCGCGCGATGGGCGTGGGCATCGAGGAGACGGTCGCCTCCAGCTCGACGGTCGCGGCGGGCCCGGACGCCTCCGGCGAGGCCTGGCGGGTCATCCCCTCGGGCCTGCGCGGTCCGGCCACGGTCGACGTCGGCAACGCCGGCACCGTCATGCGCTTCCTTCCCCCCGTCGCCGCGCTCGCGGACGGCCCCATCCGCTTCGACGGCGACCCGAGGTCGTACGAGCGTCCGCTGCACGGCGTGATCGACGCGCTGCGCCTGCTCGGCGCCCGGATCGACGACGACAGCCGCGGCGCTCTTCCCCTGACGGTGCACGGCGGCGGCGCCCTGGACGGCGGCCCGGTGGAGATCGACGCGTCGTCGTCCTCCCAGTTCGTGTCCGCCCTGCTGCTCTCCGCCCCGCGCTTCAACCAGGGCGTCGAGGTCCGGCACACCGGCTCGACCCTCCCGTCCATGCCGCACATCCGGATGACCGTCGACATGCTGCGCGCGGTCGGCGCCCAGGTGGACACCCCGGAGTCGGGCGGCGAGCCGAACGTATGGCGGGTGACGTCGGGCGCGCTGCTCGGCCGCGACCTGATCATCGAGCCGGACCTGTCGAACGCCCAGCCGTTCCTGGCGGCGGCGCTGGTGACCGGCGGCACGGTCGTCGTCCCCGACTGGCCGGCCCACACCACCCAGCCCGGTGACCGGCTGCGGGAGATCTTCACCGAGATGGGTGGTTCCTGCGAACTGACCGAGACGGGGCTCCGGTTCACCGGTTCGGGTGCCATCCACGGCATCGACGTGGACCTGGGCGAGGTCGGTGAGCTCACCCCGGGCATCGCCGCGGTCGCCGCGCTCGCCGACTCCCCCTCCACGCTGCGGGGCGTGGCCCATCTGCGCCTGCACGAGACGGACCGGCTGGCCGCGCTCACCAAGGAGATCAACGAACTCGGCGGCGACGTCACCGAGACCGCGGACGGCCTGCACATCCGGCCGCGCCGACTGCACGGCGGCATCTTCCACACGTACGACGACCACCGCATGGCGACGGCCGGCGCGATCATCGGGCTGGCGGTGAAGGGCGTCCAGATCGAGAACGTGGCGACGACGGCGAAGACCCTGCCCGACTTCCCCGACCTGTGGACCGGGATGCTCGGGAACTGACGGGCGGACCTGGATCATGCGCCGATACGGCAAGAACACCGACGAGGACGACATCCGCCAGCGGCCGAACCGCAAGGGCAACCGTCCGCGTACGAACATCCGCCCCAAGCACGAGGAAGCCGTCGAGGGCATGGTCCTCACGGTCGACCGCGGCCGGCTGACCTGTCTGGTCGAGGGCCGCGCCGTGGTGGCGATGAAGGCACGCGAACTGGGCCGCAAGGCCGCCGTCGTCGGCGACCGGGTGGCCATCGTCGGCGACCTGTCCGGCGAGAAGGACACCCTCGCCCGCATCGTCCGCATCGCGCCGCGCGGCTCGGTGCTGCGCCGCACGGCCGACGACGACGATCCGTACGAGCGCGTGGTCGTCGCCAACGCCGACCAGCTCGCCATCGTCACCGCCCTCGCGGACCCCGAGCCGCGCCCCCGGCTGATCGACCGCTGTCTGGTGGCGGCCTTCGACGGCGGCCTGACCCCGCTCCTCGTGCTCACGAAGTCGGACCTGGCCCCGCCGGACAAGTTCCTGGAGCTGTACGGAGCGCTGGACATCCCGTACGTGGTGACCAGCCGCGAGGAACTGCGCAGCGAGGCCGCCGCCGACCGCGTGCGCGAGCAGCTGAACGGCAAAATCACGGCGTTCGTCGGTCACTCGGGTGTCGGCAAGACGACCTTGGTGAACGCGCTGGTGCCGCCCGAGCAGCGCCGCACGACCGGTCACGTCAACGCGGTCACGGGCCGCGGCCGGCACACGACCACCTCGGCACTGGCCCTGCCCCTGGCGGGCAGCGCCGGAGGCTGGCTCGTCGACACCCCCGGTGTCCGTTCCTTCGGCCTGAACCACGTCGATCCGTCCCGGGTCATCAACGCCTTCCCCGATCTCCAACCCGGCACAGAGGGCTGCCCCCGCGCGTGCAGCCACGACGAACCGGACTGCGCGCTCGACCAGTGGGTGGCCGACGGCCACGCCGACCCGCAGCGGCTGTACTCGCTGCGCCGGCTGCTGTCCACACGCGAGCGCCGCGAGGGCGACTGACGTCCCCGTGTTTGCGCGTGCCCGTGGTCGGTAAGGGCTTCTCCGGGTCGGTGAATGCATAATCGCACCGACCCGGGCCGGGCCGGCAGTCGACGTGCGATGCGGGAGGACAAGACATGGCGTGGCTGCTGGTCGTTGTGGCGGGACTGCTCGAAACCGGCTTCGCCGTCTGCCTGAAGCTTTCCCACGGTTTCACCAGACTCTGGCCCACCGTGGCCTTCTGCGTCTTCGCCCTCGGCAGCTTCGGGCTGCTGACCCTTTCCCTGAAGAAGCTCGACGTCGGTCCGGCCTACGCGGTGTGGACCGGCATCGGCGCGGCGGGCACCGCCATCTACGGCATGATCTTCCTCGACGACCTGGTCTCGGTCCTCAAGATCGTCTCGATCAGCCTGGTCATCGCCGGTGTCATCGGGCTCCAGCTCTCGGGGTCGGCGCACTGAGCACGCACCCTTGAGTGCGCGCCCTGAGCACGCTCGCCTTGAGTGCACGTTCGTCTTGAGTGCGCGCCCCCTGAGCGCACATGCCTTGAGTTCGCATGGCGTGAGTTCGCACGGCGTCAGTTCGCATGGCGTCAGTTCGCACCCCTTGGCGGCAGTTGGGCCCGAGGTGCCCGCCCTCAGACTCCGAGCCGGTGGGACGACGCCAGCGCGGTCCTGACCAGTTCCGCGGCACCGCCCCGGGCGGGCGGCGCGACGACGCACGACAGCGCGAGCCGGGTGACCAGTTCGCAGGTCCGGGTGACCTCGGGGGTGTCCGCCCGGGACAGGGCGAGCGCGGCGACCACGCGGTCGCGGACGAGTAACACGAAGTCGGCGGGCGAGGGCAGCGGTCCGTCGGCCCGCCGCTGCGCGGGCACCGGAGACGACGAGGGCACGGCGGACAGCGCGGGCGAGGGCAGCCGCTCGCTCCAGCTTCCGGTCAGCATCGCCCGCACCAGCGCGTTGCTGCGGGCCGTCGAGGTGGTCCACTCGGCGGTCGCGGCCAGCCGGTCCCGCGCGTCCGTGTGAGCGGCCAGGGCCCGGTCGACACCCGCGAGATAGGCGTCGGCCTCCCGCCGTACCAGGGCGCGCGCCAGGCCTTCCTTGCTCCCGAACTCGTTGTAGAGCGTCTGGCGTGACACTCCGGCCACCGCGGCCACATCGACCATCCGCACCGCGGACCACGGCCGGCGCGCGAGTGCCGTATAGGCGGCGTCCAAGAGCGATTCGCGCGCTGCGGGCATCATCGCCTCCTTGGGGCGAGCGGCTCTGGAGCCAGGTTTGACGCGTGCGGGAGCACTGTCAAGGGGTCGCGGCGGCCCTGTGGGGCGCGCACCCGAAGCCGTGCGCGCCCGGACCCGGCACGAGCCCCCGGGGCCTCTCTCCTGCCGGGGCGCCGGCGCGGTCGGGCCCGCGGATCACCTGCCGGTCCTGTGTAGCCCCGTCACGACGCGGGCAGATACGGTTCACCCATGCCCGACTACCGCGATGACCTGCGCCTCGCCCATGTCCTGGCGGACGCCGCCGACGCCGCGACGATGGACCGCTTCAAGGCGCTCGACCTGAAGGTCGAGACCAAGCCGGACATGACACCGGTGAGCGAGGCGGACAAGGCCGCCGAGGAACTCATCCGCGGCCATCTCCAGCGGGCCAGGCCGCGCGACGCGGTCCTCGGCGAGGAGTACGGCATCGAGGGCACGGGCCCCCGCCGCTGGGTCATCGACCCGATCGACGGCACCAAGAACTACGTCCGCGGTGTGCCCGTGTGGGCCACGCTGATCTCCCTGATGGAGGCGGGCGAGGGCGGCTACCAGCCAGTCGTCGGCGTCGTCTCCGCCCCCGCGCTCGGCCGTCGCTGGTGGGCGGCGAAGGGGCACGGCGCGTTCACCGGCCGCAGCCTGTCCTCCGCGTCCCGTCTGCGGGTGTCCGAGGTCTCGCGGATGGCCGACGCGTCCTTCGCGTACTCCTCGCTGTCCGGCTGGGAGGACCAGGGCCGTCTGGACGGTTTCCTCGATCTCACGAAGGCGGTCTGGCGCACCCGCGGTTACGGCGACTTCTGGCCGTACATGATGGTCGCCGAGGGCTCGATCGACATCTGCGCCGAACCCGAGCTGTCGCTCTGGGACATGGCGGCGAACGCGATCATCGTGACCGAGGCCGGCGGCGCGTTCACCGGCCTCGACGGACGCCCCGGCCCGCACAGCGGCAACGCGTCCGCGTCGAACGGCCTCCTCCACGACGAGATGCTGGGGTATTTGAACCAGCGCTACTGAGGCAACCAGCGGCCTGACCAGTGCGTTTCCCCTGACTTCACTCTCCCTGCGCCGTCGTGGGGCGCCGTCGCGAGGATCTCTCCTGCCGGACCCCGGGGCTGCCGAGCAACCCCGGGCGCCCCCGAACTCGCGGCACGCGCCCCCTTGTTGACCCTCTCTTTAACTGCGACTCTGAGAGCTCCCCCACTTGTGAACTTGTGAACCGCTTCTCTTTGCGCTCCGTCGAGGAGCCGGGGAGCCCGCGGCTCACCGAGGAGGTGGCTCCAGCCCATGCTCGTCCGCGACGCCATGAGCACGGTGGTCCTGACCATCGGCCCGGCACACACCCTCCGCCAGTCGGCCCGTCTGATGTCCGCGCGCCGCGTCGGCGCGGCCGTGGTCCTCGACGAGGACTCGTCCGGCCTCGGCATCCTCACCGAGCGCGACATCCTCAACTCCCTCGCCCACGGCCAGAACCCGGACTCGGAGACAGCCGGCAGCCACACCACCACCGACGTCGTCTTCGCGGCGCCCACCTGGACCCTGGAGGAGGCCGCGGCCGCGATGTCGCACGGCGGCTTCCGGCATCTGATCGTGCTCGACGGCAGCGGCCCGGTGGGCATCGTCTCGGTCCGCGACATCATCCGCTGCTGGGCACCCGCCCGGCAGCAGGTACCGGCCTGAGCGGACCGCCGGGTCCGGCGCGAGCACGCCGACGGACCTGAACGGACCGGCGGATCCCGTCCGAACACCCAGGCGGGCCTGAACTCCCGGGCGGATCCCGGAGGTTCAGGCCCGCCGTCCGCACCCGGCACGCCGGACTCACCCCAGAGATGGATACTGTCCAAGTCAGGTCAAGATCTAAAATCACACTCATTCGGGATCTGGTTCACCTGCTGTTAGGCTGACCGGTATGAGTGACCTGCTGGAACGCCTGCGCGGACGTGGATGGCGTATGACCGCGCAGCGACGTGTCGTGGCCGAGGTCCTCGACGGCGACCACGTCCACCTGACGGCCGACGAGGTGCACGCCCGCGCCGTGGCCAAGCTGCCCGAGATCTCCCGGGCGACCGTCTACAACACGCTGGGCGAACTGGTCTCGCTCGGCGAGGTGCTGGAAGTCGCCACGGACAAGCGCGCCAAGCGCTACGACCCGAACGCGCACCGTCCGCACCACCACCTGGTGTGCGCCCGGTGCGGGGCGATCCGCGACGTCCATCCGATCGGCAACCCGCTCGGCGATCTCCCCGACTCGGAGCGCTTCGGCTTCACCGTCTCGAACGTCGAGGTGACCTATCGCGGCGTCTGCCCCGACTGCGCGGCCATGGCGGCGTAGAGGCACGCGAACGCCCACACACGCACACGAACCCCGGCACGCCACGCGCGCCGGGGCTTTCCGTTCCCTGCCCCGCACATTGTTCGCTGTTCACTGTTCGCTGACGCGTTTTCGCGCAGGGACCGCAAACGCACCGAGGGCCGGAACCCTTTCGGATTCCGGCCCTCGGCCTTCAGTAGCGGGGACAGGATTTGAACCTGCGACCTCTGGGTTATGAGCCCAGCGAGCTACCGAGCTGCTCCACCCCGCGTCGATGAACTGAACAGTACGTCAAGAGCGTGGCCCGCGCAAATCCATTGAACAGGGGGTCCGACGGTCGTCCTCCGTCCCCCAGCGCCCCCGCGCCCTCGCGCCCGGGGCGGTTGCCCGGGCGCCGGGGCCCGGCCGGGTGCCCGGCCGGCCCGGACACCCTGCCGCCCTCACGCGGACAGTTCCTCCCGCAAGGCGTCCCGCAGCCGCGCCGCCCGCTCGGAGACCTCCGCCGGCCCCAGTGACACGGCCCGGTCTGCCCAGCGCTGCCCCTCGGCGAGCTCCCCGCGCCGCGCGTACACGAGCGCCAGCCGGAGCGCCGCCCGCCCGTGGCCCGCGTCGGCCGCGCGAGTCCACCACAGCGCCGCTTCCGGCTCGCTCCCCTCGCGGGCGAGCAGCAGCCCGAGGTTGAAGGCGCCGTTGCGCGACCCGGCCTCTGCGGCCTCGCGGTACCAGCGCGCCGCCTCCACCACATCGCCCCGCGCGGCGGCCAGCATCCCGACCCGCACCTGCGCGCGCCGGTGCCCCTGGGACGCGGCCCGCTCGTACCACTCCTCGCATTCGCTCTTCTCCTGCGCGGGCTCCCCGAGTTCGTGCGCGGGCGCCGGGGGCCGCCGGGCGTCGAGCACGGCGGCGAGCCGGTAGGCGGCCTCCGCGCTGCCCCCTCCCGCGGCGCACCGCAGATGCCGCTCGGCAGCCGGCTCGTCGCCCTCTCTCAGCCGCGCGATGCCCACCTGGAGCGCCGCCTCCGTGTGTCCGGCGGCGGCGGCACGCTCGTACCACCGCAGCGCCGCGGCGTCGTCGCCCTCCGTGGCGCGTCCCGCGTGCAGGATGCCGAGGTTGAACGCGGCGTCCACGCTCCCGGCCTCCGCGGCCTTGGAGAACCACGGCTCGGCCCCGGCCGCGTCGCCGCCCTGGAGCAGCAGGATCGCCAGGGCGTTGGCGGCCTCGCGGTGACCGGCGTACGCGGCCCTGCGGTACCACTGCTCGGCCTGCGCGGTCCGCCCCTGCTCGGCGCAGAGCAGCCCGAGGTTGTAGGCGCCGTTCACGTCACCCGCGTCCATCGCGGCCCGGTACCACCGCTCGGCGGTCTGGGTCTCACCCCGCTCTGCGTGCAGGGCGCCCAGCGCGTTGGCGGCGTTCCCGTCCCCGTCCTGCGCGGCCCGCAGCCACCAGACGGCGGCACTGTCGGGGTCCCCGGCGTCGCGCAGCAGGAACCCGAGGGCGCACGCGGCGCGCGCCTCCCCGTCCTTGGCGGACGTCAGATACCAGCGCCCCGCCTCCTTGAGGTCGCCGCGCTTCTCCAGGATCGCCCCGAGATGCAGCGCGGCCCTGCGGTGCCCGCGCGCGGCGGCCTGCCGGTACCACTGCTCGGCGGCCTGTCCCGCGGCCCCGATGACACCGTTGTCACCCACGGCCTCGCCTGAGTCCAGGGCTTTGCGGTCGAGCGCGCGCGCCAGCCGGTACGCGGCCTCGCGGTGCCCGCGCTCCGCGGCGGCCCGCATCCACTGCTCGGCACCCACGTCACTACGATGCTCCAGCAGATCGGCGAGGGCGTACGCGCCCAGGGCGTGACCCTGTTCGGCGGACTGGCGCAGCCAGTACTCGGCGGCGGGCTCGTCACCGCGCTCGCGGTGGTGCCGGCCGAGCGCGTGCGCGGCGGCGGCGCTGCCGGCCACGGCGGCGATCCGCCACCATCCGGCGGCCTCGTCGGCATATCCACGCTGGTAGAGGAGGACGCCCAGATTGTTGGCGGCGGCACGGTCGCCCGCGGCGGTGGCCGCGCGCAACTGCGGTTCGGCCGCGTCGAGATCGCCGCGGCGCAGCAGCATGGCCCCGAGGACGCTCATCGCCTCGACGTCGCCGGCTTCCGCGGCCGACCAGCGGCGCGCTTCCTCGGCGGCCTCGCCGGTCTCGTCCCGGTCGGAAGGCTGCGTGAGATCCACAGGCCGCTCAAAGTCGGCAGACTCCGCAAACCGCCCTGTATCCAACAGAGTTGCCTTGTCCCCCATAACGTCCATCGTCGCACCACCTGCAAACTGGGTACACCTGGTATACCGCAGCCAGTTAGGTCACTTCAGCGTTTTGTCGACATGCCCACAGAGAGACAAGTCAAACACAGATCGCCCAACTGCCCTCGCATGTCGCGGCACTTCACACGAGTCGCCAGGTCACCGGGTACGCCCCGGCGTGGCGTCACACACGCCGAAGGCCCGGATCCATGAACTGGATCCGGGCCTTCGACTTCAGTAGCGGGGACAGGATTTGAACCTGCGACCTCTGGGTTATGAGCCCAGCGAGCTACCGAGCTGCTCCACCCCGCGCTGTTGTTCCTCAACCGTACCACGGCGCGGGGTGGGTCCTGATCAGCTGGTTCCGGAGCTCTTTTCGCTGCTCGGGCTGCTGCTGGGGCTGCTGCTCGGACTGGGGCCGCCGCCGGTACCGCCGCTCTTGTCGGTGCCCTTGCCGTCCGTCTTGTCCGCGCCGGAACCGCCGGCGGCCTTGTCCGCCTTGGCCTGCGCGTCCTCGGCCCGCTTCAACGCGTCCTCAAGGTCCTTCTGGGCCTCGCCGTACGCCTTCCAGTCACCCTTCTTGAGGGCTTCCTGCCCCTGGTCGAAGGCCTTCTGCGCGTCGGCGAGCGCGGCCTGGACCGTCGGGTTGCTCGACGTGGGCGGTTTCGTGGTGCCCTCGTCCGGCGGCTCGGTCGAACTCTCCGCTTCGAAGACCTTGTTGAGCGCCTGGCCCAGCGTGTCCTCGAAGGCGGTGTTGCCTCCGTAGGTCACCAACACCTTGCGCAGCAGCGGGTACTTGAGGTCGCCGCCGCGGACGTAGACCGGTTCCACGTAGAGCAGTCCGCCGTCCAGCGGAACGGTCAGCAGGTTGCCGTACTCGACCTCCGAGTCGCCGCCTCTGAGGAGCCTGATCGACTCGGCGATGGACGGCTCGGAGTTGAACTGGCTCTGCACCCGCTTGGGTCCGTCGACCGTTCTGCCGGTCGGCAGTTTCAGAATGCTGATCTTGCCGTAACCGGGTGTCCCCGCCTCGGCGTTGACCGACACGAACGCGCTCAGGTTGTCACGGCCGTTCGGTGTCATCGTCGTCGTCAGCGAGAACGCCTGCGACGACTTCCCCGGCAGCTTCATGCTCAGGTAGTACGGCGGCACCGCGCTGCCCGACTTGTTGGTCGGGTCGTCCGGGACCTGCCACACCTCGCTGCCGCTCAGGAACGTCTGGGCGTCCTTGACGTGGTAGCGGGTGAGCAGTTCGCGCTGGACCTTGAACAGGTCCTGCGGATACCGCAGATGAGCCATCAGCGCCGGCGAGATCGAGTCCTTCGACTTCACCGTGTTCGGGAACGCCTTCATCCAGGTCTTCAGGACCGGGTCCTTGGTGTCCCACTGGTAGAGCTTGACGTCGCCGGTGTACGCGTCGACGGTCGCCTTCACCGAGTTGCGGATGTAGTTGACCTGGTTCTGCTGGGCCACCACCGCGCGCTGGTTGTTGGCCGCCGTCAGCGAGTCCGCCGTGGTGTCGCCGAGCGTGGTGCGTGAGGCGTACGGATAGCCGTTGGTGGTGGTGTACGCGTCGACGATCCACTGGATCTTCCCGTCGACGACCGCCGGGTAGGCGTCGCCGTCGATGGTCAGCCAGGGGGCCACCGCCTCGACCCGCTCCTTGGGCGTGCGGTTGTAGAGAATCCGCGAACCCTCGCCGATCGCGCCCGAGTACATGATCTGCGGCTCACCGAACGCCACCGCGTACGCGGCGCGGTTGACCGGGCTGGAGAGGCTGATGCCGCTCTTGCCCTTGTAGCTGGTGGTCTTCTCACCGCTGTCGTCGGAGTAGTCGATCTCCTTCTGGGGACCGCCGACGATCGAGTACTGGGTGGTCTTCTCCCCGTAGTAGATCTGCTGCTGGTACGCGCCCAGGTCGCCCTTGGACGGCAGGTCGTACTCGGTGAAGACCGGGCGGCCCTCGCTGTCGGCCGTGGTGCCCTTGGACGCGACGACGCCGTATCCGTGCGTGTACCGGAAGTGGTCGTTGATCCAGTTGCTCTTCGGGATGCCCGCGAGGTTCAGCTCGCGCAGACCGATGACCGTGTCCTGGTCCTTGCCGTCCTTGGTGTACCGGTCGACGTCCAGGTTCGACGGGAAGCCGTAGTAGTTCCGCACCTGCTGGAGCTGCTGGAAGGTCGGCGACACGATGTTCGGGTCCATCAGCCGGATGCTGGCGACGGTGTCGGCGTCGTCACGGAGCTCGGCCTTGTCCTTGGTGTCGCTCGCCCCCGCGTAGTCCTGCACGTCGGTGCCGGCGATCCCGTACGCGTCGCGGGTCGCCTTGAGGTTCTTCTCGACGTACGGCGCTTCCTTGGCCTGCTCGTTCGGCTCGACCTGGAACTTCTGGACTATCGCGGGGTACAGGCCGCCGATGAGGACGGCCGAGAGCACCATGAGGCCGAAGCCGATCACCGGCAGCTGCCAGGTGCGCCGCCACAGCGTCGCGAAGAAGAGCAGCGCGCAGATGACGGCGATGCAGAACAGGATCGTCTTGGCCGGCAGGTACGCGTTCGCGTCGACGTACCGCAGACCCGTCCAGTTGCCGGTCGCCTTGAAGTCACTGGACTTCACCGCGAGCCCGTACCGGTCGAGCCAGTAGGCGACCGCCTTCAGTGCGACGAAGACGCCCAGGAGCACCGAGAGGTGTCCGGTGGCCGCGGCCGTGGCACGCGCTCCGGGGCTCGTGATCCGCAGACCGCCGTACAGGTAGTGCGTGAGCGCGGCGGCGACCAGGGAGAGCACGGCGGCGGCGAAGCCGAAGCCGAGCAGGAAGCGGTACCAGGGCAGGTCGAAGGCGTAGAACGAGACGTCGAGGTGGAACTGGGGGTCCTTCTGGTGGAAGGGAACCCCGTTCACCCACATCAGCCACGTGCGCCACTGGCCCGAGGCGGACGCGCCGGCGATCAGCCCCACCAGGGAGGTGATCGCGAGCAGCAGCCAGCGCTTGTAGGGCGCGATGCCCATGCGGTAGCGGTCGAGGCTCTGCTGCTCCATCGACATGGCGCTCAGCGGCGGGCGCAGCCGGTGCGCCAGCCAGATGTTGAAGCCCACCGCGGCCGCCATCAGCAGACCGAAGACGAAGAAGAGCCCGATCTTGGTCCACAGTGTGGTGGTGAAGACCGACGAGTAATGAACCGAGCGGTACCAGAGCCAGTCCGTCCAGAACCCCGCGAACATGACGAAGGCCATGGCCAGTACGGCCAGCACGCCCAGTGTCATGAGCAGGGTCCGGACACGCCGGGACGGCCGGCCCACTCTGATCCGCGGCCCCGTCGGGCCTCCGCCGCGGTCCGGCATCTGGAAAGCCAAGGTGCGCACCTCGAAGTCGCTGTCGAATCCTTCAGGCCTCCATGTCGGAGGACCGTCAGCAAGGCTCCGTGATCGAGGAGCCTCATCTATGCAACTTACTCACGCTTTACTCGGTTCCCGATTCAGGTTACGAACGAGGCAGGATTGTGACCATGTCCAACACTCCCATGGCAGCGAGCCCCCTGACCCGGGCCGTACTCGAGATCGACGAGTACGCATCCGGCCTCGGCTGGGACCAGCCCGCCCGCCTTTTCGCCCTCGTAGACACCGCACGGCTGCGGGCCCAGGAACCCGGCCTCGCCGCTCAGCTCGGCCTGGAGCACGAGCAGAAGACCACCGGTCTCACCCCCGTCGAGCAGGAGGAGATCCCTGCCGGCAAGCCGCTGGACGAGTTCCTCGGCACCATCGCCTGGCCCGACGCCGTCGTCGGCTGCGCGCTCACCGTGGAGCGGCTGATGCTGCCGCCGTCCGCGGAGAACGCGGTCCCGGAGGGGCTGAGCGGCAAGAAGCTCACCCAGTGGGTCGCGGCACACCCGGACCGCCAGGAGGTGCGCATGACGGTCGGTGTCCTGCGCGACGGCACCCGCGACTCGGCGCTGCGGCTGCGCGAGAAGGACGCGGCGACGGAGGTGCTCACCGGCGCGGGCCTCGTGCCGGGCCTGGCGGAGGCGCTGTCGGCGACATTCGCGGACTGATCCGCGCACACACGCGGCAGGGGGCGCCCCGCGACTCGCGAGGCGCCCCCTGCCGCGGGCGGGCGGTGTCCGTCAGCCCTTGGTACCGCACTTGGGCAGGTCGGACGTCCGGCCCGCGTTGATGTCCTTGAGGGCCTTCATCGCGTCGTCGAGGGTGTCGACCTTGACGAGCCTGAGTCCGTCGGGGGTGTCCTCGGCGGCCTCGGCGCAGTTGTCCTTGGGCGTCAGGAAGTACTGGGCACCCTTGTTGCGCGCGCCGACCGTCTTCATGTCGATGCCGCCGATCGGGCCGACCTTGCCGTCGTCGTCGATCGTGCCGGTGCCGGCCACGAACTTGCCTCCGGTGAGGTTCCCCGGGGTGAGCTTGTCCACGATGCCGAGCGAGAACATCAGACCCGCGCTCGGGCCGCCGACGTCGGCGAGCTTGATGTCGATGGTGAACGGGAACGTGTGGTCGATCCCGGCCGAGATCCCGACGACCGCGCGGTCGGCGCTGTCGTCGTCGGACTTGACCGTGGTGATCGTCACATCCTTGGTCGCGGTCGCCGTCGTGTGTTCCTTCGTGGCGGCGGCCTGCTCCTTGGCGGGCACGATCCTGAACACGACCTTGTCACCGGGCTTGTGCTTGGTGACGAGTTTCCCGACGTCCTCGGGCTCCTTCACGGCCGTACCGTCGACGGCCTTGATCACGTCACCCGCGTGCAGCCGTCCCTCGGCCGGAGAGTCCTTGACGACGGTGGAGACGATCACCCAGGACTTCACGGGAATGCCCAGTTCCTTCAGGGCGGACACCTTGGCGCTCTCCTGCGACTGGCTGAACTCCTCGGCGTTCTCCTGCGTCGACTCCTGCTCGGTCTTGCCGTTCGGGTAGAGCGTGTCGTGCGGCACGATCTTGCTGTCGTGCGCCAGCCAGCCGTACACGGCCTCGACGAGGTTCATGTTGTAGTCGGCGCTCGTGACCCGGACCGTGGTCATGTTCAGGTGTCCGGTCGTCGGATACGTCTTGCGGCCCGAGATCTGCAGCACCGGCTCACCCTCGTGGTCACCCAGCGTGTTCACCGTGGGGCCCGGCGACATCTCCGAGTACGGCACTTTGATGAACACTCCCGCGCACAGGAGCGCGATCAGGATCAGGGTGGAGGCGAGCATCGTCGCGGTGCGGCGTGGCATGGAACGACAGTACGGGACGGTGGTGTAAGCGCACCGTCGGGGCCGTCCGTACGTGGTGGGCCCAGAATACGCCCGAAAGGCAAGGAAACGCGTGTTCCGGGCGGCACCCCGAGGCGCTCCGTAGGGTCCGGGCCGCCCGGGGCCACTCCGAGTCGGCTCGGGACGGTTCGGAGCCGCCCGGAACCTTCCCGGCGGGCCCGGGACGGTTCAGAACCGGCCGTGACAGCGGACACGGCCCCTCGAACGCACGGACGCGTCGCGCAAGCTCGGGGACCGACCGGTGGACCTCAGAGCGCGTCGGAGTGTGACTTCTCCCGGGCGTCGGTCCGCTCCATGGCCTCACGGAAGCGCGTGTATCCGGCGAGCTCGACACCGTCTCCCGCGGCCTTGCGATTCCGACCGGCCCAACTGCCCCACAGACCGGCACCGATCGCGGCCATCAGCGGAATCAGCAACCAGGCAAGCGCCGCCATGTCGACCTCCCAACCCCAAGAGCGACCGCTACTGATGATCAGCAGATTAACCATCCGCAGTGTCAACGCTCGCGGCAGGGCCCCGGTTACGCAACCGGACGGCGGTTATCAGTCGATCGGACCAGGATGGGTGCCGGATGGGTGCCGGTCACCGGAGGATCCGGCCGCTCTCAGCAGGCGCCCACCCATTCCTGCGAGCCGTCGGAGAACCTCTGGTGCTTCCAGATCGGCACCTCGTGCTTGAGGTCGTCGATGAGCTTGCGGCAGGCCTCGAAGGCCTCGCCACGGTGCGGGCAGGACACGGCGACGATCACGGCCAGGTCCCCGACCCGCAGGTCGCCCACCCGGTGAACGGCTGCCAGCGCCCGCACCGGATAGGCGGCCGCCACCTTCTCCGCGACGCGGCGCATCTCCGCCTCTGCGGTGGGGTGGGACGAGTACCCGAGCTCGTCGACGTCGGCGCCGCCGTCGTGATTCCGCACGGTCCCCACGAACAACGCGGTCCCCCCGGCGGCATCGTCCCCCACCGCCTTGAAGACCTCGTCCAGGGAGAGCGGTTCGTCGCGGATCGCGAGCAGCCTGATCGGGTCCTGCGCGGCCCGCTCACCGGGGTGGTCGTAGGTAGATGCCATGCCCCCATCGTGCCGCACCCCGCCGACCCGGTGGAATACGGCTTTCACCCGGCACGCACGCGTACCGCTTGGAGCCTCCTCCGGACGCGCCGGCACGACACGGCTCAGCTCAGCCGGGCGCGACCCTGCGCGGCCCTGCACGGCGGGGTCGGTCGGGGCCGACGCGGCGCAGCCCGGCACTGCACGCACGGGCGCAGCCCGGCACGGCGCAGCTCAGCGCGGCACGGCGGCTGGCTCTGCTCTGCGTGGGCCAGCGGCCCAGCGCGACGCGGCCCGCCGGGGACCGGTGCCCGGCGGGGTCCCGCGCCGCCCGTCGAGAACCGGCGCCGCGCGTCGAGAACCGGCGTGGCTTGTCGGCGGTCACCCCGGTGGCGTAGCGGCGCGGACCCATTGTCAGAACCTGCGCCGGGCCTTCCGGGCCCGGCGGACCACCGCCGCCGCGCCCAGCAGGGCCACCGTCGCGCCCGCAGCGCCCGCCGCGGTCGCGTCCTTGCGGCCCAGCCGCCGGCCGGCCACCGTGTGGCGCCCCGCGACCTCCTCCAGCAGCTCCGCCAGGACCTCCTCGTTGGTCCAGCGCGGCCGCCACCCGGCGTCGTGCAGGCGGCTCCCGCTCACCACCCAGGGGTACATCGTGTAGGCGAGGTCCCCGGCGGGCGAGGGAGTGAGCCCGATCCGGTGAAGCCGGGCGGCGGCGCCCAGCGCGACCGCGGAGGGAAGCTCCATCCGCCGGATCCCGCTCAGCTCCTCCACCTCCTCCTGCTCCAGCCAGCCGTCGCACCCGACGGCCAGCTCGCCCTCGACCTTCTCGACGACCGCGTACTCCAGCGCGGCGCACAGGTCCTCGACGTGACAGAACTGCCACGCGGGCCTCGACCCCGCCACGACCAGCAGCCGAGGAGACTCGAAATACCTGGTCAGCGCAGTGTCCGTACCCCCTCCGACGAGTACCGCGGGCCGTACGACGGTCACGTTCAGCCCAGGGTGCGCACGCGGCGCACGGCGCGCGAGCCGCTCGATCTCCAGCAGGTCGCCGACGCCCGTCGCCTCCGCCGTCGCCCGCAGTTCGGCGTCCTCGGACAGGGGCAGTTCGTTGTCGGGCAGCGCCCCGTAGACCATCGCCGACGTGCACAGCACGACCCGGTGGACCCCGGCCGCCGCGGCGGCGGTGAGCACGGTCTGCGTCCCCCGGACGTTGTAGGCGGTCCGGGCCGCCGCGTCCGTCTCCAGATCGAGGTCGAGCGCCAGATGGACCACGACGTCCGCCCCGCGCAGTTTCTCGGCGATCGCCGGGTCCCGGACGTCCAGGATGTGCCACTCGGCGTCGGCGCACTCGCCGCGCCGCTCGTCGATGGCGACGACCCGCTTGATCTCCTCGCTGGCGGCCAGCCGCTCGGTGAGCAGCGCGCCCACACCGGCCGCCGCGCCGGTGACCGCGACGACGGGGCCGCGCGAGGCTGGGCTGGTTGAGTGGTTTCGCGCTGCGCGAACCTGCGGATCTGGGGAACTCACCGGGCGTCTCCAGCGGTTGTCTTCAGTAATGGACGCGTCTGACGCGTCCCTACCAGTTGGCATCCATCCTGCCGCAGGCGACGAGTCGGCGAAGCACCGAGGCCCGATCGGGTTCAGGTGTCTACGCTGGGTGGTGTTGTGGGCAGCCGCCGTCGGAACGAACCGGCGGCCTTACCAGCCGAGGAATCCCGTGAGTGACACCCCATTCGGATTCGGCCTTCCGCCGGAGGAGCCGGACAACGGCGACGAGGGCAAGAAGAAGGACCAGCAGAGCGGTGGTGGTCAGGGACCGTTCGGTTTCGGGCCGCCCGGAGCCGGTGGTCCCGGAGCCGACAATCCGCTCGCAGCCATGTTCGGCTCGATGAACCCGAACGACCTGGGCGCCGCGTTCCAGCAACTGGGACAGATGCTCTCGTACGAGGGCGGCCCGGTGAACTGGGACATGGCCAAGCAGATCGCCCGGCAGACGGTCGCCCAGGGCACCTCCGACGGCACCAAGGACGCGAGCGTCGGCCCCGCCGAGCGACTCGCGGTCGAGGAGGCCGTCCGTCTGGCCGATCACTGGCTGGACGACGCGACGTCCCTGCCGTCCGGCGCGGCCTCCGCGCTGGCCTGGAGCCGGGCGGAGTGGGTCGAGGCGACCCTGCCGGTGTGGAAGGAGCTCGTCGACCCGGTCGCCGAGCGGGTCGGCGCGGCCATGGGCGATGTGCTGCCCGAGGAGATGCAGGCCATGGCGGGCCCGCTGATCGGCATGATGCGCTCCATGGGCGGCGCCATGTTCGGTACGCAGATCGGCCAGGCCGTCGGCGTGCTCGCCGGAGAGGTCGTCGGCTCGACCGACATCGGTCTGCCGCTCGGCCCGGTCGGCAAGGCCGCGCTGCTGCCGCTGAACATCGAGTCGTTCGGCAAGGACCTGAGCGTCCCCCAGGAAGAGGTACGGCTCTACCTCGCCCTGCGCGAGGCCGCCCACCAGCGCCTCTTCGCACACGTGCCGTGGCTGCGCTCGCACCTGTTCGGCGCTGTCGAGGGCTACGCGCGCGGGATCAAGGTCGACACCGCGAAGCTGGAGGACGTGGTCGGCCAGTTCGACCCGCAGAACCCCGAGGAGCTCCAGCAGGCACTCCAGCAGGGCATGTTCCAGCCCGAGGACACGCCGGAGCAGAAGGCGGCTTTGGCCCGCCTGGAGACGGCGCTCGCGCTGGTCGAGGGCTGGGTCGACGCGGTGGTCCACTCGGCGGCCAAGCCCCGGCTCTCGTCGGCCGACGCGCTGCGCGAGACGCTGCGCCGCCGCCGCGCCACGGGCGGTCCCGCCGAGCAGACGTTCGCCACCCTGATCGGTCTGGAGCTGCGCCCGCGCCGGCTCCGCGACGCCTCGCGCCTGTGGGCCTCGCTCACGGACGCGCGCGGTGTGGACGGCCGGGACGGCCTGTGGGCCCACCCGGACATGCTGCCGACGGCGTCCGACCTGGACGACCCGGACGGCTTCGTGCACCGCGAGCACATGGACTTCTCGGAGATCGACAAGATGCTCGGCGAGGCCGCGAGCGGCACCGCCGAGAAGCCGGACCTGAAGAAGCACGACGACTCGGAGGACTCCGGCAAGGGCGACGGCGCCGAGTGAGCCTGCACGACGACGCGGCCCTCGTGCTGAAGAGCCACGAGGGCCAGGAAGAGCTGCGCCAGGTCTATCTGGACCACCTGTCCGCGCACCCGGACGGGATGTGGAAGTCCTGCCGGGCCGGGCACCTCACGGCGAGCGCCCTGGTGATCGACCCGTCACGCGGCCGCGTCCTGCTGACGCTGCACCGCAAGCTCCGGATGTGGCTCCAGACGGGCGGGCACTGCGAGCCGGGCGACCCGACCCTGGCCGAGGCCGCCCTGCGCGAGGCGGCGGAGGAGTCGGGCATCGAGGGTCTGACCCTGCTGCCGGGCGGCCCCGTGACGCTGGACCGGCACGCCATCCCGGCGCCGTGCCACTGGCACCTGGACGTCCAGTACGCCGTCCTCGCCCCGGCCGACGCCGTCGAGGCCATCAGCGACGAGTCACTCGACCTGCGCTGGTTCGCCTACGACGAGGTCGCCGAGGCGGCCGACGATTCTGTCGTACGGCTCCTGGAGGCGGCCCGCGCCCGGCTGTGACCGGCACGCGGTCGGGCAGGGGTAAGGGGCGACCGCAAGAGCGGTCGCCCCTTACCCCTGCCCGACCTCCGCTCGCCCGGCCCGTCGCTTCCGGGACGGGCGGACGTCAGCTCCAGGCGTTGCCCTGGTTCTGCGCGTGCACGCCCTGCTGCCCCATGCCGTACTGGGCACGCAGCCCCTGGCCGATCGCCGCGTTCTGCGGCGGCAGCAGTTCGCTGGGCTGGATGAGCGCGTAACCGGTGCCCATGAAGCTGAGCTCCCAGCCCTCACCGGTGTTGCCCCGGCGCCGCCACACTCCGGAGGAGTGGGTCTGGGCCTGCATCTGCACGCGCAGACCGGTGGACCACGCGACGATCGCGTCGGCGTCGCAGTTGACGTACTTGTCCGGGGTGACCTGCATCATCAGCGGCATCCCGGAGGTCATCAGCGCGACCTTGCCGCGTCCCGTGATGTTGAGCTGGTACTTGCCGGAGCCGGAGATGCCGTACTGGCTGTCCACGGCGATGACCTCGTGGTGCAGACCGGAGTCCATCGCCAGCACATAGCTGCTGTCGACGGTGAGGCCGTCCTGCTCGATGTCGACCACGTGCACGTGCTGGCCGAGGTTGGCGAGGTAGACCGTGCCCTGGCCGTGACAGCGCATCAGGTCGAGGCCCTCGCCGGTGTGCGCACGCCCCCGGCGCTGGCCGTTGTTCTGGTACTCGGCGTCGAACTCGACGAGACCCTGGTACGCGACCATGGTGCCCTTGCGGGCGAGGATGTCGTCGTGACCCTCCAGGACGACGCGCAGCATCTGCGAGTTCTGCAGGCTGTAGCGGTCCTGGGTCTGCTGCTCGTTGTAGCCGAAAAGCGGGCTCTGCATGATGTCCTGCTCCCCCTCAGCCCCGGACTCGGAGGCGGTCGGTGCTGTCCTCGCTGGGCTGGACGACGACGATGCCCTGCCCGGAGAACGCCATCTGGTACGCCTCTCCGCTGCCGCGTCCGATCAGCGACTGCGCCTTGAAGCTGCGCTTGCCCTTCACCTTGAGGTTCGGGGACCAGGCGACGAGCGCGTCCGGGTCGACGTACGTCTCGTCCTCACCGCCGCCGCAGTCGACGACGATCGGCTTGCCGCGGGAGGTCAGCGCGACCCACCCCTGACCGGAGATCTTGGTGTTCCACAGACCCTGTCCGGCGAACTTGGCGAGTCCCTTCACGCGCTCGACGCCCCACGTGAGGTGAGCGTCGAAGGCGAGCAGATTCGTCGCGTTGACGGAGATCGCGTCCCCGTTGAGGTTGATCACGACGACGTTCGCCCCGTAGTCGGCGAGGTAGAGCAGGCCGTCGCCGGAGCACTTCATGAGGGGCGCGCCCTCGCCGGTCATCCAGTCACGGGCGATCTGGCGTACGGCGGGCGGGTTGGGCTCGTACTGGACGAACCCTTCGTAGGCGACCATCGACCCCACGCGCGCGAGGAGGTCGTTTCCGGTCTGCATGGCGACCTTCAGCATGTGATTGCCGTGGTTCTCCATGCGCGCGGTGACGGGCGCAGGGGCAAAGCCCGCGAGTGGCTGGTTCATGACGGGCTCCCTCAGACCTCGTACGGCTGGACGACGACGAAATTGCCTGGCGCGGCACGGAACTGGAGGTTCACGCTCTCGCCGGTGTCACCGGGGTAGGCGTTCCGGCGCATCCTCACCTGGCTGGAGACGATCACCTGCGCTGCGGCGGACCAGGCGACGACGGCGTTGCAGTCGGCGAACGTCGTGGGGGTCACCGGCAGGACGACGGGCGCGCCGTGCGTCTTGACGACGATGGTGCCCGTCCCCTGGAACTGCATCGTGAACAGCGCGCCCCCGGGGATGCCGTGCCCCTCGATGCGACGGACCTCGTACTGGAGGGACTCGTCGAAGGCGAGGACGTTCTCCGCGGAGACGCAGATCGCGTCCCCCTGGAGCTCGATGGGGTGCACATGGGTGGCGTTGTCGGCGAAGAACACCTGGCCCTGGCCGGTGCAGCGCATCAGCTGCATCTCCTGGCCGGTGGCGTTGCCCACGAGCCGGCCGGCGAACCCGGCGCCCTTGTAGCTGAAGTCGACCTTGCCCTGGTACAGCACCATGCTGCCCTGGCGGGCGAGTACGGGCTGGCCTCCGATGCCGAGGTCGACACGGATGAGCTTCTTGTTCTGCGGAGTCCACCGCTGACCGGTGGGCGTCTCCTTGAAGGCTCCCAGCGCCGCGGCCACGCCGGCCCCGCCCTGCGGAGCGCCCTGGGGTGCGCCGTAGGGGGACGGGGCTCCGGGCTGACCCGGGTACTGCCCGGGTGCCTGGCCGGGGATCTGGCCGTACGGCGGCTGCTGGCCGTAGCCGGGGGGCGCCGTCGGGGGCTGCTGACCGTATCCGGGAGGAGCGGTCGGTGCCTGCTGGCCGTAGCCGGGCGGCATGTGAGCCGTCTGGCCGGGCGGCTGCTGGCCGTAGCCGGGCGGGGGACCGGGCGGCTGCCCGTAGGGCGCGGGGCCCGGTGGCGGGACGGTGCCGCCCGGCGGGGTGTGCAGCGGCGCCACGATCGTCGGCGCGCCGTGCATCGAGGGCGCGGGTGCGGGCGCAGGGGCGTGCGGCGCGGCCCCGGGGGGCGGCGCGAAGCCCTGCGCGGGCGCCGGAGCGGGCGCCGGAGGCGCGCCGAACGTGGGCGCGGGGGCGCTCTGGGCGGGCGGGGCGAAGGACGGCGCGGCGCCTGGCTGCTGCTGAGGGGCGGCGGCGGGCTCCTCCTCGGCGACCTCGCCGCCGAAGTTCTTCAGCAGCGCGTCGAGACCGCCGTCGAAGCCCTGTCCCACCGCGGCGAAGCGCCAGACGTCCTTGAGGTAGAAGTCGCCCAGCATCACGGCGCGCTCGGTGGAGAACTCGGCACCGCTGAACGCGTACCGGGCCACCTCCTCGCCGCCCGCGACGACACGGAGGTATCCGGGAGCGATCTGCGACATCTGTCCGGCACCGTCGAGCGTAGCCGTGAAGGACAGCTTCTGGATCTGCGCCGGAATCCGGTCGAGGGTGACCCGGAAGGACTCCGTGTCGCCTGACTGCGCGCCGAGCAGCTGAATGGACTCCTCGGGGGACTTCGGCTGGTTGAAGAAGACGAAGTACCGGTCGTCCGTCAGCCGTTCGTCGGCGTCCAGACCGAAGCAGCTGATGTCGAAGGTGAGTCCGGGGCCGGTGATCTGTACGCCTACGTACAGGTCCGTGCCCGCGGTGAGGTCACTGATCTTGGCCTTGTGGCCGCGTTGGAATTCCCTGGCCATGCGTAACGACCGTCCCCCATCCCGAATGCGAGTGCGTCGCGCCAGGCTAACGGCAAAGTCCGGAAGTGGACGAAGCCGGTACAGACCCGGTACACAATCGCACTCCGGACGGGACGGTCCGCGCGCCCCTACTCGTCGCGTCCCGCCGGGAGGTGGGGCAGCCGCTCCGCGGCGACGACGCCCTCGAGATAGCCGCGGGCGCGCTCGGTGCGCGGATAGGCCTCCAGGAGCCGCCAGAATCGGGGCCCGTGACCGGGTACGAGCAGATGGGCGAGCTCGTGGAGGAGGACGTAGTCGACGACGTACTCGGGCATGCCCTGCAACCGGTGCGACAGACGGATGCTGCCCTCTGCGGGGGTGCAGGAGCCCCAGCGGGTGTTCTGGTTGGTGACCCAGCGCACCGACTTGGGCCGCGCGCGACCGTCGAAGTAATGGGCCGACAGCCGCTCGGCGCGTTCGGCCAGCTCGGTGTCGCCGAGCACCCGTCGGTTTTCCTGGGCGGCCAGTTTGTCGAGCATGACGGTCACCCAGCGCTTCTCCTCCGCCTCGGACATCCGGGCGGGGATGAGGACGACGGTGCGGTCGCCCTCTCGGTACGCGGAGACCGTTCTGCGCCGTCGGGCGCTCCTGCGGACCTCGATCGCGCTCGCCCCCGAACCGCTCGGCGGCGGGCTCGTCGTGCTGCGCTGTGATGTCGCGGCGCTGTGCGGTGGGTCGGCGGGCACGCCCCGACGTTACCTGCTGCACATGGCTGAAGTCCCGCCCCCGGGACGGTTCGGTGCCGATCCGCGCTCTGCCCGTCTGATTCGTACGACGAACGGTGCCGTCTGTGGACAACTTTCGGCGGGTTCCGGCGGGCACGGGCATGCTGGCACTCGGTCCGCGCTGCGGGAGTGCGTCGCGGACATACGGGGACGTACTACGGGTCTACGGGGGTAGGTCATGCATCCGATCGTGAAGCCCGCTCTGCGGCGCGGCTGGCGGGATCTCAACACCGTGCAGTTCGGGATGACACCGGCGCACGCGATGGTGCTGGGCCCGATGGACACGGCGACAGGCAGCTTCCTCGAACTGCTCGACGGGACACGCGGAATGCCGCTGCTGCGCGAGCAGGGACGCGAGATGGGACTGCCCGACGGCCATGTGGACGGGCTGGTCGACCGGCTGGCCGGGTCCGGCCTCCTGGACGACACGACCGGGGGCGGCCCGAACGCGGACGCTCTGCGCGAGAGGAAGGAGGTCATGGACCGGCTGCGGCCGGACCTCGCCTCCCTCTCCCTTCTCTCTCGCGAGCCGGGCGGGGCCGTCGAGCGCCTGGCCGCCCGCCGCCACCTGCGCGTACGGGTGCGGGGCGCCGGCCGGGTGGGGGTCCTGCTGGCCGCGCTGCTCGCGGGTGCCGGTGTGGGCGAGGTCGAGGTGCGTGACCTCGGCCGTGTCGAACCGTGGGACGTGGCGCCCGGCGGCCTTCCTGTCGAGTCCATCGGCGAACGCCGGGAGGAAGCCGCCCGGCGGGCGGTGCGCCGCGCCGCCCCTGACCGTCCTCCCCGCGCGTCCGCCAGGGACGACAAGGGGGAGGAGACGCGCGGACTGTCCCTCGTGATCCTCGCTCCCCGGGACGGCCTCGCCGTCCACGCGCCGGACCCCGCCGCGGCCGAGGGCCTGATCGCCTCGGGAACGCCCCACCTCTACGCGGGGGTCGCCGAAGCGACCGGAGTCGTGGGTCCCCTGGTCCTGCCGGGCGACACGGGCTGCGCGGGCTGCCTGGACCAGCGGCGCGCCGACATGGATCCGACCTGGCCGCGGCTGGTCGCGCAGTGGCGCTCCGGGCGGCAGCGCCGGGTGGCGGCGTGCGATCTCGCCCTGTCCGCGGTGGTCGCCGGACTCTCCGCGAGCCACGCGCTCACCTTCCTGGACGGGGATCCGCCCGCCTGCACGGGGGCCCGCTGGGAGGCGTCACTGCCCGGATGCGAGTGGCGGTCGACACAGGTCCGGGCGCACCCCGCCTGCTCCTGCGGCACCGCTGCGAAAACAAATGGTGAGCGAACCCCCGAGGACGGCGAAGCACACGCAACAATGTCAGGGCGACAGCCGCACGCGGCACAGCTTGCTGGGACCTGGAGGGCGCATGTCTGATCTTCCCCGGAAGGCAGTCACCCGGACTGCCAAACTGGCCGCGCTGCCACTCGGCTTCGCCGGGCGGGCGACCTGGGGACTCGGGAAGCGGATCGGCGGGAAGTCGGCGGAGATCGTGGGCCGCGAACTCCAGCAGCGCACGGCCGAACAGCTCTTCAAGGTCCTCGGAGAGCTGAAGGGCGGTGCGATGAAGTTCGGGCAGGCAATGTCCGTGTTCGAGTCGGCGCTGCCGGAGGAGATCGCGGGCCCTTACCGTGCGGCGCTGACGAAACTCCAGGACGCGGCACCTCCCATGCCGACGCGCACGGTCCACTCCGTTCTGGAGGAGCGGCTCGGCGCGGACTGGGCCGAGCTGTTCGTGGAGTTCGAGGACAAGCCGTCGGCGGCCGCCTCGATCGGCCAGGTGCACCGGGCGGTGTGGCACGACGGACGTGAGGTCGCCGTCAAGGTGCAGTATCCGGGGGCGGGCGAGGCCCTTCTGTCCGACCTGACCCAACTCAGCCGATTCGCCCGGCTCCTGGGGCCCCTGATCCCCGGAATGGACATCAAGCCGCTCATCACGGAGCTGCGCGACCGGGTCTCCGAGGAACTCGACTACGGCCTGGAGGCGCAGGCCCAGGCAGCGCACGCCGAGGAGTTCGCGGACGACCCGGACGTGCTGGTGCCCGCGGTGGTCCACCAGTGCGAGCAGGTCCTGGTGACGGAGTGGATCGACGGTGTGCCGCTGTCGGAGGTGATCACCGACGGCACGCCGGAACAGCGGGACCGCGCCGGCCAGTTGCTGGCCCGGTTCCTCTTCTCGGGCCCGGCGCGCACCGGCCTGCTGCACGCCGATCCGCACCCGGGCAACTTCCGTCTCCTGCCGGACGGGGAGGGCGGCTGGCGACTGGGTGTCCTGGACTTCGGCACGGTGGACCGGCTTCCCGGCGGCCTGCCCCAGCCGATCGGCGATTCCCTCCGGATGACCTTGGACGGCGACGCCGAGTCGGTCTACGAACTGCTCTGTGAGGAAGGCTTCGTCAAGGAGTCGATAGACCTCGCACCCGACGCGGTCCTGGACTATCTGCTGCCGATCATCGAACCGGCCGAGGTGGAGGAGTTCACCTTCACCCGAGGCTGGATGCGCAACCAGGCCGCCCGCATCGCCGACCCGCGCTCCCCCGCCCATCAGTTGGGCAGGCAGTTGAACCTGCCGCCCGCGTATCTCCTCATACACCGGGTGACCCTCAGCACCATAGGTGTCCTGTGCCAGCTCGGCGCGACGGTCAGGCTGCGCGACGAACTGGAGGAGTGGCTGCCGGGGTTCGTGCCGGAGGAGGACCTGGAGGCCCAGGACCTGGGAGCCGAGGTGCTGGAGGTCGAGGTGCTGGGCGAGGAAGTGGCGGCCGCCGAGGCGTGAGTCCGCGTCCCGCCGCGGACCGGCCGGGGCGGAAGGAGCGGCCGTCGGGCCCGGCCGGCGGGGTGGGAGGGTCGTCGGGTCCGGCTACCACCAGGCCGAGTCGAGACGGCCCTCGATCGCTCTGAGGTTGCTGCGGGCGCAGTCGTCGCAGAAGTAGTGGCGGGTGCCGTTCTCGACGGAACAGGTCCACGTCGGCCGGGGGCCGGTGGCCGTGGTGCCGCAGTGGGCGCACACGATCTTCTCGGCTTCGTCGGCGTCGGGCTTCGATGCGGGGCCGGTGCTGTCACTGTCTTCGGGAAGACTCGTCACTCGGGCGACGATATCGCCGCGGCGGGCGGTTCGCGCGGTGCAACGCACCGCGGGGGCCGGTCCGTTCGGACCGGCCCCCGCGGGCTTTCCTGCCTGTGTGTGCTGCGACTGCAACGGCTGCTACGACGGCGTGCGTCGATTACTGCATGACCGCCATGGCCAGCGCGCGCCGGGCTCGCATCGAAGCGCGCTCGGCCCTGCGCTGCATGCGGCGAGCGGTCACGAGGCGCATGGCCCGGCGTTCCTGCTCGGCCTGGTGCAGTCGCTCGTGCATATGCGCACGAGCCAAGGCTTCTGGGATGAGTTGCATCTCTCGGGTCCTGTTCTGGCGCGAGTCGTTCGCGCCGGTGCTGGCGAAGTCTGGGGTCGCGGAGCCTGCGGGCTCGCTCGTGAACGGCTTCATCGGGGCCTGCTTCTTGGGGTCGTGCGTCAGGGGGCGGTCGATCGTTCCTCGGATGTTCATACCGCGACCGGGTTCTTGCGCGGGCGGCCACGCGGCCGCTTGCGGGCCACGACAACACCCTGGACGAAGAGCTCGCCACCCCAGACGCCCCAGGGCTCACGCCGCTCCTTGGCGCCGGCGAGGCAGGCCTCCATCAGCGGGCAGGTGCGGCAGAGGGACTTGGCGTACTCGACATCGGCCGGCGACTCGGCGAAGAAGACCTCCGGGTCGTAGGAACGGCAGGGGACGGGCACGCCGAGGTTCTCGATGGCGTCGTCGAGCGCGGTGAGCGCGGTGAGGGGGATCAAGGTGGAGTCCTCCGTGAGGCCGGGCGGGGGGATCGTTTCGGAAGGCGGTACGGACGGGGCGTGCGCTTCGAGTTGCACGGTTCGTCTTCCTCGTCTGGTCGTGCCGGCCGGGGTCGGCCGGTTGGCGGCTGGTACCGGGTTCTTTTCTTGTCCCGAGGCCCCTTCGCTCTGCCGTCCCCGGTCGGGGACAAACAGAAGGGCCGCGGATCCCGGGTGGGGTTCCGCGGCCCTGAAGGCGCCGGCCTGATGGTGGATCAGGCTGGATCACTCCAGGGTTCAGGCCCACGGAAGGCCCACATCGTGTGGTGCTGCTGCGTCTGCTTCAGGGATCCGGCACCGGCTGCCGCAAAGGCATAGGCATGTGCTTCTGCCACTACTGCCGCTTCCAGTGCCTGAATCGGTCGCTCATTGCGCTCACGGACGGGAAGACCCGTGAGAGACAGGGAGGACGCCGGCCGGACGGCAGGAATGCCGGACAGACCGGTACCCAGGTTCGAGACGCCGAGCGGGCACATGGAGACGACGACCGAGGGATCGGTCATTTTCACGGTGTTGATGAAGCTGGTGTCGATGCTGATCACTGGAATCGCCTCCTCTCGGCGTCTTGGGGGACCGGGGCGAACCGATCCGACGGATATTAAGTACAGCACGGAACCAGGGCCTTCGAGAAGGCCGCTGCTGCCGTGGTTAAGAACCTATGGGGATTGCCGGGGCATGCGCAAACTATTTTCCCGACGAGTTTGAATCAGTTGCCCTCACCGTGTTCCGCGACCTCCCGACCTGCACAGATGGCCAGAACGTCGGCTCCAAAACGGTTCAGTTTGCGGACACCGACGCCGGGGATGCGAGCGAGCTCGCCCTCGTCGTCCGGCGCGGTCTCCGCGATCGCCATCAGTGTCCTGTCGGTGAAGACGCAGAACGCGGGCTGCCCGCTGCGCTCCGCCTGCACCGCGCGCCACTCGCGCAGCCGCTCGTAGAGACCCTCGTCCATGTCGGAGGGGCAGCCGTCGCAGCGCATCAGCTTCATCTCGCCTGCGTCGGTGAGCGTGCGGCCGCACACCCGGCAGCGCGCGGGGCTGCGGCTCGTACGCCGTTCTGCGACGAGGCCTGTTCTCGCGGCGCCGCGCTCGATACCGCCGCCGACGGCGCCGGCGCGACCGCCCGCCATGGCGACGGAGCCGGGACGCAGACCGTCGAGGAACCGGCTGGGGCGCCGGCCCGCGCGGCCTCCGGGCGAGCGGGCGAGCGCCCAGGAGACGAAGAGGTGCTCTCTGGCGCGGGTGACACCGACGTAGAGCAGGCGGCGCTCCTCCTCGATCTGTTCTTCGGTCTTTGCGTAGGTGATCGGCATCATGCCCTCGGCGACCCCCACCAGGAAGACGACGTCCCACTCCAGTCCCTTGGAGGAGTGCAGGGAGGCGAGGGTGACACCCTGCACGGTCGGGGCGTGCTGGGCACTCGCGCGTTCGTCGAGTTCGGCCACCAGGTCGCCGAGCGTCGCGCCGGGCTTGGCGATCGCGAAGTCCTGCGCGAGGTTCACCAGGGCGGCCAGCGACTCCCAGCGCTCTCTGACCGCGCCGGAGCCCGCCGGGGGCTTACCGGTCCAGCCCTCTCCCGAGAGCACGGCACGGACCTGCGACGGCAGGTCGACGGCGTCGTCGAGGAGCGAGTCGTTGCCGCCGAAACGGGCCGCGGCGCGCAGGGCCGCACCCGCCTTGCGCACCTCGGGGCGGTCGAAGAACCGCTCGGCGCCGCGCAACTGGTAGGACACACCCGCGTCGGCGAGCGCCTGTTCGTAGGTCTCGGACTGGGAGTTCGTGCGGAACAGGATCGCGATCTCGCCGACGGGGACGCCCGAGGCGATGAGATCGCGGATGCGGCGTGCGGCGCCCTCGGCCTCGGTGGGCTCGTCCGTGTACTCGGCGTAGACGGGCTCGGCGCCCGGGGGCCGCTGGGAGATCAGTTCGAGACGGTGCTCGGCGGCCCGGCCGCGGGCCTGGGACAGCAGTCCGTTGGCCAGGTGGACGACCTGGGGCGAGGAGCGGTAGTCGCGGACGAGCTTGACGACGGTGGCTCCGGGATGGCGGGTACGGAAGTCGAGAAGGTGGTCGGGGGTTGCACCGGTGAACGAGTAGATCGTCTGGCTGGCGTCGCCCACCACGCAGAGGCTGTCCCGCTCGCCGAGCCACAGCTCCAGGAGGCGCTGTTGGAGCGGGCTGACGTCCTGGTACTCGTCGACCACGAAGTGCTGGTACTGGGAGCGGACCTGCTCGGCGATGTCGTGCCGGTCCTGGAGGATGGCGACCGTGAGCAGCAGGACGTCCTCGAAGTCGATGACCGCGCGGTCACGCTTGAGGTCCTCGTACGCCGAGTAGATCTTGGCGGTCTCGGCCGGGTCCCGGGGGGCTTCGCGTCCGGCGCGGGCAGCGGCCGCGGCGTAGTCGGCGGGGATGGTCTGGGTGACCTTGCACCACTCGATCTCGCCCGTGACGTCCCGCAGCTCTCCCCGGTCGAGGCGGATGCGGCAGGCGGCCGCCGCGTCCGCGACGAGCTGGATCTTGCGGTCCACGAGCCGGGGCAGTCCGCCACCGACGGCTTTCGGCCAGAAGTACTGGAGCTGGCGCAGCGCGGCCGAGTGGAAGGTGCGGGCCTGGACTCCTCCGGCGCCGAGCTGGCGCAGCCGTCCGCGCATCTCTCCCGCGGCCCGGTTGGTGAAGGTGACCGCGAGCACGCTGGAGGGCTGGAGGATCCCTGCGCGCACCCCGTAGGCGATGCGGTGGGTGATCGCCCGCGTCTTGCCCGTGCCGGCTCCCGCCAGCACGCACACCGGACCGTGCAGGGCGGTCGCGACCGCGCGCTGCTCGGGGTCGAGCCCGTCGAGCACCGCGTCGGCCGTGTCCGGAACCTGCGGGAAGAGGGTGGAGTGCGTTGCTGCTGTCACACAGCCATGCTGCCAGGTCGGCGGAGGCGGGTGAGCCGGTTGTCCACAGGGAGACGGCTGCGGTCGTACGAATGCGGCGAGCGTCACGTGCGCCGCGTGTGCCGGAGTCGCCTTTCGGCCATGCCCCGGTGCCATGCTCCTGCTTCGCCGCGGCCGTCTCGCCTGCGGTGGGACACGGGTGCGGCGAGCGTCACGTCCCGGCGGACGTCCCCGATACCCCCCACGGGAATGGTGACAGGATGACCTGCGTTCCACTTGCAGCGACCACGCACCCCAAGCCGTGAAGGAGCGCATGAGACATGCAGGGCACTGTGACGATGTACAGCACCACGTGGTGCGGCTACTGCCGTCGGCTCAAGAGCCAGATGGACCGTGAGGGCATCGCGTACAACGAGATCAACATCGAGCAGGACCCGCAGTCCGCGGCGTTCGTCGAGAAGGCGAACGGCGGCAACCAGACCGTTCCGACGGTCCTGGTGGTCGCCGCCGGCGGCGCCGAGGTCGTCATGACGAACCCGAGTCTCGCCCAGGTGAAGCAGGCCCTCACCGCCTGAGCTCACGCGCGCACGGCAATGCCCCTCCGGCGAGCTCGCCGGAGGGGCAGCGTCATGTCCGGGGCCCGCTCAGGGGGCGTTGCGGGTCGGCAGGGGCTTGCCGTACCAGAGCTCGATCAGGCGGGCCGCGATCGAGATTCCGTAGGGAGGCAGCACCTCCCCGGACTCGAAGGCGGACCGCAGGTCGTCCCGGGAGAACCAGCGGGCTTCCTCGATCTCCTCGCCGTCGACGTCGATCTCCGACGAGGTGGCGCGGGCCCGGAAGCCCAGCATGAGGCTGGAGGGGAACGGCCAGGGCTGGCTGGCGACATAGTCGACCTCGCCGACCGTGACCCCGACCTCCTCGAAGACCTCACGGCGCACCGACTGCTCGATCGACTCTCCGGGCTCGACGAAGCCCGCGAGGGTGGAGAAGCGGCCTTCGGGCCAGTGCACCTGCCGGCCCAGCAGGATGCGGTCCTCGTCGTCCGTGACGGCCATGATCACGGCCGGGTCGGTGCGCGGGTAGTGCTCGGCGCCGCACGCCGGGCAGCGGCGGATGTGACCGGCGGCCGCGATGACGGTGCGCTCGCCGCAGCGGGAGCAGAAGCGGTGCAGTCGCTGCCAGTTCTCCAGCGCGACCGCGTGGGCCATCAGACCTGCGTCGCGCGGGGACAGCAGGAGACCGGCCTCGCGCAGGCCCGCCGGGCGGGCGGACTGGTCGATACGGCCGGGAAGCGCGTCCTTCTGGAGCGCGAAGTAGCTCACCCCGTCGTCGTCCGTGCCCAGGAAATAGCGGTGGGCCTCGGTGAGCGGGGCCTCGAAGGAGGGCGTCATCAGCAGTTCGGTGGTGCCGTCGGCCATCTCGTCGATGAGCACCTGACCGCCGGAGACCACGAAGGCGCGGGTCGTGGGGTGGCTCCAGGCCGCCGCGAGCCAGGCCTCGTCGAGCCGGTGGTGGGCGGCCCGGTCAATGCCGCTCGGAGCGGTGAGCGAGATGGGACGGTCGGCACTGTGGTCGGTCCAGGTGGTCACGGATGCTTCCAACTCCCCCGGTGGAACGGTTGTTTCGGCGGGCGGTTCAGCAGGACGCGCGTGCGGTGCGCTCTTGGGGCTGCGGTTCGGCTTGTTCAGTGTGTCTCGCGCCAGTTCTCGGCGAGGTCGCCCCACAGGTAGGCGGCCGTCTCCACGCCCTTCATGAGGAGGTCGAGTTCGACCTTCTCGTTGGGGGCGTGCCAGCCGTCGGAGGGAACGGAGATGCCCAGGAAGAGCACCGGGGCGCCGAAAACTTCCTGGAGGTCGGCCGCCGGTCCCGATCCGCCCTCGCGGGTGTAGCGGACCGGCTGCTCGAAGGCCCGGCCCATGGCGCGTACGACGGACTGCAGGGCGGGGTGGTCGAGCGGGGTCAGGCACGGGCGGGTGGACGGGCTGAAGGTGATCTCGTGCCGGATGCCGTCGGGCACCTGCTCGGCCGCCCAGGCGCGTACGGCCTTCTCGATGTGGTCCGGGTCCTGCCCGGCGACGAGCCGGAAGGAGAGCTTGACCAGGGCCGAGGACGGGATGATCGTCTTGCTGCCCGCGCCCTGGTAGCCGCCGCCGATGCCGTTGACCTCGGCGGTCGGGCGGGCCCAGACGCGCTCCAGGGTGGTGTGACCGGCCTCTCCGTGGGTGGCCGTCGACCTGGCCGTGCGCAGCCATCGCTCCTCGTCGAAGGGCAGTTCGGCGAAGAGTTCGCGCTCGCGGTCGGTGAGTTCGGTGAGCCCGTCGTAGAAGCCGGGTACGGCCACGCGCGCGTGCTCGTCGTGCAGGGCCGCGACCAGGCGGGCGACCGCGGTGGCGGGGTTGGGCACGGCGCCGCCGAAGGATCCGGAGTGGATGTCCTGCTCGGGTCCGTGCAGGACGATCTCGCACTCGGCGAGGCCCCGCATGCCCGTACAGACGGTGGGGGTGTCCTCGGACCACATGCCGGTGTCGGAGACGATCACGGCGTCGGCGGCGAGCCGCCGCGCGTGCTTCTCGACGAGCTCGCGGAAGTGCGGGGAGCCGGACTCCTCCTCGCCCTCGATCAGCAGCTTGAGGTGCACGGCCGGGGTGGTGCGCCCCGTGGCGGCGAGGTGGGCCCGGACGCCGAGTGTGTGGAAGAACACCTGGCCCTTGTCGTCCGCGGCCCCGCGCGCGTGGAGGCGGTTGCCCCGGATCACCGGCTCGAAGGGGTCGGTGTCCCAGCCGTCCTCGCGGGCGGCGGGCTGAACGTCGTGGTGTCCGTAGACGAGGACCGTGGGTGCGTCGGGGTCCGCGGAGGGCCACTCGGCGAAGACGGCGGGCGCGCCCGCCGTCGGCCAGACCTCACAGGTCGGGAAGCCGGTCTCCCGGAGTTTGGCGGCGAGCCAGTCGGCGCTGCGTGCCACGTCCGCGGCGTGCTCGGGCTGAGCCGAGACCGAGGGGATGCGCAGCCACCGACCGAGGTCGTCGAGGAAGGCGGCGCGGTGGGTCTCGATGTACGTACGGACGGTGCTGACGGCGTTGTCAACGGGCTTGCTCATGTTCCTGAGCCTATCCGCCCACGGAGGCGTGTTCGTCCGGCGGTTCTGCCGGAACCTCGTCCTGGACACCCGTCGGGTCCTCGGTGAGCAGCCGTTCCAGCGCCGCGCGGTCCGGGAGGCCGTCCGGTCGTACGACCTCGCCGTCGCGGACGTACAGGAACGCGGCCGTGACGGATTCCAGGGGCACTCCCTGCCGCTCGGCCCAGCCCAGGCGGTACAGCGCGAGCTGGAGCGGGTCGGCCGTGCGGCCGTGGCCGGTCTTCCAGTCGACGATCTCGTACGTCGTCTCCTCGCCTTCGCCGTTCCTGTAGACGGCGTCGATCCGGCCGCGGACGACCCGGCCGGCGATCGCGAGCTGGAAGGGCGCCTCGACGCGGTACGGGGTGCGGTGCGCGTAGGGACTGCGTTCGAAGGCGTCCTTCAGGGTCTCCAGGTCGTGCTCGTCGGCGATCTCCGCCTCGCCGCCGGGCAGGTCCTCGGGGTCCAGCATCGGCAGCCGCAGTTCTTCGAAGCGGGACTCCACCCAGGCGTGGAAGCGCGTGCCCCGGCGTGCGGCGCGCTGCGGGGGGCGCGGCATGGGGCGGGCTAGTTCCTGCGCGAAGCCGTCCGGGTCGGCGGCCAGACGCACCAGCTGGGAGGCGGTGAGCGAGGCGGGCAGGGGGACGTGGGTGACGCTCGCGCGGGCGCGCATGAGCTCTCCGGTGAGCGCGTCCAGGTCGCGGTCCCAGGACGCGAGGGTGCGCGCCTCCTCGGGCGTGAAGCGCTCACTCCCGGTCTCCCGGGGGTGCCGGCGGGTGGCGGGGCCCTGGGCCTGGTGCGGCACCGTGGGACGTTCGCTCCCGCGGCCGGCCGGGCGCTCTCCCGGCCGCTCCGTCGCCCAGGAGTCCCAGTCCGAGTCGTCGTCTTCGGGAAGGGTGCCTTCGGGAAGGGCGCTATCCGGGACGCCGCCCCGCGGGGAGTGCTCTCCGGGAAGGCTCCCTCCGGGGAACTCGTCCTCGGGGAGGCCGTCCTCTTCGTAGTCGTCGTACTCGTCGTAGGGCGGGGTGTCGTCCTCGGGCGGGGGCGGCCATTCCGGATCGTCGTGCGAGCCGGGGTCGTGGGCGGCCGGGTACGGGTGCCGCTTGCCCCTGCCCGCGTCGGCGCCCGGGTGGGCCTCGTCGTGGGAGGCGACCCGCTCCAGGTGGGCGAGTACGGTCTCCGCCGCCGCGCGGCGGCGGGCGAGGGCCTCGTCGTCGAGCGGGAGCGGCCAGGCGTGGTCGGCGGCCGCCGCGCGCAGGGCCGGGTTCTCCTCGTCCTCGGCCGGTTCGTCCGCCCAGACCTCGATCTCGCCGTGTCCGGCCACGCAGTGGTCGTGGAGGGCGTGCAGGAAGTCCGAGGGGCCGCGCGTCCGCTTCTGGGAGGGCCCCCACCAGTGGCCGGAGCCGAGCAGGAGCGAACGGGGGCGGGTGAACGTCACGTAGCCGAGGCGCAGTTCCTCGGTGTGCTGGTGCGCCTTCATGGCCTCGTGGAAGGCCTTGATGCTTTTGGCGTCCCAGGTGTCGACGTCGGGCAGGGTGTCGGCGTCACCGCGCAGCCGGTGCGGCAGGACCTTGCCCTGGGCGGTCCATTTCTCGCGGCCCTGGCCGCTGGGGAAGGTGCCGTCGACGAGGCCGGGGACGGCCACCACGTCCCATTCCAGGCCCTTGGACTTGTGCGCGGTGAGCACCTTGACCGTGTTCTCGCCGCCGGGCAGGGCGTTGTCCAGCCCCTTCTCGTACTGCGCGGCGGTGCGCAGGAACCCGAGGAAGGCCAGCAGGCTCGCCTCGCCGTCGCCGGAGGCGAAGGACGCGGCGACGTCCAGGAAGTTGGACAGGGTCTCGCGGCGGCGGGCGGCCAGGGCGTGCGGGGACGCGGAGAGCTCGACCTCGAGGCCGGTGACGGCGAGGACCCGGTGCAGGACGTCCATGAGCGGGTCGGCCAGCGAGCGGCGCAGGTCGCGCAGTTCGGCGGCGAGCCGCGCGAAGCGCACGCGCGCGTCCGGCGAGAAGGGCAGCCCGTCGTCGTCCCCCGCGGCCTCGAAGGGCGTCTCCAGGAACGTGTCGAGGGCGTCGGCGAGCGATATCACCTCGGCCGGGTCGACCCCCTCGACGGCCGCTGCGAGCCTGCGGTCCGGATCGTCGTCGTCGGCCCCCCCGCGCGCGTGGGACACGAGCAGCCGGGCGCGGCGCCCGAGGAGGGCGAGGTCGCGCGGGCCGATCCGCCAGCGCGGACCGGTGAGCAGCCGGACGAGGGAGGCGTTCGCCCCCGGGTCCTGGAGGACTTCGCAGACGGCCACCAGGTCGGCCACCTCGGGCAGGTGCAACAGGCCGGAGAGGCCCACCACCTCGACGGGGATGTCACGGGCGACGAGCGCGCCCTGGATCTCGGCGAAGTCGGTGGCGGTGCGGCACAGGACGGCGATCTCGGCGGGTGCCTTTCCGGTGCGGACGAGATGGGCGATCGAGTCGGCGAGCCAGCCGATCTCCTCGGCGTGGGTGCGCAGCAGCGCGCAGCGCACCAGGCCGTCCCGCTCGGCCCCGGGGGCGGGCCGCAGGGCCTCCACGCCCGCGTGCATGGCGCGCAGCGGCTCCGCGAGGCCGTTGGCGAGGTCGAGCAGGCGGCCGCCGCTGCGGCGGTTCTCGCTGAGCGACTGGCGGGTGGCGGGGCGGCCGTCGGGGCGCGCGAAGTGCTCGGGGAAGTCGTCGAGGTTGGCGACGGAGGCGCCGCGCCAGCCGTAGATCGCCTGGCAGGGGTCACCGACCGCCGTGACGGGGTGCCCTGTGCCGCCACCGAACAGCCCGGCGAGCAGGATGCGCTGGGCCACCGACGTGTCCTGGTACTCGTCCAGCAGGACCACCCGGAACTCGTCGCGCAGGATCTCCCCGACCTCGGGACGGGTACTGGCGAGGGTGGCCGAGAGGGCGATCTGGTCGCCGAAGTCGAGGAGGTCGCGCTCGCGTTTCGCCGCGCGGTAGCGGCCCACCAGCTCGGCGAGTTCGCGCCGGGCCGCGGCGGCCTCGGGGACCTTGCGCAGATCCGCGTTGGTGAGTCGCGCGCTCTCCAGGGTGCGCAGCAGCTCGGCGTCGTGGGCACGCAGGTCCCCGGCCGTCACGAGGTGTTCGGAGAGCTCGGAGTCGAGGGTCAGGAGGTCCCCGACCAGGTCGGGGAAGGAGCGGGTCAGTGCCGGGTACGGGCCCGGTGCCTCGCGCAGCACGCGCGCGGCGAGCTGGTAGCGGGTGGCGTCGGCGAGGAGCCGGGACGTCGGTTCGAGACCGATGCGCAGGCCGTGGTCGGTCAGCAGCCGGCCCGCGAAGGCGTGGTACGTGGAGATGACCGGCTCGCCCGGCGGGTTGTCCGGGTCGATGACGTCCGGGTCGGTGACTCCCGCCTTGACGAGCGCCTTGCGGACCCGTTCGGCGAGTTCGCCCGCCGCCTTGTTGGTGAACGTCAGACCGAGGACCTGCTCGGGGGCCACCTGCCCGGTGCCGACCAGCCACACCACGCGGGCCGCCATCACCGTGGTCTTGCCCGAACCCGCTCCGGCCACGATCACCTGCGGGGCGGGCTCCGCTGTGATGCACTCCGTCTGTTCCGGGGTGAACGGGATGCCGAGGAGCTCTTTGAGCTGTTCGGGGTCGGTGATACGGGCGGGCATGTCGCAGAGGCTAGCGGCGTCCGCTGACAGCGGTGGCCAGATCGGCGCAGATCGGCGCCCGGGGTGAAAGAACAGCAGGTCAGCACATGTGGTGCTATGCGTCACTCGCTGACGTCATGTCCCCGGAGCAGCTCAGTCGACCACCTGGCGGCCCTCCGGCCGGGCACTGCAGGACGCCCGGAAGGAGCAGTGCGTACAGTGCTGACCCGTCGTCGGTGAGAACCGCTCGTCGAGGACCTTGCCGGCGGCGTTCGCCAGCAGGTCGCCGACCCACTCGCCCTCCAGCGGCTCCTGCGCCTGCACCTTGGGAAGGGTCTCGCCGCCGTTCTTCTTGGCAGCGCCCTGGCGGAGCTGGACGAGTTCGGCGCCGCCCGCTTCGGGACGTACGCCGTCGAAGACGTCGTCGACCGCGCCTTCACCGACGGCGAGCTGGTAGACGGCGAGCTGCGGGTGGTGGGTCACCTCGGCGGCGCTCGGCGCCTGCTTGCCGGTCTTGAAGTCGACCACGTAGGCGCGGCCCTCGGTGTCGGCCTCGACACGGTCCATGGAGCCGCGGATGCGCACTTCGTAGGAGCCCGCTTCGAGCGTCACGTCGAAGTCGTGCTCACTGGCCACCGGCGTACGGCCGGTGCGGTCCATGACGTGCCACTTCAGGAAGCGTTCGAGCGCCACGCGCGCGTGCTCCTTCTCCTGCGCGGACTTCCAGGGCGCGTCGAAGGCGAGCGCGTTCCACACGGAGTCGAGGCGCTCCATAAGGACGTCGAGGTCCGCGGGGGTACGCCCGGACGCGACCTCGTCGGCGAGGACGTGCACCACGTTGCCGAAGCCCTGGGCGGCTGTCGCGGGCGCGTCGGCCTTCACCTCCCGCCCGAGGAACCACTGCAGGGCGCAGGTGTTGGCGAGCTGGTCGAGGGCGCTGCCGGAGAGCACGACGGGCTGGTCGCGGTCGCGCAGCGGGATCTTGCTCTCCGTCGGCTCGTACATGCCCCACCAGCGGTAGGGGTGCGCGGAGGGGACCAGCGGGCGGCCGTCCTCGTCGGCGAGCGCGGCGAGCCGCGCGAGGCGGCGGGCGGCGGCCTGCCTGAGGCTCTCCGAGACACGCGGGTCGACCGTGGTGGCGCGCAGCTCGGCGACCAGCGGGGCGACGGCCAGCGGGCGGCGCGGGCGGCCGGTCACGTCCTTGGGTTCGACGCCGAGCTCGGTGAGGAAACGGGAGGGCTGGTCGCCGTCGTCGGCCGGTGCCTTCACCGCCGTCACGACGAGCCGTTCACGCGCGCGGGTGGCGGCGACGTAGAAGAGCCGGCGCTCTTCGGACAGGAGTGCCCCGGGGGTGAGGGGTTCGGCGAGTCCGTCCCGCCCGATGCGGTCGGCCTCCAGCAGGGAGCCGCGGCGGCGCAGATCCGGCCACAGACCCTCCTGGACGCCCGCGACGACGACGAGGCGCCACTCCAGCCCCTTGGAGCGGTGGGCGGTCATCAGGCGTACGGCTTCGGGGCGGAAAGCCCTGCGGGTGAGCGTGTCGGCCGCGATGTCCTCGGCGTCGATCTCCTCCAGGAAGTTCAGGGCGCCACGGCCTCCGGTGCGCTCCTCCGCGCGTCCGGCGGTCGCGAACAGCGCGCACACGGCGTCGAGGTCCCGGTCGGCGTTGCGGCCGGCCGCGCCGCCGCGCCGGGCGGCCCGCTCCAGGCGCTGCGGCCAGGGTGTGCCGTCCCACAGGTCCCACAGGGCCTCCTCGGCCGTGCCGCCGCCCGCGAGACGCTCACGCGCCTTGCGCAGCAGCGCGCCGAGGCGCTGGGCACCCCGGGCGTACGCGGGATCGTGCGCGACGAGCCGCTCCGGCTCGGCCAGCGCGCGGGCTAGCAGGACGTCGGACGGCGGCGGTACGAGGTTTCCGCCGGCCCGCTCCTCCTCCCGCAGGGCACGCCCCAGGCGCCGCAGGTCGGCGGCGTCCATGCTCGCGAGAGGCGAGGCCAGGAGGGTGAGCGCGGTCTCGGTGTCGAGCCAGGACGCGGCGCGGACGCCGGCCGTCCCCTCCCGTGGATCTTCGGCGGCACCGGACATCCCGCCCGGATCGGACACCCCATCGGCGCCGGACATCCCAACCGCATCGGACGACTCTTCCGTATCGGACGGCCCTTCCGCATCGGACGGCCCTTCCGCATCGGACGGCCCTTCCGTACCGGTCTCCGACTCCGCACGGGCCACCGCCCGCAGGGCCGTCAGCAGCGGCGCGATCGCGGGTTCGTGCCGCAGGGGCAGATCGTCGCCGTCGATGTCGAGGGGCACGCCGGCCGAGGTGAGCGCCCGCCGGATCGTGGGGATCGTGCGGGAACCGGCGCGCACGAGGACGGCCATCTCTCCCCAGGGAACACCGTCCTCCAGGTGGGCGCGTCGCAGGATGTCCGCGATGTTGTCGAGCTCCGTCCCGGACGTCGGGTACGTGTAGACCTCGACGTGCCCCCCGTCCCGTACCGGGGACAGCTCGCGGTGGGCGCGCACCTTCTGCGCCGGCAGCCGGGTCAGCGGCATGCGCAGGGTGAGCCGGCGGGTGGCCTCCAGCAGATCGGCGCCCGAGCGGCGGGACGTGCCGAGAACCTCGACCGGGGCCGGGCGGCCGTCCACGCGCGGGAAGGCGTCGGGGAACTCCAGGATGCCGTTCACGTCGGCACCGCGGAAGGCGTAGATCGACTGGTCGGGGTCGCCGAAGGCGACGAGGGTGCGCCCGCCGCCGGCGAGGCCGCGCAGCAGCCGCACCTGCGCGGGGTCGGTGTCCTGGTACTCGTCCACGTAGACGGCGTCGTACTGCGCCGCGAGCCGCTCGGCGACCTCGGGGCGGCGGACGAGGAGCACCGCGCGGTGGACCAGTTCCGCGTAGTCGAGGACTCCTTGCATGTCGAGGACGTCGAGGTACTCGGCGAGGAAGGCGGCCGCCGCGCCCCAGTCCGGGCGGCCGATGCGCCGCGCGAAGGCCTCCAGGGCGTCGGGGCCGAGCCCGAGCTCCCGGCTGCGGGCGAGAACCGCGCGGACCTCGTCCGCGAAGCCGCGCGTGGTCAGGCAGGCGCGCAGTTCGTCCGGCCAGCGCACATGGGCGAGACCCAGCCGCTCCAGATCGGGCTGGCCCGCGAGCAGCTCACGCACGGCCACGTCCTGCTCGGGGCCGGACAGCAGCCGCAGGGGCTCCACGAACAGGTCGCTGTCCTGGTGGGCCCGGATCAGGGCGTAGCAGAAGGAGTGGAACGTGGTGGCCCGGGGCGCACGGGCGGCCCCTATGCGCAGCGCCATGCGGTCGCGGAGCTCGACGGCCGCCTTGCGGCTGAACGTGAGCACCAGGATCCGTTCCGGGTCGCCGCCGCGTTCGATCCGGGCGGCCACGGATTCGACGAGCGTGGTCGTCTTGCCCGTACCGGGACCCGCGAGGACGAGCAGCGGCCCGCTCCCGTGGTCAACCACCGCGCGCTGTCCTGCGTCAAGACGAGGGGGATCCACCCGGGCCGGGGCGGTACGCACCAGCCGGTACGCACCGCGGGCCCCCTGGCGCACGAAGGGGTGCGTCAGGCGCCTGGTGGAGGAAGTGGAGCTCACGTGGTTCGCCGGTCCTGGTGGTCGTACGGGTGGGCGGACGGCCGCGTGCAGGGCGGTGACCGCGGGGTGAGGGGGACGCGTGCCGACGACGCTACGCCGGTCCGGTTCACGGAAGGAGGGCTTCCGATTCTTCCCTCATGCCTCGCACGTCCCGTGCGTCCCATGGGGCACGAACGTACGGCATGTCACGGATGTGCCTCGTTTCCCTCGTACGGGCCTCAGTGTCCCCTTCGGCCCCGTGAATGCCGGAAGCTGTCAGGTGTGACCTTCCGCGCGTTCGCCGCCGTCCCATCGGGCCCGTCTCATGTCGACGCGTGGCAGATGACCCGCGGCGGCCCGGCTCGCCTCCTTCAGAGGCGTCCCCTCGGCGCGGTAGCGGGCCAGCGCGTCCAGTTCGTGGCCGGGCAGCAGCACACCGTCGGCACGCATGACGCGCCACCACGGAACCGCTCCGCCGTACAGGGCCAGCACCCGGCCCACCTGGCGCGGCCCGCCCTCTTCCAGCCATTCGGCGATGTCGCCGTACGTCATGACGCGGCCGGGCGGGATCTGCTCGGCGACGTCGAGGACCCGCTCCGCGTACTCCGGCAGCGCGTCCGCCGGAAGGCTCTCCTCGCTCATCCGCCCCATCCTGCCCCACCCCACCGACAACGCGACCCCGCGGCGACTGTGCATATTCCTTCCCGCCGGGTGACGCTTGTAGCAGATTGCGCGCCCCGCATTTGCACCCTGATGCCCCCGTGTGTCGGTCGGGCATGCCACCATCGTGCGGGCGGTGACTGGTGATACGAGATCAAGAAGAGACCATGAGGCAGCAGGGCGTGCACCCCGAAGACGCGGAGGGCACCTCCGCTGCCTCGTCACGCCCGGACACCGACGGCGTCGACGAGAAGGACTCGGACGACAAGACGAACGAGTCCGCCTCCGTGACGGGCGGGACGGACTCCGGCGAGGCCGCGGAATCCTCTCCCGAGGCCCGGGAGACCCCGTCTCCTGAGACCCGGGCGAACCCGTCCCTGACCCCCGGGGACGAGAAGCGGCAGGCCGAGCGCGGCACCCTCTGCGCGGACGAGGTCCACACGGACGAGGTCGAGGGCGACGAACCGCTGCTTCCCGCGCGCGTGCACCGCCCCTCCGACCTGATGCGGCTCCTGGTCGGCGTTCTCGCGATCGTGGTGCTGCTGGCCATCGCCGCGTTCGCGCACGGCACCACCTCGGGCCTCGAACAGGACATCAACAAGGGCACCGGGCAGGCACCCGATCTGCTGATCAAGATCGCCGGACTGGCGTCCAGCATCGCGATCCTGCTGGTACCGGTCGCCTTCGCCATCGAGCGGCTGATCAAACGGGACGGACTGCGCATCGCCGACGGCGTCCTCGCCGCGGTCCTCGCGCACGGAGTGACACTCGCCACGGACCTGTGGGTCGCCAAGGGCGCCCCCGGCTCCATCCAGGAGGCGCTCACCCAGCCCTCGCCCGGTGACGTCCACGCCCTCACCGACCCGGTGCACGGCTATCTCGCACCGGTCATCGCCTACATGACGGCGGTCGGCATGTCCCGCAGACCGCGCTGGCGCGGGGTCCTGTGGGTCGTGCTGCTCCTCGACGCCTTCTCCATGCTGGTCACCGGCTACACGACCCCGTTCTCGATCATTCTGACGGTGCTGATCGGCTGGACCGTCGCCTACGGGACGCTGTACGCGGTCGGTTCGCCGAACGTGCGTCCGACCGGACGGACGCTGATGGCGGGCCTTCGGCACGTCGGCTTCCACCCGGTCAGCGCGGCCCGCGAGGAGATGCCGGAGAGCACGGAGAGCGGAGACCGCGGCCGGCGCTACTTCGTCACCCTGGAGGACGGCCCGCCGCTCGACGTCACGGTCGTCGACCGCGAGCAGCAGGCACAGGGCTTCTTCTACCGCGTCTGGCGCCGGCTGACGCTGCGCGGCATCACCACGCGCCGCAGCCTCCAGTCACTGCGCCAGGCCCTGGAGCAGGAAGCCCTCCTCGCCTACGCGGCCATCGCGGCCGGCGCCAACGCGCCCAAGCTGATCGCGACCTCCGAGCTGGGCCCGGACGCCGTGATGCTCGTCTACGAGCACACCGGCGCGCACACCCTGGACTCCCTGCCCGACGAGCTGATCACCGACGAACTGCTGCGCGACACCTGGCACCAGGTGCAGGCGCTCCAGTCCCGGCGCATCGCGCACCGCCGGCTCGCAGGCGACGCGATTCTGGTGGATCGTTCCGGCACGGTGATCCTCACGGATCTGCGCGGCGGCGAGATCGCGGCGGGCGATCTGGTGCTGCGCATGGACATCGCCCAGCTCGTGACCACCCTCGGGCTGCGCGTGGGCGCCGAGCGCGCGGTGGCGTCCGCGGTGGGCGTACTCGGCCCTGACGCCGTCGCGAACTGCCTGCCCATGCTCCAGCCGATCGCGTTGACGCGCTCCACGCGCGCGACGCTGCGCAGACTCGCCCGGGAGCGCGCGCAGCGCGAACGCGAGGCGGTGCTGGAGGCCTCGCGTCAGGCCAAACTCGCCCGCGCCGCGGAAGCGGCCGAGGAAGGCGGGGAAGCGGCCCCGCCCCTGCCGGAGAAGGCCGGGAAGAAGGCCGTACGCGCGGAGCAGCGCGCCGAGAAGCGAGCCATCGACGAGGCCCTGGACGAGGCACGCGAAGAGGATCTGCTCACCCAGATCCGCCACCAGGTCCTGCTGATCAGACCCCAGGCACCCGTGGAGCCGGCCCGGCTGGAACGGGTCAAGCCCCGCACGCTGATCAGTCTCATCGCCGGGGCGATCGGCGCGTACTTCCTGCTCACCCAGCTCACCCACATCGAGTTCGGGACCCTCTTCGACAACGCCGAATGGGGCTGGGTCGCGGCGGCCGCGCTGTTCTCCGCCCTGAGCTACTTCGCGGCGGCGATGAGCCTCCTCGGCTTCGTACCCGAGCGGGTGCCCTTCCTGCGGACGGCGGCGGCCCAGGTCGCCGGCTCGTTCGTGAAGATCGTGGCACCCGCCGCGGTCGGCGGCGTCGCCCTCAACACGCGCTTCCTCCAGCGTGCCGGGGTACGGCCGGGGCTCGCGGTGGCCAGTGTCGGCGCGTCGCAGCTGTTCGGGCTCGGCTGCCACATCCTGATGTTGCTGTCCTTCGGCTATCTGACCGGTACGGAGAAGACGCCGTCCCTGTCGCCGTCCCGCACGGTCATCGCGGGCCTGCTGACGGTCGCGGTGTTCATCCTCGTGGTGACGTCGGTGCCGCTGCTGCGCAAGTTCGTCTCCACGCGCGTGAGGTCGCTGTTCGCGGGCGTCGTGCCGCGCATGCTGGACGTGCTGCAGCGGCCGCAGAAGCTCGTCACCGGCATCGGCGGCATGCTGCTGCTGACGGCCTGCTTCGTGATGTGCCTGGACGCGTCGATCCGGGCGTTCGGCAACGAGGAGACGACCTCGCTCAGCCTCGCCAGCGTCGCCGTCGTCTTCCTCGCCGGCAACGCACTCGGCTCGGCAGCCCCGACCCCGGGCGGTGTGGGCGCGGTCGAGGCGACCCTCACCGTCGGCCTGATCGCCGTCGGCCTGCCCAAGGAGGTCGCGGCGCCGGCGGTGCTGCTGTACCGGCTGCTGACACTGTGGCTCCCGGTGCTGCCCGGATGGCTGTTCTTCAACCACCTGACACGCAAGGGCGCGCTCTAGGGACCCGCGAGACCCCGCGCGAGGACCGCCCCTACGCGCCCGCACCGGCCCGTACCAGCGGCGGACCGGGCCCCCGGCCCTGTCCGTGACAGGGGTTGACGGCCAGCCCCTCCCCGTCCGTACCGGCGGCGGGCGGACGGCCCCGTCCCAGCCCGCGCCCATGGGCGCGGGCCCTCGGTCGCGCCCTCACCCACACGGCTCGCGCCCCGAGCGCCCCACCCCGCCCGCCCGCAGGATGGGGAACATGCCGAACCCGTCCCCGCGCGCCGCCGTGTTCGTCACCGCCGTCCTGCTGGCCTCGTGGGTGTCCGGTTGCAGCGGTGACTCCAAGGAGAAGGATCTGACGGCGCAGAAGCTGGACTGGAAGGCGTGCCCGGCGCCGTCCGAGGCCCAGGGCGGCGGCAGCGCCCCCTCGCCTCTGCCGGGTGGGGCGGAATGGCAGTGCGCCACCTTGAAGGTGCCCCTCGACTGGTCCGACCCCAAGGGCGACACGATCGGGATCGCGCTGATCCGGGCGAAGGCGAGCGGCGATCCCGGCAGGCGCATCGGCTCGCTCATCTTCAACTTCGGCGGACCCGGCGGCTCGGGCGTCGCCACGCTGCCCGCCTTCGGCCAGGACTACGACGCCCTGCGCACCCGGTACGACCTGGTGAGCTTCGACCCGCGCGGAGTCGGCCGCAGCGCGGGGGTGAAGTGCGAGAACGACCAGCAGCTCGACAGGTTCTTCCAGCAGGACGCCACGCCGGACGACGCCGCCGAGCAGCAGGCGCTCCTGCGGAACACCAGGACGTTCAACGCGGCCTGCGAGAACAACTCCGGCAAGGTCCTCCCCCATGTGCGCACGACGGACGCCGCTCGCGACATGGATCTGATGCGGCAGGTGCTCGGCGACGACAAGCTGCACTACTTCGGCATCTCGTACGGCACCGAACTGGGCGGCGTCTACGCCCATCTGTTCCCCAAGAACGTGGGCCGAGCCGTGTTCGACGGGGTCGTCGACCCGACCCAGAACGCGGAACAGAGCTCCCTCGGCCAGGCCAAGGGCTTCCAGCTCGCGCTGGACAACTTCGCCGAGGACTGCACCTCGAAGGTCGAGGACTGTCCCATCGGCGACAGCCCGCAGGACGTCAAGGACCGCATCGCCCGACTGCTGAAGGACCTCGACAGCAACCCGATCCCCGGTGTCTTCCCCCGCCGGCTCACCCAGACCGCCGCGACGAGCGGCATCGCGCAGTCGCTGTACTCCAAGGACTTCTGGGAGTACCTGACGGAGGGACTCCAACAGGCCTACGACGGCGACGGCAAGGTGCTGATGCTGCTGTCGGACTCGATGAACGGGCGCAGCGAGAACGGCCAGTACAGCAACATCACCCCCGCGAACATCTCCATCAACTGCGCCGACGACAAGCCGCGTTACACCGCGGACTATGTGAAGTCGAAGGTTCCCGGCTTCCGGGCCGCCTCACCGCTGTTCGGCGACTATCTGGCCTGGGGCATGGTCAGTTGCACCGACTGGGCGGTGCCGGGAGCCGCCGAGCACCCGGATGTCAGCGCCCCCGGCTCGGCGCCGATCCTCGTGGTCGGCAACACCGGCGACCCCGCGACGCCGTACGAGGGAGCCCGGGCGATGGTGAACGCGCTCGGCAAGGGCGTCGGAGTCGAGCTGACGTACAAAGGCCAGGGGCACGGGGCGTACGACAGCAGGAACAAGTGCGTGCAGGGTGCGGTGAACGGCTACCTGCTGGAGGGAACCGTGCCGTCGACCGGCACCGTCTGTTCCTAGAAAGCAGCAGGTCAGAGCGTTATCCACAGGCCTCGACGGTGGTCGGCGGCCGGCGCCTACTATGGCCTGCATGTGATCCGCGAACTCGTGCGGACCACTGGCGAGGGGGGCACTCATGACACGTTTCGCACGGTGGACGGCCGCGGCCGCCGCCGCGTTGCTGCTGGTCGGCTGCGGCGGGGGCTCGCCGGACGGCGGCAAGAACGAGGAGAAGAACGGCGACAAGGCGCCGTCCAGCGCGCCGCCCTCCGGCGGGTCGCCGGGGCTGCCCGCCTCGCTCACCTCGCAGAGGCTCGACTGGGGCCGATGCAAAGGCACTTCGGACTCCCCCGCGCCCGGGAACGGCTGGCAGTGCGCCACGCTCAAGGCACCGCTGGACTACGCGAAGCCGGGCGGTGCGACGATCGGCCTGGCCCTCATCCGCTCCAAGGCGACCGGCGGCCAGAGCAAGCGCATCGGCTCGCTCCTCTTCAACTTCGGCGGTCCCGGCGGCTCGGGCGTCTCCACGATGCCGTGGTACGAGAGCATCGTCGACCCGCTCCACCGGCGCTACGACCTGGTGAGCTGGGACCCGCGCGGGGTGGCTGCCAGCGAAGGGGTGCGGTGCCGCGGGGACAAGGCGGTCCAGGCTTCCGAGTCGGTGGACGCGACACCGGACGACGCGGCCGAGGAGGCTGCGTACTTGCAGGACGCCACGGACTTCGGGAAGGCCTGCGCGAAGGCCGCCGGGAAGCTGCTGTCCCACGTCTCGACGACGGACACGGCCCGCGACATGGACCTGATGCGCCAGGTCCTCGGCGACCGCCGGATGCATTACTTCGGCATCTCGTACGGCACCGAACTGGGCGGTGTGTACGCCCACTTGTTCCCGAAGAACGTGGGACGCCTGGCGCTGGACGCGGTCGTCGACCCGAGCGCCGACACCGTGGGCCATGCCAAGAACCAGACGCTGGGCTTCCAGCGCGCCCTGGACGACTACCTCAAGTCCACCGGGCAGGACCCGAAGCAGGGCTCCCGGAAGATCGCGGACCTGCTGAAGCGGATCGACGCGAACCCGCTGCCCGCTTCCGGCGGGCGCAAGCTGAGCCAGACACTGGCCCTCACCGGCATCGTGCTGCCGCTCTACAGCCAGGAGCGCTGGCCGAGCCTCACCGAAGCTCTGAAGAACGCCGAGGGCGGGGACGGTTCGGCCCTGCTGACGCTCGCCGACAACTACAACGACCGTGACGCCTCGGGGCACTACGGCACGACGACCCAGTCCCAGCGGGTCATATCGTGCTTGGACGACAAGGAGCGGCCGACTCCCGAGGAGACCAGGAAGCGGCTGCCCGAGTTCGAGAAGATCTCGCCCGTCTTCGGGGACTTCATGGGCTGGGACACGGCGGGCTGGTGTCACGACTGGCCGGTGGCCGGCCAGTACGACACTCCCGAGGTCAGTGCTCCGGGAGCCGGACCCGTCCTGGTCGTCGGCAACACCGGGGACCCGGCGACACCCTACGAGGGCGCGCGCAGGATGGCGGACGAGCTCGGCAAGGGCGTGGGAGTGGAGCTCACCTGGAAGGGCGAGGGCCATGGCGCCTACGGGAGCGGGAGCGACTGTGTCGACTCGACCGTGAACAGCTATCTGCTGGACGGAACGGTGCCGAAGGACGGCAAGGTCTGTTCATGACGACGGCGGGGGTTCCACGGACACCAGGTCCACGAAACCCCCGCCACCGAAAGTGCGGTCCGGTCCGCCGGTCAGTACACCGGCTTCTCGGGCTCGATCTGGTGGACCCAGCCGATCACACCGCCGCCGACGTGCACCGCGTCGGAGAAACCGGCGGACTTCAGGACGGCGAGGACCTCCGCGCTGCGGACACCCGTCTTGCAGTGCAGGACGATCTTCTTGTCCTGCGGCAGGCTCTCCAGGGCGGTGCCCATGAGGAACTCGTTCTTCGGGATCAGCTTGGCGCCGGGGATCGAGACGATCTCGTACTCGTTGACCTCGCGGACGTCGATGATCTCGATGTTCTCGCCGTCGTCGATCCACTCCTTGAGCTGCTTGGGAGTGATCGTCGAGCCGGCGGCGGCCTCCTGGGCCTCCTCGGACACGACGCCGCAGAAGGCCTCGTAGTCGATGAGCTCGGTGACGGTGGGGTTCTCGCCGCAGACCGCGCAGTTCGGGTCCTTGCGGACCTTGACCTGGCGGTACTGCATCTCCAGGGCGTCGTAGATCATCAGGCGGCCGACGAGCGGCTCACCGATGCCCGCGAGGAGCTTGATCGCTTCGTTGACCTGGATGGACCCGATGGACGCGCACAGCACGCCGAGGACGCCGCCCTCGGCGCAGGAGGGGACCATGCCCGGCGGCGGGGGCTCCGGGTAGAGGCAGCGGTAGCAGGGACCGTGCGCGGACCAGAAGACGGAGGCCTGGCCGTCGAAGCGGTAGATCGAGCCCCAGACGTACGGCTTGTCGAGGAGCACGCACGCGTCGTTGACCAGGTAGCGGGTCGCGAAGTTGTCGGTGCCGTCGACGATCAGGTCGTACTGGCTGAAGATGTCCATCACGTTCTCGGCCTCGAGCCGCTCTTCGTGAAGGACCACGTTCACGTACGGGTTGATACCCAGTACGGAATCGCGCGCGGACACGGCCTTGGAACGGCCGATGTCCGCCTGGCTGTGGATGATCTGGCGCTGCAGGTTCGACTCGTCGACTTCGTCGAACTCCACGATGCCGAGCGTGCCGACGCCCGCCGCGGCCAGGTACATCAGCGCCGGCGATCCGAGGCCGCCGGCGCCCACACAGAGCACCTTGGCGTTCTTCAGCCGCTTCTGCCCGTCCATGCCCACATCGGGGATGATCAGGTGGCGGGAGTACCTGCGGACCTCGTCTACGGTGAGCTCAGAGGCTGGCTCGACCAGGGGTGGCAGCGACACGGGGACTCCGTTGGTCGGTCTATCACTACAGTTGTTCTCCCCGTAACACTGCCACGCCCTTCTTCATTCCGAGACACCCGTTCCGATCCGCGAGACGATCTCGTCCCAGTAGCCGGGCATCGTCTCCCAGGGGTCGGCCGTCCCACCGTGATCGGTGCGGTCGGTGAAGTAGATCGTCGAGGCGCCCTGCCAGCGCGCGATGCGCAGTGCCTCGTCCAGGTGACCGCGCGGCACGCCGTGCACGAAATGGCAGAAGCGCTCGGGGGGATAGTCGGCGGTCCACTCGGCAACCTGCGACCAGCGGTATTCGCTCCAGGGGCCCGAGAAGGTCACCAGTTGGTCGGCGCTCTCGGCATATCCCGGATGCGGGTGGGTGCCGTGGCCGAACACGATGTGGGCGCCGTCCCGCAGCGCGCGCAGCGCGCCGGCCGTCCGGCGGACGTCGGGCAGCGCGGCGCGTTCGGTGGGGCAGCGGTCGAGGAGGAATCCGTCGGCCTTGTACCAGTCGAGATGACGGCGCGCGTCGGCGATCGTCTCGCCGAAGGGGCGTACGCCATGGGCGGCGTCGAGAAGTCCCAGCACCCGGACGCCCGCGTTGCGCAGCCGTCCGGTGGCCTCCAGACAGCGCGGGTCGGGCCGCTCGCCGGGGCCGTTGTCCACGTTCAGCACGACCCAGCGCAAGGGGGTGCCGGGGCGGGTGAGTTCGTCCCATTCCAGCGGAGCGACGAGGGGATGCGCATAGCCGGGGACACCGAAGCCGAGTCCCAGGTCGGTGCTCGCGCTGCCGGTCGCGGTCCTGGTCAGATACGACATGCCGCCTCCATCCAGATGTCGGCCAGGGATTCCTCGAGGTTGATCCGGGGCCGCCAGCCGAGCCGGTCGCGCGCGGTGCGCACGTCGGCCTGCTGCCAGCTGCCGCAGCCGTCCGGGTAGGGATACGACACCGGGGCCACGTGGTCGGGTTCGGGACGGGGGTGGCCGATGGACGGCCTCATGGACGGGCCGGGCGGGCCGTCGAGTTCGTGCAGGCTGCCGCTGTAGCCGGCCACGCGCGCGAGGACGGCGGCGGCGTCGCGGAGGCGTACGGCGCGGCCCGAGCCGATGTTGATCACCCCCTGTGCGGCGGACAGGGAGGCGGCGTGGACGGCGCGGGCGACATCACGGACGTCGATGAAGTCGCGCTGGACGCCGAGGCCGCCGAGCTTGAGTTCGCCGTCGCTGGCCTGCATGGCGCGGCGCAGGGCTTCGGCGAGCCGTCCGAGCGGGGATCCGGCGGGCGTGCCGGGTCCCGCGGGTGAGAAGACACGCAGGACGACGGCGTCCAGGCCGGAGCCGAGGACGAGTTCCGTCGCGGCGAGCTTGCTCACTCCGTACGGGCCGCCCGGGCGCGGCACGGCGTCCTCCGCGGTGGAGGAACCGGGCTGGCTGGGCCCGTACTCGGCGCCGCAGCCGAGCTGGACGAGCCGGGCCCCGCAGCCGCTGCGGCGCAGGGCCTCGCAGACGGTGGCGACGGCGACGGTGTTGTGCCGGGTCAGTTCGCGGGCACCGCCGCGGGTGGCGCCCGCGCAGTTGATGACGACTCCGGGGTGCACCGCGTCCAGGAAGCGGGTGAGCGCGCCGGGGCTGCCCGAGGCGAGGTCGAACCGTACGTCGGCGTCGTCACCCCGGCCGAGGGCGGTGAGCTGCACGGCCGGGTCGGCGAGCAGTCTGTCGGCGACGAAGCGGCCGAGGTAGCCGTTGGCTCCGATCAGCAGGACCCTCATCGGGCGGCTCCCGGGGCGGATTCTCCGGTTCGGGAGGTGATCATCTGACTGTCTCCTTCAAGGTGATGCCGTAGGTCGGGGAGGGCCCGCGGTGTCGGCCCCGCGGGAGAAGGGGGTCCGGATCCGGGAAACTGCCCGGATCCGGGGAGGGCTCACGGCGGTGGGGCCGTCGTGGGCCGGTTCCGGGTGGCCTCGGCCGCCCGGCCGCCCGGCGGAAACGGACCGCCGGGCAGGGGGCTCGGTTCGCCGGCGTGCTCGGTGCGCCGGGGGCTCGGTGCGCCGGGGGGCTCGGATCGATCGCGGCTCATGGGCCCTCGCGGAGCGGGGCGTGGGCCGAGGCGCGGGTGAGCGTGCGGGTCGCCTGGACGAGGAGGACGAGGGCGCCCGCCCCGCAGGCCAGGGCCGGCACGGCCCCGGCGCCCGCCGCTTCGACCAGGCTGTCGACGGGGGCGGCCAGGAACGAGCAGCCGGGCAGTCGCGCGGCGAAGACCATGGCGAGGGCCGTGGCCTCCACCGCACCCGCGCCGGCCAGCGCGCGGCCCGGGACGCGGGTGAAGCCGCGTGCCGTGAGCAGCCGCGCCAGGAGGACCAGTGCGCCGAGGGCACCGGCTCCGGCGTAGGCGGGCGGCTCGTCCAGTACCGTCCCGCACAGCGCGAGAAGCCCGTACAGCCCGACTGTGAACAGGCCGAACGCCCCGAGGAGCAGGGGACGTACGGAGGTGGCGAACTCCTCCAGGCCGCGGCTCGCGCTCAGTCGGCGGCGGGCGCGGGCGGCGAAGAGGTGGGCGCACCAGGCCGCCGGGGCGCAGGCCAGCAGGAGAGCCAGCACGGGTGCGGCTGCCAGGGGCCAGGGGCCGTGCGGGCCGCCGTCCCGGGCGGCGCTCAGCAGTCCGTCTCCGGCGAGGGCGTACGCGATGAGCCAGCAGATCCCCACGCGTGCGGCGCCCGTCGTGCGGTGCGAGGTGCTCAAGGGGCCGCGCCGGAAGGCGAGGTACAGGCCCGACGCGACGGCCAGGGCGCCGAACGCGGCGGCGGCCGGACGAGCTTGCCCGCCGGTGAGCCGCAGCCCGGCGACGACGGCCGCGCCGAGGACGCCCGGCACCAGGGCGAGCGCCGCCCAGTAGGCGCGCGGTCCCGGGCGTCCGGGGGGCTCGGTGCGGGGGGCCGCCTCCCCGTCGCGGGCCGCGCGGGCGTACATCTCCTCGGCGAGCGAGAAGACGTCCCGGTGGCGCAGGCGGGCGGCGGTCCGGTCGGTGACCCCGTGCGCCTCCAGACCCGCCGCGATCTCCAGGGGGTCCACGGCCCGTTCGCAGAGCTCGCGGTGACGGTGCATGAGTGCCTTCACGGGGTCCACCGCGCCACGGCGCCCGGCGGACCCTCGCGTGCCCTGGAAACCCTCACGTGCGGAGTCGCCCTCGCGCAGGGGAGCGATACCGCGCGCCGAGGCGCCGGCCCCGGCTCCGCCCCTGCCCCCGCCGCTGTCCGTATCGCGCAAGGGACCGGCGTCGTGTGGCGACAGCTCGTCCCCCGTGCCGGGGCCGGTCGTCGTGCCAGGACGCGTCGTCAGCCCGGCCAGGGCGGTGATCGGCGTCGCGGGGGTCGTCGGGGCGGGGGTCGTCGGGGCGGGCCGGGCCTGTTCGCTCGGGTCGTCGCATTCGTGCGGGGCACCCGGTCCCGCACTGTGTCCCGCGCTGTCGATCGTCACGTGCCCTCCCCCACGGAAACAGGTAGCGGCGTGGACGGGGGCACAGTGGCCCGTACCGGTGCCCCTTCCGCCCAGCGCGGCCGGCACGCGGTCATGAAGCGGGTCTCGGTCCAGCGCCCCGGCACATGGGCCTCTGCGGGAACGCCGAAGGGCAGCGGCTCCCCCTCGTCGTCCACGACGAGGCGACGCACCGGGGAGTGCGAGACGATCTCCAGGTAAATGCCGTGAAATGCCGTGATGTTCTGCTCGACGGTGAAGAGTTCGAGGGCGCGGGCACGGGCGGCCGCGCCGAGCCGCTCACGGCGCTCGGGGTCGCGCAGCAGTGCCACGCACGCCTCCGCCAGTGCCCGCGGATTGCGCGGCGGGACCACAAGACCCGTACCGCCGATGACCTCGACGACCGCGCCCACGTCCGTGGAGACGGTCGCCCGGCCGCAGAGCATGGCTTCGACGAGGCTGACCGGGAAGCCCTCGACGACGCTGGACAGGACGACCAGGGCTCCGCAGGCGTAGGCCTCCGCGAGGCTCGGGATCTCGGGGCCGCCGATCTCCTCGAAGGAGACCGGGTTGTCGCCGACGGCGTGCACCCCCTCCGCCTCGTCGGGGAAGAGTTGCGCGGCCAGCGCCTTGCAGTGGGCCAGATAGGCGGCGGAGTCCGGATCCTCGGCGGGGGCGCCGACGATCCGCAGCCGGGTCCGCGGCTCGGCCCTGCGGATCTCGGCGAAGGAGTGCAGCAGGGACATCAGGTCCTTGGCCGGCTCGACGCGGCCGACCCACACCAGCGTGTCGGGGTCGGCACACCGGCTGCCGGGCGCTCCCTCCCCGACGTCCGCGAAGCGGGCGGCCTCCATGCCGGGGTGGACGGTGCGCAGCTTGGCGCGGTCGGCGCCGCAGCGCTCCTGCCAGCGGCGGGCGTGTGTGTTGCCGGGCGTGACGATCACGGCCGCGCGGTAGACCTCGGTGGCGAGCCGGCCGTGGAACGCGGCGAGCAGCGCCCGGACGGCGGGGGCCTCTTCGAGGGTCGCGGCGGCCAGGTAGTGCGCCCGCAGGTGCACGCCGTACTCGGTGACCAGCAGCGGGACGCCGAGGAAGTGCCGGGCGAGGAGGCCGGGCAACGCCGCCGCCCCGCCGGCCGCGGCGTGGCAGAGGTCCGCCGAGCCGAGCGTGTCGTCCTCGTACCAGTCCAGCGAGAGGGGGCGCAGGGCGCGCTCGATGTGCGCGGCGACGGTGAGCAGGTCGGGAACACGCGCGGTGCGGGCCGTACGGAGTGCGCCCGGTGCGCGACAGGCGCGTTCGAGGACACGCACCGCGTTCTCGGAGCGCAGGGCGCCCGCCAGTCCGCCCTCGTCCCGGGCGAGTTCGGCCAGTCCGTACAGGGCGCTGGCGAAACGGTCCGCCTCGGCGCCGACGGCATCCGCCGGGATTCCGGGGACTCCGTGAACTTCGGGGACTCTGTGAGCTTCGGGGCCTCCGGGGCTCGCGGCCCGCGGTCCGCCGCACACCGCCGCGAGCAGCTCTCCGTACGCCTCGGAGAACCGGCGCCGGGCCCGGCGCCCGTGCACCACGCCGTCGTCGTGCGCCGTCCACAGCGGTGCCGTGCGGACGCGGCCGACCTGGGGCGGCAGCTGGATCCAGCCCCGGTCCTCCTGGCGCTCGGTGCGGCTGAGCGCGTAGATGTCGAACGTGTGCTGCCCGAGCCCGCGCACGAGCCGGTCGCACCAGAGTCCGGCGTCACCGCTCACATACGGATAGCCACCCTCCGTAAGCAGTCCGATGCGCACGAGCACACCCCCGATCTCCCGTATGGGGAGCCGCCGTTGACCCGGCGGCTCACAGCGGGACGAAGGTATGCGGACAAGGAGGTGGTACGACGGACGGTTGTCCATCGCACCACCAAAAGGGGTGAACGGTCGTAACTTTCCCGCGCAGGTCGCGTTTCGTCGCGCTACGAGATCACGCGGGCACGTATCCGCGGGCCACCGGCCCCCGGATCACGCCGGGGACGCCTCCTCGCGCCGCGCGCGGCGCCGTGCCGCGATCTCCGGGTCGAGCGCCGGTACGGCGGCCAGCAGCTGCCGGGTGTACGGGTCGCGGGGGCTCTCGTAGACCTCGTCGGCGGGACCGTACTCGACGATCCGGCCGCGCCGCATCACGGCCACATGGTCGCTGACCTGGCGCACGACCGCGAGATCGTGCGCCACGAACACCAGCGCGAGCCCGAGTTCCCGTTGCAGCTCGCCGAGCAGGGCGACCACCTGGGCCTGCGTGGTGACGTCGAGCGCGGAGACCGGCTCGTCGCACACGATGGCGTGCGGTTCGGCGGCCAGGGCCCGCGCGATGCCGACGCGCTGGCGCTGTCCGCCGCTGAACTCGTGGGGATAGCGGTCGTAGTGCGCCCCTTCGAGCCCCACGCGCTCCAGCAGTTCTTGTACGCGCCCCCGGATGCGCCCCTCGTCCCTCCCCCACTCTCGGCTTCGCCCGAGCGGGGGGACCCTCATCCCTCGCGCCCGCAGCGGGTCGGCGATGGACTCGCCCACACTGCGCCGCGGGTTGAGGGACGACACCGGGTCCTGGAAGACCATCTGCACCGAGGGGCGGACGCCGGACTGTACGCGCCCCTCGTGACGGACCACGCCGGCAGTGGGTTCCAGGAGTCCGACCAGCATCCTTCCCAGGGTCGTCTTCCCGCTGCCGCTCTCGCCGACGATGCCGAGGGTCTCGCCCCGGCGGACGCTCAGCGACACGTCGTCGACGGCGGCGAACCGCCGCTTCCCGCGCCCGAACTCCCGCCGGAGCCCGGCCGCCTCGAGGACGACGTCATCGGGCCGGAGGACGTCGTCCGGCCCGGCTCCCCCGGCCGGAGCGGCACCGTCTTCGAGCCGGGCCGGCCGGGGCGCCCGAGGTGTGTCCACCCGTGGGACGGCGCCGAGGAGTTCGCGGGTGTACGGCTCCCGGGGCGCGCCGAGGACAGCGCCCACGGGCCCGTGCTCGACCGCGCGTCCGTGCCGCATGACCAGGATCTCGTCGACGCTCTCGGCCGCGACCCCGACGTCGTGGGTGACCAGCAGCAGCCCTGTGCCGGTCTCCTGCCGCAGGGTGTGCAGGAGGTCGAGGATCTGCGCCTGGACGGTCACGTCCAGGGCCGTGGTGGGCTCGTCGGCGATCAGGAGCTCGGGTTCGCAGGCCAGCGCCATGGCGATGAGGGCGCGCTGGCGCATGCCGCCGCTGAACTCGTGCGGGCGCGAGCGGGACCGGCGGGCGGCGTCGGGGATGCCGACACGGTCCAGCGTCCGCACCGCACGCGCGCGTGCCGCTCGCCGGGACGCCTTGGTGTGCACCCGGTACACCTCGGCGATCTGGTCGCCCACCGCGTAGTACGGGTCGAGGGAGGACAGCGGGTCCTGGAAGACCATGGCGGCCTTTCCGCCGCGCAGCCGCCGCAGTTCGTCGTCGGACGCCCGCTGCACGTCGACGCCGGCCACGCGGACCGTGCCGTCGACGTGTGCTCCGGTGCCCCGGTGGAGCGCCAGCAGGGCCGACGCCACGGTGGACTTGCCCGAGCCGGACTCGCCGACCAGACCCAGTGCGGCGCCCTTCTCCAGCCGGAAGGAGAGCCCGTCGACGGCACGCAGGCCTCCGAAGTCGACGACGAGGTCGTTCACTTCGACCAGCGGGGCGGCGGAACCGGCCGTGGAGGAGTCCGCGGAGGTACCGGGTGAAGCGCCCGGAACCGCCTGCCGAAGCGTGGAGAGGGTCGGGGAAGAGTCGCTCATGCCAGCACCACCCGTCGGTCGGCCACCGCGTAGAGCACGTCCGCGACGGCGTTGGCGATGACCACGAAGAAGCCGATGACCAGGACCATGCCGACGACCACGGGAAGGTCGACGACGTTCACCGCGTGCACCAGTTCCTGGCCGATGCCGGGCAGCCCGAAGAGGGTTTCGGTGAGCACCGCTCCGCCGATGGCACCGCCGACGTTGTTGGCGTTGAGCGCGATGATCGGCGCGAACGCCCCGCGCAGCGCGTGCCGGCCGATGATCGACCGCTCGCCGACGCCGTACGCGCGAAAGGTCCGGATGTGGTCCTCGGCGAGCGTCTCCAGCATCGACGCCCGGGTGAGCCGGGCGAACGTGGCGGCCTCGATGAGGGCCAGGGAGAGCCATGGCAACAGCAGGTTCCAGCCCCACTGTTCGGGATCCTCGGTGAGGCTGACGTACTGCGGGAAGGGCAGCAGCCTCAGTTGCCCGCAGACGACGATCATCAGCACGAGGCCGATCACGAAGACGGGGGTGGCCACGCCCGCGAGCGTGACGCCGGTCAGCACGCGCTCGGTGAGACGGCCGCGCCGCCATGCGGACAGGACTCCGGTGCCGACGCCGAGGATCAGCCAGAGGATCATCGCGCCGAACACGAGCGACAGGCTGACCGGCAGCTTCGTGACGATCAGCTGGGTCACCTGCCGGCCGCTCTGGTACGACTGGCCGAGGCAGGGCGCCGAGCAGTGCTCCACGGACGTGCCCGTGGAGTAGTCCTGGCCGACGAGGATGCCCTGGAGGAAGTGCCAGTAGCGCACGTAGAGGGGGTCGTCGAGCCTCAACTGCTGCGCCACCTGGTGCACCTGCTCCGGGGAGCAGCGGGGGCCGCAGGTGATCTGGGCGACGTTGCCGGGGGTGACGAAGAAGACGACGTAGACGATCACCGAGATGGCGAGCAGGGTGATCACGGTGCCGGCGGAGCGGCGCAGGACGAATCCTCCGAAGCCGTTCATGCCCCGGCCCCCTTCCCGCCGGCGGCTTCCGCCTCGGCGCTCGTGTCCGCCGGGGACTTCCTGGTGTCCGCGTCCGCCTTGGCCTCCTGCTTGCGGCCGGTGCCGACGCGCAGGCGGGAGGCCGCGCGCGGGTCGAGGGCCGTGCGGATGCCGTCGCCCAGGACGGTCAGCGTCAGGACGGTGACGAAGAGCGCGCCGGCGGGCAGCAGCAGGTACTGCGGGGCGGCCTGGTACCAGACGTCGGCGGCGGTGAGCATCTGTCCCCATGAGGGAGTCGGGGGCTTGACTCCGACCCCCAGGAAGGAGAGCGCGGCTTCCACCGTGATGTTCATCGGGACGAGGAGCGCGGCGTACGTGATGACCGGCGCGGCGAGTCCCGGCAGCAGTTCGCGGCGGGCGATCCGCCAGGTGCCCCAGCCGCTGAGCCGGGCGGCGGAGACGTAGTCGAGTCCCTTGAGGGCGAGCGTCTGGGCTCGCGTGATCTTCGCGACGTTGCCCCAGGCGATCAGGCCGATGACGAGTGCGACCAGCAGGGGCCGGGGGAAGCCGCTGGGCACGATCGCCAGCAGGGCCAGCGACATGATCATGAGCGGCATCGCGATGATGATCTCGGTGAACCGGCTCAGCAGCTGATCGACCCAGCGCGCGCCGAGGGCGGCGGCGACACCGACCACGACCCCGATGAGGACCTGCACGACCGTCGCCCCCAGGGCGACGCCCAGGGAGACCCGGGCACCGTAGACGAGGCGTGCGAACAGGTCGCGGCCGGTCTGGGGTTCGACGCCGAGCCAGTGGTCGGCGCCGATGCCGCCGAGCGGGCCGACGGGGACGCCGCCGCGCGCGGAGTCCACCAGCGAGGGGTGGTAGGTGGTGGGGTCCTGGCCCTCGATCGCCGTGAGCAGCGGTGCGGCGAGCGCGATCAGGACGAGCAGCGCGACGAGGGCCGCCGCGACGAGGGCGGCGCGCTGCGCACGCAGCCGCCGCCAGAACTGACGGGCCCCCGAGGCCCCCGCGGCGGACGAGTCCGCCGCGGGGGCCGGGGAGGCGACAAGTGCCTCGCTCACGGTGCTACTTCACCGCGACCTGGGAGATGTCCAGAACGCCGGTCCAGTCGCTGATCACGATGTTCTTGACGCCCTCGCCGTACAGGCGCTTGTAGACGGGGTGGAACAGCGGCACGGTCAGCGCCTGCTCACCGATCTTCTTGTCCAGCGCGCCCCAGCGCTTGGCGGCCTCGTCGAGATCGGTCAGCTTGTTGATCGCGTCGATCTCGCCATTGACCGACTTGTCGTCGAGGAAGCCGGAGTTGAAGTTGGCGCCGTCCTTGACGATCTGCCGGCCGTCGAAGATCGGGGCCAGGAAGGGACCGCCGGAGGGCCAGTCGGCACCCCAGTGGGCGAGGAAGAAGCCGGGCTCGTTCTTCGCGCTGTGGATCTTGTCGCTGTAGTCGTTCTCCTCGAGACCCTGGAGCTTGACGGTGATGCCGGCCTTCTTGAGCGCGTCCTGGACGGCGGTCGCGATCTCCGGGCTGGTCTCGAAGTCCTTGCTGTTGGAATGCGTGAGCGTGATGGTCAGGCCGTTCTTGTGGCCCGCCTGCGCCAGCAGTTCCCTGGCCTTGGCCGCGTTGCCGGAGGCGCCCGCCGGGAAGAGGTCGTACGGCGTGTAGCCGAAGGACTTCTGGTTCGGCAGGTACGTCGTCGCCGGCTCGGCGAGGGACGAGCCGCCCGCGGCGTTGATCACCGAGCTGCGGTCGACGGCGTACGAGATCGCCTGGCGCACCTTCGGGTCGTCGAACGGCTTCACCTTCGGGTTGAAGGCGAGGTAGTTCGTGTAGCCGAAGTGGCCGGTTCCGACGCGCGAGGCCAGCGCCTTGTCCCCGGTCACCTTGGCGAGCTCGGCCGGGCCGAGGTTGGTGTCCGTGGTGACGGCGGCGGCGTCGGCGCCCTGGGAGGAGGAGAGCCGCTGGTTGATCACGGAGGAGTCCAGCCCCGACCGTACGTCGATCGTGTCCGGGTAGGCCTTGCGCTCGGCGTCGGTCGACGCGGACCAGTGGGTGTTGCGCTCCAGGGTGAGACGCTCGCCGTCGTTCTCGTTCTTGACGACCTTGTACGGGCCCGAGGAGACCGGGTGCTCCTCGTACTTCGTGCCGGTGTCCTTGGCCTTCGGGACGGGCGTGAACTGCGTCTGCGTGGCCAGGTAGGGGAACTCGCCCTCGGGCTTGTTCAGGTGGAACACGATGGTCAGCGCGTCCGGCGTCTCGATCGAGTCGAGGCCCTTCTTGTCCTTGTAGGGACCCTGGTAGTCGGCGCCGCCGATGAGCCAGTCCCTCAGGTAGGGCGCGCCGCCGGAGAGTTCGGCGGCGAAGGAGCGCTCGATGCCGTACTTGACGTCGGCGGAGGTGATCGGCGTGCCGTCCTCGAACTTGAGGCCCTTCTTCAGGGTGTACGTCCACACGGTCGCGTTCTCGCTCGGGCGGCCGGTGTCCGTGGCGAGGTCGGGGACGACCTCGGCACCGGCGGCCCCGTCCTCGCGGTTGCGGGTGGTGAGCGTACGGAAGACGAGCGAGGGCACGTTGCCGCCGCCGGAGGTGTAGAGCCTCGCGGGGTCGAAGTCCGACTGCGGATTGGAGTTCAGGACGGTGAGCGTGCCGCCCTTGTGAGGCTGGGAGTCGCCACCGGAGCTCTTGGCATCGTTGTCCTTCGGCCCGCAGGCGGCGGCGCCCGCTGCCACGACCAGGCTGACGGATGCCGCGGCCACGCGGCGCGCTATGACGGACGATTGACGCATCGGAAGACGACCTCTCGGATGACTCGAATACTGAGACGGAATGACACGGAGTGAGACAGCGGAGCGCAGAGCTCGCCCAGGGCGTCAGGCGTCGGAATCAGACCGGACCGAAAGGGGCACGGGCGCGCCGAACCGCGGAGGTTCGGAAGCGCACGGGAACAAGACGGGAAGGAGAGCGACGCACTCGCCGGGGGCGGGCGTCAGCAACAGTGAATGTCGGCCACGCAGAGCGCGGTCACGCCGATGAGCGCCAGCTCGATGGCGGCGCGAACGGAGGCGTGACGGGAGGACATGCGGAAAATATGAACGATCTTTTTCCGCATGTCAAAGCGATACGGGCACTTTCCGTCAACTCTTGGGATAGGGCCAGGCGTTGGGCAGACAGTGGATTCCGTCGTGGTCGAGGAACTTGGTCTGCTGCTGCATGACCGGGGCGAGGTCGCCGTCCTTCTCGCAGGTGACGTGCCCGTATCCGAGCCTGTGGCCGACCTCGTGGTTGATCAGCATCTGCCGGTAGGCGTGAATCTCGTCACCGAAGCCGTAGGTCTTGGAGCCCTGGGCCCAGCGGTATGCGTTGATCATGACGCGCTCGGTGGACGCCGAGTCGCACGACACGTTGTCCTCCGTGGTGTCGAGCCCCGACTTGGCGCACCACTCGGCGGTGGTGCCGGGACTCGCCAGCGTGATGACGAAGTCCGGTTTGCCGGAATCGATCCGCTCGAAGGTCCGGGCGCCGCCGTGCGCCCAGCTCCGTTTGTCGTTCAGGGTCTTCTGCACGGCGTCGGCGAAGAGCGCGCCGTCGAGATCGAGGCCCTGCTCGATGTCGACGCGGTAGGTGTACTTGCGGCCCTTGCCGGGCGCCTCGGCGACTCCGGGCACCGCGGCGAACTTCCCCGACGCCTTGAGCTTCGCCCCCAGCGGGTAGGTCCTGGCCATCTGCTGGGCGTACGTCAGGGGCACTGCGGCCACCTGCGGCTGTCCCGACTGGGTGGGCCGGTCGTCGCCGCGCGAGGCGGAGTCCTGGGTCGCCCGGCCGCCCGCGTCGGCGGACTGCGCCCGCGCGTCGGCGTCGTGCCCTCCCGTGGCCATCTGCCCGGCCACGACGACGGCCAGCACGGTGGTGACGGCGGCCGCCGCGATCCCGGTGAACGCCCACCCCTTGCGGGCCTTGCCCTCGTCCTGCTCGCCGGCCTCCGGCAGCGGCCGGTCTCCGGTGCCGATGGGCTGGGCGTTCCAGTCGGCGGGGTCGTCGAACCCCGTACGGGGGCCGGCCGTCCGGCCCGCCGCGCCGCCGCTCTGCCGCTCGCCGAGGTCGAACGCGTCGACGTACGCCTGCCGGGGTCCTGCCACGGCCTGCTGGCGCTGCTGGGGCACCCGCGGTCCGGCGGACGCGCCCTGAGGAGCCCCGCCGGCCCTCGACTCGCCCCAGCCGCCGCCCTGTTCACGCTGCTCGGGATGCCCGCCCCGTACCTGCGGCATTCCGTGGGCGGGGGTCCCGTCGGGGAGACGCGGCGTTCCGTGCGCCGGGGTCCCCTCGAAGGAACGCGGCACCCCGCGTACAGGGGCGCCGTCCTGGAAGCGCGGGACTCCATGGGCCGGAGTGCCGTCCTGGAAGCGCGGAACTCCGTGGGCCGGGGTCCCGTCCGCGTAGCGCGGCACCCCTCGCGCGGGAGTGCCGTCCGCGACCTGCGAAAAACCGTGCGCCGGAGTGCCGTCGGAGAATCGTGGTGCGCCCTGCTGCGGACTGCCGCCCGAGGGCGGGTAGGGACCCAGGGAGCCGGGCGGGCGTGTCGCCGTGCGGCGGACGCCGTCCAGGCCCGGCGCAGGAGCCGGTGCCGCCTCGTCCGCTCGCGTCTGCGCGGCGTCCGTCTTGCCGGCCCGCCCCCGACGACTGTGTCGTCCCACTTCCCGCCTCAGCTCTCCGCGCCGACTGCCACCGAAGAGGTCAACTCTCCCAGATCCGCCAGGAATTCACGGAAGGCGGTGGCGACCGTCTCCGGATACTCCATCATGGCGACGTGCCCCGCGTCCGGCAGGGACAGCAGCCGGGAGTCGCGGAACGCACGGGCCGCGCGCTGCGCCATACGGTAGCCGACAAGTTGGTCGCGGCCGCCGTAGACCAGGAGCGTGGGGGCGAGCACCCGTTCGGCCTGACGCCACAGTCCGTGCTGGCCGCCCAGCGTGTAGGCGTTCACGACCCCGCGCGCGGAGCGCGCCATGGCGTCCCAGAAGTAGGGCAGGGCGAGCCGTCGCTCCATCTCCTCGACCGCGTCACGGAACCCCTCGGGCGTCACGATGCCGGGATCGCCGTAACAGAGGGCCAGAACCCCACGTACGCGCTGCTCAGCGCTCCAGTCCCTGGTGAGTTTCGTGAACAGTCCCGCCACCCCGGGCAGAGCGAGCAGCGCGGTCGGCCAGGCCGTGCGCTGCGCGCGGATCTCGGGCAGCGCGGGGGACACCAGCGTGAGCGTCCGGACGAGATCCGGCCTCACGGCAGCGACGCGTGTCGTGACGGCCCCGCCGAGGGAATTGCCGAAAAGATGTACGGGACCGCGTCCGGACGCGTCGAGATGGCGGATGACCGCCCGCGCGTGTCCGGTGACCGAGTAGTCGCCGTCGTCCGGCGGCGGCGAGTCGCCGAAGCCCGGCAGGTCGAGGGCCTCGCTCTCCACGAGCCCGTCGAGCCGGGACATCAGCGCCGACCAGTTCTGCGAGGAACCGCCCAGACCGTGCACGTACAGGGCGGGCGGGAGGTCCTCCCTGACCGGGGGTCTCGACCGGATCGTCAACGTGATGCCGGGCAGCCCGACCGATCGCAGTCGCTCTCCCTCCGCGACCCTGACGGCGCCGACCCGCGGCGTGACACTGGCGGCCGGCGCGGTAGGGAGTTCGGTCGAAGACATGCCGCAATGTTACGAGACGATCACGCGGTGGCTCATGTGTTCGCGGTCACAGATCGCGGGCCGATCGCATAGCGTCCGGATCGCGTGTCTCCTAGGCTTCGAACGAGGGCACTCGTCCGCACATCAGGAGCGCACTCGTACCGTTCGGGAAGAGGAACCATGACAGTCGACCCGACAGACCCCGGAACGTTCGACGACCAGTTCCGGGAGATCCCCGACATCGAGGCCCCCGAGGCCGACGCCGCCGAGCAGTCCGCCGAGCTGGACCCCGCGGACGACGTCGACCCGGAACCCCCGGGCGACCGCCTCAACGCCGACGACGGCGATCTGGCCGAGCAGGCCCGGGTCGTCCGGCTGAACGAGGACGACTACAGGTGACCTGACATCCACAGGTGATCCGGCGTCGCAGATCAGGCCGTCACGGCGGCCGGGTGCCCAGCTCGTCCCCTTCGGCACACTGTGCGCCGTCCGGGCAGGGGGCCGGTCCGTGAAATTCTCCGCTCGCACCGCACACAGCAGGGTTACCGAAAAGTACGATGGCGGCGCGGCGCACACCGCACGTGGACAACTTTGGGAGGCGGCGTGACAGCCATCGAGCAGACAGAGGCAGCACGCCCGCGGGGCACTCGCCTGCCGCGCCGTGCCCGACGCAACCAGCTCCTCGGCGCCGCCCAGGAAGTTTTCGTTGCGCAGGGATATCACTCGGCCGCCATGGACGACATCGCCGAGCGCGCGGGCGTCAGCAAGCCGGTTCTCTACCAGCACTTCCCGGGCAAGCTCGATCTGTATCTCGCCCTGCTGGACCAGCACTGCGAGTCGCTGCTCCTGGCGGTACGGGCCGCTCTCGCGTCGACCTCGGACAACAAGCTGCGCGTCCGCGCGACGATGGACGCCTACTTCGCGTACGTGGAGGACGACGGCGGCGCGTTCCGGCTGGTCTTCGAGTCCGACCTGACCAATGAGCCGGCGGTGCGCGAACGCGTCGACAAGGTGACGCACCAATGCGCCGAGGCGATCTGCGACGTCATCGCCGAGGACACCGGTCTCTCCCGCGAGGAGTCGATGCTCCTCGCCTCGGGCCTCGGCGGTCTGGCCCAGGTGGTGGCCCGTTCCTGGCTGCACAGCGACCGCAGTGTCCCGCGCGACCAGGCGGTCCAGCTGCTGACCTCGCTCGCCTGGCGGGGCATCGCGGGTTTCCCGCTGCACGGCACCGACAACCACTGATCCGCCGGATCACCGGATCACCGACGCGAAGGAAGCGGCCGGGGCATGCCCCTCGGCCGCTTCTTTGTTCCCGTCGGCTGTTCGCTCCTGGCGTTCCCGGGCGGAGCGTGCGCGTCCCCTCGCCGGGCTAATGTGTGCTGCGTACGGCGCGTACGAACGCGCACATGACTGACCGTCGGAGGGACAAAGCCGTGGAGGTCAAGATCGGCGTGCAGCACGCGCCCCGCGAGATCGTTCTGGAGAGCGGTCAGACCCCGGAAGAGGTCGAGCGCGCGGTGTCCGAGGCGCTGGCCGGCAAGTCGCAGCTGCTGAGCCTCGTGGACGACCACGGCCGCAAGGTCCTGGTTCCGGCCGACCGGCTGGCGTACGTGGAGCTCGGCGAGCCCACGCAGCGCAAGGTCGGATTCAGCGCCCTGTAGGGCGACTGAGCGACGAAGCAGATACGGGAAGGGCCCGGTGACATCGTCACCGGGCCCTTCCCGTATCTGCTTCGCGCGGACCGTACTGCTCTGCTTCGCGCGGACCGTACTGCTCTGTTTCGTGCGGCCCGTACTGCGTCCTACTGCCCGGCCCGCCGGGGCCGCCGGTTCGCCGGGGCCGCCGGTTCGCGCCGGCGCTTCCGACCGGTGTACGCCCGCTTCCGCTCCGGCGCGCACCCCGATCCGTACCACCGCCACTCCCGTGCGCCGGGCACCTCGGCAGATGGAGCACATGCCGGGCGCGGAGGAGGGTTGCGTTCCGAACCTCAGGGGTAGGACCGGCTACGACCGATTTGCACCGGCCGTGCGGGAGGGACCCCACCCATGTTCTTGGAAGCGTTCGGCTCCGCGCTGCTCGGTCTCGCGCTGGCGTGGGCGGCCTCGTACCGCCTGCCCCACCGGTTGCCCGCACGCAGCCTGGTCCTGTCGACGGGCGTGGCGGGAGCCCTGTTCGGCGCCTTCCTGACGCACACGGCCCTGGGCTCCGGCCACTTCCTGGCCATCCTTCTCGGCGCGGTGGCCGTGTCCGCGGCGCTGCTGTCGTTGCTGCTGCGCCCCGAGGAGCGTTTTCGACGCAGCTCGGCGACGGCGTAAGCCGCTGCGCAGGCCCCGCTTCCGCGACCGTGAACCGCGCCGGTAGTCCTTAGGGGCGTGTCCGTCCCGGGCGTGTCCGTGCCTAGGCCGCCAGGCCCAGCGCGGCCATCCGCTTGGTGTGCGCCTCGGTGATCCTGGAGAACATCCGGCCGACCTCCGCGAGATCGAATCCGTCCGCCACGCCGCCCACGAGCATCGTCGACAGGGCGTCACGGTCGGCGACCACGCGCTGCGACTGGGACAGCGCCTCGCCCATCAGCCGCCGCGCCCACAGCGCGAGCCGGCCCCCGACCCGCGGGTCGGCGTCGATCGCGGCGCGCACCTTCTCGATCGCGAAACCGGCGTGACCGGTGTCGTCGAGGACGCCGAGGACGAGCCCGCGGGTGTCCGAGTCGAGCCGGGCCGCGACCTCGCGGTAGAAGTCACTGGCGATCGAGTCGCCGACGTACGCCTTGACGAGCCCCTCCAGCCAGTCCGAGGGAGCCGTCTGCCGGTGGAAACCGTCGAGCGCGGCGACGAAGGGCTCCATCGCCTGCGTCGGCTCCGCACCGACCGCGGAGAGCCTGTCCCGCAGCTGCTCGAAGTGGTGGAACTCGGCGGACGCCATCTTCGCCAGTTCCGCCTTGTCGCTCAGCGTGGGCGCCAGCTTGGCGTCCTCCGCGAGCCGCTCGAACGCCGCGAGCTCGCCGTACGCGAGCGCTCCGAGCAGGTCCACGACCGCGGCGCGGTACTGGGGCTCGGCCGAGGCCGTCTCCCAGTTCTGCGCGGCGACCCCGGTGGCCGCGGGGGCGGTGTCGGCGGTGGCCTCGGCGGGCTTCTCAGCGGCGTTGTCAGGCGTCGTCATGAAGCGCACAATAGCCCGCCCACCGTACGAGGGAAGTCCCTGCTCAACCTGTGTGACGACGACTACGTGACCAAATCGGCCATCGCATGTGCGCGATTCCGGGGTATGGTGGTAATGCGCCCGGCGAGTATTCGACGGGCCGCACGAATGAGGATGCCCGGTCGGTGGCCCGATCGGCTCCGACCCGACAGCCCTCCTCGTCGGTACGGCACATTGCGTACGGCATCCGGAGGGAACCCTCAGCGGCACGAGAGCTCGAGCGTCGGCAGTGGTCCCATGCCACTCGGCCCGCCCGTCAAGAGCGGCCGACGTCCCCGGCACGGTCCCGACACGACCCCCGCGCTCGCCTCGTACCGCGCACACAGAAGAGGCAGCACCCTGACTACGACTTTCCGAGACCTCGGAATCCTTGCTGAGACCGCCGAAGCCCTTGAGGCCGTCGGCATCATCAACCCCTTCCCCATCCAGGAGATGACGCTCCCCGTTGCCCTCTCCGGCAGCGACGTCATCGGCCAGGCCAAGACCGGCACCGGCAAGACGCTGGGCTTCGGCCTTCCGCTCCTCGAGCGCGTCACCGTCCCCGCGGACGTCGAGGCGGGCCGGGCCAAGCCCGAGCAGCTCACCGACGCCCCGCAGGCGCTCGTCGTCGTCCCGACGCGCGAACTGTGCACGCAGGTGACCAACGACCTGCTGACCGCGGGCAAGGTCCGCAACGTACGCGTTCTCGCCATCTACGGCGGCCGCGCGTACGAGCCCCAGGTGGAGGCCCTGAAGAAGGGCGTCGACGTCATCGTCGGCACCCCGGGACGGCTGCTGGACCTCGCGGGCCAGAAGAAGCTCAACCTCAAGCACATCAAGGCGCTCGTCCTCGACGAGGCCGACGAGATGCTCGACCTGGGCTTCCTGCCCGATGTCGAGAAGATCATGAACATGCTGCCGGCCCGCCGTCAGACGATGCTGTTCTCGGCGACCATGCCGGGCGCGGTCATCGGTCTCGCGCGCCGCTACATGTCGCAGCCCACGCACATCCGCGCCTCGGAGCCGGACGACTCGGGCGCGACGGTCGCGAACACGAAGCAGTTCGTGTACCGCGCGCACAACATGGACAAGCCGGAGATGGTCTCGCGCATACTGCAGGCCGACGGCCGCGGTCTCGCGATGGTCTTCTGCCGCACCAAGCGGACGGCGGCGGACCTCGCCGACCAGCTCCAGCAGCGCGGCTTCGCCTCCGGCGCGGTCCACGGCGACCTCGGCCAGGGCGCCCGCGAGCAGGCGCTGCGCGCGTTCCGCAACGGCAAGGTCGACGTGCTGGTCTGCACCGACGTCGCCGCCCGCGGTATCGACGTCGAGGGTGTCACCCACGTCGTCAACTACCAGTCCCCCGAGGACGAGAAGACGTACCTGCACCGCATCGGCCGCACCGGCCGCGCGGGTGCCAAGGGCATCGCGATCACCCTCGTCGACTGGGACGACATCCCGCGCTGGCAGCTCATCAACAAGGCGCTGGACCTCGGTTTCCCGGACCCGCCGGAGACGTACTCGACCTCTCCTCACTTCTACGAGGAGCTCAGCATCCCGGCCGGCACCAAGGGTGTCCTGCCGCGTTCCGAGCGCACCCGCGCCGGGCTCTCGGCCGAGGCCGTCGAGGACCTGGGCGAGACCGGTGGCCGTGGCGGTCCGCGTGGCCGCGGTGGCCGTACGGCCGCGCCCGCCCCCGCGCCCACCGAGCGTGAGCGCGGGCCGCGCACTCCCCGCCAGCGCCGTCGTACGCGCAACGGTGCTCCCGCGGACGAGACGTCCGCGTCCACGGCCGCTCCGGCGACCACGGAGTCGCCCGCGTCCGTCGAGACCGCCGAGCCCCGCACGCCGCGCCGCCGTCGGCGGACGCGTGGTGGAACGGGCGAGGCCGCGGCAGCCGTCGCCGCCCCCGTGACCGAGGCGGCGGAAGCCGCCGTGGCGACGGCTGAGGGCGTCGTCGACGAGCCGGCCGCGCCGCGCCGTCGCCGGACCCGCAAGCCCGCTTCGACGGTCGTGGAGACGGCGGAGGCGGTGGTGACCGCCGCCGAGGCCGTGGTCGAGAGCGCCGCCGCCGAGGTCGTCGCCGAGGCTCAGGCCGCGCCGGCCCGCCGCCGGACCCGCAAGGCCGTCGAGACGGCTCCCGCCGACGAGACGGTCACCGAGGCCGCCGAGGTCACCGAGGCTCCGGCCAAGCCCGTCCGCCGACGCACCCGCAAGGCGGCGGAAGCGGTCGTGGACACCGTCGAGGCCCCCGCGACCGAGGTCACCGAGACGGTCGCCGAGGCCAAGCCCCGACGCACCCGCAAGGCAGCGAGCACCGCCACGGACACCGCCGAGGCCGCCGAGGCGACCGAAGCCAAGCCCGTACGCCGCCGGACCCGCAAGGCCGTCGAGACGGCTCCCGCCGCCGAGATCCCGGCCCAGGCCGCCGAGGCCACGGAGACCAAGCCCGCCACCCGCCGACGCACCCGCAAGGCAGCGGAAGCGGTCGTGGACACCGTCGAGGCCCCCGCGACCGAGGTCACCGAGACGGTCGCCGAGGCCAAGCCCCGACGCACCCGCAAGGCAGCGAGCACCGCCACGGACACCGCCGAGGCCGCCGAGGCGACCGAAGCCAAGCCCGTACGCCGCCGGACCCGCAAGGCCGTCGAGACGGCTCCCGCCGCCGAGATCCCGGCCCAGGCCGCCGAGGCCACGGAGACCAAGCCCGCCACCCGCCGACGCACCCGCAAGGTCGTCGCCGCGGAGCCCACGGAGAGCTGATCCCCCGTCCGATGGCCCGGTCCCCCTTCCGGTGGGGCCGGGCCATCGGCGTACCCGCGCATCAGCACACGGCCACCGTGACGGCCCCCGACCACCCCACCCGTCGAGCGGCCCTCGCCGACGCCCGATAGCCTCCTCCGCATGAGCAGGCCCTACACGTTCGTTCCGCCCGCCGGTGTCCGCGCGTACCGGTTGTCGACCGCGCGCGGCGAGTTCGCCGTGCTCGACGCCGCGCCGGAGGGACAGTCCAAGGGAGCCGTCCTGCTGCTGCCGGGGTTCACCGGGAGCAAGGAGGACTTCATCGCGCTGCACGCGCCGCTGGCCGCCGCGGGCTACCGGACGGTGGCCGTGGACGGGCGCGGACAGTTCGAGACCGAGGGACCACGCGACGACGAAACGGCTTACGCGCAGAGGGAGTTGGTGCAGGACGTGCTCGCGCAGGCCGCCGCCGTCGGCGTTCCGGTGCACCTCGTGGGGCACTCGCTCGGCGGCCAGATCGCGCGGGCCGCGGTGCTGGCCGACCCGTCGCCGTTCCTGTCCCTGACCCTCATGGCCTCCGGCCCCGCGCAGATCTCCACGGCTCAGCAGCAGCGCGTCAAGCTGCTGCGGGACGCGCTGGCCGTGATGAGCATGGCCGAGGTGTGGGAGGCGATCCAGGCGATGGAGCCGCCCGAGGAGACCGACACCGGCGGGCTGGACGCGGGGCTCGACGACCTCTCCGACCTGCGCCGCCGCTGGCTCGGCAACAGTCCCGCCCAGCTCGTCGCCACGGGCCGCCAGCTCTGCGAAGAGCCCGACCGTGTCGCCGAACTGGCCGCCGTCCCGCTCCCGAAGCACGTGCTGTCCGGCGAACGTGACGACACCTGGCCGGTCACCCTGCTGGACACGATGGCCGTACGGCTGGACGCGCACCGCACGGTCGTCGAGGATGCGGAGCACTCACCGAACGCCGACCAGCCCCTGGAGACCGCCCGCGCCCTGGCCGCGTTCTGGGACGGCACGCTGCCCGCGAGCACTCCCGGCAACCTCGGCTAGTGCCCGGGCGGGCAACCTTCGCGCCGTCGCGGCGCCCGGCGCTCGACGCCCTGGACGCCCTGGACGCGCAGACGTTGTCCGCCGGGGCCTAGTACTGCGCCTGAAGGTGCTCCCAGAAGCCGTCCCGCAGTGCGCGGCGCAGGTCCGCCTGGCCGCGCAGGGAGTACTGGAGCAGCCCCTCGGCCTCGACCAGCAGATCCTGGTCGACCGAGCCGGGGAGATACGGGTGGCCGGGAAGCAGCTCGGCCAGGGATTCACGGCCGCGTGCGGCCAGCCACTTCGCGGCCACCTGGGCGCCCACGAAGCGCACGTCCTCCCGAGTGGGCCGGACCGTCGCCGTCGGGTCGTACGACTGGGCGGTCCGCCTGGCCACGTACGGCTTGAAGAAGTCGAGGTCGAGCGTGCGCTGGCTGTCGACCTCCCAGAGAAGCGGCTCGGCCTGGTTGCCGCCCTCGGGTGCCTCGATGCCCCAGAGGTGGACCCGGGCGCCGTAGCCCTGGGCCGCCTCGACCGCGGAGACGAGGTCCTCGTCGCCGCCGAGCAGGGCCGCGTCGCTGATGGCGCGGTGCCGGGCGAGGGACTCCAGGTCCGAGCGGATGAGTGAATCGACGCCCTTTTGCTGGTTGTTGGCGTTCAGGTTGCCCAACCGGACCTTCACGTCCGGGAGTTCGGCGATGGACTGCTGCTCCGCGGTGTGGATGCGCCGCCGCGCGCCGTCGTACCAGTAGACGCGCAGCAGCCTGCTGTCGGCGAAGATCGTGCGGGCCCGGTCGATGAGTGCCTCGATGAGGCCCTCGGTGTCCAGGTCGAACGAACGGCGGTCCTCCGTGCCGGCGACGAGGCGCCCCGCGGCCGCGTACAGATATCCGGCGTCGACGAAGATCGCGTGGGTGGAGGGGGTCTTCGCGACCTCGGCGAGCATGCGCTGGAGCAACTCGTTCGTACGGTCTATGCGGGCGGCCAGAGCCGCGTGGTCGTCGTTCATCGATGCCATTGTCCCGGCGGTCACGCTGCGAACACAACTGGCGCCGTTCAGTCTCCGCCACCCGGGCTACCCGCCGGTAATTAGGTTCTCGAAAAATTTCCTTAGCGTAGGGAATGTTTGTAACACGCATCCCGTTGACTCCCTACGTGAGCGAGGACAGTGATGCCTCGCTCGTCAGACCCAAGTAGTTCTCCTCAGGAGGATGACCAGACGAAGGGAGAAGCCCTTGCGCTTCGAAATCATGCGACTCGACGATGTCGACGGCACGCCCGTGGACAGCACTGTCGTAGACGCCGCCTCCGTCAACCGGATCGTTCAGCAGGCCGCCGCCATCGGGCAGCGTCTGTGGATCCGCCCGGCCGACACAACCGTTTCGTAACACGACGACCGTCCGCTTCGCGGTACAGGGGCGCACCGAAGGCGCCTCGCAGGACGAACCGCGTCGCGGACAGCAGACGCTGCAAAGACTTCAGAGCCCCGCACGGCGAGAAAGCCGTGCGGGGCTCTGTGTGTCGGCAGGGCGTCAGCCCCCCCGGATCACCTGCGTGACACCGTTGATGATCTGCTGCACCGCGATGGCGGAGAGCATCATGCCCGCGAGCCGGGTCACCAGGACCACTCCGCCGTCCTTGATGACGCGGATGATCAGCAGCGAGTAGCGCATCACGACCCACAGCACGACGTGGATCGCGAGGATCGCGGTCCACACGGAGACCTGGCCGGCGACCGAGTCGGCCTTCTGCACCGCGAGGATCACGGACACGATCGCTCCGGGCCCGGCGAGCAGCGGCATCCCGAGGGGTACGAGGGCGACGTTGACGTCCTTGGTCTGCTTCGGCTCGTCCGTCTTGCCGGTGAGCAGGTCGAGGGCGATGAGCAGGAGCAGCAGTCCGCCCGCGATCATCAGCGCGGGCACGGAGACGTGCAGGTAGTCCAGGATCTGGTGCCCGAGGAGCCCGAAGACGGTGATGACACCGCCGGCGACGCAGACCGCCTGGACGGCCATCCGCCGCTGCACCCGGGCGGGACGGCCCGCGGTGAGCGCCAGGAAGATCGGGGTGATCCCGGGGGGATCCATGATGACGAAGAGCGTGAGGAAGAGGGAGCCGAAGACGGCGACGTCGAACATGGTGAGGAGAAGCCTTGCGAGAGGGTGAGTGAGAGCAGGGAATGGGAGCGGGGCTTTCCGGCCACCGCTTCGGGCGGTCGTTCCACGGGGCGGGGCGCGTCGGCACGACCGGCGGTGCGGGAGCGTGCGGGAGCGTCGGTGCCCGCGCCGCCCGGCAGGGGCCTTACGGGACGGGCCTGGTGCGTACGGACCTCACGTGCCCGCCGGAACCGGCATCAGGACAGCCGCGGTCGCAGCCACAGGCACAGGCAGGGTCGCAGCCGGAACACAGCCACGGTCGTAGCCGGAGCCTCCGGCACAGCCACAGACACGGTCACAGCCGAAGTCACGGGCACAGGGCCCAGACCCAGACAACGACCCAGGCACCGCCCCGACCGAGCCGGCAGGGCCCGGCGCGGTCAAGCCCGGTGGAAACGTCCGGGGTTCAGGATCCGCCCGCGCCCGGTACCGGGAACGCCCCGGTGGCGCGGCGGGTGATCTCCCCGTAGACCTCGGGGTCGGTCGTGAACTCCCCGAGCACACAGGTCTTGCGGCTGCCGTGGTAGTCGGACGAGCCCGTGGTCAGCAGCCCCAGTTCGGAGGCCAGACCGCGCAGCCGTGCCCGGGTGGCCGGTTCGTGGTCCATGTGATCGACCTCGATGCCGTCGAGGCCCGCTCCGGCCAGCTCGGCGATCACCGACTCCGGCACGGTCCGGCCCCGCTTGGCGGCGGCGGGGTGAGCGAAGACGGTGACGCCTCCGGCGCCCTTGACCAGCCGGATCGCCTCGAAGGGGTCGGTCTCGTGCTTGGGGACGTAGGCGCGCCCACCGTCGGCCAGCCACTGCTCGGTGAAGGCGTCGGAGACGCTGTCGACGACGCCCAGCTCGACCAGCGCGGAGGCGACGTGCGGGCGGCCGACCGATCCGTCGCCCGCGATGCGCGCCACCTGCTCCCAGGTGATCGGCACACCGATTTCCCGGAGCCTGTCGATCATGCCCTGGGCGCGCGGCACCCGGTCGTCCCGGACCAGTTCGCGCTCGGCGAGCAGTGCGGGGTCCTCGGGGTCGAACAGGTAGGCCAGCATGTGCATGCTGATGCCGTCGATCCGGCAGGAGAGCTCGGCGCCCGTGACGAGGGTGAGTCCCTCGGGGAGCGCGGCGAGCGCCTCGGCGTATCCGCGCGTGGTGTCGTGGTCGGTCAGCGCCACGACGTCCAGACCGGCGGCGGCCGCGTTGCGCACCAGCTCCGCCGGGGTGTCCGTACCGTCGGAGGCGGTGGAGTGGGCGTGCAGATCGATGCGCACTACGCGTGACTCCAGGCGGTGACGGAACGGGCGGGACGCTCAAGGATAGCGGGAATCCGCCCCCCACTGTCACACCCGCACCCGGGGAGCACCCCCTACATCCCCCCGGCGCCCGAGCGGGCCCCACGCCGACGTCCGGGCACACCCCACTCGTGCGTCCAGGCACACCCACTCCGGCGTCCGGGCACGCCCGAGGCCGGCGTCCGAGCCATGCCCCAGGCCGGCGCCCAAGGTGCGCCCACTCCGACATCCGGACACACCGCACCCCGGCACCGCCCCACGCCGCCCTACGGCTCCAGGATGCGCGGCGACAGCGCGCCGCACGGCAGCAGGTCGACCTCGGCGCCCGCGTCGCGCAGATCGGTCAGGACCAGTTCGTCGTACATCAGCAGTCCGGTCTGCTCGGGCCAGACGACGGCCCACAGCCACAGCCCCAGCGCCTCGCCCGCGAAGACGGCGCGGTCGTCGGGCGAGCCGGAGACATGCCAGAGCGGGGTGGGCCGGCCCGCCGCGAGGACCTTCGCCTGCGGCGGTTTCTCCACGCTCATGTACGGGCCGGGGTCGGGTCCGTCCATGCCCGCGTACCGCGCGCCGAGGCCGACGCCCAGTTCCTCGGCGACGAGGATCAGCTCACCCATCCCGCCCAGCGGTCCGGGCCCGGAGCAGGCGATGACGGTGGCCCTGCCGCCGCTGCGGTCGTCCCCCGCGAACGCCGCCCCGGTGAACAGCCAGCCGACCGGCAGCGGCCACGGCATCCACACCGGCACCCGGGCGCGGTGCACGACCACACCGAGGGCCTCGACGCTGGGCGGGATCACGGGCTGCAGCGGATGCACCGTGCCGTGCACATCGCACTGCCAGGAATCGGCAAAAAGGCCGGGAGCCCTGACCCGGCCACCACACTTCGGGCAACTGGGTTCGCCCCTCATAGGGCCCAACGGTCCTCCCCGTCTTTGCCCGCGTCAAGGACGATCACCCGTCCGGCGCGGCCGGCCACGCCAAAAACTACGTGCATCTTGCATTTATTAGTCCGGCTAACCTATTGTGTGTACAAGGCAACGATCCGGTCGGTGCGCAGCGAGGGAGCGGGCATGGTCAACAGCACGGAAGGCCCCGCGGAGGGCGACACGTTCGACGCCGGCGCGGGTGGCGTCCTGCGTCAGCCGAGGGCCGTCTGGGCGACCGCCGGGGCGTCCGTCGTCGCCTTCATGGGCATCGGACTCGTCGACCCGATCCTGCCGTCCATCGCCCGGGGACTCGACGCCACGGCGGGCCAGGTGTCCCTGCTCTTCACCTCGTACTTCCTGATCACCGCGTTCGCGATGCTGCTGACCGGCTTCGTCTCCAGCCGGATCGGCGGCCGCAGGACCCTGCTGCTCGGCCTGGCGCTCGTCGTGGTCTTCGCCGGACTGGCCGGCACCTCGGGATCGGTCGGCGAGCTCGTCGGCTTCCGGGCCGGCTGGGGACTCGGCAACGCGCTGTTCGTCTCCACCGCCCTCGCCGTCATCGTCGGCGCGGCGGCGGGCGGCAGCGCGGCCGCGATCCTGCTGTACGAGTCCGCGCTGGGCCTCGGCATGGCCTGCGGGCCTCTGCTGGGAGCCGTGCTCGGCAACGCGAGCTGGCGCTACCCGTTCTTCGGCACCGCGTTCCTGATGGCGATCGGCTTCCTGTGCATCACGGCGTTCCTGAAGGAGCAGCCGAAGCCCGCGCGGACGACCTCACTGCTCGACCCGCTGCGCGCCCTCGGCCACAAGGGCCTCGCCTCCGCGGCAGCCTCCGCGTTCTTCTACAACTACACGTTCTTCACCGTGCTGGCCTTCACCCCGTTCGTGCTGAACATGACGCCGTACAAGTCCGGCGCGGTGTTCTTCTGCTGGGGTCTGCTGCTCGCGGTCTTCTCGGTGATCGTGGCCCCGCGCATGCAGGCGTGGTTCGGCTCGCTGAAGGTGCTGGGCGGCTCCCTGGTGCTGCTCGCCGCCGACGTGTTCGTCCTCGGGTACGGCGACCACACCACCGCCGTCGTCTGCACGATCCTGTCCGGCGCGTTCATCGGCGTGAACAACACCGTCTACACGGAGCTGGCCCTCGGGGTCTCCGACGCCCCGCGCCCCGTGGCGAGCGCCGGCTACAACTTCGTGCGCTGGTTCGCGGCCGCGGCGGCGCCGTACTTCGCCCCGAAGATCGAGGAGTGGAGCAACATCCGCGTCCCGTTCGTGGTCGCCGCGGTCACCGCGCTGCTGGGCGCGGCGGTGGTCTACGTACGGCGCGGGGCGCTCACCGAGAAGGCGGAGGAGCTGGAGCCGGTGCACGCCACCGAGGACGGCGTCGCCGCTTTCGCCAACTGATTGTCCGAGAACGGAGATTGACGCTCCGTCACACACGGTGCCCCGGTATCGGTCAGTCCAGTCAGTCCAGGGGAACGGACTTGCGCAGCGGATCGCGCAGGTCCGTTCCGCCGTTCAGCCAGCGTTCCTGGAGAGCGCCGGCGCCGTGGACGCGCTTCCAGGCGGCCTCGTTGGGCGTCATGGGGAGCAGCGGCAGGAAACGTACGGGATCGGCGGGAGCGTCGAGCTCCAGGTCCTCCACCAGGCCCCCGGACTCGGCGACCAGGACGGAGGTGAACGGCGCGCCGGGCCACAGGGGTTCGCCCACGTCGAGCGAGGCGCCGGGGGCCACGACCAGACCCTCGACCTGGGGAGAGGCGGCGAGCACGGCCAGCGGGCGGAGCACCTTGTCGGTGTCGGCCCCGGCCGGACGGACCGAGAGGACCAGTTCGGCGCGCGGGCCTTTCACCGGATCGGCGAGCACGGCGGTGGGATCCGCCATCGGCTGGACGGACATGCCGAGCGTGGCGTAGCGGACGACCTCTCCCTCCGTGAAGCGCAGCACCTCGATACGGTCGGTGCCCAGAAAGGTGACCGCGGCCCGCGCGTCGGGTTCGCCCAGCGCGGAGCGCAAACGGGCCTCGACCAGAGGAAGAACATCAGCCATGAACCGAGCATAGGCCGCGTCAATTCAGCCTGTGCGCATCGGACCCCGGTCAACAACGCGCAAAGCGGGGTCTTGACGTATCGGTGCGCTGATACTCTTGGCCGCTGGTCGGAGCAGTGCATGACTGAGGGCCCCCAGGCCCTCATGGCGCTGCGGGAGTTGCTCCCGGACTCCGACGCACTGAGACTGATCTGACTCCCCTTCGGAGGGAGACAGACTCCCCTTCGGGGGATGGATCGTCCCTCACGGGGGACCGACCGGAGGAGGTGGGGCTGCAATGGATCGAAGTCGATCGTGCAGTACCACCCGCTCTTCCGGTCGCTGAGTCCGTAGCTGGTTCCGCTGGGTTTTTCAGCCCTGCCGGCTGCCGCCTCCCGCAATCGTGTGCATACGTGTCAATGCCGCCCGGTGCACCACGGAAGAGCGCTTCGTTTCCGCCTGATCTGTCCGATCTGAACCCCTGATCTGTCCGATCTGAATCAACAGCGAAGCTGCCACCGCGACGGTGCGGTGCTCCCCGCTTTGTGGACGTGCCAAACATCCGCAGTCAGGACGTCCCCATTCCGGGTAGTTCCAACCGTCGCCGGCTGCCTCCGCCCGCGAGAAGGAGCCTGCCATGTCGATGATCCGTGACCTGCGCGCCGCGGTCCGCCCCCGCCCCTCCCTGCGCATCAAGGACAGTGGCTCGTACGACACCACCCGCGACCCGGCCACCCCCTCGGCCGTGGTCGACTGCGCCGTCTACCGTGACGGCGCCCGCGTCGAGACCCGCACCTCGCTCACACCGCAGGAGGCCATGCGCCAGGTGCGGCGCGACGGCGGGTTCGTGTGGATCGGTCTGCACGAGCCCACCGAGGACGAATTCGCCGGTATCGCCCGGGAGTTCGGACTGCACCCGCTGGCCGTGGAGGACGCCGTCCAGGCCCACCAGCGGCCCAAGCTGGAGCGCTACGACGACTCCCTGTTCACCGTCTTCAAGACCATCCACTACGTCGAGCACGACCGGCTGACGGCGACCAGCGAGATCGTCGAGACCGGCGAGGTCATGTGCTTCACCGGAGGGGACTTCTTCATCACCGTCCGGCACGGCGGACAGGGGTCGCTGCGCGCGCTGCGGCACCGCCTCCAGGACGACCCCGAGCTGCTCGCCAAGGGCCCCTCGGCGGTGCTGCACGCGATCGCCGACCATGTCGTCGACGGCTACATCGCGGTCGCGGACGCCGTGCAGGACGACATCGACGAGGTCGAGACCGAGGTGTTCTCGCCGGGCCGCAAGGGCACGCCGCGCGGCACGGACGCCGGGCAGATCTACCAGCTCAAGCGCGAGGTACTGGAGTTCAAGCGGGCGGTGTCGCCGCTGCTGCGCCCCATGCAGCTGCTGAGCGAGCGCCCGATGCGGCTGATCGACCCCGACATCCAGAAGTACTTCCGTGATGTCGCCGACCACCTCGCGCGCGTGCAGGAGCAGGTCCTCGGCTTCGACGAACTGCTCAACTCGATCCTCCAGGCCAACCTCGCGCAGGCCTCCGTGGCGCAGAACGAGGACATGCGCAAGATCACCTCGTGGGCCGCGATCGTCGCCGTACCGACGATGGTCTGTGGCGTGTACGGCATGAACTTCGAGCACATGCCCGAGCTGCACGCCCGCTACGGGTACCCCGTGGTCATGGGGATCACGGTCGGGCTCTGTCTCACGATCCACCGGATCCTGAAGCGCAACGGCTGGCTGTAGGACGGGCTGGATAGTCTGGGCCCCATGACGCAAGAGCTGCTCGACCAGGCCCTCGTCGAGGAGGCCACCAAGAAGTCCGGGCTGATCTGGGTACGGGGCACCGCGGCGCCCTCGCCGGCCGGTCCGGGCGAGGAGGTGCCCACCCGCGCGCTGTGGCACGTGTGGCACGAGGGCGCGGCCTGCCTGGTCGGCGACGGGCCGGGCGAGCAGCCGCTGCCGGGGCTGACCGACGGAGGGCACGCCGTCGTCACCGTCCGCAGCAAGGACAAGGGCGGACGGCTCGTCACCTGGTCCGCCACGGTCGTGGAGCTCGCCGCGAACACCCCGGAGTGGGACGCGGCCGTCGGAGAACTCAAGGGCAAGCGGCTGAACGCCCCGGACGGCGAGGCCATGCCGGAGCGCTGGGCGCGCGAATGCCGGGTGGTGCGCCTGGAACCGACGGGCGCGATCGCCGAGCCGCCCGAGGGCTCGCTCGCCGCGCGTCCGCTGCCGAGCCCGGCGACGACCCGCCGGCCGGCTCCGGCGGCGCTGCCCCGTCTCCTGCTGAAGCGGCGCAAGCGCGGCTGAGGCCTGTCCGGCGCGACTGAGACCTGTCCGGCCTTTCCCGTCTGCTGTCTGCTGTCTGCTGTACTACGGGCGACGGGCGGCTGTCTGCCACCAGGGCCGCGCGGCCCGTGCCGCGGACCGTGCGGGTTCACGACGAGGGCCGTCGCCGCCCGCGGTCGTGGACCGAGCGGGTCATGAGCGGGTCACGACGAGGGCAGCTGCTGCCCGTAGTCGACCGTGTCCTTCTTCGACGGTTCCGCGAGCGGGAAGTCCTTGCCCCAGTCGGTCAGACGGAGGGTGCCGGCGTTGCCCGCGCGTCCGAGCAGGACCGGGTACGGGGTGCCCTGGAGCGAGACGTCCAGGGTGCCGCCCGAGCCCTTGCCGCCGGTGATGCGGATCGTGCGGACACCGGACTGTTCGTGATGGCCGTCCTTGGCGAGGGCGCCGTGCAGACTGAGCAGCCCGTCGAGCAGGACGTCCTTGTCGGTGAAGCCGCTGAAGCGCTTGTACGCGGGGTCGCCGGTCGGCACCTTCACGTACATGCCCTCCAGCTTGTCGGCCGCCGCCGTGTCCGTCGGCTTGCCGTCGCTCTCGCCGTCCTCGTGCGCCCAGAACGCGGCGTCCGCCTTGAGGAAGAGGTGCTCGCCGACCCGCAGCAGCCGGAAACCGCCCCCCTTGGAGGTGACCGAACCGCTGCCGCCGTCGGACTTGAGGCGCATGTCGAGGGTGTAGGTGGTGCCGCCCGAGACGACGGTCCCGGAGAGCCGCACGGCCGGCGCCTTGTCGGCCGCCTTCTTCGCCTTCGCCTGGATGGCGGTCGCGGACAGCTTGCCGACCCCGTTCGTGCCCGCGTCCGGGTCCTCGCTGCCGCACCCCGTCAGCCCCGTCGCTGTCACGGCCAGTGCGCAGATCGCGGCCGCCGTCACGGCTCTGCGGGTACGGCCCTGGGGAATTGCGGTCACAGGTGGGGCTGCCTCTCGTGCACGGTCCTCCAACGGCGTACGGCAGCGTACCGGTGCGCCGGCCGCCCGGCGGAGGCAGTCCGTCCGGACCGCCCACCAGGGCGTACCCGACCGGGACGGGCTAGCCTGAAGCCCACCCGAGCGGACAGACCGGCACAGAACGCATCGAAGCGAAGGAGGCGCGCGCATGGCAGCGGCCGCCCCCCGGATCTTCGTCTCGCACCTGTCCGGCGTCGCCGTCTTCGACCCCAACGGCGACCAGGTGGGCCGTGTGCGGGACCTCGTCGCCATGCTGCGCGTCGGACGACGGCCGCCGCGCATGCTCGGCCTCGTCGTCGAACTGTCCACGCGCCGCCGGATCTTCCTGCCCATGACCCGGGTGACCGGCATCGAATCCGGCCAGGTCATCACGACCGGCGTCCTGAACGTGCGCCGCTTCGAGCAGCGGCCCACCGAACGGCTCGTCTTCGGCGAACTGCTGGACCGGCTCGTGACCCTCGTCGAGACGGGCGAGGAGGTGACGGTCCTCGACGTGTCGATCCAGCAGCTCCCGGCCCGCAGGGAGTGGGAGATCGGCCGGGTCTTCGTCCGCAAGGGCCGCGGCGGCGCCTTCCGGCGCTCCAAGGGCGAGACGATGACGGTCGACTGGTCCTCCGTCACCGGATTCTCGCTGGAGGAGCACGGACAGGGCGCGGAGAGCCTGCTCGCCACCTTCGAGCAGCTGCGGCCCGCCGACCTCGCGAACGTGCTGCACCACCTGTCGCCGAAGCGGCGCGGCGAGGTGGCCGCCGCGCTCGACGACAACCGTCTGGCCGACGTCCTGGAGGAGCTGCCCGAGGACGACCAGATCGAGATCCTCGGCAAGCTCAAGGAGGAGCGCGCGGCGGACGTCCTGGAGGCGATGGACCCCGACGACGCGGCCGACCTGCTCGCCGAACTGCCCACCGAGGACGTGGAGCGGCTGCTCAGGCTGATGCGGCCCGGCGAGGCGGCGGACGTCCGGCGGCTGATGGCGTACGCGGAACGGACGGCGGGTGGGCTCATGACCACCGAGCCCATCGTGCTGCGGCCCGACGCGACCGTCGCCGACGCGCTCGCCCGGGTCCGCAACCCCGACCTCTCCCCCGCGCTCGCCGCCCAGGTGTACGTGTGCCGCCCGCCGGACGAGACGCCGACGGGCAAGTACCTGGGCGCGGTGCACTTCCAGCGGCTGCTGCGCGATCCGCCGCCCACCCTGGTCGGCTCGCTCGTCGACGACGACCTCCATCCGCTGGCCCCGGAGGACGAGCTGCCGGTGGTCGCCGGGTTCTTCGCGACGTACGACATGGTCGCGGCCCCCGTCGTCGACGAGAGCGGGTCGCTGCTCGGGGCGGTGACCGTGGACGACGTACTGGACCACATGCTGCCCGAGGACTGGCGGGAGACGGAGTTCCACCTCGACGAGGGGGTGCACGACAGCATGCACGCGGAGCGCGACGAGCTCGACGAGCCCCGCGACGAGGACGGGACCGGCCCGGAGGACGGCCCCGAGGACGGCCGCGGCCCCGAGGACGCCCCCGGGGAGCCGGACGGCCCGCGAGGCGGAGAGGGACGCCATGGCGCCTGACCGTGAGGCCCGTGAGCGGGTCGCCAGCGGGGCGACGGCGGCCCCTCGCCCGCGCACCCGGCTGGACCAGCCGAAGCCACCGCGGCGCAGACTGCTGCCCGAGTGGGACCCGGAGGCCTTTGGACGGTTCTCGGAGCGCATCGCCCGCTTCCTCGGCACCGGGCGGTTCCTCGTCTGGATGACGATCGTCATCATCATGTGGGTGGTCTGGAACGCCTTCGCGCCGCACGGCCTGCGTTTCGACAACTACCCGTTCATCTTCCTGACCCTGATGCTGTCGCTCCAGGCCTCCTACGCCGCCCCGCTGATCCTGCTCGCGCAGAACCGACAGGACGACCGCGACCGGGTCAACCTCGAACAGGACCGCAAGCAGAACGAACGCTCCATCGCCGACACCGAATACCTCACCCGCGAGATCGCCGCGCTGCGGATGGGCCTCGGCGAGGTCGCCACCCGCGACTGGATCCGCAACGAACTCCAGGACCTGGTCAAGGAGCTGGAGGACCGCTATCCCGACGGTCACGGGAACGGACGGGTCGTATTCCCGGCGGAACGGTCGCAGGGACGTGACGTAGACGACCGGTGACAGGGCTTTCCGGGGCACATGGGTCGCGCCGTACCATCGTCCCTATGGCTACGGAAGACGCGGTGCGTGAAGCACTGGCGACGGTGAACGACCCCGAGATCAACCGACCCATCACCGAACTGGGGATGGTCAAATCGGTGGAGATCGGTGCGAATGGTGCGGTCGCGGTCGCCGTGTATCTGACGGTCTCCGGCTGCCCGATGCGCGACACGATCACCCAGCGGGTGACGGAGGCGGTCTCGCGGGTCGAGGGCGTTACCGCTGTCGACGTCGAGCTCGACGTGATGAGCGACGAACAGCGCCGCGAACTGGCGACCGCGCTGAAGGGTGGCGCGGCCGAGCGCGAGGTGCCCTTCGCCAAGCCCGGCTCGCTCACCCGCGTGTACGCGGTGGCCTCCGGCAAGGGCGGCGTCGGCAAGTCCTCGGTCACCGTGAACCTGGCGGCCGCGATGGCCGCCGACGGTCTCAAGGTCGGTGTCGTGGACGCCGACATCTACGGCCACTCGGTTCCGCGCATGCTCGGCGCGGACGGCAAGCCGACCCAGGTCGAGAACATGATCATGCCGCCGTCCGCGCACGGCGTGAAGGTCATCTCCATCGGCATGTTCACCCCGGGCAACGCGCCGGTGGTCTGGCGTGGCCCGATGCTCCACCGCGCCCTCCAGCAGTTCCTGGCGGACGTGTACTGGGGCGACCTGGACGTCCTGCTCCTGGACCTCCCGCCGGGCACCGGCGACATCGCGATCTCCGTCGCCCAGCTCGTCCCGAACGCCGAGATCCTGGTCGTCACGACCCCGCAGCAGGCCGCGGCCGAGGTCGCCGAGCGGGCCGGCTCCATCGCGGTGCAGACCCACCAGAAGATCGTGGGCGTCGTCGAGAACATGTCGGGACTGCCCTGCCCGCACTGCGACGAGATGGTCGACGTGTTCGGCACCGGCGGCGGCCAGTCGGTCGCCGACGGTCTGACCCGCACCACCGGAGCGACCGTCCCGGTCCTCGGCTCCATCCCGATCGACGTCCGCCTGCGCGAGGGCGGCGACGAGGGCAAGCCGGTCGTCCTGACCGACCCCGACTCCCCCGCCGGCGCGGCCCTGCGCGCCATCGCCGGCAAGCTGGGCGGCCGTCAGCGCGGCCTGTCGGGCATGTCGCTGGGCATCACCCCGCGCAACAAGTTCTAGAACCCGGACGCGTTCCGGGACTCCGGGGTCTCCCGCGGGAGACCCCGGCGCCGTTCGTACGAAGAAGCCGTTCGTACGAAGGAGGGGGCGCCGTCCGTGCGGACGGCGCCCCCTTCCTCGTAGCGGCCGCCAGGGGCCCCTGTGGCGCTTGCGGGTGCCTGTCGTGGCCCCGGGGGGCTCGTGGCCGCTGCCGGCGCCTTAGCGGTCGTATGCGGCGATGTCCTTGATCATCGCGAAGCCGAGCCCGTACGCGCTCATCCCCCGGCCGTACGCGCCCACGTGGACGCCTTCCTGGGTGGAACCCGCGAGGACCCAGCCGAACTCGGACTCGCGGTAGTGGAAGACCGTGGGAACGCCGTCCACGGGCAGGGACAGGGTGGACCAGTCCGCACCGTCCAGGTCGTCGGCCAGCACCCACGCGGTCTCGGTCTGCTGGTCCAGCCAGTCGTCGCGCAGGGTGTGGTCCATCTGGCCGGGCCAGGTGAAGGACAGCAGCCCCACACCGGCCAGCCACGCCGCCGAGGACACCGAGGTGGCCTCCAGCAGTCCCGTGCCGTCCGCGCTGCGCCGTACGGGGCTCGCGGCGACGGTGACCACCACCGCGAACCGCTCCTTGTCCTCGCCCGGCTCGGGGCGCACCGAGGGTTCGTCCCCGTGCCCGACCGAACCGTGCTCGACCGCGCCGTCCGCGGAGGTGCCCACCTGCATCAGCCAGCGCTGCCCCGTGAAGGCCTCGTCGAGGCCGTACCAGGGAAAGGGCGCCAGCAGGTAGCCGTCGACCGTACGCCGGGCGGAGGGGACCTGTTGTCCGCCCTCCGCGGCCGGCGCCTGCGCGCCTACCCGACTTGTCGTCTCCATCTGCCGGACGCCTCCTCGCTCTCGTCGGACCGGGCGGCCCACCCCCCTCGGGCGACCTTGTCGGTCCGCACAACAACTGGGCAGCATAGCCACCCCGCTCCGAGCAGAGGCGAAACCGCCCGGCGCGTAAGACGTACGAAGGGCGTATTCGGACCGCGCGGGGCCCGTCCGAGCCCGCGGAGGCACCCGTTCCCGCGCCGGATCCACCCGCCGAGGCCAGGGCTCACCGACGCGTGAGGGTCATGACCGCCGTACCCGGATCGGACGGCGCCCCAGGGATCGGACGGCGCCGTACGGATCAGGTGACGTGGTACGGATCAGGTGGCGTCGGCGTCGTAGGGCGGGTGCTCGTCGGCGTCGAGCTTCTCGCGCTTCTTCGTCATGTCGACGGAGCCGCCGGCCGCGCCGCCGGCCGCGGAGGAGTCGGACTCACGGCTGTGCACCGAGTCCGTGACCTCGGCCATCTCCTTCTTCAGGTCGAAGCCGTTACGGATCTCCTTGAGCCCCAGCTCGTCATTGTCCAGCTGCTTGCGTATGAACGTCTTGGGGTTGAGGTCCTCGAACTCGAAGTCCTTGAATTCCGGGCCGAGTTCGTCGCGGATGTCCGCCTTGGCGCTCTCCGAGAACTCACGGATCTTGCGGATCGTGCGCGTGACGTCCTGAATCATCTTCGGGAGCTTTTCGGGACCGAAGACGAGCACGGCCAGGACGATCAGCGTCACCAGCTCAAGCGGTCCTACGTCGTTGAACACCTGATAGCTCCTCGCGATGCCCTCGGTCCACGGCCCTCGGGGGTCTTCCGCGGTCCGGGCCGCGTCCCACGGTACCCGGCGCCACCGTCCGTCCGGAACTGTCCCGGGGCTCCCGGCTTCGGGTACGGCGCGGGTTTTCCACGATGTTTGCCGTCCCGAACTGCGCCGTCGTTCTCGACTGTGAGGTTCATGTCACTCGCGGACCCTGAAGCCCGCGGCCCTCACCCGCCGTTCGCCGAACCGAGGACCAGGGTGATCGTCCGGTTCGCGCCGCCCCGCCTGACGGTCAGCCGGAGGCGGTCGCCGGGCCGGTGGGCGCGGGTCTTCACGATGAGTTCCTCACCGGAGTGGACACGCGTGCCGTCGACCTCGGTGATGACGTCGCCGGCCCTGATGCCCGCCTCGGCTCCGGGACCGCCGGGTGTGACGGGCGCACCGCCCCCGGCGGCCTTCATGCCCACCCGCGCTCCGTCACCCGAGTAGTTCATGTCGAGCGTGACACCGATCACGGGGTGGGTGGCCCTGCCGGTGTTGATCAGCTCTTCGGCGACGCGCTTGGCCTGGTTGACGGGGATCGCGAAGCCCAGCCCGATGGATCCGGCCTGACCGGTCCCCAGGTCGGAGCCGCTGTCGGCGGAACGGATGGCGCTGTTGATGCCGATGACACGGGCCCGGGAGTCGAGCAGCGGCCCGCCCGAGTTGCCGGGGTTGATCGGCGCGTCGGTCTGGAGGGCGTCCACGTACGAGACGTCGGTGCCGTCGCCCTTCTCGCCGCCCGCCGTGATGGGCCGGTCCTTGGCGCTGATGATCCCGGAGGTGACCGTGTTGGCGAGGTCGAAGGGCGCGCCGATGGCGACGACGGGGTCGCCGACCTGGACGCTGTCCGAGTTGCCCAGCGGCATGGGCGCGAGCCCGCGGACCCCGGAGACCTTGACCACGGCGAGGTCGTAGCCGCTGTCGTGTCCGACGACCCGGGCCTTCGCGGTCTGACCGCCGCTGAACGTCACGGTTATCGTGCCGCTGCCGCCGGCGGGTTCGATCACGTGGTTGTTGGTGAGGATGTGTCCCTCGCCGTCGAGCACGAAGCCGGTGCCGGTGCCGTCCTCCTCGCTCCCGTGCACATGCAGGGTGACGACGCTGGGCAGCGCGTGCGCCGCGATCCCGGCGACGCTGTCCGGGGCGCGCCCCGGGGCCTCCTTGGCGGCCTGCGGCAGCTCGATGTCCGTCAGTCCCCCGTTCCGCTCCAGATAGGCCCCCACGAAGCCGCCCACGCCCCCGGACGCCAGCGCGAGCGCGACGGCGGCGAGCACCAGGATCTTCCTCGCCCTTCGGCGCCGCTCCGCCACGGTGGGCACGGCGACGCCGTTCTGCTGGAAGGGTCCGCCGGGGCCGCTCCGGGCGAGGTGGCCGGGGTGCCGCGGGGATCCGGGCGTAGCCCAGGGGTCGTAGTTCCGCCAGGGATCGGGCGTGTCGGACTCGACGGGACCGTCGGACCCGGCCGGGGCGGGAAAAACAGCGGCGGGGCCGTCGGGAGGCGGGGGCACGGGGGACATCGGATTCGGAGACCCTGTGGCTTCCGGTTCCGGTACGAGGGGCAGGGGCAGGGCGTCGTCGGGTGCGCCGCCCTGGGCCGGGACGGCGTCCGCGGGGGCCGTCCCGTGGGCCGGGGCGGCCGCCTCGGCCCGGGTGACGGCCGGGGTGACGGCCGGGGTGGCCTGTGTCCGCTCCTCGGGCGCGCTCGGCCCGACACCGCTCGGGGCGTTCCGGGAGACGGCGGGGTGGGGGGAATCCGGTTCCGTGAGGCCGGGCGGCGCGGTGTCCGCGCCCGCGTCCTCGGGCCGGGGTCGACTCCACCGGTTCGCCTTCGTGGGCCTGCCCTCGTTCATGCTCTCCCCACACCTGGCCCGCGGCACAGCGCGCCGACGGCCACCACAGACTGGTCGACTCCGCGTCCGTGATCCCTCCCGCGGACGCGGCCCTCCCCGGATTCAACCAGGTTCCCGGGCCGACGCGCAGAGTGCGGTGTCAGTGAGCCTGATGAGGGGTGGGGGACGGGGACGAGGTGGGGGACGGTGTCACGGCGGGGGCGGCGAGCAGGCCCGGAGCCGGGGTCGCCGCGGGCGGCTGGACCTCGGTGAGCGGACGTATGAGCGGGGACATCGCGGCGGCACCGGCGACCACCGGTGTCGTCAGCGTGTGCACGGCGTCCTGGCCGCGGCCGGCCGGGGCGGGAACTCCGGGCAGCAGCGGGGCGGACACCCCGGTCGGTGCCACCGGACCGTTGCCGAGCGACCGCTCGCCCTGGGTGAGCAGCGGAGCGGCGGACCGGCGGCGCTGCGACTCGGGAGTCGAGGTCGCTCCCGTGCCCTGGGACCGGGACGGCGTCACATTGCTCCCGGCGCCGGCTCCTCCGCGCGCGTCCGTGTCCCCGGGCAAACCGGTGGTCACCCCGCCGAGCGCGACGGCCGCGAGCGACACCGCGCCCGCGGCGACGAAGGCGAACCGCAGCCCGCGCGAGGCGGACCGCTCGGCCTCGTGGCGGCTGACGTCATGGATACGGAAGCCGCGCCCCGGAGCGGGGGGCAGCACATCGGCGTGCGGTCCGGCCGGGACGTACCCGAAGGGTTCGCCCCGCATGCCGAAGACGCCGGGCAGTCCGTGACCCGTGGAGCCGCCGGGCAGTCCGCCTCCGAAGCCGCCTCCGTTCAGCCGCGGGCTGTCGGAGTCGCCTCCCCCGGGGAGTCCCTGGAGGCGGGCGAGGAAGCTTTCGGAGGGCGGCGGCGGGGCCATCTCCGCGAAGACGTTCTTCAGTCGGCGCTGGGCGTCGGCCTCGGCCTTGCACTTCGCACAGGTGGCGAGGTGGGCCAGGACGCGGTCGCGCGACTCATGACCGAGCTCTCCGTCCACCAGGGCGGAAAGTCGGTCCCCGAGGTGCTGCTCTGCAGGGGTGGGACGGGTTCCACTCACGCGGTCGCGCCTCCTCCCCCCAGCACGGGCACACGGGCCGCGAACGAGCGACGCTCGGCGCGGGCCTCGGGAGACCGGTGTGCCAGGGCCTTGCGCAGCTGGGAACGGCCGCGGTGGATCCGGGAGCGGACGGTGCCGAGCTTGACGCCCAGGGTCGCGGCGATCTCCTCGTAGGACAGTCCCTCGATGTCGCAGAGGACGACGGCGGCGCGGAACTCGGGCGCGAGGGTGTCCAGCGCCTGCTGGACGTCGGCGTCGAAGTGCGCGTCGTTGAAGACCTGCTGCGGGGAGGGCTCGCGGCTGGGCAGCCGCTCGGCCGCGTCGTCGCCGAGGGCGTCGAAGCGGATGCGCTGCTTGCGCCGCACCATGTCGAGGAAGAGGTTCGTGGTGATGCGGTGGAGCCAGCCCTCGAAGGTGCCGGGCGTGTAGGTCGACAGCGAGCGGAAGACGCGGACGAAGACTTCCTGGGTGAGGTCCTCGGCGTCGTGCTGGTTGCCCGTGAGGCGATAGGCGAGACGGTAGACGCGACCGCTGTGCGTGCTGACGATCTCCTCCCAGGTGGGCGGAGTCCATGCCTGCGGCTCCGCGTCGGTGGTGAACGTCGCGGTCTGCGCCGGGGCAGCAACGGGGAGCTGGTCAGCGTTGTCGGTCACGGATTTCGGCTCACCCGTCGATCTGAGCAGGCGCCGCAGCACTCCTCCCCGATCCACAGGCGCAGCCGCACCTCCCCTGTCGGCTCTGGTGGTGTCCAGTGGAGCCCCTACCATAGCCACCTCGCCCGTTAGCTCCGGATAAGCGGTTTTACGGGAATTTGATACGGGCTCATATGGGCTCGCCGGCGTCCGCCCGCGGCCCCGCTCCGTGTACCGACCCATCGACTTCCCCCCGCTCGGTTCTCCCACCCTTCTAAACGCCCGGTCCCATCCGCAGGTTCCCGGCACCAACGGATACAGTCACGCCCAGGCAACCACGGGGACAGGAGAGGGTCATTACCGGCAACCGGCAGACGAGCTGGGCGGCGTTCGCCGACGCCTTTGTCGCCGAGGACGAGGCGCTGCGATGGGCGCGGGACCGGGCCCACGAGGCGGGCCTGCGCTCGGTGACGCCCGGCACGGGCGCCGCGCTGCGCCTGCTCGCCGCCACCGTGGACGCGAAGGCGGTCGCCGAGATAGGTACCGGGACCGGCGTCTCCGGAATTCATCTTCTGCACGGCATGCGGCCGGACGGGGTACTGACCACCGTCGATCCGGAGCCGGAGCGCCAGCAGTTCGCCCGCCAGGCCTTCCGTGCCGCCGGGTTCGCCAGCAACCGGGCGCGCTTCATCCCGGGCCGGGCGCTGGATGTCCTGCCCCGTCTCGCGGACGCCGGATACGACCTCGTTTTCTGCGACGGTGACCGGCTGGAGAGCCTCGATTACCTCGCCGAATCGTTGCGCCTGCTGCGTCCGGGCGGGCTCGTCGCCTTCGAGGGCGTCTTCGCGGACGGCCGCACCGTGGACTCGGGACCGCAGCCGGTCGAGGTGAGCCGGCTGCGCGAGCTGCTGCGCGCGGTGCGCGAGAGCCAGGAGCTGGTGCCGTCGCTGCTGCCGGTGGGCGACGGCCTGCTGTGCGCGGTCAAGCGCTGATTCCGCCGCCCGGTCCGTCGGCAGGTCCGCTGCCCGTTCCGCTGCCCGCAGGGTGCCTCCGACCTGGCCTTCCACCGTGCCCGACCCTTGCCGGCCGAGCCGCGCGGCGGTCCCGTACGCCCGGAAAACGCCTGGAAAAACAGCGTCCCCGGCACCATGTGCGGTGCCGGGGAAGCCGAAAGGGGTATGGGTCGCGTTCCGCGTCAGCCGACGACCTTCTTGAGGGCGTCGCCGAGCGCGTCAGCCTCGTCAGGGGTCAGCTCGACGACAAGCCGACCGCCGCCTTCGAGCGGAACGCGCATGACGATGCCCCGCCCCTCCTTGGTCACCTCGAGCGGGCCATCGCCCGTCCGCGGCTTCATGGCCGCCATGCTCGTTCCCCTTCCTGAAACCAGCTCATCGTCGCCGACGGCCCCCTCGGAGGGCACGCACGTCCCCTCATAGGACACACGTCACCGGCATCGAACACATTGCTTCCAGGCCATTATCCCGCATCTCAGGACCCGATGACCAACATCAGTCGGCATCGCTTGCGCAACGCGCTTGAGCAAAACCACCCAATTCGGCGATGTGGCTGCGATACTGCGCCGCCGCAACGACGTCAGCAGCACGGAAATCTTTGACGCAGGTCACATGTGGGCCCCGCGCCACCGTCGGTGATCTCCGCCATGCTGTCATCGGACACAGGTCGTACCGGCCGGTACGACGAGCCGCGACCCCGGAAGGGACCCACCATGGCCGACACCGTGCTCTACGAGGTGAGCGACGGACTCGCGACCATCACGCTGAACCGCCCCGAGGCGATGAACGCGATGAACGTCGAGACCAAGGTCGCCTTCCGGGACGCGGCCCAGGCCGCCGCCGCGGACGACGCCGTACGGGCCATCCTGCTGACCGCGGCCGGTGACCGGGCGTTCTGCGTCGGCCAGGACCTCAAGGAGCACATCGGGCTGCTGGCCGCCGACAGGGAGTCGGGGTCGGGCGGGACGATGAGCACCGTGCGCGAGCACTACAACCCCATCGTGCGGGCGCTGACCGGCGCCGCGAAGCCCGTGGTGGCCGGGGTCAACGGTGTCGCGGCCGGGGCCGGGTTCGGTTTCGCGCTCGCCGCCGACTACCGCGTCGTCGCCGACACGGCCGCCTTCAACACGTCCTTCGCCGGAGTCGCGCTGACCGCCGACTCGGGGATCTCCTGGACGCTGCCCCGGGTGATCGGCCCGAGCCGTGCCGCCGACCTGCTGCTCTTCCCGCGCAGCATCAGCGCCCAGGAGGCGTACGAGCTGGGCATCGCGAACCGCCTGGTTCCGGCCGGCGAGGTGCGCGCCGAGGCGGAGAAGGTGGCGCGGGCGCTGGCCGCCGGGCCGACGCTGGCGTACGCCGCCCTGAAGGAGTCCGTCGCCTTCGGGCTCACCCACTCGCTGGAGGAGACCCTGGAGAAGGAGGACGAGCTCCAGGGCCGCGCCGGTGCCTCCGAGGACCACGCCATCGCGGTCCAGGCGTTCGTGAACAAGGAGAAGCCCAAGTACCTGGGGCGCTGACCGTCGAAAGGCGTTCGCCGCGGGCCTCGCGTGGTCCGCGGCGGACACCTGCGCACCCCGGGAAGAGCGGCCCGGTCAGCCGGCGTCGCGCACCACGCAGTCCGCCAGGTGGTCGTTCACCAGGCCGCACGCCTGCATCAGGGCGTACGCCGTCGTCGGGCCCACGAAGCGGATGCCGCGCTTCTTGAGCGCCTTGGACAGAGCCGTCGACTCGTCGGTGACGGCCGGTACGTCGGAGAGCTTCTCGGGGGCCGGCCGCGAGGCGTGGTCGGGGGCGAAGGACCAGATGAGCTCGTCCAGCTCGCCCGGGGCCCATTCGGCCAGCACGCGCGCGTTGGCGACGGTCGCCCGGATCTTGGCGCCGTTGCGGATGATCCCCGGGTCGGCGAGCAGGCGCTCCTCGTCGGCCTCCGTGAACAGGGCGACCTTGGCGATCTCGAAGTCCGCGAAGGCCGCGCGGAAGCCGGAGCGGCGGCGCAGGATCGTGATCCAGGACAGCCCCGATTGGAACGCCTCCAGGCACAGCCGCTCGTAGAGGGCGTCGTCGCCGTGGACGGGCCGGCCCCACTCCTCGTCGTGATAGGCCACGTAGTCCTCGGTGGACAGCGCCCAGGGGCAGCGCAGCGCGCCGTCGGGTCCGGCCAGCGCCCCGCTCACCGCTCGTCCTCGGGGTGCTTGCGCAGCGAGGTGGTGCCGCTCGCCGCGCGGGCGCCGGCGAGCGCGGCCTCCAGGTCGGCGATCCGGGCGTCCCGCTCGCCGATCTCGGCGCCGAGACGGCCCAGCGCGTCGTCGACGTCCGCCATGCGGTAGCCGCGCACGGTGACGGCGAAACGCAGGGCGTCCACGTCACCCTTGTGCACCGGACGGTCGTACGGCAGCGGATCGCGCAGCCGCTCGGGCTCGGCGTCGGCAAGGGGCACGCTCTCGCCGCCGCCCACCACGGACAGGGTCACCGCGGCGACCACGACGGCGAGGGCGACGACCAGGAACAAGAACATGAACATCGCTGAGGTCCCCACGCTCCGGGGCCGGCGCGGGTCGCGTCGGCGCGAAAGTACTGGTGCTGACGAAGGCAGCCCGACACCAGAAGTGTCAGGCTCCGATCGTGCCATGCGAGTGTGACAGCTAAGGTCGCAGGCGGCTTATCGGTGCGACTTACTGGGAGAGGTCACAGGGGATGCTCAGGCTGGGCAGGCGCGAATTCGACGCGCACGAGCCGGTGATCATGGCGATCGTGAACCGGACCCCGGACTCCTTCTACGATCAGGGGGCCACCTTCCGCGACGAGCCCGCGCTCGCGCGCGTGGAGCAGGCGGTGTCCGAGGGCGCCGCCATCATCGACATCGGCGGGGTCAAGGCGGGACCGGGTGAGGAGGTCACCGCCGAGGAGGAGGCGCGCCGGACGGTCGGCTTCGTCGCCGAGGTGCGCCGCCGCTTCCCCGACGTGGTCATCAGCGTCGACACCTGGCGGCACGAGGTCGGCGAGGCGGTCTGCGAGGCCGGCGCCGACCTGCTCAACGACGCCTGGGGCGGGGTCGACCCGCGCCTGGCCGAGGTGGCCGCCCGGTACGGGGTGGGGCTCGTATGCACGCACGCCGGGGAGTCGGAGCCGCGCACGCGCCCGCACCGGATCGCCTACGACGACGTGATGGCCGACATCCTGCGGGTCACGCTGGGGCTCGCGGAGCGTGCCGTGGCTCTCGGGGTGCCCCGCGAGTCGGTGCTCATCGATCCGGGACACGACTTCGGGAAGAACACCCGGCACAGCCTGGAGGCGACACGGCGGCTCGGGGAGATGGTCTCCACCGGGTGGCCGGTTCTCGTCTCCCTCTCCAACAAGGACTTCGTGGGCGAGACGCTCGACAAGCCGGTCAAGGAGCGGGTCGTCGGGACGCTGGCGACGACCGCGGTCTCGGCGTGGCTGGGGGCGCAGGTGTACCGCGTCCACGAGGTCGCGGAGACCCGTCAGGTCCTGGACATGGTCGCGTCGATCGCCGGGCACCGGCCGCCGGCGGTGGCCCGGCGCGGCCTGGCGTAGCGACAGCGGACAGAGCGCGTACGGGGCACGGGAGGGCCGTGAAACCGGTCCCTCCCGTGCCCCGCACACCCCGTGTCTCGTGCCCCGTATGCCGTACGCCGTATGCCGTACGGCGTCTGCTAGCGGCCGGCCTCCTTCGACACCAGGGCCACCGCTTCGTCCACGTCGTCGGTCACGTGGAACAGCATCAAGTCCTTCTCGGCCGCCTTGCCCTGGGCGACGAGGGTGTTCCTGAGCCAGTCCACGAGACCGCCCCAGTACTCCGTGCCGAACAGCACGATGGGGAAGCGGGTGACCTTCTGGGTCTGGACCAGCGTGAGCGCCTCGAAGAGTTCGTCGAGGGTGCCGAGGCCACCCGGCAATACGACAAACCCTTGGGCATACTTAACAAACATCATCTTTCGGACAAAAAAGTACCGAAAGTTCAGGCCGATGTCGACGTACTGGTTCAGCCCCTGCTCGAAGGGAAGCTCGATGCCGAGACCGACGGAGATGCCCTTCGCCTCCAGGGCTCCCTTGTTGGCCGCCTCCATGGCACCCGGTCCACCACCGGTGATCACCGCGAACCCGGCGTCGACCAGGCCGCGGCCGAGGGCGACGCCCGCGTCGTACTCGGGCGAGCCGACCGAGGTCCGCGCCGAACCGAACACACTGATCGCGGCCGGGAGTTCGGCCAGCGTGCCGAAGCCTTCGATGAACTCCGACTGGATGCGCAGAACGCGCCAGGGGTCGGTGTGCACCCAGTCCGAGGGGCCGCCCGCGTCCAGCAGCCGCTGGTCCGTGGTGCTCGCCTGAACCTGGTTCCGCCTGCGCAGCACCGGGCCCAGCCGCTGCTCCTCAGGTGGCCGCTTCTTTCCCCTCGGGTCGCCAGTAGCCATGTCCACTCCCTCCGCGTACGGATCTCCCCCGCCCCGGCCGAAACCGGTGCGGGGGAAGGTCGTTCCGCCCCAGCGTAGATCTCCGCTGGTTACGGCGGGGGGACGTGGGCATGTCCGCCGTGAACAGCCGGCGGGTACGGGCCGCGCTTCAGGCGGTCAGCCAGTCGCGCAGCCGCTCCTCACCCGCGAGGATCTTGGCCGTTTCCACCCGCTCGTCCCGCTTGTGCGCCAGGTGCGGATTGCCGGGGCCGTAGTTGACCGCGGGGATGCCGAGCGCGCTGAAACGGGAGACGTCCGTCCAGCCGTACTTGGGCTGCGGGGTGCCCCCCACCGCCTCGATGAACGCGGCGGCGGCCGGGTGGGACAGACCGGGAAGGGCGGCACCGCTGTGGTCGTCGACGACGAACTCCGCCACACCGCAGTCGGCGAAGACCTCGCGGACGTGCTCGATCGCCTCCTCCTCGGTGCGGTCGGGCGCGTAGCGGAAGTTGACGGTGACGACGCACTCGTCGGGGATGACGTTGCCGGCGACCCCGCCGGAGATGTTCACCGCGTTCAGGCCCTCGCGGTACTCCAGGCCGTCGATCACCGGGTAGCGCGGCTCGTACGCGGCCAGGACGGCCAGGATCGGGGCGGCCGCGTGGATCGCGTTCGAGCCCATCCAGCTGCGGGCGGAGTGGGCCCGCTCGCCCTTGGTCTTCAGCAGCACCCGCAGCGTGCCCTGGCAGCCGCCCTCGACCTGTCCGTCGGAGGGCTCCAGGAGGACCGCGAAGTCGCCCCGCAGCCACTCGGGGTGGGCCTCGGCCACATGCTTCAGGCCGTTCAGATGGGCGGCGACCTCTTCGTTGTCGTAGAAGACGAAGGTGAGGTCACGGTTGGGCTCGGGGACGGTGGCCGCGATACGGAGCTGGACGGCGACGCCCGACTTCATGTCGCAGGTGCCGCAGCCCCACAGCACGCCGTTCTCGTCGAGGCGGGAGGGCACGTTGTCCGCGATCGGCACGGTGTCGATGTGCCCGGCGAGGATCACCCGCTCCGCCCGGCCCAGCTCGGTGCGGGCCACGACGTTGTTGCCGTACCGGTCGACCGTCAGATGCGGAAGGGCGCGCAGGGCCGTCTCCACGGCGTCCGCGAGCGGCTTCTCGGTGCCGCTCTCCGAGCGGAAGTCGACGAGCGCCGCGGTGAGCTCGGCTGCGTCGAGGGTGAGGTCAAGCGGGGTGTCGGCCATGGCCTCGACCCTAGCGCGCCCCTCCGGAAGGCCCCGAAAGCAGCCGGATGCGGTCGTATCCCCCGGCCGCGCTCCCGTTGTCCACAGCCCCACGGTCCGCCCGCGGCGCTCTCCAGTACCTTGTACGCGTGTCTGAGCCGTCCCCCACTCCTGTCCGGCGCCGTGGTCGCCTCCTGCGTTTCGGAGGGGCCCTCGTGGTCCTGCTCGCGGTCGCGGGTTACCTCGGCGTGCAGTACCTCACGGGCGGCGTGGGCGCGCCCCGGTGCAAGGTCGTCTCCGGCAACGGCGACGGCGCGTCGTACGAGTTCACCCCCGAACAGGCGGTGAACGCGGCGACGATCTCGGCGATCGGCACCTCGCGCGGCATGCCCGAGCGGGCGGTGGCCATCGCTCTCGCGACGGCGCTCCAGGAATCGGGGCTGCGCAACATCCGGCACGGCGACCGGGACTCCCTCGGTCTGTTCCAGCAGCGCCCGTCGCAGGGCTGGGGCACGAGGAAACAGATCATGGACCCGACGTATTCGGCAGGCATCTTCTACGAGCACCTGGCCAAGGTGCCCGGCTACTCGCGGCTGCCGCTCACCGTCGCCGCGCAGCGGGTGCAGCACAGCGGCTTTCCGCAGGCGTACGCGAAGCACGAGCCGGACGCCACGCTGCTCGCCGCCGCCCTGACCGGCCGCGCGGCGGCCACGCTGACCTGCCAGGGGCGCCCGGCCGCGACCCTGGCGGGCGGCCCGGCGCCGGTGCGTGCCGCGCTCGCCCGGGACTTCGGGCGCGATGTGCTCCAGGAGGCGGGCGCCACCGTGGACGCCGAGAGTTCCTCCGCGTCGTCGGCGCCGGCCTCCTCGGCTTCACCGACCTCCCCGGCTTCCTCGGGCGCTACGGGCTCCACGGCCTCCCCCGCCGCCACGGGGGGCACCGGCCGGACCGTGACCGTCCCCGTGCGCGAGGGGTCCGACGCCGGGTCGGGGACGCTCCGCCGCGGCTGGGAGCTGGCGCACTGGGCCGTGGCGAACTCCTCGGCCCTGCACATCGACCGGGTGTCGTACGCGGGACGCGAATGGACCGCGGGCACCTCGGAGGGAACGTGGCGCACGGCCGACGACAAGAGCGGTCCGGGGCCGGGGGAGGCCTCGGAGGAGGTCCGGATCGTCACCGGGCAGTAGTACGGGACCTCACCCCTGGGGAGGACCCTGTCCCGGCGGGCCGGTGATGTGCGCGCGCTTTCGGACGCTCACTCCCCGTCGGTGAAATCCCTTGGGAACAAGGGGCCCTGAGGGTTCCAGCGGTGCTGCGGCCGGGCATTGTTTGCCCGTTTTTATCCACAACCGATAATGCGACGCATTGCCAACTCTTTGCGTCGGGCCACCGCAACCTTCGCGGACTTCGAGCGGTAGTCACTGCGTCCGAGCCCGGAACGATCACCTCAGCCGATCGCCGTCCGGGAACGCGGTCCGCCGGCAGCCGGCCGGCCGACCGCCGGGCAGAGCAGGACGCTTCCCCGTTCTCTTCCGTCTAAGGAGCACCATGTCCCTCCCCCTGACCCGCCGGATCGCCCGTGTCGTGCTGCTCGTCGCGGCCGGAGCGGCGCCCGTGGTCGGCGCGGCCGGCTCCGCCTGCGCGGCGCCCGGCCTGCCGGCCGCACCCGGCCTCGGCGGGCTGACCGCCCTGGACGGCGCGAACGTCGGCCCCACGCTCGACGGAGCGACGCAGAACGTCCCCGCGATCGCCGGCACGTCCGGCGGCGCCACGGTCACGAAGGCCCTGCCGTCCGCGGGCAAGGCCGGCGCCAAGGCCGCCCAAAAGGCCGCGCCCGCCGTGCAGAAGGTGGCCGGGACCGCGGCCGGCCAGGCCGGAGGCCTCGTCGGTGACACCGCGAAGACGGCGTCCGGCAGCCTGCCGACGGACGCCGTGACCAAGGGCGGCGTGCCGACCGGACAGCTTCCGCTGGGCTAGGGCCCCCCGCTGGGTCCGGTCCTGCCGTCGGGCCACGGCCTGGCCTCGGGATCGGGATCGTGCCGTACGGCGACGGGGGTCCGGGGAAGCGAGTTCCCCGGACCCCCGTCGTCGTAGCCGGACGGCCGGACTAGGGCCTGTCGGACAGGCCCTGGCGCAGGCGTTCCACCGCGGCCGCCACACGCTCGTCCGAGGCGGTGAGGGCCACGCGGACGAACTTCTCGCCCGCGTCGCCGTAGAAGTCGCCGGGGGCCACCAGGATGCCCAGGTCGGCCAGGTGCGCCACGGTGGACCAGCAGGACTCGTCCCGGGTGGCCCAGAGGTAGAGGCTCGCCTCGCTGTGCTCGATGCGGAATCCGTGGCCCAGGAGGGCTTCGCGCAGGGCGGTGCGGCGGGCCGCGTAGCGCTCGCGCTGCTCGTGGACGTGTGTGTCGTCCGCGAGCGCGGCGACCACGGCGGCCTGGGTCGGCGCGGAGGTCATCATGCCGCCGTGCTTGCGGATCGCGAGGAGTTCGCCGAGCACGGCGGGGTCGCCCGCGAGGAACGCGGCGCGGTAACCGGCCAGGTTCGAGCGCTTGGACAGCGAGTGGACCGAGACGATCCCCTCGTAGGAGCCGCCGCACACGTCGGGGTGCAGGACCGAGACCGGGTCGGCCTCCCAGCCCAGCTCGATGTAGCACTCGTCGGAGAAGACGAGGATGCCGTGCTCGCGGGCCCAGGCGACGATCCGGGTGAGCTCACCGGCGGACAGGACCTTGCCGGTCGGGTTCGACGGGGAGTTCAGCCACAGCAGCTTCAGGCCCGCCGGGTCCAGCTCCGTCGGGTCGTCGTAGACCACGTGTTCCGCCCGCGCGAGCCGCGCGCCGACCTCGTACGTCGGGTAGGCGAGGCGGGGGTACGCGACCTTGTCGCCGGGGCCGAGACCGAGCTGGGTCGGCAGCCAGGCGACCAGTTCCTTGGAGCCGACGATCGGCAGGACGTGCCGGTGGGTGACGTCCCGCGCGCCGAGCCGTCGTTCCACCCAGCCCGTGAGCGCGTCCCGCAGCTCGGGCGTGCCCCACACCGTCGGATAGCCGGGCGAGTCCGCGGCCGCGACCAGAGCTTTCTGGATCAGCTCGGGCACCGGGTCGACCGGGGTGCCGACGGACAGGTCGACGATGCCGCCCGGGTGAGCGGCGGCGGTCGCCTTGTAGGGCTCCAGCTTGTCCCAGGGGAAGGTGGGAAGCCGGTCGGAGACTGCGGACACGGGATCAGGCTCACTTTCTCGTACGTACGGCCGGTACACGCGGGTACGGGCTGCCGCGCGGACACCGCGCGGGCCGGCGGCGCAAACGCCTCGGCCCCGTACGGCGACCGGAACGATCAGGCCGTACGGGACCGAGGCGGCGCTCGTCCAGCTGCCGCCGGGAGAGCACCCGGCGGACCGCTTACTGGTTCTGCGGCGGAAGCGCTGCGATGAAGGCGTGGTCGCGTTCGATCAGACCGAGCTTGCTGGCGCCGCCGGGCGAGCCGAGCTCGTCGAAGAACTCGACGTTCGCCTTGTAGTAGTCCTTCCACTCCTCCGGAGTGTCGTCCTCGTAGAAGATCGCCTCGACCGGGCACACCGGCTCACAGGCTCCGCAGTCGACGCATTCGTCCGGGTGGATGTACAAGGACCGCGAGCCCTCGTAGATGCAGTCGACCGGGCACTCCTCGATGCACGCCTTGTCCTTGACGTCGACACAAGGCTGCGCGATGACGTAGGTCACGCTGTCGTTCCTCCTCGATAGGGCGCTGGCGGGCCTGTCGTAGGCTCCGCCGCCTGGCGCGCGGGAGCGCGGCGTAGTCGATGCCCGCCCCTAGTATCTCCGTTCTTGGGTCTGATCCGAACAGGAGGGGTGAACTGACCTGTGGAATTCTCTGCCGCCGGCCGCCTAGAGGTCCGCGTCACCGCTGCTGACGTGGGCAAACGTGTCTCGATTCGACGCCTGACGGACGATGGAGACACGGTGGAGAAGTTCACCGATACGGTCGGTGTTCTCACATCATGGGACAACGGTGTGCTGCTGATCACACGACGGACCGGGGAACGTGTCCGGATCGCGGAGTCCTCCCTGGTCGCGGCCAAGGTCGTGCCGTCCGCCCCGGCACGGCGGCGCGGCCCCGCGGCGTCCTACGAGGAGCTGGCGCGCGTCGCCGCGCGGGCCTGGCCGCCGGTGGAGAGCGAGCGGCTCGGTGGCTGGGAGCTGCGGGCGGCCGGCGGGTTCACCCGGCGCGCCAACTCCGTGCTGCCGCTCGCCGACCCGGGCGTGCCGCTCGACCGGGCGCTCACGTACGTACGGGACTGGTACGCGGCCCGTGACCTGCCCGCCTTCATCCAGACCGCCACCGGTGCCGAGGGCACCCAGGAACTGCTCTGCGCGGAGCTGGAGGGGCGCGGCTGGACCCGTGAGGTGACCGCCGAGCTGTGGACCGGCCCCCTCGCGCCGGTCGCGGACCGGGAGGCACCCGGGGTGACGCTCTCCCGCACGGCCGACGAGGCGTGGCTTCGCCGCTACCAGCGCAAGGGCGTCACCGACGTGGCCCTGAAGGTACTGGGCGGCGGCCCTTCGGTGTGGTTCGCGACCGTGCCCGGCGCCGGGGACGCGGCTCCGGCGGCGATCGGACGGTGCGTGGTGGACGGGCGCTGGGCCGGTTTCGCCGCCGTGGAGGTCGCCCCGGACCAGCGCCGTCGCGGCCTGGCCACCGCCGTCATGGCCGCGCTGGCCGGCCGGGCCCTGGAGGAGGGTGCCTCGGCGGCCTGGCTCCAGGTGGAGACGGACAACACCGGGGCGCGGGAGCTGTACGCCCGGATGGGCTTCGGCCCGCATCACGCGTACCACCACTACCGGTGGGCGTCCTCCCCCGCCACGGACCCCGGGCCGGACACGGGCACGGCGGACGCCCCGGCGGCGGGCGGCCAGGCTGACCGTGTGTCCGGCGACGCCGGTCCGGATGCCGAGCCGTATCGATCGACGTGACCGGGCACGAGTGGGCTATGCGTTTCCCCCAGCCACCCGGGCCCGGCCGGGCCGACGAGGTACGGCGGCGGTTCGCCGACGAGGCGCGGGCCGAGCGGCCCGATCTGGCCGAGCTGTGTCTGCTGGTGGGCGCCGCGGCCGACGGGACACTGGACGACGCCGGGATGGACGCGGCGCAGATCCTGCTGGACGAGCTGGCGGGCCGGCTGCCCTTCCGTCCGGGCAGCCCCCGGTCCTGGGCCACCGCCCTCGCCGAACTCCTCGGCGGGCGCCTGGGCTACCGGGGCTCACCGGGCGACTACCAGCGGCTGGAGTCCTCCCTGCTGCACGCGGTGCTGCGCCGGCGGCGCGGGCTGCCCATCCTGCTCTCGGTGGTGTGGATGGAGGTCGCGCGGCGGGCCGGGGCGCCGGTCTACGGGGTCGCGCTGCCCGGTCACTTCGTGGTGGGCTTCGGACCGCCCGAGGAGCAGGTGCTCGCCGACCCCTTCGACGGCGGGCGCGTCCTGACCGGCTCCGACGCGCAGCTCCTCGTCGCGGGCGCGACCGGCGCCCCGCTCGACCCGTCGATGCTCGCCCCCGCCGACCCGCTCGACGTCGTCCTGCGCGTCCTGAACAACATCCGGGCCTGGTCCGCCGCCCGGCCCGAACGCTCCGACGTGGCCCTGTGGTCGGTGGAGCTCTCCCTGCTACTGCCCTCGCACCCGGCGCGGCTGCGCTACGAGCGGGCCCAACTCCTGGTCCAGCGGGGAGACTTCCTGACCGGGGCCGCCGAACTCGACGCCTACGCGGACGTGGTGGCCGCGGTCGACGAACCGGCCGCGTCCCGGGTCCGCCAACAGGCCCACGCGGCACGGGCGATGCTCAACTGAGGCTTCCGCGGGCCGTACAGCTCACAGCCAGCCCTTCTCCCGTGCGATCCGTACCGCCTCCGCCCGGTTGCGTACCGCGAGTTTCTGGATCGCGGTCGAGAGGTAGTTGCGGACCGTGCCCTGGGAGAGGTGGAGGGCCTTGGCCAGTTCGGCGTTGGTGGAGCCGTCGGCGGCGGCGCGGAGGACCTCGCGCTCGCGGTCGGTCAGGGGGTTGGCGCCCTCGGCGAGCGCGGCCGCCGCCAGGGTGGGGTCGATGACGCGCTCGCCGGCCAGCACCTTGCGTACGGCCGCGGCGAGTTGGGCGGCCGGGGCGTCCTTGACCAGGAAGGCGTCGGCGCCGGACTCCATGGCACTGCGCAGGTATCCGGGGCGGCCGAAGGTGGTGAGGACGATCAGCTTGATGCCCGGGAGCTCCTTGTGGACCTCGGCCGCCGCCTCTATCCCGGTCATGCCCGGCATCTCGATGTCGAGGAGCGCCACGTCCACGTCGTGGGCGCGGGCCGCCGCCAGGACCTCGTCGCCGCGGGCCACCTGGGCGACCACCTCGATGTCCGGCTCCAGTCCCAGCAGGGCGGCCAGCGCTTCGCGGACCATCGACTGGTCCTCGGCGAGCAGGACCTTGATCGTGCGGCTCATGCACCGGATCCTACGGGGTCCTCCGACGCGCCCACAGAGGCCCGGCCGCCCTCCAGGGGCGCCCGTGCCACCAGCCGGAATCCGTGCCGGACCCGGCCCGCCTCCAGCGATCCGCCCGCCTTCTCCAGGCGTTCGGTCAGTCCCGTCAGACCGTTGCCGGGGGCGGCGGAGGAGGAGCCGGCCGAGCCGTCGTCCTCCACCGAGAGCTCGAGCACGGGACCGTCCAGGGTCTGGCGCCGGACGAGTTCCACGGTGCAGCGCCGGGCGCCGCTGTGCCGTACGACGTTGGTGACCGCCTCGCGCAGCGCCCAGGCCAGCGCGGACTCGGTCTCCTCGGGAACGCCGTCGAGGTCGGGTTCGCCAGGCAGGTCGGCGATCACGTCGGCCGCGGTCAACGCGACCTGGGCGCCCGCGAGTTCACCGGCCAGCCGGGGCCTTCGGTAGCCGGTGACCGCCTCGCGCACGTCGACCAGGGCCTGGCGGCTGACCTGTTCGATGTCGGCGACCTGCTGGGCCGCCTTGTCGGGGTGGCCGGGGAGCATCCGCCCGGCCAGTTCGCTCTTCAGCGTGATCAGCGAGAGCGAGTGGCCGAGCAGGTCGTGCAGGTCCCGGGCGAGCCGCAGCCGCTCCTCGTTCGCGGCGAGCTGGGCGACGGTGGCCCGTGCCTTGCGCAGCTCCACCGTCGTCCGTACGAGCTGGCGCACACCCGTCATGGCGAAGCCGATCAGCACGACGAGCAGGACCAGGTTGCGGGCGTCCTCCTCGCCGCCGTGCAGGCCGACCAGGAGCATCACGACGGCGGTCAGCGGGATCGTCCAGTAGGAGACACGCACCGGGAGCGTCGTCCCGCAGGCGACCGAGACGTACACGAACAGACCGAGCCAGGGCGCGCCGAGCATCAGGCACAGGGCGACGGCCAGCGCGCCGAGGGCGAGCACCATGAGGGTGACGGCCAGGGAGCCCGTGAACGCCTTGCCCATGTGCCGGAAGACCAGCATCAGATAGACCGCGACGAAGGCCGCGAGACCCAGCCAGCCGGCCGCGGTGGCCGCGGGCGTGTGGTGGCCGGAGACGAGGTCGTGGACCGGCGAGCTGAGGAACACCAGCCAGATGACGATCCACACCGACTTGCGCAGGGCTTCGCGGAGATTGCGCGGGGACTCCCCCATCCTCACGATCCGCTCCGTGCGGGCTCCGTCGGGCAGCGGGTCTTCCGTCATGGCGTTCACGCCTTCAGCGTGTCCTTCCGGTACAGCCAGGCCGCGCCGCCCGCGAAGAGGGCGAAGGAGACGGCGAGGATGGCGATGTCCTTCGCGTGCGGGGCGTTCCCCAGTTCGATGGCCTGCCCCAGGGCAGCGTACGCGTGGGTGGGGAGCCATTTCGCGATGTTCTGGAGCCAGTCGGGGAAGGTCGTCGTCGGCATCCACAAACCGCCGAGCATCGACAGGCCGAAGTAGACGATCATCGTGATCGGCCGGACCGCGTCCCCGCTGGCGAGGTAGCCGATGGCGACACCGAGCGCGGCGAAGACCAGGCTGCCGGCCCAGATCACGCCGGTGAGGGCGAACCACTGCCAGGTGTCCAGGCGTACGTCCTTCACGGCCGCGGCGACCACGAAGACGATCACGATCGACGGCAGGCTGATCACGGCGGCGCTCGCCGTCTTGGCGAACACATAGCCGCGGCCCGGCAGCGGAGTGAGCCTCAACTGCCGTACCCAGCCGCTCTCCCGCTCCTTCGCGATGCGCTCGCTGTTGCCCATGAGAACGGCGGTCAGGGCGCCGAAGGAGGCCATGGAGACCATGAAGAAGGTCGGCAGGGTCAGGCCGGTGCCGTCCACCTTCGTGGTGCTGTCGGCGCTGCCCGCGATCAGCAGGAACAGGGCCGAGGGGTAGATGACCGAGAAGAACAGGAACTTGCGGTTGCGCAGGGCGCGGGTGATCTCCAGCTTGATGAGACTGTTCACTTGGACGCGGCCTCCTCGGCGACGGTGCGGGTGGCGTCCTCGGCCGCTCCGCGAGCGGCCTCTTCGGCCTCGGTGATGGCGACGAAGGCCTGCTCCAGACCGAGCCCGGCGACTTCGAGGTTGCGGGGGTAGACACCGAGCCCGTACAGCGCGTGGACGGTGGCGTCCGCGTCGGAGGACTGGATACGGACGGTCTGTCCGGACCCCGCGGCGGAGCCGCTTTTGGACACCGTGACCGAGGTGAGGAAGGGCAGCGCGCGCAGCGGGGCCTCGTCGATCGTGCCCTCCAGGTCGAAGGAGACGCGGCGGGCTCCGGCCCTGGCCTTGATCTCGGCGGCCGTGCCGTCGGCCAGCAGCCGCCCCCGGTGCAGGACGAGCACGCGGTCCGCGATGGCGTCGGCCTCCTCCAGGTAGTGCGTGGCGAACAGGACCGTACGGCCCCGGTCGGCCTGTTCGCGCATGGTGGCCCAGAAGGCCTGCCGGGCGGAGACGTCCATGCCGGTGGTGGGTTCGTCGAGGACGATCAGGTCGCTGTCGCCGGCCGTGGCGAGGGCGAAGCGGACGCGCTGCGCCTGGCCGCCGGAGAGCTTGTCGACCTTGCGGTCGGCGATCTGGGTGATGCCCGCCCGGGCGAGGACCTCGCTCGCGCGGTACGGCCTCGGGTGCAGGTCGCAGGCGAGCCTGACCAGTTCACCGACGGTGACCTCGTCCATCAGGCCGCCGCTCTGGAGCATGGCGCCCACCCGGCCGGCGACGATCGCCTCGCGCGGGCCGGTGCCGAACACCCGGACCGTGCCGCTGTCGGCGTTCTTGAGGCCGAGCAGCAGGTCCAGCGTGGTCGACTTGCCCGCGCCGTTGGGGCCCAGCAGGGCGACGGTTTCGCCCGGGTGGAGTTCGAGTGTCAGCCCGTCCACGGCCCGGACGGTCCCGTAGCTCTTGGTCACCGATTCGAACCGGACCACCGACGGGGTGGTGGTCGCCGCAGTCGTTGTCATGCCGTCCATCGTGGTGGAGGGCGGGGTGCGCGCGGCAGTGTGGTGTGTCCTGGGCGGCGGATGACAGATGTCATGCGACGGCCCGAACCACTGTCATGTCCGCCGCCTCGGACAGGGTCGGGGGGTGCCCCGGACGAGGTCGGGCGGGCCGCCCCGGACGACTGTCGTGTTCGGCGACCGCGGACGGCTCTCGGGTCGGCGGCCCCGAACGGCACGAGGGCGCCCGGCCGGTGGAGTTCCGGCCGGGCGCCCTCGACGCGTGAGCTGCGCCCCTCAGCTGGGGTTCGTGGAGATGGTGATGATGCGGTCGGCGGCCGACTTCCCGACGAGCGCCCTGCCGACGGCCGAGGCCACGTCCTGCGGGCTCACGGCCTTCTCGCTGCCGTCGCCCCTGGTGATCGTCACACCGTCGAAGGCGTGACCGTACAGCTCCTCGAGCGCCTTGAGGTCGTAGTGCTCGACGAGCTTGCCCTGGACCGGCTGGACGCTCAGGAACTTCCAGATGGACTTCTGCGGGCTGAAGGAGACGCTGTGGGCCGCGTCCGTCTGGACGGTGATGTTCGCGGACATGGCGACGTTCGCGAACGTCGACATCTTCCGGTCCACCTCGGCCTTGCTGACCGTGGGCTGACGGGTCGTGGTGGCGACCTTCACCGGCGTGACCGTGTTGCTCTCCACCTGGGCGCGGTACGCGTCCTGGACGGCCTGCAGCGAGGGTCCGACGTCGATGCCCTTGCCGGCCTTGCCGTAGACCGGGACGGCCTTGCCGGCCTGGAACTTGATCGTGCCGTCGCTCGCCGAACCCGAGCCGCTCGCGGCGCGCTCCAGAGCGGCCTGGAGCTTCTCCTTGTCGACGGGCATCACGGGCTCCACCACGCGTCCCTGGCCGAACAGCGAGCCGATCACCGAGATCGGGTTGTAGTCGCTGCCCGCGGCGGCGCGGACGGTGGCCTGGCTGTCCAGCTGGAGTCCGGCCTGGTCGGGCTTGAGCTGGACCGTGTCACCGTCGACGGACAGCGTGAGCGGCTTGGCCGTCCGCGGGCCGAGGGCGTCGTCGAGCTTCTGGACGGCGTCGTCGCGGGTGCCGCCGCCGATGTCGACGCCGAGCACCGTGGTGCCCTTGGGCACGTCCGAGTGGTTCATGAGCAGGCCGGCTCCGTAGGCGCCGCCGGCGAGGACCACGACGAGGGCCACGAGGAGCGCCCGCTTGTTGCGGCCCTTCTTCTTCGCCGGCTTCGACGGGGCGGACGGCTGGCGGACCGGCTCGGGGAGCTTCGGCGGAGTGTACGAGCGGGGACCGTTGCCGTTGTCGGGCTCCCCGTCGTACGCGAAGTTCTGGCTGGGCGACACGACGGGCATACCGCTGGTCAGGGTGTGCCCGGAGACGTTCTCCGCGGGGGCGCCGTAGGCACCGGGTCCCGGGTCGGGTGCCGGCTTCTGCGGGGTGAGGATCGCGGTGTCGTCGCTGAGACCGCCGCTCAGGCCGCCGTGAGTGCCGGAGTATCCCGTGCCCGTGCCCGTGTTCCGGTTGCCGGGGGCCGGACCGGACCGTGCGGCCAGGCTGCCGGGGGCCGCGCCCGCACCGCCCGGGGGCCGCAGCGGGCCGTCGCCGGTGACAGGACCGCCGGTCGGACCGGCCGGGCCGCCACGGCCCGAGCGGCCGGGCTCGGAGAAGTACGGCAGGTCGTCGCGGCGCGGTTCGCCGGACCCCGCGGACGCGCCGGCCGTTCCGGACCCGCCGGGCGAGCCGATGGCCGGGAAGGAGCCGGTGTCGCGCAGCGCCCCGGAGACGTCGAAGGAGCCCGTGCCGCCGCCGTGACCGGGGGCCACGGGTCCGGCGCCGGTGGCCCCGGGGAGCCCGGCACCGTTCGTACCGCCGGGCCGGACGCCACCGGTGATGCCCAGGGGGCCGGCGCCGGTGGACGGCGCCGGACGTCCCGCGCCCGGCGAGGGCGCGGTGCCGACGGGAGCCGGACCGCCCGGCAGGCCCGCACCGTTGGCCGAGCCGCCGCCCGTTGCGCCCTTGGGGGGCGTGCCGGGCTTGCGGGGCGCGAACCACTCGCTCGTCTTCTCCTCGGCCGGCGCGGGCTGGTCCACGGGCGCGGGGGCGGACGGGGCGGGGGTGGTGGCCGTCGTCGCGGGGGCGCCCGCGGGCGCACTCGTGCCCTGCGGCGCCGGCGTACCGGTCCCCGCGCCGTCGCCGCCCTCGGGCGAGGCGTCGGCGACGGGTGTACGCACGACCACGGGCGGGATGGGCCGCGATCCGGGGATGTTGATCCGGATCCGTGTCGTCAGGGTTGTCTCGGTCTTGCGCTCCTCCGTCGGCTTGCCGGCGGCCGCACGGCCCGCGTCGGCACCGTTCTCGGAAGGCGTGGGGGTGCCGTACGGCGGCGTCCCCGACGGGTACGCGGCTCCACCGCGCCCGTTGGGCCCGGAGGACGAACTGTCAGTTTCACGACTCAAGGCAGGTTCTCCCGGTTGGCTCCGCCGCCCGTTTACTCGACCTCATCTCGGGCAGCTCGGCGGCGCGCACCACCATACTGGCCATGTCCGGCCCGCAAACCTCGACCGGTGAGGAATCTCGCACGGGACCCGCACGGGACCGATACGGCGAACTGGTACGTCACTTGCCAACTCGGGCGCTGGAAAGGCCTGGTTGCCGCCCCTGCCCGAGAGTGGCACACATCACAGCCAGAGCCATGCCTCCGAGCAGGAAGAGATACGAGACGACTCCCGCGCCGAAGAGGAAGTCCCCTTCCGGACGGCTGGCGGTGAGCAGGACGACGGCGACCATCCAGCCCGCCGCGGGGGCGACGGCTCCGGCCCGGGAGCCCGCCGCGCGCGCGCCGCCCAGGAAGAGTCCGGCGGCGCCCGCCAGAGCGAGCAGCAGCCCGAACGGGAACCAGCCCGGCTGCACCAGCGCCCCGGCAACGCCGACCACGGCGCCGAGCAGAAAAAGCCCCAGATAGGCGGCGATCCGCCCGCCCGAGGGGCGCCTCAGCGGCTGGGCGAGCATGCCCGCCCCGCCGCGCTGTCCGTTCACGCTCATCGCAGATCCGTCCCTCGCCGGGTCGTCGTGGTCCTCGTCGTGCCCGCGCCGGTCACAGCTCGCTCACCGGGGCGGTGCCGGTCCCCTCGAAGAGGTCCCTCTCGCGCGCCGCGGGCCGCGGGGCGCCGGCCAGTTCGTAGTACTCGGTGGTGAAGAGCGGCTGGGCCAGCTCGTTCGAGAGGACGAACCAGGGCCCGTCCACGGTGATCTGGGTGGCGTGCGCCCGCATCGCGGCGGCCTTGGCGGCGGCGTACGCGGAGCCGTCGATCTCGGTGGTGACGGTCGCCTCGTCGACCACGCCGGGCACGTCGTCGACGGCCGCCGTCCGGTCGAACGGCAGCTCGGGCAGCGCCTCGCGCAGGCGGGCGAACGCCTCCTCGGCCACCGGGCGCGGCACCCGGTTCCAGTAGGTCTTGGCGATCCGCCACGCGCCGCCGAGGTCGGGCCGGTGGGCGGGCTCCGCGGCCAGTTCGGCGGCGCGCACGGCCACGCGATGGGCCTGGATGTGGTCGGGGTGCCCATAGCCCCCGTCGGGGTCATAGGTGACGAGCACCTGGGGACGCACTTCGCGGATCACTTCCACGAGGTGGTCGGCGGCGTCGTCGACCTCCGCGGCCCAGAAGGCGCCGGCGCGGTGGTTCTGCTCGGCGCCCATCATCCCGGAGTCGCGGAACCGCCCGGCGCCGCCCAGGAAGCGGTGGTCGGCGACGCCCAGTTCCTTCATGGCGGCGCTCAGCTCACCGGTCCGGTAGGGGCCGAGTCCGCCCTCGCGGTCGGGGGCGAGATGGGCGAGTTCGGGCGGGATGACCTCGCCCTCCTCGCCGAGGGTGCAGGTCACCAGCGTCACCTGGGCGCCCTCGGCCGCGTAGCGGGCCATGGTCGCGCCGTTGTTGATCGACTCGTCGTCCGGATGCGCGTGCACCAGGAGCAGACGCCGGTCGGGCAGTTCCGTCATGGAACCCACCCTACGAGGCGGCTTCGCGCTCGGGTGTCCCCCGTACTCCTGTCGGCTTTCGGCTCCCGCCGGGCCGCCCGGAGGCCGTCTGCCGGGCCGCCTGCCGGGCCTGGTCGCGCCGACCCGGACGGCGGCCGCCGCGCGGCCTCGGAGGCCGCAGGGCCGGCGTTCAGCGGCGCGGACGGACCGGCCCGTTTCGCGGAGGCCGGACGGGGCAGGCGGGAAGCGCAGCCGGACGCTCTCCCCGCCCCACGGTCCCGGCGCGGATCAGAACTTGATGCTTCCGATCATGCCCGCGATGTTGGTGGTCAGATCGCTGATCGTGGGCGCGATGGTCGAGGAGGCGAGATAGAAGCCGAGCAGCATGCAGACGACCGCGTGCCCGCCTTTCAGTCCTGACTTCTTGATCAGAAGAAAGACGATGATCGCCAGCAGCACCACCGCCGAAATCGAGAGTGCCACGGCGGCTCACCTCCAAAGTTCCCAGGGACTTGGGGTCCGGTACGGGTTCGGACACGAGGGTCGGTCCAGCCTGACAACAGCCAGCAGGTTCCTACCCACACAGCGCTAGTGATCATAACTATCCGTACGCGCGCATCGATCGGCGCACGGCCGCACAAGGGGGCGCATGGCCAATATGGTCGAGGCATGACGAACGAGCCTCTCTCCTTCCCGCGCCGGTACGCCCGCACCCAGCGGTTCACCTCCGGCGCGCCGCGCGCGTTCACCGTGTCCCCCGACGGTTCCCGCGTGGTGTTCCTGCGCTCCCCCTCCGGCACGGAGCGGGCGAACCAACTGTGGGTCCTCGATGTGCCGGAGGGCGGTGAGCGGGTGGTGGCCGACCCCGCGGCCCTGCTCGGCGGGGCGACCGAGCACCTCTCCCCGGAGGAGCGGGCACGTCGCGAGCGCAGCCGCGAGGGCGGCGCGGGCATCGTCGGGTACGCCACCGACGCAGCCGCCGAGTTGGCCTGTTTCACCTTGTCAGGGCGGCTGTTCACGGCCGAGCTGCGGGCCGGTACGACGCGCGAACTCCCGGTCCCCGGGCCGGTGATCGACCCGCGTCCCTCTCCGGACGGCACGCTCGTGGCGTACGTGTCCGGGGGCGCGCTACGGGTCGTCGGGGCCGAGGGCGAGGGCGACCGGGCCCTCGCGGAGCCGGAGCCGGCCACGGGCCCCGGCACGGTTTCCTATGGACTGGCCGAGTTCATCGCGGCCGAGGAGATGGGGCGTTCGCGCGGCTTCTGGTGGTCACCCGAAGGGGACCGGCTGCTCGTCGCGCGGGTCGACGACACGCCCGTACAGCGCTGGTGGATCTCCGATCCGGCGCACCCGGAGACCGATCCGCAGCGGGTCGCCTATCCGGTGGCGGGCAGCGCCAACGCCGAGGTGCGGCTCTACGTGTTCGGGCTCGACGGGGTACGCACCGAGGTCTCCTGGGACCGGTCCCGCTACCCCTATCTGGCACATGCGCACTGGTCAGCCGCCGGTGCGCCGCTGCTTCTGGTGCAGGCGAGGGACCAGCGGAGCCAGCTCTTCCTGGCCGTGGACCCGGACACCGGGGCGACCCGGATGGTGCACGCGGATGAAGATCCAACTTGGCTTGATCTTTTCCCTGGAGTGCCGTGCTGGAGCCCCGGCGGACAGCTCGTGCGGATCGCCGACGAAGGCGGCGCTCGGGTCCTGGCCTACGGCGAACGCCCCCTGACCGGAGCCCAGTTGCACGTCCGGGCGGTGCTCGACGTCTCGGCCGACGACGTGCTGATCGCGGCCTCGGCGGGCGAGGGCGCGAGCTCGCCCGAAACGGGTGAAGTACATGTGTACCGGGTGAACGAACTCGGCCTGGAGCGCGTCTCGCAGGAGCCCGGCGTGCACTCGGCCGTGCGCGCCGGGGGCGTGACCGTCCTCGTGTCGTCGGTGCTCGATCAGCCGGGCGCCCAGGTACAGGTGCTGCGCGAGGGGAAGAAGACCGCGACCATCTCCTCGTACGCCGAAGATCCCGGTTTGTCCCCGCGCGTGACACTCACACAGGGGGGCGCACAGAAAATCCCATGCGCCGTGCTTATGCCTACTGACTACGACGGCGACAATCCCCTACCGGTCCTGCTGGACCCCTACGGCGGTCCGCACGGCCCCCGGGTGCTGGCCGCGCACAACGCCCACCTCACCTCGCAGTGGTTCGCCGACCAGGGCTTCGCGGTCGTCGTCGCCGACGGCCGCGGCACGCCGGGGCGCTCTCCCGCCTGGGAGAAGTCGATCCGCGACGACCTGACGCTGTCCCTCGACGACCAGGTGGAGGCGCTGCACGGACTGGCCGAGCGGTTCCCGCTCGATCTGTCCCGGGTGGCGATCCGCGGCTGGTCGTACGGCGGCTGGCTCGCGGGACTCGCCGTGCTGCGCCGCCCCGACGTCTTCCACGCGGGCATCGCGGGCGCCCCGGTCACGGACTGGCGGCTGTACGACACGCACTACACGGAGCGCTACCTCGGCGACCCGGCGACGAACCCGGCGGTGTACGCGAAGAGTTCGCTGGTCACCGACGAGGGGCTCGCCGCACCCGCCGAGACGCACCGGCCGCTGATGATCGTGCACGGCCTCGCGGACGACAACGTGGTGGTGGCGCACGCGCTGCGGCTCTCCTCGGCGCTGCTGGCCGCCGGCCGCCCGCACGAGGTGCTGCCGTTGTCGGGGGTCACGCACATGACCCCGCAGGAACAGGTCGCCGAGAACCTGCTGCTCCTCCAGGTGGACTTCCTCAAGCGCTCCCTCGGAATGAACTGACCCACCGGAAAAGCAACGAGCCGGGGTGACATGGCGACACCCCGGCTCGTTCACGGCACCCGCACGGCCGTACGGTGTTCACCATGCCGCGTCCGTATATCGGTACCGCTTCCGTCAAGTTGCCTGCGTGTTAACGACGTTCGCTCACATTTGTGGCGCTATGTCGGTCCGTCGGACGGCCCCTCCGGAGGCACGACCCGCTTCTCCTCCGCGAAGTGACAGGCCGAGTCGTGGGCGGCCGGGCCCGCGATGAGCCGGAACTCGGCCGGCACCGCGAGCAGCGGCACCTCCAGCGTGCAGCGTTCCTGCGCCTTCCAGCAGCGGGTGCGGAACCGGCAGCCGGACGGGATGTGCGCGGGCGAGGGCACGTCCCCGTGCAGGATGATCCGCTCCCGGTGCTCCCGGGCCTCCGGGTCCGGCACGGGCACCGCGGACAGCAGCGCCTGGGTGTAGGGGTGCGTCGGATGGTCGTAGATCTCGACGTCCTTGCCGGTCTCCACGATCCGCCCGAGATACATCACCCCGACCCGGTCGGAGATGTGCCGCACGATCGACAGGTCGTGCGCGATGAAGACGTAACTGAGGTCGAACTCGGCCTGGAGCCGGTCCAGCAGGTTGATCACCTGCGCCTGCACCGAGACGTCGAGCGCGGAGACCGGCTCGTCGGCGACGATGATCTCGGGCCGCAGCGCGAGGCCCCGCGCGATGCCGATGCGCTGGCGCTGGCCGCCGGAGAACTGGTGCGGATAGCGGTTGATGTACTCCGGGTTGAGACCGACCACGTCCAGCAGGTCCTGGACCCGGCGCCGCCGGTCGCCCTTCGGCGCGACCTCGGGGTGGATGTCGTACGGCTCCCCGATGATGTCGCCGACGGTCATCCGCGGGTTGAGCGAGGTGTACGGGTCCTGGAACACCATCTGGATGTTGCGGCGCACGGCCTTCAGCGCCTTGCCGGACAGCCGGGTGATGTCCTCGCCCTTGTACTTGATCGCCCCCTCGGTGGGCCGCTCCAGGTTGACGAGCATCTTGGCGACCGTCGACTTGCCGCAGCCGGACTCGCCGACGATGCCGAGGGTCTCGCCGCGGTCGAGGTGGAAGTCGACGCCGTCGACGGCCTTGACCGCCCCGATCTGCTTCTTGAACAGGATTCCCTGGGTGAGCGGAAAGTGCTTGACCAGTCCGCTGACCTCCAGCAGCGGCTCAGTCGCGGCTTGAGTCATCGAGGCACTCCCTCCAGAAGAAGCAGGCGCTTCCGCGGTCCGCGTCGACCTCCGCGAGCGGCGGCACCTCGGTGCGGCAGATGTCCTGGGCCATCGGGCAGCGCGGGTTGAAGGCGCAGCCCGGCGGGATGTGCATCAGGTTGGGCGGCAGTCCCTTGATGGCGTACAGCTCCCCGCCCTTCTGGTCGAGCCGGGGGATCGAGTCCAGCAGCCCCTTCGTGTAGGGGTGGGCGGGTGCCTTGTAGATGTCGTGGACCGGAGCCGTCTCGACGATCCGGCCCGCGTACATCACCGCGATCTTGTCGGCGACGTCCGCGACCACGCCGAGGTCGTGGGTGATGAGGATGAGCCCCATGTGGAGCTCACGCTGGAGTTCGGCGAGCAGGTCCATGACCTGGGCCTGCACGGTGACGTCCAGCGCGGTGGTCGGTTCGTCGGCGATGATCAGGGCGGGCTCCAGGGCCAGCGCCATGGCGATCATGATGCGCTGGCGCATACCGCCGGAGAACTGGTGCGGATAGTCCCGCACGCGCTCGGCGGCACCCGGGATGCGCACGTGCTCCATCAGCTCGATCGCCTTGGCGCGGGCTTCCTTCCGCTTCATCCCGCGGTGCACGATGAACATCTCGCCGAGCTGGTCTCCGACGCTGATCACGGGGTTCAGGGACGACAGCGCGTCCTGGAAGATCATCGCCATCTCGGCGCCGCGCACCTTGCGCCGCTCCTCCTCCTTGAACTTCAGCAGGTCCTTGCCCTGGAAGAGGATCTCGCCGCCGGTGATCTTCCCGGGCGGCATGTCGAGAATGCCCATCACGGCCTGGGCGGTCACCGACTTGCCGGAGCCGGACTCGCCGAGCACGGCGAGCGTCTCGCCCTCGTCGACGCTGTACGTGACCCCGTTGACGGCCTTGGCGACACCGTCCCGGGTCCTGAACTCCACCTGTAGATCGCGCACTTCGAGCAGCACGGCGGTCACCTCAGCTTCGGGTCGAGGGCGTCGCGCACCGCGTCGCCGAGCATGATGAACGCGAGCACGGTGATCGCGAGCGCGCCGGCCGGCCACAGCAGCATGTGCGGGGCCTGGCGGATGTACGCGGAGGCCGAGGAGATGTCGATGCCCCAGCTGACCGTCGGGGGCTTGAGACCGACCCCCAGGTACGACAGCGTCGCCTCCAGCGAGATGTACGTGCCGAGCGCGATGGTCGCGACGACGATGACCGGCGCGATCGCGTTCGGGGTGATGTGCCGCAGCATCATCCGGGAGTTGGAGGCGCCGAGCGCGCGGGCCGCGTGGACGTAGTCGTTCTCCTTGGTGGTGATCACCGAGCCGCGCGCGATACGCGAGACCTGGGGCCAGCCGAGCAGCACCATGAACCCGACGACGGGCCAGATCGTGTTGCTGGTCACCACGGAGAGCAGGACCAGACCGCCGAGCACGACGGGGATCGCGAAGAAGATGTCGGTGATCCGGGACAGGATCGAGTCACCCAGCCCGCCGTAGAAGCCGGCCAGCCCGCCGAGGAACGAGCCGAGGAGCGCGACCCCGACCGTGGCGAGCACACCGACGCTGATCGAGACGCGGGTCCCGTACACGGTCCGCGTGTAGACGTCGCAGCCCTGCCCGTCGTAGCCGAAGGGGTGTCCGGACTGCGAGCCCTGCTGCGCCTTGGAGAGGTCGCACTGGAGCGGACTCTGGGAGGTGATCAGGGAGGGCCAGATCGAGATCACGACCAGGAAGACGATGACGAGTCCGGAGATGATGAAGACCGGGTTGCGGCGCAGGTCCCGCCAGGCGTCGGACCACAGGGAGCGCGGCTTCTCCTTCGGTCCCGTGCCCTCGGGTCCTCCCGGCGTCTTCTCCAGGGTCTCCGCCTCGCTCGTCCCGAGGTCCATCGTGCCTCCGAAGCCGGTAGGGGCGATGGCGAGGTCCTCCGGCGGCGGACCCTCGGGACCGTGGTGGAATTCCTCTTCCTCGTACGGCGGCTGCTCAGGCATAGCGGATCCTCGGGTCGAGTACGGCGTACAGAAGGTCGACGAGCAGATTGGCGACCATGAAGATGAGGACGAGGATGGTCACGAAGCCGACGACCGTCTGAGTGTTCTGGCGCACGACCCCCTGGTAGATCTGGTAGCCCACCCCGTGGATGTTGAAGATCCGCTCGGTGACGATCGCGCCGCCCATCAGCGCGCCGATGTCCGTGCCGATGAAGGTGACCACGGGGATCAGCGAGTTGCGCAGCAGGTGCCGCAGGGTCACCCGGCGCCGCGGCAGGCCCTTGGCGACGGCAGTGCGGACGTAGTCGGACCGCTTGTTCTCCGCGATGGAGGTCCGGGTCAGCCGGGTCACGTAGGCGAGGGACACCGAGGCCAGCACCAGGCCGGGCACGATCAGCTCGCCGAAGGTGGCGTCCGCGGAGACGGAGGGCTTGATCCAGCCCCATTTGACGCCGAGCAGGAGCTGGGCCAGCAGACCGGTGACGAAGGTCGGCACGGAGATGACCACGAGGGTGAGCAGCAGGACGCCGGTGTCGACGGGCCGCCCGCGGCGCAGACCGGTGATGACGCCGAGCGTGATGCCGATGACGATCTCGAAGAAGATCGCGACGATCGTCAGCCGGATGGTGACCGGGAACGCGGACGCCATCAGCTCGGTGACCGGCTGACCGTTGAACGCGGTGCCGAAGTCGCCGGTGAAGATGTGACCGAGGTAGGTCAGGTACTGCTGCCACAGGGGCTTGTCGAGGCCGAACTCCGCGCGCAGCTGGGCGGCCGTGGCGGGGTCGCACTGCCGGTCGCCGCACAGGCCCGCGATGGGGTCGCCCATCACGTTCACCATCACGAAGATGAGCAGGGTGGCGCCGATGAAGACCGGGATCATCTGCAGCAGTCGCCGGATGACGTACCGTCCCATGAGTGCTCCGGAGATAGAGGGGCGGACCGGTGCGAGCGGCCCGCCCCGGGCGGCTCAGTTGACGGTGATCTCGTTGTAGACGGGCACGCTGAACTGGTTCAGCGCCACGTTCGAGACCTTGTCCGAGTAGCCGGCGCTGCCGTTCTGGTACCAGAGCGGGATGGCGGCCATGTTGTCCCGCACGACCCCTTCGGCCTGCTGGAAGAGCTGGATGGCCTTGGTGGTGTCGGTCTCCGCGTTCGCCTGGTTGACGAGGCTGTCGAACTGCTTGTTGGACCACTGGCCGTCGTTGGAGGAGGCGTTGGTGTAGTACAGCGGCTGGAGGAAGTTCTGGATCAGCGGGTAGTCCATCTGCCAGCCGGCCCGGAACGGACCGGGCATCTTGTGCTGCCCGATCTGGTTGCGGAAGTCGGCGAACGTTCCGATCGGGTTGCCGACGCAGGCCTTGTCGTTGCCGAGGGCGTTGTTGATCGAGTTGCAGACGGCGTCGACCCACTCCTTGTGGGAGCCGGTGTCCGCGTTGTACGAGATCTTGACCTGGCCGCCGGGCAGGCCGCCGCCCTCCTGGACCAGCTTCTTGGCCTCGGACGGGTTGTAGTCGCAGGACTTGCCGCACAGGCCTTCCTGGAAGCCGCCCTTCTCGCCGAGCACCGGTGAGGTCCAGTCGCTCGCGGGCGTCCGCGTCTTCTGGAAGATGGTGTCGGTGATCTGCTGGCGGTTGATCGCCATGGACAGTCCCTGACGGACCTTGGTGGCGCCGCTGGTGTTCCACTCCGGGTCGTAGAACGGGAAGGCGATCGTCTGGATGATGCCGGCCGGGGTGTTGATGTACCGGCCGTTCAGGTCGCTCTTGGCGTTCTTGAGCTGGGCGGCGGGCACGTCGTCGACGAGGTCGAGGTTTCCGGCCAGGAGATCGTTGTAGGCGGTGTTGTTGTCCGTGTAGACCTTGAGGGTCACACCGTCGTTCTTCGCCTTGTCGTCGCCGGGGTAGTCGTCCCACTTCACCAGGGACATCTGTGCGCCCTTGGTGTAGGAGCCGATGCTGTACGGGCCGTTGCCGACGGGCTTCGAGACCCAGGCGGCGTGGTCGCTGAAGAACGACTTGGGCAGCGGTGAGAAGGCCGCGTAGCCGAGGGTGTCCGGGAACGTCGAGAACTTCTGGGTGAGCTTGACGGTGAACGTGTTCGTGCCGGTCACCTTGAGCCCGGACAGGGTGTCGGCGCTCTGGGTGCCCGTGTCGGGGTGCGTCTTGTCGTAGCCCTCGATGTACCCGAAGAAGTACGCGTTCTTCTGGTTGTTCTTCAGGCTGGCGCCGTAGTTCCAGGCGTCGACGAAGGACTGCGCGGTGACGGCCTCGCCGTTGCTGAACTTCCAGCCATCCTTGACCGTGATCGTGAAATTCTGTGAATCCGAGGTCTCGATCTTCTCGGCGAGCATGTCCTCGGCGGCGCCGGTCTCGGCGTTGTACCGCTTCAGCCCGCGGAAGATCATGTCGAGGACCTTGCCGCCCTGCACCTCATTGGTGTTGGCCGGTTCCAGCGGGTTCTGCGGGTCCCCCCAGGAGGCGCTGACCGTGCCGGAGCCGCTGCTGCTTCCGTCTCCTCCGCCCCCACAGGCGGACGCCGCAAGGACTACCGCCACCGCGCATGCGGCCCATTTGGCGTGCGTGGCTCCACGCATGGTGTGCCTCCTCAAGAGTGCGCTGTGCCACCGGCGCCGGGGTCGGACGTCCAGCTCCGGTGCGGTGTGGCTTTAGGGCCCAATATCTGCCCATACGGTGCACATCGCACATTTACCCCACCCTTCCGAGTGGCGCGCCACCCGAAGGCAGGCGTCCGCTGCGCGGACTCGTGTCCCCCACGGCTCCAGGCGGCCCCTCGTGGCCCCTTCCCGTCCGTGCGGGCGGGAAGGGGCCACGAGGGGGCTGCCCGGCGCGCTAGCTCCGCTCAGGGGCCCAGGGCGAGCTCTCCCACGGCCTGGTCGCCGCTCGTCTCACCCGTGCGGCGGGATCCGAGGCGGAGTCAGAACGGTTCGGGGCCACGCGATCCCGGGTGGAGGGACTCCGGGCGAACGGGGTCGGGGCCCCTACTCGGCCGGGGCGTCGGTCACGGTGTCCGCGTCACCGCGCTCCACACAGAACTCGTTGCCCTCGGGATCGGTCAGGGTGACCCAGCCTCGTCCGTCGGGACGGGTGTGGTCCGCGACGAGCCGGGCTCCGAGGGCGAGCGCCCGCTCGACCTCCGCCGCACGGGTGCGCCCGCTCGGCCGCAGGTCGAGGTGGAGTCGGTTCTTGACGGTCTTGCCCTCGGGGACGCGGACGAAGAGCAGGGTCGGGCCGCCGTCGGGATCGCGCAGCACGGCCTCCGGGTCGCCGGGCTTGTCGTCCTCGGCCAGGGGCCGCCCGAGCAGCTCGCTCCAGAACAGCCCCAGGTCGTAGGGATCCGCGGTGCAGTCGACGGTGATGTTGTGGATGGTGGGGTTCAACAGGCTCCTCCAGGGATCTGCACGGCGTCACAGCCGGACGCCGCACGTCCGCCGCGGGTGCGGCGACGCTCTTCGGGCAGTGCACGCGGACCGGACGGACCGGACGGCCACACGCATCGCGCGCGGCCGGCCACGCGAACCGGCCCGGCCGCGTGCGCTCTCGTACGGACGAGGGACGGAGCCAGGAACGGACGCACCCGCACCCGCACCTGGAACTGGAACTGGAACTGGAACTGGAACTGGAACTGGAACTGGAACTGGAACTGGAACGACAAAAGGACCGCGGCGGAAGCAACGTGCTTCCGCCCCGGTCCCGCCGTCGCCGGAGTTCTCCCCGGCCCGGCCGCCGACGCCGCGCTTCGCGCACCGCGGTCGGCCTCGACGCGACCCCCGCTCCCCCGCGGAGGGCGCCGCGTCCGCGTCTAGTCCGTGCCCTTCTCCGTGGCGTCGTCGGCCGCGGTCTCCAGCGCCGCCAGCGCCGGGTCCAGAACGATGTCCTCGCCGCGGGACTCGGTCGTGGGGTCCTCGGGGAAGTGACAGGCCGACAGGTGGCCCGCACGGTTGCCCGAGAGCTGGATCAGCGGGGGCTCCTCGGTCGCGCACTTGTCCTGCGCCTTCCAGCACCGGGTGCGGAAGCGGCAGCCGGACGGCGGGAAGATCGGCGACGGGACGTCGCCCGACAGGCGGATCCGCTCGCGGTCCTGGGCGTCACCGTCGATGCTGACCTCGGGAACCGCCGAGAGCAGGGCGTGGGTGTACGGGTGGCGGGGACGGTTGTAGATGGAGTCCCGGTCGCCGACCTCCACCACCTTGCCGAGGTACATCACCGCGACGCGCTGCGAGAAGTGCCGTACGACGGCCAGGTCGTGGGCGATGAAGAGGAACGCGATGCCCAGTTCCTGCTGCACCTTCTGCAGCAGGTTGACGACCTGCGCCTGGATCGACACGTCCAGGGCGGAGACCGGCTCGTCGGCCACGATCAGCTTCGGCTGGAGCGCCAGGGCACGGGCCACGCCGATGCGCTGGCGCTGACCGCCGGAGAATTCGTGCGGGAAGCGGTTGTAGTGCTCGGGGTTCAGGCCGACGAGCTCCAGCAGCTCCCGGACCCGGTTCTCCCGGCCGCCCGCCGGCTGGATGCCGTTGACCTCCATCGGCGACTTGATGATCGTGCCGACGGTTTGCCGCGGGTTCAGCGAGGAGTACGGATCCTGGAAGATCATCTGGATCTCGGACCGCACCGGCGCGAGCTGCCGTCGCGAGGCGCGGGTGATGTCCTGGCCCGCGTACGTGATGGTGCCGCCGGTCGGCTCCAGCAGGCGGGTGATGAGCCGGCCCGTGGTCGACTTGCCGCAGCCGGACTCGCCGACCAGGCCGACGCTCTCGGCGACGCCGACCGACAGGTCGACCCCGTCGACGGCCTGCACGGCACCGACCTTGCGTTTGATCGGGAAGCCGCCGTAGATCGGGAAGTGCTTGGTCAGCCCTTCCACCTTGAGGAGCGCCTCGGCGGACGTACCGGTGGAACCCTGCTGGGCGGGGAGGGTGAGGTTGTTGCTCATGTCTCGGATCTCCCTAGCGCAGCCGGGGCTGGATCTTGTCGATGAATATGGTCTGCTTCTGCTCGGGCGTCAGGTGGCACGCCGCGGCGCGCCCCTCGCCCAGCGGCGGCCGGACGTCGGTGCACAGCGTGCCCGCCACCTGGTCCTTGTAGACGCACCGCGGGTGGAACGGGCAGCCGGAAGGCGGGTTGAGCAGCGAGGGCGGGGAGCCGGGGATGGGCTCCAGCGCCTCGTTGATGTCGCCGTCGAGGCGGGGCATCGAGCTCAGCAGACCCCAGGTGTAGGGGTGCTTGGGCTCGCTCAGGACCTCCCGCACGGAACCGCGCTCCACGGCCCGGCCCGCGTACATCACCAGCAGGTCGTCGGCCATGTTGGAGATGACGCCGAGGTCGTGGGTGATGAAGACGATCGCGGAGCCGAACTCCTGCTGGAGGTCCTTCAGCAGGTCGAGGATCTGCGCCTGCACGGTCACGTCGAGCGCGGTGGTCGGCTCGTCGGCGATCAGCAGGTCGGGGTCGCACATCAGCGCCATGGCGATCATCGCGCGCTGGCGCATACCGCCGGAGAACTGGTGCGGGTAGTCGTCGAAGCGCGTCCTGGGCTGCGGGATGCCGACCTTCTCCAGCATCTGGACGGCACGGTCCTTCGCCTCCTTCTTGGAGGCGCCGCGGTGCTTCATGAAGGGCTCGGACAGCTGCCGGCCCACCGTGTAGAACGGCGACAGGGCGGTCAGCGGGTCCTGGAAGATCATCGCCATCTTGTTGCCGCGGAGCTGTTCCAGCTCCCGCTCGCTGGCGGTGACGAGTTCCTTGCCGTCGAGGACGATCTCTCCGTCGACCGTCGTCGTCCGCGAGTTGTGCAGGCCGAGGACGGTCAGGTTGGTGACCGACTTGCCGGACCCCGACTCGCCGACGATGCCCAGGGTCTTGCCGCGCTCGACGTCGAAGGAGAGGCCGTCGACCGCCTTGACGATGCCGTCCTCTGTGGAGAACTGCACCTTCAGATCACGCACCGAGAGGAAGCTCTCCGGGCCGGTCGGGGCCGGCGCGTCCTCGGTCTTGGTCAGTGTGGTCACGGTGGTTCGTTCTTCCTAGGAGAGCCGGACGCGCGGGTCGATGTAGGCGTACGCGATGTCGGTGAGGATGTTGACGATCAGGATGAAGAAGGCACCGAACAGCATGACACCCATGGTGAGCGGCAGGTCCTTGTGGACCGCGCCGTCCACGGCGAGACGGCCGATTCCCTGGAGCGAGAAGGTCAGCTCGGTGACCACGGCGCCGCCGAGCATGGAGCTGATGTCGATGCCCAGGACGGTGACGATCGGGATCAGCGAGCCGCGCCAGGCGTAGCGGAAGAACACGTACTTCTGTGACATGCCCTTGGCGCGGGCGGTGCGGACGTGCTCCTCGGCGAGCTGCTCGATCATCGAGGAACGCGCCATACGCGTGTACTGCGCGGTGAAGATGGTGGCCATCACCAGCACGGGCAGCAGCATGCCCGTGAACCAGGTCCAGGGGTCCTCGGTGATCGGGTGGTACGCGGGGTTATCCATCCAGCCCGTGCTGTAGACGAAGATCAGCAGGACGATCGGACCGAGCACGTAGATCTGGAACGAACTGAGCACCATGGACACGCCGGTGGCGATCTTGTCGATCATCGTCCCGCGCCGGTATGCGGCGATCATGCCCGCGCCGACACCGACGACGACGAACACGATCGCGCCACCCGCGGTGAGCGTGAGGGTGGTCGGGAAGCGGTCCAGGATGGTCGACCAGACCATGTCGCCCGAGTAGAACGACTGGCCGAGGCAGGGCGCGCTGCAGTGCCCGGTGGGGTAGTCACGGCCCATGAAGATGCCGGACATGAAGTCCCAGAACTGCTGGTGTATGGGGAGGTTCAGGCCCAGGGCCTGACGGATGTCCTCCAGTCTCGAGGGCGAGCAGTCCTTGCCACAGGCCAGCGAGGCGTAGTCGGAGGGCGCTGCGACGAACAGGAAGAACGTGGCGGCGCCGATGAGGAACAGGGTGACGACGGCACCGACCGTGCGCCGAAGAATGAACTGAAGCATGGCGGGAGGGCTGCTCTCTGCGGAGACGGTGGGAGGTTTCACGGAGGTGCGGGGGTGCGCTCCGCCTGGTGCGCACCCCCGCGATCAGCCGTAGAGAGTTACGACTTCACGTACAGGCGGGTGATGTCGATGAGGCTGGACACCGAGCCGTAGCGAGCGCCGCCGATGTTCGAGCCGGAGAGCTGGAACTGCTTGGTGTACCACAGCGGAGCGGCCGGGACGACCTTCTCCAGCAGGTAGTGCTGGGCTTCCTTCCACGTCTTGGCGGCCTCGACCGGGTCCTGGCTCAGCGCCTTCTTGATGAGGGCGTCGACCTTCGGGTCCTTGACGTGCGAGTAGTTCGGCGCACCGTCGGCGACCTGGTCACCGTCGTAGACGGGCGTGACGACCGTGGACGGCGACGGCCAGTCCTGGCCCCAGCCCGAGATGTAGATGTCGTACGGGTTGTCGAGCTTGCCGATCTGCTCGTAGTAGCTCGCCGCGTCGACCTCCTTGGAGACGACGTCGAAGCCGACCTTGGAGAGGGCGTCCTCGATGGCGACCTTGCGCTTCTGGCCGGGCTCGCTGTTGGAGTACGCGAAGACGACCTTCTTCTCGGCGGCCGGGACGCCCGCGAGGAGCTCCTTGGCCTTCGCGATGTTGCCCTGCGGCGCCTTCAGACGGCCGTAGGGGTCGTACGTCGCCTCGTAGCCCGGCAGGGTCGGGGCGAAGTAGTTCGGGGCCACGTCGCCGCCGTAGACACCGCCCTCACCGGCGATGAGCGACTTGGAGTTCACCGCGTAGGTGATCGCCTGACGGACCTTCAGGTCCTTGACGCGGTCGAGGTTGAACGTCAGCTGCATGACGTAGGGCTGGTAGCCCTTGACCGTGCGCTTGCTGACCGCAGGGTTGCCGATGACGTCCTGGATCTGGGTGGCCTCGACGCCGGCGGTGAGCTGGATGGCGTTCTTGTCGTTGCCCTGGTCGGCGATCAGACGCTTGGTCTGGGTCGACTCGGTGACACCGAACTGGAAGTCGAAGCCGTCCGCGTACTGGTGGCGCACGGAGTCGGTCTTCGGGTCCCAGTTGGTGTTCTTCTTGAGGATCAGCTCCTTGCCGACCTTGTTCGAGACGATCTTGTACGGGCCGGTGGCGACCGGGGTCTTGTCGTACTTCTCCTTCGTGTCCGTCTTCGCCGGGACGATGCCGTAGCCGGCCATGGCCAGCGTCTGCGGCAGGTCCGGGCGCGCGGTGTCGAAGTGGAAGACGACGGTCTTCGCGTCCGGGGTGTCCAGGACCGAGGCCGGCAGGTGCTTCTTGCCGAAGCCGCCGTCCGGCAGCGCCTTGCGGTAGTCGGCGCCGCTCAGCCAGGTCTGCAGGTAGGTCGGGCCGTCGAAGACGAACTTCGCGTAGAGGCGCTCGACGGTGTGGCGGACGTCGGCGGACGTGATGGCCGCGCCCTTCTCGTCCTTGATGCCGTCCTTCAGCGTGAAGGTCCAGGTCTTGCCGCCGTCCGAGGACTTGCCCGCGTCGGTCGCGAGGTCACCCACGACCGAGACGCCGCCCTTGCCGTCCTCCTTGAACTGGGTCAGGCGACGGAAGAGCAGGTTGGCGACCTGGCCGGCGTCGGAGACGTAGATCTGGCCCGGGTCCAGGTGGGAGAGACCCGCCTCCTGGTACACGGCGATGGTGCCGCCGGACTTGGCACCGGCGACCTCCTCGGCGGGACCGGTCGAACCCGCGGCGTCGGCGTAGGTGACCGACTTCGACTGGACCGAAGCCTGCTTCTGGTCCTTCTTCGAGTCGGCGTCGGACTTGCCGCCGTCGTTCTTCGAGCAAGCCGTCAGTACGAGGGAACCGGCTGCAAGAGCGACGACTATGGCGCGGGCTCTGCGCGAGCTGCTGGGGTTCATGTGGCGAATACCTACCTGTCGGTTGTTATCCATGAGTACTGCCTGACGCGGCTGGTAGGCCGACGCGGGGGCGGCAGTCACCCCCCACCAATGGACGTTTTAGCGCCCGGACTTGGGGTCGAACGCGTCCCGGACCGAGTCTCCGAGGAGGTTGAAGGCCAGGACGAAAATCACCAGCGCCAGTCCGGGGAAGAAGAGGAACGCCGGATCCTGCTCGGTGTAGTTGGCAGCGGCGGCGAACAGGCGTCCCCAGTCCGGGGTCGGTTCGACGAACCCGACGCCGGCGAAGGAAAGGAAGGCGATGGTGAGGATAGTGCTGGGCAGCGAGTACGTGAACTGCACGAGGATCGGCGTCACCACGTTCGGCAGGATCTCCTTGCGGACGATCCGCGCCGGGGAGGCACCGGAGACCTTGGCAGCCTCGACGAACTCCCGCTCACGCAGGGACAGCACGGTGGAGCGAACCAGTCGGGCCATACCCATCCAGCCCAGCACCCACAGCACGATCAGCATCGCCAGGGCGCGGAAGTACGTGGGGGTCTCCTCCCGCGGGTCGACGAAGAACGCGGTGACCACGGGCATGAAGGCGATGAAGAACAGCTGCTGCGGGAACGAGAGGAAGAAGTCGGTGACCCGGCCGATCCAGTAGTCGGTCCGGCCGCCGAAGTATCCGCCGATCAGACCGATGATCACGCCCGTGACCATCAGCAGGACCGTCACACCGAGCGCCATGAACAGCGACGTCCGCATGCCGTACACCAGCATGGCGAACAGGTCGCGGCCGTACTGGGGCTCGACGCCGAACCAGTGGTCCCCCGAGACACCGCCGAAGTAGCCGAGCGGCAGCCCGAACTGGTCGAGGACGGGCTTGTCCGCGAAGGTCGGGTCCTGCCCGTAGAGCGTGTACGGGTTGGTCCCGCTCAACTTGACCAGCAGCGGCGCGAGCAGCGAGACGGCGAAGTACAAAATCACTACCACGGCACAGATGACACCGGTACGGTCACGCTTGAAGCGCTGCCACATCAACTGGCCGGGAGAACGGCCCTCGAGCTTCTTCTCGCCCTTGGCGGGCTCGTGCGTCTCGAGCTCGGGGACCAAGGCGATCGACGGCCCGGCGCCCTCAGCCTTGGCTGGACTGGTCATGTTTGTTCTTCCCCCGGGGGGTTGAGAGTCGTGCGCAGCACAGATACCGGCAGGTTCTGTGGTTTCAGGGAACTTTCACCAAGTAGGTCAAGGCGCGTCAAGAGCCGAAGGCATAGGGAAATCCCTACCGTCGATTTTTTGAGCAAAAATTGCAGAGAACGACACCTACACGCGCTTGACACGTGAGAACGGAATCCGGCGAAACGGTCATCCGTGAGGAAAATTTCGTTTACGTGTCCGAAACTTGATTGTCCGGTGCCCGATATGCGAACGCCTCTGTATCGTTCACACCCTGTTGCCCGAACTGGCACGGTTTCGCCCCCGGACACGAAGAAGGCCCGGCTCCCCGCAGCGCGGTGAACCGGGCCTTTCAGAGGCCACCCGGACGGCACGTCACCGGGCCTTTCAGAGGCCCCTGGACGGCACGTCACGGACCCGGCGGACACCGCTCGCGGCGGCGTCCGTCGGGTCCGGCAAACGGCTTGTCAGCCGTGCTTGGCGCGGCTGGCCGTGCGACCGCGCTCCTTCTGGTCGAGAACGAGCTTGCGGATGCGAACGGACTCCGGGGTAACCTCGACGCACTCGTCGTCGCGGCAGAACTCCAGCGACTGCTCCAGGGAGAGCTTGCGCGGCGGGACGATCGCCTCGAACGAGTCGGCGGCGGCCGACCGCATGTTGGTGAGCTTCTTCTCCTTGGTGATGTTCACGTCCATGTCGTCGGCGCGGGAGTTCTCGCCGACGATCATGCCCTCGTACACCTCGGTGCCGGGGTCGGTGAACAGCACACCGCGCTCCTGGAGGTTCGTCATCGCGAACGCGGTGACGGCGCCGGCGCGGTCGGCGACCAGCGAACCGTTGTTACGGGTCGTCAGGGTGCCGAACCACGGCTCGTGGCCCTCGTGGATGGAGTGGGCGATGCCCGTACCGCGCGTGCCGGTCAGGAACTCGGTCCGGAAGCCGATGAGACCGCGGGACGGAACGACGAACTCCAGGCGAACCCAGCCGGAGCCGTGGTTCGACATGTTGTCCATGCGGCCCTTGCGGACGCCCATGAGCTGCGTGACCGCGCCCATGTGCTCCTCGGGCACGTCGATCGTCATACGCTCGACCGGCTCGTGCACCTTGCCGTCGATCACCTGGGTGACCACCTGCGGCTTGCCGATGGTCAGCTCGAAGCCCTCGCGGCGCATCTGCTCGACCAGGATGGCGAGCGCCAGCTCACCGCGGCCCTGGACCTCCCAGGCGTCCGGGCGCTCGGTGTCGAGCACACGGAGGGAGACGTTACCGACCAGCTCGCGGTCGAGGCGGTCCTTGACCTGGCGGGCGGTGACCTTGCGGTCCTTGTCCTTGACCGCGGCCTTGGCGTCCGCGCCCTTGCCCGTGCCACCACGGCCGACCAGCGGCGAGGTGTTCGTGCCGATGGTCATGGAGATCGCCGGCTCGTCGACCGTGATCAGCGGCAGCGCGATCGGGTTCTCCGGGTCGGCCAGGGTCTCGCCGATCATGATGTCCGGGATACCGGCGACGGCGCAGATGTCACCGGGGCCGGCCACCTCGGCGGGCTTGCGGGTGAGCGCCTCGGTCATCAGCAGCTCGGTGATGCGCACGTTGGACATCGTGCCGTCGCGCTTGATCCACGTGACGGTCTGGCCCTTGCGCAGCTCGCCCTGCTCGACGCGGAGCAGCGCGATACGGCCGAGGAAGTTGTCGGCGTCCAGGTTGGTCACGTGGGCCTGGAGCGGCGCGGCCTCGTCGAAGGACGGGGCCGGGACGGACTCCAGGATCGTGGTGAAGAACGGCTCCAGGCTGTCGCTGTCGGCCGGGACCGTGCCGTCCTCCGGCTTGGTCAGCGAGGCCACGCCGTCACGCGCACACGCGTAGACGATCGGGAACTCGATCTGCTCCTCGTCGGCGTCCAGGTCCAGGAAGAGGTCGTAGGTCTCGTTGACGACCTCGTCGATCCGGGAGTCCGGGCGGTCGGTCTTGTTGATGCACAGGATGACCGGCAGACGCTGCTGCAGCGCCTTGCGCAGCACGAAGCGGGTCTGGGGCAGCGGGCCCTCGGAGGCGTCGACCAGCAGGACGACCGCGTCCACCATCGACAGACCGCGCTCGACCTCACCACCGAAGTCGGCGTGGCCGGGGGTGTCGATGATGTTGATCGTGATGACGTCGCCGCCATCCTTCGGGTGGTACTTGACCGCCGTGTTCTTCGCCAGGATCGTGATGCCCTTCTCACGTTCCAGGTCGTTCGAGTCCATCATGCGGTCGTCCAGCGACTCTGCGGCGTGCGCGGCGAAGGCACCGGCCTGCTTGAGCATGGCGTCGACCAGGGTGGTCTTGCCGTGGTCGACGTGGGCGACGATGGCGACGTTGCGGATGTCGTGGCGCGTGGCCATAGTGAGGCGCTTCTCCCGGAGTGAGTGGACGGCCTCCGCATCCGCGGGGCCACTGCCGGGCTGAACACGCCACGGCCTTACCCCATCGTACGGGGCCCGGACGGAGACGGCCTCCGCGGGCCCGGAGGCGCGACCCCGCCGGGGCGGGTCCCGGCCTTGTGATCAGGCACTCTTCGCCGCAGGTGAACCGGCAGGACAGAGCGTGCGGGCGGCCGTACGCTCGGCGGCCCCCGCCTTCGCGGGGCCTTCGTCGATCATGCGCTCCGTACAGGACAGAAACCCGCCGCCGACCGTCTCTCAGGTCACCACATGCCCCCTGACCGGCTCGGCGGCGCCGCCCCGGCAGGTGTAGATGAAGGGGTTCGTGAGCGCGCGGCGGTTCATGGTCGTCCCCCGTGTCCCTGTGTCCAGTGATGGTCACCGGACACAGGGGGGCGCCCTACTTTCCGGTACGGCCCGCTGTCGGGGTCTGCTGCGACCCCTTCGCGCCCTTCTTGAGGAAGCCCATGTCCTCGTACACCGGAGTCTGGAAGCCGAAGGCTCCGGTGTTCGCCAGGCCGGCGCGGGCGGCGGCGAGCTGGGGGCGCTGGTAGAGGGGGATGGAGCCGGCGGCGGCCCAGATACGGGCGTCCGCCTTGCGGACGAGGGAGCGTTCCTCGTCCTCGTTCAGGGTGGAGAGCGCCTGGTCGAAGAGCTGATCGACCTGGTCGGTGCCGACGCGGGTGTAGTTCTGCTCGACGCTCAGCGAGCCGTCCGCCGCCGGAACGGGCTTGGCGTAGATCGGGCGGGCGTCGGTGGCCGGGAAGGCGGAGGCGGGCCACGAGTAGAGCGCCAGGTCGTAGTCTCCCGAGGCGATGTGGTCCTTGAAGTAGCTGTCGTCGGAGACCTTCGTGATGTCCGTACGGACACCGACCCGCTGGAGCATCCGCGCGATCCGGTCGGCCACGAGGCGCAGGGACTCCGAGCCCGCGCCGGAGGGAACGACGAAGCGCAGCGCGAGCGGTTTGCCGTCCTTGGCGAGGACATTGGACGCGGCGCCCGCCGGAGCGGCCGTCCCCTTGGGCGCGTACGCCCCCGGAAGGCCGCCCTGCCCGGCGTACTGCCGGCCGTCCACGTGCCGGGCGGCCTGCTCGTCCGTGTGGACGCCCTGCCGCACGCCGGTCTGCTGCTCCTGCTTCCTCGCGTGGTCCTTGGGGTCCTGGGCCGGCTCCCGGCCCACTCCCGAGGGCTTGTCGTCGTCACCGAGGACGTACGTTCCGCCCTTGCCCGGCCTGCCGTCCTCGCCGCCGTCGCCCTTCTTGCCCTTGGACCCGGCCGCCTTCTCCGTCTTCTTCTGCTCCGTGACCGGCCCGCCCGGCACCCACCCGGCGTCCGCGAGCAGCGCCCGCGCCTCGGCGGCGTCCTGGTTGCCGAGGGCGCCGCTGCTGTCGGCGTACGCGGCCTGTCCGGCGAGGGCGAGATGGCTGCCGACCGGCTCGGCGGGCAGACCGAGCGGCTGGAGGACGACCCGGGCGAGTTCCTTGCGGTCCAGGGCACGGGCCACGGCGCGGCGGACGCGCTCGTCGGCGAGTGGGCCCTCGGAGCCGTTGAGGGCGAGCTGCGTGTAGGCGGGTTCGAGAGACTTGCGGACCACGAAGCCGCTCAGCGCCGACCGCGAGGCCGTCTTCGCCCCGCTTCCCTTCGTACCCGGCTCCCCCTTCTCGCTCTCGTCGTCGCGCTCACTCCCGTCGGACTTCTCGTGCTTGGCGCCCTTCTCGCTCTTGTCGCTCTTGTCGCTCTTCTCGCCGTTCTCGTCCTTGTCGCTCTTGTCGCTCTTGTCGGCCTCCTCGTCGTCCTTCGAGCTCTTCTCGTGCTTGGCGGTCTCGTCCTTGTCGCTCTTCTCGTCCGCCGCGTTCTTGCCGTCCTCCTCGTCGGACTCGGACTCGCTCTTCTCGCCCTTCTTCCTGGACGTTTCCTTCTCGCTCTTCTCGTCCTTGTCGCTCTTCTCGCTCTTCTCGCTCTTCTCCGCGGACGGGTCCTTCTCGCTCGTCGCGGAGGCCCCCTGCAACGGCGCGCCGTCCTTGTGCCGGGCCGCGAGCGTGACGCGCTCGGCTTCGGCGGGGTCGATCTCGGCCAGGTCGAGCCTGTCGTCGGCGAGCGCCTCGGCCCGCTTGTCACGGGCGACGGCCACCAGATCGATCTCGTCGAGCTTGCTGGGGCGGCCCCACCAGCGCGCGTTGCGCGTGAGGCGCACCTCCCCGGCCTTGCGGTCGACCGTCTTCAGGGCGAAGGGCCCCGCGGTGACCTTGAGCTTGCGCCGCGCGCCGTCGTTGAAGGAGTCCGCGGTACCCATGACGTCCTTCGGGTACAGCGGCGAGAACAGCGCCCTCCAGTCGGCGTAGCGCCGGCTGAAGGTGACGCGGACCTCCAGGTTGTTCTTGCCGCGCTCGATCTTCTCGATCCGGTCGTACCCGGCGTTGCGTGCCGTCCAGTACGCGGAGTCCTTGCCGGACAGGGCGCGCCACTGGGCGGCGAAGTCGGCGGCGCCGATCTCGCGTCCGTCGCTCCACACGGCCTGCTGGTTGAGCTTGTACAGCACGACCTGCTTGGGCGACGTGCCCACGACCTTCGCCGACTCCAGGTAGTCGGAGTTGATCTGCGGCCGCCCGTTCGCGTCGAGCCGGTACATGGACGGCAGGACGGCGCCGGCGACACGGGCGGTCGCGGCGTCGGCGTCCGCCTGGAACGCGTTCAGCGTCTCCGGTACGGCGTCCACGGCCCAGCGCAGGGTGCCGCCGTCGGCGATCAGGTCACGGGACGCGGGCGCGATGTCCTGCACGGCCACGGGTCTGTCCGCCTCGCCGTCCGCACTGCACGCGGCGAGGGCGGGTACCGCGAGCACGCCCGCGGTGAGGAATGCGGCCGAGCGCATCACCGCGCGCAGTCCGACGCCTTCGTGGGACATCACTGCAACCTCCGGGGGACGCTCCGCCGCGGGGGCAGGTCTGCTTCTGATCCCGTTCGGCGGTATTAGGGAGTTCATCCGATCTACAGGCCAACTGAAGAGCAGACCGGTAGAGGGGAGGCGGCGACACGGCGACGGGCGCGCGGAACCCACTCGTGCGGCCCAATCCGGAACCAGCCCGAGGCCGCGTCACGGGCGCCCGCCCAGGCACGGCGCACACGGGTGCGCGGCCCCGCCGCCCGCTCCCGCGCGCCGTCCGGCCTGCCGCGCGGCCCCCCGGCCCGCTCCCGGGCGCACGGGGAACTCGACCGGCGCGCGCGTCGAAAACCCGGCGCACGGGGTTCGTTCTGGAGCGCGCGAGCCTTCAATCCGTGCACACGCCTTCACACAGGTGCTTGTGACGCGCAACACTCGCAGGCGCATGAACGTTGCCGCCTGAAGGCCGCTGGGCCCACGGAAGTGAGGGCAAGTCATGTCCGTGCACGACGATCTGACGTCAGTCCAGCGCTGCCTCGACGATCTTCAGCGGTCGGTGCGGCGCCTGGAACAGCAGATGGGCACCGGTCTGGAGATGCGCCGTGTGCGCGCCGACGCCGACCACCTGCGCGAGAGTCTCGCGCTGCTGCGCGAGTCCACCGCGGCCCGCGCCCCCGGGCTCCCGGCCGTGCCGGGAGCGGCGGGAGCCGTGTCCGGCCGGCTCCCCGACCTGGTGCCCATCCCCGACACCCCGTACGACAGCTCCTTGTGGACCGATTCCGACGACGAGGGTCTCGGCGCGCACCACGGTCCCTCCCACTAGCGCCCTCGACACCGGCGCGCCCCCGAACCCGACCGGAGTGCGAAGTTGGCCACTGGTACGGAACCTCATCTGAACAGCGGCGGAGTACGAACCGGTACGCGCGCCGCGATCGCCGCCCCGCATCTGCGGACCGACCGCTGGTGGCTGGCGCCCGCCGCCACCGCGGCCGGGTTGCTGGCCTTCATCGTGTACTCGACCTGGCGGGCCTTCTCGGACGCGCACTACTACGCGGCGCCCTACGTCTCGCCGTTCTACTCGCCGTGTCTGGCCGAGCGGTGCGGAACCATGCGCGCCGGGCCGAACGCGGACCTGTTCGGGAGCTGGTGGGCCATCTCCCCCGCGATCATCATCCTGGTCTTCCCGCTCGGCTTCCGGCTGACCTGCTACTACTACCGCAAGGCCTACTACCGGGGCTTCTGGGCGAGCCCGCCGGCCTGCGCGGTGGCCGAGCCGCACAAGAAGTACACCGGTGAGACCCGCTTCCCGCTGATCCTCCAGAACATCCACCGGTACTTCTTCTACGCGGCCCTCGTCGTCGCCGCCATCCTCACGTACGACACCGTGCTCTCCTTCCGCGACGAGCACTACGCCTGGGGCCACATGGGCCTCGGCACGCTGGTGTTCCTGGTGAACATCACGCTGATCTGGGCGTACACCCTCTCCTGCCACTCCTGCCGGCACATCGTCGGCGGGAAGCTCAAGCACTTCTCCAAGCATCCCGTGCGGTACCGGATATGGCAGTGGGTCGGGAAGCTGAACGCCCGTCACATGCTGCTCGCCTGGGCGTCGTTGGTGAGCGTGGCGCTCGCCGACTTCTACGTGTACCTGGTCGCGTCCGGCGCCTTCGACGATCCGCGCTTCTTCTAGATTGGGTGGAGCCCCCTGATGTCCGTGGTCGACCGACAGGAGTGGGACGTCGTCGTGGTCGGTGCCGGTGGCGCCGGACTGCGTGCCGCGATCGAGGCGCGCGAGCGCGGTGCCCGTACGGCGGTGATCTGCAAGTCGCTGTTCGGCAAGGCCCACACGGTGATGGCCGAGGGCGGCATCGCGGCCGCCATGGGCAATGTGAACTCCGGCGACAACTGGCAGGTGCACTTCCGCGACACCATGCGCGGCGGCAAGTTCCTCAACCAGTGGCGGATGGCCGAACTGCACGCCCGCGAGGCACCGGACCGGGTCTGGGAACTGGAGACCTGGGGCGCCCTGTTCGACCGGACGAAGGACGGACGGATCTCGCAACGCAACTTCGGCGGCCACGAGTATCCGCGCCTCGCCCACGTCGGCGACCGCACCGGGCTCGAACTGATCCGCACGCTCCAGCAGAAGATCGTGTCCCTCCAGCAGGAGGACAAGCGGGAGACCGGTGACTACGAGTCGCGCCTGAAGGTCTATCAGGAATGCACCGTCACACGGATATTGAAGGACGGACAGCGAATCTCCGGAACCTTCTGCTACGAACGGGAGTCGGGGCGCTTCTTCGTCCTGGAGGCCCCCTCCGTGGTGATCGCCACCGGCGGCATCGGCAAGTCCTTCAAGGTGACCTCCAACTCGTGGGAGTACACGGGCGACGGGCACGCGCTGGCACTGCTCGCCGGGGCACCGCTGCTGAACATGGAGTTCGTGCAGTTCCATCCGACCGGCATGGTCTGGCCGCCGTCGGTCAAGGGCATCCTCGTCACCGAGTCGGTGCGCGGTGACGGCGGGGTGCTGCGCAACTCCGAGGGCAAGCGGTTCATGTTCGACTACATCCCCGACGTCTTCAAGGAGAAGTACGCGCAGTCGGAGGAGGAGGGCGACCGCTGGTACGAGGACCCGGACCACAACCGGCGTCCACCGGAGCTGCTGCCGCGCGACGAGGTGGCACGGGCCATCAACTCCGAGGTGAAGGCGGGCCGCGGATCACCGCACGGGGGCGTCTTCCTCGATGTGTCGACCCGGATGCCCGCCGAGGTGATCAAACGCCGGCTGCCCTCGATGTACCACCAGTTCAAGGAGCTGGCCGATGTCGACATCACCGCCGAGGCGATGGAGGTCGGGCCCACCTGCCACTACGTCATGGGCGGCATCGCGGTCGACTCGGACACGGCGGCGGCGCGCGGGGTGCCCGGGCTGTTCGCCGCCGGCGAGGTCGCGGGCGGTATGCACGGCTCCAACCGGCTCGGCGGCAACTCCCTTTCCGACCTGCTGGTGTTCGGGCGGCGGGCCGGGTGGCACGCGGCGGAGTACGCGGCCGGTCTCACCGGGGACGGCGCCCGCCCGCCGCTGGACGACACCCAGATCGACGAGGCCGCCGCGGAGGCGCTACGGCCCTTCTCCGCCGAGGGACCCGAGTCCGTCCCCGCCGCGCCGGCCGGCGGCGCGCCCGCCGTCGCCTCGCAGCCGCCGGAGAACCCGTACACCCTGCACCAGGAGCTCCAGCAGACCATGAACGACCTGGTCGGGATCATCCGCCGCGAGGCCGAGATGGAGCAGGCCCTGGAGAAGCTCGGCGAGCTGCGGGTACGGGCGCGCCGGGCCGGGGTGGAGGGCCACCGCCAGTTCAACCCGGGCTGGCATCTCTCCCTGGACCTGCGGAACATGCTCCTGGTCAGCGAGTGTGTCGCCCGGGCGGCACTGGAGCGCGCGGAGTCGCGTGGCGGCCACACCCGCGAGGACCACCCGGCGATGGAGCGTTCCTGGCGCCGGATCAACCTGCTGTGCCGGCTCACCGACCCCACCGGCGGACTGGCCGCCACCGACCCGGTGGCCGGACAGATCGACCTGGTGAACGAGACCACCCAGCCCGTCCGCCCCGACCTGCTCGCCCTCTTCGAGAAGGAGGAGCTGGTCAAGTACCTCGCCGAAGAGGAGCTCTACGAGTGAGCAGCTACAAGGCCCGCTTCAAGGTGTGGCGCGGAGATGTGAAGGGCGGCGGCCTGGAGGACTTCGGGGTCGAGGTCAACGAGGGCGAGGTGGTGCTGGACATCATCCACCGGCTCCAGGCGACCCAGGCTCCCGACCTCGCCGTGCGCTGGAACTGCAAGGCGGGCAAGTGCGGTTCGTGCTCGGCGGAGATCAACGGCCGGCCGCGGCTGATGTGCATGACGCGGATGTCGGTGTTCACCCAGGAGGAGACGATCACCGTCACCCCGCTGCGCGCCTTCCCCGTCGTACGGGATCTGGTGACCGACGTCGGTTTCAACTACGACAAGGCGCGGGAGGTCCCCGCCTTCGTTCCGCCCGCCGGTGTCGGCCCCGGCGAGTACCGGATGATGCAGGAGGACGTCGACCGGTCGCAGGAGTTCCGCAAGTGCATCGAGTGCTTCCTGTGCCAGGACACCTGCCACGTGGTCCGTGACCACGAGGAGAACAAGCCCGCGTTCGCCGGACCGCGCTTCCTGATGCGGGTGGCGGAGCTGGACATGCACCCGCTGGACGCGGCCGCGGACTCCGGCCTGGACCGCAAGCGCACGGCCCAGGACGAGCACGGTCTCGGCTACTGCAACATCACCAAGTGCTGCACCGAGGTCTGCCCGGAGGGCATCAAGATCACGGACAACGCGCTGATCCCCTTGAAGGAACGGGCGGTCGACCGCAAGTACGACCCGCTGGTGTGGCTGGGATCGAAAATCGGCCGACGGCGGACGTAGACGGGGGCCCGGGTGGGGGCGGCGCGCCGTCCCCGGTCCGCTCACGTCCTGCCGTCACCGCCCTTCGGTGTCCGGCGGAGCCACGGGGCGTCGGCCCGGGTGCTGCCCCATCATCTGGACCACCTGGCTCGCGACGAACAGGCCCATCCCGCCCAGGGCGTACGGCGTGAACTCGGCGTCGGGTCCGCGGAACGGTCCGAGGAACATGAACAGGGACCATCCCACGGCCCCCGTCAGCGCGCCCCAGCCCCACAGTTCCGGGCGCACGACCCTGCGACGCACCCACGGCGGGATCCAGTGCCTCGCGATGGCGGCGATCCCGAATCCGGCCTGCGCGATGACGATCAGTGCGGCGAACCCGACGAAATACCAGTGCATCGAACCCCCACTCCCCCGCGTGCCGTACAGGGGCACGCGGCGTGATCATCGCACGCGGGATCCGGGCCGTCATCACATGGTGTGGCGTCCTTCAGCGAATCGATTGCGTGCAGGCCCCCGGCGGCGAGGGCGCCCGCGAGATCGACCCCCGCGCCCCTCCCGTCCATCCTGATACCTCCCGTACCCCGACCGCCCCCAACTCCTCGTATACCGGTCGCGGAGGGGCTCGAACGGCCATACGCTCCCAAATGTGACGTCGCCCCTGAGCCGAAGCCGGTCGCGCCGGGTCCCGTCGCCCATGGCCGTGCGGGTGGCGCATGCCGTGCTCGGGGGGCTGGTCGCGACGGGCTGGCTGGTGCTGCCGCTGGCGCGGGCGGGAGCGGAGGCCCCGGCGGCCCCGGCGCGGGACGCGCGTGTCACCGCTCCCCGGGCCGCGACCGCACAGGACGGGACGACGACCGGCGATCTCGTGCCGCCCCTGGTCGCGGTCGGCGCCGCGGGCGCGCTGGCGGCCTACACGTACGGGCGCCGCAGACGGCGGGCGGCGACCCGCACGACACCCGGCGGCGACCCCGAGCTCACCTCCCTGCCCGAACTCGACCGGCAGGCAAGGCGGTTGCTCGTCGAGACCGACGACTGCGTACGCGTCTCCGCCGAGGAGCTCGCCCTCGCCACGGACCGGGCGGCGGGCGACGCCGTGGAACCGTACGTGTACGAGCTCAGGCACGCGGAAGCCGCACTCGCCGCGGCCTTCCGGCTGCGGCAGCGCCTCGACGAGGCGGACACGGCCGGCACGGACCCGGCCGAGGGCCAGGACGAACGCAGGGACGTCCTGGAGGAGATCGTCGCCCGCTGTCAGGACGCCGGGCAGCGACTGGACGCGGCGGCGCCGGGGTTCGACCAGATCCGGGCGCTGGAGCGGAACGCGGTGGCCGCCCTGGAGGCCGCGGAGACCCGCTTCCGGGACGTCGCCGCCCGCATCCGTGCCACCGAGAAGACGATCGCCGACCTCCACGAGCGGTACGCTCCCGCCGCCTCGCTGCCCGTCGTCGGCGACGCCGAACAGGCCAAGGACCGGCTGCTGTTCACCACCTCTCACCTCAACCAGGCACGGCAGTACGCGGACCGGGGCGACGGCGCTAAGGCGGCGGCCCATCTGCGGGCGGCGGAGGGGGCGTTGGCGCAGGCCTTCGACCTGGCGGACGGCGTGGACCGGCTGGCCCGGGAACTGGACTCGGCCGCGGCCGGGTTGCCCGCGGCCATCGCTGCGGCACAGTCCGACTGGAACGCCGCCCGGGGTCTCCCGCCGGACGCCCGCGCCGGGCTCGTCGGACGGCTGGGGCACGCGGAGGCACTGCTCTCCGCGGTGCGTCACGAGACGGCGGCCGGGCCCCACGATCCGCTGGACGCGCTGCGCCGGGTGACGGAGGCGGCCGCGAGCCTGGCCGGGATGGTGGGCGGTGAGGTTCCCGAAGGGAGCGGCCGCGCGCTGGTTCCCGCCCGCAGCGCGCTCGCCGGGGCCGCGTGCTTCGTCGGCACGCACCGCGGGGCGGTGGGCGGCGAGGCGCGGACCCGGCTGGCCGAGGCACGGCGGCTGCTCGGTCCGGGCTCCGTTCCCCTCTCCGAGGTACTGCGGGCCGACGAACTGGCCCGGGAGGCGCGACGGCTCGCCGAGCGGGACGTACGGGCGTACGGCAATCCCTCGGGCGGCCGCGGGGGTGCCGGAGCGGGCGGCGCGGTGCTCGGCGGGATCCTCCTGAGCGACGGCGAGGGCGGCCCGATGAGCTACGGCGGCCCGCGCACACGGGGCCGCCGGGGGGCCTTCTTCACCTGAGCCGAGAGCGGCGCCCCCGCGTACAGCCTCCCGGCACCTGGCTCCCGACCGTCGGCTCCTGGCTCCTGGCTCCCGACCGCCTGCTCCCGGGCCCCAGACCCTCAGCCCTCAGCCCTCAGAACAGGCTCAGGAGCGCTGCCGCCGGGTCGGTGAGGGTCGTCTGGCCGTCCGGCAGGGGGAGTTCGAACCACACGGTCTTCCCGCGCGGGGTCCGGCGGGAGCCCCACCCGGCGGAGAGGAGGCCGACGAGCTGCAGGCCCCGCCCGCCCTCGTCGGTGTCGCGGGCGCGGCGGCGGCGCGGCTGGACGAGTCCGGCGTCCCAGACCTCGCAGACGAGGGTGCGGTCGAGGAGCAGCCGCAGCCTGATCTCGCCCTCGCCGTAGCGCAGGGCGTTCGTCACCAGCTCACTGACCAGCAGTTCCGTCGTGTCGACGAGCGGCTCCAGGTCCCAGGCGACGAGCTGGGTGCGGGTGTACTCACGGGCCCGCCCCACGCTGCGCGGCTCGCGCGGCAGGGTCCAGTCGCCGACGGACTCGGCGGGCAGCCCCTGGACACGTGCCATCAGCAGGGCGATGTCGTCCTCGCCGTGGTGGGTGTCGAGGGTGTTGAGGACGTGGTCGCAGACGTCCTCCAACGGCCTGGAGGGGTCGGTGAGGGCGCCGACGAACGCCTGGAGGCCCTCGTCGAGGGGGTGGTCGCGCGATTCGACCAGTCCATCCGTGTAGAGCGCCAACAGTGCGCCTTCGGGCAGTTCGACCTCCACCTCCTCGAAGGGCTCGCCGCCCACCCCGAGCGGCATCCCGGGCGGCACGTCGAGCATCAGCGCGGTCTCGCCGGGCTCGACGAGCACGGGCGGCAGATGGCCCGCGTTGGCGAAGGTGCACCGGCGGGTCACGGAGTCGTAGACGGCGTACACGCAGGTCGCGAGGTACACCTCGGAGAGGTCGGCGTCGCGGGGCTGACGGGCCGTACGGGTGGCCTGCTGGACCCCGCCGGGGGTGCCGAGGCCGCGCGCGATCTCGTCCAGCGCCGAGAGGACCTCGGCGGGTTCCAGGTCGAGCAGGGCCAAGGTGCGTACCGCGGTGCGCAGTTCACCCATCGCCACGGCGGCGCGCAGCCCGCGGCCCATCACGTCGCCCACCACGAGGGCAGTGCGGTGGCCGGGGAGTTCGATGACGTCGAACCAGTCGCCGCCGACCTCCGTCGCCGCGTTGCCCGGCAGATAGCGGCACGCGATGTCGAGACCGGAGGCCTCGGGGTCACCCGGGGGCAGCAGGGACCGCTGCAGGATGAGGGCGCGTTCGTGCTCGCGGCGGTACAGGCGCGCGTTGTCGATGCAGACGGCCGCGCGGGCCGCCAGCTCCACGGCCAGGGCGCGGTCGCGTTCCCCGAACGGCTCGCTGCCCTTCGTACGGGAGAACTGGGCGAGTCCCACGACCGTGTCGTGGGCGACCATCGGGACCGCGAGCGTGGACTGTATGAGGCCGCCCTCTTCGGCGGGGATGTGCTGCGGCCGGGCGGTGCGCAGGGCGTCCGCGCAGGGCGAGTTGAACGGGAAGTGGTGGACCGCGCCGACCGCGACGGGGGCCGGGCCGCCGACGAACGGGGCGTCGGAGACGGCGCTGGCGAAGGCCACCCGGCGGAGTTCGGCGCTGCCGTCCACGAGTCCTGGCGGGGCCTCGTCGCCGGCCAGCAGTCCCTGGTACAGGTCGACCGTCGCGAGGTCACAGAAGCCGGGGACCACGACGTCGAGGAGTTCGCGTGCGGTGGTCTCCAGGTCGAGGGAGTTGCCTATGCGGGCGCCCGCCTCGTTCAGCAGGGCGAGGTTGCGTCGGGCGGCGGCCGCTTCACGGGCGGCGGCGCGGCGGGAGGTGATGTCGGTTCCGAGCCAGGCGATGCCGATGGGACGGCCGCTGCCGCTGTGCACCCGGTAGAGGTTGATGGACCAGTGGCGGCGCTCGTCGGAGCCCGGGACCTGCCCGGTGACGTGCATGTCCGTGATGGAGTCGCCGGTCTCCAGCACCCGGCGCAGCACCGCCGTCACCCGCTCCGCCTCCGCGTGCGGGAGATAGTCGTGGACGCCCTTGCCGCGGTGGTCGTCGACGCTGCCGCCGAAGATCGAGGCGAATCGCTGGTTGGCGCGCCGGACACGAAGGTCCGTGTCGATCAGCAGGAACCCGAAGGGAGATTGACCGAAAATCGCCTGCGAGGCGGCGAGGTCCGTCTCGATCGTCCGCAGGGTACGGACGTCCACCACGATGCATACGGCGGCCCGCTCACCGTGTTCGGTGGTCGTCGGCATCACGTAGACCTCGGCGAGGCCCTCCCTGCCGCCCAAGTCCTCGGCGCCGTCGCCGGCGTCCCCGGAGGGGGGTGTGCGGAAGGGCACCAGCCCGGTCCACTCGCGGCCGTCCAGGATCTCCGCCATCTTCCGCTGACCGGACTCCCGCCGGTCCGCGCTGACGAACGCCTCGATGGGATCCAGGCCGACGGCCCGCTCCGCCGGGATGCCGAAGAGCTGCTCGGCCCGCAGACTCCACTGGTCGACGAGCCCGTCCGCGCCGATGGAGAAGGAGGCGGCCTTGATGTAGTCGTAGATCGAACCGGGCGGACTGCTCTGCCACATCGCGTCACCCGGCACCTCGCCGGTCTCATCGGTCTCGTCCGCGGACGTACCGGCCGCCGCGTCGTCCGACGCGTCGCCCGTGGTGCGGTCCGTGACGCCGTCCGCGGCCTCGCCGGGAACCGCGCGCGCGAAATCTCCCGCCGCATCAGCCCTCGCGCCGTCCGACGGGTCCTCGGACTCCGTGGCCTTCGCTGGTATCTCGCTCACGCGAACCGTCCCCTCCAGCTCACCGCGTCCGGCACCGGTCACCGGGGGCGGCTGCCCGCAGTATCCAGCACTACGGTGCCGCGCGACACGGTGTTCACGATCACAGCACGGTCCCGATGGTTTTTGGACCGGCCGCGACATACTCCCAGTCTTCTAACCAGGTGGCACCCCGTCGAACCACACAACGCGACACCGGTCGGGAGCATGATCCGGCCGTACGCCGCGCGGGCGTCCCGGCCTCCGTGTCTCAGTCCGGCACGGTCAGCTCGAACCAGACCGTCTTGCCGGTGTCCGCGGGCCATGTGCCCCAGCGTCTGCAGGAGCCGGCCAGGAGTTGGAGTCCGCGGCCGCTCTCGTCGGAGGTGTCGGCGGCCCGTTCGCGGGGCGGGTCGGGCAGCGGGTCGGAGACCTCGACGCGCAGAGCGCCCGGCACGTCCTCGGGGCGTACGAGGCGGACGCCGATCGGGCCCGTGGCGTGCCGGAGCGAGTTCGTCACCAGTTCGCTGACCAGGAGTGCGGTGATGTCGCCGAGGGATTCGAGATCCCAGTCGCGGAGTTGTCCCCGGACGACGGAGCGGGCGGTGCGGACGGCACCGGGCTCCGCGGGAAAGGTCCACTCGGCGCAGTAGCCGTCAGTGTCGATCAAGCCGATCACTTCCCAGACCAGAAACCCACCCATGCCCGGTTTCGGGTGGTTAAGGGGCACATACCCGGTATCGGTGGAGCTTTACCGCGCCGGGGGCACACTATGGCGCGAACGGCGCACAAGCGGGCACCCGGGTCGTCACACGCCCGGATCGAGCCACGGCAGTGCGCCCTTGACCGCCGGCACGTCCTGGTCCAGCCAGTCCACGTCCCAGATCTCCCCGGGGGTCAGCCAGCGCAGCTCGTCATGGTCCTGAAGGGGCTCCGGTTCGGCCGAGCCGGGCAGCAGCCGGGCGGCCCACACCACCAGGACGTATCCCGGCTTCAGCGGCCACTCGCCGGGGACGCGCTCCAGCGCCAGGATGTCGACGCCGAGCTCCTCGCGCAGTTCACGCACAAGGGCGCGTTCGGAGGTCTCGCCCGGCTCGACCTTGCCGCCGGGCAGCTCCCAGCGCCCGGCGAGGTCGGGGGGCGCACTGCGGCGGGCGGCGAGCAGGCGCCCGCCGCGCACCAGGGCGCCCGCGACCACCACGATCCGTTCCGTCATGCGCCGGAGCCTACGGGAGCGGGAGGGGGCCCGGCTCCCGGTGGATCACGGGGTTCCGTTCGGCCCGATCCGCTCGACCCAGTAGAGCTGCTTGTGCCCGCGGTCGTCGAGACTGTCCGCGATCTTCTGGGCCTCGGCGCGCGTCGCGTACCTGCCCACGCGATAGCGATTGCCGTTGTCGTCCTGCCGTATGACGAGCCAGGGAAGCGTGATCGTGCTGTCGTTCATAGAGCCCCTCCACTTCCCGCCCCGGGCCCCCGTCGAACCCCGCATTCCATCGAAACCGCAGTACGCATATGCCCGAGCGTACGCCTTACCTTCACGCAGCGAACACGGATTTACACAAAGAGGTACGCAACCGGCCAGTAAGGAGCGGCGCCCCGGGGGGCGCACGCCACCGAACGCGCCGCTCACGACTCCTCGCGGGTCCTCGAGCAGGGCGAAGTCGTTCCCCGGTCCGTCACTTGAGAAAGGCCAGATTCCAACCGGGCCCACGGGCGGCCCCGTTGAGGCGCGGGCACCCGCGCCGACACGCGAGCCCACCAGGCCCTACGGAACGCCGTACGCGACACCGGGCGAGGTGGCGTACAGAAGTGACGCGCTGTCACTTCACCGGCAGGTGGTAGGCGATCCGGTAGCGGTCCGCCGGGACCACCACGTCCGCCGTCTCCACCGGCCGGCCCGAGGCGAAGAAGGTGCGCTGGATGACGACGACCACATGGCCGGGCACGCCGCCCAGCGCCAGGAGTTCCTCGGCGAGGCCGGGGCGCGCGCCCACCTCCTCGGTGACGTTGTCCACGATCACGTCGATGGCCGCCATCCGCTCGACGACACCCATGCCGCCGAGCGGGCCCTCCTCGGGGAGCATCACCGGCGTACGTCCGGTCACGGCGAGCGGCTCCCAGGAGGTGGACAGCATCATCGCCTCACCGCCGTCGCGGTAGACGTAGTTCGTGCACATCACGCGGTCGCCGGGCTGGATGGCCAGCCGCTCGGCGATCGCGCCGCTCGCCTCGACCTGCCGGCTGTGGGACTCCCAGGTGCCGCGCACCGCGAAGTCCGCCTGCTCCTGGCGGAAGGGGGTGGCGCCGTTGTCCGGCCGGTACCCGGAGCGGGCGACGCGGCGCGGCACCGGCCGCTCGCGGACATAGGTGCCCGAACCGGAGCGGCCCTCGACCAGCCCCTCGGCCATGAGCACCTTGCGCGCCTCCAGGGCGACCGTGTCCGAGACTCCGTACTCCTCGCGGATCCTGGCCTGCGAGGGAAGCCGGGTGTGCGGGGGCAGCGAGCCGTCGACGATCTTCTTGCGGAGATCACCCGCGACACGCAGGTACGCCGGCTGCTCACCGAAAGTCACTTAGCCGCTCCCATCAGGTTGTACAGACAGCAACAGCGTGGCAACCGTGGGTTGTGCCATGCAAGCAAAGGCCAGAGAATCACTCGATGTGATGACGCAGCCCCTTGAGGGCATTACGCAGGCACTTTCTCCCCACTGTGGCTGCCGTCACACCTCGATTCCGGCACCGTCTTCGCCACCGCTACCGGTGCCCCCGCCGCCGTGGTCCTCAGGCGGGGTGGTGGCGAGCCCCAGAGCCTTGCGGGTGGTGACCGCCTTCCTCGGGTCGATGAGCTTCAGCGCCTTCTCGTAGTGCGCGGAGAAGGTGTCCGCGTCCTGCGCGTCCGCGGCCTTGACCCACTCCTTCGCCGAGCGCTCCAGGTCCTTGGCCAGGGCGGCGACCGGCTTGGCCGCGCCCGGTGCGAACCGGTGGGCGGGCAGCCCGTCCGCCTCCCCCGCGAGCGTCTTCGAGACCTGGTCCGCCCACTCCTTGTAGCCGGGCAGGTCGTCGTCGATGTACTCGGCGTCGGGCATCGCGGCCAGCGCGTTGTCGATGGCCGCCGCCGAGCTCAGATAGGAGTACTGGTCGGAGTCCAGCGTGAGCCGGTCCTTGCGCAGGGAGCCCGTCAGACCGCCCGTCTCGTCGGCGTCCCCGAACAGGCAGCTCACCTCGCGGTCGCCGCGGAGCCAGCTCTGCGACGTCGGCGTGAAGGAGTACACGCCGACGTTCTCCGGGACGGCCCAGGAGTCCATCGCGTACGTGTTCCGGAGCACGGAGCACCGCCGGTCGGCCTCGTCGGCGAGCGCGTCGTCCCCGGGGTAGTCGGCTTCGGACATCTCGAAGTCGGCGAACACCTCGGCGTCGTGCCCGCCCGAACACGGCACCTTGTCGACGTCGACCGCCAGACCCTTCAGCGAGCCGCTCGGCGTGTCGAAGCACTCGCCCACCTCCAGCGAGAACGCGGAGTCCCCCGAGCCGCCCGCCCCGTCCTTGAAGCCCTCCCAGAAGTCGCGCGCTCCCCCGGTCGCGACCATGAGCGCGAGCAGCACGACACCGACCGACGACAGCACGATGCCGGCCACCGCCATGCCCTTGCCGCGCTCACCGCGCCTCTTGATCTGGACGAGCGCCGCGATCCCGAGCACCAGCCCGACGGCGGGCAGGAAGCAGAGAACACCGAGGACCAGCGCCGCGATCGCGAGCCCGTTGAAGGGAACGGGCCGGTTGTACGGGGAGTAGCCCTGCCCCCAGGGCTGATACGGGCCCGCGTACGGGGACTGCTGGTACGGCCCCTGTTGGTACGGCCCCTGCGGGTACGGCCCCTGCGGGAAGGGTCCTTGGGGGTGCGGAGCCTGCGGGTACGGAGGCGTCCCCGGCGGCGGGTACGGCCCCTCGGGCTGCTGCGGGCCGGGCGGCGGGGGTATGGCCACGGTTTCCCTTGCTCCTCATCCGTCCGTTATGGAACGCGCATACGACTGCCGAATGACTGGGCGCATCGTAAGCACGGCACGGACGGGATCCCTACGGGGCTGCCCGGTCTGCCGCCGGGGCGCGGCCGCTCAGGAACGCGCGGAACGGTCCCTTCCCCGGCCTCGCGTCTAACCTGCACCCATGACTGCACTGCCGGACTGCTTCTGCCCGACGGACGGCACGCGTGTACCCGCCGGCTCGCTCGCCTGGTGCTGCCCGGTCTGCCGCGGCCCGCTCGACCTGGACTTCACCCCGACGCCGGCTCCCCTCGCGTCCCTCACCGGCCGGGTGAACTCGATGTGGCGGTACGCGGAGTGCCTGCCGCTGGCCTCGCCCACGGTCAGCCTCGGCGAGGGCCGCACTCCCCTGGTCCCCCTGGGCGAACGCGTCCTCGCCAAGCTCGACTTCCTGATGCCGACACTGTCGTTCAAGGACCGCGGGGCCGTACTGCTGGCCGAACTGGCGCTGCGGCTCGGGCCCCGCCAGGTGCTCGCGGACAGCAGCGGGAACGCGGGCACGGCGCTCGCCGCGTACTGCGCCCGGGCCGGGCTGCCGTGCACCGTGTACGTCCCCGAGAGCACCTCCGCCAAGAAGCTGGAGCAGATCGAGGCGCACGGGGCACGGCTGCGGGTGGTCGAGGGCGACCGCGAGGCGACGGCACGCGCGGCGCGCGAGACGGCCGACGAGGACGGCGTGTTCTATGCCTCGCACGTCTTCAACCCGTACTTCCTGCACGGCACGAAGACGTACGTCCACGAACTCTGGGAGGACCTCGGCGGACGTCTGCCCGACGTCCTCGTGCTGCCGGTCGGCAACGGCACCCTGCTCCTCGGCGCCGCCCTCGCGGTGGCCGAACTGCACGCGGCGGGGCTGATCGACAAGAGACCCGCCCTGTACGCCGTCCAGGCCGCCGCGGTCGCCCCACTGGCCCGGGCGTGGTCCGAGGGGGCCGACGATCTCGTCGGTGTCACTCCGCCGGCGCCCACGTTCGCCGAGGGCATCGCGATCCCGCACCCGCTGAGGGCCCGCCAGATCCTGAGCGCGGTACGCGCCTCCGGGGGCGCCTTCCTGACCGTGACGGAGGACCAGATCCGCCACGCACAGTCGGATCTCGCCGGGCGCGGGCTGTACGTGGAGTCGACGGGCGTGGCCTGCTGGGCGGCGGTCCGTGAGGGCGCCCTCGGCCGACGGGAGGCCGTGGTGCCGCTGTGCGGTGCCGGCGTGAAGACAGGCATGGCGCGCGCCTGATCCCGGGGTCGGCCCGGACCAGGGAGTTTCGCCGGGAGCGCCCCTCAGGGGCGGGGGCGTTCCTTCTCCAGGACCGCGACGCACCGGCCGAGCAGGGCGGCGATGGTGTCGCGCTCCTCGGCGGTGAACTCGGCGGCCAAGGCGCGCTCGACCCGTACGGCGCGGGCGTCGGCGTCGGCGAGCGCCGTCCTGCCCTCGTCGGTGAGCCGGGTCTCCAGGACGTTCTTGTGCCAGGCGTGCGGGGTGCGCTCGATGAGGCCGCGGTCCTGGAGGTTGTTCAGGACCGTGTTCATGGTCGGCGGTGTGACCAGGCAGAGGCGGGCCAGCGCGGCGGCCGAGATGCCGGGGTTCTCACTGAGGTGGAGCAGCGCCGCGTACTGGGCGACGGTCACGCCCGCCGGTTTGAGCACCGCGGCCTTGGTCGCACCGAGGGCCTGCTCGGCCCGCTTGAGGTGGGAGCCGAGGCGCTCGGACACGGGCATGGACGTCATCTCCGCATGGTAGCCGCGGATCGTACGGGCGATACGACGATGAGCCCCCACCCATCAGTAAAGACATTGACGACCATTAGAGCTCTAACATACGTTCGTACTCATCGCTCAGCTCGTCGACGTCCGAGATGCAGACCGAGAGGTTCCGCCGTGTCCCGTTCGATCCAGCGCCGCACCTTCCTGACCGCCACCGCCTCCGCCATCGCGGCGACCGCCGCGGGCGCCCCGCCCGCGAGCGCCGCACCCGGCCTCTCCACGGCCCCGGTCTCCACCCCCCGTAGCTCCAACCGCCGTATCTCCACCGCCTTCGAACTTCCCGACGACCACGCCTACCCGGAAGGCATCGCCGCCGACCCGCGCACCGGAGCCCTGTACGTGGGCTCGTACAGCACCGGTGCCGTCTACCGCGCGGCGCCCGGACGCCGTGCGGCCGAGACCTTCCTGCCCCCGGGCGCGGACGGCCGGAACACCGCGAACGGGCTGAAGGTCGACGGGTCCAGCCGTCTCTGGGTGACCGACTCGACGGCCGGGGTCGCCGTCTACGAGGTACGCACCCGCGCCCTGCTGGCCCGCTTCGACGTCCCCGGTGACGCGCCGCGTTTCGTCAACGACCTGGCGATCGCCGCGGACGGCAGCGCCTACCTGACGGACAGCGTGCGCGAGGTCGTCTACCGGGTGACACCGGCCGAGCTCGCCCGGGCCGCGGCCCACGGCGGTCGTGCCACGCTCACACCCGCCTACGACTTCGGCGGCATCCTGGCCCCGCACCCGGCCGGCACGTTCACCCTGAACGGCATCGCCGCCGGGGACCGCTGCTTGTTCACCGTCGACATGACCGGGGGCGCCCTCTACCGGGTGGACCTCATCACCGGCAGGATCCACCAAGTCGCCCTGCACGGAGGTGACCTGGTGAACGGCGATGGACTGGAACTGGTCGGCACCACCTTGTGGGCCGCCCTCAACAGGACCGACACGATCACCCGCTGGCGCCTGTCGGCGGACGGCACCGCGGCCCGTCTGGAGCGCAGCCTCACCGATCCCGCGCTCCAGATCCCGACCACGCTGGTGCGCCACGACGGCCGCACACTCGTCGTCCGCTCCCAGTTCGACAAGGGCGGACCGATGGGACCGGGCACACCCGAGACACCGTTCACCGTGGCGTGGGTACGGGGCATCTGAACACAAAGCAAGGGGCCGACCCCGGAGGAGTCGGCCCCTTTTGACCTGCATGTTTGCCGCGTCAGCGGCGTGGTGTCCCCTCGTCCGGTCAGACGTTGAAGCGGAACTCCACCACGTCCCCGTCCTGCATGACGTACTCCTTGCCCTCCATGCGGGCCTTGCCCTTGGCGCGGGCCTCGGCGACCGAGCCGGTCTCGACCAGGTCGGCGAAGGAGATGACCTCGGCCTTGATGAAGCCCTTCTGGAAGTCGGTGTGGATGACACCGGCGGCCTCGGGGGCGGTGGCGCCCTTCTTGATGGTCCAGGCGCGGGATTCCTTGGGGCCGGCCGTCAGGTAGGTCTGCAGGCCGAGGGTGTTGAAGCCGACGCGGGCGAGGGTGGCCATGCCCGGCTCCTCGACGCCGACCGACTCCAGGAGCTCCCTCGCGTCCTCCTCGTCGAGCTCGGCGAGGTCCGCCTCCAGCTTGGCGTTGAGGAAGATCGCCTCGGCGGGGGCTACCAGGGCGCTCTGCTCGGCCTTGAAGTCGTCGTCGACCAGCTCGTCCTCGTCCACGTTGAAGACGTAGAGGAACGGCTTGGTGGTGAGCAGGTGCAGGTCGTGCAGCAGCTCCTCGTTGCCGGAGCCCTGGACGATGCCCGCGGAGAAGAGGGTGTCGCCCCGCTCCAGGATCGCCTGGGCCGCCTCGACCGCCGCGACCTTCGGGCCGACGTCCTTCTTGATGCGCGACTCCCTCTGGAGGCGCGGCAGGACCTTCTCGATCGTCTGGAGGTCCGCGAGGATCAGCTCGGTGTTGATCGTCTCGATGTCGTCCTTGGGCGAGACCTTGCCGTCGACGTGCACGACGTTCTCGTCCTTGAAGGCGCGGATGACCTGGCAGATCGCGTCGGACTCACGGATGTTCGCGAGGAACTTGTTGCCCAGGCCCTCACCCTCGGACGCGCCCTTCACGATGCCCGCGATGTCGACGAAGTCGACGGTCGCCGGGAGGATCTTCTGCGAGGAGAAGATCTCGGCCAGTTTGGTGAGACGGGCGTCCGGGACGCCGACCACACCGACATTCGGCTCGATCGTGGCGAACGGGTAGTTGGCCGCGAGCACGTCGTTCTTGGTCAGGGCGTTGAACATGGTCGACTTGCCGACATTGGGCAGACCGACGATTCCGATCGTGAGCGACACGTTGCGACTTCCCGTACGAGAGGATGGGCGAAGGGCCCTCCAGAAGAGCGGGCCGATCCACCAGTCTACGGCGTGACCCGGCTCCCGCCCGCGAGGTATCGAACGCATGGCCAAGCTCTTTCCACGGCCTCGCCTTCGGCTGGTCTCCGGCGTGTCCGAGGAGCCATTCCACACATAAAACGACCTAAGTTGGTCCAGTGGAGCAACACAGGACGCGTCCCCCTCAGTACAGACCGCGACGCGGGGCACCTGTTCCGGCACAGTCCGGGCGGGCCGCGGGCGGCGGTGTCCGACGGGAGGGCCCGGCGGCGCGGCGGCCCGCGCCCGCGGGTGTCCGGCAGCCGCGCCGGACGTCGCGCCCGCGGCTGACCGGGCTCGGCGGCGGCCTCTTCTGCGGCGCGACGATGTTCGCGCTCGCCTGCCTCGACCACCTGCTGTTCGACGGGTCGGCGACCGTGTACGGGGTGCTGTTCCTGCCGGTGTGCGTGCTGACCGCGCTGTGGGTGCGGCCCGGCGACCTGGTGACCGCCCCCGTGGTCGTACCGATCGCCTTCGCCTTCGGGCTGCCGCCGATCACCGACGGCGGAGGAGGCGGCTTCGGCGCCAGCCTCATGGGCCTGGTCACCGCCCTCGCCCTCCAGGCGGGCTGGCTGTACGGGGGAACGCTGGCCGCGGTCCTCGTCGTGACCGTCCGCCGGGTCGGCCTGATGTCCCGCCGCCGGGCCGCCCGGCGGCGGGACCGGACACACGGCGTGCCGCCCGGCAGACAGGCCCGCTGAACGGGCACGCCGATCCGGCCCGCTGATCCGGCCCGATGTTCCGGCCCGCTGAACGTCGTACCGTCGCGGCCCTCGTATCCTCGCGGGCCGCGTCGCCGTCGCCGCCCGATGCCGCCGTCGCCCGGCGGCATCGCGGCTACCGGCCGATCTGCGCCGCCCGCATCGCCGCGCCCACGATCCCGGCGTTGTTCTGGAGCTGCGCGGGGACGATCTCGGCCTTGATGTCCTGGATCAGCGGCAGGAACTTGTCGGCCTTGCGGCTGACACCTCCGCCGATGATGAAGAGTTCCGGGGAGAAGAGCATCTCGACATGGGCGAGGTACTTGGTGACGCGGCGCGACCAGTGTTCCCAGGTCAGTTCGTGGTCGTCCTTGGCCTTGGTGGAGGCCCGCTTCTCGGCGTCGTGGCCGTTCAGCTCGAGGTGGCCCAGCTCGGTGTTCGGGACCAGCTCGCCTTCGGTGAAGACGGCGCTGCCGATGCCGGTGCCGAAAGTGAGCAGGATGACCGTGCCCCGGCGGCCCTTCCCCGCGCCGAACTCCATCTCGGCGACACCCGCCGCGTCCGCGTCGTTCAGCACGGTCACCGGCAGGCCGCCCAGCCGCCCGCCGAGCAACGCGCCCGCGTCGGTGTCGATCCAGGACTTGTCGACGTTGGCCGCCGTACGGATCGTGGAACCACCGGTCACCACACCGGGGAACGTGATGCCCACCGGGCCCGTCCAGCCGAAGTGGTCGATGACGTCCTTCACGCCGTCGGCCACCGCGTCGGGCGTCGCCGGGTGCGGGGTGAGCACCTTGTGGCGCTCCTCCGCCAGGTCCCCGCGATCAAGGTCCACAGGGGCACCCTTGATCCCGGATCCGCCAATGTCCACACCGAAGATCTTCATGGCTCTACGTTACGACGTACGGCTGACCGTCACTTCCCGGACGGACCACCCGTACGCGCCTCCACCAGCGCGGCCGCCTCGGCGCGCAGGTCGCGGCGCAGCTCCTTGGGGAGCGAGAAGGTGATGGACTCCTCGGCGGCCTTGACGATCTCCACGTCCTCGAAGCCGTGCCCCGACAGCCGTTCCAGGACCTGCTCGACGAGGACCTCGGGGACGGAGGCACCGGAGGTGACACCGACGGTGTTCACGCCCTCCAGCCAGGCCTCGTCGATCTCCTCGGCGAAGTCCACCAGGTACGCGGCGCGGGCGCCGGCCAGCTTGGCGACCTCGACCAGACGGACCGAGTTGGAGGAGTTGCGCGATCCGACCACGATGACCAGCTCGGCCTCCGCGCCCATCTGCTTCACGGCGAGCTGACGGTTCTGCGTGGCGTAGCAGATGTCGTCGCTCGGCGGGGAGATGAGGAGGGGGAACTTCTCCTTCAGGGCGTCGACCGTCTCCATGGTCTCGTCGACGGAGAGGGTGGTCTGGGAGAGCCAGACGACCTTGGAGGGGTCGCGGACCTCGACCTTGGCGACGTCGCCGGGGCCGTCGACCAGGGTGATGTGGTCGGGGGCCTCTCCGGAGGTGCCGATGACCTCTTCGTGGCCCTCGTGCCCGATGAGGAGGATGTCGAAGTCCTCGTTCGCGAAGCGGACGGCTTCCTTGTGGACCTTGGTGACCAGCGGGCACGTCGCGTCGATGGTGGCGAGCTTGCCGGCGGCGGCCTCGTCGTGGACGACGGGGGAGACGCCGTGTGCCGAGAACATGACGATGGACCCCTCGGGGACCTCCGCCGTCCGCTCGACGAAGATCGCGCCCTTCTTCTCCAGGGTCTGCACGACGTACTTGTTGTGGACGATCTCGTGACGGACGTAGATCGGAGCCCCGTACTGCTCGAGGGCCTTCTCCACGGCGATCACGGCGCGGTCCACGCCCGCGCAGTAGCCACGGGGGGCGGCGAGCAGGACACGGCGGCCAGGCGAAGCGGTCATGCCCCCATCGTAAGGCCGCGCCCGGCGGGTCAGGGATCGCCTCCTCGGAGAGACTGTGGGCAGCCGCTGGGGTGGGACCAGGCGATTCCCGGGAGGCACGATGTCCGACGCGCGGGCCACCGCCGGCACGGACCCGGCGGAGCAGCGGCTGCGGCGCAGCCTCGGCTTCCGGGACCTGGTCGTCTACGGGCTGCTGTTCATCGCCCCGATGGCCCCGGTCGGGGTCTTCGGAGCGCTGGACGCGAGGTCGCACGGGGCGGTGGCGCTGGTCTACGTCGTCGCGACGGCGGCCATGGCGTTCACCGCCTTCAGCTACGCCCAGATGGTCCGGGTGGTCCCCCAGGCGGGTTCGGTGTTCGCCTACGCGCGCGCGGGGCTCGGCCCGGAGGCCGGGTTCGTCGCGGGGTGGATGGTGATGCTGGACTATCTGCTCATTCCGGCGGTGGCCTATCTGTTCTCCGGGATCGCCATGAACGCGCTGGTCCCGGAGGTGTCCCGGTGGGTGTGGACCACGCTCGCCGTCGTCGTCACGACGTTCCTCAATCTGCGGGGGGTCCGCACGGCGGCGCGCGTCGGCTTTCTGGTGCTCGCGATGGAGATCGTGGTCCTCGTCGTCTTCGTCGTGGCGGCGGCCGTGGTCCTCGCGCGCGACGGCGCGCGGCGCGACTGGCTGTCCCCGCTGTCGGGTGACGGCACCCAGGGCGCGTTCGCGCTGTCGGCGGTCGTCGGCGCCGTCTCGGTCGCCGTCCTGTCCTTCCTCGGCTTCGACGCGATCGCCTCCTTCGCCGAGGAGGTCACGGGCGGTTCGGAGAAGGTGGCCCGGGCGGTGCTGTTCTGTCTGGCGCTGGCGGGTGTGCTGTTCATCGCGCAGACGTATCTGGCGGCCCTGCTGGAGCCGCTGCCGTCCGCGCGGCTCGCCGCCGACCCCGCCCTTCAGGGTCCGGCCTTCTACGACGCCGTGGACGCTTCCGTCGGCTCGTGGCTGCACAACCTGGTCGCCGTGAGCAAGGCGATCGGCGCGGCGTTCGCGGCGCTGGCCGGGCAGGCCGCGGCCGGGCGGATCGTCTTTGCGATGGCCCGGGACCGGAGGCTGCCGCGGGTGCTGGCGCGGACCGGCTCCGGGGTGCCGCGGGCGGCCCTGTCGTGCGCCGCGGTGATCACTCTGGTCGCCGCGGTCTGGGCGGCGCGCCGCGACGACGGCCTCGACAAGCTGGTCTCGGTGGTCGACATCGGCGCCCTGACAGCGTTCACGCTGCTGCACGCGTCGGTGGTGGGCTGGTTCGCCGTACGGCACCGGGGCGGGCCGGTGGTGTGGTGGCGGCACGTCCTCCTGCCCGTACTGGGGGCCGCGATCACCGTCGCGGTGATCATCGAGGCGTCGGGAACGGCTCAGGTGGCGGGTCTCGTGTGGCTGGCGGCGGGCCTGGTGGTGCTGCTCGCCCAACGGGGGCGAGCCGGGTCCGCGGCCGGGTGACGCGCCGTACCGCGCGGCTGCCGTCCGCCGCGTTCCGGTCGGGACGGGCCCGGGGTACGGGGTACGGAGTACGGGTGTCCGACCCGCACCAGGCGCGGGGCGTTGTCGGTGGCGGCCACTAGGCTCGGCGCATGGCTCTCAACACGTCCGCGGACGCTCCGCTGCCCGTCGGAGAGGTGTCACGGCTCATCGGGGGATGGATCGACCGGCTCGGCGCGGTGTGGGTCGAGGGGCAGATCACCCAGTTGTCGCGGCGCCCCGGCGCGGGCGTCGTCTTCCTGACACTGCGCGATCCGTCGCACGACATCTCGGTGAGCGTGACCTGCTACCGCCAGGTCTTCGACGCGGTCGCCGACGTCGTGACCGAGGGCGCCCGGGTGGTCGTCCACGCCAAACCGGAGTGGTACGCGCCGCGCGGGCAGCTCTCCCTGCGGGCCGCCGAGATCAAGCCGGTGGGCGTGGGGGAACTCCTCGCCCGCCTCGAACAGCTGAAGAAGTCGCTGGCGGCCGAGGGGCTCTTCGCCGCCGATCGCAAGAAGGCGCTGCCGTTCCTGCCGCAGCTCATCGGGCTGGTGTGCGGGCGCGCGTCGGCGGCCGAGCGGGACGTGCTGGAGAACGCGCGGCGCCGCTGGCCCGCCGTCCGCTTCGAGGTCCGCAATGTCGCCGTGCAGGGCGTCCACGCCGTACCGCAGGTCGTACAGGCGGTGAAGGAGCTGGACGCGCTCGACGAGGTCGACGTGATCGTCGTGGCACGGGGCGGCGGCAGCGTGGAGGACCTGCTGCCGTTCTCCGACGAGCAGCTGGTCCGCGCGGTCGCGGCCTGCCGCACCCCGGTCGTGTCGGCGATCGGGCACGAGCCGGACAGCCCGCTGCTCGACCTCGTGGCCGACCTGCGGGCCTCCACGCCGACCGACGCGGCCAAGAAGGTCGTGCCGGACGTCGGGGAGGAGTACGAGCGGGTGCGGTTCCTGCGGGACCGGGCGCGGCGCTGCGTGGGGTCGTTCATCGACCGCGAGGAGCGCGGCCTCGCGCACACGCTGGCCCGGCCCTCGATGGAGGATCCGCACCGGATGGTCGACGAGCGGGCGGACCAGGTCTCCGCCCTGCTCGACCGGGGCCGGCGCACCGTCGGGCATCTGCTGGACCGCGCGGACTCGGAGCTGACGCACACCCACGCGCGCGTGGTGGCCCTCTCCCCCGCGGCGACCCTCCAGCGCGGGTACGCGGTGCTGCAACGGGCGGACGGTCATGTGGTCCGGGACCCGGCCGAGGTGGCGGCGGACGAGACGCTGCGGGCGCGGGTCGCCGAGGGTGAATTCACGGTTCGAGTCGATGCATAGGGTGGACGCATGACCAGCAAGGTGGACGAGGCGCTCGGGTACGAGCAGGCACGGGACGAGCTGATCGAGGTGGTACGCCGCCTGGAGGCGGGCGGTACGACCCTGGAGGAGTCCCTGGCGCTCTGGGAGCGCGGCGAGGAGCTGGCCAAGGTGTGCCGACGCTGGCTGGAGGGCGCTCGGGCCCGTCTGGACGCCGCCTTGGCCGAGGAGTCCCAGGAACAGGAGAAGGACGCCGGCTCCGGATCCGAGTGACGAGCGGTGCCGGCACCGGGTGACGAGCGGCTCGGGTACCGGGTGACGAGCGGCTCGGGTGACGAGCGGCTCCGAGTGACGTCTTGCTGTGAGTAGCTCCAGCGGGGCCCGCGACACGGCGGGCCCCCTTTTTCGATCCTTCTTTCGATCCTTGCACCTGTGAAGCGGATCACCACGCCCCACTTTTGGTTGAACTTTAAACCTCCTCGGCGTACTGTCGTACTCGCCAACAGATCCCCCGGATCCACCGCACATACCGAGAAGGTTCTCCATGTCTCTCGTCCTTGACCCCACCGCTCAGGACCTGCTGTTCCGCGAAGCTCGCACGGCGAACACGTTCACCGACGAGCCGGTGACCGACGAGCAGGTGCAGGCGATCTACGACCTGGTCAAGTACGGCCCGACCGCCTTCAACCAGTCGCCGCTGCGCATCACCCTGGTCCGCTCCCCCGAGGCCCGTGAGCGCCTGGTGCAGCACCTCGCCGAGGGCAACCGGGCGAAGACCGCCGCCGCCCCGCTGGTCGCGATCCTCTCCGCGGACAACGAGTTCCACGAGGAACTGCCGGCGCTCCTCCCCCACTTCCCCGCCGCCAAGGACCTCTTCTTCTCCGAGCGCCCGGTCCGTGAGAGCGCCGCGGGGATGAACGCCGCCCTCCAGGCCGCGTACTTCATCATCGGCGTCCGTGCCGCCGGCCTCGCCGCGGGCCCGATGACCGGCGCCGACCTCGCCGGTGTCCAGAAGGAGTTCCTGGACGACGACCACACCCCGCTGATGATCGTGAACATCGGCAAGCCGGGCGAGGACGCCTGGTTCCCGCGCGGCCCGCGCCTGGACGCGGACCAGGTCATCACGACCGTCTGACCGACGGCACCGAGGGAGCCGCCGGCACCGCCGTTCGCCCCCTCACCCGCACCAGACAGACGAGAAGAGCCCCCGGCGCTGCCGCCGGGGGCTCTTCTCCATGCCTTACGGGTTCCACGAGGCCGTACGGGCGGCGCTACGAGGTCTTCAGGGCCTCCGCCATCTTCACCAGCGTGCCGAACGACCCGGTGCCGGTCACCACCGTCGTGGCGCCCTTGTCCTGGAGGACGAGGGCGTCGTAGTGGTCGCCCTCGTAGCGCTGCCAGGTCCGGTCGCCGATGCGCTGGGTGCCCTTCGTCTGCCGGGCGCCCTGGCTCGCCGTGTCGATGAACACGGCCGGCCGCTGAGTGGACTGCTCGACCGCCACGTACTGACCGTCGGGGGCCTGGAAGCCCAGATGCCAGGCGTCGAACTCACTGCCGTCGTAGCGCACCGAGGTCGCCTTCCACGCCGAGGGCAGCCCTTCGGGCGCCGCCACGGGATAGCTCGCCGCGCGGCGAGCCGTCAGCAGCTCGACCTTGTAGTCGACACGCTTGAGATCCGGCTCGGAGTCGTCATGCGGAATGAAGATGTAGATGACACCCGCCATGAGCCCGATGAGGCCCAGGGAAAGAATCATGTCCCGGACCGACTGCTTGCCTTTCGTACCTGCCACGCACCTATCGTCGCAGGTGCCCTGGCCTGCTCATCCGTGGGCCCCCCTGCTCATTTTGTAAGCCTGACGATAGAGTCGGGGCATCACCCTCATCCGGCCGTCGTCGTATCAGAAAGGTGCGTGTCGATGACCGAGCATCATCTGCCCTCCGAACTCGAAGTCCCGTCGGAAGCCCCCGACCGCAACCTCGCCCTCGAACTCGTCCGCGTCACCGAGGCCGCCGCCATGGCCGCGGGCCGCTGGGTCGGCCGCGGCGACAAGAACGGTGCCGACGGTGCCGCCGTCCGGGCCATGCGCACCCTCGTCTCCACCGTCTCGATGAACGGCGTCGTCGTCATCGGCGAGGGGGAGAAGGACGAGGCCCCGATGCTCTTCAACGGGGAGCGCGTGGGCGACGGGACCGGTCCCGAGTGCGACATCGCCGTCGACCCGATCGACGGGACCACGCTCACCGCCAAGGGCATGACGAACGCGATCGCCGTGCTCGCCGCCGCGGACCGCGGCACCATGTTCGACCCGTCCGCGGTCTTCTACATGGACAAGCTGGTCACCGGCCCGGAGGCGGCCGACTTCGTCGACATCAACGCGTCCGTGGCGGTGAACATCCGCCGGGTCGCCAAGGCCAAGCGGGTCACGCCCGAGGACGTCACGGTCGTCATCCTCGACCGGCCGCGCCACGACGGGATCATCAAGGAGATCCGGGAGACCGGCGCGCGCATCAAACTGATCTCCGACGGCGACGTCGCGGGCTCCATCCTCGCGCTGCGCGAGGGCACCGGCATCGACCTGCTGCTCGGCATCGGCGGCACACCCGAGGGCATCATCTCGGCCTGTGCCGTCAAGTGCCTCGGCGGCACCATCCAGGGCAAGCTGTGGCCGAAGGACGACGAGGAGCGGCAGCGGGCCATAGACGCCGGGCACGACCTCGACCGCGTCCTGACCACGAACGACCTGGTCTCCGGCGAGAACGTCTTCTTCGTCGCGACCGGCATCACCGACGGCGAGCTCCTGCGCGGGGTGCGCTACCGCTCCGAGACCGCGACGACCGAGTCGATCGTGATGCGGTCCAAGTCGGGCACGGTCCGCCAGATCCGGTCGGAGCACCGGCTGAGCAAGCTGCGTGCGTACAGCGCGATCGACTTCGACCGCGCCAAGTAGGACCACCGGCCCGGAGGGCCGGGCGCCGACACGGCGCAAAAGGGGCGCCCCTTGTGCGGAGGGGTGCCCCTTTCTCCTGCGCGGACCACGGCTGAAATCCACCTGCGCCGACCACGGCCGAAGTCCCGCGCCGACACCGGATGACGTCTTCGGGTCGGGTGCCGACACCGGCCGACGCGATCCTGTGCGGCCACCGTCCGACGGCCCTCCCGCGCCGGCACCGGATGAAGCCTCCGGCACCGACACCGGGCGGCACCCGGGCAGCCGCGCGGGTACCGCTTCGGGGCGGCGGGTGGCACGGCTGCCGTGTGTACGCAGTTGCCGTGTGTACGGGACGGCCCTGCCCCGGCTCCCCACTGGTCCCGCGGGTGCGGGGTGGGTCAGCCGGCCGCGGCTATCGTGCCGCGGGTGGCCTTCTTGAGTTCCAGGTCGCGACGGCGGCGCCGGGCGAGCACGACACGGCGCTCGGCGGCGGTCAGGCCGCCCCAGACGCCGTACGGCTCGGGTTGCAGCAGCGCGTGTTCGCGGCACTCGACCATGACCGGACAGCGGGCGCAGACGCGCTTGGCCGCCTCCTCGCGGGAGAGCCGTGAAGCGGTCGGCTCCTTGGAGGGGGCGAAGAACAGGCCGGCTTCGTCGCGCCTGCACACCGCCTCCGTGTGCCATGGCGCTTCCTGATCCCTGTCCCGCACGGGCGCCCGCTGGGCCGGAACGGCAGCTACCTGCAGGGACTGATGCGGCGGTTGCAGCACGGGTCTACTCCTGACGACGGCTTCGCGAGCGTGCCGGGCGCCGGGGAAGTCCCACAGCGCCCTCCAAGAGACGATGCAGCAAGCCCTACCCGCTGTACGCGCGCCTATGCACTGCGTGGAGAAGCCCGGCCGTTCTCGGGCATGATCGATCGTCGCCGCCGGACCGACCCGCATCGGCCACGCGCATATTCACAAGCGTCAACGGTCGAGGTGCTTGCGCAAACTCCGGTCCAGCCGGTCCGCCACCCGCTCGTTCACCCGGCTCGTGACCCGGTCGAGGATGTCCGCGATGAGCTTGCCGCGCTTGGGCCTCGCCTCGACGTTCCCCAGGACGGCGAGGCCGTCGACGTAGACCACGGGCGCGTCGGGGTCGCCCGAGTCCAGCGTGTCCACCTCGAAGTTGCCGAGCACCCCGCCGCCGCTCCCGCGCAGCGAGACGTTCTCCGGCACGGAGATCTCGACGTTGCCGAACACCGAGATCGCCTTGATCACGACCTGCTGGTACTCGAAGATCGCCTCGCTCAGGTCGATCTCGACGTTTCCGAAGACCGAGTACGCGTGGATGCGCCGGCCCGCCCGCCAGCGGCCCTTGCGGACGGCGGAACTGAAGACCGCCACCACGGTGTCGTCGGCCTCCGCCGGGATCGCGCCCTGGGTGGGGCGGTTGGGCGCGGAGACGTAGGCGGAGGCCGCGCGGCCCGTGTGGGCGGCGGGCAGGTCACGGACGAACTGGTCGAGCTCGCCGACCGTCTTGGTGGCCAGTACGCCCTCGACCCGCTCGGCATGCTCCTCCGCGGTCAGGCGCCCTTCGGCGACGGCCTCGCGCAGGATGTCGGTGATCCGGTCGCGATCGGCGTCGGAGGCACGCAGCTCGGCCGGCTTCGCCGCCGTGGCGGCACTCGCGTCGGGGCTCTTTTGAAGGTCCACGGCAACAGCGTACCCAAACGCGATAGATCGCGACTACCCCTGGCGCGCCACCCGCGGGAAACCCGCTCTCCCCCGGGACCGACGGTCCGATGTCCGAACTGAGCCTTACCTCACAGCCCCGGCGCCCGTGCCAGGTTCTACGCTGGTGAACGCTGCCGATGACGGCCGGCCTCAGGCGAGTGAGCCGAAGGGGTGCGCCCGAGGCGACCGAGCCCCGAAAAAGCTGACTGTCGAGTGAGGAATAGGCGAGATGCCTGAGTTTGCGTACACCGATCTGCTCCCCCAGGGAGAGGACACCACGCCGTACCGGCTGGTGACCTCCGAGGGTGTCTCCACCTTCGAGGCCGACGGGCGCACGTTCCTCAAGGTGGAGCCGGAGGCGCTGCGCAAGCTCGCCGCGGAGGCCATCCACGACATCCAGCACTACCTGCGCCCGGCGCACCTCGCCCAGCTGCGCCGCATCATCGACGACCCGGAGGCCTCGGCGAACGACAAGTTCGTCGCCCTGGACCTGCTGAAGAACGCGAACATCGCGGCGGCCGGCGTCCTCCCCATGTGCCAGGACACCGGCACGGCGATCGTCATGGGCAAGCGCGGCCAGAACGTGCTCACCGAGGGCGGCGACGAGGCCGCCCTCTCGCACGGCATCTACGACGCGTACAAGAACCTGAACCTGCGCTACTCGCAGATGGCCCCGCTGACCATGTGGGACGAGAAGAACACCGGCTCGAACCTGCCGGCGCAGATCGAGCTGTACGCCACCGACGGCGGCGCCTACAAGTTCCTGTTCATGGCCAAGGGCGGCGGCTCCGCCAACAAGTCGTTCCTCTACCAGGAGACGAAGGCGGTCCTCAACGAGGGCTCCATGATGAAGTTCCTGGAGGAGAAGATCCGCTCCCTCGGGACGGCCGCGTGCCCGCCGTACCACCTGGCGATCGTCGTCGGCGGCACGAGCGCCGAGTACGCGCTGAAGACCGCGAAGTACGCCTCCGCGCACTACCTGGACGAGATCCCCTCGGAGGGCTCCGAGCTCGGGCACGGCTTCCGGGACAAGGAGCTGGAGGAGAAGGTCTTCGAGCTGACCCAGAAGATCGGCATCGGCGCGCAGTTCGGCGGCAAGTACTTCTGCCACGACGTACGTGTGGTGCGCCTGCCCCGCCACGGCGCGTCCTGCCCGGTCGCGATCGCGGTCTCGTGCTCGGCCGACCGCCAGGCCGTCGCGAAGATCACCGCCGAGGGCGTCTTCCTGGAGCAGCTGGAGACCGACCCCGCGCACTTCCTGCCGGAGACCACGGACGAGCATCTCGACGAGGCCGGCGACGTCGTGAAGATCGACCTCAACCAGCCGATGGACGACATCCTCGCCGAGCTGACGAAGTACCCGGTCAAGACCCGGCTCTCGCTCTCCGGCCCGCTCGTCGTGGCCCGCGACATCGCGCACGCCAAGATCAAGGAGCGGCTGGACGCGGGCGAGGAGATGCCGCAGTACCTGAAGGACCACCCGGTGTACTACGCGGGCCCGGCCAAGACCCCCGAGGGCTACGCGTCCGGCTCCTTCGGCCCGACGACCGCCGGCCGCATGGACTCCTACGTCGAGCAGTTCCAGGCGGCGGGCGGCTCCAAGGTGATGCTCGCCAAGGGCAACCGCAGCAAGCAGGTCACCGACGCCTGCGACGCGCACGGCGGCTTCTACCTCGGCTCCATCGGCGGACCGGCCGCCCGGCTCGCCCAGGACTGCATCAAGAAGGTCGAGGTCGTCGAGTACGAGGAGCTCGGCATGGAGGCCGTCTGGAAGATCGAGGTCGAGGACTTCCCGGCCTTCGTCGTCGTCGACGACAAGGGCAACGACTTCTTCAGCCCGCAGGAACTCTCTCAGCCGACGTTCACAAGCATCCCGGTGCGTCAGGCGTGACCTGAGCCTATAGGCGCTTCTCACGCCCCCGCCGGTCCGCCCGGCGGGGGCGTTGTCGTGCTGTCACTCGGCAACGGTCCGCCCTGGCCACCGAGTGCTCACAGCATTGCCCCCCACCGTCGAGAAGGTTGCCGCCCTGGTCCCCAACGGGCGGCGCTCTGAACCGAGATCGTCGCCCGCTCGCCAGAGCTGTACGCAGTGTGGCTCAGGCTTCCGGCCGGGGCGGTCGTTCGGGCTACCGGTCACACCCGTAAGACGCCGTAATACACGCCCCCTCGATGGAGCATTCACACGCTGTCCGTCGGGCGGGGACTGTCATCCCAGGTAGGGAATCGGGATGTGCCCGTCGGGCCCTTGACCGGGTGCCGCTTCGACGGAGGATGGGGGAAGAGAGCGGGTCTGCGTGGTGAAGTGCGGGCCTCTGATAACTCCGACAGCAGGGAGCGTTTCTTCCGATGACCGCACAGCCCGCACGCCCTGAGCGCAGCGGTCCCGAGACCGCCTCGGTCATGGATGTCTCGCCGTTCAAGCCTTCTCTCGTCAAAGCGGTGTTCAGGGACGTGACCCCGATGCACGTCTCTCGGTCGGCCGCGTGGGCCGCCGCGTCGGTGACGCGGACAGTGCTGACGGAGATCATCGACGGCGCGAGGAGAGCGGCGGCGACGGAGGCCCGGAAGAAGCTGATTCCCGGGGACCTTCTCTGGGCGATCGACCGGAACGTCGAGCTCGAGGTGGGGGACAAGTGGTACGACCACAGCCCGACGTTTCAAGGCCTGACCGGTGTCCTGTACGACGCCGAGGGTGTCATCGTGCCTTCTCGTAAGCGCAGCAGGTCGCGCAAACCGAGTGCTGTGGTCGGCGCCCACAGGTTCGAGGCCGGGGTCAAGAAGCTGCTGCGGAGCCAGGGGGCGACGGCCGTCCCGGCGATGGTCCGTGACCTGGACGGAATCGCGAGCGTGTTCCTGACGGACCTCGCCCGGGACGCGGCCATGGTCGTCCGCGAGGGCGGGGTCAAACGTTTCGGTACGGTCACCCCAATGATGTCGGGCGAACCGGCCCCACCTCCGTTCCTCAAGGATTCCCTCCAGGCCCTGTCCGCCCGCAGGGGGGACGGGCGGACCATCGGCAGGGACGACATCCTGGCCGCCACCACGATTCAGTTGTCCGGCGGCAACCTCAGGCAGCGAGCCCTCACCGAGGCACGCTAGGCGACACAGATGCATGGCGCCGGACACGTCCAGGTCTTCAGCGAAGCCGACTGTGCGGCCGTCCGCAGTCGGCCCCGAGGCCCAGTGCTCGACCGCGTGCTTCTGCTTCTCGGGACTGGTGGTGTCGTCCTTGAGGATGGAGAGACGGACGGTTCCCAGAACCCTCGGGTGCTTGACCAATAAATCGAACGGCTTCTTCCAGAACCCCGCCCTCGCCCCGACCTTCACCACGATCCCGGTGCGGGGCCCGGGACCGGCCTGGTACGGGCCCGTACGGCGTACACCCTTCCGGGTGACGCCGTGCGGGTGACGCGCGTGTGACGCCGTACGAGCCGGGGAACGGCCGCCGACAAGGCGGCCGTTCGTGCGGCGCGGCGCTCGCGCGGCTTCGGGCGGGAACACGGGCGGGCTCCGGGATGCTGTGTCGCATGGAGGTGTCACCAATGGCGGATGGCCAGGGCGAAGGCGCGTACAGGATCGAGCACGACTCCATGGGCGAGGTGCGGGTGCCCGCGGAGGCGAAGTGGCGGGCGCAGACGCAGCGCGCCGTGGAGAACTTCCCCGTCTCGGGGCAGCGCATCGAGCGCGCGCACATCGAGGCCCTCGCCCGGATCAAGGGGGCCGCCGCGAAGGTGAACGGCGAGCTGGGCGTGATCGCCAAGGATGTCGCGGAGGCGGTCCAGGAGGCGGCCGCGGAGGTCGCCGAGGGGCGCTGGGACGCGCACTTCCCGGTCGACGTCTTCCAGACGGGCTCGGGCACCTCCTCCAACATGAACGCCAACGAGGTCATCGCCACGCTGGCCGGCGAGCGGCTGGGCCGGGACGTCCACCCCAATGACCACGTGAACGCGTCGCAGTCGAGCAACGACGTGTTCCCGTCGTCCATCCACATCGCCGCGACCGCCGCCGTCACCCGCGATCTCGTCCCCGCCCTGGAGCATCTCGCCGCCTCGCTGGAGCGCAAGTCGCGGGAGTTCGCCGATGTGGTGAAGTCGGGGCGCACCCATCTCATGGACGCGACGCCGGTGACGCTCGGCCAGGAGTTCGGGGGCTACGCGGCCCAGGTGCGGTACGGGGTCGAGCGGCTGGAGGCCTCGCTGCCGCGGCTGGCCGAACTGCCGCTCGGCGGCACGGCCGTGGGGACGGGGATCAACACGCCGCCCGGGTTCTCCGCCGCGGTGATCGCGGAGGTGGCACGGGCGACCGGGCTGCCGCTCACGGAGGCCCGCGACCACTTCGAGGCGCAGGGGGCGCGCGACGGGATCGTGGAGACGAGCGGTCAGCTGCGGACCATCGCCGTCGGGCTGACGAAGATCGCGAACGATCTGCGGTGGATGGCCTCCGGGCCGCGCACCGGACTGGCCGAGATCAGCCTCCCGGATCTCCAGCCCGGATCCTCGATCATGCCGGGCAAGGTGAACCCGGTGATTCCCGAGGCGGTGCTGATGGTCGCCGCGCAGGTGACGGGGAACGACGCGACCGTCGCCGTCGCGGGCGCGGCCGGGAACTTCGAGCTGAACGTGATGCTGCCGGTGATCGCCAAGAACGTCCTGGAGTCGGTCCGGCTGCTCGCGAACGTCTCGCGGCTGCTCGCCGACCGCACGGTCGACGGGATCGTCGCGCACCGCGAACGGGCCCGTGAGTACGCGGAGTCCTCGCCGTCCGTGGTGACGCCGCTGAACAAGTACATCGGGTACGAGGAGGCCGCCAAGGTCGCGAAGAAGGCGCTGGCGGAGCGCAAGACGATTCGCCGGGTGGTGCTGGAATCGGGGTACGTGGAGCGCGGGGACCTGACCGAGGAGCAGTTGGACGAGGCCCTGGATGTCCTGCGGATGACACACCCGTAACAGCCCGTGTCCATGGAGAAACGCCTGATGACAGCTCCGTAACAGCAGGTCGCCGTCGGCGGGAACCGTGACGCGAACCGCAGCGTCGCATGCCTGGGGCACCTAATATCTGGTCATGGCAGAGGGTGGAGCGGTGAGACGAGCGGAAGCGGGCGGGCCGGCGGCCCACTGGGAGCCCGGGAGCCAGATCCTGTGGCGGTACCGGGAGAACGGCGGGGACAGCGTCCACATCTGCCGCCCCGTGACGGTCGCACGCGACGACGCCGACCTGCTCGCGGTGTGGATGGCGCCGGGTACCGAATGTGTGAAGCCGGTCCTCGCCGACGGTTCGCCGGTGCATGGAGAACCGCTGGAATCGCGCTACACGAAGCCTCGCGCGGTGCGGCGCGACCGCTGGTTCGGGACCGGTGTGCTGAAGCTGGCGCGGCCGGGCGAGGCCTGGTCTGTGTGGCTGTTCTGGGAACAGGGCTGGCGTTTCAAGAACTGGTACGTGAACCTGGAGGCCCCACTGACCCGCTGGGCGGGTGGAGTGGACTCGGTGGATCACTTCCTCGACATCTCGGTCCACCCGGATCGCAGTTGGCGCTGGCTCGACGAGGACGAATTCGCCATGGCGCAGCGGGCCGGTCTGATGGATGCTCAACTGGCGGCACAGGTACGGGAAGCGGGGTGGTCGGCGGTGGAGGTGATCCGTTCCTGGGGCGCGCCGTTCTCGGACGGATGGCAGCACTGGAGGCCGGATCCGGGCTGGCCGGTTCCCGCTCTGCCGGATGACTGGGACCGTACGCCCGCGCACGTGTCCTCATGAGACCCTTGATGCGCCCCCGTGGTACAACCGTAGGATCGTCTTCCGCAAGGGCAAACGGCAGCGACAACTCCCGCAGGATGAGCCGAGCTTGACCATATGTCACCGAGGGGCGGCAGGACGTGAGCGAGGGGTACGAGGCGTACGGCGGCGTGGCCGGCCAGGGACCGGTCGCACCGCGCGGGCTCGCCACGACGGCCGTGCGGGCCAGGGCTTCGGCCGTCGCCCCGCTGTCGGCACGGACCGTTTCCGGCCGTCGGCGAGCCGTACCGTGCCGGGCGACGGCTGTTCGCGCCGTCGGTCCCGGCCCTGACGACACGCAGAATCCGTTCCTGGGGCACACATTCCGGGTATCGGGGCTGCGGGAAGAATTGCGCGCTCGGCGCGCAGCCCCGGACGGATGGACTCGACACGCGTGACGGAGCATCCCACCTCGCACGAGCGCCGGCAGAGCGGCGCCGGCCGGCCGCCCGCCCCCGCGGACCCTCGCGGGGCGCTCCTACGTACCTCCGAGCCGCCGTCCCCGCTGCCGGGTTCCGGCGCGTTACCGGTACAGGCCCGCACGGGCGACACACCGAGGGGTTCGGGTGCGCCCAGGCCTCGCGGCAAGCGCGGGAAGGCCGGCGGCCAGGTGTCCGCCGACCTCGGCGCGTCCGCGTCCTCGGGCACCGACGTGCCGTCGTCCTCGCCGGTCTCCTCCGGGCCCGGCTCCGAGCATTCGCAGCCCTCGGCGACCGAGCCCGACACCCACCGCCCCCGGCCCGCGCCGGAGGGCATCCCGATCCAGCCGGACGCCGAGCAGGGACGGGCCTCGCGGGCATCCGGCGGCAAGGACCGCCGTACCGGACAAGGTGTGCCGCAGGGCGGACCTATGCCTATGCGGCGGGACGGGGACCGGCTGCGCTTCGTGGGCGCCGCGACCCGGCGGATCGCCCGGGGCATCGACCTCGACGAGATCGTGATGGGGCTGTGCCGGGCGACCGTGCCGACCTTCTCCGACGCGATCCTCGTCTATCTGCGTGACCCGCTGCCGGTCGGTGACGAGCGGCCGACGGGTCCTCTGGTGCTGCGGTTGCGGCGCACGGACCGGATTCCCGAGGAGCGGGACACCGAGAGCGGTTTCCTGCCCGCGCTGCGGCCGGAGCCCAACGAGCTGTCGGCGATGACGGCCGAGCTGTGCGAGGTGCGCGCCGGTGGTGCCCTCGCCGAGGTGCTGCGCGGGGTGCGGCCGGTGTTCGCGGACGCGCCCGCCGCGCGGGCCGCGCTGCCCGAGCTGCTCGGCGACGATCTGCCGGTGCCGAGCGGGCAGCGCGCGATCCTCGCGCCGCTGCGCGGCCGGCGCCGGGTGATCGGGGCGGCGCTGTTCCTGCGCCGGCCGGAGCGGCTCGCCTTCGAGGCGGACGACCTGCTGGTGGCGGCGCAGCTCGCCACGCACAGCGCGCTCGGTATCGACAAGGCGGTGCTGTACGGCCGTGAGGCGTACATCGCCGACGAGCTCCAGCGCACGATGCTGCCCGAGACGCTGCCGCGGCCCACGGGGGTCCGGCTGGCGTCCCGGTATCTGCCGGCCGCGGAGACGGCCCGGGTGGGCGGTGACTGGTACGACGCGATCCCGCTGCCGGGCAGCCGGGTCGCGCTGGTCGTCGGTGACGTGATGGGCCACTCCATGACGTCGGCGGCGATCATGGGCCAGCTGCGGACGACGGCGCAGACCCTCGCGGGGCTCGATCTGCCGCCGCAGGAGGTGCTGCACCACCTGGACGAGCAGGCGCAGCGGCTCGGCACCGACCGCATGGCGACCTGTCTCTACGCCGTCTACGACCCGGTGTCGCACCGGATCACCATCGCCAACGCGGGCCATCCGCCGCCGGTGCTGCTGCATCTGGGCGGGCGGGCCGAGGTGCTGCGGGTGCCGCCGGGCGCCCCCATCGGTGTGGGCGGGGTCGACTTCGAGGCGGTGGAGCTGGACGCGCCGGCCGGGGCGACGCTGCTGCTGTACACGGACGGTCTGGTCGAGTCGCGGCTGCGTGACGTCTGGACCGGGATAGAGCAGCTGCGGGAGAAGCTCGCGGCGGTCGCGGCGCTGACCGGGCCGGATCATCCGCCGCCCCTGGAAGCACTGTGCGACGAGGTGCTCGACATGCTCGGCCCGGGTGACCGGGACGACGACATCGCGCTGCTCGCCGCGCGGTTCGACGGGATCGCGCCGAGCGATGTCGCGTACTGGTTCCTGGAGCCGGAGGACGCGGCGCCCGGCCGGGCCCGGCGTCTGGCCCGGCGGGCTCTGGCCCGCTGGGGCATGGAGGACATGACCGACTCCGTGGAGCTGCTGGTCAGCGAGGTCGTGACGAACGCGGTGCGGTACGCGTCACGGCCGGTGACACTGCGGCTGCTGCGGACGGATGTCCTGCGCTGTGAGGTCGGCGACGACGTGCCGCAGCTTCCGCGGCTGCGGCAGGCTCGGGCCACGGACGAGGGCGGTCGCGGGCTGTTCCTGGTGAACCGGCTGGCGCGGCGGTGGGGGGCGACCCGGCTGAGTACGGGAAAGGTCGTCTGGTTCGAGTTGAACCGGAACTGACCGGGTACCCGTCCGGTCTCGCCCCGGTGAGCCGGCGCCGAACTGCGCCGGTGCGGGTGCCGGACGGCGGCTGCGCGGGTGCCTGACGGGCCTGTGCCGGTGCCGGACCGTGCCGCCTGTGCCGGGTGCCTGTGAGGCGTTCATGCGGGTGCCTGAAGGCGCCTGTACGGGCGGGTCGCTGCCGGCACCCGTCCCCTGTTGCCGACATGATGTCGGCGGCGTTGACTGCCGGGGTGAGCGAAGCGACCTGACGACCTCATCTCCGACGGGAGGACGCTCGTGACGCAGGCATCCCGGAAGGCTCCGTACACCACGAACAACGTCGGGATTCCGGTGGAGAGCGACGAACACTCGCTCACCGTCGGCCCCGACGGCCCGATCCTGCTCCAGGACCACTACCTCATCGAGAAGATGGCGCAGTTCAACCGGGAGCGGGTGCCCGAGCGGGTGGTGCACGCCAAGGGCAGTGGCGCGTACGGATTCTTCGAAGTGACCAACGACGTCAGTCAGTTCACCAGGGCGGATCTGTTCCAGCCGGGCAGGCGCACGGACATGCTGGCGCGGTTCTCGACCGTAGCCGGTGAGCAGGGCTCGCCCGACACCTGGCGCGACCCCCGCGGCTTCGCGCTGAAGTTCTACACCGAGCACGGCAATTACGACATGGTGGGCAACAACACCCCGGTCTTCTTCGTCCGTGACACGATCAAGTTCCAGGACTTCATCCGCTCGCAGAAGCGCCACCCGGTGACAGGGCTGCGCGACAACGACATGCAGTGGGACTTCTGGACCCTCTCGCCCGAGTCGGCGCATCAGGTGACCTGGCTGATGGGCGACCGGGGCATCCCGAAGACGTACCGCCACATGAACGGCTACAGCTCCCACACCTACATGTGGATCAACGGCGGCGGTGAACGGTTCTGGGTGAAGTACCACTTCAAGACCGACCAGGGCATCGACTTCCTCACCCAGGCGGAGGCCGACGAGCTCGCGGGCACGGACGGGGACAGGCACCGCCGTGACCTGTTCGAGTCGATCGAGTCCGGCGACGCGCCGAGCTGGACGCTGAAGGTCCAGATCATGCCGTTCGAGGACGCGGCGGACTACCGGTTCAACCCGTTCGACCTGACCAAGGTCTGGCCGCACGGGGACTACCCGCTGATCGACGTGGGCCGTATGGTCCTGGACCGCAATCCCGAGGACTACTTCGTCCACATCGAGCAGGCCGCCTTCGAGCCCTCGAACATGGTGCCCGGCATCGGGCCCTCGCCGGACAAGATGCTGCTGGGCCGGCTGTTCTCGTACCCCGACACCCACCGCTACCGGATCGGCCCCAACTACAGCCAGCTGCCGCCCAACCGGCCGCGCTCCCCGGTGAACTCGTACGCCAAGGACGGCCCGATGCGCTACGAGCCGTCGACGGCGTCCCGCCCGTACGCGCCGAACTCCTACGGCGGCCCCGCGGCCGACTACGAAGGCCGCTTCGGTGACCCCGCGAGCTGGCAGACCGCCGGTGAGCTGGTGCGCGAGGCCTGCAAGCCGCACCGCGAGGACGACGACTGGGGCCAGGCGGGCACGATGGTCCGCGAGGTGCTGGACGACGCGGCCCGGGACCGGCTGGTGGGCAACGTCAGCGGGCATCTCAAGGCCGGTGTCACCCGCCCGGTGCAGGAGCGCGCCTTCCAGTACTGGCGCAACGTGGACAAGGAGACCGGCGACCGGATCGCGCGGAACGTCGACGACGGCTGAAGCGCCGAAAGGCCGGCCGGTCCCCGGGTGGGGGACCGGCCGGCCTCTTCGGCAGAGGGGGCACCCGGAGTTCCGGGTGCCCCCTCTGTCACGCGTCCGCTGTCGTCCGCTACTGGCTGGTCTGGTCGAACGGGTTGTCCGGGACGCCGTCGGTGGGCGAACTCGTCGGTGTGGACGGGCTCGTCGTCGTCGGCTCGGTCGTCGTCGGCTCGTCCGTGGGGGTCGGCGGAGCGCTCGTGGTGGGCGGCTCCGTCGTCGGTTCCTCGGTGGTCGGGGTCGACGACGGCGTGCTGGACGGCGTCTGGGTGGCGGTGGGCAGGTCGGTCGGCGCCACCGCCGCGCCCGACGTGGTGTTCAGGTCGAACTCGGTGACCTTCCCCGCCATCGCCGCGAACGTGTAGGCCGCCCAGATCTTCGCCGGGTAGCCACCGCCGTTGACACGGCCGCCCTCCAGGACGAGGCCCGTGGCGCCCTTCATGGAGACGTGGTCCTGGGTCTTCGGGTTCTCGCCGAACAGGCCGACCGAGGTGACCAGGTTCGGCGTGTAGCCGGTGAACCAGGCCGACCTGTTGTTGTCGGACGTACCGGTCTTGCCGGCGACCTGCTGGCCGTCACGGGACGGGTTGTTCCGGACGGAGACGCGGGCCGTACCGTCGTCGACCACGCCGGTCAGCACCGAGGTGACCGTGTCGGCGGCCTCCTCGCTGATGACCTGCTCGCCGATCGGGTCCGGCATCTTGACCGTGGTGTCCTTGTGCTCGGCCTTGGCGACGACCGCCGGAGTGACCTTCTTGCCGTGGTTGTCGAGCGTGGCGTACGCGCCGGCCATCTCCAGCGGGCTCGCGCCCATGGAGCCGAGGGTCTGGGCGGGCACCGCCTGGAGGCCCTTGGTGTGCATGCCGAGCTTGCCCGCGACCTTCAGCACCTCGTCCATGCCGACGTCGACGCCCATCTGCGCGAAGACGGAGTTGATGGACTTGTTCATCGCGGTCTGCACGGTGACGGGGCCGTAGCTGTGCTCGTCCTCGTTCGGCGGTGCGAACCCGATGTCGCTGCCCACCACGGGACGGCGGTTGGTTCCGTCGTAGATCGTGTTCGCGGTGATCGGCTGCCCGGAGTGCGTCTTGGCCTTCTCCTCGAGGGCGGCCGCGAGGATCATCGGCTTGAACGTCGAGGCGGCCTGGTAGTCACGGCGCGTCGCGTTGTTGAAGTAGTGCTTGAAGTAGTCCTTGCCGCCGTACATCGCGAGGACCTTGCCGGTCTTGGGGTCGACCGACACGGCGCCGGCCTGGATGTCGGCGTCGACCTTGCGCTTCTTCGGGTCCAGCTTGCTGGTGAGCTGCTCCTTGACCGTCTTCTCCAGCAGGGCCTGCTTCTTCTTGTCCACGTTGAGCGTGATGGTCCAGCCGCCCGCGGTGAGCAGGGCCTTGGCGTCGTCCAGGTCCTCGGCGGTGCCCTGCGCGACAAGCTGTTTGGCCAGCTCGTCGTTGGCCTGCTCCACCAGATAGCCGGTCTGGCCCTCCATGCCGGGCGCGCCCTTGGGGTCCTTGGGGACCGGGAACTTCATGGCCGCGCGCTTGCCCGAGTCGAGCCAGTGCTGCTCGACCATGTTGTCGAGGGTGTAGTTCCAGCGGGCCTCGACGAGCTTCTTGCCGGTCTTCGAGGCGACCGCCCAGTCGTACTGGCTCGGAGCCTGGAGCAGCGAGGCGAGGTAGGCGCCCTGCGCGACCGAGAGGTCCTCGGCGTCGACGCGGTAGTAGGCCTGCGCCGCGGCCTGGATGCCGTACGCGTTGCGGCCGTAGTAGCTGGTGTTGATGTAGCCCGCGAGGATGTCGTCCTTGGACTTCTTGCGGTCCACCTTCAGCGAGATGACCATTTCCTTCAGCTTGCGCGTGACGGTCTGGTCCTGGCTGAGGTAGTAGTTCTTGACGTACTGCTGGGTGATCGTCGAACCACCCTGCTTGCCCTTGCCGGAGAGGGTGTTGATCAGGCCTCGGGCGGTGCCCTTGAGGTCGATGCCGGAGTCGCTGTAGAAGCTCTTGTTCTCGGCGGCGACGAACGTCTTCTGGACGCTCTTGGGCACCTTGGCCAGGTCGACTATCTCGCGGTTGACCTTGCCGCTGCGCCCGAGCATCGAGCCGTCGCTGTACTTGTAGATGTTGCTCTGGCGCTTGGCGGCGGCGTTGCCCTCGGGCACCGACACGACCATGTAGAGCACGATGAAGGCGCCCATGCCGAGCAGGCAGAAGCCGAAGAACGTCCCGAGGATCGTCTTCCAGTTCACGAACCGGCGTATGCCGGTGCGGCGGGGCTTCTTGCCGTCGGCCTTCGTGCCGGGCCCGGAGCCCGGCGACTCGTGCCCGGACGAACGCTGGGGCGCCGCGCGGCGGCCCTGCACCTGCCGCGCTCGTCTCTCTTCAGCTCGTCCCATGGGTCGATCCGCTCCGCTTCATTCTCGTGTGGCACACAAGTTCGCCGGTCAGGTCAGCTCAGAAAGCTAACACCGCGCGCTATGACAAAGGGGCGCCGATCCGGCCTTTTCCGGACGTGACAATCAGCACGCCCTTGGCACCGCCCCACTGAGTCCGACGTGCGGAGAGGCCGGAAGGTTGCCGGGACGGGACAAAGTGAGACGACGAACAGCGCACGACGGGAGCGCGGACCGGGTTCCCGCCGTGCCGCGCACTCCCCGGGTCCGTGCGGGCGGCGCCCTGGCCAGGGAGGGCGCCGCTCCGGGTGCGGGAGGGCGGGGGGCCGGGTCCGGGAGGGCGGGGGGCCGGGTCCGGGAGGGCGGGCGCCCCGCGTGCGGGAGGAGCGGCCGGACGGTTCCAGAACCGTGACAATCGGCCGTGACCAGCCGGTTCCCTATGCCAGGGCCACCTCTCCCGCGACCTGTACGCACGGCGTATACACGCGGTGTATACGCCGTGTGTAGAGTGCTGGGCATGTCCATCGGTCACACCCTTCTAGGGCTCCTGGAGTCCGGGCCGCGCCACGGTTACGACCTGAAGCGGGCCTTCGACGAGAAATTCGGTCACGACCGGCCACTGCACTACGGCCAGGTCTATTCGACGATGTCGCGGCTGCTGAAGAACGGGCTCGTCGAGCTCGACGGGATCGAGGCGGGCGACGGGCCCGAGCGCAAGCGGTACGCGATCACCGAAGCCGGCGTCACCGACGTGCGGCGCTGGCTCGCGACGCCGGAGAAACCCGAGCCGTACCTCCAGTCGACCCTGTACACGAAGGTCGTCCTCGCCCTGCTGACCCACCGGGACGCGAGCGAGCTCCTCGACACCCAGCGTTCGGAGCATCTGCGGATGATGCGCATGCTGACCGAACGCAAGCGGAAGGGCGATCTGGCCGATCAGCTGATCTGCGACCACGCCCTCTTCCACCTGGAGGCAGACCTGCGGTGGCTGGAACTGACGGCCGCGCGCCTCGACCGGCTCGCCGAGGCGGTGACGGCCCGATGACGGCGGCCACTCCTCCCCCGGGCTCCCTGCTCACCGCCTCGGAGCTGCGCAAGACGTACGGCCCGACCACCGCGCTGGACGGTGCCGACTTCTCCATCCACCCCGGCGAGGTCGTCGCCGTGATGGGCCCCTCCGGCTCCGGCAAGTCCACCCTGCTCCACTGCCTCGCCGGCATCGTCACACCCGACTCCGGCTCGATCACGTACGACGGCCGCGAGATGGCGACGATGAACGACGCCCAGCGCAGTGCGCTGCGCCGCTCCGCGTTCGGGTTCGTCTTCCAGTTCGGCCAGCTCGTACCGGAGCTGAGCTGTGTCGAGAACGTCGCGCTGCCGCTGCGGCTGAACGGCACGGGCCGCAGGGAGGCCGAGCGCACCGCGCTGTCCTGGATGGAGCGGCTGGAGGTCGACGACCTCAGGGGCAAGCGGCCCGGTGAGGTCTCCGGAGGTCAGGGACAGCGGGTGGCCGTCGCCCGTTCGCTGGTCACCAGCCCTCGGGTGCTGTTCGCCGACGAGCCGACCGGCGCGCTCGACTCCCTCAACGGCGAGCGCGTGATGGAGCTGCTGACCGAGGCGGCCCGCTCGACGAACGCCGCCGTCGTGCTCGTCACGCACGAGGCGCGCGTGGCCGCGTACTCGGACCGCGAGGTCGTCGTACGCGACGGCAGGTCCAGGGACATGGAGCGGATCGTATGAGTGCCCGCCAGTGGTCCCGCGACCTCGCCATGGGTGCCAGGTTCGCGGTGACCGGAGGCCGTGAGGCCTGGGTACGGGTCCTGCTGACGGCCGTCGGGGTCGGTCTCGGCGTGGCGCTGCTGCTGCTCACCACGGCGATCCCGAGCGCGCTGGACGCACGGCACCGCCGGGAGGCCGCCCGCACCGACATCACGTACAGCTCGACGATCAAGAAGAAGTCCGACCGTACGCTGCTCGTCGCCAACGTGGGCACCACCTTCCGCGACGAGGACGTACGCGGCCGGCTGCTCGAATCCGAGGGGGCCCGCGCACCGCTGCCGCCGGGCGTGTCCACGTTCCCGGCGGTCGGCGACATGATCGTCTCCCCCGCTCTCGACCGGCTGCTGAAGTCACCCGGGGGCAAGCTCCTGCGTGAGCGGCTCAACCGCCGTGTCAGCGGCACGATCGCCGACAGCGGGCTCGCCGATCCGCATGAACTCGCCTACTACGCGGGCGCCGAGGGCCTGACCGCCGGCCCGCTGAGCACCGGCCGGGTCGAGCGCATCGACTCGTTCGGCTCCGAGGAGCGGTCCGAGGCGATGGACCCCGTCCTGCTGCTGCTCGTGCTGATCGTCTTCGTGGTGCTGCTGATGCCGGTCGGCGTCTTCATCGCGGCGGCCGTACGGTTCGGCGGTGAGCGGCGCGACCGGCGGCTGGCGGCGCTGCGGCTGGTCGGCGCGGACGGGCGGATGACCCGGCGCATCGCGGCGGGCGAGGCGCTGGCCGGGGCCCTGGTCGGACTGCTCCTCGGCGCCGGGTTCTTCCTGATCGGGCGCCAGCTCGCGGGCCTGATCATGCTCTTCAGGATCAGCGTCTTCCCGGGCGACCTCAATCCGGCGCCCGCCCTGGTGGCGCTGGTGGCCCTCGCGGTCCCGGCCGCCGCGGTCGCGGTCACGCTCTTCGCGCTGCGCGGCGTCGTGATCGAACCGCTCGGCGTGGTGCGTACGGCACGGCCCTCGCGGCGCCGGCTGTGGTGGCGGCTGCTGCTGCCGCTGGCAGGCCTCGCGATGCTCTACCCGATGATCGGGCAGGGGCGGACGGGCGGCGACTTCAACGAATACCTCGTCGTCGGCGGCGTCATGCTGATCCTGGTCGGCATCACCGCGCTGCTGCCCTGGGTGGTCGAGGCGGTCGTGGCCCGGCTGAACTCCGGTGGCGTCGCCTGGCAACTGGCCGTCCGCAGGCTCCAGTTGAACAGTGGCTCGGCGGCCCGTCTGGTCAACGGCATCGCGGTGGCGGTGGCCGGCGCGATAGCCCTGCAGATGCTGTTCGCCGGGGTCGACAGCGACTACACGAAGGTCAACAAGACCGATCTCACCCGGGCCCAGATGTCCGTCAACGTGCCGGACAAGGTGACGATGGACAAGGCGGTCCGGGAGCTGTCGGGGACCAGGGGGGTCACGCGGGCGACGGCCCTCGGACGGAGCGATCTGGGCGACCGGCGCGACGAACCCGAGCACGAGTCGAGCGTGACGGTCGGCGACTGCGCGGCCCTGCGGGAGACGGCCAGGCTGCCCTCCTGCGAGGACGGCGACATCTTCGCTGTCGAGAACGCGGAGTGGGACGAGAACACCGCGGCACTCGACAAGGCCGGTACCAAGCTCTACCTCGACCCGTCCAACGGCTCCTACTTCAAGGGCGAGGAGATCCCCTGGACGGTGCCGAAGGACATCAAGCGGGCGGGCTCGCGCAAGGACCCTTCGGGCGACGAACGCGGCGGCTTCCTGTTCACGCCCGGGGCGCTGCCCGAGCCGGCCGCGTCCGCCGTGCACGGGACGGTCTATCTCCAGCTCGACGAATCGGTGCCGGACGTCCGTGAACTCGTCCGCAACAGCGCGGCGCGGATCGACCCGCGGACCGAGGCCAACACCTGGACGGTGACGACCGAGGCCGGGAAGTTCACGTCGATCCGTACCGGACTGTCCGTCGGGGCGGCCTGCGTCCTCGTTCTGATCGGCGCGAGCCTGCTGGTCTCCCAGCTGGAGCAGCTCCGGGAGCGCAGGAAGCTGCTGTCGGCGCTGGTCGCCTTCGGCACCCGGCGCCGCACGCTGAGCATGTCGGTGCTGTGGCAGACCGCGATCCCGATCACCCTGGGGCTCGCCCTCGCGATGGCCGTGGGCCTCACCCTCGGCACGGTCCTGCTCAGGATGACGGACACCGCGGTGAGCGTGGACTGGGCGAGCGTGCTGTCGATGACCGGCATCGGCGCGGGTGTCGTGCTCCTGGTGACCCTGCTCAGCCTGCCGCCGCTGATCCGGCTGATGCGGCCGGACGGGCTGCGCACGGAATAGGGCGCCGGACGAACGCGGCGGGGCGCGGTCCGCGGCCTGCCGTGCCACGCCGGTGACACGGTCTGCCGTGCCGCCGCCGGTGGCCCTCCCCGACCGGGAGGGCCACCGGTCCGCGTTCAGAGGCTGTACTCCTTCACCACGCGGCGGACCTGCGCGAAGAGCATGCCCACGTTGACCGCCTTGCGGCAGACGACCACGGCGACCACGTCCTGACTGTCGTTCATCCGCACGAACAGATGGGTGAGGTTGTCGCTGTTGACCAGGATCTCCTGGAAGAAGTGCGCGTCGGACTCGATGCCGCGCCGTTCCTTGAAGACGTCCTCGATCATCTGGACCGTACGCCCCTGGAACAGGTCGAGGGTCGCGCCCGCGAGCAGGTCCAGGACCTCCGGCGGATGGTTGTCGACGGTCTCGTAACTCAGCAGCATTCCGGTCGACATGTCGACCGCTCCGGAGGCGAGGCAGTCCGGAGCGTCGGTGCGCAGTGATTTGACCAGGCCCATGATCTGGTCGGAGAACCCCGGCGTCATTCGCTTGCTGGCCATGTCGTCATACCCCTTCGGTTGCGGTCTCGGTCACGGCTCCGACGACAGCGTCGGGTACGGCGGGAGGTTCGGGGAGCGGACCGGGGCCGGCCCCGGTGAGGATCGATCCGATGCGGCCGAGAGCCGGCCGGGTGTGCTCGTGGAGTCGTTCGAGGTCGATGCCCTCGTCGCCGAGGACGATCATCAGCGCGGTGTCGCCGACCGCGTAGAAGGCCGCGAGCCCCTGGCTGCCGTAGGTCACGGTCTGACGGAACGCGCCCCGGCCGGTGACCGCGGTCGCGCGGCGCGCGATACCGAGGCCCGCGGCGGCGATCGCGGCGAGGCTCTCCGGTTCGATGGTGTCGGCGGTGTCGGCCGCGATGAGCATTCCGTCGGCGGCCGCCACCGCCGTATCGGTGATTCCGGGAACCTGTTCCCGGAGTTCCCTCATTTCCCTGGCCAATGCCTCGTGATTCATTTATCGAACTCCCTGATGATGCGCATGTGATCGTTGACAGGTATTTCGGTTTCACGTTCCGGAGTCCGGGGTCCAGATCCGGTGCCGCAGCCGGAAGAATCCTTTCCAGCTCGCCCCGGCCCTTTCGGGGGCGAGGGTTTCGGTTATTCCGCTCGCTCCGGGATCACGGCGGGGCAGCGACGGGGCATGCGCGCCGGGGTCTCTGCGGGGCAGGGACGGAGCGATCGCCTCCGGTGGCGGGCCGGGGTCCGGCCGGGGCCCGGGTGCCGCGGACTCTCCGGCGGCCACCGCGGAGGACAGGGCGGAGAACACCTCGGGGTCCAGGGCGGGCGGGGCGCCGGCGGGCCGCTGCCGGAGCGCTCCGGTCGGCAGGTCCCGCACGGTGACGCGGGTGGCGGAGTCGGGCTCCGCCGGCAGTTCCAGCAGCCCCTCGCCGAGCATGCGGGCCATCCCCACCGTGACGGTGTAGGCGCCGAGGCCGGTCGCGAAGGCGATGTCACGGGCGGTCCGGCGGCCGTCGGCGTGGGCCAGCAACTCCTTCTGCGGTGGCGGGAGCTGCTCGCGTATCTCGTCCGGCACCGCGGCCGGCACGGGGCGCTCCCGGTCCGGCCGTACGGGCCACGGCAGGGCGGCGACCGCCGCGAGCTTCCTCGCCGCGTCCTGGAGCAGCCGCCCCGGAGCCTCTCCGAGGGCGACCGGCGCGTACGGCTCGAAGGCGGCGTCGAGCGGGTCGCACGCCTCCACGTCACCGGCCACGACGGCGAAGGCCGCGTCCTGCATCGCCATCATGCAGACGACCCGGAGCTGTGCGGCCCCCGCGTAGCCGTGCGCGATCAGCCCGGCCTCGGGCCACCGGCTGCCGTCGGCCTCGCGGAGCAGTCCGGCCCACTGTTCACCGCTGACGCGGCCGGAGCGCAGCAGCCGGGCCTCGGCACCCGGGGCACCCGGACTCTCGACGGCGACGACGCAGCCGTCACGGAGATGGAAGACTCCTCCGGGCTTTCCGGACACCCGTAGTTTTCCCGTCACCCGTGTGCTCTGGCATTCGCTCAGCGCGCGTGACAGCAGGTCGTATCCGACCCTGCCAAGGGAATCCCGAATGCCCGACATCACTCCCCTTGGAACTTCCGGCACTTCGCACAGACGCCTGACGATTCACCCTGAGGAGGTATGTGTATCAGCCGGGGCGGATATCCCAGCGAGAGTCGCACTACCTGACGGAAGTTGAAATATCCCGGCTCCCGAAGGACATCATCGGTCGCTCAATCGACCGACTGTGCACGGCAGTTCAGACCTCGGCGTCCAACACCCTGACGGGCAGCGGGCGCAGAGCCCCCCGCAGGGCCTCCGCCAGCTCCTGGTACTCCGTGCTCCGCGCGGCGCCCGACCGCATCGCGAGCGCGATCCGCCGGGTGGGCGCCGGGTCCGCGAAGTACCCGGTGAGGAGCTGATCGCTGCGGGTGGTCTCCACCTTGACCGCGGTACGCGGCAGCAGGGTCACCCCGAGACCGCCGGCGACCAGCTGGACGAGGGTCGACAGGCCCGCGGCGGTGGTGGTCACGGGGGCGTCCGCGCGCCCGGCCTCACGGCAGATGTCGAGCGCCTGGTCGCGCAGGCAGTGACCCTCGTCGAGCAGCAGCAGACGCAGTTCCCGCAGCGCCTCGCGCGGAATGCCCTCCCGCCCGCCGAGCCCGTGGCCGAGCGGGGTCACCAGCACGAAGTCCTCGTCGAACAAGGGGAGTTCGAGGACACCGGGCACACCGAGGGGGACCGCGAGCAGCAGCAGGTCGAGCCGGCCGGCCGTCAGGCCCTCCAGCAGGCTGGCCGTCTGCTCCTCGTGCACCTGGAGGTCGAGGTCGGGGTAACGGTCGTGGACGAGACGCAGGACGGTCGGCAGGAGGTAGGGGGCGACGGTGGGGATGACACCGAGGCGCAGCGCTCCCGTGAACGGCGCGCGTACGGCCTCCGCCTCCTCCATCAGCGCGCCGACCTCGGCCAGCACGGCCTTGGCGCGTACGGCCAGACGCTCACCGGCGGGCGACAGCAGCACTTTGCGGGTCGTACGCTCCAGCAGGATCACCCCGAGGGTCTCCTCCAGGGCGGACACGGCGCCGGACAGGGCGGGCTGGCTCATGCCGATCGCGGCGGCCGCGTCCCGGAAGTGCAGATGCTCGGCGACGGCGGTGAAGGCGCGCAGCTGCGCGAGGCTGGGGCTGCGGCGCCCGCCGCCCTTGCCGCCCGCCCTGCCGGTGGGGCTCGCCATGGCCTCGCCTCTCGCTCCGGGTGGGTTCACCGGACGTCACTGATAGCCGTACTCGATCAACACGACCAAGTGTAGCTATTTCCCGAATCAATACTGCCTGTGCCACGATCGAGGTCGTCCACCCCCTAGGGAAACGCCCCCAAAAAGGGCTGCCCCTTGCTGCTAGGAGAGTTTGTGCTCACTGTCGGTGACCAGTTCCCCACGTTCGACCTGACCGCCTGCGTCTCGCTGGAGAAGGGCCAGGAGTTCGAGCAGATCGACCACAAGACCTACGAGGGCAAGTGGAAGATCGTCTTCGCGTGGCCCAAGGACTTCACCTTCGTGTGCCCGACCGAGATCGCGGCGTTCGGCAAGCTGAACGACGAGTTCGCCGACCGTGACGCTCAGGTGCTGGGCTTCTCCGGCGACTCCGAGTTCGTGCACCACGCCTGGCGCAAGGACCACGACGACCTGCGTGACCTGCCCTTCCCGATGATGGCCGACTCGAAGCACGAGCTCATGCGCGACCTCGGCATCGAGGGCGAGGACGGCTTCGCCAAGCGTGCCGTCTTCATCGTCGACCAGAACAACGAGATCCAGTTCTCCATGGTGACCGCCGGCTCCGTCGGCCGTAACCCCAAGGAGGTGCTGCGGGTCCTGGACGCTCTCCAGACGGACGAGCTCTGCCCGTGCAACTGGACCAAGGGCGAGACCACCCTCGACCCGGTCGCCCTCCTGGCCGGTGAGTGACCTTCCATGGCTCTCGACGAACTGAAGTCCGCCATACCGGACTACGCCAAGGACCTGCGCCTGAACCTCGGTTCGGTGATCGGCAACAGCGACCTTCCGCAGCAGCAGCTGTGGGGCACCGTCCTGGCCTGCGCCATCGCCTCGCGCTCCCCGCGCGTGCTGCGTGAGCTGGAGCCCGAGGCGAAGGACCGGCTGTCGCCCGAGGCGTACACGGCCGCCAAGTCGGCCGCCGCGATCATGGCGATGAACAACGTCTTCTACCGGACGCGGCACCTGCTGTCCGACCCGGAGTACGGGACGATGCGGGCCGGTCTGCGGATGAACGTCATCGGCAACCCGGGTGTGGAGAAGGTCGACTTCGAGCTGTGGTCGCTCGCCGTCTCCGCGATCAACGGCTGCGGGCAGTGCCTCGACTCCCACGAGCAGGTGCTCCGCAAGGCGGGCGTCGACCGGGAGACGATCCAGGAGGCGTTCAAGATCGCGTCTGTGCTCCAGGCTGTCGGCGCCACGCTGGACGCCGAGGCGGTCCTCGCCGAGTAGTCCTCGCGCGCCCGAGCGGCGTGCGCGGCTTGCGCGGCGTGCAACCCGCTCGAACTCTCAGGGCCCCGCTCACCTTCACGGTGGGCGGGGCCCTGTGCGTTCACGATGAGTGGAACCCGGTGCGTTCACGCCGGGCCGGCCCTGCGCGTTCACGCCGGGCGGGGTCCTGCGCGTTCTGCTGCGCGAGTGCGGCCGCTACGGCGTCAGCCGGTGGGCCGGGGACGCGTCCACGGCGGTGGCTCCGCGGGGCTCGGGGGCGTGGCGCAGATCCGCTTCGGCCGCGTACGACCGCAGGTAGACGACCACCGTGTTGGTCACCGCGACCAGCGGGACGGCGACGACCGCTCCGCCGATGCCCGCGACCATGCCTCCGGCGGCGACCGACAGGACGACCGCGAGGGGATGGACGCGGACCGCGCGGCCCAGGATGAAGGGCTGGAGGATGTGGCCCTCGATCTGCTGGACGGCGAGGACCACGACGAGTGTCATGACGGCGGCGAAGACGCCCTGGGTCACCAGCGCGACCACCACGGCCAGCGCCCCGGAGATCACCGCGCCCACCAGCGGGATGAACGCGCCGAGGAAGATGAAGACGGCGAGCGGCACGGCCATCGGGACCTTGAGGAAATAGATGCCCAGGCCGATGAAGGTCGCGTCGATCAGGGCGACGATCACCGTGCCGCGGACGTAGGCGGTGAGCGTGCGCCACGCGCGCGGGCCCGCGCCCGCGACCCCGGTCCGGGCGGCGGCCGGGACGAGCTTGAGCGACCACTCCCAGATCCGCTTGCCGTCGTAGAGCAGGAAGAGGGTCGAGAACATCGTGAGCAGGATGCCCGTCAGCGCCTCGACGATCACCGTCACACCCTGGAGGCCCGCGGACGTGATCTGGTCCGTGTTCGCGCCGATCGCCTCGCGGAGGTTCTTCGCGATCTCGTTGATCTGCTTGTCCGTCACATGGAACGGGCCCTTGAGGAGCCACTTGCGCAGCTCGTCGATGCCGTCCTGGATCTGGTTGGAGAGGTTGTCGATGTTCTCCTGGACCTGCCAGACCACGAACCAGCCGACCAGCCCCATGATGACGAAGCCGAGGATCGCGGTGAGCGCCGTGGCGAGCCCGCGCGGCACCCCGTGACGTGTCAGCCGGCCCACCGTGGGCTGGAGCAGCGCGGTGATGAGCAGCGCGGCCACGAAGGCGAGGACGACGAGCTGCACGGCGCTGATGACCCGCATCAGCACCCAGACGGTGCCCGCGAGGATGAGCAGCCGCCAGCCGGCCTCGGCGGCGACCCGCACTCCCCACGGCACGGCGAGGGCGGGGTCGGGGCGGTGGTGGAGCGGTACCGCGTGGACGGGCGCCGCGGCCGTCTCCTCGGAGGGGCGCTGGACCGGCAGCGCGGAGGCGTCGGCGTCCACCGTCGGGTCGTCGGGGGTCCCGGGAGCCCGCGGGAGGGTGCCGGGTGCGTCGAGGGGGGTGGGCGTGTCGAGGCCGTCCTCGCCGTCGAGGGGGCCCTGCGTCTCCAACTCGACCTCGGCGCGGCGCTCGTCCAGCCGCTCGCCGAGCTCGGTGAGCCCGGCGCCGATCCGGCCGAGCCATCCTGGTACACGCGACATGATGCGTCCTCTTCCCCCGCTGCTCCCCACCACTCCCCCCTGGAGTCGTCGGGTCCGACCGTACATGGCCGAAGCCCCTCCCCCTAGGACGGGGAGGGGCTTCGCAAGGTTGAGCCGCCGGCGTACGGCGTGGAACTAGTACCAGTGGTTGGCCTGCCAGAACGACCATGCCTCACAGGGGCTGCCGTACCGGCCGTTCATGTAGCTCAGGCCCCACTTGATCTGGGTGGCCGGATTGGTCTGCCAGTCGGACCCGGCGGACGCGTACTTGCCCGCGGGCAGGGCCTGGAAGAGGCCGTAGGCACCCGAAGAGGCGTTGACAGCGTGGTAGTTCCAGCTCGACTCGTGGTTCACGATGTTGCTGAAGCACTGGAACTGACCGCTCGGCACCATCTGGGCCGCCATCGCCTGGATCTGGGCGACGCTGTACGAGGACTGGACCGAGAAGCTGGAGGCGTCACGCGTCGCGGAGCGGCTGGCTGCCTTCTCGGCTTCCTCGCGCTCCTTGGCTGCCTGCTCGGCCTTGGCCGCGGCCTTCTGCTTCGCGACCGCGTCGTCGGCCGCCTGCTTGCGGGCGGCTGCCTCGGCGTCCTTCTTGGCGCTCGCGTCGGCCGCGATGGCCTGGGCGTCGGCCTGCTGCGTCAGGGACGCGGTCTGCACCTGGGCCTGCTGGCCCGCAGGTATGTCAGCGAGGAGAGTCGAGTCGCTCGCCGTCGCCTCGGCATCGTTCGAGGGCTGGGCGACGCTGCCCGAGGCAACTCCGACCACGCTTCCGACGGCGGTGACCGCGGTGGCCGAAGCCACTGCGAATCCCCGGACCGAAATCCGGCTCACACGGTTTCCTTCCAGCATCGCCCGTTTAGGTGACCCTCGCGGACGCAATCGTGCCCCTCGGCGCTGGCCTCCCAACTGCGGGGTCACGGGGAGACACGGGCCCGGTGGGCAACTCCCGCTGGGGGAGCGCCGCGTGGTGCGCGGGCGGCATACGACGGCTCTATGGAGTTCTGAGGTTCCGGTGTTGCCGTACCGCTGGGGGTACGGCTGTGTCGTATGCGGGGCCTGACAGGAATGAGACTTTAGCCGTAACCCGGCTCCGCACGGCAATTCCGTGTCGCGTGTGAAAGCTCACACCCCGTTTGCCTCAGCTGTTTCCTGGAAACGCCAGCGCAGCAAGACGCCGCCCGGCTAGGCTCTTCGCCTTTGCCGGACGGCGCCAACCAGCGTGTATCCACCACCCTTTGACCAGGTGGGACAGCCGGGATCAGATCTGCCCGTCCTCCAGCATTTCGGTCACGAGTGCCGCAATCTGGGACCTCTCGGAACGATTCAGCGTGACGTGCGCGAAGAGCGGATGGCCCTTCAACTTCTCTACGACGGCGACCACTCCGTCATAGCGCCCGACGCGCAGATTGTCCCTTTGTGCCACGTCATGGGTCAGAACGACCCGTGAATTGGCCCCGATCCGGGACAGAACGGTCAACAGGACGTTCCGTTCCAGGGACTGGGCCTCGTCCACGATCACGAACGCGTCGTGGAGCGAGCGGCCGCGGATGTGCGTGAGCGGCAGGACCTCCAGCATGCCGCGCGCGGTGACCTCCTCGATGACCTCGCGGCTGGTGACCGCGGAGAGCGTGTCGAAGACCGCCTGGGCCCAGGGGCTCATCTTCTCGGACTCGGAGCCGGGCAGATAGCCGAGCTCCTGCCCGCCCACCGCGTACAGCGGCCGGAAGACCATCACCTTCTGGTGCTGGCGGCGTTCGAGGACGGCCTCCAGGCCCGCGCACAGCGCGAGCGCGGACTTGCCGGTGCCGGCCCGGCCGCCCATCGACACGATCCCGATGTCCGGGTCGAGCAGCAGATCGAGCGCGATGCGCTGCTCGGCACTGCGGCCCTTGATGCCGAACGCCTCACGATCGCCGCGTACGAGCCGGACGTCGCCGTCGGCGGTGACACGGCCTAGGGCCTTGCCGCGCTCCGACTGGATCGTCAGACCCGTGTGGACCGGCAGACCGGCCGCTTCGGGGACATGGACGTGTCCCTCCTCGAAGAGGATGTCCACCTGTTCGCCGGCCAGGCTCAGTTCGGACATTCCGGTCCAGCCGGAGGAGCCCGTGATGGCGAGCTCCGCGCGGTACTCCTCGGCGAGGAGACCCACGGAGGACGCCTTGATCCTGAGCGGCAGGTCCTTCGAGACGACGGTGACGTCGTATCCCTCGGCCTGCAGGTTGCGGGCGACCGCGAGGATGCGGGAGTCGTTGTCCCCCAGGCGGTACCCGCTGGGCAGGACGCTGGGGTCCGAGTGGTTGAGCTCGACCCGAACCGTCCCGCCGAGCTCCCCGACGGGAATCGGGGAGTCGAGGCGGCCGTGCCGGACCCGGAACTCGTCGAGCAGGCGCAGGGCCTGCCGGGCGAAGTAGCCGAGTTCGGGATGGTGCCGCTTGGCCTCCAGCTCCGTGACCACGACGATCGGAAGCACGACTTCGTGCTCGTCGAAGCGGCTCAGGGCATTCGGGTCGGCCAGCAGGACGCTGGTGTCGAGAACATAGGTGCGCCGGTCTGGCTTGCGGCGCTTTGTGCTGGTCACCACGGAAGGACGTACCCCCTCGGATGAGGTCGGGGAGCGACGAAGGAGATCTGGACCGGTTGCCGGCACCGATGCACGGGCCGAAAACCGGCCCTCCGCTTCGTCCGTACTGACCGCACGGTCGGGCTGGTGCAAAGGGCCTCCCGGGCGGACGGCCCCGAGCCGTCCGCTGAGATACGACACCCGTGGTTCGGGCATCGACCTGCAAGGCTTATGCCCTCGAACCAGCGAAGCCATGCCACGGCATATGACGGCGCGTTCGTTAACTCCCGATGACGTACGTCCCCACGGGGTGCCCCGCGCAGCACGGGGCACCCCGGAATTCAGCCTCCGTAACGACGGTGTCGCGCCGCGTAGTCGCGCAGGGCGCGCAGGAAGTCGACTTTGCGGAAGGCCGGCCAGAAGACTTCGCAGAAGTAGTACTCGGAGTGGGCGGTCTGCCAGAGCATGAATCCGGACAGCCGCTGCTCGCCGCTGGTGCGGATCACCAGGTCCGGATCGGGCTGGGCACCGGTGTAGAGGTGCTTGCCGATCAGGTCGACGTCGACGCGGTCCGCGAGGTCCTCCATCGAGGTCCCCTTGTCGGCCGCGTCGAGGATCATCGAGCGCACCGCGTCGGCGATCTCCTGGCGGCCGCCGTAGCCGATGGCGACGTTGACGACTATCCCCTCGACATGGGCGGTGGCCTCCTCGGCCTCCTTGAGGGCCGACTGCATCGGGGACGGCAGGATGTCCCGCGTCCCGACGTGGTGCACCCGCCAGCGGCCGTCGGCCGCCAGCGTGCGGACGACGCCCTCGATGATGCCGAGGAGCGGACCGAGCTCCTCCTGCGGGCGGTCGAAGTTGTCGGTGGACAGCAGCCACAGGGTGACGACCTCGACATCGGTCTCGGAGCACCAGCCGAGGAATTCCTCGATCTTGTCCGCTCCGGCCCGGTGTCCCTGGGCGGTGGTGGAGCCGGCGGCCTTCGCCCAGCGGCGGTTGCCGTCCATGATGACGCCGATGTGCTTGGGCACCTGGTCGTGATCGAGGTGGCCTTCCACCCTGCGTGCATAGAACCTGACCAGCAGGCGGCGCAGGTTGTCGCGCAAGGTCACGTGTTGTCAGCCCCTTTGTGCGGATCGGACAGACGCGCCCGAGCACAGTCCCTGTCCATGTGGCGGTCCCCCGGGGCGAAGCCTACCCCCGCGGAACGCGAGGGCTCCCGAGGGGCCTGTGCACCCTGACATAGGTTCGTCCCCATGAACGACCCCCTTCTGTACCGGGCCGCAACGGAGCGGTACGACTCGATGGAATACCGGCGTACGGGCCGCAGCGGCCTCAAACTGCCCGCGGTGTCGCTCGGCCTGTGGCACAACTTCGGCGACGACCGCGCGCTGGACTCCCAGCGCGCGATCCTGCGCCGTGCCTTCGACCTCGGCGTCACCCACTTCGACCTCGCCAACAACTACGGGCCGCCGCCCGGCTCGGCGGAGCTGAACTTCGGCAAGCTGCTGAAGGAGGATTTCGCCCCCTACCGGGACGAGCTGGTCATCTCGACCAAGGCGGGCTACCTCATGCACCCCGGCCCCTACGGCGAGTGGGGCTCCCGCAAGTATCTGCTGTCCTCCCTGGACGCCTCGCTGCGACGGATGGGCGTGGACCACGTCGACATCTTCTACTCGCACCGCTTCGACCCGGACACCCCGCTGGAGGAGACGATGGGCGCGCTCGCGTCCGCCGTCCAGCAGGGCAAGGCGCTGTACGTCGGCGTCTCCTCGTACAGCAGCGAGCAGACGGCGGAGGCGGCCAGGATCCTGACCGGCATGGGTGTCCGTCCGCTCATCCACCAGCCCTCGTACTCGATGCTCAACCGCTGGACCGAGGACGACGGCCTGCTCGACACACTGGAGGCGGCCGGCATGGGCTGCATCTCCTTCGCACCGCTCGCGCAGGGTCTGCTGACGGGCAAGTACCTCCAGGGTATCCCGGAGGGCTCGCGCGCCACCCAGGGCAAGTCGCTGGACCCGGGCCTGCTGAGCGACGAGGTCGTGCGCCGACTGAACGGGCTGAACGGCATCGCGGCCCGGCGGGGCCAGTCGCTCGCCCAGCTCGCGCTCACCTGGGTGCTGCGCGACCAGCGGATGACCTCCGCCCTCATCGGCGCGTCCAGCGTGCGACAGCTGGAGGAGAACCTGGCGGCACTGGCGGCCCCGGAGCTCACGGACGAGGAGCTGAAGGAGGTCGACACGTTCGCGGTGTCGACACAGGGCACCAACATCTGGGCCCAACGGCACTGAGTCACCGCGATCCCGGGCCGAGCCGGGCGACCCCTCCCGGGGGCGCACGGGGGCGCCTGCCGGGCGGGCCGTCGCGGGCACAAAAAACGGGCCGGTCCGTGGGGGGGAGACGGACCGGCCCGAGGGGGGGTTTCCACCATAACCCTTCGTAAGTGATGCTGCGTGCATCCGCGTGCCACAACTACTCTCCGGAGTCGCCCGGCAACGCCACGACAAGCATGGAACCATCGATTCCGGGTGTGATCATGGCTGATTCATGGCTGATTCAAAGGGAATCGTGAAGGATCGACAGAGATCCAGGGGGTTCATGAGCACTCCCGGGACGTGGCGCCGCCACGTCGGCCCGTACTCCGGGCGGGTGATCCACCTGGCGGCCTTCCGCTTGACTCACCCGCTAACTTCGCGCCCATGGCCACGTTCACGACCGACAGGACACCCGAGCCGGTACCCCTGGAACTCGCCGCCACGGCGCGCGCCCGGCGGCGGGGGCTCCTCGGACGCCGGGGGATCGAGGGCGCACTGCTGCTCACACCGGCGAACTCGGTGCACACCCTGGGAATGCGGTTCGCGATCGACGTCGCCTATCTGGACCGGTCGTCGCGGGTCCTGGCGGTACGTACGATGCGTCCGGGCCGGCTGGGACTGCCGCGACCGCGGGCCCGGCAGGTCCTGGAGGCGGAGGCCGGGTCGATGGAGCGGTGGGGCGTGCGGCGCGGCGTGCGGATCACGGTCCGGCACACCTGACGTCACGTCACCGGGCAAGGCAGCACCGCGCAGCCCCCTCCGCTGCGCGGTGCCACACGCGCAGCTTTGCTCACGCGAATTACCTTGGTCTGAACTTACGTCAGCCAAACATTCCTGGCGACAGCCGATCGATAACGATGTGGAAACCCCGTGCAGATCTCCCGCACGCGGCGCGCCGCACCCCGCCCCGCCGCCCGTCATCCGGACGGACATCTCCCACCGAGCGACCCTCATTGGGAGCTTTTCGGTCAATCTGCTCGCGCGGCCGTGGATCATGCCCTGCGGGCCCGCGGATGAGGGGGTCGGGGGATCAGGGGATCAGGGGACCAGCGGGCGCACCTGTCCGGCCGCGAAGCGGACGAAGCCCTCGGGGTCCGGCTCGTCGGCGGTGGGCTGGAGGACCACCGTGTCGGCGCCGGCGTCCACGAGACGCTGGACGGCCTCGGCGACGGCGTCCGCGTCGCCCGCGACCCCGAGTTCCGGGACGACGCTCTCGCCCTCGGCCTCGGTCTCGGCGCGCAGCCGGGCACCGGCGTCCGCCCCGGTGGCGGTGCGCAGATAGACGACGACCCGGTGGTGTCCCTCCGTCCGGCCGGACCTCTGCCGCCCCTCGTCGATGAGCCGGCGGGCCCGCCGTACCCCGTCGGCGGTGGTGGAGGCGGTGAGGACCGTGCCGTCGGCGGCCTCACCGGCGAGGCGGAGCGTACGGGGCCCGGTGGCGCCGGTGAGGACGTCGGGCGCGTCGGCGGGCGGCCAGTCGAGGGCGACTCCGTCGAGTCGTACGTACCGCCCCTGGGTGGTCACGCGCTCGCCGCGCAGCAGGGCGCGCAGCGCGTCGAGATGCTCGTGCAGCAACGTCAGGGGCGACTCGGCCCGCGCCCCGACCTGCCCCATCCAGTCCTGGACGCCGTGGCCGACCGCGACGGCGGCCCGCCCGGGGAACAGCCGGTGCAGGGTGGCGGCCTCCATCGCCGTGACGGCGACGTTCCGCAGCGGGACGGGCAGCAGTCCCACTCCCACCCGCAGACGCTCGGTCCAGGCGAGCGCCGCCGCGGCGGTGGAGATGCCCCCTTCGAGGAAGCAGTCCTCCCACAGCCACAGTTCCTCTAGTCCCGCCTCCTCCGCCTCGCGCGCCAGGGCGCGCAGCCGCTCGGGGGGCAGTTGGGGCCGGAAGACAACACCGAGGGAGGTCATGCCGGCTTCCTACCCAGGCGACCCGGGTGACCCACCACACCCGACCGCCTACGCGCCTTCGGTGCCGGCCGTCCCCGGGGCGTCACCCGTACCGGCCGTGGTGTCCCGCTCGTAGCGCAGGAGGGCGACGCCGTTGCCGAAGGTCCGCGTCTCGATGAGGCGGAGGTCGGTCGGGGCCTCGGCCTCCGGGAACAGCGGCTTGCCGGCCCCGATGAGGACGGGGTGCACGTACAGCCTGATCTCGTCCACGAGGCCCAGGCGCAGGAACTCCGCGGCGAGATCGGCGCCGCCGAGCGCGAGGTCGCCGCCCTCCTGCGCCTTCAGGGCCAGGATCTCCTCGGGCACGACCTCCCGTACGACCGTGGTGTGCCCCGTGCCGCGCTCGAGCGTCCGCGAGAACACCACCTTGGGAATGTTCCGCCAGATCCCGGCGAACTCGGCCATCTCCGGGCTGATGTCCGGGTCCTTGTCGGCCGTCGGCCAGTAGGCGGCCATCAGCTCGTAGGTCACCCGTCCGGACATCAGGGCGCCGAAGCCTCTGATCAGGTCGTTGAAGTGCTGGTGCAGTTCGGCGTCGACCCGGTGCCAGTCGATCTCGCGGTTCGGGCCCTCGATGTATCCGTCGAGGGACACCGACATCATCAACACGATCTTCCTCATGGCGGACTCCATCGACCTCGTGCGCGACCCGTTCGTCGGGGGCATGCTGCCAGGAGGCCGGGCGCGGGAGAAGGTGACGCGCGCGTCAGGCGCTGTTCCCGTCCGCGGCGCCCCTCGGGAAGGTCACCTCCACCCGTCGGTTCTTGCGGCGGCCCTGCTCCGAGGTGTTGTCGGCGATCGGGTAGTCCTCGCTGTAGCCGCGCACCTCGAAGGTGATGTCCGCCTCCACGGAGCCGAGCACCGCGGCCAGGCCGTCGTGCACCTCTTCCGCGCGCTTCTTGGAGAGGGTCAGGCCGTGCGCGTACGAGCCGAGGTTGTCGGTGAATCCGAAGACGCGGACGGTCGTCGCGTGCTGGGCCTTGATCTCGTCGGCGATCGCCTGGATACGGGACTGGGACTCCGGGTTGAGCTTGGAGCTGTCCTTGGGGAAGAGGACCTCCGCCTGGAGCGCGAACGTCACGTCCGAGTTGGTGTCCTCCCGGCGCTCCTCGCCGCCCAGGTCCTCCACGACCGACTTGATGTCGAGCACCTTGGCGGGCGCCAGGGTCGCGCCGTCGGCGAGTTTGAGCCCCGGGCTGTTGGCGTCGACGTCGGGGGGCGGGGAGGTGGTGACACTGCCGGGCGGGGCACTGGGGTCACCGTCGTCCGCGTACGCGGGACCCGGCAGGCCGAGGGTGATCAGCACGGCGAGGGCCGTGAGCACGGTCGCGGCGGGGCGGGGCGGGAGGGCCATGGGTCAGCCCTCGGAGATCTCGATGGAGGCGGGTGGCATGGAGCCGACCTGGAAGTCGACGGCGGAGGTTCCGGCGGGGGGTGCGGGGAACTGGGCGAACCATTGGGTGGTGGCACCCTGGCTGACGCCGCCGGTGAACTGGGTGCACAGGCAGCGGCCCGAGGTGTCCCGGAGGATGAGGTACTTCTTCTTGCCCTTCTGGTCGATCAGGCTGGCGCCGGCGATGGATGCCCCGTTCTTCGACAACTCCCGCTCGTCACCACGCCAGTCCGCCGCGACCCAGGCGTTGTCGGTGTTGTTCGTGACCGTCCCTTCGACGGTCACGAAGCCTCCCTGGTCACGCTTGGCCGAAGTGACCGTAAGCGTGATTCCGTTCTCGCCCTTGACCTCGGCCAGTACCTGGTCCTGGCTCGTTGTCGGCGACGCCTGATTCGCATCGTCGCCGCCCCCCTTGTCCGACTCGGAGGAGGACGAGCCGGCCTTCGGCTTGTCGCCGCCGTCTCCCCCGCCGCATCCGGACACCGCGAGGAGCAATCCGGTACTGACCGCCACCACGGCCATGGCCCTGCGGCCCTTCATGGTGTGCCGGAGATCCATCGGTACGGCTTCCTCTCACTCGGCCAGGTGCACGGAGAACAGCACCGACGCGTCCGGTAGGTCGTCCGGGTTGAAGTCTCCGGGGTCGATGTTCACGATCTCGCCGTCACAGTCGAGTTCGAGGGGCTTCTGCGGATCCGCAGCCGGATCGAAATCGCAACGCGGCTGAATCACCGCTATGGCATGGGCGTTCGCGTGCCGGCCCTCGGTGCCCGGGATGATGGAGTGGCCGACGGTGTAATTGGTCCGGATGTCGGCCCGGTACCCGGGGAAGCCGTTCCTCCTGGCGAACTCAACACCCAACAGGCTGGCATCGTTCTGGGCGGCCAACTGCTGGGCCGCGCCCTCTGCCCCTGCCCCGTCGGCCTCCAAGCGACCGTCCAACCAGTCCAGCCAGTCGTCGTCCTCGCCGACAGCCCCCGCCAGACGGTCCATCAGCTCGTCCCGGGTGTCCTGCGCCGCCGCCAACGCAGCAGCGTCCGCCGCGGATTGAGCTCCATTGCGGGCGGACGCTGCTTGAGCGAAGGCGAAGAAGGCGAACGCGGCGAAGAGCAGAATCCCCGTCAACCAGATGTAGATGGGGAGGGTCTGACCTCGGTCGCTCCCCGTTCCGACGAGGGTCAGCCGCCGATAACGTCGTTCACGGCGTTCAAGATCGCCTGCGAGATCAGCCCGTCCAGTCCCAGGCTGTCGATCAACGTGAAGATCCCCGCGATGATGATCATCAACCCCGCGTACTCCACGAACCCCGCGCCCGCGTCCCGGTGGGCGCCCCGCGTCCGGGAGATCACCGTTCGGGTCCATGTGGTGAACCTGTTCATCAGGACTGCCCTCCCTGCCGACGCCACTAACGACCCGAGCACCGTACGTGAGAAGTCGCCTACCGCGAGTGGGCCCAGGGGCCCAACTTCGCTGGTGGGGAGCGCGGGGCGGAATCATCGGCTCCACCCCTCGTGTGTCGTACCCAGCCAATGGGCGATCGCTTCGCTCCGCGAGGAACTGTGCAGCTTCGCGAAGATGCGATTGATGTGGTTCTTGACGGTCTTCTCCGCGATGAAGCAGGTGGCGGCGATCTGGCGGTTGTTCATGCCGGCCGCGATGAGGTCCATCACCTCCACCTCCCTTGAACTCAGGCCGAACTCGGACTGATGGACGGCATGGCGGTGAAGTCCCGCCGCCGGCAAGGGCCGAGCCTCCGACGACTGTGCCACAGCAGATTGCAGATGCGAAGAGAATGGGTGCAGTTGGTACGAAACTCCGAGTGAATCCGGGACAGCCGGGCGTCCGTGGCGTACCTCCCGTACGGCGGCGATCAGTTCGGCCGCCGTGAACTCGCCATGGACGAGATAGCCGGACGCGCCTTTGCGCAGGGCTTCCGCCACGACCTCGGGTTCGCGGCTGTACGTCAGCATCATCACCGGGGCGATCACGCACAGTTCGGGCAGTGCGGTGAGGCCGTCCGTGCCGGGCATCCGCACGTCGAGAAGGACCACGTCCGGGACGAGAAGAACGGCGCGGTCCAGTGCCTCCGCACCGTCCCGTGCCGTCGCGACGACCGCGATGTCGGGGTGCGCGTCCAGCAGCGCGGTCAGACCGGCCCGTACGACCGGGTTGTCGTCGGCCACGAGGACACGCAGGGACGGACCGGAAAATGCCTGGTCAGGCATGTGCGGCCTCCTCTTGGGAAGTGGGGGGAGCGGGAAGGGCGGCCGTCGAGAGCGGGAGGGTCAGCCGCGCCTCGGTGCCCCCGCCGAGGGGCCGGTCCAGCCGGATGTGGCCGCCGACGCACGCGGCTCGTTCCGTCATGCCGAGCAGGCCGAAATGGCCGGATCTCGTCCAGGCGGCGAGCGCGGCGGGGGTCGCCGGTGCCGGGAGGCCCACTCCGTCGTCCCGGACGAGCAGCGCGAACTCGTGTTCCGACACGTCGAGTTCGACCGTCACCGCGTTCGCGCCCGAGTGGCGGTGGGCGTTCTCCAGCGCCTCGGACACGATCGCGAGGACGTGGTGGGCGGCGGTGCTGGGCAGGACCGCGGACGCGCCCCGGTGCCGTACGGCCGGGGCGAGACCGGTGCTGGCCTCGAAGTCGGCTGCCATGCGGCGGAGTTCGGGGAGGAGGTCGACGTCCGGGTCGGTCAGGTCGGTGTGCCGCCGCAGGTCCGACAGGAGGGTGCGGGACTCGGCGGCGGCGAGGCGCGCGGCGTCCGCCACGACGGTCGCCTGGCGTTTGAGCCTCTGCGGGTCCGCGTCCTCCGCGGAGGCGGCCAGCGCCTCCGCGGCCAGCGCGAGGCCGTACAGCGTCTTGGCCACGGAATCGTGCATCTCGCGTGCCAGGCGGGCCCGTTCGGACTCCACGGCCTCCGCGACGGCGAGCCGGCTGGTCGCCTCGGCCAGGGCCTGGCCTGCCGTTCCGAAGCGGAACAGCAGATTGCGCAGGGTGACTCCGATGATGCCGGCACCGACGCAGAAGCCCGCGATGAGCAGGGTGCTGGAGCCCGCTCCGGGCCGGTGCTCCCAGGCTCTGAAGACCGTGAGCAGCACGATGAGCTGGAACCCGGTGAAGACGCCCGCGCCGCGCCAGCCGTACAGCAGGCCCGACAGCAGCGGGGTGCAGACCGTGGCGTAGGCGAGGGGGGAGGCCGGGGACGCGGTGAGGAGCAGGACCGCGCCGAAGGTGAGGTCAAGGCCCATCAGGGTCGGGTGGGCGAGGAGACGGGGGCCGAAGCGGTCCCAGTCGCGGAGCATCGCGTAGGAGCCCATGACGCCGAGGACGGCGGCGGCGAGGACCGCGTAACGCAGGAGGCCGCCCGTGGCGTTCGTCATCGCGAAGGGCGCGCCGACCGCGATGGCCGCGAGGCGGACGGCGAAGGCCTGACGGCACAGGGCCTGGAGGGCGTTGAGCTGGAGGCGGATGCCGCCGGGTGCGGGGACGTCGTCCGCGAGGTAGCCGGTGCCCCGTTGTTCGCGGGTCCGCGCGAGCCGAAGGGACCGGCGCGCTCGGCTCCGCGCGAGCCGAAGGGGCCGGAGCAGGTGTGCGCGGAGGGTGTGACACCGGTCGCTGGGAAGACTCTTCATCAGCGCCCCAGGATCGAGCCGAAGTCGGTGCCCGAGCCCAGGAACATGCCCGTCGCGATGAGGATCATCGTCGCCGGGAGCATGAACACCAGGGTGACCATGGTGGCCTTGGGGATGGTCTTGGCGGCGCGGCGGCGGGCGTTCTGGGCGTCCGTGCGGCGCATGTCGGTGGCGAGCTGGATGAGGGTCTCGGCGATCGGGGAGCCGAGTTCCTCGCCCTGCTGGAGCGCCGAGACGAACTGGGCCACCTGCTCGGAGGAGTTGCGCCTGCGGAGTTCGTCGAAGGCCTGGCGGCGGCTGACGCCCATGTCCATCTGGCGCAGGGTGATGCGCAGTTCGTCCGCCCAGGGGCCCTCGTACTTCTCCGCGACGCGGTCCAGGGCCTGGCGGAAGCCGAGGCCCGCGGAGACGACGACCGCGAGGACGTCGAGGAAGTCGGGCAGGGTGCGGTCGATGACCTCCTTGCGCTCCCGGACGGCCTGCCAGATGAGGGCGTCCGCGGCGACCAGCCCGAAGGCCAGCGTGAGCACGGCGAAGAGGAGCTGGCCGTTGGAGAGGAAGACCAGGCCGAGGACGACGCCGAAGACCCCGTACACCGCGCGGCGGGCCGCGTAGCGGTTCAGGGTCAGGCCGCCGGGGTTGCCCGCCATGTCGATGCGCCGGCGTTTGGCGTCCACGCGCCGGGGGCCCATCAGTCGCAGGACCGTCGGCGCGAAGCGCATGCCGAGGCGGTCGACGGCCGAGTCCGCGGCCGAGACCCGGGTTCCGCCGACCTCCAGGGCGAGCTGGAGGTCGCTGGGGAGTTTGACCTCGGAGCGGATCATCCGGACGCCCAGGAGGACGCCCGCGACGGCCGTGCCCATCAGGACGGCGAGCAGCAGCGGCAGCAACGTGATCCCTCCCTCACACTTCGATCTTGCCGAGCCGGCGGATGACGAAAAAGCCCACGGTGTAGAGGCCGAGGGCGAGCAGGACGAGGCCCTGGCCGAGCGGGGAGCCGGTGACGCGGGCGAGGGCTCCCTCGTTCGAGGAGTTGATCAGCACCAGGGAACCGATGCCGAGGAAGGGGACCGTGAAGGCGGTCGCGTTGACCTCGGAGAGCATCGTGCGGACCTCGCGGCGGGTCTCCTTGCGGTCCTCCAGGGTCTGGGTGAGGTTGCGCAGGGAGCTGACGACGGAGCCGCCCGCCTTGTTGGCCAGGACGAGGGTGGTGACGAGGACGATCAGCTCACGGGAGGGCAGTCGCTGCGAGAGTTCGCCGAGGGCGTCGTCGATCGTGCGGCCCAGCATCAACTGGTCGGCCACGTGAGCGAGTTCCTCGCCCGCCGGGGCTTCCAGTTCCTCCGCGGCCATGGCGAGCGCCGTGCGCAGGGCGAGGCCGGCCGCCGTCGCGTTCGCCAGCAGGCGTGCCACGTCGGGGAGTTGGTTGATGAACGCCTCGATGCGCTTCTGGCGCTGCCAGTTGAGGAAGATGCCCGCGCTCCACACGCCGAGCAGGGCGGCGATCGGGCCGAAGAAGGGGGCCAGGGTCGCGGCGGCGATCAGCCACAGGGCGACGACCACGGCGGTGACGTAGGTGAAGAACTCCCCCGCCGTGAGATCGAGTCCGGTGGCCGTCAGGCGCAGGTGGATGGTGCGGCCGAGGCGGGTGCGGCGCAGCCGTCGGTCGACGCCGGCGAAGTGGCGTGCCCTGCCGCCCGCCGTGTGCGGAGTGCCGCCGCCGGAGAGCCGGTCGAGGAGGTCGCGGCGCTGGGCGCGGCCGGAGGCGTAGGTGTGCACGCCCGCGACGGCGAGCGTGCCGCCGAGGAGCGTCCCGCCGAGGGCGAGGAGTGCGGGGTCGTTCACTGCTGCCTCCCTTCGGAGGTGAGGGGCTCGGAGGTGAGGGGCTCGGAGGCCGGGGACTCCGTGGTGGGGGTCTCCGTGGTGAGGGACTCCGTGGTGAGGGGCGTCAACCGATGGCCTGCCTCGTGTTGTTGAGTACGTCGATGGCCTCGGCGACGCCGAAGGCCGGCGGCGGCGGCTCGTTGGCGACGTACAGCTTCTCCGCGACCGGCCGCGGGAGCGGCAGGTGCTCGAAGTGGCCCCGCACGACGCGGTCGGGGCCGACCGGGAGGGGCACGAAGCGGGTGACCGGGGTGACGCGGAACTGTTCGCGGCCGTGCGAGACGAGCAGCGCGACCTCCGTGACCTTGCGGGAGCCGTCGGCGTGCCGGGAGAGCTGGACGACGACGTCGACGGCGGAGTTGATCTGGTCCTTGAGCGCCTCGAAGGGGATCTGGACCTCGGACATCGAACCGAGGGTCTGCAGGCGCATGAGGGCGTCCTCGGCGGAGTTCGCGTGGACGGTGGCGAGGGAGCCGTCGTGGCCGGTCGACATGGCCTGGAGCATGTCGAGGGTCTCGCCGCCGCGGACCTCGCCGACGATGATGCGGTCGGGGCGCATGCGCAGCGAGTTGCGGACCAGGTCGCGGATGGTGATCTGGCCCTTGCCCTCCACGTTCGGGGGGCGTGATTCGAGGCGGATGACGTGCTCCTGCTGGAGCTGGAGTTCGGCGGAGTCCTCGATGGTGATGATGCGCTCGTGGGAGGGGATCAGGCCGGAGAGCGCGTTGAGCAGGGTCGTCTTGCCGCTGCCGGTGCCGCCGCTGACGATGACGTTGAAGCGGGCCCGGACGAAGGCGGCGAGCAGCATGAGCGTCTGTTCGTCGAGGGAGCCGAGGCCGATGAGCTCGGGGAGCGTGTACGCGCGGGGGAAGCGGCGGATGGTGAGGGTGGGGCCGGTCAGGGCGAGCGGCGGGATGATGACGTTGACGCGCTCGCCGGTGGGCAGGCGGGCGTCGACCATCGGGTTGGACTCGTCGACGCGGCGGTTGACCGTCGAGACGATGCGTTCGATGGTCTGCATGAGCTGCTCGTTGGAGGCGAAGCGCAACGGCAGCTGCTCGACGCGGCCGGCCCGCTCGACGAAGATCGAGTCCGGGCCGTTGACCATGATCTCGGTGATGGACGCGTCGGCGAGGAGCGGTTCGAGGACGCCGAGTCCGAGTGCCTCGTCGACGACCCGGCGGATCAGCTGGGAGCGTTCGGCGGTGGAGAGGACCGGGCCCTCGCGGCTGATGATGTGGCCGAGGACGCGTTCGAGCCGGGCCCGGCGTTCGGCCGCCGCCAGGCTGGACATCTCGGCGAGGTCGATCTCCTCGAGGAGTTTGGCCCGGTAGACGGCGACGAGGTGTCCGTCCTCACGGGCGGGACCCCCCTCGTCGGGGGCGGCGATACGGGAACGCAGGCTCATGGTGTCGGCTCCTCCCGGTCAGTCGTCGGTGGGCATGGTGGCGTGGCGGGTGACCTCGTAGGGGCCGAAGAGGGGGATGACGCCGGGGACCCTGACCGTGACCGTGGCCGTGGTGAGGTCGGGGCCGGAGACGGGATCGACGCTCGGGTCCAGCCAGCCGCTCACGGCCGCCCGGCCCGCGGCCTCACCCGCCGGGGGGCCGCCCTGCTGCGAGGCGGCCCGCGCGGCGGCCCTCGCCCCGGAACCGGCCTGATTGATGCCGTACCCGATGAGCCCGAGCTGGATGGCCGCCATCCCGACGAGCAGCAGGATGGGCAGGAACCCGGTGAACTCCAGGATGGAGACACCCCGGTCGCCCCGGAGCCGGCGCGTGGGTGCGGGTGCGGGTGCGGCGGCTGCGCGTGCGTGGTGGGTCGGGGACGTGCCGGTACATCCGTCCGTCGCCGCTGGATCAGACGTCGGTGCGATGTGATGCGTCGGCCGATCCGGACGTAAGCGACGGACATGTGATGTACCGGCACGTCCCCTTCCGCCGGATGCCGTCCGCAGGTGCGTCCTCATCCGCCGTCCCCCTCCAGTGCCGCGCCCGCGCTGCCCTTTACGTGGAAGCCCGCGTCGAAGCCCGGGAAGAACAGCGGGACGTCGACGTCGACGGTGGCCCGCATGACCGGGCCGGAAGGGGTGCAGGAGATCCCCGCGTCCTTCCAGGAGCCCGGCAGATGCTTGCTCCCGGCCGCGTCGCAGGCACCCTGGAAGTCGCCGTGCACCGCGTAGGCCGCGGTGGCCGCCCGGGCCGCCTCGTCCGCCGCGTTCCCGGCCAGCGAGTACGAGTACCCGTACAGCACGCACTGCCACAGGATCGTCATGACGACCAGGAGCAGCGGGAACATCCCGGCGAATTCGAGGGTGACGGCTCCCCGGTCGCCGCCCCGGCCGCGGAGCGAGAGCGCGCCCCGGTCCGACGCGGACGCCTTCCGGCGCCTGCCGCCGGCCCCGCCCTCCTGGGGGACGACGAGACCGAGTTCGGCGGCGAGTGCCCACAGCGCCTGCTTGACGGTCGAGCGGTTGTCCAGGTCCTGGAGCCGGCCCGCGTCGACGACCGACTGGAGTTCCTTGAAGGCGGCGGGAACCGCGGAGCGGGCGACCTTGGTTCCGGTGACGCGTTCGACGAGGGACGGCTGGATCTCCGTACCGCGGGCGAAGCGGTTCACGACCGTCGTGGTCTCCTCCGCCTTGCGGATCTGGAGACGGTCCCACATACGGACCATGCGTTTGGCGGCGCGTACGGCGATGACGTCGGGGGTGACGAGGAGCAGGGCCCGGTCTGCCATCTCGACGGCCGCGGCGGTGGCCGAGTTCATCTGGGAGCCGCAGTCGACGATCACCACGTCGTGGCGGGAACGGAGCGCCCCGAGGACCTGGCGGGCCACCCGGTCGGTGACCTCCTCGCCCCGTTCGCCCTCGGCGGGCGCGAGCAGGAGGGCGACGCCGCTGTCGTGGGTGTAGACGGCGTCCTGGAGGACGCGCGGGTTGATGTCGGTGATGGCCGCCAGGTCGGCCACCGACCGGCGGAACTGCACGTCGAGGTACGAGGCCACGTCCCCGGACTGGAGGTCCAGGTCGAGCAGCGCGACGTTGTGGCCGGAGGCCTTCGCGGCGAGGGCGAGCTGGACCGCGGTGACGGTCGCGCCGACGCCGCCCTTCGCTCCGGTCACCGTGACGATCGTGCCGCCGGGGCCCGCGTACAGCTCGGGCGCACCGCTGTGCAGGTGGCGGCGCATTCCGGCGGACCAGGCGGCGGCGGCCTGGACGCGTTCGGCGAGGGAGTCGTAGCCGAGCGGCAGGCCGATGATGCCGCGGGCGCCGGAGTCCATGGCGGCGGTGAGGACGCCGGTGCTGGTGTCGGCGGTGATGAGGACGACACCGACGGCCGGGAAGCGCATCACGAGGTCGCGGATCAGGTCCAACGCCGGTACCGGGCCGATGCGTTCGTGGACGAGGACGACTTCGGGGAGCTCGTCGAGGGACTCGGCGGCGAGGCGCGCGAGGGTGTCGAGGAGGGCTGTCGAGTCGGGTACGGGCGGGGCGGGTTCGGTGTCGGCGAGCTGGCTCAGCAGGGTGGTGAGCGCGCGGGCCGAGTCGATGTCGCCGACGGCGGGAACGATACGGATGGTCATCGGCGAAGCTCCTCGCTCGCGTGCCGTGCGCCGGCCCCGGTGCCCGGTGCCGCGGCGGTCGACGGCACCCGGCGGACCCGCCGCCGCGTCCCGGACCAGGGGCCCGGCAACGGCCGTGTCCGCGTCGCGGGGGTCGGCCTCGTACGCCGCCCCGTGGGCATGGACCTCATGCGCGGCCTCCTACTTGTCCTCGTCGAGGGTGTACGTACGGTCGCCGGGCGCCACGATCGTGTCGGAGCCGCCGGCGACCAGGGCGAGCCGCACGTGCTGGGCGAACGACTCGGCGTACGCGACGCGTTGGGCGTCGGCGGTGCCGAGGGCGAAGGTGATCGGGACGGCCTGGGCGGCGCTGTTGCGCCGGTCGGAGCTGGACTGGTCGGGTTCGAGAGCGGTGAGCTTGCCGACGTCGATGACGCGGGCGTTCTCGACGATCACCTTGGACTGGTCCCTGGCCTTGTCGTTCTCGGCCTTGAAGGTGGCGTAGATGTTGACCCGGGAGCCGGGGTCGATCTTGCCCGCGACACCGGTCGAGGCGTCGATCATGATGGCGATCTCCTGCTGCCCGGCGGCCAGTCGCGGCTTGTCCACGACCATGTCGGCCTGCAGCAGGGAGCCCTTCTCCAGCTGGGTGACGGCGATCTTGCCGCGGATCCGGGAGAGGTCGGTGACGGCGGTGGACGACAGCCACCGCTCGGGCATCGAGATCTTCTCGAACTGGTCGGCCGACAGCTCCTTGTAGGGCGCGATGTCGCTCTTCAGGCGGTACGCCGTGACCTCCGGGCCGACCTTGGAGTTCACGTCGCGGATCACCGAGAGGACTCCGGCGAAGGCGCCGAGGGCGCACAGGACCGAGAGGACCAGCAGGATGACGCCGCGGCGCTGGCGCGAGTTCACTGAATCTCACCTCGTGGGGCGGTACCGGAAAGGGGACCGGGCTGTCGTTCCTGCCGGGGATCCGGGGGCTGACCTCCGGGACAATGCAGCATGTTCAGGACAACCTCGATCTACAGGGACGGCGGGGTCGGGCGGTGGTGCCTGGTGCGCTGTTCGGTCGTGGCTGACGTGCTGTGCGGTGGTGCCTGATGCGCTGTGCGGTCGGCTCTGCAGGTGCTGTGCGGTGGTGCCTGATGCGCTGTTCGGTGGTGCTTGGTGCGGCGTGCGGTCGCGCCCGGTGTGCACGAGAGGCCTAGGTGGCGCCTCGGGGCAGGGCGCGTACCGGAGAGGCTGCCCGGACGGTGGTGGCCGGAAGCTCCTGCGCGGAAGGCGGTGACAGCGGGGCCGCGCAGAACCCGCAGCGGTCACCGATGAGTTCGAGCCCGCACCAGCGGCACTCGTCCCGCCGGACGGAGGAGACGAGCTGGTAGAGGACCGAGACGTCGTACAGTCCGGCGGCGAATTCGACGAGCCGGTTCGTCCCCCACCAGCGGACCGACTCCGCGGGCAGCGGGACGGTGGCGGCACCCTGGACCTGCCACGCGGGCGCGAGCGTGGAGGTGACCCAGTCGGAGGGCGGCTGGCCGACGGCCGAGAGCATCCGGGTCCCGAACTCCGGGCCGGGCAGGTCCTCCTGGCCGACTCTGATCAACTCGGCACGCGGATTGGCGAGGACGGCGAACTGGGCGCCCGGCACCCATGACTTGGCGTGCGACTTCAGGGAGACCGGGACCCGGTCGAGCTTGGCGACCGAGCCGAGCAGGGCGCCGGCGTAGATGTAGTGCGCGAGCAGCCGGGCGGCGGAGGCGAGCACGCCGGGGCTGAAGTCACAGACCGACAGCTGACGTAACTGCTGGGCGAGCAGGGCGATTCCGAGCGGTGGCAGGTCGATGCCGAGCAGCGCGATGCGGTCGCTCTCCAGGACGGAGCGGACGGCGTGCAGCCGCCGGGTGACGGCGGTCTCGGTGCCAACCGGGTAGAGGGAGATGACATACCCGTGCTGCTCGATGAGCGTGTGCATCCCGGTGAGGGAGTCCTCCAGGGTGCCGAGCGGCTGGACGGCCGCCGGCGGGGTCTGCCGGTCGTGCGGCGGGAGCACCAGATCGGGACTGGTGACGGCTATCGCGGTCGGCACGCTGCACACACCCCGTTCGCTGCGGCGGGGTGGTCAACCACCGCCTCAGATCGCCCCTTTGTCGCCAAAGAGCGTCGCGGTCCGTTCCTTCGACGGCCACGGATCGCCACGGTGACGCCCTCTTGCATCAGCACCATATCCACGGCATGGCCCGCTCAACACCGAATCTCCGAGATCATCTCACCGAAGGTGCGAGCGTGATCAACGGAGAGTAAGCCGTCTCAAAACAACTGGGGCCTCCCATAAGGGTGTTGGGAACGCCGTGGGACTTGACAACCAGATTGGTCTGGACCAACTTGTATCCACCGGCGGTGGCCACCGTTCCGTTCCCCCTCCCCTCCCCCACCTCTCCCCTGGAGGACCCAGTGGACCGCGTCACCCGTATGCCCGGACGGAGATGGGCGGGAGCCCTCGCCGCCGTCGTCACGGCGTCCGTCCTCTCCCTCACCGGCCTGGCCGGCCAGGCCCAGGCCGCCGACATCAACAACATCAAGAACGGCGGCTTCGAGTCCGGCCTGAGCAACTGGACCTGTTCGGCGGGCAGCGGCGCGACCGTCTCCTCACCGGTGCACGGCGGCTCGGCCGCCCTGAAGGCCACGCCCGCGGGGCAGGACTACGCCCAGTGTTCCCAGCCCGTCGCCGTGAAGCCCAACTCGACGTACGCGCTGAGCGCCTGGGTCCAGGGGTCGTACACCTACCTCGGGGTGAGCGGCACGGGGACGACGGACGTGTCGACCTGGACGCCCAACACCACCTGGACGCAGCTCACGAACACCTTCACCACCGGCGCCTCGACGACCTCGGTGACGGTCTGGTCGCACGGCTGGTACGGACAGCCCGCCTACTTCGCCGACGACTTCTCGGTGTTCGGACCCGACGGCGGCGGTGGCGGCGACCCGGCCCCGACGGTCCCGGCGACCCCCGCGGGCCTCGCCGTGCCCGGCACGACCTCCTCGTCCGTCTCCCTGGCCTGGAACACCGTGTCGGGCGCGACCGGCTACAACGTGTACCAGGGCGGCACCAAGGTCCAGTCGGTGACCGGAACCTCCGCGACCGTCTCGGGGCTCACGGCCTCCACGTCGTACTCGTTCCAGGTCAGCGCGACCAACGCGGCCGGTGAGTCGGCCAAGTCGTCGGCCGTCACCGGGACGACGGCCGCGTCCGGCGGTGGCGGGGGCGGCGGCACCGTGCCCGCGCACGCCGTGACGGGCTACTGGCAGAACTTCAACAACGGCGCGACCGTGCAGAAGCTCTCCGCCGTGCAGTCGCAGTACGACATCATCGCCGTCGCGTTCGCCGACGCCACGAGCACGCCGGGCGCCGTGAGCTTCACGCTCGACTCGGCCGGGCTCGGCGGCTACACCGTCGACCAGTTCAAGGCCGACATCAAGGCCAAGCAGGTCGCGGGCAAGAAGGTCATCATCTCCATCGGCGGCCAGAACGGCACCATCTCGGTGAGCGACTCCGCCTCGGCCACGAACTTCGCCAACTCCGTCTACTCCCTGATGCAGACGTACGGCTTCGACGGCGTGGACATCGACCTGGAGAACGGCCTCAACGCGACCTACATGTCCCAGGCGCTGCGCTCGCTGTCCACGAAGGCCGGCTCGTCCCTGGTCATCACCATGGCCCCGCAGACCATCGACATGCAGTCCACGTCGAACTCCTACTTCCAGACCGCGCTGAACATCAAGGACATCCTCACCGTCGTCAACATGCAGTACTACAACAGCGGTTCGATGCTCGGCTGTGACGGCAAGGTCTACTCGCAGGGCTCGGTCGACTTCCTGACGGCGCTCGCCTGCATCCAGCTCCAGGGCGGTCTCGACGCGTCCCAGGTCGGCCTCGGCCTCCCCGCCTCCACCAGCGGCGCGGGCAGCGGCTACGTCTCCCCGGCCATCGTGAACAACGCCCTCGACTGCCTGACCAAGCTCACCAACTGCGGTTCGTTCAAGCCCTCCAAGGCCTACCCGGGCCTGCGCGGCGCGATGACCTGGTCGACCAACTGGGACGCCTCGGCGGGCAACGCCTGGTCGAACGCGGTCGGCCCGCACGTGCACGCACTGTAGTTCCGGACCGCCGCGTCACCCTTCCCCCGGCGGTGCCCATCCGGCCCCGTTCGCCGCAGCCGCGGCGAACGGGGCCGGCGCCGTTCCGCGCGGCCGGTTCCCGCCGACGACCCTTTGTCGTCTCTTGACCTGCTCATGCCACAACCCCCACCATGAGCGCCACACCCGCACCATGCGCGTCACCTTGAGCCACCCCCCGGCTCCGCTCCCCCACAATTCCGGAGATCCCGGAATTTCCGGAGAAACAAGGAGACTTCATGCGAATTCGCCCACGTGGCAGTGGCAGCGCCGACGGGAAGGGCAGAGGCCGCCGACGCGGCGCCGCGCTCGCCGTCCTCGCGGCCCTCGCTCTCGCGGCTCCCCTGACCGCCGCCGCCACCGACGCCACGGCGAGCGGGGCCAGGGTCCTCGCACCCTCGTCCGACGACGTCAGGCAGTACGAGATCCACACGAGCTCGACGTCCGCGTCCCGGACCCAGATCCAGCGGTCGGGCGTCACCGTGGACGAGGCCGACGAGGAGACCGTCGTCGTCTCCGGCCGCGCGGACCAGATCGCCACGCTGCGCCGGCAGGGATACGACGTCACTCCGCTGGGCTCGGCGCCCGACCGCTCCACCGCCGCCGGCGACGTACGGCTCTTCGACTTCCCGACGGCGGACTCGAAGTACCACAACTACGCCGAGATGAACACGGAGATCGACCAGCGGCTCGCCGCCTACCCGAGCATCATGAGCAAGAAGGTGATCGGCAAGTCGTACCAGGGCCGGGACATCGTCGCCATCAAGGTCAGCGACAACGTGGCGACCGACGAGAGCGAGCCCGAGGTCCTGCTCACCTTCCACCAGCACGCCCGCGAGCACCTCACGGTGGAGATGGCGCTGTATCTGCTGCGCGAACTCGGGGCCGGCTACGGCAGCGACTCCCGCGTCACCAGCATGGTGAACAACCGCGAGATCTGGATCGTCCCCGACCTCAACCCGGACGGCGGCGAGTACGACATCGCGAGCGGCTCCTACCGCTCGTGGCGCAAGAACCGCCAGCCCAACTCCGGTTCCTCGTACGTCGGTACGGACCTGAACCGCAACTGGAACTACAAGTGGGGCTGCTGCGGCGGCTCTTCGGGGTCCACGTCCTCCGAGACCTACCGCGGCACCTCGGCCGAGTCGGCGCCCGAGGTGAAGGTGGTGGCCGACTTCGTACGGGGCCGGGTCGTCGGCGGCAAGCAGCAGATCACCGCCGGAATCGACTTCCACACCTACAGCGAGCTGGTGCTGTGGCCGTTCGGGTACACCACCGCCGACACGGCCACCGGAATGACGGCGGACGACGCCGCCGCGTTCAAGGCCATCGGCCAGAAGATGGCCGCCAGCAACGGGTACACGGCCGAGCAGGCCAGTGATCTGTACATCACGGACGGCTCGATCGACGACTATCTCTGGGGCACCCAGAAGATCTTCGACTACACCTTCGAGATGTATCCGACGTCCAGCTCCGGCGGCGGCTTCTACCCGCCCGACGAGGTCATCGAGCGGGAGACGTCCCGCAACCGGGACGCGGTGCTCCAACTCCTGGAGAACGCGGACTGCATGTACCGGTCCATCGGCAAGGCGGCCCAGTACTGCTCCTAGGGCCCGGCTCCGGCCGAGGCGGCCGGTGAACGGGGATCCGCGCGCCCTTCCTGACCGGCGTGCGGATCCCCGTACCGCTTACGGCTTCTCGCCCTTGGCCTTGGCCTTGTCGTCCTCGACCCGGCTGCCGGCCTCAGCCGTCACCTCGGCCTCGACCTCGACCTCAGCCTCGACCGCCGTCTCGACCTCAGCCTCGGCCTCGACCTCAGCCGCCGTCTCGGGCTCGGGCTCGGTCTCGGGCTCGCCGTCCTCGAAGTAGGCGTCCAGGACGGCGTCGAGCTGCTCCTCCCACTCCTTGAAGCGTGCCCGGGCGTTCGCCTCTATCTCGATCGGATACCAGCGGCGCTCCGGCGTGTGCACCGTGATGGTGAACCGCCTGCCGAAGCGCGGCGACTCCGTCTCGACGGCGCCGATCTCGTCCCAGCGGAACTCCGCCTCCTGGTCGTCCAGGCGCAGCCGGACACCGCTGTGGTCGGCTCTGATCGAGGCGCGCCGGTCGGAGGCCTCGAAGACGGGACCGTCGGGGACGGCCCCGGATTCCGGGTCGGCCTCGGAGGCGGCCTCCTCCTCGGACGCGGACTCCTTCGGGGTCTCGGCGGCGGGCGCCTCGTCGGACGCCGCGTCCTCGGAGACCGTCTCGTCGGAGACCGTCTCCTCGGCGACGGCCTCCTCGGTCTCCACGACCGCGTCCTTCGGCTCCGCCGGCACGGGTGACGTAAGCCCGGGGATGTAGGCCGGGTTCACCGCGGCTGCGTCCAGGGGCTGGCTCTTCGAACCTATGCGCTGCTCCACAGCCGGAAGTATGGTCGAAGATCCTGTGCGGGGCACAGCCAGCCCCGAATTGGCGATGCCTCTGTTACACGAAGAGAGGCATCTCGGACGTACGGACAGGCCGGCGGCGCCGGCCCCGGCCCGGGCCGGACAGGTCCTAGACGAAGAGGCTGACCACGGCGGCCACGGCGAACCCGGCGACGGACAGCACCGATTCCAGGACGGTCCAGGTCCTGAGGGTGTCGCGCTCGCTGATGCCGAAGTACTTGGCCACCATCCAGAAACCGCCGTCGTTGACGTGCGAGGCGAAGATCGAACCCGCCGAGATCGCCATGATGACCAGGGCGACGAAGGCCTGGGAGTGGTGCCCCTCGGTGAGCAGGGGCGCGACGATGCCGGCCGTGGTGACGATCGCGACCGTCGCCGAGCCCTGGGCGACCCGCAGGACCAGGGAGATCAGATAGGCCAGGAAGATCACCGGGAGGCCGACGTCGTTGAAGGTGTCCGACAGGGCCTGGGCGACCCCGCTGGCCTTCAGCACGGCGCCGAAGATGCCGCCCGCGCCGACCACGAGCAGGATGTTGCCGACCGGCTTCAGGGACGAGGTCGACACCGTCTCCAGGGACTTGCGGGACCAGCCGCGCCGGATGCCGAGCAGGTAGTAGGCGAGGAGCAGGGCGATCGTGAGGGCGACGAACGGGCTGCCGAAGAACTCGATGACCGAGCGCGGGGTGGAGGGGTCGAGGGCGATCGAGGAGAAGGTCGCCGCGAGGATCAGCACCAGCGGTGTGCCGATGATGCCGAGGACCGTGCCGAGCGGCACCGGCTTCTCCCGCGGCCCGGCTCCGTCCCCCGGGCTCCCGTCCTCGCCCGGCAAGGAGACACCCGCGCCCCGCTGTTCGGCCGCGACGGCCCGCTTGGCCTCGGCCGCCGCCTCGACCATGTCCTGCGGTACGGGGACGAAGATGCGCTTGCCGATCCAGGCGGAGTAGACCCAGGCGGCCAGCACCGCGGGGATGCCGCAGACGATGCCCATGAGGATGACCCAGCCGAGCTGGACGTGCAGCAGTCCGGCGGCGGCGACCGGGCCGGGGTGCGGCGGCAGGAAGGCGTGGGTCATCGACAGGCCGGCGAGCAGCGGCAGGCAGTAGAGCAGGATCGACTTGCCGGACCGCTTGGCGGCGGCGTAGACGATCGGCGCGAGGACGAAGATGCCGACGTCGAAGAAGACCGGGATGCCGAAGATCAGGCCGGTCAGACCCATGGCGAGCGGAGCCCGCTTCTCTCCGAAGAGGCCGAGCAGCCGGGAGGCCAGCACCTCGGCGCCGCCGCTGACTTCGAGGATCGCCCCGAGCATCGTGCCGAGCCCGATGATGATCGCGACATGGCCGAGGATGCCGCCCATGCCCGTCTCGATGACGGACACGGCGGTCGACCGCTGGACCGTGCCGAACAGCTCGGTGACCGAGAGTCCGGCCGCGAGGCCGACGGCTATGGAGACCGCGAGCAGGGCGACGAACGGCTGGAGCCTGACCTTGATGATCAGGAAGAGGAGGAGCACGATACCGAGGGCGGCGACCGTGAGCAGTCCGGCCGTTCCGTCGAGAAGGAGCAGGAGACCACCGGTGTGCGGTGGTGTCTCCGGGGTCGGGGCTGTCGCTGCGAGCGGGTACGACGACATGTCGGGGAGCCTCTTTTTCGTCAGTCCGTGGGGCTTTCGGGCAGGGCGGATCGCGGTGCGGCACCCCGGGGTGGCCGGGTGCCGCACCGTGACGTCGTACGTGGTGCGGAAGTTGCGCGGGTTACGCGGGTTACGGGGGTTACGCGGGAGTCGCGCGGGCGCGGGCCCGGAGAAGCGGTGTGCGGGCAGGGGCCCGCACGGGAGACGTCAGCCGAGAACGGCGAGCACGTCGATCTCGACGAGCAGTCCGGCCGGCAGACCGACGTAGACCGTCGTGCGGGCGGCGGGGGGCGCGGTGAGGCCCTGCTCCTCGAAGTACTGGTTGTAGATCTCGTTCATCTCGGCGAAGTGGCCGGTGTCCGTGAGATAGACGCGGATCATCATCGCGTCGTCCCAGCCGGAGCCGCCCTCTTCGAGGATGGCCTTGACGTTGGCGAGCGTCTGGAGGGTCTGCTCGCGCAGCGTCGGACCGGCGGGTGTGGGGGGCCTGCCCTCCTCGGCGGGCAGGAAGCCGACCTGCCCGGCGACCTGGAGGATGTTCCCCTTCCGCACGCCGTGCGAGAACTTGGCGGGCGGGGTGGTGTGGGTCGCGGGGGTGAGGGCGGTCTTGTCGGTCATGCGGTGCTCATTCCTTCGAATCATCCTTCGTGGGGGCTTTGCCGGAGTAGTCGTGGCTGATGGCGTCAGCCGTACGGCGCACCAGCGGGAGCAGGGCGAGGAGTTCCTCGGCGGTGACGACGACGTTGGGCGCGGAGAGGGACATGGCGGCGGCGACGCGTCCGTCGGCGCCGCGGACGGGGGCGGCGACACAGTTGATGGATTCCTCGTGGCCGCCGAGGTCGGTGGCCCAGCCCTGTTCGCGCACCGCCGCCAGTTCCTTCAGGAAGGCAGGCGCGTTGGGCGTCGAACGGGCCGTGTACAGGGGGTAGTCGAGCCGGTCGGCGACGGCGCGGCGCTCGGTCTCGGGCAGGTCCGCGAGGAGGAGCTTGGCGACCGCGGCGACGGTGATGGCGACGGGTTTCCCTATCCGCGAGTACATGCGCACCGGGTAGCGGCTCTCCACCTTGTCGATGTAGAGCACCTCGCCCTCCTCGTACACGGCGAGGTGGACGGTGTGTCCGCAGCTCTCGTTGAGGCGGACGAGGTGGGGGTGGGCGATCTCGCGGACGTCGAGGTTCTCGACGGCCTCCTGGGCGAGGGCGAACAGCCGGGCGCCGAGCCGGTAGCGCTGGTCGGACTGGCGGTAGACCAGGCCGTGTTCGTGCAGGGTGCGCAGCAGCCGCAGGGCCGTGGACTTGTGGACGCCGAGGCGGTCGGCGACCTGGCCGAGGTCGGCGGGGCCCTCGGCGAGCAGCGGCAGGATGCTCAGCGCTCGGTCGACGGTCTGGCTCATGGCGTACGTACCTCCTCCGCGGCCCGTGCGTCGGCTGCGGTCCAGCCGGGGCCGAGACGAAGTGTCTCCCAGGCACCGTCGTCGAGAGCGGCCAGCCGGTCGGCGAGCCCCCGGGCGGGCGGTTCGGCGAGGTCGCCGGGGACGGTGAGGGCGGCGGCGGCCGTCAGATGGCCGTGCCGCAGGCGGTCGCGGGCGGGAAGGCCGCGCAGGGTGGCGGAGAGGAACCCTGCGGCGAAGGCGTCACCGGCGCCGACGGCCGCGACGACGTCGACCCGCAGGGCGGGGACGAAGACGGCGGCACCGGCCGCGTCCTCGCCGCACTCGCGGCCGCCCCCGGCGGTTCTCCCTTCGGCACGGACGGCGTTCTCGGCCGGCTCCGTCCCGCCGGTGCCCCCGGCCGTGGTCCTGTCGAAGACGACGGCACCGGCCTTGCCGTCCTTGACGACCAGGACGTCGGGTTCGGGCAGCGCCTCGCGGATCGCGTGCGCTCCGCGCAGTCCCCAGGCGTCGCGGGCCTCGTCGTCGCCGACGAAGACGAGGTCGGCGCGGCGCGCGAGGTCGAGCAGGACGCGCGGTCCCTCGGGGTGGTCGCGCCACAGGCCCGGGCGGTGGTTGACGTCGAAGGAGACGAGGGGGCGGCCGGGGCGGGGGGCGGTCAGCTCGCGCATCAGGGCCAGACAGCCGTCGGAGAGCGCGGCGGTGATGCCGGACAGGTGGAGCACGCGGCCCGAGCGGGCGGCGGCCAGGTCCGTGTTCCGCGCCGTCATGGCGGAGGCGGCGGACCCGGCTCGGTAGTAGGCGACTTCGTGGGCGTCGGTCGCCCGGTCGCCCGCGGTGCGGAAGTAGACGCCGGTCGGGCGGTCGGGGTCCCGGCGTACGGCGGAGGTGTCGACGCCGTACGCGGCGATCGTCTCCACCAGGTGGTCGCCGAACCCGTCGGCGCCGACCCTGCCGACCCAGCGGACGGAGTGACCGGAGCGGGCGAGCACGCAGGCCACGTTCGACTCGGCGCCGCCGATGCCCCGCTCGAACGACGGCACGTCGGCGAGCCGTCCGGGGCTGGTGGGCAGGAAGGTGACCATGGACTCGCCGAGCGCCACCACGTCCACGCCACCCGTGCCGACACCGACGCCGACACCGGTGGCGGCGTCGGCGTCCGTCTCGGTGCCGGTGTCGGGGGTCGCGGCGTCCGCGGGTCCGTTGCTGCTCACGGCGGTCGGGGCTCCTCGCTCTGGCGGTCGACATCGGCGGACGGCACCGTTGACCGTGCGTCGGCTGGGATGTTAGACAGCAGGAAACGACATACGCAATGAGCGTTGCACATGATGCAACGAACAGATCAGGCCGAGGAGGCCCCATGAGCGCCGACACCGCCGCCGCACCGCTGGCCGCTCTCGCGGCGGAGCGCGTCGACCACCGTTTCAAGGGCCTGCCGCCGGACGCCGGCGGGCTGAGCGTCGGCGAGCTGGCCGCCCAGCGCCGCAACCTCTTCACGGACGGTTTCACCACCCCCGTCCTCGCCCTCTCCGCCGAGCGCCTGACCCACAACCTCGAACTCATGGAGACGTACGCGACCCGGCACGGCCTCGCCTTCGCCCCGCACGGCAAGACCTCCATGGCGCCCCAGCTCTTCTGGCGGCAGATCGAGCACGGCGCCTGGGGCATCACCCTCGCCGTCCCCCACCAGGTGCGGGTGGCCCGGGAGTTCGGCATCGACCGGATCTTCCTCGCGAACGAACTCGTCGACCCGGCCGCCCTCCGCTGGATCGCCGCCGAACTGGCCGAGGACCCGGACTTCCGGTTCGTCTGTTACGTCGACTCGGTGCGCGGGGTGGAGCTGATGGACGCCGCGCTGCGCGGGAGCGCCCGCCCGGTGGACGTCGTCGTCGAACTCGCCGCGGGCGCGGGCGCCCGTACCGGCGCGCGGACGGAGGAGGACTGCGCGGCCGTCGCCGACGCCGTCGCGGCGACCGGGACGCTGCGGCTGGCCGGCGTCGCCGGGTACGAGGGCGAGGTACCGGACGCGAACCCCGAGCGGGTGCACGCCTGGCTGCGGCGGCTGACCGCGCTCGCGGCGGCCTTCGACGCCGCCGGGCGCTTCAAGGACGTCGACACGATCGTCGTCAGCGCGGGCGGCAGCGCCTGGTTCGACGCGGTCGCCGACGTGTTCGCCGAGATCCCCGGACTCTCGCTGCCCGTCCTGAAGCTGCTGCGCTCGGGCGCGTACGTCTCGCACGACGACGGCCACTACCGCAGGATCACCCCCTTCACCCGTGTCCCGCGGGAGGGCGCCCTGCACCCGGCGTTCCGCCTCTGGTCGCAGGTCGTCTCACGGCCCTCCCCCGAGCAGGCCTTCACCAACGCCGGCAAGCGCGACGCGGCCCACGATCTCGATCTGCCCTTCGCCCAGGTCGTGCGCCGGGGCGGCACCGAGCGCCCGGCGGCCGGCATCGAGGTGAGCGGGCTCTCCGACCAGCACGCCTGGCTGCGCACGGCCCCCGAGGCGGACCTGGAGGTCGGCGACTGGGTCGGCATGGGCCTGTCCCATCCGTGCACGTCCTTCGACAAGTGGCAGCTGATCCCCCTGGTCGAGTCGGACGGCACGGTCGTCGACTACATCCGTACGTTCTTCTAGCGATCCCTCTTCCGGCCATCCCCGGGTTCAGCCGTCCCCGGGTTCAGCCGGAGATCCGTACATCGTTCATCGTTCCGAGACGGGAGATGTCCCATGGACCACGCCGACCTGGTCATCCAGGACGTGGACGTCGCCGACGGCAGCGGCGCGCCGACGTATCGCGCGGACGTGGCCGTCAAGGGCGGCCGGATCGTCGCGATCGTCCAGGAGGCCGCGGCGGCCGGCTGCCAACGGCCGCGCGGCACACGGGAACTGGACGCCGAGGGTCTGGTCCTGGCCCCCGGCTTCATCGACATGCACGCGCACAGCGATCTCGCGCTGCTGCGGGACCCGGACCACAGCGCGAAGGCCGCCCAGGGCGTGACCCTCGAAGTCATCGGCCAGGACGGCCTGTCGTACGCGCCGGTCGACGACCGCACGCTCGCCGAGGTCCGCCGGACGATCACCGGCTGGAACGGCGACGGAGACGACATCGACTTCACCTGGCGTTCCGTCGGCGAGTACCTGGACCGGCTCGACCACGGCTTCGACGGCGAGGGCATCGCGGTCAACGCCGCCTACCTCGTCCCCCAGGGAACCGTCCGCATGCTCGCCGTCGGCTGGGAGGACCGCGAGGCGACCCCCCGGGAGCTGGACCGGATGCGGCAGTTGGTCGCGGACGGGCTGCGGGAGGGCGCGGTCGGCATGTCCTCGGGACTGACGTACACCCCCGGGATGTACGCCGGGGACGCCGAACTCACCTCCCTGTGCCGGGTGGTGGCCGAGTACGGCGGCTACTACTGTCCGCACCACCGCTCGTACGGGGCGGGCGCCCTGGAGGCGTACGCGGAGATGGTGGCCCTCACCCGTGAGGCGGGCTGCCCGCTCCATCTCGCCCACGCCACCATGAACTTCGGAGTGAACGAGGGGAGGGCGCCGGAGCTCCTCGCCCTGCTGGACAAGGCGCTGGCACAGGGCGCCGACATCACCCTCGACACCTATCCGTACACCCCGGGGTGCACCACCCTGGCGGCGATGCTGCCGAGCTGGGCGGGCGTGGGCGGCCCGGAGGCGGTGCTCACCCGGCTGCGGGACGACGCCACCGCCGAACGGGTCCGCCACCATCTGGAGGCCGTGGGCTCGGACGGCTGCCACGGCGTCCCCATCGCGTGGGAGACGATCGAGATCTCCGGTGTGAGCGACCCCGCCCTCGGGTCGTACGTCGGCCGGACCGTCCAGGAGTCCGCCGACCTGCGCGGCGAGGAACCCTGGACCACCGCCCGGCGGCTGCTGGTCGAGGACCGGCTCGGCCCCACGATCCTCCAGCACGTCGGCCACGAGGAGAACGTCCGGACGATCATGCGGCACCGTGTGCACACCGGCGGCTCGGACGGCATCCTGCACGGCGCCAAACCGCACCCGCGCGCCTACGGCACCTTCCCGCACTATCTCGGCCGGTACGTACGGGAGTTGGGCGTCCTGACACTGGAGGAGTGCGTCGCTCGTCTCACCGGCAGGCCCGCCGCCCGGCTGCGGCTGCCCGACCGCGGCCTGGTCCGCGAGGGGTACCGCGCCGACCTGGTCCTCTTCGACCCGGCGACGGTCGCGGCGGGCTCGACCTTCGCGGCCCCGCGCACACTGCCGACCGGCATCCCGCACGTCCTGATCGACGGCCGTTTCGTCATCGAGGACGGACGCCGGACCGGCGTGCTGGCGGGACGGGCGGTCCGCCGAACGGCGTGACCGCTCGCCCTCCCGCGGTCCTACGGCTTGGGCAGGACGCAGCCGCTCGCGCTCAGGTTCAGCTGGTTGCCGGTCGTGAAGCAGGCCGGGATCTGGTAGGTCTCCTCGGCGTAGTTGATGCCTTCACGGACGGTGACGTTGCCGCTCGCGTCGACCTCGCACGGGTTGTTCACCGTGCAGGTCTCACCGTCCTCGTTGCCGGTGTTGTTGACGGCGACGACCTTGCCGGTGGACTGGTCGACGACCGGTGAGCCCGAGGTGCCGCCGATGGTGTTGCAGGCGGAGGTGTAGCGGACCGAGTCCTTCCAGGTCCAGTCACCCTCCTTGAGGCGGTACGCGAACCCGTCGATGCTGCAGTTGTAGAGCCGCTTCCAGTAGCCGGAGGCCACGGTGATGGCGGTGCCGGCGACCGGGTGCGTGTCCTGCACGGTCAACGCGCTGATGCCGTACGAGTTCTTGATGGTCGTGTACGTGCTGGTGAGCTGATAGATCGTGACGTCCGTGTCGGTCATGGTCGAGTACGCGACCTTGCTCGCGCGCAGGGTCGCGACCTTGGTGCCCGCCGAGTTGAGCAGGCTGAAGGTGCGGCTGGACGACTGGCCGACGATCACCTCACCGGGGTCCGGGAAACCGGTCTCCAGGCAGTGGCCGTTGGAGAGCACGAGCGCCGGGGCGCTGTCCGCCGAGTTGGGGAAGCGGATGACGGAGCCGGAGCAGTTGCTGAGCGCGACGGTCCCGGCCAGGCTGACGGCCTGGAGGGTGGGCGCCGCCTCGGCGCCGGCCGTGGCGGCGGGGGCCGACACGCGCGCGGGAGCCGAGTGGGACGCGGGTGCGGCGTGGGGAGCGGGTGCCGCGCCCGCGGGTGCCGCGCCCGCCCCGGACAGCACCAGGGCGAACAGTACGGCGACGAGAGGCTTTCTCATGTGGGGGTCCCCTCTTGCGACTTGGGGCGACCGAAGGTCATCCGGCCGCCTTCCGTTGGCCGGAGGTCTTCCGGCCATCTGTTGTCATGCGCATTGTGAGGGGAGAGGGAAAAGTGAACAAGGAGCCGTTTCCGGCCGTTGCCCGAGATATCGGGAGCCGATCTCCGGCCGTCGGTGGCGGTGCCGGGAACGGTTTTCCGGATGCCGCCCGTGGTGCGGGGAGCCGTTTGGGACCGTCGGTGCTGGTACCGGGAGCCGTCTCCGGATGTCGCCCGCGACACCGGGAGCCGTTTCCGGACATCACCGGCGGCACCCGGGAGCCGCTTTCCGGCCGTCGCCTGCTGCGGTGCCAGGAGCCGGACGACTCGTACGCCTCCTGGGCGCAGCGGGAGAGGAGGGTGCCGCTCGTGGCGTGGCGACCTATCGGGACCGGTCCGGACGTTGGGCCCGGTCCGGACGACGGCCCTCTACTCGGACCAACCGCCGTGCCCGTGGCCGTGTCCGCGCCTGCCCGGGGTGCTCGTCGCGGACGCGGTCGGGGCGGCCGAAGGGCTGGTGGTGGCAGAGGCCGTGGGGGCGCCGGACGCGGGGGGCGTGGAAGCGTTCCCGGGCGTGGAGGCGCTCGTACCCGGAGAAGGGGTGGCCGCCGACGTGGTCGCCGGTGGGGCCTGAAGGGGCTGCGCGGAGGCGGCCGCGGTGGAGTCGTCGTCCGCCTGGGCGGGTCCGGTGGGGAGGTGCACCGGCTGGGACGTGCCCTGGGGCGTACCACCCGCTCCCCCGGCCGCCCCGGAGTCGAACACCCCGGAGACGGCGATGCCGAGCGCGACGACGCCCGCCGCGCCTCCGGCCACGGCCAGCCGCCGGGCCAGCTTGCTGCGGCGGGGCTGCCTGCGGCGCGACCGCCGCTCCTGCGGCCCCGTCGAATCGCCGGGCACGACGGGCAGGACGCTGGTGTCGTCGCCGTCCGTGTAGGCCTTCCGCCAGCCGTGGGCCTCGGCGGGATCGGCGTACGTCTCGTAGGCCAAAGGTGTCGCCCCGTCGCTCTGCGGGAGGTACACCGTCGGCCGGGCTTCGGGATCTCCGGACTGCCAGGACATGATCGCGCATTGTAGGGACCAGCAGGGCGTTCGGTGTAGCCGGAGGGCGAAATCGCCGGAACCGACACGTCTCACTTGACATCCTCCCCCTCTTGAAAGAGGGGGATTCCGACCCGTATGGGTTGGGGTTCACGGGTGCTCGAACGGCCGGTGGCCGTTGTCACCCCTCCGGCACCGGCTGTTCGCCGGGGGCGGGGGATCCCGCCCTGTCCTGCCGCGACATTGACTGCTGCGTTGGTGTCGGCGTTGCAGGTGAAGCCGCAGCAGGAGCAGACGAACTCGGCTTGGCTCTTGCGCGAGTTCTTGTCGATCCAACCGCAGGCACTGCAGCGCAGACTGGTGTAGGGGGCGGGGACGTCCTCGACCCGGCCCGGGGCCTTGTGTTCGGTGCGCCGGCGGAGCAGGCCCCAGCCCTGGGCCAGGATCGCCCGGTTCAGCCCGGCCTTCTGCCTGACCTGCCTGCCGGGCTGCTCGGTGGTTCCCCTGGCCGAGCGGGTCATGTTCTTGATGTTCAGCTTCTCGAACCGCACCAGGCCGTAGCTGCGGGCCAGCATCGTCGAGGTCTTCTCGCACCAGTCCTTGCGCCGGTCGGCTTCACACGCCCTGAGCCTGGCCACCTTGGCGTACTCGGCGGCCTTGCGCTCACTGCCCTTCGGAGCGCGTGCGGCACGTCGCTGGTGTTTACGGACCTGCGCGCGTTCCTTCACGGTGAGCTGCGGGCAGTTCAACTTCCGCCCGCCGGAGAGGGCGGCCGTGATTGCCACGCCCCGGTCGATGCCGATGATCTCGCCCGTGCCGGGCGCCTCGACGGGTGCGGGGACGACGGCGAACGCGATGTGCCACCGGCCGTTGCGGCAGGTGACACGGAACGTCTTCGCCTTCGGCAGTTCAGAGCCCTTGCCGTTGCGGCTGAGCCGGAAGCGGACCCAGCCGCAGCCGGGCACCTTCACCCGCGCCCACCGCCGACTGAGCTTCTGCATCACCACCGAGCGGCCATGACCTGCCTGCCCCTGGCGTTCAGCTTCGGTGAACCATCCGCCTCGAACTCCCCGATACGGTCCGTGCCGATCACGCGGAAACCCTCGTGCACGTGCTTCCTGCGCCAGGTCGGCTCACCAAAACCGGAGGCGAACATGGCGTTCTTGGCTTTGGCGAAGTCCTTCAGTGCCTGCTGCTGCACATCGGCATTGCCCGCGGCCAGCCATGCGTTGTCACGCCGGGCCTCGGTGAGCTGACGGCACTGCTCGGCGAAGCCGGGCGCCGCCCCGCGGCCTTTGTACCAGTGCGCGTGCTGCTCGACAGCAAGGTTCCAGACGTACCGGGCGTGCGCGCCCGTGCGAGTGATCACCCCGGCCGCCGACACGCCCGGCCACCGTCCACTACGGGTTGTTGCACCTGCTCGAGACCGGCCTCACCACCGCCCCTCTCGAGACACCGAACCGCCCTGGCGGCGATTCGGCTTCCCCCGCTCCGCAGGAGCAGACATTCACCCCGGCCCTGAAGGGCCGGGCACCCTGCCCGAAAGCAAGGTGGTGGAAAACACGCCCCGGCGCGCGGTGGGCGGCCGTAAGCTCACGGATATGCAGGTGATCCAGTCCACGAAGCTCGCCAACGTCTGCTACGAGATCCGGGGTCCGGTTCTTGAGGAGGCGATGCGGCTCGAAGCGGCCGGTCACCGCATCCTCAAGCTCAACACGGGCAACCCGGCCGCCTTCGGGTTCGAGTGCCCACCGGAGATCCTCGAGGACATCCTCCGCAACGTCTCCTCGGCGCACGGTTACGGCGACGCCAAGGGCCTGCTGGCCGCCCGCCGCGCGGTCGTGATGCACAACCAGACCCTCGGCATCGAGACGGACGTGGATCACGTCTTCATCGGCAACGGCGTCTCCGAGCTCATCGTGATGGCGATGCAGGCGCTGCTGGACGACGGCGACGAGGTGCTCGTACCGGCCCCGGACTACCCGCTGTGGACCGCGGCGGTCTCGCTGTCCGGCGGCACGGCCGTGCACTACCGCTGTGACGAGCAGTCCGACTGGATGCCCGACCTCGCGGACGTGGAGCGGAAGATCACCGACCGCACCAAGGCGATCGTCATCATCAACCCGAACAACCCGACGGGCGCGGTCTACGACGACGCGATGCTCCGGGGGCTGACGGACATCGCGCGGCGGCACAACCTGCTGGTCTGCTCCGACGAGATCTACGACAAGATCCTGTACGACGGCGCCACGCACACCGCGACCGCCAAGATCGCCCCCGATCTGCTCACCCTCACCTTCAACGGCATGTCGAAGGCGTACCGGGTGGCGGGCTACCGCGTCGGCTGGATGTCGGTCTCGGGGCCGCGCGCGCACGCCTCCTCCTACATAGAGGGCCTGACGATCCTCGCGAACATGCGGCTGTGCGCGAACATGCCGGGGCAGCACGGAGTGGTGGCGGCGCTCAGCGGACGCCAGACGATCAACGACCTGGTCCTGCCGGGCGGGCGCCTGAAGGAGCAGCGGGACGTCGCGCACGAGCTGCTGACGCAGATCCCGGGTGTGACGTGTGTGAAGCCGAAGGGCGCGCTGTATCTGTTCCCGCGCCTCGACCCGAAGGTCTTCAAGGTCAAGGACGACCGGCAGATGGTGCTCGACCTGCTGCGGGCCGAGAAGATCATGGTCGTCCAGGGGACGGGCTTCAACTGGCCCGAGCCGGACCACTTCCGGGTGGTCACCCTGCCGACGGTCGCGGATCTGACGGACGCGGTGACCCGGATCGGCACGTTCCTGGACGGCTACGGCCAGCCGTGACGCCCGCCGGGACGCACCCGGCGCTCACCCTGTGTGCGCGTCGCGTCCCAGTATGCGAACCAGCTCAACTTTAGACGAAATCCAAGCTAGGATGGCTTCCTGTCAGGCACAGGAGGCCATCCCATGTACGAACCGATCCGCTCGAAGTCGGTCCACACGATGGCCGGCGCCCCCTCCTCCGACTTCCCCCACCGGTCGCGCGAGGAGGAGCTGGACATCCAGCTCGCCGGTCACCTCGCGGCACTGCTCGCCGTCACGGACGAGATCCGCGCGATCGCACCGTCCGCCGATCTGGACGCCGGCGCCGAGCGGCTCGCCGAGCAGGTGACCCGGCTGCGCGGCGAGGCCCCGGTGCGCGCCGTGGCCGCCACGGCGTCCGGCGCGTCGCGCCTCACGGCCCTCCACCGGCGGGCCCACACCCTCGCGGGCCGCGCCCTGGTCGTCGCGGCCTCCCGCGCCGACACGGCCGCGGCGATCCTCTCCGCCGAGCGCATGGACGCCCACGCGCCGGCCCTCGAACCCCGCGAGCTGGCCACCCGCTGAATCCCTCGGGCCCCTGAGCCCGAGGCCCCGTACGGCCCCGGTCCGCGCGCCTTCGAAGCGACGCGCGGACCGGGTGCCACACACCTTCGTAAGCCACGCGCGGGGCTCCGCGCCGCCCTCGTAGCGGCACCTCCCCCTCCGGTTGCGTACCGGGACCCGGTGGTCACCCCGCGTTCACCCTCCGAGACCGGGAACGTTGGATTCCGAGGTGCACGCTCCAGGCGTGAGACGCATCGCGGGAATCGTCCTGGCGGTCCTGTTGATCGGCGGAGTGGCAGCAGCCGTCGTCGCAGGCCGCAATGATCAGGACAAGGGCACGGCAACGAAGACCGTGCACGGAATGATCGGTTCGGAGAAGGCGGAGTTCTTCTCCGATCCGGATGTGGTGAAGGCCCTCGCCGCCAAGGGCTACACCGTGAGGACGGAGACCTCCGGGTCCTGGGCCATGGACGGCCTGGACCTCAAGGGGTACGACTTCGCCTTCCCTTCCAGCCAGGCCCCGGCCGACGAGCTCGCGGACAAGTACCACGTCCGCCGGCCGCTGCCCCGGCCCTTCTACTCGCCCCTCGTCGTGGTGGCCCACCGCAGCGCGGCGCAGGTCCTCGCCGCCAACGGACTGGCCACCCTCGACAAGAACAGCGGCACGCTGAAGATGGCCGCCTATCTGGACGCGGCCCGGCACGAGCGGACCTGGCAGCAGCTCAAGGGCGCCGAGGCGCACGGTGAACTGACCGGCACGCTCTACATCGCCAGCACCGACCCGGAGACGTCCAACTCCGGCGCCCTCTACCTCGCCGCCGCGTCCTATGTCGCCGACGGCGGGCGCGTCGCCGCCGACGAGGCCGCCGTCGGACGCACCGCGTCCCTGATGCACCGGCTCATCAGCGTCCAGGGCGCGCAGCAGCCCAGCACCGACGCCGCGTTCGGCGACTTCGTCAGCGGTGCCGGCAACCCGCTCGTCCTCGTCTACGAGTCCCAGGTCGCCGCCCTGCTCACCGAGGGCCAGGACACCGGCGACCTCACGGTCCTCTACCCGGACACCACGGCGAACAGCGACCACACGGTCGTACCGCTCACGCCCGAGGGCCGCGCGCTGGGTGAACTCCTCAGCACCGAACCGGCGTTGCGCAAGCTCGCCGTCCGGCACGGGTTCCGGCCGCAGGGCGCCACCGGCGAGTTCACTGCGGCCACCGCCGGCCGTGCCGCGTATGTCAACCAGAAGCTGTCCGGCGTCCGGCAGGCGCCCGTGCCCGCCTACAAGGTGCTGCACGAGATGGCGCGCCGGGCCGGGAACTAGGGGGAAGAGCAAGTGACCACTGACGACACATTCACCCTCACGCCGCCCGAGGCCGTTGCCCCCGTGCCCCGTGAGAAGGCCGGCGGACTCGTCCCCGTCGACCCCGGTGTGCAGGACGAGATGGCGCGACGCGCCGCCGAGTACATCGACGGTCTCGCCGTCCTGGACGCGCGCTCCCCCGAATTCGCCGGCAAGGTCGGGGAGATCGCGGGCCTGGGGTCGACCGAGATGCGCGGCGCCGCCGCCCAGTCCAACCGCATGCTGGAGCGGACGATCCGCAGCCTGCCCTCCAAGGGCGAGGACGCGCAGTCGCACGTCGCGGGCTCGCTCGTCGAACTCCGGCGTGTGGTCGAGGACCTGGACCCGCGCGACCTGTCCGCGAGCAAGGGCAGGAAGTTCCTGTCCAGGCTGCCGGGCGGCAACAAGCTGCGCGACCACGTCGCCAAGTACGCCTCCGCGCAAGGTACCTTGAACAAGATCGTCGGCTCGCTGCGCGGCGGCCAGGACGAACTGCGCCGGGACAACGCGGCACTGCAGACCGAACGCGTCCGGCTCTGGGAGACGATGGGCAAGCTCCAGGAGTACGTCGTGCTCACCCAGGCCCTGGACACAGCGGTCGAGGAGCACATCGCGGGCGTCGACGCCGCCGACCCCGCGCAGGCCGACACCCTCCGCTCCGACGTGCTCTTCCCCGTCCGGCAGAAGCACCAGGACCTGCTCACCCAGCTCGCGGTGTGCGCCCAGGGCTATCTGGCGATGGACGTGGTCCGGCGCAACAACGACGAACTCATCAAGGGCGTCGACCGCGCGGCCACCACCACGGTCTCCGCGCTGCGCATCTCGGTCATGCTCGCCTCCGCGCTCGACAACCAGCGCAAGGTCGTCGAACAGGTCAACGCCCTGCGCGGCACGACGGAGGACCTCATCCGCGGCAACGCCGAGATGCTCGCCACCCAGAGCGGAGAGATCCAACGCATCGCCGCCGACCCGGCCGTCGGCGCCGAGACCCTGCGCACCGCCTTCCAGGAGATCTACCGCACCCTCGACGCGATCGACACCTACAAGGTCCGGGCGACCGAGACGATGGCCGCGACCGTGGAGTCCCTGACCTCCGAACTCCAGAACGCCGGAGCCTACCTGGAGCGCAGCCGCACGCGGGGCGCCCTGGACGGCGGGCAGGGATGAGAGCGCTCCGACGGGCGGCCGGCGCCGCCCTGGCCCTGCTCGCCGTCACGGCCTGCACGGCCCAGGAGGAGCCGAGGTCCGGGGACGACGGGGCACCGCGGCCCGGCACCCTCCGGATCCTCGCCTCCAGCGAACTCGGCGACATGAAGCCGGTGCTCGACCGAATCCGGCGGGACACCGGCATCACGGTCAGACCCACCTACATGGGCACCCTCGCCGCCGTGGACCTGATCGCGCGGGGCGCCTCGGACGACAGGTTCGACGCCCTGTGGCTCTCCTCCGACGACTATCTGCATCTGCGCCCGGAGGCCGCGAAGAAGGTCGTCTCGGAGACACCGGTCATGTCGAGCCCGGTGGCCCTCGGCGTGAAGCCGGACACGGTGCGGGCCCTCGGCTGGAAACCGGACGACGTCACCTGGTCGCAGGTGGAGAAGGCCGTGGCGGACGGGAAGCTCACGTACGGCATGACCGATCCGGCCCACTCCAACTCCGGTTTCTCCACACTGATCTCGGTGGCCTCGGCCCTGTCCGGCGCCCAGTCGGCGCTCACGGACGCCGACGTGGCCAGGGCGACACCCCGGCTGCGGGAGTTCTTCGCGGGGCAGAAGCTGACGTCGGGTTCATCCGGCTGGCTGGCCACCGCCTACGAACGCCGCGGCACCGTGGACGCCCTGCTCAACTACGAGTCCGTCCTCATGGGCGTGAAGGGCCTGACCGTCATCCGCCCGCGCGACGGCGTGGTGACGGCGGACTATCCGCTCTCCTCCCTCGCCGCGACCTCCAGGGACACCCGCGACGACGTGCGGCGCCTCGCCGAGGCACTGCGCGCGCCGGCCACCCAGAAGCTGATCACCGAGCGGACACACCGCCGTCCGGTCGTCGCCTCCGTCGCCCCGGCGGCCGGACTCGACACCGGCCGCCGGCGTGAACTCCCCTTCCCCGGAAGCCGGTCCGTCGCCGACCGGCTGCTCGACTCGTACGAGAACAAGCTGCGCCGGCCGTCCAGGACCGTGTACGTCCTCGACACCTCGGGCTCGATGGGCGGCGAGCGCATCGAGCGGCTGAGGAAGGCGCTCGGCAATCTGACCGGCGACTTCCGCGACCGTGAGGAAGTGACGCTGATGCCGTTCGGGTCGGCGGTCAAGAGTGTCCGCACGCACGTCGTCCGCCCCGAGAACCCCAGGACCGGGCTCGACGCCATCCACGAGGACGTCCTCGCCCTGAAAGCCTCCGGCGACACCGCGATCTACACCTCCCTGGAGAAGGCGTACGGACATCTGGGCGCCGACGACGACACGTTCACGTCGATCGTGCTGATGACGGACGGCGAGAACACCAGGGGCGCGAGCCCGTCCGACTTCGAAGCCTTCTACCGGCGGCTGCCGGACGGACAACGGGAGATCCCCGTCTTCCCCATCCTGTTCGGCGACTCCGACCGCGGCGAGCTCCAGCACATCGCCGACCTGACCGGCGGCCGTCTCTTCGACGCCCAGAAGGGCTCGCTCGACGGCGCCTTCGAGGAGATCCGTGGCTACCAGTAGGTTCATCGGCTTCCTCGAATCGCGCAAGAACCTCACCGGCAGCGCGTGCGGGATCGCCGGACTCGCGCTGACCTTCACCGGTCTGGCGGGACCGTACTGGCCGGTCGTCGTGGCCGGTCTGTACGGCGCGGGCGCGCTGATCGCACCGCCGGAGCGCCCGGCGCCGCCCGACTTCCCGGACCCCTCCGCCCAACTGGCCGAACTGCGCGTCGACTTCGGCAAACTGCGGGAGTATCTGGACGGCGTCGAGCTGCCCCCGGCGGCGGCCGGCCGGCTCACCGAGCTGACCGAGGTCCTCACCGCCCTGCTCGATCCGGGCTGGGTCGCCGAGATCCTCGCCCAGGACCCCGAGGGCGTGCACGCCCTGTCGCGTGCCGTGCGCCAGGACATCCCGGAAGCCGTCGACACCTTCGTCCGCACCCGGTGGTGGACCCGGCTGGCCCCCGGCACCGAACCGCCGGAGCGCCATCTGGAGCGTCAGCTCACCGTGCTCCAGGAGGAGTCGGACCGGCTCGCGGCGGCGCTGCGGGAGACGGAGGCGCGACGCCAGGAGTCCCACACGCGCTATCTGGAGGACCGCGGCCGCTCGCAGTGACCTCGACTGCCCGCAGTGACCTCGGCCGCCCACGGCCACCCACGGTTCCGGGGGCTCCGGGGGCTCCAGCGGCTCAGGCGTTCGCCACGATCACCGCCAGGATCACGATCGCCAGGATCAGCAGCGCCACCTTCAGCCCCGTGGGCCACGGCTCACCCGGCGTCGGCACGGGCGGCGGCGGCTGGGGCACGCCGGGCCCCGGGACCGTCACCGGGACGTTGAACACGTCGTGCCCGGTGAGCGCCGCCCGGGTGCACCAGGGGCACGAGGTCAGATGCGAGCCGAACGCGTGCAGCGGGCGGGCCGGGCAGACCCGTACCAGCGCGCGCTCCTTGTCCAGGGCGCGCAGCCACGCCTCCGCGGAGGGCCGCGTGGCGGGGTCGTGCACACCGGGGCCGAAGGCGGTGCGGGCCAGCGCGAGGAGTTCGGGCGGGAGCACGGAGGGGTCGATGGTGCCGCGCGGGATGACGACCCGTTCGGGGCGCACGACGTAGGAGATGCTGGCGGCGATGTTGTCCTTGACGGTCGACTCGGACGCGCTGTCGTGCGGGACGCCGCCGAAGGGGTGGTTCCCGGCCGTCAGGAGCTGGTAGACGAGGACCGCGAGGGCGAATTCGTCGGTGGCGCGGGTGGCGGGGCCGCCTGCCTGCCGCTCGGGGGACGAGTAGTCGGTGGTGTGCATCAGGCACGGGAACAGCTCCCCGGTCACCGGGTCGCTGAAGGCGATGGAGTCGCAGTCGAGGAACGTGACGAAGCCGTTGGCGTCGACGACGACGTTGCTGCTGGAGAAGTCGCCGATGACGAGATTGTCGTAGTGCATGCGCGCGGTCATGAAGGCGAGGTTCCAGGCGACGCCGAGCAGGAAGCGCCAGTCGGCCCGGTCGGCGAACAGCTTGAGGCGCTGGGCTCGGGTGAACAGGCCGATGAGCTGGACGTGCTGGGGCTCGCCGAAGCGGCGCATGGCGTAGCCGAGGAACTCGCCCTGCGGGCCGCGGGCGAGGGCGGTCGGCCAGGCCAGTTCGGGCGGCTGGGAGGCGTCGGTGGGACGGGTCACGAGCGGGGACATGGTCAGCATCCGCTTCAGCCGCTGTTCCTCCTTGGGGCCCGGCGTCTCGCGGTACAGCTTGACGACGATGCCGTCGTCGCCGACGACCGGGAAGACGGCCGCCTGACCGCCGCCCTTCAGGGGCAGCTCGGCGAGGGTGACCGGCTTGCCGTCCAGGAACACGGTGCGGCCGCTCATGGCCGCGCCTTGAGCACGGCCCGCAGCAGGGTCTTGTCGTCGGCGTTGAGGGCGGTGAGCCGGTCCGAGCGGAGCAGGGTCCCCAGGCCCTCGTGGGCGCTCGCGGTCACCGGACCGGGGGCGTCGAGCGAGCGGAACACGGCCTCGGCGAAGGACGTGTTCGGGGACAGCGCGCCGCCCGTGGACCGGTTGAGCGCGGCCTGCGCCAGTCCGTCGGTGGACAGCAGCACCCCGTCGATCCCGTTGTCGGACACGCAGTCGGTGTGCACCCAGCGGGCCGCGTCCGGCGAGGTGAGGAAGACCGTCTCGTTGCTGTACTCGCTGGCCGCGGCCGGCTGCGGCAGCAGATGGAACTGCCGCTCACCGTCCTCCGTACCGGCCCGCAGGACGACGAAGCCGTCCCCCACGGACAGATGACCGAGCCAGCCGCGCGCGAGCACGACCACGGTGAGCGTGGTCGCGAAGTCCGCCGCGTCGGCGCCCGTGCGGTCCAGGAACACCTTGGAGACGTCGTGGAAGGCGTCCCGCAGAAGCTCGCGCACCGCCTTGCCGGGACGCCGGTCCGCCGCGCTGGCGGCCCGGCGCGCGAAGTGCTCGGTGGCCAGGTCGACCGCGAGCCGGGCGCCCTCCTCCGAACGCGGCCGGCTGCCCGCGCCGTCGGCGACGGCGAGGACCGCGACGGACGCCCTCACCGTGTGCGCGCAGGCGTCCTGGCAGGGCTGCCCCTGACGGCGGTGCCGGTATCCCTCGACGCTCATTCCGTGGATCCGCCACGGCGTGTCCCTCTCGTCGGCTGCGGTCATCAGTCAGGATTCCCATCGGGTCATCAGTCAGGATTCCCAGGCCGGGCGCTGCGTCTTGAACTGGCTGAAGATCTTCTCGAAGACCTCGTCACCCGCGCCCTTCTGCTCGGCGTTGGCGCTCGCGGACATCATCTGGAGCAGCTCGCGGAACGGGAATCCCTGGAGCCGGGCGTTGAACTTCGGCGCGAAGGACCGGAGCACCTGCTCGCCCCGGTCCGTGATGCCGCCGACCCCGATCGCGTACAGCCGGAAGCGGCGGGCCTGCTGCTCGTCGGCGAGGACCGGGATCAACCGGTGCCAGGAGTCGGTGAGATGACCCGTGGCATCGGTGGGCAGTCCGTCGGTGACGAGACAGATCTGCGGCCGGTAGTACTGGAGTCCGGAGGCGCGCAGCTCGGCCTTGCGGGCGGCGATGATGTTCATCGACAGTTCCAGGGCCTCGGTCATCAGGGTGACCCCGGCGGCGGCGAGCTGCGGCGGGTGGAACATGTGCGCCGGCACGAAGGGGCTCACCGGCGCGTGCGGGGGCAGGAGCTGGGGTCCGCGCCAGGCGGTGACGCCGGGGCCGCCGAAGGTGACCACGGCGACCTCGACGCTGTAGCTGAGGCTGACGTCGTCGTGCAGTTCCCGGGTCCACTCGGCGAGCGCGTTGTTGAGCGTCTGGATGGGCTGACCCGCCATGGAGCTGGAGATGTCGAGGCACAGGACGAGCGGCAGCCGCTGCGCGTTGTTCTCGAACTCGATGTCGGCGTACTCCGCCGGCAGCGTGGGCGGGTAGTCGCTGTGCATGGGGATCTCTCCTGGTCTCAGGGCCTGGTGGCTTTGGCGTGCCGTCCGGCTGTGGGCGGGAACGCGTAGAGGACGTCGGAGTCCCGCTCCCCCGCCTCGGTGACATCGACGAGTCCGCCGGGCGCGGGCGGCGGCCGGCCCGGTTCGGCCCACACCGCCCGGTACAGCACGTGCTCCACCTCGACATATCCCTGCGGGTGCAGTTCGGTGCGTACGACGGCGGGCCGGGCGGGGCCCGGTACGTTGCCGACGTGCCGTCCGTGGCTGCGGGGCGCGGGCGTGGCCCGGAGGCGGGTGGTGGCTTCGTCGGGCATCCGGGCACGGGTCCGGGTGGTGGCCTCGTCGGGCATCTGCGTACGGGGGCGGGTACGGGGACGGGGCGTCGCGGCGGCCGGTACGGCGCCGACGCCCTGTGCGGCGAGCGAGCGCCTGGACAGGGCACCGACGGCGACGGACCGGGCGGAGCGGCGGATCAGGAAGAGCAGCAGGCCGAGCAGGAGGACGAGTACGGCGCACAGGACGGTGAGCACCGCGGTGGCGGTGTCCCAGCCGGCGTCGTCGCCGGGGTCGGGGGCGGTACCGGGGTCCGGGCCGGTGTTGCCGCCGTTCCCGGTCACCTGCTCCTGCTCCTGCTCCTGGGTCGGCCCCTGCCCTTGCTCTTGCCCTTGCTCTTGCCCTTGCCCTTGCCCTTGCTCTTGCCCTTGCCCTTGCCCTTGCTCTTGCTCTTGCTCCTGTTTGCCGGCGGCGGTCTCACCTGTGGGGGTCGCGGACGAGCCGGCCCCGGAGCCGCTGACGGTGTCCGTGCGGGAGAGGTCGCCGGCCAGGCCCAGGCGGACCAGGTCGGCCCCGGTCAGCGAGTCGCCCTTGCCGAGCCGGGCGCACAGGTCCCCCGTCTCCTTGGGGTGGCAGGCTCCGTGTGCGGCCAGTTCGGCCACGGTCCCGGGCTTCAGCGGGTCGATGACGGCGTCGTCCGCGACGAGCCTGCCCTTGCGGTCCGCCAGCACGAGAAGTGCCGTTCCGCCCTGCCCGGTGTGGATGCGCGAGGGCACCTCGACCAGGAGCCTCTCGCTGTGGGCCGACAGGGTCCGCTCGAAGGGCTCGCGGCGGTCGGCGGCGCCGTCGAACGGCAGGGTCCGGTCGAGGGTGACGCGCACCGTTCCCTCGCCGATCCAGTCGGCCCAGCAGCCGAGGTGCCGGTCGAAGGTGCCGCCGCACGGCTCGCCGGCCGCGGCGGGCACCGCCGGAGCGAACGCGGCCAGGAGTCCGGACACTATGACGAGGGAAATCCGACGCCGCATGAAAAGACCCCCCATGGCCCTAAGAAAACACCCCCGTGGCCCGGAAAGGCACTCGCCCATAGTGGCGGAAACCGGAGGGTGTCCGAAAGGGTTTGAGAAACGCGGCGGGCATCACTTCTACAACTCGAACACCTGATGGCATCGGGTGAACATTTGTCTCGCCCGCTCCACCCAATCACTGGCCAAAGCATCGAAATCTGTTTGCGTCATGCGACAGGTCAGGGGAAGATCGCACACTCCCGCGAGACAGGGACGCGGTCCCCGTACGTCCCATACGGACAGCATGGGGTGGAGCTGTTCGGTGTTCCACGCGTTCGACGCGGCGGCGGCGAGGGCCAGTTGGTCCTTGCGCAGGAAATGTCCGTCGGTGGCGAATGCGACCAACAATCTCTTGGTCGTCATGAACCGGACGGTGACCATCCGGCCCGTTTCCTCGAGGTCGAATCTCATGGAGACGGAAACGGTGTCGGTCACCGTGTGGAAATTCCGCCTGGCCACCCAGGTCTGCACCAACTGCCGCCAGTGCGTTCCGATTTCCAGGATCTCCCGGCCGCCGCCGGGAAAGGGGTCAGGCGTCGCCACGGACCACCGCCTCGGCGACCATCGCGTCGGTCAGTCCGGCGTCGAGCAGCGCCTGGGCGTGCGACAGCAGGCAGGAGGGTACGGACACGCTGGAGCTCTGCTTGCGGCGCTTGACCAGGTCCTGGGTGCGCGCCTTGATGCTGAGGGCGACCGTGGGCGGTGGCCACTCCGCCTGGCGGGGCTCCTCCTCCAGCAACCCGGCCAGGAGCAGGTCCAGTCGTGGCCGGTCCTCGGGATGCTTGGCCAGACAGCGCGCGACCAGATCCCGCAGCGGCCCCACGATGCCGTCGAGTCCGGGTTCGGCGAAGACGACACGGTGGCGCACGGCCTCTCCGCTGCCGTGCGGCGGCCGCCCGGTGAGCGCGTACACCAGGACCCCGCCGAGGGAGAAGACATCGCTCTGCGGGCCCACCGCGGCGCCCTTGATCTGCTCGGGCGACATGAAGGGCGGGGTGCCGACGACGACGCCGACCTGGGTGAGGCCGGGGGCGCCGTCCACGCGGGAGATCCCGAAGTCGATGACGCGCGGTCCGTCCGAGGCGAGGAGCACGTTGGCCGGTTTGAGATCCCGGTGCACCACGCGTGCGGCGTGGATGGCCTGGAGCGCCTCGACCAGGCCCGCGCCGAGCCGTCGTACCTGCGGCTCGGGCAGGGGACCGTCGGTCCGGACCGCCTCGGCGAGCGAGGGACCGGGCACGTACAGCGTGGCCAGCCAGGGCAGTTCGGCCTCGGTGTCGGCGTCGACCACGGCCGCGGTGTAGGCGCCGCTGACCACGCGCGCCGCGGCGACCTCGCGCGCGAAGCGCTCCCGGAACTCGCGCTCCGCGGCCAGTTCGGGCCGCACCACCTTCACCGCGACCTCGCGCCCGGCGGGCGAACGGCCGAGATACACCCATCCCATGCCACCGGAGCCGAGCCGGCCCACGATGCGGTACGGACCGATCTTCATGGGGTCGCTGACAGGCGTACGCACCCCGCCCACCTCATTTCGGGGGTCACTGCAGGATGTCAGGAGTGTCCCGCGAAATCCGTGCTTTTTCAGCCGTTCCGGCACGGGCAGGGGCGGAGGGGACGAAAAAGCCGGGGTCCCGCACAGATGTGCGCGGAACCCCGGCGGGTGCTGTCACCGCGGCCGACCGCCGCAAAGGTCGCAGGTCAGGGCAACTCGGGTCGGCCGCGGAGTCACAGGGGGCGTCAGCCCAGGCGCTGCACCAGGGCGCGGTACTCGTCCCACAGCTCCGTCGGCGTGTGCTCGCCGAAGGTGTTGAGGTGCTCGGGGACCAGGGCGGCCTCCTCGCGCCAGACCTCCTTGTCGACCGTGAGCAGGAAGTCGAGGTCGGACTCGGCCAGTTCCAGACCGTCGGTGTCGAGGGCCTGGCGGGTCGGCAGGACGCCGATCGGGGTCTCGACGCCCTCGGCCTTGCCGTCGAGGCGCTCGACGATCCACTTCAGGACACGGCTGTTCTCGCCGAAGCCGGGCCAGACGAACTTGCCCGCGTCGTTCTTGCGGAACCAGTTCACGTAGTAGATCTTCGGGAGCTTCGCCTGGTCCTTGTCCTTGGCGACGTCGACCCAGTGACCCATGTAGTCGCCCATGTTGTAGCCGCAGAACGGCAGCATGGCGAAGGGGTCGCGGCGCAGCTCGCCGACCTTGCCCTCGGCGGCGGCGGTCTTCTCGGAGGCGACGTTCGCGCCGAGGAAGACACCGTGGTTCCAGTCGAAGGACTCCGTCACCAGCGGGACGGCCGTGGCGCGGCGGCCGCCGAAGAGGATCGCCGAGATCGGCACGCCCTTGGGGTCCTCCCACTCGGGCGCGATGATCGGGCACTGCGAGGCGGGCGTGGTGAAGCGGGCGTTGGGGTGCGCGGCGGGCGTGGCGGACTCCGGGGTCCAGTCGTTGCCCTTCCAGTCGGTCAGGTGTGCCGGAGTCTCCTCCGTCATGCCCTCCCACCAGATGTCGTTGTCGTCGGTGAGCGCGACGTTGGTGAAGACGGAGTTGCCCCACAGCGTCTTCATCGCGTTGGCGTTGGTGTGCTCACCGGTACCGGGCGCGACACCGAAGAAGCCGGCCTCGGGGTTGATCGCGTAGAGGCGGCCGTCCTCGCCGAACCGCATCCAGGCGATGTCGTCGCCGATGGTCTCGACCGTCCAGCCGGAGATCGTGGGCTCCAGCATGGCGAGGTTGGTCTTGCCGCAGGCGCTCGGGAACGCGGCGGCGACGTACTTCGACTCGCCCTGCGGCGGCGTCAGCTTGAGGATCAGCATGTGCTCGGCGAGCCAGCCCTCGTCGCGCGCCATCACGGAGGCTATGCGCAGGGCGTAGCACTTCTTGCCGAGGAGCGCGTTGCCGCCGTAGCCGGAGCCGTACGACCAGATCTCGCGGGTCTCGGGGAAGTGCGAGATGTACTTCGTGGAGTTGCAGGGCCACGGCACGTCCGCCTCGCCCTCGGCCAGCGGCGCTCCGAGCGTGTGCACGGCACGCACGAAGAACCCGTCGGTACCGAGTTCGTCCAGGACGGGCTGTCCCATACGGGTCATGGTGCGCATGGACACGGCGACGTAGGCGGAGTCGGTGATCTCGACGCCGATCGCGGAGAGGTCCGAGCCGAGCGGGCCCATGCAGAACGGGACCACGTACATCGTGCGGCCGCGCATCGAGCCGCGGAAGACGCCGCCCTGGCCGCCCTCGCCCTGGAAGATCTCCCGCATCTCGGCGGGAGCCTTCCAGTGGTTGGTCGGGCCCGCGTCCTCCTCCTTCTCGGAGCAGATGAACGTCCGGTCCTCGACCCGCGCGACATCGGTCGGGTCGGAAGCGGCGTAGTACGAGTTGGGGCGCTTGATCGGGTCGAGCTTCTTGAAGGTGCCCTTGCGGACGAGCTCCTCGCTCAGTCGCTCGTACTCGGCCTCGGATCCGTCACACCAGACCACACTGTCCGGCTCGGTCAGTTCGGCGATCTCGTTGACCCACGAGATCAGTTCCTTGTGGTTGGTCGGGACGGGAGCCGCGATGTCGCGCGCCACGATTGCTCCTAAATGAGGGGGTTTTGTTGTCATGCCCCGTGGGGGCTGCGACCCGGATGCTTCACGGTGATGGAACCCCTGGCGCTCATCCGGTGCCGACCGCACTCATTTGATGATCCGACCGTGTCGCGCATATGTCCAGAGGGCCTCACAACTGAGCGGAGTGAGCATCGCCACTTCCAGGGGGGTTTCCGCCCGCTCACCCGGGGTTCACCGCGAGTACCCCCTGGATCCCGTCGGCGCCGTGAGATCATGGCCACTATCGCGACTCGCTTACGTGGGACTGACGCGTAACTTACGGTTCCGTAGGTACGATTCGGCGCATGACTGCGTCCGTCCCCGACGCGCCCACGGACACGCCGGCCGCCGGCCATGTCTCTGTCGCGCACTCCCTGTCGGAAGAGATCAAGCCCAAGCTCCGCGGCTGGCTGCACCTCGGCATGTTTCCGGCCGCCCTCGTCTCCGGACTGGTCCTCACCGCCCTGGCGGACTCGCCCCGCGGACGTATCGCCTGCGGGATCTTCGCTCTGACGGCCTGCCTGCTGTTCGGCGTGAGCGCCCTCTACCACCGCGGCGACTGGAGCCCGCGCATGGACGGCGTCCTGCGCAGACTCGACCACGCGAACATCTTCCTGATCATCGCGGGCACCTACACACCGCTGACCATGCTGCTGCTGCCGGAGGCCAAGGGGCAGTGGCTCCTGTGGAGCATCTGGGCCGCCGCGGCGGCGGGCATCGTCTTCCGGGTGTTCTGGGTCGGCGCCCCGCGCTGGCTCTACACGCCCTGCTACATCGCGATGGGCTGGGCAGCCGTGTTCTTCCTGCCCGACTTCATGCGCACGGGCGGCATCGCCGTCCTCGTCCTGGTGATCGTCGGCGGGCTGCTCTACAGCGCCGGCGGAGTGATCTACGGCATCAAGAAGCCCAACCCGTCACCGCGCTGGTTCGGATTCCACGAGGTCTTCCACTCCCTGACCCTCGCGGCGTTCATCGTGCACTACGTCGGCATCTCCCTGGTGGCCTACCAGCACGGCTGATCCCCCCGACTCTCCTTCCTCAGTGGCCGCGGCTCCCCAGCCGCGGCCACTGCGCGTTTTCCGGCCACCGTCCGGCCCTCGCGCCTCCGCCGCGACGACACCCACCAGTGGCCTGAAAGTCGTACTCGATTGACATCACCTAGCTTTTGGGAGTTACTCTCATTTCATGGTGACTCTCACGCAGGACGGCGCCGTACGGCGCGACCCCCGACGCTGGTGGGCCCTCGGGGCCCTGGTCGCGAGCATGCTCGCGCTCGGCTTCGACATGACGATCCTCAATGTGGCGCTGCCGACGATGGCCCGGGACCTCGGCGCGTCCACCGGGGAGCAGCAGTGGATGGCGGACGCGTACGTCGTGGTCTTCGCCTCGCTGATGCTCCCGGCGGGCCTGCTCGGCGACCGCTTCGGGCGGCGCCGGATGCTCATCACGGGCCTCGCGGTCTTCCTCGCCGGCTCCCTGGTCGGCACCCTCGTCGACGATGTCACCTGGGTGATCGCCGCCCGCGCCCTGATGGGTGTCGGCGGCGCGCTGGTGATGCCGCTCGCGCTCGCCGTCCTGCCCTCGCTGTTCGGACCCGACGAGCGCACCAAGGCGGTCGGAGCCGTCTCCGCCGCCTCGGCGCTCGGTCTGCCGCTCGGCCCGATCATCGGCGGCTGGCTCCTGAACCACTTCTGGTGGGGCTCGGTCTTCCTGGTCAACATCCCGATGGCGGCCATCGGGATCACCGCCTGCGCCTTCCTGCTCCCCGAGACCAGGGACCCGGCATCGCCCAAGGTCGACGCGCTCTCCACCGCGCTCACCGCGGTCGGCCTCAGCGTCCTGATCTACGCCATCATCGAGGCCCCGTCCCGCGGCTGGGGCGACCCGCTCGTCCTCGGCTGCTTCGCCGCCTCCGTCCTCCTGATCGCGCTGCTCGTCGTCCGCGAACGCCGCAGCCCCCGGCCGATGCTCGATCTCTCCCTGCTCGCCCAGCGCGGCTTCCTGCTCAACGCCCTCGCCGCGACACTCGTCATGTTCGTCCTGTCCGGCCTGATGTTCGTACTGCCGCAGTACCTCCAGGCGGTGCTCGGACACGACGCGCTGGCGACCGGGGTCCGGATGCTGCCGATGATGGGCGGACTGCTGGTCGCCTCCCGGGGCGCGCAGCCGCTGGTCGCCCGCATCGGGGCGCGCTCGGTGATCAGCGCGGGTCTCGTCGTCCTCGCCTTCGCTGCGTTCCTCGGCAGCCGTACGACCGTCGACGACGGGTACGGCGCCACGGCACTGTGGCTGTCCGTCGCCGGGCTCGGCTTCGGTTTCGCCGTGGTGCCCGCCATGTCCGCCGCCCTCGGCGAACTCCCCCGCGACCGGGCCGGCAGCGGCTCCGGGCTGCTGATGACGGTGCGCCAGGTGGGCAGCGCGATCGGTATCGCCCTGCTCGGCTCCCTGCTGGCGAGCACGTACGCCGACCGTCTCGACACGTCCGCGCTGCCGCGTGCCGCTGCGGACGCCGCCGACGGCTCGGTGGTCGGCGCCCATGTGGTCGCGGAGCGGCTCGGCGACCCGGCCCTCGCCGCCTCCGCGAACGCCGCGTACCTCCACGGCATGGATCTGGTCCTGCTGGTCAGCGGGATCGCGGCGCTGGTCACCGCGCTGCTGGCGGCGGCGCTGCTGCCGAGCCCGCGGCAGGCCGACCCGGTGCCCGTGGAGGACACCGCCATGGCCCCTGCCCCGGCGGATGCCGGACAATAGGAACCATGGCCGCCACCACTCAGAGTTCCGCTCCCGCCGCGGAGCCCCAGCCGGGGCTCCGCGAGCGGAAGAAGATGAAGACCCGCGTCGCGATCCGCGAGGCGACCTACCGGCTGATCGAGCGGCAGGGGTACGACGCGACGACGGTCGAGCAGATCGCGGAGGCGGCCGAGGTCTCCCCGTCCACGGTGTTCCGCTACTTCCCGACCAAGGAGGACATCGTCCTCACGGACGAGTACGACCCGCTCCTGGAACAGGAACTGCGCGAGCGCCCCGCCGACGAGCCGTGGTTCGACTCCCTGCGCCATGTGATCAGGAAGGCCATCGGCGCCAGCAGCTCCGAGGACCCCGAGATCAGCCGGCTCCGGACACGGCTGATGGTCGAGGTCCCCGCGGTGCGTTCCCGGATGATGGAGAGCATGTCCGTCACCGGGCGGCTGCTGAGCCGGGTCGTCGGGGAGCGCTCCGGCCGGGACCCGGACAGTCTGGAGGTCCGGGTCTTCGCGATGTCGCTCATCGGCGGGCTGATGGAGACCTCCATGTACTGGGCCGAGACCGGGCAGGGGGACGACCTCGCCGATCTCGTCGAGCGGACCGTGAACGTCCTGGAGCACGGTCTGCCGCCGCAGAACCCGGGGGACCGGGGCGCACCCCGCATGACATCCTGACCGGGTGAACGGACCGGAGATCCACATCGAATTCGCCCCCGAACTGGGGCTGTTCGTCCCGCACGCCCGCCGTACGGGAAACAGCCCCGTCGGCACCGACGGCTCCTCCACCCTCGGCCATGTCGTCGAGTCGCTGGGCGTCCCGCTCACCGAGGTCGGCGCCCTGGTCGTGGACGGGCGCGAGGTTCCCTTCTCGCACATCCCGGCGGCGGACGAGACGGTGCGGGTCCGCGCCGTCGAACGCCCGCAGCGCGTCCCCGGCGCGCCGCTGCGCTTCCTCCTGGACGTCCATCTCGGCACCCTGGCCCGCCGGATGCGCCTGCTCGGCGTCGACACGGCGTACGAGTCCACCGACATCGGCGACCCGGCGCTCGCCGCCCGTTCGGCGGCCGAGCGGCGCGTCCTGCTCAGCCGTGACCGCGGGCTGCTGCACCGCCGCGAGCTGTGGGCCGGCGGCTTCGTCTACAGCACCCAGCCCGACGACCAACTCCGTGACGTCCTGGGCCGGTTCGCGCCCGAGCTGAGACCCTGGTCGCGCTGCACCGCGTGCAACGGCCTGCTCGCGAAGGCCACCAAGGAACAGGTCGCGGACCAGCTGGAGAGCGGCACCGAGCGGTCGTACGACGTCTTCGCGCAGTGCGCCGAGTGCGGGCGCGCCTACTGGAAGGGCGCGCACCACGACCGGCTGGAGACCGTCGTGGAGCGCGCCCTCGCGGAGTTCGGGACCTGAGGGACAGGCCCCGGAGCCCCGCGGATGACACTCAGCGCCTGATCAGATCCCTTGCCCCGCAGGCCAGCCCGTCCCCGCTGGGGTCGAGTCCGAGCGGATCGTCCTTGCCGTTGATCCTCAGCCGCCCGTAGTCGTTCTTCTTCAGCCAGGCGCAGCGGGAGGCCGTCGTCTTCTTCACCCCCTCCGGGAAGACCGTCGGCACACAGACGTTGACCGTGCCGTAGTGGCGGTCGCAGCCCGAGATGGTCGTGGACACCTTCTGCGAGGTCTTCTTCCTGCCCGGCTCCGTGACGGTGCCCTCGAGGGAGTCGGCGAAGGAGTGGACGTGCGCCGAGGCGGTGTCCCCCGCGAGCGCGGACGGCCCCTGGAGATGCACCCACTTGGCCACCGACGGAACGCCGTTGGCGTCGACCGCGAAGAGCATGTACCAGCCGGGCGGCGCCATGTTGGGGTTGCTCGTCACATTGAGGTCGACGTTGTTGCCGTCCACGCTCAGCGGCAGGTCCACGAACCGCTGATTGGGGTCGGAGGAATGGGTCACGGCGGCCGGCCGGATCAACTCCGCCTTCACGACGGGCCGGTCGACGGTGATGCGCTGCGTGTCCCCGTACACCCACTCGTTGTCGATCACCGAGGTGATCGTCGGGCGGGTGCCCTTGAGGAGGTACGGCGGAGTGTAGATGGACACGTCGTGGTTCCAGGTGCCGTTGCCCGGGTTGTCACCGGTGGCCATCACGCGGCCGTCGGGCAGCAGGAACGCGGAGGAGTGATAGCCGCGCGCCTCCGGGTCGGCGGCCACCGGGTCGAAGGCCGAGGTCGCCGGGTCGAAGATCGACGCCTCGAAGACCGGGTCGGCGCGGTTGTGCAGTCCGCCGCCCGTCTCCAGGACCTTGCCGTCGGGCAGCAGGACGGCGGAGACGTACATCTTCCCCTGGGCGCCGGTCTGGGCGACCTTGCCGGTTCCGAGGTCCACCGTGCCCTGCGGGATCGGCGGGCCCATCGTGTACGCCGGGTCGGCGGCCTTGAGGTCGATGATGTCGGTGAGCCGGTTCGCGGCCGGGTTCGAGTCGATGTTGCCGCCGCCGAGGGTGAGGACCTTCTGGTCCTGCGCGGGAGGCAGCAGCACGCTCGCGGACTGGTCGCGCTCGTCCTTGTTCTGCAGCCCGGGGACCGCGGTCGTGGTGTTGGCGTCGTAGTCGTAGATCGCCGAGCCGGTGCCCGGGGTGCCGTTGCCGAAGACATGGCTGCCCGAGTAGAAGAGCCGGCCGTCCTGCATCAGGATCATCGACGGGTACAGGCCCCAGAACGACCACGTCTGGTTGACCTGCCACAGCGGCAGCCACTGCTGCTGGGCGTTCGACCACCGCTCGGCGGTCACCGAACCCGACGAGTCCTCGCGCAGACCGCCGAACGAGATGATGTCGCCGTTGCCCAGCTCGGTCGCCGACGGATACCAGTGACCGTCGTTCATGTCGTTGGTCTTGCCGTACGTCTCGGTGACCGGGTCGAAGACGTACGAGTCCTTGTACCCCTCGTAGCCGTGACCGCCCACGACCGGGAAGGCCTTGTTGCCGCTCATCACCAGCACCCGCCCGTCGGCGAGCTGGACGTGCCCGGCGCAGAACATGTCCTTGGGGGTGGGGATCACCTTGTACGAGCCGGTCGCCGGGTTGTAGACCGCCGACGTGAAGGTTCCCGCGGCGAAGTTCTCCTCGCTGTTCCCCGAGCCCGCGATCAGCAGCACCTTGCCGTTGTTGAGGACGACGGAGTGCATGGAGCGGACCGGGTTCTGGGTCGGCAGGACCGTCCACTTCCCGTTCGCGCACTCCTCGGCCGTGCCGGTACAGGTGGCCGGCGGAACGGGGTCGGAGACCTGTTCCATCGTGTAGTCGTCTGTGGTCGCGGAGCCCGTGCCATACACAGAGACGCCCCAGGTGATCCGGTCGGTGCCCGCCGGGACGACCGGGGTGCGCACCGTCGCCCCGGTCCAGGCCGCCGCCATGTCCAGGGTCTTCAGGTCGGTCCAGTACTGCCAGCCCGCCGTGGTGTCGTGCCGGAAGAGCGTGATCGCCGCGTCCGGGGTCGTCGTCTTGTAGTAGAGCCCGAGATCGTACTGCTTGCCCACGGTGACCACCGGCGCGCACGCGGCGGACTCGGTGATCAGCGCCTTGCGGTCGCCGTCCACCCGGCGCGTCAGCGTCACCTTCATGGCCTGGGAACCGGAATGGGCGTCGGTCACGGTCGCGAAGGTGAAGTCGTTGTCGCCCCAGCCGGACTTCTCCCAGCAGGACGGCATGCCGTCCGTGCCGGCGGTCTCGAAGCCCGGGTTCGTGACCAGGTTGACGGCCGACGCGGGCTGCGGTGACACGAGCAGCAGCCCGGCGGCCAGACCTGTCACGGCCAGAAGTGACGTTCTGCGTCGCGGTCTCACCCGGAATCTCACACGGTCCTCCTCGCGGTACGGCCTCCGTGCCCGCTCTCGCGGCTGCGGCGCGGCAGATAGACCAGCGCTTCGGTGCCGGCGAAGCGCAGAACGAAGGTCGTCACCAGGGCCAGTGCCGTGGCGGACAGGGCGCCCATGTCGAAGCGGTCGACGAAGAGCGCGATCAGCGGGATGCGCAGCAGCAGATCGGCGTTGGCGAGCAGCGCGAACCGGCCCATGCGGTCCCAGCGGCTGCGGTGCTTGCGTCGCTCCCGGAACAGCAGATGCTCGATCAGCAGGAAGTTCCAGGCCACGCCGAGCTGGTTGGCGAGGATCTCCGCCGGTACGTAGTGCAGTCCGGCGGCCGTGAGGGCGTACAGCCCGAGCAGGTTCGGCACGAAACCGGTGGCGCCGATCAGCCCGAAGACCACCATGCGGGCCACCGGCGAGGCGGTCCGCAGCCCGACGAGATGGCGCAGGAACCGGAAGCCCTCCCGCGCGCTCGACTTGGACTCTCCCGCGAAGCGGTCCTGGAAGACGAACGGCACCTCGGTGACCTGGCGGGGACGGCTGCGTACGGCGAGTTCGAGCAGGATCTTGTAGCCGAGCGGCCGCAGGACCTCGGCGGTCACCGCGCTGCGCCGGATCGCGAAGAACCCGCTCATCGGATCGCTGATGCCCCGCAGCCTGCGCGGGAAGAGCGACTTGGTCAGCCAGGTCGCTCCGCGCGACACCGCGATCCGGTAGCCGCCCGCGAGCCCTTCCCGGCTGCCGCCCTTGATGTACCGGCTCGCGACCACGAGGCCCGCGTTCGCACGCTCCCCCGAGGCGATCAACTCCGGTATCAGGGAGGGCGGATGCTGGCAGTCCCCGTCCATGACGACGATCCACTGGGAGGTCGCCGCCTTCAGCCCCTCCACGACCGCGCCGCCGAGCCCGCCCTCGGGCGTCTCGCGGTGCAGCACGGTCACCGGGAACGGACAGTCCCGCGCCGCCTCGGTGATCACCTCGGGGGTGTCGTCGGTGGAGTCGTCCACGAAGACGACCTCGCAGGGCAGCCGGGCCGGCACGGACTCGGTGATCTGCCGCAGCAACTGCCTTATGTTCGCCGACTCGTTGAAGGTCGGTACGACGACGGTGACGGCGCCCGGCTCCGGGACCTCGGCGGCACGTACGGCCGGATCGGCCAGTTCCTGCGGTGCGGTGCTCTCGAAGCTGCTCATCGATCGCCTCCGGAAGAACGGACGGTGGTGGTGGTGTCGTCGTTGTCGTCGATCCGCCGGATCTCGACGCGGTCCTCGCCCGTGCCGAACGTGGCGACAGGCGTGGAGTGCTCCATCGCGGCCTTCACGTTCGGCAGGTCGGGCGCGTCACGCCGTACCGTCGGGGAGGCGACCACGTAGTCGAGGTCCTTCCAGCCCCGCGGCATCGTCTTGGTGACCGCGGGGTCGAGGTCGGCCTTGTAGAACCAGATGACGCCGAGGCCCGGCCGGTAGCCGTCGTGCACGAGGTCGAGCCAGAGCGCGTCGTCGACCAGGACCCGGGTGTCCCCGGGGTCCTTCACCTCGGTCCGCAGCCATGAGGAGGCCGCCCGGTAGGGGGCGTTGGCGTCGGCCGTCATGGCGGTGCGGTCACCGTCGTACCAGCGGGGCACGACATAGGCGCCCGCGGCCACCACCAGTACCGCGGCCAGCCCGCGCCGCCCCCAGGTCACATACGTCCGCTCCTGCTCGGTCCGCCGTCTGCGCAGCACGGCGTGGGCCACGCTCGCGGTGCCTCCGGCGAGGACGAGGGCGAGGAAGGGGAGCGCCTGGATCACGTACATCGCGGGCAGGTAGCCGTTCGGGCGCAGCGCCACCACGGCGAGGACCGCCACGGTGAGCGCGGGCCCGGCCAGGGCGCGGGCCGTCACCGACCAGCGGAAGGTGACCAGGAGCAGCAGCGCGCCCGCGAGTCCGCCGAGCGGCAGGACCCGGTCGTAGTACAGCCAGGAATGCAGGACCCCGTACGAACCGGTGCCGCGTTCCAGGACGAATCCGGAACCGGGGCGGCTCATCTGGTAGGTGATGCCCTCCCAGAGCGAGACATGTCCTCCGCCGGGGAACAACTCACCCTTGAGCAGGGCGAACAGCGGATACGCGGTGCCGATCAGCACACATGCCGTGACGGCGCCGGTGAGCGCGAACTTGCGGGTGTCGCGGTGGCTGTGCCGCCACATCGTGACGAACAGCGCGGGCAGGATGACGAGCATCGTCTCCTTGGTCAGCACGGCGGCGGCGGCCGCGAGGCCCGCGCCGAAGTGGTGCCAGAGATGACGGCTCGGCGAGGCGGCCAGGCAGAACGCGAGCAGCGTCCACATCACCGCGATGTTGTCGAGGAAGATCTCCCGCTGGAGCACGACCGAGAGCGGCGAGAGCCCGAAGAGGACCATCGCGAGCCCGGCCGCCCACCGCGGCAGCGACAGCCGGCGCGCGAGGACGTACAGCAGGACCGCGCTCACCGCGCTGACCACGAGCATCGCGAAGCGCATCGAGCCCACCGTCATCAGGGACGGGCTGATGTGCGCGGGGATCCAGGTCAGCAGGGCTATCTGGATCCAGCCGAGCGGCGGATGGTCGTACCAGTACGTGTAGTGGGCCAGGCCCTTGCCGTGCTGGACGGCCCAGGCCTGGGCGAGGTAGGTGCCCTCGTCGTCGCTGAGGGCCGGGTAGGCGGAGATGTTCCAGCCCTGCACGAGGAGGATCGCGGCGAGCAGCACCGCACACAGGATCAGATCGGCGCGCGAGCTGCGAAACCGCGGTGCCGCGAGGGACGTCGAGACGATTTTGGGCGCAGGAGGCCGCTGCGCGGGGACCGTGGGTGTGGTCGCCGCGGGAAGGGTGGAGGTCACGCGGGAACGTCCTCTCGGATCGCGTCGGTGAGATGCGCGCCGACGTGACTGGTCAACTCCCAGTCGTTGCGGCCCCGTTGCTCACGCCAGACGGCGCGCACGGCGGCACCTGCCAGCAGCACCTGGTAGAAGGGGCCGCCGACGACGAGCTTCAGGTAGTGCACGAAGCGCACGCGAAGCCCGTACTGCTTGCCGAAGTCGTGCAGCCCGACGATTTCGAAGACGAAGGTGACCAGGGCGGTCACGGCCGGCAGGAACGTGACGAAGGCGATCCCGACGGGCACGTCGAGGAAGAGGGCGACCGCCACGTTGAGCGGGATGATCACCCCGGAGACCGCCTGGAGGTACGGCGTCATCAGCGTGTAGCGGGCGAGCAACCGCTGTCCGAAGGTGGGCAGTTGTCTCCAGTCGCGCTTGCGGTAGACCTGCAGGAAGCCCTGGTTCCACCGGGTGCGCTGCTTGAGCAGCGACACCAGCGAGCCGGGCGTCTCCTCCTTGGTCACCATGTCGGAGTCGTACGCGACGACGACCTTCTTGCCGACGCTGGACAGGCGTACGCCCAGGTCGCAGTCCTCCGCCAGGCAGTCGGGGTCCCAACCGCCGGCCTCCCGCAGGACCTCCGTCCGTACGAAGACGGTGTTGCCGCCGAGCGGTATGAACCCTTTCTGCGCGTGCAGATGAAGGCGCGAGCGGAACCAGAAGAAGTACTCCAGGCAGTTGCGCAGGCTGTACCAGCTGGAGTGGAAGTTGATGAGCTGCACCCCGCCCTGGACGACGTCCGCGCCCGTCGTGCGGAACGCGTGGTCGACGTGGGCCAGCAGCTCCGGATGCACCTGGTCCTCGGCGTCGAAGACCCCGACCACATCGCCGCGGCAGTGCGGCAGGGCGGTGTTCATGGCCTTCGGCTTGTTCTTCGTCTCGTGGTGGTCGACGACGACCCGCACCCGCGCATCGCGTGCCTCCGCGCTCCGGGCCACCTCCGCGGTCTCCGGATCGTCGTGACCCACGATCACGACGATCTCGAAGTCGGTGTGGCCGGATTCCAGCAGTCGCTGGATGGTGTGGTCGAGCACCGCCTGCTCGTGCCGCGCGGGCAGCAGCAGCGAGAAGGACAGGCTCTCACCCCCGTCCGGACTGCTGAACCGGGTGGAAGCCAGCACTTCGGGCGTACGCCACGCGTGCATCTGCCACCACAGGGTGAAGGCCGCCATGCAGAAGAGTGCCAGTGAGACGGCAGTGATGAAGACAGACGTCAGCAACAGATCCCCCCAGATCCCCAAACCCCCGTCGTGACAGCACGTCATGGCTGTCACGACCCCACGCAGAAGCTATGGGCGATCTGTGAAGGACACGGGTTGCTCCGATGAAGAGCGTGTTTCATCATGCTCGGCCAAATTGCCGAACAAATCGTTCTCTGGGGGCGTTTGGACCGGTTGGGGGTTACGTGTTTCGGCCGTTCAGGACCTCGCGAAGCCGGTCGGGATCGGTCGTCGGGATGTCGCAGACGAAGTTACGGCAGACGTACGCGGCCGGCTTCCCGTCCACCAGCGGACGGCCGGCGAGCAGCGGCAGCTCCTCACTCTCCGGCACCCCCACCGCCACGACGGCCCCCGGCGCGGTGCCCAGAAGTGCCGCACGCCGCAAGGCCGTTGTGGCCGCATCGCCCGCCTCGCCCACCACCGCGACCTCTCGGGGACCGTCGAGGAGCGCCTCGGCCACCGCGAGCCCCCACCCGATGAAGCGGGGCGCCCGGGGCCCCAGCGCCTTCACCACGCCGAGCGCCCGCTCGGCGGCGGTGCGATGCGGTTCCGCGCCGGTCTGCGCGCTGTACGACAGCAGCGCCCCGGCCGCCGCGCTCCACCCCGAGGGCGTCGCGTTGTCGGTGGGATCCTGCGGGCGGCGGATCAGCCGCTCGGCGTCGGCCGCCGTGTCGTACAGCGCACCCGACTCGGCGTCCGTGAACTGCGCGAGGACATGGTCGAGCAGGAACCCGGCGAACTCCAGCCAGACCCCTTCCCCGGTCACGGACGTCAGCGCGAGGAAGCCCTCGGCGACGTCCGCGTAGTCCTCCAGCACCCCCGCGTGGGCCCCGGCCCGGCCGTCCTTGCTGGTACGGACGAGGCGCGCCCGGTCGTCCATGTGCAGCCGTACGAGCAGGTCGGCGGCGCCGATCGCAGCCTCCACCAGGTCGGGGCGGCCGAAGTAGGCGCCGGTCTCCGCCAGGGCGGCCACCGCGAGCCCGTTCCAGGCGGCGACCACCTTGTCGTCGCGCCCCGGGGCGGGCCGCCCGGCCCGTGCCGCGAGCAGCCGCTCCCGTACCGAGGCGAGCCTCTCGGCGTCGAAGATTCCTTCCTGCTGCGGCAGTTGCAGCACGGAGGCCCCTTCCTCGAAGGTGCCCTCCTCGGTGACCCCGAAGTACCGCGCCGCGAACTCGGCGTCCGCGTCCCCGAGCACCTCACGCAACTGCGCCGGCGTCCACACGTAGTAGGCGCCCTCGACGTGCCTGCCGGTGCCGTCGTCACTGTCGGCGTCGAGCGCGGAGGCGAACCCGCCCTCGTCGGTGCGGAGTTCGCGCACCAGGAAGTCCGCCGTCTCCAGCGCGACCCGCCGCGCGAGCTCGGACCCGGTGGAACGCCAGAGATGGGCGTAGACCCGGCAGAGGAGGGCGTTGTCATAGAGCATTTTTTCGAAGTGGGGGATCACCCAGTCCCGGTCGACGGAATAGCGGGCGAATCCGCCGCCCAGCTGGTCGTAGAGACCGCCGCGCGCCATCCGCTCACAGGTGTCCACGGCCATCTGAAGCGCGCCCTCGGAACCGGTCCGCGCGTGGTGGCGCAGCAGGAACTCGATCACCATGGACGGCGGGAACTTGGGCGCACCGCCGAATCCGCCGCGCGCCGCGTCGTAGTCCCGGGTGAGCCCGAGCAGCGCGCCGGCCAGCTCCTCCTCGCCCGGCACCCGGCTGTCCCCGAAGGACATCTCCCGCTCGGCGAGATCCCGCGTGATCTTCCCGGCGACCTCGGCGACCTCGTCCCGCCGGTCGCTCCAGGCGGTCGACACACCCTCCAGCACCTGCCGGAAGGAGGCCATGCCGTGGCGCGGCTCGGGCGGGAAGTAGGTGCCGAAGTAGAAGGGCTCGGCATCGGGGGTGAGGAACACGGTCATCGGCCAGCCGCCCTGCCCGGTCGCCGCCTGCACCGCCTCCATGTAGACGGCGTCGACATCCGGCCGTTCCTCGCGGTCGACCTTGACGCTGACGAAGTGCTCGTTCAGATAGGCGGCAGTCGCCTCGTCCTCGAAGGACTCGTGGGCCATGACATGACACCAGTGGCAGCTGCTGTATCCGACGCTCAGCAGAACGGGCCGGTTGCTTCTGCGGGCCTCGTCGAAGGCCTCGGCCGACCACGGCCACCAGTCGACGGGGTTGTCGGCGTGCTGGAGCAGATACGGGGACGTCTCATGGGCCAGTCGGTTCACCCTGCCACTCTCCCACGGCGTCCGGGACGGCGTAGAAGCGCAGATGCACCGGGCGCGCCCCGTCGGGGGCGTCTTCACGAGCGTGGCCGTACCGGTCCAGGAGCGCCCGGTACTCGCGTACGAAGTCCAGGAGTTCTTCCCTGGTCATCCAGTTGCCGGAGCGCTGGACCTGGGCCCACCCCTCGGGCCCCGCGTACTCCTTGTGCGCCCGGAGGTACAGCCCGGTATCCATCTCGATCTTCAGGCGCGCCACGCCCTCGGCGGCCGCGAGCTCCTCAGGGGCCATCGTGGCCGGATCGGGTGTGGTGTGACTGAACGGCAGGGCCCGCCACCAGCGTTCACGGCCGCCCGACTTCTCCGCGATCTCCTCGATCAGATGCTGGTCGGCCAGCTTGCGCAGGTGGTAGCTGGTCGTGCCGGAGCTCTCGCCGAGTTCCCTGGCGAGCACGGTCGAGTTCGCCTCGCCGTGCCGGCCGAGGTAGTCGAGGATGCGGCGGCGCAGCGGGCTGCCGAGGGACTTGTACAGGGCGGTGCGTTCGAGACCGGTCAGCTCGGGGTCGGGCATACGGACACGGTATCTCCGGCCCACCTCTTCCACAGAACTAGTTCTGCAGAATTTTCTTTGCAGAAATTCCTCTGTGGTTCTATCGTGGAGGCATGAAGACGAATCGCGCCGTCATGCGAAGCGACTGGGCTCTGGTGCTGCTCGGTGTCATCGCCGTGGCGCTCGTGCCGTGGATGGTGCTCCTCGTGCGGACGCTCCCGGCGAGCACCGAGGTGCGGAACTGGCAGGTGGCCTGGGCGGGACTCGACGTGCTGATGGCCACGGGCTGCGCGGCGACCGCCGTGCTGGGGCTGCGCCGCGATCCGCGCGCCCGGCTGACCGCCTCGGCGACGGCCGCCGTCGCGGTGCTCGACGCCTGGTTCGACATAACCACCGCGCAGCCGGGCGCCCCTCTGGTCCAGGCCCTGGCCTGCGCGGTGGCGGAGGCGGGACTCGCCTGCGCCTGCGTGTTCCTCGCTCTCTCCAAAGGCCGCGCCCCACGCGATGAACAGCCGGAGCTCGTGCGTCCGAGGGGGCGAACTCCGGAGCCGGGCACACGCGATCGCGGCGAATGATCGACGCCCCCTCGCGTTCGCGTCCCGGCCGAAGGACACTCGTAGGCCAGGGAGTTGCTGCCGGAGGGGGACGTGACATGCGGGACGGCCATCGGGCGGAGGCCGAGCGGCTGTTGGTCCGGGCCGTCGAGGAGGAGGTGCGCCGCTCAGGGGGGCGTGCGGACGGGACGGCGTTACTGTCCCGGACGCGGGCCTCGCTCGACGCGATGGCGGAGACGGCCGCCGAGGAGTACACGGCGTACACACGGGCGCTGGACGAGTCCGAGGCCGGACGGCTGACCTTCGGGCAGCGGTTCGCCCGCGAGGGATCCGGAACTCCCCTGCTGGTGGCCGCGGTCGGCGCGCTCGCCGCCGTCGCCTGCGACCTGGCCCTCGGCACCGGCGCCGGCACGGCCGTCGGCACCGGAGCGACGGTGGCCGTGGCGGGCGCGACCGCCACCGTCCTCAAGGTGACGGCCTCGCACGTACCCGCCGCGAGCCGCCGCGCCGGAGCCCTGGGGCAGCCCGGCGGCCCCGAGCAGTTGCGCCTCCAGTGGCTGACGGCCCTGGAAGTACGGGGCATCCGGCCGTTCCTCGACCAGCAGCGGGTGCTCACCGCCACCACCGGCGCCAAGAAGGGCGCCCCCCAGCTGCGGCGCACCGACAAGAGCGCGGCCGCCCGCCGGCGCAGCGTGCTGGAGCAATCCTTCGGCCAGCTCCCGGAACAGGAGGGCCCGTTCACCGGGCGCCGCACGGAACTGTCGCGGATCGCGCAGTGGGTTCACGCGGCCCGCGCGAGCACGGAGACGAGACCGACGGTCGTCGTGCTGCACGGCGCCCCCGGCTCCGGCCGCAGCACCCTCGCGGTCCGGGCGGCGCACGCCCTCAAGGACCAGTTCCGCGGCGCGTGCGTGGTCGACCTGCGGAGCGACAGCCCGGACGATCCGCCGCTCACCACCCGCGACGCGCTCCTGCACCTGCTGAACCGGCTGGGCGCCCCGCGCGAACAGCTCCTCTTCCGCGAACGCTCCTCGCAGGACCAGCAGGTCAAACGACTGAGCGAGCTCTACCACCAGCATCTGACCGGCCTGCCCGTGACGATCGTGCTGGACGACGCGAGCGACGCCGAGCAGGTACGCACCCTGGTCCCCGAGCGCTCCGAGAGCCTGGTCCTGGTGACCGCGCGCAAACCCCTCGACCTGCCCGCCGGTCTCTCCGCCTGGGTGCACCAGCTCCCCGTGGAGGCACTGGACGCGGCAGGCTCCGAGGAGCTGCTGACCGCGGCGGCACAGGACGCCTCCGGTCCGTACGACGCCGAATCATCCGACCTGATACGGGAGTTGTGCGGCGGTCTGCCGCTGGCGCTGCGGGTCGCGGGCTCCTCGCTCGGCCCCCGCACCCCGCGCGCCCTCGCCGGCGACCTCGCGGCCTACGGCCCGGTGGAGCCCGTCGAACGGGTGCTGTGGCTGCGCTACACGGACCAGTCGGACACGGCGCGCCGGCTGCTGCGCCGGCTGGCCCTGGCCGGCCGGGCCTCGCTGGGCGCGGCAGCGGCGGCGTCCCTGCTCGCGACGGACGAACCCGAGGCCGTCCGTCATCTGACCGACCTCTCCCGGGCGGGTCTGATCGACCACGTGCGTGGCAGCCGCTACCGCCTGCACGATCTCGTGCGGACCTTCGCGGCGGCCCGCCTCCTCGACGAGGAGGAGGCCTCGGAGCGCACGGCGGCGCAGGAGCGGCTGATCGTGAACTACGCGGAACTCGCCGATTCGGTGATCCGCCTGGTGGACGGCCGGACGTCGACGCGCGCCGACCAGTTCGGGCCGCAGGGCTTCACCTCCCTGGACGCCGCGCTGCGCTGGCTGGACGACGAGTCGAGCTTCATCACGGCGGCCCTGCGGCACGCGGAGGGGGTGGACCAGGCGGCGGTGCTCCATCTGCTGGGCGCTCTGTGCGACTACTGCCTGCTGCGCGGCGATCTGTACCGGCTGGGCGAGATCAGCGAGCTGACCCAGGCCGTCGACCAGGGGCTCCTGGTCCGCTCGGTGCAGTGGCGCACGGGTATCGCGGCCCGCCAGCTCGGCGAGCTGGACAAGGCGCGGACGACCCTGGCCGCGGTGGTGGATCTCTATTTCGAGGCCCATCACGACGCGGGGGCCGCCAGGGCGCTGTGCTCCCTCGGCATCACGCTGCACCACCAGGGCACCCTCGTCGAGGCGGCGGCCAAGCTCCAGGAGGCCATGGACCTCCAGGCCTCACCCGAGCTGGCGGCCGACCGCGCCTGGACGATGCACGCGCTCGCGGCGGTGGAACGCGACCGGTCCCGGCTCGGCCGGGCACTGGGCCTGCTCACCGAGGCCCTGGTCCTGCACCGCGAGAGCGGTTCGGTCCACGGCGAGGCCTGGGCCCACTTCCAGCTCGGCCAGCTCGGGCTGCGGATGGGCGACGTACCGCGCGCCGAACGTGAACTGCGCGAGGCGCTCGACCTGTACGGCCGTACGCGCGACGCCCGCGGGGAGGCCTGGGCGCTCACCCAGCTCGCCCGCGCGCGACTCGTCGAGGGCGACCCTTCGGCCGCGGTCGACGGGCTGCGCCAGGCGGCCTCCTCGCACCGCGAGAACGAGGACGCGCGCGGCGAGGCGTGGACGGTGTACTACCTGGGCCAGTCCCTGGAGGAGACCGGCGACCTGGACCAGGCGGTGCGGGAGCTGGAGCGGTCGAGGACGATGTTCTCGCGCATGCGGGACGTCTACGGGCTGGCCTGCGCCCGCCACCACTCGGCCCGCGTGACCCGCGACCAGCGCGCCGCGCAGACGGGCTCCCTGCGGAACTCGGGCTTCGCCCGCCAGCTCCTCGTCGACGCCCGCGCGGACTTCCAGCGCATCGGGGTGGCTCACGGCGAGGCGTGGACGTGCCTGGAACTCGCCGTCGTCGACGCGGGCAACGCCCGTACCCAGCAGGCGCTGTCGCTGTGCGACGAGGCCGCCGGTCTGTTCGCCTCGTACGGCGACCGCCGCGGGGAGGACTGGGCCCGCTTCCTGCGCTGCACGCTGCTCCCCTACGCGGCGCCGGGCGGCCATGAGGTGGGCGCCGCGGTGGCCCTGGAGGAGCTGTCGCAGCTCTCGCGGGCCGGACACGCCACCCGCGACGGCAGGCTGGACGACTTCATCGAGGCGTACCGGCTGCTGCTGGAGCGGGGAGTGGACCTGGACGCCGGCTGGCAGGCCTGGCGGCTGGGCATGGTGCCGGGGCGGCACGCCCGCGAGGTGATGGGCGTGGCCGTGACGACGTGACGTGACCGCGACGTGAGGCGGTCGGCCCCTCGGGTGCGCACCGGAGCGGTCGGCCGGGCTTCGGGGCGGGGTTCCGGACAGGCTTCCGGGCGCGCGCCGGAGCCCGGTGTGTGCCCGGAAGGCCTCACACCGGGGTGCCGGTCATCGCTCACGGCTCCCGCGGGTCCGCGACCTCCCGAGGGTCGCCGGGGGCCGGAGCTCCACCGGTCCACCGGTCCACCGGTCCACGGGTCACGGGTCCGCAGGTCCGCAGACCCACGGGTCACCGGTCCACGGGTCCGCGGGGGGGCCGGACGCACACGGGCGGCGAGCGCCCGGGCTCGGCCCCTCGCGGCGCAGGCTCAGCCCTTCGCGGGAGCCGTCTTCCCGCCGGGGCCGGAGCCGTCGGCGGACGCCGCCTCGTTCTCGGAGTCCTGCTCGAAGGAGACCTTGCCCATGTGACGGTTCATGGACTTCATCAGGCCCCAGACGGCCAGGGCCATCACCGCGAAGACGATGAAGCCGAGGACGCCGGGGGTGACCTTGTTCTCGTCGACCTCCTTGGCGAGGGGGACGAGGTGCGTCAGTGCCAGGCTTGCGCTCATGTCAGGCATTGTCGCGGATGCCCGCAAAGAGGTCGGCCTCGGGGAGGGATGTGTCCACGAGGGACTTCGCGAGCTCGTACTCCTCGGTCGGCCAGACCTCCCGCTGGATGTCCATGGGGACCTTGAACCAGCCGCCGTCCGGGTCGATCTGCGTGGCGTGCGCGATCAGCGCCTTGTCACGGATCTCGAAGAAGTCCGCGCACGGAACGTGTGTGGTCAGCGTGCGCTCGACGCGCTCGAACTCGCTCCAGCGCTTCAGCCAGTCCGCGTACGGCGACTCCATCCCGCGGTCCAGGAGCGCGTGGTGCAGCGCCTCGGTGCGCGGCCGGTTGAAGCCCTGGTTGTAGTACAGCTTCCGCGGCTGGAACGCCGGCCCGAACTCGGACTCCGGGTACTTCTCGGTGTCCGTCGCGCCCTCGAAGGCCACCATCGAGATCTTGTGGGTCATGATGTGGTCGGGGTGCGGGTAGCCACCGTTCTCGTCGTACGTGGTGATCACCTGCGGGCGGAACGAGCGGATCTGCTTGACCAGCTCGCCGGCCGCCTTGTCGACGTCCTCCAGGGCGAAGCAGCCCTCGGGCAGCGGCGGCAGCGGGTCCCCCTCGGGCAGACCCGAGTCGACGAAGCCGAGCCACTCCTGCTTGACGCCGAGGATCTCGCGGGCCTCGTCCATCTCCTTCTTGCGTACCTCGTGGATGTTCTCCTCGATGTACTTGTCGCCCTGAAGCTTGGGATTGAGGATGGAGCCGCGCTCCCCGCCCGTGCAGGTCACGACCAGCACGTCCACCCCCTCGGACACGTACTTCGCCATGGTGGCCGCACCCTTGCTCGACTCGTCGTCGGGGTGGGCGTGCACGGCCATCAGTCGCAGCTGGTCAGTCAAGACTCAATCCTCGGTCGGTCGGCTGTCGCCTGAGTCGGTCGGCTGTCGGCGCCCGGCGTGATTCCGCGCTGCGGGCGGCTTCTATAGTGACGGAATCGGGGGGCGATTAATTCCGGGGTCCGGCTCTGGAACCCGGCCGAGAGGACGATCATGAGTACGGCGAGCACGTTGCCCGAGGGCCGGTACGGCCGCTCCGCGGACGAGCGGGCCGACCGGAAGCTCAGGGTCATCGGCGGTGTCCTGGGCGTCGCCCTGATCGGTGTGGTCGGCTGGTTCGGCTACGACTACATCGCCGGGTCCGAGATCAGCGCGCAGGTGATCACCTTCAAGGCGGTCTCGGACAGCGCGGTCGAGGTGCACCTGGAGGTGCACAAGGACGCCGGCACGAAGGGCTACTGCACGTTGCGTTCGCAGGACGCCGACGGCCTCGAGGTGGGCCGCGCCGATTTCCGCTTCGACCAGGACTCCTCCCGCCTCGACAAGGTGGTCACCCTGCGTACGACGGCGCGGGGCACCACGGCGGAACTCCTCGGCTGCCACTCGGGCTGAGCGGCACCGCAGACCGGGACCCGACGGCATCGGCCCAGGCCGGCGTCACTCTGGGCAACCAGCGCCTGACCCTACGGCCAGGCTGCGGCTGACCTGCGTTGATGCAATTCTGATGTCTTATGTCCTCCCCTCAGAGCCGCTGAATTGTTAGGCTCGTGGTTTCGCCCACCCGTGAGAGAACATCCTTCTGGGTAGGGCGATGCTTTGTATTCCCAGTACCTACGAGGAGCACCTGTGACCCAGACCAGCGAGAACGTCACCTGGCTGACCCAGGAGGCGTACAACCAGCTCAGGGCCGAGCTGGAGTACCTGTCTGGTCCTGCGCGCACGGAGATCGCCGCCAAGATCGCGGCCGCGCGCGAGGAGGGCGACCTGCGCGAGAACGGCGGGTACCACGCGGCCAAGGAAGAGCAGGGCAAGCAGGAGCTCCGTGTGCGCCAGCTGACCCAGCTCCTGGAGAACGCCAAGGTCGGCGAGGCTCCCGCGGCGGACGGCGTGGTCGCGCCCGGCATGATCGTGACCATCGCCTTCGACGGCGACGAGGACGACACCCTGGACTTCCTGCTCGGCTCCCGCGAGTACGCGAGCTCCGACATGGAGACGTACTCTCCGCAGTCGCCGCTGGGCGCCGGAGTGAACGGCAAGAAGGTCGGCGAGGACGCCCAGTACGAGCTGCCGAACGGCAAGCTCGCCTCGGTGAAGATCCTCAAGGCCGAACCGCACCGGGGCTGAGCCCGAGACCGGCGACGACGATGCCCCCGGCAGCACGCCGGGGGCATTGCCATATCCGCGTCGAGGGCGGCGCCGGCGTCACGCCGTCTTCGAGCGGTACCTCACACCGCCGCCGAACGGCAGCTCACGCCGTCGCCGAACAGCACCTCACGCCGCCGCCGAGCGGTACTTGCGGACGGCGAGCGTCCGGAAGATCACCACGATCAGGACCGAGTAGATCACCGAGGCCCACACGGAGTGCCGCATGGGCCAGGCGTCGGACGTCGACACGCCCGGGTTGGCGAACAGCACCCGGCAGGCCTGCACGGTGGCGCTGAACGGGTTCCAGTCCGCGACATGCCGCAGCCAGGGGGTCATGTTGCTGGTGTCCACGAACGCGTTCGAGATGAACGTGACCGGGAAGAGCCAGATCAGCCCGCCGGAGGTGGCCGCCTCGGGCGTCCGCACGGACAGGCCGATGAGCGCGCCGATCCAGGTGAACGCGTACCCGAGCAGGAGCAGCAGCCCGAAGGCCCCGAGGACGCGGAACGCGTCGGTGCTGCCGTTCGAGCCGACCCGCCAGCCGACCATCACGGCGACCACCGCGAGAACCAGCAGGGTCAGCGCGGTCTGCACGAGGTCGGCCAGGGTGCGGCCGGTGAGCACCGCGCCCCGCGCCATGGGCAGCGACCGGAAGCGGTCGATGAGGCCCTTGTGCATGTCGTCGGCTATGCCCGCTCCGGCGCCCGCGGTCGCGAAGGTGACGGTCTGGGCGAAGATGCCGGCCATCAGGAAATTGGTGTAGTCGGTGGCGCTGGTGCTGCCGCCGATCTTCATGGACCCGCCGAAGACATAGGTGAACAGCACCACGAACATGATCGGCTGGATCAGTCCGAAGATGACCATCTCGGGGATCCTGGACATTCTGATCAGGTTCCGCTTGGCGATGACCAGGGAGTCCCGGATGGACTGGTAGACCGGGTTCGAGGGTGCCGTGACCCGCACGGCGTCGCTGACGGCGCTCACTTCGCGGCCTCTTTCCCGCTCTTGTCGCTCCGGGCGTCCTTGCCCTTGCCGCCCCGGCCGTCCCCGGAACCGCCGTTCTCCTCGGCCTTCTCCTCGGCGACATGGCCGGTGAGCGAGAGGAAGACGTCGTCCAGGGTGGGACGGCGCAGGCCGATGTCGTCGATCTCGATGCCGCGGGTGTCCAGCTCGCGGATCACCTCCGCGAGGAGCTTCGCGCCGCCGGTGACGGGCACGGTGAGCTTGCGGGTGTGCTCCTCGACCGTCGTCTCGCCCTTGCCGAAGCCGCGCAGCACCTCGGAGGCGGTCGCGATGTGCTCGCGCTCGTGCACGACGACCTCGACGCGCTCGCCGCCGGTCTGCGCCTTGAGCTCGTCGGCCGTGCCGCGGGCGATGACGCGGCCGTGGTCGACGACGCAGATGTCGTGCGCGAGGTGGTCGGCCTCTTCGAGGTACTGGGTGGTCAGCAGCAGCGTCGTACCGCCGGAGACGAGCTGCTTGATGACGTCCCAGAGCTGCTGGCGATTACGCGGGTCGAGGCCGGTCGTGGGCTCGTCCATGAACATCACCGGCGGTGACACGACCAGGGCCGCCGCCAGGTCGAGACGGCGTCGCATGCCGCCCGAGTACGTCTTGGCGGTGCGGTCGGCGGCGTCGGCGAGGTTGAACTGCTCCAGGAGTTCGTCCGCGCGGACCTTCGCGTCCTTCGCCCGCATCTGGTAGAGCCGGCCGACCATCTGGAGGTTCTCGCGGCCGGTCAGGTATTCGTCGACCGCCGCGAACTGCCCGGAGAGGCCGACCCTGCGCCGTACCGCGTCGGGATTCTTGAGCACGTCGACGCCCGCGACGACGGCCTTGCCGCTGTCGGGGCGCAGGAGGGTGGTCAGACAGCGGACCGCGGTCGTCTTGCCCGCGCCGTTCGGCCCGAGCAGGCCGAGCACGGTGCCTTCCGGGACATCGAGGTCGACGCCGTCCAGAGCCCTTACGTCACCGAAGGTCTTCACCAGGCCTTCGGCGTATATGGCGCCTGGCATGAGTGGTCTCCACGTCGTTGGGGATTTTCGGATGTGCGCGTGCTTTCGGATGTGCGCGTACTGGGGACTTGTGCACGACGAGAAAGTCATCGGCCCGGCCCCGTCGGCGCCGATCCGCAGACCCACCGTAACGCGATGTATCGCGTCACTCAATGGATTTTCCCCAAGTGGGACGACCGGGCCCCACGGGCGGCTGCGCCCTCAGTCGATGACCGTGTAACCCGCCTCGCGCAGCGCCGTGTTCACCTCGGCGCAGTGACCGTGGCCCTTCGTCTCCAGGTGCAGCTCGACCTCCACCTCCGTGAGCCCGAGCCGCGGATCGGTCCGTACATGGCTCACGTCGAGGACGTTGGCGTCCGCCACCGACAACACCCCGAGAAGCGTGGCCAGGGCACCGGGCCGGTCGGTGAGCCGCAGTGTGACCGCCAGGTAGCGGCCGCCCGCCGCCATGCCGTGCCGCAGGATGCGCTGCATCAGCAGCGGATCCACGTTCCCGCCCGACAGCAGCGCCACGACCGGGCCCTCGAAGGCGCCGGGATCGCTCAGCAGCGCCGCGACCGAGCTCGCGCCGGCCGGTTCGACGACCAGCTTGGCGCGCTCCAGGCACAGCAGCAACGCGCTGGACAGGTCGTTCTCGGAGACCGTACGGACCTCGTCGACCAGCTCCTCGACGAGGCGGAACGGTACGTCGCCGGGGCGGCCGACCTTGATCCCGTCGGCCATCGTCGCCGGGTTCTCGACCGACAGCGGCCGCCCGGCCGCGAGCGAGGGCGGGTACGCCGCCGCGCCCTCCGCCTGGACCCCGATGATCCGTACGTCCGGGCGCAGCGACTTCACCGCGACAGCCACTCCCGCCGCGAGCCCGCCGCCGCCGATCCCCAGGACGATCGTGCGCACCTCCGGGCACTGCTCCAGGATCTCCAGGCCGACCGTGCCCTGCCCCGCGATGATGTCGGGGTGGTCGAAGGGGTGGATGAACACCGCGCCCGTGCGCTGCGCGTACTCCTGCGCGGCGGCCAGGGTCTCGTCGACCACCTGACCGTGCAGCCTCACCTCGGCGCCGTAGTCGCGGGTGGCCGCGACCTTGGGCAGCGGGGCGCCGTTCGGCATGAACACGGTGGACCGCACGCCGAGCAGCGAGGAGGCGAGCGCGACGCCCTGCGCGTGGTTGCCCGCGCTCGCCGCGACGACGCCCGCGGCGCGCTCCTCCGGAAGCAGGCCTGCGATCCGCACGTACGCGCCGCGCAGTTTGAACGAGCCCGTCCGCTGGAGGTTCTCGCACTTGAACTGCACCGGTGCGCCCACCAGCTGGGTCAGATACCTGCTGCCCTCCATCGCGGTCACCCGCGCCACACCCGTGAGCATCTTCTGCGCGCCGCGCACGTCGTCGAGAGTCACACTGGGAAAGGAGTCAGCCGTGCTGTAGCTCATGACCACCAGTCTCGCAGTTCACGCGGGCGCACTCCCGTGGTGACCACGCTCCGAGACTCGGTTTGCGCAGCGCCGGTACGGCCCGCGCCCCGGCCGCGTAACCTGTCCCCCAACCCAGCTCCCCACGCATGAATTGAGCCCCCGGCCATGCCCACTACACCAGAGATGTCGATGGACATGACGACCGTCGGTGACACCGGTCTTCTCGAAGCCCTTCAGCACGAGGTCGCGGTCTTCGCGCGCCGTGCGGAACAGACCCGGCTAGGCGGGGTGGGGCAGGTGCGCAACTCCATGGACCGGGCCGCCTACCTGCTGCTCAACCGCCTCGACAAGGAAGGCCCGATGGGCGTCAAGGCGCTCGCGGCGAGCATGGGGATCGACTCCTCGACGGTCACCCGGCAGGTCGCCCCGCTGGTCGACACCGGGCTCGTCAAGCGCACCTCGCACCCCGAGGACGGACGCGCCGTGGTGCTCCAGCTCTCCCCGCGCGGCCAGTCCCGGCTCGACGAAGTACGCGCGTCCCGGCGTCAGTTGATGGCCGAGCTGACACACGAATGGGCACCGGAGGAGCGTGAGGTGTTCTGCGCGCTCCTCACTCGCTTCAACGGCGCGCTCTCCGCCCGCCAGGCCACCCAGGGCATGCCGGCGCCGGAGTCCGAGCAGGCCTCCTGAACCGCCCCCCGGGGCGGGCCGCGGTCCGCACCCGGGGCCCCCGTGCCTCCGCCGCCCCGCACGCGCGCTGCGTGCGTGCGCGCCGAACTCTTGACCGGAAGGCCCCACCTGGCCTCATATGAGACCGGGTCCTCGTCGTACGGGGTGCTACGGGTCGCACGCGGCCGCGGGCCCTTTCTCAGAGGTCGCCCTCAGGGGGTCGTCCTCGGGCGGGAGGCGTGGTGCGAGAAAGGCGTGCCTCCCAGGGCGTCCGCCGTACCCGGGAGTTCGAGACGTTCGTGGCGGGCGCCGCAGGACGGCTGCTGCACACCGCCACGCTGCTCACCGCGGAGCCCGTGGACGCCAACCCGCGCGCGCGACGGCTGCTGACACTGGCCCTCGCCCATACGTACGCCTCCTGGGACCGGCTGCACGGCGAGGATCCCTACGACAGCGCCCGCCGGCAACTGATCGCGCGCTTCCAGCGCACCGCCTGGCACCAGTACGGGAGCCGGGGGCGCCGGCGCACGTCCCCGGACCACGTCCTGGCCGGGCTCACGCCCCAGGAACGGCTGATCCTCGTCGTCAGGCTGTACGAGGGGGTCGCCGAGGAGCAGGCGGCGGCGCTGCTCGGGGTCCCCGCGGAACGGGTACGGGCGATCTGCGCCCGCGCCATGGCGACCCTGCTGCACCCGCCCCGTGGCCCGGCGCCGGCCCGGGTGGAGGTGGCGCCGTCATGAATCAGCCGGAGCGCGAGGCGGCCGTACGACAGCTGCTGGAGCAGGCGCCCGCGCCCGTGGTGCCGTCCGGCCTGTACGGCGAGGCGGCACGCCGCGGAAGGCGCATGCAGCGCCGCGGGAAGGCGGTGCGGCTGCTGCTGTGGCTGGCGCTGTTCGGCGCGGCCGTCGTCTTCGCCGTCTGGGCGGTGACGGCCCGTCCGTGGGTGGAGCCGCCTTCGGAGACGACTCCACCGCTGACGGATTGGTGACCGCAGGCCACCGCCGCTGACCGGCTGGTGACCGGACACCGTCGCCCGCGGGCCGGGGGTCCGGCCGCGGGCGACGGTGGCGGGCCCGGGGGCGATGGCGGTAGGCCCGGGGGCCAAAGTGGCGGCCTTGGCGGCCCGGGGGTGCCGCCGGCTCAGCCCAGGGCCTGCTGGAGGTCCTGGAGCAGGTCGTCGATGTTCTCGATGCCCACGGAGATGCGAACGAGGTCGGCGGGGACCTCCAGCGCGGACCCGGCGACCGAGGCGTGCGTCATGCGTCCCGGGTGCTCGATCAGGGACTCCACCCCGCCCAGCGACTCACCGAGCGTGAACACCTTGGCGCGGTTGCAGACCTCGACGGCCGCCTCCTCGCCGCCCTCGACCTGGAACGAGACCATGCCGCCGAACGCCCGCATCTGCTTGGCGGCGATCTCGTGACCGGGGTGCTCCGGGAGGCCCGGGTACAGAACACGCGTCACGCGCGCGTGACGGGTGAGCATCTCGGCGACGCGGCCCGCGTTCTCGCTGTGCCGGTCCATGCGCACGGAGAGCGTCTTGGTGCCGCGCAGCACCAGCCAGGAGTCGAAGGGCCCGGCGACCGCACCCATCGCGTTCTGGTGGTACGCCAGCTCATCGCCGAGTTCCTGGTCGGCGGTGATCAGGGCGCCGCCCACGACGTCCGAGTGGCCGCCCATGTACTTGGTCAGGGAGTGCACGACGACGTCCGCGCCGAGCGCGAGCGGCTGCTGGAGGTAGGGGGTCGCGAAGGTGTTGTCGACGACGAGCCGGGCACCCGCCTCGCGCGCGATCTGCGCGACCGCGGCGATGTCCGTGATGCCGAGGAGCGGGTTGGAGGGGGTCTCGACCCAGATCGCCTTGGTCTTCGGGGTGAGGGCGGCCCGAACGGACTCGAGGTCGCTGGTGTCGGCCACCGACCACTCCACGCCCCACCGGGAGACGACCTTGGCGAAGAGCCGGAAGGTGCCGCCGTACGCGTCGTTGGGGATCACCACGTGGTCGCCGGGGCTGAGCAGCGTACGCAGCAGGCAGTCCTCGGCCGCCAGTCCCGACGCGAACGCGAGGCCGCGGCGGCCGCCCTCCAGGGCTGCGAGGTTCTCCTCCAGCGCGGTCCTGGTGGGGTTGGCGCTGCGGCTGTACTCGTAACCGCCGCGCAGGCCGCCGACGCCGTCCTGCTTGTAGGTCGAGACCTGGTAGATCGGCGGGACGACCGCTCCGGTGAGGGGGTCGGCGGTGTTGCCCGCGTGAATCGCGAGCGTCTCGAAATGCTGACTGATGTGCCTGTCGCTCATGAGTCCCGAGCCTAGTGCTCTCCAGGAGTTCATGACGGCGTACGCCCGGCGGCGCGGAGGGCCTTCGCGCGTACGCCCCGCGGCGCGGAGGGCTTCGCGCACAGCGTGACGGACCGGGTTGGCCAATTGTCGGACCCGTCTGGTTCGCTGGAGGCATGCAGATTCTCTGGGTCCTGATGGCGCTGGCCATGTTCAGCGTGGTCCTGCTGCCGGTGTTCCGGCGCAGGCGCTCCGGTATACAACTGGTCACGCCCGGTGACCCGGACGCCGCGGACCCGGCGAACTACGGCTTCCTGCGCCAGGAGGAGCTGGACATCCGCATGCCCGGCCCGGACGCGGATCTGCTGAACGTCCTGGACGTGGTGCAGCGGACCCAGGACTACCGCGCGGCCTCGCAGCTCCTGGCCGGCACGGAGACCGAGGGCGAGACCCGCTGGCAGCGGGTGCAGGCCTTCGCGGGCGCCGCGTCCCTGGAGCTCCAGCAGCGCCCCGGCGGGGTCAGCGAGACACCGGGCGGCCAGTGGCTGCGCGTGTGGCGTGCCGAGGCCCCCAAGGACGCGGGCGGCGCCGCGGTGCACGCCGAGTTCCTGGTGCAGCAGGCCTGGCGGACGTCGACGCCGGGGTCCGACGACTTCCGGATCATCATGGAGGAGGCGCGGTCCGCGTGCGGCGACGCGGCGCTGCTGTCCCCCGGTGACCCGATCCCGTACATCATCGAGCTGTCGGTGGCCCGTGGACTCGGCTACTCCCAGCCGGAGTTCGAGAAGCTCTGGCTGAAGATCCTGGACCGCTCGCCCGCCCACATGGGCGCGCATCTGGCGGCCCTGCACTACTGGTGCGAGAAGTGGCACGGCTCGCGGGAGACGGCGTACGCGTTCGCGGAGGCCGCGGCGGCACGCGCGCCGCAGGGCTCCCTCCTCGCGGCGATGCCGCTCTTCGCGGTCTTCGAGCACCTTCCCGAGGTGAACCTGGTCCGTAGCTTCTACCAGAGCGAGGTCGTGACCAAGGCCGTCCACGGCGCGCTGTACGCGGTCCACGCGGCCCGCCCCGACGACCCGATGCTCGCCCACGTCCGCCATCTGCTGATCTGCTTCCTGGTCCGCGGCGAGCGCTGGTCCGAGGCGATGGACCAGCTGGTACGCGTGGACGGCCACGTCGGCGCCCTGCCCTGGACCCTGAGCCCCGACCCGGCCTCGGACTACGCGATATACCGCGCGCTGGCGGTGGCGGGCTACGAGGCGAACGGCGGCAGCCCGGCGACGCTGTCGCACTGACGGCGCCGCGCGGGGGTGAGCGTGCCCCGGGAATCGCTTGCCCGCCGGGGGCTCACCGACGCTCACGGGCACTGACGGGCGACAACCCGGGCCTGAAGCCCTGCCGGACGGACCCACCGACGTTCCTCTCCACGTCGGTTGCGAGCCGCCCGGTACGGCCCCTGCGGCAACAGTGGACCCCGGTCAGGAGCCATGACCGGGGTAGGCGCCACGTCACACTTGTTCACTGTGTCAGTGGGACGCAATCTCGCATGACCTTGCGCGTCAGCACTTGTTGGGGATCGCGGAGTTCGTCTTCGATGCGGTTCCGGTCGAGCTCGTCGAGCGTGATGGTTGCGCCGCGTCTCGGTTCGTGGGCCAGTCGTGCCACGCGCAGGGGTTCGGACGGGAGGCCGGCAGGGCCGACCACCGTCCCGATGCCGTCCGGCTCCGTGGTTTCGTCACACCCCGGCTTTTCGCGCAGACTCTCGGAATAGCGGGCGACCTTGTCCCAGAGTTCCTCCTGCGCGGCTGCCGTGGAGCGGTCGCCTTTGAGCGTCCGGGTCGCGATGGCCAGGCGATGTACTTCGATACCGACCGCGCGGGCCAGTTGCCGGTCCTGCGATGCGGCGATGGCCGCCTCGGTGGAAGCCATACGAGCGGCCAAGTCGTCCGCATCGAACTCCGCACGGCGTGTGGCCGGCAGGATGAGCCACGACAGCAGGCGGGCCGTCGCAGCCGCCGCCGCCCTCGGGATGCTCAGCAACCACTCGCCCTTCCGGGTCCTGGCGTTGAAGAGCGACGCAGCCCCTGCCACATCTCCCGCGCGAAATGAATGTGCGGGGGCACCCGATGGGATGTGTGCGTTGTTTCCGGCTCGCGTCGTCCGGGCCATGGCGTTGAGAGACTCGAGTGCGGTACCGACGAACGCGTCTCCTCGGAGATCGTGGCCGGAGAGATGCCCCAGAGCGTGGGCAACGGCAGCAATCGGCTTCCGGGTGGGGTGGGCGGCCCAGAGAGGAAAGCCGAGGACCAGGCACCGCTTGCGTCGTATCCCGTAGTGGGTGACGGTCACGGAGAATTCCGGACCGAGCTGGATCGCGTCGATGCGTCGCACCCCAGCTGCGTCCGCCATGCGATCCACCAGATCGAACAGGGCCGGGGCGTCCACGTGCCGCAACGTGGGCAGTTCAGCATCCAACCTGCCCGGACGTGGGCGCAGCAACAGAGCCATGCCCAGCAGCACCACGCCCACCAGTGGCTGAACAACCGTGCGGAACCCCAGCACGATCAACAGCACGCCGCCGATGAACAGTCCCGCCGTCACGAGATGGACCATGGCGGCGACGGCGTACGCGGAGACAGTCCTACACCTGATCAGGAGCGGGCTTTCGGGTGGAGTCTGTCGGACACTGTCCATGGGGCCCCCTTCGGCGGTGAGCGCTCGGTGTCGCTCAGGCGTCCGTCGAGCTGACCAGTACGGCAGCCGACCGGCAAGCGGTCTGAGCAACATCTGAGCTCTGCCACGACCATCGCGTGCCGCTCTCCGCAAGGTTCCCTGCGGGGACTCGGGCAGGCTGGGACGGTCGGCCACGGCCGGTGGGGGACGGGGACGGGGACGGGAGCAAGCTCCGAAAGGTCTGTGAACATGCCTTGACGTGGATCATCAAGCAGCGTTCCCAGACCTCATTCACCTGTGCCTGCGCGGTGGACCGAGGCCGCCCTTCGGGGCGGCTTGCCGAGGCGAGGATCATGGTCCCGTGATGAAGTGGACCAAGGAGACGCCTCCGGTCGGGCAGTCCGAGCACGAGCCGGAACTCTCGGCCTACCAGCGGGCCATGCGAAACCAGCTTCTCGCGGCTCCTGTGGTGCCCGCGCCCGGACCCTGGCGGCCCGTCTTCGAGTACGAGTACGGCGTCCCGGTCGGCGGGCTGCTCGGGATCGGCTTCGCGACGGATCCCGATTCCGGCCACGATCTGGTGATGGTCGTCTCGCACGACGGGCACGGTCTCTTCGACGCCGTCACCGGCGAGAAGATCGCCAGGGACCGCGCCCCCGCTCCCGAGGACAGCACTCCCGACGCGGTCACGGACCTGTCCTGTCCCGGGCTGGGGCCGATCACCGGAAACCGCGTACGCATCGCCGGGCTCTTCGGCGGCGGACTGCACACCACCACCGAAGACGGCTGGACCCTGGAAGTCGTCACCCCGGCCTGGCCGAACGACCGGGTCCTGCTGTCCAGCGACGGCGGACTCCCCCATGCGGGTCCGCACGGAGACGAGTGGTGGCACATCTTCCACTCGAACTACTCCACATTCCGCGCAGCCGGCTTCTCCCCCTCCGGCCGGACGATCGCCGTAGCAACGAGCAGCGACCTCTCCCTGTGGACCCGTGGGGTGAACACCAGCAGCACCAGCACCAGCACCAGCACCAGCACCAGCCACTTTCAGCGGTGTTGACACCTGACCGCAAGGACGCCGGCGGGGTCGTGCCGGACGAGTCCTGGAGCCACGTGGAAGCGCGTGGGGAACGCAGGGCAGAACGGGCGCACGGGAACGTGGCTCCCGAACGTGTCGGATGCTCGTCCTTCACTCGTCGTGGATCTGACCGGTGCCCGCATCGACGACCGTACTGAACGGCTCGCAACCGGAGCCGTCCTCGTCGGGCGTGCACTGTGTGTCAGTTGTCTTCACGGACCACATCGCGCGCCAGGGACCCTGCCGGCCCTCGGCGCGTTCGACCTTCAACACGTCGGCCCGGATCCTCAGCGCCGCAACGTCGGCACCACTTTTCTTCTGTGTCTTCCTCACGATCTCCTCGGCCTGCTTCGCCGAAATCAGCCGGTCGGGAAGGTCGACGTGCGTGGGCCCGGAATCCACCAGCATCTGCGAGACCCGGCCGGCTCGATTGATCTGAACGTCGAGGCTGCGGGGCATCACCACCCCGTGCTCCTTGAACCGCCATGAGGTGAGCCATCCGAACTCGGCCTTACTGCCGACAGGCCGGGTCGCATGCGATGAGGCCGCCTCGGCCCATGGGTAGTGGGACTTCATGTAGGCGCGGGCGACGAGGTAGGCGCTACGAGCGTCACCGGGCTTTCCGAAGCCGGCAACCGGAAAGCTGTCCTTCGTCGGGTGGGCGGAGTTCTCGAAGCTCACGTTCAGTTGGCGTGCGCCGGGCCACATCAGTTCCGCGGGGAAGCCATCGGACATCTGGATGGATATCCAGCCGTTATGTCCGTCAATGCCCGGGCTGACGCGTACAGCGCCAACGCGATAATAGTTCCCGAATGCCTGGTGAATGGCTCGCTCAGCGGCCTTCCGCTCGGTGTCGCGCGCGTCCCGGACACCGGAGCCGTCCACGTGGTCCAAGGTGATCGCGGTCTGGCAGACCGCGACCCCTGTCACGCCGAGCACCGCGGCCACGATCAAGCCGGGGCGGGCCCACGCCTTCCACGCAACGCGCCCCCGAACCAGCACGAGTCCCAGGGCCACGCCAAGCAACCCCCCACCGGCATTCATCTCCACATCGGCGCTGTCACAGATACCGCTGACGAACGGCGCCAGAGCCTGGGCGAGTTCGATGAGGCAGGGCAGAGCCGTGACACCGACAAGCACGGGAAGCGGACGACGCAACGCCAGAACGCCGAACAGGCCGAGCGGGACGAACATCGCCAGGTTCCACAACCCCTGCGTGGTGTACAGCGGCTCGGTGACCTCGTGATTGATCACGCACTCGGCGCGCCCTGCCTCGCCTCCGCGCAGCGCGAGCGTGACGCCGAGCACGCCGGTCAGGCAGAAGGCCAGAGGCAACCACCAGGAGGAGCAGGGCACTTGGCACCGACGGGCCAAGTGCCCACGCGGACAGCCCTACGAGCGCGGCAACGACCGTCAGCCCAGCCAGGAACCATATGTCGTCACCGAAGACAGCGCCGAACACCTCATATCCTCTCCGTCGGCGATCCTGAAGCGCCCCCGAAAGGATTCGGGGGCGCACACGAGACTTTGTCAGATCAGCACTTCGCTATCGGCGTCTGAACCTTGTCCTTGCCCCGCTGCTGCAGGAGGCCGATCGTCGACTTGCAGTCCCTGTTCCGTTCGCCGAAACCCCACGACTTCGACTTCGAATTACCGGAACCGATGGAGGCGTCAGGAAGGCGGCTCAAGTCGAGCAGCCGGTGATCGGGTATCGCCTCCGTGACCGGGGGAAGAGCGACGTCTCGAAGGCGACCTCTCCGATCCAGGCCTCGACCGGGATCACGCCCCAGCTGCCGCCGCGTGCGTCCTGGAAGACGGCGGGATCGTCCGGTCGGCCACGTCGAGATCCCGTCGTCCACCCACCGAGGAACGAGGTTCGGGGCCGGGCGGTCTCGACCTCGGCCCTTGGAGGAGCTGTGCGCGCGCCTTGGCGTGGATCGTCAGACCGCGTTCACAGCCCCCCGGCCGGGACATGTCACCGGGTGGGCGAGAGGTCCCGCTACTGCTGTGAGCCGGTGCTCGTGTCGGCCGAGGGGACTTGAGGGACGGCGGAGTTGGGGTCGAAGCCTGCGAAGACCAAGCCGATGACGAACCCCGCCACCTCCTCCAGCTGGCGGGCGCGCTCCAGTGTCCCCAGCGTCGCCGGGGTCCCGCCGACGTCACGGACCAGTTCGCCGACGACGTCCAGCGCCGTTGCGTCGTCGCCGCACATCGCCACTGTCACCCGGGACCGGCCGCCCCCGGGCGGGCTCGTCCACCGGTCGGCGGGAAAGAGATGGAACGCCTTCACGACCCGGGCTCCTGGAGCAAGCCGGGCGATCCGCCCCGCCATCGACTCGCGGTGTCCGGTGAGCAGAGTGCCGACGCCATGCGTGACAGCGTTCGTGGGATCGATCAGCGGTGTCCCCTCGAGCGCGCCGTCGGACGCGCTCACCGATCCCATCATGTCCTCGACACCATCCCAGGACACGGCGAGCAGTACCGCATCGCGCCCCGCGACCGCCTCATGCGGCGCGACGGCGAGCACTCCGTGGCCCAGCCGCTCGGCAAGCTTCTCCGCCTTGATCCGTGACCGTCCGCCGATCACCACCTCATGTCCCGCACGCGCCCAGCCCTCGCCCAAGGCCGCCGCCAGTGTCCCGGTTCCCAGGATCCCGATGCGCATCGTCTCTGCCTCTCCAAAGGTGTTCGGTCCGGTGGTTACGGTAGAGAAGGCATTGCGCACCGATCAGTGCGTGACCAACGCGCAAAGATGGGCGGCGAGATGACGAACGACGATGCGCACTGCTACGAGTTGGTCGCCGATTGCCGTTTGCGCGCGGCCACCGATCTCTTCGCTCACACCTGGGATCCCGTTGTGCTGACGGCACTTCGCGTGGGTCCGCGCCGACGCCGCGAGCTGCGCGCCGCGATCGGTGGCATCAGCGACAAAGTCCTGACCGACTCCCTGCACCGTCTGCTCGCGAGCGGACTGATCGAGCGCCACGCGTATGCCGAGGCGCCGCCCCGTGTCGATTACGCCCTGACCGGCTTGGGACAGAGCCTGGTCGAGGGCCCGTTGACGGCGCTCGGCCGCTGGATGACCGAGTACGGTGACGAACTTCTCGAAACCCAGGAGAGCGGTGACGCGGAAGGCTGGTGAGCGTGGCTGACGGGATCATCGAGCCGCGTTCGCAGGCCGCTTCCGGGCTGCCGGGCTCGCGTGGCCGTCGGTCTCTCGACACGGTGAGTCGGGCCGGCACGGGGAATACGACCCTGAACGTGCCGGACGCGACGTTCGCGGCGCGGTGGATCACGCCTGCGAGGGCGCTCCAGAGGGCCGGACTCAGAACGACTCGGCGATCCCCGCCACCCCGCCGATGAACGCGCTGGTCAGCATCGCGGCGACCAGCACGCCGAGCAGTACCGACAGCGCCCGGGAGCTGCCCGGCGCGCCCGCCCGGGAGCGTACGGCCATGACCCCCAGAACCAGCACCACCAGGCCGAACAAGGAGAGCGCCAGCCAACCGAACGTGGCGTCCACGCCGATCTGTTCATAGCTGTCGTCGGCCGTCCGCCGCAACGCGACCGTGCTGCCGACAGGCAGGTCGCTGTCGATCGTGGCGTCGGGGTCCACCACGGTCCCGTCGTCGGAACGGAAGATGCCGTGGCAGTGCGGATACCGGTGGCCTCCGGTACGGCTCCAGGAGCAGGCCTGGACGCCTAGGGTCTGTCGTTTGGATCAGGTGGCGTCGAGGCGCGGTGCCTTGTCGGCTGGGCCGAGCGGGGCAGGGTGCGTGCAGCTGCAAGGCGGAGGAGGGAAGCGACGCGGAGCGTCGTGGACCGACGACAACGCCGCAGATGTGCGTGCCCTGCCCCGCGTCCCGCCGCATGATCCAAACGACAGGCCCTAGGTGACCGGACGTGCCCGCCGCACCCGTGGCGTACGCGAGATGCGTCACCGCGAGCCAGGTCACGAACGCGCCCACGGCGAACAGACCGGCGATCACGAGCAGCGGACGCCGTACCGACGCCCCCTCCCGGAGCCGGTCCCGACGGTTCGTCCGTCCCCTCATCCCGTTCCCTTCATCCCGTTCCCCTCATCCCGTTCCGCTCATCCCGTCCCCGCTTCCCGCTCCGCGCTCCGTGACCACACCTGTCCTGGTCGTCCACGCCGTACAGCCAGACACACGGGTGAGCCGAAGGGTTGCGGGCCGTTTCGCTTGCCTTCGTGCCCCCGGCCCCGATCCGCCGTGCCCCAGGCCCCGCACCCCGAGCCTCTGCAGCGCCGAACGAGTGGACTTGCCGGAACGCTCATCGGACCGGGGCTCCTGCCGGGGGTGCGGATGGTGGTGTTGCCGTCTGTTCCCGTGAGCTGGATCTGATCCGGAAGAGGCTCCCCCCATGCGACGTACCCCCTACCGCCGTCCGCTCGCCGCGGCGCTGCTCGCGGCGTCCGTGCTGGCCCCGATGACAGCGACGCCCGCCGCGGCCGGTCACGCGGCGGATGTCCGCCCGGCAGGCGTCCGCGCGACGGGTGAGGACGGATACGGCAAGGAGGAGGGATACGGCAAGGACGACGGCGCACGCGACAGTCTCGGCCCCGCGCTGAGCGCCCGGCTGGACAAGGCCATCGCGGACGTCCGCCGGCAGGCCGGTATTCCCGGCGTCGTCGTCGGGCTGTGGATGCCCGGCAAGGGGAACTACGTCCGCGCGACCGGTGTCGCGGACAAGGCCACCCGCGAGCCGATGTCCGCCGACTCCTACGTCCGGATCGGCAGCGAGACCAAGACCTTCACCGTCACCGCGCTGCTCGAACTCGTCGACCGGCACCAGGTCCGGCTGGACGACCCGATCTCCCGCTACATCCCCGGCGTGCCGAACGGCCGCCGGATCACGCTGCGTCAGCTCGCCGAGATGCGCAGCGGACTGTTCCCGTACACCTCCGATGCGGACTTCGAGCACGACCTGCTGAGCGACCCGCAGCGCGCCTTCACCCCGCGGGAGCTGCTCGCGTACGGCTTCAAGCACCCGAACACCTTCGCTCCGGGCGCGCAGTTCGAGTACTCCAACACCAACCTCGTCCTGCTGGGCCTGGTCGTCGAGAAGGTCACCGGTCACCAGCTGCGCGACGTCATCGAGCGGCGGGTCCTGCGCCCGGCCCGTCTGCGGCACACGCTGTTCCCGAAGGGGAACGAGTTCCCCAAGCCGCACCCGCAGGGCTACACCGACCAGACCCTGAGCGGCGAGGTAGCGAACTCCACCGACTGGAACCCCAGTTGGGCCTGGGCTGCCGGGGCGATGATCTCGAACCTCCAGGACCTGCGCCACTGGGCCGAGGTCGTCGCCACCGGCACGCTGCTCAGCCCCTCGACGCAGGCACAGCGCCTCAGGACACTGCCGACCGGCTTCCCGGGAACGTCGTACGGCCTCGGCATCTTCGACGCGAGCGGATGGATCGGGCACAACGGCTCCCTGCCGGGATACGAGACCGCGACCGTCTATCTGCCCGCGAAGAAGGCCACCCTCGTCGTCATGATCAACACGGACATCACCTACCAGGGCCAGGAGCCGTCCACCCTGGTCGCCAGGGCCGTCACGGAGATCGTCACCCCGGACAACGTCTACGCCGGCGCGGTCGTCAATCCCTGAGGCCCGCCCCCGCGACCGCCGGCAGGCGGTCCTACTCCACCGCGATGCCGAAGTCCCGTACGAGTTCCTCGAGACCGCCCGGGTAGCCCTTGCCTCCGAGGACGAACTTCCAGTCCCCGTCGTTCCTGCGGCGGAAGGAGCCGAGCACCAGGGCGGTCTCGCCCGGTCGGCCGTCGGAGACGTCGAGCCGGTCCAGTTCGGCGAGATCCTGGCCGAGCAGCCGGATGCGGGCGTCCGTGAAACCTGAGAGGTCGGTGTCCGGGGCGGCCTCGGGGTCGACGGCGGCCACGAGGACGACCCGGTCGGCCTCCGCGGGCAGCGCGTCGAAGGAGACGCCGATCGCGGCCTTGTCGGGCGGCGACGCGGGCAGCGCGGACACCGAACCGTCCGGTGTCCGCGGGTTGTTGTAGAAGACGAAGTGATCGTCGCCGAGGACACGGCCGCCCCGGCAGACGAGCGCGCAGACGTCCAGGGCGACGCTTCCGGTCCACCCCATGCCCAGGATGTTGTGATCGTCGGGCAGCCGGGGCCCCTGGTCCGGCTGTCCGGGCCCCTGCCGCCCGGGCCCCTGATCCGACCGTGACGGCCTCGACGACGGCTCCGACGACGGCTCCGACGGTCGCGGTGACGGCCGGGAGGCCGGTTCCGCCCGCGAGCGGCCCGCGTCACCCAGCCTCCCCCGCAGCCCATGGCGATGCAGCAGGTCCACGAGTTCGGGGCCCGCGACCAGCTCCAGCGGCTTGCCGTCGGCGAAGGTGTGCGAGCCGGGGCCGAACCCCGACGTCGTCACGAGCACCCCCTTGTTGGCGCCCGCGTCCTGCACCGTCCCGTACAGATCGCGTACGGCGGTGGGCGGCACGGTGTTCCGGTACCGCTTCACCTGGACGACGATCTTGCCGCCCCGGATCGGCGCCGGGTCCAGCGCGTCGACGTCCACGCCGCCGTCGTTCGAGCGCTGGGTCGTCACCGCCTGCATCCCCATGGCCCGGAAGAGATCGGCCACGAGCTCCTCGAACGCGATCGGGTCCATGGCGTACAGGTCGGGTTCCTCGTCGCTGCCGTGGGCGACGACACGGTTCCCGACGTCCTGCGGCCGCCGGCCCGGCCGTACGGGCGTGAGCTGGTCCGGGCGGGCCGAGAGCTGCCCGCGCAGTCCGTCGGTCAGACAGCTGCCCGCGTCCACCTGCGCCAGGTGCAGTCCGAGGAACGAGGAGCGGGCCGCCATGACCGTGACGAGAACGATGTGGTCCGGCCGGCCCGTGGCGGGGTCGTGTCCGTCCACGAAGCCGTTCAGGACGACCGATTCGAGTGCGCTCTGCTCGTCGGCTCCGAAGAGCTCGTGCAGCACGAGCAGCGCGCACTGCGCGAGGACCTCGCGGTACAGGCTCCGCCGCTGGGTCACGGGACGGGCTGTCTCCTTGTCCTGATCGGCCCCGGACAGGTACCGGACGGACTTCACCTCGGGGACGACGTCGTACGCGGGCAGCTCCCAGTCGAGGACGAGCTGCCCGGCCGCCGCGTCGTAGGCGGCGGCGATCCGGCGCGGAAAGCCCTCCGGCCACGCCGAGGACGAGTAGAGAGCGGCGGAGAAGTACTCGATCACGGAGTCGGGCTCCCTGCGGCGGACTCCTTCGGCCACCTCGGCGACACCCGTGTTGTGCCGCCGCACCTCCGCCAGCCGGCCGTCGGCCCACTGCTGGTACTCCCGCTGGTACGAAGCCAGTTGCCGCTGCCGGTGCGCCTCGGCGGCCTGGGCCGCGTGCCAGTCCCGCTCGAAGCGCGCCTGGGCCTCGGCCTGCGCCTGCGCCCGGCGGTTCGCGGTCCAGCCGCTCTGGGCCTGGTACCGGCCGATGTCCGGCATGACCACCGGCTGGGCCAGCGGCCCCGGGGCGAAGGGCTGGATGTCCTCGGCGCGCAGGAGCGCGGCGGCCCGGAAGGCGGGCGCCCGGCAGCCCGCGGCGAGCAGGCCCTGCAACGAGGCGACCTGCGCGTCGAGTTCTTCGGTACGGCGTCGCGCCTCGGCCTGCCGGTACTCGCGGTACTCCGTGGCGGCGCGCCGCTGCTGGGCCCGCGCCTGCTGCTCCTCCTGCCGGCGCCGTCGCGCGTCGAGCTCCCGCTGGCGCTGCTGCTGCCGCTGAACCTCGGCCCAGACGCCGACGAAACCCGTAGAGCGACGACTCATGTGGTGCAGGCCCTCCCCCGATGCCGGCAGCCCAGAAGGCCCCGTTGGTTGTCCCCACAACCATGTGTAAAAGGGTGACTCTATCCAGTAATCGCCATCCCGCACATCCGTTGGGCGGCGGCCGCCGGAACCGGGCATTCTGGCAGGTCACCTCCGGTGAGAAGCACGAAGGCGCCGTTCCGGTCGTACGACCGGAACGGCGCCCAGGGGTCCTGCTTCGCGAGACGGCCGGACCGCCCGGCCTACCGAAACCGGCGGACCGCCCGAGCCGCGGTGACCAGCGGATCGTGGCCGGGTCGCCGGGACCGGCGGATCGTGGCCACGTCACCCGGACCCGTCGCCGGGACTAGCCGATCGTGGCCGCGTCGATCACGAAGCGGTAGCGGACGTCGCTCGCCAGGACCCGCTCGTACGCCTCGTTGATCTCGGACGCGTCGATCAGCTCGATCTCGGCTCCGAAGCCGTGCTCGGCGCAGAAGTCCAGCATCTCCTGGGTCTCCTGGATGCCGCCGATGCCGGAGCCCGCGAGGGTCTTGCGGCCGCCGATCACCGAGAAGAGGTTGAGCCGGACCGGCTCCTCGGGGGCGCCCACGTTCACGAAGGCGCCGTCCGTGCGCAGCAGCGCGAGGTAGGCGTCCAGGTCCAGCGGGGCGGAGACGGTGGACAGGATCAGGTCGAACGTGCCGCGCAGCGCCTTGAAGGTCTCCGGGTCGCTGGTGGCGTGGTAGTGGTCGGCACCGAGCTTCAGGCCGTCGTCCTTCTTGCGGAGCGACTGGGAGAGGACCGTGACCTCGGCGCCGAGCGCGTGCGCGATCTTGACGCCCATGTGGCCGAGACCGCCCATGCCGAGGACGGCGACCTTCTTGCCGGGGCCCGCGTTCCAGTGCTTGAGCGGGGAGTACGTGGTGATGCCGGCGCAGAGCAGCGGCGCGGCCACGTCGAGGGAGATGCCGTCGGGGATGCGCAGGGTGTAGTTCTCGTCGACGACGATCTTCTCGGAGTAGCCGCCGTAGGTGGGCTCGCCGTCCTTGCCGACGGCGTTGTACGTGCCCACGCTGCCGCCGGTGCAGTACTGCTCCAGACCGGCCTTGCAGTTGTCGCACTCGCGGCAGGAGTCGACCAGACAGCCGACGCCCACGCGGTCGCCGACCTTGAACTTGGTGACACCGGAGCCGACCTCGGCGACGATGCCGGCGATCTCGTGGCCCGGCACCATCGGGAAGGTGGCCTTCCCCCAGCCCTCGCGGGCCTGGTGGATGTCGGAGTGGCAGATGCCGGCGAACTTGATGTCGATCAGGACGTCGTGCTCTCGGACCTCACGACGCTCGATGGTGGTGCGCTCCAGCGGAGCCTTGGCGGCGGGAGCGGCGTACGCAACGACAGTGGTCATGCCGGGGTTCTCCTCGGGAGGGGGTGATCGTGCCCGGCTGTCTCACGCCGGGCACGGCGTCCAGCCTGCCCGATCCCCCGGAACTCACCCAGACCACGGTTCTGCGTACGTTCGCTGGTCCTACCACTGACGGGGTCAGGCTCCGGGGCGTACGACCGTCGATACTGGACGTATGGATGAACAGCCCTCCGAAGTGCCCGCCGGGGAGACGGCCCACGCTCTCGACCGGCGCGCCGAGCTGAGCGAGTTCCTGCGCAGCCGCCGCGCCCGGCTGAAGCCGGAGGACGTCGGGATGCCCGACTTCGGGCGGCACCGCCGGGTTCCCGGGCTGCGCCGCGAGGAGCTGGCCCAGCTGGCCGGGGTGTCCGTCGCCTACTACACACGCCTCGAACAGGGCAACGGCCGCAATGTGTCGGCCGAGGTGCTGGACTCCATCGCGCGGGCGCTGCGCCTGACGGATGCCGAGCACAACCACCTCACGCACCTCGCGAAGCCCAAGCAGCACAAGAAGAGGCAGGCGGCCAGGCCGCAGCAGGTGCGCGGTTCCCTGCGCCAGCTGCTGGACACGATCGACGGCGTCCCCGCGTACATCACCGGCCGGCGCTCGGACGTGCTCGTGTGGAACCGGATGGCCGCGGCCGTGTTCGGGGACTGGTCGGAGCTGCCGCCGCAGGAGCGGAACTGGGCGCGGATGGTCTTTCTGCGGCCCGAGTACCGGGAGCTGTTCGTGGAGTGGGAGCAGAAGGCGATCGACATCGTCTGTCTGCTGCGCATGGACGCGGGCTGCCATCCGGACGATCCGCGGCTGGCCGCGCTGGTCGGGGAGCTGTCCGTGAAGAGCGAGGACTTCCGGCGGCTGTGGGCGACGCACGACGTGAAGGAGAAGAGCCACGGGGTGAAGCTGCTGCGGCATCCGCTGGTGGGCGACCTCGCTTTGCAGTTCGAGTCGTTCCGGCTGATCGGCGACAGCGAGCTGGCGCTGGTCACGTATCACGCGGAGCCGGGGTCCGGCTCCGCCGAGGCGTTGCGGCTGCTGGCGTCGTGGGGGACGGACGCCACCCGGGCGGGCGCGTCCTCACCCCGCTGACGGATCCGGGCTCACGGCGTGTACGGCGGCGCCGCGCCCCACGTCCACCTCGGTACGGGCTGCTCCGTCGGCGGCTTCGCGTCCGGGCCGGAGAAGTACACGGCCAGCCTCGTGCCCCACTCGGCGTAGGCGAGGAAGGCGGAGCGGAACTCGGCGTCGGTGGGGAGCCCCGCGTCGTCGGCGGCGTCCTGGAGCAGGTTCACCCAGCGGCGGCGCTGGACCTCCGTGATGCCCTTGCCCAGGTGCTTGGCGACCATGTGGCCGTGGCCGCCCTGGGTCTCGGAGTAGGCGGGCGGTCCGCCGAAGACCTCGCCGAGCCAGAGGGCGACATGGGTGGCGTGTTCGGGCGCGAGGCCGGCAAACAGCGGCGCGAGGAGGTCGTCCTTGAGGACCTTGTCGTAGAAGGCCTCGGTGAGACGGGCGAAGGCCTCGGCGCCGCCCGCCCAGGCGTAGAGCGTGGGCACGGAGGCGCCCTGGCCCCGTACCGAGGTCGGCTTGTAGTGGCGCATCTCCTCGATGCTGCCGATGTAGGGGCGGATCTCGGCGAGGAAGTCGGGGAAGAGCTCGGAGGTGCGGAAACCCTCGATGTGGTCCTCGGTCGAGGTCCAGGTGATTCTCAGGATGAAGTGCTCGAAGTCGTCCTCACAGCGCGCGAGTTCGTAGTCGACGCACTGCGGGGCCGCGGCGAGCTGGACGGCGGCGCGGGTGTAGGCGGCCAGGAACTCGGCCGACTGCTCCTCGGGAATCCGGTAGCGGACGTATTCGACTGTCGAGACGGTCATGCCCCCACACAAACACGGAAGGGCCACCGGAAGCTCTCTTTCCGGTGGCCCTTTCGCTGCGGGCTCACTTCCGCGCCGTGGGAAACGGGCCGGGGCCGCCGGCCGGAGCACACACGCTCCGCCCGGCGGTCCCGTGCCCGCAGCCGCTAGTGCCGCGGCAGGCAATGTTTGCCCGTCAAGGAGCGGCGCCATGGGGGTCCCCCCTGCTCGAGCGAAGCCGAGAGCTTGGGGGAGCGTGCTCTCGGTGTGCCGGCCGGAAGTCCTCGTACTGGATGTACTTGGGCTTTCGGCCGGTGCGGCGAGTGGGGGTGCCCCCTGCTCGAAGAGCTTGGGGGAGCGTGCCGGGAGTCGCGACGGGGCGAACGTTGCCTGTCGCGGCACTAGGCTCCCGCGTTCTCCTTGACGCTGATCTTCCCCTTGCGGATCGTGGCGACGCGCGGGGCCTTCTTCGCGATCGCGGAGTCGTGGGTGACCATGATGAAGGTCAGCCCGTGCTCCTTCCACATGGCTTCGAGCACGTCCATGATCTCGTCGCGCATGCCCTCGTCGAGGTTGCCGGTGGGCTCGTCGGCGAGCAGCACCTTGGGCTGCTTGACCAGGGCGCGGGCGATCGCCACGCGCTGCTGCTGACCGCCCGACAGCTCGGCGGGCAGGTGCCCGAGCCGCTCGGCGAGTCCCACGGACTCCAGGGCCGCCGCGGCCCTCTCACGCCGTTCCTTCGCCTTCACGCGCAGCGGTACGAGCGCGGTCTCGACGTTCTCCTGGGCGGTGAGCGTGGGGATCAGGTTGAAGCTCTGGAAGACGAAGCCGATGTTCTCGCTGCGCACCCTGGTGAGCTTCGCCTCGGACAGCCTGGCCATGTCGACGCCGTCGAGTTCGACGCTGCCCGCGGTGGGGCGGTCGAGCCCGCCGAGCATCTGGAGCAGGGTGGACTTTCCTCCGCCGGTGGGCCCCTGGATGACGAGCCGGTCGCCGTCGCCGATCGTCAGGTCGATCCCCGCGAGCGCGTCGATCGTTTCCTTGCCCCGCGCATAGCGCTTGGTGACGCCTCTGAGTTCGTACATGGTCTTACTCCTGGGATACGTAAGTACGTGAGGGGCGGGGCTTATTCGACGCGGCGCAGGGCGTCGGCGGGGCGCAGCCTGGAGGCGCGCCAGCCGCCGAAGGCTCCGGCGATCAGACCGCCGGCCACGGCCAGGGCGACCGCGATGACGATGGTGTTGACGCTGACGGGCGCGGTGAGCGCGACATCGAGGGCCTTGGAGGCGGTCTGCCGCGCCGGGCCGCCGAAGCCGCCGCCGCCGGGACCGCCGCCCTGGCCGCCGCCCGTGTTCCCCAGCTGTGCCTGGAGGTTGGGGCTGATCTCGGTGACGACGTAGGCGCCGGCGAGGCCGAGGGCGATACCGAGGGCACCGCCGACCAGACCGTTGACGATGGCCTCGCCGACCACCTGGCGGGTCACCCGGCTCGACTTCCAGCCGAGCGCCTTGAGGGTGCCGAACTCGCGCACCCGGCGGGACACGGCGGAGGAGGTGAGCAGACCGGCGACCAGGAACGCGGCCACGAGCACCGCGATCGACAGCCACTTGCCCACGCTGGAGGCGAGGTCGGAGGCGGTGGACAGGGAGCCGGAGACCGTGTCCGCGAGGTCGGCGGAGGTGGTGACCGTCGTACCCGAGATGTTCTTCTGGATGGTGCTCTTGACGCCGGCGATCTGCTGCGAGTCCGACGCCTTGACGTAGATCGTCGTGACCTTGTTCTTGGAGTCGCTGAGCGTCTGCGCCTGCTGGAGCGGGATGTAGAGGTTGGCCGCCGCGTCACCGCTGTCCGGGGTCGCGATGCCGATGATCTTGTACTTGACGCTCTTGACGGTGACGGTGCCACCGAGCTTGAGCTTCTTCTCCTTGGCGTACGACGTGTCCGCGACGACGACCTTGGCATTCGTCTCGGAGGTCTTGAACGTACGACCGCTGGTGATCTTCGACGAGGTCAGCGGGCCCAGGGCCGGCTTGGTGACGTCGGTGCCGTAGACCGTGTAGTTGTTGACGTCGAAGTTGGCGCCGCCGCCCTCGACGCGGCCCTCTGGGGACTGCTGGCCGCCGCCGGGGCCGCCCTGCCGGCTGCCACCACTGTTCGGGTCCTGCTTGAACTGGCCCCGGGTGAACTGGCCGTTGATGCGGATGACCTGGAGGCTCAGGCCCCCGACGGAGTCCGCGACGCCCTTTTGCGCGTCGACCTTGGAGACGGTCGAGGAGGCCAGGGTCTGGAAGCCCTGGACCATGACGCGGTCGCTGCTCTGTTCCTTGTCGGAATCGCTGTCCTTCGCGTCGAAGTTGAAGCGCGGGCGGTCGCTGGTGCTGTTGGCCGGCGCGGCGGCCTTGGTGACCGTCATGTCGGTCCCCAGCCCGTACAGCGACTGGAGGACCTTGCCCTGCGCCTTCTCCATGCCCGAGGACACGGAGCTGACCACGATGACCAGGGCTATGCCCAGGGCGAGCCCGGAGGCGACGACGAGGGCCGCCTTTCTGCGGCGGCGCAGTTCGCGCCTCAGGTAGGTGAAGAACATGGCCGCAAGCTAGTTACGGCGTGTGATGAAGGAATAAGGCCGAAATAAGAGAACCATGAGAAGGCTGTGGCCGGGCCCAGAAATCTTTGGGAAACACCGATGCGGCGGCGGCCCGTGAGGGCCACCGCCGCATCGGTGTTCGTTCGCGTCCCTGCCTCGGCGGACCGTCAGGTCCCGCCTCGGCCTGCGCGGACCGTCGAGCTCGCGCCTCGGCTCAGGCAGCCGAACCGGCCTGCCAGGCCGCCCAGTCCAGGTTCCAGCCGTTGAGGCCGTTGTCCGGGGCGATGGTCTTGTCGCCGGTGTTCTTGACGACCACGACGTCACCGATCAGCGAGTGGGTGAAGAACCACGCGGCGGGCGTGTTGGCGTCGTTGGCACCCTTGGTGTCGGACAGACCCACACAGCCGTGGCTGGTGTTGACGGAGCCGAAGATGGACTTCGGGCCCCAGTAGTTGCCGTGGATGAAGGTGCCGGAGTTCGACAGACGCATGGCGTGCGGCACGTCCTTGATGTCGTACTCGCCCTTGCCCTTCTCGTCCTTGAAGCCGACCGTCGAGCCGTCCATCCGGGTCTCCTTGAACTTCTCGGAGATCACCATCTGGCCCTGGTACGTGGTGTTCTCCGGGGCGCCCGCGGAGATCGGGATGGTCTTCACGACCTTGCCGTCCTGGGTGACCTGCATCGTCTTGGTCTTGGCGTCGACGATGGAGACCTGGTTGCGGCCGATCTTGAAGGTGACCGTCTTCTGCTGCACGCCGTAGACACCGCTCGCGCCCTGGACCCCGTCGAGGTTCAGCTTGAGAGTGACGGTGGAACCGCCGGTCCAGTAGCTCTCGGGGCGGAAGTCCAGGCGGTTGGCGCTGAACCAGTGCCCGACGACCTCCTGGCCGCTGCTGGAGGAGACGGTGATCCCCTTCTGCACCGCGGCCTTGTCGGTGATCGCCTTGTCGAAGTTGATCGAGACCGGCATGCCGACACCGACGGTGGAACCGTCCTCGGGCGTGAAGTTGCCGATGAAGCTGTTGGCCGGGGAGACCGTGGTGAACGACGCGTTCTCGTGGGCGGTGCGGCCCTCGGAGTCGGCGGCCTCGGCGGCGATCTTGTACGTGGTGGCGCGCTCCAGCCGGTTCAGCGGCTTCCAGCTCTTCTTGTCCGCCGATATCTGACCGGCGACGGCGGTGCCGGACGCGGTCTTCATCGTGACGGACGTGAGCGAGCCCTTGCTGACCGTGACGGCGGTGCCGTTGTTGATCGAGGCGTTGTCGGAGCCGTCCTTGGGCGTGATCTTGATCAGGGCCTCGGACGTCTTCTTGGCCGCGGCCTCGTCGACCTTGGCCTGCGACGTGGAGTCGCCGCCGTCCGATGCGCCGGCCTTGTCCCCGCCTCCGCTGCACGCAGAGAGCACCAGCACCCCGCCGAGCAGTGCGGACGCCGCCACAAGACGCCTGCGCCGCTTACTGATCGTCATCACACGCTTCTCCATCGTCGCCGATTCCCGAAAAGGACCACGGGAGTCCCGTAACAAATAAGAACGCCAAAACCGGTTCACCCCGTTCCACTTCACACGGAAGTGTGGCCCACGACACGTCCGCCGCGTCCGCCGCGTACGGACACATTGACCGAAGCGGTACGGAAGGGTGGTGGTGCGGAGGGGTGGTGCGGAGGCGGCCGTGCTTCGCCGGGAACAAAGAACCCCGGACAGCGGTCGCCGGCCGGGGTCAGGGTTCCCGGACTTCAGCCGCGCACGTCTTCCTCGTCGTCCTCGTCAGCATCATCCTCGTCGATGTCCCAATCCGGCGAATCGGGATCATAGTCAATGGGCTCGCTGCTCCACGAGGCCTGCGCGAGTTCGATTCCGGGCACCTCGCTGACCAGGTCGAACGGGTCGACGAGATAGGCGAGGGCCTCCGCCGTGTCTTCCGTCACTGCGCCCTCGGCATGCGCTCTTTCGTCGGCCGGCATGTCCGTGTCGGCGCCGATCCGGCCCAGCGCGGCCCGGGTGACGGCGTCGGCGTCGTCGATCTCCAGCACGAGTTCGACACGAAGCCGTACAAACTGTGAAGTCTCTGAGGTGCTCATGGGAGGGAGCGTACGGCCCACGGCATGCGCGACTTTCCCACGACCCGCGCCTTTCACTAGCATCGGCCCCCACGGCCAATTCGCTAGCGCCACAAGGGGATCGATATTTCGTGTCCGCCGCACGTCGATCGTTGCTGACCGCCACCGCAGCGGGGACCCTCCTGGGTGCCCTGTGGTTCGTCCCGTCCGCCAACGCGACCCAGGACGTACCCACACCGGGCTCGACGGCGTCGACGTCCGCGGCACCGACCGTCACCGCGTCGGCACGAACATCCGCCGAGGCGGACGGCAACGGGACCCGCACGCTCTCCGGCGACGACGGGCCGCACGCGCTCTCCGACGACAACGGGACCCGGCTCGCGGACACAGGCGCCGTGGACACCACTCCGTATCTCGTCGGCGGCACGCTCCTCCTCGGTCTGGGCGCCGGATTCGTGGCGTATTCCGTTCGCCGAGAGCGCATGATGGGCTACTGAGCGCGTCGACCGCGTCCGGACAACCCACGGGGAAGCCATGCGAGAGCTGAGCGAGCTGACCGACGTCGAGGAACCGGCCTGGCCGCTGCTGTCCGAGGCGATCGCCGCGAGCGGGGTGTCCATGGAAGTGCCCCCGGTGGACCCCGATCTGGGCCGCGCGAGCCTGCTCCAGCTCCAGGTCACCGCACGGTCCTGGCTGGGCGGGATGGTGCTCAACTGCGGCGGTGTGGTGCTGGACAGCGGATGGCTGCGGATCTACGGCAGTCCGGCCGAGGACGAGCCGACGGGGCTGCCGGGCGGCTCGACGGACCTGCCCTCGCTGGCCGAAGTCAACGAATTCCCCGAGTACTTCGATCCCGGCTGGCGCCCGCGGGACGGCGGGCTCGTCGTCGGCCACGACGTGCTGGGCGGGGTGTTCGTCCTCAACGGCGCCGACCCGGAGTCGGTGGGGCGTCCCGGCCATCCCGGCGAGGTCGTGTACTTCGCGCCGGACTCACTGAAGTGGGAGGCGCTCGAAGTGGGCCACGGGGCATGGCTCCAGTGGCTTCTGGGCGAGGGTACGGACAAGTTCTACGACACGCTGCGCTGGCCCGGCTGGCGGGCCGAGTCCGGCGCCCTCACGGGCACGCAGGGACTGTCCGTGATGCCGTTCCTGTGGTCGGCGGAGGCGCGGCGCGATCTGATGTCGACGAGCCGCCGCGCGGTGCCGCTGGCGGAACTGCTCAGCCTGCACCGGGACTTCGCCCTGAAGCTGGACGGGGTCGACCCGGGTTTCCTCGGCGACGTCTGAACCCCCGCACCCCGCGGCCCGGTTCGGCTCCGGGAACCGCGAGAGGCGGTCTCCCGGCCTCGGGGCGTGGTCCGTTCACGCGGCGGCCCCGCACCCCGCGGGCATGATGCCAGGGGGTGCGGGGCCGCGGCGAAGCCGAACGATCCGGTCCGGTCAGGCGGCCCTGCGGCCGCCACCGCCCTGGCCGCCGTTCTGACCACCGCGCTGCGGAGCACGCCCGCGGCCGCCGGAGCGACCGGCACCCGCGCCACCACCAGTCTCGGTACGACGACCCGCGCCACCACCGGCCTCGGTACGACGACCCGCGCCACCACCGGCCTCGGTACGACGACCCGCGCCACCACCGGCCTCGGTACGACGACCCGCGCCACCACCGGCCTCGGTACGACGACCCGCGGCCGCTCCCCCGGTGCTCGCGCGGCGTCCGGCGGCCGTGCCGCCCGTCGCGGCGTCCGTGCCCGGACGTCCGCCGCGCTGCCGGCCGCCCTGGCCGTCCGATCCGGCGCCCGTGCGCCCGGCGGTGCCGCCGCCGGCGACCGACGGCCGCCTGGCCCCGCCCCCGGTGGGGGCACGGCGCGCCTTGGGCCGCTGCTTCGGCTGTTCGGCCTGCTGCGGGACCTCTATGACGACCGGCACGCCGGAAGGCTCGCGGGCGCCGGTGAGGCGGGCGAGCTCCTCGTCGCTGGACTTGACGCGGGCGGTACGCGGAGTGATGCCCGCGTCCGCCATGAGCCGGGTCATCTCACGCTTCTGCTCGGGGAGCACCAGGGTGACGACGCTGCCGGACTCTCCGGCGCGGGCGGTACGGCCGCCGCGGTGGAGGTAGTCCTTGTGGTCGGTCGGCGGATCGACGTTGACCACGAGGTCGAGGTCGTCGACGTGGATACCGCGGGCCGCCACGTTGGTGGCGACGAGGGCGGTGACCTGACCGTTCTTGAACTGGTCGAGGGTGCGGTTGCGCTGCGGCTGGCTGCGCCCGCCGTGCAGGGCGGAGGCCCGGACACCGCTGGCGAGCAGCCGCTTGGTGAAGCGGTCGGCGCCGCGCTTGGTGTCGACGAAGAGGATCACCCGGCCGTCGCGGGCGGCGATCCGCATCGCGACCGCCTTCTTGTCGGTCTCGTCGGCGACGTGCAGCACGTGGTGCTCCATGGTCACCACCGCGCCCGCGGACGGGTCGACGGAGTGCACCACCGGGTCGGTGAGGAACATCTTGACGAGCCGGTCGATGTTCTTGTCGAGCGTGGCCGAGAAGAGCAGCCGCTGGCCGCCCGGCTCGACCTGCTTGAGCAGCGCGGTGACCTGGGGCATGAAGCCCATGTCGGCCATCTGGTCGGCCTCGTCCAGCACGGTGATCGCGACCTGTCCGAGGGTGCAGTCGCCGCGCTCGATGAGGTCCTTGAGCCGCCCGGGGGTAGCCACGAGCACCTCGACACCGCGGCGCAGCGTGCCGGCCTGCCGCCCGATCGACATCCCGCCGACGGCCGTGGTCACGCGCAGGTTGACGGCGGTGGCGTACGGCGTGATCGCGTCGTCGACCTGCTGGGCGAGTTCGCGGGTGGGGACGAGGACGAGCGCGAGCGGACTGCGCGGCTCGGCCCGGCGGCCGGCGGTGCGGGCGAGGAGCGCGAGCCCGAAGGCGAGCGTCTTGCCGGATCCGGTGCGTCCGCGGCCGAGCACATCGCGACCCGCGAGGGAGTTGGGCAGCGTGGCGCCCTGGATCGGGAAGGGATCGGTGACACCCTGGGCCGCGAGGGTCTTCGTCAGGGCGGCCGGCATGTCCAGCGCGTCGAAGGAGTCGACCGCGGGCAGCGCCGGGGTGATGGTCTCGGGCAGGGAGAACTCCTGCGGCGGCGCGACCTTGCGGGCGCCGGGGCGCCCGGCACTCCGGCCCGCGTTCCTCGCGGAACCGCCGGTCTGTGCGGCGCGCGCGTTTGCCGGCCGCTTACGGACGGGACGTTCGGATCGAGTCATGCTGGATCTGGATTTCCTTCCTGGGCCCACGGACTGCACACACAGCGCTCACCGACTGCATGAGCTGTCACAGCGCTGAGCCGGGACCCGCACCCGAAGGCGCGGGACCCGGCTCTGGAAAAGCGCGCTCGAACTAGGCGGGAACGATGTTCTCCGCCTGCAGGCCCTTCTGGCCCTGCGTGACCTCGAAGGAGACCTTCTGGCCCTCGAGGAGCTCACGGAAGCCGGAGCTCGCGATGTTCGAGTAGTGGGCGAAGACGTCGGGGCCGCCGCCGTCCTGCTCGATGAAGCCGAAGCCCTTTTCCGAGTTGAACCACTTCACGGTGCCAGTAGCCATGTTGTTCTCCTGAACAGGTAGTTGGGCCCCCATCCGGAGATGCACCGGGTAATGCCGGAGATGCCGGTAAAACAAAACGCGCCTGCGGAGGATTCCGATCAGGCGCACAAAGTAAATGGGTACCAAAAACGTATCAATGAGACAGTAGCACACCCTGATACCAGGGGGCGAGGCGCCGCATGTGGGCCGGGACACACCCGGCCCACATGCGGCGCACTCCGCCGCTACGCGAGCGGGCCGGTCACCGGCTCCACCGCGGCCACCACACCGCCGGCACGCACGAACGCGTCCGCCGCCGCCAGGTCGGGGGCGAGGAAGCGGTCCGGGCCGGGGCCCTGGACGCCGGCCGCGCGGACCGCGTCGATGACCGCCCGCGACGCCGGGGCGGGCGTCAGACCCTCGCGGAGTTCGATCGCACGGGTGGCGGCGTACAGCTCGATCGCCACGATCCGGGTCAGGTTGTCCACGGAGGTGCGCAGCTTGCGCGCCGCCGACCAGCCCATGGAGACGTGGTCCTCCTGCATGGCGGAGGAGGGGATGGAGTCCGCGGACGCCGGTACGGCGAGCCGCTTCATCTCGCTGACCAGCGCGGCCTGCGTGTACTGGGCGATCATCAGGCCCGAGTCGACGCCGGCGTCGTCCGCGAGGAACGGCGGGAGGCCGTGCGAGCGGTTCTTGTCGAGCAGCCGGTCGGTGCGGCGCTCGGCGATCGAGCCGAGGTCGGCGGCGGCGATGGCGAGGAAGTCGAGGACGTAGGCGACCGGGGCGCCATGGAAGTTGCCGTTCGACTCGACGCGGCCGTCGGGCAGCACGACCGGGTTGTCGACGGCGGAGGCCAGCTCGCGCTCGGCGACCGTGCGGGCGTGCGCGAGGGTGTCCCGGCCGGCGCCGGCGACCTGCGGGGCGCAGCGCACGGAGTAGGCGTCCTGGACGCGCGGGGCGCCGTCCTGGTGGTGGCCGGTGAGCTCCGAACCCTTCAGCACGGCCAGCATGTTGGCGGCGCTGGCGCTCTGGCCGGGGTGCGGGCGGATGGCGTGCAGCTCGGGGGCGAGGACCTTGTCCGTGCCGAGGAGCGCTTCGAGGGAGAGCGCGGCGGTGACGTCGGCCGACTTGTACAGCGTCTCCAGGTCGGCGAGGGCCATGACGAGCATGCCGAGCATGCCGTCGGTGCCGTTGAGGAGGGCGAGGCCCTCCTTCTCGCGCAGTTCGACGGGGGTGATGCCGGCCTCGGCGAGCAGCTCGCCCGCGGGCCGCACGACTCCGTCGGGGCCTTCGGCGTCGCCTTCGCCCATCAGGGTCAGGGCGCAGTGGGACAGGGGCGCCAGGTCGCCGGAGCAGCCGAGCGAGCCGTACTCGTGGACGACCGGGGTGATGCCCGCGTTCAGGATGTCCGCCATGGTCTGCGCGACCTCGGGCCGCACACCGGTGTGGCCGGAGCAGACGGTCTTGAGCCGCAGGAACATCAGCGCGCGGACGACCTCGCGCTCGACGCGCGGACCCATCCCGGCGGCGTGCGAGCGGACGATGTTGCGCTGCAGCTGGGCGCGCAGTTCCGGGCTGATGTGCCGGCTCGCCAGGGCGCCGAAGCCGGTGGAGACGCCGTAGACGGGCTCCGGCTTCGCGGCCAGCGCCTCCACGATCTCGCGGGCCGCGGCGAGGGCCGCCACCGCCTCGCCGGAGAGCTCGATCCGGGCGCCTTCGCGCGCCACGGCGAGAACGTCGGACGCGGTCACTCCGGACGTCCCCACCACCACAGTGTGCATATCCATATTCAGGAGCGTACGCAGTGAATTCTATGATGTCACTAGCGGGTGGCGGGTTGACCCCTTACTCCGGCGTACGTCACAACGCCCGCTCCGTCCGTCAAGGCCGCCGCCCTGGACCGTGTCACGGACGCGCCGACCGCGCCGCGGACGCGCCTCCGCCCACGGCTGCCGTGCCGTCGTCACGTGCGGGGCCTGTCGTGCCGTCCACGGAACCTGCGGCGCTCGCCCGCCGCCGGCGGGGGCGCGTCCGCGAGGCGCACCACGGGATCGTCGGGGCCCTCGCGCCCGGCGACCACGGGCTTCGCGGCCCGGACGGCCTTCGCACGGTACTGCGCCGCGTCCGCCAGCCGGAACAGCCGACGCGCCGACCGTACGGGGCCGATCGCGTCCCCGGTCGAGGCGACCCCGCACGCCACACCCTCCCCGAGCTCCAACTCGGCCGCCCGGCAGCAGAGTTCACCGGCGATCCGGACCACGTCGTCGGCCGGCGGGCCGACCGCCAGCAGGCAGAACTCGTCGCCGCCCAGCCGTGCCGCGAGGGTGCCCGGGAGCATGGCCCCGCACAGCGAGAGCACCGACCCGAACCGTTCGAGGAGCCGGTCGCCGGCAGCGTGCCCCCGGGTGTCGTTGACGCGCTTGAGCCCGTTGAGGTCGCACACGACGAGACTGACCACGGCACCGTCCTCCTTGTGCCGCTCCACGGCCTCCTCGAGCCGTACGTCCACGGCGCGGCGGTTGGCGAGTCCGGTCAGGGAGTCGGTGTACGCCAGGCGCCGGGCCTCCTCCAGGCGCTCGGTCTGCGCGATCCCGGCGGCGACGACGGAGGCCAGGACGGTCGCGAAGTCGGCGTCCTGCGGGCCGTAGACGGGTGCTCCGGCCGGACGGGCCACGTAGAGCTCCCCCCACGCCCGCCCGTGCATCACGATCGGCGCGACGACGCAGCAGCCACGGCCGCGCCTGCGCAGCGCCGCCACGCGCTGGTGGCAGTACCCGAAGGCGCCGGCCACGGGGCCGTCGGAGGTCTCGACCCAGGCGTTGGGCTCGCCGCCGCCCGCCCAGCGCTCGTGCAGGAACTCGGTGATCTCCGGGAACTGGTGCACCGGGTAGGCCTCCCCGTCGGGGAACTCGTCCTCGTCCGGGGCGCGGTCGCCGACGTTGGCCAGCACCCGCAGCCGGCCGAGTTCGCGCTCCCACACGGAGAGCGCGGCGAAGCTCCCGGCCAGCGCGTGACACGCGCCGAGCGCCGCCGCCCGCCACGACTCCCGCGGGGTGTGCGCCGCCGCCATCCCCTGCGCCAGCGTCACCACGGCCCTCAGCCGATTGTCCTCGCCCATCACCCCAGGCTAGGTATATTTACGCATATTCGGGACATCGGCGGAGCGAACAGGGTACGGGTCGCACGAACCGGATCCCGGGGCTACTCTCCCGGCCACTCCGGCTTGCGCTTCTCGTTGAACGCGGCGACCCCTTCCGCCCGGTCCCCGGAGAAGGCGACGGAGCGCCAGGCCGCGTCCTCGACCTCCAGGCCCGCGCGCAGGTCGAGTCCGTGACCGAGGCGCAGGGCGCGCTTGGCGGCACGCAGTCCCACCGGCGAGTTGGCGGCGATCCGGGCGGCCAGAGCGAGCGCTTCCGCCCTGTCCTGTCCCGCCTCCACCAGCTCGTCCACCAGACCCAACTCCCGCGCCTCGGCGGCCTCCAGACGCCGCGCCGAGAAGATGAGCTCGGCGGCGCGCGCGGCCCCGACCCGGCGCGGCAGCAGCTGCGTACCGCCGCCTCCGGGAATCACGCCGACGGACACCTCGGGCAGTCCGACGACCGCCGTACGGTCGGCCACGATCAGGTCGCAGGACAGCGCCAGTTCGAACCCGCCCCCCAGCGCGAAACCGTGAACGGCGGCGACGGTCGGCATCGGCAGTTCCAGGACACCGGTGTACGCGGCTCGCGCGAGCGGCCGCTGGCGTACCAACTCGGCGTCCGAGAAGGAGTTGCGCTCCTTCAGATCGGCGCCGACGCAGAAGGCGCGCTCGTGCGTGGAGGTCAGCACGACCACGCGTACGTCCCGGTCGGCGGCGAGGGACTCGCAGGCACCGGCGATCGACCTCGCCATGTCCGTGGACACGGCGTTCATCGCCTTGGGCCGGTCGAGGACGAGCTCGGCGACGTACCCGTGCCGTCGTACGGCCACGAACTCCCCGAACCTCCGCTCGGCCGGCTCCGCCACCTGGTCCGCCTCGTGCTGCGCCATGACACCCTCCCGGTTAACGCGGGTTAACAATCGATGCTCCGATCATCGCAGCAGGCGCCGTCCGGCGAAACCCGCCCCCTCGGGCCGTAGCTCCTCGTTCGAGTGACATGTCGCCGGACTTCGTTTCTCCGCCCTCAGACCGCGCATAACCTGCGCACCGCCGCACCGCATCAGGGACACCGGCTCACCGGGGAGGGACGACCATGACGAACCGCGAGACACCGCAGGCCACCAGCACCCGGCCGGGCCCGCGACCCGCACTCACGCGACCGCCGGCCCAGCGGGCGTCGTCCGGGGCCACCGGTCCCGGCACCTCGCCCGACCGGCGCCCCGACTCCACGGCGGCCGGGACCGCGTCGGCGGACACCGGGTGGATCCGCGTCACGCCGCTCAACCGGGCGATGTCCGCCCCCGCCCCGGCGGCCGCCACAGGGGGAGCCGGCGCCGATGACGCCGGGACCACCGGGAGGCGCGCCCCGGGCCCACGGAGCGGAGCGACCGCTGCGGGGAACGCCGGGACGACGCCGGACAGGGCCGCGAAGGTCTGGGCCCCCTCACCGGGGAGGTCGACCGCCGGAGCCGGAGCGGGCGCGCGAGCACGAGGAGCCGGTGCCTCGGCGGCCACGACGGCACGCGGGGCCGCGGTCAGGGCGGGCGCCGAGAAGGCGGAGGCCTGGGCTGAGCCGCGCAAGGCCACCGTCGCGACAGGCGCCCAGCGGGCGGAGTCCGGGGCGAAGACGCGGGAAGCCGTCACGCAGGCACGGGGCACCCAGGCGGGGGCACGGGAAGCCGCAGCGACGGCACCGGAGGCCGCGGCTGAGCCGCACAAGGCCGCCGTCGTGCCGGGCGTTCAAGGGACGCAAGCCAGGACGAAGGCACCGGAAGCCGGAGCCGAGACGCGCGAGGCCACCACCGCAACGGACACCCGGCGGACGGAAGCCAAGGCCGCTGCCGAGAAGACGGAAACCGCGCCTGAGACGCGCAAAACCGCCGTCGCACCGGACGCTCAAGGAACGCAAGCCAAGACGAAGGCACCGGAAGCCGGAGCCGAGACGCGCGAGGCCACCACCGCGACGGACACCCGGCGGACAGAAGCCAAGGCCGCTGCCGAGAAGACGGAAACCGCGCCTGAGACGCGCAAAACCGCCGTCGCACCGGACGCTCAAGGGACACGCGCCAGGGCGAAGGCACCGGAAGCCGCAGTCGAGGCGCTGGAAGCCGGGGTCGGGGCCAGGGCCGGGGCCAGCAGGGTGGTGCCGGGTGGGGCTGTTGGTGCCGGCCGGGGGCGACGGATCGTTCCGGCGCCGCGTTCGGCCGGGGTGCGCGAGCGCGCTTACGCCCCCGGCGACGAGCGCGCGTACACCCCCCGCGACGACGAGCCCGCTCCCGTCCGGCTCCGTACCGTCCGGGGCCGTCACCGCAAGCCCCGCCGACGCCGGGTGCTCTTCGCCGCGGGCGGGCTCGCGCTCGCCGCGGGAGTGCTGAGCCTCGCCCGGATGACACCGGACCCGGTGACCGGGCACGCGGACGCGGGGGCCACGGAGGCCGAGCCGGTCGCGACCGCCACCGACAACGACGTCGCGGGCGACGCCGTCCCCACCGTCGCGGCCATGCCCTCGCCCACGCGGGCCGGGGCCGCACCGGCGAGCCCCGCGATGGGCGGTACGAGCCCGGCACCCACCTCGGACACGAGCCGGATCCCGGCGTCGGTCCGGACGCCGGGCGCCACGGTCCCGGCGGCCCTCGGCGCGGCCCCCGTCGCCACGACGCCGGGCAGCACCGGCATCCCCACGGCTCCCGTGACGACAGCGCCGCCCGCGCGATCGACACCGAAGGCCACGGCGCCCGCAGAGGTACCGCGGCACACCCCGTCCCCGACCCCGACCGCCCAGGCGCCGTCCCATCAGCCGCCGGACGTGTGCGTGCCGATCGTGGGGATCTGCGTGAACGAGCTGCTGTCACCCGGCCAGGACGGCCGGTGACCGGGACCCGCTACGCCTCGTCGGCCCGCCGGGCCAGCAGCCACGGCTCGATGACGCCGAGACCTCGGACGGGCCGCTGCCACATCGGCTGGAGCGCGAAGCGGTACGAGGGGGGTTCCTCGCCCTCCTTCTCCGCCGCGGCCGCGGCCTCCGCGGCAGCCGCCTCGGAGGCGGGCGCGTCACCGGTGCGGGTCAGCTCCTCGGCGAAGGCACCGTCGACGAGGACGGCGTCGCGCGGCGCTATCGACGTGAGGCGGCTCGCCAGGTTCACGGTCGTACCGAACACGTCGCCCATCCGGGTGGTCACCGTGCCGAAGGCGATGCCGACACGCAGCTCCGGCATCGTCTCGTCGTTGGCCATCGTCTCGATGAGCCGCAGCGCGATCTCGGCGGCGACACCGGCGTCGTCCGCGGAGTAGAGCACCTCGTCGCCGAGGGTCTTGATGAGCCGGCCCCCGTGGGCCGCCACCAGGTCCGCCGCGGTGGTCTCGAAGGCCTCGACGAGTTCGCCGAGTTCCTCCTCCTCCATGCGGCGCGTCAGCCGCGTGAAACCCACCAGGTCGGCGAAGCCGACGGCGAGACGGCGGTCGACCATCTCCTCGTCGTCCGCCGCCTGCACGACCCGGCCGGTGGCCGCGGCGAGCTGGCGGCGCCAGACGTAGACGAGGAACTCCTCCAGCTCGGGCAGGAGCAGCTCGATCAGGGGGTACGTCACCTCGGTGCGGGTCATTCCCGGTTCCGGGGGCTCGGTCAGGCCCTCCAGGAAGGAATCGATCTGCCATTCGGCCAGACGGGCGGTGGTCTGCCCGGTGGAGCGGGCGACCTGGACGGCCATGGCCTCGCTCAGCAGGCCCGCCTCGACGAGACCGGCGAGGCGGCGCAGGGCGAGCACGTCCGCCTCGGTCAGCGCCTTGGCCTGGCCGATGTCCGCGAAGCCCATCGCCCGCCAGAAGCGGGAGGCCAGCTCCATGGAGACGCCCGCGCTGCGGGCCGCCTGGAACGGGGTGTACCGCCGCTCGGCGCCGAGGATCAGCCCCTCCAGGCGCAGCGCGAGCGGATCCTCCCCCGAGTCCGGCTCGGCCTGGGGGTCCACCCGGCCGGTCGCCTCGTGGCGTGCGTCGGGCCGGACCTCCGGACGGGTGCCGGAACGGGTGTCCGGACGGGTGTCGCCGCCGTGGTCGTCCGTGCGGATCTCGCTCTCCTCGTCGGAGCGGTCGTCCCCGTGGAGGCCGGTTCCCGCGTGCGAGCGGTCGTCCGGGCGGTGGTTCGGGCGGGTGCCGGTCCCGGCGTCGGGACGGGCGTCCTGCCGGGCCTCGCCGTCCGCGGCGGCCCGTGCGGGTGCCGCGTCCGTGACCGGCCCGGCGGCACGGCCCGGCTCGCCGCCGGGGGCGGGCTGGGCGCCCGTGCCGGAGCCGGTGTCGTCGACGGTCACTCCTGCTGCCCTTCCGATCTGCCATGGTCAGGTTCGACCGCGCTCAACTCTACGGCAGGTGTGCGCTGGCTCACTCCCGACGGCGGGACCGAGGCCGGGGGCGGTGCCGAAGGCCTGGACCACTCGCGGGTCCAGGCCGTCACACCCCTCACCGGACCACGCCCTCGCACCGCCCGCCACGTCGGACCACGCCCTCGCACCACCCACCGCGCCGAACCGCGCCCTTCTCGCCCCCGGCGCGCGCCCGCTCGATTTCCAGGGCGCCCACCGGGCTGTCCCCGGACGCGCCGACGGGCGGTTCGACCATGCGGGCCGGACGGGCTCGGACGCCCCGGCCCGCGCGGCCCGTCGGGACAGGCCAAGGCGCCGCACACCGGGCCGACGAGGATGCCGGGGCGCGCTCGGGTCGTGGCGGCCCGCCGCGCCCGGGGCCTCACGCGGGCCGCAGATGCACCACGTCCCCGGCCCCCACCGGCTCCTGCACGCCGTCCGCGGTCGCGATGACGAGCCGCCCGTCCCCGTCCAGGGCCACCGCTTCCCCGACGACCGTCCGGCCGCCGGGCAACTCGGCCCGCACCGTGCGCCCGAGCGTCGCGCATCCGGCCGCGTACGCCTCCTGGAGGCCGGACGCGACGGGGTCGCCGCCCGCGTCCCGCCAGCGCACGTACCACTGCTCCAGGGAGCGCAGCACGGCCCGCAGCACGGTGTCACGGTCCGTGGTCGTCGCGCCCGCCAGTGCCAGCGATCCGGCGCCCGGTACGGGCAGTTCCCCGGCGCTCAGCGAGACGTTGACGCCGATGCCGACGACGACCGCGTCGGCGCCCGCGCGCTCGGCGAGGATGCCGCCGGCCTTGCGTTCCTCTCCGTCCACGGTGACCAGCAGGTCGTTGGGCCACTTGAGTGCCGTGTCGACCCCGGCGGAGTGCGAGAGCGCCGTCGCGGTGGCCACGCCGGTGAGCAGCGGCAGCCAGCCCCAGCGTTCGACGGGGACTCCGGTGGGCTTCAGCACCACGGAGAAGAAGAGGCCGGAGCGGGCCGGAGCGGTCCACCGGCGGTCCAGGCGGCCGCGGCCGGCGTTCTGTTCCTCGGCGACGAGGACCACGCCCTCGTCGGCCCCCTTCTCCCCCGTGACGATGCCCGCCAGGTCGGTGTTGGTCGACCCGGTCCGTTCCACCACCTCCACGTCGGACCACAGGCCGCCGTCGCGGACCAGCGCCCTGCGCAGGGCGGCCCCGTTCAGTGGCGGACGGCCCAGGTCGGACCACCGGTTGTCGTTCGCGTCTGCTGCATCTCGCGGCGTCATGCAACCCACCCTAGGTGTGGTAAACGCCGCACTGCCGATAGGTAGGCACGCCACTACGCTACGGATGAGTAGCAAGCCCCCCTTCTGAGCACCGCTTTTGAGCACCGCGTTTTCTGAGCAGTCACCCTCACGTCCCCTTAGATCAGGCAGGGAGCCGCATCCCGATGTCCGAGCCGGAAGAGCTGCACCACCCCGACATCCACACCACCGCGGGCAAGCTCGCGGATCTGCAGCGCCGCATCCAGGAAGCGACGCACGCCGGCTCGGAGCGCGCCGTCGAAAAGCAGCACGCCAAGGGCAAGCTGACGGCTCGTGAGCGCATCGAACTGCTGATGGACGACGCCTCCTTCGTCGAGTTCGACGAGTTCGCGCGGCACCGCTCGACCGACTTCGGCCTGGAGCACAACCGCCCCTACGGCGACGGTGTGGTCACCGGCTACGGCACCGTCGACGGCCGCCCCGTCGCGGTGTTCTCCCAGGACTTCACCGTGTTCGGCGGCGCCCTCGGCGAGGTCTTCGGCCAGAAGATCATGAAGGTGATGGACTTCGCGCTCAAGACCGGCTGCCCGGTCATCGGCATCAACGACTCCGGCGGCGCCCGGATCCAGGAGGGCGTCAGCGCCCTGGGCATGTACGGCGAGATCTTCCGCCGCAACACCCACGCCTCCGGCGTCATCCCGCAGATCAGCCTGGTCGTCGGCCCGTGCGCGGGCGGCGCGGTCTACTCCCCCGCCATCACCGACTTCACGGTCATGGTCGACCAGACCTCGCACATGTTCATCACCGGCCCCGACGTCATCAAGACCGTCACCGGCGAGGACGTCGGCTTCGAGGAACTGGGCGGCGCCCGCACCCACAACGCCGTCTCCGGCGTGGCCCACCACATGGCCGGCGACGAAAAAGACGCCATCGAGTACGTCAAACAGCTGCTGTCCTACCTGCCGTCCAACAACCTCAGCGAACCCCCGGTCTTCCCCGAGGAGGCGGACCTCACCCTCACCGACGAGGACCGCGAGCTGGACACCATCGTGCCGGACAGCGCGAACCAGCCCTACGACATGCACACCGTCATCGAACACGTCCTGGACGACGCCGAGTTCTTCGAGACCCAGGCCCTGTTCGCCCCCAACATCCTCACCGGCTTCGGCCGCGTCGAGGGCCACCCGGTCGGCATCGTCGCCAACCAGCCGATGCAGTTCGCCGGCTGCCTGGACATCGACGCCAGCGAGAAGGCCGCCCGCTTCGTGCGCACCTGCGACGCCTTCAACGTGCCCGTCCTGACCTTCGTCGACGTGCCCGGCTTCCTCCCCGGCGTCGACCAGGAACACACCGGCATCATCCGCCGCGGCGCCAAACTCATCTACGCCTACGCCGAGGCCACCGTCCCGCTGATCACCATCATCACCCGCAAGGCCTTCGGCGGCGCCTACGACGTCATGGGCTCCAAACACCTGGGCGCCGACCTCAACCTCGCCTGGCCCACCGCCCAGATCGCCGTCATGGGCGCCCAGGGCGCCGTCAACATCCTGCACCGCCGCACCATCGCGGCCGCCGAGGACCAGGACGCCACCCGCGCCCGCCTCATCCAGGAGTACGAGGACACCCTCCTCAACCCCTACACCGCAGCCGAACGCGGCTACATCGACGCCGTCATCATGCCCTCCCAGACCCGCGCCCACCTCGTCCGCGGCCTGCGCCAGCTCCGCACCAAGCGGGCATCACTGCCCCCCAAGAAGCACGGCAACATCCCGCTCTAGAACCCCGCAGACCCGGATCCTGGGAGCAGACATGACGATCAAGGTCGTACGGGGCAATCCGACCCCGGAGGAGCTGGCCGCCGCACTGGCGGTGGTCCGCGCACGCGCCGCGGCGGTGGCGTCCGCCCCATCCGGCGCGTCCGGGCCGCGTGACTCCTGGTCCGACCCCGCCCGCATCGCCGCGCACCGGCTCCCGCGGCCGGGCCCGACGTCCTGGGGCCGCAGCTGCTGGCCGGGCTAGACCCTCGTCGGCACACGAGAACCCTTGACCCTTGATCCCCCTGCGGACCCTGTCCCAGGGGGATCTCGGCTTCCGGGGCAGCCGCCCGGCCCTGGCCCTCCAAAGGCGGCACGGGAGCCGTTTTCACAGGATGCGCGCAAGTTGAGTACGCGTACTCAGGCGTCCGCCCGCCCCGTCGTCGCACGATCGGGAGCATGCTGTGGTCCGACCCCGAGAACGAACCCCCCAAGGATCTCCGCGACATGCAGGACATGTTGCGCCGCCTGGGCGTTCTCCTGGCGCTGGCCATGGTGGTCGCGATGATCCTGGTGGGCGTCCGCTGATGCCTGCCCGGCAGCCGAGGCACGGGCGGATCGACGCCGATACCCTGATCGCATGACCGATCAGCCGCGCCGCCGTCTCGTCCTCGCCTCCCAGTCCCCCGCCCGGCTCAATCTGCTGCGGCAGGCCGGACTCGCCCCCGAGGTGATCGTGAGCGGGGTCGACGAGGACGCCGTCACCGCACCCACTCCCGCCGAGCTGGCCCTCGCGCTGGCCGAGGCGAAGGCCTCCGTCGTGGCGGCCCGGCCCGAGGTCCAGGGCGCGCTCGTGATCGGCTGCGACTCCGTGCTGGACCTGGACGGCCAGGCTCTCGGCAAGCCCGCCGACGCCGAGGAGGCCACCGCGCGCTGGAAGGCGATGCGCGGCCGGGCGGGCACGCTCCAGACGGGGCACTGCGTCTGGGACACGGCGCAGAAGCGGTGGGAGTCCGCGATCGCCTCGACCGTGGTCCGCTTCGGCGAACCGACGGACGCGGAGATCGCCGCGTACGTCGGCTCGGGCGAACCCCTGCACGTGGCGGGCGCATTCACCCTGGACGGCCGCTCGGCGCCCTTCATCGAGGGCATCGACGGCGACCACGGCAACGTCATCGGCATCTCGCTGCCGATGGTGCGCCGGCTGCTCAGCGAACTGGGCGTCGGCATCACGGAGTTGTGGACACCCCGGGAGGCCTGAGGACCGCGGACCGGAGCGTCCGGTCAGGCAGCCCGCCGACCGGCCACACCGGGAACGTCCGTACGACAGAGGACGGTTGAGGCCCCGGACGCCCGCACGCCTCAACCGTCGGCCACCCGTATGCCTCAACCGTCGGCCACCCGCAGATCTGAACCCCCGTCGCCCGGACACCCGGTCGCCCGCAGGTCTGCACCCGGGGCGGCCGGACGGCCGAGGGAACGATCAGAAACCCGTCAGGAGGCCGAGGAGGCAGACACCGCGACCGCGGCCTCCTCCACGCCGGCGCCCTTCGCCTCGGCGCTCGTGCCCTCAGCGCTCGTCACGTCGGCGCTCGTCACCTCTGTGCTCGTCGCCTCGGCACCCTTCGCCCCGGAGCCCTTCCCCAGGTCGACACTCCCGGCGGCGACGCCCTCCCCGAGGCCGGCGCTCCCTTCCTCGGCCGCGTCCCCCTCGCCGTCACCGGTCCCGCCGGTCTCCGGCGCGGCGTCGACGGGACCGGTCTCCCGGCCGTCGTACGCCAGGAGGGTGAACACGATCAACGCGAGCACGACCATCATGAAGGTGAACGCTCCCCAGCCCACCAGGCCCACCGTGAAGGCGCCGAGCAGGGCGTGCGCCACGGCGGCGCTGATCAGCAGGACACGCCCGAGAAGGCCCGGGGGGCGCTGCCGGAGCGCGACCAGCAGGGCCGACACGCCACAGGCCAGGAAGTAGAGACCGAAGACCAGACCGCCGATCTTCGACGACCGCGCCATCATGTCGGAGTCGAGTCCAGCCATGGACATGTCCTGGCGGTCGACGACCACGCCGAGGAACCAGTTCAGGAGGGCGATACCTATCGCCTCCACGAAGAGCACGATCGCCGCCACCCACACCAGCGGTCTGCGCACCACCGGCCCCACCCACTTCCGCGTGCTGTTACCCCAAGTACGTCTTAGACATCCCGAACGCTACTAACGGGTAAACCCGGGGACAAGGGTTCGGTCGAGGGCAAAGAATCGTTGGGCCATTCGTAGGGACTCGACAAAGAATCGTTGTGGGCCGCAGCACGGAGCCACAGAGACCTTGACCACACCTGAGGGCTAGGGTTCAGGCAGGGATTCCCGCGCGCCATGGCGCAGCAAGGGATTTCGCGGGTAGGGCGAGCCTCGTATCACGCTCCGTGTGGGCAAGCTCACCACTGGGGACAGCTCGAAACGTCGTGTTGGCTGTCCCTAAACTCGGCTTGTTTTCAAGGAGGGAGCCATCGTGCGCAAGGTGCTCATCGCCAACCGTGGCGAAATCGCTGTCCGCGTGGCCCGAGCATGTCGGGATGCCGGGATCGCGAGCGTTGCCGTGTATGCGGAACCGGACCGGGACGCTCTGCATGTCCGTGCGGCGGACGAGGCGTTCGCGCTGGGCGGTGACACTCCGGCCTCCAGTTACCTGGACTTCGCCAAGGTGCTGCAGGCCGCCAAGGACTCGGGCGCGGATGCCATCCATCCGGGTTACGGCTTCCTTTCGGAGAACGCGGACTTCGCCCAGGCCGTCCTGGACGCCGGGCTGATCTGGATCGGCCCGCCGCCGCAGGCGATCCGCGACCTGGGCGACAAGGTCGCCGCCCGGCACATCGCGCAGCGCGCCGGCGCGCCGCTGGTGGCCGGCACCCCGGACCCGGTTGCGGGTGCCGAGGAGGTCGTCGCGTTCGCCGAGCAGCACGGTCTGCCGATCGCGATCAAGGCCGCGTTCGGTGGTGGCGGGCGGGGTCTGAAGGTGGCCCGGACGCTGCAGGAGGTGCCGGAGCTGTACGAGTCGGCGGTGCGGGAGGCGGTCGCGGCCTTCGGGCGCGGTGAGTGCTTCGTGGAGCGCTACCTGGACAAGCCCCGCCATGTGGAGACGCAGTGTCTGGCCGACAGCCACGGCAACGTGGTCGTCGTCTCCACCCGTGACTGTTCGCTGCAGCGCCGCCACCAGAAGCTGGTCGAGGAGGCCCCCGCGCCGTTCCTGACCCCGGCGCAGGTGGACGAGCTGTACGCGTCGTCCAAGGCGATCCTGAAGGAGGCCGGCTACGTCGGTGCCGGAACCGTGGAGTTCCTGGTCGGCCAGGACGGCACGATCTCCTTCCTGGAGGTCAACACCCGTCTGCAGGTCGAGCACCCGGTCACCGAGGAGGTCGCCGGCATCGACCTGGTCCGGGAGATGTTCCGTATCGCCGACGGTGAGGCCCTGGGCTACGGCGATCCCGAACTGCGCGGGCACTCCATCGAGTTCCGTATCAACGGCGAGGACCCGGGCCGGGGCTTTTTGCCCGCTCCCGGCACCGTCACCGCCTTCGCGGCGCCGTCCGGCCCCGGGGTGCGGCTGGACGCGGGCGTCGAGTCCGGCTCCGTGATCGGCCCGGCCTGGGACTCGCTGCTCGCCAAGCTGATCGTCACCGGTGCCACCCGCGAGCAGGCCCTGCAGCGCGCCGCCCGCGCGCTGGCGGAGTTCCAGGTCGAGGGCATGGCCACCGCGATCCCCTTCCACCGCGCGGTGGTCACCGACCCGGCGTTCGCCCCCGAGCTGACCGGCTCGCAGGACCCGTTCACGGTCCACACCCGGTGGATCGAGACCGAGTTCGTCAACGAGATCAAGCCGTTCGCCGCCCCGGCCGACACCGAGAACGACGACGAGCCCGGCCGCGAGACGGTGGTCGTCGAGGTCGGCGGCAAGCGCCTGGAGGTCTCGCTGCCCGTCTCGCTGGGCATGTCGCTGGCCCGCACCGGCCTGGCCGCCGGCGCCAAGCCCAAGCGCCGGGCCGCCAAGAAGTCCGGCCCGGCCGCCTCCGGCGACACCCTCGCCTCCCCGATGCAGGGCACCATCGTCAAGGTGGCCGTCGAGGAGGGCCAGGAGGTCAAGGAGGGCGACCTCATCGTCGTCCTCGAGGCCATGAAGATGGAACAGCCGCTGAACGCCCACCGCTCCGGCACCGTCAAGGGCCTGAGCGCCGAGGTCGGCGCCTCCGTCACCTCCGGCGCCCCCATCTGCGAGATCAAGGACTGATCAGCAGCTGAGCAGCACGAACGGGTGACGTGCCCGTCATCGCGTCCGAAGCGCCCGGCGGACCGCATCTGCGGCCCGCCGGGCGCTTCCGTGCAGGGCGGACCCCGTCCACGGCGGCGCTCGGGCCCCGTCCGCGCAACCGTCCATGATGCTTCGAACCGGCGGCGCGGAGCCCGTGGATGTCCGTCCGGGAGCCGCCGGTGGCATTCTGGAGCGCAGCCGGGCGGCGGGAGAGAGCAGGTGGAAGCCATGGTGGGCGCGACCGCGAGGGAGCGGGCCGGCACGTCCGGACCTGCCACGGTTCCAGGAGCGCCGCGCGTGATGCGGGCGGACGCCCGGCGCAACTACGGGCGGCTGCTCGCCGAGGCGCGCCTCGCGTTCGCCGAGCGCGGCACGGACACGTCCCTGGAGGACGTGGCCCGGCGCGCGGGCGTCGGAATCGGCACGCTGTACCGGCATTTCCCGAATCGGCACGCATTGATGAGCGCGGTCTTCGAGGACGCCGTGAACGATCTGCTGGCCCGCTCGCGGGAGTTGCTCGACGCCCCGCAGCCGTGCACCGCCCTGGTGGAGTGGCTGCGCGAGATCATCGCGCACGCGGGTGAGTACCGAGGGCTCGCACGCGCCCTCATGTCGGCCTCCCAGGACGAGGGTTCACACCTCGCCCGGTGCAGCGGCCCGATGCGTGAGGCGGGCAGCGCCCTGCTGCTGCGCGCCCAGGAGTCGGGGGCCGTACGCCCCGATGTCTCGATCGGTGATCTCCTCCAGCTGACCAACGCGATCGCGCTGGCGGCGGAGGAAACCGTGGACGACCCCGCGCTGGCCGACCGTCTGCTGAACCTGACGCTGCGCGGCCTGAAACCGTGAGCCGGCCTGGCTCGCGGCCGGAGACCGTGAGCCCACCTGGCCACTCGGCCGCCCCATGGCTGCCGGCCGACCCGGCCCGCAGCCCGACTCCATGAGCCGATCAGGCCCGCGGCCCGCAGCCTGACGTCGTCAGCCGGCCTGTCCGGCTGTCCGGCTGTCCGGCTGTCCGGCTGTCCGCCGAGGATTTCAGCCCCCGGCGTCACCGTCCCGCCGACACCGCTCAGCGGCGTCGGAGATCGGCCACCCGTGCTCTTTCGGCCGGGGGCTGGTCCCCCATCACCGTCGCGCTCCGTAGTTGCGGTCCCGAGCCCGGGACCTGGCCGCGGCGCGGGCCCGGGAGGGGTACGTCTCGACGCGGCTGGCGCCCCGCCGGGAGCGGATCCCCTCCCGCACCGCCCGCCGAAGACCCGGCCACCGCGATCTGCACGCCCTGATCGGCCAGGGCCTGGAGTTCGGTGGCCGCACGGTCGTCATGGGCGGGCGGCTCGTCCGTGACCAGGCGGGTGATGAGGTCGGTCGGCACGGTCTGGAACATGGTGTCCATCCCGAGCTTGGTGTGGTCGGCGAGGACCACGACCTCCGCGGCCGCCTGGACGAGAGCACGGTCCACGGACGCCGAGAGCATGTTGGACGTGGAGAGTCCGCGCTCGGCGGTCAGACCGCTCCCGGAGAGGAACGCCCGGGAGACGCGCAGCCCCTGGAGGGACTGCTCCGCACCCGAGCCGACCAGTGCGTAGTTGGAACCGCGCAGGGTGCCGCCGGTCATCACGACCTCCACGCGGTTGGCATGGGCCAGCGCCTGGGCCACCAGCAGGGAGTTGGTCACGACGGTCAGACCGGGCACCCGCGCGAGCCGGCGGGCCAGCTCCTGCGTGGTGGTACCCGCCCCCACCACGATGGCCTCGCCTTCTTCGACGAGACCCGCGGCGAGATCGGCGATGGCCGTCTTCTCGGCGGTCGCGAGATGCGATTTCTGCGGAAAGCCGGACTCCCGCGTGAACCCGCCCGGCAATACCGCACCGCCGTGCCGGCGGTCGAGGAGTCCTTCTGCCTCCAGCGCGCGCACGTCCCGCCGTACGGTCACTTCGGAGGTCTGGACGACGCGGGCGAGCTCACGGAGCGACACGGCCCCGTTCGCTCGCACCATTTCGAGGATCAATTGGCGACGTTCTGCAGCGAACACGAAACTGACAGTAACCCCAACGACCGTCTGCTTTCAGCAGTTTGCGCCGAATAACAGAAGTTGTTCGCATGGCAGGGTGCTAAGTGGTATACGTGCCCACTCGCGGCACCCGTTCCCTGCGCAGCGTCACCAACTCCCCGTGACCAGCGGGGAGTCACCGAAAGGCGTCAGCTCTCGCCCGAGGTCTTCCGGGTGTGCAGCTGTCGTGCCACCTCGGCGATCGAGCCGGACAGGGACGGGTACACGGTGAACGCGTTCGCGATCTGTTCGACCGTCAGATTGTTGTCGACCGCGATCGAGATGGGGTGGATCAGCTCCGAGGCATGCGGGGAGACGACCACACCGCCGACCACGATGCCGGTGCCGGGGCGGCAGAAGATCTTGACGAAGCCGTCGCGGATGCCCTGCATCTTGGCGCGCGGGTTGCGCAGCAGCGGCAGCTTCACGACCCGGGCTTCGATCTTGCCCGCGTCGACGTCCGCCTGGGAGTAGCCGACGGTGGCGATCTCGGGGTCGGTGAAGACGTTCGACGAGACCGTCTTCAGGTTCAGCGGGGCCACCGCGTCGCCGAGGAAGTGGTACATGGCGATACGGCCCTGCATGGCGGCGACGGAGGCGAGGGCGAAGACGCCGGTCACGTCACCGGCCGCGTAGACGCCCGGAGCGGTCGTGCGGGAGACCCTGTCCGTCCAGATGTGCCCGGAGTCGCGGACCCTGACGCCGGCCTCCTCCAGGCCCATCCCGCTGCTGTTCGGGATGGCGCCGACGGCCATCAGGCAGTGCGTGCCGCTGATGACCCGGCCGTCGGAGAGCGTGACCTCGACCCGGTCGCCGACCCGCTTGGCGGACTCGGCGCGGGAGCGGGCCATGACGTTCATGCCGCGGCGGCGGAAGACGTCCTCCAGGACGGCGGCGGCGTCGGGGTCCTCGCCCGGCAGCACGCGGTCGCGGCTGGAGACGAGGGTGACGCGGGAGCCGAGTGCCTGGTAGGCGCCGGCGAACTCGGCGCCGGTGACACCGGAACCCACCACGATGAGTTCTTCGGGCAGCTCGTCGAGGTCGTAGACCTGGGTCCAGTTCAGGATGCGCTCGCCGTCGGGCTGCGCGTCGGGCAGCTCGCGCGGGTGCCCGCCGGTGGCCAGGAGCACGGCGTCGGCGGTGAGGGTCTCCTCGGTGCCGTCCGCGGCGCTCACGACGACCTTGCGGGAGCCGTCCAGGGCCTGCATGCCCTCCAGCCGTCCGCGGCCGCGCAGCACCCGGGCGCCGGCGCGGGTCACCGAGGCGGTGATGTCGTGCGACTGGGCGAGCGCGAGGCGCTTCACACGGCGGTTGACCTTGCCCAGGTCCACGCCGACCACGCGGGCGGCCTGATCGATGTGCGGGGTGTCGTCGGCGACGATGATCCCCAGCTCCTCGTAGGAGGAGTCGAAGGTCGTCATCACCTCGGCCGTGGCGATAAGAGTCTTCGACGGCACGCAGTCGGTGAGCACCGACGCCCCGCCCAGACCGTCGCAGTCGACGACGGTCACCTCCGCGCCGAGCTGCGCGGCTACCAGCGCCGCTTCATATCCGCCGGGTCCGCCACCGATGATCACGATCCGAGTCACGTACTCCATTGTCCCGCACGCTTCAAGGTGCTTCCGCCCAGGGGCCCCGAGTACGGCGCATCCGAGCCACTTTGTTACGCGAGAGGCCTACGTGCCGCTGCCGTACCCTCGACCCCATGTCGCTCTACGCCGCGTACGCCGGCAATCTCGACCCGCGGCTCATGACGCGCCGCGCCCCGCATTCGCCGCTGCGCGCCACGGGCTGGCTGAACGGCTGGCGGCTGACCTTCGGCGGCGAGCACATGGGCTGGGAAGGTGCGCTCGCGACGATCGTCGAGGCGCCCCGGTCCCAGGTCTTCGTGGCGCTGTACGACGTCGCGCCGCCGGACGAGGACTCCATGGACCGCTGGGAGGGCGTCGGCCTCGACATATACCGGCGGATGCGTGTACGCGTGCACACTCTGGAGGGTGAGGAACCGGCGTGGGTCTACGTACTGAACGGGTACGAGGGGGGACTGCCCTCGGCGCGTTATCTGGGCGAGCTCGCGGACGCCGCCGAGTCGGCCGGAGCACCGCACGACTACGTCATGGAGCTGCGCAAGCGGCCCTGCTGAGGTCCGCTTCCCCCGGCGCGCGCCGCCGCTCCGCGGCGGAATCCTCGCCGCTCCGCGGCGTTTTCTCCCACCCGCCCGCCCGTCTCGCTCCGCCGCGAGGGCACCCTCGTCACCCCGCCGCTCCGCGGCGATTTTTCCCACCCGCCCGCCCGCCTCGGCCCGTCTCGACGGCGCCCTCGCCGCGACCTCGCACCACCCTCCCTCCCCACCCCATCGTCGGAAACGACAAGACAACGATCGCAAGACCGTGAGCACCGTCATCTACGCGCGTAGGAACAAACCGGCTACGCTCTTGCGCGTGAACGCATCTCTTCTTCCGGACGACATCCACGGCGACCCCCACGCCGCCGCCGACGCCGCCGCCACGCGCCTGCGTGAGCTGACGGGCGCCGAGACCCACGACGTCGCCCTCGTGATGGGCTCGGGCTGGGCTCCCGCCGTGGACGCTCTCGGCACCCCCGAGGCCGAGTTCCCGGTCACCGAGCTGCCCGGCTTCCCGCCGCCGGCGGTCGAGGGCCACGGCGGCACGATCCGCTCGTACCGGATCGGCGACAAGCGCGCCCTGGTCTTCCTCGGCCGCACCCACTTCTACGAGGGCCGCGGGGTCGCCGCCGTCGCGCACGGTGTCCGTACCGCCGTCGCCGCCGGCTGCAAGACCATCGTGCTCACCAACGGCTGCGGCGGACTGCGCGAGGGCATGCGCCCCGGTCAGCCCGTGCTGATCAGCGACCACATCAACCTGACGGCCACCTCGCCGATCATCGGCGCGAACTTCGTGGACCTCACCGATCTGTACTCGCCGCGGCTGCGCGCGCTGTGCAAGGAGGTCGACCCCTCCCTGGAGGAGGGCGTCTACGCGCAGTTCCCCGGCCCGCACTACGAGACGCCCGCCGAGATCCGGATGGCCCGCGTCATCGGAGCCGACCTGGTGGGCATGTCGACGACCCTCGAGGCCATCGCCGCGCGTGAGGCGGGTGCCGAGGTGCTCGGTATCTCCCTCGTCACCAACCTCGCCGCCGGCATGACGGGCGAGCCCCTCAACCACGAGGAAGTCCTCCAGGCGGGCCGCGACTCGGCCGCGCGCATGGGGGAACTTCTGACCCAGGTGCTGGATCGTCTGTAGGCGACGGGTGTCCGCCCCCGGCACCGGGGGCACGACGACCCCGGGCACACGGAACCGTACGACCGAAGAGAGGTGCACCCCAGGTGCAGGACGACATCGTCGCGCGGGCCAAGGCGTGGCTGGCCGAGGACCCCGACGCGGAGACCCGTGACGAACTCGCGAAGCTCGTCGAGGCGGAGGACGTCACCGAGCTGACCGCCCGCTTCAGCGGGACGCTCCAGTTCGGCACCGCGGGTCTGCGCGGTGAGCTCGGCGCGGGGCCGATGCGGATGAACCGTTCCGTGGTCATCCGCGCCGCGGCCGGACTCGCCGCGTATCTCAAGGTCCGGGGGCACACCGGCGGACTCGTGGTGATCGGCTACGACGCCCGCCACAAGTCCGCGGACTTCGCCCGGGACACGGCGGCCGTGATGACGGGCGCCGGCCTGCGCGCCGCCGTCCTGCCCCGGCCGCTGCCCACCCCCGTCCTCGCCTACGCCATACGGCATCTCGGCGCGGTCGCGGGCGTGGAGGTCACCGCCAGCCACAACCCGCCCCGGGACAACGGCTACAAGGTCTACCTCGGCGACGGTTCGCAGATCGTCCCGCCGGCCGACGCGGAGATCGCCGCCGAGATCGACGCGGTCCGCGCGCTCGCCGACGTGCCCCGCCCCGAGTCCGGCTGGGAGACCCTCGACGAGGGCGTCCTGGACGCCTATCTGGCCCGTACGGACGCCGTCCTGGCCGAGGGCTCGCCGCGCACCGCCCGCACCGTCTACACGGCGATGCACGGCGTCGGCAAGGACGTGCTGCTCGCGGCCTTCGCGCGGGCCGGGTTCCCGGAGCCGGTGCTCGTCGCCGAGCAGGCGGAGCCCGACCCGGACTTCCCGACCGTGGCCTTCCCCAACCCGGAGGAGCCCGGCGCGATGGACCTCGCCTTCGCGGCGGCCCGCGCGGCGGAACCCGACCTGATCATCGCCAACGACCCGGACGCCGACCGGTGCGCCGTCGCGGTGAAGGCCGGCGCCGACTGGCGCATGCTGCGCGGCGACGAGGTCGGCGCACTGCTCGCCGAGCACCTGGTGCGCCGGGGCGCGCGCGGCGTCTTCGCCGAGTCGATCGTCTCCTCCTCGCTGCTCGGCCGGATCGCCGAGGGCGCGGGTCTGCCGTACGAGGAGACGCTCACCGGCTTCAAGTGGATCGCCCGGGTCGAGGGTCTGCGGTACGGGTACGAGGAGGCGCTCGGCTACTGCGTCGACCCCGACGGCGTACGCGACAAGGACGGCATCACCGCCGCCCTCCTCATCACCGAGCTGGCCTCCGAGCTCAAGGAGCGGGGCCGGACCCTGCTCGATCTGCTCGACGACATGGCGGTCGCGTACGGGCTGCACGCCACCGACCAGCTCTCGGTCCGGGTGGAGGACCTCTCGGTCATCGCGAACGCCATGCGCCGGCTGCGCGAGCAGCCGCCCACGGAGCTCGCGGGTCTGGCCATCACCAAGGCCGAGGACCTGACCCGGGGTACGGACCGGCTGCCCCCCACGGACGGCCTGCGCTACACCCTGGACGGCGCCCGGGTCATCGTCCGGCCGAGCGGCACCGAGCCCAAGCTGAAGTGCTACCTGGAGGTCGTGGTGCCCGTCGGCGGCCACGACGCTCTCCCGGCGGCCCACGCGAAGGCGGCCGGGCTGCTGACGGCGATCAAGCGGGACCTGTCGGCCGCGGCCGGCATCTGAGCCCACGCCCGGCGGGAGGCGGCCCGTCCGCCGCCTCCCGCCCAGGGTCTGCCGTTCGGATCAGGTGCCCGGCGTCCCGCCGCATGATCCAGACGGCAGGTCCGAAGCCCCGACACGCACATCCGCCCTCCTTACGGGTGATTTCCGCACGGCAGTTGACGCAGCGCTCCCGTGCGCCGCCGGACGACCGAGGAACGGTTACCGACAGCGCACCATCGAGTCCCAGGAGCTGCCGCGTGCCCTCGACCGATTCCCGGCCGACGTCCGCCCCGCCCCAGAGCGCCCCGGGCGGGAGCGCCCCCGGCGTTCCGGCCGCCCGGCGCGCGCCCGGCGCGGCCGGTCTCCTCACCGCGGTCCGCGCCTCTCTGCGGCACGCGGCCCCCGCCCTCCTCGCCTACGCGGCCGTCCGCCTCACCGGACTGGCCGTACTCGCGCTCTGGGCGCACCGACGGCATCACGGCGTCTGGCCGGCCCTGGCGGCCCAGTGGGACGCGGACTGGTACCTCGGCGTCGCCGACCACGGCTACGCGCGCCACCTGGGCACCGCGTTCGACACGAACAACCTGGCCTTCTTCCCGCTCTACCCGGTCCTGGTCAAGGCCGTCGCGGTCCTGACCCCCGGCTCGCGGGCCTCGACCGGGCTGGCGATCGCGGTCGTGTCCTCGTTCCTCGCCGCGTGGGGCGTCCACGCGGTGGGCAGCCACCTGCACGGCCGTCGCGTGGGCGTGCTGCTGACCGTGCTGTGGGCGGCCCTGCCGGTGGGCCTTGTCCAGTGGATGGGTTACACGGAGTCGCTGTTCACCGCGCTCGCCGCGTGGGCGCTGTACGCGGTTCTCACCGGCAGGCTGCTGTGGGCCGCCTCGCTGGCGGCGCTGGCGGGGCTGACCCGGCCCACCGGTGTCGCGGTGGCCGCCGCCGTGAGCGTCGCCGCGCTGCTGTCGCTGCGCCGGGGCTTCACCCTCCGGGCGCTCGCCGCGGCCGTCCTGGCCCCGGCCGGCTGGCTCGCGTACGTCGGCTGGGTGGGCCTCAGGCTGGGCCGCTGGGACGGCTACCTCGCCGTACAGCGGCTGTGGCACAACGAGTGGGACGGCGGCGCGGAGACCGTACGGCGGCTGCGGGAGGTCCTCGCGCAGAACTCCTCACCGGAGCTGTTCCTGGTGATGGTGACCGTGACCCTGCTGGCTGCGGTGGCGCTGTACGCGCTCTCGGCGGGGGACCGCCAGCCGCTCCCCCTCCTCGTGTTCACCGGGGTCCTGCTGCTGATCGTCCTCGGCAGCGGCGGCGTCTACTTCCCGCGGGCCCGCTTCCTTCTCCCCGGCTTCCCGCTGCTGCTCCCCGCGGCCCTGCACCTGGCCCGCGCCTCCCGCCGCTTCCGGACGCTGTGCCTCACGGCCGCGGTGCTCGGTTCGGCGTACTGCGGCGCGTACATGGTCCTGGTGTGGCCGAGCGCGCCCTAGAACCGTCGGCGCGGACCGGACGACGGGCCTCGCCCCGGACCGGGCGACGGGCCTCGGCGCGGGCCCGGACGGCAGGCCTAGGCGCGGGCCCGCGGCCGGTCAGGGCGTCAGCCCACGGCCAGCAGGATGGCCAGGACGACGAGGCCGGCGAGCGCGGGGCCCATCACCTCATACGCCCAGCGCACCCTGACCTCCCCCTGCGCGCCCTCCGTGGAGGCGCGGCTCTCGGCCAGCTCGCGCAATTCGTCCACGATCCGGTCGGTCTCGGGCCGGACCGGCGTGTCGGTGGCCGTGCCCCGGCCGAAGGCGGACGCGCGGCCCGGCGACGACGGACGGCCGACGCCTCCACGGCCGGCATCGCCCTGCGCCGACTGCCTGGCCGCCTTCTTGCGGGCGCGCAGCGACACGGGCACCGCCCACAGCTGGTACTTCGTGCCCGAGGTGTCGACCACCTCGTTCGAGTAGTGCGAGCGCAGCGAGGCGACCTTGCTCCAGGGGAGCACGATCACACGCAGCGGGTTGCGGACGCGCAGCCGGTCCTCGTTGGCGTAGACGGCGGGGCGCACGGTGAAGGCGGCGACCACGGGGACGATGAGGATCATTCCGGCGAGCGCCAGCCATGGGGTGCGGCCGTGTCCGGAGACCAGTGCGTCGAAGCCGAGCCAGCCGACGATGAGCAGAAGGAGGACGCCGCCCGCGATACCGGCGGGCGACCGGTAGATCCGGTCCCTGGCCTCGGGTCGCGAGGCGTCCGGAAGGGGTGACTGGTGGTCGGGGGTCGTCATGGTCCCGATTGTGCCCGACGTGTGCCGCGCGCTTGAGCTCGGTGGGGTCTCGCTATGGTCGCGAAGGAGCCCGCGGTGACCGTCTCGCGGACACCGTGACCACGCCGGACACGACAGCCCCGATGATCCGGCGGAAGGTCGGGCATTCCATGTGGCTGGGCGCGGGACAGGCGGCGGTGTGCCGCAGCGAGTCGCGCAGGACCTCGAGCTCGCGGATCGTCCGGTCCAGCTCGTCGGCCTTGTCGACGAGGGCCTGAGGGTCGATGCGCGGACGTCCGTCCGGCGCGAACATCCGGGCGATCTCGTCCAGCGAGAACCCGGCGGAACGCCCGAGCGCGATGAGCGCCAGCCGTTCCAGCACGGCGGGGTCGTACTGGCGGCGCAGACCGCGTCTGCCGGCCGGGGCGATGAGTCCCCGCTCCTCGTAGTACCGCAGCGTCGAAGCGGGCACTCCGGCGCGGCGTGCCACTTCGGCGATATCCAGGTCCGGCATCGTCTTGACCTCAAGTCGGCTTGAAGGAGGACGGTGTCATCTCCAGGCCGGGAGGGCAACCAGCCGTGAGAGCAACCACAGGAGGCGTGATGGAATCCGAGCGCGGGGCGGGCGACACGCTGGGCAAGGAGCAGGTGGCACGCTGGAACGGACCGGCGGGGAACGCCTGGGTCGAGGCCCAGGACATGGTGGACGCGTTGTTCGCGCCGCTGGAGAGGCTCCTCGTCGAGACGTTTCCGGCGGGGCAGGGGGGCAGGGTCCTCGATGTCGGCTGCGGTACGGGCGGCACGACGGTGGCCGTCGCGCGCCGGCTCGGTCCCCAGGGACGGTGCGTCGGCGTCGACATCTCGGAGCCGATGGTGGAAGCGGCCCGGGTCCGTGCGGAGCGGGAGGGCGCGGGGGCCTCGTTCGTCCGCGCCGACGCGCAGGACCACGTCTTCGAGCCCGCCTCCTTCGACGGCGTCGTCTCCCGCTTCGGGGTCATGTTCTTCCCGGATCCGGTGCGGGCCTTCACCAATCTGCGGCGGGCCGCGAAGGAGAACGCCGTGCTGCGGTTCATCGTCTGGCGCGACATCGCGGAGAACCCTTTCATGACGACGGCCGAGCGGGCCGCGGCACCGCTCATGCCGGACCTGCCCGCTCGGGATCCCGACGCGCCGGGGCAGTTCGCCCTGGCGGACGCGGGCAAGGTGCGCCGGCTGCTGGAGGAGAGCGGGTGGGCCGGGATCGGCGTCCGGGCCGTCGACGCTGCGTGCGTCATGCCCGAGAAGGAGCTGGCCCCGTACTTCAGCCGGTTCGGCCCGGTCGGTATCGCCCTGCGCGAGGCGGACGAGACGACCCGGGCCCGGGTCGTCGCATCGGTCCGCACCGCGTTCGACCCGTTCGTCCACGACACGGAGGTCCGCTTCACAGCGGCCTGCTGGCAGATCGACGCCCACGCGGGATAGGTCCGCGCCGTCGCTGCGCCGGCGTTTGCGGTGCGGCTCCGGTGGGGGGGTCGGGGCCGTGCCGGTACATCCGCCCGTCGCCGTTGGATCAGACGTGAGTTTTCCGGGGAGCCGCTGCTCGATCCGAACGTAAGCGACGGGCATGTGATGTACCGGCACGGCCCCTCCTGCCGGATCCCGGCTGCGGGTGGGGGGCTTGGGTGTCGGCCCTCACGGGCGTGATTTTCAGCCCTTCCGGCGTTTGAGGAGCGGGGTCTGGGGCGGAAGCCCCAGGGTGGGTCGGGTAGGGGCGGAGGGGCGAAAGAAGGCCTGTGGGCAGGGGGCGGAAGAAACGGGGGATCCAGTTCGTTGCGAGTGGGCGGAGGGTCCGTTCCCGGAAGTCAGCCCGGCGCCCCGCCCCTGCGGGCAAAAAATCCCTCGGCCGCACCCAGGGCTGTACAGCCGCTACGCGCGTAGATATGCTCGGCTGGTGACCATGCCCACCTCTGCACCCTCCCCCAAGCTCTCGACTCCGCTCGAGCAGGGTGGTGCCCCCACCCACGCACTCGGCGACGTGACCGCGTCCGGCAGCACGCTGCGCCGCTTCCTCCACGGGCTGCCCGGCGTCGACCCGGTCGGCCTGGAGGCGCGAGCCGCCTCGCTCGGCACCCGTTCGATCAAGACCACCGCGAAGGCGTACGCCATCGACCTCGCCATCTCGATGGTCGACCTGACGACGCTGGAAGGCGCGGACACCCCGGGCAAGGTCCGGGCACTCGGCGCCAAGGCGGTCCTCCCGGACCCGACCGACCGCACGGCGCCCACCACGGCGGCGGTCTGTGTCTATCCCGACATGGTGGCCGTCGCGAAGGAGGCCGTCGCCGGCTCCGGGGTGAAGGTCGCCTCGGTCGCGACCGCGTTCCCGGCCGGCCGTGCCGCGCTCCCCGTGAAGCTGGCCGACGTGCGCGACGCCGTCGCCGCGGGCGCCGACGAGATCGACATGGTCATCGACCGCGGAGCGTTCCTCGCGGGCAACTACATGAAGGTGTACGACGAGATCGTCGCCGTGAAGGAGGCCTCGGGCGCCGCCCGGCTGAAGGTCATCTTCGAGACCGGCGAGCTGTCGACGTACGACAACATCCGGCGGGCGAGCTGGCTCGGCATGCTGGCCGGGGCCGACTTCATCAAGACCTCCACCGGCAAGGTGGCCGTGAACGCGACGCCCGCGAACACACTGCTGATGCTGGAGGCCGTCCGCGACTTCCGCGCCCAGACCGGCGTGCAGGTCGGCGTGAAGCCGGCCGGCGGCATCCGCACCACCAAGGACGCCGTCAAGTTCCTGGTCGTGGTGAACGAGACGGCGGGTGAGGACTGGCTGGACAACCACTGGTTCCGCTTCGGCGCGTCCTCGCTCCTGAACGACCTGCTGATGCAGCGTCAGAAGCTGGCCACCGGCCGCTACTCCGGCCCCGACTACGTGACGGTGGACTGATCCATCATGGCTTCCGCATTCGAATACGCACCGGCGCCCGAGTCCCGCTCCGTCGTCGACATCGCCCCCTCCTACGGCCTGTTCATCGACGGTGAGTTCACCGAGGCCGCCGAGGGCAAGGTCTTCAAGACCGTCTCCCCCTCCACCGAAGAGGTCCTCTCCGAGATCGCCCAGGCGGGCGAGGCGGACGTCGACCGCGCGGTGAAGGCCGCCCGGAAGGCGTTCGTGAAGTGGTCCGCGCTGCCGGGCTCCGAGCGCGCCAAGTACTTGTTCCGCATCGCGCGGATCATCCAGGAGCGCAGCCGCGAACTGGCCGTCCTGGAGACGCTGGACAACGGCAAGCCGATCAGGGAGACCCGCGACGCGGACCTCCCCCTGGTCGCCGCGCACTTCTTCTACTACGCGGGCTGGGCGGACAAGCTCGACCACGCGGGCTTCGGCGCGAACCCGCGCCCGCTGGGTGTCGCGGGCCAGGTCATCCCGTGGAACTTCCCGCTGCTGATGCTGGCGTGGAAGATCGCGCCGGCTCTCGCTACCGGCAACACGGTCGTCCTGAAGCCCGCCGAGACCACGCCTCTGACGGCGCTGTTCTTCGCGGACATCTGCCGCCAGGCGGGCCTGCCCAGGGGTGTCGTCAACATCCTTCCCGGGTACGGCGACGCGGGCGCGGCCCTCGTCGCGCACCCGGACGTGGACAAGGTGGCCTTCACCGGCTCCACCGCCGTCGGCAAGGCGATCGCCCGGCAGATCGCGGGCTCGCACAAGAAGGTCACGCTCGAACTCGGCGGCAAGGGCGCGAACATCGTCTTCGACGACGCCCCCATCGACCAGGCCGTCGAGGGCATCGTCAGCGGCATCTTCTTCAACCAGGGCCAGGTCTGCTGCGCGGGTTCCCGGCTGCTGGTCCAGGAGTCGATCCACGACGAGCTGCTCGACTCGCTCAAGCGCCGCCTGTCGACGCTGCGCCTCGGCGACCCGCTCGACAAGAACACGGACATCGGCGCGATCAACTCCGCCGAGCAGCTCTCCCGTATCACCACGCTCGTCGACCAGGGCGAGGCAGAGGGTGCCGAGCGCTGGTCCCCGGCCTGCGAACTCCCCTCCTCCGGCTACTGGTTCGCCCCGACGCTCTTCACGAACGTCACCCAGGCGCACACCATCGCCCGCGACGAGATCTTCGGCCCGGTGCTGTCCGTCCTCACGTTCCGCACCCCGGACGAGGCGGTCGCCAAGGCCAACAACTCCCCGTACGGCCTCTCGGCGGGCATCTGGACCGAGAAGGGCTCCCGGATCCTCGCCGTGGCGAACAAGCTCCGCGCGGGTGTCGTCTGGTCCAACACGTTCAACAAGTTCGACCCGACCTCGCCGTTCGGCGGGTACAAGGAGTCGGGCTTCGGCCGCGAGGGCGGCCGTCACGGCCTCGAGGCGTACCTCGCCCCGTCTAGCCCGGAGGGCGAGCGATAAATGAGTGCAGCCGAGAAGTCCGAGCAGCAGCGCCTGAGCGTCTTCAAGACCTACAAGCTGTACGTGGGCGGCAAGTTCCCGCGTTCCGAGAGCGGCCGGGTGTACGAGGTGAGCACAGCGACATCAGCCGCCGGCGCGGCGGGCAAGGGCAAGTGGCTGGCGAACGCGCCCCAGTCGAGCCGCAAGGACGCCCGTGACGCGGTCGTCGCCGCGCGCAAGGCGTTCGGCGGCTGGTCCGGCGCGACCGCGTACAACCGCGGCCAGGTCCTGTACCGCGTCGCCGAGATGCTGGAGGGCCGCAAGGAGCAGTTCGTCCGTGAAGTGGCCGACGCGGAGGGCCTGTCGAAGGCGAAGGCGGCGGCCGTCGTCGACGCGGCGATCGACCGCTGGGTCTGGTACGCGGGCTGGACCGACAAAATCGCCCAGGTCGTGGGCGGCGGCAACCCGGTCGCGGGCCCGTTCTTCAACCTGTCCTCCCCGGAGCCGACCGGTGTCGTCACCGTGCTCGCCCCGCAGGAGTCGTCGTTCCTCGGCCTGGTGTCCGTGGTCGCCCCGGTGATCGCGACCGGCAACACGGTGATCGTGATCGCCAGCGAGAAGTCCCCGCTCCCGGCGCTGTCGCTGGGCGAGGTGCTGGCCACCTCCGACGTGCCGGGCGGTGTCGTGAACATCCTGTCCGGCCGGACCGCGGAGATCGCGGCCCCGCTGGCCGCGCACCAGGACGTCAACGCGATCGACCTGGCCGGCGCGGACGAGATCCTGGCCAAGGAGCTGGAGATCGCGGCCGCGGACAACCTGAAGCGCGTCCTTCGTCCACAGGCTGTGGATTACACGCGGACTCCCGGGACCGGGCGCCTCACGGCCTTCCTGGAGACGAAGACGGTCTGGCACCCCACGGGCTCCCTGGGCGCCTCGGGCTCGTCCTACTGAGCCACCCGCACCACCGCGCGACCACGCGCCGGGATGTCGGGGCCCCGATCCGTGTCCCCGGGGCCCCGCGCACGAAGGAGCCGCGCTTCCCCTCCGTCCAGGGGGAGCGCGGCTCCTTCATGTCCAGGGGCCGCGGACGGCCCGTGCGCGAGGTTCAGTGCAGGAGGCCGGTCGCCTGGCCGAGCACCGGAATGCCGCCGATCGACGGCGCCTGCGCCACCGGCCCGGTGAGCGCCTTGGAGGACAGCGGCTTGAAGTCCGCGAGCTGGGTGCCCACGCCGTTGTCGAGCGGGTCCACACCGGTGCCGGCCAGCGGGTTGGGCTTGAGGCTCTCGACGGGACCCGTGACATACCCCACGCTCCCGGTCAGCGCCTGGAGTCCGGCCTGCGGGTCGAGGTCGCCGAGCGAGGCGGGCCGGGTGCGTACGACGTCCACGGCGGAAGCCGTGTCGGCGAAGGCCGGGGTGGCCGTGGCCGCACCGGCAGCGACCACGCCGACCGCCGCGGCGATCCGCGCGGTCGTACGGGCCAGGGTGTTCCGCTGGGCTGCGTGTCGCGCCATCAGGTTTTCCTCTTTGACTAGCGGAGAGTGAAGAACGGAGTGCAATTGATGCGACACGCAGAGTAGTTGACGGGATGCGTCGCCGGGCGGTCCCGGCGACGGATTCGCTCCTGCGGGGCAACAGGCATATCAGCGCCACTCGTCACATCCGCGCGACATCCGTCCGCACATTCGGCAAAGCCGGGGATAATAGGCGGGAGCCCGTGCCGACGCGCGGTGCCGCCGGACCTGTCACAGAAGGTACAGACCATTGGGTTCCCCTCTCCCGATACCCGCCCGCGTGGTGCTGCTCTGCGGCCCCTCCGGCTCCGGGAAGTCCCTTCTCTCCGCCGCTTCCGGCCTCCCCGTGCTCCGCCTCGACGACTTCTACAAAGAGGCCACGGACCCGACGCTGCCCCAGGTCGAGGGCAGCGAGGACATCGACTGGGACCACCCGCGGTCGTGGGACGCGGACACCGCCGTCGCCGCGATCGAGGACCTGTGCCGTACGGGACGTACGACCATCCCCGTCTACGACATCTCCCTGAGCGCCCGTACCGGGGCCGAGGCCCTGAGCATCGACGGGGCACCGCTGTTCATCGCGGAGGGGATCTTCGCCGCCGAGATCGTCGAACGCTGCCGCGAACTCGGTGTCCTCGCCGACGCGTTGTGCCTGTCCCGGGGCGCGGTGACCACGTTCCGGCGCCGTTTCGTGCGGGATCTGAAGGAGGGCCGCAAGTCGGTGCCCTTCCTGCTGCGGCGCGGCTGGCGGCTGATGCGCTCCGAGCGGTCCATCGTGGCGCGCCAGGCCGCTCTGGGCGCCCACCCCTGCGACCGGGACGAGGCGCTCGGCCGGCTGGCGGCCGCCTCGTCCGCGCCCCAGGCGTCCGCGCCCACGGCGACCGCGTAACCCGCCCCCGCCGGTCACACTCCGGCACGCAGGCTTCCCGGAAACGAAAGAAGGTCCAAGCGGACCCCCGACCGCCTGGACCTTCTTCGTTTCCCCCGTGGTCCCCCGTGACACGGCGACTTCCCCCGTGACCCGTTTCCCCGTGACCCCGTTCGGCGTCGGCTCCCCCCCCGGAACCGACGTCCCCCGTCACCGGCTCCCCCCGGAGCCGGCCCCGTCTCTTTGTTACCGCTCCCCCTCAGACCTTCAGGCGACGAGCTCCCCGAAGGACTCCTCCTCGTCACGGCCGAAGCTGAGGACCTCGTCCTCGCGCATCCGGCGGAGCGACCGCCAGATGCTGGACTTCACCGTGCCGACACTGATGCCGAGGATCTCCGCGATCTCCGGGTCGGTGCGGCCCTCGTAGTAACGGAGGACCAGCATCGTGCGCTGGAGTTCGGGCAGCCGGGCCAGCGCCTGCCACAGGACCGCGCGCAGCTCGGTGCCGCGCATCGCGTCCGTGTCACCGGGCGTCTCCGGCAGCTCCTCGGTCGGGTACTCGTTCAGCTTGCGGCGGCGCCACGCGCTGATGTGCAGGTTCGTCATGGTGCGGCGGAGGTAGCCCCCGACCGCGGCCTTGTCACTGATCCGGTCCCAGGCCCGGTACGTCGAGAACAGCGCGCTCTGCAGCAGGTCCTCGGCCTCGAAGCGGTCACCGGTCAGGTGGTAGGCGGTTGCGTACAGGGAGGCGCGGCGCTCCTGGACGTAGGCGGTGAAAGCCGCTTCGGCCTCCACACTCCCCGCCCCGGAACGACGCTCCCCCGAGCCCTCCCCGTACGCGGCTCCCCCGTGAGCCTTCTCCCCCGTCGTGCCCACGGCGGCCGGCGCCGTGGTCTTCTCCCCCGTGAAACCGTCAACCACCGTCATGTACACGGTGTGCTGACGCCCGGCGCTACGAGCGCACCCCCGCTGGCTCACAGCACCGGACTTCTCCGCTGCCCGGTTGACGTCGTGGAGCCGCGTGACAACTGCGCTAGTGCTGGTGCTGTGCAGCGTGTTCATCTCGCGCCCCCCGTCGTGGAGTCCCGGATCTTCGGTTCGTTCCGTCGTGCGTCCTGCCTTGTGTCGAAAAGCTTGCCGGGCCCACTTCATGGCCGTGTCCCCCGACTGTCACAGACCTGTCACAGGGGCCGCCCCCGGGCGCGACACAGCGCGATCACAGAGAAGAGCGGTACGACTACGCAGATGACCACTTGGGCCCCGGGCGTCGCCCGCGAGGGCTTTCGTTGTGCCCGGGAGACGAGTGGGAGCGCTCCAACAGTCGATACACGAGCATGACATGGGCCAGAATGACGTCCGTGCCTTCCCTGTTGCTGATCGAGGACGACGACGCCATCCGTACGGCCCTGGAGCTCTCTTTGACGCGCCAGGGACACCGCGTGGCCACCGCTGCCACCGGCGAGGACGGTCTGAAGCTGCTGCGCGAGCAGCGACCGGATCTGATCGTGCTGGATGTGATGCTGCCCGGCATCGACGGATTCGAGGTGTGCCGGCGCATCCGGCGCACCGACCAACTGCCGATCATCCTGCTGACCGCGCGCAGCGACGACATCGACGTCGTGGTCGGACTGGAGTCCGGCGCCGACGACTATGTCGTCAAGCCGGTGCAGGGCCGGGTGCTCGACGCCCGGATCCGCGCCGTGCTGCGCCGCGGCGAGCGGGAGGCGAACGACTCGGCTTCGTTCGGCTCGCTGGTCATCGACCGTGCCGCCATGACGGTCACCAAGAACGGTGAGGATCTGCAACTGACACCCACCGAGCTGCGGTTGCTCCTCGAGCTGAGCCGCAGGCCCGGACAGGCCCTGTCCCGGCAGCAGTTGCTGCGTCTGGTGTGGGAGCACGACTACCTGGGCGACTCACGCCTGGTCGATGCCTGTGTGCAGCGGCTGCGCGCCAAGGTGGAGGACGTGCCGTCCTCTCCCACCCTGATCCGTACCGTGCGTGGCGTCGGCTATCGGCTGGACAATCCTCAGTGACCAAACCGCAGGACAAGCTCCGCGGCTGGGCCGCGGCGCGCAAGGCGTTGCTGTCCGGTCTGCGCTTCACCAGCCTGCGGCTGCGGCTGGTCGTGGTGTTCGGACTCGTCGCGCTCACCGCCGCGGTGTCCGCGTCGGGCATCGCGTACTGGCTCAACCGCGAGGCCGTGCTGACGCGTACCCAGGACGCGGTGCTGCGTGACTTCCAGCAGGAGATGCGCAACCACGCGAGCATGCTGCCCGTGCATCCGGCGCAGGACGAACTCCAGCGCACGGCCGGGCAGATGGCGAACAGCAGCCAGCGCTTCAGCGTGCTGCTGACCGCCGAGGCCGCCGACGGCAAGATGATCACCGGCAACTCCGAGCTGGACACGTTCACGCTGGAGGACGTACCCAAGTCCCTGCAGAAGGCGGTGCACAAGGAGCAGCCGCTGACCTCGACCAACAAGTCCGCGTACCACCTGTACTGGCAGCGGATCACCCAGCACGACAAGTCGTACCTCGTGGGCGGGGCCCGGGTGATCGACGGCTCCACGACCGGTTACATGCTCAAGTCCCTGGAGCCGGAGGCCAAGGACCTCAACTCCCTCGCCTGGTCGCTGGGGATCGCGACGGGGCTCGCGCTGATCGGCTCGGCGCTGCTCGCCCAGGCCGCCGCGACCACGGTCCTCAAGCCGGTCCACCGGCTGGGCATCGCGGCCCGCCGGCTCGGCGAGGGAAAGCTGGACACCCGGCTGCGGGTCTCCGGCACGGACGAACTCGCCGATCTGTCACGGACGTTCAACCGGACGGCGGAGTCGCTGGAGAAGCGGGTCGCGGACATGAGCGCGCGGGACGAGGCCTCCCGCCGGTTCGTCGCCGACATGTCCCACGAACTGCGGACGCCGCTCACCGCGATCACCGCCGTCACCGAGATCCTCGAGGAGGAACTGGACGCGGAGACCGGCAGCGTCGACCCGATGATCGAGCCGGCCGTACGGCTGGTCGTCAGCGAGACCCGGCGTCTGGGCGACCTCGTGGAGAACCTGATGGAGGTGACCCGGTTCGACGCGGGCACCGCCCGGCTGATCCTCGACGCCGTGGACATCGCCGACCAGATCACCGCGTGCATCGACGCGCGCGCCTGGCTGGACGCCGTCGACCTGGACGCCGAGCGCGGCATGACGGCGCGGCTCGACCCGCGCCGCCTCGACGTGATCCTGGCGAACCTGATCGGCAACGCGCTCAAGCACGGTGGTTCACCCGTCCGGGTGTCGGTGCGCATGGAGGGCGAGGGCGAGGAACTGGTCATCGAGGTGCAGGACCACGGTCCCGGCATTCCCGAGGACGTCCTGCCGCACGTCTTCGACCGGTTCTACAAGGCCAGCGCGTCCCGCCCGCGTTCCGAGGGCAGCGGCCTCGGGCTCTCCATCGCTCTGGAGAACGCGCACATCCACGGCGGCGAGATCACCGCGGCCAACGCGCCGGGGGGCGGGGCCGTCTTCACGCTGCGCCTGCCCCAGGACGCGTCGGAACTGCTCGCCGACGACCTGCGGGGCCGTGACGCCTCCGCGCACGGGAACGGCACGGAAGGCACCGCCGGATGACCACCGCACACCCCACGGCCCCGGAGGTTCCCCACCCCTCCCGGCCCACCGGCTCCCCGGAGAACGCCCGCTCGCGGGCCGGCGCCTCCCCGGAGACCACCCGCCCACAGGCCGCCGGCTCCCCACGGACCACCCGCACACAGGCCGATGGCTCCGCGGCCCTCGGGCGGCGGCGGGCGGCGGGTTCCGCGCGGCCGGCACGCCCGTTCCGGCCCCGGCGGCCGGGCGGAGCATGGCCCTGGCCGGCCGTGGCGGTGCTCGCCGTGCTGCTCACCGGGTGCGGTATCCGTCCCACACAGGTGCCGACCGACTTCGGTCCGGCGCCCTCCCGCGTGCCCTGCGCGCTCTCCGGCCCCGACATCGCCACCCAGTCCTCGCACGGGGTGCCGGTCCAGGTCTTCCTGCTCTGCTCGGAACAACTGGTCACGGTCGACCGGTCGGTACGCATCGCGGACGGTACGGCGGAGTCGGCGCGCCGGGCCCTGGTGGCCCAGGCGCTGCTGGACGAGCTCGCCGAGGCACCGTCGACGCCCGAGGAGCAGGCCGGGTACACGACGGACGTACGCGGCGGCATGACGGTCGGCGGGCCCCGCGAGGGGGACCCCGAGGACACGCTCCGGCTGAGCACCCCGCCGCAGGACCTCACGCCGACGGCCCTCGGCCAGATCGTCTGCACCTTCTCGGACTCGGCCGCGGCGCGGGACGACGGCAGTGTCGTCCTCGGCGGTCCCGCCCCCTCCGGCCTGCGCAGTTACGAGTGCACCCCCGAGATGCGCGCCGCGCCCGGCGACACGTCCCCGACGTCGACGGCTGTCCGGAGTTCGTAACGCTGCGAGGCTGAGAACCACCGCAACGGAACCGATCGTGCCGGAGCCCGCGTCTTGGGGGGCGTGCAGCGTCATGGTTCAGAGGACGGCAGCGCCGTCACCCGCGTCCGTGTGGCAGGAGGTGTCCTCCTCGTCGCACACCTGGCGCTCGTCGCCTGGATCACGCTGCGTCCACTGGACGTCCCCTGGGTCAGCGCCGCCAACCTGCGGCCCTTCGCGGGTATCAGAGCCGACCTCGCGCTGGGCCCCGAGGTGGCGGCCCGGCGTATCGCCGCGGGCCTCGGCCTGCTCGCCCCGCTGGGTGTGCTGCTCCCGATGGCGGGGGGCAGGCTCGCCGCCTCCCCCCTCGGCTCGCTCCTGCGGACGACCGCCGCCGGCGTGCTGCTCTCGCTGGGCATAGAACTGCTCCAGACCGGGGTGCCCGGCCAGGTCGTGGACATCGACTCGATCATGCTCAACACCCTCGGGGTGGCCCTCGCACATCTCGCGGTCGTGCCCGCCGTCAGGGCCCGGCTCCGTCGCAGGGCCGAGACGCGGCGCCGCGCGGCCGTCCGCCGGGAGGACCACGCTCAGGGTCGGACCCCGACGATTCCCAGGGTCGGGATCGCTCCCTGGAGCGAGGTTTCGCGCACGTCGTCCTCGTAGCGTTGAGGGCATCGGTGAAGGCACCGGTGAGAACGACGAGGTCGGCCCCGCCGGCACTCGACGACGGTTCGCGAAGGAGCCACCATGACCGCCCTTGCCCGCCCCACGAACGGCCGCATGATCGGCGGAGTCTGTGCTGCGCTGGCACGGCGCTTCGGCACCTCGGCGACGACGATGCGTGTCGTCTTCGTCGTGTCCTGCCTGCTTCCCGGCCCGCAGTTCCTGCTCTACATAGCGCTGTGGATCCTCTTCCCGTCCGAGGACAAGGTCTCCCGCAACGCCTGGTGACCCGGACGGGCACCCGGCGTCGGCCGGCGTGGGACACGGCGAACGCCGGTGGTGCACACCCGAGGAGGGTGTGCACCACCGGCGTTCGTACGGCCGGAGCGGGCGCGGCCGCGACGCGCGCGGCCCGTCCTCGTACGGCCGGAAGGCCCCGCGCTCGGACAGGCGGGGGACCTCCGTCCTTACGGAGAGCGTCAGCCCAGCGGAATCCCGTTGACCGGCACGCCGTGCGTGGGCATGCCCTGCAGCGGCAGCCCTCCGAGCAGTCCGGTCACGGGCGCGGCCTGCCGGTCGGCGAGCAGACGCGAGGCGGCGGCGGGGTTCGCGGCGGTCATACCCGTGCCGACGGCGCTCTGGCCCTGGGCGAGCGCCTGGCCCGCAGCGGGCAGCGCCGAGGCGGCGGTCTCGGCGGGCAGCGTCCTGGTGACGGCGTCCAGCGCCGAGGAGGCGTCCGGCACGGCCGGGGCGGCGTTCGCGGCACCCGCGCCGACAGCGGCAAAAGCGGCGCCGAGAGCGGCGACACCGAGAGTCTTGGCAGCAGACTGCTTCATCGTGAATGCGTCCTTGGGGTGGGTGAGACGGGTATGTGAGCGGTCCAGAACCGTAAACACGTAATCCCACCCTCCGCAAACAACGAAAAGCGGCCGAGTCGTGGAGGAGAAGTGAAGACCCGGCCGCTTCGCATTCGGCCCGATCAGACTTGTTCTCCCGCAGAACCGCTGGTGGAAGCAGTCTGCTGGAACAGCCATTCGGACTTCAATTCTGCATATCCAGGCTTGATCACGTCATTGATCATGGCGAGGCGTTCATCGAAAGGAATGAACGCCGACTTCATAGCATTGACAGAAAACCATTGCATGTCGTCGAGCGAGTAACCGAACGCCTCGACAAGGTGCTCGAATTCCCGGCTCATACTCGTACCCGACATGAGGCGATTGTCGGTATTGACCGTGGCGCGGAAATGCAGGCGCCGCAGCAGCCCGATGGGGTGGGCCGCGTACGAGTCCGCGGCGCCGGTCTGGAGGTTGGAACTGGGGCACAGCTCCAGCGGGATGCGCTTGTCGCGTACGTACGACGCGAGCCGGCCGAGTTCCACCGAGCCGTCCTCGCGCACCTGGATGTCGTCGATGATGCGGACGCCGTGCCCGAGCCGGTCGGCGCCGCACCACTGGAGGGCCTGCCAGATGGACGGCAGACCGAACGCCTCGCCGGCGTGGATCGTGAAGTGGTTGTTCTCCCGCTTGAGGTACTCGAAGGCGTCGAGGTGCCGGGTGGGCGGGAAGCCGGCCTCGGCCCCCGCGATGTCGAAGCCGACGACGCCCGAGTCTCGGTAGCGGTTGGCGAGTTCGGCGATCTCCAGGGCGCGGGCCGCGTGCCGCATGGCGGTCAGCAGGGCGCCGATCCGGATGCGGTGGCCGTTCTCCCGGGCCAGCCGCTCCCCTTCCCGGAAGCCCTCGTTGACCGCCTCGACGACCTCTTCGAGGCTGAGCCCGCCCTCCAGGTGCTGCTCGGGCGCGTACCGCACCTCGGCGTAGACGACCCCGTCCTCGGCGAGGTCCTCGGCGCACTCGGCGGCGACCCGCACCAGGGCCTCACGGGTCTGCATGACGGCACAGGTGTGGGCGAAGGTCTCCAGGTACCGCTCCAGCGAACCGGAGTCGGCGGCCTCGCGGAACCAGATCCCGAGTTTGCCGGGATCGGTCTCGGGGAGGCCGGAGTAGCCGGTGTCGCGGGCGAGTTCGACGATCGTGCCGGGGCGCAGGCCCCCGTCGAGGTGATCGTGCAGCAGGACCTTGGGCGCCCGGCGGATCTGCTCCGAGCTCGGGGTGTTCCGGATCTGGCTCGTCATTTTCGCACTCTAGTCCCTACGCGCGTAGATCTCCTGTTGTACGAATCCGTCGATACGTAACGGTGACCGTGCGGACGGGTGGCGTACACCCTTGCTTCTGACACTGTTCTGTCATGGCACAGCAAGCGACGCCGGTTCGCAGGGCCCGGCTGGGGAGGGCGCTCGGCCCCGAGCCGACGGCGGTCAGCGGAGTTGTTCTGCTGCTGCCGGGCGGCGAGGAGACCTCGGCCCGAAGACCCTCCCCCATGATGGCGACCGCCTCCGTACGCGCGCTCGGGCGCCGGCTGACCCGCGCCGGACGCCCGGAAGGCCTGGTCGGCCACGTGGTGCACTACCGGGTACGCGGCTGGAACGGCAGCGAGGCCCATCTCGCGTCCGACGCGTCCTGGGCCGCGGACGAGGTCGTCCGCCGTTACGGTGACGTGCCCGTATGTCTGGCGGGCATCGACATGGGCGGCCGGGCGGCGCTGCGCGCGGGCGGCCACCCGGCCGTCAACTCCGTGCTGGCGCTGGCACCCTGGCTGCCGGAGGACGATGTCGCGGCGCCACCCGAACCGGTGAAACAGCTCGCCGGGCGGCGCGTGCTGATCGTGCACGGCACCAACGACGCGCGCACCGACCCGGAGTTGTCCTTCCGGCTCGCCGCGCGCGCGAAGAAGGCCAACCGCGGCATCTGCCGCTTCGAGGTCCACTCGGACGGGCACGCGCTGCACCAGCACCGGCACGAGGTCCTCGCCCTCGCGGAGGACTTCGTGCTGGGCTCGCTGTTCGGCCACGCCTTCTCCCGCCCGGTCGAGGACGCCTTCGCCGCGCCGCCGCCCCTGGGCCTGCGGATGCCGCTCGCGGCGGGCTTCGGGCAGTCGTTGCACCGGTAGTCCGGCAACGGGTGGTCCGGCAGCGGGGCAGCGGAGTCACTCGTAGAGGAGTCGCCCGGAGGCTCAGTCGGGCAGCAGGTGGCCCCGGCGGGAGAGCAGGAACTTCTTGAAGGCGGCCACCGGCGGGGTGTCCGGGTGGCCGTCCAGCCAGGCGACGCCGATCTCGCGCACGGCGCGCGGGGCGGTGACCGTGAGTTCGACGACTCCCGGACGGGCGACGGCCGGTGGCGGCAGCAGGGCGACGCCGAGGCCGGCGGCGACCAGGCCCCGGAGCGTCTCCGCCTCCTCCCCCTCGAAGGCGATGCGCGGCCGGAACCCCGCTTCCTGGCACAGGGCGTCCGTAATGGCGCGCATCCCGTAGCCGGGCTCCAGGGTCACGAAGGTCTCGTCGGCCGCCTCGGCGAGCCGGACGCGCCTGCGCGCGGCGAGCCGATGATCGGCGGGCACGACCAGACGGAGTTTCTGCTCGTCGAGCCGGCGGCCCACCAGATCGGGGGCGTCCGGCACGGGCGAGGTCAGACACAGGTCCAGTTCGCCCGACCGCAGCCGCTCCAGCATGGCCTCCCCGTAGTTCTGCACGAGGCTGAAGCGGACGCCCGGGTGGTCGGCCCGGAACGCGCGGATCAGCCCCGGCACCGTCTCCGATCCCATCGTGTGCAGAAAGCCGAAGGCGACCTTGCCGGTGGCCGGGTCGGCGTCCGCGCGCACCTCGTCGGCGGCGCGCTCGACCTCGGCGAGGGCCCGTTCCACGGAGGCGAGGAAGGTGCGGCCGGCCGGGGTCAGCGACACGGTCCGGCCACGGCGCGCGAACAGGTCGACTCCCAGGTCCTGTTCGAGCCGGACCATGGCCCGGGACAGGGTCGACTGCGGGACCCCCATCTGCTCCGCGGCCCGGGTGACGTGCTCGGTGCGGGCGACACCGGCGAAGTACGCCAGGCGCGGGGCGAGCAGCCTCGCGAAGTGCGCGCTGTCTTCTGTGTCACTGAACGGTGACAGGTGAAGCTGTGACCTCTGCTGATGCGCCATGGGAACGATTATGGCGATTCCATGCATTGGACGGATGAAGGACGGGGTCCTTAGGTTCGAGCCATGCCTTCCGCCAGTACCGGGGCGCCCGTCACCGCGGGCGCCGCCGCCTCCGCTCCCGTCACCGTCTCCGCCTCCGTCCCCACCGCCACCGCGGATTCCCGCATGGCCCCCGGCGGTCCCGGCTACCGCCGGATGAGCTTCGCGCTCTTCCTCGCGGGCGTCGCGACCTTCGCGCTCCTCTACTCCACCCAGGCCCTGCTCCCGCTGGTCTCCTCGGACTTCGGGGTCAGCGCGAGCGAGGCGAGCTGGACGGTGTCGGCCGCGACGGGCGGGCTCGCGCTGTTCGTCCTGCCGATGAGCGCGCTGTCGGAGCGCTTCGGACGGCGTACGTTGATGACGGCGTCCCTGGCGGTGGCGGTCACCCTGGGCCTGCTGGTGCCCTTCGCGCCGTCGATCGGCGCGCTGGTGGTGCTGCGGGCGGTACAGGGCGCGGCGCTCGCGGGACTCCCGGCGTCGGCGACGGCGTACCTGGCGGAGGAGGTCCGTCCCAAGGCGCTGATCACCGCGATCGGCCTGTTCGTCGCGGGCAACAGCGTCGGCGGGATGAGCGGCCGGATCATCACCGGCTGGGTGGCCCAGGAATGGGGCTGGCGGGTGGCCGTCGGCACGATCGGACTGATCGCCGTGGGCTGCGCGGTGGCCTTCCGGATGCTGCTTCCGGCACCGCGGCACTTCGCGCGGGGTTCACTGCGGCCCCGGGTGCTGGCCCGCACGGTGCGCGACCACCTCGCGAACCCGCTGCTGTGCCGGCTGTACGCGATCGGCGCGCTGTTCATGATGGTGTTCGGCGGGGTCTACACGGTCATCGGCTACCGCCTCGCCGAGGCGCCGTTCTCACTCCCGCAGGGCATCGTCGGCTCGGTCTTCCTCGTCTATCTCGTCGGTACGGTGTCGGCGTCGACGGCGGGCCGTCTCGCCGGCCGCCTCGGCCGCCGCGGCTCCCTCTACGTGGCGGGCGCCACCACGACGGCCGGGCTGCTCCTGTCCCTGGCCGGTTCCCTGGCGCTGGTCCTGCTCGGCCTGGTCCTGATCACCGCGGGCTTCTTCGCGGGCCACGCGGTGGCGTCGTCGTCGGTGAGCCACACCGCGAAGACCGGCCGGGCGCAGGCCTCGGCCCTCTACCAGTCCGCGTACTACATCGGCTCCAGCGCCGGCAGCACGCTGGGCGCGGTCGCCTTCCACGCGGGGGGCTGGGCCGGCACGGTGGCCATGGGGCTGTTCGCGGTACTCGGAGTCGTCTCGATCACCCTGTTCGGCTCCCGCGCGGCCCGTACCGCCTCGCGCCGCGTGCCCGCGCCCGTGCCGGCCCGCTGAGGCCCTGTCCGGAACCCGCAGAGGCCTGCCCGGGACCCGCAAAGGCCCGCCCCGGACTGCCACCAGACCCGGACCACCCTCTGGAACACCCCCTGTGACCTGTGGTTTTCCCCGCTCCGCCAGCCATTGTCAGTGGGCTGCGGTAGCTTCCGAAGTGCCGGCGCGATGACGCGCGAATCAAAAAGGCCACAGGGGTGGATTGGCGATGAGCGAGGGTACGGCGACGACGGCGGACCTGGACGTCCGGCTGGAGAAACACCGCGTCGAGCTGACCGGGTACTGCTACCGCATGCTCGGCTCGTCCTTCGAGGCCGAGGACGCGGTGCAGGACACGATGGTCCGGGCCTGGCGCAGCTACGACAAGTTCGAGGGCCGCTCCTCGATGCGGTCCTGGCTGTACCGGATCGCGACCAACGTGTGTCTGGACATGCTCAACGCGGGCAACCGAAGGGCTCGTCCGATGGATCTCACGGCTCCCTCGCCGCTCGCCCGGGCCGCGCTCAGCCCCCGTCCGGACAACACCTGGCTGGAGCCGATGCCCGACGGCCGTGTGCTGCCGGCGAGCGACGACCCGGCGGAGGCCGCGGTCGCCAAGGAGTCCGTGCGCCTGGCCTTCATGGCGGCCCTCCAGCAGCTTCCGCCCAAGCAGCGGGCGGTGCTCATCCTGCGCGAGGTCCTCGCGTGGCGGGCGAGCGAGGTCGCCGAGCTGCTCGGGACCACGGTCGCCTCGGTCAACAGCGCCCTCCAGCGGGCCCGCGCCACCCTCGCGGAGAACGACGGGACGGGCGCGGACGCCGCGACCTCCGACCCGCTCGACGAGGAACAGCAGAAGCTCCTCGAACGCTACGTGGCGGCGTTCGAGGGGTACGACATGACGGCTCTGACGGCACTCCTGCACGAGGACGCGGTCATGACGATGCCGCCGTTCGACCTGTGGCTGCGGGGCCCGCAGGACATCACCGGCTTCATGACGACGCTGGGCGCCGCCTGCGCGGACTCGCGCCTGATCCCGGTGGAGGTCAACGGCCTGCCGGGCTTCGCGCAGTACAAGCCGGACGAGGAAGCGGGCGGCCACACGCCCTGGTCGGTGCAGGTGCTGGAGATCTCAAAGGGCCGCATCTCCGGGTTCCACTTCTTCCTCGACACAGCCCGCTGGTTCCCGCTCTTCGGACTCCCCCTCCATCTCGACGGGCCCGAAGCTCCCGGCGACCGCGGAGTCGGCGGGACAGGCGCCGTCGCAGGTCTCGAAGCGGAGGCCGACGAGGTCCAGTAGCGCGCGCAGTGCCGGGTCCGGGCCGGCGAGACGTATCCGGCCTCCCGCCCGGCGGGCCGCCAGTTCCATGCGGGCCAGTGCGTCGACGGCGGTGAGGCCGGGTGGCCCGAGGCCCGCGACATCGCAGACCACGACCCCGGCGCCGGTCGTCCCGAGGAGCGCCCGGACAGCCTCGCAGAGCCGGGGAACCTCGTCCCGGGTGACGAGTCCTGGCAGCACGAGCACGGCCGGTTTCGTGGAGTCCACGGTCAGTAGACCGCCCGGCGCCCGTGAACTCATCGCGGACGGCGCGGAAGATCACATTGACCCGCGCCGCCTCCGCCCTCTTGGGTTGGGTGCATGCCCCATGAATCGGTTCCGCCCGCAATACGCGACGGCCTGCCGGCCTGCTCCCCGCCCGCCGAGGGGGCTTCGTGCGAGGAGTGCTGACGGGCTTCGCGGTCATCGCCGTCGTCATCGGCGTCGGATACGTCATCGGGCGGCGGGGCCACCTCGGGGACAACGGACGGGAGGTGCTGACGAAGCTCGCCTTCCATGTGGCCTCGCCCGCGCTGCTGTTCACGACGCTCGCGGGGGCGGACCTGTCGGTCGTCTTCTCCAGCCGGCTCCTGGTCACGGCGATGAGCACGGCCGCAGCGGCCGGGGTGTTCGTCGCGGCGGGGGCCGTACGGCGCTGGGGCCTGGGCAGGACGACGATCGGCGCGCTCTGCTCCAGTTACGTCAACTCCGGCAACCTCGGTATCCCGATCGCCGTGTACGTGCTGGGTGACGCCTCGCTGGTGGCGCCCGTACTGCTGTTCCAGCAGATCATGGTCACGCCGATCGCCCTGACCGTTCTCGATCTGTCCGCGGCGGGCGAGAAGGGTCCCCTGTGGCGTCGGCTGCTCACACCGCTGCGCAATCCCATCGCGGTCGGTTCGCTGAGCGGGGTGGCGGTGTCGGCGGCGGGCCTGACCGTGCCGGGTCCGATCCTGGAACCGCTGCGGCTGATCGGCGGTATGTCGGTGCCCGCGGTGCTGCTGGCCTTCGGGATCTCGCTGTGCGGCAGCGCCCTGCCGGGCCGGGGCTCGGACCGGGGCCCGGTACTGCTGTCGGTCGCGCTGAAGGCGGTGGGCCAACCGCTGGCCGCCTGGGCGCTGGCCGTCGGCGTGTTCGGCCTGCGCGGCGCGCCGCTGCTCGACGTGGTGGTGACCTCGGCCCTGCCGGCCGCGCAGAACCTCTTCACGTACGCCTCGCGCTACCGGGTCGGCGAGTCCCTGGCCCGTGAGTCGATCCTGCTCTCGACGATCCTGGCCGTGCCGGTACTCGTAGTGATCGCGGCCCTGCTCGGCTGAGGGGTGAAAGCGGCGGGGACCGGCGCGACAGCACCGGTCCCCGCCCTGGACGTAACAATCAGGCGATACGGTCCAGCACGATCGGGGCGGCCTTGAAGTCGGTGCCCGCCGCGGCGATGTCGTACGAGCCCTCGACCCCCTGGAGCGCGTATGCGAAGCGGTCCGGGGTGTCCGTGTGGAGGGTCATCAGGGGCTGGCCCGCCGTGACGGTGTCGCCCGGCTTGGCGTGCAGCTCGACACCCGCGCCGGCCTGCACCGGGTCCTCCTTGCGGGCGCGTCCGGCGCCCAGACGCCAGGCGGCGATGCCGATGTCGTACGCGTCGAGGCGGGTCAGCACACCGGAGGCCGGGGCGGTCACGACGTGCTGCTCGCGGGCGACGGGCAGCGTGGCGTCCGGGTCGCCGCCCTGCGCGGCGATCATGCGGCGCCACACGTCCATGGCGGAGCCGTCGGCGAGCGCCTTCGCCGGGTCGGCGTCCTTGATCCCGGCCGCGTCGAGCATCTCGCGCGCCAGGGCGATGGTGAGCTCGACGACGTCGGCGGGGCCGCCGCCGGCGAGCACCTCGACGGACTCGCGGACCTCCAGGGCGTTGCCGGCGGTCAGGCCGAGCGGCGTCGACATGTCGGTGAGAAGCGCGACCGTCTTCACACCGTGGTCGGTGCCGAGGCCCACCATCGTGGAGGCCAGCTCGCGGGCGTCCTCGATGGTCTTCATGAAGGCGCCGGTGCCGACCTTCACGTCGAGGACCAGCGAGCCGGTGCCCTCGGCGATCTTCTTGGACATGATGGAGGAGGCGATGAGCGGGATCGCCTCGACCGTGCCGGTGACGTCGCGGAGCGCGTAGAGCTTCTTGTCCGCGGGGGCGAGTCCGTCGCCGGCCGCGCAGATGACCGCGCCCGTGGTGTCGAGGACGTGCAGCATCTCCTCGTTCGAGAGCAGCGCGCGCCAGCCCGGGATCGACTCGAGCTTGTCCAGGGTGCCGCCGGTGTGGCCGAGGCCGCGTCCGGAGAGCTGGGGCACCGCGGCACCGCAGGCGGCGACGAGCGGGGCCAGCGGAAGGGTGATCTTGTCGCCGACGCCGCCGGTGGAGTGCTTGTCGGCGGTCGGGCGGGACAGGGAGGAGAACTCCATGCGCTCGCCCGAGGAGATCATCGCGGCCGTCCAGCGGGCGATCTCACGGCGGTTCATGCCGTTGAGCAGGATCGCCATGTTGAGCGCGGCCATCTGGTAGTCGGCGACCTCGCCGCGGGTGTACGCGTCGATGACCCAGTCGATCTGCGCATCACTGAGTTCGGCACGGTCCCGCTTGGTGCGGATGACGGAGACGGCGTCCATGGCCATGGCGTTCCTTCCGAAAGATGAGCGGCCCCTCCCCGGCGTCAGCCGGTCGGAGGGGCCGCGGGGCATTACTTGGTGAGATGGCCCGGCCCGAAGGCCTGCGGCAGCATCTCGGACAGGGGCACGAGCCCGCCCGGTGTCTCCAGGATCAGTTCCTCGCCGCCGAACTCGAACAGAAGCTGCCGGCAGCGTCCGCACGGGACGAGGATCTCGCCCTGCCCGTCGACACACGTGAAGTGCGTCAGCCGGCCGCCTCCGGTGGCCCGCAGTTCGGAGACCAGACCGCACTCGGCGCACAGGCCGAGGCCGTAGGAGGCGTTCTCGACGTTGCAGCCGGAGACGATCCGGCCGTCGTCGACGCGGGCGGCGGCGCCGACGGGGAAGTCCGAGTAGGGGGCGTACGCACGGGTCATCGCCGTACGGGCCACCTCCCGCAGCTCCTCCCAGTCGACGTCCGCGGAGTCCGCGCCGGCGGCCGTCACTTCCCCTGTCCCTTCCGGTACGGCAGACCGTCCGCCTTCGGCATGCGCAGGCGCTGCGCCGACAGGGAGAGGACGAGAAGGGTGATCACGTACGGGGTGGCGGAGACGATCTGGCTGGGCACCTCGTTGGTCGTGGCGTACCAGAGGAACACGAGGACGCCGATGACCAGGGTGATGACGGCGGACACGTACTTCTTCTTGACCGCGAGCCAGATCGCGCCGATGGCGAGCAGGATGGCACCGAGCAGCAGCAGGGCGTGGACGTTCTCGGAGCCGCCACGCAGGTTGAGGCTGTCGGTGTAACCGAACAGGACCGCGCCCAGGGCGAGCCCGCCGGGCATCCAGTTGCCGAAGATCATCGCCGCGAGACCAATGTAGCCGCGGCCGGCTGTCTGGCCCTCCAGGTAGAAGGGGTTGGCGACGATGGAGAGGAAGACTCCGCCGAGGCCGGCCAGACCGCCGGAGATGATCACGGCGATGTACTTGTACTTGTAGACGTTCACGCCGAGCGACTCGGAGGCGACCGGGTTCTCGCCGCAGGACCGCAGGCGCAGGCCGAACGGGGTGCGCCACAGGATCCACCAGGTGGCGGGGATCAGCGCGACGGCGATCAGGGTCAGCCAGGAGACGTCGGTGACCAGACCGCCGAGCAGACCCGCGATGTCCGAGACGAAGAACCAGCCCTTGGAGTTCAGGGTGGCGAGCCAGTCGGAGAGCCCCGGCACGGTGAACTGGCCGAGGGACTCGACCGGTGGGGACTGCTTGGCCGAGCCGCCCGGGACGCCCACGAAGGCGAGCGGGGAGAGGTAGCGGGTGACGCCGAGCGCCAGGATGTTGATGGCCACACCGGAGACGATGTGGTTGACGTTGAAGCTGACCGTCATGATCGCGTGCAGCAGACCGCCGACGGCGCCGCCGATGACGCCGACCAGGATGCCGGTCCACGGGCCCCACTGGTAACCGGCCCAGGCGCCGAACCAGGTGCCGAGGATCATCATGCCTTCGAGGCCGATGTTGACGACGCCGGCGCGCTCGGCCCACAGACCGCCGAGACCGGCCAGGCCGATCGGGACGGCCAGTTCGAGCGCGGTCGACATCTGGCTGACGTTGGTGATGCCGTCCGCGCCGGTGATGATGCGGACGATCGAGGTCAGCGCCAGGCCGCCCGCGATCACCAGCAGGAGGACGGGGAGCGACATCCGGCGGCTCTTGGGAGCCCCGGGCTGCAGCGTGGGCTGGTTGACGTCGGTTGCGGTGGTCATCGGCCCGCCACCTCCTTCTTGGTGTTGTCGGTTCCGCCGAGGACGTTGCCCGCGGCGAGTTCGGCGCCGACACGGCGCTGCTGGCGGCGCAGACCCCACTCGCGCACGGCCTCGTACGAGACCACGACCGCGATCACGATCAGGCCCTGCATGATGACCGCGATCTCCTTGTCGTACCCGTGGAAGTCGAGTTCGGGCGAGGACTTGTCGAGCCAGGCCCACAGCAGGGACGCGAAGGCGATGCCGACGGGGCTGTTGCGGCCGAGCAGCGCGATACCGATACCGAGGAAGCCGATGCCGGTCGGGAAGTTCAGGCTGTACGTGTGGGTGTCGCCGAGGAGGATCGGCAGACCCGCGAGACCGGCGATGCCGCCGGAGAGCAGCATCGCGGTGAGCACCATGCGCTTGGGGTCGACACCACTGGCCGCGGCGGCGGACTCGGAGGCGCCGGAGGCGCGCAGGTCGAAGCCGAAGCGGGTGCGGTTGAGGACGATCCAGTAGCCGATGCCGAGGACCACGGCGAGGACGACCAGACCGTAGATCTCGCCCGCGTCGCCCATGCTGAAGCCGGGGATCCAGCCGGACTTGTGCATCTCGCCGGTGGTGTTGTTGTTGCCGAGCTTGACGCCGAAGACGTCGGGCAGCCACAGGTAGGCGATGACGGAGGTCGCGATCGCGTTGAGCATGATCGTCGCGACGACCTCGCTGACCCCGCGGGTGACCTTGAGGACACCGGCGATACCCGCCCAGAACGCGCCGGTGCAGATGGCGGTCACCATCAGCAGCGGGACCTGGAGCACGGCAGGCAGCGCGACGTGCGCGCCGACGACCGCGGCCATCATGGCGGCGAGCTGGTACTGACCGTCGACACCGATGTTGAACAGGTTCATCCGGAAGCCGATGGCCACCGCCAGCGCCGCGATGTAGTACAGCGAGGCCTGGTTGATGATCAGGACCTGGATGTCGGAGTACGTCGCCTGCTGGAACATGATCGTGTACGGCTCGATCGGGTTCTTGCCCGAGGCGAGCAGCACGATCGAGGTCAGCGCCACGGCGACGACGAGCGCGATGACCGGTCCGGCCACCCCGAGGAGCACGCGCTCCTTGTCGAACTTCTTCATCAGCGGGCCTCGTCTTCCGGGGCGTCCGCCGGGTTCTCGGCGGGCTCTTCGAGCTCGGCCGCTTCGGCGAGCTCCTCGTTCTCCAGGTGTCCGGAAGCGGCACCGGTCATGGCCGAGCCGAGTTCCTCCGGGGTGATGGTGGCCGGGTCCGCGTCCGCGACCAGCTTGCCGTTGTAGATCACCCGGAGCGTGTCGGACAGGCCGATGAGCTCGTCCAGGTCCGCGGAGATCAGCAGGACGGCGAGTCCTTCACGGCGCGCCGCGCGGATCTGGTCCCAGATCTGCGCCTGCGCGCCGACGTCCACACCACGGGTGGGGTGGGCGGCGATCAGGAACTTCGGCTTGTGGCTCATCTCGCGGCCGACGATCAGCTTCTGCTGGTTGCCGCCGGACAGGGAGGCCGCGGTGACGTCGATGCCGGGGGTGCGCACGTCGTATTCCTCGACGATGCGGCGGGTGTCCTGCTGGGCGCCCTTGATGTCGATCCAGATGCCCTTGGCGTTGGGCGTCTCGGTGACATGGCCGAGGATGCGGTTCTCCCAGAGGGGGGCTTCCAGGAGGAGGCCGTGGCGGTGGCGGTCCTCGGGGATGTAGCCGATGCCGTTCTCGCGGCGCTTGCGCGTGGACAGCCCGGTGATGTCCTCGCCCGCGAAGCGGATGACACCGGAGTCGGCGGCCTTCAGGCCGATCAGCGCGTCGATGAGCTCGGTCTGGCCGTTGCCCTCGACACCCGCGATGCCCATCACCTCACCGGCGTGGATGGTGAAGGAGACGTGGTTGAGCACGAGCCGTACTTCGCCGCGTTCCACCTGGTCCATGAGCAGGGCCGCCGAGCCCTTGCCCATCGACACCGTGCCCTTGGCGAAGACCGTCAGGTCCTCGACCTCGATCACGGCCCGGTCGGTGACCGTCGACTCGGAGGTCTCCGGCGTCGGCAGTTCGCTGCCGACCATCAGCTCGGCGAGCTGACGCGGGGTCGTCTCGGACGGAACGGCGGTGCCGACCGTCGTACCGCGCCGGATGACCGTGATGTCGTCGGCGACGGAGAGGACCTCGCCCAGCTTGTGCGAGATGAAGATGACCGACAGGCCCTCGGCCTTGAGTTCGCGCAGGTTGTCGAAGAGCGCGTCGACCTCCTGCGGCACGAGGACGGCGGTGGGCTCGTCCAGGATCAGGATGCGGGCACCGCGGTAGAGGACCTTGAGGATCTCCACGCGCTGGCGGTCGGCGACACCGAGCTCCTCGACGAGGACGTCGGGGCGGGCTCCGAGGCCGTAGCGCTCGGAGAGCTCCACGATCTTGCGGCGGGCCTTGGCGCCGATCCCGTACAGCTTCTCGCTGCCGAGGACGACGTTCTCCAGGACGGTGAGGTTGTCGGCCAGCATGAAGTGCTGGTGGACCATGCCGATGCCGCGGGCGATGGCCTCGCCCGGCGACGAGAAGGTGACCTGTTCGCCGTCGACGGCGATGGTGCCCTCGTCCGGCTTCTGCATGCCGTAGAGAATCTTCATCAGCGTCGACTTGCCGGCGCCGTTCTCGCCGACAAGGGCGTGCACGGTGCCCTTGCGGACGCTGAGGTGGATGTCGTGGTTGGCCACGACGCCAGGGAATCGCTTCGTGATCCCGGCGAGTTCGACAGCGGTCGCCTGACCGTTGACCGCGCCGGCCGGAGGGCTGCTGGACGCGTTGATGGCGCACTCTCCTGAGGGAAAGGGGGTCGTCTACGCGCGTAGCGCCCCTACGGCAACGAAAGGGGCCACGTTTCGCGAGAACGGGATACGGGGAGCAACACTCCTCGTATCCCGTTGAGCGGACGTAACCCCGCGGTTACCAAGCGGCTCCGGGGCAGAACAGACGCCTCTTCGTGCCGGCCGGCACGAAGACTTGCCCGAACTTCCCCGGGACCGCATTGGCTGCTCCTGAGGTACTGCTCGTCAGCTGGTCTTGACCTTGATCGCACCGCTGATGATCTTCTCCTGGGCGGCCTTGACGGCGTCCTGGATCGCGGTGTTGCTCTTGTAGGCCGGGTTGGAGTCGGCCAGGCCGACCTCACCGGACTTCAGATCGCCCCGAACGATACCGCTCTCGGGCTTGCCGTCCTCGACAGACTTCGCCAGGGAGTAGACCGCCTTGGCGACGTCCTTGGTCGCGGAGGTCAGGATCGCGTCCTTGTACTGGGCCAGCGCTGCCTGCATGTACTGGTCGGAGTCGACACCGATCGCCAGCACCTTCTTGGCGGAGGCGGCCTCGATGACACCCTGACCGGACAGACCGGCCGCGGCGTAGACGACGTCGGCCTTCTTCTCGATCTGGCCCTCGGCAGCGGCCTTGCCCTTGTCCGGGCTGGAGAAACCACCCTCCTGGGCGGTCTGCGTCAGGTACTGCGAGAGGACCTTGACGCCGGGCTTGGTGTCCTTGACACCCTGCTCGAAGCCCGCCTGGAACTTGTGGATCAGCGGAACGTCCACGCCGCCCACGAAGCCGACGGTGTTGGTCTTGGTGGCCTTGGCGGCGGTGACGCCGGCGAGGTAGGAGGCCTCCTGCTCGGAGAAGACCAGGTCCGCGACGTTCGCCGCCTCGACGGAGGAGTCGTCGACGATGCCGAAGGTGGTCTTCGGGAACTTCGCCGCGGCGGCCTTGACGGCCGGGCCGTAGGCGTAGCCGATGCCGATGACCGGGTTGTAGCCCTGCTTGGCCAGGGAGACCAGACGCTGGGTCTTGTCCGCGTCCGTCTCACCGTCGGTGGGCTCGACGTCGGCGGTGTCGTACTTGAACTCGCCCTTCGCCTTCTTCAGACCCTCGAACGCGGCGTCGTTGAAGGACTGGTCGCCCTTGCCGCCGACGTCGTACGCGATGGCGAGGCCCTTGTTGCCGCCCTTGGAGTCCGAGGAGTCCGAGGAGGTCGAGGTGCCGCCGCAGGCGGACAGAGCGAGGGCGAGAGAGGCGGTCGCAGTGCCTGCGAGCGCGATGCGGGTAACCCGGCGCATTACATGTGCTCCTGTCGTTCAGCGCCTGACGGTTCAGCTTCGGCGCTGGCTTCGCCGCAGATTAACGCGCGTAGACCAACTAGAAAACCCCTTCTGTCCACCTTGTTATCCGGCTGTGCTCGACGCCACGTGCCCACGGGCCCGGGACACGCCGATCACGGAGGAAAAGTGGCGGATGGTGACCTCGCGAGCGGCCTGGGAACGGACAGCGGAACGGGCGGGCACCTGGGGTGCCCGCCCGTTCCGCTGTACTTCGATCGTGTCGGCCCGCTTGAGCGGGGAGAGGCGGTCCGGAGGCGGGCAGGGCCCGCCGCGGTCAGCCGCTCACACGACTACGAGGTCTTGACCTTGATGCTGCCGTCGATGATGGCCGCCTTGGCCTTGTCCACGGCGGCGGTGAGGCCGGCGATCTCCGCCATCTTCGGGTTGCTGTCGGCGAGGCCGACACCGTTGACCTTGAGGTCGAAGGTCTGCGTGCCGTTCAGCGGCGTGCCGTCGTGAACCGACTTGGACAGCGTGTAGACCGCGCCGCCGACGTCCTTGAGCGCGGAGGTCAGGATCTTGTCCTTGTACGCCGCCAGCGCCTCCTGCTTGTACTGGTCGGAGTCGACGCCGATCGCCCACACGCCCGCCTTGGAGGCGGCCTCGATGACACCCTGACCGGAGAGGCCGGCCGCGGCGTACAGGACGTCCGCGCCCTTCTCGATCTGGCCCTCGGCGGCGGCCTTGCCCTTGTCGGGGCTGGAGAAGCCACCCTCGGCGGCGGTCTGCGTCAGGTACTGCGAGAGGACCTTCACGCCGGGCTTGGTGTCCTTGACGCCCTGCGTGTAGCCGGCCTCGAACTTGTGGATCAGCGGAACGTCCACACCGCCGATGAAGCCGACGGTGTTGCTCTTGGTGGCCTTGGCGGCGGCGACACCGGCGAGGTACGAGGACTCCTGCTCGGCGAAGACCAGGGAGGCCACGTTCTTGCCCTCGACGACCGAGTCCACGATGCCGAAGGTGGTCTTCGGGAACTTCACGGCCGCCTTCTCCAGCGCGGGGCCGTAGGCGAAGCCGATGCCGATGACCGGGTTGTAGCCCTGCTTGGCGAGCGACTCCAGACGCTGCTGCTTGTCGGCGTCCGTCTCGTTGTCGGTGGGCTCGACGTCGGCCGTCTGGTAGCCGAACTCCTTCTTCGCCTTCTCCAGGCCGGAGAACGCGGCGTCGTTGAAGGACTGGTCACCCTTGCCGCCGACGTCGTACGCGATGGCGAGGCCCTTGTCCCCGCCGCTCTCGCTGCTGTTGCTGCTGCTGTTGCTGTCGCTGCTGGTCCCGCCGCAGGCGGTGGCGGCGAGTGCGAGCGACGCGACCCCCACCGCGATTCGGGTCAGGTTGGCTATCCGACGCATCTGAAGTTCCCCATTCTCCAAAGCCCCGCAGTGGGTGCTGAGTTCGGCGCACATTAACGCGCGTAGACCGTCCAGGGAACGGGGTTCCGCCTGGCCGTTATCCATTCGTGCCGGTGGCCTGTTACGTCCTTGTGAACCACGCGGCCGAAAGCCGTGTTCGGGGACGCAGTGCCCACCACGTCTACCGCAGGGCGATTCCGCAGGACGGACCCCCTGTGACGGAGCGGATGGTCCCCGCATCACGGAGTTGTCGAAGAACTGCGGCCCACGCTACTGCCGGGGGGCGGGGGACGCGACTGGAGTCACCCAGCCGTGTCCCGCCGCCCTTACGCCCTAAGGGAGGGCTGGTCCAGCGCCCTGAGGGAGGGGCTGATCCAGGAGGGCGGCGGCGGTGAACATCTCGACGCCGACCGTGATCGCGTGCTCGTCGGCGTCGAAGTCGCCCCGGTGCAGATCGCGGGTGGTCCGGTCGCCGGGACGTCGCACGCCGAGCCGGGCCATCGCGCCGGGCACGTGCTCCAGGTACCAGGAGAAGTCCTCGCCGCCGAGGCTCTGCTCGGTGTCCTCGATGGAGTGCGCGCCGCGCCGGGCGGCCATGGCCTCGCGGAGCAGTTCGGTGACGGCCGGGTCGTTGACGACCGGCGGGACGCCCCGGATGTAGTTGATCTCGGACTTGGCGCGGTAGAGGTTCGCGATCTCGTCGATGGCCGCGTGGACGAGGTCGGGGGCGGCCCGCCAGGCGTCGAGGTCCAGGCAGCGGATCGTGCCGGACAGTTCGGCGTGCTGGGGGATCACGTTGCAGGCGTGCCCCGACTCGATGCGTCCCCAGGTCACCGCGAGCCCGCTGCGGGCGTCCACGCGCCGGGCGACGAGCGCCGGCACGTCGGTCACGACCCGCGCGGCGGCGGTGACGAGGTCGGTGGTGAGGTGGGGGCGCGCGGTGTGGCCGCCCGCGCCGTCGAGTGCGACTTCGAGCCGGTCGCACGCTGAGGTGATGGCGCCGTGGCGCAGTCCGATGCGCCCCGCGTCGACCTTCGGGTCGCAGTGCACGCCGACGATCCGCCCGACGCCTTCGAGCACGCCCGACTCGATCGCGTCCGGGGCGCCGCCGGGCAGTACCTCCTCCGCGGGCTGGAAGATCAGCCGGACACGCCGGGGCAGCAGGCCCTGGGCGTGCAGGTCGGCGAGGACGAGACCGGCGCCGAGCACGACCGTCGTGTGGATGTCGTGGCCGCAGGCGTGGGCGCGGTCGGGCACGGTCGAGCGGTACGCGCAGTCACTCTTCGTGTCCGGGATGGGCAGCGCGTCGATGTCGGCGCGCAGCGCCAGCATGGGGCGTACGTCGTCCGCGTCCCCGATGTCACAGATGAGTCCCGTGCCGATGGAGAGAACCCGCGGCTTCAGGCCCGCCTGCTCCAGGCGCGCCTTGATCGCCGCGGTGGTGCGGAACTCCTGGTTGCCGAGCTCCGGGTGCATGTGCAAGTCGCGACGGAACGCGACGAGTTCGGCGCGCAGTGCCTCGGGCAGCGCGCCCGGGAGCAGCGGCTCCCCGGGGAGATCGGCCTCGGACTCTCGGGACATCAGTTGGTTCACCCTTTGAAGGGTAGGACGATCGGGCGGCCAACTAACCCACGATCAACAAAAGTTCAGCCCGTTAGGGGAAGAAAATCTGGCCGCGTGGCGCATGGTCGGCTACGAGGATGGGTAAACTCGCCCGGCTCTTCGGGCGTTTGGATCTTGAACGGGTGCGGGTGACCGGCCGTGATCCGACTCGGCGGGCGGCGTCCGCCGATGTGCACCGGAGAAGGCCCGGGGTTCCCGGGCTCGGTCTCCTTCATGGTCTCCACGGTCTCACACCGAGGCGCCCGGATCCCGGCGAGGACACCCGTCTCCAGCCATTTTCGAGTCACGTTCCGTCAAGAAGGGACCGCCGTGTCGGCGCCGGTGCCGGGCGGACGCCACCGACCCGGGCCGAGCGGGACCGTTCGCGCTCCCGGCACGGGCGGGTGCGGGAGCCGCGCCGGCCCGCCCGGGTGCCGGACCCGTGCCGGCCCGCCCGGGTGGCGGGCCCGCTCCGGCGCGCGCGTGGGGCGGCGCGGGCGCACCGGCGCAGGCGGACCCGCGCGGGCTCGGTCGGGGTGGGCGGCCCCGGTACGGGCGGGGTCGGTGCGGACGGGCCCGATGCGGACGGGCGGGCGGCTCAGCCGAAGCGGCCTGCCACGTAGTCCGCGGTGCGCTGGTCCTTCGGGGTGCCGAAGATGTCGGTGGTGGGACCGTGCTCGACGATGCCGCCCGGGGTGCCCTGTTCGGCGAGGAAGAAGGCGCACTGCTGCGAGACGCGGGCCGCCTGCTGCATGTTGTGGGTGACGATCACGACGGTCACCTCGCCGGCGAGTTCGTGGATGGTCTCCTCGACGCGCCGGGTGGACGTCGGGTCGAGCGCCGAGCACGGCTCGTCCATCAGCAGGACCCGGGGCCGTACGGCGAGAGCGCGGGCGATGCACAGGCGCTGCTGCTGGCCGCCGGAGAGCGCGCCGCCGGGCTGCCGCAGCCGGTCCCGGACCTCCTTCCACAGGCCGGCCCGGGCCAGGCTCTCCTCGACCAGCTCGTCCTTCTCCCGGCGGCCCGCGCGGGTGCCGGTCAGACGCAGGCCCGCGACCACGTTGTCGTAGATCGACATGGCCGGGAACGGGTTCGGCTTCTGGAAGACCATGCCGATCCGGCGCCGGGCCTCGGTCAGCCGGCGCTCGGGGGCGTAGATGTCCTCGCCCTCGAAGAGCACCTCGCCGGCCATCGCGGCGGAGGGGATCAGTTCGTGCATCCGGTTGAGGGTGCGCAGGAAGGTCGACTTGCCGCAGCCGGAGGGGCCGATCAGGGCGGTGACCTGCCCGGCGGGCATCGTGAGGGACACGCGCTCCAGCACCAGGTGGCTGCCGAACCAGGCCGACACCTCGCGCGCGTCGAGTTCGGCGGGGGCGGCCACGGGCCGGGCCGGGAACGTCCTGTCCGACGGGACGGGCGGCAGCGCGACGGTGTCGGCCACGGCGGTCCCCGGGGCGATCACGGCGGTCGCGCCGGCCGGCGCACGGCCGGTCCCGGCGATGGCGGCCGGCACACTGCCGGTCGGGGCGGTCTCGGTCGCGGCGCTGTCACGCGCGGCGGTCGCATCGGTCACGTCGGGCACCTCATGGCGGGATCGGGTCGGGCTCGGCTGGGTCACGGGGGTGGGGCCGGTCGGCGGGGTCACATCAGGTTCGGCAGCAGTTCGGTGGCGCGGGTCGCGACCTGGAGGCCGAGAACGGCGACGACCGGTGCGAACACGATCCAGGTCTGGTGGCGGCCCCAGCGGTGCCAGGCCCACACCGCGGCGACCGCCACGGCGATCAGCGCCTGGAGCCACATCACCAGCGGCCACGGCACTCCGCCGGGCCTGGCCAGCGGCTGTTCGGACTCGGGAAGCGTGCCGGAGCGGATGACCGCGGCGGGGGTCTGCGCGGGTGCGGAGACCAGCTCGGCGTCGACGCGCAGCACTCCGCCGGGCATGAAGTCCGGCCCGGTGGCCGTGAGGAGGACCATGCGGCCCTTGCCCGCGTCGAGCGGGGCGGGCGCCGGGTCACCGGCGCGCCGGACACCGAAGACCTGGTACTTCGCCTTGCCCTGGCCGGTGGTCACGCTGAACGTGTCGCCGGCGGCGAGTTCGTCGAGGTGCTCGAAGGGACCGCCGTACGCGGCGGCGCGGCCCATCAGCACGCTGGTGCCGGCCTGCCCCGGCATCGGGGTGTCCCTGCGGTGGCCGGGGCCGTCGGTCATGACGCCGGAGTCGGTTCCCTCCAGGACCACCTGACGCACGTGCAGGGCGGGGATGTCGACGATCGCGACCGGGGTGCCGGGGGCGAGCAGGTCGCCCTGCTGGTCGGTCTGGGCCACCGGGGCGGTGCCCAGGGCCAGTTGGGCGCGCAGGGAGTCGTACGCGGTGTGCTGCGCCGCTCGTTCCTGGAGACCGCTGACGAACAGGAGCTGCGCGGTGAGGCCGAGCAGCAGAGCCGCGAGGGTGAGCAGGCCGCCGCGGGCGAGATGCCGGACGGCGGTGACGCTCCGGACGACCGGCCGCGGCGCGGGTGTTGCGAGCGTGGTCTGTACGGCGACCGTCACGGCTGCACGTCTCCTTCACTCAACTCATGGACGGGTGGGGCGGGAAGGGGTCCCGCCGGGGAGCGCCGCGCTGGGCGCCCCCCGGCGGGGTACTGCCGGTGGTGCTCGACAAGCCCTGTATCAGGTGGACTTGATCTTGAAGTTGGCGCCGTTCTTCGAGTTCACGGTGGTGGAACCCACGTACCAGGCGTGCAGGGTGTGCGTGCCGCGGGACAGCTTCGGCAGCTTGACGGTCACCTTGCCGCCGCTCAGGGTGCCGGTGGCGATGACGCGCGAGCCCTCGTAGATGCGGACCGTGCCGGTCGGCGTGGTGCCGGTCGCGGTGACCTTGACGGTGACCTTGGCCTGCGAGAGGTGGCTGATCGAGGCCGGCGCCGTGGTGGTGACGGCCGGGGTCGCCTTCGAGACGGTCAGCGAGACGGTCCCGTTGGACGTCAGCAGCTTGCTGTTGCCCGCGTACGACACCGTGAGGCTGTGCTTGGCGACCTTGAGGTGGCTGGAGAGGCTGACGGAGACCTTGCCGGTGCTGTCCAGGGTGCCCGTGCCGAGGGTGGTGGTGCCCTCCTTCACGGTGACCGTGCCGGTCGGGACGACACCGTGCGTGTCGGTGACCGTGACGGCGACCTTCGGGGTCTTGCCGTACGCGGTCGTCGCGGTGGTCGCCTTCAGGGCGGTCGTGTACTTGATGTCGCCGGTCCAGGTACCGACGGCACCGAGGCCGTTGAGGTTGGCGGCGGCGACCTCGGCCGTGTAGTGGCCGAGGGCCAGACCGCTGAAGGTGTACGTCAGGGTGCCGGCCGGGAGGTCCTTGACGGCCACGACGGCTCCGTCCGAACCGGTCAGCGTCACGCGGTAGTCGGTGACCGGGAGGCCGGTGGCGGACGGGGCGGTCCAGTTGAGCCTGACGCTGCCGTCGCCGCGGGTGCCGCTCAGGGCCGGCGCGGCCGGGGTCGAGGCGTCGACGCCGGACTCCTCCAGGCCGCCCAGCTTGGCGTGCTTGGCCGGGTTGACCGAGCCGTTGTAGGACTCGTTCACGAAGCCGAACTTGGCGATGACGCCCTCGGCGGCGTCGGAGGCGAGGGCCGCCTCGTGGGTGCCGCTGGTGACGAAGACGTCGTAGAGGTCCTTGTCGAAGAAGATGCCGGTCGGGTCGATCGCCCGGGTCGGGACGACGTTGTAGACGTCGCGGCCGAAGGTGGCGTTCTCGTAGTAGGCGCCGACCGGGGCGAGCTTGCCGTTCACGGTGGCGACCGGGGTGGTGGCTCCCTCGTCACCGGGCAGCTGCACGGCGGCCAGGTGGGCGCCGGCGGCGGCCGCGGTGGTGCTGAAGTCCGGGGAGACGCCGTTGTTCTGGGCGATCCAGCTGCCCACCGAGAACGGGACGAGCGTGCCGTCCGCGTCGAGGGCGCCGTTGGCCTGGTTCTCCTGGACGACAGCGACGTTCGGGGAGAGCGTGGCGTCGGTGAGGCCGATGGCGCCGAGGAAGAACTTGCGGGTGCCGGAGCCGCTCTGCGGGATCTTCGGGTGCACGGTCTGGCCGTTCACCTCGGTCAGCGTGCCCGAGTAGATGTCGTGGAGCTGGTCGACGGTCAGCGTGTTCAGGCCCGGGCCGTGGACCGCGACGCCGACCGCGTCACGCGCGAACGGGATGTAGGTGAAGGCGGTGCCGGAGGTGCTCGGGCCGCTGGAGGAGCGGGCGAAGTCGACCTGGCCCTTGATGGAGACGCCCGAGCTGTCGGGGAACTTGTCGCCGGTCAGCGACATGCTGAGGGCGAGGCGGCCCTTGCCGGAGCCGTTGGGGCGCTGGAAGGTCGGGCCGCCCGTGCGGGTCTGGATGCTCGAGGTGGTGGAGCCGGTGCCGGGCTCGATCGCGTCGTAGGAGGCGACGCCCGCACCGCTCACCGCCTTCACGGCGGTGTCGGCGTAGGCCTTGCCGTTGACCGTGTCACCGGCAAGGGCGTTGAGCACGTCCTGGGTGGTGTCCGAGCCCACGCCGACCAGCTTGCGGAAGGTGCCGGCGGGGGTGGGGTCGGCGGACGCCGGGCTCGCCAGAGCCAGCGTGCCGGACACCACGGCGGCGGCGACCATGGCCGCCGAAAGGCGCATCGTGCGCATTGAGAGTCTCCAGAGGGTGTGCGACGTGACGTCGGGAGGATCTGGCAGGGTGGTACGGGCCGTCCGCCCCGACTGCCTTTCGGGGCGGGCGGCCGTCTGTGGGGAGCGCGGGCCCGGCGGGCCCGCGCTCCGCGAGCTCAGCTCCGGCCGGAGGGCAGCCGCTTGCGCAGCCACTCGGGCAGGGTGAACGCGGGGATGGTCACTCCACGGCCGCCGGGCAGCGGGACGCGCAGCGGAAGCCGCAGCCTGCCGCCGCCGGCGAACGGCGCGCCGATGCCGGCGGCGGCGCCGAGCGCGGCACCGACCGGGACGGCATACCGCAGGGAGTTGGCCGGGTCGTCGGGCGTGGTGCCCAGCGCGGTGGTCTGTACGGCCTTGCCGCCGTCGTAGGACGCCGCGGCGCTCGGCTTCGTGCTCGCGCCGGCGCTCGGCGTGGCGCCGCTGCCGCCGCCTGCGGCGCTTCCGCCGTCGCCGCCCGTGGAGCCTCCGGTGCCGGTGCCGCCCGTTCCGCCGTCGGAGCCGGCGGAGTCGCTGCCGCCCGTGGTGCCGCCGTTCGAACCGCCGGAGGAGTCCGAGCCGCCCGAGGGCGTCGAGCTGGGGGCGGTGTAGTGGACGAGGGCGTCGGCGGCCTCGGTCGCCTTGGTGCGCAGGGCTGCCGGGAGCGGGGCGTAGCCGGCCGGGAGCAGGCCCGGGTCGGCGCCGCTGGTCTGTCCGTCACCCGCGGCGTACCGCAGCAGGGCCGCGTAGTCCTTGCGGGCGGCCGTGTCGATCCCGGCGGGGCGGACGGCCGCGTAGACGAGCTGGGCGAGCGGGTAGGCGCCCTCCGCGGAGGCCGTGGCCGGGGTGATCTCGGGGGCTCCGGTGCCGGTGGCGCCGTCGGACGCCGCGGTCAGGGATGCCGCGGCGGGGCCCACGAACTTGCCGGCGGTGTTGCGCAGCCGGGCGGTCTGGAGGCCGTAGCGCGCGGCGGAGGCCGCGTCGGTGACCGTGATCACGAACCGGGAGCCGACGGTCTGGGGTCCCGGGCTCTTGAACGCGGGCGGGTTGGCGAGCGCGTCCCAGCTGGACTTCCAGAGGGTGTCCGCGCGCCGCGTGTGCAGGGCGCCGGAGTGCATGTCCTCCACGTAGGGGTGGAAGTCGGTCATGCACTGCTTGATCGTGGCGTCGGTGCCCGGCGGGATCGCGCACCAGGGGTCGCTCTTGGGGTAGTCGTCGGAGCTCGCGGGGTCGAAGGCGATGCCGGTCGGGTTCCGGGACGCGGTGGTGCTGTAGTACGGGTTGACCTGGGTGCCCCAGTCGTCGGCGTCACCGGCCAGGAAGCCGCGGGCGTCCTTGTCGGCGAGGATCCACTGCCACAGCGCGCGGGCGGAGTCGCTGTGCCCGAGCGAGGTGATCAGGTCGGTGTCGGTGGACGGGGTCTCGGAGACCGACAGGTCCGCGAACTCGGGGTTGAGGGAGATGAACTCGGGGTCGCTCGCCAGGCCGGCGGGGTTGGTCCTCGCCCAGCCGTAGCCGGTGGCCGTGTTGTCGCCGAGCACCGCTCCCCAGGGCGAGTTGCGGTACGACTCGGTGAGCAGCTTGGCGACCAGCCGCGGGGTGAGGTCGACGGACTCGACCTTGGTGCCCGCGAGTCTGCGGACGGAGTCCGGCGCGCCCGCCTTGGGTCTGCGTTCGACGGTGAAGCCGATGACCGTTCCGGAGAGCGCGACGGGCGCGTACACGGTCGGGTCCGAGGGCGCTGTGGTCCCCGTGTCGGCTCCGAGGGCGCGGGTGGTGAAGGCGAGTCCGGAGGAGCCGTCGTCGGTGAGGCGGGCGCGGGTGTCCGGCTCGCCCAGCTCGGTGTAGCCGTACACCGTGCCGGTCGGGCACAGGGCCGCCTGCCAGCTGGTCATGGCGTCGGCGGCGAGCTCGCTGCCGGTGGTGGCGCGTTCCTTCGCGCCGAGCGCGCAGTTGCTGCCGACCGAGTTGAACCCGAGCGGGATCGCGACGCGGTTCTGCCAGTTGGTGGAGGAGACCGGGGAGCCGGCGTTGACCTGGCTGTGGTCGGCGTACGGCTCGCCGTCCAGGTCGAGGTGGCCCTGCGGGACGATGACCAGCCAGCAGGAGCGGGGCTTGGTGCCACCGTTGGCGGTGACCGGCAGACCGCAGCCCAGGTGCGGGGCCTCGTTGGCGGTCTGGACCTCGAAGTACTCCTTGCCGGTGCCGTCGGCGCCGGTGCGGGCGAAGTCGACCTCGTTGGTGGTGTTGCGGTTGAAGAAGGCGTTGTTCTGGGTGCCGGAGGTGATCACCGTGCCGTCGACGGACTTGAAGGGCACCTCGCCCGGGGCGTTGGGGTTGGCCGCCCCGTACCGGTTGTCCTGGCCGTAGTTGGCGGGGTCGGCGCTGTAGAAGACCTTGCGGGTGTCGTCGTAGTCGTTGCCCGGCCAGCTGCCCCGGTCGGTGGTCGGGGAGGCGCCGTACTGGCACTGGGTGCGCGCGGGGCCGGGGTTGGACGGCACCGTGCCGTCGTCGTCGCCCCAGCACTGCATGATCTGCACGAAGTCGGTGTTGAACGACGTGCCCGCGAAGGTGGTCGGGGTGCCGCCGGACCAGGAGACCGTGATCGCCTGACTGGTCAGGTGGGTGGTCTGGTCGACGGTGAACCTCAGGTCCTCGAACTCGCCGCGGCCGGAGACCGTGACGGCCGAGGAGGTGGCGTCCGCGCTGCCCGCGGCGGACGCGGGGGCCGCCGTCTGGGCCACGCCGAGGCCGGCGAGGGCTCCCACGGCGGCTCCGGCGACGACGCGCAGGAGCAGCCGTCGCACGCGGAGCAGTGCTCTCCCGCGTGTCCGCGGGCTCGTGGCCACGGGTCTTGGGGTGCGGGGTCCCGTGCTGCGGGAGCTCATCGCTTCTGCCCCTCTCCGGCGTCCTTGCCCGCGCCGCGCCCGGCGATCGCCCGGGACACCACGGAGGGCAGCAGGACGAGCCCGAGGACCAGGAAGGCCGCGATCAGCATCAGCGTCTGGGTGCCGGTCCAGCCCTGGCTGCCGGCCACGGAGACCGGCTGGGCGAGCGCGATGGTGTCGTTCAGCGCGCCGGTGCCGCCGTTGCCGCCGCCCGAGGAGCCGGTCCCCGAGCCGCCGCCGGTGCCGGGCGACAGGGTCTGTCCGGTGTCCGGGTCGACGACCGGTTCGGCGCTGCCGCCGGTACCGCCCGTCGCGGCTGTGCCGCCGCTTCCCGAACTTCCTCCGGTGGTGCCGCCGCCGGTCGAACCACCGCTGGTGGAACCGCCCGAGGCGGAGCCGCCGCTCGTGCCGCCCGTGGAGCCCGAACCGCCGGTGCTGCCGCCCGCCTTGGCGCCGCCGCTGCCGGTGGTGCAGGCCGGGGCGCCCTTCTTGTCACAGGCGGCCGGGTAGGGAGCGGTGTCGGCGAGCTTGTTGTGCCCGTCGTTGGAGAAGGTCGGGTTGTTGCAGCCCTTGAGGTTGATGCTCCGGGCCTGCACGCCCGGGATGCGGCGGATCTGGTCGAAGCCCGCCTTCACCAGGTTGATCGGCAGGGGCGAGTAGCCGAGCGAGGGGGCCTGCTGCTGGCCCTGGCACATGAAGTAGTACGAGAACGCGCCGAGCGTCTTGCCCTTGGCCTTGGTGAAGGTGCCCTGCACCTTCAGGGGCAGGATCATGTACGAGTAGCTGGACAGCGGGTAGTTGCGCCGGTCGGAGTCGTTGTAGACACCGTCGAGCTTCTGGGTGAGGTAGTCCGCGGAGCTCCTGTCGGTGTTGATCTTCGCCTTGAGCAGCGAGACCGCGACGTTCTGCGGGGTCGGCTCGGTGTAGTAGCCCGCGTGGTTGAGGACCTTGGCGACCGGATAGTGCGCGTTCAGGGCGTACGAGTAGTTGACGTACCCGATCGCGCCCTCGCCGTAGTTCTGGGCGACGTAGCCCGCGACACCGAGGTCGCCGGACTGGGCGATCATGCCGGGGACGGTCGGGTAGTACGAGGTCTGCCCGCAGGCTCCGGAGCGGCCGACCTTGCGGCAGTAGGACTGCCACAGCGACTTGTGCTGGTTGGCCATCCACATCGTGAACTGGGCGGTGGAGCCCGAGCCGTCGGAGCGTACGACGGGGACGATGGTGCGGTGCGGGAGCTGGAGCCCCGGGTTGTCGGCCTTGATGACCGGGTCGTCCCAGGTCTTGATGACGCCGGTGAAGATCTTGGTGACCACGTCGCCGGACAGCCGCAGGTTGGTGACCCGCTTGCCGTTGACGGTCAGGTGGTACATGAAGACGGTGCCGCCGGCCACGATCGGCATGTAGGCGTACGAGCCGGACGCGGGCCGTTCGGCGGCCGAGCCGTCGGTCGGGTGGGTCTGGAACGGGATGTCCGAGACCGCGAAGTCGACGGTGCCGCTGAGGAACTGACGGCGGCCGTCGGAGGAACCGGTGCCGGCGTAGCTGATCCGCATGCCGTACTGGTTGACGGCACGACGCCATTCGTCGACGGCGTTCTCGGCCCAGGTGGAGCCGGCGCCGGATATCGGCGTGTAGCTGTCGGCGGCGGCCGGGGCCGCCAGCGGACCGGCCAGCAGCGCGGCGATCACGCCGAGCAGCGCGCCGAGCGTCCCGAGTGCCCGAAGGCGCCCGAGGGCGGAGTGGAGGTGGCTGCGCATCAGTCGGTCTCTCCGGTGGCGGGGGCGGACAGGGCGGTTTCCGTGGGGTGCGATCCCCCGGGGCTCTCGAACAGGGACAGGCCGGGCGCGTGCAGGTCCTCGAAGCGCCGTACGTCCTGCCGTGAGGCCCGGGCGGTACGGCGGGCCTGGCGCTTGGTCTGGTGACCGGGGCCGCGCCCGCCGATCACCCGGGCGATGACGAACAGCACCAGGACGAGGGCCATCAGGACGGCGGCGGCGCCGAACCCGCGGGCGATCATCGTGGGCTCGGGCGACTTGACGAAGTTGAAGACCGCGAGCGGCAGCGAGACCATCGGCCCGCTGGTCGGGTCCGCGTTGAGCGCGGCCGTGAAGCCGGCGGTGAGCAGGACGGGCGAGGTCTCGCCGATTCCGCGGGCGGTGCCGAGGATGACGGCGGTGGCCAGACCCGAGCGGGCGGTGGGCAGTACGACGTGCCACACCGTGCGCCAGCGCGGCGCGCCGAGCGCCTCCGCGGCCTCGGTGAGGTTGCCGGGCACCAGGCGCAGCACCACGTCGGAGGCCCGGATGACGATCGGCAGCATCATCACGCTGATCGCGAAGCCTGCCGCGAGGCCCGACTTCTGCATGCCGAGGCCGAGGATCCAGGTGGCGTACACCATCAGACCGGCGACGATCGAGGGCAGCGCGGTCATCGCCTCGACGATCGTCCGGACGAACCGGGAGAACCGGCCCGGGATCTGGTTCAGGTACACGGCGCAGGCGAGGCCCAGCGGCACGGTGATCGCGAGGGCGATGGCGATCATGGTGAGGGTGCCGAGCATCGCGTGGGCGATGCCGCCGTGGGTGAGCGGGTCGAGCGGGCCCGAGGCCTGCATGTCCTCGGTGAAGAAGTTGCCGTGCGGCAGGGCGTCCTTGCCGCGCCAGCCGGTGAAGCCGACGACCATGAACAGGCCGGAGAACAGCAGCGAGGCCGCCGTCCACAGCACGACCGTCATGACCCGGTCGCGTACGGCCTGGCCGTCCTCCTCGAGGCCGGTCAGCACCGCGTAGATCGCCAGGAAGACGAGGTAGGCGGTGACGGTGAAGCCCAGGACGCCCGAGAACGGGGCGAGCTGGCCGAACAGCAGGACGGTGGCGCAGAGCGCGGAGGCGGCGGCACCGCACAGGGCCAGCACCCCGGAGCGGCTGACGCCGCCGATGCGGCGCGGCCGGGGGGGCTCCGGCGCGTGCGGCGCCTGCTCCACCTCGATGTCCGCGGGCACGGGCGCGGTGTCACGCACGCCGGACAGGGACGTTTCTTCGATGACGGTCATCTCATGCCTCGCTCTGCGCGCCGGAGCGGCTGCGGGCCACCACGGAGGAGGCGGTGAAGTTGACCGCCAGGGTGAGCAGGAACAGCGCCAGGCCCGCCGCCATCAGCGCCGACATACCGAACGTCGAGGCGTCGCCGTAGTGCAGGGCGATCAGCGAGGAGACCGAGTTCGAGCCGGTCTGCAGGACGTGGAGCTGGATGGTGAAGACCGGCGAGATGATCATGTACACCGCGATCGTCTCGCCGAGCGCCCGGCCGAGCCCCAGCATCGTGCCGCCGATGATGCCGCCCTTGCCGTACGGCAGGACGACCGCGCGGATCATTCCCCAGCGGGTGGCGCCGAGCGCGTAGGCGCCCTCGCGTTCGCCGGCCGGGGCCTGCGAGAAGACCTCGCGCATCACCGAGCACTGGATCGGCGCGACCATCAGGGCGACGACGATCCCTGCGATGAAGGTGGAAGCCGTGTAGACGCTCTCCGACGCGAGCGGTTCGCCGGGCTGGGCACCGTCCACCTGGAACAGGGGGATCCAGCCGAACCAGGTGGAGAGCCAGCGCGACAGGCCGATCACGTGCTGCTGGAAGAAGAACAGCCCCCACAGCCCGTACACCACCGAGGGGACGGCCGCCATCAGGTCGACCATCGACACCAGAGTGCGGCGCAGTCCGGGCGGGGCCACGTCGGTGATGAACAGGGCGGTTCCGACGGCGAGCGGCACGGAGATCGACACCGCGACCAGGGCGATCAGGATGGTGCCGGTCATGACGGCCGCGATGCCGAAGTTGTGGACGTCCGGCTGCCATGCGGCGGTGGTGAGGAAGGCGAAGCCCCGGGCCCGCAGCGCCTGACCGGCCCGCAGGAGGAGGAAGAGTCCGACCCCCGCCATGACGGCCAGGACGGCGATGCCGGTGGCGGTGAGCTGGTACCGGAAGACGCGGTCACCGAGGCCGCGGGCCGCGTTGAGCCGCCGGGGGGTGAGCTCCTCGAGCTCCGTCCGGCCGGAGACGGCACCGCCGGTCTCCGGTCCCCCGGAGACCGAAGTACCGGACTCCGGTATGCCGGATACCGGCTCTCCCGGTTCCGGTGTTCCGGATCCCGGTCTGTCGGACTCCGGTCTGTCGGACTCCTCTTGCGCGGACGCCACGTGCTGTCCCCCCATTCCGGAAACGGAATCCCCGCGCGGCCCACGATCGGTACCGCGCGCTGCGATTCAATGGCCGGATCGTGTCCCCCCAACGCGTGAACTATGGAGAACTGGTGAACAGCGCGCGGCTGTTCAGTGCGCTCATCGTGGAGGATGCGCCCGGAGGGACCGGATTGATCCGCGTAGATCATGTGGCGGATGCACGGAGAGAGCCCGGCGCGGTGCGCCGGGCTCTGAACGCCTGAATGTACTTGTGGCTTGAACTAGATAATGGAGACCGCCGAGAGACGGTGGACGTCCCGGGCGGTCCCGGTGACCCCGGACAGGAAACCCTGGGCGCGCGGAGAGGCGTTCTCCGTCAGCCAGCTCGGGTCGATGTCGCAGACCGCGACGCGCACCTCGGTGCCAGCCAGGGCGAGCGGCAGCGTGTGCACGACCGTGGACGGGAAGCTCAGAATCGTCCGGCCTATGGGACCGCGCCGGGCGATCAGTTCGAGCGGCAGGTCGGGCCGGACGATTTCCAGACCCGTCTCGACGGCCAGCCGGTGCAGCTTGTCGGAGCTCTCCCGGCGGTGCGCGAAGTAGCGGGTCGCGCCGTGCGCCTTGGCCAGCGCGCGGACGGCGTCCAGATAGCGGTCCGGGTCGACCACGCCGGTCTCGACCAGCGAGGTGCCGACCATGTCCGCGCTCTTGGTGATGCGCGGCGGGCCGAACCGGGCCCGGGTCCAGGAGAAGTCGTTGGCGGTGATGGTGACGCCGTCCGGCGCCGATTCGATCGGCATCGAGGAGAAGACCTCGACCGTACGGCGCTCGCTGGGCGTCAGCCGGCGGCGGGCCGAGGCGGACACGGGAGCGAAGAGCACGTCCCGCGGGCCGGGGCGGCCACCGCGCCGGTGCCAGCGCACCAGGCGTTCACCGCGGGCGAGCTGGGCGACGAACTCCATCGTCGCCGTGCCGTCGTCGACCACGACCAGGTCGCGCGCCCTGGTGATGGTCAGCAGGAGCTGCACATAGCGGGAGAACGGGTCCCCCATGACGATGCGCCGGGCCCGGCGCAGCATCGGTGTCAGTCCCCCGATGGTGTGGAAGGGGGCCGTGGTGCCGCCGCGCGCCTCCTCCCAGCGGACCGTGTGACCCTCGTCGCGCGCCAGTTCCGCCATCCGGCGGAGCTGACCGCGGGTCATCGGGTCGTTGGGAGACAGGACGACGAGGGTGAGCCCCGCGCCGGGCGCCGCACCGTTGTGGGCGTGTGCGTGCGCCCACTCCAGCACGTTCAGGAGCTGTACCGGACTCTCGACGAAGGCGAGAGTGGTGGAGCCGGCGGAACCGGCGCGAGGGCTCATCGACGTACGACCGTCCCGTCGTAAGGAATTCAGGGTGTTCAGACCGAGACGGGCTCGCCCGCGGCCGCGGCGATCTCGGCCTCGGCGACGACGCCCGTGACGCGGCGCAGCTTCTTCATCGGGCCGAGCTCGGAGTCGTAGACCTTCTTGACACCGTCGCCGAGGGAGGCCTCGATGGTGCGGATGTCGCGGACGAGGCGGGTCAGGCCCTGCGGCTCGACGGAGGCGGCCTGGTCGGAGCCCCACATCGCGCGGTCGAGGGTGATGTGACGCTCGACGAAGGCGGCACCGAGGGCGACCGCGGCGAGCGTGGTCTGCAGGCCCGTCTCGTGGCCGGAGTAGCCGATCGGAACGTTCGGGTACTCGGCCTGCAGGGTGTTGATGACGCGGAGGTTGAGCTCCTCGGCCTGCGCCGGGTAGGTCGACGTGGCGTGGCACATCAGGATGTTGTCCGAGCCGAGGACCTCGACCGCGTGGCGGATCTGCTTCGGCGTCGACATGCCGGTGGAGAGGATGACCGTGCGGCCCGTGGCGCGCAGCGAGCGGAGCAGCTCGTCGTCGGTCAGCGAGGCGGAGGCGACCTTGTGGGCCGGGACGTCGAACTTCTCCAGGAAGGCGACGGCCTCGGTGTCCCACGGGGAGGCGAACCAGTCAATGTTCTTGCTCTTGGCGTACTCGTCGATCTGGCGGTACTCGTCCTCACCGAACTCCACGCGGTGGCGGTAGTCGATGTAGGTCATGCGGCCCCAGGGGGTGTCGCGCTCGATGTCCCACTGGTCGCGCGGGGTGCAGATCTCCGGGGTGCGCTTCTGGAACTTGACGGCGTCACAGCCGGCCTCGGCGGCGGCGTCGATGAGCTTGAAGGCGTTCTCGAGCTCACCGTTGTGGTTGATGCCGATCTCGCCGACGACGTAGACGGGGTGGCCGGGGCCGGCGGTCTTCGAACCGAAGTTGCGCAGACGGGAGTTGCTCATGGTGAAACGTTCCTTACTTGTCGAGGGAGTCGAGAGAAGGGCCGAGGATCCAGCTGGCGATCTCTCGGATCGCGCCGTCGCCACCGGGGACGGTGGTGACCGCGCGTGCGGCGCCGCGCACGACGTCGTGGGCGCTCGCGACCGCCACCGGCCAGCCCACGAGGGCGAAGCAGGGGAGGTCGTTGACGTCGTTGCCGACGTAGAGCACGCGCTCAGGCGCGATGCCCTGCTCCTCGCACCACTGCTTCAGTGCGAGGTCTTTCCGGTCGATGCCGTGCAGGACCGGAATCTTGAGCTTCCGGGCCCGGGCTGCGACGACCGGGTTCTGTTCCGTGGACAGGATCAGCATCGTCAGCCCGCTCTTGCGGAGAGCCGCGATACCGAGTCCGTCCCCGCGGTGCACGGAGACGAACTCCCGTCCGTCGGAGTCGATCAGCACCCTGTCGTCGGTCTGGGTGCCGTCGAAGTCGAGGACGACCGCGTCGATGTCGGCTGCGGTCGGGAGGGTGCCGGGCCGGTTCGCGTCGAAGAGCGGCGCGAGGGCCCGGGCGCGGGCGAGGTCGTGCGGGTCGTCGATCTCCAGCACGCGGGCCGGGTCGGTGCGCACGAGTTCGGTGCGGCCGAAGAACCGGTGCTTCGCGACGCGGAAGCCGGCGGCCTCCATGGCGTAGACGGCACCGGTCTCCAGGAGGTCCTGGGGGCGGTCCTGGCGGCGCGGGCGGAAGGACTTGTCGTGGTTGACGCCGTAACCGCCACTGACGGCGGTTTCCGCGACCAGGACGCCGGTGCCGCCGTCGGCGGTCGCGCGCTCGGTCCCGGCGGCCACCGAGGCCGTGGGATCGTCGTCGCCGTCGCGCCACACGAAGCCGTGGAAGGGGGCCACGGTCAGCGCCGTGTCCGCGCCGTTCGAGACGATCGCGTCCACGACCCCGTCCACGTCCTCGCGGATGATGAACGGGCTGGTGCACTGGACGAGCAGGACCACGTCGACCGGGGAGCCGTGCAGCGCCTCGTGGGTGTCCATGGCGTGCAGGACGGCGGCCTCGGAGGTGGCGGTGTCCCCGGCGATGGCGGCGGGGCGCAGCACGACCTCGGCGCCGGCCTGGCGGGCGGCCGCCGCGATGGCCTGGTCGTCGGTGGAGACGACGACGTCCGTCACGAGGCGGGCGGCGCGGCACTCGCGCACCGCGCGGGCCACCAGCGGCACACCGCCTACGGGCAGGAGGTTCTTGGCGGGCACGCCCTTGGAGCCGCCGCGCGCGGGGATCACCGCGAGCACGCGGCGCACCGGCGCGGCCTGGCCCGCTTCGGAGTTGGTCATGCGCTGTTCTCCTTGACGAGGGAGGCGAGAGAGGCGTGAGGGGCGGGGGTCCGCGGGCTGCCCGCTGTCGGGGCGCTCACAGTTCACCCATCCGCCGGATCACCGGTGCCACGCGCTGGACGCCGTGGCGGTAGGCGCCGCGGGCGGCCCGGCGCACGAACTGCCGTACGGGGCTGGGTTCCCGGTCCGCCGCCGGGGCACCGGGCAGCGGGCTGCCGTCCGGGCCGAGGTGGTGGCGGGCGAGGATGCCGGGCAGATAGCCGGGCGCGGTGACGGGGGTGTAGTAGGGAGCGAGCGGCGGCAGCTCGTCCGCAGCGAGCAGTCCGGTGATGCGCTGCCGTGCCGCGTCGAAGGCAGTCTCGTACGATCCGTCGGCGGCGACGCCCTGCCGGGCCACCCAGTCCGGGTCGGGCACCGGCCGGTGCCCCGTGTCGAGCTGGTCCCAGGAGGCGAGGCAGCCCGAGCCCACGAAGTGGTGGTTGCCGAGCGCCTCGCGCACCCCGAGGTCGCTGAGGACGACGGTGGGGATGCGCCGGTGCAGGGATTCCAGGGCGGCGGTGGAGCTGATGGTGACGAGCAAGTCGGTGCGGTCGAGGACCTCACCCATGTGCCCGTACACCAGCCGGAAGTTGGCCGGCGGATCCGCCTTCTGCACCAGTTTCTGGTACGGCAGCTCCTCGATGTGCGTGGTGTGCTCGCCCGGCTTGGAGCGCAGCTTGAGCAGGACCTCGCGGTCCGGGTGCAGCCGCGCGTGGCCGATGAGCCGGTCCAGCAGGTACGTACGGTCCTTGCGGCTCTCCGGCACGGAGGGCTGGGCGGCGAAGACGACCGTGTAGGGCCGCCCCGGCCGCTCGGACGGGTCGTGCTCCGCGTACGCGGCCCCGCCGAGGAAGGGCAGCGCGACCTCGGTCACCGACCCGGCGTCGGCTCCGACCCCCTCGTACACGGCCCGGAAGCGGTCCGCGTCCTGGCGGGAGTTGGCGAGGACGAGGTCCGCGCCGTGCCGCAGGAGCAGCCCGTCGGCGAGCTTCTCGTAGACGACGCCGACATAGCCGGTGACGACCAGGGGCCGCTTCGCGCGTCCTTCCCAGGCGCGGGAGAGGCCGTGCAGGACCGCCTGGACGGCACCGCCGACCAGGGCGAGGACGACCACGTCGTAGACGTCGTCCTCCTGGCCCAGCTCGCGCAGGAATTCGAGGGCGGTGACCTCGCGGAGGGAGTCCGCTCGGACGCCGACCTCTTCGAGCTGGCGGGCGGTCGGGGTGGCACGGCCGCGCAGGAGGAATCCGTCGAGGTGGATGTCCGATCCTGCGGGGGAGACGCGGTTCGCGGTGAGCGAACCCCACTTCCACCGGGTGTCGGAATCCGCGAGGACGGCCACTCGCAGCGACTTCGAGGTACTTGCTGGCACGCCCTAGACGCTAGGAAGCCATTCCAAGGAGTGGCCCAACCTGACTACAACAAACGGTTAACAGCGCGTCGACGAATGGGGAATCAGCCAGGGATCGGCTGAGAAAACGACGTGGTTCACGGTACCGCCACGCGTCGTTCACCTTGCATCTCACCAACGGTAAAGACGAATGCCGGGCCGCCCCCTAACGTCACAGGGGTGGTCAAGCTCTCCGTCATCGTGCCGTTCTACAACGTGCAGCAATACGCGCCCGACACCCTGAAGAGCCTGCGTGCCAACGCACGGCAGGATTTCGAATTCATTCTCGTCGACGACTGCTCGCGCGACGAGACACCGGACATCCTCGCGCGCGCCGAGCGCGAGCTCCCGGGTGCGGTGTATGTCAGACACGAGAAGAACGGAGGACTGGCCACCGCCCGCAACACCGGGATCGACACCGCGCGTGGCGAGTACCTCACGTTCCTCGACGGGGACGACTGGCTCGCCCCCGGTTACTACGAACAACTCGTCTCCTCCATCGAGGACCTGGGCTGCGACTTCGTCCGTACGGACCATGTCCAGTGCACCGCGCGGGCCCGCAGCGTCCACCGTGTTCCGCACGGCCGCCGCGGAGTCGTCATGGACCCCCGTGACGCCATCCTCCCCTCCGACCGCTCCACCTCTGTCGACTACGCCTACGCCTGGGCGGGCATCTACCACCGCCGGCTGGTCGACCGGGGCCTGCTCCACTTCACCGACGGGCTGCGCACGGCCGAGGACCGGCCGTGGATCTGGAAGCTGCACCGGGAGGCGGAATCCTTCGCCACGGTGGGCCTGCTCGGCGTGTTCTACCGGCGTGGCGTCGCCTCCTCCCTCACCCAGATCGGGGACGTGCGCCAACTCGATTTCATTCGCGCGTTCGACCAGGTCGTGGCGGAAACAGCCGAGGACCGGGACGCGGACAAACTCCTGCCCAAGGCCGTGCGCACCTATTGCGCGATTATTTCCCACCACCTGGGATCCATCGAAAGGTTCGAGCCGGCAGTGGCACGGAAACTGAAGTCCATGAGTGCCGTCGCACTGCGCCGAATGCCCCAGGCCGTGCTCGACGAGGCCCTCGACTCGATGGACGTCCAGCGCGCCACCCGGCTGCGCCGGCTGCGCCGACGGCCCGCGCCCGCCGCGGGGGTGGCCGCGTGACCACCCAGATCTTCATGGCGTCCACGCTGTACGGCACGGCCACGCTCGCCGCGGCCCTCGACACCGACAGCTTCGGGCCCGCCGACCGGCGCATCCTTCTCGTCTCCAACAACGCGGCGACGCCGGAGACGACGTCCGCGGTGGACGAGATGCCCGGCTTCGAGCGGCTGCGCGGCCGCTTCGACGACGTCATCTCGTGGAACGAGACCATCTCCCCCTTCCACCCGGGCGGCTGGGCTCCGCGTCCGGACGACGTCCCCCTGTGGGAGCGGCATCTGCGGCTCGCCTGGAACCTCGGCGACGACGACATCGAACTGGCCGTGGAGTCGATCCAGGTCAACCCGGCGCTCGGCATCTCCCAGATCTTCATGGGCGCGCCCGTCACGGTGTACGCCGACGGCCTGATGAGCTACGGCCCCACCCGCAACAAGATCGACCCGCTGGTCGGCACCCGGGTGACCCGGCTGCTCCATCTGGACCTGGTCCCCGGCCTGAAGCCGCTGCTGCTCACCGAGTTCGACGTCGAGCCGCAGCTCGTGCCCACGGACGCGTTCGTGAAGGTGCTCGCCGAACTCGTCGACACCGGTGACGAACTGCCGTCGATCGACGAGCCGGCCCTGCTGCTCGGCCAGTACCTCTCCGCGCTGGAGATCCTCACCGCCGAGGAGGAGGAGGAGCTCCACGTACGCATGCTGAAGGGGGCCCTCGCGCTCGGCCACACCCGCGTGGTGTTCAAGCCGCACCCCTCGGCCCCGGCGCGCTGGTCGCGGCTGCTGGAGAAGGAGGCCGAGAGGCTGGGCGCGGACCTCACCGTCCTCGACACCCCGGTCCTCGCGGAGGTGCTCTACCAGCGGATGCGTCCCGCGCTGGTCGTCGGCTGCTTCTCCACGGCGCTGCTCACGGCGTCCGCGCTGTACGGCCTGCCGGTCGCCCGCGTCGGAACCGGCCCGCTGCTGGACCGGCTCACCCCGTACGAGAACAGCAACCGCGTCCCGGTGACCATCGTCGACGCGCTGCTGCCCGAGCTGACGGACAGCGCGGCGGTCACCGAGCAGCGCCCCGGCATGGGCGTGGAGGACCTGACGCGGCTTCTGAGAGCCGTCGGCTTCGCGATGCAGCCGAAGATCTACCCGGAACTGCGTCCGGCGGCCGAGAGCTATCTGACGAACCAGCTCACCCAGGACACCTGGCGCTACTTCAAGCGCAAGCGCCTGACCTCGCTGGCCCTGCCCGGCGCGGTCCCGGCCCAGCTCGCCTTCATCCCGCGCAACGCGACCGTGCGCCGGGTCGCCCGGAGGGCGCGCTCGCTGAGGCGGGCGGTGGGCCGCTAGGGCCGCTTCGCACGCGGAACACAGGGGCGGGGCCCGGTCGAACACGACCGGGCCCCGCCCCGTTTTCAGGCCTTCACGGACGAGGGCGATTTGTCACGATTCGGAAGAGTCCTCAACGCGGGGGCATCACAGAGATGAACTCCCGTGGGCGAGACGACGAACCGGCCTCGCCAGACCGTAAGAATCCCCGACTATCGGACTAACGTGCTGTGGGCCAGCTGAGTCCCATTGAGGGGAACCTTGTGATCGACACGCCCGAGGAGGCCCGCGGGACGTTGAACGGCACCGTGGTCCGTACCGTCCTGCCACCTGCCGAGACGACTGCCGCGCCCGGGCCCCCGGCACCCCGGGAGAACCGGCTGCGCGCCCTCGACGGGCTCCGGCTCGTCGCGGCCCTGATGGTCGCGGCGTACCACTACGGCGGCCGGGACGGCGAGGTGGTTCAGGCCTGGGGCACTTCGCCCAGCCATCAGTTCCCCACGCTGCACCATCTGTTCGCCTACGGCTGCCTGGGTGTACAGGTCTTCTTCGTGATCAGCGGGTTCGTCATCTGCATGAGCGGCTGGGGCCGGTCGCTGCGCTCCTTCTTCGCGTCCCGCGCCTCGCGGCTGCTGCCCGCGTACTGGGCCGCGATCATCATCGTGACGGCCGTGTTCGCCCTGCCCGTGGTCGCGTACAAGACGGTCTCCCCGAGCGACGCGCTGGTCAACCTCACCATGCTCCAGCAGCCGCTGGGCGTCGACCGGGTGCTCGGCGTGTGCTGGACTCTGTGGGCGGAGGTCCGCTTCTACGCCCTCTTCGCGCTGTGCATCGTGCTGCCGGGGGCGAACCGGCAGCGCGTGATCCTGTTCTGCGCCGGCTGGACCCTGGCCGCGGCCATCGCGCAGGGCGTGAACGAGCCGCTGCTCAACATGGTCCTGATGCCGGAGTACGCCCCGTACTTCATCGGCGGCGTCGGCCTCTACCTCGTCCACCGCGACCGGCGTGACGCGTACGCCTGGGGCATCGTCGCCGTGAGCTGGCTGATCGGCCAGCACGAGGCGGTCCAGGACCTGTGGCACGCCCCGAACCCGGCGTTCTTCTCCACCCGCTCGGCCTACGTCATCATCCTCGTCGTCACCTTCGGCTACGTCGCCGTCGCGGCGATCGCGCTGGGCTGGCTGCGCTGGGCGAACTGGCGCTGGCTGACGGTCGCCGGCGCGCTGACGTACCCGTTCTACCTGGTCCACGAACACCTCGGCTGGGTCGCCATCAAGGCCTACCACCGGACCCTGCACCTCCCGTCGTACGGCACGTTCCTGGCCACGATCGCCACGATGCTGCTGCTCGCCTGGCTGCTCAACCGGTTCGTGGAGAACCGGCTCACCCCGAAGCTCCGCACGGCGCTGGCCAAGCCGCGCCCGTAGCCGGCCCTCCGGCAGCCGCCGACGCGCCCGTGGCAGCCGAACGTCCGGCGCCCGTCCCCGGCTGAACATCACCCGCACTCCGAACGCAGCCGCCCCCGGTCACCCATGACCGGGGGCGGCCGTCATCTCCACGGCCGCGGAAAGGACGCCGCGGGACGGACCGGAACGGCCGCCGAGCTGGACGGCGACGACCGGCGCGGCCGTCTCGTCATCGCCCCGAAGACCACGCTTCTGCTGGAGACCGGCGTCTACGCGCTGGGCGGCAAGGAGGACGGCCGGCTGGTCGGCCGCAGCACCTTCCTGTCGGTCGGCCCGGCACGGACGGCACCCCGGGCGGACACATCGCCCCCGAAGCGCCTCTGACGGCCACCGGCGGTCCAGGGCGAGCTGGATGTCGTCCTTCCTCCGACTTCCTCCGACGCGCTGCCGGGAGGAGGGACGACATGCGCCCGTACCGATCTCCGCTCAACCTGAACCTGAACGAGCCTCCGCCAGGCCCGGACCCGTGCCCGTCTCCGCTCAACCTGAAATTGGCCCGCAGTTCATTTGGACCCTGGTTTGCCCAGGGCCCTTCGGGCAGATGCTGAACGTTCACGACTGAACCACAGGCGCCTCACAGACCGGGGTCGCCTTTCCGCCCGTCAGTGCAAGGGAGCGATCTCCTCATGACTGCCGCACAGGACACGAAACGCCCACCCCGCCGACTCGACGACGTCCCCGGGTGGTTTCCCGTTCTCGATCAGATGCTGTTCACATGGTTCCTGGAACGGCAGAAAGCCGCCGGCATCCGGGGCGACCTCCTTGAAGTCGGCGTGTACATGGGCAAGAGCGCGATCCTCCTCGGGCAGCATCGGCAGCCCGGAGAGGGGTACACCGTGTGCGACCTCTTCGAAGGCGACGCGCCCGACGGCGCCAACCGGGCGGAGTCGACGAAGTCGTACAGCGCGCTCACCCAGCGGGCCTTCGAGGAGAACTACCTCTCCTTCCACGACGAGCTGCCCCGCGTCCTGCCGGGCCCCAGCTCGCGGGTGCCGGACGAAGTCGAGCCCCGCTCCTGCCGGTTCGTCCACATCGACGCCTCGCACCTGTACGAGCACGTGTACGGGGACATCGGCGCCGCCCACGACCTCCTGCAGCCCGACGGCATCGTCGTCCTGGACGACTTCCGCTCGGAGCACACTCCGGGCGTCTCCATAGCCGCGTGGGAGGCCGTACTCAACCGGGGGCTGCGCCCCATATGTCTGAGCACCCAGAAGCTCTACGGGACCTGGGGCGACTCCTCGGCCGTCCAGGAGGAGCTGCTGAGCATGGTGCGCGGACGGGAGGACTGCCACCTGAGCGTCCAGCAGGCGGCAGGACACCCGATCATCCGCCTCAAGAGCAAGAACATGGAGGCGCCGCCGTTCCCGTACTCGCGACACCACACCGGGGAAGCCGACGGCGGCGGGACGAGCCCCGGGAGGGCGTCGGTGTCCCGGCGTCCGGTCACCTGGCGCCGCCGCACCAAGCGGATCGCCGCCGACGTGCTGCCGCCGGTCCTCACCCGCGCGATCCGCGGCGCCCGCGCCTCCCGGCGGACGACGGCGCGGCTGCCGGGCGGATCGCTGTGACGCCGGCTCAGCCGATTCGGTAGCGAACCTCGATCCGGCCGCGCACGCCGTCGGCGGAGCGTTTCCGCGCCGGAGCGGTTCCCCGTCGCCGTCGGCATGCTCGGCCTGTCCACCCGGATCCATCGCGGCGAGGCCCGCCGCGATGGATCCGGACCCGGCAACTCGGGCTCGGCCACCGCGGCTCCTCCCTCGCGGTGGCCGAGCGCCGGCTGCCCGATCGCGGGCTAGGCGCTGGCGAGCGTGAGCTTGACCGCGAAGCCGAGGAAGAGAGCGCCGGCGGCCGTCGTGGCACCCGCGGAGAGGCGCTTGCGCCTGCGGAAGGCGGCCGCGAGGCGCGTACCGCTGAATATCAGCGCGGTCAGGTAAAGGACGCTCGCGAGCTGGGCGAAGGCGCCGAGCATGACAGCGTGCAAGCGGCTCTTGCCACCCGTTCGAAGAACAAGCGTCATCATGAGAAGAATCGTCGTCCTACCAGGTTCCTCGGCGTCATGAAACACCAGTGCGGTAGGAACGTTAACGAAACGAATAACTACAAGACCCTTTCTACTGGCGAAGTGAAGGAGTACCGATACTTGCGGTGCCCCGATTGTCGGAAGCCCGGATTCGTGACACCGGACCCTGAGCATGTGTACTCGGCTCTGGCGCAGGCCGTCTTTGAGGCCCTGGGGGATTACGAGGTGATCCGCCGTGAGTACGCCCGAGGTGACGAGAACAGGCGAGAGCGCAAGCGGCTGGAAGACACCATTAGGTACTACATGGCTGGACTGGCGCCCCGGGGGATGTTTGTTGACTCTGCGTTCATGCGAGAGACGGCAGAGGCCACACTAGTCGCGCTCAAAAAAGACTTGGCGAAGATCGACCCGGAATCCACAAAGGACAGGTGGATCTACGAAAGCACCGGCATGACATACAGGCAGCATTGGGAGGCTGGTGGCGTAGAGGCCATGGAAAAGGACCTACTGAGTGCCGGAATCACTTTCGAACTCGGAAAGCAGGAAGATGGGGAACTGTTGGGGCAGTTGATCATTCCGCACGATGTTAAGAAGCGACTGATCAGGATGGGTGACAACTGGAGTTAGCTATACCGGCGCCCCTACGCAGCCTCTCAACCTGGGGCCGGTCGGCTCCCCGCCGGATGCTCCGCCGGTCGTTGTTTAACCGACTAAGGGTGTCGGTAGGTAAGTAAGTAGCTAAGTCTGTGTGGCCTCCAGGGGCACGCGTAAGGGCCCCGCCGTAAGGCGGGGCCCCATTCGTGTTTCCGGCCCCCCTGGGGGCCTTTGTGGCGTTCCTTGGGGGTTAACAGTCGAGGTCTATCGACTGCCCTTGCAGCGCCGCTAGGCGCACCATGATGGCGCGCATGGCCACGTACTCATCGGCACACCCGCTGAACATGAAATCCCCGCCCTGGACCATGAACGTCCCGTCATCCATTTTCAGCACTTGCCAGCGGATGTCGTTTAGCACGAACTCCCATACGTCCCCAGGTATGCCCGCTTGATAGCGATTCATCGTTCACGTACTCCCGTCGCCACTACGGGCCCCGCAAGGGCCCGCTAGCGGGCAGCCTATAGGCGGCCCTGGAACGCAAAGAAGAGGCCGTTCCCGAAGCAAGTCGGGGGCCCCTAAAGGGTGTTGCTCTGTGGCCGCCTTACAGGGGCCGCCCTCTAGGGGCTCAACTCACCTTGCGCCGAAGGCCAGTTGGAGGTAGCCACGGCCTTCACAGTGATTGGCTGCCGCTTCCGCCTGCTGGGCGTGCTGGCAAGGGCGGAGAACGGGGTGACCTTGGAAGGCTCCTGGGGCCCCTTCGGGAGCCTCTCGGGCAGGCCCAAGGCTCCTAGCGCCTCCTGTTGCTCCTGGAGGCTCAAGCGGGCGAACAGGGCCGCAGCATCGTCAACGTGAGACACACCAGCCCCCTACACGCTTGCCAGGGAGAGCTTCACCGCGAACCCGAGGAACAGCGCCCCGGCCGCCGAGGTGGCCCCGGCCGCTAGCCTCTGCCGTCGGCGGAAGGCAGCCGCCAAGCGGGACCCGCTGAAGATCAGCAGACTCAGGTACAGCACGCTCGCTACCTGGGCTAGCGCCCCCAGCACGACGAACCCGAGCAGCGGGTTGGACTCTGACACGAACTGAACGAAGAAGGCGACGAAGAACAGGATCGCCTTCGGGTTGAACAGGCTGATCACCAGCGCCCGCCGGAACGGCCGCTCCCCCGCCGCCTCGGTCTCCGCGCTCTCGGCGACCGGCTCCCGCCGGGCCTGCCACATCGCCCACGCGGCGCGCAGCATCCCGACCGCCAGCCAGGTCAGATATCCCGCACCGGCGTACTTCACGATGCTGAACAACACCGCGTTCGCCTGGAGCAGCGACGCCACACCGGCCGCGGACAGTGTCATCAGCACGGTGTCCCCGCACCACACACCCGCGGCGGCGGTATATCCCGTACGGACGCCGTTGCGGGCGGCGACGGACAGCACGTACAGCGAGTTCGGCCCCGGCAGGAGGACGATCAGGACAAGACCCGCGAGATAGGTGGGGAGATCGATGACACCAAGCATGAGAGCGAGTGTCGCACGCGGCTACGACAACGGGCAGAGGTGTCTCGCAGGTCAGTCACCGTCGAGGAGCGTGTCCACGGAGAGGTCGAGAACGACGCCGACGGATTCGGGGACCGGAACGCTCTGGCCCCGCTTGTAGCGCTCGGAGGCCGCGTACTTGCCGCCGACGGGGTCCCGGTGGAGCAGGACCCCGTCGTGCCTGCGGTCGGCGACGATGAAGGATCGCCCAGGTCAGAAGGCGTCCGACGGTACGTACGTCCCCCAGATCCCGCGCAGGGCGTTGCAGACCTCGCCGACCGTCGCGCGGGCGCGCAGGGCGTCCTTCATCGGGTACAGGACGTTGTCCGTGCCCTCGGCGGCCTTCTTCAGGGCGGCGAGGGCGGTGTCGACGGCCTCCTGGTCGCGCTCGGCGCGGAGCCGGGCGAGGCGTTCGGCCTGCTGTGCCTCGATGGCCGGGTCGACGCGCAGCGGTTCGTACGGCTCCTCCGCGTCGAGCTGGAAGCGGTTGACGCCGACCACCACGCGCTCGCCGGAGTCGGTCTCCTGGGCGACCCGGTAGGCGGAGCGCTCGATCTCGCCCTTCTGGAATCCGTGCTCGATGGCCCCGACCGCGCCGCCCAGGTCCTCGATCCGCGTCATGAGATCGACGGCCGCCGCCTCGACGTCGTCGGTCATGCTCTCGACGACGTACGAGCCGGCGAAGGGATCGACCGTCGCCGTCACGTCCGTCTCGTAGGCCAGCACCTGCTGGGTGCGCAGGGCCAGTCGCGCGGACTTGTCGGTGGGCAGCGCGATGGCCTCGTCGAAGGAGTTGGTGTGCAGCGACTGGGTGCCGCCGAGGACCGCGGCGAGGCCCTGGACCGCGACCCGGACGAGGTTCACCTCGGGCTGCTGCGCGGTGAGCTGGACGCCCGCCGTCTGGGTGTGGAAGCGCAGCATCAGCGACTTGGGGTTCTTCGCGCCGAACTCGTCCCGCATCACCCGGGCCCAGATCCGGCGTGCGGCACGGAACTTGGCGACCTCCTCCAGGATCGTCGTACGGGCGACGAAGAAGAAGGAGAGGCGGGGGGCGAAGTCGTCGACGTCCATGCCGGCGGCGACGGCCGTACGGACGTACTCGATGCCGTCGGCGAGCGTGAACGCGATCTCCTGTGCGGGAGAGGCCCCCGCCTCGGCCATGTGGTAGCCCGAGATCGAGATCGTGTTCCACTTCGGGATCTCGGCCCCGCAGTACTTGAAGATGTCCGCGATCAGCCGCAGGGACGGCTTGGGCGGGAAGATGTACGTGCCGCGGGCGATGTACTCCTTGAGGACGTCGTTCTGGACCGTGCCCGTCAACTGGTCCGCGGAGACGCCCTGTTCCTCGCCGACGAGCTGGTACATGAGCAGCAGCAGCGCGGCGGGCGCGTTGATCGTCATCGAGGTGGAGACCTTGTCCAGCGGGATCCCGGCGAACAGGACACGCATGTCGTCGACCGAGTCGATGGCCACACCGACCTTGCCGACCTCGCCGTGCGCGAGCGGGGCGTCCGAGTCGTGGCCCATCTGGGTGGGCAGGTCGAAGGCGACCGACAGGCCCGCCGTGCCGTGGGCGATGAGCTGCCGGTAGCGGGCGTTGGACTCCACGGCCGTGCCGAATCCCGCGTACTGGCGCATGGTCCACGGGCGGCCCGTGTACATCGAGGGGTACACGCCGCGGGTGAAGGGGTACGCGCCGGGCGCGCCGAGTTTCTCGGCCGGGTCCCAGCCCTCCAGGGCCTCGGGGCCGTAGAGCGGTTCGATGGGCAGTCCGGACTCGGATTCGCGCGTCATTGCTGTGCCTCCCGTGGAGCGGCCCGATGACAGGAATACGCCGACGACCCGACGACCTCGGCGCGACGGACTTTGACTTGCTCTCCCTCCCGGAGGAGGGAGATTCCGGCCTGCTCGCTCGGCCTCTGTGCCGCTATGCGGCACGGGTGTCGGGCGGGCTTCCGTGGCTTCCTGTTTCTTCGCGCTGTGCCGGGACGAGTCCTGGTCCTACCGGCGCTCCGCAGGCTGTCACCGCCAGTCCGGCGGCCGTTCTGACGTTGATCGCGGCGTTGTGGTCCCGGTCGTGGACGGCGCCGCGGGCGGTGCAGGTCCATTCTCGGACATGCAGAGGTTCGGGGCCGTCTTCGACACCGCAGGCCGAGCAGGTCCGCGAGGTCGGCTCGAACCGGCCGGTCCTGACCAGGACGCGCCCGTACCGGGCGGCCTTGTACACCAGCATGTGCACGAACCGTGCCCAGCCCGCGTCATGCACGCTCTTGGCCGGCCTGGTGCGCGCCAGTCCTTTGACCGCCCGTGACACTTCGCGCCACAGCCATCAGATTCGCTTCACCACCGGCCCGAAGGCCGATGCGCTGCGAAGGGATTCCGGTAGCGGCCGGGGCGCACCCGGTGGAGGACCCGCGCCGGGGCGTCGCCCAGGGAGTAGTCCGCGAGCTCGTTTTCCGCCGCTCTTCCGCCGTACGGCGGCTCGTTCCGTGGTTCTCTTCCACCATGCCGCCCAGTTCGCAACCGGTCACCCGCGGGGAGCATCTCAGGTGACACGACGGCGGGACGGGGGCCTGATGTGCACGACAGGACGGGTGGAACAGGGGTACGGATGCGTACGACCGGCTTGAAGAGATCGCTGGCCGCGCTCGCGGTGTTCGCCGTGGTGAGCGGCTGCACGGCGCACGCGGTGGACGCGGAGGGGAAGAAGTCGCCGGTGAGGATCGACGGTTCGGCCGGCTCGCCTCCCGGCGCGAGGGGGAAGGACGACGGCAAGCCCGCCTCCCCCTCGAAGGGCGAGGACGGCAAGGACGGCACATCCGGCACGTCCGGCTCCACGGGTGCGGGGAAGGACGAGGACCGGCCCGCCCCCGAGCCCGCCAAGGTCCTCTGGTCCCGGGGCGACCGCGGCGACGACGTCCGCAGGGCGCAGGCCCGGCTGCACCAGGTCGCCTGGCTGATCACCCCGCCGACGGGGACGTACGACGCCCGGACGACCGCGGCCGTGAAGGGGTTCCAGGGCAAGCGGGGGCTCCCGCGCACCGGTTCTCTGGACGCCGTGACCTGGCAGCGGCTGCGGAGGATGACGCACGAACCGGCCGCCTGGGAGCTGTATCCGTACGGCGGGCAGCCGGCCGCGAAGCCCGACCCGCGCTGTATGAAGGGCCGTGTGCTGTGCGTCAGCAAGACGAGCCGCACCCTGCGCTGGATGATCGACGGCAGGACGGTCTCGGAGATGGACGTCCGGTTCGGCTCGCAGTACACGCCCACCCGCGAAGGGGTGTTCAGCGTCTCCTTCAAGTCGCGCCACCATGTGTCGACGATCTACCACACGTCGATGCCGTACGCGATGTTCTTCAGCGGTGGCCAAGCGGTGCACTATTCCTCGGACTTCGCGGCCCGCGGCTACTACGGCGCCTCGCACGGGTGCGTCAACGTGCGGGACGAGAGCAAGGTGGCGGCGCTGTTCGCGCAGGTCCGCATGGGCGACAAGGTCGTCGTCTACTGGTGACGGTCCCCTGCGCGAGGGGAGAGAGTGGGGCGCGGGCGGGACCGGGGGAACGTGTCCCGCCCGCGCCAGTTGCACAGAGCCATGGGTACGGGGGGAACCCCGGCTCCGTGCTACGGCCGATGACCAGTCGGCTCATCACGTACTGCGTCGTGGCAGCCGAAAACGTCACACCCAGCCGATAAAATTTTCAACGAAACACGAAAGCGCAGGTCAGCGAGGTTTCGGGGCGCGTAGGGCCGGAGATCTGACAGCGCGGCGGCACGTCGGGCCGGACGGCCGACAGCGTGACGGGGCATCCGCCACGGAGCTGACGGCGCGACAACGGGTGGACGACACGGCTGACGGCACGACAGTGTGTCGGCCACAGGGCTGACGGCACGACAGCGAGTCGGCCGGGAAGCCCGTGGCCCGATCAGTGCCTGCGGGAACGGCCGTTCACGAAGACGTGCCGGCCGACGGGCCGGGCGTCGTCCTCGGCGTCGCGCTCGGCAGCGGGGGCCGCGTCGGAGCGGCCGGCAGGAGCGGAGTCAGTCCCGGACGCCGTACGGACGGGGTGCTGACACCGTTGTCCCGGGGGTGGTTGCCGCCCGGCCCTATGTGGTGGCCGTCGTCGTCACCGCCGCCCGAGTCCCCCTGATCGCCCTGGCCGGAGTCGTGCCCCGACCCCTGCTCGCCGCCGCCGTCCGAACCGCCGTCGCCGGTGTCTCCGCCCGATCCGCGGCCGAGGACGCCCGAGCAGTACAGCCTCACCCGGGCGCCGCCGCCCGCCACATGCTCCAGGACGCGCCTGCGGTCCGCGTCGAGGTCCTTGCCGTCGAGGATGTCACGGCAGTACGAACGCGTCCGGGACCACCACTCGCGGGTGCGGTCGGCGCTCCCGGTGCCGTCGGGCCGTGGCAGACCACTCGCGTAGCCGGGTCCCGCGGACGAGGAGGCGTCGCCGGACGGTGTGCCCGACGGACCGTCAGGCACCGGCAGCACGGGGCCGTTTCCGCCGGAGACTCCGGGTGACGGCGAGGGCGAGGGCGAGACGAGCGGACGGTCCGGGGTCCGTACCGCCGTGACCGTCGCGGCCGGGCCCGGGTGTTCACGGGTGAACGGGGTCGGCAGGACTCCGGTTCCGGCCGCGACGGCGACCCCGCCGAGCATCCCGACGGCCAGCACCGAGGCGAGCCCGAACCGGGTGGGCCGTCCCCAGCGCGTCCGGCGTCCGTGCGCGGCGGGGCGTCCGATCCGTACGAGACCGGCGTCCGCGGCGTGCGCTCCGGGGCGCGCGCGGTGGTGGCCGAGCTGCGCGGCGGCGCCGTCGCCGTCCGCGCGCGCCTTGCGGAACGCGGCCAACGCGGCTGCCTCGCCCGGGAGTTCGTCGCTGGTCGGCTCGGGTTCGGCGGCGAGTGCGCCAAGGGCCGCGGCGAGGCGGTCCACCTGGTCACGTGTGCCGGGGTCGACGGCTTTCAGCGGCTCCCCGTTCAGCAGACGCTCCGCGGCGTCCCGGTCCAGCCACCTGTACTGCTCGTCGGCCATCACATGTCCTTCTGCGCCCGCGAACGCGTATGCGTCACACCGGCGGACGTCACCGCACGGGTGCGGGAACCTCGTTGCGGGGGAACGGCGTCGAGCGCGCCGACGGATTCCGGATCGGTGCCGAGCAGCTCCGCGAGCCGTTTCAGACCCCGGTGCGCGGCCGTCCGCACGGCTCCGGGGCGCTTGCCGAGGGTCTCGGCGGCCGACTTGGCGTCGAGGCCGACCACGACCCGCAGGACGACGGCCTCCGCCTGGTCCTGCGGGAGCTGGGCGATGAGCGAGAGGGTGCTGCCGGTGGACAGCGCCTCCATGGCCTCGATCGCGGTGTCGGAGTCGGCCGCCTTGCCGGTCAGCTCGGTCTCGTCGCCGCCTATCGCGGGCCGGCGCCCGCGCATCCGTATGTGGTCCAGCGCGCGGTTGCGGGCGATCCTCGCCGCCCAGCCGCGGAAGCGGTCCGCGTCCCCGCTGAAGCGGTCCAGGTCACGGGCGATCTGGAGCCAGGCCTCGGACGTGACGTCCTCGGCGTCCGGCTCACCGACCAGCGTTCGAACGTATCCGAGCAGGCGTGGGTGCACAGCTCGGTACACAGTCCGGAACGCGGTCTCGTCCCCGTCCTGTGCAGCAAGTACCGCGGCGGTCAGCTCCGCGTCGTCCCCCAGCACCCCCGCGCCCCTCTTTGCGCCTCGACCGGTGTCGCTCTCGCGGACCGGGTTCTCGCCGTCGTGCGTTCCTCGATGGACGGTTGTGGTCTCAGGTCCGCGTGGTCGTGGTCTGCCGCCCCACGCGGTTCTGGTCCCAGGCCCCACGTGGTCGTGGTTCCCGAGACCGCACAGTCGTGGTCCCAGGTTCCTCGTGGTTGCGGTCGCCCTCTCCCCGCACCGGCGCGAAAGGCACGTTACGGCCTGAAACAGCTCCCCGTCCATGTTCGTACAACGTGCAACTACGTGGTGACCGTGCGAGGTGTGACACAAAACGCAGTCACGGCGCTGTAGAGAGTACGGGTCGCCGCGCGGCCCGTGCCGCGCGACGGTCGGGGCCTCTCCTGTGGGGGGTGGCGGCCCCGGCCGTTGCCATCGGCAGCGACGCCTGCCGCCGGCCGGCGGACACGCCCGCCGCCCTCGCGGCCGACCCGCCCCGCCGAAGCCCGCCTCGCCCGGCCCGGTGGCCTTCCGGCCCCTCCCGCCCCGCCTGTCGCGGCCGCTCCGTGCCTACCGCCCGCTCCTGGTCCTCGCCGGCGTCGGGGCCGGGCTCCGCGGAACCGGCGTCCCGTCCGTCTTCCCGGACTTCCCCGTACCCTTCGCGTTCTCCGCGCTCCCCGCCCCCCGCGCACCCTTCGTCCCGGCGTGCGCGGTCAGTTGTTCGGCGCAGAACGCCTCGACCCTGTCCTCGCCGCCTGCAGCCGCGACAAGCCGCTGCCAGGCGCGAGCGTCCAGGGCGTCGCCCCGGCCCTTCACCGACGCGTACGCACGGCAGTGGGCCTCCGTGTCCCGGTCCCACGGCGGACGGCTCACGGAGCCGCCCGGGGCGAAGGCACCGGGAGCGCCGGGGCCGACCGGCGCCGCGGCCTCCGGGAACCGGTCGGAGGCGCCGGCGGAGGGACGGGCCACGGCCCGGTCCCGGGGCCCGGCGTCGTCGTGGGAGATCGGCCCGATGGCCGCGACGGCGACGCCGCCCAGCGTCAGACCGGCCAGCAGTACAGCGAACACGGCTCGCAGCGAACGGCTCGGCCGCCCCTGCTCCTTGGGGCGCCAGTCGTCCCGCCGCCGGGTGCGCGCGGTGTGCGCGCCGCCGTCCCGCGCGGCGCGGAAGGCGGCCACGGCCTGCGTCTGCGCCGCCGCGTCGTCCGCCCGGCCGCGCACCGCCGCGGCGAGGAGCCCCTCCAGTGGGGTCGCTCCGCCGCCCGGGTCCGCCGGAGGAGCGACGCGAGGTCCGAAGGCCGCGCCGTCGCCGACGTGCCGTTCACCCATGCCCGGTTGCGCGTCCGGTTCCCTGTGCGGTTCCACGTCCGGTTCCCTCTCCAACTGCCGCTGCGCCCTGCAACTCCTCGCCGTACCAGGACTCCGCTCCGCGCTCCACGCCGTACAACGCCCGCGCTCCGCACGACGTCCCGCGTCCGCGGGACGACACCCCGTCCGGCGCCCCGGCCGCGGACCGCGGCCCGACGCCGTACGGCAGCCGTCCTCCGCACGAGGGCCGTCCGCCGTGCACCATCCGTACACCGGTCGACTTCCTTCCGCCGTACGCCAACACGGTTCCGGACGACGGCGCGGTGCCGGCCGTTCCGGATGTCCTGCTCATCCCGACTCCCCCAGCGTCCGGGGCCCGTCATCCGTCACACCCTCGACACCGAGCTGGCGCGCGAGCCGCTTCAGGCCCCGGTGGGCGGAGGTGCGCACCGCGCCGGGGCGCTTGCCGAGCACCCGCGCCGCGGCCGGCCCGTCGAGGCCGACGACCACCCTCAGGAGCACGGCCTCGGCCTGGTCGCGCGGCAGCCCGGCGAGCAGTTCGAGGGCGTACTCGGTGGACAGGCTCTCCAACGCCTCGTCCTGTGTGCTGTGCCTGCCCGGCAGGTCCAGCGCGTCCTGCTCGAGGGCCGTTCCCCGTGGCCGTACTCGCAGCCGCCGCAGATGGTCCAGCGCCCGGTGCCGGGCGATGGTCGCGGTCCAGCCGCGGAACCCCGCGCCGTCTCCCCGGAAACGTCCCAGGTCCCGGGCTATCTCCAGCCAGGCGTCGGACGCCACGTCCTCGGCGTCGTCGCCGACGATGCCGCGCAGGTAGCCCAGCAGTCCGGGCTGCACGATCCGGTACGCGGCCGCGAAAGCGACCTCGTCCCCCTCCTGCGCCCGCGCCACGGCCACGCCCAGTTCCGCGTCGTAAGGCTGCGCGCGGCGGGGTTTCCCTCCCTGGCCCAACACTGTCCTCGTTCGCACCGAGTTCGCCCGAATGTGCCTGCCGGCGCGGCCGTCCGCGCCGACACCCTCATGGTCATCAGCGTCGGGCCCCACGGAAATGTCACAGGGCGTCAGACACTCTGCCCGGACCGGCCGGGCCACCGGCGGCGGACGCCGCGGGCCCTCGCCGCCCGGCCTACGGGACCCCGGGCACCCCTCAGCGGGTGGCCTCGCGGCACAGCAGGCGCAGGGAGCCGTCGCCCGCGTAGCAGCGGCGGGCCTCTTCGATCGGGTCCCACAGCCGTCCGTCGGGCGTACGGAGCCAGTGCTCGCCGCCGGTCTCCCACCACTCGGCGCCGCCGTGACGGGCGACCACCTCACCGGCGTACGCCCCGAATCCGCGCAGCACGCTCTCGACGGCCGCGTACGGGGCACCGTCCCGGCGTATCTCGTCGATCACGCGGTCCACGCGCCACAGGCTCTGTGCCGAGTAGTCGAGGCGCAGCCGGGCGCCCTCGCGCATGACCGCGACCGTGTCGGCGGCCCAGCGAACGGGCTTCGTCGCAGCCGAGGGCCGCGTTGCTTGAGTTGCGTTCACACCCGATAGAGCGCGACGGCGGCCGGATTCGTCACGCGTTCGGGCCGGGGTTCGCGACACCGGCCCAGGACCGCCATCTCCGCCCCGGAACGATCACACAAACCCCTCAGGAACAAGGTTTGGGATGCGCCGGAGCTATACCGCCTCCGGCGCACCCTCGCGCGTTCGTCCCGGGGCTAGTGCCGCGGCAGGCAACCCTGTCGCGGCACTAGTTCCGTCCGCGTGCCCTGCGCGAGACCACCGCCCGCAGGACGCGTCGCCCCTCCGTCGACGCGTCCAGCGCGAACCTCAGTCCGCCCTTGCCGTGCTCGGCGAGCAGTTCCAGGACGGAGACCTGGCGGCGCAGTTCGGCGGCGACGAGCGGGGACATGCCCTCGGTGCGCCCCTCACGGCGTGCCGTCACGCACGCCTCGGCGTCGTCGGCGTGGTCGAGGAACCGGTGCACCTGGAGCGCCGCGACCGAGCAGGCGTCGGACCAGGCCCGCAGCTCGTCCTCGGAGGGCTTCGCGGGAACCGATTCGAGCATCCCGCGGGCGAGCTCGGCGGCATGGTCCTCGTCGGTCACGGCCGGCTCGGAGTCCTCCGTGTCCAGCTTGGCGCGCGCCTCCTCCAGGCGCGCTCCCCACTCGGCCCAGGTGTCCGCCTCCGCCAGGCTGGCCCAAAGGGGCCGCAGGACGTCGTCGTCACCGCCGAGCAGCGGTACACACCGATCCAAACAAGCCAGACCACTGGCTGCCAGACCTCGCTCGTCGGCCCGAGCGATCAGTTCCACCAGACTCATCGCGACTCCCTCGAAATGCCTCGACAGGGCGCCCTTGCCTTACGGAGCCCGCACTTCCCCTTACTGCGTGCAACGGACCAGGAGTGTCACAGTGCGAGCCCACCCTGCCGGTCGAGGAGCCGAATGAACAGGTTTTCGGCCAAACACTCGCACCGAAACCGGCACACATTCCGCATGCGTCAGCCGTCGACCGCGACCGGGTCCGCCTGCGCCTTACAGTCCTGCATCCGGGTCGGCTGAGCACGACGACACCCCGCGACCGGTCCCGTTCCCGTCGAGTCGGGGCCGTTCAGCCCAACTGGTCCGCCAGTGCCTTGAACCGGGTCCAGGAGAGGGACGGCGTACGGGGGTCCCACAGTTTCTGGGTCAGGGCGCGCAGCGGCATGCGGATGCCCGCCGCGACCTGGTCCTGGGTCTGTGAGTTCGCGAGGTCGCACCAGACGGCGAAGGAGCCGCCGAGGATCTGGGGGTCGTACTTCGCGGGGACCGGGGTGGTTCCGCGCAGGACGAGGGGGGTCCACTGCTCGTAGATGCGCTGCCCGGTCGGGTAGACGAAGGTCTGGGGTTCGCCGAGGACGTAGTACAGGTACTCGTCGTTGTAGTTGACGACCTTGCGGCCCGCGCTCAGGTACTCCACCGGCTGCCGGGCCCCGATCTCCTTGCCGGTCCAGTACGCCACCCGGAGACCGCCGTCGGCCTGGACGGTGCCCCCGCGGAAGAAGCCGTCGTTCCAGGCCCGCGCCGTCCGGCCGTGACCCTGGACCACCTTGGCGCGGTCGTTCAGCCAGCCGGTCGTGAGGTCGGTGACGCCCGCGCCCGCCCCGTACTTGCTCCTCGCCGCGGTGACCAGCTGCGGGAAGGACGCCGCCGGGTTCGCCACCGTCAGGGCCTGGTACTCGTCGCCGCCGAGGTGCCAGTCGGTGCCGGGGAAGAGACCCGCGTACTCGTCGAGCAGGTCGTCGACGATCTGCGCCGCGGCGGGCTTGGAGATGTCGACGGCGCCGCGGATGGGAACACCGGACACATTGCGGAGCTGGAGATCGGGGTGCGCCGCGATGACCGCTCCGAGGTGGCCCGGCGAGTCGATCTCGGGCACGACGGTAATGTGCCTGCTCTTCGCGAGGGCGACGATCCGGCGCACCTCCGCCTTCGTCAGATGCTGCCCCGACACGATCTCGGGGTGCGCGTCGGACTCGATGCGGAAGCCCTGGTCGTCGGAGAAGTGCAGGCCGAGCTGGTTGTACTTCAGGTCCCCGAGCTCGCGCACCCGGTCCTCGATCCAGGCCGCCGTGAAGTGCTTGCGCGCGATGTCGAGCATGAACCCGCGGACCGGCTTCGCGGGCCGGTCGCGCACCACGCCCTCCGGCGCCGTACCGCCGCCGTACACCTCCTGCTTGAGGGTGCGCGTGCCGTAGAAGACACCGGCCTCGGCGGGCCCGGTGACGGTGACCCGGCCGTTCCTGACGGTGAGGGTGTACGACTCCGGGCCCGCGTTCCCCTTGTCGAGGCCGAGCTGCACGTCGCCGGCCCTGGCGGCGGTCCGCCCCGCGTACGTCAGCTTGAGCTCGCCGGCGAGCAGCTTGCCCTCGTCGGCGAGGTTGTCGTCGTTCACGACCACCCGGGCACCGGAGGCCGGGCGCCAGCCGGGACCGTGGGCCGCGGCGTGCTCACGTACGGCGGGGATGGTGCGAGGCGCCGTGGAGAGGGGGTAGCTCCGTGTCGGCGAGGGGCTGGCGACGGACACGGCCCCCGACCGGTCACCGGACGGCACCTTCGCTCCGGCCGGCCCCCCGCCTCCGTCGGGCCAGACCGCCACGGCCACCGCGACGACACCGGCGACCGCCAGACCGCTCGCGACGAGTTTGGCCCGCCCGTCCCGTCCTGCCCGCCGCCGCCGCGGCGCGCGCCGCCTGCCACCACTCACTCCGCCACCCTCGTCTCACCGCGCCCGCTTCGCGGCGCTCACATCACAGCGCCCGCTTCGCGGCGCCCACTCCACGGCCCGTCACCGGGCCGTAACCCCTTCAGGTGTACTCCCCCTGCGAGGTGTCCACCTCTTCCACCCCTCCGGAACACCTCACCGGACCTGCTCCCCACTCCCACCGCAAACTCTGCCCCGACCGTCACCGCGACCGTCCACCGCACGCTCCGAAACTCTCCCGTGCGGGTGAAATCCGGGCATCCGTCGGACAGGTCTGGACACACCTCGATAGCGTGAGCAGCACAGCTTTCACTTACGCCCCTGCCGAAACACACGTATCGCACGCACGTCACGCTCACCGGACGTCGCGCGTCCCACCCCCACGCCGAGGACCCACGCTGACGTCGCACCGTCTCCCACGCCTCCCCGGCCAGGTCGCCCTCCCCGAGCAGAAGAGCGCGGTTCCGTCCCCGGTCCGCCTCGACGGGTTCAACTCCGCACCCGCCGGAGAGGTCACCCGCGCCCTGCTCACCTGCTGCCGCAGCCTGCGCTGGGTCCACCGTCTGGCCGACCACCGCCCCTACCCGGACCTCGGCGCACTGCTGGCCGCGGCCGACGAGGCGGCGTACGACCTGACCCCCGCCGACCAGGCGGAAGCCCTGGCCGGCGAATCGCTCGCACCGCTCCCGGACGGCGCGTACTCCGCCGCCCACACCGCGCTGAGCGCCGCGCACGCCGCGTACGAGAGCAGATTCGGACATGTGTTCGTCATCTGTCTGGACGAATTCACTCCTGGAGAGGCTCTCGACCAGGTGCTCGTCGGAATCCGGTCGCGCCTGGCGAACGACCCCGAGGAGGAGCGGGTCATCACCGCCGACGAGCTGCGCAGACTGGCCCGCGGCCGGCTGACCCGACTCGTCCGTCAGTTCGCCCACCAGCCACGAATCGCCGATATCCGGCGCCCGGAATAGCCCGAACGTGCCTGATTGATTGCCAGTTTGATCACATTGATAGGGCCGCTGTAAGCGTTCCGACAACACGTCGCTACGATGGCCGGGGCCGGTGGACCGTACCCGGCCGGGCCCGACCGACAGAGAAGCCGGCGCGGCCCCAATCCCCGCTCCCGGAGGGTTCTTCCGTGCCGGCTGGAACGCTGTACCGCGGCCGGGAAGGAATGTGGTCCTGGGTGGCTCATCGAGTCACCGGCGTCCTCATCTTCTTCTTCCTGTTCGTACACGTGCTGGACACCGCTCTCGTCCGTGTCTCCCCCGAGGCCTACGACAAGGTCGTAGCCACGTACAAGACGCCGATCGTCGCGCTGCTGGAGTACGGCCTCGTGGCCGCCATTCTCTTCCACGCGCTCAACGGCCTGCGTGTCATCGCCGTCGACTTCTGGTCCAAGGGCCCGCGCTATCAGAAGCAGATGCTCTGGTCCGTCGTCGGTATCTGGGTCGTGCTGATGTTCGGGGCGCTTTACCCCGTCCTCGGTCACGCATTCCGCGAAGTATTCGGGAGCTGACGCAGATGTCCACTACTGACACCGCCGCTTCCGGCATCGGCCCCGTGGAGGGCGCCGGAGACTACTCGGCCTACAGCGTCGACAACCCGGCCCCGTTCATCGAGGCGCCGCGCAAGCGCACCAAGAAGACCCCGAAGTCGACCCGCGGCAACTTCGAGATGTACGGCTGGCTCTTCATGCGCCTGTCCGGCATCGTCCTGGTCGTCCTGGTCCTCGGCCACCTGCTGATCCAGCTCGTCCTCGACGGCGGCGTCTCCAAGATCGGCTTCGCCTTCGTGGCGGGCCGCTGGGCGAGCCCGTGGTGGCAGACCTGGGACCTCGCGATGCTGTGGCTGGCCATGCTGCACGGCTCCAACGGCCTGCGTACCGTCATCAACGACTACGCGGAGCGCGCCAACACGCGCCTGTGGCTGAAGGGCCTGCTGTACACCGCCACGGTGTTCACGATCCTGCTGGGCACGCTGGTGATCTTCACCTTCGACCCGAACATCCGCTAGGCACGGGGCTGAGGCAACCACTCATGAAGATCCACAAGTACGACACCGTCATCGTCGGCGCCGGCGGCGCCGGCATGCGCGCCGCCATCGAGTCGACGAAGCGCAGCCGCACCGCCGTGCTGACGAAGCTCTACCCCACCCGCTCCCACACGGGCGCGGCGCAGGGCGGCATGGCCGCCGCGCTCGCCAACGTGGAGGAGGACAACTGGGAGTGGCACACCTTCGACACGGTCAAGGGCGGTGACTACCTGGTCGACCAGGACGCCGCCGAGATCCTGGCGAAGGAGGCCATCGACGCGGTCCTCGACCTGGAGAAGATGGGCCTCCCGTTCAACCGGACGCCCGACGGGACGATCGACCAGCGCCGCTTCGGCGGTCACTCCCGCAACCACGGCGAGGCCCCGGTCCGCCGGTCCTGCTACGCCGCGGACCGCACCGGTCACATGATCCTCCAGACGCTGTACCAGAACTGCGTGAAGGAGGGCGTGGAGTTCTTCAACGAGTTCTACGTCCTCGACCAGCTGATCGTCGAGGTCGACGGCGTCAAGCACTCGGCGGGCGTCGTCGCCTACGAACTCGCGACCGGCGAGATCCACATCTTCCAGGCGAAGGCCGTGATCTACGCGTCCGGCGGCACCGGCAAGTTCTTCAAGGTGACCTCCAACGCGCACACCCTGACGGGTGACGGCCAGGCGGCCGTCTACCGTCGCGGGCTGCCGCTGGAGGACATGGAGTTCTTCCAGTTCCACCCGACCGGCATCTGGCGCATGGGCATCCTGCTGACGGAGGGCGCCCGCGGTGAGGGCGGCATCCTCCGCAACAAGGACGGCGAGCGCTTCATGGAGAAGTACGCGCCGGTCATGAAGGACCTCGCGTCCCGTGACGTCGTCTCGCGCTCCATCTACACGGAGATCCGCGAGGGCCGCGGCTGCGGTCCCGAGGGCGACCACGTCTACCTGGACCTCACGCACCTCCCGCCGGAGCAGCTGGACGCCAAGCTGCCCGACATCACGGAGTTCGCGCGCACCTACCTCGGCATCGAGCCCTACACGGACCCGATCCCGATCCAGCCCACCGCGCACTACGCCATGGGCGGCATCCCGACGAACGTCCAGGGTGAGGTCCTCTCGGACAACACCACCGTCGTTCCGGGCCTGTACGCCGCCGGTGAGGTCGCCTGTGTCTCCGTGCACGGCGCCAACCGTCTCGGCACGAACTCGCTGCTGGACATCAACGTCTTCGGGCGCCGGTCCGGCATCGCGGCCGCGGAGTACTCGGCGAAGGCCGACTACCTCGAGCTGCCCGAGGACCCGGCCTCCCAGGTCGTGTCCCAGGTCGAGCGCCTGCGCAACTCCACGGGCACCGAGCGGGTCGCCGACATCCGCCGTGAGCTCCAGGAGTGCATGGACGCCAACGTGATGGTGTTCCGCACCGAGCAGACGATCAAGACGGCGGTCGACAAGATCGCGGAGCTGCGCGAGCGTTACCTCAACGTCTCGGTCCAGGACAAGGGCAAGCGGTTCAACACGGACCTCCTCGAGGCCATCGAGCTGGGCAACCTGCTCGACCTGGCCGAGGTCATGGCCGTCTCCGCGCTCGCCCGCAAGGAGTCCCGCGGCGGTCACTACCGCGAGGACTACCCGAACCGCGACGACGTCAACTTCATGCGCCACACCATGGCGTACCGCGAGGTCGGCGACGACGGCACCGAGTCCATCCGTCTCGACTACAAGCCGGTCGTCCAGACCCGCTACCAGCCGATGGAGCGTAAGTACTGATGGCTACTCCCACTCTGGACAAGGCGGACGCGGCCGGCACACCCGAGCCCGGTTTCGCCGACTCCCCCTACATCACCGCCACGTTCCGCATCCGCCGGTTCAACCCGGAGGTCTCGGCGGAGTCGGTCTGGGAAGACTTCCAGCTCCAGATCGACCCCAAGGAGCGTGTCCTCGACGCGCTGCACAAGATCAAGTGGGACCAGGACGGCACGCTCACCTTCCGCCGCTCCTGCGCCCACGGCATCTGCGGCTCGGACGCCATGCGGATCAACGGCAAGAACCGTCTGGCCTGCAAGACGCTGATCAAGGACCTCAACCCCGAGAAGCCGATCACGGTCGAGGCCATCAAGGGCCTGACGGTGCTGAAGGACCTCGTGGTCGACATGGACCCGTTCTTCCAGGCGTACCGCGACGTGATGCCCTTCCTCATCACGAAGGAGACCAACGAGCCGACGCGCGAGCGTCTGCAGTCGGCCGAGGACCGCGAGCGGTTCGACGACACGACCAAGTGCATCCTGTGCGCGGCGTGCACGTCGTCCTGCCCGGTGTTCTGGAACGACGGCCAGTACTTCGGTCCGGCCGCCATCGTGAACGCCCACCGCTTCATCTTCGACTCGCGTGACGAGGCCGGGGAGCAGCGCCTGGAGATCCTCAACGACAAGGACGGTGTGTGGCGCTGCCGCACGACGTTCAACTGCACGGACGCCTGCCCGCGCGGTATCGAGGTCACCAAGGCGATCCAGGAAGTGAAGCGCGCACTGATCACGCGCCGCTTCTGAGGTCTGTTCCGCTACGACACCGAGGGCCCCGTTCCTGCAGGAACGGGGCCCTCGGTGTGTCTGCCGACGTCAGCCGCGCGGCACCGTTCAGAGACCGGGGGTCAGACCCTGGTGAGGGTGCGGGGGGTGGCGTCCTGGGCCGGGACGGATGATTCGGTGGGGGCTTTGACGACGGCCGTACGGCCGCCGTCGTTCGCGAACCAGTACGCGGCGGCGACCAGCACCGCTCCGCCCACGATGTTGCCCGGAACGGTGAACGCGAGGTTGCGGGCGAGGTCACCGACCTCCGCCTGACCGTTGACGATGCCGAGCGAGAACAGCGACATGTTGGCGATGCTGTGCTCGAATCCGCTGGCGACGAAGGCGAACACCGGCCACCACACCATGGTGGCCTTCGCGCCGTCGCCCGAGGCCCGGGTGAACATCCACACGGCCAGGCACACCAGCATGTTGCAGAGCACGGCGCGTGCGAACAGCTCTCCGCCCGACGCGGATTCCTTCGCGGCCAGCAGAGAGCCCAGCAGGCTGGAGGAGGGGCCGGACTTGAGGGTCCCGGCCATGCCTATGAACAGGGCGAAGACCACGGCGCCCACCAGGTTGCCGACCAGCGACATCACCCAGACCCGTGCCAGGTCCGCCCACTTGGTCCGGCGGCTGAGCACGCCGAACGTCATGGTCATGCACTGGCTCGTGAACAGATCGGCACCGGCGAACAGCACCAGCAGCAGGGCGACGGGGAACACCGCGCCCTCCACCAGCCTGACGACGCCCGAATGGCTTGCCTCCAGTGGCCCCGCAACGCTGAGCATCAGGATCTCGCCGACGCCGATGTAGATGCCGGCGAGCATCGCGGAGACCAGATAACGGGCCGGCGAGCGGACAAGCCGGGACTTCTTGACGGCTAGATCGGTGGATTCGGCAATGGTTGCGGGAATTGTCATCGGCACAGCAACGACGTTATGCACCGCACCGGCGTTTTAGCACAGGAGGTGGTCCCCAGTCCTTGGGCCTTTCGGTCCGGGTTTTCCGGGTCGTTCGGCACACATCGGCCGTTGCCGACTCCCCGAACCGGCTTCCTGATCACAACTGGCTCAGGATCGTCGGGTCCGTGATCCGCAGGTCGTCCGCCAGCAGCATCGCCTTGCTGAGGATCACCGCGAGCATCCCGTCGCCCTCGAAGGGCAGATAGCCGGCCCGGGGTCCTCCCGCGACGGACTTCGCGACGATGCACAGGTACTGGTCGTTCGGGCTCATCAGGATGTTGCCCGAGCCCAGATGGATCTTGTACGTGTGCCGCTCGCCCTTCACGTGCAGGAAGCGGCCCTCCAGGGTGCAGCGGTCGGCTATCGCCAGCCGGGGGATCAGCCGGTCGAGCAGGGCGCGGCGGGTCTGCGCGGTCTCGTTCAGATCGCCGAAGCCGTACGACGTCCAGTACTCCTGGAAGCGGCCGCCGGGGCCGCCGTCCTGCCAGGCCGGGTCGTTGCCGACGCTGGAGACTCCGACGAACAGGTCGACGTCGCGGAGGACTTCGGACAGGACGAGCGGGGGGATCTCGGTGAGCGGCAGGGGTTCGACCGGGTCCCGGCCGTCGCGCAGCCACATGCGGTACTCGCCGCCGTAGCAGTGCGCCGAGTTCTGCGGGGCGCCGATCGGGTAGAAGCGCACCTGGTCGGTGCGCAGCCGCAGATAGCTGCCTGACTCGGTGGTGTCCTCGCCGTACTCGCCGTCACCGGTGATCCAGTACTCGGCGCGCAGCCCCCACTGGGGCAGCTCCCGGGTGGCCGGGGGCGCCTCGTCGTCGACGCAGAGGCGGAGCTTGTTGCGCCAGCCCCTGATGGCGGCCAAGGAGTTGAACTGGTGCTGGCGCACGAAGTGCGCGGCGAAACGGTTCGAGTACGTGCCCGTCGCGCGCTCGGCGTCGGTGAGGAGGTAGATCTCGCGGTGGGCCTGCTTGAAGGGCTGGGTGATCTCGTGCCGCTCCAGCCAGTCCCGCCAGGCGACGACCTCGGCGGGCTCACGGCCGACCGGATGCCAGAGGGTGACCTCCTGGCCCGACGTCACCGGGGCATCGGCCAGGGTGGACAGCTCGCCGTTCGCGAAGCCGACCGGTGTGCCGTCGACCGTCCACAGGAGGCGGCGAGCGAGGGTGCCGACGAGGGGGTGGTCGAGGTAGCGCTTGCGCCAGGTGTCGTACGCCCAGGTACGCCGGCCCAGGAACTGCCGGTCCAGGCGTTCGGTCTGCGCCGAGAGCATCTTGTCGATGTCCTTGAGGGCCGCCTTGAGCTCCTTGAGCTCCTCGGCGTGGTCGCGCCGTACGGCGGCGGGCACGCTCTTGACGGCCTTGCCGCTCGCGTTGCGCCAGCTCAGCGCGGCGCGTGAGCCCTGGACTTCGAGGAGCGCGGTGTTGTCGCCGAACTCGTGACGCGCCCGCCCGACGTCGGTGAGCCCGTACGCCGGGACGGCCAGTTCCTCGATCTCCTCCCGGGTGAGCCCGAGAGCGGTGGCCCGAGCCTGGAGCGCTCCGTCGAGGAGCCTCGCCGTGATCTTGTACGTCACCCGGGTGGCGAGCCTGGCCAGTTCGGCGAGGGCGGACTCGCCGCCGAGGCGGGACAGCGCGAACACGGCGGCGTTGGCGACCTTCGGATTGCGCGGGCCGAGTCCGGCGACCTTCTTCAGGGAAGTCTCGACGAGCGCGCCGAGGACCCGTGCGGTGTCGGGGTGGGGCGGCAGGAGGGAGACCAGCCAGGCGAGGCCGCGCAGGGCGTTGGCGTTGTAGGGGTCGTAGACGTCGTTCATGTCCGAGCCGTAGACCTGGCCGTCCAGCGGGAACGTCCGGGGGCGGCCGACGAGGGCGAGCCAGGACACCGCGGCGGCGCGGACACTGTCGACGCCCAGGGGTTCGGCAAGGAGTCGGGCCCGCTTGTCCCACCTGGCGGAGGGCTTGGAGGCGGTCGCGCCCGTCAAGTGCGCGAGCAGTGCCTGCCAGTCGGGGGCGGAGCCGTCCCGCATGGCCTGTTCGGCCCATTCCTCACCGACGTTGAGGACGGGTTCCGTGACCTTCTTCATCAACTCCACGACGTACTCGGGGCGGTAGGCGTCCACGCCCGCGCGGCGGAACGCCGCGACGACAGCGGGGGCCAGCCGGCGGCCGGCCGCCAGCTCGGCCTCCGCCAGTACGTCCATGCGCACCCCGTACCCGTAGTCGTACGTCCGGCCGAGTCCGTCCAACAGCTGCAGCCGTTCGGCGGCGAGCGGGTCCCCGGGAAGACCGCGGGAGACGACGCCGACCAGGGTCAGCACGTTGATCTGCGCGACGGATTTCCTGCCGACCGAGTGATAGCGCTCCACCAGCGCGCCGGCCAGCCTGGTCCGCTGCTCGGCGGGCAGCGGCCGCAGCGCGTCGAGAACCTCGTCCCAACCCCCGCCCCAGTAGTTCCTGTTGGCCGCGGCGATCTTGAGGAGCTCGGTGGCGAGCTCTCCCATGTCGCCCTCGGCCACCCGCTCACGGATCCGCTGCCCCCATCGCCCGGTGCCGCTCATCGTCATCCCCCCACCAGTGCGACGAGCTTGAGGAAGGTGACCTCGGTGCCCAGGACCAGCTCGATCTCCTCGTCGAGGTCGGTCACCTGACGCTCCCCCACGAGCACCAGGAAGCCGTTCCCGGCGAAGGCCCGGAGCGCCAGCTCGGTCTGTGCCTCCGGGTCGATCAGGCGGGGCGTGCGCATCGCGTAGCCGTTCAGCACGCGCTCGGTGTTCTCGGGCTGCACGAGCCCCTGGAACACCTCCGGCATGTCAGCGTTGTACTCGGCGACCTCCTGGAAGACCCGCCGCCGGATCAACTCGCGCACCGCGAGCCGCTCCTCGTCGATCGCGAGCCCCCAGCCGGCGCCCCGGCTCCCACTGGTCGTCTCGTCGACGAACATCACCATTCCCATGCGGACGACAGTACGAGCCCCCACTGACAATCGGTCACCGGCCCCGATCTGTCGTCCGCCGTCAGCTCAGTCCGCCACCGGCTCCGATCCGCCCCTCCGCCTGTCGACGGCCGTCAGATCGATCTCGATCTCGAAGGGGACGGTGACCTTGAGCCGGTCGTGGAAGATTCCGGTGAGGGCGTACGACTTGGTGGCCGGGTCCAGCTCGTAGACGTAGACGACGGGCAGGCCCTTGTCCTCGTCCTGTTCCACACGCCAGAAGTGCGGGACCCCGGCCTCGGCGTACTTGCGGAGTTTGACCTCCCGGTCGCGTTCGCGAGAGTCGGGCGAGACCACTTCGACGGCCAGGAGGATGTCCTCGGGCTCGTACCAGGTCTGGTCCGGCCCCGTGTTCGCGTCCACCGGAAACACCATGACATCCGGCTCGGGCCGGTTCTTGGCGTCGAGTCTGATCGTCATCTCTCGTACGACGTCGAGATGGTCCGGCGCCTGCTCCAGGAGAGTGTTCTCCAGCAGACGCATACAGCGTCCGTGAAAAGCGGTCTGCGGACTCATGAAGACGAGACTCCCGTCGATCAACTCCGTGTGCGGCGGGAGGCCCGGAATCCGGTCGAGGTCGTCCGCGGTCCAGCCCTCGAGGGGCGGGATCGGCCAGCGGTACGCCGGCTCGTCGTCGAGCCCGTTCTCGGATGCGGCGCTCATCAGTGCTCCCATGGGCCGGAGTCTCGCCTGTCGATTCAGCGTACCCAGGGGAAATACAGGGCGCTTGACCTCAACGGGTGATCACATGTTCGGTCCGCGGTCAGCCCTTCCCCCTCCCCCCGTCGCCCGCTCCTAACCTGATGGCATGTCAGATGACGTGTCACAGGGAATGTCCGAGCTGCTCGGGCTCGACAACGTGCTGCTGCCCGTCGGGGATCTCGGCGAGGCCGTGGGTTTCTACGAGCGCGCCGGGCTTCCGCCGGCGTTCCGGCTGGACGAGGCCGGGATCGCGGTACTGAAGGTGGGCAAGGAGACGCCCGGGGTGCTGCTGCGGCTGGACGAGGAGCTGAGCCACCGGCCGCCGCCGTGGGCGTCGCCGCGGCTGTGGCTGGAGGTGCCGGACGCCCGCGCCGCGGCCCGCTCGCTGGCCGCGGCGGGCATCGCGACCCTCGACGGGCCCTTCTCCGGCGCCACCGGCTGGACGGTCGAGTTCGCGGACCCCTGGGGCAATGTCATCGGGCTGACGGACTACACCAAGCGGCCCGAACTCGCCCGCGGAGCCCGGCGATAGCGGGGGCGACAGCCGGGGCGACCCTTCGCGTCCCACCCCCGGCCGCCGTGCGGAGGCAGTGCGGCCCGAGCCCTCCGACGCCCACTCCCGATACGACTTGAACATGTTCAAAAAGAGGTCTACATTCATCCCAGACAGCGTTTTGAACGCGTTCAAGAAGGGGTGGGGACATGGACCTCACAGTCGTCGCTTACGTCATCTATCTGCTGGTCAGCATCGCGCTGACGGTCTGGGTGGCGCGCACGCTGAGCCACAACGGACGGATCTTCCTGTCGGACGTCCTGCACGGCAACGAGAAGCTCGCCGACGCCGTCAACCACCTGCTGGTGGTGGGCTTCTACCTCGTCAACCTGGGCTTCGTCGCGCTCTATCTGCACCAGAGCGACGAGATCTCCAACGCCCGCGAGATCTTCGAGGCCCTGTCGACCAAGCTGGGTGTCGTCCTGCTGGTGCTCGGCGTCATGCACCTGGGCAACGTCTACGCCCTCAACAAGATCCGGCGGCGGGGTGTCATGGAGCGCGAGCAGACTCCGCCGGTGCGGCCGACGGACTGGGCCGCCCCCGCGGCCGGGGCGTGAGACCGGTGACCGGCGCACCGGCCACCCGGGACCGGGACGCGGCACGCGTCCCGGTCCTCGGGCTCACCGTCCTCTACGACGCGCACTGCCCGCTGTGCGCCTTCCTGAAGAAGTGGCTCGCCGGGCAGGCGCAGCTCGTACCGCTGCGGTTCGTGCCGGCCGGTTCGGAGGAGGCCGCCCGGAGCTGTCCAGGGCTCGACCACCGCGCCACCCTGGACGAGATCACCGTCGTGGGGGACGCCGGGCAGGTCTACCAGGGAACCGCCGCCTGGATCGTCACCCTGTGGGCGCTGCGCGAGTACCGGGCGCTGGCCCATCGGCTGAGCACTCCCACGGGGGCGAGGCTGGCCAGGGGCGCGACCCTCGCCGCCGCCAAGTGGCGCGAGGCGCAGGCGTCCCGGACGTCCCAGCGGCGATGGGGCGGCGGCGCGTACCGGTGGGGCGACGGATGGAGCTACGACCCGACCGCCGGATGGACCTTCGAGCCGCCCGCCTGCGACAGCGGCGAATGTCCGGCCGTTCCCACTCGTTAGGCTCGTCCCGTGCCAGCACCGACAGACAGCCCCGGCCCCATCGGGTCCTCCGAGCCCGACGAGCCCACCGCGGCCTCCGAACCCGCCAAGTCCCCGGGCAAGGAGGCGAAGAGCCCGGCGAAGAGCGAACAGACCCGGGCCCTGATCCTGGAGACCGCGATGCGGCTCTTCCAGGAACGGGGGTACGACAAGACGACGATGCGCGCCATCGCCCAGGAGGCCGGGGTCTCCGTCGGCAACGCGTACTACTACTTCGCCGGCAAGGAACACCTGATCCAGGGCTTCTACGACCGGATCGCCGCCGAACACCGGGAGGCGGTCCGGGAGGTACTGGACCGTGAGACGGACCTGGAGGCCCGGCTGGGCGGTGTCCTGAAGGTGTGGCTGGACATCGCCACGCCGTACCACGAGTTCGCCGTGCAGTTCTTCAAGAACGCCGCCGACCCGGACAGTCCCCTCAGCCCCTTCTCCCCCGAGTCGGAGCACGCGCGCGCGGAGGCCATCAGCGTCCACAAGGAAGTGCTGGCTGGGGCGAAGACCAAGGTGCCGGAGGAACTGCGCGAGGTGCTGCCCGAGCTGATGTGGCTCTCCCAGATGGGGCTCGTCCTGTACTGGGTCTTCGACCGCACCGAGAGCCGCGAGCGCAGCTACCGGCTCGCCGAGCGCGGCGCGCGTCTGACGGCGCGCGGCGTCTCCCTGGCCCGCTTCCGTCTGCTGCGGCCCCTCGTCCACGAGGTGCACGAGCTGTTCACGGACTTCCTGCCGGGGATGACGAAGGCGCTGCCCGACCCGGCGAGGAAGACGGACCGAGGCCCGGCCGGCCCGGCGGGGGAAACGGGCTGAGGGGCGCCCGCCGAGGCGGACGCCCCCCGCGCCGGGGAAGATCCGGCGTCCGGCGGCCTCAGTTGACCGCGTCGGCGTCCACCTCTCCCTGGACCAGCTCCACGTCGTGCACCAGCGGCTCGTCCGTGACGACGACGTGGTGTGCCCGCGTCCCGTACGAACGGGCCGTCGCCGACAGCAGATACGTCCCCGGGGCCGGGACCGAGACGATGTAGGAACCGTCGGCCAGCGAGGTCACCCGGTCCAGCTGGCGGCCTCCCTTGGACAGCAGCGTGAGGATTGCCCCGTCGACCGCCTCGCCCTCCGCGTCACGGACGAACCCGTGCACGGCCGAGGCCCCGCCCCGGACCGGAGCCGCGTCACCGGACGGCTCCTCGGCGGGCTCCACCGCCAGATGCGGCAGCCGCTTGTCCAGGGCCGCGGGCAGCCACCAGTTGGAGTTGCCGAGCAGGTGCATCGCGGCGGGGACCAGGGCCGTACGGAGGATGAAGGCGTCCAGGGCGACCGCGGCCGCGAGGCCGACGCCCGCCATCGCCGCTCCCGCGTCACCGCTCAGGACGAAGGCGAGGAAGACGCACACCATGATCAGGGCGGCCGAGTTGATGACCCGGCCGGTCTCCGCCAGCCCGACCCGCACCGCGCGCGCGTTGTCCTTGGTGTGCACCCACTCCTCGTGCATGCGGCTCACCAGGAACACCTGGTAGTCCATGGAGAGGCCGAAGAGGAGCGAGAGCATGATGACGGGCAGGAAGGCGTTGATCGGGCCCTCCTTGCCGAGGCCCAGCAGTTCCAGGCCCCAGCCCCACTGGAAGACCGCGACCAGGACGCCGAAGGACGCGGCGGCCGCGATCAGGTTCATCAGGGCGGCCGTCAGCGGGACCACCAGGGAGCGGAAGGCGATCAGCAGGAGCAGGAAGCCGAGGCCGATGATCGTGGCGACGAACCAGGGCAGCCGGTCGCCGGTGATCGTGGCGAAGTCCTTCGACACGGCGGTCACGCCGCCGACGTGGGCGCTCGCCCCGGCGTCCGGGATCACCCGGTCCCGCAGGGTGTCGATGAGGTCGTCGGTCTTCACCGACTGCGGTGAGGTCGTCGGCACCACCTGGATCACCGTCACGCCGTTGGCGGGCGGCAGCGCGGCGACCGCGGCCACCCCGGGCGTGCCGCCGATGCTCTTCGCCAGGGCGTCGGTGTCACCGCCGGTCACGACCACCTGCAAGGGGCCGTTGAAGCCGGGTCCGAAGCCCTCGGCGAGCAGGTCGTAGGCCTGCCTGGTCGTCGTCGTGCTGTCGTCGTTGCCCTGGTCGGTGGCGCCGAGGTGCAGCGACAGGACGGGGAGGGCGAGGACCGCCATCACGGCCAGCGCGAGGACCGCGATCGTACGGGGGCGGCGCTGCACGCTCATCGACCAGCGGGCCGCGGCCCCGCTGGCCCGCTCCGGCTCCGGGCCCCGCTCCGCCAGTTTGCGCCGCTGGCGGCGGCTGAGCACCCGGGTGCCGAGGATGCCGAGGAGGGCAGGCAGCAGCGTGGTGGCGGCGAGCACGCTGAACACGACGGTCAGGGAGGTGCCGATGACCACGCCGTCCAGGAAGCGGAGGTTCGTCACCAGCATGCCCGCGAGCGCGATGCACACCGTGCCGCCCGCGAACAGCACCGCCCGGCCCGAGGTGTTGAGGGCGACGACCGCCGACTCCTCGGACTCCAGGCCCCGCAGGAGCCCGCGCCGGTGCCGGGTGACGATGAACAGCGCGTAGTCGATGCCGACGCCCAGGCCGATCAGGGTGGCCAGCAGCGGGGCCAGGTCCGGGATGTCCGTGGTGTGGCTGAGCAACTGCGTGGAGAACAGCCCCGTACCGACCCCGAAGACCGCGATGCCGATCGGCAGCAGCATGGCGAAGAGGGAACCGAAGGCGAGGAAGAGCACGAGGGCCGCGGCCAGGATGCCGACCATCTCGGCGAGCCCGGTGGGCGGCTCCTGGACCCGCTGGATCGCCTGTCCGCCCAACTCCACCTGGAGTCCGGCCCGTTCGGCGTCCTGCGCGATGTCGACGACGTCCTGCACCAGCTCCTTGGGTACGGCGTTCGCCTGTTCGGCGAAGGTGATCTGGGCGTACGCGATCGTGCCGTCCCGGCTGATCTGCGCGGCGCCCCGCTCACCCTGGTAGGGACCCGCGACCTGGCCCACACCCTTCATGCCGGCGATCTCGTCCAGCACGGGCTGGATCCGCGAACGCACCGAGGCATCCCGGACCGTGCCGTCCGCGACCTTCCACACCACCGTGTCGGTGTCCCCCGCGCTGTCCGGGAAGGCCTTCTCCATCTGGTCGTACGCACGCTTGGAGTCCGTGTTCGGAAGGGAGAACACGTTCGCGTAGTCCGTGCCCGCGGTGGTCGCCGCGAAGCCGAGACCGAACAGCGCACCCACCCACAGCAACAGGACCACCAGCCGGTGCCGATAGCACCACCGTGCCAATGCCGCCACTTCAACGCTCCTTAGTCGGTCGGTCCCCCAGGTCCTGGCACCAGGATTCGCGGTCACCCGCGCGGGTGGACACGACCCGCCCATGACTCTCAAGCAACTCCAAGGCGCGAACGGCCCCCGCCGCCAACGACCCTGCCGATACTGGGGACATGACCGCTCACGACGGAGCCACCGTCCTCGTCGTCGAGGACGAGCCGAGCATCGCGGACGTCCTCACCATCGCGCTGCGCTACCACCGCTTCGAGGTGATGGCGGCGGGAACCGTCCGCGAGGCGCTCGCCCTCGCCGAGCGCACCCGCCCCGACGCGGCCCTGCTCGACGTGATGCTCCCGGACGGCGACGGCCGGGCGCTCGGCCGTGAACTGCGCCTGCGGCAGCCGGACCTGGCCGTCGTCTTCCTCACCGCGCGGGACGCGCCCGCCGAGATCGTCGGCGCGCTCGGCTTCGGCGACGACTACATCACCAAGCCGTTCAACATCGACGAGGTCGTCGCCCGCATCACCGCCGTCCTGCGCCGCACCCGCTCCGACGACGTCCTGCCGCAGCGCCCGCCCCTGCGCTACGGCGACCTGGAGCTGGACGAGACGACGTACCGCGTCCACCGCGCGGGCACCACGGTCGAGCTCACCCCCACCGAGTACGCGCTGCTGCGCTTCCTCGTCCGCAACGGCGGCCGGATCGTGCCCAAGGAGCAACTCCTGCGCCATGTATGGCAGTACGAGCACCCGGCCGAATCGACGGTCGTCGAGACGTACATCAGTTACCTGCGGCGCAAGCTCGAACCGCTGGGCCCGCCGGTGATCCAGACCCGCCGGGGCGTCGGATACGGGCTCGCGTGAACCTGCCCGCCCGGCCCGGCTGCCGCCCCCACCGCCACCGGCACGGCATCCATTCGCTGCGCGGCCAGCTGACGATCGCGAACGTGGGGCTGCTGGCGCTGGGCATCGTGGTGGCGACCGCCGTGAGCCTGATGGGCATGCGGCACTATCTGCTCGACCAGGTGGACGCCCAGCTGCTCAAGACCCGGGACTCACTGGGCGTCTCGCAGCTCACCATGCGCCAGATCGACTCGCTGAGCGCCCTCGCGTTCGTGCACGAGCGGATCGGACCCGCCGCGGACGAGTCGTCGAAGCCGGAATCGATCTTCGCGGCCGTCGACCGGAGCGGCCGTGCCGTCGAGGTGGCCGGCTACGAACCCACCGACACCCAGCGCGCGTTCGCCGCAGCCGTGGGCGACCCCGGCGGCCTCGCCCGCTCCGCCGACCCGCGTGACATCACCGTGCACGGCGCCGACTACCGGGCGACCGCGGGGCGGCTCGCCGACGGGACCTATGTCCTGTTCGCCAGCTCGACCGACGGACTGCACAAGGGCATCGCCAAGGCGCTCAAGCTCGATCTGACCGTGGGAACCCTGCTGCTGGCGCTCCTCGCGTGTCTGACGATGTTCAGCGTGCGCCGCCGGATGCTGCCGCTGGAGGCCATGGTGGAGACCTCGTCCGCCATCGCCGAGGGCGATCTGACCCGGCGCGTCCCCTCCAGCCATCATCCGACCCAGGAGGTCGAACAGCTCCGGCTCGCGCTCAACTCCATGCTGCACCAGGTCGAGTCGGCCTACCGGACACGCGAGGACAGCGCCGCCCAGCTCCGCCGGTTCGTCGGGGACGCCTCGCACGAGCTGCGCACCCCGCTGGCGGCGATCCGCGGCTACCTCCAGCTCTACGAGAAGGGGATGCTGACCGATCCCGCCGAGCGCAGACGGGCCTGGGACCGGATGAACGCGGAGGCCGACCGCATGGGCCGGCTGGTCGACGAGCTGCTCACCCTGGCCCGCCTCGACCAGCGGCCCGAACTGCGCTTCAAGAACGTCGACCTGAGCCGGCTCGTGCGGGACGCGGCCGCGGATCTGCGCGCCCAGCAGCCCGGCCGACCGGTGACCGTGGACGCCGACGGCACGCTCCTCGTGCGGGCCGACGAGTCGGGGCTGCGGCAGGTGCTGGGCAATCTCGTGGGCAACGTACGCACCCACACGCCCGGCGACGTACCCGTGCGGCTCGGCCTGGAGCGCTCGGACGGCGTGCTGCGGCTGTGTGTCGCGGACAAGGGGCCCGGGCTCGCGGAGGAGGACGCGGCGCGCGTCTTCGACCGCTTCTTCCGGGCCGGCCGCGGTGCGGGCAGCGGGCTCGGCATGGCGATCGTGGAGGGCGTCGTGAGGGCGCACGGGGGGAGCGTCACAGTACGGACGGCTCCCGGCGAGGGTCTCGCGGTGACGGTGACACTGCCGGTGCGCTGAGGAAGCGGGCGCCTCCACGGCGGGGCCGGCGGGGCCGGCGGCGGGGATGCGGGTACGACGCCGACGCGGTGGGACCGGCGGCGCGGGCGGGGTGGGGGTGGCCAGGCGGGGCCGGTGTCGCCCCAGAGCCTGCCGTGCCGGCCGGGAACCCCCTCGCGCACCGGCGTGACCTGCGGAAACAGACTTGGGCAGAAGCTGACCGAGGCGGTTGAACACGGGCCGCCGCGGCCCCGTACACCACGACGAGGGCGCGTCGGTCGCTTCGATCGACCCGCCGAGCCACCACCGCGCATCGCACGGAAGGACCGCCGGGTTGTCGTTCAACACGAGCTCTCGACAGCTGCCGAACACGGACGCGGCGCCTCCGCGCGAAGAGCCGACACCGGAGCCGACACCGGAGCCGCTCGCGGACACGGACACAGACACGGTTGAGGACGCCGCCGCCTCGGGTGAGGGAGAGGCAGCGGCAGGGGCGGCCCCCGAGGCAGCCGTGACCGAGGGGGCCACCTCGATCGGCTCCGAGGACCCGCAGGAGAAGCCGGCGGAGGCCGTCCCCGGCGAAGGGGCGGACTCCGCGGGCACCGACAGCGAAACGTCCGCAGCCGCGGCCGGGAACGAAGTCCGGGCCGCGACCGAGACCGGGACCGAAGCACCCGGTGAGATCGGCGGGGACGCGGACGCCGCCTCGGACGAAGCCTCGGACGCGGCCTCGCCGTCATCCTCGGTCTCGCCCGAGGAAGTGCCCGAGGAAGTGCCCGACGTCGCCGTCGACAACGGGGACGGGGGCAGTGGCGGGGAGGAGCCTCCGGGAGACGAGCCGCCCGTGCGCGGCCGGTGGCGCGGCTGGCGGGACCGGCATCCCGTCACCGCCCGCGCCCTCGCCTGGACGACCACCCTCGTCGCCGCCGCGCTCGTCCTGTTCGCGCTGCTCATGCCGAGCCAGGCGGGCAGTTTCCGTCCGGCGGAATTCCTGCGGCTCCCGGTGGAGGCGATCTTCGGTGCCGCGCTGCTGATCGTCCTGCCCCGCCGGCCGCGGATCGCGCTGTCGGTGGCCGCCGGTCTGGCCCTGGGCGTGCTGACCGTCCTGAACATCCTCGACATCGGCTTCAACGAATACCTCGGACGCGGCTTCAACGTCGTCCTCGACTGGTCGCTGTTCGGCGACGCGCAGGCCTACCTCCAGGACACGTTCGGTCACGGCGGCGCGCTCGGCATCGCGGCGCTGGCCGTGGCCCTCGTGATCGCCGTCCTGGTGCTCATGACGCTGTCGGTCGTCCGGCTGGGCAACCTGGTGGCCAGGAACACCGAGACGGCGACCCGCACGACCCTGGTCCTGGCCATGGCCTGGGTCACCTGCGCGGCGCTCGGCGTGCAGTACACCGGGGTGCCCATCGCCTCCGAGCACGCGGCGCTGGTCGTCCAGGACCGGGCGGCGCGGGTGCGGAACACCCTGCGGGACGAAGCCGAGTTCGCCAGGATCGCCAAGAAGGACAACTTCGCGAACACGCCGCCCGACGAGATGCTCACCGATCTGCGCGGCAAGGACATGATCGTCACGTTCATCGAGAGCTACGGCCGCAGCGCCATCGAGGACCCGGTCATCGCACCGGACGTCGACGCGACACTGACCGCGGAGAACAAGAAGCTGACCCAGGCCGGTTTCGCGGCGAAGAGCGGCTGGCTCACCTCGGCGACGTACGGCGGCAGCAGCTGGCTCGGCCACTCGACGTTCCTGTCGGGTCTGTGGATCAACAACCAGCAGCGCTACCGCACCGTGACCGCCGGCGACCACCTCAGCCTGATCAGCGCCTTCAAGAAGACCGGCGACTACGACACCGTGGGCGTCATGCCGGGCATCCAGAAGGGCTGGCCCGAGCAGAAGTTCTACGGCATCGACAAGCTCTACGACGCCCACCACCTCGGCTACAAGGGGCCGAAGTTCAGCTGGTCGACCATGCCCGACCAGTACGCCCTGACCGCGTACGAGCGCCTGGTGCACAGCAAGAAGCACGACAAGCCGCTGATGTCGACGATCATCCTGACCTCCAGCCACCAGCCCTGGGCGCCCATCCCCAAGACGGTCCCCCAGGACCAGGTCGGCGACGGCTCGGTCTACGACGCCATCCAGAAGGCCGGCAAGAAGCCCGGCGACATCATCACCAGCTCGCAGAAGTCGAAGGTGGAGTACGGCAAGTCGATCTCGTACTCGGTGACGAGCCTGATCGACTGGCTGGCGGAGCACGGCAACAAGAACACCGTGCTGATCTTCCTCGGGGACCATCAGCCGATCGCCCGGGTCAGCGGCGACCATGCCAGCCGCGACGTGCCCGTCTCGATCGTCGCGAAGGACCCGAAGGTGCTCGACAGGATCGCCGACTGGGGCTGGACGGACGGCCTCCGGCCCGAGCACGACGCCCCGGTGTGGAAGATGAGCTCGTTCCGCGACCGCTTCCTGACGGCGTACGGATCCACTCCGCACCCGTGACAGGACCGACTCCGCGCGGCGGGGCGGCGGTCACGGCCGGGGCCGTCGACCGCCGCCCGCGCACGTGGAGCCGAGGGCCCCGGACACCGGGGCCGCTCGTCACAGCCAGCTCAGCTGCCACAGGCGGAAGACGCCGGTCCCGTCGGACAGGTACTCGCCGCCGCTGACGTCCTCGGTGCTGATGACGTAGTCCCTGCGCTGCCACAGCGGGATCAGCGGGACGTCCTGGGCGACCTGCGCCTGGAGCCGCCGGAACGCGTCCGCCGTACGGCTTCGGTCGGCGTCCTGCTGGGTCTCCTTGATCAGACGGTCGACGTCCTTGTCGGTGTAGCCGTTCTTCATGCTGTTGCCGGTACCGACCAGCGGCGCGCCGAAGGTGTCCGCGTCGGGATAGTCGGCGACCCAGCCGACCGCCCAGGCGTCGAACCCGCCCTCCGCGTACTTCTTCTGGAACTCGGTCCACTCGAACCCCTCGGTCGTCACCTTGAAGAGCCCGTCCGCCTCCAGCTGCCGCTTGAGCTCGGCCGCCTCCTCGCCCGCGGCACCCCGCCCCTCGGCGAACCCGTAGGTGAAGCGCACGGGCAACGAGACCCCGGCCTCGGTCAGCAGGGCCCGCGCCTTCTTGGGATCGGGCTTCGGATAGCTGTCGAAGAACGAGGTCGCGTGCCCCGTGATCCCCGCGGGGATCAGCCCGTACAGCGGGTCGGTGGTCCCCCGGTACGTCCGGTCGACCAGCGTCTCGCGGTCGACCAGCGAGGCGAGGGCCTGGCGGACCCGCCGGTCGTGCAGCGGCGACCCTTCGCGCACGTCGAGGACGAGGTTGCGGGTCTCGGCGCTGTCGGCCTCCATGACGCGTTGCGCGGGGTCGCTCGGCGAGAGCGCGGCGAGCACGGCGGGCGGGAGCTGACGGGCCACGACGTCGAGCTCCTTCGCCTTCCAGGCCACCTGGAGCGCCCCCGAGTTGGCGTAGTAGCGCAGCACGACGGGCTTGCCGAGGTCGTCGACGCCCCCCTTGTAGGCGGGGTTGGGGGCGAGGACGGCCTTCGCGCCCTGCGTGTACGCCTTCAGGACGTAGGGCCCCGTTCCGTCGGCACCGGTGCCGGTGCGCAGGCTGCGCCGGGGATAGCGGGTGCTGTCGACGATCGAACCGGCGCCGGTGGCCAGCTTGAACGGGAAGGTCGCGTCGGGCGAGGACAGATGGAAGGTGACGGTCCGGCCGCTCGCGTCCACGCCGGCCAGGTTGGAGAGGAGAGAGGCGGGCCCGACCTCCTCGTTGATGCGCTTGACGCGGTCGAAGGAGAACTTCACGTCCGCCGCGGTCATCGTGCGCCCGCTCGGGAACGTGAGGTCGTCACGGAGGGTGCAGCGATAGGTGCGCAGCCTCGTGTCGGTGAACGCGCAGCTCTTGGCGGCGTCCGGGACCGGCTTGGCGCCGCCGGGCTCGAAGGTGAGCAGCGACTGGAAGACATTGCTGAACAGGGCCCAGGACCCGGCGTCGTAGGCGCCGGCCGGGTCGAGTGAGGTGACGGCGTCCGTGGTGCCCACCGTGATGGTGCGGTTGTCGTTCCCCTTCGCCGGCATGAGCTGCCAGCCGGCCACACCGGCGCCCGCCACAACGAGCAGCGCCGCCGGTATCCATAAGCGAACCGATCGCATCGGTGCCCTCCCCAGGCGCCCCGCACGCCACTCCCTTAGTGGCGCGGATCACCTAATCACAGGAGTTTGGGCCGTGGAAGCGAATCGGGAAGAGTGCCCAGGACCGACGAAAATGATCTTTTCCGTCTCTCTTCACAGCCGATTCTCAGGCTTCGCGCGAGGCCAGCTCGACGACCGTGATGTCGGAGGGCGCGCCGACACGGGTCGGCGGCCCCCAGGCTCCCGCGCCCCGGGAGACGTAGAGCTGCGTGTCGCCGTAGCGCTCCAGGCCGGCGACCGTCGGATTGGCGGCGGCCGCGATGAGGTTGCCCGGCCACAGCTGTCCGCCGTGGGTGTGTCCGGACAACTGGAGGTCGACCCCGTGGCGCACCGCATCATGGATCTGCACCGGCTGATGTGCGAGCAGCACACAGGCTCGGGTCGTGTCGCGGTCTCCGAGCGCCTTGCCGAAGTCGGGTCCCTGCCCCTCGCTCTCGCCCTGGAGATCGTTCACGCCGGCGAGGTCGAATCCGGCCAGTTCGGTCCGCGCGTTCTCCAGGGGATGGATCCCCAGCTCCCGCACCTCCCGGATCCACTGCTCGGCTCCGGAGAAGTACTCGTGGTTCCCGGTGACGAAGTAGGAGCCGTGCCGGGCGCGCAGCCGGGCGAGGGGTGCGGCGGCGGGGCCGAGGTTCTTCACGCTGCCGTCGACCAGGTCACCGACGACGGCGATCAGATCGGGCTGGGTGGAGTTGATCGTGTCGACGACCCGCTGGGCGAATCCGCGTCCGAGCACCGGTCCGAGGTGGATGTCGCTCACGACGGCGATCCGGAATCCGTGGGCGGACCGGGGCAGTTTGGCGAGCGGTACGGTGACCCGCTTCACCCTGGGCCCGCGCAGCACGCCGTAGGTCCCGTACCCCACGGTCCCCACGGCGACGGCCGCGGCCGTGCCGCCCACGACCCGCGAGACGAACAGGCGCCGCGACGGCGACCGGACGGCTCCCGCCGGTTCCACGGGTCCCGCTGAATCAGCCGGTTCCGCGGGTCCTACTGATCCAGCCGGTTCCACGGGTCCCGCTGAATCAGCCGGTTCCGCGGGTCCTACTGATCCAGCCGGTTCCACGGGTCCTACTGATGCCGCCGGTTCCGCGGGCCCCGTCGATCCGGCCGGTTCCGTGGATCCCACCGATTCAGCCGGTTCCGCGGGCCCCGTCGATTCGGTCCGTGTCTTCGACGCCACCGATTCGGCCGGCTCCGTCGACGCCACGGGCTCGGCCGCGGCGGGGGACGCGGCCCCGCCGCTCTCCGCGCGTCGGGCGGCCCGGCGCTCCAGGGCCCGTCGCAGGACCGGCCGTACGAACTCCCCGGCCAGCAGCGCCAGTACGAGGTAGAGGCCCAGCGGCATCCACAGGAAGCCGGGCCAGGACAGTGTCTGCTGGAGCGGGAAGGGAGCGCCCGCCCGCTCGCTCACGATGGCACCGACCATCAGCAGCGGCCCGGCGACGAAGAGGGCCGTGCCCAGCCGGCGGACCGGTCCGGGGCCGCTCGTGGTGTCCCGCACCAGCCGGCGCCAGGCGTACCAGTGCAGCCCGCCGAGCACGGCCAGCACGATCAGACCCACCAACACGAACAAGATGACCATGACGTCGTATCCCCCGTTATGACGTCTGGCGCAAAGCGCGTACGCCGCGCAACCCGATGACCCCGACGACCGTCCCAAGGACAAACGACACGACGGTGAGCGTCAGGTGCACCCAGAAGTACGCCGTCGGATCACCCGCGTCGTCGAACGCGAGCCCACTGGCGTCTTCCCAGAGATTCTTAGCGAAAGTGACCCAAATGACCCAACTCCACACCCCGAAGGCGAGCAGGAACCAGGACACGGGGCGGCTGAGCTTCATGCGTTCAGTATCGCCGTCGCCCACCGTGATCCGGCGCCGGGGTGGAGAGGGCGAAGGGGCTCCCCTGAACGGTGACGGGAATTCCCGCCACAACCCCTGTACTTTCTCGATCGTGCCCGCCTCGAAAAAGACCATTCAGCGATCCTTTTTGATCACTTCCGCCACGCTGTTGACCCTTTCCTTCACTACGCCCGTGTTCGCCGTCACCACCGACGCAAGCCCCACGGCGAGCCCCTCGGCGTCCCCCTCGGCGTCCCCCTCGGCCACGCCCTCGGCCACACCCCCGGCGAACATGTCGAGCCTGGGCGGCGAGCGGCTCGGCCGGCCCGGCAACCAGGTGAACCTCGGCGGCGGCGCTCCCGTCCTGCCCGCGGACATCACCGCGCGTTCCTGGATCGTCGCCGACGCCGAGTCCGGCGACGTCCTGGCCGCGCACAACGCGCACTGGCGGCTGCCCCCGGCGAGCACCCTGAAGATGCTGTTCGCCGACACGGTGCTGCCCAAGTTCCCGCGGACCACCTCGTACAAGGTGGCCCCCTCCGACCTGGCGGGCATCGGAGCGGGCTCCAGCGTGGTGGGCATAAAGGAGAACGAGACGTACACCGTCCACGACCTGTGGCTCGGTGTCTTCCTGAAGTCCGGCAACGACGCCGTGCACGTGCTGTCCTCGATGAACGGCGGCGTCCGCGAGACGGTCAAGGACATGCAGGCGCACGCGGACGACCTCCAGGCCCTCGACACGAACGTGGTGAGCCCGGACGGTTACGACGCCGGGGGCCAGGTGTCGTCGGCCTACGACCTGACGCTGTTCGCCCGTTCGGGGCTTCAGAAGAAGGATTTCCGGGAGTACTGCTCGACGGTGCGGGCCACCTTCCCCGGCACGACGGCCGGGAACAAGAAGGGCACGTCCGCCCGCGCGTCCTCCGAGATCCGCAACACCAACCGGCTGCTGTCCGGTGACAGCGACATCACCCCGTACCAGGGCATCGCGGGGGTGAAGAACGGCAACACCACCAACGCGGGCGCCACCTTCACGGGCGTCGCCGAGCGCGGCGGCAAGGTGCTGCTCGTCACGGTCATGAACCCGGAGAAGAAGGAGCACAACGAGGTCTACAAGGAGGCCGCGCAGCTCCTCGACTGGGGATTCCAGTCCGTGGGCAAGGTCGAGCCGGTGGGCGAGCTGGTCGCGCCCAAGGGCGTCGACACCACCGCTCAGCCGGGCGCCAACGCGTCGGGCGGGGCGAGCCCGGGCACGGGCTCCGCACATGCCTCCACGAAGCCGGTGGCGGCCTCCACCGCGGCGAAGGGCGGTTCGACCGGCATCGGCGTCGCGCTCGGCCTGACGGGCGGCTTCGTCGCCCTGCTCGCGGCGGGCGTCTTCCTGGTCAACCGCCGCTGGCCGCTGCCGGACCTGATGCGCCGCCGCCGCTGACCGCGCGGGTCTCGGGGGCCTCCTCCGCGCTCTTCGGAGCCTCGGGGTCCCTCCGGTCCCGCGGTCCGGCCGGTTCCCCCGGGACCGGCCGGCCCGCGGGACTACCGGCCACCCCGTCCGGGCCCGCCGGTGCGTCGTCGTCCGCCGCTTCCCGGTCCCGCTCCTCGCTCGGTGTCGCCGTCCAGGCGGAGGAGTACAGGAGCAGTTTCGAGGTGAAGTTGATCCACAGGAGCAGCGCGATCGGCACCCCGAAGGCGCCGTACATGCTCTTGGACGCTACCCCTCGCATGTAGCCGCTGAGCAGCAGCTTGAGCAGCTCGAACCCGACGGCGCCGATCAGCGCGGCGACGATCAGCCGGCGGCGCGGCGGCTCGACACCGGGCAACAGCGTGAGGACGTACAGCAGGACGAGGAAGTCGGCGAGCACGGCCACCGCGAAGGCGCTGCCTTGGAGGAGGGTGCTCCCCCAGCCGTTCTCGTCGACGCCCAGGTGCCGCGCCGACCAGCCCATCGCCGTGGACGCGAGGGTGGAGACCGCGATGGTGAGGAGCACGGCGCCGCCGAGGCCGACGAGGACTCCGCCGTCCTTGAGCTTGCGCAGGAAGGGGTTCTCCTCGCTGTCGGGAAGCTCCCAGACCGCGCGCAGGCACTCCCGCATCGAGCCGACCCAGCCGATGCCGGTGACCAGCAGCAGGGCGCCCGCGACGAGCCCGATGGTGCCGGCGTTCTGGACGAGGCCGTTGATGTCGAGCTGGTCGGAGATGCCCGGCACCTGCTCGGCGAGCTTGTCCTGGAGGTCCTTCTGCTGCTGTGTGCTCAGCGTGGCGGCCCCGATCGCCGCGGCCACCGTCAGCAGCGGGAACAGCGCCACGAAGCTGATGAAGGTCATCGCCGCGGCGAGCCGCGTCCACTTGACGCGGTCCAGTCGCTCGTACGACCGCCACGCGTGCGTGGCCATCAGGCGTACGACCCAAGGCCCCACGCCGGGAATCTTTTTCAGCCAGTCCATGATCCGACTCTGCCCTCGCCTCGGAAAACCAGTGACCGGGTACCCCAGAATCGCAGGACAGTGGCGAGCGCCATCCCGACTCCCGCGCCCGAGACGGTGTCCGCGCGCGGTGAGGTGAACCCGAGCCCGTAGTGACTGACGGCGATGGACAGCAACTGCACCAGCGCGCCCGCGATGTTCACCGCGAGGAAGATCAGGCAGGGGCGCGGGCCCCGGACCGCCGTGTGCCGGTAGGTGCCGAGCGCGTTCCCGGCGTACGCCACCGAGCAGCCCGCGACGAAGGACAGCGACTTGGCCGTCAGGGGGTCCAGACCCGCCGGGCCGCGGAGCCAGACGAAGAGGCCGAGGTCGGCGGCGTAGGCGAGGACGCCGACCGCGGCGAACCCGAAAAGCTCGCGCAGGAGACGCTTCCGGGGACGGGCCTGTCCGGGTGCCGCCGCCGGTTCCGTGACCGCGGGCCCCGGGGCATCCGGCGCCCCGGTGTCCGGCCCGCGCCCGGCGAGGAGACCGGGACCGGGCCGGTCCTCGGTGACGCTCACCAGTTCGCCACGGCGAGTCCGTACATGGCCAGCCAGACCAGGCCGATGAGGGCGAGCGGACGGTCGCTCAGGACCACGTCCTCCGGCTCGCCCGCCGTGCCCCGGTCGGCGAAGACCGCGTAGCGCAGGACGGCCAGGATGAAGGCGACCACGGACAGCTGACGCCACGGCAGCAGACCGGTGCTCGGCACTCCGCCCTCCTCCAGGGCCCACAGGCAGTAGCCGAGGACGGAGACCCCGGCGGCGAGCTGCCACACGAACCGCAGGTAGCCGGTCGTGTACTCGGTGAGCAGCGCGCGCGTGGCGCCCGCCGTGCCCGCCATCTGCACGGCCTCGGAGTAGCGCTTCGCCGAGACCATGAACAGCGCCCCGAAGCCGGTGGTGATCAGGAACCAGCGCGAGAGCGGGATGCCGAGGGCCAGGCCGCCGATCATGGCCCGCATCAGGAACCCGGTCGTGACGACGACGAGGTCGACGACGAGCACGTGCTTCAGGCTCACGCAGTACGCGAGCTGCATGCCGATGTACGCGGTCAGCAGCGCGCAGACGGCCGGCGAGCAGAACCAGGCGGCGGTCGCGGGCGCGAGGACCCCGAGGACGCCGCCGACGGCGTACGCGGCCGGGACGGGGACCTGGCCCGCGGCGACCGGGCGGTGGCGCTTCACCGGGTGGGCGCGGTCGGCGACGGCGTCCCGGGCGTCGTTGATCAGATACACGGCGGCGGCACAGGCCGTGAACAGGAGGAAGACCAGCGCGAGTTGGCTGAGGGCGTGCAGCGAGAAGAGCCGGCCGGCGGCGGCCGGGGCGGCCACGACGAGCACGTTCTTCACCCACTGGCGGGGACGCGCGGTCCTGACGAGCCCCCGCAGCAGCCCGGTCAGGCTCCGCGGCGGCGGGGCGAGGGCCGGGGCGCGCTCCAGAAGCGCCGTACGCTCAGCCATGGCCCGCCCCGATCCAGCGGGCGCCCAGTCCGGCCGCCGCGGCGCCCAGGGCCGCGCCGGCGGCGACGTCCGTGGGGTAGTGGACGCCGACGACGAGGCGCGAGAGGCACATCGCGGCGGCGAGCGGCGGGACGGCGTACGCGCCGAGCGCGCCGTACGCGACCGCCGCGGCGGTGGCGGAGGCCGCGTGCGAGCTGGGGAAGGAGTGCCGTCCCGCCGTTCTCACCAGGGGTGCCACGTGCGTGGGACGCGGGCGGCGCACGATCCGTTTCACCCCCATGCTCGCGAGGTGCGCGCCGGCGGTGAGCGCCGTCGCGCGCAGCCACGCGCCGCGCCGCCCACGGTCGGCGGCCGCCCCGGCGAGCCCCGCCGCGAGCCACAGGGCGCCGTGCTCCCCGCTCCAGGACAGGGCGCGTGCGACGGCCGCGACCCGCGGGTACCCGCCGTACGCGTGGAGTACGGACAGCACCCGGCGGTCCATGCCGTCAGGCGGACGGTCGATGTCGTCCGGTGGACGGTCCGTGCCGTCAGGCCGCCGATCCATCTCGTCGCGGTCGTCAAGGTCGTCCATGCGATCCCACTCTTCTAGGGAGTGGTCGCAGAACTACGGCAATCTTGGACGACATCCCATTAATCACCCATTTCGGTGAGGAGCCGGGAGCGCTGGATAGATTGCCCCGTTGTGCACCCTCGGCGGCGCTACGGTCACGGTCATGCCTGCCGACTCCGTCTCCGTCACGGGTTGGGGCCGCACCGCCCCGACCACCGCCCGTCTGGTCCGTCCGCGCACCTACGGGGAGGCGGCGGCCGCCGTGAGGGAGTGCGGGGTCCGGGGAGGGATCGCCCGGGGGCTCGGACGGGCCTACGGCGACGCCGCGCAGAACGCGGGCGGGGCGGTGCTCGACATGACGGGCCTGGACCGGATCCACGCCATCGACGCGGGCGGCGGCACGGTCCGGTGCGACGCGGGGGTGTCCCTGCACCGGCTCATGGAGGTCCTGCTCCCCCTCGGCTGGTTCGTGCCGGTGACGCCGGGGACCCGCTATGTGACCGTGGGCGGCGCGATCGGCGCGGACATCCACGGCAAGAACCACCACGTGTCGGGCTCCTTCGCCCGTCACGTCCTGTCCTTCGAGCTGCTGACGGCGGACGGCGAGATCCGGACGGTCGGACCCGGCACCCCGCTGTTCGACGCCACGGCGGGCGGCATGGGCCTGACCGGCGTGATCCTGACGGCGACCGTCCGCCTCCAGCCGGTGGAGACCGCCCTGATGTCCGTCGACACCGAACGCGCGGCGGACCTGGACGACCTGATGGCCCGCCTCACCGCCACCGACCACCGGTACCGCTACTCGGTGGCCTGGATCGACCTCCTCGCGCGCGGGGCCGGGACGGGGCGCTCGGTCCTGACCCGCGGCGAGCACGCGCCGCTGGACGCGCTCCCCCCGCGGGCCCGCAGACACCCGCTGGCGTTCCGCCCGTCGCGCCTCCCGGCCGCCCCCGTCTTCGTGCCCGAAGGGCTCCTCGGACGGACGACGGTCGGCCTCTTCAACGAACTCTGGTACCGCAGGGCGCCCCGCCTGCGGACCGGTGAACTCCAGCCGATCCCGGCCTTCTTCCATCCCCTGGACGGGGTGCCGCACTGGAACCGGGTCTACGGGCGCGGCGGCTTCGTCCAGTACCAGTTCGTCGTCGGACACGGCCGGGAGGAGACCCTGCGGCGGATCGTGCGGCGGATCTCCGAACGCCGCTGCCCGTCCTTCCTCGCCGTCCTCAAGCGCTTCGGAGAGGGCGATCCTGGCTGGCTGTCCTTCCCCGTGCCCGGCTGGACCCTGGCCCTGGACATCCCGGCGGGCCTGCCGGGCCTCGGCGCCTTCCTCGACGAACTGGACGAGGAGGTGGCGCAGGCCGGAGGGCGCGTGTACCTCGCCAAGGACGCGCGGCTGCGGCCCGAGCTGCTGGACGTCATGTATCCGCGGCTCGGCGCGTTCCGGTCGCTGCGCCAGGAGCTGGACCCGCGGGGGGTCTTCACCTCGGACCTGTCCCGCCGGCTCGGCCTGTAGAGGGCCCCGGCGCCGTTCCCGGCCCGCAGCGCGCCCGTTCCCGCCCGCCCCTCCGGTTCCCCGTCTCTAGGAGCTCGCTGTCATGAAGGACGCCTTCGGTATCCCCCAGTCCCTGCTGGTCCTCGGCGGCACGTCCGAGATCGCGCTGGCCACGGCGCGCCGGCTGATCACCCGGCGGACCCGCACGGTGTGGCTCGCCGGACGGCCGGCCCCCGCTCTGGAAGCGGCCGCCGAGCGGCTGCGCCGGCTCGGCGCGGACGTCCGTACCCTCGCCTTCGACGCCCTCGATCCCGAGTCCCACGAGGCCGTGCTCGGCAAGGTCTTCGCCGAGGGCGACATCGACGTGGTGCTGATGGCCTTCGGGGTGCTCGGCGACCAGGCCCTGGACGAGAAGGAGCCGGTCGCGGCGGTCCGGGTCGCGCAGACCAACTACACGGGCGCGGTGTCCTCGGGTCTGGTGTGCGCGCGGGCGCTGCAGACGCAGGGGCACGGCTCCCTGGTGGTGCTGTCCTCGGTCGCGGGCGAACGCGCCCGCCGCTCGAACTTCATCTACGGCTCCAGCAAGGCGGGCCTGGACGCCTTCGCGCAGGGCCTGGGCGATGCCCTCCACGGCACCGGCGCGCACGTCATGGTCGTACGCCCCGGATTCGTCCGTACGCGGATGACGGCCCATCTGCCCGAGGTACCGCTGTCGACCACCCCGGAGGCGGTGGCCGCGGCGATCGAACTGGGGCTGAGGCGCCGCTCGGAGACGGTGTGGGTGCCGGGGGCCCTGAGGATGGTCATGTCCGCGCTGCGGCACACGCCGCGCGCGGTCTTCAGGCGGCTGCCGCTCTGACGTTCCGCGCCCGTCAGAGCGCCGGAAGTGTGGTGTCCCGCTCGGGCGAGGTGGCCTGCGGGGGCACCACGGCGCCGCCGAAGGCGAACTCGCGGAGCTTGCGCCACACGCCGTCGGCACCCTGCTCGTAGAGGGCGAAGCCGGTGCAGGGCCACCCGGCCTCGTACCCGGAGAGCGCCTCGAAGGCGTGGTCCATCGCCTCGTCGTCGATGCCGTGGGCCACGGTGACGTGCGGGTGGTACGGGAACTGGAGCTCGCGGGCGACGGGACCCGAGACGTCCCGGACCTGCTTCTGGAGCCGGGTGCAGGCCTCGGCGCCCTCGGCGACCCGGACGTACACGACCGGTGACAGGGGGCGGAAGGTGCCGGTGCCGGACAGCAGCATCGGGAACGGGCGCCCGGCGGCCGCGACCTCGACGAGGTGCGTCTCGATCGCGGGCAGCGCCGATTCCTCGACCTCGGTCGGCGGCAACAGGGTGACGTGCGTGGGAATGCAGCAAGCCGCGGGGTCGCCGAAGCCCGCGCGCCGCTCCTGGAGCAGGCTGCCGTGAGGCTCCGGGACCGCGATCGACACACCGATCGTTACGGTCCCCACGTCGTCTCCTGTCGTTGTCGATGGTCAGGGCTGTTCGGTGGTGCTGCGCGGGAGGGGGACGATCTCTCGGCCCGCCCCCGGCTTTCGACTGTACGGCGGTATGACCCGCAATCGGCGTGTGTAGGAGTGTCGCGCTCGTCTCGTACTGACTGCCGAAGGTGGTGTGGTAGGGGCCGTGCCGCCGCCGGAGGGCCGGGCGCGGCCCCGCATACCGCGGTGGCCTCGGCCGTCAGTGCTTGGCGGGCAGGAATCCGACCCGGTCGTACGCCTGGGAGAGCGTCTCGGCGGCGACGGCGCGCGCCTTCTCGGCACCCTTGGCCAGAATCGAGTCGAGCGTCTCGGGATCGTCCAGATACTGCTGGGTGCGCTCCCGGAACGGCGTCACGAAGTCGACCATGACCTCGGCGAGGTCCGTTTTCAGCGCACCGTAGCCCTTGCCGGCGTACTTCTCCTCCAGTTCACCGATTCCCGTGCCGGTGAGCGTCGAGTAGATGGTCAGCAGGTTGCTGACACCCGGCTTGGCGCTCGCGTCGTACCTGATGACGGTGTCCGTGTCGGTGACCGCGCTCTTGACCTTCTTGGCGGTCACCTTCGGGTCGTCGAGCAGATTGATGAGGCCCTTCGGCGTCGACGCCGACTTGCTCATCTTGATCGACGGGTCCTGGAGATCGAAGATCTTCGCCGTCTCCTTGAGGATGTACGGCTTGGGAATCCGGAAGGTGTCGCCGAAGCGGCCGTTGAAACGCTCCGCGAGGTCGCGGGTCAGCTCGATGTGCTGGCGCTGGTCCTCGCCGACCGGGACCTCGTGGGCCTGGTACAGCAGGATGTCCGCCACCTGGAGGACCGGGTACGTGAAGAGGCCCACGCTCGCGCGGTCGGCGCCCTGCTTGGCGGACTTGTCCTTGAACTGGGTCATGCGGGAGGCCTCGCCGAAACCGGTGAGGCAGTTCATCACCCAGGCGAGCTGCGCGTGCTCGGGGACATGGCTCTGGACGAAGAGCGTGCAGCGCTCGGGGTCGAGTCCCGCGGCGAGGAGCTGCGCCGCCGCGAGCCGGGTGTTGGCACGCAGGTCCGCGGGGTCCTGCGGAATCGTGATCGCGTGCAGGTCGACGACCATGTAGAACGCGTCGTGGGACTCCTGGAGCGCCACCCACTGACGGACGGCGCCGAGGTAGTTGCCGAGGTGGAACGAGCCTGCCGTGGGCTGGATTCCGGAGAGCACGCGAGGACTGTCAGAGGCCATGTTCACCATTCTCTCAGGTGCCGGGGCCCGCTCCGGAACTGGCCGGAAAGAGATGCGACCCACGCGGGCCGGAGCCGCGGCTCCGGGAAACCGTGCCCTCCGAGCCTCGGCTCGGCAGCACAGACGGTGACCGTTTCGCTCACCTGAGCGCCTTTCGAACACTCGCCGTCATGGAAGTGCAACGGTGAGGTGACGTTCTGCCTGGAGGGGGTGCTTTCGGCGTCATGGGCGCTTAACAATGCCGATCCGCCCAGGTAGCCGGATTCGGCAGGGCGGAGCGCTGCTCGGACGTCGCCGTCGAGGGGAACCCCGGCGGGTCCGTCGGCGCACCCAGAAATTGGCACAACGGTGTGCGGGCCGGCTCTGCGTCGGCCGTTTGGGGGTTCCATGTGCGGGCTTCGTGAACTGGTCACGGTGATGGGGGCGTTGGGGGCGACCGCCGCGGCGGTGGTCTCGGCGGCACCGTCCGCCCTGGCCGGACCGGCGGCGAACACGCCGATGGTCGCGTCGGCGGTCCGGGAGAGCGCGGAGTACGCCGCGCAGGGCTCCTCGGGCGACAGCCCGGACATCGTCCTGACCGTCGCCGGTGACACGGGACGGACGACCACCCTGCACAGCGGCGATCCGGATTTCGGACGGCTGTGGCGGCTGCTGTCCCCCCGGTACGAGGGGCCGAAGAAGACGCCCGACGAGTGGGCGGACGGCCACCTTCCCGTTCCTGAGGTCACGGTGATCTGGGGAGTCACGGGTGCCGGGGGTGACGTCGCCATCGAGCGCCAGGACCAGGTGTTCCTCACCGCGGACGGCGCGCCGTGGGTGCGGTCGGATCTGGCTCCCGACCTGGTGGGCGGCGACTTCCGCTGGCACCGGGCGCCGCTCTCGGTGTTCGGCCAGCTCACGCAGGAGGGAAAACTGTTCGGCTCCGGGTCGGGCGCGTCCGGTGTCCGGGTGGCGCCGGACCCGGCGGCGTGGGCGCTGCCCGGACTCGTGGCGGGCCTGACCCTCGGCGCCGGGGCCACGTGGTTCATCCGCCGCGCGAAGGTCCGCCGGGTGAACGCCGAACCGCTGCGGGAACCGCGCGCGGAGCTGGTCGAGGTCCGCGCGGAGCTGGTCGAGGTCTAGGGGGTGTCCTCCCCCGGTCCGGGGCCGGACGGATCCGGCCCCGGTGCGGTGCGTCAGCCGAGGTCGATCTCCGGGTAGAGCGGGAAGCCGGTGAGCAGGTCGCTCGCGCGGTGGGCGATCTCGTCGGAGATCTTCGCGTCCAGGACGTGCTGCGCCTTGGAGGGCGCGCCCTTGGCGGTGGTGCCCGCCTCCGCGGCGGTCAGGACGCGGTCGATCAGACCGGCGATCTCGTCCATCTCGGTGGCGCCGAGCCCGCGGGTGGTCAGCGCGGGCGTGCCGATGCGGATGCCGGAGGTGTACCAGGCGCCGTTCGGGTCGGCGGGAATGGCGTTGCGGTTGGTGACGATGCCCGAGTCGAGCAGGGCGGACTCGGCCTGGCGGCCGGTCAGGCCGTAGGAGGAGGCCACGTCGATGAGGTTGAGGTGGTTGTCCGTGCCGCCGGTGACCAGTGTGGCGCCGCGGCGCATCAGGCCCTCGGCGAGCGCGCGGGAGTTGTCGACGACGGCCTGGGCGTAGTCGCGGAACTCGGGGCGGCGGGCCTCGGCGAGCGCGACGGCCTTGGCGGCCATGACGTGGGGAAGCGGTCCGCCGAGGACCATCGGGCAGCCGCGGTCGACCTGCTCGGCGAGGGTCTCGTCGCACAGGACCATGCCGCCGCGCGGGCCGCGGAGCGACTTGTGCGTGGTGGTGGTGACGATCTGGGCGTGCGGGACCGGGTCGAAGTCGCCGGTCAGGACCTTGCCCGCGACCAGGCCGGCGAAGTGCGCCATGTCGACCATGAGGGTGGCGCCGACCTCGTCGGCGATCTCGCGCATGACGCGGAAGTTCACCAGACGGGGGTAGGCGGAGTACCCGGCGACGATGATCAGCGGCTTGAACTCGCGGGCGGAGGCGCGCAGGGCCTCGTAGTCGATGAGACCGGTGGCGGGGTCGGTGCCGTAGGAGCGCTGGTCGAACATCTTGCCCGAGATGTTCGGGCGGAAGCCGTGGGTGAGGTGGCCGCCGGCGTCCAGGGACATGCCGAGCATGCGCTGGTTGCCGAAGGCCTGGCGCAGTTCGGCCCAGTCGGCCTCGGAGAGGTCGTTGACGTTGCGGACGCCGGCCTTGGCAAGAGCCGGGACCTCCACGCGGGCGGCGAGGACGGCCCAGAAGGCGACGAGGTTGGCGTCGATGCCGGAGTGCGGCTGGGCGTAGGCGTGCTCGGCGCCGAACAGTTCGCGGGCGTGCTCGGCGGCGAGGGCCTCGACGGTGTCGACGTTGCGGCAGCCGGCGTAGAAGCGGCGGCCGACGGTGCCCTCGGCGTACTTGTCGCTGAACCAGTTGCCCATGGCCAGCAGGGTGGCCGGGGAGGCGTAGTTCTCGGACGCGATCAGTTTGAGCATGTCGCGCTGGTCGGCGATCTCCTGGCCGATGGCGTCGGCGACACGGGGCTCCACGGCCCGGATCACGTCGAGGGCGCTGCGGAAGGCGGTGGACTCGGTGGAAAGGGGCTCTGGCATGACGGCCTCCGGACGTTGCTTTCAGCGTTCACGGGTCGGCCCAGGCGCACGGCACTCGGTTGCCACGACTCCTCGCCCGGACGGTCCGGGCCCCTCACAACGGCCTGCTTCTCCGTCCAGAGGTCCGGGATCGCCCCGGGGAAGCCACAGCGCGGGTGCCGCTCCCCGATGGTCGATCCCATCCCAGCGCGCCAGTCACGGCCCCGCCGGCCAGCCTACCGGGCGCGCCGGATCACCGGGGTCCCCGGTCCACCATGCGAGCGACGATAGGAAAGAGGCCGGAGAACGGAGATCCCATGACCACCATGGATGCCAGGGAGACGACGGAGGCGTACATCGCCTCGGCCGACGAGCACAGCGCGCACAACTACCACCCGCTGCCGGTCGTCGTGGCGACGGCGGACGGGGCCTGGATGACGGACGTCGAGGGGCGCCGTTTCCTCGACATGCTGGCCGGATACTCGGCGCTGAACTTCGGCCACGGCAACCGGCGGCTGATCGAGGCGGCCAAGGCGCAGCTCGACCGGGTGACGCTGACGTCGCGGGCGTTCCACCACGACCGGTTCGCGGACTTCTGCCGGGAGTTGGCCTCGCTGTGCGGCATGGAGATGGTGCTGCCGATGAACACCGGGGCGGAGGCGGTGGAGACGGCGGTGAAGACGGCCCGCAAGTGGGGGTATCGAGTCAAGGGCGTCCCGGCCGAGATGGCGAAGATCGTGGTCGCGGGCAACAACTTCCACGGGCGGACGACGACGGTCATCAGTTTCTCGACGGACCCGGAGGCGCGGGCCGACTTCGGCCCGTACACACCGGGATTCGAGATCGTGCCGTACGGGGACCTGACGGCGATGCGGTCGGCGGTCACGGAGAACACGGTGGCCGTGCTGCTGGAACCGATCCAGGGCGAGGCGGGGGTGCTGGTGCCGCCGGCCGGTTACCTGCCGGCCGTGCGGGAGCTGACGCTGGAGCGCGATGTGCTGTTCGTCGCGGACGAGATCCAGTCGGGGCTGGGGCGCACCGGCCGTACGTTCGCGTGCGAGCACGAGGGTGTGGTGCCGGACATGTACGTCCTCGGGAAGGCGCTCGGCGGCGGAGTGGTGCCGGTGTCGGCGGTGGTGTCGAGCGCCGAGGTGCTGGGGGTGTTCCGGCCCGGGGAGCACGGGTCGACCTTCGGCGGGAATCCGCTGGCCTGCGCGGTGGCCCTGGAGGTGATCGCGATGCTGAGGTCGGGCGAGTACCAGCGGCGGGCCGCCGAGCTCGGTGAGCATCTGCACCGTGAACTGGGTCTGTTGAAGGATTCCGGTCATGTCACCGCGGTGCGCGGGCGCGGGCTGTGGGCGGGCGTCGACATCGCCCCGGCGTACGGCACGGGCCGGGAGATCTCGGAGAAGCTGATGGACCGGGGTGTCCTCGTCAAGGACACCCACGGGGTCACCGTCCGGATCGCCCCGCCGCTGGTCATCACCGAGGAGGACCTGGACTGGGGTCTGGCCCAGCTGCGGGCCGTACTGGGCGCGTAGGAACTGGGCCCGGCGGGGGCCTCCCCGGTCGACGGTCAGAGGATCACGTGGGGCAGGAAGCGGGCGTACTCGTCCGTGACCGGGCCCGAGGACTCCCGGATGCCGAGGCCCGCCGACTCGTCCTCGACGACCCAGGCGCCGAGGACGACACGGTTGCCGTCGAAGGACGGGAGCGGTGCCAGCTCCTGGTAGCAGCAGGCCTCTTCGCGTACGGCGGGGGCGGCGCCGGGTTCGTGGATCGTCACACCGGCGCCCTCGCGGCCGAGCAGGGGTTTGGCGACGTAGCCGTTCGTACGGGCCAGCTCACGGGGGCCGTCGAGGTAGGCGGGGAGGAGGTTCGGGTGGTCCGGGTAGAGCTCCCAGAGGACGGCGAGGACGGCCTTGTTGGAGAGGAGCATCTTCCAGGCGGGCTCGATCCACAGGGTCGTGCCGGTGCCGCCGCCGTTGTCGAGGGTGTCCAGGACATGACCGGCGAACGCGTCGGTGGTGAGCCACTCCCAGGGATAGAGCTTGAAGCAGGCGCGGATGAACCCGAGCCGGTTGTCGACGAAGCGGCCGGAGAGGGGGTCCCAGCCGATCTCCTCCATGGAGATCCAGTCCGTGTCGAGTCCCGCCTGCTCCGCGGTCTCCTTCAGATAGGCGACCGTCATCAGGTCCTCGCCGAGTTCGTCCTCGGCGGAGTGCGCGAAGTGGAGCGGGCTGCCCGGCGGGAGGAGGGCGGCCTGCTTCCTCCAGGCCGCGACGAGGCGTTCGTGGAGGGAGTTCCACTGGTCGGCGCCGGGGAAGCGGTCCTCCATCCAGAACCACTGCGGGCCGGCGGCCTCGACCAGCGAGGTCGGTGTGTCGGCGTTGTACTCGAGGAGTTTCGCCGGGCCCGTTCCGTCGTAGCGGAGGTCGAAACGGCCGTAGACGGAGGGGAGTTCGCCGCGCCGGTGCCAGGCCTCGGAGACGGCCGCCACGACCCGGGGGTCGTCGATGCCGAGGTCGGTGAAGCGTCCCCGCTCGACGATGTGACCGGCGGCCGTCAGGCACATGGCGTGCAGCTCCTCGACGACCTCCTCCAGCGCCTCCACCTCGGGCAGCGAGAAGGCGTAGTAGGCGCTCTCGTCCCAGTAGGGGCGCAGGGAGTCGTCGGGGTGGCGGGTGAGCGGGTAGATCAGCCCCTGCCGCTCGACGGTCTGCTGCCAGCCGGGGCGGGGGGTGATGGTGCGGCGTTCCATGGGGCGCGGGGTTCTCCGTGTCGGCGGGCGGGTGGGTTCGGCGTCTCGGCGGCGGTCCCGGGGGCCGGAGCGCGTGCTCCGGCCCCCGGGACCGCGGGTCAGCCGCCGGAGCCGCCCTTGCCGCCGCCGAAGCCGCCGCGGTGGACGCCGCCGCCCGAACCGCCGGAACCCCCGGAGCCGCTGGGCTTGACGAAGGAACCGCCCTCGACCCGGTTGCTCCTCTTGTCGCCGCCGTAGTACCAGCCGACGTGATGCGTGCTCGTGGAGGACTTGCAGTACTTGTCGGCGACGACCTCGTAGCCCTTGCCGCGGTTGTAGCTGTCGCGGTCGACGCAGCGCTTGTCGGGCTCCGAGGAACAGGCGGTGAGCGTCGCCGCGAGAAGTCCCATGCCGCCGAGGACGACCGTGCCCGAGCGCAGTTGGCGCCGTACGTCTGCCATGTCGTTCCCCCGTTGATCTTTGCCGATCACTTTTGATTGAAGGGGACAGATTAGAGATGCCGTGCGGTGCGTTCCCGACGGCCCCCGGCGATGCGCCGTCCCCTACAGTCGCTTCGTGCTCTTTGGAATGATGTGCGCCCTTGGTGCCTCGGTCTGTTTCGGTACGGCGACGGTTCTCCAGGCGATGGCCGCACGGGCCGCGGGCGAGGGCGGGACGGGCGGCGGAGCCGGCGGCGCGGCGGTCCTGCTGCTGCGGGCGCTGCGGCAGTGGCGCTATCTGGCGGGACTGGGCCTCGACGGGGTCGGGTTCCTGCTCCAGATCGTCGCGCTGCGGTCGCTTCCGATCTACGCGGTCGGCGCGGCCCTCGCGGCGAGCCTGGCCGTCACCGCGGTGGTCGCCTCGCGGCTGCTCGATGTGCGGCTCAGCGGGGTCGAGTGGGGCGCGGTGGCGGTGGTGTGCGCCGGTCTCGCGATGCTGGGGCTGGCGTCCGGCGCCGAGGGCGACCGGACGGGGTCCCTGGCGTTGAAGTACGCGACGCTGGGGACGTCCGTGGCCGTCCTGCTGCTGGCCCTCGTCGGCGGGCGGCTGCCCGACCGGGGGCGGGCGCTCGCGCTGGGACTCGGCTCGGGGTTCGGGTTCGGGGTGGTCGAGGTGGCGGTGCGGCTGATCGCCGACCTCGATCCGGGGACGCTGCTGGCCAATCCGGCGACGTACGCGCTGCTGATCGGCGGCGGCGCGGCGTTCCTTCTGCTCACCACGGCCCTGGAACGGGGTTCGGTGACGACGGCCACCGCCGGGCTGGTCATCGGGGAGACCATCGGACCCGCGCTGGTGGGCGTGGTGTGGCTGGGCGACCGTACCCGCGAGGGGTTGACCTGGCTGGCGGTCCTCGGTTTCGCGGTGGCGGTGGCGGGGGCCCTGGCGCTCGCGCGGTTCGGCGAGGCGCCGGCCACGAAGACGTCCGTGCCGGCGTCGTCGTGAGTCTTCAGGGAGTGAGTCTTCAGGGAAGTGCCCGGCACAGGGCGTCCAGGGCGCCCGACCAGGCGTGATCCGGCGGGGTGCCGTAACCGACGACCAGGGCGTCCTGGTGCGGACCGACCGCTTCCGGATGGCGGTGGTGGGAGAGGCCGTGGACGGCCAGGCCCTGGAAGGCGGCGGCCTGGACGACCGACCGCTCGGTGCCGGGCGGGAGCCGGAGCACCGCGTGCAGTCCGGCGGCGATACCGGTGGCGTGCACGTCCGGGGCGTGGACGGCGAGGGCCGCGACGAGAGCGTCCCGGCGGCGCCGGTAGCGCAGGCGGGCGGCGCGCACGTGACGGTCGTAGGCGCCGGAGGTGATGAACTCCGCCAGGGTCAGCTGGTCCAGTGCCCCGGTGGACCAGCCTCCCTCCCCTTTCAGGGAGACGACCTCGTCCACGAGCGACGGCGGCAGGACGAGCCAGCCCAGGCGCAGCGCGGGGGCCAGGGACTTGCTGGCGGTGCCCAGATGGACCACGTGGCCGGGGTCCAGTCCCTGCAGCGCGCCGACGGGCTGCCGGTCGTAGCGGAACTCGCCGTCGTAGTCGTCGTCCAGGACGAGCCCGCCGGTGCGGCGGGCCCAGGCGATGACGGCGGCCCGGCGGTCCGGGTGCAGCGGCACGCCCATCGGGAACTGGTGCGCGGGGGTGAGAAGGACGGCCCGCACGCCCGTCATGTCCCGCGTGTCGGTGCCGAGTTCGTCGACCGGCAGGGGGACCGTGCGCAGGCCCGACCGGTGCAGGAGCGTCCAGTGCACGTCCAGCCCGTACGACTCCACGGCGACCGAGCGGAGCCCCCGGCGGCGCAGGACCGCGCCGAGCAGGGTGAGGCCGTCCGAGAAGCCGGAGCAGACCACGATGCGCTCCGGCTCGGCGCGGACGCCCCGGGCGCGGGAGAGGTAGCCCGCGAGGGCGGTGCGCAGCTCGGGGCGGCCGCGTGGATCGCCGTAGCCGAAGGCCTCGTGCGGGGCGCTGGTCAGGGCGCGGCGGGCCGCCTTGAGCCAGGCGGCGCGCGGGAAGGACGCGAGGTCGGGGCGGCCGGGGACGAGGTCGTAGGCGGGACGGGCCTGTTCGCGGCGGCGCGGCGCGGCCTGGGGCGCCGGTCGTACGACGCTCCGTTCGGCGACCCGGGTGCCCGAGCCCTGGCGCGCGGTGAGCCAGCCCTCGGCGACGAGGTCGGCGTAGGACTCGGCGACCGTGTTGCGGGCGACGCCGAGGTCGACGGCGAGCGAGCGGGAGGACGGGAGACGGGTCCCGGGGGCCAGCCGGCCGCTGCGTACGGCCTCGCGCAGCGCCTCCGTCAGCCCCTTGCGGATACCGGACCCGGCCGGCTCGACATGGAGGTCGACACCCAGAGTGGCCCACGTTTTCCCCATGGGAATGGACCATACCCCTGGGCTACTCCCCTCGTAGGGTCGATGGCATGACGACGCAGGACACGACCACCCGGCACACCCCGACAGCCCCGGCGACCCCCGCCGGCTCCACTCCCCCGGCCTCCGCGGCGCCCGCCGCCGGAGCCGCGCCGTACGCGCCCGAGCACTCCCCCCGACTGGCCTGGGCCGAACTCGCCCCCGATGTCTACAAGGCGATGGTCAGGCTCGACGCGGTGGCCCGGCGCGGGGTGGACCCCACCCTCCTCGAACTGGTGAAGATCCGTGCGTCGCAGCTCAACCACTGCGCGTTCTGCCTGGACATGCACACCAAGGACGCGCTCGCGGCGGGCGAGAGCGTGGAGCGGATCATCCAGCTCGGCGCGTGGGAGGAGTCGCGGCACTTCTACACGGAGAGGGAGATCGCGGCGATCGAGCTGACCGAGGCCGTCACGGTCCTGACGGACGGCTTCGTGCCGGACGAGGTGTACGAGCGCGCGGCCCGGCACTTCGAGGAGGCCGACCTGGTCCAGCTGATCGCCTCGATCACGATGATCAACGCCTGGAACCGGTTCGCCGTGACCTGCCGCATGGTGCCCGGCCACTACCGGCCGGGCGGGCACAAGTGACGGCTCGGCCGGCCACGGGCGGGGAGCACCCGGTGCCGGGCGGGGCCGAGCGGTTCCGGGCGCTGCACCACGGACGGGTGCCGGGCGATCCGCTGGTGCTTCCGGGGCCCTGGGACGCGGCGAGCGCCCGGGTGTTCGCGGACGCGGGGTTCCCCGCGCTCGCCACGCCCAGCGCCGGGGTGGCCGCGTCACTGGGGTACGCGGACGGGGAGACGCCCGCCGCCGAGATGTTCGCCGCCGTCGCGCGGATCGCCCGTGCGGTCGACGTGCCGGTGTCGGCGGACGTCGAGGGCGGCTACGGGCTGGCGCCCCGGGAGCTGGTGGAACGGCTGCTGGAGGCGGGGGCCGTGGGCTGCAACCTCGAGGACTCCGAGGGCGGGGTCCTCAAGGACGCGGCCCGGCACGCCGACTGGCTGGCCGAGGTGCGGAGCGCGGCGGCGGACCTGCTGTTCGTGAACGCCCGGGTCGACGTCTTCGCGTACGGCGACGGTGATCCCGGGCAGGCCGTCGGGCGGGCCGCGCTGTACGTCGCGGCGGGCGCGGACTGCGTGTATCCGATCGGGGCCCCGATCGAGGTGCTCCCGCTGCTGCGGTCCGGTGTCCAGGGGCCCCTGAACGCGTTCGCCCGGCTCGACGGGACGTCCCCCGCCGAACTGGGCGAACTGGGCGCCACACGGGTCACGTTCGGTCCCGGGCTGCAACGCCGGGCGGCCGAGGCACTGGGGGACTTGGCGGCGAAGCTGCGTTAGCCGCACGGTGGCCCGTCACGAGGGCAGCCAGGACCGCCAGGTCGACCGGTGGCGGTCCGCCCACTTCTTCGCCGCTTCCTGAGGCGTCAGCTTGTCGTTGGCGATCATCAGGGAGACCTCGTTCTGGTCCTCGGTGGTCCACTTGAAGTTCTTCAGGAAGGCGGCCGCCCTGCCGCCGGTCCTCGCGAAGTCGGCGTTCAGGTACTTCTGCAGCGGGGTGTGCGGGTAGGCGCAGGCGACCTTCGCCGCGTCGGCGTCGCAGCCCTCCTTGTAGGCGGGCAGTTTCACCTCGGTCATGGGGATCTTCTCGAAGAGCCACTGCGGGGAGTACCAGTACGTGAGGAAGGGCTTCCTCTCCTTCGCGAACTGCTTCATCTGCGTGATCTGAGCGGCTTCCGAACCGGCGAACACCACCTGGTAGTCCAGCTTCAGGTTGGTCACCAGTGCCTTGTCGTTGGTGACGTAGGACGGGGAGCCGTCGAGGAGCTGTCCCTTGCCGCCGCTCTCGGGCGTACGCATCCGGTCGGCGTACTTGTCGAGGTTCTTCCAGTCGGTCACGTCGGGGTGCTGCTTCGCGAAGTACGTCGGGACGTACCAGCCGATGTGCCCGGTCACGCCCAGATCGCCGCCGGACGCGATCGTCCCCTTGTCCTCGACGTAGCGCTTCTCCTGGTCGGGGTGGCCCCAGTCCTCCAGGATCGCGTCGACACGGCCCTGGCTGAGCGCGTCCCAGGCGGGCACCTCGTCGACCTGGACGGTGTCGACGCGGTAGCCCAGCTCGTGTTCGAGCAGGTACCGCGCCACGCCCACATTGGCCTGGGCGCCGACCCAGGACTGCACGGACAGGGTCACCGTCTTCGCGCCCTGGGCGTTCGCGAAGGGCGAGGCCTGCTTGGTCATGTCGGCGGCGCCGCAGCCGGTGAGCAGCAGCAGGGCCGAAGTACCGGCCACGGCCGTGGATGTCGTACGGAGTCGCATGTCAGGCTCCCTTCCTCACGCGGCGTTCGGTCGGCTGGGTCACCCGGTCGAGCATCAGGCCGAGGCAGACGATCGCCGCGCCCGCGACCAGGCCGGTGGCCAGGTCGCCCTGGGCGAGGCCGAACACGACGTCGTAGCCGAGGGCGCCACCGCCGACCAGGCCGCCGATGATGACGACGGCGAGGACCAGGACGACGCCCTGGTTGACGGCCAGCAGCAGCGCGGGCCGCGCCAGCGGAAGCTGGACCTGGCGCAGTTGCTGCGCCGGGGTCGCGCCGAGCGAGCGGGAGGCCTCCATGGCCGCCGGGTCGACGGCGCGGAGCCCCTGGGTGGTGATGCGGACCACGGCGGGCAGCGCGTAGACGACCGCGGCGGCGACGGCGGGTGCGCGGCCGACGCCGAACAGCGCGACCACGGGGATGAGGTAGACGAACTGCGGCATGGTCTGGCAGACGTCGAGGACGGGCCGGAGCAGGCGCTCGAAGCGCTCGCTGCGGGCTGCCGCGATGCCGACGGCGAAGCCGGTCACGAGGGTCACGGCGACGGCGGCGATGACCTGCGACAGCGTGTCGAGTGACGGCTTCCAGACGCCGAGCACGCCGATCGCGGCCATCGCGAGGACGGCGGTCAGGGCGGTGCGCCAGGTGCCGATCAGCCAGGCCAGGGCGGCGACGGCCAGCAGCACGGCCCACCACGGCAGCCCCTGGAGTCCGTCCCGGAGCGGGTCGAGGACCCAGGTGGTGAAGTGGCCCGCCCAGTCGGCGGTGCCGCCGATGTACGGGACGCCCGAGTACAGGTGGCCGGTCATCCAGTCGACGGCGCTGTTCACCGGCTCGGCGATGTTCACCGCCCACGCGTCGGGCCATTCCGTCCGGCCCGTGAGGCGGCCGGTGAGCACGACGGCGAGGACGGCGAGGACGGCGAGCGCCCCGTACAGCCGGGAGGTGTTCTCGCGGGCCGCCCCGAGCCGTTCGCCCGCCGCGGCCGTGACCCGGTCGAGGACGACCGCGAGGAGCACGATCGGGATGCCGGCGGCGAGTGCGGCGCCCACGTCCACGGAGGCGAGGGCCTGGTAGACGCGGTCGCCGAGACCGCCGGCACCGATCACGGAGGCGATGACGGCCATGGACAGCGCCATCATGATCGTCTGGTTGAGGCCGAGGAGGAGTTCCCTGCGGGCCAGCGGAAGGCGGGCGGTGAACAGGCGCTGGCGGGCCGTGGCTCCGAGCGAGGCGACGGCCTCCATCACGCCCTCGTCCGCGTCGCGCAGGCCGAGCGCGGTGAGGCGGGCCATCGGCGGGGCGGCGTAGACGACGGTGGCGAGGACGGCCGCGGGGACGCCGATGCCGAAGACCAGCACGACGGGCAGCAGGTACGCGAAGGCCGGAAGCACCTGCATGGTGTCCAGGACCGGGCGCAGCGCGCGGTGGGTGCGGTCGGAGAGCCCGGCGGCGAGGCCCAGCAGGGCGCCCAGGACAACGGAGGCGAGCACGGCGACCACCATGACCGCCAGCGTCTGCAGGGTGGGCACCCACATGCCGAGCAGTCCGCAGACGAGGAACGCGGCGCCGGTGCCGAGCGCCAGCCGTACGCCGGCCGCGCGCCAGGCCACCACGGCGGCCACGGCGGTGACTCCGGCCCAGCCTGCCGCGAGCAGCAGCAGATAGACGCCGCGCACGGAGAGGACGACGGCGTTGCTGACGTAGCCGAAGAAGTACAGGAACAGCGGGTGGCTGTCGCGGTTGTCGATGATCCAGTCGCCGGCCCTGCCGAGGGGTCTGGTCAGGTCGACGGTCAGGGCGTGCGGCCAGCTTCCGCTGGACCAGCGGGCGTCGGCGAGGGGCACGAGCACCGCCGCGAGGACGGCGAGCAGCACGAGCTTGCCGACGGCGGGGTGCCGCAGACGGGCGGGCAGGACGGTACGCGGAGCGGACGCGGTGACTGTGGCCATCACACCGCCTCCTTCCGCGGGCCCGCCCCGGCACGTGGGTCCGCTTCCGCGCGCGGGTCCGTTCCGGCGTGCGTGTCCGCTCCGGCGTGCGTGTCCGCGTCGGCGCGCAGGTCCGCTCCGGCGACGACGGCGAGCAGCCGCTCGTGGTCGACGACGCCGAGGCAGCGGCCGTCCTGGACCACGCAGGCGGCGCGCCCGCTGCCGGACACGGTCCTGATGGCGTCGGCGACCACGGTGTCGGGGGCGAGCGCGCCGGGGTGGTCCGGACCGCCGCAGTCCCCGGCCCGCAGGGCCGTGCCGACCGTCATGACCTGCTCGCGGGGCACGTCCCGGACGAACTCGCGGACGTAGGCGTCGGCCGGGGAGCCGACGATCTCCTCGGGGGTGCCGAGCTGGACGATCCGCCCGTCGCGCATCAGGGCGATGCGGTCACCGAGGCGCAGGGCCTCGGTCAGGTCGTGGGTGATGAAGACCATCGTGCGGCCCTCCTCGCGGTGCAGCCGGACGACCTCTTCCTGCATGTCACGCCGGATCATCGGGTCGAGCGCGCTGAACGGCTCGTCGAACAGCAGGACCTCGGGGTCGACGGCGAGCGCGCGGGCCAGCCCGACGCGCTGCTGCTGGCCGCCGGACAGCTCGCCCGGTCTGCGCTGCTCCAGGCCTTCCAGGCCGACCTTGGCGACGACCTCGGCGGCCCTCGCCCGGCGTTCCTCGCGCGAGACGCCCTGGATCTCCAGACCGTAGGCGACGTTGTCGAGGACGGTGCGGTGCGGCAGCAGGCCGAAGTGCTGGAAGACCATGGCGGCGCGGTGGCGGCGCAGTTCGCGCAGCCGGCCCTTGTCCATCGCGAGGACGTCCTCGCCGTCGATCGCGAGACTGCCCGAGGTGGGTTCGATCAGCCGGGTGAGACAGCGGACCAGGGTGGACTTGCCCGAACCGGACAGGCCCATGACGACGAAGACCTCGCCCTTGCGCACGTCGAAGCCGACGTCACGGACGGCGGCGGTGCAGCCGGTGACGGCGCGGAGCTCGGCTGCGTCGAGCGCGGCGAGTTCCGGGTCGCCCGGGACCCGGTCGGCCTTCGGACCGAAGACCTTCCACAGGTTGCGTACGGAGAAGACGGGACCGGCCGTGGCGGTCGCGCCCGGGGCGCCGACAGGCGTGTTCATCGCGCTCGGGGCGCCGGTGGGCGTGTTCATCGCGCGCCACCCCCGATCAGTTCGGCGGCTTTCTCCCCGACCATGAGCACCCCGACCATCGGGTTCACGGCGGGCATGGCCGGGAACACCGAGGCATCGGCGATCCGGATGCCGTCGAGGCCGCGGACGCGCAGTTCGGGGTCCACCACCGCGAGTTCGTCCAGGAGGTCGCCCATCCGGCAGGTGCCCGCCGGGTGGTACACGGTGTGCGCGACCTGGCGTGCGTACGCGCTCAGTTCCTCGTCGCCGGTGACATCGGGTCCGGGGCACACCTCGCGCTTGAGCCAGCCGGCGAGCGGTTCGGCCGCGGCGATCTCACGGGCGATCCTGATGCCGTCGACGAGGGTGCGGCCGTCGTGGTCGTCCTCGTCCGTGAAGTACCGGAAGTCGAGGGCGGGTTTGACGGTCGGGTCGGCGCTGGTGAGGTAGAGGCGGCCGCGGCTGCGCGGCTTGGGGATGTTGGGAGTCATCGAGACGCCGTGCGCGGGACGTTCGTAGCCGATGCGCTCCGGGTTGTCCGTGAAGGGGATCTGGTAGAAGTGGAACATCAGGTCGGGGCCCGGCTGTTCGGGGTCGCGACGCACGAACAGGCCCGCGTCGGAGTCCATCGCGGAGTTCTCCGGGATCGGCCCGTTCGTCTCCCAGACGATCACCGACTCGGGGTGGTCGAGCAGGTTCTCGCCGACGCCCGGCAGATCGTGGACGACGGGGATGTCCAGCTCCTCCAGGTCACCGGCGGGCCCGATGCCGGAGTGCAGCAGCAGCCTCGGTGAGTCGACGGCGCCCGCGCAGAGCAGCACCTCGTGGCGCGCGCGGACGAGAACCTCCTCGTCGTCCTTCGTGCGGACGTGGACGCCCGTGACGCGCTTTCCGTCCAGTTCCAGCTTGTACGCCCATGTCTCCAGCAGGAGCGTCAGATTGGGCCGCTCGTCCATCACGGGGTGCAGATACGCCACCGAGGCGCTCGACCTCTTGTTGTCCTCCGGGTGGTACGCGAGGTCGAAGAAGCCGACGCCCTCGGTGAACGGCTGCCGGTTGAAGCCCTCGACCAGCGGCACGCCGAGAGCGGACCGCGCGGCGTCCACGAAGTCCCTCGCGATGGCGTTCCGGTCCTTCGCGTCGACCGGGACGATGTTGTTCAGGAGCCGCGTCCAGTACGCCTCCATCGGCATCGCGCCCCAGCCCTTGGCTCCGGCCGCCTCCCACTCGTCCCAGTCGGACGGCAGCGGCTTGAACGCGATCAGCGTGTTGTGCGACGAGCAGCCGCCGAGCACCCGGGCGCGGCTGTGCCGGATGTGCGAGTTGCCGCGCGGCTGTTCGGTGGTCGGGTAGTCGTAGTCGAGCTCCCCGCCGAGCAGGCCCGTCCAGCGGCGCAGGGTGAGGACGTCCTCACGTCCCACGTCGCTGGGGCCGCCCTCGATGACGGCGACGCTGACATCCGGGTTCTCGGTGAGGCGGGACGCGATCACGGAGCCCGCCGTACCACCGCCGATGACGACGTAGTCGTACGTGTTCTCGTGCTGGGACATGAAGGGGTGCTCCAAAAGGCCGTGAAAGGGGGGTTCTTGCCGGGTACCGGAGTCAGCCGGCGAACCAGCGGACGGGCGCGGGCGCGAGGTTCTGGTAGATGTGCTTGGCCTCGCGGTACTCGGCGAGTCCGGCGGGGCCGAGTTCACGCCCGACGCCGCTGCGGCCGAAGCCGCCCCACTCCGCCTGCGGCAGGTAGGGGTGGAAGTCGTTGATCCAGACGGTGCCGTGACGCAGCCGCCCCGCGACACGGCGGGCCCGTCCGGCGTCGGTGGTCCAGACGGCGCCCGCGAGGCCGTACTCGGTGTCGTTGGCGAGCGCGACGGCCTCGCTCTCGGTGGCGAACGTCTCCACGGTCAGAACGGGCCCGAAGACCTCCTCGCGGACGACCCGCATCCCGCGGTGGCACTGGTCGAGCACGGTCGGCTCGTAGAAGAAGCCGCCGGCGGGCCGGACTTCGGACGGCTCGGGCCGCTTGCCGCCGGCCCGCAGGACCGCGCCCTCGGCCAGCGCGGAGGCGACGTACGCCTCGGTCTTCGCGCGCTGCTGCTCGGAGACCAGCGGGCCGCACTCGACGCCGTCCTCGGTGCCGCGCCCGAGCCGGATCGCACCTGCCCTGCGGGCGAGTTCGGCGACGAAGCGTTCGCGCAGCGTCTCCTCGACGATGAGCCGCGAACCGGCCGAGCACACCTGACCGCTGTGGATGAAGGCGGCGTTGAGTGCCTGGTCGACAGCGGTGTCGAAGCCCTCCTCGGTGGCACAGGCGTCGGCGAAGACGATGTTGGGGTTCTTGCCGCCGAGTTCGAGCGCGACCTTCTTGACCGTGTCGGCGGCGGCGCGCGCCACCTTCGTGCCGCTGGCCAGGCCGCCGGTGAAGGAGACGAGGTCGACGTCGGGGTGCTCGGCGAGGCGGGCGCCGACGGTGTGCCCGGGGCCGGTGACAAGCCCCGCGACACCGTCGGGGAGACCCGCCTCGGCCAGCAGCCGGAGCAGGGCGACGGTCGTCAGCGGAGTGATCTCGCTCGGCTTGACCACGAAGGTGTTGCCGGCGGCGAGGGCCGGAGCGATCTTCCAACTTGCCTGCAGCAGCGGATAGTTCCAGGGAGTGATCAGGGCGCACACCCCGACGGGCTCGTGCACGACGACGCTGTGGACGTCGGACGAACCGGCGTCCACGACGCGGCCGCCGCCCTCCCCCACCACGAGGTCGGCGAAGTAGCGGAAGGCGTCGGCGACACAGTCGATGTCGATGCGCCCCTCCTCCAGGGTCTTGCCCGCGTCACGGCTTTCGAGCAGCCCGAGTTCCTCGCGGTCGCGGACGAGGAGACCGGCCACGCGGCGCAGCAGGGCGGCGCGTTCGGCGACGGGGGTCCGCGGCCAGGGCCCCTCGTCGAAGGCGCGGCGCGCGGCGGCGACCGCGAGGTCCGCGTCCTTCTCGTCCCCTTCCGCGGCCACGGCGAACGGCTCGGCATCGGCGGGGTCGAGGATCTCGCGCGTCGCGCCGGAGAGCGCCGCGCGCCACTCGCCGCCCACGTGGATGGTCTGTTCTGCCTGCTGTCCGGCCATGGTCGGTGTTGCCTTCCGTTCCTGTTCGATCCCCCTGTGTCACGCGGGCATCGCCCCCGTGAGCTGTGAGCACCTGCCCTTCGGCCCCGGCCGCATGCGCGATCCGTAGTCCGAAGTGCGCCGGGTCACTGAAAAATCCCCCGAAAAGCGACAGGGCGGGACGCCGGCACCGATGGACAGCCTCTCTTTCCTTTGACTAAAGTCAAGGAAAGAGGCAGCCATGGACCCGAGCCGGACAGAGAGCCGAAGGAAGATGGAGCCAGTGTCAGCGGACCAGGTGACGGCGCTGCGGCGGTTCAACCGCTACTTCACGCGGCGCATCGGAGCCCTCGACGACCACTACCTCGGCCAGGACCGCCCGCTCGGCGAGGCCCGGCTGCTGTTCGAGATCGGCGGGACGGGAGCCTCCCTGCGCGAACTGCGGGCCAGACTCGGGCTGGACGCCGGGTACTTGAGCCGGATGATGCGGGCCCTGGAGACACAGGGCCTCGTCCGGCTGAGCGTCCATCCCGGTGACAGCCGACTGCGGGTCGCCGACCTCACGGCCGCCGGACGGGCCGAGATCAAGGAGCAGAACCGGCTGGCCGACGCACTCGCCGCGGGACTGCTCAGCGGTCTCGACGCTCCCCGGCGAGCGGAACTGACCACGGCCCTGGACACCGCCCACCGGCTGCTCCGGCTCGCCGCGATCACCGTCGAGACGGTCGACGGCGCCTCCCCCGACGCCCGCGCCTGCCTCGACGCGTACGCGGCCGACATCGACGAACGGTTCCCCGAGGGCTTCGACCCCGCCACCCTCGTCCGGCCCCACGAGGTGTCGGGCGACGCGGGCGCCTTCCTCGTCGCCTATGAGGAGGGCCGCCCCGTGGGCTGCGGCGCACTGCGCCGTCTCGACCCGGGGGCGGGCGAGATCCGCCATGTGTGGGTGGACCCCGGGGCCCGTCGGCTGGGCCTCGGGCGCCGCATCCTCGACGGCCTCGAACAGCGGGCCGCGGAACGCGGGTTCACCGTCGTACGACTCGACACGCACGCCGCGCTCACCGAGGCCCAGGAGATGTACCGGGCGTGCGGATACACGGAGATCCCGCGCTACGACGACAACGTCTACGCGGCGCACTGGTTCGAGAAGCGGCTGCCCGCAGCCGGCCGGGAACCTCTCGCGCGCTAGCGGCAGCCGGTTGGCCCGCGTCAGGCGGCGTTCACGCAGGCGGCCCCGGTCGGGCAGAAGGAGTTGACGGCCGTCGCGAGCTGCCCGGACATGTCCGTGCCCGGCGGACCGCTCGCGACGATGGCGTACGGAGTGCCGTCGGCGGCCTGGAAACGGTGGTCGACGGTCTGGGTGGCTCCGTACCGCTTGTCGTAGTAGCTGTAGCTGAACTCCGTCCAGCCGGTGCCGCTCCGCCGGTCCAGGTACTGGTAGTCCTTGGCCCCCTGCGCGATGCTCTCGGCCTGCGCCGAGGATTCCGCCGCCGAGGGCTCCATGATCTCGAACACCAGGAGTCTGCGGTTTCCGTCGGGCGCCGTGTAGGTGACGACGGGCGCCAGCTTGCCCTGCTTCTCCTCGCGCGCCCAGCCGTCCGGCACGTCCACGGTGTAGCCGACCGGATCGACCGAGCGGCTGTACCCGGGAGCCGGTGCCGGGGCGGTGGTCACGGCCGGGGCGGTGTACACGCCCTCGCCGCCGGAGCTGTTCGAGGTCTCCGGGACCGAGCCGGGCTGCGACGCCGTGACGGTGACCGAGGGCGTGGAAGGGTGCGCGCCCGGATGCCTCGCCGAGTCGCCCCGGGTCAACGCCCACAGTCCGCCGCCCACACCGCCCGCCAGCACGGCCACGGCCACGATCACCAGGAGCAGCCGCCGCGAGTCACCGGACCCCGGCGGCCGGCCACCGGGCGGCACGACGCCACCGGGCCATGTATGCGGCTGGGACTGCTGGTGCGACCAGGCGGCCTGGGCCTGCTGCTGGGACTGGGCCCATGGCTGCTGTTGCCCGTGCGGCGGCTGTGGCGGCTGTGGCGGAGCGGAGCCCGCGGGGGGATAGGCGTCAGGCCGCAGCGGACCCGCCTGCGTGGCCGCCGCCCACCACTGGTCCCCGGCCGGCGGTGCCCCGCCGGCGTCCACACCGTCCTGAACCCCGTCCGTCCGGCCCGTACCGTCGTCGACCCACTGCCCACGGTCCGCGTCCCATCGCTGCGCCATCCCGTCACCCCCGCTCCCCGTCGGCCCCACCCGACGGCCCGATCTCGGCGCGCTTCCCGCCGAACCCCTGCCGCGCCCTTGCCCCCCGGCGGACCGTACGTAACGACGATAGTGAGGTTTCCGCCATCAGCACCCCTTTTTATGCTGACAAAGCACATGCGTTCGATACGTACTTTCCGTACGCCTTTCCGCCCTCGGTCAGCCGGAATCCCCGACCCGGACAGCAGCATGCGGGTTCCGGCAGGACGAAGCCGTTCCGCGCACCGGGGAGGCGGCGGCCGGGTGCCCCCGAGAACGGGCAATGCCCCCTACCGATGCTCAATGCATTGAATTAGCCACCGAGTTGGGCAGATGTACCGCTGTCGGAGCCTCTCTCGGCCACAATATTGACCGTGTCCACCTCAACAGAATCGCAGTTCGAGGAACAGTTCGAAGACGGCACGCCCGTCCGGTTCCTCCTCGCCCCCGTCCACGGCGTGACGGTCTCCGGCCCGAGCGGGGACGAAGACCGTCCCGAGGGCATGGGGACCGCTGTCCCCGTGGCCTCCGGCGGCGGAGCAGTCGCGGCGTTCGCGGTCGGCACCCTGCGCCATGCGCTCCGGCCGCTCGGTCCACTGCTCCAAGAGGTGCACGACGCGGTGACGGCCGCGCCTGACCCGCCTGCCGAACTGAGCGTGACCTTCGGCGTCCAGGTCGGACAGGACCTCAAGCTCGGGATCGTCGGCGGCAACGGCCAAGCCCACCTCACTGTGAGCGCCAGCTGGAAACCGACGACGGGCAACGATGGTGTTGCAGCGCCGGGCGGGGAGTGACCCGTGGGGTGGTTTCGACCCCTCGGGTTCCCGGATGACGGCAACCCGGTCGCGTGCCTGGCGTCGATCCGTCGCTCGCGGGACGGCAAGGTGGCCGGGGGCGGGCTGATTCTCGGCCCCGACACTGTGGTGACGTGCGCGCATGTGGTCAACGACGCCCTGGGCAAAGAGCTGTTCGAGTCGCGGGCTCCGGGACCGGATGAAATCACCGTCGAGTTCAGAGGGCCGCACGGACAGCAGCGGCATGCCGCACGCGTGGCGCACTGGATCGCGCCGCGAACCCGGGATGGCGGGATGGTGCACGCAGGCGACGACCACTGGCTCGGCGACCTCGCCGTACTACGGGTCGACACACCGGGAGACACCGTGCGCCCGGCGGCCCCGAGGACCGCCATGGAGGCGGGCCAGGAGGTACGGGCCTGGCACGGCAGCGCGGGCGGAGCGACGTTCGCCGATCTGACCGTCAAGTCCGCAGACGGACCTGTGGGATACCTCGACGGCGAGGCGACCGGAATGGCCGTCGGCCCGGGCTACAGTGGCGGCCCGCTGTGGTGCCCCCGGAACAGGGCCGTGGTCGGTCTCGTCGTGGCGCACTTCATGCCTCCCCACGATCCGCGCACCGGTGGCCACGCCGCGCACAGCCCCCAGCACCTGATCCGGCGCAGTTGGGGCATCCCCTGGCAGCACATCGAGACCGAGCTGCGTGCCGTGGGCGCGTTCCATCTCCAGGATGTCGCCCCCTCCGACCCCGACGATCCGGCCCACCTGCTGCTCGTCGAGGCGTTGGAGGCCGCGTTCCCGTCGCCGTCCGGGCGCGGCGACGCCGCCCGGCAGCTGACGCGCGTCTGCGGTGTCGGCCACGGCGGCGAGGTGACACCGCCCACGGTCGAGGAGTTCGCGGACTTCCTCCTCACCCATCCTCGGGCTCTCGCGGCGTTCACCGAGACCCTGCGGCGCCGGGACCCGGCAGCCGCCGACCGCTTCCTGATCGCGGGCCATCTCTCACGTGGGCCCCGGCTCCTCTCCCCCCGCGAACACACCCGCCTGCACAAGCTGCTGCGTGGCGTCGACCGCACCGTGCTCGGGCGGTTCGGAGAAGCGGTGCGCGCGGCGCTGCCGCTGGTGGCCGCGTTTTCCGGAGGGGGCAGCCTCGACACGCTGCTCGACCACCTGGAGACGCTGCCCGGCGACGGCCACTCGGACGGCGGTGAGCCGCGGGTCCCGGCCCTGCTGCGCGTCATGGAGTACGTGGCCATGCTGTGCCCGGGACCGAAACGCGCCGAGCTTCGTCTCTGGTCGGACGGAGTGACCGCCCGGCTCGGCATTCCGCGCTCGGCCCTCGCGGAGCGGCGCTCGGATGCCCAGGACTGGGCCCGAGACATACGTACGCGTTCGACTCGGGTGCGGGTCCTGGTCGAGGTGCGGCGGGCCGAGGCAGGGCGCCACCGGCTGCGGATCTGGTGCGACGAGGGCGCGGGGCCCCGGCAGGTCTCGGCCACAGCCGACTCCTGCACGGCGTCCGAGGCGGCCCGCGAGCTGCTGCGGGTCCTGGAGTCCCTCGCCCCGTCCGCCCCTCATGACCAACGCCCTCTCGTAGAGGTCCTGGTGGACCGCGCCAGCCTCAACCTGCCTGTCGACGAATGGGAGGGCCGGGCCCCCGACGAGATCGTGCCCGGTGTGCTCGGGGTGGAGTTTCCTCTCGTCGTGCACTGTCCGGAACTCCTGCGCCGCCACGAGCGTTTTCTCCCCGAATGGCGCCGTCGGTGGAGTCGTCTCGACTCCGGAGCAACCCTGGTCTTCTCGGACGCGTCCAAGGATCCGAACCAGATTTACTACGAACTGATGGAGAAGCTCGACGCTGTGCGCGTCTCCGTCGACGTACCTCCGGGTCTGCGCGACGGCATCGTGCAGGTCTGCCTGGCTGTCGGGGTACCAGTAGTGGTGTGGGACCGGGGGCGGGACAAGGACTCGCACGTCGTCAAGCACATGGCGGAGGTCGCCACGCGTGAACTGCCTGACGGCGTCCGCTCCTACCGCGCCAAGACCATGGTCAACCCGCATGACTTCCCCGGCCGCCCCGTCCTCGCCTGGGCCGACGCCGACCGCACCGTGCCCCGACTGCATCTGACGGAACCGCAGGAGAGCGCATGAAGCCCACTCCCAGACCCATTCCACCTCTGACTTCCGAACTACAGGAGAGGGCATGACGACCGCTCCCGACGCCGACTGGCGCCTGTTCCGCGGAAACGGCGCGCCCCGAGCCGTCGCCCTTCCGCCGGCGCCGCCCTGGCGGCGCTTCGCCCCGGCTCACGTGGTCCGGCCCGAGCTGCCGTATCTGATCGAGCCGCAGCACGCCGACGTCGTCAATGCCGCACTGCATCTGCGCCGTCCGCTTCTGGTGACCGGCCCGGCCGGTACCGGGAAGTCGTCACTGGCTCGGGCGGTGGCTCACGAGTTGAACCTGGGTGAGCTGCTGCGCTGGCCCATCAACAGCCGTTCCACCGTGCCCGAGGCCCTCTACCAGTACGACGCCATCGGCCGACTGCGCGAGACGACGCTGAGCCGCGACCGGGGTGAACGCGAGCCGTCCATCGGCACGTTCATCCGGCTCGGTCCGCTCGGCACCGCGCTGGTCCCCTCCGCAGCCCCCCGCGCCCTGCTCATCGACGAGATGGACAAAGGCGATGTCGATCTTCCCAACGACCTGCTCACCGTCTTCGAAGAGGGGGTCTTCGACATCCCCGAGCTCACCAGGCTCCCCGAGGACGTCGCCGACGTGGAGGTGCAGACCGCCGACCACCGCGGCACTGTGGGCATCCACCAAGGGCGCATCCAGTGTGCGGAGTTCCCGGTCGTCGTCATCACCAGCAACGGAGAGCGCGAATTCCCGCCCGCGTTCCTGCGCCGCTGTGTCCGCCTCGAACTGCCGGTGCCGGACGAGGCTCGGCTGCGTGCCATCGTCGCGGCCCATCTGGGCGAGGACGCGCTGCGGGAGGCGGACGACCTGCTGGACGCGTTCCTGCGCCGCCGGGCCCCGGGCGAACTCGCCACCGACCAGCTCCTCAATGCCGTCTTCCTGCGTGTCGGCGGCGTCGATCTGAACGCCGAGGGCCTTCTCGACGCTGTCCTCCACCAGCTCACAGGGGCGATGTGACCATGGCGGGCGAGGGCGAGCGACTCGGCGAGGCCCTTAGGGTCCTCGCCGCCGGCGGCCAGGAGCTGGACGCGGACCTGGTCCTCGACGTGCTCTGGCTCGCCCGCCGCCTGCCTGCCACCGATGCGGCTCCCCTGAGCCGGGGCCTTCGCCCATCCCCGCAGCCCGCGCCGCGGGCCGACACCCCCGAGCCCGCGGAACAGCCCCTGTCACGGCCGGGACCCGAGTCCGACACCCCGGACCTGCCTGATCTGACCGAGCCGTCCTTGTATGCGGCGGCACGCCAGAATCCTGTCCCCGAGATCCGGCTGCGTCGGCCCGAACGGGAAGCGCGCAGAGCACTGCCCATACGGGTTCCCGAGGGCAAGGTCCTCGACGACGAACTCGAACTCGGACGCGCGTTGAGGCCGTTGCGTCGCCGACTGGCCAGCCGGCACCGACTGGAGATCGACGAGGAGCGCACTGCCACCGAACTTGCCGAGACGCGGCTCCCCGACGTGGTGCAGCGGCCTGTGCAGGAACGCTGGCTGAATCTGGTGCTGCTCGTGGACGACGGCCTGTCGATGCTGCTGTGGAACCGGCTCGGCACCGAACTGCGCACCCTGCTCGAACGACTGGGCGCCTTTGCGACGACGCGCGTCCTCGGTCTGGACACCCGCGATGCCCACGAGCCGCGACTCCGCGCCCGGCCCTTCCAGCACGACAGCGCGCAGATGCCGCTGAGTACGGTACGGGATCCCTCGGGCCGCACCCTGGTTCTGGTCGTCAGCGACGGGATGGGCGCCGGCTGGCGCAACGGGACCATGCACGACCTTCTGGCGATGTGGGCCGCACGCGGTCCAGTCGCTCTGTTGCACACTCTGCCACCCGAGCTGTGGGAGGCATCCGGCATTCACGCCGAACGCTGGCAGGCGACCACCCGGCGGGTCGGTGGCGCCAACACCTCCTGGGAGATCACCGACCGGGTCCTGCCGCCCGACCTCGCCGAGTTCACCGGCGTACGCGTCCCGGTCCTGGAACCGACGGCCGCCGCTCTGCGGGCCTGGGCGCATCTGCTCGCCTCTCCGGGGGCCACCGTGGAGCTTCCCCTACTTGCTCGCCCCAGCCGATACACGGTGGCCGCCGCCTCCCGCGACCTGAACAACACCCAGCAGTTCCGCGACGCCGCGACTCCCGAGGCATATCGCCTCGCCGCCCATCTGGCTGCCGTCTCACCACTGTCGGTACCGGTGATGCGGCTGGTGCAGACGGCCGTCCCGTGGCCCGCTCGCACCGCGCACCTCGCCGAAGTGTTCCTGGGGGGCCTCATCCGGCCGCATCCGGCGCCCGTACCCGGCCCGCTGCCCGCCAAGCACCTCGTCTTCGACTTCTCCGACGAGTCGAAATCCGTACTCCTCGACGCGGTCCCGCAGGCCGAACTCCTGAAGACGAGCCGCAGCATCGGCCTCCGCCTGGAGCAACTCGCCGGCAATTCACCCGACTTTCCCGCCTGGCTGGCCCACCCGGACGGCAACGCCCAACTGCCTGTTTCCCAAAGCCCGTTCACCAGTGTCGAGCGGCGACTGCTGACCCGCTTCGGCGTGTCGGTCGACGGCCCACCCGCCGCTCTCAAACCCACCGAGCAGGGGACGCCCGCGGCCGGGCCGGACGACTGGAAGCCGCTGACGGACGAGGACCCACGCGAGTTGGGGCCGTACACGCTTCGAGGACGGCGGCGGGGCCGTCGGACAGTGGTGTACCAGGGTACGACCGCGCAGAACGAGATGGCCGTGCTCCGTGTCCCCCGCCCCGATCTCCCCGCGGCGAACGCACGGTTGATCGAGGTGGAGGCCGAGGTTCTCACCCGGCTCAGCGGACAGTACGCGCCCGCGCTGTACGGCACCGCGCTCGACGCGTCCCCGCCCTGGCTGGCGATGGCACCCATCGCCGATGCCGACGCACCCGACGCGCAGCCGCCCCGTCTGTCGGAGATCTTCAGCCGGGCCTCGCTCGACAGCAGGGCCCCGTTCGACAAGATCGCCGGCCTCGTCGTCGCCTGGCATCTGGCGAGCGCCCTCGCCGTCTGTCACGTCAATGGCCTGGTCCTCGCGGACTTCAGTCCCGACATTGTGTTCGTCCTACGGCGCTCCGTGATCCTTGGCAACCTGTCCGACTGCGTCGTCGACGGACGCTACCTCGGAGCGGGCCCCGTGCCGACCTCCGCGGACAACGTCCGGTCCCTCGGCGAGATGCTCCAGCTCGTCAGCAGTAAGGCGGGCTGGGACATGCCGGGTCTGCCCGAGGGCATGCACATGTGGCAGGGCGACACATGGGAGCAGCTCAGGCTGCTCGTGCTCCGCTGTCTGGACCCCGATCCGGCGCAGCGCCCCATCGCCGGAGAGGTCGCGGACATCATGGCCCGGTACATCGCCATGGCCCGGGCGACGCGGGACAACGTGGAAGCGCCTGTCGCGACGCCGGCCCACGCCCTGACGGACATACCGCTCGCTCTGCCGCCCACCGGTGCCCGGCCGAAGCGGCGTACCCCCTCGCTCCGCCTGCCCCGGTTCGGGTTCGGCGGCACCGGCCGCGACGCTCGTCTGCAGCGGCTGCGCAAGCCGCTGCTCCGGAGCAGGCGCATCACTCTCGTGGGCGCCTACCACTACAGCGGCCGGGCCACCACGACCATGGTCCTCGGCTCGCTGCTCGCCGCCGTTCGTGACGAACCTGTCCTGGCCCTTGACGGGGCGCCGTCGGAAGGAGCGCTCGACTCCTTCCTGACCGCTCGCAACCGAGCCACTCTGCGCGACCTCGCCGCGCTGGCGCCGGATGTCACGTACGACGAGATCAAGGTCCTCACCAGCCATTTCGCATCGGGCCTGGAAGTGATCGCGCACCGTTCGGGCCACTTCAATTCCAACCCGGTACACGCTCAGGAGTACGCGCGCGTGCTGGCCCAGACGGCGCCCTACTACTCCTTCGTCCTGACCGACTGGTCACCCACGCGGCTCGACCGGTCCGCCGAGGTCGCTCTGACCCTCACGGACCAGCTGATCCTCTGCTGCGGCACCACCGAGCGGTTCCTCGACTCCTCCGCTTCCCTGCTCGACGGGCTGCGCAACTCGGGACGCCGCACGCTTGCGGACCAGGCGATCGTGGTGGCTTCGGAGATCGAGGGCGCAGGCCAACGGGTGCGCCCAGGCGACCTGGCACTGCGTCTCGGCACCCCCATCGCGCAGATCGTCGTCGTCCCGTTCGACATGTCGCTGCGGTCTCCAGGATTCCGGGAGTTGGGCCGCCTGCGCACGGGAACGACGGAGGCTTTTCTGGATCTCGCGGAGCTGGTGGTCGGAAGCGGGTGACCCACCGGACCTGGAACACACCGATGCCCGGGTGGTCATCACCACCCGGGCATCGCGCGTTCAGATCAGTTCTGGTCCGATCGGATCAGATCAGGCCGAGGCTGCGGACCGCCTCGCGCTCCTCCTCGAGCTCCTTGACGGAGGCGTCGATGCGGGTGCGGGAGAACTCGTTGATGTCCAGGCCCTGGACGATCTCGTACCGGCCGTCCTTCGTGGTGACGGGGAAGGAGGAGATGAGACCCTCCGGCACGCCGTACGAACCGTCCGACGGGATACCCATGGAGGTCCAGTCGCCCTCGGCGGTGCCGTTGACCCAGGTGTAGACGTGGTCGATGGCGGCGTTGGCGGCCGAGGCGGCCGAGGACGCGCCACGCGCCTCGATGATCGCCGCACCGCGCTTGGCGACGGTCGGGATGAACTCCTCGGCGAGCCACTTCTCGTCGTTGACGACCTCGGCGGCGTTCTTGCCGTCGACCGAGGCGTGGAAGATGTCGGGGTACTGGGTGGCGGAGTGGTTGCCCCAGATGGTCAGACGCTTGATGTCGGCGACCGTGGTGCCCGTCTTCTTCGCGAGCTGGGTCAGCGCGCGGTTGTGGTCCAGACGGGTCATGGCGGTGAAGCGCTCGGCGGGTACGTCCGGGGCGGCGGCCTGGGCGATCAGCGCGTTGGTGTTCGCCGGGTTGCCGACGACCAGGATCTTGACGTCGTCCGCGGCGTTGTCGTTGATGGCCTTGCCCTGCGGCTTGAAGATGCCACCGTTGGCCGAGAGCAGGTCACCGCGCTCCATGCCCTTGGTACGGGGGCGGGCGCCGACGAGCAGACCGACGTTGGTGCCGTCGAAGGCGACGTTCGGGTCGTCCGTGATGTCGATGCCCTGAAGCAGCGGGAAGGCGCAGTCGTCGAGCTCCATCGCGGTGCCCTCGGCGGCCTTCAGGGCGGGCGTGATCTCCAGGAGGCGCAGCTTGACCGGCACGTCCGCGCCGAGCAACTGGCCGGAGGCGATGCGGAAAAGCAGGGCGTAACCGATCTGGCCGGCCGCGCCGGTGACGGTGACGTTCACGGGAGTGCGAGTCATGGCGTTCTCCGTATGACAGCTGGCGGTGGGGCGTCCCTGCCCCGGGTGCAGGATCGTCCCCTGCAACCACCGCAATGATCGATCAAAGGTCCCGATGATCGATCTCTCGGCGTCAAGAGAGATCCGCCGCCAGGCTATCGCGCATCCGGGACGCCGGACGTCAGGGTCCGTGTGGCCCACCCCACAGATGGCCCGCGAATCCCCCGGGCAGGCGGTCGCCGGGCTCGGGAGAGGGTGAACTCGGCGACCGCCAAAGGGGTTACCGGACACTCCGGGAAGGGATCTCCCCCCTTCCCGACAGCACCGGATCCCGTGGGGGTACGGCGCGCCTGCCCCCGCAGAACCAACTCAATCCCCCAAACCCGAAGTTTCCTCCGCCCTGCCCACAGACGTTCTTTCGCCCCCTCCGCCCCTACCCGACCCGGGCTCCGCCCAAGACCCCGCTCCTCAAACGCCGGAGGGGCTGAAACTTCCCCTGCCGGGGCTGAAATCCGGACCGGCCACCACGATGCACCCGCAGTCGGCGACGCACGGGAGGGGCCGTGCCGGTACATCACATGCCCGTCGCTTACGCCCGGATCGAGCAGCGGCTCCCCGGAAAACCCACGTCTGATCCAATGGCGACGGGCGGATGTACCGGCACGGCCCCGACCCCCCACCGAACCGGACCGAGACCCGCAGACGCCAGCGCAGCGAACCCGCTACGCGGTACACCCCGTCAGCCCCGACCCCAGCGTCACGCAAGCCTTCGCGTCACCGGCGCCCTCCACCACGACCATCGGCGTGTACGTGTCCACGTCCGCGCCCACCACAGCCGTCCGCTTCGCCCCGGCCCCCGCCGACACCTCGACCCGGTCCCCCGCCGCCGCCCGCGCGACACGGGCCCAAGCCGCCCCGCACGTCTTGCTGTACCGCACCTCCACCAGAGTGGTCCCCACCGTCACGCTGGTCGCCGTCGTGGCCAGCCGGCCGCCGCAGCCCATCTTCTCGGGGTCCTTCCCTGCGCAGGCGGCCCCACTGCACTTCACCCCGGGCGGCAGAACGGTCCGCGGACTCACGGAGGCCGTCGGCGTCTTCGGCGTGGCGCCCGGGTCCTTCTTCCCCCCGCCGTGGGTGAGCCAGACAGTGGCCGCGACGACGGCCAGCGTCCCCACGACACCGGCGACGAACACCGTCAGCCGCCGCTTCCGCCGCGCGGAGCCCTCACCCCGTCCGGCCCCGCCGGGCCGCGCGTCCTGCGGCTCCGGCGCCCCGGCCGCGGGACCCGGCACCACCGGACCGAACTCCCCGGGCACGGCCCGCGCCCGGGAGATGCGTATCGCCTCCATCGTCGTGTCGTGGCGCGTCTCCGAACGGCTCCACGCATGCTCGGCCAGCTCCCACATGGTCGCCAGATGCACGGGGTTGGCCCCGGTCACCTCGGCCAGCGCGACGACCGCCCCCTTGGGCGCGAGCAGCCCGGCGTTCAGGTAGCGCTCCCAGGATGTCCTGCTGTAGCCCGTACGGTCGGCCACGGCCACGACACCCAACCCGCTCCGGTCGACGAGCAGTCGAAGCTGCCCGACCAACTCCTCGACCCGCGGGTCGAGTTCGCCCGGCAAGGCCTTCCAACGAGGCATCGATTCCCCCACTCCCCCAGTACACGCCAGTGTTCCACCAGTACAGACCACAGGGCAGAGAACAAGGAGGCGAGGGCGGCAACGACGGCTGCGAGAGCCGGAGTTGTACGGTTCCCGTCATACGGCGCGCACACCGTGCCGGAATGGTCACTTCCGTGCCACAGCGGACGGCAAGCTGTTGAACAGCCCGTTCTCGTGCACAAGGGTTGACCCCGGGCGGAACACTCGCCCGATCGCGGCCCGTCCTTGACTCGGGGGAGGGGACGGGCCGCCCTCATTCCCGAGAACGACGAGACCCGCCCTCCCCGAAGGAGAGAGCGGGCCACCGGCACGCACAGCCGGGCCGGCACACACGCGCGTGCCGTCCGCGGTTCAGCGGACCGTGAAGTGCAAGGTGTCGTCGAGGAACGGGATCTCCAGCAACGGGTTGGGCTGGACCATCAGCGCGAGCAGCACGATGGCGATGCCCAGGACGCCGTAGGTGAGCATGTCCGTGAAGCGGGAGCGGACCGCGAGCATGCCGACGCTGGGCAGCATCCATCGCATCACGGCACCCGCGAGCAGCGCGGCGCCGATCAGGATCGTGCCGACGCGGAACACGTCGAGCGCGGTGAGCAGCAGGCCGAGCGCGACGACGGACAGCACGGTGAGGATGGGCCACTGGCGCGCGGGCGCCGGGGCGTCCCCGGACGCGGCCCGGCCGCCGCCCTCGGGCCGTGCCGTGTCCCGGGTGAACAGCGGGAAGCGCCGTGTGGTGCGCCGCGGCTCGCCCTGGGCATCGGGCGCGCTGATCGCGTCCCGGACGGTCATCCCGTCCGACCCGTCACCCTCGGCCGCACCCCCACCGGCAACGTCAGCCTCGGACTCGGCTCCGGCCCCGGCGTCACCCTCAGCCTCGGACACGGCCCCAGAGCCGGCCCCAGCCCCGGCCCCGGCCCCGGCGTCGCCCTCAGTCTCAGCCTCGGCATGAGCCTCGGTCTCCGCCCCGGCCCCGGTCTTCGACTCGGTCTCGGTCCTCGACTCGGTCTCGATCTCGCTCTCCTTCTCGGACGCGGACCGCACACCGGCCCCGGCCCCGGCCCCCCGACCGTCAGAACCCCCGGCCACAGGACCACCCTCCGACCCGGCACCCGCACCCGCACCCGAGGAGGCAGAGGCCCCACCAGAAGCAGAAGCAGATGCGGAAGCGGAGCCCCCGCCAGGTTCGGAAGCCCCCGCGGAAGCGGAACCCGAGTCACGCCCGCCGGTGACAGCGGCGCGCAGCGCGCTCTCCGCCTCCCGTACGGCCGACTCGGTGCCGCCGCGCGCCGCGCCGGCCCCGGACTCGTGGGTGTTGCCGTCAGCCGACACTGCGTTCCGCCGCTTCCACCACGTTGACGAGCAGCTGGGCCCGGGTCATCGGGCCGACACCGCCCGGGTTCGGGGAGATCCAGGCGGCGACCTCGGCGACGTCGGGGTGGACGTCTCCGACGATCTTGCCCTCGGCGCTGCGCGAGACACCGACGTCGAGGACGGCGGCGCCCGGCTTCACGTCCTCGGCCCGGATGAGATGCGCGGAGCCCGCGGCGGCGACGATGATGTCGGCGCGCTTGAGGTGCGCGGAGAGGTCACGGGTACCGGTGTGGCACTGGGTGACCGTGGCGTTCTCGCTGCGCCGCGTCAGCAGCAGCGGCATCGGACGCCCGATGGTCACACCGCGGCCGACGACCACGACCTCGGCGCCCTTGATCTCCACGCCGTAGCGGCGCAGGAGCGTGAGGACGCCGTTGGGGGTGCAGGGCAGCGGGGCGGGCTCGTTGAGGACGAGGCGCCCGAGGTTCATCGGGTGCAGGCCGTCCGCGTCCTTGTCCGGGTCCATCAGTTCCAGGATGCGGTTCTCGTCGATGCCCTTGGGGAGCGGCAGCTGGACGATGTAGCCGGTGCAGGCGGGGTCCTCGTTCAGCTCGCGGACCACCGCCTCGATCTCTTCCTGCGTCGCGGTCGCGGGCAGTTCGCGCTGGATGGAGGCGATGCCGACCTGGGCGCAGTCGCGGTGCTTGCCGGCGACGTACTTCTGGCTTCCGGGATCGTCCCCGACCAGGACCGTCCCGAGGCCGGGCGTGACGCCCTTCTCCTTCAGGGCCGCCACGCGGACGGTCAGGTCGGACTTGATCGCGGCTGCGGTGGCCTTGCCATCGAGAATCTGGGCGGTCATGCCCCCCATCCTCCCGGATGACGCGGTCCAGGTTCCAATCCGGGGCCGCGGGGGCCCCGCAACGGCCGTTCAGCGGCCGTTCTGTGGCTTTTCCGTTGCCTTTCGGCCGCCTCCCGGAAGTCGCCGTGTGCCCGATTCACCCGTATCCGGCCATGATCACTCATGTTGCACTTGGACAACACATACGGAATGGCGCTGGACAAGTAAGAGAGTGCTAAAGAACGATGAGCACCACAGTGTCGCGGGCAGTACCGGGGGGACGGACCGCTCTGTAGAAATTCCTCCGAACCGTGCCGCGCGTAGTCCCCGCATCAGGCAACGGAGGAAACCCGCCATGAGTTTCGGCGACCCGAACAACCCCTACGGCCCGCCGCCGCCGCAGCAGCCTCCCGCCGCACCGCCGGGCGCTCCCGGTTACGGGTACCCGCAGGCTCCGCCGACCGTGCCGCCGCAGGGCTACGGCTACCCGCAGCAGCCCGGGTACCCCGGCTACCCGGCGGGCAACATGATGCCGCAGACCATGCCGGGCCTGATGATGACCGCCCGCGTGCTGCTCTTCATCGTGGCGGGCGTGCAGGTCCTGATGGGCATCGGCTTCATCTTCGGCGCCGCGACCATCAACGACGTCTCCAACTCGGGCGAGGACACCTTCGGCAACAACAGCCTGTCCGACATCGGCCACGCCTCCGCGGGCATATTCTTCGTGATCGCCCTGATCGTGCTCGGCCTCGCGGGTCTGTCGATCACGCTGGGGGTCAAGTTCACCAGAGGCGGCCAGGGCATCCGGATCACCACCATGGTCTACGGCATCCTGGGCGCCCTGCTCGGCTTCCTCGCCCTGATCAACGCGGCGGACGTCGGCTCCTCCGCGTCGCTGGTGTTCGCGCTGCTGTGGGTCGGCTTCGGCGGTGTGATGGCGGCGGCGATGATCGCGCCGTCCGGCGCCGCGTGGTTCAACCGTCCCCGCTACTGAACGCGCCGGTACGCGCCGGTACGCACCGGTACGCACCGGTACGCACCGAGGGCCGTGTCCCACCCTGTGAAGGGGGACACGGCCCTCGCGTTTCGGCGCCGGATCAGTGGAAGAAGTGCCGCGTCCCGGTGAAGTACATCGTGATGCCCGCCTTCTTCGCGGCCTCCACGACCAGCTCGTCGCGGACCGAGCCGCCGGGCTGGACCACGGCCTTGACGCCCGCGTCGGCGAGGATCTCCAGGCCGTCGGGGAACGGGAAGAACGCGTCCGAGGCGGCGTAGGAACCGCGGGCGCGCTCGGCGCCGGCCCGCTCGACCGCGAGCTTCGCGGAGTCGACACGGTTGACCTGGCCCATGCCGACGCCGACCGAGGCGCCGTCCTTGGCGAGCAGGATCGCGTTGGACTTCACCGCGCGGCAGGCGCGCCACGCGAAGGCCAGCTCGTCGAGCTCGCCCTCGCTCAGGGCGTCACCGGTCGCCAGGGTCCAGCTCGCCGGGTTGTCGCCGGCGGCCTGGAGCCGGTCGGTGACCTGGAGCAGCGCGCCGCCGTCGACGGGCTTGATCTCGACGGGGGCGGCCGGGGCCTGGTGGGCCCGCAGCACGCGGATGTTCTTCTTCTTGGTGAGGGCCTCGAGGGCGCCGTCCTCGTACTCGGGCGCGACGATGACCTCGGTGAAGATCTCCGCGACCTGCTCGGCCATCTCCCTGGTGACCGGACGGTTCACCGCGATCACACCGCCGAACGCGGACAGCGGGTCGCAGGCGTGCGCCTTGCGGTGCGCCTCGGCGACGTTCGACGCGACCGCGATCCCGCAGGGGTTGGCGTGCTTGATGATCGCGACGCAGGGGTCCTCGTGGTCGTACGCGGCACGGCGGGCGGCGTCCGTGTCCGTGTAGTTGTTGTACGACATCTCCTTGCCGTGCAGCTGCTCCGCCTCGGCCAGACCGCCGGTGCCGGAGGTGTAGAGCGCGGCCGGCTGGTGCGGGTTCTCGCCGTAGCGGAGCGTGTGCGCGCGCTCCCAGGTGGCACCGAGGAAGTCGGGGAACTGCGAGTCGTCGACCGGCGCGTACTCGGAGGCGAACCAGGAGGCGACGGCTACGTCGTACGCGGCCGTGTGCTGGAAGGCCTCGGCGGCGAGCCGCTTGCGGGTGTGCAGGTCGAAGCCGCCGCCCTGGACGGCGGTGAGGACGTCGCCGTAGCGGGCGGGGCTGGTGACGACGGCGACGGAGGGGTGGTTCTTGGCCGCGGCGCGGACCATCGAGGGACCGCCGATGTCGATCTGCTCGACGCACTCGTCGGGGGTCGCCCCGGACGCCACCGTCTCCTTGAACGGGTAGAGGTTGACGACGACGAGGTCGAAGGGCTCGACACCGAGCTCGGCGAGCTGCTGCCGGTGGCTCTCCAGGCGCAGGTCGGCGAGGATCCCGGCGTGGACCTTGGGGTGCAGGGTCTTGACCCGGCCGTCCAGGCACTCGGGGAAGCCGGTCAGCTCCTCCACCTTGGTGACGGGCACTCCGGCCGCGGCGATCTTCGCGGCGGTGGACCCGGTGGAGACGAGCTCGACGCCGGCCGCGTGCAGCCCGCGGGCCAGCTCCTCGAGACCGGTCTTGTCGTACACGCTGACGAGCGCGCGCCGGATGACCCGCTTGGTGCCCTCGGTGCTCTCGGCCGTGACTGTGCTGTCGGCGGTCACTGGATAACTACCTTTCGTCCCTCAATGCGATAGCCGTTGCGGGCGAGCCGCCCCACGACATCGACGAGCAGCATGCGCTCGACTTCCTTGATGCGCTCGTGCAGAGCGCTCTCGTCGTCCTCGTTGCGGACCTCGACCACGCCCTGGGCGATGATCGGTCCGGTGTCGACGCCGTCGTCGACGAAGTGGACGGTGCAGCCGGTGACCCGGGCTCCGTACGCGAGCGCGTCACGGACGCCGTGGGCGCCGGGAAAACTGGGGAGCAGCGCGGGATGGGTGTTGACGAACCGTCCGCCGAACCGGGCGAGGAATTCCTTCCCCACGATCTTCATGAACCCGGCGGACACGACGAGATCGGGCTCGTACGCGGCGGTCGCCTCGGCGAGCGCGAGATCCCACTCGTCCCGGCTGCCGTGGTCCTTGACCTTGCACACGAAGGTCGGGAGCCCGGCACGCTCGGCCCGCGCGAGCCCCTCGATGCCGTCCCGGTCGGCTCCGACGGCCACGATCTCGGCACCGTAGGCCGCTGAGCCGGCCTCCGCGACGGCGTCGAGCAGTGCCTGCAGATTCGTACCTGATCCGGAGACCAGCACGACGAGGCGCTTGGTCTTGGCCACGAGAGGGCCCTTTCTCGGGGGAGCGTTTGTACGGTCGTACGAATGCTTCGCGCCCCGGGATACGGGGAAGTCTACGAAGCGGCCGACCGTCAGCAACGATACCGGCACACCGGGCGGCCCCCACGGGACGGGGGCGAGGCCGGAAGGTAGCGTCTGGGGAGGATCCACCCGGGAACGCCTCCGGCACGGGGAACGCCCTGTGCGCGCGAGACGTTGATCTGGGACCAGGACGAACGTCCGGGGCATGGCCCCGGCACCACCCGCGGCTCGGGTTCCGGAGACCTCCGGAGCGCGCGTCCGGGGGTACGAAGCTCGGGGCGCGAGTCCGGAGTGCGAAGCTCGGGGCGTCAGTCCGGGGCGGACCGGCCCGAGGCGTCAGCCCGGGAGGACCGGCTCGGGGCGCGCGTCGCGAGCGCGAAACTGTGTGAACACGCCGCCTGCCAGAACCACCAAGGGGAAGACGCTCACCTGATGCCGGACCGCAGTCTCCGACTCCCTCCGCTCCTGCTGCGCGAGCGGCGCTCTTCGTCCACCCCGCCTAGGCCGGGCGAGGACGGCTCCACAAGCGGGCCCGGCTCCGCGGACGGGAACGGCGGCGGCTCGGCGGGCGGCAGCGGCGGCCCCTCGGACGAGCGCGGACCCGACGCGCCCGACGCTCCCCCGTCCGGCCCGGCCTCCTCCGGCCAGGAGGACAATCCGTTCGCGCCGCCGCCGGAGGGGACACCCGACCGGCCCTGGCAGCCACGCCGGCACGGACAGGGCTCCGGCGAGAACGACGGGGACGGACAGCAGGGCTCCGGGCACTCGCCCTGGGGCAGCCAGTGGAGCGACCGGCAGCCCGGTCCCTCCAGCGGCGGCGGTTTCGGCGACCGGCCGGGCGCGCCGCAGGGGCAGGGGCAGGGCGGCCCCGAAGGCCCTGGCGGCACGCCGGGCGGAGGAATGCGCTGGGACCCCACGGACCCGGGCCAGCGCCGCGCCCGTTACGCACTGCTCTCCGGCATGTGGGCGTTCTTCTTCGTCCTCTTCGGCTGGCCGTACGTGGCCCTGCTGCTCGGGGCGCTCGCCCTGTACTGGGGCAGCAGCGCCCTGCGTTCCAAGGCGCGTACACCGGACCCCGACACGCCGGCTCCCGATCCGAACACCCGCCCGCAGACGACCGCCGCGGTGAGCGGCATCGTCACCGCGTCGCTGGCCATCGTGCTGGTCGCCGGGGTCTTCACCGCCCACCTCGTCTACAGCGACTACTACTCCTGCACGAACGACGCCCTGACGACCGCCGCGAAGAAGTCCTGCAACGACCTTCTCCCGAAGGACCTGCGCGGACTGCTGGGCACCCACAACTGACGACCGGCCTCCCGCCCGGGCCGTTCCCGGGCCGGAGGCCGGTCCGCAGCCGGAACCCGCGAGGGCGAGGGCCGGTCCCGGGTCAGCGCGGCGAGGCGCTGTCCAGGTCGTCCGGGCCGGCGTTCTCCGGCCCGCCCTCGGTTCGAGGCCCCCACCCCTCCGGACTCCCGGACGACTCCCGGCGCTCCAGGCCGTTCCGGTGTGCGGGGCCCTCGGGGTGCTCCAGCCCGTTCCGGCGGGCCGGGCGGCCTTCGGGATTCCCCTCGTCCGCCGGGTCCCCCCGGTCCTCGGGGCTCTCCCCGTCCCCGGGGTCCCCCGAGTCCTGCGACTCCGGCCCAGAAGGGCCGCCCGCCTTCCGCAGGGCCTCCCAGCGGGTCTCCCGCGACGCTTCCCCGTTCCAGGCGCCCGCCGTGGGTTCCCCCGGCAGAGGGTCGTACGGCTCGAAGGGGTCGTAGCTGTCGTACGGGTCGTAGGGGTCGTACGGATCGAAGCTCTCGACGACGGACGCCAGTAGCGCGGGGTCGACCCGGCCGGCGGTGGAAGGCGACCCCTGAAGCGGAACCGGCGTCGGCAGCGCGGAGGTGCCCCTCCACCCCGGCAGCCAGGCGCGCATCCGTGGCCACGGAGTCCACCCGGTCACTCGGGGGCCCCGGCGGGCACCCGCGCCCCCGGCGGCCGCTCGCGCCCGGTCCCGCCGCACGGCCGCGCCCGCCGCGACCGGAATCCCGACGACCGCCGTCCACACGGCCGTCGCGGGCCCCACCTGCCACCACAGCGGCCCGAAATGGGTCAGGGCACGGACCCCCAGCGGCCCCCCGGCCAGCCCGGCGAGCACCCCGAGCGCGAGGCCGCACCATCCGGCGGCGATCGAGACGACGGCCACCGTCCGCCCCAGCGGCCAGGCCTCCTCCCGGCCCGGGGTTCCTCGCGCGGCCCCCGCCCTCACCGCGAACCACGCCACCGTCACCCCGGCGGCCAGCGGCACCAGCACGCTCAGCCAGGGCGACGGCGCCGCGGATCCCTCCTGCGGCAAGGCCGCGAGCAGGGGAAACGCGGGGAGCGGATCGGCCGGTGTGTGCGTCCCCGAGACGCCGGCGGTCAGCGGACCGGCGACATGACCCGCACTCAGGACGACACCGGGCCCGAGCCCGTAAGCCGCCCCCCACACGGCCGCGTTGGGCACCAGGACCAGACACAGCAGCAGCACGGCGAACCGGCCCGACCACCCCCCGGTGAGCTGCACGAACGAGGCGCGGGCCGTGTCCCCGTGCCACACGAGCGACGCCGCCACGAGCAGGGCCCCGCCTCCGACGAGGACCCCGACCCCGGCCACGGCGGCCCGCGCCGCACCGCCGAGCACCCGGTCGTCCGCCTCGACCAGACGGCGCACGGCCGAGACCGGGCGCCCTCCGGTTCGCGGAAGCATCCTCTCGGCCCGCCTCCCCCGGAACGGGCTCGGCCCCCATGGCCTCCCGTACGCCGTCCAGACCCCGGCTCCCGCGGCGATCACCGCGAGAAGGGGCAGGCAGATCACCGCCCAGGCCCAGGAGGGACGCAGCGTCCCGCCGGAGGCGTACAGCACGGCGGCCCAGCCGACGGACAGATAGCCGGCGACGACCCCGGCCCACGCCGTGCGCGGCGACGACTCCGACGAGACGTCGGCCGCCTCCCGTGCGGCCCGGTGCAGCAGCCACACGGGGAGAGCGAGCAGGAGAAGCGGCGTCACCCCCACCGGCATCGGCAGGCCGGACAGGGTGTCGGTGCGGATCAGCTCCACGCCGTGGGCGAGCAGCCAGAGGGCGGCGGCGACATGCAGCGCTCTGCCCGGCCCGCTGTCCGGGTACGGCGAGCTGATCCACAGCACCATGACGAGGATGGCGAACGAGGCGAGCCCGAGCCCCGCGGCGACGGCGCCGCCCAGGAGGCTCGCGGCCAGTCCGGGTGATCGGTCGCGCATCCGGGTGAGCAGGAGCGACAACGAGAGCCTGCGGTCGGTGATTTGGGTCACAGCTCTCATGCTCCCAACGACACGCGCTTTCTCGTCGCAACAGGCGAACCCTGGATGTGTCGCTCAATATGCAGTTATGTACTTTTTCGTACGAAGGGGCAATCTGTGGAACCCGACATGACACAGAGCCCCACCACCCCGCTGCCGGCGCCCAAGGAGCGCCGCCGTCTGCGCGAGAGCCGGTCGCTGACCCAGGCGGACATGGCCATCCGGCTCGGCGTCAGCCGGGCGACGGTGCGCTCGTGGGAGGCCGGCCGTTCGGCCCCGCGCGGCCGCATGCGGGAGGCGTACACGAGGCTGCTCGCGGCCGATCCGGCCGACGCCCGGCCGGAGATGAACACCCCTCAGGAGGACGTCACCCCCGAGCTGGTGGGGGCGGGGAGGGGATTGGGAAAGAGACGTTCCGCCGCCCGGGTCGGGGAGCGGCCTCGGCGTAACCGGGCCGAGGAGCGACTCGCCGAGGAGCGACTCGCCGAGGGATGGCTCACCGAGGACGGACACCCCGGGCTCCCGGAGCCGTCACTGACGCCCGCTCAGGCCTTCGACGCCCTCTACGCGTTCTGCACCCCCGCCCTCGTACGACAGGCCTATCTGCTGACCGGGCGGCGCGAACTGGCCCGCGAGTCCGTGGAACGGGCGTTCCAGGAGGCCTGGTACCGCTGGCCCGAGGTGGCCGTGGACCCGGATCCCGCCGGATGGGTGCGCGCGACGGCCTACGAGTACGCGCTCTCCCCCTGGCACCGGCTGCGCCCCCGCTACCGTCACCCGGAAGCACCACCCTCCGACGCCGCCGACCGCGCCCTGCTCGACGTACTCCTCGAACTGCCGCCCGTGTACCGGCGCACCCTGGTGCTGTACGACGGCGTGGGGCTCGGGCTGCCGGAGACCGCGGCCGAGACGGAGGCGAGCACGCCCGCGGCGGCCAACCGGGTGCTGCACGCGCGCGAGGCCGTCGCCGCACGGCTGCCGGAGCTGTCGTCGCCGGAGGACCTGCACCGGCGGCTCACCGAACTCGCGAGCGCGGAGCGGCTGCGCGCGGCGAAGCCCCGCACGGTCCGCTGGTACGGGGAGCGCCGGGCCCAGCAGTGGACCCGGGCGGCCATCGCCTTCACGGTCCTGCTGATCGGGGTGACCGCCCTGACGCTGGGCACGGCCCCGGACCACTACGAGGCCCCCCTCGCGCCGCCGGAGACCATTCACGGCCTGCCGCCCAAGGCCGCCCCCGGGCCGCTGTCCTCGGCGGAGCTGAAGCTGCGCGCCAGACTGAGGTCCCAGGAGATGAACGGCCCGGAACGGCTGATCCCGGAGAACCGCTGACGCCGGTGACGCCAGTGACACCGGCAAGGCCGGCAAGACCGGCAAGGCGGAACGCTCGTGACGGTGATACGGGTGACGCGAGTGACGCGGAACGCCCGTGACCCATCACGCGGAACGCCGGTGGGCCCGCACCCCGAAAGGGTGCGGGCCCACCGGCGTTCGGTCGAGCGACAGCTCAGCCCGCGAGGATCTCGCGCGCGAGCTTGGCCGTCTCGGTCGGCGTCTTGCCGACCTTGACGCCCGCGGCCTCGAGGGCCTCCTTCTTCGCGGCGGCCGTGCCGGAGGAGCCGGAGACGATGGCGCCGGCGTGGCCCATGGTCTTGCCCTCGGGCGCGGTGAAGCCGGCGACGTAACCGACGACCGGCTTCGTCACGTTCTTCGCGATGAAGTCCGCCGCACGCTCCTCGGCGTCGCCGCCGATCTCGCCGATCATGACGATCAGGTCGGTGTCGGGGTCGGCCTCGAACGCGGCGAGCGCGTCGATGTGCGTCGTACCGATGACCGGGTCGCCACCGATGCCGACGGCGGACGAGAAGCCGATGTCACGGAGCTCGTACATCATCTGGTACGTCAGCGTGCCGGACTTCGAGACCAGGCCGATGCGGCCCGGCTTCGTGATGTCGCCCGGGATGATGCCGGCGTTGGACTGACCCGGGGTGATGAGACCGGGGCAGTTCGGGCCGATGATGCGGGTCTTGTTGCCCTTCGACTTCGCGTACGCCCAGAAGGCGGCGGAGTCGTGGACGGCGATGCCCTCGGTGATGACGACCGCGAGGGGGATCTCCGCGTCGATCGCCTCGACCACGGCGGCCTTGGCGAAGGCCGGCGGCACGAAGAGGACGGACACGTTGGCGCCGGTCTTCTCGATCGCCTCGGCGACCGTCCCGAAGACGGGGATCTCGTTGCCGTCGATGTCGACGGACGTGCCCGCCTTGCGCGGGTTCACGCCACCGACGATGTTCGTCCCGTCCGCGAGCATGAGCTTGGTGTGCTTCATACCCGTGGCACCGGTCATGCCCTGGACGATGACCTTGCTGTCCTTGTTCAGGAAGATAGCCATGGCTGTTTAGTCCCTCGTCCCTTACTTCGCAGCCGCGAGCTCGGCGGCCTTGTCGGCCGCGCCGTCCATGGTGTCCACGCGCTGGACCAGCGGGTGGTTGGCGTCCGACAGGATCTGGCGACCCAGCTCGGCGTTGTTGCCGTCGAGACGCACGACCAGCGGCTTGGTGACTTCCTCGCCCTTGTCGGCGAGGAGCTGAAGCGCCTGGACGATGCCGTTGGCGACCTCGTCACAGGCGGTGATGCCACCGAAGACGTTGACGAAGACGGACTTGACGTCCGGGTCGCCGAGGATGATCTCCAGGCCGTTCGCCATGACGGCGGCGGAGGCGCCACCGCCGATGTCGAGGAAGTTGGCGGGCTTGACGCCACCGTGGTTCTCACCGGCGTACGCGACGACGTCGAGGGTGCTCATGACGAGACCCGCGCCGTTGCCGATGATGCCGACCTCACCGTCGAGCTTGACGTAGTTGAGGTTCTTGGCCTTGGCGGCGGCCTCGAGCGGGTTCGCGGCCGCGTGGTCGACGAGCGCCTCGTGGTCCGGCTGGCGGAACTCGGCGTTCTCGTCCAGCGACACCTTGCCGTCGAGGGCGATGACCTTGCCGGAGGCGACCTTGGCGAGGGGGTTGACCTCGACGAGGAGGGCGTCCTCCTTGATGAAGGTGTCCCACAGCGTCACCAGGATCTCGGCGACCTGCTCGGCCACCTCGGCCGGGAACTTCGCCTGGGCGACGATCTCGCGGGCCTTCTCGATCGACACGCCTTCGTTGGCGTCGACCGGGACCTTCGCGAGGGCCTCGGGGTTTTCTTCCGCGACGACCTCGATCTCCACGCCGCCCTGTACGGACGCCATGGCGAGGAAGGTGCGGTTGGTGCGGTCGAGGAGGTACGAGACGTAGTACTCCTCGACGATCTCGGGCGCGGTCTCGGCGATCATCACCTTGTTGACCGTGTGGCCCTTGATGTCCATGCCGAGGATGTCCGTCGCGCGGGCGACGGCCTCGTCCGGGGTGGCGGCGAGCTTGACGCCGCCGGCCTTTCCACGGCCACCGACCTTCACCTGGGCCTTGACGACGGACTTGCCGCCAAGACGCTCGGTCGCCTCGCGGGCTGCCTCAGGCGTGTCAATGACTTCACCGGCCAGCACCGGTACACCGTGCTTGGCGAAGAGGTCCCTCGCCTGGTACTCGAACAGGTCCACGCGCGTCCGTCCCTATCAGTGATCTCGCGGTTCGTTGGATGCGTGGGCGTGCCGCGAAGGGCAACGTGACGTCCGCTGTCACAAGGGTGGCGCACACGATGTCCGAGCGCGCGGCATGTCCGTCTCGCAGGTTATCGCCGTGGGGCACGGGTCCCTAAATCGCAGCTCACACGACGGCGGTGATACCTGTCACAGATCCGGCGCGGAGGGGCCCTCACCTGGCCGGGGATCACCCGGTGAGGCCCCTGTGAGCAGCCGCTGAGGGCCCCGCGCGGCCGGCCCATCCCTGCACGGAGCCTGTCGGGCGGGCGCGCAGGGGTCCGGTCGGGTGGATCCGTCGGCTTTCGGCCGTCCGGGTCTCCGAACCAGTCGAAACCGGTCATCCGCGCTCAGGACGGGAGCGCTCACGCTCAAGGCGGGAAGTTCAGCGCGGGAACGCTCACCTCGTGTCCGGAATCGGAATCGGCCGCTTCTCGATCGCCGCCGCCATGACGTCGGGGAAGAGATCGGGTGTGCAGGCGAATGCCGGAGCGTCGAGCGCCGCGAGCGCCGCCGCGTGCTCACGGTCGTACGCGGGCGCCCCCTCGTCGGACAGCGCGAGCAGCGTCACGAACTGGACCCCCGACGACTTCATCGCCGCGACCCGCTTCAGCATCTCGTTGCGGATCCCGCCCTCGTAGAGGTCACTGATGAGGACGACGACCGTGTCGGCCGGTCTGGTGATCTGCGACTGGCAGTAGGCGAGTGCCCGGTTGATGTCCGTGCCGCCGCCGAGCTGGGTGCCGAAGAGGACGTCGACCGGGTCGTCGAGCTGGTCGGTGAGGTCGACGACGGCCGTGTCGAAGACGACGAGCCGGGTGGCGATGGACCGCATCGACGCCAGCACGGCACCGAACACGGAGGCGTAGACGACCGACGCCGCCATCGACCCCGACTGGTCGATGCAGAGGATGACCTCCTTCTTCACGGACTGCGAGGCACGCCCGTAGCCGATCAGCCGCTCGGGCACGACCGTGCGGTACTCGGGCAGGTAGTGCTTGAGGTTGGCCGCGATCGTGCGGTTCCAGTCGATGTCGTGGTGGCGGGGTCTGCTGATCCGGGCGCTGCGGTCGAGGGCGCCGGTGAGCGTGGCCCGGGTGCGGGTGGCGAGCCGCCTCTCCAGGTCCTCCACGACCTTGCGCACCACGGCCCGCGCGGTCTCCTTCGTCGTCTCCGGCATGGCCTTGTTGAGAGAGAGAAGGGTGCCCACCAGATGCACGTCGGCCTCCACCGCCTCCAGCATCTCGGGCTCCAGGAGCAGGGCGGAGAGCCCGAGCCGGTCGATGGCGTCCCGTTGCATCACCTGGACGACGGAGGAGGGGAAGTAGGTCCGGATGTCACCGAGCCAGCGCGCGACTGACGGCGCCGACGCCCCGAGCCCCGCCGAGCGGTCCCGCCCCGGCCGTCCCCCGCTCCCCTTCCCGTAGAGCGCGCTCAGCGCCCCGTCCATGGCGGCGTCCCGGCCTGAGAGCACGCGTCCGGTGCCGTCCGCCTCGTCGCCGCCGAGCACCAGCCGCCATCGCCGCAGCCGCTCGTCTCCGGCACCCGCCGCCACCTCGGTCATGGAGCCACCCTCACAAGATCGTTGTCGATGTCGGTGCCGGTGCTGATTCCGGTGCCTGTTCCGTTGCCGGAGCCGGTGCCTGTTCCGGTGCCGGTGTCGATCTCCGCGCCGGTTCCGGTGCCGGTGTAAGCGCCGGTGCCGGTGTCCGCGTCGGTGTCGGTGCCGGTGTCCGCGTCGGGATCGGCCAGCCCCAGCAGCAGGCTCAGCAGCGGCAGGACGGCGTCGGCGCGCCCGGTGTCGAGGTCGGGGGCGAACCCGGGTATGCCGGAGCCGGAGCCGGAGCCCGAGCCGGCTGCCTCGGTGTTCGCCCGCGGCGCCGGGCCGCGCCGGACGAGTTCGCCCAGAGTCCTGCGCACCCCCGTCTCGTACGCCGAGAACGTCCGGCGCAGCAGCGGCAGCACATCGGTGAACGCGTCCGCCGGAACCCCGGTCAGCCACGAGTCCACCAGCGCGAGCAGCCGCTCGTCGTGCACGAGCAGCATGCCGCCGGAGCCGCCCCCGACGAATCCCTCGATCCAAGCGGCTCCGTCCGCGGGTTCCGTGCCCGGCGACAGCACGAGACCCATGAGCCGGGCGGCCTCCTCCTGCGCCAGTTCCCCCTCGTCCAGGAGCAGGCGGACGGACCGGCCTCTGACCACACCCGGCACCGTGTCCCGAGCCGCGAGCACCCGCAGCACCGCGTACCAGCGCCCGCGGATCCCCCCGGACTCGGCGGCCCCCTGGGTCGTCTCCTCCAGCAGCCCCACGGCCCCGTGCACGGCGTCGAGGTGGCGGCGCATCTCCTCGGCGGCGTCGCTGTCGAGGGCGGCGCAGGCCGGGGGAAGACCGACGAAGACGCGTTCGGCGAGGCCTGCCGCGACATCGGCGAGGGCGTGGGTGTCCGTGCCGCGTACGTCGCCGTAGCGCAGGGAGCGGACGAGCGCGGGCAGGGCCTGCGCGAGATGGCCCACGTCCGTGTCGAGGGCGGCGCGGTCGGCGAGCACCCGCATCACCACGGGCAGCGCTTCCGGGAGCTCGGCGAGCAGGCAGCGCTCGGCGAGGGCCGTGACATCCGCGAGGGACGGCGCGCCGACGGCGTCCGCCTCGGCCTTGGCCGTCGCGGCGGACAGCACGGTCGTGCCCCACACACCGGCCTCGGCGACCCGCACCGACAGCTCCGGCTCCCAGCGCAGCCGCCAGGTCTCGCGGAAGGTTCCCGTGCTGCCGCGGGACACCGCGGGCTCGCCCCACGCGATGCCCAGGAGCCGCAACCGGTGCAACAGCGTGCTGCGCCCCGCGTCGGTCTCCTTGCGCAGGTCGAGTTCCATCTCCCGTTCCAGCGCCTCGGGCTTGAGCCGCAGCCGCCGCTGCGCCTGCGTGAGGTCCCGCTGCAACGGCACCGCCGGAGCGGATTCCGGCACCTCGCCGAGCACCTCGCCGACCACGAGCCGGTCGCGCACCAGTTCCAGGGGGACGTCCGAGCCCTCGCACATCACGGCCCGGACGGCGTCGGTGGTCTCGGTCAGTCCCGGCAGCGGGCGACCGCGCATCGCGGCGAGTGTCCCGGCCAGTCGCACGGCCTCGATGACGTGGGCCGACGACACGCCCATGTCCTCGTCGCGCAGCAGCCTGGCCACCTTCGTCATCCACCGCTCGACCGGGCGGTCGGGGGCGCTGAACAGATGCCCGTACCAGCCCGGCGAGTCGATGCCCGCTCCGTAACCGCTGGCCCGGGACAGCCGGCGGTGCGTCCAGGGAACCCACGTCAGCTGGACCTTGGCCTTGGGCAGCCCCTTGAGGAGTGCCCGGTCGGCGCCGACCGTGGCCTTCCGCCGCAGCGCGGGAACGTGCCAGGCCCCGCACACCACGGCCACGCCGTCCCCGAACTCCCGCTGCGCAGCCCGGATCTGGAGCCGCATGTACGCCTCGCGCACCAGGTCCCGGTCGTGTCCGCCGACCCCGTACGCCTCGCGCAGCGATCCCATGGCCTCCTCCAGCACGGCGAACGGAGCGAACGGGTCGTCCGCCGCACCCGCCCTGTGCTCGACCACGTCCTCCCACCAGCGCTCCGGATCGTCGTAACCGGCCGTCTCGGCGAGCACCGCGAGGGGGTCGATCCGTAGGGCGGTCCCGTCGGCGGAACAGCCGGAACCACCGGCGGCTTCCGGCTGTCCGGGATCACCCGCAGGGCCGGGACCATCCGCAGGTCCAGAATCACCCGCAGGTCCGGGATCATCCGAGAGGCTGGGAGCTCCCGCAGGGCCGGACTCGTCCGAGAGACCGCGATCGGCTTCCGGCGCAGGCTCGCCTCCGGGGCCGCGGGCGCCGGGCTCTCCGGCCGGGGGCGGGGTGTCGGAGGGGGCGCTCACCGGCCCGTCCCGGTCGGGGTCCGTCCCTTCTCTCCGCCCGGCCAGGGTGTGGGCGGCCGGAAGGTCGATGAAGCGGGCCGGTACCCCGTGCTCCAGGGCCCACCGGATCGCCACCCACTCCGGTGAGAACTCGGCCAGCGGCCAGAAGGCCGAGTGGCCGGGCTCGTCCACCACGTGGGCGAGGAGCGCCACGGGCGGCCGCATGTCCTTGTCGGCGGCCAGCGGGACGAGGGCGTCCGCCTCGGGCGGTCCCTCGATGAGCACGACCCGGGGTGCCGCCGCCTCCAGCGCCGCCCGTACGGCCCGCGCGGACCCGGGCCCGTGGTGCCGCACACCGAGCAGCAGCGGCCCCGGATCCCGGACGATCGCCCCGCCCCCCTGCCCGGGTGGCCCGGCGTCCCGCCCGGCGCTCATACGCTCACCTCGCGGCAGGCGCGGTAGAAGTCCTTCCAGCCGTCCCGCTCGCGGACGACCGCTTCCAGGTACTCCTGCCAGATGACGCGGTCGGCGGCCGGGTCGCGCACCACGGCGCCGAGGATGCCGGCCGCGACGTCGCTCGCCCGCAGGACGCCGTCGCCGAAGTGGGCGGCCAGCGCGAGGCCGCTGGTGACGACGGAGATCGCCTCGGCCGTGGACAGCGTGCCGCTCGGCGACTTCAGCTTCGTCCGACCGTCGGCCGTGATCCCGTCACGCAGCTCCCGGAAGACGGTGACGACACGGCGGATCTCGTCGACGCCGTCCGGCACGGCGGGCAGATCGAGGGACCGGCCGATCTGGTCGACCCGGCGCGAGACGATGTCGACCTCGGCCTCGGCGCTCTCCGGCAACGGCAGCACCACCGTGTTGAAACGGCGGCGCAGGGCGCTGGAGAGTTCGTTGACCCCGCGGTCACGGTCGTTGGCCGTGGCGATCAGGTTGAACCCGCGGACGGCCTGCACCTCCTGGCCCAACTCCGGTATCGGCAAGGTCTTTTCGGAGAGAATCGTGATCAGGCTGTCCTGCACGTCCGCGGGTACGCGCGTGAGTTCCTCGACGCGGGCCGTCATGCCCTCGGCCATGGCCCGCATGACGGGGCTCGGCACGAGCGCGTCCCGGCTGGGCCCGTGCGCTAGCAGCCGCGCGTAGTTCCAGCCGTACCGGATGGCCTCCTCCGGTGTGCCGGCCGTGCCCTGCACGAGCAGGGTCGAGTCGCCGCTGACCGCGGCCGCCAGGTGCTCGGACACCCAGGTCTTCGCGGTGCCGGGCACCCCGAGCAGGAGCAGGGCCCGGTCGGTGGCGAGGGTGGTGACGGCGACCTCGACGATGCGCCGCGGCCCCACGTATTTGGGGGTGATCACGGTGCCGTCGGGCAGTGTGCCGCCCAGCAGATAGGTGGCCACGGCCCAGGGCGACAGCAGCCAGCGCTCCGGGCGGGGCCGGTCGTCCTGCGCGGCGAGCGCGGCGAGTTCGGCCGCGAAGGCGTGCTCGGCGTGCGGTCGCAGCGCCTCGCTCGGCCGGCTCGGCCCCTTCTCTCCCGTGGGTGCGTCAACTGACGTCGGTTCTACGGACACGGACATGCCTCGGTCCCCCTCCAGCTCGGCCGGTTCGGATCTGGTTCCACCGTGCACCACGCCACTGACAATCGCTCTGACCTGCACAAATGCGCTCGCGGGGATCGATTGTCAGTGGTGGGTCCTACCTTCGATGGCATGACACAGCAGGCGGTGCGCTGGACGGCGGATCAGGTGCTGGCACTGGCGCCTGACGCCGCGTCACGCAAGGCGGGGAGCAAGCTCGGCGCGGCCGGTCCGTGGTCCGAGGCGGGCAGTACGGAGGAGGGGACGGTATGGGGACTGTGCAGGGGAAGCGGCAGCAAGCCGTATCAGACGGTCGTCGACATCGCGGACTCGGCGGGTCCCGCTTACAAGTGCAGTTGTCCGAGCCGGAAGTTCCCGTGCAAGCACGCGCTGGGACTGCTGCTTCTCTGGGCGGGCGCGGACGGAGCGGTGCCGTCCGCGCAGGCACCGGACTGGGCCGCCCAGTGGCTGGAGGGAAGACGCAGGCGCGCGGAGGGCAAGAGCCTGGCGGGCGGGGGATCTGGAGCCGCCTCGCCGGGTGATCCCGAGGCGGCGCGGCGCAGGGCCGAGCGGCGGGCCGAGCGGATCACCGCGGGGGCGGCCGAGCTGGAGCAGCGGCTGGCGGACCTGCTGCGCGGCGGCCTCGCCTCCGCCGAGCGGGCGGGGTACGGGATGTGGGAGGAGACGGCGGCCCGGATGGTCGACGCGCAGGCACCCGGTCTGGCCGCGCGCGTAAGGGAGTTGGGGGCGATCCCGTCGTCGGGGCCGGGCTGGCCCGTACGGCTGCTGGAGGAGTGCGCGTTGCTGCACCTTCTCGACCAGGGCTGGCTGCGGCGCGAGCGGCTGCCGGACGGCCTGGCCATGACGGTCCGTTCCCGCGTCGGACTGTCCGGCTCCGCGGACGGCCCGCCGGTGCGTGACCGCTGGCTGGTCCTCGCGCAGTACGACACGGCGGACGCCCGGCTCACGACCCGCAGGATCTGGCTGTACGGCGCCGAGTCCGGCCGTACGGCCCTGCTCCTCTCCTACGGCGCGGCGGGCCGGGCACCCGAACTGGCGCTTCCGGTGGGGCTGGCCTTCGAGGCGGAGGTGTCCGCGTACCCGGGCGCCGGCCAGCTGCGGGCGGCGCTGGGCGAGCGGTTCACTGCTCCGGCACCCGCGGCGATACGGCCGACGGGGCTGACCACGCCCCAGGCGGCCGCCCGTTACGGAGAAGCGCTGCGCGCCGACCCCTGGCTGGACTCGTACCCGGTCACCCTGGAGCGGGTCGTCCCGGCCCCGGACGGCGACTCCTGGCAACTGGCCGACTTCGACGGGGAGTCGGCTCTCCCCCTCAGCCCTTCCTCGCGGTCGCGACCCGAACTGTGGCGCCTGGTCGCCCTGTCCGGCGGCGCACCGGTCACGGTCTTCGGCGAGTGCGGCCACCGCGGCTTCACTCCGCTCACGGCGTGGCCGCAGGGCGAGGGCGAGGCGGTGCCGCTGTGCTGACCCCGGTCGGCACGCCCGCCACATGCACCCCCCTCACCACATATGCCACCCCCACCACAGGTGCCGCCTTCGGTGACCTCGTCACCCTCGCCACCCCGACCAGCGGCCCGGCGCCCGGCCGCCGCTGACGCCCTTCGTACGGAAAGGACGCCCATGACCACAACACCGGCTTCGGCGGGCGCGCCCGCCGGCGGTTCCTGGGAGGAGCTCGTCACCGTGGCGCTGCTCGGCACCGAGCGGCGCACGCTTCCGGGACAACGGCCCGGGCAGCAGGCTCCTGTCGCGCTGCTGGACGCGGCGGCCGTGGAGACCGTGCGGCGGCGGGCCGGAATCCGGCCGGCGCGCGCGGCGGCCCGGCCGGAGCCCGCGGCACCGGACCCGCGGGCCGCGCTGCCGCCCGCCGCGGCCCGAAGGCTGACGACCCTGCTGGCGGACCGCCCCGGCGCGGGCGGCGGCGGCCGCAGAGGCACGGCACCCGACCTCATGGAGCTGCTGCCCCAGTGGCTGGCCCTGGCGAACACGCGCGGATTCGCCGCGCCCCCGGGGACCCTTCCGGCACTCCTCGACGCGGCCCGGGGGCGCACGGACCTGCGGCCCGCCGTACTCGACTTCGCCGGGCCGCGGGCGCTGTGGCTGGCCCGGCTGAACCCCGAGTGGCGGTTCGCGCTGCGCTCCTCGTCGGGCGCCGCCGCGCTGCCGGAGGAGGCCGACGACATACACCGGCTGTGGCAGGAGGGCCTGTTCGCGGAGCGGGTCGCCCTTCTGGCGGCGGTACGGGCCAAGGATCCCGCCGCCGGACGCGCCTTGCTGGTGGCGACCTGGGCGACGGAGCGGGCCGAGGACCGGCTGATGTTCCTCGACTCGCTGCGGTCCGGACTGTGCGCCGAGGACGAGGCGTTCCTGGAGCGGGCGCTGGCCGACCGCAGCCGCAACGTCCGGGCGACGGCGGCCGAGCTGCTGTCCGCCCTGCCGGGGTCCGCGCTCGCCGCGAGGATGGCGGACAGGGCCGCCTCGTGCGTGGCCGTCGACCGTACACAGGGGACACCGGTGATCACGGTCGAGGCGCCGCACGAGTGCGACGCGGCGATGGAACGGGACGGGGTGGTGCCGAAACCCCCGGGCGGCCGAGGTGAACGGTCGTGGTGGCTGGGCCAGCTGGTCGAGGCGGCGCCGCTCGCGACCTGGCGGGAGCGGCTCGGCGGCCGTTCGCCGGAGGAGATGGTGGCCCTGCCCGTGACGGACGGCTGGCAGGGGGAACTGCATGCGGCGTGGTGCCGGGCGGCGGTGCGGCAGCGCGATCCCGCGTGGTCGAGGGCACTCCTCGGGCCGCCCTCCGCTCCGGAGGCCGGGGGGCCCGGGGCGGTGTCACTGGCCGAGCGGGCCAAGCTGCTGGCCACGCTGGGCGCCGGGGAGCGGGCCGAGTGGGTGGCCGGGTTCATCGGTACGCACGGACTGTCCGAGGCGTTCCAGCTGCTCGGGGTCTGCGCGGTGCCCTGGGCGGGGGGCCTGGGGCGGGCAGTGGTCGACGCGCTCGACATCGCGCGGGACGCGGGGAGCTTTCCGTGGAGCTTCAGCGGGGTGATGGGGCTGGCCGAGCGCTGCCTCGACCCGGCCGAGGCGGGACGGCTCGAAGGGCTCACCTCGGTCCCCGACGAGTCGGAACACGCGGCACCGGGGTCCGGCGACTACTGGGCCGAGGCCTTCCAGCGGCTCGTGACGACCCTGCGGCTGAGAGCGACCATGTCCGCCGAGCTCACGGCGCCATGACCGCCCTCCGGCCGTGCGGTGAAAGGCCACCCGGCTCGGCACGTCCCCTGGCCGTGGGCCGAGCGGACGGCGTCCGGGACCCGGCCGGGTTCCGGCCCGGTCTGCCCGAGCCCTGCTGCCCGCGCCCTGCTCCCGGGGCGCCGCGCAACACGAAGAAACCGGGCGAACCCGAGGAGCCGGAGAACCCAGCACTCGGAGGGCCCAGTACTCGGAGAACCCGTCTGCTCGGAGAACCCGGCAAGGCCGAAACTCTCCAGCGCCGAACCGCTCCGGCGCTGGAGATGCCGAAGGTCACCGGTGCCCGAGCGGAGCAGCGCGGGCGCCAGTCAGTCACGTGGGCCGAAACAGGCCCAGGCGCCCGGCGCTCACGCGGGAGCAGCGCGGGCACCTGCCGGTCACGCGGGCCGGCGCAGGTGCCCGGCGGTCATGCGGGCCGGCGCAGGCCCCGGCACCCGGCGGTCACCCGGGATGGCGCAGGCGCCCGGTCACGCGCCGGCCGGCTGCCTGACGTTCGCCCGTACCCAGTCCACGATGGACACCGTCGTGGCGCCCGGGGTGAAGATCTCCGCGACGCCCTTCTCCTTGAGGGGGGCGATGTCCGCCTCGGGGATGATGCCGCCGCCGAAGACCTTGATGTCCTCGGCGTCGCGCTCCTTGAGGAGGGCGATGACGGCCGCGAAGAGCGTGTTGTGGGCACCGGACAGGATGGACAGGCCGATCGCGTCGGCGTCCTCCTGGATCGCGGTGTCGACGATCTGCTCCGGGGTCTGGTGGAGCCCGGTGTAGATGACCTCCATACCGGCGTCGCGCAGCGCCCGCGCGATCACCTTGGCCCCACGATCGTGGCCGTCGAGCCCCGGCTTGGCCACCACCACGCGGATCGGACCGGCTGCCACACCCATCACTGCCTCCATCAACGGACTACTTCCACCTGCACCGACGAGGACCGCCGGCACATGCCTGCCACGACCACCACCGGACGACGGCCGACAACTGGCCGAAGGTTCACCGACTGACCAGTATTGACTACCCGTTGTCACCAACAGGCGTCCGTCGACCGCGCCGACTACTGACCATCGACACATATCGCTCGGTTTTCCGCTCGCCACACCGGATCGCTCCGGATCGCCGATCGCGCCAAGCGGCACAGGCGTCCCGGGCCCTTTCGGCCCGGGAAGTGAACGAACGTTATCGCCAGCATCCCGCAAGCGGCAGTTTCGCGGTGGAGAGCGAGGGGGAAATCACACACTGGGACAAGTTCGCCGCGCACGGTTCCGTACGGCGGCACTGGCGCCGCAGGGACCTGCGGCGTTCGGGCCACGGCCGGAGCAGGCGCAAGAAGAGCCGCGACCAGGTGGCCGCACGCTCGCGTCGTCAGCGGACGGCGTGGTGCTGGGGCACATCGGCGACGGCACGACAGCGGGGAGCGAGGCCGGGCAGCAGGACCACGGGAATCACGAGGGCGACTCCACGCCACGACACGACGCCGATGCACCAGCACGGCGCACGTCGGGGAGCCGGGGTCGGCGTCGTGTTCCGCGCCCTTCGGCCGAGCGCTCCGTAGCGTCACCGGTCTCCCACACCGGGGACGTTCCGTCGGCCGCCACCGTCGCCGACCTCACGGCTTTCCACTAGGGCACACGGGGGACGGAGTGGTCCTCCCGCGTGCCGACTGGAGGTCGGCCATGAAGGTCACCGAGGCTGCGTCGCCCCTTCTCCCCCTGTGCCAGCGCCTGTTTCCCACGAAACTGGCAGGGCTGTCGGTGACGCTGTTGAAGGCAACGGCCCTGGAGCTCGCGATCCTCGCCGGGCACCTCCTCCTCTATCCCTCCGGCATCACTCAGGAACGCCGGACCGGACACCCGCTCCCCTCGCCCGACGTCGCCGCCCCGCTGCCCACCGAGGCCAAACCCCCGGTCGTCCTGCTGCACGGCTTCATCGACAACCGCTCCGTCTTCGTCCTGCTGCGCCGCAATCTCGCCCAGCACGGCCGGCAGCACATCGAGTCCCTCAACTACTCGCCGCTGACGTGCGACATCCGTACGGCGGCGGAGCTGCTGGGCCGGCACATCGAGGAGATCTGCGAGCGCACGGGCCATGAGCGGGTGGACATCGTCGGGCACAGCCTCGGCGGGCTGATCGCGCGCTATTACGTGCAGTGCCTCGGCGGCGACAGCCACGTCCGCACACTCGTCACGCTCGGCACCCCGCACTCGGGCACCCGCGTCGCGCCCCTGATGAACGCGCACCCGATCGTCCGCCAGATGCGCCCCGGTTCCGCGGTGATCGAGGAACTGACCGGCCCCGCTCCGGGCTGCCGTACGCAGTTCGTCAGCTTCTGGAGCGATCTCGACCATTTGATGGACCCGCTGGAGACGGCCTGCGTCGAGCATCCCGACCTGCTCGCCCAGAACGTCCGCGTGAGCGGTGTCGGCCATCTCGCGCTGCCCGTGCATCCGGCCGTCGCGACCGGAATCCGGCAGGCACTCGACATCGAGATGTCGGGGCCCCTCGCCGCGGTCCGCAGCGGCGGCCTCACGGTGGCGTGAGAGGCGGCACGGAACGGTCCGAGGGCGGCCGTCGGGAGGGCTGACGGCCGCCCGACGGCCCTCCCGGCAACCCAAGTTTTCGAACAGATATCGAACGCCAGGCCAAACCCTTGCCCGCCCTCCCCCGAAACACGGCCGATTGCCCGTTTCCCGCGGAGGGGAAACCTGCCGAAGATTGTCGCGCCCGCATACCGCCGGGTACAGTCGCCGCACTGCTCTGCCAGCCCCTGTTGTCGAGGCGAAAGAGAAGTTGGTGAACGACCGTCACCCGTCGGGGATCGCGACTCCCCCGGCTCCGGCTTCCGACGCCGCCTCGGCGCTCTACGCGCCCTACGGCGCGCAAGAAGCCCAGTACGGCGACTTCACCGCGTACGGCGACTACGCCGGCTCGGCCCCCGACCCGGGGGCGAACGCGGCCGCCTACTCCGGTGCGGACTTCGCCGGCGACCCGCTCTTCGGCACCATGCCGGACGGCACCGGCTCGTACGACGCCACGCAGTGGAACTCCGGAGCCCAACAGCCGCTGAGCTACGACCCGTACGCGGCACAGCACACCGCCTACGGCACCGGAACCCACGACCCGACGGCCTGGACGAACGGCTATCAGCAGCACGCCGGGATCCCCGCGCAGCATCCGGGCCCCGACGCCTCGGGCCAGTGGGACGCGAACGGCTGGCTCCAGCCCGAGCAGCCGCTCGACGGGACCCAGCAGTGGACCGTGCCGACGCAGGAAACGGGCGCGTACGACGCCACGCAGTGGAACATCGCCGGCGGCCAGGACACGTACCAGGCGTACGAACACCCGCAGCCCGAGTCGTACGAGCACCCTCAGACCGAGTCCTACGAGCACCAGCAGACCGAGTCGTACGAACAGCCGCAGGCGGCGTCCGAGTCGTACGACCACCACGAGCTGACACAGCTCGACATGACGTACGAGGGAGTGTCCGACGCGTCGGACCCGGTTCCCTTCGACCAGCAGGCGACCGCGACCTTCGACCAGGCGACCCACGGTCAACTCGCCGCGGAGGACGACGAGTCCGACGCGGCCGAGGACCTCGCGGACACGGTCGGCCCCGACGGCGGCTACGACCCGTACGACGAGGGGCGCGAGAGGCCGCTGCTCGACGACATGGAAGAGATCACCCCGGTCCGGCGTCCCGCGACGCGCAGTGCGTCCCGTGCCCGGCGCCGCAGCCCCGCGAAGCGTTCCGCTCTGCTGACCGTCGCAGTGCCCTCGGCCTGTGTGATGGGGGTCGCGGGGATCGCCGCCGCCTCCGTGGGCGGTGTCGGCGGCCTCGGCGGGGACGACTCGAAGGACACGACCGCCAGCGCCTCCGACGTCACCTCGGTGAAGCCGTCGGCCGCCAACATCAAGCTGGACACCCAGCTCCAGAGTCTGTCCGCGGGCGCGGACGACTTCGCCGACCGGGCGAGCCGCACGCAGGAACGTATCGACCTCAAGGCCCAGCAGGCGACGGAGAAGAAGAAGGCGGCGGAGGAGGCGGCCCGCAAGGAGCGGCTGCGTCCGAAGTTCGCCCTTCCCGTGGCCCAGCAGGGCCTCAGCGCCTACTTCGGCCAGGCCGGCGTCAACTGGATGTCCGTGCACACGGGCATCGACTTCCCCGTCTCCTACGGGACGCCGGTGATGGCCGCGACCGACGGCACCGTCCGGACGCAGTGGAACAGCGCGTACGGCAACATGATGATCGTGACCGGGATGGACGGCACCGAGACGTGGTACTGCCACCTCTCCACGTACAAGCTCCCCTCCGGCACCGCCGTCAAGGCCGGTGATCAGATCGCCTTCTCCGGGAACTCCGGCAACTCGACCGGCCCGCACCTGCACTTCGAGGTCCGACCGGCCGGCGGCTCGGCGATCGACCCGCTGCCGTGGCTGCGCAGCCACGCCCTGGACCCCACGTAAGAACCCGGCCGGACGCCGCATGACCGCGGGCCCTCGGCCGTCTCCGGACGGCCAAGGACCCTGCGATCGGGCACCCGGATCTGTCACCGCGATCAGTCACCCGGATGGCGTCACCTCGATCCGTCACCGCGATCCCCTCGACCGGTCCACGCGAACGGTCTCGCGGACTACAGCTTCTCCACCGGCGCGTACCGCAGCAGCAGCCGCTTCGGCTTGGGCTCTCCGAAGTCGACCGTCGCCTCCGCGTTCGCGCCCGTCCCCTTCACGCCGACGACGGTGCCGAGGCCGAACTGGTCGTGCGTGACCCGGTCCCCGACGGCCAGCGAGACCACCGGCTTCTCGGTGGCACCGCGGCGGGTGGCGAACCCGGAGGCACCCGAGGCCGCGGACCGCGAACGCGAGGCCGAGAGGGACGCGGCGACACCGGAGACGGGACCGGCGGGCCTGGACGCCGTCGCCCCCGTGCGCTTCCAGTCCAGATGGGTCGCCGGGATCTCCTCGAGGAAGCGGGAGGGCGGGTTGTACGAGGGCTGGCCCCACGCGCTGCGCACCGAGGACCGGGTGAGGTAGAGCCGCTCCCGCGCGCGCGTGATGCCGACGTACGCCAGGCGCCGCTCCTCCTCCAGTTCCTTGACCTGTCCGAGCGCGCGCATGTGCGGGAAGACGCCGTCCTCCATGCCGGTCAGGAACACCACGGGGAATTCGAGGCCCTTGGCGGTGTGCAGGGTCATCAGGGTGATGACGCCGTTGCCGTCCTCCTCGTCCGGGATCTGGTCGGAGTCGGCGACGAGCGCGACCCGCTCCAGGAACGCGGCGAGTCCGCCCGTGTTCTCGCCCTCACCGGTCTCCTGCTCGAACTCCAGGGCCACGGAGGCGAGTTCCTGGAGGTTCTCGACCCGGGTCTCGTCCTGCGGGTCGGTCGAGTTCTGCAACTCGGCGAGATAGCCGGTGCGTTCGAGGACCGCCTGCAGGATGGTGGCCGGGCCCGCGCCGGACTCGACGATCGTGCGGAGGTCCTCCATGAGCGTGTTGAACCGCTTGACCGCGTTGGTGGAGCGCGCGGCCATGCCGTAAGCCTCGTCGACGCGGCGCAGCGCCGCCGGGAAGCTGATCTTCTCGCGCTGCGAGAGGGCGTCGATCATCGCCTCGGCGCGGTCACCGATGCCGCGCTTGGGCACGTTCAGGATGCGGCGCATCGGGACGGAGTCCTCGGGGTTGGACAGCACCCTGAGGTACGCGAGGACGTCCCGGACCTCCTTGCGCTCGTAGAAGCGGACGCCGCCGACGACCTTGTAGGGCAGGCCGACGCGGATGAAGATCTCTTCGAAGACACGGGACTGCGCGTTCGTGCGGTAGAAGACCGCGACGTCGCCGGCCTTGGCCTCGCCCGCGTCGGAGAGACGGTCTATCTCGTCGGCGACGAACTGGGCCTCGTCGTGCTCGGTGTCCGCGACGTAGCCCGTGATGTTCGAACCCGCGCCCGCGTTGGTCCACAGGTTCTTGGGGCGGCGGGACTCGTTGCGCTCGATGACCGCGTTGGCAGCGGACAGGATCGTCTGGGTGGAGCGGTAGTTCTGCTCCAGGAGGATCGTCGTCGCGTTCGGGTAGTCCTCCTCGAACTGGAGGATGTTGCGGATGGTCGCGCCGCGGAAGGCGTAGATCGACTGGTCCGCGTCACCCACGACGCACAGCTCGGCGGGTGCCAGGTCGTGCTCCCTGGGCGGTACGTCCACGGGGTGCTCGGAGGTCCCCACGAGCTCCCGCACGAGGGCGTACTGCGCGTGGTTCGTGTCCTGGTACTCGTCGACCAGGACGTGCCGGAAGCGGCGGCGGTAGTGCTCGGCGACGTCCGGGAAGGCGCGCAGCAGATTGACCGTGGTCATGATCAGGTCGTCGAAGTCGAGCGCGTTGGCCTCGCGCAGCCGCGACTGGTACATCGCGTACGCCTGGGCGAGGGTCTTCTCGAAGCCGTCGGAGGCCTGGGCGGCGAAGTCCTCCTCGTCGATCAGCTCGTTCTTCAGGTTCGAGATCTTGGCGCTGAACGACTTCGGCGGGAACCGCTTGGGGTCGAGGTCGAGATCACGGCAGACGAGCGCCATCAGACGCTTGGAGTCGGCGGCGTCGTAGATCGAGAACGACGAGGTGAAACCGAGCGTCTTGCTCTCGCGGCGCAGGATGCGGACGCAGGCGCTGTGGAAGGTCATCACCCACATCGCGTTGGCGCGCGGGCCCACGAGCGCCTCGACGCGCTCCTTCATCTCGCCCGCGGCCTTGTTCGTGAAGGTGATCGCGAGGATCTGGCCCGGGTGGACGTTCCGCTCGCCGAGCAGATGGGCGATCCGGTGGGTGAGCACGCGGGTCTTGCCGGAACCGGCACCGGCCACGATGAGCAGCGGCGAGCCGGAGTGGACCACGGCCGCGCGCTGGTTCTCGTTCAGTCCGTCCAGCAGGGCCGCCGGGTCCACGGCGGGCCTGGGCGCGCCGTCGCGGTAGTACGCGTCCCGGCTCGGCGGCATGTCGAACTTCCCGCCGAACAGATCGTCCGGAACGGGCTCCGGAACGTGATCGTCCTCGGGCGGCGGCGGGTGTTCGTCCTCGTGAGCCGCGGAGGGCTTGAGGTCCGCCAGGAAGCTGTCGTCAAAGAGGCTGCTCATCGCTCTCCGAGTCTAGGCCGCCCCACCGACAGCCCGCCGCCACCTCGAGAACTCGGCCGCAAGTGTGACCAGAGTCCCGGCGGACGCCCCGGGGAAGGCGGCCTTCCGGCCATGACACCCTCACACCCCGTGACCGGAAGCGGCCGAGCGGTCACCCGGCGCGACACCCCGTCGGTGAGCGGCTCCGGCGAGCCGTTCGGAGCGAGCGGGGCCCGTTCGGCGGGTCGGACGAGCGGGTCGCGCCCGCGGGACATACGGCAATGGTCACGAAAATGTATCGGACATATCGCGCATCAACCTTCACACGGGCCACACCGGTTGGCTAGCGTGCCGGAAGGCCGCTCGACCGCGACCGGCGAACCTCGCCGGGCCGAGCGGCCTCCGCCGAGTCCGGTACGCCGCGAGGCCCCGGAGCCGGGGACCCACCGACCTTGGGGTGAATCGGTCCAACCGCCTTGTGGGGCAAGGACCGTAGGGCAGCCTTCCGGAACCACCCGCCCGAACCCGACAGCTAACTCGGTAGGCGGATGACGGAAGGAGTCGCCTCTCTTGGCGTCACACCGCAAAGCGCGTCCCACGGGTGCGCGCATCGCAGGCATACGGACCCCGGCCCTCGCCACAGCGGCCCTCACCTCCGTGGCCCTGCTCTCCCAGACCGCCAACGCCGCCCCCTCGGCCGAGCCCCGGCCCAGCATCGAAGCGGTCTCGAAGAAGGTCGACGACCTCTACCACCAGGCCGAGACGGCCACGGACAAGTACAACGCGACCCGGGAGAAGACCGCCGAGCAGCGCGAGCGCGTCGACACCCTGCTCGACGACGTCGCCCGGCGCACCGAGAAGCTCAACACCGCGCGCGAGGAGCTGGGGTCGTTCGCCGCGGCGCAGTACCGCACCGGGGCCTCCGCGCCCGACACCGCGACCCTGCTGCTCGCGGACGACCCCCAGGACTACTTCGACCAGACCCAGCTGATGAGCCGTCTGACGAACCGCCAGAAGGCGGCCGTCGACGACTACGTCACCGAGCAGGCCGCCACCACCAGGAAGCGGGCGGAGGCCACCCGGAACCTGGAGTCCCTGACCGCCTCGCAGAAGGCGCTCAAGACGTCCAAGGCCACGGTGCAGGCCAAGCTCACCGAGGCCCGCTCCCTGCTCTCGAAACTGAACGCCGAGGAAAAGGCGCGGCTGGCGGCGATCGAGAAGAAGAAGCGCGAGCAGGCCGCGGCCAAGGCTGCGGAACTGGCACGGCAGCAGGCCGCCGCCGAGAAGGCCGCCCAGCAGCAGTCGTCGTCCGGCACGACGACCGGCACGGCTTCCGGCTCGGCCTCCGGGTCGTCGACGGGATCGACGGCCACGGACTCCTCGTCGAAGGCGGCCGAGGCGCTCGCGTTCGCCCGCGCGCAGGTCGGCAAGCCGTACGTCTGGGGCGCCACCGGCCCGGACTCCTACGACTGCTCGGGCCTGACCCAGGCCGCCTGGAACGCCGCCGGCGTCAGCCTCCCGCGCGTCACCTACGACCAGGTGAACGCGGGCACGACGGTCTCCCTCGCCGACGCCCGGCCCGGCGACCTGGTCTTCTTCTACGACGACATCAGCCACGTCGGCCTCTACATCGGCGACGGCATGATGATCCACGCGCCGAAGCCGGGCGCGTACGTCCGCGAGGAGTCGATCTACTACGACGGCACCTCCGCGATCCACAGCGTGGTGCGCCCGGCGTAGACCGGGACACGGGCGCCGCTCTCGCGGGGCACGCACGGGGGCCTCCCGGTCCCCACGCGTGCCCCGCGTTTTCGTCCCCGCCCGCGCGTGGCCCGCCCGCAACCCGGTGCGGGGTCCCTAGCATCGAGAACATGTCAGACGCACCGGACATGCCGGACAGCACCTCGCTCCGCGCCCGGCGGGCGGGGTGGGCGGCCACCGCCGGAACCGCCGTCATGGCCACCGGCATCATCTCGATCGGGCTGCACCTGACCGGCCACGAGGCACTCTCCCGGATCGCGCTGGTCCTCGCGTCGCTCGCCTGGGCCGGGCTCGCCGCGGACTTCGCGGTCCGGCTGGTGGGCGACCGGGAGCGGTGGGCGCGACGGGCCGGTACACCCGCCGGGCTCGACGCGGTCGCGGCGACCGCCGTGCTCGGCACCCGGTTCTCCACACTGGGGTGGCAGGAGCTCGCCGAGGCCCTGCTCGCGCTGTCGGCCGTGCTCTGGCCGGTTCTGCTGTGGGCCGTCCTGCGGCGGCTGCGGCGCCGTATGCCGGGGGAGGTGTTCCTCGTTTGCGTGGCCACCCAGGGGCTCTCGGTCCTCGCGTCCACGATCGCCACCGCCGTGGGTCCGGACTGGCTCGCGCACACCGCGCTGGTGCTGTTCTGGCTGGGGATCGGGCTCTACGTGCTCTCGTTCGCGTACTTCGACCTGGGTGAGGTGAGGAAGGGCGCCGGGGACCACTGGGTCGCGGGCGGCGCGCTGGGCATCTCGGCGCTGGCCGGGGCGGGACTCGTCGCGGCCCACCACGTGGATCCGTACCTGTGGAACAACGACGACCAGGGCGTCCTGCGCGATACGACGGGTGCTCTGCTCGTGCTCGACCTCGCCTGCTACTTCCTCCTGGCCGTCGCGGAGGTGGTGTGGCCGCGCCCGCGGTACGACGTCCGGCGCTGGGCCACCGTCTTCCCGATGGGGATGTCGGCGGTGGCGACCCTCGCGGTCGCGGCCGCCCTCGACATCTTCTGGCTCAAGGGGCCGGGACAGGTGCTGCTGTGGATCGCGGTGGCGGCCTGGCTCGCGACGGCCGCGGGCGCCGCTCTCGCCTTCAGGTCCACTGTGCGGGGGTGACAGTGTCCCTCAGGTCCACTGTGCGGGGGGTGACGGTGCCCCTCAGGTCCACCGTGCCGGGGGGACGCGGCCGTCGGGTCCGCCCGTGCGGAGCGGACGCCGGTCAGGGCCGCCGCCGGCCCCCGGCGAGCGGGACCGCCTCAGCCGGTCAGGTCCACAGGACGGCGATGAAGATGTTCGCGACGGTCAGCAGCCCGACCAGGCCGAAGAGCCGCTTGTCCACCGTCTCGTCGTCCCGCTTCACATAGACGAGCCCGAGGATCACGATCAGCAGGGCCAGCTTCACACCGATCTTGACGGTGTTGACCGTGCCGCCTTCGGCCTGGTTGAGCCCGACCAGGGCGACACCGGTCACCAGCATGGTCAGCGCGCCGTGCAGCATCGCCGGGACGAAGCGGGCGGTGCCCTTGCCCATCGCCTTCATCTGGGTGAGGAAGCCGCCGAGGAGCGCGGCGATGCCGATGATGTGCAGGCCGACGAAGAGATGGATGAGTACGTCCATGGGGCCGGAGCCTAATCGCACCCCCTGAGGCACTCCCGACCGGGCCCCACCCCTTCCCACCAGGCACCCTGGACCCACCCCCTGCCCGCCGACCGCCCTCCCCCTGCGAGGGCCCCACCCGTTCCCCGGGCCGTCCCGCCCCACCGGCCCCCCGTCACGCTCCGGCCCCGGTCGGCACTCCCTCGCCACCGGACCATCGCGCGTCAGCCATAGCACCGGCACCGCGCGGGCGGTCCGGGAATCGCCGCTTCGGTCATCACCCTGCGTGAAGCCGGTGACGTACGGCCGGAATTTTGGTCACATTTATTCTTCCAGCGATCCAATAGCAATAGTTCCACACATAGCGTTACCAACAGCTCGCTCCCAGGTTTAGCGTCCTCCACCAGGTGACCGGCTCCCCACCACCGTCCGGGCCAGGGACGGCAGTCGGACACCACCGCCGAGAAGGTCCGGCGGCGGCCCGCTCCCCCTGTTCGAGCCGCCGCCGGACGTGTCACCGCTTGACCGCACCTCAAGGGCGGTCGCACGGAAGGATGTGGGCCCTCGTGGCAGCGCACCGCAAGGCCAGACAGCGCTCGGTCGGCGGCAACACGGCCCGCACAGCAGTCACCATCGCCCTCGCGGGCGCGGCGACGGCCACCGGCTTCGACGGGGTCGGCCACGCCGACCCCCAGCTGTCCCCGGCGCAGGTGAAGACCCAGGTCGACAAGCTGTACGAGGAGGCGGAGGCCGCCACAGAGAAGTACAACGGCGCAAAGGAGAAGGCAGGCCAGGCGGAGGCGAACCTGAGCAAGCTCCGCGACGAGGCGGCCCGCCGGGAGGACCGGCTCAACTCGGCCCGGGAAGCGCTGGGTTCGATGGCCGCGGCGCAGTACCGCAGCGGTGGGCTCGACCCCGTGGTGCAACTCGCGCTCTCCGACCGCCCCGACCAGTATCTGGAGGGGGCCGCGCTCGCCGAGCGGGTCGGCACCCGGCAGTCGGCAGAGATCGCCGGGGTGCGCAAACAGCTCCGTGAGCTCGAGCAGTTGCGTGGGGCGGCGCACATCGAACTGGCGGCCCTCAAGTCGCGGCAGACCGAGCTGAAGCAGCACAAGAAGACCGTCAACGAGAAGCTCGTCGCGGCCCGTCGACTGCTCGACCGCCTCACTCCCCAGCAGCGCACGCAGTACGCGGAGCGAGGCGGCACGGGTGACCAGCAGCATGCCTCGCGCGACGCGTCCCGCGATCCGGCCCCCGTCGCGGCGTCGGGGGCCTCCGGCACGTCCGGTGCCGCCGGAGCGGGCAGCGTGGCGGCGCCCAACTCCCGGGCGGCGGCCGCCGTCGCCTACGCGTACACGAAACTCGGCAGCCCCTACGTGTGGGGCGCCACCGGCCCCGACGCCTTCGACTGTTCCGGGCTCACCCAGGCCGCGTACCGTTCGGCGGGCGTCTCCCTGCCCCGCACGACCTACTCCCAGATCAACGCCGGCCAGCGGGTGGCCCAGTCCGAACTCCAGCCCGGCGACCTGGTGTTCTTCTACTCGGGCATCACCCACGTGGGCCTCTACATCGGCAACGGCCAGATGATCCACGCGCCGAATCCTTCGGCGCCGGTGCGGGTGGCCCCGATCACGGAGATGCCCTTCGCGGGGGCCACCCGGGTCGCGTGAGCACCTGAGCGGCGACGCCGCGGGCCCCGGGCCGTCCGTCGCCCGGGGCTCCCGCACGTCCCGGTTCCAGCCGGGCCGGACCGCGTCAGACCAGTCGTCGCGCCGTAGCCCAGCGGGTCAGCTCATGCCGGTTCGAGAGCTGGAGTTTGCGCAGGACCGCGGAGACATGCGACTCGACCGTCTTGACGGAGATGAAGAGCTGCTTGGCGATCTCCTTGTACGCGTACCCCCGGGCGATGAGCCGCAGGACCTCGCGTTCGCGCTGGGTGAGGCGGTCCATGTCCTCGTCGACGGGCGGGGCGTCGGTGGAGGCGAAGGCGTCGAGGACGAATCCGGCGAGGCGCGGGGAGAAGACCGCGTCACCGTCCTGGACGCGGAAGACGGAGTCCACGAGATCCGTGCCGGTGATCGTCTTGGTGACGTACCCCCGGGCACCGCCGCGGATCACGCCGATCACGTCCTCCGCGGCGTCCGACACGGACAGCGCGAGGAAACGGACCGGCTGCTCGGCGTCGGACATCAACGGGGCGCAGCGGCGCAGCACTTCGACACCGCCGCCGCCGGGAAGGTGGACGTCGAGGAGGACGACCTCGGGGCGGGTGGCCGTGATGACCGTGACCGCCTGGTCGACGTCCGCGGCCTCGCCGACCACTTCGACGCCGGTCCGCTCGGTCTCCCCGATCTCGGCCTGGACCCCCGTACGGAACATGCGGTGGTCGTCCACGAGCACCACGCGCACCCGGCGCCCGCCCTCGGCACCGGCCCCGGGGGCGGCGCCCGCGGATGCGGCGGCACCGGAGGCCTCCGCGGCCGAACCGCCGGACTCCACAGGCTCGTTCGTGTCGCTCATGACGTTTTCTCCACCCTCTCCATCTCCAGCTCGACCTCCGTGCCGCCGTCCGGCACCGCGCGCAGTCGCGCCGTGCCGCCGTTGCGTTCCATACGGCCGATGATCGATTCTCTGACGCCCATCCGGTCGGCGGGTATCGCGTCGAGGTCGAAGCCTGGGCCGCGGTCGCGGACGGACACGAAGACCGTCCTGCCCTCGACTTCGGCGTAGACCTGCACGGCGCCGCCCTCGCCACCGTACTTGGCCGCGTTCACCATCGCTTCCCTCGCCGCCTGCATCTGCGCGGTCAGCCGGTCGTCGAGCGGGCAGTCGCCCACGACGACGACCTCGATGGGGACGCCGTGCTTGTCCTCGATCTCGGCGGCGTGGCCGCGGACCGCCTCGGCGAGGGTGGCGGGCTCCTCGTCCTCGTCCTTGCCGCTGCCGTCCGGCTTGTGGAGCCAGGCCCGCAGATCACGTTCCTGGGCGCGGGCGAGGCGCCGCACCTCGTTCGCGTTCTCCGCGTTGCGCTGGATCAGGGTCAGGGTGTGCAGCACCGAGTCGTGGACGTGGGCGGCGACTTCGGCCCGCTCCTGCGCGCGGATGCGCATCAGGCGCTCCTCGGAGAGGTCCTGGGTCATCCGGATCAGATAGGGGCCGGCGAGCAGCGCGATGCCGACGAGGACCGCGAGCGCCGCCTGGAGCACCGAGCCGAGGTGGGCCGCGGAGCCCTGGAGGACGAAGATCCCGGAGACGCCGGCGGTGACGAGCAGCACGCCCGCCGCGGACCGCAGCAGCGAGAGCGTACGGCGACGGCGGCCGACCTCCGCCCACCGGGCGCGGCGCGCGTTGTCCGCCTGGCGCCAGACCAGGGCGACTCCCGCGCCGACGAGGACCGTCGGCCACAGATACGCCTTCGTACCGCCGCCGAGATTCACGTTGCCGACGAAGACCATGGCCACGACGACCATGAGGAGAAGCGCGACGATCTGGCCCTTGTCCGGCTTGCGGGCCACCAGTCTGCGGCGGCCGTCGGGCGAGGTCTCGGTGGTGAACGCCGGCGTGCGGCCGGAGCCGACGCCGCCGACGCCGAGGGGCACGAAGAACCAGAACGCGGCATACAGGAGCGCGCCCAGCCCGTCCGCCATGAACAGTCCGACGAACACCAGCCGCACCCAGACCACGGGCAGCCCGAGATGCCCGGCGAGCCCTCGCGCGACGCCCCCGAGCCAGCGTCCGTCGCTGCTTCGGTAGAGCTTGCGCGGGGGCCGCGGGTCGTCGGCGGGCATGGCTGCGGCTTCCGGCATGCCATCGATCGTCACACGCCCGGCGTACCGGAGCATCAGGGTCGGCCCCCGAAACTCCCCTGATCTTCAGGAATCGCCGTTCGAACAGTCCCCGCCCTCCCCTCCGGGCGGATATCAGGGTTCGGCCAGGGTCATCCCGACTGCCGCCGCGCCGTCCCGCCCGTCACCATGGACGCATGACAGATCAGCAGCACGCGGCGGCGGGGCCGGATCCCGGCACCGCTCCGGGTGACGAGCCGCGCGCCCACGGGGAAGCGGCCGCGGCACGGCCGGCGGACGCCGGCGCCGACCCGTCCTCCGGGCTGCCGCGCGGGTTCCGGCGCGACCGTCGGCAGAAGATGCTCGGCGGGGTGTGCGCCGGGCTCGGCCGGCAGTGCGACATGGACCCGGTGATCTTCCGCATCGTGCTCGCGGTGCTCGCCGCGACCGGCGGCATCGGCCTCATCTTCTACGGCTTCGCCTGGCTCTTCGTCCCGTACGACGACGAGGAGGAGAACGAGGTCCGCAAGCTGCTCACCGGCCGGGTCGACGGCCCCGCTCTGACCGCCGTGCTCTTCGCGCTGGTCGGCTGCGGAGTGTTCCTGTCCATGCTCAAGAACGGCAGCGTGCTGACGTTCGCGGTCGTCCTGTCCCTGCTGCTGGCGGGCGCGGGCTACTGGTCGCGGAACCGCGGCGCCGCCGACCCGGACCCCCTGGCCGCGCAGGCCGCCGCCGACGCCCCGCCGGAGGCGAAGGCCCCGCCCGTCCCCGACTCCTATCCCTCCTGGTGGCGCGAACCGATCGTCAAGGACGGTTCGCACGTCGGCGGCACCGGCTATATGTGGGGTCCCTCGGAGACCCTGGACCGCGATGTCGCGGCCGCGCTCAACATCGCCCGCGGCACCTCCCGCGCCGTCCCGCGCACGGAACGGGAGCGCGGACAGCGCGGCCCTCGTCCCATAGGCGGCCGTGTCTTCCTGCTCGCCCTCCTGGCGGGCGGCCTGACCACGGGCTTGAAGTGGCACGACCGGGTGCTCGGCACCAGCCTCCAGGCCGGACTTGCCGCCGCGCTCATCGTGTTCGGCCTGGGGATCGCCGTGAGCTCGTTCCGCGGTCGCACGGGCGCGGGAACGGTCTTCCTGGCGGTGATCACGGCCGGGCTCCTCGCGGCCTCCTCGGCCCTGCCGAAGGACATCGACACGCACTGGGTGCGGACGGAATGGGCACCGGCGACCGCGGCCGACGTCCGGACGAGCTACGACCTGGGCACGGGCGTGGGCACCCTCGACCTCAGCCGGGTCGACCTCGCCGGGGGACAGACGGTGCGGACGAACGCCGAGGTGCGCGCGGGCCGGCTGAAGGTGATCGTCCCCAAGGACGCGACCGTGCGGCTGACCGTCGAGGTGGGCGTCGGAGACATCCAGCTGCCGGGTGACGACAAGAAGGACGTGGACGTGGAACCGGGCAAGCACAAGCAGGTGACCCTGTCGCCGGCGACAGGCGGCAAGGACGGCGGCACCTTCGACCTCGACCTCCAGGTCGGAGTCGGCCAGGCGGAGGTGGCCCGTGCCACGTCATGAGTTCCAGCCGGGAAAGCTGGTGGTGGGCCTCTTCCTCACCGCCGGGGGCATCGCCTACGCCGGAGACGCGGGGGGCTGGTGGGACACCGAGTGGTTCGCCATCATCCCCGTCGTTGTCGTCGGCCTCTGCCTGGCGGGCGCCGTGGCGTCCGTGAACCACGCCGTCCGCAGACGCCGTACGAACCGTAGGCCGCGGAACGTGAACTCCTAGGGCCCTGAACCACCGGGAGCGACGTGTTCCTGCCCGCACCCGGTGGCCGGACCGTCGCCGGGCCTCAGTAGCCGGACTGTGGCCGGCGTCGGCGCCTGATCACGGCGTCCAGTGACCAGTAGGACGCCCCGGCCAGTACGAGGGGTGTCCAGCAGAACAGGTACGGGAGGTCGTTGCCGAAGTAGTACGGGTCGGAGGCCCAGCTCACGGTCAGCCACAGGCTGAGCGAGATGAGCGCGCCGCCGAACGCGGCGAGGCGGGCCAGCAGTCCGATCAGGGTGCCTATGCCGACGGCCAGCTCACCGAACGCGATGGCATAGCCGAAGCCGACGGGGTTCTTCAGGGACAGGTCGACGAGGGCCGGTATGGCGGAGGAGTCACGCACCGTGCGCATCATGTCGCCGATCGAGCCCGATCCGGAGGCCTTCATGAAGGCGCTGTCCGTCAGTTTGTCGAGGCCCGCGTAGATGAAGGTGACGCCCAGGAAGATCCGCAGCGGCAACAGGGCGTAGTGGGTCGCGGTCTCCCGCCAGTCCCGCCGCTCCCCCGGATACCGGGTGTGAGTATCCGTCCGCATACCGTGAGTCATCGCTCTCCGCCACCTCTCACCCGCGTGCCGTTGGCCACTCAACAGACCATACGTACGAATCGGTTCCCCGACTCACCCGACGGAACCTTTTCCGGGCCCTACCTCTCGGAATGCCCCGCTGCCTCCCCTGGCACAGCCACAGGCGACTTTCGCCCCCGCCGCCCCTACCCGTCCCACCCCGGGGCTCCGCCCCAGACCCCGCTCCTCAAACGCCGGAGGGGCTGAAAATCAAGCCCGTGAGGGACGGCACAAGCCACCGCACGCCTGCAGTCGGGATTCGGCGGGAGGGGCCGTGCCGGTACATCAGATGCCCGTCGCTTACGTCCGGATCGAGCAGCGGCTCCCCGGAAAACCCACGTCTGATCCAACGGCGACGGGCGGATGTACCGGCACGGCCCCGACCCACCCACCGGACCGAGACCCGCAGACGCCAGCGCAAGCGACCACGCAGCGAACCCTCAGTCGGTCACGTCGATCTCGTACCGGTTCGTCTCCACCCCCGCCACGGTGACCACCTGCACCTCCACCCGCCCCGGTTCCACATCCACCGGCACAGGCACCGTCAGTACGGCGTCCGTGGGATTGCTGAACCCCCCGGACACCGGGACCAACGGCACATGCACATGCACCGCCCCGATCCGCACGACCATCCGTGACAGCCGGTCAGCGGTCTGCGCCCCGGGCGGCACGAACCCGGCACCCCGGATCTCGATGTCGTCCCCGGTGCGAATGGGAGCGTCCAGATCGCCCGCCTCACGGGACCGGACCACGGAGAGGATCACCGGCCGCCCGCCCTCGGCGTACTTCCCGGCGAGATAGGTCGCGGCCGACACCAGCACCAACAGGGCCAGCCCCCACGGAAGATCGGGCAACTGCGACGGCCGACGAGCCAGCCGCACCGCCGCGAAGACGAGAGCGACCCCGCTGATCACGACGTACTGGATGTCGGCGAAGCCGCCCCGCCCGGAGTCGTCGGTCAGCAGGTCCGCGGCCCGAGGCCGGTCCGCGCGGACCTTCTGCAGCCGCTGCCCGAGCACCCTCAGCCCGACCACCCGCCGCACCAGCACGGCGACCCCGCAGACCACCGCGACGACGGTCACGACACCGGCGGCCCGGGCGAGTTCGAGCCCGGCGATGAGTTCGTCCCGGCGGCCGTGTGCGGAGGCCGCCGCGAGCTGCCCCACCAGCACGAGCACCGCGTACACCACGAGCAGCACCCAGCCGGTGGCCACCGCGCGGGAGGTGGAGAGCCGGTTGTCCTCGCCGATGACCGGCGCGAGAGCCCCGCCCCGCGTCCGGTGCAGCCAGGCCGCCCCGGTCAGGAGTCCGGCCAGGACGACCGCGGCGAGCAGCCCCGCCGTCCGCGCCGCCGTCCAGCCGGCCCCGATCGCGGTGAGCGCCTGCACGAGCAGGAGGACGACGACGGCGGCCCAGACGGTGGACGCGGTGTACCGCCACAGCCGGCCCAGCCATGCCTCGCCCTCGAGGCGGCCGCGTTCGGCGACGAGGTCCGCGGACTGGGTGAGTTCGTCGGACACCCACTGCCGGGACGCCGAGGCGGAGTGCGCGACACCGGCGGGCAGCCCCTGCCCGGCCGCCAGCGCGTCGCGCTTGGCGAGGAACGCGGCGACGGCCCGCCGGTGCCCCGTACGCGCCCCGTGCGGGCAGTCCCCGCACGTGCAGCCGCCCTCGTGCCCGCCCGGTCCCCCGCCCTGCTCCGCGCCCGGACCGCCACCGGGGCCACCGCTGCGCACGGTGCCCGATCCCGACCCCGGCCCGGCACCGTGCCCCGCACCGTGTCTCGTCTCCTGCACCGCCACGCTCACTGCCGCCTTCCCGCGCCAGAAAAAAACTCCGTACAGCCGGTATGCCACGAACGCCCGGCTGCCCCACGCCCACCCCGGCAACTCTCTTGTGACGACAGCGAATTGTGCCGTACGGAACACCGCGCGCATGCGTCAGGTCGGCTCAGCGCGGGCGAAACCAGCGACCCCTTGTTGACCCGACTGCGAGAATTCGTCCATGGCCGAGATCATCCAGCGCGACGGAACCTGGGCCTTCGACGGCAGCACGGTCAGGATCACGCCGGGACTGCACCGAACCGTACCGCTGTTCCGGCAGACGTACGGGGAGATCGCCGTTCCTCTGGAGGCGGTGTCGGGTGTCGTCCACGAACCCGAACGCAAGCGCGGCCGCCTTCGGTTGCGGCTGCGCGAGGGCGCCGACCCGCTGCTCCAGGCGACCGGGGGCCGGCTGCCCGAGGCGGCGGACCCCTACAACCTGTCGGTCGGCAGGGACCGTTCCGGAGTGGCCGCGTACGTGGCCGAGGAGATCCGCCGCGCGCTGCTCCTGGACCAGGTCCCCAAGGAAGCGGCGACGACGTATCTGCTCACGGGGCCGCCCGTCCCGGTGTCCGTCCGGTCCAGCGACGGCACGGTCTCCTTCGACGGGACGCGGGTACGCATCGACTGGGCGGACACCTCGGACCGGGGCAAGCGGGCGACGGGGCCCCGGATCATCGACCTGGGCGACCTCGTGCGGGTCGAATGGCTGCCCAACTCCGGTTACGGGGACGGTTTCCTGCGTTTCGTGACGGGCGAGGCGGTCCTCTCCGAACTGCCGCCCGAGAAGGACCCGTACGCCCTCGACCTGTGGGGCAGCACCCGCCGCGACCTGCTCACCGCGCTGGTCGCCACCGCGGTCACGGCCCGGCTGCCGCATCCCTCCACCCGCACCGGGGCGTATACGGAGCGGCCCCGGCCGAAGCCAGTGGTGCCAGTGGTGCCGGCGGTGCCGGCGCCGTCCGACCATCACGACGTACTGCTGCGCCGGCTGCGGGAGTTGGGCGAGCTGCACCGCGACGGCGTCCTGACGGACGAGGAGTTCGCCCTGACGAAGGCGGCCGTCCTGCGGGGTTTCCGGCCCTGACCTCCAGGGCCGCCCACTCCAGGGCTCCCACCCCGGGGCCTCCGCCCCAGGGCCTCGCTAGCTGAGAAGATCGGGTTCGCTGCGGCTGATGTCCTGCCACAACGGCTGGTAGTTGATCCACGCCACCAGGTCGCCGCCGAGCTGTTCGCGGGTGGCGACCGCCTGCTTGTGGTCGATGAGGAGGGGCCGGCCCGCGGCCTTCGCGGTGAGCTGGACCTGGCTCGACCGCTCCATGGACAGGAACCACCAAGCCGCCGCGTCCACCGAGTCCCCGACGGTCAGCAGCCCGTGGTTGCGCAGCACCAGCGCCTTGCGGCTGCCCAGCGCGGACGCGATCCTGCGGCCTTCCTCGGCGTCGACATTGACCCCGGTGTAGGCGTCGTACAGAGCGTGGTCCTCGTAGAAGGCACAGCTCTCCTGGGTGATCGGGTCGAGCAGGTCGCCGAGGGCGGCGAGGGCGCGGCCGTGCACGGAGTGGCAGTGGGCGACGGCGACGACGTCGGGGCGGGCCGCGTGGACCTGGGAGTGCACGGTGAACGCGGCCTGGTTCACGTGGTAGCGGCCCTCGATCACCTGGCCCTCCCCGTTGACCATGACCAGGTCGCCGACGGTGACGTGCTTGAACGGCATGCCGAACGGATTGACCCAGAAGCAGTCGCTGTACTCCGGGTCGCGTGCCGTGATGTGTCCCGAGACGCCGTCCTCGAAGCCGAGCCGTCCGAACAGCCGCAGCGCGCCGGCCAGCCGCTCCTTGCGGTGCCGCCGTTCGTCGTCCGTCGACTCGTGCATCGGCGGCATGGCGAAGCGGAGCTGGTCGGTGGGGCGGGGCAGCGGCGGAGTGGGCCCGTGCATATGTCCTCCAGCACTGGCGTGTTCGGTACGAGCGGAAGTTACCCGGGGTCAGCGCAGGAGAACAGGGGTGTTCCGTGAGAGAAAAATGTGGAACGCCGGGGGACACAGGCAATACCCGACAGGAGACGTCGGGTATACGCGGCAGACTCGCCGCATGAACTGGGCAGCGCTCTCCACCGCCGAACCGGACCTCGCCGGCACCGTCGAACAGCGCTTCGGCGCCTTCACCCACCACGTCCTCGCGACCCTCCGCAAGGACGGCTCGCCCCGCACCTCCGGCATCGAGGTGCGCTTCCTGGACGGCGAGCTGTGGCTCGGCATGATGCCGGACTCCCTCAAGGCGCTCGACCTGCGCCGCGACCCGCGCTTCGCGCTCCAGACCAACCCCGGAGCGGGTACCGACATGGGCGGCGGCGACGTACGGATCAGCGGGCGGGCGGTCGAGGTGGGCGACGGCGTCCCCGCCAAGGCCGCGTACGTGAAAGAGGTGGAACCGCCGGAGCCGTTCCACCTCTTCCGCACCGAGCTGACGGAGGTCACACGGACCTATGTCGAGGACGACACGTATCTGGTCGTCCAGGTCTGGAAGCCCGGCGCGCCGGTGCGCACGCTCAAGCGGACCTGAGGGGGAGGGTCACTCCCCCAGGGGGAGTGACCCCGGGGGGACTACTCCCACTCGATGGTGCCCGGGGGCTTGCTCGTCACGTCGAGCACGACGCGGTTGACGTCCGCGACCTCGTTCGTGATCCGGGTCGAGATCTTCGCCAGGACGTCGTACGGCAGCCGCGACCAGTCGGCCGTCATGGCGTCCTCGCTGGACACCGGACGGAGGACGATCGGGTGGCCGTACGTGCGGCCGTCGCCCTGGACGCCCACGCTGCGCACGTCGGCGAGCAGGACGACCGGGCACTGCCAGATCTCCCGGTCGAGACCGGCGGCGGTCAGCTCCTCGCGGGCGATGGCGTCGGCGGCGCGGAGCAGGTCGAGACGCTCCTTGGTCACCTCGCCGACGATCCGGATGCCGAGGCCGGGGCCGGGGAACGGCTGGCGCTGGACGATCTCGTCGGGCAGGCCGAGTTCCTGTCCGACCATCCGGACCTCGTCCTTGAACAGCTGGCGCAGCGGCTCGACGAGCTGGAACTCCAGGTCCTCGGGGAGACCGCCCACGTTGTGGTGGGACTTGATGTTGGCGGTGCCGGTGCCGCCGCCGGACTCGACGACGTCCGGGTAGAGCGTGCCCTGGACCAGGAACGCGACGTCCTCGCCCTCGGCGGCCTCGGCGATGATCTCCGCCTGGGCCTGCTCGAAGACGCGGATGAACTCGCGCCCGATGATCTTCCGCTTCTCCTCGGGGTCCGAGACACCCTTGAGCGCGGTGAGGAAGCGCTCCTCCGCGTCCACGACCTTGAGCTGGACGCCGGTCGCGGCGACGAAGTCCTTCTCGACCTGCTCGGTCTCGCCCTGGCGCATCAGACCGTGGTCGACGTACACACAGGTGAGCTGGGAGCCGATGGCCTTCTGGACGAGGGCCGCGGCGACCGCGGAGTCCACTCCGCCGGACAGACCGCAGATGGCGCGCTTGGTGCCGACCTGCTCGCGGATGAGGGCGACCTGCTCGTCGATGACGTTGCCGGTGGTCCAGGTCGGGGTGATGCCCGCGCCGCGGTACAGGAAGTGCTCCAGCACCTGCTGGCCGTGCGTGGAGTGCATGACCTCGGGGTGGTACTGGACGCCGTAGAGCTTCTTCTCGTCGTTCTCGAAGGCGGCGACCGGGACGACGTCCGTGGAGGCCGTGACGGTGAAGCCCTCGGGGGCGGCGGAGCAGGCGTCGCCGTGCGACATCCACACCGGCTGCTCGTCCGGGGTGCCCTCGAACAGGGTGGAGCCGGACTTCGAGACGTGCAGCGGCGTACGGCCGTACTCGCGGGCTCCGGAGTTGTCGACCGTGCCACCGAGGGTCGTCGCCATCAGCTGGAAGCCGTAGCACATGCCGAAGACGGGGACGCCCGCCTCGAAGAGCGCGCGGTCCAGGCGCGGGGCGCCCTCCGCGTACACCGACGAGGGACCGCCGGAGAGGATGATCGCGGCCGGGTTCTTGGCGAGCATCTCCTGGACCGGCATGGTGCTCGGCACGATCTCGCTGTAGACCCGGGCCTCACGGACGCGACGGGCGATGAGCTGGGCGTACTGCGCACCGAAGTCGACGACCAGGACGGTGTCGGGGGCGGCGGGGGACGCTTCTGGCACGGTCTGCCTTCCGGCGGTGAGCAAAAGGGTGTGTACGGCCGATTCTACCGGGGGCCGCGGCGGGCCTGGCGCCCGCGGGGTTTCGGGGGCCGCGGCGGGCCCGGCACCCGCGCGGTTTCGGACGCCGGTCTCACCATCCGAACCGTCTTGGCCGGCGCCGCGGCGGGCGTGCATACTGCCGTCATGCTCACGCACACGACCTTCCTGTTTACCTATGGCAACCGGCCCACCGGCTGCCATGGTCGTGCTGCTTGAGCAACTGACAAGCGACTTCCCAGGCGCCCCGGGCCGACAAGGCCCGGGGCGTCTGCCGTTTCCGGGCCGGGTCGCTCCGGGGCACCCCTTCCACCGAGGAGCCCCACCATGGCCGACGTACTCGACAAGACCGGCGCCCGCACCGACGAGGCCGCCGATGTGATCACCGGTGCCCGTGAGCGCATCGACGCCCTGGACGACCGGATCATCGGTCTCGTGCAGGAACGGATGGCCGTATCGGCCGTGATCCAGGAGGCCCGGATCACGTCCGGCGGCCGCCGGGTGAACCTCTCCCGCGAGATGGAGATCCTCGGCCACTACCGGGACGCGCTCGGCAAGCCCGGCACCTCGCTGGCCATGACCCTGCTCGAACTGTGCCGCGGCCGGATCTGAGACCCGCACCCGGCGTACACACGTACGCATTCCCCCTCACCCGTACGGCGCGTATCCGGGGTACCGCGGACTTCGTTTCTTCTGGTGTCCGTGTCAGCCAGGGGCGGGCCCGGAAGAACCACGCGTGGCTTCACTGGAGCGATGAGACGTACGGATCGTGCCGTGCGTCGTGGGACCTCGCTCCAGGTCGTGTGACCGGACGGCAGGGGACAGCAGCCCGGTCACTCAAGAGAACGGTCGGCCCCGGGGACGCCCGGGGCCGTCCGACGGAACCTGTTCAGGCCGTCGTCACGTGCGCGCCCTCGTGCGCCGCAGCGCGGACCGGCGGCCACTCCCGTCGACGGCGGCGCAACCCCCGACGCCGCTTCGAGGCACCGGTGCCGCCCTGACGCCGGTGCTGCCGTGAAGAAGGGCCCCGCGGACACGTGTCCGCGGGGCCCTTCGCCGTGCCCGGAGCGCGGACGCCGGGGCACGGAGACGTCAGTGCGGGAAACCTGCCGCTCCGTCACCCTGCGCGCCCGGACGGACAGTTCCCTTTCCGGGCGTCTCGAACGGACGGACGCGAGCCGTACGCCGATGTGACCCGGCCCACATAAGAATTCCGTGAGATACAGCACAACCATTCCCGGACCCGGCCTGTCTCACCTGCAGAACCAACGGTCACATCCGTGTCCACACGCGGAGGACCATCCCCAAACTCCATATTCGCGCCGCGAGTTCACGGCGCACAGGATCACCGAGGTCTTCATGAAGCTTCGCCGTGCCATGGCCACTGCGGCCGCGACGGCTGTCATAGCACCGCTCGCGTTGCTGTCGGTCGCGCCGGCCGCGTTCGCGGAAGAAAGCCCGTCCCCGAGTGCGAGCGTGTCCGAGTCGGCACCCGAGTCGGCCAAGCCGAGTCAGAGCGAGTCGGCCGGGCCGACCGACCCGGCGTCGGCCTCCGCCTCCGCCTCCGCCTCCGCGTCCTCTTCCGCGTCGGCGCCCGCGCCGAGCACCTCCACGTCGGAGTCGGCGCCCGCGCCGAGCGTCTCCGCATCGGAGTCCGAGCCGGAGGAGTCCCCCGAGCCCGAGCCCTCCGACTGCTCGGAGTCCAAGGTCCAGGTCTCCATCAACGGTCTGCCCGGCAAGATCGCGGCGGGCAGCGGATGGCACAAGTTCTCCCTGGACGTCCTGAACAAATCCGACTCCACCCTGACTGACCTCGGCTTCTTCGCGGGCGCGTCGCCCGACAAGAACGGCGAGGACATGTTCAAGAGCAAGCAGGTCCAGCTCCAGGCGTACAACCCGGACGACAAGGTCTGGGAGGACCTCGACGACGACGGTGACGCGGTCGGCTACGTCGGCTACACCGACGAGCTCAAGCCCGACTACGAGGTCGACTTCCCGCTCCGCATCAACGTGAAGTCCAGCGCCCCGGTCGGCGTCGGCTTCTCCCTCGGCGCCAGCATCTACGGCGACGCCGACTCGGAGTGCGTCGGCTACGGCGAGGTCGCGTACAAGTTCCAGATCGTCGCGGCCGGCACGGACACCGACGGCACCAAGCCGCAGGGTGGTGGCAAGGTTCCGGTCTCGGACAAGCCGGCCGACAAGAGCAACACGCCGCAGGTCGACGGCAGCCTCGCCGAGACGGGCTCCAGCTCCGCGCTGCCGATGATCGGCCTCGCCGGCGGTATCGCCGTCGTCGCCGGTGCCGGTGCGCTGGTCGTCGTCCGTCGCCGCAAGGCCGGCGCGAGCGCGTAACACCACGGCACGGCACGACTGACGCGGTCGTCGGTCACATACGAAGAGAAGGACCTGCGCTCGGAGGGGGGCGCAGGTCCTTCTCTTCGTTGTACGGGTCGGCTGCCGGCTCCCGGCTCTATGGGGCCTGGTCCCAGCCCTGCGGGGCCGGGTCCCGGGCTACGGCTACGGCTACGGTTTCGGCGGCATCGCCGGCATGCCCAGGAACGGCAGCCGCAGCGCGCCGAACGCGTCCGCGGGAACGGCGGGACGCCCCGGCGCCACCGCCTTGAGACGCTCGTACGAGGCTCCCGGCGCCGGACGCGGATCGGCCTCGCCCTTGTTGGGCCAGAACGACATGGCCCGCTCGGCCTGCGCGGTGATGGTGAGCGACGGATTGACGCCGAGGTTCGCGGAGACCGCGGCGCCGTCGACCACGGAGATGCCGGGGTGGCCGTAGAGCCGGTGGTAGGGGTCGATGACGCCCTCCTCGGCACCGGCGCCGATCGGACAGCCGCCGAGGAAGTGGGCGGTCAGCGGGGTGCCCATCAGCTCGCCGACGTTGCTGCCCGGGAAACCGTTGATCTCCTCGGCGAGGACGGAGGCGGCGCGCGAAGCGGCCTCGATCTGCTTGGGGTTGGGCGCGCCGTGTCCCTGACGTGCCGTCAACAGCCCCTTGCCCGCGCCCTTGGGCTTGAGATACGTCGTCAGGGAGTTGTCGAGCGACTGCATCACCAGCCCGATGATGGTGTGCTCGGACCAGCGGCGGTTGGAGAGCGACCGGAGCGTCAGCAGCGGATGCCGGGCCGCGTTGACGAGCCACCCGGCCACCCTCGACGAGCCCTCGGCATAGGGGACTTGGAGGATCGACATGCCGCCCATGGCATTGGAGCCCTTGCCGTAGCGCACGGGTTCGATGTGGGTGTTCTCGTCCGGGTGGATCGAGGACGTGATGGCCACACCCTGGGTGAAGTCGGCCTTGGGTGTCCCGTGCGCCTTGCGGTAGCGGCGGTCGTCGGTCTGGGCGCCCACCAGGGCCTCGGAGTTGGTGCGGGTCAGCTCGCCCAGCCTCTTCGACAGGTACGGCAGCTGACCGCCGGCCTTCATGCGGTGCAGCAGCGTCTGGGTGCCGTAGGTGCCGGCCGCGAGAACGACCCGGCGCGCGGTGAACGTCCGCCCCGGGCCCTTGCGCCGGTTGTCCGTCGGGAGGGTCCGGACGGCGTAACCGCCCCGCGAGTCGTCGGTGACGGACACGACGGTCGTCATGGGATGGACGACGGCACCCGCCTTCTCGGCGAGGTGGAGATAGTTCTCGTTGAGGGTGTTCTTGGCGCCGTGGCGGCAGCCGGTCATGCACTCGCCGCATTCGGTGCAGGCCTTGCGCGAGGGCCCGACGCCCCCGAAATACGGGTCGGCGACCTCCTCGCCGGGCTTCGCACCGGCGGAGCCGTCCGCGTCCTGTCCGTCGCCGAAGAAGACGCCGACCGGCGCCATGTGGAAGGTGTCGCCGACCCCCATGCGCTCCGCGGCGGCCTTGAGGTGGACGTCCGACGGGGTCATGGTCGGGTTGAGCCGCACACCCAGCATGCGCCGGGCCTGGTCGTAGTACGGCTTCAGCTCCTCCTCCCAGTCGGTGATGTCCTTCCACTGCGGGTCCTCGAAGAACGGCTTCGGCGGTACGTAGAGGGTGTTGGCGTAGTTGAGCGAACCGCCGCCCACTCCCGCGCCCGCCAGCACCATCACATTGCCCAGCAGATGGATGCGCTGGATTCCGTACATGCCGAGCCGCGGCGCCCAGAGGTAGTTCCTGATGTCCCAGGAGTTCTTGGGGAGCGTGTCGCGGGTGAAGCGTCGGCCGGCTTCGAGGACACCCACGCGGTACCCCTTCTCCGTCAGCCGCAGGGCGGTGACGGAGCCGCCGAAGCCGGAGCCGACGACGACGACGTCGTAGTCGTACGTTCCCTCGTCCGGCTGTTCCTGGACAGAGCTCTCCTGTGACACGTGCCGCTCTCCTCGTCGAGACCGTTTGAGAACTGTTTGAGAACCGTGGACCGTTGGCGAGGACCCGCGAAGGGCGCCGGCCCCTACCGCAGGCGGATCGCCTTCATGACCTTCAGGCTCCGGCTCATGAACGCCGCGTACTTCTCGTCGTCCATGCCCAGGGACGGCGCCATCGGCAGCAGTCTCTGGTGGGCGACGGTCTGCGCCTCGGTGTACTTGAGGATGCCCTCGGAGCCGTGCCGGCGGCCGAGGCCGGAGTCCTTCATGCCACCCATGGGCGACTGGACGCTGCCGTACGCGGGCGCGTACCCCTCGTTGACGTTCACCGTGCCGGTCCGCAGCCGGGCCGCGATCGCGCGACCGCGCCGGCCGTCCTTCGTCCAGACGGAGGAGTTGAGGCCGTACGAGGTGGAGTTGGCGCGCTCGACGACCTCGTCCTCGGTCGTGAACCGGTAGATGGAGACGACGGGACCGAACGTCTCCTCGGCGCAGACGGCCATCGGGGCCTCGACCCCGTCGAGGATGGTGGGCTCGTAGAAGTACGGGCCGATGTCGGGCCGGGCGACACCGCCCGCGACGACCCTGGCCCCCTTGGCGACGGCTTCCTCGACGTGCCGCGTCACGGTCTCCAGCTGCCGCTCCCCGACCAGGGATCCCATGTCCGCCCCGTACGCGAGGGACGTGCCGAGCCGTATCGCCCTGGTCCGGGCGGCGAACCGCTCGGTGAACGCGTCGGCTATGGACTCGTGGACGTACAACCGCTCGATGGAGATGCAGAGTTGGCCGGCGGAGGAGAAGCAGGCGCGGACGGCGCCGGCGGCGGCCTTGTCGAGGTCGGCGTCCTCCAGGACCACCATGGCGTTCTTGCCGCCGAGTTCGAGGGAGACGCCGACGAGACGGGCGGCCGCGCCCTGCGCGACCTCGCGGCCGGTCCGGGTCGACCCCGTGAAGGAGACGTAGTCGGCGTGCCTGACCACCTCGGGTCCGACGACCGGCCCGTCACCGATGACGACCTGGAAGATCTCGGCGGGCAGCCCGGCCTCGACGAGCAGGTCACGCGCCCACAGGGCGGTGAGGCAGGTCTCGGTGTCGGGCTTCATGACGACCGCGTTGCCCGCGACGAAGGCCGGCAGCGCGTCGCCGACCGACAGCTCCAGCGGGTAGTTCCAGGGCGCGATCTGCCCGACGACACCACGCGGGTGACGCAGCTCGGTGACCTTGGTGAGGGTGGGCATCGCGCCCGCGTGGCGCTTGGGGCGCAGATAGGAAGGCGCCTTGAGTCCGTAGTGCCGCGCCGCGACCAGGACGGCCTGGACCTCTTCGTGGGCGTGCAGCCGGGCCTTGCCGGTCTCCAGCTGGATGAGGTCCAGGACCTCGGCCTGCCGGGCGAGCACGAGGTCGTGGAAGCGGAGCAGAACGGCGGCGCGCCGCCGTACCGGAGTGGCCGCCCACGCGCCCTGTGCGGCACGGGCCCGCTCGAAGGCCTTCTCGACGTCCTCGGGGGTGGACTCGGGCACGTCGGCGAGCTTCTCGCCGGTGAACGGCGTGTGGTTGGCGGTCCGCCCCGAACCGGTCACGCCCTTGGTGAGCTGCGCGACGAGCTCGGGGGTGACGACATCGGCGGCGGTACGCGCGCCGGCCGGGGCGGGGGCGAGGGGGTTGGTGCCGAGGGCGGCGGTCGCGTCGGCCGCGCCGGCCGTCGCGTCGGTACCGGCCGTCTCATCGGCGCCGGTGCTGTCCGTGGCCTGCTCCGCGGCCTGCGAGTCCGTCATGAGCCGCAGAGTATGCCTACGCGCCCCCTTTGGGTACCCGTCGGTAATGGCCTTTCACGGAGTGCTCACACACTGCCAGTGATCACTGGCAGTAAATGCGCTGATCAGGGGGTTGTCCGTCCGACGATCACCAGCGGATCGGTTCTCACGGTTTGTCGATGTCCAGGTTCGCGATCGCCGCGTCGGCGACCTCACGGCCCCGCGCGGTGAAGTCTCCCTTGCCCGGATAGCTGATCGTGAGCTTGTACATGTCGCCCGCCTTCGACTTGTAGTAGAAGAGCCTGAGTTCGCGAGGGCGGGGGTTCTGGGTGTCGGTGCTCGTGTAGACCACCGTGTTCTCGGCGGACTCCCTGTCGTGGTACGTCGCCTTGGCGTCCGGGGTCGTCCTCGGGCCCGCGGGCATACTCAGGTAGTACGAGCCGCTCGCCTTGAACCCATCGTCTTCCGCGTACATTTCGGCCCGCGCCGAGTCCTTGATCTTCTTGTTGGCGTCTTCGGACTTCCTGTAGAGGTGCAGCTCGATCCAGATGCTCCCGCTCCAGTCGGTGTACCCGACCCAGTGCTCCTTGTCCGACGTCCGGTCCGGTGTCCCCTCCTGGTACTCGGCGGGCACCGCCAGCGTCGCGGCGACGTCGGCCACGTGCCGCTTGCGCCAGCCGTCCGGCAGCGGACCGGCGAACGGGTCCGCGATCACCACGTACGCCGTCGACGCGGCCGCGACGACCACGGCGGCGACCGCTGCCACGAGGCCGATCAGGGCCTTGCGGCCGATACGGATGCCCCCGCCACCGGGCACCGGGGTTCCGTCCGGGCCCGCGACGCCCTCCATCCGCGTGACCTGTGTCGGCGCGGGGGCGGGTGGCCGTACGGCCTCCTCCAGGAGGCGCCGGACCTCGGCCGCCGGTGGACGGTGGGACGGTTCCTTGGCGAGCAGCCCGTTGATCGCCTCCGCGAGCGGGGCACCCGCGGAGGCGGGCGCGGCCGGTGTCGCGTTGAGGACCGACTGGAGCGTGGCGGGCGTGTTGCTGCGCCGGAACGGTGAGACGCCCTCGGTGGCGGCGTAGAGCACCACGCCGAGCGACCAGAGGTCGGAGGCGGGACCGGGGCGTACTCCCAGCACCCGCTCCGGGGCGATGTACTCGGGCGAGCCGACGAAGCCGCCGGTGTCCGTCAGGTTCGTGTCGCCCTCGATCCGGGCGATGCCGAAGTCGGTGAGCACGACGCGGTCGTGCGGCCCGAGGAGCACGTTGTCGGGCTTGACGTCTCGGTGCAGGACGCCCGCCGCGTGCGCCGCCTCCAGGGCACCGAGGACCTCCAGGCCGATGCGCGCGGCCTCGCGGCTGCCGAGGGTGCCCTCCCTGAGTGCGTCGCCGAGCGAGCGGCCCCGCACCAGTTCCATGACGATCCAGGGCTGCCCGTCCACGACGGCGACGTCGTGGACGTTCACCACGGCGGGATGGTCGAGCCGCGCCGCCGCGCGTGCCTCGCGCCGCATCCGCTCGTAGGCGTTGGCCCGTTCACGCTCGGGAAGATGGTCCGGGACACGCGGTTCCTTGACGGCGACCTCGCGGTCCACGGTCTCGTCCATGGCCCGCCACACCGTGCCCATGCCGCCGTGCCCCAGCTTGGCGAGCAGGCGGTAGCGCCCGGCGACGAGCCGGCCCGCCCCCGGTTCGCCCGAGGGCGCCGGCGCCGAGGACCCCGCCCGGTCCGGGACGGTGATGTCGGGCGTGGCATAAGGATTGCCCGGGAAGGGCACGGCGACCGGAACCTCCGGCTGCCGGCCGGGCCCCACGCCCCCCGGGTGCCGGACGTGCCCCTGGCCCTCCGTCGGCTGCCCCGGCACCGCGGCCCCCGGCTGCCGCTCCCGCGTCACAGGTCTCGGTGGTCGCAGACTGAAACTCGTCGGCTCGTCGCCCCCGCGAGGGACTCCCCCGTTGTCGCTCATGTGTCCATCTGTATCGCGGCGGGCGCCACGTCATCCAGCCTCTGCGCCCACCGGTCACAGACCCGTGACGCGGGCATCCCTTATCTCCCGTTTACGGAATCGCTCCGTCACGAGACCGCGAAGGTGTCCACCGCCACGTCGAAGTACTCCTTGGCCTGCGTCACCCGGCTCACCGGCGCGGAGACCCAGACGTCGTACATCCGGCCACCCTCCTCCCAGCACAGGTCGTAGGTGTGCCGTGGCCCCTCCGCAGCGGTGAAGCCGTCCCAGGTGAACTCCCACAGGGCGGCGGTGTGTCCTTCGTGCACCGTCCGCGCGACCCTGCCGTCGCGGTAGCCGGGATTGCTGGAGGGCCCGTCGGCGTCCGCCCGCCGCATCACGCCCAGCGGACCCCCGGTCACCGGATCGGTCACCTTGATGCCGATGCGGAAGACGTCCCCCGATGACATGTAGAAGATCCGCTCGCCCTGCGGATCGCGCGTGAAGCCGTCGGGCACGGCGAGCGAGAAGCCGTTCGGATCCGCCGCGACGCGGTAGCCCGAGGGCGCCGTGCGGGCGGTGGCGGACGGAGTGCGGTGGCTGGTCACCGTGACGGTGGGGCCGGCGCCACGGGTCGGGGCCGACGGTGTGCCGGACGCCGGGGACGAGGTGGAGGAGGTGCTCGGTGCCCGGGGCGTGCCCGGCGCACTCGACGAGGCCGGCCTGCCGTCTCCGCCGCCGCCCATCAGCAGCGCGGCCGCGGACACCCCCGCGCCGGCCATCGCGGCGACCAGCGCCGCGGCGACGAGGAGGCTGCGCGTGGACTGCCGGGGCGGGGTGTCGGTCACGGTGGTGGCGGAGGTCCCCGACGCCTCGGGCGCGGATCTGCGCAGGGACACATGGGGTACGTCCCGCCGCGTCGGCGTGTACGGGACCAGCAGCCGCGGCGTACGGCCGGTGTCCCGGAAGGCGCGCAGCATCCGCTCCGCCTCCGCCGCGTCGAGCCGCCGCTCCGGGTCGCGCTCCAGCAGCCCGCGTACGACGGGCAGCAGCGGCGCGGCCTGGGCCGGCGGACGGATCTCGTCGACGACGACCGCGTGCAGAATGCCGCCGAGCGAGTCGCGCCGGAAGGGTGACGCCCCGCTCAGCACCGTGCACAGCAGCGCGCCGAGCGACCACAGGTCGGACTCGGGGCCGGTCCGTGCCCCGGCCATCCGTTCGGGCGCGGTGTACTCGGGCGAGCCGACGAACGCGCCGGTCTCCGTGAGCGTCGTCGCGCCCGCGACCTGGGCGATCCCGAAGTCGGTGAGCACGATGCGGTCGGTGCCCGCCTCGACGAGGACGTTGGCGGGCTTGAGGTCGCGGTGCAGGACGCCCGCCTCGTGCGCGCGGCGCAGCGCTCCGAGCAGGTCGATGCCGATGCGGGCGGCCTCGCGCGCATCGACCGGCCCGTTCGCGGAGATCCGTTCGGCGAGCGAGCCGCCGTCGATCAACTCCATGACGATGTACGGGCGTTCGTCGTCCTCGACGACATCGTGGACGACGATGATGTGCGGGTGGTGGAGCTGGGCGACGGCCCGTGCCTCGCGCAGGGTGCGGTCGCGCTGGAGCCGGGACTCCTCCGCCGAGAGCGAGTCGTCGAGGGCCAGCTCCTTCACCGCGACCCGGCGGCCGAGCAGTTGGTCGGTGGCACGCCAGACGACGCCCATGCCGCCCCGGCCGATCCTGGCATCCAGCCGGTAACGGCCCGCGATCACGCGGACGTTCTCCCCCTCGGTCCCCATGGGTCTCATCATGCCCCACCGGACGGACCCCCTCCGTGGCGGCGACCGGCCAAGTGTGCCGCCGCCCCAGGACGTCCGGCGGCACACTCCAGGGAGCTCAAGCCCGGATCAGCCTTCCTGGAAGCTCCGCAGGATCGTGTCGAACTGCTTTTTGGTGGCGGTCCATTCGGCGGCCGGCGAGGACTCGTAGACGGCGTACTCGGTGCCGTCGCTCTTCATGTACCCGACGTCGATCGCGCGGTAGGGCCCCGGGAAGTAGTGCGGCGCGTCCTTGGCCAGGGCGTCCCACGTGTACTCCCAGCGGGCACCCGGATGGTCCCGGAACAGCTCCTCCTTGAGGAGCAGTTGCCTGTAGTCCCGCAACCGCTCCGAGAGGTTCTCGTCCAGGGCGCTCATGTGGTCGTACGAGGTGCTGAAGTCCGGCGCGGTGTCGACGGCGACCCGTACGAGGTGCTTGCCCTTGTCGGGTGAGTAGTCGACCTGCCGGAGGCCGTCCTGGTCGATGGAGACGGACGACTTCCACCCCTTGGGCAGGGAGATGCTGAAGCCCGCCTCGTTGTGCCGCTCCCAACCGGCGGCAACCGCCCCCTGACCGCTCGTGCCGGTCGGCTTGTCGCTCGGCTTGGCGTCGGCGCTCCGGGTCGACGACGCGGAGGCTGAGCCGCCGGGGCTGCCGCCCGGGCCGAAGTGCTGCAGCGTGACCGCGACACCCCCGCCGACGAGCGCCGCGAAGGCGACGACCAGGGCGAACGTACGCAGGCGATGCCGCTTCGACGGCGCGGGCGCGGGCACGGGCTCGATCGTCACCGGCGGATACGGCGTGGTGGGGGCCGTCTGCGCGCGGGTACCGGTACCGGTGCCGGTGCCGGTGCCGGTACCCGTCTCCGTGAAGTCGTACGACGTCTGTCTTGTCGGCACGTACGCCTGTGCCGTCCTCGGCCGGCGGCCCTCCGCGGCCTCGGCGAGCATCTCCTCGGCCTCCTGCGGGCCGGGACGGCCCGCGGGGTCCTTGCGGAGCAGCGCGGTGATGACGGGCTCCACCACGCCGGCGTACTGCGGAGGCGTGAGCTCCTCGTCCACCACGGCCTGCATCGTCGACAGCGGCGACGTGCGGCGGAACGGCGACCGGCCCTCCACCGCGGTGTACAGCATGGCCCCGAGGGCCCAGAGGTCGGAGGCCGGACCGGGGTCGTGGCCGCGCACCCGCTCGGGCGCGAGGTAGTCGACGGAGCCGACGATCTCGCCGGTGCGCGTGATCGTCGTATCGCCCTCGACCTGCGCGATCCCGAAGTCGGTGAGCAGGACACGGCGGTCGGGCGAGAGCAGGACGTTGCCCGGCTTCACGTCCCGGTGCAGCACACCGGCGGCGTGCGCAGCGCGCAGCGCGCGCAGCACCCACAGCCCGATCCGTGCGGCCTCGGCCGGTTCGAGGCGCCCCTGCTCCTTGACCTCGTCGGCCAGCGAGTTGCCCTCCACCAGCTCCATGACGATCCACGGCCGGTTGTCGTGTTCCAGCACGTCATGGATGGTGACGACGGCCGAGTGGTTGATCCGGGCGGCGGCCCGCGCCTCGGCGTGGGTCCGGGCGAGCAGCCGGGCCCGCTCGCTCTCGGCGACGTACAGCGCGGCTGTCAGCTCCTTGACCGCGACGGCGCGGTGCAGCACCTCATCGTGGGCACGCCAAACCCGGCCCATGCCACCGCTGCCGATGGATTCGACAAGCCGGTAGCGGCCCGCGAGGAGCAGGCCCTGCATCTGATTCACGTTTCCCCGCAATGGTCTTGACAGGGTCAGACTAAGGAGCGGTGACCACCCTGGGAACAAGCGGGGGTGTACGGAGACCGCACTGTGACGGTTGTCCCTTCCTTGTACGGAAGGGAACCGTTTGGTGTTCAGCGGCTCCCGCCTGCCCGAACGCGGGGTGCGGCACGCAAAAGGGTTGCTCAGCGGCTGACTTGGTACGTCGACGACGCCTGCTCGTACAGCCGCGAGACCTCGTCGCGCTCGGCGTCCGGGCCGCGCACCTGGACCACGTGGTAGTGCCCGGCGAGGAGGATCGCGAGGTTGCGCACATAGAGCGAATGCCCCGCGGAGTCCTGCCAGGTGAACTGGCCCTCGGCCATCACCTTGCCGCCCACGTCGATCCGCCGCATCCCGCTGGAGGTCGCCCAGGTCGAGTCCCGGAAGGGCTGCAACTCCTTCTCGCTCTCCCGCTGGTAGGTCATCGGGTCGCTGCCGTACGTGGCCGTGCCGTCCCGCCCGGGTACGAGGATGAGCTCGAAGTCCCCCTGGGAGTAGACGACCTGGCCGCTGCCGTTCTTCGGCGAACGCGTCCAGCCGCTCGCCACGGCGACCTGGAATCCCTCGGGGTCCTTGCGGAGGGTGAACCCGTCGGCGACGCCGGGATCGGCGGTGGTGTGCGAGGAGGTCGAACTGGACTTCCCCGAGGGGCTCCTGCCGGGGTCCGGCGAGGCCTGGTCGGAGCCGGGCGCGTTGCTCGCGGTCGGGTCGCCACCGGACTGTGTGGCGGGGCCGGCCTGTCCGGCGGCGCCGGTGCGCCCGTCGTCGGTGCCGCTCCGGTCCGCCTTGGGCATGAAGACGACCGCGTACGTGACCGCGGCGGCCAGCAGGAGCAGGACGAGCAGGAGCAGGTTCCGGCCCAGCCGTCGGGGACCCGCCGTGTTCTCCCGCCTGGCCCGCTTGTGGCGGGCGTGCGGGCTGGTCGCGGGCAGTCCGGCGCGACGCCTGCGGACGAGCTCGCCCCGGCGCCGTACGATCGGCAGCCGGCTCGGGTCGACGGGCGGTGCGGGCACGACGTGCGCCCCCGCCTCGGGCTCCGGCGCGGACCGCACCAACGACCGCAGCCAGCCGCGCAGTTCCTCGAAGTCGAGCCGCTCCGTGGGGTCCTGGCGCAGCAGCGATTCGACGACGGGCCGCAGCGGCCCGCACTCCTCGGCGAACGCGGGCGGCTCCGCGCACACCAGCTGGACCAGCTCGGCGGTGCTCTCCTCCGGGTAGGGAGCGTGTCCCTGCACGGCACGGAAGAGCAGCGCGCCCAGCGCCCACAGGTCGGTCGCCGGTCCGATCGGGGCCGCCAACTGCCAGTTCTCGTGCACCGGTCCGGCCTGCTCGGGCGCCCAGCGCTCGGTGACCGGCCCGACCACGGCCATCCGCGCCTGCCGGGCCCGATCGGCCGCGAGCGCGGTGGCGGGACCCCGGCGCGGCGGAGCCCCGGCGACCAGATCGCCCCAGCCACCGCCGGGGCGGCCGGAGGGGTGCGGGGCGGGGGCGAGGTTCTGCGGAGTGCCGGGCACCGGGACGTGACCGGAGGCCGGGGGGACGCCGGGCGTGCGGGTGTGTCCGGGGTCGGTGAATCCGCCGGGAGGCACGGGTACCCGGGTGTCGCCGGGCGCCTGGAATCCGCCGGTGCGCCGGCCGTCGTCCGCGACCCGCTCGCCGCCGAAGGGCCGTCCGGGGGCGGGAACGCCCGGGCGGCCGCCGTGCCCGGTGCCGTAGGGGTCCTGTCCGGGCGCGAACGTGGAACGGCCGTACACCGTGTCACCCGGCGCCGGCCTGCCGCCCGGGCCCAGCGCCGGTCCCTGTCCCGATCCCGATCCCGATCCCGATCCCGAGGGCAGTGTGGGGCGGGCCGGGCCGTCGTTCCCGCCGAAGGCTCCGGCAGCCGGCGGCTGGACTCCGTACCTGCCGGTGCCGCCGACTCCGTACGGGTCGGCTATCTGGCCGGGGGGCGCGCCGGTCGGGTGCTGCCGGCCGCCCTGGCCGGGCAGTTGCGGCGAGTTGTGGGCCTGGGCCTGCGGGGAGTGCGGGGTGCCGTACCGGCTGTCCTGGCCGGTCTGCTCGCCGGGTGCCGAGGGCCGGGGTGCCGGCAGGGCGAGCGGGTCGCCCCGGTGCTCCCCCTGTACGCGGGCGGCGGCACGCGCTCCGGCGCGGTACGCGGCGATGGCTCCGGCGCGGGCGGCGCGGATGTCGTCCCCGGCGTCCTCCGCCTGCCCGCCCGTCTCCGGTCCGCCGTCCGCCCCGGCCGTACCTGGTGGACGGCCCGGACCCGCCGGACCGCCCGCTTCGAGGGCACGCGGTCCCCGGCCCGCCACGGGTGCCCCGGGGACCGGCGCCCCCGGAACCGGCGTTCCCTGCTCCGCGCGGGCCTCGATCGCCGCCCGCCGGGCCGCCTCGGCGTCCGCGCCGCTCGTGGCCGCCACGGCGACACCGCGCGCGCCGCCGCCGAATCCGGCACCGGCGACGGGTCCCCGTCCGCCCGCGGCGCCCTGCCCGCCTCCGGCGGCACCCGAAGGAGCGCCCGTCCCGGCCGGACCGGCGTCACCGGGCTGCCCGGCGCGGAGGCCGGATCCGTGACCGGTCGTGAAGTCGTCCTCCGGCGCGGGGACCGGGTCGTACCCGCACAGCGCCTCTTCCGCGGCCCCGGCCGCCAGTCCGGTGAGCAGGACGCGGCCGTCGTCGCAGACGAGCACCGTGCGCGCGGTGATGTTCCGGTGCACCCAGCCGTGCGCGTGCAGGACCCGCAGCGCGGTGAGGACGTCGGCCGCCACCTCCGCGGCGCGGTAGGGGCTGAGCGGCTTCTCGGCGAGCAGTGCGGCCAGCGGCCTCGCGGGCACCGACTCGCTGACGATCCACAGCGACCCGCCCTCGGCGAACACGTCGAAGACCTGGTCGAGCCGGGGATGGTCCGGGATCCGCGCGGCGGCCTGCGCCGCGTCGATCGCGCGCAGCACCGCCGGTTCGGTGGGCCGCCGGGTGGTGCGGGAGGACGCCCGCCGCACCCCGCCGTCCCGGGCCACGAACCCCTCGGGCAACCCGTCCGCGTCGAGCACCTCGGCCTCGACGACCTCGGGCAACGGCACCTGCCGTACCAGGACTTCCTGCCCGCTGTAGGTGTCGAAGGCCCGGCTCTCGGCGAGTTCGTACTCGTCGGACGGCGGCAGGGGCAGGCGGTAGCGGTCGGCCAGTACCCGTCCCGCGTAGTCGTCCACGATGCTCCCCCAGCCGACCGGTTGGTCAATTCCGTTCGCCGTGCGTTCCGTTGTGGCTTCGTTCGGTCCGCAACCACTCACGATACGTGCCCGAGGCAACCCGCAGAGCGGTGATGCGAGATCTCGGGCTCCGTTCGTCGCGGAACGTCACCTCGGCCGGCGGTACGTCATGACTTCGGCTGGAACGTCTCGGTCAGCGTGGCCCAGGTGCTCTTGCGCAGCGCGCTGTTCCACGCGGAGTCCTTGGCCGTGTACATCAGCGCGTAGCCCTGATGCGCGTTCACCACGAAACCCCGGTCGATCGAGTGGAACTTCGTGCCGCCGTCCACATAGGTGAACTCCCAGTCGGCCGTGTTCCAGCCTCGGTAGCTCACGCTCTCTATGACGATCTTCTTGTACTGGGGGCGCACCATGCCGCGCTCCTGGTTGTTCCAGTCCGCGACCGGGTCGTCCTTGGGCGTCGACGTCCAGCCGACGAGGAGCTTCTGTCCGTCGGGACCGGTGAACCTGGCTCCCGCTTCGTCCTGGGACTTGTACGCCCACCCCTTCGGCAGCCCGATCGAGAAGCCCTGGCCGCTCTTGTACGTCGTCACGGAGGCGGAACCCGAGCCCGACTCCTTGCCGTCGCCGCTCGAACCGGCCGAGTCGCTCTTGCTGGTGTCCGTGCCCGAGGTGTCCGAGGAGTCGTCCGAGCCGGAGCCCGACGTGTCGCCGCTGTCGGTGTGCGAGGTGTCGCTCTTGTCCTTGGCGTCGCTCTTGCTGTCGTCGCCGCTCTTCCCGCTGCCCGCGGCCGCTCCGCTGGAGGCGGTCGCCTTGGCGCCGGTGCCGCCCTTGGCGCCGTCGTCGTCCCCGCCGCCGAAGGTGAGGGCCAGCACGGTGCCGACCACGACCAGCGCCACGACGACCGCGATGATCACCAGGGTGCGCAGCGGCACGACATCCGTGAGCGAGGCCTTCGGCGCCGGGCGGACCGGGCGCTCGGGTGCCACCGGCCATCCGGACCCCGAACCGCCGCGCGTACCCGCGGCTCCGCCGCCTGCGGCCGAACCGGAGTTCACCGGCTTGCCGCCGGGACCGCTCGGCTGTACCGGCACGGACGGACTCGCCGCGGCGGTCGCCCCGGAGGCGCCACCGGCCGCCGCGCCGGACCCCGGACTCGTGCGCGGGGAGGCCGTCCTGGCCGCTCCCTCCGCCGGGTCGGAGCCCGAGCCGCCCGCCGTCTTGGCGCGGGAGGCCGCCGCCGAGGTGGCCGCCGCCGTGGCGGCCCCGGCCGCGGTCGCGGCCTTGCGCACCGACCGCAGGGCCCCGCGCAGCCGCGCCGGTTCCTCCGGCAGCGGCGGCATCGCCACGACCTTCGTCGCGTCCGGCGGCTCCGGCAGGCTCTTCTCGGACTCGGTCTCGCGCAGTACCTCGTTGAGCATGGCCCGGGCGCCCGCTTCGTCGAGCCGCTGCTCGGGATCCTTCGCGAGCAGGCCGTAGATCACGTTCTCCAGCGGGCCCGCGTTCTTGGGCTGTTCGACCGGCTCGGTCATCACCGCGGTGAGCGTCGCGATCGCGGAGCCCTTGTCGTAGGGCGGCACGCCTTCGACCGACGCGTACAGCAGACCGCCCAGCGACCACAGGTCGGCCGCGGGGCCGGGCTTGTGACCGCGCGCCCGCTCCGGCGAGATGTAGGAGGGCGCGCCGACGAGCATGCCGGTCGAGGTGATGGACGGGTCGCCCTCCACCTGGGCGATGCCGAAGTCGGTGAGCACGACCCGGCCGTCATGGTCGATCAGCACGTTCGACGGCTTCACGTCCCGGTGCAGGATGCCCTCACGGTGCGCCGACCGCAGCACGTCGAGGATGGCGAGACCCACCTCGGCGGCGCGCTTCGGCGTGAGCAGCCCGTCCTCACGGATGGCCTCGGCGAGGGACTTGCCCTCGATGAGTTCCATGACGATCCACGGCCGGTTGTCCTCGTCGACCACGTCGAAGACCGTCACCGCGCCGTTGTTGCGGATCCGCGCGATGGCCTTGGCCTCCCGCAGCGTGCGCGTGATCAGCCGGCGCTTCTCGTCCTCGTCGATGGCCGACGGGAACCGCAGCTCCTTCACGGCGACCGTACGGCCCAGGGTCTCGTCCTCGGCGCGCCACACCGTGCCCATGCCGCCGCGGCCGAGAACATCCCCCAGCCGGTACCGCCCGGCGAGGAGACGATCGCTCTTGTCCTGACGGGGTGCTCCCACCCGCTCTGCCTCCGACATGCGTCCCCTCATGCAACCCGCCCTGACAGAGCCTCCATTGTCCCCTACCCGACAAGTGCCCGGCGCCCTGGGGGCCCCTGGAACCGCAACAGCTCAGCCAGTGAGACGTCCGGACCCCGCCGAAGGCCCTCCCGCGGCCGTACACCGGCCGACCTGAACCGCTTCTGCGCGGCCCTGCTCGACGGCGGACTGCACCCCTCGCACTGGCTGCGCGACATGCTCGACACCCGGGCCGCACAAGGCTCGTACGGCATGGGGCCGTTCCCGGTGAAGCTGCCGTGCGGCACCACGGTGTGGGGGCACAACGGCCGGATCTCCGGCAGCTACGTGCGCAGCGCGGCCACCGTCGGCGGTCGCCGTGTCCTCACCTTCCGGGTGAACACGGACGGGGTCACGGACCCGACGCTCGAACCGGACCTGCTCGCCGCCGAGTTCTTTCCCCGCACCCCGTGGAACGGCCGGGCCGCGGGCGAAGACGGGATGCCGGCAGGAACCGTGTCACCAGCCGCAGCCGAACAGAGCTGCCCGGAGAGGCCGTGGAATTCGCCGCCGGCAGGTGCGGGTTCCCGCCACGGAGCCGGAGTCCTACGACCGACGTCATGTCGGGAGATTCGCACCGGCCGGCTGAGCGGCATCCTCGGGTTGTGGTTCCGGGGCACCTCGCCCACCCCCACGGTCCATCTCGCGCCATTCCGGCCGCAGCCCGGTCAGGTTCGTGGTGAGGAAGTACGCAGCCCCGCTTGCAAGCAGCACCGGCGCAAGTCCGACGGAGGCCACCGCCGCTCCGACGATCAGTCCACCGAGAGGGATACCGGCCCAGGCCAGCGAATCACCGAGCGCGTTGACCCGGCCCAGCATCCGGCGCGGCACTCGCTCGAAAAGGATGGCCCCCAGCACCGGGTTGAGGAAGCCCGACCCGAATCCACTGACGGCGAACACGGCCAGTACCGCTCCCGAGGGAGCATCGGAGGCGAGAATCAGGAACCTCGGCGCCCCGGCCACCAGGAACCCGGTGAAGAACACCACCCGGCGCCGCAGCCGGTGTGCTGCCATCGCGGCGATCAGACTCCCCGCGACCGCCGCGGCTCCCGTCACGCTGCCCATCAGGCCGATCGCGGCCGGCCCGTTGCCGGATTCCCTGGCCCAGACGGGCATGAGCACCGTGCCGAACCCCGCGTCCAGCAGGTTGGTGACCCCGACCATGACGATGACAGTCAGCATCAACGGCTCGCCACGCAGGAAGGCGAAGCCCTCGGCGAAACGTCGCCAGTAACCCGGTTCCGTCTCGCCGGCCCGCGGCGGGGCTTCCTTGACCGCATGGCCCACCCCACGAGGCAGTGCCACTCCGATGATCAACGATCCGAGAGTGAAGCAGCCCGCGTTGACGACCAGTCCTGTCATGGGGCCGAGCAGCGCCACCAACGAGCCGCCGGCCGCCGGGCCGATGGTGGAGGCGAGCCGCTCGGTCACGCCCGACAGACCGGCGGCCCGCTCCAACGGCACCCGGCCGAGCTCGGCGGCTTCCGGGACCATGACCTCCTTGGCCAGGTCGCCGGGGCCGCGGACCGCGCCGATCAGCGCGACCAGGGCCAGCAGGAGCGGAAAGGAGAGCAGGTCCAGGGCGTGGAACAGGGGAACCGCAGCGGCGGCGCTTGCGCTGGCCAGATCAGTGGTCCAGGAAACGGCCCGCGGGCCGATCCGGTCCACCAGCGGCCCGGTGAACGCCTTGACCGCCACGTAGGGAGTCATCTGACAGAAGGCGACCAGTCCGGTCTGGGTGGCGCTGCCGGTCGTGACGAGCACGAACCAGGGCAGCGCGACGGCAGCGACCCTGGTACCGGTCAGCGACACGGCCATGGCCGCCAGGACCCCGCCGAGCGGTCGTAAGGACCGCTTGCCGGGTATGCCGGCGGCGCCGGAGACGTCTTCCCTCATGACGTCTCCGTTCCTGTCACCGTCTGCGGGCCGGCGTGCGCCTCCGACGCGGCGGGCGTATCCAGCTCCGGCAGGAGGTGCGTGATGACGGCGACCCGCTCGGCTCCCTCCGGGGCTTTCGCCGCCGCGTCCGGCGTATCTCTCCGGTAGCGGGCGACGACTGCCCGCAACTCCTGGCGCAGGGTGGCGGTTTCCTCGGGCGTGAGCCGCAAGGCCCAGTCGCTCATGTCGAAGGTGCCCCGCCACGCATCGGGCATCGTCTGGAGCTCGTTGATCGCCCGCTGTGTGCGAAGGGTGTTGGTGGCGGCGACGGACTGCAGGAAGGCCTGGACGGCCTCGGGCTCGCGCTCGGCAAGCTCCGGATCATTGAGTTCCGTCATCTGATGCAACGAACGCCACCAGCGCTCTCGCGCGTTGCCGCGTTCCGTGTCCTCCTCGACGAAGCCGGCCGCGCCGAGCTGGCGCAGGTGGTAGCTGGCCGTGCCGGAGTTCACGCCGAGCCGCTCCGCAAGGCGGGTAGCCGTCGACGGGCCGTACTTCCGCAGCAGCCCGACCAACTCCACGCGCACCGGGTGCGCCAGGGCACGCAGCCCCTTGGCATCCAGAACGACCGCGTCCGCTTCAGCCTTCGGACCATCCGGCCCCGCACTCGTGTCAGTCATATCGCGCACTCTAGACCGCAAACAGTTCTTCGCAAAGACCTCTTCGCGAAGAACTGTTTGCGGTTCCACCGGGGACAGTCGCTCGACCGGCAGGTCCACGCGGTGCCACGGTTCTTGGCGGCACCTCAAGAGCCCGGCTCACGGCACCCGTTCGAAGGAGATGGGCGGGAAGCGGCGGTCAGAACGGCACGATGTCCGGCGCTCCCAGCCGGGCCGCGTCCGCCGTCAGGTCGTCCGGCTGGCGCTGGGACTCCCGTTCGGCCTCGACCCGCTTCTCGTAGTGCTCCACCTCGCGCTCGATCTGGTCCTTGTCCCAGCCGAGGACCGGGGCCATCAACTCGGCGGCCTCACGGGCGCTGCGGGTGCCCCGGTCGAAGGTCTCGATGGAGATGCGGGTACGCCGGGTCAGGACGTCGTCCAGGTGACGGGCGCCCTCGTGCGAGGCGGCGTAGACGATCTCGGCCCGGAGGTAGTCCTCGGCGGCCAGCAGGGGAGCGCCGAGGGACGGGTCCGCCGCGATGAGGTCGAGGAGCTCCTCGGCGAGCGCCCCGTACCGGTTCAACAGATGCTCCACACGCGCCACATGGATGCCGGTGCGCGCCGCGATCCGCGCTCGCGCGTTCCACAGCGCCCGGTACCCCTCGGCGCCGAGCAGCGGGGTGTCCTCGGTGACGCATTCGGCGACCCGCTGGTCGAGGCCGTGCACCGCCGCGTCGACCGCGTCCTTGGCCATCACCCGGTAGGTCGTGTACTTGCCGCCGGCCACGACCACGAGTCCGGGCACCGGGTGGGCCACGGTGTGCTCGCGCGACAGCTTGCTGGTGGCGTCCGACTCCCCGGCCAGCAGCGGCCGCAGCCCCGCGTACACCCCCTCGACGTCGTCACGGGTGAGCGGCACGGAGAGCACCGAGTTCACATGCTCCAGCAGATAGTCGATGTCCGCGCTGGACGCGGCCGGATGCGCCTTGTCCAGGTCCCAGTCGGTGTCGGTGGTGCCGATGATCCAGTGGCGGCCCCAGGGGATCACGAACAGCACGGACTTCTCGGTGCGCAGGATCAGGCCCGTCGAGGAGTGGATCCGGTCCTTCGGCACGACCAGATGGATGCCCTTGGACGCCCGGACGTGGAACTGGCCCCGCTCCCCGACCATGGCCTGGGTGTCGTCGGTCCACACGCCGGTGGCGTTGACGATCTGGCGGGCGCGGACCTCGTACTCGCCGCCGCCCTCGACGTCGCGCACCCTGGCCCCGACCACCCGCTCGCCCTCGCGCAGGAATCCGGCGACCCGCGCACGGTTGGCGACCTTCGCACCGTACGAAGCGGCCGTGCGCACCAGGGTCGCCACATAGCGGGCGTCGTCCATCTGGGCGTCGTAGTACTGCAGGGCGCCGATCAGCGCGTCCCTCTTCAGCGCCGGTGCGACGCGCAGGGCGTGGCGGCGGCTCAGATGGCGATGCGGGGGCAGGCCGCGGCCGTGACCGCGGGCCATCGACATGGCGTCGTACAACGCGACGCCGGAGCCCGCGTACAGCCGCTCCCAGCCCTTGTGCTGGAGGGGGTAGAGGAACGGGACCGGCTTGACCAGGTGCGGCGCGAGCCGCTCGAGGAGCAGGCCGCGCTCCTTCAGCGCCTCGCGGACGAGCGCGAAGTCGAGCATCTCCAGATACCGCAGGCCGCCGTGGATCAGCTTGCTGGATCTGCTCGACGTGCCCGACGCCCAGTCACGCGCCTCGACCAGGCCGGTGGACAGACCGCGCGTCGCGGCGTCCAGCGCGGTGCCCGCGCCGACCACGCCCGCGCCCACGACCAGCACGTCCAGCTCACGCTCGGCCATTCCCGCCAGTGACTCGGCGCGCTCCGCCGGCCCCAGTGTCGCTGTCCTCACCGCTGCCTCCCGCTGTAGGTCGCGCTGGCCGCACCGTCCGGCGACGCCCGGCTCACATCCCCCCTGCCCAAAGTCTGACCGTCTCTCCCCTCATCGGCCACCGTCCGTCCTCGGCCTGTGGACAACTCTGGGCGACGCGCAAGGAATCTTGATCGATCAATCCCGCAAATCGGTCATATTTACTCCTAGTCTGACATTGCTCTCGCCCGTCCTGTCCACAGGGCTTGCGCACCTGTCCCACATCGGTTACTGGGAAGGACGGCCCACTCCATGCCCGCAGACCTCGCCGTCATCGGACTCGGTCACCTAGGCCTGCCCCTGGCCCAGGCCGCCGTCGCCGCCGGCATCTCCACCCTCGGCTACAGAACCGGGCCGGAAGGCGGCTCCCTCACCCCCGCGGAGCTGCGCCGGATGCTCGCGGGCGGCTTCCGGCCGGCCACGAACCCGGCCGAGCTGGGCCGTGTCCGCACCGCCGTCATCTGCGCACCGACCCCACGGGGCGCGGACGGCGCCCTGGACCTCGGCCAGGTGGAGTCGGCGGCCCGCGCCCTGGCCGCACGGCTGCGCCCGCACACCACGGTCATCCTGGAATCACCCGTGCACCCCGGCACCACCGAGGCGTTCCTCCGCCCGCTCCTCGAAACCGGTTCCGGGCTGCGCGCCGGGCGCGATTTCCACCTCGCGTACTCACCCAGCCGGGTCGACCCCGGCAACCGCGACGTCACCCCCGCCGGGACACCGAAGGTCATCGGCGGTCTCACCCCCGCGTGCACCGAGTCGGCAGCCGCGTTCTACGGCCGGCTCACCGACAAGGTCGTCCGCGCGCGGGGCCCCCGCGAGGCGGAGACCGTGCAGGTCCTGGAGACCAACTTCCGGCACGTCAACATCGCGCTCGTCAACGAGATGGCCGTGCTCTGCCACGACCTGGGCGTCGACCTGTGGGACGTCATCCGCTGCGCGGAGACCAAGCCGTTCGGGTTCCAGGCGTTCCGGCCCGGCCCGGGAGTCGGCGGCCACGGGATCGCCCAGGACCTCGGCGGCCCCTCCGGACGCCCGCTGCGGATGGTCGAACTGGCCCGGCAGGTCAACAACCACATGCCCCAGTACGTCATCCAGCGCGCCGCCGCGCTGCTCAACGAGCACGGGAAGTCCGCCCGGGCCGCGCGGGTGCTCCTCCTCGGCGTCACCTACAAGGCCGACATCGCCGACCAACAGGGCTCCCCCGCCCACGAGATCGCCGTACGGCTGATGGAACTCGGCGCGGCCGTCAGCTATCACGACCCGCACGTGCCGGCCTGGAGCGTCCTCGGGCGGCCCGTACCGCGCGCGGACTCCCTCTACGAGGCCGCGGCCGACGCCGACCTGACGATCCTGCTCCAGCAGCACCGCACCTACGACCTGCAAGGCCTGTCGGTGAAAGCCCAACTTCTCCTGGACACAAGGGGGGCGACCCCGACGGGAGCGGCACACCGGCTCTGAGCCGGGGAATTACCTCACCGATTGTCACTCCCCCCTGCTAATCTGCGGCAGCTCTCGCACACGCGTGCGCCCATGCCCCGGGCGCCGACAGGTGTGCGGCGACACTCCACGCGCACACCGACAGTGCGCCCGCATCCCTGGGGGGAACCACATGAGCCAGTCCACGCCGCCGTCCGGACCACCGGTCGACAACAACCCGTACGCCACGGACGCGCCCGCGCCCGCCGCTGCCGCCGCGCCCGCCGCGCCGACCGACCAGCCGCCCGTCCCGCAGCAGGCCTTCCCGCAGGGCGCGCCCCAGCCGGGCTTCCCGGTCGCGCCCGTCGCCCCGGCCGCCCCGGCGCAGGGCAACTTCGCGCTCGGCGTCGTCGCCGCCATCGGCGCCGGTGTGGTCTCCGCGATCCTGTACGGCCTGATCATCGGCCTCACCAAGCACGAGATCGGCTACGCCGCCGTCGGTGTCGGCTTCCTCGTCGGCATCGCCGCGGGCCGCATCGGCGGCCGCAACCAGACGCTCCCGGTCGTCAGCGTGATCGTCTCCGTCGCCGGGATCTACCTCGGTCAGCTCATCGGCACGGCCATGATCGGCGCCGACGAAACCGGCCTCGGCTTCAGCACGATCTTCTTCGACCACTTCGACGTGGTCCAGCAGGCATGGAAGGACGGGTCCGACCCGCTGACCTTCGTCTTCTTCGCGATCGCGGCCTACGTGGCGTTCCAGAGCGCCCGCAAGACCGGGCACAGCCACTGAGATACCGGTCCGGCTGTTCCCGCTCATGAACGGCCGGCAGGACCCGAACACGTGAGAAGGGCCCCACCGACTCGGTGGGGCCCTTCTCACGTACAGACGTGAGCGCTGGTGAAGCCGTGGTGGCTACCGCTTGTGCTGCGAGTCCGCGACCGTCACCTCGACGCGCTGGAACTCCTTGAGCTCGCTGTAGCCGGTCGTGGCCATGGCGCGGCGGAGGGCGCCGAAGATGTTCATCGAGCCGTCCGGGATGTGCGACGGACCGGTGAGGATCTCCTCGATCGTGCCGACGGTGCCGAGGTCGACCTTCTTGCCGCGCGGCAGCTCCTCGTTCACCGCCTCCATGCCCCAGTGGTTGCCGCGGCCGGGCGCGTCGGTGGCGCGCGCGAGCGGGGAGCCCATCATCACGGAGTCGGCGCCGCAGGCGATGGCCTTGGGGAGGTCGCCGGACCAGCCCACACCGCCGTCGGCGATGACGTGCACGTACCGGCCGCCGGACTCGTCCATGTAGTCGCGGCGGGCCGCGGCGACGTCCGCGACGGCGGTGGCCATCGGGACCTGGATGCCCAGCACGTTGCGCGTGGTGTGCGCGGCACCGCCGCCGAAACCGACCAGGACACCTGCCGCGCCGGTGCGCATCAGGTGCAGCGCCGCGGTGTACGTGGCACAGCCGCCGACGATCACCGGGACGTCGAGCTCGTAGATGAACTGCTTCAGGTTCAGCGGCTCGGCGGCACCGGAGACGTGCTCGGCCGACACCGTCGTACCGCGGATGACGAAGATGTCCACACCCGCGTCGACGACGGCCTTGGAGAACTGCGCCGTGCGCTGCGGGGAGAGGGCGGCGGCGGTGACGACTCCCGAGTCGCGCACCTCCTTTATGCGCTGCCCGATCAGCTCCTCCTTGATGGGAGCCGCGTAGATCTCCTGGAGACGGCGGGTCGCGGTCTCCGAGTCCATACCGGCGATCTCGTCCAGCAGCGGCTGCGGGTCGTCGTACCGCGTCCAGAGGCCTTCCAGGTTCAGGACGCCCAGGCCGCCCAGCTCGCCGATACGGATCGCGGTGGCCGGGGAGACGACCGAGTCCATGGGGGCGGCCAGGAAGGGCAGCTCGAAGCGGTACGCGTCGATCTGCCAGGCGATCGAGACCTCCTTCGGGTCCCGCGTACGGCGGCTCGGGACGACGGCGATGTCGTCGAAGGCGTACGCCCGGCGGCCGCGCTTGCCGCGCCCGATCTCGATCTCAGTCACGTTGTGGCCTTTCCCTCTTCGCTTCTGCGCCTCCCAGTATCCCCGACGCCCACGACAAGGGCGGCCCCGGAAACTCCGGGGCCGCCCTCGTGGCGGGTCTCGACGCGCGTGTGGAAGACCGTTCAGCTGTACGGACGACTACTTGAGGCGGCTGTAGTTCGGCGCCTCGACCGTCATCTGGATGTCGTGCGGGTGGCTCTCCTTGAGGCCCGCCGAGGTGATACGCACGAACCGGCCGCGGTCCTGGAGCTCGGGCACCGTACGGCCGCCGACGTAGAACATCGACTGGCGCAGACCGCCGACCAGTTGGTGGACGACCGCGGAGAGCGGGCCGCGGTAGGGCACCTGGCCCTCGATGCCCTCGGGGACGAGCTTCTCGTCGGAGGCGACACCCTCCTGGAAGTAGCGGTCCTTGGAGAAGGAGCGCTGCTCGCCACGGGACTGCATGGCGCCCAGGGAGCCCATGCCGCGGTACGACTTGAACTGCTTGCCGTTGATGAACATCAGCTCGCCCGGGGACTCCTCGCAGCCCGCGAGCAGCGAGCCGAGCATCACCGTGTCGGCGCCCGCGACCAGGGCCTTGGCGATGTCGCCGGAGTACTGGAGGCCACCGTCGCCGATGACCGGGACGCCGGCCGCCTTGGCGGCGAGCGACGCCTCGTAGATGGCCGTCACCTGCGGTACGCCGATACCGGCGACGACGCGGGTGGTGCAGATGGAACCGGGGCCGACACCGACCTTGATGCCGTCGACGCCCGCGTCGATGAGGGCCTGCGCGCCGTCACGGGTGGCGATGTTGCCGCCGATGACGTCGACGCCCGAGGAGTTCGACTTGATCTTGGCGACCATGTCGCCGACCAGACGGGAGTGGCCGTGCGCGGTGTCGACGACGATGAAGTCGACGCCGGCCTCGATCAGGGCCTGGGCCCGCTCGAAGGCGTCACCGGCGACACCGACAGCCGCGCCGACCAGCAGACGGCCCTCGCCGTCCTTGGCCGCGTTCGGGTACTTCTCCGCCTTGACGAAGTCCTTGACGGTGATGAGGCCCTTGAGGACGCCCGCGTCGTCGACCAGCGGAAGCTTCTCGATCTTGTGGCGGCGCAGCAGCTGCATCGCGTCGGCACCCGAGATGCCGACCTTGCCGGTGACCAGCGGCATCGGCGTCATGACCTCGCGCACCTGGCGCGAGCGGTCGGTCTCGAAGGCCATGTCGCGGTTGGTGACGATGCCGAGCAGCTTGCCTCCGCCGTCCGTGACCGGCACACCGGAGATCCGGAACTTGGCACAGATCGCGTCGGCCTCGCCGAGCGTGGCGTCCGGGTGCACGGTGATCGGGTCGGTCACCATGCCGGACTCGGAGCGCTTCACCAGGTCGACCTGGTTGGCCTGGTCCTCGATGGACAGGTTGCGGTGCAGAACACCGACGCCGCCCTGACGGGCCATCGCGATCGCCATACGCGATTCGGTGACCTTGTCCATGGCTGCGGAGAGCAGCGGGATGTTGACCCGAACGTTCTTCGAGATGTGCGAGGCGGTGTCGATCTGGTCGGGCGCCATGTCCGACGAGCCCGGCAGCAGCAGCACGTCGTCGTAGGTCAGCCCGAGTGTCGCGAATTTGGCGGGCACTCCGTCGACGTTGGCAGTCATGACACCTTCCCCAAATGGCCTTGATCGGTGCGGATGTCCATGCTAACGGGAAGCATGGCTCTCTCATTCCACGGTTGAGGGTGGGCTTCGGCTTCGTATGTTCGTACGGGATGACGGTCACTCCCGTTCAGACCCGTGCCCGGAGAAGGGCCCGGAGCCCGCTCGGGCAGCCCAGCCGGGGTGGGCTGACGCCGGCCGGCACCCCGCCCCGCCCGCGAAGGGCGGCACGGAGCCGTCCCGGCCGGCCGGATCGACGCCCGCCGGGACCCGCCACCTTTTGCCTGCAATTTGCGGAGGAAAAGGGCTCCGCCGCACGGGGCGCCGGCTGTCCGCGGTGACCGGTATCACCGGAACGTGTCCCGCCGGCAGATACGCGGCGGGCGCGACGGACACGGCGGGACCGCGCCACCCCGGCCACGGCGTCACCGTGGCCGGACCCGGATCCCTACTGCTCCGCCAGCGCCCGCAGCCGGCTGAGCGCACGGTGCTGGGCCACCCGGACGGCACCCGGTGACATGCCCAGCATCTGGCCGGTCTCCTCCGCCGTGAGGCCCACCGCGATGCGCAGAAGGAGCAGCTCGCGCTGGTTCTCGGGGAGGTTGGCCATGAGTTTCTTCGCCCATTCGGCGTCACTGCTGAGCAGCGCGCGCTCCTCGGGACCGAGGGAGTCGTCGGGCCGCTCCGGCATCTCGTCGGACGGGACGACCGTGGACCCCGGATGGCGCATCGCGGCACGCTGGAGGTCGGCGACCTTGTGCGCGGCGATCGCGAACACAAACGCCTCGAACGGGCGCCCGGTGTCCTTGTAGCGCGGCAGCGCGAGGAGCACCGCGACACAGACCTCCTGCGCCAGGTCCTCCACGAAGTGCCGCGCGTCCCCCGGGAGCCGGGACAGACGGGCGCGGCAGTAACGCAGCGCGAGCGGGTGTACGTGGGCGAGCAGGTCGTGCGTGGCCTGTTCGTCGCCGTCGACCGCGCGAAGGACGAGCGCACCGATCCCCGTCGTCTCGTCTTCACGCATCGGTCCATGGTGCCTCGACGTCGTCCTGTCCGTGGCACCGCGTCCATAGTTGTGCACCGAAGCGTTATGAGCAGGTGCGCCGGAACTCATCTCCTGCGCCCTCCCCTCCCGCTCGACCGACTTGTCCCCAAGGAACTCCACACCTCAAGGATGCGGCATCCGCCGGGAAACGGAGTCCGGACACCGAGGAGGCTCTCTCCGAGGCACCGGCCCTGCCCGCCGTCCGGCGGGCAGGGACTACTGCCGTCGTACCCGCGAGGCGGTTCGCCCAAGGGCTCTCCCGTGGTCCCCGGCGGGCGCGCGACGGCAGCGAACACACCTCGCCGCGTCGCCGGACCGCGCGGACACGCCTCGTACGAGGACGGCCCTTTGCCGTGCGACGCGGCGCGTCGGACGGCACGCGCCGATCCACCCCGGACCACGGGCCACCCCTCAGCGAACCAGGCCCCACCGGAATCCGAGCGCGACCGCGTGCGCCCGGTCCGAGGCGCCGAGCTTCTTGAAGAGCCGCCGTGCGTGGGTCTTGACCGTGTCCTCGGAGAGGAACAGCTCACGGCCGATCTCCGCGTTGGAGCGTCCGTGGCTCATTCCTTCGAGCACCTGGATCTCCCGCGCGGTGAGCGTGGGCGCGGCGCCCATCTCCGCCGAACGCAGTCTGCGCGGCGCGAGCCGCCACGTCGGGTCGGCGAGCGCCTGGGTCACCGTGGCGCGCAGTTCCGCACGCGAGGCATCCTTGTGGAGATAGCCGCGGGCGCCGGCGGCGACGGCGAGCGCCACACCGTCCAGGTCCTCGGCCACGGTGAGCATGATGATGCGCGCACCGGGGTCGGCGGACAGCAGCCGCCTGACCGTCTCCACGCCGCCCAATCCGGGCATACGTACGTCCATCAGAATCAAATCCGAACGGTCGGCTCCCCAGCGGCGGAGGACTTCCTCGCCGTTGGCCGCCGTCGTCACGCGCTCGACACCGGGCACGGTCGCGACCGCACGGCGGAGCGCCTCTCGGGCAAGCGGGGAGTCGTCGCAGACGAGGACGGATGTCATGACCGTCCTCCGCAGCTGATGCGCGTCACCTTGAGCCTCCAGGCTGTTACGAATCGTCACCTGTGCGGTCGACACTCGCAGGCGGATATGACCGCCTACCCGAGCGCTTGTTCCTTCAACCGCCTCAGCCATCTCAACGATGGTCACTCGAAAGAGTTACGGGGCAGCCGGCCGTCATCGGCACTGTACGTGAGGGCGCAGACACGTTGGAGACATGCGCGCCGACCCTCAACGTTTCATCACAACCCATGCCCCATTCAGCCTGTTTTCTTCCCATTTGCTGGTGTCTGAGACTAGATTCGCAATGAGTCATATTTTCATCTCCTTAGATCGTAGATGTACGGTCGGTGGGCACAGAGCAGCCCAGAACGGCAGCAAGGGGACACGCAATGGCAGATTTCTCCCGCCTTCCCGGTCCGAACGCGGACCTCTGGGACTGGCAGCTCCTCGCGGCCTGCCGAGGGGTCGACAGCTCGCTCTTCTTCCACCCGGAGGGCGAGCGTGGTGCGGCACGGAGCGCTCGTGAGAACTCGGCCAAAGAGGTCTGCATGAGATGCCCGGTACGCGCGGAGTGCGCGGCACACGCGCTCGCGGTGCGCGAACCGTACGGCGTATGGGGCGGACTGACCGAGGACGAGCGTGAAGAGCTCATGGGACGGGCACGCAACCGACTGGTCTCGGCGGCGGCCACAGGAAACGCTTCCGCCTCGAACACCTGAAGGAACGTTTCTGCTCTGAAGGTGCGTACAAGTTGCGTACGTACAGGTCGGAGGTACGGGGGTACGCAGGCCTGTGCGCACGAACCGGAGGCGCGTACGACGCGTACGAGGAGACGCGCACGACGCGTGCGGGGAACACAGGACGTGCGGGGAAACACCGGACGCGCGGGGAAACACCGGACGCGCGGGGAAACACCGGAGGAGTTGAGCCCGTCCGTGACGGCCCGGCTCCCCGGCGGGCAGACCGCTAGCGGGCCGCCGCCTGCGCCAGCCGGTCCAGCGTCGCGGCCACCGCCGGCACCTCGGCGAGGTCGGGGAGGGTGAGGGCGACGATCTCGCGGCGCACCGCGGGCTCCACCGTCACGGTCCGGGCCCCCTTCGGACGTACGGACTCGATCGCGAGTTCCGGCAGGACGGCGACGCCGAGTCCCGCGCCCACGAGCCCCACCACCGCCGGATAGTCGTCGGTGGCGAAGTCGATGCGGGGCTCGAAACCGGCACCGCGGCAGACCTCGACGAGCTGGCCGCGGCAGCGCGGGCAGCCCGCGATCCACGACTCATTGGCGAACTCGCCGATCGCGACGGACTCCGCGCGCGCGAGCGGGTGGCGCTCGGGCACCAGGCCGACAAGCCGGTCCATCAGCAGGGGCCGTACGACGAGGTCGTCCCATTCCTCGGCGCCCGGAGCGCTCTCGTAGCGGAAGGCGAGCGCGATGTCGCAGTCACCGGCCCTGAGCTTCTCGACGGACTCGGGCGGTTCGGCCTCCTCCAGGGAGACACGGGTGCCCGGGTGTGCCGCGCGCAGCGCGGCGAGGGCCGTGGGAACGAGGGTGGAACTGCCGCTGGGGAAGGAGACCAGCCGGACGCGGCCCGCCCGCAGCCCGGCGATCGCGGCGACCTCCTCCTCCGCCGCCGTGAGGCCGGCCAGGATGCTCGCCGCGTGCTTGACCAGAGCCTCACCCGCCTGGGTGAGGCGCATCTCGCGGCCCGTCCTGACGAGCAGCGGGGTGCCCACGGAGGACTCCAGGGCCTTCATCTGCTGGCTGACGGCGGGCTGGGTGCAGCCCAGCTCACGGCCTGCCGCCGAGAAGGATCCGGTGGTGGCGACGGCGCGCAGAACGCGGAGATGACGAGCCTCGATCATCCTTGGAGCATAAGCGTGTCTTGGGTGCGGCGCCGAATATCACGTCGACGCTTTGACCTGTATCGCCTAGCTTGATGGCATGAAGCTTCTGTCAGTGAACCTGGGCCGGGCACGGGCCGTCGCGTACACGGACCAGCCGGAGGGGGTGACCGGCATCGACAAGCGGCCGGTCGACGGTCCCGTCCGCGTGACGGCGCCGGGGCTCAAGGGGACCGGCGGAAGCGGGCTGGCCGGGGACACCGTGTGCCACCTGCGCCATCACGGCGGTGACGACCAGGCGGTGTACGCGGTGGCGCGCGAGGACCTCGACGACTGGGAGCGTGAGCTGGGCCGGACGCTGCCGAACGGCGGGTTCGGCGAGAACCTCACGACGCTGGGGCTCGACGTGTCCGGCGCGCTGATCGGTGAGCGCTGGCGGATGGGTTCCGGCCTCGTCCTGGAGGTCACCTGCGGGCGCATCCCGTGCCGCACCTTCCAGGAGCACCTCGGTGAGAAGGGCTGGGTCAGACGGTTCACGCACCGGGGTGCGCCGGGCGCGTATCTGCGGGTGATCGAGCCCGGCGAGATCCGCTCCGGGGACCCGGTCGAGATCGTGCACCGGCCCGGCCACGATGTCACCGTCGCCGTCCAGTTCCGCGCCTCGACGACCGAACGGACGCTGCTGCCGAGGCTGTTGGCGGCGGGCGAGGCCCTGCACCCGGAGTCGCTGGCGGACGCGCGGGAGTACGTGGCGAAGTACGGCGGATAGGGCGGCTCGGGCACCGTCGGCGGCGATGTCCGTGCCGTGTTCACGGTGTGCTCGCGTAAGTGGGGCCTGGTGCGAGGCACGTACGGAGCGCGGGCGGGCGGCCGGCTGCACCGGGGGCGCCCGCGGTCTGCTGCACCGGGGGCGGGGGGCGCGGCCGGTCACTACCCTTGCGCCATGACAACGGCTCTGATTACGGGATCGACCGCGGGGATCGGTGCCGCCTTCGCGCGGCGGCTCGCGGCGGACGGGCACAACCTCGTGCTGGTGGCGCGGGACACGAAGCGGCTGCGCGAGCAGGCGACCGAGCTGCACGACCGGCACGGCATCGAGGCGGAGGTGCTCACCGCGGACCTGGCGACGGACGAGGGCATCGAGGAGGTCGCCGCCCGTCTGTCCGACCGCAAGAGCCCGGTCGACCTGCTGGTCAACAACGCCGGCTTCGGCAACAAGGGCCGCTATCTGGACGTGTCGATGGCGGACGAGCTGAAGATGCTCAAGGTGCACTGCGAGGCGGTGCTCCGGCTGACGTCGGCGGCGACCGAGGCAATGCGGGAGCGCGGCCGGGGCGGCGTCGTCAACGTGGCGTCGGTCGCGGCGTTCGTGCCGCGGGGTACGTACGGGGCGTCGAAGGCGTGGGTCGTGCAGTTCACGCAGGGCGCGGCGAAGGACCTCGCGGGCAGCGGGGTGCGGCTGATGGCGCTGGCTCCGGGCTTCGTGCGCACCGAGTTCCACGAGCGGGCCGGCATGGGCACGGACAACATCCCGAACTGGATGTGGCTGGACGCCGACAAGCTGGTCGCGGCGGCCCTCGCCGATCTGGCCCGCGGAAGGACCCTGTCGATCCCGGACCCGCGCTACAAGGTGCTGATGGGCGTGGTGAAGGTGACGCCGCGTGCGCTGCTGGGCGGGATCTCGTCGAAGACCGGGCGGAAGTACGGACCTCAGTGAAGCGAGGCCCCGGTGACGTGGGGGCCCGGTGACGCGAGGCCCCGGTGACGCGAGGCCCTGGCAGAGCGGATCGAGTGGGCCGCAGGAGGCTCGGGAGGCTCGGGACGGGCGCTCGCGATGATCGTGCAGTGGGTGGTGCCGCCCCTCCGGTGGGAGGATTGAGATGATTCGACCGGAGCGAGAGCCGGAGGCGGCGCCATGACTTTCGTACAGCTGATTGAGGGCAGAACCAGTCGGTTCGACGAGATGAACCAGCTGATGGACACCTGGGTCGAGAAGACCAACGGCAAACGGACCGCGACGCGTGGAGTCATCGGCAAGGACCGCTCCGACGCGAACCACTTCGTGGAGATCGTGGAGTTCCCGTCGTACGAGGAAGCGATGAAGAACTCGAAGATGCCGGAGACCGAGCAGATCTTCCAGGAGATGGTGGCGCTCTGCGACGGGATGCCGACCTTCACGGACCTGGACGTGGTGCGCGACGACCGGCTCTGAGCCTGGGGCATCCGCCGGTTCTGCAGGAGCGTCGGGGGCTGATGACCGTACGGCCGGGTGGCTCCGATGACCCTCTCGGCCGCTCTGAAGGGCTGATCCCCCGGATTCCACAGATCCGCCAGGAGCGAAGCCTCCGATCCCGGATGCCGGGAGCGGGGGCTTCTGCGGCGGTAGGCCCTTCGTGCTCGAAGCCCACCTGCAATCGGCCGGCTGGTACGGGACTGCCCAGTCACCATGCTGTCAGGTCGTGTTGGCCGACTTGCGGGTCGGCATGGCAGACCGCCTCTCCACTTCACTTGGTCCGGCAGGGCGGATCGGGATCGGACGGTGAGCGCTCACCGCGTGGCGGGCCATCTGATGCGCATCGGGCACCTCGGCAAGGAGGCGAGTACGGAAGCGAAGGCCGCGTACCGGGAGGATCACGCACAAGCCGGTCTGGCGGGACCTCATCGCGGCGGGCCGGGCCCAGCTCGTGCTCAGCACGGCGGAGGAAGGCGTGATCCTTCCCGATCTTTTCCCGCCGGAGGAACTCAGGGAATACTGCCGGGGATTCGCGAATGTCCTCGCCTCGCGTGCGGACCTGGAGGGCCGCAACCGGGCGAAGTACCTCGCCAACCAGCAACGTTCGTTCCGTCAGGAGTCCTCCGTGCCGAGCTGGACCGTCGTCGTGGTCCTCGTGGGCCTGGGTCTGGTGTGCCTCAGATCCTCCGGGACGTCACGCCCCCTGAACATCATCCTCGGATGCGCGATCGTCGGTGTTCCCTCGTTCCTTCTGGGCGAGGCGGAGGTGCTGCTGGCCGATCCGGCACGTATGTGCGCGCCGTCCGCGCCGGTCACGGAGGAATGGGACTGGTACGAAGACCGGTTCCTGCCTCCGCGCGCGACCTGTCACTGGAACGACGGACGGACCGAGGACCTCGTCTCCCCCTGGATCACACCCGCGTTCCTCATCGGTTTCGGGCTGATCGCCGTGTGCCTGGTCACGCTCGCGGTGACCCACCACCGGAAGGGACACCAAATTTGATTAACACCGCCGACGAGGCGACCGGAATGGCCGAACAGTGCGGCCCGCAGCCCGCACAGGCCTCTGCGTGATGGTCACTCAGTAGTGGTAGCGAGCCTTGATGATCACGATTTCCTTCTCGGTGGCCCGGTAGACCAGCCGGTGTTCGTCGTCGATCCGGCGTGACCAGTAACCCGACAGGTCACCCTTCAGCGGCTCGGGCTTGCCGATCCCCGTGAAGGGGTCGCGCTGGATCTCCCGGATCAGGCGGACCAGCTTGCCGAACAGCTTCTTGTCGGCGGACTGCCAGTAGAGGAGGTCCTCCCATCCGGTGGGACGGAACCGTACGTCCCTCACTCCCCGTCCTCCGCCATGGCCGTCAGCTCGTCGATGGGCCTGGTGATCAACGGTGTCTCGGCGGCCTTGTCCTCGGCGACGGCCGCCATGAGGCGGGCGGCGTTGGCAGGGCTGCGGAGCAGGTAGATGGTCTCCTGCCAGGAGCGGAAGTCGTCAGCCGACATCAGTATGGCGTTGCCGCCCTTGGAAGTGATCTCGACCGGTTCGTGATCGTCGTTGACCTGCTGGATGAGCGGGAACAGTCTGGCTCGGGCCTCGCTGGCGGTGATGGCCATGGACTCATCCTCCCAAGAAATGGTACAGAATTACGGTACCACTCTACTGGTACAAGGATCCTGTACCAGTCCAAAGTGCCGGTGTGTGCCCGCTGATGCCGCCGCCCGTGTCCCACCCGTATGCCGGTCCGTCTCGACGGGGAACTCCTGCGGCAGCAGTTCCCGGAAGGCACCCCCGCGTGACCCGGCAAGACGTTCCTGACGTCGAAGACGCGTCGGCGCGCCCGCCGGACAGCACTTCGCCCCGCCGTGGGAACGGCGGGGCGAAGCGACGCGGCCCGATTCAGCACGGTGTCCCTGTCCGGGGATTCAGTGCCGGCTCCGGCCTACCGGTCTCCCGGCGTGCGTCAGTGGGAGTGCCCGTGACCGCCGTGGCCGGCGTCACCCTCGTCCTCGGCCGGCTTCTCGACGACCAGGGTCTCGGTCGTCAGGAGCAGGGAGGCGATGGAGGCGGCGTTCTCCAGGGCGGAGCGGGTGACCTTGACCGGGTCGATGACGCCGGCCTTGACCAGGTCGCCGTACTCGCCGGTGGCGGCGTTGAAGCCCTGGCCCTTGTCGAGCTCGGCGACCTTGGAGGTGATGACGTAGCCCTCCAGGCCGGAGTTCTCGGCGATCCAGCGCAGCGGCTCGACGGCGGCGCGGCGCACGACCGCGACACCCGTGGCCTCGTCGCCGGTCTTGCCGAGGTTGCCCTCGAGGACCTTGACGGCGTGGACGAGCGCGGAGCCACCACCGGAGACGATGCCCTCCTCGACCGCGGCGCGGGTCGCGGAGATGGCGTCCTCCAGACGGTGCTTCTTCTCCTTGAGCTCCACCTCGGTGGCGGCGCCGACCTTGATCACGCACACGCCGCCGGCCAGCTTCGCGAGGCGCTCCTGGAGCTTCTCGCGGTCCCAGTCGGAGTCGGTGTTCTCGATCTCGGCCTTGATCTGGTTGACGCGGCCGACGACCTCGTCGGAGCTGCCGGCACCGTCGACGATGGTGGTGTCGTCCTTGGTGACGGTCACGCGGCGGGCGCTGCCGAGCACGTCCAGGCCGACCTGGTCGAGCTTGAGGCCGACCTCCTCGGCGATGACCTGACCACCGGTGAGGGTGGCGATGTCGCCGAGCATGGCCTTGCGGCGGTCACCGAAGCCGGGGGCCTTCACGGCGACGGCGTTGAACGTGCCGCGGATCTTGTTCACGACCAGGGTCGACAGGGCCTCGCCCTCGACGTCCTCGGCGATGATCAGCAGCGGCTTGGAGGCGTTCGCCTGGATGACCTTCTCCAGCAGCGGCAGCAGGTCCTGGATGGAGCTGATCTTGCCCTGGTGGATGAGGATGTACGGGTCGTCGAGGACGGCCTCCATACGCTCCTGGTCGGACACCATGTACGGGGACAGGTAGCCCTTGTCGAAGGCCATGCCCTCGGTGAAGTCCAGCTCCAGACCGAAGGTGTTGGACTCCTCGACGGTGATGACACCGTCCTTGCCGACCTTGTCCATCGCCTCGGCGATGAGCTCGCCGACCTGGCTGTCCTGCGCGGAGAGACCGGCCACGGCGGCGATGTCGGACTTGTCGTCGATCGGGCGGGCCGTCGCGAGGAGCTCCTCGGAGACGGCCTTGACCGCGGCGTCGATGCCCTTCTTGAGCAGCGCCGGGGAGGCACCCGCGGCGACGTTCTTCAGGCCCTCGCGCACGAGCGCCTGGGCCAGCACGGTGGCGGTGGTCGTACCGTCACCCGCGATGTCGTTGGTCTTGGTCGCCACCTCCTTCACCAGCTGGGCGCCGAGGTTCTCGAACGGGTCCTCGACCTCGACCTCACGGGCGATGGTCACGCCGTCGTTGGTGATGGTGGGGGCGCCGAACTTCTTGTCGATGACGACGTTGCGGCCCTTGGGGCCGATCGTCACCTTCACCGTGTCGGCAAGCTTGTTGACGCCGCGCTCGAGGGCGCGACGGGCGTCCTCGTCGAACTTCAGGATCTTCGCCATGGGAGCGGTTCAGCCCTCTCGGAAAACTTGGGAGAAACGAACGGCGCCCCCAGCGCCCGGTTCATCGAAAGTAGCGGGGGCCAGGGGCGCAGTTCACTGCAATGCTTGGTGCGGGGTTGTCCGGGGGAAGTCCCCGAACGCCCTTACCGGGTGAATTACTTCTCGATGATCGCGAGCACGTCGCGAGCCGAGAGGACGAGGTACTCCTCGCCGTTGTACTTCACCTCGGTGCCGCCGTACTTGCTGTAGAGAACGATGTCGCCGACGGCGACGTCGAGCTCGACACGCTTGCCGTCCTCGATGCGACCCGGGCCCACGGCCAGGACGACGCCCTCCTGGGGCTTCTCCTTGGCCGTGTCCGGGATGACCAGGCCGGAGGCCGTGGTCTGCTCGGCGTCGAGCGGCTGGACCACAATGCGGTCCTCAAGCGGCTTGATGGCAACCTTGGAGCTGGTGGTCGTCACGATCCGACCTCCCCCTTCGGAGATCTCACGGGGTTAACTGTCTGAGGTGGCGACCAGGTGGATCCGTCGTCGCGGGTGCCGGATCTGCCTGTCGCTATTGGCACTCTCCAGGGGGGAGTGCCAGACCTGAGACTATGACTGTGATTAGCACTCGGTCAAGCGGAGTGCCAAAGGCAGTCGGCGTGGCGTGGACCGGAACGTGCCGGACCGCACCGAATGGACGCTTCCCCGGGGCAGCTCTCCGGTCGACCCGGGGGGGCAACCTTCCGGTCGCCCTGTCGACCCGGGGGCAGCTCTCCGGTCGGCGCCTTACTAGAGGTAGTTCTCCAGCCGCGCCAGGGTGAAGCCCTCGCGCTGGATCCGGCGGAGCAGGCGGAGCGTGGCGCCCGTGAGTTCGGGTTCGGCGGGGCCGGAGAGGATGTCGCCCGGCCGGAACGGGTGTGCGTCGGCCGTCCTGCCGAGAACGATCGCGGCGACCCCGCAGTCGGCGGCGGCGCGCAGGGTGGTGTCGTCGTACCGGCCGTACGGGGGCCGCAGCAGCCGGGGCCGGACGCCGAAGCGCCGCGTGAGCTTGTCCTGCTGTCCGCAGATCTCGGCGCGCTGGCCGGTGTAGGGCAGACCGCGCAGGGTGGCGTGGTCGAGGGTGTGGTTCTGGACGCTCACGCCGACCGCGCGCAGCCGCGCGAAGCGCCCGTACCCGGGGCCGGCGACCCGGTCCGTGAGGAACACACTGACCGGCAGGCGCAGTTCGCGGACCATGTCGGCGAACCGCGGATCGCGCTCCGCCCCGTCGTCGTACGTCAGGAAGACCACCTTGTCGCGGGTGCGCACCTGGTTCACGACGGGCGGCAGTCCGGTGTCCGCGGTACGCGCGGTGGTCCGCGCGGGCACGTCCGGCGCGGGGGCGAGCGGGGTGGCCAGACCCCAGCGGCGGTACGCCGACTCCGTCGGGTGCACCCGCTGGGCCGCTTTCTTGCCGAGCCGTTCGATGGGGTCGACGGACTGCGCGCAGCCGCTGAGCAGTACCGCCACGAGCAGCCCGGCGGCCGGCACCCGCACCCTCACAGGTAGTCCTCCAGGCGCGCGACCGCGTACCCCTGGCCGGCGCGCCGGGCCCGCCGGTCGACGCGCCGGGCCCGCGCCGGGCTCAGCCGGTCCGCGCAGGCGGCGAGGGGGCGGGCGGGGCCCGCCAGGAGCGCGGCCCGCGGGGCGTGGGCCGACGCGGCACCGCCGGCTCGGGGGACGGAGGCCGAGCCGGTCCCGGCGCAGCCGGAGGCGCAGCCGGAGGCGCGAAGAGTGAGGGCGGCCACGCCGACTCCCCGGCGCGCACCAGCCCCGTTTGCACCGGTTTTATCATTTTGTCGTACGGGTCGCATGAAGCCGGATCCTCCCAGCCCACCGCCCCCACGGGGGCCCCGACACCGCCGCCGGAAGCACACCGTCCACCGACTGGCCCACAATGGCCGGGTGAACGACGTCTCCTTCGCCCCGCTCCTCACCGCCGAGGGCCGCGCCCTGCTCGACGAGGTCCGCGCCACCGAACCGGCACAGGAACTGGCCGTCGCCACCCGGCTGCGCCGCGACCACCCCGCCGAACTGGTCTCGGCAGCCCTCGGCCAGGCACGGCTGCGGCAGCGGGCGGCGGCGAAATTCGGGGCCGAGGACGCCGGACGGATGTTCTTCACCCCGAACGGGGTCGAGCAGTCCACCCGGACGACCGTGGCCGTGCACCGCGCCGAGCGGCTGCGCGCCCTGGGGGTCCGCTCCGTCGCCGACCTGTGCTGCGGCATCGGCGGCGACGCGATCGCGCTGGCCCGCGCCGGAATCCGCGTCCTGGCCGTCGACCGCGACCCGCTGACGGCCGCCGCCGCCCGCGCGAACGCCGACGCGCTGGGGCTCACGGACCTGATCGAGGTGCGCGAGACGGATGTGACGCAGGTGGACACCGCGTCGTACGACGCCGTCTTCGTGGACCCGGCGCGCCGGGGCGGCCGGGGCCGGATCTTCGACCCCGAGGCGTACTCGCCGCCGCTGTCCTGGGCGGTCGGGGCGGCCCTGCGCGCTCCGGTCGCCGCACTGAAGATCGCCCCCGGGATCCCGCACGAGGCGGTCCCCGCCGAGGCGGAGGCCGAGTGGATCTCGGACGGCGGGGACGTGAAGGAGGCGGTGCTCTGGTTCGGCACGGAGCCGGGCCTGGTGCGCGCCACCCTGCTGCCGGGCCCGCGCGAACTGCGCGGCCGCGGCCTGCCGGACCCGGCGGTCAGGACCGTCGGACGCTATCTGTACGAGCCGGACGGCGCCGTCATCCGCGCACACCTGGTCGCCGAGGTGGCCGAGGACCTGGACGGCGGACTGGTCGACGAGACGATCGCCTACGTCACGGCCGACGAACTGCGCCCGACGCCGTACGCCTCCGCGTACGAGATCACCGATCGACTCCCCTTCAATGTGAAGAAGTTGAAGGCTCTGTTGCGGGAGCGGGAGGTCGGCGTCCTGACCGTGAAGAAGCGCGGGTCGGCCGTCGAACCGGAGGAACTGCGGCGCAAGGTGAAGCCGCAGGGCCCGCACTCCGCGACGGTGTTCCTGACCCGGGTGGCGGGCGCCCCGACCATGCTGGTGGGGGCACCCGCCAAGCCGCCTACTGCTGGTGGCGGGTGCTGAGCGGACCGAGGTCCGGCCCGGTGACGGACCGCGGCGCCATGCCCGTCCGCACCGCCGAGGCGCCCACGGCCGGCCCGGCGACGGAGGACGAACTCGCCATCGGCTCAACGCCGTTGTAGTAGGGCGCGTACGTCCACTGGCTGCTGCTCGCGCTGATCACCGTGCCCGCGGAGTTCAGCGCCGCCGCCGACACCGAGCCGGTGCCGCCGAAGACGCCGATGCCGTTGATGTTCGCGGCACCCTTGAGCAGGTAGGACTTGGTGTCCGCGGTCAGGGTGGTGACGTCCGTCCACAGCAGCGGGCCGAAGACGTTCATCGCCGCCGCGGCCGAGGTGCCGCCGCGCCAGCTGTCGGTGGAGGCCAGGGACACGCTGCCCGGACCGCCCCACCAGAACCGCGCGAGGGCGGCCGCGGTGCCCGCGTTGGTGCTCGCCGTGACCGGGTAGTAGGTGTACGTCGACGGCCAGTGGGAGAACGACGTGTGCGTGAGCGCGTACTTCGCCGAGGCGCCGACCGGGATCATGTAGGTGTCGCGCGGGTCGAGGCCGTTGAGGTACGACTTCACCGACGAGGTCAGCGTGTTGCCGTCGTTGAGCACGACGACCGCCTTGCCGCTCGTCCCGTCCGCGCCCGCGGCCGACGCGGCGGCGAGCGCCGAGTGGTAGTCGTTGCCGGTCGCGATGAAGACGTAGTCCGGCGCGCTGGTGATCGACTTCGCCACGGCGACCGAGGTCGAGTAGCGAGAGGTGCCCGCCAGCCGCTTCGGGACGAAACCGAGCGCGGTGACCTTCGTGGAGACGGCGCTGCCGAGGATCGACGTGCCGCCGACGAGGTAGACGCTCGCGCCCGGCTTGAGAGTCCGCTTGAGCTCGTTCTGCACGGACGTCGACAGCGAGGTGCCCGGGGTCAGCAGGACCGGCCCGTGCTTCTTGCCCGCGAGGGCGGGGGCCGTCAGCGCGTACGACTGGCTGTCCTGGGAGACGAGCACGGCGGACGAGGCGTTCATCAGCCCCGGCTCGCTCCTGCCGACCGTGTTCCAGGTCCAGCGGGACGCGGCGATGTTGCTGCCGTAGACGTCGGCGCCCCAGACCCGGGCGACGGTGTTCTTGCGCAGCGGCTGCCAGGCGGGCGAACGGCCTCCCCAGGGGAAGGGCTGTCCCTCCGTCACCGTGTCCGCTGTGATCGTCATGACGACATTGCTCTCCTGGCGGCCACCACTGGTGGGCCGGTCGAAGTGCACGACGAGCCGGTCGCTCGCGGGCGCCCAGGAGGGGCTGTCGTAGTCACCGGCGTCAACGGTCAGACGGCGCTCGCCGGTGCCGTCGGTGTTGATCGAGAAGAGCTGGCGGTGACCGTCGACGGTGCGGATGAAGGCGACCTTCGTGCCGTCGGGTGAGATGGCGGGCGAGCCGCCCGCGGCGAGCTTGGTCTCCGTCTTGGTGGCGGCGTTGTAGAGCACGACCGACGGCGTGGTCGTGGTGCAGCCGGTGCCGTTGCGCTGGAAGGCCAGCAGCGTGCCGGTCGCGTTGCCGCTCGGCACGAGGTCGCAGCCGCCGGTGGCCAGCAGCCGGACCGGGGTACCGCCGCCGGCCGGGATCGAGTAGAGCTTCTTGGCCGCGGAGAAGACGATCTTGCGGCCGTAGGTCCAGTACGTGGGGTGGGAGGCCGAGCTGCCCGATGCCGACGAATAGACCGTCGTCACGCTGAGGCTGGTGAGGCCGACAGTTCCCAGCCCTCCGGCCGACTCGAAGACGACGCGGCTGCCGTCGGGCGACCACGCGGGCGTCTGGTCGTCGGAGCCGTTCGAGACGCGCTTCTCGCCGTTGCCGTCGACGTCCACCGACATGATGCCGTCGTTCGAGACGGCGATCCTGCCGTCGGCCGCCGGCCACCCGGCGACATCGGCCGACGCGCCCGGCGCCAGGGCTATTGCGGTACCGGCGGCCAGGGCCGTCGCCGCGGTGAGCGCCACGAGTCTGTGGCGCGCGGAAATCTTCAAGGGTGTACCCCCCAGGGTAGGTGCGATGGCTGCCGGACCACGCCTCGCGGGGGCCTACGGGTGAACGGAGAGCGTCCTTCCCGTGTACGGCAGCGGCGCCACTGTAAGCCCTTGCCGATCACGTTGGGAACGCAGTTACCGAACGGGAATCTCACGAACTCCGCAGCTCACGGGCCCGCGCCACCAGCAGCTCCCGCTCCCGCTCGTTGCGCGCCAGCGAGGCAGCCCGCTCGAACTCCGCCCGTGCCTGCGCCGTACGTCCCAGCCGGGCGAGCAGGTCGCCGCGCACGCTCGGCAGCAAGTGGTAGTCGCGCAGGGCGGGTTCACCGGCGAGGCTGTCGACGATGACGAGCGCGGGCCCCGGGCCCTGGGCCATCGAGACGGCCACGGCGCGGTTCAGTTCGATCACGGGGGACGGGAAGCGGGCCGCCAGCAAGCCGTACAGGGTGGCGATCCGGGGCCAGTCCGTGTCCTCGTAGGCGTAGGCCTGGGCGTGGCAGGCGGCGATGGTGGCCTGGAGGACGTACGGCCCCGGGCTGCCGGCGGCGACGGCGTTGGCGCGGCCCAGCGCGGTGAAGCCCCGGCGGATCAGCATCCGGTTCCAGCGGCGGCGGTTCTGGTCCTTGAGCAGGACCGGTTCACCGCCGGGCCCGGTGCGCGCGGCCGCCCGGGACTCCTGGAGTTCCAGCAGGGCGGCGAGCCCGTGCACCTCGGGCTCCTTGGGCATCAGCTCGGCGAGTACCCGGGCCAGCCGGAGCGCGTCCTCGCACAGCGCCGGACGGAGCAGGTCGTCGCCCGCCGTCGCCGCGTACCCCTCGTTGAAGACGAGATAGATGACCTCCAGTACGGACCCGAGCCGGGCTTCGCGGTCAGGACCGTACGGCACCTCGAAGGCGACCCCCTTCGTCGCGAGCGTCCGCTTGGCCCGGACGATGCGCTGGGCGATCGTCGGCTCCGGGACGAGGAAGGCGCGGGCGATCTCGGACGTCGTCAGTCCGCCGAGGAGCCGCAGGGTGAGCGCGATGCGGGCCTCGGCGGACAGGACGGGGTGACAGGCGGTGAAGACCAGGCGCAGCAGGTCGTCGTCGATGTCGTCCGGATCGGAGGGTTCGTCGATGTGGTGCGGAGCCGACAAGGAGAGGTCCCGCCCGACCTCCTCCAGCTTGCGCGCGTAGCGCTCCCGGCGGCGTACGAGGTCGATCGCCCGGTGCTTGGCCGTGGCCGTCAGCCAGGCACCCGGGTTGTCGGGCACGCCGTCCCGCGGCCACTGCTCCAGCGCCGCGACCAGGGCGTCCTGGGCGAGTTCCTCGGCGATGCCGACGTCGAGGACGATCCGGGCGACGCGCGCGATGACGCGGGGCGACTCGATACGGAAGATGGTCTCGACGGCCGTGTCGACGCCGCCGGCGGGGGTTCCTCCGGGCTGCTGTTCCACAGTTCACCATCAGACACCCGCGGCGGCGTCAGGCCAAGGAGACCGCTCGGGCCGAGAAGCCGCTCAGGCCGAGGAGCCGCTCAGCCCCCGGCGATCTCCCGCACCTCGCAGGTGACCGTCCAGAACTCCTCGTGCACCTTCAGGAAGCGCTTGGTCCACTCCACGGCCTCGTCCATGTCCTTGCACTGCATGATCGCGTAGCCGCCGACGACCTCCTTGGACTCGGTGAAGGGACCGTCGGTGACGGACAGTTGCCCACCCGACCAGTGGACGCGCTTGCCCTGCGCGGTGGGGGCCAGGCCGTCGGTCTCCAGCATGACGCCCGCCTTGGTGACCTCCTCGATGAGCTCGCCCATCCGCTGCATCAGTTCGGGGCTGGGACCCTCGGCGGGCGCGGTGCTCTCGTCGATCTGGACCAGCGAAAGATAGCGGGGCATGGTGACTCCTCGTGTCCGTGGTGCCTCGGAGGCGGGGCTTCTCCCTGCCTCTCACCCGTGCGTCGAACGGGAGACACCTGCTTCGACACCGTCCCCGGATTTCTTTGGTTTCTTTCCCGGGGCGGGCCCGGACGGATCGATCGGGGGAATCGGGACATCAGGGGTTCGGGTCAGTCGGCGAAGTCCTTGAGCTCAGCGGTCTCCAGGGTGAAACCGACGGGCTCCGGCAGTTCGACGGCTGTTCCGTAAGGACGGGTCGTGATGCAGCGGTACTGACCGCCCTCGGGCTCCGCGTGGACGATGACGCTGCCCGCCTGCCTGTCGATCAGGACGTAGACGGGGATGCCCGCGGCGGCGTAACCGTCCGGCTTGTCGATGTGGTCCCGCCGAACAGCGTCCCCATCGTGCGAAGTGACCTCGACCGCCATCAGGACACCGTCCGGATCCGCCCACTCACGCGTCCCGACGAAGTGCCGCCGGGGTGCCAGGACGCCGTCCGCCTTCGCCCGTCCGTTGCGGTACTCCTCGACCTTCAGGCCCTGCTCTCCGTACAGCCAGAGATCGGGCCGGTGCTGCATACAGACCTGCTGAAGCCAGGCGATGACCTCGTTGTGGTTACCGTCCGGCACGGGCTTGACCACGACCTTTCCGTTGATGAACTCCAGCCGCACAAGCTCGGGCGCGTTGCGGGCGAGTTCTTCGAACTCCTCGACGAGCATCTGGGGCCGGTCGGCTGTGCTGCGGGTCATGGCGTCGCCTCCTCCCCTCCATCCTGCCCCGGTCACGGGCGGACCGTGCTGCAAGGTCGTCATGTGCCTGTTCCTTTCTCCGTCCCCGTGTTCGCAGGTGCCCCTGCGCGCAACACAGCACGCAGCCGTCCGACATGGGCACGCACCTCATGCGCCGCGAGGGCAGGCCGTCCGCCCCGGCACCCCCCGCACAACCCGCCCCGCAGCTCGACACCGTCCCTGCCCGGCTCACCGCAGGCCGTGCACACGACCTCGTAACGGGGCGTCGGTGGCTGCGGCTCGGGTCGCGGGGGCAGCTTGGCGAGCAGCCGGGCGCGTACGAAGGCGTACGCGTGCGCCACACGCTCCGGGAGCCCCGCCGTCAGCGCCTGGACGAGCTGCGGCTCACCCGCGCCCCGCGCGAACCACTCGGCGGCCTCCCCCTCCAGTGCCGCGCACTCCCCCGCCGACAACGTCAGGCGGGCGTCGATCCGGCCGAGCCGGGACAGCAGGCCGTAGGCGGTCGAGCGCGCCGCCGCTGCCACGGGCCGCTCGGTCACCGGCGTCTCCCCGGCGAGGAAGGAGTTCCACCAGGTGTCGTCGTGCGCGGTGCGCGAGAAGAAGGTGTGCCAGACCCAGCGGGGGCAGCCGTCGACGGTGACTGGGCGGCGCACCCTGCGCAAATGCCCTGCCGCGGAGAGGTTGTTGAGGGCGGTGGAGAGGGCGCACTGGCCGTACGGGAGGTGCTTGGCGAGTGTCTTGATGGAGAGGTCCGACTCGTCGGCGAGCCGGTCGATGTACGTCGCGATCGATGCCTCGCGGGTGGGCAGATGTGCGAAGTCGCGACCCGTCCGTGGGGTTTGGTCGGGCGCCGACCTTTTTCCGTAGCCCGGATTGGCCAGGGGATGAGCGGACGGGCGCAGGGCAGCACTAGGCTGGGCGACAGCCATGGATCGACCTCTTTCGATCTCTTTGGTCAGACCCCCGCGCGGTGCGCCAACACCCACGGGGGTCGAAGTTTTCCCGGCGCACGCTACACGTCCGCCACGCTCCGCCGCGACCCGATCACGAAAAGTCATATCCCCTGGCCCGGACGGCACTTCGGCCGTCGGCAAGGGAGGGTGGGTGGGTTGGACCTCCCACCCATTCCATACAAAAGAGGCTCGAATCCCGAGCCCCGAAACTCAAGTCCCGCGGACCGTCGATCAGTAGTTTCAACCGAGTCCGGGCGTCACTTCAGCGAGGCCCACAGGTCGCTCGCCTCCGGCTCGTTCGCGACCACGCGGTTGCGGTCCGAGGGAGCCGTCACCACCGGCATCATCACCGTCGTGACCTCGTCGGAGGAGAGGGACTTCAGGCTCTGGCCGAGCTTCATCAGCTCGCCGAGGGAGTTCAGCCCGGTGTCCGTCGTCAGACTGCCGGTCACCGCGTTCGCGACGCTGTAGAGCTTGGCCGGGTCGGTGAGCAGACCGGCCGACGAGATCTGCCCCAACAGGGCCTTCACGAGCTTCTGTTGGAGGCCTATGCGGCCCAGGTCGCTGCCGTCGCCTATGCCGTGACGGGTGCGGGCGAGGGCCAGTGCCTTCGTGCCGTCGAGGTGGTGCTCGCCCGCGGTGAGATGCAGATGGCTCTTGTCGTCGTCGATGTCCTCGTCCGTGGTGACCGTGACCCCGCCGAGCGCGTCCACGAGGGCGGCGAAGCCGGAGAAGTCGATCTCGATGTAGTGGTCCATGCGGACGTCGGTGAGGGACTCCACCGTCTTCACCGCGCAGACCGGGCCGCCGATCGCATAGGCGCTGTTGAACATCGCGTTGTAGGCCACCGCCGTCGTCCCCCCGGAGGAGGTGGGGCAGGCAGGCCGGGTCACCAGGGTGTCCCGGGGGATGCTCACCACGGTCGCCCGGGTGCGCCCCTCGTCGATGTGCACGACCATCGCCGTGTCGGAACGGGCGCCGGAGCTGTCCCCGCCGCCGAGCTTCGCGTTCGCCTTGCCGCTGCGCGAGTCGGAGCCGAGGACCAGGATGTTCAGGGCGCCACTGGGAAGCGGGGAGGCCGAGGCGGACGCCGGGGCCGAGGGCGTCACCACCGCCTTCGCCGGGCGGTCGTCGCCGAGCGCGCTGTTGATGTCGACGCTCTTGATGTTCTGGTTCAGATGCCAGTAGGCCCAGCCCGCCGTGCCGACGCCCAGCACCAGCAGTCCCGCCAGGGTGAGGCCGGCGGCCTTCAGTACCCACGACCGCCGGCCCACCGGACCGACCCCGTCCCCGACCCCGGCCCCGTCCCCGTCCCCGATGTCCTTGTGTCCCGTCACGAGGAGGAACGTAAGTCCGAATTATTAGGGGACTGTTAGGGAAAGAGGCTCGAAACGATTTTCTTGGGAGAATCTCACGCTTCTCAGCCCGGACTCAGCCCCACCTCATACCGGCCTCGGTACAACCTTCAGCCCAGCGTCACCGTGGGCACCGGATTGCTCCCGCTCCAGGACGCGTTGAACCCGAGCGTCACCGAACCCCCGTCCGAGACGGTCCCGTTGTAGGAGGCGTTGGCACAGCTCACCGCCGCGCCGGTCTGGGTGCAGGTCGCGTTCCAGGCCTGGGTGATCCGCTGGCCCGCGCCGTACGTCCAGGTGACCTTCCACGAGGAGAGCGCGGCCCCGGAGCACGCGATGCGCACCTGCCCCGTGAACCCGGTGTTCCACTGGCTCTGGACGCTGTACGTCGCCGTGCACGCTCCTGTGGGCGGCGGTGTCGTGGTTCCTCCGCCGAGCGAGGCCGCGATCGCGTCGTACGCCGGTTTGGGCGCGTAGTTCTCGTCGTACGGGGTCGCCGCTCCGTAGCCCGAGAAGACGTCCGGGATCCAGGAGTCGGAGTCGGTGAAGCCCCAGACGGTCACGCCGTAGCAGCGGGTCACCGCGACACAGGCGTCGAACACGGCCTTGTAGTCGGCGGCCTGCTGGGCCAATTTGGTGCTGTCGGAGGGGAGTTGCATCCGGACGTCCAGCTCCGTGATCGCGACGTCGACACCGAGGTCGGCGAAGCGCTGGATGTTCTGCTGGAGGGTGCCGGGGACCTGGCCGAGGATGAGATGGGCCTGGAGGCCGACGCCGTCGATCGGGACACCGCGCGCCTTCAGGGACTTGACCAGGTCGTACAGGGCGGTGCTCTTGGCGTTGACACCCTCGACGTTGTAGTCGTTGATGTAGAGCTTGGCGCTCGGGTCGGCGGCGTGCGCCCAGGTCAGCGCCTGGGCGATGTAGTCGGCGCCGAGGCCGTTGTACCAGAGGGTCGAGCGGTAGGTGCCGTCCTCGTTGAAGGGCTCGTTGACCACGTCCCAGGCGGCCAGCTTCCCCTTGTAGCGGGTGACTTCGGTGGTGATGTGGTCCTGGAGCAGACCGCTCAGCTCGGTGGTCGTCCAGGTGCCGTTGGTCAGCCAGCTCGGGTTCTGGCTGTGCCAGACCAGGGTGTGACCGCGCACCTGCTGGCTGTGGGCCTGCGCGAACGCGACGATCTGGTCGGCCTCGGCCCAGTTGAAGCTGCCCCGGGTGGGCTCGACGGTGCCCCATTTCATCGCGTTGCCCGGGGTCAGCGAGTTGAACTGGCCCCCGGCGATGTCGCCGTAGGTCCCGGTCAGTTTGGAGCCGGTGACGGCGGTGCCGATGACCTTGCCCTTGGCGGCGGCGAGGTCGCGCAGCGGGGTGCCGGCGGCGTGCGCCGTCGTACCGGCCGCGAGCAGGGCGGCCACCGTGACCACCCCGGCGAACAGGGCGGCGACGCTGCGGCGTAAGGGGCGGGTTCTGGAGAAACGGGTTCGGGAGGTTCTCATGGCGGGTGCCTCCGAAAGTTTCGGCTGTACAACCGATTGACTTCGCAGGAGTGTGGAGGGGGATGCCCCACCCGTCAATACGGTCCCCAGGCCGACTTCGAGCCGATCCGGCCACCCCGGCCCCACGCCACACACAGGCCTCACGCCCCCCGCCCCGGGGCCGAAAGGCCGAACGGCCACCACGAAGCACCCGCGGTCAGCAGCGCACGGAAGGGGCCGTGCCGGTACATCGATGCCCGTCGCCACCGACGGCCACGCCTCATCCAACGGCGACGGGCTGATGCACCGGCACGGCCCCGACCCACCCACCGGACCGAACCGCGAACGACAGGGGCGAGCTACCGGAGGCGTCCGGCCTCACGCCGGAGGCGCCCCCGTGCTGCTGCGCACGACCATGCTCGTCGCCAGTTCCATCCTCGTCCCGGCCGACGGCCTTTCCTGGCGGCTCAGGTCGAGCACCAGCTTCGCCGCCGCCTCGGCCATCTCCGTGAGCGGCTGCCGTACGGTCGTCAGCGGCGGCCCCACCCAGCGCGCCACCGGCAGATCGTCGAAGCCGACGACGCTGAGGTCCTCGGGAATGCGCAGCCCCAGTTCACGGGCCGCCTCGTAGAGGCCGAGCGCCTGGAGGTCGTTGCCGGCGAAGACGGCCGTGGGCCGGTCGGGGCGGCGCAGCAGGTCGAGGCCGATCCGGTGGCCGGCCTCGTGGTGGAAGTCCCCGGCGACGATCAGCGAGGGGTCGACCGGCAGCCCGGCCGTCTCCAGCGCCGCGCGGTAGCCGTCGACGCGTGCCCGGCTGCACATCATCCGTGACGGCCCGCTGATGGCGCCGATCCGGGTGTGGCCGAGTTCGACGAGGTGGCGGGTGGCGGCGAGGCCGCCCTGCCAGTTGGTGGCGCCGATGGAGGGCACGTCGACCCCGGGGTCGCCCGCCGGGTCCATCACCACGAACGGGATGGAGCGGCTGTTCAGCAGGGCGCGCTGGGAGTCGTCGAGGCCCGAGAGGACGAGCACCACGCCGTGCGGGCGGCGGGCGGCGACCTGGTCGGCCCAGGTCCGGCCGGGGGTGAGCCGCCCGGCGGACTCGGAGAGCACCACGCTGAGGCCGGCGTCCCTGGCGACGTTCTCCACGCCCCGGATGACCTCCATCGCCCAGGCGCTCTCCAGTTCGTGGAAGACCAGGTCGATCAGCGGGGAGCGGGAGGCCTCGGCACGGCGGCGGCGGTAGCCGTAGGCGTGCAGCAGCTCCTCTACGCGGGAGCGGGTCGCGGGGGCGACGTCGGCGCGGCCGTTGAGGACTTTCGAAACAGTCGGAGCCGAGACACCGGCCTCCCGGGCGATCTCGGCCAGCGTCGCCGTCTGTGGTTCTGCGGACTTCCCAGGCTTCATGGCGGCGATCGTATCTCTGCGCGACCCCTTGACGGGCCTACCGGATCGCCTTACCTTCCCGGAACATTCGAAAAATAACTCGAAACATTCGCGATGGATCACCGGCGATCCTTCGCGCCTACCGAGAGGTGCCGTCCTATGGAGTCCTACAGCAGACGTTGGTTCCTCGGCGCGGGCACGGCAGCCCTGGCTTCTGCCGGCGGGCTCACCGCCTGCGGCTCCGGCGGCGGCTCGGGCGCCGACGGGACGCTCACCGCGTTCGTATACGGCGACGACGCGGCGAAGATCCAGGTCAAGTCCGTGAACCGGTTCAACGCGTCGGCCGCCGCGAAGAAGGCCAAGGGCACGATCAAGCTCCAGAAGGTGCCCGCCACCGACTACCCGGCCAAGCTGCGTACGGCGATGGGCTCGCCCAACGCCCCCGACGTGTTCTTCAACTGGGGCGGCGGCTCCATCAAGGCCTACCGCGAGGCCGGCCAGCTCGTCGACCTGACCGACGTCATCACGTCCGACTCCGTGCTCAAGAGCGGCTTCCTGCCGTCGGTGCTGGCGTCGGGCGGGCTGGACGGCAAGAACTACGGCGTGCCGATGCGTGGCATGCAGCCCGTGATCCTCTTCTACAACAAGACCGTCTTCGAGGAGAACAAGCTCCAGCCGCCCACCACCTGGGACCAGTTGCTGGACATCAACACCAAGCTGAAGAAGGCGGGCATCACGCCGTTCGCCCTGGGTGGAGCGGACATCTGGCCCGAGCTGATGTGGCTGGAGTATCTGGTCGACCGGATCGGCGGCCCCCAGGTCTTCGAGAAGATCAAGAACGGTGACGCCACCGCCTGGGGCGACCCGGCCGTCCTCAAGGCCGCCCAGACGGTCAAGGAACTGATCGACGACGGAGCCTTCGGCAAGGGCTACAGCTCGGTGGGCTACGGCAACGGTGGCGCACCCGCGGTCTTCGCCAAGGGCAAGGCGGCGATGCACCTGATGGGTTCGTGGGAGTACTCCACGCAGCTCGGCAAGTTCCCGGACTTCGCCAAGAAGAACCTGGGCTGGTGCGCCTTCCCGCAGATCGAGGGCGGCGCCGGCGACATCCGCAACGTGGTCGGCAACCCGACCAACTACTGGTCGGTGAACGCCCGTACCTCCAACAAGGACGCGGCGATCGCCTTCCTGCGGGACTCCGCCTCCCTGGCGTACACGAAGGAACTCATCGCCAACGGTGACGTCCCGGCCACCTCGAACGCGGCGACCCTCCTGGACGCCTCGCCGAACCCGGAGTTCGCCAAGTTCCAGTACCAGATGGTGCAGCAGGCCCCGGCGTTCACGCTGAGCTGGGACCAGGCGGTCGACCCGGACGTGTCGACGCCGATGCTCACCGAGGTCAACAAGCTGTTCGTGGGCAAGTCCTCGCCGACGCAGTTCGTGTCGGCGCTCAAGGAGCTGAAGTGAGCGTGTCGCAGGTCAAGGGCGGCCCGCGGAACGACGCGGGCCGCCCCCGCTCCGCCCGGCGCAACAGGGCCGGCCGCCCGAGCGCGGCGCTGGCCCTCCCCGGCGTCCTGTTCTTCGCGTTCTTCGCCCTCGCCCCGATGGTCCTGGCCTTCTACCTGTCGTTCACCAGATGGAACGGCCTGGGCGATCCGCAGCCGGCCGGTCTGGCCAACTGGCGCAAGCTGCTGAGCGACGACCGGCTCACCCAGTCCCTGACGGTCACCGTCGGACTGACCGTGGTGAGCTGGGCGTTCCAGACGGTGATCTCCCTGCTGCTCGGGGTGTGGGCGGCTGGCAGGCAGCGCAACCGCGCGGTCCTCTCGGCGATCTTCTTCGTGCCGTTCTTGCTGTCGTCGACGGCGATCTCGCTGCTGTTCTACGCGCTCCTCGACCCGAACTTCGGCATCATCCACAAGGACACCCTGGGCACGACCAGCGGCGCGTTCCTCGCGATCGTGTTCGTCGGCGGCTGGCAGTTCATCCCCTTCCACACCCTGATCTACCAGGGCGGGGCACGGCAGATCCCCGAGGTGCTCTACCAGGCGGCGGCGATCGACGGGGCCGGGCGCCTGCGGCAGTTCTTCTCGATCACCCTGCCGCAGCTCCGCAACACCGCGACGACGTCCGGTGTGCTGATGGTCGTCGGTTCGCTGACGTACTTCGAGACGGTCCTGATCCTCACCCAGGGCGGTCCGGGCACCGACACGGCGATCCTGCCGTACCTGATGTACGAGGCGGGCTTCAAGAGCTACGACTTCGGCTACGCGAGCGCCGTCGCCTCGTTCCTGGTGCTCGCGGCGACCGCGCTGTCCCTGCTGATGGTGAAGCTGTCCGGCTTCGGCGCGATGCGCAGTACCAGGGAAGGGATGTGACGCCATGTCACACGACACTCTGCCCCGTCCCGTGAAGACGGACTCCGCCACGACGGCCGAGCGGCCCGCGCGCCGCCGCGGGCACTGGGCCAGGCGCGCCAACCCGCTCGCCGGCGCCGGCTCGCTGATCTGGCTGGCCGTCGTGATCATCCCGATCTACGCGATGTTCTCGGCCTCGCTCACCCACCAGGACGAGGCGCTGGGCCACAACGCCCTGAAGCCGCCGTCCCATCCGACCCTGGACAACTACAACACCGTCCTGCACAACGGCTTCGGCCACCTGCTGTGGAACACGGTGCTGGCCGCGGCCGGCGTCGTCCTGATCGTCCTGGTGCTGTGCGTCCCGCTGTCGTACGTGGCCGTGCGGACCCGCAGCGTCTGGTCGGGGGCAGCGTTCCGGCTGTTCCTGCTGGGCGTGGCGATCCCGGCGCAGGCCGTCGTGGTGCCGCTCTACCTGATGATCGCCAAGCTGAACCTCTACGACAGCCTGCTCGCGATCGTGCTGCCCACGGCCGCGTTCGCCATGCCGGTGTCGGTGCTGATCCTCACCGGCACCCTGCGGGACATCTCGGAGGAGATGTACGAGGCGATGGCGCTGGACGGCGCCTCCACCACCCGGATGCTGTTCCAGCTCGTCATCCCGATGTCCAAGGGCGGCATCAGCACCGTCGTCATCTACGCGGCGCTCCAGGCCTGGAACGGCTTCCTCTTCCCGCTGATCTTCACCCAGTCCGACGGACCACGGGTGCTGACCCTCGGCCTGTTCAACTACGTGAGCGAATTCGGCGTGAACATTCCCGCGATCCTCGCCTCGGTCGTCCTCTCCGGTGCCCCGATCTTCATCGTGTACCTGGTGGCCCGCCGCGCGCTGGTCGGCGGCCTCATGGGTGTGGGCGGCAAGTGAACGTGTACGACCAGGGGCGCTCGAACCCCCCTTTCCCCGACAGGAGTTCCATGACCACCGCTCCCTGGCGCGATCCCGCCCTGCCCGCCGCGACCCGCGTCGACGACCTGCTCTCCCGGATGACCCTGGAGGAGAAGACCGCCCAGCTCTACGGCGTGTGGGTGGGCGCCGACACGGACGGCGGCGGAGTCGCCCCGCTCCAGAGCGAGATGTCCTCCGACCACGACTGGGACGAGCTGATCACCCTCGGTCTCGGCCAGCTCACCCGCTCCTTCGGCACCGCCCCCGTGGACCCGGCGCTGGGCGCGCAGGCCCTTGCCCGCGCCCAGCGCCGGATCATCGAAGCGAGCCGCTTCGGCATACCCGCGGTCGCCCATGAGGAGTGCCTGGCGGGCTTCACGGCCTGGCAGGCGACGGCGTACCCGGTCCCGCTGTCCTGGGGCGCCACCTTCCACCCGGAGCTGGTGGAGGAGCTGGGCCGGCGCATCGGCGAGGACCTGCGCTCGGTCGGCGTCCACCAGGGCCTCGCACCGGTCCTGGACGTGGTCCGCGACCTGCGCTGGGGCAGGGTGGAGGAGACCATCGGCGAGGACCCGTACCTGGTCGGCACCGTCGCCACCGCCTACGTACGCGGCCTGGAGTCGGCCGGGATCGTGGCCACGCTCAAGCACTTCGCCGGGTACGCGGCCTCGGCCGGCGCCCGGAACCTGGCGCCGGTGCGAGCGGGTGTGCGCGAGCTCGCCGACATCACGCTGCCGCCGTTCGAGATGGCGCTCCGCGAGGGCGGCGCCCGTTCGGTGATGGCCGCCTACAACGACACGGACGGCGTCCCGGCGTCGGCCGACCCGCAGCTGCTGACCGAGCTGCTGCGCGACGAGTGGGGCTTCACCGGCACGGTGGTCTCGGACTACTTCGGTGTCGGCTTCCTCCAGACGCTGCACCGGGTGGCCGGCACCGAGGCCGAGGCGGCGCACAAGGCGCTGGAGGCCGGCATCGATGTCGAGCTGCCCACGCTGAAGTGCTACGGCGAGCCGCTGGTGGCCGCCGTCCGCGCGGGCACCGTCCCCGAGTCGCTCATCGACCGGGCGGCCCGCCGGGTGCTGCTCCAGAAGTGCGAACTCGGCCTGCTGGACGAGGACTGGCGGCCGGAGACCGGCCGGACCGTCGACCTGGACTCCCCGGGCAACCGGGCGCTCGCCCGCAAGCTCGCCGAGGAGTCGGTGGTCCTGCTGGACAACGCGGACGGCGTGCTGCCGCTGGCCCCGGACACCCGGATCGCGGTGGTCGGTCCCCGCGCGGCGGACCCCCTGGCGATGCTCGGCTGCTACTCGTTCCCCTCGCACGTGCTCACGCACCACCCCGAGGTGCCCACAGGTGTGGACATCCCGACCGTGCTCGACGCGCTGCGCGCCGAACTGCCGGACGCCAAGGTGACGTTCGCGCAGGGCTGCGGGGTCTCGGACGCGGACCGGTCCGGTTTCGAGGAGGCGGTGGCGCGGGCCGCCGAGGCCGACGTGTGCGTGGCGGTGCTCGGCGACCGGGCCGGGCTGTTCGGCCAGGGCACCTCCGGCGAGGGCTGCGACGTGGCCGACCTCGGCCTGCCGGGTGTGCAGGGCGAGTTGCTGGACGCCCTGGTCGCCACGGGGGTCCCGGTGGTCCTGGTGCTGCTCACCGGTCGCCCCTACGCGCTGGGCCGCTGGCAGGACCGTCTCGGCGGCGTGGTCCAGGCGTTCTTCCCGGGCGAGGAGGGCGGCCCCGCGGTGGCGGGCGTGCTGTCCGGCCGGGTCGGCCCTTCGGGCAGGCTGCCGGTGAGCGTGCCGCGCGACCCGGGCGGCCAGCCGTGGACGTATCTCCAGCCGCCGCTGGGCCTGGCGGGCGAGGTCAGCAACCTGGACCCGACGCCGCTGTACCCGTTCGGCCACGGCCGCTCGTACACCTCGTTCGACTGGGAGCCGGCCGAGGTTCCCGAGACCGGGATCGGCACCGACGGTTCGTACGACGTGTCGGTGACCGTCCGCAACACCGGTGAGCGCGCGGGCGCCGAGGTCGTCCAGCTCTACCTGCACGACCCGGTGGCCTCGGTGACCCGCCCGGACGTGCGGCTGATCGGCTACCGGCGCCTGGACCTGGCACCGGGTGAGGCCCGCCGGGTGACGTTCCGCTTCCACGCGGACCTCTCGGCGTTCACCGACCGCACCGGCACCCGGGTCGTCGAACCGGGCGCCCTGGAGCTGCGGCTCGCCGCCTCCAGCGCGGACGTGCGCCACACGGCCCGGCTGAACCTGACGGGTCCGGTGCGGAAGCTCGGCACGGACCGGCGCATGCGCTGCGAGTCCGAGGTCGCGCAGGTGTCCTGATCCGACGGAGGGCACTCCGGGGAGCCGGCAGCCGGGTGGGGGCTCGGCGACCGGCTCCCGGGGACCCGTCCGTGCCCGTCGGCCGAGGAGCGGCGGTCAGTGTGCGGGGACCGACTCGAAGCGCCATCGGTGCACCGCCCGGGACACCAACTCACCGTCGGGCTCCGGCAGTTCGGGCAGCTCCGCGTCGTACTCCGCGTCCCACCAGGTGATGACGAGAACCCGGTCCTGGGGCGCCCGCAAAATCTCCCGCCGCACCGGGTTCCCGGGGATCTCCTGCCCGCGCACCCAGTCGAGCAGGTCCTCGCCCCGGCCTGCGACGGCCCGTGCCTCCCACATCAGCGCGACGGTCACGGGTAGAGGTTCTCCTTCGCGACCTCGTGCACGTGATCGTGCGTGTGCGTGTGCCCGCGCCCCGGCACGTGCGGATCGGTCACCGGCAGCGACGAGTCCGCCGAAAGGTCCCAGTCGGAGGCGGCCCGGTTCCGGGCGACCATCTCGGCGCCCAGCGCGGCGACCATCGCGCCGTTGTCCGTGCACAGCTTGGGGCGCGGCACCCGCAGCCGGATACCGGCGGCCTCGCAGCGCTCCTGGGCGAGCACGCGCAGCCGGGAGTTCGCGGCCACGCCACCGCCGATCATGAGGTGGTCGACGCCCTCGTCCTTGCAGGCGCGGACGGCCTTGCGGGTGAGCACGTCCACCACGGCCTCCTGGAAGGACGCGGCCACGTCGCGCACCGGCACGTCCTCCCCGGCCGCCCGCTTGGCCTCGATCCAGCGGGCCACGGAGGTCTTGAGACCGGAGAAGGAGAAGTCGTAGGCCGGGTCGCGCGGCCCGGTCAGACCGCGCGGGAACGTGATGGCGTTCGGGTCGCCCTCCTTGGCGTACCGGTCGATGACCGGGCCGCCCGGGAAGCCTAGGTTCAGCACGCGCGCGATCTTGTCGAAGGCCTCGCCCGCCGCGTCGTCGATGGTCGCGCCCATCGGCCGTACGTCGGAGGTGATGTCGGTGGACAGCAGCAGCGAGGAGTGTCCGCCGGACACCAGCAGGGCCATCGTGGGCTCCGGCAGGGCGCCGTGCTCCAGCTGGTCCACACAGATGTGGGAGGCGAGGTGGTTGACGCCGTACAGCGGCTTGCCCAGCGCGTACGCGTACGCCTTCGCGGCCGAGACCCCGACGAGCAGCGCCCCGGCGAGCCCGGGTCCGGCGGTGACCGCGATGCCGTCCAGGTCCCCGGCCGACACACCCGCGTCCTTCAGCGCCCGCTGGATGGTCGGGACCATCGCCTCCAGGTGGGCCCGGGACGCGACCTCGGGAACGACCCCGCCGAAGCGCGCGTGCTCGTCGACGCTCGACGCGATCGCGTCCGCGAGCAGGGTGTGCCCGCGGACGATGCCGACACCGGTCTCGTCGCAGGAGGTCTCGATGCCGAGGACGAGCGGTTCGTCAGCCATGGGTCTCTGTTCCTTGTACGGAGGTCGATGGGTCGTGCAGCCGCATCACCAGGGCGTCCACGTTCCCCGGCTGGTAGTAGCCGCGCCGGAAGCCGATGGGCTCGAAGCCGAAGCGCTCGTAGAGCTTCTGCGCGCGGACGTTGTCCACGCGGCACTCGAGCATCACCTCGGCGCAGTCGAAGTCGCTGGCGGCCCGGAGCAGTTCGGTGAGCAGCACGCCGCCCAGGCCGGTGCCCCACTGGTCCCGCCGCACCGCGATCGTCTGCACGTCGCCCAGGTCACCCGAGGCGGCGAGCCCGGCGTATCCGACGAGCGCGTCGCCGTCGCAGGCGACCAGGTAGCGCCGGGTGGCCTCCGGTCCCCGGGCGTGGGCCAGTTCGGACCAGAACATGCCCCGGGACCAGGCGTCGACGGGGAAGAGTTCCTTCTCCAGCTCCAGTACGGGATCGATGTCCCACCAGCGCATCTCGCGCAGTACGAAGGTCACTTGGGGGTGACCACCTTGTAGTTCTTGGGCACCTGGGCGTCCGGGCGGCGCAGATACAGCGGCCTGGGCGGCTCCAGTTCCTCACCGGCGGCCAGTTTCCCGGCGGCCAGGGAGGCGAGGGCCGCGGCCGAGACGTTCTCGGGGGCGCGGGCGTCGGCGAAGGTGCCGGGGTACAGGAGGGCGCCCGCGCCGACGGCGGGCAGCGCGGTGACGGCCTCGTCGATCTCGGCGGGGCGGTCCACGGCGGGCTCCGACAGCCGGGTGAGGCGGTCGGCGTACCGCGCCCAGTAGACCTCCTTGCGCCGGGCGTCCGTGGCGACGACGAACGGTCCCTCCACATCGGCCGCGTACGCGAGCCCGTCGAGGGTGCACACACCGTGCACGGGCACGCCGAGCGCGACTCCGAAGGTGTCGGCGGTCATGAGGCCGACGCGCAGCCCCGTGTACGGGCCGGGGCCGACGCCCACGACGATGCCGGTGACGGCGTCCAGCTTGAGGCCTGCCTCGGTGAGCACCCGGTCGACGGCCGGCAGCAGCAGCTCCCCGTGCCGGCGCGCGTCCACCTGGCTCGACGAGGCGATGACGGACGTGCCGTCGTGCAGGGCGACGGTCACGGCGGGGGTGGCGGTATCCAGAGCGAGCAAGAGCACGCAAACAGCGTACGGCGCCGGAGCCCGACGCAAGGCCGCCCGGGACTCCCGTCCCTCGGCTGCTACCGTCAACAGCAAGGACGTACGAAGGTCGAGAGGTGGGCACACAAGGTGGCTAGGAGCAGCTCGGGAATCGTGGCCGGGCTCACCGTGGCGGCGCTCGCGGCAGTCGGCTTCCTCGCTTTCCAGGCATCCGCGAACGTTCCGGACACCTTGGGCAGCGAACCGAGCGCGAGCGTGTCGGCCAAGCCCTCCGTCTCCAAGGCACCCCGGGCCAAGAAGGACCCGGCCGCGCTGCCGGCCTCGTCCGGCACCGGTGTGCGGGTCGTCTACGCGACCGGCTCCGACCGCGTCTGGCTCGTCGGCGCGGGCAACAAGGTGAAGCGCACCTTCAAGGTCACCCCGGGCACGGTCGACCCGGACCCCGGCACCTACGCCGTCACGTCGCGGACCGGCTCGACCCCCGGGTCCGACGGGACACAGATCGAGCACGTCGTACGGTTCTCGCTGGTCAACGGCATCGCCTTCGGCTTCAGCGCCGCGGTGAACGGCTCCACGGAGGCGCCCGACCCGGAGAAGAAGCTCGGCGGCATCCGCTCCTCGCGCGCTGACGGCGACGCGGTGTGGGGGTTCGCGACCGTCGGCGCGAAGGTCGTCGTCGTCAAGTGACCGCGGCGGCGCCCCGGCCCGCGTGTGTGTCAGGCGGCCCTGCGGGGGCGCTCCGCGCCGGGGTCGGCCAGGGGTGCGAGGGGCGGCCTGGACACCGCCTCCGCCGCGGCGCACGCCGCCAGCAGATCCCGCATCGACACCCCGGCCACCGCACGCGGCGCGGCCGGCACGTCACGTTCTGAAGCCGGCACTGCAGCCGACTCTGATGCCGACATGGACGCCTCCTCGGGCTTCGGGGGCAAGCGTGGTTAGGTAGACCTAACTACGTACTGATGTCCATGTGACCACGGCCGGGACGCCGAACGCAATATTTTGCCGACGTCCTGTCGGAAACGTTGGCCGAATGTACGAGCGAAGGCCGCCCGCGCCACGAAGACCCGGCGAAACCGGGCATGTGCGGATGTACGGCACCGGGACGCCGGCCCGCCCCGCTCAGGCCGCGAGCACCGTCAGATCGGCGGCGGCCCAGCGCCGCCCGAGTCCCGTGACCGTCACGTGCCGCACCTCGTCGGTGGTGTCCCCGACGGCCCGGTGGATGACGACGTGCAGCCGGTCGTCGGTCAGCTCCTCGACCTTGCCCTCGCCCCACTCCACGACGATCACGGAGTCGGAGAGCGAGACGTCGAGGTCGAGGTCCTCCATCTCGTCGAGCCCGCCGCCGAGGCGGTACGCGTCCACGTGCACGAGCGGCGGTCCGTCACCGAGGGAGGGGTGCACACGGGCGATGACGAAGGTGGGCGAGGTGACCGCGCCGCGGACGCCGAGCCCCTCGCCGAGCCCGCGGGTCAGCGTGGTCTTGCCCGCGCCGAGCTCGCCGTTCAGCATCACGAGGTCGCCCGCGCGCAGCAGCTTGGCGAGCCTACGGCCCAACTCCTGCATCTGCTCGGGGGAGTTGACGGTGATCTGCACGCCGACGCCGTCCTGGGCGGGCTCAGCCGGGTTGTGCGCTGCTGCTGGTGCTTCCATAGCCGCCAACGGTAGCCCCTGCCGGCACGGCTCCGGCGCGCACGAGGAGGTCGGCGAGGCGGTCTATGACGACCTCGGGGTGCTCCAGCATGACCAGGTGTCCCGCGTCGGGCACGAGCACCAGCTCCGCGTCCGGCAGCAGGTCGGCGATGGCCTCGCTGTGCTCGCTCGGCGTCACCAGGTCCTTGACCCCGGCGAGGACGAGGACGGGCATCCCGGCGAAACGGGCGAGCGCCGCGGTCTTGTCGTGGTCGGTGAACGCCGGGTAGAACTCGGCGACCACGTCGATCGGCGTGCTCTCGATCATCCGCTCGGCGAACCGCTCGACGGCCGGATCGACGTCCCGGCCCCCGAACGAGTACCGCTTGATGACCCCGGTGAACAGGTCGGCCGTGGCCCGCCGTCCCCGCTCCACCAGGGCCGCCTGCTGCCCGAGCGCCTTCAGCACACCGGGAAGCACCCGCCGCACGGCGGCGACGCCCGCGACGGGCAGCCCGAAGTTGACCTCGCCGAGCCGCCCCGACGACGTACCGACCAGGGCGACGGCGACGACCCGGTCGCGGATCAGCTCGGGGAACTGGTCGGCGAGCGCCATGACGGTCATGCCGCCCATGGAGTGCCCGACGAGCACGATCGGGCCCTCGGGCACCGCCGCCTCGATGACGGCCAGCAGATCGCGGCCGAGCTGGTCGATGGTGACCGGCTTGCGGTCCTCCAACTGGGCGACACCTCGCCCGGACCGCCCGTGGCTGCGCTGGTCCCAGTGCACCGTGCGCACGACACCGCGCAGCGCGGCGCGCTGGAAGTGCCAGGAGTCCTGGTTGAGGCAGTAGCCGTGGCTGAAGACGACGGTGACGGGGGCGGGGGCCTTGCGGCCGAAGAGTCTGCGTCGGCGCGGGGCGAGCGAGGCCTCCGGCTCGGCCTCGTCGACCTCGTAGTACAGCTCGGTGCCGTCGTCCGCGTACGCCTTGCCGGGCGTGCCGCGCAGCGTGCCGTACGGGCCCGTCGAGTCGAGGGCGAGACGCGCCTTCTTGCGCATGCCGCGCCCGACGGTCAGCCGCTCGATCGCGACTCCGGCCGCGGCGCCCGCCGCGACCACGCCTATCGCGGCGCCGGCGACACCGGCCCTGCGCCAGTTCCCGGCGGAGGCGACGGCTGCCGAGGCCGCGCTCACGACGGCCTCCGCACTGGTCTCGCTCACGTCCCGCTCCTCTTCGCTCCGGCTCTTGGCTGTCCGCTGTCGGCTCTGGGCTGTGCGCGCGTCGGCCCGGCTCCCGCCTGCCGTGTTCCGCCCGCCACTCTCCACCCGCCGGGCCCCGCGCGCCTGTTCGGCTCAAGGGTGCTACCCGTCTTGTTCCTCTTTCACCTTCACGTAGACGCGCGGAACGCGGGTTCCGATGCGCGTGACGATCTCGTACGCGATGGTGCCCGCCGCACGCGCCCAGTCCTCGGCGGTGGGCTCACCGCCGTCGCCGGGTCCGAACAGGACGGCACGGGCGCCGGGCTCCGGCTCGTCACCGCCGAGGTCGACGACGAACTGGTCCATGGCGACCCGGCCCGCGACGGTACGCCACTTGCCGCCGACCAGGACGGGACCGGTGCCCGACGCGTGCCGGGGGATGCCGTCCGCATAGCCGACGGGGACGAGGCCGAGGGTGGTCTCGCCCGGGGTGACGTAGTGATGGCCGTAGCTCACGCCGTGGCCGGACGGTACGTGCTTGACCAGCGCGAGCGACGCGCTCAGCGTCATCACCGGGCGCAGGCCGAAGTCGGCGGGGGTGCCGATCTCGGGGCTCGGCGAGATCCCGTAGACCGCGATCCCGGTCCGTACGAGATCGAAGTGGCTCTCGGGGAGGGTCAGGGCCGCGGGCGAGTTGGCGATGTGCCGCACCTCGGGGCGGACCCCCTGCTCCTCGGCGTACGACACCATCTCGCGGAACAGCGCGAGCTGGGCCTTTGTCGAGGGGTGGCCCGGCTCGTCGGCGCAGGCGAAGTGGGACCAGAGTCCGGTCACGGTGATCAGCCCGCGCGCCTCGGCGGCCAGGGCCTCGGCGACGAGCTCGGCCCAGTCGGCGGGCTGGCAGCCGGCGCGCCCGAGGCCGGTGTCGGCCTTGAGCTGCACCCGGGCCCGCGTCCCGACGGCCTCGGCGGCCGCCACGGCCTCCCGCAGCGCCCACATCCCGCTGACCGACACGTCGACGTCGGCCTCGATGGCCTCGGCCCAGGGGCCGCCCGGGGTCCAGAGCCAGCACATGACACGTCCCGGCAGGCCGGCCGCCCGCAGGGCGAGCGCCTCCTCCGGAGTGGCCGTACCCAGCCAGGTGGCGCCCGCCTCGCGCGCGGCGCGGGCGCACTGGACCGCGCCGTGGCCGTACGCGTCGGACTTGACCACGGCCATCAGGGCCGCGGTCGGCGCGTGGGCACGCAGGGCCCGCACGTTGGCGCGCAGGGCGGCCAGATCGATCTCGGCGCGGGCGCGCAGGGGCGCTGTCCGCGGGTGTGCTGTCTCTGTCATCGCGCCCCAGTGTCTCAGAGGCGCCCGGCGGCCTCCCGGCGCCGGTCCCCGGACGGGCGGCGCCCGCTCCTGGCCGCGCCCTCAGCCGCGCGGCCTCCGGCCCCAGACATAGACGTGGTCGCCCTTCCTGAGCACCTTCCAGAGCCCTCGGGCGTCGGCGGGCCGCAGATTCACGCAGCCCATGGAGCCGCCGACGGTACGGATGCTGCCGCGGACGGCGTGGAAGGCCTGCCCGCCGCTGAAGAACTGGGCGTACGGCATGGGGCTGTCGTACAGGGTGGACCAGTGGTGACGGTGCCTCCAGTAGATCCTGAACCAGCCGGTGCGGGTGGGGTGCCGGACCCCGCCGCTGCGCATCGGCACCGGGCCGTACAGGATCCGGCCCCGCTGCTGCACCCAGGTGCGCTTGTGGGTGAGGTCGACACAGGCGACGCGGTAGGAGCGGACCGGGCAGCCGCGAAGGGGGCGGGCGTGCGGGGCGCTGTGGGCCGGGGCCGACAGCGCCCGCATGCGGGCCCAGGTCGCCGGTCCGGCGATCCCGGTGGCGGGCTCGATCCCGTGCTTCTTCTGGAAGTCGCGGATGACTCGGCAGTCGGCCGCCGACTGCTTCCCGTCCACCCTCAGCCCCAGCCACCGCTCGGCCTGCCGCTGGTACGGACCCCCGCGCCCGCCGCACGCCACCGCGGGCCGGGCGCCCGCCGCGCCGGACGAGGGGGAGGCGCCCGGCCCGGACGTGACCGGGCCCGGCCCGACGGGCGCGAACCCGACCGACGCGGGCCCCGCCGACGCGGGATCCCTCGGCGCCGACCCGGGCGGTCGGATCCCGGCCGGGTCGGACCCGAGCGGCGCGAAGGTGACCGGCCCGGACCCGGACGACCCGGACCCGGACGACCCGGACCCGAGCGGCCCGGACGTGCCCGGCGTAGTCGTGACCGGCGTAGTCGTGACCGGCCCGCGCATGCCCCCGGGCAGGTCCCGCACGCCCCTCCCCGCGGCGGGCATGCCCATGGCCGCCGCGGCCGCCGACGCCATCCGGCCGTCCGGGGCGTCGCCCGGCCAGGACGGACGCGGTCCTCCCGCCGCACCGGGCCCCGGCTCGCCCACCCGCCCGGAGGCGGGCGGCAGCGGAGCGGACGTGGCCGCCACCGCCCCCACGGGCACGGCCGCAACCACCGTCAGCAGCACCGCGATCCCCCGGCACACCCTTCGTCTGCTCATCACGCGAACAGACATACGCAACATCACGCGCGCCCCGGGGGCGCCACACGCACAAGGTCCCCCGATCTGTGCAACGCCCGCGACACCCGCTCCCCGGCGCCCCGGGCCGGTCGAGGCGGGGCCGGTCGAGGCGGGGTCGGTCCAGCTGGCGCCGGGCGATGCGGGGTCAGAGGGGGCGGCGCCGGTCCGGACGGGGTCAGTCGAGGATGTCGCGCCAGGCCTCCGGCAGGGCCTCGGCCACGTCGTGGGCACCCGCGGGGGCGCCGTCCGCCGCGAAGCGGCCGGCGAGTCCGTGCAGATACGCGGCGACGCTGCCCGCGTCGAGCGCGGAGAGCCCCGACGCCAGCAGCGACCCCGCGAGTCCCGACAGCACGTCCCCGCTCCCCGCGGTGGCCAGCCAAGCGGTCCCGGTGGCGTTCACCCGCACCGCGCCGCCCGTGGGGCCGGCGACCAGGGTCGTCGCCCCCTTGAGGAGGACCGTCGCCCCGTACAGCCCCGCCAGTTCCCGTACGGAGGCCAGCCGGGCCTCCTCCACCGCCTCGCGGGCGACCCCGAGCAGCGCGGCGGCCTCCCCGGCGTGCGGGGTCATCAGCGTCGGCGCGGTACGGGCCCGCACGGCCCCCCGGTCGGCGAGCCGCAGCCCGTCCGCGTCCACCAGCACCGGCACGTCCGCGGCGAGCACCTCCTCGACCGCCGAGGCGTCGTCCCCGGCCCCGGGGCCCACCACCCAGGCCTGCACCCGCCCCGCCTTCGAAGGTCCCGCCGCGGAGACCAGTACCTCGGGGAAGCGGGTGACGACGGCGTCCGCGGCCGGCCCGACGTACCGCACCGCCCCGGCGCCGCCGCGCAGCGCCCCGGCCACGGCGAGGACCGCCGCCCCGGGATAGCGGGCGGACCCGGCGGCGATCCCGACGACACCGCGCCGGTACTTGTCGCTCTCCGCGCCCGGAAAGGGCAGCCGGGCCGCGACATCGGCGTGCTGGAGCGCCTCCACGTCGGCCGGGTCCGGCAGGTCGAGCCCGATGTCGACAAGGCGTACGGAACCGGCGTACCCGCGCGCCGGGTCGATGAGCAGCCCCGGCTTGTGGGTGCCGAAGGTGACGGTGAGGTCGGCGCGGACGGCCGCGCCGAGCACCTCCCCGGTGTCCGCCTCGACACCGGACGGGAGGTCGACGGCGACGACGGCGGCCCGCGAGGCGCGCGCGAGTTCGGCGAGTCGCGCGGCCTCCGGCCGCAGCCCGCCCTTGCCGCCGATCCCGACGATGCCGTCGACCACGAGGTCGGCCCGCCGCAGGAGCGGTTCGGCGGCGCCGGGCGCGGCCGAGGTCCCTCCGGCGCGCAGCAGCGCGGCCAGTCCTCCCGGGTGGGTCCTCTCGGGGGCGAGCAGCACCGCGGTGACACCGGCCCCGCGCCGGGCGAGGCGCGCCCCCGCGTACAGGGCGTCGCCGCCGTTGTCCCCGCTGCCCACCAGCAGCACCACCCTGCGGGCGTACACCCGGCCCATCAGGTCCGCGCAGGCGGCGGCGAGCCCGGCGGCCGCCCGCTGCATCAACGCCCCTTCGGGGAGCCGTTCCATCAGCTCCCGCTCGGCGGCCCTCACGGTCTCCACGCAGTACGCAGTACGCATGACGCCGAGTCTCCCGCACCGGCACGTCCCGTGCGCGCTCCCCGGCACCGTGCGGGCCTGCGAGCCCTGTCCGGAACCCCGGCGGCGCCCTGCGGCCCGTGATCTTCGTCCGGGGTCCCGGCGTCGTTGCCGCAACCGCCACCGTCCGCCGCACGGCCGCCCGCGCCAAACAGGCGCTGTAGGGGCCCGTTGATCCCCGTCCGGAGCGGACCCGGCAAGTCCCTTACCGCTGCGCCCGAAGGCGACGGTCCCGCGGCTCCCTGCCCTCCGGCGGGCCCGCGGTCTCCGTACCCTCCGCCCGAAAGCGGCGGCCCGGTTATCCCTCCGCCACCACCACCGCCGAGGCCACCCCGGCGTCGTGACTGAGCGACACGTGCCAGGAGGCCACGCCCAGTTCGGCCGCGCAGGCCGCCACCGTGCCCTTCACGCGCAGCCTCGGCCGGCCGCTGTCCTCCACGTAGACCTCGGCGTCCGTCCAGTGCAGCCCCGCCGGGGCGCCCAGCGCCTTGGCGAGCGCCTCCTTCGCCGCGAAGCGGGCCGCGAGCGAGGCGATGCCCCGCCGTTCGCCGCTGGGCAGCAGCAACTCGCTCTCCACGAAGAGACGTTCGGCCAGTCCGGGCGTACGCTCCAGCGACGCCCGGAACCGGTCGATCTCGGCAACGTCGATACCGACCCCGATGATGCTCATGTCCGCACCCTAGAGGGTCCGCACCCTAGAGGGCGGGGCCGCTCCGGGGCCTCGCACGGCGACGGCGCTCACTCCACCGTCACGGACTTCGCCAGGTTGCGCGGCTGGTCCACCTCGTTGCCCCGGGCCGTCGCCAGTTCGCAGGCGAACACCTGGAGCGGGACCGTCGACACCAGCGGCTGGAGCAGGGTGGGGGTGGCCGGGATGCGGATGAGGTGGTCGGCGTACGGGACGACCGCCTCGTCGCCCTCCTCCGCGATGACGATCGTGCGGGCGCCCCGGGCCCGGATCTCCTGGATGTTGGAGACGATCTTGTCGTGCAGGACCGAGCGGCCGCGCGGCGACGGGGCCACGACCACGACCGGCATGTCCTCCTCGATCAGCGCGATCGGGCCGTGCTTGAGCTCCCCCGCCGCGAAGCCCTCGGCGTGCATGTACGCCAGCTCCTTCAGCTTGAGGGCGCCTTCCAGCGCGACCGGATAGCCCACGTGCCGGCCGAGGAACAGCACGGTGTTCTTGTCGGCGAGGGAGCGCGCGAGCTCCCGTACCGGCTCCATGGTCTCCAGGACCCGCTCGACCTCGCGGGAGATGCGCGACAGCTCCCGGACGACGGCCTGGATCTCGTCACCCCACTTGGTGCCGCGCACCTGGCCCAGGTACAGCGCCACCAGGTAGCAGGCCACGAGCTGGGTGAGGAACGCCTTGGTAGAGGCGACGGCCACCTCGGGGCCGGCGTGCGTGTACAGCACCGCGTCGGACTCGCGCGGGATCGTCGAGCCGTTGGTGTTGCAGATCGCCAGCACCCTGGCGTCCTGGTCACGGGCGTGCCGCAGCGCCATCAGCGTGTCCATGGTCTCGCCGGACTGCGAGATCGCGATGACGAGCGTACGACGGTCCAGGATCGGGTCCCGGTAACGGAACTCGCTGGCCAGCTCCACCTCGCACGGGATGCGCGTCCAGTGCTCGATGGCGTACTTGGCGATCAGCCCGGCGTGGAAGGCGGTCCCGCAGGCGACGATGACGACCTTGTCGACCTCCCGCAGCACCTGGACCGGGATGCGCACCTCGTCGAGCGAGAGCGAGCCGGCCGCGTCGATCCGTCCCAGCAGGGTGTCGGCGACCGCCTTGGGCTGCTCGGCGATCTCCTTGAGCATGAAGTAGTCGTAGCCGCCCTTCTCCGCCGCCGACGCGTCCCAGTCGACGTGGTACGAGCGGACCTGGGCGGGGCTGCCGTCGAACCCGGTGACGGTCACGCCGTCGCGGCGCAGTTCGACCACCTGGTCCTGTCCCAGTTCGATCGCCGAGCGCGTGTGGGCGATGAACGCGGCGACGTCCGAGGCGAGAAAGGCCTCGCCGTCGCCGACACCGACCACCAGCGGCGAGTTCCGCCGTGCCCCGACGACCACGTCCGGCTCGTCGGCGTGCACGGCCACCAGCGTGAACGCGCCCTCCAGGCGCCGGCACACCAGCCGCATCGCCTCCGCCAGGTCCGCGCACGAGGAGTACTCCTCGGCGAGCAGATGCGCGACCACCTCGGTGTCCGTCTCGGAGGCCAGGTCGTGCCCCCGCTCGGCCAGCTCGGCGCGGAGCAGGGCGAAGTTCTCGATGATGCCGTTGTGGACGACGGCGACCCGGCCCGCGTTGTCGAGGTGCGGATGGGCGTTGGCGTCCGTGGGGCCTCCGTGGGTGGCCCAGCGGGTGTGCCCGATTCCCGTCGTTCCGGCCGGCAGCGGCCTGCCGGCCAGCTCCTTCTCCAGGTTGACCAGTTTCCCGGCCTTCTTCGCGACGGCGAGTCCCCCGTCCGCCAGGACGGCGGCACCCGCCGAGTCGTATCCCCGGTACTCCAGCCGCTTCAGTCCGGCCATCACGACATCGAGCGCCGACTGCGCCCCCACGTATCCCACGATTCCGCACATGCCCGGCAGCCTAAGGTCCGGCGTCCGCCGAAAAGAGCCGCAGCGTGCCCGGAATCGGAAATTCCCACCGCGGTACGAACGGCTCGGCGGACCCGGACCGCCGGCTGCCGCGCGCCGGACGGTCAGCCGAGCTTGGTGAGCTGGGCGTCGACGATCTCCGTGGGGAAGTCCCAGTCCTTGCCGGTGACAGCCGAAGCCATGTCGACGGCGGGGAAGTAGGCGAGGGTGGCCCCCTTGCGGACGACGACCCCCTTGACCGGCGCTTCGGCACCCTCTTCCAGCTGGAGGCTGACGGTCAGGGCGAACGCCTCGTCGCCACCCTTGGGCGCGTCGGTCTTGACGACCTTCACGTTCTTGGTCGTGTCGCCCGCCGCCGTGAAGCTGAAGCCGCCGGCGCACTTCGCGGCGGCCGTGTTCAGGTCCTTCATCGCCTGCTCGGCGCCGCCGTCCTCGTAGGAGGCGAGCGTCACCACCGCCATGGTGCCCACACCGGCGAAGAGCTTCTCCTCGTCGGTGGCGCCCGCGGCGGGCTTCTTCGGGTCGCCCGTCCACTTGCGCGCCACGGTGGCGGAGGGCTTGCCCACGTAGGAGCCGGTCTGGAGGTAGGCGAGCGGGGCGCAGGCCGCGTCGGCGGTCTTCACCTTGTCCTGCGGGATGGCCTCCACCGCCGACACCTTCTCGGTGACCTTGCCGCTCTTGACGTCCGCCTGCGTGAGCGCGGCCTTCTCCAGCTCGGCGGCGGTGAGCGCCTTGGCCGCCGGGGCGGAGGACGCGGCCGCGCCACCCTTGTCCTCACCGCTTCCACCCTTGTCGGCCTTGTCGCCGCCGCCGCACGCGGTGGCGAACAGGGCGAGGGCGGCCGCGGAGGCGGCGAGGGCGGTACGACGGACTGCGGCGGATCTCAAGGCGGAAGCCCTTTCTGTCGGTCTCCTGTGTGCACACCGTGCACATCCGTTGAGCACGCTAACCGGAAGATCATTCGACGGCCGCCCCCAAGATCACTCGACATCCGATCGTGACGCCGACGTGACTCCGCAACTGGTCGACACCCGCCCGTCATTGACGGAATGTCAATTTATCCGCACCTGGACCGGGACGGCTTCTTCGGGGCGAGAAACCCCCTCGGCGAGATCCCTACCCGGACGGGAGTGCGAAGGTCGCAGAAACCGCTTGCCACATCAGGCTCGTGCGCGATCACAAGAGCGGCTTCTACGCACTAGCGGCACAGACGGCGTTCCTCTCCAGGGCCGCATCGGAGGGGAACGCCGTCACCGCGGGCGGTACCGGAGAGCTGGAGCGGCTGGTGGGGCACGCCTGACCGGCGGGCGGTCCGCGCCCACGTGACGCACCCCACCCCCCACCCCGTTCAAACTCCGTTAACAATGGACTGTGATCTCTCCGGTCTCCCCGTTGCCGCGGAGCGCCCACCGGTCCAGGCCGGAGGCGACTCCCTACGTCGACCTCACCCGTGCCGAGTGGAGCGCTCTCCGCGAGAAGACGCCGCTCACGCTGAACGCCGAGGAGCTCGAGAAGCTGCGCGGCCTGGGCGATGTCATCGACCTCGACGAGGTGCGGGACATCTATCTGCCGCTGTCCAGACTGCTGAACCTGTACGTCGGTGCCACGGACGGGCTCCGCGGCGCTCTGAACACCTTCCTCGGCGAGAAGGGGTCCCAGTCCGGCACCCCGTTCGTCATCGGCGTCGCCGGTTCCGTGGCCGTGGGGAAGTCCACCGTCGCCCGACTGCTCCAGGCGCTGCTCTCCCGCTGGCCCGAGCACCCCCGTGTCGAGCTGGTCACCACGGACGGCTTCCTGCTCCCCACCGAGCAGCTCGAAGCGCGCGGTCTGATGTCCCGCAAGGGCTTCCCCGAGTCGTACGACCGCCGGGCCCTGACCCGGTTCGTCGCCGACATCAAGGCGGGCAAGGACGAGGTGACGGCCCCCGTCTACTCGCATCTGATCTACGACATCGTGCCCGGCGACAGACTCACGGTCCGCCGCCCCGACATCCTCATCGTCGAGGGCCTGAACGTGCTCCAGCCGGCCCTGCCCGGCAAGGACGGCCGCACCCGCGTCGGCCTCGCGGACTACTTCGACTTCAGTGTGTACGTCGACGCCCGCCCCGAGGACATCGAGCGCTGGTACCTGAACCGCTTCCGCAAGCTCCGCGCCACCGCCTTCCAGAAGACCGACTCGTACTTCCGCAAGTACACCCAGGTCTCCGAGGAGGAGGCCCTCGACTACGCCCGCACGACCTGGCGCACCATCAACAAACCCAATCTGCTGGAGAACGTTGCCCCCACCCGGGGCCGGGCGACCCTGGTCGTACGCAAGGGACCCGACCACAAGGTGCAGCGCCTGAGTCTGCGCAAACTCTGACCACTACGCTGCGGCCATGCTGCATCTGCGCCTGATCACCCCTGCCGGACAGACCGACGACGTGGTGCGTCTGATCGAGGGGACGGTCGGCACCACCCATGTCGTGGTCCTGCCGGGCGTCGCGCGTAATCCGTCCGGGGACGTGGTCATGTGCGACGTCGCCCGGGAGGCGGGCGACGAGCTCATCGGCGGCCTGCGGGAACTGGGTATCGACGACGCGGGTTCGATCGCGGTCGAGGACATCGACCTGTCCCTGTCGAAGCGCGCCGACCAGGCGGAGGCCGAGGCACCGGGCGAGGGCGTCGACGCGGTCCTGTGGGAACACCTGGAGGAGGCCACGCACGAGGAGTCGACGCTGTCGGTCACCTACGTCGCGTTCATCACCATCGCCACGATGATCGCGGCCTGTGGTGTGGTGCTCGACAACGCGGTCCTGATCGTGGGCGCCATGGCCGTGGGCCCGGAGTTCGGCCCGCTGGCCGGTGTCTGCACCGCGATCGTGCAGCGGAGCACACGTCTCGCCCTGCGGTCCACGACCGCGCTGCTGGCCGGTTTCGCGATCGCCATGGCGGTGACGGTGCTCTTCAGCCTGTTCATGGACGGGGTGAACCTGTTCAGCGAGGCGCAGCTGGAGGCGGCGCGCCCCAACACCGGGTTCGTGTACGCGCCGGACTGGTTCTCGTTCGTCGTCGCCGTGCTCGCGGGCACCGCCGGCATGCTGTCCCTGACGTCCGCGAAGTCCGGGGCCCTGGTCGGCGTCGCGATCTCCGTGACGACGGTGCCGGCCGCCGCGAACGCCGCGGTGGCCCTGAGCTACGGGGACATGGGCCAGACCTGGGGATCCACCAAGCAGCTGCTGTTCAACCTGCTCGGCATCGTGGTCGCCGGCACGCTCACCCTGCTCGCCCAGAAGTGGTTCTGGGCGACGCGGCGGGCCACCGCGTAGCGCGAGGCCACCGCCCGGTCGGCGAAGGACACCCCGCGGGAGCCCGCGCACAGCCGTGAGGCCCGGCACCCCGGGAAAGTCTCCTGGGTGCCGGGCCTCACGGCTCGGGCGAAGAGCTCAAAGGCTCAGGTCCCGTCTAGCCGAGTGCCGACTTCACGACGTCGGCGAGGCGGGCGGCCACCGACCGGGCGTGGTCGATGTCGGCGGCCTCGACCATCACGCGGACGAGCGGCTCGGTGCCGGAGGGACGCAGCAGTACCCGGCCGGTGCTGCCGAGTTCGCTCTCGGCGTCGGCCACCGCGGCGGCCAGCTCGGCGGAGGTCTTCACCCGCGACCGGTCGACGTCGGGCACGTTGATGAGGACCTGCGGCAGCCGCTCCATGACCGAGGCCAGGTCGCGGAGCGTACGGCCGGTCTGGGCGACCCGGGCGGCGAGCAGCAGGCCGGTCAGCGTGCCGTCGCCGGTGGTGGCGTGGTCGAGGATGATGACGTGCCCGGACTGCTCGCCGCCGAGCGCGTAGCCGTGCCGCTTCATCTCCTCCAGGACGTAGCGGTCGCCGACCGCGGTCTGGATGAAGGTGAGGCCTTCGCGCTCCATGGCGAGCTTGAAGCCGAGGTTGGACATGACCGTCGCGACAACGGTGTCGGAGCGCAGTGCGGAACGCTCCCGCATCGCCAGCGCGAGTACGGCCAGGATCTGGTCGCCGTCGATCTCCTCGCCCGTGTGGTCCACGGCGAGGCAGCGGTCGGCGTCACCGTCGTGCGCGATGCCGAGGTCGGCGCCGTGTTCGACGACGGCGGCCTTGAGGAGCTCCAGGTGGGTGGAGCCGCAGCCGTCGTTGATGTTGAGCCCGTCGGGCTCCGCGCCGATGGTGATGATCTCGGCACCGGCCCGGGTGAAGGCCTCGGGCGAGACCCGGGCGGCCGCGCCGTGCGCCTCGTCAAGGACGACCTTCATGCCGTCGAGGCGGTTCGGGAGGACAGCGATGAGGTGGGCGACGTACTGGTCGAAGCCCAGGTCGTAGGAGTTGACCCGGCCGACGCCCGAGCCGGTGGGACGGTCCCAGGGAGCGCCGGTGCGGTGCTCCTCGTAGACGCCCTCGATCCGGTCCTCCAGCTCGTCGGCGAGCTTGTGCCCGCCGCGGGCGAAGAACTTGATGCCGTTGTCGGGCATGGCGTTGTGGCTCGCGGAGAGCATCACGCCGAGGTCGGCACCGAGCACCCCGGTGAGGTACGCCACCGCGGGGGTGGGCAGCACGCCGACGCGCAGGACGTCCACACCGGCGCTGGCGAGGCCGGCGACCACCGCGGCCTCCAGGAACTCCCCGGACGCGCGCGGATCCCGCCCGACCACGGCCACGGGCCGGTGGCCTTCGAACGTGCCCGCCTCGGCGAGTACGTGCGCCGCTGCCACGGAAAGCCCGAGCGCGAGCTCGGCCGTCAGATCCGCGTTGGCGACACCGCGCACGCCGTCCGTGCCGAAGAGTCGTCCCACTTGTCCTCCTGAGAAAAGCTGCAGAGTACGGAAGTCCCCCGAAGGATACGGAGTCATCCGATCACATGAGCCTTTGAGCACCTTGTGCCGTTATACGCCCAACCACTGTGATAAACGAACGCCCCGGCGGCACTGTGGCGTGCAGCCGGGGCGTTCGGAGCTACGCGTACTACGCGCAGTAGCAAGCAGCGAAGATTAACGCTTGCTGTACTGCGGAGCCTTGCGGGCCTTCTTGAGACCGGCCTTCTTGCGCTCGACCGCACGGTCGTCGCGCTTGAGGAAGCCGGCCTTCTTGAGGGCGCCGCGGTTGTTGTCCACGTCGGCCTCGTTCAGCGCACGGGCCACGCCGAGGCGCAGGGCACCGGCCTGACCCGAGACGCCGCCACCCGAGATGCGGGCGACAACGTCGTAGCGGTTGTCGAGCTCGAGCACCTTGAAGGGCTCGTTGACTTCCTGCTGGTGCACCTTGTTGGGGAAGTAGTCCTCAAGGGTGCGACCGTTGATCTTCCACTTGCCGGTGCCCGGAACGATCCGGACGCGGGCGATGGCGTTCTTGCGACGGCCCAGGCCGGCGGCCGGCTGCGGGTCGCCGAAGCGGCCTTCGAGCGACTCCGAGGTGTACTCGCCCTCGACGGGCACCTCGGACTCGGTGGTGTAGCTCTCGATGTCGACGAGCTCAGTCTCTTCGACCGGCTGCTCAACGGTGGTCTCGGCCACGATTCTCCTCAGATTTCTTTATGTCTTAGGGGGTGGCCGGAACTACTGCGCGACCTGGGTGATCTCGAACGGGACCGGCTGCTGCGCAGCGTGCGGGTGGTTCTCGCCCGCGTAGACCTTCAGCTTCGAGAGCACCTGACGGCCCAGGGTGTTCTTGGGAACCATGCCCCTGATGGCCTTCTCGACGGCCTTCTCGGGGTTCTTCGCCAGCAGCTCGTCGTAGCGGACGGAGCGCAGACCACCCGGGTAACCGGAGTGGCGGTACGCCAGCTTCTGGGTCTTCTTGTTGCCGGAGAGGTGCACCTTGTCGGCGTTGATGATGATGACGAAGTCACCAGCGTCGACGTGGGGCGCGTAGATCGGCTTGTGCTTGCCGCGCAGAATGTTCGCGGCAGTGGTCGCCAGACGACCCAGGACGACATCCTGGGCGTCGATGACGTACCACTGGCGAGTGATGTCGCCGGGCTTGGGGCTGTACGTACGCACGGTCGTAGCCTTCGCTTCTTCAGTGAGTGGGTCCTGACATGGCCACCACGGACGATCACGACAGCCCTGACCGCACTGCGGTGACGCATACCGCGTGCTGGTCGCTGGTCATCAGCCCCGGTGGACCGGTGTAAGGGCCCCTCACGTGAGAATGAGCAAGCCAATACACATAACGAACTGCAAGCTTACCCGTGGCGGCCCTGAAGGGTCAAAACGCGGGTCCTCACACCCTCGTGGCCCGTCGTCCGCGCCGCTGGGCGACGAAGTGGTCCGGGCCGGCGAGCGGCAGGTGACGGCGACGCGGGAGCGCCACCGATGCAGTCATCACACACAGGGTAAAGCAGTCACGGAAGGAACGCCGGGTCACCGCTTCCAGCCAGGGCCAGTCACCGCCGGGCACCTGCGGCACCAGCGCCAGCCAGAACCAGGGCTCACGGGCCGCCGCACCGGGATACGGCAGCCCCGCGAGCAGCAGCGGCACCACGACGAGCAGATAGTGGTCGTAGGACGGCCGGGACACCAGGAACGCCGAGAGCATCAGCAGCACCGCGGGCTCGGCGAGCCGCAGCGGCCCGGGAACACCGCGCGACCAGCGGCGGTACGCGGCCAGCACCCCGGCACAGGCCGCCGCGCAGGCCAGCGGGACCGCCACCGGGGACGGCACCCCGAGACGCGGGAGCACGGCCGCCGGAGAGGCCTCGTAGAGGCGTACGAAGCCGTCGTGGCCGTGCAGCAGGAACGGCAGCGTCCGTGTGACGAACGCCGCAGGATCGGGCATCAGCAGCGCCGCCCCGCCGGACGCCAGGGCGGGCACGAGGAACATCGCGGCCAGTGCCCGCCACCGGCGCGCGAAAAGGAAGAGGAGCGCCACGGGCACGAGCAGCGGCTTCAGGGCGAGCGCCGCGCCGATGACCACTCCGGCCCACCCCCACCGGTCCCGCCCGGCCAGCAGCAGGGCGAGCGGCAGCGCCGCCGCGGCGGTCACGGTCCAGTTGCCGAGCGAGACCAGGTGGCCGAAGGGCGCGAAGCCCAGCGCGAGCCAGGCCGGGCCGAGCACCGCGAGGCGGCTGCGCCAGGGGACCCCGTGGACGCTCAGCGCGCAGGCCCAGCCCGTCACCAGCAGCGCGGTCACCGTCAGGGGGACCAGCACGCGGAGCGCGTACGCCGGGAGCAGCGTCTGCGGCACGGCCGCGAGCACCGCGCTCGGGAGATAGAGAAAGTGCCGGTCGGCGTAGGGCGAACCGCCCTCCAGCCAGGTCCGCGCCGCCCGGACGACGATCGCGTTGTCCATCCCCCCGTCCGAGGTGCGGAGCGCGACGCCCGCGGCATGCGCGCACAGCACCGCGCCCGTGACCGCCCACGCGTGCCAGGAGGCCCTACGCACCAACCACCCGGAGATGTCACTTTTGCCCTTGCGCATTCAGATCACGCTAGGGGCTCAAGTGCCCGGTGGAGCTGACCGGCACCCCCCAACCCCCGTCTAAGATGCGGCGCATGAGTTATGGGCAGGGTGGGCAGGGGCAGCCCCCGTGGGACCCCTGGAAGCCGGGTTCTCAGCAGACGCCTCAGTGGAACAACCAGCGTTCCGGTGGGAATCCCGACTGGGCCGCCATGGCGGAGGCTTCCGAAACGCGCAACAAGCGCCGCAAAGTGCTGTTCATCGTGGGCGGGGCGCTGGCCACCGTCGCGGTCGGCGCTGCCGTGGCCATGGCCGTCGCCAACGCGAACGGGAACGGGAACAATCAGGCCACGAACCAGCCGTCCCAACTTCCCGCCAGCTCGGACATCCCCGGCGCCACGACACCGGCGCCGTCCTTCGAGCCGACCTCGGCTCCGCCGCCGCTGGATCCGAAGCAGTTCATAGCCAGCGCGCAGAAGGACACCGCGCCGCTGAGCCCGGACATCCTCTTCCCCGGTACGCAGCTCACCATGGGCAACCGTGTGTACCGCAAGGGGCCGACGGCCGACACGAAGGACTGTGCCTCGGCCGTGAAGGGCACACTGCCGCAGGTTCTGAAGAAGGACGGCTGCACCCGCTTCATGCGGGTCACCTACGTCAAGGACGGGGTGGCGGTGACGGTCGGCATCGCGGTCTTCGACACCGAGGCCCAGGCCGGCAAGGCCAAGGCCGACGCGGACAAGAAGAGCATCATCGCCTCGCTCCCGGGCAACGGCATCAAGGCGTTCTGCGACGCGGCCGTCTGCCGGTCGACCACCAACGCCTACGGGCGTTACGCCTACTTCACGCTCTCCGGCTTCACCGACGGCAAGGACGTGACGACGAAGGACACCGCGGTGTTCACGACCGGCGACGATCTCGCGGAGTTCGCGTTCCGCCAGATCGGCCGGCGGGGACAGGCCCAGGCTTCGGCCGCGGCCAACCAGTAGCGGTTGCGGGCGGCGGCCGACGAACACCGGCCGCCGCACCGCCCCGTACGAGGCAGTTGACGCCCACTCAGCAGGACGGGCCGTCAGCGGATCCGCACAGGCGCCCGGGTGTCAGCAGGTCTCGCATCCGCCCGCTCCCGGCAACATCCGCTTGTTCCGGGCCTCCTTGTTCCGCGCGGCCAGCAACTCGTCGGCGGGATAACCGACTTCCTCGAGCGTCAGCCCGTGCGGCCGCACGACATGAACGGCCGAGTCCCGTACGCCGGCGGCGAGCACCTTGCCCGGCCAGTCGGGCCCGCGGTGCCCGTCCCCCACGAACAGCAGGGCCCCGATCAGGGACCGCACCATGTTGTGGCAGAAGGCGTCGGCCCGCACGGTGGCGGTGACGACGCCGTCCTCGCCTCGCACCAGGCTCAGTTGCTGGAGGGTGCGGATGGTCGTCGCACCCTCGCGCTTCTTGCAGTAGGCGGCGAAGTCGTGCTCCCCCAGCAGCCGTTCGGCCGCCTGGTTCATGGCGTCGACGTCCAACGGCCAGTCGTGCCACAGGACATGACTGCGCAGCAGCGGGTCGACACCGCCGGGTTCGTCGGTCACGCGATAGGCGTAGCGCCGCCAGACCGCCGAGAACCGCGCGTTGAAGCCGGCGGGCGCCTCGGTCAGCGACCACACCCGTACATCCTTCGCCAGCCGCCCGGCGAGCCGCTTGAGCAGCTTCTCCCGGTGCTCGGCCCACAGTTCCGCGGGCAGGTCGACGTGGGCCACCTGGCCACGCGCGTGCACCCCGGCGTCGGTCCGCCCGGCCACGGTCAGCTCGTACGTGGTGTCCTTCGTCCGGGTCACCGTCCGCAGGGCGTCCTCGATCTCGCCCTGCACGGTCCTGCGTCCGCCGGCCTGCTTGGCCCACCCGGAGAACCCGGTCCCGTCGTACGACAGGTCCAACCGCACCCGGACGAACCCGGGCTCCGCTTCGTCACTCACACCTAGATCCTCTCAAGCCCGGGCTCTTCCCCGGGAACGCGAAAGCGGGCCCGCCCCGAAAGGGACGGACCCGCTCACAGCAAGGCAGTGCCTCAGGCGTCCTTCGACTCCTCGGCGGGAGCCTCGGCGGCGTCCTCGACCTTGGTGTCCTCGACCTTGGCCGGAGCCTCGGCGTCCTTGGCGGAACGCTTGGTCGCGGCCTCGGCCTCACCGGTGGCCTGCTGGGCCACGGTCAGGGCCTCCACCAGCTCGATGACAGCCATGGGCGCGTTGTCGCCACGACGGTTACCGATCTTGGTGATACGGGTGTAGCCACCCGGGCGGTTCTCGTAGCGCGGGCCGATCTCGGTGAAGAGCGTGTGCACGATGCTCTTGTCCGTGATCACCGAGAGCACCTGCCGGCGGTTGTGAAGGTCACCCTTCTTCGCCTTGGTGACCAGACGCTCCGCGTAGGGACGCAGGCGACGGGCCTTGGCCTCGGTGGTGGTGATGCGGCCGTGCTCGAAGAGCGACTTCGCGAGGTTCGCGAGGAGCAGCTTCTCGTGCGCGGCACTGCCGCCCAGACGGGCACCCTTGGCGGGCTTCGGCATGGTTTCTCCTAGGTGTCTGCCCCGGCCGTATCAGGTACCGGGGACAGTGTCCGAGCGGGCGATTGCCCGTCGAAGATCCGAGGTCCCGAAGGACCCCGGAGGACGGAAGCCGTCCCAGTACTGGCTCAGTACTGCTCGGTCTCCACGAAACCCGCGTCCGCGTCGTCGTCGGCGCCGAAGGCGTCGGCGGCGGCGGTCGGGTCGAATCCGGGCGGGCTGTCCTTGAGGGCCAGGCCCATGCCGGCCAGCTTCGCCTTGACCTCGTCGATGGACTTCGCACCGAAGTTGCGGATGTCCAGGAGGTCGGCCTCGGAGCGGGCGACGAGCTCACCCACGGAGTGGATGCCCTCACGCTTGAGGCAGTTGTACGACCGAACGGTGAGCTCGAGCTCCTCGATCGGCAGGGCGAGATCAGCGGCGAGGGCGGCGTCCGTGGGGGACGGGCCCATGTCGATGCCCTCGGCGTCGATGTTGAGCTCGCGGGCCAGACCGAACAGCTCGACCAGGGTCTTACCGGCCGACGCCATGGCGTCACGGGGACGCATGGCCTGCTTGGTCTCGACGTCGACGATCAGCTTGTCGAAGTCGGTGCGCTGCTCGACACGGGTCGCCTCGACCTTGTACGTGACCTTCAGCACCGGCGAGTAGATCGAGTCGACCGGGATGCGCCCGATCTCCTGACCGACCTGCTTGTTCTGAACGGCGGAGACGTAGCCGCGACCGCGCTCGACGGTCAGCTCCATCTCCAGCTTGCCCTTGCCGTTGAGCGTGGCGAGGACGAGGTCGGGGTTGTGGACCTCGACACCGGCCGGGGGCGCGATGTCGGCGGCGGTGACCAGACCCGGGCCCTGCTTGCGCAGGTACATCACGACCGGCTCGTCGTGCTCCGAGGAGACGACCAGCTGCTTGATGTTGAGGATCAGGTCGGTGACGTCCTCCTTGACGCCCGGCACGGTGGTGAACTCGTGCAGGACACCGTCGATGCGGATGCTGGTGACAGCAGCGCCGGGGATCGACGAGAGGAGGGTGCGGCGCAGGGAGTTGCCGAGGGTGTAGCCGAAGCCCGGCTCCAGCGGCTCGATCACGAACCGGGAGCGGAATTCGTCGACGACCTCTTCGGTCAACGAGGGGCGCTGAGCGATCAGCATGTGGTGATCAGTCCTTCATTCGTGGACGCCCGCTATTTGACGCCCGACAAAACCGCGTCTCCGAAGAGACGGGTACAGCAAGGGTACGGGCGATACGGCCCTTTTATGGAGCCGTACCGCCCGGAAACCTCGAACCAAGCACAGGGCCGTCAGGATCGACGGCCGAGCGGCCGTGCGTCAGACGCGGCGGCGCTTCGGCGGACGGCAACCGTTGTGCGGGGTGGGGGTGACGTCCTGGATGGAGCCGACCTCGAGGCCAGTGGCCTGGAGGGAGCGGATCGCGGTCTCGCGACCGGAGCCCGGGCCCTTCACGAAGACGTCAACCTTGCGCATGCCGTGCTCCTGCGCGCGACGGGCGGCCGACTCGGCGGCCATCTGCGCGGCGAAGGGGGTGGACTTGCGCGAGCCCTTGAAGCCGACGTGGCCGGCGGAGGCCCAGGAGATCACGTTGCCCGAGGGGTCCGTGATCGAGACGATCGTGTTGTTGAACGTGCTCTTGATGTGAGCGTGCCCGTGAGCGACGTTCTTCTTTTCCTTGCGGCGCACCTTCTTGGCAGCGCCCTGACGACCCTTGGGGGGCATCTATTTCTCCTACGGGGAGGTGGTCGGTCCTACAGCGAAGACCGCTGATGAAGCGTTGTCCGCTGAGGACTACTTCTTGCCCGGCTTCTTCTTGCCGGCGATCGCGCGACGCGGGCCCTTGCGGGTACGAGCGTTCGTGCTGGTGCGCTGACCGTGCACGGGCAGGCCACGACGGTGGCGGATGCCCTGGTAGCAGCCGATCTCGATCTTGCGGCGAATGTCGCCCTGGATCTCGCGACGGAGGTCACCCTCGGTCTTGATGTTGGCGTCCACGTACTCGCGGATCTTGACCAGCTCCTCCTCGGAGAGGTCACGAACGCGCGTGTTGGGGTTCACGCCAGTCTCGGCCAGCGTCAGCTGGGAAAGGGTCCGGCCGATGCCGAACACGTAGGTGAGGGCGACCTCCACACGCTTTTCGCGCGGGATGTCAACACCGGAAACGCGTGCCATTCAATGGCTCCAGTTGTCGTTCGGAGGTCTTCCGCAGAACCGGATCCCGCCCGCCGTCGTCCTCTGATCCAATGGACCGAGCATTCGGTACGAACCGGGTCCCCGGCCTCCGACCGGGGGTGTCAGGCCTGATGAGACTCAGCCCTGGATCCTGCGTATGAACATGTACTGCTGCGTCGCGCGAAGTATCTGCGGGGTGCAGAAGGTGCGGTCGTGCGTCAGCCCTGGCGCTGCTTGTGGCGCGGGTTTTCGCAGATGACCATGACCCGACCGTGACGGCGGATCACCCTGCACTTGTCGCAGATCTTCTTGACGCTCGGCTTGACCTTCATTAGGTGAGGTTCTCCGGGTCAGTGCCACCCCCCGCGCTCCCGGAACGGGAACACGGAGCAAGGCAAGATCTACTTGTAGCGGTAGACGATCCGGCCGCGCGTCAGGTCGTACGGAGACAACTCCACCACGACCCGGTCGTCAGGGAGGATGCGGATGTAGTGCATGCGCATCTTGCCGCTGATGTGCGCCAGGACCTGGTGGCCGTTCTGGAGCTCTACCTTGAACATGGCGTTCGGGAGAGACTCGACGACAGTGCCCTCGATCTCGATGGCACCTTGCTTCTTGGCCACGCTTTGCCCTTCGAATCGACTACCTTGATCGACTTCGCGCGAGCGCATGCAGACATGCGGGTGCACGAGAGCCGACGAGTCAGTCTACGTCAGGGCTCCCGGAAAGACGAATCAGCTCGGTCCTCCCCGCCACTCATGACGATGCCCCACCCATCGACGCGGTATGCGCGAAGGGCGGGGCTGGCCGATGGCACGGCCGGCGAAGGGAGCCAGCGGGCTCCCCGCGGACGGGAGGCCTCAGCCCGCGAGGGGGCCGGGCGCTTCAGCCCGCGAGGGGGTCGGGCGCCGCCGTGACCCCGTACTCGGCGAGCTTCGCCCTGCCGCAGTCGGGCGCCGTGAGAACCAGCGGCCCGTCCTCGGTCAGCGCCACGGAGTGCTCCCAGTGCGAGGACCAGGTCCCGTCCGTGGTGATCACGGTCCAGTCGTCCTCGAGCGTCTCGGTCCGCGGTGTGCCGAGCGACACCATCGGCTCGATGGCGAGGCAGAACCCGGGAACCAGCTTCGGCCCCTTCCCCCGCTTCCGCTCGACGTAGTTCAGCAGGTGCGGGTCCATGTGCATCTCGGTGCCGATGCCGTGGCCGCCGAAGTCCTCGATGATCCCGTACTTGCCGCCGCCCGGCTTCGGCTGACGGCGGATGTAGGTCTCGATGGCGCGGGAGATGTCGACCAGGCGGTTGCCCACCTTCATGGCCGCGATGCCCGCCCACATCGACTCCTCGGTCACCCGGGAGAGCTCGATCAGCTCCGGGGCGTGTCCGGAGCCCACGAACGCGGTGAACGCGGCGTCGCCGTGCCAGCCGTCCACGATCGCGCCGGCGTCGATGGAGATGATGTCGCCGTCCTTCAGGACGGTCTTGTCGTCCGGGATGCCGTGGACGACGACCTCGTTGGCCGAGGTGCAGATCGTCGCGGGGAAGCCGCCGTACCCGAGGAAGTTCGACTTGGCGCCGTGCTCCTCCAGCACCTTGCGCGCGACCTCGTCCAGGTCCCGGGTGGTCGCGCCGGGCACCGCCGCTTCCCGCGTGGCCGCATGGATCGCCGCGACGACCAGCCCCGCCTCACGCATCTTGGCGATCTGCTCGGGGGTCTTGATCTGCACCATGGTGGCTGCGGCCTTTCTGGACCGGAAGACGGACTACTCCAACGATACGGGGGACTCGCCCCACCCCGCCCGGGGGTCCTGGGACCCCGCCGCGCACAGGACCTTCACCCTGTCCGCCTCGCACGTCGGCCGCGGCACCCGGTGAGGGTGCCGCGGCCGATGCGACGTACTGCTTCACGCTCCCCCGCGACACGCGTGCGTCACGGAACGGACCGCAGGGACTAGGCGTCCTCGCGGGCCAGGGCCCCCATCGCACGCGCCGTGACCTCTTCGACCTTGCCGAGCGCCGGGATCGTGACGACCAGGCTCTGCGACCGGTAGTAGTCGATGATCGGCTCGGTCTGCGTGTGGTAGACCTCCAGCCGCGTACGGACGGTGTCCTCGGAGTCGTCGTCGCGCTGGTACAGCTCGCCGCCGCAGACGTCACAGACGCCTTCCTGCTTCGGCGCCTTGTACGACACGTGGAACACGTGCGCCGAGTCGTTGCGGCAGATGCGTCGGCCCGCGATACGGCGGACCACCTCGTCCTCGGGGACCTCCAGGTCCAGCACCGCGTCCAGCTTCATGCCCTCGGTGCTCAGCATCTCGTCCAGCGCCTCGGCCTGCGAGACGTTGCGCGGGAAGCCGTCGAGCAGGAAGCCGTTCTCCGCGTCGGGCTGCTCCATGCGGTCCTTGGCCATGGCGATGGTGACCTCGTCCGGTACCAGTTCGCCCTTGTCCATGTAGGACTTCGCCAGCTTGCCGAGCTCCGTCTGCTGAGAGATGTTGGCGCGGAACAGGTCGCCCGTTGAGATGTGCGGGATCGCCAGATTGTTGGCGAGGAACGCGGCCTGCGTTCCCTTCCCGGCACCGGGCGGCCCGACGAGGACGATTCGCATCAGCGGAGGAACCCTTCGTAATTGCGCTGCTGAAGCTGACTCTCGATCTGCTTCACCGTCTCAAGACCCACACCCACGATGATGAGGATGCTGGTGCCACCGAACGGGAAGTTCTGGTTTGCCCCGAAACCAACCAACGCCACCGTCGGCACGAGAGCGATCAGCCCCAGATACAGCGAACCCGGCCAGGTGATCCGGTTGAGTACGTAGCTGAGGTACTCAGCGGTCGGCCGGCCAGCCCGGATGCCCGGGATGAAGCCACCATACTTCTTCATGTTGTCGGCGACTTCCTCGGGGTTGAACGAGATCGCCACGTAGAAGAACGCGAAGAACACGATCAGAAGGAAGTACATGGTGATGTAAATCGGGTGATCACCCTTGGTCAGGTTCTGTGTGACCCATGTTTTCCACCCGGAGTTGCTCTTCGAGAACTGGGCGACCAGGCTCGGAATGTAGAGCAGCGACGACGCGAAGATGACAGGAATCACACCTGCCTGGTTGACCTTCAGCGGAATGTAGGTCGAGGTACCGCCGTAGGAACGGCGGCCGATCATGCGCTTCGCGTACTGGACCGGGATGCGGCGCTGCGCCTGCTCGACGAAGACCACCAGGCCGACCATGCACAGACCCACCGCGATGACCGTGCCGAACTCGATCCAGCCATCGGCCAGCTTGCCCTGGACCTTGACGGTCCACAGAGCGCTCGGGAAGGTCGCCGCGATCGAGATGAACATCAGGATCGACATGCCGTTGCCGATGCCGCGGTCGGTGATCAGCTCACCGAGCCACATGACGACACAGGTACCGGCGGTCATCGTGACGACCATCGTGATCGTGGTGAAGATCGACTGGTCCGGGACGATCTGGTTGGCCACGGGGCAGCCGGAGAACAGCGCACCGCTGCGCGCGGTGGCCACCAGGCCCGTGCCCTGCAGGATGGCGAGCGCGACCGTCAGATAGCGGGTGTACTGCGTGATCTTCGCCGTACCGGCCGAACCCTCCTTCTTGAGGGCCTCCAGTCGCGGGATCACCACGGTGAGCAGCTGGAGAATGATGCTCGCCGTGATGTACGGCATGATGCCGAGCGCGAAGATCGTGATCTGCAGCAGCGCGCCGCCACTGAACATGTTGATCAGGCTGAACAGCCCACGGTTCGAGTCGGCCACGTCCATACACGTCTGGACGTTCTTGTAGTCCACGCCGGGGATCGGAACGTGGGTACCGACGCGGTAGACCACGATGATGCCGAGCGTGAAGAGCAGCTTCTTGCGCAGGTCGGGCGTCCTGAACGCCCGGGCGAACGCGGTGAGCACGGTGCCTCCTGCGACCCCCGCGCTACAGCGTCAGAGGGTGACGGTCTTGAGGTTCGACGGATGACTGACAGCTAACCAACAGTCAAAACTCGTCCGGAGTTCCCTTGAGGCACAGCGGACGAAAATTAACAGTGCAGGCCACCTTACCGGCGACACTGCCCCCCTAGGAACGACCAACCGGGGATGCCCCTTTTGTGGGCATCCCCGGTTGGGATCGTTCAGGTCATCGAAACGCCTGCTGAAATCAGACGAGTTCGGTGACGGTACCGCCGGCGGCGGTGATCTTCTCCTTGGCGGAGCCGGAGACGGCGTCGACCGTCACCTGCAGCGCCACGGAGATCTCGCCCTGGCCGAGGACCTTGACGAGGCTGTTCTTGCGAACGGCACCCTTGGCGACGAGACCCTCGACGGTGACCTCGCCACCCTCCGGGTACAGCGCGCCCAGCTTGTCGAGGTTCACGACCTGGAACTCGGTCTTGAACGGGTTACGGAAGCCCTTCAGCTTCGGAAGACGCATGTGGAGGGGCATCTGGCCACCCTCGAAGCGCTCCGGAACCTGGTAGCGGGCCTTCGTGCCCTTGGTACCACGACCAGCCGTCTTACCCTTCGACGCCTCACCACGACCAACACGGGTCTTGGCGGTCTTGGCGCCCGGGGCGGGACGGAGGTTGTGGATCTTGAGCGGGTTGTTTTCCGCCATGATCAGTCGACCTCCTCGACCGTCACGAGGTGGCGGACGGTGTGAACCATTCCGCGGAACTCGGGGCGGTCCTCCTTGACGACCTGCGTGTTGATGCCCTTGAGACCAAGGGAACGCAGGGTGTCACGGTGGTTCTGCTTGCTGCCGATGTACGACTTCGTCTGCGTGACCTTGAGGCGAGCCATTACGCACCCGCCCCGGCACGTGCACGAAGGAGAGCCGCGGGGGCGACGTCCTCGAGGGGCAGACCACGGCGAGCCGCGATCTCCTCGGGACGCTGCAGGCCCTTGAGGGCCGCCACGGTCGCGTGCACGATGTTGATCGCGTTGGAAGAACCGAGCGACTTCGACAGGATGTCGTGAACGCCGGCGCACTCCAGGACGGCTCGCACCGGGCCACCGGCGATAACGCCGGTACCGGGGGAAGCAGGCTTGAGCAGGACGACGCCCGCGGCCTTCTCGCCCGTGATCGGGTGCGGGATGGTGCCCTGGATACGGGGGACCTTGAAGAAGTGCTTCTTGGCCTCTTCAACACCCTTGGCGATCGCGGCCGGCACCTCCTTGGCCTTGCCGTAACCGACACCGACGGTGCCGTCACCATCGCCTACCACGACAAGCGCGGTAAAGCTGAAGCGACGACCACCCTTCACTACCTTGGCGACGCGGTTGATCGCGACAACGCGCTCAACGTACGCGGTCTTCTCGGCAGCAGCGCCGCCGTCACGGCCCTTCCGGTCCCGCCGCTCGCCGCCACCGGCACCGCTTCCACGGCGCTGGGGTCCAGCCATTGGATTACCTCTCTCTTTTTCCGCTAGCTACGCAGCGACAATGAAGTCGCTAGCGCGACGGGCGACTCAGAACTTGAGTCCGGCTTCGCGGGCGGCGTCCGCCAGGGCGGCGATGCGCCCGGCGTACTGGTTACCACCACGGTCGAATACGACAGCCTCGACACCGGCGGCCTTGGCGCGCTCGGCGACCAGGGCGCCGACCGACTTCGCCTGAGCCGACTTGTCGGCCTCGCCACCGCGGATCGTGGTGTCCAGGGTCGACGCCGACGCGAGGGTGTGACCCTTAACGTCGTCGATGACCTGGGCCACGATGTGACGGTTGGAGCGCGTCACGACCAGGCGCGGACGCTCAGCCGTACCCGAGATGTGCTTACGGATCCGGATGTGACGACGCTTGATGGCAGCACGCTTGTAAGCGTCGCCCTTAGCAATCTTGACACCGTATGCCATGGCTTACTTACCCGCCTTTCCGACCTTGCGCCGGACGACTTCGCCCTCGTACTTGACGCCCTTGGCCTTGTACGGGTCGGGCTTGCGCAGCTTGCGGATGTTGGCCGCAACCTCGCCGACCTTCTGCTTGTCGATTCCCTCGACCGAGAAGTGCGTCGGGTTCTCGACCTTGAACGAGATGCCCTCGGGCGCCTCGACCGTGATCGAGTGGCTGTAGCCGAGCGAGAACTCCAGGTTGGAGCCCTTCGCCAGGACGCGGTAACCGACACCGCTGATTTCGAGCTTCTTCACGTAACCCGTGGTCACGCCGGTGATCATGTTCGCCACCAGCGTGCGGGACAGGCCGTGGAGGGCCTTGTTCTGACGCTCGTCGTTCGGGCGGGTGACATTGAGAATGCCGTCCTCGCCCTTGGCGACCTCGATCGGCGCCGCGACGGTGTGGGAGAGGGAGCCCTTGGGACCCTTCACCTGGACCGTACGGCCGTCGATGGTGACGTCCACGCCGGCGGGAACCGTGATGGGGAGCTTGCCAATACGCGACATAGCTGTTTCCTCCGTTCCCTTCTACCAGACGTAGGCGAGGACTTCTCCGCCTACGCCCTTCTTGCCGGCCTGCTTGTCGGTGAGGAGACCGTGTGACGTGGAGATGATCGCCACGCCGAGGCCACCGAGCACCCTGGGCAGGGAGGTGGACTTCGCGTACACACGCAGACCCGGCTTCGAGATCCGCTTGATGCCCGCGATGGAGCGCTCACGGTTCGGGCCGAACTTCAGCTCGAGGACGAGCTTCTTGCCGACCTCGGCGTCCTCGACCTTCCAGCCCGTGATGAAGCCCTCCTGCTGGAGGATCTCCGCGATGTGAGACTTGATCTTGCTGTGCGGCATCGCGACATCGTCGTGGTACGCCGAGTTCGCGTTACGCAGACGGGTAAGCATGTCTGCGATGGGATCAGTCATGGTCATGAATTGGCCTTCGGCCTCTCTCGCCGGGGTTTCCTGTATGCGCCATCCCTCTCCCCACTCAGTGGCGGGACGGGTGCGGTGCGGGGACCTACGGCGTAGTAAGTCGTCTGGGCGTCAGGCGCCCAACCCTCCTAGCCTAAGCCATGGAGAGGTGGGCACCTGACAGAACCCTTTACTTACCGAGAGTCCTGGATCCCTGAATTACAGGGACTACCAGGAACTCTTGGTCACGCCCGGCAGCTCGCCACGGTGAGCCATCTCACGAAGGCAGATGCGGCACAGGCCGAACTTGCGGTACACGGAGTGCGGACGACCGCAGCGCTGGCAGCGCGTGTAGCCACGCACACCGAACTTGGGCTTACGAGCAGCCTTGGCAATCAGAGCCTTCTTCGCCATCTCGCTTACGCCTCCTTGAAGGGGAAGCCGAGGTGACGGAGAAGGGCACGGCCCTCAGCGTCGTTGGTCGCCGTGGTCACCACGGTGATGTCCATGCCCCGGGTACGGTCGATCTTGTCCTGGTCGATCTCGTGGAACATGACCTGCTCCGTGAGACCGAAGGTGTAGTTGCCACGGCCGTCGAACTGCTTGGGGGACAGACCACGGAAGTCGCGGATGCGCGGGAGCGCGAGCGACAGGGTGCGGTCCAGGAACTCCCACATGCGGTCGCCACGGAGCGTGACGTGGGCACCGATCGGCTGACCCTCACGCAGCTTGAACTGCGCGATGGACTTGCGGGCCTTGGTGACGGCCGGCTTCTGACCGGTGATCGTGGTCAGGTCACGGACGGCACCGTCCATGAGCTTCGAGTCACGGGCGGCGTCGCCGACACCCATGTTGACCACGATCTTGACGAGGCCCGGCGTCTGCATGACGTTCTCGTAGGAGAACTCTTCCTGCAGCTTCGCCGCGATCTCCTCGCGGTACTTCGTCTTGAGACGCGGAATGGTGGTGGTCGCCATCAGATGTCCTCACCCGTCCGCTTGGCAACGCGGATCTTGTTGCCCTCGTCGTCGAAGCGGTAACCGACGCGCGTGACAACCTTGTTGCCGTCCTTCTCAACGACCAGCTGGACGTTGGAGACGTGGACGGGCGCCTCGGTCGTGACGATGCCACCGGCCTGCGAGCCCTTGGCGGTCGGGCCGGCCTTCGTGTGCTTCTTGACCCGGTTGACACCCTCGACCAGGACGCGCTCGTCGCGCGGGTAAGCGGCAATGACCTTGCCCTGCTTGCCCTTGTCCTTACCGGTGATGACCTGAACCAGGTCGCCCTTCTTGATCTTCATGCTTACAGCACCTCCGGCGCGAGCGAGATGATCTTCATGAACTTCTTCTCGCGCAGCTCACGGCCGACGGGGCCGAAGATACGGGTGCCACGAGGGTCGCCGTCGTTCTTCAGAATGACGGCGGCGTTCTCGTCGAAGCGGATGTACGAGCCGTCCGGACGGCGGCGCTCCTTGACGGTGCGAACGATGACAGCCTTGACGACGTCACCCTTCTTCACGTTGCCGCCGGGGATCGCGTCCTTGACGGTGGCGACGATCACGTCACCGATGCCCGCGTAGCGGCGACCGGAGCCACCGAGCACACGGATGCAAAGGATTTCCTTCGCACCAGTGTTGTCGGCGACACGCAGTCGCGACTCCTGCTGGATCACGTCTATCTCCTGTTTGTCTGCCGGTTCCCGGGGCGGGGTCGTTCAGCACGACCCCGCCCCGAGCCTGGCGGAACCAACCTCAGGGGCCCCTAGAAATTTTTTCCAGGGCCTGAGGTACTTACTTGGCCTTCTCGAGGATCTCGACGATGCGCCAGCGCTTCGTCGAGGACAGCGGCCGGGTCTCCATCAGGAGGACGCGGTCGCCGACGCCGGCGGCGTTCTGCTCGTCGTGGGCCTTGAGCTTGCTGGTACGGCGGATGACCTTGCCGTACAGCGCGTGCTTCACGCGGTCCTCGACAGCGACGACGACGGTCTTGTCCATCTTGTCGCTGACGACCAGACCCTCACGGGTCTTGCGGAAGCCACGCTCGGTCTTCTGCTCAGTCACGTTGCTCTCGCTCATCAGGCGCTCTCCACCGTCTCGATGCCCAGCTCGCGCTCACGCATCAGGGTGTAGATCCGCGCGATGTCCTTACGGACGGCCTTGAGCCGACCGTGGTTCTCGAGCTGACCGGTCGCCGCCTGGAAACGGAGGTTGAACAGCTCTTCCTTGGCTTCGCGGAGCTTCGCGAGAAGCTCCTCGTCACCCAGTTCGCGCAGCTCGGACGCCTTGGTACCGGCCGACATCACGCTTCACCTGCCTCGCGCTTGACGATCCGGCACTTCATCGGCAGCTTGTGGGCTGCGCGAGTGAGGGCCTCACGGGCGATCTTCTCGTTGGGGTAGGACAGTTCGAACATGACCCGGCCCGGGTGCACGTTCGCGATCCACCACTCGGGGGAACCCTTACCGGAACCCATGCGGGTCTCGGCAGGCTTCTTCGTGAGCGGGCGGTCCGGGTAGATGTTGATCCAGACCTTGCCGCCACGCTTGATGTGGCGGGTCATCGCGATACGAGCGGCCTCGATCTGGCGGTTCGTCACGTACGCCGGCGTGAGGGCCTGAATGCCGTACTCGCCGAACGAAACCTGCGTACCGCCCTTGGCCTGACCACGGCGCTTCGGGTGGTGCTGCTTGCGGTGCTTGACCCTACGGGGGATCAGCATGTCGGTCAGGCCTCCGTTCCGGTGCTCTCAGCCGGAGCGGCAGCGGCGGCGGGAGCCTCGGCCTTGGGGGCCTCGGCAGCCGGCGCGGACTGCTGCTGCGGCTTGCGGCCGCGGCCGCCACGCTCGCCACCACGGCCACCACCACGGGCCGGGCGGTCGCTCGCGCCGCCACCACGGGCCGGGCGGTTACCCGCACGGGCAGCGGCGTTCTCGGCGCGGACCTCGGCGATGTTCTTGACGTCGCCCTTGTAGATCCAGACCTTCACACCGATACGGCCGAAGGTCGTCTTGGCCTCGAAGAAGCCGTAGTCGACGTTCGCGCGGAGCGTGTGCAGGGGCACACGGCCCTCGCGGTAGAACTCCGAGCGGGACATCTCGGCGCCGCCGAGACGGCCACCGCACTGGATCTTGATGCCCTTGGCGCCGGCCTTCATCGTGCCCTGCATGCTCTTACGCATGGCGCGACGGAAGGAGACGCGGGAGGAGAGCTGCTCGGCAACGGCCTGGGCGACGAGCTGAGCATCGGTCTCGGGGCTCTTGACCTCGAGAATGTTCAGCTGGACCTGCTTGCCCGTGAGCTTCTCGAGGTCGCCGCGGATGCGGTCGGCCTCGGCGCCACGGCGGCCGATGACGATGCCGGGACGCGCGGTGTGGATGTCCACCCGCACGCGGTCACGGGTGCGCTCGATCTCAACCTTCGAGATGCCGGCGCGCTCCATGCCGGACGTCATCATCCGACGGATGGCGACGTCTTCCTTGACGTAGTCCTTGTACAGCTTGTCGGCGTACCAGCGGGACTTGAAGTCCGTGGTGATGCCGAGCCGGAACCCATGCGGGTTAACCTTCTGGCCCATTACCGGGTTCCTTCCTTGCTGCTGACGACCACGGTGATGTGGCTGGTCCGCTTGCGGATCCGGTAGGCACGGCCCTGGGCACGCGGACGGAACCGCTTCAGGGTCGGACCCTCGTCGACGTAGGCCTCGGAGATGACGAGGCTGCCGGCGTCGGTGTGGTCGTAGTTGTGTGCGGCGTTGGCGATGGCGCTGTCAAGCACCTTGCCGACGGGCACGCTCGCGGCCTGCGGGGCGAAACGCAGGACCGCCTGAGCCTCCGTGGCATCCATGCCACGGATAAGGTCCACCACTCGGCGGGCCTTCATGGGCGTAACGCGGATGTACCGCGCCTGGGCCCTGGCTTCCATGGTTGTCCTTCCAGTGTCTGTCATGGTCGATTCCACCCCGCGTTAGCGGCGCTTCGACTTCCGGTCGTCCTTGACGTGACCCCGGAAGGTGCGCGTCGGCGAGAACTCGCCGAGCTTGTGGCCGACCATCGACTCGGTGACAAACACCGGGATGTGGGTCTTGCCGTTGTGCACCGCGATCGTGTGGCCGAGCATGGCCGGGATGATCATCGAGCGACGGGACCAGGTCTTGATGACGTTCTTGGTACCGGCTTCGTTCTGTACGTCCACCTTCTTTACGAGGTGTCCGTCGACGAAGGGTCCCTTCTTGAGACTACGCGGCATCTAAACCCGCTCCTAGCGCTTCTTGTTCGTCTTGCGGCGGCGGACGATGTACTTGTTCGATGCCTTCTTCGGCGAACGAGTACGACCCTCCTTCTGACCCCACGGGGAGACCGGGTGGCGACCACCGGAGGTCTTGCCCTCACCACCACCGTGCGGGTGGTCGACCGGGTTCATCGCCACACCGCGGACGGACGGGCGAACGCCCAGCCAGCGCTTACGGCCGGCCTTACCCCAGTTGATGTTGCTCTGCTCGGCGTTGCCGACCTCGCCGACCGTGGCGCGGCAGCGCTGGTCGACCAGACGGATCTCACCGGAGGGCATGCGGAGGTGGGCCATGGTGCCCTCCTTCGCGAGCAGCTGCACCGAGGCACCGGCGGAGCGGGCGAACTTGGCGCCGCCACCGGGACGGATCTCGATCGCGTGGATCGTGGTACCGACCGGGATGTTGCGGAGCGCCAGGTTGTTACCCGGCTTGATGTCGGCCCCGGGACCGTTCTCGACGCGGTCACCCTGCGACAGGTTGCGGGGGGCGAGGATGTAGCGCTTCTCGCCGTCCGCGTAGTGCAGCAGCGCGATGCGCGCGGTGCGGTTGGGGTCGTACTCGATGTGCGCGACCTTCGCCGGCACGCCGTCCTTGTCGTGACGACGGAAGTCGATCACTCGGTAGGCGCGCTTGTGTCCGCCACCCTGGTGGCGAACGGTCACACGACCGGAATTGTTACGGCCGCCCTTGCTGTGCAGGGGGCGAACCAGCGACTTCTCCGGCGTGGACCGCGTGACCTCGACGAAGTCGGCGACGCTGGAGCCACGACGGCCCGGCGTAGTCGGCTTGTACTTGCGGATTCCCATTTCTCAGTCCTCGTCCGATATTCGGACCAGGGCACTCCGTTAGGAGGCCTGGCCGAAGATGTCGATACGGTCGCCCTCAGCGAGGGTCACGATCGCGCGCTTGCTGTCGGCACGCTTGCCGAAGCCCGTCTTGGTGCGCTTGCGCTTGCCCTGACGGTTGATCGTGTTGACCCCGGTGACCTTGACCGAGAAGACCGCCTGGACGGCCTGCTTGATCTGGGTCTTGTTGGCCCGCGGGTCCACGACGAAGGTGTACTTGCCCTCGTCGAGGAGCGCGTAGCTCTTCTCCGAGACGACCGGCTTGAGGAGGACGTCACGGGGATCCGTGAAGCTCTTGCTCAGCGGGGTCTCGACGGTGTTCTTGCCTTCGGCCTCGTGGCGCTTCGCCTTGGCGATGCGCGCGACCTTCTTGGCCTTGGCGGCCTTCGAGGCGATGCTCGGGTGACGCGTAGCCATCAGGCTTCGCTCCCTTCGGTGTCAGCGGCCTGGGGGCCAGACACGAAGGACTCGAAAGCGGCCTGGGTGAAGACCACGTCGTCCGAGACGAGAACGTCGTACGTGTTCAGCTGGCCCGGCTCCAGGATGTGGACCTGGGGCAGGTTGCGCGCGGAGAGCAGCGCGGCCTCGTCGGAGCGCTCGATGACCAGGAGCACGTTCTTGCGCTCGCTGACCTTGCCGAGGAAGCTCTTCGCGGCCTTGGTGGAGGGGGTCTCGCCCTCGATCACGCCGGTGATGACGTGGATGCGAGCGTTGCGGGCCCGGTCGGTGAGGGCGTGGCGCAGGGCCGCGGCCTTCATCTTCTTCGGGGTCCGCTGCGAGTAGTCACGCGGCGTGGGGCCGTGGACGACGCCACCGCCGGCGAACTGCGGCGCGCGGGTCGAACCCTGACGGGCGCGGCCGGTGCCCTTCTGGCGGTAAGGCTTGCGGCCACCACCACGGACCTCGCCACGACGCTTGACCTTGTGCGTGCCCTGACGGGCCGCGGCCAGCTGCGCGACGACAACCTGGTGAAGCAGCGGGATGCTGATCTTCTCTACATCGAAGATCTCCGCCGGGAGCTCAACGGTCCCGGCGGTGTCGCCGGAGGGCGACAGAATGTCAATGGTGCTCATGTCCTCAGGCCCCCTTGGCCGCGGTACGGACCAGGACGAGGCCGCCGTTCGGACCGGGGATCGCTCCCTTGATGAGGAGCAGGCCCTTCTCCGCGTCAACGGCGTGAACGGTCAGGTTCTGGGTGGTGACCCGCTCGTTGCCCATGCGGCCCGCCATGCGGACGCCCTTGAACACACGGCCCGGGGTGGCACAGCCACCGATGGAGCCGGGGGAGCGGTGCTTGCGCTGGACACCGTGTCCGGCGCCGAGGCCCTTGAAGTTGTGACGCTTCATGACACCGGCGAAGCCCTTGCCCTTGCTCTTGCCGGTCACGTCCACCTTGATGCCGGCCTCGAACACCTCAGCGGTGATCTCCTGGCCGAGGGTGTACTCGCTGGCGTCAGCGGTACGGATCTCGACAAGGTGGCGGCGGGGAGTGACATCGGCCTTCGCGAAGTGGCCCTTGAGGGGCTTGTTCACCTTGCGCGGGTCGATCTCGCCGAACGCGATCTGGACGGACTCGTAGCCGTCGACGTCGTTCGTACGGACCTGGGTCACGACGTTCGGGCCGGCCTTGACGACGGTGACGGGAACAACACGGTTGTTCTCGTCCCACACCTGCGTCATGCCGAGCTTCTCGCCGAGGATGCCCTTGATCTGCTTAGCCATTCTCAGATCACCGATCCCTAGAGCTTGATCTCGATGTCGACACCGGCCGGGAGGTCGAGTCGCATCAGGGAGTCAACGGTCTTGGGCGTGGGGTCGAGGATGTCGATGAGGCGCTTGTGCGTGCGCATCTCGAAGTGCTCGCGAGAGTCCTTGTACTTGTGCGGCGACTTGATGACGCAGTACACGTTCTTCTCAGTGGGCAGCGGCACCGGGCCCGCGACCGACGCACCAGTGCGCGTCACCGTCTCGACGATCTTCTTCGCCGAGGAATCGATGACCTCGTGGTCGTAGGCCTTGAGCCGGATGCGGATCTTCTGTCCCGCCATGGCTACTCAGTAGTCCTTTGTCTAGTGAAACGCTCCGGAACCCGGGGGTTCGCGTCCTTACCTCCGACCCACGCGGTCGGGTGTGTCGCGCTCCTGGCGACAGGGATATCCGTCACGGATTTCCCTACCAGGGACGCGGCTCCGCCCGAAAGCAACCGCAGGACCGGGGGCGAGAACACCCACCGGGTGCCTGGTCTGCACCCCGCTGACACTTCCCGGAAGATTCCCGTACGTCCGCCCCAGCGCTGCCTCACGACAGATTGGGCGACGAGTACTGTGGGACTCGCTTCCAGTCCTCCCGACGGGAGGCGCGCAGCATCGGCACTCGACCGAGCAACCCCGTTAGTCTGCCATACAGGACGGGGGGCTGGCCAATCGAGCCGGAGATCGTACCCCCAAGGTGACGAAGGTCAAACCCCGGCACGACCAAGATCCCGGGTCGAGTCCCACCGAAGCCCCGCCCCCCGATCCGGCGTCCTCGCACCACCGCCCCACCGGGGGCCGCAGTGCCTTCCCGGGCCGGACCCGCCGCCTCACTTCCGGAGGGGGCCTGCCGCCACTCCCCGAGCGGGCCCGCTGTCCCTCCCGGACTCCCCCGGCCGCGCTCGTTGCCCATCCCCCGCCGAGAGCCACGACCCGAGTGCGGGCACCCGCCCGCGCATGGGCTTCCGCTCAGGGCCGGCGCCCACGCAGGGCCCGCCATGCGCACCCGACGGCATCCCCGGACCGCAGCCGACAGACCTCCACCCTGCTCCACACGATTCTGAGCACCTTCCGCCGCTTCAGCCACGGCGGCAGATCCCGGAACGGCACGAAGGACAGCGTGTCGTCGATGGCGTCACCGGAGGTGCCCTCGGAGCCCTCGGCACGCAGCACCGCGTACAACTCCGGCGTCAACTCCCCATGGAATCGGGCCACATGGGCCGCCGCCGTAAAGGCGTACGCCCGCTGACGAAGGTCCGGCAGCCGGGTCGCCAGGACGATCCTCGGCGCCGCCTCCGCCAGCGAACAGTTGAAGGCCAACCCGATCACCGCCGTGCCGAGATGATCCGCCCCACGCTCGAACGCGTCGTCCACCTCGGCAGGGTCGTCGATACGTATCAGACCCTCACCGGAGTCCCAGTCATGGCCGGACGTCATACCGATCCTTCGCTCCTCCCTCTGGGCCGGCGCTCACAGCAATCCTCCGACCCGCCAATGAATCAATCCCACGGCTCACTCAGTGGCCTGCGCTTCCACCACTGTGCGAGGTCCACCTCGGGACTCGCCTTCGTCGGACGCACCCAGGCGCGCAAAGATCGCTCCGGATCCGGGACGCTCGCGGCCGCGAACCGCTCGTCCAACTGCGCCAGCAGCTGTGCCGGCGCACCCTCCCGGGCCTCCGCGGGCAGCCCCAGCATCAACTGCTCAAGCGAGTCACGGGAGTCGAGGTCGTTCTCGTAGGCGCTGATGGAATAGAAGTCGTCGAACGACCAGCCGGGCTCCATCCGGCGCACCACACGCTCCCAGGACGCGAACCGATCCGCGACCGAATAGACGGGGGTCGTGATCCTCTCCCGCAGCTCCGGCGCGACCCGGGACCGCTCCACCTCGAGACGCTCCGCGTCGCACCGAGCGACGACCTCCATGACCTCTGCCGACAACTCCGCCCACACGGACCTCATATTCGGCGCGGACCGGAACACGTCGCACGGTTCCCTCTTCCTGCCCCGCCGCGCCGGAGTGGGCCCCTGCCTAGCGGATACCTTCGACCAGTTTCTCCAGCGCTCGATCCGCGGTTTCCGCCAGGAGCGTGACATTGTCCATGCCGATGTAGACCGCACCGTTCGGAGCGATGCCCAGGTAGCTGTTGCGACGGTCGGATTCCCCGATCGGGTAGAGATCGGCGCCGGCCTCTTCGCTGAGTACGTCAAAGACTTCGTCGTCCCACTCGGCCACAGTCGGGTCGAGCCTGAACCCCATGCGGGCCATGGTTTTCCCAGGTCCTCGCTCGTTGCTCTCCAGCCCACCGAACTCGGCAAGGAACCTCCGAGCTCTCTCGTGCATCTCGAAGCCGCCGCGCTCACGGAGCGTGCTTTCCCACTCGCCGGTGGGTACCGATCGGCCTGGATGCCATCCGGCCCCCCTCAAAACGCGCTCCGTCTCCGCGGACCACCGCGAATTTTTCTCCTGGCCCATTTCTAAGTCACCGCCGTAATCCCCGCCGGGCGCTGTTCCAACGGAACCCGGTCGTAGGCAGCCCGCACGTCCGGATGCAGATTGTGGTCGCCGCCGCCCTTGATACTGGCACCGCTGAACGGTGCGTCATGCCCCGGAACGGAAAGCCCGGCGGCACTTGTGGGCCTGGTGTCCTTATTGGCCCCCGGCCGCGCCTGCTCTTGGTCGGCCCGCCGTCGGGCGGCATCGCGCGCGGCGTTCTCACAAGCCGGCGAAAGCCCGAACGGGTCTCAATCTCCGGATCATAGTGCCGCTGGTAGTTGTAATGAAGGGCCGTTTCAAGGTCTCGGTACTGGCCCGGAAAGGCCAGAGGGCAGTACACACCAGCGGAACTACGACCCTCAAGCAACGCCCCCCATGCCGTCGCTCGCGCCTTCCACGCCAGTTCCCCGTGCTCATCGACGAGTTCAGTGGGAGTTCCGACGAGATCGGTCACGATGCCGCGGCGAACGCGAACCCACTCCGAGCGGGGCCGCCGGCCCGCGCCGCTCGGCAGGCGCCTCTGGATTCGTCAACGGCTACGACGCGCCACCCAGCATCTCGTCCTCGTCGAAGCCGAGTTCGTCCTCGATGCCCAGTTCCTCCGCCGCATGCCACCGCAAGGGGTTCGGCCATTCGCCCGGCCCGCTGATGGCGATATCCCGCAGAAATGCGAGTGCCTCGGCAGTCCCGATCTCGGCAAGTGACTGAATTCCCTTCACGCAGAGCGGGAAAAAAGGACCGTCTGAATCCTTTCGTTCCCGCACGAGCCCGCTGATCGGCTCCACGGCCTCGGGAGCGCGGAGCTCGCCCAGCATGTCGATCAGATCTTCCGTGCTCGCACCTGAAGGGTTCAGCGCCACGACCGACGACAGGACCGGCCCGAGGCCCTCGGGATGCAAGTGGACCGCGATCGCCGCGAGCCGTTCGAACCTGCGCCAGTCCTGGGCGTCACGCGCCACACGCAGCCAGTCGAGCACGTGGGTGCGCAACTCGGTGATCGTCGCCGCCAGTTCCGCGGCCCGACCCACACCGATGTACCCCCGCCCGAGGACGAGGGCATCCACTCGGTCCATCAAGTCCCCCTCGGACGAGGGGGTTCCTTCGACCGATCTATGTCATTCCGGCGAGCCGTCACGAAGCCTCCGAGTCGGGCGTCCCGCAAGGCCCGGACTCCCGCTTCCGCCACCGCACCCAGCTCCAGAATCGTCCACAACGGTGCGACCACGTCGTAGCCGAGTACCGTCTCGGAAATCGGCGCGTCATGGCCCGTGGCGCCCGTTTCCTCCGTCGTACGCCGTCTCATGGATTTCGGCCGCTCCCCTCGCTCCCGCCGGTTCGGGCGCGTCGGCACACGAGCGACTCCCCCTTTCCTTCAGCGCCGTCGACGCAGGGCGAGCCAGGCGGCTTCGATCGCGTCGACAAACAGCATCCGCCAGTACGCCAGCTTGTCCACCACGGTTGTCCGCACCATCTGCCACTTGAACCACAACGGCAGCTTCCGGAACGGCACGAAGGTCAAGGTGTCCCTGATGGCGTGCTCGGCGAAGGCGCCCCGGCCCTCGGCCTGGAGCGCTGCGTACAGCTCTGCGGTCAGTTCGCCGTTGAGCCTGGCCGCCGCGCCCGCCGCGGTGAAGGCCAACGCCCGTTGATTCGGGTCCGTCAATTGCATCGCTCTGACGATCCGGGGCGACGCTTCGTCCAGTGCGCAGTTGAAGGCCAACCCGATCACCGCCGAACCGAGCGGCCACTCACCCCGTGCGAAGGCGGCGTCCACCTCTGCGGGGTCGTCGACATGCGACACACCTTCGCCGGTTTCCCAGTCCCATTCGGCCGCCATGAACAGTCTTCCTTCTTTCGCCCGTCAGCCGTTGCACGGGGGCGGGAGCACCTTCTGCTTCTTCTTGTTATTGATCATCTTGGACTTCACGAGCCTGGTGAGGTCGTTCTCCCCGACGCTCTTCGACGGGTACCGGGCCTGCACGTGGCCGTGGTAGATCTCCTTGATGATCTTGCCGTCCTTGTCCGTACGGTACTCGTGCCGATCGAGGACCACGATCTCGTTGTTCACGTGGTCCACACCGAGGCGCCGGAATTCGGCCGGGTTGTTCGGGTCGCCCAACTGGATGGACCGGTCCAGCGCGGCCTGGCCGTCCGAGGGCGCACGACCGATCTCGCCCTTGGCCGACGAACTGCTGCCCGAACCATGCTTGTCGTACGTCGAGTCGTCGTAGATGCGGACCGGCTCGTCGTCCTCGAGGCCGAGCGGGTCGCTCCATCGGAAGGGGTTGCCGACGTACGCGTGATGGTTGGGGGCCGGGTCCAAACCGAGCGGGTCGGGTGAGAGGTAGCTCGCGGTGTCCGGGTCGTAGTAGCGGGACAGGTTGTAGTGCAGGCCGGTTTCCGAGTCGCGGTACTGGCCGGGAAAGGCAAGTGGGCACAGCCCTCCGCCGTCGCCGGCCAGCGGCCTTCCCCACAGGCTGGTGGCGGCCCGCCAGGCGATCATGCCGTCCTCGCCGACGAGTTCCTTGGGCGTGCCGACCAGGTCGGTGACGATCGCGTAGAACTGCCTGTCGACGTCGTCCTGGTCCTCGGGCCGCCACCGGTTCCGCAACTGGGCGGCCGCCCGGTGGGTGCCCGGCTCCCAGTCCCACGTGTCGGTCTCCACCACGCCGTCACGGAGCGTCCGCTGCTCCGCGAGGTTGGTGCCGTCCCAGGTGAAGAGGATCTCTTCGACGATCGAACCGTCCTCTGCCACACGGAGCTTGGAGGTACGCCGGCCAAGCGCGTCGTAGTGGTACCGCCAGACACCACTGGTGGGCGTCGCCGCCTCGGTGAGCCGGTCCTCGGCGTCCCAGGTGTACGTCCAGATCCTGCGCAGGCCGGACAACGTCCGTCGAATGACGCGGGTCACGCGCCCTTGAGCATCGTGCTCGTACGCCGTACGGCCCGCCGAGTCGACCGTCGTCCCGGAGTGCCGCACCGGGCCCTGAGCATCCTTCCCGCCGGGGGCCGGATGACTGGCGGCGGTGAGATTGCCGAGGTCGTCATAGGCGTAGGACTCGGTCCACGTCTCGGCCGACACCCGTGTGACGCGACCTGCACGGTCGAGGTCGAACCTGCGGCTGCCGCCGAGCCGATCGGCGAACCCCGTCAGGTGACCGTCCGCGTGGTAGGCGTACGAGCGGGACTGGCGCACGTGCGCGGCACCGGTTCCGCCGTCGTCGGCAGTCCCCGACCGGATGATCTGCTCGACGAGCCGGTGGCCCGCGTCCCAGGACTGCGTCAGGGTGGCGGCGGCGCCCAGACCGCGTGCGGTTTCCCGGCCGGCGGCGTCGTGTGTGAAGGTCAGCTCGCCGCCCGCGGTAACGAGAGAGGTGGGCAGGCCCGTGGAATCGTAGGCCCACTGCGAAGTCGCGCCGGAGGGCGTGGTACGCCGCACCCGTCGCCCCAGCGGGTCGTACACGCTCGTGACGGTCCGACCGTCGACGGTCTCGGTGACGATCCTGCCCACCGCGTCGTAGCCGTAGGCGACGGTGCTGTCGGGGTTCGAGGCCCCCACCAGGCGTCCCGCCACGTCGTAGCGCAGGAACGTGACCGCGCCGTCGCCCGTGCGCGACTCCACCACGCGCCCCTCGGCGTTACGGGTCATCCTCACGGTCTGGCCGCTGCCGTTCGCCCGCTCGACCTGGCGGCCGGTCGAGTCGCAGACGTAGGTGAGCGTGCGGCGGTCGAAGTCGGTCTCGGCGACGAGGCAGCCCGCCGCGTCGTAGCGGTAACTCCACTCGTCGCCGAGCGGATTGGTCACGGCGGTGAGCCGCATCTCGGTGTCGTGGGTGAAGAGGTAGCGCGTGCCGTCCGGATCCGTCCTGACCGTGGGCTTGTTGAACGCCCCGTACTCGAATGCGGTGGTGGAACCGCCCGCGTCACAGTGCTCGGTGAGGTTGCTCTCCCCGTCGTAGGACCAGGTCTCCCTGCCGCCGTCGGCGCGCTCGCGCCACAGCAGCAGGCCCTCGGAGTCCCAGCCCTGGCGGACGGTCCCTCCGACCGGGTCGTCGATGCGCACCACACGGCCGTACGCGTCCCTGCGCACGGTGACGACACTGCCACGCGGATCGACGACCCCCACCGGAAGCCCGGCCCCGTCGCTGTCGAACCGGAACACGTTGCCCAGCGCATCGGTCTCCGTGGTCCGGCGCCCTTGTTCGTCGTAGGTGTACGAACTCACCGCACCCAGCGGGTCGATAGTGGTGAGCAGGTTGCCCCGGTCGTCGTACGTGTACTGCCGGCGAGCCCCGTCGGCTTCCGTGACGGCGACCGGCAGGAGGCCGTCGTACGCCACCTGGACGCTGGTGCCGTCCGGCCGGTCCAGGCGCACCGGCTGACCGTGATCGTCGAGGGTAAGGCGTGTGGTGTTGCCCAGCTCGTCGGTGCGGGAGAGCAATTGCCCGTACGCGTCGTACTCGGTGTGCACGGCAAAGCCCAGCGGGTCGACGACACGAGTGAGGTGGAGGTGTTCGTCGTAGTGGTACTCGGTGCGGTGGCCGAGGCTGTCGGTCATCGTGGTGACACGCCATGCCTCGTCGTAGGCGAACTGCGCGGACATTGCGCCGTCCTGCCCGGTGCCGCGCACCACGCGGTCGGTGGCGCCTTCGTACGCGTAGCGGTACCAGCGATCGTTCCGGTCGGTCCAGGATGTGATGCGGCCGAGTTCGTCGTACGTCAGCCGGTAGGGGCGACCGATGGAATCGGCTACCGCGGTGAGATGCCGCTCGGCGTCCTCGTAGAGGTAGGTGCGCAGGACCGTGCCGGAGTGCGAGCCGGTCACGTCGCCGGTGTCCCCCAGGAGCCGCAGAGCTGTGATCCGGCCGTCCGCGGTGTCGACGGCGAGCCGGTAGCCGCCGGAATGCTGGACCGCGACGGGCACACCCTCGGCGGTCCGCCTGAAGTCGATGCGCTGACCGTTGGGGTCGGTGACGGCACAAAGCGGGAGCACGACAGCAGTTCCGCTGCCTGCGTCGGGGGAGTCCGGCCCTGACGCGGGTCCGTAGTGTCGGACCAGTCCCGTGAACGGGTCGCTGATCGTTACGGTGCCGTCAGGAGTTCCGTCCCAGGTCAGCGGGCGCCTAGGGCCACGACTCGGCAATACCGGACTGCCGGGCTCGGGCACAGGGTAGACCTGGAGCATGCCGTCCGCGCTCGCGCAGACGGCTCCCTCGGCGTCGAGTTCCAGGCGCTCGTCGAAGGTCGACATCCACGCCGGTCCGAACCAGTGTCCGGAGCGGAAGCTCGAAGTGTGGTGGCGTTCGATCACCAAGGGCAGCAGGCCCGGGAGACGGACGTCCGTGTGGGACATCAGCATCTCACCGGTGATCATGTCGATGGGGTCGCCGCCCTTGCAGCGCCCCTCCATGTTCTTGCCTGCCTTGGCTTCGTCGCCCGCCCCCGAGCGCAGCCCCTTGAAGAGATCCTTCATGTACTGGGCGCCGTTCTTGCCCAGCCCCCGAGCCGCCAGGCCCATCCCCTTGAGCCCGACCCTGAGGCCCTTCATCGCCTCCAGGCCGCCCTTGAGGCCCTTGGCGAGCCCGCCGAGGGTGGTGATCCCCTTCATGCCGGGTATGCAGTCCAGCGCCGCGAAGCCCACATCCCACAGGGACGCCTGGCCCTTCGCGTACTTGTTGAGCGTGTCGGCGAGGACGACCAGCGCGGCGATCAGCACGATCACGCCAAGGATCGGCCCCCCGATGATCATCGCGATGATGCCGACGACGGCCACGACGACCTTGCAGACCGCGACGATGGTGTCCCAGTTGTCGGTGAACCAGTCCCCGACCTCCTCCCACCACTTCCGGTTGCGAACACCGGCGTCGGACGCCTCGTCGATCTTCGACTTCGCGTCCCGCGCCGCCTCCTCCCGCATCTTGCGGGCGTCCGCGGCCATCTTCTTCGCCGCGTCCAGCGCACTGTTCGCATCCGACACATCCGACCGGGCCGAGGTCTGCGCCGACCTGGCGTGCTGAGCGTCCCGCGTCGCCGCCCGCACCTTCGCCTCGTCCGGCTTCTCCGCGTCCTTGCTGCCGGTCGGATCGTCCTTGTACTTGTCCGCTTCCTTGCCGGCCCGCGTCACCCACGAATCCGCCGACGACAGACGGGACTTGGCGGAGGTGAGATCGGCCTGCGCCTCCCGCCCCTTGGCGAGGGCCTTGTCCGCCAGCGCCTGCGCGCGCTCCAGCTTCGGCCAGTACTCCGCGAGCGCGTCACCCGCCATCTCGTACGACTTCTTCAGCTTCGTCAGCTGCTTCGGCACACCCGAGAACTCGCCCTGGAACGCCTTCGCCGACTTCCCCGCCCACCGCAGGACGGCGTCCTCGCCCGCCATCCCCTTGATCAGACGCAACGCGTCCGACACGTCATCCGCGAAATCATGCAGGTCCTTCGACAGCTTCCGCACCCGGTCCGGATCCCCCGGCGTCGGATCCGCCTCCAGATCCAGCACATGCCAGTCACCCGGCCGATTCCCCGCCATGCCGCAACCCCCGTCACGCCCAGTTCGGCAACACCCATACGCACAAGCGAACTTACAGGGAACACCGATTCGACACAGTGGCCGCCTCGCGGCAGGGCACCGTGCGCGACCCCTCTTCCTCAGGGAGTGCGCCACCGGCCCCGCTCGACCGGGATGCACCCCATGCCCCTTGATCGCAGGTCCCGTTGGGCCCGTAGCCTCACCCCATGTCTCGTACCACTCCCCCGCGGCCCCTGGACATCACCGCTCTGTTCCCCGAGCTCGCGCCCCTGGCCCGCACCGCCGTGCGGCTGCATCCGCGTCCAAGTACCCCTACGGTCAAGGACAGTTCGATCGGCGGTCCCCTGCTGTGGCCCGCCGACGAGCCGTGGCCCACCTGCCCCGACCACGACGCGCCCACGCACAGCGGTCTGGCCCCCGGCGACGTAAGGCAGCGGCGGCGCATCCTCGCCGACGGCTGGACCCGGCCTCGCGTCGAGGGCGCCGACTTCCTCACCCCCGAGGAGCGCGTGATCGTCGACCGTGCCGTCGCGGCGACGCGGACACCGCAGGACGGCCCGGTCCCGCTCATCCCCGTGGTCCAGCTCTACGCCGCCGACATCCCCACGTTGCCCCGCCCGGCCGGCACCGACCTGCTGCAAGTCCTCTGGTGCCCCTTCGACCACGACGAGGACTACCTCCCTGCCGCCCAGCTGTACTGGCGGGCCTCCGCCGACGTCACCGACCCGCTCCCCGCACGCCCGGAGCCGTCGGTGATCGGCAACGACGACTACCTGCCCGAGCCGTGCCTCCTCCACCCCGAGACGGTCACCGAGTACCCGGCCCCGCACGAACTCCCCGAGGAACTGGCGGACCGGATCCACGCCTGGGAGGACGAACAGAACCCGGACGACGAGGACGACATCGAGGTCGTCGATTACCAGTACGACCTCAGCGTCGCCCCCGGCTGCAAGCTCGGCGGCCACGCGCCCTGGAGCTTCAGCGATCCGTTCCCGATGTCCTGCCCCGAGTGCGGCTCGGACGTCCGTCCCCTGCTCACGATCGACGGCACCGAGTGGGACGGCGGCAGCGGGAGCTGGCGCCCCCTGGAGGACGCCGACTACAGCGGCCTGCACTTCCTCGGCCCGGCCTGCGCCACCCAGCTCAACATCGGCCGCGGGTACACCATGCAGATCTACGTGTGCGTGTCCTCGTACGACCATCCGCACGTCCAGAACATGCAGTGACTGTTCTCCGAGCGGGCCTCAGAGCGGCGCGAGCAACCGCTCCAGCTCCGCGTCGTACGCCCTGTACCCGGCCTTGCCGTACTCCGGCGCACCGGAGTCCGGGCGCAGGATGTCCGGCAGCTCGGCCACCCGCCACATCCGGAAGACGCCTTCCGGAGTGTTGCGCCCGGCATCGCCCACCAGGTCACAGGCGATGCGGATGATCCCGGCGACCAGGCTCCCGCCCTCCTCGGCGTCCACTCCGGCCGCGATGCCGGCGGTCACCAAAGCGTCCAGCAGACGGGTCAGTTGGAGGTCCGCGCCCATACGGCACATCCGGCGCACCACGTGCGGCTCCTCCAGGTACGTGACGTTCTCCGCCGACTCCGGAACCCAGGTGACGCCCGCCGACCAGAGCAGCAGGAACGGCGCCTCGACCGGGTGCTCGCGCAGGTATCCCAGCTCGTCCGAGATGGCCATCACGGGCGCGTCGAACCGGCCGATCGTCCGGACGGCCGCCATGATCCGTGCGATGTCCTCGCCCCTGGGCGCCAGGAAGTCCCCCACCGAGACATCGGCCAGGTCCCAGGTGCCGGCGTGGTTCACCGCGCCGATCTCGACGACTCCGCCCAAGGCGGCGAACACGGTACGGGCGTAACTCTGCGGGTGGATCGCCGCTCCCTCGGTCAGCCCTGGGCGACGAAGCCGATGAACGCCGTCCAGGCGGCGGGGGCCATCGCCAGGCGGGCGCCACCCGGGTTCTTGGAGTCACGGATGTGGATCGTGGTGGGGGTGGGGGCTATCTCGACGCAGTCGTTTCCGTTGCTGCTGCTGTAGCTGCTCTTGCGCCACTCCAGGGCGACTTCGACGCAGTCGCCGGCTTCGCTGCTGCTGCTGTAGCTGCTCTTGAACCAGATCAGCCCCGAGGGGTTCTCGGGGGAGGTCACATGGATCATGTCTCTCCCAGCAGTTGCTCGATGAAGGTCAACGACTCCCTCGGGGTGAGGGCTTGGGCCCGGATGATGCCATAGCGCAGCTCCAAGATCCGCAAGTCCCTGAGGTCCGAGACAGGGCGACCATTGAACGCGCCGTCGGATCGCCCGACCGCCGTACCGTCATCGAACTTCAGCACCTCGATGAGCCCTTGCATCCCGGCATGATCCTCGCGGTCGGTCGGCATCACCTGAAGCGCCACGTTCCGCAACTGGCCAATGTGCAGAAGGTGTTCGAGCTGGCGGCGCAGCTTCATCTTCCCCCCGATCGGGCGCCGCAGCGTCACCTCTTCCTGAATGAAGCTGAGTGCTGGGGCAGGCGACCTTTCATAGATCACCTTCCGACTCATGCGCGCAGCTGTCTCACGCTCCACCACCTCCTGGGGATAGGCAGGCTGGCGCGTCTCGAACAGCGCCTGCGCGTACTCGGGCGTCTGCAACAACCCATGGATGTTGTGGTTGCTGTACAGCAGCAGCTCGACCGCCCGCTCCTCCAGCATCTTCAGCTCGCGGACCTTCTTCGGGTACCGGGCCTTCTCCATGTCTTCCTTGAAGGCCCGGAGATGCCCGCCGGCGTTCAGGACGTCGTCCGCGCGGTCCAGGAAGTCCGCTCGGGGAATCCGCGCACCGCGCTCCACTTTCCGGACCAGGTCCTCCCCGTACCCGATCGCCCGCCCGAACTCGACCACCCGCATCCCGGCCGCCTCCCGCCAGAGCCTGACCTGGCGGCCGGTCGCCTCGACCACCGGGGCGATCTCGTCCTCGGGGCTCACGTCCCACCCGGGCTCGTCCGCACTCTCGCTGCTCACACCCACCCACCTCCAACGCCCACCGTTCCCGTACGACACCCGGGACAGCCGGGACAGCCGGGACAGATCGGGACAACAACCGGACAAACCCTGTACGCACCGACGTCATCGCAGCTCACCGTAGGCGGAGTCGGACACGCTGAGTGACGTGAATCAGGAAACTGCCGGGCCCGAAGCCCAACCCGTCGAACCCGTCCGCAACTTCAGCGTGCTGCTGTCCCCCACGCCACGCGGTGCCCGCCTGGGGAGACTGCTCGCGACCGAACAACTCCGCTCCTGGGGGCTGCCGTTGAGTCCGGCCGACCAGATCGTCGCTGAGCTCGCGACCAACGCGGCGACGCACGGACGCGTGCCGGGACGGGACTTCCGGCTCACGCTGTACGTCGTCGGCGACACCCTCCGCATCGAGGTGACGGACACCGTGGGTGACCGACTTCCCCAACTCGGTGCGGCGGAGGCCGACATCGACTCGGGGCGCGGCCTGCTCCTCGTGGACGCGTTCGCGGACCGCTGGGGCGTGACACCAGGCCCCTCCCCGCGCAAGACCGTCTGGGCCGAACTGTCGCTCGCGTCCGGGGGATCCGTCCCGGCACCCACCGGATCGCGGAATGCGACGACCCGGTGATCGACGACGCGGTCACGCACGACATCAAAAGCTCTTAAAAGCCCGAGGTGAGAACCACCCACCAACCCCACCAGCCTCCCCGCGGCCGACCCATCACCCGCAAGGGTGACAATCAGCAACTGAGCTGGATTTAGCGGCTATTGCCGGGCATATGCTCGCGGCGGCAACACAACCGCAGACAGACAACGGCCCCCGGCCGGGACTGGCATCCCGATCGAGGGCCTCACCAACAAGGAAGAGCACCTTCCCGATGGGTACCCAGAACTTTAGCGCGCCCCCGTGCGCCCAGCCCCGGATTCCGCGGGGCGTCACCCACATCAACGTCCGCCACACCGCGCGGTTCACGACGGTCGGCAACCACCTCACCCAGCACCGCGCGCTCTCCCTGACCGCGATCGGGCTCGCCGCCCACATCCAGTCGCTGCCCGAAGGGGCCCGCGTCGACATCAAGTCGCTCGCCGCGCGCTTCCGGGAGGGCGAGACGCGCATCGCGGCGAGTCTGCGGGAGCTGGAGGCCCACGGCTATCTGACCCGCAGGCGGGAACGGCTGCCGAGCGGCCGGGTGGTCACGCACACGGTGTCGTACAACCAGCCGCAGGGGCTCGCCGCTCCCACCGCCCGGCCGACGGCACCCGAGCCGGGCCCGCCACCGGGAGCGCCCCGAAAACCCGAGCGTGAGCGCGCGGCCGTGCCACCGGCGGCAGGACTCCCTCCCGCACCGGCACCCCCGACCGCAGCAGCAGCCGCACCGGCACCGGCACCCATGCCAAAACGCCCCCTCCCCACCCCCGACACGCACGACCCCGACCGCCACCTCACGGCCACCGTGCTCCTCGCGAGCCTCCACCGGGAGGACCCGCGTCTCCTGCTCTCGGAGCGCGACGTGAACCGCCTCGCTCCGGCCGTCAGCGCCTGGCTGGAACGCGGTGTCGCGCCCGAGGCCGTACGGGCCACGCTGACCTCGGGCCTGCCCCGGGAGCCGCTGCGCCATCCGGCGGGCGTCATGTCGCACCGGCTCACGGAGTCGCTGCCGCCCCGGACACCCACCGTCCCGGTGACAGCTCACCCGCACCCGCTCCAGAACTGCGACGGCTGCGACCGCGCCTTCCGCGCACCCGAACCGGGCCGCTGCGCCCGCTGTCGACGCCGGTCCGATCTCCCGGAGGCCGCCTAGCATGAACGGGACGACCCTTGCCCCCGGGCAGAGACGACGAGGAGCGCACGCTATGAGCATCGCCCCTGACAACGCACGGCGGGACCCCCACCACCGGTACCGGGCGATGCGCGAGTTCCTCGAGCCCATGGACGACACGCTTCCGGGCAAATTCGAAATCACCAAGGAAGGAATCGTCCACGACATGATGTCGCCGGGAGGGCCGCACGAGGTCACGGCAGCACACATCAGCCGCCGGCTGGAGAAGGTGATGCCGGACGAGCTCCTGGCCCACAACGGCACGCCCGATGTGGAGAATGAGCCGGAAGGCATCATGCGCCACCCCGACGTCATGGTCATCGCCTGGACCGATCTGGACACCGAGGCAGCCATCGATCCGCACGACGTCGTCGCCGCCGTCGAAGTGGTCTCCCGCTCCAACCCCGACAACGACTGGGTCGGCAAGATGCGCGACTACGCCCTGATCGGCATCCCCGTCTACGCGATCTTCGACCCCCGCACCGGTACCGGCGCCGTCCTCACCGACATCCACCCCACCCCGGACGGCCCCCGCTACGCGGCCCGTAAGGACTTCGTCTACGGCGAGGACGTGACCATCGCCGACTGGACGATCTCCACGGCGAACCTGCCGCTGTACTCGAACACCTGACCCGGCCTCGACCCGCCGTCCGCGGCCGCGGAACTCGCAGGAAGGCCTCCACTTCCTCTCCGTGACAAGGGCTTGTGAGACCGCCGTGCCGGTTCGATGATCCGGTCCATGTACAAACGAAGACGCATAGTAGGCACGTACCTCGGCGCGGCCCTCGCCGTCGCCGCGCTGCCCGGCATCTCTCTGATCGTCGAGGACCCGCCCTGGGAAGTGGTCCTGAGCGGTGTCGTCTTCCTCCTCGTGAACCAGCTCATCCACACCTACCCCAGCGCCGTCCGCACCGCTCCCCCGGGCGCGGTGCTCGCACTCGCCGCGATCGGGATCGTCCAGGACGCGCTGCTCTGGCTGCTCGTCTCCTGGATCGGCTCGCAGATGGACTACGGCGTCCATGTCGACGGCCTCCTCGCGGCGCTGGCCGGCGGCGCCGTCATGCGTCTGACGGTCCTCGCCGTCATGGCGATCGGCCCGCAGCCGGTTCCCGAGGCTGCCTGAGCCCGGACATGACGAAGGGCTCGTACAGCCGAGGCCGGTCGTACGAGCCCTTTCTCCGGGGTCCGGCCCGGTCAGATCAGACCCTGCTCCAGCATCGCGCCCGCGACCCGCTCGAAGCCCGCGATGTTCGCGCCGCTGACGTAGTCGCCCGGGACGCCGTAGCGCTCGGCGGTCTCGTGGCAGATGGCGTGGATGTTGTTCATGATCTGGGTCAGTTCGTCCTCGACCCGCTCGCGCGGCCACGAGGTGCGGGCGTGGTTCTGGCTCATCTCCAGCGCGCTGACCGCGACACCGCCCGCGTTGGCCGCCTTGCCGGGGCCGAAGGCGACGCCCGCCTTCTGGAAGAGGTGGACCGCCTCGGGGGTGGTGGGCATGTTGGCGCCCTCGGAGACCGCCTTGACGCCGTTGCCGATCAGGGTGGCCGCCGCGGCCGCGTCCAGCTCGTTCTGGGTGGCCGAGGGCAGCGCGACATCGCCCGGTACGTCCCAGACGCTGCCGTTCGTGACGAACCGCGCCGAGGCGCCGCGCCGTGCCGCGTAGTCGGAGACCCGGCCGCGCTCGACCTCCTTGACCTGCTTGAGCAGTTCGACGTCGATGCCCTTGTCGTCGACGACGTAGCCGGTCGAGTCGGAGCAGGTCACCGGGTTGGCGCCGAGAGCAATCAGTTTCTCGATCGTGTAGGTCGCGACATTGCCGGAACCGGAGACGACCACGGTCTGGCCCTCCAGGTCCTCGCCGCGCTCCCGCAGCATGGCGGCGGCGAACAGGACGTTGCCGTACCCGGTCGCCTCGGGCCGGATCAGCGAACCGCCCCAGTGCGTGCCCTTGCCGGTGAGGACGCCGGCCTCCCAGCGGTTGGTGATACGCCGGTACTGGCCGAACATGTAGCCGATCTCCCGGCCGCCCACGCCGATGTCGCCCGCCGGCACGTCCGTGTGCTCACCGATGTGCCGGTAGAGCTCCGTCATGAACGACTGGCAGAACCGCATGACCTCGGCGTCCGACCTGCCGCGCGGGTCGAAGTCGCTGCCGCCCTTGCCGCCGCCGATGCCGAGACCGGTCAGCGCGTTCTTGAAGATCTGCTCGAAGCCGAGGAACTTCACGATGCCCAGGTTCACCGACGGGTGGAACCGCAGACCACCCTTGTACGGGCCGAGCGCGCTGTTGAACTCCACGCGGTAGCCCCGGTTGACGTGGACCTTGCCGTGGTCGTCCTGCCACGGGACACGGAAGATGATCTGCCGCTCGGGCTCCACCAGCCGCTCGACGAGGGCCGCGTCCGCGAACTCCGGACGCTGCGAGAGGGCCGGAGCCAGGGTTTCGAGCACCTCGTTCGCGGCCTGGAGGAACTCGGGCTGCGCCGGATTGCGCCGCTCGATGTCGGCGAGCAAGGAGGCGATACGGCTCTTCGTGTCAGGGCGGGTCACTGGGGTCCCTTCAGACGGGGTTGCCGGAACGACTGACCGGAGTCGGTTCGACCGGTCGGTTCCGGCGGCATAGGTGCCCAGACCAGTCGAGCCCCCGCCCGCGGGCGGGAGACCGTCCCTACAGTCTTCCTCCTAAATCACGGATGTGTTACGTGATTATGCCGACACGCGTCAGGAATCGTTTCACCTGCAGAAACCTCCCCCGCGTCGCAACTTCGTTCGGATTTCGTATACGGATGCGACCGCTTCGCGAGGTGGACCGGACCCTTCGCGAGGTGGGCCGGACACGCGTTGCCGGACACGGCGAAGGGGCCCGTACGACCGAAGTCGTACGGGCCCCTTCTGGAGCTCAGCTCAGGCTGTAGCTACCGAGTCAGGCTCAAGATCACTTGGTGATCTTGGTGACCTGGCCGGCGCCCACGGTCCGGCCACCCTCACGGATGGCGAACTTCAGGCCCTCTTCCATGGCGACGGGCTGGATGAGCGAAACGGTCATCTCAGTGTTGTCGCCCGGCATGACCATCTCCGTGCCCTCGGGGAGGGTCACAACACCGGTCACGTCAGTCGTACGGAAGTAGAACTGCGGACGGTAGTTGTTGAAGAACGGCGTGTGGCGGCCACCCTCGTCCTTGGACAGGATGTAGGCCTGGGCCTCGAACTCGGTGTGCGGCGTGACCGAACCCGGCTTGATGATGACCTGGCCGCGCTCGACGTCCTCGCGCTTGATGCCACGGAGGAGCAGACCGACGTTCTCACCGGCCTGGCCCTCGTCGAGCAGCTTGCGGAACATCTCGATGCCGGTGACCGTGGTCGTGGTCTTGTCCTGCTTGATGCCGATGATGTCAACGGTCTCGTTGACCTTCAGGACACCACGCTCGATACGGCCGGTGACGACCGTACCGCGACCGGTGATCGTGAAGACGTCCTCGACGGGCATGAGGAACGGCTTCTCGGTGTCACGCGGCGGGGTCGGGATCGCCTCGTCGACGGCGGCCATGAGGTCCAGAACGGTCTGGCCCCACTCCTTGTCGCCCTCGAGCGCCTTGAGCGCCGAGACCTTGACGACCGGAAGGTCGTCGCCCGGGAACTCGTACTCGGAGAGGAGCTCACGGACCTCGAGCTCGACGAGCTCCAGGATCTCCTCGTCGTCCACCATGTCGGCCTTGTTCAGGGCGACGACGATGTACGGAACGCCGACCTGGCGGGCCAGGAGCACGTGCTCCTTGGTCTGCGGCATCGGGCCGTCGGTCGCGGCGACGACGAGGATGGCGCCGTCCATCTGCGCCGCACCCGTGATCATGTTCTTGATGTAGTCAGCGTGACCGGGGCAGTCGACGTGGGCGTAGTGACGGCCCTCCGTCTGGTACTCGACGTGCGCGATCGAGATGGTGATACCGCGCTGGCGCTCTTCGGGAGCCTTGTCGATCTGGTCGAAGGCCGAGGCCTCGTTCAGGTCCGGGTACGCGTCGTGCAGCACCTTGGTAATGGCGGCCGTGAGGGTCGTCTTACCGTGGTCGATGTGACCGATGGTGCCGATGTTGACGTGCGGCTTAGTCCGCTCGAACTTTGCCTTCGCCACTGGGGTCCTCCTGCGGAGTGGTTCTGGTACGCCTTACTCATCGGCGCCAGGTGATCTTTGCTGGGATGCCGCCCGCCGAGGTTTTCCCTCCCGGGTCATCCCCGGCGGTCGGTGTCAAGCCTAAAGCGTGTAAACGGGGTGTGTTACTCGCCCTTGGCCTTCGCGATGATCTCCTCGGCGACGTTCCTGGGAACCTCGGCGTAGGAGTCGAACTGCATCGAGTAGCTTGCGCGACCCGACGTCTTGCTGCGGAGGTCTCCGACGTAGCCGAACATCTCCGAGAGGGGCACGAGGCCCTTCACGACGCGAGCGCCGCTGCGCTCCTCCATGGCCTGGATCTGGCCACGGCGGGAGTTGAGGTCGCCGATGACATCACCCATCGACTCCTCGGGCGTGGTGACCTCGACGGCCATCATCGGCTCGAGGAGCACGGGAGAAGCCTTGCGCGCGGCCTCCTTGAAGGCCTGCGAACCGGCGATCTTGAAGGCGAGCTCGGAGGAGTCGACCTCGTGGTAGCCACCGTCGAGAAGAATGACGCGGACGCCCGTCATCTCGTAGCCGGCCAGGATGCCGAACTGCATGGCCTCCTGCGCACCGGCGTCCACCGACGGGATGTACTCCCGCGGGATACGGCCACCGGTGACCTTGTTCACGAACTCGTACGCCGGACCGTCGGTCTCGGTGATGGGCTCGATCGCGATCTGCACCTTGGCGAACTGACCGGTACCACCGGTCTGCTTCTTGTGGGTGTAGTCGTGACGCTCGACGGTCTTGCGGATCGTCTCGCGGTAGGCGACCTGCGGCTTACCGACGTTGGCTTCGACCCTGAACTCGCGCTTCATACGGTCGACCAGCACCTCGAGGTGCAGCTCGCCCATACCGCCGAGGATGGTCTGGCCCGTCTCCTCGTCCGAGTGAACGTGGAAGGAGGGGTCCTCCTCCGCGAGACGCTGGATGGCTACACCCAGCTTCTCCTGGTCACCCTTGGACTTGGGCTCGATGGCGACCTGAATGACCGGCGCCGGGAAGTCCATGGACTCCAGGATGACCGGGTTCTTGTCGTCGCACAGCGTCTCACCGGTGGTGGTCTGCTTCAGGCCCATGACGGCGACGATGTCGCCGGCGCCCACCGCTTCGATCTCCTCACGCTTGTTCGCGTGCATGCGGTAGATCTTGCCGATGCGCTCCTTCTTGCCCTTGACGGAGTTCAGCACCGCGGTGCCAGTCTCCAGGCGGCCCGAGTAGACCCGGACGAAGGTGAGCTTGCCCAGGTGCGGGTCGCTCATGATCTTGAACGCGAGCGCGGACAGCGGCTCGTCCACGGACGGCTTGCGCTTGACGACCAGCTCGGGGTCCTTCACGTCGTGGCCTTCGATGGCCTCGACGTCGAGCGGGGTCGGCAGGTAGCGCACGACCGCGTCGAGCAGGGGCTGGACGCCCTTGTTCTTGAACGCGGTGCCACAGAACACCGGGGTGACCGTGACATCGGTGGACTTGCCGGACGCGATGGTGACGCGACGGATCGCGGCGTACAGCTGCTCCTCGGTGGGCTCCTGGCCCTCCAGGAACAGCTCCATGATCTCGTCGTCGTGCTCCGCGACGGTCTCGACCAGCTGACCGCGGTACAGCTCAGCGGCCTCGGTGTGCGTGGCCGGGATGTCGACGACGTCGTACATCTCGCCCTTGGCCGCCTCGGCGGACCACACGAGCGCCTTCATGCGGACCAGGTCCACAACGCCCTTGAAGTCCATCTCGGCACCGATCGGGAGCTGCATGATGATCGGGACGGCGCCGAGGCGGTCCTTGATCATGTCCACGCAGCGGTGGAACTCGGCGCCGGTGCGGTCCAGCTTGTTCACGAAGCAGATGCGCGGCACGCCGTAACGGTCGGCCTGACGCCACACCGTCTCGGACTGCGGCTCGACACCGGCGACACCGTCGAACACCGTGACGGCACCGTCGAGGACGCGGAGCGAACGCTCCACCTCGACCGTGAAGTCGACGTGCCCCGGGGTGTCGATGATGTTGATCGTGTAGTCGTTGTCCTCAAGCGGCCAGTGACAGGTGGTGGCAGCAGAGGTGATCGTGATGCCACGCTCCTGCTCCTGCTCCATCCAGTCCATGGTGGCGGCGCCGTCGTGGACTTCACCGATCTTGTAGCTGACGCCGGTGTAGAAGAGGATCCGCTCGGTGGTGGTCGTCTTGCCCGCGTCGATGTGAGCCATGATCCCGATGTTGCGGACCCTGGCCAGGTCAAGTGAAGTGGTAGCCATAAGGCTTCAGTCTTCTCTCGGTCTCGATGTGGGTAACGACTACCAGCGGTAGTGCGCGAAGGCCTTGTTGGACTCGGCCATCTTGTGGGTGTCCTCACGCTTCTTCACAGCGGCACCAAGGCCGTTGGAGGCGTCGAGAAGCTCGTTGAGCAGACGCTCGGTCATGGTCTTCTCGCGACGGGCGCGGGAGTAACCGACGAGCCAGCGCAGCGCGAGCGTGTTGGCGCGACCGGGCTTGACCTCGATCGGAACCTGGTACGTCGCACCACCGACACGGCGGGACTTGACTTCGAGCGTGGGCTTGATGTTCTCCAGCGCGCGCTTCAGCGTGATGATCGGGTCGTTGCCCGTCTTCTCACGCAGACCCTCCATGGCGCCGTAGACGATGCGCTCGGCGGTGGAGCGCTTGCCGTTCATCAGCACCTTGTTGATGAGGGAGGTCACCAGAGGGGAACCGTAGACCGGGTCGATGATGACCGGGCGCTTCGGGGCGGGGCCCTTACGAGGCATTTTCTACTTCTCCTTCTTGGCGCCGTAGCGGCTGCGGGCCTGCTTGCGGTTCTTGACACCCTGGGTGTCCAGGGAACCTCGGATGATCTTGTAGCGAACACCCGGCAGGTCCTTCACACGGCCGCCGCGCACGAGCACGATGGAGTGCTCCTGCAGGTTGTGTCCCTCACCCGGAATGTAAGCGGTGACTTCGATCCCGCTGGTCAGACGCACACGCGCGACCTTACGCAGGGCCGAGTTCGGCTTCTTCGGGGTGGTCGTGAACACACGCGTGCAGACGCCGCGACGCTGGGGCGAACCCTCGAGTGCGGGCGTCTTGTTCTTCTCGACCTTGTCCTGCCGGCCCTTCCGGACCAGCTGCTGGATCGTAGGCACTACTTCTCCGGTTTCTGTGTGCCGAATGGTGAAGCTAACCTGGAACGCCACCGACCCACGCGGTCGGGTGTGTCGAATACTGCGGACCCTTGCCGCGAGGCGAAAAGGGCGCAGATTGCGGTGGCCGCTTACGGCTCCCCTTGCGGTCTGAAGGCACGCACGAGAGCCAGGGCACACCCCAGGCACAAGGTAAGAGCGTACCTACCTCATGGACTTCGGTCAAAACAAATGCCGTGGTGCCCGACACGCCGGACTTCTCCCGATCCATTCTCGGGGCACTTCACACTTGGCGCAGCTTGTCATCGGTTCCGCGATGAAAGTCCACGATTCGGTCCGCACCGCACACACTGGGTGAGTACGTTGACCCGTTGCCGCGCACCGGTCACTGTGCGTCGGCCACGGGGGCGGATCGGGGACGGGGGATGGACTCATGGCGGCTGCACCCTTAGGCGCGCCCTCGGGCGGGGACGAGAGCCTGGACGACCGGGTGCCTTTCCTGGCACGCCTGGAGAGCGAGGACCGCTCCGCGCTGCTGTCCCTCGGCCACGAGCTGTCCTACGCGCCCCGGACGGTGCTCCTGCACCAGAGCGAGCCCTCCTCGCACGTGCTGATCGTGACGCACGGCTGGACGAAGGTGACGGCGGCCGCCGCCAACGGCTACGAGGCGCTGCTCGCGCTGCGCGGCCCCGGCGACATCGTCGGGGAGTCCGCCGCGCTCACCGGCCGGCCGCGCTCGGCGACGGTGACGGCCCTGGAGCCGGTCCGCACGGTCGCGCTCGTACGTGAACACTTCCGGGACTTCCTCGCCCGCTCCCCCGCGGTCTCCTTCGCCCTGCTCGGCCTCACCTCGGACCGCACCCGCGCCGCCGACCGGCGCCGCCTGGAGTTCGCCTCCATGAGCGTCCGCGAACGCTTCGCGGCGCTCCTGCTCGACCTGGCCCGCACGAACGGCCACCGCACGGAGGAGGGCATCGAGCTCTCCGTCCCGCTGAGCAAGCAGGAGCTGGCGGGCTCGGTGGGGGCGTCCCGGGAGATGGTCCAGCGCCTGCTGAAGGAACTCCGGGAGCGGGAAGCGGTGCTGACGGGCCGGCGGACGATGGTGATCCTGCGCATGGACGTCCTGCGGCGGATCGCCCGGCGATGAACCGTCAGCCCCCCGCACCGGGACGCGCCGACCGCCCCGCCCGCGTACCGGTTCACGGCCACGGCTCCGCCCGTGCCGACCGCCCGGAGGTGGCTCCTCTGACGGCCGGGACTCCCGTGACTGCGGACGACTTCTGTGCACACGGTCACACTTCGAGTGGGACATCCGCCCTCACACCCGGCCCACCGGTGACGCCACCCTGCTTGCCAGGCGAGGCCCCCACCGAAAGGCGACCATGACCGACCCCGTGAGCCGGACGATCCTTCTGCTGGACATCGAGAGGTACAGCGACCGGGACGACGTGGAGCAGGCCTACTTGCGCCGGATGCTGTACGACATCACGGACCGCGCGCTGGAGAGTGCCGGCATCGACGAACGGCTGCGCCTGCGGGCGGACCGCGGCGACTCGGTGATGGAGCTGATCGACGCCAACGCCTCGGTCACCGCGCTGCTGCGCGCCCTGCTCACCGAGGTGCCCGACCAGCTCCGCGCGGTCAACCGGATGGCGTCCAGCTCCGCCCAGATCCGGCTGCGCGGTGTCGTCGCCACCGGGTACATCGCCGTGGACGAGCACGACGGCTGGGTCGGCTCCGACCTCAACCACGCCTGCCGGCTCCTCGACGCCGGGCTGCTGCGCGCCGCCCTGAGGGAGCGGGCGGACGACTTCGCCCTGTGCGTCTCCGAGAGCGTGCACGCCGGGATCGTGCGGCACGACCACCCGGGCATCCCGGCGCAGGGCTTCCACGCGGTGACGGTGGACAGCAAGAACGGACCCCTGCGGGCCTGGCTGCACGGCCCGGTTCCGCACGGGGCACATGGCCCCGGTGAAAGCGGGGGAGCCCCGGCGCCGGACTGCTCGGGGGAGAGCCCGGCGCCGGGGGCGGCCACCTCCACACCCCGGGCGGAGCCGACGGCGGCGACGGATCCGACGACGACCGCCGCTTCGGATGCGGCGGCGAATGCGGCACCGAATGTGGCGGCGATCCCCGATCCGCACGAGCCCTCCCGGACCGAACAGCCCGGGGGGCCCGGGGAGCCCGTACCGCCCGCGCAGCAGCCCGCCCAGCCCGCCGCACCGCCCGCGAACGTCGTCCTCACCTTCAGCGGCGGCTCCCCCAGCTTCGGCGGAAGCCTCGTCGCGGGGGATCAGCACGGGGTGTCCGGCGGGCAGGTCACCGGGGACGTCCACCTGGGCAGGAGCGGGGGTGAGCCCGCGTGACGGCCCCCGCGCCCCCGACGCCGGGCGGCCCCGACGACGCACCACCGCCGGACGCGCCATGGCCCCCGGGGCCGCCCCCGGACTCCGAGGCGGGCGGCGACGCGGGCGAGCCCGAGGAGGAGACCCAGGAGGCCAGGGCCGCACAGCGCGAACTCGTCGCGCACACCCCGGGATTCATCTTCGACGAGGCCGCGTCCTTCGGCGGCAGCCTGGTCGCCGGGGCCCAGCACGGGGTGTCGGCGGGCGGCTCGGCCCGTGATGTGTTCATGGGTGGCAAGACGGAGATCCACCACCACGGGACGGCCTCCGCGTCGACCGCCTACGTCTCCGGCGAGATCCCCCGGCAGCGGCTCGACGCGCTCGCCTCGGTCTTCGTCGAGGGCCCCTCCTTCGCCGCCACCCTGGACCGGCTGCGCGACGAGCGCGTCCTGGTCCTCTCCGGCGCCCACTCCACCGGCCGCCACGCCGCGGCGCTCATGCTCCTGCACCACCTGGGCGTGCCCGCCGTCCACGCGCTGTCCGCCGAGACCGGCCCGGCGAACCTCGGCACCCAGCTCTCCGCGCCCGGCGGCCACGTCCTGCGCGATCTGCCGCTGAGCCGCAACCGCCCGCTGCGCGACACCCACCTGTACGCGGCCCGCGACCGGCTCGCGAAGACCGGCGGGTATCTGGTCGTGACCCTGGAGAACTCCCCGTTCCTGCTGGGAGTCGCCCCCTCCCCCTGGGAACCCCCACAGGCAACCGCGGTGCTGCGCGCCCACCTGTCCGACCTGCGGAAAGAGCCCGGAGACCTCGCCGGTCTGCTCGCCCTCGGCCCCGTCCGCGACTTCCTCGCGCGCGGCGCCCACCGGCCCGCCGAGGTGGCCCGGTTCGCCGTCGAGGTGGCCCGCTACGACGGCGGCGAACAGGCGGCGGCCCGCCTCGCCGACTTCGGGCACGCGGCCGTCGAGCGGCAGTGCCGGGAGTGGCTCGGCGACCCCGAGGCCACCCTGCGCGACAAGGCGTTCCTCATCTCCCTCGCCGTCTTCGACCAGGCGCCGTACGTGCTCGCCGCCGAACTCGCCGACACGCTGTACGTGCACTTCCAGCGGCTCCAGCATCCCAGGCAGCCGCCGGAGATCCCGGTGTTCGGACTCCCCGCCGAGACCCGGCTGGAGCGGGCGTGGGCCGAGGGCGAGGTACGGGTCGAGACCACCAAATGGGGCTCGGTGCCCCAGTTCACGGCCCGCTTCAAGAAAGAGAACACCCCCCGGGTACTGCTCGGCGAGGTCTGGACGGGCCATCCGTCGGCGCGGCCCGCGCTGGTCTCCTGGCTGAAGGAGCTGGCCCGCGACAGACGTCCGGTCGTCCGGACCCGGGCCGCCGCTGCCGCCGCGCTGCTGGCCCACGCCGACCTGCCCTCGGCGATGGAGCTGCTGATCGACGGCTGGGCGGTGTCCAAGGCCTTCGGTCCCCGGCTCACCGCCGCGAACACCCTCACGCTCGCCCAGTTCCTCGACACGCCCGTCGTCCTGCGCCTGCTCACCCAGTGGTGCACGGACACCCACTGGGCCCGCCGCTGGACCGCGATCCGCGCCTTCGGCCTGCTCACCCCGCTGCGCCCCGACCTCGCGGGCCCGGCGCTGAGCGCGCTCGCCGCCCGCGCCCGAACCGGGGGCGGCAGCAGGACCGAGGCGGACAACCTGGTCGACTCGACGGCCCTGCTGCTCTCGGTGGGCGCACGGCGCGGCGAGATGCTCTCCGAGCTGGTGCGCCTGCTCCACCACGACACGGCCTCGGTCCGCTCGCTCGCGCTGGGGGCCTTCGTACGCGCCTGCGACAACGCCGAGGAGGGCGCGCTCGTCGAGTGGTACGCCGACACCGGCATGTACGAGACGGACTCGGCCCGTGACCTGGCCACCCTCTGGCGGACCGCGCTCGGCGACCCCGGGCAGACCCGTGGCGCCCTGGCCGCCCTGCACACCTGGGTCGTGCTGGCCGGGAGCCGGGCGGACGTCGCGCAGGCCCTGGAGCTGCTGCTGCCCGCACTCGTCGTCACGGCGAACGACCACAGGCGCCTGAGCCACCATCTGGTCAATCTGCGCGCCCCGGACGGCGGCGCGCGGCCGGCCGTGGCCGACCGTCTGCTCCGCCTTCTGACCCCCTCCACCCCAGATCCATCGAGGAGTTGAACCATGGCGGAGTTCCGCCGTCAGCCGGAGTGGCAGCAGGACGCCAACCGGCACACCACGCTCATCGACCCGGTGCTCACGGTGCGGCCCATCGCCCGCTTCGACTACACCGTCCGCCGCGCGGTCACCGCGATCGACCACGCGCTGGTCTTCGTCACCGCCAAGGGCTCGTACGACGTCTACATGCCGCCGCACCGGCCGAGCCGCCCGGACGCGGCCACCCGGCGCTACACCTCCGTCTACGAGGTGGACATGGGCAGCCATCCCGTGCAGCTCGCGCTGGAGATGCCGAGCGACGACGACGCGTTCGCCTTCGGCGCCACGGCCGATCTGACCTGGCGGGTCGCGGACCCGATCGCGTACGTGGCGAGCGGTGAGCGTGACGTGCCGACGCGGCTCACCCGTGAACTGCACCAGCTCGCGCGGCCGGTGAGCCGCGCCTTCTCCATCGAGGACAGCCCGGCCGCCGAACGCGCGGTCCAGCGGGCCGTGGACGAGGGCGGTTTCGCCGCGGGCATCGGACTCGCCGTGACCTGTGTCGTACGGCTGCGGCTGGACGACGAGGCCATCGCGCACCGGCGGCGGCAGCGGAGCCTGCGCTACGAGTCGGACATGCTCGACCCCGAGCACGAGTTCCGGCTCCGGCTGGCCCATCAGCAGCACGAACTGGAGATGCTGCGCCAGCGGCAGGACCACCATCTGATCGCCGAGAAGATCAACTTCTACCAGTACCACCTCCAGCACGGAGGCGTCGGCGCCTGGGCCCTGCACCTGTCCCAGCATCCCGAGGACACCAAGATGGTCATCGGGTCCATCCAGAAGGACCAGCTGTCCATCATCCGGGGCCAGCTGCAGGTCCTCGCCGGGGACACCCTGGAGGACTTCCAGAAGGCGGAGTCGGCGCGCTCGACCCTGCGGGCCGTCGACGAGCTGATCCAGCAGCAGACGCCTCCGGCGCCGCGGGACGGTCAGGGGGCGCTTCCCCCCGGGGCGACGCCCGGACAGCCGCAGACGCCGCCCCAGCCGCCGTACACGGGCCAGTCTCCGTACCCGGGCCCGTCGCCCCAGCCGCCGTACACGGAACCGACCCCCTACGGCGACCGGCCTCCGTACGACGGCGGCTGGCCCCCGTACGACGGGCAGCCCCGGACCCCGTACGCGGGCGGACAGCAGCCCTACACGGGACAGCCCTCGTACACGGGCGACACGGGCGGGCAGCCCTCGTACGCAGGGCAGCCCCCTGTCTCGGGCGATCGGCCCCCGTACACCGGGCAGCCTCCGTATGCCGGGCAAGCCCCGTACACGGGCGGTCCGGGCGCGGGGTCCCCCGTGGTGCCGGGGCAGCCCGACAGCCCGGCGCCCCCGTACGGACCGCCCGCCACGACGCCCTACCCCACCGCGGGACCGGCTCCGGCCGTACCTCCGGTGCCCGGCCGCCCCGGCGACCCGCGAGCCGCCGTGCCGCCGGACCCCGCTCCGGAGGACGGGCCCGCCTGACCACACCCGCCGAGGCGCCGTCGGCCGCCGCCCACCGGCTGACGTCCCCGCACAGCCACCAGCCACACCGAAGGAGCCGTCATGTCCCAGCCTCCAGGCCCGGCCCACGAACCGGCATACCCGGGGACCCCGCATCCGGGACCCCCCTACCCAGGAGCCGCGGTCCCGCCCCCGGAGTACCCGGTGGCCTCCGCTCCCCCGCCGCAGTACCCCGGCGGACCGGCACCCCAGTACCCGGGTACGGGTACGACGGGTACGACGGCAGGGCACCCCCCTCAGTACCCGGGAGCCCCCGGCCCCGGCGGACCGGGCCCGCAGTACCCGGGAGCGGCGGCACCGCACCCGTACCCCGGCGGCGGAGGCCCCGCGCCCCAGTACCCCGGCAGTACCCACCCGGGAGCCCCTGGCCCCGGCGGAACGGGACCGCAATACCCGGGACCGCAGTACCCGGGAGCGGCAGCCGGAAGCCCGGCACCGCCCCAGTACCCGGGGGCCCCGGGGGCCGACCCGCGGTTCGGGGGGCAGCCGACGCAGCCGGCGCCGACGCCGTTCGTCCCGCGGCCCGCCGTCGCGCCCGACGATCTCCACTACCGTCACCAGGGCTCACGCGTCCATGTGGCCGGCCATCAGCGGGGCGCGGACGCCACCGCCATCGGACAGCTCGCCACGCAGATCCCGGGGGCCCTGGTGAGCCTCGCCGTGGTGTCGGCCCTCGCGCTGGGGCTGTTCGGCACCGTCGTGGGCTGGCTGGTCGTCGCGGCCTGGGTGGCGTCGGGAGCGCTCGTCTTCCACCGGCCCACCGAACTCCGCTTCGCCCGGCACGCGCTCAGGCTGCGGGCGCCGCTGGCCGAGGAACGCGCCCGGCTGGAGCCGATCTGGCGCGAGGTCACCGCCCGGGCCGGCATCGAGGCGAACACCTACGAGCTGATGGTGGAGAACAGCGACGACCTGAACGCGGTCGCCGTCGCCGGCCATGTCGTCGGCGTCACCACCTACTCCCTCAACCGGATTCCCAGCAGCAACCTCGCCGCCGTACTCGCCCATGAACTCGGCCACCACACCGGCGGTCACGCCTGGGCCGGGCTCCTCGGCTACTGGTACTCGCTGCCCGGCCGGCTCGCCTGGGCCTTCACCCGCGGGATGGCCAGAATCGCGCTCGCCGTCGCCGGAGTCTTCTCCGCGGCCGCGACGGGGCTGCTGATCCTCTTCATGGGGATGTTCGTGGTCGCCGGGTTCCTCGTCGCCTGGTACATCACCGTCCCCCTCGTCGTCGCGCCCTACCTCCTCGCCTGGGCGGGCCGCCTCGGCGAACTGCGTGCCGACCAGCAGGCCGCTGCCCTCGGGTTCGCGCCCGAGATGGCCGAGGTCCTGCACCACTTCCAGGCCGAGGAGGACGCCGCCAAGGCGGCCGCCGCCGGCCAGGGCAAGAAGCTCCAGGAGCCCACCGGTCTTGCCAGGCTGCTGTCCACCCACCCCGACAACTACACCCGGCTGCGCGCCCTGGAGCCGTATCTCCAGCTCCCGCGCTAGACCCGGGTGCGGATCCGAGGCTCGGACCCGGATCTCGGACCGGGAACGCCGAAGGGCGGTCACCCCCACCGGGGATGACCGCCCTTCGTACTACTGCCTACTGCCTACTGGCTGTCGGCTCACTGGTTGTACGGACCGTAGTCGTAGTCCTCCAGCGGGACGGCCTGGCCGGAGCCCGTGCCGAACGGCGAGTAGTCGATGTCGTCGTAGCCGACGGCCGAGTACATCGCGGCCTTGGCCTCCTCGGTCGGCTCGACCCGGATGTTGCGGTAGCGGGACAGACCCGTACCGGCCGGGATGAGCTTACCGATGATGACGTTCTCCTTGAGGCCGATGAGGCTGTCGGACTTGGCGTTGATCGCCGCGTCCGTCAGAACTCGGGTCGTCTCCTGGAAGGAGGCGGCCGACAGCCAGGATTCGGTCGCCAGCGAGGCCTTGGTGATACCCATCAGCTGCGGACGGCCGGAGGCCGGGTGGCCGCCTTCCTGGACCACACGACGGTTCTCGGTCTCGAACTTCGAACGCTCGACCAGCTCGCCGGGCAGCAGCTCCGCGTCGCCCGACTCGATGATCGTCACACGGCGCAGCATCTGCCGGATGATGATCTCGATGTGCTTGTCGTGGATCGACACACCCTGCGAGTTGTAGACCTTCTGGACCTCGCCGACCAGGTGGACCTGGACGGCACGCTGACCCAGGATGCGCAGCACGTCGTGCGGGTTGGTGGCACCCACGGTGAGCTTCTGGCCCACCTCGACGTGCTCGCCCTCGGACACCAGGAGACGGGCACGCTTCGAGATCGGGAACGCCGTCTCGTCGCTGCCGTCGTCCGGGGTGACGACGAGCTTCTTGGTCTTCTCGGTCTCCTCGATCCGCACGCGGCCGGAGGCCTCGGAGATCGGGGCGACACCCTTCGGCGTACGAGCCTCGAAGAGCTCGACGACACGGGGCAGACCCTGGGTGATGTCGTCACCGGCCACACCACCGGTGTGGAAGGTACGCATCGTCAGCTGGGTACCGGGCTCACCGATGGACTGGGCGGCGATGATGCCGACCGCCTCACCGATGTCGACCAGCTTGCCGGTGGCCAGCGAACGGCCGTAGCACATGGCGCAGGTGCCGACGGCGGACTCACAGGTCAGGACCGAACGGGTCTTGACCTCCTCGATGCCGTGCTTGACGAGCTCGTCGATGAGGACGTCGCCGAGGTCGGTGTTGGCCGGGGCCAGCACCTTGCCGTCGACGGTGATGTCCTCGGCCAGCGCACGTGCGTACACGCTGGTCTCGACGTTCTCCGTCTTGCGCAGCACGCCGTCCTCGCCGCGCTCGGCGATGGCCAGACGCAGACCACGGTCGGTGCCGCAGTCCTCCTCGCGGATGATGACGTCCTGGGAGACGTCGACCAGACGACGGGTGAGGTAACCCGAGTCGGCGGTACGCAGAGCGGTGTCGGCCAGACCCTTACGGGCACCGTGGGTGGAGATGAAGTACTCCAGCACGGACAGACCTTCACGGAAGGACGCCTTGATGGGACGCGGGATCGTCTCGTTCTTGGCGTTCGACACCAGACCACGCATACCGGCGATCTGACGCATCTGCATCATGTTGCCTCGGGCGCCCGAGTTCACCATCATCGAGACCGGGTTGGTCTTCGGGAAGTTCGCGTTCATCGCCTCGGCGACCTCGTTGGTCGCCTTGGTCCAGATCGCGATGAGCTCCTGCGTGCGCTCTTCCTTGGTGATCAGACCACGCTCGTACTGCTTCTGGACCTTCTCGTCCAGGTCCTCGTAGCCCTTGACGATCGCGCGCTTCGCATCCGGAACGACGATGTCGGAGATGGCCACGGTGACGCCGGAACGGGTCGCCCAGAAGAAGCCCGACGCCTTCAGGTTGTCGAGCGTCGCCGCCACGATGACCTTGGGGTAGCGCTCGGCGAGGTCGTTGACGATCTCGGAGAGCTGCTTCTTGCCGACCTCGTAGTCGACGAACGGGTAGTCCTCGGGCAGCAGCTCGTTGAAGAGCGCGCGGCCCAGGGTCGTCCGCAGGCGGAAGGTGTCACCCTGCTGCCACTCCGGGTCGCCCTCCTCCTGCGCCGGCGGGGTCCAGCCGCGCGGCGGGATGGTGCCCACCGGGAAGCGGATGTCCACCTGCGACTGGAGCGAGAGCTCGCCGGCGTCGAACGCCATGATCGCCTCGGCCACGGACGCGAAGGAGCGGTCCTCGCCCTTCACGTTCCGCAGGTCGCCGTCGGTGGTCAGGAAGAACAGACCGAGGACCATGTCCTGGGTCGGCATCGTGACCGGGCGGCCGTCGGCCGGCTTGAGGATGTTGTTCGAGGACAGCATCAGGATGCGGGCCTCGGCCTGCGCCTCCGCGGAGAGCGGCAGGTGCACGGCCATCTGGTCACCGTCGAAGTCCGCGTTGAACGCGGTGCAGACGAGCGGGTGGATCTGGATGGCCTTGCCCTCGACCAGCTGGGGCTCGAAGGCCTGGATGCCGAGGCGGTGCAGCGTGGGCGCACGGTTCAGCAGAACCGGGTGCTCGGCGATGACCTCTTCGAGGACGTCGTACACGACCGTGCGGCCGCGCTCGACCATCCGCTTGGCGCTCTTGATGTTCTGCGCGTGGTTCAGGTCGACCAGGCGCTTCATCACGAACGGCTTGAAGAGCTCCAGCGCCATGGCCTTGGGCAGACCACACTGGTGCAGCTTCAGCTGCGGACCGACGACGATCACGGAACGCGCGGAGTAGTCCACACGCTTGCCGAGCAGGTTCTGACGGAATCGACCCTGCTTGCCCTTGAGCATGTCGGACAGCGACTTCAGCGGACGGTTGCCGGGGCCCGTGACCGGGCGACCACGACGGCCGTTGTCGAAGAGCGCGTCGACGGCCTCCTGGAGCATGCGCTTCTCGTTGTTCACGATGATCTCGGGGGCACCGAGGTCGAGAAGGCGCTTCAGGCGGTTGTTGCGGTTGATCACACGGCGGTACAGGTCGTTCAGGTCGGAGGTCGCGAAGCGGCCACCGTCCAGCTGCACCATCGGGCGAAGGTCCGGCGGGATGACCGGGACGCAGTCGAGCACCATGCCCTTGGGGCTGTTGCTGGTCTGCAGGAACGCGGAGACGACCTTGAGGCGCTTGAGCGCGCGGGTCTTCTTCTGGCCCTTGCCGGTGCGGATGATCTCGCGGAGGCGCTCGGCCTCCTCGTCGAGGTCGAAGGACTCCAGACGCTTCTGCAGCGCCGCGGCACCCATCGAACCGTCGAAGTACGTGCCGAAGCGGTCACGCAGCTCGCGGTAGAGGAGCTCGTCGCCCTCCAGGTCCTGGACCTTGAGGTTCTTGAAGCGGGTCCACACCTCGTCGAGACGGTCGATCTCGCGCTGCGCACGGTCGCGCAGCTGCTTCATCTCACGCTCGGCACCCTCGCGCACCTTGCGGCGCACGTCGGCCTTGGCACCCTCGGCCTCGAGCTCGGCCAGGTCGGTCTCGAGCTTCTTGGCGCGGGCCTCGAGGTCGGCGTCGCGACGGTTCTCGACCTGCTGACGCTCGACGGAGACGTGGGCCTCCAGCGAGGGCAGGTCGCGGGTGCGGCGCTCCTCGTCGACGAACGTGATCATGTACGCGGCGAAGTAGATGACCTTCTCGAGGTCCTTCGGGGCGAGGTCGAGCAGGTAGCCCAGCCGCGACGGAACGCCCTTGAAGTACCAGATGTGGGTGACGGGAGCGGCGAGCTCGATGTGGCCCATCCGCTCACGGCGCACCTTGGCGCGAGTGACCTCGACGCCACAGCGCTCACAGATGATGCCCTTGAAGCGGACACGCTTGTACTTACCGCAGTAGCACTCCCAGTCCCGGGTCGGACCGAAGATCTTCTCGCAGAAGAGTCCGTCCTTCTCGGGCTTGAGGGTGCGGTAGTTGATGGTCTCGGGCTTCTTGACCTCGCCGTGGCTCCACTGACGGATGTCGTCAGCGGTGGCCAGACCGATCCGGAGCTCATCGAAGAAGTTGACGTCGAGCACTATGCGTCAATCCCTCTCAGGGTTGTAAGTCTTAGGGGTCTGATACGGGGGTCCTGGGGCCGGCGGGCCTTGATCACCTTTTCCACAGGTGGCCAAGGCCCGGCCGGACTCCCGTCAGACCTCTTCGACGCTGCTCGGCTCGCGCCGGGACAGGTCGATGCCGAGCTCCTCCGCCGCGCGGAAGACGTCCTCGTCGGTGTCACGCATTTCGATGGACATACCGTCGCTGGACAGCACCTCCACGTTGAGGCAGAGAGACTGCATCTCCTTGATGAGCACCTTGAAGGACTCGGGGATGCCGGGCTCGGGGATGTTCTCGCCCTTGACGATGGCCTCGTAGACCTTCACGCGGCCGGTCACGTCGTCGGACTTGATCGTCAGCAGCTCCTGGAGGGCGTAAGCGGCGCCGTACGCCTCCAGCGCCCACACCTCCATCTCACCGAAGCGCTGGCCACCGAACTGAGCCTTACCACCCAGCGGCTGCTGGGTGATCATCGAGTACGGGCCGGTCGAGCGGGCGTGCAGCTTGTCGTCGACCAGGTGGTGCAGCTTGAGGATGTACATGTACCCGATCGAGATCGGGTCCGGGAACGGCTCGCCGGAGCGGCCGTCGAACAGCCTCGCCTTGCCGGACGGGAGGACCAGACGGTCACCGTCGCGGTTGGGCAGGGTGTGCTCGAACAGACCCGCGAGCTCGTCCTCACGCGCACCGTCGAACACCGGGGTGGCGACGTTCGTACGCGGCGCGACCTTGTCGGCACCGATGGCCTGCAGGCGCTGCGCCCAGTCGTCGGCGAGACCGGAGACGTCCCAGCCGCGGCTGGCGAGCCAGCCGAGGTGGATCTCCAGCACCTGTCCCGGGTTCATTCGGGACGGCACACCGAGCGGGTTGAGGATGATGTCGACCGGGGTGCCGTCCTCCAGGAACGGCATGTCCTCGATCGGCAGGATCTTCGAGATGACACCCTTGTTGCCGTGGCGGCCGGCGAGCTTGTCACCGTCCGTGATCTTGCGCTTCTGCGCCACGTAGACACGAACCAGCTGGTTCACGCCCGGCGGCAGCTCGTCGCCCTCTTCACGGTCGAAGACGCGGACGCCGATGACCTTGCCGATCTCGCCGTGCGGGACCTTCAGCGAGGTGTCACGGACCTCACGGGCCTTCTCACCGAAGATCGCGCGCAGCAGGCGCTCTTCCGGCGTCAGCTCGGTCTCGCCCTTGGGCGTGACCTTGCCGACGAGGATGTCGCCGGCGACGACCTCGGCACCGATACGGATGATGCCGCGCTCGTCGAGGTCGGCGAGGACCTCCTCGGAGACGTTCGGGATGTCCCGGGTGATCTCCTCCGGGCCGAGCTTGGTGTCACGGGCGTCGACCTCGTGCTCCTCGATGTGGATCGAGGAGAGGACGTCGTCCTGCACGAGGCGCTGCGACAGGATGATCGCGTCCTCGTAGTTGTGACCCTCCCACGGCATGAACGCCACGAGCAGGTTCTTGCCGAGGGCCATCTCGCCGTCCTCGGTCGCGGGACCGTCGGCCAGGACCTGGCCCTCGATCACGCGGGCGCCCTCGTCCACGACAACCTTCTGGTTGACGGAGGTGCCCTGGTTCGACCGGGAGAACTTGTGCAGGCGGTACGTGGTGTACGTGCCGTCGTCGTTGGCGGTGGTGATGTAGTCCGCGGAGACCTCCTGGACCACACCGTCCTTCTCCGACTTCAGGACGTCACCGGCGTCGACCGCGCAGCGGTACTCCATGCCGGTGCCGACCAGCGGCGCCTCGGACTTGATGAGCGGAACGGCCTGGCGCATCATGTTCGCGCCCATGAGGGCACGGTTGGCGTCGTCGTGCTCCAGGAACGGGATCATGGCGGTCGCGACCGACACCATCTGGCGCGGGGAGACGTCCATGTAGTCGACGTCGTCACCGGGGACGTAGTCGACCTCTCCGCCACGACGGCGGACCAGGACGCGGGACTCCTCGAAGCGGAACTCGTCCGTCAGCGGCGCGTTGGCCTGCGCGATGACGAACCGGTCCTCTTCGTCGGCCGTCAGGTAGTCGACCTCGTCGGTGACGAAGCCGCCCGTGACCCTGCGGTACGGGGTCTCGACGAAACCGAACGCGTTGACCCGGCCGTAGGAGGCGAGCGAGCCGATCAGACCGATGTTCGGGCCTTCAGGGGTCTCGATCGGGCACATGCGGCCGTAGTGCGACGGGTGCACGTCACGGACCTCGAAGCCGGCCCGCTCACGGGAGAGACCACCCGGGCCAAGCGCCGACAGACGGCGCTTGTGGGTGAGACCCGACAGCGGGTTGTTCTGGTCCATGAACTGCGACAGCTGGCTGGTGCCGAAGAACTCCTTGATGGAGGCGACGACCGGCCGGATGTTGATCAGGGTCTGCGGCGTGATCGCCTCGACGTCCTGAGTCGTCATGCGCTCGCGGACGACGCGCTCCATACGAGCCAGACCCGTACGGACCTGGTTCTGGATGAGCTCGCCGACGTTGCGCAGACGACGGTTGCCGAAGTGGTCGATGTCGTCGGTCTCGACGACGATCGAGGTGCCGCTGTTGCCAACGGTCTCGGTCTCACCGGCGTGCAGCTTCACCAGGTACTTGATCGACGAGAGGATGTCCTCGACGGTCAGGACGCCGGCGTCCAGCGGCGCTTCGCCGCCCAGCTTCTTGTTCACCTTGTAGCGGCCGACCTTCGCGAGGTCGTACCGCTTCGAGTTGAAGTAGAGGTTCTCAAGAAGCGTCTGCGCGGCCTCACGGGTCGGCGGTTCGCCCGGACGCAGCTTGCGGTAGATGTCCAGAAGCGCGTCGTCCTGGCCCTGGGTGTGGTCCTTCTCCAGGGTGGCGCGCATGGACTCGTACTCGCCGAACTCCTCGAGGATCTGCTCGGTGGTCCAGCCGAGAGCCTTCAGGAGGACGGTGACGGACTGCTTGCGCTTGCGGTCGATACGGACACCGACCATGTCGCGCTTGTCGATCTCCATCTCCAGCCAGGCACCCCGGGAGGGGATGACCTTGGCCGAGAAGATGTCCTTGTCGGATGTCTTGTCGATCGAGGAATCGAAGTAGACACCCGGCGAGCGGACCAGCTGCGACACGACGACACGCTCGGTGCCGTTGATGACGAAGGTGCCCTTGTTGGTCATGAGCGGGAAGTCGCCCATGAAGACCGTCTGGGACTTGATCTCGCCGGTCTCGTTGTTGGTGAACTCGGCGGTGACGAAGAGCGGGGCCGCGTACGTGAAGTCGCGGTCCTTGCACTCGTCGATGGAGTTCTTCGGGGGCTCGAAGCGGTGGTCCCGGAACGTCAGGGACATCGACCCACTGAAGTCCTCGATCGGGGAGATCTCCTCGAAGATCTCCTCCAGACCGGACTTGGTGGGGACGTCCTGTCCGCTGTCCAGAGCCGCCTCGACACGAGCCTTCCACGCGTCGTTGCCGAGCAGCCAGTCGAAGCTCTCGGTTTGCAGCGCAAGAAGGTTCGGAACCTCGAGGGGCTCCTTGATCTTTGCAAAGGAGATGCGCAGCGGGGCGGTGCTGGCGCCGTTGTTCGTATTCGCGGTCGAGGCAGTGCGCGAGGCGGCCAAGAGGGGGTCCTTCCGAGGGCTCGGACTCACTACGCGCGTACCGGTCCCATGTCGGACATAGCGTCGGACCGTTCCCGATCCGGCCGGATAAAGGCCAGGTCAGGGATAGTCCAACCGTCGATGCTCAAACACGGGTATGCCCCTGGTGACGGGCAGGAGGCAGCTAACAGGCAGCGCAAAGGGTCAGTGTAGCCACTAGGCCCACTGATGTCCAGTCCCGGTTTCTTGAGACTCTCACTGTTCTCAACACCTGCGGCAAGCCACGCCCTCAATGCACATCGATACTGCCCTCTTCGTCAGCGATCCATGCCTCGGATACGGATCGTTGTGACGACGCGTCCTGAGAATTGCGCGCTGCGTGCGGTTCGTCAAGGCCCCCCATGCCCAAAGCAAGTGCCGCGATCGTCACGTGCGGCCCGTCTTGCAACCCGTCCTTCTGCCTGTCACAGGGCGGCCGGAGGCACAACGAAGATCACCATACTCGTCGCGGCCTGCAGCGCAAGGCTGCCGCTTCAGGGACCCCCTGGAACGCCGAAGAGCGACCACCCAGTTGGGTGATCGCTCTTCAGTGCGTCAGCGTTACAGCGCTACTCGAGCGGCTGTAGACAGCTTCACAGGAGTCCTCGGAGGACTCGTCGAGTTACTTGACCTCGACGGAGGCGCCGGCGCCCTTGAGGGACTCGGCAGCCTTCTCGGCGGCCTCCTTGGCGACCTTCTCGAGGACGGGCTTCGGAGCGCCGTCGACGAGGTCCTTGGCCTCCTTCAGACCCAGCGAGGTGAGCTCACGCACGACCTTGATGACCTGGATCTTCTTCTCGCCGGCACCCGTGAGGATGACGTCGAACTCGTCCTGCTCCTCAGCGGCCTCGACGGCGACGGGGCCGACCGGGGCAGCGGCGACCGCGGCGGCGGCGGTGACGTCGAACTTCTCCTCGAAGGCCTTCACGAACTCGGAGAGCTCGATGAGGGTGAGGTTCTCGAACTGCGCGAGCAGCTCTTCCTGGGACAGCTTCGCCATGATGGCGTCCTTCCACTAATTCGGCAGGTGCCGGGATGTACTGGTGAGGCGGGCGTACGTTCGGCCCGCTACGACCGTCGCCTCAGACGGCGGTCAATGCGCGAGCCGAATTACTCGGCACCGCCCTGCTCGGCCTGCTTGACACGAAGCGCCTCCGCGGTGCGGACGAACTTCGAGGGGAGCGCCTGGAAGAGACGAGCAGTCTGCGTCTGCTTGCCCTTGAAGGCACCCGCCAGCTTGGCGAGCAGAACCTCGCGGGACTCGAGGTCCGCAAGCTTCTTGATCTCGTCGGCGGACAGCGCCTTGCCGTCAAGGACACCGCCCTTGATGACGAGGTTCGGGTTGTCCTTGGCGAAGTCACGAAGACCCTTCGCCGACGTCACCGGGTCACCGGTGATGAAGGCGACCGCCGTCGGACCGTTGAACAGGTCGTCGAGCGTAGAGATCCCGGCCTCGTTGGCCGCAATCTTGGTCAGCGTGTTCTTCACCACGGCGTACTGGGCGTCTTCACCGAGCGAACGGCGCAGCGTCTTGAGCTGCGCCACGGTGAGACCCCGGTACTCGGTCAGCACGGCGGCGTTCGAGCTGCGGAACTGGTCCGCGAGCTCGGCTACCGCGGCAGCCTTGTCGGGCCTTGCCATAGAGCGTCGGCCTCCTTCCGGGTGATGAGGACCGCTCAGAAGGGACTGACAAAACGAAACGCCCCGGCGCAAGCGCACGGGGCGTAGCTCGACCGGATTCCTCCACACGCTGAGCGTGCGGACTCCGGGAACACATCCACGAACACCTACGCGGGTCGTCCGCAGTTTCAGCGGATCCTTCGGTCACCACACCCTCTTGCGAGTGCGAGGCAACGACCAGCGGTCTTTGGCTTCTCGAGGAGAGTACGTGAACTGGACTCCGTCAAGCAAATCCGGCCGAACGGCCCGGCCGTCGGACGCGTCGGCGCGTCCGACGGCGCGGATCAGCCCTGCTGGGCGTCCTTCATCATCTCGGCGAGGTCGACGGTGTCCTTGGCCGGCGGAGCGGTCACGGTCACGGGCTTGTTGTAGTCCAGGAAGGTGATGGTCATGTCGAGCGGACCCTTGTCGGCGGTCCCGCGCATACGGAACTGCTTGGTGTGGTCGTCGCCGTCGATCCACATGTCCATCGTGATCGCGTCGACGCCCATCTTCGCGTACTGGTCGAGGGCCTTCTCCCGCTTCTCGCGCGTGGCCTTGTCCTCGCTCTTGAGCGACTTGCGGTACTCGTCGAGGGTGATCGACCCCTTGTAGTGCGTGGTCTTCACACCGTCGACGGTCTCGGTGCCGACCTTCTTCACGTCCTTGGAACCGGTGAGGAAGGTGGACTCGGTGGCCGGGTTCTTGTCGGCCTGTCCGCCTCCCAGCTGGCTCGCGTTCAGCTCCTTGTCCGCGCCCAGGGCGGACATGTCGAACTTGATCCAGCTCTTGCCGTCCATCTCCTTGGCGGCCTTGGCGCCCCCGCCTATGTACATCGCCTTGCCCACGAGCCGGATCTCGACCGGGCCGTCGGCGGCCTGGTCCTCTGCGGTCATCTTCATGCTCATGGCCAGCGGCTTCATGCTCATCGCCGCCTCGCCGCTGACGCGGCCCTCCTCCGGGACCTTGCCGGTCATCCGGTAGCGGAGCGAGGTGATGTCGTCGGTCTTCTTCGCCGCCTTCGCCACGGCCGCGGCGGGCGTGAGGGCGGGCGACTCCTCCGCCGCACCCTTCGAACAGCCCACGGCGCCCCCGCCGAGGACCAGAGCCGCGAGTGCCGCTCCGGTCGCCCGGCGCCGTACCGAGTCGTTCACAGAAAGCTTCAAGGTTCCCCCCAGGGAATAGTTGGGCGATGCACAGATTCTGCGTGAGCGTAGCCCAGGAGGTTTGGACGATCACCTGGGTTTTGACGCAACTCTGATGCGTGCGTGGGACTTTGGGCAGGTGCGACGAGGTCCGGAGAGGGCGCGGGGCGGACCGGGCAGGCGGGGCGGACCGGGCAGGCGGGGCGGACCGGGGAGACGCCGAGCGGTGCTCAGGAGGGCGAGCCGGTACCGGAGCCGGTGGACGTGTCGCCGCTGCCCGGCGTCATGCCCTGCTTCGCCAGGATGTCCTTGAAGTCCTCGGTGTCACCGGCCGGAGGAGCGACGGCGGAGACCTTCACTCCGTAGTCGCTGTAGTACGCCGTGGAGGACATCGTGCCGCTCGCCGTCGCGGCCTTGGTGACGGCCTTGACGAGCAGGTCCTCGGTGTCGACCCAGATGTCGACGTCCTCGGTCGTGATGCCGGCCTGGGTGAACTGCTTCTTCATGTCGGAGAGCTGGCCGGCGGTGAGGTGGGAGGTCCGGGCCGCGAGGTCGCTCACGTCCACCGTGCCCGCGTAGTGCATGGCCCTCTTGCCGCGGACCGTCTCCTCGCCGACCTTCTTGACGTCGCCGGACGCCAGCAGGAGCTTCACCGACTGGTTCGGCGAGCTGTTCTGCATCTGGTCCTTCAGGAGCGCGCCGGAGCCGCCCCCGAACTTCGCCAGGTCGTCGTACCCGTACCTGATCCAGTGCTTGCCGCCCGCCTGCGCGGCGAAGGCGTCGCCCATGTTCGCGTAGTAGGCGTCGGACAGATAGCGGGCCTCCATGGAGTCGGTGCCCATCCGGCGCATCGTCTCGGCCATCGTGCCGCCGGTGTACGTGATCGTCAGGTCACCGGTGATGCCGTCGCTCCAGGCCATGACGCCGCCCGACTTCATGGACATCAGCGTGCCCATGGTCGTGGTGGACTCGACCCTCGCGGAGTCGGCGCCGTCGGTGGACTTCTCCGCCGAGCGCAGGGCCGCGATGGGGCTGACGCGCGTGACGCTCTTGCGGCCGGCCTTGTCGCCGTTGCCCGAACTCCCTGAGGAATCCGACGAGTTGCAGGCCGCGACCCCCGCCAGCGCGGTCGTCAGCGCGATCGAGACAGTCACACGGCGCACCACGGTGCTCTTCATTCGTCCCACCCCTATGCGAGCTCTGTGAACCGCACGCTAGCGCGGCCCACTGACAGTCGAGTCCGGAATTCCGCCCGGGGCGTTCGCCCCGCGGCTGCCGGAAAGACCTCCGCACATGAGGACGGGCCCCGCACCTCGAAAGGTTGCGGGGCCCGCTCAGATACGCGTGCGCGACGCGGTCACCGGGGTGAGCGAAGGGCTCAGACGGCGGCCGGGTCCTCCTCGACGAGGAGGTTGCGGGTGCGGTTGGGGTCGATCGGAACGCCGGGGCCGATCGTGGAGCTGATCGCGGCCTTCTTGATGTAGCGACCCTTGGCGGCCGACGGCTTCAGACGAAGGATCTCGTCGAGCGCGGCGCCGTAGTTCTCCACCAGCTTGGTGTCGTCGAAGGACACCTTGCCGATGATGAAGTGCAGGTTCGAGTGCTTGTCGACGCGGAACTCGATCTTGCCACCCTTGATCTCGGTGACAGCCTTGACGACGTCGGGGGTCACGGTGCCGGTCTTGGGGTTCGGCATGAGACCACGGGGACCGAGCACGCGGCCGAGGCGGCCGACCTTGCCCATGAGGTCCGGGGTGGCGACGACGGCGTCGAAGTCCAGACGGCCCTTCGCGACCTCGTCGATCAGTTCGTCGGAGCCGACGATGTCGGCGCCCGCGGCCTCCGCGGCCGCAGCACGGTCACCGGTCGCGAAGACCAGGACCCGGGCGGTCTTGCCGGTGCCGTGCGGCAGGTTCACGGTGCCACGGACCATCTGGTCGGCCTTGCGCGGGTCGACACCCAGGCGGAAGGCGACCTCGACGGTGCCGTCGAACTTGCTCGTGGAGGTCTCCTTGGCGAGACGGACGGCCTCGAGCGGGGCGTAGAGCTTGTCCCGGTCGACCTTGGCGTCCGCAGCGCGGAGAGACTTGCTGCGCTTGCTCACTACTGCTCCTGTTGTGTTCTGAGGAGTCGTGGTGCGGGCCGAGCAGGCCCTGCCACGTGCGGCCGCGGCCGCATGGTTCCTACGAAGGTGGGTGTCAGCCCTCGACCGTGATGCCCATGGAACGGGCGGTGCCGGCGATGATCTTCGCAGCGGCGTCCAGGTCGTTGGCGTTGAGGTCGGGCATCTTGGTCGTGGCGATCTCGCGGACCTGCGCCTGGGTGATCTTGGCGACCTTGGTCTTGTGCGGCTCGCCGGAGCCCTTCTCGACACCCGCGGCCTTGAGGATCATCTTGGCGGCCGGCGGAGTCTTGGTCACGAAGGTGAAGGAGCGGTCTTCGTAGACCGTGATCTCCACCGGGATGACCCAGCCACGCTGCGACTCGGTCGCGGCGTTGTAGGCCTTGCAGAACTCCATGATGTTGACGCCGTGCTGACCGAGCGCGGGGCCGACCGGCGGGGCCGGGTTCGCCGCACCGGCGTTGATCTGGAGCTTGATAAGCCCCGTGACCTTCTTCTTCTTGGGAGGCATTCCGGGTCCTCTTTCGTTTTCGCCTTCCTACGTCCGAGTCGCCCCGGACGGCTGCCTTCAACCGAGTGATGATCCGGATGCAGGCATACCGCACAACGATAACGGGTATCTGTGCGCGGCTAAAAACCGAGCAGGTCAGACCGGCTGCGAGAGCCCGTCTGACCTGATCGGAAGACGTACGTCCAGAAGGTGTCAGTTCTTCTGGATCTGGTCGAAGGAAAGCTCGACCGGGGTCTCGCGGCCGAAGATCTCGACGAGGCCCTTGACCTTCTTCGAGTCGGCGTTGATCTCGTTGATCGTGGCCTGCAGCGTGGCGAACGGGCCGTCGGTGACGGTGACCGAGTCGCCGACCTCGAAGTCCAGCACCTGGACCTCGACCTTGCGCTGCGGAGCGGGCCTGCCCTCGGCCTCTGCGGCCTCGCGGGCGGCCTTCTCCTCGGCCTCCGGGGCGAGCATCTTGACGATCTCGTCCAGGGTCAGCGGGTACGGGTCGTAGGCGTTGCCCACGAAGCCGGTGACGCCGGGAGTGTTGCGGACGACACCCCAGGACTCGTTCGTCAGGTCCATACGGACCAGGACGTAGCCCGGGAGCTTGTTCTGCTTGATCGTCTTGCGCTCGCCGTTCTTGATCTGCGCGACTTCTTCCTGCGGCACCTCGGCCTGGAAGATGAAGTCCTCGACGTTCAGCGAAACGGCACGCTGCTCGAGGTTGGTCTTCACGCGGTTCTCGTAACCGGCGTAGGTGTGGATGACGTACCACTCGCCGGGGAGCAGACGCAGTTCCTCGCGCAGGGCGGTCACGGGGTCGACGGGCTCGGCCTCGACTTCGGGCTCGTCCTCGTCGGGCGTGTCCTCGTCCTGGACGTCCTCGACGTCCTCACCGGACTCGTCCTCGACGTGCAGGGCCGCGTCCTCGGCGTTCTCGCCGGCGGCGGCATCGGCAGCCTCGAACTCGTCCACGACGTCCGCTCCCTCGACGACCTCGAGCTCGTCGTCTACGGACTCGACCGACTCGGAGGTGTCGTTCAGGTTCGGGTCAGACACGGTGGCTGCTTCTTCCTGGTTACATGGGGGTGGAACGCGCGAAAGGGGCGCCGGTGACGGCGCCCTTCGCTCTCGGCTCAGCCGAAGACGTACTTGGCGGCGTGGTTGAGCCCATAGTCAATCACGGTCACCAGGCCGATCATGATGACGACGAACACAATCACCACTGTGGTGTAAGTCGTCAGCTGATTGCGAGTCGGCCAGACAACCTTACGGAGTTCCGCGATGATCTGGCGGTAGAAGGTGGCAAGGCGCTTCAGCGGGCCCTTCTTGGCACGCTTACCGCCCTTGCGGGCCTTCTTTTTGGACTCCGGCGCCTCGGCATCAGGCATGTCGATGGAGCCCACGGCGTCCGTCACTCGTCCTCACCTGATTCCCGGGTCGTGACCGTGCCGCGCCCGGTTGAGCCGCACGGCGGTGCATTGCAGTACGTACATGCGCACACATCCTGGCGAAAGGAGTGTGTAGCAGGGCCGGAGGGACTTGAACCCCCAACCGCTGGTTTTGGAGACCAGTGCTCTACCAATTGAGCTACGACCCTTTGATTTCCCCCAACGTACCGCATCCGACCGGGTGCTCGGTGTGCACCGGTTGAGCGCGGCCGGTGAAGGCCAACGAGGTGAGAGTGTACGTGGTCCGGAGCCGGGCGTCGAACAGAAAGTGTCCGCTCGAGTCGGCTCCGCTGAAGATCCACTGGTGAGGTGCGCGGATCCGGACGGATGTTCTGCCGTTGTTCAGTCCGTGAAACCCGTGTGCCGGGGACATTTCCAGTCTGAAACGATGGGTCCCATGAGCCCTGCAACCCCTCCCACCGAGCGCCGGGTCTCCGCCCGAGTCGGCGCGATCTCCGAGTCCGCCACCCTCGCCGTGGACGCCAAGGCCAAGGCACTCAAGGCCGCCGGACGTCCGGTGATCGGCTTCGGCGCCGGTGAGCCCGACTTCCCGACCCCGGACTACATCGTCCAGGCCGCCATCGAGGCCTGCTCGAACCCCAAGTACCACCGCTACACGCCGGCCGGCGGGCTGCCCGAGCTGAAGGCCGCGATCGCCGCGAAGACGCTGCGCGACTCCGGCTACGAGGTGGAGGCCGCCCAGGTCCTGGTCACCAACGGCGGCAAGCAGGCCATCTACGAGGCCTTCGCCGCGATCCTCGACCCGGGTGACGAGGTCATCGTCCCGGCGCCGTACTGGACGACCTACCCGGAGTCCATCCGTCTCGCCGGCGGTGTCCCCGTGGACGTCGTCGCCGACGAGACCACCGGCTACCGCGTCTCGGTCGAGCAGCTCGAGGCCGCCCGCACCGAGAACACCAAGGTGCTGCTCTTCGTCTCCCCGTCCAACCCGACGGGCGCGGTCTACACCCGCGAGCAGATCGAGGAGATCGGCCGCTGGGCCGCCGAGAAGGGCCTGTGGGTCCTGACCGACGAGATCTACGAGCACCTGGTCTACGGCGACGCCGAGTTCCACTCCCTGCCCGTGGTGGTGCCCGAGCTGCGCGACAAGTGCATCGTCGTCAACGGCGTCGCCAAGACGTACGCGATGACCGGCTGGCGCGTGGGCTGGGTCATCGGCCCCAAGGACGTCGTCAAGGCCGCGACCAACCTCCAGTCCCACGCCACCTCGAACGTCTCGAACGTGGCCCAGGTCGCCGCGCTCGCCGCCGTCTCCGGCGACCTCACGGCCGTCGCGAAGATGCGCGAGGCCTTCGACCGCCGCCGCAAGACCATCGTGCGCATGCTGAACGAGATCGACGGCGTGCTGTGCCCCGAGCCCGAGGGCGCCTTCTACGCGTACCCCTCGGTGAAGGGACTCCTCGGCAAGGAGATCCGCGGCAAGCGCCCCGCGGACACCGTCGAGCTGGCCGCGCTGATCCTGGAGGAGTCCGAGGTCGCGGTCGTCCCGGGCGAGGCCTTCGGCACGCCGGGCTACCTGCGCCTGTCGTACGCCCTCGGTGACGAGGACCTGGTCGAGGGCGTCAGCCGGATCCAGCAGCTGCTGTCCGAGGCGAAGGACTGACCGCCGGCGTCCGCTCGCGCCCCCCGGGGCGCCGGTGACGCCATCGCGCTCCACGCGCGCGTGCGGGGCCGGTCACTCTCAGGAGTGACCGGCCCCCGTCCGTTCGTTCGAGCGAGCCTCCGATCAGCGAAAGCGCTACCGGCACGACACACACGTACGGCAGGATCTTCGGATGGAGCGCGTACGTGATGTGAGTGAACTGCCGAAGGCCCATCTGCACCTGCACTTCACCGGTTCGATGCGGCACACCACCCTGCTGGAACTGGCCGACAAGTACGGCGTACGGCTGCCGGACGCGCTGACCAGCGGGGAACCGCCGAAACTGCGGGCGACCGACGAACGCGGCTGGTTCCGCTTCCAGCGCCTGTACGACGCCGCGCGGTCCTGCCTGAGAGAGCCCGAGGACATCCAGCGCCTGGTGCGCGAGGCCGCCGAGGAGGACCTGAAGGACGGCTCGGGCTGGCTGGAGATCCAGGTCGACCCGACGTCGTACGCACCGCGCCTGGGCGGTCTGATCCCGGCCCTGGAGGTCATCCTCGACGCGGTCGACTCGGCCGTGCGCGAGACCGGGCTCGGGATGCGCGTCCTGGTGGCCGCCAACCGGATGAAACACCCCCTGGACGCCCGCACGCTGGCCCGGCTCGCCGTGCGGTACGCGGACCGGGGGATCGTCGGTTTCGGCCTCTCCAACGACGAGCGACGGGGCATGGCGCGGGACTTCGACCGGGCCTTCGCCATCGCGCGGGAAGGCGGACTGCTGTCCGCGCCGCACGGCGGTGAGCTGACCGGGCCCGCCTCGGTCCGCGACTGCCTGGACGACCTGCACGCCTCCCGGATCGGCCACGGGGTGCGGGCCGCCGAGGACCCCCGGCTGCTGAAGCGCCTCGCGGACCGCGGGGTGACCTGTGAGGTCTGCCCCGCCTCGAACGTCGCCCTGGGCGTCTACGAGAAGCACGCCGATGTCCCCCTGCGCACTTTGTTCGAAGCCGGCGTCCCGATGGCCCTCGGCGCCGACGATCCCCTGCTCTTCGGATCCCGTCTCGCCGCCCAGTACGAGATCGCCCGCCGCCATCACGCCTTCACCGACCAGGAACTGGCCGAGCTGGCCCGGCAGTCCGTCCGCGCCTCGGCCGCGCCCGAGGACGTCCGGGCGAAGCTGCTGGCCGGCGTCGACGGCTGGTTGACCGCCTAGCCCGCTAGAGCTCGTCCGAGGCGCCCGCGGGTGCCGGTGTCCCCGGGTGCGATCCCGGCGAGCAGGGTGCGGACCAGCGCCGGGGCGAAGGTGTCCAGGGGCGGCGGCGTGCCCTCCTCGGTGGCGTCGTAGGCGAACGCCCGCTGCGCGCAGGCTCCGAGGAGGAGGGACGCGGCCGCGTAGGTGTCGGTGTCCGGCTGGACCCGCCCGGCCCGCTGTTCCGCCAGCAGATAGGCGGCGACGCCCCGGATGGGCATGTGCGGGCCCGCGCCCATGGCCCGCATGGCCTCGTCGTGACGTCGCTTGAGCTGCGTCTCCGCGTACAAGGAGGCGGCGATCGGGAAACTCTGCTCGTAGAAGAGGGCCGCCTGACGGACGATCTCCGTGAGGTTCTCCTCCAGGGAGTGCTCCCGCGGCTCGGCCGTCAGCCGCTCCAGGAGGGGGCCGAGCTGGGGCAGCCGCTCGTGGAGGACCCGGATGAAGAGCTCTTCCTTGCTCGCGAAGTACTTGTAGAGCGCCGCCTCGGAGCAGCCGGCCGCCCTGGCGATCTCCTTGGTGGTGGCACGGGAGAGACCGAGCGTGAGCATGAGCTCGTGCGCCGCGTCGAGAATGCGGATCCTGGCCGGCTTCGACGGCGTGGTCTCCGTGGCGGATTTCTGCTGCATGGGGCCCAAGGATTCCATGACCCGCCCTTACGGGGTTGACGGGTGGGTGAGTACTTACTCACTCTAGAGGAAGCAAGGTGAGTGAATACTCACCCACCTCAGTCCCTCGGATGCGGGAGCAGGTCATGGAACTCACCGTTTTCGGTGCCACCGGAGGCATCGGCCAGGAGATCGTCCGCCAGGCCCTGGGCGCGGGCCACCGGGTCACGGCGGTCGTACGGGATCCCGCGCGGCTCACCGTCACGGGCGCGAATCTGGAGGTCTTCCGCGCGGACCTCACCGACCCGGAGTCGCTGCGCCCGGCCGTCGCGGGCCGGCACGCCGTCCTGTCCGGCCTCGGCGCGCGCAGCCGCAAGGACGCCGGGGTCGCGGCCCGGCTCACCCGTACGGTGCTGGGCGCCATGGAGGCGGAGCAGGTGCGCCGGCTGCTGGTGGTCAGCGCGAGTCCGGTCGGACCCGGCGCCGAGAACGACACGCCCCTCGACCGTGCGATGAGGAGCCTGATCTCCAGCCTCCTGAAGGACGTCTACGCCGACCTGCGGGAGATGGAGGGCGAACTGGCGGCCAGTTCCACGGACTGGACCGCCGTCCGTCCGCCCCGGCTCCAGAACAAGCCGCTGACCGGCTCCTACCGCACGGTCGTCGGGGGCTTCCCGCCCAAGGGTCGCTTCATCGCGCGCGCCGACGTGGCCCACGCGATGCTGGCGATGATCGACGACCCGGGGACCGTGAAGCAGGGAGTGGGCGTCGCCTACTGATGCCCTGCTAATGGCCTATCAGGGGTCTACGAGTCGCCGTTCGCGCCGGCGAGCGCCTTCAGAGGCTCGCGTTCACCGTCACCGGCTCGTTGACGAGCGTGATCCCGAAGGCCTCGTGGACCCCGGCGACGACCTCCCGGGCCAGCGCGAGGAGGTCCTCGGTGGTGGCCCCGCCGCGGTTGGTCAGGGCGAGGGTGTGCTTGGTGGAGATACGGGCGGGCCCGGTTCCGTAGCCCTTGGTGAAGCCCGACTTGTCGATCAGCCAGGCCGCTGAGGTCTTGGTGTGACCCTCGCCGGCCGCGTACGCGGGCGGTACGGCATCGGCGCCGAGCCGTTCCTCCACGCGCGCGTGGAACGCGGCGAACGCCTCGTCGGTGAGGATCGGGTTGGTGAAGAACGATCCGGCGGACCAGGTGTCGTGGTCCTCGGGGTCGAGCACCATGCCTTTCCCGGCACGCAGCTTCAGAACGGTCTCGCGGGCGGCGTCGAGGGGCACACGGTCGCCGGGCTCCACACCGAGCGCGCGGGCCGTCTCGGCGTACTTGACCGGCGCCGACAGCCCCTGCGCGTCCTCCAGCCCGAAGCGCACCCGCAGCACGACATGGCGCTCGGGGTCCGCCTTGAAGCGACTGTGGCGGTAGGAGAACTCGCACTCGGCGTTGGTCAGCGTGACCGTCTCGCGCGTCTTCCTGTCGTAGGCGATCACTTCAGTGATCGTCGACGACACTTCCTGGCCGTACGCGCCCACGTTCTGGATCGGTGTCGCACCGGCGGACCCGGGGATGCCCGCAAGGCATTCGACCCCGGCCAGCCCAGCCTCTACGGAGCGGGCGACCGCGTCGGTCCACACCTCGCCCGCGGCCAGCTCCAGCCTCGTACCGTCGAGGGAGAAGCCCTTCGTGGCGATGCGCAGGGCGGTCCCGGCGAAGCCCTTGTCGCCGATGACCAGGTTCGATCCACCGCCGATGACCAGCAGTGGCGTACCGGCGTCGTCGGCCTCGCGCACGGCGGCGACGACCTCGTCGTCGGTCGTGGCGGTGATCAGCCGGGCGGCCGGGCCGCCGAGCCGGAAGGTGGTCAGCGGGGCGAGCGGGGCATCGTGGAGTTCCTGCACGGGCTCAAGACTACGAGAAGGGTCGGGGACGCCCGGCCACCGGTGTGCTCCGGACATGCGAGAGGCCCCGCCCGTGGGGCGGGGCCTCTCGCGCCTGACCGCTCGGCCGAGGCGGCTCTCCTGAAGGTTCGACCGTGCGGTCAGGTACTCCTGGCGGCCGGGCCGGAGCGCCGGGATCCCGGTTCCGCGCGTCAGCGGGAGGCGGTTTCGAGAGAGGCCGTCTCCGTAGAGGCCGCTTCCGTAGAAGCCGATTCCGTAGAGGTGGTTTCCGGAGGGGCGGTTTCGAGAGTTGCGGTCTTCAGAGAGGCGGTTTCGGGAGAGGCGGTCTCCCGGTCCAGGGAGTGCGCCGGAGCCGCCTCGGCCGCCGTCTCGGTGCGTGCCGTGCGCCGGGCGGCCGGGATGAGCAGGGCGGCGATCCCCGCGAGGGCCACGACCGAGGCGCCGACCACGAGCGCGGGCCGCAGTCCGTCGATGAAGGTCTGGGCGGTCGCGTAGCCGCCCTGCGCCGAGAAGATCGAGGACATCACCGCGATGCCGAGCGCCCCGCCCACCTCGCGCAGCGCGTTGTTGGCGCCGGAGGCGATGCCCTGCTCCTGCGGCCGCACGCTGGACATGACCAGGTTGGAGGCCGGCGCGAAGTAGAGCGACATCCCGACGCCGCTGATGATGAGCGCGGGCAGCTGGGAGGCGTACGAGGCGTCGGCGGCGACCACGGCGGCGTAGTACGCGAGCCCGGCGGCCTGGAGGAAGAGCCCGGTGGCGACGACGGGACGCCCGCCGATCCGGTCGGACAGGTAGCCGGCGATGGGCGCGACCAGCATCGGCATACCGGTCCAGGGGAGCATCCGCAGCCCCGCCTCGGTCGGCGAGTAGCCGAGCACGCCCTGCATGTACTGGCTGAGCAGGAAGATCGAGCCGAACATCCCGAGGAACATCAGCAGACTGGCCGCGTTGATCCCGGCGAAGGCGCGGGAGCGGAAGAGCCGCATCGGGAGCATCGGGTTCTTGGCCCGGGTGCCGTGGACGACGAAACCGGCGAGCAGAGCGGCGCCCGCGATCAGACCGGTCAGGACGAACGCGCTGGTCCAGCCGTCGGCGGGCCCGCGGACCAGGCCGTAGACGATCCCGAAGAGGCCACCGCTGGCGAGCAGGGTGCCGGGGAAGTCGAGCCGGGCGCCGGCGCCGAACGACTCGGACAGCCGAAGCCGGGCGAGCGGGAGCACCGCGAGACCCAGCGGAACGTTCAGCCAGAAGATCCAGTGCCAGGAGATGTGTTCGGTGAGGCTGCCGCCGATGAGGGGCCCGGAGGCGACCGCGAGTCCGTTGACGGCTCCCCAGATCCCGTACGCCATCCCGCGCTTGGCGGCGGGAACCGCGGCCGTCAGCAGGGTCAGGGTCAGCGGCATCATGATCGCCGCGCCGACGCCCTGGACCGCGCGGGCGGCGATCAGCGAGTCGATGCCGGGGGCCATGGCCGCGGCGGCCGAAGCGCCGGTGAACACGCTCAGGCCGACCAGGAAGAGCCTGCGGCGGCCGAACCGGTCCCCGAGCGCGGCGCCGAACATCAGCAGGACGGCGAAGGTGAGCGTGTAGGCGCTCACGGTCCATTCCAGGTCGTCCAGCGCTCCCCCGAGATCCTTGCGGATGGAGGGCAGGGCGGTGGTGACGACGAGATTGTCGAGGGCCGCCATGAACCCGGCGACGCTCGTGATGAGAAGGGCCCACCCGGCCCCGCCGCGCCGCCCGGTCGGTTCCGCGGCCGACTCCGGGGCCGACGGCGGGGCCGACCTCTCGGGCGATCCCGTGGCCCCTGTCGGGGCCGGTGCCGCCGATCCGTTCTTCGCTGTCCGTGCCGTCCGCTGAGACATCGCTCCCCCAGAAGGTGATGTGATCGCCGTCGATGGTTAGTTATTGATGACTAACTTTTGAGGTCATGAAGACGCGCCGGACACCGCCTTCGCCGTCGCGCTACTTCTCCAGCCGGCCCGTGACACGCGCCGACGGGTAGAGCCCTTCCCAGACCCGATGCTCGGGCGGGAACCCCATCGACACCAGGCAGTTGACGAGCATTCCGTACGCCATGAAGGTCGTGGTCCCGTCCACGTCGGCTCCGAGCGGCACGTGGACCGTGTCCCAGAGCCGCATCCAGCCGGCCCGGACCGCCTCGCCGAGCTCGTGATCGCCGGCCTCCTCGGCGGCCCCCACCGCGACGTACGTCTGCATCTGCATCAGCAGCCGCTCAGGATGCTCCGCGATCACCTTCACGTAGGACCTCGCCATGGCATGCAGGGCCTCTTCGCCCTCCAGCCCCTCGGCGGCCTCCTCGAAGCTGCGCCGGGCGAGCTCCATGCAGTGCTCGGCGGCCGCCAGGAAGATCGCCCGCTTGCCCGGGAAGAGCCGGAAGAGATACGGCTGCGAGACACCCACGCGCTTGGCGATCGCCTCGGTGGACGTCCCGTGGTAGCCGCCGTGGGCGAACTCGATCATCGCCGCGCGAACGACGCTCTCGCGCCTCTCCTCTGCGCTCATCCTGACCATGGGGCTAAGTTAGTACTCAATCACTAACTAAGTCAAGGGATCCTTGGGCATGGGCACGGGACGCTCGGGAGCCCGGCTCTCAGGCCCTTGGGCCTCGGGCCTCGGGCCTCGGGCCTCGGACGCGGACGCGGAGTTCCTGAGGCGAGGCCCATGGGTCGCCGCTGCGGGCACGCGTAAGGGGCGCCCGCAATGGCGGGCGCCCCTTACGCGATCCGGCGCGTCAGGCGAGTCGTACGACCGCTCGCGACATGCCCAGCACCTTCTGTCCGCCGCTGGTCGCCGTGAGGTCGACGCGGACGGTGTTGTCGTCGAGCTTGGCCGCGACCTTGCCGCTGACCTCGATCGTGGCGCCCTTCTCGTCGTTCGGGACGACGACGGGCTTGGTGAAGCGAACGCCGTACTCGAGGACCGAGCCCGGGTCGCCGACCCAGTCGGTGACCACGCGGATCGCTTCGGCCATGGTGAACATGCCGTGCGCGATGACGTCGGGAAGGCCTACCTCGACCGCGAACTTCTCGTTCCAGTGGATCGGGTTGAAGTCCCCGGAGGCCCCCGCGTACTGCACGAGCGTGGCACGCGTCACAGAGAACGTCTGGGCCGGCAGCTCGGTGCCGACCTCGACGTTCGTGTAAGAGATCTTCGCCGTCATGTCAGCCCACCTCCGCCGCACGGGACACGAGCTTCGTGACGGCCGTCACGACGTGCTCGCCCGCCTCGTCGTGGACCTCGCCACGGATGTCCAGGATGTCGTTGCCCGCGAGGGACTTGATCGACTCGATGGTCGAGGTCACCGTGAGCCGGTCACCCGCTCGCACCGGGCGGGTGTACGCGAACTTCTGGTCGCCGTGCACCACCCGGCTGTAGTCGAGACCCAGTTGCGGGTCCTGGACGACCTGACCTGCGGCCTTGAACGTGATGGCGAACACAAAAGTCGGCGGGGCGATCACATCGGGGTGCCCGAGCGCGCGTGCGGCCTCGGGGTCCGTGTACGCAGGGTTACTGTCCCCCACGGCCTCCGCGAACTCGCGGATCTTCTCCCGGCCGACCTCATAGGGGTCGGTGGGCGGGTAGGACCGCCCTACGAAGGACTGGTCGAGCGCCATGGGCTCGGCACCTCCTGGTTGTCGTCGCCGCACTGGTTGTCACAGCTGGAGCGAACGTCTTAGCCGGACGGCCTATCTTCGCTCTTGGTCACGGGGTCCACGCATGACGCCTGGCCCGCGCCGGACATCGGTTCCACAACGACGCGAGGCCGCCCCCCGAAGGGGACGGCCTCGTGTACGAGCCTGAAATTATCGCGTTTCGCGGTGCGCGGTGTGCGCGTTGCAACGCGGGCAGTGCTTCTTCATCTCCAGTCGGTCCGGGTTGTTACGCCGGTTCTTCTTGGTGATGTAGTTCCGCTCCTTGCACTCCACGCAGGCCAGCGTGATCTTCGGGCGGACGTCGGTGGCAGCCACAGGAGTGCTCCTTGACGAACGGATGGGACATTAACGCATAGAAGAGTAGCCGATCGAAGGACCGACCCCACAATCGGCTACCGTCAGTAGCGGTGACCGGACTTGAACCGGTGACACAGCGATTATGAGCCGCTTGCTCTACCGACTGAGCTACACCGCTTTGATGCGATCGGGTCCCGCCTTGCGACGGGAACCTTTCGCACCAGAGCCCCAATACGGAATCGAACCGTAGACCTTCTCCTTACCATGGAGACGCTCTACCGACTGAGCTATTGGGGCGAGCGATGAAGACATTACACGGTCCTCCGCCGATCGCCCAAATCCGTTTCGCGGCACCCTCCCGGGCCTGATCACAGGCGTTCCCCCAGGCGTTCCCGGAAGCGCTCACACGCCCCTCGGGACTCATGGATCACAGGGGGTGACGGCTCTCCGGCCGTCGGACGGTGGGGACCTGCGCCGGGTCCCGTGGGGGCGTGTACCGGGTCCAGTGGGGGCGTGTGCCGGATCCCGTGGGGGCGTACGCCAGGCCCGGTGCGGACCCGCGCCGGGCCCGGTGGTGGCCGGCGCGGAAATGGCCGACGTGGGTGTGGGGGTGGCCGGCGCGGAAATGGCCGACGTGGGTGTGGGGGTGGCCGGGGGCAGCCGTGCCCAGCTCGGGGTCACTGTGCGCGGGGGCGGCCGGGCGGCCGGATCCGGACCGGTCTCGAAGGGGGGCCGGTCCCGGCCGGTCGACGGGCCACGCCGGTACGACTATTGCGCTCCTCCCCGACGTTGACGGGTCACCGCCCTAGGCTCGACCCACGCTGCGTGATCTTGTGTCCCCACGCTCCGCAGTCGTCCCTCCCGCAGCCGCCCCCGAGCCACAGGAGCGCGATGCCCGACAGTCAGCAGCAGCCGCCCCGCTCCCCCTCGGGACAGACCGACACGGCCGCTCTCCTGCTGTGCGGGGCGCGGCTCACCGACGGCCGGACCGTGGACGTACGGCTGGGCGGCGGTCGTATCGAGGCGGTCGGCACCGCGGGAAGCCTCGCGGCGGGCGCCTCGGGGGCTCTCGCCACGAGGGTGGACCTCGACGGCTACCTCCTCCTGCCGGCCCCCGCCGAGCCCCACGCACACAGCGACACCGCCCTGACTGCCGACGGCCACGGACCTCACACGTACGACGAGCGGGCGATCCAGCGCCGGGCGACCGAGGCGGCCCTGCTGCAACTCGGGCACGGCGCCACGGCTTTGCGGTCCCACGTGCGCGTCGGTGACGTGCAGGGGCTGGACGCGCTGGCGGCGGTGCTCGAGGTACGGCGGTCGTTGCGGGGGCTCGCCGAACTGACGACGGTCGCGATGCCGCGCGTACTGACCGGGGCGGCCGGTGCCGACGGGCTCGCGATGATGCGGGACGCCCTGAAGATGGGCGCTTCCGTGGTGGGCGGCTGTCCAGACGCCGACCCCGATCCGACGGGGTACGTCGAGGCCGTCCTGGAACTCGCCTCCGAGCACGGCTGTCCCGTCGATCTGCACACGGACGCCACCGATCCCGCCCGGCTCGCCCGGCTCGCCGCGATGGCGGGCGGCCTGCGGCCCGGGGTGACCCTCGGCCCGTGCGGCGGGCTCGGCCGGCTGCCCTCCGAGGTGGCCTCCCGCGCCGCGGACCAACTCGCCGCGGCCGGAGTGACGGTGGTGTGTCTGCCGCAGGGCGGCTGCGGCTCCACCGACCGGCGCGGCACGGCTCCTGTACGGCTGCTGCGGGCGGCCGGCGTACGGATCGCGGCGGGCAGTGGCGCCCTGCGCGACGTGTCCAACCCGGTGGGACGCGGGGACCCGCTGGAAGCCGCGTACTTGCTGGCCTCCCGGCACGGGCTGCGCCCCGAGGAGGCGTACGGCACGGTGAGTTGTGCCGCCAGAGCCGCGCTCGGGCTGCCTGAGGTGCGCGTGGAGGCGGGGTTCCCGGCCGAGTTGCTCGCCGTACGCGGGGACCGCCTCGTGGGCGTGCTGTCCCTCGCGTACAGCCGGATCGTGATCCACCGCGGGCGCGTGGTGGCGCGGACCAGCGCGGTACGGGAGTACTGCGACTCGGCGGCCGACTCCGGGCCGGAACTGCCCCGGCAGGGACGGGAAGAGCCGTCCTAGCCGGGGCTCCGAGGCTTCTGGTGCCGCCTGGCCTCATGGGCGCCGGGCTTCATCGACGCCAGGCTTCATCGGCCGGCCGGGACGGCTTCCGAGGCCTCAGAGGGCCGACCGGGTCCGACGGATCCGCACGGTCCGACACACCGATCGGGGCCGACCGGGGCCCACGGAGGCCCCTGGGGCCCACTGGGGCCGGCGCACTGGAACCACCCTCGGAACCTCCGCACCCGCCCCTCCAGAACCCGCTCCTGGAATCCGTCGCCCATGAAGGTCTAGAACCCGCCGCCCATGAAGGCGCCGCCCAGCGGGCTGCCCTCGGAAATCTTGTCCACAGGGATCTCGGTGGCTCCGGCCGGCGCGCTGACGTCACCCGCTTCGGAGAACTTCAGGACGAGGGGCAGCTTGGCCTTCGTCGGACTGTCGGCGAGGACGGCCAGGTCGACCTTGATCTGCCGGAGGTCGCCGTTCTTCAGGGTGAAGTCGACGGAAGCCTTCTTGTTCGGCGCGTCCTTGAGGTCCTTGGCGGAGGGCAGTTCCGCACCCGCCGGAAGGTCGCCCTGGAGCGGGCGGAGCTTGTCGAAGACACCGGTGAGCAGGTCGCGGACATTGCCTGAGGCGACGACGTGCTCGACACCGTCGGCGCCGCCCTTGGTCCGGAAGGTGACCTTGTGGCCGATGACACCGCGTACGGCGTCGAGGACCTTCTTCTGGGTCTTCGCGTCGATCTCCCCGTCACCGGCGGCCCCCTTCGAGTCACCCCCGGCGGCCTTCCCCACCCGCTCCAGCTCCTTGGTGTCGACCTTCACCCAGTCGCCTTCGAGGACCTTCTTCAACTCCTTCTGGCTCGGCGGCAGATCGTCGGCGGACGGCATGGGAATGCCCATCGCCTCACCGATGGCCTTCATGTCGCTGCGGTAGTACATGAAGTCGCCGATGATCCGGTACTCGAGCAGGACGCCGCCGGTCCCCGTGATCTTCACGCTCGTCCCGATGAGGTCCTTCTGGCCCGAATCCGCCAGCGTCTTCCTGGACTTGACGGAGACGTCGACACGGAGCTCGCTGACGAACTTCGCGAACGTCGGCGGAAGGGATTCGTCGGAACCGTCCTCGCCCGCAATGGCGTCGATCGCGTCCGCGTCGGCGTCCAGGTCCAACTGGAAGGCGAGCGACTTCTGTTCGCCGAGACGGGAGGCGGCGTGGTCCACCTTCTGCCCGGCCGTGAGGTTCTCGACCGTGCCACAGGCGGCCGCCGCGGTGAGAAGGACAGCGGTGCAGCCGACCGCGGTGACGGTGTTGCGTATGACGGTGATGATGGTCTCCTCGTTGCAACGCCGCACGAGCCACGCACGGCGTTCCTTCGTTCGCGTGTTCACTCGTTCTGACGCGTTCTCGCGGCGATCACCCACGCGTTCACAGTGATCACCCATGTGACTCGTGAGTTGCCCACAGGGTTGTGCGGCGAACGCGGTCTTCCGGGCGTACGGTCGGAAACATGCGCATTGTCATCGCTGGTGGTCATGGTCAGATCGCGCTGCGGCTGGAGCGGCTGCTCTCCGCGCGCGGGGACGAGGTCGCGGGAATCATCCGCCGTGCCGAGCAAGGGGACGATCTGCGGGCGGCCGGCGCCGAGCCCGTCCTGTGCGATCTGGAGTCGGCATCGGTGGAAGAGGTCGCCGCGCATCTGCAGGGCGCCGACGCGGCCGTCTTCGCGGCGGGCGCGGGACCTGGCAGCGGCGCGGACCGCAAGCAGACGGTGGACAAGGGCGCCGCGATCCTGTTCGCGGACGCCGCCGAGCGCGCGGGCGTACGCCGGCACGTGGTCGTCTCCTCGATGGGCGCGGACCCGGCCCACCCGGGTGACGACATCTTCGACGCCTACCTGCGCGCCAAGGGCGAGGCCGACGAGTACGTACGCGGCCGTGCGGGTCTGGACTGGACGATCCTGCGCCCCGGCGGCCTGATCGACGACGCCGGAACCGGGCTCGTACGCCTGGAGGCCTCGACCGGCCGCGGCATGATTCCCCGTGACGACGTCGCCGCGGTGCTCGCCGAACTGGTCGACACTCCGGCCACCGCCGGTCTGACCCTGGAAGCCGTCAGCGGTTCGACACCGATCTCGGTCGCGGTGAAGTCGGTGGCGGGCAACTAGGACCTGCCCGGTCGGCGGCGGGCCGCACCGGCCCGCGCTCGGCCCTGACCGCGCCCGTCCAAAGGCCCGTTCCGTTCAGATCAGAACAGCGAGAGCTGGCCGGGGAAATCGGGGACGGTGTACCCGTCCAGTGTGGGCTGGGCCGCCCCGATGAACGCTTCCCGGCGCGAGCCGGGGCACGAGACCAGTTCCCCGGTCCCCCGCGCGCCGGGCGGATCATGCCGAGCGAACCGCCCCGCGACGACGGCGATCTCCCGACGGCACTCCGGGCAGTTCCTACGACGCGATGACATGGGATCAGTGTGCCCCGTCGGCCGCGGCTGCCGTCACCCCACGCGTCCCGTAGCCGCCCGCCCTGTCGATGAACTGCATTCGACGAAACTCGACGAAACTCGATGGCACTCGATGAGGGTTTCCACACCTGAAATGCAATTCAAGAGGGATTTCCAAATACGCCCTCCACATCCCAAGAATTGCGATGCACGAAAACAGGCCGCGACCGGCCGGCCGCGTCCTGCGGGATCAACGCGGGATCAAGACGTCAAGCCGCGGCGAACGGCCCACTCACAGGACCGGAACCGCACCGATCGGCCGCACCGATCCCCGAGGCCACGACCGACGCCGATGCCGACCCACCAGGAACCAACTATCTTTCTCAGCAAGGCAGTTCACCCATGCAGTGCTTCGCCGTCACGAGCGATACGTAGGGGTGGTCCCCACGGACCGCCCCTTGACGGCCGCGACGTCATCACTGCCCCTGCGGACCCCTGGATGCATTCCGCGCCGGCCTGGTCACGGAACCCTGCAAAGGATCCGTACGTGCCCCAAAAGGCCTTCTTACACTTCTTCGCGGCCCGGCCGCCGGCAATACAGACCACAATCGGGATATCGACTGCGGCAACAATTTCCAGCCCGCCATTATCGACCGCCGCCCATACCTTCGGCCCGGCCGAAGGTATGGGCGGCTAAGCGGTTTGGCGGGGGTCGTGCCGTGTCATGCCGTGTCAGCCGCCAAGGCAAAGGGCGACGAGATCCCGCCCCTGCACCGAGGGAGTCAGCGCACGTCGACGTAGTCAGCCGCGCTGGTGGCGACGCCGGTCGTCGAGTTGCCGTAGTACACCCAGCGGTAGTAACCGTCGACCGAGGCGGTGACCGTGGCCTTCAGGCCCCCGGTGCTGCTGGTGGTGGCCTTCTTGACCGTCTGGAAAGTCTCGGCACCCTTGGCGCGGAACTGGAGGCTGACCGTACGGCCGCTGTAAGCGTCGTACTTCTTCGTGCTCCAGTTCGCCCGGGTCACCTTGCCCGTGACAGTGATCGGCTTGCCCTTGGTGACCGGCTCCGGCGAGGCGTCGGTGGTCGCCTTGGCCGCGCGCTTGAGCTGAGCGGTCGTGGACCGCGTCTCCCGTTCCCCGGTCTTGAGACCGCCGTCGGCCTTCCACAGCCTCAGCGAGACGCCGACCTTCCAGGTCGTGGCGTCGCTGTTGGAGTCGACGTGCTCCTGGCTCGGGTGCGGGTCGATGTAGAGGTTGCCCTCGCAGCGAGCGTGCTTGGAGTCGATCTCGTAGCAGGTGTAGCTGCCTGGCCCGATGAAGTTCTCTCCGGTGTCGGCCGCCGTCGTCATGCTGCCGCGGTAGAGGAAGGGGAACGCGTCGTAGCGGGAGGGGTCGGCGGTGCTGTACCCGGAAGGCAGCGCGATGTTGAAACTGATGGGCGGCTCCACCTCCTTCGACGTGCCGACGACGATCGGCTTGCCCTTGTTGATGACGATGCTCGACACGGTGATACCGGTGTCCGCGGCCTGAGCCGTCGGCGAGTTCAACACCGAAAGCCCCAACGCCCCCACGAACGTGGCCACCGCGACGGTTCGTCTGCCTGTCTTCATTCACACCTCTTCAGGAGTACGTCGTTACAAGAAGCGGCAGCCTATCTGGCAGGTTCACGGCCTCTGCGAGCGCGCCGGGCACTCGTCCCCGACGCGACCGGGTGCGGACCGCGAGCGGCGAAACCCCATGGCTTGCGGGCCAGGGGGCAAAGGGACGGGCGAGGCCAGGCGATCGCCGACAGACTGAAGCGGCCTTGGACAGAGGGCGAAAGCTACTCGAAGGGATGCCGTATCCCGAGAACCTTGATCAGCACTTCGTGGTGGAGCCGGCGAAGTCCGACTTCTATGCCATGGACTGCTACCGGCTACTCGGGGAGGACCGGTTCGCCGAGAACCTTGCCCCCGAAGTGGTCTTGGCAGGAACCGACTTCGATGGTTCCGAGCGATCACCGATGCGGATGGCAGAGGCGAGGATCGCTCTCGGCGTGGCCCGTGCCCGGCCCGCGACGAGCCCCGCCGCTTCTACGACCGCAAGCGCACCGAGGGAAAACGCCACACCCAGGCGGTCCTGGCCCTCGCCCGCCGACGCGTCAACGTCCTCTGGGTTCTCCTGCGCGACCAGCGGAAATACGCCCCCACTCCACCAGCTGCACACCCGGCCTGACGCTTGACACACGACATCAGGAAGCAGCCAGCATGGGGCGAGCCTCGAAGATCATGGCCCCAACGTCGTGCTTTAACGGGCAGGTCCACAGACTGCCCGGCTCGCCGGAAGCTTTACGGGGCCATGATCACTCGCCCCATGGCAGCTCCCGCCCAAAGTCTCGGAGCCAACCTCTCAGCGTCGCCGACCGCAGGCCGCCGGCTCTACTCGCGCGTGCGGGCCTTGCCAGCCGAGGGCTTGGTCTGCTGGAAACTGTCTGCTCCGAATCCTTCCCCATCAAAAGTCAGACGCTTCCTGGCCTTCGCCGGCGTTGCCTGCATCCTCATCTGCTTGCGTCGCCTCACCCCGCTGGATGTGCCGCTGCAACAGCTCGACTGCCAGGTGGTGGTCGTAGGAGACGGCCAGGCCCATCGGTGTCAGCCCGTCGGGTCCCGGGAGCTGCGGATCAGCCCCGAAGGCCAGGAGCACCGCGGTGGTGTGCACAGTCAACGGCTTGCCGCTCTGCAAGGCGCCGTCACCTTCCGCGTCGATGGCGTGCGTAAGGAGCGTCATGTCGTGGCATATCTCATCGGGGTCGACTCCCTTGGCCAGCAGTTGAGCCAGGGTCTCTGCGTCTTCGTTCTCCGCCGCTCGATGTGCCGGCGTGCAGGTGTTCTCCACGTCGGCATTCAACCGTGCGATACCAGCCTGACCAAGCCCTTTCCCCACGTCGGCGCACCTATTGGGACGGCTTGCATGGAGAGCCCACGCGTGCCCCCTACGTGCCCGTTCGGTCGGGAAACAGCGGGGAGTCACGGTCCCTGGCGGCCAGCGGACACGAGATCGGCCCCCGACCGATTCACCTGGTCAGGAGCCGTTCACCTGCGGTGGGTGTGGGATTTGAACCCACGGTGACATCGCTGCCACGACGGCTTTCAAGATTGCTGAAGTGTTGACTCGCCTCGCCCATTGAGACTCCACCGGCCTCACGAAAATGGCAGGTGGGTCAGCGCGATCGCACAGCACAATGCGCTCATGGTGTTCGCGGATGTCATAGGCCGCGCCGAGAACGGTCCGTATCGCTGCCCTTGCTGCGGCTTCGTCACCCTCGCCGAGCGTGCAATGTACGAGATCTGTCCAGTCTGCTTCTGGGAGGACGACGGTCGGGATGACCACGATGCAGACGAGTGCCGAGGCGGCCCGAACGGCCGGCTCAGCCTGACCGAGGCACGGCGGAACTTTGAAGCTGCTGGCGCATGCAGCGGGCGTCTCTCGCCACAGGTACGCGCGCCGCGACCGGAAGAGCACCCGGACATCGCTCCGCACTACGGCACGGGTGTCCTCTACCCAGGGACCCCGTCGAGCGATCAAAACTAGGCCCCGACTTGTCCGACCTTTCCCGATGGAGTTCGGAATTCAGAAGGCAGCCGCTGCCTGGCTGCGGACCGTAGAAGGCAGCCCTTGTCAAGATCGCGTGGGGCGACTGACACCAGCGCTGACACCGACAAGGACGACCAGCGGCGGTCTGCACCGAACCTCAGGGGACGGCCAGTCGAGGTTCAGCACGCGTTGATCGAGTTCCCCAAGACCCCGTTATCGACCTGATAAGGATGAGGCCAAACCTCAGAGCCTTGGCCTATACGGGCGCCAGCCGCAGCTCCCGGCCAAAGTCTCGGAGCCAATCTCCTGCCGTCCTCAGACGGACGGATGAGCCCTTGATACCGTCCCGCCTGTGAAGGATGTGCACTGGTGGCCGAAGGTGAGACACCTGCTCGTAGCCTGGCTCATCACGACGCCAGTCCTCTGGACGGTAGGCAGGCTGACAGGTGAGCACGAGGGCATCGTTTTTTGCGCTGCCCTCGCCGCCTGGGTGACCGCCTGCGGTGAGCTCGCGCCCAAGTGGCGTCGATACCGCCGATCAAGGAAGCAGGCTCGGAGCGCTGCCGCATGATCAAGCTCGCGGCGCGTGCCACGACCGTGCCAGAAGGGGCGGGGAACACCAGGGAAGAGCGGGCACTGATGTGCGCTGAAAACGAGATCGGCCCCTGACCAAACTTTCTGGTCAGGGGCCGATTCCCATTAGGGTGGCGGCGCCAGGGTTCGAACCTGGGTAGGCTAAGCCGGCAGATTTACAGTCTGCTCCCTTTGGCCACTCGGGCACACCGCCGGGGTTGCTGCCCTGAGCCTCGCCTTCGCGGTGCTCCCTGGCAACGACGTAAACGATACCTGATGCTCGGGGATGCTTCGCCACCCAATTGATCGACGCTTGGGGGGAGGGGGGTGGCTAGGCTTATGCGGATGCGGCCGGAGCCTACGCCGGGCTCGACGGCCGCCCCTACGCACCCCGATACAAGGAGCCACAGGACATGGCCGACTCCAGTTTCGACATCGTCTCGAAGGTCGAGCGGCAGGAGGTCGACAACGCCCTCAACCAGACCGCCAAGGAGATCTCGCAGCGCTACGACTTCAAGAACGTCGGCGCCTCCATCTCCTGGTCCGGCGAGAAGATCCTCATGGAGGCGAACGCCGAGGAGCGGGTGAAGGCCATCCTCGATGTGTTCGAGACCAAGCTGATCAAGCGCGGCATCTCGCTGAAGTCGCTGGACGCCGGTGAGCCCCAGCTCTCCGGCAAGGAGTACAAGATCTTCGCGACGATCGAGGAGGGCATCTCCCAGGAGAACGCCAAGAAGGTTGCGAAGATCATCCGTGACGAGGGCCCCAAGGGCGTGAAGGCCCAGGTGCAGGGTGACGAGCTGCGGGTCAGCTCGAAGAGCCGCGACGACCTGCAGGCCGTTCAGGCCCTCCTCAAGGGCAAGGACTTCGACTTCGCCCTGCAGTACGTGAACTACCGGTAGAACGACCGGCGGGACGCCTGCCGACACCCCGCGCGATGGCGTGCCGACGGTACGAGGAAGGCTGGACACCCCCGGTGTCCAGCCTCGGCGTCCACCCTTCCTCGTACCGCGGCCGCGATCCCGGCGACGCCGGGTCAGCGGCGCGAGTCGCCGAACAGGACGCGGTACAGGATCAGCAGCACGAGCGAGCCGCCGATGGCGGCGGCCCAAGTGGCACCGTCGTAGAAGTGCTTGCTGATGGGGTGGTCCAGCCAGCGGGCCGATATCCAGCCGCCGACGAACGCGCCCACGACACCGATGACGGTCGTTCCGACGAAGCCTCCCGGATCGCGCCCCGGGAGCAGGAACTTGGCGATGGCGCCTGCCAGCAGCCCCAGAATGATCCAGCTGATGATGCCCATGTTCTGAACCTGCCCTTCCGTCCTGTACTCACGCTGTCCCGGCCCTGTGACTTCGGTCCGGGCCGGCCGTGTCCGCGCTGTCCGTATCCGGTACGGGTCGCGGGTGCCGATGTCGTGTCGATGCCGCGCTGATGAACAGGACGTCGCCGTGGCTCCCGCCGGTTGCGACGATCAGTAGGGTGCGGCGCATGACACCGTCCAGTCCCGAGTTGCGCCGCACGCTGGGAGTCGGCGACGCCGTGGTCATCGGGCTCGGCTCGATGATCGGTGCCGGGATCTTCGCCGCGCTCGGTCCCGCCGCACGGGCGGCCGGATCCGGGCTCCTGCTCGGGCTCGCGGTCGCCGCGGTCGTCGCCTACTGCAACGCGATGTCCTCGGCCCGGCTGGCCGCCCTGTACCCCGCTTCCGGTGGCACGTACGTCTACGGGCGCGAGCGGCTGGGGGCCTTCTGGGGATATCTGGCCGGCTGGTCGTTCATCGTCGGCAAGACGGCCTCCTGTGCGGCGATGGCACTCACCGTGGGCGCGTACGTCTGGCCCGCGCACGCGCACGCGGTGGCGGTCGCCGCGGTGGTCGCGCTGACCGCCGTGAACTACGGCGGCATGCAGAAGTCGGCCTGGCTGACGCGGGTGATCGTGGCGGTGGTCCTGGGGGTCCTCGCTTCCGTGGTGGTGGGGTGTCTCGGGTCCGACGTCTCCGATGCGGGGCGGCTGGGCATCGGGCTGTCGTCCGGCGCGGGCGGGGTACTTCAGGCAGCCGGGCTGCTCTTCTTCGCGTTCGCCGGGTATGCGCGGATCGCCACGCTCGGCGAGGAGGTACGCGATCCGGCGCGCACCATTCCGCGCGCGATCCCCTTGTCCCTGGGCATCGCGCTCGCGGTGTACGCGGCGGTCGCCGTCTCTGTCCTTTCGGTGCTCGGAACGGACGGGCTGGGGCTTGCCCCGGCGCCGCTGGCGGACGCTGTACGAGCTGCCGGACTGCCGGCACTCGTGCCGGTCGTGCGGGCGGGCGCCGCCGTGGCCGCGCTCGGCTCGCTTCTCGCCCTGATCCTGGGTGTCTCACGGACCACGCTGGCCATGGCCCGCGACCGCCGTCTGCCGGGCGCCCTCGCCGCCGTGCATGCGCGCTTCCAGGTCCCGCACCGGGCGGAACTGGCCGTGGGCACGGTGGTCGCCGTGCTGGCCGCGACCGTGGACGTGCGCGGCGCGATCGGTTTCTCCTCCTTCGGTGTGCTGGCGTACTACGCGATCGCCAACGCCTCCGCGTGGACACTGAGTCCGGCCCCGGCGTCGCGGGTCGTGCCGGTGCTGGGCCTCCTCGGCTGCGTGACGCTGGCCTGCGCGCTGCCGGGGGTTTCGGTGGTCGTCGGCGCGGCCGTGCTTGCGGTGGGGGCGGCTGCGTACGGCGTACGGCTGTGGGCGGCTTCGCGCTGAGCGCTGTCCCGTTTTCCCCCGTGGATCAGCGCGCGGCGTGAACTGTCGTGCATCGCCGGGCGGACAGTGGTCGCCCTGCTCGGCGCGTTCGGGGCGGGGAGGGGTCAGGAAGCCCGGGTCGCCGTCGCGCGTATGGGGAAGTCGGGCCAGAGGGGGAGGTCCGTGTCGTCGTTGGACTCCTCGTACCAGCCCGTTCCCTCCAGCCACGCGAGCAGCCAGGTCGCGAGGTCGGGTGCGTCCACATACCAGGCGTGGTCGGCCCGGTCGGCGTTCGGCTCGAAGAGCAGGACCGTGCCGTCGGGGCTCTGGCAGTCCACGCACGCGTACATTCCGCAGCCCCAGTGGGATATGGGCAGGACACCCTCGGGCCAGGGCCAGTCGGGGTCCTTGCGGCCGCTCTCGCGGCTGGCGAGATACTGCGGAACGGCTGCCGGTTCGCCCGACGGCTGGCCGTCGAGCAGGGGCAACAGGCCGTATTCCGGGCCGAATCCGCCGTCCCCTATCCGAAGGTAGAGCGAGGCGAGCAGTGCGGGCAGGGGAAAGCCGAGGACGGCCTCGGCGCGGGCGACCTCAGCCGGGCCCACGGGCGCTGGGAGCGAAGGCCAGCCCCACGGGCGGGTGTTGCGGGCCTCCGTAGCGACCCGTGCCAGCAACTGCTCGATTTCGGTCATGGCTTCATGATGCAGCGCGCCACCGACAATCGGGCAGCCTGTGGAAAACCCTCACGCGAGACGGACGTCGGCCCCGTTTCCGGCGAGGAGTACGGCGCGTGGTCCCGTACCGCTAACGCCCCGCGAACGGCTCGTCGGTGCGCACGATGTCGCGTCCCAGCGGGAACAGCGAGATCGGGATGAGCTTGAAGTTGGCGATGCCGAACGGAATGCCGATGATCGTCAGGCACATGGCGATGCCCGTGACGACGTGGGCCAGGGCCAGCCACCAGCCCGCGAGGACGAGCCACAGGACGTTGCCGATGCAGGACGGAGCGCCGGCGTCGTGGCGCTCCACCGTCGTATAGCCGAACGGCCACAGCGCGTAGATGCCGATACGGAACGCGGCGATGCCGAACGGAATTCCGATAATCGTGATGCACAGGATGATGCCTGCGGTGAGGTACCCGAGAAACAGCCAGAAGCCGCTCAGGATGAGCCAAATGACGTTCAGAATTGTCTTCACTGCTGACGACCTGCCATCTGCTCGAGCCGGGCGATGCGTTCCGCCATCGGCGGATGCGTAGAGAACATCTTCGACATTCCCTGTCCCGGGCGGAAGGGGTTCGCGATCATCATGTGGCTCGCCGTCTCGATGCGCGGCTCGGGAGGCAGCGGAAGCTGCTTCGTGCCCGCGTCGAGCTTGCGCAGCGCGCTCGCGAGGGCGAGGGGATCGCCGGTGAGCTGGGCACCGGACGCGTCCGCCTCGTACTCCCTGGAGCGGCTGATGGCGAGCTGGATGAGGGAAGCGGCGATCGGGCCCAGGATCATGACCAGGAGCAGTCCGAGAATGCCGGGACCGTCGTCGTCGTTGGACCGGCCGACGGGGATCAGCCAGGCGAAATTGACCAGGAACATGATCACGGAAGCGAGGGCGCCGGCCACGGAGGAGATCAGGATGTCGCGGTTGTAGACGTGACTGAGCTCGTGACCGATGACGCCGCGCAGCTCGCGCTCGTCCAGGATGCGCAGGATCCCCTCGGTGCAGCACACGGCGGCATTGCGCGGGTTGCGGCCCGTCGCGAAGGCGTTCGGAGCCTCCGTCGGCGAGATGTACAGGCGCGGCATGGGCTGGCGGGCCTGCGTCGAGAGATCGCGGACCATGCGGTACAGGGCCGGGGCCTCGAACTCGCTCACCGGGCGTGCGCGCATCGCGCGTAGAGCCAGCTTGTCGCTGTTCCAGTACGCGTACGCGTTCGTCCCGATCGCGATGAACAGCGCGACGATCAGGCCCGTGCGTCCGAAGAAGCTGCCGATGGCGATGATGAGTGCGGACAGTCCCCCGAGGAGTACGGCTGTCCTGAGCCCGTTGTGCCGGCGGTGCACGGTAGCCCTCCAAGTCGTGCGGCGGGGGAACCCTTTGCTTGCTGATGCTCTGCTTCCACTCTTCAGTGGACCCTCCCGTACTGGTCAACGCCAGACGGGAAGCACTAGTTCCCTTGTGCGCACTGCCCGGCGCGTGGGCCGTCCGGGTGATTCGGATGGCCGCCCACGCGCGCGTTCCTCTCTGAAGAGCCGCTCCAGGGATGGCGCTTCAGAAGAGAACGGTCTCCGAGAAGCGGAGGATCAGCTGGGGCGCCCCGGACAGGACGACGCCCAGGACGGCCGTCAGGGCGATGGCCGCGGTGAGCGGAACCGGTGTGCGGTGCGTGCCCGGCTCGCCTTCGGGAGCGCGGAAGAGCAGCGCCGTCCACTGGAGGTAGTAGAAGAGCGCGATCACCACGTTGACGGCCATGACGACGGCCAGCCAGCCGAGCCCCGCGTCGACGGCCGCCGAGAAGACGGTCACCTTGGCGAAGAGGCCGATGATGCCCGGCGGCAGGCCCGCGAGGCAGAGCAGGAAGAAGCCCAGGACCAGCGCGGACAGGGGGCTCTCGGCGTACAGGCCGCGGTAGTCGCTGATGCGGTTCAGGGGGCTTCGGCGGGCCACCAGAGCGGTCACGGCGAAGGCGCCGAGGTTCACGGCGGCGTACATGAGGGCGTACGCGAGCGTGGAGCCGATGGCCTGCTGGACGTCCTTGGAGTAGGCGGCGGCCGCGATCGGGACCAGGAGGTAACCGGCCTGTCCGACGGAGGACCAGGCGAGCAGCCGTACCGCGCTGTACGCGCGCGTGGACTGCTGTCGCAGGGCGCCGACGTTCCCGACCGTCATGGTGAGGGCCGCCAGCGCCGCCATCGCCGGGCCCCAGACGTCCGCGTACGAGGGGAAGGCGACGACGGTGACGAGGATGAGCCCGGAGAAGCCGACGGCCTTGCCGACGACCGACAGGTAGGCGGCGATCGGCAGGGGTGCCCCTACGTAGGTGTCGGGCACCCAGAAGTGGAAGGGCACGGCGGCCGTCTTGAAGGCGAAGCCGACGAGGGTGAGGACGACGCCTGTCTGGGCCAGGGTGTGGAACTGTCCGTCGACGTGCTGGATCCGGTCCGCGATCCGGGTGAGATACAGGGTTCCGGTCGTCGCGTACACGAAGCTGACGCCCATCAGGCTGACCGCGGTCGCCGTGACGGAGGACAGGAAGAACTTCAGGGCCGCTTCCGAGGACTTCTTGTCGCCGCGTCTGATGCCGACGAGCGCGAAGGCGGGCAGCGAGGCGACTTCCAGGGCGACGATGAGGGTCGCGAGGTCGCGGGAGGCGGGCAGGAGAGCGGCGCCGGCCGCCGAGGAGAGAAGCAGGAACCAGTACTCCCCCTCGGGGAGTTCCCTGTCGGCGTCCTTCAGGGCGGTGACCGACAGCAGGGCGACGAGGAGCGCGCCGCCGAGAACCAGGAGCTGGATGACCAGGGTGAAGCGGTCCGCCACGTAACTGCAGGTGTCGGTGGCGCCCGTCAGGCAGAACGTGGCCCGGTCGCCGTCCCGGAGGGGCAGCAGCAACAGCGCGGACGCGGCGAGGCCCGCGACGGACATCCAGCCGAGTACGGCCTTCCTCGCGTCCCCGATGAACAGATCGGTGACGAGCACGACGAGTCCGACGACCGCCGCGAGGGTGGGCGGCGCGATGGCGAGCCAGTCGACGGACTGGACCAGGGAACTCATCGGTTGCCTCCTGCGAGGAGCTGCTGTACGGCCGGGTCGGTCAGGCCGAGCAGGGCCCGGGGCCACAGACCGGCGACGACGGTGAGGGCGACGAGCGGGGTCCAGGCGGCGAACTCGTAGGTCTGGACGTCGGCGAGTTGCGGCGACTCCCGGGGCGTCGCGCCCATGCAGACGCGGCGTACGACGACGAGCATGTACGCGGCGGTGAGCAGCGTGCCGAACGCGGCGATCGTCATGAACGTCAGATAGGCGGGACGGCTGAGGCCGGAGGCGGGCTCGAACGCGCCGAACAGCGCCAGCATCTCGCCCCAGAAACCGGCGAGGCCCGGCAGCCCGAGCGAGGCGACGGCGGCGAAGGCCAGCAGGCCGCCGAGGCGCGGTGCCTTGCCGTACAGCGCGGCGCCGGACTCCTCGGCGAGGGTGTCGAGGTCGGTGGTTCCCGTGCGGTCCTTCAGCGCTCCGACGAGGAAGAAGAGGAGGCCGGTGATGAGGCCGTGGGCGATGTTGGCGAACAGGGCGCCGTTCACGCCGGTCGCGGTCATCGTCGAGATGCCGAGCAGGACGAAGCCCATGTGGCCGACGGAGGAGTAGGCGATGAGCCGTTTGAGGTCGCCCTTCGCGCCCTGCTTGGCGAGAGCCAGACAGGCCAGGGATCCGTAGATGATCCCGACCACGGCGAAGGCGGCGAGGTAGGGGGCGAAGGTCCGGAATCCGTCCGGTGTGATGGGCAGCAGGATCCTGACGAACCCGTACGTGCCCATCTTCAGCATCACGCCGGCCAGCAGGACCGAGCCGACGGTCGGGGCGGCGGTGTGGGCGTCGGGCAGCCAGCTGTGCAGCGGCCACATCGGCGTCTTGACCGCGAGTCCGATCCCGATCGCCAGAACGGCGGTGACCTGCACGGATGTGCTCAGCGACCGGCCGTTGTCAGTGGCGAGTGCCACCATGTCGAATGTGCCCGCCTTGATTCCGATCAGGAGCAGGCCCAGCAGCATGACGACCGAACCGAGCAGGGTGAAGAGGATGAACTTCCAGGCCGCGGCCTGGCGCTGGGCGCCTCCCCACCGTGCGATGAGGAAGTACATCGGGATGAGCACCGTCTCGAACGCGAGGAAGAACAGCAGCAGATCGAGGACGGCGAAGGTCGCGAGTGTGCCGGACTCGAGGACGAGCAGCAGTGCGACGAACGCCTTCGGGGTCGGGCCCGCGGGCATCTTGAAGTAGGAGTACAGCGCGCAGAGGAAGGTCAGCAGCGCGGTCAGGACCAGAAGGGGGAGGGAAATGCCGTCGATGCCGAGGTGGATCCGCACGTCGAGTGCGGGGATCCAGCTGATGTCCGTCGTGGCCTGCATCTTCGACGGGTGGTCGTGGTCGAAGCCGAGCGCGAGGACGATCGCGGCGATGAGGACCACGCCCGTGACCGTCACGCCGTGCCGCAGCGCCGCCTGTTCGGGCGACTTCCCCTTCAGTCCCGGCGGGGCCGGAAGAAGGGCGGCGGCGGCCCCGATGAGCGGGCCGACGACGATCAACGCGAGAAGAATCTGCATCACGGATTCACTGATATCGATCACGCCTGCTCACGCTCCCGTGGCGACGAGGAGGGCGGCGACCACCAGGACGACGGTGCCGGCGAGCAGCGCGCTCACATAGGTCTGCACGTTGCCGGTCTGCGCACGCCTTACGGCGGTGCCGAGCCAGCGGGGTAGGGCACCCGCGCCGCGTACGTAGGTGTCGACGACCTCTCGGTCGAGGAACCGGACGAGCGAGGCTCCGGCCTGGACCGGGCGGACGAACAGCACGGAGTACACGGTGTCGAGGTGGAAGCCGACGGCCGCGTGGCGGTGCAGCGGGCCGAGCAGCAGCCGGCCCGGGTCCGCGGGGTCGGAGGCGTGGGCGACGTCGCCGAAGACGGGTTCGTGGGCGGCGATGGCTTCGGCCTCGACGTGTCCGGCGTCGGCGTCAGGGTGTGCCGCGACCGCGCCCAGGGGGACGCGGGCCGCCAGGGCCGTGGTGTGCCTCCAGGCTCCGTAGGTGACGATCCCGCCGACCAGGGCGAGTCCTGTGCCGAGCACGGAGGTGGTGAGGACCGGCGTCAGGTCACGGCCGTCGAACCAGTCGGGCAGCGGGCCGATCGCCAGGCCGAACGCGAGCGAGGGGATGGCGAGCACCCACAGCACGGCCGTCATGGTGACCGGCTGCCTGCCGTGGTCGGGGGCCTCGGCTCCGTGACCGCGGAAGGCCAGCAGCCACAGCCGGGTCGCGTACGCGGCGGTGAGGACGGCGGTGACCAGCCCGGTGACCAGGACGATCCAGCCCGCGGCACCGGGGGCCTGCTCGGTGTGACCGGTGGCGACGTGCTCGGCGGCGCCGAGGACGGCCTCCTTGGAGAAGAAGCCGCTGAAGGGAGGGATCGCGGCGAGTGCGAGCAGCGCCACGGTCATCGTCCAGAAGGCGTCGGGGACTCGGATACGCAGGTCCTTCATCCGGGACATGGCGGCCAGCGAGTTGGTGCCGGAGGCGTGGATGATCACGCCGGCGGCGAGGAACAGCAGCGCCTTGAAGGCGCCGTGAGCGAGGAGGTGGAACACGGCGGCACCGCGGTCGCCGACGGCGAGGGCACCGGCCATGTAGCCGAGCTGACCGATCGTCGAGTAGGCGAGGACCCGCTTGATGTCGTCCTGGGCGAGTGCCGCGAGTCCCGAACCGACCATCGTGACACCGGCCATGACGGCGAGGACGACCATCGCGGCCGCGGATGCCTGGAAGACGGGGAGGAGCCGGGCGACGAAGTAGATGCCGGCGGCGACCATCGTCGCGGCGTGGATCAGCGCGGAGACGGGTGTGGGGCCCGCCATCGCGTCGGGCAGCCAGGTGTGCAGCGGGAACAGTGCCGACTTGCCCGCCACGCCCGCGAGAAGCAGCAGGGCGACGAGGGTCGGGTGGTGCAGTCCGCCGCTCGCCACGGTGCCGAGGACCGTGGTGATCCGGAAGGAGCCGGCGTCGGTGGCCAGCGCGAACAGACCGATGAGGAAGGGGACGTCGCCGAGTTTGGTGACCAGGAATGCCTTGATGGAGGCGGCACGGGCCTCGGGTGTCTCCCAGTAGTGGCCGACCAGGAAGTACGAGCAGATGCCCATGATCTCCCAGCCGACCAGGAGCACCATCAGGTCGCTGGAGTAGACGACGAGCAGCATCGCGGAGGTGAAGAGGGAGACGAGAGCGGCGTACGAGGGGTAGCGCGGGTCGTCGTGCAGGTAGCCCGTCGAGTAGATCTGCACGCAGGTGGCGACGACGCCGACGAGTACGGCGACGAGGGCGGCGAAGCCGTCGATGTGCAGGCCCAGTTCGATGGGTACCGAGCCGGTCGGGGTGAGTTCGGTGCGCGAGTTGATGGCCTGGCCGCCGCCCTGGTCGACCGCGACCGTCACGGCGAGGACGAGCGAGGCGAGGACGGGCAGGACCGCGAGCGGGCGGACGAAGCCCGGGGCCGTGCGGCCGAGGAGGAGCCCGGCGGCCGCGCCGAGGAAGGGAAGGAGGGGGACGAGGACGGCGAGGGTGGTCGTGGTCACGCGGTGGCCTCAGCCTTCTCGGCCGCGGGGGCGTCGCTGTCGGGGTCGTCGGGGCCGTGGCCCTCGGCGGTGTCGCGGAGCTTGTCGATGTCCGAGGTGCCGCGGTTGCGGTACACGGCGAGGACGATCGCCAGGCCGATGCCGATCTCGGCGGCGGCGATGGCGATGGTGAACAGGGTCAGGGCCTGGCCGGAGTGCAGCGTGTCGCGGGCGGCCCTGGAGAGCCAGACGTCGAAGGCGACGAGGTTGAGGTTGACGGCGTTGAGCATCAGCTCGACGGACATCAGGACCAGGATCGCGTTGCGGCGGGCCAGGACTCCGTACAGGCCCGTGCAGAACAGGAGGGCGGCGAGCACGGCGGGATAGGCGAGGTGCATCAGCGGACACCTTCCTTGTCCTGCTCGCCGTCGCGGCTTCCGGGGACACGCGGGGTGGTGGCGGTCTTGGTCGCCGCGGCGGTGTCCGCGTTCGCCTTGCGGGAGAGGACGATCGCGCCGACCAGGGCGGCGAGGAGGAGGACGGAGAGCGCTTCGAAGGGAAGGACCCAGCTCTGGAAGAGGCTGGCTCCGGTCACCTCGGTGGAACCGGCGGCGGCACCGTTCAGATCGACCCAGGTCGTACGGAACGCGTCGACGACGACCCAGACCAGGGTGCCGGCCGAGGCGAGGGCCACGGTCAGGGCTGCCCAGCGGTTGCCGGAGTCGGCGTCCGGGGAGCGGCCGATCGGGGCTCTGGTGAGCATCAGACCGAACAGAAGGAGGACGACGACGGAACCGACGTAGATGAGGACCTGCACCCAGGCGATGAACTCGGCCGTCAGCAGCAGGTACTCGACGGCGAGGCCGCCGAGGGCGACCACCAGCCACAGTGCGGCGTGCACCAGTTGCTTGGTGGTGACGGTGACGATCGCGGCGCCGAAGGTGAGCAGGCCGACGAGGAGGAAGGCGATCTCGACACCGGTCGGGGACAGGAAGCCGTGATGATCGGCGGCGACGGTGGTGGCCGTGCGGGCCGCCGTGGCCGTGGCTGCTGCGAAGGTCACGACTGTCCCTCCTGCGGGCCGGAGGAAGGTGTGACCGGAGGCTCCGGCCGCCCGGCGTCTTCGGCCTGCGCCGCCTCGGTTGTCTTGGCTGTCTCGGCTGTCTCGGCTGTCTCGGCTGTCTCGGTTGCTTCGTCCGCGTTGGCTGCCTGCGATGGCTGTGGTGGCTGGGCCGCTCGCTCGGCCTCGGCTGCCTGTTCGGCCGCGAGTTTGTCGGCGGTCTTGCGGGCGGCCGCGATCTCCTTGGGCTCCTCGGCGCCGGGGTCGAGGGCGGGCGGGGCCGGGACGGTCCACATCCACTCGCGGAGTTTGTCGCGTTCGTGGGTGAGTTCGTGGATGTCGGTCTCCGCGTACTCGAACTCCGGGGTCCAGAACAGCGCGTCGAAAGGACAGACCTCGATGCAGATACCGCAGTACATGCACAGGGAGAAGTCGATGGCGAAGCGGTCGAGGACGTTGCGACTGCGGTCGCGGCTGCCCGGGACGGCGGCCGGGACCGTCTCCTTGTGGGAGTCGATGTAGATGCACCAGTCCGGGCACTCGCGGGCGCACAGCATGCAGACCGTGCAGTTCTCCTCGAAGAGGGCGATGACTCCACGGGTGCGGGGCGGGAGTTCGGGCTGGACGTCCGGGTACTGCGCGGTGACGGTCTTTTTCGTCATCGTGCGGAGGGTGACGGCCAGGCCCTTGGCGAGGCCGGAGCCAGGAATGGGGGCCATGGTTACGTGATCACCACCTTGACGATGCCGGTGAGGGCGATCTGGGCGAGGGACAGGGGGACGAGGAAGGTCCAGGAGAGTCGTTGGAGCTGGTCCTCGCGCAGGCGCGGGTAGGTGACGCGGAGCCAGATGACGACGAAGGCCAGGATCGCGGCCTTCAGGAGGGTCCAGACCCAGCCGAGGCCGTCGGCGCCCCAGGGGCCGTGCCAGCCGCCCAGGAAGAGGACGGTGGTCAGGCCGCACAGGACGACGATTCCGGCGTACTCGGCGAGCAGGAACAGGGCGAAACGCAGGCCCGTGTACTCGGTGTACGCGCCGAAGATGATCTCGGAGTCGGCGACGGGCATGTCGAAGGGAGGCCGTTGGAGTTCGGCGAGACCGGCGACGAAGAACACGATCGCGCCGACGATCTGCCAGGGCAGCCACCACCACTGGAAGGCATCCACGATGCCCGGGAGCGAGACCGTGCCGGCCGCCATCGCGACCGAGGCCGCGGTCAGAAGCATCGGGAGTTCGTACGCGAGGAGCTGGGCGGCGGTGCGCAGGCCTCCGAGAAGGGAGAACTTGTTGGCCGACGCCCAGCCCGCCATGAGCGAGCCGAGGACGCCCACGCCCATGACGGCGAGGACGAAGAAGATGCCCGCGTCGACGACCTCGCCGACCGCGCCCTCACCCGGGCCGATCGGGATGACGAGGAGGACCAGGAGGTACGGGAGGAGGGCCACCGCGGGGGCGAGCTGGAAGATACGCCGGTCCGCGCCCGCGGGGACGATGTCCTCCTTCTGCGCGAACTTCACGCCGTCCGCGACGAGCTGGGCCCAGCCGTGGAAGCCGCCCGCGTACATCGGGCCGAGCCGGCCCTGCATGTGAGCCATCACCTTGTGCTCGGTCTGACCGACGATCAGGGGGAACGTCAGGAACACGACGAAGACGACGAGGAGGCGTAGGGCGACGTCGAGAGCGTCGTTCACTGCGTACCTCCGGAGGGTTCGTCGGGGCTGAGCGGCTTCGGCTCGGGGGCCGGGGCTGAGGCCGGAGTGGCCTCGGGCTTCGACTCATGGGCCGGGGCCGGAGTGGCCTCGGGCTCCGGCGTCGGCTCTGCCTTCGCGGCCCGTTCCGGCGTCGGCTCTGCCTTCGACTCGGGCTTCACGGCTTGGTCCGGATTCGACTCCGCGTCGTCGAACGCGGGCTTCGGCTGGTGCCACGGCGCATCGGAGCTGCGCGGTGCGGCAGGTCTTCTGACCGGCTTCGTCGCCGAGTCGGGCTCGGCTGCCCGCGAGGCGCTCGCCGGAGCGGCCGGTTCGGAGAAAACGGCCGCTTCCGTGGGAGCCGCTGCCTCGTTCGCAGCCGCCGGTTCCGTCGCGGCCGTCGGCTCGTTCGCCGGCGTCGGCTCGTTCGCAGGCCCCGGTTCCGTCGCGATCGTCGGCTCGTTCGTGGGCGTCGGGGGTGGAGGGGGCGTCTCCTGGGCACGTTGGCTGGCGGAGCCCTGGCTCACGCTGCGCGATCGGCGTGCGGGGCGCGCAACTTCGGCACCGGAGGTGGCGGACGCCGCGTCCGCTCCCGCAGCACCTGCGGACCCCGTCGCGGACGCCGCGGTGCCCGCGGCGGCAGAGGCAGCAGGTCCGGCAGGGGCCGTGGGCGTCTGGCCGGCCGAGCCCTCCCCCGCCGTACGGGCCCTGCGGACCGGGCGGTCGCCGGCGGGGCGGGCCGCGCCGCGGGCCGGGCGGGACGGAGCCGGGGGGAGCTGTCCCTTGAGGGGGCCCCACTCGTTGGGGTCGGGAACGCCGGGCGGCAGCATCTGGCGGCGCTTGGGGCCACCGTGCTCGGACTCGCCGGGCTCCTTCGCGCCCGGCCAGGCTTTGGCGACGCGGGCGGCCAGGACGAAGTCCTTGCGGAGGGGGTGGCCTTCGAAGCCCTCCGGGAGCAGCAGGGGGTCGAGGCCGGGGTGGCCCTCGAACGTCACGCCGAACATTTCGTGCGTCTCGCGCTCGTGCCAGGCGGCACCCGCGTAGACGGAGACCGCCGACGGGAGCGCCGGGGCGGTGTGCGGGACCGTCGTACGGACGAGGAGGCGGCGTACCGGGGACAGGGCCACGACGTGGGCCGAGACGCGAAAGCCCGTGCCGGGTTCGTCGACGGCGCTCAGCCAGTCGAAGTAGGTGCAGCCCAGGGTGTCGCGGGCCGTCTCCAGTGCCTCGATCCAGGACGTCGGCGGTACGTCGACCGTCAGGACCTCGTACGACTCCTCGGCCGTGGCGTCGGGGCCGAAGAGTTCCCCGGCGGGACCGGGAAGCCAGCCGACGGTCATCGGTCCTCCTCACCGGGGGCGGCCGGATCCGTCCCCGGAAGGCTCGTCGTCGCAGGGGCCGGTGGCTTCACCAGGCCGCTCTGGAGCGCGGCGGTCGACGGGCGCGGCGCGTCGGACCCGTAGCGCTCCCCCAGCGACTCCCGGGCGATCTTCTCCTGGAGCTTGAGGATGCCCTGGAGCAGCGCCTCGGGGCGCGGCGGGCACCCGGGGACGTAGACGTCGACGGGGATGATCTGGTCGACGCCCTTGGTGACGGAGTAGGAGTCCCAGTACGGGCCGCCGCAGTTGGAGCAGGCGCCGAAGGAGATGACGTACTTCGGCTCGGGCATCTGCTCGTACAGGCGCTTGACGGCGGGCGCCATCTTGTCCGTGACCGTGCCCGACACCACCATCAGGTCGGCCTGGCGGGGGCCCGGGGCGAACGGGATCACGCCGAGGCGGATGAAGTCGTGGCGGGCCATCGACGCGGCGATGAACTCGATCGCGCAGCAGGCGAGGCCGAAGTTGAAGACCCAGAGCGAGTAGCGGCGGCCCCAGTTCAGGACCACCTTCATGGGCTCGGGGGCGAGGCGGGCGAGCGCGCCGAGCCGCTTCGGCTCGGGCAACAGCACCGGCTGGTCCGGGGTGGAGGGGGTCACGTCCATGTCAGGACGCCCTTCTTGTATGCGTACAGCAGGCCCACGGCCAGGAAGCCGAGGAAGATGAACATCTCGACGAGCGTCGCGGCGCCGTAGCCGGGAGCGGCGAAGACCGTGGCCCAGGGGAAGAGGAAGATCGAGTCGACGGCGAAGATGACGTAGAGGAAGGCGTACACGTAATAGCGGACCTGGGTGTGGGCCCAGCCCTCGCCGACGGGGTCGACGCCGCACTCGTACGTCAGGAGTTTCTCGGGGGTGGGGACCACGGGCCGCAGCAGGCGGCCCGCTCCGAAGGCGACGGCGACGAACAGCACGCCCACGACGGCGAGCAGCCCGACGACCGAGTAGGACTGGAAGTAGTCCGCCGCGACGACGGTTCCGGTCGCCGTGACAACGGTCGGTTCCGGCACGTCAGCCCCTCACTCCCTGACCTCGTTGCGCCCCGTCGTGCACCGTCGCGCACTCTGTGATGCGCCATGTTCGACGATCTGTACGGACGGGAGTCTAGGGCCTGCTAAAGAAAGCGTAAGCAGCCCGTCACACCTCGACCATCCCTCGACCACCGGGGACGCGTTCACGTCTCACGGTGTGAACGTGTCCCGGGAGCACCTCGGCGTCACGTCCGGCCATCACCCTCCGGGGGTGGGGTCATCGCCATCACCCCGGGGGTGGGGTTATCCCCAGTGCATCGCGGCGGCCCACCTCATGGCGCGGCGGCGCGCCGCCGGGCAGGCTAGCGGATATGACCGAACGCATCTCGCCCGCCGATCCGTCGGACGCCCCGTCCGACGGTGACAGGCCGCCCGCCGTACGTATCGCCCTCGACCCGCGGACCTGGAAGGAGATCTCCCACCTTCTGGCGAATCTGCCGGCCTCGATCATCGGGTTCGTGTACGTGGTGACGATGATCGCCACGGGTGCGGGGCTCGCCGTGACCGTCGTCGGACTGCCCCTGCTCGCGGCCGGGCTGCGCGGTTCGCGGCAGCTGGGCAAGCTGGAGCGGGCGCGGGCGCGGGGGCTGCTGGGGCTGCGGATCGACGAACCGAGCCCGTTGCCGGTGCGCCGGACCGGCTTCTTCGGCTGGCTGTGGTCGAGCCTGAAGGACCCGGTGGGCTGGCGGGCGGTGCTGTACGGCCTCATACGGCTGCCCTGGGGCATCGTCACCTTCACGGTGACGCTCGTGTCGCTGTTCGTGCTGTGGCCGGTGCTGCCGTTCATCGCGCGCGGGCTGACGAACGCCGACCGGGCGATGGTGCGCGGACTGCTGTCGCCCTCCGACGAGTTGGAGCGGCGTATCGCCGAACTGGAGTCGGACCGCGGGGTGGTGGTCGACACGGCCGCCGCCGACCTGCGCCGTATCGAGCGCGATCTGCACGACGGGGCGCAGGCCCGGCTCGTCAACCTCGCGATGGGGCTCGGCCTGGCGAAGGAGAAGCTCCTGGAGGACCCCGACGCGGCGGCGTCGATGGTGGACGAGGCGCACGGCGAGGTGAAGCTCGCCCTTCAGGAACTGCGTGATCTGGCCCGTGGCATCCACCCGGCGGTTCTGACCGACCGGGGTCTGGACGCCGCCCTGTCCTCGATCGCCTCGCGGTGCACCGTGCCCGTGAAGGTGAGCACCGAGCTGGAGACGCGTCCGGCCGCCGCCATCGAGGGCATCGCGTACTTCACCGTCTCGGAACTGCTCCAGAACGTCAGCAAGCACAGCGGGGCGAGGTCCGCGTCGGTCGACCTCTGGCGGTCGGACGACCGTCTGCTCATCCAGGTCCGGGACGACGGCCGCGGCGGGGCCGGCGTCGACGGCGGTACGGGCATGGCGGGGCTCGCGGACCGGCTCGGCGCGGTGGACGGACTGTTCATCGTCGACTCACCGGTGGGCGGCCCGACGGTCATCACGGCCGAGCTGCCGTGGCGGAACCGCCAGAGCGAGCCCGCGTAGCCCACGGCCGGTCCGCCGAGGTAGGGAAAACCCCCCGTTCAAGACGCCGATCCGCCGCATGTCCCGCGGACCCGCCAGGCGGCACGCTTGAAGGAGAGGGAGCAGCCGACGCGCGGACCGAGGCGCGCGGAACGCGACGAGGCACAGGACGACACGAGAGAACGGACGGACCGATGGCCACGGAGTACGGACACGGATACGGGCACCGCGGCGGGTCCGGATTCGACGAGACGGGCGGCGCCGGGCGGCGGCACCGTCTCCCGGCCCCGCTGCGGGCGCCGTTCGAGGCCCGCAGCCTGCGCGAGTTCGGCTACGTGCTGCTGGGCCTGCCGCTCGGGATCCTCATGTTCACGTTCGCCGTCACGATGGTCTCGCTCGGCGCGGGCCTGCTGGTCACCTTCCTGGGCGTTCCGGTGCTCGCGGCCGCGCTGGCCGGCTGCCGCGGCCTCGGCTCGCTGGAGCGGGCGCGGGCGCGCGGGCTGCTCGGTGTCGAGGTGGCCGAGCCCGAACCGCTGAGGACGAAGAAGCAGGGGGCGATGGCGTGGATGGGCGCCGTGCTCAAGAGCGGCACGTCGTGGCGGCACCTGCTGTACGCGGTGGTCCAGTTCCCGTGGTCGGTGTTCTCCTTCGTCGTCGCGGTGAACTTCTGGGTGTACGGGTGGGCGCTGCTGACGTATCCGCTGTGGTTCTGGGTCTTCCCGATGTACGGCGGCCAGGACGGACTCCAGCTGTACGGCGACAACACGCACTCGGTCTATCTGGACAACCCGTTCGAGATCGCGGTGACCGCCCTGGTGGGACTGCTCTTCACGATGGCGACCCCGTGGATCGTGCGGGCGCTGACGAGCGTGGACGGGCTGATGGTGCGCGGGCTGCTCGGCCCCTCGCGGCTGGCCACGCGCGTGGTGGAGCTGGAGTCCGACCGCGGGGTCGTGGTCGACACGGCCGCCGCCGACCTGCGCCGCATCGAGCGCGATCTGCACGACGGGGCGCAGGCCCGGCTCGTCGCCCTGGCGATGGACCTGGGGCTCGCCAAGGAGAAGCTGGCCGAGGACCCCGAGGCCGCGGCGCGGATGGTGGACGAGGCGCACGGCGAGGTCAAGACGGCGTTGCAGGAGCTGCGGGATCTCGCGCGCGGTATCCATCCGGCGGTGCTGACCGACCGCGGGCTCGACGCCGCGCTGTCCTCGGTCGCCTCGCGATGCACGGTGCCGGTGCGGGTGGAAGTGGATCTGGGGACGCGGCCGGCGCCCGCGATCGAGGGGATCGCCTACTTCACCGTCTCCGAACTGCTCCAGAACATCAGCAAGCACTCCCGTGCGACGCGGGCGACCGTGGACGTGTGGCGGGTGGAGAACCGGCTGATGATCCAGGTCGGCGACAACGGGGTCGGCGGGGCCGCCGTCACCGAGGGGTCGGGCCTGGCCGGACTCACGGAACGGCTCGACGCGGTGGACGGGATCCTGGTGGTGGACTCGCCCCCGGCCGGGCCCACCCTGATCACGGCGGAGCTGCCCTGGCGGGGCTGAGGCTCCCGGCCGCACGCACGCGGGGACCCCGGTGCACACCACCGGGGTCCCCGGCTGCGTCGGGGCAGGAGCCGGGGGCGGCCGGTGTACTCACCGGGCAGCAGGCCCGCGTACCCACCGGGGGTAGGGCCGTGAGCGCCGGGCCTGCGTACCCATCGGCGCAGGGGGCGTGAAGCACCGAGCCCGCGTACCCACCGGGGGCAGGGCCGTGAACGCCGGGCCCGCGTACCCCACCAGAGGTGCGGGGCGTGAGACCGGGCCCGCATACCCCACCGGGGTAGCCGTCGTCGCCGCCCCCGGCCCCCTCTTCACGTCGCCCGGGCGCATCCGGGTCCGAATGCTGGAATGCTGGGGTCTGTCGTACGAGCGGGCACGAACCCGGTGGAGCCGGGGGCGGCCGGGTGCGGGCTCTGGGGGGCCGAGGGATCGTGGAGGACAGGGTGCGAGTCGTCATCGCCGAGGATTCAGTGCTGCTCAGGGAGGGCCTGACCCGGTTGCTGACCGACCGTGGGCATGATGTCGTGGCAGGGGTCGGGGACGGCGAAGCGCTGATCAAGACCATCACCGAGTTCGCGGAGCAGGACGCGCTGCCGGACGTCGTCGTCGCGGACGTACGGATGCCGCCGACGCACACCGACGAAGGCGTGCGGGCGGCCGTGCAGCTGCGCAAGGCACACCCGGGACTCGGTGTGCTCGTACTGTCACAGTACGTGGAGGAGCGGTACGCCACCGAACTGCTGGCCGGTTCGAGCCGGGGCGTGGGCTACCTGCTCAAGGACCGGGTGGCCGAGGTGCGCGAGTTCGTGGACGCGGTGGTGCGGGTGGCCCAGGGGGGTACCGCGCTCGACCCGGAGGTGGTGGCGCAGCTACTGGGCCGCAGCCGCAAGCAGGACGTGCTGGCCGGGCTGACGCCGAGGGAGCGCGAGGTTCTGGGACTCATGGCCGAGGGCCGGACGAACTCCGCCGTCGCCCGTCAGCTCGTGGTCAGCGACGGCGCCGTCGAGAAGCACGTCAGCAACATCTTCCAGAAACTCGGCTTGTCACAAAGTGACGGGGATCATCGGCGTGTTCTGGCCGTCCTCACGTACCTGAACTCGTGACGGACTGACAATCTGTCAGTTGTCGAGCAGAACCAAAGGATGAGCGGGGAACGTCGCACGAGGAAGGGGCCGGGGGCGGGAAAAATCGTGACACGTCATGATGTCAGGACGTCTCAAAGCAACGTCCACCATGCGAATGGCCCAAGGAAGGCGACCCTTACCGACGTAGGGTTGGAAAAGGAAGGGTCTGCGGGAAGGCCACTCCCGGACAGCCGCCTCAAAGGAGGTCCAGTTCAGTGACGAGCAAGGTCAGCAGCCCAACGGAACAGGCCGACGAAGCCGTCGTAGGAGAACAGCGCAAACCGCCGGGGGCGAAGGACGTCCGTCGGCTCGACCGGGTCATCATCCGGTTCGCGGGGGACTCCGGTGACGGTATGCAGCTCACCGGCGACCGCTTCACATCCGAGACTGCCTCCTTCGGCAACGACCTCTCGACCCTGCCGAACTTCCCTGCCGAGATCCGCGCGCCCGCAGGCACACTGCCGGGCGTTTCGTCTTTCCAACTGCATTTCGCCGACCACGACATCCTCACGCCGGGCGACGCGCCCAACGTCCTCGTGGCCATGAACCCGGCCGCCCTGAAGGCGAACATCGCCGACGTGCCGCGCGGCGCCGAGATCATCGTCAACACGGACGAGTTCACCAAACGGGCGATGCAGAAGGTCGGCTACGCGGCCAGCCCGCTGGAGGACGGCTCGCTGGACGGCTACAACGTCCATCCCGTCCCGCTCACGACGATGACCGTCGAGGCGCTGAAGGAGTTCGAGCTCACCCGCAAGGAGGCCGAGCGCTCCAAGAACATGTTCGCGCTGGGCCTGTTGTCGTGGATGTACCACCGGCCCACCGAAGGAACCGAGAAGTTCCTGCGGACCAAGTTCGCCAAGAAGCCCGCCATCGCGGCCGCCAACCTCGCCGCGTTCCGGGCCGGCTGGAACTTCGGCGAGACGACCGAGGACTTCGCCGTCTCCTACGAGGTCGCGCCTGCGTCGAAGACCTTCCCGACCGGCACCTACCGGAACATCTCCGGGAACCTCGCCCTGTCGTACGGCCTGATCGCCGCCTCCCGGCAGGCCGATCTGCCGCTCTACCTGGGCTCCTACCCCATCACCCCGGCCTCGGACATCCTGCATGAGCTGAGTAAGCACAAGAACTTCGGAGTGCGCACCTTCCAGGCCGAGGACGAGATCGCGGGCATCGGCGCGGCGCTCGGCGCGGCGTTCGGCGGTTCGCTCGCGGTGACGACGACGTCCGGTCCCGGTGTGGCGCTGAAGTCGGAGACGATCGGGCTCGCCGTCTCCCTCGAACTGCCCCTGCTCGTCATCGACATCCAGCGCGGCGGGCCCTCGACCGGTCTGCCGACCAAGACCGAGCAGGCCGACCTGCTCCAGGCCATGTACGGGCGCAACGGCGAGGCCCCGGTGCCGATCGTCGCGCCGCGGACCCCGGCCGACTGCTTCGACGCGGCGATGGAGGCGGCCCGGATCGCGCTGACGTACCGGACGCCCGTCCTGCTGCTGTCGGACGGCTATCTGGCCAACGGCTCCGAGCCGTGGCGCGTCCCGGACACCGACGAACTCCCCGATCTGCGTGTGCAGTTCGCCCAGGGGCCCAATCACACGCTGGACGACGGCACCGAGGTCTTCTGGCCGTACAAGCGCGACCCCGGGACCCTCGCCCGCCCCTGGGCCGTCCCCGGAACACCCGGCCTGGAGCACCGCATCGGCGGTATCGAGAAGCAGGACGGCAGCGGCAACATCTCGTACGACCCCGCCAACCACGACTTCATGGTCCGCACCCGGCAGGCCAAGATCGACGGCATCGACGTTCCGGACCTCGAGGTCGACGACCCCGCCTCGGGCACCGGCAAGGCGGCCAACACCCTTGTCCTGGGCTGGGGTTCGACGTACGGGCCGATCACCGCCGCGGTCCGCCGGCTGCGCACCGCCGGGGAGCACATCGCGCAGGCCCATCTGCGTCACCTCAACCCCTTCCCGCGGAATCTGGGCGCGGTGCTGAAGCGTTACGACAAGGTGGTGATCCCCGAGATGAACCTCGGTCAGCTCGCCACCCTCGTCCGGGCCAGGTATCTGGTGGACGCGCACTCGTACAACCAGGTCAACGGCATGCCCTTCAAGGCTGAGCAGCTCGCCACAGCTCTCAAGGAGGCCATCGATGGCTGACACGTCAACGGAAGGCCCGGGCACGATCGAGGCGCTTTCTCTCGTCCCCAAGGCCGAGGCCAGGCAGTCCATGAAGGACTTCAAGTCCGATCAGGAAGTGCGCTGGTGCCCCGGCTGCGGTGACTACGCGATCCTCGCCGCCGTGCAGGGCTTCATGCCCGAACTCGGCCTGGCGAAGGAGAACATCGTCTTCGTCTCGGGCATCGGCTGCTCGTCCCGCTTCCCGTACTACATGAACACCTACGGGATGCACTCCATCCACGGCCGCGCCCCGGCCATCGCGACCGGGCTCGCCTCCTCCCGCCGCGACCTGTCCGTCTGGGTCGTCACCGGCGACGGCGACGCCCTGTCCATCGGCGGCAACCACCTGATCCACGCCCTGCGCCGCAATGTGAACCTGAAGATCCTGCTCTTCAACAACCGGATCTACGGTCTCACCAAGGGCCAGTACTCCCCGACCTCCGAGGTCGGCAAGATCACCAAGTCGACGCCGATGGGTTCCCTGGACGCCCCCTTCAACCCGGTGTCCCTGGCGATCGGCGCGGAGGCGTCCTTCGTGGCCCGGACCGTGGACTCGGACCGCAAGCACCTCACCGACGTGCTGCGGCAGGCCGCTGCCCACCCCGGCACGGCCCTGGTGGAGATCTACCAGAACTGCAACATCTTCAACGACGGCGCGTTCGAGGTCCTCAAGGACAGACAGCAGGCCGAGGAAGCCGTCATCCGCCTGGAGCACGGACAGCCCATCCGCTTCGGCGCCGACGGCTCCCGCGGTGTGGTCCGCGACCCGCGTACCGGCGACCTCCAGGTCGTCACCGTGACCCCCGACAACGCCTCGCAGGTCCTCGTCCACGACGCGCACACCACGTCCCCGACCACCGCGTTCGCGCTGTCGCGTCTCGCCGACCCCGACACCCTGCACCACACGCCCATCGGGGTGTTCCGCTCGGTCGACCGGCCGGTCTACGACACGCAGATGTCCGACCAGCTCGACGCCGCCATCGAACAGAACGGCAAGGGCGACCTCGCGGCGCTCCTCGCCGGCGGCGACACCTGGACGGTCGTCGGCTGAACCCGTCCGCAGGCGGTTCTCAGGAGGCCCGGGGCCCGAGTCCCCGGGCCTCGTCGTACGCGCTGCGGGCCCGCTCGACGTCGGCCATGCGCTCATTGGTCCACAGCGCCAGCGACCGCACCTGCTCGGCGGCCTCGCGGCCCAGGTCGGTCAGGGAGTAGTCGACGCGCGGCGGAATGACCGGCTTGGCGTCGCGGTGGACGAGCCCGTCGCGCTCCAGGGTCTGCAGGGTCTGGGTGAGCATCTTCTCGCTGACCCCTTTCCCGACCCTGCCGATCGCCCGGCGCAGCTCGCTGAAGCGGTACGAACGCTCCAGGAGCTCGATCAGGACGAGGACGCCCCAGCGGCTGGTGACGTGTTCCAGGACCAGGCGGTAGGGGCACATCGCCTCGCCGGCGTCGTACCCGTCCGCTGCCTTGACGCTGCTTACGGCCATGCCAAAACCTTACTTCAAGGTGGGTACATTACGTCGAAGTATGTACCTTACTTCAAGGTGGGTACTTTCCAGCAGTTAGTGCAGCTCTTAGGGTGAGTGACATCCGCACCCCACAAGGAGATGTACGTCATGAGCATCGTCGTCACCGGAGCCACCGGACACCTCGGCCGTCACGTGGTCGAGCAGCTGCTGGAAAAGGTCCCCGCCGAGGAGATCACCGCCGTCGTGCGGGACGAGTCCAAGGCCGCCGACCTCGCGGCCCGCGGCGTACGGCTCGCGGTCGCCGACTACAACACGCCCACGACCTTCGACGGCCTGTTCGCGAGCGGCGACAAGGTGCTGCTGATCTCGGGCAACGAGTTCGACAAGGGCCGCGTCGGGCAGCATCAGGTCGTCATCGACGCGGCCGAGGCGGCGGGTGTCTCCCTCCTCGCCTACACCAGCGCCCCCGGCAGCCTGACGGCCGCGCTGGCCGACGACCACCGCGCCACCGAGGACGTCCTGCTCGCCTCCGGACTGCCCTACACACTGCTGCGCAACGGCTGGTACCACGAGAACTACACCGAGAACCTCGCCCCGGTGCTCGCGCACGACGCCGTCGTCCAGGCCGCCGGCGAGGGCCGGATCGCCTCCGCCGCGCGCGCCGACTACGCGGCCGCCGCGGTCGCGGTGCTGACCGGCGAGGGACACGAGAACAAGACGTACGAGCTGAGCGGCGACGAGGCGTGGGGCTTCGCCGAGTACGCCGCCGAGCTGAGCCGGCAGACCGGCAAGGAGATCACCTACAACCAGGTCTCCCCCGAGACCTTCGCCTCCATCCTGACCGGCGCCGGGCTGCCCGAGGTCCTCGCCGGGATCCTCGCGGGTGTCGACGTCTCCATCGAGAAGGGCGAGCTGGCCGCCACCACCGGCGACCTGTCCCGGCTCACGGGCCGCCCGACCACGCCGATCAGCGAGTCCGTCGCGGCGGCGCTGAAGGGCTGACGTCCCGGCGGCGCCGAAGGACTGACGTCGCGGTGGCACCGAAGGGCCGACCTCCCGGCGCGCGCCGGGCGCCCGTCCCGCGCACCTCGCCTGTCATGACCGTATGGCGATACGGGCATGACAGGCGGGGCGTGCGACGCTACCTTCTTTCATGCTGCACGGAAGTTCCCCGACCGCACGGGAGCTCCGGAGCGCGGGACGCCACAGGCGTCCGAGACCGTGGGAGAAGGAGACGCCGGTGGCCGGGATGTCGAGGGGCGAGCAGCGCATAGGTCTGCTGAACGGCTTCGCGGCGTACGGGATGTGGGGGCTCGTCCCCCTCTTCTGGCCGCTGCTGAAGCCCGCCGGAGCGATCGAGATCCTCGCCCACCGGATGGTGTGGTCGCTGGCGGTGGTCGGGGTCCTACTGCTGGTGACACGGCGCTGGGCCTGGGCGGGCGAACTGCTGCGGCAGCCGCGCAAGCTGGCGCTGATCACGGTCGCGGCGGCGGTCATCACCGTCAACTGGGGCGTCTACATCTGGGCGGTCAACTCCGGGCACGTGGTCGAGGCCTCGCTGGGCTACTTCATCAACCCCCTGGTCACCATCGCGATGGGTGTGCTGCTTCTCAAGGAGCGGCTGCGGCCGGTGCAATGGGCCGCCGTGGGCGTCGGCGCCGCGGCCGTCCTCGTCCTGACGATCGGCTACGGCCGCCCGCCGTGGATCTCCCTCTGTCTCGCCTTCTCCTTCGCCACGTACGGCCTGGCGAAGAAGAAGGTCAACCTCGGCGGCCTCGAATCGCTCGCCGCCGAGAGCACGATCCAGTTCCTGCCCGCGCTGGCGTATCTGCTGTGGGTGGGCTCGCGCGGCGACGCGACGTTCACCGCGCAGGGGCCGGGGCACGCCGCGCTGCTCGCGGCGACCGGCGTGGTCACCGCGATCCCCCTGATCTGCTTCGGTGCCGCCGCGATCCGCGTGCCGCTGTCCACCCTGGGCCTGCTCCAGTACATGGCGCCCGTGTTCCAGTTCCTCCTCGGCATCTTCTACTTCCACGAGGCCATGCCGGCCGAGCGGTGGGCCGGGTTCGCGCTGGTGTGGCTCGCGCTGTCGCTCCTGACGTTCGACGCGCTGCGCGCCGCGCGGCGGGGTGCGCGTGCCCTGCGGGAAGCGGCCCGCGCGGACTCGGCGGCGACGGCCGCCGCGGGTACCGCTGCGGGTACCGCCGCCGGCACCGGGGCGGTTGCCGTGGGTACCACCGCCGAGATCGCGGAGGTCGCCGCTGTCGCCGCGGGTACGGCGCCCGAGGCTGCGGGAATCGCCGCCGACATCGTCGGATCCGCCGGTCAGGCCGGTACACGCGGCACCTCGTGACGAACCGGCGGCCGTGGCCGCTGGCAGTCACGGCCGCGCCCGGGGGCGAACCGGCGGGGCCTGCCCCCGTACGACATGAGGGCGGGCCCGGCGCGTGACCTTGCCCGCCCGCCGGACACCCACTATGAGTGGCTCCATGACGCCGACCCCCGTGCCCGCACCCGCACCCGTCCACTGGAAACTCGTCATCGACTCCGCGGATCCACACGCGCAGGCCGACTTCTGGTCCGCCGCGCTCGGGTACACGGTCGAGGACAACAGCGCCTTCATCGAGCGACTGCTGAGCCTCGGCGCCCTGCCGGCCGAGGCGACCGTCGACTTCCACGGCCGCCCGGCCTTCCGGGACCTGATCGCCGTACGGCATCCCGATGACCCGTACGACGAGGAACGCGGTACCGGCCTCGGGCGGCGCCTGCTGTTCCAGCGGGTCCCCGAACCCAAGACGCAGAAGAACCGGCTCCACCTCGACCTGCATCCCGGCGACGGGCGCCGCGCCGCCGAGGTCGAGCGTCTGACGTCGCTGGGCGCCGGCGTCCTGCGAGAGGTGAAGGAACCCGCGGGCGAGTGGGTCGTGATGACGGACCCCGAGGGCAACGAGTTCTGCGTCCACTGAGGCCGGGGCGGCTCCGCCCCGGCCGCTCAGCTCCTCACTGACCGTGGGCGCGGGGCGCCCTGGCGTACGGGTTGTCCACGGCGAGACGGGCTCGTTCCGCGAGGCGGATCATGCGGGTGCGGGCCGATTCGAGCTGTTCGAGGTCGTCGGCGGCGGGGCCGTCGTCGGCCGCGAGCTCGGTCCACAGTCCGATCAGGTCCCGCCCGAGGTGCAGGCCCTGGAGGGGATCGCGGACGGCGCGCCACGCGGCGGCCGCGCTCTGGACGTTGCCGTAGGCGGCCCCGGAGTCCCGGTGCCGTCGGCGAACCCTCGCGAGATCCAGCGACAGATGGAACGACCTGAGCGCGTCACCGGCCAAGTAGGCGATGTACGCGGTCAGTTCGCGCAGCTTCAGCACCTCGGGGTGCTCCTGGCCCAGCGACTGCGCCGCCTCCGCGACGGCGCGCTCCGCCATACCCGCGGCGGCCTCGATACGGCCCATCTTCACGGCCTCGTTGATCCGGGCGACGGGCGCGGCGAGGAACGCCGACGCGGCGTCCCGTTCCGCGGCCGGCTCCTGCGGACTCGGCGCGAGCACCGCCTCCGCCACGGCGTCGAAGCCTCGGGCGGGGGTCGGCTTCGGGTCCGGTTCCGGCTCCGGGCCGAGCAGCGACAGTGCCTCCATCGCGGAAGCGGCCTTCCGCTCCGGAGCGGCCGCCTTCGGCTCGGGGGCGCGCACCGGCTCCGGGGCCGGGGCCTCCGGGTCCGGGCCGGTCACCGGGGCCGGGCCGAACTCCCCCGTCGGAGCGGGCACCGCGGCGGCCGCCGACTCCGGCACCGCCCGCAGGACACGCGTCGACGCGGCCCCGGGCAGCGGCTTCGGTTCCGGTACCGCCCGCAGGACGAAGGTGGACGGCGTGGGAGTACCGGGCACGGCGGGGTCGGCCGCGGGCACCTGGTCGGGGCCCGGGGCAGGAACGACGGCACCACCGTTCGCCGGACCGGCCCCCGCACCGGCAGCGGCACCCCTGGCGGGATCCACGGTGACGACCGGCTCGGCCGTCGCCGCGGAGGCGGGCGCGGGCATCGGCGCGGGCGCAGTGGCGGGCACGGATTCCGGGGATGCCGGGGATACCGGCTGCACGGACGGCGCCTGCGGCTGCGGCTGCGGCTGCAGCACGAACTCGGCGGTCACCGCCGGCTCCGGCCTGCGCACCGGCGCGGGCCGCGGCTCCGCGACGGACTCCGGGCGCACCGACGGCTCGGGCGCGGGCGGTGCCATGGGCGGGTACTCGGGTGCGGGTGCGGGTGCGGGCACCGCCTCGGGCGTCGTGGCCGGGGCAGACGGTGTCCCGGTCTCCGGTCCCGGGAGCGGACGCGCAGGTGGTTCCGGCACCGCGCGCAGCAGGAACGTCGCCTTGTCCCGACGTGGAACGGCCGGTGCGTCCGGAGTCTCCGGAGCGTGTACGGGTGGCTCGGCGGACACCGTCTCGGCGGACACCGGGACGGGCGGAAGCGGCGGAGCCGGCACCTCCGGACGTCGCTGAGCCGGTGGCTCCGAGCGCTGGTCCCGAACCGGCGGCTGCGGGCGCCGCTCAGGGGGCGGGGGCTCGGTGAAGGCGCGGGTCGGGGGGTGCGGGTGGTCCTCGGGTGGGGTGCGGCGGTGTTCCTGGGACGGAAGGTGCGGGCGCCCCTCGGGCCGAGGCTCGCGCTGCTGCGCGGGCGGCGCGGGAGGTGCCACCCGTACCGGCTCCGCCGTGTAGCGGCTGGAACCGTCGACGTGCACCTGGAGCGGTACGACGAAGCCGATGCGTTCGTCGTGGATGCTGGCCAGCACCGGGTGGCCGGTGGCGAGGGCGAGGCGGTGCAGGTAGTTCAGGATCGCGCCCTGGACCGTCTCGCCGGGCGCGGCCACGACCGGCATCCCGCCGACCGTGGCGCAGCCCCGTACCCCGGCGGACCCAGGGACCACCGCGGCGTCCGCGGACGCCGGTACGTGCACCTCGATCGGCGTCATCCCGGCGGTCGGCTGCCCCCCGGCACCGGCCGTCGAGCGCTGCCGCTTGAGTTCCCGCTTCTGTTCGCGGCTGAGTCGAGACATCGGTTCCCTCACGAAGGGGTGGTCGAGGACGGGTTCGAGGACATCATCGAGGCCGAGGGCGAGGCCGGCGTCGAGGACGGGGAGGCTGACGGCGAGGGAGGCGGCTCCGCCGCTTCCACGGTCGTCACCTCGGCGACGTGCCACGGACGGCCGCCACCCGCCCGGGTGAGCTTGAGGTAGACGTTCGCGCGCGGCCCCGTGCTCGTCCAGCCGTCGCGGCCGTGGGCCGTGCCCTCCACGAAGAGAGCGCGGTAGGCCAGGACGGACGTGTCGGCGGGACCGTCGGCGTCGTCGTCCGCGGTCACGTCCACCGTGATCCAGGCCCGGTGGCCGGCCCAGGTGTTCCACTCGGCGCCCGCCCCGCTCGCGGGGTGGTACGACCGCTCGGCCGCGGCCTTGGACGCGGTGAACCAGCGCGCGGAACGCAGCACGGCGTCGTGGGGACCGTAGTCGTACTTCGTGTCATAGCCGTACGCCACCTCCGCCCACGCCTCCGATACTGCCGTCGCGTCCGTCCCGTCGACACCCGACGGGCTCGGCACGTGTGCGTCCGTGCCCAGCGGCCTGCCCTGCGGGAGGGACGCCTTCGGTGCCACGGACGGCACCACGGAGGGCGACGAACCGGGCACGCCCACGTCATCACGATGGTCCCGCAGGCCACAGCCCGTCAACGCCAGGACCCCGGCCACGGACACGACCGCCAGCGCGGCGAACGTCCCGCGTGCCCCCGTACGGACCGCTGTACCCGTCCGTGTCGTCCTCATACTCGCCTCCCTCCTCACTTCAGTCCCAGCCAGGGTGCCGGATCCACGTACGTGCCGTTCTGCTGGACCTCGAAGTGCGCGTGCGGCCCTGTCGAGAGACCGGTGGAGCCCACCTCGCCCACCTTCTGGCCGACCTGCACGTGCTGGCCGGCGTGCACGCTCAGGGTCCTCATGTGGTTGTAGGTCGTCGAGATGCGGTCGCCGTTGATGGTCCCGTGCGAGATGACCACCCGGTTGCCGTAACCGTTGGACCAGCCGGCGAAGGTGACCGTGCCGCCCCGGGCCGCCTTGAACGTCGTACCCAGCGGCGCCGCGAAGTCGATGCCGGTGTGCAACTTGTAGACGTGCTTGATCGGGTGCATGCGCATGCCGAACGGGGAGGTCACACGCGGGCGCCCGGAGAGCGGCATCGCCAGCTCCTGTCCGGCGGGAATCGTGCCCGGCGGATCGTCCACCGACTCGTACTTGGATATCAGGGACTTGATGCGGGCGACGTAGACCCGGGTCTCGGTGTACGGCGGCATGCCGTGGTACTGGTGCACCGCGCCGGGGCCCGCGTTGTACGCCGCGAGCGCGAGGTCGAGGGTCTCGCCGCTCGCCTCGCCGCGGTTCTTGTATCCCTCGACCGTCTTGGCCAGGGCACAGTCGTAGCGGCCCTGGGCCATGATCGCGTCACCGGGATCGTACGGAGAGGCCCGGCCGTTGCCGTCGTCGTCCTCGCCCCAGCTCGGCCAGGTCCCCGGCATGAACTGCGACAGGCCCTCGGCGCCCACGGGGGAACGGGCGTTGGGGTTCCAGCCCGACTCGGCCTCGATCTGCGCGGCGATGACCGCCGGCTTGATGACGTCGCACATGGCACCCGCCTTGAGCACCCAGGGAACGTAACTCGCGGGCACGGTACCGTCCTTCAGCCCCCCGCCCGCGCCATACCCCGGATCCTCCTCGCTCGACGCCCCGCTCACCGCGACCATCATGACCACCGGCATGAGCACGGCGGCCAGGCAGCCGCCCACCACCCAGGTCATGGTGGATCCGCCCCCGTTGGACATCGGCCCCCCTCAGCCTCATGTTCCGGTCGTGTACATGCTGTCGAGTCTCTCGGTTCCCACCCGATTCCCGCGTCACCACGGCGTCACAGACTCGTCCCAGGAACTCACGCCCCGTTACCCAACTCGCCCGGGCGCCGGGAGGATCGGTGCACCGACGAGGAGAGAGAGCACCCATGCAGGGGATCGAGGGGGTGGCGATGCGGGCGAACGAGGGGGTGGCCGTGCGCGGGAGCGAGGGAGTGCCGCCGCGCGGGAGCGACGGCGCGGTGCCGTACGGGAACAAGCCAGGCGGGCCCGAGCCGTATGGGAACGGGCCGGGCGGGCCCGAGATATGGATACGCGGGGCGGTCGGAGAACCGGAACAGCCGCCGCAGCAGTACGAGGAGGACCGCCGGCTCGTCGCACGCGCACGGCAGTTCTCCTGGGTCGCCACGCACGGCGGAGCCGGTTCCTCCACGCTCGCCACCGTCTTCGGCGGCCATGACGCGGGCCGCGACTGGCCCCGGCCGGACCGGGGAGACCCGGCCTCGGTCCTGCTCGTCGGCCGTACGCACGCGGCGGGTCTGGACGCCGTGTCGCACACCCTCGACATCTTCCGCCGGGGTGACGCGCCGCCGGGACTCGATCTCGACGCCATCGTCCTGGTCGCCGACGCGCCCGGCCGGCTGCCGCGTCAACTCACCCAGCGCGTCAAGGTGATCAACTCGGTCATCGACGTCTACCGGGTGCCGTGGATGCCCGCGTGGCGCACCGGTGACCTCACCGGACCGCTGCCCCGCGAGGCGGCCTCCCTGGCCCGGCTGACGGGAAGGACCGCGCCATGACCACCCTGCACGCGCTCGCCGCCACCCAGCTGGCCGTGAACACGGACGTCACCAAGGAGCTCGACAAGGTCCTCAACATCATCGCCTGGCTCGTGACCGCCGCCGGTGTGGCGGGACTGATGATCGTGGGCTCCCGAATGGCGCTGGCTGTCAAAACCGGTGAGTTCGAGGAGCACTTGAACCAGTTCCTGATGGTGCTGGGCGCCTGTGTCATCGGCGCCACGGCGGGACCGATCGTCGGTTTCGTGCTCTGAGCCGTCCGTCGCCGGGCGGAGGCGACCCGCCGCCGCACGGCGGACGCCGCCCGGCGGAGACCATCCACCCCCGGCGGACGTCATCCACCTTCCCGCGGACGCCATCCATCCCCCGGCGGACGCCGTCTGGCGTCCGCCGTCTGTCGGATACCGTCCGCCGTCCGCCGGATACCGTCCGACGCTCGCGCGCGTCGCGGAGATCCTCCGAGGCACCATCACACCTGATGGTGCCTCAGTTTTTCTCGCGCCTCCCACCTCGTCTTTCATGACGGTCTCTTCCCGTCTGTCACGGACACGTCACCGACAGGTGCTGGATTCCCACATCGCTTGGCCCCGGACCGCAGAAGTCGCCAAGCTCACTGTGCACCGGGAACCCAGGGCGTCCCACGGATCTTCACCGCCCTCAAGTACCGCTCACGGCAAGCACGTACCGCTCGTACCGAGCAAGTGCCGCTCAGACCCGGCCAGTTCCGCACCCGTCCAGGACGTGTGCGCGGGCAGCCGGCCACATCGGGGAGAGACCATGTTCAAGGCGATAGCAGCCCAGGCCCACCAGTACGTCTATCTGGCGGACGGGAAGATCCCCAACCCCAACCGCGACGCGCCGAACGCGCTGACCGGCAAGGTCGACACCGTCCTCGGCATCCTCGCCTGGGCCGGCACCGCGGCGGGCGTCGCGGGAGTGCTCATCACCGGCGCCATGATGGCGATCTCGATGCGCCGCGGCGAGGGATCCGAGCACATGGGCCGCCTCGGCATGGTGCTCGGCGGCTGTGTCCTGGTGGCCACCGCGGGCCCCGTCGTCACCTTCGTCTTCGCCTGACCGACGCCTCGTCAGAGCCTGAGCGAAGGGAGCGCAACCATGCTGAACTCCGGTCGGCCCCAAGGGGGCAGCGGGGAGTGGGAGCAGCCGTTCTGGCAGCAGCGGAGCTGGGTCCTGTCGGCCGGGTTCCTGCTGGTGCTGCTCGTGCTCGCCGGGGCCACGATGCTCAGCGGAGGCAACGGGACGCCGCCCGACGCGTCGGGCGGCGGCGGGCCGACCCCCTCCGCGGACGCGGACCGGGACCGCGGCGGGCGGGCGGACGCCCGCCCCGCCGGCTGCCGCACCGACGACAGCGACCAGGCCAAACCCACCCGGGCCCCGAAGGACTTCACGTGGAAGGCCGACGGGACGGGTCTGGTGCCGGTCTCGGGAACGGTGGGCCCACTCACGTTCGACGGACCTGTCTGGTCCTGCTTCGCCCACACGCCGATGGGCTCCGTCATGGCCGCCCACACCATCACCGACCATCTGAGCTTTTCGGGCTGGCGCGAGGTCGTCGACCGGCAGGTCGTCCCCGGCGCGGGCCGCGACGCGCTCGTCGCGAGCCGTGTCGCGGCGGGCGACAGGCCGGCCTCGGGCGAGGCCGACGGAGGCGGCTACGCCGGCTTCACCGTCCTGTCGTACGACAAGGAGAAGTCGACCGTGATGTTCGTGGTGCGGGTCCCCGGCAAGGGCTCCTACGGCACCGCGTCGGTGACGCTGCGCTGGCTGGACGGCGACTGGAAGCTCTCGCCCGACGCCGACGGGACCGTCTATTCGGGCATGTCGCAGATCAGCGGCACCAAGGGCTTCGTCACCTGGGAGGCGTGAGATGGCTTGTTCCTGGCGGATCTACGACTGTGTGATCGACGAGGTCGGTTCGCAGTTCACCGACGGTGCCGTCGTCGCCTTCGCCAAGGCGATCGGCGACGCGACCACGGAAGTACTCAAGGCGCTCAACGGTGTGTGGTTGAACGTCAAGGCGGGAGACGCCTCCGGGCCCATCGCCAACATCCAAGCGGAGGCGGACTGGCTCGTCGGCTACGTGGCCGTGGCCTCGCTGCTGATCGCGGCGATCCGCATGGCGCTGGAGCGCAAGGGCCAGCCGATGAAGCAGGCGTTCATGGGGATGTGGAAGGTCATCCTCGTCGGAGCGGTCGCCGTGCCGACGGTCCAGGGACTCACCCATGCCTCCGACCTGTACGCGCAGGACGTGTACAACAAGGCCGCTCTCGGCGACAAGGCGAAGACGATGCTCGGTGTGCTGTCCCTCGACCAGCCGGGCCTCATCCTCGTCTTCGGCCTGCTGGTGATGCTGTCGTGCTTCGTGCAGATCTGCCTGATGTACATCCGCATCGGCGTCATGATCACGCTCGTCGGCACACTGCCGCTGGCCGCGGCCTCCTCGATGACCGGGTGGGGCGAGGGCTGGTGGAAGAAGCACATCGGCTGGCTCGCGGCCTGGCTGCTGTACAAACCGGCGGCCGCGCTGATCATCTACTCGGCCACGTCGATGACCAACGGTACCGAGAACCTCAGCGGTACCGAGAAGCTCAACCAGACCATCGCCGGCCTCGGCATGCTGATCCTGGCGGTGTTCGCCCTGCCGGCCCTGCTCAAGCTGATCGTTCCGGCGACCGCGGCCCTGGGCGGCACCTCGGGCGGCACGGTCACCGTGAACGCGGTCAACAACGTCGCCACCGGCGCCGTCAGCATCGCCGCGGGCGGTGCCGGCGGAGGCGCGGCCGGTCCCCAGGGCTCGCCGTCCGCGGGCGCCGGAGCTCCGGCGGGCGGTGGCGCAGGCGGCGCGGGTGCGGCCGGTGGCGCGGCAGCGGGCGGTGCAGCCGCCGCGGGCGCGGCCACGGGCGGCGCCACCCTCGCCGTACAGGCCACGGCGGTCGCCGTCCAGACCGGTGTCGCGGCGGCCAGCGAGGTTGCCAACTCCCTGAACGACAACGACGGGATGAAGGGCCACAACCAGTAGGCGGCCACGAGGCCGCAGAGCTCCCCCCGTCACGTATCCAGCGCTTCGAGCCGGAAGAAGGAACCCCATGTCCACCGACGCCATGACGCGTCCCACGTACGGGAACTGGCGCAGGCCCCGCCGTCCCGGACTCGGTCCGCTGGGTCTGCTCGGCACCGTCGTCGCCTTCGGCGGACTGCTGGTGGCGCTGCTGGCTTCGCTGGTCTCGCTGAGTGCCGCGATCGTCGTCCTCGTACCGGTCGCGCTCTTCCTCGCCCCGCTGGCGCTGCGCACGGTCGACGGCCGCAACGTCTACCAGGTCCTCGCGATCCGGATCGGCTGGGCGCGGCGCAAGTCGGCCGGCTCGCACACCTACCTCTCGGGGCCGCTGTCCAAGCGCCCCGGCGGCCGCTACCAGCCGCCCGGACTGCTGGCGCGCACCCGGATGCACGAGGGCCGCGACGCCTACAACCGTTCCTTCGGCGTGCTGCACCACCCGGGCCGCGGCCTCTACACGGTGGTGCTGGCCTGTGAACCGGACGGCGGCTCGCTGGTCGACCCCTCCCAGGTCGACATCTGGGTGGCCTCCTGGGGCGACTGGCTCGCGCGGCTCTCGCACGAGCCGGGTCTGCGCGGCGCCCAGGTGGTCGTGGAGACCGCCCCGGACACCGGGACCCGGCTCGCGGCCGAGGTGCTCCCCCGGATCTCCCCCGACGCGCCGGCCGCCGCGCGCGCCGTGATGGAGGAGGTCGTCGAGCGCTATCCGTCGGCGTCCTCCGAGATGCACACGTACATCGCCCTGACCTACGGCCCGACGGGCGGCCCCAAACGGGGCACGGACGACATCGTCACCGATCTGTCGATGCGGCTGCCCGGACTGCTGTCCGGTCTGGTCGCGGCGGGCGGCGGCAGCGCCTACCCGCTGCCCGCCGACCGGCTCGCCGAGATCGTCCGGGTGGCGTACGACCCCGCCATCGCGCCCGATGTGCTCAGCGCCCGCGCCGAGCACGCCACGACCGGAGTGGAGTGGGGCGACGCGGGCCCGGCCGCGGCCGTGGAGACCGTCACCTCGTACAAGCACGACTCGGGTATCTCGCGCACCTGGATGCTGACGCTCGCGCCGCGCGGCACGGTCCGCTCCAGCGTGCTGCGCGGGCTCCTCGAACCGGCCCCGGGCACCCGGCGCAAGCGGGTCTCCCTGATCTACCGGCCCATCGACCCGGCCACCTCCGCCCGCATCGTCGAGTCCGACCGGCGCACCGCGCACTTCATGGCGGGATCGCGGCGCGGTCTCGTGCAGGCGCGGGCCAGTTCGGAGATGCAGGCCGCCGAGCAGACCGCGGCCGAGGAGGCGGCGGGCGCGGGGCTCGTGGAGTTCTCGCTGATGGTGACGGTCACCGTGGACGACGAGGAGCAGTTGCAGGACGCGGGCATCACCGTGCGCAACCTCCAGGCCTCGTCCCGGATCCTGATGCGCCCCGCCGACCGTATGCAGGCCGCGGCGTTCACCTGCACGCTGCCGGTCGGCCTGCTCCCGTGGGAGCACACCCTCGTTCCGTACCAGATCAGGGAGGCACTGTGAGCAGGCAGCAGGCACAGGGGACACCGGGGGGCCTGGGGACACCGGGCGCCCTGGGAGCCCCGGCCACCGCGCCGCCGCGCGGCTGGTACGGCCCCGCGGGCGGCCAGGTCGGGCACGTCGACCCGCCCGCGCTGTGGCGCGCGACCACCGTGCAGGCCTGCGGGCTGTGGCCGTTCGCGGCCGGCTCCGGCGCGCCGATGACCGGGGTTCCGCTCGGGCAGCATCTGCACACCGGGGCGACGGTGTGCGGCGACCCCATCTCCTGGTTCACCCGGGCCCGTTACATCTCCAACCCGTCGCTGTTCATGCTGGGGATGCCGGGCCTCGGCAAGTCGACCCTGGTCAACCGCATGCTGATCGGCATGTCCGCCACAGGCATCACGCCTCTGGTCCTCGGCGACCTGAAGCCCGACTACGCCGACACCGTACGGGCGCTGGGCGGCCAGGTGATCTCCATCGGACGCGGGGTCGGCGGCATCAACGTCCTCGACCCGGGCGCGATGGGCGAGGCTGCGGCCCGGATCGGCGGCGAGCGCGGCCGGATCCTGGCCGCGGAGGCGCACGGCCGGGTCCTGAACATGGTCGCGGCGCTGATCACCATCGTGCGCGGGCGTCCGATGGACGACCACGAGCAGTCGGTGCTGTCGGCCTGTCTGCACCATCTCGCGGAGCGTACGAAGCCGGGGCGGCCGCCGCTCCTGCCGGATCTGCTGAAAGTGCTGGACGAGGGTCCGGACCGGGTCCGCGCGGTGACGCTGGACCGCGGGAACGTGGCCCGCTACCAGGAGGCCGTGGACCCGCTGCACCGCTCGCTCCTCGGCGTGCTCGACGGCCCGCTCGGCGACACCTTCGCCACCGAGACGTCCACCCGGATCAACCCGTCGTCGCCTGCGGTCTGCGTGGACATCTCCCGGATCGGCGAGGCGGACACCCAGCTGACGGCCGCGGCGATGCTCGCGGCCTGGTCGGACGGGCTCGGCACGGTGGCCGCCGCGCACGCGCTCGCGGACGCCGGACTCGCCCCGCAGCGCTGGTTCTTCACCGTCCTCGACGAACTGTGGCGCCCGCTGCGGGCGGCCTCCGGCATCGTGGAACGGATCGACGCGCTGACCCGGCTGAACCGCTCGCTCGGCCTGGGCGACGCGAAGATCACCCACACGCTGAAGGACGCCGAGGCCCTCGGCAGCGAGTCCGACCGGGCGAAGGCGCGGGGCTTCGTGGAGCGGGCGGGCATGGTCGTCTGCGCCGGTCTTCCGCGGTCGGAGATGCGGGAACTCGGCCAGATCGTCGGCATGTCCGAACGCGAGATCGAGCTCGTGTCCTCGTGGTCGTCCCCGCCCGGCTGGGCCAGCACCGGCGGCAACGAGGAGCCGCCGGGACGCGGACGCTTCCTCATCAAGGTCGGCGGCCGTCCCGGCATCCCGATCAAGGTGTCGATCACCGACACCGAGCGCGCACTGCACAACACGAACACCCGCTGGTCGGAGGCGGGCAAGCCGTCCCTGCACAAGGGTTCCGGCTTGTCCGGCGCAAACCTCAGCCCGTCCGGGACTTGAGGGCGGAGGGGCCATTCCAGCCCGTCCGGCGTTTGAGGACCCGCGCGGAGCGCGGCGGGGGGCCGGGAACGCCGCCCCCCGGTACGGGACCGGGCAGGGGCGGCGGGGGCGAGAGACATCCAACGGGGGGAGCGGACATGAGCAGGACACGCAGGACAGGACCCGGAGCCGGGGAGGACCTCCTCCCCTGGATCGTGCCGGGGGCCGCGTTCCTCATCGGCACCGTGTTCCTGGGCGCATGGCTGGGCGGAACGCTGGGCGCGGCGGTGAGCGGCGCCGGCTGGCATCCACCGCCGTTCGCCCTGTCCACCCTCTCGACCCTGGTGAAGGACGGCCCCGGCCCGCTGTGGCCGGCGGCCTCGCCGACCGCGCTCGCCGCGGGCATGGCCACGGTCTTCGGGGCCGTCGTGGCGGCGATCACCGTCCTGATCGCGCTCGTACGACGCCGGCTGACCGCGCCCACCGGTCTGGCGGGCCGCAAGGAGCTGGCCGGGCTCCTGCCCAAGGGCGCCGCGCGGCGGGCCCGCGAGCTCCGGCCGGGACTGGCCAAGCTGGACAAGGTCACCGCGGACGACACCGGGAACCTGATCGGCGACCTGGAACCCCGCGGCCCGGAGCTGCGCTCCAGTTACGAGGACGTCGAGCTCGATCTGATGGCGCCCCGCGCGGGCAAGTCCACCGGCATCGCGGTCCCGCGCGTCCTGCGGGCCCGCGGCAGTGTGCTGCTGACGTCGAACAAGGCCGACGTGTACAGCGTGACGCGGGCGGAACGCGAACGGGCGGGCCGGGTCTGGACGTTCGACCCCCAGGGCATCGCCCACACCTCGCGCGGCCTGTGGTGGGACATGCTCGCGGAGGCGGCCACGATCGAGGGCGCCCGCAGGCTGGCCGGGCACTTCGTCGGCGCGGTCAACGACGACGCCTCCCGTCGCGACTTCTGGATCTCGGCCGCCCAGAACACCCTCACCGCCCTCTTCCACGCGGCCCACCGCGGCGGGCGGCCGATCGGCGAGGTACTCGCCTGGCTGGCCGACCCGGCCGACCGCACCCCGGTCGACCTGCTGCGCGACGCCGGGATGACGGCGCTCGCCGATCAGTTGCAGGGCACCGTGCTGGGCGCGGTGGAGACCCGGGACGGCATCTACGAGACCAGCCGCCAGTGCGTGGCCTGTCTGCTCGACCCCGCGATCGCCGCGTGGGTGACCCCGGATCCCGCCCTGCCGCAGTTCTTCCCCGACCGCCATGTGCTCTCCGCCGACACGCTCTACCTGCTCTCCAAGGACGGCGGCGGTTCGGCCGCCGGGGTCATCGCCGCGGCCGCGGACGCCGTACTGCGCGCCGGAGTCGTCGCCGCCGAACGGATGGGCGGACGCCTCGAACCGCCGATGACGGCGGTACTCGACGAGGCGGCGAACGTCTGCCGGATCTCCGATCTCCCCGACCTGTACTCACACTTCGGCTCACGCGGCATCAACATCGTGACCCTGCTCCAGAGTTACCGGCAGGGCTCACGGGTCTGGGGCGAGGCGGGCATGGACGCGCTCTGGTCGGCCGCGACCATCAAACTGCTCGGCGCGGGTCTGGACGACGCCGACTTCGTGGAGAAGATCTCCCGGCTGGTCGGCGAGCACGACGTGTCGACGGTCAGCTGGTCCAGGAGCAGGGACGGGCGGTCCCGGTCGACGTCGTACCGCCTGGAGCGCATCCTGCCCGCCGACCGCATCCGCGCGCTGCCCAAGGGCACCGCCCTGCTCCTGGCCACCGGCATCAGACCCGCCCTGGTCCGGCTCCGCCCCTGGTACGCCGAACCGGGCGCCGACCGCGTCGCGACGGCGGCCCAGGCGGAGGTGAGGGCCATCACCGCCCGCGCCGCCGAGAGGATCACGACCCGATGAACGAGCAACAGTCCGCCGAAGCACCACCGTTCATCCTCTTCCTCGACGGACCCGAGTACGCCGAGGAGATGAGTCGGCTGGCCGTCTGGGTGAGCGACCTGCTCCTTCCCGTCTACGGCCGCGAGGTCACCTCGCAGCAGCCCTGGTGCCCCCGCTGGTGGGAGCACCCGGAGGCGGTCGCCCGGCTGCACGGACTGTGGCTGGCCTGGCAGGAGCACACCGACCCGGCGGCGGGCGCGTCCGGGCCCGCCGTATGGCACCGGGACCACCTCGGCGCCGTACTGTCCGAACTGCGTTCTCCCAGCGGCCCGTTCGCGGGCTGCAAAAGTGGAAGCCACCGCCCGAAGACGCCGCCCGCGGCCGAGTCGTACGAGGATGCCGTCGCGGCATCCCGGCAGATCGACCCGGATCCGTACGAGACCAGTCTCTGGTAGACGAGGAACACCCCGCCATGAACGAAACCCCCGTGCCCGGCGCGTCCACCGCCGACTCGGCTCCCTCCCTGCGCGCCTACCTCGGCCTCTACGCCGCCGGATTCGTGGAGCGCGAGCAGATGATCACAACCGTCGCCGCCTGGCCCTTCGAGACCGAGGAGGGCCTGGACGAGGGTCACCCCGAGCCGACCCACCAGGACAACACGCTCTCCGTGCTCGCCGCGGCGCGCCTGCTCGGGCAGGTGACCCGCGAGGACGTGGAGGAGATCCAGCGCAGGATCGACAGCCGGCCGGACGGCCCGGCGGACGGGGTCGAGCGGCGGCCATGACGACTGGCGAAAGGCCGGAAGCCGGTCTCAGACCCGAATACCGGGCGCTGTACAGGGAGTTGCAGACCCGGATGTCGCCGGGCGGCGATCTCGCGCCGGGCGGCACGGACACGTTCGGACAGTACCGGCGCGGTGCGCTGTGGACGCCGGAACGCGAGCGGATGCACTCCGCGATCCTGGAGGAGTTCACGGCGCGCTGCGCGGGCCTGCCGCGCGACGGCCATGCCGCCCTGCTCACCGCCGGCGCGCCCGGCGCCGGGAAGGGCGGCGCGCTGCGCGGGCTCGGCGCATGGCAGGGGCGCGACGACGAACTGGGGCTGGCTCTGCAGCGGGCGCACGGCATCGACGTACGCGACTACGTGGTCCTGGACCCGGACGCCTTCAAGGTGGCGATCTTCGAGCACGGAGGATCGCCCCATCTGCCGCCACCCGCACGCGAGTTGTCCGACGGGCGGCCGGTAGCGCCTTCCGAGACGGCCTCGCTCACCCACCGCGAGTCGGCGTTCCTCCAGGACGTCTTCGAGCAGTGGGCCCGCGGCGAGGGCTACAACCTCCTCTACGACGCGACCCTTCGCGACCAGCGCTGGAACGAGAAGCTCCTCGGTGATCTGCGGGCCGACGGCTACGACCGGCGCGTCCTGCTGTCGGTCGAGGTCCCCGTCGAGCAGTGCCTCGCCCAGAACGCCGGCCGCTGGCAGCACGGCCGCACGGAATTCGACGCGGGCCGCGACCGGTACGGCGGGCGCATGGCCCCCGAGGTCATGATCGAGGACCTGTACGCGCGGAGCACCTCGGGGCGCGGGTTCTCCGTCGGCCGCGAGAACGCGGAGAAGCTGGTGGAGGGAGGGCTGGCCACCGCGCTGATCACCTCGGAGCGGGGTGTGTTCGCCGCCGGGCGGCCCCCGGGCACGGCCCCGGTGTCCGGGCTCGGCACCTCGCCCGCCCACCAACAGGGCGATGCCACGATCCGGGTCGCCACCGCGGCACGTCTGCGGTCCGGCGGCGGGAGCACCGCCCCGGCGGCCGGACGGACACCGGGTGCGCCGGGCGCCGCGACTCCGGCCGCTTCCGCCGTACCGCGCGCAGCGCCCCGGCCCCCGCGAACGCCGTGAGCCCGATGTGCGCCGGGAACGCTGTCGAGCTGCTAGGCGCCCGGCTGCGGGCCGACGTGGTCGACGCTCTCCAGGATGCGACGCTTGCGGGCGATGTTCTCCAGGAGTGCGGCCCGCTCGAAGCGGTGCGGGGTCCTGTCGTAGACCTCGCGGCCGCGCTCCGAGGTGAACAGTTCCTCGGGAACGCTGTCGGCGCCCCGCGGAAGGAACTTGAGGACCTCCTCGACCGCCGCGAGCGCGAACGCGGAGCCCTCGCGCTGCTGATGGCGCTCGGCGGGCGGGGTGTGCAGCAGCCTCAGTCCCGTGTCCGTGGCGACCTGGTCGCTGACCCACAGGAACTCCCCGGGGTCGATGATCCGCGAGGGCTCGGACCCCCCGAACGCCGGTGGCGCGGGCGGGAGTTCGTCGGTGAGCCGGAAGGCGAAGGAACGGGCACGGCCGCACTGGGGGCAGACGCCCTCGTACACCGCGACCAGGCCACCGTCACGCTCGTCGAGACGATGCTCGCGCTCGAAGCTCTCCGCCCCGCACGCGCACGCGTGCAGGTCCATGTAGAGGTGTGCTTCCTGCGTCGAACGGGCGATCAGCATGCCGAGATCTTACGTGCCACGAGGCCGTTCAAGGGGGAAAGTGCCAGTGGACCAGGAACCGCTCGACCGCGGGAACGCCAGCCGTTCCGACCGGGCGGACGCCCGGCGCGATACCCGGGGGGATCGTCGGGCGGATGTCCGCGGCGATGCCCAGGGGGATCCTCGGGCGGATGTCCCGGGGAACACTCCAGGACACGCCCAGGGGAATTCTCATGGGGGTGCCCCGCCTGAGGCCTGGGGGGATGTCCGCCCGGGCCTCTCCGGCACGGGTACGGCGCCGCGCGCGGACCCCGTCGTCATCACCGCGACCGACGTCGTCGGCAGTCTCTTCGTCTCGGGCACCGGCGCCGCGCCCGATCCCGGGCGGCAGGCGGCCGTCATCGCACAGGCGGAGAGCACCCTGCCGATGGTGGTACAGAGCCTGTACGCGCAGCGGCTCACCTCGGTCGAGCTGCGGTCCGGCGCCGCGGGCGACCGCTTCTTCGCGCTCACCGACGACCGGGGCAGGAACCTCACCCTGCGTCTGGACGCCATTCCGCTCCCCTCCGGCACGATCGCGCGGACCCACGTCAACACCACCTCGGACCAGCACGTCGTCCAGCTCTCCGACCGGATGGACCCGCGCCAGGTGGGCCGGGCACTGAGCCACGAGGTCGGCGAACTGCTCGCGGTGCGCGACCGGGCGACCCGTGCCGCCGCCGGTGACCCCGAGGTCGCGGGCGTCGCGCCGAACCGTGACGAACTGCTGGCCCGCGGCGGGCTCGGGAGCGCGGACCGGCGTCTGAGCCTCACCGAGGAGGACCTCGGCCGGGTCGGCGAACTCAACTACCTGGCTGCCCGCATGAACGACGCCACCCTCGACGCCACCCAACGCGCCGAATCCCGGAGTGAGCTGTCGGCGCTCATCGACCACACCGGGCTGCGGCCGCAGGCCCCGGCCGACTCCGACCGCTTCGCGCCCGAGCTCCAGGCCGCCGATGTCCGCCGCGACATCATCGACCCGCACCTGACCCCGATGGCGGCCGACGCCCTGCGTGAACTGGCCGTTCCCGTCGAGCGGTTGAGCGCGGCCGATGTCGCCGAACTGCGGGAGTTCCGGTCGCGGGTCGCGCACGCCCGCCCCCTCGGGGCGTCCGCCCACGCCCCTCCCCTGCCGGGGTTCCGGCCCGACGGCTCCCCCGTCCCCCGCGATGAGCTCGCAGCGGCGGCGGCCCAGGCGGCCGACCAGCGCACCCGGGCCGGTGCCGCCACCCTGGCCGAGCTGCGCGCGGAGATCGCCACGACCGGCGAGTGGCCCACCCGCCAGGTCGTCATCGGCGGTGGCGCCAGCCTCGTCGGACGCGACCCCCAGGCCCTGCTCGTCGACGCCCGCGGCCGCTGGCACCTGGACCCCGGCCAGGGCATCGTCCAGTCCCCCGACCAGACGAGGGACATGCGGGCCAGCGGGCTCGGCGACGCCCACCAGTTCGCCGACCCGACCGCGCGGGTGCCGCGCGACGCCGTACGCCTGTGGGAGGACCAGCTCGCCGTGCGCGGTCCCCTCGTCGACGGGACCGCGGCGCTGATCCCGGGGCAGGACGGTCACCTCTACGCGCGCATCCGGCCCGGCGACGGTTCCCCGGACGTCTATGTGAAGGTCGAGGGCACGCCGACCGTGGCCACCGGGCTGCCGCCGGAGATGGTGCCGGGCGTCGACCGCCGGGACGCGGTGAATCTGCCGGAGGCCCTCGACGCCGTACGCGGACAGCTCCCCGCCGATTCACCGGCGCACGCCCGGCTGACCGGGGAGGTCAGCGCGGAGCGGGCACTCCAGGTGTTGCGGGAGGAAGGCGTGCTGGACGGGCTGCGCTCGGGCGTCGGCGCGCGGGCCGCGCTCCAGACCCTGGACGCGACCGCCCAGTGGGAGCGGGCGAGGGCCGCCGCGCCCGGACGGGTGTTCATCGGGGACGAGATCGCCGAGAACCGCTTCGACCCGCATGCCGCGGGTGCGGAGGGCGCCCCGAAGACGTGGCTGGTCGCGGGCGCCGGCGGCACGGGCGTGGCCAACGCCGAGATCATCCTGGAGGCCGACCCCGAGGCACGGGTCACCATCTACGGGCCGAACCTCCCTCCCGCGCTGGAGAACCAGGTGCAGTTCACCGCGCTGCGGGAGCGGTTCGTCCGCGAGTACGGCGGTGACGGCCGCCTCACCATCGACATCCACCCCGACAACCGGGTGGGTGCCGTGCAGATGTCCACCGGGCCCGACGGAAAGCCGCGGTTCCGGGAGGGGCGGGTGGAGGCGGAGGCGTATGTGGCGAGCCTCGGGCGGACCGCGCCGATGCCGGAGGCGCTCCAGGAGCTGAGCGGGCGGACCCGGGCCGGGGGCGGGCAGGTGCGGGGGGATCTGATGTTCGACCGGGACCGGCAGTACCTCGGTTACGGCGTCACCTTCGAGGCGGGGGGCAGGCAGCACCGTGTCGAGGTGACCGGTGCGGCCTCGCAGTTGCTGCCCCGCGATGTCTTCCCTCGGGACACTCAGGCCGCTCTGGGTGCCATGGCCGCCCGCCAGGTGCCCTCCCAGAGCGGCAACGCGGCTCCGGGTTTCGCTCCTGTGGCCCAGCAGACGGCCCGGCTCGCGGAGGCGCGTGCGCAGGGGACGGTGGAGCGGCACGCGTCGGTTCCGGAGAGCTGGCGCAGGCCGGCTGTGGCGGGCGCGACGACGACTGCTCCGTCCGGTGGGGCCACGAACCCCGTGGCGAGCGCGGCCCGCCTCCAGTCCGGCCGGGGTTCCGCTTCCCCGACCGGAGCCACACCCGGCCCGACACCGGGTCCGGCACCTCGGGTACAGAGGCCTCCACGCCCGGGTCGGTGAGACACGCTTGCGCTGGCGTTTGCGGTGTGGGTCCGGTGGGTGGGTCGAGGCCGTGCCGGTACATCCGCCCGTCGCCGTTGGATCAGACGTGGGTTTGGGAGGGAACCGCTGCTCGATCCGAACGTAAGCGACGGGCATCTGATGTACCGGCACGGCCCCTCCCGTGCGTCGCCGACTGCGGGTGCATCGTGGTGGCCGGTCCGGATTTCAGCCCGGCCGGGGAAGTTTCAGCCCCTCCGGCGTTTGAGGAGCGGGGTCTGGGGCGGAGCCCCAGGGTGGGACGGGTAGGGGCGGCGGGGGCGAGAGAGAGTCGTTGCGGCGGAAGCACCTGCCTGGGGCCGGCGAGGGACCCCGCCCTGGACAGGTGCATGCGCGTGCATATATTGTTCACGCGTGTAATCGACGTCGACGTATCTCAGGGGGAGCCGTGACCCGCACATTCCTGTTCGTGCTCGGCAGCAGCCGCCCAGGCGGCAACACCGAGTCGCTGGCCCGCAAGGCGGCCGAACAACTGCCCGCCGACGTGGAGCAGCGCTGGCTGTCCCTGGCCGAGCACCCGCTCCCCGACTTCGTGGACCTGCGCCGGGACGGCGACCACGTACGCCCTCCCGCCTCCGGCACCCAAGGCCTCCTGCTCGACGCCACCCTCGCCGCCACCGACATCGTGATCGCCTCACCGCTGTACTGGTACTCGGTGTCCGGGCTGACCAAGCGCTACCTGGACTACTGGTCGGGCTGGCTGCGCACGCCCGGTGTCGACTTCAAGGCCACCCTGGCCGGGCGCACGCTCTGGGGCGTCACCGCGCTCGCGCACGAGGAGCCGGAGGTCGCCGACCCGCTGGTCGGTACGTTGAACCACTCGGCGGCCTACATGAAGATGCGCTTCGGCGGGGTCCTGCTCGGCAACGGCAGCCGGCCCGGCGACGTGCTGAACGACACCGAGGCGCTGACGCGCGCGAAGACCTTCTTCGCCCAGGAGGCACCGCTCGCGCGTTTCCCCTACGAGCGCTGACGCGGCCGCTCAGGCGGTGATGTCCTTCGTCGCGAACCGGGCCCACGCGGCCGACCCGAACACGGCGACGTACAGGCCCTGGATGCCGAGGTCGCGGACCAGGTCGTCCCAGTAGACGGGGTCGCGCATGAGGTCGGCGAAGGACAGCCAGTAGTGGGAGAAGAAGTACGGCTGGAGTGCGTGCAACTGGGGAATCTGGTCCAGGATCTGGACGGTGATCAAGAGGCCGACCGTCGTCGCCATGGCCGCGATGCCACTGTTGGTGAGGGTGGAGACGAACAGGCCGAGCGCGGCGACACCGGTCAGTGACGCGGCGACGACCAGGGCGATGAGCAGCGCTCTGCCGAGCCCCTCGGCGAAATCGATGCGGGTTCCGGAGATCGTGGTCAACTCGCCCAGCGGGAACAGCAGGGCGCCCACCACGAACGCCGAGACCGCCACCACCAAGGTCGCCACCAGGCAGAACGTCATCGTCGTCGCGTACTTCGTGAGCAGCAGCCGCGTGCGGCCGGCGGGCGCGACGAGGAGATAGCGCAGGGTTCCGGCGTTGGCCTCACCGGCGATCGCGTCGCCCGCGATGACGCCGATCGCCATCGGCAGGAAGAACGGAAGGGTCGCGGCCAGCCCGGTGAACACCAGGAACAGCCCGTTGTTGGTGATCTGCGCGATGAATGCGGGGCCCTCGCCACCACCGCCCGCGGTCGAGCCACCGCTCGTCTCGACCCTGACGGCGATGCCGATGAGGACCGGTACGGCCGCGAGCACGCCGAGCAGCGCGATCGTGCGCCACCTGCGGAACGTGGTGACGAGTTCGTCGCGGAAGAGTCCGAGTGTCCACAGCGGGTTCGGCCCACGGACGGCCCCCGGCGACGGGGACGGTGACGGGGACAGTGACGGCGCCGTGACCATTCCTGTCGCCGTCGCCCTCCCCGTCGCCGTCCCCGTCGCGGTCTCGGGCTCGGTTTCGGTCTCGGTCTCAGCCTCGGCGTCCCGCTTCGGCAGATGTTCAGCCCGTGACATCGAAACCCTCCCCGGTCAGCGCCACGAACGCGTCCTCCAGCGAGGCCCGTTCGACTCCGAAGCCGCGGACCCGGACGCCTGCCATGACCAACGCGGCGTTCAGTTCGGCGAGTTCACGGCCGGGTGGCTCCGCGGTCACTCCCGTCTCGGTCACGACGAGATCCATGACGCCCTGCTCCTTGAGGATCCGTGCCGCCTCCCCGGTGTCCGGCGTGGTCACCACCAGCCGGCCCCGGGCTCCGGCCGCGAGGTCGGCCACCGGACCCTGGACGATGAGCCGCCCCTGGGCCATGACGGCCGCGTGGGTGCAGACCTGCTCGATCTCGTCGAGGAGGTGCGAGGACAGGAAGACGGTCGTGCCGTCGGAGGCCAGCTCTCTGACCAGCGAACGGATTTCGCGCATGCCCTGGGGATCGAGACCGTTGGTGGGCTCGTCCAGGACGAGCAACCGACGGGGCTGGAGCAGCGCGGCCGCGAGTCCGAGCCGCTGCTTCATGCCCAGCGAGTACGCCCTCGCCTTCTTTCCCGCCGCGGCGGTCAGCCCGACCCGGTCCAGCGCGGTCTCGACGCGTGCCCTGCGGGTCCGGGGATCGGCGGTCGGGTCGGCGGCGTCGTACCGGACGAGGTTGTCCCGACCGGAGAGGAAGCCGTACAGGGCGGGGCCCTCGATCAGCGCCCCGACGTGCGGGAGCACGGCGCGCGCCGACCGGGGCATGGGCCGCCCCAGCACGCTCGCCGTGCCCGACGTCGGCTCGATCAGGCCCATCAGCATCCGGATCGTGGTGGTCTTGCCCGAGCCGTTCGGTCCGAGGAAGCCGAAGACGCTGCCCGCCGGGACGGTGAGGTCCAGGCCGTCGACGGCGAGCTGTCCGCCGCGGAACCGCTTGCTCAGCGCGCGGGTGGCGATCACCGCGTCCTCGGCGGACACGGCACCGGCGCTCCCCGTCCGCCCCGCGGGGACGGCGGCGCCCTCGGCCCTCGCCGGATCGGACTCGTCGGCGGACAGCTCCTCCATGGACTCCCTCGGTTCGGTTCGCCCGGCCACGCCTACTGGGCGGCGTCGGCCGCCTTCACCAGCGCGGCCTTGGTGACGGCACCGGCGTACACCTTGCCGTCGTCCGTGATCAGCGCGTTGACGAGGCGGGTCGAGAAGACCGTGCCCGAGCCGAACTTGCCCTTGACGTGGTCGCCGAGGGAGTTCAGGAACCCGTCGACGTCACTGTTGCCGGACGCGCCGGACGGCATGCCCTCGCCACCGGTGTCGAGGACGACGATCGAGTTCCAGCCCTCGCCGATGGTCTTCGGACCGCCGACGCCGTCGGCCGTTCCCTCGTGCCCCTTCGGCCACGCCTTCTTCAGGTCCTTCGGCTCGTCGTCCTTCGACGTGCCGGCCTTCGCGCCCTTCAGCTCGTCGCCCTCGGTGACCTTCGCGCCCTTCGGCGGGGTGAAGGCGAACGTCGACGCGGCCGGCCGGGAGAAGTCGACCTGGGCGAAGCCCGCGTCCACGACGGCCGCGCCGCCGCTCGCCGGGGTCAGCGTGAACTTCAGCGGCAGCCCCGTCTTCGCGTCCACCGCGATGCTGATCGCACCGACCGTGGTGCCGGACTGCCGGGGCTTGATGACCAGCTTGTAGGCGTCGCGGCCCGCGACGTGCGCGGTGCCGTCGACGGTCACGGAGGTCGTGTCGTCCACGGCCTTGAGAGCCTCTTCGGCGAAGTCCTTCGGAGTGGCCGGGACATCCCGCGGCGCCTTGCCCTTGGCATCCTCGCCGGCGTGCTCGGACTCGGCGGACGTCGAGTGGAAGACCTCGTTCGACTTGCTGTCGTACCCCCACACGTCCTTGCCGTTGTGGATGACGCTGTACTCGGCGGCGTTGTCCAGCAGGGAGACCTTGCCCCTGTCCGGGCCGTCGGCCGCGACACGCAGCGTGTGCGTGCCCGAGGCCAGTTCGAGGAGCTTGGACTGCGGGTCGGCGGAGGAGCCACCGTGCCCCTGAGCCGCGCCGGACAGCAGGCCGCTCTCCAGACCGCCCAGGTCGGGCAGCCCCAGATCGGTGCTGATCTTGACCGTGCCGGAGAGCTGCTGGACGTCCGACTCGGCGATCTTCTCGATGAGTTGCTGTGCGGTGACCTTCGGCAGGTCGGGGTCTCCGGAGTCGGCGAGCGCCGGAACGAGTCCGATCGTCGCCGCCGCCACCCCCACCACCGCGACCGGAACGGCGTACCGCGCGGCCTTGCGTCGCCCGGCGAGCCTGTCGTCGGCCTCCGCGGCCCTCGCGCTGTCGTCGGATTCGTACGGTGCCATGTGTGCGTTACCTCCGTCGTCGGCGGCGGCCCTGCCCTCGTTTCGTGCTCCACCCCTAAGCCGCCATTCTCACCCGGACCGGTGAGGAGTGGTGTTCTCCATCTGACCAAATTCGCGGGATGAAAGCGTCAACCCCCGGGCTCAACTCCACGTAGTCCTGCGGTATGACGTGACAGGGCGGTGCCTACCCCCGACCCGTAGGGGTCGCTCGTGGGGGTCGTACGTGGGGTCACACGTCGGGTCGCGCGTGGGGTGGCTCGTGGGGGAACCCGGTCTGTCGCACCCGGCCGGATTCCCGGCGGGGAGGCCGGCCTCGACGGGCACTTCGTCGCATTACCCAAAAGACATTAAATGTGGCGATATTTCGAGCAAAGGGCGGCTCGAATCCGTACGTACAGGTGGCAGCGATCGGAGCACCCGGCACTCCAGGGACCACAGGATCGAGGGATCGCCATGATCGCCATCAGGTACGTCGCGGGATACGCAGCCACGGGCACCGCCGTCCTGGCGCTCACGCTCGCAGGATGCGGAGGGGGCGGCGGAAGCAGCGGCGGCGGCAAGAGCGGGACCAGTTCCTCGCAGAGCAGCGGCGGCACGACACAGAGCGGCACCACGGGATCGGCGACGTCCATGCTGACCACGGCCAAGGTCGCGAAACTGGGCACGGTCGTCACCGACGACAAGGGGTACGTCCTGTACCGCTTCGACGCGGACTCGGCGAACCCGACCAAGGTCACCTGCTACGACACCTGCGCCACGGTCTGGCCGGCGGCCACGGCCCACGGCGGGGTGACCACGAAGGGCATCGACAAGAGCCTGGTCTCCACGGTGAAACGCGCCGACGGCAGCACCCAGGTCACCCTCGCCGGCTGGCCCCTCTACCGGTACGCCAAGGACGACGAACCGAAGGAGGCCTACGGCCAGGGAGTGGACGGAACGTGGTTCGCGGTGACGCCGGGCGGAGCGAAGATCACCACACCCGCCTCGACGTCGCCGACACCGGCCACGACGAGCACGGGAGGCGGTGGAGGCTACTGACAGCCGCCCCGGCACGGGCCGGTCCCAGCCTGTCCGGTACGGGGCCGGTCCCAGCCCTGCGGGTACGGACTGCCGGTTCCCACCGGCCCGCGACCGGTGACACCCGAGCCGGCCTCTCAGCCGGCCCATGTCCGGTGCCACGCGAGCCGGCATCCCCCAGCCCGACCATGTTCGATGACACGCGAACCGGCGGCCCAGCCCGCCCGCGACCGGTGACACACGAGCCGGCCTCTCAGCCGGCCCGGTGCACCACGGCGTCCACCAGCTCGACCAGCGCGGCCTTCGAGTCGCACTCACGCAGCGGGGCCAGCGCGGCGCGCGCCTCCTCCGCGTAGCGCACGGTGTCCCGGCGCGCCTGCTCCAGCGCGGGGTGCTCCCGCAGCCGGGCCAGCGCCTCCGCGTGCCGCGCGTCGTCCGTCAGGTCGGAGTCGAGCAGCTCGCACAGCGCGATGTCCTCGGCGAGCCCCAGCCGCTCCGCGCGCTCGCGCAGCCGCAGCACCGGCAGCGTGGCGATGCCCTCGCGCAGATCCGTCCCCGGCGTCTTGCCGGACTCGTGCGAGTCCGACGCGATGTCGAGGACGTCGTCCGCGAGCTGGAAAGCGACGCCCAGCCGCTCGCCGTACTGCGTGAGCACGTCCACGACCGTCTCGTCGGCGCCCGACATCATCGCGCCGAACCGGCACGCGACCGCGACCAGCGACCCGGTCTTGCCGCCGAGCACGTCGAGGTAGTGGTCGACCGGATCGCGGCCGTCGCGCGGCCCCGCGGTCTCCAGGATCTGCCCGGTCACCAGCCGCTCGAACGCCTCGGCCTGGATCCGGACGGCCTCGGGCCCGAGGTCGGCCAGGATGTACGAGGCACGGGCGAAGAGGAAGTCACCCGTGAGGACGGCCAGCGAGTTGCCCCAGCGCACGTTGGCGCTGTCCACCCCGCGCCGGACCTCGGCCTCGTCCATCACGTCGTCGTGGTACAGCGTGGCGAGGTGGGTCAGCTCGACGACCACGGCCGAGGGCACGACACCCGGCGCGTAGGGGTCACCGAACTGCGCGGCGAGCATCACGAGCAGCGGCCTGAACCGCTTGCCGCCGGCCCGCACGAGGTGCTGGGCGGCTTCCGTGATGAACGGGACCTCGCTCTTGGTGGCTTCGAGCAAACCCTCCTCGACAGCCGCCAATCCGGCCTGGACATCGGCTTCGAGAGCCTGGTCCCGCACGCTCAGCCCGAACGGCCCGACGACGGTCACGAGAGGTTCTCCTGTCTGCTGACGATCACATGGCGAACTCGGTCGATCATTCGGTCGATGACACGGTTTGTCGATGTGTCGCTGCCATCACTCAAGTCAGCGTATCCGGTCACGTTTCGATCACCGCGAGCGCCCACCGTCCCCCGGTCCACTTCGCTCCGCCAGGTGGTGGGCGCGAGTACACCCGGAAGGCACACGGGAAGCACCTGCGTGCCCCAACGGCGTGTACCCCGACTCACGGGCGCCATCCCGTCACCGACTGTATGTTCATGATCAGATGATGTGAACCGACTTTCGATGACATGCAGCGAAATGCCCGGCATTCCATCCTCTGAGGTGACGCTCATGCACATCCGTACGTCCTTCCCTTACGAGATCACTCACGAGGACGTCCTCATCCCTCTCTCGGACGGCACCCGTCTGTACGCCCGGATCCGGCGGCCGCTGACCGAGGAGCCCGTACCGGCGCTCCTGGAGTACCTCCCGTACCGCCTGACCGACCGGACGGCCCCGCAGGACCAGCAGCGCCACCCCTGGTACGCCGGGCACGGCTACGCCTCCGTCCGCGTGGACGTACGCGGCCACGGCAATTCGGAGGGCGTGCCGGGGGACGAGCACACGGGGAGCGAGCCGGACGACGGGGTGAAGGTGGTCTCCTGGCCGGCGGCCCAGCCCTGGTGCACCGGCCGGGTCGGCATGTTCGGGATCGCGTGGGGCGGCTTCGCCTCCCTCCGGATCGCGGCCCGTGCGCCCGAGCCGCTCAAGGCGATCATCACGGTCTGCTCGACCGACGACCTCTATGACAACGACGTGCACCGTGCGGGAGGTTCCGTCCTCGCCGTCGACACGCACGCCCGGTCGGCCCGACTGCTCGCCTTCGCCGCCCGCCCGCCGGACCCCGCGCACGTGGGCGAGGGCATGTGGCGGAGCATGTGGGAGAAACGACTGGAGGCGATCGGCCCCGCCGCGCCCACCTGGCCGGCGCACCGGACCAGGGACACGTACTGGCGCCACGACAGCCTCCGCAAGGAGTACGGGCCGTCCGCGCCGCGGTCCTCGCGGTCGGCGGCCGGCACGACCCGCATCGCGACACGGTGCTGCGCCTGGTGCGGAACCTGCCGCCGGATCGCGTACACGGCCTCATCGGCCCCTGGTCCCGCCAGTACCCGGACCGGGGCCTGCCGCCGGGACCGGCGATCGGCTTCCTCCAGGAGACGCTGCGCTGGTGGGACCACTGGCTCAGGGACAAGGAGACGGACGCGCTCTCCGTCCCCCTTCTGCGCTCGTACGTGATGGACGCGCACCCTCCGGCGACGGTGTACGCGCGGATCCCCGGCCGCTGAGTGGGTGACCCGGCCTGGCCCTCACCCTCGGTGACCCCGGTCGCGTACGCGCTCCAGGGCGCCCCGCTTCCGGTCCGCTCCCCGCAGCACACGGGGGTCGAAGCGGGCCGGCTGTTCCCTTCCGGCGACGACGCCGACCTGCCGCCGGACCAGCGGGAGGAGGACGCCCGCTCGGCGTGCTTCGAGTTCGAGGTGCCGGAGGAGACCTGGGTACCGGGCCGCCCCCGGGTCAATCTGCGGCTGACGTCCGCGTCACCCAGGGGCCAGGTGATCGCCCGGCTGCGCGACGTGGCCCCGGACGGAGCGTCCACGCTCGTCACCCGGGGCACCCTGAACCTCTCGGCACGCCGGGGCCCCGACCGGGCGGTCCCCTGGGAACCGGGCACCACGGAGAACGTGGTGTTCGACCTGAACGCCATCGGCTACGCGTTCCCGGCGGGCCACCGGATCCGGCTGGGCGTCTCCTCCGCGTACTGGCCCTGGATCTGGCCCCAGCCGGGCTCGGAAGCGGGTTTCACCCTGGAGCCGATCGGCAGCGTCCTGGAACTCCCGGTACGGGCAACGGAGTCGGACCCCTCGGTCGCCTTCGAGGAACCGGAGCAGTTCGCGCCCCTCGGCGTGACCGTCTCGGCGACCCTGGACGAGCCCCGCCCCCGGCGTCTGGTCCTGCGCGACGTGGCCGCGGAGACCTGGCGCCTCTAGGTGGACCCGGGGCGCGGCGGCACCCGCGTGTACCCCGACGGCCTCGAATGCACGGAGGAGGCCCGGGAGACGTACACGATCGACACCTCGGACCCGCTGTCCGCCCGCGCCCACTCGGCCTGGTCGATCCGGCTGCACCGCCCGGACCTGCCGTGGGACGCCCGCGTCGAGACGGTCTCCGCCATCACCTGCGACGCACAGGACTTCGTCACGACCGACGAACTCGTCCGCAAGGATGGCGACGAGGTCGTCTTCCACCGGACCTGGGAGAAGCGCATCCCGCGCACAGCCGGCTGACTGGGCCCGCCGGCACGGGAGTTCACCCCCTCGGACCGCTACGCATCCACACGTGCCCCGGGCCCGGGCCGACGTGACGCGCCCACGGCGCGGGCCCCGGCACATCGCCGCGCGCCGGACGGCGGCAGGACACTCTCGCGCCGAACACCGGTGACGCGAGGCGCACTTCACCGCCCGCCGGCCCGGGTCCAGACCGCGTCTGGGCGACTTCGGCTTACCTCTGGGCGGCTTCGGCTCGCGTGCGGGCCGCGCTCCCGCCGCCGGGCGGCCGCGTTCCCCGCGATGTGTCCCGCGCCACAATTCCCGCCGCACCAGGGGCCACTCGGCACCCAGCGAAGGGCTCGGCGGCGGCTCCCACCGCAAGCGCAATGCCCGAATTACCCCTCATGCCGCCTTGATGCTCTTTGGTCTCGTGAGTTGAGTCACCGGCGAACCGGACTTCCGCGACACACCCTTCCCGGACCAACCCGTTCACCAAAGGCAAGTTGAGGATCCAATTCCGGCGCAATCGGACTTTTTACCCGCGCATTAACCAGGAGAAAGCGATCTTCACGGTCAAATCTCATCTTGTTTCGGACATGTGCTCTCGCATACGTTCTGGTCGACCCCGGGCGGATCGCCGAATCCTGCCGCCGCCCGGCAACCCATCGACCCACGCACGGCAGGAGCGGGGGAACCACAGGTAAGCCGCCGATCCGGGCACACCGGACCGGCTTGGGGTGAAGCCGCGCCCACAGCGCGGCCGGGCATCTCCCGCCCGAACCCGACAGCTCACCTCGCAGGCGTCGGAGAGGACATTTCGTCATGCCCGTACGTGCCAAGCACCGCCGCAAGAAGACCAACGTCATCACCCGGGGCATGATCGCCGCCGGAACGGGCGGCATCGCCCTCGCACTCCCGCTCGTGAGCGCCACCGGCGCCAGCGCCGCCACCCCGGCGCAGGCCCCGCAGGCCGCCCACACCGCGGTGGTCCCCAACGTGCAGCTCGTCACCTACAAGGTGGTCGCCGGCGACACGCTCTCCAAGGTGGCGCAGAAGTACCCCAAGAGCGGCGGCTGGAAGAAGCTGTACGCGGCGAACCGCGCGGTCATCGGTGACAACCCCGCCCACCTCCGTCCGGGCCTGAAGCTGACCGTGGGCACGAAGACGCTGAAGTCGACGACCGTCCGCACCACGGCGAAGGCGACCGCCGCCGTCGCCAAGTCCAAGGCGACCACCGTCACCCAGGCCGCCGCCAAGACGTACTCCAACAACCTCGACGGCTGGATCAAGGAATCCCTGGACGTCATGGCCAAGGCCGGCATCCCGGGCAGCTACGACGGCATCCACCGCAACGTGATGCGCGAGTCCTCCGGCAACCCCAACGCCATCAACAACTGGGACTCCAACGCCGCCGCGGGCATCCCCTCCAAGGGCCTGCTCCAGGTGATCGACCCCACGTTCCAGGCGTACCACGTGGCCGGCACGTCGTGGAACATCTACGACCCGGTCGCCAACATCACCGCGGCCTGCAACTACGCGGCCGACAAGTACGGCTCGATGGACAACGTCAACGGCGCCTACTGATCGCACCCCGCACCCCGTCTTCCTCCGCACCCGCCGACGGCGCCTTCCCGGCCCGTCGGCGGGTGCGTTGCGGTCCCGTCGGCCGGTGTGCGTCCGTGGGCGCGGCGGCGGGTGCGCTCCGAACGGCTCGGCGGGTGTGCGTTCGCGGGTGCGCCGGGCAGGCGTGTCCGCGGGTGTGCGTTTGCGGGTGCGCCGGGCGGGGGCGCCGACGCCGCTAGAAGCCGAAGAGGCGCTCCAGCACGACAGCGATCCCGTCGTCCTCGTTCGACAGGGTGATTTCGTCGGCCACCGCCTTCAGTTCCGGATGGGCGTTGGCCATCGCCACACCTCGGGCCGCCCAGTCGAACATCGGGATGTCATTGGGCATGTCACCGAAGGCGAGCGTCGCGTCCGGGGTGAGCCCGAGGTGCGCCGCGGCGAGAGCCAGGCCCGTCGCCTTGGTCACCCCGCATGGCTGGAGTTCGACGGTGCCGGGTCCGGACATGGTGACCGTCGCCAGCGAACCGACCACTCCCCGTGCCGCCGACGCCAACTCGTCATCGGACAAGGAGGGGTGACGGAGCAACACCTTGCTGATCGGCTCCGCCCAGAGGTCGTCCCGGCGCGGCACCCGCACCGCCGGCAGAGTCGGATGCGGCATGACATAGCCCGGCTCGATGAGCGTCAGCCCGTCCACGCCGTCCTGGTCGACCGCCGCGTACAGCAGCCCGACCTCCGCCTCGATCTTGCCGAGCGCCGTCTCCGCCAGTTCCCTGTCCAGGGTCACCGACCACAGCATGCGGTCCGCGCCGGCGTCGTACAGCTGCGCCCCCTGCCCGCACACCGCCAGTCCCTCGCCGCCGAGTTCGTCGAGAAGCGGTCGCACGCGCGGTGCGGGTCGGCCCGTGACCACGAGATGCCGGGCACCTGCCCGGATCACCTTCGCCAACGCGGCACGTGACCGGTCGGAGAGTGTGTCGTCGCCGCGCAGCAGCGTTCCGTCCAGGTCAGTGGCGATGAGTGAATATGCAGTCGGAGCGGCCATGATCCGAAGAATACGGATCGAACGACTCATCGGCCCGGCCTGAACCGGACGACGTCCGGTATCCCGTCAGCATCGCCGTTCACCGCACGGTGGTAAGCGCGTTGCGACCGCTTCGGATCACCCACGCTCCACTTCCGTCCACACCGACTTTCCCGCACACGACCGACCACAACTCCCCAACACCCCCTGGGCAAAGGCCAACTCACCGACAGGCCGCCTCGGCCGCCGTGCCGCACCACGCCGGCCATCGGGACCGGGCATCGACAAGTCTGTTGACGGGCACGCCCGTTGGGCCGGGCAGAGACGAACTCCTCCCGCCTCGGGAAGTGCGCCACGAAACCGTACGAGACAGCCGCGGACAGCCGCAGGCAGCCTCGGGCAGCCGTGAGCAGGTCCATGAAACGCGGCCACGGAACCGAGAAGCGGCACCCGTCACCCGGCTTCGGCGCACCCGCCGCCCAGCGACCTACGGCTCCACGCGGGACCAATACGGACATTGCAAACCCTTTAGGCCCTGCCGCAGCGGGGACACTCCCCCGTAACGTGTGCCCGACCACATGAAACGCGTGGAACGCATGGATCACATGGCGAGTACGAATCCGAAAGCGAGGCACCAACCGATGCCCCCCTTCGATGTCCCCGAGGGCGACCCCTTCGGCCCGCACAACCTGCCGTACGGCGTGTTCTCCCTGAGCGTCCCGGCCGGCGACCCCGAGCGGCGCGTCGGCGTACGGCTCGGCGACCACGTGCTCGACGCGGGCGCGGCGGCCCACGCCCTCGGCTCCCCTTACGCCGGGCTGCTCGCGCGGCCGACCCTCGACCCGCTGCTCGCCGCAGGCCACACCGCCTGGTCCGACGTCCGGCGCGCGCTGACGGCCTGGGTGACCGTCCCGGCCCACCGGGAGACCCTCGCTCCCCATTTCCACCCGCTCACCGACGTGACGCTGCACCTCCCCTTCACCGTCGCGGACTACGTCGACTTCTACGCCTCCGAGAACCACGCCCGGAACGTCGGCCAGATCTTCCGTCCCGATGCCGCCGACTCCCTCACCCCGAACTGGAAGCACCTGCCGATCGGCTATCACGGCCGCTCCGGCACGGTCGTGGTGTCCGGCACGGATGTGGTCCGCCCGTCGGGCCAGCGCAAGGCCCCCGCGGACGCCGCCCCGGTCTTCGGCCCCTCGGTCCGCCTGGACATCGAGGCGGAGGTCGGCTTCGTGGTCGGCACCCCCTCGGAACAGGGCCGTCCGGTGTCCCTGGGCGACTACCGAGACCACGTCTTCGGCCTCTGCCTGCTCAACGACTGGTCGGCGCGCGATGTCCAGGCCTGGGAGTACGTCCCGCTCGGCCCCTTCCTCGGCAAGTCCTTCGCCACGTCCGTGTCGGCGTGGATCACCCCGCTGGACGCCCTCGACGACGCCCTGGTGGCCCCGCCCGTCCGCACGCACCCCCTCCTCCCCTATCTCGACGACGCCTCCGAGGAACCGGGCGGCTACGATCTCCGGATCTCCGTGGCCATCAACGGCCACATCGTCTCGGAACCCCCCTTCTCCACCATGTACTGGACGGCCGCCCAGCAACTGGCCCACATGACGGTCAACGGCGCCTCCCTGCGCACCGGTGATCTCTACGGTTCCGGGACCGTCAGCGGCCCCTCCGAGGGCGAGCGCGGCTCGCTGCTCGAACTCACCTGGAACGGGCGCGACGCCCTCGAACTCCCCGACGGCAAGCGCACGTTCCTCGAGGACGGCGACGAGGTCACCATGACGGCCTGGGCCCCCGGTCCGGGCGGGACCCGGGTGGGCCTCGGCGAGGTCCGGGGCCGCATCACACCGGCCGTCTCCCAGTAGGACTCTCCGGGGGCGAGCCCCCTCAGGAGGCTCCGGCAGAAGCCTTCGGGGATACCTTCGGGATACCTCGGCAGGGGTATGGCAGAGGCCGGAGACGCCTTGGCCGAGGCTCCCGCGGAGGTCCCCGGCGGGAACGAGTCCGTGTCACGGTGGCCAGGATCCTGGCCACCGTGCCCCGCGGAGCCCGGCCGGCCCGGCGGGGCCGATGGGGTAGGCGAAGTCGGCAGGATGTCGCCCCCGTTCCCGGTCGTCCGCCTCGGGCCGGCTACATCCAGTCCTCGGGCTCCGGCTCCTGGTCCAGCTCGGGCCAGTCCGGGTCCGGTGCCGCAGCGGCCGCCGCAACCGGCGCCGCCTCGGGTCTGCCGCCGCCCCCCGGGGCAGCCGGCGTGCCGTCGGCGAGCGAGGCGAGCACCCCGACGACACCCTCCCCGTAGGTCGCCAGCTTCTTCTCGCCCACCCCGCTGATACCGCCCAGCTCCTTCACCGAGGTGGGCCACACCGTGGCGATCTCCCGCAGCGTGGCGTCATGGAAGATGACGTACGCCGGGACTCCCTGTTCGCGCGCCTGCTCCGCCCGCCAGGCACGCAGCGCCTCGAACGCGGGAACGAGCTCCGCGGGCAGTTCGGCCACCGCCGCCTTGGCTTTGCGCTCACCCTTGGGTGCCGACGACCGGGACGTGGCCGGCTTCGGCGCCTCCTTGCGCAGCAGCACGTCGCGCTCGCGCCGCAGCACGGTCCCGCTCGCGTCGGTCAGCACCAGCGTGCCGTACTCGCCCTCGACCGCGATCAGCCCCTGGGCCAGCAACTGCCGTACGACACTGCGCCATTCGGACTCCGCCAGCTCCGCGCCGATACCGAAGACGGACAGCTGGTCATGGTCGAACTGGATCACCTTGGCGGTCTTGCGCCCCAGCAGGATGTCGACGATCTGGCCCGCGCCGAACTTCTGGCCCCGCTCGCGCTGGAGGCGCACCACCGTGGACAGCAGCTTCTGTGCCACGACCGTGCCGTCCCAGGTCTCCGGAGGCGTCAGACAGGTGTCGCAGTTGCCGCAGTCCGGGGTGTCGGGGTCCTGGCCGAAGTAGGCCAGGAGCTGAGAGCGCCGGCACCGGACCGTCTCGCACAGGGCGAGCATCGAGTCCAGATGGGCGGTGGCCCGGCGTCTGAACGCCGCGTCACCCTCCGAGCCCTGGATCATCTTGTTGAGCTGGACCACGTCCTGAAGGCCGTACGCCATCCACGCTGTGGAGGGCAGTCCGTCACGGCCGGCGCGGCCCGTCTCCTGGTAGTAGCCCTCGACCGACTTCGGCAGGTCCAGGTGGGCGACGAAGCGGACGTCCGGCTTGTCGATGCCCATGCCGAAGGCGATCGTGGCGACCACCACGAGGCCCTCCTCCCGGAGGAAGCGGGACTGGTGCGCGGCACGGGTGCCCGAGTCCAGGCCCGCGTGATACGGCACCGCCTCGATGCCGTTGCGGGCGAGGAACTCGGCGGTCTTCTCCACGGAGTTGCGCGAGAGGCAGTACACGATGCCCGCGTCGCCCGCGTGTTCCTCACGCAGGAAGGACAGCAGCTGCTTCTTCGGGTCGGCCTTGGGAACGATCCGGTACTGGATGTTGGGGCGGTCGAAGCTCGCCTCGAAATGACGGGCCGCGGGCATGCCCAGGCGCTGGGTGATCTCCTTGTGCGTCGCCCGTGTGGCGGTGGCGGTCAGCGCGATGCGCGGGACGTCCGGCCAGCGTTCGCCGAGCAGCGAGAGCGCCAGATAGTCGGGACGGAAGTCGTGGCCCCACTGGGCCACACAGTGCGCCTCGTCGATCGCGAAGACGGAGATCTTCCCCCGGGACAGCAGGTCCAGCGTGCTGTCGAGACGCAGCCGCTCGGGGGCCAGGTAGATGAGGTCGAGCTCTCCGGCCAGGAACTCCGCCTCGACCACGCGCCGCTCGTCGAAGTCCTGCGTGGAGTTCATGAACCCGGCGCGCACGCCCAGCGCCCGCAGCGCGTCCACCTGGTCCTGCATGAGCGCGATGAGCGGGGAGACCACAACGCCCGTACCCGGTCTGACCAGGGAAGGGATCTGGTAGCAGAGGGACTTTCCGCCACCGGTCGGCATCAGGACGACGGCGTCACCGCCCGCCACCACGTGCTCGATGATCGCTTCCTGCTCGCCGCGGAAGGCGTCGTACCCGAAAACCCTGTGGAGAGCGGCCAGTGCCTCGCTCCCGCCCAGCGTCTCCGTCGCGTCCGCTTCGGTCATCACACCCGTCCCGCCCATCGTTTCGTCCCCCGTACGTCGCGCCTCGACCACTGCGTCCACGATAGGGGTCCGCGCCGACAGTCCGAGAGTTGTCCACAGGCTGCGAGGGACCGGCTTCCCTACGTATCGGCGCTTGTCCCGTCTCACTCCGCCGCACGGCGCGCACCGACGGGTTCAACCCGTTGGCCCCGCTTGCATGGCGGCGCTTCGGGACCGAGGGCCATGCTGCTGGGGCGGGAGGAGGGGGCCCGCAGCCGACGGACCCGTGCAGTCCGTACGCCTCTCTCGTCTCCCTAGGAGTCCTCGCATGTCCCAGCGTCCCCTCCGGACCGCCATCACCCTCGTGACAGCCGCCGCCGCGTCGCTCGCCCTGTCCGCCGGCCCCGCCCCGGCCGCGGACCGCCCGGCCGACCCGAAAGCGTTGCGGGATCTGGCCAGGGCGTACCTGGCCAGCGTGAAGTACCTCGACGAGAAGGTCGCCCTCGCCGACGGATACGTGCCCCGCCAGTGCTCCTCGGACCCCGCGGGGCACGGCAGCATGGGCTACCACTACTTCAACGAGTCCCGCTACGGCTCACTCGATCCGGCGAAGCCGTCGGCTCTCCTGTTCGAGGACGGCAAGGACGGAAAGCGCAGGCTCGCCGGGGTCGAGTGGATCGTCCTGGACTCGGACCAGAACCTGAAGACCAGCAAGGACCGGCCGTCGATGTTCGGCGGCCAGAAGTTCGAGGGTCCGATGCCGGGTCACTACCCGGGTATGAAGATCCACTACGACCTGCACGTCTGGCTGTGGAAGCAGAACCCCAACGGGCTGTTCGACCGTTGGAACCCCAGGGTGAAGTGCCCGGCCGCCCCGGCGCACACCGGTAAGTCCGACACGCCCCACACCGGCAAGTCGGGCACGGCCCACACCGGCTCCGCGGGCACGGCCCACACCGCCCACTGAGAACGGCTCGGGCCCCGCTCCCTCGAAGGGAACGGGGCCCGAGTCGCGCGCGGTACCGCTCAGCGCACGAAGACCCCCGCCTGGCTCGCCAGGTTCAGGAAGTACTGCGGCGCCACACCGAGCACCAGCGTGACGGCCACACCCACCGCGATCGCCGTCGTCGTCAGCGGCGACGGCACGGCGACCGTCGGCCCCTCCGGCTTCGGCTCGCTGAAGAACATCAGCACGATCACGCGGATGTAGAAGAACGCCGCGATCGCCGACGAGATCACACCGACCACGACCAGCGCGCCCGCGCCGCCTTCGGCAGCCGCCTTGAACACGGCGAACTTTCCGGCGAATCCCGAAGTGAGCGGGATACCCGCGAAGGCCAGCAGGAAGACCGCGAACACCGCGGCCACCAGTGGGGACCTGCGTCCGAGACCGGCCCACTTGGACAGGTGCGTCGCCTCGCCGCCCGCGTCCCGTACGAGCGTGACGACGGCGAAGGCGCCGATCGTGACGAAGGAGTACGCGCCCAGGTAGAAGAGGACCGACGAGACACCGTCCGGCGAGGTCGCGATGACACCCGCGAGGATGAATCCAGCGTGCGCGATCGACGAGTACGCCAGGAGCCGCTTGATGTCGGTCTGGGTGATCGCGGCGATCGCGCCGCCCAGCATGGTGACGATAGCCACGGCCCACATGACCGGCCGCCAGTCCCAGCGCATACCCGGCAGGACGACGTACAGCAGGCGCAGCAGCGCGCCGAACGCCGCCACCTTCGTCGCCGCCGCCATGAAGCCGGTGACCGGGGTCGGCGCGCCCTGGTAGACGTCGGGCGTCCACATGTGGAAGGGCACCGCGCCGACCTTGAAGAGCAGGCCCATGACGACCAGGGCCATCCCCATGAGCAGCAGCACGTCGTTGCCCATGGTGCCGGCGAGGGCCGGGTCGACGTTCGTGACCGTGCCGTCGACGACGTGCGCGATGGTCGCGTACGACACCGAGCCCGCGTAGCCGTACAGCAGGGCGATGCCGAAGAGCGTGAACGCGGAGGCGAAGGCGCCGAGCAGGAAGTACTTGACGGCCGCCTCCTGCGACATGAGCCGCTTGCGGCGGGCCACGGCGCACAGGAGGTACAGCGGCAGGGAGAAGACCTCCAGCGCGACGAACAGCGTCAGCAGGTCGTTGGCCGCGGGGAAGACGAGCATGCCGCCGATCGCGAAGAGCAGCAGCGGGAACACCTCGGTGGTGGTGAACCCGGCCTTCACGGCGGCCTTCTCGCTGTCGCTGCCGGGCACCGACGCGGCCTGCGCGGCGAACGCGTCGACCCGGTTCCCGTGCGCCTCGGGGTCGAGGCGCCGCTCGGCGAAGGTGAAGACGCCGAGGATTCCGGCGAGCAGGATCGTGCCCTGGAGGAACAGGGCCGGTCCGTCGACCGCGACCGCGCCCATCGCCGCGATGTGCGCCTTCGTGGTTCCGTATCCGCTCGCCGCGAGCGCGACGACCGCGGAGAAGGCCGCGGCCAGCGCGACGACGGCGACGAACACCTGCGCGTAGTAACGCGACTTGCGCGGCACGAAGGCCTCGACCAGAACCCCGACGACCGCCGCACCGAGGACGATCAAGGTGGGCGACAATTGCCCATATTCGATCTTAGGTGCATCGATCTTGGAGATCGGCTCGGCCGCTGTCGCGGCTGTTGTCCACAGGCTGTGGACGGCTGATGCGCTCACTTGGCCGCCTCCACCTCGGGCTGGGGGTCCGTCTTGTGTACATCCGACATGGTCTGCTGTACCGCCGGGTTGACGATGTCGGTGAGCGGCTTCGGGTAGACGCCCAGGAAGATCAGCAGAGCGATCAGCGGGGCGACCACCAGGAGCTCACGCACCCTGAGGTCCGGCATCTCGGCCACCGACGCCTTGACCGGGCCCGTCATCGTCCGCTGGTAGAGGACCAGGGTGTAGAGCGCGGCGAGGACGATGCCGAAGGTGGCGATGATGCCGACCACCGGGTAACGGGTGAACGTGCCCACCAGGACCAGGAATTCACTCACGAAGGGCGCGAGACCCGGGAGCGACAGCGTCGCGAGGCCGCCGATCAGGAAGGTGCCCGCGAGCACCGGGGCGACCTTCTGCACCCCTCCGTAGTCGGCGATGAGACGCGAGCCGCGCCGCGAGATCAGGAAGCCGGCCACCAGCATCAGGGCGGCGGTCGAGATCCCATGGTTGACCATGTAGAGCGTCGCGCCGGACTGGCCCTGCGTGGTCATCGCGAAGATGCCCAGGATGATGAACCCGAAGTGCGAGATCGACGCGTAGGCGACCAGCCGCTTGATGTCCCGCTGTCCGACCGCGAGCAGTGCCCCGTAGATGATGCTGATCAACGCCAGTACGAGGATCGCGGGCGTCGCCCACTTGCTCGCCTCCGGGAAGAGCTGGAGACAGAAGCGGAGCATCGCGAAGGTGCCGACCTTGTCCACGACCGCCGTGATCAGCACGGCGACCGGCGCGGTGGCCTCGCCCATGGCGTTGGGCAGCCAGGTGTGCAGCGGCCACAGGGGCGCCTTCACCGCGAACGCGAAGAAGAAGCCGAGGAAGAGCCACCGCTCGGTGCTGGTCGCCATGTGCAGCGAGCCGTCGGCCCGCGCCTGGACGATCTCCTGGAGCGAGAAGCTTCCGGCGACCACGTAGAGGCCGATCACGGCGGCCAGCATGATCAGGCCGCCGACCAGGTTGTAGAGGAGGAACTTCACCGCGGCGTACGAGCGTTGTGTCGCCGCCGCCTCGTCGCCGTGCTCGTGGGCACGGTCCCCGAAGCCGCCGATGAGGAAGTACATCGGGATCAGCATGGCTTCGAAGAAGACGTAGAAGAGGAAGACGTCGGTGGCCTCGAAGGAGATGATCACCATCGCCTCGACGGCCAGGATCAGCGCGAAGAAGCCCTGGGTCGGACGCCAGCGCTTGCTTCCGGTCTCCATCGGGTCGGCGTCGTGCCAGCCCGCCAGGATCACGAACGGCATCAACAGCGCGGTGAGCGCGACGAGCGCCACCCCGATGCCGTCCACGCCCAGTTGGTAGCGCACCCCGAAGTCCGGGATCCAGGCGTGGGATTCGGTGAGCTGGTAGCGGGCGCCGCCGGGGTCGAAACGCACCAGGGTGACCGCGGCGAGCGCCAGCGTGCCGAGGGAGACCAGCAGCGCCAGCCACTTGGCCGCGACGCGCTGCGCGGCCGGCACGGCGGCCGTGGCGATCGCCCCGAGGGCCGGGAGCACCGCCGTCGCTGTCAGCAGAGGAAAGGACATCGGTATCAGACCGCCCTCATCAGCAGGGTCGCGGCGACGAGGATCGCCGCGCCGCCGAACATCGAGACCGCGTAACTGCGCGCATAACCGTTCTGCAGCTTGCGCAGCCGCCCGGAGAGGCCGCCCACGGAGGCCGCCGTCCCGTTGACGACTCCGTCGACCAGGGTGTGATCGACGTAGACCAGGGAGCGGGTGAGGTGCTCACCGCCGCGTACCAGTACGACGTGGTTGAAGTCGTCCTGGTACAGGTCGCGCCGGGCGGCGCGGGTGAGCAGGGAGCCGCGCGGGGCGACGACCGGGACCGAGCTGCGTCCGTACTGGAGGTAGGCGATTCCGGCGCCGACGACCAGCAGCACCATGGTCGCCACGGTGACCGTGAGGGCACTCACGGGCGAGTTGCCCTCCGAGTGCCCGGTAACCGGCTCCAGCCAGTGCAGGAAGTGGTTGCCGATGCTGAAGTAGCCGCCCGCGAACACCGACCCGAAGGCCAGCACGATCATCGGGATCGTCATGGACCTGGGCGACTCGTGCGGGTGCGGTTCGTGGCCCTCGGCGTCGGGCTGCCAGCGCTTCTCCCCGAAGAAGGTCATGATCATCACGCGTGTCATGTAGTACGCGGTGATCGCCGCGCCCAGCAGGGTCACACTGCCGAGGATCCAGCCCTCGGTGCCGCCCTTGGCGAAGGCCGCCTCGATGATCTTGTCCTTGGAGAAGAAGCCGGACAGGCCCGGGAAGCCGATGATCGCGAGATAGCCGAGGCCGAAGGTCACGAACGTGATCGGCATGTACTTCCTGAGGCCGCCGAACTTCCTCATGTCGACCTCGTCGTTCATGCCGTGCATGACCGAACCGGCGCCGAGGAAGAGCCCGGCCTTGAAGAAGCCGTGCGTCACCAGGTGCATGATCGCGAAGACGTAGCCGATGGGGCCGAGACCCGCCGCCAGCACCATGTAGCCGATCTGCGACATGGTCGAGCCGGCGAGCGCCTTCTTGATGTCGTCCTTCGCGCAACCGACGATCGCACCGAACAGGAGCGTGACCCCGCCCACGACGGTGACGACGAGCTGGGCGTCCGGTGCCGCGTTGAAGACGGCGGCCGAGCGCACGATCAGATACACGCCCGCGGTCACCATGGTGGCGGCGTGGATGAGGGCCGAGACCGGGGTCGGGCCCTCCATCGCGTCCCCGAGCCAGGACTGCAGCGGCACCTGGGCCGACTTGCCGCAGGCCGCGAGCAGCAGCATCAGTCCGACGGCCGTGAGCTTGCCCTCGGTGGCGTCCCCGGCGATCCCGGGGTGTCCCTCGGTGCCGAGCAGCGGCCCGAAGGCGAAGGTCCCGAAGGTCGTGAACATCAGCATGATGGCGATGGACAGGCCCATGTCGCCGACACGGTTGACCAGGAAGGCCTTCTTGGCGGCGGTGGCCGCGCTGGGCTTGTGCTGCCAGAAACCGATCAGCAGGTACGAGGCGAGACCGACGCCTTCCCAGCCGACGTACAGCAACAGGTAGTTGTCGGCGAGGACGAGCAGCAGCATCGCCGCCAGGAACAGGTTCAGATAGCCGAAGAAGCGGCGGCGGCGCTCGTCGTGCTCCATGTACCCGATCGAGTACAGGTGGATCAGCGAGCCGACGCCGGTGATCAGCAGGACGAACGTCATCGACAACTGGTCGAGCTGGAAGCCGACGTCCGCCCGGAAGTTCCCGACGGCGATCCAGCTGAACAGATGCTGGGTGAAGGTCCGGTCCTCAGGACCCTTGCCCAGCATGTCGGCGAAGAGCACGACGGCGATCCCGAAGGAGGCGGCCGCGAGCACGGTACCGATCCACTGACCGACGGCATCCAGCCGCCGTCCGCCGCACAGCAGTACGGCCGCTCCGAGCAGAGGCGCCGCGATCAGCAGCGCAATCAGGTTCTCCACGATTCAGCGACCCCTTACAGCTTCATCAGGCTGGCGTCGTCGACCGAGGCCGAGTGGCGGGAACGGAACAGCGACACGATGATCGCGAGCCCGACCACGACCTCCGCGGCGGCGACGACCATCGTGAAGAACGCGATGATCTGGCCGTCGAGATTGCCGTGCATCCGGGAGAAGACGACGAAGGCGAGGTTGCAGGCGTTGAGCATGAGCTCGATGCACATGAACACCACGATCGCGTTCCGTCTGATCAGGACACCGGTGGCGCCGATCGTGAACAACAGAGCGGCGAGGTAGAGATAGTTGACCGGATTCACTTGGACGCCTCCTCCGGCTTCGTGCGCTCCAGGCGCTCCTCGGCACGCTGCTCCAGCGCCTTCAGATCCTTCAGCGCGTCGGCCGACACGTCGCGGATCTGCCCGCGGTCGCGCAGCGTCTTGCTGACGGTCAGCTCGGACGGAGTGCCGTCGGGGAGCAGGCCCGCGATGTCCACCGCGTTGTGCCGGGCGTAGACACCCGGAGCCGGCAGCGGCGGGATGTGCTTGCCCTCGCGCACCCGCTGCTCGGACAGCTCGCGCTGGGTCCTGGCTCGCTCCGTGCGCTCGCGGTGGGTGAGCACCATGGCGCCGATGGTGGCCGTGATGAGCAGCGCGCCGGTGATCTCGAAGGCGAACACGTACTTCGTGAAGATGAGGGCGGCGAGGCCCTCCACGTTGCCGTTCGCGTTGGCCTTCGACAGGCCGTCGAAGTCCTGGACGGACGCGTTGCCGATACCGGCGAACAGCAGGATGCCGAAGCCGAGTCCGCAGAGCAGGGCCAGCCAGCGCTGCCCCTTGATGGTCTCCTTCAGCGAGTCCGCCGCGGTGACACCGACGAGCATGACGACGAAGAGGAACAGCATCATGATCGCGCCGGTGTAGACGACGACCTGGACGATGCCCAGGAAGTAGGCGCCGTTGGCGAGGTAGAACACCGCCAGGATGATCATGGTTCCGGCGAGACACAGCGCGCTGTGCACGGCCTTGCGCATGAAGACGGTGCACAGGGCGCCGATCACCGCGATGGTGCCGAGAACCCAGAACTGGAAGGCCTCTCCGGTGGAGGTGGAGTACGCGGCCAGGCCGGTCATGCCTCCGCCCCCTCTCCGGCAGGCCCGCCCGACGGACTCGACGAGGGATGCAGCTCGCCCTGGGAGACGGCCACCTGACGCTCGGTGCCGGGTGCCGCCTCGGTGACCAGGCCTCGGTAGTAGTCCTGCTCGTCCGTGCCCGGGAAGATCGAGTGCGGTGTGTCGACCATGCCTTCCTGGAGTCCGGCGAGCAGCTGCTCCTTGGTGTAGATGAGGTTGGCGCGGCTGCTGTCCGCGAGCTCGAACTCGTTCGTCATCGTCAGCGCGCGCGTGGGGCACGCCTCGATGCACAGGCCGCACAGGATGCAGCGGGCGTAGTTGATCTGGTAGACGCGGCCGTAGCGCTCGCCCGGGGAGTAGCGCTCCTCCTCGGTGTTGTCCGCGCCCTCCACATAGATGGCGTCCGCGGGACAGGCCCAGGCGCACAGCTCACAGCCCACGCACTTCTCCAGGCCGTCCGGGTGGCGGTTGAGCTGGTGCCGGCCGTGGAACCGCGGTGCGGTGGTCTTCTGTTCTTCCGGGTACTGCTCGGTCAGCCGCTTCTTGAACATGGCCTTGAAGGTCACGCCGAAACCGGCGACGGGGTTCTGGAAACCGGGTTTGGTCTCCTTCGGCTCCTCAGCCATCGGACCCCTCCTTTCCGTCACGAGATCCGGTGACCGGTCCATCACTCGCAGTATCGGACCCGCCACTGACAATCAGCTCACGCTCGCGGCGCGGACGGCGCCGCGGTACCGGCGGCAGCTCCTGGCCGGGCAGTGGGGGCACGGGGAATCCGCCGGCCATCGGGTCGAAAGCGGCGGGCTCGGCGGGCGTCTCCTGGCCCTGCCGGCCCTGCTTGTCGCGGAAGATGTCCGCCACGAACGACAGCAGCAGGAGGGCTAGGACGCCTCCGCCGACGTACAGGGCGATGTCCGCGAAGTCGTAGTTCTCGTTGCGCAGCGTCCGTACCGTCGCGACGAGCATCAGCCAGACCACGGAGACCGGGATGAGCACCTTCCAGCCGAGCTTCATCAACTGGTCGTAGCGGACGCGCGGCAGCGTGCCGCGCAGCCAGATGAAGAAGAACAGCAGGAGCTGCACCTTCACCACGAACCAGAGCATCGGCCACCAGCCGTGGTTGGCGCCCTCCCAGAAGCCGCTGATCGGCCAGGGCGCACGCCAGCCGCCCAGGAAGAGCGTCGTCGACACGGCCGAGACCGTCACCATGTTCACGTACTCGGCGAGCATGAACAGCGCGAACTTGATCGACGAGTACTCGGTGTTGAAGCCGCCGACGAGGTCGCCCTCGGACTCCGGCATGTCGAAGGGGGCCCGGTTGGTCTCGCCGATCATCGTGACGATGTAGATGAGGAACGAGACCGGCAGCAGGACGATGTACCAGCGGTCCTGCTGCTGTTCGACGATCGTCGACGTCGACATCGACCCGGAGTAGAGGAACACCGAGGCGAACGCGGCCCCCATGGCGATCTCGTAGGAGATCATCTGGGCGCAGGAGCGCAGACCGCCCAGCAGCGGATAGGTGGATCCGGAGCTCCAGCCGGCGAGCACGATCCCGTAGATGCCCACCGAGGCCACCGCGAGGATGTAGAGCATCGCGATCGGCAGGTCGGTGAGCTGCATCGTGGTGCGCTGACCGAAGATCGAGATCTCGTTGTCCGCGGGTCCGAAGGGGATCACCGCGATCGCCATGAAGGCAGGGATGGCCGCGACGATCGGCGCGAGGACGTAGACCACCTTGTCCGCGCGCTTGACGATCAGATCCTCCTTGAGCATCAGCTTCACGCCGTCGGCAAGCGACTGGAGCATGCCCCAGGGACCGTGCCGGTTGGGGCCGATGCGCAACTGCATCCAGGCGACGACCTTGCGCTCCCACACGATGGAGAAGAGCACGGTCACCATCAGGAAGGCGAAGCAGAACACCGCCTTGATGACGACCAGCCACCAGGGGTCGTGGCCGAACATCGAGAGGTCTTCAGCGGCGAGGTACGGCGTCATGCCTCCACCTCCTTGGGGGCCTCGGCGGCGATCGTCGCCGGGCCGATGCGGACGAGTGCGCCGGGCAGCGCCCCGGTGTCGGAGGCGACGCCCCCTCCGGTCGAGTTCAGCGGGAGCCAGACCACGCGGTCGGGCATCTCGGTGACCTGCAACGGGAGTTCGACCGCTCCGCCCGGACCGGTCACGGCGATGACATCGCCGTTCTTGACGCCCGCCTCGGCGGCGGTGGCGGCCGACACGCGCGCGCGTGCGGCGTGCCGGGTTCCGGCGAGCGCTTCGTCGCCCTCCTGGAGACGCCCCTGGTCGAGCAGCAGCCGGTGCCCGGCCAGTACGGCCTCCCCGGCGGCCGGACGGGGCATCTGCACCCCGGTTTCCCGGGGTTCGGCTGCCTGCGACCCGTCCCAGGCGCCGAGCCGGTCGAGTTCCCCGCGCGTGGTGCGCAGGTCCGGCAGCCCGAGGTGGACGTCCATGGCGTCGGCCAGCATCTGCAGGACACGCGCGTCGGCGGGCGCGAGGCGCCGGGTCATCTGGTCGGGCTTGAGGGCGGCCTCGAAGGAGCGGACCCGGCCTTCCCAGTTGAGGAAGCTTCCGGCCTTCTCGGTGACCGCGGCGACCGGAAGGACGACGTCCGCGTGCTCGGTGACCTCGCTGGGCCGCAGTTCGAGCGACACCAGGAAGCCCACTTCGGACAGGGCCGCACGCGCGCGCGTGGGGTCGGGAAGGTCGGCGACCTCCACACCCGCCACCACCAGGGCCCGCAGTTCGCCGCCGACGGCGGCCTCCACGATCTGGCCGGTGTCACGACCGTAGCGGTGCGGGAGTTCGGAGACGCCCCATGCGGCCGCGACCTCGTCCCGCGCGCGCGGGTCGGTGGCCGGGCGTCCGCCCGGCAACAGCGACGGAAGCGCGCCGGCCTCGATCGCACCGCGTTCCCCGGCCCGGCGCGGGATCCACACCAGTCGGGCGCCGGTGGCGGTGGCGGTCCGCACGGCGGCGGTCAGCCCTCCCGCCACGGTGGCCAGCCGCTCACCGACGACGATCACGGCACCCTCGGCGCGCAGCGCCTCGGCTGCCCTGGCGCCGTCGCCCTCCAGGCCGACGCCGCTCGCGAGCGCGTCCAGCCACTCGGTCTCGGTGCCGGGCGCGGCCGGCAGCAGCGTGCCGCCCGCCTTCTCCAGTCCGCGGGTGGCGTGCGTGGCGAGGGAGAACGTCTTCTGTCCGTGCCCGCGCCATGCCTTGCGCAGCCGCAGGAAGACGCCGGGCGCCTCCTCCTCCGACTCGAAGCCCGCGAGCAGGACGGCGGGCGCCTTCTCCAGGGCGGTGTAGGTGACGCCCGTGCCGTCGAGATCCCGGCCGCGTCCGGCGACCCGGGCGGCCAGGAAGTCGGCCTCCTCGGAGCTGTGCACGCGCGCGCGGAAGTCGATGTCGTTCGTGTCGAGGGCCACGCGCGCGAACTTGCTGTACGCGTAGGCGTCCTCGACGGTGAGCCGGCCGCCGGTGAGGACACCGGCCCGCCCGCGGGCCGCGGTCAGCCCCTGCGCGGCGGCCTCCAGGGCCTCCGGCCAGGACGCGGGTTCGAGGACGCCGTCGGCGTTGCGCACCAGGGGGGTGTCGAGGCGGTCGCGCTGCTGCGCGTACCGGAACCCGAACCGGCCCTTGTCGCAGACCCATTCCTCGTTGACCTCGGGGTCGGGCGCAGCGAGACGCCGCATGACCTTGCCGCGCCGGTGGTCGGTGCGCGTCGCGCAGCCGCCGGAGCAGTGCTCGCACACGGAGTGCGAGGAGATGAGGTCGAAGGGGCGCGAGCGGAAGCGGTACGCCGCCGACGTGAGCGCGCCCACCGGGCAGATCTGGATCGTGTTGCCGGAGAAGTACGACTCGAAGGGGTCGCCCTCACCGGTGCCGACCTGCTGGAGCGCGCCCCGCTCGACCAGCTCGATCATGGGGTCGCCCGCGATCTGGTTCGAGAAGCGGGTGCAGCGCGCGCACAGCACGCACCGCTCGCGGTCCAGGAGCACCTGGGTGGAGATCGGGACCGGCTTCTCGTACGTCCGCTTCTTGCCCTCGAACCGGGACTCGGCGTTGCCGTGCGACATCGCCTGGTTCTGCAGGGGGCACTCGCCTCCCTTGTCGCAGACCGGGCAGTCCAGCGGGTGGTTGATGAGCAGCAGCTCCATCACACCGTGCTGTGCCTTCTCGGCGACCTGGGAGGTGAGGTGAGTCTTGACGACCATCCCGTCCGTACAGGTGATCGTGCAGGACGCCATGGGCTTGCGCTGGCCCTCGACCTCGACGATGCACTGGCGGCAGGCGCCGGCCGGGTCGAGGAGCGGGTGGTCGCAGAACCGGGGGATCTCGATGCCGAGTTGTTCGGCGGCCCGGATGACCAGGGTGCCCTTGGGCACGCTCATCTCGACGCCGTCGATCGTCAGCGAGACGAGATCCTCCGGCGGGACCGCCGCTTCCCCGCCTCCGGAGGGAGCACTGGTGGTCACTGTCATGCGTTCACCTCCGTGTGCTTGTCCGCCCAGGCCGTGGAGCGGGCGGGGTCGAAGGGGCAGCCGCGGCCCGTGATGTGCTGCTCGTACTCCTCGCGGAAGTACTTGAGCGAGGAGAAGATCGGCGAGGCGGCACCGTCGCCGAGGGCGCAGAAGGACTTGCCGTTGATGTTGTCGGCGATGTCGTTGAGTTTGTCGAGGTCGGACATGACGCCCTTGCCGGCCTCGATGTCGCGCAGCAATTGGACGAGCCAGTACGTGCCTTCACGGCACGGCGTGCACTTGCCGCAGGACTCGTGGGCGTAGAACTCGGTCCAGCGGGTGACGGCGCGGACGACGCAGGTCGTCTCGTCGAAGCACTGGAGTGCTTTCGTGCCGAGCATGGAACCCGCGGCGCCCACTCCTTCGTAGTCAAGAGGGACGTCGAGATGCTCGTCGGTGAACATCGGGGTCGAGGAGCCGCCCGGCGTCCAGAACTTCAGCCGGTGACCGGGGCGCATCCCGCCGCTCATGTCGAGGAGTTGGCGCAGCGTGATGCCGAGCGGTGCCTCGTACTGGCCGGGGCTGACGACATGGCCGCTGAGCGAGTAGAGCGTGAAGCCCGGGGACTTCTCGCTTCCCATCGACCTGAACCATTCCTTGCCGTTTTGGAGAATTGCGGGAACTGACGCGATCGACTCGACGTTATTTACAACAGTTGGACACGCATAGAGGCCCGCGACAGCAGGGAAAGGGGGACGGAGCCGCGGTTGACCACGGCGGCCTTCGAGCGAGTCGAGCAGCGCGGTCTCCTCACCGCAGATGTACGCGCCGGCGCCCGCGTGCACGGTGAGCTGGAGGTCGAGTCCGCTGCCCAGGATGTTCTCGCCGAGGTAGCCCGCCGCGTAGGCCTCACGTACGGCCTCGTGCAACCGCCGCAATACGGGGACGACTTCACCACGGAGATAGATGAAGGCATGCGAAGACCGGATGGCATAGCACGCGATCACAATGCCCTCGATGAGGCTGTGCGGGTTCGCGAAGAGGAGCGGGATGTCCTTGCAGGTCCCCGGCTCCGATTCGTCGGCGTTGACAACTAGATAGTGAGGTTTGCCGTCTCCCTGGGGAATGAACTGCCATTTCATTCCGGTCGGGAATCCTGCACCGCCCCGGCCCCGCAGCCCGGAGTCCTTGACGTAGGCGATCAGGTCGTCCGGTGACATGGCGAGTGCCTTGCGCAGGCCCTCGTACCCTTCGTGCCTCCGGTAGACGTCCAGCGACCAGGACCTGTCCTCGTCCCAGAAGGCCGACAGCACGGGTGCGAGCAGCTTTTCGGGACTCGTCTCGTTGATCTCTGCTGCCAAGGTCATCACTCCCCCTCCTCTGCCACAGGACCCGCCGGGTGGGACGGGTCGGAGGCCGACGTGTCCTGCGGCGCGTCGTGCGAGCTGGGGTGCTCGGCGGGCCGCTGGTTCTGAGGTGCTCCTCCGCCTCGCGGATGCACCACGCGCGCGGGGGCGCTCTCCCCCCTGGCCAGGCGCAGCCCCACCAGGGACGCGTGGCCCGCGCTGCCGCCGGCCTCCACCGCGCCCTCGCGCTCGTCGGGGAAGCCCGCCAGGATCCGGGCGGTGTCCTTGAACGTGCACAGACGGGCGCCGCGGGTCGGGTCGACGTCGGCGCCCGCGCGCAGGTCGTCGACGAGCCGCTTGGCCGAGTCCACGGTCTGGTTGTCGAAGAACTCCCAGTTGACCATCACGACCGGCGCGAAGTCGCAGGCCGCGTTGCACTCGATGTGCTCCAGGGTGACCTTGCCGTCACCGGTGGTCTCCCCGTTGCCGACACCCAGGTGGTCCTGGAGGGCCTCGAAGATGGCGTCGCCGCCCATGACGGCGCACAGGGTGTTGGTGCAGACACCCACCTGGTAGTCACCGCTCGGCTTGCGCCGGTACATCGAGTAGAAGGTCGCGACGGCGGCGACCTCGGCCGTCGTCAGGCCCAGTACCTCCGCGCAGAACCGCTGTCCCGTGCGCGTGACGTGGCCCTCCTGCGACTGCACGAGATGCAGCAACGGAAGGAGCGCCGAGCGGGAGTCGGGGTAGCGGGCGATGATCTCGCGCGCGTCCGCCTCCAGCCGGGCCCGGACGTCGGCCGGGTAGTCGGGCGCGGGCAGTTGGGGCATGCCCAGGCTGACGCCCTCGGGGGTGGTGGTCACCGGTCGACGCCTCCCATCACGGGGTCGATGGACGCGACGGCGACGATGACGTCGGCGATCTGGCCGCCTTCGCACATCGCCGCCATGGCCTGCAGGTTGGTGAAGGACGGGTCACGGAAGTGGACCCGGTAGGGGCGGGTGCCTCCGTCGGAGACGACGTGCACCCCGAGCTCGCCCTTGGGCGACTCGACCGCCGTGTACGCCTGTCCCGGCGGCACGCGGAAGCCCTCGGTCACCAGCTTGAAGTGGTGGATCAGGGCCTCCATGGAGGTGCCCATGATCTTCTTGATGTGGTCGAGCGAGTTGCCGAGACCGTCGGGGCCGAGCGCGAGCTGGGCGGGCCAGGCGATCTTCTTGTCGGCGACCATGACCGGGCCGGGCTGGAGCCGGTCCAGGCACTGCTCGACGATCCGCAGCGACTGGCGCATCTCCTCCAGGCGGATCAGGAACCGCCCGTAGGAGTCGCAGGTGTCGGCGGTCGGGACCTCGAAGTCGTAGTTCTCGTAGCCGCAGTACGGCTGGGACTTGCGCAGGTCGTGCGGCAGGCCCGCCGACCGCAGGACCGGGCCGGTGGCGCCGAGGGCCATGCAGCCGGCCAGGTCGAGATAGCCGACGTCCTGCATGCGGGCCTTGAAGATGGGGTTCCCGGTGGCGAGCTTGTCGTACTCGGGAAGGTTCTTCGTCATCTTCTTCACGAACTCGCGGATCTGGTCCACCGCGCCCGGGGGCAGGTCCTGGGCGAGTCCGCCGGGGCGGATGAACGCGTGGTTCATCCGCAGGCCCGTGATCAGCTCGTAGATGTCGAGGATGAGCTCACGGTCACGGAATCCGTAGATCATGATCGTGGTGGCGCCCAGCTCCATGCCTCCGGTGGCGATGCACACCAAATGGGAGGAGAGTCGGTTCAGCTCCATGAGGAGCACGCGGATGATCGTGGCGCGGTCGGGGATCTGGTCGGTGATCCCGAGGAGCTTCTCGACGCCGAGACAGTAGGCCGTCTCGTTGAAGAACGGTGTCAGATAGTCCATGCGCGTCACGAAGGTGGTGCCCTGGGTCCACGTACGGAACTCGAGGTTCTTCTCGATACCGGTGTGGAGGTAGCCGATGCCGCAGCGGGCCTCGGTCACCGTCTCGCCGTCGATCTCCAGGATGAGCCGGAGCACGCCGTGGGTGGACGGGTGCTGCGGGCCCATGTTGACGATGATGCGCTCGTCGTCGGACTTGGCCGCCGACTGGGCGATCTCGTCCCAGTCGCCGCCGGTGACCGTATATACGGTGCCCTCGGTCGTCTCGCGGGGCGATGCGGCCGATGCCCCGGAAGGGGTCTGCGTGCTCATGAGTACGACCTCCGCTGGTCCGGAGCCGGGATCTGGGCGCCCTTGTACTCGACGGGAATGCCGCCGAGGGGATAGTCCTTGCGCTGCGGGAAGCCCTGCCAGTCGTCCGGCATCATGATCCGCGTCAGCGCGGGGTGGCCGTCGAAGATCAGGCCGAAGAAGTCGTACGTCTCGCGCTCGTGCCAGTCGTTCGTCGGATAGACACTGACGAGCGAGGGGACGTGCGGGTCCGCGTCCGGGGCACTGACCTCCAGCCGGATCAACCGGTTGTGGGTGATCGAGCGCAGGTGGTAGACGGCGTGCAGCTCGCGGCCCTTGTCGTGCAGGTGGTGGACGCCGGAGACGCCGGTGCACAGTTCGAACCGGAGGGCCGGGTCGTCGCGCAGGGTCTGAGCGACGGGGAGCAGGTACTCGCGTTCGACGTGGAAGGTGATCTCGTCGCGGTCGACGACCGTCTTGTCGATGACGTTCTCGGGGACGAGTCCCTGTTCCTCCAGAGCACCCTCCAGCTCGTCGGCCACCTCGTCGAACCAGCCGCCGTAGGGGCGGGTGGCCGCTCCGGGCAGCCGGATCGAGCGGACCAGGCCGCCGTAACCGGAGGTGTCGCCGCCGTTGCTGGCGCCGAACATGCCGCGCTGGACGCGGATCTCCTCGCCCTGGTCGCCTCGCTGGCCGGGAAGGTTGGAGGCGCTCAGGTCCTTCTCAGGGTTGACCCCGTTGCCGTTCGCGTCGCTCACCGCAGCAGGCCCTTCATCTCGATGATGGGAAGCGCCTTGAGCGCCGCTTCCTCCGCCTCGCGGGCCGCTTCCTCGGCGTTCACGCCGAGCTTGGAGGTCTGGATCTTCTGGTGGAGCTTGAGAATCGCGTCCATCAGCATCTCGGGCCGCGGCGGACATCCGGGCAAATAGATGTCGACCGGGACGATGTGGTCAACTCCCTGCACAATGGCGTAGTTGTTGAACATTCCGCCCGATGACGCACAAACCCCCATGGAGATGACCCACTTGGGGTTGGGCATCTGGTCGTAGACCTGCCGCAGCACCGGCGCCATCTTCTGGCTCACCCGGCCGGCCACGATCATCAGGTCGGCCTGGCGGGGCGACCCGCGGAAGACCTCCATACCGAAGCGCGCCAGGTCGTAACGCCCGGCGCCGGTCGTCATCATCTCGATGGCACAGCAGGCGAGTCCGAATGTCGCGGGGAAGACGGACGCCTTGCGCACCCAGCCCGCGGCCTGCTCGACGGTCGTCAGCAGGAATCCACTCGGCAGCTTTTCTTCGAGTCCCATGCTTAAAGGCCCCTCAGTCCCATTCCAGGCCGCCGCGCCGCCATACGTACGCGTAGGCGACGAAGACGGTGAGCACGAAGAGCAGCATCTCCACGAGCCCGAAAACACCCAGGGCGTCGAAGGTGACGGCCCAGGGGTAGAGGAAGACGATCTCGATGTCGAAGACGATGAAGAGCATCGCCGTCAGGTAGTACTTGATGGGAAAGCGCCCACCGCCGACCGGCGTGGGGGTCGGCTCGATGCCGCACTCGTACGCGTCGAGTTTGGCGCGGTTGTACCGCTTCGGACCGATCAGCGTGGCCATGACCACGGAGAAGATCGCAAAGCCTGCCCCGAGGGCTCCCAGTACGAGGATCGGCGCATACGCGTTCACGCTCCTCGCTCCTCTCAGTCGGCACTGACTGGTGGCGGTTTCGGCGAGCCTGCACCCCTACCTCGTCAGCACCGCGAACCCCACCCGTCCCGGCGAAGATCGCGGACATGTGAAGCAGGTCACAAGCCCAACTGCCTCGCATCTTATGCCCGGCGGTCTGTGATCTGCGACACGGGGTATTGCCTTAGCTTTGTGATCTCCACCACCTGACGAACGATCATGAAGTCGGATGAGCAGTGATCTTCACACGCGAAGCGTCAGGTCGATCACCAGATGTGACATTTTCGCTCATCTCCGCAGGCCCAGGGGGTCGTCTCAATATCAAGAGACTTCCCCTGCATGCAAATTCGCGCTGGACGCACCCCCTTGATAGAGGACCGCGTTCACACTTCGGGGGGATCAACGGGACCGATGTGGACACGTGCACGCGTTCACGAGCGGGGGCGACGCGGCGGCGGGGAAGGGTCACGCGCGGGACGCGGGGGTCCGGGTGACCGTTCCGTGACCTGCGCCACATCTACCTATGGGTCAGATAAGCCGGGCTTGGCCATCGACTTCAACCGGTGGTAGGTGGCGGGCAATTCGGACGTATTACTGAAAGGCCATGATCACGGGCCCGATGGACAGTGTCCGCAATGCCCGTTACGGCGTCAATAAAGAGTGACGGGCGACGAATTCGGCGGCCGATTGAACAACTGTGGCGCACCACACGTTTCTTGAAGGTATGGAGGAGCCCCTGGTACCGCTAGTACCCATGTCCCACACCGCACACATACGAAGCCACCGGAAGCCCCGTCGCAACGCTCCGTCGCTCGCGATGCGCGCCGGAGTTGCCGGTGGCGTCCTCAGCACCCTGGCAGTGGCCGGCGCGGCGGGTTCGGCGAGCGCCGCCGAGCCCGTGACGCAGACCATGGAACTGCCGACCCTGACGGCCGATCTGGCCACGCAGGTCGCCGAGTCCGCGGACGCCACCCAGCAGGCCGCGGCCAACTACCAGCTGCAGGCGGAGCGCGACGCGGCGGCCGCCAAGGCCGCCAAGCAGGCCAAGGCCGACCTGGCCGACGCCAAGACGAAGGCCGAGGCCAAGAAGAAGGCGGCCGAGGCCGCGCGCAAGGCCGCGGCGGCCGACGCCGTCTCGCGTTCCTCGGCGCGGACCGTCCTGTCGGCGAGCGCGTCCACGTCCACGAACGTCGCCGCCCCGGCCAGCGGCAGTGTCGCGACCGTCGTCGCCTTCCTGAAGGCTCAGGTCGGCGACGCGTACGTCATGGGCGGCACCGGACCCAACGCGTGGGACTGTTCCGGGCTGGTGCAGGCGGCGTTCAAGCAGGTCGGCGTCGACCTGCCGCGCGTCTCGCAGGACCAGTCGGTGTCCGGTACGCCGGTTTCCCTGTCCAATGTCCAGGTCGGCGACATTCTGTACTGGGGTGCGGCGGGTTCCGCGTACCACGTCGGGGTGTACATCGGTAACGGGCAGTACCTCGACGCGGCCAACCCCTCCAAGGGTGTCGTGATCCAGGACCTCTCGGGCTACCCGGCCACGGGCGCGGTGCGCGTGCTCTGACCCACGGGTGACTTCCGGAGGACCGCTTCCTGTGCGGGGAGCGGTCCTTCGGGCTGTCCGGAAGGCGTCGGAAGACCGATCTTCGGGCTGTTTCGCGCACGCCGCGCGACGGCTTCCGCCAGGGTGGTGACCGGTACCGGAGGGCGGCGGACCGCCGTCGGCCGCGGTGCCCGTGTACCGAAGGAGACAGCGATGCCCCGTGTGTTCGTCCAGGGAAGCCCGGTCGGCTCGTACCCGTCGCTCACGCCGGAGGCCCGGCGCGGAACCGTGCGGCGGATCACCGAGGTCGGGGAAGAGGTCCTGCACCGCCCCTGCCGGGACGTGACCGAGTTCGGTCCCGATCTCGCCGCGCTCATCGACGACATGTTCCTGACCATGTACGTCGCCGACGGCGCCGGCCTCGCCGCGAACCAGGTCGGTGTGGATCTGCGGCTCTTCGTCTACGACTGCCCCGACGACGACGGCGTCCGGCACGTCGGCCACATCGCCAACCCCGTCCTGGAGCGGCTCGCACCCTCCGGCCGCCGCCTCCTGGACGAGGGCGAGGGGTGTCTGTCCGTCCCGGGTGCCGTCGTGGACGTGCCCCGCCCGGACCGGGCCGTCGTGCGGGGCGTCGACAAGGACGGGGACCCGCTCGTCATCGAGGGCACGGGGTACTTCGCGCGGTGTCTGGAGCACGAGAGCGACCATCTCGACGGACATGTCTACCTGGACCGGCTCTCCCGGCGGGACCGCAAGGACGCCCTGCGGCAGGTGGCCGAGCGGCGCGAGCAGGTGGTGGCCCGTCGCGCCGCCAAGGAGTCGGAGCTGTCGCGGTGACCGCTCGGGCGGCTCGTGCGGCGGGTGACCGCTCGGCGGCCCCGTCCGGCAGGTGGCCGTCGGGGGCCGCGCGGGTCCCGTTCGGTCAGGCCTTCGGGGCTACCTTCGAGAGGCCGTTGATGATGCGGTCCATCGCGTCGCCGCCCGTCGGGTCGGTGAGGTTCGCGAGCATCTTCAGGGTGAACTTCATCAGCATCGGGTGGGTCAGGCCGCGCTGGGTGGCGATCTTCATGACCTTCGGGTTGCCGATGAGCTTCACGAAGGCGCGGCCGAGCGTGTAGTAGCCGCCGTAGGTGTCCTTGAGGACACGCGGGTAGCGCTGGAGGGCCAGTTCGCGCTGGCCCGGGGTGGCGCGCGCGTGGGCCTGGACGATGACGTCGGCGGCGATCTGGCCGGACTCCATGGCGTAGGCGATGCCCTCGCCGTTGAAGGGGTTCACCAGACCGCCGGCGTCACCCACCAGCAGCAGGCCCTTGGTGTAGTGCGGTTGACGGTTGAAGGCCATCGGGAGGGCCGCGCCGCGGATCGGGCCGGTCATGTTCTCGGGGGTGTAGCCCCAGTCCTCCGGCATCGAGGCGCACCAGGCCTTCAGGACCTCGCGCCAGTCGAGCTCCTTGAAGGAGTCGGAGGTGTTGAGGACACCGAGGCCGACGTTCGAGGTGCCGTCGCCCATGCCGAAGATCCACCCGTAGCCGGGCAGCAGACGGTCCTCGGCGCCCCGGCGGTCCCACAGCTCCAGCCACGACTCCAGGTAGTCGTCCTCGTGGCGCGGCGAGGTGAAGTACGTGCGGACGGCGACGCCCATCGGGCGGTCCTCGCGGCGGTGCAGGCCCATCGCGAGGGAGAGACGGGTGGAGTTGCCGTCGGCCGCGACCACCAGAGGGGCATGGAAGGTCACCTCCCGCTTCTCCTTGGAGTCGGCGTCGCCCAGCTTCGCGTGCACGCCGGTGATACGGCCGGTGCGCTCGTCGATGATCGGGGCGCCGACGTTGCAGCGCTCGTGCAGCCGCGCGCCCGCCTTCTGCGCCTGGCGTGCGAGCTGTTCGTCGAAGTCGTCCCGCTTGCGCACGAGTCCGTAGTCGGGGAAGGAGGCGAGATCCGGCCAGTCGAGCTGGAGGCGCACGCCGCCGCCGATGATGCGCAGACCCTTGTTCCGGAGCCAGCCGGCTTCCTCGGAGATGTCGATGCCCATCGACACGAGCTGCTTGGTGGCGCGCGGGGTCAGACCGTCGCCGCAGACCTTCTCGCGCGGGAAGGCCGTCTTCTCCAGGAGCAGGACGTCGAGTCCCGCCTTCGCCAGGTAGTACGCGGTGGTCGAACCGGCTGGCCCGGCCCCGACGACGATGACGTCGGCGGTGTTTTCGGAGAGCGGCTGGGGCTCGGTCACGGCGGGTTCTCCCCAAGACTCGAAATCAACGTGCCGACGGGCACTGGACATGGGCAGTCTATGCAGCGGTACCGATCACCCGGCTGAAGGGCTGCCCCGTGAACCGAGCTCTCCCCGATGTACGCCTGCGCGTTCCCACCGACGAGGACGCCCTCGCCTGGCACCGGGTCTTCGACGACCCCGAGGTCATGGAGTTCCACGGGGGCCGCGCGGCCGAGCGGTCCGTCTACGAGGAGCTCACGGCCCGCCAGCGGCGGCACGACGCGGAGTACGGGTTCTGCCTGTGGACGATGGTCGGTCCCGGGGACGAGGTACTGGGCTTCACGGGCGCGCAGCCGTGGCCGCACGCCTGGGGTCCGGCCGGGAAGATCGAGATCGGCTGGCGGCTGGGGCGGGCGCACTGGGGCAAGGGGTACGTCACGGCGGCGGCGCGGACCACGCTGGAGCGGGTCCGCGCGGCGGGCGTCACGGATGTCGTCGCCATGGTCAACGCGGGCAACGCCCGTTCCATCGCGGTGACGAGACGGCTCGGCATGGAGCTCGCGGAGCGGTTCACGCTGCCCGCGTCGCAGCAGGAGGGCCACCGCTACCGGCTGGCCCTGTGACGGATTCCGGCGCGTCTCCTCATGGCTTCCGGAAGGGCACGGACGAGGTTTACCCTTCCGGTACCGCTGGGGGTGACGTCTGTGCGCATAACACCCAAGACACCCGAAGTGCGCGTGCCGCGGCTCGTCGGCCTGATGGCCGTGGACGCGCGTGAGACGGCAGAGGCGCGTGGTGTTCTGCTCGCCGCGCCCGACCGGCCCGATTTCCCTCGGACGGTCGTCGACTACGTCGTACGGCAATTTCCGCAGCCCGGTGCCGAGGTGCCGCGCGGAGCCGTCGTCACGGTGTGGTTCGACCTGGGGGACGCCGAGGGCGGCGCCGGAGTACGCGAACCACGTCCGCCCCGTCCGCCGTCGGGCGGGCTGCGCCGCGAACTCGACCTGCCCGGCGACCCGTTCGCGGTCCTCAGGTAACAGCACCGGACGGGTTCGCCGGCGGGTGGACGCCGAGCGGGGTCAGGCCGGCTTGTAGCCCCGGTGGAGGGCGACGATGCCGCCCGTCAGGTTGCGCCAGGCCACCTTCGACCAGCCGGCACCGATCAGCCGCTGGGCCAGTTCCGGCTGGGTCGGCCAGGCGCGGATGGACTCGGCGAGATAGACGTACGCGTCGGGGTTGGAGGAGGCGGCGCGGGCGACCGGGGGCAGCGCGCGCATCAGGTACTCGGTGTAGACCGTACGGAACGGCGCCCAGGTGGGGTGCGAGAACTCGCAGATCACGACGCGTCCGCCCGGCTTGGTCACGCGGTACAGCTCGCGGAGCGCGGTGTCGGTTTCCTGCACGTTGCGCAGTCCGAAGGAGATCGTGACGGCGTCGAACGTGTCGTCCTTGAAGGGCAGCCTGGTCGCGTCACCGGCGGTCAGCGGCAGCCAGGGGTGGTTGCGCTTGCCGACGCGGAGCATCCCGAGGGAGAAGTCGCAGGGGACGACGTACGCGCCGGTGCGGGCGAAGGGGAGCGACGAGGTCGCGGTGCCGGCCGCGAGGTCCAGGATCTTCTGCGCGGGCCGCGCGTCGACCGCCTTCGCGACCTCCTTGCGCCACGCCCGGTCCTGTCCGAGCGACAGCAGGTCGTTCGTCAGGTCGTACCGTTCCGCCACGTCGTCGAACATCGAGGCGACTTCGTGCGGCTGCTTGTCCAGGGATGCGCGGGTCACGGTCCCCATTGTGGCAGTACGGACCCGACGGCTCTCCGGCGCCCGGCCGGGAATCGGGCTCCGTTCCCCGCATACGGGAAAAGCGCCGCATCCGCCCCCGTGAACCACGGGGAGGTACGGCGCTGTCCGACGGCTCCGGTGTCCGCCGTCGGCCCGGCGGGCTGCGGGCTCCGGCCGTCGGTCCGAGGGGCTGCTGTCGCGGGCCGGGCACTACCGCACGGGCTCCGGGATCTCGGTGGACGGCGCGGTGATGGTGAGGTTCGAGCCGCTACGGCAGCAGCCGGGGTCGTTTCCGGGCGGCCACGTCCTCGACCCAGCCGAACAGAGGGATCGCGACCCAGATCAGCACCCAGCCGACGGCGAACATGAACCACTGGCTCTCCAGGGGCAGCCATTTCTCGAAGGCGGGCACCTTCCAGAACTGGTCGATCAGCGGGACGGCCAGGATCAGCGCGATCTCGTGCCAGAGGTAGATCGTCACCGCCCGCCCGTTGAAGACCGTCACCGCGCGGTCGAGCCGCCTGAAGCGGGCCAGCCAGGCGAAGTCGACGTCGTAGTACGCCTTGAAGTACATCAGCGGCGTCACGAAGCCCGCCGACCAGAAGGCCTGGGCGAGGGGTATGTCGTCGAGGTCGTACGTGCCGTACTCCGCGCGGTGCGCGAGGGCGTACCAGCCGCCGTACGCGAGCGCGGCCGCCGAGGCGAGGACCACCGCGGCCGGCTTCAGACGCTGGAGCACCCCCTCGCGGTGGGCGAAGCCGAGGAGCCAGCAGAAGAGATAGGTGGCGAGGTCCGTGAGGGCGCTGCCGAGGCGGCCGTCCGGCGGCTGCCACTCGTACTGGAGGACCACGACCGGGACGAGCGAGAGCAGCAGCACCGGGATCGGGGCCCTGCGGAAGATCTTCAGCAGCAGCGGGGAGAGCAGGACGAACCAGAGGTACGTGCGCAGGTACCAGAGAATCTCCCAGGCCTGCACGCCCCACTGATTCCCCGGAGGGTCGCCGACCGGGACGACCCAGAACACTATCTGCCAGCCCGGCATCCAGCCGTGGATCAGCATCGCCACCACGACGAAGAGGCCCCAGAACCAGAACGGCGGCAGCAGGCGCCGTATTCGGCTCCGGACCACGGTGAGGGCGGGGCGCTCCAGGGACTTGGCCATCAGCGTGCCGGCGAGCGCGAACATCACGCCCATCGACGGGAAGACCAGTCCGGCCCAGGCCCAGCCGAAGGTGTGATAGGTGACGACACGGACCAGGGCGACGGCGCGGAGGGCGTCGAAGTACCGGTCCCGGCCGCCCCCCGCCCCCTTCTCACGGGAAGGGGATGGGACCGGGGACGAGACCGGCCCGGTCGTCGCCGTCGCCTCCTCCTCCGCCTCCACCGTCGCCGCCGTCTCCGTCTCCGTCTCCGTCTCCGTCAAGACAGGGTCCTCCGGCCCGGGAACGTACTGCCACCGCTCCTCGTACGGAGCCGACTGCTCGTACGCCATCGGCTGCTCGTACGACGGGGTCCGGTCGTACGGGAGCCCTTGCCCGGGGTCGTGGGCGTACTCGCCGCCGTACCCGTACGCGGGGCCGTGACCGTACCCGCCGTCGTACCCGGAGCTGTGCCCGTACCCGTATCCGTACTCGCCCTCGTACCCCTGGCCCTGCTGTTCCGCGCCCCAGGTCATCTAGCTCACCCCCGCCGGGGTTCCGACCTCGCCCGTGCGCTTGAGCTTCTGCCAGCGGAGCCGGCCGCCGGTCAGGGCTGTGACGCAGGAGTGGATCAGGACCAGGTACATCATCTGGCGGTAGGCGAGTTGCTGGAGCGGCAGCATCGCGAGGTAGCGGTACCTCTCCCGGTCGAGCCGGAACGCGTAGGCCGCGCAGACCAGTTGGACCGCGAGGACGGCAAGCCAGGCGATCAGCGCGGCCCGGAAGTCCACGAAGATCATCGAGTAGAGGGTGAACACGTCGATGAGCGGCGCGAAGACCGGCGTGACGATCTGGAAGAGCACCACCAACGGCATGCCCACGCGTCCGAAGCGGCCCGAAGGCCCCTTGTCCGTCAGGGACTTGCGGTGCTTCCACAACGCCTGCATGGTGCCGTACGACCAGCGGTAGCGCTGCGACCAGAGCTGTTTCAGCGAACCGGGCGCCTCCGTCCAGGCCTTGGCGTGCTCCTGGTAGACGACCCGCCATCCCGCGCGGTGCATGGCGATGGTGATGTCGGTGTCCTCGGCGAGCGTGTCCTCGCTCATGCCGCCGACCCCCAGCACCGCGTCCCGGCGGAACGCGCCGATCGCGCCGGGGATGGTGGGCATGCAGCGCAGCAGGTCGTACATGCGGCGGTCGAGGTTGAAGCCCATCACGTACTCGATGTGCTGCCAGGCGCCGATCACGGTGTCGCGGTTGCCGACCTTGGCGTTGCCCGCGACCGCCCCGATCTCCGGGTCCGCGAAGGGCTGCACGAGCTGGTGCACGGCGTCCGGCTCGAAGACGGTGTCGCCGTCCATCATCACGACGATGTCGTGACGGGCGTTGCGTACACCGTTGTTGAGGGCAGCGGGCTTGCCGGCGTTCTCCTGCCGGATGACCCGGACGTTCGGCATGCCGAGCGACTCGGCGATCTCGGACGTGTTGTCGTCGGAGCCGTCGTCGACCACGATGATCTCGATCGGATGCGTGCTCCTCGCCAGCGACTTCAGGGTGTTGGCGATGCATTCCTTCTCGTTGTACGCGGGCACGATCACGGTCACCGGCCGGGTGACCGTCGGTCCCCAGCTGAACTTCCCGCCCCGGCCGCCTCTGCGCTTGCGGTTGCGCTGCCGGTGGTGACGGCGGGCGAGGATCAGCATCATCCCGAAGCGGCCCATGACGGCGACGCCGACGACCACGAGGAACCAGGACAGCGCCGGGACGACCCATTCGGCGACCGCCACGGCGTAGACGAGTGCCTTGCCCTCGTAGAGGGTCGCGCCGTCGGCCTTCCGCTGGCCCGCCTGCGCGGCGGCGCTCGCGATGCCACCCGCCGCCGGACCGGTGGCCGCGGAGGTGCCGCCGGACCCGGACGCGCCCCGGTTCGGAGCGGCCGCGGACGCGCTCTGGTCCGACGCGGCCGCAGAGGCGCCCCGGTCCGGTGCGGCCCCGGACGCCGACCGGTTCAGTTCGGCCTGGGCGCCGCTGACGGTGGTGAAGGTGTAGCCCTTCGCCTTCATCTTCTTGATGTACGTGTCGAGCGCCTCGACCGTCTGCGAGCGGTCGCCGCCCGCGTCGTGCATCAGGACGATGGCGCCCTGGTTCTTCTTCGGTGTCGCCCACTGGACGATCTTCGAGACGCCCGGCTTCTTCCAGTCGTCGCTGTCGGTGTCGACGAAGACGCTGGTGTAGCCGAGGCCGCCGAGCTCCTTGTAGACGGGCCAGCTGTAGTTGTCGACGGCGCTGATCTCCGACGAGTACGGGGCACGGAACAGCGTGGTGGTGATGCCGGCCGCGCCTGCGAGGGCCAACTGCGTCTGCTTCAGCTCACGTTGGAGGCGCGTGGTGCTCTGGTAGGAGAGGTCGACGTGGGTGAAGGTGTGGATGCCGACCTCGTTGCCCTGGTCCACCAGGTTCTTCACCACGCCGGGGTAGCGGGAGACCATCGAGCCGACCAGGAAGAAGGTGGCGTCGACGTCGTTCTTCTTCAGGACTTTCAGGACTTCGGGCGTCCAGTTGGGGGTCGGCCCGTCGTCGAAGGTGAGCACGATGGTCTTCTTCGGCACGGACTGCGTCTTCGCGGTGCCGCCGGTGAACGTCAGGATGGGCCCGCCGTCGAGGATCTTCTGGGGGACCTTGTCGTAGGCCGCGCCGTCGCGCACGCGGGCGTCGTTGCCGATCTCCGAGCGCAGATAGCCGTCGAGCAGCATGACGCTGATGAGCGCCAGCAGGAGCATCAGGGCGAGGATGACACGGGGTTTCTGCAGCGCGGCGGCCTTCCCTGCGGCCCGCTCCAGCTTGGAGGGGGCCCGCCGGCGGCCGCGCGCCGGTGTCGTCGTGGTCATGAGAGTGGGTGCGCCCCCGTCACTCGGCGCCGGTGGAGGCGGAGGCCCCGGCGGTTGTCGTGGTGGTGGAGGACGCACCGGCCGTCGCCGTGGAGGCGGAGGAGGGCGTGGACCCGGTGGGCGGACCCGACGGCGGGGTGCCGGTGGGCGCTCCGTCCGGCGCGCCGCTCGGGGCGGTGCCGGCGCGCGGTCCGCCGTAGCCCCCGCCGGGGGCGGAGCCGGCCCGGCCGCCGTCGAAGGGGAGGAGCGAGGAAGGCGTCAGCGAGGTGCCCCAGCCCATGAAGGCCATGCCGAGCACGACGGCATAGCCGAGACAGCCGACGCAGACGAGCATCCCGACTCTGCTCAGCAGGCGGGCACGGCGCCCGGAGTTGTCAACGAACACGGGGCCGGCCTCGGCCCCGCTGCCGCGTTTGCGGCGACGGCCACGCACTGGGGCATGATTTTCGACGGCGGACTCGGATTGCATTCCCCAGACGGTAGGACGCGTTTATGTGTCAGAAACTCCGAGTTCCGTATGAACGAACCATGAGAGAGGCCCCAACCTGTATTTTCTCTATGAGAATCGAGAAATGCCCACGCAGCTCAGGCCTGATGAATATGGGAGATATGCACCCTTCTGGAGTCCAAATAACCCCCTTTGTCGGCATGTTCGCCCACGATTCTTCTTCGCGATCTCCATTCCGTATTCCGTTCCGGATGTGACACATTTCCAGTCGGGGAACAACCGTTTGTTTCTGTCCTGAGACAGAGATCACAAGGCGTCGCAAGATGTCGCGAGAGATCACAACAGATCACGAGAGTGGGTGCGTGCGGAATGCGGAGTTTCCTGAGGCCGGCCGCGGGGGTCGTCTGCGTGGTGGCCCTGGCCTGTGCCGGGTGCTCCTCGGGGGGCGGCGGCGCCTCGGACCCGGCGTCCGCGGGAGCCGGCCGGACGACGGCCGCGGCGGCGTCACCGAACCCGGGCACGACGAAGTCGTCGGCCACCTCGTACGCCCCGTACGTGAGCGCCACGACCGCCGCCGACACCGACGCGGCGGGGTCGCCGACCACGTACAACCTGGCCTTCGTGATCTCGGACGGCGGCGGCTGCACACCGGAGTGGGACGGCAACTACGCGATCGGCGACACGGCCGTGAAGTCCCGGGTCTCGGCGCTGAAGAAGTCCGGCGCGCGGGTGCGGGTGTCGTTCGGAGGCGCCTCGGGCAAGGAGTTGGCGTCGACGTGCGACAACGCGACCGACCTCGCCGCCGCTTACGGGGCGGCGCTGGACGCGGCCGGCTCCACCCAGGCGGACTTCGACGTCGAGGGCGCCCAGTTGAGTGACTCCGCCTCGGTCGCGCTGCGTTCCGAGGCCATCGCGCTGCTCCAGAAGAAGCGCCCCGGACTGACGGTGTCCTTCACCCTGCCCGTGATGCCGTCCGGCCTCGACGCGGACGGCCTGGCCCTCCTGGAGTCCGCCAACGACCACTCGGTGGACGTCTCCACGGTCAACATCATGACCATGAACTACGGCAGTTCGTACGCCGACGACATGGGCGACTACGCGATCACGTCCGCCGAGGCGGCCCACGAGCAGCTGAAGAAGGTGTTCGGGCTGTCGGCCGCCGATGCCTGGCAGGGGCTCGCGCTCACCTCGATGATCGGCGTCAACGACGTGGACAACGAGACGTTCGGGCTCTCGGACGCGGCGCAGGTACGGGAGTTCGCCGAGAAGAAGGGGGTGGCCTGGGTGTCGATGTGGTCGACGTTCCGGGACCGGCAGTGCGAGAAGGGCAGCGCCACGGCGGGCGACGCGGCGACCGACTGCAGCGGCGTGCAGCAGAGTGCGGGGGCGTTCGCGAAGGCGTTCGCGGGCTGAGCCGGCGGCACGTGCCGTGATCAGCGGCTCCGGTACACCAGCCGCCCGCCGATCACGGTCGCCACACAGGTTCCCGGACCGAGCCGGACCAGTTCGGCGCGGTCCGCCACGTCGAACACGGCGAACCGGGCGGGGCCGCCCGGCGCGAGCCCCGGCAGCATGATCAGCGGGGTCGGGGACAGCGACGCCGGCCCCGCGAGCCGGTCCGGCCGCCGCCCCACCGCGAGACCCACCCTGCGCACCGCGTCGACCACGGCTCGCGACCGCAGCTCCCCGGCCACCGCCACCGTGCCGTGCGCCAGCAACCGCTGGATCCCGCGCCGCGCGCTCGCGCCGACGCGTGCGGGATCGGCGCGGAAGATCCGCTTGGCCCGCTCCCCGCCGATGGGCTCGGTGCCGAAGCCCTCGGCCTCACGCGGGTCCGGGTGGTACATGCCCTCCAGGAGCTCCGGGCCGTACGGGTTGAGCAGCCCCGGCGTCAGGATGCCGGGCCAGCGCCGCACCTTCGCGTCCGGATGGGCAGCGGCCAGTTCCTCGTACGGGCCGACGGCGGCGACGGCTGCCCCGTCGACCAGGACCGAGGTCCCGGCCGACTGCTCGGCTACGTGAAGTGTCAGCACGGCGCGGCTAGTTGGAGGCCAGCAGCTTCAGCTCGGGGTGCGCTGTGCCGCCCTCGATCGCTGTCGAGGAGATGTGGGACATGACGCGCTCGTCGACCGGGTCGTTCGCCGGGTCGTCGTGGACGACGATGTGCTCGTACGTCGTGGTCCGCTGGGCCGGGACACGGTCCGCCTTGCGGATCAGGTCGATGATCTCCATGCGGTTGGAGCGGTGCTTGGCACCGGCGGAGGAGACGACGTTCTCCTCCAGCATGATCGAGCCGAGGTCGTCCGCGCCGTAGTGCAGGGAGAGCTGGCCGACCTCCTTGCCGGTGGTCAGCCAGGAGCCCTGGATGTGGGCCACGTTGTCGAGGAACAGGCGGGCGATCGCGATCATCCGCAGGTACTCGAAGAGCGTCGCCTGCGTGCGGCCCTTCAGGTGGTTGTTCTCGGGCTGGTAGGTGTACGGGATGAACGCGCGGAAGCCGCCCGTCCGGTCCTGTACGTCGCGGATCATCCGCAGGTGCTCGATGCGCTCGGCGTTGGTCTCGCCGGTGCCCATCAGCATGGTGGACGTCGACTCGACGCCCAGACCGTGCGCGATCTCCATGATCTCCAGCCACCGCTCGCCGGACTCCTTGAGCGGGGCGATCGCCTTGCGGGGGCGGGCGGGGAGCAGCTCGGCACCGGCACCGGCGAAGGAGTCGAGTCCGGCCGCGTGGATCCGCTGGATGGCCTCCTCGACGCTCACCTTGGAGATACGGGCCATGTGCTCGACCTCGGACGCGCCGAGGGAGTGGATGACCAGCTCGGGGTACGCGCCCTTGATCGCGGCGAAGTGCTTCTCGTAGTACTCGACGCCGTAGTCCGGGTGGTGCCCGCCCTGGAACATGATCTGGGTGCCGCCCAGTTCGACGGTCTCGGCGCAGCGGCGCAGGATGTCGTCGAGGTCGCGCGTCCAGCCCTTGGCGGTGTCCTTGGGGGCCGCGTAGAACGCGCAGAACTTGCACGCCGTGACGCACACGTTCGTGTAGTTGATGTTGCGCTCGATGATGTACGTCGCGATGTGCTCGGTACCCGCGTACCTGCGGCGGCGCACGGCGTCGGCGGCCGCGCCGAGCGCGTGCAGCGGGGCGTCGCGGTAGAGGACGAGCGCCTCTTCCGGAGTGATCCGCCCACCCTCGGCGGCACGGTCCAGCACGGACTGAAGGTCGGCCTTCTCGGTCACCGGGAGCGTCCCTTTCGTAAGGGTTGTGGACAGACCCGACCACCCTACGCCAGCCCACCGCAGCGGCCGACGTCAGGCCCGCCGGCCCGACGCGCCGACCGAGGCCAGGCCCACTCGACCGGCCCGGCACACCGGGGCCGTTCGGCCGTGCGGCTTCGGCCACGCGAACCGGCCGCCCCGGCCGGCGTCAGGCCGCGTAGGCCCCGATCAGCAGCCCCACGTACGCCCCCGCGATCAGGAAGGGGCCGAACGGGATCGACGTCTTGCGCCCCGCGCGCCGCGCGATCACCAGCACCGTCCCGTACAGCGCGCCGAACAGGAACCCGGCGAAGGTCCCGAGGACGACCACGCTCCACCCGTACCAGCCGAGCACCGCGCCGAGACCGAGGGCGAGTTTCACGTCGCCGAAGCCCATGCCGTTCGGGTTGACGAGGAAGAGCACGAAGTACCCGCCCCCGAGCGCGAGCGCCCCCAACAGCGCGGTCGGCCAGTCCCCCGTGTGCTCGGGCAGCGCGGCGGCCGCCCCGAGCAGCACGAGCGCCGCCCCCGCGAGCGGCAGGGTCAGCGCGTCCGGCAGCCGCTGCACCCGGAAGTCCACCACGGCGAGCAGGACGCCGAGCGGCGTGAGCAGCAGCCAGACGCCCAGCTCCGGGCGCGTACCGGTCGCGGCGGCGAGCCCGGCGCAGAGCAGGGCGGTGACCGGCGCGACGAGGAGGACGGCGGGGCCGTAACGGGTTCCGCCCGGCGAACGGGCGAGCCCCAGCCATCCGCGCGCGGCCCCGGTGATCGGCTGCCCTTCGGGACAGCGGTCCCGCCACGGTTCGTCGGGGTCGACGGCGAAGCGGTACGCGGGCCGGGGCACCAGGAGCCCCGCCGCCGCGCCCCAGAGTGCGGCGACGGCGACGAGCCAGAGGTCGAGATCCACGCGTTCCCCCCAGGAAGAGTGACTCCGGAGTGACTCCGGTGCGACGGCCAAGACAGCCACGATGGCCAAGACAGCCACGGCAGCCACGGCAGCCACGGAACCCGTACCGTCGGCGGGCTGCCTCGATACGGATCCTGCGGCCGAGTCGGTGCGGTCAGCTCACCGCGGCCGCGCCGCTCCGCCAGGCCGGCAGCAGTTCGTCGAGCAGCGCCTCCGTGCGGGGCGGCAGCCCGCGCGCCCCGCTGCGGGCCACCAGGTCCGCGGCGAGCCGCTTCACCTTGTCCTCGTCCCCCGTCGCGTGCGTCGCGCGCAGCAGTTCGTTCCACAGCCGTTCGTCCGCCGGTGCCGAGTTCATCGACGCGTTCAGCGCCTCGATCGCCTTCTCCGCCCGGTCCTTCTCCAGATGGAACGCGGACAGGGCGAGGCCGATGTCCGCCACGAGCAGCGGCAGTTGGGCGTCGATGATCTCGTGGGTGAGCCAGCCGTAACGTCCCTCGGGGCGGTCGGCGAGCAGCGGACCGCGGACGAGGACGAGCGCGTCGGTGAGCAACCGCCCGCGCACCACACGGCTGTCGACGCCCTTGCCCTGTGTCGCCTCGTGGTACAGGGAGCGCAGCACGTCCAGGTCGGAGACGACGGACTTGGCGAGCGTGAGCCGCCCGGTCGCGTCGGCGCCGAGGCGGGGGGTGCCGTCGGGGTCGGTGCCGAGCCAGCCGCGCAACCGCTCGACGAGCGCGTCCCGCACGTCCTCGGTGACACCGCGCGGCCACAGCGCGGAGGACAGCACCCGCGGGTGCACGCCTTCGCGGTGCAGCAGGAGCAGCGCCAGCGCCTCGTGCAGCAGCGGGCTGCGTTCGCCCTCGGGCGTCTCCAGGCCGATGATCTCGTACGGGCCCACGAGCCGCGCGTACACGGCGGGCCGCCCTTGTTCGCTGATGTCGACGAGGAACGGCGGGGAACTGCTCGGCCCGTCGGGTCCGCCCTCCGGGTCCGCCTCGACGAAGAGTTCCACGACCGCGCGCTGCTGGGCCACCGGCAGCATCTGCGCGTCGAGTTCGAGTCCGAGGAGCGGAGCGAGCAGCTTGCCCTCGCGGGTGATCTCCATCTCCCAGGCCGCGCCCGGCAGTTCGCCGCTCTCGGTGCCGACGAGATAGCCGATCCCCAACCGCCCTGCGTCGGCGGCCAGTTCGGCGAGCCTGAGGGCGTCGACGGGGGACGGCTCGGCGGCGAGGAGGACGAGATGCGGGGCCCAACGGGTGTGCTGGGCGGGCCCGGTACGGCCGGTGAGCACGGAGTCGTGTCCGGCGGCACCCAGCGCGCCGCGCCGCTGCCTGGTCTCGGCCTCCATGGTCTCGACGAGCGCCTCGATGTCGTCGAGGTGGCGCAGCCGGTTGGGCGCGAGCGGCGTCAGGTCCTCGCCGAAGCCGACGAGCGTGATCGTCATGCGGTCCGACCAGCCGTTGGTGGCCAGTTCGGCGGCGACGGAGGCGAAGACGGCCGCGCGGTCGGTCGCGCTTCCGCTCAGGGAGACGATGCCGGGCACGGCCTCCAGGTTGAGCAGGAGCCGCGAGTCGTCCATGGTGCCGAGGCTGACGAGGCCGGGGTACGGGGCGGCGGTGTCGGTCTCCTCGTACCGCTCGGCGTCGGCGCGTGCCAGCATCCAGAACGTCTGGTCCTGGCCGAGCTGCCACGGCGCGGGCGGCTTTCCGGCCGGCTGGGCGAGCTGGAGGTGCAGATCGCCGTCGCCGCCGAGCCAGGCCGCGTAGACGGTCGGCAACGGGCGGGACTCGGCGGCGAGAGCGGCCGCGAGTCCGCGCAGCGACAGATCGAGGAGACGTACGCCTTCGGGGTCGGCGCCGACGAGCAGCGCGTCCTGGGCGTCCTGAGCGGATCCGGTGGGAACCGGCGGCTCCATTCCCCGGTGCCCGCGGACGGCACCGAGCGCCGACTGCCACAGGGCCTGTCGGCGGCGCCGGCCGAGGGCCCCGAGGAGGCCCGCGGCGAGGAGGGGTGCGCCGACGAGGGCCTCGGGCAGCCCGAAGGCGGGCCCGCTCTCCGCGGCGGCCGGCTGCGAGCTCTGTCCGTCGCGCGAGTCCGCGGCGGTCTCGTCGGAGGCGGCGCGCTCACGCTCCTGGTCAGGGTCGCCGCCGGCCCGCTGCTGGGGCACGCGGAACTGCGCGGTGTCCCGGTCGGTCCGGCCGCTCCGGTCGGCGCCGCTGTCCTGCCGGCCGTCGGCCTGCCGGTGATCGCCGGTCTTCGCGTAGTCGTGGATCTGCTGCTGGATCTGCCGCTCGGCCTGCTCCGGGATCCCGGGCTCGGCGTCGGGCATCTCGACGAGCTCGCCGCCGTGGGCGTCGCCGGGCATCTCCATGATCCAGCCGGGCCGGATGAGGCTGGCCTCGGACAGTTTGGACCCGTCGGGCTGCGTACGGTCCTTGTTGAGCTCGTAGATCTCCTTGTACCGGCGCCCGTCGCCGAGGTGGCGCTGCGCGACCTCCCAGAGCGAGTCGTGGTGACGGCCCTCGGGCGGCTGGATCCGGTAGTACTTCGTGTCGCCGTGCCGGGCGGAGGTGCCGCCGTCCGGCCGCGACGCGGCCTGGGACGCGGCGTCGGCGGCCTGTTCGGCGACGGCCGCGGCCGCTTCGGCGGCGGCCCGCTCCTGCTGCTGCCCGAACAGCCCGCCCGGGGTCTGCTGGGCGGCGGCGACGGAGCCGTGCTGGTTGCCTTCCAGGCTCTGGCCGAGCTGGGAGAGTCCCGGGGTGAAGCTCGCGGCGGCGGCGCCGACGAGCAGGAGTGCCGCGACGAGCTGACGGGCCAGCAACTGGCTCGCCCCGGCGCCCGGTACGCGGTTCGGCAGCCCGACGCCCGACAGCGCGGCCTTCATCTCGACGAGGACGCACGCGGTGAACTGCGCCCACGCGAGCCACACGAGGACCGTCAGCACGTGGATGAACGTGCCGACGGTGATCTCCTGCTGGAGCCAGTCCACCGAGGGTGCGCCGTGCGGCAGCGGCCAGCCCACGGCGACCACCAGCGCGCCGGGCACGCCGACGAGCAGCACCAGCAGGGCGACGAACGCCCCGAACGCCTTTACGAAGTCCCCGAACGTCCGACGACGCCGGGGCAGGGGCTGCGGCGTCCGATTCCTCGGACCCGGCGAGCCGCCCGTCGAACTGGAGTTGGTGCGTCGCGCCATGGCGGGTGTCCTGGGGTCGTCTGATGAGGGCGTGAGTTCGGGGGGTGGCCCGAGCCTACTGAGAGTCTAGGGAGGGTGTCGAAGGTCGGGCAGACGGCATTGACGACCGCCCGCCCGTTTCATCACCAACCACCCGGGACAACCGAGTTGCCGCCGCAGCCCGGGGGCCGCCACCCCCGTCGGACCCTCACACCCTTCACAGCATCTGCGGGACGCTCCCGGGGCGGGTCCGGACACCGGTGCCGATGCCGAGCCGGTGCCGGTGCCGTGCCAGACGAAAAAAGACCCTGCCCCGAGGATTCGGGACAGGGTCTTCGTGGAGCGCCGGGCAGGCCTTGCACCTGCATTTCCCCGCAGGAAGCGGGGCGTCTTTCCTTGGACCACCAACGCGTGACCGGTCTGTGCGACTTCCGCCGACCAGCTCGAGATCAATATTATCAGAGCATCGCGCCGGTCCCGTCACACCGCCGAGACGCCTACCCCGGTTCGGCCGGGGTCCACGCCCACCTGTTTCGCGAGGGTTCAGGAAGCCGGCCTCGCGCCTACGCCGCCGCCAGATCGCACCACACGTACTTGCCGCCGTCGCCGCCCTGCCGCAGCGGATGCCAGCCCCAGTCGTCGGCGCACGCCCGGACCAGGAAGAGCCCCCGGCCCGCCTCCTCCTCGCCGGAGGCCACCTCCACGTCGTACGGCGGCGGCACCGGACTCGCGTCCCACGCGCCGATCCGCAGCACGGGATGTGCAGGGTGTAGGTCCAGGGCTCGGATTCAGGCATGCGTGAACTCCGTTCGCGGCATGAGGAGTTGATCGGGGCCGGCGATTCCGGGCGGTGGCGGTGCCACAGCCGTCACGGCAGGACGGAGTGGTGCGCTTCCGGGGTCCCGGCATGTCGCAGAGTGACCCTCGCATCACTGAAGGTAGACCTAATTATTTAGATTTCACAAGGCGGTCGCGTAATCTACCCCCGGACGAGTCACGTTCCTAGGCGCGCCGAGAGGGGAAGCCGATGGCATTGAGGCGTGACCCAACGGCACGTCAGATGCGCCTGGCGGCCGAGCTGCGCAGACTCCGCGAAGCGGCCGGGCTCGCATCGCGAGAAGCGGCCACACTGCTCGGAGTGAGCCCCGCGCAGATCAGTCAGATCGAAGCCGGCCTCGCGGGCGTGAGCGAAAAGCGGCTACGCCGGCTCGCGGCACAGTACGTCTGCACGGACGAAGCGTTCGCGGAAGCCTTGGTCGCCATGGCCACCGACCGGACACGCGGGTGGTGGGAGCTGTACCGCGGCTTGCTGCCCACACCGTTCCTCGACCTCGCCGAGCTGGAGCACCACGCGACATTCCTGCGGGACGTTCAGTTCCTCTACGTCCCCGGCCTTCTCCAGACGGAGCAGTACGCCCGTGCGGTCTTCTCGTACCGCGTACCTGAACTCCCTTCAGAGGAAGTCGAGTTGCGCGTGCGGCACCGCATGCAGCGCAAGGCGCTGCTCGAAACCCCCACGCCCAAGCGGTACGACGGCGTCGTCCACGAGGCGGCACTGCGCATCATGGTCGGCGACCGTGCCACCTCAAGGGCCCAACTCACTCATGTGCTGGGCCTCTCCGAAGCCGAGCACATCACCGTGCGCGTGATCCCCTTCGACCTGGAGGGGTTCGGTGGCGCCACGAGCGCCATGACCTACGCGGGAGGACCGGTGCCCAAACTGGACACCGTCGTGCGCGACGCTCCCCAGGGCGCCACATTCATCGACTCCGAAGCCCAGCTCAACGCCTACCGCACGCTCTTCCATAAGGTCGAGGAAGTGTCGCTGGACGCCGACCGGTCCCGCGACTTCATCCACAGGTTGGCGAAGGAGCTGTGAGAGGTACCCATGAGCACCCCTGACAACTGGCAGAAGTCGTCCTACTCGGGGCCGGGTGACGGCGACTCCTGCGTCGAGCTCGCCTCCAGCCCCGTAGCGCTCCACCTCCGTGAATCCGACACCCCCGGCACCGTCCTCACCACCACGCCCGCCCCCGTCGGCCACCTCCTCCAGGCCGTACGCACCGGAACGGTCGCCGTGCCCCGCGCGTAACAGCCCTTCGACGAAGCTCAGTTCGGCGTTCCACTCGCAATGATCAGCGCGATACGTTCACACGTACGTTCTAATGCAGAGGTTGCGGGTGTTACGGGGGAACGCGTGTCGAACAGGCCGGCGGACTGGCACATACTCGACCTGGACCACGACCCGACGCCGGGCGACCCGCAGCGGGTGCGCAGACTCGCGGGCTCGCTGCACGACTTCGCCGACGACGTCGCGGACATCCTGCGGGACGTCAAGGGGCTGGCGAACGACGACGCGGTCCTGAAGTGGGCGGGCAAGACGGCGGACGCCTTCGCGTCGGAGTTCGAGGACGTCCCCGGCCAGCTCAAGAAGCTCAAGAAGTCCTACGACATCGCGGGCGACGCGCTCGCCTCGTACTGGCCGGACCTGGACGACGCCCAGCAGAAGGCGGACAAGGCGCTGAGCGACGGCCGCAAGGCCCGCCAGGACCTGTCCACGGCCAGGACCGCGCTCTCGGGTGCCGACGACTGGGTGCACACGGCCACCGCGAAGGCCGACTCCTACGACCCGGACAAGCACCGCGGCAAGAACGTGCCCCCGCCGGACGAGGCGGACGTCCGGCGCGCGACGCGTGACGCCCAGCACGCCAAGGAGCGGCAGACCGCCGCGCAGAAGGACGTCGACGACGCCCAGGGGCTGCTGGACGCGGCGAAGAAGCTCGCCGCCCATGCGAAGGGGCTGCGCGAGGACGCCGCCCGCCGCACGGTGAAGAAGCTCCACGAGGCGTCCGACGCGGGTATCCACAACCGGCACTGGTGGGAGGAGCCCGTCGACTGGGTCTCCGACCACTGGGACGAGATCGTCACGGTGTGCAAGTGGGTCGTGACGATCGTCGGCGTCATCGTGATGATCGTGGGCGGCCCGCTGGGCTGGCTGGTCTTCGCGGCGGCCCTGATCGTGCTCGCGGACACCGTGAGAAAAATGCTCAACGGCCAAGCGGGCTGGGGCGATCTGATCTTCGCGGTCCTCGACTGCATCCCCGCCACCAAGGGCTTCACGAGCCTCGCCAAGATGGGCAAGCTCTGGAAACTGGGCGGCTTGCGCGCGCTGGGCGGCGCCTTCATGAAGGGGATCGGCGGGGGGCTGCTGAAGACAGCCCGGAACCTCAGATCGGGAGAGGCCCTCCGGGGTATCTACCGGCCGTTCAAGGGGTCCACGCGCCTCTTCGGGGGCACGATCCCCTACCGCGAACTGTCCCCGAAGGCACGCCAGCTCGCCAAAGCACTGACACGCGGCCCTGTGCGCATCCGTCCGAACGAAGTGAATGTCTCGCACATGGCCGAACTTCAGAAGTTCCACGGTGTCGAGCATGCCGTGGTCCAGAATCCGGCCGGTGAACTGCGACTGTTCCAAGGGACGGAATATACGACCAGGGTTCCCGATGAACTAGCCGACGACGGCTACAAGTTCATCGCCCACACGCACCCCGAGGACCGAATACCCGGGCCTCCGGACGAGTTGGAAGCCGCACGCAACACCAGGAACAGCATGACTCGCGACCTGGACAACAAGATGAGTCCCCACATGGAAGTCGTGATCAGCCGGGACGGAAATCTGAGATTCTTCGACAACAACGGGGTGTTGGAGCTGCCTCAAGGAACCTATCCCCCTGGCGGACCCATCAGTGACCGGGGCGGGCTTGTTCCTGTGCCCGGCATATAGTCCAAGCACTCGGTGAAGCAGGCTCCCGAGACCTGACCAGCAGGAGAACCATGCCCGACATCAACCGTTGCCAGATCTGCGGCGAAGCGGCTCCCCCGATCGACGGCCAGTGTGGAGAGATCACCGGATACCGCCTGGTCCGGGATCCCTGGTCCGATTCCCCGTCCTTCCTCGACGGCAATCTCCACTTCTCATGCCTTGAGGAATCAGACAGACGTGGCGAGTTCCACGCGGAGTTCGTCCACCTCGTTCAGTCCGGGCACGAAGAGATCCCCGGCCTGGAATCGTCGCACCCGCCGTTGACAAGGATGGGCCTGAGCATGCGCCCTGTCTTCTCGGGAGACGCGTGCGACATTTTCCAGAGCCGACTGTCCGATCGCTGGATGCTCGTGAAGAAGACCGGTCCGTGGTTCGGCTTCGGCCTTCCCCAGCTCCGGGCCATCGGCTCGGGCGAGATTCCGGTCTCGGCTTCCGAGGTGACCCGATACCGGCTTCCCGTCGACCTTGGAGACAAGGTCGGCAGGTATGGACTTTCCGAACTCCTGGAGTCCCTCGGGGTGGCGCACCGGTACGCCGACGCGGATGAACTGGCCCGCGTGCAATACCGTTTCCGCGATTACTACGCGCCGAAGAGGCTCATCGACTACGTAGCCGTGGCGCCCCTGCCGCTACCCGAGGAAGCCCGAACCTTCCTCGCCGCCCACGCGAAGACGTACACCCCCGTCACCTTCGACGAAGAGGACGCGTGATCGAGTACACGTACAAGGAAGGCCTTTGGGCCGAGACCGCGGTGACGCTGGTCGTCCGCAAGCAGGACCTGGACGCCGATCTCGTGACCCGGACCATCTCGCTCCCTCCGACGTCGGTCCGGAGGCCGGGAAGCGACCACCGCGATCGGGTGTCACCGCCCCAGGGCGGACTGTGGGCACTCCAGGTGCACGACAGACTGCCGGGAGGGCTGAGCGATCAGCTCCGCACCCTCATGGCCCTGGTCGAGCCCCGCTCCTCCTCACTGGCCCAGCTAACCTCCCAGGGCTACGACATCCACCTCGACCTCTTCGGATTCGTCGGGCACGGAGCCACGCTGGTACTGGCTCCCGATGTCGTCCGGAGGGCGGCCGCCCTCCGCGTTCCCGTCACGATCACCACCAGCGTCAGCGATCGGTGAGGATCCACATGAAACTCTTCTCTTCATGGGGCACTCCCCGAGCCGCCCTGCTCATCACCGGGCGGAACCTGGAACCGCAGGACATCACGGCCGCGTTGGGCATCACGCCCACGTTCTTCAGGAAGGCGACGCGCGATGCGCCGTTCCGGCCCGGCGAGGGATGCTGGGCACTCCAGGTGACCGGTGCGCCGGAGCAGGGATTCGACGGGCTCGTCGACGAACTGGTCGCGCTCATCTCTCCCGCTCTGGAAGAGATCCAGGACATCCGCCGCCGTGGACACTCCGTGCGGTTGGACCTGAGCGGCCACGTGCGGAGCGGTTCCCGGACCTTCCTCTCCCCTTACACGCTGGCGCGCGCTGCCCGGCTCGACCTGCCTGTGTCCCTCACCACGGACGCCGATCCCCCCGCCCGGTCCGAGGATCTGCTGGACTGGCTGCCCGCCCCGGACGGATCGCACCGGGCCACCTGAAGGAAGGCGTCCGACCTTGACCGCAAGCTCCACCTCCCCGGAGAGCCCCGGCCTGTCCTCGGGCTTCTCGCTGTCCGTCCCGGACTCCTGGTGGGAGTTCGACATCCGTCCGGAGGGCCGGGACGCGACCGTCCGCGCGCTGGTCGACGAGCGGATCCGCGAGGTTCCCGAACTCGCCGAGTACCGGGGCGACCTGGCGGCCGTGCTGCGCAAGATGGCCAAGGACGCGTACGACTCGGGGGCCGTGTACATGGGCTGCATGGCCGAGAACTTCGACGGCGTCCCGCTGACCGCGACCCTCACCGTGTCGGTGCTGGGCGCCAGGAACAAGCAGGGCGTGGCGCTGTCGACCGACCCGCGTGCCATCGCCGAGAGCCTGGGGACGGTCACCGCCCGCCGCGAGGGCGACGCCTGGCGCAGCGTGACGACCGTCGACATCGCCCAAGTCGGTGTCGCCGCCCGGACGTTCGGCGTCGAGGACATACCCGTCGCCCAGGGCGACACCCGTACCCTTCGTATGGTGCTGACCCAGACGTACATTCCGGTCCCGGGAACCACCGACCAGGTCGTTCTCGTCTCCGGAGCCAGCCCGGTGCTCGACCTGGCCGAGGCGTTCCACGACATCTTCGACGCGGTGACCGGCACGTTCCGGTTCGTCTGACCGGGACTTCAGGACTCCAGGAGGGGGAACCGGCATGAGTGGTGGCGGCAAGAGCGACCTCGCGCTCCCGCTGAGCGAGCTGGAGGACTACGGCGGGCGGCTGCGGGACATCAAGACCCGGCTGAACCACACCAAGAAGCTCTTCGAGTCGTACCGGGACGACCTGGGCGATCACACCGTCTACGACGCCCTGGACGACTTCGAGTCCGGCTGGGAGGACGGCCGCGAGGACATCGGCCAGGCCCTCGACGCCCTCGCGGAGATGTCCGACGCCGTGGTCCGCGAGTTCAAGAAGCTCGACGACCAACTGGCCAAGGACGTCTCCGAGGGCGTGAAGACGGAGAAGAAGGACGGGGCGAAGTAGTCCGGCGGCAGCGGACGGGCATGTCGCACCTCGCCCCCTCGCCGAGGCAGCCGCCCGGAACGGCGAACTTCTCATCCCTGGAGTCACGCACTCATGCGCATCGACGTCGCCGACCCCGAGCTGGACCGGGGAATCGACCAGTCGCTCATCTATCAGGGCGAGTTGTTCACCGGTGAGACCGTCGAGAAGGATTCCCGGACGGGACAGGTGGTCGCCGTGACGGCCTATGCCGATGGTCTGGAAGACGGCCCCGTACGCGAGTGGTTTCCGGACGGGGCCGACAGGGCGGAGGGCCGGTGCCGGCGAGGCATTCCGTGCGGTCGGTGGCGGGAGTGGCACGCGAACGGGCGGCTTGCCCTCGAGAAGGAGTATGGCGCGCGCGGCATGGTGAGATCGATCAAGAAGTGGTCGGAGAGCGGCGAGCTCGTCGACGACCGGACCTTCAACGCGTGATGCCGACCACGCGGAGGACCGAACCGTGACGGAGGTGCCGGGGTGATTCGGCCCGTGGGGTTCTTTTCCGAGCTCGGGCCCGGGTGGGGGTTCCCCCCGGGCGGGCTTCTGCGGGAGTCCGTCAATCCCGCCGGCGAGCCGGACGAGGCGGAGATCATCGGCTATCTCGGCCGGGGTGCCGGGATCTGGGCCGAGATGAGCGCCGGACCCGACGTCCTGGACCCGGAGGCCCCCGTCCTGTCCGGCGTCGGTTCGCTCTTCACGGACGGGACCTGGCTGTGGCGTCAGGATCTGCCGTACTACCTCGGCACGTACCACGTCACCCTGCCCCGGGATTTCCTCACGCACGTCAGGAAGGCCCGGTACCGGGTTCCGGCCGTGCCCGAGACACGGCTGCTGGAGATCCTCACGCGGGATCTCGGGATCGCCGTGGACTGAGCGGGCTGAGCGGTGTACCGGTCGGCCGCGCTACCAGGACGGCTCCCGTCCGTCTCAGCCCACCTCGTTCTCCGCCACCGCCCGCCCGTGGACGGTCACGTCACCGCCGTAGAACATGCCGGTGAAGACCGGCGAGTAGGTGAGCTGGACCTCGACCTCCACCTGATCGGCGTCGGCGGTCACGCAGTGGGTGGCCGCGATGTCGGCGCCGGACATGCCCATCTCCCGGGCGAACGCCTTCACCCGGGCGCCGCAGTTCTCGAAGTTGATGGGCGCCGGGCCGTTCTCGTTCTCGTAGAGGGACTCGAGGTCGATGTCCTGGGCGGCGAAACGGGCCGCCTGCTCCGCGATGTCCGCGGCCCTCTCCCGCTTGGAGATGGACATGCCCCCGTCGATGACGAAGGCCGAGAGCGACAGGAAGACGAGCGCGAAGATGATGACCGCGCCGGCGCCCGAGCCGCGGTCGTCGAGCCGTTCCCGGCGCCCGGCGGCCCAGCCGCGTACGGCGGAGTTCGGCTTCATGCCGTCCTCCGGAACGGGTCCAGCGGGGAACTGAAGGAGGCCTCCAGGGTGGTGGGCACGTCGAGGCCGATCATCGCGAGACCCCGTACCTCGCAGCTCACCTCGACGGTGAAGAGCGTGTCCGGCTCGAAGCCCGTGCTGGTCTGCGTCACGTTCACCGGACCCGAGCAGACGTCTCCGAGGTCGGCCTCGGCCGCCTTCCTCGCCTCGGCCATGGCCGTCGCGTGGTCCTTCTGGATCGAACCGGCCCGCGCGGCGTCCCGGGCAGCGCCGTCCAGCGCGCCGCGCCCGTCGACCAGCTGCCCGAAGGCCACCAGGACAAGAATGAAGAGGATCATCACCGGCGCGAGGATGACCACCTCGATGGTGGACAGCCCCCGGTCGCGCCGGTACCCGGACACGCGGTCCGGGAGCGCGGCGAGCAGGGCCTTCGGTCCCGTCACGGCGCTTCCTCCTTCACGAATCTCTCCACCGGCCCCGACGACTGCGCGTGCACCGTCAGGTTCAGGCCCGGGAAGACCGAGGGGACCCTCCCCGTGATCTCGACCCCCACGGTGTCCGGCTCCGGCTGGAGCATCGTCACGTCCGGGGACAGCACCAGATTCGGGCCGAGCTGGCGGATGTAGCTGTCGACGACGTCACCCGCCTCGCCGCGCCACCCGCCGGGCTGCGCGTCCGCGGTGGCGCGGGCCTTGCGGGCGCCCGCCTGGGCCGCCGCCTGGGCGACATGGTCCGCGAAGAAGTACAGCGCGAACTGCACCGTCGCGAAGATCATGAAGAAGAGCACCGGAGTGAGCAGCACGAACTCGATCGCGGTCATGCCGGAGTCACCGCGGGCGGAGGCGGCCTCCACCCTGCGGCGCACCCAGCGGCGTACCCCTCGACGTTCGCGCACTCGCATCCCCGGAATCAGCAGGTCTTGCCGGCGTCGGCGCCCTTGATGCAGTTGCCGACCTTGTTGGCGCCCTCGCTCAGCGCGGCGTTGATGATCGCGGCGACCACGCCGACGATGGCGACGACGACGGCGGAGATGATGACCCACTCGACCGCGGACGCGCCCCGGTCGAGTTCGCCGGAGCGGGCACGCTGCACCCGGCCCTGGAGGAAGGTGATCAGGAAGTCCACCCCCGGGATCCCGGTACTGAAGTTCCGTCCGTTCATGGTGAGTTGTCCTCTCGAAGAATAGTGGTGACCGACTGGTGGCCCTTCGGGCGCGGCGGACGATCAGACCTGGAACACACGCATCGCCGCCGGGAAGATCAGGAAGACCAGGAAGCCCGCGCACAGCAGCAGTTGGGCGACGAGCATCGACTGCGACTTCTCGCCCGCGCTGCCCTCGATCTCGGAAAGCTCGCGGTGGCGCATCGTCTCGGCACGCGAGGCGAGCGACTCCCGCACCTTGGCACCGTCGTCCGCGACCAGCGCCAGGGAGGCCGACAGGTCCTTCAGCTCCTCGACGCCGAGTTCCTCGCCGAGCGAGCCGAGCGCCTGCCACTGGCTGATGCCGGTGATCCGGGCGTCGGCGAGCGCGTTGCGGATGCGCTGGGTGGCCCAGCCGTCGGAGATCTCGGCGGCGGCCATCAGCGCCTCGGGCAGACCGCGCCCGCCGGCCAGGCTCATCGACACCAGGTCCAGATACGCGCCGATCACGCGCCGCAGATCGCGCCGCTTGGCCACCGCGTCCCGCCGTACCTCCACATCGGGGAGGAAGAAGAAGACGATCGCGAAGAGCAGCGCGAGCCAGACCGGGATGATCGGACTGCGGCCGACGCCGAGCGTCCAGGCGACGGCGAAGAGGAAGGGGCCGAAGAAGACACCGGCCGCGGCCAGCAGCACCTTCGTCGCCAGGAACCGCTCCCAGCTCCGGTCCAGGACCGCGAGGTCGGCGCGCAGCGAGCGCTGCTCCCAGCCCTGCTGGAGATACAGCTCGGCGACGCGGGCGCCGACCTGGGCGCGCACGCTGCCGAGGCGTCCGCTGTCCTGCTGTCCGTGGTGCGCGGACTCGTACGCCGCCCCGCGGGCCCGCATCGCGTCGATACGGGCGACCTGCGCGACCGCGCTGCGCTTCGACGGCATCAGCGCGCGGACGAGGGTGTAGACGCCCAGGCCCAGGACGGCGCCGATCAGGATCGGCATGGTCAGGTTCATCGGCGTACCGCCTCATCCCCGGAAACCGGTGTACGGGGCCGCACGAACCGCACGGACGACTCGTCCCGTACCAGGAACCGCTCCGGCGTCTCGATCGTGGACAGCTTGCGCAGCCACCAGAAGCCGAGGCCGAACAGGCCGCAGACACACGTGAGGACGAGCTGGCCGACCGCGGTGCCGTACGGCTCGACGAACTCACGGTTGAAGATCGACAGTCCGAGGACGAAGGCGATGGACACCGCGACGACGATCTGCACGGAACGGCGGGTCGAGGCGCGCTGGGCCATCACGCGCTGCCGCATGTCGACCTCCTCGCGCGCCGACTTGGCCAGCGCGCCCAGCACTTGGCGCAGACCGGGGCCGCGCAGCCGCGCGTTGAGGATCAGCGCGGCCACGATGATGTCGGCGGACGCGTCGTCGATCTCGTCGGCCAGTTGCTGGAGGGCCTCGGGCAGCGGTGTCCGGGAACGCAGCCGGTCCACCAGCGCGTCGAGATGCGGGCGCAGTACGGGGGCGGAGGCGCGTGCCGAGGCGGGGATGGCCTGTTCCAGGCCGACCGCGCCCGCGATGGTGTCGCGCAGCGACTCGGTCCAGGACGCCAGCGCCTCCACCCGGCGCATCGCGGCCCGTTCCTCGGAGGCGCCGCCGAAGAGCTTGTCCCAGAAGAAGACGAGGATGCCGGCCGCGATACCGGCGACGGCCCAGCGGGTGAGGAGAAGGACGACAAGGCCGGCGATCGCGGCGATCGAGCCGCGCTGTCCGGCGAACCGGATCAGCTCGCTCGCGCGCTCGCTCGCCTTGTGCTTCTCGTGTTCGGGCTTGGCCGGAAGTCCGCGCACGGCGACGGCGAACAGCGCGAGGCCGCCGCCGACGGCGATCCCGCACCCGAGGGCGTACAGGACGGGCAGGGAGAACAGTCCGCCCATGGAGCCGAGCGAGTCGAGGGCGGCGAGCGACGTCGTGCCCGAGGGCCTGACCGGCGGCACGGCCGTGGTCAGGTGCGGCACGGCCGCGGCCGTCGTCGTCGTCATGTCCTGGGTCATCGTCGTCACCAATTCCCGCTGCCGGGCAGCCGGTAGCCCTGCGCGATGAGGTCGTCGAGGCAGGCGATGGGCGCGTGCGGGACGATCCGCCCGTCCGGGGCCTCGGCGAACACCTCGCTGGACAGCACCCGTCCGTCGACGCCGTTGACCTCGCGCACGGAGGTCACCATGCGCTGGAGGCGGCCCCCGGACTCGAAGTCGTTGCGCCGCTGGACGAAGACCACGAAGTTCACGGCACCCGCGATGAGCATCTGGCTGGCCTCGATGGGCAGCCGCTCGGTCGCCTGGAGCGCGTACGTGGAGATGCGGTTGAAGACCTCGCTGGAGCTGTTCGCGTGGATCGTGGAGAGCGAGCCGTCGTTGCCCTGCGACATCGCGTTGAGCATCGTGACGATCTCGTCGCCGAGGACCTCGCCGACGATGACCCGCGAGGGGTTCATACGCAGCGAACGGCGCACCAGTTCGGCCATGGTGATGGCGCCCTGGTCCTCGGAGTTGGGCAGCCTCTCCTCGAACGCCACCACGTTCGGGTGCAGTTCGGCGAACGTGTCGAGGCCGAGTTCCAGTGCGCGCTCGACGGTGATGAGCCGCTCGTACGGCGGGATCTCGTTGGCGAGCGCGCGCAGCAGGGTCGTCTTGCCGGCGTTGGTGGCGCCCGCGATCATGATGTTCTTGCGGGCCCGGACGGCGCAGGCGAGGAAGTGGGCGACCTCGGGGGTCAGGGTGCCGTTGCCCACGAGGTCGGACATGAAGACCTTGCCGAGGCGCGCGCGGCGGATCGACAGGGCCGGCCGGCGGGTCACGTCCATGACGGCGGAGAGCCGGGAACCGTCCGGCAGCCGCAGGTCGAGCTGCGGGTTCGCGGAGTCGAAGGGCCGGGAGGACAGACCCGAGTACGCGCCGAGGACCTGGATCAGCTCGATGAGTTCCTCGTCGGTCTCGGCGACGGGATCCCCCTTCGTCTCCCGGCCGTCGGCATAGCCGATGAAGACCTCGTCGTACCCGTTGATGTCGATGTTCTCGACTTCCGGGTCGTCGAGCAGCGGCTGGAGACGGCCCACGCCGAAGAGCGCGGCGTGGACGGCGGCCGCGTACTGCTCCTCGGTCTCCGCGTCGAGCGGGGTCCGGCCGAGGTTGATCTCGGTGCGGGCGTGGTCCTCGAGTATCTGGGCGATGACGGCGCGCGCGTAGTGCCGTTCGTCCTCGCCGGACATCGGGGTGACACCGCGGACCTGGTCCTCGCGGCGCTGTTCGGAGATGCGGTCACCGGCGTCCTGCCGGAACCGCTTGACGAGCTGATGGTCGACGGTGGTCATCGGCCGGCTCCGGCGGCGGGCTGTCCGTGCGGGGCACCGGGTCCGTCGGCGGGTACGGACCACGCGGCGCCGTACTGCTGGTACAGGTCCGCGGTGACCTTGCGGGCCGAGCGGATGAGCAGCGACTTGTCGAGGCGGCCGCGCCGGCGGCCGGCCAGCTGGGCGGCGCCCGCCGGGTCGTCGGCGATGGTGCCCACGACGCGGGCTCCGGTCTGGGCCGCCACGAGCATGTCGTTGACCTGGTGGACGAGCTTGGCGGAGTCGCCCGGGTCGGCGACGAGGACGACGCCGATGAACGGTGTGGCGAGTCCGGCGGCGCCTCGCGGTCCGCCGTGCAGCTTGGCGGAGAGGGCGGCGGCACGGTCGCGGACACGGGCGATGGCCTCGGGCTCGGTGCGGGAGACCAGGAGCACCAGGGCGGCGTGCGGGAACAGTTCGGCCGCCGGGGTGTCCCCGCTGATCCGGCCGCAGTCGGCGATGACGTCGGCGGGCGCGTTCGGGGAGTCGGCGAGCTGCGCGAACGCCCGGCCCAGGGTGGGCCAGAGGCCGGCGAGACCGGCGGCCTGTTCGGCGATCCCGAGTCCGACGAGGACGTCGAGTCCGCCGCTCAGCGGCTGGACGTGGTCCCACAGCTGGTCGGGGACGAGGCCGCGCCGGGCGGTCGCCGCGATCGACAGCAGGCCGGTGTTCGGGTTCAGCGGGCCGCCGTGGGCCGCCGCGCTCCGGTACACGAGGTCGCCGCCGGCGGGGTCTGTCTCGGCGAGCAGGACCCTGCGGGGCCAGACCGCGGAGAGTGCCACCGCCGCGGTGGTGACTCCGGGGGAACCCTTGTCTGCGGCGAGGACGATGAGCGCCATGTCTGTCTACTCACTCGCCTCTAGTTGCCGGGAACGATGACGAGGGCGACCTGACCCGCCGAGGCCGCGGCGGTGACGGAGGCCGCCTGGCCGTTGTCCACCATCAGGGTGACAGGCAGGTTGGTGCTGCTGATCGTGCTGTCCGTGTCGTTCTTGACCGAAATGACCTTCGCCTGCTCGACGATGGGCGCGGCGTCCGCGCTCGACGAGCCGGAACCGGAGGAGTTGGACGAACCCGACGAGCGGCTGCCGCTGGTTCCGGTGTCGCCGACGCGGTAGACGGCCACCGTGTCACCGGACTTGATGCCCGCGGGGTACTGGCCCTCCTTGAGGGAGACGCCCACGGAGGCCTTGCCGTCGGGAAGCGCGGAGCCTGCGGCGAACATGTCGCCGATGACCACGGTCCCCTTGTAGATCGGGGACTTGGCCTTGAGCTTCTTGAGCTGTCCGACCTGCTCCCACGGGACGTAGTTGATGGAGGGATCGTCCGCGACCAGTACGGAGGTCACGTGACCACTCACGGACTCGCCGGCCTGGACGTCGCTCGTCACCTTCACGACCTCGACCCGGTCACCGGCACGCAGCACCAGCATGGTGGCGCCGAGCGCGCCGACGAGGACGAGGAGCACCGCGAGGGCGGCCAACGCGGGTTTGCGCTCGCGAGGCGGGGTGGGGAGACGCTCGCCCATCACCGGGTGAGCCGACGTGGCGGAACGGTTGTTGCCCGCCCCCGTACGCTCTTGGATCCTCACGCGACCGCTCCCCGTACACCCAAGAAAATGTCTGTCAATTCAATCGCCAAGTAGGACACTTCACCCCCGAGCCCCTTTACGGGACGTACCGTGCGACCTGGCCGGATAGCCAGCGCTGGAGCGAGTGTCAAGCCATGGCACCGTATCAGCCGCGCATAAGCCCCTCAAGGAGCCCCAAGGCCCCTGAAGCGCACCCGACTCGACGTTATCGACGCGCAACGGCAGCCGTCCGGTTCCGTGTTGAGCCCGGCAGTCCGCCTGTCCGCCACCTGTGCGCCAGCGAATCACCGCCGCGGTCCGGGACTTCCGTCACGGACCGTGCACGATGCCTGCACGAGGTGCTCACGGACAGGGCGGGAGAAGGTCCGGCCCCAGGAGCGGACTCAAAACCCCCAGGGACTGGGATGAGGCCTGACGGCCGGGTCCTCGGACCAGACCAGGCGGGCCTCGATGTCGTCCCCGAGCAGTTCGGTCAGGCGGTCGACGGCCCAGCCGTTCCACTGGACCCCGACGGGGAACTGCGGCACGCGGAAGGAAAGCAGGGCGAGCGGGAGCGCGTCCGGGCGGAAGACGGTCTTCTGCATCTCGCCGGTGGCCTTCTTCGGCTGCGAGGACGCGCGGGTGTCCACACAGTCGACGATCCGGTCCACGAGGTGGAGGAAGTACGTGTCCGCGGACGGCTCTTCGACGCGGACCGGAAGCAGCGGACCCGACTTCTCCAGGTCGTCCCGCAGGCGGTCCGCGAGCCGGCCGCCGAGGATCGGGGCGCCCGGGTAGTCGGACGCGAACTCGGCCTCGCGGGCCTTCGGGTCACCCGTCCACGCCGCGGCGAACGCGGTGGGCCGCGGGACCCGATCGCCCTGGAACTGCCAGCGTTTGAGGTCGATGAGCGAGTCGTCCGGACGAAGCGTGCGCAGATTCCGCGCACTCGGCATCAGGCGGTACACGGCCAGGGGCTTCGAGTTCATGAAGGACGTCAACACACCACCCCCTGATCGCCGGCCGCGGCCGGGCTCAGAACCCCCATGGGGCCGGATGGGGAGTGGCGGACGGGTCCTCGGACCAGACCAGGCGGGCCTCGATGTCGTCCCCGAGCAGTTCGGTCAGGCGGTCGACGGCCCAGCCGTTCCAGTAGACGCCGCCGCGAAACTCGGGGACCCGGAACGCGGCGAGCCCCACGGGCAGGGCCTCCGCGCGGAAGACGGCCTTGGTGACCTCGCCGGTGGTCTTCTTCGGCTTGGACGACCGGCGTGTGTCCAGGCAGTCGACGACCTGCTCCACGAGGTGGAGGACGTAGTCGTCCGAACCGTCGGCGTCAGCGGGGAAGGCTGGATCCGCCGCTTCGATGACGACCGGCACGAAGGGTCCCGATTCCGACAGGTCCGCGGCGAGCAGGTCCGCGACGCGTCGGCTCAGGATCGGAGCACCCGGACAGCCACTCGGGAACTCGCCCTTGCGCCGGCCGGGGTTGCCGTCCCAGGAACCGCTGAACAAGGACGGCAGATCCGTCACGGACCCGGTGATCTGCCAGCGGATGAGTCTTCTGAGGGAACCGCCGAGGAGCAGTGTCCGGAACTCACCCATGCTCGGAAGCAGGCGGTAGACGGCGAGGGGCGTGAGGTGCTGTCGGTCATTTACGGTCCCGTCCGGACTGCGGTCGGTGGGACCACTCAAGGTGAGAAATGGAAGCCGCCGTGGGTCTACCGGTCCGCGAAGCGGAAGGTCGAGGTGACGGCGTCGAAGATGTCGAAGAAGGAGCCGGCGAGGTCGAGAACCTGGCTGCTGCCGGCGACCAGGGCGACCTTGCCCTCCTGGCCGGGCACGGGAATGAACGTCTGCATGAGCACGGCGCGGATCGTGCGCTGGAGGCTGTCGTCGGGGACGGCGATGTCCTCGATGCCGTACGTCCTCGCGGCGGGCCCGACGCCGGGTATCTCGACGGTGGTCACCTTGCGCCAGGCGTCACCCTCCTTCTTCGCCTCCCGCACGGCGAGTTGGCCCGCGATGGCCCCCGGGTCGGTGGAGAGGGGCTCGCCTGTCCGCGAGCGACCGCCGACGATCGAGACGGTGACCGAGCCGGTGATCGGGGTGTCACCGCCGAAGGACTCGGCCATGCAGCCGCAGTACAGGGCACCGGACTTCCAGGCGTCGGCGGCGGCTTTGCGCAGAAAGCCGACGTAGGTGTCGCGATACGGCGCCAACTCCGGGCGCCCCTCGACCCGTTCGCTCACCATCCGCCGGATCGAGTCGTCCCGCGACTCCGGCCGTACGTCGAACTCCCACCAGGACTCCGGCACCTTGATACGGAATCCGCCGCGCTCGACGGTGAGCGTTTCGATGTAGCGGTCCATGGCGCGTCCCTTGGGTTCGTGGTCGTCCTTCTGCGCGAACCGGCCCTGTCCGTTCGACCTGTTCGACTCGGCTCAGCCTACGAGGTAGGGGCGGCGCGGACTCGACGCAACCCACGACCCCGGGCCGTGACCCCTCTCGCGGGACGGCGTGAAGGTGCCGAACGCAAATGTGGGGGCACGGTATGGAATCGAGGCCGTCACCGCAGGGGCGGATGTGTCCCGGAACACGATCGGCCGGCGACAGGGCTCCGGTTCGGACCGGAGTATCCCTTTATGACCCCATCCACAGCACAGTTTCGACCTGGCGAAACCAAGTACCCCACGGATACCGTCATTGCCCTTGACCGACTTCGATCGACCCATGTCCCACGGGGAGTCCACTGTGAAGCGCCGCTCTTTGCCCGTTGCTGCCGCGTTCGCCGCGACAACAGCCTTGCTGCTGACGGCGTGTGGCGGCGGTGATGACGGCCCGAAGGCGAACGACAAGATCGCGGGCGCGGACCGGGGAAGCACGGGTTCGGCATCCCCCAGCGTGAGCGCTTCGGACAACGCCGACCGGCCGGACATCACCCTCCCGGGCGACGTGAAGGACGAGTTCGAGGGATGGGAGACGGGGGACGCGACGAAGGACGCCGTACTGGCGGACGCGGGACGTGCGCAGACGGCCACCAACTACGCCATCATCAAGGGGAATCCCGACGAATCGGCCCTCGCCTTCTACCGGCAGGGTGACGCCCTCGTCGGCGGCGCTCAGTGGGTCAAGTCCTTCGTGGACGCCGGAATCACGTACACCGGCACCGTTCGGTACTTCCGTCCCAGTGTGACGCTCTACGGAACGACATCCGCGGGGGTCACGTTCTGCACGGACGAGAGCAAGGCGTTCAACAAGGACGTGAAGACGAAGAAGGTCGACAGAACCCCGGTGACCAAGAACTCGTACGTCTACTACAACACTCACTTGAAGAAGGCCGGCAACGGCGTCTGGCAGACGACGCAACTCGTCTCCGAAAGGGGCAGCGGCAAGTGCACGAGCTGAGGCCCAAGGGCCGGGTGCTCACCGTCGGCGCCCTTGCGACGACCTGTGTGCTGTTGCCCAGCCCGGCTTTCGCCGATCACGGCACCGGCAGTTCCGACACCAGCGTCAACACGTCCGCAAAGCGCTCCGGCCACACGCTGGAGTCGCGGATCACGTACTCCGGCAGCGCCCGTGGGAGTGGTGGCAAGTCTTCCGGCAACGTCACGCCCGTGGGGAACTGGACGCCGCCGGCCCGCTGGTACGAGTCCGTCTCGGCAGCCGAGTTCAAGAAGAAGGTCGAAGGCGAATACGACGAAGTCGTCAACGACCCCCAGCAGCCCGACTACGCCAAGTCGGCGACGGGCCGGTTCCGGGACATCTACAAGGACGGCAAGTACAAGGACTACAACCTCGACGAGGCCGACGAGGGCAACTGGTGGGTATCCGTCCAGAACCCGAACCGTTTGGACGATCCCGCTGCCTTCACTGTGGTGAGCTGCCGTTCTGGGTCCTGAACGGGGACGTTCCTCCGGTGAGGAACGCCGAGACCTACCCGGCCTCCGGAGAATGCCGACTGAACGACGACCACTCGATCGGCACCCCGTACGCCAAGGGCAAGGCCGGCGAGACACCGCCGTGCGGCATCAAATACCTGCGCCCATCCGGCGACGGCACGTTCAAACTCCGAGCCACCATCACCTGGAACGTCGCCTGGACAGGCACCGGCGGAGTCGGCGGCGACCTCCCCGACGGGACCTTCGGAACGACCCAGGACATCACCGTCCAGGAGATCCAGTCCGCCAACCGGTGAAACGCCCGGAACCACCCCTGCGAGGTAACTCGCAAAGACGCACCGCCTCGGTCGAACGCCCAGTCGACCGACCCGAGCCCACTCTCGACATGCACCACGCCGATACCGCCATTGCCCTTGATCGAGTTCACCCAACCGATGCCCCGTGGGGAGTCCACCGTGAAGCGCCGCATTTTGCCCGTTGCCATCTCTTTCGCCGCGACAACAGCCCTGCTGCTGACGGCCTGTGGCAGCGGGGGCGACAGCCCGAAGACAAACGACAAGATCGCGGGCGCGGACCGGGGAAGCACGGGTTCGGCATCCCCCAGCGTGAGCGCTTCGGACAACGCCGACCGGCCGGACATCACCCTCCCGGGCGACGTGAAGGACGAGTTCGAGGGATGGAAGACGGGGGACGCGACGAAGGACGCCGTACTGGCGGACGCGGGACGTGCGCAGACGGCCACGAACGACGCCGTCCTCAAGGGCACCCCGGACACCCCTGGATTGGCCTTCTACTACAAGGGCAAGGCGTTGACGTCCTCCGCCAAGTGGGTCCAGAAGTGGCTTGACACGGGAATCACGTACACGGGAACCACGCGCTACTACCGCCCCAAGGTCGAGATCTTCGACAGCAAGTCCGCCGGTGTCTCGTACTGCGCCGATGAGACCAAGGCGTACAACAAGGACCGGAAGACCAAGAAGGTCGACAGGACACCCGCTGGAAACGACGCCTACGTTCTGTACAACACGCGTCTGGAGAAGACCGCTCAAGGCGTGTGGCAGACCTCCGACGGCACGTCCGTACGGGGGAGCAAGACGTGCGTGCGGTGACCAGACGCCGCACAGCCGTCACGGTCGGAGCGCTCGCGATCACCGGCGTCTTGTCCGTATCACCATCGCCTTCGCCAAGGCCCCTGGGGAATTCCAGGACGGCTATGACGTAGCTCGCGCGAAGACGCACAGTCGTGGTCCGTACGGAGGCTGTCCGCGGCCTGTGGCCCCTCGCGGCGAACGGACGCAGGAGAGCGGCCCGTTGCCGTGATCGGCGGCACGCTCGAAGCGAAGATGGGACTTCTTTGATCCACTTTTCTCCCTGAACATCCATGCTCTCAGGGAAGTCACTCCTGGCGAAACCAAGAGCCCCACGGATACCGTCGTTGTCCTTGACCGACTTCGCTCAACCGATGTCCCACGGGGAGTCCACTGTGAACCGCCGCTCTTTGCCCGTTGCTACCGCGCTCGCCGCGACAACAGCCCTGCTGCTGACGGCCTGTGGCGGCGGTGACAGCTCGAAGGGGAACGACAAGATCGCGGGCGCGGACCAGGGAGGGACGGGTTCGGCTTCGCCCAGTGCGAGCGCGTCGGACAGCATCACACGTCCCGACTTGACGCTGCCGGGCGACATCAAGGAGACGTTCCAGGGCTGGAAGACCGGCGACGCGACCAAGGACGCCATCATGGCGGACGCTGGGCACGCCCAGACTGCCGTCACCTACGCCGTCGTCGAGGGGGACCCCGATTCCGAGGCCCTCTCCTTCTACCAGGCCGGCTCCGCCCTGCCCGGCAGCCAGGACTGGGTGAAGACCATCGTCGACTCCGGCTCCACGTTCACCGGCGCGGTCCGCTACTACTCGCCCAAGCTCGACGTGTTCGACAAGCAGTCGGCGGGTCTTTCCTACTGCTCCGACGAGAGCAAGGCGTTCAACAAGAACCGCAAGACGAAGAAGGTCGACAAGACACCGGCGAACGACGACTCGTACGTGCTCTACAGCACGCGCCTGGAGAAGAACGGCAAGGGGATCTGGCAGACCACCAAACTCGTTTCGGACCGGGGGAACAAGACATGCACGCCGTGAAGAGGCAGCACAACAGGTGGCTGGTCGTAGGTGCCGTAGCCGGCGTCTGCGCCCTGATGCCCGGCACGGCGATGGCCGGGTGGGGCCCCGGAGGCCAGTCGAACGGCGGGAAGACTGAGGAGCGCGGCAGCCAGTCAGGGACCGACATCGTCTCCATGGTCCGCTACAGCGGCAGTTCCAAGGGCGGTGGCGGCAGCAAGGGCAACGTCACTGCCATCGGGAACTGGACCCCTCCCGCCTGCTGGTACGAGCCACGTACGGCCAAGGACTTCCAGAAGTACGTTGAGGACATGTACACGGAGACCGTCAACTACCCGGGGCAGCACAACTACGCGAAGGCGGCCGTGGGGCAGTTCCGGGAGATGTACAAGGACGGCAAGTACAAGGACTACAACCTCGACAAGGCCGACGAGGGCACATGGTGGGTCGCGGTCCAGGATCCCGACCGCTGGATGGAGCCCGCGGCGCAACTCTGCAACGAGGCGCCCTTCTGGGTCGTGAACGGGGACACCCTCCATGTCCCCAACGCCATCACCCCGAGGATCCTTGCCGAACTGGCGTACAACAGGCTGCAGCTCCCGGAGACAGAGGTCACCCTGGCTCCCGAGAACGTCACCAAGGTGAACCTGCGGACGTGGGCCTGGCTGGACAAGGCCAGGTTCAAGCCCGTCGACGTGACCGCGCAGATCGACGTGGGCGGTCTCGACATCCGGGCCACCACAACAGCCAAGCCAGTAGCCCTCAAGCTCGAACCGGGCACGATGGACGCGGAGACCTACCCGGCCTCCGGCGAGTGCGCGATCAACGGCGACGGCTCGATCGGCGAGCCGTACGCCACGGGCAAGTCCGGCCGAACCCCGCCCTGCGGACTCAAGTACTTGCGCTCCTCGGGCAACGGCACATTCGCCCTCAAGGCAACGGTCACATGGGAGATCACCTGGACCGGCACGGGCAACCCGGGGCCGACGAGGCTCCCCGACGGCACCTTCGGAACGACCCAGGACGTCGCCGTCCAGGAGATCCAGTCCGTCAACCGGTGAAATGCCCGGACGCGAGCCAGACGGTCTGATGCGGACGCACCCGAAGCCGATGGGCGGGCTGAGGAAACGCTCTCCATGGTCGTCATCGGCACACCCGCGCCAACGTCACCAGGGGTCTCCGGACGACTCGAGTTGGTCTTGGTGGGCCCACTCGACCGGGGACGTCACCCGGCGCCGGCCCTGGCTCAGCGTTCCACCGTCAGCGTCTGCACGATGCTGCCCGCTGCCTCCTCCATCGCGTCGGCGATACCCGGCATGGTCCAGGACATGAGAAGGACCACCGCGCTCTCGGTGCCGGTCGGCACAATTCCATACGTGAGGGTCTCCAACAGGAGTCCCGGTCCATCTGACGGAGCTCCGCCTGCGGCGAAGTCTTGTCGGATTCGTACGGCTGGTCCTGCGGGGACATCGGTTCGCGTGACCTGGGGCGGCCCGAAGTCGTCGGTGCTGAAGGTCTCGGTCAGCCAGTCCAAGGTTATGAGGGGTACGGAATCGTCGGGGTGAATGAGATCGACTTCCAAGATCCCCAGCGCCGCGTCGAAACCGTCGGGATAGAAGGCGAATGCGTAGAACGGGGCGCGGCTGCGGCTGTCCTCGGCTCGGGCGCACAGGTCAGCCTGCACAGCCTCCGGGTCGATGTCGTATCCCGCCGCCACACTTCGCTCGACAATGTCCTCGGCCGCCTGCTCTGCCCAACTGCCCTTGAGTTCTTCCCGCGGCGTGACGGGAAGGGGAATCCAGTCCCGAGGACAGGTGATTCCGTAGGTGAGCGTCGGAATGGAGATCATCTCACTCGTCCTTCCACCTGAGCGATCCGGCGACCGCATCAAAGAGCTCGACCATCGCGTCGGCAATCTGAACCAGGGGCGTGGAGAACGTCAGCAGCAGATTCATGTCACTTCGCGGTACGCCCAGTTGGTAGTCCACTGTCACCGAGGGAAGGGCGTCGATCTCCTTCTCACCCGATGTGGTGAGGACCGGTTCCTTCACGTCTGTGGCATCTGGATCGATGCGGACCTTCATCGCCGTGCCCGCGGCAAGTTCGACCATCGAGACTGTGCGTCCTCTGCCTCCTTCGGCCCCGAGCTCGTCGGCCAGCTCCCGTAGTGACGGCGACTGTCCTCCCGGCCTCATGGGAGGAATCAGGGTGACCAGCAAAGAGGCGGGAATGGTGAGGGCGCCCGCCCGCTGGAGACTGATGTAGAGCTCGAGGCCTCCTTGATCGAACGCATTGGTGGCACGCTCAACCAGCTCCTGTCGCAAAAGGCGACGCAGGCGTGGTTCGTTGTCGACGCCGTTGAACTGCCGGTTCACCAGGGCGTCGACAGCCTGTCGTCGTCTCTCAGGTTCGAGATCGATCCGGAACCACCCGTCGGGCAGCAACAGCTGATAGTCGGACGGCGGCGGTTGCGTTCGGTCCATTCCGGCGGGGACAGTCACGGCGACTCCGGAGTGACAGGGCGATCGAATTGGAGCCGGCTGGCCAACTGCTGGGCGATTACCTGCGAGAGTGCGATCACGATGGTCAGCCCCGCCAGAGCCCCGGCCACTCGTGCGGGCCAGTGATCCGAAATGAGTTGAGGCAACAGAAGCAGAGCGAAGAGAGAGACGATGAGCGGCTCGGCGCCTCGACCGGCAGAGGCGTTCCACCTCGTCCGCGAGCGGGCCTCCTTCGCATCGATCGGCGACATCATTCGAGCGTCAGCGGCCAGTTCATGGTTCTGCCACCATGAATCGGGGTCCTTGACTGCCCTGACGTTCTCGTCGGAGACCGGCACTCCGAGCGTGTTGACGAGTTCCGCCCAGTTCTCCCGCCCCCGCGGACCGGCGAACCACCATCGCCAGACAAGGAGCACCCGCACCGCGTCCGTACCGTCCCTGAACTCGACACCGAGGACAGCACCGGACTTCGGATCCGTCAGGCGCACAAGGCTGGTCACTCCCGATGCTCCTCCCCTCGCGATCCATCGCTCCCCTCCCAGCGTGTCGGTCAGGACGATGTCCTTCGGCAGGATCCGCACGGCGGCCGTGTCATGGAAGCGGCGAGTGGCTCCTGAGCCCTCCACCGGAGATGGCACCACAACGGTCGCACCTGTGAGCGATGTGTCCTGACGGTCACGTGATCGCTGCAGAAGGCGTACGACAACGTCGGAGCCCGGCACGACGAACAATCCGCCCGCTGCGACTGCGAACGTCCACTCGCTCGCGTTGTCCGTCACGGCGAAGACCAGGAAGAACACGAACCAGACGAGCATGCCGATTCCTCTCGCCCAGTTATGCCAGGCGGGAAGCTCGTGATGAACGGCGCGGTCGGGCCGTACACCGGACGTCTGGTCGTTCCGGTGCGCACCCGTCTTCGGGCCCTCCTCCAAGGAGATACCCAGATCACCCACGAGCCGACGCAATCCGGACCGGTCGAGGCATTGTGACGGCCCTATGTCGAGCACTCCGATCAGGCCCGCTTCCGGAAGCCACTCTGCGAGTGGAATCCGGAGGATCGTCCTCTCGTCAGCGCCTTGGAAGTCGACCACACCCCATCGGTCGGCCGAGGGAGTCCTCACCGCCGTTTCGGAGTCGGCCGGCGGAAGGAAGACTGCACGGGTGATTCCGCCCTCACCGATGGCGTACCGGCGCTCGCGTAGTCGACGATCGCGGAGGATCAGTTCGTCTCCGCGCCGGTAGAGACGCGCGTGGCGTACCACGTCAAGGGCATGCGGGTTCGCCCCCCGGGGTCGCAAATGAGTGTCCGGAAGGACTGTTCCCGAATCCGGTCGATCAGCCATTGCTCGTCGTCCAAGCGTCCTTGATTCCCGTGGCCGACCACAGCCCGTCGTCCAGCGCGTCGGTACCGAGGGCGTGTCCGATCGGGGCGGTCAGCTTTCCCTTGTCAGCGGCGTCGATGAACGTCGCCACAGCAGTCGTACCCTGCCAGATGTGCGTCTGGGTCTTGAACACGTCCATCGCCGCCTTGACCTCGTTCACATTGCGGATCTCCGGAGCGATGTTGTCGATCTCCCGGGCCAGGTCCCCGAGGCCGCTGTCACCGACTTTGAAGGCGGCACCCTCCCAGGTACTCCCCTGGCCCAGCGATCTCAGGTTACGAGGGCCAAGGTCCTTGACGCCCTTGAAGCCCTCCCACATCTCCCTGCCGATGGCACGGGGGTTGAATGCCTCACCCGCGCGGCCCGCACCGGGAAACCATCCCTTGGGGGCACCGGCCACCGCTTCAGCGCCCTTCTTCCCGCGCAGAGCGCCGCCGCTCAAACGGTTGGCCTGCTTCCACGCCGCCTGCTCTGCCCGTTTGAAGGCAGCACTTCCCCGCTTCGCCACGACGTTCTCCATGGCGCGCCGGAAGGCGGCCGAGCGAGCCATTCCCTTGGCGCCCTGCATTGCACCCTTGGCGCCGGCCATGGCACCGCGACCGATACCCATCGTGGCGATTCCCACGACGTCCAGTGCGACATCGAACCAACTGCCCTCGCCGGCAAGCGCAAGCAGGACATGCCCAAGCAGGGAGACGATCGTGGCCAACAGCGCGATGGACCCCAGGATTCCGGCCAACGCCTGCCCGATGACGGGGATCCATCCCACCATCAAGGAGAGTGTTCCGCAGATCGTCGCGATCCAGCCGGCCCAATTGAGGAACTCTGTGATCCACCCGGCGTTGTCGTGCACCCAGTCCTTGAACTTGTCCCAGGTGCCGTCCTTCAGGCCATCGTGGTCGATGGCGCTGCGAATGGCATCCCTCGCACGCTTGGCCGCCGCATCGCGGATGTCCTTGGCCGCGTCGAGGTCCTTCTTCGCTTGCTCCATTGCCGAAGTTGCCGCCTGTTGGCGCTTCTCCAGCTTCTTCCGGTCCGGGTCGTCGTCGGCCGTGTCCTTGGGCAGCTTGCCGATCGCGCCGTTGCTCGACTCGCGCTCGTCATGCGCGTCCCGAGCGTCACGAAGTGCCTTGTCGGCCATGGTCTGCGCACGATGCAGCTCAGAGGCGTACTCCTTGGAGGGGCCGCCCTCGACGACCTTCTCGCCCAAAGCGTCGGCAGCCGCGTCATAGCGCTTGAAAGCCTTTCGGAGCTTTCCCTCGGCTTCCTCGGCCTCTTTGCGGAACTCCTCAGCGGCCTTGCTCTTCCAGGATTCGACGGAGGAGAGCGCTTTGATCTCTTTCGCCTGCTTCTGGATGGCTTCCGCAGTCCGGCGAAGGTCACGGCCGAGTCCGGCGATCTCATCCGGATCCCCGGGAATCGGGTCCGACGCCTCTCCGATCACTTGCCACTCGTCGGCCCGGGGGCGCGTCACTTCTTGGCCCCCTTGCTGCCGGTGTCCTTCTTGTCAGTAGAACGAAGTGCTTCGGCGAGTTGGTGATCGATGTCCTCGTAGGCCTTGGCCGCCGCGGAGAGAATCCCGGAAAGTTTCTTCAGCTCGTCTGTCAAGCGCTCACGATGGATCTTCCAGTTGTCACCGAAATCGTCGAACACGTCAACGAGGCTCTGCTCGCCCAGCGTGCCGACCCCGAGCCCATCGGCGGGGTTCGCGTTCTGGCTGAACTCACCATGAATCTTCGAGAGTGAACGTGCGCTCTCCTTGATTCGAGTGATGTCGGCGGTCTGGTCCGACATTGATCCCTCCGGATGCTTTTCCACGGAAGCGAGAAGGGCGTGACGGCCACTCGGGCCGTCACGCCTGGCACAACCTGTCGGCGCCGCAGGTACTAGCCCTTGACACCCTTGGCCAGCTGATCGTCCAGATCCTCGTACGCCTTCGCCGCGTCCTCCAGGAACTTGGCCATGCCCTTGAGGCCCTCAAGGGTGTCCTTCATGCCCTTGGTGAACTCCTTGAAGGAGTCGTCGAAGGCCTGGGAGCCCTTGGACGTGGTGTAACCGTCCGCGACGAGGCCGTCGATGTAGCTGTCGAGGCCGTGGAGCTTGTCCTCCATCTTCTCCTTCTCGTGGCCGAGTCGCTTAGCAGCGTGCCGCATCTTCTCGTAAGTGATGTCCGCGTCTTTGCCGCCGGCCATGTGGCGTCCTCCATGCTTCAACTCGCCGCAGGGCCAACCCCCGTGGCTCCTGATACGGATGGTGCGATCGTCCGCATCGAGCAAGCAGCTTACTTACGGCGCTTGCAGGAGCACACCCCGGTTCTGTCACGAGCCCGCACCAAGGACCGTTCCCGTCCCGGGCCTTCGTGGTTCCCTCACACGGGCCGTTGCCTGCGGGAAGGGGGGAGCGGCTATGGTCGAGAGCACTGTGGCCCGCGTTCCGGAAGCGGCCCTCGGTGTCTGGGGGAGGACGAGCGTGCGGCTGACTCTGACCGTCGTCGACCCGCTCGGCGGGGCCACCGCCGACGTGGTTCTCGACGCGGATCCCGAGTCCTCGGTGGGGGACATCGCCAAAGAGCTTGCGGAGCACGTCGGTTACGGCGGCGGTGCGCAGATCATCCCCCTCGGACATCATCAGGGGGCCGCGGGCGGCGGCGCGCCGGTCGCGTACGTCGACGGGTATCCCGTCGATCCCGCCGCGACCATCGCCACCTCGCCGCTGCGCGAGGGCGCCGTCGTGAGCCTGCACGACCCCGCGGGATGTCTGCCCGGCGAGCCGACCGGACTGGTCGAACTGCGGGTGGCCGGCGGCCCGTCGGCCGGTGCCGTGCACCGGCTCGGGATCGGCCGGTACGACATCGGTGCCGGGGCGGCCTCGTCCGTCCGGATCGACGATCCCGAACTTCCGCAAAGGGCGCTGACGTTGTCAGTTGCAACGGACGGAACCTGCGGCGTCACCGTGCACGGGGAGAGGGAGGGTGTCACCCTCGACGGCGAACCCTTCGAGGAGCGCGAGGACGACGGCTGGCCCCTCGGCAGCCAGGTCGCGGTCGGCAACACCCTTCTCCAGCTCGACCGTTACACGCAGCCCGACGCGGCCCTCAAGTGGTCGGAGGACGGCGCCGCACTCGACTACAACCGGCCGCCGCGGCTGCATCCTCCGGAGCGCGAGACGAAGTTCCGGCTGCCGAGCCCGGTACGGGACTACGAGGCCCGGCCGCTGCCCTGGCTGATGGCGCTGACGCCGCTGGTCACTGCGGTTGTCATGGTGCTGGTCTTCGGTCGCTGGTACTACATGATCATGGCTCTGATGAGCCCGCTGATCATGCTGGGCAACTACTTGATGGACAAGAAGCAGGGGCGCAAGTCCCATGCCAAGCAGGTGAAGGAGTACAACGAGCACAAGGCGCGGATCGAGAAGGACGCCCAGGAGGCCCTGCTCGCCGAGCGCCTCGACCGGCGCCAGGCGATCCCCGATCCGGCGACCGTGCTGTCGCTGGGCACCGGACCGCGCACCCGGCTGTGGGAACGGCGGCGCACCGACGCGGACCATCTGCTGCTGCGCGTCGGCACCGGACGGATGCCGTCCGACGTCGTGCTCGACGACCCCGAGCAGGACGACCACAAGCGCCAGGTCACCTGGAACATCGAGGACGCGCCGGTCGCCCTGCCGCTCGCCGAGCGCGGTGTCGTCGGCATCGCCGGACCCGGTGACTCGGCCCAGGCGCTGGGCCGTTGGGCCGTCGCGCAGACCGCGGTCCTGCACAGCCCGCTGGACGTCCAGTTCTACGTCCTGACGGAGAACAGCGGCCAGGACAGCTGGGACTGGGTGCGCTGGCTCCCGCACAGCAGGCCCGCCGGTGCCCAGGACGCCAACGTCCTCATCGGCACGGACGCCGAGACCGTCGGCGCCCGCATCGGTGAGCTCACCCAGCTCCTCGACGCCCGCCAGAAGGCCGCCAGGCAGAACGGCAACAAGGCCTCGTTCAGCGATCCGGACATCGTCGTCGTCTGGGACGGATCCAGGCGGCTGCGGTCCATGCCCGGTGTGGTGCGGCTGCTGCGCGAGGGCCCGGCCATGGCCATGTACGCGATCTGTCTGGACGCCGAGGAGCGGTTCCTGCCCGGCGAGTGCCAGGCCATCGTCATCGCGGAGCCGAAGCCCGAGGAGCACGCGGGCGCGCAGGCGCCCGTCCGGACCGCGCCGGCCGCCCCCGGCGGCTTCCCCTCCTTCCACGCCTGGCACGCCACCGAGACCGACGGCTCCGCCTCCGGGACGTCCAAAGCGCTCGAACTGCGTCTGCGGGTGCAGCAGACGGGCGTCGCGCGGGTGCGGGACGTACGGCCCGACTTCGTGTCGGCGGCCTGGTGCTCCCGGCTCGCGCGCGCCCTGTCCGCGCTGCGCGACATCAGCGGCGAGACCGAGGACTCGGCCCTCCCCGGTGCCAGCCGGCTGCTCGACGTGCTTCAGCTGGAGCCGCCGACCGGGGACGCGATCAGCGCGCGCTGGCGGATGGGCGGGCAGTCGACGACGGCGGTCATCGGGGAGTCGTACGACGGTCCGTTCGGCATCGACATGCGGCGCGACGGCCCGCACGGTCTGATCGCCGGTACGACGGGTTCCGGAAAGTCGGAGCTGCTCCAGACCATCGTGGCGTCGCTGGCCGTGGCCAACACCCCCGAGAACATGACCTTCGTCCTCGTCGACTACAAGGGCGGCTCGGCGTTCAAGGACTGCGTCAAACTCCCGCACACGGTCGGCATGGTGACCGACCTCGACGCCCATCTCGTCGAGCGCGCGCTGGAATCGCTCGGCGCGGAGCTCAAGCGGCGCGAGCACATCCTCGCCGCCGCCGACGCCAAGGACATCGAGGACTACCAGGATCTCGTACGCCGTGATCCCTCGCACGCGCCCGTGCCACGGCTCCTCATCGTCATCGACGAGTTCGCCTCCATGGTCCGCGACCTGCCCGACTTCGTGACGGGACTGGTCAACATCGCCCAGCGGGGCCGTTCGCTCGGCATCCACCTGCTGCTGGCCACCCAGCGGCCGAGCGGTGTCGTCTCCCCCGAGATCCGGGCCAACACCAACCTCCGGATAGCGCTGCGCGTGACCGACGGCGGCGAGTCGAGCGACGTCATCGACTCCCCGGAGGCCGGACACATCTCCAAGAGCACTCCGGGCCGCGCCTACGTCCGGCTCGGGCACGCCTCGCTCGTACCGTTCCAGTCGGGACGCGTCGGTGGCCGCCGGCCCGGTGCCGCCGACCCGGCGGCGCTCGCGCCCTGGGCCGGACCGCTCGGCTGGACGGACCTCGGGCGGGCCGCGCTGGTCAAGCCGAAGGCCGAACAGCGCGAGGAGGAGGAGATCACCGACCTCAAGGTGCTGGTCGACGCCGTGCGCGAGGCCAACCGTTCCCTCGGCATCCCGCCCCAGCACAGCCCCTGGCTGCCCGCCCTCTCCGAGACGCTGCTCCTCGACGAGATCACCGTGCCCGCGTTCGCGGGCGGTCCCGGCAAGCTGCCGCCCGCCCCGTACGGCGTCGAGGACCTGCCGGCCGACCAGGCCCGCCGCCCGGTCGTGGTGGACTTCGCCTCCTTCGGGCATCTGCTCATCGGCGGCGCGCCCCGCAGCGGACGTTCGCAGATCCTGCGGACGATCGCGGGTTCGCTGGCCCGCACCCACTCGGCGGCCGACGTCCATCTGTACGGCATCGACTGCGGCAACGGCGCGCTCAACGCGCTGACCCGGCTGCCGCACTGCGGCGCCGTCGTCGGCCGCAACCAGACCGAGCGCGTGGTCCGCCTCATCGCCCGCCTCAAGGGTGAACTGACCCGCAGGCAGGACCTGTTGGCGGACAAGGGCTTCGCGGACATCGGCGAGCAGCGGGCCGCGGAACCGGAAGGCGAGCGGCTCCCGCACATCGTGGTGCTGCTCGACCGGTGGGAGGGCTGGCTGCCGACGCTCGGCGAGTACGACCACGGCGATCTGACCGACCAGCTCACCGCGATGATGCGGGAGGGCGCGAGCGTCGGAGTGCACCTGGTGATGACGGGCGACCGCCAGATCCTCTCCACCCGGATCGGCTCGCTCACCGAGGACAAGTACGCCCTGCGGCTCGCCGACCGCTCCGACTTCTCGCTGATCGGCGTCAACGCGCGCAAGATCCCCGAGGAGATCCCGCCCGGCCGCGGCTACCGCAACGAGCACGGCACCGAGACCCAGTTCGCCCTGCTCACGGAGGACTCCACCGGTCAGGGCCAGGCCGCGGCCCTCACGGCGATCGGCGAGGCGGCCGCGGTCCGCGACGACGGACTGCCGCGCGAGCGGCGCCCGTTCAGGGTCGACGTGCTGCCCACCCGGATCGGCTTCGCCGACGCGTGGGAGATGCGCGACGCGGACGCCGCCCGCTCCAAGCTGTGGAGTCTGGTGGGCATCGGCGGCGACGACGTCATGGGCTTCGGCCCGGACCTCTCCCGGGGTGTTCCGACCTTCGTCGTCGCGGGCCCGGCCAAGTCCGGCCGCAGTACGACCCTGATGAACATGGCGCGGTCGTATCTGGCCCAGGGCGTACGCCTGGTCATCGCGGCGCCCCGCCCGTCGCCGCTGCGTGAACTGGACGGCCAGGAAGGCGTGTTGAAGGTCTTCGACGAGGACGACATCGAGAGCGACGAGCTGCGCGAGGCCATCGACTCGGCCACGCCCGAGGAACCGGTCGTGGTCCTGGTCGACGACGGCGAGGTCCTGGAGGACTGCGACGCCGAGACCGTCTTCAAGCGGATCGTGCAGCGCGGCGCCGAACGCGGTCTCGGACTGGTCATCGCCGGTGACGAGGAGGACGTGTGCAGCGGGTTCTCCGGCTGGCAGGTCGAGATGAAGAAGGGCCGCCGCGGCATCCTGCTCTCTCCGCAGGACTCCTCCGCGGGCGAGCTGATCGGCATCCGTACGAACCGCAGCATGGTCGGCGGACCGGTCGCCCCCGGCAAGGGCCTGCTGCACCTCGGGGACGGGGAGCCGATGACGGTGACGACACCGATGTGACCGGACGGGCCGGGCAAGGAAGAGGACCGAAAGGAACAGAGGGAACGGACGGAAGAGGGGGCGGGTCCGGTGAGCGGATCGGCGAAGCCGAAGCGGCGGAGGGCCACGGGGGCGGCGCTGCGCTACGAGCATGTGCGGCAGCGGCCGTCCGCGTGGCAGCGGACGAAGGAGAAGACGTCCTGGCGTGACGCCGGCTGGGGCTGCCTGATCCTGCTGGCCTTCCTGGTGGTGGCCGCCGCGTTCGGCATGACCGCGGATGAGTGGGGACCCGAGCTCTGGGGCCGCACCGCCCCCGCCTCTCCCGGCGGCGGGTACGGCTTCGCGGCCGTCATCGGTGCCGTGCTGCCGCTCGGGCTCGCCGCCGTGATCGCGACGCTCTCCCGGATGAAGTGGAAGGTGAGCCCCCTCCGTTCGCTCGGCTGGGTGGCCGCCTCCCTGCCCGGCCTTGCCGCCTGTGCCTTTTGTGCGCTGGTCGTGTTCGCGGCCAAGCGCCCCAAGCACCGGCGCGACTGGGACTCCGGGTGCTACGGCCGGGGCGACCCCTGCTGGGTCCACGTGGAGTACCCCTGGGTCTGGGCCGTCGGCCTGCTCTCGACGGTGCTCGTCGCCGCGGCGCTGATCGCCGCGGCCCTCAAGATCGCGGATGCGCGCGGGAAGCCGGATACGCGTGGGAAGACCAGGTCCGGCTGAGCCCCCGCCTCCCGTCCCTGCTCCGAGCCCACCCCTCGGACCGGCGTCCGGTGGCCGGCCGGCACCTCCGCCATCCCGTGTGACGCGGATCACGGGAACCCGGCGTGCGCGGATCAACAGTTAATGAGGGTGAGCACTGACATGCGTACCCGGATACGTGCCGGGGATCCGAGCGCGTTCGCCGAGCTGTACGACAGCTACGCCCGCGCCGTCTACAACCACGCCTTCCGCCTCACCGCCGACTGGTCCGCGGCGGAGGACGTGATGGCCGAGACCTTCATGGAAGCGTGGCGGCTGCGCGACCGGGTCAGCGCCGAGGGCGGCAGCCTGCGGCCGTGGCTGCTGGGCGTGGCGATCAACATCGCCCGTGGCCACCACCGCAGCAACCGGCGTTACCGGGCGGCGGCGAACGCCGCCGCGGAGGCCGAGACGACGCTGCCCGACCATGCCGACGAGGTGGCGGGCCGGCTCGACGACCGCCGGCGTATCGCCGCCGCCCTGCGCGCGCTCGCCGCCCTGCGCAGACCCGAGCGCGAGGTCCTGACGCTGTGCCTCTGGGAGGGGCTGGAGTACACGGCCGCGGCCGAGGCGCTCGGCATCGCCGTCGGAACGGTGCGCTCACGTCTCTCCCGGGCACGCGCCAAGCTGCGCAAACTCACCGAGGCCGAACTCGGCGCCCGACCCGCCGCCCGGGCGGCGCCGGTCCCGTACACGGACGACCACGCCGAAGAACGCGCGGGAAAACCCGTACGAGGAAATCGGGAACTCGGCCGGCCGGATCGACAGACAAGAGGAGAACACATCCACTCGATCCGGCCCGTATCGGAAGGAAATCGATGAAAGCGACCCAGTCCCGGCAGAGTCCGGCCGAGTGGGAGGAGAGCACGCCTCTCCTCCCGCAGACTGCGCGCGATCTCCCGGCGGGCCGTCACCAGTTCCACAAGGAGCGTTTGATGGCCCACATCCAGCAGGACACCCAGCGGGACGCGAACACCACGAAGGCCGCCCCCGCCCTGCCGAAGCCCCGAGGGCTGCGCCTGCTGCGCCCGGCTTTCGTGCTGCCCGCGATGGCGCTGACCGCCGCGGTCGTCGCCGGAACGCTGCTGATCGACAGCGGCGTGCACAACGACGGTCTCGCCACCGGACCCGCGACGGTCGTCCCCGTCGGCGCCACGACCACCAAGGGCCTGCCGCAACTGCTCGACCAGGCCTCAGTGGCGGCGGCCGAGGAGACCCACCCCACGGTCAAGCCCGGTCAGTACGTCTACATCGAGTCCCAGGGTTCCGGCACCTTCGTGAAGACGGACGGCGGAAAGGGCAGCCTCGTCAGCTACGAGCTGCACCGGCGCCAGATCTGGCAGTCAGCCGACGGCACCAAGGGCTGGCTGATCGACGCAGGCGTCAACGACAGCCCCGAGGGCGAGACGCTGAGCCTGACCGACGAGCAGGGCAACATCCCCGAGGCCGGCCTGAACCACCCGGGGTACGACTTCCTGGCCCGGCTGACCACCGACCCCGACGAGCTGCTGAAGGTGATCTACAAGGAGACCTCGGGGCGCGGCAACACCCCCGACCAGGAGGCGTTCACCACGATCGGTGACCTGCTCGGCGAGAGCTACCCGCCCGCGAAGCTCTACTCGGCCCTGTTCAAGGCCGCCGCGAAGATCCCGGGCGTGGTCGTGGTGAACGACGCCAAGGACGCGCTCGGCCGCTCGGGCGTCGCGGTGGCGCGGCTGGACGAGACCAGCGGCGAACGCGAGGAGTGGATCTTCGACAAGAAGACCCATGTCTTCCTCGGCGAGCGGACCGTGCAGGTCAAGCCGGTCACGCAGGACGGCGTCGTCATCAAGCCCGGCACCGTCCGCGGCATCAGCGCCATCACCAAGCGCGCGGTCGTCGACGGCATGAAGCAGACGCCCGGGCAGAAGGACTGAGACCCCGCCGCCGCAGGCTGAGATCCCGTACCGCTGTCCACCCGCCCCGTGGCCGCCGTCCCAGGACGGCGGCCACGGGGCGGTGCGGACCTCGGCTTCCGGCGCGGGACTTCAGCCGACCTTCGTCATCCGGGCCACCGGGTCCCCCGCCTCGGCGTTGTCCGTGTCGTAGGTGAGGACGCTGCCGGCGGGAGTCAGCCGGACCTCGTGCCGGCCCTTGGTGCAGACGTCCCGGTTGGACTCCGACGCCACACTCGTGGCGACGAGCTGTTTCTTGGTGACCTTCTTGAGCACGAGGACGTCGTCGCAGATGCCGCCGATCTGGTCGGTCTGCCGGAAGGTGCCCAACTCCTCGCCCACGGCCGCCTGGTGGACGGTGACACGGAACGTGCCCATGGGGAGGGCGCCGCCGAGGGCGAGGCCGTCGCCCTCCCAGGTGCCGAGGTAGGAGGCCGGGATCGTGGACAGCTGCTCGCCCGAATCGGAGGCGCTCTCGGTCGCACCCGGTTCGGGGGCGCTCGCCGTGGAACCCGGTTCCGGGGTGCTCGCGCCCACTGACGGCCCCGTGGCGGGGGTGCTCTGGCTCCCGCTCGCCGACGGACGCCCGCCCGCCACGTTGCCCTGGTCGTCCTTGCCGTCGCCCGGCAGCAGGTCGAAGAGGAACGCAGAGCCCACGGTCACCGCCGCCAGCGCTCCCGCGACGGCGAGGGCGACCGTGCAGCTCATCCTGCGGCCCTGTCCGCCGGCCCCCGGCGCGGAGGTCGCCGCCACGCTGACGGAGACCTTGCCCGGACGGTCGTACGGCTGCTGTTCCGGCACCCCCTCGCGGTGCACGGCGTCCTGCGGTCCGGCCGCCCGGCCCTCACGCCGGCCGGGTACGTACGTGGGCATCGGAGGCGGCGGCCCGAAACCCGGCGGGGGCGGCCCGAACCCGGAACCGGGCCCCGGCGCGCCGGGCACACCACCGCTCCCGCCCCCCGAACCGGCTCCGGCCCCGGCCCCGCTCCCGGCGCCCCGGCCGTCCTCCACCGACGGACTGCTGAAGCCCACCGGCCCGGACGGCGTGGCCTCCACGGCCCCCGCCGCCTCGAGGTTCAGCAGCTGTACGGCACTTCGGCTCACCCGCTCGACCAGGGCGCCCGGCAGCCAGCCCGCCGACACCAGCCGGGCGGCACCCTGTGGTGCGAGCCGGACGGCCACCTCTCCCGGAGTGGGCCGCGCCGCGGGCGACTTGGCCAGGCAGGCCGCCACCAGCTCGCGCAACTCGCCCTCCAGGGAGCCGAGTCGTGGTTCCTCGTGGACCACCTTGTAGAGGAGGGAGGCGGAGGAGTCGCCGGGGAAGGGAGGCTCGCCGGTGGCCGCGTACGCGAGGACCGCGCCGAGCGAGAAGACGTCCGCGGCTCCGGTGACGCCCTTGCCGAGGATCTGCTCGGGGGACATGTAGCCGGGCGAGCCGACCGAGACCCCCGTCGAGGTCAGGGAGGCGGTGCCGTCCGTGGCCCGTGCGATGCCGAAGTCGATGAGGAGCGGACCGTCGAGGGTGAGCAGCACGTTGGAGGGTTTGACGTCGCGGTGGACGAGGCCCAGCGCGTGGACCGCCGTGAGCGCCTCGGCGAGACCGGCGCCGAGGACGCGCGCGGAGTGGACCGGGAGCGGTCCGTCGTCCGCGACTGCGGCCGTCAGTGAGGGACCGGCCGCGTAGCCGGTGGCGACCCAGGGGACCGGCGCTTCCGGGTCCGCGTCCAGGACGGGGGCCGTCCACGCGCCGCCCACCCGCCGTGCGGCCTCGACCTCGCGGCGGAAGCGGGCGCGGAACTCCTCGTCGAGCGCGAAGTGCGGATGCACGATCTTGACCGCGACCGTACGTCCGCCGGCGCTGCGTCCCAGGTACACGCGCCCCATGCCGCCGGACCCCAGACGGCCGAGCAGCCGGTAGGGCCCCACGACCGTGGGTTCGTCGGCTCCGAGCGGCTGCATGATGGCACTCACGGTTCCCCCTCCCCCGTACACACTGCCCAGCAGCGTAGTGCCGTGCGCGCCCGGAGCCGCCCGCCTATCGGCGCCTCACGGCTGGAGGAGCCGTACGCTCACGTCCTCCGGGAACCCGGTGGTCGAGCCGACCCGGCGCGCGAACTCCCGTACGGCCTCCAGCTGCGGGCCGCCGAAGCGGAAGTCGAGCGTCGTGAAGTACTGCTCCAGGACGGACTGGTCGAACGCCTCCCACCGGGCCGCCTGCTCGGCGACCTTGGAGACCTCGTCGAGGGAGAGGTCACGGGAGGAGAGGAAGGCCTGGTGCACCTTGCGGGTGACGAGCGGTTCGCGCTCCAGGTAGTCGCGCCGGGCCGCCCACACGGCGAAGACGAACGGCAGGCCCGTCCATTCCTTCCACATCGCGCCGAGGTCGTGCACCTGGAGCCCGAACTTCGGTCCGTCGAGCAGGTTGGCGCGCAGCGCCGCGTCGCCGATGAGGACGGCGGCGTCGGCCTCCTGCATCATCAGGCTCAGATCGGGCGGGCACGTGTAGTACGAGGGCTGGACCCCGACCTTCTCGGCCAGCAGGAGCTGGGCGAGCCGCACGGAGGTGCGCGAGGTCGAGCCGAGGGCGACGCGGGCACCGTCGAGCTGGTCGAGGGGAACCTGCGAGACGATCACGCAGGACATCACGGGGCCGTCGCAGCCGACCGCGATGTCCGGAAAGGCGACAAGGTCGTCGGCGTGCTTGAGGAACTCGACGAGCGTGATGGGCCCGATGTCGAGATCCCCTCGCACCAGCTTCTCGCTGAGCTTCTCGGGGGTGTCCTTGGTGAGCTCGAAGTCGAGGAGCGTGCCCGTTCTCGCGAGCCCCCAGTACAGGGGCAGGCAGTTCAGGAACTGGATGTGGCCGACGCGCGGCCGGGTGCGAGAATTGTCCACATCGTGAGGCTAGACCCCATGCGATAGCGCGCAGGTCTCAGGGTCGGCGTGTGCTGGTGGAAACCATCCCGACTCCCCGTGTCAACGGTTGTGACACCTCGAAGTCAACGCACGTCAGGCCCCTGACCCCATGGGGACACCCGTCCGGATGACGTGATCTTTGCCTCTATTGCTTTCGGCTGCCTGCGTGCTAGGCTCGCCGCAAGTTGCAGTTTGGTTTCCCTTGCAGTACAGAGCCTGCGGAGCATGTGACCGCGGGCTCTCGTCGTTTTCAGACGTATGCAGTTGTTTACACAATCGCAGGTTCTGGAGCAGGGCAACCCTTTGGGCCCAAGGAGGGCTTATGGCTACCGGAACCGTGAAGTGGTTCAACGCCGAAAAGGGCTTTGGTTTCATTGCCCAGGAAGGCGGCGGCCCGGACGTCTTCGTCCACTACTCCGCGATCAACGCGAGCGGTTTCCGCTCTCTCGAAGAGAACCAGTCGGTTTCCTTCGACGTCACGCAGGGTCCGAAGGGCCCGCAGGCGGAGAACGTCACCCCGCTCTAAGCCTTCGGCTCCATGAGCCCAATGCTTTGATCCGGAACGGATAGCAGTACCCAAGGAGCCCCGCGCCAGCCGGTCGCGGGGCTCCTGCCTTTTCCGCCCGGGGACCGCGCCGTCCCCACCCAGGGATTCCGCCGACCCCGCCCGGGGACTACGTCGCGTACAGGGCCTCTATCTCCCTGCCGAAGTCCTTCTCGATCGCCGCGCGCCGCAGCTTCATCGAAGGGGTGAGGTGGCCGGCCTCCTCGGTGAAGTCGACGGGCAGGACGATGAAGCGGCGGATGGATTCGGGGCGCGAGACGAGCCGGTTGGCCTCGTCGACGGCGCGCTGCAGGATGGCCAGCAGCTCCGGGTCGTCCATGACGAGTTCCGGGGGAACCGGGTGCTTGCCGTTCATCCGGCGCCAGTGGGCGATGCCCTCGGGGTCGAGGGTGACGAGGGCGGAGACGAACGGGCGGCGGTCCCCCAGGACGATGCACTGGGCGATCAGCGGATGGGCGCGCAGCCAGTCCTGGAGGGGCGCCGGGGCGACGTTCTTGCCGCCCGCGGTGATCAGGATCTCCTTCTTGCGGCCGGTGATGGCGAGGTAGCCGTCGGCGTCCAGTTCGCCGATGTCGCCGGTCGCGAACCAGCCGTCCGGGGCGGCGTCGACGACACCGCCCGCGTGCGGGTCCCAGTAGCCGCGGAAGACCTGCGCGCCGCACAGCAGCACCTCCCCGTCGGCGGCGATCCGTACCCGGGTGCCCGGCAGGGGCCGGCCCACCGTGCCGAGGCGCGGTTTCTGCGGAGGCGTGACGGTCGCGGCGGCTGTGGTCTCCGTCAGGCCGTACCCCTCGAAGATCTCGATGCCGGCTCCCGCGTAGAAGGCGGCGAGCCGGCGGCCGAGCGGGGACCCGCCGCAGATGGCGTGCCGGACCCTGCCGCCGAGGGCGTTGCGGATGCGCCGGTAGACCAGGGGGTCGTAGAGGGCCCGGGCCGCGCGCAGGCTCCTGCTCGGACCGGGACCGGTGCCGTGCTGCTTGGCCTCGACCGCCTCGCCGTACTTCTGGGCGATCCGGGCCGCCCGGTCGAAGGACGAACCGCGGCCCATCCGTTCGGCCGTGGCGCGGCCGGTGTTGAAGACCTTCTCCAGGACGTACGGGATGGCGAGCAGGAAGGTCGGCTTGAACGAGGCCAGGTCCGCGAGGAGTTCCTCGGTCTGGAGGCTCGGGGCGTGGCCGAGTTTGACCCGCGCGCGCAGACAGGCCACGGCCACCATGCGGCCGAAGACGTGCGAGAGGGGGAGGAAAAGAAGGGTGGAGGCGGGATCCCGGGTGCGGGCCTTGAAGATCGGGTAGAGCAGTTCGACGGCGTTGTCGACCTCGGCGAAGAAGTTGCCGTGGGTCAGGACGCAGCCCTTGGGGCGGCCGGTGGTGCCCGAGGTGTAGATGAGGGTGGCGAGCGTGTCCGGGCCCAGCACCCCGCGCCGTACGGCCACTTCCTGGTCCGGGACATCGCGGCCGAGCTCCGCGAGACGCTCCACATGGCCCTTCTCGAAGACCCACATGTGCCGCAGGTCGGGGATGTGTTCGCGCTCGGGGCCGAGCGCGGCGGCCTGCGCCACGGACTCCACGGCGAGCGCGACGGCTCCCGAGTCCTGGAGGATCCAGCGGGTCTGGAAGACGGAGGAGGTCGGGTACACCGGCACGGTGACCAGGCCCGCGGCCCAGGCGGCGAAGTCGAGGAGCGTCCACTCGTACGTCGTCCGGGCCATGATGGCGATCCGGTCGCCCGGCACCAGCCCCTCCGCGATCAGCCCCTTGGCCACCGCGAGGACCTGCTCGGCGAACTCGGCGGCGGTCACGTCCATCCAGCCCTCGCCGTCCGGGGTCTTCCGGCTGAGGACCGGCTCCAGCGGGGCGGCGGCCGCGTTGTCGAACGGGATGTCCGCGAGGGATCCGTGTGTCACCCGTCCCACGATCGGCGGCACCGCGACCTCGCGCACGACACCGTCCAGCCGCCTGATCTCGGGCTCCGGAAGAGGAGGGACGGAGTCGGACGAGTACGGGCTGGACACGGGGCGGCTCCTTGTCGGCCGAAGGCCGGGGCGGGTGCGAAGCGTGTTCGGGCTCGGAGGAGCGCGCGGGGCGCGAATCCTCATACGGCCCTGGGGAGTGGGGGGTTCAGGGGTCTCGGCAACCCGGTGCGACGGGGATCCTACGGCGCCGAAGTGTGGGGTTTGTGACGCTTTGCCGCAGGCAAAGTGCGGGTTACCCGGGGTAGCTGTGCCCTTTTCGGCCCCGCGGCCGGCGACACCGAACGCCCCGGCCACCCTGTCGCCGAACGCCCTGGCCGCCCCGACACCGGGGCACCCGGCGCCGGGGCGCCGAAGCCTTCGCGGCCCACCCCCGAACGCCCCGTCCCCAGGAGGCCGCCGTGGCCCATCTCGACCCCCGCCCCCTCCCCGACATAGCCTTACCCTCGGTAACTTACTCCGGAGTCACCTCATGCCCGCCCCCACGCCGGACAATCCCGCTCGCCGAAACCCGCGCCGCACCGCCCGCCGAGAGCCGCACCCTTCCGCCCGCCTGGAGACTCCGATGCGCGTTCATCCTCCCGTCCGCCCCGAGCCGGGGACCCGCACCCTCGCCGCTCCCCCTTCGCTCGTCCCGCTGCTGGCCCGCGGCGCCCTGCTCTCCCCCTTCAAGCGGCCCCGCCCGGACGCCCCCGTCCCCGCCACCCGGTTCGTCCTGCCCGGCGTGCGGATCGACCTCGCCCACCTCGCCGCGTACGAGCGGGTGTGCGGGTTCCCGACCGGCGCGGACGCCCTTCCGGTCACGTATCCGCACGTGCTCGCCTTTCCGCTGGCCATGCGGATCCTCGCGGGGCGCGCGTTCCCGCTTCCGCTGCTCGGGCTCGTGCACACCTCGATCGAGATCACCGGACACGAGGAGTGCGCCGCGAGCGCGGAGTACGAACTCGCGGTGCTGGTGGAGAAGCTGGCGCCGCACCGCAGGGGCACGGAGGCGACCGTGCTGACCGAGGCGAGGGTCCACGGCGGGCTCGTATGGGAGTCGAGGAGCACCTACCTCGCCCGGCACAGGCCCCGGAACCCGGACAAGAGCCCCGCCCAGGACCACGCACACGACCGGGACCGGAAGCAGGGCGGGGAGCGGGAGCGGGGCGCGTGCCTGGGGCGCCGCCAGGGGTCCGAGCCGCTGCCCGCCCTCGCCGAGTGGCGCCTCGCCCCGGACGTCGGCCGCCGCTACGGCGCCGTCTCCGGCGACCGCAACCCCATCCACCTGCACCCTCTCACCGCCCGCCTCTTCGGCTTCCCCCGTGCCATCGCGCACGGCATGTGGACGGTCTCCCGCTGCCTCGCCGAGTACGGGCCGGGGCAACCGGCGCAGGTGCGGGCCGAGTTCAGGGCGCCGGTACTGCTGCCCGGGGCGGTGACGTACGCCGCGCGAGGGCCGTCGTTCGAGCTCCGCTCGGGCGAGCGGCTCCATCTGACCGGCGACGTACGGCCACCGCGGGCGTGAGACGGGATGAACTTCGGGCGAACACCGCATGACGGAAGGCACCCGCCACGCACTCCCGCTGCCACCAACTCCCAGGTGAGAAAGCTTTGTCGAGAAAGCTCTCACAGTGTTCACCCAGCGTGCCAAGGCGCCGTCAAGCAGCCCCTCATCCCGTCCTCAGACAGCGTTCCTAGCCTCGGTCCACCCCCGGCCGCCGCCAGGAAAGGCTCCCGAACCATGCCCCCCAGACGTATCGCCGTCATCGCCGACTCCGACACCCGCTGGAAGTGGGGCGCGTCCGTCGCCCGGCAGATCGCCCCCGGGCACGCCCTCGACGCGCTCTTCCTGCGCACCCGGGCCACCCCGACGGAGCGCCAGCTCACGGAGATCGGGATCGTGCCGGACACCCGGCGCGACGTCACGGTCGCCGAACTGGTCGACGACCAGGAGCTCGCCGCCGCCGACGTGCTCGTCCTGGCCACCGCGGGAGGAACGACACTCGCGCTCACCCACGGCCTGGGCATCGCGTGGCAGGGGCGGGAGCGGCGGCCGGTCACGGTCACGGGATATGTCGGGGTCGTGTACGAGAAGATGGTCGACGGGCTGATGACCCGGGCCGGCACCGACCTCGTCCTCGCCAACAGCGGGTACGACGCGGACCGTTTCCGTGCCGCGTTCACGAGCGTCGGCGTCGACCCCGGCTCGGTCGTGGAGTGCGCCCTGCCCTTCCTCGGCGGGGAGCCGTACGCGCCGTCCGCGGAACGGCCCTTCACGCTCACCTTCGCCGTCCAGCCGTCGGTGCCCAAGGGCCGGGCGTCCCGGCTCCAGTTGCTGGAGCGGGCGGCGGCCCACGCGCGACGGCATCCCGACCGGCTGGTGCTGATGAAGCTGCGCAGTCTGCCGGGCGAGCACACCACGCACGTCGAGGCCGATCCGTACCAGCTCCTCGTCGAGAAGATGGCCGAGCCGGCCCCGGCCAACCTGCGTCTCGTCTACGGCAACATGGGCGAAGTCCTGGACCGTACCGACCTGTTGGTGACGGTCAGCTCCACGGCCGCCCTGGAGTCGATGCACCGCGGCATCCCGACCGCGATCCTCACCGACTTCGGGGTCCGCGGTTGGGGTCTCCCCTGCTCGAACGGAGTTGAGAGCTCGGGGAAGCACGGCAACCACTACTTCGTGCACTCGGGCTGCCTCGCCTCCTGGGACGACCTGGACGCCGGCGCGGCGCCCCGTGTCGACCCGGCCTGGGCGGCACGGCAGGGCGTCGGCAAGAGCGATCCGTACGCCGCCGCCCGCGCCCGGGTCGCCGCGCTGGAAGCGGCGGGGCGGCTGCCGGCGCTGCGGCCGTACTACTCGCCGCAGCGGGCGGGGGCGTATCTCGGCGGCATCCTGGAGCGCAACGGCCTCGACGACAAGGGCAGGCCGTCGGCGCTCGCACCGGTCGGGAGCGAAGCGGGCCCGCTGCGGACGGTGATCCGCCGGGCCGCGCGCGGCGGCGCCAAGTCGCTCTACCGCGTGGGCCGGGAGCGGGTCGCCCCCGCGCTGCGCCGCTGGGGCCAGAACTGACCCCGCCCGGCAAGGACGGGTCCCGCCCGGCCCGGGGTGTCAGGCCTCCGCGGCGGTCTGGGCCGGGATCCCCGTGGCCGGCGGGGACCAGGGCCGGCCCTGCATGAGGGTGCCGAGTCCCGCCCAGGCGAAGTTCATCAGGGTGGCGGCGGCCTGCCGGGCCGAGACGCCGGGGGTGGCGTTGGCCCACGCGGCCATCGACTCCGCTGCTCCGACCAGCGCCTCCGCGAGCCCGGCGACCTCGCGTGCGGGCAGCGACGGGTCACGGTGTGCCTCGCGTGCGGCGACGACGATCAACTGCGTGACGAAGTGGACCAGTTCCTCGCGCATCGCGAAGACCTCGGCGGCGAACGGCTCGCCGTGCGTACGTGCCTGGAGGTGCAGGACCGCCCAGCCGTCCGGGTTCTCGGCGGTGTGGGTGAAGAACGCCCGCAGCCCTTCCCAGAGTTGCCGGTCGGCGGGCAGTTCGGGGCGGACTCCGGCGCGGACCGCCACGGTCAGCGCCTTGGCCTCACGCCGGATGCACGCGGTGAACAGGTCTTCCTTCGAGTTCAGGTACAGGTACACCAACGGCTTGGACACGCCCGCCAGTTCGGCGATCTCGTCCATCGACGCGGCCCGGTACCCACGCTGCCCGAAGGTCCGTACAGCCGCGTCCAGCATCTGCTGTTCGCGTACCGCACGCGGCATCCGCTTGCTCTTCACAGCACCCATGCGCCCAGCCTACGAGGGACGGCCGGGTGGCCGGACGCACAGAGGTTTCAGGACGTCTGGTTCGGGGTGGCCTGGGCGGTCTCGTCCAGGACGGCGTCCTCCTGGCTGCGGTTGCTTTCCAGGTTCGCCCGGGCGCGGTCCACGCGGGCGACGACCTCGGCCGAGGCACGGTCGCGCGCGCCCCGCAGGACGACGAAGCTGATCGGCGCGGAGATCACCAGGGCCAGCAGGACGACCCACATGTAGTTGGAGTCGCCGAGGCCGCGCGGGGCGATGCCCGAGTAGACGAGGCCCCAGACGACCACGAGGCAGCCCACGAAGATACCGAGGCGCATCAGTGTGTAGCGGAGCATCTCAATCCACTCTTCCGTTCCGAATGTTCCCAAAGGACCCTGTCCAGTGAAGCACGCCGGAACAGCGATCTTGCAGGGGGTCCTCGGTCACGGAGCGGGAGGGTGGTCAGGCGCGGCGCGGGAGGGGCAGCAGCATCGTGATGTCGTCCCGCTCGTCGCCCGGCGCGACGCGGATCGCGCCCGGCACCCGCCCGACCTCCTTGTAGCCGCAGGAGGCGTAGAAGCGTTCGAGGCCCTCCCCGCCCCGGCAGGTCAGCCGTATCGCCTCGATGCCGTCGAGGCGGCCCGCGGCCTCCTCGACGGCGGCGAGCAGATCCCGGCCGTAGCCCTTGCCCTGGTGCCGCGGGTGCACCATCACGGTGTACAGCCAGACCCAGTGCCGCATCAGCCGGTGGGTGTTGTGCGTGAGGAAGGCGGTCGCGGCGACGCCGCCCTCCTCGTCCCGGCCGACCAGCAGCCGCGTGCGGCCCTCCGTCATGGCGACGAAGTGCTTCACGAGTTCGGGGCGTACGTCGCCGGCGGCCACCGGCGGCACGAAGCCGACGGACCCGCCCGCGTTCGAGACGTCCACCCAGAGGGCGACCACCCCGTCCCGCAGGGCAGGGGTGACCGCCGGGTCCGGTTCGAAGACCAGCGCCACGTCAGACCCGCATGGCCTGCGGCGACTCGCGGCGCTCCGCGTCCGGTCCCTCGTACTCGCGGATGATCTCGTAGCGCGTGTTGCGCTCCACCGGGCGGAAGCCCGCGTCCCGGATGAGGTCCAGCAGGTCCTCGCGGGTGAGCTTGTTCGGCGTGCCGTAGTTGTCCGCGTCGTGCGTGATCTTGTACTCGACGACCGAGCCGTCCATGTCGTCGGCGCCGTGCTGGAGCGCGAGCTGGGCGGTCTGGACTCCGTGCATGACCCAGAAGACCTTGACGTGCGGGACGTTGTCGAAGAGCAGCCGGGAGACGGCGAAGGTCTTCAGCGCCTCGGCGCCGGTCGCCATCTGGGTCCGCGCCTGGAGGCGGTTCCTGACCTTGCCGTCCTTCATGTCCACGAAGTCGTGCTGGTAGCGCAGCGGGATGAAGACCTGGAAGCCGCCGGTCTCGTCCTGGAGCTCACGCAGCCGCAGCACGTGGTCGACCCGGTGACGGGGCTCCTCGATGTGCCCGTACAGCATCGTGCACGGGGTCTTGAGACCCTTCTCGTGCGCGAGGCGGTGGATGCGCGACCAGTCCTCCCAGTGGGTGCGGTGGTCGACGATGTGCTGCCGGACCTCCCAGTCGAAGATCTCCGCGCCGCCGCCGGTCAGCGACTCCAGACCGGCCTCGATCAGCTCGTCGAGGATCTCCGAGGCCGACAGCCCCGAGATGGTCTCGAAGTGGTGGATCTCGGTGGCCGTGAACGCCTTCAGCGAGACGTCCGGCAGGGCCTTCTTCAGTTCGCTGAGCGAGCGCGGGTAGTAGCGCCAGGGCAGGCTGGGGTGCAGGCCGTTGACGATGTGCAGCTCGGTGAGGTTCTCGCCCTCCATCGACTTGGCGAGGCGGACGGCCTCCTCGATGCGCATCGTGTACGCGTCCTTCTCGCCCGGCTTGCGCTGGAACGAGCAGTACGCGCAGGACGCGGTGCACACGTTCGTCATGTTGAGGTGGCGGTTGACGTTGAAGTGGACGACGTCGCCGTTCTTCCGCGTGCGCACCTCGTGCGCGAGCCCGCCGAGCCAGGCCAGGTCGTCCGACTCGTACAGCGCGATGCCGTCCTCGCGGCTGAGCCGCTCACCGGCCCGGACCTTGTCCTCCAGCTCGCGCTTGAGCCCGACATCCATGCGATTACCTCTCCCTGTGACGAAACGCTGCCAACCGTACTCCCCCGCCTTCCGGCGGAAGGCCCCCCATCAGGGCCTTCGCACGCCGGGGTGTGCCTACTCCTCCTCGGGCAGCTCTCCGACCCGGTTCTCCCACTTCGTGGAGAGCACGATCGTCGTACGGGTACGGGAGACGCCCTTGGTCCCCGACAGCCGCCGGATGGTCTTCTCCAGTCCGTCGACGTCGCTGGAGCGCACCTTGAGCATGAACGAGTCGTCGCCCGCGATGAACCAGCAGTCCTCGATCTCGCTGAGGTCGCGCAGCCGCCGGGCCACGTCCTCGTGGTCGGCGGCGTCGGAGAGCGAGATGCCGATCAGGGCGGTGACGCCGAGACCGAGCGAGGCCGAGTCGACCGTCGCGCGGTACCCGGTGATGACACCGGCCGCCTCCAGCCGGTTGATGCGGTCGGTGACACTGGGTCCCGACAGTCCGACGAGGCGCCCCAGCTCCGCGTAGGAGGCCCGGCCGTTCTCCCTCAGGGCCTGGATGAGCTGCCTGTCCACCGCGTCCATGCGATCGAAGCCTTCCGCTGAAAAGGTCTGAGAAGTCGTGAGAGTTCGGTCGTGAGAGTTCGGTCGTGAGAGTTCGAGAGGTCTTGAAGTTCTTGAAGTTCTTGAGAAGTCAGGTGGTGGCGTCCCGGGAACCGCTCCCGAGTTCGCCCTTCCACCGGCGGTAGAGGCCGTGCTCGACGCCCGCCGCGTCGAGGGCCCGTCCGGCGACGAAGTCCACCAGGTCCTGGATGTGCGTGGCTCCCGCGTAGAACGCCGGCGAGGCGGGCAGCACGGTGGCGCCCGCGTCGTCCAGGGAGACCAGGTGACGCAGTGTCTGCCCGTTCAGCGGGGTCTCCCGCACGGCGACGACCAGCTTGCGCCCCTCCTTGAGGGTGACACTCGCGGCCCGTTGCAGCAGATCCTTGGAGAGACCGAGGGCGACTCCGGCCACGCAGGCGGTGGACGCGGGCACGATCAGCATGCCCTTGGCCGGGTACGAGCCGGACGAGGGGCCCGCCGCCAGGTCACCGGCGCTCCAGTGCCGTACGCCGTCGAGATGCTCCTCGGGGACGTCGAAGGTGCCGGGCTTGCCGTCGGCACCCCGTTCCAGCCACGCGCGCAGATCGCCCCGCCAGTGGGCGTCGCGGAACGGGAGGCCGGTCTCGTCGAGCAGCGTGAGCCGTGAGGCCCTGCTGACGACCAGGTCGACGCTCTCCCCCGCTTCCAGCAGCGAACGCAGCACCGCGGCCGCGTACGGCGTACCGGACGCGCCGGAGACCCCCACGATCCAAGGCCGGCGCTGCGTCTGTCCTGGCTTCATGATGCCGAGCCTATCCGGCCACCGCCCATGGTCAGACCGTCAGCCCGCGCACCAGCAGGTCGAGCAGGGCGCACACGAACAGGGCGATCCCGATGAAGCCGTTGACCTGGAAGAACGCCCGGTTCAGACGGCTGAGGTCGTGCGGCTTCACGATGGAGTGCTCGTAGAGGAACGCGCCGGCGACGATCACGAGGCCCAGCCAGAAGAAGGCGCCGGCTCCGGTGGCCACTCCGTACCAGACGAAGAGCGCCGTCGTCACCGCGTGACAGACCCGCGCGCCCCGGATCGCGGCCGGGATGCCGAAGCGCGCCGGGACCGACATCACGCCGATCTCCCGGTCGGTCTCGACGTCCTGGCAGGCGTAGATCAGGTCGAAGCCGCCGATCCAGACGCCGACCGCGAGGCCGAGGACGACCGCGTCCCAGGACCAGGTGCCGGTGACGGCGATCCAGGCGCCGACCGGGCCCATCGCCTGGGCGAGACCCAGGATGGCCTGCGGGAAGTTCGTGAACCGCTTGCCGTACGGGTAGACGACCATGGGGATGACCGCGATGGGCGCCAGCGCGAGACACAGCGGGTTGAGCAGGGCCGCGGCGCCGAGGAAGACGACCAGGGCGACCAGCGCGCCCGTCCAGGCGTGCTTCACGCTCATCGCGCCGGTGACCAGTTCACGATGGGCCGTACGGGGGTTGCGGGCGTCGATCTCGCGGTCGATGATCCGGTTCGCCGCCATGGCGAAGGTGCGCAGGCCCACCATCGCGACGGTGACCAGGAGCAGCTTCGCCCAGTGGATGTTCTTGTCGACCTCGAACATCGCCGTCAGCGCGGCGATGTACGCGAAGGGCAGCGCGAACACCGAGTGCTCGATCATGACGAGGCGCAGGAACGCCTTGGTGCGGCCCGGCTGCGGAAGCGCCGCGGAAGCTGAACTCACAGCCCGTACTCCTTCCAACGGCGGTCGACCTTCGCCGCCGTCTGCGGGTCGGACAGCACCATCTCGGGCCAGCCGCCGTCCCGGGTGTAGCCCTCCTCGGGCCACTTCTTCGTCGCGTCGATGCCCGCCTTGCCGCCCCAGAACTGCTGGTAGGAGGCGTGGTCGAGGTGGTCGACCGGGCCTTCGACGACGGTGAGGTCACGTCCGTAGTCCGTGTTGCCGAGCGCGCGCCAGGCGACCTCGTGCAGATCGTGGACGTCGCAGTCCGCGTCGACGACCACGATGAGCTTCGTCAGGGACATCATGTGGGCGCCCCAGACGGCGTGCATCACCTTCTGGGCGTGCTTGGGGTACTTCTTGTCGATCGAGACGATCGCGCAGTTGTGGAAACCGCCCGCCTCCGGCAGGTGGTAGTCCACGATGTCCGGCACGATGATCTTCAGCAGGGGGAGGAAGAACCGCTCCGTCGCCCGGCCGAGGGGCCCGTCCTCCGTCGGGGGCCGCCCCACCACGATGGACTGGAGCAGCGGCCGCTTCCTCATCGTCACGCAGTCGATGGTCAGCGCCGGGAACGGTTCCTGCGGGGTGTAGAACCCGGTGTGGTCGCCGAACGGCCCCTCGGGCAGCGTCTCGCCCGGCTCCAGCCAGCCCTCCAGGACGACCTCGGCGTTCGCGGGCACCTGGAGCGGAACGGTCTTGCAGTCGACCATCTCGATCCGCTTGCCCTGGATGAACCCGGCGAAGAGGTACTCGTCGATGTCACCGGGCAGCGGGGCGGTGGAGGCGTACGTCACGGCGGGCGGGCAGCCGAAGGCGATCGCCACGGGCAGCCGCTCACCCCGGCGGGCCGCGACCTGGTAGTGGTTCCGGCTGTCCTTGTGGATCTGCCAGTGCATGCCGATGGTGCGCTTGTCGTGGCGCTGGAGGCGGTACAGACCGAGGTTGCGGATGCCGGACTCGGGGTCCTTGGTGTGGGTGAGGCCCAGGTTGAAGAAGGAGCCGCCGTCGTCGGGCCAGGTGAACAGGGCGGGCAGGGCGTCGAGGTCGACGTCCTCGCCGCGCAGCACCACTTCCTGCACCGGCGCGTCCTTGACCTTCTTCGGCGGGACGTGCGCCATCGCGCCGAGCTTCCCGAAGGCCTCGCGCACTCCCACGAAGCCGTGCGGCAGCTCCGGCCGGAGCAGTCCGCCGATCTTCTCGGAGATCTCGGCGTACGACTTCAGGCCGAGGGCCTTGAGCAGTCGCCGGTCGGTGCCGAAGACGTTCATCGCGAGCGGCATCGCCGACCCGCGCACGTTCTCGAACAGCAGCGCGGGGCCGCCCGCCTTCTGCACCCGGTCGACGATCTCCCCGACCTCCAGGTACGGATCCACCTCGGCCTTGATGCGCTTGAGGTCTCCCTCGCGCTCCAGCGCCCTGAGCAGGGAGCGAAGATCGTCGTAAGCCATGTGTCCAAGTATCGGCCACCCGCTACCCTGTGCCCGTCACCGGGGGGCCCGTGCCGCCCCGCCGTCGCTCACTGGGGGATCGTTCGGCCATGCTCAGGTATCTGCCCTTCCTGCTGGTCCTGGCGCTGTGGATCTACGCCTTCATCGACTGCCTGAACACGCCGGAGGAGGAGGTCAGAGGCCTGCCCAAGGTGGTCTGGGTCATCATCATCCTGCTCTTCGGCGAGGTGCTGGTCGGTCCGGTCGCCTGGCTGGTCGCGGGCCGCAACCGCCGGGGTCCGACAGGCGGCTCCACGCCCTCAGAGTGGCACCGCAACCACCGCACGGAGTTCGTCGCGCCCGACGACAACCCCGAGTTCCTCAACTCGCTCAAGGCCGAGAACCGCAAGGACGAGTCCCTCCTGAAGGACTGGGAGACCGACCTGCGGCGCCGCGAGGAGGAGCTGAAGCGGCGCGAGGAGCAGAACAGGTCCGACGAAGAGTCCTGAGATGGAACTGCGCCTGCTGGTGACCTTCGAGAAGGTCGCGACCGTGCTGAGCTTCACCCGGGCCGCGGCCGAGCTGGCGTACGCGCAGTCCAGTGTGACCGGCCAGATCCGCGCCCTGGAATCCTCGCTCGGCACGGAACTCTTCGACCGGCTGGGCAGCAGGATCCGGCTGACCGAGGCGGGCGAACGGCTGCTGCCCTACGCCCGGCAGATCATCGAGCTGACGGAGGAGGCGCGGGCCGCGGTCGTCGGCGCCGAGGAGCCCTCCGGCGCGCTCACCGTCGGCACGATGGAGTCCCTCACCTCCTACCGGCTGCTGCCGCTCCTGGAGTTCTTCCACCACCGCCATCCCGGGGTGCGGCTGTCGCTGCGCACGACCATCGGCGACGAGACCCGCCGGGCGCTGCACCAGGGCACGTACGACGTCGGCTTCCTGATGGAGGAGGACACCGAGCACGCGGGTCTGGAGGTCGCGGTGCTCGCGGAGGAACCCCTCGTGCTGGTCGCCGCACCCGGTCATCCGCTCGCCGGCACGGCACCGGCCACCGCCGACCTCACCGGCCACTCCCTGCTCGCCACCGAACCCGGCTGCGCCTACCGGGACTTGTTCGAGCGGGAGCTCAACTCCCGCACCCCGGAAGCCTCTCCCGTCGACTTCACGGAGTTCGGCACGATCGAGGCGACCAAACGGGCAGCGGCGGCCGGCCTCGGGATCGCGTTGCTGCCCGAGGTGACGGTCGCCGCTGAACTGGAGCGGGGCGAGCTCGTACGGCTGGACTGGGAGCCGCCGTTCACGCTTTGGACGCAACTGGCCTGGCGAGCCGGGAAGCGGCTCCCGTCCCATGCGCGGCTGTTCGTGGAGCGGGCCCGGCAACTGGTGTCCGAGGAGTCCGGCCCGCAGGGGTGACCGAAGCGGCCTCGGCGATCCGGCGGGCCATGATGCTCCTGGCGCTCCCGGTGCTCCTGGGAAGCGTCACCTTCAGGCTGGCCGTCACGATCAGCGGGACGCCGAGGGCCTGGACGAGGCCGATGTGGTGGCCGTACACCGCCCAGTCCATGACCATCGCGACGGCCGGGTAGGTGAAGGCGAGCACGGCGATCTTCGCGGTCGGGAGCTTGGCGTACGCGGCGTACATCAGGACGTACATCAGCCCGGTGTGGACGACTCCGAGCCCGGCCAGCCAGCCCCAGTCCGCGCCGGTCCCGCGCATCGCGCCGAAGTCGGCGAAGGGGAGCAGCAGTGGGATGCCGACGAGGACCTGGACGAGCGCGACGAGGTGGGGCCGTACGCCCGTGATGCGCTTGGTGACCAAGGTGGACAGCCCGTAGAGGAGCGCTGCGAGGAGTGCCTGCCCCAGGCCGGTGAGATACGAGCCGCCGTTCGCGAAGTCGGCCGGGGAGACACCCGAGACGAGGACGAGACCGGCGAAGGCGAGGGCGATCCAGCCGACCTTGGCGGCCGTGAGCCGCTCGCGGAAGAGCAGGGCGCCCAGCAGCACCACGTAGAACGGCTGCGTGTGGTAGACGACGGTCGCGACGGAGATCGAGGTGTTCTCGTACGACTGGAAGAGCAGGACCCAGTTGAAGACGATGAACACCCCGCCGAGCGCGGCGAGTCCGAGCGTGCGCGGGGTGAAGCCGTGGCCCCGGAAGTAGCCCCGGGCCAGCGCGTAGCCGCCGAGGGCGAGCGCGCCGAACAGGACGCGGAAGAACACGACGTTGAAGGGCGATGCCCCGGACTCGACGACGAAGACGCCGAGGGTGCCGGAGAGCATCATGGCGGCGGTGAGCTGGGCGATGCCCTTGTTCTCGACCGCGGTGGCTGAGGTCATGCCCCGAAGGTAGGAGCGGGACCCGCTGCCGGGCCACGGCCCACCGGGGCGTCCTGCCGATGCCCCCATCGGCACCGCCGATGCGTACGGGCAGGCGGCGTCAGGTTCCGGCCTGGAGGCGGAGGCCCGCCAGAGTCAGGTCCAGCGCGGCGAGGAACTGCTCCTTGTCGTCGTGCCCGTCGAACTCGTCGACGATGTCGCGCACGAACGGAAACTCCTGGGCGTCGAGCGCACGCCACGTCTCGGTGTAGCGACCGAGGAACTCGTCGCGGTCCACGAAGCCGTCGAGCACCTCCTCGGGCGGCTCCTGCCCCATGTCGGCGGCGTTGCCGACCACGACGCCCACGATCGCCGACACGGCGTGGAACCGCTGCAGGGGCGTGAGGTCGAGTCGAAGCGTCTGCTGCCCCAGTTTCTCGAAAAGCCGCAACGAGTTGCCCTGGACGTCGGTGCCGCGCATGAAGTGCGCGCCCAGCCACGGCCGGTCCACGATCGCGTCGAACAGGGTGACGGCCATCACGCGCAGGTCGTCGATCGGGTCGTCGCTGCCGGTCTGCCTTTCGACGGCGGTCAGCACCCCGCCGAGCACGTGGTCGATGGCGCGGCCGAGCAGGTCGTCCTTGCCCGAGACGTACCAGTAGATGCTGCCGACGCCGGTGCCGAGCCGGGTCGCGAGGGCGCGGAGGGTCAGCGCCGGCTCGCCCGCCTCGTCGAGCAGGGCCACGGCCGCGCCGAGAACGGTGTCGATGGAGTGCGAGGCCCGTTGACGTCCTCGGGAAGGGCGATCGGCGGGTCGTGGTCGCGGGCCTGTCATGACACCCATCCAATCACAGCTTGCGCAAATATCGAACCTCGTTCTATGGTCGAACAACGTTCCATTGTCGAACGTCGTTCTATAGCCGACGGCGTTCCGAGAGGAGGCCCGCCATGACCACGACCGCCCTAGCGCCCGCCGCGTCGCGCACCTATCCGTCCCTGCGCGCGGCATGGATTCCCCTGGCCGCGCTCTGCCTGGCCTTCTTCGTCGAGATGGTCGACAACACGCTGCTCTCGATCGCGCTGCCCACGATCGGCCGGGATCTCGACAGCAGCACGACCGCGCTGCAGTGGGTCACCGGCGGGTACTCGCTGACGTTCGGCGGCCTGCTGCTGACGGCGGGATCGATGGCCGACCGGCTCGGGCGCCGACGTGTGCTGCTGGCCGGCCTCGCGGTGTTCGGCCTGCTGAGCCTGGCCGTCGTCGCGGTCACCACCGCGGGGCAGCTCATCACCTTGCGGGCCGGCCTCGGCATCGCCGCGGCGGCGATGGCCCCCATCACCAACTCGCTGGTCTTCCGGCTGTTCGACGACAAGGCGCTGCGGATGCGCGCGATGACCCTGATGATCGTCGTCGGCATGTCCGGCTTCGTCCTCGGCCCACTGCTGGGCGGCACCGCCCTGGCCCACTTCCAGTGGCAGTGGCTCCTGGTCGTCAACGCCCCGATCGCGTTGATCGCGGCCATCGGCGTCCGTCTCGGTGTCCCGGCCGACCGGCCGCAGGACCTGACCCACGACAAGCTCGACCTGCCGGGCGCCTTCCTCAGCGTCACCGCCATCGGACTCGCCTGCTACTCGCTGACCAGCGGCGTCGAGCACGGCTGGCTCTCCACGACCACACTCGCGTCGGTGCTCGGCGCCATCGCCGCGGGGATCGCGTTCGTGTGGCACGAGCGCCGCAGCGCGTCGCCGATGCTGGACCTCCGCCTCTTCTCGAACGGCACCGTCCGCGGCGCCGCCATCGCGCAGATCGGCACGGCCATCGCGATGGCCGCCGTGATGTTCGGGCTGATCCTCCACTTCCAGTACGCCTACGGGTGGAGCCCCGTACGGGCCGGCCTGGCGAACCTCCCGATCATCGTGACCATGATCGTCGCGACCCCCCTGTCCGAGTGGCTCGCGGGAAGGTTCGGCCACCGCATCGCCTGCCTGGTCGGCTCGGCCTGCCTGGCCGGCTCACTGGCGGGCCTGTCCTGGGGCGTCGACCGCGGCTACGGCGCCATCGCGGTCTGCATGGTCGTGATGACCGTCGGACTGCGCACCGTCATGACGATCTGCGCCATCGCGCTCGTCGACGCGATGCCGGACAACCGCACGTCGATCGGCACGGCGCTCAACGACACCGCCCAGGAGGTCGGAAGCAGCGTCGGCACCGCCGTGGTCGGCACCCTCATCGCCGCGCTGGTCACCACCCGGCTGCCCGCGGGCACCTGGAGCGACTCCCTGGTGGCGTCGTTCTTCCACGGCGAGCGGATCACCTACGCCGTGCTGGCGGTCGTCGTCGGCCTGATCGCGGCCGGCGGCGCACTCACCCTCACCGACTCCCACGCCACCGAAGAGCCCGCCTGAGACGTCCGAGCCGGGGTTGCCGAATAGCCACCGCTCGGCCGGGACCGCCGCCGGGACCGCTCAGCGGGGCGGCTCCTCGCGCAGGACGAGCGCGAGGAGACCCGGGAAGCGGGCGTCGAACTCCGCCCGGCGCAGCCGGTTGACCCGCTTGGGCCCCTCGTCGCGCTGCTCGACGAGACCGGCGCCGCGCAGCACGGAGAAGTGATGACTGAGAGCCGCCTTGCCGACCGGCACGTCGAAACTTCCGCAGCTGCGGCTCCACTCGGCGGACCCCGCCAGTTCCCTGACGAGCTGGATTCGCACAGGATCGGCGAGGGCGGCGAGGGCGGCCGGCACGGGGACCTCGTCGGGGTGGGTGTGCTCGGGCGCCGCCCGGTGACTGGTGCGCTCCGCCACGTCGGCCTCCCTGGTACCTCTGGTCCGCACTCCGCGACGGGCGATTCGCGATCGGCGATCGGCTTGCCGAGTGTTCGATGAAAACCATACACTCCCGAGTGTTCGCTTTTCGTTGAACAGTCCACGGCGAGCGTGACTGTTCCGCCGGGCGTCAGCCGGAGGTGTGCCATGCGTACGGTCGAATTCCAGGAGTACGGCGGTCCCGAGGTCCTGCGGGTCACCGAGACGAAGGTCCCCGATCCGGGCCCGGGGCAGGTGAGCGTCGACGTGGTCTACGCGGGCGTCAACTTCGCCGACCTCAAGGCGAGGTCGGAGGGCTACCGCGTACCCGGTCTCCCGTTCGTGCCCGGCCTTGAGGTCTCGGGCCGGATCCGGGCGGTCGGCCCGGATGTCACCGGACTGCGGGTGGGCCAGGAGGTCGCGGCGCTGACGGAGGGCGGGGCGTACGCGGAGGTGACCGTGGCCGACGCCGTGACGGTCTTCCCCCTGCCCGACGGCGTCGGACTGCGCACCGGCGCCACCCTTCCCACCGTCCTGCCCACGGCGTACGCACTCCTGCACACGGTGGGCCGGCTCCAGCCCGGCGAGACGGTGCTCGTCCAGGGTGCGGCGGGCGGCGTGGGCACGGTGCTGGGCCAACTGGCGAAGGCGGCCGGGGCGGGCGCGGTGTACGGCGTCGTGTCCAGCGCGCCGAAGGCCGAGTACGCCCTCGCCCACGGCTACGACGAGGTGTTCGTGGGCTCCTTCGAGGACGAGGTCCGCGCGACGAGTGCCGGCCGCGGGGTGGACCTGGCCCTGGACCCGGTGGGAGGCGAGACCCTCCGAGGCAGCCTCGCCTCCCTCGCCCCCTTCGGACGCCTGGTCTCCTTCGGCAACGCGAGCTCGGCGGAGCCCTGGACGGTGGGCCAGCCGGAGCTCTACCCGACCGGCCTGTCGGTCGCCGGGTTCTCGATCCTCGGCCTGGCCCGGACGGCCCCGGCCGCCCTCCGCGACATCGCCTCGCGCGCGTTCGAGACGGTGGCCGACGGCACGGTGACCCTGCCGGTGACGGCGGAGTTCGCCCTGGAGGCGGCCGCGGAGGCGCACGCGCTGATGGGCTCGCGAACCAGCACGGGCAAGCTGCTGCTGCGGGTGGCGGATTCGGATCGGTCACGGCCGTGAGTGTCAGACCCCCGGTCTACCCTTCGCCGCCATGACGACTCGCCTGCACGCCACCCGCACCTCCTACGACACCGTCGCCGCCAGTTACGCCGAGCTGCTCAAGGACGAATTGGGCGGACCGCTGGACCTGGCGATGCTGGCGGCGTTCGCGGAGCGGGTGCGGGCCGGCGGGGGCGGGGCCGTGGCGGACCTCGGGTGCGGGCCCGGCCGCGTGACCGTCCATCTGGAGAAGCTCGGGCTCGACGCGTTCGGGATCGACCTGTCGCCCGGGATGGTCGCGGTGGCCCGCGGGGAGTATCCGCATCTCCGCTTCTCGGTGGGCACGATGACGGACCTCGACCTCGCCGACGGCTCCCTCGCCGGAGCCCTCGTCCGGTACTCCACCGTGCACACCCCGATCGACGAACTGCCGCTGATGTTCGCCGAGTTCCACCGCGTCCTCGCCCCCGGCGGCCATCTGCTCATCGCCTTCAAGGTCGGCGACGAACAGGTCCGGCTGGAGCATGCCTACGGCCATGACGTCGACCTCGACGTCCACCGATTCCCACCCGAGCGGGTCGCCGGACTCCTGCGGAACGCGGGCCTGTCCGAGGTCGCCCGCCTCGTCCGCGAGGCCGAGGCCCCGGAGAAGACCCCGCAGGCCTTCATCCTGGCCCGCAGGACCGGAGATCCGCTGTCGGCCGCGACGGTTCTCTGAGTGCTTCCCCGACGCGCCCTCGCGTTCCGGCGACGCGGAAGGGTGGCCCGGGGGACAGTGGAGGCATGGAGCGCATCGATCAGGCACAGGCCCGCGCGTGGCTCGCGACCGCCCTGGCGGAGGCGCGCGCCGGGCTCGCCGAGGGCGGTATCCCCATCGGGGCCGCGCTGTACGGCGCGGACGGCACCCTGCTCGGCCGCGGCCACAACCGCCGCGTCCAGGACGGCGACCCCTCGGCGCACGGGGAGACGGCCGCCTTCCGCGACGCGGGACGGCAGCGGACGTATCGCGGCACGACCATGGTGACCACCCTGTCGCCGTGCTGGTACTGCAGCGGGCTGGTCCGGCAGTTCGGGATCTCCCGGGTGGTCGTCGGCGAGGCGGCCACCTTCCACGGCGGCCACGACTGGCTCGCCGAGCACGGCGTGGGGATCGTGCTGCTCGACGATCCCGAGTGCACCGCGCTGATGCGCGACTTCATCGAGAAGAACCCGGCCCTTTGGAACGAGGACATCGGTGAATGACCCGGCGAACACCCAGGCGGACACCCCGGCGGATCCCCCGGGGACGGCGACGGCCACAACCGCCGGACCCGCACACCCGCCGGTTCCCGGCATCCCCGGCGCCGCCCCGGGCTCCGCACACCCGTCGGCTCCCGGCATCCCCACCATCGATCTACGGCCCTGGTTCTCCGGGGACCCCACCGCCCGCGCCGCCGTCGCCCGCACCGTCGACGACGCCCTGCGAACCGCCGGGTTCCTGCTCGTCACCGGCCACGGCGTGGACCCGGAGCTGCGCCGCGGCCTGCGGGAAGCCGCCCGCGCCTTCTTCACGCTGCCCGCCGGGACCAAGCAGCCGTACGCCGCCCGGGTCGGCGGGCGCGGCTGGCTCGGGCCCGGCGCCGAGGCCAACGGCTACGCGGAGGGCACGAAGACCCCGCCGGACCTCAAGGAGTCGCTGACGTTCGCGACGCACGAGCCGTTCGAGGACCCGGAGACCAACGCGGAGTGGTACGCGCCGAACGTCTGGCCCGCCGAGGCCCCTTCGCTGCGGGCACTCTGCGAGGAGTACCTGGCCGGGATGGCCCGGCTGGAGAACGAGCTTCTGGAGCTGCTCGGCGAGGCGCTCGGCCTCGGACCGGACTTCTTCACCCGCCACATGGACCATCCGACGTACGGCTTCAACATCAACTGGTACCCGGGGACGGAGGTCGTCGGCGAGCCCGAGCCGGGCCAGTTCCGCATCGGGCCCCACACCGACTTCGGCACCGTCACCATCCTCGACCGGCAGGCCGGCAAGGGCGGGCTCCAGGTGTTCACGGACGCGGACGGCTGGCAGGACGCTCCGTTCGACCCGGCGGCGCTGACGATCAACATCGGTGATCTCATGGCCCGTTGGACCGGCGACCGCTGGCGCTCGGGACGGCACCGGGTGCTGCCGCCGCCGGCCGACGCGCCCGCCGAGGAGCTGATCTCGCTCGTGTACTTCGGTGAGTGCACGCCGGGAACGCTGGTCGAGTCGGTGCCCGCCCCGGTCGGCCGGGTCGTGCACGAACCGGTGGATTCCCACGTATACCTGCGCAGGAAACTCGATTCGATCACTGTCGGTTGAACGGCTGAACGTTTTCGTAACTGAACGGACACCGGATGGCCTATCCCGAACCAACCCCCCCTTCTTAAACTGTTGTTGATACACCTCACAGCAGCACATATGGAATGAGCCGGACCGCGGACCAGGGGGAGATGCGGTGCACACAGGGCTGCACGGCCGGGGGGCGCTGTTCGACACCGATCCGCCCGGACTCGCGTCACGACTGGTCGGCCTGCGTCCGTACCAGCTGCGCGCCACACCGTACGAACACCCCGGGGAACCGCCCTTCGTGATCTTCACGGGCGGCCGGGGACTGGGCAAGACCGCCGTGCTCCTCGCCCTGCGCGAGGCCTACCGCGGTCACACCCCGGTCGCCCTGATCGACGGCGAGGAACGGCAGTTCGCCGCGCCGCCCCCGGACCGTCCGGCCGAGTCCTGGTCACCGGTGGCGCAGGCGCTCACGACGGCCGCGGAACAGCTCGCCGAACCGGTGAAGGGCGCCGGACGCATCGGCTTCCCGCGGCTGTCGTCCGGCCTGCTGGCCGTGGCGGCGGGCGGCTGGAGCGACCGCGACGTGCCCCGCATCCGGCAGGAGGCGGAGCGCATCCTGCTGCTGAGCGAGACCGAGTCCTGGCTGTCGGGATTCGCGGGACGCTGGGTGAGCAAGGTGATCTCCAAGCTCGTCGCGTCCATGAGCGGGACCGGCCCCGTGGTGGAGCCCATCATCGAGGCGACCCTGGAGGCCTTCACGGAAGGCGTCTCCCCGGCCCACCGCCGGCTGCGCAGGGCCACCACCTGGTACCGGGACTACCCGAACGCGGGCGGCAGCCCCAAGCTCGCGCTGATCCTGCTCTCCCGGCACTTCCGGGCGGGCGGCGACTCCCGCAGACACGCCGAACGCCATCTCGTACGCGCCCTGCTGGCCGACCTCGACGACGCCTACGCGGGCGTCGTCCAGCGCTCGCACCGGCGGGGACGCCCGGTCCTGCTGATCGACAACGTCCAGGAGCCCGCGGGCCTCGGACTCCTGGAGCCGGTCCTGCGCGACCGCGCCGACGGCATCAAGGACCAGGCCGTCTTCTTCGCCACGCTCCGGGGCGACTCGCATCCGGCGCTGCGCAACGCGGGCCGCCGCACCCTGCCCGAGACGGCCCGGGCCACCGGCTGGCGACCCGGCACCTCACCGTCCTCGCGCGCCCTGCTCGTCCCGCTGCCGCCGCTGACCCCGGACGACACCCTGCACATCATGGACACCACGTCCGGCGGCCTCGGTGCCGGACCCGCGGCCCCGACCGCCGTACCGCCCCAACTCCCGCACGCCACCCATCGGTTGACCGGTGGCAGCCCGCTCGGCATCACCCTGCTGGCCGCCTCGGTCCGGCAGAACCTGCCCGAAGGCGCCGACTCGCTCGGCACATTGCTGACCGCCCACATCGCCCCGCACGAGGACCATGCCGGCCGCCCCGCCTACCAGGAGCTCCTCGGCCGGCTCGTCCCCGGCGGCCGCCTCGACGAGCTGACCGTGCTGGCCGCGGCCCACGACCGCGACTCGGCGTGCTCCCTCGCCCAGTCGCGGCTTCCGGAGGACTTCGGCGCGTCCGGCGTCCTGGACCTGGAGGAACGGCTCGCATCGGAGGGCTGGGCGACGGCGGCCGGACAGTTCGTCGGCGACCCGTTCCTGCGCGCGCTCCTGCTGCTGCGGCTGCACCACGACGACGCGGACCACGAGGGATGGCGGGCGGTGCACCGCGCCCTCGTCGACCACTACCAGGACCTGGGCGAGTCGGCCCCGGCCGACAGCGACCGTTATCGGCTGCACCACGAACTCGCCCTCGGGAAGGCGGACTTCGCGGTGGCGCATCTGCGCGACACCTTCCCCCGATCCGACACCCGCGGCTGGCTGTCCGCACTGCTCTTCATCGCCTCCGCGCCCTACTACCACGCCCATGATCCGGACGGCCGCGACTTCGAGGGCCACGACCACCGCGCCTCCGTAGCCCTCGGCCGCACGGACGCCGCGCACCGGCCGCCGGAGGGCGTGGACCCCGTACTGCACTTGCGGGTACGGCGGTTGCTGCACGCGGTGTGGCAGCTCACCGACCCCTTGGTACTGCCGGAGCCGAGGGTGGCCGAGCGGCTGCGCTTCGAGCTGGAGCAGCTCTCGAACCTGCGGCCCGCGGGCAACGCCCTGCTGTGGCGGGCCTCGCGGGACTGGCCCGCCGACGCCCTGGCCGGCCGGCCGCTGCGCGTCCCGGACGACGAGGACGGAGGACGGTGATGGCTCGCTTATGGGTGTGGCTGCGCGAGGACATCTGGGAGATTCGTTTCCGCAGGTATGTCGCGCTGACCCTCGCCGCCGCCCTCGTGGGCCTCGGTGTCTGGGGCGGCATGACGGCGGCGAAGGTGGACCGGTCGTGCGCGCCGGGGGTCGTCCAGCCGAAGGACGGTGACGAGTGCGTGGGCGTCTCCTGGACGGCGTACACCTTCGGGCGGTCGCGGTTCACCGAGACCGTGCGGGCGATCGACCGCGAGAACCACCGTCTGGCTCACGGCAGTTACGTCACCGTCGCCCTGCTCGAACCCTTCACCGCGACCGACGCCGACAACCTCGCCGACGTCCTTCACGAACTCCAGGGCGCCTACCTGGCGCAGTACCAGGCCAACCACGACACGACCGGGCTGAAGCCGAAGATACGGCTCGTGCTCGCCAACCCCGGTGCCACCGGCGCCTCCTGGCGGCACACCGTCGACCAGCTCGACCGGATGGCCAAGGGCCCGGACCGGCTGCGCGCGGTCACCGGGGTCGGGGTGAGCACCGACAACAACAAGAAGGCGGTCGCGGAGCTCACCCGGCGGGGCATCCCGGTGATAGGGAGTTCGATCACCGCCGACAGCCTCGCCAACGGGCAGGGCGGCAAGGACCCCTTCCCGGGGCTCGCCCGTGTCTCCCCCACCAACACCGACGAGGCGCGCGCCCTCGCCTCCTTCGCCAAGGTGTCGGCGGTCAACGCCTTCCTGGTCTACGACCGGACCGGCGACCCCTACACGCGCACGCTCCAGGCCTCGTTCGAGAAGATGCTCAAGGGCGCGCGCTCCGAGGCCCAGCCGTTCACGCCGCCCGCCGACCGCAGCAAGGAGGGCAGCACCGCCAACGTCTTCGCGCAGATCGCCAACATCCTGTGCAACACGCCGAAGACCACGAACACCGTCCTGTTCGCCGGCCGGCACACCCAGTTGCGGCAGTTCATCAACGCGCTGGGCGCCCGGGGCTGCTCCGACCGCCGCTTCACCGTACTCACCGGCGACGAGGGCTCGTACCTCGCGGGTGACAAGGACCTCGACCCGGCCGCTCTGAAGGACCCGCTGCTGACCGTGCGCTACACGGCCCTCGCCCATCCGGACGCCTGGCCGAAGGACGGCGCGCGGACCGGCGGCAGCGCGGCCGACGCGAAGGTGCTCGGGCGGCTCCTGGCCGACGCCGTGCGGGAGCCGGTCGGCCCCATCGGCCCGGTGGCCCTCGACGACGGCCAGCTGATCATCGCGTACGACGCCATGCGGCTCGCGGTGCGCGGTATCCGCGGGGCCTCGCCGACCGGGCGGATCCCCGCACTCGCGGACGTCGGCCTCCAGTGGCCCCAGGTCAAGGGCGCCCAGCTCCGGGTGAACGGGGCGAGCGGGTGGATCTGCCTGGACGTCCACGGGAATCCGTACGACAAGGCCGTGCCGATCGTGGAGCTGACCCACGACAGCCGCGCCCGCTTCGTGAAGATCGCCTGGCCGGACGGCAGGCCACCGGCTGCCCAGTGCCTGCCGCCGTCCTAGCCGTCGGCCGCGCATACGACGAAGGCCGGCCTCAGTGACACACAGGTCACCGGGGCCGGCCGTATCGCGTCCGGGCGGGTCAGACTCCCGCGTAGGAGTGCTTGCCGCTGACGAAGATGTTGACGCCGTAGTAGTTGAACAGCCAGCAGCCGAAGGCGACCAGGGCGATGTAGGCGGCCTTGCGGCCCTTCCATCCGGCCGTGGCCCGCGCGTGCAGGTGGCAGGCGTAGGCGACCCAGGTGATGAACGCCCAGGTCTCCTTGGGGTCCCAGCCCCAGTAGCGGCCCCAGGCGTCGCCCGCCCAGATCGCGCCCGCGATGATCGTGAAGGTCCACAGCGGGAAGACGGCGGCGTTCACGCGGTAGGAGAACTTGTCGAGCGAGGCCGAGGCGGGCAGCCGCTCCATGACGGAGGTGGCGAACCGGCCGGGCTTTCCGCCGTTCTCCAGCTTGTTCTCGTAGGAGTCCTTGAAGAGGTACAGCACGGTGCCGACGGCGCCCACGTAGAAGACGGCGCCGCACAGGATCGCGGTCGAGACGTGGATGTACAGCCAGTACGAGTGCAGCGCGGGGACCAGCTGGTCGCTCGCGGTGTACAGGACGGTGACCGCGAGACCGAGGTCGAGCAGGACCGTGGTGATCAGCGGGAGGCCGAGCCAGCGGACGTTCTTCTTCAGCGCGAGCAGGACGAGGAAGACCCCGACGGCGACGGTGGAGAAGGTGATGTTGAACTCGTACATGTTGCCCCAGGGGGCACGCCGCACCGACATGGCGCGGGCGAGCACTCCGGCCGCCTCCACGCCCCAGGCCAGCACGCTGAGGGAGACGGCGATCCGCCCGTAGAGGTCGCCCTGCTCGTCCCCGCCGTGCGCGCCGGGCCCGTCGGGCACGTCCCGCGCGCCCGCCGCGGACCGGGTGACGACCTTCGGCCGCTCCAGCACGGTGGTCCCGCCGGCCTTGCGCACGGTGACCTCGGGGGCCGCGGCCGCCTTCGCGCCGTCCGCGGTGAGCGCGCTCGCGGTGCGGGAGACCTTGCTGCGGCTGCCGAAGAGCCACTCGGCGATGAAGGCGAAGAAGGCCAGGGTGTAGACGGCCATCGCGGAGTAGATCAGCGTGTTGCTGATGTTGGCGAGGTGTTCGTTGGTCGCGGTGGCCAGTTCGGTCACGGCGCCCAGGTCGTGTGCGGTGGCGAGCGTCACTGCTTCTTGGACCCTTCAGCGGCGGGTACGGGGGGTTCGGCGTCGGCGTCGGTGGGTGCCGCGTCTTCGTCGGGCTTGGTGGGTGCCTGTTCGTGCACGAGCGCGGCCAGGTCGCCGAGCTCCTCGGGAAGCTTCGCGGACTCGCTGCGGCCGAGCCCGGCCATCTCGACGACGGTGACACCGTCGTCGCCGGTGGTCGCCCGCACCCAGACGCGGCGGCGCTGGATGAACAGCGAACCGGCGAGTCCGAGGATCGCGGCGAACGCCCCGGCCAGCGCCCAGTCACTGCCGGGCTGCTGGGTGACCTGGAAGTTCGCCCACTCCTTGATGTCCTTGTCGAAGGTGATCGAACCGGCGCCGTCCGGCAGCTTCATCGTCTCGCCGGGCCGCAGTCGCGACTTGAGGATCTCGCCCTTGGCATCCTTGAACTGCTTCATGTGGGCGGTCTCGAGCTGGTACACGTTCTGCGGGAGGCCCGCGTCGACCCCGAGGCTGCCGTGGAAGCCGCTCAGCGCGAGCACCGGGTAGTCGAGCGCGGGGAACTGGGAGAACATGTCGCCCTTGCCCGCCCCGGCGAAGGTCGGCACGAAGAAGGCGGAGAAGCCGAGCTGTTCGCTCTTGCCCTGCGCGTTCCTGTATCCGTCCATGACCTTGACGGCGCCCTGCGAGGTGACGTTGGAGTCCAGCGGCAGCAGGGGCACGGCATTGTGGAAGACGACGTCGCCCTTGCCGTCGCGGACGGTCACGGTGGGCGCGTAGCCGTGGGCGGTCAGATAGACCTTCGTGTCGCCGATCACGAGCGGCTCGTTGACCTTGACGACGGTGCTGCGCTCCTTGCCGTAGGCGCCCTCGCTGTAGGTGATCGCCGCCTGGTAGGTGCGAGGGGTGCCCTTGTTGGGGCCGGTCCGCTCGTAGGTGCCGGTGAAGTTCTTCAGGTCGAAGCTGAACGGTGTCAGGTCGTCGGTGCTGAAGAGGTTGCCGGACTTGAAGTCGTCGTAGGACAGGAGCGTGTTGGAGAAGCCGTCGCCCTCGACGATCAGCTTGTCGCCCTCGGACTTGAAGAGCTGGCCCCAGGCGAAGGCGACGAGCATCACGATCAGCGCGATGTGGAAGAGCAGGTTGCCGGTCTCGCGGAGGTAGCCCTTCTCGGCGGCGACGGCGTCCTTGTCGACGTGCGCCCGGAACCGCTTCTGCCTGAGCACCTTCAGCGCGATCTCGCGGACCTGCTCGGGCTCCGCCGCGGTGCGCCAGGTCGTGTACGCGGGCAGCCGGGTCAGCCGCCTCGGGGCGCCCGGCGGACGGCCGCGCAGCTGTCCGACGAACTGCCAGGTGCGGGGCACGATGCAGCCGATGAGCGAGACGAACAGCAGGATGTAGATCGCGGAGAACCACACCGAGCTGTACACGTGGAACAGGCCCAGCCGGTCGTAGAGCGGACCGAGCGCACTGTGCGCGTCCTTGAACTCCTGCACCTTCGCCGCGTCGGTGCCGGACTGCGGGATCAGCGATCCGGGGATGGCGCCGAGCGACAGCAGGAAGAGCAGGATCAGCGCGACCCGCATCGACGTGAGCTGGCGCCAGATCCAGCGGACCCAGCCGGTGACCTCGCGGCCGGTCCAGGCGATCCGTCCCAGGGCGCCGGGGGTGCGCGCGCCGCCGAAGGAGCCGGGCACCGCCGTCTCCACGGGCGCGGTGGACAACTGCGACCCGGCCTCGCCGAGTTCGCCGTCGGCGCTCACCCCGATGTGCCGCTTGGTGCTCGCCGGGTCCGGCGTGCCGTCGTCCTCCGGCGTCGCGGCGGACTCGGACGTGTTGCCGGTGTCGGTCGTGCTCATGGGTCAGATCCCTACCGTGAAGCCGTCGGACCAGGTCTGCGCCTGCTGCACGATGCCGTCCCAGGCACCGGTGAGCAGGAGCAGGCCGGTCACGATCATCATTCCGCCACCGATCCGCATCACCCAGGTGTAGTGACGCTTCACCCAGCCGAACGCGCCGAGCGCCTTGCGGAAGGCGACCGCCGCGAGCACGAAGGGCACTCCCAGACCGAGGCAGTACGCGACGGTCAGTATGGCCCCGCGCCCGGCGCTCGCCTGGTCCATGGAGAGCATGTTGACGGAGGTGAGTGTCGGGCCCAGACACGGCGTCCAGCCGATGCCGAAGAGCGCGCCCAGTATCGGCGCCCCGGCGAGCCCGGTCACCGGCCTCCGGTGGAAGCGGAACTCGCGCTGGGTGAGCCAGGGCATCAGCCCCATGAAGAACACGCCCATCGCGATCATCAGCGCGCCGAGGATCTTGCTGAGGATGCCGTTGTACTCGTGCAGCGTCGAGCCGAAGTATCCGAACAGCGCCCCGCCGGAGACGAACACGACGGTGAAGCCGAGCACGAACAGACTGGCCCCCGCAACCATCCGCCCCCGTCTGGCCTCGGCCAGGTCCGTGCCGCTGACCCCGGTGACGTACGACAGATAGCCGGGTACGAGCGGCAGGACGCAGGGCGAGAAGAAGGAGACGAGCCCGCCGAGCACGGCGATGGGCAGCGCGAGCAGCAGGGCGCCGCTGTAGACCGTGGTGTTCATGCCGGTCGAGGCGGCGAGGTGCGTGGACGTCTGGAGAAGGGACACGTCGGTCACTTCTCCGCGAGAACGGGGTCGAGCATCTCGTGCAGCTTGTCCTTGCTGAGCGCCTGGAGCGTGCGGGCCGCGATCTTCCCGTCCCGGTCGATGATGATCGTGGAGGGGATCGTCTGCGGGTTGAGCGTGCCCTTCTTGAAGCGGAGCATCAGCTTGCCCGTCGGGTCGTACAGGCTGGGGTACGGGACGCCCTGCTGCTCCTCGAAGGCCCTGGCCGGGGAGGTGCTGGGGTCACGGGTGTTGATGCCGACGAACTGCACGCCCTGGGCGGCGGTCTCCTTGGCGACCTTGACGAGGTTCGGCGTCTCGGCGCGGCACGGCGGGCACCAGGATCCCCACACGTTGAGGACGACGACCTTGCCCTTGTAGTCCGCGATGTCGAGCCGCTTGCCGTCGACGGTCTTGCCGGAGAGGTCCGGGGCGGCGTCCCTGGACCCCTTGGCGACGGTGGAGATGCCGTTCTTGCCGGGGACGAAGTTGCTGTTGCCCGCACCGCCGGAGGTACCGCCGGAGGTGCACGCGGACAGCACGAGCGCGGCGACGGCGGCCCCCGCGGCATACAGGGCGGCGCGGGGGCGGTTCGGGCGCTGGTCTGCGCGGCAGGCGGCACTCATGTGAAAAGTTTCGCATGCCCGATTCGGGGATCTTCCGCACCCCCCTTGCGGGTGGAAACCCGCATTTCAGGCGGCATGTCCCCGAAGGTAGCGGTGCCAGCCGCCGGTGGGCTCCTCGGACACGTCCATGGCCTGGAGCTTCGCCAGCACCTCGGGCCGCTGGACGTCCAGCCAGTCCACGAACTGCCGGAAGGAGACCATGCGCACGTCGGAGCCCTTCTGCTTCTCCCGTGCGATGTGGGTGAAGACGTGCTCGACGGCGTCCATGTAGATGCCGCCGTTCCACTCCTCGAAGTGGTTGCCGATGAAGAAGGGCGCCCGGTTCGTCTCGAATGCCCGCTTGAATCCCGCCACGTACGACGCGGAGGCCTGTGTGCGCCAGCCCGGGTAGTTGTACGAGGGCGCGCGGGTGGTGGCGACCGACTGGTTGGCGAGGATGTTGTAGTCCATCGAGAGGACCTCGAAGCGGTGCCCGGGGAAGGGCATCGCCTGCAGGGGCAGGTCCCACAGCCCTTCCTTCTTCTGCGGCCAGCGCTGGACACCGCCGGGCGAGGAGGCGTCGTAGCGCCAGCCGAGCTCCTTGACGGCGGGCAGCAGGCTGTTCTGGCCGAGCAGGCACGGGGTGCGGGCGCCGATGAGCTCCTTCTCGTAGTCGAAGGGCAGCGGGGGCAGGTCGGTCCAGCCCGTGTTGGTGCGCCACTCGGTGACGAAGGACTTGGCCTGCTCGATCTCGCTGGCCCACTGCCGGGACGTCCAGTTGCCGACCGAGCCGGAGCCGCCGCAGAAGTGGCCGTTGAAGTGGGTGCCGATCTCGTGGCCGTCGAGCCAGGCCTGACGGACCAGCTTCAGGGTGGAGCGGACGTGATCGTCGCTCAGATAGCCGATGTCCGAGGCGCCGCGGGGGTTGTTCGGCGGGTCGTAGAGACGCTTCTTCGACTCGGGCAGGAGATACAGCCCGGAGAGGAAGAACGTCATGTGCGCGTCGTTCTCCCTGGCGAGCCGGAGGAAGCGGTCGAAGAGGCCCGTGCCGACCTCTCCGGCTCCGTCCCAGGAGAAGACCACGAACTGCGGCGGGGTCTCGCCGGGTTCGAGCGGCACGGGAGCCAGCGGCTGGCGCGGCTGCTTGCCGGTGTAGGCGGTGGACCCGTCGCCGATGAGACGTACGGCCGGCTTCTTCGGGGCGCCCGGACGGCCGGGGCCGCCGGTGGGTGAAGGGTCAGGACGCCGCTTGGCCTCCTTGCCCGAGGTCGTACCGCACGCGGCGAGTCCGAGCGCGGTCGCCGCACCCGCACCGAGGCCGATCATTCCCCTTCGGCTGACGTCGCGCATACGGTCCTCTTTTCATCGCACCCTCTCAGCTGACTCTCAGCTTGTATCCCATGAGAGGGCGCGATGAAGTCGCGGGTTCCCTTTAACGCGCGCAGATTTATGTGATTTTACGAAGATACGCCCATTTGGCCCGACTCTTCGCTTTCGACCGTCAGGCCCCGAATGCCTTGTCCTTGCCCTTCACCGGCTTGGCGCCCGCGAGGAGATGAGCCGGCACCAGATCGCGCGCGGGCTCCGTGTAGCCCACGGACACGATCTTGTCGCCGCGGTAGGTGAAGGTGGTCAGGGACGCCAGGGTGCACTGCCGCTTGCGCGGGTCGTGCCACAGCCGCCGCTTCTCCGCGTAGCTGCGGACGATCCAGATCGGCAGCTGATGACTCACCAGCACCGCCTCGTGGCCGCGTGCGGCGTCCTTGGCGGCGTCCAGCGCACCCATCATGCGGACGACCTGGTCCACGTACGGCTCGCCCCAGGACGGCTTGAAGGGGTTGACCAGGTGCTTCCAGTTCTCCGGCCGCCGCAGCGCGCCGTCCCCGACCCCGAAGGTCTTGCCCTGGAAGACGTTGTCGGCCTCGATGAGCCGCCCGTCCGTCGCCAGGTCGATCCCGTGGGCCTTCGCGATCGGCGTGGCCGTCTCCTGCGCCCGTTCCAGCGGCGAGGCCACGACATGCGTGACATCGCGCGAGCCGAGGTGCTCGGCCACCCGGTCGGCCATCTGCCGCCCGAGCTCGGACAGGTGGTACCCGGGCAGCCGCCCGTAGAGCACCCCGTCCGGGTTGGCGACCTCGCCGTGCCGCATCAGGTGGACGACGGTGATGTCCCCCGCGCCGTTCTTGTCGCTGGTCCCGCTCATGCCGTGGCCTCCGCCGCTGCCCGCGCCGCCGCCGGAAGGGCGTCGGCGATCCTCTGAACCGCCTGGTCGTCATGGGCCGTCGACACGAACCACGACTCGAACGAGGACGGCGGCAGGTAGACACCCTGCGCCAGCATCGAGTGGAAGAACGCGGTGTAGCGGAAGGACTCCTGCGCCTTCGCGTCCTCGTAGTCGCGCACCTCACGTCCCGTGAAGAAGACGGAGAACATGTTGGAGGCGCTCTGCAGACGGTGGGTCACACCCTCCTTGGTGAGCGCCTCGGTCACCAGCGCCTGGATCCGCGCCGACACCGCGTCGATCCTGTCGTACGCGGCCTGGTCGAGCAGCCGCAGCTGCGCGAGCCCGGCGGCGGTGGCGACGGGATTGCCCGAGAGCGTGCCCGCCTGGTACACCGGCCCGGCCGGCGCGAGGTGCGCCATCACGTCCGCGCGGCCACCGAACGCGGCGGCCGGGAAGCCGCCGCCCATCACCTTGCCGAAGGTCATCAGGTCCGGACGCACACCGTCGATCCCGTACCAGCCGGCCCGGCTCGTACGGAAGCCCGTCATGACCTCGTCCGAGATGTACAGGGCGCCGTTCTTCGCGCAGGCGTCCTTGAGGCCCTGGTTGAAACCGGGCGCCGGCGGCACCACACCCATGTTGCCGGGCGAGGCCTCCGTGATCACACAGGCGATCTCGCCCGGGTGCGCGTGGAACGCGGCCTGCACGGCTTCGAGATCGTTGTAGGGCAGGACGATGGTGTCGGCGGCCTGGGCGCCGGTGACGCCGGGCGTGTCGGGCAGCGCGAAGGTCGCGACCCCGCTGCCCGCCGCGGCGAGCAGCGAGTCGACGTGGCCGTGGTAGCAGCCGGCGAACTTGATCACCTTCGTGCGCCGGGTGAACCCGCGGGCCAGCCGGATGGCCGACATGGTCGCCTCGGTGCCGCTGGAGACGAGCCGGACCTGCTCGACGGGCTCGACGCGGGCGACGATCTCCTCGGCGAGGACGACCTCCCCCTCACCGGGCGTACCGAAGGACGTACCGCGCGCGACGGCCTCCTGAGCGGCGGCGACGACCTCGGGGCGGGAGTGCCCGAGAATCATCGGACCCCAGGAACAGACCAGGTCGACGTACTCACGGCCGTCGGCGTCGGTCAGATACGGACCGGTACCGGACACCATGAACCGGGGCGTACCGCCCACGGCGCGGAAGGCGCGCACCGGAGAATTCACGCCACCTGGTGTGACGGCCGTCGCACGGTCGAACAGCGACTGCGAGGCTGGGGCTACGTAGGGATAAGGCAGTTCAGTCATGACCTGCGACGTCTCCGACTCCGGGGGCTAGTGACCTCCTCAGGGTAGGCCAGGGGGTCCGGTGGGCCGCGAGGGGAAGACCGGGGCGCCGTGAACGGACGGCCCCGGCCCGACGTACGGCTCTCCACAGAGGAATGATCCCGGCCATCGCCGGGCCGGTGTGACGCAGCCCGGTATGACAACCGGGTCGCTTCGCCCGGCCATCTGCGAAACTGGGACCAGAACGGACAGCTCACATGAACGACGGTGTTCAGGGGCCGCGAAGATCCCGCGGACAGGTATTTCGGCGTACGTTTCGGCGTGCGACCGTGGGGGAGGTCACTGTCACGATGATCGGGTTGCGTGGCGGGGGTCTCGCGACTTAGAAAAGCAGTCGGGTGGAGATATGCATCGCGGTGGACTGGGCGAGGGGACCGACGACCTCAACCCTCGGCGTGCCCGGCGGGGGAAGCACCGGCGTGAGGCGGAGGAAGCGGCCGGCAGAGCGGGACAGGCACAGGGATCGCAGGGTGACCCCGACGAGCGGATCGATCGCGCGGTCGAACGACTGCGGGCGGAGAGCGGGAATGGTGGCCGAGTGGGGGTGACGTACAAATACTTCGGCGCGCCCGACGGCGCGACGGCCGCCAGGGTCCCGATCTCGATGCGCCCCGAAGAACTCGGCGGCGACGAACTCGGCATGAACGGCATGTTCACCAAGATCAAGCCGGAGACGATGGCCGCGATGGTCCTCACCGGCATAGAAGGCGTCCCCCTGAACAAGGTTCCGCCTCTGGAGCTTGTCGTCCTGCACCCCGACTACGCCGTGGTCAAGCTCCCGATGACCGTCGTCGACCCGCTGCGCGGCCTGGGCGAGGAGGCCGTGGGCGCGGCCGCCTTCATCTGGTCCACCGTCCCGGACCGGGGCGGCCCACGGGACGCCTTCAACGTCTACCAGCTCCTGCACGAGTGGCAGGACTTCTCGCACCGCCTGCACGAGGCGGGGCATCAGCCGTACTGCCTGGTGTGGCCCTGATCCGGGGTTCCTGAGCAGCGGGCGGGGTTTCCGGACCCCGCCTTTTTTCATGCCCCGGGGTCGCGGACGATCACCGGCCCGGGGCACGGACCACCGGGAAACCCCCGCTACAGCCCGCCCGCGACCCGCAGGACCGCACCCGTCGTGTACGAGGCGTCGTCCGACAGGAGCCAGGCCACCGCACCGGAGATCTCCTCCGGCCGGCCCGCGCGGCCCATGGGAATGACGTCGGCCATCCAGGCCGGGCGCTGCGGGTCCTCGTGGAAGTCGGTCCAGACCACACCCGGAGCGACACCGTTCACGCGGATGCCGTCCGCCGCCACCTCCTTGGACAGGCCGACGGTCAGGGCGTCGACCGCCGCCTTCGTCGCCGCGTAGTGGACGTACTGCCCCGGACTGCCGAGGGTCGCCGCCGACGACGAGATGTTGACGATCGCACCCCCGCCGGACGCCGCCATCTCCCGTACGGCACGGCGCGCGCACAGCAGATAGCCGAGGACGTTGACCGCGAGGGCGTCCCGCATGCCGTCGGGGTCAGCGTCGGCCAGTGGTCCGTTGGGTCCGCTGACGCCCGCGTTGTTCACCAGCCCGGTGACCGGGCCGAGTTCGGCGGCCGCCGCGTCGAAGAGCCCGTCGACCGCGGCGGCGTCGGAGGTGTCCACGGCCACCGTCAGACAGCGCCGGCCCGCGTCCACGACGGCGTCCGCCACCTTCTCGGCCGCCGCGCGGTCGGACCGGTAGCCGATGACGACGTCATGGCCCTCCAGGGCCAGCCGCCGGCAGACGGCGGCGCCGATCCCGCGGCTGCCGCCCGTCACCACCGTGATCCTCCGCCCGTTCCGCACGATCGCCTCTCCTCACGACACGAACCATCAGTGTGACGGCAGAGGGGGCCACTCCCGCTCTCCCGCGCCCACGGCACCTTCGGTCGCCGCCAGGACATGACTCGCCCAAGAATCTCCCACGGTTCGCTCAGGACAAGAGCCTTCAGGACAACGGGATCTGACGGTGAGCACCTCGCACGGCCCATCCGGCGAAGCAGACGTGTCGCCGCCGATCGGGTCATCCGAAGAACACCGCTCAGGACGGCTCCCCTCGGGGCGAGCGCGACGAATCGGCAGGTCAGAGAAGCCGGACCGACCTCGGGCGATCGTCAGGGCGGCCGCAGGGCGGGGCCCCGGCCATGGGCCGGGCGAGCTTCCCGGGTGGTGGGCTCGCCCGATCGGATTGACGGTGGATCACGTCGCACCGGGTTTTCGCCTGCTGACAAGAGGTCAGCTGCCTGGTTCTGACGGAAGGACTCCCACAATGCGATCTGCCCGCATGCTCCTGGCCGCTGCGACGGCCACCGCCGCTCTCGCGATCGGCGCCCCCGGCGCGTACGCCGTCGCGGCCGGCGACTGGGACCACAGCGACTCCTCTTCCTCCTCTTCCTCCTCTTCCTCGTCCCCTTCCTCCTCGTCCTCCGCCGGCAAGGAGAAGGAGGACTCTGGGTACGGCAAGGAGAAGGAGGACTCCGGCTACGGCAAGGAGAAGGAGGACTCGGGATACGGCAAGGAGACGGAAGACTCCGGATACGGAGCCGAGCACGGCAAGGACAGCGAGAGCGACCACGGCAAGCCCACCTGGCACCACCAGAAGCCGGAAGGCGGCGTACACACCGGCGGCGGTGCGCTGACGTCCGTCAAGACGGACGACTCCGCCAAGGGCGACAAGAAGTACGACCCGGAGACCTACAAGGACAAGGACTCCTCGAGCTCCGACCACAGCAGCGGTTCCTGGGACTCCGGGACGGACAAGGGCTCGTGGGACTCGGGCAGCAAGGGTTCATGGGACTCGGGCAGCAAGGAGTCCGGCGGCAAGCCGCACGGCGGCGTGCACACCGGCGGCGGCGGTCTCGCCACGTCCTCCGGTGTCACGGCCGGCGGAGTCGGCGTCCTGGGCCTCGCGGCCGCGGGCGTGTACATGCTGCGCCGTAGGAACGCCGCGGGTGGTGTGGCCTGACCATGCCTGACGACATAGCGGTCCGGGCCGCCACCCACCCACCCCGTGGCGGCCCGGCCGGTCTCTCCTCCGGCTTCTGACGACCTTGCCGACCTTGCCGGTCTTGCACCGGCTTCTGGGTCTCCTGCTGCTTCCGCCGACCTTGCCGACCTTGCCGTTCTTGCCGGCCCTTCTGCTGCTGCCGGACCTTCCCGGCCTTGCTTCTGCTGCTGCTTCTGTTGCCCGTCCTGCTGTTCCCGCCGCTCCCGCCCAGTCCGTTCCGCTGCCCCGACCCGATGAGGTGGTGCCCGATGGCAGCCCGGTTGTCCTCTCCCGCCGAGACCCCGCACCCGTCACCCGAGCGGACCTTCAGACGCCGTGCCACATGGGTCGTGTGGTGCGCCGGTCTCGCGGTCCTGGTGGCCACGAACGTGCTCCACCGCCAGGACCAGTCGTCCGGCCCCGCCTCCCCTGCCGCGGCGGCCCCCGCGCACGCGCACGCGCCCGTGTCCTCGGCCTCGGCCTCGCCCTCGAACGACCGCCCGGCGGCGAGGCATCTCCCGCGGGCCGAGCCGACCCGGCTGCGCATCCCGAAGATCTCGGTGGACGCGCCCTTCACCGACCTCGCCATCGACGCCACGGGCAAGCTCGAGGCCCCGCCCGCGAACGACACGAACCTGGTCGGCTGGTACGCCAAGGGCGTCTCCCCCGGGGAGGCGGGGACGGCGATCATCGCCGGGCACGTCGACACGAAGACCTCCGCCGCCGTGTTCGCCGGTCTCGGAGACCTGAAGAAGGGCGACAAGTTCAGCGTCGAACGGTCCGACGGCCGGACGGCGTCCTTCGTCGTCGACAGCGCCGAGACCTTCGCGAAGGACGCCTTCCCCGACGACAGGGTGTACGCCGACACTTCCGACGCCGAGGTCCGCCTCATCACCTGCGCCGGCACCTACAACCGCACCGTCAAGGACTACACCGACAACCTGGTGGTCTTCGCCCATCTCGTCTGAGCGGGCGGGCGGTCCGGCTACCGCGTCACGAGCGAGTCGCCGTAGACGTTGCAGACGTTGTAGACGGTCACCGAGGACGGCTTGCCGGCGCCTTTCGCGTAGGCGCGGTAGGCCGCGGTGACCTTCTCCGCCCTGCCGACGGCGTCGTCCTCGGCCCCGATGCCGGTGGAGATCAGGGCATGGCCGTCGGTGCGCTCCTGGACGCGCTCGACGTCCTCGGTGACCCGTACGAGGCTGCGGGCCTTGCCGTAGTCGCGCAGCTCCTTCGCGGCGGACTTCGTGTCCGCGCTGTCGCCGGACGCGGGAACTCTCCGAAATCGCCGACTCCTTGCCCGAGCAAGTCGCGGGCAGCAGGCCAGGCGGCCCATCCGTGAGCGGGCCGGCACCCTGAACGGGCGACGGACACCTGCCACTCGGCGCTCTCGTGATGCGCGACCAGCAGGTCTTAACGCAAGCTTGACGCCTGAGGCCCATGGACGCTTGGGCCCGTGGATCACTCTCTGCATACGCTGATGGGCGCCGTCTCCTCGATGGCCGGAACCGTTCGAAGAGACGTACGTCAGGAGAGCCACCGATGGCCAGCACCGAGCCCGCCCCGCCGAGTCGCTTGCGGGCGTGGATGCTGGAGGGCCTGTCCGACATGGGCAAGAGCAAGGGCCGCCAGCTGCCGCGGCCGGCCGCCGAGCCCGAGCCCGTGCACAAGGGACAGCGCTGGTGGCGCGTCATGTGCCTGACCGGCGTCGACTACTTCTCCACCCTCGGCTACCAGCCCGGCATCGCCGCCCTCGCGGCCGGACTGCTGTCCCCCATCGCGACCATCGTGCTCGTCATCGTCACCCTGGCGGGGGCGCTGCCCGTCTACCGCCGGGTCGCGGAGGAGAGCCCGCACGGCGAGGGCTCCATCGCGATGCTGGAACGCCTGCTCTCCTTCTGGAAGGGCAAGCTGTTCGTCCTCACCCTGCTCGGCTTCGCCGCCACCGACTTCCTGATCACCATCACCCTCTCGGCGGCCGACGCCTCCACCCACCTGGTGGAGAACCCCCATCTGAACAGCGCCCTGCACGACAAGCAGATGGTGATCACCCTGTTCCTGGTGGCCCTGCTGGGCGCGGTCTTCCTCAAGGGCTTCCTGGAGGCGATCGGCGTCGCGGTGGTTTTGGTGGCCATCTACCTCGGGCTCAACGTCGTGGTCGCGGCGTCGGGAATCTGGCAGGTGATCACCCACGAGTACGTCGTCACCGACTGGACCACCGCCCTGACCGCCGAACACGGGAACGTCTTCGCGATGATCGGGGTGTCCCTGCTGGTCTTCCCCAAACTCGCGCTCGGCCTGTCCGGCTTCGAGACCGGCGTGGCGGTCATGCCGCACGTGGAGGGCGACCCCGGCGACACCGAACAGAAGCCGGCCGGACGTATCCGCGGCGCGAAGAAACTGCTCACGACGTCCGCCGTGATCATGAGCGTCTTCCTGATCGTGACCAGCTTCATCACCACCGTGCTGATCCCGGAGAAGGAGTTCGAGCCGGGCGGCCAGGCCAACGGCCGCGCCCTCGCCTACCTGGCGCACGAGTACCTCGGCAACGCCTTCGGCACCGTCTACGACGTCTCCACGATCGCCATCCTGTGGTTCGCCGGCGCCTCCGCCATGGCCGGGCTGCTCAACCTCATGCCGCGCTATCTCCCGCGCTACGGCATGGCCCCGCACTGGGCCCGCGCCGTCCGCCCCATGGTGATCGTCTTCATCCTGATCGCGTTCCTCGTCACCTGGATCTTCGACGCCGACGTCGACGCGCAGGGCGGCGCGTACGCCACCGGTGTCCTCGTCCTGATCAGCTCCGCCGCCATCGCCGTCACCATCGCCGCCCGCAAGGCCCGCCAGAAACACTGGACCATCGCCTTCGCCGTCATCTCGGCGGTCTTCCTCTACACGACCGTCGTGAACGTCATCGAACGCCCCGACGGTGTGAAGATCGGCGCCTGCTTCATCGCCGGCATCATGCTCGTCTCCTTCCTCTCCCGGCTCGCCCGCGCGTTCGAACTGCGCGTGACCAGCATGACCATGGACGACATGGCCGAGCGGTTCGTACGGGACATCGCGAGCCGGCGGATCCGTTTCATCGCCAACGAGCCCGACAAGCGCGACATCACCGAGTACCGCGAGAAGATCGAGCAGATCCGCGCCGACCACGACCTCCCGCCCCAGGAGGACTTCGTCTTCCTGGAGGTCACCGTCGGCGACCCCTCCGAGTTCGAGTCCGTCATGAACGTACGCGGTGAGGTGCTGCACGGCCGCTACCGCGTCATCACCCTGGAATCCGCCTCCATCCCCAACGCCCTCGCCGCCCTGCTGCTCTACGTCCGCGACACCACGGGCGGCATCCCGCACATCTACTTCGAGTGGACCGAGGGCAGCCCCTTCACCAACTTCCTGCGCTTCTTCCTCTTCGGCCAGGGCGAGGTCGCCCCCGTCACCAGGGAAGTGCTGCGCGAGGCCGAACCCGACCGCGCGCGCCGGCCACGGGTACACGTCGGCTGACCCGCCCGGGGTCGGTCCCGGTCAGGCCCGGTGAAGTCCGGAGCAGCCACGTCCGACACACCGCGAAGAGGTGAGAGGCCGGTATGAAGGCCCGTCGCGGACCCGCTCACCAGGTCGCATGCCGCCGACGGCTTGGCAGACTGGTCAGGTGCCCCAGAACGTACTGCTCGCCGAGGACGACCGCGCCATCCGCCATGCCCTGGAAAGGGCACTGACACTGGAGGGCTACACGGTGACGGCCGTGGCCGACGGCGTGGAAGCGCTGGCCCAGGCCCACCGCACCCCGCCGGACGTCCTCGTCCTCGACGTCATGATGCCCGGCATCGACGGCCTCCAGGTGTGCCGCGTGCTGCGCGCCGAGGGCGACCGCACCCCGATCCTGATGCTCACCGCGCTCGTCGAGACCGCCGACCGCATCGCCGGCCTCGACGCCGGCGCCGACGACTACGTCGTCAAGCCGTTCGACGTCGAGGAGGTCTTCGCCCGGCTGCGCGCCCTGCTGCGCCGCACCGGGAACGGCGCCCTCGACGACGACGCGCCGACCCCCGCGCCCCGGACGTCCGGGGCGCAGATCTCCGCGGCCGGGCTGCGCATGGACATCCAGGCCCGCCGTGTCTGGCGCGGCCGGCGCGAGCTGGAACTGACCCGCACCGAGTTCGAGCTCCTCGAACTGCTCGTCCGCAACGCGGGCATCGTCCTCGACCACTCCACCATCTACGACCGGATCTGGGGCTACGACTTCGGCCCCGGCTCCAAGAACCTCGCCGTGTACGTGGGCTATCTGCGGCGCAAGCTCGACGAGCCGGGCGCCCCGGCGCTGATCCACACCGTGCGGGGCGTGGGATACGTCCTGAGGGAGGACTGAGTGCGCCGACGGCTGCGGCAGGTGTCCTCGCTGCGGGCCACCTTCACCGTGTCCTTCGCGGCCGTCGCCGCCGCCGTCACGGTCCTGGTCGGCTTCCTGAGCTACGACGCCGCCGCGCGGCTGGTGCGGGTCGACCAGCAGACCGTCTTCGCCGAGGTGGTGCAGGACCTGCGCGACCAGGTCCGTGAACATCCGTTGCACCCGGGCGACTTCGCCTCCTCGGACCCGGACCACAACGGGCCCCTCGACGACATCATCCGGCCCAGCCGCACCGACGTGCAGGTGCTCGGGCCCGGCGGCGCGATCGTCGACCACGGCGTTCCGCCCCTGCCCGTGGACGGCCGGGACCGGGCGGTCGCCGGCGCCGCCGAGGCGGGCGGGCTGATGGAGCACAAGGACGTCGACGTCACCGGCGACCGCTACCGCCTGGCGACCGTCTCGCTCGGCGGCGGACGGGGTGCGGTGCAGGTCGCCCAGCAGTTCAGCGACACCGAGGATCTGCTCCGGGAGCTCCAGCAGCGCACGGTGCTGCTCGTCGGGGCCGTCGTGATCGCCGCGGGGCTGTTCGGCTGGTGGCTGGCCCGGCGCATCACCCGGCGCCTGGTGCGGCTCGCCGGGGCCGCGGAGGACGTGGCGCGCACCGGACGTCTCGGCATCCAGGTGCCGGTCACCGGGTACGACGAGGTGGCCCGGCTCGGCCGCTCCTTCGACCGGATGCTCGGCCGTCTCGCCCAGTCCGAGGAGGACCAGCGCCGCCTGGTCCAGGACGCGGGACACGAACTCCGTACGCCGCTGACCTCCCTGCGTACGAACATCTCGATGCTCCGCCGGATCGACGAACTGCCGCCCGACGCCCGTGAGGAACTCGTCGCCGATCTGGCGTTGGAGTCCCGGGAACTGACCGACCTGGTCAACGAGTTGGTCGCCCTCGCGGCCGGCCGGTCGGACACCGAGCCCGTGCGGCGGCTCGACCTCGCCGAACTCGCCGAGGACGTCGCGGTCGTCGCGCGCCGCCGCACCGGCCGGGACATCACCGTCCGGGCCACCGGCGACACCGCGGTCGACGGCCGCCCGACCGCCCTCCAGCGCGCGGTCTCCAATCTCGTGGAGAACGCCACCAAGTTCGACCGGGGCGGAAAGGCGCCGATCGAGGTCGTGGTGACAGGCCCGGCCCGACAGCCAGGCATGCCCCCCACCGACATCCCCGCCCCCCTTACGAGCCCCACGAGTTCAGCCACCTCAGCCGCCTCTGCCGCCTCCACGGGCGGTCCCGCACCGGTCCGCGTCGAGGTGCTCGACCGCGGTCCCGGCATCGGCGACGACGACCTCGTGCGCGTCTTCGACCGCTTCTACCGGGCCGCCGACGCCCGCAGCCTCCCCGGCTCGGGCCTGGGCCTGTCGATCGTCCGCGAGATCTCCGCAGCCCACGGAGGCACCCCGTTCGCCCACCCCCGAAAGGACGGCGGCACGGTAATCGGCTTCACGGTGAAAGGCGCCCAGGCACTGGACTGAGACACCCGACCACGGGGGCGCTCCCAGCCCCTCCGGCATTTGAGGAGCGGGGTCTGGGGCGGAGCCCCGGGTACGGGACGGGTAGGGGCGGAGGGGGCGAAGAAACCCGCTACACCCGCAGCGCCGCGAGCTGCTCCTCGAACGGCACCACGTGGAAACCGTCCGCCCGGCCAGGCGCGGGCTGAGCAGGAACAGCCACTTCGGGCCCGGCCGGCAGAGCCGCACCTGAAAAGGCTGCCGAGACCGGAGCCGAGGCCGACGCTCCGGGCGCCGAGTCGACGGTCAGCGCTGTCATCAGGGCAAGAAGCTCACCCGCCGCCCGCTCGATCCGCTCGGCAAGCCCCTCCGCCCCCCAGTCCTCCGAAGCCGCGTACACCCCGGTAGGCACGACCACCGCCCGCAGATACGCGAACAGCGGCCGCAGCGCGTGTTCGAGAACGAGCGAGTGCCGCCCGGTCCCCCCGGTGGCCCCGATCAGCACGGGCTTGCCCGCCAGCGCGTCCTTGTCGAGCACGTCGAAGAAGGACTTGAACAGCCCGCTGTACGAGGCGGAGAACACCGGCGTGACGACGATCAGCCCGTCCGCCGAGGTCACGTCGTCGATCGCGGCGGACAGCGCCCGGCCGGGGAAGCCGTTGGTGAAGTTGTGGGCGATCTCGACGGCCAGGTCGCGCAGTTCGACGACCCGCAGGTCCACCGGACCGGGCGCCCGGTCGGCGGTCGCGGCCGCCAGCCGGTCGGCCAGCAGCCGCGTGGACGACGGAACGCTCAGCCCCGCCGAGACGACGACGAGCTTCATGCGACGGTCACCTCTTCCTTGGCGGCGGCCACCCGGGCCGCGTGGGTCGGCGCGTCCGGCACACCGGCCGGGCGCCCCTTGGCGAACTCCTCGCGCAGCACCGGCACGACCTGCTCGCCGAGGAGGTCGAGCTGCTCCAGGACGGTCTTGAGCGGCAGCCCGGCGTGGTCCATCAGGAAGAGCTGGCGCTGGTAGTCACCGGCGTACTCGCGGAAGGCCAGCGTCTTCTCGATGACCTGCTGCGGCGAGCCGACGGTCAGCGGCGTCTGCTCGGTGAAGTCCTCCAGCGACGGCCCGTGCCCGTAGACCGGCGCGTTGTCGAAGTACGGCCGGAACTCCCGTACGGCGTCCTGCGAGTTGGACCGCATGAAGACCTGGCCGCCGAGGCCGACGATCGCCTGCTCGGCCGTTCCGTGCCCGTAGTGCGCGTACCGCTCGCGGTAGAGCTCGACCATCTTCTTGGTGTGGTCGGCGGGCCAGAAGATGTTGTTGTGGAAGAAGCCGTCGCCGTAGTACGCGGCCTGTTCGGCGATCTCGGGCGAGCGGATGGAGCCGTGCCAGACGAACGGCGCGACACCGTCCAGCGGGCGCGGCGTCGACGTGAACGACTGGAGCGGCGTACGGAACTTGCCCTCCCACGTCACCACGTCCTCGCGCCACAGGCGGTGCAGCAGCGCGTAGTTCTCGACGGCGAGGTTGATGCCCTGCCGGATGTCCTGCCCGAACCAGGGATAGACCGGCCCGGTGTTGCCGCGGCCCATCATCAGGTCGACCCGTCCGTCCGCGAGGTGCTGGAGCATCGCGAAGTCCTCGGCGATCTTCACCGGGTCGTTGGTGGTGATCAGCGTCGTGGACGTGGACAGCACGAGCTTCTCGGTGCGTGCCGCGATGTAGCCGAGCATCGTGGTCGGGGACGACGGCACGAACGGCGGGTTGTGGTGCTCGCCGGTCGCGAAGACGTCGAGGCCGACCTCCTCGGCCTTCAGCGCGATGGCGACCATGGCCTTGATGCGCTCGTGCTCGCTCGGCTCCCGGCCCGTGGTCGGGTCCGGTGTCACATCGCCGACGCTGAAGATCCCGAACTGCATGGTCTCTCACCCTCCACCTTGTTGATTGTTCAACTATACCCTCGAACCACCACCTCACCTCAGGTATTCCGGCCCCGCCGCAAGCCCGTCCCGGGGAACCATGACGCGGCCCGCACCGCGCAGCCCACCCCGAAGGGCCACGGCGCCGGCCGCACCGCACGGCCGGCCCCCAAGGCCTACGACACCCGCCGCACCACGACGGCCGGCACACCCGTCCGCTATCCCACTTGACCGCACCGCACCCCATGCCCGACATTTATCTGCGTGACACAGATACTGCATGACGCTCATCAAATGACGGAGCACCCGCCCGCCCGCATCCGCTGGGCCATCCTCGGCGTCGTCCTCGCCGCCGACGTCCTGGACCTCCTCGACGGCACCATCACCAACATCGCCGCCCCGACCATCGCCCGAGACCTCGGCGGCGGCACCACCCTCATCCAGTGGCTCGGCGCGTCCTACGCCCTCGCGCTCGGCGTCCTGCTCGTGCTCGGCGGACGGCTCGGCGACAAGTACGGCCGCCGCCAGCTCTTCCTGACCGGCCTCGCGGGCTTCACCGCGGCCTCGGTCGCCTGCGGCCTCGCGCCCACGCCGGGAACCCTCGTCGCCGCCCGTCTCCTCCAGGGCGCGTTCGGCGCGCTCGTCATCCCCCAGGGCTTCGGCATCCTCGGCGCGACCTGGCCCCGGGACCAGATCGGCAAGGCCTACAGCCTGTTCGGACCGGTGATGGGCCTCTCGGCCGTCGGCGGCCCGGTCCTCGCCGGATTCCTCATCGACGCCGACCTCGCCGGTCTCGGCTGGCGCTCGATGTTCCTCATCAACCTCGTCCTCGGCGGCGCCGCACTCCTCGCCGCCGCCCGCCTGCTCCCCCGCGACACCGGCGACCGCTCGACCACCGTCGACGTCCCCGGCTCCGCCCTCCTCGCCGCCACCATGCTCGCCCTGCTCACCGGCCTCATCGAAGGCTCGGCCCACGGCTGGACGGCGCTCCCCGTCCTCCTCCTCGCCGCCGGCCTCGCGCTCTTCGCGGGGTTCTGGCACCGCCAGCGCACCGCGCCCAGCCCGCTGATCCAGCCCTCCCTCCTGCACAACCGCGGCTTCACCTCGGGACTGCTCCTCGGCGTCGTCTTCTTCGCCGCGGTCGCCGGCCTCCTCTACGTCGTCTCCCTCTTCCTCCAGCAGGACCTCGGCCGCTCCCCCGCGGCTGCCGCGCTCGCCCTGACGCCCCTGTCCGCGGGCATCGTCATCGCCTCGATCGCCTGCTACCGCCTGATCGCCCGCCTGGGCCGCCGACTCGTCCTCATCGGCTTCCTCGTCACCCTCGCCGGGACCGCCCATCTGCTCGCCCTGATCACCGTCTCCGGCACGGACACCGGCGGCTGGGCCCTGGTCCCCCCGCTGCTCGTCATCGGCCTCGGCATGGGCGCCTGTTTCGGCTCGCTGTACGACGTCACCATCGGCGACATCGCACCCGCGGAGGCCGGCAGCGCGGGCGGCTCACTCGGCGCGGTCCAGCAGCTCGCCAACGCGATCGGAGCCGCCGCCGTCACCACCGTCTACTTCGGGACCGACGGCGGCGGGACCCACGCCACCACCGTGAGCCTCACCGTCGTGGCCGCCATCACCCTCCTGTGCTGCCCCCTCGTAGCCCTGCTCCCCCTCAAGGCACCGGAGCAGCACCACTGACACTCCACCGGTCCTAGGGCACCAGCACCAGCCGGCCCCGCAGTCCGCCCTCCGCGAGCCGCGCGTGCGCCTTGACGACCTCGTCGAGCGCGTACGTCCCGGCGACCCGGGTCGTCAGCACCCCCTCGTCGACGAGCGCCACCAGCTCAGCGAGCCGGGCCCCGTCGGCGGCGACCTCCACGGCACTCGTCCCCACCCCGCGCACGGACGCCGGGTGGGCCCCCGGGATGACGCCCACGAAGGCGCCCCCGTCCCGCACCCAGTCCAGGGCGTCCGCGCCCAGGATCGCCGCGTCCAGCACGGCGTCCACGCTCCGCGGAGCCACCCCGTCCGACACGAACCGGTCCGCCCCCAGGGACCGTACGAGCTCCTCGTCGCCCTCGCGGGCCAGCGCGGTCACGCTCACCCCGAGCCGGGCGGCGAGCTGCACGGCATACCCGCCGACCGCCCCGGCGGCACCGGTGATCAGCAGGTTCTGCCCCGGTTCCAGGCCCAGCCGGTCCAGGGCCTGGGCCGCGGCCAGCGCGTTGAGCGGCAGGCTCGCCGCGTGCGCCACGTCGACCGAGCGGGGCGCCGCGGCCACCGCGTCGGCGTCGACGACCACGAGATCGGCGTGCGTGCCGAGGGTCTTGGCGGTCCCGTACGCCAGCGCCACCACCTCGTCACCCACGGTCCACCCCGAGGCGACCCCGACCGCCTCCACCACACCCGCCACGTCCCAGCCGAGCCCCAGCCGCTGCCCCGCGCCCCCGAAGACGCCCGCGCGCACTCCGGCGTCCACGGGGTTGACTCCCGCCGCCGCCACCTTGATCCGCACCTGCCGGGTCCCCGGCTCCGGCACGGCGACCTCGACGATCTCGACAGCCTCCGGACCGCCGAACGACGACACAACCGCTGCACGCATCACAGCTCACCCCATCTGTAGGTCATCCACGGGTCTCTTTCCCGCTGCAACAACCCTAGGAAGAGCTACTATCTATTGGTAAGTAGGCACCTGAAGGTGCGTACGTCACCCGGAGGTGCGTCATGGCGACCACGACGGCGGCCCAGCGGCGCCACCAGGCCCGCGTCGAGTACGACGCGTTCCTCAAGAGCTGCCCCACCAACCAGCTCCTGGACCGCATCAGCGACAAATGGGTCAGCCTGATCGTGAGCGCGCTCGCCCAGGCGGGCGGACCGATGCGCTACAGCGACCTCGGCCGCAAGATCGCCGGAGTGAGCCCCAAGATGCTGACGCAGACCCTGCGTTCCCTGGAGCGCGACGGCATCGTCTCCCGCACGGTCACCCCGGCGGTGCCGGTCCGCGTCGACTACGAACTCACGCCGCTGGGCACGAATCTGAGCTGCCTGCTCACCGCCGTCAAGGACTGGGCGGAGCACCACATCGAGGAGGTCGTCGAGGCCCGCGAGCGTTACGACGCCCCGTCCGAGGTGTCCTGAAGGTCCCCGGACCGCAGCCGCGCGACCTGTTCGGCACTGAGGTCGACCGTGCGCCGCATGTGCCCGATGATCAGGGCCACCTCGTCGTCGTCGAGCCCGTCGAACAGGCCGTACCACCCGGCGCCCAGCCGGTCCCACATCCGCCCGAACTCGGCGATCTTCTCCGGCACGGTCGCGACCAGCACCCGCCGCCGGTCGACCACATCGCGCTCCCGCACGACATAGCCGGCCTTCTCCAGCCGGTCCACCAGCCGCGTGGCCGACCCGGTCGTGAGCCCCGTCATCTCGGCGATCCGCCCGGTGGTCACGGGCCCGTCCTCCAGGCTGAGCAGGTTCACGCACTGCACGTCCGTCGGATGCAGCCCGACGTGGTCGGCGAGAGCCTGGTTGAACAGGGCGTACGAGGCCATGTACCGGCGCGACACGACCGCCAGCTCCCCCAGCAGCCGCCCTCGCGGTTCCCCAGCCGTGGCCATACGGCCCCCTTCCACCAGCCCAGCCAAAATCGTACGCCGCACCGCCCCCGCCCCCTGGCGACCCGCGTTCCCGCCGGCCTTCTTTCGCCCCCTCCGCCCCTACCCGACCCACCCCGGGGCTCCGCCCCAAACCCCGCTCCTCAAACGCCGGAGGGGCTGAAAACCACGCCCGTACCCAAGCAGGCGCGCGCCCGCAGCCGGGATCCGGCGGAAGGGGCCGTGCCGGTACATCGATGTCCGTCGCCACCGACGGCCACGCCTCATCCAACGGCGACGGACTGATGCACCGGCACGGCCCCGACCCACCCACCGAACCCGCACCGCACCGCGAACGGGCCGCACGGCACCGCGAACGCCAGCGCAGCGAACCCGCATCGCCCTGACACAGTGACCCCATGCTCATCGCCCGCTCCGCCCTCCTCTTCGTCCTGGCCGCACTCCTGGAGATCGGCGGCGCCTGGCTCGTCTGGCAGGGCGTACGCGAACACCGCGGCGGGCTCTGGATCGGCGCCGGAATCATGGCGCTGGGTCTGTACGGCTTCGTGGCCACCCTCCAGCCGGACGTCGAGTTCGGCCGCGTCCTGGCCGCGTACGGCGGAGTCTTCGTGGCCGGCTCCCTCGCCTGGGGCGTGATCGCCGACGGCTACCGCCCCGACCGCTGGGACATCACCGGCGCCCTGATCTGCCTGGCCGGAGCAGCGGTGATCATGTACGCCCCACGGGGCGGCAACTGAGCCCCACCTATCCTGACCGGAGACACCGCAGAGACCGAAGACACGCAGACACCGCAGACACCGCAGACACCGCCAAGGAGCAGCCGTATGACCCCCGCCGCCGCATCCCGTATCGCCGTCATCACCGGTGCAAGCAGCGGAATCGGCGCCGCGACGGCCCGACAGCTCGCGGCCGAGGGCTACCGCGTCGTCCTCACGGCCCGCCGCAAGGACCGCATCGAGGCGCTGGCGGAGGAGATCACCGCGGCGGGCGGCCAGGCGACCGCGTACGCCCTGGACGTCACGGACCGCACCGCGGTCGACGAGTTCGCGTCGGCGTTCAAGACGATCGGCGTACTGGTCAACAACGCGGGCGGCGCACTCGGCGCCGACCCGATCGCGACGAGCGACCCCGCCCAGTGGCGCCAGATGTACGAGACGAACGTCATCGGCACCCTGAACATCACCCAAGCCCTCCTCCCGGCGCTCACCGCCAGCGGCGACGGCACGGTCGTCGTCCTGTCCTCCACGGCGGGCCACGGCACGTACGAAGGCGGCGGCGGCTACGTGGCCGCCAAGCACGCCGAACACGTGCTCGCGGAGACGCTGCGCCTGGAGATCGTCGGCACGCCGGTCCGGGTCATCGAGGTGGCCCCCGGCATGGTCAAGACCGAGGAGTTCGCCCTCACCCGCTTCGGCGGCGACACCGAGAAGGCGGCCAAGGTCTACGCCGGCGTCGCCCAGCCCCTCACCGCCGCCGACGTCGCCGAGACCATCACGTGGGCCGTCACCCGCCCCAGCCACGTGAACATCGACCTGCTCGTCGTCCGCCCCCGCGCCCAGGCGTCGAACACGAAGGTGCACCGGGAACTGTGACCACGGACGAGTCACCTTCACCCGAGCCGCCGCAGCCACCACCCCCGGCCGGCGAACAGGCGCGCCTGGCCCTGGAGAAGAAGCGCGAACGCTACGTCTGGTACTACCTGGCGTACTTCCTCTTCGGCATCCACATCGTGGCCTTCGTCATGATCTACGCGGTCCTGTCCACGAAGTGACCCACGCCCGCCGGACAAAGCCGACCTGGCCCCCACGTAACTCACACGGGTGAACTGACTCGATCACCCGCACGTCGACCGAACGCCCGACCTAGGCTCGCGCCACAACATCAAACAAGACGGCCCCCGGCCGGGACTGCCATCCCGGCCGGGGGCCTGACCAGCACGGAAGTGAGCCTTCCTGATGGCTGAACGCGAGCCTAACGCGCTCCCCTGCGCTCCGGACGAATCCCGCAGCGCGACAACAGAGTTCATGGATCTCGAAGTCCCCGACTACGCCTACATGTTCGGCTTCCTGCAAGCCGACGGGCACCTCTCCAAGGGGACAGGCCAGAAAGGGCGCGTGACCGTCGAGCTCAGTGCCCGCGACGTCGGCATTCTGCACGAGTTCCAACGCCTGACCCCGTACAACAGCAACATCAGCGGACGCACCCGGTCGACCAACTTCGCCGCCAGCCACACGTCCGCGATCTGGACCTTGTGTGCCCTCGAAGCGAGGACGAAACTGAACGAACTCGGTCTGCCGTACGGCCCCAAGTCCAGGACCATCACGCCCCCTCGCGTCCCGTTCTCGCAACGCGACTATCTCCGAGGAGTGATCGACGCGGACGGCTCGGTGGGCTTCACGGCCAAGGGCTTTCCCTTCGTCTCCCTCACCACCGCCAGCGCCGCCATCGGCGCGTATCTGTGCTTCTACGCGGGCAGGATCACCGGCGTCGAACGGTCCCTCAAGCGCAATGCCCGCGACGGCGTCTTCAACATCCTGTACACGAAGGAAGCAGCCCAGAAGCTGGGCGCCCATCTCTACTACCCGGACTGCCTGTCACTGGACCGCAAGCGGACCGCCGCCGAGTCTCTCCACACCTGGACGCGCCCTGCCGGCATGCGCGTAGCGCCCGACCGCCGTCGCTGGACGCCGTCGGAGGACCGGTTGCTGCTGGCACTGAACAACGACGCGGCGGCCGCCGAGGAACTCGGCAGGACCGAGAAGAGCTGCTACGTCCGCCTCTGGCGTCTGCGGACCGTCAAGACCCCCCTGCCCGCCGGCGCCTGACCGAACGAACGGCGAGGCCCCGGTCCGGGGCCTCGCCGGTATCAGCCCTTCACACAGATGAACTGCTTCAGCTTCGCCACGACCTCCACGAGGTCGCGCTGCTGCTCCATCACCTGCTCGATCGGCTTGTACGCACCCGGGATCTCGTCCACGACGCCGGAGTCCTTGCGGCACTCCACGCCCCGCGTCTGCTCCTCGAGGTCCTTCGTCGTGAACCGGCGCTTCGCGGCGTTCCGGCTCATGCGCCGACCCGCCCCGTGCGAAGCCGAGTTGAAGGCCTTCTCGTTCCCGAGCCCCTTCACGATGTACGAGCTGGTGCCCATGGAGCCCGGGATGATCCCGTACTCGCCGGAGCCTGCACGAATGGCGCCCTTGCGCGTGACGAGCAGGTCCATTCCCTCGTACCGCTCCTCCGCAACGTAGTTGTGGTGACAGGAGATCTCCGTGTCGAAGGTCGGCTTCGCCTTCTTGAACTCCCTGCGGATCACGTCCTTGAGAAGCGCCATCATGAGCGTGCGGTTGTACTTGGCGTACTCCTGGGCCCAGTAGAGGTCGCTCCGGTAGGCCGCCATCTGGGGCGTGTCGGAGACGAAGACGGCGAGGTCGCGGTCGACCAGTCCCTGGTTGTGCGGGAGCTTCTGCGCGACACCGATGTGGTGCTCGGCCAGCTCCTTGCCGATGTTCCGCGAACCGGAGTGCAGCATCAGCCAGACCGAACCTGACTCATCAAGACAGGTTTCGATCATATGATTTCCGGATCCAAGCGTTCCCATCTGCTTCACAGCCCGCTCCTGGCGGAACTTCACCGCGTCCGCCACCCCGTCGAACCGCCCCCAGAAGTCGTCCCACCCGGCGGTGGCCAGGCCGTGGAAGCCGTCCGGGGTGACCGGGGAGTCGTGCATCCCCCGGCCCACCGGGATCGCCTGCTCGATCTTCGAGCGGAGCCGCGAGAGGTCGCCGGGCAGATCGTTGGCGGTGAGGGAGGTCTTGACCGCGGACATTCCGCAGCCGATGTCGACACCCACCGCCGCCGGGCACACCGCGTCCTGCATCGCGATCACGGAGCCGACCGTCGCGCCCTTGCCGTAGTGGACGTCCGGCATGACGGCGAGGCCCTTGATCCAGGGAAGAGTCGCCACGTTCTGGAGCTGGCGGAGCGCGACGTCCTCGACCGAGGCAGGATCGGCCCACATGCGGATGGGTACCTGCGCCCCCGGCATCTCTACGTACGACATATCGTCCTCTATCCCCAGAAAAACAGCAGAAGTCTTAAATCGCAAAACCGGCGCCTAGGTCGACGTATGGGACAACGGACCGGCGTCCACGGCCGTGCGTGCGATACACATTGTCTCCAGGGGTCGCCCCCGTGCGGCAACCGAATAACCACAGGACACCCGGGCCGAAGCGCCGTCGGGAACCGTCGAGAGGAGCCTGACCGTGCAGCGGAAGGCGTATGTATCTGGCGCCGCCGTGCTCCTCGCGGCAGTGCTGGCGGGCTGCACGGGCGGTTCCGGCGTGGGGAGTTCGGCTCCGGACTCCAAGGGCGGCGACACGGGCACGACGGCCGCGGTGGCCCAGCCCGGCAAGTACCGCACCCTCCCGGAGGCGTGCGGCGCGGCCGATCACGACACGCTCGACGCGCTGCTGCCCGGCATCCAGGAGACGACCGACGAGACGCAGCAGGAGAGGGCGTACGCGGGCGAGGCCACGCTCACGTACGACACGGACCGCCGCGACGGCTGCGACTGGAAGGTGGCCTCCGCCGCCGCCACCGATCACCTCTTCGTCGACTTCGAGCGCGTGGTCTCGTACGACAACACGGTGAGCGACGAGGGCAAGGCCGAGGAGCTCTACGCCGCCAGGCAGACGGCGGCCGACCTCCCGGAGCCCACCGCGTCCGTGTCCGGCGACGCCACGCCGAGCCCGAGCGGCAGCACCGTCGGTCCGGCCGACACCGGCAACGGTGCCGCCGGCGACGCCACCTCCGGCGCCCCTTCCTCCCCCGCCTCCCCCTCCGCCTCGCAGCCCCCGGCCGATCTCCAGCCGCGCGTACTGGACGACCTCGGCGACGAGGCGTTCCTCGACGACAAGCTGAGCACCGGCTCGTCGACGGCTCAGCAGCGCACGGTGACTGTGGTGTTCCGCACGTCCAACGTGATCGTGACGATCGAATACTCCGAGCAGCCGACGGCTTCCGCGAACACCCCCGACAGCAAGGAAATGCAGGACAGGGCGCAAAAACTGGCCCAGGAGCTGGCCTCCCGGCTCAACGGCTAGCGGCCCCGCGGGGGCTGGGGGCACCCCGGCGCAAACCCCCCGAACGGGAACCGCCCTGGCGCCCCACCGCGTACCGTGGCCCCTCGGACCCGAGCGGTCGCACGCCCCATGTGCGGCCGTACCACGAGCGCCACGAGTGAAGGAACCATGCACCGACCAGTACAGCGAGCAGGCCGAGCACAGCGACTCACCCGCATCCTTGTCAGCGCGGCCGCCGTCCCGGTGATACTCGTCGTCGCGGGCTGTTCCTCTGATTCCGGCTCCGGTGACGACGCGCAGAAGGACGAGAGCGCGGCTCCGGGAGCGACGGTGTCCGAGAGCCCCTCGACCCCCGCCGTCCAGCCCGCCGCGTACACGACGCTGCCCAAGGTGTGCTCGGTACTGTCGAAGAACACGCTGGACGAACTCATACCCAAGGGCTCCAAGTCGGGCAAGTCCGGCAAGCTGGACGAACCGAAGCAGCGCGGCAACTGCAACTGGACCAGCCTCGACAACAACGGGGTGAAGGGCTCTCAGTTCCGCTGGTTGAACGTGGCGCTGCTGCGCTTCGACTCGGACGCGCGCGGCTCGGCCGACGACCAGGCTCACGCGTACTTCCAGAAGCAGGTCGCGGCCGCCCAGACGGTGACGGGGGCGCTGGACAGCAAGTCCGCGCCGGTCGCCGGTACGGGCGACGAGGCGACGGCCGTGCGGTACGGCCTGAAGAAGAAGGAAGGCTCCTTCAAGCAACAGACGATCGTGGCCCGCGTCGAGAACGTGGTCGTGACGCTCGACTACAACGGCGCCGGACTCGCGGGTGAGAAGACCCCGGACCCGGCCACGCTGCTGAAGGCGGCCGAGAAGGCCACGAAGGAGGCGGTGGCCTCGGTGGCCGCCGCGAACGGGGACGGCGCCGCGGCGAGCACGGGCTCGCCGGATCCGGCCTCCTCGTCGAAGGCTCCGTCCTCCTCGAAGACGCCGTCGGCCTCGCCGTCCAAGAGCGCAGCCGGGAGCACGTCCAAGACCGGCTCCAAGAGTGCCTCGCCGTCGCAGTCGGCGGCGAAGAAGAGCTGACCCGGCCGCGACCGGAGACGGGGACCGATTAGGGGCTCCGGCAGACACGTTCACGGGGCCCGGTTCCCTCCGGAACCGGGCTCCTTCCATACCGCGCATCCGTACGCCACACACATGTGCCACTCTGTTGCGCGCAACAACATGCAAGGGGAGGGGAGTACAGGTGGCCGCGCCCATACAGCTCACACGGATGCACAAGATTCTCATCGGTGTGGTCGTCGCCGGTGCGCTCGTCATCGCCGGAATCGGCTTCGCCGGTTCGTACGCGGCGGTCCGTGAGCTGGCGCTCCAGAAGGGGTTCGGGAACTTCTCGTACGTCTTCCCGATCGGCATCGACGCGGGTATCGGCGTCCTGCTCGCCCTCGACCTGCTGCTGACCTGGATCCGCATCCCGTTCCCGATGCTGCGCCAGACGGCGTGGCTGCTGACGGTGGCGACGATCGCGTTCAACGGCGCGGCGGCCTGGCCGGACCCGCTGGGCGTGGGCATGCACGCCGTCATCCCGGTCCTGTTCGTGGTCTCGGTCGAGGCGGCCCGGCACGCGGTCGGCCGCATAGCCGACATCACGGCCGACAAGCACATGGAGGGTGTCCGCCTCACCCGCTGGCTGCTCTCCCCCATCCCGACGTTCCTGCTGTGGCGCCGGATGAAACTGTGGGAGCTGCGCTCCTACGAGCAGGTCATCAGGCTGGAGCAGGACCGTCTGGTCTACCAGGCCCGCCTGCACTCCCGCTTCGGCCGCGGCTGGCGCCGCAAGGCCCCCGTCGAGTCGCTGATGCCGCTGCGCCTGGCCCGCTACGGCGTGCCCCTCGCGGAGACGGCCCCGGCGGGTCTCGCAGCGGCCGGCATCGAGCCCGCGCTGCTGCCTCCGGCGCCCGCGCCGGCACCGGTCCAGGCGTCCGTCCAGGCGTCCGTCCCGGCCGCCGCCCCGGCCGCTCCCGAGCCTCTGGAGCTGGAGTCGAACGGAGTCGGCGAGCGGCAGCCGCAGGCCGAGTACGTCCAGCAGGGCCAGGGACCGGGACCGGGTCAGGGCCAGGGCCAGGGACCGGGCCAAGGCCAGTACCAAGGACAGGGTCAGTACCCGGGGCAGGGCCAGTACCAGGGGCAGGCGCAGGAGCCGGAGTTGAACCCCTGGTTCGCCCCCCCGGTCGATCCCCAGGAGATCCCGTACGACGGCGGCTACGACCCGTCGTACGCGGCGGAGGCTCAGTACCAGCAGTGGTTCGCCGAGCAGGAGGCGCAGGCCTACGAGCCCGGCCCGGAGGAGACCGGCACCTTCCCCATCCCGGCGGGTCCCGGCCGCACGCGCCAGTTGGGTGAGGGCGGCGGTCCCGAGCAGCTTCCCATCCCGTCCCCGCGGGAGGAGCAGTCGCCGCTGGCCGACGAGAAGTCCCGCGAGGAGAGCTTCTACCAGGTGTTCCGCCAGTCGATAATGCCCGGCCAGGGGCTGCCGACGAAGGGCGAGTTCGGCGGCAACGTCGAGGCCACGTACGGCGTGACGCTGACGGACAGCGAGCTGCGGCGCTACATGAGCCGCTTCCAGAACCGTTTCAACACGGAGCTGGAGGAGGACCACATCGCCTGAGCACGTCGGCACACGCGCGTGTGAGCGTGTACGAGGAAGGGGCGCCCGGTGATCACCGGGCGCCCCTTCCTCGTACTCCGTAAAGCCGTGTGCCGTTACGCGCTGAGCAGCTTGCGCACCCGGTCCTGTCCCACGGCCAGCAGCAGCGTGGGCAGGCGCGGCCCGGTGTCGCGGCCGACGAGCAGGTGGTAGAGCAGGGCGAAGAAGGTGCGCTGGGCGACCTTGATCTCGGCGGGGAGTTCCTTGGCGGTGGCGTCGGCGGGGAAGCCCGCCTGGACCTTGGGAACGCCGTAGACGAGGTGGGTCAGGCCGTCCAGGGACCAGTTCGCCTCCAGTCCTTCGAGGAGCAGGCGCAGCGACTCGCGGCCCTGGTCGTCGAGGGACTTCAGGAGCTCGGCGTCGGGCTCGTCGCGGACGACGGTGCGCTCCTCGGCGGGGACCTGGGTGTTGATCCAGGTCTCGGCCTTGTCGAGGCGGGGCCGGACCTCGTCCAGGGACGCGAGCGGGTTCTCGGGGTCGAGTTCGCTCAGGATGCGCAGGGTCTGGTCCTCGGCGCCGGCGGTGATGTCGGCGACGGAGGCGAGGGTGCGGTACGCCATCGGGCGGGCGGTCGGGGGCAGCTCTCCCGCGGCGGTGCCGACGGCACGGCTGTACGCGGCGGCGTCGGCCGGGAGGACCGAGCCGTCGGCGACCTTGCCGACGAGCTTGTCCCACTCGTCGTAGAGCCGCTGGATCTCCTGGTCGAAGGCGATCTTGAACGACTGGTTGGGGCGGCGGCGGGCGTACAGCCAGCGCAGCAGCTGCGGCTCCATGATCTGGAGCGCGTCGGCCGCGGTGGGGACCCCTCCCTTGCTGCTGGACATCTTCGCCATGCCGGAGATGCCGACGAAGGCGTACATGGGTCCGATGGGCTGCTTGCCGCCGAAGATCCCGACGATCTGCCCGCCGACCTGGAAGGAGGATCCCGGGGAGGAGTGGTCGACGCCGCTCGGCTCGAAGATCACGCCCTCGTAGGCCCAGCGCATGGGCCAGTCGACCTTCCAGACGAGCTTGCCGCGGTTGAACTCGCTCAGCAGGACGGTCTCGGAGAAGCCGCAGGCGGAGCAGGTGTACGTCAGCTCCGTCGTCTCCGCGTCGTAGGCCGTGACGGTGGTGAGGTCCTTGTCGCACTGCCCGCAGTAGGGCTTGTACGGGAAGTACCCGGCGGTGGAGCTGCCGTCGTCCTCGGCTGCGGCGCCCGAACCCTCGGCGGCTTCGAGCTCGGCCTCGTCGACCGGCTTCTGGCCCTGCTGCTTCTTGGCGGGGGCCTTCTTGGTGCGGTACTGGTCGAGGATGGCGTCGATGTCGCCGCGGTGCTTCATCGCGAACAGGATCTGCTCGCGGTAGGCGCCGGAGGTGTACTGCTCCGTCTGGCTGATCGGGTCGTACTCGACGCCGAGTTCGGCCAGCGCCTCGGTCATCGCGGCCTTGAAGTGCTCGGCCCAGTTCGGGTACGCCGAGCCCGCGGGGGCCGGGACGGCGGTCAGCGGCTTGCCGATGTGCTCGGCCCACGACTCGTCGATGCCCGCGATGCCCGCCGGAACCTTGCGGTAGCGGTCGTAGTCGTCCCAGGAGATGAGGTGGCGCACGGTGTGCCCGCGGCGGCGGATCTCGTCGGCGACGAGGTGCGGGGTCATGACCTCGCGGAGGTTGCCGAGGTGGATCGGGCCGGACGGGGAGAGCCCGGACGCGACGACAACAGGTTTGCCCGGGGCCCGACGCTCCGACTCCTCGATGACCTCGTCCGCGAAACGGGAGACCCAGTCGGTGGTCTCGGTGCTCTGAGCCACGATGCGCACGTCCTTCTTTCTCATACGCCGGTACAGCTGACGCGACCATTCTCCCAGCTCGGCCCTCAACCGCGAAAACGGCTTTTCACCGCGTGGGATACTGGCTTTCCTGTACTCAGCTCGTACTTGCTTGTACGCGCACACTCCGGAACCCGAGCAGAACGGCAGCCACTCCATGGCCTCGGTCACGTCCCTCACCGCTTCCGTCCATCAGCGCCTCGCGGACGCCCTCTCGGCAGCTCTGCCGGAGGCCGGCTCCGCGGACCCGCTGCTGCGCCGAAGCGACCGGGCCGATTTCCAGGCCAACGGGATCCTGGCCCTCGCCAAGAAGGCGAAGGCGAACCCGCGCGAGCTGGCGACGCAGGTCGTGGCCCGGGTCGAGTCGGGTGAGGTGATCAAGGACATCGAGGTCTCCGGGCCCGGCTTCCTGAACATCACGATCACCGACCGGGCGATCGTGTCGAACCTGGCGGAGCGGTACGCGGACGGTGAGCGCCTCGGGGTGCCCCTCGCGGAGCACCCGGGCACGACGGTGATCGACTACGCGCAGCCGAACGTGGCCAAGGAGATGCACGTCGGTCATCTGCGGTCCGCGGTGATCGGTGACGCGGTGGTGCAGATCCTGGAGTTCACCGGCGAGTCCGTCGTGCGCCGGCACCACATCGGCGACTGGGGCACCCAGTTCGGCATGCTCATCCAGTACCTGATCGAGCACCCGCACGAGCTGGACCACAAGGGCGGCGAGGTCTCCGGCGAGGAGGCCATGTCGAACCTGAACCGGCTCTACAAGGCGGCGCGGACCGTCTTCGACTCCGACGAGGAGTTCAAGACGCGGGCGCGGCGCCGGGTGGTGGACCTCCAGGCGGGTGAGCCCGAGACGCTGGCCATGTGGCAGAAGTTCGTGGACGAGTCGAAGATCTACTTCTACTCGGTCTTCGACAAGCTGGACATGGAGATCCGGGACCCGGACGTCGTCGGCGAGTCCGGTTACAACGACATGCTGGACGAGACGTGCCGGCTCCTGGAGGAGTCGGGTGTGGCGGTCCGCTCGGACGGCGCGCTGTGCGTGTTCTTCGACGATGTGAAGGGCCCGGACGGCAACCCGGTCCCGTTGATCGTCAAGAAGTCGGACGGCGGCTACGGCTACGCGGCGACCGACCTGTCGGCGATCCGTGATCGTGTCGTCAACCTGAAGGCCGACAGCCTGATCTACGTCGTGGACGCCCGGCAGTCCCTGCACTTCAAGATGGTCTTCGAGACCGCGCGCAGGGCCGGCTGGCTCAGCGATGACGTGAAGGCCCATCAGCTCGCCTTCGGCACGGTGCTGGGCAAGGACGGCAAGCCGTTCAAGACCCGTGAGGGCGAGACGGTCCGGCTGGTGGACCTCCTCGACGAGGCGGTCGAGCGGGCCACGGCCGTCGTGCGGGAGAAGAAGGACAAGGTCGGCCTGACCGAGCAGGAGATCGTGGAGAACGGCCGGTACGTCGGCATCGGCGCCGTGAAGTACGCGGACCTCTCCACGTCCGCCGTGCGGGACTACAAGTTCGACCTGGACCAGATGGTCTCGCTGAACGGTGACACGTCCGTGTACCTCCAGTACGCGTACGCCCGTATCCGGTCGATCTTCGGCAAGGCCGGTGACCGTGCGCCGCTGGCCCACCCGGAGCTCGAACTGGCCCCCGCGGAGCGGGCGTTGGGTCTGCACCTGGACCGGTTCGGCGAGACGCTGGACGAGGTCGCCGCCGAGTACGCCCCGCACAAGCTGGCGGCGTACCTGTACCAACTGGCCTCGATCCTCACGACGTTCTACGACCAGTGCCCGGTCATCAAGCCGGCTCCGGAGCAAGAGGTCGCGGAGAACCGCCTGTTCCTCTGTGATCTGACGGCCCGCACGCTCCACCAGGGCATGGCCCTGCTGGGCATCAGGACGCCCGAGCGCCTCTGATCACGGCCTCGCAGAAGAGCCCCGCGGCCCCGGATCACCGGGGTGCGGGGCTCTTTCCCGTCCGGGCCGTGTTCACCGCCGCGAGGTGAGAAGCGGGCCCGCGCCGGGCTGTCAGTGCCGCCCCCTACAGTCACCGGCATGGCGACTCTTCCCAATCCGCTGCCGCGGCTGGCGGCAGACCCGAGTGGGCGTGTGCTCGGGCTTCAGCTCCCTGCCGGGAGACTCATCGACACGACCCACGACGGGACGTGGCACGAGCCGCTGCTGTGGCATGCCGAGGAGCGGGCGGTTCCCGGCGGCTGGGCGGGCCTGTCCGCCGCCCGGACCGCGGGGCTGCTGCCGGTGCTACTGGACGTGGGCGGCCCGCAGAACGGCCCGGAGGACTGGGAGTTGATGCCCGACGAGATGTCGTATCCCGGGGATCACGACGCCGAGGAGGTGCTGGCGGAGTTCTGGGAGGAGCACGCGGCGCACGAACCCGAACCGGGCCAGGACTACCCCGGCAAGGAGAGGGTCGTCGAGGTCTTCGGGGAGCAGCCGGCCTTCGACGAGACGATCGCGCCGTACGGGCCCGTCTGGCCGGGCCGGGCCGCCGCGACCCCGCTCGACGCGGATCCGGACGCCCACGCCGCCGAGATCGCCGACGCCCTGGCGCAGTCCGGCTCCTGGCTGAAGCAGCCCCGGCTCGCCCTGGTTCCGGCGCGCCGTAGCGCGGACATCCCGGCGGTGCTCGGCTGGGCGGGCGCGCTGAACTACGAGAACGACGTGGCGCGCCTGTGTGCCGTGCTCCGCTCGTGGGAGGACCGCTTCGGGATACGCGTGGTGGCCCTGACCTTCGACCAGTTGGTGGTGTCCGTCGCGGCGCCGCCGGCGACCGTGGCGGAGGCCGAGGCGGTCGCCGCCGAGCACTTCGCCTTCTGCCCGGACAACATCACCCAGGGCCACCACACGACCCTGCGGGAGTACGCCGAGCAGGAGGTGCTGAACGAGCGGGTGTGGTCCTTCTGGTGGGACTGAGCGGTTCGTCCGGCCGTCGGGAAATTCCTCGGTCCGAAACGGGAACTCGAAAGCGGGCTTCGGCGGACAACGGGTGACCCTGCCCCCTCTTCGAGGAGATCCATGAGCCTGAGAGGCGACCGATGACCGTCTCACCGAGCGTCGGAGTCCACCGTCCGCCCAGGGCCTTGGCCACCGACACCGACACCGGCCCGGACTCCGGCGCCGGTGCGGGTGCCGGCGCGGGCGCGGGCGCGGACGGCGATTCCGACGCCTCGGTGATCGAACGGTCCTGGGCCGAACCCGATGTGTTCGCCGAGCTGTTCCACCGCTACGCCGACGACATCCACCGGTACGCGGCCAGGCGGCTCGGCACCGAGGCGGCCGACGATCTGATGGCCGAGACCTTCGTGGTCGCCTTCCAACGACGGCGCCGTTACGACCTGTCGAAGCCGCACGCGCGCCCTTGGCTGTACGGCATCGTCACGCGTCTGATCGGCGGGCACCGGCGGGCCGAGGCACGGCGTCTGCGGGCGCTGTCGCGGGTTGTCTCCACGGCTCCCGCCGACGAGGGCGACGGCGAGCCGCTGGCGGAGCGGGTGGCCGCCCGGATCAGTGCCGAGGGCACGCGCGGCACCCTGTCGGCGGCCCTGGCGAAGCTGCCCGCGCGCCACCGGGACGTCCTGCTGGTGATCGCCTGGGGAGACCTCGACTACGCGGAGGCCGCCGAGGCCCTGGGCATACCGATGGGCACCGTGCGCTCACGGCTGCACCGGGCCCGGAAGAAGCTGCGCGAAGCACTGGGCGGGTCGGATCCCACAGCCTTTCGAGAGGAACAGGAGGAACCCCGCCGTGGATGACCTCAGCCTTGTACGCGACCTCGCGGCCGAGCAGGCCGCACCGACCGACCGGGCGCGCGCCGTGGCCTTCGCCCGGTTGCAGACCGCCATCGGCGAGGAGACCGGCGACGGGAGCGGAGCCCTCGCGCGGCAGCGTCCGCTGTCCCGGCGGCTGATGTTCCGCGCGGCGATCGCGGCCACCGGCACCGCGGCGGTGGCCGGCACGACGCTCCTCGCCGTCCGCGCCGGGGGACCACAGTTGACCGAGCTCAACGCCGCCCAGGTGCTGCGCAGGGCCGCGGACCGGTCACGTGCGGACGACACTCTGCCGATCCCTCGCGACGACCAGTACATGTACGCCAAGGAGATCACCCATCGGACCTACGACCGGCGCGGGCGGAAGCTGCGGCTCGTCGACGAGTACTGGTTGTCGGTGGACGGCTCCAAGACCAGCCGGTCCATCTACAACGGCAGGATTCAGGACGAACCACCGCTGACCAAGCACCAGATGCAGTCGATCCCCCTCCAGTACTCGAAGCTGAAGAAGTGGCCGACCGACCCCGACGAGCTCCTCAAGTGGTTCCGGGGCAGCAAGATCCGTGGGACGGACCCGGACTCGGGGGCGTACATGGACGCGTGCCTGTTCCTGCGGGGTCCCCGGGTCCTGCCTCCGGGATTGCGGGCCGCCGCGTTCGAGGCCATCGCGAAGATGCCCGCCGTCAGGATCGACCACGACCATGTGGACGCGCTCGGCCGGCACGGCGTAGCGGTCTCCTACCCCGGAGAGTCGTTCGGCCTCATCTTCGACCCGACGACCTACGCCTACCTCGGGATGTTCGAGCGGGGAATCTCGGAGAAGAACGGGAGGTTCTCGCAGGTCAGAGCCGTCGTGGCGCAAGGGGTGGTGGACAGGATCGGCCAGCGGCCGGCCAGCGGGGACGCGGCCCGGACGACTCCCTCCACCTCCACCTCCGCGACCCCGTCCCCGTCCCCGTCCCCGAGCGACGCGACCCCGTCCACGTCCCCCGGCTCAGCGACCCCGTCTCCTGTCTCCCCGTCCCCGTCCCCTACCTCGGCAACCCCGACCCCGTCTCCTACCTCCGCGGCCCCGTCCGCCACCCCGTCCCCTACCTCTCCTTCCGCAACCCCGTCCCCAGCCTCCGCAGCCCCTCGGTGATCTCCTCCGGCGTCTGGGTGACGAAGCACAGGCGCAGGGTCGACGTCTCCGGTGTGCCCGCGTAGAAGGGGGCGCCGGGGACGTAGGCCACGCCCTGGTCGACCACCGGGCGGAGCAGGGCCGTGGTGTCGTAGCGCTCGGGCAGGCGGGCCCAGAGGAACATGCCGCCTTCCGGGCGGGTCCAGGTGGATCCGGCCGGGAGGGCGGCGCCGATGCCCGCGAGCATGGCGTCACGCCGTTCGCGGTAGACGGCCGCGACCTGGACCACGTGGGAGTCCAGGTCGCGGTCGGCCAGATAGCGGGCGGCGGCGAGCTGGTTGACGGTCGGGGTGTGCAGGTCGGCGGCCTGCTTGGCGACGGCGCACGCGCGCCGCAGTGCCGCGGGTGCCCGCAGCCAGCCCAGCCGCAGGCCGGGTGCCATCACCTTGGAGAACGAGCCGAGGAGGACGGTCCGGTCCCCGGCGCCGTCGTGGGAGGCGATCCACGGGACCCGCTCGCCCTCGAAGCGCAGTTCTCCGTACGGGTCGTCCTCGACGATCCACAGGCCGTGCGCGGCGGCGGCGCGGGCCACGGCGGCCCGCCTGTCGGCCGGCAGGGTGCGTCCGGTCGGGTTCTGGAAGGTGGGGACGGTGTAGAGCAGCTTCGGGCGCTCGCGGGCCACGAGTTCACCGAGGGCGTCGGGATCGATGCCCTCGTCGTCGCCCGGCACGGCCAGCACGCGCGCCCCCGCGAAGGCGAACGCCTGAAGTGCCGCCAGATAGCAGGGGCTTTCGACCAGAACGGTGTCCCCGGGTTCGAGCAGGGCGGTGGCGAGCAGCGACAGGGCCTGCTGCGAGCCGGTGGTGACGAGGATGTCGTCCGGCCCGGTGGGCAGTCCGCGGGCGCTCGTGCGGTCGGCGAGGGCCGTCCGCAGCGAGGGTTCGCCCTCGGTCGTCGAGTACTGAAGGGCCCGTTCGGGTTCCTCGGCGAGGACGTCCCGGAACGCGGCCGCGATGCCGTCCGCGTCGAACAGTTCCGGGGCGGGCAGCCCGCCCGCGAAGTTGATCACCTCGGGGCGTGCGGTGACCGCAAGGATGTCCCGTACCGGCGAACCGCCGATCGCGGTGGCTCTCGCGGCGAGCGGGGGCACGGGTGCGGTCGTGGCGGCGGGTGCGGTCGTGGCGGCGGGTTCGGTGACGGTCACGGTGACGGCTCCTTGTCCTTGGCGACGGCGTCCTTGCGGGCAGCGCCCTCGGGGACGGCGACCTCAGGGACGGCGTCCTTGCGGGCGCGCTTGCGGGCGGCCCCGTCGTGCCGGAGCCGCCCCTCGACCGACCCTAGACAGGTACGTGGCCTCTACACCCGCCATTTCCGCGATGCGGACGGATCACAACTCGCCCATGACACCTAGGGTTTGACTCCCGTGGCGACGTACACGTTGATGTCCGCGTCCGTGACGTCGTTGATGTCGAGGTAGCGGACCTTGTCGACGGCGTCGAGCGTGGCGAGGAAGGCGGCTTCGGCGGTCTCGGGGGCCGGGGTGTTGCCGTCGGGGCGCCAGTGGTGGGCGGGGACGATGCCGGGCTCGTCCAGGACCAGGCCGTTCTCGGTGAAGAAGCGCTCGACCTCGGCCTTCGAGCGCAGGACGAAGGTGAATCCCCGCTCGGTGAACGTCCGTTGGACCGCGCGAATGTCCTCCGCGTTCAGGTCCTCGGTGAGGTGACTCAGGACGAGGCGGCTGCCGGACGGCAGCGCGTCGACGAGCCCGCGCACGATGGGGTAGGCCTCCGCGTCCTCGATGAAGTGCAGGATGGCGACCAGGACCAGGGCGACGGGCTGCGCGAAGTCGATGGTCTCGGCAGCCTGTTCGAGGATCTGCTTGGGTTCCTTGAGGTCCGCGTCGATGTAGTCCGTACGGCCCTCGGGTCCGCTGGTGAGCAGGGCGCGCGCGTGGGCCAGGACCACCGGGTCGTTGTCGACGTACACGACCCGCGAATCCGGGGTGATCCGCTGGGCGATCTGGTGGACGTTCTCCTGCGTGGGCAGTCCGGTGCCTATGTCCAGGAACTGCCGGACGCCGCCCTCCTCCGCGAGCGCGGTCACGGCACGGCGCAGGAAGTCGCGGTTGTGCCGGACGTCGAGGTAGCCGCGCGGGTTGGCGGCGAGCGCGGCGGCGGCCGCGTTCCGGTCGACGGGATAGTTGTCCTTGCCGCCGAGGAAGACGTCGTAGACCCGGGCGGGGTGCGCCTTGCTGGTGTCGATCCTCCTTCTCAGCTCGGCGGGGTCCTGGCTGAGGGCGTCACCGGGCATGGGGCATCTCCCTGGAGGGTCGCGGCACTTGACGGCCAACAACCTAACTCCTGAAGGGACTTGATCGCGCCCCGATCACTCGGTCGAAGCCGATACCCACTCGCTGCCGCCCAGCGGATGGTCGTACGCGGGCCGGCCTGTGTTCCCGCTCGTCCGGAACGGCTTCCCGTGGTCGTCGACGCGCACCGTGCCGCTCTTCGTCCCGCTGGACCAGTCGAGTTCCAGGTACCAGCTCACGTCGTGCGCCCGTGCGTCCGCGAACACGTAGAAGACCTCGGGGTCGGACTCGCTGACCTTGTACGGGAAGTCCCGCTGTCCGCCCTTGAGCGCGGTCACGGGCTGCCCCGCGTCGAGGTCCACGGTGAACGACTTCGTCTCGACACCTCCGCCACAGCCCACGCCCATCGCGTAGTCGTTCCAAGCGAGCGGAACGTCCTTCCGCACCACCCGCACGTGCAGTGTTTCCACGACGACGGTCGCCCTGCCCGTGCCCTGCACCGTCAGGGCGAGCATCTGCTCCCCGCTCGCGACCCCGCCGAGCGCGGTGACCCAGCCGCGCGCGTCCGACTCGTTCGGCGGCGGCGGTGGCACCTGCGGGGCGTCCCGGTTCACCAAGTAGTGCTGGCTGCACGGGCTGTCCCACTTGTACGCGTCGGCGACGACGGCCGGTGCGCCTGCGCCGTCCTCGGCCGCGCCGCCCCCGGCCGCGCTGTCCTGCGGGACGGGTCCGCCGATCGACGAGACGGACGCCTTGGGACTGCCGCCGTGCGAGGCGGACGCCGAGGCCGATCCCTGGTGGGCCTCGGGCGTCGAACGGGCGCCCTGCGTGCCCCGGGTCCCCGCGGTCTGCGGCACGCCGAGGGCGATGGCCTCTCCCTTGGAGTCGTCGCCACCTCCGCCCGACCCGAAGTGAACGGCCAGTGTGGTGGACACGATCGCGGCCAGCGCAACGGCGACGGCACCGGCGAGCAGCAGAGCCCGCCGGCTCCGTTTCGCCGGCTCCTGCGCCGACACCGGCACTGGCACCGGCTCCGACCCGGGCACGGACACCGAAGCCGGATCCGGGGCCGGGGCCACGGCCTCCCGTCTCACCCGTGACACCGAACCCGTCGCGCTCCCGGCCGCCGCCCCGTCACCCGGAGCAGAGCCGGCCTCCTCGTCCGTGCCCGCCTCGGCGCCGTCCCTGTCCCCGTCGCCTCCCGGGACCGCGACCGGCGCCGTCGCCGCTGCCGATCCCGGCGGGGGCCCCGCGCCCGGGGTTTTCTGCCTCCGCAGCGCGTCCGCGAGGACCCAGCTCCGGTGCAGCTCGATCAGCTCCTCCGGAGTCGCCCGGCACATGCGCGCGAGCCGCTCCACGGGTGCGTAATCCGTCGGTACGGCATCCCCGTTGACGTACCGGTGCAACGTGGACGTACTCACGTGCAGCCGTTTGGCGAGCGTCCCGTAACTGAGCCCGGACCGCTCCTTCAGCTCCCCCAGAAGGCCCGCGAACTCGTTCCCTGCCACCCGTTCCTCCATCCCCCGTGTTCCGGGCCGGTGTTCCAGGGGCATGTCATTCCCCCAGGTCAGACCCGATGCCGGCGTTCCGGCGTCCCGTATCCGCCGCCGGTTGTGGCGGCCGGGACGGATCACCGCCCAAGCTGTGGCCATCCAAGCACGCCGCCCTTCCCGACCGGCCGGGCGGCCGTTGCATCAGGACACCCGCACACATAGCCACACCCACAGCGACATCCACAGGGGGATCACCCATGTCCGCACGCACCGCACGTACTGCCCGTACCCGCTTCCTCGCCGCCACGGCGATCACACTCGCCGCGCTGACTCTGACGGCGTGCAACGACGGCAACGGCGTACGCGGCGAAGGCCCGTCCGACACGTCCGCTTCCTCGGCGCAGCCGAGCGGACCGGCGACAGACGCGGGTTCGACGGCGAAGCCCGCGGGCAACGGCACCGCGAGCTCCACGGGCGGCTCGACGGGCGGCTCGGGCAACTCGGGCGGCTCGAAGAGCACGTCCACGGCCGCCGGCTCCACACAGGGCTCCGGCAAGAAGAACGGCACCGGCTCCAAGACCGGCTCCACCGGGCAGACCGGCACCAGGAACGTCGCCTGCGACGGCTCCACGACGAAGACCACCGCGACCGCGGTGTCCCGTCCGCTCAACCACCTGCTGCTCACCGTCACCAACACCGGCACGAGGAACTGCGACCTGACCGGCTATCCGATCGCCCGGTTCGCCGAGGCCCAGTCCGTCCCGCCGGTCGCGGAGGAGACGCACCCGCAGGCGGTCGTGACTCTCGCCCCCGGCGAGTCCGGCTACGCGGGTGTGCTGCTGTCGGCCGCCGACGGCAGCGGGAGCAACGGCTACACCGCCAAGACTCTGGAGATCGGCTTCGACAAGGGCCGCAGCGCCACTCCGGCCCTCCCCGCGAAGGGCGTCTACATCGACGACAAGCTCACGGTGACGTACTGGCAGCAGGACCTGGACGGCGCGCTCGCGTACTGAGCGGGCGCGGCCCCGGCCGAGGTCGCGTGGAACCGCCCCGCCCCGCGGGGAGGCTAGCGGAGGTTCCGCGCGACCTCGGTCGCCCAGTACGTGAGGATGTTCTGCGCGCCGGCGCGCTTGATGCCGGTCAGGGACTCCAGGATGGCCTTGTCCCGGTCGATCCAGCCCTTCTCGGCGGCGGCCTCGACCATCGAGTACTCGCCGGAGATCTGGTAGGCGACGACCGGCACGTCGGACGCGTCGGCGACGCGGGCGAGGATGTCGAGGTAGGGACCGGCGGGCTTCACCATCACCATGTCGGCGCCCTCCTCCAGGTCCAGCGCCAACTCCCGCAGCGACTCCCGTGCGTTCGCCGGGTCCTGCTGGTACGTCTTGCGGTCGCCCCTCAGGGACGAGCCGACGGCCTCCCGGAACGGGCCGTAGAAGGCGGAGGCGTACTTGACGGTGTAGGCGAGGATCGCCACGTCCTCGCGGCCGATCTGGTCGAGCGCGTCACGGATGACACCGATCTGACCGTCCATCATCCCGCTGGGGCCCACGACATGGGCGCCCGCGTCGGCCTGCACCTGGGCCATCTCGGCGTAGCGCTCCAGGGTCGCGTCGTTGTCGACCCGGCCCTGGTCGTCGAGGACACCGCAGTGCCCGTGGTCGGTGGTCTCGTCGAGGCACAGGTCGGACATCACGAGCAGTTCGTCGCCGACCTCGGCGCGGACGTCGCGCAGGGCGACCTGCAGAATCCCGTCCGGGTCGGTGCCGGGCGTCCCGAGGGCGTCCTTCTTCTCGTCCTCGGGAACCCCGAAGAGCATGATCCCGGAGACCCCGGCCTCCAGCGCCTCCACGGCCGCCTTCTTCAGACTGTCCCGCGTGTGCTGCACGACCCCGGGCATCGAGCTGATCGGCACCGGCTCGCTCACGCCCTCGCGGACGAACGCGGGGAGGATGAAGTCGGCCGGGTGCAGCCGGGTCTCGGCGACCATCCGGCGCATGACGGGCGTGGTACGCAGCCGCCGCGGACGCGTACCGGGGAAGGATCCGTACTTCGTCATACCGTCTACGCTACGCCCGTCACAGAGGCACCTTTACCGACTCCGCGTCGGAGCCCGAGGGGCTCTGGGACGGGGAGGCGGACGGACGTTCGGAGCCCGTCAGTCGTGGCTCCAGGGCCGCGGCAGGCAGATATCCCAGGCGAATCGCCGAAGCCGCGCCTGCTCGATGTGGACGGCCGTGTCCCCGTAGCTCTTGTTGAGATGACGCCCCAGAACCACGACGGCGACGCTCCCGGCGCCGGCTGCTCTGAGCGCGGCGGCCGCAGACTGTGCATGGTTTCCGGTGACCCAGGTGTCGTCGATCAGCAGCACGTTCTCACCCCACAGCGCTGACGAGGTATAACGCGCAAGCGATACCTCGCGGCCCAGATCAGCTGCCTTCGGTGCCGGTACGAGAAGGTCGCGGTAGCGCTCGCGCGTGACACCGACCATGTCTGCGGCCATGGCACGCAGGGGATGATCCGCTCGGTCGCTCGTGCTGGGCACTGTCGTAACGGTGTCGAAGCCAAGGACCCTGCATTGATGGGCGATACAGCGTTCGTGCCGGGCGAGGAAGCGCCACAGAACAGCCGCGAGTCCCGTACTGAAGTATCGCTGCTGGGCGCCTGGAGCATTTTTGTAGCGCCAGAGTTCGTTGGCGTACTGCTCCCCTTTCAAGGCCAAACTGATCGGGACCACGGTGTCGGCGACGCCCGCCCCGAGCACCGTGCCCGCCTGGTGACACCACCAGCAGGTCGGAAATCCGAATCTGGCCGGGCCCCGGCAGATCTGGCACACGCCTGGGCCCGGCGGCAGCGGGTGAATGAGGAAGTTGGCATAACGGTCCGACAGTCCGACGACGGTCGCCATCCCGGCAGCGCCCCTATGTCCAGGTCAGCTCGCCCGTGACCGGGACGAGAGAGTCCAGTCGACGGAATACGTCCTCGGGCCCGTCGATAACGGTGGTATTTGGCCGTGCCGCGTACTCCCTCGCCCATTCGTGTGTCATGAGGGAGCGCATGAGGAAGACCCGTCGGCCGTGTTCCAGCGCGAGGCGGGCCTGCATTCGGGCGCCACTGCGGTAGGCCGCCTCGATGACGACGGTGGCCAGGCTGTAGCCGCTCATCACCGCGTTTCGCATGGGGAAGGACGTCTTGGACGGGAGCGTGTCCGGCCAGAACTGGGAGATCAGCAGTCCACGCTCGGCGATCTCCTGCTGAAGGCGTGCGTTCTGCGCGGGGTAGGCGTGACGCAGGCCGGTGCCGATGACGGCGACGGTACGCCCGTCCACGGCGAGAGCGGACCCGTGGGCGGCTGTGTCGATTCCGGCGGCAAGCCCACTCACCACGGTGACGCCACGCTCGGCAAGGCCACCCGCGATCGCACGAGCGTGGGCGACACCCTCGGGGCTGGGGGTGCGGGTTCCGACCACGGCGACCCGCAGGTCCTCCTCAGCAGAGTTACCGCGCATGAACAGGAACGGCGGACGCTGGTGGACCAGTCTGAGATAGAGCGGGTAGTCCTCGTCGAGGATCGTGACCAACCGCATGCCCTCGCGCTCCCAGGCGGCGATCTCGGCTGCGACTTCGTCGAGATCCGCCGGGGGACCTGTGTCGAAGAGCGCGCCCTGCCCCGAGGCGTCCAGCGCGTTCTCCAGGACTTCGAGGGCGCTGCCGACGGTCTCGATCTGATCCGTGAGGTCAGGCCAAGGGCGATCGCCGCGCCGCAGCAGGGCGACAAGGGCGGCGCGCTCCAGCTCCTGGTCCATGCGCCAAGTATAGGAAGGGGGAACCAGCCGGGCGGCTGAACATGAGCGGTCTCTTCGGGACAGGACAATCCCCTGGCGGCCGGTCGCAACACGATGTCCGGGCTTCATCACAGAGCCATTTCCTCTCGGGAAACTCAAACGAGGGCCGGTACATCCACCGGAGCCACAGGAGCTTCGCCGGGTCGGGCGGTGCGGCAGTCACGGCACCACGCTCCCCGGAACGGTGCTCTGAAGCCTCTGTCGCAGCCCCCTTCACAGGTCGCCATGGCGGGTGGAGGGGGCAGCGGCCGACTCGGGAACGGCCCGCCCCCACCGGCCCCCGGAGGCGACGGCAGCGCCGGTGGGAGCAGATCCAGCAGGCGGTTGCGGAGGAAGCCGGCCGGGTGCCGCACATGAAGGGGAAGATCCTCGGTCAGGGCGTGGATCACCGACGCTCTGCCGAGACCGTTCTCGAACCAGGCGACGACCAGGGGAGCCAGCCGCCGTACCTCCCGCCCGGACAGCGTCAACCGGATGTCGGTCCGACGCAGCCCGGCGAGCAGCGCCTCCGCCTTGTCGTGGTGCTCGTCGCGGGACGGCTTCGGGGGCTCGGCGGTCTCGGCCTCGGTGGCCGATGTGCCGATGTGTGCGGTGTCAGGTACGGCGTCGGGTGCCGTGGCCGGCTCGGGCACGGCGTCGCAGGTCAAGCCGCCGGAGGCGGGGAGGTCCAGGGCCGTGAGGTACGGGGCCGCTCGCTTCGGGGGCGGGGCAGCCTTCATCGGCGGGGCTGCCGGGGCGGCGGCCGTTTCCGGTTCTCCCTCCCGCCGGGCCCGGGTGAGCGCGGGGGCGTGGAAGGCGTACGTACGCGTGACCATCTGCCCGGAGGGGAGCCGTTCCCGGACCCGCTCGACATAGCCCCGTGCCTCCAACTCCCGCAGCGCGCAGGCGATTCGGGCCCGCCCCTCGGGGAACCACTCGGCGAGGCTGCGGATGTCGACCCGCGCGCCCTCGGGCAGCGACAGGATGTGCACGGCGATCCCGATCGCGGTCGCGGAGAGTCCTCGGTGCTGGGCGAGATGGTTGCCGACGATCGTGTACCGGTCGGGCTGGTGCTCACGTACGTGCGAGACACCGGAGTAGGTGGCGTTGCGCCGTACTCCCTGACTCGGGCGCAGGGCATCGATAAGCTTGGTCACAGCCATGAGGAAGGGGTTACTTCCTCTTTGGTCAGGCCCTCGCACTGGGATTGCCGTCCCGGCGGGGGCCGAAGCATGTGTGGGCATGTGGAGTTGTGGGTGGTGCCTGCGGTGAGCGTGCAGGTCCGGACCGCCCGCGCGCCACCCGTACCGGCCCGATTCACCCGCTCGTGTGACATGAGCCGGGTTTGGTTGGTTGGTCGGTTTTTCCCCGGGTTCTTTGGTCTTTTACCGCCCGCCGCCCCGAAGCACCCGCCACCGAAGTACTCCTCGCCGGGCTCCGGTTCGGGCGTCACCGGCGAGGTCCGAGATCGAGTTCCGCCCACACCGTCTTGCACGGCACGGGCCCCGGCCGCACGCCCCAGCGATCCGCGAACTCCTCCACGAGCAGCAGCCCGTAGCCCGATTCGGACCGCCTTTCAGCCCCGCCCCTCACCCGGGTGGGCCACCGTTCGCCCCGGGCGTCGGCGATCTCCACGCGCAGTGTCCGGGGAGCGAGGACGGACAGGGTGAGACGGAAACTCCGGCCGGGGACGCGGCCGTGCAGGACGGCGTTCGAGGCGAGTTCGGCGACGACGTGCCGGGCCGGGTCCAACGGCAGCCCCCAGTCGTGCAGTTGCCCGGCGGCGAGCAGCCGGGCGAGGCGCGCACCGCGCCGGGTGGCGGAGAGCGGCACCGAGAAATGGTGGAGCGGAGAGTGCACGGTTCGCCGATTCACGTGACTCAGCGTGTTCTCGCGTACGTAATCTGTGAAGGATGGCAGCCCGTGCGGACGGTGTCTGTCCGGGTGGCGTCCGGTTCTGTCCGGGCTGTACGGGGTGACCGGGGAGCCGGTGTCAGGTTGGGCAGGGAAGGGCGCGGCTGGAAGGCGGCGGGCGTGAGCGAGTGGGACGCGGGGCTGGAGGACGACGAAGAGGCCGGGGCCGTGATGCGGACCGTCCAGCGTCAGCTGAAGCTGTGGCGGGAGTCGGCCGGGCTCACCCAGGCCGAGTTCGGGGCGGCCATCGGGTACGGGGAGGAGCAGGTGTCCTCCGTGGAACGGGGTCGGCGCATCCCTCGGCCCGAGTATCTGGACCGCGCGGACGAGATCCTCTCGGCGGGCGGCAGACTCGCGGCGCTGAAGGAGGACTTGACGGAGGTCCGGTACCCGAAGAAGGTTCGGGATCTGAAGAGGCTGGAGGCGGATGCGATCGAGCTCTGCGCCTACAACAACTCCGTGATTCATGGGTTGTTGCAGACCGAGGAGTACATCCGAGCGTCGGTCGCAACCCGGCGCCCTCCGTTCTCGGAGGACGCCCTTGAGGGACACGTAGCCGCCCGTGTGGCCCGCCAGGGCATCTTCGACGAGCAGGCGCCACCGCGCGTCTTCAGTTTCGTACAGTGCGAATCGACACTACGGCGCCCTATCGGCGGCAGAATGGTGATGCGACGGCAGCTCGAACGCCTGCTGGCAGTGGCCGGGTTGAGCAACGTCGACCTGCAAGTACTGCCACTGAATCGCGAGGACAACGCCGGCTTGGCAGGCTCGTTCAGACTCCTCAGGCTGCGGGACGGAAGCACCGTCGGCCACAACGAGGTCCAGCTCATCAGCCGGGTGATCACCGACCCCAAGGAGGTTCAGATCCTGGACATTCGCTATGGGATCATCCGGGCGCAGGCTCTCGCGCCTCGGGAATCAGTGGCCTTCATCGAAACGGTGCTGGGAGAGACATGATCCGCAAACCTGCAAGGGAAGACGGACCGGCTCTGGAGTGGATAAAGAGCAGCTACAGCACTCCTGACGGCCCCGACTGCGTCGAAGTGGCCTGGAGGAAGAGCAGCTACAGCACGGCTGACGGCCCCGACTGCGTAGAGATGGCCGCCGTCCCGGACCGCGTCCTCGTCCGGGACTCCAAGAACCCCGGCGGCCCCCGCCTCACCCTCGCCCCGGGCGCCTGGGCGGCTTTCCTGCCGTCCGCCTGACCGGCCGCACAACGAAGAACGCCCCGCCGTCTCCGTAAGAGACAGCGGGGCGTCCTCACCTGTGTCAGGTGGTCCGGCGCCTGCGCGAGCCCGGGCGGCGCTCGCTCGGCCGGGTCACCGGGTCACCGGCGTCCAGCGCGGCCGCACGGCGGCGCAGGCCGAACTCGGCCAGTGCCTCCGCCAGCTTGTGCACGGAGGGCTCGGGAGCCATCACGTCCACCCGCAGCCCGTGCTCCTCGGCCGTCTTGGCCGTGGCCGGACCGATGCAGGCGATCACGGTCACGTTGTGCGGCTTGCCGGCGATACCGACCAGGTTCCGCACCGTCGACGACGAGGTGAAGAGCACCGCGTCGAAGCCGCCGCTCTTGATCGCCTCACGGGTGTCGGCCGGCGGCGGCGACGCGCGCACGGTGCGGTACGCCGTGACGTCGTCGACCTCCCAGCCCAGCTCGATGAGCCCGGCCACCAGGGTCTCGGTGGCGATGTCGGCCCGGGGCAGGAAGACACGGTCGATCGGGTCGAAGACCGGGTCGTAGGGCGGCCAGTCCTCCAGGAGGCCCGCGGCCGACTGCTCACCGCTCGGCACCAGGTCCGGCTTCACGCCGAAGGCGACGAGCGCGTTCGCGGTCTGCTCGCCGACCGCCGCGACCTTGATGCCCGCGAAGGCACGCGCGTCGAGGCCGTACTCCTCGAACTTCTCCCGGACCGCCTTGACGGCGTTGACCGAGGTGAAGGCGATCCACTCGTAGCGGCCCGTCACCAGGCCCTTGACCGCGCGCTCCATCTGCTGGGGCGTGCGCGGAGGCTCGACGGCGATCGTCGGCACCTCGTAGGGCACGGCCCCGTACGACCGCAGCTGGTCGGAGAGCGACGCCGCCTGCTCCTTCGTACGCGGCACGAGCACCTTCCAGCCGAACATCGGCTTGGACTCGAACCACGACAGCCGGTCGCGCTGGGCGGCGGCGGAACGCTCACCGACCACGGCTATGACCGGGCGGCCACCGTCCGGGGACGGCAGCACCTTCGCCTGCTTCAGCGTCTGCGCGATCGTGCCGAGGGTGGCCGACCAGGTGCGCTGGCGGGTCGTCGTACCGGCGATCGTCACGGACATCGGGGTGTCGGGCTTGCGGCCGGAGGCCACCAGCTCACCCGCGGCCGCGGCCACCGAGTCAAGCGTCGACGACACCACGACGGTGCCGTCGGAGGCGCCGACCTCGGTCCAGCAGCGGTTCGAGGCGGTCCGCGCGTCGACGAACCGTACGTCCGCGCCCTGCGCGTCCCGCAGTGGCACACCTGCGTACGCGGGCACACCGACGGCGGCCGCGATGCCGGGCACCACCTCGAACGGAACACCCGCGGCGACGCAGGCCAGCATCTCCTCGGCGGCGTAGGTGTCGAGCCCGGGGTCACCGGACACCGCACGTACGACCCGCTTGCCGCCCCGCGCGGCCGTCATGACAAGATTGGCTGCGTCCCTCGACGCGGGGTCACCAACGGTCGTTGACACGCCGTCAACAACCGTCAGCTGAGGCGTGCCTGTGCCCGGGTACGGAACCGGCGAAGTGTCCGGATCCGTGTGCAGAACAGCGACGCCTTGTCTGGTGTGACCGCGCACAACGTCGAGCACGTCGTGCTCGGCGACGATGACGTCCGCGTTCGCCAGCGCCTCCACGGCGCGCAGTGTCAACAGCCCTGGATCTCCGGGTCCGGCACCCAGGAAGGTGACGTGCCCGTGGACCGGACCGGCGGGAAAGTTGGTGGGGCTCACAGTGCTCGCTCCCCCATCAGACCGGCCGCGCCCTTGGCAAGCATCTCGGCAGCGAGTTCACGGCCGAGCGACATCGCTTGGTCATGTGTCTCGGGCACGGGACCGGTGGTGGACAGCTGCACCAGCGTCGAGCCGTCGGTCATGCCGACGACGCCGCGCAGGCGCATCTCCTTGACAATCTGCCCGTCGGCCAGCAGGTCGGCGTACGCGCCCACGGGAGCGCTGCAACCGGCCTCCAGGGCGGCAAGCAGAGATCGCTCGGCGGTCACGGCGGCCCGGGTGAACGGGTCGTCGAGCTCGGCGAGCGCGGCGACGAGGTCCGCGTTGTCCGCGGTGCACTCGATCGCCAGGGCCCCCTGGCCGGGGGCGGGCAGAACGGTGTCGACCGACAGGAAGTCGGTGACCTCGTCGATGCGGCCGATCCGGTTGAGTCCGGCTGCGGCGAGGACGACGGCGTCGAGCTCCCCGGAGTGGACGTACCCGATGCGGGTGTCGACGTTGCCTCGGATGGCGACCGTCTCGATCGACATGCCGTGACTGCGCGCGTACGCGTTGAGCTGGGCCATACGACGCGGCGAACCGGTGCCGACGCGCGCGCCGTCCGGAAGCTGCTCGAAGGTCAGTCCGTCGCGGGCGACGAGCACGTCGCGGACGTCCTCGCGCACCGGCACGGCGGCCAGCGCGAGGTTCTCGGGCTGCGCGGTCGGCAGATCCTTGAGGGAGTGCACGGCGAAGTCGACCTCCCCGCGCACCAGTGCCTCGCGCAGCGCGGTCACGAAGACGCCCGTGCCGCCGATCTGCGCGAGGTTCTCGCGGGAGACATCGCCGTACGTCGTGATCTCAACGAGCTCGACGGGCCGTCCGGTCACCCGGCTCACGGCATCCGCCACCTGCCCGGACTGGGCCATGGCGAGTTTGCTCCGCCTCGTCCCCAGTCTCAAAGCCTGCTCACTCATGCTCGCCCTCGGTTCTTGGCGTTCTCGGTGTTGTTCTCGGCCCGCGAGACGGCGGCGACCGTCTCCGGGTCCAGGTCGAACAGGGTCCGCAGCGCGTCCGCGTACCCGGCGCCGCCGGGTTCGGCGGCGAGCTGCTTGACCCGTACGGTCGGCGCGTGCAGCAGTTTGTCGACGACGCGCCGCACGGTCTGGGTGATCTCGCCTCGCAGCTTGTCGTCGAGGTCCGGCAGCCGTCCGTCCAGCCGCGAGATCTCGTTCGCGACGACGTCGGCGGCCATGGCGCGCAGCGCGACGACGGTGGGCGTGATGTGCGCGGCCCGCTGGGCGGCGCCGAACGCGGCCACCTCGTCGGAGACGATCCGGCGGACCTGGTCCACATCGGCGGCCATCGGCGCGTCCGCGGAAGCTTCGGCGAGCGTCTCCAGGTCGACGAACCGTACACCGAGCAGCCGATGTACGACAGCGTCGATGTCACGGGGCATCGCGAGGTCGAGCAGCGCGAGCACCGGCGCGGGGCGGGGTGCCTCGGCGACGGGTTCGGGCCTGCGGCGCTCGGGGACGCGGCCGGTCGTCGCCGCGGAGGCGGCCAGCGCGGCGATGATCTCGGCGTCGGCTTCGGCGTCCTCGGCGGGCGTACGACGGCTGTCGCGGCGCTCGACGGTTCCGGTGCCCTTGTCCACCCAGGCGGCGTGCTGCTCCAGGGTGGCCGCGTCCATGCCGGCGACGGCGGCCTCGCCCATGACGGAGAAGCCGGTGGCGCCCTGCACGGCGGACAGGTCCAGCGGGCAGGCGTCCTCGGCTCCGGCGTCGGCGGGAGCGAGGTGACCGGCCGGGCCGGCCGCCGTCTCGCGCCGTGCCGCGGGCGTTCCCGTACGCCCTTCGACGGCGGCCGCGACGGTCTCGGCCGTCAGGACGAGCCCGGTCGCCCCGGTGCACGAGACGGCGATGTCGGCACGTGTCAGCTCGACCGGCACCGAGTCCATCGGTACCGCGCGGGCCAGCACGTCCGTGTCGTCGCCGCCGGTGAGGATCTCGGCGAGCCGCTCGGCGCGGTCGGGGGTGCGGTTGGCGATCACGATCTCGCCGACGCCGATGCGCGCGAGCGTCGCGGCGGCCAGCGAGGACATCGATCCCGCGCCGATGACCAGGGCCTTCTTGTCCTTGGCCCAGAGCTCGACAGGCCGTCCGTCGGACAGCTGCTCCAGGCCGAAGGTGACCAGGGACTGTCCGGCGCGGTCGATGCCGGTCTCGGAGTGGGCGCGCTTGCCGACCCGCAGGGCCTGCTGGAACAGGTCGTTCAGGAGGCGGCCCGCGGTGTGCAGCTCCTGCGCGGTGGCGAGCGCGTCCTTGATCTGGCCGAGGATCTGACCCTCGCCGACGACCATCGAGTCCAGGCCGCAGGCCACCGAGAAGAGGTGGTGGACGGCCCGGTCCTCGTAGTGCACGTACAGGTGGGGAGTGAGCTCCTCCAGGCCGACGCCGCTGTGCCGGGCGAGGAGCGTGGACAGCTCGGCGACGCCCGCGTGGAACTTGTCCACGTCGGCGTACAGCTCGATGCGGTTGCAGGTCGCGAGGACCGCGCCCTCGGTGGCCGGCTCGGTGGCGAGGGTGTCCTGGAGCAGCTTGACCTGCGCGTCCGCGGACAGCGCGGCGCGTTCGAGGACGCTGACCGGAGCACTGCGGTGGCTCAGCCCGACGACGAGGAGACTCATGCCGGCATCACGGCGGGAACGTCCCCGTCGGGCCCTTTGCCGTTGTTCTCCCGCTCGGCCTGGGCGGCGGCACCGGCCTGCGCCTCGGCCTCCTCGCCGGCCTTGCGCTGCTCGTGGAACGCGAGGATCTGCAGCTCGATGGAGAGATCGACCTTGCGCACGTCGACGCCGTCCGGGACGGACAGGACGGTCGGCGCGAAGTTCAGGATGGAGGTGACTCCGGCGGCGACCAGACGGTCGCACACGGGCTGGGCGGCCCCGGCCGGGGTGGCGATGACACCGATCGAGACACCGTTCTCGTCGATGATCTTTTCCAGGTCGTCCGTGTGCTGCACCGGGATCCCTGCGACGGGCTTGCCGGCCATCGCGGGATCGGCGTCGATGAGCGCGGCCACGCGGAATCCGCGGGACGCGAACCCTCCGTAGTTGGCCAGTGCCGCACCGAGGTTGCCGATGCCGACGATCACGACCGGCCAGTCCTGGGTCAGGCCCAGTTCCCGGGAGATCTGGTACACGAGATACTCGACGTCGTACCCCACACCACGGGTCCCGTAGGAGCCGAGGTAGGAGAAGTCCTTGCGCAGCTTCGCGGAGTTGACCCCCGCCGCGGCCGCGAGTTCCTCGGATGAGACCGTGGGTACCGAGCGCTCCGACAGTGCGGTGAGGGCTCGGAGGTACAGCGGAAGCCGGGCGACGGTGGCCTCGGGAATTCCTCGGCTGCGGGTCGCCGGTCGGTGAGTTCGGCCAGTTGCCACGGTGCTCCTGCGGGTAGAGCGGGGCTGCAGGCGGTCACACGTTCCCGGACCGCCCCGTCGAATGCAGGCTATGTCTTTGTGAACGCGTGCACAAAGACGGTGTCCGATTTGCCCGGCCAACGTGACCGGGGTCACGCATGCCCGGCACGCCCGTATGCAACCGGCGCGCGGACGACTCCGCTCCGCACCTGAAGGGGGCAAAACCGCACACTCTCCTCAACGAATCCCGCCCCCGAGACCAATCGCCGTCGATCCTAGGCGACTTTCCGGACGCCTTGGACTGCTCGGGCAGGTCACAAGTCGGGATACATCACGGGCGCCCCCGGCCTCCCCGCTCACGGGTCACCGCGTCAGGGCTTTGCGAAGGCGTTCCTCGTTCACGCGCCAGAAGGTGTGCTGCGCGCCGTCCACCAGCACGACCGGGATCTGCTCCCAGTACCGGCGGTGCAGCTCCTCGTCCTCGGTGATGTCCTTCCCCTCCCAGGGAACCCCGAGATCGGAACACACCTTCTCGATCACTTCCTGTGCGTCATCACACAGATGACACCCGGGCTTCCTGATCAGCGTGACCAGGTGCTCCACGGGCGCCTTCGTCTCCGTACGGCGGTCGCTGCGCCGGAACATGGGGCTCATGCGTGCCATTCTCCCGCCCCGGACGCCCGGCGGGCACGCCCGGCGCCTCGCGCGGTCCGGACCCGCGCACGAGTCCGACGCGCCGACCGGCGGTTCTCCGGACCGCTCGTTTAACGGCATGGCCTCGGAGAGTTCACAGCACCGAATCCTGTCGACTCCGGAAGCGCCGAACAGACTGGCTATGCTCACGACATGGCCGCTCTCGGATGGCTCACTCCCCGTAGGCGCTCCGCAACCGCGCGGAGCGTGTTGGCAGGCGAGGCCTCTGCGGAGGCAGCGCGCAAGTCCTCGCAGGAACTGCAGGAACTGGAAGAACTGGCACCACCGGACGCCGTGGAGGAACCCGACTTCCCGGTGCTCGGCGACGACAAGGCCGCCGCGTTCTTCGATCTCGACAACACCGTGATGCAAGGTGCTGCCCTCTTCCACTTCGGGCGCGGGCTGTACAAGCGGAAGTTCTTCGAGACCCGCGACCTCGCGAAGTTCGCCTGGCAGCAGGCGTGGTTCAGGCTGGCCGGTGTCGAGGACCCCGAGCACATGCAGGAAGCGCGTGACTCCGCGCTGTCGATCGTGAAGGGCCACCGGGTCTCCGAGCTGATGTCGATCGGCGAGGAGATCTACGACGAGTACATGGCCGAGCGGATCTGGCCCGGTACCCGCGCGCTCGCCCAGGCGCACCTGGACGCCGGCCAGAAGGTGTGGCTCGTCACGGCGGCGCCGGTGGAGATCGCCACGGTGATCGCACGGCGGCTCGGCCTCACGGGCGCGCTGGGCACGGTCGCGGAATCGGTGGACGGGATCTACACGGGCAAGCTGGTCGGCGAGCCCCTGCACGGTCCGGCGAAGGCGGAGGCCGTACGGGCGCTGGCGTCCGCGGAGGACCTGGACCTGTCCCGCTGCGCGGCCTACAGCGACTCGCACAACGACATTCCGATGCTCTCGCTGGTCGGACACCCGTACGCGATCAACCCGGACTCGAAACTGCGCAAGCACGCGCGGGACTTCGACTGGCGGCTGCGGGACTACCGCACGGCGCGCAAGGCCGCGAAGGTCGGGATTCCCGCCGCGGCCGGGGTCGGCGCGGTGGCCGGCGGCACGGCCGCCGCGATCGCCCTGCACCGGCGACGCCGCTAGCTCGTCTCCGGCGCCTCGGTGCCGGGTCCGGTCCGGTGGGTGGGTCGGGGCCGTGCCGGTGCATCAGCCCGTCGCCGTTGGATGAGGCGTGGCCGTCGGTGGCGACGGGCATCGATGTACCGGCACGGCCCCTTCCGCCGGATCCCGGCTGCGGGTGCGCGGTGGCTTGGGTGCCGTCCCTCACTCGCGTGTTTTTCAGCCCCTCCGGCGTTCGAGGAGCGGGGTCCGGGGCGGAGCCCCAGGTAAGGGGCGGAGGGGGCGAAAACCTGTCCGGACCTGGGACGGGAGCCCTGCTCCGCGAGGCAATCACATCGTCATACCCACGTGGTGGGCTACTCAGTCGCGTGTTCCACAGGCGGGCACAACACGCCCTGCACTCAGGCGGAACACGAACCGATGCGATCAACAAGCGGTCACCGATCGGTACTTGAACAGGCATCGATCCGTGCCAAAACCGTCGTAATCGATGATTTTAGCAACTGGGTGTAGTGCTGCCTGTACGAAGCGTTATTCTCCTCAGACGCAAACCGGTGCCCTTCCGTCGCCACGACGGGTGAAAGGTCCCGCACTGCACGTGATGGAAGCTCTGCCTCTGGGAGTCCCGTGTACTCACACGTCGGGGTTGACGCCTCGGGCCTGGCTACGCTGCGCGCAACGGTCCTGGACCGTCTGCGCGGCTTCGTCCCCACCGCGTACGCCGTCCCCGCCTTCGCCCTCCCCGCGCCCGTCGGACCTTGCTACGCCCTGGCCGACGGCAACGCGGCGGTCGGCAGGCGGGGCCGCTCAGGCTCGGCCACCACCGCACGCCGTCCGGCCGCGGACAGTGACAGCGCCCGGATGATGGATCTCGTGGAGCGCGCCCAGGCCGGCGAGGCCGACGCCTTCGGACGGCTCTACGACCAGTACAGCGACACCGTGTACCGCTACATCTACTACCGGGTTGGAGGTAAGGCGACCGCCGAGGACCTCACCAGTGAGACCTTTCTGCGGGCGCTGCGACGGATCGGCACCTTCACCTGGCAGGGGCGTGACTTCGGCGCCTGGCTCGTGACCATCGCCCGGAACCTGGTGGCCGATCATTTCAAGTCCAGCCGCTTCCGGCTGGAAGTGACCACCGGCGAGATGCTCGACGCCAACGAGGTCGAGCGTTCCCCCGAGGACTCCGTCCTGGAGTCCCTGTCGAACGCCGCGCTGCTCGACGCCGTGAAACGGCTCAACCCTCAGCAGCAGGAGTGCGTGACACTCCGCTTCCTCCAGGGGCTCTCGGTCGCCGAGACCGCCCGGGTGATGGGCAAGAACGAGGGCGCCATCAAGACCCTCCAGTACCGGGCCGTCCGCACACTGGCCCGGCTCCTGCCCGAAGACGTCCGCTGAGCCCGCTTTTCGACCACAGTGGCCCAGCACACTCAGCGACGTCCAACTCACCTTCTGTAAAAGTCTGTTGACTTCGCGGTCCGTACATCTGTCGTCCGTAACCCAAGTGCCGTGACGCTCGTTGTGCGGGATACAGGCTCCCTGTGGTCACGCCTTGGCCGTCGCCGATCACCCGATCGTGTGGACACGGCCAGGGGGTGCAACCCTCAGGACCCCCTGGGGAGTCGACCGTCATGACGAGAGGAGGTGCCGCCAGTGATCGCGAACGTATCAACACACCGGCGGGCGAACGCCTTCGCCCAGGCCCTGGAGGAGATCGACCAGGGCACGGCGGCCGAGCAGCCCGATGGGTCGGCACCGTCCCGGGCTGCTGCGGAACAGACCGGGCAAGGGCTGCTGTTGGCCCTCGCCACCGGTCTCGGCGAGCTGCCCCAACCGGAGCTGGACCCGGAGGTCAAGATCGTGCAGCGAGCCCAGCTCGTCGCCGCGATGGAGGCCATGCTGCAGGAAGGCACCGCCGCCGGAGGCGAGGGTCCGGGCCGTGGCCTGCCCGAACAGCGGTCCCATAGGGCCAAGGGCTCGCACCGGGCGACAGGACTGGGGAAGCTGCGGCCCCGGTCCCGGCTGTCCAAAGGACTGGCCGCGGGCGGGCTCACCGTCGGTGTGGCCGCCGGAGCCTTCGGCGGTGTGGCCGCCGCGAGCTCCGACGCCCTGCCCGGTGACTCGCTCTACGGGCTCAAACGCGGCATGGAAGACATCAAGCTGGGTCTGGCCGACGGCGACAGCGACCGGGGCGAGCTCTACCTCGACCAGGCCTCGAACCGCCTGAGCGAGGCCCGTCGGCTGATGGAACGGGGCCGCTCGGGACATCTCGACCACGAGTCCATGGGCGAGATCCGCCGCGCTCTGTCCGGCATGCAGCACGACGCCTCCGAGGGTCACCGGCTGCTGCACGAGGCGTACGAACGGGACGGCACACTGGGCCCCATCCAGACCCTGTCCGCGTTCTCCCAGTCGCACCGCGAGGCCTGGGGCTCACTGCGCGACCGACTGCCCGTGCAGCTCGGTGACGTCAGTGACCAGGTCTCGTCGGTCTTCGAGGCCATAGACGACGAGGTCGACCCGCTGCGCTCGCTGCTGCCCAAGACACCCGCCCCCGAGGGCACCGGCCGTCACCGGGGCAAGAGCGAGGAGTCCACCGCCTCGCCGGGTACGGAGACTCCGGCACCCAGCGCCGGCAGCGGATCGACGGGCGAGAGCCACAGCAGCGGCAAGCCCAAGCCGTCCAGTTCGGGCAGCAGCGGCGAGGGCCTGCTCGGCGGCGGCACCGGCGGTCTGCTCGACCCGCCGCAGGACGACACCAGCACCTCTCCGTCGTCCGGCAGCAGCAAGAGCAGCGCGACGAGCGAACCCGATGTCACCCTGCCGCCGCTGCTCCCCGGCCTCCTGCCGGGCCTCGGCATCGACACGCAGGACAGCGACTGACCGGGCCACCACCGCGGTATGTCGATGGGGGCGCCCTCCTCGGGGAGGGCGCCCCCATCGACGTACCGGCATATCAGTACATGATCAACAGAATCGTAACTGCATGATCAGAAGAACACGGACCTGCGCTGGACCAGCAGCTTGTACAGGGTGTGCTGGATCTGCTCCCTGACCTGGTCGGTCAGGTTGAACATCAGCATCGGATCGTCCGCCGCCTCCGGCGGGTAACCGTCCGTGCGGATCGGCTCGCCGAACTGGATCGTCCACTTGGTGGGCAGCGGGACCGCGCCGAGCGGGCCCAGCCACGGGAAGGTCGGCGTGATCGGGAAGTACGGGAATCCCAGCAGCCGCGCGAGGGTCTTCGCGTTGCCGATCATCGGGTAGATCTCCTCCGCCCCGACGATCGAGCACGGAATGATCGGGGTGCCGGCGCGCAGCGCCGTCGAGACGAAGCCGCCCCGGCCGAACCGCTGGAGCTTGTAGCGCTCGCTGAACGGCTTGCCGATGCCCTTGAAGCCCTCCGGCATCACACCGACCAGTTCACCGCGCTCCAGCAGCCGCTCGGCGTCCTCCGCGCAGGCCAGGGTGTGACCGGCCTTGCGGGCCAGCTCGTTGACGACCGGCAGCATGAACACCAGGTCGGCGGCGAGCAGACGCAGATGACGGTTCGCGGGGTGGTTGTCGTGGACGGCGACCTGCATCATCAGGCCGTCCAGCGGAAGCGTGCCCGAGTGGTTGGCGACGATCAGGGCGCCACCGTCGGACGGGATGTTCTCGATGCCCTTCACGTCGACGCGGAAGTACTTCTCGTACACCGGCCGGATCAGTGACATCAGGACCTGGTCGGTCAGCTCCTGGTCGTACCCGAACTCGTCGATCTCGTAGTCGCCGGTGAGCCTGCGGCGCAGGAAGGACAGGCCCCCCGCGATGCGCTGCTCCAGGCTCGTACCGCCCTGCTGAGGCTTCTGGGGCTGTTCCTCCTGCGTCACGGGAACATCATCCTGCGGAAGGGTCCGCCCGGGCATGGGCTGGACCTCGCGCACGACCACGGGCTCACCCTTGCGCCGGCTTCCCCCGGCCCGGCGCCTCGCCGGGCGCTGCGCCGCAGCCCCGCGCGAGCGGTCGTCGTCGAACGGAATGACCTTGGCGTCCGCCATCGTTGATGCGCTCCTCAGTTGGCGCTCTGCGTCGGGCGGTGGCCGCCGCCCAGAGCAGGCAGCGCGGCGATCTTGTCCACGGCCCCCGCAAGGGCCTCCGGGGGCAGGAGGCCAGGACCCCTGCTCTGGGCGAAGTCCGCGAAGGCCTCCGCCGTCGTGTACTTCGGCTGGTAGCCCAGGGTTTCGCGCATCTGGACCGTCGCGACCACCCTGCCGTGCGTGAGCAGCCGCAACTGCTCGGGCGAGAAGTCCGTCACCCCCAGGGTACGCACGGCCGTACCGACCCAGCTGAGGGCCGGCAGCAGGAGCGGGACCGTGGGCCGTCCGAGCCGCCGCGCGCACTGCGAGAGCAGCAGGACGCCGTCCCCGGCGATGTTGAACGTGCCGCTGTTGAGCGTGCCCCGCCGCGGGTCGTGCGCGGCGAGCCGCAGCACCTCGATGACGTCGCTCTCGTGGACGAACTGGAGCCGCGGGTCGTAGCCGAACACCGTCGGCAGCACCGGCAGCGAGAAGTACGAGGCGAGCGGCGAGTCCGCGCTCGGACCGAGGATGTTGGCGAACCGCAGCACGCACACGGCGACATCGGGCCTGCGGCGCGCGAAGCCGCGCACATAGCCCTCGACCTCGGTCGTGTCCTTCGCGAAGCCGCCACTGGGCAGCGCCTTGGGCGAGGTGGTCTCGGTGAAGACGGCGGGGTCGCGCGGCGCCGAGCCGTAGACGTTCGTGCTGGACTTCACGACGAGCCGCTTGACCGTCGGGGACTTCTGGCAGGCACCGAGGAGCTGCATGGTGCCGATGACGTTGGTCTCCTTGACCGTGGTCCGGCTGCCGGAGCCCAGCGCCGTGCCCGTCACATCCATGTGGACGACCGTATCGACGGAGTACTCGGCGAGCAGCCGGGCGATGGTCGGCTGGCGGATGTCGGCCTGTACGAAGTCGGCGCCACCGATGTGGTGCTCGGGAGGCACCGCGTCCACGGCGATCACCCGGTCCACCTGCGGGTCACGCTGGATCTGTCGTACGAACCGGCCCCCGAGCCGCCGGGCCACCCCGGTCACGAGCACGACCTTCCCCAAGATCAGCGCCTTCCTTCCAGAACTGGACGTAGCTCCGCTCGTACCTGCCGGGTTCCCCGTGTGCGGCCAACTTAGCGGGTTGATGTTGCGCTGTGATGACCGCCCGATGCACGAAGTGACGACAGCCATGGACCTGTGACCAGACCCAGCCATTCGGCCCACAGACGGACATGGCGCACATGGCCGAAGACGTTCGACGGTCGAGCGGTTTTTCGGGGTTCCCCTTCCCGGGCCACCGCCGCGCCGGAAGTACCCGGCCGCCGCACAGAAGCCTCGGCCGGCCGCCGCGCGGCCTTCACCGACCCTTCTCCGGCCCTTGAGCCGCCTTCCCCCGGCCGGATACGCCTGTGGCCCCCCACCTGCTGGTGAGAGGCCACAGTACGCGTTTCCGCGGCGTCGCTTACTTCTTGTTGCGACGCTGAACGCGAGTGCGCTTGAGCAGCTTGCGGTGCTTCTTCTTCGCCATCCGCTTGCGCCGCTTCTTGATAACAGAGCCCACGACTACCCTCGCTCACTTCTCTTTACTCGGTGCTGGGCTGCATGGGCCCACACGACCTATGAGGGGCCAGCCTACCCGCCCGAGAGCCGAGGTAGTAATCGAGGTGTTTCCGGGAGATCGCGAACGGTCTCCCGGAACGCCGTCAGGCGGTCTCCACCCCCACGTAGCTCTCGCGGAGGTACTCGTGAACCGCTTGCTCCGGCACCCGGAAGGACCTCCCCACCCGGATCGCCGGCAGATGACCGCTGTGCACCAAGCGGTACACGGTCATCTTCGACACTCGCATCACCGAGGCGACTTCCGCCACGGTAAGGAACTGGACCTCGTTCAGAGGCCTCTCGCCTGCAGCCATGTCACACCTGAACCTTCCGCACTCGACGGTCACCGGCTTCCCCTTCCGGTGACTCTTCGTCGTTGCGCACTCACTCCCCAATGTAGGGGCGGGTGATGCGAGTGGGGAAGAGGGGATGCCATCGGCCGCCTACTGTGACAGACACGCTCGATTGAGTACATAGCGAGTAAGCGGTCGGTAGTAATCAGACCGCACAGCGTCATCTAGGGGAACGGCGACGGACACCTGCCCCTCTGCCTCTCCGACGAACAGCGCGGGATCGTCCGTATCGGCGAGGCCGATGGCCTCGAACCCCAGCTGACCTGCCCCGCAGACCCATCCGTGGTCCCCGATGACCAGCTCCGGGAGGGGCCCTCCGCCCGCGGCGGCGGCCGCCAGAACGGTCCGGACCGGGAGGGGTGAATGGGTGTGTGCGCCGGTCGCACGACCGGCGGCTCCCGCCTCTGGTTCGCGCACCAGCGCGACACCTTGTACGTAGTCGAGGCTGTACGTGCGTAGACCGAACCGGGTCGTTATGTCGATAGAGCTACCCTGCGCGGGGGTGAGGACGGCACACCCCGCCGCTGACAGGGCGTCCGCGAGTGCGGCGTAGAAATCGATCAGCCGGTGCGGGTGACCCGTACCGAGAAGCACAGGGTGACGACGCCGGGCCGCTTCGCCGAGCCGTTCCGCGAAGGCGTCGAGGGCCGCCAGCGTCAGCTCCGGGTCGATCACATCATGCCCCGAAGTATGTAATGGATCAGCCGAAACTCCGCATTTGTCGGCCATTAACTCGATCAAATCCCGCTGACACCACGTCCATTCGGGATCAAGTCCGAGCATCAGGCGGGGGTCGCGGGCGGCGAAGAGCCGGTAGCTGCGCAGGCTCTCCTCGCGCGAGGTGGCCACGGGCCCGGCGAGCCGGGCGGCCAGAAGATGGGCACGCAAAGCGCCGGTGCTCAACACGTCAGCGATGCTGGCGCATCCGCCGGTGCCGGATACGCAACATGGGCCATATGCCCCACAGTTGGCCTAAAGGTCCACCCATGATGGCGGCGACGGGACGGTACCGGCCCGCGACGCAAAGACCCCGGCCGGCGGAGACCCCGGCTAAGGAAGCATCCCCCGCAGCGGGAACACGGCCTTGCGTGTCGCCACGATCGCCTGGTCGAGACGGTCCGCCGGGTCGTACCCCGACTCCCAGTCCTTCCACGACACCGGCCACCGTCCGTCCGTCATCCGCATCGGCGCCAGCTGCCGGGTACGGGCGAAGACCTCCTGCCGCCAGCTCTCCGGGATCACCGTCTCGGGCTCGACGGGACGGCCCGCCGCCACGGCCACCAGATGCGTCCACGAGCGCGGCACCACCTCCACCACCGCGTATCCGCCACCCCCCAGCGCGACCCAGCGTCCGTCGGCGTACGTGTGCGCCAGGTCGTGACAGGCGACCTGCACGGCCCGCTGCGCGTCGAGCGAGACGGCCAGGTGCGCGAGCGGGTCCTCGAAGTGGGTGTCCGCGCCGTGCTGGGTGACCAGCACCTGCGGCCGGAAGTCGGCGATCAGCTCCGGCACCACGGCGTGGAACGCCCGCAGCCAGCCCGCGTCCCCGGTACCCGCCGGCAAGGCGACATTGACGGCCGTACCCTCCGCACTGCCCGCCCCGGTCTCCTCGGGCCACCCGGTCTGCGGGAACAGCGTCCGCGGGTGCTCGTGCAGCGAGATCGTCAGAACCCGCGGATCCTCCCAGAAGGCCGCCTGGACACCGTCACCGTGGTGCACATCGACATCGATGTACGCGACCCGCTCGGCACCCAGCTCCAGAAGGCGGGCGATGGCGAGAGCGGCGTCGTTGTAGATGCAGAACCCGGAGGCGGCGCCGGGCATCGCGTGGTGCAGCCCGCCCGCGAAGTTCACCGCGTGCAGCGCCTCCCCGCGCCACACGGCCTCCGCGGCGCCCACGGACTGCCCGGCGATCATCGCGGACACCTCGTGCATCCCGGTGAACGCGGGATCGTCCATGGTCCCGAGGCCGTACGACGCGTCGGCGGACACGGGGTCGGCGGACGCGGACCTGACCGCCGACACATAGTCCTCGCGGTGCACCAGCCGCAGGGTCGAATCCCCGGCGGGCTTCGCCGCGACGACATCGACGGCCCGGTCGAGCCCGAAGGCGTCGACGAGCCCCTTGGTCAGCCGGAGCCGGACCGGATCCATCGGATGCTCCGGACCGAAGTCATACCCCGTTACTGCCTCGTCCCACATCAGCTGTGCGCGGCCGCTCATGCATCTCACCGTATCGGTCCGGCTGAGGTTCGAACGAGCGGGCATAGCCCAAGGTCGCGAGGACCAGCACCATCGGTACGAGCATGGCTCCGCGGTAGTTCCAGGCGTCGCCCAGCGCGCCCACCAACGGAGAACCGATCAGGAACCCCACGTAGTTGAAGATGTTCAGCCGCGCGATCGCCGTGTCCGACGCCCCGGGGAAGAGCCGCCCCGCGGCCGCGAAGGTCTGCGGCACGATCACACACAGCCCGAGCCCCAGCAGCGTGAACCCCAGCATGCCCACCCCGGCACCCGGCGCGACCGCCACCACCCCGAACCCGAGCGCGGCGACCACGGCACCCAGCCGCACCACCGCCACCGCCCCGAAACGCCGCACCCCGAAGTCCCCGACAGCACGCCCCACCAGCGTCATCACCATGTAGACGTTGTACGGAACGGTCGCCGTCTGCTCCGAACTGCCCAGCACGTCCTTGAGGTACTTCGCGCTCCAGTTGGAGACGGTCGAGTCCCCGATGTAGGCGAACGTCATCACCAGACACAGCGGCAGCAGCAGCCGGAAGACGAGCGGACCGGCACCCGCGTCGGCCACCGCCTCCTCCTTCCCCTCCGTGTCCGCGCCCGCGTCGACGTACCACCGGCTCCCCACCAGGGCGAGCGGCAGCAGCACCAGCACGACCGGCAGATACGACACGAAGAGCGGCTGATGCCAATGCGCCCCGGCCCACGCGAGCGAGGCGCCCACGATCCCGCCCAGGCTGTACGTGGCATGGAAACCGAGCATGATGCTGCGCCCGTACGACCGCTGGAGACTCACCCCGAGCATGTTCATCGAGGCATCGAGACCACCGACCGCCAGGCCGAAGGCGCCGAGGGCGACCGCCACCTCGACGAGCTGGTCACCGGCGCCGACACCCAGCAGGGCCAGCAGCACGACCGGCTGCGACCACCGCAGGACGCGGCTGGGGGGTATGCGCTTGACCAGATGCTCGGTGGCGACGCTGCCCAGCCCGGCGAGGACCGGGACGGCCGCCAGGAACGCCGGCAGCAGCGCGTCGGAGATCCCGTAGCGGTCCTGGATGGCCGGGATACGCGTCACGAGCAGCGCGAAGGCGGCACCCTGAGCGAAGAAGCTGAACGCCAGAGAGGCCCTACCGCGCCGCAGCACATCTGTCATGGCGGCGAGCGTAGGGCCCCGGCTTACCGGTGGGTAGATCAAGCCGAAGGTGAATTTTGCTCAGCTCTTCGGGGAGGGACTGTCGAGGTCTTCGTGACGGACCCGTCCGGGCCCTCGGCGCGGGGCTGTTCAGCGGTGCGTCCCGGCCCCGGCGGCGAGCTCCCGCTCCAGCATCTTCTCCATCGGGACGACGGCGAAGCGCCCGCTGAGCAGGAAGGCCAGGACCATGGAGGCGATCATGACGACCGTGCCGAGCCAGACCATCGTGTCGATCGGCAGCGTGTAGGCACCCACGACCCGCGCGACGCACTCACCGAGCAGGACCGTGCCCCACACCAGCGAGAACGTCCGCTCTGCCTTCCGGAACGGCTCGGAGCCGGCCGCCAGCCGGTCCCAGGCCGCGGCCCGCGCCGCGTCGCCCTTCACGAGGAACGGCTTCATGCCCTGCGTCATCATCGGCCGCCCGAGCCTCACGGACACCAGGACACCGATCCCGATCGCGCTGCTGACCCCGCTGTCCTTCGCCAGCATCAGCCGCGGGTCACCGGCGACCATGCTGAGCGCGAGCCCGACCACGTTGACGAAGAGGATCAGCCCGGCCAGGGCGTTGACCTTGCGCTCCTTCACCACGCTCCACACGGTCCGCACGGCCGGCACGACGCTGCTCCAGCCGAGGGCCGCCATCGTGCTCATCCCGAACCCGTTCCTGAGCAGGTAGTACGACCCGACGGGTACCGCCACGTCCACGATCAACGGCAGGAAGCTCGGCCGGGCACCGTCGGTCTCCGGGGTGGTGGCCGTTTCCGCCAGGGCGGCGCGGGTGGTCTCTCCGGTGCTGATCTCGGTGGCGGTGATGCTCATGGTCGGGTCCTCCGTCGTCACTGTGTACGTCCCGTTTCGATGTACTCAGCTTCACGGTCGGACCCCACCCGCCGACAGAAACGATCGTCCGGAGCTCGGCATGACAAATGTCAGCGCCCGACGATGCGTGCCGTCATACCAGCAGGTCAGCCAACTCCCCCATGTCGGAGAAGAGTTGGGTGGCGCCGGTCAGTCTGTCGGCCGGTGTCATGGCGGTGAACCCGTACACGTCCATCCCCGCCGCGTCGGCCGCCTGTACGCCCAGGGGGCTGTCCTCCACGACAGCGCACTTCTCCGGCCGTACGCCCATGCGCTCGGCGGCGTGGAGAAACAGATCGGGTGCCGGCTTGCCCCGCCCGACGTCCTGCGAGCTGAAGACCCGTCCCTCGTCGAACCATCGGTCGAGCCCTGTCGTCCGGTGCCCGACCCGGATCCGCTCATGGCTCCCGGAGGAGGCCACGCAGTACGGCACGCCGTCCGCGGCCAGTTTCTCCAGTACCTGGCCGGCTCCGGGAACGGGCTTCAGCTCCCGCTCGAAGGCGGCGAAGACGCGGGCGTGGAACACGTCGTCGAAGTCGTCCGGAAGCCGCCGCCCGGTGCGCTCCAGGACCATGTCGTGGATGCGGTGCATCGCGGATCCCATGTAGTCACGCAGGGAGTCCTCGTACGTGGTGGGGTGCCCCAGCTCGGTGAGATAGGCGGCCAGCAAGGTGTTGGAGATCGGCTCGCTGTCCACGAGGACACCGTCATTGTCGAAAATGATCAGGTCATAGCGCATGACAAAGACACTAAACGCAGAAGCCCCCTGAACGCAGAAGCCCCTGAACGCAGAAAACCCCCGGACCGGTATCCCCGGTCCGGGGGTTTTCTTCAAAATTTGTTCGGCGGCGTCCTACTCTCCCACAGGGTCCCCCCTGCAGTACCATCGGCGCTGTGAGGCTTAGCTTCCGGGTTCGGAATGTAACCGGGCGTTTCCCTCACGCTATGACCACCGAAACACTATGAAACTGTCAACCGGACCACGCTCTGTGACAAACGTGGGGTTGTTCGTGGTTTCAGAACCAACACAGTGGACGCGAGCAACTGAGGACAAGCCCTCGGCCTATTAGTACCAGTCACCTCCACCCGTTGCCGGGCTTCCAGATCTGGCCTATCAACCCAGTCGTCTACTGGGAGCCTTAACCCCTCGAGGGGGTGGGAATACTCATCTCGAAGCAGGCTTCCCGCTTAGATGCTTTCAGCGGTTATCCCTCCCGAACGTAGCCAACCAGCCATGCCCTTGGCAGGACAACTGGCACACCAGAGGTTCGTCCGTCCCGGTCCTCTCGTACTAGGGACAGCCCTTCTCAATATTCCTACGCGCACAGCGGATAGGGACCGAACTGTCTCACGACGTTCTAAACCCAGCTCGCGTACCGCTTTAATGGGCGAACAGCCCAACCCTTGGGACCGACTCCAGCCCCAGGATGCGACGAGCCGACATCGAGGTGCCAAACCATCCCGTCGATATGGACTCTTGGGGAAGATCAGCCTGTTATCCCCGGGGTACCTTTTATCCGTTGAGCGACGGCGCTTCCACAAGCCACCGCCGGATCACTAGTCCCGACTTTCGTCCCTGCTCGACCCGTCGGTCTCACAGTCAAGCTCCCTTGTGCACTTACACTCAACACCTGATTGCCAACCAGGCTGAGGGAACCTTTGGGCGCCTCCGTTACTCTTTAGGAGGCAACCGCCCCAGTTAAACTACCCATCAGACACTGTCCCTGATCCGGATCACGGACCCAGGTTAGACATCCAGCACGACCAGACTGGTATTTCAACGACGACTCCACCTGAACTGGCGTCCAAGCTTCACAGTCTCCCAGCTATCCTACACAAGCCGAACCGAACACCAATATCAAACTGTAGTAAAGGTCCCGGGGTCTTTCCGTCCTGCTGCGCGAAACGAGCATCTTTACTCGTAGTGCAATTTCACCGGGCCTATGGTTGAGACAGTCGAGAAGTCGTTACGCCATTCGTGCAGGTCGGAACTTACCCGACAAGGAATTTCGCTACCTTAGGATGGTTATAGTTACCACCGCCGTTTACTGGCGCTTAAGTTCTCAGCTTCGCCACCCCGAAGAGTGACTAACCGGTCCCCTTAACGTTCCAGCACCGGGCAGGCGTCAGTCCGTATACATCGCCTTACGGCTTCGCACGGACCTGTGTTTTTAGTAAACAGTCGCTTCTCGCTGGTCTCTGCGGCCACCCCCAGCTCACCGAGTAAATCGGATCACCAGTGATGGCCCCCCTTCTCCCGAAGTTACGGGGGCATTTTGCCGAGTTCCTTAACCATAGTTCACCCGAACGCCTCGGTATTCTCTACCTGACCACCTGAGTCGGTTTAGGGTACGGGCCGCCATGAAACTCGCTAGAGGCTTTTCTCGACAGCATAGGATCATCCACTTCACCACAATCGGCTCGGCATCAGGTCTCAGCCTTGATGTGTGACGGATTTGCCTATCACACGGCCTACACCCTTACCCCGGGACAACCACCGCCCGGGATGGACTACCTTCCTGCGTCACCCCATCACTCACCTACTACAGGTCTGGTCCGTCGGCTCCACCACTCCCCTTTGCCCGAAGGCTCCGGGGCGGCTTCACGGACTTAGCATCGCCTGGTTCGATGTTTGACGCTTCACAGCGGGTACCGGAATATCAACCGGTTATCCATCGACTACGCCTGTCGGCCTCGCCTTAGGTCCCGACTTACCCTGGGCAGATCAGCTTGACCCAGGAACCCTTAGTCAATCGGCGCACACGTTTCTCACGTGTGTATCGCTACTCATGCCTGCATTCTCACTCGTGAACCGTCCACCACTGCCTTCCGGCGCGGCTTCACCCGGCACACGACGCTCCCCTACCCATCACAACACCCGTTGGGGCTATACGCTGCAATGACACGACTTCGGCGGTACGCTTGAGCCCCGCTACATTGTCGGCGCGGAATCACTAGACCAGTGAGCTATTACGCACTCTTTCAAGGGTGGCTGCTTCTAAGCCAACCTCCTGGTTGTCTGTGCGACTCCACATCCTTTCCCACTTAGCGTACGCTTAGGGGCCTTAGTCGATGCTCTGGGCTGTTTCCCTCTCGACCATGGAGCTTATCCCCCACAGTCTCACTGCCGCGCTCTCACTTACCGGCATTCGGAGTTTGGCTAAGGTCAGTAACCCGGTAGGGCCCATCGCCTATCCAGTGCTCTACCTCCGGCAAGAAACACACGACGCTGCACCTAAATGCATTTCGGGGAGAACCAGCTATCACGGAGTTTGATTGGCCTTTCACCCCTAACCACAGGTCATCCCCCAGGTTTTCAACCCTGGTGGGTTCGGTCCTCCACGACCTCTTACAGCCGCTTCAACCTGCCCATGGCTAGATCACTCCGCTTCGGGTCTTGAGCGCGCTACTGAATCGCCCTGTTCGGACTCGCTTTCGCTACGGCTTCCCCACACGGGTTAACCTCGCAACGCACCGCAAACTCGCAGGCTCATTCTTCAAAAGGCACGCAGTCACGACGCATCGAGTAAACTCAATGCGCGACGCTCCCACGGCTTGTAGGCACACGGTTTCAGGTACTATTTCACTCCGCTCCCGCGGTACTTTTCACCATTCCCTCACGGTACTATCCGCTATCGGTCACCAGGGAATATTTAGGCTTAGCGGGTGGTCCCGCCAGATTCACACGGGATTTCTCGGGCCCCGTGCTACTTGGGTGTCTCTCAAACGAGCCGTTGATGTTTCGACTACGGGGGTCTTACCCTCTACGCCGGACCTTTCGCATGTCCTTCGCCTACATCAACGGTTTCTGACTCGTCTCACAGCCGGCAGACTGTGAAAGAGAGATCCCACAACCCCCCAAGCGCAACCCCTGCCGGGTCTCACACGCTTGAGGTTTGGCCTCATCCGGTTTCGCTCGCCACTACTCCCGGAATCACGGTTGTTTTCTCTTCCTGCGGGTACTGAGATGTTTCACTTCCCCGCGTTCCCTCCACATACCCTATGTGTTCAGGTATGGGTGACAGCCCATGACGACTGCCGGGTTTCCCCATTCGGAAACCCCCGGATCAAAGCCTGGTTGACGGCTCCCCGGGGACTATCGTGGCCTCCCACGTCCTTCATCGGTTCCTGGTGCCAAGGCATCCACCGTGCGCCCTTAAAAACTTGGCCACAGATGCTCGCGTCCACTGTGCAGTTCTCAAACAACGACCAACCACCCGTCACACACCACTTACGCGGTGCTTCACCGGGGCCGGCACTGAAGGCAGCCTTTTCGGCCGTACCTTCAGACACCCAACAGCGTGCCCGACACTCTTACCGCTTCCCTCATTCTTTCCACGCTCCGAAGAGCAGTACCGGAAGGAGAAGACGGTCAAGAGTGCCGAATAATCAACGTTCCACCCATGAGCAACCACCGTCGGACATTTGCCGACGTAATGGCCCTGGACCACCGGGCAAGCCCGGCGGCCTAGATGCTCCTTAGAAAGGAGGTGATCCAGCCGCACCTTCCGGTACGGCTACCTTGTTACGACTTCGTCCCAATCGCCAGTCCCACCTTCGACAGCTCCCTCCCACAAGGGGTTGGGCCACCGGCTTCGGGTGTTACCGACTTTCGTGACGTGACGGGCGGTGTGTACAAGGCCCGGGAACGTATTCACCGCAGCAATGCTGATCTGCGATTACTAGCAACTCCGACTTCATGGGGTCGAGTTGCAGACCCCAATCCGAACTGAGACAGGCTTTTTGAGATTCGCTCCGCCTCACGGCTTCGCAGCTCTTTGTACCTGCCATTGTAGCACGTGTGCAGCCCAAGACATAAGGGGCATGATGACTTGACGTCGTCCCCACCTTCCTCCGAGTTGACCCCGGCAGTCTCCTGTGAGTCCCCATCACCCCGAAGGGCATGCTGGCAACACAGAACAAGGGTTGCGCTCGTTGCGGGACTTAACCCAACATCTCACGACACGAGCTGACGACAGCCATGCACCACCTGTACACCGACCACAAGGGGGGCACTATCTCTAATGCTTTCCGGTGTATGTCAAGCCTTGGTAAGGTTCTTCGCGTTGCGTCGAATTAAGCCACATGCTCCGCTGCTTGTGCGGGCCCCCGTCAATTCCTTTGAGTTTTAGCCTTGCGGCCGTACTCCCCAGGCGGGGAACTTAATGCGTTAGCTGCGGCACCGACGACGTGGAATGTCGCCAACACCTAGTTCCCACCGTTTACGGCGTGGACTACCAGGGTATCTAATCCTGTTCGCTCCCCACGCTTTCGCTCCTCAGCGTCAGTAATGGCCCAGAGATCCGCCTTCGCCACCGGTGTTCCTCCTGATATCTGCGCATTTCACCGCTACACCAGGAATTCCGATCTCCCCTACCACACTCTAGCTAGCCCGTATCGAATGCAGACCCGGGGTTAAGCCCCGGGCTTTCACACCCGACGTGACAAGCCGCCTACGAGCTCTTTACGCCCAATAATTCCGGACAACGCTTGCGCCCTACGTATTACCGCGGCTGCTGGCACGTAGTTAGCCGGCGCTTCTTCTGCAGGTACCGTCACTTTCGCTTCTTCCCTGCTGAAAGAGGTTTACAACCCGAAGGCCGTCATCCCTCACGCGGCGTCGCTGCATCAGGCTTTCGCCCATTGTGCAATATTCCCCACTGCTGCCTCCCGTAGGAGTCTGGGCCGTGTCTCAGTCCCAGTGTGGCCGGTCGCCCTCTCAGGCCGGCTACCCGTCGTCGCCTTGGTGAGCCACTACCTCACCAACAAGCTGATAGGCCGCGGGCTCATCCTTCACCGCCGGAGCTTTTAACCCCCACCCATGCAGGCAGGAGTGTTATCCGGTATTAGACCCCGTTTCCAGGGCTTGTCCCAGAGTGAAGGGCAGATTGCCCACGTGTTACTCACCCGTTCGCCACTAATCCACCCCGAAGGGCTTCATCGTTCGACTTGCATGTGTTAAGCACGCCGCCAGCGTTCGTCCTGAGCCAGGATCAAACTCTCCGTGAATGTTTACCGGTAATCCGGTGGAACATCACGAGAGCGGAACAACCGGTCGGAATAGGACCGGCGTTCACAGCGTCCTCGCTGATGCGCCTGCCGGAACAATGCCCGACAGGACTTTTTCAAAGGAACCTCGTCCCGACCGAACGGCCGAAGACGGGGTATCAACAAATCTGGCGTTGATTTTTGGCACGCTGTTGAGTTCTCAAGGAACGGACGCTTCCTTTGTACTCACCCTCTCGGGCTTTCCTCCGGGCGCTTCCCTTCGGTCTTGCGTTTCCGACTCTACCAGACCGTTTCCGTATCCGATTTCCTCGGCGCTTTCCAGGTTTCCGCTTTCGCGTTTCCCTTTCCGGCGAGTCCGACTCTATCAGAACCTTTCGGGCCTGACCCCCAGTCAGCGGGGTTTGCCTTCCCGGCCGTTGGGCCGTTCCGACGAGTGAGACATTAGCGGATTCCTGGCTCCCGAGCTAATCGGGGTGGCGCCCTTTCGAACGCGGAAACCTCATTTCGCAAACACGCATGAAAACGAGCCGACGACGAGTCGTCGATCGTTGAATGGTGGTGCGGAATGGCTGTCCGGGGACCGACCGGAGTCGACGCTCACGTCGGACAACTCGGAGAACACTACGGACGGGCCCGGGTCGTGTCAACTGCGGTCCGGAGGGGCCGGCCGAGGCGTACGCTGACGTCCATGACTACGCATACGTGCACCCAGCAGTGGTGGGCCGCCTGACGGCGGCCGTACACACGTATGTACCCAACGGCCGCCGCCTCGGCGGCCGTTTTTGTTTCCCTCCTGGGGAGCCGGCCGGCGAACGCGGCGGCCTCGACCAGGAGGTTGAGTGATGACGCGGATCTTCAGTGGGGTCAAGCCGACCGGGCATCTGACGCTGGGGAACTATCTGGGCGCCGTACGCCGCTGGGCCGAGGTCGACCAGCACCGGGCCGAGGCCCTGTTCTGCATCGTCGATCTGCACGCGCTGACCGTGGACCACGATCCGGGGCGGGTCCGCAGGCTCAGCAGGCAGGCGGCGACGTTGTTGCTGGCCTCGGGACTCGATCCAGAGCTGTGCACCGTGTTCGTACAGAGTCATGTGGACGAACACGCGCGGCTGTCGTACGTGCTGGAGTGCGTCGCGACCGACGGCGAGATGCGGCGGATGATCCAGTACAAGGAGAAGGCCGCGCTGGAGCGGAAGCGCGGGGGGAGCGTGCGGCTGTCCCTGCTGACGTATCCCGTGCTGATGGCGGCCGACATCCTGGCGTACGGGAGCGATGAGGTGCCGGTCGGGGACGACCAGGCGCAGCATGTCGAACTGACCCGGGATCTGGCCGTGCGGTTCAACCAGCGGTACGGGCACACGTTCGTGGTGCCCCGGGCGACCCGGCCGGAGGTCGCGGCACGGGTCATGAATCTTCAGGAGCCGACGTCGAAGATGGGCAAGAGTGACGATGTCGGACCGGGCGTCGTCTATCTGCTCGATGAACCGGAAGCCGTACGGAAGAAGATCATGCGCGCGGTGACGGACAGCGGGCAGGACGTCGCGTACGACCCGGAGACGCGGCCCGGAGTCTCGAATCTGCTGGAGATCCTCGCGGCGTGCGAGGGCGGCGACCCCGAAACCCTGAGCGGGGGATACGCCTCGTACGGGGCTCTGAAGAAGGACACCGCCGACGCCGTGGTCGAGCTCCTCAGGCCCTTGCAGGAGAGACACAAGGAGCTGTGCACGGATCCCGCCTACGTGGAGGGGGTCTTGCGGGACGGTGCGCGGCGGGCCAGGGAGACGGCGCGGCCGACGGTGGACTCGGCGTACGAGGCCATCGGGTTGCTCCCGCCCTCGGCCGGGTGACTCGGCCGGGTCGGCAGGCGCCCGGGCCTCGGGCTCAAGGGCTCGGCAACCGCCGAGTCCGAGATCCGAGGCCGAGGGCCGGCCGGAGCAGGGGTGGGCGTCAGCTGTTGCCGGAAGCGAGTTCGCGGCTGCGGTCGCGGGCCGCTTCCAGCGCCGCGATGAGTGCGGCACGTACGCCGTGGTTCTCGAGTTCACGGATCGCGTTGATCGTGGTGCCCGCGGGAGACGTGACGTTCTCGCGGAGCTTCACGGGGTGCTCGCCGCTGTCGCGGAGCATCACGGCGGCGCCGATCGCGGACTGGACGATCAGGTCGTGCGCCTTGTCGCGAGGCAGTCCGAGCAGGATGCCCGCGTCCGTCATGGCCTCGACCAGGTAGAAGAAGTACGCCGGTCCCGAACCGGAGAGTGCGGTGCAGGCGTCCTGCTGCGACTCGGGGACGAGGAGGGTCTTGCCGACGGCACCGAAGACCTCCTCGGCGTACGCCACGTGCTCGGCGGTGGCGTGGCTCCCGGCGGAGATGACGGACATGGCCTCGTCGACGAGGGCGGGGGTGTTCGTCATGACCCGGACGACGGGGGTGCCGGCGGCCAGGCGCTCCTCGAAGAAGGAGGTCGGGATACCCGCCGCGCCGCTGATGATCAGGCGGTCGGCGGGGATGTGCGGAGCGAGTTCGTCGAGGAGGGCGCCCATGTCCTGGGGCTTGACCGTGAGGATCAGGGTGTCGGCGGTCTTCGCCGCTTCCGCGTTGCTGACCGAGGTGACGCCGTGGCGTTCCTGGAGTTCCCTGGCCCGCTCCGGGCGGCGGGCGGTGACCAGGAGATCGGTGGGGGCCCAGCCGGCTCGGATCATTCCGCTGAGCAGGGCTTCGCCGATCTTGCCGGTGCCGAGGACTGCGACTTTCTGAGGCATGGTTGCGGGTGCCCTCCGGGGGTTGAGTTGTCCGCGTTCATCCTCCCACCGGGGTCATGGGGGCGGGTGGGATGTCCGGTGGGCGGACGGCACGGGCGGGCGGACGGACCCGTGCCGTCCGCCCGACCGGTCGTCCGTCCGGTCGCGGCTCGTACGGTCGCGGGTTCGTACGGCGTCCTACGGCGTCCTGCGTCGCAGGGTCGCCGCTCCGAGGCCCAGCACCAGCAGCGCGGTCCCGGCGACGATCAGCGCGTCGCGTACGAAGGTCGCGGTCATGTCCGTGTGCTTGAGGACCTCGTTCATGGCGTCGACCGCGTACGACATGGGGAGGACGTCGGAGATGGCCTCCAGGACGGGGTGCATGTTCGAGCGCGGGGTGAACAGGCCGCAGAGGAGGAGCTGCGGGAAGATCACCGCCGGCATGAACTGGACGGCCTGGAACTCGGAGGCGGCGAACGCCGAGACGAAGAGGCCGAGGGCCGTTCCGAGGAGGGCGTCGAGGAGGGCGACCAGCAGGAGGAGCCAGGGGGAGCCCGTGACGTCCAGGCCGAGGAGCCAGACCGCGAGTCCGGTGGCCAGGGCCGACTGGACGATGGCGATCGCGCCGAAGGCGAGGGCGTAGCCGGCGATCAGGTCGCCTTTGCCCAGGGGCATGGCGAGGAGGCGTTCGAGGGTGCCGGAGGTGCGCTCGCGCAGGGTCGCGATCGAGGTCACCAGGAACATCGTGATCAGCGGGAAGATCCCGAGGAGGGACGCGCCGATGGAGTCGAAGGTCTGCGGGCTGCCGTCGAAGACGTAGCGGAGCAGGACCAGCATCACGCAGGGGACGAGGATCATCAGCGCGATGGTGCGCGGGTCGTGCCGGAGCTGGCGCAGGGCGCGGGCCGCGGTGGCCGTCGTACGGGAGAGGTTGAGCGGGCTCGGGCGGGACGCGGGTGCGGGCTGCCCCGGGGCGTCCGGGCTCTCGGGCGCGGTGGGTGGAGTGGGGCTCGTGGCCGCGGTGGAACTCATCGGGCGGTCTCCTCGCGGGAGTCGGGGCCGGTGGCCGTGGACTTCGCGGCCGGGGTCGGCGCGGGCAGGTGCGCGGCGGCGACCGCCTCGTCCACGAGGTGCAGGAACGCGGTTTCGACGGTGTCCGAGCCGGTCCGTTCGCGAAGGGCGTCGGGGGTGTCGTCGGCGAGGATCCCGCCCTCGCGCATCAGGAGGAGCCGGTGGCAGCGCTCGGCCTCGTCCATGACGTGGGAGGAGATCAGGAGGGTCGTGCCGCGCTGTTCGGCGATGGAGTGGAAGAGGTTCCACAGGTCGCGGCGCAGGACGGGGTCGAGGCCGACCGTCGGTTCGTCGAGGACCAGGAGTTCCGGGGCTCCGAGGAGGGCGACGGCGAGCGAGACGCGGCTGCGCTGGCCGCCCGAGAGGTTCCCGGCGAGGGAGTCGGTGTGCGAGGCGAGGTCGACGTCGGCGATGACCCGGGTGACGTCCGTGTGCCGGCGTTCGGCGGCGGCCCGGCCGGGGTCGAGGATCGCGGCGAAGTAGTCGAGGTTCTGGCGGACGGTCAGGTCGTCGTAGACGGAGGGCGCCTGGGTGACGTAACCGATGCGGGAGCGCAGTGCGGCGTCGCCGGCGGGACGGCCGAGGACTTCGAGGGTGCCGCCGACCTTGGCCTGGGTGCCGACGGTCGCGCGCATCAGGGTGGATTTCCCGCAGCCGGAGGGACCGAGCAGGCCGGTGATCTGGCCGCGCGGGACGGTGAAGTCGAGTCCGTGCAGAACGGTGCGGGTGCCGCGGACGACCGTGAGGCCTTCGGCGCGGACGGCGGGCGGGGAGAGGGACACGGGCGTTCCTGTGGGGTCGGGCGGACGCGGACGAATAATCATCGCGTGATGAATATTGCTCTCGCCGGGGGCGCCGGTCAAGGGCCGGGCGGTACCGGCCGAACGGCCGAACGGCCGGAGCGCCGGGCGGCGCAGGCGCGCGGCGGCGCACGTCGGCGCGAACGGAACGGGATCGTCCGCGGCATCACCGAGCCATGCGCTCCCGCGTTCGCGTGACAGCGGCCCGGAGGGGCTGTGCGATCAACGGGCTTACCTGACAATGGATTTCACTGCGCGAAACGGCTCCGTGCCGAGTCGCCAGGTCCGCCGTGCCCTCCCCCCGGCACGGCACCCACGCATCTCCCACTGTCGACCGGAGGTGCTGTCGTGATGCGCAAAGCCGATCTGTTCGCGTCCCTCGTCGTCTTTCTGGTGGCGCTGCCCCTGTGTGTCGGGGTCGCCATAGCGTCCGGTGTGCCGGCCGAGCTGGGGCTGGTGACCGGAATCGTCGGTGGGCTGGTCGCCGGGATACTGCCCGGAAGCAGTCTGCAGGTGAGCGGGCCGGCGGCCGGGCTGACCGTGCTGGTGTACGAGGCCGTGCAGTCGTACGGGGTCCAGGCGCTCGGCGTGCTGGTGCTCGGCGCCGGCCTCGTACAGCTCGGGCTCGGGGTTCTCCGGCTCGGGCGGTGGTTCCGGGCCGTGTCCGTGGCCGTCGTGCAGGGGATGCTCGCCGGGATCGGGCTCGTGCTGATCGCCGGCCAGGTGTACGCGATGGGCGACACGGCCGCGCCCTCCGGCGGGCTCGGGAAGATCGCCGGGATCGTTTCGCTGGCCGGTGCCGCCGATCCCGTGGCGCTGGCGATCGGCGCCGCCACCGTGGCCGTACTCCTGCTGTGGCCGCGGTGGCGACGAGGGGCGCGGGTGGTGCCGGCGCCGCTGCTGGCGGTGGGGCTCGCCTCGGCCGTGACCGGAGTCTTCGATCTCGCCGTGCGACGGGTCGAGGTCCAGGGGCTGTTCGATGCCGTACGGCCGCCGGCCGTCACGGACCTGGGGCGGCTCACGGAAGTGGGCGTGATCGGGACCGTACTGGCGTTCGCGCTGATCGCTTCGGCGGAGTCGTTGTTCAGTGCGGCGGCGGTGGACCGGCTGCACCGGGGCCCGCGTACCGACTACGACCGTGAGCTCATCGCGCAGGGCGCCGGGAACACCGTGTGCGGCATGCTCGGGGCGCTGCCCATGACCGCCGTGATCGTGCGGAGCGCGGCCAACGTGCAGGCGGGGGCGCAGACCAAGGTGTCGCGGGTGCTGCACGGGGTGTGGCTACTGCTCTTCACGGCCGTGGTGCCCGCGGTGCTCGGGCTGATTCCGGTGGCGGCGCTGGCGGGGCTGCTGGTGCACGCGGGGTGCAAGCTCGTGCCGGTGCGGGAGGTACGGACGCTGTGGCGCGGGCATCGCGGTGAGGTGGCCGTCCTCGTGGTGACCGCGGTGGCGATCGTGGTCGGGAACCTGTTCGAGGGAGTGCTGGTCGGGCTCGCGCTCGCCGTGGCCAAGACCGCCTGGGACATCAGTCATGTGCACGTGGAGACCGAGGATTGGGGCGCCGCGGGCATGGTCGTCCGGGTGGTCGGCAACGCCACCTTCCTGAGGCTGCCGAAGCTGCTGGACGCCTTGGAGGCCTTGCCGCACGACCGTGTCGTACGGCTGGAACTGGGCGGACTGCGGCACGTGGACCACGCGTGCGCGGCAGCCCTCGACACGTGGGCCGCCGGGCGGGATCACGAACGGATCGCCACCAGCAGCTCCACGACGTAGGTCTCCTCCACGAACCCTTCCGGGAAGGCCTGGAGGAGGTGGTTCCGTTCCTCGGCGAAGAACGCCTCGGTGACCTCCTCGCCGAGGACCAGGAACGGCGAGTGGCTGCCGATGTTGGCGAGGTGGGTGTCCACCGGGACGCGCCGGCTCCAGCGGACCTGGCGGTGGTCGAAGGAGAGGCTGCCGCTGGGGTCGGCGGCCAGGGAGTGCGCGGGGGTGGCGGAGCTGGGGCTCTTCTCGGCCTTCCGGTCCTTCTCGTCCAGGCCGAGGAAGCGTTCGGCGCGCCGGGCCGCCGCCTCGATCCACGGGACGTCGAGCGCCTCGGTGTTCCACCACAGGGCCAGCGCCCCGCCGGGACGCAGCACGCGCAACGCCTCCGGCACCGAGCGGCTCGGCTCGGTCCAGTGCCAGGACTGGGCGTAGGTGAGGAAGTCCATGGAGGCGGCGGCGAGGGGCAGGGCGTCGCCACTGCCCCGCACGATCGGGATGCGGGGGTGGACGCGGCGGAACTCGTCGGCCATGCCGGGGCCGGGTTCCACGGCCAGGACGTCCGCGCCGCGGCTGTGCAGGAGGCTGGTCGAAATGCCGGTGCCCGCCCCCACGTCCGCCACCTTGGCACCGCTCAGGGACCGGCCCGCGAGGTCTTCGACGGCGTCGAAGAGGGCGGGCGGGTACGAGGGACGGTTGGCGGCGTACTGCGCCGCGGCGGCGTTGAAGGAGTGGGCGCGCGCGGAGTGTCGGGGGGCTCCGGGAGGAGCGGAAGGGGAGGGCGACGAGGAAGGCGTCATGGGTTCATGATCGCGGGTGCGTGCGGGGCGGGGACAGAGGGTTTCCTGCCGTGCCTTGGGTTCGCGGGGACGCGCCGGTCGGCGGGGCGGGACGCGCCGGTCGGCGGGGCGGGACGCGCCGGTCGGCGGGGCGGGACGCGCCGGTCGGCGGGGCGGGACGCGCCGGTCGGCGGGGCGGGACGCGCCGGTCGGCGGGGCGGGACGCGCCGGTCGGCGGGGCGGGACGCGCCGGTCGGCGGGGCGGGACGCGCCGGTACATCCGCCCGCATCCGGACGGATCTCGGCGGCGTTGCGACGTGGGCGTGGGTTCCGACCCGTCCGGCCTGCGGGCATGTGATGTACCGGCACGTCCCCTCACGCCGGATCCCGGCTGCGGGTGCGTGGTGGCTCGGGTCCGGCCGGCCGGTCGGGGCCGGTCAGGCGCGGCGGCGCTTCTTCGCGGGGTTGCCTGCGCGGCGCGTGGTGCGGCGGGTGTACTGCTCCCTCGCCGCCTCGTACTCCTCGCGGTGGAGCTTCTCGCCCGGGGCCTCGGTGAGCGAGCGGAAGCAGTAGGCGAGGAGGGAGCCGACGAAACCGATGGCGAGCAGACCGCGCAGGGACGCCTGGCGGTCGGGGTCGGGGCGCTTGGAGAAGGCGTCCGAGGTGTGGCGGAACGCGAGCGCGCTGCACACCGCGAACATCACCACGACCATCACGGTCACGGGCGTTCCCACGTCCGCGATGGCCAGGCCCTGATAGGCGAAACGGAGCACGAAGCAGGCGGCCACGGCGGCGGCGAGCGAGCCGGCGGCCGCGCCGATCCGACGGCCGGTGTAGCCGCCGTCGTGCTCCACCCAGGTCGTCCCGAAGAAGCGCAGGGGCTCGGGCTGGGGCCCCGCGGGGGTGCCGCCGGTTCCGGTGCTGGTGCTGGTCTCGTCGCTCACGCGACGATTATCGCTCCGGTCACGGCTCCGGCGGCCGCCGCGGGGTGCCCCTGGGCTGAGGTGTCGGTCAGGAGCACTTCGGGGCGACGTAGCCGTCGGTGCCCGTCTGGACGTACGCGTCCGACACGAACTGGCCGTTCGAGATGTTGTCCCAGATCTGGCTCGTGCCGTAGGGGCCGCTGACCGACTCTCCGGGGCACTGGCAGTAGATCGGGACGCGCGACCCCGCCGCGAGGGTGCGCACGATGCTGAAGTGGGTGCCGGGGCCGCTTCTGACGTTGACGTTGTGACCCGGTGCGAGCGGGTACGTGCGGAGCGCCTGGGCGGTCAGCGCCTCGGCTTCCGCCGAGTCCGTGAAAGCGATGTCTTCCGTGGCCATTTCGATCTCCCCCGTTGATTGATTCACGCCAAATGCAGGACGCGCGCCGAGGCTAGCAAGCCGCCGGGGTTTCGCACGAAGAATCGACTAGGCTCTGCGCGTCGCGCACGCGGTCGAACCCACGGGGGTGAGTGATGCCGCCACAGCGCAGCACTGGTACGGAATCGGAAGCGGAACAACCGCGCTATGCCGGCCAGTACCTGCTGGAGTCCAGACTCGGCTCCGGTGGCATGGGAATCGTGCATCTGGCGCGCTCCGCCTCCGGGTTGCGGCTGGCCGTCAAGGTCGTACACGCCGAGTTCTCCCAAGACCCCGAGTTCCGGGGGCGGTTCCGTCAGGAGATCGCGGCCGCCCGGCGGGTCAGCGGTGCCTTCACCGCGCCTGTCGTGGACGCCGATCCCGAGGCTGAACGCCCTTGGATGGCAACGCTGTTCATCCCCGGGCCGACGCTCGCCGAGCACGTGAAGCGGAACGGCGCGATGTCCACCGCGCGACTGCGTCATCTGATGGCCGGACTCGCCGAGGCGCTGAGGGACATCCACCGGGCCGGGGTCGTCCACCGCGACCTCAAGCCCAGCAACGTCCTGCTGGCGGACGACGGTCCGAAAGTCATCGACTTCGGCATCTCCCGTCCCTCGGACAGTGAACTGCGGACGGAGACCGGCAAGTTGATCGGTACTCCGCCGTTCATGGCGCCGGAACAGTTCCGCAAGCCACGGCATGTGGGCCCGGCCGCCGATGTGTTCGCGCTCGGTTCGCTGATCGTGCACGCCGCCACCGGGAGCGGCCCCTTCGATTCGGACAGTCCGTATCTGGTCGCGTATCAAGTGGTCCACGACGAACCCGACCTGACGGGCGTGCCCGATGAACTGGCCGAGCTGGTCGGGCGCTGTCTCGCCAAGGAGCCGGAGGACCGGCCCACCCCGGACGAGCTCATGACGGCACTGCGTTCGGTCTCGGCGTCGTACGACACTCGGGCGTTCATCCCCGAACAGCGCCTCGGCAACGGGGAGTCGGCGCAGCCGGCCTTCCCGGTCCGGCCGGCTGTGCCCGGGCGTCCGGAGAGTTCCGAGGATCCGACCCACATGGCCGGGCGGCAGCGGTCCCGACGGCGTTTGCGGCTGCCTGCGGCTGCCGTGGCCGTCGCCGCCGCGGCTGCCGCCGGCGTCTTCGCCGTCCCCGGTCTGCGCGGGGAACCGGCCGACCCCGCACCGGCGCGGTCGGCCGCGTCCGCCGCAAAGAGCACCTTCCGGCCGTGGGAACTCGACCTGAGCGCCTCCGGCGCCAGAGCGGACGGGCAGCCGCAGTGCACGTACGCACGGAAGACGCTGCTCTGTGTCCGGCCCGGTGTCCTGGCCGCCGCGATCGATCCGGACGACGGCAGGGTGTTGTGGTCCCGGAGCAATCCGGGGGACGCGAGTGCCTACGCCACCCCGGCTCCGGTCCTGTCCGGGGGACTCCTGCTGGTCGGCAGCGGCAACGGGCGGCACCTGACCGCGCTGGATCCCGCCACGGGCGCGACGCGCTGGAGCCGTGACGTCTCGCGCTCCTCGGGCGGCGTCGCCCACGTCGCGGGCGTCGTCCTGCTCAGCGGCTCCGACTCGCGGGTCACCGCCTTGGACGCCGCCACCGGCGAGCAGAAGTGGCGGCACGCGATTCCGGGGCTGACCATGCCTCAGTTCCACACGTACGGCGACGGGTTGGCCTACGCGGTGGCACCGCCCGCCGGAACGGGGGTGGGGACGCGGGTGACCGCGCTGGATCCGGCGACCGGCGCCGTGAAGTGGCAACGCCGCGTCGAGGGGCGGCTGAACCTGGTGGCCGCCCGTGACGGGGCCGCGTGGTTCACCTCGGCCACGGTCGACCAGTACACCGACGACGTCCTGCGCTACGACGTGGCGGCGCGCACGCTCCACCGCACCGCGCTGCGCATCCCGCAGGCGCAGGCGCAGACGGTGCTCCGGGGGGACACGGCCTACCTGCTGGGGAGCGAGGGTTCGCTGGTCGCCGTGGACACCCGTACGTCGAAGGAGCTGTGGCGGGTGGAGACGTCCGTCACCAAGGCGTCGGCGCCGGTCGTGTCCGGCCACCGTCTCTACCTCAGCGCGGTGGACGGGCGCCTCATCGCGGTCGACACCGACAAGGGCGTCCTGCTCGGACAGACCCGGGCCCGCCTCGGTGACCGGCGGGGCTCACTCGTCAGCGTGCTCCCGGCGCCCCTCGCCGCCGGCACCCACATCTACGCCACCTCCCCCGACGGCACCCTCTTCGCCGTCGACGGGCGGGATCCCTCGGGCTGGTGAGACGTGAAGGGGGCCGCCCCGGCAGGGACAGCCCCCTTCACGCGGCTTCACCGGCCCGGGGCCGGGCGGGCTAGCCCAGCTTCGAGACGTCGCGCACCGCGCCCTTGTCCGCGCTCGTCGCCATCGCGGCGTACGCGCGCAGGGCGGCCGAGACCTTGCGCTCGCGGTTCGCGGGGGCGTAGACGCCGTTCAGGGCGTCGCGACGGGTGGCCAACTCCTCGTCGGACACGAGCAGTTCGACCGAGCGGTTCGGGATGTCGATGCGGATGCGGTCGCCGTCGCGGACGAGCGCGATGGTGCCGCCGGACGCCGCCTCCGGGGACGCGTGACCGATCGACAGACCCGAAGTCCCGCCGGAGAAGCGGCCGTCGGTGATCAGCGCGCAGGTCTTGCCGAGGCCACGGCCCTTGAGGAACGAGGTCGGGTAGAGCATCTCCTGCATACCGGGGCCGCCCTTGGGACCCTCGTAGCGGATGACCACGACGTCGCCGTGCGTGATCTCCTTCTTGAGGATCTTGTCGACGGCCTCGTCCTGGGACTCGCAGACGACCGCGGGGCCCTCGAAGGTCCAGATGGACTCGTCGACGCCGGCCGTCTTCACGACGCAGCCGTCGACGGCGAGGTTGCCCTTGAGGACCGCGAGGCCGCCGTCCTGGGAGTAGGCGTGCTCGGCGGAGCGGATGCAGCCGCCCTCGGCGTCCTCGTCGAGCGCCTCCCAGCGCTCGGACTGGGAGAAGGCCTCGGAGGAGCGGACGCAGCCGGGGGCCGCGTGCCACAGCTCGATGGCCTCGGGGGACGGGGAGCCGGCGCGCACGTCCCACGTCTTCATCCAGTCGGACAGGGACGGGCTGTGGACGGAGTGGACGTCCTCGTTGAGCAGGCCCGCGCGGTGCAGTTCGCCGAGGAGGGCGGGGATGCCGCCGGCGCGGTGCACGTCCTCCATGTAGTACGTGCGGTCCTTGGCGACGTTCGGGGCGACCTTGGCGAGGCACGGCACCCGGCGCGAGACCTCGTTGATCTCGTCCAGACCGAAGGGGACGCCCGCCTCCTGGGCGGCGGCCAGCAGGTGCAGGATCGTGTTGGTGGAGCCGCCCATGGCGATGTCGAGGGCCATGGCGTTCTCGAAGGCCGCGTGGGTGGCGATGTTGCGCGGCAGGACCGACTCGTCGTCCTGGTCGTAGTAGCGGCGCGTGATGTCGACGACCGTGCGGGCCGCGTCCTCGTACAGGCCCTTGCGGGCGGTGTGCGTGGCGAGGACCGAGCCGTTGCCGGGCAGGCTCAGGCCGATGGCCTCGGTCAGGCAGTTCATCGAGTTGGCGGTGAACATGCCGGAACAGGAGCCGCAGGTCGGACAGGCGTTCTCCTCGATACGGAGGATGTCCTCGTCGGAGATCTTGTCGTTCACGGCGTCGGAGATCGCGTCGACCAGGTCGAGCGTGCGGACCGTGCCGTCGACCAGCGTCGCGCGGCCGGACTCCATCGGACCGCCGGAGACGAACACGGTCGGGATGTTCAGGCGCAGGGCGGCCATGAGCATGCCGGGCGTGATCTTGTCGCAGTTCGAGATGCAGATCAGGGCGTCGGCGCAGTGCGCCTCGACCATGTACTCCACCGAGTCGGCGATCAGGTCGCGGGAGGGCAGGGAGTACAGCATGCCGCCGTGGCCCATCGCGATGCCGTCGTCGACGGCGATCGTGTTGAACTCGCGGGCGATGCCGCCGGCGGCCGTGATGGCCTCGCTGACGATCCGGCCGACCGGCTGGAGGTGGGTGTGACCGGGCACGAACTCGGTGAAGGAGTTGGCGACCGCGATGATCGGCTTCCGTCCGATGTCCGCGCCGGGTACACCGGAGGCGCGCATCAGGGCGCGTGCGCCCGCCATGTTGCGGCCGTGGGTGACTGTGCGGGACCTCAGCTCGGGCATCGTCGCTCGCTCCTTCGGGGAGGTATGAGGAGGGTTATGACTGAAGTCGAGCGTACGCCGGTGCTCCAGGATCCGGACAGGCCGTCCGCATCTCGGAACATACGTCTCGACCAGCGGCCACCTTCGCATGGCATACCCGCACGTCAGCGGCGTACTGACGGGGTGGAGCCGCCCCGTCGGCGGTTCCGCTCGCTCATGGGTTCGTCAGGTGTCCCTGCACCACCGGCGCCACCCTGGCCACGATGCGCTCCAGGTCCACCGAGGCCAGCGGTTCCACCTTGATCACATGGCGGAGCATGGCGACCCCGACCAGCTGGGCCGCCGCCAGCTCCACGCGCAGCTCCGCGTCCGGGACGTCGAGCCGGGCCACGACGCGGCGCAGCAGCTGGGCTGCGACGAGGCGGCGGAAGACGGCGGCCGCGGTGTCGTTGTTCACCGCCGAGCGGACGATCGCCAGCAGCGGGGTGCGGCTCGTGGGGTTCTCCCAGATGCCGAGGAAGAAGCGGGTCAGGCGTTCCCCGACGCCGTCGAGAGGGCCCTCGACGATCGCCTCGGGGGCGCCGAGCGCGGGGGCCATGGCTCCCTCGACGGCCGCCTCGAAGACCTGTTCCTTGGTGCCGAAGTAGTGGTGCACGAGGGCGGAGTCCACGCCGGCGGACCTGGCGATGCCGCGGATCGACGTCTTCTCGTACCCGCGCTCGGAGAACTCCTCGCGGGCCGCCTCCAGGATGCGGTCGCGGGTGGCGGGGCCCGCCTCGGTCTGTGTGCGGGTGGGGCGTCCCCGGCCGCGGCGCGGGGCGGCGTCCGTCATCCGCGGGGCACCTTCACGGCCGAGGCGAGGTGGAGCCGGGTGAAGGCGAGGGCCTCGGCGAGGTCGGCCTCGCGTTCGGCGCTGGACATCGCGCGGCGGGTGTTGACCTCGATGACGACATGGCCGTCGAAGCCGGAGAGCGCGAGGCGGTCCAGGAGTTCGGCGCAGGGCTGCGTGCCGCGGCCGGGGACCAGGTGCTCGTCCTTGTTGGACCCGTTGCCGTCGGCGAGGTGGACGTGCCCGAGGCGGTCGCCCATCCGGTCGATCATCTGGAGGGCGTCGGTGCGGGCGGTCGCCGTGTGGCTGAGGTCGATCGTGAAGTGCCGGTAGTCGTCCTTCGTCACGTCCCAGTCGGGGGCGTACGCGAGCATCTCGCGGTCGCGGTAGCGCCACGGGTACATGTTCTCGACGGCGAATCGCACGTCCGTCTCGTCGGCCATGCGCCAGATTCCGGTGACGAAGTCACGGGAGTACTGACGCTGCCAGCGGAACGGGGGGTGGACCACGACGGTGCTCGCGCCGAGCTTCTCGGCGGCCGCCTTCGCGCGCTGGAGCTTGGTCCACGGGTCGGTGGACCAGACGCGCTGGGTGATCAGCAGACAGGGTGCGTGGACGGCGAGGATCGGCATCCGGTGGTAGTCGCTGAGGCGGCGCAGCGCGTCGATGTCCTGACTGACGGGGTCGGTCCACACCATGACCTCGACGCCGTCGTAGCCGAGGCGCGCGGCGATCTCGAAGGCCGTCGCCGTCGACTCCGGGTACACGGACGCCGTGGACAGCGCGACCTTCGCATCCGGGATCCGCACGACTGGTTCTGCCACGAGGGACAGCGTACGGGGTGCCTCCGGCGGCTGGGCGGGGGTGGCGAGCTCGGCCGAGGGGCTCCTGTTCGACCCCGGTGGGGCTTTCCCGGGCCTGCCGCCCGAGGGCGTACAGGCCTGTCGGCCTGGGACGCTCCGGCCTCCGGCCGGGGGTGGGGTTCGGCTCCCGGCGGGTGGGGGGCTCGGGGCGGGGCGCGCTTGTGATCGATGCCACGGCCCTGCCGGGCGTTCTGGAGGGCGCCCCGTCGCCGTTGGGGTCTGTCTTGGTGGGCGGGCTCCCCTTGCGGGGGGGGGCTGGGCGCGCCGTTCCCCGCGCCCCTTCAGGGCGGTCTGCCCACGGGCGTTCCCATGAGCCCTGCGGGTCGGCGCCCCATCGCCGTGGGAGCCCCGGAGCGTCGGCGGGGGCTCCCCCTTGCGGGGGGGCTGGGCGCGCCGTTCCCCGCGCCCCTTCAGGGCGGCTGGCGCTCAGGGCGTTGCAGGGTCCCTCGTGTGGGCGCCCCGTCGGCCTGGCCGGTGTGGCCCCCTGTTACTCCGATTACTCCGAGGCCATCTGGTCCAGGCGGCGCAGGATGACGCCCTCGCGCAGGGCCCAGGGGCAGACCTCCAGGGTTTCGACGCCGAAGAGGTCCATGGCGGCCTCGGCGACCAGGGCACCGGCGAGGAGCTGGCCGGAGCGGCCCGGGGAGACGCCCGGCAGCTCGGCCCGTTCGTCGGCCGTCATGGACGCGAGGCGCGGGACCCAGTCCTCCAGCGAGCGGCGCTTGAGCTCGCGCTGGACGTACAGGCCGTCGGTGGAGCGGGCGGCACCGGCGATACGGGCGAGCTGCTTGAACGTCTTGGAGGTGGCGACCACGTGGTCCGGGGCGCCGAAGCGGCTGAACTCCCCGACCGTCCGGGCGATCTGGGCCCGCACATGCCGGCGCAGCGCCCGCACGTCCGCCGGGTCCGCCGGGTCGGTGGGCAGCCAGCCCGCGGTCAGCCGGCCGGCACCGAGCGGCAGCGACACCGCCGCGTCCGGCTCCTCGTCCATGCCATACGCGATCTCCAGGGAGCCGCCGCCGATGTCGAGGCCGAGCAGCTTGCCCGCGGACCAGCCGAACCAGCGGCGGGCCGCCAGGAAGGTGAGCCGCGCCTCCTCGGCACCGGTGAGGACCTGGAGCTCGACATCGGTCTCGGCCTGCACCCGGGCGAGAACCTCGTCGGCGTTGCTGGCCTCGCGCACGGCCGACGTCGCGAAGGGCAGCAGAGCCTCGACACCCTTGTCCTCGGCGGCCTCCAGGGCGTCCTGGACCGTCTCGATCAGCTTGTCGACACCTTCGGGGCCGATCGCCCCGCTCTCGTCGAGCAGTTGGGCAAGCCGCAGTTCCGCCTTGTGCGAGTGGGCGGGCAGCGGCCGGGCGCCGGGGTGCGCGTCCACCACCAGCAGATGCACCGTGTTCGATCCCACGTCGAGGACACCGAGTCTCATGTGCGGAACGCTACTGCCCACACGGCGAAACACGAGGGGTGGGGCGTAAGCCCACGTCGAACGGTGATCTCCGGGCGGCCGCCCGGGCGTCCCCGGAGCGGGCGGAAGCGACTTACCCTGGACCCGTGCCAAAGACGAAAAAGGCGAAGTCCGACAAATCGGCCACGGACTCCGCGCAAGCGAAGGCCACCAAGTCCAGGAAGCCCGTGAAGCCCGTGAAGAAGGGCGACGAGAAGGGGCTCGACTTCGCTCGCGCGTGGGTGGAGTTCCCCGACCCCGCCGATGACGAGCAGGTCTTCCGGTGCGATCTGACCTGGCTGACCTCGCGGTGGAACTGCATCTTCGGGAGCGGCTGCCAGGGCATCCAGGCGGGCCGCGCCGACGACGGCTGCTGCACGCTGGGCGCCCACTTCTCCGACGAGGACGACGAGAAACGGGTGGCCGGGCACGTGGCCCGGCTCACGCCGGAGATCTGGCAGCACCATGACGTGGGCACGGAGACGGGCTGGGTGTCCAAGGACGAGGACGGCGACCGCCAGACCCGCCCGTACGAGGGCTCCTGCATCTTCCAGAACCGTCCCGGCTTCGCCGGCGGCGCGGGATGCTCGCTGCACATCCTGGCCGTCAAGGAGGGGCGCGAGCCGCTGGAGACCAAGCCGGACGTCTGCTGGCAGCTCCCGGTGCGTCGCACGTACGAGTGGATCGACCGGCCCGACGACACCCGGGTGCTCCAGGTGTCCATCGGCGAGTACGACCGCCGCGGCTGGGGACCGGGCGGCCACGACCTGCACTGGTGGTGCACGTCGGCGACCTCGGCACACGGCGCCGGCGACCCGGTGTACGTCTCGTACCGTCCGGAGCTGATCGAGCTGATGGGCGAGGCGGGGTACGACCGCCTGGTCCAGCTCTGCGAGGAGCGGCTGGCCTCGCAGCTTCCGCTGCTGGCACCGCATCCCGCGGATCCGGTGCACTGAGCAATCCCGCGGATCCGGTGGACCGGGCAACCCACGGATCCGGTGGACCGGGCAACCCACGGATCCGGTGGACGGCGTCCGCTTCGGGCCGTACGACCGGTGGGTGCCGGCCGTACGACCGGCGGCGTACGACCGGCGGGTTCGGCGCTACGGCGTGCCCGTTCCCGGGTCGCCGCCCTCCCCCGGCGGCGCCGAAGAGGTTCCCGGGTCCGGGGAGGACGTCTCGGTGGCGGTGGCCGTCGGCGTCGGGTCCGCCGGAGTCGGGGACGGGTCCTGGCTGGGGGTCGCGGCCGGGGTGGAGCCCGCCCCCGAGGGGGTCGGGGTGCTCGCGGTGGGGTCCGGTTTCCCGCCGGGGTGGGAGGACGAGCCCGCCTTCCCGTACCCGGTGATCGTGACCACCGCGCCCGCCGGGGCGATCGCCACCCGCGCGGTCCAGTGGCCCGCCGGCTCGCGGAGGTGGTCGACGTACACCTTGACCGTCATCGACTCGCCCGGTTCGAGCGTTCCCGAGGACCGGCTGAGGTAGAGCCAGGCCGCGCCGGTGCGCGCGGACCAGCGGACCGGGGAGCTGCCGGACGCGGTCAGCGTGACCATCGTCGTGTCCCCGCTGGTTCCGGCCGTCACCGCCAGGTGTCCCGGGGTCGTTCCGCGGGCGCTGACGACCTCGACGGAGACGTCCGAGGAGCCGCCCTTGGTGACGCGGGAGCCGGGTCCCGCGCTGGCGTTCCCGGCGTTCTCGTAGCCGCCCGCCTGCCCGCCGTCCAGACCCTCGGGATCCTGGGCCTCGCTCGTACTGGCCGGACGGCCGTCCACTCCCTCACCGGTCAGGGGCGCGCCCCGGTAGGCGGCCCAGAGGGCGAGAACGGGCGCGGCGACGACGGTGGCGACGATCGTGGTCGTGACGGCCCGCGCGCGAAGGCGGTCTCTTCGGGCGGCGTGGTCCTTGGGGTCCATCGGAAAGCCGCGCCGGTCGAAGCGCGGGGCGCTGCTCCGCGCGCGGGGGGCGTGCGCCATCGCGGTGCGCAGGGCCGCGTGCGGGGCCTGGAGCACGGGAAGCGCCGCGGGCGTGACGCTCGTGCCGGGCCAGGCGCCGGGGGCGGCGCGTTCGGCGGTGCGGCGGCAGCGCGGGCAGTCGTCGACGTGCCGGACCAGCTCGCCGCGCAGGGTGGTGCTCAGCACCAGCCGGCTGTCTCCGGTGAGCCGGGCGACGCTCGGGCAGGCGCCGGTCTCCACGACGGCGAGGGCCGCCCGGGTGCGTTCGACCTCGCAGGCGGCGGAGGCGAGCAGTTCGCGCGCCACGACGAGGTCCATGCCGAGGACGGCGGCGACCTCGCGGGCGGCGAGCTGGTGGCGCACCGCGAGTTCGAGCGCCTCGCGCTGTTCGGGGGTGGTTCCGGCGGCCTCCGGCCAGGCCAGCAGGGAGAGTTCGCGACGGCGGTGGTCCTGGACCTCCTCGGACACGGGAACGGCACTCACCGCCTCGGCCGCGCGCCGGTCGGCGGCGGCCTTGTGCGCCGCGTCGAGGGCGGCCCCTTCACGGGGTCCGCCCGCAGGCCCTTGAAGGCCGCCCCTGCGAGACGCCTGCCGCCCGGAGGCGTGCGCGGCCTGGCGCTTGCGCCGGGCTTCGGTGAGCTTGCGCAGACAGGACCAGCGGGCGAGCGCGTAGAGCCAGGCCCTGCGGTCACCGGCCGCCTCCGGTCCACGCGGGCCGCGCCGCTCGGCGAGCGCCAGGGCGTCCCCCAGGGCGGCGGTGGCCGCGTCGTGGTCGCACAGTACGGACAGGCAATAGGTGAACAGGCCGTCCAGGTAGGGCTCGTAACGCGCGGGGGGACGCTGGACCAGGGTGTGGGGGGTCGCACCACGGGGCACGGCCGCCCGCTTGCGCGCGGCTCCGTACGCCCGGTGTGCGCCGGTGGTGTGCGTGGAGGTCTCCGGACTGCTGCTCATCACCCGTGCGACCGTAGGTGCCCGGGCCCGGCCCCTTCCTCCCCCTTGAGCACATTTAATCCGTACGGGTGAAACGATCCCTCATAAGGGGACAGGAATCCTCGACCCCTGGCCTGGACCGTCACCGGCGGCGATGGCAGTCCATGGCAGATGGGACGGCCAGGGCCCTCGCGGGGCCCGGTCGCTCGGGGGTGGGAACGGGGCACGGGGCTCCGCGCCGCGCTTTCGGCGAAGGGCCGGGGGCCCGGTCGCGGAGGCCCGGGGGCGAGGTCCGGATCCGCGGGCCCGGGTGGGGTCGTACCGTCGCGTGCCGCGTTGTCAGTGGCTACGGCTACGGTTCGGTCATGGCTGTCCGTACGAAATCCGCGAAGGACCGTCCGTCCTACCGCTGCACCGAGTGCGGCTGGCAGACGGCCAAATGGCTCGGCCGTTGCGCCGAATGCCAGGCCTGGGGGACGGTCGAGGAGTACGGCGCGCCCGCTGTCCGTACGACGGCACCGGGCCGGGTCACCACGTCCGCGGTGCCCATCGGACAGGTCGACGTCCGTCAGGCCACCGCCCGCAGCACCGGCGTGCCCGAGCTGGACCGTGTCCTCGGCGGCGGTCTCGTGCCCGGAGCCGTCGTCCTCGTCGCGGGCGAGCCCGGCGTCGGCAAGTCCACCCTCCTGCTGGACGTGGCGGCCAAGTCGGCGAGTGACGAACACCGCACCTTGTATGTGACGGGCGAGGAGTCGGCCAGCCAGGTGCGGCTGCGCGCGGACCGCATCAAGGCCATCGACGACCACCTCTATCTCGCCGCGGAGACGGATCTGTCCGCCGTCCTCGGTCATCTGGACGCGGTGAAGCCGTCACTGCTGATCCTGGACTCCGTCCAGACCGTCGCCTCCCCGGAGATCGACGGCGCGCCCGGCGGCATGGCCCAGGTCCGGGAGGTGGCGGGCGCGCTCATCCGGGCCTCCAAGGACCGCGGCATGTCCACCCTGCTCGTGGGCCATGTCACCAAGGACGGCGCGATCGCCGGACCCCGGCTGCTCGAACACCTCGTGGACGTCGTCCTGTCCTTCGAGGGCGACCGGCACGCGCGCCTGAGGCTCGTCCGAGGGGTCAAGAACCGCTACGGCACGACGGACGAGGTCGGCTGTTTCGAGCTGCACGACGAGGGCATCACCGGGCTCGCCGACCCCTCGGGGCTCTTCCTGACGCGCCGTGCCGAGCCCGTCCCGGGCACCTGTCTGACCGTCACTCTCGAAGGCCGCCGTCCCCTGGTCGCCGAGGTCCAGGCGCTCACCGTGGACTCCCAGATCCCCTCCCCGCGCCGTACGACATCCGGCCTGGAGACCTCCCGCGTCTCGATGATGCTCGCCGTTCTGGAGCAGCGCGGCCGGATCAGCGCTCTCGGAAAGCGGGACATCTACTCGGCGACGGTCGGCGGTGTGAAGCTCACCGAGCCCGCCGCGGACCTCGCCGTCGCGCTCGCCCTGGCGTCCGCCGCCAGTGACGTCCCGCTGCCCAAGAACCTCGTGGCGATCGGCGAGGTGGGGCTCGCGGGCGAGGTCAGACGGGTCACGGGCGTCCAGCGCCGGCTGGCCGAGGCCCACCGCCTGGGCTTCACCCACGCCCTCGTACCGACCGATCCGGGCAAGGTTCCCGCCGGCATGAAGGTCCTGGAAGTGGCCGACATCGGTGCGGCTCTGAGTGTCCTTCCGCGCTCGCGTCGCAGAGAGGCCCCACGGGACGAGGAGCAGCGCCGGTAGACTTTGCCCTGGTCTCGCCCGTCCGTACGAACCGAGCGCGACCGGAAACCCGCGACCGGAGGAGTGCAGTGGCAGCCAACGACCGGGCAGCAGCTCCCGGAAAGTCCGGCGGGAGCTCCGGCGCCGATGGCCTGATGCGCGCCGCACTCAGCGCCGTGGCACCCGGTACGGCCCTGCGCGACGGGCTGGAACGGATCCTCCGCGGCAACACGGGCGGACTCATCGTGCTCGGCTCCGACAAGACCGTCGAAGCGATGTGCACGGGTGGATTCGTCCTGGATGTCGAGTTCACCGCGACCCGTCTGCGTGAACTGTGCAAGCTCGACGGCGGCATCGTGCTCGACAAGGACATCACCAAAATCCTTCGGGCGGGCGTGCAGCTGGTGCCCGACCCGACGATCCACACGGAGGAGACGGGCACGCGGCACCGCACCGCGGACCGGGTGAGCAAGCAGGTCGGCTACCCCATCGTGTCGGTCTCCCAGTCGATGCGTCTGATCGCCCTGTACGTCGGCGGTCAGCGCCGCGTCCTGGAGGACTCCGCCGCGATCCTCTCCCGTGCGAACCAGGCCCTCGCCACTCTGGAGCGCTACAAGCTCCGCCTGGACGAGGTCGCGGGCACGCTGTCGGCGCTGGAGATCGAGGACCTCGTCACGGTCCGGGACGTCTCCGCGGTCGCCCAGCGTCTGGAGATGGTGCGCCGTATCGCCACCGAGATCGCCGAGTACGTGGTGGAACTGGGCACGGACGGGCGGCTGCTGACCCTCCAGCTCGACGAGCTGATCGCCGGCGTCGAGCCCGACCGTGAGCTGGTCGTCCGGGACTACGTGCCCGAGCCGACCGCCAAGCGTTCCCGCACGGTCGACGAGGCGCTGTCCGAGCTGGACGCGCTCAGTCACGCCGAGCTCCTCGAACTGTCCACGGTGGCCAAGGCGTTGGGCTACACCGGCTCCCCCGAGGCGCTCGACTCCGCGGTCTCTCCGCGCGGGTTCCGTCTCCTCGCCAAGGTGCCGCGGCTGCCCGGCGCGATCATCGACCGGCTCGTGGAGCACTTCGGCGGTCTCCAGAAGCTGCTCGCCGCGAGCGTGGACGACCTCCAGACGGTCGACGGCGTGGGCGAGGCCCGGGCCCGCAGTGTCCGCGAGGGCCTGTCCCGTCTCGCGGAGTCGTCGATCCTGGAGCGCTACGTCTAGGGCCCCGGCGCCCCGTTCAGCGGGGCGCACTTTGCCTGTCGGGGCGCTGGGTGTGCTTGTCGGAAATCCGTGACCCCGGGCCGCCGGGGTGCACTCCCCTCGGGACCGAGGGTGCTCAGTCCTTGGACAGGACGAACGACGTCTGCGCCTTCGCCAGTCCCGGTGCCTTCGCCTCGACCAGGTAGGTGCCCGCGGGAGCCGAACCCGAAGGGGGCGTGGCGCACTCGGGGGCGCCGGGCCTGCGGTCCCACTTCACCGTGTGGACGGTCTGGCCGCCCGCCGGCACGCGGAAGAGGATGCCCGCGGCGTCCTTCGGGCAGTCGTCCGAGGCCCAGATGTCCTCGTCACCGCCCGCCTGAGTGATCGTCAGAACCGCGCTCTTCGGGCCGAGATCCACCTTGCAGTCGCTGCCCGAGGTGTTCTTGGCGATGAGCTCGATCTCGGGCTGCTCTCCGGGCGCGTAGGTGTTGCGCACGCTCTTGAGCGTCAACTTGACGTTGGCCGGGGTGCAGTTGGGGACGGTGGAACCGGCCGGGAGCCGGTCGGCCGCCCCGCCGCCGTTCTTGGCCCCGTCGTCGGAGCCGCCGCCTGTGCCGGTGCCGGATCCCGTGGAGCCGTCGCCCGAACCGTCGCCCGAGCCATTCCCGGAACCGCCGTCCGACGCGCCGCCGTCGCCGCTTCCGCTCCCGCCGCCGTCACCGCCGCCGCTCGACTCGTCGCGGCCGCCCGGGTGTTGGCTGATCGCGGGGCCCGAACCGGAGGGTCCCGGCGTGATCGAGGAAGCGGGATTCTTGCCGTTCGACCCGCCGGCGCCGTTGTGGCCGCCCCCGCCTCCGGTGCCGACCACCCAGACCGTCAGAAGCGCCAACAGCCCTAGTACGGACAGCAGAACGCCCCTCCGACGCCAGTAGATGGTGGAGGGTAGCGGCCCGACCGGATTGCGCAGAGATCCCACGGCGCAAACTCTACGAGAGATCGGCCGCGCCACAGGCCCCACCCGCCGCCCCGGTACCAACTTTTCCGGATCATCATCCCGGCGGACATCCATCCCGGCGCCGCGCAGGCCGCCGGGTGCGGTCTTTCACCACCGCCCGCCCCCGGCGTCGTCCCCGCATCCTCACCGCCGCATGGCAGGATCGACATCGCCATGACTGCACCCACCAAGCCCACCGGGCCCACCCGGAACGCCACCGGCGAGGACCTCCACACCCCCGTCATCGCCTGGTTCGACGAGCACGCCCGCGATCTGCCCTGGCGGCATCCCGATGCCGGCCCCTGGGCGGTGATGGTCAGCGAGTTCATGCTCCAGCAGACCCCCGTCAACCGCGTCCTGCCCGTCTACGAGCAGTGGCTGGCCCGCTGGCCGCGCCCCGCCGATCTGGCGAAGGACGCGCCCGGAGAGGCGGTCCGGGCCTGGGGACGGCTCGGCTATCCGCGCCGCGCCCTGCGTCTGCACGGCGCCGCAGTGGCCATAGCGGAGCGGCACGGCGGCGACGTACCGACCGATCACGCGCAGCTGCTGGCGCTGCCCGGCATCGGCGAGTACACGGCGGCGGCGGTCGCGTCGTTCGCGTACGGCCAGCGTCATCCCGTCCTGGACACGAACGTCCGCAGGGTCTTCGCCCGAGCCGTCACCGGCGTGCAGTACCCGCCGAACGCCACCACCGCCGCCGAGCGCAAGCTCGCCCGCGCCCTGCTGCCCGAGAGCGAGAGCACGGCGGCGCGCTGGGCCGCCGCCTCCATGGAACTCGGCGCGCTGATCTGCACGGCGAGGAACGAGACGTGCCACCGCTGCCCGATCGCCGCGCAGTGCGCCTGGCGGCTGGCCGGCAAGCCGGAGCACGACGGACCGCCGCGCAAGGGGCAGACGTACGCGGGCACGGACCGCCAGGTGCGCGGCAAGCTGCTGGCCGTCCTGCGGGAGGCGCATGTGCCGGTTCCACAGACCGCGCTGGACCGGGTGTGGGACGAGCCGGTGCAGCGGGGCCGCGCGCTCGACGGACTCGTCGCCGACGGACTGGTCGAGCCGCTCCCCGGCGGTCTGTATCGGTTGCCCCTCACCTAGAACAGACGCCATAACCGGATCAACCAGGCCATAGAGGCACGTTCTCCTACCCCGTTTCCATAGCCGTTACACAACCGACGGACAGCCGAGTGCTGGCCGCAGGCTGTCTCGGACAACCCCGTGACAACGGCTCCGTAGCTTCAGTGCCGTACCGCAGCGAGTGCCGCCCGACCGGCGGCAGGGGAGCGGCGGTTCGCAGGCGACGGAGAACCGGCAGCAGTCAGGCCGGAAACGGGGACGGAGGCGGTTGATCATGGCGCAGGGCGAGGTGCTCGAATTCGAGGAGTACGTCCGAACCCGGCAGGACGCGCTGCTGCGCAGTGCGCGCCGTCTGGTCCCCGACCCGGTCGACGCCCAGGACCTGCTCCAGACCGCGCTCGTGCGGACGTACGGCCGCTGGGACGGCATCGCGGACAAGCGTCTCGCCGACGCCTATCTGCGCCGCGTGATGATCAATACGCGTACCGAGTGGTGGCGGGCCCGCAAGCTCGAGGAGGTGCCCACCGAGCAGCTGCCGGACGCGTGTGTGGAGGACGCCACCGAACAGCACGCGGACCGTGCGCTGCTGATGGACATCATGAAGGTGCTGGCACCCAAGCAGCGCAGTGTCGTGGTGCTGCGACACTGGGAGCAGATGTCCACGGAGGAGACGGCCGCCGCGCTCGGCATGTCGGCCGGAACGGTCAAGAGCACGCTGCACCGGGCGCTGGCCCGGCTCCGCGAGGAGCTGGAGAGCCGCGACCTGGACGCCCGCGCGCTCGAACGTGAGGAGCGGGAGCGTTGCGCGGCCTAGGAGTCCGGGGCAGAACGGCCCTGAAGGCGGGGAGTTCGGCGGCGGCCGGGCTCGCCGCCCTCGGCCTTTTCGTGACCGCGTGCGCCACCGGCGGCACCGGTGCCCGCGACGAGGGTCCGGCGGGCAGCGACGCGGTCGCCAAGGGCAGCGTCAAGCCGGTCGTCTCCGGTTCGCCGTCCAAGGCCCCCCGGCGCGTGGACGCGGTCAAGCTCGTCAAGGACGATCCCGCGGTCAGCGCGGCGGTCAAGCGCGACCTGAAGCCGTGCGTCGCCGACGAGTACCCGGTCGACGTGTCGTACGGGGACCTGACCGGCGGCTCCGCGAACGACATCGTGATCAACGTGATGACCTGTGCCGACGCCGTGGGTGTCGGCAGCTACGTCTATCGCGAGGAGAACGGCCGGTACCAGAATGTCTTCAAGGCCGAGGAGCCTCCGGTCTACGCCGAGATCGACCGGGGCGATCTGGTGGTCACCCAGCAGCTGTACGAGAAGGGCGACCCGGTGTCGTACCCGTCCAGCGAGGAAGTGATCACCTACGGCTGGTCCTCGACACGCTTCGTCGAACAGTCCAGGATCCACAACGACTACAGCAACGCGGTGGGCGGCTCCGTTTCGCCCGCCCCGGACGCGAACTGAGAGCGGGCGGAGCAGCCGGATGGCAGAGCAGACCCACGTCCTGTTCGTCGAGGACGACGACGTCATCCGCGAGGCCACACAACTCGCCCTGGAGCGCGACGGCTTCGCGGTCACGGCCATGCCCGACGGGCTCTCGGGCCTGGAGGCGTTCCGCGCCGACCGTCCCGACATCGCCCTGCTGGACGTGATGGTCCCCGGGCTCGACGGTGTGTCGCTGTGCCGCCGTATCCGCGACGAGTCGACCGTGCCGGTCATCATGCTGTCGGCGCGCGCCGACTCGATCGACATCGTGCTCGGCCTGGAGGCCGGCGCCGACGACTACGTGACCAAGCCCTTCGACGGCGCCGTGCTGGTCGCCCGTATCCGCGCGGTGCTGCGCCGCTTCGGGCACGCGAGCGGCGGCGCGGGCGCGGCCGAGGGGACTGCTCCGGTGGAGGGCGGGGTGCTCGTCTTCGGTGAGCTGGAGGTCGACACCGAGGGCATGGAGGTGACCCGGGGCGGCACGCCGGTGGCACTGACGCCCACCGAGATGCGGCTGCTCCTGGAGTTCTCGTCCGCGCCGGGGACGGTGCTGAGCCGCGACAAGCTGCTGGAGCGGGTGTGGGACTACGGCTGGGGCGGGGACACCCGGGTGGTCGACGTCCATGTGCAGCGACTGCGTACGAAGATCGGCCAGGACCGTATCGAGACGGTCCGCGGCTTCGGCTACAAGTTGAAGGCCTGAGCACACCATGCGGGGGATATTTCAGCGTTCCGCTGCTGCGGGGAACCCTTCGGCCGCGGGGCGGGGACCGGTTCCGGGCGGACGTGCGGAAGCGGGGGTCGGAGTGGGCACGGGTTCGCGCGAGGGGGTCGGTGCCGGGTCGGGTGCCGGCCGGGGCGAGGTTCTCGGCGGGGGCGGGAGCAGGAGGCCCGGCGCGGTCACCGGCCGGGGCCGGCGCATCGGCATCGGGATAGACCGGGGCACCGATTCGGGTACGAGCATCCGTACCGGCATCCGCTGGAAGCTCAGCACCGCGATCGCCCTGGTCGGCGCGCTGGTCGCCGTCGCGCTGAGCCTGGTCGTCCACAACGCGGCCCGCGTCTCGATGCTGGACAACTCGCGCGACCTCGCCGACGAGCGCATCCAGCTCGCTGAGCGCATGTACGGGCCGGGCCGGCCGCCGTCGTTCGGGGCGAAGATAGACGATCCCTCCATTCCGTCGGACCTGATGGTGAAGGTCTCGGAGGGACGGCGGGCGACCTATGTCTCGGACAGCTCGAACGGCGTGCCGGACATCTGGGCCGCCGTACCCCTCGGGAACGGCCAGGTGCTGTCCTGGCACGAGCGGTTCACGGACCGCAACGCGGACGTGATGAAGGACCTCGACCAGGCGCTGATCATCGGCTCCATCGCGGTCGTCTTCGGCGGCAGCGCGCTCGGTGTGCTGATCGGCGGCCAGCTGTCGCGCCGGCTGCGCAAGGCGGCGGCCGCGGCGAACCGGGTCGCCAAGGGGGAACCGGACGTCCGGGTGCGGGACGCGATCGGCGGTGTCGTGCTCGACGAGACCGACGACCTCGCGCGGGCCGTGGACGCCATGGCCGACGCGCTCCAGCAGCGCATCGAGGCCGAGCGCCGGGTGACCGCCGACATCGCCCATGAACTGCGCACCCCGGTGACCGGGCTGCTCACGGCGGCCGAACTCCTGCCGCCCGGCCGCCCCACCGAGCTCGTACGGGACCGCGCGCAGGCCATGCGCACGCTGGTCGAGGACGTCCTGGAGGTCGCCCGGCTCGACGGGGCCTCCGAGCGGGCCGAGTTGCAGGACCTCATGCTCGGCGAGTTCGTGGCCCGGCGGATCGCCGCCAAGGGCGCGGACGTCGAGGTGCGGGTGGTGCACGAGTCGGAGGTCACGACGGACCCGCGCCGTCTGGAGCGCGTCCTGCTCAACCTTCTGGCGAACGCGGCCCGGCACGGCAGGCCGCCGATCGAGGTCACCGTCGAGGGCCGGGTCATCCGCGTCCGCGACCACGGCCCCGGTTTCCCCGAGAAGCTCCTCGCCGAGGGACCGAGCCGCTTCCGCACCGGCAGCACCGACCGGGCGGGCGACGGTCACGGACTGGGCCTCACCATCGCCGCCGGCCAGGCCCGGGTGCTCGGCGCACGGCTGACCTTCCGCAACGTACGGCCCGCCGGGGCCCCGGAGAGCGTGCCCGCCGAGGGCGCGGTCGCGGTGCTGTGGCTGCCGGAACACGCGCCGACGAACACGGGGAGCTATCCGATACTGCCGGCGTCCGGGAAGTAGGCGGCCCCGGCCGGGCCCTGTCCTCGCCGCCTCGGTGCGACCGTCACCGCGCACAGCGGAAGGCCCCCGGGGCGGACAACGCCGGGGGCCTTCGGTGTGAGGAGTTCAGGGGCCGGGAGGGCCGGCCCCGCGATCAGGTCAGACCGGCTCGGCGAGCTGGACCTGGGGTGCCTCGTCCGACGCGCCGCCCTCGCCGGGCTTGGGCGCACCCGCTCCCTTGAGAGCGACCTCCTTGACGAACACCGACGAGATCATCACGATCACGGCCACCGACGCGCCCAGCAGGAAGGCCGAGTGCGTACCGGCCGACACCGCGTGCTGGTAGGCCTCGCGCGCCGCCGCCGGCAGCTTCGCCAGGCTCGCCGCGTCCAGCTGCGGGGACTGCTCGGTGATCTTCGAGCCCAGCGCGCCGGCCTTCTCGGCCATGACGTCCTTGACGCGGTTGTTGAACAGCGCGCCCATGACGGCGACACCGAACGACGAGCCGAGCGTGCGGAACAGGGTGGAGGAGGAGGACGCGACGCCCATGTCCTTCATCTCCACGCTGTTCTGCGCCACCAGCATGGTGACCTGCATCAGGCAGCCCATGCCCAGGCCGAGGACGGCCATGTAGACGCCGGACATGAAACGGGTGGTGTCCGTGTCCATCGTCGACAGCAGGTAGAGGCCGATCACCATCAGCACCCCGCCGAGGACGGGGAAGATCTTGTAGCGGCCGGTGGCGGTGGTGACCCGGCCGGCGACCATCGACGTCACGAGCATCGCGCCCAGCATGGGCAGCAGCAGCAGACCGGAGTTGGTCGCGGACGCGCCCTGTACCGCCTGCTGGTACAGCGGCAGGAACAGCGTGGCGCCGAACATGGCGAAGCCGGTGACGAAGCCGATGATCGACATCAGGGTGAAGTTGCGGCTGCGGAAGATGTGCAGCGGCAGGATCGGCTCGGCGGCCTTGGTCTGCCAGAAGACGAACCCGACCAGCGCGGCGACACCGAGGCCGATGAGCTCCATGATCCGCGCGGACGACCAGGCGTACTCCGTGCCGCCCCAGGTGGTGACGAGGACGATGGAGGTGATGCCGATGGTCAGCAGCACGGCACCGAGGTAGTCGATGCGCGTCTCGGACCGCTTCTTCGGCAGGTGCAGGACGATGCTGATCGCGGCGAGCGCGACCGCGCCGAGCGGCAGGTTGATGTAGAAGGACCAGCGCCAGCCCCAGTTGTCGGTGATGGTGCCGCCGATCAGCGGACCGCCGATCATCGCCAGCGCCATGATGCCGGCCATCATGCCCTGGTACTTGCCGCGCTCACGGGGCGGGATCAGGTCACCGATGATCGCCATGACGCCGACCATGAGACCGCCGGCGCCGAGACCCTGGATGGCCCGGAATCCGATCAGCTCACCCATGTTCTGGGCCATGCCGCTCAGCGCGGAGCCGATCAGGAAGATCACGATCGACGACATGAAGGCGCCCTTGCGCCCGTACATGTCGCCGACCTTGCCCCAGATCGGGGTGGAGGCCGCGGTGGCGAGGGTGTACGCCGTCACGACCCAGGAAAGGTGTTCGAGTCCGCCGAGCTCGCCCACGATGGTCGGCATGGCCGTGCCGACGATCATGTTGTCGAGCATCGCCAGCATCATCGTGAGCATCAGCGCGAGCAGGACCACGCGCACGCTGCGCTGCCGCTTCTCGCCCTCGGCCGGTTTCCCGGTCTGCTCCACGGCCGGTTCGGCCGCTTTCGTCTTGTCCGCCATCGCTTCCACTCCCCTGAGTACTTCTGCCGCCGTCCGGCTACTTACTTGCCGACCGGCAAGTTGACTACACTCAGGAAAATAGCTTCGTAACTAGCCGGGCGTCAAGTAAGCAACACTAGTTTTACCAGCCGGTCGACAGGTAAGTTTCCAGGGAGCGCGAGGAGTACGAGGATGGGCGGCACCATGGACGGCATCAAGCGGCAGCGCCGGGGCGACACCCGGCAGCGCATCCAGGACGTTGCTCTCGAACTCTTCTCCGAGCACGGCTACGAGAAGACCTCGCTGCGCGAGATCGCCGAGCACCTCGATGTCACGAAAGCCGCGCTCTACTACCACTTCAAGACCAAGGAAGAGATCCTGATCAGTCTCTTCCAGGATCTGACGCGGCCGCTCGACGAGCTGATCGAGTGGGGCAAGCAGCAGCCGCACAGCCTGGAGACCAAGCAGGAGGTGCTGCGCCGCTACAGCGAGGCACTCGGCGGCGCGTCCCCGCTCTTCCGCTTCATGCAGGAGAACCAGGCGACGGTTCGCGAGCTGAGCATCGGCGAGACCTTCAAGGACCGCATGATCAGCATGCTGGAGATCATCAAGGAGCCCGAGTCGCCGCTGACCGACCAGGTCCGCTGCGTCAGCGCGCTCTTCACGATGCACGCCGGCATGTTCGTGCTCAAAGACGTCGAAGGCGACCCCGAGGACAAGCGCAAGGCCGTCCTGGAGGTCGCGATCGACCTGGTGACCCAGGCCCACGGGGGCGGAGCCTCCTAGGGTCTGCCCCTTGGATCAGGTGACCCGCGTCCCGCCGCACGATCCGGACGACAGGCCGCCCAGGGTCAGCCTTGGCCCGCAGAGTTCCCGGCGCCGCCCCCCTCGCACGCAAGCGGAGCCCCGCTGCCGTCTCCGGCAGCGGGGCTCCGCTTCTGGTTCCGCTCTCCGGCGCTGCGCGCCGGGGCCGCGCGCCGGATCACCGGCGCGGGCGGGTCAGACCTTGACGCCCATGGTGTGCAGGAACGCCACGGGGTTGACGGCCGAACCGTAGTTGGGGGTCGTACGGATCTCGAAGTGCAGGTGCGGGCCGCTGGAGTTACCGGTGTTGCCGGAAAGGGCTATGTGCTGACCGGTGGAGACGACCTGCCCGACGTGCACATCGATGCGCGACAGGTGGGCGTACTGCGAGTACGTGCCGTTGGCGTGCTTGATGACGACGGCGTTGCCGTACGCCGGACCGTCACCGGCGCCGTTGCCGCCCGCCTTGACGACGGTGCCGCCGTGGGCGGCCATGACGTTGGTGCCCGTCGGCACGGCGAAGTCCTGGCCGGAGTGCTTGTGGGCCCACATGCCGCCGGCCTGGTTGAAGCTGGCGGACAGGGAGTACTTCGCGACCGGGTCGACCCAGGAGGCGGCCTTCTTCTTCGCCGCGGCCTTCTTGGCGACAGCCGCCTTGGTGGCGGCCGCCTTCTTCGCGACGGCGGCCTTGGACTGAGCGGCGGCCTGGGTGTGAACGGCGTTGGCCGCGGTGACGGTGGCGCTGGTGCTGACGCCCGTTTCGGCGGCGGTCGCGACCCCTGCGCCCAGCACGACCGAGGCTCCCAGACCGACGGTCAGAACGGCCGCCCGAGTGCGGACCATGGACGTAAGGGACTTGCGGGACGTGACGCGCTTCGACATGAATACCTCGTGGAGACGGGGACAAGGGACTGAGCAACCACTCCGGCGAACTGCCTGCTGCCGTGTTGGCCATTCATTGGTAACCCGCGCCCCCAGCCGCACTCAAACCCCCCATCTACGGTGCGAAGTAGTACTTCATCCCCAAACTTCCCGAATATTGACACCTCGGACATCCAGCGAGGGATCTTGTCCCTTTGGCCCGGAAAGCAGGGTTTAACCCCACTTCAGGCCTGCATATCCCTGCTAAACCTGCTCTCGGCCCACCCGTCCGGACGACCTGCCGACAGTCCTCTCCACTCCGGGCCAAAGGTCCTTTTTGTCCGTTTTCGCTTAGCTACTACTCGCCCTAGTACCGGCCAAAACGCCTGTGCCTCATGTCACCGGGGGGTCGGATCCGGGACCCCCGGAATGTGACGCGGGCTACGCTGCCGGCCCCTGTTTTCAAGGGTCTTGGGGCGTTCACCGACCCTTCGCACGTGCCTCCGGCGCCTCTGTGCCGAACGGCTGTCAGAACATACGGTTGTCCTCCTGGCTCAACGCTCTCCCGGGGGATCGTCATGGACCCAGTAACCGTCGGCACGCGCCTGGCCTCCAGCGTGGCCGCGCCGCTGGTCAGGAAGCTCTTCGTGGCCGAGGGGCCGGGAGCGGGCCTCGTGGACAAGCCCGTACGGATCTCGGCGCTCGTCTCCTTCAAGGGCGAGAAACGGGCCGTCGGAGAGAAGGAACTGGACCGTCTTTCGGCCGCTCTGGTCGGGCGGGCGCTGCGTGGTGGGGAGCGTCCCTTCCCCGCCGACGAGGAACAGGCCGTCGTCCACGCCCTCGGCACCACGCTGCACGCCCTGGGCGACCTCACCATGACGGACGTCCAGGCGGTCGAGCTCGGCCACCGGGCGCTCGCCCTGCGGCTACGCGCGGCCGCCGAGAACCCCGACCGGGACCTGTCCCTCGACGCGACCGTGTTCTACGAGGGGCTGCTCGACACCGCCTGCCTCCACATCCTGCACTTCTTCACCCAGCGCTCGGCTTTTGTCCCCCGCACCCTCGTGGAGCAGAGCCGCAGACAGCGCGAACTGATCGCCAAGGTGGACGAACTGATCGCCCGCACCCCCATGACGGGCGGCACGGACCACGCTTTCGAGCAGCGCTATCTCGCCCATCTCGTCACCAGGCACAGCCACCTCACCATCTACGGCATCGACCTCGTCAACTCCCCGGAACGCTGGCCGCTGGACGCCGCCTACCTCAGCCTCCAGGCCTTACGCCCCGTGGAGGACGAGGAGACCGCCGCGTCGGACGGTGTGCGCATCGCCCCCGCGGCCGCTTCCCTGCCCGCCGAACAGGCCCTGTCGGAACAGGACCTCGTCCTGCTGCGCGGTGTGGCCGGTTCCGGCAAGACCACGCTGGTGCAGTGGCTGGCGGTGACCGCGGCGCGCGGCGAGCGGGGAGACCGCATCCCCTTCGTCCTCCCGCTGCGCACCCTCGTCCGCCGCCCCGATGGCCTTCCGGCCCCCGACGCGTTCCTGTCCGCCGTGCGGCTTCCCTTCCACGCGACCCAGCCGGACGGCTGGACCGACAGGGTGCTCGGCCACGGCCGCGGACTGCTGCTCGTCGACGGGCTCGACGAGATCCCCGAGCGTGACCGCGAACACACCCGCCGCTGGCTGCGCGAACTCCTCGACGCCTACCCCGGCAACCAGTGGCTGGTCACGTCCCGCCCCTCGGCCGTACGGGAGGACTGGCTCGCCCCCGACGGGTTCACCGAACTCGTCCTCTCACCGATGACCGGCGACGACGTGGCCGCCTTCATCCGCCGCTGGCACGCCGCGGCACGCCTCGACGCCTCCGACACGGACCGCCTCGACGGCTACGAGCGTTCCCTCCTCGACGCCGTCCGGACCAAGCCGGACCTCGGCCGCCTCGCCACCAACCCTCTGATGTGCGGTCTGATCTGCGCGCTGCACCGGGACCGGCGGGGCTATCTGCCGCACGGCAGACAGGAGTTGTACGACGCCGCGCTCTCCATGCTGCTGTCGCGCCGCGACGAGGAACGCGACATGTTCGTCACCGGCAGCGGTCACGACGGCATCCACCTCACGGAACTTCCGCAGATCCAGCTCCTGCAACGGCTCGCCTACTGGCTGATCCGCAACAACCGGGCGGAGATGGACCGCGACCGGGCCGAACGCATCGTCGCCGACGTCCTGCCCTCCCTCCCGGCCGCCGCCCGGCAGGGCGACGCGGCGCAGATCCTGCGCCACCTCCTCGTCCGCAGCGGCCTTCTCCGTGAACCCGCCCCGGGAACCGTCGAGTTCGTCCACCGCACCTTCCAGGACTACCTGGGCGCCAAGGCCGCCGTGGAGGACGGGGACTTCGGGCTGCTGGTGCGCAACGCCGGGGAGTCCCAGTGGGCGGATGTGATCCGGATGGCCGTCGCCCACGCCCGGCCACGGGAACGGGCCGAGCTGCTGGACTCCATGACCGGCGCGGCGGCACGGCTCGACGAGGCGTCCGCGACGCGTGTACGGCTGCTCGCCCTCGCCTCGCTGGAACACGCCACGCAGCTCGCGCCCGAGGTGCGGGCCGCCGTGGAGAGCGGCGCGGCCGCGCTCATCCCGCCGAGAACGTCGGCGGAGGCCCGCGCCCTGGCCGAGGCGGGCCCCCTCGTCCTGGAACTGCTGCCCGGACCGGAGGGTCTCACCGAGGACGAGGCCCACGGCGTCGTGGTCACCGCCTCCCTGATCGGCACCGACGCGGCGATCCCCGTACTGGCGCGCTTCCGCTCGCACCCGGCCCGGTCCGTGCGGGCCCAACTCGCCTGGGGATGGCACAGGTTCGACACCGAGCGGTACGCGTCCGAGATCATCGCCCGGCTGGACCCGGCCGGCCTGTACTTCTCCGCGCACTCGACCGCCGAGCTCCACGTGCTGCGCGACCTGGGCGGCCGGCCCCGGATGCAGATCGTCGGAGACATCGACCCGGCGGAACTGCGCGCCTGCCTGGTCCCGGACCAGGTGACCCGGCTGATGCTGCGGCACAACAACCGTCTTGGGGATCTGGGCTTCCTGACGGCACAGCGGCGGCTGGAGCAGCTCAACCTCGATGGGTGCACGGGGATCGGTGATCTCGCGCCGCTCGCGGAGCTGCCGCTGCGGGGGCTGTACCTCATGTCCGACTCGGGACGGCCCCCGGTCCCCGACGGTCTGGCGCGGCTGGCCTCGCTGCGGGAACTGAACGTCGGACACCGGCTCACGGGCCGGTCGCTGAGCGAGAACCTCCCCGTGGACGCGCCGCTGGAAGTCGTCTGCTTCGGGCTGGACGTGCTCCGCGACACCGGGATGCGGGGGCTGCGCCACTGGCGGTCCCTGCACACCCTGTGGCTGAGCCGGGAGCCCGGCGAGCTCACCCCCGACGACTGGTCCGAGGTCGCCGCGCTGCCGGCGCTCAGGGAACTGCGGATCCACCGGGCCGCCCTCGGATCCCTGGTGTCGGCGCCGCCGCTGCCGTCCGTCGAACACCTGGAACTGAGAAAACTGGCGGGAAACGAGGACCTTTCCGGACTCCGGGCCCTGCTGCCGAATCTGCGCACGGTCAATTTCGCCCTCACTTCGGGCACCGGAACCGTGCCGGAACAACTCTCGGGTCAATTGCCGGGCGAACACACGACGACCACGACCCACAACGTTCTGTGACTCCCGTCGGCCGAAAGGGCTGCTCCGGGACCTGAAAAAAGGGGCTGCCCCGGGACCGAAGTCCCGGGGCAGCCCCTTTTCAGGCGGACCCGGAGGTCACGCCTCCTTGCTCAGGTTGGGACCGGCACCGCCGGCGGCCTGCTCGATCGGCGGGACGTCGGGGAGCGCCGACTTCTCCTCACCGCGGAAGGTGAAGGCCTTGGCCTCGCCCTCGCCGTCCGTGTCGACGACCACGATGTGGCCGGGACGGAGCTCGCCGAAGAGGATCTTCTCGGAGAGGATGTCCTCGATCTCGCGCTGGATGGTCCGGCGCAGCGGCCGGGCGCCCAGGACGGGGTCGTAGCCCTTCTTCGCGAGGAGGGACTTGGCGCTCGGGCTGAGCTCGATGCCCATGTCCCGGTCCTTCAGCCGCTCGTCGACCTTCGCGATCATGAGGTCGACGATCTGGATGATGTCTTCCTCGGTGAGCTGGTGGAAGACCACCGTGTCGTCGACACGGTTCAGGAACTCGGGGCGGAAGTGCTGCTTCAGCTCCTCGTTGACCTTGGCCTTCATCCGGTCGTAGTTGGACTTGACGTCGCCCACGGCCGCGAAGCCGAGGTTGAAGCCCTTGGAGATGTCCCGGGTGCCGAGGTTGGTCGTCATGATGATGACCGTGTTCTTGAAGTCCACGACCCGGCCCTGGGAGTCGGTCAGACGACCGTCCTCCAGGATCTGCAGCAGCGAGTTGAAGATGTCCGGGTGGGCCTTCTCGACCTCGTCGAAGAGGACGACGGAGAACGGCTTGCGGCGGACCTTCTCGGTCAGCTGGCCGCCCTCTTCGTAGCCCACGTATCCGGGGGGCGAACCGAAGAGACGCGAGACCGTGTGCTTCTCGCTGAACTCCGACATGTCGAGGGAGATCAGCGCGTCCTCGTCACCGAAGAGGAACTCCGCGAGGGTCTTCGACAGCTCCGTCTTACCGACACCCGAGGGGCCGGCGAAGATGAAGGAACCACCGGGACGCTTCGGGTCCTTCAGACCCGCTCGCGTACGGCGGATCGCCTGCGAGAGCGCCTTGATGGCGTCCTTCTGGCCGATGACCCGCTTGTGGAGCTCGTCCTCCATGCGCAGCAGACGCGAGGACTCCTCCTCGGTCAGCTTGAAGACCGGGATGCCGGTGGCGGTGGCCAGGACCTCGGCGATGAGCTCGCCGTCGACCTCGGCCACGACGTCCATGTCGCCGGCCTTCCACTCCTTCTCGCGCTTGGCCTTCGCCGCCAGCAGCTGCTTCTCCTTGTCGCGGAGAGAGGCCGCCTTCTCGAAGTCCTGGGAGTCGATGGCCGACTCCTTGTCGCGGCGCACGCCCGCGATCTTCTCGTCGAACTCGCGGAGGTCCGGCGGCGCGGTCATCCGGCGGATGCGCATCCGGGAGCCGGCCTCGTCGATCAGGTCGATCGCCTTGTCGGGCAGGAAGCGGTCCGAGATGTACCGGTCGGCGAGCGTCGCCGCCTGCACCAGGGCCTCGTCCGTGATGGACACACGGTGGTGGGCCTCGTACCGGTCGCGCAGACCCTTGAGGATCTCGATCGTGTGGGGGAGGGAAGGCTCCGCCACCTGGATCGGCTGGAAGCGGCGCTCGAGGGCCGCGTCCTTCTCGAGGTGCTTGCGGTACTCGTCCAGCGTGGTGGCACCGATGGTCTGGAGCTCACCGCGGGCCAGCATCGGCTTCAGGATCGAAGCGGCGTCGATGGCGCCCTCGGCGGCACCCGCACCGACCAGCGTGTGCAGCTCGTCGATGAACAGGATGATGTCGCCGCGGGTGCGGATCTCCTTGAGGACCTTCTTCAGGCGCTCCTCGAAGTCACCGCGGTAGCGGGAGCCGGCGACCAGCGCGCCGAGGTCGAGGGTGTAGAGGTGCTTGTCCTTGAGGGTCTCGGGCACCTCGCCCTTGACGATGGCCTGGGCGAGGCCCTCGACGACGGCGGTCTTGCCGACGCCGGGCTCACCGATCAGCACCGGGTTGTTCTTCGTACGGCGGGACAGCACCTGCATGACCCGCTCGATCTCCTTCTCGCGCCCGATGACCGGGTCGAGCTTGGACTCACGAGCGGCCTGGGTGAGGTTCCGGCCGAACTGGTCGAGGACCAGGGACGTGGAGGGAGTGCCCTCGGCAGGACCGCCACTGGCGCCGGCGGTCTCCTTGCCCTGGTAGCCGGAGAGCAGCTGGATCACCTGCTGCCGCACCCGGTTGAGGTCTGCGCCCAGCTTGACCAGGACCTGGGCGGCGACGCCCTCGCCCTCGCGGATCAGGCCGAGCAGGATGTGCTCCGTGCCGATGTAGTTGTGGCCCAGCTGAAGGGCCTCGCGGAGCGACAGCTCCAGGACCTTCTTGGCACGGGGGGTGAAGGGGATGTGACCGGAGGGGGCCTGCTGACCCTGCCCGATGATCTCCTCCACCTGCTGGCGGACCGCCTCGAGCGAAATCCCGAGGCTCTCCAGGGCCTTAGCGGCGACACCCTCACCCTCGTGGATCAGGCCCAGGAGGATGTGCTCGGTGCCGATGTAGTTGTGGTTGAGCATCCGGGCTTCTTCCTGAGCCAGGACGACAACCCGCCGCGCGCGGTCGGTGAACCTCTCGAACATCGTTAATCGCTCCTCAGAGCGGTCAGGCAGTAAGGGGACGCTCCCCTCCCTGTCCTTCCGCAGCTTAGTCCCGCAAGCGGGGACCGCTCATTCCAACTGCCGACACCGTCCTTGGCCTCCTGACCCCGAACGCCGACATCTGCTCCAACCTGATGGTGCGAGACGATGTTCCCGCAGGCCAGGCAGATACCCTCTCCCGCTGTACGCCGATGGCGAACGTGAGATGCCCGAGCCCTGCGTGTCGCCTCTCCCACTAGGCATGTCTTACCCGTGCTCACTGACAGTCCATGCCGCGCGCACCGGTTCCCTCCGCTACGGGCGAACATCCATGCCCGGCGGAACGCTCCCGCACGCCCCTTTTCCCGGCACTCTGCGCGCTCACGGAAACACCCAGCGTAACTCCGGGGGTCTTTTGGCGGTTGCTCCTTGCATGGTTCCCACCGTCCTTGTCCCCCGTCGGCCGTCCGATCCGGGTGATCCGGTCGATCCGGTACGTCAGTGGTACGAGAACGAACTGGACTGGGCGACAGTGCCCGGATTGCCGGTACGGCTGGTCACGGGGCTGCGCTTCGACGTCCTGGAGGTGCCGGCGGAGGCGGGATTCCCCGCCCTGCGGCATCTGGGACCGGCTTCCCCGGTGGCCCTGCACGGGGAGCGGATGCGGCTGCTGGTGGCCGCGGGGAGCGCGGAGGAGCTGCCGGGGCTGCTCGACTGGCTGGAGTGGGGAACTCTCGCGCTGGATCTCACGGCGATCGGCGCGGGCGGAAGCATCGAGGCTCCCCCGCCGCCGGATCCCGGCGTCGCGGTGGCGCCGGATCCCGGGGCTCCGGCGTCGCCGGGTCCCCTCGCCCCGTCGGCCGGGTTCGGGGCCCGGCCCGAAGGCCGGCCCGAAGACGGTCCGCGAGCCCGTCCCGGCGACCGGCGGCCGGCCGGTCCGGAAACGCGGAGAGGCCCACGAGGGGCCGCCCGCTGGCTGCGGCCCCCGATGCCCGGCCTCGCGGTGGAGTCGGCGTTGCCGACGCTGTCGGCGCTGGGCGGCGGGACCGTCGGCGGGGGCGTTGGGGGCGCCCCCGATCTCGTACGACTGGTGCAGACGATGGCGACACAGTGCCACCGCGTGAGGCTGCGGCGGGCGCCCGCTCAGCCGTTGGCCTTCTCGTAGGCCTCGCGAATGGACGCGGGAACACGGCCGCGGTCGTTGACCTCCAGGCCGTTCTCCTTCGCCCAGGCACGGACCTGCGCGGTGTCCTGGCTGCCACCGGAAGCGACGCGGGCCTTTCCTCGTCCGCCCGAAGCACGGCCTCCGGTACGACGGCCACCCTTCACGTACGCGTCGAGAAGGCCACGGAGCTTGTCCGCATTGGCGGTCGTGAGATCGATTTCGTACGTCTTGCCGTCCAACGCGAACGTCACGGTCTCGTCCGCCTCGCCACCGTCGAGGTCGTCGACAAGAAGGACCTGAACCTTCTGTGCCACCGGATTTCCTTTCATCGATAACTTCAGGGCAAGGAGGGCCCCGCGGCATCCGCCGTTTCGCCGTCCCTTGTTATATGCAGTACTGCAGTACGTCGGAAAGCAAACCGCTTTTGCCGGAAAAACACAAACCCCTGGCAGAGACTCACTGGACTCCGCCCGCCCGGAAACGTGCGCGTTTCGGACATAGGGAACGCGGGCAGCGCTCTCCGCCGGAATAGCCGGTCGCGATCACAGATGCAGAAGCATCCGGCTGTTGCCCAAGGTGTTCGGTTTCACTCGTTCGAGACCGAGGAACTCCGCGACGCCCTCGTCATAGGAACGCAGGAGCTCGGCGTACACATCGGTGTCGACGGGCGTCTCACCGATCTCCACGAAGCCGTGCTTCGCGAAGAAGCCGACTTCGAAGGTCAGACAGAAAACCCGTCGAACACCGAGCCAGCGGGCGGTCTGGAGCAACTTCTCCAGCAACTGATGACCGACGCCCAGGCCCTTGACCGTGGGGTTCACCGCGAGAGTGCGGACTTCCGCGAGGTCTTCCCACATCACGTGCAGGGCGCCACAGCCGACCACCTCGGCGTTGTCGTCGCGTTCCGCGACCCAGAACTCCTGGATGTCCTCGTAAAGGGTGACGGTGGCTTTGTCGAGCAGGATACGGCGGCGCACGTTCGCGTCGAGGAGTCCTCGTACGGCCGCGACATCGCTGGTCCTGGCCCGCCGGACGGTGACGGCTTTTGCGGTGACTTCGGGATGCTCCGCCGGAAGCCCTGCCGGAACCTCCGCGGGATGCTCTGCTGACATGAGCGGACGCTATCGCCCGGAGGCGTCCCCGTCAGCGGCGGGGTTCTCCCCGGAGGGCCCGGGCGCCGGTGGCCTTTCGGTCGCTTCGGGAGCTTGCGGTTCCGGCCCTTGCACCATGTGCACGGCATCCCTGAGGGCCACCCGCTGTTCCTCGCTCATCATCCCGAAGAAGGCGACGAGAGCGGCCGCGGGGTTGTCGCTCTGCGACCAGGCGTCGTTCATCAGCGCCGCCGAGTACGCGGCCCGTGTGGAGACCGCCTCATATCGATAGGCCCGGCCTTCCGCCTCCCGGCGGACCCAGCCCTTCTGATGGAGATTGTCCAAAACGGTCATCACCGTGGTGTAGGCGATGGACCGTTCCTGTTGAAGGTCTTCCAGGACTTCCCGAACGGTCACCGGGCGGTTCCACTTCCACACCCGCGTCATGACCGCGTCTTCGAGTTCTCCCAATGGGCGAGGCACAGTTCAGAACAATAGTGGGAGATGGCCAACAAAAAGGGCGTACGACTCGAAGGACGTAGGAAACGTCCGAGTCGTACGCCGGTGACAGCGCGGCCGGACACGGGGCGGGCGTACGCCGAAGAGGGCTCGCCCGGAACCGCTCGGAACCGCGCGGGGCTCAGGCCCCGGCGTCCTTGCGGGCCGAGGCCTGCTGGGCGGCCTCCACGCGCGCGAGGGCGGCGTCGACGACCCCGTCCTCCTTGGCCTTGTTGGCCCCGCCCTGACTCTTCACGATCGTCACGATGAGCCCGATGAAGAACACGGCCATCACTACCGGGGGCACGAGCGCGGAGACATAGTCCATGCCCCCAGAGTAGCTAGCCCGCCGCGAGCTGCTGCGGCGGGTCGGCCGGGGGCGGGCCGGGCTTGCGCCGCGGCGGGAAGACCTCGCCCGGGGTGGGGATGGGCCGGTCCGGGCGTGGCGACCCGGCAGGCGGCCGGGGCCCCGGTTCCGGCTCGGGCCTCCTGTCGGGCTCCTCGGCGGCGCGGCCGCCGGGCAGGGCCAGCAGACGGGTGCGGGACGGGGGGACCGAGGCGAGCGCGCGGCCCGAGAGCCGGGTCCGCACGTCCTGCTCGGCGAGGACCCGGCAGCGCTCCAGGAGAGCCGCGGCGGCGGGGTTGCCGCGCAGTGCGCGGAGCGCGGCGAGGTCGTCGGGGTCCGGCCGGTATCCGGAGGCGAGGGCCTCCTCCAGGAGGGGGAGGTAGCCGGTGATGGTGCCCGGCAGGGCGGCCCGGTAGCGGGCGAGGTCGGCCAGCAGGAAGGCCCGGAGCCTGGCCCCCTCGTGGGCCACCTCGTCGAGGGACTCGGCGAGGCGGAGGCAGTCCTGGACGTCCTCGGCCGAGACGGGGCTGGGGTGCAGGGCGAGGGCGAGGGCACGACGGAGGACACGCAGTTCCTCCGTGCCGAACGCCATGCCGCCGTGGGATCCGTAGGGCGTGGGCATGGGGCGACGATACGTGCTAATCAGACAAAATCCGCATAGCGGAAGAAATGTGGCGCGTCCTGTCTCGACGAGAGCGGAAGTGCGCCCCGGATTCCGGAAGGGCGCCCGGCCGCCACCCCTCCGGAAGGGAAGCCGGCCGCCACCCCGCCCCGGAAGGAAGGCCGAAGGGGCCCCGCGAACGCGGGGCCCCTTCGGTACCGGCTGCCCGCGTCACGCGGGCGGAGTTCACATGCGCGAGACGTTCCGCTCGTACACCAGACGCAGCCCGATCAGCGTGAGCCACGGCTCGTGCTCGTCGATCACCGAGGACTCGCCGAGGACCATCGGAGCCAGTCCGCCGGTGGCGATGACGGTGACCTCCTCGGGGTCGTCGGCGAGCTCGCGCGCCATCCGGTTCACGACGCCGTCGACCTGACCGGCGAACCCGTAGATGATGCCGGACTGCATCGCCTCGACGGTGTTCTTGCCGATCACCGCACGCGGCCGGGCCACCTCGATCTTCCGCAGCTGCGCGCCCTTGACGCCGAGCGCCTCGACGGAGATCTCGATGCCGGGGGCGATGACACCGCCGACGTACTCGCCCCGCGCGCTGACCGCGTCGAAGGTGGTCGCGGTGCCGAAGTCGACGACGATCGCCGGTCCCCCGTACAGCTCGACGGCCGCCACGGCGTTGATGATCCGGTCGGCGCCGACCTCCTTGGGGTTGTCCGTGAGGATCGGCACGCCCGTCTTGACTCCGGGTTCGACGAGGACGGCGGGGACATCGCCGTAGTAGCGCCGCGTCACCTCGCGCAGCTCGTGCAGCACGGACGGCACGGTCGCGCAGATCGCGATGCCGTCGATGCCGTCGCCGAGCTCCTCGCCGAGCAGCGGGTGCATGCCCATGAGGCCCTGGAGCAGCACGGCGAGTTCGTCGGCGGTACGGCGCGAGTCGGTGGAGATGCGCCAGTGCTCGACGATCTCCTCCCCGTCGAAGAGGCCGAGGACCGTGTGGGTGTTGCCTACGTCGATGGTCAGCAGCATGGCCGGGGTTACTCCGCCGCTCGCAGGTCGAGGCCGATGTCGAGGATCGGGGAGGAGTGCGTGAGCGCGCCCACCGCGAGGAAGTCGACGCCCGTCTTCGCGTAGGCCCCGGCGTTGGCGAGGGTGAGCCGGCCGGACGCCTCCAGCAGGGCACGGCCCGCGACGAGGGCGACCGCCTCCTCGCACTCGACCGGGGTGAAGTTGTCCAGCAGGATCAGGTCGGCGCCCGCGTCCACGACGTCGCGGAGCTGGTGCAGGGTGTCGACCTCGACCTCGACGGGGACCTCAGGGAACATCTCCCGTACGGCCTTGAAGGCCTCGGCCACGCCGCCGGCGGCGACCACGTGGTTGTCCTTGACCAGTGCCGCGTCGGACAGCGACATGCGGTGGTTGACGCCTCCGCCGCAGCGCACCGCGAACTTCTCCAGGGAGCGCAGGCCCGGCGTGGTCTTGCGGGTGTCCCGCACCCTCGCCTCGGTGCCCTCCAGGGCCTCCGCCCACGCGCGCGTGGCGGTCGCGATGCCGGACAGGCGGCACAGGAGGTTGAGGGCGCTGCGTTCGGCCGTCAGCAGGTCGCGGGTGCGCGTGGTGACGCTCAGCAGCTTCTGGCCGGCCTCGACGCTGTCGCCGTCCTCGACGTGCCGCTCGACCTCGAACTCGTCCGTGCAGACCACGGACAGGACGGCCTCGGCGACGCGCAGGCCCGCGACGACGCCCGCGTCGCGGGCGGTGAAGTCCGCGGTGGAGACGGCGTCCTCGGGGATGGTCGCGACCGTGGTCACGTCCACGCCGTGGTCGAGGTCCTCCTGGATCGCCACGTTCGCGATGTCCTCGACCTCCAGGGGGTCGAGGCCTGCGTCGGCGAGGAGCTGGGCCAGAGCGGGATCGAGACCGCACTCCATGTACGCCTCGTCCATGTCTGCGCCGCAGCCGCAGCCGTCGCCGCAGCCGCCGCTCTCGGCGAGGGGAAGGTCGTGGGTGCTCACTTCGGTCACTGCTCCTGGGGACGGGACGGGGGCGCCGGGTGGGGCTGCCGGGATGTAGGGGGGAAGTCTGCGGTATCGGTGGTGCCGACGGCGAGCGTCCGGTCGGGATTCAGCCGTACGACGATGTGGCGGCGCCACTGTTCGTCGTCGCGGTCGGCGTGGTCCTCCCGCCAGTGGCAGCCCCGGGTCTCCTCGCGCAGCAGGGCGGCGGCGACCAGGACACGGGCCACGCACAGCAGGTTGGTGGCCTCCCAGGTGTCGACGCCGGGCTCGGAGGTCTTGCCGTCCTCGTCGAGGGCGTCCCGAGCGTCGGTGTGCAGCCGCTGGAGCTGCTCGGCCGCGGTCGCGAGGGACTCGGCGGAGCGCAGCACACCGGCGCCGCCCGTCATGATCCGCTGGATCGCGAAGCGGGTCTCGGGGGCGAGCAGCGGGTGCGCGGGCGTCTCGGGGTGCGGGACCGGCTGGGGCACGCGCGCGTGCAGACCGTCCTCGGCGTGGCTCGCCGCGATGTCGGCGGCGATCCGCTCGGCGTAGACGAGGCCTTCCAGCAGGGAGTTGGAGGCGAGCCGGTTGGCGCCGTGGACGCCCGTGCAGGCGACCTCTCCGCACGCGTACAGACCGGGGACCGTGGTGCGGCCCCGGGCGTCGGTGCGGACGCCGCCGGAGGCGTAGTGGGCGGCCGGGGCGACCGGGACGGGCTCGGTCACCGGGTCGATGCCGTTGGCGCGGCAGGCGGCGAGGATCGTGGGGAAGCGGTGCTCCCACATGGTGGCGCCGAAGTGCCGGGCGTCGAGGAACATGTGCTCGGCGTCCTGCTCCAGCATGCGGCGCGTGATGCCCTTGGCGACGATGTCCCGGGGGGCCAGTTCGGCCAGCTCGTGCTGGCCGACCATGAAGCGCACGCCGTCCGCGTCGACCAGGTGGGCGCCCTCGCCCCGTACCGCCTCGGAGACCAGCGGCTGCTGGCCCTCCGCGTCGGCTCCGAGGAAGAGCACGGTCGGGTGGAACTGGACGAATTCGAGGTCGGAGACCTCGGCGCCCGCGCGCAGGGCGAGGGCCACGCCGTCGCCCGTGGAGACGGACGGGTTGGTGGTCGCGGAGTAGACCTGGCCCATGCCGCCGGTCGCGAGGACGACGGCGGGGGCGTGGACGGCGCCCACACCGTCGTGCTGGCCCTCTCCCATGACGTGCAGGGTCACGCCCGCGGTGCGGCCCTCGGCGTCCGTGAGGAGGTCCAGGACGAGCGCGTTCTCGACCGTGCGCAGGCCGCGCGCGCGGACCGCCTCGACGAGGGCCCGGGAGATCTCGGCGCCCGTCGCGTCGCCGCCGGCGTGCGCGATGCGGCGGCGGTGGTGGCCGCCCTCACGGGTGAGTTCGAGGCTGCCCTCGGAGGACTCGTCGAAGTGGGCGCCGGTCGCGATGAGCCGGCGGACGGCGTCCGGGCCCTCGGTGACGAGGATGCGCACGGCCTCCTCGTCGCACAGGCCCGCGCCCGCGACCAAGGTGTCGTCGAGGTGCTGTTCGGGGGTGTCGCCCTCGCCGAGGGCGGCGGCTATGCCGCCCTGCGCCCAGCGCGTGGAGCCGTCGTCCAGGCGGGCCTTGGTGACGACGACGGTCCGCAGCCCCGCGGCCTCGCAGCGCAGCGCGGCGGTGAGCCCGGCGACGCCGGAGCCGACGACGACGACGTCCGCGGTCAGGGCCCAGCCCGGGGCGGGCGCGTGCAGGCGTATGCCGGTGCCGTTGGCGGTGTCTGAACCTGTGCCTTTGCCGGTCACGAGGCGGCTCCGAAGGTGAGGGGAATGTTGTCGATCAAGCGGGTCGTGCCGACCCGGGCGGCGACGGCGAGGACCGCCTCGCCGGTGAAGTCGTCCGGGATCTCGGTGAAGTCGTCGGGGTCGACGAGTGCGAGATAGTCCAGGGCCAGCGGCGGCCGCAGGCGGGCCGCCTCGTCGAGGACCAGCCGGGCGGCCGAGCGGACCCCGCCGGGCCAGCCGGGGACGGCCTTGGCGACGGCGTGCGCGTCGGCCGCGGCCCGGGACTCGCCCAGGGCGCTGAGAGCCTCGGCACGCTCGCGCGTGGCGGGTACCTCCAGGGCCCGCGCGCGCAGCGCCTCCTGAGCGGCGTGCCGGTCACGGCCCGCGAACAGGGCCTGGGAGAGGGCGAGCGCGGTACGCCGCTCCTCGGCCGAGAGGTAGCGGTTGCGGCTGGAGAGGGCGAGTCCGTCCTCCTCGCGCACGGTGGGGACGCCGGTGATCTCCACGCCGAAGTTCAGGTCGCGTGCCATGCGCCGGATCAGGGCGAGCTGCTGGGCGTCCTTCTGGCCGAACAGGGCCACGTCGGGCCGGGTCAGGTGCAGCAGCTTGGCGACGACGGTGAGCATGCCGTCGAAGTGGCCGGGCCGCACGGAGCCTTCCAGGCGCTCGCCCATCGGTCCCGCGGAGATCCGGACCCGGGGCTCGCCACCGGGGTAGACCTCGTCGACGGAGGGGGCGAACACGACGTCGGCGCCCGCCTCTTCGGCGATCTTCAGGTCGGCGTCGAGGGTGCGCGGGTAGCGGTCGAGGTCCTCGCCCTGCCCGAACTGGAGAGGGTTGACGAAGACGGTGACGACCACCTCGCCCGCGTCTCCCGCGATCTCGCGGGCGGTGCGGATCAAGGTGGCGTGGCCCTCGTGGAGGGCGCCCATGGTCATCACGACGGCTCTGCGGCCGGTACGGGCCCGCGCGGACAGTTCGTCGGCGGTGCGCAGCAGGGCGGTGGTCATCGGGTGTCTCCCTCGGTCCCCTGGGTCGCGTCCGTCCCGGCGGCGAGTACCCCCAGGAGGTCCTCGGCGAGTTCCGGCTTGAGCAGTCCGTGGGCGAGCGCGCGGTCGGCGGTCGCGCGGGCCATCGCCAGATAGCCGGCGACGGTCCCCGGGGCGTGCCGGCGCAGTTCGGCGACGTGCGCGGCGACCGTGCCCGCGTCCCCGCGCGCGACGGGTCCGGTCAGGGCCGCGTCGCCCGACCTGAGCGCGTTGTCCAGAGCGGCGCCGAGGAGCGGGCCGAGCATCCGGTCGGGGGCCTCGACACCGGCGGTGCGCAGCAGCTCCATCGACTCGGCGACCAGGGTCACCAGGTGGTTGGCGCCGAGCGCGAGGGCCGCGTGGTAGAGCGGCCGGGACTCCTCGGCGATCCACTCGGGCTCGCCGCCCATCTCGATCACGAGGGCCTCGGCGGCCAGCCGGAGCTGCTCGGGGGCGGTGACCCCGAAGGAGCATCCGGCGAGCCGCTGGACGTCCACGGCGGTGCCCGTGAACGTCATCGCGGGGTGCAGGGCGAGCGGCAGCGCGCCCGCCCTGAGGGCCGGGTCGAGCACGCGTGCGCCGTACCGTCCGGAGGTGTGCACCAGGAGCTGTCCGGGCCGGAAGGCGCCCGTCTCGGCGAGTCCTTCGACGAGCCCGGGGAGCGCGTCGTCGGGGACCGTCAGCAGCACGAGGTCGGCGCGCTCCAGGACCTCGGCCGGGGACACCAGCGGAACGTCGGGCAGGAGCTGCGCGGCACGCCGCCTGGAGGCGTCGGAGACGCCGGAGACGGCCACCGGGCGGTGTCCGGCGAGCTGGAGCGCGGCGGCGAGCGCGGGTCCGACACGGCCGGCGCCGACGACGCCGACGGTCAGCCGCGCGGGGCGGTCCTTGGGCTCTGGCTGGGGATACGTACTCACGCGACGGCGGCCTTCCGTTCCAGTCCGCTCGGGGTACCGGACGATTTCTCGTCATGTTAACGCGATTGGTCCGACGGGAGTCCGGCCGTCCACAGGCTGTGGGTTTCCGCGCGCCGGAACGCAGGGAGGGCCCTGGCCGGGTGAACGGGATATCCACAGGTCACCGGCGTGTGGAATTCGGGGTGACCGGCCGGGCCCGCCCGGGACATGATCCTGGGATGAGCGATACGGCGGCACGAAGCGGTGGGGAACCCGCGGAGCGGGTCGGTACGGAGCCCGCGGAGCGGGGCGGGGAGGGGACGGCGGGGCTGTCTCCCGAGGAGCGGTTCGAGCGGCGCGTGGTCGCCTGGAAGGCGGCCGGGCGGGTGCTGTGGCGGCCCGGCTACCAGTTGTCGCTCCGCGAGCGCCTGGCCTGGCTGAACGAGGGCGCCGGCGACGTGTGCGACCTGGACGAGCGGGTCGACATGTACGGCGACGGCCTCGTCGAGACCCTGGAGGAGCGGGTCGCCGCGCTGCTGGGCACGGAGGCGGCGGTGTTCTTCCCGACCGGGACCATGGCGCAGCAGGTCGTCCTGCGCTGCTGGGCGGGCAGGACCGGCGACGCGACCGTGGCCCTGCACGGGCTCAATCACCCCGAAGTCCATGAACGGCAGGCGTTCAGCCGGGTCAGCGGCCTGCGCCCGGTCCGTCTGACGAACGAGCCCCGGATGCCGACCGCCCAGGAGGTGCGGGACTTCCCCGAGCCGTTCGGCGCGCTGCTGCTGGAGCTGCCGCTCCGCGACGCCGGGTTCGTCCTGCCGGCCTGGGAGGAGCTCACCGAGGTCGTGGAGGCGGCCCGGGAGCGTGACGCGGTCGTCCACATCGACGGGGCCCGGCTGTGGGAGTGCACCCCGCACTTCGGCCGCCCCCTGGAGGAGATCGCCGGCCTCGCGGACAGCGTGTACGTCTCGTTCTACAAGTCGCTCGGCGGTTTCGGCGGTGCCGCCGTCGCGGGGCCGAAGACGCTCGTGGACGAGGCGAAGACCTGGCGGCACCGGTACGGAGGCATGATCATCCAGCAGTTCCCGACCGTCCTGTCGGCGCTGATCGGCCTGGAGCGGGAGCTGCCCCGGCTGCCGGAGTACGTCGCCCACGCGCGCGTGGTGGCCGGCGCGCTGCGCGAGGGCTTCACCGAGGCCGGGGTCCCCTGGGCCCGGGTCCACCCGGAGGAGCCGCACACCCACCAGTTCCAGGTCTGGCTGCCGTACGAACCGGATGTCCTCGGGGACGCGGCGCTGCGGCAGGTCGAGGAGACAGGGACGGGCCTGTTCGCCCAGGGCTGGAACCGGGGCGGCCCGGGACTCGCGTACACCGAGGTCACGGTGGCCGGACCGGGTCTGGAGTGGACGGCGGACGACGTGAAGGCGGCGGTCCGCGCGTTCGTGGAACGGCTGCCGGACCGGATCACCTCGTAGGACGCGGGCCCGCACGGCGCGGGGTCCGGGAAGGCCCGGCGGCGCGGCTATCGGCGGGCCGGCCACCGGTGCCGGCCGTGCAGCCACCGGCTCAGGGCCCCGCGCAGCCTGCCGTGGGCCGGATGTCCGGCCACGACGGCCCGGAACCGCCGGTAGTCGCGCAGCTCCCGCGCGACCTCCCGGTCGTGGCTGCCGGGTGCCGGTGGAGCGGCCTCCCCGTGCTGCGAGGCCCGGTAGCTGTCCAGGAGGTACTGCTGGGTGATGCTCATGACCGATCGCCTCTCGGGAACGAGGGATGGGATCCGAAGCCCCGCGCGAACTGCCCCGGTCGTCCCAGGCTGCGCCTGATCACAGCGGCTGTCGCCTCGATTGACGGCCGTCGTCAATCGGCGGCGGCCGCTGTCGGTGGCGAGGTGCACCATGGGGACATGAGCGTGCACATCGACATCCGCGGCCTGCGGCCGGAGCGGGTCGCCGTCGTGCCGTCGCCGCTGGCCGAGCTGGGGATGGCGCTGCACGCGCTGGCGGAGCCGGGGCACCACCCCGGGCTCCAGGGCTGGGCGACGGGGGTGACCGCCGGGCTCGATCCCCATCTCGCGGACCGGATGTGCGAGGCGGACTTCCTGTGGCGCACGACGTTCTCGGACCTGTTCCTGCCGTGCGCGGGCATCCCGGGCGGGGCCTCGGTGCCGGGCGCGACGCTCGCCGAGGACCTGGACCTGCTGGACAAGCTCACCGACGAGCAGTTCGTGGACGCGGCCCTGGAGTTCACCTGCGCGCTCGCGTACAGCTCCGAGGGGCCGCACGCCCTCTCCGATCCCGAGGTGCAGCGGCGTGCCGTCGATCTGGCCGCCTCGCGCGGGCCGCAGCAGACGCGGTTCACCGAGCGGCTGCTGGTGGACCCTCCGGGGGTGCGGGCCTGGCTGCGGCAGTTCCTGGAGGACTGCGACGAGGCCTTCTTCGCCGAGACCTGGTCCCGGCTGCGCCACCCGCTGGCAGCGGAGGCCCGTCACAAGACGGATCTGCTCCGGCACAAGGGCCTGCCCGAGGCGCTGGCCTCCGTCTCCTCCGCCCTGTCCCTGGACGAGACGGCGCGGATCATCACCGTCGACAAGCTGACCGAGGGGAGCACGGTGGTCACGGCGGACGGCGGTCTGCTGCTGGTCCCCACCAGCCTCGGCCGTCCGCACCTCATGGTGCTGCACCGCTATCGGTGGCAGCCGGTGCTGCACTACCCCGTCAGTTCCCCCGAGCTCTCCGCCCCGCCCTCCGTCGAGCAGCTCACGCTGCGGATGACCGCCCTGTCCCACCCGGTCCGGATGCGCATCTGCCGTCATCTGGCACGCAGCGCGTACACCACCGGCGAGCTCGCCCAGGTGCACGGGATGACCGCGCCGGAGATATCCCGGCATCTGGGCGTGCTCAAGAAGGCGGGCCTGATCACCACGCGGCGCCGCGGCCGCTATGTGCTGCACCAGCTCGACGTCGGCGTGGTGGCCCGCCTGGGCAGCGATTTCCTGGAGGGGATCCTGCGCTGAGGGTGTGCGGCCGGCCCGGGCGAGAGCCCGGGAGCGGCTCGGACGGGGGTGGGTCGGACGGGGGGGTGGGTCGGGGCCGCGCCGGTACATCCGCCCGTCGCCGTTGGACAAGATGTGACCGTCGGTGGCGACGGGCATGTGACGTACCGGCACGGCCCCTCGCGCCGGATCCCGACTGCGGGCGCGTCGTGGTGGCGAAAGCCCGGGGGCGGCTCGGGCAGAAGCCCTGGGGCGGCTCGGGCGAAAGCCCGGGGGCGGCTCGGGCAGAAGCCCTGGGCGGGATCAGTCGAGGCGGATGTGGCGCAGGCTCGTGCGTGCCCGCCGCAGGCGCCCGCGCAGCACCCCGTCCCGGTTCGGCGTGAGCGTCAGCCCCGCGAGGACCGCTATCCGGTCGGCGGTCCTGGCGACGGTCGTCTCGTCGGTCCACAGATGCTCGGCGAACTCCGGCTCGCGCAGCCGCTCCAGACAGTGGTCCAGCTGCCCCACGGCCCAGCTCTCGCGCCGCAGGGGGGCGTCCTTCCCGGCGACGCGGGCGACCAAGCGCCCGAAGCCGCGTTCGCGCAGCCGCCGAAGGACGGTCTCGCGCTCGGCCAGCAGCGTGAAGTGCCGTACGTCGTGGCCCAGTTCACGCAGCCGCCCGACCGTCTCCGCGAAGTGCACGGGGTTCGTGACCGTCATGGGGGCGATGACCGCGCCGTCCCGTTCGCGGAGCGCGAGGTCGAGCACCTCGACCACACCCTGCCGCCAGGACACCAAGTCCTGGAAATCGCCGCGGAGTTCGGGCGGAAGCATGCGGCGCAGGCCGAAACCGGCGTGTTCCGGATCGCAGATGACGCTGCCCGGCAGCCTGCGCTGGATCTCGTGTGCGGTCTGTGTCTTGCCGCCCCCGAAGGGCCCGTTGATCCACAGGAGCATGCGCCGACCCTAGTGCGCGCCGGTCACGTCCCGGTCACGCGAAGACCGGCTCCACCGGGAAACCGTGCCCCGCCCCGGCCGCCGCTCGTACGGCACCGGCCGCGGGGTGTGCCTTCGGGCGTCAGCCGAGCCCGCCCGCCCGGACGAGCCCCGTCTCGTAGGCGAGGACGACCACCTGGACCCGGTCACGCAGGCCGAGCTTGGTGAGGATGCGCCCGACGTGGGTCTTCACGGTGGCCTCCGAGAGGACGAGGCGGGCCGCGATCTCCCCGTTGGACAGGCCCTGCGCGACCAGGATCATGACCTCGCGCTCGCGCTCGGTGAGCCGCTCCAGACCCTTGTGCCGGGGCTCCTTGCCGGCGTTGGGCAGCAGCGGCGCGAACCGGTCGAGCAGGCGCCGGGTGGTGGACGGCGCGACCACGGCGTCGCCGCTGTGCACGGAACGGATGGCGGCGAGCAGCTCTCCCGGGGGCACGTCCTTGAGCATGAAGCCGGAGGCACCCGCCTTCAGTCCGGAGAACGCGTACTCGTCGAGGTCGAAGGTGGTGAGGATCAGGACCTTCGGCGGGTTCGGGTCCGAGCAGATGCGGCGGGTGGTCTCCACGCCGTCCAGCTTCGGCATGCGTACGTCCATCAGGACCACGTCGACCTCGGTGGCGCCCAGTACCTGCAGGGCCTCGACGCCGTCGCCCGCCTCGGCCACGACCTCCATGTCCGGCTGGGCATCGAGCACCATCCGGAAGCCGGTGCGCAGCAGCACCTGGTCGTCGACGAGCATCACGCGGATCGCCATCGGGGGCCTTTCACTTCGTCGGGGCCGGTCGTCGGGACCGGTGTGTACAGGTGTCAGTGGGCCGCTTTGAGGGGCAGCAGGGCGCTGATGCGGAACCCCCCGCCGGGCCGCGGCCCCGCGTCCAGGGTGCCGCCGACCATGCCGACACGCTCCCGCATGCCGATCAGGCCGTGACCCTGCCCGTCGGCGCCGCCCTCCTCGTACAGCTCGTGGGGGGCGCCCTTGCCGTCGTCCTCGACGAGCAGGCCGAGGCCGTCGTCGAAGTACACCAGACGGACGCTGGCGCCCGCGTTCGGGCCTCCGTGCTTGCGGGTGTTGGTCAGCGCCTCCTGGACGATGCGGTACGCCGTGAGCTCCACACCGCTGGGCAGCGGGCGCGGGGTGCCCTCCACCTTGAAGTCGACCGGCAGGCCCGAGGTGCGGCACTGCTCGATGAGGTCGTCGAGCTGCTCGACGTCGGGCTGCGGCACGTACTCGCCGCCCTCCTGGTGCTCGCCGGTGCGCAGCACTCCGAGCAGCCGGCGCATCTCGGCGAGAGCCTGCCTGCCGGTCCCCGAGATGGTCTCCAGCGCCTTCCTGGCCTGGTCGGGGGCCGTGTCCATGACGTACGCGGCGCCGTCGGCCTGGACCACCATCACCGAGACGTTGTGCGCGACGACGTCGTGCAGCTCGCGCGCGATCCGGGCGCGCTCGGCGGCGACCGCGACCTTGGACTGCGCCTCGCGCTCCTTCTCCAGACGGGCGGCCCGCTCCTCCAGCTGCGCGAGGTAGGCGCGGCGGGTGCGGATCGAGTCGCCAAGCACCCAGGCGAGCGCGAACGGAACGGTCTGGAAGATCGCTATGAAGACACCGCCCGGCCCGCTGGCCTCGGTGGGCCAGCGGAGCTGCGCGAGCGTGCCCGCGCACAGGCCGCCGATCAGCGCGAGCCGGGAGGCCCAGCGGGCACCGTCCGCAGCGACCGTGTAGATGATCACCAGCATCGCGAAGTCCTCGGGCGCCGACGGGACGTCCAGGACCAGTTGTGCCAGGCCCGCCGCCACGGCCAGGACCAGCATCTTCTCCGGCATGCGGCGGCGCAGCGCGACGACCGCGCTCAGCACGACGGCGATCGGGAGCGCCGTGGCGGCCGACGACGGACCCGTCGCGGCGCCGTTGACATTGCTGATGCTCACCCAGGAGATCCCGAGGAGGGCGACGGCCCAGAAGCTGTCGACCCATGTCGGGTACCTGCGGAGAAGGTCATAGAGGCGCTGCACGTAACCCAGAGTAGGGAGGCGCGCGGTGTGCCCGGGTCAACCGGAGGACCGATCCGGGGCCGCCCCTCGTACTCCCCAAGGTGGATGCCCCTCGCTCCGGAACGCCCAAAAGGTGCCTTCCGCACCGATCCGGACCGGACGGCCCGGCCCGGCCCGGCCAGCGGGACAGCCCTTAGCCTGACCCCGTGGAACGTGCGGCGGCGGGTGAGTGGCGTGGGTGGCGCGAGGCGACGGAAACGGCGCTGTACGGCCCGGGGGGCTTCTATCGCCGGACCGAGGGACCGGCCGGGCATTTCCGGACCTCGGTGCACGCCTCCCCGCTGTTCGCGGGGGCCGTGGCGCGCCTGCTGTGCCGCCTCGACGCGGCCCTCGGCCACCCGGATCCGCTGGCGTTCGTCGACATGGCCGCCGGCCGCGGCGAGCTGGTGACCGGGGTCCTCGCCGCTCTCCCCGCCGACGTGGCCGGCCGTGTACGCGGGTACGCCGTCGAGCGGGCGGAGAGGCCTGCCGGCCTCGACCGGCGGATCTCGTGGCTCACCGAGCCGCCGACCGGGATCACCGGGCTGCTGTTCGCCAACGAGTGGCTGGACAACGTGCCCGTGGACGTCGCCGAGGCCGGCCCGGACCGGGTGCCGCGGCGGGTCCTCGTCCGCGGCGACGGAACCGAACGTCTCGGGGAGCCCGTCACCGGGGAGGACGCCCGGTGGCTGCGGAACTGGTGGTGGCCGCCGGCCGGCGACCGGCCCGCGCCGGGAGCGCGGGCGGACCCCGAACCCGCACAGGAAGCACACCGAACACCGGGGGCGGACGGCTCTCCCGAAGCGCCCCTGGCGCCCGTCGAGGGGGCCCGTGCCGAGATCGGGCTCCCCCGGGACCTCGCCTGGGCCTCCGCCGTGGCCACGCTCGACCGGGGCCTCGCCGTCGCCGTCGACTACGCGCACGTCGCGGGCGGGCGGCCGCCCTTCGGGACACTCACCGGCTTCCGGGAGGGACGCGAGACGGCGCCGGTGCCGGACGGCTCGTGCGACATCACCGCGCATGTGGCACTCGACGCGTGCGCGCTGCCCGGGGGCCGCGTGGTGACCCAGCGCGCGGCGCTGCGCGCGCTGGGCGTGAGCGGCGCCCGCCCCCCGCTCGCCCTGGCGACGACGGACCCGGCCGCCTATGTGCGCGCCCTCGCGGGTGCCGGGCAGGCGGCGGAACTCACCGCGCCGGGCGGGCTGGGCGACTTCGGCTGGCTGCTCCAGCCCGTCGGCTTCCCCGACCGGTTCCCCGACTCCCCCGACGCCGTCCTGCGCGACGCCCTACTTGTCGATGTCCCCGACCACGAAGAACAGTGACCCCAGGATCGCCACCATGTCGGCGACCAGCGTCCCGGGGAGCAGTTCGGTGAGCGCCTGGATGTTGTTGAAGGAGGCGGAGCGCAGCTTCAGCCGGTACGGGGTCTTCTCGCCCTTGCTGACGAGGTAGTAGCCGTTGATGCCGAGGGGGTTCTCGGTCCAGGCGTACGTGTGTCCCTCGGGTGCCTTCAGGACCTTCGGCAGACGCTGGTTGACCGGGCCGGGCGCGAGCTCGGCCAGCCGGTCGAGACAGGCGTCCGCGAGGTCCAGGGAGTTGTGCGTCTGCTCCAGGAGGCACTCGAAGCGGGCCAGGCAGTCGCCCTCCTCGCGCGTGACGACCTTCAGGGTGTCCTGGAGCTCCCCGTACGCGAGGTAGGGCTCGTCGCGGCGCAGGTCGAAGTCGACGCCGGAGGCCCGCGCGATGGGACCGCTCACGCCGTACGCGTGCACGGCCTCCGGCGAGAGGACGCCCACATCGCGCGTACGCCCCCGGAAGATCTCGTTGCCGAGCACCAGGTCGTCGTACACGTCCATCCGCGTGCGCAGCGCGGCGACGCAGGCACGCGCGCGGGTGGCCCATCCGGCCGGAAGGTCCTCCTTGAGACCGCCGACGCGGTTGAACATGTAGTGCATGCGCCCGCCGGAGATCTCCTCCATGACGTGCTGGAGCTCCTCGCGCTCCGTGAAGGCGTAGAAGATCGGGGTGATCCCGCCCAGCTCCAGGGGATAGGAGCCGAGGAACATCAGGTGGTTGAGGACCCGGTTGAGTTCCGCGAGCAGCGTGCGCATCCACACCGCGCGCGGGGGGACCTCCATGCCGAGCATCCGCTCCACGGCGAGGACGACGCCCAGCTCGTTCGAGAAGGCCGACAGCCAGTCGTGGCGGTTGGCGAGCATGATGATCTGGCGGTAGTCGCGCGCCTCGAAGAGCTTCTCGGCGCCGCGGTGCATATAGCCGATGACCGGCTCCGCGTGCTGGATCCGCTCACCGTCGAGTACGAGCCGCAGGCGCAGCACGCCATGGGTCGAGGGGTGCTGGGGGCCGATGTTGAGCACCATGTCGGTGCTCTCGGCAGCGCCGCCGATGCCGACCATGGTCTCCGTCGTGGGAGTCATGGCCACAGTCTCTCGTACGTACGCTTGCTCCATGGAAACGGGGAGCGCGCGGACCGAGAAGAGCGCGCCGGGGGAGCCGGTCTGGACCGGACTGCCTCCGGGGCTGCTGCGCATGCGACGACTGCTGCTGGTGGTGTGGCTGGGACTCCTGACGGTCGCCGTCGGCCTGCTCCTCGCTCTGTTCGCCGGTCCGGGCTGGGCGGCCTTCGCCCTGCTGCCGCCCGCCCTCGCCGCCTGGGGCTGGCGCATGCTGGGGCGCAACTGGAGCTCCTGGCGGTACGCGGAACGCGCGGACGACCTGCTGATCAGCCGGGGGGTGCTGTGGCGTGAGGAGACCGTGGTGCCGTACGGGCGCATGCAGCTCGTCGAGGTGACCTCCGGGCCCCTGGAACGCCACTTCGGGCTGGCCGGCGTGCAGCTGCACACGGCCGCCGCGGCCACCGACGCGCGCATCCCGGGTCTCGACCCGGCCGAGGCCGAGCGGCTGCGCGACCGGCTGACCGAACTGGGCGAGGCACGATCGGCGGGCCTGTGAGCACGGCCTCCCCGGACTCCTCGGGGCACCCGTCCGCCGCGCCCGCGCCCGGCGCCCTCCCCGGCGCGACGGCCGTGCCGGACGACCAGGGTCCCGTACCGGAGGAGAAGCCCCTGAAACCGCTGTCCGAGCGGCGGTTGCACCCCGTGACCCCGTTCCGGCGAGCCTGGGCGCCGGTGGCCGTCCTCGCGGGCTGGGCCGTCCACGACCCGGGCCAGGCACAGGAACAGCTCGCCCGGCTCACGACGACCGTGCTGCTCCTGGGGTTCGCCGTGATCGTTCCGGGCGCCGCCCTCTACGGCTTCATGAGCTGGTGGTTCACGCATTTCGCGGTGACCGACACCGAACTGCGCATCCGCACCGGCCTGTTGTTCCGCCGCACCGCCCACATCCGGCTCGAACGGCTCCAGGCCGTCGACATCACCCAGCCGCTGCTGGCCCGCGTCGCGGGCGTCGCCAAACTGAAGCTCGATGTCGTCGGGACCGACAAGAAGGACGAGCTGGCCTATCTGGGCGAGGGCGACGCCCGCAAGCTGCGTGCCGAACTCCTCGCCCGGGCGGCCGGGTTCGCGCCCGAGTCCGCCCACGAGGTCGGCGAGGCACCGGTCCGGCAGCTCCTGCACGTCCCGCCCGGCGTCCTGGCCGCCTCCCTGCTGCTCACCGGTGCCACCTGGGCCTCCCTGGTCGCCGCGCTCGTCGTGCCCACGCTGCTGTGGTTCGCCACGCACAGCGCCTGGACGGTCCTCGCGACCGGACTGCCCCTGCTCGGCGCGGCGGGCGCGAGCAGCGTCGGGCGGTTCGTCGGTGAGTACGACTGGACGGTGGGCGAGTCGCCCGACGGCCTGCGCATCGATCACGGGCTCCTGGACCGGACGCACGAAACGGTGCCGCCCGGACGCGTGCAGACCGTACGGATCGTCGAACCCCTGCTGTGGCGCGGCAGATGGGTGCGGGTCGAGCTGGACGTGGCCGGGTCCTCGAACTCGGTCCTCGTGCCCGTCGCTCCGCGCGAGGTCGCCGAGGCCGTGATCGCCGCCGTGCTGCCCGGTGTGACCGTTCCCGCGTCACTGGACCGGCCGCCGCGGCGGGCCGGCTGGTGCGTGCCGTTCTGGTGGCGCGGGTACGGACTCGCCGTCACCGGCACCGTGTTCGCCGCGCGCCGCGGGCTGTTGCGGCGCCGCCTCTTCCTCGTCCCGCACGCCAAGGCGCAGAGCGTCCGGCTGACCCAGGGGCCCTGGGAGCGCTTCAAGGGGCTCGCCGACGTCCACATCGACGCCGGTGCCGGCAGGACGGTGACCGCGCGGCTGCGGGATGCCGCCGAGGCGGCGGAGCTCCTCCAGGCACAGGCGGACCGGTCCCGCACGGGACGGCGGGAAGCCCGGCCGGACCGGTGGATGGCCTGAGGGCCGCCGGGGCGGGGTCGGTACAGGTGCCGTTGACGTCCGGTGGGGACGGGCCGGGTGACGCGGGCCTTCACCGGGGGAGCGGGAACGGGTGAGGGAGCGGGAACGGGTGAGGGAGCGGGAACGGGTGAGGGAGCGGGAACGGGTGAGGGAGCGGGAACGGGTGAGGGCAGTGGCGTCGCGCCACTGCCCTCATTTCGTCACGCCTGCCCGGCGGGAGCGTGCGGCTCAGGAAGCCGCGCTCCGCAGCCCGGTCATGTCGATGTGCTCGGTCTCGTCGTGCTCGGTCAGGTCGATGACCTGGCGGTCGGCACCGTCCGTGGCCTCGCCCGCGGGCTTGGACCCGGACTCGGCCTGGTGCACGGCGAGCGCCTCCTGGCCGACCACGTCGGCGAGGTCCTCGTTCTGCACGGCCTCCATCGCGGCGGCGTCGGACTGCTCCGCCTGCGTACCGAAGAAGTCGAACCCTCCCTCGACCGAGGGGCGCCGCACGGGCGCGGTGTGCGGGACGACGGCCACCGCGGTCGGCACGGTGAAGTGCCCCGAGCGCTGGGCCGACTTGGCGGGCGGAAGCGCCGCCCGCGCCGGCGGTGCCGTCACGGCCCGGCGGGACGTCTCGGGTGCGACGGCGGTCGGAGACTCTGCCTCGGCGGCCGCGCGCTGGTGCTCGCGGGCCGCCTCGGGCTTCCCCTGCGCCCCACCCGCCTCCGCGACGGAATCCGCGGACGGACCCGTCTCGGTGGCCGGAGCTCTGTGCGGGGCGGCCTCGCCGTGCGTGACCGCGTCCCGCTCGGCCGCCGGGTCCCTGGTCGCGACCAGTTCCTTCGTGGCGGCCGCGCCCTTCCGCATCGCCGCGCGCTGCTTGGCCGCCGTGTCCCTCCTGACGGCCGCGTCCAGCGCGGACCCGCCCGGCGCGGGCACGTCGTTGAGGGACCTGGCCGTCGACGAGCGGGCGTCGGGGACCTGGACCGAGTCGGTGCCGGGGTCCGCGTCCGGCAGCGCGAGGGCCACGGACGTCGAAGCCGTCCGGGCCTCGGCGCCCTCCGCCTCCCGGCCGTCGCCTGCACTACGGCTCAACGCCGCTCCGGCCCGCAGGAAGAGCGACGACCCGGCCGGGGAGAAGACCTCGGAGGACTCGTCGGTCCCGGTCCCGGCTTCCGCCCTCGCGTCCTCGTCGTCCTCCGCGTCCGGCGCGACCGTGTCCTCGTCCGGCGCCATGAAGGCCTCGATGGCATCCGACCCGCTTACGGACGCGGACACCCCGTCCCGGGGACCCTCGGGCTGTGCGGTCTCTCCGGACGCCTCGGACTTCGCCGGTCCCTCGGACGCGTCCGGTCCTCCGGACGTCTCGCCCGTCTCGCCCGTCTCGGGCGCGTCCGGAGCTCCGGAGGAGTCCGTGGAGTCCGTGTCGTGGGCTTCCGGCGTGCCGGAGAGATCCTCGGTCTCGACCTCGTCCGGGGCCGTCCGCGCTGCCGGCAGGGCACGGGCCGGTACCGAAGCCTCTATGGCGAGCTGCCGGCGCCCCTCCAGGGCGGTGGCCCGCTCCGTCTCGGCCGTGGCGTACCGCCGCAGCAGGGCCGCGTGCTCGTTGCGCAGGCCGGCCAGCTCGGTGCGCTTGGCGCGCAGCTTCTGCTCCAGCTTGGCGCGCAGTTCGCGCGACTCCTCGAGATCCGTCTCCAGCTCGGCGACGCGTTCCTCATAACGCCACTCGTCGCTCGCACGCGCGCGCGTGAGGTCCGCGACGCGTTTGCCCGCGGCGCTGTCCCATTGGCGCAGGACGACCGCGCTGACGACCGCCGTCGCCGCCGCACCCGCGGCCAGGACACGGAGCGCGAACGCATCCGTGAACAGCCAGGGTCCTATGGCGCAGACGAGCGACACGCCGGCGATCGCCGAAGAAGGCAGCACCCTGTGCAAGGGCGGGGAATGGCGGTGGCGTCCACGTGGCATGGCCAGAAACTTACCGCGCGTAGGCGAATCTTGGTGCCCCGCACGGTAAAAACACAGTCTCCCCGGAGGCTTTGTCCTGTACCAAGCGCCTACAGGGCACACCGCTTGTCCCACAAAGCCCGTCACGCCCCCGATCGCACCGGCTCCCCGATCAATTCCGCCGCCTCCGAACGGTTCCCGAATCGTCATCTTCGGGCGCGGCATTCCCCCGGGGAGCGCCTTTCTCCGTACCGGACATCCCAATTCGTCCGCGGGGCCCGACGCGGCCCGGCGGGGCACCCCACGGACCGCCCGGGACCGCGCGGCGTCCGGGCCGCTCGACCCCCGCTCGACCCCCGCGCGGCACGCGTCAGCGGTCGCTCAGGCGTCCGCTGAGCCACTGGAGGGCACCCGGAATCTCCCGCCGCCAGGTGTTGAAGTTGTGGCCACCGCTGTCGAGGATGATCGACGAGATCCTGGTGGGCTTCTTCGATTTCACGAGGTCTATGAAGTCGAGCGTGGCTCTGTAGTTGGATTCGCCCACCTTGCTGCTGGTGACGAGGAGCGAGGTGTCCGGGGCGGGCTTGTTCCTCAGGTACCAGCGCAGATCGGCGCTGTCGCGCAAGGCCTTGTCGCCCCGGAAGAGGTCGCCCGTCGTGCGGTCGATCGGCGCCTTGTAGTACGGCGACAGGCCGACGCCGGCGGCATACGTCCCGGGGTGGTGGACGGCGAGTTTGAGCGCGCAGTACCCGCCCGTCGAATCGCCGATGATGCCCCAGCTCCGGGGCTTTGCGCCCACCCGGTAATGGGCCGACACGGCGTCGGGGAGGTCCTTGGCGAAGAAGGACTCCGTCTGCGGGCCGCCGGGGATGTCCACGCACTCGGTGTCCCGCGGCGGAGCGACGGTCGGCCGCAGCATCACCAGGATCATCGGCTGACTCCTGCCGCTCCTGACCAAACGATTCTCCGTCTGCGGGAAATGCAGGGCCTTGATGAGTGCCCGGGCCGTGCCGGGATAGCCCGTCAGCACGGTCACCGCCGGGAACGTACGGGTCCGGTACCGCGGCTGGAAGTACTCCGGCGGCAGATACACGTACGCCGGTGTGGCGATCCGGGTCGTACGGCCGACGATGTCGATCTTCTGGATCTGGCCGCCGCTCCGCGGCCGGGCACCGCCCGAGACGGTCATCTGCTCGGTGTCCACGACCTGGAGGGGGCCGCCGCCCGGACCGCTCGCGCCGTTGTGGTCGACGACCACGCCCTCGCCTCTCTCCCGGCCGAGAAGATCCGCCCAGCTGGCGTAGAACCCGAACGCCTGGTTGGCCGACAGCCCGATCGACGCGAACAGCATCACCTGGGTCGCCAGCAGCAGCCCGACACGCCCGCTGACGGACCGCCAGGTACGCCTGGCGAGCCGCGGCCACCACCACACCGTGCCGACGAAGAGCAGCACCGCGAGCAGGATCACCAGTACCAGCACCTTGTTGCTCGTGAGACCCATGAGCTGTTCCGCCTGCGCTTTCCGTCCCGGCCGTCCCACCCATTGGCGAGCGCTTGCCCTGGACTTTCCTTGCCTTTTGAACCGGCTTTCCTGAAGGGAGTGAACCTGTCTCCCCAAGACACCGTCCTAGAGGGCGCAATGTCGCCGGATGCCGGAATGGCGCCGGATTCACGGTCTCTCGCGGAACCACGGGATGCGATGTCTGTCAGGATAGATGGGGAATTGTCGGGTGGGGTTCCAGGCCGCACAGGCCGGACGCGGCGCGTACTGCGCGGTCCGAGCCCGGAGGCCGTCCCCGCCCTGATCGCCAGGGCCTGCACCCTCGTAGGGCTCCTGGACATCGCTGCGGGCGTCTTCCCGCGCTTCCGTCACAGCCGTATGCACGCCCTGGCCGAGGTGCTGCCCGGCTCGTTCGGGCCCTTCGCCGCGGCGCTGTCGCTCAGCGCCGGCGTGCTCCTGCTGCTGCTCGCCCACGGGCTGCGGCGCCGCAAGCGCCGGGCATGGCGCGCCGCGGTCCTGCTGCTGCCCGCGGGTGCCGCCGCGCAGTTCGCGTACCGCCACTCGGTGATCGGCGTCGTCATCTCGGCCGCGCTGCTCGCCCCGCTGCTGCGCCACCGCGACGAGTTCGCGGCGCTGCCCGATCCACGCAGCCGCTGGCGCGCGCTCGCCAACTTCGTTCTCATGGGCGCCGGTTCCCTCGTCCTCGGACTCGTCATCGTCAGCGTCCACGAGGACCGCATGATCGGCGACCCGAGCCTGGCCGACCGCATCAGTCACGTCCTGTACGGCCTGGTCGGCTTCGAGGGCCCCGTCGACTACGCGGGACCCACGTCCTGGACCGTCGCCTTCTCCCTCGGCGCGCTCGGCTGGCTCACCGCCGTCACCACCGTCTACTTCGCCTTCCGGCCCGAACACCCCGCCGCCCGCCTCACGGAGGACGACGAGGCCCGGCTGCGCGGACTCCTGGACCGGCACGGCGGCCGCGACTCCCTCGGCCACTTCGCGCTCCGCCGCGACAAGGCGGTCGTCTTCTCGCCCAGCGGCAAGGCGGCGGTCACCTACCGGGTCGTCTCCGGGGTGATGCTCGCCAGCGGCGACCCCATCGGCGACGTGGAGGCCTGGCCCGGCGCGATCGAGCGCTTCATGGACGAGGCCAGGGCGCACTCCTGGACACCCGCCGTCATGGGCTGCTCCGAGACCGGCGGCGAGGTGTGGACCCGCGAAACCGGCCTCGACGCCCTCGAACTCGGCGACGAGGCGGTGGTGGACGTCGCGGATTTCTCCCTGTCCGGGCGCGCGATGCGAAACGTGCGCCAGATGGTCAAGCGCATCGAGCGCGCCGGTTACGAGACCCGGGTACGGCGCATCCGTGACCTCGGCGAAGGCGAACTGGAGCGGATACGGCGCGCGGCGGAGGACTGGCGCGGCACCGACACCGAGCGAGGTTTCTCCATGGCGCTCGGCCGGATCGGTGACCCGTCGGACGGCGACTGTCTGATCGCCACGGCGCACAAGGCCGACGATCCGCCCGGCCCGTACGGCGATCTGAAGGCCGTCCTGCACTTCGTCCCGTGGGGCACGGACGGCGTGTCGCTCGACCTCATGCGCCGCGACCGCGCCGCCGACCCCGGTATGAACGAACTCCTCATCGTGGCGGCGCTCCAGGCGTCACCCCGCCTCGGCATCGACAAGATCTCGCTCAACTTCGCGATGTTCCGCTCGGCGCTCGCGCGCGGCGAGAAGATCGGCGCGGGGCCGGTGCTGCGCGCCTGGCGCGGACTGCTCGTGTTCCTGTCCCGCTGGTTCCAGATCGAGTCGCTGTACAAGTTCAACGCCAAGTTCCGCCCGCGCTGGGAGCCGCGCTTCGTGGTCTACGCCGCCTCCCGCGACCTCCCCCGCATCGGCCTCGCCGCCATGCAGGCCGAGGGCTTCGTGAACCTCGCCCTGCCCCGGATCCTGCGCCGCCGGGCACCGGCCCCGCGTCCCTGCGCCCACGCGGCGACGGAACGAGGGATCAGGGCGGCGTAGCCAGGCGGGCTCCGCCGGTCCCGCCCCCCGGGACCGGAGGAGGCCACGGGGCCCGTCAAGGGGCGATGAGGCCTCCCGTAAGAGGCCTAGGCTGGACGTATGAGTATTGAGCGCGGGCGCGGGCGAGTCGCGGGACTGCCGACGTGGGACCGCTGCGCGGTCATGGGGGTCGTGAACGTCACCCCCGATTCCTTCTCCGACGGCGGCCGCTGGTTCGACACGACGGCCGCGGTCAAGCACGGCCTCGGCCTGGTCGCCGAGGGTGCCGACCTCGTGGACGTGGGCGGCGAGTCCACCCGCCCCGGAGCCACCCGTGTCGACGAGGCCGAGGAGCTCAAGCGCGTCATCCCCGTCGTCCGCGGCCTCGCCTCCGAGGGCGTCACCGTCTCCGTGGACACGATGCGCGCCTCCGTCGCCGAGCGGTCGCTCGCCGCGGGCGCCGCCCTCGTCAACGACGTCAGCGGCGGCCTCGCCGACCCCGCGATGATCCCGGCCGTGGCGGCCGCGGGCGCCCCCTTCGTGGTCATGCACTGGCGCGGACTCCTGGCGGGTGGCAACGTCCAGGGGACGTACGAGGACGTCGTCTCCGAGGTCCTCGACGAACTCCGCGCGCGCGTGGAGGCCGTCCTGGAGGGCGGCATCGCCCCCGACCGCGTCGTCGTCGACCCCGGGCTCGGCTTCTCCAAGGACCCCGAGCACGACCTGGCCCTCCTGGCCCACCTCGACCGCCTGCGCGGCCTCGGGCACCCCCTGCTGGTCGCCGCCTCCCGCAAGCGTTTCCTCGGCCGCGTCCTGGCCGGCCCCGAGGGCGCCCCGCCTCCCGCGCGCGAGCGCGACGCCGCCACCGCCGCCGTCTCGGCGATCGCCGCCCGGCAGGGCGCCTGGGCGGTCCGCGTGCACGAGGTACGGGCCACCGCCGACGCCGTACGGGTCGCCCGCGCCGTCGAGGGAGCCCGCACCGGCGGGGCATCCGACGCCGCCGGCGGTCCGGCCGTCGAGGGCGCCCGGTGAGCACACCCCGTACCGACATCGAGCAGGTCGAACTCGCCAACACGGCGTACTACGAGGCGATGGAACGGGGTGACTTCGAGGAACTGACCTCGCTGTGGCTGGCCCCGCTGGACACCTCCGACGACGACTTCGAGGGCGAGGGCGCGGTCGTGTCCTGCGTCCACCCCGGCTGGCCCGTCCTCAACGGCCGCGGCGAGGTGCTCCGCTCGTACGCGCTGATCATGGCGAACACGGAGTACATCCAGTTCTTCCTCACCGACGTGCGCGTCTCCGTGTCCGGCGACACGGCCCTGGTGACCTGCACCGAGAACATCCTCAGCGGCGGTCCCGCGCCCGACGAGGGGGAAGAGCTCGGCCCGCTCGTCGGTCAGCTGGTCGTCGCCACGAACGTGTTCCGCCGTACCCCCGAGGGCTGGAAACTCTGGTCCCACCACGCCTCCCCCGTGCTGGCCGAGTCCGACGAGGAAGAAGACGAGGACACCGCCGGTTGAGTGGGTATGCGGCCCGGGGAGACCAATAGGTGATTGGAATCTCCGGTCCGGGGTAGGGGCGGCTACCAGCCCGTGAGCCGCAGCGTTCCCCGGGGGAAACGCCCGGTGAAGGCTTATGGCCTTCACCGGGGCGCCGTCCTCGCGGGCGAGCGTTGTCAGTGCCCGCAGGTAGATTCGTTCGAGGCCGGTGTGCCGACCGCATTCGGCGTACGACGGCCTTCCCCGACAATTGCAGGAGTGATTCGCGTGGATCGTGTCGCGCTGCGCGGCCTCAAGGCCCGCGGGCACCACGGCGTCTTCCAGAAGGAGCGCGAGGAGGGCCAGACCTTCATCGTGGACCTGACGCTGGGCCTGGACACCCGCCCGGCCGCGGCCGACGACGACCTGGCGAAGACCGTGCACTACGGCATCGTGGCGGAAGAGGTCGTCGCCGTGGTCGAGGGGGAGCCGGTCGATCTCATCGAGACGCTCGCCGAGCGCATCGCCCAGACGTGTCTCAAGCACGACGGGGTCCAGGAGGTCGAGGTCTGCGTCCACAAACCGGACGCGCCCATCACGGTCCCCTTCGACGACGTGACCGTCACGATCATCCGGAGCCGAGTATGACCACGTCCTTCACCGAGGGTCAGAGCGACCCGACCGTCCAGCCGGTGCCCGCCTCCGTGGTCGAGCAGGTCGACGCCGCCGACACGACCCTGAGCAACCCCAAGCGCGCGGTGATCTCCCTCGGCTCGAACCTGGGCAACCGCCTGGAGAACCTCCAGGGAGCCGTCGACGCCCTGGAGGACACCCCGGGCGTCCGGGTCAAAGCGGTCTCCCCCGTCTACGAGACCGAGCCGTGGGGCGTCGAACCGGGCAGCCAGCCCTCGTACTTGAACGCGGTCGTGGTGCTCAGGACCACCCTCCCGCCGTCCTCGCTCCTGGAGCGGGCCCACGCGGTCGAGGAGGCCTTCCACCGCGTACGGGACGAGCGCTGGGGCCCGCGCACGATCGACGTGGACATCGTGGCGTACGCCGATGTCGTCTCCGACGACCCGGTGCTGACCCTCCCTCACCCCCGCGCCCACGAGAGAGCCTTCGTCCTCGCCCCCTGGCACGACGTGGATCCCGAGGCACAGCTCGCCGGCCACGGCGCCGTCGCCCGGCTCCTCGACACCATCACCCGGGACGGTGTCACGGCCCGCGCCGACCTGGAACTCCGGCTGCCCGAGTAGTCGTTAAGGTCAAGACGACCACTGGCCGGCCCCGACACGGGCCCGGCCGCACGCGGGCTACCGAAGGGGCAACGTGAAACAGCTGCGGATCAGGACACTGGCTGCCGTGTTCGTGGTGGCCGGAGTGCTGTCCTGGGCGGGCGCCCGCCTGTGGAACGCGGTGGGCACACTTCCCCGGGTCCCGCTGGCCGCCCCCATCGTCCTCGCCCTGATCGCGATCGTCCTCCTCGCCACGGCCCTGTCGCTGCGCGCCCGCCTCAAGGCCCAGCGCGAGCGCCGCCCCGGCGCCAAGGGCGTCGATCCGCTGATGGCCGCCCGCGCGGTCGTCTTCGGTCAGGCGAGCGCCCTGGTGGCCGCCCTGGTGGCGGGCATGTACGGCGGCACCGGCGTCTTCCTCCTGGGATGGCTGGAGGACCCCGCCCGCCGCGACCAGGCCATCTACGCCGGCCTCTCCGTCCTCGCCGGAATCGGCGTGATAGCGGCCGCCTTCTTCCTGGAACGCGTCTGCAGGCTCCCGGAGGACGACGACCAGCACCGCGACGGGACGGCCCCGGTGACGTAGTCCGGCACCGGGCGCGAAGTCCCCGCGGGTGTCGTCCGGATCGGTTCGGTGGATCGCCCGGCGCGGGCCGGAGTCTGCCTGGGGCGGCCCTTAGCGGGCCATGATCAGGCTCATCGCCTCGTTGCGGGTCGCGGCGTCCCGCAGCTGTCCGCGCACCGCCGACGTGATGGTCTTCGCACCGGGCTTGCGGATGCCGCGCATGGACATGCACATGTGCTCGCACTCGATGACCACGATCACACCGCGCGGCTCCAGGATCTCCATCAGGGAGTCGGCGATCTGTGTCGTCAGCCGCTCCTGCACCTGGGGGCGCCGGGCGTAGACGTCGACGAGGCGGGCCAGCTTGGACAGGCCGGTGATCTTGCCGCTGGTCGCCGGGATGTAGCCGACGTGCGCGACACCCCGGAACGGGACCAGGTGATGTTCACACGTGCTGAAGACCTCGATGTCCTTCACCAGGACCATCTCGTCGTGGCCCAGGTCGAACGTCGTCGTCAGCACGTCCTCCGGCTCCTGCCACAGGCCCGCGAATATCTCCTTGTACGCCCGCGCGACCCGTCCGGGTGTCTCTCGCAGGCCCTCGCGGTCCGGGTCCTCGCCGACCGCGATCAGAAGCTCCCGTACGGCGTTCTCGGCGCGCTTCTCGTCGAACTCGCCGATCACGCCCTCGCCGTCCAGCGTCACGGGGTCGGTCATCTGGTCCTCGTTCCTGTGCATCCTGCGCGTGCCTCGACGCGTCCAAAAGGTGCGGGCACACGAAAATGCCGCGCCCCCCAGGCTAGAACCTGGGGGGCGCGGCATCCATTCCGGGCCTGCTGAGGCGCCCGGAGCCGAGCGGACTCAGCTGTCGGTGCGGTCCTCCGGGGCCGTCTCCGTGACCGGGACGGACTCCGTGGCGGTGGCGATGGCCGCCGTCGATCCGTTCGCCCCGTTCGTCAGCGACAGCTCCTTGGGGGAGAGCACCGGCGGGCGGGTGGACGGGGTACGACGGGAGGAGCCGGTCCACGCGGGGCGGGCCGGGCGCTTCACGATGGGAGCGAAGACCTCGGCGATCTGCTCCTTGCTCAGCGTCTCCTTCTCCAGCAGCTGGAGCACCAGCGCGTCGAGGACGTCGCGGTTCTCGACCAGGATTTCCCAGGCCTCGTTGTGCGCGTTCTCGATGAGCTTCTTGACCTCTTCGTCGACGAGCGCGGCGACCTCTTCCGAGTAGTCGCGCGGGTGCGACATCTCCCGGCCCAGGAAGGGCTCGGTGTTGTCGCCGCCGAACTTGATCGCGCCGAGACGCTCGGTCATGCCGTACTGCGTGACCATCGAACGAGCGGTGGCCGTGGCCTTCTCGATGTCGTTCGCGGCACCGGTGGTCGGGTCGTGGAAGACGAGCTCCTCGGCCGCGCGGCCGCCCAGCATGTACGCGAGCTGGTCCAGCATCTCGTTGCGCGTCGTGGAGTACCTGTCCTCGTCCGGCAGGACCATCGTGTAGCCGAGAGCACGGCCTCGCGAGAGGATCGTGATCTTGTGGACCGGGTCGGAGTTCGGGGAAGCCGCCGCGACCAGGGCGTGGCCGCCCTCGTGGTACGCGGTGATCTTCTTCTCCTTGTCCGACATGATCCGGGTCCGCTTCTGCGGGCCCGCGACCACACGGTCGATCGCCTCGTCCAGCATGGAGTTGTCGATCAGCTTCTGGTTGCTGCGCGCGGTGAGCAGCGCCGCCTCGTTCAGCACGTTCGCCAGGTCGGCGCCCGTGAAGCCGGGGGTCCGACGCGACACCGCGGACAGGTCGACGTCCGGAGCGACCGGCTTGCCCTTCTGGTGAACCTTGAGGATCTCCAGACGGCCCTGCATGTCCGGGCGGTCGACCGCGATCTGGCGGTCGAAGCGGCCGGGGCGCAGGAGGGCCGGGTCGAGGATGTCGGGCCGGTTCGTGGCGGCGATCAGGATGACGCCGCCCTTCACGTCGAAGCCGTCCATCTCGACGAGCAGCTGGTTGAGGGTCTGCTCGCGCTCGTCGTGACCGCCGCCGAGGCCGGCGCCGCGGTGACGGCCGACCGCGTCGATCTCGTCGACGAAGACGATCGCCGGGGCGTTCGCCTTGGCCTGCTCGAACAGGTCACGGACTCGCGAGGCACCGACACCGACGAACATCTCGACGAAGTCGGAACCGGAGATCGAGTAGAAGGGAACGCCGGCTTCGCCCGCGACGGCGCGTGCGAGCAGCGTCTTGCCCGTACCAGGAGGCCCGTAGAGCAGGACGCCCTTGGGGATCTTCGCGCCGACGGCCTGGAACTTCGCCGGCTCCTGGAGGAACTCCTTGATCTCCTGGAGCTCCTCGACGGCCTCGTCCGAGCCCGCGACGTCCGAGAACGTCGTCTTCGGGGTGTCCTTGGTGATGAGCTTCGCCTTGGACTTCCCGAAGTTCATGACCCGGGAGCCGCCGCCCTGCATCTGGTTCATCAGGAACAGGAAGACGACGACGATGAGGACGAAGGGAAGCAGGGACAGCAGGATGCCCACGAAGGGGTTCTGCTTGGACGGCGAAACGGTGTAGCCGTCCGGAATCTGCTTGTTCTCGTACTTGTTCTGAAGTGTGTTGGCCAGGGTCACGCCCTGGTCGCCGATGTAGCTCGCCTGGATCTTCGAGCTGCCGTCAACCTTCTCGCCGTCCTTCAGCGAGACCTTGATGACCTGCTCGTCACCGGTGGTGATCTTGGCCGACTCGACCTGGTTGTCATTGATCGCCTTGACGACCTGGCCGGTGTCCACCGTCTTGTAGCCGCCGGACGAACCGACGACCTGCATCAACACGACCACGGCAAGGACGGCCAGCACGATCCACATGACCGGCCCACGGAAGTATCGCTTCACGTCCATCCATACGGAGCGGAGCCGCCCCGTCCCTCCTGCCATAGTGAGTTTGATAAAGACTGTTCTTCGGACGGTACCCCAGCATTGTCACCCGAAGCCGCAGGGGACTGCTGGCAATCCCGTCCACGCATGCTCCAACGGCGCGAAACCCGCTGGGGTTCCCGATCCGTCCCACGAGGACCGATCCGACTGAGTCGCCCTCAGGAACAGTGCGGCTCAGCCGCCGTAGACGTGAGGCGCGAGCGTACCGACGAACGGGAGGTTGCGGTACTTCTCGGCATAGTCCAGGCCGTAGCCGATGACGAACTCGTTCGGGATGTCGAAGCCGACCCACTCCACGTCGATCGCGACCTTGGCCGCGTCCGGCTTGCGCAGCAGCGTGCACACCTTGAGCGAGGCGGGCTCGCGGGAGCCGAGGTTGGAGATCAGCCAGGACAGGGTCAGCCCGGAGTCGATGATGTCCTCGACGATCAGGACGTGCTTGCCCTTGATGTCGGTGTCCAGGTCCTTGAGGATCCGCACCACGCCGGAGGACTGGGTGCCCGCGCCGTACGACGACACGGCCATCCAGTCCATCGTGACGGGGGTGGACAGCGCACGCGCGAGGTCCGCCATGACCATCACGGCACCCTTGAGCACCCCGACGATCAGCAGGTCCTTGCCCGCGTACTCCGCGTCGATCTTCGCGGCCAGCTCGACCAGCTTCGCGTCGATCTCTTCCTTGGTGATGAGCACCGACTTGAGGTCGGTGCCCATGTCTTTCGCGTCCACCCGCATCACTTTCGGTCGTCCGTCCCACTTTTTTGGGCTCGTCACCTACAGGGCGCCATGTAACCGGCGACGGTCCCCTTCGGCTCTCCCGCGCGGCCGTTCGGACCGCCCGCGACCCGAGTGAAGGGGTCCCGGGGAGCCGCGTGAGCGGCCCCGGTGCAGGGTCCGGTTTCAGCCTTGCCGAATCACCAGTCTGCCACCCTGGCGCTGGGCGACGACTTTGCCCGGGAGATTGATGGCCCCCTGACCGCGCCATCCGGTGATCAGCCGGTCGATCTCCTCGATGTGCCGGGCGAACAGCGAACCGGCCGGAGCACCCGCCTCGATCGCCGCGCGGCGCAGGATCCGGCGGCGTACGGCGGGCGGCAGGGCGTAGAGCTTGGCGCACTCCAGAAGGCCGGCCGCGTCGCGTACGGACGCCTCCGCCTGGCTGGCCCACGCGTCGAGGGCGTCGGCATCGTCCCGGGAGAGCTGGGCCGTACGGGCGAGAGCCTCGACGACTCCTTTGCCCAGGGCCTTCTCGAGGGCGGGCAGACCCTCGTGGCGGAGCCGGGAGCGGGTGTAGGCCGGATCGGCGTTGTGAGGGTCGTCCCAGACGGGCAGCGACTGGACCATGCACGCCTTGCGGGCGGTCTGCCGGTCCAGGTGCAGGAAGGGACGGCGGTAGCGGCCGTCGGCCCCCGAGACCGCGGCCATTCCGGACAGGGAGCGGATGCCGGAGCCGCGGGCGAGGCCGAGCAGGACCGTCTCGGCCTGGTCGTCGCGGGTGTGGCCGAGGAGGATCGCGGTGGCGCCGTGGCGTTCGGCGGCGGAGTCCAGGGCGGCGTACCGGGCGTCACGCGCGGCGGCCTCGGGGCCTCCGTCGCGGCCGACGGTGACGGCGATCGACTCGGCCGGGGCGAGCCCCAGCTCGGTGAGGCGCAGCACGACTTCGTCGGCGCGCAGCTCGGAGCCGGGCTGCAGACCGTGGTCGACAGTGACGCCACCGGCGCGGATGCCGAGTTTGGGGGCTTCGAAGGCGAGGGCGGAGGCGAGCGCCATGGAGTCGGCGCCGCCGGAGCAGGCGACGAGCACGAGCGGCGCCGGGGCGACGTCCTCGCCGGGACGGGGCCGGGCGCTCGTGCGGGTCTGGTCGTGCGGGGCGCGTGCGGGAGCGGCGACGCTGCGCCGCGTTCCGGGGGCGGGGACGCGTTCCGCGTCGGGCGCGCAGGGGCGCGCGGCACCGCGTGCGGGCGTGCGCCGGGTGTCGTGGGCGGGCGGTTGCTCGGTCAGGATGTCGTGGAGTACGCGGCGGACCGCCAGGCGTATCGCCGCGACCGCAGGATGGGGACCCATGTCCGGTTCCCTTCATGAAGTTTTCGGGGGGTTAGCCCGGGGATCTGTCACTCAGAGTGTGTAGATGGTGACAGAGCCGGGGCGTTCCCCGAGCATTGCACGCCTACCCGTGCTCCACGGTCCCTCGGATGGGTGATAGCAGGCGCGTTTGCCTGCCATCGGCCGGATTCGTTTCACCACCCTCCGGGAGGCTTCACGACTCCGTCCTGCGGTGCACCCGCGCAACCCAATCCGCCGGTTTGGCGATCTCCGCCTTGGTCGGGAGCGTGTTCGGAGAGGTCCACACACGGTTGAAGCCGTCCATGCCGACCTCGTCGACGACCGCCCGTACGAACCGCTCGCCGTCCTTGTACTGCCTGAGCTTGGCGTCCAGACCGAGCAGTTTGCGCAGGGCCACGTCGAGGCGGGAGGCGCCCTTGGCGCGGCGCTGCTGGAACTTCTCGCGGATCTCGGCGACGGAGGGGACCACGGCGGGCCCGACGCCGTCCATCACGAAGTCGGCGTGTCCCTCCAGGAGGGACATCACGGCGGTGAGCCGGCCGAGGATCTCGCGCTGGGCGGGCGTCTGCACGATTTCCACGAGGGAACGTCCGCCGTCGTCCTCCTCGGTGTCGGGGCGGGAGCCGGAGAGCGACTGCGCGGCCTCCCTGATGCGCTCCAGGACGGTCATGGGGTCGACCTCGGTCTCCCCCAAGAACGACTGGATTTCGCCCTCCAGGTGGTCGCGCAGCCAGGGCACGGCCGTGAACTGGGTGCGGTGCGTCTCCTCGTGGAGGCACACCCACAGGCGGAAGTCGTGGGGCTGGACGTCGAGTTCACGCTCCACGTGCACGATGTTCGGGGCGACCAGCAGGAGCCTGCCGCCGCCGCTGCCGGAGGCGGTGGGCGCCCCCGCGGGCAGGTCCCGGGTCGCGGGCGCGAACGTCTCGTACTGCCCGAGGACCCGCGAGGACAGGAACGACAGCAGCATGCCCAGTTCGACGCCGGTGACCTTGCCTCCGACGGCTCCGAGGACGGCTCCGCCGGTGCCGCTCCCGCGTCGTTCCTGCATCTTGTCCAGAAGGGGCTTGAGGATCTCCCGGAACCCGGCGACGTTCGCCCGGACCCAGCCGGGGCGGTCGACGACGAGTACGGGGGTGTCGTGGACGACGTCCGCACCCAAGCGGGTGAAGCCCCGGACGTGTTCCTCCGAGGCCTTCGCGTGCCGGCGCAGCTCGGCGACGATCGCCCGGGCCTCGTCGCGGCTCACCTCCGGGCCCGGCCGTACGAGCCGGGTCGCGGTCGCCACCGCGAGATTCCAGTCGACCATCCCAGTAGATGCAGCACCACCGATGCTCGTCATGCGTCAACCGTACGTGAGCGGGTCCGGCTGCGGTGAGGGTCCGACACCGTATGCGTCCCGGCCGAGGGGCTGGTGGTGCTCCTGGTTCCCACGGGCCGGAAGGGGCCGGAAGGGGCCGGGTCCGGTCCGGCGCGCGCTACCGGCAGCCGCACGCCACGAGTGCCGTCGCCGCGTGGTCCAACGCCGCCCGGGCCTCCAGGGGGTTCGGGGGGTTGGCGGCGTCGGAGGTCAGGAAGGCGAACGCCAGCAGGCGGCCGTCCTTGTCGACGACGGTGCCGGCGAGGGTGTTGACCCCGGTCAGGGTGCCCGTCTTGGCGCGGACGACTCCGGTGGCGGTCGGAGCGTCGGTGTACCGGGCGCTGAGGGTGCCGGTGAAGCCGGCGACGGGCAGGCCGGTGAGGACCGGCCGGAGCTCGGGGTGGGCCGGGTCGCCGGCCTTGGCCAGCAGGGCGGCGAGCAGGTCGGCGGAGAGCCTGTCGGCGCGGTTCAGGCCGCTGCCGTCGGCGAACTGCGCCCCGGTCAGCGGGAGTCCGAGTTTCTTCAGCTGGGCTCGGATCGCCTTCGCGTCGCCGTCGAAGCTGGGTTCCTCGCCGGCCGCGAGGGCGACCTGACGGGCCAGTGCCTCGGCGATGTCGTTGTCACTGTTGGTCAGCATCCGCTCGACCAGGGCGGACAGCGGCGGCGAGGACACGGAGGCGAGGGCCTGGGAGCGGCTCGTCGCCTTCGAGGGGCCGGGCGCCGTGGCGGTGATGCCGTGGTCGTGCAGCAGGTCCGCGAACGTCCGCGCGGCGTCCGCCGCCGGGTCCATGGTGCGCCCGGCCGGCCCGCTGGCCGAGTGGTCCAGGCGGCCCTCGTCGGCCATCAGAGGGGTGACCTTCGCGATGTTGTCGTTCACTCCGATGGGGTGAAGGCCGGGGCCGGAGTACAGCGAGGTGTCGTAGGAGAGCGTCACGTGGTCCATGTGACGGGCCTTCAGGACGGTGGCCGTCCGTTCGGCGAGGGTGCCCAGGTCCGCCCAGCCGTCCGCGGGCTTGCGGGCGGTCAGCGTGGGGTCTCCGCCGCCGACGAGCACGACCTCCTTGGTGTCGGGCTCCAGGACCGTGCGCGTCTGGATGCGGTGGTCGGGGCCCAGCGCGGTGAGAGCGGCGACGGCGGTCGCGATCTTCGTGGTGGAGGCCGGCGTCTGCACCTGGTCGGCGCCCTTGCCGTAGAGCCGCTTGCCGGTCGCCACGTCGACCACGACGGCGGTGCGCACCGAGCCGAGGACGGGATCGGCCAGCAGCGGGTCGAGGACCTCCGCGAGATCCTTCCCCGCGGGCGTGGTGCCCGCCTCGCCCCCGAGTCCGGCGAGCACGGAGGCGGCGCTGGGTGCGGGCCGGGGTGACGTTCGGTGCGTACCGGACGTACGTGCGTGATCTGTGCCACCCTCGGGCGTCCGCGATGCGGCCCAGTCCCGCTCGGCCGTACGCTGACCGGTGGAGTCCCAGGGGCCGGCCGAGGTCACCACCCCGGCCGCGAGTGCCAGGCCGACGGCGGTCGCGACGGCTGTGAGCTGCGGCGTCGTCAAACGCACGGCACGCGGCCGCACGGCTCGTGTGACTCGCGCCACATGCGGTTTCACCATCCGCGCGACCCGCACCACATGCGGTCTCGCGGCCCGCCAAGCTCTCAGCTCTGGCACGACCACCAGCCCCTTTCGCGATCACCCACCTGCGTGAGGGACACTTAATCACCAGAACTATGTGCTGATCATGGAGGAGCCACCGGTGGAGTTCGACGTCACGATCGAGATTCCGAAGGGTTCACGGAACAAGTACGAGGTGGACCACGAGACCGGTCGGATCCGTCTGGACCGTCGACTCTTCACCTCGACCAGCTACCCGGCCGACTACGGCTTCGTCGAGAACACCCTCGGCGAGGACGGCGACCCGCTGGACGCCCTCGTCATCCTGGACGAGCCGACCTTCCCGGGCTGCCTCATCCAGTGCCGCGCGATCGGCATGTTCCGTATGACGGACGAGGCCGGCGGCGACGACAAGCTGCTGTGCGTCCCGGCGCACGACCCGCGTGTGGAGCACCTGCGCGACATCCACCACGTGTCGGAGTTCGACCGCCTGGAGATCCAGCACTTCTTCGAGGTCTACAAGGACCTGGAGCCGGGCAAGTCCGTCGAGGGCGCCGACTGGGTCGGCCGCGCGGAAGCCGAAGCCGAGATCGAGCGTTCCTACAAGCGCTTGAAGGACCAGGGCGGTCACTGACCTCCTTGCGGGCGGTCGCTGACCTCCCCCTCTTCCGAACGGGCCGCGTGATCCCCCTGGGGCCACGCGGCCCGTTCGTGTGTCCGTACGCATACTGAGGCGTACGGAAGGCAAGAAGGAGAACGACACAGACGGGAAAGGCGAGGCTGGAGTTGGTGGCGGACCCGGAAGCGGAAGACCGCAAGCCGCACTCGGACGAGGCGAGGAGTGCTTTCAGCCCGCCCACGGGTGTGGCGCCGCCGGGCCCGACGGCGGCCGACGAGGAATCGTCGACGACCTCGGAGTTCGCGCTCCCCCAGGGCCTCGACGCACCGCATCCCGCCGGGCCGGAGCACGGGGGCTCGGCGTTCAGCACTCCGCGCACCTACAGTGCCCGGGACGCGCCTCCCGCCTTCACACCGGCGACCGGCGTCCCCCTGGTCAGCCTGACCAAGGACGCGCCGTGGCAGGACCGCATGCGCACGATGCTCCGCATGCCGGTGACCGAGCGGCCCGCGCCCGAGCCCGTGCACAAGGAGGACGAGTCGGGGCCCGCCGTCCCGCGCGTCCTGGACCTGACCCTGCGCATCGGCGAGCTGCTCCTCGCGGGCGGCGAGGGTGCCGAGGACGTGGAGACGGCGATGTTCGCCGTCTGCCGCTCCTACGGGCTCGACCGCTGCGAGCCGAACGTCACCTTCACCCTGCTGTCGATCTCGCACCAGCCGTCCCTGGTGGACGACCCGGTGACGGCGTCACGGACGGTGCGCCGCCGGGGCACCGACTACACGCGCCTGGCGGCCGTCTACCGGCTCGTCGACGACCTGAGCGACACCGAGACCGCGATCCCCCTGGAAGAGGCCTACAGGCGGCTCGCGGAGATGCGGCGCAACCGGCACCCGTACCCCGGCTGGGTGCTGACGGCCTCCGGAGGGCTGCTGGCCGGCGCGGCCTCCGTGCTCGTCGGTGGTGACGCGATCGTGTTCGTCGCCGCCGCGCTCGGCGCGATGCTGGGCGACCGGCTCGCCTGGCTGTGCGCGGGGCGCGGGCTGCCGGAGTTCTACCAGTTCACGGTGGCCGCGATGCCGCCGGCCGCGATAGGAGTCGCGCTCACGCTGGCGCACGTCGATGTGAACGCCTCCGCGGTGATCACCGGTGGGCTCTTCGCGCTGCTGCCGGGGCGGGCGCTCGTCGCGGGGGTGCAGGACGGGCTGACCGGCTTCTACATCACCGCGTCCGCGCGGCTGCTCGAAGTCATGTACTTCTTCGTGGGGATCGTCTCCGGCGTCCTGCTGGTGCTCTATTTCGGCGTGAAGCTGGGCACGCAGCTCAACCCGGACGCGGCGCTGAGCCTCTCCGAGCGGCCCCTGATCCAGATCGCCGCGTCCATGCTGCTGTCGCTCACCTTCGCGGTCCTGCTCCAGCAGGAACGTTCCACCGTCCTCGCCGTGACCCTCAACGGAGGCGTGGCCTGGTCGGTGTACGGGGCGATGCACTATGCGGGAGGGCTCTCCCCGGTGGCCTCCACGGCCGTCGCCGCCGGCCTGGTGGGTCTCTTCGGGCAACTGCTCTCGCGCTACCGGTTCGCTTCCGCGCTGCCCTACACGACGGCCGCGATCGGCCCGCTGCTGCCCGGTTCGGCGACGTACTTCGGGCTGCTGTCGATCGCCCAGAACAACGTCGACAAGGGACTGGTATCGCTCACCAAGGCCGCGGCCCTCGCCATGGCCATCGCGATCGGCGTGAACCTGGGTTCGGAGATCTCGCGGCTGTTCCTGCGCCTGCCGGGCGGCTCCGCCGGCGGGCGGCGGGCCGCCAAGCGGACACGCGGCTTCTGAGGCCCGGTCCCGGCAGGCCCGGTTCAGCAGGCCCGGTCCGAGGAGGACCGGGCTCGGGAGCACCGGGCGGGTGCGTCAGTTCTGCGCGGGGCCCTGGCCGTAGGGGTGCTGTTCGGCACCGTACTGACGCCCGGGGTGACCCTGGGGGTGCTGCTGCGGGTGGGCCTGGCCCTGGTCGTAGCCCTGCTGGTAACCCTGGTCGTACTGCTGCTGGTCGTAGCCGTAGCCCTGGTCCTGGCCGTACGGCTGCTGGTACGGCTGCTGGGGCTGGGGCTGGTACTGCTGCTGGGGCTGCTGCTGGGCCGGGTACGGGTCACCCTGACGGCCGTAGCCCTGGCCCTGGTTCCCGTAGGCCTGGCCGTGGCCCTGGTTCCCGTACGGCTGCCCCTGTCCCTGGTTCCCGTACGACTGCGACCGACCCTGGCCCTGGTCCCCGTACGACTGATCCTGGCCCTGGTCCCCGTAGCCCTGCCCGTGGCCCTGGCTGCCGTACGGACCGCCGTGGTTCCGGTCCCCGTACGACGAGTCCTGGCCCCCGTGGACCGGCGGCACGCGCAGCGGCCTGGTCGCGTCGTCCATGACGGGCGCGGCGGGGCGGGTGCGGGCGGCCTCGGGCCGGGCCGGGAAGGGCTCCTGGAAGTCCTGGGACTCCTCCGCCTGCCGGGGCGGGTTCTTCTTGGCCTGGGAGCGGGCGCGCAGGAACTCGATGATGATCGGGACGACCGAGACGAGCACGATCAGGATCAGGATCAGCTCGATGTGCTTGTTGACGAACTCGATCTTGCCGAGCCAGGCGCCGAGCAGCGTGACACCAGCGCCCCACAGGACGCCGCCGATGATGTTGAAGGTGACGAAGGGGCGGTACTTCATGCCGCTGACGCCCGCGATGATCGGCGTGAACGTACGGACGATGGGCACGAAGCGGGCCAGCACCAGGGACTTGGGGCCGTACTTCTCGAAGAACTCGTTGGCCTTGACCACGTTCTCCTGCTTGAACAGGCGGGAGTCCGGGCGCGTGAAGAGCGAGGGTCCGACCTTCTTGCCGAAGAGGTAACCCGCCTGGTCGCCGAGGACCGCGGCGAGGCAGATCAGCGGGATCGCCGCCCACAGCGGGAAGTCCATGGCGTCCGTGGCGATCAGCAGACCGCAGGTGAACAGCAGCGAGTCACCCGGCAGGAAGAAGCCGATGAGCAGGCCGGACTCGGCGAACACCACCAGCAGCAGGCCCCAGATGCCGAAATTGTCCAGGAGCGTGTTCGGATCCAGCCAGCTGGGACCGAGGGCAAGCGTCATCACGGGTCCGGACTCCTGAGGGGTGAAGGGAGGTACGGCAGTCCTGTACGGCCGGCCAAAGCTATCAACGCAATGTGCCGACGCCAGGTTCCACCCGTGACTCCAGGATGCACTGTGCGACGACTGGGACAAAGCTGTGGACCATGGGCATCGATGAATACGGCGGCGGCCAGAGTCCCCACGCGGACGTCCTGGTCGTCACGACGAACGACGTTCCCGGTCATCGCGTCGAGCAGGTCGTCGGCGAGGTCTTCGGCCTCACGGTCCGCTCACGTCATCTGGGCAGCCAGATCGGCGCGGGCCTGAAGTCGATGATCGGCGGAGAGCTCAAGGGGCTCACCAAGACGCTGGTGGAGACCCGCAACCAGGCCATGGAGCGGCTTGTGGAGCAGGCACGCGCGCGTGGCGCCAACGGCGTGCTGATGTTCCGCTTCAACGTCTCGGAGGCGGCGGACGTGGGCACGGAGGTCTGCGCCTACGGCACGGCCGTGGTCCTGGTGAAGGAATAGCCGACGCCGCAGGACAGTGGCCCGCACCGGTGGAGGCGGCGGGCCATGGACTCCGTCGGCGACGGCTCCTTACAGATAAGGGGCGACCGGTCCGCACAGGTAAGGGGCGCCCGCTCCTGCCGGCGCCCCTTACCTGTCAGGCTTCCTCGGTCTCCCTGTCAGGCTTCCTCGTTTCCCTGTCAGGCTTCCCCGGTCTGCCGGGCGGCGTTCGCCGTGATCGCGTCCCTGAGGTGTTCGGCCAGCCCCGGCCGCATGGAGTCGTAGAACGCCTTGAACCGTTCGTCCGCGACGTACATCTCACCGAGGCCCCGGTGGATCTCGTACGTACAGGTGTAGAACCACTGGGTGATGTGCTGCCTGTGTTCCTCGGCCATGTCCATGGCCCGCGCGCCGTCCGGCCGCTCCCCGGCCGCCATCAGGGCGTCGTACCGCTCGCCCCAGGAGGCCACCTCGGCCTGCATGCGCTTCCAGTCGTCCTTGGTGTAGCGGGCGGTGCGTCGCTGCGACTCGGCGTACGTCTCCGTGCCGCCCCAGCGGCGTTCGGCCTCCTCCGCGTGTTCCTCGGGGTCCTTGTCCCCGAAGACCTCGAACTTCTCCTCGGGCGTGAGGTTGATGCCCATCGTGCGTGCCTCCATGGCGTGCTCCACGGCCGCGGCCATCTTCTGCAGCTTCTCGATCCGGGCGGTCAGCAGCTCGTGCTGGCGGCGCAGATGCGCGCGCGGGTCCGCTTCCGGGTCGTCGAGCAGGGCGGCGACCTCGTCGAGCGGGAAGCCGAGCTCCCGGTAGAACAGGATCTGCTGCAGCCGGTCGAGGTCGGCGTCGTCGTAGCGCCGGTGACCCGCGTGGCTGCGGTCGCCGGGCGCGAGCAGACCGATCTCGTCGTAGTGGTGCAGCGTGCGCACCGTGACTCCGGCGAACCCGGCGACCTGTCCCACTGAATAGCCCACTTCCGCTCCTTCCTCGGTACGCCCTTCACGATGGGGCCTGACGTGACGTGAGGTGCAAGCCCGGAGTCCAGAGGCCCGGCGATGCGGCTCGGGCGGCGTCCGGCGGCGACGCTCGGGATGTTATGTCCGATTCGCGCGCTTAGGGTGAGCCCGTGACCCACGAAGCGGCTCCCCCGGGACCGGCCTCGACCCGGGCGACGCCCGCGCGGACTCTGCTGCCGCTGTTCCTCCCCGCCGCGGCCATCGGCGCCGTCTCAAGCCTTCTCTACGTGGGGGTGAGCAAGCTCGCCGACCAGCTCAAGGACGTGCTCTGGACGGACCTGCCGGACGCGCTCGGCATCGGCGGGTACTCCTCGCTCTGGATGATCGTCATGCTCACCAGCACCGGCATCCTGGTCGGTCTGGTGGTGTGGAAGGCGCCGGGGCACGCGGGACCTGACCCGGCCACCGTGGGGATCCAGGGGGAGCCGATGGCCCTCTTCATCCTGCCCGGACTGCTGGTGGCGACCGCGCTGATGCTGGCGGGCGGCCCGAGCCTCGGTCCCGAGAACCCGATCATCGCCACCAACGTCGCGCTGGCGTTCTGGGCGGGCCGCAGGTTCGCGCCCGCGGCGCCCGGCGCGCTGTGGGTGATGCTGGCCGAGGCGGGGACGATCGGCGCCCTGTTCGGTACACCGATCGCGGCGGCGCTGGTCATCTCCGAGGCGCTCGCCGGACGGCAGATGAAGGGCCTGCTGTGGGACAACCTCTTCGCGCCGCTGACGGCGGCCGCGGTGGGATCGATCACCACGTCGCTGATCGGCCATCCGAGCTTCGACCTGGATCTGCCCCCGCTCGGTGATCCCGGCTGGGCCGATGTGCTGTCCGCCCTCGTGATCGCCTCCGCGGCGGCGGTGCTCGGCATGGCCGCCGTCTACGTGTTCCCCTACATCCACAAGGTGTTCTCGCTCCTGCGCCACCCCATGATCGCCCTGCCCGTCGGCGGGCTCGTCCTCGGCCTGCTGGGCTGTCTGGGCGGGCCGCTCACGCTGTTCAAGGGCCTGGACGAGGTCGCCGAGATCGCCCGGCACCCGGACGACTACTCGGCGGGTCGGTACGCGCTGATGGCCGTGGTGAAGCTGGCCGCGCTGGTCGTCGCGACGTCCTGCGGGTTCCGGGGCGGCCGGATCTTCCCGGCCGTCTTCGCCGGTGCCTCGTTCGGTCTGTGCGCCCACGCGCTCGTGCCCTCGGTCCCGGCCTCGCTGGGCCTGGCCGCCGGAGTGCTGGGTGTGCTCCTCGCGACCACCCGGCAGGGCTGGGTGAGCCTGTTCACGGCCGCCGTCCTGGTGTCCTCGCCCACGATCATCGCCCTGCTCTGCATCGCCTCGCTGCCGGCCTGGCTGCTGGTGACCGGACGGCCACAGCTGCAACTGCGCGACGACGGAAGTTCGGTCCGGTGAACCGCCGGGACGCCCTCATCCGATGAGCAGAATGGGACCCCCATCCCGCCGACCGTTGGGAGAAGCCCATGCCGCTCCACCAGGGCCGCCAGAAGCCCGATGAACGCCCCGCCTCCGTCAACCCGTTCTACGGAGAGGCCAATCCGGTCAGCGGCATGACCGAGGCACCGCCGAAGCACCGCCTCCCGGACGGCCCGCTGCCGCCCACGACCGCGCTCCAGCTCGTCCACGACGAGCTCATGCTGGACGGGAACTCCCGGCTGAACCTGGCCACCTTCGTCACCACCTGGATGGAACCGCAGGCCGGGGTCCTGATGGCGGAGTGCCGGGACAAGAACATGATCGACAAGGACGAGTACCCCCGTACGGCCGAACTGGAACGGCGCTGCGTGGCGATGCTCGCCGACCTGTGGAACGCGCCGGATCCGTCGGCCGCGGTGGGCTGTTCCACGACCGGGTCGAGCGAGGCGTGCATGCTCGCCGGCATGGCGCTGAAGCGGCGCTGGGCGCAGCGCAACGCGGACCGCTACCCGGGCGCGCGGCCCAACCTCGTGATGGGCGTGAACGTCCAGGTGTGCTGGGAGAAGTTCTGCAACTTCTGGGAGGTCGAGGCCCGTCAGATCCCCATGGAGGGCGACCGGTTCCATCTCGACCCCGAGGCGGCGGCGGAGCTGTGCGACGAGAACACGATCGGGGTCGTCGGCATCCTGGGCTCCACCTTCGACGGGTCGTACGAACCGATCGAGGAGCTGTGCGCGGCGCTGGACCGGCTCCAGGAGCGCACGGGCCTCGACATCCCGGTCCACGTCGACGGCGCGTCCGGGGCGATGGTCGCGCCGTTCATCGACGAGGACCTGATCTGGGACTTCCGGCTGCCCAGGGTGTCGTCGATCAACACCTCGGGGCACAAGTACGGTCTGGTCTACCCGGGTGTCGGCTGGGCGCTGTGGCGGACGGCGGCCGAGCTGCCGGAGGAACTGGTCTTCCGGGTGAACTACCTGGGCGGCGACATGCCGACCTTCGCGCTCAACTTCTCCCGCCCCGGAGCGCAGGTCGTCGCGCAGTACTACACGTTCCTGCGGCTGGGCCGGGCCGGCTACCGGGCCGTGCAGCAGACGACCAGGGACGTGGCCCGCGCCCTCGCCGAACGCGTGGACTGCCTGGGCGACTTCCGGCTCATCACCCGCGGGGACGAACTGCCGGTGTTCGCCTTCACGACGACGCCCGAGGTGACCGCGTACGACGTGTTCGACGTGTCCCGGAGAATGCGCGAGAGCGGCTGGCTGCTGCCCGCGTACACCTTCCCCGAGAACCGCGAGGACCTGTCCGTACTGCGCGTGGTGTGCCGCAACGGATTCACCTCCGACCTCGCCGACCTCTTCATCGAGGACCTGACGCGGCTGCTGCCCGAACTGCGCCGGCAGCCCCATCCGCTGACCCAGGACAAGGGGGCGGAGACGAGTTTCCACCACTGAAGGCCCGCCCGGCTCCCCCTCCGGGCAGCCGGCCCCGACGAGGGGCCGGGCCGCCTCGACGCCTGGGCTTCCCCGGGCCGGGCCGCCCCGGGGACGGAGCCTCGGTCCGGGCCGGAGCACCCGGACCCCGGACATCCGAGGCAGCCCCGGACAGCCGGAGCAGCCCCGGACACCCGGAGCAGCCCCAGACACCCGGAGCACACCCACCGGCATCCTGGGCGGCCCCGCCCCTGTGGTGGTTCGTCAGCGGCTCAGACGGGCGAACCGCCGGACCGCCAGCGGGAAGAAGACCGCGAGCAGGACCAGCGGCCACAGGACCGCCGGGCCGATGTGTCCCTGCTCCCCGCCCGGTCCGCCGAACAGCTCACGGACGGCCGTCGCCGTCTGGGACATGGGGTTCCAGCCGACCACCGTGCCCAGCCAGCCGGGCATGGAGTCGGGAGAGGCGAAGACGTTGGACAGGAAGCCGACGGGCCAGACCAGGATCTGCACGGCCTGCACCAGCTCCGGCTTCCCTGCCACCATCGCCAGGTGGATGCCGATCCACAGCATGGCGAAGCGGAAGAGCAGGAGCAGTCCCATCGCCCCGAGGAACGCGCCCGGGGTGCTGTCGGGGCGCCAGCCGATCGCGTACCCGACCCCGGCCAGCACGGCCAGGCTCACTGCCGAGTGGAGCATGTCGGCGGCCGAACGGCCCACCAGGACGGCTCCGTCGGCCATCGGCAGGGAGCGGAAGCGGTCGATGACGCCCTTGCCGAGGTCCTGGGTGACGGCCAGCATCGTGCCTTCCAGGCCGAACGCCATGGTCAGGGCGAGCATGCCCGGCACCAGGTAGTCGACGTAGTCGCCCTCGACGCCCCGGCCCCCGCCGACCAGATAGCCGAACATCAGGAGCAGCATCACCGGGAAGACGAGACCCACCGCCGCCTGGACGGGCTGCCGTGCCCAGCGGGTCAACTCGCGGCGCGTCATGGTCCAGCAGTCGGAGAGCAAACGGACTCCCGCGCGGGGTTCGCGCGGCCCACCGGGCTCTCCCGGCCGCCCAGGTCCCCGGTTCCCTTCGCGGACGGTGTCGTACGTCGTGCTCACACGGCCTCCTTGGCTCGCGACGCGTCCCCGGTGAGGTGCAGGAACACCTCGTCCAGCGTCGGGCGCCGCAGCGCGATGTCCTCCGCCTCGATCCCGGCCTCCTCCAGAGCGCGCACGGCCGCGGCGAGGGCGGCCATGCGGTCCGTGACCGGAACGCTGAGCAGACGGCGGTCCGCGTCGACCGAGACCCCCTCCCCCGCGAACGGCAACAGGGCCGCGGCGGCGCCCAGCAGGCCCGCGTCACGCAGCACCACGTCGATGCGGTCGCCGCCCGTCCGGGACTTCAGTTCGTCGGCCGTGCCGTCCGCGATGACCCGGCCGCGGTCGACGACCGAGATGCGGTCGGCGAGCTGGTCCGCCTCCTCCAGGTACTGGGTGGTGAGCAGCACCGTCGTGCCACCGCCGACCAGGGAGCGCACCGCTGCCCACACCTCGGCCCGGCCTCGCGGGTCGAGCCCGGTCGTCGGCTCGTCCAGGAACAGGACCTCGGGGTCCGTGATGAGCGACGCGGCCAGGTCCAGGCGGCGGCGCATACCGCCGCTGTAGGCGCGGACCGCCTTGCGGCCGGTTCCGGCGAGACCGAAGCGCTCCAGGAGTTCGTCGGCCCGCGCCCGGGCGGCGCGGGAGCCCAGGTGGTGGAGGCGCCCGAACATCTCCAGGTTCTGCCGGCCGCCGAGCTCCTCGTCGAGCGCCGCGTTCTGGCCGAGCAGGCCGATGCGCGACCGCACCCGGCGGGCCTCGCGCACCACGTCGTGCCCGGCGACCTCCACCCGGCCGCCGTCCGGCCGCAGCAGCGTCGACAGGATCCGGACCAGGGTGGTCTTGCCCGCGCCATTGGGGCCGAGCACCGCGTGCACCGTGCCGCGCCCGGCCAGCAGGTCCAGTCCGTCCAGCGCGTGTTGGTCCCCGTACCGCTTGCGTAGGCCTTCGACGACGATCGCTCCGGTCATCCCGCTCCCTCCGTTCCGGCCCGTTTCCGAGCCGGCCCTCAGAGCCAGTATTCAAACTTGACTACTGGCGTACCAACGGAGGGTAGGCCGGGTCACGGCATTAGTCAAACTTGATGAGCGAGGGGACCGGCACGGGTCAGCGCGGTCAGCGGGCGTCCTCCGGGTGCCGCTCCCCCGTGGCGTAGGGGTTCTCCTGGTCGTCCCGGAGGACCCCGACAGACGGCTCGCCCTCCCCGGCGAAGGTGTAGGCACCACCCTCGACGCGGGCGATCAGGCCGCGGGTCCACGCGGCGTCGGCGTCGGCCGAGTGGACCCAGAGGTCCATGATCTCGCCGATGTGCCCGAGCTGGGCGGGGCCGTCCTCGGGCACGTAGTGCTCGGTGACAGCCGACCGCCACTGCTCGATCCCGCGGATCCGCTCCTTCAGGAGGGCCACCGCCTCGTCCCTCGGCAGGTCGACGATGAAGCCGATGCCCGCCGAGCGGACGTCCATCTTCTGGTCGTACGACGTCAGGGACTCGCGCAGCAGCGCCAGGAACTCCTCGGTCCCCTCGGCCGTGATCTCGTACTCGGTGCGCGGCGGCCCGCCGACCGTGGACGGCGCGATCTCGTGGGCGCGCAGCAGTCCCTGCTTGGCCATCTGCTTGAGCGCGTGGTAGATCGAGCCGGGCTTGGCGTTGGACCACTCGTGCGCGCCCCAGTACTCCAGGTCGTTGCGCACCTGATAGCCGTGGGCCCGCCCGTGCTGGCGGACCGCGCCGAGCACGAGGAGACGGATAGCTGACATGGCGCCCAGCCTAGGGGTGCCGCGGTCAGCCCCCGGAGGAGCCCTGTTCCATCGCCACCAGTTCGAAGGCCGTCTTGCCGTCCAGGGACTCGCGGATGATGTCGGCGTGCCCGGCGTGCCGGGCCGTCTCGCGGATCAGGTGGAGGGCCACCCAGCGCATCGAGACACGGCCCTCCGGCGGGAACCAGGGGTCGGGCGGAAGCGCGAAGGTGTCGTCGAGGCTCGGCACCGAGCGCAGGAAGGCCTCCGTCTCGGCGGCGACCTTCTCCCAGTGGGCGAGCTGCGAGGCGACCGTCTCGCCGTCGGTGAGGACGAAGCACTCGTGCCAGTTCGACTCGTCCCGCCGCACGGCGGGCGGCTCGCCCTTGGCCCGCGCGATCCAGCCCTGCTCGACCTCGGCGACATGCTTGAGCAGCCCGGAGAGGGAGAGTTCACTCGCGCTCGGCCTGCTCGCCGCCTGTTCCTCGGTCAGCCCGAGCAGCGACCGGCGGATACCGCCGCGCTGCTCCTCGATGAAGGCGAGCAGTGCCCCGCACTCGTCGCCCCGTTCTTCCGCTCGCACATGCGTGACCATGACCGGCCGCCTTTCATCGGGTCCTTCCGGATGACACCGATGACGCTACGGACCCTTGCGGTCAGTTTCTGTCCGCAAGGGTCCGGGCGCGCTGAACGATCACGCGAAGGCGTCTCAGAAGGGGAAGCGGCTCCGCCCGTGCTGCACCGAGATCCACTTCGTCGTGGTGAAGGAGTCGACCGTCGTCTCGCCGTTCAGACGGCCGATGCCGGACTGCTTCTCACCGCCGAAGGGGACGAGGGGCTCGTCGTGGACGGTGCCGTCGTTGACGTGGAACATGCCGGTGTCGATCTGCTTGGCGAAGTTCACGCCGCGCTCGATGTCGGCCGTATGGACGGCGCCCGAGAGCCCGTACGGGGTGTCGTTGACGATCCGGACCGCCTCCTCCTCCCCGTCGAACGGGACGAGGAAGACGACCGGGCCGAAGACCTCCTGGCGGAGCAGGTCCGAGTCGGCGGGGACGCCGGTCAGGACGGAGGGCTCGACCATGTTGTCCGTGGTGCTGCCGTGCAGCAGGGCGGTGGCGCCCTCGGTGATCGCCTGCTCGACGACGCCCGACAGCGCGTCCGCCTGGGAGGAGTTGATGACCGGGCCGATGACAGTCTGCGGGTCCCTGGGGTCGCCGGTCTTCAGCGTCTTGACCTTGGCGACGAACTTCTCGGTGAACTCGGCCTCGATCGACCGGTCCACGAGGACGCGGTTGGCGGCCATGCAGACCTGCCCCTGGTGGACGAAACGGCTGAAGACCGCCGCGTCGACCGCGTAGTCGATGTCCGCGTCCTCCAGGACCACCAGGGCGCTGTTGCCGCCCAGTTCGAGCACCGAGCGCTTGAAGTTCGCGGCGCAGACCGTGGCGACGTGCCGGCCGACCTTGTCGGAGCCGGTGAAGGAGATGACCTTCGGCACCGGGTGCTCGATGAAGGCGTCGCCGATCTCGGCGATGTCGGTGATGACGACGTTGAGGAGACCGCCGGGCAGGCCCGCCTCCTCGAAGATCTTCGCGACCAGGGAACCGCCGGCGATCGGGGTGTTCTGGTGCGGCTTCAGGACCACGCCGTTGCCGAGCGCGAGGGCGGGGGCGACGGACTTGACCGACAGCAGGAAGGGGAAGTTGAAGGGGCTGATGACGCCGACGACACCGACCGGCACGCGATAGAGGCGGTTCTCCTTGCCGTCGACCGGCGAGGGGATGATCTTCCCCTCGGGGCGCAGCGCGAGCTGGACCGACTCGCGCAGGAACTCCCGGACGAGGTGCAGCTCGAAGGCCGCCTTGAGGCGGGTGCCGCCGAGCTCGGCGATGATCACCTCGGTGATCTCTTCCTCGCGCTCGTCGATGACGGCGAGCGCCTTCTCGAAGACCGCGCGGCGCGCGTACGCGTTCGTCGCGCCCCACTTCTTCTGGGCGCGCTCGGCGGCGCGGTAGGCGTCATCGACCTCGTCGACCGTGGCTATCGTGATCGACGCCAGCTTCTCGCCGTCGTACGGGTTGAAATCGATGATGTCCCAGGAGCCCGTTCCCGGGCGCCACTCGCCGTCGATGTACTGCTGGGCCAGGTCGGTGAAGTAGGACGACATGTGCTCCCTCAATCCCTGTGCTGCCGAGGCAGTCCTTGGCCCGGGTCAGCAGACATCCGATCACGGTCTGATCACATGTCATCGTACTTGTGTTTCAAGGGAGTTGAGGGATACCAGGGAAGTCCGGGGCCGCTCTCAGGAGAGCTGGAGCAGTCCTCGCAGCAGATCGCGGCTCTCGTCCGGTCCGGGGCTGTCCTGCTGGAGCTGCTTGAGCGCGCCCTCGTACTGGTTGACGTCCTCGCGTTTGTCCAGGTAGAGCGCGCTGGTGAGCTGCTCCAGATAGACGACGTCCGACAGATCGGACTCGGGGAAGCTCAGGATGGTGAAGGCGCCGCTCTCCCCGGAGTGCCCGCCGAAGCTGAACGGCATGACCTGAAGCCGCACGTTGGGCCGCTCGGAGACCTCGATCAGGTGCTGGAGCTGTCCGCGCATCACCTCGCGGTCGCCGTACGGGCGGCGCAGCGCGGCCTCGTCGAGGACGATGTGGAACTCGGGGGCGTTCTCGGAGACGAGGTACTTCTGCCGCTCCAGGCGCAGGGCCACCCGCCGGTCGACGTCGCCGGCGGAGGCGCCCTTCATCCCGCGCCGGACGACGGCGTGGGCGTACGCCTCGGTCTGGAGCAGTCCGTGCACGAACTGCACCTCGTACACCCGGATCAGGTGGGCCGCGCCTTCCAGGCCGACGTAGGTGGGGAACCAGCTGGGCAGGACGTCGGAGTAACTGTGCCACCAGCCCGCGACGTTGGCCTCCTTGGCGAGCGAGACCAGGGACTTGCGCTCGGCCTCGTCGGTGATGCCGTAGAGCGTCAGCAGATCCTCGACATCGCGGGTCTTGAAGCTCACCCTTCCCAACTCCATACGGCTGATCTTCGATTCGGAGGCACGGATCGAGTAGCCGGCCGCTTCACGGGTGATGCCACGCGCCTCACGCAGGCGCCGCAGATGTGACCCCAGCAGCATGCGCCGCACCACCGAGCCGCTCGACTCACCAGCGCTCACGTTCGTCAGCCTCCCCAACCGTCTTCCAGACGCCGAAGTCTGCCACTAAAACACTTCAAGCAGTACTCGCTCAGTTACGGAAACGGAAAGCAGCCAAAGCCTGCGCACAGGAAACGATCAGTGAAGCGTCGACAACCGAGAATAAGGTGAAGGAAGAAATGAGCAAGAAGTAGCAGAGGAAGGTCCAATTCGGGCACGTGCACGTGCATCTGCCCTTGCATCTGCTGTACGCATTCGGAACCATGGTCCCCGCGCCACCGCTGCATCGCAACGACCGCGAACACCCGGGAGTGCCTCGCATGGGGACGAATGGATCGACCATGCTCGAACCCTTACGGCAGGGACTTCCGCCTCTCGATCCCGCGGCCGTGTCCAGCGCCGCTTCGTGCGCCTTGCCCGCCCGCTACGAAGCGGTGCGCGAGGCCCGGCAGTTCACCCGCGGAACGCTGGAACAGTGGGAGATCGGCGACCGTTTCGACGACGTCTGCCTGGTGGTCTCCGAACTCGTCACCAACGCCCTGCGGCACGCGCTGCCCGCGGACACCCCCCGCAAGGACGACCAAGGGCCGCCCGTACGGCTGCACTTGATGAGGTGGACCTCACGGCTGGTGTGCGCGGTGCGCGATCCCAGTCACGAGAGTCCGGTCGCCGGCGACTCGGACGACTTCTCGGCGGAGTCGGGGCGCGGCCTCTTCCTGGTCGACTCGTTCTCGGACAGCTGGGGCTGGCACCCGCTCGCCGGAACGCTCAGCGGCAAGGTCGTCTGGGCGCTGTTCCGGCTGGGAGCACAGCCGGGGACGGCCGCGCTCAACTCCGAATAACGACCGCGGCGCCTTTTGGCGCCGCGGTTCTACGCGCGTTACGGAACGCTGAGTGAACTTCACCCTCGGTTTACGTCATCCGTACCGTGGCCACCCTCCCGTGGCCGACCGGTTCGGGACAGCTCGCGATCACTGCGGTCAGCCCGCGACCAGGTGGTCGAACTCGCCGTCCTTGATGCCCAGGAGCATGGCTTCGATCTCGGCGCGTGTGTAGACGAGCGCGGGCCCCTCGGGGAACCGCGAGTTCCGCACGGCCACGTCACCGCCGGGCAGCCGCGCGAACTCCACGCAGGAACCCTGTGAGTTGCTGTGCCTGCTCTTCTGCCAGGCGACGCCGTCAAGCTCGGTCGCAGCCATGCCGTTGTACACGAATTCAGCCATACCGTCGTACACGTCATCCACGTCGAACACGTCGTGGTCCACAGGTCGCTCCCCGGTCGTGCAGTGGCTGAGGTGGCCATAGATGCAGTAGTCAACTGACTCGGATCATAGCTCTGTTCATGTGCAGATGCATGGGCAGATGCACGTGCACGCGGGGTGGTCCTGCGGTTACAGCTTTTACCGGCCCTTGACTACCGGCTGTCGCTCGCCCGACTACGGCCCGCACCTCGCCGGAGTGCGGTACAGGCCTACATCCGGTCCAGCGCATTCCCCAGAGATCGCATCACATGCGACCTCCAGCCCCCGTCCATGATCTTCCGCGCCATCATCTGTGTGGGATCGTCCGGATCGAATCCCTCGTGTACTAGGAAGAGACGCGTACCGCGCCCTTCCTGTTCCAGCGTCCAGGTAATGGTCCAGTCCGCCGGTCGCCGCGCGTTCGCGTCGGCCCAGCGGACGCTCAGCATCCGCTGCGGCTCGTAGGCGAGAACACGCACGTCAACGGTGCCGGAGAAGTTCGTGTTGGGGCGCGGGACGGCGGTCAGCGTGTACCGGTGACCGACTTCGAGCCGGAAGTTCTCGGACCCCGGCATCTGCCACTGCGCGAGCAGTTCGGGCTCGGTGAGCGCCCGCCAGACCTTGGCGGGCGGATGCGGCAGGAACTGGGCGACGCGGATGGTCGTCAGGTCGTCGTCGTCAGGGACCGGACCCCGCGCATCGGGGTTCACGCCCTCCACGTCGGGGTTCACGCTCTCCGGGTCGGGGTTCGCGCCCTGCGGATCGGGGGTCATGTCTCGACATCGTCGGGCATGCGGTCCAGGAGGTCGCCGAGGCCCTTCAGCCTGTCGCGCCAGAACCGCTCGTACGGATGGAGCCAGTCCTGGACGTCGGCGAGCGGGGCGGCCTCCAGGCGGTAGATGCGCTGCCGGCCCGCGCGCTCCTCGGACACGAGCCCGGCCTCCCGGAGCACCTTGAGGTGTTCCGAGAGGCTGGGGCGCCGCATGGCGAAGTGGTCGGCAAGCGCCTGAACGGGCTGGGGCCCCTGCTCACGCAGCAGCCGGAGCACCTCACGACGGGTGGAGTTGGCGAGCGCCGCGAAGAGCTGGTCCTCGCGGGCCGCGGGAGCGTCGACGGCTACACCGACACCGGCTCCGGCTCCGACTCCGGCTCCGGTCGAAGATCCGGCCCTGGCCTCGGCCCCGGCTGAAGGTCCGGCCTCGGCCGAAGATCCCGCCGGGGCTGAAGGTCCGGCCTCGGCCGAAGATCCGACTCCGGCGGGAGTCGCGGCGGCAACAGCGGCTCCGGCGGGAGCTTCGCATCCGGCTCCGGCAGGAGCTCCAGCAGGAGCTTCGGATCTGGTGGGAGCGCCAGCGGCAGCTCCCGTTCCGGCACGCACTCCGGCTGCGGCCTCCGGTCCGGCCCCGATCCCCGTCATGGCGCGATCAGCACCTTCCGTTCCTACTCCGAGGCCGACTCCAGGGCCTTTTCCGTGACCAGCATCAGACCGTTGCCGTCAGGGTCCCGGAACGAGGCCATGCGGCCCCAGGGAAGGTCGTCGGGACCCTCCACCGTGACACCGGCGGCGGCGAGCCGCGTGCAGTCGGCGTCGACATCGGTCGTCACCAACATGATCCCCCGGGTCTCTCCGGGCGTGAAATCCCCCATCCCCGGACCCGAGAGCGTGAAGACGGTCTGCGCCCCCTTCGGCGCCACCTGGAGCCACCGGCCGGGCGGCATGTCCAGGTCGGCGGTGGCCTCGAAGCCGAGGACGTCCCGATAGAAGCGAAGGGCCCGGTCCTGGTCGGCGACGGGAAGCGTGACGAAGGAGGCGTGAGTGATGTTCATGGTCCGCAGCATAGGTAGGAGATTCCCTACGTGTCAACCGTAGGGAATCTCCTACCTATGGCGTTCTTGGTGCTCTCTCGTCCCCGTCCCTGGCACACGCCCGTGAGCAACCGCACGCCGGATTCCCGGAGGGGGTCCCCAGGTCCTCCTGATAGCTTGCTGCGATCGTCCGGGCGACCCGCATCCATCCCACCCTTGGGGGCTTCAGTGACTACGGCGACCTTCCCGTCCCGCCACGCGCGTATCGCGGCCGCGACCGCGGGACTGGCGGCGGCGCTCGCGCTGACCGGTTGCAGCGGCGGGGGCGACGACTCCGGGGAGCCGTCGGCGAGCCCGAGCACGTCCGCGACGGACGGCGCCGGTACGGGCGGCGGCTCCGGTGCCACGTCCGCGGCGGGCGGCAAACTCCAGGGGAGCTGGCTCACCACCGCGGACGGCAAGGCCGTGGTGCTCATGGTCAACGGCAAGCAGGCGGGCCTCTTCGCGACCGGCGGCACCGTGTGCAGCGGAACGTCGTCCGACGAGGCGAGCATGCAGATGATCCGCCTGACCTGCACGGACGGCAGCAAGAAGCGCGCCGTCGGCATGGTCGACTCCGTCAGCGGTACGACTCTGACGGTCACCTGGGAGGGCGACCTCGGCAAGGAGACGTACACCAAGAGCGAGGGCGGAAAGCTGCCCACGGGTCTGCCCACGGCGAGCCTGGGCTCCTGATCGCCCGACCACGTATCCCACGGGATCGCGCCGGCCCGTTCCGGCACAGCGGGAAAGTCCGCGATCAATATCGGGCGATACCGGTCCCGTGCGGGTGAACGAGGAGGGGTGCGCAACCTCGGCGGACCTCCGTGCGTGATGATCCATGCACATCGTCACGACTCCCAGGGGAACCCATGCGCGCTCTGCCCATCGCCGTCACCGTCCTCGCGGCGGCCCTCGCTCTGACCTCCTGCGACGGCGGCGGCTCCGGCAGCTCCAGCGGCTCCGGGAAGTCCGGTGACACGTCCGGCTCGGCGAAGAAGGCAGCCGTCGCGGCCTGTGCGATCGGTGACGCCGGAATCCAGGTCGGTCCCGCGAACCCCGCCACGGCCGCCGGGGACACGGGAAACATCCCGGTCACCCTCACCAACAAGGGCGCCCGGTGCACGCTGAAGGGCTTCCCCGGGCTCACCGTGGAGGCGGACGGCACCTCGGCGGAGATCGCGGCGGACGAGTCCGCGGCGCCGCAGGAGCTCACCCTCGCCAAGGACGACACCGCGTCCTTCACCATCACCTACGTGCGGGGCGCGGAGGGCGACGCGAAGACCCTCCCCGCGAAGACGCTGAAGATCAGCCTGCCCGGCGCCGACACCACGCAGAGCTTCCCGTGGTCGTTCGGTCCGGTGGCCGGGAAGGGATCGGCGACCGAGCCGAACGCCTCCGTGACACCGTTCCAGCACGCGGGCGACTGACGAGGGAACCCCTGCCCGGGGCTACTGCCGTGGGCCCCAGGCAGTAGCCACCCCGGCGACGGCCGCGGCTCGCCGTACCGCAGCCGACGCGCCGTCGGCAGCCGTGACTCGCCCTACGGCAGCGGGCGCACCGCCAGTGGCCGTGAATCGTCCTACGGGAGCGGGCGCACCGCCAATGGCCGTGGCTCGCCCTACGGGAGCGGCCGCCTGCCCCTGACCTGGGCCCGGTCCGCCGCCGCGGCGCCCTCGTGCCATCCGGCCTCGTCGGTGACCCCGCGCATCCGGGTCGTCACCGTCTCCGGGAACATCCTGTCCAGATGGTCCGTGACCGCCACGTCGCGGGCCGCCAGGACCGGCAGCAGCTCCCCCTCCGTGGCGGTCACCTGTTCCTCGGCGACCGACGCGAGCCGGTCGCCGATCCGGTGCGCGTACGCCGCCAGGAACGACTGCCGGAAGGTCTTCGTGCGTTTGCGGCCGCCCGCCCGCTGCGCCGCCTCCGCCTTCGTCATCGCCGCCGTGGCCTGCACGAGGAGCGAGGTGTAGAGGAGCTCGACGGCTTCCAGGTCGGGTTCGAAGCCGACGACGGTCGAGAAGCAGAGGGCGTCGTTCCACACGGCCCGGCAGCGGTTCGCCCCCGCGACCGCGTCCAGGAGCACGGCCTTGGCCGTCTCGTACGGCGGCTCGACACCGATGCGGCAGGCGCCGGGCGCGTCCTTCGCGTGGGTCCGCGCCGCGAGCAGGGCCTCGTCGATGCTGTGCCGCGCCATCAGCTCCTGCGCCTTGGCACTGAGCGCCTCCGCCTCCTCCGGGAACCCGGTCGCCTCCGCCTTCGCCAGCAGGGCGCGGATGCGGGTGAGCATGCGGGTCTCCTGCGGGGCGGAGGCCGTGACCGGCGCCCGGGGCGGGTCCAGTGGCTCGATGGAGGGCAGGCGCAGGAGCAGACGGTAGAGCTCCAGAGTCGCGGTGGCGCGCGAGAAACGGTCGGCCCGGAGGTCGTGGGGTTCGGCCTCCAGCTCGTCGAGCTGGGCCGCCCAGCGCGCACCCCGGGGCGCGCGGTCGCCCTCCCTCTCCTCGAGCACCAGGGAGATCAGCAGGCGTACGTGTACGTCGTCCAGGTCGCGCCGCACGATCCGTACGACATCGGCGGGCTGCCAGCCGCGCCGCCAGGCCGCCGCGACGAACTCCGCGCCGCGCCGGGCGAGTTCGGCGTCGGAGGCCGGATCGGCGGCGAGCGCGGAGGCTCCGGCGTCGAGCGAGGTGTCGGTGTCGGCGTAGAGGGCGGCCGCGAAGGCGCGCTCCACAGTGCTGGACGTACTCATCCCCCGATCGTGTCACGGGCGGAGCGGGGGCAGACGTACGCCCCGGCGCCGTGGCCGCGACTCGTCCACACCCTGTGGACAACGTGCCGCCCGCCGGAATCGGAGCGGCGGACACCCGGCCGCGCTCCCCTCCGAGGGCTCCCCGCCGTTGCCGCGCGGGCATTTCGCAACACACAGGAATATCAACACGTACCAGGCGTCAACTCCGGGTTGACACTCCCATGCTGTCAACCTACCGTTGACACATGACGACGAACTCACCAGGCAAGGCATCCGTGCGTCTCGACGACCTCATCGAGGCCATCAAGAAGGTGCACAGCGACGCGCTCGACCAGCTCCAGGACGCGGTGATCGCGGCCGACCACCTGGGCGACGTGGCCGACCATCTGATCGGGCACTTCGTGGACCAGGCCCGGCGTTCGGGGGCTTCCTGGACGGACATCGGCAGGAGCATGGGCGTCACCCGGCAGGCCGCGCAGAAGCGGTTCGTGCCGAAGGCGGAGGCGGACCTCGACCCCAGTCAGGGGTTCGGCCGCTACACCCCGCGGGCCCGCAAGGTGGTCATGGTCGCGCACAACGAGTGCAAGGCCCTGGGCGGCACCGAGGGACTGCCCGAGCACCTCGTCCTCGGCCTGCTCAGCGAGCCCGACGCGCTCGGCGCCAGGGCGATCACCGCGCAGGGAGTCTCCCTGGACGCCGTCCGCGAGGCGGCCGTCGCCGCGCTCCCGCCGGCCGCCGACGAGGTCCCCGAACTGGTCCCCTACGGACCGGCCGCCAAGAAGGTCCTGGAACTCACGTTCCGCGAGGCCCTCCGCCTCGGCCACAACTACGTCGGCACCGAACACATCCTGCTCGCCCTGCTGGAGTTCGAGAACGGCGAGGGCGTTCTCAGCGGCGCGGGCGTCGACAAGGCGGCGACCGAGGCGCACGTCGGGCGCATGCTCACGGAGCTCGTGGAGCTCGCGGAGAAGAAGACGGAAGCGCAGGCGAAGGCGGACGCCGGGTCCGAGGAGCGGCCGTAGCGGCGCCCGAGGGACGCCCGAAGGACCGGGAGGTCCGCGTGGCCGGACGGCATTGTCAGACCCCCCTGCGAGACTCGGAGGCATGACCGAGCGCTGGGCTCTCGCGCCGGCCGAGGACGGTGGCGTCGAGATCGCCGCCCTCGGCCCGGACGGGCTGCCCACGGGGGAGGTCCGCCGGGAGGCGGACCTCGCGGAGGCCGTACGGGCCCGGCCGGACGTGAGCCGGTGGGTCTGGCGGTCGACGGCCGATGTCTATCCGCGACTGCTCGCCACGGGGGTGCGAGTGGAACGGTGTTACGACATGGAAGCCGCCGAGACCCTGCTGCTCGGACACGAGGGGCGGCTCGGCGAGCCCCGGTCGGCGGCCGCCGCGCTGGCGAGACTGCGCGGCGGCCCCGTGCCGCCCGATCCGCCGCAGCGTTCCGCCGAGCCCGGTTCGCAGTCCTCCCTCTTCGAACCCCGCCCGGTGCACGTGCCGCTGGCGGATCTCCTCACGGTCTACGCCGACCAGCAGCGTCGCCATGGCGAGACCGCGCACCCGGACCGCATGCGACTGCTGACGGCCGCCGAGTCCGCGGGAATGCTGGTCGCCGCCGAGATGAACCAGTCGGGGCTGCCGTGGAGCGCGGACGTCCACCGGGACGTGCTGCACGAACTGCTCGGCGAGCGGTACACCGGAGGCGGTGAGCCCCGGCGCCTCGCCGAGCTGACCGACGAAGTGTCCGCCGCGTTCGGACGACGGGTCAGACCCGACCTGCCGGCCGACGTCGTCAAGGCGTTCGCGCAGGCAGGCATCAAGGTCAGGTCCACCCGGCGGTGGGAGATCGAGTCGATCGACCATCCGGCCGTGAAACCGCTGATCGAGTACAAGAAGCTGTACCGGATCTGGGTCGCCCACGGCTGGTCCTGGCTCCAGGACTGGGTGCGCGACGGACGGTTCCGGCCCGAGTACCTGCCGGGCGGGACCGTCACCGGACGCTGGGTGACCAACGGCGGCGGCGCGCTCCAGATCCCCAAGGTGATCCGGCGTGCCGTCGTCGCCGACCCCGGCTGGCGGCTGGTCGTCGCCGACGCCGACCAGATGGAGCCGCGCATCCTCGCGGCCATCTCCCGCGACCCCGGCCTGATGGAGGTCGCGGGCCGGGAGAGCGACCTCTACCAGGCGGTGTCGGACCGGGCGTTCTCCGGCGACCGGGCGCAGGCCAAACTCGCCGTGCTCGGCGCCGTCTACGGCCAGACGTCCGGCGACGGCCTGAAGAACCTCGCCCTCCTCCGCCGCCGTTTCCCCAAGGCGGTCGCGTACGTCGACGACGCGGCCCGCGCGGGCGAGGAGGGGCGCCTGGTGCGGACCTGGCTCGGGCGGACCTGTCCTCCGGCGGCCGGGGCGGGCGACGGCAGCGGGGAGGAGGCGGGCATCCCGCAGGACGATCCCGTCGACACCACCGTCGACCAGGGCTGGGTGCCGGGTTACGCGTCCTCCGACTCCCGCGCCCGCGGACGGTTCGCGCGCAACTTCGTCGTGCAGGGCAGTGCCGCCGAATGGGCCCTGCTGGTGCTGGCGGCACTGCGCCGCACCTGCTCCGGGCTCGCCGCCGAGCTGGTCTTCTTCCAGCACGACGAGGTGATCGTGCACTGCCCCGCCGAGGAGGCCGACACCGTGGTGGCCGCCATCCGCGACGCGGCCGAAGTCGCGGGACGCCTCACGTTCGGGCAGACGCCGGTGCGCTTTCCGTTCACGACGGCGGTCGTACGGTGTTACGCGGACGCGAAATGACGCGGCCGGCCCGCCGCCGGGCCCGCTGAGACGCAGACCGCCTTCACCGTCGGTCCGCCGCCAGGCCCTCTGAGACACAGGCCGCCTTCACCGTCGGTCCGCCTGACGCCGGGTGGTCTGCCGGCCCAGAAGCTTCCGCGGTTCCGCCCGTCACCGGGCCGTCTGCCGCGCCAGCAGCTCCCGCAGTTCGCCCGTCACCGGGCTGTCCGTCTCCTCCAGGGCCTCCAAGGCCGACGTCCACTCCCGGTGGGCCGCTTCGGCGTCGCCGCGTTCCCGCAGCAGCAGGCCCGCCTGGTGACGGGCGAGGCCTCCGGTGTACCGGTCGGCACGGCGGTCGGCACGGCAGCGCAGCAGATCGCACTCACGCGTGGCCCGTTCCCACTGACCGACACCGCGCAGGGCCCGCACCAGGCCGAGCCTGGTCTGTGACTCGCCGTGCCAGTCGCCGTGGCCGCCCAGGATGCGCAGGCTCTCCTCGAAGTGCGGTACGGCGGCGGCCGGTTCGCCGAGCGTGAGGTGGGCGTAGCCGATGTTGCAGTGCGCGGAGTGCCGGATGATCACGTCCTGCACGGCGTCACCGATCGCGAGACTGCGCTTGTGGTGGTCGATGGCGGCCCGTGGGTCGGTGTGCTCGTACAGGTTGCCGAGGTGGCTGTAGGTGATGGCCTCCATGTGCGGGTCGCCCAACTCCCGCGAGAACTCGAGGCTTTGCAGCAGGGCCTCGCCGGACTCGGCATGACGGCCGAGGGATTCCAGGAGCATGCCCCGGTTGTTCAGCGCCCGCCGCTGACAGGAGCGCACCCCGAGGCGGCTCCAGATCGCGAGCGCCTCGTCGTTCAGGGTGAGAGCCTCACCCACCCGGCCCGTCATGAAGTGCAGGCCCCCGAGGTCGCCGAGCGCGTACGCCTCGGCGGCCTCGTCTCCGAGCAGACGCGCCGCCGCGAGCGCGGCCCGCTGAAGGACCTCCAACTCGGCGACGCGACCACTGCGTTGGACGTACGGGTTGAGCAAGCGGGCCAGCAGGGGGAAGTACGGCGAGCCGTGCGCGTGCCGCTCCGCGAGCGCGACCACGTTCGCCAGCTCCGTGTCGCCCCAGGCGAAGGCCTCCCGCCCGGAGCGGAACGGGGGCGTGGCCGCCACGTCCGCCGCGTGCCCGGCCGGCTGCGAGGAGGTCGGCCTGCCGCGGTCCTCCCTGTCGAGACCGGGTTCGAGGATCGCCTCCAGCGAGCGGGCGGCGACACCGGCGTACCAGCGCAGGGCACGCTCGGCGACGACCGCGTCATGACCGAGAGGTACGACACCGCCGTGACCGCCCGGGAAGGCCGGACCGTCACCACCGGAACCGGCGGCGAACTCTCCGCCCCGGACGGAGACGGCCTCACCTCCGGGAGCGGCCACGGTAGCCGCGAGTCCCGCGCCGGCGCCCGCACCTGCACCTGCACCTGCACCCACGGCCGCTGCCGACACTGCCGCTGCCGCTGCTGTCGCTGTCGCTGCTGTCGCTGTCGCGACGACGCACTCCGCCGCGCCCGCGATCTCCCGGGCGAAATCCCGTACGAGATCGTGCGGCGCGTACCGCCCGTACGCGGTCTCCTCCAGGAGGGCGACATCGACGAGGCGGTCGAGCGCGGCCTCGGCGCGACGCTCGTCGGTGCCGGAGAGGCGGGCGACGAGGGCGGCTCCGTAGGCGGGCAGGTCGAGCGCGCCGATACGGCACAGGGCGAGCGCCGCGTCGCGGTCGGCCTCGCGCTCGGAGGCGCGCAGCGCGTCGTACGCGACGGCGAGCGAACGGCGCACGCTCAGGTCGTCGTACTCCAGATGGTGCAACCGGCCTTCCGTGGCCGCCAGTTGACCGGCGAGAACGTCGGGGGTCAGGGCGCGGCGGGCGGCGAGACGGGCCGCGACGACGCGCAGGGCGAGTGGCAGCCGACCGGTGAGTTCGACTAGGGGGTGACCTCCGTCGAGTCCGTCCCGGCGGCCGGAGACCGCGCGGAGCAGGGCCGCGCTGTCCTCGTCCGTCAGCGGCGCGAGCGGGAAACGGTCGGCGCCGTCCAGCGCGGTGAGCGGCGAGCGGCTCGTCACGATCACCGCGCAGCCCGCGCCGGCCGGCAGCAGCGGCCGCACCTGGGCGGCGTGCGCCGCGTCGTCCAGCACCATCAGGGTGCGGGTGGGCGCGAGCATCGACCGGAGCAACGCCGCCGCCGCGTCGGGGTGTTCGGGGATGCGCCGGGGTTCCGCCCCCAGGTCGCGCAGGAGCGCGGCGAGCGCCTGACCGGCGGTGAGCGGGGTCATGCCGGGGGTGGCGCCGTGCAGGTTGACGTACAGCTGGCCGTCGGTGAAACGTTCCCGCAGTCCGTGCGCGACATGCAGCGCGAGCGCGCTCTTGCCGACGCCCGCCATTCCGCTGATCACCGCGACACGGGGCAGCCCGGTGACGGGGTCACCGCCGAAGGGGCGGTCGCCGTACCCCGCGCCCTGCGTATCGCCGTTTGTCCGAACGGAGTTCACCCCGGCGGGTGCCCGTCCGGCTGTCCCGCCGGTTGGCAGGCCGGGCGCCCCGGCGATCGTCGTGGCACCGAATCCGGGTGCCATGAACGCACGGGCGGATGCACGGGCGGACGCGTCTGCGGATGCTCTCGCGGTGGGCCCGCAGTCCGGGTGGGCCGGGTCCTGCGGGTGCGTGAGACGCACGGAGTGTTCCGGGTCCAGGATCTGGAGCAGCCGGTCACGGACGTCCTCACGTCCGGTGAAGTGTGCCGGGGGCGGCGGGAGTTGAGCGGGGCGGGGAGGCGAGGTGATGCCCTGTTCGACCCGGGCGGACTCGGCCACGGACTCCACCGCCTCATCGTCCACATCCCGGCCACCGTCACCGCCGCCGTCGTGACCGACGTTCCCGAACCGGCCACCGTCGTCCTCGCGGCCGGCGCTCCGGCCGGTGTCCCAGTCGCTGCCGCTGCCCCCGTCGGCGACCACGGTCCCGTCACCGTCGTCGTCGCCGTCGCTGTTCCGAGCCCAATCAGCGTCGCCGTCACCGTCCCCGTCGCCGCTCCAGGCCCAATGGCCGTCCCCGTCGCCGACCCTGCTCCGAGCCCGGTCGCCGCTGCCGTCCGCGCTCGGGTTCCGGTCCTGGTCACGGCCGTCGTACCGCCCCCGGTCGCCGTCCCTCTCCCGGCTCTCGTCCCGGCCCAGGTCACCACCCCCGCGCCCCGCACCGCCCCGGGATCCGCTCCCGCCCATGGCGCGGTCTCCGGCGCCGGATCCGCCCGAGGTCACGTCGTCGGCGTGGACGTCACCGGGGACCCGGTCGTTGTCCCGCAGGATCTCCAGATGGGCCCTGCGCACGGCCGGTCCCGGCTCGATGCCGAGTTCGTCGAGCAGGCGGGCCCGCAGGTCGCGGTGGACGGCGAGGGCCTCGGCCTGCCGTCCGGTGCGGTGCAGCACGAGCATGAGAAGCCGGTGGAACGACTCGCGGAGCGGATGCTCGGCCGTGCGGGCGGCCAGTTCCGGTGCCAGCCGGTCGAGCCGGGAGGCCGTCGGGTCGAGGCGCAGCTCCGCCTCGTACCCCCACTCCAGGACGAGCAGCCGGGCTTCCTCCAGCCGCTGGACGAAAGCGTGCCCGCCGGTCTCGGGCGGCAGGCCGCTGAGCGGGGTGCCGCGCCACAGCGCGAGCGCGGCGGTGGACTCGCGCAGCGCCCGATCCCAGTCGCGCTCGGCGTACGCGTCGCGCGCGACGGTGGCGTGCCGCTCGAAGACGCGGACGTCCAACTCGCCCTCGCCGACCCGCAGGAGGTACCCCGGCGGTACCGCGCGCAGGCGTTCCGGATCATCGAGGAGACGGCGCAGCCGGGTCACGTGGTTCTGGAGGGACGCCTGGGCGGAGGCGGGTGGGGCCCCGCCCCACAGCGCGTCCCTGAGCACGTCGACGGAGACGACCCTGCCCGGTTCGAGGAGCAGCGCGGCCAGCAGGGCACGCATCTTCCGGCTGCCGATCGAGCCGATCTCGCCTTCGGCGCCGTACAGGACCGGCGGCCCCAGCAGCCCGAACCGCAGCCCGTTCCGCATCACACCGCCCCATCGCCTCTCCGCCCGGCCGCGCAGGCCGCGCACCACGGCGGTTTCACGCCCTCCCAGGACGAGTTCACGCCGATCAAGTGATCGTTCCCGAGGGAACCGTTGGCCTCATGTTAGCGATCCGTTGGCGGGGACTGATGTGATCATTCCATCGGATCTGGCCCGACGGTGCGCGCGTACTACGCGTAACTCGGGGGAGTGTCGCCGCCGCGGCCGGATCCGGGGACGTGAGAGGCCCCGGTCGTTGAGGTGATCGACCGGGGCCTCCGTCCGTATGAAATTCCCGTGCGGGTTCCGTACGCAACCCGCACGGAACCCGTACCGAACCCCCGCACGGAACCCGTTCAAGAACCCTCGTACCGCACTCCCGGCGGGATTCCCCTGGAGGAATCCCACTCAGGACCGGCTTACGGGACCGGCGAGCCGGCTTCAGATGACCGGCGGACGACCGAGACGGGTGAGCCGCCAGACCGTCCGCCACCGCATCGGGCGCCGCTCTCCGCCGGAACGCCGCAGCCCTTCCGCGAATCCGCCGAACCAGGCCCTCAACCCACCGACCGACCGCGTCCGCAGGAGCGTGAGCACGATCCAGATCCCCAGGTGCACGGGGATCAGCGCCAGGGGCAGGCGGCGGCGGGTGAGCCAGACCCGGTTGCGGGCGGTCACCCGGTAGTAGATGGCGTGCCGGGCGGGCGAGGTCTTGGGATGCTGGAGGAGCAGTCCGGGCTCGTACAGCACGGTCCAGCCGGCGTCGATCGCCCGCCAGGCGAGGTCGGTCTCCTCGTGCGCGAAGAAGAACTCGGCGGGCCAGTCCCCCGTCTCGGCGAGCATCGGCATGGACAGCGCGTGGCCGCCCCCGAGAAAGCCGGTGACCGGCCCCCCGCGCATCGGGTCCTTGGCCCCGACCCTCGGCACATGGCGGCGCTGCGTCTCCCCGTGCTCGTCGGCGATGCGGAAGCCGACTATGCCGAGCCGCGGCCGGGCGGCGTACAGATCGCGCACCTTGCGCAGCACGTCGCCGTCCACCAGGAGCCCGTCGTCGTCGAGTTCGACGACCACGTCCACGTCCCCGAACTCACGGAGCCGGCTCAGGCCCACATTCCGGCCACCGGGGCAGCCGAGGTTGTCGTCCAGTTCGACCGTGGTCACCTCGCCCGGCAGGCCGAGGCGTTCGGCGAACTCCGGCAGCGGGCAGCCGTTGCCGACGATCACGATCCGGGTGGGGGCCACGTCCTGCTTGGCCACGGAAGTGAGCAGCGCGTCGACCTCGACGGGCCGGTTGCCCATGGTCACCACGGCAACGGCGATCCGCGGCCCCTCCTCCGCCTGCGACACGACACCCACCCCATCCCGGCCGACAACTGTGCCGCGATGCTAGTCGTTCACCGGGATGACCCCTCACGTACGCCGTCAGGTCCGCCGCGCGTACATCCTGATCTAGACACATACCTCCGCGTTCAGGAGCGCCTGTTCTCCTTGCGGCGGACGAATTTCAGCCCCGACCAGTCCTCCCCCAGGGCCGCCACCTTCACGTCGACGACACCGAGGGGCAGGAAGAGGTCCCGCAGATCGTTCTCCGTGATGTCGCTGCGGTGCCCGGCCGCGCGGCGGGGCCAGGCGATCCACAGCATGGCCTCGTCGGACAGGCCGGCGGCCAGTCCGGCCGCCTGTGCCGCGAGCCGGGCGCGCTCCCGGAAGAAAGGCGACGGTGACGTCCGCCCCCTCCGGGCCGCTCTCCCCGACCTCGCAGTCCTCGGGCAGCCCGGGAATCCCCCAGTCCCGCGGGCCGTGGACGAGCCGTACCCGGTACCCCGCCTTGATGCCGATCTTCCGGGCCAACGGGGTACCGGAGTACCCGCCGCCCGCCGCGCTGGATCCCGTCATCCCCGCAGGATGACACCGCCCGGCCCGGCCGACCCGTGTACGCACCCCTGACGTCGAGGTGCTCGACGACGGGCGGCCGGCCGGCCGGTTCCCCAGGCCCGCCCGGAACTCCTGGAACTCCTGGAACTCCTGGAACTCCTCGATCGCCGGCAGCGGGTTCTCCGTCCGACGGGCGGGAGCGTCCCGTCCGACGCGCGGGAGCGCGAAGGTGTGACAGCCGCCCCGGACGCGGCTCGACTACCAGTTGTCGGCGAGCGGGTTCATGCTGGTGGGAGCGGCCCGGCCCCCCGGACGTCCCCGATGGTCCCCGGGATGCGCGAGGCTCCCCGGGCCGGGGACAGCGTGCGCCCGGTCCACCTCGGCGGGCGGGCGCCACCAGGTTCCGGAGGGCGTCATGAGCTCACCATCCGTCCCGCCGCCCGCGCCACTGCCACCGCTGGGCCCCGGGGCCACGGACAAGGGTCTCAAGGGTGGCGCCCTGGGCCTGTTCTCCAGCACGGTGATCGGGCTGGCCTCCACGGCCCCCGCCTACAGCCTCGCGGCGACCCTCGGCATCATCGTCGGCATCGTGGGCTTCCAGTCGCCGATCGTGATCGTCCTCGCCTTCGTCCCGATGTTCCTCATCGCCTACGGCTACAAGGAGCTGAACCGGGCCGATCCCGACTGCGGCACGACGTTCACCTGGGCGGCCAGGGCCTTCGGCCCCCGTACCGGCTGGCTGGGCGGCTGGGGCATCGTCGCGGCCGACATCATCGTGATGGCCAACCTGGCCCAGATCGCCGGCTCGTACGGCTTCCAGCTCGTGGGCGCGGACGGGCTGGCGCAGGACACGTTCTGGGTGACCTTCGTCGGCGTGCTGTGGATCGCCGTCATGACCCTGGTCTGCTACATCGGCATCGAGCTCTCGGCCAACCTCCAGAAGGCGCTGCTCAGCATCGAGATCGTGGTGCTGTGTCTGCTGGCGGTGACCGCGCTGGTCAAGGTGTACGGCGGCACGGCGCCGGACGTCTCCTCGGAGATCTCGTGGTCGTGGTTCAACCCCTTCGAGATCAACTCGTTCGACGACCTGACCAAGAGCATCCTCGCCGGAGTGTTCATCTACTGGGGCTGGGACACCGCGGTGTCCGTGAACGAGGAGACCGTCGACCGCGACCGCACTCCCGGCCGCGCGGCCGTCATGTCGACCGTCATCCTGCTGCTCGTCTACCTCATGGTCACCACGTCCGCGCAGGCCTTCGCGGGGGTCGGCGAACAGGGCATCGGTCTGGGCAACCCGGACAACTCCGGAGACGTCCTCTCCAGTCTCGGCGCCGAGGTCTTCGGCACCGGGGGCTGGGGCACGGTCGCCACCAAGCTCCTGATCGTGATGGTCCTGACCTCGGCGGCGGCCTCCACGCAGACGACCATCCTGCCGACCGCCCGCACCACGCTGTCCATGGCCGCGTTCAAGGCCCTCCCGCAGCGCTTCGCCCGCATCCACCCCCGGTTCCTGACCCCGACCTGGTCCACCGTGGGCATGGGCATCGCCTCGATCGTCTTCTACGTCCTGCTGACCAGGGCGAGCGAGAACGTGCTGGCCGACTCCATCGGCTCGGTCGGCCTGATGATCGCCTTCTACTACGGGCTCACGGGCTTCGCCTGCGTCTGGTACTACCGCAAGGTCCTCACGCGCAGCCCGCACGACCTCTGGACGCGCGGGATCATGCCGGGCCTGGGCGGCCTGATGCTCCTCTACTTCTTCGTCAACGCCTGCTTCGTGTACGCCGCCGCCGACTACGGCAGCACCTCGTGGACCCTGCCGTTCCCACCGCACCGGCAACTCGGCGGCGTCTTCGTCACCGGCGTCGGCGCCCTTCTGCTCGGAGCCGTCCTGATGCTCCTGTACAGCGCGTTCCGCCCGTCCTACTTCCACAAGGAGACGATCCCGGTCTCGTCCCACGACCGGGACGGCCACTGACCCGCACGTCAGGGGTGCGGGTCAGGACAGCGGTGAGCCGCCCCGGTGGCGCGGGGGAAGAGGCCATCGGGGCGGGGTTCCGGAGGGACGGTGGCGTCAGGCCGACGCGCCCACCGCGACGTCCGGCGAACCGTCGGACCGCTCTTCGCCGTCCTCGTCGACGTCCGGCGGAATGGTCGACAGCGCGCTGGCGTGCAGATCCTTCGTACGCAGCATCGTGAAGCCGATGACCGCGGCGATGAACCCGAGGATCGCGCTCAGGGTCATGGCGCCGTGGAAGGCGCTCATGAACGCGTCCTGCCCGGTGGCCAGCACCTTGTCGTGCAAGGGGCCCGAAGCCTTGGCGACGGCGTCGAGAGAGCCGGCGCTGATGCCGTGCGCGGCCTCCTCGGCGGCACCGTTCCCCATCTGCCTGCCGACCGCGGAGGAGGTGAAGTCGTCGGCCACGCTGTGCTGGAAGTACGCGCCGACGCCGGCGATACCGACCGCGATACCGACCTGCTGGAAGGTCTCGTTGATGCCGGAGGCGACACCGGCCTTGGCCGGTTCCGTGACGCCGATGGCCAGCGCCGCCCTGGCCGGGTTGAAGGCGCCCATGCCGAAGCCGGAGATGACCAGCGCCGGGACGAGCACGGTCCAGGACGAATCGGCCTCGGTGAGGTTCAGGAACAGGATGCCGACGGCCATCACCGCGGTCGAGCCGCCCAGCAGCACCCGGAAGGGGACCTTGCCGATGAGCCCGCCGCCGAGCGCGCCGGCGACGAACATCGCGCCGGTCAGCGGCAGGAACCGCAGGCCCGTGCCCCAGGCGTCCACGTGCAGCATGTTCTCCAGGTAGCTGGTCTCGAAGAACACCGACGGCAGGGCTCCGGCGTTGCCGATCATGGCGACGAGGGAGATGCCCACGAAGGTGGGGCTGCGGAAGAACGCGAGGTCGATCAGGGCCCGCTCGCCCAGGCGGCGCTCGATGACCACGAAGAGCACCAGGAAGAGCGCGCCGGCCGCGTACAGACCGAGCGTGGTGCCGCTGGTCCAGCCCTCCACGGGGCCGCGGATGGTGGCGAAGACCAGTGCCCCGAGCGCGAGGCTGAAGGTGGCGAGTCCGGTCCAGTCGGTCGGGTGGGCCCGCTTGTTGAGCGACTCACGCACGCGCAGCGCACCGACGAGGAGGGCGAGCGCACCGACCGGCACGTTGATGTAGAAGATCCAGCGCCAGGACAGCGCGTTGATCAGCGAGCCGCCGATGAGCGGGCCGGTGGCGACGGCGAGACCGACGGCGGCGCCGAACGCGGTGAAGGCGGTCGCCCTCTCCTTGCCGTGGAACTCGTGACTGAGCATCGCCGGACCGACCGCGAACATGATGGCGGCGCCGACACCCTGGATGGCGCGGAACCAGCTCAACTGCCCGGATCCGTCGGCCAGACCGCAGGCCAGCGAGGCGACGGTGAAGATGGCGAAGCCGACCTGGAAGACCTTCTTGCGGCCGATCCGGTCGGCGAGCGAGCCCGCCGCCACCAGGAAGATCGCCAGCGTCAGGGCGTAGGCGTCGAACACCCACTGCAGGTCGGCGAAGCTGCCGCCCAGGGACCGGTGGATCTGCGGGAGCGCGATGGAGACCACGCTCAGATCGAGCATCAGCATGAACGAGCCCAACGCGACGATCCCGAGTGTCCACCACCTAGTGGGCGACGGAGCGCGTTCTGCGGACATGCGAGAACCTTCCAATCAGCCGGATCTTTAGATGATGGAAATCTAGATGATTGGAAAGCCGTGCGTCAACGCTCGTGACGTTCGGTAGCGGCCGGCGAGTCGGCCGGACCGGCCACCTGCCCTTCGCCGGAGCGCGGTCACCCGGCGTGACAGCCACCGGGAACGACAGAAGCCCGCGGCGCCGTTGACACGGCACCGCGGGCTTCCGGATCGGGAAGCGGGCGTCAGTCGGAGCAGACGGAGGCGGGCCAGCGGCCCGCCATCAGGACGCCGAGCATCCTGCGCAGCGCGTCGCGATCATCCTCCGCGAGTGCGCCGAAGAACGCCGACTCGACCTCCGTGGCCACCCGGTCCGCCGTCGCGAGCGCCGCACGGCCGGAGTCCGTGAGGATCAGGTTGTAGCGCCGCCGGTCGGCCGGATTGCGCCGGCGCTCGACATGCCCGTTGCGTTCCATCTCGTCGATCACCGTCACGACCGTGGTCGGATCGAGATTGAGCAGCCGGCTCAGGTCCTGCTGCGAGAGCTCGGGCCCGCCCGCCAGGGCGGCCAGCACGAAGAAGTCGCGGATGCGCATACCGACCCCGGCCAGCGACTTCTCCACATCCTCCACCAGCACCAGCCCCGCCTTGTGCAGCAGGTAGCCGGGCCGCTCGGCGATGAGAAAGTCCTTCCGGGGGGACGCCCCGTGCTGCTCGGCGTTACCGCTGCGCACCATGAGCCGACTCCTTAGATCGTGGCAGTCTCCACTATCGAAGATACAACGGTTCCCCCGGCGGGGAACCCCTCCCCCTGGCGGGATCGCCATCACCCTGGCGGCGATGTTCGCCCGGGCCGGACACGAGGTGCTGCTCGGCTCGGACGCCGGGGGACATGGGGTGACGGGGGTGACCGGTCCGAAGGGTGCGGACGGGGCGATCGTGACCGGCGGGTGCTGCGAGGAGGTCGTCGCGCGCTCGTCGGTGATCGTCCCCGCTTTCCTCGGCGTCCAGGGAGCGGTGCAGCAGCTCAGGCCCTGGCGGTCCGGGCTGCGCGGGAAGATTCTGGTGGACATCACCAACCCGTTCACCGGCGGTCACATCGACTTCGTGGGCCCCTGGGCGGTCGGCGGCACCGAGGACCTCGCCGCCGCGTTCCCCGGGGCGCGGCTGGTGGGCGCCTTCAAGAACGTGTGGTGGGAGGCGTTCGACGGGTGCCCCGACCCGGCCGTCCCCGACATCCGGGTGATCTCCGACGACGCCGAGGCGAAGCGGACGTTCCTGCGGCTGTGCGCCGCCACCCCCTTCACCTACGTCGACGCCGGGAGCCTGGACCAGGCACGCCGGGTGGAACGGATGGCGCTGTCGGGGGTGAGCTCGGCGGGGGTGTCCGCAGCATGACACGAAGCGGCAGCGGGCCGACGCCCCGAGCCTCTCTCAACGAACGCGCGAGGGGTGCCACGGGCCCGTGGCACCCCTCGCGCGCGTCCAGCGGCCGGCGGGCCGGGCTCACTTGTGGATGCGCGTCACATTGTGGCTGTCGATGTTGACCTCATTGTGGATGTCCCCGACGTGGAAGTCGATCAGCCCGCACAGCAGGCAGCCCGGGCTGCCTGCCGGGGGAGCCGGGGCCTCGGACACGGTGACGGTGGTGGTGGCGCTCGAAGCGCCACAGCTGTCGTCGCCGTTGTAGGCGGCGGTGATGGTGTGTGTTCCGGTGGTCGTGAAACCGGTGGCCAGCGAGGAGTGTCCGTCGGCGGAGACGGGTGCGGTCGCGAGGAGGTTCACGCCGTCGAAGAACGACACGCCGAGGCCGCCGCTCGGGTCCGAGCTGCAGGTCACCGTCGCGTCGAGGGTCACCAGTTGCCCGGTCGTCGCCGAGGAGGGTGTGGCCTGAACCGTGGTCGACGACGGATCGGCGGCGGCAGCCGACGGAGCGAGGAACAGCACTGTGGCCGCCGCCGCTGCGGCGACCATGACTCCGGCTTTGCGCGCACGACACGCTTTCACTGAGGGGCCTCCTCGGTCTGATCGTCAGGCAGGGGTTCGCCGTAACCGTTCGGAGCGTGACCCTAGGCCGCTTTTGATGGCATACGCGGGAGGCGCGGGCCCGGCGGACCCACCCGAGTCATCGGCTCGCTCGAATGGACCGGAGCGGGCCGGTGGCTCGGGGCGGGCGCGGGCCGGTGGTGCCGATGCCGTGGGGACAGCCCCTAGATCGCGGGAGGCGCGAGTCGCTGGTAGGCGAGCGAGTTACTGGTGCCGCCCGACGTCGTGACGCTCACCGGCACCGAACCCGCCGGACCCGCCGGGGCGATCGCGACCGCGGTCGTGTCCGACACCACGGTGAAGGCCGCCGGTGCGCTGCCGAAGTGGACCGCGAACGTCGTGGTCAGCCCGGTGCCGGTCAGGGTCACGGCGGTGCCCGCGTCCGTCGGCCCCTGCGCGGGCGAGAGCGCGGTCAGCGTCGGCGCCGCGAGGTAGGTGTAGACGACGGAGTTGCTGGTGCCGCCGGGACCGGTGACGGTGCACGCGACGGAGCCGGTGCCGGGCGGGGTGACCGCGGTGATCCGGGTGGCCGAGTTGACGGTGTAGGAGGTCGCGGGGGTGCCGCCGAAGGTGACGGCGGTGGCCCCCGTGAGGCCGGTACCGGTGAGGACCACGCTGATCCCGCCGGTCGCCGGGCCCTCGGCGGGCGAGACGGACAGCAGCGAGGGCGCGTTGAGGTAGTAGAAGAACACCGGCCCCGAGGTGCCGCCGACGGTGGTCGCGGTGACCGCCACCGCGCCGGTGCCGGCCGGTGTGACGGCGGTGATCTGGGTGGCCGAGTTGACGGTGTAGGAGGTCGCGGGGGTGCCGCCGAAGGTGACGGCGGTGGCCCCCGTGAGGCCGGTACCGGTGAGGACCACGCTGATCCCGCCGGACGTCGGGCCCTGGTTCGGCGCGATCGCGCTGAGGGCGGGCGTGGGCGCGTAGGTGTAGGCGACCGTGTTGCTGAGCCCGGCGGGTGTGCGCACGGTGACGCTGACCGTGCCGGTTCCGGGCGGGACGGTCGCCGTGATCGTCGACGGGGTGTTGACCGTGTACGACAGGGCGGCCGCGGATCCGAACGTGACGGCGGTGGCGCCGGTGAACTGGCTTCCGTTCAGGGTCACGGGATTGGTGCCCGCCGCCGGACCCGTGTTGGGCACGACCGACGTGAGGACGGGAGGGGCCACGGTGACTCCAAGGGGTGTGGTCGGCCTGGCTGGGCCGCGAACTGGGGGCACGGAAGCGGTGCCGGCAGCCGTGCACGAGCCCGCACCGCTTCCGCTGGGCACGGACCGGTGGACCGCCGGAGCGGACCGGAGCCGTGCGCGGCCGTGTGTCCGGGACGCCGTCAGATGCCGGGCCCGGACACGTAGGTGAAGCCGTCGCCGAGGGTCGCGCCACCGCCCCCGGTGGTCACGGCCACATCGACGGAACCTGCGGAGCCGGACGGGGTGACGGCCACCAGCGTGGTGCTGTTCAGCACGGCGAAGGACGCGGTGACGCCGCCGAAGGTGACGGCCGTGGTGGACGCCAGACCGGTGCCGTTGACGGTCACCGAGGTGCCGCCGGATGTCGATCCCGAGGTGGGTGTGAGCGAGACCAGTGTCGGCGCGTCGACGTAGGCGTAGGCGAGCGGAGCGGTCGTGCCCCCGGTGGTGGTGACGGTGACCTCGACGGAGCCGCTGGAGCTGCCGGCCGGAGCGGCCACCGACAGCCGGCTGTCCGAGACGACCGTCGGGGTCGCGCTGTTGGAGCCGAAGGACACGGCGGTGGCCGTGGAGAGGCCGTAGCCGTTGACGGTGACCGTGTTGCCGCCCGCGGTCGGACCGGAGCCCGGGCCGAGGGACACCGCGATCGGCGGGCTGATGTAGAAGAAGGAGAGCGAGTTGCTCGTCCCTCCCGCGGTCGTCACATTGACGTCGACGACGCCGCAGCCCGCGGGGGCGATGACGGTGATCGAGGTCGGGGTGTTCGCGGTGATCGTGGCCGTCCGGGACCCGAAGTGGACGGCGGTGGCACCGGACAGGTTCACGCCGGTGATCGTGACGGTTGTTCCGCCGCTGGTGGAGCCTTGGTTGGGACTGATAGGCATGGGGGGTTCCTCCTCACTCGGAGGTCTTCTCCGAGCAGCGACCGGGCGTTCCGATCCGCGGACGTCCCGAACCGGCTCAGGCCGACACGTCCGGCCGCCGGCAGATGGGAACGTGCGGAAGCCCGTCCGGACGGGATGAGTTCAGTCCCGGGAGGGAGGCTTGTCCGCGGGGAGTCGAGGGATCATCGCCCATTGATGCAGACACCTGAATTGACCCATCAGAGTGATCTCTTCATCAAGGGAATTGACACGGTATCAACCGTTTGGCGGAGCGCGCCGGGCGTGCGGCGGCGCCTTCGGGTGGTACGCGGTCACCTGCCGGGCCATACGGAACAGCCCGAAGGGCACGATCCTGAACGGGCCGGGGGTGGACCTGCCGACAGTCATGGAAATCCTGCGGCACACACGGTTCAGTCAGACCGCGCTGCTACGTGAAGGGCCGCTCGTGTCCATCGAAGGACGCCAGGACGCGATGCGCCGCACGGGAGACACCTTCGTGCCCGTGCACGGCGCCGCCGCCCTATCCGGCAAAAGCAAAAGCCCCAGGTCACGGCGAGTGAGTCCTGAGGCTTCCACAGAGCCGCCTTCGGGATTCGAACCCGAGACCTACGCATTACGAGTGCGTTGCTCTGGCCATCTGAGCTAAGGCGGCGCGCTGTCCACACCTATGGTGCGATCAGCAACGTCGGTAAGTCTACACAGTTTCCCGGAGTGCTCCGTACACGCCCCGGGGAAGGCGCTCCGCACCTGCTCGGCATGGCTATGAGCAGCGTTTTCCCTTCTCCGGAGGGGTGCCCTGGAGGAGGTAGCGGTTGATCGTGGAGTCGATGCAGGTGCTGCCGCGGCCGTAGGCGGTGTGACCGTCGCCGACGTAGGTCAGGAGCGTGCCGGAGGAGAGCTGGGAGGCCAGGGACTGCGCCCAGGGATACGGGGTCGCAGGGTCCCGGGTGGTGCCGACGACGAGGATCGGCGCCGCGCCCTCGGCCTCGATGCGATGGGGCTCGCCGGTGTTCCTGACCGGCCAGTACCCGCAGTTCAGCGAGGCCCAGGCCAGGCCCTCACCGAAGACGGGGGACGCCTTCTCGAAGGAGGGGAGCGACTGCTCCACCTGGTCCGGGCCCGAGAAAGCGGGCGGCAGGTCGAGGCAGTTCACGGCGGCGTTCGCGGACATCAGGTTCGCGTACCGACCGTCGGCGTCCCGCTCGTAGTAGCTGTCGGAGAGGGCGAGCAGACCCGCGCCGTCGTTCTGCTTCATCGCGGAGGTGAGCGCGTCACGCAGCTGCGGCCACGCCGTCTCGTCGTACATCGCGGCGATCACCCCGGTCGTCGCGAGCGCCTCTCCGAGCTTGCGGCCGTCCGGGTCACCCGTCGGGATGGGCGTCTTGTCCAACTGCTGGAAGAACGCCTTCAGGTTCCTGCCCACCTCGTCGGGGCTCGTGCCCGCGTCGCCGAGGGGACAGTCGCTTTGCTGTACGCAGTCCTTCGCGAAGGACTGGAACGCCGTCTCGAACCCCGCCGTCTGCTCCTCGTTGAGCTTGCGCGCGTTCAGTGACGGGTCCAGCGCTCCGTCCAGCACCAACCGGCCCACCCGGTCCGGGTAGAGGCCCGCGTACGTCGCGCCCAGGAACGTCCCGTACGACGCCCCCACATACGTCAGCTTCTCGTCGCCCAGTACGGCCCGCAGGATGTCCATGTCGCGGGCCGCCTCGACCGTGGAGACGTGCCGGAGCAGATCGGGCGAGTGCGCGCCGCAGCCCTCGGCGAACTTCTTGAACGCCTCGACGAGCCGGCCCGTCTCCCGGCCGTCGTCCGGCGTGGTGTCCGTCTGTGTGAACGCGTCCATCGCGCGGCCGTTGAGGCATTCGACCGGTTCGCTGCGGGCCACTCCCCGCGGGTCGACCGCGACCATGTCGTAGCGGGCACGGACGTCCGCCGGATAGCCGATCCCGGCGTACGACTGGAGATAGCCGACCGCCGAACCGCCCGGCCCTCCCGGGTTGACCAGCAGCGAACCGAGCCGCTTGCCCGGGCCTGTGGCCTTCTTGCGGGAAACCGCCAGCCTGACGTCTCCCGAGCCGGGCTTCGCGTAGTCCAGCGGCGCCTTCATCGTGGCGCACTCGAAGCCGGGGACACCACAGCTGCGCCAGTTCAGCTTCTGCCCGTAGTACGGCGCCAGTGCCGAGGGTGTGGCGCGCGGCAGCGCGGTGAGCACCGCCTCGGTCGTCGCGGCCGCCGTCGTGGAACTTCCCGAGGAGGAGCAGGCGGAGACGAGCAGCGCCGCGGCGGCCAGCAGCACGCCGCTCGCACGGAGGGGTCGGGTCGGCCGTGTGGTGCGCCTCATGTGCATCTCGCGAGCGTAACCTTGCGCGATCAATTGATCACCTTCAGTCCCGGAAGCGGCTCGTACGAGTGACCGGGTCAACCGCCCACCCGCCAGATCACCCCGGACGGGTACCGCGGACAGGTCGCCCCGAACGAGTCCCTCCCCCGGTCGGGTCGCCCCCGACAGGACGGGCAGGAGGGGATCAGCCCGCGCGGAGCGCCATCGTCATCGCCTCCACCGCCAGCAGCGGAGCCACGTTGCGGTCGAGTGCCTCACGGCACGCGGCGATCGCGTCGATGCGGCGCAGGGTCGACTCCGGCGCACTGCCGCGGGCCAGCCGTTCCAGCGTGTCCTCCGCCTCCGCGTTGGCGATGGCCAGACGGGATCCCAGCTGAAGGGCGAGCACATCGCGGTAGAAGCCGGTGAGGTCGATCAGCGCCAGATCCAGGCTGTCCCGCTGCGTCCGCGTTCTTCGGCGCTTCTGCCGGTCCTCCAGATCCTTCATGACGCCCGCCGTGCCCCGTGGCATCCGGCCGCCCTGCACCGCACCGAGCGCCGCCTTCAGCTCGTCCGTCTCCTTGACGTCGACCTCCTCGGCGAGCTGCTTCGCGTCTTCGGAAGCCGTGTCGATCAGCTCCTGGGCCGCTTTGAGGCAGCCACCGATGTCGTCGATCCGCAGCGGGAGCTTGAGGACGGCGGCCCGGCGCTGACGGGCGCTCGGGTCCGTCGCGAGGCGGCGGGCCCGCCCGATGTGGCCCTGCGTCGCGCGCGCGGCGGCCGCCGCGACGTCGGGCTCGATGCCGTCACGGCGGATGAGGATGTCGGCCACGGCGTCGACCGGAGGGGTGCGCAGCGTGAGCAGCCGGCAGCGGGAGCGGATGGTGGGCAGTACGTCCTCGATGGACGGCGCACAAAGGAGCCAGACCGTACGGGGGGCGGGTTCCTCGACGGCCTTGAGCAGGACGTTGCCCGCGCCCTCCGTGAGACGGTCCGCGTCCTCCAGGACGATGACCTGCCAGCGGCCGCCCGCGGGGGACAGCTGGGCGCGGCGGACCAGGTCGCGGGTCTCCTTGACACCGATGGAGAGCAGATCGGTGCGGACGATCTGCACGTCGGCGTGGGTGCCGACCAGGCTCGTATGACAGCCGTCGCAGAACCCGCAGCCGGGAATTCCGCCGAGCGCGCGGTCAGGGCTCACGCACTGCAACGCGGCCGCGAACGCCCGGGCGGCCGTGGAGCGGCCCGATCCGGGCGGACCCGTGAACAGCCAGGCGTGCGTCATCTTGGACGCCTCGGGAGGCGGGGTCTTCGCGGCGACCGCCGTGACGAGGGTGTCGGCGTCCCGGGCAGCGGCGGCGAGCTGTTCGCTCACCTTCTCCTGGCCCACCAGGTCGTCCCACACAGGCATGGGCTCCGCCTTTCCGTCGCACTTTGTCTCGTGTCGTCCATTGTGCGGGTCGCCACTGACAACCGGGGCACACCCGCCCGTGCACCGGATCCGGACCGACCGCCGACCGCCGACCGCCGACCGCCGACCGCCGACCGCGCCAGGGTCGCACCGCCCCCGCCGACCGCGAACCTCGGCCCACCGGACACCGACCGGCAGACGGCCCCGAGCCCAGCCATCGGCCGTCACCCACCAGCTGCCAGTCGCCAGGCGCCAGGCGCCAGCCGTCAGCATGCGCCGTCGGCTCCGCGTTCCCCGCGTCACCGCCGCCTGCCGCCCTACCGCCTGCCAGGCCATAGCCCCAGGCGGCGGGGCGGACTAGCGTCGTCGTCCGCCCCGGCCGCGGCCGTGCCCCTCGTCCCAGTCGTCCTCGTCCTCGCGCGGGCCGAGCAGTTCGTCCGCCAGGCTCGGGAGGTCGTCGAGCGGGGTCTCCTCGGCCCAGTCGGGACGCGGCCTGCGGCGCGGGGCGCCCGTCTCGTCCACCTGCGGCAGCTCCCGCGTGCGGTCGGAGGGACCCTCGGGTCCCGCCGCCGGCCGCTCGTCGCGGAAGAAGCCCCGGGGCATCCGGTCCGCGGGGGCACCGGACGACCCGTCGGCCCTGGTCCCCGCGCCCCTGCCCCGTACCGGAGGAAGGACGGCCGTCTCGTCGGCCGCACCCGGTTCCGGGGAGACGGGCGGCAGCACCGCCGTCTCGTCCGCCGCCTCGCCCGGAACCGGCGGCTTCGGAAGCGTGGCCGTGTCCTCGACGTCGGAGCGGGATCCCAGGCGGCTGCCCGAGCGGCCCTCACCCGGTCGTACCGGCGGAAGCACGGCAGTCTCGTCGACCGTCGCCGGGTCGGTCACGACCGGCGTGGGCACCGTCGGCTCGTTGTCCGGCACGGAAACCGCCCATGAAGGCCTGGAGGCCGACGCGGAAGCGGAAGCGGGAGCGGACGGGGATGCCGAGGGCTTCGAGGCCTCATCGGCGTCGCGTCCCGTCCCTGCGCCGGTCTGCGAACCCGTCGGGACGTCGGGCTTCGGAGCCGTACCGGCGCTCGACACCACGGCCTCGGCCGAAGCCGCCGCGGCCGCCGAAGCGGCGGCGGCCTCCGCGGCGATCCGCCGGGCCTCCTCGGCCCGCAGCAGCGCCTCCTCGGCCTTCCGCTGCTTCTCCAGGCGGCGCACCTCGGCCTCGGCACGCAACCGCGCCTCCTCCTCGGCCTGCCTGCGCGCCCGCTCCTGCTCCGCGGCGCGGGCCTCTTCCTCGGCGAGAAGCCGGACCCGCTCCTCCTCGGCGCGGCGGCGCGCCTCCTCGGCGCGCTGCCGGGCCTCCTCGGCCTGGCGCTCGGCCTCGCGCCGCTGGGCCTCTTCCAGCTCGCGCTGCTTGCGCTCTTCTTCCTCGGCGCGCAGTTTCGCGAGCTGGGCCTGACGCTCGCGCTCCAGGCGCTCCTCCTCCGCCTTGCGGGCGGCCTCTTCCTCGGCCTTGCGCCGGGCTTCCTCCTCGGCCGCCCTGCGCGCCTCCTCCTGGGCCTTCACCTCGGCCTCGGAGAGGGGCAGCATCACGTCGAGCCGGTGCCGTACGACCGTGGTGACGGCCTCGGGCTCCTGTGCCGCGTCGACGACCAGGTAGCGGCCCGGGTCGGCGGCGGCGAGCGTCAGGAAACCGGACCGCACGCGCGCGTGGAACTCGACCGGCTCCGACTCCAGCCGGTCGGGCGCCTCGGTGAACCGCTCGCGGGCGGCTTCCGGCGACACGTCCAGCAGAACGGTCAGATGCGGTACGAGCCCGTCCGTCGCCCAGCGGTTGATGCGGGCGATCTCCGTGGGGGACAGATCGCGGCCCGCGCCCTGGTAGGCCACGGACGAGTCGATGTAGCGGTCGGAGATGACGATCGCGCCCCGCTCCAGCGCGGGACGGACGACCGTGTCGACGTGCTCCGCGCGGTCGGCGGCGTACAGCAGGGCCTCGGCGCGGTGCGAGAGGCCCGCGGACGACACGTCGAGGAGGATCGAGCGCAGCCGCTTTCCGACCGGCGTGGCGCCCGGCTCGCGGGTCACCACGACCTCGTGGCCCTTGGCCCGGATCCAGTCGGCGAGAACCTGCGCCTGTGTGGACTTGCCGGCCCCGTCGCCGCCCTCCAGGACGATGAAGAAGCCACTCGTGGCGGACACCTGCGCCGGGTCGTCGCCACCGCGCAGCGCGTCCAGCAGGTCCTTGCGCAGCGGCACGCCGGAACGGTCGTCGACCTTGGCGAGCACCAGGGCGGCGACGGGCAGCAGAAGGGCGCCGACCAGCATCAGGGTGAAGGCGGCGCCGCCGTGCGCGAACACGAACTTGCCGTTCTCCAGGCGGTGCGGACCGATGGCCGCGGCCACCAGCGGCGCCACGATCGCGCCGACCGCCACGAAGACCCGTACCACCGCGTGGAGGTGCTCGGTCGTGCGGGCCCGTCGGTAGTCCTCGGTCTCCTGGTCGAGCAGCGCGTGGCCGGTGTTCGCCGCGACACCCGCGCCCACGCCGGCGAAGGCCAGGATCAGCAGCACGGTGGTGACGTCCGGGACGAGACCGGCGGCCAGCAGCGCGATCCCGGTGAAGGCGATGGCGAGCGCGAGCAGCCTGCGCCGCGACAGCGACGGGAGCAGGGAGGGGGCGGTGCGGATGCCGGCGACGACGCCGCCGGTCAGGGCCAGCACCAGCAGCCCGTAGAGCACCGGTCCGCCGCCCAGGTCGATGGCGTCCAGCACGGCGACGGCGACGGCGGCCGAGATCGCCCCGGCGACGGCCGCGCAGGCCGGCACCAGGAGCGGGATCGCGCCGGTGCGGCCCTTGTCGTCGGCCGTGCCCGTCTTCGGGCGGCGCAGTCCTTCGAGCGGCGACCGCGCGCGCGGGGTGCGGGCGTCGGGCAGTTCGAGGACGGTGACCACCGACAGGGAGGCCGCGAACAGTCCGGCCGCCACGTACGAGGCGAGGGCGACCTGGTGGAGGTGGAACCAGTCGATCCCGGCGCCCAGCATGTTGCTGACGAGGGAGACGGCGACCAGGGCGAGAGCCGCGATCGGCACCGCGGCGAAGGCGGTACGCAGGGACAGCCGCCGCAGCGCGTCCATGTGGTCCGGCAGCGGGCGCACGGTGGCGCCCTCCAGCGGCGGCGCGGGCAGCAGCGCGGGCGCCGCGCTCTCCCGGCAGACCGTCCAGAACCGCTCGGCGACTCCGGACACGAAGACGATGACCAGGACCACGGCGAGCGCCTTGTCCGGGGTCCAGTCGATGAACAGGGGTGCGACGATGAGGAGCGCGGCTCGCAGGCCGTCGGCTCCGAGCATGGTCCAGCGCCGGTCGAGGGGTCCGTCGGGGGAGGTGAGCGACGTCAGGGGCCCCAGGAGCACGGCTCCGAAGAGCAGGGTCGCCAGGACGCGCGCCCCGAAGACGGCCGCCACGGCGAGGGCGGCCCCGCGGGCGCCACCGCCGAAGGACCCCTCGGAGATCGCCGCCTGGAGGGCGAGGACGACCAGGACGAGCAGGGCCAGCACGTCCGCGACACCCCCCACGAGGTGTGCGCTCCACAACCGCTTCAGCTGCGGTTGACGCAGCAGGGCGCGGACGGCACGCTCGCGCGAATCCGCGACCAGGGCTTCGTCGGGGGCCCAATTGTGGGCCGTTGGCTGCTCGGATCGCGTCATCCTGCCAGCCTATCCGGACCCACTGACTCCCCGAAGGGGTGCCCGAACAAACGGACGCCCCCACACCAAATGGTGTAGGGGCTTCCGCTCTCTGACGTGGGCCCGGTCCCGTTGGAGGCCACCGGAATCGCGGAAATTTCGGAGGACTGCGGCTCGGAAGCCGCCGGATCCCACCGGAGGGCAGGAACCGGGCGGATCCGGCCGGTGGCTCAGCCTTCGGAGGCCGCCGTCTTCTTCGCGGCGGTCTTCTTCGCGGGCGCCTTCTTGGCAGCCGCCGTGGAAGCCGTCGTCTTCTTGGCGGCGGTCTTCTTGGCCGGCGCCTTCTTGGCCGGTGCCTTCTTGGCGGGCGCCTTCTTCGCGGTCTTCTTGGCCGGGCCCTTGGCACGCTTCTCGGCGAGCAGCTCGTAGCCGCGCTCCGGCGTGATCTCCTCGACGCTGTCGTCGGAGCGCAGGGTCGCGTTGGTCTCGCCGTCGGTGACGTACGGCCCGAAGCGGCCGTCCTTGACCACCACCGGCTTCTCGCTGACCGGGTCGGTGCCCAGCTCCTTCAGCGGCGGCTTGGCGGCCGCGCGGCCCCGCTGCTTGGGCTGGGAGTAGATCTCCAGCGCCTCTTCCAGCGTGATGGTGAAGAGCTGGTCCTCGGCGGTGAGCGACCGCGAGTCCGTGCCCTTCTTCAGGTACGGCCCGTAGCGCCCGTTCTGCGCGGTGATCTCGACGCCTTCGGCGTCCTTGCCGACGACACGCGGCAGGGACATCAGCTTGAGGGCGTCGTCCAGGGTCACCGTGTCGAGCGCCATCGACTTGAACAGCGACGCGGTACGCGGCTTGACGGCGTTCTTGCCCGTCTTCGGGGTGCCCTCGGGGAGCACCTCGGTGACGTACGGGCCGTAGCGGCCGTCCCTGGCGATGATCTGGTGACCGGACTGCGGGTCGGCGCCGAGCTCGAAGTCCCCGCTCGGCTTGGCGAGCAGTTCCTCGGCCAGGTCGACCGTCAGCTCGTCCGGGGCCAGATCCTCCGGCACGTCGGCGCGCTGGTGGTTCTCGGCGTCCTTCTCTCCGCGCTCGACGTACGGACCGTAGCGGCCGACGCGCAGCACGATGTCGTTGCCGACCGGGAACGAGGACACCTCGCGGGCGTCGATGGCGCCCAGGTCGGTGACGAGTTCCTTGAGACCGCCCAGGTGGTCGCCGTCGCCGTTGCCCGCGACGGCGGCACCGGCCGCGTCGCCCTCGCCGAAGTAGAAGCGCCTCAGCCACGGCACGGCCTGCGCCTCACCACGGGCGATGCGGTCGAGGTCGTCTTCCATCCTGGCGGTGAAGTCGTAGTCGACGAGCCGCCCGAAGTGCTTCTCCAGAAGGTTGACCACGGCGAACGACAGGAAGGAGGGCACCAGGGCCGTCCCCTTCTTGAAGACGTAGCCGCGGTCGAGGATCGTGCCGATGATCGACGCGTACGTCGACGGGCGGCCGATCTCGCGCTCTTCGAGCTCCTTGACCAGGGAGGCCTCGGTGTAGCGGGCCGGCGGCTTGGTGGCGTGGCCGTCGACCGTGATCTCCTCGACGGACAGCGGGTCGCCCTCGCCGACCTGCGGAAGGCGGCGCTCACGGTCGTCGAGCTCCGCGTTCGGGTCGTCCGCGCCCTCGACGTACGCCTTCAGGAAGCCGTGGAAGGTGATCGTCTTGCCGGACGCGCTGAACTCGGCGTCCCGGCCGTCGGCGGACGTACCCGCGATCTTCACGGTGACCGAGTTGCCGACCGCGTCCTTCATCTGAGAGGCGACGGTGCGCTTCCAGATCAGTTCGTACAGCCGGAACTGGTCGCCGGTCAGACCCGTCTCGGCGGGAGTGCGGAAACGATCACCCGAGGGGCGGATCGCCTCGTGCGCCTCCTGCGCGTTCTTGACCTTTCCGGCGTACGTACGCGGCTGCGCCGGCAGATAGTCGGCGCCGTACAGCTGGGTGACCTGGGCACGGGCGGCCGTGACGGCCGTCTCCGAGAGGGTCGTGGAGTCCGTACGCATATAGGTGATGAAGCCGTTCTCGTACAGCTTCTGCGCCACCTGCATGGTCGCCTTCGCGCCGAAGCCGAGCTTGCGCGAGGCCTCCTGCTGGAGCGTCGTCGTACGGAACGGCGCGTACGGCGAGCGGCGGTAGGGCTTGGACTCGACCGAGCGGACGGCGAAGTTCGTGTCCTGAAGGGCGGCGGCGAGCGCGCGGGCGTTCGTCTCGTCCAGGTGGAGCGTGTTCGCGCCCTTGATCTGGCCGAGCGAGTCGAAGTCGCGGCCCTGGGCGACACGCTTGCCGTCGACCGAGGTCAGACGGGCGACGAGGTTGGCCGGGTCGCTCGCGTCACCGGTGCGGCCGGTGCCGAAGGTGCCGGTCAGGTCCCAGTACTCGGCGGAACGGAAGGCGATGCGCTCGCGCTCCCGCTCGACGACGAGCCGGGTCGCCACGGACTGGACGCGGCCCGCCGACAGGCGCGGCATGACCTTCTTCCACAGGACCGGCGAGACCTCGTAGCCGTAGAGACGGTCGAGGATGCGGCGGGTCTCCTGCGCGTCGACCATGCGCTTGTTCAGCTCGCGCGGGTTGGCGACGGCGCTGCGGATCGCGTCCTTGGTGATCTCGTGGAAGACCATCCGGTGGACGGGAACCTTGGGCTTCAGGACCTCCAGGAGGTGCCACGCGATGGCCTCGCCCTCGCGGTCCTCATCGGTGGCGAGGAAGAGTTCGTCGGAGTCCTTCAGTAGGTCCTTGAGCTTCTTGACCTGGGCCTTCTTGTCGGCGTTGACCACATAGATGGGCTGGAAGTCGTTCTCGACGTCGACGCCGAGGCGGCGGACCTCGCCGGTGTACTTCTCGGGCACCTCCGCGGCGCCGTTGGGAAGGTCACGGATGTGCCCGACGCTCGCTTCGACGACATAGCCGGGGCCGAGGTAGCCCTTGATCGTCTTCGCCTTGGCAGGCGACTCGACGATGACGAGTCGGCGGCCGCCGTGTGCGGTGTCGCTGGTCGGGGACAACTTCGCTCTTCTCTCCGGTCGACGCGGAATCTCCCCGGGGCTTGGCTCCCGAGGGATCGGGTCATGCTGACGCTGCGGAGTGTGACGGTACATCCCGCCCCCGTGTCAAACGGGAAAAGCCCGCAACGGCCACTCGAACGGTAACCCGACTACCGCCATTCCTGCCGCCCGGAGTGTCGACCTGCCCTTCCGGGCCTATCCGGAGGGTAACTTTCCAGTTACCCGAGCCGGGGTCCTCACGCGCGGTCTCACACGCGCGTGAAGCACCACATTCCGAGCGCCAGCGCCCCGCTTCCGGCGACGCTCGCGAGGGTCGCCGATGCGACGCGGTTCACACCGTGGGCGACCGGCTCGCCCTGCCGCACCCGGACCACCGTCCAGGCCAGGATCCCACTTCCGAACAGGGCGAACACCATTCCCGCGAAGACCGCCGGCCCGCTTTCCATGGCTCTGCCCTTTCGCCCCGCGTCCTCAGGCTCGGGAGGCTGACACGCCCCGGCAGCCCACGTACGAACCCACGGTGAACACCGGGCAACCAGCACCCCATGGGGCGCCCACACCCTCACCCGACGTCGCGCGCCCCCTGCCGTCCCCGCGGTGCCGACACGCCCCCTGCGCTCCCGACTGTGGCGAATCCGTCCTTCCCGTCCCCCGCTACGCCCACGCCACAGCGCCTCGAAATGGACAGGGCAGAGCGGGGAACAGGAAAAGGCTGCATGAGCGGGGCGGGAAGGACAGCCACGGATGCTGCCGCAGGCGCAGGCACTGCAGGCACTGGTGCTGCCGCAGGCACTGGTGCTGGGGGCTGGGACTGAGGGCTGAGGGCTGAGGGCTGAGCGGAAGCATCCGCCGTCCATCGGATGTTGGCCGGTTTCGCCTCCCGGAAGATCCCGATCGGGTGTCCGGCCGAGCGCGACCAGCGGCGGCACGAGCGGACGCCGGACCTCCCGGGCGGGCCCCGCACCTCCTGCCACCCCCGCAGGAGGTAACCGGAAGCCGGAGGACCGGACGGGAGAGACCTGAGGACCGGACTGGAGGACCGGGGGACCGGACCGGAGGACCGGACGGGCCGGAAGACCGGACCGGAGCGACCGGAGGGCCGGAGAAGGCGTGTCAGCACCCCGGCGCGCCCGCTCCGCCCGCCCCGGCATCACCAGCTACCCGACCGGCTCCAGGAATCCCTGCTCGACCAGCAGGCGGATCTGTGCGGGTGTCCGGTCTCGCAGCAACACCGGATCCTCGCCGACCAGTTGGGCGATGGCGTCGAGGATCCGCCCCGCGCTCAGCGTGCCGTCGCACACACCGGCGAAGCCCGCGCCGACCGTGTCCACCTTGGTGGCCCTGCGCATTCCCCGGTGTTGACGCAGCACCACGTGCTCCGGGTCCTCGGCGCCGGGCAGTCCGACCTGCTCCTGCACGACCTCCGCCACCAGTCTGAAGTGACCGGCGAGCAGACCCGCGTCGTCGTGCCGTCTCAGATAGTCGACCCGCTCGAAGTGCTCACGTACGGCATCGCCGAGCGGCTGCTCGACGGAGTGCGGCCACTCCTCGACCGTGATCGAGGGCTCGGCCGCCGCCGTCCTGCGCAGGGTGATCCATCCGAAGCCGACAGCCTTCACCTTGCGGGCCTCGAACTCGTCGAGCCACGCGTCGTACCGCGCCTGATAGTCGGCCGGGTCGGCCCGGTGGTCGCCCGAGTCGCGCAGCCACAGCTCCGCGTACTGCGTGACGTCCTGCACCTCGCGCTGCACGATCCACGCGTCGCAGCCACGCGGCACCCAGGAACGCAGCCGGTCCTGCCAGTCCTCGCCCTCCACGTGCTGCCAGTTGGCCAGGAACTGGGCGTACCCCCCTTCGTTCAGCCGGTCCCCCGCCTCCTGAACGAGCGTGCGGCACAGATCGTCCCCGCCCATCCCGCCGTCGCGGTACGTCAGCCGGACGCCCGGCGAGATCACGAAGGGCGGGTTCGAGACGATCAGGTCGTACGTCTCGTCGGCTCGGACCGGCTCGAAGAGGGAGCCCTGGCGCAGGTCGGCGGCCGGGGATCCGGAGAGCGCGAGAGTGAGCGCGGTGATGTGGAGGGCACGGGGGTTCAGATCGGTCGCCGTCACGCGTGTGGCGTGCTGCGCGACGTGCAGGGCCTGGATTCCGGAGCCGGTGCCGAGATCGAGCGCGGAGTCGACGGGTGTGCGCACGGTGATGCCGGCGAGGGTCGTGGAGGCGCCTCCCACTCCGAGGACGACACCTTCCTCCCGGCTGCCGATGCCGCCCGCGCCGCCGACGGCACATCCGAGGTCGGACACGATGAACCAGTCCTCGCCACCGGGTCCGCCGTAAGGCCGGATGTCGACGCTCGCCGCGACCTCGTCCCCGCCTGTCCGGATCAGCCAGCCGCATTCCAGGGCGTCCTCGACGGGCAGCACGTCCGCCACACGCGCGTACGGCACGGGCTGCTGCAGCAGGAACAGCCGAACGAGCGTCTCCAGCGGTGTGTCTCCGCGGGTCGCCCGGAGGGCGGGCACGGTCTCACTGCGTGCCAGGGCCGCGTACGCGGGGGCGCCGAGCAGGTCGAGGAGACCGTCCGCGGTGAAGGAGGCGCCGAGAAGCGCGCTCCGCAGCCGGGCGGTGATGTCGGCACGATCGGACGAGGGCAACGGTGACAGGCTGGTGTGACTCACGCCTCCCATTGTGTCCGCTATCGCCTACGGGCACCCACACCTGTGGACAGAGCCTCCCTGTGGGCCGAGCTTCCCCTGTGGACAGCGAGCGCGGCACAGGCAGCACAGGCCGAGAGCCCGGCGCGCCTGCGTACCGGGCTCTCCTTCGATCCTGCGGACGGCCTCAGCCGTTGGCGGCCCCCGGCGACCCGGACGCCGACTTGCAGCTCTCCTGCTGCGCCATCGCCTTGCCCACGTCACCCTCCTCCAGCTTCTTCAGGGCGTCGCTCCCGCTCTGGCTCAGTTGGCCGAGCTGGGTCGCGATGCCCTTGAGACCCTCGGCGAACTTGGCCTGGTCCTTGGTGTCGAGCTTGGCGACCTGCGTCTTCAGGCTGGCGTACGACTTGGAGATGTCGTTGAGCTCCTTGACCGCGTTGGCCTGCTTCGTCTTGCCGCCCTCGACGTCCGGCGGTCCCGCGTTGGAGATGGCGGTGCCGATCGCCTTGTAGGCATCGGACATGTCCTGGAAAGCCTGTGCGTCGGTCTTCTGGACGGCCTCCGGCGTGCTGTTGTCCGAGGTCTGCTGCTGGATCGCGGCGTTCGCCTCCTCGATCTTCTGCGCCTGCGGTTTCACCGCGTCACAGACCTGCTTCGCCCAGGAGTTCAGCTTGTCGTTGCCGCTGTCCTCGCTGCTGCCGCCGCATCCCGACAGCGCGAGCACCAGTACCGCACCGCCGGACAGTGCGGCCGCGAGCTTCTTGTTCACCGGTTTGGTCCCTTCCATGGCCCTCGGCCCCGGAACATACACGCCATGTGGGCGACATCCATATGGCGAATGTCCACTATGAAAGCTTTTGAAGCCGTTTGCACCAAGCGAGAGAAGGCTCACGACAGCGGCGTGAACACACACAGGGCGGGTGTACGGCACGTCAACACGCGCCGTACACCCGCCCGTTGGTTCACTCCCCGACCCGGCACTCATTTCCGTGCCGCATCAGGCGTGGAACCTGTGAGCTACGAAACCACCGCCGGATCGGCCGACTTGGCGACCCCTTCGTCGTTGTCCTCCTCGTCGCCCATGACGATCCCGCGCCGCTTGGAGATGTACACGGCACTCACGATCACGATGAGCGCGAGGACGGCGATGAACACCCGTACGCCGACGCTCTTGTCGTCGCCGTACGAGAACTTGACGATCGCCGGAGCGATCAGCAGCGACACCAGGTTCATGACCTTCAACAGGGGGTTGATCGCGGGGCCCGCCGTGTCCTTGAAGGGGTCACCGATCGTGTCGCCGATCACCGTAGCGGCGTGGGCCTCGCTGCCCTTGCCGCCGTGATGGCCGTCCTCGACGAGCTTCTTCGCGTTGTCCCACGCGCCACCGGAGTTGGCGAGGAAGACCGCCATCAGCGTGCCGGTGCCGATCGCACCCGCGAGGAACGAACCGAGCGCGCCGACGCCGAGCGTGAACCCGATCGCGATCGGCGTGAGCACCGCGAGCAGACCCGGTGTGGCGAGTTCGCGCAGCGCGTCCTTGGTGCAGATGTCGACGACGCGTCCGTACTCGGGTTTCTCGGAGTAGTCCATGATCCCGGGATGCTCGCGGAACTGCCGCCGTACCTCGTAGACCACCGCCCCGGCGGAACGCGACACCGCGTTGATCGCCAGCCCCGAGAAGAGGAAGACGACCGCGGCGCCCGCGATGAGACCCACCAGGTTGTTGGGCTGTGAGATGTCCATCATCAGGTTCAGCGGCGCGCCGGGGCCCGAGACCTTCTCACCCACATCGCTCGCGGCCGTGGTGATCGCGTCACGGTACGAGCCGAAGAGGGCCGAGGCCGCGAGAACGGCGGTGGCGATGGCGATGCCCTTGGTGATGGCCTTGGTGGTGTTGCCGACAGCGTCCAGGTCGGTGAGTACCTGCGCGCCCGCGCCCTCGACGTCACCGGACATCTCGGCGATGCCCTGCGCGTTGTCGGAGACGGGGCCGAAGGTGTCCATCGCGACGATGACACCGACCGTGGTGAGCAGGCCCGTTCCGGCGAGCGCCACCGCGAACAACGCCAGCAAGATCGACGTACCGCCCAGCAGGAACGCCCCGTACACGCCGAGGCCGATCAACAGGGCGGTGTAGACGGCCGATTCGAGACCGATGGAGATGCCGGCGAGGACGACGGTGGCCGCGCCGGTGAGTGAACTCTTGCCGATGTCCCGGACGGGACGGCGAGTGGTCTCGGTGAAGTAGCCGGTCAACTGCTGGATGAGCGCGGCCAGCACGATGCCGATCGCGACGGCGATCACCGCGAGGACCCGCGGATCACCGCCCTTGGCCTTGATCGCCGCGTCCGTGACCCCGTCCAGTTCGGCGTAGGTCCCCGGAAGGTAGATGTAGACGGCGAGGGCTACCAGTACGAGCGAGATCACCGCGGAAATGAAGAACCCACGGTTGATCGCCGACATACCGCTGCGGTCGGACCGCCGGGGCGCCACCGCGAAGATGCCGATCATCGCGGTGAGTACGCCGATGGCGGGGACGATCAGCGGGAACGCGAGCCCAGCATCGCCGAACGCCACCTTGCCGAGGATCAGCGCGGCGACGAGCGTGACGGCGTACGACTCGAAGAGGTCCGCGGCCATACCGGCGCAGTCGCCCACGTTGTCGCCCACGTTGTCGGCGATGGTCGCGGCGTTGCGCGGGTCGTCCTCCGGGATGCCCTGCTCGACCTTGCCGACCAGGTCCGCCCCGACGTCGGCGGCCTTGGTGAAGATGCCGCCGCCGACACGCATGAACATGGCGATCAGTGCCGCGCCGAGACCGAAGCCCTCCAGGACCTTCGGCGCGTCGGCCGCGTACACGAGCACCACACAGGAGGCGCCCAGCAGACCGAGCCCCACCGTGAACATGCCGACTACGCCACCGGTGCGGAAAGCGATCTTCATGGCTTTGTGCGAGACGGCGGTGAGATCCTTTTCGGGCTCACCCTCCGCCGGGGTCGCTTCCCGTGCGGCCGCGGCCACGCGGACATTGCTCCGTACGGCGAGCCACATACCGATATAGCCGGTGGTCGCCGAGAACGCCGCGCCGATCAGGAAGAAGATCGACCGTCCGGCGCGCTGATTCCAATCGTCCGCGGGAAGCAGCATGAGCAGGAAGAACACCACGACGGCGAATACGCCGAGCGTGCGCATCTGACGCCCCAGGTAGGCATTCGCGCCTTCCTGGATCGCCGTCGCGATCTTCTTCATGCTGTCGGTGCCCTCGCCGGCCGCGAGAACCTGGCGCACCAGGATCCCGGCGACCACGAGCGCTGCCACGGCGACGACCGCGATGACCGTCACGATGAGACGGTTGCCGTCCGTCAGAACCGCGGCTGCGAAGGTTGTGGGGTGGTCAAACTGCTGAGGGGTAGAAAGCCCCGCCATTCGTCCTCCTTGACGCTTGGGCTGAGCTCAAGATGTGGACGGATTCTAGGTACCGGAACCTGATCAAAACAGTCCGCGGTAAGCGGAATTAATCTTCACTTGCTCTTCAGCAAATGATCGACAGGCGCCTACGGACCCAAATGCAGTAATGCCCCAGAAGCGTTGACGCTTGATCCAATTATCGCGCGAATGATCGTGAATCAATTCACGAAACGCCGTACGCGATCACCGAAGTAAATGATCACCATATGGGCGAGCGAGCGCTGCCGGACATACCCCGGACCTGCTCCGGACATGCCGAAGGGCCCCACCGAGTAGGGCCCTTCGCGAGAAATTAAAGAGGGACGGCTGTCAGGAAAGAGCCACGGCCGGCGGCGTGGTGGGCCAGCTCATCCTGATCAGTCCGCCGTGCTCTCCGGCGATGACTTCCACGTCGTCGACGAGGCCGCTGATGACCGCGAGGCCCATCTCGTCCTCCTCGATCTCCGCGTCCGAGGCGGCGCCGGATGCCCCTCCGGGCACCGAACCCGGCGCCTCGTCACCGACCTCGATGGAGAACTGCTTCTCCTCCTCGATCAGCGTCACCTGCACCGGCGCCGCGATTCCGCCGCTCTGATGCAGTCCGACGGCACGAGTACAGGCCTCGCCGACGGCGAGCCTGACCTCGTCGAGGACGGCCTCGTCCACTCCGGCCCTGCGCGCCACCGCTGCCGCCACCAGTCGGGCGGTCCTGACGTGCTCGGGCAGCGCGCTGAAGCGGAGTTCAACGGTGGCCATGCATCCCCCTCTGAACTACGGGCGTGCTGTCTGGGGGCCGGGCCGTGGGCCCGGTCCCCATGTGTGCGATGCCGGGCCCACGACCCGGGAGACCGGTCGTCAGTCGGTCGCGTTGACCGCCTCGTCCACCGAGGTGTGGATCGGGAACACCTTGGTGAGACCGGTAATACGGAAGATCTTCAGAATGCGCTCCTGGTTGCAGACCAGACGCAGCGAGCCCTCATGGGCCCGGACGCGCTTCAGGCCGCCCACCAGCACGCCGAGACCGGTGGAGTCGAGGAAGTCCACGCCCTCCATGTCGACGACGAGGTGGAAACTGCCGTCGTTCACCAGCTCGACCAGCTGCTCTCGCAGCTTGGGCGCGGTATATACATCGATTTCGCCGCCGACCTCGACGACCGTACGGTCGCCATTAGGGCCGGACACATTGCGAGTCGACAGGGACAGGTCCACGGATCCTCCAGCACCTTGCTATCGAGCGGTCGCCCCATGGGACACCTCGGCAGAGCCCCCGGGACGGTTCGCCAGCCGCGATGGCATTCAATCACTTACCGGCAGGCGTGCACGACGCCTTGGGCCCATTGTCCGTCACGCCAGTGACACACTCGATGCCGATGGCCAAGAATCACCGATCCGATCGATCCACGGCGGACACCGCTTCCCGCCCCTCGCCGAGCACCGTCCTGGACCGGCTCGCCTCGGGGCCGAGCCGGGCTTCGCGCATCACTCATACGGAGCACTTGCCCCCGCGAGAGGGTCGCCATGCCGTCTGGCCCGACCGGATCCGTCCGGAGGTCATCGCCGCGGTGCAGGCCGCGGGCATCGAACACCCCTGGGCCCACCAGGCACGCGTCGCCGAGCACGCCCTGGACGGCGAGTCGGTGATCGTCGCCACCGGCACCGCCTCCGGCAAGTCCCTGGCCTACCTCGCCCCGGTCCTGACGGCCCTCCTGGAGGGCTCCGAGGCCCCGAACGGCCGGGGCGCCACCGCCCTCTACCTGGCTCCCACCAAGGCGCTCGCGGCAGACCAGCGCCGCTCGGTGAAGGAACTTTCACAACCGCTGGGCAATGCCGTACGCCCAGCCGTGTACGACGGCGACACGCCCTTCGAGGAACGCGAATGGGTACGCCAGTACGCCAACTACGTCCTGACCAACCCCGACATGCTGCACCGCGGGATATTGCCCTCCCACCCCCGCTGGTCCTCCTTCCTGCGCGCCCTGCGGTACGTCGTCATCGACGAGTGCCACACCTACCGCGGCGTCTTCGGCTCCCACGTCGCCCAGGTACTGCGCCGTCTGCGCCGTATCTGTGCCCGCTACGGCGCCTCCCCCGTCTTCCTGCTGGCCTCCGCGACCGCCGCCGAACCCTCGGTCGCGGCGCGCCGCCTGACCGGCCTCCCCGTTGTCGAGGTCGCCGACGACGCCTCCCCTCGAGGGGAACTCGTGTTCGCCCTGTGGGAGCCCCCGCTCACCGAACTGCACGGCGAGAAAGGTGCACCCGTCCGGCGGACCGCCACCGCCGAAACGGCCGACCTGCTGACCGACCTCACCGTCCAGGGCATGCGCTCGATCTCCTTCGTACGGTCCCGGCGTGGCGCCGAGCTGATCGCGCTCATCGCCCAGGAACGCCTCGCCGAGATCGACCGCTCGCTGGCCCGGCGCGTCGCCGCCTATCGCGGCGGCTACCTCCCCGAGGAACGCCGTGCCCTGGAGGCCGCGCTGCACTCCGGAGAGCTCCTCGGCCTCGCCGCCACCTCCGCCCTCGAACTCGGCGTCGACATCTCCGGCCTCGACGCCGTCGTCATCTCCGGCTACCCCGGCACCCGCGCCTCCCTCTGGCAACAGGCCGGCCGCGCGGGCCGGTCCGGCGAAGGCGCGCTGGCGATCCTGGTCGCCCGCGACGACCCACTGGACACCTTCCTCGTCCATCACCCCGAGGCCCTCTTCGACCAACCGGTGGAATCCACGGTCCTCGACCCGGACAACCCCTACGTCCTGGCCCCGCACCTGTGTGCCGCCGCCTCCGAGATCCCTCTCACGGACGAGGACTTGGAACTCTTCGGCCCCGCCGCCGCCGGACTGCTGCCGCAGCTCGAGGCCGCCAAGCTGCTGCGCCGCCGGGCCACGGCCTGGCACTGGACGCGCCGGGAGCGGGCCGTCGACCTGACCGACATCCGCGGGGGTGGCGGCAGCCCGGTGCAGGTCGTCGAAGCCGGGACCGGCCGCCTGCTCGGCACGGTCGACGAGGGCGCCTCGCACACGGCGGTCCACGAGGGCGCGGTCCATCTGCACCAGGGCCGTACGTACCTGGTGCGCAAGCTGGACCTGGAGGACTCGGTCGCACTGGTCGAGGAGGCCAGCCCGCCGTATTCGACGGTCGCCCGCGACACGACCACCATCGCCGTCCTCGAGACCGATGTCGAAGTCCCCTGGGGTGACGGCCGGTTGTGCTACGGCTCCGTGGAAGTCACCAACCAGGTCGTCTCCTTCCTGCGCCGGCGTGTCATCACCGGCGAGGTGCTCGGCGAGACCAAACTCGACCTCCCTCCCCGTACGCTCCGTACCCGTGCCGTCTGGTGGACGGTCACCGAGGACCAGTTGGACGCGGCCCGGATCAACCCGGAGATCCTCGGCGGCACCCTGCACGCCGCCGAGCACGCCTCGATCGGCATGCTGCCGCTGTTCGCCACCTGCGACCGCTGGGACATCGGCGGCGTCTCCGTCCCGCTCCACCCGGACACGCTGCTGCCCACCGTCTTCGTGTACGACGGCCACCCGGGCGGCGCCGGATTCGCCGAGCGGGCCTTCCACACCGCCCGCTCCTGGCTCACGGCCACCCGCCAGGCCATCGCCTCGTGCGAGTGCGACGCCGGATGCCCCTCCTGCATCCAGTCCCCCAAATGCGGGAACGGCAACGATCCACTCCACAAGCGAGGCGCTGTACGCCTGCTCACGGAACTCCTGCGAGCGGCACCCGAGGAACCCGCTCCGAAGGAGCCCGGTCGGACGGACTCGGGTCAGGAGTCGGGTCCCGAGGAGTCGCGTCCGCGGTAGTCCGTTCGGGGAGTCACGGCGGCATGCGCGGGGGCGGAGGACCGGAAGAGTGAAAGTCGGAGGCGTCAGGGCCGAACGGGTGAACGTCCGACGCGTGACGGCCAGGGGCCGGGTTCGGCGGAGTGAGGGCGGGGCGCCCTGAGGGCAGTGAGGGCGGGGGTGGCCCTGAGGGTTCCGAGGGACCTTTGGGCCCCACAGTCTCCGCAGGCCTCGGAGAACCGTCAGAACCCGGAGATTCCGGTGGCCCCGCCCTCGATCTGACCTCGGCGGTGATCGGTCCGGTTCCGGACGAGGCCGTCACGTCCGAGATCTGGCCCTCGACCGCGCACCGCACGAGCCGCGCGCTCTGTGCTCGGGCCACCCGGTCCGCGCGGGCGCAGGCCGCCGTGCCGCCGTCGCTCCAGTGATCCGCCGCGGCGAGGGCCGCCAGGTCCGCGGCTCCCGCCGCTCGGTGCCGCACCACGACGGCCTGCCCCATCGACAGCACCGCCCCGAAGACGGCACACAGCACAGCGATCGCCCCCACCGTCCACACCGTCGCCGATCCTCTGTCGGGGGACGCACGCCACCGCCCACGACAGCCCCTCCCAACGGTTGACCACATCCATCGCCGGTTCCGCCGGCGCCTCCGGCTCCTCATCTCCCGTCCACCCCCACAGCCGTATCCCCCGCGTCCGTGTCCCCCACCGTCTCCTCCGCCAGCGCCACCGCCTCGTCCTTCAGTTCAAGGGACAGCGCGGCGGGACCGGGTGTCCTCGCGCCGACGGTGACCCGGACCAGATCGCCCTCCCGGCCCACCGTGACCTTCGCCCCGGGCGGGGCCGCGCGACGGGCCGTCGCCAGGACCGTTTCCGCCGGGTCCTGGCGCGCCGCCGACCGAGCGCCCGCCCTCGCCGCGTCCACGCACTGGATCTCCGCGGACGCGGCGAGCAGGGCCCAGACGAGCGCCATGCCGACGAGCACCAGAGAGGGCAGGACCACGGCGGCCTCCGCGGTGACGAATCCACCGTCCCGGCGCAGAGCCGAACCCGCCCTCGACCAGTCCCGTCGCACAGCCCAACCCGCCCTCGACCAGTCCCGTCGCACAGCCCAACCCGCCCTCAACCGGTCCTGACTCAAACGGCGTTCACATCTGGACATTGAGGGCCCGCCCCACGATGCCCTGCAGCTCCTCACCGACCTGCCCGCTCGTCACCACCTTGTAGAGGGCGGCCGCGAAGGCCACCGCCGCGATGACACCCACCGCGTACTCGGACGTGACCATCCCCGCGTCCCTCCGCGCCGCGATGGACGCGAGCATCCAGGCCCGCATCCGCGCACGCCGTTGCCGTTGCCGTTGTCCTTGCCCGTGTCCTCGCCCTCGCCCTCGCTCCAGCCCGAGAACTCGCCACGTCCTGCTCATTCCAACCTCCGTGAGATTCAGCCCTGTCGGGCACTTCGCCGGTTTGCCGTTCGCCCATCAGCACTGCCGCCGTCCCTCACCCCCCGCTCCCTCGCAGCAATCCGCCGGCCAGCCCGATCACCACGGGCAGCACCCCGATCGCGAGAAAGGCGGGCAGAAAGCACAACCCCACCGGGGCGGTGACCATGACGGCCGCCCGGCGTGCCCGCGCCGTCGCGGTGCGCGCCCACTCGGCGCGGGCCTCCGCCGCGAGCCGGCCGACCGGCACGGCCGCCGGCACACCCGACTCGCCCGCCCGTTCCAGCAGCCGCGCCAGCCCCTGAGCGCCCGGAAGCGACGCCAACCTCCGCCACGCGTCGACCGGTTCACCGCCGAGCCGCACCTCCGCCGCGCCCCGGGCCAGCCGCTCACCCACCGGCCCGCCCAGCGCCTCACCGACGGCCTGGGCGGCCGCCACCGGGCTCGCCCCGGCCGCGATGCAGGCGCCCACCAAGTCGGCGGCAAGGGGCAGTTGACGGGCGGCCGGCCCCACGTCGTGCTCCTCCTGAGGTGCCGGATTCCGCCGCCGGAGCCACCACCGGATTCCGAAGCCGGCCGCCAGTCCGACCAGAACTCCGACGACGCCGCCGATCAGGACCCAGCCGGCACATCCGACGCCCACCACAGGCAGCCACCGTCGGCCGTAGTCCCGCACCTCGTGGCGAGGCGGTGACGGCGCGGGTTCCGGGAGCAGCAACGCGGCCAGCCGTCCGCGCACTCGCCTCGCCCGCCGCACCGTCCCGAGCCAGCGGGCCGGTGAGCCGACCAGGAGCACTCCGCACACAAGTACCCCCAGCCTGTGGACAACTTCCGCGCTCATGCCGTCTCCGCTCCTCGTACGATCCGCAGCGCCCACCACAGCCCCACGCCCTCCAGCGCCCCGCCTACGAGCAGGCAGCCCAGCCCGGGACCGGTGTGCAGCAGCACGTGCAGGGGGTCCGCACCGAGCGCGGTGCCGAGCAGAAGGCCGAGGACCGGCAGGCCCGCGAGCATGGAGGCCGTCGAGCGCGATCCGGCTAACTGGGCCCGCATGTCGTCTCGTTGATCACGCTCGGCTCGCAGCGCGGCCTCCAGCCGGTCCAGTCCCGCGGCGAGCCCCGCACCCCGGTCCACGGCCACACGCCAGCACGCGGCGAGCCCCACGAGTCCGTCGGCGCCGGGCTGCCGTGCCGCTTCGGTCAGCGCACCCGGTACATCCCCGCCGAATCTCGCCGCGGCCAGCACCAACGGCTGTGCGTCGGCGAGTCCGTCCGAGTCGCGTGCGGCCGCGAGCAGTGCCTCACCCGGCTGACGTCCCGCCCGCACCTCACCGGCGAGGGCGCCGCACAGGGCGATCACCGCGTCGCCATGTCGCTCCCGCTCGCGCCGGGCCTCCCCCGCTCGCCGCACCCGGCGCAGCAAGGGCATGCCGGCGGCTCCGAGGAGGAGTGGCAGGACCGACGTGCCCAGTACCGCGATCACCGTTCCCGCCACCAGCGACCAGGCTTCGGGCCGCAGCCGCCCGCGCAGCCGGTGCCAGTCCACACGGGCCCGCTGCCACAGAGGCGGGCCGGTCACCGCCCCACCGCCGGCGAACAGCACCCTGGCTCTGCGCGCGCCCGAGCCGTGCCCGCCGATCAGCCAGGCCGCGATCCCGGCACACGCCATCGCCGCTCCCACGGGCGCGTCCGCCATCTCACCGACCCTCATCCCGCTCCCCGTTCGCATCCCGACGTCCGGCCCCCTGTCAGTACCTCGGCGTCCACAGCCTCGGACGGGCTCCCGTACTCCTCCGGTCCGGCGGCACTTCCCCTCCCGAGCCCGATCGGCTCGCGACGTTCCTGGCTTCGATATCCCTGGCTTCCCTCCCGAAGGAGCTCCCTCAGCCGCTCCCACCCCCGCTCGTACGCGAAGGCGTCCTCGCCCCACCGCAGCGCCGGCACCGTCACCACCAGCCCCGACGCGTCGCGTTCCAGCACATGCACCTCGGCGATCCGGCGCCGTCCGGTCCGGTCCCGGACGAGGTGCAGGACCACGGACAGTGCCGCCGCCAGTTGGCTGTGCAACGCGGCCCTGTCGAGCCCGGCCGCCGTGCCCAGGGCCTCCAGCCGGGCCGGGACCTGGGCTGCCGCGTTGGCATGAAGAGTTCCCGAACCGCCCTCATGTCCTGTGTTCAGCGCGGCCAGCAGCGAGACGACCTCGGGACCGCGCACCTCGCCGACCACCAGCCGGTCCGGTCTCATCCGCAGGGCCTGCCGGACGAGATCCTGGAGCGAGACGAGGCCGACGCCCTCCTGGTTCGCGGGCCGCCCTTCCAGGCACACCACATGCGGATGGTCGGGCCGTAGCTCGGCCGAGTCCTCGGCGAGCACGATCCGCTCTCCTGGACCCACGAGTCCCAGCAGCGCGCTCAGCAAGGTCGTCTTGCCCGAGCCCGTGCCTCCGCTGATGAGGAAGGACAGCCGGGCGTCCAGCAGCGCTCTGAGCACCCGGTCCCCGCCGGGCGGCACCGTTCCCGCCGCCACCAGCTCGTCGAGGGTGAAGGCGCGTGGCCGTACGACACGCAGGGAGAGGCAGGTGGAGCCGACCGCGACCGGTGGCAGCACCGCGTGCAGACGTGTTCCGTCCGGCAGCCGGGCGTCCACCCAGGGGCGGGCGTCGTCGAGCCGTCGGCCGGCCACCGCCGCGAGGCGCTGCGCGAGACGTCGTACGGCTGCCGTGTCCGGAAAGGACACGGGGGTCAGCTCCAGGCCACCGCCGCGGTCCACCCAGACCCGGTCGGGCGCCGACACGAGCACGTCGGTCACCGACGGATCGGCGAGCAGCGGTTCCAGCGGACCGCTGCCGACCAGCTCGGAGCGCAACCGCTCGGCCGCGCCCAGGACTTCGGCGTCACCGAGCACCCGCCCCTGCTCGCGCAGGGCCTGTGCCACGCGCGCGGGGGTGGGTTCGGATCCGTTCTCGGCCAGCCATTGGCGCACGCCGTCCAGCAGTCCCGCGCCTCCGTCCGGGCCGGCCCCGGGCCCGTCCCACGTCTCCGTTCTCGCGGGCACGAAGCCTGCGGGGCCGCCCCGCGGTTCCTTCCGCCGTGAGAGATAGGGCCGGGGTCCGTCCCGCGCGTCGGCTCGTCCGGGCGGATGCGGCCCGGGCCCGTCCCGCGTGTCCGTCGGGCCGGCCGGAGAAGGCGCGTGTCCCTCCCATGTGTCCGTCCGCACGGGTGTGTCCGTCCGTACGGGCGCGTGGCCCGCGTTTGTGCCCCGGGGCCGGGCTCCCGGTCGGCCGTCGATTCCCGCACCGTGATTCGTGACTCGGGTCGCGTCCCAGCTCATACGCCCCCTCCTTCGACCGGAACCCGCTCCCAGAAGGCCGTGCAGAACCGCGCCAGAGGGCCCTTCGCCGCGCTCCCCGGTGGCGGCCCGCCGTCCATCGGGAAAGACTCCGACGGCAGTTCACCCACCAGCGGCAGGTCGAGCAGACGGGCTACCTCGCGGTCGTCGAGGCCCGGCGCGCAGGGTCCGCGGACCACGATCCGCAGATCGCGCAGAACCATGCCGACCGCGGACGCCACCCGTCCGGCCGCCGCGATGGAGCGCAGGTCGGCGGGGACCACCAGCAGCCCCATGTCGAGCTGGGCGAGGATCTCGGCGACCCCTTCGTCGATACGGCGGGGCAGGTCGACGACCACCGCACCACCGCGCCGCCTGGCGGCGGCCAGCACCGCGCGGACCGCCTGCGGGGGAACGATGACCGCGTCGCTCCGGTCCCAGCTCAGAACCCGCAGGGCGTGCAGTCGGGGCAGGGACTCCTCCAGGGCGCCTCCGCCGACCCTGCCGCGGGAGGCCGCGAAAGCCGGCCAGCGCAGCCCCTCGGCCGTCTCTCCGCCGAGGAGTACGTCGAGTCCGCCTCCGAGAGGGTCCGCGTCCACGAGCAGGGTGCGCTTCCCCTCACGCGCCGAGGTGACGGCGAGCGCGCAGGCCAGCGTGGAGGCACCGGCCCCGCCGCGGCCGCCGAGCACGCCGACGGTGAGAGCGGGCCGGCCGACTCCTTCGGCCACATCCGCGATGCGGTCGACAAGCCATTGCTCGCCGTCCGGCAGCACCAGGACGTGATCGGCGCCGATCTCGACGGCCCGCCGCCAGACTCCGGAGTCGTCCTGGTCCCGGCCGACCAGGACGACTCCCCTTCTCCGCGCGGCTCCCCGCACGCGTGGTGCCGCGTCGTCGCCGACCAGGACGAGAGGTGCCGCCTCCCAGCTGCCCCTGCGTTCCGGAATCCCGTGATGGACCTCGGGCCGCGCGCCCGCGGCGGCGCACAGGCGCAACAGGTCGTCGAGGAGGTCGACATCCTCGGTGACGATCAATGGTCCGCCCTGCCGCCCTTCGGCGGTGGGCGGCCGGTCATGGATGATGGCTCCCGCCACGATCTCCAGCCCCCTTCGCTGCTTCTTGCGCGGGGCCCTCCAGGACCCCGTGATTCCCGCTCGTGTGAAGAGCCGGCAAGCGGCCTCCATATGCACGGCCGATACGAACCGGCCGAACGCGTCCGGCAAACGGAACCCGGCCATGAACGGGCCGCGAACGGAGCGCGTGAGAATCACGGTGCAGCGATCCCGGAAATCATGTGGATCTTGGTCGAAAACTGTGGACAACTCAGCGGCTGTGAATATCGCCTTCACGCCTACCGGTGAACGCTCAACGACTTCCGCAGAGCATCCCGACAACTACACACAGTGACGGATCATGGGCATGCGAAGAGCGCGGAACCAAGGGGGCCGAGAAGGCTCCGGAGCCGCGCAGAAGAGGAGAAAACCCATCCGGACATGCGACGACCCCCGCCGGGGGGGAGAGCGGGGGTCGTCCCCACGGCCGACTCGGGGGGGGAGGAGTCGGACCGGGTTAGCACGGTCGCGAACGATCCGTGACTTCCATGGTGTACCCGAGAGCCTTCTCAGGCAAACCCACGCGCCTCACCTTACGCCGAATGGTGGGCCCTATGCTCAACCTCGTGGAAAACCACTCCTTGCCTCGCACAGCGGCCTTCTTCGACCTGGACAAGACGGTCATTGCGAAGTCGAGCACGCTCACCTTCAGCAAGTCGTTCTACCAAGGCGGACTGATCAGCCGCAGGGCGGCCTTGCGCACCGCATACATCCAGTTCGTGTTCTTGGCGGGCGGCGCCGACCACGACCAGATGGAGCGGATGCGCAAGCACATGTCCTCGATGTGCCGCGGCTGGAACGTCCAGCAGGTCAAGGAAATCGTCGCCGAGACCCTGCACGACCTCATCGACCCGATCATCTACGACGAGGCCGCCTCACTCATCGAGCAGCACCACAAGGCCGGTCGCGACGTCGTGATCGTGTCCACGTCCGGCGCCGAGGTCGTGGAGCCGATCGGTGAACTGCTCGGCGCCGACCGAGTCGTGGCGACCCGCATGGTCGTCGGAGAGGACGGCTGCTTCACCGGCGAGGTGGAGTACTACGCCTACGGGCCGACGAAGGCCGAGGCGATCAAGGAGCTCGCCGCCTCCGAGGGCTACGACCTGCCTCGCTGTTACGCCTACAGCGACTCGGCGACCGATCTGCCGATGCTGGAGTCCGTCGGACACCCGCACGCGGTGAACCCGGACCGCGCACTGCGCCGTGAGGCGCTCGCCCGCTCATGGCCGATTCTGGATTTCCACCGCCCGGTCCGGCTGAAGCAACGGCTGCCCGCCCTGTCCGTGCCTCCTCGCCCCGCTCTCGTGGCGGCGGCCGCGATAGGAGCCGCGGCGGCCACCGCGGGGCTCGTCTGGTACGCCAGCCGGCGCCGCGCGACGGCGGTGTGAATCGTCACGCGCGCGCGACGATTCCATTGAAGTCCATTTCTCGCCCTTTTGAACCTAAAAGTAAAGAAGTGTGGTCAGGGGTTCCGCTTCCTCCGGACCTGGAGTACAAAGGGTTTAACGGCCCGCGAGACCAAGGACATCCGCGAGGATCACCTTCAAACGCAACCAGGCCCCACGGACCGAGCATGAACATCGAGCACCCACGCGACGTCGACCCGTCGATTACGGGCCAGCCGCACCAGGTGACGGGCAAAGTTCCCGACCTGATGGGCAATATCTCGAGGACGCTTGGTAACCCGGTGAACATGCCAGCGGCGGTACGAGAACTCGTACCGCCGCAACCCTTTTCCAGGCGATCGGACACCCGCTACGCGGCGCCGCGCTGCAACGCCTCGCAGACCGCGGCGGACTCCCTGGCGCCCAGCTCGACGGCCCGGCCGCAGTGTGCGATCCAGGCGGCCATGCCGTCCGGGGTGCCTGAGACGTAACCGTCCAGGGCCGCGAGATAAGCCGCCCGACCGAGTTCCGCGTGACCCACCTCCGCCGGACAGATGGACTTCGGGTCGAGACCGCTGCCGATCAGGACGATGCGCTCGGCAGCGCGCGCGACCAGTCCGTTGTGGGAGCCGAAGGGGCGCAGGGCGATCAGTTCGCCGTGGACGACGGCCGCCGTGACCAGGGCCGGGGCGGAACCGCCGGCGATGATCAACTGGGACAGCCCTTCGAGACGGCCCGCGACCTCGTCCGCGTCCGGCAGCGGCAGCTCCACCAGGGGCTCTTCGGCCTTCTCCCCGCTCCGCCTCGGCCGGCCCACCGCCTCGCCCCGGTCGGCCGCCGCCACCAGGTGGAGCCGTGCCAGCACGCGCAGGGGCGACTGCCGCCAGATGGACAGGAGCTGGCCCGCCTCGGCGGTCAGCCGCAGGGCGGCGCCGACCGTACGGTCCTCCTCCCCCACGCTGAAGTCGGTACGCCGGCGCACCTCTTCGAGGGCCCAGTCGGCACCGGACAGCGCCGCGGAACCACGGGCCCCGCGCAACGCCGCCTCGGACGTGATCTCGTTGCTGCGGCGCCGCATGATCCGGTGTCCGTAGACCCGGTCCACAGCCTTGCGCACGGACTCCACGGAATCGGCCACCCCGGGAAGTGAACCGAGGGCCGCGAGCGGATCGGCGGCCGCACCTGTCGTACTCATGAGTACGACATTACGCACCCCGGGCCCACACCCCACGAAGGAGTGGTCTTCTTCACGCGGCGTGAGCACCTGGAGCGACGATCGCACTACTCTTGGTGAACATGAAAATTGCTTTCGTCGGGAAGGGCGGCAGCGGCAAGACCACCCTGTCGTCGCTCTTCATCCGCCACCTCGCCGCCTCGGGGGCACCTGTCGTCGCCGTGGACGCCGACATCAACCAGCATCTGGGGGCCGCGCTCGGGCTCGAAGAGATGGAGGCCGCGGCGCTCCCCGCCATGGGTGAGCGGCTTCCGCTCATCAAGGACTATCTGCGCGGCTCCAACCCGCGTATCGCGTCCGCCGAGACGATGATCAAGACGACCCCGCCAGGGGAAGGCTCCCGGCTGCTGCGGGTCGGTGAGACCAATCCGGTGTACGACGCCTGCGCCCGGCCGGTGGAACTCGACGGCGGCGTCATCCGTTTGATGGTCACCGGCCCGTTCACCGAGGCCGATGTGGGGGTGGCTTGCTACCACTCCAAGACCGGTGCTGTGGAGCTCTGCCTGAACCATCTCGTCGACGGCCCGAGCGAGTACGTCGTCGTCGACATGACGGCGGGCTCCGATTCCTTCGCGTCCGGCTTGTTCACCCGCTTCGACATCACGTTTCTCGTCGCCGAGCCGACCCGGAAGGGAGTCTCCGTCTACCGCCAGTACAAGGAGTACGCCCGCGACTTCGGCATCGCCCTGAGGGTCGTCGGCAACAAGGTGCAGAACCAGGACGACATCGACTTCCTGCGAGCGGAGGTCGGTGACGACCTCCTGGTCACGGTCGGACACTCGGACTGGGTGCGCGCCATGGAGAAGGGCCGCCCGCCCCGGTTCGAGGCCCTGGAAGCGGACAACCGGCGCTCGCTGCACGCCTTGCGGACCGCCGCCGACGCCACCTACGAGCTGCGCGACTGGGATCGGTACACGCGCCAGATGGTGCAGTTCCACCTGAAGAACGCCGCCGGCTGGGGCAACGCCAAGACCGGGGCGGATCTCACCGGACAGGTCGACCCCGGTTTCGTGCTCGGCGAGAGCCCCATGGCCACCGCGTGAGCGGCCGGTCGGCCGACAGTGCCGCTTCGGGCTGAGAGACAGACCGCCCGAAGCGCCGCTTCCACCTGAGCGCCGGAACGGCCCGGGGCACCCCTACGGCTTGGGCGCGGGCATCCCGGGCCCGGGCGCGGGCGCCCCGGGGACACCCTTCGGGGCCGGGGCCGGGCGTCCGGAGAGGAACGACGCCCAGCCCTGCTTCGGGGCCTCTCCGACCTGGAGGCCGCGGAGCCTGTCGAGGGTGGCCGGATCCTGGGCGTCGAGCCAGTCGGCCAACTGCCGGAAGGAGACACAGCGCACCTCGGCCCTGGTGCAGACCCGCTCGACGACCTCGTCGACGGCACGCATGTAGGTGCCGCCGTTCCAGGACTCGAAGTGGTTGCCGATGATCAGTGGCGCACGGTTGCCGTCGTAGGCGCGGTCGAAGCCCTTCAGCAGTCCGTCACGCATCTGACGGCCCCAGAACTCCTGCTTGCCCGGGTCCCCCTGAGTCCGCGTGCCCGACTGGTTGACCATGAAGTTGTAGTCCATGGTGAGCTGCTCGTAGGAGTGCCCGGGGAAGGGCACGAGCTGCATCGACAGGTCCCACAGCCCTTCCTTCCTCTTCGGCCAGACCTGGTCGCCGACGCCGCTGGTGTCGTAGCGGAAGCCCAGATCGCGAGCCGCCTTCATGAAGTTCTCCCGGCCCTCCAGACAGGGGGTACGGGCGCCGACGAGTTCCTTGTCGTAGTCGAAGGGCAGCGAAGCCGCGCCCTTCAAGCCCGCGTTGGTCCTCCAGGACTTGACGAACGACTTCGCCTGGGCGATCTCGCTCTTCCAGTCCGCGACCGACCACTGGCCGACCCCGGCCTCCGTGCCGCAGAAGTGGCCGTTGAAGTGCGTACCGATCTCGTTGCCCTCCAGCCACGCGCCGCGCAGCTGCTCCACGGTGTCCGAGATGCCCTGCACGTCGTTGAAGCCGATCTCCGAGCTGCCGGGCGAGTGCTGTGGCGGCCGGTACAGGTCGCGCTTGTCCTCCGGCAGCAGGTACACGCCGCTCAGGAAGTACGTCATCGTCGCCCGGTTCGCCCTGGAGAGCTTCCGGAAGTGAGAGAAGAGCCTCTGGCCGTCCTCGCCGGCACCGTCCCAGGAGAAGACGACGAACTGCGGTGGCTTGTGGCCCGGCTTCAACCGCTCGGGCCGCGGCAGATGCGGCTGCGCCCCGGTGTACGAGGTGGAACCGTCGCCGATCAGGCGGACCGCCGACTTGGGCGCCGGGGCCCCCGCCGTCCTCTTCGCGCCGTGCGCGCGTTCGCGGGAAGGCGTGCCGGCGCCCGCGCAACCGGCGAGCGCCGTGGCGCAGGCCGCGGCGACTGCAACACCCGCGGCGATCCTCTGGGTGGCGGCCATGTCCCGCCCTCCTTCTCCTCGGTCGGGCGGCGCCGGTCGGGACGCCCGCTCGGCTGTGCACCGGCAGCGCCGCCAAGGTTTCACGGGACCGAAAAGAAATAAGTACGACAAGCCGATCAAAAGCTCGCTTCACTCCAGGGAGTGAATTAATACCCCATTTGCCCCTATTTTTGGCATCAACCCTTTACTCTGCATTACGATCCGTTTACCGAGCGTTGAAGAATCCCGCCGCTGCACGCCGTGACCCACGGCCGCGACCCGCCCCCCGCCGCCTCAGGACGGGGGATCACCTGTTCCGCGACCGCGCTGCCCCGGAGGAGACGGGAACCATGTCTGCCTGCGTCCCCACCCGCGCCGCCGACCCGACTCGGCCCGCGCAGGTTCACCAGTCCCACAGCCCCCCGCCGACCCCGCCCCGACGCTTCCGTGTCGCGGGCGCCGATCTGTCCGCCTCGATCGCGGTCTTCCTGATCGCCCTTCCCCTGTCCCTCGGCATCGCCCTCGCCACCGGCGCGCCGCTCCAGGCCGGCCTTGTCGCCGCCGCCGCCGGCGGACTGGTCGCGGGACGGCTCGGCGGCTCACCGCTCCAGGTGAGCGGGCCCGCCGCCGGGCTCACCCTCGTCACGGCCGAGCTCATCCAGCGCTACGGCTGGCGCGCGACCTGCGCCATCACCGTGCTGGCGGGAATCACCCAGCTGGGTCTCGGCTGCCTGCGCGTGGCCCGTACGGCCCTGGCCGTCAGCCCCGCCATCGTGCACGGCATGCTCGCCGGCATCGGGGTGACCATCGCCGTGGCCCAGCTCCACATCGTGCTGGGAGGCATCCCGCAGAGCTCCGTCCTCGACAACCTCGTCGGACTGCCGGACCAGGTGGCCCGCCTGCACTCCGCGGCGGTGTCGATGAGCGTGCTGACGCTGGTGCTGCTGTTCGCCTGGCCGCGCCTTCCCGGACGGACCGGGCGGGCGCTGCGCAAGGTCCCCGCCGCGCTGATCGCCGTCTCCGGAGCCACCCTGACCGCCTCCCTCGCGGGACTGACGCTGCCGAGGGTCGAGCTGCCGTCCTGGAGCAGCCACGCGCTGGCCGGTCTGCCCGAGGGCCCGGTGCTCGGCATCGTCGCCGCCGTCCTCACCGTGACGCTGGTGTGCAGCGTGCAGTCGCTGCTCGGGGCCGTCGCCGTCGACAAGCTGGTGAGCGGCCGCCCGGAACTCCAGGGTCGTGTGGGGCGTTCCCGCCTCGACCGGGAGCTGCTCGGGCAGGGCGCCGCCAATGTCGTCTCCGGCGCGCTCGGCGGACTGCCCGTCGCCGGGGTCGCGGTGCGAAGTTCCGCGAATGTGCAAGCGGGCGCCGTCAGCCGGAACTCCACGATCCTGCACGGCGTTTTCGTAGTGATTGCCGCGCTGCTGATGGTCCCGATCCTCGAGCTGATCCCCCTCGCGTCGCTCGCCGCCCTGGTGATGGCTGTCGGCATCCAGATGGTGTCCTTGCACCACATCCGCACGGTCACCCGCCACCGCGAAGTGCTGGTCTACGCCGTCACCACGCTCGGCGTCGTGTTCCTCGGCGTTCTCGAGGGCGTGGCGCTGGGGGTCTCCGTCGCCGTCGGTGTCGCGCTGCAGCGTCTCGGCCGCACCCGCATCACCCACGAAGAGAGGGAAGGAGTCCATCACGTACACGTACGAGGCCAGTTGACGTTCCTGGCGGTGCCCCGGCTCAGCCGCACCCTGCACCTCGTACCCCAAGGGGTGCACGCCGTCGTGCGGTTGGACGGCTCGTTCATGGACCACGCGGCATACGAGTCGCTGCAGGACTGGCAGAGCACCCACGTCGCCCAGGGCGGCACGGTCGATCTCGGCGGTCGGACCGGAACGCGGATCGCCGAACCCGCGAACTCCGGACACTGCCGCTGCCGGCCCTGGACACCCTGGCGGAACCACCAGTGCCATGCCGCCGCAGAGCCGGGCCCCCTGCACTCGGAGGCGCATTCGGACCGACAGGAGGAGGAGTTGGGCGAGGTCAGGCCGAGCGGACATCAACTGGCGCGCGGAATCAGCGCGTTCCAGCGCAACACCGCGCCCCTGGTGCGCGATGAGCTGGCCCGCCTGGCCAGGGAGGGGCAACAGCCGTCCCAGCTGTTCCTGACCTGTGCCGACTCCCGGCTCGTCACCTCGATGATCACGTCCAGTGGTCCGGGAGACCTCTTCGTCGTACGCAACGTCGGCAACCTCGTGCCGTTGCCGGGAAGGGAGAGCGGGGACGACTCGGTAGCCGCGGCCATCGAGTACGCGGTGGACGTGCTGAAGGTGCGGTCCATCACGGTGTGCGGGCACTCCGGGTGCGGCGCCATGCAGGCCTTGCTGGCGTCGGAGCCGGGTGGGGCGCTCACGCCGCTCAAGCGGTGGCTGCGGCACGGGCGGCCGAGCCTGGACCGGATGGCCGCCGACGACAGACCGTGGACGCGGATCGCCGGACGGGCACCCGCCGACTCGGTGGAGCAGCTCTGTCTGACCAACGTGGTGCAGCAACTGGAGCACCTGCGGGCACATGAGTCCGTGGCGCGCGCCCTCCGGGAGGGCGTGCTCGAACTGCAGGGGATGTACTTCCACGTCGGGGAGGCCCAGGCGTATCTGCTGGCCGAGGCCGATGGCGACGGACTGTTCGATCACGTAGGCGCGTTCGGTCCTGCGAGCGCGGCGGGGGACCTGCGGCATCCGGGGTGATCGCGCGGTGGTGCGTGGTGCGCGGTCCTGGTCGGCGGGGCCGCACACCACGCACCACGTCAGCTTCCGACGCTCCGGCGCCGGTCGCGGTCGCGGGTCGGGGCGCGGACACCCCTGGCCGAAGAATCCGACCCGGCCGACGAACGGGCGTGGAAGTGACCGGGCGCCAGGTGGGCCGGGTGGGCCAGGCACCCCCGAATGAACCCGGTGGCCGGTACGTGCGTGTCACAAGGGGGCAGACTCGTGCGGACCCGGGTGGTCGCGTGAAGGACGGCGGGCCGTACCTCGGGGCACGGGTGTGCCGTGTGGAGCGAGGCCCCGGGTCGGCAGCCAGGATAGGTCTAAACCAATTTCGGGTCGGCCCTTGTCACCAGGCCCCCCGGTCTGATGAGCTGTGGCCTGGGACACAACGGACACCCTGGGAAAGGGAGATGTCGTGAGCAACGAAAGCCTGGCCAACCTGCTGAAGGAAGAGCGCAGGTTCGCGCCGCCCGCCGACCTGGCGGCGAACGCCAATGTCACCGCGGAGGCGTATGAGCAGGCCAAGGCTGACAGGCTCGGCTTCTGGGCCGAGCAGGCCCGCCGGCTGACCTGGGCCACCGAGCCGACCGAGACACTGGACTGGTCCAATCCGCCGTTCGCGAAGTGGTTCGCCGACGGAAAGCTGAACGTCGCGTACAACTGCGTGGACCGGCATGTCGAGGCCGGGAACGGCGACCGCGTCGCCATCCACTTCGAGGGCGAGCCGGGCGACAGCCGGGCCATCACCTACGCCGAGCTCAAGGACGAGGTGTCGAGGGCCGCGAACGCCCTGACCGAGCTGGGCATCGAACAGGGCGACCGGGTCGCCGTCTACCTGCCGATGATCCCCGAGGCCGTCGTCGCGATGCTGGCCTGCGCCCGTATCGGCGCCGCGCACTCGGTGGTGTTCGGCGGATTCTCCGCGGACGCGATCGCCACCCGCATCCAGGACGCCGACGCCAAGCTGGTCATCACCTCCGACGGCGGCTACCGGCGCGGCAAGCCCTCCGCGCTCAAGCCGGCCGTCGACGACGCGGTGAGCCGGGTCGACGGGGTCGACAAGGTGCTGGTGGTGCGCCGTACCGGCGAGGACGTCGCCTGGACCGAGGGCCGCGACGTGTGGTGGCACGACATCGTCGGGCGGCAGTCGGCCGAGCACACGCCGCAGGCCTTCGACGCCGAGCAGCCGCTGTTCATCCTCTACACCTCCGGGACCACGGGTAAGCCCAAGGGCATCCTGCACACCTCGGGCGGCTACCTCACCCAGGCCTCGTACACCCACCACGCCGTCTTCGACCTCAAGCCGGAGACCGACGTCTACTGGTGCACGGCCGACGTCGGCTGGGTCACCGGGCACTCGTACATCACCTACGGACCGCTCTCCAACGGCGCGACCCAGGTCATGTACGAGGGAACCCCGGACACGCCGCACCAGGGCCGGTTCTGGGAGATCGTGCAGAAGTACGGGGTGACGATCCTCTACACCGCGCCCACGGCCATCCGCACCTTCATGAAGTGGGGCGACGACATCCCCGCGAAGTTCGACCTGTCCTCGCTGCGGGTGCTCGGGTCGGTCGGCGAGCCGATCAACCCCGAGGCCTGGATCTGGTACCGCAAGCACATCGGCCAGGACCGCACGCCGATCGTCGACACCTGGTGGCAGACCGAGACCGGCGCGATGATGATCAGCCCGCTGCCCGGGGTCACCGAGACCAAACCGGGCTCGGCACAGCGGGCACTGCCCGGCATCTCGGCCACGGTCGTCGACGACGACGCGAACGAGGTCCCCGACGGCGGTGGCGGCTACCTCGTCCTCACCGAGCCGTGGCCCTCCATGCTGCGCACGATCTGGGGTGACGACCAGCGGTTCCTCGACACGTACTGGTCACGCTTCGAGGGCAAGTACTTCGCCGGGGACGGCGCCAAGAAGGACGACGACGGCGACATCTGGCTGCTCGGCCGCGTCGACGACGTGATGCTCGTGTCCGGACACAACATCTCCACCACCGAGGTCGAATCCGCCCTCGTCTCCCACCCGTCGGTCGCCGAGGCGGCCGTCGTGGGCGCCACGGACGAGACCACCGGACAGGCGATCGTCGCCTTCGTCATCCTGCGCGGCACCGCCTCCGCCGAGGACCCCGGACTGGTCGCCGACCTGCGCAACCACGTCGGCACCACCCTCGGCCCGATCGCCAAGCCCAAACGGGTCCTGCCGGTGGCCGAACTGCCCAAGACCCGGTCCGGGAAGATCATGCGCCGCCTGCTGCGCGACGTCGCCGAGAACCGCGAACTCGGTGACGTCACCACACTCACCGACTCCACGGTGATGGACCTGATCCAGGCGAAGCTCCCGGCCGCACCCAGCGAGGACTGAGGCGGGAACACCCCGCCGGCCCGGCCCTGAGGGGTGCGGGAGCACGCTCACCGTGCTCCCGCACCCCTCAGGCTTTCCCCCGCACCTCCCGCCGAACCTCGTGGCCCCCGGCCGCCAACCGCCGATGCTGATCAGCCCAGCGCCCCATCAGCCCAGTGCCCCATCGGCCCATCCAGCGGGCCCCGCCCCCGGTTCGGCCGTACGGTGAAGATCCCCCACCGAGCCGGCCGCACCATGGGTAAGGTAAGCAAAGCGTCAAAGACGCGACAAGATCGTTCATGGTGTGCCGGGAAGTCTGGTCGGCGAGTACTCCGTCCTGCCTGCTCGACCGGAGGTCCTCCCCGTGGCCGCGCCCCCCAACACCAACCACAAGTTCTTCGGCCGACTGTCCCTGCCCGAGCGGAACTTCGTGGCGGACGCGCTCCGCACCGAGACAGTGGGTGGCGTGCTCCTGCTGATCGCGGCGGTCACGGCACTGCTCTGGGCGAACACCCTGCCGCACAGCTATGAGACCGTCTCGCACTACCACTTCGGACCGGCCGCCCTCGGGCTCGATCTCTCCGTGGAGCACTGGGCGGCCGACGGACTGCTCGCCATCTTCTTCTTCGTCGCCGGCATCGAGCTGAAGCGCGAGCTCGTGGCCGGGGACCTTCGGGATCCGAAGGCCGCGGTCCTGCCCGTGGTCGCCGCTGTCTGCGGCATGGCCGTGCCCGCGATCGTCTACGTCCTGACCAACATCTCCGGCGGCGGCTCGCTCAAAGGATGGGCCGTCCCCACCGCCACCGACATCGCCTTCGCGCTCGCCGTGCTCGCCGTCATCGGGACGTCACTGCCGTCCGCCCTGCGCGCCTTCCTGCTCACCCTCGCCGTCGTCGACGACCTGTTCGCGATCCTGATCATCGCGTTCTTCTTCACCGACACCATCAACTTCGCGGCGCTCGCCGGAGCCTTCGTCGGCCTCGGCCTCTTCTGGCTGCTGCTGCGCAAGGGCGTGCACGGCTGGTACGTGTACGTGCCGCTCGCACTGGTCGTCTGGGGCCTGATGTACAACAGCGGCATCCACGCCACCATCGCCGGTGTCGCCATGGGCCTGATGGTGCGCTGCCATCCGCACGAGGGCGAGGAGCACTCCCCCGGCGAGCACATCGAGCACCTGGTGCGCCCGCTGTCGGCGGGACTCGCCGTGCCGCTGTTCGCCCTGTTCAGCGCCGGCGTCGTGGTCTCCGGCGGCGCGATCCACGACGTGTTCACCCGGCCCGAGACGCTCGGCGTGGTGCTCGGACTCGTCGTCGGCAAGGCGGTCGGCATCTTCGGCGGTACATGGCTGACGGCCCGGTTCACCCGGGCCTCGCTCAGCGACGACCTGGAATGGGCCGACGTCGCCGCCGTCGCCACCCTCGCCGGCATCGGCTTCACCGTCTCCCTGCTCATCGGCGAGCTCGCCTTCGAAGGCGATACGAGCCTCACCGACGAGACCAAGGCGGCCGTCCTGATCGGCTCGTTCATCGCCGCCGTACTCGCCACGGCGCTGCTGAAGATGCGCAACTCCAAGTACCGCTCGCTGTGCGAGGCCGAGGAGCGCGACGAGGACCACGACGGCATCCCCGACATCTACGAAGAGGACAAGCCGGCGTACCACCTGCGCATGGCCGCGATCTACGAGCGGAAGGCCGCGGAACACCGCAGGCTTGCCGAAGTGGCGGGTGGGGCAAGCGAGGGGGACGACGGTCCGGCATGATCTGACAGGACCGTACAAACACATGCAGAAGAGGGAGATCGCGATGAGCGCACCCGACGGGAGCCCGGTCGGTGCCGAACGCAGCATCGGCCAGTTGGTCGCCGCGGCGACGACCGAGATGTCCGCGCTGGTGCACGACGAGATCGCGCTGGCGAAGGCTCAGCTCAAGCAGGACGTCAAGCGCGGTGCGGTCAGCGGCGGGGCGTTCTCGGCGGCCGGCATGACCCTGATCTTCTCCCTGCCGATGCTCAGCTTCGCCCTCGCGTACGGCATCCGGACCTGGAGCGACTGGAATCTCGCGATCTGCTTCCTGCTGTCGTTCGCGGCGAACGTGCTGGTCGCGGCCGTGCTCGCGCTGATCGGCGTGATCTTCGCGAAGAAGGTCAAGAAGAGCCAGGGCCCGCAGAAGGTGGCCGCCTCCGTGAAGGAGACGGCGGGTGTCCTGCCGAACGCCAAGCCTCACCCCCGGCCCGAACCGGTCGAGGACGCCGTCAAGGCTGTGGCACGCTCATCCTCATGACGGACCCCGCCACATCTTCGGCGCAACCCACCTCGGTCGTACGGATCGACCTTCCCGGCGGCCGCAAAGTCACGCACCGGGACGTGGCCGCCAACGGCGCGCGCTTCCACATCGCCGAGCTCGGCGACGGGCCGCTCGTCCTGTTGCTGCACGGCTTCCCGCAGTTCTGGTGGACCTGGCGGCACCAGCTCGTCGCGCTCGCCGACGCCGGGTTCCGGGCCGTCGCCATGGACCTGCGGGGCGTCGGGGGCAGCGACCGCACCCCGCGCGGCTACGACCCCGCCAACCTCGCTCTCGACATCACCGGGGTCGTACGTTCCCTCGGCGAGCCCGACGCCGCTCTGGTCGGGCACGACCTCGGCGGTTACCTCGCGTGGACGGCGGCCGCCATGCGGCCCAAGCTCGTCCGCCGGCTCGCGGTGTCGTCCATGCCGCATCCGCGGCGCTGGCGCTCCGCGATGCTCTCCGACATCAGGCAGACGACGGCCGGCTCGTACATCTGGGGGTTCCAGCGCCCCTGGATCCCCGAACGCCAACTCCTCGCCGAGGACGCCGCCCTGGTGGGCCGTCTGGTGAGCGACTGGTCGGGCCCCCGGCAGCCGGACGAGGACACCCTGGAGACGTACCGGCGGGCCATGCGCATCCCGTCGACCGCGCACTGCTCCATCGAGCCGTACCGGTGGATGGTGCGGTCCATGGCCCGCCCGGACGGCATCCAGTTCAACCGGCGCATGAAGCCGCCGGTGCGGGTGCCGACCCTGCATCTGCACGGCTCACTCGATCCTGTGATGCGGACGCGCAGCGCGGCGGGCTCGGGAGAGTACGTCGAAGCGCCTTACCGCTGGCGGCTGTTCGACGGGCTCGGCCACTTCCCGCACGAAGAGGATCCGGTCGCTTTCTCCACCGAACTGATCAACTGGCTGAAGGATCCGGAACCCGATCGGTGACACCTCGGTCACCCCGGCGTGACCGCGCGAACGCGCCCGGTGTCGCGTCCGGAACGCGGACGGTGAACACCTGTCCCCCGAACGGCCAATTGCCTGGCGCATAGGCCAATTGAGGGGCCGGGGCGAGGTTATCGACCTTGGGGCAGGGGCAGACGTCGGGGTATGGGCTGGACGCACGACTACAGTGACGCAGCACGCAATCGCCGCTCGGCCTCGGGTCTGAGCTCTCGTCAGGGGGGCGACCCGCAAATGACGGGCACGGATCCGCGTGTGGGGATTCCGCATATTCTGCGGCGCCGGGCTCGCTGGGTATCCGTGCGGCTGCGCCATCCACGCGGCTGAATCCCGCCCACCGGTCAGAACGGGCAGCCATCGCCGCACACGCGGCCGGCTGAGGTCCCGCCCGCCGGTCAGAGCGCGCAGCTGTCGCTGTCCACCTGCTGGTTGGCCGTCCGCCCCTTGACGATGTCCTGCCGGATCTCGTCCGCGGTGAGCGCGTAACCGGTCTCGGCGTCGTCGAGCGACTTCGCGAAGACCACGCCGTACACCTTGCCGTCGGGTGTCAGCAGCGGTCCGCCGGAGTTGCCCTGACGGACCGTCGCGTAGAGCGAGTAGACGTCGCGGCGCACCGTCTTGCGGTGGTAGATGTCCGGGCCGGTGGCCGTGATGCGGCCTCGCACGCGCGCGGGCTGGACGTTGTACGAGCCGTTCTGCGGGAACCCGGCGACGATCGCGCTGTCGCCGCTGGCCGCGTCCTGGGTGCTGAACCGCAGCGCGGGCGCCTTCAGATTCGGTACGTCGAGTACGGCGATGTCGCGCTCCCAGTCGTACAGGACGACCGTGGCGTCGTACTTCTTGCCCTCGCCGCCTATCTGGACGGTGGGTTCGTCGACTCCGCCGACCACGTGCGCGTTGGTCATCACACGGCGGTCGCCGAAGACGAAACCGGTGCCTTCGAGGACTTTGCCGCAACTCTGGGCGGTGCCCATGACCTTGACGATGGAGTTCTGCGAGCGGGTGGCGACGGGGCCGGCAGCGAGCTGGGGGTCGGGCGGCCGGACCTCGGTGATGGGTTCGTTGGCGAACGGGCTGAAGACCTGCGGGAAGCCGTTCTGCGCGAGGACCGAGGAGAAGTCGGCGAACCAGGTGTTGGCCTGGGCGGGCAGCGCGCGGGAGACCCCGAGCAGCACCTTGGAGCTGCGGACCTCCTTGCCGAGCGTCGGCAGCGTCGTGCCGGCGAGGGCGGAGCCGATGAGCCAGGCGACGAGCAGCATCGCCACGACGTTCACCAGGGCGCCGCCGGTCGCGTCCAGGGCTCTGGCCGGGGACCAGGTGATGTGCCGCCGGAGCTTGTTGCCGAGGTGGGTGGTGAGGGCCTGGCCGACGGAGGCGCAGACGATCACGACGACCACGGCGACGACGGCGGCGGTCGTACTCACCTTGCTGTCGTCGGTCGTCCAGCTCCAGATGACCGGGAGCAGGTAGACGGCGACGAGACCACCGCCCAGGAAGCCGATCACCGACAGGATGCCGACGACGAAGCCCTGGCGATAGCCCACGATCGCGAACCACACGGCGGCGACCAGCAACAGGATGTCCAGCACATTCACGAAGGTCACCTTGTCACGCGCGCCAGTCGAGCGGGACCTGCTTCTCGCGGTCCCACGGACGCTCCCAGCCCGCGAAGTGCAGGATCTTGTCGATCACTCCGGCCGTAAAACCCCAGACCAGGGCCGATTCGACCAGAAATGCCGGGCCTCGGTGGCCGCTGGGGTGGACGGTGGTCGCGCGGTTGGCGGGATCCGTGAGATCCACCACGGGGACGGTGAAGACCCGAGCCGTCTCGCCCGGGTCGACGACGCCGACCGGCGTCGGGCGGCGCCACCAGCCGAGGACGGGGGCGACCACGAACCGGCTGACCGGGATGTACAGCTTGGGCAGTACGCCGAAGAGCTGGACGCCGCTCGGGTCGAGGCCGGTCTCCTCCTCGGCCTCGCGCAGGGCGGCGTTCAGCGGCCCGTCGGTCCTCGGGTCGCCGTCCTCGGGGTCGAGGGCGCCACCGGGGAAGGACGGCTGCCCGGCGTGCGATCTGAGAGTGCCCGCCCGTTCCATGAGCAGCAGTTCGGGGCCGCGCGGGCCCTCGCCGAAGAGGATGAGCACCGCGGACTGGCGGCCCGCGCCGTTCGCCGGCGGCAGGAAGCGGCTCAGCTGGAGCGGTTCCACGGTCTCCGCGACCTGCGCGACCGGGTCCAGCCAGCCGGGCAGACCGTCCTTGCTGAGCACCGGCCCACCCGCCGCGTCGCTCGTGTTCTGCGTGTTGCCTGCGTGCTTCATCGCCACCCCCGTTCTGCTGTTCCCAACGCCCGCCGGGACCGTGTTCGTTCCGTCATCCGGCGCCCAGCGGGGGTGCGGGCCTGCCGCCCGCGTCCAGATAGGCCTGCGGGGGGTTGAGCCGCTGCCCGGGGAAGCCGCCCTTCTCGTACTTCAGGAGCTTCTCCGCCTTCTCGGGGTCCGTCTCGCCCTCCCCGTACGCCGGACAGAGGGGGGCGATGGGGCAGGCGCCGCAGGCGGGCTTGCGGGCGTGGCAGATACGGCGGCCGTGGAAGATCACGTGGTGGGACAACATGGTCCACTCGTTCTTCGGGAAGAGCCCGCCGACGGCCGTCTCGATCTTGTCCGGGTCGGTCTCCGCGGTCCACTGCCAGCGCCGCACCAGCCGCTGGAAATGGGTGTCCACGGTGATCCCGGGCCGCCCGAAGGCGTTGCCGAGCACGACGAAGGCGGTCTTGCGGCCCACTCCGGGCAGTTTCACGAGGTCTTCGAGGCGGCCGGGCACCTCGCCCCCGAAGTCGTCCCTCAGGGCCCTGGAGAGCCCTATGACGGATTTGGTCTTGGCCCGGAAGAACCCGGTCGGACGCAGGATCTCCTCGACCTCCTCCGGGTTGGCCTCGGCGAGGTCCTCGGGGGTCGGGTACTTGGCGAAGAGCGCCGGCGTCGTCTGGTTCACCCGCAGGTCGGTGGTCTGGGCGGACAGGACCGTGGCGACGACGAGCTGGAAGGGGTTCTCGAAGTCCAGCTCCGGGTGGGCGTACGGGTACACCTCGGCGAGTTCGCGGTTGATCCGGCGGGCACGGCGGACGAGGGCGGTGTGCGACTCGTTCCGCGGCGGCACGGAGGCGGCGGTCGTCGTCTTCTTGGAGACGGCCGCGCCGGGCGACACCTTCTTGGACGCGGCTTTCACCGGAACGGCCTTCTTCGAGGCAGATTTCCCGGAGGCCGTCCTTCCGGAGGACGCCTCGGCCGGGGTCGCTTCGGCTGGCGTCGCCTTCTTGGCAGCCGTTCTCGCGGGTGTCACCTTCTTGGCGGTCCGAGGGGCCGCCTTCTTCGCGCTCTTCCCGCCGACGGTCGTCGATGCCGCCTTCGACGCCGCCCTCGGCACCGCCTTCACCGGCGCCGACTTTGCCGCTTTCGCCTGTTCTTCGGTTCCGTCGGAGGCCTGTTCGCCCACAGCGGAATCGCGACGTACACCCACCCGTCCAGCCCCCTTGGCCTGTGCTCTCACCGGCGATTTGGACACCCGGCCAGCCTAAAGCCCGGCACCGACATCCGCCCCGGACCCTGAAGATCGGCCCCCAATTGGCCCCCTGCCGCACTCGTCGGGACGCCAGTGCGGCAGACTTGTGACTGATCACACTGTTTGGACCGTCCGGCAAGATGGGGAACACGGTCCCCTGGTACCAAGGGGGAGCACGGTCCCCTGAGCAGGTCGACAAGGAGAGAACTCGTGGACGACGTTCTGCGGCGCGCCCCGCTCTTCGCGGCGCTCGATGACGAGCAGGCCGCGGAGCTCCGCGCCTCCATGAGTGAGGTGACCCTCGCGCGAGGCGACGCCCTCTTCCATGAAGGCGACCCCGGCGACCGCCTCTATGTGGTCACCGAGGGCAAGGTGAAGCTCCACCGCACCTCCCCCGACGGGCGCGAGAACATGCTCGCCGTCCTCGGCCCCGGGGAGCTGATCGGCGAACTGTCGCTGTTCGACCCGGGCCCGCGCACGGCGACCGCCACCGCGCTCACCGAGGTCAAGCTGCTCGGCCTCGGCCACGGCGACCTCCAGCCCTGGCTGAACGCCCGCCCCGAGGTGGCCGCCGCCCTGCTGCGCGCCGTCGCCCGGCGCCTGCGCAAGACCAACGACCAGATGTCCGACCTGGTCTTCTCCGACGTGCCCGGCCGTGTCGCGCGCGCCCTGCTCGACCTGTCGCGCCGCTTCGGTGTGCAGTCCGAAGAGGGCATCCACGTGGTGCACGACCTCACGCAGGAGGAGCTGGCCCAGCTGGTCGGCGCCTCCCGCGAGACCGTCAACAAGGCGCTCGCCGACTTCGCGGGCCGCGGCTGGCTCCGCCTGGAGGCCCGCGCGGTGATCCTCCTGGACGTCGAGAGGCTCGCCAAGCGCTCGCGCTGACTCCTTTGGCCGTACGACGACGGGGTCCCGCCTTCCACCGAGGCGGGACCCCGTCGTCGTCACCCGTAAATGACCTGCGCCGCGGCAGCCCTTCCCCGCACAGTGGGCGCATGGCCGCACAGGGGCACCGCAGAGGGCTCGACGCCCAGGGGTACATCGAGCGCGAGGGGTCGCTCGCGCTCGTCCCGTACGCCTTCAGGACCGTCGTCGCGGCGGCCCGCGACCGGGTCCAGGACATGTTCGGGGCACGGCTGGACAGCGCGTACCTCTACGGCTCGATCCCGCGCGGCACCGCGCGCGTGGGACGCTCCGATCTCGACCTGCTGCTGTCGCTGCGTGAGGAGCCGACCGACACCGACCGCGCCGCCGCCCGCGCGCTCGAAGCGGCGCTCGACAAGGAGTTCGCCGAGATCGATGGCGTGGGAACCCTGCTGTTCAGCCGGGCACGGCTGCTGAGCGACCTGGAGACCCACGACCTCGGCTGGTTCGTCGCCTGCCTCTGCACCCCTCTCCTGGGCGAGGACCTGGCCGGACACCTGCCGCGCTACCGCCCCGACACGCTGCTGGCCCGCGAGACGAACGGCGGCCTCGCCCTGCTCCTGCCGCGCTGGCGCGAGCGGATCGCCACGGCCGCGGACACCGACGACGCCAGGCGCCCGCTGGTCCGCTCGATGTCCCGGCATCTCGTGCGCACCGGCTTCACGCTCGTCATGCCGCGCTGGAACGGCTGGACCAGCGACCTCGGGGAGATGGCCGAGGCGTTCGGCGCGTACTACCCGGAGCGGGCAGCCGACCTGCGCGGCGCGGCCGTACGCGGGTACGAGCCGACCGGCGACTCCGCCGTGCTCCGCTCGTACTCGGACGACCTGGGGCCATGGCTTGCCGGGGAGTACGCGCGCGTGCACGGCGTCAAGGCGCCCCGCCCCTAAGGCCTCCTCCGGAACCCCGGAAAACGGCGCCACGGACACAGCCCCCTGGCCACGGACCCATGCCCCTAGATGAGGCCGTGCTCCCGCAGATAGTCCATCTGGGCCCGCACCGACAGCTCGGCCGCGGGCCACAACGACCGGTCCACGTCCACGTAGACGCGGGCGACGACCTCTTCGGGCGACCGGAGGCCGCTCTCGACGGCGGTCTCGACCTGGGCTAGCCGGTGGGCACGGTGGGCCAGATAGAACTCGACCGCGCCCTGCGCGTCGTCGAGGACCGGTCCGTGACCGGGCAGGACGGTGTGGACGCCGTCGTCGACCGTCAGCGAGCGGAGGCGGCGCAGGGAGTCGAGATAGTCGCCCAGACGCCCGTCCGGGTGGGCCACCACGGTCGTCCCGCGCCCCAGGACGGTGTCCCCGGTCAGCACGGCCCGATCGGCCGGGAGATGGAAGCACAGCGAGTCGGCGGTGTGCCCGGGAGTCGGCACGACACGCAGTTCGAGCCCGCCGAGGCTGATCACGTCTCCCGCGGCCAGCCCCTCGTCCCCGAGCCGCAGCGCGGGATCCAGGGCGCGGACGGCGGTCCCCGACAGCTCGGCGAAGCGCGACGCGCCCTCAGCGTGGTCGGGATGCCCGTGCGTGAGCAGGGTCAGCGCGACCCGCTTTCCCGCCTTCTCGGCCGTGTCCAGCACCGTGCGCAGATGGACGTCGTCCAGAGGGCCCGGGTCGATGACGACCGCGAGCTCGGAGTCGGGCTCGGACACGATCCACGTGTTCGTGCCGTCCAGGGTCATCGCGGAGGCGTTGGGGGCGAGGACGTTCACCGCGCGCGCGGTGGCGGGGCCGGAGAGGACCGTTCCTCGCGGCTGGCCGGGGAGCGCCGCTGCGTCGGTCATGCGGATGCTCCGCCGGTCGGGATGTGCTTGGTGAACTCGTCGTGTCCGGGCCAGGAGAGGACGATCTCGCCGCCCTCCAGGCGCGCCTCGGCCAGGACGGGGGTCAGATCCCGGGCGGCCGCGCCGGCGAGGGCGTCGGCTGAGCTCTCGTACTCCACGAGCCCGCGCAGGGTCGCGATGGTGGGCGGCATCATCAGCAGCTCGCCCTTGTCGTAGCCCGCCGCCGCGTCGGCGGGACGGATCCACACGGTGCGGTCGGCCTCCGTGGAGGCGTTCCGCGTGCGCTGGCCCTCCGGGAGGACGGCCACGAAGAACCACGTGTCGTAGCGGCGGGACTCGAACTCCGGAGTGATCCAGCGGGCCCAGGCCCCGAGCAGGTCCGAGCGGAGCACGAGCCCTCTGCGGTCGAGGAACTCCGCGAAGGACAGATCCCTGGCGACCAGAGCCGCCCGGTCCGCCTCCCAGTCGTCCCCCGTGGTGTCACCGACCACGCTGTCCGGGCTGGGGCCGGCGAGCAGGACGCCCGCCTCCTCGTACGTCTCCCGTACGGCCGCGCAGACGATGGCCTGCGCGGAGGTCTCGTCCACGCCGAGCCGCCGCGCCCACCACGCGCGCGTGGGACCCGCCCAGCGGATCTGCTGCTCGTCGTCGCGCGGGTCCACGCCGCCGCCCGGATACGCGTACGCGCCTCCGGCGAAGGCCATGGAGGCGCGTCGGCGCAGCATGTGGACCACGGGGCCGGCCTCGTCGTCCTTGACCAGCATCACCGTGGCGGCGCGCCGGGGCGTGACCGGCGTCAGCGTGCCCTCGGCGAGCGCCCGAATCCGCTCCGGCCACTCCGCCGGAAACCATTGCCCATTCCCCATGGCCGGAGGCTATCCCGAGCCGGGCGGATGTTCGAGGCCTCAGCGCCCGACAAGCCCTTTTCGCCCCCTCCGCCCCTGACCGACCCATACCCGGGGCTCCGCCCCGGACCCCACTCCTCAAACGTCGGAGGGGCTGAATTTCACGCACGTGAGGGACGGCACCCGAGCCACCACGCACCCGCAGCCGGGAGCGCACGGGAAGGGGCCGTGCCGGTACATCAGATGCCCGTCGCTCACGTCCGGATCGAGCAGCGGTTCCCTACGAAACCCACGTCTGATCCAGCGGCGACGGGCGGATGTACCGGCACGGCCCCGACCCACCCACCGGAGCGACACCGCACCCGGTGACACCCCGGAGGGCTACGCGTGCGTCAGCTCCACCTGGATCTCGACCTCGACCGGCGCGTCCAGCGGCAGCACGGCCACACCGACCGCGCTCCGCGCGTGCACACCCTTGTCGCCCAGAACCGCGCCCAGCAGCTCACTCGCGCCGTTCAGCACACCCGGCTGCCCGGTGAAGTCCGACGCCGAGGCCACGAAGCCCACGACCTTGACGACACGCGCGATGCGATCGAGGTCGCCCACGACCGACTTCACCGCCGCCAGGGCGTTCAGCGCGCACGTACGGGCGAGTTCCTTGGCCTCTTCGGCCGTGACCTCGGCCCCCACCTTCCCGGTGACCGGAAGCTTTCCGTCCACCATCGGAAGCTGCCCCGCGGTGTACACGTACACGCCCGACTGCACCGCGGGCTGATACGCGGCCAGCGGCGGAACGACGCCCGGAAGGCTCAGTCCGAGTTCGGCGAGCTTCGCCTCGACAGCCCCGCTCACGCGGACTTCTCGCGCTTCAGGTAGGCCACGAGCTGCTCGGGGTTGTTGGGGCCGGGCACCACCTGCACCAGCTCCCAGCCGTCCTCGCCCCAGGTGTCCAGAATCTGCTTCGTGGCGTGGACGAGCAGCGGCACGGTGGAGTATTCCCATTTGGTCATGTGGCCGACTGTAGCCGCTGGCGACCACCGGCTCCCGCCCTAGCCACCCGCCGCCCCGCCGCCGTCGGCACCACTTGTCCACAGCCTCCTGCTTACTCCGGCGCCGGACTGGTTAGGCTCGAATACGTGAGCAGGCTCCAGGTCGTCAGCGGCAAGGGCGGTACCGGCAAGACCACGGTGGCCGCGGCCCTCGCGCTCGCCCTCGCGACAGAGGGCAAGCGCGCCCTCCTCGTCGAGGTCGAGGGCAGACAGGGCATCGCGCAGCTCTTCGAAACAGAAGCGCTGCCCTACGAGGAGCGGAAGATCGCCGTCGCTCCGGGGGGCGGGGAGGTGTACGCCCTCGCCATCGACCCCGAACTGGCGCTGCTGGACTACCTCCAGATGTTCTACAAACTGGGCGGAGCCGGCCGGGCGCTCAAGAAGCTCGGCGCTATCGACTTCGCGACCACCATCGCGCCCGGATTGCGGGACGTCCTCCTGACCGGCAAAGCCTGCGAGGCGGTGCGGCGCAAGGAGAAGAGCGGCCGCTTCACGTACGACTACGTGGTGATGGACGCGCCGCCCACCGGCCGCATCACCCGCTTCCTGAACGTCAACGACGAGGTCGCCGGCCTCGCGAAGATCGGCCCGATACACAATCAGGCCCAGGCCGTCATGCGCGTCCTCAAGTCGCCGGAGACGGCGGTCCACTTGGTGACGCTGCTGGAGGAGATGCCCGTACAGGAGACCGCGGACGGGATCGCGGAGCTGCGCGCGGCGAAGCTTCCCGTGGGCCGGATCATCGTGAACATGGTGCGCCCGGCACTCCTCGACGGCGTCGACCTGGAGCTGGCGAAGGCGGCTCCCCGTTCGGCGATCGCCAAGTCGCTCTCCTCGGCCGGCCTCGGCGGCGCGCGTCGCGGCGGGCTCGCCGAACGGCTGGTGGACCCGCTGCTCCAGCAGGCCGACGAGTACGCGGAGCGGTACACGCTGGAGACCGAGCAGCGGAGCGTGCTGGCCGAACAGGGCCTGCCGTCGCACGAACTCCCGCTGCTCGCCGAGGGCCTGGATCTGGCGGGACTGTACGAACTGGCCGCACAGCTGCGTAAGCAAGGGATGTCATGAGTCTGGACCCCGCCCGCGTCCTCGATCTCGACCCGCTGCTCGACGACCCTGAGACCCGCATCATGGTGTGCTGCGGCTCGGGCGGCGTCGGCAAGACGACCACGGCGGCGGCTCTCGGGCTGCGGGCCGCGGAGCGCGGCCGCAAGGTGGTCGTGCTCACCATCGACCCCGCGCGCAGGCTGGCGCAGTCCATGGGAATCGACTCTCTGGACAACACTCCGCGCCGGGTGAAGGGCGTCGAGGGGAGCGGCGAGCTGCACGCCATGATGCTCGACATGAAGCGCACGTTCGACGAGATCGTCGAGGCGCACGCGGACGGCGACCGGGCGGCTGCCATCCTCGGCAACCCCTTCTACCAGTCGCTTTCGGCGGGCTTCGCGGGCACGCAGGAATACATGGCGATGGAGAAGCTGGGCCAGTTGCGGGCACGCGACGAGTGGGACCTGATCGTGGTCGACACGCCCCCGTCGCGCTCGGCACTGGACTTCCTGGACGCCCCGAAGCGGCTCGGTTCGTTCCTCGACGGGCGGCTGATCCGGCTGCTGACGGCTCCGGCGAAGCTGGGCGGCCGGGCGGGCATGAAGTTCCTGAACGTCGGGATGTCGATGATGACGGGCACCCTGGGCAAGCTGCTCGGGGGCCAACTCCTCAAGGACGTGCAGACGTTCGTCGCGGCCATGGACACCACCTTCGGCGGTTTCCGTACGCGGGCCGACGCCACGTACAAGCTGCTCCAGGCACCCGGCACCGCGTTCCTGGTGGTGGCGGCGCCCGAGCGGGACGCGCTGCGCGAGGCCGCGTACTTCGTGCAGCGGCTGGCCGCGGAGGAGATGCCGTTCGCCGGGCTGGTGCTCAACCGGGTGCACGGCAGCGGAGCCACCCAGCTGTCCGCCGAGCGGGCGCTCGCCGCCGCGGAAGATCTCGATTCCGCCAACGACTCCGCCAACGGCTCCGCCGACCCGGAGAACCCGGAATCCACCGGGGAGACCGCTGAGTCCGCCGCAGCGGAAAACCCGGAAACCTCCACCGCGGAAAATCTTGCCGAGGCCCGCATTGTGGATCAGGCGGACGGGAAAGCTGGACTTCGTAACGCTCCCGGCACGTACGGCAGTTCAGAATCACCGGCTTCCGGTGCATCAGCTCCCGACGAAGGCTCCCCCGCCATCACGGACAGAACGGCCGGCACGGACCACACCACCGCTACGGACCCCGAGCGATCCATCGACCAGCTCACCGCAGGCCTGCTGAGACTGCACGCCGAGCGCATGCAGCTGCTCTCCCGCGAGCAGCGCACGCGTGACCGCTTCGCCGCGCGCCACCCGGAGGTGCCGGTGGCCGAAGTGGCCGCGCTGCCCGGCGACGTGCACGATCTCGCGGGGCTGCGGGACATCGGGAACCGGCTCGCGGCCCACCGGCCGGAGCTCCCCGAAAGCTGAGCCGCGGCCCACCGGCCGGAGCTCCCCGAAAGCCGAGTACGGAGACCCCGCGGGGACGCTTCAGTCCCTGCCCGGTCCCCGCGACCACCGAGCGGGCCCGGGAAGGGCCCTGGCGGGCTTGAGGGGCCCGAGAGCGGCGTCCTGGCCGCGCCGGGCGGCTCCCCTCACCCCACGGCCGCGTAGCGCTCGTACACCTCTTCCTCGTCGAGGGGCAGCAGGCCCGCCCCGCGCTCGTACTCCGTACGCGCGGTCTCGAGCAGGCGACGCCACGAGGTGACGGTCGGCCGCCGGCGCAGCAATGCGCGGCGCTCACGCTCGGTCATGCCACCCCACACGCCGAATTCGACGCGGTTGTCGAGCGCGTCGGCGAGGCACTCCGTGCGAACCGGACATCCGGTGCACACTGCCTTGGCCCTGTTCTGCGCTGCTCCTTGAACGAACAGTTCATCTGGATCGGTAGTGCGGCAGGCCGCCTGCGCACTCCAGTCGGTTACCCAGCCCATACCGGCGCCGTCCTCTCCCGAATCGAGGCTCCCCCACGGCGGCAGCGGCATATTCACCGCCGCCAGTTGAGGACGTTACGGAAGGTGGGCACAGCGCAACACCCCCTTCGGGCCCAATCTTGAATGGCCCGAACGGACTATGCGTAAGCGGCAGATCACCCGGGGGAGTGAGCCGAGGACATGCGCGACCATCCCGGCAAACCAGGACAGTTGGGTCGAGTCACAACGGGCACCATGTGACACACAAGGTTGATTCGGACACGCGCTCCACAAGAACGCGGAACCTCCGGAACGATTCGGGGTCGCCGGACGTATTGATACGTGGCCGCACTGCTGTGACAGTTGAGAGCAGCTTAGGCCAAGGCATATACGCGTGTCCGGCGAATGAGAACGTAGGCTGCCCTCATGCCAAAGAAGCGCTCGGGCGGTGGTCTGTCCTCTACGCAGCAGGCCGCCAAGTTCCTCGGTGTCAGCGTGCTCGCGGGCGCCGTCATGGCCGGAATCGCGCTGCCCGCCGCGGGCGCGCTCGGCCTGGCGGCCAAGGGCTCGGTCCAGGGGTTCGACGACATTCCAGACAATCTGAAGAGTCCGTCGCTGAGTCAGCGGACCACGATCCTGGACAGCAAGGGCGGGCAGATCGCGACGGTCTACTCGCGCGACCGCACGGTGCTCGACCTCAAGAACATCTCGCCCTACATGCAGAAGGCGATCGTCGCGATCGAGGACTCGCGCTTCTACCAGCACGGCGCGATCGACCTGAAGGGCATCCTCCGCGCGGTCAACCAGAACGCGCAGAACGGCGGGGTGTCCCAGGGTGCCTCCACCCTGACCCAGCAGCTGGTGAAGAACTACTTCGTCGAGGAGGCCGGCGACGACCCGACGAAGGTCGCCCAGGCCACCCAGCAGACCATCGGCCGCAAGATCCGCGAGCTCAAGTACGCGATCCAGCTGGAAGAGAAGCTGGGCAAGAAGAAGATCCTCGAGAACTACCTGAACATCACGTTCTTCGGGGAGCAGGCGTACGGCGTCGAGGCCGCCTCCCAGCGTTACTTCTCCAAGCCCGCCAAGAAGCTGAACCTCCAGGAGTCCGCGCTGCTCGCGGGCATCGTCCAGTCGCCGAGCCGGTACGACCCGGTGAACGACGAGGAGGAGGCCCTCAAGCGCCGCAACACCGTGCTGCAGCGCATGGCCGAGGTGCACGACATCTCCCAGGAGCAGGCCGACGCCGCCAAGGCGACGAAGCTCGGGCTGCACGTCAGCCGGCCGAAGAACGGCTGCATCACGGCCGTCAAGGGCGCCGGCTTCTTCTGCAAGTACGTGGAGAAGGTCTTCCTGAGCGACCCGGTCTTCGGCAAGACCAGGGAGGATCGGGCGAAGGTCTGGAACCAGGGCGGCCTGACGATCCGTACGACGCTCGACCCGCAGTCCCAGGCGTCGATCCAGGCGTCGCTGAAGGACCACGTCTACAAGTCCGACAAGGTCGCGGCGGCGGCCACCCTGGTCGAGCCCGGCACCGGGAAGATCCTCGGGATGGGCCAGTCGAAGGCGTTCGGTACCGGAACGAACGAGACCGAGTACAACTACTCGGTCAACTACGACATGGGCGGCTCGAACTTCGGCTTCCCGACCGGCTCGACGTTCAAGCCGTTCGTGGCAGCGGCCGCGCTGGAGCAGGGCCGGCCGGCGACGCAGGAGTACTCCTCGCCGAACTCGATGCCCTACCCCAGCCCGGTGCAGACCTGCGGCAGCAAGCCGTGGACGAACCAGAGGAACGAGAAGGTCCCGAACGAGAGCGAGTCCGAGCAGGGCCCCTATCAGCTGAAGGAGGCGATGGCCAAATCGGTCAACACCTACTTCGTGCAGATGATCTCCGACATCGGCCTGTGCCCGGTCATGAACCAGATCGGCAAGCTCGGCGTGGTCCAGGGCAACGGCGACAAGCTCCCCCAGGTGCCCTCCATCGCCCTGGGCGCCAGGGGCATCTCACCGCTCACCATGGCCACGGCCTACGCCGCCTTCGCCTCCCGCGGCATGTACTGCACCCCGGTCGCCATCGAGTCGATCAGCCAGCAGATCGGCGGCCGTGAGAAGTCCCTGGACGTGCCCAAGTCGACCTGCTCGCGGGCCATGTCCGAGACGACCGCGGACACCGTCAACAGCCTGCTGAGCGGCGTGATCGACTCCGGTACGGGCCAGCAGGCCGGTCTCACCGACCGCGCCAACGCCGGCAAGACCGGTACCACCGACGAGCGCAAGAACGCCTGGTTCGTCGGCTACACGCCGAACCTGTCCGGCGCCGTCTGGGTCGGCAGCGCCACCCAGCAGGTCCAGATGAGGAACATCAAGATCGGCGGCGTCTGGCACGACAAGGTGTACGGCGGTCAGGTCCCCGGCCCGATCTGGCGGGACCTGATGACGGGCGCTCTCACGGGCAAGGACGCCCCGTCCTTCAACCTGGTCAACATTCCCGACCCGGACAGGGACAAGGACAAGGACAAGGGCCAGGACGACGACAACCGCGGCCGCGGCCGGCACGGCGGCAACGGAAACGGCAGCACCACCGACGGCAGCACCATCAGCGGCCAGAGCGACGGCGGAGTGGTGTTCCCGACTCCTTCCTTCTCCCTCCCCGACGGGTTCATCCAGGGCAACACGAACAGCGGCAACGGAGGCGACGGCGGCCAACGCTGACCCGTACGCCGGGAGCAGACGCGCGAACGCCCCGTGGGCCAGGATCGATTCCTGGCCCACGGGGCGTTCGGCGTCAAGGGCTTCTCGGGTGTCGCGCGGCGGGCGCGACCGGACCCGTACAGGCCCCATCGGCGATGGCGTCAGCCCGCGAGCAACTGCTTCACGACGGCGGCGACGCGGCCGCCCTCGGCCTGCCCGGCCACCTTCGGGTTCACGATCTTCATGACGGCGCCCATCGCGCGCGGCCCCTCGGCGCCGGCCGCCTTGGCCTCCTCGACGGCCTGGGCGACGATCTGCTGAAGCTCCTCGTCGGAAAGCTGCTTGGGCAGATACACGGCGAGGATCTCGCCCTCCGCCCGCTCACGCTCGGCCGACTCGGGACGCCCGCCCTGCGTGAAGGCCTCGGCGGCCTCACGACGCTTCTTCGCCTCGCGGGCGATCACCTTCTGCACTTCCTCGTCGGAGAGTTCGCGCTTGGTCTTGCCCGCGACCTCCTCATTGGTGATCGCGGAGAGGGTCAGCCGGATCGTCGAGGAGCGGAGCTCGTCGCGCCCCTTGATCGCGGCGTTGAGGTCTTCCTGCAACTTCGACTTGAGCGTGGTCATGCCGTCAAGTGTCGCAGGTGCGGTGATGCGGACGCCTGTTGATTTCGCGGCGCCGCCCCGACCGAGGGCCGGCGGCCTGTCCGGAACCATCTTCTCCCGCTGCCCCGGACGGGGTTGCCGGGGCTGTCCACAGGCGGTCAAGAGCGCTCACCGGAGTCTGACACGATGGGAGTATGCGCGCGCGATACGGAGTACCCCTGGGAATCACGGCGGTGGGCGCCGCCGGTCTGCTGTACTCGGCGGGGTTCGAGGCCCGTTCCTTCCGCCTGCGGCGGGTGACCGTTCCGGTCCTGCCGCCGGGTATGCGGCCGTTGCGCATTCTTCAGGTCTCGGACATCCACATGGTGAGCGGACAGCGCAAGAAGCAGCGCTGGCTGCGCTCCCTGGCCGGACTGCGCCCCGACTTCGTGCTCAACACCGGGGACAACCTCTCGGACCCGGAGGGCGTGCCCGAGGTGCTGGACGCACTCGGCCCCCTGATGGAGCTCCCCGGCGCCTATGTCTTCGGTTCGAACGACTACTACGGCCCCACACTCCGCAACCCCGCCCGCTACTTGTTCGAGAAGGCGGCGGGCCGTCACGGGCTGAACGGCAACAAGCCGGTCGTGGGCGCCGTCCACAACCCGTGGGAGGACCTGCGCGACGGTTTCGACACCGCGGGCTGGCTGAACCTGACGAACACGCGGGGGACGCTGAAGATAGAGGGCACGGAGATCGAGCTGACCGGCCTCGACGACCCGCACATCAAGCGCGACCGCTACGCCCGCGTGGCCGGCGGCCCGTCCGCGTCCGCCGACTTCTCGATGGGCGTCGTACACGCCCCGTACCTGCGCTGCCTGGACGCCTTCACGGCCGACGGCTACCCCCTGATCCTGGCCGGCCACACCCACGGCGGCCAGATCTGCCTCCCCTTCTACGGCGCCTTCGTCACCAACTGCGACCTGGACACGGACCGCGTCAAGGGCCTCTCCAGGCATACGGCGGAGGGCCGGACCTCGTACATGCACGTCTCGGCGGGCTGCGGCGCGAGCCGCTACACACCGGTCCGCTTCGCCTGCCCGCCGGAGGCGTCACTGCTGACGCTGGTGGAGCGGGCGTAGGGGTTCCAGGGGGCATAGGGGCGAAGCCGGTCGCGGGCTACGGCCGAGGGTCGGCGGCCGGTGGGCGGCAGCCGATGTCCCGGTCTGGTTCGGGGGCGGTGCCCTGGTCGGGATCGGGGTCGAGGGCGCGCCATGGCCGGCCCGGCGCCCGGTCACGTCATGGCCGGGCGGCCCGGAACGGGGATGAATTCCGCCGGACCGGGCCGACCCGTGAAGACGCGGGCTCGACTGCACAGACCGAAGACGCCACAGAGTCCCGCCGACACGAACCGTCACCGCGGGGCGCGGCGGACGGCGCCGACGCCGGTGTGGCGACGCCACCGGGCGACATCACCGTCGGACGTAGGACGTCACCGCCGGACGTAGGACGTCACCGCTGGACGTAGGACGTCACCGCTGGACGTCGTCACCGCAAAACGTCACCGAACGGCCGCGTAACCCACCTAGTCGACCCATATCGCCCGAATGCCCCGATCCGCTTAGCGTGAGGGCATGATCACCCCTATGCCCAGGGACATACCCGATCTCCCCGCGATACCGGGCATCCTCCCGTCGACCCGCTCCTTCGTCCCCGCGACGGCGGTGGTGGCCCCCTCCCCCCGCCCGGCCGTGGCGGCCTACCGCGCCCTGGCGGCCCTCGCGGCGATGACAGGCGTGGCCATCGAGATGAAGCTGGGCTCCCCGGCCCGCGTGCTGAGCTACTTCACGATCCAGACCAACCTGCTCGTCGCCGTGGTCTTCGCGGCATCCGCCCGCCGGGCCTGGTCGGCGCGCAGGCCCCTGCCCGGGGTGCTGACCGGCGGCACATTGATCTACATCTCGATCACGGGCCTGGTCTACCACCTCATCCTGGCGGACCAGTCGACCCCGTTCTCCATGACCGGAGGCAACGATGCGCTCTCCGGCTGGCACGCGGTCGCCAATCAGCTCCTCCACACGGTCACGCCGATCGCCGTGGTCCTCGACTGGCTGCTGCTGACCCGCCCGACCCCGCTGGCACTGCGCAACGCGGCGACGTGGCTGATCTACCCCCTCGCCTACCTGGCGTTCTGCCTCGCCCGGGGCGCGATGCTGACGCCCGGAACCCCGGCGCGCTACCTCTACTCCTTCGTCGACGCGGAACGGCACGGCTACGGAGGCGTCCTCGGCAACACCGCCATCCTCGGCGTCGCCTTCTACGTCCTGGCCCTCCTCATCGTCGTCCTCGACCACGTGCGCCCCGACCCCGTCCGACGCCGCCTCCGACGCCCAGAAAACCGGATTTCGTCTCAGGCCACCGGTGGGCTAAAGTAAACGACGTCGCCGCGAGAGCAGCGACAATCGGGGTGTAGCGCAGCTTGGCAGCGCGCTTCGTTCGGGACGAAGAGGTCGTGGGTTCAAATCCCGCCACCCCGACACAGGTCAGAGGCCCATTCGCGTGATCGCGAATGGGCCTCTGTCGTGCTTGGGGAGCCAAACAGGGGGCCAACGGATTCTGATCAAGCCTCGCGAACGGGCGCCTCGCGCCGCTGGGCAAAGATCTCGTCCATCGCTTCCGCACCCTCAGTGATGACCGGCCGGAGCTGTTTGCGGTAGACGGCTTCCGTCGTCGCCTGGCTGGTGTGTCCGACAAGCTGCGCGATGCGCTCCAACGGGATGCCGTGGTCCGAGAGCAGCGAGACGAAGCTGTGCCTCAGCTCCCGCGGAGTCCACTCAGGCGCGAGTCCTGCCTTCCTCACTATGGCTTTGAAGTCACGCCGCACGTTTGCCGCGTCCAGCGGCTCACCGCTCCGGGTGGTGAATACGCGGCCGGCCGGACTCCACTCCATCCCCTTCGACGCCCGCTCCTGCTTCTGCCACCGCTTGTGCTCTTCGAGCACGTCGACCACCTGTTGCGGCAGGGCGATGGTCCGGCGGCTCTTCCTGGTCTTTGTCTCGCCGTGCTTGCGCACCGACCGCCATACAGCGACGTGCGACGGCACACCATCCCCTGTCTCCAAGAAGACGTGGTCCCAGGTGAGGGGCCGCGCCTCTTCCGTCCGCACACCGCCGAGTAGCGAGAGCACAAGGTAGGCGTACAGCCGTGACGGGCGAGCGGCAGCAAGCACAGCTTCCGCCTGCTTCAAGTTCAGTGCCTTGCTCGGACGTCCGGGCCGCCCTTCCGGCGCGGTGACGAGTAGGGCGACGTTCCGCGCGGCCTTGTCCCTTCGCTGTGCCTGCTCGATGGAGCGACGGAGAACGGCGAGGAGGTCGCGAAGGCTGCGCGTCGCGAGGAACTCAGCCCTGTCGTCCAGCCAGTCGTCGACATCGTCCGCGCTGAGGTCTTTCAGTTTTGCCTTGCCGATGAATGGGATGAGGTGCTTGTTCGCCATCGAGCGGTTCTTGCCGATGGTGCCCTTCTCATCGCGTCCCTTGAGCCCGCGCTCAAGCCAGTCGTTCACTGCATCGGTCACGGTGTAGTTGGCCGGCGCTTTGACGCCGGATTGCACTTCCTTCTTCAGGTCACGGATCTTCTGGCGCACCTCGGTCTTGGTCTTGCCGTAGACCTTCGGGCGACGACGCTTGCCGTTCGGGGCGTACCCCAGAGATACCGCGCCGACGTAGCGATTCTTCGCGGCGTCCCAATAGATCGTGTCTTCACCGTGGCCAGCTCTGCGGGCACGCTTCGGCGTCTCGGTCATGTGGTGCTCTCCAAACGGCAGGGCCGCGCTATGGAAGCGCGGCCCTGCCGAAGTGCGTAGGGGTGGAACGGTGTTCAGGCGGTTCGGGCGACGGCTTCCGCTTCGCGCTTAAGGAGTTCGACGTACTGCGCGACGTACTCAGGCGGGACAAGTCGGCGACGACCGATGCGGACCGTCCGGAGTCGTCCGAGGCGGATTTCCTCGTAGATCAGCGACCGGCCGATGCCGAGCGTGGCCGCTGCTTCTTCCGGCCGGTACAAGAGCCGCTCAAGGTGAGGGGCGAGCGTGACGCTCATTCCGGAGTGCCTCCTAGCGGGAGGGTCATGAGTGCTTGTCAGGGGGGCGCGCCTGTCCGAGGTGTGGATTTCTGCGTCACAGCGTCACCTGCGTCATTCAGGCTTCTGACCTGCGGTTTTTGGTGACGCAGAGGGGCAAGGGTGCGTCACGGGTGACGCAGGCTGTCCGTCATCCGTGACGCGGGTGACGCGGCGTGACGCAGCCGGGGGCCGTCTGCGTCACTGCTGTATGCCCAGGTCACCCGCCGTTTTGCGGGCCGCCGTGACGCAGGTGACGCAGCGCTTCCTACTTAGGAAAAAGAGGGAGATGTCTGTGGTGGTGCGGTGCGGCTCAGAGCATGAAGAAGGAGCCGCTTCGCGGCGCGTTCATCGCAGGGCGGCGCCGCCGCCGAACAGCAAGAGGAGCACGCCGGGCCGATGGTGCTCCTCTTGCTCGTACGTTCGAGGTCGGTGCCGGTCAGAAAGCCTGCTGCTCGTGCGAGGGCGGAGCCGACGAGCGAGTCACCTCGATGTAGCGGCCCTCCCTGGTGCGGCCCGAGTCGATGAGGACGCCCCGCGCGGCAAGCGTCGGCTGGAGACGCTTGAGCCGGTCGGAGAGGACTTTGCCGGTGGTCGGCCACCCCTTGGGCAGGGGCCGCAGTTCCTCGCCGCCGTAGAGGCGACTAAGGCAGTGCAGCCACTCCGTGGACGTCATCTGCTGCGCCGCGCCCGGCTCGATGTCCGCGGCGTGCCGAAGGACGGTCTGCGCCAGCAAGTCGCCCTCAATAACGTCGTCGTTCAGGTCGTCCAGACTGGCCCGGTAGGCGGGGAGCGCTCCGAGGCCGGTGGCCGCGTCGAGCTGCGCACACAGGTGCGCGAAGTCCGCCATCCGCAGATCGCTGGGCGTCTCCGCCTCGGCTGCGCGGACCTTGACCGTGAGATCCAGGAGCGAGCCGAGGACGACGGGCAGCACGTCCGCGTACTCCGCCCACAGCTCCGCCTCAGTGCGCCGGACACGGGGCCGCTCCAACCGCAGCGGCAAGAGCCGTTCCGCGAGGTCGGGCCGGATGACGCCGACGTCGATACCGGTCAGCAGGAGCGGCCGTCGGTAGCGGGCACGGAAGACGTCCCCGTCGGTGAACAGGGCCCGCTTGACGCTCTCGGCTCCCGTGACGATGCAGCACATCGCATCGGACAGATCCGGCGTCATGTGGGAGAGGTTGTCCAGCGCGGTGACCCATCCCGCCGCCACCGCCGCGATCAGGTTCTCCTCGTCCTTCGGGGCCCGGCGCAAGTCACCGCTCATACCCTCGACGATCCGCACGAGCATCCGCCCACCAGTCGACTTGCCCGCTCCCTGCGGTCCGGTGAGGAACGGCGCAGGTACCGGCACGGACGGACCGAGGCAACCGATCAGCCACGCGATGGCCAGGCATTCCGTCTCCGCATTGGCAAAGTTGCAGAGCCGCATCAGCAGGTCGATGCCCTTGCCGTCGGTGTCCTTGGCCGGCAGCGGCAGTTCCCCGGTGAGCTGAGTCCGCCGCCAGCACACTTCCCGAGGGTCGGGAACGGTGATGTCCCATCCGGTGGGGTGGATGCGGACGGACTGCCCGTCGTTGCGGCCCAGGTCCAGCCACGTCGCCCCGTCGAACCCGGGAGCCACGCGGATGTGCACGGCGTGCGTGTCCTCGTACAGCGCGAGCGCTTCGATCAAGTCCAACGCCTCCTTGAGGGCGGTCCCGTTGAACACGCCGATTCCGTCCTTGAACAGGCCGACCATGAGTTCCTGGCGGTGGCTTCCCGTGGTGCCCTGGGAGCGGATCGGACGGGCGACGGGGTGGCCGTTCTTCTGCGCGTACACGGTCCCGTCGGCGGTGCGGAAGTACCGGAAGTGCGCCTGTGCGTAGTCGGTGATGACCTCGCGGGCAGGGTTCTTTTCGTCGTCGGACATGGTCACAGTCCCAACGTGGTCAGGGCGTTGGTCCACGCGTCGGTGCAGTGCCTCGGTGATTCGCCCTTGGCCTGCGCCGCGGTGAACAGCCGCGCGGTGTGCTCCTCGGTGAGGCAGCCGCACCGGCCGTGCGTGGACAGCACGGCGAGGAACGTCCGGTACACGGTGGCGTGCACCGCCCCGCGGGCTTCGGTGATGCGCTGTTCTGCCATGGCGATGCCACGGGCCAGATAGGCCGGCGTGCGGTGCGGGCACTCCCCCCGCTGGCCGCTCAGGGGTACTGAGAACGTCTGTGGTGCCCTGCCAGCCGTGGACGGTTCCTTTACTGTCAACGCGCGCGCAGCATCCGGGAGAGCAGCCGTGACGCCGGTGCCGAGTCCGAGCCAACGGGCATACTGCATAAGGGACTTGATGTCGACTCCGGGCCGCACGGCGTTGGCGGACTGCATGGTGCCCCGGTAGATCCAGTGCTCACCCCGGGTGGTGGTCACGGTCCGGGTGGCGGGCAGAGTCTCACGGGCCCACGCGATGGCCGCGAGGTCATCCAGGTCGACCACGGTCACCCCGGCGCCGCCGGGGTGGTAGGCGACCGTCGCCGCATGCTGCCACGCCGAAGCCCACGCAAGGGAGTTGAGGACGCGCGGGTCGGTGGCCGCGGCGGCCCAGCCGTGGCACGGCTGCGGACAGACGCAGGGTCCGGGAGTCTTCATGTTCGGCCGACCACCGCACGCGTTGTGCGCGCAGGCTGGGCAGTTCCCGAACGGCAGCTTCCCCCGGCGCAGCGGCAGGGCGGGCACGCCGTCGGCCGCGAGCCGGAGGGCAGTGCGCAGATGCTCGCTCATGCGGCCACCGCCTTGGCACGAAGGCTGTAGCGGGCGTGAGTGCCAGTCCAACGGGCGTAGGCGGGCGGGATGCACTCGCGGATGCCGTCGCGGTTCATCCACGGCACGCCCATGACGCGGCGGGCGTGGTCGACACCGGAGAAGTTCCCGACGAACTGGCCGTAGTGGCCCGGCGGGATGGGGCGGCCCATCTTGGCCTGCGGAACGGTGTGTGCCGGGTGGTAGGGCTGAGGGAGGCTGAAGCCTCCCCCGGGCTCCAAGAACCGGTGCCGGTAGGTAGCCACGTGGAACATCGGCCCGCACAGCATCACCGGGGCACGAAGTTTGGGCACCGCCCCGCCCACGTTCTCAATCACCCAAGGCCGTCCCGTCAGTTCGAGGGCGGCACGGGTCGGGGCGATCAGGTCGGGATGGGGGTTGCCCTGGATGCGCTGACAGTCACTGTCGAACTGGCACGGGGGCGAGGCGTGGATGAAGTCGAACTCTCCGCCGTGGGCGAGGACGAACGCGATGGCGTCGGCCTGGACGAACGCGTACGGGTAGCGGGGCTGGGGGTCCTTGTCGACGCCGGTCACGTCGAACCCGGCGTCGTCGTAGCCCTTGGCTGCGCCGCCCTGGCAGCAGAACAGATCCAGCAGTCGCGGCCGTAAGCCGCGCACTCGCCGGATGTCGGTAGGTTGCGTCATGCTGGATGTCTCCAGTTCCTTGGACGGATGCTGGCGAGCAAGGGCGGCCCCGGTTCTTGGCGGAGTGGGGGCCGCCCTTGGCGTGGCTAGAGGGGCGGTTCGTTGCTGGCCCACGGGTCGGGACCCGGGCGGGGCAGCGGCTTGCGCGGGATGGGCAGGAGCAGCCAGCGGCCGTTGGCGTTCCAGCACGCGTAGTAGGCCCAGTTGGTGCCGACGTACTCGCCCGTCTCGTCGCCGTAGTCCCGCTCCTGGACCCCGTGGCCGCCGCAGTCACGGCAGTGCGGCCGTGGGGTGTCGGTCAGGTACAGGCCGGGGCGCAGCCAGTCGGTTCGTTCGATGCGCAGTCGCATGGGTGCGGCTCCTTGTCAGCCGTAGAACTTGTTCCGTTTGATCACGGCTTTGCGGATGTTGACCGTGCTGCCCTTGCCGCCAGTGATGGCGGGGGCGCGCAGGGCGAGGACGATGACGGCGACCCACACGAGGGCTCCGCCGCTGATTCCGGCGGCGGCGCTGACGATCTCGCCCACGCCGTAGCCGACGCCGGCGGCGAGGGCGCCGCCTCCGAGTCCGGCGCCCATGAAGCGCTGGGCGACGGGGTCCAGGAGCGGGAGCGGGGTGAGGTCGCGCGGCTCGGGGGCGAGGACGGGGGCGGGGGCGAGGTGCTTGGGCATGGGGACCATGCGCCCGTAGGCGTCGGGCACCCACACCACCGGCTGACGCTCGCCGTACGGGTCCAACGCGATCGACGGACCGGGGTCATAGGGGGCGAGGGGCTGCGGCTGGTGGACGGTCACGGCCCGCTCTGCGGGCAGGTATCCGGACTGCTCGGGGTACATGCGGAATCCCTTCCGGTGCACGGTTGGGGAGGCGGAGCCACCCCCTTGGGGGTGGACTGTGGAGGGGGTTTCGGGGGTGTGAGCTGCTGGGCCTCCCCGCCTCCCCGAAACAATGTTTTCGCTGATCAACGCGGGGGAGGTTGCACGGGGAGGCGGTTGGGGAGTTCTCCCCGCCTCCCCGCGCCGGGAGGGTCCGCCTCCCCAGGGTCAGGAGACGGAAGCGGAACCGTCGCTGTCGCGGTTGGTAAGGGCGCGAGTGACGTCGTCGGCACGGACGACCATGCGGCCGTGCGACTTGTACGGCTCCACCCCGGCGGCCTCCAGGACGCGCTTGAGGTCGATGAACGACCAGTCGCCGTAGGCGTCCGCGTCGAGGATGCTGAGCCGCTTGACGATGTCCTGGGTGTGCAAGCGCTTCGCGTCCCCGAGGACGGATGCGACGTCGGCGAGCGCGTCGCGGACCTCCCTGCGGTCGACGGTGCGCAGGGTGGTGACCCCGTCCCGCATTGCCTTCGCGCGGTCGGCGATCTCCTTGGCATCGTCGGTGCTGATGTAGTGCGTGCGCACGGTGATGGATGCTTGGCCGACCGGAATGGCGATCCCGTCGGACGCGACGACCAGGGTTCCCCGGTCCAGCCCCGGGCGCAGCAGGTTTGGGGCGGCGCCGCCGTCGACCGCCTTGTCCCCCAGCGCCATCCGGGCCTGTGACTCGGTGCCCAGCGCGAGGGAGGCGCGGGTGTGGGCGCCCTCGCGGACCAGCTTGGGAAGGTTCTGATCCGTGGGGTCCTGGGTGCCCTGCCACATCAGGACGTTGACCGCCCGCCCCTGGTTGTGGATCTTGCGGACGCCCATGAAGTAAAGGGAGTTGGCCTTCGCCCCGCCGTACGGGCGCTTGGCCTCGTCCTTGGCCGGGCACATAAACGCGACCTGCGCCTCGTCCACGATGACGACCAGCAGAGGGAAGACGGTGCCCGGCGGGGCCTGGATGCGGCGGTTCATCTCCTCGACCGCGTCCTCGACCAGCTCGGTGACCTCGATGACGTGGTCGTCGGTCGGCCCCTGGACGAACCGGGAAGCGAGACCGTCGAACATGGCCCAGTCCCCCACACCCTTCAGGTCACCCACCCAGAACTCGACCGACCGGTCCAGCGCGAGCCACAGCGCGAGCGCACGCAGCGCGGCGGTCTTGCCCTGGTTCGACAACCCCGTGATCAACAGGTGGCGCTGGTACAGGCTGATCGTCGCTGCGTCGCCGCGCAGATCCTGGCCCCAGGGAGCGCGGCCCTTGGTGTAGTCGGCGGTCATCGTCTCGTCCGTCATGAGCGGGGACGGCCCGATCGGCTCGTCCAGCGCCCCCGAGTCCGCTACCCACAGCCGCACGGTGCGGGCGGCGGTCGGGATGGTGATGAACACCTCGTGCTCGTGCCGGGTCAGGTTCTCGGCGAGCTTGCGCCGCCGGTTCTGCACCTCGATCGTCGACACCCCGGAGGGCAGGGTCGCGTCGACTTCCACGCCGCATCCGGCGATCCGGATCGGACCCAGCATGCTCGCGCCGGCGTCGCCCATCTCCTTGATGGCGTTGCGGAGCGCGGGGACTCCGAGGTCGCGCAGGGCCTTGACCACGATCGACGGGGTGATGGGCTCGCCTTCACTGCTGCAGGCGTTGTCGGGCAGGGCCCATGCCGGTGCGGCCTGCTGCTTGCTGCCGATGGCCCATAAGGCGAGCAGAGCGAGGAACGGGCCGATCGCGAGGGCCGGGCCCCACACCACCTGAACGATGGTGATCAGCAGGTTGATGAAGTCGACCGTGGCCATCAACGGCGTGACGACGTGCGTGACGTCCTTCGTCGCGACCGCCATGACGATGCCGAGGGCGACCAGTGACCCGATACCCATTCCGGTGCCGACCGCTACGCCCTTGGCGGCGTCGAGGGGCGAGTGGAGCAGGTCCATGCGGCGGCGGTGGCGGGCCTCGCGGAAGTGCTGCCCCCGCTCCTCCCACTCGGCGGCCATCTCGTGGTTCCCGGCGGCTTCGGCCGCGCGGAACATCCGCTCGTACCGGGATGCCGTGCGGCCGTCCCACGTCCGCTTCGCCGCGATCCTCGCCCCGCCGACGACGTACAGGGTGTGCCGGGCGACCGCGCGGGCGGTCGTCCTGGTCGTCTCGTGCGTGACCGCGGTCTGTATGGCGTGCCCGGAGCGGACCCACAGCGGAACGGGTGCGGCAGGTGCCGGGTCAGGGACCACGGTCAACGTGGTCACGGCGGCCGGCTCCGGGGCCGGTTCGGCCGGGGTTTCGGTGTTCTTGTGCAGGTGAACGACGGTGTCGCCCATGGCGGTAAGGCTCCTGACTACCCCGAGAACGGGGCGGAAGATGAGGGGACAGCGGCCCCGCCCGGCGGTGGCGCGGGCAGGGGTTGCGCTGATCAGCGGCGGTGCCGGGCGCGGCGGGTTTCGGCGTTGCTGAGCTGGGACGGGTCGATGCGGGGGCCGTCGAGCCAGCAGAACGGGCGGGTGCCGTCGGCGGCGGTGAAGGTGCGGATGGCGGCGCCGTCCGGGGCGTCAGGCAGGGCGTAGACGCGGCCCCGGTCGAGGGAGGCGAGGAGCCGGGCGCCGTGGTGCTCGCACCCGTCGGCCCCGGCGCCCTCGGCGTCCAGCACGGTCACCGCGACCGGCCCGGTGCAGGGTGTGGGGTCGTCGGGGTGAGCCGCGGGACAACGCGGGCCCGGCGGGGCCACGCTCACCACCAGCCCGAGGACTTCTTGGCGGCCTTGGCGCGGGCCGTCTCGGTGACGATGCGCTGACGCTCGATCTGCAACGCGGTCATCTCGGCGATCAGCCGGGTCTCGGCGGAGGTGGAGATGGCGTCGACCCGGTTGTCGGCGCGGGTGGTGCTCTTGCCGCGCATGACCCGGTACGAGCCGCCGGCGAGCGCGGCGAGCATCTGGCGCCGCTCCGAGCCGGTCAGCGGCCACTGCTCGCCGCGGCGGACCGCTTCGAGCTTGCGGTTCGTCTGGCGGATCGCACGGTCCAGGCGTCGGGTGTCGGGCTTGGACATGGTCAGTCCGTCCTTCCGGCGTGCGGGGCGAGGATGAGGTGGATGTCAGCGAGCCGCCCGGTCGTGCCCTGCGAGCCGAGCCAGGCCGCGACTTCGCAGGTGACGCGGTCCCAGCAGAAGGAGACGGGAACGGTGACGGTGCCGTGGGCGAACGCGCGGCCCTCGCCGGGGACAGTCACCCAGGCGTGCCACGCGTAGTCGATGGTGCTCGGAGCAGCGTTGATGCTGGTCACAGCGGAACTCCAAGGTGCGATCGGGGTGTTTAGGCGGCGCGCTGGTCGTCGGGGTAGGCGCAGAGCACGCACATGCCGAGCGAGCGAGGCATGCAGTAGCCGTAAATGACCTGGCACTTCGGGCAGGTGCGGCGGGCGAGCATCGCCAGGGCGAGCGCGCCCCACTTCCGCGAGGTCATCGGCCGTACCGGCTTGGCGAGGTCGAGGCGGTAGAGGTAGGAGACCCGGACCCCGCCCGCGCGCCGGTTGACGCGCATGACCTGCGCCGCGATGTCCTGCCCGCCCGGACGCAGCCCCTTGGCACGTAACTGGCGGCGGGTGGCGAGCCCGTCCGGGGCCAGGCACCACGGGTAGGTGGGGATGCCGTAGCGGGTGCCGGTCGGGTCGAAGCACTTACCCCAGGCTGCGGACATCAGGCGACACGCTTCCACGCGGCCCTCAGGCGGACCTCGGAGGCGGAGTGGCCGGCCGCGCGGAACCGCAGGGCCATCTCCCGGTAGGACAGGGCCGGAACCTCGCTGTGCCGGATCTCGTCGACCAGGTCGTCGAGGGCAGTGTCGGTGAGCGCGGGTGCTGCGTTCAGGGCGGGTGCCACGGGTTCGGCGGGTCCCCAGACGGGGAGTTCCCAGCGGGGTGTGACGTCGGGTGTGACGCGGTTCGTCACACTGGTGAGCGCCCTACCGGTGTCCTCACCGTTCCGTGCCGATTCCAGCGTCGACCAGGCCCGGGAGAGGGCCTGTGCGGTCCTGGCCTGGACGCGGGCGACGCGGGCGCCGGCCTCCGTCACGGCCGTCAACCGGGTCTCCTCGGTGCCCGCTTCCGCCCGCAGCCGGGCACGAGCCACGGCCGCCTCGTCACGGGCTTCCTGCTGGATCCCCTGGATCGCGTCCAGGGCCCTGGGGGTGAGTGCGGTGCGCTCCCACATCCCGTGGACCAGCCAGAGGGCTTTGGCCGCGATGGGCAGCCATGCCACGGCCAGCCACGCGCCGGTGGACTCCTCGGCGGTGAGCGCGTGCGCCACCAGGACGCCGGCCGCGATGAGGCCGAAGGACCAGCCGACGCCGGTCACCGTGCGGCTGTGGTCGCCCTGCGCAGCGAGGCGGCGTTCGTAGGCGAGGGTGGCCAGCCATCCGCCGTCGATCCCGAGACCGACGACCAGGGCGACCGGCCACGGCATCGCGGTACCGAGCCATATGACGACCACGGCCAGGGTGAGGACCATGGACACCGCCGTCATCGCGACGGCGGGCAGAGCGGTCTTCGCCTTCATGCCGCACCACCCGACTTGCTCGCGTCGGCGATGCGGTTGGCCAGGTCCCGGCGGGCCGTCAGCACGCGGTTGCGGACCCGGCGGATACGCCGGATGTCCAGTTCGGTCGGCGTGCGGTCCAGCGTGATGATCTGCGCGTCCAACAGGTCGACGTCCGCCGTGATGACGGGCATCTCCCGCTCGATCGCGTCCAGCTCCGCATCCGTCGGCTCGATCCAGTCGGCGAACGCGGTAACAGCTTCCTGAACAGTGACGATGGGATTCATTGGGTCGTGTTCCTCTCGCGAAGGAACGGCCCGAAGCGGCCCCGGTGTTCGAGCACCGGGGCCGCGCGCCGTTGAAGTCGGACGATCCGGCTCCCCGCGCTCCCGTCCGTACGACCACCGCGCGAAGCGACGACCGGACGGGCGGGAGAGGCAGCCGGCCGCAGCAAAGAGGCTGCGAGCCAAGAAGTGGACCCAGATGGTTCAGGCGCCGGCCGCGGGTCCGGTCGGCGGCGCCTGTCGTTGGCGTCGGTTCACAACCGACCTCCCGCAGATCGCAGGGACACGGCTTCACCGGTCCGCCATTGCGTGGCGGGCAGGTCCCGAGCCGGGGAATCGGGCGCGTCATCGTCACTGCTCTGACGCCAGCAGAGCGGCGCACACCAGGTGGCATCCGACGGGCTGACCTCCCGTGAGGGAGAGATGATCCCGAGGACTGTTCTCCAGAGCCGGTGTGCGGGGAAGTGGCCGCCGGCGAACCTGACCCGGTCGCCACGGGGGCGGGGCTCACCCCGCCGATCTAGTCACCCTGTTGAGTTATCAACCAACGAACGCTTCCTTCGTACTCACCCCTGCGGGCTTTCCTCTGGGCGTCGTAAGTGCAGATCGAGCTAACACGATGGCATTGCACCACCTGCTCAACTTGTTGGTACAAGTCGATGCAGTGATGCTGCACCCGCGGACGGTGAGCCGTCAAGGGGTTAGGTCGAACATGTACCAACAAGCTGCGCGAGTGCGTCATGATGGGGTCTATGACCAAGCAGCCGAAGTACCGCCAAGTCGCTGACGTCCTGCGCCGCGAGATCGACAACGGCACCTATGCGCCGGGCTCGCGGCTGCCTTCGGAGAACGACTTGCAGCAGCGATTCGACGCGTCCAGGAACACGGTCCGCAATGGGCTAAGCCTGCTGGTCAGCGAGGGTCTGATCTCGTCCAGCCAGGGGCTTGGGTATGAGGTCAAGTCGCACGAGGTGTTCGAGCTGAACGCGACACGGTTTGAGGATCTGACCTTCCCGCAGAACGGGGATGCCTACAGAACTGACGTCACGAACGCTGGACGCCGGCCCCATCAGACATTCCGCGTTGAGATGCTTCCCGCTCCAACTGATATTGCTAAACGACTCGATGTATCCGCAGGCGCGAAGGCTGTACTGCGGTTCTGTCATCGGTACGTGGACGACGTTCCGTGGTCCACTCAGGCGACTTACTATCCGTCCTGGCTGATTGACGCCTCACCACGACTGGCTGAGCCAGGGGACATAGAGGAGGGCACGACCCGCTATCTCGCATCGCGAGGGATCGAGCAGGTCGGGTACTTCGACGAGATCGCCGCCCGGATGCCCACGCCAGATGAGGCACGACTCCTGGAGATTGGCGCGGGCGTGCCAGTGATGCTCTGGATGCGTACCGGCTACTCCGCGGATCGCCCTATCCGGTGCACGATTACGACGTTCCGGGGGGACCTGAACCGCATGAACTACGAGATCGGCGAGCTGTCCGCCCGAAACGAGAACGCGTGATCATCGCTCCGGCAGAACCGCACGACGTGACAAAGTTGCTCACCTTTCGCGAGGAAGCGGCAGCCTGGTTGCGTGATCTGGGGTCCGACCAGTGGAGCCGCCCTTATCCTGCTGCCAAGCTGTTGGCCACGATCGAGGCAGGCACCGTGTTCATGCTCCGGGACGGGCACACGACCGCCGGCACGATCACGCTCACGCCGGACGCCGAAGAGGGCCTGTGGACGGACGGCGAACTGGCCGAACCGTCAATGTTCGTCAACAAGCTCACTGTCGCTCGCGAGTACGCGGGGCAGGACCTCGGGGGTCGGCTGCTCGACTGGGCTGGCGACCGTGCGCAACGTGCGGGCGCACGGTGGCTCCGCCTGGACGCATGGACGACGAACGAGGGGCTTCAGCAGTACTACCTTGCCCACGGTTTTACACACGTTCGCACTGTCCGGGAGGGTGGGGCAGTGAACGGCGGCCCTCGAGTTTCCGGGTGGCTCGCACAGCGGGCGGCACGGTTGGCTGACCACGGTTTCACGGACCGTACGCCTGCGCCCGAGAGGCTTCCGTTTGCGGCTTGACCAGGGTCGGCACGGCTTGCTGCGGCCGTTGTCAGCCGTACCCCTCGCCTTCTTCTCCCTCTATCGGATTGCGGGTTCAAATTCTACCGAATGCAACATCAGACCAGGCCCCGCAGATCGCTCCGCAGGGCCTCTAGCTTTTGCCTGACGGTGGTTTTTGATGGCGGCGACGTTCGGGAGTGCGAGCCGCGGCCGCATGCTGTATGCCCGCCTGCGGCATAAACAAGAGACCCCTTACTCGGATACCGTTCGCAGATTGAGGACGGAATAAATATTGCGCTCACGCCCGCCAGCGAATATTACTCTCGTTGCCTCTACTTCGGCCTCAACTCGCCTGTTGAGATACCTTTCGAGCTGGCCGGTTAGCTCATCATCAGTGCTTGCCCGGATTAGTTCGCCGCTGTCAGTGCGGATCTCAACCTTCCCTTGAAACGAACTCGCTGAGCCTAGCCAGCCTGCGACAGTGATGGTCTCAGCCTCGGTAAACTCGCTGTGCTCGCACAGGTAGCGCACTCTTTGAACGCCGGAAGGGGTCCAGTTGCTTTCGCGGATACGGCCTTGCTGTGTATGCCAGTGAACGCGCACTCCGACACCCGCATCGGTAAGTCCGGCAGTGAGCAGGCCGATGTGTTTCGTTGCTCTTTGTCCGAGCGGGGCAAGTTGCTCCGCCAAGAGTTCGTCCGACAGGCTTGCACCCTCCGAAAGGTCGGCGATGTCAAGTACCTTGTCCACGGCCTCGTCGAGGACGGTTCGCAGATCGCCGAACATGTCTCCGAAGAGGTTTTCTTCTCCTGATTCAACTGGCGGTCCGAACATCGCTACACCGAAAGATGATGGGAAGGTAGCGGCTGCGCTCAGGGCAGTTGCTTCGCGAATGTCTCGTGGAATCGACGCAAACCTTGTCGGTCGTCCCGTTAGGGCTTGAGCGACAGCAGAAACGGATTCTTGGAGGTTGGTTAGAAATGACCCGAGCGTGGAGACCGGTACCGTATGTTCGGCGGTCACCTCTCCAGTCAACGCCACCTCAAGGCGTCTCCGCCTCTGCTCTACCGTTGTCTCTACAGATTTGAGCAGCCGATTACGTTGAATCGCGGCGAATTCTGCTGGATTGCTCGGTTTCTCGCGAGATTCATGCGCTTGGCTGTTTCGGATAAGTCTCATCCATGCGCGAAGCGCGATCTTGTCTGATGGATCGGGCATGGGCACGTTCGGTGTCGGTGTCACAGCAGCACCTCCACGTACCCTCGACGCAATACATCAGGAACCGACTGGGCAGACGATGGCTTGATGCACTGCCACACCTCATCGTAGAGGCCCAAGTCTCGGAAGGACTGTTTTGACTCCTGGCTGAGGAGGCTAGGCACCATCTGTGAGACAGGAACCCTCTCGGGGAGCCGAACCAGATGGGCATCGACGCGCATCTTCTGCTCTACGCACCACGCCCGGAGCGTCAGATCGTCTAGGTCGGCCAGGGTCTCTCGATCCAGGCGATCGTAGGCTTGGGCGCTCAGCAGGTACGTCACATCTACGTCGCTGGGGTCAGGCTTGCTGCTGACGAAGCTTCCTCCGACCCACATGCGGCTAATCCCCCCTGTGAACGCCTCGACTGCCGTCCGGTGCCGAGTCCATTCTTCCCAGATTGCCCGCCGAACATCGGAGCCTGTGGATTCCACAAGCGCTGTGTACAACTCGTCCAGGGACACTGCGTAACGGCCGGGCGGCAGCAGGCCCGTGGTCGGGTCAAGCCCGGGCAAGCACGTCAAGATAGCCGATCCCCCCTCATCCTTGATCGGTGTGCTGAGCGTAGCCAAGTTGTCCAGTCTTGTGACTGGAGTTGCCCAATCCCGTTACCTTCACGTTCCTGCGCTGTGATGAGGTGCGTCAGAGGTTGCACCTCGCGTCGTGGACGACACGTGGACGGCAACAGGTGCCCTTTAGCGGGGGATACTCGTTTCCGCTGGTCAGACGAAGATTGTTCGCGTCGACCTGAGAAGACTGTAAAGCTGCCGATCAGCACGGCTCGGGGAACTGTCGCGGGGGAACTGCCTCCCTTGCTGGAAGTCCTTTGGGTGACGCTGCTGTCACAGGCATCTGGTAAACGTAGGTCATGATCCCTGCTCCGCGCTCAGCTGCACTTGAAGTTTCCTTTGGAGACCTCGGTGAGGCCGACTTGCTCGTCGATGCTGTCTACGCCGGTGGATCGCTTGGGCACTCCGGCGATGACCCCATCGGCAAGTTGCTGCCCGGGACCGGAAACCAGGGAGGGTTCCGCTACGCCGGTTCCCCGGCGAAGGGCACGGTTCGTCTGGCCGTGCTGTACACCAGCGGTGGAGCGGTGGACTGGCCGGACTACCTGGATGTTGAGACAGGCACCTTCACCTACTACGGCGACAACCGGACCCCGGGCACGGGGCTGCATGAAACGCCGCGCAAGGGAAACGTACTGCTGCGGGATGCCTTCGCCTTCTCTCATGGCACAGCCCATGAACGGGGGAGCGGCGTTCCGCCTTTCCTATTGTTTGAGAGGGCGGCGCCTGGCCGGGCAGTGCGCTTCCGCGGGTTGCTCGCCCCCGGCGGGCCGACGCTGGCACCCGATGACGAACTCTCGGCCATCTGGCGTGCGACCGGGCCGACGCGGTTCCAGAACTATCGGGCGCGATTCACCGTGCTGGACCAGGCCTGCATCCCACGTGCTTGGATCCGGCATGTGCTGGCCGGCGGCAATCCACTGGAGGGCGAATGCCCCGACGTCTGGAGGACGTGGGTCGAAAGCCGCGTCTACCGGCCGCTGCTCGCACCGGCCACGACGGTCATACGCTCAACTGCCCAGCAGTTTCCTGATGACCCGGCCGGTGAAGCCATGCTGGCAGAGATCCGGGATTACTTCCGTGGGCGGGAGACAGACTTCGAAGAGTGCGCCGTAGCCATCTGGCGGTTGATCGCCCCGTCCACCGGGACCGTGGACGTGACGCGGCCGAGCCGCGACGGCGGACGAGACGCCGTGGGCTCATACGTGCTAGGACCGTCAGCAGCCCCGATCCGCATCGACTTCGCCCTAGAAGCCAAGTGCTACAAGCCCGACAACAGCGTCGGTGTCCGGGAAGTCTCACGCCTCATCTCCCGCATCCGGCACCGCAACTTCGGGGTGCTCGTCACCACCTCACACTTCAACCGACAGGTCCAGAGCGAGGTGCACGAGGACGGACACCCGATCGCCCTCGTCTGCGGGCGGGACATCATCGACGCGCTCCGGCAGCACGGCCGGACCACGCCCGCGTCAGTGCGGGACTGGCTACACCAGAGCTTTGCGCACACCCAGTAAGGCGCAAGGCTGTAGATGATCTGGCTAGGTACGTCGAAGCCGTGACGGATGACGCGGTGGAGGAGTAGGGGCGCCACACGACCGACCTTGGATGGCAACCCGAACGTGGCTGCGGTGCCCGGCATACGTGATTGCCGGGCACCGTTGTGTCGTGTCAGCTCGCGCGCGGCCATCGCTCCCGGTCGTACGGGAGCAGCCAGCCGGCGACATCACCACCGATACGCCTCACCTCGGGTTCCGGCGTGTCCGGCCGAAGGAGAACGATGTACACGCCGCTCCACTTATCCGTCTTGGGGAGGTTGTGGAGGTACTCCTTGACGTGACTGGCCAGGCCCTGGTTGTTGCCAGGCCTGCACACGGAGCCGACATAGCAGACGCCGCCGCGGGCATCGATGGCGATGTAGACGGCACATGAGGCGTCGGGCATCAGTTCGGGGGTCGGAGACAGCTCGTAGGGCACGGCGCGGAGCAGGTGAGGGCCGCATAGCTCTGCGAGCGCCATATAGGTTGCCTTCTTCATCAGGCCGCCTCGCCTTCGTCTTCCTCGTCGCTCTCCGCGTCACTCTCCTCGTCGTCGGATGCGTTCGTGTTGGCAGTCGTACTCTGGGCCTCGACGGCCTTCTCCCACCACTCCTGGGCTTCCGCGGCCAGATCCTGCAGCTTGTCCATCAGCAGGCGGGCGTGGGCACGGCCCTCGCGCTCGATCAGCGGCATGCCGCTGCCATCCTTGAGACCCGCAAGGTTGCGCATCTCCATCTCCAGGTTCCGGAGAGCTTCCTTGGTGACCTGGACTCCGCGTTTGTAGTGGTCGTGTACTGCCGCGGTGGGGGACAGGGGCTGCGGGGCCACTCCGCCCTTCGGAGCGAGGCTAGTGCGGAGGAAATCGTTGGTGATGGGCAGGTCGCTGCCCTCTCCGTCCTTGCGCGGCTGACCCTGATCATCAACCTGGCGGGGCTCATCGCCAGCCCGGTCGTCCTCAATCGCCTGGCGCAGATGGCGGAGTCCCGACTCCGTGTCGGCCAGGGCCTCCAAAACCACACGTGCGCTCCGGCGGTCGCTGCCGGGCCCCAAGTCGTTGCGAGGGCCGCCGATCGCGTTGCGCTTGGCCAGGACGTACGCGGCACGGACCAGGAGTTCGGTGCTTGACGGCCGCTCCTCCTTTCCTGCTTGCATCTCCTTCAAAGCGGCTTGGTAGAGATCCTCAGGAGACCGCTTGGTGGGCTGCCATGCAGCCTTCTGCAGGTCGTCGGGCAGAGCGTCCGTGAGGGCCTTTCGGAAACGGGTGAGCTCGGCGTCCGCGACGGAGCCGCGCTTCTCCCTAATGATCAGTTCAACAGCCAGCGGGAGCTTGGTTTTGGTGGTGATGCGAGTGCGCTTGCGGCGCCCAGTCGGCTCGTTGGTGAGCACGAGAGCGATTGGCTGGCGCACTGCCTGGTGGACCTGAGGCTCGTTGGTGGTGAACAGGTACACAGCCTGGGCCGCGCGGTCGTCGCCGAAGTGCGTGAGCTTATGGGCTGCGGCCTCCTTGGGGGTGAGGCGGCCGGCCAGCCAGTCCGACTCGGCGTTGCTCCGGATGACGCCTGCCGCACGCGCGGAGATGAGGCACTCCTCGGCGAGCGCGGTGTGCTTCGCCGCGTCGGTCCAGGGCTCCTTGGTGTTGAGGTGATCTTGCGCCACACGGGCCTTGATGGCCTGGGACAGGTCGACCGCCCCCGGGACGTCCGGGACAACGCCGATGATGAGCTCAAAGTCTGTGACTGCGCAGCGGACCGCAGCCTTCTCATGGGTGAGAATGTCCTCGGCGGGTTTGCCTACGTAGCTGTTGATGTCATCGATATGAGCCTGCATCACGCTGGCGGTGCGGGGGAGGGCGAACAGGACCTTCTCGGCCTCCATCCCAAGGTTGAACAGTCCGTGGCTGGTGCGGCTCGAACCCTCGCGGACCACGATGTGTGTGGTCGGGCTCTCATCAGCGGCGTCATAGTAGACGGTGGTGGCGACACCGATCGGCGGGTCCATGATCCCCTGCTCGGCGATGTCCGGGACCGGGCTGTTGCGGTTCCGAGTCGTCTCGATCGCCCAGTCAACCTGCTCGATCAGCGCTTCTCGGCTTTCGACGTGGATTGCCAGTTCGCCCTCCCCTTCCTGTACGGCGGGGACAAAGGTGGCCGGCGGGGCGCCGATGGCCTGCGCAAGGGCAAACGGGACGTGATCGGCGTTGCGGGGATTGAGCGGGTCGGGAACGAGGCGCGATGTGTACACCGAGCCGGAGATCACCAACAGGTACGCGCCGGGGATGCGTCGGCGCTGAGGATTGGCAATCTGCGGCAGCACGGCATCCGGGTCAGTCCAGATGGTGGAGATCGCTCCGGCCACCCGGTCTGCCATGCCGCGCTTCTTCAGCGCGGCACGCAGCGCCTTGTGATGAGCCGGGTCCGGAATGGAGGGCACGCGGCGGATGGGCTTGGACAGCTCAGTCCGCTCGCCGTTGACGGTTGGCTCGCCGCTGTTCTTGGCGGGGGAAACCACGAGAAAGCCTCCTATTGGGCTCCCTGTACCGCGGGAGACACTCTCCCGCGGAGCACAACACACGGGAGCCGGAGACGCCGAACCAGCCCTCGCACCCACACTCCGCGGATCTGGCCCGCTTCGGTGAGAGCGGCAAGAGACACATCTAGCACTGCGTTAGTCCGGCCTCGACGCTCAAAACAATGGCGTTGGGGTGGGCCTCGCTGTTCCCCCCCGGAGAAGTCGGCGCTTCTGGGGAGGGCGCAGTCACGCGTGTCTCGCGTCACTGCTGAGAAGCTTCACCCACTCAGATGACCCGTGCAACCCAATTGGCTTAAGCAAAAATGGATTTGACGAAACAACAGTTATGAGATAGCGAGGTTACTAAGGGGTTGGCGAGTGGCGCACTCGTGCGATCAGGTCGGGGTACGGGGGCCAAACGGGGGGCCAAACGAGGCAACCGCACGAAGACCGTCCCGGACGGTAGTGGACAGTGTCGGAGCCGAACAATCAGGCCCGTGGCCCCGGAACAAGGTCACGAGGGGGCTGACCGCGTTCGGGACGAAGAGGTCGTGGGTTCAAATCCCGCCACCCCGACACAGGTCAGAGGCCCATTCGCTTGATCGCGAATGGGCCTCTGTCGTGCGTACAGCAGCGGAGTACAGCAACCGCTATGGCTCTCGCTGGCCGCCCTCGGCGACGGCTCTTCCGCCCCCTCTTGCTGCTTGCGCTTCCCCTTCTTTTCCTTCTTCTGCTTGCCGCCGCCACCCAGCGCCTTGCCTAGCTTGCGGAGCGCCCGACGGGTCTCGGCAGAGGGCACGTGCGTGTAGACCTCCATCGTGACCGCGATCTCCGAGTGGCGGAGAATCTGCATCGCGATCCGGGGGTGGACGTCGAGGGCCGCCAGGAGCGATGCGCAGGTGTGGCGGGTGTCGTGGACACGGATACGGCGGACGTCGGCGCGCTCGCAGCGGCGGTCGAACTCGCGGGTGAAGTTCCTCGGCTCGACCGGGGTGCCGTAGCGGGTGGTGAAGACGAGATCTGACTCCGTCCACAGATCCTTGGCCCGCTCCTTCGCGGCCTGCTGCTCCTTCTGGCGGAGCCGGAGGGCAGTCAGGCAGATGTCAGGCAGCGGGAGCACCGCCTCCGAGGCCTCCGTCTTGGCCGTGTCGGTGTGCAGCAGCCGCCGGCGGACCCGCTGTAGCTGGTGGCGAATGTGCAGCTCCCCCGTATCAAGGTTCACGTCCGACCAGGTGAGGCCAAGAACCTCGCCCTTGCGCAGGCCGAGAACGAGGATCAGGACGTACGCCGGGTAGAGGTAGTCCCGCCAGATCTGGGCGTTCTCCAGGAAGGCGCAGGCTTCCTCCACCGACCAGGGTTCCGGCCGCTTCCGCCGGGCCCGCTGGACCTTGACCGAGATACCTGGTCAGAGGCAGTTCACGTGTGCGGTGGGTGTGGGATGTGAACCCACGGTGACTCGCGCCACGACGGTTTTCAAGACCGCGTGCAGGACACGGCTTGCCGACGCAGCCCCCATGCCCTGAACCGGCCGCTCACGAAGATGCCGACGCCGACGGACAGCGCAATCAGCACGATGGAGGCCCCGCCCTCCACTGTGACGTGGCGACCCTGGGGTGCCGATGCCACCAGAAAGGCGCTGATCCCGGCGAAAGTCACGGCGGCTACGGCAAGGAAGATGGCCATTTCAGCCCACCACATTGCCTGCGTCGGTCGAGTCGTCATGGCGTAGTTGTACCTCACGCCTTCCTGCCGTACCCGCAGCGAGGTACAGCAACCATCGCGACCGGTCCCAACCGCCAGCAGCCCCGCATGACCGTCCGCTCAGCAAAGCAGACCTCAGCGACCGCCCCGCCCATAGTTCGCATCGAGGGGGCGCGAGCGGTGGCCGTGGGCTGTGGTGTCTGCTGCTCGTCACCAGAGCCTGTCTACTTGAAGCCGCAGGGCTGGCAAGCTGCTGCGACGGTCCGGTCTGGCCCTCAGTTCAAAGCTGATGGTGCATGACCACAGCCTCGGCTGGAAACTATTGTTTACAATCCCCATCACGGGTAACTAAAGTTGTCGCATGGCTTTGCTTGAGATCACCCCCGAAGAACAGGTAGAGCTCGACAAGGCTCTATACGACGCCCTGAATCCGCTCGCATCGGCCATGCGCTCCCGCGCGTCAGGGCTGCCAGGGGACCGAATGTGGGAGGCGGACCCGGTCGAAGTGGCGCTGTCCGTCCTTGCCGCATGGAAGGTGATGGACACGGAGGCCAAACGGTTGACGGCGATCGCAGCGGGAACTGCCGGGGCTTACGGCGCGAGCTACGAGCAGCTGGGCGCCGTTTGGGGCATCACCCGGCAAGGCGCCCGCAAGAAATGGCCTGATGCCATCAGCCGCCCGCCGGCCACCGCAGCGCACACGAGCGCCGTACTCGAACTGTTCGATGGAACGGCCGAACTGACGCAAGAGCCTTCGTCCGGCGGCTGGAGGTGGACAGGCGAGGGCGCCGACGGAACACACGGCACGCCCGACGGCGACACCTCGTACGCGACGAAGGAAGAGGCGGCAGCCTACGCAGGGGCCTTCCTGAGGGAACACGCCGTTGATCAGCCCTAAAGGGTCACTGAGCCTTTCCAACCTGCCGATGGTGCCCGCGTGTTGGTGAGCCGAGGCGCGATAGGTGTCACCAAGGCAGGCTTTTTGTCACTTCGCGTCGGAGCCTGGCTGTGCCGGGGGCGCGGTTCCGGCAGCGCCGGTGCAGGCCAGTCACCTCGTACCGCACGATGTGTCGGGAGCTGATGGCAGACCGGACGCTGTCCCCGAAATCCAGCACGGTGTCCCGGCGTTCACCGCCGTCGGTCACAGGGCAGTGGCGGCGCGGACCAGCCCCGCGACCGCCGTTGAGCGGCTGTGTGGGGGCCAGGCGATGACCGTGGTGACGTGGGGGGCGTCGGGGACCGGTACGGCGGTGAGGTCCTCGCGCAGGCCGGCGCGGCCCGACTCCGGCACGACCGCGCAGGCGCGGCCGAGGGCGATGAGCTGGGTGAGTTGCGTGTGGTCGCGCACCTGCGGTCCGGGGCCGTCCGGGAAGGTGCCGTCAGGGTGAGGCCAGCGGGGCAGGGGCAGGTCGGGAAGGTCGGTGACCTCGGCGAGCCGCACGTGGGGGCGGGCGCTGAGAGGGTGGCCCGCCGGGATGATCGCGACCTGACCCTCGGAGTGCAGGTCCTCGGTGTCGAAGCCGGCCGTGTCGTCGAACGGCCGATGCAGCAGGGCTACGTCGGCCCGGCCGTCGTGCAGCAACCGTGTCTGCTCGCCCGGCCCGCACAGCACGACGTCCACGGCGACGGCGCCGGGCTCGGCGGCGTAGGCGTCGAGGAGTTTCGCCAGCAGTTCACCGGAGGCTCCCGCCTTCGCGGCCAGGACCACGGCGGGGCGGCCGGTCGCCGCGAGGGCGGCCCGGCGGGTGCGCCGTTCGGCGGCCTCGACGGCGTCCAGCGCCGCCCGCGCCTCCCGCAGCAGCACCGCCCCTGCCCCGGTCAGGGCGACACCCCGGCTGCCGCGCTCCAGCAGGAGGGTGCCCAGGCGCCGTTCGAGCCCGCCGATCGCCCGCGACAGCGGGGGTTGGGTGATCCCGAGCCGCTGCGCGGCCCGGCCGAAGTGCAGCTCTTCGGCGACCGCGACGAAGTACCGCAGCTCACGTGTCTCCACCCCGCCAGCCTAACCGGGACGGCCAGGAACGATACCCGGGCGGTATCGCCGTCCACCCAGTCGGTCTTGGACGCCCTGCCCGGCGGGGGAGAAGTATCGATGTCATGAGTGAGACGAACACCGTGAACCACCACAAGGTCGCGCTGGTGACCGGGGCCAACAAGGGCATCGGGTACGAGATCGCCGCCGGGCTCGGCGCCCTCGGCTGGTCCGTCGGAATCGGCGCGCGGAACGAGGAGCGGCGCGAGGCCGCTGTGGACAAGCTGCGCGCGGCCGGAGCCGACGCGTTCGGCGTGCCGCTGGATGTGACCGACGACGCCAGCGTGACAGCGGCGGCTCGGCTGGTGAAGGAGCGGGCCGGGCGGCTCGACGCGCTCGTCAACAATGCGGGGATCACCGGCGGCGGACCGCAGGAGCCCACCACGGTCGACGTGAACCGGGTACGGGCGGCCGTGGAGACCAACGTGATCGGTGTCATCCGCGTCACCAACGCCCTGCTCCCTCTGCTGCGCCGCTCGTCGTCGCCGCGGATTGTGAACGTCTCCAGCAGCGTCGGCTCCCTCACGCTCCAGACCACGCCCGGCGCCGAGACGGGGCCCATCGCCGTCGCCTACTCTCCGTCGAAGACGTTCCTCAACGCCGTCACCGTGCAGTACGCCAAGGAACTGGCCGACACCCACATCCTGATCAACGCCGTCTGCCCCGGCTTCACGGCGACCGACCTCAACGGCTTCCGGGGAGTGCGCACCCCCCAGCAGGGCGCAGCCGCCGCGATCCGGCTGGCCACCGTATCGGCCGACGGGCCGACGGGCCGCTTCTTCGACGACGAGGGAGAGGTGCCCTGGTGACGCGCTTCCGGTTCGCGTCACCCCGCGGAGATGGCGCATGCACATCCTCGTGACCGGCGCCGTCACGCCATGTCGGTACGGCCGTCGAGCCCGAGCCGCCGGCGGACCACGAGGTGAGGGATCGAAAGGCACCGAGCGTCTGTGACAAGTAGCCCGCCTTCCAGGTGACAACCCGGCTGCTTCGGCCCGGCCCTTCTGCCGGCCTTTTCGGCTCCGCCGGTAACCATCCTGCTGCACCGGTCGTCTGATCACGCAGGTCAAGAGATTGATCGAATCGCTCGGTCCAGCGTGGAGAAAAGCACGGCGGGCCCTCATCCCTACTTGAGGAAGCACATGCATAGACGGGTCACGCCCGCAGTTGTGGCGATATGCGGTTCTCTGGCTTTGGGCGGACTCATGGCCCCCGACGCAAGTGCGGCCGGCGACGGACCGAAGATCACCAAGGTGGTCGTCAACGGAGGCAAGAACATCGTGGTGGGCCCCACCGCCGTCACGTACTTCACCGTATCGGTGACCGCCTCCGACCCCGCCGGCGTGAAGGAGACATGGCTCGACATTTGGCATGGCAGCGGCTCCTACGACGACCACGACGGCGGGATCGCCCGGTCTGGCGAGCTCAAGTGCGCCGCATCGAGCTCCACTACAACCACCTGCACAAGCTCCTTCCAGGTCAAAGCCGATGCCAGGGCCTACACCAACGAAGTGACCAACGCGTTCGCAGGCATCTGGCACGTCCGCCCCGGCGCCATCTCCGGCAACCGGGTCCAGTCCTGGGAGGATTCCTACAGCACTGTCAAGGTGCAGCGCGCCTCTCAGCTCACCGTCAATGCCACGCCCGAGCCAGTGACGAAGGGCAAGACCGTCACGGTCACGGGAAAGCTCTCGCGCGCGAACTGGGACACCCACAAGTACGCGGGCTACTCAGGCCAGCCCGTCAAGCTGCAGTTCCGCAAGAAGGGCAGCACCACATACAGCACGATCAAGACCGTCACGACAAGCAGCACCGGCACACTGAAGACCACAGTGAAGGCTTCAGTCGACGGGTACTACCGCTACTCCTTCGCGGGCACCTCGACAACACCAGCAGCCAACTCCAGCGGTGACCTCCTCGACGTGAGGTAATCGGCAACGAAGCCGGGTCAACCTCCGCAACGAGGCTGACCCCGAGCCGTCTCAGTTTCCGTCTCATTCGCCAAGGTCCAACGCCGTTCTTACCCATCCCGGCATGGGCCAGCGGTCCTCATACGAACGCGAGTGAACAGACCTGCATCAGGCCTCACACGCGACCAACAGGCTGGGGAGGCCCGTGGGAGGCCTGACGAAGAGCGCCCGTACGCCTCGTGTACTGCCGGCGGGACTAGGATCCCGGTCGGGCGAAGTCGTAGCGCAGAGGTAGTCGCGCGCGGTCTCCAAAATCGCGAGGACGCCGGTTCGAATCCGGTCGGCTTCGTCCGCTGAACGCACTACGCCGCGGTGCGAGCCTCTTGCCAGCGAGCGGCGTTGACCTTGTCAAGGCCGTAGAACGCCTCAGCCTGGTAGGTGGAGTCTGGGTCGGTACCCCACTCCCACTTCATCGGCCAGTTGCCGCGCTCGTAGTGAGCGTGCAGGTGCCGAGTGAAGGCGGCCAGGGCACCCTTGATCTGGCTGCGGTCGAGATTAAGGCGCTCCACGACGGCGGTTGTGCTGTACAAGCGCTCCGGCTCGACGGCGAGGACGTCCAGCAGGGCCGTGACTCGCTGGACCGATGGAAGATCCGTGCTGATCAGAGACTTGAAATTCTCGACGGTCCACTCCACCACCGGCCAGTCTCCGTTCGATTCGGCACCCTGGGTACCACCAGGCAGAGGACTACTCATCCCCCCCTCCTTCAGATCGAGTTCGGCGAGCAGGGCATAGACACGAGTGACGTACTGAGCAGGGACGGGTACGGAGATGAACTGCTGCTGAGACACGACTCCCCCAAACTCCGGCAGTGGACGACCTGTTGACACCATAAGCCTGACAGACAGTCCACTACACCGTCTACTGGTAATGGAATCTGTCTGCTTTTCAGGAGTCGGAGTAAGTAGACGAACGGCGACACCGCACCAAGGGACGACAGCGGTCGTCGTCGCAGGTTGTCGGGATGAGAGTCATGGGCCGGACGGTGTACGAGTTCCTGGTGGTCGGCAGTCCCCTACAACTGTCGATGAGTTGGAAGCCGTACGACCTCACCGTCGGCACTCTCGCCGTCCTCCCGGGGGAGGACCACACGCCGGGGCGGGCGTCGTGAACCGCATGGCCGCGATCGGCGTCACCGTCAGCCACGCCGTGGCGCAGCCGGAGCCGAGGCGGGCAAACGCCGAGGAGGCGTTGGGCTTGATTCGCTTTGACGGACATCTGAGAGCAGGGGTTCTGCCCCGGAAGGATGTCCATCATGGAGAGCATGGGGAAGAAGAAGCCTCGGCCTCGGCGTTCGTTCACGCCGGAGTTCAAGGCCGGGATCGTCGAGCTGTGCCGACGCGGTGACCGCTCGGTCGGCCAGGTGGCCAAAGACTTCGGCCTGACCGAGACCGCGGTGCGGCTGTGGATCGGCCAGGCCGAGGCCGACGCGGGCGAGCGCGACGGCCTGACCAGCACTGAACGCGAAGAGTCGGCCGCCCTGCGGCGGGAGAACCACCGGCTGCGGGAGGACGTGGACATTCTCAAGCGGGCCACGGCTTTCTTCGTCACCATCAAAAGGGAGTTGCTCGACGCGAGACCCTGGCCCAGCCGGGCCGCCGCCCGCACCGAGATCTTCGACTTCATCGAGGGCTGGTACAACTTGCACCGACTGCACAGCAGCCTCGGCCACCGCAGTCCCGCCGAATACGAGACCGTACTCGCAGCGTGACCACCACACCGACGGTGTCCGTCAAAGCGGAACAAGCTCACCTCTCTTCCGGGAGGGGCGGCGGCCGTTGCTGCCGGGGCTTCTCTCTGGAACCACCCGTATCCGTACGGCAGTCTTCTCCTTCGTGGGGAATCTTCCGTCTCAGAGCGCGTCGAGCGACGCCGCCGAGCACATGGTGGTGGCCGGGGACGACGCCCTGGCCCAGCGGCTGGCCGCCGAGTTGCGTGGGGTGTACGGCGAGCGGGTGACCCTTGTGGTGCCGCCCGCGCAGGGCGGCGTGCGGCTGCCGGTCGTCGGGCGGGCGCGGGCCACCGCCCTGCTCGACCGGGTGTCCGCGGCGGTCAACCGGGCCTCCGGCAACGGGAACGGGGGAGGGGCAGGGGCCGGGGGAGGAACCGGCGCGGGCGACGAGCCGCCCGGATCCGAGCGGGTCGTGGAGGTCGCCGAGCTCACCGAACTCACGCTCGCCCACGCGGGTGTCGATCGGGCCACCGCGCTCGCCCTCGTGTACGACGACGACGAGACCAACATCCGTTCCGCCCTCATCGCCCGGCGGCTCAACCCGCGGATCCGGCTGGTTCTGCGGCTCTACAACCGGCGTCTCGGACAGCACATCGAAGCCCTCCTCGACCAGGCCTCGGCCCTGGCCGCCGGGGGCGCCCCAGGGGCGGACGCCTCCCCCGCGGGCGGGAACACCGAGGTCTACGACACCTCCACCACCGTGCTGTCCGACGCCGACACGGCCGCGCCCGCTCTCGCCGCGACCGCCATGACCGGTACCAGCAAGGTCGTCCAGACCGACGGGCTGATGCTGCGCGCGGTGGAGCGGCCACCGCCCCGTCCGGGCGAAGTCGCCGATCCGGGTCTGTGCACACTGGCGTTGCTCTCCGCCACGACCAACGACCCCGCCGGCGCCGACGGTTCCGAGAGCAGTGGCGCGCAGGGACCCCAACTCCTGCCCGACGAAAGGGCGGTGGCCGCCGCCACCGGGCGCGGCACCGTCGTCCTGGAGAACGTGTCGTACTCCGGTCCCGAACTGAACCCCGGACGAGGGGTCGTCCCGTGGTTCGGCTCACTGCTGTCCCGGCGGCTGCGCTGGTCGTTCGTGGGGCTCGTCTCGTGTGTGGTCGGACTCGCCGTGGCCTCGATGCTGGTCACCGGGGAGCCCCCGCTCCAGGCGACCTATCTGACGCTGCTCGATCTCTTCGCCATCAACGATCCGGCCATCGGGCAGTCGCTCGGGCGGCAGATCCTCCAACTCTGCTCGGGGCTGGTCGGGTTGCTGCTCCTGCCGGTGCTGCTCGCCGCCGTGCTGGAGGCGCTCGGCACCTTCCGCAGCGGGACCGCCCTGCGGAAGCCGCCCCGCGGGCTGTCCGGACATGTGGTGCTGCTCGGGGTCGGCAAGATCGGTACGCGGGTGCTGGCGCGGCTGCGTGAGCTGCGTATCCCCGTGGTGTGCGTGGAGGCCGATCCGGAGGCCCGGGGGCTCGCGCTGGCACGGAGTCTGCGGGTGCCCGTGGTGCTGGGGGACGTCACGCAGGAAGGGGTGCTGGAGGCCGCCAAGATCCACCGTGCGCACGCGCTGCTCGCGTTGACCAGCGCGGACACCATGAACCTGGAAGCCGTACTCTCCGCCCGCACCCTGAACCCCGACCTGCGCGTCGTACTTCGGCTGTACGACGACGACTTCGCGACCGCGGTCTACCGCACCCTCCGGGCCGCGCATCCCGGCGCGCTCACCCGGAGCCGCAGCGTGTCCCATCTCGCCGCGCCCGCGTTCGCCGGAGCGATGCTGGGGAGACAGATCCTCGGGGCGATTCCCGTCGAGCGGCGGGTGCTGCTGTTCGCCGCGGTGGACGTGGGCGGGCATCCGCAGCTGGAGGAGCGCACGGTGGGTGAGGCGTTCCGGGCGGGGGCCTGGCGCGTGCTCGCGCTGGACACGGCGACTCCCGAGGAGCGCCGGGCGGACCAGGCGTCCGGCGCGCGCGGTCCCCGGCTGGTGTGGGACCTGCCCTCCACCTATGTCCTGCGGCCCGAGGACCGCGTGGTCCTCGCCGCGACGCGACGAGGGCTGGCGGAACTGCTCGGCCGTCGGCCCCGGCAGCGGGCGGGGGCGTAGCCCGGGACTCGGCCGACAGCGGCAGCAGCGCTCGGGTACGTGGCCCGGGGCTCGGTCGAGCCCCGGGCCTCCGTCTCACTTGCCCAAGTGGCGTTCCGCGAAGTCGAGTTCCAGGCGGACCTGCTTGATGCGTTCGTCGACGACCAGGGAGCCGTGGCCCGCGTCGTAGCGGTAGACCTCGTGGACGGCTTCGCGGGCGGCGAGGCGGGTGACGTAGTTGTCGATCTGGCGGATGGGGCAGCGGGGGTCGTTGACACCGGCCGAGATGTACACGGGGACCTTGACCGCGTCGACGTAGGTCAGCGGGGAGGACGCCTCGAAGCGTTCGGGGACCTCCTCCGGGGTGCCGCCGAGGAGCGTGCGGTCCATGGCCTTCAGCGCCTCCATCTCGTCGTGGTACGCCGTGACGTAGTCGGCGACCGGGACGGCGGCGATGCCGAGTGCCCAGGCCTCGGGCTGGGTGCCGACGCCGAGAAGGGTGAGGTAGCCGCCCCAGGAACCGCCGGTGAGGATCAGCCGGTCGGGATCGGCCAGGCCGGACGTGACCGCCCATTCGCGGACCGCCGCGATGTCCTCCAGCTCGATGAGGCCGACGCGGTGCTTGAGCGCGTCGGTCCACGCGCGGCCGTAGCCGGTGGAGCCGCGGTAGTTGACCCGGACCACCGCGTAGCCGTGGTCGACCCAGGCCGCCGGGCCTGCCGCGAACGCGTCGCTGTCGTGCCAGGTCGGACCGCCGTGGATCTCGAAGACGGTGGGCAGCGGGCCGGTGGTGCCGGCCGGCTTCTGGATCAGGGCGTGGACGCGGCCGCCGGGGCCCTCGACCCAGACGTCCTCCACCGGGACGGATCCCGGGGACTTCTGGCCGGGCGGGTCCAGGACGATCTCACCGGTCGTCGAACGGACGGCCGAGGGCTCGGCCGCCGACGACCACAGGTACTCCACCGTGCCGTCCGGGCGGGCCGTCGCCCCTGACACCGTGCCGGGCGGGGTCGGGACCCGGGTCAGGTCACCGGAGGCGAGGTCGTAGCGCCACAGGTCGCTGCGCGCCTCGAAGCTGTGGGCGACGAGAAGGGCGGAGCCGTCCGGATACCACTCCGCCGCCACGTCACCGGGCAGGTCGAGGCCCAGGTCGGTCTGCTCGCCGGTGACCACGTCCCACACCAGGGGTTCCCAGCGGCCACGCCTCTGGTGCCCGATGAGCAGTCGGCTGTCCCCGTCGACGGGGGCGAAGCCCAGCACCTCGAGGCCCAGCTCGACCGTGCCGCCCTCGGTGTCGTCGAGCTCGGCGACCGCCGAACCGTCCGGACGCAGCACCCTGAGCGCGGAGTGCATCGCGTCGCCGTGCTCGGTGTGTTCGACGGCGATCAGCGAGCCGTCGTGCGAGAGGTCGCCGACCCCGGCCGACTCGCGGTGCCGGTAGATCTCCACCGTGGCCTCACCGGCGCGGGCCACATGGATCGTCGATCCGTCGTCGTCCGTCGAGCGGCCCACGACGGCCGTACGCCCGTCGCGGCCGATGGCCAGGCCCGCCGGGTAGGAGGGGTCGAGGCCGGGAACCGCCGGCTCGTCGGCACCGCCCACGACCAGGGCGGCGCCGAACGGGCGGCGACGCCAGACGCCGAACTCGTCGCCGTCCTTGTCGTCGAACCACCAGATCCACTCGCCGTCGGGCGCGAGCACCCCGTCCGTCGTGCCGTTCGCCCGGTGGGTGACCTGGCGCTGCTCCCCCGTCGCGCGGTCCCATGCGTACAGCTCGTACGTCCCCGTCGCGTTCGAGACGAACAGGGAACGGTGCGGGGCGTCCTCCGCCCAGTCCGGCAGCGACACCCGCGGTGCCCGGAAGCGCTTCTCCCAGTCGGGCATGTCTGCCTGCTGCGGCTCGATGGACCTGGTGCTCTCAGTCATGGCCCCATAGTGCCTGGCCCGGCCCGCCTCGCGCCGGAGAGGTCCCCGGCCTGTGGACAACCTCGCGGCCCCCGCGTACTCGACAAGCCTCCGAACGGCACGCGAAGCCGCCCCGGCGCTCCGGGAACGAGGTCGGTTCCGGTCGTTCCGCAGGGCCGTGTGCGCAGGTCAGGGCCGTTGTCAGTGGCGGGGTGCAGACTTTTCCGCATGACCGATCTACGCAAGGCCGTCGAGAGCTACTGGGCCGCCGCGGACGCCCGGGACTGGGAAGCGTTCGCGGAACTGCTCGCCGAGGACGTCGTCTACACCCTGCCGCAGACACGGGAGCGGATCAGCGGCCGGGAGCGGTACGTCGAGTTCAACCGCGAGTATCCGGGCGACTGGCGTGTCCAGATCGAGCGGGTCATAGCCGAAACCGGTCAGGCCGTCACCTGGACCCACGTCACGGTGGGCCTGGAGGAGATGCACGCGATCACGTTCTTCACGGCGGACGCGACGGGCCGTATCGCCACGGTGACCGATTTCTGGCCCGAGCCGTACGAGCCCCCGGCGGGCCGGGAGCATCTTGCCGAGCGGTACTGAGCGGGCCCCACGGGCGAGTCCGGCTCGGGGGCCCCGTACCGTGGACGGCGTGTACCGGTTCCTGCTGACGCCCCGCTGGTGGGGGATCAACGTCTTCGTGCTGTTGGCCATCCCCTTCTGTGTCTTCATGGGGTCGTGGCAGTTGGGGCGGTTCGAGGACCGGGTGCAGGACCACCGGACGGCGGACGCGGCGGCCTCGTCGGCCAAGACGGACCCGGCCCGGCCGCTGGCCTCGATGCTGCCCGTGACCACGCAGACGTCCGGCAGGCAGACCACCGCGAAGGGCCGGTACGACAAGCAGCTGCTGGTGCCGGGCCGGGAACTGGACGGCAGGAACGGCTACTACGTACTGACGATGCTGCGGGTCGACGGCGGCAAGGCGCTGCCCGTCGTCCGGGGCTGGCTGCCCGGTACGGCGGACGCGGCGAAGGCCCCGGCCGCGCCGACCGGCGAGGTCACGGTCACGGGCGCCCTCCAGGCGTCCGAGAGCCCCGGTTCGAACGGTGTCAGCGCGGTCGGCGGGCTTCCCCCGGGGCAGACGGCCGCGATCAGCGCCTCGTCGCTGGTCAACCTCGTGCCGTACACCCCGTACGACGCGTGGATCACGCTCGACAAGGCCGACGCCGGAATGAAGGCGGTGCCTCCGTCCGCGCCGGCGAACACCGGCCTCGATCTCAAGGCGTTCCAGAACCTCGGCTACACCGGCGAGTGGTTCGTCTTCGCGGGCTTCGTCGTCTTCATGTGGTTCCGCCTGCTGCGCCGCGAGGTGGAGTTCGTCCGCGACGCCGAACTGGGACTGCTCCCGGACACCCAGGAGACCTCGGGCGCCCCCGAAACCCCGGACACCCCGGAGAACGGGGCCGAGGAGGCCGGCGTCACCACGGTCGAGCCCTCGACCAGGGCCTGACAGGGCGGCGTCGCACAAGCGCCGCCGCCCGATGCCGTGCTGGTCACCGGTCCGTCAGGACGAGGCCAGGATCCCCGTGTGATACACCGTGCCCGCGCAGGCGTTGGCCACGGTGACCGATGCCGTCGCGCCACCCGTAGCCGCCGTGCTGGAGACGACGACGCTGCCGTCCAGCGTGCCGTCCTCGACGACAAGCTGGGGCGAGGTGCCGGCCACCGCGGAGTCGGTCGTGCCGCCGGTTTCGCCGGTGCCCTGCGTCGGGGTCGGGTCCGGTGTGGGCTCCGCCGCGGTCGGGCACGTCGACGAGGGCACCCAGGCGAACTTCACCACGTACGAGGTGCCCGGCTGGAGCACCAGGGAGGTGACCTCCGTGGAGGGGTCGGGCAGCCCGGCTGCCGCGTCGCCCCCCACGTGCGTCGCCACTCCGACGTTGGCGCCGTCCGCCGCGCCCTGGGCGAACGCGTTGACCGTGCCGGCGCCCGTGACCGTGCAGGCGGAGGCGGAGATGTTCGAGACGGTGAAGGAGCCGTAGACCGCGCCGGTGGCGTCCGGTGCCGCGGACGTGCCGGAAGCCCCGCCGAGCTGGTCCGCGGTGCAGGTGAGGGCGGCCGGGGCGGAGGCCGAGGGATCGGTGCCGCCCGCGCCGGAGCCGCCCGCGTTCTTGCCCTTGTCGCCAGGCGACTCGGTCTTGCCGCTGTCGCCGTCGCCCGCGGACGTGCCGGCCGAGCCGCCCGTGTCCTTTCCGGAGTTGCCGCCCGAGCTCTTGCCCTGGCTCACGCCGCCCTGGGCCTGTGAGCTGTTGGCCGCGATGGACGGGTCGGGGTTCGACCCCGAGGAGTTGGAGACGTGGACGAACGCCGGAATCGCCGTGCCCATGAAGAGCGCCGCCGCCGCCATGCCGACCACGGCCTGCCGCTTGCGGGCGCGCCGTGCCGGTACCGCCCGGCGCAGATGGTCCAGGGTGCCGTCGGAGGGTTCGATCTCCTGAACGGCCTGGTGCAACAGCCGGCGCAGTGCCAGCTCGTCACTGCCGAGCCCTTCGGGTCCCAGTCCGTCCATGTCCGGTGTTCCGGGCTGTTCGTCGGGGCCGTGGTTCACATTTCCGTTCCCAGCGTGCGATTGCTTGTGCTCGTGGTCCGGGCGCCCCTCGTCCTCGGGGTTCCGCCGGTCGTCGTGCTCGCTCATGCCGAAGCCCCCATGGCGACGCGGAGCGCGGCGATGCCCCGCGAGCCGTACGCCTTCACCGAACCCAGGGAGACACCGAGCGTCTCGGCGACCTGGGCCTCGGTCATGTCCGCGAAGTAGCGCAGCACCAGGACCTCGCGCTGGCGCCGCTGGAGTCCCTTCATCGCCTTGATCAGGGCGTCGCGCTCCAACTGGTCGTACGCGCCTTCTTCGGCGCTCGCCATGTCGGGCATCGGCTTCGAGAGGAGCTTGAGGCCGAGGATGCGCCGGCGCAGGGCCGAACGCGACAGGTTGACGACGGTCTGGCGCAGATAGGCGAGCGTCTTCTCGGGGTCCCGGACGCGTTTGCGCGCCGAGTGCACCCGGATGAAGGCCTCCTGGACGACGTCCTCGCAGGAGGCCGTGTCGTCGAGGAGGAGCGCCGCGAGACCGAGGAGCGACCGGTAGTGCGCCCGGTAGGTCTCGGTCAAATGGTCGACGGTCGTGCCCGCCGCCAGGCTGCCCTCGGCGCCGTCACGCTGACTCGGGATGCGGGCGGGCCGCGCTGAGGGCATGGGCGCGATCACCGGCATGCCGCCGGGCGCGCCGGGGCTGCGGAGTCGGCGGGGTGGACGCAGGGCCATGCCCCTTGTCTGGACCGCGGTGAATTCGAGTACCTCTGCCACGCCAGTTGGACACACGTCCCCCCGGGAGGGTTGTACGCGAACGTCATCACATTCGTGCCGTGTGCCACATCCGCCGGAGTCACGCCCTTAGGAACGCCGCCTGGACCCCCCGCCGTCACACGGACCCGCGCGCGCGGCAGTGCACCAGATGTCCTCATGCGTAACAGTTCTTCCCCTGTGCCCAATGCTCTGCCGCCCCCCGGACGCCCCTCAATGGCGACGGCGAAGACGCTCACGGCCCCGCGCGCGGTTGCGGCGGGGCAGTAGCAAAATCTTCGAACGCCGATACGGGTCCGTTCAAGTGGTCAGGACCATTAAGTTGATCACTGAACCGACAGGAATCTTACAAACCCGCTCTCCGCGGGGCACCAGGTTTACGGCCGGAAGGCGCCGGCGGCGCAGAACCTGCGGAGTCTACGCCCCGGCGGAGAACCGGATCCACAGGGTCCGGATGATCCCCCCGGGTCCCGACGGTCCCCCAGCTCTTGACGATCCCCCGGGTCCTGATGGGACATCGGGTCCTGCCGAGACATCGGGCCGTAACGGTCTACGAGGCCCTGCCGATCTCCGCCGCCACCAGCTCGGCGATCTGAGCGGTGTTCAGGGCGGCGCCCTTGCGCAGGTTGTCCCCGCACACGAACAGTTCGAGGGCCGTCGGGTCGTCCAGTGCCCGGCGGACCCGGCCCACCCAGGTCGGGTCGGTGCCCACCACGTCGGCGGGCGTGGGGAACTCGCCGGCGGCCGGGTTGTCGAAGAGCACGACGCCGGGCGCGGTGTCCAGGATCTCCCGGGCCTTGTCGACGGTCACCTCGTCCTGGAAGCGGGCGTGCACCGTCAGGGAGTGCGTGGTGACGACCGGAACGCGGACGCAGGTCACGGCGACCTTCAGCCGGGGCAGCCCGAGGATCTTGCGGGTCTCGTCGCGTACCTTCATCTCCTCCGAGGACCAGCCGTCCTCGGCGAGCGACCCGGCCCACGGCACCACGTTCAGGGCGACCGGCTCCGGGAACGGGCCCGTGTCGTCGCCCACGGCCCGGCGTACGTCACCGGGGCTGTTCCCCAGTTCCGTGCCCGCGACGAGGGACATCTGCCGGCGCAGGGTGTCGACACCCGCGCGGCCCGCACCGCTGACCGCCTGGTACGAGGAGACGACGAGTTCAAGCAGCCCGAACTCGGCGTGCAGGGCACCCAGCGCCACGATCATGGACAGGGTCGTGCAGTTCGGGTTGGAGACGATCCCGCGCGGGCGCACACGCGCGGCGTGCGGGTTCACCTCGGGGACGACCAGGGGCACTTCCGGGTCCATGCGGAAGGCGCCGGAGTTGTCGACCACGACGGCGCCCTTGGCGGCGGCGATCGGCGCCCACTGGGCGGCCACCTCGTCCGGGACGTCGAACATGGCGATGTCGACCCCGTCGAAGGCGTCCTCCGACAGGGCCGTCACCTCGACCTCCACACCGCGCACGGCCAGCTTGCGGCCGGCCGAGCGCGGCGAGGCGATCAGTCGGATCTCACCCCAGATGTCCGCGTGCTGGGACAGGATCTGGAGCATGACCGTGCCGACGGCTCCGGTCGCTCCCACGACCGCGAGCGTCGGTCGTCGGGTCATCGCCCGGTGCCTCCGTAGACGACGGCCTCGTCGCTGTCGGAGTCGAGCCCGAAGGCGGTGTGCACAGCGCGTACGGCCTCGTTGACGTCGTCGGCGCGGGTGACCACGGAGATACGGATCTCGGAGGTCGAGATCAGCTCGATGTTGACCCCGGCGTCGGTGAGCGCCTCGAAGAAGCCGGCCGTGACACCCGGGTTCGTCTTCATGCCGGCGCCGACGAGCGAGATCTTGCCGATCTGGTCGTCGTAGCGCAGGGACTCGAAGCCGATCACGCTCTTCGCCTTCTCCAGGGCGTCGATGGCCTTGCGGCCCTCGGTCTTGGGGAGGGTGAAGGAGATGTCCGTCAGGCCCGTGGTCGCCGCCGACACGTTCTGCACGATCATGTCGATGTTGATCTCGGCGTTGGCGATGGCCCGGAAGATCGCGGCGGCCTCGCCCGGCTTGTCCGGGACGCCGACGACCGTGACCTTGGCCTCGGAGGTGTCGTGAGCGACACCGGAAATGATGGCCTGCTCCACCTTCTGGTCCCCTTGCTGCTGTGTCTTTCGAACGAGTGGTGCGCTGCTGACCCAGGTGCCCTGAAGTCCGCTGAAGGACGACCGCACGTGGATCGGGATGTTGTAGCGGCGGGCGTATTCCACACAGCGGTGGAGCAGCACCTTCGAGCCGGAGGCGGCGAGCTCCAGCATGTCCTCGAAGGCGATCCAGTCGATCTTCTTCGCCTTCTTCACCACGCGCGGGTCGGCGGTGAACACGCCGTCCACGTCGGTGTAGATCTCGCACACCTCGGCGTCGAGCGCCGCGGCCAGCGCGACGGCCGTGGTGTCGGACCCGCCGCGGCCCAGCGTGGTGATGTCCTTCTTGTCCTGCGAGACGCCCTGGAAGCCGGCGACGATGGCGATGTTGCCCTCGTCGAGCGCCGTACGGATACGGCCCGGGGTGACGTCGATGATCCGGGCTTTGTTGTGGACCGAGTCGGTGATGACGCCGGCCTGGCTGCCGGTGAAGCTCTGGGCGCTGTGGCCCAGGTTTTTGATCGCCATCGCCAGCAGGGCCATGGAGATCCGCTCTCCGGCGGTCAGCAGCATGTCGAACTCCCGGCCGCTGGGCATCGGAGACACCTGCTCGGCGAGATCGATCAGCTCGTCCGTCGTGTCGCCCATCGCGGAAACGACCACGACCACCTGGTGGCCGTTCTTCTTCGCTTCCACGATCCGCTTGGCGACGCGCTTGATGCCCTCGGCATCGGCTACGGAGGAACCTCCGTACTTCTGCACGACAAGGCCCACGTGCGCTCCTCGCTCAGTCCGTCTCTGCACCGCACTACTGCGGTCGGCTCAGTCTAACGAGCGGCCGGATTTCCCTTCCGGGGTATCGCATCGTGAGATGTCCCGCTCACGACGTGATCACTCCGGGCTGTCAGGTCGGTAAGGGAGATCCGGCCGCTCCGAGACGGCACCTGCCCGTGCCGGAGCCCCGCCACTCCGAACGTGCCCCAGGTCACACCACGGACGGTCGGGACGCGGCCGTCGGCACGGCGGGCCCTCTCCCGCGCCCGTCGGCACGGCGGGCCCCCGCCGGAGCGCGGTCGGTCACTTGACCGCGCGCAGGCCCAGCGGCCCGGCGATCTCCTCCGCCATCACCTTGCCCGCCTCTTCCGCGAGGACCTCCTCGCCGAGGTCCTGGTCGGTGTCCAGGCCGTCGAGCTCCTCCAGGGGCTGGTTCAGCCGGACGTGGGCCACCACGGACTGGAGCGCGCGCAGGGCCGCGGAGGCGGTGGAACCCCAGTTGGAGAAGTAGGAGAACTGCCACCACCACAGGGCCTCCGTGGTGCGGCCCGCGCGGTAGTGCGCCATGCCGTGGCGCAGGTCGGCCATGACATCGGCCAGATCGTCGGAGATACGGGCCGGGACGGGTGCCTTGCGGGGCTCGTAGGGGTCGAAGACCTCGGAGTAGACGTCGATCGGTTCGAGCATCACCGCGAGACGCTCACGGATTTCGTCCACATCCGCTTCCGGGCCGAGGTCCGGCTCGTAGCGCTCGTCGGGGACGATGTCCTCGTGCGCGCCGAGACGGCCGCCGGCCAGGAGGAGCTGGGAGACCTCCAGGAGGAGGAAGGGCACGGCAGAGTCCGGCTCGTCGCCCTTGGCCACCTCGGTGACGGCGACCAGGAAGCTCTCTACCTGGTCCGCGATCTGGACCACGAAGTCGTCGGGGTCCGGGCTGGTCGCGTGCAGCGTGGCGTCAGACATCTAGAAGTCGTCTCCCCTCGAAGGCGCGGCCGAGCGTGACCTCGTCCGCGTATTCCAGGTCGCCACCCACCGGGAGGCCGCTGGCCAGGCGGGTGACCTTGAGGCCCATGGGCTTGATCATGCGGGCGAGATACGTGGCCGTGGCCTCGCCCTCCAGGTTCGGGTCCGTGGCCAGGATGAGCTCGGTGACCGCCCCGTCGGCGAGACGGGTCAGGAGTTCCCTGATCCGCAGGTCGTCCGGGCCGACGCCCTCGATCGGGCTGATCGCGCCGCCGAGCACGTGGTACTTGCCCCGGAACTCACGGGTGCGCTCGACCGCGACGACGTCCTTGGGCTCCTCCACCACACAGATCACCGAGAGGTCGCGGCGCGGGTCGCGGCAGATGTTGCACAGTTCCTCCTGCGCCACATTGCCGCAGGTCGCGCAGAAGCGGACCTTCGCCTTGACCTCCATCAGGCACTGCGCGAGCCGGCGGACGTCCGTCGGCTCCGCCTGCAGGATGTGGAAGGCGATCCGCTGCGCGCTCTTGGGACCGACGCCGGGGAGCCGCCCCAGTTCGTCGATGAGGTCCTGAACAACGCCTTCGTACAACGGACTGCCTTTCGAGTGCTCCGGTACCGCCTGGTCCCGTCCTGCTGTTCTTCCTGCTGTTCTTCCTACTGTTTCTTCCTGGTGCGTACGGTAGTTGGATGCCGCCGGTCTTAGAAGGGCAGACCGGGGATACCGCTGCCGCCGCCGAGCCCCTGGGTGAGCGGGCCGAGCGTCTGCTGCTGGAGCGCCTGCGCGTTCTCGTTCGCCGCCTGGACGGCCGCGACGATCAGGTCGGCGAGTGTCTCGGTGTCCTCGGGGTCGACCGCCTTCGGGTCGATCACCAGGGCGCGGAGCTCTCCGGAGCCCGTCACGGTCGCCTTCACCAGGCCGCCGCCCGCCTGGCCCCCGACCTCGGTCCGCGCCAGCTCCTCCTGCGCGTTCGCCAGGTCCTGCTGCATCTTCTGGGCCTGCTGCAACAACTGCTGCATATTGGGCTGGCCACCACCGGGAATCACGATCAGCTCCTGGTTCGAGTACGGCTGTCCGAGCGTTTTCTCCTGTCCAGCATGAGCCTACGTGGTCGACGGGCCCGTCGCCCAAGCACTCTTTCGAGTGACATCACAGCGGCGCCTATACCTGATCAAGGCCCACTTCCGGGCGGAAAAGCCGGTAAAGCCGGTCCATCGCCACCCATTGAGCGGTAGGAAGGGGGCCGCGCATTCGCACCACGCGTCACACGACGTCACGCGCTGTCGGTGCCGTCGCCGTCGTCACGGTCGTCAGCGTCGTCCCCATCACCGTCGTCAACTAGGGAGTGCCGGGTGAGTCAGCCGGAGATGCAGCCGGAGGGGCCGCTCCAGGACGGGCGGAACGAGGGCGCGGCGGGGCCCCGGCCGGGTGACCTGACCGGTCGGCCGTTTCCGCTCGGCGACTGGGGGGAGCCCGCCGAGCGGCTCCACGAGCTCTACCGCTGGGTGGAGCAGGGGGCGCTCGACACGGCCGCCTGGTATCTCTCCGACCGCGTGTGGAAGCGACGGACGGCGCGGGTGCTGCGGTCCGGCGCGACGCTGGGGGCCGTCGCCGGGGCCGCGCTGCCGCTGCTCGACCTCGCCGGAGCGGTGCGGGGGGCGGCTCCGTGGGGCTATCTGGCACTGCTGCTCGCGGTCTCCTGTATCGCCGTCGACCGGTTCTTCGGTGTGACCTCCGGATGGATAAGGGACGTGGCCACGGCGCAGGCCGTACAACGGCGGCTCCAGGCAATTCAGTTCGACTGGGCCTCCGAGAGCGTCCGGGAGGTCCTCGGACCCGCCGACGGAACGGCCAGCGAGGCGGCCGACCGGTGCATCGGGGTGCTGCGGAGGTTCTCGGAGGACATCACGGAGCTGGTGCGCACCGAGACGGCGGACTGGATGGTGGAGTTCCGCACGGGACCGGCGCCACTGGGGATCCAGTCGTCGTCGGCGGGAGCGCCCCGGCCCGAGGGACCGCCGCTGAACGGGCGCACCCCGCTGCCGCCGGGCACCCGCCCGAACATGCCCCGCCAGCGCCCGCCCGAGCCCCGGTAGCGGCCGGCGCCACGGCGTCAGCCGGCTCCGCAGATCTTCAGCCCGACCGGCGTCCCGCAGGGGAGGTGGCCATGGGTGCGGACGACGTCCTGGCCGCTGCCCCGGGTGATGTAGGAGAGGAAGCCGGAGGCGAGGGAGTCGGCGGGCGGCTGTCCGTAGGTGTAGGCGTACTCGATCTCGCGGTACGGATAGTCCGAGGTGCCGCGCTCCAGGTCCTCGACGGAGGCGGTGTGGCCGTCGAGGCCGATCCTGTGCAGCCCCTTGTGGCCGGCGGCGCTGTTGAGCTCGCTGTAGCCGATCGCGCCGGGCAGCTTGGCCACCACGTCCAGCACCTGCTCGGTGGAGTCGAGTTCGCACCGCACGACCGGTGCCGTCGCGTCGTCCTTGTGGACGCAGTCCAGCGAGGAGTTGGCGATCTCGCCGCGCCCGAGCACCCGGCGCTGGAACACCTGCCGCGTACCGGAGTCGGCGTCCCGGCTGACCAGCAGGACGGGCCGGTCGGGTCCGCCCAGCTGCTTCCAGTTCCTGATCTCGCCGCGGTACAGACGCCGTACGTCGGTCAGCGACAGGTTCCTGACCGGGACGGAGTCGTTGACGACCAGCGCGAAGACCGACACCGCGATCCGGTTCTCCCGCAACTGCGGGAAGGCGCCCGGCTTGGGACCGTCGGAGAGGGCGACGAGGGCCGGGGACCCCTTCTTCGACGCCTGCCCCGCCGCGTCGAGTTCGCGCACGCCGGCCGTGCTGCCGTGGGCGTCCACCGTGATCGCGGAGCCCTGGCAGGCGTGCTCGTACTTTTTGGCCAGCTCGCGCATCACGGGCTCGAAGGCGGTCGAGCCGGTGACGGTCAGCGTGCCCTGCGCGCAGCCGATCGGCGGCGGCGGGGAGTCGTCGCGCAGGACGACGATCAGGGCGAGGGTGACGACGCAGACCGTCAGGAGCACGGTGATCAGCCGGGCCGCGCGGCTGAACAGCGGTGGCTGGTCGTCCGGTGCCGTACTGCGGTTGGGCCGGACCTCGCCGTCCCGGATGCCGCCGACGATCCGTATCGGACATCCCACGTCGCCGCCCGACAGCAGGACGAGCAGCTTGAAGTGCTCGCCCCGGTTGAGCGGGACCCGCGGGATGCGCAGCGTGCCGTCCTCGTAGCCGAGCCCGGCGGCCGGGGTGAAGTGGTCCATCAGGTGGTCGGTGCCGGGCGGCTGGGTCACGGACACACCGCGGATGGTGCGGTCGGTGAACACCGCGGTCAGTCCGTGCCGTTCACGGCTGGTGTAGTCGTCCCCGGCGATGCTCTGCGAGCCGTCGTTCTCGATCCGCAGCAGCACGAGGGTGGCGTCGGACATGCCGGGGGCCTCGTCGAACAGCCCGAGCCGTACGTTCGCGCGTCCCGAGCGCACGTCGTCGCCGATGGGATTGTCCATCTGGACGCGGTAGCCGACCGTCTTGCGGCGCGGCACCCTGCGCTCGTACCAGACCATCACGGCGGAGGCGACGACACCGATGGCGGCCGTCCCGACGGCCACGACGTTCTCTGCGCTCAGCCACTCCACGTGAGCCACTCCCCCGAGCCTGCGGTGCGGTCACCGTACGACTCTGGCCGGAAACAACCCACATACGGGAAGTGAACTTCGGCGGCGGCCGTGAACGGTACGGCGGCGCTGGAGCGTTCCCCGGGGGTCCCGTGGGCCACCGCCCGCGGGACCCCCGGCGCGTTCGGGACCTCCGGCGCCTTCTGGGCTCAGCCGCTCTTCGTGTACGTCAGAGCGGCCTCGGCCGCCGAGCCGGTCTTCGCCCGCCGCAGCCGGCCGTCCGGCAGGAGGGTGACCTCGGAGGCGTCGCCCGGCTTGCAGGACGGCGGTTCCCCGACGGTGACCTGGGAGGGGCCGATCTCCAGCGGACCGCCGGCTCCCGGCGCCGTGGCGAGGGCGGCCTGGAAGACACAGTGGTAGTCGCTTCCGTCCGCCGTGACCGTCAGCACCGTGTCTCCGACCTCGCCCTGCTGGATGGTCATCCGCCGGGTGTGGTGTCCGCTGTCGTTGTCGATGACCGCGTCCCAGGTCCCGACGAACGCCTCCGGGACGGTGCCACCCTGTGTCGCCGGGTCGCTGGGCGAATCGGAGGTGGTGGCCGGCGGCTGCGACGCGCTCTGCCCCGGTGTCGTCGCGCCGGAGGCCGTGGTGGACGCCTTGGGGTCGTCCTGGCCGCCTCCGCCGCCCCGGCCGTTCAGCAGCGCGAACACGCTGCCGCCCGCGCCGAGCGCGACGACCAGGGCCACGACCACGAGCAGCGCCGTGGACCGGCCGCTCCTGTGCGGGGGCTGCGGGCCGGGCGGGGCGACGCCGGGACCGTACGGAGGGGTCGCGCCGTAGGGCGGGGTCGCGCCGCCGGGCCCGTACGGATGGGCGGCCACTCCCGGTCCGTAGGGAGGCGTCGCGCCGTAGGGCGGCTGGGCCGAGCCCCAGCCTGCCTGGGGGTAGCCGTAGGCGGGGTGGGCCGGGCCCTGGCCGGGGGGCCGCGGGTGCTGCTGCGGATAGCCGTACGCGGGGTGCGGGCCGGCCGGCGCCGCCGGGGGAGGCGTCGTGCCCGGGCCGGCGATCACGGTCGGGAGGTGGTTCACGGGGCCGGGCTGCCCCGGAAGGGGCGGGGTGGCGCCCCCCTCGGCGGGCGCGGGCGCGTGCTCCGGGGAGGCCTCGCTGGACGCGGCGGGCGCCGAGGAGGAGGACGAGGGCGTCGAGGAGGCGGCGGAAGCCGAGGAGGAGGACGAGGCGGCGGGCGAGCCGGTGGGCGGCTTGGAGAAATCGGGGGCGGCGACGGGTGCCGGCGGCAGAGCGGGAGCGGCACCATGCGAGGGCGGGAGGGCGGGAGCGGCACCGGGCACGGGCGGGAGGGCGGCCGGAGCACCCGCCCGGGGCCGCTCCGGTCCCCTGTCCGGATTCTCCGTGTCCAGCAGCCGCACGGCGTGCCGCCCGAGCTGGGCCACCAGCGAGCCGGGCAGCCAGGGGTCGAGGGTGCGTCCCTCCGCGACGGTCTCCTCCGCGCCCGTGCGCTCCAGGATCTCGTCGAGCCCGGGCCGGGCTCCGGGATCCTTGCGCAGACAGTCCCGCACGAGGTCGGCGAGCCCCTCGGGCACCCCCGTGAGGTCGGCCTCCTCCTGCGCGATGCGGAACATCATGGCGTGCACACCGCTGTTGGCCGCGCCGAACGGAAGGGCGCCGGTGGCCGCGTACGACAGGACCGAGCCGAGGCAGAAGATGTCGCACGCGGGCGTGACACGGTCGCCGCGCACCTGCTCGGGAGCCATGAATCCCGGCGAGCCGACGAGCGCCCCGGTGTGGGTGAGGCCGCCGTCCGTCACCGTCTCCAGGGCGCGCGCGATGCCGAAGTCGATGACGCGGGGGCCGTCGATGGTGACGAGGACGTTCGAGGGCTTGAGGTCGCGGTGGATGAGGCCCGCGGAGTGAATGTCCTTCAGCGCGTGCGCGAGGCCCGCGGCGAGGATGCGCACGGAACGCTCGGGCAGGGCGCCGTGGTCGCGTCCGACGACGGCCTGGAGCGAGGGCCCCGCGACATAGCCGGTGGCCACCCACGGGATCGGGGCCTCGGTGTCCGCGTCCAGGACGGGTGCGGTCCACAGCCCGCCGACCCGGCGGGCGGCCCGCACCTCCTGGCGGAAGCGGGCCCGGAACTCCTCCTGCTCGGCGAGTTCCGGCCGGACGAGTTTGACCGCGACGGTACGTCCCCGGTCGGACCGTGCGAGATAGACGTGGCCCATCCCTCCGGCACCGAGTCTCGCCAGCAGCCGGTACGCCCCGATCTGCTGAGGATCCCCCGCCCCCAGGTTCTCCATGGCAGTGCCCACCCTCCCCCGTACGTGTGCAACAGACCGAGGATAGTGCGCCGTACCGGGCATCGGGCGGGGCAGTGTCCACGGTTCCGTCACGACTGGTGCCGTTTTGGTAACGGGTCCCACCGTTGTCCTTGGCGTCCCCCGCCGGGGACCGCCCCGAGCGGCCTCCCGGCCAAGCCCGACAGACTGTCGCGGAAAGCCCCCGACCGCAGACAGGACGCCGATATCGCGCCCGGCCGGCGGACATTTACGCTTCGCCGCATGACCCCTCAGCCCAACCCCCAGGCCGGCGCCGCCGTGAAGGCCGCGGACCGCGCGCACGTGTTCCACTCCTGGTCCGCGCAGGAGCTCATCGACCCGCTCGCCGTCGCCGGCGCCGAGGGGTCGTACTTCTGGGACTACGAAGGCAAGCGGTATCTGGACTTCACCAGCGGGCTCGTCTTCACCAACATCGGCTACCAGCACCCGAAGGTCGTCGCCGCGATCCAGGAACAGGCCGCGACCCTGTCCACGTTCGCGCCGGCGTTCGCCGTCGAGGCGCGTTCGGAGGCGGCCCGGCTGATCGCCGAGCGGACCCCGGGCGATCTGGACAAGATCTTCTTCACCAACGGCGGCGCGGAGGCCGTCGAGAACGCCACGCGGATGGCCCGGCTGCACACCGGCCGTCCGAAGGTGCTCTCCGCCTACCGCTCTTACCACGGGTCCACCTCCACGGCGATCAACCTCACGGGCGACCCCCGGCGCTGGCCGAACGACAGCGGCGCGGCCGGTGTCGTCCACTTCTGGGCGCCGTTCCTGTACCGCAGCCCCTTCCACTCCGACAGCGAGCGGCAGGAGTGCGAGCGCGCGCTCCAGCACCTGGAGGACACCATCGCCTTCGAGGGACCGGGGACCATAGCGGCCCTGATCCTGGAGACGATCCCGGGCACCGCGGGGATCATGACGCCGCCGGCCGGCTACCTGGCCGGGGTGCGGGAGATCTGCGACCGCTACGGGATCGTCTTCATCCTGGACGAGGTCATGGCCGGGTTCGGCCGCACCGGCAGGTGGTTCGCCGCGGACCACTACGAGGTGACGCCGGACCTGATGACCTTCGCCAAGGGCGTGAACTCCGGCTATGTGCCGCTGGGCGGCGTGGCGATCTCCGCCGCCATCGCCGAGACCTTCGCCAGACGGCCCTACCCGGGCGGGCTCACCTACTCCGGCCACCCGCTGGCCTGCGCCGCCGCCGTCGCGACGATCAACGTCATGGAGGAGGAGGGGATCGTCGGCCAGGCGGCCGCCATCGGCGAGACCGTCCTCGGCCCGGGGCTGCGCGAGCTGGCCGAGCGGCACCCGAGTGTCGGCGAGGTGCGCGGCACGGGCGTCTTCTGGGCACTGGAGCTGGTGAAGAACCGGGAGACCCGGGAGCCGCTGGTCCCGTACAACGCGTCGGGCGAGGCGAACGCGCCGATGGCGGCGTTCGGTGCCGCGGCCAAGGCCCGCGGTCTGTGGCCCTTCATCAACATGAACCGCACCCACGTGGTACCGCCGTGCAACATCACCGAGGCCGAGGCCAAGGAGGGCCTGGCGGCCCTGGACGCGGCGCTGTCGGTGGCGGACGAGCACACGGTGTGAGGTCTGGGGGGCCTGTCTGACAAGCCCCAGGGGTTCCCGCCCCTGGTGGGGGTCGGCCGTACCGGTTCCCCGCGCCCCTTCGGGGGTGCCGGGGAGTCCGTCCGCCGGCCCCCACGGCGTATGGTGGCCTGCTCGTAGAGATACGCGAGTAGATGCGCGCACCCACCCACGCGACGGGGAGTGAGACCACCACCATGGCCGGCACCGGCGGCAGTGGCGCCGTAACACGCAGCACCCTGCGGCAGCAGATCGCGGACGCGCTCCGTGACGAGGTGCTCGGGGGTCGCCTCCGGCCGGGCCAGGAGTTCACGGTGAAGGAGATCGCCGAGCAGTACGGCGTGTCCGCCACCCCGGTCCGCGAGGCCCTGGTCGACCTGTCGGCCCAGGGCCTTCTGGACGCCGACCAGCACCGCGGCTTCCGCGTCCACGAGTACTCCGGCGCCGACTACCGCGGCATGATCGAGGCGCGCAGCCTGATCACGGAGGGCATGTTCCAGAGCCTCGTGGCCAGCGGCATGCCACAGGCCGACGACCCCCGCGCGCTCGCCCAGCTCGCGGCCGTCCGGCGCCGCGGCGAGGAGGCCCAGCGCGCGGCCACCGCCGGCGACCTGAACATCCTCATCGGCTACGACCTCCGCTACTGGCGCGAGCTCAGCAACCTGTTCGGCAACGCCTACCTCGCCGACTTCCTGCACCGGATGCGGGTCCAGTCCTGGGTCTGCACGGTCCAGCATCTGCGCCACGTCTCCGATCTCAAGGGCCATCTGTGGTCCGGCCACACCGAGCTGGTGGACGCCCTCGCGCACCGCGACGCCGACGGGGCGCGGGCGATCGTGACGGCGTACAACGAGCACGCGCTCACCCTCATCGAGCGCCTCGACGCCCCCTGAGCCGCGGTCCGGGCGCGGATCGTCCCGTTCCCGTGTTTGAGGACACCCCCGGCGGGCGATCGGGGGGACGGGGAGGTGTCCCCGGGGAGCGGGCGACCCCGGCCGTCGGGAGGCCTACTTGCGTACCGCCCTCTTCACAGGACCGCCACGCGCATTACGCTGCCCTGACCACCCTGCACCCCAAGGAGCAAGAGGAGTCGTCTGTTGGCCTGTGACCTGTGGTTGGTCCCGCTCGTCGACGTGCTGTGCCACACCCCCGACAACCCCTTCGCCGAGGAACTGGCGCTCTACGACAAGGTGCTCGCCGAGGCCGGGCTTCCCCCGGTACCGGTGTACGCGTACATGCCGGGACTGTCGGGTGACGTGGCCCCGGTCGCCGGCTTCGACTACGACGCGCTGCACTTCCTGCGCCGCGCGTACCTGCTCCAGATGTGCGGGCTCGCGGTGGCGCCGGTCGATGAACTCGGCGGCGACTACGAGCAGTTGCTGGAGATGTTCGAGACGAACGCCCAGCAGTCCCATCTGGTCTGGCACTACGACCACGCGGGCGCCTACGTTCCGGTGGAGTTCCCGCACCCGCTGGCCAACGACGAACTCCTCGCGGGCGGCGGGCCCTTGGGCTCGTCCCAGGTCCTCCTGCGCGAACTCGAGTTCGTGGCCCCCTCGATCGGCATCGACCCGGCGAATCCGCCGGCGCCACCACAGCCCCCGAGCGCCCCGACGGAGCTGGAGGAACCCGCCGCTCCGGCCCCCTACGACTCCAGCCCCTTCGCCCGTGAGCGTCACGTCTGGCTGGGCCTGCACGCCGCCGCGACCCGGAGTCTCGCCCAGGGCTCCATGATCGTCTTCAGCTGATCCGGCCGTCCCACGGTGCGGGGCCCGGCCGCGTGCCCGCGTGGCCCCGCACCGGCGGGGACGGAGTCCGCCCGGCCGGTCGTCAGCCCAGCTGGGACAGGCCCTTGTGGAGGTCCTCGGCGTTCATGACGGGGGAGAGGTCGATCCGGGCGCCGAGTTCCATGAAGAACGGCTCCGCGATCACCGGAATCCGACTGCTGTCCTGAAGGTCGAAGACCATGTAACAGGCCCGGCTGCCCTCGTGGGTGGTGAAGTAGGTCGCCTCCGGCTTGAGGCGCTCCATCGTTTCCCGCATCAGCTGCGGAAGTTTTCCGCTCCGGATGAGTTCGTTGGCCTTCTCCGTGTCCATGGTCGCCCTGAGCATCACGCGCATCGCACTCTCCTTGTCCGTCGGCCGACGCACGCAGAAGCACCTGAACGTGCGCTTTCAGGCCATTCCCCCCGCCGACGGCGTGCTCACGGCGGCGGCCCGGACGTCACCCTCTCCAGTGAGACCCAAGCCGCGTCGCTCGTGGGACGGGCACTCGCTCGTGGGACGGGCGCGCCGAGCGGGCCGGACCGGACCGGAAGCGGAGGCCCGACCCGTCAGCTCGACTCGCGCACCACAAGTCGGCAGGGAACCGTGTGGACGCCCCCGCGCCCCGGCCCCTCGCCGTCCCCGGCATCGTCCTCGGTACCGGGCTCGGTGCCGACCTCGGTGCCAGTGCGGGTCTCGGCGTCGGTGCGGGTCTCGGCATCGGTGCGGGCCTCGGCGTCGGCGTCGATGGCTTCCAGGAGGCGCAGCGCGGCGATCCGGCCGATCTCGGCGAGGTCCATGTCGATGGTGGTCAGCGGCGGACGGCAGGCCAGCGCCATGGTGTCCCAGTTGTCGTAGCCGACGACGGCGATGTCACCGGGAACGTCCACACCCCGCTCGCGGAGCGCGTCGGCGACACCCCGGGCGATCTGGTCGTTGCCGCAGAAGAAGGCGTCGGTGTCCGGGGCCGTGCGCAGCACCGCGTCGGCGGCCCGGCGCCCCCATGCCTCGCTCCACTCGCCGAAGTGGACGCGTCCGGTGGCAAGCCTCAGCGAGGAACGTCCGAGGTGCTCGGCCGCGTGCCGGGCGCGGTCGCGGGCGGCGGCGTGGTGCTCCGGGCCGGTGACGTGCGCGATCCGGGTGCGGCCCGCCGCCAGCAGGTGTTCCACCGCGAGCCGGGCACCGCCCCGGTCGTCGGAGACGACGGAGGTGTCGGCCGGGTCGGTGGACGGGGAGAGCGCGTAGACGATGGGGATCGGGTCGACGCCGGTGAGCGGCGGGCGCGGGTCCGTGCGGCGGCCGGTGACGATGATGCCGTCCACCCTGCGGTCCATCAGGTTGCGCAGATGGTGCTGCTCACGGATCGAGTCGCCCCGGGTGTCGCACAGCAGCACGGAGATCTTCCCGGCGCCGAGCGCGTCCTCGGCGCCGAGCAGCACGGGGGTGGAGAAGCGGCCGATGCCGTCCGTCGTCATCAGTCCGACCGTCCAGCTCCGGCCGGTGTGCAGGTTCCGCGCGTGCTGGTTGGGCCGGAAGCCGAGCGAGTCGACGGCGTCGAGAACCCGCCGGCGGGTCTCGGGCCGCATCCGCCCGCCGCCGTTCAGCGCCTTCGACGCCGTGCCCACACTGACCCCCGCGAGGGCGGCGACGTCGGCGAGCTTGGCCCGGCCGGCGAAGGACGAACGCGGAGCAGAAGTCACGGGAAATCCTTTTCCTTCGCGTCGACCAGGACGGCACCGGCCCTCGTCGACGACATTGGCTACCCCATCGTGCCAGCGGCCAGGGATCCGGGCCAGAGTCGGAGCGGCAGAGAAAATATTGCGCCGCGACCCTTGACCCCTCCCGCCGCCTCCCCTCTACTTTCGGGCAGGAAAACGGTTGCTCAAACGAGTTCCCGAGCAGCCGACCGGGCTCCTGCCCGAGCACCCTGCCGCCCGTGGCCGAGCAGTCGGCCGCGCCCCTGCCCGTACCCGGGCGCCCTGCCGTGCCCGTCCTCGAACACGTCACGACCCGTCGAACGCGTTCCGACGAGAACCGGAGAACCATGCCCCGCACACGCTCCGCCCGCCCCGGCACGGGACCCGTCCACCCCACTCCCGGTGCCCGTGGCGCGCTGCGCCCTGCGCCCGCCACCATCGGCGGCGGCTTCTGGCACACCCGCCGTGAGGTCAACGCGCGCACCTCCGTCCCCCAGGGCCCGGACCTGCTGGAGTCGGCGGGCAACCTGCACAACCTGCGGCTGGCGGCGGGCACGGCCGAGGGAGTGTTCCAGGGCGCGTACCCGTTCCTCGACACCGACGTCTACAAGTGGCTGGAGGCCGCCGCCTGGCGGCTGGCCGGGGAACCCACGGGCGCCCTCGCCGCCGAGGTGGACCGGATCATCGCCCTGGTCGCCGCGGCCCAGCAGCCCGACGGCTATCTCAACACGTGGTTCCAGCTGCGCGGGAACGGCGAGCGCTACCAGGATCTGCGCTGGGGCCACGAGCTGTACTGCGCCGGCCACCTCATCCAGGCGGCCGTGGCCCACCACCGCACCACCGGGCGCCCCGAACTCCTCGACGTGGCCCGCCGTTTCGCCGACCACATCGACACGGTGTTCGGCCTCCCCGACAGCGGGAAACCCTTGGACGGCATCGACGGCCACCCCGAGATCGAGACCGCCCTGGTCGAGCTCTACCGGGAGACCGGCGAACGCCGCTACCTCGACCTGGCCGGCTACTTCGTCGACCGGCACGGCCACGGCCTGCTCGGCGGCGAGGCCTACTGCCAGGACCGGGTCCCGGTGCGCGAGGCGACCACCGTGGAGGGCCACGCCGTACGGCAGTTGTATCTGCTGGCCGCGGCGGCGGACCTGGCGTCCGAGACCGCCGATGCCGAACTCCGCGCGGCCACCGAGCGGTTGTGGCAGGCCATGGCTGCGACGAAGACCCACCTCACCGGCGGGCTCGGCGCCCACCACGACGAGGAAGACTTCGGCGACCCCTATGAACTCCCCAACGAGCGCGCCTACTGCGAGACCTGCGCCGCCATCGCCTCCATCCAGTGGAGCTGGCGCATGGCCCTGCTCACCGGCGAGGCCCGCTACGCCGACCTGATCGAACGGACCCTCTACAACGGCTTCCTGGCCGGGGTCTCCCTGGACGGCGAGCGCTGGCTGTACGTCAACCCGCTCCAGGTCCGCGACGGCCACACCGACCCCGGCGGCGACCAGTCGGCCCGCCGCACCCGCTGGTTCCGCTGCGCCTGCTGCCCGCCCAACGTCATGCGGCTGCTGGCCTCCCTGGAGCACTACCTCGCCTCCACCGGCCCGGACGGTCTCCAGATCCACCAGTACGTCACCGGCGAGTACCGCGCGGACCTGGCCGGCACCCCCGTCGCCGTACACGCCGAGACCGACTACCCCTGGCACGGCACGATCGCCCTCACCGTCGAGGAGACGCCCGAGACCCCCTGGACCCTCTCGCTCCGCATCCCCCAGTGGTGCGGCTCCTTCCGCGTCCACGACGGCGAGCGGACCTACGACGGCACGAACGCGCCCGTCCGGGACGGCTGGCTGCGCCTGGAGCGGATCTGGACCCCCGGCGACCGGGTGATCCTCGAACTCGCCCTGGACGCCCGGCTCACCGCCGCCGACCCGCGCGTGGACGCCGTACGCGGCTGCGCGGCGATCGAACGCGGCCCGCTCGTGTACTGCCTGGAGCAGGCCGACCACCCGGGCGGCGGCCTCGACGACATCGTCCTCGACACCGCCCGCCCGCTCGCCGTCAAGCAGCGCCCCGAACTGCTCGGCGGCGTCACCACCGTGCTGGCCGCCGGACACCGCCGCGAGCTCCCCGACGACGGCTCCTGGTGGCCCTACCGCCCCGCCGGTCACACGGCGGCCCCGGCCGGCGACCCGGTCGAGCTCACCGCGATCCCCTACTACGCCTGGGCCAACCGCGAGGACGGCGCGATGCGCGTCTGGCTGCCCACGTCCTGATCCGCGCACCCTCGCACGTCTCTCTCCCCGTCTCCCGACAACGAGGTCACCCCGTGAGAAGCACCCGCCGCACCCTGACCGCAGCCATAGCCACCGCCTGTGCCCTCGCCACCGTCACCGCGTGCGGCGGCGGCTCCGGCTCCTCCTCGTCCGGTACGTCCTCGACGTACACCTTCTGGGACCCGTACCCGCAGTTCGACGCCTCGTCCGACTGGGGCAAGCGCGTCACCGCCTGCGGCACCGACGCCGGGGTCAAGATCAAGCGCACCGCGTACGACACCACGGACCTGGGCAACAAGGCGCTGCTCGCCGCCCAGCAGGGCAACGCGCCCGACGTGATGCTGGTCGACAACCCGGTCGTCTCCACCCTCGTGGAGGCGGGCATCCTCACCAGGACCAGCGACCTCGGCCTCGACACGGCCTCGATCCAGAAGAACATCATCGGCGCGGGCACCCTCGACGACGCGGCCTACGGCGTCCCCATCGGCGCCAACACCCTCGCCCTCTACTACAACAAAGACGTTCTCTCCGCCGCGCACGTGGACCCGGCCGGCATCAAGGACTGGGCGTCCCTGACGGCGGCCCTCAAGAAGATCAAGGCGGCGGGCAAGAAGGGCATCACCTTCTCGGCGATCAACACCGAGGAGGGCAGCTTCCAGTTCCTGCCCTGGTTCTGGGGAGCCGGCGCGGACCTCACCCGGCTCGACTCCGCCAAGGGCGTGGCCGCCCTCACCCTGTGGAAACAGTGGGTCGACGCGGGCTACGCCCCCAAGGACGTACTGAACAACACCCAGACCACCAGCTGGCAGGAGTTCGCCACCGGGGAGTACGCCTTCGGCGAGAACGGCACCTGGCAGCTCGCCAACGCGGAGGAGGCCGGATTCCCGTACGGAGTGGTCAACATCCCTGCGCAGAACGGCGGTTCGGCGCCGGTCCCCACCGGCGGGGAGTTCGTCACCGTTCCCGTGCAGAAGGACACCGGCCGCTACGACACCACCAAGAAGATCGTCACCTGTCTGACCAGCGCCGAGAACCTCCTGGCGAGCGACACGACGCTGACCTATGTGGCGCCCACCTCCGCGGTGCAGGCCCAGCAGGTCAAGGCGAACGCGAAGCTCGGGCCGTGGGTGGAGGCGGTGGCGTCGGCGCGGGGCCGCACGAGCGGCGGCCTGGGCACCAAGTACCCCACCATCTCCGAGCAGATGTGGACTGCCGTCCAAGCGGCCCTCTCCGGCGCCAAGGCCCCCGCCTCCGCCCTGTCCGACGCCCAGACCTCCGCGTCCAAGGGCTAGCAGACGTTTTCTCGCCCCCTCCGCCCCTACCCTCCCCCAAGGTCTCGGCTTCGCTCGACCAGGGGGGACCCCCATCATCCCCGGGGCTCCGCCCCGGACCCCGCTCCTCAAGCGCCGGAGGGGCTGAAACTTCCCCGGCCGGGGCTGAAATCCGGACCGGCCACCACGATGCACCCGCAGTCGGCCGTGCACGGGAGGGGCCGTGCCGGTACATCGATGCCCGTCGCCACCGACGGCCACGCCTCATCCAACGGCGACGGGCTGATGTACCGGCACGGCCCCGACCCACCCACCGGACCGACACCGCACCCGGAAACCGCAGAGGCCACCGCATGCTCACCCACGATCGCCGGAGCCGGCTGACGGCGCTGGCCTTCCTCGCGCCGCTGGCCGCGTACCTCGCCGCCTTCTACGCCTATCCCCTCTACCGCAACCTCGACCTGAGCCTGCGCGACTACACGGTCAGGTCCTTCGTCGCGGGCGACGCCCCCTTCACCGGCTGGGACAACTTCCGCACGGTCCTGGACGACCCGTCCTTCGCCCCGGCGATGCGGCACACGATGATCTTCACCTTCGCCTCCATCGCCGTCCAGTACGCCGCCGGACTCGCCCTCGCCGTCTTCTTCGACCGCCGTTTCCCGCTGGCCCCCACCCTGCGGGCCCTGTTCCTGATCCCCTGGCTGCTGCCGCTGATCGTGTCGGCGTCGACCTGGTCCTGGATGTTCAACAGCGAGTCCGGCGTGGTGAATTACGCCCTGCACCTGATCGGCGTCGACCCCGTCGGCTGGCTCACCTCACCGCACTGGGCGCTGACCTCGGTCATCGTCGCCAACATCTGGATCGGCGTCCCCTTCAACCTGGTCATCCTGTACAGCGGCCTCCAGAACATCCCCGCCGAGCTGTACGAGGCCGCCGCCCTGGACGGAGCGGGCACGTGGCAGCAGTTCCGCCGCATCACGTTCCCGCTGCTGCGCCCGGTCTCGGCGATCACCCTGCTGCTCGGTCTCGTCTACACCCTCAAGGTCTTCGACCTGATCTGGATCATGACGAAAGGCGGCCCCGGCGACTCCTCGTCCACCCTGGCCACCTGGTCCTACCAGCTCGGATTCGGCACCCTGCTGCCCAAGTTCGGCCCCGGCGCCGCCGTCGGCAACATCCTGATCGTCATCGCCCTCGCCTTCGGGCTGCTGCACATCCGCGTCCAGAGGAGGCAGGAAGCATGAAGTCCCGTACGACCGGCCGCCGTCACACCGTGATCGGCGTCGCCCTCACCGCTCTCATGCTCTTCCCGGTGTACTGGATGCTGAACGTGTCCCTCACCCCGCAGCGCGACATGCGCAAGAGCCCGCCCGACCTGTTCCCGCTGCACCCCACCTTCGAGGGCTACCGGGCCGTCCTGAACGACCAGTTGCCCTACCTGGGCACCAGCCTGCTCATCGGCCTCGGCACGGTCGTCCTCACGCTGGCACTCGCCGCACCGGCGGGCTACTCCCTCGCCCGGCTGCGCCCGCCCGGCGCGGGCCCGCTCGGACTCGCCCTCCTGGTCGCCCAGATGATCCCGGGGATCGTCATGGCCATGGGCTTCTACGGGTTCTTCCTCGACCTCGGACTGATCGACTCCTGGTGGGGCCTGATCGTCGCGGACTCCACCATCTCCGTGCCCTTCGGCGTCATGATCTTCGCCGCCTTCATGTCGGGCATCCCCGGCGAACTCGTCTCCGCGGCCCGGATCGACGGCGCGGGCACCTGGCGGATCTTCCGCTCCGTCGTCCTGCCGGTGAGCCGCAACGCGATCGTCACGGTCTCGCTCTTCGCCTTCCTGTGGGCCTGGTCCGACTTCGTCTTCGCCAACACCCTCGACGGCGGCGGCGACATGCGCCCCATCACCCTCGGCATCTACCACTACATCGGCAACAACAACCAGGAATGGAACGCGATCATGGCCACCGCCGTCGTCGCGTCCGTCCCCGCCACTGTCCTGCTCGTCCTCGCGCAACGCTATGTGGCCGCGGGTGTGACCGCGGGCGCCGTGAAGGACTGAGCAGGCGTTCCCCGCTCCCACCTCCAGGAGGCTCCACCATGAGCCGCACGAGCCGCTCAGGCCGCACGACCCGGACGTTACGCATCACCCCGACAGCCACCCCCACCGCCGCACCGCTTCCGACCGCCGTACCGCCCTCGACCGCCGGACACCACCGCGCCCGTGCCCTGGCCACCCTGGGCGCCGTCGCCCTGGCCACCACCGCCCTGCTCGCCGCACCCCCCGCCCAGGCCGCCCCCACCACGGCCACGACCCTGGTCGTCAACGCCGACCAGACCCTCCGCTCCGTGACCCATGCGGCCAGCGGCAGTCTGTACGGCCTCGCCGACGCGAGCACCCCGGCCGACAGCCTGGTCACCCCGCTCAAGCCGAACACCTTCGTGCAGATGGCACCGGGTGGTTCCCAGCTCCCCAACGGCGAACCCGCGCCCGGGGGAGACGCGCTGAAGGTGGCCTCAAAGGCGGCGCGGGCCGGCGCCGGGGTCGTCGTCCGCATGCCCGACTGGTACCCGAACTTCCCCTACAAGTGGGTGAGCTGGAGCAACTGGCTGTCCGCCGTGGACACCCAGATCGCGTCGGTCAAGTCTTCCTCGGCCACCAACATCCGCGCCTACGAGCTGTGGAACGAACCCGACTGGACCTGGGACACCACGAACGCCGGTACGTTCGAGGCCGGCTGGACGCGCACCTACAAGGAGGTCCGCGCCAAGGACACCACCACGCCGATCCAGGGGCCCAGCCACTCGGCGTGGAACCAGAGCTGGATGAGCACGTTCCTCACCGCCGCCAAGGCCGCCGGCACCGTTCCCGACGTCATCGCCTGGCACGAACTCCAGGGCTCCCAGGACATCGCGGCGCACGTCGCGGCGTACCGCTCCCTGGAGAGCGGCCTCGGCATCAGCGCGCGGCCGATCTCCATCGAGGAGTACGGCACGCCGGCCGAGATGGGCATACCGGGTTCACTCGTCGGCTACGTCGCCAAGTTCGAGCGGACGGGTGTCCGGGACGCCGAGCTCGCCTTCTGGAACCACTACGGCACCCTCGGCGACACCCTCACCGACACCGGCGGATCGCCCAACGGCTCCTACTGGCTGTACAAGTGGTACGGCGACATGTCGGGCAGCATGGTCCCCACCACGCCCCCGGCCCAGACGGGCATCGACGGGGCCGCGTCCCGCACCGGGGACGGCCGGCAGATCAGCGTCGTCTTCGGCGGCGGCACGGGCTCGACGGCCGTCACGGTCAAGGGCCTCAGCTCGCTGTCCGCCTTCGGCGGCACGGTGCACGCCAAGCTGGAGTACACCCCGTCCAGGGGCCGCACCACGGCCGTATCAGCCCCGTACACGATCTCGGAGGCCGACTACACGGTCTCGAACGGATCCGTCACCGTGCCCGTGGCCATGAACGCCTCGGACGGCTACCACCTGGTGATCACGCCCAGCGGCAGCTCCACCTCGCAGGCCGGGACCTACCAGATCACCAACAGGAACAGCGCCCTCGCCCTGGACACCCAGAGCGCGGGCACGGCCCAGGGCACCGCGGTCGTCCAGGCCACGTCCTCCACCGGCGCCGGCCAGTCGTGGACTCTCTCCTCCGCCGGATCCGGCCTCTACAAGATCACCAACAAGGCGAGCGGTCTGCTGCTCGGCATCACGAACGCGAGCACGGCGGCCGGCGGAACCGCGCTGATCTGGGCGGACAACGGCACCGCCGACCACCTGTGGCAGCTGATCCCGGCCGGTGACGGCTACTACAAGATCGCCAACTACAACAGCGGTCTGCTGCTCGGCGTGAACGGCATGAGCACCTCCACCGGCGCCCAGGTCCTCCAGTGGGACGACAACGGCACCGCCGACCACCTGTGGAGACTGACCTCACGCTGAGGCCGGCTCCCCGGGTACGGGTACGCCCCCGGATGTCGGCCGGGGGCGCACTCGTGGAACAACCGCTTCGGACACCGCGGCGGGCCCGGTTCGGACACCGCCGCGGATACGCCGGGTATGGCGCTCCGCGCTAGATGAACGAGTTGATCTCGATCGTCTCGGTGCGGCCCGGTCCGACGCCGATCGCGGAGATCGGGGCGCCCGACATCTCCTCCAGCGCCTTCACGTAGTCCTGCGCGTTCTTCGGGAGATCCGCGAAGGTCTTCGCCTTGGTGATGTCCTCCGACCAGCCGGGGAGGGTCTCGTAGATCGGCTTCGCGTGATGGAAGTCGGTCTGGGAGTACGGGAGTTCCTCGACGCGCTTGCCGTCGATCTCGTACGCCACACAGACCGGGATCTCCTCCCAGCCAGTCAGGACGTCCAGCTTGGTGAGGAAGAAGTCGGTCAGACCGTTCACGCGGGTCGCGTAGCGGGCGATGACCGCGTCGAACCAGCCGCAGCGCCGGTCACGGCCGGTCGTCACACCGCGCTCGTGGCCGATGCGCCGCAGCGCCTCGCCGTCCGCGTCGAAGAGCTCGGTCGGGAACGGACCCGAGCCGACCCGGGTCGTGTACGCCTTGAGGATGCCGATGACCCGGCTGATCTTGGTCGGGCCGACGCCGGCACCCGTGCAGGCGCCGCCCGCGGTCGGGTTCGACGACGTCACGAACGGATACGTGCCGTGGTCGATGTCCAGGAGCGTGCCCTGGCCGCCCTCGAAGAGCACGACCTTGTCCTGCTCCAGCGCCTGGTTGAGGATCAGGACGGTGTCCGCGACGTACGGCTTGAGCCGGTCCGCGTAGCCCAGCAGCTCCTCGACGACCTGGCTCGCCTCGATGGCGCGGCGGTTGTAGAGCTTGGTGAGCAGCTGGTTCTTGACCTCCAGCGCCGCCTCGACCTTCTGGACGAGGATCGACTCGTCGTAGAGGTCCTGGACGCGGATGCCCACACGGTTGATCTTGTCCGCGTAGGTCGGGCCGATTCCGCGCCCGGTGGTGCCGATCTTCCGCTTGCCGAGGAAGCGTTCCGTCACCTTGTCGACAGTGACGTTGTAAGGCGTGATGATGTGAGCGTTTCCGCTGATCAGCAGCTTGGAGGTGTCGACGCCGCGCTCGTTCAGTCCGTTCAGCTCGGAGAACAGGACGGACGGGTCGACGACGACTCCGTTGCCGATCACCGGAGTGCACTCCGGCGTGAGGATTCCGGAAGGGAGGAGGTGGAGAGCGTATTTCTGGTCGCCAACGACTACCGTATGGCCGGCGTTGTTGCCGCCCTGATAGCGCACCACATAGTCCACGGATCCACCGAGCAGATCGGTGGCCTTTCCCTTGCCTTCGTCACCCCACTGAGCACCGAGCAGCACAAGTGCGGGCACAGGCGTACACCCCTTCCGGGCGGGGCATGTCCAAGGTCGGGGACGTACGTGGCCGTTCGTGGCTGCGTACACCGGCGACCACCATTGGCCGCGACCGTCGGACCGGATGCCCCGGAATAGACGAAGCCCCTGGCGCAAAGGCGCAAGGGGCTCTTGCAGAAAGATGCTACCCGAGGAAGCGAGGCAGGACCGAGGTGGCGGCTTCCGACCAGCTCCTGGTGGTCATCGACCCGGTCGCCCGACGGACGGACGGCGAGTCCGTCCGGATCGCGAAAGACGTGCTCAGCGCGGGTGCGGCGACGAAGGTGTGCCTCCCGGAAGGGCCCGAGGAATTCGCTCGGGCACTGCTCCGCCGGGGTGGGCGCCGACCCGTCGTCATCGGTGACGACGGCGCCCTGCTGCGGGCGGTGTCCCTGCTGCACCGGCGGCGGGAACTGGCCGCGTGCGCGCTGTCCTTCGTGCCCGTGGGCGGTGCGCTGTCGCTGTCCCGTTCGCTCGGGGTGCCGATGGGGACCGTCGCGGCGGCCAGGGCGGTCCTCGACGGGGCCGAACGGCGGCTCGACCTGCTCGTGGACGACAGTGACGGTGTGGTGCTCGGCGCGCTGCGCATCCCCTCGCTGCCCTCCCGGCCGTCCGCTCCGGTGCCCGTGGGAGTGCCCGGGGAGGAAGCCGGTGCGCGTCCGTGGCTGCGTACCTGCCAGTCCTTGGTACGGACCATCGCCTCCCGGCCGTCCCGGCTCGCCTCCGCGCCGGCGACGGGGTCCTCCCGGCTGCGGATCGAGGTCGACGGGGTGTGCGTGGTGGACCTGGACCAGCCCGTGGAAACCGTGTCGGTGACACCGGGGGGCTCGGGCACCGGCGCCGAGATCGAGGTCCGCGCGGTGTCCGTGGGGGCCGGGTCCTCGCCCCTGCGGCTGCTGGGCCACAAGGTCACCGTCTCCGGCGCCGACTTCCGCTACGGCGCGGACTCCGTGGTGAGCGGCCCGGTGCGGACCCGGACGTGGACGGTACGGGAGTCGGCCTGGGGCCTGACCCTGCCGGCGGCACCCTGAAGCGAGGCAGTTCCCCTCGTCAGCCGGCGTCGCCGAACAGCGTCTCGCGGTGGGCGCGCCAGCGTTCCATCATCGCGGCGATCTCACCGTCGATGAACTCGAAGAACGCGAGGGTCTCGGAGAGCCGCCGCCCGGCGGGGGTCGTGGAACCGAGGGAGTCGACACCGGCGCGCAGGGCGAGTTCCCAGCGCTTGAGCACCGCGTCACGGTTGGTCAGCGCCTCGTACCACTGGTTGCTGTGCACGCGGTACCGCTCGCGCCGTGAGCCCGGCTCCCGCTCGCGCGAGACCATGTGCTGCTGCGCGAGATAGCGCACCGCGCCGGAGACGGCGGCGGGGCTGACCTGGAGCTGCTCCCCGAGTTCGGCGGAGCTCATCGCACCGGCGTCGGAGGCCAGCAGCGCCGCGAAGACACGGGCGGGCATCCGCTGCATCCCGGCCTCGACGAGCTGCGCCGCGAAGCTCTCGACGAACTTCGAGACCGCCTCCGGATCCCGCTCCGCCGTGATCGGTTCCGCCATCTGTCGATCATCTCCCCTGCTCACGCATCACCGTCGAGTGTATCCAGGATTTATACGTTTCCTTAACTTCACAAATTTCTGAAAGAAGCGTACGTTCGGGCCATGACGAAGGCAATCAGCGTCGCCGGTCTGCACAAGTCGTTCGGCAGGACGCACGCACTGGACGGACTGGACCTGGAGGTCGAGGCCGGTGAGGTGCACGGCTTCCTCGGCCCCAACGGCTCCGGGAAGTCCACCACCATCCGGGTCCTGCTCGGCCTGCTGCGCGCCGACTCGGGCACGGCCCGGATGCTGGACATGGACCCGTGGGCGGACGCCGTCGAACTGCACCGCAGGGTCGCCTACGTCCCCGGCGACGTCACCCTGTGGCGCAACCTCTCCGGCGGCGAGGTCATCGACCTCTACGGACGGCTGCACGACGGGGGCCGCGCCCGGCGCGGCGGACCGGGCGGCGGGCGGACCGGCGGCCTCGACCCGGCACGGCGTGCCGAACTGATCGAGCGCTTCGAACTCGACCCCACCAAGAAGGGGCGCACCTACTCGAAGGGCAACCGCCAGAAGGTCGCCCTCGTCGCCGCCTTCGCCTCCGACGTCGATGTGCTCATCCTGGACGAGCCGACCTCCGGCCTCGACCCGCTGATGGAAGAGGTCTTCCAGAAGTGCGTCCGGGAGGAACGCGACCGGGGCCGCACGATCCTGCTGTCCTCGCACATCCTGAGCGAGGTCGAGGAGCTCTGCGACCGCGTCAGCATCATCCGCAAGGGCCGGACCGTCGAGAGCGGCTCCCTCGCCGACCTGCGCCACCTCACCCGCACCAGCGTCACCGCCGAACTCACCGGCCCGCCGAACGGACTGGCGTCCCTGCCCGGAGTCCACGAACTGGACGTCCAGGACACCGGGGTCCGGCAGGACGGCGTCCGTTGCCGGGTCCGGTTCCACGTCGAGAGCGACAAGCTGAACGCGGTCCTGCGGTCACTGACCGACTCCGGCGTACGGTCCCTGACCTCGACCCCGCCGACCCTGGAGGAGCTGTTCCTGCGGCACTACCAGGACGACGTACGGGCCGACGGATCCGAGGAAGGGGCGATGGCCCGATGACCGCCACGACCGCCGGCCCCTTCACCGCACGCGTCGGCGGCTCCCGCCCCCTGGCCGGCACCGGAACCCTGCTGCGCTTCGCGCTGCGCCGCGACCGCGTGATGATGCCGCTGTGGATCGGCGTCATCGCCCTGATGGTGCTCTCCCTGCCGGCCTCGCTGAAGTCCGTCTACAGCACCCCGGCCGAACGTGCCTCCCTGGCGCGGCAGATGCTCGCCAACAGCTCCCTGCGCGCCACCTACGGACCGGTGTTCAGCGACTCGCTCGGCGGACTCACCGCCTGGCGCATCGGCGCCTACGCCGGAGTCCTCGCCGCCGTCATGAGCCTGGTCGTCGTCGTACGGCACACCCGGGACGAGGAAGAGAGTGGACGCCAGGAAATCGTCTCCGCCGCGATGGTCGGGCGGCGGGCGCCGCTGACCGCCGCCCTGCTCGCGGCGCTCGTCGCCAATGGCGTTCTCGCCCTCCTCGTCACCATCGGCCTCGCCGGACAGGGCGGTGCCGGGGCCCTGGCACTGGGGCTCGCGATCGGCGCGACCGGGATGGTCTTCGCGACCATGGCCGCGATCGTCGCCCAGCTGACGGAGAGCGCGCGGCTCGCCAAGGGACTGACGGGCGGGCTGATCGGCGCCGCCTTCGTCCTCAGGGCGGCGGGCGACTCCGCGACCGACGACGGCTCGTCGGCGCTGACCTGGATCTCACCAGTGGGCTGGCTGGAGAACGTCCGCGCCTTCGCGGACGAACGCTGGTGGGTCCTGCCGCTGTTCGCCGCGGCCGTCGCCGCCCAGGGCGCCGCGGCCTACGCGCTCGCCGGGCGGCGCGATGTGGGCATGAGCTTCCTGCCCACCCGGCCGGGACCCGCGACCGGACGCCTCGGCACGGCCGGGGCACTGGCCTGGCGTCTCCAGCGCGGCGCGGTGCTCGGCTGGAGCCTCGGATTCCTCGCGGCGGGCGCCGCGTTCGGCGGCATCACGAAGGGGGCCGCGGACCTGGTCGGCGACAACGCCAAGACCCGCGAGATCATCGAGCGGATGGGCGGGCAGGCCGGGATCACCGACGCGTTCCTCGCCGCCATGGTGAACATGCTGGGCATGGTCGCCGCGCTCTACATCGTCGCCTCCGTGCTGCGGCTGCACGGCGAGGAGACCTCGCAGCGCGCCGAACCCCTGCTCGCCGCCGCCGTCGGCCGGCTGCGCTGGGCCGGCGGACACCTCGTCATCGCCTTCGGCGGCACGGTCCTGATCATGCTGCTCGGCGGACTCGGCCTCGCTCTCGGCTACGGCGCCGAGCTCGGCGCCATCCTCGGCGCCTGCCTGGTCCAGGTCCCGGCGGTCTGGACCCTGGGCGGCCTCGCCGTCCTGCTCCACGGCCTCTCCCCCCGGATCGCCCCCGGTGCCTGGGCCGCGGCGGGCCTCGCCCTCCTCCTCGGCTGGATCGGGCCCGCACTGAAGATCCCGCAGGCCGTCATGGACCTCTCCCCCTTCGGTCACCTGCCGAAGCTGCCGGGCGGAACCATGGCCTGGACACCGGTCCTCGTCCTCACCACGATCGCGGCGGCCCTGACGGCAGCGGGACTGGTGTCCCTGCGCCGCCGCGACCTGGCGACATGAGAGGCGGGCCGCCCGTCCGAGCCGGAAGGCGGCCCGGCCGCTGACGAGCCCTTGGCCGCGAGACCTGCCGGGACGAGCGGTCGCGCCCGCCGGACGGGCAGCGGTGACGGTTGTCAGACCTCCACCGGCAGACTCTCCAGTCCGCGGATCACGAAGTTCGGCTTGCGGACCGGCTCCTGGGTGAGCCGGAGACCGGGGGCCTTGGTCAGGAGCGCGCTCATGGACGCGGCCAGTTCGAGCCGGGCGAGCGGAGCGCCGATGCAGTAGTGGATACCCGCGCTGAAGGAGATGTGCGGGTTCTCCGACCGGGACAGGTCCAGCGTCTCCGGGTCCGCGAACACCTCGGCGTCACGGTTCGCGGAACCGAAGAGCATCGCGATCTCCGCACCCCGCGGCACCGTCGTACCGTCGATCTCGATGTCGTCCAGCACCCACCGCTCGAACAGCTGCAGCGGGGTGTCGTAGCGCATCAGCTCCTCCACCGCCGTCGGGATCAGCGAATGGTCCGCCCGCAACGCCTCCAGCTGCCCGGGATGCCGGAACAGGGTCCACCAGCCCGTCACCGTAGAGTTGACCGTCGCCTCGTGCCCGGCGTTCAGCAGCAGCACGCAGGTGGAGATCATCTCCTGCTCGGTGAGCCGGTCGCCCTCGTCGTGGGCCGCGATGAGCCCCGAGATCAGATCGTCCCCGGGCTCCTTGCGGCGGGCCTCGATCAGGCCCCGCAGGTACTCGGTGAACTCGACCGACGCCCGCACCGCCTTCCGCGCCACCTCCTCGGACGGATTCAGTTCGTACATCCCGCAGATGTCCGCCGACCAGGGCCGCAACGGCGCCCGTTCGGACTCCGGGACGCCCAGCATCTCCGCGATCACCGACACCGGCAGCGGCTCCGCCACATCGGTCAGCAGATCCCCGCCGCCCGCCTCCACCAGCCGGTCGACCAGCTCACCCGCCAGCCCCTCCACATACGGCTTCAGCCGCTCGACCGTGCGGGGCGTGAACGCCTTCGACACCAGCCGCCGGATCCGCGTGTGATCCGGAGGCTCCAGGTCGAGCATCCCGTGATCGTTGAGCACGTGGAACGGCTCCTGCTCCGGCGGCGGCGCCGTCCGCCCGAAGTCCTCGTGCGTGAACCGGTGCTGATACGTCCGGCCCAGCCGGCGGTCCCGCAGCAGTGCCGACACGTCCGCGTGGTGCGGCACCAGCCACTGGTTCGTCGGCTCGTAGTAGTGCACCCGGCCCCGCGCACGCAGCTCCTCGTACGCCGGGTACGGGTCCGCCAAGAACGCCGGGTCCCACGGGTCGAAGGCCTGCGAAGTCTCCAAAGCTGCCATGAACGGACGCTAGCCCGACCCACCCCCCGCTGACCAGGGCCGACCCGTTACGGGGGCGCCGGCGCCGTCATCTGGGGGTGACCAGGCGGGCCTCGTAGGCGAATACCGCGGCCTGCGTCCGGTCCCGCAGGCCCAGTTTCACCAGGATGCGGCTCACATGGGTCTTGATCGTCGACTCCGCGACGACGAGCCGCCCGGCGATCTCCGCGTTCGACAGCCCCTGCGCGATCAGCACCAGCACCTCCGTCTCCCGGTCGGTGAGATCCCCGTACGCCCCGTGCGCCGTCGCCGACAGCCGGGGCTCCTCCGCGAGCTTGGAGAACTCCGTGATCAGCCGCTTGGTGACCGAGGGGGCGAGCAGCGCCTCCCCGGCCGACACGACCCTCACCCCGTCGGCGAGCTGGCGGGCCGAGGCGTCCTTGAGCAGGAAACCGGACGCCCCCGCGCGCAGTGCCTGGTACACGTACTCGTCGAGATCGAACGTCGTCAGCACCAGCACCTTCGCGGCACCGTCCGCGGCGACGATCTCCCGGGTCGCGTCGATGCCGTTCATCTCCGGCATACGGATGTCCATCAGCACGACGTCCGGGCGCAGCTCACGGACCCGGTCGACCGCCTCCCGGCCGTTGACCGCCTCGCCGACCACCTCGATGTCCGGCATCGCGCCGAGCAGTACGGAGAAGCCCTCGCGGACCATCATCTGGTCGTCGGCGATCAGCACACGGATCGCGCGACGCGTACCGTCCGTCATCCGGTCTCCTCCCCAGACGGCACCGGCAGGAACACCACCACCTCATACCCTCCGTCGTCCATGGCGCCCGTCGTCATCTCACCGTCCAGCATCGTGACCCGCTCGCGCATGCCCGTGATGCCGTGCCCCGCGCCGTGCGTGGACTTCTCCAGGGTCGTCACCGGCGCGGGGCCGTTGACTATGCGCAGGCCGAGCCCGCCGAGGACATAGCCGATCTCGACGCGGGCCGACGCGCCCGGCGCGTGCCGCAGGGTGTTGCTGAGGGCCTCCTGGACTATCCGGTACGCCGACAGTTCGACGCCCTGCGGAAGCTCGCGCACCGCACCGGTGACCGCCTTCTCCACGGTCAGACCCGCGTCCCGCACATTGGCGAGGAGCCCGTCCAGGTCGGCGAGGGTGGGCTGCGGCGCGTCCGGAGCCTCGTAGTCCTCGGCCCTGACCACGCCCAGCACCCGGCGCAGTTCGGTGAGCGCCGCCACCGCGTTCTCCCGGATCGTGACGAACGCCTGCTCCAGCTCCGGGGGCGGATTCTCCACCCGGTAGGGCGCCGCCTCCGCCTGGATGGCGACCACGGACATGTGGTGGGCGACCACGTCGTGCAGCTCGCGGGCGATCGTCGTGCGCTCTTCGAGCAGCGTGCGCCGGGAACGTTCTTGGGCCGTCTCCGACTGGTGGGCGGTCACCTCCTGCTCGGCCTCCCTGCGGATGTTCAGCACCGTGACGACCAGGAGGGCCAGTGCGGAGACGAAGAGCAGCGGGAACGTGTTGACGCTGTAGTAGCCCTCTCCGAACAGGGTCTCGGTGATCAGGCCGTACGCCGCGGTCAGCAGCCACATCCACGCCGCGACGCGAGGGCGTGAGCGCAGAGCCACGACCGTCAGCACCGTGACATGCGCTATGAAGCTGCCGGGCGCCCACGGCCAGTCGCTCCAGGCGCTGCCGAACATGGCGACGGCCGGGGCCGCCGCGATCGAGAACCAGAAGGCGCCGACCGGTCGGACCAGGGTCGCCAGGACCGGAAGCAGGGCGAGGAACCCACACAGCAGGGGTGCGACCGTGCCGCCGCCGGGGCCGAAACCGGTCTCGGCGCTGTAGGCCGCGGCCATCGCGAGCAGGCCGGCCGCCACCACCGCCGCGTGCGGGGTCCAGGCCGCGTATGCACGCAGGGTCCCGGGGAGGCGGCGGGTGATGGGGCCGTCCGTGCGCATGCGGCGAAGGGGGCGGTAGGCGAAGGCGTCGTGGAACATGTCCTGCCGCAGGCCGCGCACGGCGTCCGCCGCGAGGCGGAACTCCGGGCTGCGGGGCTTGGCCCCGGCACCGCCGGGGGGCGGGGACGTCGTCTGCGTGTGGGTCGTCTCGGTCACGCTCAGAACGGTAGGCCCGGGCGGGGGGTGGGGTCGTCACCTGCGAGGAGGGTCCTTGGGGATCCGTCTCAGGTACTACGGGTAGGGCCGGGTCCGCGAGGAGGTGGCGGCCGGTCTTCGGCCGGCCTGTACGGACATCAGTAGCCGGTGGGGCGGACCAGCCCCGATTCGTAGGCGAAGACCGCCGCCTGGGTGCGGTCGCGCAGGCCCAGTTTGACGAGGATGCGGCCGACGTGGGTTTTCACCGTCTGCTCGGCCACCACCAGACGTTGGGCGATCTCGGCGTTGGAGAGACCCTGGGCGATATGGGCCAGGACCTCCGTCTCGCGTTCGGTGAGATCACCCACGCGCTGCTTGAGGGGAGCGCGCGGGGTGGAGTCGAGGCGGGAGAACTCGGCGATGAGGCGACGCGTGATGCCCGGGGCGAGAAGGGCGTCGCCGGCGGCCACCACACGGACCGCCTCGGCGAGTTGATCGGCCGAGGCGTCCTTGAGGAGGAAGCCGGAGGCACCGGCGCGCAGGGCTTCGTAGACGTACTCGTCGAGGTCGAACGTGGTGAGCACCAGAACCTTGATGTGCGGGGTGTCCGTCGTGATGCGGCGGGTCGCCTCGATGCCGCCGAGTTCGGGCATACGGATGTCCATCAGGACGACGTCCGGCGCGAGTTCGGCGACCTGGCGGACCGCGTCGAGTCCGTCGACCGCCTGGCCGATCACCTCGATGCCCGGGTTCGCGTTGAGCAGCACGGTGAATCCCTGGCGGACCATCTGCTGGTCGTCGGCGATCAGAACGCGGATGGTGCCGCTCACGGTCGTCATGACGTCTCTTCTCCTGGGAGGCCGGTCAAGGTGTCGTCGTCCGGGTGACGTCGTCGGTGGGCTCGACGCCGTTGCCCGGGAGGAAGGCCGCCACCGCGAAACCACCGCAGGACGTCTCCGAGGTCACGAGAGTGCCACCCAGCATCACGACGCGCTCACGCATACCGAGCAGTCCGTGCCCCGCGCCCGGGGACGGCGGGGCGGGAAACGCGGGCCGTGAGTTGACGACTCTCACCTGAAGGCCACGCGGGAAGTGCCAGAGCTCCACCTTGACCGCCGACCCCGGCGCGTGGCGCAGGGCGTTGCTCAGCGCCTCCTGGATGATCCGGTACGCCGACAGCTCCACGCCCGGAGCCAGGGGAAGCTGTTCCCCGGCGATCTCCGTGGTCACGTCCAGTCCCGCGGCGCGCGTGTTCTCGACCAGGGCGTCGAGCCGGTCCAGCGTGGGCTGCGGGGCGTCCGGCGCCACGCCCGCACTCGCACCGAGGCCGTACGGGTCCTCCGGATTCTCCGAACGCAGCACTCCGAGCACCCGGCGCAGCTCGGTCAGCGCCTCCAGGGCGTTCTGCCGGATGCCGTGGAGGTTCTCCCTCAGCTCGTCCGTCGGATTCTCCACCAGGTGCGGGGCGACCTGCGCCTGAATGGAGATCACCGACATGTGGTGGGCCACCACGTCGTGCAGCTCGCGCGCGATACGGCTGCGCTCCTCCAGAACCGTGCGGCGGGCGCGCTCCTCCTCGGTCAGCGAGGCCTGCTCGACGAGTTGGCTGCGGGCCTCGCGGCGGCCGCGCAGCGCCGTTCCGAGAAGGACGACGGCGACGAAGACGACCACCGCCAGCACACCCGTGGAATGGTAGGACGGTCCGCCCAGCATGCCCGTGGAACGGTAGGACGGTTCGCCCAGCATGCCCGTGGAACGGTAGGACGGTTCGCCCAGCATGCCCGTGGAACGGTACGACGGTCCGCCCACCAGAGCCGCCAGCACATACGTGGTCAGAGTGGTCAGGGACAGCGCGCCGACGGCGACGCGCGTGGGCACCCGCAGGGCGAGCAGGAAGAGCACGAAGGCCTGTGCCAGCATCGCGGGCGTGCTCCACGGCCAGTCCGGTCCCGGGATCGGGATGTCCCACTCCGTGTGCGAGCGGGCACCGACGGCGGCCACCACGGTGGTGCCCAGCGACAGCCACCAGGCCGGAACGGGACGCCACAGAGCGAACACGATCGACGCACCCAGCACGAAGCCGCTCCCCGTGCCCAGCGAGAAACCCAGTCGATAGCTGCTGGTCAGCTCGTCCATGGCCGCCAGCCCGACTCCGAGGGCGATCAGACACACCACGGCATGCGGCAGTCTGCGCAGCCAACGGGGCCGGGACAACGGCGGCAGGGGCGCGGCCGTCGGCACCGCCAGTTCGGCCAGGATCCCGCGCAGGAAGGGGAGAGCGGTCTGCGCGAGGGTCCGCGCGAGGCTCTGGACGCGGATGGCGCGGATCGCGTGGATGGCGCGCGTCCCGCGGGAGGTCCGGGGAGTGCGGGAGGCGTGGTCGATGGGCGTGGTCGGCGCGGTGGCGAGCTCGGGTGGCTCGGGCGTGGGTGCGGGTGAGGTTGAGGGCATGTCAGGGAGCCTTGCGGGCTCGTCGTCCCGGGGGCGGTGCTCCTCGCTGGTCACGCCGTCAACCCTAGGCACGAGGTGCCGCCTTGGGCGTGGCCGGACCGGGGCCGCGACGCACGCGGTGGACCCGGACGACCCGGGAAGGACGGCCCGTGGGGCGGCGGGGTCCACGCTCGTGGGCGCTGAAGGCGAACCAGCACAAGGTGAGGGCGCACACGAAGACGGGCAGCCAGGCGACCCTCGCGGCCACCCAGACCAGGGAGTCGGGGGTGGTGTGCAGGCCGGGAAGCCGGCCCGCGAGCAGGCCGAGGGCGGTCACCACCATCAGGGAACTCTGGTGCCAGAGGAATATCGTCATCGCGGAGAGGTTGGCGAAGGCCGTGCCCGCCCAGAGCGCCGGGCGCCGCATCACCCGGCGCAGCGGCTCGCGCAGCAGCAGGGCGAGTCCGCACTGGGCCAGGCCGAACGTGACCGCGGCCAGTGTCGGCGGGTCCAGATTGGAGACCGCGGCCCCAGGTATGCCGACCATGGACGCCGGATAGCCGGCCCACGTCACCAGCACCACCGTCGCCGACACGCCCCCGCCGAACAGCACCCATCCCGCGCGCCGTCCCTCCAACTCGCCGCGGGTCCAGGCCGCGCCCAGGGTGTACGGCACCAGCCAGCCCGCCGCGAGGTTCACCCAGCCGAGCCATGCCGGGCCGCCGAGGCCGAAACGGATGACGTCGACGTGGAGAACGACGGCCAGCGGCCACAGCGGGCTGAGACAGGTCAACAGCGGTGTCGCCGCGGTCAGTCCGGCGAACACCACCAGGAACCAGAGCGGGGACAGGGCCAGCTTCACCAGCGTGCGCACCGTGCCGAAGTCCGCGCCGGAGGCGAGCAGACAAACGGTCGCCACCGTCCAGAGCGTCAGCACCGCCGCCAACGGCCTCAGCAGACGGACCATCCGGGCGCGCAGCCACTGCCCGTACGTCGTGCCGCGCGCCCGCGCCGACGCGTAGCTCTTCGTCGCCACATGACCGCCCACCAGGAAGAACACTGCGAGCGTCTGGAAGACCCAGGAGACCGGGGTCAGCCACGGCATGTGCTGTAAGGGGCTCGCGGTCCGCAGCGCGCCGCCGTCCGCGACGAGCGCCGTCACCAGCCAGTGGCCCAGGACCACACCCAGGATCGCGAGGGCGCGCAGGGCGTCCACGGAACGGTCCCGTTCGGCGGGGGTGGCCCGGTCGACGCGGTGGATCGCGGTCCGCACACCGCTCAGGGCGGTCCTGCCGGTCGGGGTGGTGCTGCCCGTCAGGGCGGTCGTGCCGGTCGGTTCATGCACGGGTGACCTCCGAGGTGTCGCCGAGGACGATGCGGGTGAGGTTGGCCAGGGACACCGAGCCCGGGGCGAAGTAGTCGCTGTGGCCGGCGGTGCCCGCCCGGAATACCCGTGCGCCGAAGGACGGGGACACCGGGTCGGGGCCCAGGCCGACGGTCGCACCGAAAAGACCGACGCTCGTGTGCGGGACGTACGCGATCCAGTCGGCGGAGCCACGGGCCGCCCAGACACGGGCGGGGGTGCGCAGCGCGGCGGCCGAGGACGCGCCGGTGCCCGGACTGCCGAAGACGACGATGTCGCTCACGTCCAGGCCCGGGGCGGCGCGGCCGCAGACCACCGTGCCGTACGAGTGGCAGAGCAGGGAGAGGTGCGCCGACCGGCCTACGACGCCGTGCAGTTGGTGCAGGAACGCCCTCAGCAGCGGGGCCGCCTGCTCGGCGCGGTCCGGCGTGATGACCGTGGTGCTCACCGTGCCCGGCGTCTCGTACCCGAGCCAGGAGATGACGGCGCCGCGCGGGCCGAGTCGGTCGTACAGGGCGAGGGCGCCGGCGCGGAAACGCCCGTACGTCTCCAGCGTGGTGTCCGAGCCCGGGACCAGGACGGCCACGCGGTCGGCGTGGGCGAGGTCGCCGAGGACCTCGACGGCCCGGCCGGAACCCCGGCCGTCGAAGGAGAGGAAACGGCGGGAGGGTGCGGCCATCGCGCGGTCGGCGGCCGCCCGGGTGTGGTCGCCGTGGTCCGCGGCCATCCGGGCGGCCTCCGCGGCGTCGGCCCGGTTCGCCGCGTACGCCGCATCCAGGGTCGACGCCGTCAGCGGTGCGAGGACCGCGGGTGGCGGCGCGGGGATCTCCGGGCGGGCGGCGCCGGACAAGGGGACGACGACCGCGGCCGTGACGAGCGCGGCGAGCAGCGTGCGGCCCAGCCGCCGGCGCAGTCGCCGCGGCCGTTGTCGTGAGGTGTCCGCGTTCCCCCCGACGATCGGCTTCGCCCGGAAATCCATGGTGTCCGTCCCTCCCCGTGCGCCCGTTCATCGGGCTTCACTGGAAGGGAAATTACGGATCGTCACCCGTCGCCCGCGTCCCGCTGCAGGCCCCATCCGAGAAGTAGCTCTCAGGTATTACGGGTATGACCGGGGTTCGGGGAGAGCGGGTCAACTCCCTTGATCGGCGGCGCCCTTGGGGTGGAAGTTTCGGCCGGCGGCATCGGGTCCGGACCCCGGCTACCAGGCCAGTTGGGCGATCTCCTCCGCCACCACGGCACAGGCGTCGGCGGCCGGGTCGATCAGCGGGAAGTGGCCGACGTCCTCCAGCAGGGTGAGACCCACCACCTCGCCGGCCTTGGCCGCGGCGTCCGCGTAGGACTCGGCGACCGCCTGCGGGACGACGATGTCGGAACGGCCCTGGACAAGCGTGGTGGCGATGCCGGTGGGGAGCAGTCGCACCGGGTCGGCGTAGGGCAGACGCTCCGCGAACATGGCTTCCCCGCCGAGGAGTTGGCGGGAGGCCCCGCCGCACACATCGAGTTTCTCCGCGACCTCGAAGTCGGCGATCGGAGCAAGGGCGACGACGCCGCGCAGCGGTGCGGGGCGGTCGGTGTGCCAGGGCGCGTCGGCCGGCAGGAGGTGGCGCGCCGCGGCCCACAGCGCCAGGTGACCGCCCGCGGAGTGCCCGGTGATCACCATGCGCAGGGGGTCGGCCTGCGGAAGTGCCCGGCGTACGAGTGCGGGCAGCGCGTCGAGGGCGGCCGCCACGTCGTCGAAGGTGTCGGGCCAGCGGCCGGCGACCGGACCTCCGGTGGCGGTGCCGCCGACCGTGGAAGAGGCCGCGTCGTCCCGCCCGGGATCCGTGGGGCCACCCTGCGCGGGGATCACGGGCCCGCCCGGAGCGGGTGATGGCGCCTCTCCCCGGCGGTACTCGACGTTCGCCACGGCGAATCCGCGGCGGGTCAGGAAGTCGGCGAACGGCGTGATGTGGCGGCGGTCGTACGGAGCGCGCCAGGCGCCGCCGTGCAGGACGACCACGACCGGGGCGGGGACCTCCGGGTCGGGATCGCGCGGGGCGTAGAAGTCGATCACCTGGTCGGGGTGGTCGCCGTACGCCGTCGTGACGTCCGGGGCCACCTCCGGGTGCGAGAAGGCGGAGGCCTCTTCGGCTGCGTCGCGCGCGGCGGCGTCGTCGCCGTCCTCATCCCGGGGTGCGGCGTCGTCCTGCATGCTCCAACCTCTCAGCGGTGAAACGGATTTGGCGGGCGAGGGAACAATTCGGCCGTTTGCGGGGACGGTATCAGGCCGGTGACATGGGTCGGCAGCGGGCTGTCACTCTCGGTCAAGGGGAACGTTCTCCTTTTCCGTGGCCCCCGGGCGGGCCAGGTACCCGGCGTACGGGTAGGGGCGGAGGGAATTTCGCCCCCTCCGCCCCTACCCGTCCCGTGTCCCCGGTGCTCCGCCCCGGACCTCGCTCCTCAAACGCCGGAGGGGCTGAAACTCTCAGCTCAGCGTCTCCGCCAGGACCCTCGCCGCCCGCTCCGCGTCCGCGAAGCCGACGTACAGGGGGGTGAAGCCGAAGCGGAGAATGTCCGGGTGGCGGAAGTCGCCGACGACACCCTTGTCGATCAGGCGCTTCATCACGGCACCCGCGTCCGCGCAGCGCAGGGCAACCTGGCTGCCCCGTTCCGCGTGGGCGGACGGCGTCACGGACTCGACCCGGCCCTCGGGGACGTACGCCGAGACGCACTCCAGGAAGAAGTCGGTCAGGGCGAGCGACTTGGCGCGGACGCTGTCGATCGAGACGCCGTCCCACACGTCGAGCGCCGCTTCCAGAGCCAGCATCGAGAGGACGTCCGGCGTGCCGACCCGTCCGCGCAGCGCGCCCGGCGCGGGCTCGTACGACGAGCTCATGGCGAAGGGTTCCGTGTGCGAGTTCCAGCCGGGCAGCGGGGAGTCGAAGCGGTCCTGGAGACCGGCGCGGATGTAGAGGTACGCGGGCGAACCCGGGCCGCCGTTCAGGTACTTGTAGGTGCAGCCGACCGCCAGGTCCACGCCGTGCTCGTCCAGCCCGACCGGCAGAGCGCCCGCGCTGTGGCACAGGTCCCAGACGGCGAGCGCGCCCGCCGCGTGGATCGCGGAGGTGAGGGACGGGAGGTCGTAGCACCGGCCGGTGCGGTAGTCGACGTGGTTGAGCAGCACCGCGGCCGTGCGGGGGCCGAGCGCCGAGGGCACCTCGTCGGGGTCGACCGGACGCAGCTCACAGCCCGTCATACGGGCCGCCGAAGCCGCGATGTACCCGTCCGTCGGGAACGTCGTCGCGTCGACGAGGATCTCGTCGCGCCCCTCGCCCGCCAGCCGTACCGCGCCCACCAGAGCCTTGAAGACGTTCACGCTCGTCGAGTCGCCGACCACGATCTGTCCGGGCGCCGCGCCGACCAGCGGGGCGATGCGGTCGCCGATCCGCTCGGGCGCGGTCCACCAGCCGCTCTCCTCCCAGGAGCGGATGCGCAGTTCGCCCCACTGCCTGCGGACGACGTCCTCGACCCGGCCGGGGACCTCGGCCGGCAGCGCGCCGAGCGAGTTCCCGTCCAGGTACACGACGTCGTCGAGCACGAACCGCTTGCGCAGCCCGGCGAGTCCGTCGGCGGTGTCCAGCTCGGCCGCCCGCGCGGCGAGCTCGGACACGTGGGCTCGCTCAGACATAGGACCTCGCCGTCCACAGCTCGGGGAACACGTTCTTCTGCGCGCGCTTCTCCAGCCAGGCCACCCCGGCGGAGCCGCCGGTGCCGGTCTTCGAGCCCATCGCCCGCCGGGTGGCGACGAGGTGGTCGTTGCGCCAGCGCCACACCAGCTCGGCGACATCGGTCAGCGCCTCGCCGAGCCGGGCGAGCTCGTCGGTGTCGTCACCGGAGTACAGGGCCGTCCACGCGGCCTGCACCTCGGGCACGGGCTCGTAGCGCTGCGACACGTCACGCTCCAGCACGGCGGCCGGGATCGCGTGCCCGCGCCGCGCGAGCAGCCGCAGCGTCTCGTCGTACAGGCTCGGCTCGTGCAGCGCCTTCTCCAGCTCGGCGTACACCCGCGTCGCGCCCCGGTGCGGGACGAGCATCGACGCGGACTTCTCGCCGAGCAGGAACTCCATGCGCCGGTACATCGCCGACTGGAAGCCGGAACCCTCGCCGAGGGCCGAGCGGTAGGCGTTGAACTGCCCGGGGGTGAGCTGCCCGAGGGGACGCCAGGAGGCGTTGAGCGCCTCCAGCTCCCGTACGGACCGCTTCAGCGCGGCCACCGCGACGGGGACGTCGTCGGCGCGCAGTGCCTTGGCCGCGGTCTCCCACTCGTGGACGATGACCGTGAACCACAGCTCCATGACCTGGGTCGTCACCAGGAAGACCATCTCTCCGGGGTCGTCGGAGAGGGTGTGCTGGAGGTGGGTGAGCACGTCCGCCTGTACGTAGTCCTCGTACGGCGTCGTGCCCTGGAAGTCGAGATGCGGGGTCTCGGGCTCCTGAGCCTGCGTGGGCTGAGCCTGGTGGGACATCGCTGTCTCCTGATTGTGCTCCGGGTAGCGGTCCGCCCCTGCCGTTACCGACACGGGGGCCCCGGTCCCCACCGGGCATCCTCCACAATCGTCCCCCGAAACCGCAAGGTCCGCCTGATCACACCAGGCGGACCCGCGTCGAAGCCCCGCCGACGGGGCTTCGTGTGAAGGCTCTGCCCCGGCCCAGGGTCTGTCTGCCCTGCCCAGGGCCGGTCCTAGCCCACCGTCTGCCCCGGCCCGGGGTCTGCCCCAGCCCGGGGTCTGCCCTAGCCCGGGGTCTGTCCTAGCCCGGGGTCTGTCCTAGCCCAGGGTCTGGGCCGCCGTCGGCGAGGAGTCCTTCAGGAACTGGCTGCAGCGCTCGTACTCCTCCTGCTCGCCGATCGTCTGCGCGGCGCGGGCGAGGGCGTGCAGGGCACGCAGGAAGCCGCGGTTCGGCTCGTGCTCCCAGGGCACCGGGCCGTGGCCCTTCCAGCCGTTGCGGCGCAGCGCGTCCAGGCCGCGGTGGTAGCCGGTACGGGCGTAGGCGTACGACTCGACGACGCCGCCCCGCTCGAACGCGTCGTCGGCGAGCTGCGCCCAGGCGAGCGAGGAGGTGGGGTACTTCGCGGCGACATCGGCGGGGGCCGTGCCGTTGGCGAGGAGCTCGCGCGGCTCCGGGTCGTCGGGGAGACGGGTCGGGGGCGGTCCCCCGAGAAGGTTCTCGTGAATCGTCATGGGTTCCAGTCTGCTGCATTCTCCGTGATCGGTAACGGTGGCCCATGGCACCCGGGGAAGGATCCGTCCGCGGCCGGACCGCGATCGGTATCCGCCGATCGCGTTCACGCCGAACGGGGTGAACGTCGATCGCGACGGCACCGCCGCGATCACGAAGCCGGACCGGCGCCGGAAGACCTAACGCCCCGGGGATCCCGGCGAGCCCGGGGACTCCTTGGCGCCGAGGACGCCCCGGGAGCGCTCCGGCTCCAGCGGGGGCGCCGTCAGGGAACCGTGCCTGCGGCACTCGGGGCGCAGGCAGCCGGGCGGCGGACGGCGTACGGTCGTGAAGGCCAGTACCGCGCCGACCACCAGCACACCCGCGCACAGCGGCATCGCCCGGCGGAAGGCGGCGTCGAAGGCCGCCGCCGAGCGGTACGCCTCCTCTCCCATCCCGGTGAGCAGCGGCAGCGCGGCCACGGCGAGGAGCCCGGCCACGCGGGCCGCCGCGTTGTTGATCCCGCTGGCCAGACCCGCCCGCCCGGTGTCCACGGAGGCCAGGACGGTCGCGGTCAGCGGCGCGACCAGCGTGACCATGCCGAGCCCCATCACCAGCAGCGCGGGCAGCACGTCGGTCACGTACGACGCGTCCTCGCCGACCCGCAGCATCAGCAGCATGCCCGCCGCGCACAGCAGCGGCCCGACCGTCAGCGGGATGCGCGGGCCGATGCGCTGGGACAGTTCGCCGGAGCGGGCGGAGAAGAGCAGCATCAAGGCGGTGGTCGGCAGCAGTGCCGTGCCGGCCTGGAGCGCCGAGTAGCCCGCCACGACCTGGAGCTGGAGCGCGGTCAGGAAGAAGAAGCCGCCGAAAGCCGCGTACACGCAGAGGGTCACCAGGTTGACGGCCGTGAACTGACGCGAGGCGAAGATGTCCAGGGGCATCATCGGATCGGGCCGCCGCTTCTCGACGTACACGAAGGCCACCCCCGCCGCCACGCCCGTGACCGCGGCCACCCACACGAGCGGAGAACCGCTCCTGGCCTCGATCAGGGCGTAGGTGACCAGGGCGAGCGAGAGCGCGCCGAGGACGGCGCCGAGGACGTCGAAGCCGCGGTGCGACCCGCCTCTCCCGCCCTGGGCCTCCGCCGGGCGGGAGGTTCCGCCGGCCGACTCCGGAACGTGCAGCAGGGCGATCGGGGCGCAGACCAGCGCGACGGGGATGTTCAGCAGGAAGACCCAGCGCCAGCCGGGCCCGTCCACCAGCCAGCCGCCGAGGAACGGCCCGACGGCCGCCCCGACACCCCCGAAGCCCGACCACAGGCCGATGGCACGGGCCCGGTCGTCCGGGTGGAAGGAGGCCTGGATGATCGCCAGCGAGCCGGGGGTGAGCAGCGCCCCTCCGACGCCCTGCAGGACACGGGCGGCGATGAGCACGCCCACGTTCGGCGCGAGCCCGCACAGCAGCGAGGCGGCGGCGAACCACACCACGCCGATGACGAAGATCTTCCGGCGCCCGTAACGGTCCCCGAGCGAGCCGCCCAGCAGGATCAGCCCGGCCAGCGACAGCATGTAGCCGTTCACGGTCCACTGGAGGGCGGAGAGGCTCGCGTCCAGGTCACGGCCGATGGTCGGCAGAGCGACATTGACGACCGTCGAGTCCAGCAAGGCCATGCTGGAGCCGAGGACGGTCGTCAGCAGGATCCACTTCCCCGCAGGGGAGGCGATCCGTACCGCGGGTCTGCCGTCCGACAGGTCCGATGCGTCCCGCGCCGGCACAGTCATACCTCGGAGCATACGGAAGGGCCCGGCACCGTGGGAGGTGCCGGGCCCTTGCGCAGGAATGACTGCCGGCGGACCACCGGAGGACTGCTCGGGCCTACCGGCGGACCATCGGGTGACTACTTGAGGCGGGTGCCCGTGGAACGCAGGGCGGCGCAGGCCTCGGTCACACGCGCGGCCATGCCGGCCTCGGCGAGCTTGCCCCAGGTGCGCGGGTCGTACTTCGACTTGGTGCCGACCTCGCCGTCGACCTTCAGGACACCGTCGTAGTTGCGGAACATGTGGTCCACGACCGGACGGGTGAAGGCGTACTGCGTGTCGGTGTCGAGGTTCATCTTCACGACGCCGTTCTCCAGCGCGGTGGCGATCTCCTCGGCGGTGGAGCCGGAGCCGCCGTGGAAGACGAAGTCGAACGGGCTCGCCTTGCCGTACTTGGCGGCGACACCCTCCTGGAGGTCCTTGAGGAGCTCGGGGCGCAGGACGACGTTGCCCGGCTTGTACACACCGTGCACGTTGCCGAACGACGCGGCGAGCAGGTAGCGGCCCTTGTCGCCCAGGCCGAGGGCCTCGGCGGTGCGCAGCGCGTCGTCGACGGTCGTGTACAGCTCGTCGTTGATCTCGTGGCTGACGCCGTCCTCCTCGCCACCGGTCGGGGTGATCTCGACCTCGAGGATGATCTTCGCGGCAACGGCCTTGGCGAGCAGCTCCTGGCCGATGGCCAGGTTGTCGGCGAGGGTCTCGGCGGAGCCGTCCCACATGTGGGACTGGAACAGCGGGTTCTCGCCCTTGGCGACACGCGCGGCGGAGACGTCGATCAGCGGACGGACGTAGCCGTCCAGCTTGTCCTTGGGACAGTGGTCCGTGTGCAGCGCGACCGTGATGTCGTACTTCGCGGCGACGATGTGCGCGAACTCGGCGAGCGCGACGGCGCCCGTCACCATGTCCTTCTTGTGCTGACCGCCCAGGAACTCCGCACCACCGGTGGAGATCTGGATGATGCCGTCGCTCTCCGCCTCCGCGAAGCCGCGCAGCGCAGCGTGCAGGGTCTGGGACGAGGTCACGTTGATGGCCGGGTAGGCGAACTTGCCTGCCTTCGCCCGGTCGAGCATCTCGTTGTAGACCTCGGGGGTTGCGATGGGCATCTGTCCGCTCCTTGTATGTGCGGGTCTGCGTACTGCTGCTGCGGTACGACGGGACTGGTGCTTATGGCCCTGACCTAGGGGGGCGACGTCATCGTCGGCCCCATCTTTCCAGACATCGCCGGATGCTCCAGACCCCCATCCGACATGCGGGACCCTGCCGTCGGCGGGGCCCCGCGGGAGCTTCGTCAGTCGAGCCCCAACTCGCCCTTGGAGAAGGCGAAGAGGTACGGAACACCGGCGCCGGCCTCGATCTTCTCGGCGGCACCGGTCGCGCGGTCGACGATCGTGGCGACGCCGACGACCTCGGCCCCGGCCTCCCGGACGGCCTGGACGGCCTCCAGCGGGGAGCCGCCCGTCGTCGAGGTGTCCTCGACCACGAGGACACGCCGGCCCTTGATCTCGGGACCCTCGACACGGCGCTGCAGGCCGTGCGCCTTGGCCGCCTTGCGGACGACGAAGGCGTCGAGCCTGCGCCCGCTCGCGGCGGCGGCGTGCAGCATGGCCCCGGCGACCGGGTCGGCGCCCATGGTCAGCCCGCCGACCGCGTCGAAGTCCAGGTCGGCGGTGAGGTCGAGGAGGACCTGCCCGACGAGCGGGGCGGCCTCGCCGTCCAGCGTGATCCGGCGCAGGTCCACGTAGTAGTCGGCCTCAAGACCCGAGGAGAGGGTCACCTTGCCGTGCACCACGGCCTTGTCCTTGATCTGCTGCAGCAGCGCGCCGCGTACGTCACTCATGACGCCAGCTTAGAGCCGCCGCCAGCTCCAGGTCGTGACGGCTTCGAGGGGTTCGATGGGTGTGACCAGCCGGGGGTGGGTGTTGAGCCCGTTCGGCGGACCCGTCTGCGGCTCCACGCACACGGCGGCGTCCTGCTCGTCGTAGACGACGGCCCACTGCTCACGGCTCGCGACCTTCAGCTCCAGCCGCCCCGGCCAGGTGAGCGTGACGTCGACGCCCTCCGGCATGCCGAAGCAGTCGTCCCAGGGGCCGGGCTTCGGGTCGAGGCGGCGGCCGGTGGGCAGGTGGTCGTCGCCCCGCTCCTCCTGCCAGGCGGGCCGGAAATCGATGCGGACGTCCTCGCCGCCGTCTCCCAGGTTCCTGTTGAACCAGGGGTGCCAGCCGATCTGGGCCGGAAACGACTCCCCGTACGTCTCCACCCCCATGGTGATCGCCAGGCTGTCCTCCGTGAGGGTGAACGCCTGGGTGACACGGGCGGGGTGCGGCCAGGGCTCGACCAGGTCGTACGTGATCACGGCGTCGTCCGCGGTGACGCGGGCCGTCCTCCAGGCACCGTCGCGGGCGGTGCCGTGGATGGCGTGCGGCGGGGAGTTGAGCGGCATCTGCCGGACGGCGGCGCCGTCCAGGAACCTGCCGTCACGGATCCGTCCGCACCACGGGACCATCGGGAAGCACCCGAACTTCGCTCCCTGCCGCAGCAGTTCGACGCCGCCGACCCGCAGACTGCCGATCCGGCCGCCGTTACCCGGCGACACGGTCACCTCCGCGTCACCCGCGGTCAGCGTGATGTCTTCGTTACTCACGGAGCCGACCCTACTGGGGCGGGAGCGCTGTGCGCCTTCCCGCCCTCGGAACCGGCTCAACGACGCTTACGCAGCACCCGGGTCAGGGCGATCGCCGAGGCCAGCGCCAGGGCCGCCGCGGGAGCCGCCCAGCGCAGGGTGTCGCGTGCGGCGGTGGCCTCCGGGGGCGGGACGGGGGCGTAGCGGCCACGCGGAGGGGCGTGGTCGACCTCCTCCGCGCTCCGCCCGATCATCGTCCGCCGCGCGTGCGCCGCCTCGGCCATGGCGTCCGCCCGCCCCGGTCCCCTGGCCTCCGCCTCCGCCTCCGCCACGAAGTCCTCCCCGCCGAACTCGTCGTCCTCGCCCGACGAATCGAACGAGGAGGACGTCACGTCCGCCTCGAACCCGGGAACCGCCTCGCCCTCGGCGTCGGCTTCGAGACCGGCTTCCGGTTCAGCTTCGGTTTCGGGACCGGCTTCGGTTTCGGCTTCGGCTTCGGCTTCGGCTTCGGGTGCAGGTTCGGGTGCAGGTTCGCGTTCCGATCCGGCCGCGGGGGCGTTTCCGGCTGACGGACCGGTTTCGGATTCGGCTCGATGACCGGACTCGGCGGCTCCGTGTGTGGGCTCGGCTCCGTGTGCGGGCTCGGAGCCGGGCCGTGACGCGAGGTCCGTGGTCAGGGCTTCGCCGAAGCGGGTCAGCAGGCGCGCGCCCGTCGACGTCACCGCGTCGCGCGGGAGTTCCGCCAGGCGGCCGTCGCCGGAGGCCGTGCCGCCGAACGCGAGGGTGGTACCGCCCTCGGCGGGGAGAAGCCGCAGGGTCAGCGCCAGTTTCACGGCACCGGCGCCGCGCACCTCCGTGGCGTCGCCCTCGACGGCGTACGAGCCGTCGGCCTGGGAGGTGACACAGAAGGCGCCGCGATAGGTGATCGTGTGGCCGGCGACGCGCACCTTCAGCCGCCCGGCGACCCGCGCGACCCCCGCGTCCCGCCCGTGCCCGGCAGCCGCGGACCCGCCGGCGGCGTCCTGCCCGGCCCCGGAGCCGGGTGACGAGCCCCCGTCCGTCTCCGCCACGCTGTCGGTGACGGCCGACGCGTCCTGCTGGAGACCGGGGACCGCGCGGGCGACCCGGACGGGATCGGCCAGCGCCTCTCTCAGCCGCCGGGCCGGAAACGGAACGAACACCTCATGCTCCATGTCAGCCGAGCCTACCCAGCACGAACCGGACCGCACCCGCGTATCACGGGATTCCCGGCCCTCCCCTCAGTCGGTGTACCGCGGATGCACCAGCGTGGAGGGCGGGGGCGAAGGGTGGTCGCGACCGCGGGAGGCGGCGCGCGCGTCCGCCGTCAGGGCCGCCTGGGTGAGGGTGCGCAGCCGCGGACAGGACGAGTCCAGCCGCAGGGGCGCGGGCGCGCGGAAGGCGAGGAGGAAACCCCAGTCGCCCACGGATCCCGCCGCGCCTCCCGGCCCCGTGACCCGACCGGCGTGGCGGCCGGGCCGGGCCGCGAAGCCGGAGTCCCGGCCGCCGACACGGTAGGGCCTGGTGAACAGGCCCGCCGCACGGATCGTCGCGTCGACCGTCCAGAAGGCCCGGTGCCGGCCGGACAGCGGCCCCGCGTGGACCACGAGACGTCCGCCGGGGGCGAGCACGCGGCGCACGAGGCCGTAGAACTCCTGCGAGTACAGCTTGGTGGCGGCGGTGACGCACGGGTCGGGCAGGTCCGAGATGACGACGTCGTACGTCGACCGCGCGTGGCGCAGCCGGCTGAAGGCGTCCGCCGTCACCTCGTGGACCCGGGGGTCGTCGTACGCATGGCGGTTGAGGGCGGACAGCGCGGCGTCGTGGCGTGCGAGCCGGACCACGTCCGCGTCGGGTTCGACGATGTCGACGCGGCGCACACCGGGGTGGCGCAGCACCTCGCGGGCGGCGAGGCCGTCACCGCCGCCGAGGATGAGCACGCGCGCGTGCGGTCCGTTCATCGCGGGGTGGACGAGCGCCTCGTGGTAGCGGCGTTCGTCGCGACCGCTGAAGCGCAGTCGGCCGTCGAGGAAGAAGCGGAGCGGACGGCCGTGGGTGCCTCCGGTGAGGACGGCCTCCTGGACGCCGGTGCGGAGCGCGACGCGGGCGTCCGCCCCGTACAGGGCGTGCCGCGCGGCCCGTTCGAAGTCGCCGACCAGCATCGCTGCGGAGGCGAGGAGGCCGAGCACGACGACGTTGGCCACGATCAGGGTCCAGCGTGCCCGGCGGGTCAGGTCGTTCCGGAACAGCCCGAGGACGAGGGCGCCGCCGGCGATCACGTTCACCGCTCCGGTCAGCAGCGCGCCCGTCAGCTGGCCGAGCTGGGGCAGCAGCAGGAACGGGAAGGCGAGGCCGCCGAAGAGGGCGCCCACGTAGTCCGCCGCGAACAGGTCCGCGACCGCGCCGCCGGGGTCCTGGCGGCGGATGCGTTGTATCAGCTCCATGAGCAGCGGGACCTCGGCGCCGATGAGCAGGCCGATGGTGAGTGAGAAGACCACCAGCAGACAGCGGGGCCCGTCCGCCCACAGGCCGCCCCATCCGCCCGTCCAGGCGAACACCGCGTACAGCGCCATCGCACTGAATCCGCCGACGAGGGCGAGCGCCGCCTCGATGGCGCCGAACCCGGCCGCGGCGCACGGGCGCAGCCGCTTCGCCGCGAGGGAACCGACACCCATGGCGAACACCATGACGGACAGGACGACGGACGCCTGGGTGACCGAGTCGCCGATCAAGTACGAGGCGAGGGCGACCAGTTCGAGCTCGTACACGAGTCCGCAGGCCGCGCAGACGAACACTCCCGCCAGGACCAGGAACCTGCCGATGCCCGGCCGGACGGGCAGCCGCGCCTGGCCCTGGACGCCCCAGGGCGGCGGCGCGCCGGGTGGGGCTGGCGCGTGCGGTTCGATCACGCCGTGAACGCTACGTCACGCCGCCACTACGTCACGTCACCCACACGTGTGGAAACCCTTGCTCTTCCTGGTGTACGGAGTTGACCTGGGCATCTTCCCGGCACACGGCCCCCGAACCGCGGATCGCCGCCGAGCCGCCCCTGTCCCCGAACCGCGGGTCGGCGCCGGGGCCGCCCCCGCTCCCGGAGCCCGGGTCGGCGCCGGACACACCCCCTATGCCCGCCCGCACCGCACCGCACCGCACCGCACTGCACCGCACCGCACCGCACCGCACCGGCCTGCCCCGCCCCCGCGCCGGACACCTTCACGTGTCCGTTCGCGCGCCGCGCCGTCAGACGCCGGACGCGCTGAGGGCTCCCTTCCGTACGCCGACTCGCGTACGCGTCGCCACCAACTGGCCGTCCTGCGGGTACGCGTGCCACGTACGCCAGTGGACCTGGCCCTCATGACGCTGGGCGAGCATCGCCGTGAACGCGTGCGGGCTGCCGGGAAAGACGCCGGCCAGACCCTGGGGGTGGTCGGAGACGAGGGCCAGCAACTCCTGGGCGCGGCCCGCGAAGGAGCCGGGCGACATGATCTCGACACGGGCCGCGAACTCGTACTCCCAGTCGCCGAACCTCTTCGCGACGCCGAGCGGCAGGGGCGTGCTGCTGCCCGCGATACAGGCGACGGTCTCCGAACAACTGCCCCGCTTCTCCTCCAGAAGGACCTGGTGGGACGCGCCGAGAAGTCTCAACTGGAGTTTCGCCCCGGCGAGTTCGAGATCGAGGGTGGCGAGTGCCGGCAGCGGTTCGCGGCCCAGAGCCCAGGCGAGATCGGCCGCGCGCGTGTCGGTGTACGAGGTTTTCAGGGTCGTGAGCATGGGTCGGCTCCGCTAGCACGCAAAGGTGAGGTGGGATTCCTGCGCACCCGGTCAGCACCGGGGGAACGGCCCGGGCGGCCCGGCCGGAAGGACATCCGGCGGACGCGTCCGATACGACCATCCGATGGACTTCCGAGGCCTGTCGGCCCAGGGCTGCTTGGTGATGCACCAGGGCCGCTTTGGTGGTTTAGAGGGAATCATGAACTGTGGTGCCGCCACAGCGTTTTTACCCAACTTCGTGGGGTTTCCATCCCCCCGAGGGCTCCACAGCTCAACTGTTCAACGACGACGTGCGCCCGGCGCACGAACGCGCCCGTCGGCAGTCACCGGCCGACGGGCACCTTCGTACTCGGTTGCGGTTCCCGCCAGGAGCGCGGCCGCCCCGTCAGCCGCTTCCGCCGCATCCGCCTCCGCCGCCGCACGAGGACCCGCCTCCGCAGGACGAGCCTCCGCACGACGAGTTGCCTCCGCAGGAGTGACCGCCCGAGGAATCGCCGGACGAACAGGAGGACGCGGCACCGCCCGCGCCGCCGGCCCACCAGCTGCTACCGCTGCCACCGGAGCGCCGTCCCCTCCTGACCCCGGCCGCACCCCTGGAAGGGCGCCCTCGCCTCCTGCTCCCGCCGGCGACCCCCATGATCACAACGAGCAGGACGACCGCCAGGATGATGCCGATGAGCATGGCGTCACCCTCCTTTCGTTCCCCCGAAACAGCCCCCCGTGGGCCGTGCTTCTCGGTTCCGGTCTTGCGTGACAGGGGGATGCCCCCACGCCGCGCGACGCAAAGCAGAGTTGAGGAACTCCAGAGCATGTAAATGTGGGGATGCCCCCTGACCTGCGCGTCGGAAGCGCTCCCGGCTGTCGGGCATCGGACGGGCGGAGACCCGCAGCGTCAACGCCGGGTCGGCGTGCCGCTTCCGGGAGGCGGAACGGGAACCCAGTCGGTGCCGCGGTGCGCCAGCCACCACTGGCCGATGACGTGGAACTTCTCCTCGAAGCGGCGGTCCTGTTGGAGGAATCCGGTGAACGGTGCCCGGAGTCGGGTGCGGCGGCCGTCGGCCTCGTACAGCGCGACGACCCGGCCACCCATGACCTGCTCGACGCGGACATCCTGTACGGATGCCCACAGGATGGTGCGGCGGCGGAGGCCGTGCACCCGGGCGGCCGACGGCTTCAACGTGATCCCGAAGAACGAACTCGCCACCGCCAGCGTCAACACCAACACGATCAGCAGGGAATGGAACCACACGTCGAACGCCGGCTTGGGGACAGGGCTGACCACCCGCATGAAGGCGTCGAACCCCAGGGCCATGGTCATGGGGAGCAAGGGCAGCACCCGTTGCCAGACGCTGGGCCGGAAGCGGATCTCCTCCGGGGCCGGGGCCCCGCTCACCTGGGATTCCGTCATGTCCGTCCCGTCTCCCCCGGCCGTACGCGGCCGGTCTGCGCATGCTGGCCCGCGCAGCATGGCAGACGGTCACGGCATGGCCGGAGGCACCCCGGCATCCCGCTGTGTGTAGGGAACGGGCCGGGGTTACCAGCCTTTGATCATCGAGCTGCTCTCTCGCGTTGCTCAAGCCATTCGAGGTACCAGCTGCGGAAGGTGTGACGGTTTCCGTCCGCGTCGACGTACGGCTCGAAGGGCGGGTTGTCCGCGCAGTCCCGGTCGCGGAGTTCCCCGCGGTGCGGGCCGACGACGAGCACGGACACCGGTCCCCGCCGCTGACATCCGGCCTCGTCACTCAGGACGCGAAGTTGAGGAACACCGGAGCCTGGGCGCAGGATGGCCGGCATGACCTCCAGCGCGCGCCCCTTTCTGAACCGCCGGCTCGCCGAGTTCGGGACGACGATCTTCGCCGAGATGTCCGCCCTGGCGATGAGCACCGGCTCGATCAACCTCGGACAGGGCTTCCCGGACACGGACGGTCCCGAGGAGATCCGGGAGGCGGCCGTCCGCGCACTGCGGGACGGACGCGGCAACCAGTACCCGCCGGGTCCGGGCGTCCCCGAGCTGCGCACCGCGATCGCCTCGCACCAGAAGCGCCTCTACGGCCTGTCGTACGACCCCGACACCGAGGTCCTGGTGACGGCGGGCGCGACCGAGGCCATCGCCGCCGCCCTGCTCGCGCTCCTGGAGCCCGGCGACGAGGTGATCGCCCTGGAGCCGTACTACGACTCGTACGCGGCCTCGATCGCCATGGCGGGCGGGACGCGCGTGCCCGTGACGCTGCGGCCCGACGAGGCCGACGGGGACGGCCACCGGCGTTTCCGGCTCGACCTCGACGAGCTGCGCGACGCGGTCACCGAGCGGACCCGGCTGCTGCTGATCAACACCCCGCACAACCCGACCGGCACCGTCCTCACGCGCGCGGAGCTGACGGAGATCGCGCGGATCGCCGTCGAGCGGGATCTGCTCGTGGTGACGGACGAGGTCTACGAACACCTCGTCTTCGACGACGCCGAGCACATCCCCCTGGCGACCCTGCCGGGCATGCGCGAGCGGACGGTCACCATCGGCAGCGCGGGCAAGACCTTCTCGTTCACCGGCTGGAAGGTGGGCTGGGTGACCGCGCCGCCGGCCCTGGTCAGCGCCGTACGGTCGGCGAAGCAGTTCCTGACGTACGTGGCGTCGGGGCCGTTCCAGTACGCCGTCGCCGAGGCGCTCGCGCTGCCGGACACGTACTTCGAGGACTTCCGCGCGGACATGCTGCGCAAGCGCGACGTGCTGGCGGCGGGCCTCGCCGACGCGGGCTTCGCGGTCTACCGGCCGCGGGGGACGTACTTCATCACCACCGACATCCGGCCGCTCGGCGAGAGCGACGGTTTCGCGTTCTGCCGTGCCCTGCCCGAGCGAGCCGGCGTCGTGGCCATCCCCAACGCCGTCTTCTACGACCACCGCGAGGCGGGCGCGCCCTTCGTACGGTTCGCGTTCTGCAAGCGGACCAGTGTGCTGGAGAAGGCCGCTTCCCGGCTCAGGGCATTGGCCGATTGACAGCCGCCAAGCGGGACAACATCCCGCGCGAGGCCCGAATCGCGTCGTGGCGCGTGGAGGACGCACGAACTACGGTGGCGCGATGGACGGACGGGCGCGACTGCTGACGCTGGGCTGCACGACCGGGTGGGGCGACTGGATCCATGGGGAGCTCTGGCTGCTCCCGTCGTCCTTGGTCCGCCGACGGCTCGGGTTCACCGCCACCGTGGCGAACGGTAAGGGGCCCACGGTGGTCGTACCGTTGCCGGAGGCCGACGTGGCCCCGGGTGCCACCGAGCAGATCCTGGCGGAGCACCGGACCAACAAGGTGATCCCGTTGGCCGGCATCGCCTCCGCCCATCTCCGTCGCGGGATAACCGCCGACCGCCTCACCCTGCGCATGCAGGACGGATCGCAGCACAAACTCCTCTGGCTTCCGACAGACCCCGCGTACGCGGTGTTCGCTCAAGAACTCGCCCCCTGGCTCCGCTGACGCGCCGACGCGGGCCTCGCGGTCGCCCGGGTGCGGGGCGACGTCCGATATCGCCGACCTGAGGACGGTTCTGCGGCAACAGTGATCCACTTGCAACCCGGCAAAGGTCCCGGAGCGACCTCTCGGCGGATGCCCCTGGCCGGGAAGGTCCGGTCGCAGCGTCCCCCGCCACCACGGAGCGGGCCCACAGCCCGGCCCCACAGCCCGGCCCCTGAGCAACCCCGCAAAGGTCCCGGAGCAGCCTCCCGGCAGATGCCTCCGGCCGGGCCGTTCAGCACCGTCGGCGCCCCGCGGCACTAGCATCGTCCGCATCCCGCGCGCGGGCGGCGCGCCGGAGGCCTCGCAACGGAACCCGCACGGACGAGCAACGCTCGCGAATGCCCCGTGGGGAACGCACAGTTCGGGGTGTGACCCACCCGAGTACCCTCGCTCGCCCCGCTCCTCCGGAGCCCGGCGACCGTGCCGTCCGCCCGTCCCGCGCCGCACGCAGTCTGCCGTCCGCCGCGATCACGGCGCTCGGGCTGTTCGCCGCCGCACGCCTGGCCGGCCTGCTCGTGCTCGCCGGGACGGCCTGGGCCACCGGCAGGCACCCGGTCGCCCTGCTCGCGCGGTCCTGGGACTCGGCCTGGTATCTGGGAATCGCCGCGCACGGATACGGCAGGACGCTCCACTTCCGTCCCACGGTCGTCCACAGCGACCTCGCGTTCTTTCCGCTCTACCCCGCCCTCGTACGGGCCGTCACCGCGCTGACACCGCTGACCGGGGGCTCGGCGGGGCTGCTGGTCTCCTGGGCCGCGGCGGCCGCCGCCGCGTGCGGGGTGTACGCGATCGGAGCCCGGCTGCACGGCCGGGCGGTCGGTACGGCGCTGGTGGTGCTGTGGGGGCTGCTGCCGCACTCGGTGGTGCTGTCGATGGCGTACACCGAGCCCGTGCTGACCGCGTTCGCCGCCTGGTCGCTGTACGCGGTGCTCGACGGGCGCTGGCTGTGGGCCGGCTCGCTGGCCGCGCTCGCGGGGCTGACCAGGCCGAACGGCTTCGCGGTGGCCGCGGCGGTCCTCGTGGCGGCGGCGCAGGAGATCTGGCGGAGCCGCGGAAAAGTTTCCCACAGGGTGTGGACGGGTGCCGCGCTCGCGCCGGCCGGCTGGACCGGCTACGTGCTGTGGGTGGGACACCGCGAGGGCGACTGGCTCGGCGGCTACTTCCAGGTGCAGCGGCTGTGGGGCTCGCGCTTCGACCTCGGCGAGGGGTCGCTCCGTTTCGCCAAGCACCTGCTGCTCCACGGGGACCGGTTCGTGTTCCCCATGACGATGGTGATCGTCGCCGCGGCCGTGCTCCTGTACACGCTGCTGATCGCGGACCGGGCGCCGCTGCCGCTGCTCGTCCACAGCGGCATCCTGCTACTCATCGCCGTGGGCGGCTCGGGATTCTTCGAGTCGAAGCCGCGGTTCCTGATCCCGGCGTTCCCGCTGCTGCTGCCGCTGGCCCGCGCCCTGGTGCGAACGGCGAGAGCCCGCCCCTGGCACGCGACCCTGGTGGTCGGCGCCCTGGCCGGGCTCTCGTTCGCCTACGGCGCGTATCTGGTCGTGATCGCGCACACCCCGCTCTAGGACCTGTCCCGGAGGGGACCTGTCCCAGGGGCCGGTGCGCGCGGGAGGAGCGCCGCTGCGAGGTCGGGCCTACTCGTCTTCGGCTTCGCCGTCGTCCTCGGGCTTCTCCGCCTCGTTGATCTCCTGCTCGAGGCCGAGCTGCTCGACGAGCCACTTGTCGAACTCGATGGCGGCGCGCACCCAGCTGACCGTGGAGGACACGAAGTGCTCCAGGCTGACGCCGGTGCCGATCAGCATCTGCGCCTCGCCGATCAGGCGGACGGTGCCGTCGTCGTGGGTGTGGCTGTAGACCTTGGGCCACAGCGTGCGGCGGTTCCAGTCGTCGATCGACTCGAGGAGTGCGTGCTTCTCGTCGAGCTGGTGCGGCCGGTCGTAGAACGTCCGAACCGAGAAGACCTGCTGGTCACCCTCGCCGCGGAACATGAAGTACGTACGGAATTCCTCCCACGGCGCCGCGAGGTCACCCTCGTCGTCGACGACGTACTTCAGCTCCATCTGCTCCAGAAGCTGCTTCACGAGGTCCTGATCCGGGACCACGGGGCCCGCGGGGCCGCCGGGCTGCGGCTCGGGCTGGCCCCCGAAATTCGGAATCGAGGACGGGTCGATGCTCACCGTGTATTTCCCTTCGTACGGATGCTGCCATCCTCTCTCATGCGGGGCGGGGGGTGGCAACCTCTGGCGGGCCCTGTCCGCCGGGGGCTGACAAGATCCGGTCACGTACGGGCCTCGGACCGGCAAAGGAAGAGGGCCCACGGCACGTGTGCCGGGGCCCCCTCCCCCGCCGGGTTCCGGAGCCGGCTACAGCGTCTTACCCGTGGCCGGCCCCACGATCAGGCCGTCGCCGAAGGCGTCCACGCGGACCGTGTCGCCGTCCGTGACCTCGCCCGCCAGGATCTCCTTGGCCAGCCGGTCGCCGATGGCGGTCTGGACGAGGCGCCGCAGCGGGCGCGCTCCGTACGCCGGGTCGTTGCCCTCCTCGGCGAGCCAGGCCAGCGCCGCGTCGGTGACCTCCAGGGTGAGCCGGCGCTCGGCGAGCCGCTTGGCCAGGCGGTCGATCTGGAGCCGGGCGATGCGCTCCAGCTCCCGCTGGTCGAGCGCGGAGAAGACGACGAGGTCGTCCAGCCGGTTCAGGAACTCCGGCTTGAAGGAGGCGCGGACGACGTCCAGAACCTGCCCCTTCCTGTCCTCCTCGGAGGACAGCGGATCGGCGAGGCTCTGCCCGCCCAGGAACTGACTGCCCAGGTTCGAGGTGAGGATCAGGATGGTGTTGCGGAAGTCGACCGTCCGCCCCTGACCGTCCGTCAGCCGCCCGTCGTCCAGCACCTGGAGCAGGATGTCGAAGACCTCGGGGTGCGCCTTCTCCACCTCGTCGAGCAGGATCACGCTGTACGGGCGACGGCGCACGGCCTCGGTGAGCTGGCCGCCCTCCTCGTAGCCGATGTACCCGGGCGGCGCGCCGACCAGCCGGGCCACGCTGTGCTTCTCGCCGTACTCCGACATGTCGATGCGGATCATCGCCCGCTCGTCGTCGAAGAGGAAGTCGGCGAGGGCCTTGGCGAGTTCGGTCTTGCCGACGCCGGTCGGGCCGAGGAAGAGGAAGGAGCCGGTGGGCCGGTCCGGGTCGGCGATCCCGGCGCGGGTGCGGCGCACGGCGTCGGACACCGCCCCCACGGCCTCGGTCTGGCCGATCAGCCGGCGGCCCAGCTCCTCCTCCATGCGCAGCAGCTTCTGCGTCTCGCCCTCCAGGAGGCGGCCGGCGGGGATGCCGGTCCAGGCGCCGACGACGTCGGCGATGTCGTCCGGTCCGACCTCGTCCTTCACCATGGTGTCCTTGGCGACCTCCTCCTCGGCCTGCGAGGCTTCCTCCAAGTCCCTTTCCAGGGTGGGGATCTCGCCGTAGAGCAGCTTGGAGGCGGTGTCGAAGTCGCCGTCCCGCTGCGCGCGTTCGGCCTGGCCGCGCAGTTCGTCGAGCTTCTCCTTCAGCTCACCGACACGGTTGAGGGACTGCTTCTCCTTCTCCCAGCGGGCGTTGAGACCGCGCAGCTCCTCCTCCTTGTCGGCGAGGTCGCGGCGCAGCCGGTCCAGGCGCTCCCTGCTGGCGGCGTCCGTCTCCTTGCCGATCGCGAGCTCCTCCATCTTCAGCCGGTCGACGACCCGCTGGAGCTCGTCGATCTCGACCGGGGAGGAGTCGATCTCCATGCGCAGCCGTGAGGCCGCCTCGTCGACGAGGTCGATGGCCTTGTCGGGAAGGAAGCGGGAGGTGATGTAGCGGTCGGACAGGGTGGCCGCGGCGACCAGCGCGCTGTCGGCGATCTGGACCTTGTGGTGGGCCTCGTAGCGTCCCTTGAGTCCGCGCAGGATGGCGATGGTGTCCTCGACCGTCGGCTCGGCGACCAGCACCTGCTGGAAGCGCCGCTCCAGCGCCGGGTCCTTCTCGATCCGCTCGCGGTACTCGTCGAGGGTGGTGGCGCCGACCATGCGCAGCTCACCGCGGGCGAGCATGGGCTTGAGCATGTTGCCGGCGTCCATCGCGGAGTCGCCGCCCGCGCCGGCGCCCACGACGGTGTGCAGCTCGTCGATGAAGGTGATGATCTGCCCGTCGGAGTTCTTGATCTCCGCGAGCACGGTCTTCAGGCGCTCCTCGAACTCGCCCCGGTACTTCGCGCCGGCCACCATCGCGCCCAGGTCGAGCGAGACGAGCCGCTTGTTCTTCAGGGACTCGGGGACGTCGCCCTTCACGATCCGCTGCGCGAGCCCCTCGACGACGGCGGTCTTGCCGACGCCGGGCTCGCCGATGAGGACGGGGTTGTTCTTCGTACGGCGGGACAGGACCTGCACCACCCGGCGGATCTCGTGGTCCCGGCCGATGACGGGGTCGAGCCTGCCCTCACGCGCCGCGGCGGTGAAGTCCGTGCCGAACTTTTCGAGCGCCTTGTACTGGCCCTCGGGATCCGCGGTCGTCACCCGGCGCCCTCCCCGTGTCTTCTGGAACGCGTCCAGCAGCTTCTTCGCACCGGCGCCCTGCTGGGAGAGTACGTCGGCGACCGCTCCGCCCTTCGCGGCGATACCGATGAGCAGGTGCTCGGTGGAGATGAACTCGTCGCCCAGCTCCTTGGCGCGCTCGGCGGCGTCCGCGATGACCGCGAGCACCTCACGGTTCGGCTGCGGGGGCGCGACGGTGGAGCCGGTCACGCTGGGCAGACCGGCGAGCACGCGCTCGGCACCGGAGCGGACCGCGGCCTGATCGGCGTCCACGGCCGCCAGCAGATCGATGATGTTCTCGTTGTCCTGCCCCTCGAGCAGAGCGAGCAGCAGGTGGGCGGGGGTGAGGTCCGGGTGCCCCTCCCGCACGGCCCGGTTACTGGCCGCGTTGATCGCGTCCCGGCTCCTGTTGGTCAGCTCGGCGTCCACGTTCGCGTTCTCCTCCTCCTGGCGTCCTGACGGTTCCCTGACTCATCCAGCGTACACAAAGTTGAGTCTATTCCACTCAAGGCTGCAAGGACCGGAAAAGAGACGCCCACCAGGCGTAGATTCAGGCCTCATGGCTTCCTATCCGGTGGACCCGCGGCAGCCCGACGCCGCCTACCTGAGCTTCTGGCGCGAGCGCCATCTGTGCACACTCACCACCCTCCGGCCCGACGGCAGCCCGCACGTGGTGCCCGTCGGCGTTACATACGACCCCGAGGCCGGTCTCGCTCGGGTCATCACCGACAAGTCCAGCCGGAAGGCGGCCCACGTACTGGCGGCCGGGCCGGACGGGGCCCGCGTGGCGGTCTGCCAGGTGGACGGCCGGCGCTGGGCGACGCTGGAGGGGCGGGCACGGGTCTCCACGGACCCGGCGCGTGTCGCGGAGGCGGTGCGGCGCCACACGGAGCGCTACGAGCGCGTGCCGTCGCCGAACCCGTCCCGGGTGGCGATCGAGATCGAGCTCACGGCGGCGATGGGCCGCGGATGAGACCACCGGCGGGCATCCCACGGCCGCTGCCGGCTCAGGCCAGGACGGGCCGAAACCCGGAGATTTCCCCGGAAACTGCAGCGGCGTCACCGTGTTCAGGTCACGGTGACGCCGCTGCGGGGGGAAGTACCTGCGCGATCTACTACGACGGGGGAATCGCGTCAGGCACTGCGGGGGGTGGCTGCGATGGTCTCGATGTCCGGGACGTCAGGCCCGGTGAGCTGGTGGTCGCGCTGGTCGAGGTTGACGAAGATCATTCCGTACCGGATGGCGCACCGGACGGGCTGCGGCGCCCCCCGAGGCCGCCGCAGACACCGGTAGGCCCGTACGTCCTCGTCGTCGTCGCGGGTGACGACGACGGGCTCTCCGAAGACGGTCACCATCAGCGAGTCGCCGCTGTAGGGGATGGCGGTGACCAGGTCGATGAAGTGCCAGCCGGACCGGTAGGCGGTGGCCATCTCTCGGCGGAAGGAGCGGTCGTCGGGCGGAATGCTCATGCTTCTGCGCTCGCGGAGATGACCGTCCAGCCGCTGTCCCCCAGCGCCGAGGCCTCGGCGACGTTCCAGCCACTGTCCGCCGGGGTCGCCTTCACGCTGGTCCAGCCGCTGTCGCCCGGGAGCGCCGCGGCCTCGATGTCGGTCCAGCCGCTGTCCCCGGGGACCGCCTCGGCGGAGGTCCAGCCGCTGTCCGGCGGGGTCGCCTTCACGCTGGTCCAACCGCTGTCCGGGCCGGCCCCGGTCCGGGCACCCCCGGCATCAAGACCCGAGGCTCCCAGGGAGCCGGACGCCACAGCGACAGAGAAGACTGCGGCAAGCACTGAACCAAGCAATCTCGCTCGCATAGTCGGCTTCGTCCTCACTTGATGGAATCTTCTCCCCCGTCGTCACAAGACGATGGCTCATTCAGGCACGTCAATGCCACAGCAGCGATGCATCATGTTCCTGCACGTTCAGGACCCTGGGGGGTGGAGATTTGCCCACAAACAACTCACAACCGACACATCCCCACGCTGTCACCACGTTGTGTGACGAAGGAACACGCCTTTACGCCAGTGCGTTGCACTCCGGCCGCATCACCCGGGTCGAAGTGGAAACGGCCCCCTGCCTCTTGGAGTTCGCACTGCTTCATCCCGACCCCGACGACGAGAAGTGGCTGCGTCCCGTCCCGCCGTCGGTCGCGCTCGCCCAGCGCCTGCAGCCCCTGGAACGGGAGATCCAGGAACGCCGGCGGCTCGCGATCGAACTGACAGACTCCTTCGATCCGTTCATCGCGATCAGCACACAGAGCACCGCGAGTATCCACGCGATCACCGTCCTGGAGGGATTCGACCGGATCAACGCGGCGCTCAATTCGGCCACCGCCGAGTGCCAGACGGAGATGCTGACGATCCAGCCGGGCGGCGGCCGGCCCGCCGACGCCCTGATGCAGGCCCTGGAGCGCGACAGGCCGCTCACCGACCGGGGCGTGCGCATCCGCACGCTGTACCAGCACACCGCACGGCACAGCCAGGGGACGCTCGCCTACGTGGAGCGCATATCCGGCGGCCGGATCCAGGTGCGTACGCTCGAGGAACTCATCGAGCGGCTGATCATCTTCGACCGGACCGTCGCCTTCATCCCGGCCAGCGACGACCGGCGGGTCGCCCTCGAACTCCGCCACCCCGGACTCGTGATGTACCTGAGCAAGGTCTTCGAGCAGCTCTGGCAGCGGGCGGTCCCCCTCACCGAGAACGTCCCGAACGATGTCGGGCCCAACGGCATCACCGGCGTCCAGCGCTCCATCGCCAAACTGCTCATCGAGGGGCACGTGGACGAGGCCATCGCCCGCCGCCTGGGCATGAACGTCCGTACCTGCCGCGCCCACATCGCCAAGCTGGCCTCCGCCCTCGGCAGCGGGAGCCGGGCCCAACTCGGCTTCCTGATAGCGCAGTCGGGACTCCTGGACCAGCCCGAGGGAGGCGAGTGACCCCGCTGACGCCAGAACGTCCGGCACGCCCGGCCGGGCTCCGGAAGCCTCGCCCGGACCGCCGTTCTCAGCGGCCGGCCGGGGATCCGCGGTCGGGGACGGCGGGCGCTCCCGACGCGGCCTCCGCGACGGGGACCGGCTCGAATTCGGGGGAACGCTGCGGCCCGTCGAGACCCGCCTGGGCGATCCGCACGCCCAGCTGCGTCCGGCTCGCCGCGCCCAGCGTCTCCGAGAGCCGGGCGATGTGCGCCCGGCAGGTCCGCACGCTGATGCCCAGCCGCTCCGCGACGACCGCGTCCTGATGCCCCTCGGCGAGCAGCGCCGCGATGGACCGCTCCCGGTGGGTGATGCCCTCGATGCCCGTCGAGGGCATGGGCGAGGTCAGCGGGATCCCGAGGCGCCACAGCCGTTCGAAGACCGTCCCCAGGTAGTCCACCAGCGCGGGGTGGCGCAGCTCCAGCGCGATCGTGCGGTCCGAGTTGGCGGGGATGAAGGCGACCGTGCGGTCGAACAGGATGAGCCGCTCCACCACCTCGTCGAGGGTGCGGGCCTCGGCGGCGTCGCCCATCAACTCCATGTAGTTCAGGAGGCCTTGGCCGTGCCGGGCCACATGGGTGTAGAGATCGCGCATGCGCACCCCGCGCCGGCGCATCTCCAGCGCCCGGTGCAGCCCCTCGACGAGTTCGTCCTCGCGCCGGATGCCGCCCGGCTGCACCGTCAGGACCTCACGGGTGCATTCCTCGGTCGCCTTGTCCATGGCGGCGTGGATCCGCGGCAGCCCGTCCAGGACCCGGATCGCCACCCCTTCGGCCGGCGCCCGCACCCGGCCGCCGAGACCCGCGTACCACTCGAAGGCCGACACCGCGTCGCCCACTCGCGCCTGGCTCGCGCTGACTTCCTCGTACACGCCTCGCAGGAGCCGGGTCATGACCTCCTGGGGCGAGGTCGGCACCAGCCAGTCCATGTCGTCCGGATCGGGGTGCAGCAGCGCCAGCTCCAGCAGGCAGGGCACCGCCTCGGCGTCCTCGCGGGGCACCCGGCCCCGGCGCACGGCCCGGGAGTACACCCGGTCGCCCGCATCACACAGCCGGTCAGCGCCGTGCGGATGCCTGTCCGTCCCGTGCCCGGCCATCTCCCACCCCTGGCTCCAGCTCCAACCCCTGGCGTGAGCCCCGCGTCAGGGCGTCCTCCGCAGCGCAACTATGCGCGGACGCGACCGGCATCGCAACAAGGCTGTGCGGCCGGGGAGCGTCCGTACGCCCCTGCTCGTCCCCATAAATCCTGACCTCCGCCGCGCCCCTTGCAACAAGCTGAAGGGCCGCCGCCCGACCCCCCGGACACGCCCCGGCACACGCTCCGAGACCCTCCGCCCGAATCCCCGACTCCGTTTCCTTCCGGGGGACTTGCGGCGAGCGCACCCGCCCCGGCCGCAGCCGCCGACGACGCTCGGCCTCAAGGAACCGGAGGTTGCGCGGGAACGGGCACCGCGACGAAAGTCCACCGGACCCGCAAACCGCCTGACCGCCACCCGCGGGGCGATGGGCGGGGCGGTGGGCACGGGGCGATGGCACGGGGCGATCATGCCGAAAGGGGGGCGTGCGGCCCCAGAGGGCGCCGTGGGGGCCGGGGCGCGCCGGGGCGGCGGCGGGGGGCTCCGGCGCGGCGGGAGGCCGTGCAGCGCCCTCCTGGGAGGCCTTCCGGGCCGGGCCGGTACGGGAACGGCCCCGGCCGCGGGTGGGCGCCGTCGGCGCGCACCCGCGAGCGGGGCCGGAACCGTGCTCGCCGGCCGTCTCGGTGCCGAGACGTCCGGGCGGAGCGTCCTACTTGATGCCGAGCGAGCTGCAGAGCGCCTTGTAGGCCGTCGTGCAGATCTTGTCGACGGTGTAGATGCCGTCCTGGACGACCGTGTTCTCGATGTTTTCCTTGGTGAGGGCCACCACGGGCACGAGCTGGGACGGGACGTCCTTGTTCGTGGGGCTGCTGACCTTGTCGCGGGTGAGCGCGTCGAACTCGATCGTCCGTCCCTGGACCCGGGCGACGGCCATCTCGGCGGCGGCGTTGGCCTCCTGCGGGTACGACTTGTACACGCTCATGTACTGGTCGCCCTTGATGATCCGCTGCACGGCGATGAGCTCGGAGTCCTGACCGGTGACCGGCGGCACCTTGCTGACACCCGCGGCCTTGAAGACGTCGATGACCGCGCCCGCGATGCCGTCGTTGGCGGCGTAGACACCGGCGATGTTGCTCAGACCCACGGCCTGGATGGACTTCTCCATGTTGGCCTTGGCGTTGACCGGGTTCCAGTCCTTGGTGTCGTACTCGGCGGCGACGATCACCTTGTCCTTGAGCTCGGACTCGGCGCCCTTCTTGAACTGCGCGGCGTTCGGGTCGGTCAACGAGCCGTTCATCATGATGATCTTCTTCGAGGCCGTGTCGGAGCCCAGCGCGGCCGCCAGGGCCTTGCCCTGGGTCTCGCCGACCAGCTCGTTGTCGAAGGAGATGTACGCGTCGATCGGACCCTGCGCCAGACGGTCGTAGGCGATGACCGGGATCCCGGCCTCCTTGGCCTTGCGCACGCCCTTCGCGATCGACACCGAGTCCACGGCGTCCACGAGGATGACGTCGACCTTGTCGTCGATCATCTGCTGCATCTGGCGGAGCTGCTTGGCAGCGTCCTGCTCCGCGTTCAGGTAGAGGACGTCACCCTGCTTCTCGGTGAGCTTCTGAACCTGCTCCCGGATGATCGGGTAGTCGAACTTCTCGTAACGGGTGTTCTCCTTCTCCGGAAGGAGCAGGCCGACCGTGATGTCGTCGCCCTTCGTGGCGCTGGCCGAGCTCCCACTCCCACCGAAGTCGACCACGCCGCATCCGGCGAGGGTGAGGGCCGTGGCGGACGACGCCACGGCTATGACGGTACGGCGGAGGCCGGTGTTACGAGTCTTCACAGCAGGTGCCTTCCGGGCGAGGTTGCAGCATTGCGACCCAGGTGGCTGAAAGCCAACGCGGCGATCACCTCAGCGTCAAGGAGTAATCACTTAACGAGATGGCAACGGCGTTTCGTGTTCCACAAGTGAACGCGACGGGAAAATACTACGCCCATCCACCGATCGATCCCCTCAGCTTCACCTTCCGTCATTCACATGGACATCCCACGTCCGTTCACAGGAGTCGCGATCGCCGACGGTTTTTAACCGCCGTTGACGATCGGTCAGACCCGAAGAAACACATGGACAAGGACACTCCCGCGCGAGGCGCCCCCACCTCGGCCCCCACGCTCACCCCTGCGCGCCGGCCACTCGGCGCGGCCGGCGCGGCCGCCCTCGCAGTGACCAAGCGCACACCGCCGCTTCATTGACGGCAATTCACCGCGAACACCTCTTATCGCCGCCCGCTCCCGCACGACGAAAGGGACGTCCCGAACCTCCGCCACCGGGCCTATACGGACGACATACGCAAAACAGACCTCAGGGAGAAGGTTTCAGCCACTCGGTCAAAAACGGTCAACCTCGCCGCTCCGGCCGGAAAGCGCGGGGCACGCGAAAGGGCCCGGAGGTCGATGACCTCCGGGCCCTTCGGGTTCGTCCGGTACCGCCCGGGCGACCGGGTTCAGTCGGCCGCCCGCTTGGGACGCCACACCACCAGCGCGCTCGTCTGCTGGACCTCCTGGTACGGGACCAGGTCACGCCGGTAGGAGGCGTGCACGGCGGCCTCGCGCTGCTGCATGGCGGCCGCGGCACCGTCGAGGGCCGACTCCAGCTCCGCGACACGGGACTGGAGCGCGGCCACCTGGTTCTCCAGCTCGATGATGCGCTTGATGCCGGCGAGGTTGATGCCCTCGTCCTGCGACAACTGCTGGACGGTGCGCAGCAGCTCGATGTCGCGGGCCGAGTAACGGCGGCCCCGGCCGGCCGTACGGTCGGGAGAGACCAGACCGAGCCGGTCGTACTGACGCAGGGTCTGCGGGTGCAGTCCGGAGAGCTGGGCCGCCACCGAGATGACGTAGACCGGGGTCTCCTCGGTCAGTTCATAGGGGTTGCGTCGACGACCGGTCGTGTCCATGGCTCCGTCATGCTCCCTTCGCGGCCTGGAACAGCTCCGCCCGCGGATCCTCACCCGCGGTCGCCTCGCGATACGCCTCGAGCGCGTCACGAGCCTTGCCGGACAGGTCCTGGGGGACGACCACCTCGACGGTGACCAGGAGGTCGCCCCGGGTGCCGTCCTTGCGGACCGCGCCCCTGCCCCGGGCGCGCATGGTCCGTCCGTTGGGCGTGCCCGGCGGAAGCTTCAGGGTCACCGGGGGGCCGCCCAGCGTCGGGACCTTCACCTCGCCGCCCAGTGCCGCCTCCGTGAAGGTGACGGGCACGGTGACGGTGAGGTTGTCGTCCTTGCGGCCGAAGACCGGATGGGCGTCCACGTGGACGGTGACGTACAGGTCACCGGCCGGGCCGCCCCGCTCGCCCGGCGCGCCCTTGCCCCGCAGCCGGATCCGCTGGTTGTCGCTGACCCCCGCGGGGATGCGGACCTGCATCGTGCGGGACGACTTGGCCCGCCCGCTGCCGGCGCACTCCATGCAGGGGTGCTCCGCGATCAGGCCGCGGCCCTTGCAGTCCGGGCAGGGGTCCGTGAGCGAGAACCCGCCGCCCGAGCCCCGCGCCACCTGGCCGGTGCCGACACAGGTCGGGCACACGCGCGGTGTGCCGTTCTTGTCGCCGGTTCCCGAGCAGGCCTTGCAGGGCGCCTGCGAGGTCATGCGCAGCGGAACGGTCGCGCCGTCCACCGCCTCCGTGAAGGAGAGTGTGACCTCGGTGTCGATGTCCTGGCCGCGCCTGGGCTGGGTACGCGTGCCCGTGGCGGGGCCGCCGCCGCGGTTGAACAGGCCCCCGAAGACGTCACCTATGCCGCCGCCGAAGCCGCCGGCTCCTCCCGCTCCCTGACCCTGGGCACCGCCTCCGAAGAGGTCGCCCAGGTCGAAGTTGAAGTTGCCGCCGCCCGCGCCGGGACCCGGCCGGAAGCCACCGCTGCCGAAGAGGGCGCGTGCCTCGTCGTACTCCTTGCGCTTCTTGGGATCGCCGAGCACGTCGTTCGCCTCGGAGATCTCCTTGAAGCGCTCCTCGGCCTTGGCGTTGCCCTTGTTGGCGTCCGGGTGGAACTCGCGGGCGAGCTTCCGGTACGCCTTCTTGATCTCGGCCTCGGTGGCGTCCTTGGGGACGCCGAGGACCTTGTAGAAGTCCTTCTCGATGAAGTCCTTGGTGCTCATCCCCGACGTCCCTCCTTCCTCGTCCGTTCAAGCTCAGCCCTCGTCCGGGCCACCGCTCTCCTTGTCCTCGGCCGACTCGGCCTGATCCTCGGCCTTGACCGGCTGCGCCCCGGGCTGCGGCTCGGCGACGGCCACCCGCGCGGGGCGGATGGTGCGTTCGCCGAAGCGATACCCCGGCTGCAGAATCGCCACGCACGTCGTCTCCGTGACGTCCGGCGCGTACGAGTGCATCAGGGCCTCGTGGATCGTCGGGTCGAAGGGCTCGCCCTCCTTGCCGAACTGCTGGAGCCCCATCTTCGCCGCGACGGTCTCGAGGGACTCGGCGACGGACTTGAATCCGCCGACGAGCTCCCCGTGGTCCCGCGCGCGGCCGATGTCGTCGAGCACGGGCAGGAGTTCGGTCAGGAGGCTCGCCACGGCGACCTCCCTGACCGCGATCCGGTCGCGCTCGACCCGGCGGCGGTAGTTCTGGAACTCGGCCTGGAGCCGCTGGAGGTCCGCGGTGCGCTCGGTGAGCGCCATGCGGGCCTGGTCCAGCTGGGCCGTCAGGCCGGTCACCTGTGCTGCTGCGTCCCCGTCCGGGGCCGCCGCCCCCTCCGCAGAGGGGGTGGCGGACTGCGGCTCGGCGTCGTCAGAGGTGGCGCCGGAAGGGACGTCGGGCTGCTCTTCGAAGCCCGGGGTCTCCTCCGTCACGCGGCACCGTCCCGGCGGTCCTCGTCGACAATCTCGGCGTCGACGACATCGTCGTCGGCCTTCGGGGCCTCGGCGCCGTGGGCGTCGCCGCCCGCGGCCTGGGAGGCCTGGGCGTCGGCGTACATGGCCTGGCCCAGCTTCTGCGAGACCGCGGCGACCTTCTCGGTGGCGGTGCGGATCTCGGCGGATTCCTCGCCCTTGAGCGCGGCCTTCAGCTCCTCGACGGACGCCTCGACCTCGGTCTTGATGTCGCCGGGGACCTTGTCCTCGTTGTCCTTGAGGAACTTCTCCGTCTGGTAGACGAGCTGCTCGCCCTGGTTGCGGGTCTCGGCGGCCTCGCGGCGGGCGTGGTCCTCGTCCGCGTACTTCTCGGCCTCCTGGCGCATGCGGTCGACCTCGTCCCTCGGCAGCGAGGAGCCGCCGGTGACGGTCATCTTCTGCTCCTTGCCCGTGCCGAGGTCCTTCGCGGTCACGTGCATGATGCCGTTGGCGTCGATGTCGAAGGCGACCTCGATCTGCGGGACACCGCGCGGGGCCGGCGGCAGACCGGTCAGCTCGAACATGCCGAGCTTCTTGTTGTACGCCGCGATCTCGCGCTCGCCCTGGTAGACCTGGATCTGGACGGACGGCTGGTTGTCCTCGGCCGTCGTGAAGATCTCGGAGCGCTTGGTCGGGATCGTGGTGTTGCGCTCGATGAGCTTGGTCATGATCCCTCCCTTGGTCTCGATACCGAGGGACAGCGGGGTCACGTCCAGGAGCAGGACGTCCTTGACCTCACCCTTGAGGACACCGGCCTGCAGGGCGGCGCCGATGGCGACGACCTCGTCCGGGTTCACGCCCTTGTTGGCCTCGTTGCCGCCGGTCAGCTCCTTGACGAGCTCGGCGACGGCGGGCATACGGGTGGAGCCACCGACGAGAACGACGTGGTCGATCTCGGACAGCTGGATGCCGGCGTCCTTGATGACGTTGTGGAACGGCGTCTTGCAGCGCTCCAGGAGGTCCGCGGTCAGCTGCTGGAACTGGGCGCGCGTGAGCTTCTCGTCCAGGTGCAGCGGGCCCTCGGCGGAGGCCGTGATGTAGGGCAGGTTGATCGAGGTCTCGGTGGACGAGGACAGCTCGATCTTGGCCTTCTCGGCGGCCTCGCGCAGACGCTGGAGCGCCATCTTGTCCTTGGCGAGGTCCACGCCGTGACCGGAGCGGAACTGCTGCACCAGGTAGTCGACGACGCGCTGGTCCCAGTCGTCACCACCGAGGTGGTTGTCACCGTTGGTGGCCTTCACCTCGACGACGCCGTCGCCGATCTCCAGGAGGGACACGTCGAAGGTGCCGCCACCGAGGTCGAAGACGAGGATCGTCTGGTCGTCCTTGTCGAGGCCGTACGCCAGGGCGGCGGCGGTCGGCTCGTTGACGATACGAAGGACGTTGAGACCGGCGATCTCACCGGCTTCCTTCGTCGCCTGACGCTCGGAGTCGTTGAAGTACGCGGGGACGGTGATGACCGCGTCGGCCACCTTCTCGCCCAGGTACGCCTCGGCGTCGCGCTTCAGCTTCTGCAGGATGAAGGCGCTCATCTGCTGCGGGTTGAAGCTCTTGCCGTCGAGCTCGATCTTCCAGTCCGTGCCCATGTGACGCTTCACCGAACGGATGGTCCGGTCCACGTTCGTGACCGCCTGGCGCTTGGCGACCTCGCCGACGAGCACCTCGCCGTTCTTCGCGAAGGCGACGACGGACGGCGTGGTCCTGGCGCCTTCGGCGTTGGTGATGACGGTGGGCTCGCCGCCTTCGAGAACGCTGACGACGGAGTTAGTCGTGCCCAGGTCGATGCCGACCGCACGTGCCATTTCAATTCCTCCAGCAATGACTTGAGTGGAACGGACTCAAGTGTGCACGACGTCCGCCTCTCGGTCAACAGACCTGAGTCGTAGGGGCTCAACTCTTATCCGCTCCTTACGCGCATGGAGCCTCTGAACTGCGGTTTTCTCGCAGAGTCAGTGCACCTTTACTGCACCCGGAGCCTCCGGACGGGGGCGCCCCGGACGCCCCAGCGGCCTCGGGACGGGTCCCCCGGGGGCAGGAATCGCATGCGGATGGGCACGGCGCGGGCGGACCCCGGGACGTACGGCGCCCACGACCGCGACGGCGGCCACCGCGCCCGCCACCCACCAGGCGGCCCCCGCCCCCAGCCACCCGAGGTCGATGCACAGCCCCACGAGCGCAGCCGCGAACGCTGCAAGACCCGTCACGATCATGACCCCCTGACGGGTGAGTCCCGCCTGCCGCAGCCGGTGCACCAGATGGTCCGGCGCCGGTCGCAGCAGCGGCCGCCCCGCCCGCCGCCGCGACACCAGGACCAGGACGGCGTCCGCGGTGGCCAGGGCCGTCAGCGCGAAGGCGGCGCCGAGGCCGGTCCCGGCGGGCCGCCCCGCGTGCACCAGCACGACCGCCGAGGCCAGGACGAAGCCCGTGAACAGCGACCCGCACCGCCCCGGCGCGATCCTGGCGGGCGGCCATCCGTGCATCAGGAACCCGGTGAGGGCCGCGGCCAGCACGCTGAGCAGCGCCGCGAGCCCGTCCATGAGTTCGGCGGCCGCGCACGCGCTGAGGGCGAACGCCGTGATGACGCCGACCGTCCCCATCACCCCGTCGGCGTGGTCCAGCGAACGGAAGCCCTGCGTGACGAGGACGATCCAGCCCACCGCCAGCACTCCGGCCGGCATGCCGAGTTCGTCGTAGGGGACGGTCAGCGCGGCGGCGACGGCGACGCCCGCCCCGCACACCACCGGGGGTACGGGCAGCAGATCGGAGGCAAGGCCGAGCAGGGCGACCGCGATCCCGGCGACCAGCAGCCGGCCGGTCTCCGGCCCGAGCGGGGCGGCGCCGGTCCAGCCCCCGGCCCAGCCGACGAGCGCCGTCGTGCCGGCCACGGCGACCCCGCCGAGGAGCGGAACCGGTCTCCCTCTTCCGGGGGCCCGCGGTTTCGCCCGGCGCGCGGGAAGCCCCCTCCCCTCGGCCGGGCCGAGGCGCAGGGAGAACGACCGCAGCAGCGCGGTGAGCGTGGCGGTCAGGAGCAGAGCGGCGGTGGCGGCCGTGATTCCGTACAGCACGTCGCCAATTTAGGGGTAATTGTCACAGTATTGGGTGAATAACACGATCGGGTTTACGTGTCCTGTCGGCCCCGGGCGAAACGGACCCTGTGCCCGCCTCCCGGGCACCCACTCAGGCTTCCCTCAGCGACGCAGATCACCGCACCTCTGACTACAGTGCGGCGGAGGAAGTGGGTAGTCTCAGACGGACTGCATAAGTTACCGCTTAGTAATCACCTTCGAGGTCACCCTCGAAGCAACACCTCGCAGGCCCGAGGAGCCCCCGAATGCAACTCGCCGCGATCATTGTGTCGCTGGTCCTGACCGTGGTCGGCGTGGCGCTGCTAGCACGCGCCATCGGCCAGTTCGTCCGCTACTTCAAGTTGGGACAGCCCGTCCCCGCCGGGAGCCGGACCGACAACCCCTACCAGCGCAGCGTGACGCTGGTCCGGGAGTTCCTCGGCCACACCCGGATGAACCGGTGGGGCATCGTGGGCTTCGCCCACTGGTTCGTGGCTGTCGGCTTCCTGACGCTCCCTCCGACCCTGGCCCAGGCCTTCGGACAGCTCTTCGAGGCCGACTGGACGCTGCCGGTCGTCGGCGACTTCCTGCCGCTCGAGATGTACACCGAGTTCATCGGTGTGATGACCATCCTCGGCATCCTCGTCCTGATGGCGATCCGGCTGCTGAGCCTGCCCTCGCGCCCCGGCCGCAAGTCCCGCTTCGCGGGCTCCAAGTCCGGCCAGGCGTACTTCGTCGAGTACGTCATCCTCACCATCGGCCTCGCGATCTACACCCTGCGCGGCCTTGAGGGCGCCATCCACCACGTGGAGCACTACGAGGCCGCGTACTTCGCCTCGTACCCGCTGGTCCTGGCCTTCAAGGGCCTGAGCGTCGGCACGCTGCAGAACCTGATCTACCTGGTCGCGATGATCAAGATCAGCGTCTCGTTCATCTGGATGATCGTGGTCTCGCTGAACACGAACATGGGCGTGGCCTGGCACCGTTTCCTGGGCTTCCCGAACATCTGGTTCAAGCGCGAGGCGAACGGCGGAACGGCCCTCGGCGCGCTCCAGCCGATGACGTCGGGCGGCAAGGCCATCGACTTCACCGACCCCGGTGACGACGACGTGTTCGGCGTCTCCCAGGTCGAGCAGTTCTCCTGGAAGGGCCTGCTCGACTTCTCCACCTGCACCGAGTGCGGCCGCTGCCAGTCGCAGTGCCCCGCCTGGAACACCGGCAAGCCGCTCTCCCCCAAGCTCCTCATCATGTCGCTGCGCGACCACGCGCACGCCAAGGCCCCGTACCTGCTGGCCGGCGGCGGCAAGAACGCGGAGGGCGAGGAGAAGGCGTCCGAGGAGCAGCTCAAGGACGTCCCCGCGGCCGCCCTGGCCGAGGCCGAGCGCCCCCTCATCGGCACCCTCGAAGAGAACGGCGTCATCGACCCGGACGTCCTGTGGTCCTGCACCACCTGCGGCGCCTGCGTCGAGCAGTGCCCGGTCGACATCGAGCACATCGACCACATCGTCGACATGCGCCGCTACCAGGTGATGATCGAGAGCGCGTTCCCGTCCGAGGCGGGCACGATGCTCAAGAACCTGGAGAAGAAGGGCAACCCCTGGGGTCTGGCCAAGAAGCAGCGCCTCGAGTGGACCAAGGAGGTCGACTTCGAGATCCCCGTCGTCGGCCGCGACATCGAGGACCTCAGCGAGGTCGAGTACCTGTACTGGGTCGGCTGCGCCGGCGCCCTGGAGGACCGGGCCAAGAAGACCACGAAGGCCTTCGCGGAGCTGCTGCACATGGCGGGCGTCAAGTTCGCGATCATGGGCGGCGACGAGAAGTGCACCGGTGACTCCGCCCGCCGCCTCGGCAACGAGCCCCTGTTCCAGGAGCTCGGCATGGAGAACGTCGCGGCGCTGAACATGGCCTTCGGCGAGGACGACGAGGACGAGTCCACCAAGAAGCCGAAGACGGCGAAGAAGATCGTCGCCACCTGCCCGCACTGCCTCAACACGATCGGCAACGAGTACCCGCAGCTCGGCGGCGACTACGAGGTCATCCACCACACCCAGCTGCTCCAGCACCTCATCGACGAGGGCAAGCTGCTCCCGGTGACGCCGGTGGACGGGCTCATCACCTACCACGACCCCTGCTACCTGGGCCGCCACAACAAGATCTACACGCCCCCGCGCGAGATCATGTCCGCCGTCCCGGGCCTGCGCCAGCAGGAGATGCACCGCCACAAGGAACGCGGCTTCTGCTGCGGTGCCGGCGGCGCGCGGATGTGGATGGAGGAGCGGATCGGCAAGCGCATCAACAACGAGCGTGTCGACGAGGCTCTGTCGCTGAACCCCGACATCGTCTCCACCGCCTGCCCGTTCTGCCTCGTCATGCTGACCGACTCGGTCAACGGCAAGAAGAACGAGGGCAAGGCCAAGGAGTCCGTCCAGGTCGTGGACGTGGCGCAGCTGCTGCTGGAGTCCGTCAAGACGCCGGTCGCGGACGAACCCCCGGCCGGCGAGGCGGAATCGGAGAACGAGCCGGAACCCGAACCCGTGAAGTAACCGCCCCGTTCGGTACGACCGACGCCCCGCACCTGTCCGGTGCGGGGCGTCGGTCGTGCGGGGCCTGCCCCGGACGCCGGTGGCGCGCTCGCACAGCTCGCGCAGGAGGACATTCCCTGCGCCTCGCCCTTCGGGCGGCCCGCCTGCTGCACCACCTCGAAGCACCACAGGATCGGGCCGGAGACCCGGGCTCAGGCCGCTCTCTCCCCTCGCCGCCGCCCTGGTGCACGGACTTCATCGGCCCTTCCGTCCACGCCCGGAAGGACTCCTTGTCACGCCAGCGCGTGTGGACGAGGCCGATCTCGACTGCGTCGACGGCTTCTTCCTGCTCCCTCATCCGTCACCGTCGGGCCGCCGTACCGCATCGGCGCCCTCACCGCGTTCCCGGACGCGCTCGTGCCGTCCGGCGCCGGGCTCGTCGTGCCGGTGCCGCAGCTCCGCCCGGGCGCGCTCGGCGCCCTGGCCGACGGCCGGGGCGCCGTGGCCGGGGAAGTCGAGCAGCCGGCCCATGGCGGACAGGGGGTCGGGATCCGCCGGATGCTCCGCCGGGGTGGCCGGATCAGCCGGAGCGGCCGCCACATGCCCCGGCGACTCGAGCTCGCCGGACGGGCGGACCGCCCGTGCGTGCTCCTCCCAACCCGTGCGGTACCACTGGAGGTTGGCCCGCTGCACCTCCTCGTCGCTGAGGATGCGGACCCCTTCCGGTCCCGCCTCCTGGACCTTCTCACCCAGTGCGATCAGCAGACCGCCCAGCAGCCGGGTAACCCGCTCCGCCTCGGTGTACGACCCTTCACCACCGGTACCGTCCTTGTCATCGTCCCGGCGTCCCCCGTCACCCATGTGTGCACTCCTTGCACTCCCGGCTCCCCCGTCCCGCGTCTCTTTCCCTAAGACCCCTCCCCCAGAAACTGCCGGGCGACCTTCACGAACAGACCACGCAGGTCCTCCGGTACGCCCATGCGCCGCGCCGCCTCCTCCGGGCTCAGCCGCCTGCTCGCTCCCGGGTCCGCTCCCGGGCCGGGTTCGAGCGGCAGATCGTCCTCGGACAGCCGCCCGGAGCGGATCAGCATGTCCCGCAGCGGCACGCCGAGCACCACGGCCAGGCGGCGCATGGTCTCGAGGTCCGGCATGCTCTGCCGCTGCAGCAGCCGAGTCACCGCGGCCCGGTGGACACCGGAGTCGTCGGCCAGCCGCGACTTGCCACCGCCGCGTGGGCCGTCGATCACATAGCCGCGGTCCCGCATCAGGTCCTCGACCCAGACGGCGAACTCCTCCAACGCGTCGGTTCGTTCCGTTCGTTCTGTTCGTTCCGTGCTCGCGGCGCGTGGACTGGGCCCCATGTTCCCGATCTCCCCTCGTGTCGGGAGCAGCGTACCGATCGCGCACGCACCTGGAGTGCGCGCGCACGCGCGTAAGGGAACACATTTTTCTTCACCTCGCCACGGACAGTCCGGCCACCATATATAGAACATACGTTCGCACGCTGCACCGCTGGTCGCGTTCAAGCCACCACCCCTGGCGCCCTCGCCACCCCCGCAAGTCGCTTGCGCTCGCGCTCGCACGGTGCCACGCTGACTGCTGCCCGCATATATCGAACGAATATTCCCATCCTCTGGGGAGGTATCGCTCGTGACCAGCAAACTCGACTGGCGCAGGGCTGCGGCCTGCGCCAATCTCCCACAACACTACGTGTTCACTCGTAATCCCTCCGACGCAAAACATACGTTGCGCGCATGCAACCAGTGCCCGATCCGACGTGAGTGCGAGGCTGTCGTAGACCCCTCGCACACATGGTTCGACGGCGTCAGCGGCGGGCGGCTGTGGCGCAACGGACGCGAGGTCGCCGTATGAGCCCCGCCGTCTGGATCACCTCCCTGCTGCGCCGGTTCCCCGAACTGGTCGCCGAGCTGGCACCCGCCGCCCACGGGGGGCTGCGGGAACGGCGCGGCGGCGGGCCGGTCGGCGGCACCGGTGCCCCCGTACGCCTGCATGTCTCCGACGCCCTGCGCGACATCACCGACGGCGTCGTCGAACTGGAGGAGGCCGTACGGGAACGCCTCGGCCTGCGTCCGGTGCCCCCGGCCTCCGTACCGGTTCGGCTGCGCCGGATCGCCGGACTGCTGGAGCGGATCGCCCCCGACCCGGTGCTGGCCACCCACGTCGAGGACGAGACCCGGCGGATGGCCGCGCGCTGTGCCCGTGCGCTCGGCGACCCGGAGCAGATGGTCCGCCTGCCCGGCCGCTGCCCGGCCTGCGACTCGGTGTCGCTGCGGGCGTTCCCGGAACGGGCCGAGGTGCGGTGCGTGAACCCGCCCTGCGGGCACGTGGCCGCCCCGGCGGACGAGGAGGCGGCGTGAACGCCCCCATGGTCACCTCCGAGCTGGCCGCCGCCGAGGCGGGCGTCACCTCCGCCACCATCCGCAAGTGGGTGCAGCGCGGGCACCTGCGGCCCGCCGGCGCACAGGGCCGCCGGCAGCTGTACCGGCTGGAGGACGTGTTCACCGCCGAGCGCGCGACGAACCGCCTGCGCGGCAACCGCTGACCACCGCCCGCATCCACTGGCCCACGCCCACGACGAACCAGGGTCCCGTCGCCCGCCGCGACGGGGCCCTTTCGTTTGTCTGGCCATCAACTCCCCCTGAAAAAAGGTGAGTTGCGAGATCCGGGAGTCGCCGTCACACTCGAAGCAGCGGCAGAGCTGCGCCCGGATCCCGGGCGGCGGACCTGCCGCTTTCTGCTGCCCGGAATCCGGGACCCCTCTTCCCGAAGGGAGCGCCCGTGTGGCGATCCTGAACTTCCCCGACGTGGAGCGGCTCGTCGTCGACTTCCTGAAGAACCGGACCGAAATGGCCGGGACCACGGTCGACAACAGGCCGCCCGCCGGCTTCGACGGCACCCAGCAGGTCGTCCTCGTCTCCCGCGCCGGCGGCGCCTGGATCGACGACCTCAACCTCGACCGGCCGCTGGTCGACCTCGAGGTGTACGGCCCGGACAAGACCACCGCCCTCGTGACGGCCAACGCGGCCCGTGCCTGCGCCCTGGAACTCCAGGGCACCCGGTACGGCACCGCGCTGGTCACCGACGTCGACGAGGCGGACGGACCCCGCTGGCTGCCGGACTACAACCGCCCGGCCGGCAACCGCTACCTGGCCACCCTGCGGCTGTCGATCCGCCCGGCGTAGGCGACTTCACCACTCCCCTCTCCCTCTCACCGAGGAGCACGCACATGGCAGGCTTCAAGAACACCGAGATCCGCATCGCCGGCGCCGGCAACGTCTGGTGGGCCCCGGCCGGCACCACCGTCAAGGAGACCACCGCGCTGGCCTCCCCGTGGGTCAACCTGGGCTTCACCTCCTCCGACGGGGTCAAGTTCAACAAGAAGGACAAGAACGACCCGGTCGACACCTGGCAGTCGATGGCCCCGGCGCGCTTCGTCCTCTCCGACCGGGACCTGACCCTGAAGTTCCAGCTGATGCAGATCAACAAGGACACGTTCCCGTTCTACCTGGGGCTCCCGTCGACCTCGGTCGTCACCGCGGGCTCCCAGACGGAGACCACCGCGCAGAAGATCGACATCGGCGGCATGCCGGGCGGCCAGGACCAGCGGGCCCTCGCCATCGACTTCGCGGACAACAACGGCACCAAGGACCTGCGCTACCGGCTGCTGATCCCGTACGGCGCCGTCTCCGAGGTGGAGGAGCTGTCGCTCAGCCGCACCGGCGCGGTCAAGCTCGGCGTCACCTTCACCGCACTGTCGGGCGACGACCCGACCAAGCCGATGGCCACCTGGCTGGTCAACGACCCGGCGGCGCTGGCCTGATCCCCCGCACCTCCCCGTGGTGCCCGGCGTGCGCGCGCACGCCGGGCACCGTCCGAACCCACCGACAAGGAGCCCGAGATGACCACCTTCAACGTCAACGCGGCCCGCGCCCAGCGCCTGGAGGCGCTCGGCCGCGACTGGACCTTCGAACTGGACGGCGACACCTTCGCCCTGCCGACCGAACTCACCCGCACCACCGCCCACAAGTTGCGCGACCTCGACGACAACGACGTCGACGGACTGCTCCGACTGCTGCTCGGCGAGGAGCAGTTCACCCGCTTCGAGCGGCACGACGTCACCGTGCAGGACATCGCCGCGATCCTGGAGGCCTACGGCAAGGAGACGGGGCTGGGCCTGGGGGAAGGCTGAGCCTCGGCGAGCTCGTCGAAGAGCACGCCGAGGCCCTGGAAGCGGACCTGCTCCGCCACTACGGCGTCGACCTGCTGGACTGGCACCGCGGCCGGCTCACCTCACGCCGGCTCGCGGTGCTGGTCCGGCATCTGCCACGGGACAGCGCGCTCTTCCGTGAGGCGCACGGCGAAGGCGCCGAGTGGACCGTGACCGACCATCTGCTCGCCTTCATCGCCGACCAACTCGCCGAGGCCAACTGGATGTTCGCCACGGTCAACCGCGACGAGGAGAGCGAACCGCTGGAGTATCCCCGTCCGGTCCCGCGCCCCGGCCCTGCCGAAGCGGAGGCCGAGGAGGATCCGGCGCCCGATCCGCCGGGGCTGCCCGGCCTGGCGGAGCTGCGGTCGTTCTTCTCGTAGCCTCCGCGACCGGCGGCCGTGGACAGCACCGATCACGTACGTCACCATGAAGCACTCGGACACCTGTTGGACACCGAACGGGAGCAACGTGATGGGTGGCGCCCTGGTTCTGGCTCTCATCATGGCTGTGGTGTCCACCGGCGTGGGACACACCGTGGTGCACACGGCCCGCCGGCATCGCCAGGCCCGTCATCTGCACGCGTCCGGTGTGCAGACCACGGGAACCTGCACGGCACTGTCCTGGGACCAGGACCAGGTCCTGGTGCGCTTCTCCTACCGTCTTCCGGACGGCACCGAGCACGAGGCGGAGTCGTTCCCGATGGAGCACACGACCGTGGTGCCCGGCTCGGACGTGACGGTGGTGTACGACCCCGCCGCCCCGACGACAGCCGAACTGCGCGAGTGCCTGGAACCCGCGCTCGGTGTCCGGCGGCGCCAACTGGTGGGTGTCGCACCGATCGCGCTCCTCATCGCCGTCCTCGACATCTGTATCGTCCTCGGCCTGCTCAGCCTGCTCGTCATCTGATCACTGCCTCCCCCTCACACCCCTGACCGTGCGGTCAGGGGTTCTTCGTCGCGCCCTGCTCACGCACGGAGGTATCACGTGTCATCCCAAAGCCAGCCCAACGACCAGACCGCTGCGCTGCTCGCCGCCGCAAAGCAGGCAACGAAGACGGCGCTGTCGGTCATCGCCGCCGAAATGCCGAAGATCAAAGCCGAGTGGACCAAGGACATCCAGACCACGCTCCTCAAGACCGACGTCCAGGCCGCCACCCTCAGCAGCCAGCTCTTCAAGTTCGACCAGTCGCTGTTCAAGTGGGACGAGAAAGGGCTCACCTTCGCCGGACGGCCCATCGGGCCCGGCAAGAAATGGTCGCTCGAGAACGCCGTCTACGGCAGGGGCGACCAGCGGGAGAAGGACGAGAAGAAGAAGAAAGAGGCGGCGGAGGAAAAAGCCGCCGCGACCGCGAGACAGCAGGAGCGCGAGCGGGCCAAGAAGTTCGAGGAGGACCTCAAACGGCAGGTCACCGCCGCCAGGAGCGACGCCGGCCACGCAAAGAACGACGCGATCGAGGCCCATAAGAACAGCGAACTCGCCAAGAACCTGCTGACCAGCGCCAAGCAGCACGCCCGTCTGGCCGGGGAGTCCGCCACCAGGGCGAACAAGGCCCTGACCGCGCTGGAGAAACGTGTCGACGAACTGGCGGCACATATCTGAGCCGCCCGCGCAGGCCCACCCCGGCACCTCGCCGATCCCTGAACCGAGGAGACATCCGTATGTCCCTGATACAGAAGCTGCGCACCGCGGACGGTGCCTTCGGCCGGTTCGCCTCGGCCGCCGGCCGCGCCGCCACTTCCACCAGCGGGTTCAAGACCGCTGTCGCGCAGGCCGACAGCTCGCTGACCAAGTCCAAGGGTTCCAGCGACAAGTTCAAGACCTCCCTCGACCACCTCAAGACCTCCTCCGCAGGCGCCAAGAACGCCCTGCGCGATGTCAAGGCCCAGTCCGACGCCGTGGAGAAGTCCGTCGGGAACGCCGGCAAGAAAGCGACGGCGGGCGGTACCTCCATGAAGGGGTTCGGGTCGGGGCTGAAGGGGGCGACGCTCGCGCAGAAGGGCCTCAACACCGCCATGAAGGCGAACGCCTTCGGGCTGATCATGGCCCTGCTCGCCCCGCTCATCTCGAAGTTCATCAACATGGACAAGGTCTCCGCCGCCCTCGCCAAGGGCGTGAAGTGGGCCTGGAACGCCATCTACAACGCGATCAAGAACCACGCGGGGCCCATCAAGTCGGTGCTGAAGGGCATCATCAACGCCTTCACCGCGCTGCCCCGCGCCTACATCGGCGGCCTCAACGCCATGATCGGCGCCCTGAACCGGATCCACGTCAAGATCCCCGACTGGGTGCCCCACTTCGGCGGCCGGGAGTTCGGCATCCACCTGCCGATGCTCCCCAACATCCCCACCCTCGCCCAGGGCGGTGTCGTGCCCGCCCGCCGCGGCGGCACCCTCGCGCTGCTCGCCGAGGCCGGCGAGCCCGAGGCCGTCATCCCGCTGTCGAAGCTGGAGCGGGTGCTCGGCTCGGGCGGCGGGATGCACCGGCTCGCCGCCGCCGTCGAGAGGCTCTCCGAACGGCCCGTGCACGTCGAGGTCGACTCGCAAGTCATCGCCCGCGCCGTCCTCGTCGGACAGCGCCAGCTCGCCCGGAGGTGAGGGAGAGACCATGGCCAGGAACCTGTGGATCGGACGGCCCGGATTCATGCGGGAGATCGCCCAGGCCGCGAAGAGCTGGGACCGCACCGCCGATCTGAACGTCACCGAGTTCAAGTCCCTCGAAGGGAACATCACCACCGTCGCCCCGGCGCGCACCGTGCGCCGTATCAAGCTGTCCTGGGACGCCCTGTCCCCGGGCGACGCCCAGCACCTCACCCGGCTGGCCCGCAGGATCAACGAGCCCGGATCCCAGGGCGGGCCGCAGCCGCCGTACGGGCCGCTCGCCCTGCTCGACCCGGCGTCCGTGAACCTGCTCGACCCGTACCAGGCGACCGCGCAGAGCACCCAGTCCAGCGGGACCGACCACTGGTTCACCGTGCAGGGCACGATCGTCGTCCGCCCCTCCCTCTCGGACACCGTGGTCGCCGACTTCCAGGACGCGGCCAGCCGCCTCGGCTGGCGGCACGGTGTCTGGACCGGGTGGCCGGTGATGCCCGGTATGCAGGTGTCATGGCTGCTGCCGCCCGACTGGAACCCGGCGACCGCCGTCGTCCAGCTCGACTGGAAGGCCGTGGACGGTTCATACCTCGCCTCCACGTCCGCGAACGGCACCGGCGTCACCGGGACCGCCCCGGCCGGCGCCGCCTTCGTCACCCCGATCGGCGGACCGGGCGCCACCGGCGTCTACGGGCTCGCCGGAGCGTGCCTGACCATCGGCGAGCCGGCCATCGCGTTCTCGCTCGGCGACGGCTGCCCGGCCATGAGCGTCACCGGCTACACCGACGTGCCCACCGTCCCACTGCCCTACCGCAACGTCGGCCTCGACCTGGTGGAGGTGCGCGGTGCTCAGCTCTGACCCGGCACTGGCCGAAGCGCTCGCCGCCCCCGACCGCACCCCCGCGCACACCACCCGCTGCGGCGGCCGGGAACTCGGCGCCCAGGTGCAGTCCTGGAAGGTCGAGCGGGCCTACAGCACCGATCTGCCCGAGGCCATGCGCGCCGTCTCCGGCAGCGCCTCCGCCCAGCTGGAGATGCAGCTCGGCGGCGCGAACGGGGTGGCCGCCCCCCAGCTCTACTCCGCGTGGGCCGGGCGCGCCACCGGCGACGCGGTACGCCCGGGGCAGTCCGTCGCGCACGAGAGCGGACTCACCGGCGCGACCCTGCCCGCCTTCCGCGGCACCGTCCGCTCCCGCACCGCGGCCTCCGGCACGGACACCGTGACCGTCCAGGCGCTGGACGGCGCCGAGCGGCTGCGCGGACCGGCCCTGCTGCCCCGGCCGTACCACGGCCTGATGTACGCCCAGCCGGTGGCGAGCGCCACCTGGTGCGTGGACGAACTGCTGCGCCAGGGCGGCATCCACACCTGCCCGCCGCCCCGCGCACCTGCGGTCACCACGGATGTCACGGCACCGTTCACCGTGCTGCACGCCTCCCTGCACGGCGGCTTCAACCCCACCCACGGCCAGCCGGAGACACTGCCCGCCCAGACCTCGTACTCCTGGATCCGGGACGGCGCGCCGCACGAGATGGCCCTGATGCCGAACGCCCCGGGACTGACGGCGGCCTGGACACCGCGGTCCCGGTTCGTGGTGGCCGGCAAGGTATTCCAGATCGAGCTGTACGCCAACTCGGCCCGTGCCGTGGGCAACACCGTGGATCTGAAGCTCGTCTTCGACCGCAGCGCGGGCGCCTACGGCTACTACGGCCTGAACGTCGACTTCGCCGCCGGCGCCGTACGAATAAGCTCCGGCACGTTGAACGGCAGCGGACAGACCTGGATGTGGACGCTGCCGAAGGTGGCGTCCCTCAAGGGCGCCTGGCACGTGGGCGTCACCGTGGACACCAGCGCCGGGACGACGTCCGCCACCATCCCGGCGACCGTGCTCCCGCGGCTGACCGCTCCCGACGGGCAGTTCCTCCCGCTCGGCACCGCCACCTTCAACAACACGGCCGCCTACCAGCCGCCGTCGGAGCTCTGCCGGATCGAACTGACGACGGACATGGCCGTCGAGTGCCTCCAGGTCACCGACAACTCGTGGCCCGACCTCGCCTCCTACACCGCCGACGAGTACGAGCAGCGGGGCCGCTGGTCCAAGGCCGCCGAACTCGACGAGGTCACGGTCCCGCTGTACGACGTGCCGAAGGTCTCCGGATCCCAGTGGGAGGCGATCACCGAGATCGCCCGGGCCACGATGTCCACGGCCGAATTCGACGAGCAGGGCGTCTTCCGCTGGCGCGGACCGGCCCGGTTCCAGAAGGTCCCGGCCCAGCCGGACCTCACCGTCACGACCCTGCGGGACATCGCCGCGCTCACCGTCTCCGAGGAGATCGACGCCTGCCGCAACTACTGCAAGCAGACGTACCAGGACTACACCGGCGTGCGTGCCACCGACGGCGAGACCACGACCGACACGGCCGTACGGGAGATCAGGCCCGGCGCGGTGGTGGAGGTGGCGTACGCCATGGCCGAGGACGAGCTGGACATCGGCCCCGTGCAGATCGAGGACGACGCGGCCACGACGCTCGGGAACAAGGTCCGCTTCGGCAGCGCGGTCACCGGCGGTACCTCGGTCAAGGGCTGTGTGACGGTCAGTTCGCGGCGCGACGGGCCGAACTACATAGTCCGGTTCGCCAACCGCGGCACGGCGAGCGTGTGGACGGTCACCAAGGACGGCAAGCCGTCCGTGCAGATCGTGCCCCGGAAGCGGACCGCGGACCCGGCGCAGCGTCAGTACGCCTGGTACAACAGCGGCAGCCAGTCCTACTACGGCAAGCAGGTCTACGAGGCGCCCGCGACCGACTGGGTGCAGCAGCAGAAGGTGGCCTCCGACCTCTCCCACGCCATGCTCGACGCCGGCCGCTACCCGGTCCCGGTGCTCGGCGAGGTGGACATCCTGCACGACCCGCGCATCCAGCTCGGCGACGTCGTACGCGTGGTGGACACCACCGGCGCCGCCCTGGACACCCTGGCCTGGGTCGTCGGCATCCGCACCACCTGCCAGGCGGGCTCGGTACCGCAGCAGACCCTGACCCTGCGCGGCACCTCCTACAACGGCGTCCCGCTCGACTCCGGCCTCACGTCCGACCCGCCGGTGGACCCGCAGTACGGCACCCGGCGCAGCTACGCCCTGGTCGCCGCGCAGTTCCCGACCCTGGACGACCTCACGAAGAGCAGGCTCAGCTACCGCGAGCTGCTCCAGCCACCAGGAGGCGCCGCATGAGCGACCAGCCCGCAGTGACCGCGGAGGACGACGGCACGTCCGTGGTCCTGCCGTCCGAGTCCGCGCCGGACGACTCCGCCCAGGACGGCGACGTCGCCGTGCCCGTGCCGGTGGACAGCGCCGCCGCCCGCTCGGGTGACGGCGGCAGCCCGTCCGACACGCTCCCGCCGCCCTTCGGCACCTGACCGCCCCCCGCCCGCACACCGCAAGGAGGAGCCGTCATGGCCCTGCTCACCCCGCTCGGCAGTCTCCCCTACCCGCAGCCCGCCGACGCGGCGAACGTCCCGCAGCACATCCAGTCCCTCGCCGAGGCCGTCGACGGCCGGACCGTGCTGCGCTTCGCCGACGCCGCCACCCGCGACGCGAAGGTGACGTCCCCGGTGGCCGGCATGCTCGTCTGGCTCAGCACGCCCAAGCAGTTCTGGTACCACACGGGCAGCGCCTGGGCGCAGCTCGCACCCGGCCCGGTCCACCTGGCCAACACCACCACCGGCACGACCACCTCGGCGACGTACGTGGAGACCCTCACCGGCTCCACCGGCGACCCGACCGCGGTCACCTTCACCGCACCGGCCTCCGGCTCCGTCCTGGTCACGGTGGGCGCCCGGATCAACAGCAGCGCGGCGACGGCCGCCTACATCTCCGCGAACATCCGCCTGAGCACGACCGTCACGCTCGCCGCCGCGGACGCCCGGGCGGCGATCTCCTACGGCACCAACCTGTGCTCCGCCACCACCCAGTTCCAGGTGACCGGCCTGACGGTGAACAGCTCGTACACCGCCACCCTCGCCTACAAGTCGGCCGCCACCACCAGCACCGCGACCTTCACCAACCGGTTCGTGACCGTCACCCCCGTCACCTGAGGACGCCATGGCCACTCCCCTCACCCCGGACGCCCTCGTGCGCGCTCTGCGCGCCGAGGGCGTCGTCGTCCGCGAGCACGGCGCCTGGCGGACGCACAACCGCAACCACAAGGGCCCCTGGGGCCCCGTCAACGGCGTGATGCTCCACCACACCGCCGGCTCGGACAGCCTCCGCCTCTGCCTCGACGGCACCGCGGCCCTGCCCGGCCCGCTCTGCACCGGCCTGATCACCAAGGACGGAGACGTGCACCTGGTGGGCCACGGCCGTACCAACCACGCCGGTTCCGGCTCCACCGCCGTACTGTCCGCCGTGATCGCCGAGAAGACCCCGCCGCCCGCCCCGGGCCCGGACGCCGTCGACGGCAACGCCCGCTTCTACGGCTTCGAGATCGAGAATCTCGGCACCGGCCGCGACCCGTACCCGACGGCCCAGCTCGACGCCGTCGAACGCCTGTCGACCGCCCTGTGCCGCGCCCACGGCTGGAGCGCGGCGAGCGTGATCGGCCACAAGGAGTGGACGCGGCGCAAGATCGACCCGTCCTTCTCGATGCCGGGCATGCGCACCAGGATCGACGCCCGCCTCGGCCTCCGGCCGGCCCCCGGCCCGGCGCCGTACGAACCCTTCCCCGGCGCCGCCTACTTCGTCCCCGGCCGCCGCGGCCCACTGATCACGGCGATCGGCCGGCGCCTCGTCACCGAGGGCTGCGGCCGCTACACCGTCGGCCCCGGTCCGGTCTGGGGTGCGGCGGACGTCCGTTCGTACGCCGCCTGGCAGCTGGCACTCGGCTACCGCGGGCCGGCCGCCGACGGCGTCCCCGGGCGCACGAGCTGGGACCTGCTGCGGGTGCCGCGTACGGCCGAGGAGGCCGTCCGATGAGCGACTCGACCCGCCGCACGCTCCGGACGTCCTTGCAGACCGTGCTCGCGCTCCTCCCTCTGCTCGCCGGGGAGCCGTCGGCCAGGAACGCGCCCGCCGTCGCGGGTGTGGTGGCGATCGCCGCCGCGCTCACCCGTGTCATGGCCCTGCCGGAGGTGGAACGTCTCCTGCCCTCCTGGCTGCGCAAGGAGGGCCGTACGTGACGACACGCGAAGCGGAAGGAGTCGCCCTGGAGCTGGAACGCCTGCGCCGCTCGGTCGATGTCGGCTTCGCCACCACCCAGGGCGACCTCGCCCTGCTCCTCCAGCGCGTCGACCAGACCGACAAGATGCTCAGCGAACACGAGGACCGCCTGGACGCCCTCGAACGCGCCCGCTGGCCACTCCCGTCCCTGGCAGCGGTGACCTCCTGCACCGCACTGGCTGTGACCCTGTGGGAAACCACCCACAGATGACTCCGGATGACCCACCGGTGGAAGACATGGGCCATGGACCCCGCACCCACCTGCGGATCCCCCGTCCCACGGCCCGTGTCTTCCACTCACCGCCACCCGACCGCCCCTGGGGTACAACACAGGCACGACCACCCTGACGCCCCCTGACAACCCCTTAGGGGATGTCACAGCTCGGCACCGATGGCGGGCCCGTCGCCCCGGGCCGGGCACGTCATTCTTCGGAACCAGGTACGTTCGATGACGTGGCTGGATTCAGGATCGGACGCGGGGGCCGGGACAACCGTGCCTCGCAAGGGCGACCGCAACAACAACCGTCGTACGGACAGTCCTCCCAGGGACGTGGACAACAGTCCCCCCAGGGAGGCGGGCAGCAGCCGTACGGCTATCCGCCCGCGCCATCGCAGCCGCAGTACGGGGGACAGCAGCCGTACGGCGGACAGCAGGGCGGGCCGCCCTACCGTGGTGGGCAGCAGGGCGGCTGGCCCCAGGGCGGTGGACATGCCGGCGGGCACGGCGAGCCGGAGTACTTCGGCGACGGTCACCCGCAGCAGGGACCGGACCCGTACGCCGCGAACAGCCCCGGCCATACGCAGGCCTTCTCGATCGGCGAGGACCCCTACAACCAGGGCGACGTCTACCGGGCGGGCCAGGCGGCCGCTCCGCCGGTCGGCCCCAGGCTGCACTGGAAGGACCTGCTCAAGGGCATAGTGACGGCCCCGAACCGGACCTTCCTCCAGATGCGCGACTACACGATGTGGGCCCCGGCCCTGATCGTGACGTTCCTCTACGGCCTGCTGGCGGTCTTCGGCTTCGACGGCGCCCGCGAGGACGCCATCAACGCGACCCTCTCCAACGCCGTCCCGATCGTCCTGACGACCGCTGTCGCCCTCGTGCTCAGCACGTTCGTCCTCGGCGTGGTCACCCACACCCTGGCCCGCCAGCTCGGCGGCAACGGTGCCTGGCAGCCCACGGTCGGCCTCTCCATGCTGATCATGTCCATCACGGACACCCCACGGCTGCTCCTCGCCATGTTCCTCGGCGGCGACGCGTCCTTCGTCAAGCTCCTCGGCTGGATCACCTGGGTCGCCGCGGGCGCCCTGCTGACCCTGATGGTCGGCAAGTCCCACGACCTCCCCTGGCCGAAGGCCCTCGCCGCGTCCTCCATCCAGCTGATCGCCATCCTGTCGATCATCAAGCTGGGCACGTTCTGACGCCGTAGGGCACACACCCCCACCCGGAACCGACAAAGAGGGACCCCCGGCACACCGCCGGGGGTCCCTCTCACGTCATGACCGCGAACCGTCATGGGCGCGAGCCGCGCCTACGCGTCGAGCACCTGCCCGGACCGCCAGACGACGGGAGGTTCGGCGTCCAGGCTGACTTGACTCGATGACAGTAGTAGTCTGATCCCCGCTCTTGAGGCTGGGGAGGCCCGGACGTGGCACGCCGAGTAGGGATCTACACCCGCATCTCGCGGGACGACGAGGGCGACGCGTTGGGCGTAGCCCGCCAGCAACGAGACTGCGAGCGTCTCGCGGATCTCCGTTCCTGGCAGGCCGTGAAGGTCTACGAGGACAACGACGTATCGGCCTACAAGCGCCACGTCGTACGCGAGCAGTTCGAACTGATGCTGAGCGACCTGAGCGCCGGCCTCATCGACGGCATCGTGGCGTACGACCTAGACCGACTCGCGCGGCAGCCGCGAGACCTTGAGCGGCTGATCGAGGTCTTCGATGAGCGCCCACGGCTGGAGTTCGCAACGGTCACGAACGACGTCAATCTCGGAACGCCGGACGGCCGCACCATGTCGCGCATCATGGTCGCTTTCGCCAACAAGTCGTCGCTTGATGCCTCGCGCCGCATCAAGCGCAAGCATCTGGAGCTGGCCCAGCAGGGCAAGGACAGCGGCGGACCGGCACCCTACGGATGGCTCAAGGAAGACCGAAGCAAGGTCGACCCGAAGGCAGCCGTAGCCATCCGGGAGGCCCAGCGCGAAATCCTCGCCGGCGTCCGCATCGGCACGATCCGTACGCGCTGGCAGGAACAGGGCTTGGGGAATCCCCGCGCAGGCACCAAGCGAATGGCTCACCACCACGTCGAGCACATCCTCACGAACCCGAGGTTGGTCGGATACCGGACCTACCACGGCGACATCCTGAACGGCGAGGACGGCCGACCCGTCATGGGTGAGTGGGAGCCGATCAACACCCTCGAAGAGTGGGAAGCGGTGTGCGCCGCAGTCGCCGAGCGAAAGCAGAAACACCCTGGGCATCTCCTCGCGCGCAAGTACATGCTGTCGGGCATCGCTCGCTGCGGCCTGTGTAAGTCGAAGATCCGGGGCCAGACCAACCAACGGTGGGAGCCGGGATCCAAAGCAACGAAGTTCACCTACCGGTGCTCGGTCGTCAATGGCGGCTGCGGCAAGGTGGGACGCGTTGGGGAACCCGTGGACAGGCTGATAGCTCAACTCGCACTGGAGGAGCAGCGATCCCGAGCAGCCGTCACGACCGTTCCAATTGGACAACGCTGGGCGCGGGATGCCGAGTTGGAACAGGTCAACGAGGACATCATCCAGCTAGTGAACGCCGAGCGTTCGAAGCAGATCACCGTGACCACGCTCTTGCAGCTCCTTCCCGGCAAAGAGCGAGAGCGCGACGAGCTGAAGTTGGAGCGCGCCCGGTTCTACAAGGAACTGAAGCAATCCGAGGCCAAGGGCGACGCCGCGAACCTGACGCTGGACGAGTTCTTCGATCTGCCGATTGAACGGCAACAAGAGATCGTGTTGCACAGCCTGTCAGCCGTGATCATCCATCCAGCAGGCAGAGGCAAGAGGAAGTTCGACCCGAGCCTCATCGAACCCGTGTGGCGCTGAAGATCACGCACGCCCCTGCAAGACGAGCGCACGGCGCACCCACTCTTCGTCGCGCTCAGGTGCACGCCGAAGATGCATCTTGATCCACTCCTCCGCGGTCATCAGCTTTTTGTCCCCATCCTTCGGGGATGTCGACCTAGTCGACCGGCTCGTCGAACGCACCTCCTGCCCTCTCCTCGCGTGCGGTTTCGCGATTGAGCTGGATGTCCTTTGCGATCGAGGCGGCGAGCCAGGATTCGCCGGGGGTGTGGCCCTGTCCGACGTAGGTCCAGTGGGCGAGCACCAGCGTGGAGCCCTCCGAGTCATCGAGATCCTCGGGCAGGCCCCGTTCGCGGCGTTCCTGGCGTGCGCGGAAGTCGGCGCGGACCTGGCGCCGCTCGCCCAGGGTCGAGGAGTAGGCGCGGGACTTGGTCATGAAGTGGCCCCGGAAGCCGAGCATGTGGGCCCAGCGCCACAGCATCCGGTCCGGATAGGCGTCGTCCAGGTCCCGGCATGCCTCGACCAGCCGTCGCGTGTGCGCGGGCAGCGGCAGACCGTCGAGTTCCGAGAGCTCCCCGATCCGGCGGTCCACGGTCTCGGTCGTCTCGGCTGCCTTGGTAACGTACTTGGCGACGTAGGAGGCGACCGCCCCGTCGGTCAGCTCGATGCCCTCGATGCCGCCGATGGCCTGAACGTCGACCTGACTGCCCCAGCACAGGACACGGGCGGCGAAGGCACCGGCGGACTGCACGGAACCGAGACCCGACCGGCGGCAGCACGGATGGCGTCATCCAGGAGCGCGACCGTCGCCCAGGCCGGGGCGGGGAGTCGGGCCCGTCCACGCGCACCACCGCGTGGAAGTGCACGGCGCCGCGTTTCTGGAACTCCGCGACCTTGCCGAAGGAGACCCGGCACACCTCCCGCATGGCCGTCTGGGACAGCCCCGCACGAGCGGCGACCTCACGGCGCAGGTAGATGGTGAAGCGGCGCCACAGGTCCCGGCGTGGTTATTCCACAGCACCGCCCCTGCGTAGTCGTACCGGGCAAGGTCGAGGGCCGTGCCTCCTTTCCTTCCGTGAGGAAGCCGCATCCTGGCTCAGTCGACTTGGTTCCGATCAGTGGAGCCGCCCGTACCCGGCAGACCGCTTGCTGGCCACCATCGAAGCCGGGACTGTGTTCATGGTTCGGGATGGCGAGGCACCTGCGGCGACGATCACTCTGACGTCTGAGGCGGAAGATGGGCTCTGGTCTGACGATGAGCTGAACGAGCCCTCGATGTTCGTCAACAAGCTCACGGTCTCTCGTGAGCACGCCGGCCAGGACATAGGCGGCAGGCTCCTCGACTGGGCAGGTGACCGTGCCTACCGATCAGCGGCGAAGTGGCTGCGGTTGGACGCGTGGACGGCCAATGACGCTCTTCAGCGCTACTACCTCAGGCATAGGTTCGAGCATGTTCGGACCGTTGCCGAAGGTCACGCCGTGAATGGCGGGCCACGAGTCTCGGGATGGCTTGCGCAGCGCCCTGCACGGCCAGCCGATCACGGCTTCGTGGACGAGACTCCGCAGCCCCTCGCAGGGTGATCCTGTTACGGGTTTCTCTACCTCATCAAGTGCCCGCGCGAGCGCGGGCTGGCCCCTGGGGCCGCAAGCGAGTTACGGCCCTGAGCAGAAACCTTGGCAGGGAGGACCCTCGGCCAGAACGTGCCTCCGGCGGGGGCGCCCCGGCTCCGAGATGGCGGGGGCACCGCTCGGCCGGTCGACGATTCCTTGAAAGGACAGCCCAAAGCGTCAATCGTTCGGTGGGTCAGACCCCCGAGCGATGCCGCAACCAATCCTCACAGTCGTTCGTACAGTGGCGCGCTCCACCTTGACGCCCTGAACCACGCCCGCTCCACGGAGTGTGGACCGACGGCAGACGGGATGGAAGCTGGGGAGGGTGGCGGGTGAGGCAGGGAGTGACATTCACCCACCATGTCACTGAACGTATACCTCTCACCACTTAAAGCAAGCGCCGCATTGAACGTCCAGTGCTGCCACAGCAGGCCGCTGACCAGGCAAAACGCACCGAGGGCCGCCGCTAACAACATCTAGTTTCCGCTAGGAACCACCAGGAACCGCTAGGAACCGCTAGGAACCGCTAGGAACCGCTAGAGCTAGCCGGGGCTAGGGTAGATATAGTGGCCAAGCAAACTGGGTTGGCCAAGCGCGTTTTACAAAATGAGGTTGGCCAGACAACCCCAGACTCAAAGCCCTCCGGCACGGAGGCCCGGCCCTGGTGGCTAGACCAGGACCGGGCTCGTGCGTGGAGTTATCGAAGCGGGTCCGGCCGAGTAACAGACGGTCGGGCCCGTTTCTCTTGGGCCCTGTCTTCCGGCACCGCTTCGCTGCGCAGCACTACCGCGCGAGCTGCTCCACACAGCCTGCGAGCGCCGAGATTGCCGTGAGGATCGCGATCAAGATCTCGGCCTTGTTGGGGCCCCGTCCAGGATCACGGTCCGGCTCTTCCGGCTTTCGCAGATCTGCCATGTCACACTTCCAGTCCGGTCGTGCTAACCCCCGACTAGAGGGGTCTTCGGCTCTTAGGTCCGAAGCTCAGGATGGACCGGAAGTGGACGGCAGAAGCATATCGGTCGGTGCTGATACTCCGAGGCTTGATCCCCGGTGCCCGACCGACACTTGGGACGTTTCAGTGGGTATTTCGCGCACTTCAGATGACACTTCCGCGCAGACCTTGACAGAGGGGGCCTACAAGGCCTCTCTGTTCGGCTTGGCCACTCTTCCCGACCTATGTACTGGAGGCAAAACACTCCAAGGGAAGTTGATCCACTCGTCGGTCCGCTTCCAGACGTACTCGCACTTCACGAGCGACTGGGTCTTCTCGTAGATCACGGCGCTGCGGACCTCGGCGACCTCGCCGACGCAGAAGTCGTGCACGAGCTTGAGTGTCTTGCCCGTGTCGGCGACGTCGTCGGTGATCAGGACCTTCTTGTCGGAGAAGTCGATCGCGTTGGGGACGGGGGCCAGCATGACCGGCATCTCCAGCGTCGTCCCCACCCCGGTGTAGAACTCGACGTTCACCAGGTGGATGTTCTTGCAGTCGAGGGCGTAGGCGAGCCCGCCCGCGACGAAGACGCCGCCCCGGGCGATGGAGAGCACGATGTCCGGCTCGTACCCGTCGTCGGCGATGGTCTGGGCGAGTTCGCGTACGGCGACGCCGAACCCTTCGTAGGTGAGGTTCTCACGCACGGGAGACATGGGTACCGCCTCAGACCTGGGTGCGGTGGAAGTTCAGGAAGGACCGCGAGGCCGTCGGTCCGCGCTGGCCCTGGTAACGGGAGCCGTACCGGTCGCTGCCGTACGCGAACTCGGCCGGCGAGCTGAGCCGGAACATGCACAGCTGCCCGATCTTCATCCCCGGCCACAGTTTGATCGGCAGGGTCGCGAGGTTGGACAGCTCGAGGGTGACGTGCCCGGAGAACCCGGGGTCGATGAACCCGGCGGTGGAGTGGGTGACCAGACCCAGCCGTCCCAGCGAGCTCTTGCCCTCAAGCCGTGACGCGAGGTCGTCGGGCAGCGAGATGACCTCGTACGTGCTGGCGAGCACGAACTCTCCGGGGTGGAGGATGAACGGCTCGTCGCCCTCGGGCTCGACGAGCCGCGTGAGATCCGCCTGCTCGACCGCGGGGTCGATGTGGGGGTAGCGGTGATTCTCGAACACCCGGAAGTAGCGGTCGAGCCGCACGTCGATGCTCGACGGCTGCACCATGGATTCGTCGTAGGGATCGATCCGGACCCGCCCGGCGTCGATCTCGGCCCGGATGTCCTTGTCTGAGAGAAGCACGTCCTGAGGATACGCAAGGCGGGCGGAGCCACCACAATCGTGACGGCCCCGCGCGCCCGTACTAGCGCTCCGACACTGTCTTCTCCATGGCCACCGGCACCACACTGCGGAGCCGGGCACACCGTGGACACCGGAGCAGCCGGCCGGGGCCGAGACGCTCGGCCTGCTGCATCGGGAACGAAGCGGTGCTGAACACGTGCCCCTCGGCACAACGAACGACGGTGCGCTCCATCAAGTCCCAGAGTCCCTTCCCCAAGAGCCGCGTCAGGCTGATGCCCTGACAACGAAATCCACATTACGGGATGAAAGGGATGGCCCTCCAGACGGCACTCCGACTCCGCCGGGACCCACTTCAACGTCCCCACCGTACGCCCCAACTCCGGCCCCTCGCAGCCGCGTCCACCCTCCGAAACGCGACCGGGCCCCGCGGCTTCGACGCCGGGGGCCGGGCATGAGGTACAGTGAGCGGGCATTCGACACCGGCCGAAACCGGCGTCTACGCGGGTGTAGTTTAGTGGTAGAACATCAGCTTCCCAAGCTGAGAGTGCGAGTTCGATTCTCGTCACCCGCTCCATGATTGAGGCCCAGGTCATCGACCCGGGCCTTTTCGCTGTCCGCTGCGATCATTCGCCGCGTGCCGGATCCGTGCCAGAAACTCCCCCGACGGATCTCGGTCCGCTTCTCAGCGAGCCGATCGTCCGCGTCCGCCGTCGTTTCGAAGGTGAACGGCGCCGGACGCGTCACCTCGTCGGGCCCCGGACAACGGGCCTGATGGCGACCGGACTTGAGACGCCGAATCGCACCGAACCGGCGCCGCCCGCCCTTGCGGCCCGGACAGAGCTTGGATGACGGAGACCTTGGCCCGGCCGAGTCGGTCGGCGATCCGGCGGGCGGTGTGATCCGCCTCGTCGAGGGCGGTGGCGGCGGTCTTGCCGCTCCGGTTCATGCCGGCAGTCGACTCATGGGTCAGAGAATCGGCCGGCGGGCTCGGGCCGCCTCGATGTCCGGGACATGCTCTTCGGCCCAGAGTCGTACGGCGCGGAGCGGGATGAGCAGAGAGCGGCCCAGGGGTGTCAGGGCGTACTCGACGCGGGGCGGGTTCTCGTCGTACTCGTGGCGGCTGATCAGACCGTCGGCTTCCAGGGAGCGCAGGGTCTCGGTCAGGACCTTCGGGGTGATGCCCTGGATGTGCCCCTTCAGTTCGGTGAAGCGGTGAGGTCCATCGTCGAGGGCGTTGACGACGAACACCGTCCAGCGGGCGCCGATACGGTGCAGCACCGTGCGGCTCGGGCAGGTCGCCGCCATCACGTTGTACGCCTTGCCCATCGCTGCTCCCAGTTTCGTTGAAGATACCGGTATCAAATCCATACCGTGGTGCTCGATCCTACGAGAGGGAGTCGAGACACATGGAACGGATCCTGGTCATCGGTGGCGCACGGGCGCTCGGTGCGGCCGTCGCGAGGCGTGCGGCGAAGGACGGGTACGAGGTGGTTGTCGGTGCCCGCGACCTGGCTGCGGCCGACGTGCTGGCGCGCGAGATCGGCGCCACGGCGGTGCGGGTCGATCTGCAGGACGAGTCGACGCTCGCGGCCGCGGCGGAACGGCTGAAGGACGGAATCGACCACATCGTGACGACCGGTTCGGCGCCGCACGACGTTCGCGCGACCGAGCTGGATCGCGACAAGCTGCTGGCCGCGTTCACGGCGAAGGTGGTCGGCCCGATGCTGGTGGCCAAGAACTTCGCGTCGGTCCTGCGGCCGACCGGGTCGATGGTGCTGTTCTCCGGTGTTGTCGGCTGGCGCCCTGGGCCGGGATCACTCGTCAAGGGGGTCACGAACGGTGCGGTCGAGTACGCCGCGCGCCACCTGGCGGCGGATCTGGCGCCGGTACGGGTCAATGCCGTCTCGCCCGGGGTCGTGGACTCGGGCGCATGGGACCGCCTTGGTGACAACAAGACCGGCTTGTTGAGCAGGAGCGCGGCCGGAACCTTCGTCGGACGCCACGGCGAGACCGACGACGTCGTCGACACGGTGATGTGGCTCCTCCGCGCGGGTTTCGTCTCCGGCGAGACGATCCACATCGAGGGCGGCGCCCGCCACAAATCCGTCTGACGCCTGGCTGCCGAGTGCTTTCGCGCTTGCGAGCGCTGCCTTCTCCCGAAATCCGCGCTCTTGAGCGAGGCCGAGAACTGCCGGTATCCGGCGGTGAAGTTCAGGTGGTGGCTCGATGTGTGCACGGCGGGTGCCGGTGAACGGCCGAGCAGCCGCTGCCCCGTATTCCTGCCGGGGTTCCCTCGCCCGTCTTCAGTGAGGCTCAACCCCACGGCCGTGCCATCGTCGTGGCGTCCGCCGAAGCCCGAGCCGCTGCCAGGAATGCCGAGGTCTGCACCCTTCCGGGCTGCCGCCTTTCGGCACCGTACAGGCCGGTCGGACCTTGGTCCGGAACACCTGCGGGGCGTTCTGGACCAAGGTCGCGTCACTGCTCTCAGAACTCGAAGTGCTCCTTGATCGGATAGTGGTCCGACTTCCCCGCGTCAGCCAGCACGTCGCATGCCGAGATGGTCGCGGAGGACGGACCGAACAAGTAGTCGATCTTGATGTTTCGGCCGTTCAACGGCTTCGTAGTACACATCGCACCCCTTCCGCACGGGAGGCCCTCAGTCTGCTGTTCTCCCGACAAGGTTGAAGAAGTTTTCGCGCACCGCGGAGGCGACAGTCCCCGAAGTCCCTCGCAGCGACCGGGACTTCGACATCACGAGCCCCCGTCAGAGCGGGAGGTCGTCGGGCAGGACCCTGAATTCCTTGTGGCGGCCCAACGGTCGGACAGCCCGGAAGTCCCGTCGGTCGAGGGTGAGGATCGCGTCGGTGTCGTAGTCGGCGGCGAGCGCCACATTCACCGCGTCGGCGAGATCGAGGTCCAACGCGCCATAGCGGGCGCGGACCGACTGGGCGGCGCCCAGGTGCTCCTCCGTGATCTCCGGCATGACGACGCGCCCCCGGCTCATCCAGCGCCGGAGGTCGTCGACCGCGCTCAGGGCGGCCTCGCGGCCGAGTTCGCGTGTGGCGACGTGATCGAGTTCGGCCAGCAGAAGCGGCGACATGATCAGGAGTCCGGCAGCCATGATCGCCTCGTTCGCCCCCCGGTGCTCCGGGTGAGCCGAGTCGAGGGCGGCCAGGAGGCCGGACGTATCCGCAATGACGATGATCACGCGGCGGTTCCGGAGCCGGACCCCACCTCACGTCGCACGGCGTCTGCGACCGTGTCACGGACCTCGGCCTTGGACGGCGTACGGCCCGGCCCCTCGAAGGTCCGTGAGAACAGCGGCTCGTCCCAGACACGGTTCGCCATCGCCGCGAGATGGATCCCCTGGCGGATGATCTCGGCCTCGCTTATCCCGCGACGCTTGGCGGCCTCTTTGATGATCGCCAGATCTTCCGGGTCGGCGTAGACGTTGGTGCGCTTCATAGACATGTACCAAGGTTAGTCCATGTACTGGATTGATGTATCCGTCGCCGACGTCGGTTCACCCGCTCCACGACAGAGGCCCAGGTCATCGACCCGGGCCTTTTCGCTGTCGCGCAGGGGCAGCTGGACCCCGAGGCGGTCTTCCGGGATCCGCCGACCGGGGGCACATATCCCATGAGCAGACCCATGGCTCGGCCCGTCGAGTGTTCGGCAGCAGCCCGGTGACGGAGCTGGTGCACTCCGGCGTCGCGTCAGCTTCGCTGGAAGAACTCCACCTCCGCAAGGGCCAGTCGGCGGCCCGAAGTCAGGCCGACGGGCGAGCGCAGGGTCAGGCGTACCGTCTTCACGTCGCTGATCCCGGTGGGGATCGTCTGGTCGCCCGGTCTGTCGCTGAGGGTGAGCTGCTTGTTCTGCCGCTCGCCGTCCGCCGTCGTCACCTCCAGGTCCATTCGGAGTGCGCGTGCCTGGCCGTGGTAGTCCTCCGGGTTCTTGGACGGGCCGTTGGTGATGAGGAGGTCGACCATCCGGAACGGCTTGCCGAAGGTGTAGGTCACCGAGGCGCCGGGCGCGGGCGCGCCCCAGTAGCTGTTGCTCAGTCCGTCCGTGGTGTTCTTCGCCGGGTGCCCGGGGACCTCGGCACTCGCCCTGATCCCCACCGGGGTCACGGGCTTGGGCTTGCCCAGTTTGTCCCGGGTGTCCTCGAACAGGGCACGTCCGGCCGGGAGCAGCAGGAGAGCTCCGGCGCACAGCGCCACCACCACGGCCAGGATCACCAGGAGCCGCACCGCCCTGCCCGAACCCGCCCGCACCCGACGGCGGAACGGCCACACGGTCCGCCACCACGGCAGCGGTTCGGGCTTCGCGGCGGGGTTCAGCGCGGTCGCGCAACGCCGGCAGAACCGGCGGCCGGGCGGGTTGGGGGTGCCGCAGGAGGGGCAGGGGGCGCCTGCCACCTCGTCGGGGACCTCTGCGGGGCGTACGACCGGGCGGGGAGTCACCGGCTTCGCGGGGCGTACGGGCTGGATGGGCGCGGGAGTCGGCGTGTCGGGGGTGGGGGCGGGAGCGGCTGGGGGCCGGGGGGCCGGCGAGTTCCGAGGGGCCGGAGTGGGTGGAGTGGCCGGAGCGGGGTGGGTTACAGGGGCCGCGGGCGCCGCGCTCGTGGGGGCGGCCTCGTCGGTGTGGGAGGCCTCGCGGGTGGTCGGGCGGGGGGCGGCAGCGGAGGGCGCGGCACCGGCGTCGCCGGGGCCGGGCCGGGATGCGGGGCGTGCCGTCTCCCCGTGCCGGCCGGAGGTGGTCCCGGAGCCCTCTCCCTCGCGCTCGCCGTCGCCGTCGCGTGTGCCCGCGGCCGGCGCCGTGCTCGCCCGCCGCTCCTCACCGCGGCCGCGACCCGTCAGCCGGGTGCGCAGCGACGAACCGCGGGCGGGCGCGGCGGACGCCGGCTCCTCGGCCGGGGGCGACGAGGGCGCCGGAGTGGCGGCCGGCGGCTCGGGCCGGGTGGTATCCGGTGCCGCCGAGGGTTCGGCAGGTGTGCTCGATACCGGCGGCTCTGAAGCCGTGGGCCGGGGCACAGGCGTGACCGGCGGCTCAGCGGGCGTACCCGAAGGCGACGGCTCCGCGGGCGTACTCGATGCCGGCGGCTCCGCGGGCGTACTCGAAGGCGACGTACTGTCCGACCAGCCCAGGTACGACCCGCAGTTGCCGCAGAAGTCGTCCGTGGAGCCGTTGGACGCCCCGCACACGGGACATGCGCGCATGACGTCACCTCCCTTCGTCGGTGGGCGGGCCGGGCAGGATCTCCACCCGGCAGACGGTGTGCACCGGGCACATGGCCCGGACGACCTCGTGGACCCGGCGCTCGTCCACCCGTGCCTCGCGGCCCGGCCACACCCGGACCAGGGTCTCGGCGGCGGGCTCGGGCGGCAGGTCGGTACCGGCGGTGCTCGACCACGCCGCGCCGCCGTCCCCGCTCACCTCGGCGTGCACGCCGAGGGCGAGCCGCAGTCCCTCGACCAGGCCGCGCCTGGTGCCGCGCCACCGGTGCAGCTCCACCGCGCGGAGGACTGCCTCGCGGCGCAGCTCCACCGGCCACTGCGGGTGGTCGGCGGCGCCCACCCATGACGCCAGCCAGGTCAGGAAGTCGGTCGGAGCCACCCGGGGGTCGAGGTAGGCGGGCAGGTTGTCGAGGGTCGCGAACACCGGGGCGAGGACGGTGTCGAGGCCGGCCGTGAACCGCTGCGCGAAGTCGTCGTCGGCGTACAGGGCGGGCAGTTGCCCGCCGATCGGGTACTGGCTGGGCAGGCCGGGTACGGCGGCGCGGCTCATCCCCGGATCCCTGTCCCTGCACCCGGCTCGACCGCCGTGACGACCACCTGGTGCTGGTAGGAGAAGACCAGCGCGCCCGCGGCCACGTCGATGCGGTCCGTCGGTGCTCCGCGCCGCCCGGTGATCGGGTCGGCGGCGAACAGCAGGATCTCCTCCACCAGCGCGTTGCCGGTGGCGCGTTGCAGCACGCCGAACACGTCGCCGTACTGCACCGGCCGCCCGAAGGGCCACCCGGTGCTGTCCGGACCACCGTGCAGCGGGTTGAGGTGCCGGAACAGCGCGGCGAGCGCCGCGTCGCGCACCCGGTCGGTGTCGCCCGGCGCCGCCGCGAGCCGGGCCACCACGGTGACGCCCTGGTAGGCCGGCGGTTCCACGACGAGGCGGGTGCCGATCAGGCGCCGTTCGTCGAGGCTCGCGGTGATCGCTTCGAGCACCTGGTCGGAGGGGATCAACTGCTCGAAGCGGAGCCGGTCGTCGCCCTCGTCGGCCACCGCGTCCGGCACCACCAGGACCCGTACCGCGCCCGCGCCCTCCGCCGCGGGCAGACAGCGGACCCGGCGCACCGAGGGTGCCGCCTGGCGGCTGATGATCTCGTAGTCCTCGGCGGTCACCGCGCGTTCCTGCATCCGCAGCGCGTCCGGTGCCCGCAGCTTGGCGTTGTCGATGGTCTCGCCGGCGACACCGCCGAGCGCCGCCTCCCGGTTGACGACCCGGGCGACGTAGGGAACGGAGCTGCGCAGCACGGAGATCGCTCCGCGGGCGACGTTGCCGGCCGGTCCGCCGCCGGTGCGGTAGCGGGCCACCCGTATCTGGGCGCCCTTGGGCGGCACGGCACCGCACTGCCGTAGCGTGCCGTCCGGCTCGCGCAGCACCGGCGGGAAGCTGAACTCGCCGGTGGTGGCGTCGGCGCGGACGTGCCGGTCGGCGGGGCCGGAGCGGCCGAAGTGCTCCACCACCTCCCAGCGCTGCCAGCCCTCCTCCGAGGACACCTCCACCACGGGGGGCTCGCCGTCGAGGAGGACCGGCGGGCGGGCGAGCCGGAAGGTCTGCCCGGAAACCCCCTCCGAGGTGCCGAGCGGTACGTCGGTCTCGGTCTCGGCATGCTCGACGGACATGGTGCCGCCCACGGTGAACACCGCCGCCTCGCGCACCGTCGGGGACTCCGAGTAGAACGGCTGGCCCGGTTCCGGCTCGGTGACGCGGCAGCGCAGCCAGCCGGCCCGGGTCCCGCCGATCACCGACGCCGTGTGCGCGGCCGGTATGTACACGATGACCTCGCCGGGCCGGTTCAGGCCGCCGGTGGTGTCCTCACCGGTCTCGCACACCTGCCAGCCGCCGCCGGCCCACGCCTCCCACACCAGCGGGGGCTGGCGCGGGTCCACGCCGACGCCCTCCGTGCGGCTGTCCAGCTGTACGGCGACCACGCAGCGCGGTACGGCCGTCGGCAGGCCGAACAGCAGCGCGTCGCCCGGCTCCGGTGCCGGCTGGAAGCACCGTACGTCGCCGGCCTCGGCGAGCGTCCTGGTCCGGTCGGTCTGCTCGCCGGTCCGGGGCGCGGTCACCAGCCGTATCAACTCGCTTGGCACGATGCGCAGTTCGTCCACGGTCGTGAACACCACGGCCTCGTCGCTCTCGCCGCCCGCGGTGGTCACCTCGGTGCCCGGGGTCAGCGTCACCGTGTCGGGCTGCGGCGCCGACAGCCAGAAGTCGACCTCGGCCACGGCCGCCGCGGGCGGGAACAGGCGGATGCCCAACAGGTCGAGGAACGCGGTGTAGTTCTTGTCCGGGACCCGGTTCAGCCGGTACAGCAACTGGTCCACGAGGTAGGCGAACGTCTCGATCAGGGTGACGCCCGGGTCGGAGACGTTGTGGTCGGTCCACTCCGGGGCGCGCTGCTGCACGTACCGCTTCGCCTCGTCGACGAGTTGCTGGAACCGCCGGTCGTCCAGGTTGGGGGAGGGCAGGGCCATCAGTCGGCGACCAATTCCTCGGCCCCCTCCTCGGAGGGGATCGTGTAGAAGGGAAAGACCAGGTTGCGCCGGTCGTTGGTGGAACGCATGGTGTAGCGCACGTCGATGTAGAGGGTTCCGGCCTCGACGGCGTCGTAGGCGACCACCACGTCGTCCACCGCGATGCGCGGCTCCCACCGTTCCAGGGCCTCGCGCACCTGCTGTGCGACGAGTCCGGCGGTGGCGCCGTCGCCGGGGGCGAAGACGTAGTCGTGGATGCCGCAGCCGAACTCGGGGCGCATGGGGCGCTCGCCGGGTGCGGTGCCGAGTACCAGGCGGATCGCCTCCTCGATCTCCCGCTCCCGTTCGACCATGCCGATCCCGCCGGTCGGCCCGACCCGCAGCGGGAACGCCCAGCCCCGGCCGATGAACCGGTCGCTCATGACACGCTCCCCGTCCGGAGGCCCGGAGCGCCGGGCAGGACCACGCCACCGCGGGCGGGGCGTCCGGCCCGCGACGGGAGCGGACAGCCACGCCGATCGAACCGCTCGCTCATCACAGGCCCCCGATCAGGACGTTGAGGGCGCCGGTCACGATCATCGCGCCGCATGTCGTCTTGTCGCGCGCCCGCGCGGCCGGCAGCCCGCCGATGAGGACCTGGCCCGAGGCGAGTCCGGCCGGGTCGGGCATGATCACGTTGCCCGGTCCCAGGGCCGCGTGCGGGGGAATGACGCAGGCGTGCAGGCTGCCCACGACGGCGGCGGGACGGCCGCCGATCAGCACCCGGGCCACCGCCGCGGCGGCGCCGGGCGGCGGGGTGGCGATCACGCCGCCGTGGTTGGTGGGGTCACCGGTACGGGCTGCGGCCGGCATGCGGTGCTCCTTTCGCTGGTCACGGTGTCGATCCTCATTCGCTGGTCACGGTGTCGAGCCTCAGTTGATCCGGATGAGCTTGGCCTTGAGGACGCCGAGCAGACCGCCGTCGACGGTGACGTCCGAGCTGCCGGTGACGCTCACCCTGCGGCCGCCGATCTTCACGCCGACCCGGCCCTGGATGTCCACGTTCGCGCCCGAGATGCTCACGTCGCCCCGTCCCGCGTCCAGGGTGATGCCCTTCTTGTCGAGCAGGACGGAGGTGAGGGGCTGCCGGCCCTTCCCGGCGTACACCGTCAGCTCGATCCGGCCCCTCCGTTGGTCGAGGCTCACTTCGAGGCGCTCGTCACCGCTCACGAGCCTGAGGCCGGACTGGCCCGGAGCCCTCGCGTCCAGGAGCTCCATCCGGTGCCCCGAACGCGACACGATGGAGCGGCGGTTGACCTTTCCGGTGCCCTTGTCGATCAGCGGGACCTTGTGGGGCGACGGCTTGTCGACGCCGTTGTAGAGCCCGCCGATGACGTACGGGCTGTCCAGCAGGCCCTGTTCGAACCCGACCAGGACCTCGTCGTTGACCTCGGGGCTGAACACGCCTCCGCCGCCCTTGCCGCCCCACTGCACGGTGCGCACCCAGTCGGTGGTGTAAGTGTCGTCCAGCCAGGGGAACTTCAGCTTCACCGAGCCGTTCTCGGCGCCGCCGATCTCGCGTACGTCCGTCACCACGCCGATCGCCAGACCCGGCAGGCGCGAGCCGCGGCCGGGCGCGCCGCCGCCGGTCACCAGGCCGGTCAGGGAGCGGTCCGGGCCGGCGCTCACCCACACCGTCGTCCGGTACCCGCCGTGCGGTTCGAGGACGTGCTGCACCGCCGTCGCCGTGTACTTGCCGGAGAACGCCTGCCCGACGTTGCCGAGCGCCACGGGCTTGCCCGCCCGCAGCTGCGGGTTGCCCTCTGCCACCGCCTCCAGCTCACCGAAACCGGCGCTGACCTGACCGGACACCGCGTCCGCGACCGCGGTCGTCTCGGACAGGGTGCGGTACGGGGTGTCCGCGACGGTCAGCTTCGCCGACTTGCCGAACCGGCCGGCGGCGAGCGCCGGGCTCAGGCCCGGAACCACCGTGTCACTGGTCACCGACGGCTGCCGGGACACCAGCGGCTTCTTGGTGGTGACGTCCCAGCCGCGCACCTCCACCTGCGACGCCCCGTCCGCCGCCGACAGCGAGGCCCGCAGCGCGAGCAGGTTCGCCCCGTACTCCAGCACCATCGGGTTGCGGGACGACGAGGTCGACGGCGCGGGCGCGCCGGACGCCTTGACCGGCTTGGTGAACTGGAGCAGCCCCTTGTCGTCGACGCGCACCAGCGCGCCGCTCTCCCCCGCCAGGAACTGCAGGAAATCCCAGTCGGACACGTTCGCCTGCGAGAGCTGCTTGTAGGTGACCGGCGCGGCCTGCACGGTGCCGCAGGCCAGCCCGGCCCCGGCGGCCACCTTGCGGACGATCGCCGACGCCGTCATGTTCCGGTACGCCACCACCTTGCGGCCCCGCTGGAGGCGGTGCGCCTTGGAGTAGGCGCGCACCACGGTGAACGAGCCCGTGCTGTCCCGGTCCAGTTCGAGGCCCGTCACCTCGCCGTTGAACAGCAGCTCGCGCGCCTGCCCGGACACGGTCACCACCGACACCTTCAGCGGGGTGCCGATGGTGATGCCCGTCGCCTGCAGGAACTCGTGGTCGGGGTCGCGGAAGGTGAGCTGTGCCGCGTCGGGCAGGCCCACGTTCTCGTCCACCACACAGCTCACCAGCTGGGCCGCCCAGATCTGCGGAAGTTCGCCGGGTGTCTCCACCACGGGGTCCGCCGCGAACAACCGGCCCCTTGCCTCGGCGGTCATCGCTCCTCCTCACCGTCCGCGTCCTGCAGCCCCGGCACCACCAGTTCGGTGCCGGGCGCGAGCGCCATCGGGTCGTCGATTCCGTTCGCCTCCGCGATGACCCGCCAGGCCGTCGCGTCGCCGTACTCCCGCCAGGCCAGCATGGCCAGGCTGTCGCCCGCCACCACGGTGTGCGTACTGCGGGCGGTGCGCGAACCGGACGTCGGGTTCTGGCCCGGCGGGTCGACGCTCGCCTCCTCGATCGACAGCGCGCAGGTGGCCCGCAGCGGCCTGCCGTCGACGTCGAACAGCGTGTACGACACCGACAGGCTGGAGAGCACCCCGTCGAACGACGTCGTCCGGGCGGTGCCCCAGGTGAACCGGACCCACGGGCTCGCCGGCTTCTTGCGGCCCAGGCTGGCCGGGGTCGGCACGCACGCCTTCATCAGCTTCTCCACCGCCTGCTCCACCGAGTTGTCGTGTCGGGCGGTGGCGTCCAGGAACACCTCGAGGCTCAGCGTGCGCGGGCCGCTGCCGACGAACTCGGGCAGTGCCGACTGCCCCGCCATCCGGGACGGGGAGCGCCGCCACTCGGTGGTCTTGCTCAGCTGCAGGGTGGAGGGGTTGAACTGGAGGTCGAGCTGTGCGACGGTCCCGCCGGGCTTCGCGCCGACCGACGCCGGGGGCTCCTTCAGGGTCAGCTTGGCCCTGGCCCGACTGGCGCGCGCTGATGACATGGCGGGACCTCCTTTCCGGGGGCCGATACGTGCTGGGGAACTGGTTGATGAGGGCGTGTCAGGACGGGCGCAGCCCCTCGTGGGCGATCTCCAGGGTCTCCACCGCGGCCTGCGAACTGGCGGGGTCGAAGGACGGCCCCTGCCAGCGCACCGGGACGATCCCGAACACCTGCCAGCTGATGATCTTCGTCAGGTCCGGTTTCAGGGCCACGATCTCGCCGTCCTTGGGCTCCACCCGCTTCAGCGTCTCGTCGAGCCAGCGGGCGATCTTCGCCGTGTCGGCGGTGACCGGCCGGGTGAGCGTGATGTTCGACCAGGTCACGCGTCCGGGCAGTTGCCAGGTGAAGCCGTTGTTGCCGCCCTCGGCGTAGCTCTCCATCTCCACCTCGGCGCCCATGCCGGAGCAGGTGTGGAAGGCGCCCAGGTCGTTGCCGCCGATCGCGAGCCGGAAGAACACGCTCGTCGCGAAAATGTTGTCCGTCATTCGTCCGTCATCCGTTCCGGCTCTCAGCGGCGTCCGTCGTAGGGGCGGCCCGTGCGGTCCCGGCCGCGGCGCAGCTCGGTGCGCAGCAGCCGGGCCATCGGGTCGAGCAGGCGGCGCGCCAGGTCGTCCAGGTCCAGGCCGGGGTCGTCCTGGGGTGTCTCGGTGCGGCGGGCCGCGTTCTTGCCGGAGGCGGCGGACGACGTGGCCGACGCGGGGGCCGCGGAGGACACGGACGACGACCGCTTCCGGCCGGGCGCCGGAACCTCCTTGGCCGGTGCGCCTGTCGGTGGTGCGGGGGGCGCGGAGGACGACCGCGGGCGGCCGCGTGCGTCGCGCTGCACCGCGAGTGCCGCCTCGCCGGTCCCGCCGGCCGTCGTAAAGGTCCTCGGCCGGACCACGGGGACAGCACCTCCCGGTGCCGAGCCGGCCGGCGGACGGTCCGCGAGCGGCGGCGCCTGCGGGCCGGTCACCGGCAGGGGCCTCGCCGGTACGGCGGCGACCGGGGCGGCCGGCCCCTGGCGGGGCGGCGCGGGCCGGACGACCGGGACGCGCTGAACGGGGGCCGGGGAGCCGGCCGTCGGCACGCCCGAACCCTCCGGTCCGGGGTGGTACGGAGCTGCTGCCCGCTGGACCTGCGGTGTGGCCGGGGCGAGGGAGGACGGGCCGGGCGCCGGGCGTGCGGGGGTCCCGGGGCCGCCCGGCGAGGGCACCGAGGTGCCGGACCGGCGCGCGGGCGGCTCGGAGTCGCTCCGGGGCGCGGCCGGTGCGCCGGGCCAGCGCGCCGCCACCACGGGGCGGCCGCCGGAGCGGGAGACGGCGGGCTGTGCCACCCCTTCCGGGGCACGGGTGTTCAGGGTGAGCCGACGCTCGGCCAGCAGCGAGAGGGTGCGGGGTGCCGACGGGGCGGAGTGCGCCGTGGAGCGGGTCACGGGGAGCCCGTGCGGGCCTGCCGGGCCGGAGGGCCCGGCGCCTCCGGTGCCTCGGGCCACGGCCCGGGCGACGACGACCGGAGTCGGGGCAGCGGGGCCCTGCGACCGGTGCCTGCCGGAGCCGGAGCCGGCTCCCGTGCCTTCGGCCGTCGCCCGCGCGACGACGGCCGGGCCCTGGGCGGCACGGCCCTGGACGGCGGCGTCTCGGGGCCGTCGCCCGTCGGCGCCCGACCCGCCGGGAGCCCGGCCGCCCCCGGTGCCGTCGGCCACGGCCCGGGCGACGACGACCGGGCCCGGAGCGGAGGGGCCCTGGAGCTGCTGCCCGCCGGACGTCGTGCCGGGTCGTGGCACGTTCCCGGCCGGGCCTTCCATGCCTGCGGCGCCTGCCGGACCGCGGGCCGGGGCGGCTGCGGACGCCGTCACCAGCGGTGTGGCGGGCCCGTTTCCGTGGTCCGCGGGGCCGGGCGGCATGGTGCCCCCGGTGGCGGACGGGTTCGCGAGGCGGCGTTGGACGTCGCCCGTCCCCAGCAACGGCGCGCCCGGCGTGCGGGGTGCGGCCTCGGCGGGCGTCCGGTCGCGATCCGGCGTGGGCGGCGCCGGAGCGGCACCGGACCCCGGGGCCTGAGGTGTCGTAGCGCGCTGGATGTCCGGACGACGGGAGGCTCGGGCACCGGACGCGGCGGTACCGGGCACCTCGGCGCTCGGCGGCAGCGCGGACAGTGGCGCACCGAGGCCGCCACGCGCGCGTGCCCCGCGGTTGCCGGGGTCGGGGGTCCGGCGCGGGACGGCGGGCGCCGCCCTCGTACCGGCGTCGTACGGTCCCGGAGTGCCGCTCCCGCCTTCCGCCTGGCGCTGGACGACGGGCAGCGCCGGACCGGTCGCGGATCCGGCTCCGGACGCGGGGGTGCCCTGCGGCAACGGTGTCGCCGTGGAGGGCAGTTCACTCAGCGGGGCGCCGAGCGGCCCCCGGCCGGCCTCGCGCGTGGCGGCGCGCTGCACGGGGGCGGACGCCGGGCCGGGTGGGTCGGGGGTGGTGGCGCTGCCGGGCGCCGGTGCGGTGGCGCTGCCGGACGCGGGCGCCGGTGCGGCGGCGGGCCGCAGGGCGGGAACCCGGCGCGCGGGTCCGGCGGGGCGCCGGGCGACGGTCAGCGCGGGCCCCACCGGGCGGAGCCGGACAGCCGGGTGGGACACGTCGGAGCCGGCGGCACGGGATGCCTCCGACTGCCCGGCTCCCCCGGCGGGCTGTGGCCGCGCTGCGGCGCGTTGGACGGCCGGTCCGGAAGGCGTACGGCCCCCGGAACCGGACGGTTGAGGGGACGGCTCGGCCGGGGCGGGCCGGGTCCTGGCGGCGGGCCGGGCCATGGCCCCGTCGGCAGCCGCGGGCGGGACCACCGCCACACGTCGTACCAGCGGAGTCGCGGGAGCTGCCGGCGTCACCACCGGGCCGGCGTCCGGCCGCGCGGAGGGTCGGGCAGCCGGAGGCGCCGAGGAGAGCACGGCGGGCGAATGCGCGGACGTGAGGCCGCGGGCCCGCCCGGCGTCGCCCGGACGGCCTTTCCCCGCAGTGCTGTTGTCGCCGGAACGGTCCCCCAGGGGTGCCGGGCCGGATGACCGCGCGAGGGGTGCCGGGCCGGATGACCGCGCGCCCGGACGTGTCCGGCGTGAGACCTGGGTTGCCGGCGCGGCCGCCGTGCCCTCGCTCTCCCCCGGCCAGTCCGCCCCCTCCGGACGCAGTGCCCGGAGCAGCAGCGGGCCCCCGGCGCTGTGGGTGTGCCGCGGGGCGGCGGCCGGGCGCGTGACGCCGCTCACCAGGCCGGCCGGGGCGGTGGGCAGCAGGGCGTGGCCGAGGCCGGCGTCGAAGGACGGGTTCTGCCAGGCGGCGAGGCCCGCACGGAAGGCGAGACCGTCACTGACGCCCAACGGGGCGCGGGACACGGTGAGTTCCGGCGCGGCGGTGCGGCGCCAGCCGCCGTCCCAGTCGCCGGGCACGGCGGAGCCCGGGTCGCCGCCCGCGGACGGCCCCGGGGTGCCGGTCACGGACGGACCCGGGGTGCCGGGCGCGACCGGCGACCCGGGGCCCGCGACGTCCGGCGCGGCGGCCCGGCGGCGCAGCCTGTCCCGCCATGCCATGTGCTCAACCGCCTTCGTTCACACGGGTGTTGATACGGGCGATCTCCGCCACCCACTGCCGGCGCTCGTCGTGGGTCAGGTCGAGGATCTCCTCGCGCCGCCAGTGGAAGTGGTAGGCGATGTACGCGATCTCCTCCCGGAGCCGGGGAAGGGCGTACGTCACGATTCCCCCAGGCGCCCACCCGAGAGGTCGACCTCGAAGCCACCCTCGCAGTGCGGACAGGTCACCGCCGCACGGGTGTGGCCCTCGCTGTTGACCCGGCGGTAGAAGTCCTGGAGGAAGGCGACGTCGGTGGCGTACATCCGCTCCACGATCCCGGCGTGCACATCGCTGATCGAGCCGATCCGGGTGATCACCTGGCTCAGCAGCACCACGCTCAGGTACGCCGGGTTCTCCTTGACCCGCAGGTCGATCTGCGGCCGCAGTTCGTCACGGGCCGTGGCCAGGCGCATCGAGCCGTGGCGGTGCACCGTGCCCGCCTCGTCGACGTACCCGCGCGGCAGCTCGAACTCGAACTCGGTGCGCAGCCCGTGGTCCTCGCGGCGCGGCGGAGCGGCGGCGGGAGGTGCCGCCGCCCGCTCCGACGTCTGGGCGGGCTCCGTCGCCTGGAGGATCTCCTCCAGGTTGCCCGCCGTCACCGTACGACGCCTCATTCGACGATGATCTCCTCGAACACGATCGTGACCGACTCGGTGGCCGGAGACGACTCGCCCGCCTTCAGGGACGGGCCCTCCCACTTGGAGGCCCAGCCCTGCATCAGCTGGATACGGCGGACCGTGTTGCCCTCGGTGTCCTTGATCTCGATGGTGAGGTTCTGCCGCGCGGAGTTCACGGCGCCGTTGTTCAGGGTCTCCTTGATCCACTTGGTGAACTCGCTGCTCTGGTCGAGTCCCCGGGTGATCGTGATCTCACCTGCCTGCCGGGCGCCGGGCTGCTTGCGGATGATCTGCTTGCCCTCCGCGCTGACCTGCTTGACCTCGACGACCTCCTCCTCGACGGTCAGTCCGCTGATCTCCTGGATCGACTCGACCAGATAGCCGCCGAGCTGCACGCCGAAGACGTGGGTGGAAAGAGCATCGCCCGTTGCCATGACTGTCTGTCACCTTTCCGTACGGGTCTTTTTTTTCTCTGCTTCTCTACTGACCCGCGGTCACTCGTCGATGAGGCTGGTGCTGTCGGAGAACTGGGCCAGCCGGAACACCACGAACTCCGCGGGCTTGACCGGCGAGACGCCGATCTCACAGATGACCCGGCCCTGGTCGATGGACTCCTGCGGGTTGTTGTCCCGGTCGCACTTCACGTAGAACGCCTCTTCGGCGGTGCGGCCGAACAGCGCGCCCCGGCGCCATTCCTCGGTGAGGAAGGAGGTGACGTTGCGCCGGATGCTGGACCACAGCCGGTCGTCGTTCGGCTCGAAGACCACCCACTGGGTGCCCAGCAGGATGGACTCCTCGAGGTAGTTGAAGAGGCGGCGCACGTTCAGGTAGCGCCAGGCCGGGTCGGAGGAGAGGGTGCGGGCGCCCCAGATGCGGATGCCGCGGCCGGGGAAGGCCCGTACACAGTTCACGCCGATCGGGTTGAGCAGGTCCTGCTCGCCCTTGCTGAGCCGGAGCTCCAGGTCCACCGCGCCGCGGATGACCTCGTTGGCGGGCGCCTTGTGCACACCGCGCTCGCCGTCGCTGCGCGCCCAGACGCCGGCGATGTGGCCGCTCGGCGGGACGGTGGTGTTGCGTCCGGTGGCCGGGTCGAAGACACGGATCCAGGGGTAGTAGAGGGTGGCGTACCGGGAGTCGTAGCCCGCCTCGTCGTTGCGCCAGGTGCGCACCTGCTGGGCGCCCAGGCCGGGCGGGGCGTCCAGAACGGCGACGCGGTCGCCCATCTGCTCGCAGTGCGAGATCACCGCGAGCTGCACGGTGCGCACGCCCTCGGCGTCGATGTCGCCGCGCTGATAGGCGCTCATCAGGTCCGGCACGGCGACCATGGTGATCTCGTCGATGGTCTCCAGACCGCCGAACCCGGTGCGGGCGGCGGCGTCGCCGACGTACTCCGCCGGGTTGAGGCGGGCCACCTCGCCGGAGCCGTTCGCGGCGGGCGCGGCCGGGGCGTCGGGCACGGCCAGGGTCTGGGCGGCGGGCCTGGCCTGGGCGGCGGCCTGCTGCTCGGTGACCTGGATCAGCTTGGAGGCGCGGGCCTGGTTGACCAGGTAGCCCTTGACGTTCTTGCGGGTGGAGGCCTCGTACGTCTCCGCGACCTGGTCGCCCTGGCGGACCAGGACCTTGAAGCGGTCCTCCGGCGTGTTCTCGCCGTCCGCGTCGGCGACCTCGACCGACACCCCGGTGACGCCCGGCCTGGCCGCGACGAGGAAGCCGCCGAGGGCCACCGGCTCCGCGGCCTTGTCGCCGCGCCGGCCGCCGTTGACCGACGGAGCGGAGGCGTCCTCGGCCTGGCCGCCGATCCGCACGATGTACGCGGCGCCGCCGCCGTTGGCGAAGTAGCCGTGGACCGAGAGGGGCAGATAGGCGCCCTCGGTGAAGCCGCCGAACAGCTGGGTGTACTGGTCCCAGCTGGTGACCAGCGTCGGCGTGTGGAACGGGCCGCTCTCGGCGAACCCTACGAACGCGGCGACGGCGGTGCCGACCCCTTCGATCGGTCGGGCACCGGACTGCACCTCCTCCACGTACACGCCCGGGGTGAGGTACGTCGGCATGCTTGCTCCTTCGCGTCCTGCGGGTCGGTTCACCTGTGTCCAGGGCGAGTCTGCGCGGGGATCCGCCGGGACGACAGGGCCGCGGGGACCTGGTGAGGGGCAGGATCACTGCCTTTCCCTGCCTGTGCGAACCGACCGGCCGCCGCCCGGACCTGCCCTCGTTCTGCCCGTACGGACCTGGACGTCCCGTTCGCGCGGGCGGTCCACTGGGGGCCGCGGCAAGGGTGCGCCAACGAGGAGGCAGCAGATGCGGAAGTCCGGGGCGCACGCCGAGCAGAACGAGGCACCGCAGCAGACGCGCGGCACCGCCGCCGCCCGCCGGGAGACGTCCGCGGGCAGCGCCGTACCGCCCCCGCTCACCGCCGACGCGCTCCGCGCGTCCCAGCGCGGCGCGGGCAACGCCGCGGTGGCCGCCATGATCGCCCGCCGGGTCCGCCCCACGGCCGCCCCGGAGCGGCCCGACCACGGAGTGAACGAGGTCCTGGGCTCCGCGGGCAAACCCCTCGCCGCGCCGGTGCGCCAGGACATGGAGTCCCGGTTCGACACCGACTTCTCCGACGTGCGACTGCACACCGGGGCGGCCGCCGCCCGTTCGGCCCGCGCCATCGGGGCCCGCGCCTACACCTCCGGCAGCCATGTCGTACTCGGCGCCGGCGGCGGCGACAAGCACACCCTCGCCCACGAGCTCACCCATGTCGTCCAACAGCGCCAAGGGCCCGTCGCAGGCACCGACAACGGAGCGGGGCTGAGAGTCTCCGACCCGTCGGACCGGTTCGAACGCGAAGCGGAAGCGAATGCCGGCCGGGTCCTGGCGGCCGGCCCCCAGGCCCCCACGAACGTGCCGCACCATGCGGTACCGTCACCCGCTTCCGGCTCTCACCCCTCCGTGCAGCGTGTCGAAAGCCCTCAGGACCGGCTGACAGTCGAGTACTGGGAGAACAAGGCGGGACTGGGCGCAGCCAACAGCCAAGCCGCAAAAGCCAAGGCCGCACAAATTGCCGCATCCAAGAAGAGCGCGAAGAAGTTCAAAGCCAGCAAGCCTCCGCGCTCGATAGATGAGATCGTCAAGACCGTCGGCCCCCGGCTTTTGGCCGATCTGGAGCGGCAGGGTGAGGACGCCGAAAGGATGGTGCTGTACCGGTCCATGAGTTTCGATGAGGCCTACAGCGCCCTTACCTACTGGGGCAACGAAGCCGCACGGCGCGACCTGCAAGCGTACATCGCCTCCGGCGAGGGCTCGGGAAAAGAGTTCCGGGAACAAGGGTTCACGGGCTTGACGATAGGGGCCCATCTCGGCGACCAGGGCCAGGCCGATGGGTACCACAACACCCAAGGTGATTCTTACGCGGTCCAGCTGAAGTTCACGCTGAAGCCTGGCGCCCACGAATTCCTCTTCAACCAGGACCACATGGCTCTCGGACCGGGCTATAAGAACGACCTGATCCGCGAGGCAAACAAAAGCGGCGGCGCATACAAGAACGCGAGCCCGAACGAGGGCACGCTGGGTGGGTACATCGGCGTGAAGGCCGAGGACAAGGAACCCTACAGTTTGGGCATCGCACAGGGGAACAACGGCAAAAACGGCAGGGAGCTCGGTGCGAGTCAGCTGCTTTTCCAGCTGTTCATCGAAAATGTCGAACTCGAGAAGAACAGGTCGGGGAAAGACCTGCCGACCGGTGTTCCTGCCTCGTCCCAGCAGGAAGAACTTGTGTCTGTGTGATGACAGGACGACCGGCGCACGCCGCGCGGTCCTGCTCGCCCCCGGCTCCCGGCCCCCGGCGCCTCCCGCACCGCGACGAGACCCGCAGTTCATCGGGCACGTCCCGCAGCTCGTGTCCGAGTACGACGCGGGAAGCCCGGCCGATCCGTCCCGGCCCCGGTCCCGGCCGTCACCGAAAGCCCTGACCCGCCGACCGCACCTCTGGCCCGGTGGCCGGTGACGGACACCGGATAAGGCCCGGACTCGCTCTCCAGGACCAGCCGTCCCAGTTTGCGGTACTCCTGCGCGACCGCCGTCACCAGCTGCCGCCAACGGCGCTGGATCGCCCGGGAGGAGCGCACGCGGTGGTACAGCCGTGGATCAGCAGGCGCACCATCAGCACAGCCGCGAGTCGTAGGGGTAACCGCGCTTCTCCGTGCGGTCGGCCAGGAGCGGCCCCACTGCCCAAGAGGCGATGGAGGGGCCCGGCATCGGACGCCGCGCACTGATCCGGCGAGAATTGTCAGACACGCCCTAGCCGCCCAGGTTCGTCAGGTCCACCGTCCACTCCCTGTCGCCTGCGGCCTGGTGGTCGATCTCCACCGCAACGTCCGGGTTCTCGGGGTCGAAAGCCGAGGTCAGCGTGTGCGTGACCACCGGGCTGGTCCAGGCGGGAAGGTTGGCGTTCCAGGCGCCCGTGTTCCTCGCCACCTTCCAGCGGAAGCTCACGCTGTAGGACTTCAGCCAGTATCCGGGGCTCATCTGTGCCGTCGTGCTGAAACCGGGGTCGTCGTTGAACGTGATGGAGTTCTGCTGGTCGGCGATGACCGCGTTGTTGTAGCGCGGCCTGTAGGGGCCGTCCTGCACCCAGTCCCGTTCGGAGGACCCCTCGCGAAAGCCGGTGGCGGTTCTGTAGATCTGCACGTTCTGGTCGGTGACCTGCTGCCAGAAGTGGTAGTTGCTGGACACCCGCTGAGGCGCGTTCGCCGGATTTTCAGCACCGCGGCCTGATGGAATCCGATGTTCTGGCCCGCGTCGAGCTGTTGGTTCGCCGGGCCTGTGCAGGAGGAGGCGAACGTCAGGGTCGGATGGTCGAGGTCGGGTGGTGTCTGCTGGCTGGATCGTGTGTTCCGGCGCGTCGGCGGCGGGCTGCCGCCCTTCAGCCCGGCGGCTTCCCTGTTCCGTTTGGCAGGCATCCGCTGTACGGCGTCAGCGGACGCGGGAGCCGCGACGTTCTCCTCTCCCGCGTGGTCCCGCAGCGGGGCGAGCGGTGTCGCGAGGGCGCGGGTCGCATTCGCCTCCGCCTCCCGTTCGAACCGGTCCGACGGGTCGGAGATCCGCAGCCCGTCGCCCTGATCGGTCCCGGCAACCGGACCCTTGCGCTGCTGAACGACATGGGTGAGCTAGTGGGCCAGGGTGTGACGGTCCGCCCCGCCCTCGCCGATGACGACATGGCTGCCGGAGGTGTAGGCGCGGGCTCCGATCTCGGCGGCGGACGCGCGGGCCGCCGCGCCGGTGTGCAGCCGTACGTCCGAGAAGTCCGCGCCGAGGCGGGTCTCCATCTCGGTCCGCACGGGCTCGTCCAGCGGCCGCCCGACGGAGCGCAGAACGCCATGCACCGACGAGCGCTGCACCGTGGGCTTCTTGTGGGTGTGCACCGTTGCCGGCTCCTTCCGCTCGTGGTCAGCGTGCTCAAAGGCGGAGGGGGCCGCCCGCCGTTCGGTCAGATCACGGTTCGACCCTGACGGCGGCCTCCTGAGGGAACAGTGCCGCGCGAGGGCACAGGCGCTGTCCGCCGAGGCGGAGTTCTCTGCCCGTTCGGGGTGGGCCTGCCTCCTCACGCCCCGACGGCCTCCGCCAGGTACGGCCCGAACTCGCCCTCCAGGACCAGGCGTCCGAGCTTGCGGTACTCCTGGGCGACCGCCGTCACCACCTGCCGCATGGTGAGCGGCTCGCCGGACTCCGCCGCGAGGTAGGCCGCGGTCACCGCGCAGGCGCGGATGGAGCCGCCGGCGAGTTCGAAGCGGTCCGCGCAGAAGGCGAGGTCCAGGTCGTCGGCCCGGGGCAGCCGCTCGCCCAGGCAGCGCTCCCACAGGGCGAGGCGCTGGCCGGGGTCGGGCACCGGGAAGTCGGCCACCACGTCGATGCGTCGGGTGAACGCCTCGTCCAGGTTGGCCCGCAGGTTGGTGGTCAGCACCGCGATGCCGTCGAAGGACTCCATGCGCTGGAGCAGGTACGCCGACTCGATGTTGGCGTGCCGGTCGTGCGCGTCCTTCACCTCCGAGCGCTTGCCGAAGATCGCGTCGGCCTCGTCGAAGAGCAGCACCGCGTTGACCGCCGATGCCTCGGTGAAGATCCGCTCCAGGTTCTTCTCGGTCTCCCCGACGTACTTGTCCACAACGGTGGACAGGTCCACCACGTACAGGTCCATGCCCAGGTCCGCCGCGACGACCTCGGCGGACATGGTCTTGCCGGTGCCCGACTCGCCGGCGAACAGCGCGATGACGCCGCGCCCCCGGCCGCCGCCGGGCCGCATCCCCCACTGCCCGAGCACCTGCTCGCGGTGGCGGGCCCGCAGCGCGAGTTCGCGCAGCCGCCGGTGGGTGGTCGGCGGCAGCACCAGGTCGTCCCAGCCGACGCCCGGCTCCACCCGGCGGGCGAGCCGGTCGAGCCCCGCGCCGTTCTGGGCACGTACGGCGGCGCGCAGGTCGTCGGCGCGGACCGGGCGGCCCGCGAGGGCGGCCGTACGCGTCGCCACGTCGGCGGCGCGGCGCAGCTGCCCGGAGTCCAGGCGGTGCGCGGCCACAGCCTCGGCGAGCGCTTCTACGTCGCCGGTCGCAAAGCCGTCACCCGCGGCATGGTCGAGGGCGTGCCGCCACCGCTCGGCCTGCCGTTCGGGCGAAGGCGCCGGCACGTTCAGGACGACGGGGGTGTCGGCCGCCCACAGCGGGTCCCAGGTGCCGGTGCCGTGCGTGAACAGGGGAATCCCGCGCAGCGCCGCGCACAACGCCCCCAGCGTCCGGGCTCGTTCGCCCGGTTCCGCGGGCAGCGACTCCAGCGGGCCGAGAACGACCCCGGCACCGGTCAGACGGGCTTCGAGGGCGGCGATCCGGGCGAGCTCGGGTACGTCTCCGGGGCGCCGGGCGAGGGCCACCGCGTCGAGGACGAGCGGGCGCAGCCCGGCCGTGTGCAGGGCGGTGACGGCCAGCCCCTCGGCGTCGCCGCCCCGGCTGCACAGATGGACGAGGCCCATGCCGGTCCCGGCCGCGGCCGCCGTCCGGTGGACCTCCGCCGCCTCGGCGGTCAGGTCCTCGCGGGCCTCGCCGAGCACCCCGGCGAGCCGGGCGTCGGGCCGCGCGTTGCCCAGCAGGTACGCGGTGACCCGGTCGGGGACCGCCAGCACCCGGGACAGCGGCGGCCGTTCCGGCTCGGTGACCTCCACCAGACCGCCCGCGACGAGCGGTGCCCCGGGGGCGAGCCGGAACCGGGCGGCTGCCGCGCCGGCGAGCCCGCACAGCTCCAGGGCGAGCCCGACCGTGGGCCGACGGCGCGTCAGGTCGTCGTTGAGATAGCCGTAGAGCCGCTCGAACCGGGCGTCCAGGTCGGGCGCCACCACGACCAGCAGCAGGTCCAGCTCCAGCGGGGACAGCCCGAACCGCCGGGCGAGGCCGTCGAGAACGGACCCGGCCGGCGGGCGCCACGGCTCCTGGCCGGGTACGTCGAGACCACCCGGCTCGTCCAGGATGCGGGCCACCGCCTCGGGGCTGAGGTACTGCCCCCGGTACGGGTCGTCGGGATCGGGATCGACGGCACGACGGACGGCCACGGCGTGCCGCACCCGCCCCTCGACCACGCGAAGTCGCGCCCACAGGTGGTCCGCGTCGGCGGATACGGGTTCGGTGACGGCAACGGGTTCGGTGACGACAGCGGGTTCGGTGACGGCAACGGGTTCGGTGACGGCAACGGGTTCGGCGGTGTGTGTCACGGCTGGCGGTCTCCCCGGTGGCGCCGCTTGGCCGGGGCGAGGCCCCGCTCACGCGGGCCGGCGAAGCCGTCCGCGCCCGGGTCCGTCGTCTCCCTGTAGCGCAGCCGACGTCCCGGCGCCGGTTCGCCGTCCTCGCCGCGGGCGGCGGAGCGCACGACGAGCCCTTCGGTGACCGGTGGCGCGACGGCCGTGGTCACCCCGGCGAGCGGCGCCCGTACCCGCACCCCGAGCGACACCTTCAGCTCTCCGCCGAGCGCCGACCACACGTCGGAGGCGGCCGGCGCGTCGAGCCCGGCCCCTCCGGCGTCCAGGCTCACGGTCAGGCCGAGTTCGGCGAGCGTGCCGGTGAGCAGCCGCGCGGGCAGCGTGTCGGTGGCCACCAGAGTGGCGAGCACCTGCGAGAGCAGCCGGTGCTCGTCCTGCGGGCGGCTCGCCCACGCCGTGACCAGGTACGTCAGCTCGAACCAGCGGGGCGGGGTGCGCCGCGCCACCAGATGCCCGTCCGCGTCGTACACCTCCCCGGCGCCGCTGCCGCGCCGGACGGCGTCCTCGCGGATGTCGTACAGGAACACGCAGACCGTCGGGGCGCTGCGGCGCGCCGCCCAGTCCCGGGTGGGGGCGTCGAACACCACGTCGATGCCCGACGTCTGCAGGCCGGACTCGCCGAGCAGCCGGCGCAGCCCCTCGTCGACCTCGTGGATCACCGGCGGGTCACCTCGTCGGGCGGCTGCACGCTGCCGCTGACCACCAGGAAGTCGGTCTTCACCGGTGAGAACCCGGGGCCCTTGGCGGTGATGGTGCGCGGTCCGGTCTGGTCCTTGGCGAGGATGAGCAGCTGGCCGATGAAGGTGCCGTCCGGCTTCGGCACGGTCGGCGCCGCCGTCGCGGTGATCCCCGGATTCCAGGTGAACCGCACCGGCACTCCCGGCGGGAAGTCCTTGCCGCGCACCGAGGTGACGAAGCCGGGCTTGCCGACCGCCGGCACCGCGACGATGCGGGGCTGGAGGATGCGCAGCCGCTGCCGGGCGGTGTTGTCGCTCTTGTCGGCGTCCGTCCCGGTGGTGGTGAGAACTCCGCTGACCTGGCCGGTCAGCGCCTTGTCGGGACTGAGCACGACGCGTACGACGGTGCTCGCACCAGGCGTCAGATCCGGCAGCGCGCACACCCAGGAGGTGTCGCAGCCCGTCGGCGGCCCGCTGTTCGGGATGTCGGGAAGGCCGATGCGCAGCCGCAGCCCGGTCGCCAGCGCGTTGCGGCCGTTGCGCACGGTGTACGTCACCACGACACGGCCGCCGACGTAGCCGGGGTTCGGCCGGGCCGAAACGCTCACCCCGGGCCCGGCGTCGGGCTCGGGCGCCTGCGGGGTCGGAGTGGGTGTCGGCGTCGGGGTCGGAGTGGGTGTGGGCGTCGGAGTCGGCGTGGGCGTGGGCGTCGGGGGCGGCGTGGCCTCGCGCACCGGCACCACGGTCCGGCCGGCGTTGTCGCTGGGCGCCGGGTCCAGAACCGTACCGGTGACCGACCAGTCGACCGGCTGGTCGCCGGCGGTGACCCCGGTGAGGGTGACGGTCACGGGAACGGTGGCGCCCGGCTCCACCACGCCGACGTCGCACTGGAGCGAGGCGGCGTCGCAGGTGTCCCCGGGCCAGGTCACCTTCGTGATCTGCACACCGGCGGGCGGGTCGATGGTGAGCGTGGTGCCGGGGGAGGCGGCGGGGCCGTTGTTCACCACGCCGACCTGCACCGTGGTGGAGTCGCCGACCGTGACCTCCGGGGCGGTGCCGGGCGCCTGGACCGCGAGGTCCACGGACTGCTGGACGCTGGGTTCCTTCTGCCGGCCCGGGAGCTCGGTCGTGAGCTTCGTGAGCTTGCCGGACGCGATGTCCAGAAGCTTCAGTTTCTCGGGGGTGTTGACCGCACGACTGGGGCGGGCGCTGATCACCAGCCCCTTGCCGTCGGCCGTCCAGGCGGCGTCCCGCGGCTGGAACGGGCCGGTGTTCTCCGGCAGTTCCCGGCCGCAGGCGCCGGGCTGGTCACGGGCGGCGGTGGGCAGCAGCACCTGGCAGCCGGCGCCCGACGGCGACGTCAGGAGGATGCCGTTCTGCTCGTCGATCCGGCCGGCGCCGTTCTTGCGGTTGAAGGCGATACGCAGACCGTCCGGGGAGAACGCCGGGCTGTCGTCGATGACCTCGCAGTCACCCGGGCAGATCCTGGCGCTCAGGTCGTCCTGCCGGGTCAGGCCGTTCACGGGCACGGTCCAGATGTGCTTGTTGCCGCCGCTCCCGTTGATCTCCATGCTGCGGGTGAAGGCCAGGGTGGTGCCGTCGGAGGACCAGGTGGGCTGGGCGTCCCGGCCCTGGAGCTGTCCGGCCGGCGGGGTGACCTCGCCGGTGATCGCCCCGGTGATCGCGTCCGCGATGAGGATGCTGCTGGGACCCGCGGCCTCACCGACGCCGCCCGGCGAAGTCCGGGTGAAGGCAAGGTGCTTGCCGTCCGGGGAAAACGTCGGGTCGGTGTCCCAGTCCGTCGCGGCGCGGTCCTTGAGCGGCATGGGCGCCGCGTTGGAACCGTCGGCGTCCACCATCCAGATCCGCTCGATCCGCCGGCCGTCGGCGTCGGTCTCGAAGCGGGTGACGACGATCCGGCGTCCGTCGGGCGTGTAGTTCTGCCGCTCGGTCCACGGGTCGAACCCGGACGCCGGTTGGAACAGCGGGTCCTTGGCGGGATCGGTGTCGGTGTCGGCCGCCGGGTCCTCGTTCAGGATCGTCAGCCCCAGGTCGCGGGGGTCGGACCCGTCCGACCGGGCGTCCTGCAGCGTCACCACGTGCGCGCCGGGGTGGTTCTTGTCAGGAGCCGCCGCCGAGGTGCGCTCCACCACCACGCCGCCGCCGTCGAGCGGGCCGAGCCAGGTGGGCGAGAGGACCTCCCGGTCCTCGTTGAGCACCAGCGCGGGTTCCTGGTCGGAGTGCGCGGGCGAACCGAACACGTGGTCGTAGTCGCCCTCGCACGTGCAGGTGGTCTCGGGGCTCAGGAACACCACCCCGTCCCCGTCGGGCTTCCACGCCGCCCCGTGGGCACGCCAGGTCGCGTACGTCCCCCCGAACAGCGGCTCGTCGCCGGTCCCGGCCGCGTTCGCCACCCGCAGCCGGGGCACGCTCTTCCCGTCGACGGTGGTCGTGGCGGTGTACGCGATCCAGTCCCGGTTCTCGTCGTCGTTCACCGGGTTCCAGGCCGGCTCGGACGCCGTGCCGTTCGCGGGATCGGTGATCCGGGTGGGGGTGCCGCCCGCCAGCAGCCGTACGTAGATCTGCTGTCCCACCGACACGTCGCTGTCACTGGCGTACGCCAGCTGCCGCCCGTCGGGGGAGACCGTCGGGCCCTCCTCGTCGGCGGGGGTGTCGGTGAGCCGCGTCAGACGATCTGTGCCGTCGGTGCGTACGAGCCACAGGTCGCGCTGCGTCCCGTCGTCCGGGCCTCCGGACCCGGCCGCGTCGAACACCACGGACTGCCCGTCCGGTGTCAGCCGGGGGTGCGCCGCGTCCATGCCGGTGGTGAGACGTCGTACGGAACCGTCGGCGGCGCGGAGGTAGATCTGCGGAGTGTTCTCGTCACGCCGGCTCGCGAAGACCATCTGGCTGCCGAGGGCGGACGGCTGGACGTCGAAGTGTGCCGGGCCGGCACCGAACAGCGGGTTGCTGGAGGTGGTACCGGCGACCGTGCCGAGGCTGCGGTGCCCGGTACCGGCGTAGGCGATCCGGGTGCCGGTGGTGTCGGCCGCCGGCTGCGGCCGGGGTTCGGCGCTGCCCTGTCCTGAGGCCGCCGTCACCGCGAGCAACGGGATCAGCAGCAGCAGCGACGCCCCGAGTTTCCCCGGGCGGTACCGCCCACCGGGGCCGGCGGTGCGCATCACGGTCCACCTCGCAGTCTGGTGCAGCATCTGGACGTCCCCTGCCACCCTGCGACAGCCGCACGCGACGCGGCAGGGCGGCGGGGCCGTATCCGGGGGAAGCGCGGGGTGCGCTTTCGGGCAGTGCGGTTGGCCTTCGGGCAGTGCCGGGGTGCCCGGGCGCCGTCGGACCGGCTCGTCGCGGGCCGTTGTCAGATCAGCCCGTTGCGCAGCGCGTAGCCGACCGCATGGGCCCGGTTGCGCAGTTGCAGCCGGGTGATGACCTCGTGCAGGACGTTCTTGACGGTCCGTTCGGAGTACGCGGTCTTGCGGGCGATCTCCGCGGTGTCCAGGCCCTCCGACACCAGGCGCAGCATGTCCGCCTCGCGGGTGGTCAGTGTGGACAGGGACAGGCCCCGTGGGTCGAGCGCCGAGCGCTGGAGGCTGCCCACGTGGCTGAGCAGTTTGCCGAGCAGGTCGCCGGGCAGCACACCCTCGCCGTTGGCGATCGCCAGGACCAGGTGGAGAAGCCGCTCCTGGTCGGCCTCGGCGCGCCGCAGCACCGCCGACACGCCGCACTCGATGACGCGTTGCAGTGCGCCGGACCCGAGGGTGCCGATCACGAGGCCCGCAGGGCTGCCGGTGTGCCGCAGCCGCTGCAGCAGGGCGGCCACATCGTCGTCGACGTGGTCCACGACCACCAGCGACGCCTGGGCCTGCTCCACATCGGCGTCGTCGAGCAGGTCTATCTCGGGGCGCTGACGCAACTGCTGGACGACGCCGACGCGCAGGACCGGATCGGCGGCGTAGACGGCCAGGGTCACCCGGACCGGACGATCGGAGCGGGAGAACTGGTGCGTGACCCGGGCCGGGACGGCCACAGGTGTCGTGAGGGCCGATACGGCCGGGTTGTACTCGTCCGAACGGGACATGGCCGGATTACCACCTGATACATGAGTGCGTGGGGGAGCGGGACACGGCGGGCGGGGCGATCGCCGGAAAGGCCGGAAAGGCCGGAAAACGGAGTGGGCACGACGGCGGGCCACATCAACGGCTTACAAACGTAAAGGAGTTGACTTGGGCTTCAAAGGCATCACGACTGCCCGCGTGTTGCCCTTGCATCCCTCGTCGCGGACCGGGCTCGCTCCTACCGTGGTCGCGTGACGCCTTCTGCAGCCTCTTCCGGCCCCGATGCGCCCAGCCTCGACTTCCCGGCCGTGACGGTGGCGCCCGGCAGCACCGCCACGACCAGTCTGACCGTCCGCAACGACAGCGACATCGTCGAGGCGTACAGCCTGGAGGTCGTCGGGGACTGCGCCTCCTGGGCCACCGTGGAACCCCCAAGGGTCTCCCTCTACCCCGGCACCTCCGAGACGGTGACGATCCGTCTGGAGCCGCCACGCTCCCCGGAGATACGCGCCGGTGACCTGCCTCTGGGCGTACGGGTCCTGCCGGCCGAGCATCCCGACGCGGTGACGGTCCCCGAAACCACTGTGCACATCGAGGAGTTCCACGAGCTGCGGACCGAGCTGGCCCCGCGCCGCCGGCGCGGCTGGCTGCGCGGCCGCTACCGGCTTGCGGTACGCAACCAGGGCAACACCCCGGTGCAGGTGGGCTTCACTCCCGGCCAGGCGGGCGAGGAGCTGGCGTTCACCTTCAACCCGGCCGAGCCGAAGCTGGAGCCCGGCGAGGTGGTCGAGGTCGGGCTGCGGGTCCGTACGGGCAAGCCCGTGTGGTTCGGCTCCCCGGCGGTGTGGCCGTTCACCCTGGCCACCGCCGAGACCGGTGACCGGGACGGGAACCAGCGGGACGAGACCGCCGACCCGCCGCCGCTGGACGCGGAGTTCGTCCAGATCCCCATCTTCCCGAAGTGGCTGCTCGCCGTGCTCGCGGCGCTGCTCGCGCTGCTGCTCGCCTGGTTCACGCTGGTCCGCCCGGCGGTGCGCAGCGCCGCGAAGGAGGCCGCCAACGAGGTGGTTCAGCCGCGCCCCACGCCCGCAGGAGAGCAGGGCGGCAACGGGCAGACCCCTGGCAACGGTTCCGGCGGCGCCAGCGCCTCGCCCGACGGCCAGGGCACGGGCACCGGTTCCGGAGCGGGCGGCGACGGCACCTCGGCCGGAGACGGCACCGCTGTCGGCGGCGGTCAGCAGAGCTCGGCGACCATCGACCTGAAGACCTCCGGCGGGACGACCGAGGCCGGCACCTACAAGGTGCCCGAGAAGAGCGTCTTCGGTGTGACGGACATCGTCGTCGCCAACTTCCAGGGCGATGAAGGGGTGATGACGATCAGCTTCGGCAACCGCAAGATCACCACGATCGCCCTGGAGACCTTCCGCAACCAGGACTACCACTGGGTCACCCCCATCAAGATCCCCGCGAACAACACCGTGACCATCGAAGTGACCTGCACGAAGCCGGGCACTCCGGCCACCGGCCGCCAGGCGCAGGGATGCCACGAAGTCCTGAACGTGAGCGGTGTGGTCAGCCGCACCGAGTGAACGGAACCTCAAGCTCCCGATCATTTTTGATTGGTGCCGACTACACCTGTAAAGAGTGGCCATCGATTCTGTCCAGAATCGATGGCCACTGGTCTCAAAAACGGCATCCAGTCACAGACGGCACACAAACGGCAGTCAAACCAACGGCATCATCACGGTCAACGGCACCTCCGGTACCAGGTACATCCACGTCGGCGACCGCCGGAACACGTCCGCCCTCGGCGCGTCCGAGCTCGACGGCCATCCCCCGTCCCACGCCGACCCACGTCGCGGAACTCACCCTTCGACACCGGGCCGCCCGGTGACGTGAGCCCGCCCGTGCCCGAAAAGTGCGGGTCGCCTGGGCGTGCGCGGTTTGCGGGCGGCAAGTCCTTGCCATGGCGAGGACTTGCCGCCGTCCGGCCTTCACGTCGGTGTGAACCGGCCGATAGACCCATGGCATGTCCTCCCCCTCTCAGTCTTCCGCCTTTCGGCGCAGACGCCGGCGGCTCGTGTCCGCCGCCACCGCGTTGCCGCTGCTGGCGTCGGGGCTCGCACTTCTGCAAGCGCCCGCACAAGCCGCTCCGGCCAAACCCACGGTTCCCGCCAGGCCCTCGGCGACCCACAAGGTCACCCTGGTCACCGGCGACGTCGTCACCGTCACCACGATGGCCGACGGCCGGCAGACCGCCGACGTCCACCGTCCGGACAGCGCCGTCGGGGGCGTGAAGATCCAGGAGATCAAGGGCGACCTGTTCGTCGTCCCGGACGAGGCGGCTCCGCTGCTGGGCGCCGGGAAGCTGGACCGGCGGCTGTTCGACGTCACCGACCTGATCGAGATGGGCTACGACGACGCGAAGTCGGCCGCCGTGCCGCTGATCGCGGCGTACACCCAGCCGAAGTCCCGCTCCGCCGTCGAGCCGAAGGCCCCCCGCGGCAGCAGGCTGACCCGAAAGCTCAAGGGCATCCACGGTGCCGCGCTCAGCACCGAGAAGCGGCAGGCCCGCACCTTCTGGACCACCATCGCGCCGCAGGGGGGCGCGAAGTTGGGCGCGGGTGTGTCGAAGCTGTGGCTCGACGGACGCGTGAAGGCCAGCCTGAAGGAGAGCGTGCCGCTGATCGGCGCGCCCGAGGCCTGGAAGGACGGCTACACCGGCAAGGGCGTCAAGGTCGCGGTGCTCGACACCGGCATCGACGTCAACCACCCCGACTTCGCGGGCGTGATCGACGGAACGACCAGCTTCGTGCCGGGCGAGGGCGTCACCGACGTCAACGGGCACGGCACGCATGTGGCGAGCACGATCGTCGGCTCCGGCGCCGCGTCCGGAGGCGACTACAAGGGTGTCGCCCCCGGCGCCGACCTGTTCGTCGGCAAGGTGCTCGGCGGCGCGGAGGGCTACGGCCAGGACTCCTGGGTCATGGCCGGCATGCAGTGGGCAGCCGAGTCCGGTGCGGACGTCGTCAACATGAGCCTCGGCGACACCTACCCGACGGACGGCAGCGACCCGATGTCGCAGACCGTCGACGCGCTGTCCGAGCAGTACGGCACGCTGTTCGTCATAGCCGCCGGCAACGCGGGCCCGGAGAGCGTCTCCGCCCCGGGCGCGGCCGCCTCGGCGCTGACCGTGGCCGCCACGGACAAGCAGGACCAGCTCGCGTCCTTCTCCAGCACCGGCCCGCTGGCCTGGTCCGGCGGTATGAAGCCGGACATCGCGGCGCCCGGCGTGGACATCACCGCGGCCCGCTCGCAGGACATGACCGACGGGGGCGAGGGCCTGTACCGCACCCTCAGCGGCACCTCCATGGCCACCCCGCACGTGGTCGGCGCGGCGGCGATCCTGGCCCAGCGGCACCCGGACTGGACCGGCGCACAGCTCAAGGAACACCTGATGAGCACCGCGAAGGGCCTGGACGGCGGGTACTCGCCGTACGAGGTCGGCACCGGCCGTGTCGACGTGGCCGCCGCCGTGCGCACCACGGTCCGCGGCACCGGATCGCTCTTCTTCGGCAACTACACCTGGCCGCACGAGCCGAGCGACGCCGCCGTCACGAAGGACCTGACCTTCACCAACACCGGTTCCGCCGACGTCACGCTGAACCTGACGCTGACCGAGGACGGCGGTCCGTTCGCGCTGGGAGACACCGAGGTGACCGTCCCGGCGGGCGGCACCGCCGCCGTCCCGGTGACCGGCGACCCGCAGGCCGCCTCGGCAGGCCGGCACGTCGGCTACGTGATCGGCACCGACGCGGCCACCGGGAAGCCGGTGACCCGCACGTCCGTGGCGCTGCTCAAGGAGGAGGAGCGCTACGACCTGAACATCAAGCTGGTCGGCCGGGACGGCAAGCCCGCCGCCGGCTGGGTGGGCATCAACCTGGCCGGCGACGTCTGGCCGTGGAACGTCTACGTCGACGGCTCGACCACCATGCGCATGGCACCCGGCACCTACACCGTCGCGGGGTACCTCGACGTGGCGGGCGAGAAGGCGGACCGCTCGGGTCTGGCCGTGCTGGTCGATCCGGAGACCGTGCTCAAGGACGGCTCCGCGGACGTGGTGCTGGACGCGAGCAGGGCACACCTGCTGCGGACCGAGGCGCCGCAGCGCACCGAGGACCGCCAGCGCAAGGTCGACTTCAACGTCCACTACAAGGGCCTCGACCCGTACCTGGACTACCGCAGCGCGTACGTGCTGCCGCCGACGTACGACGACGTCTACGTCGCGCCGACGCAGCCGATGAAGCAGGGCGAGTTCATGCTGACCACCCGCTGGCGCAAGGGCGAACCGCAGCTCGGTCTGAGCACGGCGGGCGGTCACCGCAGCTTCGACGCCCTGGTGCAGGCGGGCAGCACGCTGGGCACCGTCACGGACAGGCTGGACACCGTCTACGCGGGCGACGGCTCGGCGGCCGCGTACGAGAGGATCAGGGCCAAGGGCAAGCTCGTCGTCGTCGAGCGCAGCGACGAGGTCTCGCCGCAGGAGCGCGCCGAGGCCGCGGTGGCGGCAGGCGCCAAGGCGCTGATCGTGGTCAACGACGGTGTGGGCGCCCTGATGGAGTACGTCGGTGAAACGGCCGTCCCGGTCGCCACCGTGCACCGCGACGAGGGCAGGGCACTGGTCGCGATGGCCAGGACCGGCCACTTCAAGCTGACCGCGAAGCAGACCGAGTACACGCCGTTCGTGTACGACCTGACCCGGGACTATCCCGGCCAGGTGCCGGACCGGGCCCTGGTCTACACGCCGGCCAAGCGTGACCTCGCCCGGATCGACGCCCGCTACTACTCGGCCGCGGGCGGCACGTCGGCGGAGGGCTACCGGTCCGACTTCACCCTCAGCCCGTCGTTCAACCTCCCCGAGGCCGAGTGGCACCCGGGCACCCGCACCGAATGGGTGACCCCGGGCCAGAACTGGAGAGAGTTCCACGCGCAGGGCGTCGACGGAGCCCTGCCGTGGGTGATGGTGTCGGGCGACAACACGTACGCCAAGGGCAGCATCACCCGTCTTGACTGGTTCGCTCCGGCGACCCGGCCCGCCCAGAGCGAGTCCTTCGGCGTGTACAACTCCCGTTGGCAGAACTACATGACCTGGAACGTGCAGGCGTGGGCCTCCGCGAGCGACACCATGCGGCTGGGCGGCTACCTGCCGTGGGGTGAGACGCCGTCCCACCTGCAGATCTTCCAGGGCGACACGCTCATCCACGACAACCCGGCCGGCGGGGACATGCAGTGGCAGGAGGTACCGGCGGGCGACCTGCCCTACCGCGCCGTCCTCGACGTGGAGCGGCCCGGTGACGTCTTCCGGCTGTCGACGCGCACCCACTCCGAGTGGACGTTCAGGTCCGGCACCGTAGACGCGGACGACTTCGAGCCGTTCTCGGTGCTGAACCTGGACTACAAGCTGGAGTCGGACCTGCACGGCGACGTGAAGGCCGATGCGACCCAGAAGATCGCGCTCAAGCCGGTGTCGATGGACCTCGGCACCGTGCCGGGCAAGGTCACCACGGTGAAGCTGGACGTCTCGTACGACGACGGTGCCACCTGGCAGAAGGTGACCTTGACCAAGGGCGACGGCGGTTACTGGAAGGGCTCGTTCAGGACGGCGAAGAAGCCCGGCGGCTTCGTCTCGGTGCGCGCGAGCGCCGGGACGGACCGCGGCTACAGCGTCAAGAACGAGATCGTCCGGGCGTACGGCCTGCGATGAACCGCACTGCCGGGCCCCGGGGAGTCACCTCCCCGGGGCCCTTCCCGTCACACCTGCTCCCAGCAGGGACTGTTCAGGGTCTGCCGCCTTGGCACATACTCTCCCCGCTGCGGCAAGTGGAAGAAGGTCGGTCGCCGATGCTGGACGTTCTGGGCCTCGAACCCGATGACGAGCTGGTCTACCGGGCATTGGTCGGACGGCCGGACTCCACCGCGACGCTGCTGTCGGATCTGCTCGCCGTACCGCGGGCCCACGTCGACAAGGCCTTGTCCCGGCTGGTCGGGTGGGAACTGGTGATCAGGTCGGCGGACGAGCGGTTCACCGCCGCGCCGCCGGCCATGGCGTTCGGCGCTCTCATCAGTCAGCGCCGGGACGGGCTGCGGATGGCCGAGCAGGCACTGGTGACCCTCGCCGAGGAGCACCGGGCCGCGATGACCGGGAACAGCATCAACGATCTGATCGAAGTCGTCACGGGCCGCGACGCCATCCGCCATCGCTTCCTCCAGGTGCAGCAGGCGGCCCGTACGCAGGTCCGCAGCTTCATCACCGCGCCGTTCCTCGCCGTCCCGCCCGAAGAGAACACGGCCGAACCCATGGCCATCGACCGCGGCGTGCACTTCCGGGCGGTGCTGGACCGGGCCGTGCTGGCAGAGCCGGGCATCGTCACCGATGCCATCGCCTCACTGCGCAACGGCGTCCAGCTGCGTGTGGCCGACCGGCTGCCGATGAAGCTCGTGCTGGCCGACGCCGAGCTCGGCCTGGTCCCGCTCGCGGTCACACCGGCGGGAGAGCCCGGCGCCGTACTACTGCACCGCAGCGGCCTGTTGGACGCGTTGGACGCGCTGTTCGAGACGGTATGGCGCACCGCCCACCCGCTCGAACTGTCGGGCACCGGCGCAGAGGCCGAAACCACCGTGGAGCTCGGTGCGGAAGGCCCGAGCGACCTCGACCGCAGGATCCTCGCGCTCCTGCTGGCCGGCCCGACCGACCAGACGGTCGCCGCACAGCTGGGCCTGTCACCGCGCACGCTGCACCGACGCCTGCGCCACCTCATGGACATGGCCGGAGTCCGTACCCGGATGCAGCTCGGCGGTCATGCCGTCCGGCACGGCTGGGCAGCGCCACCCGTGCCGGGCCGGCAGACATCTCCTCCTGCCGCGCACGGTGTTCCGGACGAAACGACCTAGCCGTCTCGGGCCGGGCCGCAGAGGGGTCCTACTTCTTGACCGGGTCCAGGCAGAGGACGAACTTGTCGGCGTCCCACTGCTGCGCGAGCGCGGCCTCGCCGACCTTGCACGCGTTGATGTCGAAGGTGTTCTCGACGACCTTGAGGACCTTGTAGTTGGCGCCCTTGTCGTCGCAGCTCCTGGTCTCCACGTCGGGGTTGTTCTCGGAGCCGGTGACCTTGACGCAGTCCCCGACCTCGGCGCGTACCGGGGAGTCGAAGACGTAGCCGATACCGAGCTTCACCACCACCGCGACGACGATCAGGACGACGACACCGAGAACCTTCTTCAGCTTGCTCTCCCTGACGGGGGCGGCAGCCGCGGGCGCGGCCCCGGGTACGGGCTGCCCCGGGCTCTGGGAGAACTGCGGGTCCTGCGGGGCGGGGGGCGTGGGAGCGCTCATCTGCGGTCTTCCTGGATCTTGCAGGGAATCGAACGCGCGCACGCTACACGAGATGTAAGAACCAGATAAGCGCGGGGTACGGGAAGGTCGTCGCAGCTGACGCGGTACTAGCGACTGCGGCGGCGGCCCTTGGAGCGGCGGGGATAGGGGAAGAGCCGCGGGCGGCGCTTGGCGGCCACGTCCTCGATCCAGCCGAAGAGCAGGATCGCCAGGCAGATCAGCGGAACGGCGAGCACCAGCGGGGTCCACTGGCTCGACAGCAGCCACTGGGCGTGGTGGTAAAGGAAACTGTTGCTCCACAGCGGGTCGATCAGCGGCTCGGTCACCACCAGCGCGACGGCGTGCCACAGGTAGACGGTGACCGCGCGGGAGTTGAGCAGGGTGATCACGCCGTTGAACCGCTCCAGCGGCTTGGGCCACCTCTCCCAGGACGGGCTCAGGTGGAGCAGCAGCAGCACCGCGCCGAACGACCAGATCGCCTGGGCGACCGGTACCGCTTCCAGATCGTGCCCGAACCGCGGGTTGTCCACGGGCGACTGCATCAGCCACCAGTAGCCGAACATGAGCACCAGCGGTGCGAGGGACGGCACGATGTACTGCGGGATCCTGCGGAGCAGCCCCTCCTGGTGGGCCATGCCGAGCAGCCAGCAGGAGCCGAAGGTGGTGAAGTCGGTGACGGCTTCCATCAGGCGGCCGGACTGGTCGACCAGTCCGGAGTTGATGAAGACCGCGAGCGCCAGCGGCACCATCAGGGTGACCCAGGGCAGCTTCCGCATCGCCTTGAGCATGAGCGGCGACAGCAGGACGTACCAGAGGTAGGCGCGCAGGTACCACAGCGGCACACAGATCTGTTCGGCCCAGGAACTCGGCAGGTGCCCGCCGAAGGTGTGCAGCGAGGCCCCGAACGGCGGCTCGCTGAACGGCAGGATCCAGTAGGCCAGGTCGCCCCACCACCAGTTGGTGTGAAGGGCGTCGGGCCTCCAGCCTTCCAGGAGCATCAGCGGCACCACGACCGCGCCGAACAGCCACATCGGCGGCAGCAGACGGCGCAGCCGGCCGCGGATCACGCCCAGTGCCGGCCGGTTGAGGGACCGCACCATCAACGACCCTGCCAGCGCGAACATGACGCCCATGGAGGGGAAGACGATCGGCAGCCAGGTCCAGCCGAAGTTGTGGTAGATCACCACGCGGACCAGGGCGAGCGCTCGCAGCAGGTCGAGGTAGCGGTCACGGCCGGGCTTGTGCGCGGGGGCGGGGGCGGCCTCCTCGGGCTGCGGGTCGAAGTGCGCGGCAAGCACGGCAGGGTCCACCCGCAGGGCGACGGTGTCGGAGGAGTTCCGGGTGCCGAAGGCACCTCGATCCGCAGTACTCATGAAGACGTCGCCCCCGTTGTGTGCTCAAGCCCGACCTCACCGGTGCGCTTCAGCTTCTGCCAGCGCAACCGGCCCCCGGTCATCGCGGTGATGGTGGACTGCAGCAGCACCATGTACATGAGCACCCGGTAGACCACCTGCTGGGCCGGCAGCGTGATCAGGTGCCACGCCTTCTCCTTGTCGAGGTGGAAGGACCACCAGGCGCAGACGGCCTGAAGGGTCATCACCGCGAACCAGGCGGCCAGGGTCCTGTACGCGTCGACGAAGACCACGCCGTAGACCATGCCGATGTCGATGGCGGGTGCGAGCAGCGGGGTGACCACCATGAACAGGGCGACGAACGGCAGGCCCACCCGGCCGAAGCGGCCGGCCGGGCCGCGCTCCAGCACCGCGTGCCGGTGCTTCCACATCGCCTGCATGGTGCCGTAGCTCCAGCGGTAGCGCTGTGACCACAGCTGCTTCATGCTGACGGGCGCCTCGGTCCAGGCCCGGGCGTTCTCGGCGTAGACGACCTTCCAGCCGGCCCGGTGCAGGGCCATGGTCACGTCGGTGTCCTCGGCGAGCGTGTCGTCGCTCATGCCGCCCGCCTGCTCCAGCGCCGAGCGGCGGAAGCCGCCCACGGCGCCGGGGATGGTCGGCATGCAGTTGAGCACGTCGTACATCCGGCGGTCGAGGTTGAAGCCCATCACGTACTCGATGTGCTGCCAGGCGCCGATCAGCGTGTCGCGGTTGCCGACCTTGGCGTTGCCGGCCACCGCGCCGACGCGCGGGTCGGCGAAGGGCTGCACCAGCTCACCGACGGTGGCGGGTTCGAAGACCGTGTCGCCGTCCATCATGACGATCAGGTCGTACGAGGCGGCGGCCACACCGGTGTTGAGGGCGGTCGGCTTGCCGCTGTTCGGCTGCCGGATCAGCCGGACCATCGGCAGGTCGAGCTCCTCCACGATGGCGGACGTGTCGTCGGTCGACCCGTCGTCGACCACGATCACTTCGACGGGGTGCTCGCTTCTGGCCAGGGAGAGCAGGGTGTTGGTGATGCACTCCTGCTCGTTGTACGCGGGCACCACCACGGTGACCGGTTCGGTGACCGGGTCGCCCCAGGTGAAGCCCGGTTTGCGGATGCGCCGCACGTGGATGGCCGAGAGCACCAGCATCAGCGCGAACCGCAGCATGACCAGCACGCCGACGACCGCGAGGAGGCCGACCAGCCACGGCAGCAGCCGCACCGAGAAGGTGGTGCACCACAGGAACGCCTTGCCGACCCACAGGTTGTAGCTGGTGACCTTGGCGTTGGCGGAGCCGGTGCCGAGCGCCTCGCCGGTGGTCTTGAAGGCGTAGCCCTGGTCCTTGAGCTTGTCGATGATGATCGGCAGCGCGGCCAGCGTCTGCGCCCGGTTGCCGCCCGCGTCGTGCAGCAGGATCATCTCGCCCTGGCCGGGGAGGTCGGGCATGGCTGCCTTGACGATGGAGTCGACGCCGGGGCGCTTCCAGTCGTCGGTGTCCTTGTCGATGAAGGCGGTCAGGTACCCCTCCGACCCGGCCTGTTTGGTCACCGGCCACGACCAGTCGTCCAGCGCGTCCACGGTGGAGGAGTAGGGCGGGCGGAACAGGCTGGAGTGGATGCCGGCGACACCGGCCAGCGCGAGCTGGGTCTCGCCCAGCTCCCAGGTGAGCCGGGAGCCGGAGTGCATCGCGAGGTCGGGGTGGGTGAAGGTGTGCAGACCGATCTCATGGCCTTCGGCCACGATCTGGCGGATCAGCGCCGGGTTACGGGTGACCATCGAACCGGTGACGAAGAAGTCGGCGCGGACGTTCTCCTCTTTCAGCACCTTGAGGATCTTCGGCGTCCACTCGGCGGACGGTCCGTCATCGAAGGAGAGGACGACGGTCCTGTCCGGAATCGAGTAGTTGACCGGCTTGTTCTTCTTGTCGCCGCGCGCGTCGACGATCGGGCCGCCCTCCAGAACGCTGGTCGGGACGGTGATCTTGTCCACCGAGGTGGCGATGGCCTCGTCGTGGAAGACCTCGTTGTTCGCCATGCCGCGGAGCACCATCAGCGCCAGCAGGGTCGCCAGTACGGTCACCGGCAGAAAGAAGCGCAGGGGAGGTGCGGCGAGTCGGCGCGGCCGCGCTATGGACTGCCGTGAGCGTTGACGGCGGGTGCGGGACATGGATTTCCTGGTGGTCGCGTCTGGCTATGGCACGGTGGCGGTGGCGGGGGTTGACGCCGCCGTGCCGGCCGTCGTCGTCGCGGTGGCCGACGGCTCGGTGTCGATGACGGTGGTCGACTCCGTGGTACCGGCCGCCGTCGTCGCGGTGGCCGACGGTTCGGTGTCGATGACGGTGGTCGACTCCGTGGTACCGGCCGCCGTCGTCGCGGTGGCCGACGCGGTGCCATCGGTGGTGGTCGCTGTGGCGGTGGCGCTCTGTCCGGATTCGGCGGCGCCGGGAGCCGCGGGCAGCGGCGCGTTCAGGTACTGGCTCGGCGGCGTGGTGTCAGCGGTGGCGGGGACGGTGAGCGCGGGCGCCTGCGACTGGGTTCCGACCAGGCCGGTGACCATCGCCACCACGCACCCGGCGCAGAGGACGCCCACCAGCCAGCCGAGACCGCGCAGACGGCGGCCACGGGCACCGGTCTGGTCCACAAAGACGGGAGCGGGCTCGACCTCCGTGGAGGTACTGGTCATCGACGGCCTCGAGCCTTCCTGCGTCGTGTTACACGTGTTACCACTGCCGGTTCGACGACGCCGAAAGCTGTGAGTAGCGCGAAAAAGTGATGCATATGCAAGGAAGGGGAGATTATCCGACCACTCCCGATCGTGCACAAGATTACATATGAAGAATCGGTGAATGTCACGAGGGTCTCGTAGAGTTCCGGTGACGTCGCTTGCCTCCTGCCCGATCGGACCTTCCCGCATGGCCATGACCCGCCGCCGCAGCCGCCTGTCGGTCGCCGCGATCCTGATGGTCGCCGTCTCGTTCCTGGTGGACGCCTGCGGTGGCGCGGGAAGCGAGGGCGACGCCAAGGCGGGTGGAGCCGGCGCCCCGGCCGCGCACTTCCAGGTCTCGTCCATGCTCGAGCCGTCCGGCCGCGCGCTGGGCGTCGTCGACGACAAGACGCCCTGGCAGTACGACATCGTCGACGCCTTCGCCGAAGAGGCCGGGCGGACGCCCGACATCCGCGAGTACTACAGCTCCTGGGGCGACGACTTCGACACGGAGGGCAACGCCTTCCTGTGGCAGCGCGGCCAGTTGCCCATGATGGCGCTGGTGCCCTCCGACACCTCGCTCGCACACATCGCCCAGGGCGAGGACGACGCCTACATCCGCCGGCTGGCGGACCAGATCGCCGCCTACGACGGCCCACTGGCCCTCTCCTTCGCCGGCGAGATGAACGGCCCGTGGAACTCCTGGGGCCCCGGGCACGCCAAGCCCGCCGACTTCGTCGCGGCGTGGAAGCATGTACACGACACTTTTGCCGCACAGGGCGTCACCAACGTGATCTGGGTGTGGACTCCGCACGTGGTCGACTCGGGCACGACCGCGAAACTGCGCCCGTACTATCCGGGCGGCGCCTACGTCGACTGGGTCGGCCTCATCGGCTACTACGGGCCGATCGACGGCGCCGCCTTCTCCAGCCTGTTCACCCCCACACTGCGTCAGATCGCGGGCTTCTCCGGCAAGCCGGTGCTGATCGCGGAGACCGGGGTGGCGCAGAGCGACCGCAAGGAGGCGCACATCCGTGACCTGCTCCGGGGCGCCGCGAAGGCCGGCGTCATCGGGCTCGTCTGGTACGACCAGCGCAAGGACTGGCCGGGCGGCAAGCAGCTGATGGACTGGCGGATCAGCACCTCGGTGGGTGCGCTGGCCGCGTTCCAGGTGGAGACGGCCCGGAACAAGTTCGGTCATTCGTTCAAGAACGGCTGATCCAGGGCGGGGCAGGGGAAGCCGGGCGCAAGCCCGTGAGGGACGACGTTTTTCATGGCGCATCACTGCGGCTGGCGCATGCGGATGCCCGACCAGGGGAGATCACGGAGATGACGACGGAATCGTCGCCGGGCCAGGGTGCGCCGCAGGAGGACCTCGGCTGGGCCTTCCAGCCCCGTAAGTCGGCTGCCGGCCCGCAGCCGTACCCGGGAACGCCGGCAGACTCGGCCGACCGGCCGCAGCCGTACCGGGAGCAGCGGCAGCCGGAGCCGGCCGTCCCGTCGTGGGACGGCAGGTCTCCGGCCGAGCGGGACGGCAGGTCGTCCGACACGCGGTGGGACGGGACCATGCCGCTGGGGGTTTCCGAGTTGCGCGCCGACGCCCACGAGGCCGTGCGCGAGCCGGGGCACCGGACATCTCCGCACATCCTGCGCGACAGCGGGTGGGCGGACCAGGAGTCCGGATACCCGTCGGCGGCCACCGCCGTCCTCGACCGGGAGGCCCTTCGCCACCCCGGGCCCGGCGCCGCGCAGCCGGGGCCCCCTGCGGGCGGCGAACGAGCCGGGAAGACCAGGCGGGTGGGCAGGATCGTGCTCACCCTCGCCGTCCTCGCCGCCGCCGGCGGGGTCGCCACCGTCATGTTCAAGCAGGAGGAGGCCGCTGCCGTCGCCTCGGAGAAGCTGACGCGGGTGTGGCAGATACCGGCGCCGGCCGCCGACGACGCGCTCATCGGCAGCTGGCTCACCGACAAGCTGCTCGTCCGGGCCAGCAGCCGAGGCGGCCTGCGGGCCTACGACCTCAGCGACGGCAAGCAGGTGTGGCGCGCCGCGTCCCCCGCCACCGCCGCCGGGCGCGGCACCGTCCCCTGCGGGATGTCGCCGACGGTCAGCGCCCAGGGCATCGGCACGGTCGCCTTCGGCAAGGACGGCAGCACCTGCACCTGGCTGGCCGGCGTCAAGGCGTCCACCGGCAAGATTCTCTGGTCCCTGCCGCTGACCAGCAAGAAGCACCCCGTGGCGGCGACCGCCACGACCTATCTGCAGGGCGATGTCGCCACCGTCGTCGGCGTGAACTTCCTCGGCGGTGTGGACCTCCGCACCGGCAGCCGCGTATGGGGCTACCAGGCCCGCGGTCACTACTGCAACGCCTACGGCTGGGGCGCCGACGGCGTCGTGATGGTGGACGACTTCTGCCTCGACAAGAAGACCAGGTTCATCCTCACCGCGTTCGACGGCAAGACCGGGAAGGTGATCTGGCGGAAGTCCGAGAGGGCCCACTCGGATGTGACGCACATCCTGTCCGGCTCCCCGCTGGTCGCCGCCGTCCACACGGCGCGCCAGGACTCCGTGCAGGTCTTCGACACCAAGGGGACCGGCCGCAAACTGGCCGTGGGCAACGACGAACTCACGACCGGCAACGAGACCGGCGCCGACCACTCCGCCCGGCTCTACGGCAAGGTCCTGGTCACCCCGGCCACAGCCGCCGGCAGCCCGGTGATCGACGGCTTCGACACCACCACCGGCGCCAAACTCTGGACCCAGCGCTCCGCCGTGCTCGCCGTCCCCGCGTCCGGCGCGGACGGCAAGGTGTACGCCATCACCACGTCCGGCTCCCCGCAGCTCGTCACCATCGACGCGCGCACCGGTCGCACCACCCCGGTCGCGGGCCTGCCGGTGGGGACCGGCAAGTGGGGCTTCACCTCGGGCACGGTGTACGTCACCTCGGACGGGAGCGTGCTGGAACTCAACGCCCTCGGGTCGCACGGCGGAGTGCGGTTCTACCAGTAGGGCCTCCCGCCGGGCGGCGGGATCACTGTCGGGCGCGGCCGGCCGGTCCCGTACGCACGCCCCTGCGCTACCGCGCCTGGGCGAGGGACCCGGTCCGCCCGGCCGGGACCTTCGCCGCGTCCGCTGCCGGCTTTCTGCCGAAGTAGACCCAGGCCAGGGTGGCGAGGACCGAGCCGTTGAGCAGGATGAGCAGCCACAGCAGCTTCGGCAGGAAGCGGACGCGGTCACGGGGCGTGCGGGCGCAGTCGATCAGACCCCACAGCCAGATGAAGCCCGTGAGGGCGATCAGCGCGAGGGACGTCAGGTCCACCATGTGCAGCATCCGTCTTCTCCTTGCTCGGACTCGGGTTCAGGTTCGGGCTCGGGCTCGGGCTCCGCGGGAGCGGCGCTCACCCCCTCATCGGACGAGCCCCTCCGATCGGTTCACGAAATCCCCGACCGGGTTCGAGGAATCTCGGACCGGTCCGGGCAGGCACTGGTCGATTCACGGAACGCGCTCAACGTGCCCCGGTGCCACGGCAGATCACCGCCCGTTCCCCGGCCGGGGCAATGGTCATGCGCAAGCAAAATGCTAAGATCCGGCCACTCGCCTGGGGGGGTGTCCGAACGTCATATGCCCGCACGTCTGTGACCTGCGGTGCGACGGCCCACGCACATGTCTCTCCACGCTTTCAGCCACCGTTTCCCGGAGAGGTCCCGCATGGGCAGACGCGCGCTCGTACGATGCGCAACCGCCGCCGCTGTTTCCTTCACGCTCGCTCTCGGACTGAGCCCGCTCACGGCCGGCGTCGCGCAGGGTGAACCGGTCACCGGAGAGGTGGTCGTGCCGGCCACGACGTCCCTGGTTCCCCGGACGGGCCTGCTGAGCGCGGGACCCTCGGGATTCCTCCGGTACGAGGAGGGACGCGGCCAGCTGTGGACGACGTACGACGGTGTCGACACCGTCGTCGACGCCTCGGGCACGGACGCGTACGGCGTCACGAGTGCCGGCGCGGGTTCGGACGTCGTCGCCCGCTTCGACAGCTCCGCCCGGACCGTGACGCTGCGGAACATGACGTCGGGTCAGGTCGGCACGGTGGCGCTGCCCGACGGACACTTCTACTTCAGCACGCTCGGGTCGACGGTCGTCACGACGACGGGTACCCCGGGCGACTCCCGGTGGCATCTGCTGGACGCCCGCGACGACGGCTCCGTCTCCGACCGCGCGGTGGAGGGCGTCCCCTCCGGTGTCTACACGCAGTCCGCCGCCGGTCTGGGCGACGCGCACGGGCAGGTCGTGCGGTACCGCAAGGGCGACGACGAGGTCACCGGGTGGCTCGACGTCGCGCAGGCGCGCTTCACCGCCCTGCCGTACGAGGTGCTGCCGTGGTACGACATGGTCGCGCTCAGCCCCACCCACCTGGTGTGGTGCTACGACGGTGTCCTGCACGTCGCCTCCCGCCAGAACCCGGACGCCACCGTGCGGACCGTGCGCGTCGGCGACATCTCGCAGGTGCTGGGCCTGGTCGGCGACACCGTGATCGTGGCCCGGTACGACTCCTCCCTGGGCAGGTCCGGCACCGACCGCGCGGTCTCACGGGTCGAGGCCGTCCCCCTCGACGGCTCCGCTCCGCGGACGCTGATGGCCAGGACGTCGGTGCGGGCCATGGCGACTCCGGACGGCGGGCTCCTCGTACCGGGCGGCGCCGACACGGACCACTGGGGCGTCTCCCTCGTCGAGGCCGCCCCGGGCGGCGGGGTCACCGTGCGCCGGATCGCGGACGCGTACCCCCGCAAGGCCGCCCACACGGTCTCCCAGCTGACCTTCTCCCAGGGGCGGCTGACCACCCTGGAGCTGGACCCCGTGGGCGACTGGACGTATCTCCACACCCGTGAGACGGGGGTGGCCGGCTCCCCCACGGCGGGAACGCGCACCACCCGTGGCCGGATCACCATGGAGAACTACGCGCAGGGCCGCCCTCGTCTCCTCGACACCGGCGACGGCCGCACCGTCATCTCCGGTTACGGCACGAGCACCGCCCAGCAGCCCCAGCTCCTCGGGGCCGGCCAGTCGCTGCCCGGCACCCGGATCGACAGCTCCCGCAGCTATCAGACCGCGACCGCCGCGAACGGCCGCTTCGCCGCCCTGGCCAGGCCGTACGACAGCAACGGGGTGACCGAGACCCGGATCGTCGACGTCGACTCCGGACACACGGTGTTCACCACGACGGAGAGCGTGCGGGCGATCTGGGGCACCACCGTGTGGGTGATGTCCGGCAACGACAGCGTGGTCCCCTACGACCTGCCGACCGGCAAGCAGGGCGAGCCGGTGTGGTTCGGGCGCGGCTGCCTGCTGAACGACTTCCAGGCGGTCAGCCGGTGGCTGCTGTGGAACTGCGTGCTCGACTCGGAGGGCCAGGGCGTCTACGACACCGTCACCAAGCGGAATCTGACGCTGGTGTCGGGCGGCAGCTGGGAGCAGGCGCAGCTCGGCGACGGCTTCGTCGCGACGGTCGCGTCCGGACAGCTCAAGGTGATCGACGTGCGCGGCGGAACGCCCGTGGCGCACACCGCCGGGGCGTTCGAGGGCAACGCCTGGGACGTCGACCCGTACACCGGTGTGATCGCCCAGCTCCGCTCCGACAACAGCATCCGTCTGACCGCCAGTGACGTCCCCGTCTCGGCGCTCGTCCAGCGCGACGCCACCGTCGCCGCCTCGGTCGACGTCAAGGGCGGCGCCACGCAGTGGGGCCCGAAGTGGTGGCTGAACAAGCCCGCGGCCTCCTGGAAGCTCGAGATCGGCGACAAGGCCGGTACGGCCGTGCGGGCGCTCTCCGGCGGTCCGGCCCGCGGTGTGGTGGACCCGGCCTGGAACGGCAAGGACGGCTCCGGCCGGCTGGTGCCCAACGGCGCCTACACCTGGAAGCTGACCGTCACCCCCGCGGACGGGCAGGGCTCGGCACTGACGAGGACGGGTTCGGTCAAGGTCACCGGAGCCGCCGCGGTCCGCCGCGACTTCGTCGGGTCGGACGGCTCCGGCGAGCTGGTGACGCTCAACAGCTCGGGCGGGCTGACGTACCAGTACGGGACGGGCAAGGGAACGTTCACCGGCAAGGTGTCGGGCTCCGGGTGGCCGACCACGGTGAAGGCGGTGCCCTTCGGCGACCTGAGCGGTGACCGCTGCAACGACATGCTCGTACGGTTCAGCAGCGGCTCGCTGCGCGCCTACCGGCCCGCGTGCGGGGCGGCGGTGACGCCGTCCACCGCGTACACCTCGCTGGGCACGGGCTGGAACCAGTACGACGTGCTGACCTCGCCCGGGGACGTCAGCGGCGACGGCCGGGCCGACCTGATCGCCCGCCAGTCCTCGACCGGCGACGTCTACCTCTACAAGGCGACGAGCACGGGCACGTTCTCCGCCCGGGTGAAGGTCGCGTCCAAGTGGACGGGGTACAAGAAGGTCGTGGGCGCGGGTGACCTCGACGGCGACGGTCACGGTGACCTGCTGGCCCAGGACAAGTCGAACGAGCTGTGGCGCTACGACGGCACGGCGACCGGCACGTTCAAGGCCCGCGTGAAGGTCTTCAACGACTGGGGTTCGTCGTACAACGTGGTCGTGGGCGTCGGCGACGTCACCGGCGACGGCCGGGCCGACCTCGTCTCCCGCGACACCGCCGGCACCGTCTGGCGCAACGACGGCAACGGCAAGGGCTCCTTCGGCGGCCGTACGAAGACCGCCACCGGCTGGCAGGGGTACAAGGGCCTGTTCTGACCGGCCTCCGCCACCAGCGATCGGGCCCGGACGACATGTGTCGTCCGGGCCCGATCGCTGTCCGTTCGCTGCCGCGGGCCCACGACAGGTCAGCCGGTACGGCCCCGGACATCGCGCGGATGCGGGCCGGTGCGCGGGGACGGGTGGGCCACCGTGGCCGCGATCAGGAGGAACACGCCGACCAGGGCCGCAGGAACGGCGGCCGTCAGCCAGTGACCGCCGGTGGGGCCCGTGGTCAGGAGAAGGCACGCCGTGGCCGCGGCGGCGGCGAGGCCGGTGGCGGTCAAGGCGGCGAAGACGGTACGGCCGCTCCCGGAACGGTCCTCGGCGGCCGTGGCCCCGCTCCCGAGCTGTGCCCAGTGGCGGGCCGCCTCCGCGGCCTCGCGCCGGCGTCGTACCACCGCGCGGACCCGGAGGCCGAGGGTGACCGCCGCGCCCGCCGCCGCGGTGAGGGCGGGGATCCACCATGCCTCGGTCACCAGGAACAGGGCGGCGATCGTGCCGGCCGTGCTCCAGGCGCTCACGCAGGCCGCGGCCGCGCTCCGGCGGGAGTGGGGACGGTCGGCGCCCGCGCGCAGATCGGCGAGGGCCGGGACGTACCAGACGCTGCCGGACACCGTCAGCAAGGCGGCGCCCAGCGCCAGAACGGGCTGCGCCATGGCTCAGTTCACCGCCTCGGCCGCGGCGATCTCCGGGTGGTGCAGGTCGAAGGCCGGGGACTCGGACCGGATCCGCGGCAGCGAGGCGAAGTTGTGCCGCGGCGGCGGGCAGGAGGTCGCCCACTCCAGCGAACGGCCGTAGCCCCACGGGTCGTCGACCTCGACCTTCTCGCCGTACTTGGCCGTCTTCCACACGTTGTAGAGGAACGGCAGGACCGACAGGCCCAGCAGGAACGACCCGATCGTGGAAAGGGTGTTGAGGGCCGTGAAGCCGTCGGAGGCGAGGTAGTCGGCGTAGCGGCGCGGCATGCCCTCGACGCCCAGCCAGTGCTGGACGAGGAAGGTGAGGTGGAAGCCGGCGGTCAGGGTCCAGAAGGTGATCTTGCCGAGGCGCTCGTCGAGCATCCGGCCCGTCATCTTCGGCCACCAGAAGTGGAATCCGGCGAACATCGCGTAGACGACCGTGCCGAAGACCGTGTAGTGGAAGTGCGCCACGACGAAGTACGAGTCGGAGACATGGAAGTCCAGCGGCGGTGACGCCAGGATGACGCCGGTCAGACCGCCGAAGACGAACGTGACCAGGAAGCCCGTGGTCCACAGCATCGGTGTCTCGAAGGACAGACTGCCCTTCCACATGGTGCCGATCCAGTTGAAGAACTTCACCCCCGTCGGTACCGCGATCAGCATGGTCATGAAGGAGAAGAAGGGCAGCAGCACACCACCGGTGACATACATGTGGTGCGCCCACACCGTCACCGACAGGCCCGCAATGGCGATGGTGGCGCCCACCAGGCCCATGTAGCCGAACATCGGCTTGCGGGAGAAGACCGGGATCACCTCGGAGACGATGCCGAAGAACGGCAGCGCCAGGATGTAGACCTCGGGATGGCCGAAGAACCAGAACAGGTGCTGCCAGAGCAGCGCGCCGCCGTTCGCGGGGTCGAAGACGTGGCTGCCGAACTTGCGGTCGCACTCCAGCGCGAACAGGGCCGCCGCCAGCACCGGGAAGACGATCAGGACCAGCAAGGCGGTCAGCAGCACGTTCCAGGTGAAGATCGGCATGCGGAACATGGTCAGACCGGGGGCCCGCATGCAGACGATGGTGGTGATGAAGTTGACCGCGCCGAGGATGCTGCCGAAGCCCGACAGTGCGACACCCATGATCCACATGTCGGCGCCGAGCCCCGGCGAGTGGACGGCGTCGGACAGCGGCGCGTACAGGAACCACCCGAAGTCGGCGGCGCCGTCCGGGGTGAGGAAGCCGAAGGCGGCGATGGACGACCCGAACAGGAACAGCCAGTAGGCCAGCATGTTCAGCCGGGGGAAGGCCACGTCGGGCGCGCCGATCTGCAGCGGCATGATCCAGTTGGCGAAGCCGGTGAACAGCGGCATCGCGAACATGAGCAGCATGATCGAGCCGTGCATCGTGAACGCCTGGTTGAACTGCTCGTTCGACATGATCTGCAGTCCGGGCCGGGCCAGTTCGGCGCGCATCAGCAGCGCCATGACACCGCCGACGCCGAAAAACACGAACGCCGTGACCAGGTACAGCGTCCCGATCCTCTTGTGGTCGGTGGTCGTCAGCCAGTCCACCCACGAGGCGCGGACGGGCCCCTCGGCGGACGTTCCGCCGGGCCGCCCGGACACCTCGCCGGCCGCGCGTGCCGCGGGGGCCGTGTCCGTCCCGGCGACCGCGTCCGTCCCGTCGGGCGTGGCCGCCGCGGCGACCCCGTCCGTCTCATCGGCCGTGCGTGCCGCGCCGGCCGCGTTCGCCGCCTCTGCCCTGCCGGCCGCGGAGACCGCGGTGCGCGGTCTCGCCGCCTCCTCCGGGCGCGTCTGTGCCTCGTCCACCGGACGACTCCCTCCCCTTCTCCACATGTCCCGCCCCTGAGGCGTGTCCTGTCCGGCACACGTCCCGCTCAGGGCGTCGGCGGGCCGGGAAGTGCCGCGCACGGGGGTGGACGCGGTGCCGCTTCCCGGCCGCCGCCTCATGATCGGCTCCGGGACACGGGGGCCGGATAGGGCCGAACAGCCCCTGCGAAGGCCCTGACCGGAGGGCCCAACGGCCCCTCCGGTCCCGGTGGGCGACGGCCGACGGGCCCGGAGCGGGTTCCCTCGCGCGGGCCTCGCCGACGAGCCCGGACGCCCGCTTCCGCCGCCGTCGGCCCGCCAACTGCCGGGCGGTGGAGCGAAAGTGAGGCGCGCGGGCGGGAGACGGGTGCGCCCGGTCCGGGGGCGTGGCCCGGTGTCCGTACGGCCCTGACGCCCTGGGCCGTTCGGCCCTATCGGCCCCGGGCGGCGAACTGATCTTCTGGCACGGCGGCCGGGTGCCCCCGCCCACGCGACTCCCGTTCCCCCGTACGGGAAGGGGCTGGAGCACCCGGTACGCGCCAAGAACGGCTTCGGCCGGTACGGACCGCACCGGACGAGTGAAGGTTGCCGAAGAACAGCCGGTCCGCAGGGAGGCTCAGTTGCGGCGCAGCTTCGTCACGATCTTCATGGTGCTGGCGATCGGCGGCACGATCGGCTCACTCGCGTACCCGGTGTTCTACTCGTACCGTTCCTAAGAACTGAGCGGGAGTGGGTCCTGTTGCCAGAACCCGTGCTCAGCCGCGTGTCCCGAACGGTGTTGGACACGCTGGTTCCCCGCTTTGACTGCACGGCCGGTCGCCGCCCTCTGGGGGCTGGTTCCGTACCGTGTCCGACGGGGTCCCTCGCGCTCCAAGGTGCCCGGTTCGGCCTGGACGTTCCGATGCCCGCCACCATCGCTCTGGTGGGTGCGGGGCGGTTTCGTCCGTCGCCGGATCGGGTGCCCGAGGGCGCGCCTTCCGATCGCGATGCCCGCCGTGTCGTGGCGGGTCATCGCACGTTTCTTGCTGGTCAGGGGGGGGTCTTCCAGTGCTCGGCGCCCCACTTGGAGGTGTACGCCGGGTCGACGGCGACCAGGGAGAGGCCGTGCTCGGCGGCCATGTTCACCAGCCGGGCCTTGACCTTGCCGCTGGGGATGCCGTGGATGAGTTGCCGGAACCGCTTGCGGCGACCGAACCTCTCGCGGGTCTTGCCGTCGGAGAAGTCGAGGTCTTCGACAGCGATCGCGGTGACGCCGGTCCGGGTGGCCCAGCGCAGCAACTGGCTGAGCGCGTGCCGCAACTGCGCGTCGCGGTGGTCCGCACTGCCGGTCAGGTCGTAGCGGAACCGCTGCGGGTCGCCGACCGGGTTGCCGTGCCGGTCGAGGCGGTACGCGGCGAAGTGGTCGGCGTTCGTGTCCACGCCGATCAGCCCGCCCGCCCGCGCCGCTTCCAAGGCGATGGCCTGCACGGCGGCGCGCTTCCACGAGGCGGTCAGATACCAGCGGCTCTTGGCCACGTCGTAGTGGATCTCGTACGCGATCGCCCGGTTCCCGGCGACACGGCCGGCCCACTCCGCGCCCCGATACCGGAAGGCGACGCGGCTGGTCAGGACGTACCGGCCATGCGGGCTGTTGGCCAGGTACTCCAGCGGCCTGGGCAGCTTGACGGAGACCTCGCCGTCCGGGGTGACGCGGATCGTTTCGTTCCCGAACCGCTTGCCCGACTCGCCGTCCGCGCTCAAGAACCAGCGGGCGGCCTCCCAGCGTTCCCGCCACCCGGTCTCGGTAAGACCGGCGGCGGCCAGGTTGTGCCGGTTGTTCGCGAGGCTCTTCCCGCCGCGCACGACGTGCACCTGCCCGGTCGCGATGTCCTCCTCCACCTTTGTGAGGCGGGCCTTGAGGATGTGGAGACGGCGGGACTTGTGGAACCACTCCGCCCTGGACCGGTAGCCGCCCGGCCTGCCTTTGGCACCCTTCTCCCCGACCGGGAGGGACAGACGGTGCATGAGCATGCGGATGCCGTCGGCGAGCTTGTCCCGGTACGCGAACTGGCCACGCCGGGCCAGGGAGTACTGGTCGTGGGTGCCCTTGGTGACGGCACCGGCCCAGCGGGACGACGACCTGACAGTCAGCTCCTGCTTGCGGGTGGCCCAGGTCTGGCCGGTGCGCTCGAAGCCGGCCCGCGAGTACAGGGCGAGGTCGGCGGTGGCGAGGCCGCCCATGTGGGCGCCGATGAGACGCAGGACCTCGTTGTCCTGCGGTGTGAGGTCTTTGAGGCGGTCGCGGATCGCGACGCCCGTACGGTCCTGGACCACGAACGGGCCCTGGACCGCACGCAACGGCTTCTTGCGCTCGCTCACTTCGCGGCCGCCTCAAGCGCCTTCCGCGCGCGGTTCCCCGCGGAGCGGCGTCCGTACAAGCGGGCGCAGAACGAGGTCAGGACCTCGGTCATGTCGCGGACCAGGTCATCTTCGACCTCGCCGTCATCGAGGATGACGAGGCGACGGCCATGCGCGGCCAGTGCGGCCTCGACGAGCTCGGTGTTCATCCACCCCAGGCGGTCCTTGTGCTCGACGACCACCGTGGTCACGGCCGGGTCGGCCAGCAGTCGGCGGACCTTCGCCCGCCCGCCGTTCATGCCCGAGGCGATCTCCGACTCGGCCCGCACCACCCGGTGCCCCGCCTTCGCCGCCCACTCCACCAGCCGCGCGGTCTGCCGCGCCAGGTCGGCCTTCTGGTCGTGGGAGGAGACCCGGGCGTACAGGCCCACGCCCCTGACGACATCGGCGACCTGGTTGGCCTCGATGTTCACCAGGATCGTGCGCGGGCCCACCCGCTCCGCAGGCACCGGCAGCGTTCCATCACGGAACCAGCGGCGCGCCGTCTGCGGATGGACGCCCTGAGCCTTCGCCCACTCGGTCAGATTCACAAGCCAGACCGTAGAAGCCACTCACTCATGAATGCTCATGATCGCTCGTTCTTCACTAGAACGAGTGCAGTTCAAACCCCCACCGTTTCGACGCGGTGAAGGCCGCCATCGCCGACCCCGGCCCCGTGGTGAGCACGCCCTGGGGACCGCTGAGCACCGCCGACCGCGACCTCGTGGTGCAGGTGGAGCTGGACGGCCTGTGGGAGATGTCCGCGGGCCGGCAGGCGATCGACAGGGCCCCCACGAAGGCCGTCAAGGAGGCGGGCGACCAGCTGGTGGCCGGCCACACCGACCTCGACAAGCGTGTCCGCGAAGTGGCCACCGACCTCGCCATCGTCCTGCCGACCCAGCCGACCGCCGAGCAGCAGGGCCGGCTCGCGCAGCTGACGGCGGCTCAGGACGGCGAGTACCGGACGCTGTTCGCGAATCTGCTGCGCGAGGAGCACGGCAGGATCTTCCAGCAGCTCGCCCAGGTGCGCAGCAGCACCCGCAACACGCTGGTACGGGAGCTGGCCACGGTCGCCAACCGGACCGAGCTCGGCCACATCTCGGCGCTGGAGAGGACGGGATACGTCGACTTCGACGCCGTCGCGCGCGGGGCGACGGCCTCTCCGGCCGCGGTCCCGACCGTGCTTCCGGTGCCGTCGTCGCCGTGAGCACCGGCGCCCCCGCACCGGCGGGGCGCACCGGCGGCCCCACACGGGCGGGGCCGCCGGGATCCGGGGGCGAAGAGGGCGGGCGGTTCAGCGCCCGAACAAGCAGTTTCCCCACGCGGTGGCCAGGGCGTCGGGAATCGCCGGGATGTCGCCGCAGCCGTGCGGACCCGCGGGGAGGCCGTCGCTCGCGATGTAGACCCAGCCGCCGCCCGAGTCGCGGAAGTACTTGATGGCGCCTCCCTCGTCCTGCATGCCCACGAGTTCCGCCTGCGTGGCGCCCGCGAACGGCTGGAAACGGGTGGCGGCGTAGCGGACGGTTCCGCACTGACCGTAGAAGAACGTGTGCGGCTCCGGCTCGATGTGCTGGAAGTGGGTGACGTCGTGCCGGTACATCCGGGTGACCTCGGTCTTCACCGCGTCACCGGCGGCCAGGTTGCGGCAGCCCGCGACGGCGGTGGCCGCGCGGCCGGCCGGGGTGGCGGTGGCCCGCTCCGGGGAGCCGGTGGCCGAGCCGCGCGACGGGGCGCTCGTGCCGGCGGGACTCGACGCGGGTGAGGCGGCCGGGGCCGGGGTGTCCTTCCGGACGGCCGCCGCGGCCGAGGCGGCCGCGGAGGACGTGGGGGTGCCGGCGGCGGAGCTGGTGCCCGCCGGGTCCTGGCACCCCGTCAGCAGCATGATCCCGCCCGCCAGCGCCAGCGCCGACGTACGTCTGAGACCCGACATGTCCCGTCCTCGTTCTCGACGACTTCGCCCGGCCGGCTCCCACCGGCCGTCCCGGTCCTCCCGACCGGCGAAGTCATGGTCACGACATGCGTGACCACGGCATACGGCCGTCGCTCGCCCGGCCGCGGATTCTGTCCCCCAGGACAGCACGGGACCGTCCGGCAGTTGCGGGGAGAAGGATGCGGGATGGTCTCGATTCCGTATACGGACCGTTCACCGCGGCGATCGCCGCGCACCCCGGAAAATCTGATCCCCGTGCGTCGCGAAACCTGTCTTTGTCACGGTAGACATCGAGCCGTGGCGTGATTAGGGTTTCTTGTACAGACAGCGTCGGTCCGGAGGAGAACGTCCCGGTCCGGCGAGTGATCGACACCGAGCCAAGGACGGAGGAAGCAGACGCCATCAGGATCGCGCGGCCCCGGAGCAGCACAGCCGGTACCGCAAAAACCCGGAATGGACGGTGGTTTCCGGTCACGGCATACACGATCCCCGCTCATCCGCCCCTCAGACGGGCCCGGTAGCGGAAACAGAAGGTCGGCTCCGCAGCGGAGCCGGCAGATGGTGTTCAATTTCCTTCGGGGCCCTGGTGCCGTACGGCAGCGGGGCCCCTCGACGCGTGCCATGACGAGGTGAAATGACAGCGGACACTCCACTCAGTGGTCGTCTCGACGACGACGACTATCCCGCGTACACGATGGGCAGGGCCGCCGAGATGCTCGGCACGACGCCCGGATTCCTCCGGGCCATCGGTGAGGCCCGGCTGATCACTCCGCTCCGCTCGGAGGGCGGCCACCGCCGCTACTCCCGCTACCAGCTGAGGATCGCCGCCCGCGCGCGGGAACTCGTCGACCGGGGGACCCCGATCGAGGCCGCTTGTCGCATCGTCATCCTCGAGGACCAGCTCGAGGACGCCCAGCGCATCAACGCCGAGTACCGGCGCGCCGCCCAGGCGGAACGGGAGGGATCCAGCGCCGGCTGAACACGACCCGGCGGTGACCTACCGGAACGTCCGGCCCGGTCGTCGCCCCCCGAACTCCCCGACGCGCCCCGCGCCGGTACGACGTACAGGAAGCGGCCGACCATGATGTACGACCAGACACGCGCCCAACAGCCTCCGGAGGGGCGGCCCGGTTCCGCCGGACGTCGTGCGTCCGGCCCGGAACCGCTGCTCGGGGCGGACGAGCGGGCCGACGTCACCCAGCGGCTGAACCACGCGCTCAACACGTTCGCGCACAGCCCGCTGGAAGCCCTGGAGGAGGCCGAGACCGCGTTCGACGAGGCCGCCGCCCAGCTCATGAGCGCCCTCACGGAACGACGCGGCGACCTCCACGCGGCCTGGCACGGCCAGGACCCCGAGACCCAGGGCGAGGAACTGCGCCACGCGCTGCGCCAGTACCGCGAGATCACCCAGCGGCTGCTGCGCATGTGAGCACGCGCGACGGTGCCCCGGGTCTTACGGTGCGGTGACGTGGTGGGCGTGGTGCTGTCGCCGGACACGGCGGCGGTCCTAGCGTGCGTTCCATGCGTGTACTGGTTACCGGCGGGGCCGGGTTCATCGGAGGTCGGATCGTCGCGGCCCTGCGTGCGCGAGGCCACGAGGCGGTCGTGTTCGACCTGCGGGACGGCCTCGACGTGCGGGACGCCGAGGCCGTCGCGGGGGCGCTGGACGGCGTGGACGCGGTGTGCCACCAAGCCGCGATGGTGGGGCTCGGCACCGGGTTCGGCGACGCCGTCGAGTACGTGTCGCGCAACGACCTCGGCACAGCTGTGCTGCTCACCGGGATGGCGGACGCGGGGGTACGGCGGCTCGTGCTCGCCGGGTCGATGGTCGTGTACGGGGAGGGGCGGTACGCGTGTGAGTGGCACGGGGTGGTCCGGCCGGGGCCGCGTGCCGTCGCCGATCTGGACGCGGGGCGCTTCGAGCCGCTCTGCCCGCGCTGCGGTGAGGAGTTGACGCCTGGCCTGGTGGGTGAGGACGCGCCGGTCGACCCGCGCAATGTGTACGCGACGACCAAGCTGGCCCAGGAACACCTCGCGGCGGCGTGGGCCCGTTCCACGGGCGGCACCGCGGTGTCGCTGCGCTATCACAACGTCTACGGGCCCGGGATGCCCCGCGACACCCCGTACGCGGGCGTCGCCTCCTTCTTCCGTTCCGCTCTCGCCCGCGGTGAGGCCCCGCGCGTCTTCGAGGACGGCGGACAGCGGCGGGACTTCGTCCATGTGCGGGACGTGGCCGCCGCCAACATGGCTGCCCTGGAGGCGGGTTCGCCGCACGGCTCGCTCGCCGTCTACAACACCGGCAGCGGCGAGCCCCGTACGGTCGGCGAGATGGCGCGGGCGCTGTCGGACGCGTACGGGGGCCCCGAGCCGGTCGTGACCGGGGAGTACCGGCTGGGGGACGTACGGCACATCACCGCGGACTCGGCCCGGCTGCGGGCAGATCTGGGCTGGAAGGCGGAGACCGGATTCACCGAGGGGATGCGGGAGTTCGCGACGGAGCCGTTGCGCGGCGACTAGTTTTCGGCGGCCGGGACGCGGGCCGCGACCTCGGAAGGCGAACGAACACCCCGGCCGGAAGGCCCGGGACCTCGCAGGGCGAACACCCCGGCCGGAAGCCCGGGGCCTCGGAAGGCGAACGCCCCGGCCGGAAGGCCGGGGCGTCTCTCACACCCCCGCCATCGGGAGGGTGACCTCGAAACGGCAGCCGCCGGGGACGTTGTGGACGGCTGCCATGCCCCGGTGCGCCTCAACGATCCCGCGGACGATGGCGAGGCCGAGGCCGGCTCCGGCGGGTGGTGTACGGGCGTGGGTCCCGCGCCAGCCGGTGTCGAAGACCCGTGGGATGTCCTCCTCCGGGATGCCTCCGCAGCCATCGGTGACGGACAGGACGACGCCCGCGGCCGAGCGTTCGGCGGCGACCGCGACCGTGCCGTCGGCGGGCGTACGGCGGATCGCGTTGACGAGGAGGTTGCCGAGCACCCGGCTCATCTCCTTGCCGTCCACCTCGACCGGCACCTGCTCGATGCGGTTCCCGACCAGGCGCACCCCGTACTCGCGTGCCAGCGGGTCCGCTCCGGCGAGGGCGTCACCGACGAGGTCGTACACGGAGACACGGGAGGGGGAGAGGGCGAGGGCGCCCGCGTGGATCCGGGAGAGTTCGAAGAGGTCTCCGACCATGCCGTTGAGGCGTTCCACCTCCGTACGCATCTGGCGCAGATAGCGGTTCGGGTCCGCCGCCACACCGTCCTCCAGGGCCTCGGACATCGCGCGCAGCCCGGCGAGCGGGGTGCGCAGGTCGTGCGAGATCCAGGCGACGAGTTCACGGCGCGAGGTCTCGAGGGCCCTTTCGCGGTCGCGGGACTCGGCCAGTTTGCGGCTGGTGTCCGCCAGTTCACGGCTGAGCGCGGAGAGTTCGGCGGTCGTCGGGCCCTCGGGAGCCGCGAAGTCGCCGCCGTCGCCGAAGGAGCGGGCGGCGAGGGTCAGCGCCCTGCTGCCGGCCACGACCCAGCGGCCCAGGAGCAACGCGGTGGCCAGCGAGACGACGGCCGCCATGGTGATGACCGTCGTGACCACGCTCAGGTCGTGCGGGGACAGGAACATCGCCCACGCCACCGCCAGCGTTCCCGCGAGCATGGCGCAGACGGCGACGGCGGCGACGACCGTGAGGGACGCGGTGAGCGAACGGCGCCGCAGGAGCCGGAGCGCGCCCACGCCGAGCAGGCCCGCCGCGGCGGCGCCCAGGAAGGCGAACAGGGCCATGACCAGTATGTCGTTCACGCGCCGGTCTCCTTCTCGGTCGTGGGATGTTCTCGTCCGGTCGGCCCGGTCGGCCCGGCCATCGCCTCCGTGTCGTCGAAGCGGTAGCCCACGCCCCAGACCGTCTGGATCAGGCGGGGCCGCGCGGGATCGTCCTCGACCTTGCCGCGCAGCCTGCGGACGTGGACGGTGACCGTCGACAGGTCACCGAAGTCCCAGCCCCACACCTCGCGCATCAGGTCCTCGCGGGCGTACGCGCGGCCGGGGTGCTTCAGGAAGAACGCCAGCAGATCGAACTCGCGCAGGGTGAGGGCGAGTTCGGTGCCGTTCTTGGTGGCGCGGCGGGCCGACGGATCGACGGCGAGACCGGCGGCGTGCAGCGGGCGCGCGGCGGGCACCGGCCGGGTCCTGCGGAGCACGGACTCGACCCGCAGGACCAGTTCCCGCGGGCTGAACGGCTTGGTCACGTAGTCGTCCGCACCGACCTCCAGGCCGAGGATGCGGTCGTCCTCGTCGCCGCGCGCGGTGAGCATGATGACCGGCACGGGCCCTTGGGCGCGCAGCCGGCGGCACACCTCCAGGCCGTCGATGCCCGGCAGCATCAGGTCGAGCACCACCAGGTCGGGCCGGTGTGCGGCGGCACGGGCGAGCGCGACGGCACCGTCCGCCGCCCGGTCCACGAGATACCCGGCGCGTTCGAGGTACCCGGAGACGACTTCGGCCACGGTCGGGTCGTCGTCCACGACGAGCACACGGGTGGCCGCCACGGAGACCGGAACGGACGCCGGAACAGACGCCGGAGAGGAGGCCGGCGCGGACGCCGGAAGGGGCCGCGGGGCGGGTTCCGGAGAAGGAAGCGCACCGGGGCCCGGGTGCGGGGCCGAAGCCGTCCCCGGATCAGGGTCCGAAGCCGTCCCCGGGCCCCCGTTCACGCTCGGGGCAGGTCCGGCACCTGGGGATTCGTGCGCTCGATGCATGGCTCCAGCGTCGCACCCGGCCGGGTCCGGCGTGGCTCGTCGGCGCCGACGTCCGAGTTTCGTAAGGACATGAAGTCCGGTTCATCCCTTTCGCGTTCGTAAGGTGAAGGCCGTGACGACCTTTCCCGTACCGGACCCGGACGTCGACGTGGTCCTTCCCTGTCTGAACGAGGCCGGCGCCCTGCCCTGGGTGCTCTCCCGGATCCCGCCCGGCTGGCGCGCGCTGGTCGTGGACAACGGCTCCACGGACGGCTCCGCGGAGCTGGCCCGCGCGCTGGGCGCCACCGTCGTGCGCGAGGAGCGCCGGGGGTTCGGCGCCGCCTGCCACGCCGGGCTGACCGCCGCGACCGCCGACATCGTCTGCTTCTGCGACTGCGACGGTTCCCTCGACCCCGCCCTGCTCCTGCCGTTCGTCGCCGAGGTACGGGCCGCGGAGTCCGACCTCGTGCTCGGCCGGCGCCGGCCCCAGGAGCGCGGCGCCTGGCCCGCGCACGCCCGTGCGGGCAACATCGCGCTGGCCCGGATGCTGCGGCGCCGCACCGGCCTGCGCCTGCACGACCTCGGTCCGCTGCGCGCGGCCCGCCGCGAGGCGCTGCTCGGCCTCGGGCTCACCGACCGGCGCAGCGGCTACCCGCTCCAGATGGTCGTCCGCGCCGCCGACGCCGGCTGGCGCGTCGCCGAGCACGACGTGCCGTATCTGGCGCGTACCGGCGTCTCCAAGGTCACCGGCACCTGGCGCGGCACCTGGCAGGCGGTACGGGACATGCGCCGCGTCCTGGCCGAACCGCCCCCGCCCGCCCGGGCGCACGACCTGGTCCCGTCCTCCGGCGGGGCCCGGACCGAGGCGCGGCCCGAAGCGCGGCCCGAGGCGCCGACCGGAGTACCGGCCGGAGCCCAGGTCACGGCGCCGCCCTCGGCGTCCGCTCCCGCACCGTCCCCAGGAGGAACCGTCCAGTGAGCGTCACCCTGCTCGTCATCGCCAAGGAACCGCGTCCCGGACGGGTGAAGACCCGGCTCACCCCGCCCTTCACCCCCGGGGAAGCGGCCGAGCTGGCCGAGGCGGCCCTCGTGGACACCCTGCGAGCGGTGGCGGCGACACCCGCGCGGCGGCGGGTCCTCGTGCTCGACGGGGAGCCCGGCCCCTGGCTTCCGGCCGGCTTCGACGTCGTACGACAGTGCGCGGGCGGTCTGGACGAGCGGCTGGCCGCGGCGTTCGCGGACTGCGACGGGCCCGCGCTGCTCATCGGCATGGACACGCCTCAGGTGACACCCGCCCTCCTCACGGTGGACTTCGCGGACTGCGACGCGTACTTCGGGCCGGCCGACGACGGCGGCTTCTGGGCGCTGGGTCTCGCCGAACCCCGCCCGGAGCTCCTGCGGGGCGTACCGATGTCGACGAGCACGACGGGGGCCGCACAACGGTCACGTCTCGTCGGAGCCGGGCTGCGGGTGCGGGATCTGCCCCGTCTGCGGGACGTCGACACGGCCGCGGACGCGACGGCGGTCGCGGCGGCCGCGCCCGCGGGGGTCTTCGCGGCGGAGCTGGGCAGGCTCAGGACGGCGACCACTCCGGTCCCGGGGCAGGTTCCCGGACGGACCGTGGGCCTCACCCCGGACCGGACCACGGGGCGGGCGACCGGATGGAACGAGGGTTTCGTCGCCGGGCTCAAGGCCGTACGGGCGGCCGGAACAGGCACCGGGGGCCGGGACACCGGCCCCGTCTCCGGGCGGCGGGGGGCCGGGCGATGAGCGGCGTGGGGAGAACAGTCGCTCGGGGTTCCGGCACCGCACGGAGCTCCGTACCCGTCCCGGGTACCGGGAACGGCACCGGGACGGGAGCCCGGACGGGCGTGCGGGTCGAGACAGGGGCCGCGGCGGGGACGGGAACCCTGCCCGGGAACGGAAGCGGGAACGGAAGCGGGAACGGAAGCGGGAACGGAAGCGGAGGGGGACCCGGAACAGAGGCCCTGTCCGGGCGGGCCGCGCGCTCATGGGCCGCCGATCCCTACGCGGAGGCGCTGGGCGCCGGCCGGGGGCCGCTGTTCCTGCGGCGGACGGACGGCTGGCTCCTTCCCCTGGAGGTGGAGCGCTGGTGCGCTCGCGCCGACGCGGTGGACCTCCAGCTGCTCGCGTACTGCGAGGGCGCCGTGCTCGACGTGGGATGCGGTCCGGGACGTCTGGTCGCGGAGCTCGCGGCACGCGGAAGGCCCTCGCTCGGCATCGACGTCAGCGAGGCCGCCGTGGCCCGCACGGTACGGCTCGGCGGCCGGGCGCTGCACCGGTCGGTCTTCGAGCAGTTGCCCTCGGAGGGCCGCTGGGGCACCGTCCTCCTCGTCGACGGCAACATCGGCATCGGCGGCGACCCGGCCGCCCTCCTGCGCCGTACGGCCGAACTCCTCGCCCCGGGCGGCCTGCTGATCGCCGAGACCGTGGCGGGCGCGGACATCGACGAACGCGTCGACGTCCGCATCGTCCGCGCCGCGCACCCCGACGACGCCCACGACGCCGACTACCCGGACAGCACCGACAGCGGTGCGGCCGGGAGCGGGAACGCGGGCGAGGCCGGCGGCCGGGGCACGGCCGGCGACCGGGCCGCCTTCCCGTGGGCCCGGGTCGGCACCCCGGCCCTGCTCCGGCACGCGGCGCGTGCCGGATGGCGGGCCGACGCTCAGTGGGCGGCGGGTGGACGGTCCTTCGTGGCCCTGCGCAACGGGCCACGGCGGGAGGCCCGCAGGGACCGCAGGGCGAGCAGAGCCGCGGACCCGGCGAACAGCGCCGCCGTGATCAGCAGCCAGCGTGCCGCGAACCCGTCGGCCGGCAGGGCGGTCGCCGACCGGTAGCGGTCGGCGATCTGCCCGCTGATCAGCGGGAACCACACCAGCAGCAGGAGACCGGAGAGAGCCGCCGGAACACGGACGTACATCGTCAGGTCCCGGTGGCCCCTCGCGTCCAGCGTCTTCGAGACGGCCCGGTCCGCGACGGCGTACAACGGCACGAGCACCAGGTCGTGCAGCACCGCCGCGCCCACGAACCAGAGGGCCACCCGGGACCAGTCGCCCGCGAGGAGCCGCACCCCGGCGTAGCCCGCCAACGCGAACGAGCAAGCGAACAGCAGCAGTTGGAAGGGGCTGCCGATCAGGTCGCGGCCGGGCCGCCGACGCGCCGCCGAGAGCAGCGCCTCGAACCGCCGGCGCGGCGCCAGTCGTCGCGGCGCGGGCCGTCGCGGTTCTGGTCCTCCGGGTTCAGAGCTTCCCGGTTCAGAGCCTCCGGGTTCAGAGTTTCCGGATTCAGGGCTTCCCGGTTCAGGGCTTCGCATCACAGGTCTCCGAACGTCATCCGGGCCACCCACTTGGTGTTCAGCACGCCGGGCGCGGCCGGAACGATGACCCGCGCCGGGTAGCCGTGATCGGGGGTCAGGTCCTCGCCGTTGACGAACAGCGCGAGCAGGGAACGCTGATCACGCACCTGGTTGTCCCGCAGGGCAGCCACCCGGAACGCTCCGCGCCGCTGGAGCGACTCCACGAGCACATCGGGGGCCGCGTCCGCCTCGTAGCCGACGAGCGCCGCCAGGTCCCGCAGCCGCACACCCCGCCACCACTGGTCGGACGTCGACCAGCCCTCCACGCAGGCGATGGGCAGCGCGGCACTGTGCAGGGGGAGCCGCCGGAGGTCGGCGCGGCTCAGCCGGACCGTCCGGCCCTTCCCCGTGACGACCAGACGCCAGGCCTCCTCACCGGTCTCGGCGGCGGTGACACCGCGGGACGCGGCGGTCTTGTTGATCTGGAAGCCGCCCGGTCCCGAGCCCGGTTCGGCGCCGCCGTGCGGGGCCAGCAGCGCCGTGTCGCGCAGCGGCCCGTCGAAGCCTTGGCCCGCCGTGGTGGCGGTCAGCAGCAGAGCTCCGCCTCCGACGAATCCGAGGGCCCCGCGCCGCGAGACCGTGGGCGGCAGCGGGTCCGGTGACACCAACTCGTCCTCGGGACGCGCCGGTTCATCCGTGCCGGGCGACGAGCCCGGCGGCTCGGGCAGCGGGCCGGGAGTGCGCATGCGGCGCAGATTGCGCAGGGCCGCCGGCACCCGCAGGACCGCGTGCGCGACGAACGCCGCCATGAACACCCAAGCCCCGTAGAAGTGCAGGGTGTAGAAGGAGCCGGGGAAGACGTAGTCGAGCTGGATGTTGAGCACGCCGGTGGTGAACTCGAAGAGCGCGCCGCCGACCAGAAGGAGCAGCGAGAGCCTTTCCAGGGCGTGCGCGAGCGAGCGGGCCGGGGGCAGCGCGAACAGTTTCGGCACGACCGACCACAGCTTCGCCAGCAGGACGGGGATCAGCGCGATGCCGAGCGTGACGTGGACGCCCTGGGTGAGGCGGTACAGCCAGACGGGGCCGGTCGGCCAGGAGAAGAGGTAGAACCCGAGGATCCCCTTGTCGGGGGTCTTGTCGTTCACCGGCGAGAGGTTCGGGTTGTAGGCCGCGTACGACAGAAGTCCGGTCACGAACAGCACCGTGATCCCGACGAGCAGCACCACACCCAGCACGGAGGTGAACCAGGGGCCGCGCAGCGGGCTGCGCCAGAACGCGGGGGACGAGGGAGACCGTGGCATGCCCCGACCGTAGGCCTGGGGCACCCCCCGAACGGGTTCTCAAACCATGACGAAACTCTGACGTCCACCTCAGTGGCCCCTGTCTGCGGGGCCTCCCGGCCTAGCGTGCGAGGGTGAACCGCGACCTCCCCCGCGACCTCCCGCGCGATCTGTCCCGCGCCCGCCCCGAAGACCCTTCCGGGGTTCTTCCCACGCCCCCTCCCCCGGCCGTTCCCCGAACCGTTCCCCGGCGCCTGTCACCGGCTCTGGCCCGGGCCCGGGCCAGAGCCCGGGAACCCAGGCTCTCCCGGACGCTGCTGAGCGACCGGCCCCGGGCCGTCCTGAGCGACCTGACCGCCGCTCTGGCCGCGGCCCTGCTCGTGCTGACCGCGGCCGTCGTCGGCTACGTCATCGAGCACCGCGACGGCACGCTGTTCGTCAGCGCCGCGCCGTTGTACGGGCACTGGGGACCGCATGCCGGACCCGGCACCGCGGCCTCGGTCGCCGTGGCCGTCGCGGTCGTGGCGTACGGTCCTCTCCTCGCCGCCCGGCTGCCCTGGCGGAAGCTGCTCGCCGCCGTGTGGGCCACGACGACGGTGTGGACGTTCTCCCTCGCGCTGATCGACGGCTGGGAGCGGGGCGTGGCCCGGCGCCTCACCACGCGGTACGAATATCTCCAGGTCATCTCCCCGGTGAACCGCTTCCACGACATCCCGGCCGCCCTGCGGGACTTCACCCACCACATCCTGTTGCACTCCCCCGACCACTGGCCCGCGCACATCGCCGGGCATCCGCCGGCCGCCACCCTCACCTTCGTCCTCCTCGACCGCGTCGGGCTGGGCGGCGGGGCCTGGGCGGGCGTCTGGTGCATCACCGTCGGCGCGACGGCCGGGGTCGCGGTGCTCGTCACCGTGCGCGCCCTGGCCGGGGAGGCGCTCGCGCGCCGCGCCGCGCCCTTCCTCGCCCTCGCCCCGGCAGCCGTGTGGATGGGCACATCGGCGGACGGGTACTTCGCGGCCGTCGCGGCCTGGGCCCTCGCCCTGCTGGCCCTCGCGGTCACGGGGCGCCGGCCGCGGACGACCGGCCTCGCCTCCGGTCTCCTCCTCGGCCTCACCGCGTATCTCTCGTACGGTCTGACCCTGATCGCCGTGATCGCCGGCGCCGTTCTGCTGCTCGGACGCCGATCCCGGCTCCGCCCGCTGCCGTACGTCCTGGCCGGACTCACCGTCGTACCAATGGTGTTCACGCTGCTCGGCTTCAACTGGTGGGAGGCCTATCGCCTGTTGGTCACCCGCTACTACGAAGGGGCGGGCGGCATCCGGCCGTACGGCTACTGGGTCTGGGCGAATCTCGCCTGCACGGTGCTCATCACGGGACCGGCGACCGCGGCGGGGCTGCGCAGGGCCGGTGCGGCGGCCCTGCGCATCGGGGCGGGCCTCGTCCCCCGGGGCCGCACCGAGCGGGAACGCCTCCCCGGGGCCGAGCGGGAACGCCTCCCCGGCACGGCGCGGGAACACCTTCCCTGCACGGCGCCGGGCGCGGAGCCGGTGTCCGGTCTGGCCGACACGGGCGTTCGCCCCGCCCTTCGCCCCGCCCCGGGCACCGTCCCGCGGCTCGCCGTCCTCGTCATCGGGGCGCTGCTGGCCCTGCTCGTCGCCGACCTCTCCGGCATGAGCAAGGCGGAGACCGAACGCATCTGGCTGCCGTTCGCGCTGTGGATGCTGGCGGCGGGCGCGTTCCTCCCCCGCCCCCGTGCCTGGCTCGTCGCCCAGGCCACGTCGGCCCTGCTCCTCAACCACCTTCTGCTGACGGGCTGGTGACCGCCGGCTGGGCGAGGACCGCTCCGAGGACCAGGCCGACGGCGATGGCGGTGACGATCGTGACGAGTTTCAGCAGGTCACGGAAGCCCTCGATGACATAGCCGCCGGCCAGGGTGGTCAGCCCCCGCATGCCGAGGGAGCCGACGGTGAGGGTGAAGAAGCCGGGCAGGAGCAGCACGAGCCGGGGCGGCCGGTCCGGGCGCAGGGCGAGCCGGGTCGCGGCGGCGGCCAGGACGGCCGCCGCGACGAACGTTCCGCCCGTCTCGCCGATCGCCTTGGTAGCCAGGGACTGCACGGCCACGGTGACGTACACCAGCAGGAGCAGGAGCGGCAGCAGCCGGAAGGGGATGGCGAAGGCCAGCAGCGTGCCGGTCGTGAAGACGATCCAGCTCAAAAAGAGGGCCCAGCGCGGCAGATCGGACGCGGCGGCGATGTCGAAGAAGGCGCGGGTGGAGGTGCCGGTGAGGAACAGGCCCAGCAGGACACCGACGTAGAGCTGTACGAGGAGGAAGGCGGAGTAGACGAGCCGGATCGCGCCGGTGGTGATGTAGCCGGCGGCGAGCTCGGCCGCGGCGGCGCTCAGATAGTCGCCGGGGACGAAGAAGAAGAGCGCGGGCAGCATCAGCAGCACGGGGCCGCCGTGCGAGGTGTCCCGGGCGAACACCTCGACCGTGATCACGGAGACGGCGGTCGAGACGACCAGCGGGAGCACGGTGGCGTACCGGGGGATCCGGTCCGCCGTGACGGCCAGCACGGCGGCGACGGTGCCGAGGACGGCGGTGGCGCCGATCTCGTACCACGTGGCCTGCATCAGCGGCGCGAAGCCCAGCGTGAACAGGACGATGCCGAGCAGCTTGAGCCACCACGGGTAGGGCGGCCGGGACGTCTCGATCGCGGCCGGCCGGCGGTCCGCCTCGGCCACCCCGATCCGCCCCGCCTGCACGTCCTGGACGAGCGGTTTCAGCGCGACGACCTGGTCGAGCCGGAAGACCTCGGGGACTCCGTGCAGGGTCACCGTGCGGGAGGCGCCGCGGGTGCCGAGGGTGAGCGCGGCGCCGTCCGGCACGAGAAGGACGGAGGCGTCGGACCCCAGCGCGTGGGCGGTGTGCCGGACGGTGCGCTCGATGAGGACGGCGCCCTCGCCGCTGGACCGCAGCAGCAGCCCGGTCAGCCGGGCCAGGAACGAGGCGACCTCGTCAGGAGCGGCCCGGGTGCCGGCCCGCGTGTCCGGTCCCATCGGCCACCTCCCCTCGGCACGCGGACCCGTCGGCCGCCGGGATGCGCGCGCGGACCCGCCACCAGCGTGCGGAGCACCCGCCCCGCCCGTCGAGCCGAGCGGCCCGAACGAGTGAGGATGCCTTGCCCGGCGGGAACCGGGCCCCACCCCGACCGGGACAGGAGGGCGCCGTCGTCGAAGGAACACCCGTTGCCCCGGACGGGCGAGACGGCGCCGGAACCGCTACGGGACCAGCACCCGCCCGGGCGGGTCGTACGACGCCGGCCCCGGTCGGCACCGCCGCTCACCCGGACGGGCCACCCGCCGCGCGGCGCCGGTCACCCGCACGGGCCACCCGCCGCGCGGTGCCGGTCACCCGCACGGAGGCTGGCCCCATCGACACGGGAACAGGGAGGCGTCCGATGAGCTCGATGGACATGCCCGCGGACGCGCCACGGGAGACGGCGCGGGCCGCCCGGACTACGATCCCGGCGGCGCCGAGACTCACCTGGCTGACGCTGGCGCTCATGACGACCGCCTCGGTCGCGAGTCTGCGGGCCGCCCCCACGATGGCGGTGTACGGCCTGGCCTGCGTGTTCCTCTACCTGGTCCCGGCGATCGTGTTCCTGCTGCCGACCGCCCTGGTCTCGGCGGAACTGGCCTCGGGCTGGAACGGCGGTGTCTACCGCTGGGTGAGCGAGGGACTGTCCAAGCCGCTCGGATTCCTCGCCGTGTGGTGCCAGTTCGCGATGACGATCTTCTACTACCCGAGCCTGCTGGCCTTCGTGGCGAGCACCATCGCGTACATCATCGACCCGGCCCTGGCCTCCAGCGGCCTCTACACGGCGATCGTCATCGTGGTCCTGTACTGGACCGGCGTCTGGGTCTCCTCGCGCGGCACCAAGGCCCTGGCCGGACTGTCCAGTTGGGGCCTGGTCATCGGCACCCTGGTACCCGGCACGATCCTCGTCGTGCTCGGCATGGTCTTCCTGGCGCAGGGCAACCCCTCGGCGGCTCCCATGACGGCCAGCCATCTGCTGCCGGCCTGGACGGGCCTCGCCAGCCTCGTGCTGATCGTCAACAACTTCCTCTCGTACTCCGGCATGGAGATGAACGCCGTCCATGTGTCGTCGCTGAAGAACCCGGCGAAGGAATACCCGAAGTCGATGTTCCTGGCGATGGGCCTGGTGCTGCTGATCTTCATCCTGCCCGCGCTGGCGATCAGCTGGGTGGTGCCCGCCGACCAGACCAGCCTCACCGCCGGTGTCATGCAGGCGTTCGACGCGTTCTTCTCGTACTTCGACATCGGCTGGATGACCCCGATCGCGGCGGTCATGCTGATCTCCGCGTCGCTGGCCGGCATGCTGACCTGGCTCGCCGGACCGTCCAAGGGCCTTCTGGAGATCTCCCGCAGCGAGGGCTATCTGCCGCCGTACCTGCAGCAGTTGAACCGGTTCGGCATCCAGCAGAACATCCTGGTGACCCAGGGCATCGTGACCACGGTGATCGCGCTGGGCTACGCGTTCATCCCGAACGTCTCCAACGTGTACTGGATCTTCTCGACGATCACCACGCAGGTGTACCTCATCGTCTATCTGCTGATGTTCGTCGCGGCGATCAAGCTGCGGAAGAACCAGCCCGACCACCCGCGCGGCTACCGCGTCCCGGCGCTCAAACTGGTGTGCGTCGTCGGTTTCCTGGCCTCGGCCGCGGCCATGGTCATCGGTTTCGTGCCGCCCTCGCAGTTCGGCAGCAACAGCGTCCTGCTGTACGTCGTCATCATCGGCTCCGGTCTCGGCGTCCTCGGCGTGCTGATCCCCTGGGCGTTCCTGAAGTTCCGCAAGCCCGGCTGGCAGCTGGACACCGCTCGCGAGGAGGAGGCGGGGGCATGAGTCCCACCCGGTTCGCATCCGAGCACAAATGGATCTACTACGGCGCGATCATCCTGCTGCTCGCTCTCGTCGTGGCCGGCCTCGTGCGCTACTCGGCCATCACGACGAACAACAAGGCAACCACCAAGGCCAACGAGCTCGCCGACGCGGCCGTGGCAGCCGGTCTTCCCCGGCCCGACACCGAGCTGATCGCCAGCGTCCTGGGCACCGACGGCGGCCTGGTCTGCGACGATCCGGCCAGCGCCCTCAAGTCGGCGCTGTGGAAGATCAACGTGTCCAACGGAGCCGCGTTCGTCGGGCAGCGTCCTGTCATCGGAGACGGCAGGGCCCTCGGGGCGGAGGCCACGATCATCGAGATCTACTGCCCCGAGAAACTGGACAAGATCCAGGACAAGCTCGACGACCTGAAGACCGACGACACGGTGAGGCGGTGACCGTGTCCGAACTCGCCGAGAAGATCACCGGGTTGATGGGGCGGGCCAGGGCCGACCTGGCCGAGCTGGTCGCGATCCCGTCCGTCGCCGACCCGCGCCAGTACCCTCCCGAGGAATGCCACCGGGCCGCGCAGTGGGTGGCGGACGCCTTCACCGAGGCGGGGCTCCGCGACGTCCATCTCGCCGAGACGCCCGACGGGAGCCACGCGGTCATCGGCCACCGCCCGCCGCCCCCCGGCGCCCCCACCGTCCTGCTGTACTGCCACTACGACGTGCAGCCACCACTGGACGACGACGCCTGGACCACACCGCCCTTCGCCCTCACCGAACGCGACGGCCGCTGGTACGGACGCGGCACCGCGGACTGCAAGGGCAACATCGTGATGCACCTGACCGCCCTGCGGGCGCTCGGCGACGACGTCCCGGTCGGCCTGAAGTTCGTCGCCGAGGGGTCGGAGGAGCAGGGCACCGGCGGTCTGGAGAGTTACGTGGCCCAGCATCCGGAGCAGTTCCTCGCCGACGCGCTGCTGGTGTGCGACACCGGCAACGCGGAGGTCGGCACGGGCACCGCCACCGTCACCCTGCGCGGCCTCGCCAACCTCGTCGTCACCGTCGACACCCTGGCCGGGGAGGTGCACTCGGGCATGTTCGGCGGCCCCGCCCCGGACGCGCTCGCCGCGCTGATCCAGACGCTCTCCACCCTGCGCGACCCGGCCACCGGCGCCACGCGCGTCGACGGACTCGACTGCGAGGGCGAGTGGGAGGGTGCCGGCTACGACGAGGAGCGGTTCCGCGCCGACGCCGGCGTACTGGACGGCGTCCGTCTCACCGGGACCGGCACGGTCGCCGACCGGCTGTGGGCCCGCCCCGCCGTCACCGTCCTCGGCATCGACTGCCCTCCGGTGGTCGGCTCCGCCGCCGCCGTACCGCCCACCGCACGAGCCCGGGTGAGCCTGCGGATCCCGCCCGGCACGGACCCGGCGGCGGCCCGCGCGGCCCTCACCCGGCACCTCACCGAGGCCGCGCCCTGGGGAGTCCGGGTCGGGATCGAGGACGAGAGCGCCGGCGCCCCCTTCGAGGCGGCCACCGACGGCCCCGCCTACGCGGCGCTCGGCCGCGCCATGAACGAGGTCTACGGCAGGCCCATGGCCTTCCTCGGCCAGGGCGGCTCCATCCCGCTGTGCAACGTCCTCGCCGAGACCTACCCCCGCGCCGAGATCATCCTCATGGGCGTGGAGGAACCCAAGTGCCTCATCCACGCCCCCAACGAGAGCGTCGACCCGGCCGAGATCGAGCACATGGCCCATGTCGAGGCGCTCTTCCTCCGCGCCTACGCGGCCACGGGGGGCCGCGGCCGCTGACTCCCGGCACGGTGGCCGCCCGCGGGATCAGGCTGCCCCGGCGGTCACCCCGGTGGGATCACGGCCGTCCCCGCACGGTCGCGATCCCGCCCTCACTCCGGACCGGACAGGTCCTGGCGTTCCCCGGCCTGCGCGGAAGGACCTCGGCCGCCGTGCACGGAAGCCTTCTTGATCGCCTCACGGATGCGGGAGTAGGTGCCGCAGCGGCACACGTTCTCGATACGGTCGATCTCAGCATCCGTCGGGTGCGCCGTCTTCTCGAGCAGGGCCGCGGCGGCCATGATCTGGCCGGGCTGGCAGAAGCCGCACTGGGAGACGTCGCAGTCGAGCCAGGCCTGCTGGACGGGGTGCAGGCGGTCGCCGTCGGCGAGGCCCTCGATGGTGGTGACCTCGCGGTCCGCGCAGTCCGCCACCGGGACGACACAGGGCTGGATCTCCGCACCGTCGAGATGGCTGGTGCAGGCCCGGCAGACCCCGACACCGCAGCCGTACTTGGGCCCGGTCACATCCAGCAGGTCGCGCAGCACCCACAGCAGCGGCATGTCCGCCGGTGCCTCGACGGTGACCCGTCTCCCGTTGAGGACGAAGGAGTAGGACGGCATCAGCACTCTCTCCGGAACGGCATCGGTACTCGCACCTCTAACGGGTCTCGGAAGCAGGCCGGGAAGAGGCCTCGGAACCAGGTCTCAGAAATCGATCGGGAAACGGCGGGGACGGGTCCCCGTCGCACGGGCGTAGGCGTTGGCCACCGCTCCGGCCGCCGCGGGGACACCGAGTTCGCCGGCCCCTCCGGGCTCCCCTCCGGAGGGCATGATGTGCGCCTCGAAACGCAGCGGGGCGTTCCGCTGACGGGCCCAGCGGAAGTCGGCGAAGCTGCCCTCGCGGACGGCGCCCGCGTCAAGGTGCAGGCCGGCCGTGAGCACGGTGGAGATGCCGTCGACCGCGGTGCCCATGAGCTGGGCCTCGAGTCCGCGCGGGTTGACGGCCGTTCCGACGTCGGCGGCCATCACGACCTTGGTGACCCGCGGGTTCTTCGGGTCGCGGGCGTCGATCTCGACGAGACAGGCCACGCAGGAGCCGTACTCCTCGTGCACGGCCATGCCCTGGGCCTGTCCGGCCGGCATGCTCCGGCCCCAGTGTCCGGCCTCCGCCGCCCGGTCGAGCACCGCCCTGACCGCCTTGCCGCGCAGCGTCGTACGCCGGAAGGCGACCGGGTCCTGTCCGAGGCTCCGCGCGATGTCGTCGACGACGATCTCCTCCGCGGTCCGCATGGTCCCGGAGTCCACGGAACGCCAGGCACCCAGCGGCATCGCGAGGCCCACCGAGCCCGAATCCCCGGAGACACGGCCGAAGTTGTAGAGCCCGCTGTCGCTGGGCAGCGGGCCGGCGGCCCGGGCGGCCGTGGTGGTGACACCGCCCTGCGCGGTGGCGCCCGGCTTCTCGTACGACTCGCTCACCGACGCCGTCATGTGCGTGAACGCCACGACCCGGCCGCCCGCGTGGCTGGCCCGGATACGGTGGTGACTGGCCGGGCGCATCCGGCCGTGCCGCATGTCGTCGGCCCGGCTCCACATCAGCTTCACCGGACGGCGGGCCGCCTTGGAGACGAGGGCCGCCTCGACGGCCACGTCGTAGGTGAGCCGCCGCCCGAACGACCCTCCGCCGCGCAGGACATGGACCCGGACCTTCGAGGCGGGCAGCCCGGTCACCGAGGCGATCGTGTCGCGCGCGTCCATCGGTGTCTGGGAGGAGAACCAGATCTCGGCGCTGTGCTCCCGTACGTCCGCGACCGCGGTCAGCACCTCCATCGGGGCGTGTCCGACGAAGGCGAACTCGAACTCGCCGCCCACCTGCCGGGTGCCGAGCAGCGGGGTGCCGAGCGGCGGGACGGCGGCCCGCAGCCGGGCCCGTACGTCCGCGTCGGACAGTGCGGCGAGCGGGCCCGGTGACCAGGTGATCCGCAGGGCGTCCCGGGCCTGGAAGGCGTGGTGGAAGGTGTCCGCCACTACGGCGACCCCGCCCTCGATCCTGACGACCGCGTGGACTCCGGGCAGCGCGCGGGCCGCCCGGTCGTCGAGCGAACGGACCTTCCCGCCGAGCGTCGGCGGCCGGGCCACCACGGTCGGTTTCGCCCCGGCCACCGTCAGGTCGCCGGTGTACTTCGCCCGGCCGGTGACGATGTCCCGCGCGTCGATCCGGGAGGTCGGCCGCCCGATCACCCGGTGCCGGGAGGCCGGCTTGGGGTCGGTGGACACGGCGGGCCGGTGGATCCGGGCGGCAGCCGCGGTCAGCGATCCGAAGGTGGCCGTGCGGCCGTCGGGCGCCACGACCATGGTGTCCCGGGTGCGCAGCGCCTTCGGGGGCACATGCCAGCGACGGGACGCGGCGGTCACCAGTCTGGCGCGCGCGGTGGCGGCCAGCGCGCGGGCGGGCCCGTACAGCGAACCGACGGAGTTCGAGCCGCCGGTGAACTGGTTGCCGCTGCTCCGGGCCTCGGCGAGCGGGATCTCGACGTCGGCGAGCCGGGCGTCCAGTTCCTCGGCGATCATCATGGCGACCGCGGTGGTGATGCCCTGGCCGACCTCGACCCGCGGCAGCCGGACGACGACCTTGTTGGCCGCGGTGACCTCCAGGACCAGCATCTCGTCGTCGGTGCCGGTCACCAGGACGCCGGAAGGTCCCGCGGTGGGCTCGGCGCCCTCCGCCGGGGAGGTGTCGCAGCCGAGCGGCGCGGCGACGGTCAGGGTGGACGCGGCCAGGGTGTGGACGATGAACCTGCGGCGGGACAGCTGACGGGCCAACGAAGGCTCCTCTCCGAGCCGTCCGGGGGCGTACGACTGGTAGGAGGGGCGGATCGGCCGTGCGGTTCCCGCTGAACGTATGCGGCGTCTCTTGCGTCCCCGTACCACCGGACGGCGGACGGGGAGGATCACATGAACAGGCGGAGCAGGATCAGGGCGACCGGCGGCGTCGTGGCGGCAAGTGCCGTGGCACTCCTGGCGGTTCAGGGGTCGAGCGGCGGCCCGGGAGGCAAGGAGGCGCCCGTTGCGGAGCGCACGACCGTGTGCGTCGGCACCCGGCCGACACACAGTCTGCCCGGCAGGGAATCCTCCCTGCTCAGGGTGACGATCTACATCGACAAGCAGGGCGCGTCCCGCTACAGGAGCGTCTTCACCAGCGTGTCGGTCAACGAGCGCGGGAACACCGTGACCGTGTACCGCATCCCGTCCAAGGCGTTCGACGCGGACATCTGCGGTCACGCGGAGAAGGGGGTGAAGGTACGGATCCACGACTCGGACGTCACCTGGCGGCAGCTCAACGCCATGGTCGACCGGGTCGGCGACGACATGGACCGCTGGGACGGCCGGTTCGCGCTGTACACGGTGGGCCTCGACGGCAGCGGCCATGTGGTCTTCGGCGTCGACGACCGGGCGACGGCCGAGCCGATACTCAAGAAGGCCTTCGGGAAGTTCTGGGCGAGGCACATCCTGGTCGAGCACACGGGACAGCCGACGCTCGACTGACGAGGGCGACGGTCCGGGGCGGGGCCCTCCCGCCCTGCCCCGGGCGGCCGGCGCCCCCGGGGGTCCGGCTTGCAGGTGCGAGGACCGGCTGCCTATCGTCGCGCGTATGCAGTCCTACACCATCGGCCAGGCCGCCCGGCTCCTCGGCGTGAGCCCCGACACCGCCCGTCGCTGGGCGGACGCCGGGCGGGTGGCCACCCACCGGGACGAGGGCGGACGGCGCCTCATCGAGGGCCGTGACCTCGCCGCGTTCTCGGTGGAACTGGCCGGAGCCGGTGGCGAGGAGGGCGTCACGTCCTACACGTCCGTCCGCAACGCCTTCCCCGGCATCGTCACCGCCGTCAAGCTCGGCGATGTCGCGGCCCAGGTGGAGATCCAGGCGGGACCCCACCGGCTGGTCTCCCTGCTGACCCGGGAGGCCGTGGAGGAACTGGGCCTGGAGGTCGGCGTGGAGGCCACGGCCAGGGTCAAGTCGACCAACGTGCACATCGACCGCGCCTGACCGACCGTCAGCCGCCGGTCGCCTGCCTCCGACGGTCAGCCGCTGGCCGCTGGCCGTCGGCCTCCGACGGTCAGCCGGGGTACCAGGGTCAGCCGGGGACACCGTCCGGCCAGGACGAATAACGGCCGTCCACCCGGATGCCGTTGATGCCGCTGATGTGCCGGGCCCCGCACCGGTCCTGCGGCAGGACCAGCTGCGGTCCCGCCCGGTCCAGCGGGGTGCCGTCGATGCCGACCGCGAGCAGCACCGGAGCGTCCGCGAAGTCGGGGTCGATCTCGGCCCAGCTGAGCAGTGCGTGGTGGCCGTCCGCGCCCGCCACCGCGATGAGGAAGCGCAGCCGGTCCTTGCGACGGGACGGATCGAAGCGGGGGCCGGCGTCCCGCAGCACGTCGTGCAACAGCGGGCCCTCGAATCCGTGGTGCCGCACCCCGCTGATGGCGCACTCGAAGGCGACCCGCACCCGGTGCCGGGGCCAGGCCGACAAGTCGGGGACGGTCAGCAGAGCGGGCCGGGCGAGGTCACCGGTCAGAGCGAGTTCCGCGAGCGGGGGAGCCGGCGGCGTCGGCTGTGTCAGGGACTGACTCACTGGACAGCACCTCCCGGTGGACGCTACCCCGCGGGCGGCCCGGGGCAAACGCACATGCATACATCCGAAGCCATTGGGCACTGCTCATGCGATGCGACAGGAGACTTACAGCTCGCATATGCGGAAGTATGATCAGGCCATGGCAGAACGTGAGCTCAGGACTTGGGATCACGACGGAGGCTCCAGCGAGCCTCAGAGTCTTCGAGGGAGTAGATCCGTGACGATCCGATCCGCGCGCCGGACCAGCCGCGCCGCCCGGACCCTGCGGGTGGCCGGCGTCGGCGCCGCCGCACTGCTGGCCCTGAGCGCCTGCTCCTCCTCCGACACGTCCGACTCGCCGGACAAGGCGAACGGGTCGTCCGCGGCGTCCTCCTCGCCGAAGCTCTCCGGCACGGTGACCGTGTTCGCCGCGGCCTCCCTGAAGGAGAGCTTCACGGCCCTCGGCGAGCAGTTCGAGAAGGCCCACCCGGGCACCGAGGTCACCTTCAGCTTCGGCGGCAGCGACAGCCTCGCCGCGAGCATCACGGGCGGCGCCCCGGCGGACGTCTTCGCCGCGGCCAGCCCGAAGACGATGGCCATCGTGACCGACAAGGGCGACACGGCGACCACCCCCGCCACCTTCGTGCGCAACCAGCTGGAGATCGCCACCCTCCCCGGCAACCCGGACAAGATCTCCTCCCTGAAGGACCTCACCAAGTCCGGCCTCAAGGTCGTCCTGTGCGACAAGACCGTGCCGTGCGGCGCCGCCGCGCAGAAGGCGCTGGAGGCGAGCAACCTGAAGCTCACCCCCGTCTCCTACGAGCAGGACGTCAAGAGCGCGCTGACCAAGGTGGAGCTGAAGGAGGCCGACGCGGCGGTCGTGTACAAGACCGACGTGAAGGCCGCGGGTGACAAGGTGGAGGGCGTGGAGTTCCCCGAGTCCACCGAGGCCGTCAACGACTACCCGATCGCCCTGCTCAAGGACGCGCACAACGCGGCGGCCGGCAAGGCGTTCATCGACCTGGTGCGGTCCGCGGAGGGCCAGAAGGTACTGACGGCGGCCGGCTTCCTCCAGCCCACGTCCTGACCCCGGCCGTCCCAGCCGTCCCCGGCCGACCGTGTCCCGGCGCCCGCCGCACGGCACCTCTCCCGTGCGGCGCGCCCCTTGAAACGGACGCGCCGCACCCCGTCTCCTGAAGCCATGAGTGATCCCGTGACCCCACCCGACCCGTCCGGCGCCCCGGCCGACACCCTCGCCGGTGGGCCGCGGCGCGGGCGCGGCCGGACACCGGGCCGGATGCGGGGCGGGGCGCCGCTTCCCCTGCTGCTGCCCGCCCTCGTCGGGCTCGCGTTCCTGCTTCTCCCGCTGGTCGCGCTGCTCGTACGGGCGCCGTGGCGCAGCATGCCGGAACAGCTGTCCAAGCCCGAGGTGTGGCAGGCCCTCCAGCTGTCCCTGTTCTCGGCCACGGCGGCCACCGCGGTATGCCTGGTGCTCGGGGTGCCGCTCGCCTGGCTGCTGGCGCGCACGGAGTTCCCCGGCCGCGGACTCGTCCGGGCCCTGGTCACCCTGCCCCTCGTCCTGCCCCCGGTGGTCGGCGGTGTCGCGCTGTTGCTGGCCCTCGGCCGCAACGGCGTCGTCGGGAAACTGCTCGACTCCTGGTTCGGGATCACGCTGCCGTTCACGACGGCCGGGGTGGTCGTGGCCGAGGCCTTCGTGGCGATGCCCTTCCTGGTGATCAGCGTGGAAGGCACCCTGCGGGCGGCCGACCCGCGGTACGAGGAGGCCGCCATGACCCTCGGCGCCTCCCGCTTCACCGCGTTCTGCCGGGTCACCCTGCCCCTCATCGCGCCGGGCATCGCCGCCGGCTCGGTGCTGGCCTGGGCCCGCGCCCTCGGCGAGTTCGGCGCGACGATCACCTTCGCGGGCAATTTCCCGGGCCGTACCCAGACCATGCCGCTGGCTGTCTATCTGGCCCTGCAGAGCGACCCCGACGCCGCGATCGCCCTGAGTCTGGTCCTGCTCCTGGTGTCGATCGCGGTTCTCGCCGGACTGCGCGACCGCTGGATGACGGCCGCCTCATGACGGACACGGACACAGGTACGGACACAGGTTCGGATACGGATACAGGTACAAGTACGACGGACGCCGTGCGTACGAGAGTGAGGTGATCGCGTCATGACCGAGGCGAACCCGAAAGCGGCGGCCGCGCCGTCCGGCAAGGGCCTCGACGCCCGTCTCGTCGTCCGGCGCGGCTCGTTCCACCTCGACATCGAACTGTCCGCCGCCCCCGGTGACGTCGTCGCGCTGCTCGGTCCGAACGGCGCGGGCAAGACGACCGCGCTGCGCGCGCTGGCCGGGCTCACCCCGCTGTCCGAGGGCGGCCGCCTGTGGCTGGACGGCGCCCGTCTGGACCGTACGCCGCCGGAGTCCCGCCCGGTCGGCGTGGTCTTCCAGGACTACCTGCTCTTCCCGCATCTGTCCGCGCTCGACAACATCGCCTTCGGACCGCGCTGCCAGGGCGTGCCCAAGGCGGAGGCGCGGATCCAGGCCGCCGCGTGGCTGGAGCGCATGGGCCTCGCCGACTTCGCCGGAACCAAGCCGAGCCGGCTCTCCGGCGGACAGGCGCAGCGCGTCGCCGTCGCCCGCGCCCTCGCCACCCGCCCCCGGCTGCTGCTGCTCGACGAACCGCTCGCCGCGCTCGACGCCCGTACGCGACTCGATGTGCGGGCTCAACTCCGGCACCATCTGGCCGACTTCGAGGCCGTCGCCGTCCTCGTGACGCACGATCCGCTGGACGCGATGGTGCTGGCCGACCGGCTCGTGGTCGTGGAGGACGGCCGGGTGGTCCAGGAGGGCGGGCCGTCGGACATCGCCCGCAGGCCGCGCACCGACTACATCGCCCGGCTGGTCGGGCTCAACCTCTACCGGGGCGAGGCCGAGGGACACACCGTACGGCTGGAGTCGGGCCCGGCGATCACCACGACCGAGCGGCTCGACGGGCCCGTGTTCGTGGCGTTCCCGCCGGGCGCCGTGACCCTCCACCGCGACCGCCCCACCGGCTCCAGCGCCCGCAACCTGTGGCAGTGCCGCGTCGCGGGTCTGGAGACGCACGGCGACCAGATCCGTGTGGCCCTGTCCGGCGAACTCCCGCTCGCCGCCGACCTGACGACGGTCGCCGCGGCGGAACTCGGCCTGCATCCCGGCTCCGCCGTCTGGGCCACGGTGAAGGCGGCCCAGACGCACGCCTATCCGGCGTAGCGCCTCCGGCGTAGCGCCTCCGGCGGACCGAGCGTGTCCGGCGGACCGGGCCGGAGACGCGGGACAGGCCCCGGGTCGCCTACTTGCCCGCCGGGACCGCCGTCGCGCGGACCATCACGCAGTCGAACTCCACCACCCGGCCGGTCGCCTCCTCCCGTGACACCGGGTACATGCCGGTGATCTCGAAGCCGCGCTCCTCGTACACGCCGATGGCCTCGCCCATGCGGGGACTGCCCTCGTACAGCCGCAGTGTCGCGACCTCCGACTGCATGCCGACGAAGTCCTCCGCGCGTTCCCCGGCGCCCGCGAACACCTCCAGGTCGTAGCCCTGGGTGTCCATCTTCAGATAGGGGCGGGGGTCGTCGATCCCGGCGAGGGCCGTGTCCATCATCCCGTCGAGACGGCGGACCTCGATCTCCTCCGTACGGGTCTTGGCGAAGCGCTTGTAACGGTCCTTGCCGTAATCGCTGGGCGGGAGAAGGGAGTTCATGGTGTTCCAGCCCACATGGATGGACTGGGTGGTGTCCTCGCGGCCGAGACCGATCCGGTGCACCTGCCAGTCGGGGTCTCCCTCGGCCGCCTGCCGGAGCTTTCCGAAGGCCTCCGCCGTCGGCTCGAACGAGACGATGCGGCCGGTGTAGCCGAGGCGGCGCAACTGGCGTCCGTACTGGCCGGAGTTGGCGCCCACGTCGAAGACGCAGTTCACCTCGTACCTGTCCAGCAGCGCCGTGACGTGCTGCCCGCAGAGATAGGACGCGGCCGAGAGCTGGAACTTGCGTTCGTCGGCCGCCGTCTCCTTCTCGTCGAGCAGGAGCCGGGCACCGGTGCCACCGAGCGGCACCTGCTTCCATGCCGCCGTCCGCCCCCGCAGCACCAGATCGGCGCCCTTGCCCAGGGCGACGCGTCTGCGTACTCCGCGCCGGTAGACCACCGCGGCTCCCGATCCGAGATCCAGCACCTGCACCCCTATGCGGGGAAGCAGACCGAGCAGCTTTCTGTGAAGGGTCGCCATGGACCACACCCTGTCAGACATCCACTCGTGTCCACCGGGAGTTGGTTGAACCTCCTTTCGGCCGCGTGATACAGGCAGGGGGTGACTTCTCCTGAGACCGGAATCCCGGACCTGGCCGCCGCCCTGGGCATGAGCCCCCACCCGGAGGGCGGCTGGTTCGTCGAGACCTGGACGGCTCCGCAGGCCTTCCTGCCCGACGGCTACCCCGGACCGCGCGCCGCCGCCTCCGCCATCTACTTCCTTCTCACGCCCGGTGACACCTCCGCCTGGCACACCGTCCGTTCGGACGAACTCTGGCTGTGGCACCGCGGCGGGCCCCTCGACATCCTGCTCGGCGGCGACGGGACCAGCCCCCAGTCCACCCCGCAGGTCGTCCGGCTCGGCCCGCGTGTCGAAGCGGGGGAGCGCCCTCAGGTCCTCGTCCCCGGCGGCGTCTGGCAGTCCGCCCGGCCGGCCGGCGACGAGGAGGTTCTGGTCAGCTGCGTGGTGGCGCCCGGCTTCGACTACGACGACTTCCGCCTGCTGGACTCCGGTCGCTGAAGCGGCCGTTGAGCGCCCTCGGACCTCCCGTGGCGGCTTTGTGACGCAGGTCGTTGGTTGCGGGCCGTTCGGGTGGGGCATCACCCGAGGGCAGGACCGGCCGCGCACCGTTTCGCGCGGGTCCCGGTCGACGGGGACGGAGCCGTCGGCCGGGTGCTGGTTGTCCTGGAGGGGGGAAGAGAGGTGTCAGTCATGCGTGCGCACCAGCGCACCGTCCGGCCGACCGCCCGCGTGGAGTACACACTGCCGCGTACGGCCGTCTCGGCGGGCAGGGCCCGCAAGCTGACGACGGCGTTTCTGACCCGGCCGCGGCCGCGGCTGGCGTCGCCGACCGCGGACCAGGTGGACGACGCCACACTGATCGCCTCGGAGCTCGTCGCCAACGCCGTGCGGCACGGCCGCAGCGGCTGCCGGCTGCGGCTGCAGCTGGGGCACGGGCGGGTGACCGTCGAGGTCCGCGACGACAGTCCCGGACAGCCGCAGATCGGCGCGCTGGACACGGAATCGGAGAACGGCCGGGGCCTGGCCATGGTCCAGCAGCTCGCCCACAGCCTGGAGGTCGTCAGTACGGGCTTGGGCGGCAAGACCGTACGCGCGGTCCTGGCGGTGCAGTAGCGGCGCGTGCCCGGTGATTCCTCCACGGCGATCAAGCCGGCGATCCGGGTTTGACGCCACCGAAAATGGGAACGGGCACCAAAAATTCATGGCAATTTCCATGACCGCAAAAAACGAACGGCCGGTGCCCGCACCCTGAGGTGCGGACGCCGGCCGTCCGGTGTCCCTGACTAGGCGGGGACGATGTTCTCCGCCTGCGGGCCCTTCTGGCCCTGCGTGACGTCGAAGGTAACCTTCTGGCCTTCCTGGAGCTCACGGAAGCCAGAGGTGGCGATGTTCGAGTAGTGAGCGAAGACGTCGGCGCCGCCGCCATCCTGCTCGATGAAGCCGAAGCCCTTTTCCGCGTTGAACCACTTCACGGTGCCAGTAGCCATGTCAAATCTCCTTGGGGCAAAGCTCGAAGGTCCACACTGTGTGGACCTGCGTCGCCGCAATGATTGCCCCAACCGGAATGCACCGGTAAAAACTTTGGGAACCACAACTGCAACTGAAATCGACAGTAGCACGTCGACCGCCTCGAAGCGGGCGCACTATCTCACCCCGGCGTGGGGAATATCAAAACCTCGCGGGCTCGTGCACCAAATTCTGCACCGGCCGGAGCAGATATCCGGGCCCCGTCGGGAAAACGCCGCCAGGGAGGCCTCTGCCGTCCCGTTCACGCGTCCTGCGGTGTGGAGCCGCGCAGCTCCTCGTTGATCCGCAGAGCCTCGTCGAGGCTGTCCTCCAGCGTGACGATTCTGCAGGCGGCCTCGACGGGCGTGCCCTGGCCGACGAGGTCCCGGGCGCGGGCGGCGATCCTGAGCTGGTTGCGGGAGTACCGCCGGTGGCCGCCCTCGGAACGGAGCGGTGCGATCAGCCCGGCCTCCCCGACGGCCCGCAGGAACGCGGGGGTGGCGCCGATCAGCTCGGCCGCACGTCCCATCGTGTAGGCGGGGTAGTCGTCGTCTTCGAACCGATCGGTGGGGCTCATGGTGCTTCCCTGGTGCGCGTGCATCACCATCCACTCTGGCAGATCCCCGCCGGTGCCGGCCCGGGCACCCGGCACCTGCCCGGTGGCATCCGCGCGCCGCACTCACCCGGACGGCCCGGTGCGCTGGTGGGGGACCGTGGCCGGTGGTGGCGTGGAAGGACACAGCCCGTCCTCGGGACCGTCCTCGGGAGGCCCTCGCATGATCCGTCCGTCCTGTCTCCTCGCCTCCGCCCTGACCGCGGGGATGCTGCTCTCGACGGCCGCCTGCTCGAACGGCGGAGGTGACGGCGGAGGCTCCGGCCGTACGGACTCCCCCGCGTCCCCCGCCTCCACGGTCCCGGCCTCTCCCGTCGCCGAGGAGCCCGGCGCCGCGTCGGCCTCGCCCTCCCCTTCCGTGCGTACGCTCACGAAGGCCGAGGCGCAGACGGCGCTGATCACCAACTCCGACCTGGGGTCGCAGTGGGACGAGTCGAAGGGCGTGGCGGCCTGGCACGACGCGCTGCTCAAGAGCAAGGTCGACGCGTCGGCCTTCGTCACCGACAAGGGCGACGCCAAGGAGTGCCAGAAGCTGCTGGACGGCCTGTACACGGAGGACCTGCTGGGCAAGCCGCAGGGGGCCGGGGCCGTCACCGGCTTCGACGACAGCGACAACGACGCCCAGATGCGCTACGAGGTCGCCTCGTACGGGAAGAGCGCCCTGGACACGCAGCTGAAGTGGCTGAAGACGCTGCCGGACATCTGTGACGAGTTCACGGCGGTCAACGGCAAGGGCGACCGGCAGACGGTCCAGGTCGTCTCGACGGCTCTGCCCGATGTGGGGGACGCCCGCCAGGGCTTCCGGCTGACGATGAGCGGCGAGCTGGAGGGCGACCCCGAGACACTGACGCTCGACTTCGCGGCGGTGCGGGTGGGCGACAGCGCCCTGTCCCTCACCAACGGCGGCCTCTCGGGAACCGAACACCAGTCCACCGAGCAAGCGGTCAAAGCGGGTACGAACCGTCTGAAGGACGTACTGGCCGGAAAGTCGCCCGCCCCGACCCAGGGCTGAGACACGACAGGGTCAGTCCCGGGCACACCACGGCCCGGGCAACCTGTTACGGGGTTGCCGCGGGCCGGAGGTGTTCAGAGAGTGCGCGTCAGAGCCGGTCCATCCGGGAGTAGGGGCTCAGGACGCGGACCTGGCGGGCGCCGAAGTCGACGAGCATCGCAATGCCCTCTTCGACGCCGACGATCGTGCCCAGGCCGTACTGGTCATGGGAGACGCGGTCTCCGAGGCTGAACTCCTTGGCCACGGGGACGACGGGTGCAGCGAAGGGGCTGGTGGGCAGGTGGCGCCGGGGCGCGGAGGATTTACTCATCGTGATTCCAGTATGGGCCCTATTCCGGCGGGCGGTAGGGCTTGATGGTCTCGATCCCGCTCCGACTCGGCGTCCCCGCGGACTACGGGCCACGGCGGGCGGGCGTCCCCTCGCACGTTCCCTGCCCGGCCGGCCGCGCGTTCCGTGAGGTCATCCGCCGGGACGTCGGCTCCACGATCTTTCCGGTGCGCGGAGCCGTCCGCCGGGCGAGCCTGTCGCGGACCGGACAACCCGTGACGGCGCGTCCGGGGCCGGGCCGGCCCCGGCGCCGCGGGCCGTCGGCACAGCGGCGACGAAGGGGGCGCGCGCCCGGCGCGCGCCCGGCCGACCGGCCCCACGGGCGACGCGATTCCGGCCTGCATCCGGGAGGCCGGCCGTCCTCCCGGATGTCGGACCGGTGGCCGGAGCCGGCCGGTACCGGGGGAGCGGCGGGGCGCGGGAGCCGGCCGGGAAGGACCGGCTCCCGCGCCCGATTGCTCAGTTCAGGTCCAGCCGGGAGTAGACCCCGCCCTCGGTGTCGCGGACGACGATGTGCTTGACGCCGAAGTCCTTGTCGGAGGCGGGCAGGTCGGTGCTGACGTACCAGACGCCCCAGCCGGGGTGGCCCGCGAGCTCCAGGAGCTCGGCGTGCAGGGTTCCGGCCGTGGTCCGCACCGTGACCCGCGAGGCGGTGCCCGTGCCGCCGTGGTACTCGCCGGAGAGCGTGGCGTGGCCCTCGGCGGTGACCTCGACGAATGCCGAGACACCGGGCGTGTGGAGGTCGATGTTGCCGTTGACCATGTTCGTGAACTGGGGATCGGGGTTGTCGAGCGTGGTCCAGTGCTTGCCCTCCGGCGTCAGCCAGAACTCGGCGCCGCCGGGCTCCGTGACGTGCTCGTCGGGCGCGACGATCCGGGCCGTGGGCGCGGTCCTCGCCGAGAGGGCGGAAGCGTGCGCCGACAGCACGGTGCCGTGCGCCGGCCGGGCGGCGGCGGGCGCCTGCTTCGCGGTCGGGACGCCGTAGGCGGCCGTGGGCGCCGTGATGAGCGCGACGGCGACCACGGCCGCGGCCGCGTACCTCTTCATACCTGCCATGAACGGACAACTCCTCGTGATGGGGGCGATGTTCGGTTGGTGCGGGGCGCCGCTCCCCCGTGCGGACCTGCGGCGCCCGCCGGCCGGACGACGCCGGCCGGAGATCTTGTGCGCGGACGCGTCAGCCGAGTGCGCTCGTCGCCCGCCACTGGTCCCAGGTCAGGTTCCAGTCGCCGTAGCCGTTGCCGACGGCGACCGTGTCCCGGGAGCCGACGACCTTGACGACGTCGCCGGGGACGACCTCGTCGAAGAACCTCTTCGCGGGACCGCCGGTGGCGAGTCCGACACAGCCGTGCGTGACGTTCTGACGGCCGCCGTAGATGTTCGCCTTCGGGTTCTGGTGGAGGTAGGTGCCCGAGGCGGTGAGGTGGACGGCGTAGTAGTAGTAATCCGCGTACGCGTCGCCGTAGCCGACCGATCGCGAGTCCATGAAGACCCTGGACGCCTTGTCGGAGACGACCATCGTGCCGTTCCAGGTGTCCATGCCCGGCGCGCCCGCGGTGATCGGGACGCGGCGCGACGATCCGGCCGTTTCGAGCGTCATGACGTGTGTACGGACATCCACTGTGGCGACGAAGGAGCGGCCCACCGTGAAATGCCTGGTGATTCCAGCCCCGGCCCGGACGGTGACCGCCGTGCCGGGCTTCCAGTACGTGCGGGGCCGGAAGTCGACCCGCTGTCCGTCGGCGAGGTTGTGGCCCTTGACCCACCCCCAGGAGCCCTCGGCCTCGGCGGTGACCTTCAACTGCCTTTCCACATCCGCTCGTTCGGCCACGGGTATCGGATGGTCGAAGGTCACGGAGACAGGCATGCCGACCCCCACGGTCTGCCCGTCGGCGATGTTGATGTGCGCGCCCGTCAGGGACTTGAGCGTTGGGGCCGAGGGCTTGGGCCGTTCCTTGCCCGTGGCACCGGCGGCCGGCCGTCCGCCCTCGGCTCCTTTGCCCCCGCCGTCGGCAAGCGCCTGCGCCGAACATCCGGCGAGCGCGAGCACGCATACGGCCGCCGCGCTCCAGGCGCGGGCCAGACGGCCCCGGCCGCCTCTCCGTCCCGTGGTCATGGTGATCCCCCTGTGGTGTGTTTCGATGTGCGACGTACGGGACTTGTACGCACGGCGGGGGCGGCCGGGTTGCATACGGCCGGCGGGACTTCGGACATTCGGGCGGGGGGCATGACCGAGGAAGAGTTCGACGCGTTCTACGCGACCGCCTTCCCCCGGCTGACCGGTCAGCTCTACGCGTTCACGGGGGATCACGGCGAGGCGCAGGACGTCGTCCAGGAGGCGTTCGTCCGCGCCTGGGACAGGCGGCGCGAGTTCCTCGCCGACGGTGCTCCCGAGGCGTGGATACGGACCGTGGCGACGCGGCTCGCGGTGAGCCGCTGGCGTCGGGCCCGCCGCTGGCTGGAGCTGGTGCGGCGCACACCTCCGGCCGACCACGCACCGGGCCCGGGCCCCGAACGCACCGCGCTCGTGGCCGCGCTGCGAACGCTGCCCGAGGCCCAGCGGATGGCGATCGTTCTGCACCATCTGTGCGACTTGAGCATCGAGCAGGTAGCCTCCGAAACCGGTGCCCCCGTCGGCACGGTCAAGGCCCGGCTCTCGCGTGGCCGGACGGCGCTGGCGCGGGTGCTCTCGGAGGATCCGGCGGACCTGGCCGGCTCCGCGCGTCCGTCGGGGTTCGCCGGCACGTCCGGCAAGGGCGAGAGGGAGGACGACCGTGTCCGATGAACTCGCCTCCGCCCTGCGCGAGTTGGCGAACGAGGCGGAGAGGCCTCCGGTGCTGAGCGGTGCGGAGATCCGCGGCCGGGCGTCGGGCCGACGGCGCCGCCGCCGTACGGCTCTGGCCGCGGGCGGCGTCTGCGTCGCGGGCGCGCTCGCCCTGGTCGCCGTGGTGGGCCTGGACGGAGGGGCGCAGCAAAAGCCGCCGCCGGCCGCGAGCCCGACCGCCGTCCCGAGCCTGCCGACGGCGTCGCCGGACGCCACGATCGATCTGGGCAGGCGCGTGATCTCCGTCGCCGGCCACCGGCTGACGCTCCACGGCGACAGTCTGACCGGCGACACCCCGACGGTCCGGATGACGGTCACAGAGAAGGAAGCCCACTTGAAGGTCTCCAGCAAGACGGTCGGCCTCGGCGGCGGCTACTCCTTCGAGGCCTCCTGGGTGGTCACGCTCACCGGGCCCGACGGCAGAACGGACTACGTGGGCTCCCTGGGGACCGGTGACCAGGCCATCTCCGACCCTGACCACGGCTGGATCGGCCTGGACATGACCGATGCCAAACTGCTGTACGACCGGCTCGAACCGGGCGCCGTGGTCGAGATCCGCCCGTCGGCCAACGCCTCGGCCTCCTCGGCGGCGCACCGGGGCAGTGCGACGGCGGGCTCGGGCGTGGCCACCGGCTCGGACGCGGCCACCGGCGCAGCGGCCGGCTCAGGAACGGGAACCGGGGGAACCTCGGGCGGCTAGCGCGGCCTTCGCGGCCGGGCGGGCGCGCCCGGAGTCCGGCAGCACCAGCGGCACTCGCGTCCCGCACCCCTCAGCCCTCAGCCCTCAGCCCTCACCGGAACGACCGGCGCCCGCGTGTCCTCAGAGGGGCGGCTGGGCCGGAGCGGGGCCGAGGGTCGTCGTGCCCGGGGCGGTGCGGTGGCCGAGGCCGGTGCGGTAGGCGTCCAGAGCCGCTTCCACCCGGCCGGTGCGCCGCAGCAGGTCGCCCAGCAGCCGGCACAGGTCCGCAAGGTCGCCCGCCGCGCCCGCCCGCTCCAGCAGGCTCATCGCCCGCACATAGTGCTCCTCCGCCGCCTCGGTGTCGCGGGTGTCCTCCGCGATGATCCCGAGCAGGCGGTGCGCGGCGGCGGCGTGGATGGCGCCCCGCTCGGAACTCAGGTCACCGAGCACCTGCCGCAGCAGTCCGTCCGCCTCGTCGGACTTGCCGCGCCGGTGCAGCACGTCGGCCAGTTCCACCGCGACCTGGCTGGTGTACAGCGCGGCCCGCTTCGCGGAGAGCATGGCCTGCGCCTCACGCAACTCACCCTCTGCACGCTCCAGTTCACCGTTCTGGGCGTACAGATAACCGCGCATCCAGTGGCAGTTGGCGAGCTCGGTGCGGATCTGGAGCTGCCGGTAGAGCTCGGCGGCCTTGGCGAGGGAGGCGTCGGCCTCGGTGATCCGCCCTTCGGCGATCATCGTCCGCGCCACCGACCGGTGCATCCGCGCCACCAGCGCCGGGTCCTGGACCTGCGGCGCGAGGGCGAGCGCGAACTCGGCGGCCTGGGCGGCACGGGCGTGCGCGCCCATGTCCATGTAGGGCCCGATGACTCCCGTGTAGAGGAGGAGCAGCGCCTCGGGATCGTGCAGGCCCGTCCGGTTGAGCTCGTCGATGGTCGACTCGAACAGGTAGCAGGCGTAACGGAGTTCACCGGCCAGGTAGTGGGAGACCGCCCGGCCGCGTACGGCGGGCACCCGCTGCGGCAGCGGCGCGTCCCCCATCCGCTGCTCCGACTCCTCGAAGCGCCGCTGCGCCGTCTCCAGATCCCCGGTGTCCAGAGCGCATTCGCCGAGTCCGAGAAGCGCCGCCGCCTGCTCGGCGACCAGTCCGTGGGCCTCCGCCTCCGCGAGCAGAACCACGTAGACCTCGGCGGCCACCTCGGCCTCTCCGGTGGAGAGCGTGCGCTGCGCGTCCGTCAGCCGCAGCCGCAGGCCGGTGGCGAGATGGGCGGGCCGCCCGGTCGCCAGCTCCTCGTACGCGATCCCGAGACGCCCGGCTATGTGCCGCAGCGCGGGCTCGGAGGCCCGCACCCGGCCGGCCTCCAGAGTGGAGATGTACGCGGGCGTGTACACGGGCTCCGCCAGCTGCTTCTGCGTCAGGCCTCGTTCTGTGCGCAGCTGTTGCACCCTGCGCCCGATGATCTCGGGGTCGTCCCGCTCCGCCATGAACCAAGCATGCCATCAAGCCGAGTTGAACCGGTCCGGCTTTTGACTACTGTCCAGTCTCGGACCCTCTTGCGACGGAAGCCGGGAGCCTCTACGTTAAGCGCCGGATTAAGCCTGCTTAATACGCCGCTGTTGTTGCGAGGTCACCGTGCTCCGACGTATTTCCGCGCGCTACTCCAGAGGGTTTCTCGCCGCCGTCATCGCGGTCGCCGCGCTGGTCACGGCGGCGAACGTCGGCCCGGCGAGAGCGGCCGAAGCGGCCCCCACGGCACACACCACCGCGGTCACGACCGGCCCCCGGTAACTCCCCGCGGGCCGTCGACGCGCGCTCCCCGAGTCGTACGACAGCGGCGAATTTCCCGTACGGGGCAAACACGGCGCCTACAGTGAAGCGGTGACCTCTACCGCCGCTCGTACCGCGCTGGACCTCACCGCCGACCTCCCGGTCCCCGCCCTGGAGGACTTCTACCGGGATCTGCACCGGCATCCCGAACTGTCGCTGCGCGAACACCGTACGGCCGCCGCCCTCGCGGAACGGCTGCGGAAAGCCGGGTACGACACGACCGAGGGCGTGGGCGGTACGGGCGTCGTCGGCGTTCTGCGGAACGGGGACGGGCCCACCGTCCTGCTGCGCGCCGACATGGACGCGCTGCCCGTGGCAGAGGAGACCGGGCTGCCGTACGCCTCGGCGACCGACGGGGTCATGCACGCCTGCGGTCACGATCTCCACGTCACCTGGCTCGTCGGCGCGGCGAAGGCGCTCGCCGCCGGGAGGGACACCTGGTCCGGCACGCTGGTGCTGGTCGGACAGCCCGCCGAGGAGACCGGCGGGGGCGCGGCCCGCATGGTCGCGGACGGCCTCCACGAACGCTTCCCGGTGGCCGACGTCCTGCTCGCCCAGCACGTGGTGCCCGGCCCCGCCGGGCTGTACCCGCACTCCCCGGGTCTGATCATGTCCGCCTCGACCGACCTGGACATCGTCGTGCACGGGCGGGGCGGGCACGGTTCGCGGCCCGAGACGACCGTCGACCCGGTGGTGACGGCCGCGTACATCGTGACGCGGCTCCAGACGGTCGTCAGCCGGGAGATCGCGGCCCGGGAGTCCGCTGTGCTCACCGTGGGGCGGATCGAGGCCGGCACCCGGCACAACATCATCCCGTCCGAGGCCCGGATCGCCCTGAACCTGCGGACGCAGTCGCAGGACGTGCGGGAGCGGATGATCGCCGCCGTGCGGCGCGTCGCGGCGGGCGAGTGCGCGGCGGCTGGCTGCCCGGCCGAGCCCACGGTCACCGTCGGCGACGACTTCCCGGTGACCGTCAACGACGCCGGCACCGACCGCCGGATCGCCGCCGTGCACGGCGAGGTCTTCGGCACCGGGACGGTCCTCGACCCCGGTCCCGCCATGGCCAGCGAGGACTTCCCGCGGCTCGCGGTCGGCCGGATCCCCTACTCCTACTGGTTCGTGACCGGCACCCCGGCCGACGTCTGGAACGCCGCCCCTGGCGGCGACGACCTCATGACCAGGCTCGCGTCCGTGCCCAGCAACCACAGTCCGCACTTCGCCCCCGACCTGTCCACGGTCGCGCCGGGCGTACGGACCCTGGTATCGGGGGCGCTGGCCTCGCTGTCGGCCGGGAAGTGAACTCTCCCGGTCCGGGTTTCGCTCAGGTCTGCGTCTGCAACTGGCTGAGCTGGCGCCTGACATGGTCCAGCGCGCCCTCCCGGCGTCCGGGCACCCGTTGTCTCAACCGGGCCAGTTCCGCCCCGAGTTCACGGGCCCGCGCCGGATCGTCGATACGGCCCCACTGGTGGTGCGCGCGGTCCACGGCCGACTCCACCTCCGGGGCGCCCGGGGCCTGTCCCGCGTCCAGCCGGTTCGCCGCGAGGGCCAGCCAGCCACGGCAGCTGCGCTCGGCGTCCCCCGCGAACATCGCCAGGTCGGCCCGTACCTCCATCCAGTGCAGCACCGGCTCGGACCCGGACCCGTGCGTCCGCAGCGCCTCCCGCTCCCACCGCGCCGCCAGCGCGAACGCGTCCTCGTGGCGTCCGTCGCGGACCGCCGCGGTGATCTCCTCATGGGGATCGGGGGAGACCGAACCCCCTCGCCGGCCGGCCTGACCGGGAAGCTGCACGGACGACCCGGACGGCGCGGACGACCCGGACGGCGCGGTCGGCACGGACACGGACGGCGGAACCGGCGGGTGCGGTGGACGCGCGGGCGCGTGCGGCGGAGCCGTGACCGTCGTGAACTCCGGAGCCGGGGGCCAGGGTTGCCCGGCCCATGCCCGCCCGGGCGCGAGCACCAGGTCCGCCGCTCCAGGCCGGGCGTTCTCCTCGCCCGCGATCCTCGTCAGAGCCTGCTGGTGAAGCTGGTCGGGGGAAGGGCGGTGGCCGCTGCGGAGCAGGGTGGCGACGGCTCTCATGTACGCCGGCTGTGCCACCGTCCGGCGCGACGGCGGCGGGGCGACCCGGCCGTACAGCTCGGTCGACGGGCCCGCCGTGAGGGGGCGCCCGGCGAGGAACTCCCAGGTGTCCGTGTCCGCGTGCAGGTCGACGAAGACGGTCGTCGAACCCGGTGGACGCAGCCGGAGTTCGTCGACGACCCAGCGCCAGGGGAAGGCCGTGTAGCGGACCGTCGCCGGGGTGGTGCGGGCCAGCGCGAGGTGCGGAAGCCGCTGGCGGCGGTCCAGTTGGAGCTGTCCCGTCACGAACATGGTCAGCGGTCCGGGCGCCGTCGCCGCCGCACGCAGCCGGGTCAGGACGGCCTGCGGCTCCAGCGGGTCGGCCAGTTCGACGACGTTGGCCGTCTCGGTGCCCGACAGCACCGGAGGGGCGACGGCCGCGAGTATGGGGAGCACGGAGGCCGCGTCCACCAGACACCCCCTGCCCACCGGCGAAGCTGCGAGGAGCAGCACGGTTCCGGGCACAGGTTGCCTCCCCCATCGATCGGACACATCAGCACCGTAACGGCTGCGCATGCAAAGAGGGGACGTGAAAGGGACGAACCCCCCACCCGGCCGAAAACCCCGAAGTCCGCGTCCGCCACCGCGCTACGTCCCTCGTCCGCCGCCCGCCCGACGCCGTACGGCGAAGATCGTCGTGTCGTCGGCGAGCCTGCCGCCGCAGTGGACCAGGGTGCCGTCGCGCACGAACCGGACGAGCCGCTGCGGGTCGGCGATGCGCGGGTCCTGTGGCAGCGCCTTCGTGAGGGTGTCACGGAGCGGGAAGAAGTCGCCCGCCGTGTCGCGGGCCTCGGTCACCCCGTCGGTGACCAGGAGCAGTGTCTCGCCGGGAGCGAGCGGGACCCGGAGCACCGGTGGCGGCGTGGGCACCAGCTCGCCCATGCCGAGCGGGAGTCCGTCCCCGGCCGGCAGACTCCGCACGCCGTCGGGGGTGACCACGAGCGGCGGTTCGTGGCCGAAGTTGACGACCTCCACGGTGACCGGAGCGTCCTCGGGGAAGGCGACCAGGACACCGGTCGCGAAACGGTCGCCGTCGCTGCGGCCGAGTGCCACGCGGTAGTGGTTGTGCCGCAGCATCCTGACCTCCAGCCGGGCGGCGACCGGGGCGAGGTCCGGCTCGTGGTACGCCGCCTCGCGGAAGGTGCCGAGCAGCGCGGCCGCCGCCTCGACCGCCGCGAGTCCCTTGCCCTGGACGTCTCCGAGCAGCACGCGGGTGCCGTGCCGGCCGGGCTGGATGTCGTAGAAGTCGCCGCCGACCCGGGCCTCGCTGTCGGCGGCGAGGTAGACGGCCGCGTGGTCGAGGCCGCCCCAGCCCGGGGGCATCGGGCGCAGCACGGTACGCCGGGTCGTCTCGGCGATGTCCCGCATGTGCAGCATGCGCCGCTCGGCGCGCAGCCGCACGGAACAGGCGAGGGCGGCCAGGCCGCTGCCGACCATGACCAGGACGAAATCGGGCAGGCCGTTCTGGTACGGGTGCGGCCACGACGTGTCCACGGCGCCGTAGACGAGCAGCGACAGCGCGGCGAACGCCACGGTGCCCAGCACTCCGCAGATCGCCGCGGCGATGACCGGCACGAGCACGAGCCAGGAGATGATCCGGAACCGGCCGGAGGTGTTGACGTCGAGCAGCGCGATGCCCATGAGCAGCAGCAGCGGGGGCACCCAGGCGACGCTGCGCCCGTGCACCCGCAGCGGCGTCGACCGCTGGAAGGCGTCCTGCACCCCGGTGCGCGGCCGCAGGGCGTGCCGCAACCGGTCGTATGCGGGTCTCCGGTCGGCCACCTCGCCGTACCGCCTCCGTCTCGTCGTCTCAGTAGGCGGCCGACGTCTCAGTAGGCGACGGACATACGGCCGTGCGGGTGGACGGGCATCTCCAGCTGGTCGACGAAGGCCATCGCGTAGTCCTCGGCACTGATCCTGCTCTGGCCACCCGCGTCGGTGAGCATGCGGTCGCCGCCGATCCTGAACTCGCCCGTGCGTTCGCCGGGGCCGATCTCGGCGGCGGGCGAGATGTAGGTCCAGTCGAGATCGTCGACGTCGGTCCGCAGATAGGTGAGGGCGTCACGGTGGGCGAGGGCCTCGGGAAGGTAGGCCTCGGGGAAGTCCGGCTGGTCGCACGCGGCCTCGCCGGGGGCGACCTCCAGGGTCCCCGCCCCGCCGACGATCACGAGCCGGTGCACCCCTGCCTCACGGACGCCCTCCACCAGGGAGTGGTTGAGGGCGAGGAAGGGTTCGCGCGGATCCGAGACGTCCCGGGGCGGGACGCAGGCCGACCCCACCGCGTCCGCGCCGGCCACCAGCTCGGCGACCTTCGCCGGGTCCGCGGCGTCGGCCGCCGCCGCGGCGACCCCGGGAACCGGGGACTGGCCGGACCGGCTGACCGCGACGACCTGGTGTCCGCGCGCCGACGCCTCCGTGGCGATGCGGCTGCCGACCATGCCGGTGGCACCGAAGAGTACGAGCTTCATGCACCTCAGCGAAGCACGCGACCATGATCACCGCATCCCGGAGAAGCGGCGCGGAGGGTGTCGTGGGGTGCGTGGACGGGTGCCGTGGAGGGGTGCCGTGGGGGGGCGGGCCCCGACTTGCCAGGGGCTACGGCGAGGTGTGACCTGGAAGGCGGGGGCGAGCAGAGAGGAGTCCTTCCATGGCTCAAGCCGCACCCGTGTCAGGGACACCAGGTACATCCGGATCGACCGACGTCTTCGGGGAACAGACCCACACGATGGCGAAGTGGGCCGTGCCCGTCGTCGGCGGACTCGTCTACGGCTACTGGGCCGCCGCCATCAACCGGGACGCAGGTGCCATCACGGGCTGGAACGTGCTGTTCGGCTTCGTGTGCGCCATCGCGTTCGCGGCGGCCTACATGGGCGCCCGGACGGTGGCACCACTGATGCGGCGCGAGACGCACGCGCTGGTGTGGGCCGTGTTCGCGGGCTGCGCGTTCGGTTTCCTGTACAGCCAGACCGACGCGACCGTTCTGCGGTCCGTGTTCATGTCACTGCCGGTGGCGGTGGGCGTGTACGCGGTGGCCTTCTACCGCTATTACACCCACGAGGACGCGGCGGGAAAGGCGAGCTGACGTCGTAGCGCGCCGTTGCGACGGACGACGTCGCAACGGCGCACACGGCACAGTCGTCCGCCGCAACGGCGCACACGCACATGAGGCCCCGGCACCGCCGGGGCCTCATGCGTCTCCCTCACTCACCTACTCACCCACCACCTGGGACCCAGTCCCAGGAGTTCGAGGAGGAGCCGGACACGGTCCAGCTCCACGCGCTGGAGACGGTGAAGCTCCAGGAGCCGGAGGCGGTCACACTCCATCCGGGGTCGTTGCGCGGGTTGCGCCCGTCGTCCCAGTGCGCGTTGTGCCACGTCCCGTCCTTCTGGTCGGGGCACGGGTCCGAGCAACTCGGCACCCACCGGCCGTCGGTGTCGACGAAGGCCGCGCTGGCCCAGGCATGGGCGCCGACGAGCCAGTACCAGACGGTGGTACCGAGCACGCTCTGCCCGTTCACCGCGCACTGGACGCGGTCCTGGCTGCCCGGTGAGAGCGCGCCGACGACGGGCGAGTTCGTGCTGGGCTGAAGCCGCAGGTTCAGTTCTCCACGGGAGATGACGGTGCCCCAGACGGGGCTTCCGGAGCCGTCGCCCGTCGGCGCCGACTCGGTCGCCGCCATGGAGGGACCGGCGGCCAGGACGGTCAGTACACCGCCGCTGAGCAGGGCCGCGGCAAGAATCCGCGGGGCTGGGGTGGTGCGCATATCGGCCTCCTTTTCCCCAGATCCAGGAAACACCCGTTCGGGTGAGGGCTCCACCTGAGCGGCCAAAGCCCTTGGGGCCACAGGGATGCACGGGGGTGAGCGGCAGCCCCGGAGGTGCCGGCGGAACCCGCACGGCCGTCCGACGGCGTGCCGACGGGGCACGAACCGGGTTCCGCCGGAATCGGGCGGGCTGCCGGCGGGGGCCGGGGTCCGGCCCTGGGGGGCGGGCACGGCAGCTCCCCGTACGGCTTGTCATATGCGCCCATTTGCAGTCGGGCCGGTCGCGTACGGGGTCCGGGAGGTCTTGCCTGAAGACGTGTCCCCTCGTGTCCGGAGCGCCCTGTCGGCCGTGCTGATCGCGCTCGCCTGCCTCCTCGCGCCGCTCGGCGCGCTGTCGGCGTGGGCGACGTACGGCCTCGGCGACTCCGAGCGGTACGAGGCCACCATGGCGCCGCTCGGAGGCGACGACGACATCCGGGACGCCATCGCGGCCGGTGTCACGGACGACATCCTGCGCGAGGTCCACGTGCGGCCCCGACTCCAGGGGCCGGTGAACCACTTCGTGCGGGACGCCGTGCGCTCGTTCACCGAGACCGAGGCGTACCAAACGGCGTGGGAGGCCGCCAACCTGGCCGCGCACGACGCCGTGATGCGGGCGCTGCGCGAGGACCGCGAGGGTGCGGTGACCGTCGATCTCGCGCCCGTCACCGAGCGGGTCAAGCGCCGGCTCGCCGACGACCACATGCCGTTCGCCGGCCGGATCCCGGTCGCGCACACCGAGATCACCGTTCTCGAGGCCGAGGACCTGGCCCGGCTGCGGAAGGGGTTCCACGTGCTCGAAGTCGCCGGATTCTGGCTCCCGTCGGCGTCGGTCGTCTTCGCGGCCACGGGCATCGTCATCGCCGTGCGCCGCCGCCGGGCGGTCCTCGCGACGGGCCTCGGCACGGCTCTGGGCGCCGCGCTGCTCGGTGTCGCGATCACCGTCGGCCGCAGGCTCACCCTCGACGACCTGCCGCCCGATGTGTCCCGCACGGCCGCGGGCGCCGTGTACGACGCGCTCACCGAGACCCTCCGGTTCGTCAGCTGGCTGCTGCTGGCCATGGGTCTGACGGTGGCTCTGACCGCCGCGCTCGCCGGTGTGTACGCCCGTCGGCGGCGCCCGGCCGAGACACCCCGTCAGATTCCCGCCGAGCAGTCGACCCACGTGGGCGCCTGACCCGGGGCCGGGCGGGACCGTCCGGGGGCCAGGCGGGACCGGGCCCGGGGCCGGGCGGGACCGTCCGGGGCCCGCCCAGGGAAAACCGACATACTTGGGGCATGTCCCGCGAGTTCCCCATCGGCCTCACCCCTCCCGACTGGCTGGTCAGGAACCTCCAACCGCAGCGGGTCCCCGTCAATCGGGCCGCCGCCGCCCGCGCCGCCGTGGCCCTGTCGCTCCCGCTCGCGATCGGCCTCGCCTGCGGACAGCCCGCGTACGGCGCCCTGGCCTCCATGGGAGCGCTGTCCGGAGTCATCGGCGACACCGCGGACGCGTACCGCATGCGGATCCTCAACATCGCCGTCCCGCAGTTCTTCGGCGCGATCGGCGTCACGATCGGCGCCGCGGTCTTCGGGCACGGCTGGACCGCCGTCGTGACGGTGACCCTGATCGCCCTGGTCTCCGGGATGATCTCGTCGATCGGCGCCGTCGCCTCCGTCACCGGACTGCTGCTGCTCCTCAACTGCGTCATCGGCGCCGGACTTCCGCTGCCCGGCGCCTGGTGGCTCGCGCCGCTGCTGATGTCCGGCGGCGGGCTCCTCGTCCTCGCGCTGACCCTGCTCGCCTGGCCGCTGCGCTCGGGGGTGCCGGAGCGGTCCTCCGTCGCGAGCACCTACCGCACGGTCGCGGACCTGCTCGCCGCCGGAGGCACCGACGACTACGAGCGCCTCCGTATCGCCGTCACCCAGTCCCTGAACGAGTCGTACGACCTCGTCCTCGCCCGGCGGGCGTTCCACCACGGCCGCAGCCCCGACCTCGTCCGGCTGCTCGCCCAGCTCAACGCCGTCACGCCGGTCGTCGAGGCCGCCCCCGCCGCCCACCAGCGGGGCGAGCCGCTGCCCGCCGCGATCCCCGCCGCCGTGAGCCTGCTCGCCGACACCATCGAGACCGGCGGCACCGACCCCATCGAACTGCGGCTGCCCGCCCCGGCCGACGAGACAGGGCGCGCCGTCGACCACGCCCTGCGTCACGCCGCCGGTGTCGTGGCCGACCTGTCCCCCGACCCGCGCACCCTCGACGACCGCCTCGGCCGGCCCGCCCGCCTGCGCGTCCGCGCCGCCCGCGCCACCCGCGGCGTCCTGCTGTCGGCGGCCTCCTGGCGCTACGGCACCCGCCTCGCCCTGTGCATCGGCCTCGGCCAGGTGCTCGTCTCCACCGTCGAGGTGCCGCGCTCCTACTGGGTCGCGCTCACCATCACCTTCGTCATGAAGCCCGACTACGGTTCCGTCTTCTCCCGGGCCCTGCTGCGCGCCCTCGGCACGGTCGCGGGCCTCGTGGTCGCGGCGACCGTGCTGACCCTGGTGCCGCGCGGCTGGTGGGACGTGCCCGTGCTGATGGTGCTCGGCGCGCTCATCCCGGCCCTGACCCCGCGCGGCTACGGCTATCAGACCGCCGCCATCACCCCGGTGATCCTGCTGCTGTCCGACATCCTCAACCACCAGGGCACCGGGCTCATCGTCCCCCGGCTCGTCGACTCCCTCATCGGCTGCGCCATCGCCCTGGTGGCCGGGTACCTCCTGTGGCCGGAGAGCTGGCACGCCCGGGTCGGCGACCGGCTCGCGGACGCGGTCGCCGACACCGCCGGCTATGTCGAGCTGGCCTTCGGGGACGCCGCCGAGCCGTCGGCCCGCGCCCGGAGCAGGCGCCGGCTGTACCGCGACCTCTCCTCCATCCGTACGGAATTCCAGCGCGCGCTGACCGAACCGCCGCCGAACGGGCGCCGGGCCGCGGCCTGGATGCCGCTCGTCGTCGCCGTCGAGCGGATCGTGGACGCGACGACCGCAGCCCGGGTCCGTGTCCGCCAGGGCGCGGCCGAGCCGTCCGCCGCCGAGATCTCCACCATCGCGCGCCAGCTGCGGGAGCTGTCCGAGGGACTGCGCGAGACGGACGTGCTCTTCGCCGTCCGCACCGACCTCACCGGACCCGAGGGCAGCGTCCTCGAACCGGTGCGGCAGGAGGTCGCGGCGGCCAGGGCGATCACCTCACCGCATTGACACAGGAGGCGTCGGCACCGACTATTCGGCCATCGTCCCGACTTCACGCGCGGGACGGACGGAACTCAGAATTCCGACAAATCACCATGGTAGGAAAGTGAACCCGAGGGCGCTGCAAGGGGGTTGACGCGGCGGTTGTCCGGTGCGTGGCCCCTGCCGAAGATCACCATCTATGGCCGCTAACCTTACGTGTCCGTCCTGGCCAGGGATTGACGGGATCAACTCACGCGAAGGGTTGCGCACATGGGCATTCTCACTCTCCTGCGGAATGCGTTCGGCCGCTCACGCAAGGGTCGTGACGCGGACGCGGAGACCTCGCGAGAGGCCACGTCGACCGCGACGGTCCCGGCTCCCGCCGCGGAGCCGACACTTTCTCCCGAGGCCGAGCCGGCCTCGACCGCCGCCCCGGAGGCCGAGCCGAAGATTCCGGCTCCCGCGTCCGAGCCCGAGCCCTCCGTCGTCGAGGATCTGGTGTCGGCCGCCTTCGACAACGTGACGGTACCGAAGCAGAACACGACCTCCTCCCCGGAGCCCGAGCCCACATCCGAGCCCGCCACCGAGCAGGCGGAAGAGCCGGTCGCCGAGCCCGCCACCGAGGCGGAAGCCGTCTCGGAAGCCGAACCCGCCGCCGAGGCGGAGGTCGAGTCGGTCGCGGAGCCCGAGGCCGCGGAAGAGACGGAGCCCGTCGCCGCCGTCGAGCCCGAGGCCGAGGTCATCCCCGAGCCCACCGTCGAGCCCGAGGCCACCGTCGAGCCCGAGGCCGAGGTCATCCCCGAGCCCGCCGTCGAGGCCGAGGCCACCGTCGAGCCCGAGGCCGAGGTCATCCCCGAGCCCGCCGTCGAGGCCGAGGCCACCGTCGAGCCCGAGGCCGAGGTCATCCCCGAGCCGGTCGCCGAGCCCGAGGCGGAAGCCGAGGTCGCGGCCGAGCCCGAGCCCGAGGCTGAGGCCGAGGTGCCCGTGACCGCGCAGGTCGACGAGCCCGCAGCCGCCGACGGCGAGGAAGCCCCACAGGCGGCACCCGCAGCCGAAGACGAAACCAGCACGGGTGGTGCGGGCGGGAACGACAACGCCGAAGGCGAAGCCGAGGCGGAAACAGAAACCCCGGCCGAGCCGGTCGCCGAAGCTGAGGCCGAGGCCGAGGTCGAGGCCGAGCCCGAGGCTGAGGCCGAGGTGCCCGTGACCGCGCAGGTCGACGAGCCCGCAGCCGCCGACGGCGAGGAAGCCCCACAGGCGGCACCCGCAGCCGAAGACGAAACCAGCACGGGTGGTGCGGGCGGGAACGACAACGCCGAAGGCGAAGCCGAGGCGGAAGCGGAAACCCAGCCCGCAGGAGACTCCGCCGTCGCGCTGAGCGAGGTCAAGGCACAGGCTCCGGACCTGGTCACGGCGTACCAGGAAGCGGGTACCGCGCTCCAGAAGCGGGACCTCACCGGCAAGCGCGCCAAGGTCTACCTCGTACTCGACCGCTCCTCGTCCATGCGGGCGTACTACAAGGACGGCTCGGCCCAGGCCCTCGGCGAGCAGGCCCTCGCCCTCGCCGCCCACCTGGACCCGGAGGCGACCGTCCACGTCGTCTTCTTCTCCACCGAGCTGGACGGCACCGGCGCCCTCACGCTCACCGAGCACGAGAACAAGGTCGACGACCTGCACGCAGGCCTCGGCCGCATGGGCCGTACGAGCTACCACGTCGCCGTGGAGGAAGTGGTCACGCACCACCAGCGGTCCGGCTCGACCGACCCGGCTCTGGTGATCTTCCAGACCGACGGCGCCCCGGACGCCAAGACCCCCGCCACCCAGTCCCTCACGGACGCGGCGAAGGACCACCCGGGCGTCTTCTTCTCGTTCGTCGCCTTCGGCGAGCACGACAACAAGGCCTTCGACTACCTGCGCAAGCTGAAGACCGGGAACACGGCCTTCTTCCACGCCGGCCCGGCCCCGCGCGAGCTGACCGACGTCGAGGTCTACGACGGCGTCCTGGAGAACTGGCGCCCGTAAGCCTGTAAGCCCGTACGCCCGCGTACACCGCACCACCGGGCCGCCCCTTCCCACGCTGTAAAACGGGAAGCGGGCGGCCCACCCATGTCGGCTACGATTTCAAGGTTCACCGGCGACGACCCGCCCACCGGAAATCCGAGGCGATCGTCGCCCCACGCAGCGACCTGGGAGCAGCCCGCAATGGCTCGACACCTCATCACCAGCGCCCTTCCGTACATCAACGGGATCAAGCACCTGGGCAACATGGTGGGGTCCATGCTCCCGGCGGACGTGTACTCCCGGTACCTCCGCCAGCGCGGCCACGACGTCCTGTACATCTGCGCGACGGACGAGCACGGCACGCCCGCCGAGCTGGCGGCCAAGGAGCGCGGCCTGCCGGTCGACGAGTTCTGCGCGCAGGCGCACGACGCGCAGAAGGCCGTGTACGACGGCTTCGAGCTGGCCTTCGACTACTTCGGCCGCAGTTCCAGCCCGGAGAACCGCGACATCACGCAGCACTTCGCGCGCCGCCTGAACGAGAACGGCTTCATCGAGGAGCGCGCGATCCGCCAGGTGTACTCGCCCACCGACGGCCGTTTCCTGCCGGACCGCTACGTGGAGGGCACCTGCCCGCACTGCGGTTACGACAAGGCCCGCGGCGACCAGTGCGAGAACTGCACGCGCGTGCTCGACCCCACGGACCTGATCGACCCGCGTTCGGCGATCTCCGGCTCGACGGACCTGGAGGTCCGCGAGACGAAGCACCTGTTCCTCCTCCAGTCGAAGCTCCAGCACGAGGTCGAGGAGTGGGTGGCCCGGCACGAGTCCGAGTGGCCTCAGCTCGCCTCCTCCATCGCCCGCAAGTGGCTGACCGAGGGCCTGCACGACCGCGCGATCACCCGTGACCTGGACTGGGGCGTCCCGGTCCCGGCCGACACCTGGCCGGAGCTGGCCGCCGAGGGCAAGGTCTTCTACGTCTGGTTCGACGCCCCGATCGAGTACATCGGCGCGACGAAGGAGTGGTCCGACCAGGACACGGAGAACCGTGACTGGAAGTCCTGGTGGTACGACGCGGACTCCGGCGAGAACCCGGTCCGCTACACACAGTTCATGGCGAAGGACAACGTGCCCTTCCACACCGTGATGTTCCCGGCCACCGAGCTGGGCGTGCGCGAGCCGTGGAAGAAGGTCGACTACGTCAAGGCCTTCAACTGGCTGACGTACTACGGCGGGAAGTTCTCCACGTCCCAGAAGCGCGGTGTCTTCACGGACCACGCGCTGGACATCCTGCCCGCCGACTACTGGCGCTACTTCCTCATCGCCAACGCCCCCGAGTCGGACGACTCGTCGTTCACCTGGGAGCACTTCACGGCCACGGTCAACAAGGACCTGGCCGACACCCTCGGGAACTTCGTCAACCGCGTCCTGTCCTTCTCCAAGAAGCGCTTCGGCGAGGAGGTCCCGGCGGGTGCGGAGGCCGGCGAGGCCGAGGCGAAGCTGGGCACCGAGATCGCGGGGCTGCTCGCGGAGTACGAGACCCAGATGGAGGCCCTCCAGTACCGCAAGGCGGCCGCCGCGCTGCGCGCCCTGTGGTCCGCGGGCAACTCCTACCTGGAGGAGAAGGCCCCCTGGCTGGAGATCAAGACCAGCCCCGAGGGCGCCGCGCTGACGCTCCGCACGGCGATGAACCTGATCCACCTGTACTCGGTGGTCTCGGAACCCTTCATCCCGGCGTCCGCCCGCGCGATGCGCTCCGCCTTCGCCCTCGCGGACGACACGGCCACCTGGGTGAGCGCCGACGAGGCCCGCGCCCTGTCCTTCCTGCCCGCCGGAACCCCCTTCGCCGTTCCCCCGGTCCTCTTCGCCAAGATCACGGACGAGGACCTGGAGTCGTACAAGGAGCGCTTCGGCGGCGCACCCGAGTAACGGCGACCGCTCGACAGGAGCCCGGGAACGAACGGTTCCCGGGCTCTTCGCCTGCCGGAAACCGCTCCCACCTGCGACGACATCCCGACCTCGCGATCTCTGCAACCGTCATCTCCTGCCACCATCCGCACACTTGTGCGAGGGCGGGGGTCCTCGCGGGGAGGGACGGTTCACGTGGGCAGACACGCCCCGAGACGGCGCGGCCTTCCCGCGGCCGTCTCCTCCACAGCGGTCGCCGTGGCGGCCGCCACCATCGCCGTTCTGCCGCAGAACGGCCTCTGCAAGAGGACGAGCACGGGCACGCTGTCGGCCCGCGTGAAGGTGTTCGCCGACTGGGGCGGCTCCTGCAACGCCGTCGTCGGGGTCGGCGACATCACCGACGACGGCAGGGCCGACCTGGTCTCCCGGGACACCGGCGGCAATCTGTACCGCAACAGCGGGGACGGCAGGGGATCGTTCGGCTCGCGTACGAGGATCGCCACCGGCTGGGGCGGATACCGGTCGATCTCCTGAGGCTCCTCACCTCCGGAAAGGGGGCACGGACGACACGTCCCGTGCCCCCTTTTCGCGGCTGCGGGGCCCTGCACGCCAGGGCCGCCGCCCCGGCGCCCGGGACCGGCCGGACAGCACGGAAGACCAGGTGAGAGCACGGTGAAGACCCGGCGAACAGCCGGGAAAGCCACCCTCTGTCCGATGCCGCCGATCCGTAATGGACCCCGGCGCCACAAGGCCCTCGGTCACCCGTATGGTTTCCGCCATGGCAGTCCCCGAGGTCATTCCGATCGCCTACGAACCGAAGCACCGCACCGAGACCATCGGCCGGTACGCGGACGGTCAGTTCCTGGCGTCGATCACGTACGCCTTCCCCGAAGGGTTCCGTCCCGATGACGGCTGGGAAGAGCACAAACGTCTGTACGTGGTGCTCCACACCTTCGATGCCGAGGGCCGCTACCGCGACTCGGAGGTCTGGTGCGCCGGCACCTGGGCCGAACAGCAGCGAGCCGTCCCGGGCGAATACTCGGTGCTGTCACGCGCCCGCGTCCACCTGGCGAAACTGCTCCGCAGTCTGCCCCGGCGCTCGTACACGGACATCGCGATACGGCCGTTCCAGCTCACCGTCGACGGCGTCCGGTTCGGCCTCGTGACGGGCGTGGACGAGGGCGAGGCCTGGGCCGAGCTGTACCCGGACGGCCTCGGCTTCTCCGAACCGTGGGACGGCACGTACGACACCTGAGCGGATCCTCCTTCCCGACGTGACCCTGACAAACACCCCCGGCAGTTAGCATCGGGTCCCTTGAGTCACGAGGGGCTGGGGGGGGCACGAGTGCGGATACAGGTGCGGGTGCGGGGAAACAGGTGGCTGCTGGTGGGCGCGGCACTGACCGCGTGGGGGATCACCGCCTGCGCCGGTACGGGCGGGGGAACGCCCGGCTCCCCGGCGGCAAGCAGTTCACCCGGCGGCGCCTCGACCGCGTCCACCGCGCCGGGACCGCCGCTCTCCGCCGAGGCCCTGAAGTCCATCGCCCTCACCGGTGAAGACGTGCCGGACAGCTTGGCCGTCTCGGCGGACGAGCGATCACCCGCCGACTCCGACAGCACCTTCCCGCCGGTCTCGGACCCCTCCTGCGAGACGCTCCTCGACGCCACCCACGCCGTCGGCGCATCGGCCGTCGTGGACCAGAACATCACCTGGAAGGGCAGCATCCTGCCCGGCGGCAACACCCTCGCCTCCTACGAAGGCACGGGAGCCGAGAAGGCGATCGACCGTGTCCGTACGTCACTGACGACCTGCCACGACTTCACCGGCGACAGCCGCGGGGGGAAGTACACCTCGCACGTCGCGCCGGAGAAGGCTCCCCGGCTCGGCGACGAGTCGATCGCCTTCCGGGTCACCACCCCGGTGAAGCAGGAGGCGCCGGACCTGCCCAGCGGTCTACCTGTCCTCGTGCAGAACCAGCAGCACATCCTCGTGAGAGTCGGCGGCGTCACCGCGTCCTTCTCGATGCTGGACCTGGGCAACAGCAACCACTTCCCCCTGGCCCTCGTCCGAAAAGAAGTCGCCCGCATGACAAAGGCCCAGCACGCCTGACGCGAGACACCCCGCAAGGCACGATGGTCACCCGTCGCGGCCCACCCGGAGCCGCCCCAGGAGAGCAGCCGGCCCCTGCGGGGTGACAGGAAGTATTCGGCCGGAGTCATCGCTCTCGCGGAGCAGCAATGTGCCCTCTTGCAGGGCGACTTCCACACACTCGTCGCCACGGACCTCCATGCGGCGCGTCCCGCTTCGCGGTGTCCAACTGGGGCACGGGGCCACCCGTGTACAGCATGGACGAATGGGCGCCGGCGAACCCGTCGACGTCGAACGGGACGACGCGGACCGTCACGTTCGACCGCTCCGACTGCAGCAGGATCTCCTCCAACTGGGCCCGCGCCGCAATCCGGTCGGCCACGCGCGTCCGAAGCACGGACTCGTGCAGGATCGCCTCGTACGAAACGGCCTGTCCCGTTCGAGGGCCACCCGCCTGCGATGGCCGCGTTCTCCGCCCTCGCTCACACCCACAGCCACGACATCGACGCCATACCGGAAGCGCTGGGCCGTGCCCTGCAAGGGATGGACTGGCAAGCCTCCGACTACTTCCACGAGTTCCTCGACGTCAATCTGGGGAATACCCCCGCCGGCAATAAACGCGGGCTGACCGTCTCCGACGACGTCCGTACGCGGATCACCACCTGCACCGACCTCGACCGTCTCGGCGACTGGCTCGACCGGGCCGGCACGGTCGCGCATGCCGAAGAACTGTTCGGCGAAGCCCCGCGCGGCCCGGAGAGCACTTCGGAGCAGAGCTGATCAAGCCCCGCACGGGGAGGGCCCGGAACCAGGGTGCTCCGGGCCCCTGCCTGTCAGGGAGTCAAGGGGCCCGGAACCCGTGGTGTTCCGGGCCCCTGTGTGTCGGGAGGGGTCAGGACGCCGAGGCCGACGCGCTCGGCTGGGTGTCCGTGCTGTCGTGGGTCTCGTCCGGGGCGACGCCCATCGTCAGGTCGGCGTGGACGCCCTTGGCAATGTTCTTCTTGTCGTACTTGAGGTACAGCAAGCCACCCTCATGGCCGTTCTGGGGGTAGATCGTGTCCTCGGTGAGGGTGGTGCGGGTGGCGGTGTTCGTGGAGTACGGGGACACCTCGGCCGACGCCAGGACCGACTTCTCGTCGAAGAAGAACTGGCCGGTGTGGCAGGTATGGCCGCCCTCGTAGCCCGCGTCGGTCCAGGTGCCGTCGACGTGGACCTTCGTGTGGATGTGGACGGCGCGGCCCTGGTACCAGCCCGGAAAGACCGTCTTGAAGGTGACGTAGCCGTGCTTGTCGGTCTTCCAGGTGCCCCGGAGGTAGCGCTCGTCGTCGGTCGGCTCCGAGTGGCCGCCGCCGGTGCCGCCGGAGGGAGCGCCCGACGGAGGCTCACCTGTGGGCGTGCCCGAGGGGGCGTCGGAGGGCGCGTCGGAGGGGGATCCGGAGGGCGGGGTGCCACCGCCACCGCCACCGCCGCTGCCCATCGCCTCGTAACCGGAGTAGATGCCCAGCGCGGTGCAGTGCCAGATGTCGACCGCCGCGTTCTTCACCGGCTTGCAGGTGTCCGCGTCGATCACCTTGAGCTTGAGGGTCAGGGGGATGCCCTCTTCGTCCTCGGTGATGTCCTGGCGGATCTTGTCCGCGTCGATGTAGTAAGGGCCCTCGGTGGTCTCGGAGGTGAGCTTGTAGCAGAGCTCGGAGGCGGTGGCGCTCGCCGAGGCGGTCGCACCCTTCCCCTTCGTCTCCCCGGCGAAGGCGCCGACGGCGACCGTCCCGCCCACACCGACAGCGACGACCGCACCGGCACCGGCGACGACGACCTTACGACGCGTCAAATCGCGTTTGTGCTTGGGTCCTTGCTCGTTCTCATGGCTGTTCTCGGCGTTTCCCGTCATGGGCAGGGACGCTAGGAGGCGGGCCTGTCAGGGACGTGAGAAAGGCCTATGGAATCCCATGCGCACGCAAAAGAGCGTCGCGGGAAAACCCTGTTTCCAGGCCTTTCCAGTAAACATAAAGCAAGGCTTGCCTTACTTTATATGGATCAGCGCGGAGGAGGAGCAAAACCTGTCCGCGAGCGAGCCCGATGCACGAGTTGCCGTCAGCGCCGCCGGAGACGACCCAGAGCCTGCGGGCGGACCTGTGGGGCGGCCCCTCTGGATTCCTATGGGGCTCCGGTGAGGTTTCCAGGAGGGTCCGGTCCCCGGCCGTGAAGGGCGGGGACCGGAGACCGCCGGTCCGTCGGTCCGTCAGCTCGCCGAAGCCGATGGTGACGCCGACGCACTCGCCCGGGGCGGCGCGCCCTGGCCGTCCTCCGTCGCGCCCGGGTCGACGCCGACCGTGAGCGACGCATGGACGCCCTTGGTGATGTCCCGCTTGTCGTAGTGCAGCCTGAGCAGGCCGCCCTGGGTACCGCTCTGGTCGTAGATCGTGTCCTCGGTGAGCGTGGTGCGCTCGGCGGCGTTGGCGGAGTACGGCTCCACCACCGCCGAGGCCAGGACGGACTCCTCGTCGAAGAAGAACTGGCCGGTGTGGCACGTGTGCCCGCCCTCGTAACCGGCGTCGGTCCACTCGCCGTCCACGTGCACCTTGGTGTGGATATGAACGCAGCGGCCCCGGTACCAGCCCGGGAAGACCGTCTTGAAGGAGACATGGCCGTGCCGGTCCGTACGCCAGGTGCCGCGCAGGTAGCGTGTGTCGTCCGTCGGCTCCTGGTGGCCGCCGCCCGGCATACCGGTCGGGGGCGCACCCGTGGGCGCACCGGTCGGCGGCTCACCGGTGGGAGCGGGGCCGCCACCGCCGCCGTTGCCCTGGTTCTCGTAGCCGGAGTAGACGCCTGCGGCGTCGCAGTGCCAGATGTCGACGGCCGCGTTCCGGATCGGCCTGCAGGTCTCGGAGTCGATCACCTTGAGGCTGAGGAGCAGGGGGATGCCTTCGCGGTCCTCTCTGACGTCCCGGCGGATCTTGTCGGCGTCGATGTAGTACGGGCCCTCGACCGCCTCCGACGTCAGTCGGTAGCAGGCCTCGGCGCTCTCCCCGGCCGCCGGTTCTCTGTCCTGCGCGACCGCGCTCGCCGCGAAGGCGCTGCCGCCGAGGCCGGCCACCGCGAGCGCACCCGCGCCGACGACCACGACCTTGCGGCGCGTCAGTTCACCGCTTTCCTGGGGTACTTGGGGGACCTGGGGTTCCTGGTGCTGTCCATTCGCTGTCATGCGCCCGGAAGTTAGGCAAGAAGGCTGTCAGCAGGCTGAGAAAACAGCGGTCTTTGCTGCGGGCACGCAAAAGGGACCTGAAATCGACGTCGACTTCAAGCCCCTTTGCGATCAGGCCAGTTGAAAGGCTTGCCTTACCTCGGCCGCGGCCACTTCGGCCGCGACCACCTCGGTAGCGACCACCTCGGTAGCGACCACCTCGGTAGCGGCTACTTCGGCTGCGGCTTGCGCACCGAGATGTGCAGCTCGCGCAGCCGCGTCTCGTCCAGCTCCGTGGGCGCGCCCATCATCAGGTCCTGCGCGTTGCCGTTGAGCGGGAACGCGATCGTCTCGCGGATGTTCGGCTCGTCCGCGAGCAGCATGACGATGCGGTCGACGCCCGGGGCGATCCCTCCGTGCGGCGGGGCGCCGAAGCGGAAGGCGCGCAGCATGCCGGCGAACTGCTCCTCGACGGTCTCCCGGTCGTAGCCGGCGATCTCGAAGGCCTTGAGCATGATCTCGGGCTCGTGGTTACGGATCGCGCCGGAGGACAGCTCCACACCGTTGCAGACGATGTCGTACTGCCAGCCGAGGATGTCCAGCGGGTCCTGGGTCTCCAGGGCCTCCAGACCGCCCTGCGGCATGGAGAACGGGTTGTGCGAGAAGTCGATCTTCCCGGTGTCCTCGTCCTTCTCGTACATCGGGAAGTCGACGATCCAGCAGAAGCGGAAGACGTTCTCCTCGAAGTTGCCCGAGCGCTTCGCGGCCTCGACCCGCACCGCGCCCATGATCTTCGAGACCTCGTCGAACTCGCCCGCGCCGAAGAACACCGCGTGACCGGCGGCCAGGGAGAGGCGCTTGGTCAGCTCGGCGACGTTGTCCTCGGTGAGGAACTTGGCGATCGGGCCGGTCAGCGAGCCGTCCTCGCCCACGCGCACCCAGGCCAGGCCCTTCGCGCCCTGCTCGACCGCGTAGTCACCGAGGCCGTCGAAGAACTTCCGGCTCTGGCCGGCCACGTCCGGCACCGCCAGGGCGCGCACGTGCTTGCCCGCGAAGGCCTTGAACTCCGAGCCCTCGAAGATGTCGGTGATGTCGGTGAGCTCCAGCTGGGCCCGCAGGTCCGGCTTGTCCGAGCCGTACTTCAGCATCGACTCGCGGAACGGGATGCGCGGGAAGGGCGAGGTGACGTGACGGTCACCGCCGAACTCCTCGAACAGCTCCGTCATGAGCTTCTCGATGGGCTGGAAAATGTCCTCCTGCTCGACGAAGGACATCTCGACGTCGAGCTGGTAGAACTCGCCCGGCGAACGGTCCGCGCGGGCGTCCTCGTCGCGGAAGCAGGGCGCGATCTGGAAGTAGCGGTCGAAGCCGGAGATCATCAGCAGCTGCTTGAACTGCTGCGGCGCCTGCGGAAGCGCGTAGAACTTGCCGGGGTTCAGCCGGGAGGGGACCACGAAGTCGCGCGCGCCCTCGGGGGAGGTGGCGCTGAGGATCGGGGTGGCCATCTCGTTGAAGCCCAGCGCCGTCATCTTGTGACGGATCGCGGAGATCACGGCCGTGCGCAGCAGGATGTTGCGGTGCATGCGCTCGCGGCGCAGGTCGAGGAAGCGGTACTCCAGACGGCGCTCCTCGTTCACACCGTCCTCGGCGTTGATCGTGAACGGCAGGGGGGCGGCGGCGCCGAGCAGCTCGACCTCGCTCACCTCGACCTCGACCTCGCCGGTCGGCAGCTCCGGGTTCACGTTCTCCGTGCCGCGCGAGACGACCTTGCCGTCGACGCGGACGGTCGACTCCTTCGAGACCTTGTCGAGGGCCTCGTAGGCGGGGGTGCCGGGGCGGGCGACGAGCTGCGTGATGCCGTAGTGGTCGCGCAGATCGATGAAGAGGATGCCACCCAGGTCTCGGCGATTGTGCAGCCAGCCGCTCAGCCGGACGTCGGTGCCGACGTCAGAGGCGCGGAGCTCGCCGCAGGTGTGGGACCTGTACCGATGCATCGTCGTTCATCCAGTCTTCGCGGATTGGGGATTGGGGGGCCTGTTTCACGTGAAACACCCCCAGCGTACCGGCCGGGCCAGGTCGCCTCCCCCTCATTAGCCGCTCCACGCCGTGACGGGCGTCGGTGACGGCCATCGGTGGCAGGCACCGATCACCTGTTCCTACAGTGGGCGCATGCGCACTGGTGAGCCCCTGCCCGCCGTGGGGGACGTCCTGGCCACACTCGCCACCGGCGTGTGGCGCTGGGACAACGCCTCGGGACTCGTCACCTTCGACGCGGAAGCCGCACGGCTGATCGGCATGCCCGCGGAGCTGACGACCCTCACCGAGGCGGGTGCGCGCTCGCATGTCCACCCCGTCGACTGGAACGAGATGGACGGGGTGGTGCACCTCGCGGTGGCCGAGGGCACGCTCGCCGAGGCCCAGATGCGGATCATGGACGAGCACGGCCGGGTGCTCCGCACGGTCCGCAGCCGCTCCAAGCCGCTCGTCGACCCCGAGACCGGGCAGTACGAGCTGATCGGCACCCTCCAGGAGGTCAGCGAGCAGCCTCCGGACGCCGCCGCGCGCACCCCTGTCACCGGGGACTGGCGCCGCTCGCGGGAGGCGTTCCTGCTGGACGCCGGACGGGCGCTGGCCGAGGCCCGGTCCACGGCGGAGGTGCTGCGGGTGGCGGCGGGGCTGTCGATGCCCGGATTCTCCCCGGACGGACTCGCCGTCTTCGGCGCGGAGGGCGAGCGGCTGACGATCATCGGCCACCACGGGCACCAGCCGGGCGACGAGGGCCCCTTCTCCCACATGTCGCTGGCCACGGACTATCCGGCCGCCGAGGTCGTCCGTACGGGCCGTGCGGTCTACCTCTCCTCCCCCGACGAGTACAAGGACCGCTACCCGGCGTCCTGGCCCCTCGCCCAGCACTTCGGCCGGCAGTCCTGGGCGTTCCTGCCGCTCACGGTCGCCGGCAGCACCATGGGTGCGTGGATGGCGGCCTTCACCTACCCCGTCACCTTCACGCCCGACGAGCGCTCGGTCCTGACGACCGTCGCCCGCATGCTCGCGCAGGCCCTCTCGCGCGCCGGAGCCGCCGAGACCGCGCGGGAGCTGACCGACGGCCTCCAGCGCTCGATGATGCCGACGCTCGGCCCGCGGATGCCGGGCATGAGCGTCGCCGCACGCTATGTCCCGACCGGCGGCGGCCTCCAGGTCGGCGGCGACTGGTACGACGTGATCCCGCTGCCGGCCGGCCGCTACGCCCTGGTCATCGGCGATGTACAGGGCCACGACGTCCGCGCCGCGGGTCTGATGGGCCAGCTCCGGATAGCCCTGCGCGCCTACGCCGCCGAGGGCCACCGCCCCGACGCGGTGCTGTCACGGGCGGCGCGTTTCCTCTACGGGGTCACCGACTCGGTGACCTACGGGTCGAGCGGCGGCGCCGACGCGGACGAGGAACCGGCGGACCCCGCCGATGTGCGCTTCGCAACCTGTCTGTACGTCGAGGTCGACCCGGCGACCGGGACGCTGGACATCGCGCGCGCCGGGCATCCCGATCCCGCGATACGGATGGCGGACGGGACCGTGCTGATGCGGCCCACGGCGGGCGGGCTGCCGCTCGGCATCGACCCGGACGCCGACTACCCGACCACCCGGCTCCTCCTGGAACCGGGCGAGACCATGCTGATCTGCACCGACGGGCTCATCGAGACCGGCGGCCACGACCTCGACACCGGCTGGCGCCGGATCCGCCGGACGCTCGAATCCCACGACGGCGACATGGAGACCCTCGCCGACGCGCTCGTGCAGGCCGTGCACGGGCCCTCCTCCCACCACACCACCGGTCCGCTGGCCGACCGGCGCGAGGACGACATAGCGGTGCTGCTGCTGTCCCGGCTGCCCCTGGAGGGTGACGGCGACGACACCGCGCCACCCGTACGGCCGCTGCTGCGCCGCACGATGCTGACCGTGGCGCAGGCCGAGCCCGAGCGGATCGCGGACGCCCGTCAGCAGCTGCGGGAGCTCCTGCACGACTGGGCCTCCGCCGACCAGCTCGACTCCGCGGTCCTGCTCGTCTCCGAGATGGTCACCAACGTCCTCGTGCACACCGACGTGGACGCGCTGCTCGTCGCCGAGGTGACGGGCGAGCCGGGCAAGCGGCGGATACGGGCCGAGGTCACCGACGGCAGCGATGCCCTGCCGCACCGGCGTCATCCCGGGGAGCTGGCGTCGTCCGGACGGGGACTGGTGCTGGTCGAGATGCTCGCGGACGCGTGGGGGGTGGACCCGCGGGGCCAGGGCAAGAGCATCTGGTTCGAGTTCTCCGAGGCGGCCGACACGGATTCCGGCGAGTCCGGGGCCTCGGACGACTCCGCGCTGCTCGACGCGTGGGACGCGTTCGCCGAGGCGACGGACGCCACCGGACCGACGGGCGCGCGCCCCACAGAGGCCCGGGGCTCCTCGGGCGGCTACCGGTCCGCCGGGGCCCACGAATCCTCCGGGGCCCACGAATCCGCCGGCGGCTACGAATCCGCGGACGGTCCCGGCGCTCCCGGCACTCCGGGGAATCCGGGTGTGCCCGGTCCTTCCGGCCCCGGCGGCGGCCCGTCCGGTCCTTCCGGCTCGTAGCGCACACGGAGTTCGTGCAGGACGCCGAAGGCCGCCGCCGTCAGGGGGACGGCGAGCAGCATGCCGAGGACGCCCGCCACGGAGGCGCCCGCCGTGATCGCGAGCAGCACCACCGCCGGGTGCATCTGCACCTGCCGGCTCTGGATCATCGGCTGGAGGCCGTATCCCTCCAGCATCTGGATCGCGAGCACGAGCCCGAGCGTCCACAGGGCGATGACGAACCCCCGGTCGGCGAGCGCCACCAGGACGGCCACCGCGCCGGAGAGGAACGCGCCGAGATACGGGATGTACGCCCCCACGAAGACCAGCGCGCCGAGTCCGACGGCGCCCGGGACGCGCAGGACCAGGAGTCCGACGGTGATGCAGAGGGCGTCGATGAGCGCGATGATCGTCGTCCCGCGCATGAAGCCCTCGACGGCCGCGTAGGCGCGCCGGGCCATGGCCTCGACGACGTCGGCGGTCCCCCGGGGCGCGAGCGACCGCAGTGATCCGGCCACCTTGTGCGAGTCGCGCAGGAAGAAGAAAACGAGCAGCAGGGCGAGGAAACACATGGCGAGGGTCTCGGCCACGACACTGACGCCGCTGACGACGTTGGACGCGGCCGTGCCGCCGAACTTGGCCAGCAGGTCCTTGGAGTTGGCGGCGATGTCGTCGAGCGAGGTGCCCGCCGCGCCGAAGTGCTCGGCGACGGAACGCGAGGCCTGCCGGAGCGAGGACACGATCTGGGAGCCGGTGTGGAAGAGCGCGGCGACGACGACGTAGACGGCGCCGCCGACCACGACGGCCACCGCGACACAGGTCAGGGCGGCGGCGAGCGAGCGGTTGATCCGCGCCTTGACCATCCGCCGGTACAGCGGTCCGAGCAGCGCGGTCCCGAGCAGCGCGAGCAGCACCGGCACCACCGCCGTACGGAACTCCCCGCACAGCAGGACCCCCACCCATCCGACCCCGGCGGCCAGCAGGATCACGACACACCAGGCCGCCAACCGCCGGACACCCTCGGGGAGTAGCTGCACCCCGCCAGCTGACCATGCGTCAGCCGGACCGGCGCTCCGGGGAGTCCGAACGGGGGAGAATCCCGCGAGGAACCCCCGGCGCACGGCGCACGGCGAAGCCCCGTCCGGCGGACCGGACGGGGCTTCCGCGAGCGCTGTCCTTCACGAGGGCCCCGGAGGACCCAGGCCAGGCCCGGGGGCGGGAAGGCCTACAGCCCGCCCTCCGACATCCCGTGCACCGCCGGGATCGTCCCCAGGCGGCCCTTCTGGAAGTCCTCGAAAGCCTGCTGGAGCTCGTCGCGGGTGTTCATCACGAACGGGCCGTAGTGGGCCATCGGCTCACGGATCGGCTGCCCTCCGAGCAGCACGACCTCCAGTTCGGGCGTGTTGGAGTCCTGCTTCTCGTCGGCCCGGACGGTCAGCGAGGAGCCCGTGCCGAAGACGGCGGTCTGGCCGGTGTGGACCGGGCGGCGGTCCGCGCCCACGCTGCCGCGTCCGGCCAGCACGTAGGCGAGGCCGTTGAAGTCCTCGCGCCACGGCAGGGTGATCTCGGCGCCGGGCCGCAGTGTGGCGTGGACCATGGTGATCGGGGTGTGCGTGATGCCCGGTCCCTGGTGTCCGTCGAGCTCACCGGCGATGACCCGCAGGAGCGCGCCGCCGTCCGGGGTGCTGAGCAGCTGCACGGTGCCGCCCCGGATGTCCTGGTACCTCGGGGCCATCATCTTGTCCTTGGCCGGCAGGTTCACCCACAGCTGGAGCCCGTGGAAGAGGCCGCCCGACATCACCAGGTGCTCCGGCGGCGCCTCGATGTGGAGCAGGCCGGACCCGGCCGTCATCCACTGGGTGTCGCCGTTGGTGATCGTGCCGCCGCCACCGTTGGAGTCCTGGTGGTCGAAGATGCCGTCGATGATGTAGGTCACGGTCTCGAAGCCGCGGTGGGGGTGCCAGGGGGTGCCCTTCGGCTCGCCCGGCGCGTACTCCACCTCACCCATCTGGTCCATCATGATGAACGGGTCCAGGTGCCGGTAGTTGATCCCGGCGAACGCGCGGCGGACCGGGAAACCCTCGCCCTCGAAGCCCTGGGGCGCGGTCGTCACGGTGAGCACGGGACGGTCCACCGCGTCGGACGGCGCGGCCACACGGGGCAGGGCCAGCGGGTTCTCGACAGTCACTGCGGGCATGTCGGTACCTCCTTGTGCTTCGAGTTTAGTTGAGGGTTGAACTTTCTGCTACCCGTAACGACGCGCGCCCGGAGGGCATTCCCTCCGGGCGGCACAGGTTCGAGAGGCATCCGGTCGAGCGGACACCGGGGCGCCGGGGCGCCGGGACACCAGGGCGCCGGGGCACCCGCGGCGGACCGTCAGCCGTACATACGGCGCATCGCGAAGTCCACCATCTGCTCCACGGCCTTCGCGTCGAAGACCATGCGGTGCTTGCCCTCCATGTCGATCACGAAGCCGTAGCCCGTGGGCAGCAGGTCGATCACCTCGGCTCCGGTGATCACGAAGTACTTGGACTCCTTGCCCGCGTACCGGCGCAGCTCCTTGAGCGAGCTGAACATCGGGATGACAGGCTGCTGGGTGTTGTGCAGCGCGAGGAATCCGGGGTTGTCGCCGCGCGGGCAGTAGACCTTCGAGGTGGCGAAGACCTGCTGGAAGTCCTCGGCCGCCATGGCGCCCGTGGTGAACGCCCGGACCGCGTCCGGCAGGGACGGCGGGGACGGCTCGGGATACAGGGGCGGCTGCTGGCCGTACCCGCCGGACATCTGCCCGTCCGGCATCTGGCCGGGCATCTGCTGCTGCGGCGGGACGTACCCCTGCTGGGCGCCTGCGTTCTGCTCGTAGCCGTACATGCGTCAAAGAGTAGTGGGCCACATATGGCCTACCCGGGGTTGCTTCTTATTACTGGCGGGTAGCATCATCGTAGCTACTTGCTGGTACGTGACAAATATGCGAGGAGTCAGTGCCTCGCCGATCCCTTACGGAGCCGTCGCCATGGGGCACTACAAGTCGAATCTCCGCGACATCGAGTTCAACCTCTTCGAGGTGCTCGGGCGCGACAAGCTGTACGGCACCGGCCCGTTCGCGGAAATGGACACGGACACCGCCAAGAGCATCCTGGAGGAGCTGACCCGCCTCTCGGAGAACGAGCTTGCCGAGTCCTTCGCGGACGCCGACCGCAACCCCCCTGTTTTCGACCCCGAGACCAACACCGCGCCGGTCCCGGCTTCCTTCAAGAAGTCGTACAAGGCGTTCATGGACTCCGAGTACTGGCGTCTCGGCGTGCCCGAGGAGATCGGCGGCTCCACCTCGCCCCGCTCCCTGATCTGGGCCTACGCGGAGCTGATCCTCGGCGCGAACCCGGCGGTCTGGATGTACTCCAGCGGCCCCGCGTTCGCGGGCATCCTCTTCGAGGAGGGCAACGACGTCCAGAAGCACATCGCGACGATGGCCGTCGAGAAGCGCTGGGGCTCCACCATGGTGCTCACCGAGCCGGACGCCGGCTCCGACGTGGGCGCCGGCCGCACCAAGGCGATCCAGCAGGACGACGGCTCCTGGCACATCGAGGGCGTGAAGCGCTTCATCACCTCCGGTGAGCACGACATGGAGGAGAACATCCTCCACTACGTCCTCGCCCGCCCCGAGGGCCACGGCCCCGGCACCAAGGGCCTGTCCCTCTTCCTCGTCCCGAAGTACGAGTTCGACTTCGAGACCGGCGAGCTGGGCGAGCGCAACGGCGCGTATGCGACGAACGTCGAGCACAAGATGGGCCTCAAGGCCTCCAACACCTGCGAGATGACCTTCGGCGACCGCCACCCCGCCAAGGGCTGGCTGATCGGCGACAAGCACGACGGCATCCGCCAGATGTTCCGCATCATCGAGTTCGCCCGCATGATGGTCGGCACGAAGGCCATCTCCACGCTGTCGACCGGCTACCTGAACGCGCTGGAGTACGCCAAGGAGCGCGTCCAGGGCACCGACCTGGCCGACTTCATGGACAAGGCCGCGCCCAAGGTCACCATCACGCACCACCCGGACGTGCGCCGCTCGCTCATGACCCAGAAGGCGTACGCCGAGGGCATGCGCGCCCTGGTCCTGCACACCGCCGCGGTCCAGGACGAGATCCAGGTCCTGGAGGCCGCCGGCGAGGACACCGCCGCCGCCGAGGCCATGAACGACCTCCTCCTGCCGATCGTGAAGGGCTACGGCTCCGAGAAGGGCTACGAGCTGCTCGCCCAGTCGCTCCAGATCTTCGGCGGCTCCGGCTTCCTGCAGGAGTACCCGATCGAGCAGTACATCCGCGACGCCAAGATCGACACCCTGTACGAGGGCACCACCGCGATCCAGGGCCAGGACTTCTTCTTCCGGAAGATCGTCCGCAACCAGGGCGCGGCCCTGAACACCCTCGCCGAGGACATCAAGAAGTTCCTGGCCATCGGCACGGGCGGCGAGGAGCTGTCCGCCGCCCGCGAGCAGCTCGCCAAGGCCGCCGTCGAGCTGGAGGCCATCGTCGGCCTGATGCTGACCGACCTCGCCGCCACCGAGCAGGACGTCAAGAACATCTACAAGGTGGGCCTCAACACCACCCGCCTCCTGATGGCCTCCGGTGACGTGGTCGTCGGCTATCTGCTGCTGCGCGGTGCCGCCGTGGCCGCGGAGAAGCTGGAGACCGCCTCCGCCAAGGACAAGGCCTTCTACACCGGCAAGATCGCGGCCGCGAAGTTCTTCGCCGCCAACGTGCTGCCGGGCGTCACCGGTGCCCGCAAGCTCGCCGAGGGCGTCGACCTGGACCTGATGGAGCTGGACGAGGCCGCCTTCTAAGAGCCCGCCGGCCCCTCCTCCGACGGGCGGGCACCTGCCCGGGCACCTGTTCCCCGCGTTCAGGTGTCCCGAGGTGTCCGCCCTTCACATCCCCCTTACGAGGGCCCGTTCCCAACCCCGGGAGCGGGCCCTCGTGCGTCGTTAAGGTGAACCCATGAGTGCACCCACCCGCTTCGACCGCGGCCACACCGACGACCTCATGTCCTTCCTCGCGGCGAGCCCGACGCCGTACCACGCCGTGGCGACCGCCGCCGAGCGGCTGGAGAAGGCCGGGTTCCGTCAGGTCGCCGAGACCGACGCGTGGGACGGGAGCAGCGGCGGGAAGTACGTGCTGCGCGGAGGGGCGATCATCGCCTGGTACGTGCCCGAGGGCGCCGAGCCGCACACTCCGTTCCGGATCATCGGCGCGCACACCGACTCCCCGAACCTGCGGGTCAAGCCCCTGCCCGACACCGGCGCGCACGGCTGGCGCCAGGTCGCCGTGGAGATCTACGGCGGCCCGCTGCTGAACTCCTGGCTCGACCGCGACCTCGGCCTGGCCGGACGCCTGTCACTGCGCGACGGCTCGACCCGTCTGGTCAACGTCGACCGCGCCCTGCTGCGTGTGCCGCAGCTCGCCATCCACCTGGACCGTTCCGTCAGCAGCGAAGGGCTCAAGCTCGACAAGCAGCGCCACCTCCAGCCCGTCTGGGGACTCGGCGACGCCCGCGAGGGCGATCTGATCGCCTTCCTGGAGGAGGAGTCGGGGCTGCCCGCGGGCGAGGTCACCGGCTGGGACCTGATGACCCACTCCATCGAGCGCCCCGCCTACCTGGGCCGCGACAACGAACTGCTCGCCGGGCCGCGCATGGACAACCTGCTGTCCGTGCACGCGGCCACGGCCGCGCTGGCGGCGGTCGCGGCGGCCGACCCCGGACTGTCGTACATCCCGGTCCTCGCCGCCTTCGACCACGAGGAGAACGGCTCGCAGAGCGACACCGGCGCCGACGGACCGCTGCTCGGAAGTGTGCTGGAACGTTCTGTCTTCGCCCGCGGCGGTTCCTACGAGGACCGGGCACGCGCCTTCGCCGGCACCGTCTGTCTCTCCTGCGACACCGGCCACGCCGTGCACCCCAACTATGCCGAGCGGCACGACCCGACGCACCACCCGCGCGCGGGCGGCGGCCCCATCCTCAAGGTGAACGTCAACAACCGCTACGCCACCGACGGTTCGGGCCGCTCCGTGTTCGCCGCCGCCTGCGAGAAGGCCGGCGTGCCGTTCCAGTCCTTCGTCTCCAACAACTCCATGCCCTGCGGCACCACCATCGGCCCCATCACGGCGGCACGGCACGGCATCAAAACGGTCGACATCGGCGTGGCCATCCTGTCCATGCACAGCGCCCGCGAACTCTGCGCCGCCGACGACCCGTTCCTGCTGGCCAACGCGTTGGTGGCGTTCCTGGAGGGGTAGCCCCTCGGGCGGGAGGGACAACGGCACGCCGTCGGCGACGACGGCGTGCCGTTTCGTGTGAGCGTCCGCCTCCGCATGTCCCGCGAGGTCCCGGGTACCCGGAACGCGTCCGGAACGACTCGGAGTTGCTATTCCAAGGAGACGACACCCATGGGCCTGGGCGGATGCATCATCCTGATCGCCTCGGGGGCGATCCTCACGTTCGCGACCGACTGGCACATGCAGGGGGTCAACCTTCACCTCGTCGGCGTGATCCTCATGATCGTCGGACTGATCGGCGTGACGACCTTCAGCAGCATCGCGCGGCGCAGGCGCGTCGTCGTACCGCCGACCGCGACCGTCGTGGACGACGACCGGCGCCGCCGTGACGGCTACTCGGACGGCTACGGCGTGTGAGCCGGTTCAGGCGTCCATGCCCGCGAGAACCAGGGGCAGCCGGTCCGCACCGCCTTCGGTGAGGCGGACCGGCAGGCCCCAGTCCTGCTGGTGGACATGGCAGGCCGGGTACTCGTCGGCCGGGTCGTCGTCGCAGGACGCGGCCATCGCCGAGACGTGCAGCACGCCCTCCGGGACGGCGGGGTTCAGCTCGACGGTCCGCGAGAGATCGGTGCCGGCGCCCTCGCCCGCGAGCAGGAGCTCCGGCGGTGTGGCGGACACGAGGAGCCGGGTGGACGGGCCGTGGCTCGAGTCCAGTTTCTGTCCGGCGGGTGCCTGGAAGATCACGTCCAGCCGGACGGCTCCGGGGGTGACCTCGGTGGCCGCGCGCCGGGTGCGGTGGGCGACCGACTCCACCCGTACCGCCTCCTCGGGCAGCCGCAGCCGGGTGAGCCGGTGCCGGGCGGACTCCACCACCACGATGTCGTCCCCGACGAGCACGGCGTCGCTCGGCTCCCGCAGATCCGTGGCCAGCGTGGTCACCTCACCCGTCGAGGGGTCGTACCGGCGCAGCGCGTGGTTGTACGTGTCGCTGACCGCGACCGAACCGTCGGGCAGCGCTGTCACCCCCAGCGGGTGCTGGAGCAAGGCATGTCCGGCGGCCCCGTCGCGGTGCCCGAAGTCGAAGAGCCCGGTGCCGACGGCGGTGTGCACGCTCCCGTCCGGGTCGACCCAGCGCAGCGCCGAGGTCTCGGAGTCGGCCAGCCAGAGCCGGTCGGCGGTGGCGGCGAGCCCCGACGGCTGAGCGAACCAGGCCTCGGGTCCCGGTCCGTCGACCAGCCCCTCGTTCCTCGTGCCCGCGGTGACCTCCACGGTCCCCGCCTCCGGGTCGTACGCCCACAGCTGGTGCACACCGGCCATGGCGATCCAGACCTTCCCGCCGAACAGGGCCACGTCCCAGGGCGAGGACAGATCGATCTCGCGCGCCGGTCCCGACGTCGGCGAGCCCTGCCACCACTGGCGCCCGGTGCCCGCGAGCGTGGTGACCTCGCCGGTCGCCAGGTCGACCCGGCGCAGCGCGTGGTTCACCGTGTCCGCGACGACGACCGCGCCCTCGCCGAGCAGGGCGAGCCCCTGCGGCTCGCTGAACCCGGCCTCGTCGGCCCCGCCGTCCACGAAGCCCCGGACGCCTGATCCGATGCGCCGGACGACGGTCTCGCCGTCCTCCTCCAGCTCCACCAGCTGATGCCGGGTCGTGTCGCTGACCAGCAGATTGCCGCTCGGCAGAGCGAGCGCCTTGCCCGGGAAGCGCAGCACGGTCGGCTCGGGTTCGGGCGCCACGTACGGCCCGTCGCCGCGCCGCAAGGTGCCCTTCGCGGCGTGCTCGGCCTCCAGCTCCTCCACCAGCCGCTCGATGGCATGGGCGTGCCCCTCACCGGCGTGCTGGGCGACGACATATCCCTCGGGATCGATCACCACTAGCGTCGGCCAGGCCCGTACGGCGTACTGCTTCCAGGTCGCGAGCTCCGGGTCGTCGAGCACCGGGTGCTCCACCCCGTAGCGTTCCACCGCGTCGACGACCGCCTGATGCTCCGCCTCGTGCACGAACTTCGGCGAGTGCACCCCGACGATGACGACGGTGTCCCGGTGCTTCTCCTCCAGTTCCCTCAACTCGTCCAGGACGTGGAGGCAGTTGATGCAGCAAAAGGTCCAGAAATCCAGGATCAGTACGCGACCCCGGAAGTCGGCGAGCTTCAGGTCCTTCCCGCCGGTGTTGAGCCAGCCGCCCTTGCCGACGAGCTCGGGAGAACGGACGCGGACACGGCGCGGGGCGGGAGAGGCGGCGTTCATGTGATCAAGGGTGCCACCAGGACGCGACGCTCCGAAGATCCCGGACCGCCGTACGCCGTACGGCCGGGTGTCAGTCCAGCGCGTGTCCCGTCGTCGCGTCCACGTGGGCGGGGATCTCGCCGTGGCGGTCGCCGACCGTGAGGGTGCCGGTCGGCTCGAAGAGGAGGATCGACGCGCCGCCGGGGGCGTACGGCTTGTGTTCGGTGCCACGCGGGACCGTGCAGACGGAGCCCTTGGGGAGGACGACGGTCCGCTCGCCGGCCGGCTCCCGGAGCGCGATGGTCAGCTCGCCCTCCAGGACCAGGAAGAACTCGTCCGTCTGGTCGTGCACGTGCCAGACGTGCTCGCCCTCGACCTTCGCGACGCGCACGTCGTAGTCGTTGACGGTGGTCACGATGCGCGGGCTCCACAGGTCGGTGAAGGAGGCGAGGGCGGCGGAGAGGGAGACGGGTTCGCCGCGTCGGGCGGGTGCGCTGGTCATGCGTTCATCGTCCGCGCCTTCCGGCACCCCGGCGAGTGCTAGAAATCGCGTATGCCGCAAGGATCCTCGCAACGTCCCGCATCCCCGGAGCACCCCGGCGCACGCGGGCCGGCGGAGCCTTCGCCCCGCCGGCCGCATCGCGTCGCCGTGATCGTCGACGAGGGTACGAACCCCTTCGAAGTCGGCGTCGCGACCGAGTTGTTCGGGCTTGCCCGACCCGAACTGGGGCGGCCCGAGCCGCTCTACGAGCTGACCCTGTGCACCCCCACGCCCGGTGTCCGGATGAACCACGGGTTCTTCACCCTGAGCGGGGTGCCCGGCCTCGACGCGACGGACGACGCCGACACGCTCGTCGTTCCCGGGCGTCCCGACAACGTCGTCCCGCGCCGGGCCGCCGTCCTGGACGCCATCCGGCGCGGTCACGCGCGCGGGGCCCGGGTGGTGAGCTTCTGCACCGGGTCCTTCGCGCTCGCCGAGGCGGGGCTTCTCGACGGGCGGCGCGCCACCACGCACTGGCGCTGGACTGACGTCTTCCGGGAACTGCACCCGGACGTCCTGCTGGACCCGGACGTGCTGTTCGTGGACGAGGGGGACGTGCTGACGGCGGCGGGCAGCGCGGCCGCGCTCGATCTCGGGCTGCACCTCGTTCGCCGGGATCACGGCGCGGAGATCGCCAACGCGGTGTCGCGCCGGCTCGTGTTCGCCGCGCACCGCGACGGGGGTCAGCGCCAGTTCGTACGACAGCCGTTGCCCGACGTGCCCGACGCGTCGCTGGCACCCCTGCTGGTCTGGGCGCAGGAGCGGCTCGGTGAGCCGTTGACGGTCGGGGACCTCGCCACGCACGCCGCGGTGAGCCCGGCGACACTGCACCGCCGCTTCCGCGCCCAGCTCGGCACGACACCGCTGGCCTGGCTGACGGCGCAGCGCGTCGCCCTCGCCTGCCGGCTCATCGAACGCGGGGAGGCCCGGCTCGACGTGGTGGCGGACCGCAGCGGTCTCGGGACCGCCGCCAACCTGCGCGAACGGGTGCGCCGGGCGACCGGACTCAGCCCGTCGGCCTACCGGCGGCGTTTCGGAACGCCCACCGGGGAACCGGTGACGGCATGAGATACCTCGTACGCGACCGACTGCTCGGCTTCGGTGAGGACTACTGGATCGAGGACGACCACGGAAACAAGGTCTTCCTCGTCGACGGCAAGGCCATGCGGCTGCGGGACACCTTCCAGCTGAAGGACACCCGCGGACGCGTCCTGATCGACATCCACCAGAAGATGCTCGCGCTGCGCGACACGATGATCATCGAGCGGGACGGCGATCCGCTCGCGACCATCAAGCGCAAGCGTCTGTCCCTGCTCCGCAATCACTACCGCGTGTCGCTGGTCGACGGCACCGAGCTCGACGTCAGCGGCAAGATCCTCGACCGCGAGTTCGCCGTGGACTACGACAACGAGCTCCTCGCCCAGATCTCCCGCCGTTGGCTCCACGTCCGCGACACCTACGGAGTCGACGTCGTACGGGAGGACGCCGATCCGGCGCTGCTGATCGCGGTCGCGGTGTGCGTGATCCATCTGGCGGAGAAGGAACGGGGGGACGACTGACGGCACCGTCCGCCGACGGCACCCGGAAGCGGTGCCGGGGAGCGGAGCTCGGGAGCGGTGCCGGGGACGGATCGGTCGGCGGGGCCGCGTGCCGGAGGCGAGGCGGCCGACAGGCCCCGCGGCGGGATGCCGTCCGCGGCGGGGCGCCGCAGGTCAGCGGGGCGGGAGCGTCGTCAGCGAGTGGGGAGCCGGGCCGGGCAGGCGGGAGCCGGTCAGCGGGCAGGCGTGGCCAGGCCCAGCAGGCGGTCCTTCAGGGCCGGGAACTGTTCCCGGGTCGCCGCGACCTTCGCCGGGTCGAACTCCACCGTGAGGATCTCCTCGTCCGGGCCCGCCTCGGCGAGAACCTCGCCCCACGGGTCGACCACGATCGAGTGCCCCGCCTGGGGAACTCCCGCGTGCGTACCGGCCGTTCCGCAGGCGAGGACGTACGCCTGGTTCTCGACGGCGCGTGCCTGCGCGAGCAGGGTCCAGTGGGCGCGGCGCCGCTCGGGCCAGCCCGCCGGGAGGACGAAGGTCTGCGCCCCCGCGTCCACGAGTCCGCGGAAGAGTTCGGGGAACCGGAGGTCGTAGCAGGTGGCGACGCCGAGGACGGTCTCCGGCAGCCGCACCGTCACCAGTTCCGTGCCCGCGCCCATGAGCACGGCCTCGCCCTTGTCGAATCCGAAGCGGTGGATCTTGCGGTAGGCGGCGACGCGTTCGCCGTCGGGGGAATAGACCAGGGAGGTGTTGTAGAGGGGAGCCCCGGCCGCCGAACCGGTCCCGGACGCGGCGCGCTCGGGGATCGACCCGGCGTGCAGCCACACGCCCGCGTCGCTCGCCGCCTTGCTCATCGCCTCGTGGGTCGGCCCGTCCAGCGGCTCGGCCCACGCCCCGAACCCCTCGTAGGCGAAGGCGCCGGTGGTCCACAGCTCGGGGAGCACGACGAGATCGACTCCGGCCTGATCACGTACCAGGTCCGCCACACGGCGCCTGCGGGATGCGACCGATTCGTCATCGTTTACGTCGATCTGAAGGAGCGAGGCGCGCACACTACCACCGTCCTGGCATTCGAGCCGTCGATACCGGCCTACGATCGTCACACGAAAGCACTGCCGGGGTGCCTCACAGCAGCGTAACTTAGCGTCCCAAGACACCCGCTGCCTGTGAAATGCCCGCGTCCAACCGCCCGAGGGGTCCCGTTCCGTGAGTCTGCATCCGAGCCTTCAGTCCTACGCCGACGCCTGGGCCCACTCGATCGAAGCGATATCCGAGCTGGTCCAGCCGCTTGTGGAGGGCGAGTGGAACCGGCGGACCCCGTGCCCCGGCTGGTCGGTCCGTGACATCGTCTCGCATGTCATCGGGCTGGACTGCGAGATGCTCGGCGACCCGCGGCCGATCCACACCCTTCCCCGCGATCTCTACCACGTGACGAACGAACACCAGCGGTACATGGAGATGCAGGTCGACGTGCGCCGCCACCACACGGCGCCGGAGATGACCTCCGAGCTGGAGTACACGGTCATCCGCCGCAACCGGCAGTTGCGGAACGAGTCGCGGCAGCCCGACGCGAAGGTGCGGGGCCCGCTCGGCACCGAGGTCACCCTGGAACACGCGATGCGCAACCGCGCGTTCGACGTGTGGGTGCACGAGCAGGACCTGCGGTACACGCTGGGCCGGCCGGGGAACCTCGACTCCCCCGGTTCACAGATCGTGCGGGACCAGCTGCTGGCCGCGCTGCCGAAGATCGTCGCCAAGAACGCGGGGGCACCGGCGAACTCCGCGGTCGTCTTCGACGTGCACGGTCCCGTCGAGTTCCTGCGCACCGTCCGTGTCGACGCCGACGGGCGCGGCTCGATAAACGGTTCGCCCTCCCTCGGTCCCGCCGCCAGCCTCGCCCTCGACTGGGAGACCTTCGTCCGGCTCGCCTGCGGCCGCGTCAGCCCCGACGCCGTGTCCGACCGCATCAAGGCCGAGGGCGACCCGGAACTGACCGCGGCGATCCTGCGCGGCCTCGCCGTCACGCCGTAACGGGCGGGGCGGCCGCGCACGCGGCGACGGGGCGGGGGCGTTCCCCCGCCCTCCGCCCCGCTCCGCACGTCCCCCAGTCCCTCACGTCACATCACGTCCTGGACGTCCCGCGCGTTCTGCACGTCCTGCCCGTCCTGCCCGTCCCGGACGGTGAACGCCGGCAGTAGCGGCAGCGGGACGGTGGGGCGTCGGCGGCGGTCACGCCGGTACGTGCACCGTCTCCACCCGGCTGGCCACGAGCCGCTCCCGCTCCCGGCGGGCCGCCTGCTTCCGCAGCCGGAAGATCTGGCTCAGTCCGGCCGCCTGGAGGACGAACACGGAGGCGAAGGCGACCCGGTAGTTGTCGTCGGTGGCGTCGAGCAGGAGACCGATGGCCAGCAGCGTCGTCATCGAGGCGGTGAAACCGCCCATGTTGGTGATCCCGGACGCGGTGCCCTGACGCTCCGGCGGATTCGCCGGGCGCGCGAAGTCGAAGCCGAGCATCGAGGCCGGCCCGCAGAACCCGAGCACCGTGCACAGCACGACCAGCAGCCACATCGGCGCGTGTTCGCCGGGGTACACCAGCACACCCGCCCACACGACCGCCGTCGCCGCGACCGTGCCCAGCGCCAGCGGCAGCCGCGCGGTGTGATGCCGGGCGACGATCTGTCCGTACACCAGCCCGGCACCCATGTTGGCCAGGACGACGAGTGTCAGCAGCTCACCGGCCGTGGCCCGCGACAGACCCTGCGCCTGGACGAGGAACGGCATCCCCCACAGCAGCAGGAACACCATCGCCGGGAACTGCGTGGTGAAGTGCACCCACAGACCCAGCCGGGTACCCGGTTCCCGCCAGGACGCGGCGATCTGCCGGCGGACGTACGCGGCACCCCGGTGCGGGAACGGCTCCGGCCGGTGGCCCTCGGGGTGGTCCTCCAGGAACAGCAGCAGCAGGACGAGGACGAGGACACCGGCGGCGGCGCTGCCGGCGAACGCGGCCGTCCAGCCCACGCCGTGCAGCAGCCGGGCGATCACGAGCGTCGACACGAGGTTGCCGGCCATACCCGCCAGACCCGCGAACTGCGCGACGAGCGGACCGCGCCGGGCGGGGAACCACCGGGTGCCGAGCCGCAGCACGCTGATGAACGTCATCGCGTCACCGCAGCCCAGCAGGGCGCGCGAGGCGAGCGCCATGCCGTACGACGAGGAGAACGCGAAGCCCAGTTGCCCGGCCGTGAACAGCAGGACGCCGATGGTCAGCACCTTCTTGGTGCCGAGCCGGTCGACCAGAAGCCCGACCGGTATCTGCATGCCCGCGTACACGAGGAGCTGGAGGATGGAGAACGTGGACAGGGCGGAGGCGCCCACGTGGAAGCGGTCCGCCGCGTCGAGCCCGGCCACCCCGAGTGACGTACGGAAGATGACCGCGACGAAGTACACCGAGACGCCGATGCCCCAGACGGCGATCGCGCGCCGGCCGCCGGGCGGGTCGCCGGGCAGGGTGGCCGAGGAGCTCATCGGACCTCGCCCCGCGCCAGGTTGGAGAACCAGCTCACGTGGCCGTGGATGAGGGCGACGACCGCGTCGGCGTCACCGGCCCGCAGCGCCTGGAGGATCTGCTCGTGCTCGACGAGCGTCTTGGTGATCCGGTCGGGGTGCGCGTGCATCACGGCGACCCCCATCCTCAACTGGCGGTCGCGGAGCTGGTCGTAGAGCCGGGAAAGGATCTCGTTGCCGCCGCTGCGGACGATCTCTGCGTGGAAGCAGCGGTCGGTGACGGCTGCGCCGGCCAGGTCCCCGGCGGCGGCCTGCTCCTTCTGCCGGTCGAGCAGTTCCTCCAGACGGGCCAGGAGCCGGGGCGACGCCGGTACGGCCTTGCGCGCGGCGTGCTCCTCCACGAGCTGGCGGGTCTCGACCACGTCGGCGATCTCCTGGGCGGAGACCGGCAGGACGAGCGCGCCCTTCTTCGGGTAGAGCTTGATCAGCCCTTCGGCCTCCAGGCGGAGCAGCGCCTCGCGGACCGGGGTGCGCGAAACGCCCACCGCGTCGGCGAGTTCGCCCTCGGTCAGCAGGGACCCGCCCTCGTAACGGCGTTCCAGGACACCCTGTTTGACGTGTGCGTAGACGCGGTCCGCGGCGGGCGGCTGTTTCACGGGAGGCCGCATCGGCGCGGGTGGGGCTGAAGGCATGCGCACATCATAGATACAACACGTACGCATGCCCGGTGGCATTTCAGCATGCGGACCCCAACAGCCCCCGCCTGTAACCCAGGTCACATACATTTCCTCCGTTCACCGCACATCCCTTTGCGCGCTCCGCGAGTCTGAACGTGGGACGGCATCCCTACGTGCCGTTCTCCCAGGGGCATTTCGCGCATACGGAGCGTTCATTTTGATTACCGGCATTAAGGGCACGCGTTTCCGCAGGGCCGCCGCTGTGACCCTCACGACCGGCGCCGTGCTGGCAGCCGGAGCCTTCGGCGCCGCGCCCGCGGGCGCCGTCGCCACGCCCACGATCGCCGCCAAGGGCGGCTACACCATGAACAACGGCACCGGTACGACCCTCTACAAGAAGGCCGCGGACACCAAGCTGTCCACCGGTTCCACCACGAAGATCATGACCGCCAAGGTCGTGCTCTCGCAGTCGAACCTGAACCTGAACGCCGAGGTCAAGATCTCGAGCGCGTACAGCAACTACATCGTCGACAGCGGCTACATCTCCTCGGCCCACCTGATCGTCGGCGACAAGGTCACCGTCCGCCAGCTCCTCTACGGTCTGATGCTGCCGTCCGGCTGTGACGCCGCCTACGCGCTCGCCGACAAGTTCGGCTCGGGCACGACCCGCGCCGCCCGCGTGAAGTCCTTCATCGGCAAGATGAACACCACCGCGCGGAGCCTCGGCATGACGAACAGCCACTTCGACTCGTTCGACGGCGTCGGCCACGGCTCGAACTACTCGACGCCGCGCGACCTGACGAAGCTCGCCAGCAGCGCCATGAAGAGCACCACGTTCAAGACGATCGTCAAGACCGTCAACACCAAGCAGAAGGTGACCACCTCGAGCGGCGGCTACCGCTACTACTCGTGGGAGAACACCAACAAGCCGCTGCTGACCGGCTACTCCGGCACGATCGGCATCAAGACCGGTTCGGGCCCCGAGGCGAAGTACTGCCTCGTGTTCGCCGCCACCCGCAACGGCAAGACGATCATCGGCACGGTGCTCGCTTCCACGTCGGCCACCGTCCGCACAGCGGACGCGACGAAGCTGCTGAACTACAGCTTCGCCAGGTAAGGCACCCGGACAGAGAAAGGGGCCTGCCGCGCGGTATGCGCGGCAGGCCCCTTTCCCATGTCACGGGTCGGCAGGGGGACTCAGCTAGCTCCCCTGCCCCGTCGGCTCACGCCCAGGTGATCAGCCGCTTGGGCTGCTCCAGGACGGCCGCGGTGTCGGCGAGGACCCGGGAACCGAGCTCGCCGTCGACCAGGCGGTGGTCGAAGGAGAGCGCCAGCGTGGTGACCTGGCGGGGCTTGACCTTGCCCTTGTGGACCCAGGGCTGGAGTTTGATCGCTCCCACCGCGAGGATCGCGGACTCGCCGGGGTTGAGGATCGGCGTGCCCGTGTCGACGCCGAAGACGCCGACGTTGGTGATCGTCACCGTGCCGCCCTGCATCGCGGCCGGTGAGGTCTTGCCCTCGCGGGCCGTGGCCACCAGTTCGCCCAGCGACTCGGCCAGCTGCGGCAGGGTCTTGGTGTGGGCGTCCTTGATGTTCGGCACGATCAGACCGCGGGGCGTGGCCGCGGCGATGCCCAGATTCACGTAGTGCTTCTGGACGATCTCCTGGTTGGCCTCGTCCCAGGACGCGTTGATGCCCGGGTTGCGCTTGATCGCGACCAGCAGGGCCTTGGCGACGAGCAGCAGCGGATTGACCCGCAGCCCCTGCATGTCCTTGTCCTGCTTGAGCTCCTCGACCAGCCGCATGGTGCGGGTCACGTCGAGGGTCACGAACTCGGTGACGTGCGGCGCGGTGAACGCGGACCCGACCATGGCGGTGGCGATCGCCTTGCGGACGCCCTTGACGGGGATCCGGGTCTCGCGCGCGCCGTCGTACGACGCGGCCGGGGCCGGAATCTGCGGCTGGACCTGGACCGGGGCCTGCGGGACCGCGGCGGGAGCCGGGGCCGCGAGGGGAGCGGGCGCCTGCGCCGGAGCTGCCGCCGCGTGCACGTCCTCCCGCGTGATGATGCCGTCCGGGCCCGACGGGGTGACCGTCGCCAGGTCGACCCCGAGGTCCTTGGCCAGCTTGCGGACCGGGGGCTTGGCGAGAGGCCGCTGCTGGGCGGACGCGGGACCGTGGCCGTTGAGCTCGCCCTGGATCGCGGTGGCCGCGAAGAGCGTCCCGCCCTGCTGGACGGGGGCCTCGGCGCCCTTGCGGGGGCGCCGCTTGGTGGAGGACTCCGCCACGCCGTACCCGACGAGGACCGGCTTGCGGCCCGTGGGCTTGGCCTCCTCGTCGGGGGCCGCCGCCGGAGCGGCGGGAGCGGCCGGGGCCTGTTCGGCGGCCGGGGCGGCCGGCGCGGGCGCCGTGCCACCCGACACGTCGACCGTGATGATCACCTGGCCGACGTCCACCGTCGTGCCCTCGGGGAAGCGGAGCTCGCTCACCACACCGTCGTAGGGGATCGGCAGTTCGACGGCAGCCTTGGCGGTCTCGACCTCGCAGACGACCTGGCCGTCGGTGACCGTGTCACCTACCTGGACGTACCACTTGAGGATCTCCGCCTCGGTGAGTCCCTCGCCCACATCGGGCATCTTGAACTCGCGGAGTCCCGACGCGTTCTCAGTCATCGTCGTCACGACTCTCTCCTAGTACGCCAGCGAGCGGTCGACGGCGTCGAGCACCCGGTCCAGGCCCGGAAGGTACTCCTCCTCCAGGCGGGCCGGCGGGTACGGGGCGTGATAGCCGCCGACCCGCAGAACGGGCGCCTCCAGGTGGTAGAAGCACCGCTCGGTGATGCGGGCCGCGATCTCCGCGCCCGTCCCGAGGAACACCGGGGCCTCGTGCACCACGACCAGGCGGCGGGTCCTCTCGACCGAGGCCTGGATGGAGTCGAAGTCGATCGGCGACATCGAGCGCAGGTCCAGGACCTCGATCGACTTGCCCTCCTCCTGGGCGGCCGCGGCGGCCTCCAGGCAGACCTTCACCATCGGACCGTAGGCGACCAGGGTCAGGTCGCTGCCCTCGCGTGCCACCCGGGCCTTGTGCAGCGGACCGGGGATGGCGTCCTTGTTGACCTCGGCCTTGTCCCAGTAGCGCCGCTTGGGCTCGAAGAAGATCACCGGGTCGTCGCTCTGGATGGCCTGCTGCATCATCCAGTAGGCGTCGCCCGCGTTCGAGGGAGAGACCACCTTCAGGCCCGCCACGTGCGCGAACAGCGCCTCGGGGGACTCCGAGTGGTGCTCGACCGCGCCGATGCCGCCGCCGTAGGGGATACGGATGACGACGGGCAGCTTGATCTTGCCCAGCGCCCGCGCGTGCATCTTCGCGAGCTGGGTGACGATCTGGTCGTAGGCGGGGAAGACGAAACCGTCGAACTGGATCTCCACGACCGGGCGGTAGCCGCGCAGGGCCAGACCGATCGCGGTGCCGACGATGCCCGACTCGGCGAGCGGGGTGTCGATGACCCGCTCCTCGCCGAAGTCCTTCTGCAGCCCGTCGGTGACCCGGAAGACACCACCGAGCTTGCCGACGTCCTCGCCCATGATCAGGACCTTGGGGTCGGCCTCGAGAGCCGTGCGCAGCGATTCGTTGATCGCCTTGGCCAGCGCCATCTTTTCCGTCGTCATGGCTACTTGCCCTCCCCGGCGTCCGTGAACGACGCCTGGTAGGCGGCGAACTGGGCGCGCTCCTCGTCGACGAGCGCGTGCCCGTCCGCGTACACGTTCTCGAAGATGGCGAAGCTGTCCGGGTCCGGCATGGCTCGTACCGCTTCGCGCACTCGCTTGCCCAACGCCTCGCTCTCGGCCTCGAGTTCCGCGAAGAATCCCTCGTCCGCGTGGTTTGCGGCCTCCAGGTAGGCGCGCAGGCGCAGGATCGGGTCCTTCGCCTCCCACGCCTCGCGCTCCTCGTCGGCCCGGTACTTGGTCGGGTCGTCGGAGGTGGTGTGCGCGCCCATGCGGTAGGTGTACGCCTCGACCAGGGTGGGGCCCTCGCCGTTGCGGGCCCGCTCCAGGGCCCAGCGGGTCACCGCGAGGCTGGCGAGCACGTCGTTGCCGTCCACGCGGACACCCGGGAAGCCGAAGCCCTGGGCGCGCTGGTACAGCGGCACGCGCATCTGGCGCTCGGTCGGCTCGGAGATCGCCCACTGGTTGTTCTGGCAGAAGAACACCACCGGAGCGTTGTAGACCGCCCCGAAGTTGAAGGCTTCCAGGACGTCGCCCTGGCTGGAGGCACCGTCACCGAAGTACGCGATCACGGCCGAGTCGGCGCCGTCCTTGGCGATGCCCATGGCGTAGCCGGTGGCGTGCAGCGTCTGCGAGCCGATGACGATCGTGTACAGGTGGAAGTTGTTGCTGTTCGGGTCCCAGCCGCCGTTGTTCACACCCCGAAACATGCCGAGCAGGTTGGTCGGGTCGACCCCGCGGCACCAGGCGACGCCGTGTTCGCGGTAGGTCGGGAAGACGTAGTCGTCGTCGCGGGTGGCCCGGCCCGAACCGATCTGGGCGGCTTCCTGGCCGAGCATCGAGGCCCACAGGCCCAGCTCGCCCTGGCGCTGCAGGGAGGTGGCCTCCGCGTCGAAGCGGCGGCTCAGGACCATGTCCCGGTACAGGCCGCGCAGCTCCTCGGGGGTGATGTCGGCGACGTACGGGTCGTACGTGGCGTCCTTGACCCGCTTGCCTTCCGGGGTCAGCAGCTGAACGAGCTCCGGCTCGCCGCCCGTCGCCCCGGGCGACTTCTTGGCGGCCGCGCCGACGCTCCTGCTCGCGGCGCTCTTGGTACCGGTCGTACTGGCGCTCGCGGCGCTCTTCGTACCGGCGCTGCGTCGCGGCTTGCGCGCGGCAGTGCTCTCCACGGTCACGTGTGCTCCTCCGTCGGTCCGGCCCCCGGGGTTGCCGGAAGGCTGGGGTCCCCCTCGCTCGCGGTTCGAGCTCGGGAGAGCGGCTCGCCTGTTCCGGCACCCGTGCACGGGGTGGGTGCCACTCGGCCGGGAACAGGCGTGACAGGTGCCCCGGCGAGCGCCCTGCAACTGCCACGTTACCCAGTGCTTCACAATTCTGTGAAACCCCTCCTGACCTGCGATTTTTATAGGAAATCCAAGTACTTGGATACGTGGATTTCCTACTAGATCGAGCAGATCGGAACAGTCGCTGGTCACAGCACTGGTCACAGCCTTGCAGGGGGCCGGAACACCGGCACGTTATCCCGGCCACCCCGAGCTCGGGAAGAGTTCACCTGGAGCAATGCCGATGACCGTGTGTGAGACTGACAGCGTGCGTGAAATCGGGAAAATCACTGTATTCCTCCTCGATGACCACGAAGTGGTCCGCCGCGGTGTCCACGAGCTGCTCTCGATCGAGGACGACATCGAAGTGGTCGGGGAAGCGGGTACGGCAGCCGACGCACTGGTACGGATCCCGGCCACCCGCCCGGACGTGGCCGTCCTGGACGTGCGCCTCCCGGACGGCAGCGGCGTGGAGGTGTGCCGCGAGATCCGCTCCGCGAACGAGGACATCAAATGCCTGATGCTCACCTCGTACGCCGACGACGAGGCCCTTTTCGACGCGATCATGGCGGGCGCCTCGGGCTATGTCCTCAAGGCCATCCGCGGCCAGGAACTGCTCACGGCGATCCGGGATGTCGCGGCCGGAAAATCTTTGCTCGACCCGGTGGCCACCGCGCGTGTCCTGGAAAGGCTGCGGGACGGCGGCGGCACCAAGGACGACAGCCGGCTCGCCCGCCTCACCGACCAGGAACGCAGAATCCTCGACCTGATCGGCGAAGGGCTCACCAATCGCCAGATCGGCGAGCGATTGCACCTCGCCGAGAAAACGATCAAGAATTATGTGTCGAGCCTGCTGTCCAAACTGGGAATGCAGCGCCGGTCGCAGGCGGCCGCCTATGTGGCACGCAAACAGGCCGAACAGCAGCGCCACTGATTGATGCGGGGCTTGCGGCCCCTCTGCCGAGAGCGGGCGAAAGCGCCCTGCTCTCCAGGATCCGGGCGGACCCTGGAGAGCAGGATCAGAGCCCGCCCCCCACGGCGGGGGATTCCGTGCCGCCATCGACCGGATCGTCGGTCGTCGGCTCCGACGTCGGCGTGGCCGGTGTGGTCGGGGCCGCCGTGGTCGGCGCGGTCTTCGTCGGCTCGTCGGTCGGCTGGTCCGTCGTCGGCTCGCTGGTGACGCTCCGCGTCGGCTCGTACGACGGGGGGTAGTCCGTATTGTCGCCGGTGTTGGTCGAGTCGTCCGACGTGTCGTCGCCCGTGGATTGCTCCGTCGAGTCGTCGCTGGGCTGCTCGCTGGAGCCGTCGTTCTTGCTGGAGTGCGAGACGGTCGGCGACGGCGTGGTCCCGGTCCCCGAACCTGTGCCGTTGCCGGTGGTCTTGAGCGCCAGCGCGACACCGGCGGCGATGGCGATCAGCGCGAAGACCGCGAGGATCCACAGCTTGCCGCGGCCGCCGCCCCGGTTTCCGTGCCCCTCGAAGCCGCCGTCGTCGCCGCCCCCGTAGGGCGGGATGAGCGGTGCCGGGATCTGCGTGGTGCCGTAGTCACCGGGGTGCGGCAGCGCGGCCGTACCCGCGAAACCGGGCCCGTGCGACCCCTCGTGCATGGTGACCGGGCCGGTGTTCCAGGTGCCGGTGTGGCTGCCCTGGTCGTACAGCATCTGGAGCGCGTACTGGATGAGTCCGCGCATCTCCTCGGCGGTCTGGAACCGGTCGTCCGGATCCTTCGCGAGGGCGCGCATGACGAGTCCGTCGAGCTCCGGCGGCACCTCGCCCGAGACCTCCGAGGGAGGCATCGGGATGTCCTGGACGTGCTGGTAGACCACCGACAGCGGCGTCTCGCCGGTGAACGGGGGCCGCAGCGCGAGAAGTTCGTAGAGCAGACAGCCGGTCGCGTACAGGTCGGAGCGGTGGTCGACGGCCTTGCCGAGCGCCTGCTCCGGGGAGAGGTACTGCGGGGTGCCCATGACCATGCCGGTCTGGGTCATCGTCGACTGCGCGCCGTGCAGGGCACGCGCGATGCCGAAGTCCATCACCTTGACCGCGCCGGTCTCCGTGATGATCACGTTCGCCGGCTTGATGTCGCGGTGCACGATCCCGTGCTGGTGCGAGTAGGCCAGCGCCTCCAGGACACCGGAGACGATGATCAGCGCCTGCTCGGGCCCGGGGGCCTCGGCGTTGATCAGCAGATCGCGGATCGTGTGACCCTCGACGATCTCCATGACGATGTACGGGACGACCCCGTGCCCGACGACGTCCTCGCCGGAGTCGTACACGGCCACGACCGCGTGGTGGTTGAGCCCCGCGACCGACTGTGCCTCGCGTGTGAAACGGGCCTTGGACACGGGGTCCTCGGCCAGGTCGGCACGGAGCAGCTTGACCGCCACGGTCCGCCCGAGGCGCACGTCCTCGGCGGCGAACACCTCGGCCATGCCGCCCCGGCCGAGCCTGTGTGTCAGCCGATACCGGCCGTCGCCGACCAGCCCGCCGTTACCCCACATCTCCGGCGCATCTGACATACCGCCGCCAGTCGCCTCGGGGTCGGACGGGCCCTGAGCGCGCTGCTGCTGTGCCATCAGTCCTCGCCGTCGTTTCTGCCCGCGGTCTGCGCGGTGGTTGTTACGGTCTCCGTCGGGCCACGCTACAGGCTTCGCGCGGGACGCCGGTCCGGGATGAGCGTGAGTGGACCGGCCATCCAACCCGTCGGAGTGCCGTCGGTGCAATTTCCGTGTACCGGCCGTACGTCACCTGTAACGCTTCCGCGACGCTTCTTTCTCAGACGGTCACGGAACGGGCACCGAGCTTGACGTGTCCGTGCCCTCGGGCAGACTTGGCCCGGAATAAGCCAATCGATCACGGCCGCGGGGGACGCAGAAGATGAGCCAGGACGGCGCACAGGGCCGGTACGCGGGGCGTGCGGTCGCCGGCGGCCGCTACCAGCTGCGCGATCTGCTCGGCGAGGGTGGCATGGCCTCGGTCCACCTCGCGTACGACTCGGTGCTCGACCGCCAGGTAGCGATCAAGACACTGCACACCGAACTCGGCCGGGAACAGGCCTTCCGCGAGCGCTTCCGCCGCGAGGCCCAGTCGGTGGCCAAGCTCACCCACACGAACATCGTCTCGGTGTTCGACACCGGCGAGGACGACCTCGACGGCATGACGACGCCGTACATCGTCATGGAGTACATCGAGGGCAAGCCGCTCGGCTCGGTCCTCGACGCGGACATCCAGCAGTACGGCGCGATGCCCGCCGACAAGGCCCTGAAGATCACCGCGGACGTGCTGGCGGCCCTGGAGATCAGCCACGAGATGGGCCTGGTCCACCGGGACATCAAGCCGGGCAACGTGATGATGACCAAGCGCAACGTCGTCAAGGTCATGGACTTCGGCATCGCCCGTGCCATGCAGTCCGGCGTCACCTCCATGACGCAGACCGGCATGGTCGTCGGCACCCCGCAGTACCTCTCCCCGGAGCAGGCCCTCGGCCGGGGCGTCGACGCCCGGTCCGACCTGTACTCGGTCGGCATCATGCTGTTCCAACTGGTCACCGGGCGGCTGCCCTTCGAAGCGGACTCCCCGCTGGCCATCGCCTACGCGCACGTCCAGGAGCAGCCGGTCGCGCCCTCCTCGGTCAACCGCTCGCTGCCCCCGGCGGTGGACGCGTTGATCGCCCGCGCGCTGAAGAAGAACCCGAACGAACGCTTCCCGAGCGCCGAGATCATGCGCGACGAGTGCCTCCGGGTCGCGCAGTCGTTCCAGCCTGCCGCGCCGAACATCGTGCCGGGCGCCCAGACACCCAGCGGTTCGGGCGTCGGCTCCGCCGTGTTCCCGCCGGTCGACCAGGGCACCCCGGCGCCCGGCCCGGTACAGACGCCGTACCAGCCCGGCCCGTACGGCACGCCGACCCCCGCCCCGGCGTACGGCTACCCGCAGCAGGGCGGCTACCCGACTCCGCCGCAGACCGCCGCGTACGCCGGGCAGCACGGCACCTCCACGCCTCCCCCGTACAACCTCTCGCCCCAGCCCGCCGGCGGCGGCCGGGGCAGCAAGTCGGTCGTGATCGGCTCGGTCCTGGTCTCGCTCATGGCGGTCGGCGGCCTGATCACGGCGCTGGTCCTGAACGGCGGGACCGGCGACGACAACAAGGGCGGCGGCGACAGCACCGCCGGCTCGTCGCCCACCGCGGTCGCGGGGCACAAGGGTCCGGACACGTCGAAGAAGATCGACACCGAGAAGTGCACGGACCCGACGGAGTCGTACAACGACCCGAAGAAGATCGAGGTCCCCAACTTCCGCTTCAAGAACCTGAGCTCGGTGAAGTCCTGCTTCCAGGCCGCCGGCTGGCAGATGAAGGTCACGCGCGTGGACGAGAACACGTACGGCGAGGACACGGTCATGGACCAGTTCCCCTCCGCCGGTGACGACGTCGACCCCAAGAACATGCCCAAGATCGAGATCAAGGTGTCCTCGGGCGACCCCTCCTAGCATCCTCGGACGCTCCACGACACCGGGGACGCTCCACGACAGGAGTGACCGCGGACGCTCCGGCCGCGGACGACGGGAAGGGGCCCGGCACCTGAGTGCCGGGCCCCTTCCCGTCGGGGTGACCGCGCGTCACCGGGGTGACGGAGGCGGCCCGACCCCGCGTGGTCAGCGGTGGCCCGACCTCGCGTGGTTACAGGTACGGTCCGCCCGAACGGCCTCCCGTACGGAGGTCCTCGTCGCCCTCCAGACCGCCGACACCCGGCGGAAGGGCCCGGCGCATCTGCTCCAGCTGCGCCCTGGCCGCCATCTGCTGGGCGAACAGGGTCGTCTGGATCCCGTGGAAGAGCCCTTCCAGCCAGCCCACCAACTGGGCCTGCGCGATCCGCAGTTCGGCGTCGCTGGGAGTCCCCTCGTCCGTGAAGGGCAACGAGAGCCGCTCCAGCTCCTCCACCAGCTCCGGAGCGAGACCGTCCTCCAGTTCCTTGACGGAACTCGCGTGGATCTCCTTGAGGCGGACCCTGCTGGCCTCGTCCAGGGGTGCGGCGCGCACTTCCTCCAGCAGCTGCTTGATCATGCTGCCGATGCGCATCACCTTGGCCGGCTGTTCCACCATCTCCGTCACCGGGATCTCGCGGGAGTCCTCGTCCCCGGCGCCGCCGAGAGCCATTCCGTCCTGGCCCACGACCAGGATCTGAGGGTTCTCCGGCGACCGTTCGTTCCTCGGCATCTCCATGCCGCCATTCTCTCGCACCCACGTACTCCATCACGGTGGTGCCCCCCGTACACGGTGATCCACCACCTCCGTCGGCCCAGTTCGCGACAGGAAGGGGTTCCACAGCCTCTGAAGTGCGCGAATGACGCCACTTTCGGTCGAGATGCCGGGATCACGACGTCATGTGAGGCTGGTTGCGTCGATCACGGCACCCGTCTTGGCGAACCGTTCCGGGAGGGGGTCACCGACGTGACTCCATGGCTGCGCACCCTGCCCACGGCCGGGCTCCTCGCGGCCGCCCTGCTGAACGGCCCCGTCCCGCTCGCGAACGCCGCGCCGACGGGCCCGGGCGCCCTCGCTCCCCCCGCCCCGGCCCGCTCCGGAGGCTTCTCGTACACCGCCTCATGGGTTCCGTCCGCCCGAGCCACCGCCTCACCGGCTCCGCCCGCCCAGAGCCCCAGCCCGCCCGGTTCGCCCACCGCCTCCACTCCCTCCTCGGGAGGGACCACCACGCCCGCCCCGTCCACCTCGGGAGCCGGCTCACCGCTTCCGTCCCCCGGACGGTCCAACCCGCCCGGCACGTCCGCGCACGGGCCCAGCGCCTCGGACGCGGCCGGCCCCACGGCCTCCGACCCGGCCCGCCCCACCCCTACGGCGGACCCGTCCCGTGCGGGCAGCTACGCGGGGGAGGGACGTGAACGTCCCGGCCGCACGGAGCCGGACGGCCAGGACAGCGAGGACCCCGGCAGCCAGGACACCCCGGCCCTCCAGGACACGGCCCCCGCCGCGGACACCGGGATCACGGAACCGACCGAAGCTCCCGACCCCTCACGCGACACCGCGGCCCCCGTCCAGCAGAGCGTCGTGGGCCCCGGCTCCACGCCCGGCGGCGACCTGGCGCTCCTGCCGCTGGGCAGCGGCCTGATCCTCGTCGGTCTGGGCCTGGCCCTGGCCTTCCTGGGCCTGCGGGTACGCCGCGGCTGAACCCACCCCCAGGAAGCGCCGACGTGCCGCGGCCGAGCCACCCCACAGGAAGCTGCGATGTGCGGTGGCCCCCACAGGAAGCGCCGACGTGCGGTGGCTGAGCCACCCCCGGGGGACGGATCGGCCACCGCAGCCGGGTCGGCCGCTAGGAGGCGACGAGCAGCACCTTTCCGATGTGGCTGCTCTCCTCCAGCACCCGGTGCGCACCCGCCGCGTCGCTCATGGACAGCTCACGGTCGACGACAGGACGGACATGACCGGAGTCGATCAGCGGCCACACGTGTTCCCGCACGGCCGCCACGATCGCCGCCTTCTCGCTGAGCGGCCGGGCCCGCAGCGAGGTGGCGCTGACGGCAGCGCGCTTGTTCAGGAGCGCGGCGATGTTCAGCTCCGCCTTGATGCCGCCCTGCATGCCGATGATGGCGAGCCGTCCGTTGACGGCGAGCGCGCGCACGTTCCGGTCGAGGTACTTGGCCCCCATGTTGTCGAGAATGACGTCGGCACCCGCCCCCGAGGTGGCCCGCTCGATCTCCTCGACGAAGTCCTGCTCGCGGTAGTTGATCAGGATGTCCGCACCCAGCTCCGCGCAGAAATCGAGCTTCTCCTTGGTGCCCGCCGTGACCGCGACCTTCGCACCGACGGCCTTCGCGAGCTGGATCGCCATGGTGCCGATGCCGCTGGAGCCGCCGTGCACGAGCAGGGTCTCGCCAGGGCGCAGATGGGCGACCATGAAGACGTTCGACCAGACCGTGCACGTCACCTCGGGCAGCGCCGCCGCCTGCAGGACGTCCAGGCCCGCGGGAACGGGGAGCAGCTGTCCGGCGGGGACGGCGACCTTCTGGGCGTATCCGCCGCCCGCGAGCAGCGCGCACACCTCGTCGCCGACCGACCAGCCGAGGACGCCCGGACCGACCGCGGCGATACGCCCGGAGCATTCGAGTCCGGGGTAGGGGGAGGCTCCGGGCGGCGGGTTGTACAGACCCTGCCGCTGCAGCAGATCGGCGCGGTTGACGGCGCTGGCCACCACCTCGACCAGCACTTCGCCCTCGGCCGGCACCGGATCGGGAACCTCGTCCCACACCAGCGCCTCGGGCCCACCAGGTTCGGGAATCGTGATCGCGTACATGAGGTGGACGCTACTCCTGCACGGTGTCGCCTGTTCCTACGGCAGGTGCCGGATGTCCGGCGTCGTCCGGGTGCTCGGGGTGACCCGGACGATCGTGATCAGCCGGTCCGTCAACTGCAGGGTGCCGACGTCCGGTTCGTCGTATCCGAGCACGCGATGCCCCCGCACGACGCTGACCACGAGGTCGCTGGTGTCCCGGGCACTCATGCCGACCTCGGCCTTTGTGACGGGCCGATCCACGATGTCGAGCCCGCTGCCCTGATGGATCAGGTCCTCCATCACCATGCCCGCGGCGGGGCTGAGCACGGAGAGGCCGAGCAGTCGGCCGGCCGCGCTGGCGCTGGTGATGACCGCGTCGGCGCCCGACTGCCTGAGCAGCGGGGCGTTCTCCTCCTCGCGGACGGCGGCGACGATCTTCGCCCCGCGATTGAGCTGCCGCGCGGTCAGGGTGACCAGGACCGCGGTGTCGTCCCGCTGGGTGGCGACGATGATCTGCCGCGCCTTGTGGAGCTCGGCGCGCATCAGCACATCGCTGCGCGTGGCGTCCCCGATCACTCCCGCGTACCCCTCGGCCGTCGCCGCGTCGACCACCCGGGAACTCGGGTCGACGACCACGACCTGCTCCTTCTTGAGCCCGGTCGCGCAGACAGTCTCGACGGCCGACCGTCCCTTGGTCCCGAAGCCGACAACGACGGTGTGATCCCTCAAGGTCGCCCTCCAGCGGTTCAATCGCCACTCCTCCCGGGTGCGTTCCGTGAGGACCTCCAGCGTGGTGCCGACCAGGATGATCAGGAACAGCACCCGCAGGGGCGTGATGACCAGGATGTTGATGAGCCGGGCGACGTCACTGGTCGGGGTGATGTCGCCGTATCCGGTGGTGGAGAGGGTGACCGTCGCGTAGTAGAAGGCGTCGAGCAGGTCGACGCTGCCGTCGGAGTTGTCGGTGTAGCCACCGCGGTCGAACCAGACGATGAGCGCGGTGAACACAAGCAGCAGCAGCGCCATCGACAGCCGCTTCGCCACCTGCCGAATCGGACGCTGCACTACCTTCTGCGGCAGTTTCACCTGGTGAGTCATCAGATGTTCGTCCGCCTGGCGGGCGATCGTGTCGTCGCCCGGAAGTTTCACGTGAAACACTCCCCGCTCGGGTCCATGCCGGTCATGCCCTCGGACCTGCTCAGACGAAGCACGCGTCGATCCCCGCGACGGCCCATGGCAGATCGATGAGTTCCAGCTCCTGCCCGGCGCGCGCACCACCCGGCGGTACGACCGCGAGCGCGTCGGCGGCGGCGATGCCCCGCAGCATCGCCGGGCCGTTGTAGTGCAGCGGCGCGGCCCGCTCGCCGCGCAGCGAGACGGGGATGAGCCGGGTGTCGTACGGATGCCCCTGCACGGCGTCCCCGAGGGGCAAGGTGTACGGCTCCGGGGCCATGCGTCCGGCCAGCGTGCGCAGCATCGGCTCGGCGAGCGTGAGCAGTCCGGAGACGGCCGCGAGGGGGTTGCCGGGCAGCCCGACGAGGTGCTGGTTCTCCTGGAGACGGGCCAGCAGCATCGGATGCCCCGGCCGCACCTTGACGCCGTCCACCAGCAGCTCGGCGCCGATCCGGCGCAAGGTGGGGTGGACATGGTCGACGGGGCCGGCGGCGGTGCCGCCGGTGGTGACGATCAGATCGGCCCGGGAGCCGGTGATCGCTTTGTGCAGCGCCTTGGCGTCGTCGCCGATCCGGCGCACCGCGACGACCTCGGCGCCCAGGGCCCGCAGCCACGGCGGCAGCATGGGGCCGAGCGCGTCCCGGATGAGCCCTTCCCTGGGAAGTCCCTCGGTGAGCAGCTCATCGCCGAGGATGAGAACTTCGGCGCGCGGGCGGGGGACGACGGCGAGTGTGTCGTACCCGGCGGCCGCCGCGAGGCCCAGTACGGCGGGGGTTACCAGGGCTCCGAGCGGCAGCAATTGGTCACCGCTGCGGCACTCCTGGCCGCGCGGGCGGATGTCCTGCCCGTGAGCGAGCGCCAGGATTCCCCGGGACCGGGCGGAACCCTGCTCCTGCCCGACGCCCGCGTGCAGCCGGCCCTTGCCGTCGAGGCGCCCGTGCTCGCTGCGCAGGACGGCGGTCGCGTCCCGCGGGACCCGCGCCCCGGTGGCGATCCGGACCGCCTCGCCGTCGCTGAGCCGCTCCGGTTCCGCGTGCCCGGCGAGTACGCCGTCCTCCCGCACCTCCCAGGGCCCGGGTCCGGCGACCGCCCAGCCGTCCATGGCGGAGGTGTCGAAGGAGGGAAGGTCGGTGAGCGCGGTCAAGGGGGCGGCGAGGACGAGGCCGAGGGAGTCGTCGAGGGGGACCGAGACGGGGGTACGGCGGGACAGGGAACGCGCGGCCCGCTCGGCGAGGGCCCGTGCCTCCGTCCACGGGGTGGACCGGTGACGGGTGTGCTTGCCCTCGCCGCTGTTCTGGGCGCCGGGCGAGGCGACCGCTGCCGGGTCGGTTCCCTGGGGGCCGGGGACGGCACGCTCCGCTCGTCCGGGCTCGCCGGACGGGCGGGCACCCGCGCCTTTGACCAGGGCGAGCGCCTCCTCGACATCGAAGTCGTCGGTGTCGTCGGTGTCCTGGCCGTCCTGGCTGTCCCGGGTGGAGCGGGCGGCGGTCATCCGGCGTCCGGCTCGGTGGCGGGCGTGGGCGGGGCGGCGGACGACCCGTTGTCCGGCCGGGCGTCGGGAGTGTCCTCGTCGGCCCAGCGCAGCGCGAGCGCGGCGGCCTTGCGGGAGGCTTCGGCGACCGCTTCCGGTCCTCCGCCCGCCCGCGCGGCCGCGTATCCGACGAGGAACGTGGTCAGCGGCGCGGCCGGCCTGGCGACGCCGTGCGCGGCGTCGCGGGCCAGGTCGAGCAGCACGCCGATGTCGACGTCCAGGTCGATGCCCAGTTCGTCCTTGACTGCGGAAATCCATTCATCCAGCACGTGCCCATGCTCCCTGATGCGCGCTCGAGCGGCGGCGATGTCGTCCCAGGTGTCGCAGTCGAAGGACGCGACGGGGTCGGTGATGCGGGTGAGGTCGAGGGCGGCGACGAGCCGTCGGAGCGGCAGCCCGGAGAGGCTCCCGTGCTCGGCGGCGAGCACACCCAGCTCGCGGCGCAGCGCGTCGGCGCGGTAGACAGCCACGAGGGGCTGATCCCGCCCGTCGGGGTCGGTGAGAAGAACACCGTCCAAACGGGTGCCGGGGCCGTCGGCTCGACGGCTGGGGTCGTCGTGACGGGCGGCGGGGACCTCGGCACGGGTGCCGGACCCATCGGCCCGGGTGCCGGGTCCGTCGTGACAGGTGTCAAGCCCGTCGGCGCGGGTGCCCTGCCCGTCGTGACGGGCGCCGGGCCCCTCGATGCGGTCGGCATGCCCGTCCCGGGCCGGGCCGGAAGTCCCCGGGATCTCGTGTGGGGTGCCGGCGCGAAGGGTGTCCAGCAGGCGCCGGACCGTCTTCTCCTCCAGGAACGGCAGGTCGGCGGAGAGCACGAGAACGTACGGCGCCCTGGTGTGACGCAGCCCGGCGTCCAGCGCGGCGAGCGGTCCCCCGCCCGGCGGGTCCTCGCGGGCCCACTCCACGGGACGCGCCGTGGGCCTGGGCCGGGCCACGACCACCGTGCGCGTGGCATCGGCACACGCGGCCAGGACCCTGTCCAGCAGGGTCCGGCCCCCCACGCGCACGCCGGGCTTGTCCTCGCCGCCGAGCCGCCGGGCGGCACCGCCCGCGAGCACGACGGCGTCGTACCCGGCATCGGCACCGGGGGTGCCTCCCTGGTCGGCGCCGCCGGGTCGCCCGGTCGCGCCCTCGGGCTCGTACGCGGTCATGCCCCGAGTATGGGCGTCCGAGGAATCGGCGCCACCCCCGGGGCACGGCGCAGGTACCGGGCCGGCCGGGCCGCGTGTCCTACAGAGTCCGCAGCAGCACCGCCGGTTGCTCCACGCAGTCCGCCACATACCGCAGGAAGCCGCCCGCCGTACCGCCGTCGCAGACCCGGTGGTCGAAGGAGAGCGAGAGCTGGACGACCTGACGCACCGCCAGCTCGCCCTGGTGGACCCAGGGCTTGGGGATGATGCGGCCGACGCCGAGCATGGCCGCCTCGGGGTGGTTGATGATCGGCGTGGAGCCGTCGACACCGAACACGCCGTAGTTGTTCAGCGTGAAGGTGCCGCCCGTGAGGTCCGCGGGCGTCAGCGTCCCGGTCCGGGCCGCCTCGGTCAGCCGGCCGAACTCCGCGCTCAGCCCTTCCGCGTCCCGTGCGTGCGCGTCCCGCACCACGGGGACGACGAGCCCGCGCTCGGTCTGGGCCGCGAAGCCCAGGTGCACCTGGCCGAGCCGGACGATCTCGCGGGCGTCCATGTCGACCGTCGAGTTGAGCTCGGGGAAACGGGCCAGCGCCGCGGTGCAGATCCGGGCCAGCAGTGCCAGCAGGGAGATCTTCGGGCCGCCGGCCGCGTTCATCGCCCTGCGCGCCTGCATGAGCTCCGTCGCATCGGCGTCCACCCAGCAGGTCGCGTCCGGGATCTCGCGCCGGCTGCGCGAGAGCTTGTCGGCGACGGCACCGCGGACACCCCGGAGGGGCACCCGGACACCCTCCGGGGACGTGCCCCGGGAAACGCCGGACCCACCGGGCACCACCGACACGATGTCCGCGTAGGAGGTCATCTGGCCGGGCAGGCCCTCGTACGCGGGCTCCGTGACGGGAGCACCGGGTCCGGCCGCCGCAGGGCGCGACTCCGGCGTGGCGGACGACCGCAGCCGTCCGGTGGCCGCCGCGCGCAGCGCGTACTCGACGTCCGCCCGCAGGATGAGTCCCTCGGGACCGGAGCCCTCCAGCTCCCTCAGGTCCACGCCGTTCTCCCGGGCGAGCCGTCGCACGAGGGGCGAGATGACCGGCACCGGGCCGTCGCCCCGCGAGGGGGTGACGCCGTTGTGAGCGGTCCGCGCCATGCCCGCCGGGTCCGGCGGTACGGCGGCGACGGGTTCGGGGCGGCCCTGCGCGGGCCGGGCGGGCGAGGCACCCGTGCCCGCCGGGGACGGTACCCCGGCCGGTCCTCCGGTGGCGGCGCCGGAGGGGCGCACCCTCCGGCGCCGCGCCGGGGGCGCTCCCGTGCCGTATCCCACCAGCACGTTCCCGGAGCCCTCGTCGCTCCGCTCGTTCTCGCCGGTCCCGCCGTCCTCGGCAGGGGCACCCACGGCGACGGTCAGCAGCGGTGCCCCCACGGGCAGTTCCGTGCCCTCCTCGCCGAAGCGGGCGGTGACCACACCGCCGTAGGGGCAGGGGACCTCGACCATCGCCTTGGCCGTCTCGACCTCGACGACGAGTTGGTCGACGGCGACGACGTCACCGACCTCCACCAGCCAGCGGACGATCTCCGCCTCGGTGAGGCCCTCCCCGAGGTCGGGGAGCTTGAACTCCAGCACCTGTGCCATCAGCTCTGCGCCTCCCATTGCAGACGTCCCACGGCGTCCAGGATCCGGTCGACGCCGGGCAGGTGGTGCCGCTCCAGCATCGGCGGCGGATACGGGATGTCGAACCCGGCGACGCGCAGCACCGGCGCCTCCAGGTGGTGGAAGCAGCGCTCCGTGACGCGGGCCGCGATCTCCCCGCCCGGTCCTCCGAACCCGCCCGACTCGTGCACGACGACCGCTCGTCCGGTCCGCCGCACCGATGCCGCGACCGTCTCGTCGTCGAACGGCACCAGCGAGCGCAGGTCGACGACTTCGAGGTCCCAGCCCTCGGCCCGGGCCGCCTCGGCGGCTTCGAGGCAGACGGGCACGGACGGCCCGTAGGTGATCAGCGTGGCGCTCCGGCCCGAGCGCCGCACCACCGCGCGGCCTATCGGCTCAACGGCCGGCGGCTCGTCCGGGTTCCACGAATCCTTCGACCAGTACAGCCTCTTGGGCTCCAGGAAGACCACCGGGTCGTCCGAGGCGATGGCCTCCCGCAGCAGTCCGTAGGCGTCGGACACGGTCGCGGGCATGACGACGTGCAGGCCCGGGGTCGCCATGTAGTACGCCTCGGACGAGTCGCTGTGGTGCTCGACGCCGCCGATGCCGCCGCCGTAGGGGACGCGGATCGTGATGGGCAGGGGCATGGCGCCCCGTGTGCGGTTGCGCATCTTCGCCACGTGCGAGATCAGCTGCTCGAACGCCGGGTAGGCGAACGCGTCGAACTGCATCTCCACGACCGGCCGCAGGCCGTACATGGCCATGCCGACCGCCGCGCCGAGGATGCCCGCCTCGGCGAGCGGGGTGTCCGTGCAGCGGTCGTCGCCGAACTCCTTGGCGAGCCCGTCGGTGACCCGGAAGACGCCGCCGAGGGTGCCGACGTCCTCGCCCAGGACATGGACGGCCGGGTCGGCGGCCATGGCGTCGCGCAGGGCGCGCCCGAGCGCCTGCGCCATGGTGGCCGGTTTGAGGGCAACCGTGGTCATCGCCCGGCTCCTTCCGGGCCGTGCGGGCCCGCTCCGAGCGTGCCGTCCGCCTCGGCGTCCAGCTCCGCTCTCAGCTGGCTCTCCTGCTCAAGCAGTTGAGGAGTGGGTTGTGCGTACACATGGGCGAACAGATCCATGGGGTCGAGCACCGGGTCCTGGTTCATGCGCTCACGCAGGTCCGCGGCCATCGCCTCGGCGCCGTCGCGCACCTCCTGGAGAGCTGCCTCGTCGAGCAGACCGCGCTCGGTCAGCTCGCGCTCCAGAAGCACGATGGGGTCGTGGCCGCGCCAGGTCTCGACCTCGGAGTCCCCCCGGTAGCGGGTGGCGTCGTCGGCGTTGGTGTGCGCGTCGATGCGGTACGTCACGGCCTCGACGAGGGTGGGACCGCCGCCCGCGCGCGCGTGGGCGATGGCCTCGCTCAGGACCTGGTGCACGGCCACCGCGTCGTTGCCGTCGACCAGACGGCCCGGCATCCCGTAGCCGACGGCCTTGTGGGCCAGCGACGGGGCGGCGGTCTGCTTGGCGAGCGGGACGGAGATGGCGAAGCCGTTGTTCTGCACGAGGAAGACGACGGGCGCCTGCCACACCGCGGCGAAGTTCAGCGCTTCGTGGAAGTCGCCCTCGCTGGTGCCGCCGTCACCGACCAGGGCGAGCGCGACCACGTCGTCGCCCTTGAGGCGGGCGGCGTGCGCGAGGCCCACGGCGTGCGGGAGCTGGGTCGCCAGGGGGGTGGACAGGGGCGCGACCCGGTGCTCGTGCGGGTCGTAGCCAGTGTGCCAGTCGCCGCGCAGGAGGGTGAGTGCCTGGACGGGGTCGAGGCCGCGGGCGACGGCGGCGAGGGTGTCGCGGTAGCTGGGGAAGAGCCAGTCGCGCTCCTCCAGCACGAGCGCGGCGGCGACCTCGCAGGCCTCCTGTCCGGTGCTGGACGGGTACACGGCGAGACGGCCCTGCTTGGTGAGCGCGGTGGCCTGGACGTTGTACCGGCGGCCACGCACCAGTTCCGTGTGCAGGCGGCGCAGCAGGGCCGGATCGACCTTGGCGGCCGCGTCGGTGCCGAGGACGCGGTGGGGCAGCGCGTCGGGCAGCAACGGCGCGGGGTCGGTGCGGGGCTGCCAGGCGGGCGGCGGCGTGGGCCGGTAGGCCCCTCGCTGCTCCATGACCGTCATGACGGCACCTCCTCGTGGGAGCGGCTTCAGGCGCGTCACGGGTGTGATGCGCCTCACCTACCGATTGTTCGGTCGTCGGCACATTTTGGCTACAGGCGCCGCCAGGCTGTGGACAAACGGTTCTGCGCAGCCTGAGATGGATGCAGTACGTCCATGGTAGGGAGGCGGGGGGACATGGCACCTGAACAAATGGCCGAGCCGCCGGAGGCCGGACCCTCCGTGCCGCCCGTGCCGCCCGCCCGTCCGCTCGACGCGATCGACCAGGACATCCTGCACATGCTGCAGGCGGACGGCCGTGCCTCCATACGTTCCGTGGCCGAGCGGGTCCATGTCTCGCGGGCAAACGCCTACGCGCGGATCAACCGGCTCATCGAGGACGGTGTGATCCGCGGCTTCGGGGCGCGCGTCGACCACGAACGCGCGGGACAGGGCACCTCGGCGTACATCACCCTCAAGATCGTGCAGAACTCCTGGCGCACGGTGCGGGAGCGGCTGAGGGTGCTGCCCGGGGCCTCGCACATCGCCCTGGTGGGCGGCGACTTCGACGTGCTTCTGCTGGTGCACACGCCGGACAACCGGGCGCTGCGCGAACTGGTGCTCACCCGGCTCCAGGCCATCCCGGAGGTGCTCAGCAGCAGGACACTGCTGGTCTTCGAGGAGGAGGACCTGGAGCCGGAGGCCTGACGCCACCGGCCCTCCTGGGCCCTCAGGGCTCCTGCCGGAGCCCTCCGAAGACCAGCACCACCACGGCGTCGGCCACTTCCTGCGCGGCCATGCCCCGTGCGTCGGGGCGGTACCACTCCACGAGCGAGTTGATCATTCCGAAGACCAGCCGGGTCGCGAGCCGGACCTCCACGTCGCCGCGTACGTCCCCGTCGGCGGCCGCTGCCTTCAGGAGCTCGGCGACCCTGTGGTCGAAGTCGCGGCGCCGTTCCAGGGCCCACCGCTCGGTGTCCGTGTTGCCGCGCACCCGCAGGAGCAGCGTCACGTAGGGCAGCTCCGAGGTGAGCACCTCGACCATGCGCCGCACCACGTACTCCAGTCGCTGCACGGCACGTCCCACGCGCGCGTGCTCCTCGTCGAGGATCTCGAAGAGGCCGTCCAGCGCCCGGCTCACCGCGCGCCGCAGCAGCTCCTCCTTGCCCGAGACATGGTGGTATATCGACGACTTGGAGATGCCGGCCGCCTTGGAGAGGTGCTCCATGGAGGTGCCGTCGTAGCCGCGTTCGTTGAAGACCTGGACGGCGACGGAGAGCAGCGTCTCGGGCGTGTACGTGTCCCGTTTGGCGGTGGTCACTGGGTGCCCTCCCGCTTCTCGTTGGCGTACGCGTGGCGGTAGAGCGCGAGCGACGGGGCGTAGCGGCCGGAGGGATCGCGCACGTGTAGTTCGTCCAGGACGTCGTACGACCAGTTCACACCGAGCCTGCGGCTCCACTCGAAGGGGCCGAGGGGGTAGTTGACGCCGAGGCGCATCGCGGTGTCGATGTCCTCCTCGGTGGCCACGCCCTTGGCCACCGCGTCGTACGCGAGGTCGACGATCCGGGCCACCGTGCGGGCGACGATCATGCCGGGGCAGTCCCCGATCACACTGACGTCCTTACCCAGCGCCTGGAAGAGACCGATGGCCTCGGAGAGCGTCTGGGGAGCGGTGTCCTGGGACGCCGACAGGGCGATCCGGGTGGCCTTGCGGTAGTCGAGCGCGAGGTCGAAGTAGACGACGTCGCGGAACTCGACCGAGGTCTGGCCGTCGACGAGGACGAGCTGGCCGCCGCTCGGCAGCACCAGGCGCGTGCCGTGGTCCTCCTCGTCCTCCCGGACCTGGATGCCCGCCTCACGGATCAGGGCGAGAACGTCGGCGGCCGGGCCCAGGTCGCCCTCGGCGACGACGTACGCGGGCGGCTGCGCCTTCTCCGCCGTGTGCGGCTCGGAGGGTTCGGCGCCGTCCCCGTAGTCGTACCAGCCGTGGCCCGTCTTGCGGCCGAAGCGGCCCGCCTCGACGAGTCGTCGCTGGGCGAGCGAGGGCGTGAAGCGCACGTCCTGGAAGAAGGACCGCCACACGGAGTGCGTGACGGACTCGTTGACGTCCTGGCCGATCAGGTCGGTGAGTTCGAAGGCGCCCATCCGGAAACCGCCGGACTCGCGCAGGACCGCGTCGATGGTGGCGGGGTCGGCCGCCTGGGACTCGTGGACCGCGAAGGCCTCGGCGTAGAAGGGCCGCGCGATGCGGTTGACGATGAAACCGGGCGTGTCCGCGCAGGCGACGGGCGTCTTGCCCCAGGCGCGGGCCGTCTCGTACGCGCGCGTGGCCGACGTGACGTCGGTCGCGAACCCGGAGACGACCTCCACGAGCGGCAGCAGCGGCGCCGGGTTGAAGAAGTGCAGCCCGACGAGCCGGCCCGGATTTCGCAGCGCGCCGCCGATGGCCGTGACGGACAGCGAGGAGGTGTTGGTGGCCAGCAGGCAGTCGTCCCCGACGATGTCCTCGAGCTCGCCGAACAGCCGCTGCTTGACGTCGAGTTCTTCGAGCACCGCCTCGACGACGAGCACGCAGTCCGCGAGGTCGGTGAGATCCGAGGCCGGCTGGAGCCGGGCGCGCGCGGCGTCCCTGTCGGCGCCGGCGAGCCGGTCCTTCGCGACGAGCCGGTCGAGCCGGGCGCCGATCGCTTCGGCGGCGGCCGCGGCACGTCCGGGAGCGGCGTCGTAGAGCCGCACGGGGTGGCCCGCCACCAGCGCGACCTGGGCGATGCCCTGGCCCATGGTGCCGGTGCCGACGACTGCCACGGGGCTGCTGAGGTCGAGTGCTGTCATGTGCGCGATCCTCCCGCACGGCGTTGTCCACAGATGCGGCGGACCCCCTTGTCCCGACCGATCGTTCGGTTACTCTAACTCTGACTGTCCCTTCCTGCCCAGCTCGCGAGCTCGACGAGGAGCTCTTGAGACGAGGAGTTGGTCCTTGATGGCCGCCGAACTCACCGCGCACCAGTTGATCTCCCAGCACCGGCCCACCCTGGATCAGGCGCTGGAAACAATCCGCACGCGCGCGTACTGGTCCCCGCATCCCGAGCACCCCAAGGCGTACGGCGAGCACGGCAGCCTGGGCATGGCCGAGGGCAAAGCCGCCTTCGACGCCCTCCTGGGCAACCGCCTCGACCTGGGCCAGCCCGGCACGGACGACTGGGTCGGGGGCGAGGTGTCGCCGTACGGCATCGAGCTGGGCGTCACGTACCCGCACACAGACATCGACACGCTGCTTCCCGCCATGCGCGCGGGGCAGCGCGCCTGGCGCGACGCGGGCGCCGAGATGCGCGCGGTGGTCTGTCTGGAGATCCTCAAGCGGATCAGCGACCGCACCCACGAGTTCGCGCACGCGGTCATGCACACCAGCGGCCAGGCCTTCATGATGGCGTTCCAGGCGGGCGGCCCGCACGCGCAGGACCGCGGTCTGGAGGCGGTGGCCTACGCCTATGCGGAGCAGGTCCGCACCCCCGGCACCGCGGAGTGGAGCAAGCCCCAGGGCAAGCGTGATCCCCTCGCGCTCACCAAGCAGTTCACGCCCGTCCCGCGCGGCATCGCGCTGATGATCGGCTGCAACACCTTCCCGACGTGGAACGGCTATCCGGGCCTGTTCGCCTCGCTGGCCACGGGCAACGCGGTCCTGGTGAAGCCCCACCCGCGCGCGGTGCTGCCCCTCGCGCTGACCGTGCAGGTCGCCCGCGAGGTGCTGGCCGAGGCCGGCTTCGACGCGAACCTGGTGGCGCTGGCCGCCGAGCGTCCCGGCGAGGGCATCGCGAAGACCCTGGCCACCCGCCCCGAGATCCGCATCATCGACTACACGGGCTCCACCGCCTTCGGCGACTGGCTGGAGGCCAACGCCCGCCAGGCGCAGGTCTACACGGAGAAGGCCGGCGTCAACACGGTGATCGTGGAGTCGGCCGCCGACTACAAGGGGATGCTGTCCAACCTGGCGTTCTCCCTGTCGCTCTACAGCGGTCAGATGTGCACCACCCCGCAGAACCTGCTGATCCCGCGCGAGGGCATCTCCACGGACGAGGGCCACAAGTCCTACGACGAGGTGGTGGCCGATCTCGCGAAGTCGGTCGGCGGACTCCTCGGCGACGACGCCCGCGCGAACGCGCTGCTCGGCGCCATCGTGAACCCGGACGTGAAGGCCCGGCTGGAGGCCGCCGCCGGACTCGGGGAAGTGGCCCTGCCCTCACGGCAGATCGACAACCCCGAGTTCCCCGGTGCCGTCGTGCGCTCACCGCTGATCGTGAAGCTGGACGGCGCGCGCAAGTACTGGGAGAACGCCGGGAGCGACGACGAGGCCGCCTACCTGAGCGAGTGCTTCGGGCCGGTCTCCTTCGCCGTCGCGGTCGACTCGGCCGCCGAGGCCGTGGAGCTTCTGCGGCGCACCACCCGGGACAAGGGCGCGATGACCGTCGGCGCGTACACCACCGACGAGGCGTTCGAGCGCGAGGTGCAGGAGGCCTGCCTGGAGGAGTGCGCCCAGCTCTCCCTGAACCTCACAGGCGGGGTCTACGTCAACCAGACGGCCGCGTTCTCGGACTTCCACGGCTCGGGCGGCAACGCCGCGGCCAACGCGGCGCTGTGCGACGGGGCGTTCGTGGCGAACCGCTTCCGGGTGGTCGAGGTACGCCGGGAGGCGTGAGCCACGACGCCTTCGGGCGTCTACGCCGGTGCGTCCCCGGTGGCGCTCCAGTGGAACAACGTCATGGCCACACTGGTCGCGAGGTTGTAGCTGGAGACCTGGGGGCGCATCGGCAGCGAGACCAGGTGGTCGGCCCGGGAGCGCAGTTCGGCGGACAGCCCGCTGCGCTCCGAGCCGAAGGCGAGCAGGGCGTCGTCGGGAAGCTTCGTCCCCCGGATGTCCTCGCCCTCGGGGTCGAGCGCGAACAACGGGCCTGCCGGCAGTTCGTCCACCGCCAGCCGCTCCACGGCGGTCGCGAAGTGCAGGCCGGCCCCGCCGCGTACGACCGTGGGATGCCAGGGGTCGAGCGTGCCCGTCGTGACCACCCCGGTCGCGCCGAAGCCAGCCGCGAGCCGGATCACCGCTCCCGCGTTGCCGAGGTTGCGCGGATTGTCGAGGACGACCACGGGCGCGGTGCGCGGCGTGCCGGCCAGCCTCTCCAGGTTGGCGGCACGGGAGGGCCGTACGGCGAGCGCCGCCACCGAGGTGGGATGCGGTCGCGCCACGAGGGCTGTGAACGCCGTCTCCGGGATCTCGGTCAGCAGCCCGTCGAGAGCGGCACGTACGTCGGGGGCGAGTTCGCCGGCCAGTTCGAGGACCGCCGGCCGGTCGGTCGTGACGGCGACCGGGACACGCGCTCCGAAGCGCACCGCGTGCTTGAGGGCGTGGAAGCCGTCGAGCAGGACGGAATCGTCGCGGAGCTGGCGCCAGACACGTACCGGGTCGTTCATGCGGTGAAGCCTACGTGCGTGTGCCCGGGCTCCTCCGGAACGCCCGGTTCGGGCTCCCGGGGCCCCGGCACCGCAGGGCCCCTGCCGGGAAACAGCCGGTCACGCGCGCGTGCCGCCCGTCCGCCCAGGCGCCGCAGGAACGACGTGGGCAGGAACACGGCGTCCGCGGCGATCATCGCGAGCGAGAAGAACGGCAGCCCGAGGACCACGGCGATCACGGCGTGCTCGGTCATCATGACCGCCAGCAGCACGTTCTTGACCCGCCGGTTGAACAGGGCGAAGGGGAAGGCGACCTGCACGGCGACCGTCCCGTACGTCACGAGCATGACGATCACCCCGTGCGTGGACATCAGGTCGGACAGCGCCGGCCACGGGGAGAAGGACTCCAGGTGGAGCGGGTAGTAGACGGCGGTGCCGTCCTGCCAGCGCGAGCCCTGGATCTTGTACCAGCCCGCGGTCGCGTAGATCAGACACGCCTCGGCCATGATGATCATCAGAGCGGCGTTGTGGACGAGGTTGGCGACGACGTCCAACAGGATGCGCGGCTCCGCGGTGCGGGCGAAGCGGCCGACGGCCCACCACAGGCCCTGCACCGCCCACAGCCCCCAGAAGACCGTGAGCCAGCCGCCCAGGGCACCCCCGTCGATCCGTCCCGCGCCCGTCGCCAGCGCCAGCGCGATCCCGAGCCCCGCCCACAGAACGGGGCCCGCTCGGCCGGGCTCGGGCCACTCGCCCCGCGCGTACGCCTCGCGGGCGAGACGGTGCCGCCGCGCGTCGAGGGACCACACCTGGGCGCAGCGGGTGAACACCAGGTAGATCGCCATCAGGTGGAGGACGTTGTCCCCGCCGTCCCCGATGAAGACGCTGCGGTTCTGCAGGGACAGCACGCCGATCATGAAGACCACGGACACCGCGCGGGTCCGCCATCCCACCAGCAGCAGCGCGCCGGAGAGCACGGCGACGGCGTAGACCGTCTCGAACCACACCTGGCTGTCGGACCACAGCAGGACCGTGAAGGCGTGATTGCTCGCCACGAGCTGCCGGGCGAGGTCCCAGCTCCAGGGCGCGTCGGGCCCGTACATCTCCTGACGGTGGGGGTACTCGCGCAGCAGGAACAGCAGCCAGGTGGCGGCGAAGCCGATGCGGATCACGGCGCTCTGGTACGGGCCGAGGGCGGACTCGGTCACCCGGGCGATGCCGCGCGCGATCGTCGGAGCGAATCGGTTCATCGGGCACTCGCCTCCGTCAGCCCGTCCGCGCGGTCGCTCCCGGGAACGGCCCACCAGGGCAGCTCACGGACGACGGGCCGGTCGGACACCTTCTCGCCGCTCCACCGGGGAGGCGGCACGTCGGTGGTGAGGGAGCGGAACTGGACGCGTTCGACGACAGCGCCCTCGCCGCCCGCATGCTCACGGTCGAGACGCAGCACGCCGATACGGCGCAGATAGCGCTCCGAGAGGTCGCCGCGCAGGCCCACGGAGCGGTTCTCGCCGTCGTGCGTACCGACGTAGAAGTCCCAGGCACGGCGCAGTTCGTTCTGCTGGGTGTGGCTCGGCAGCGGATTCCCGTCGATGGCCAGGCCGTCGAGCGCGGACAGGTCGTACCAGCCGGTCTCGCGGCTGGTGCCGTCCTTCGTGCGGGCCAGAGCGCGGACCTGGACCGTGATGTTCTGCTGCAACGGGTTGGGGGCGAAGAGCTTCCAGTTCTGCTCGAACTCGGGGTAGATCCAGTCGTCGATCGCGCGGCCGTGCTGCTTCGTCACCGTGTTCAAGGGCGCGACGTGCAGGAAGACCATGCCGAGATGCGCACAGGCGACGACGGCGACGACGGCCAGGGCGAGGGCGGCGGCGATCTGATGGCGCAGAGACAGGGCCGCGAGGCCCATGGGAGCCCCGTCTTCCGGACAGCCGGCCGCTTCGGGACTCTCGGGGAAGGCCGACGCGCCGGCCCCGGCCCCGGCGAAGCCCGAAGGAGCGCCCACGGAGGGAGCACCCGGCTCGGACTCCCGGGACAGCACGGCCTCGGATTCGCCCAGTTCGGACTCCCGGGACAGCACCGCCTCGGATTCGCCCAGCTCGGGCTTCCCGGGAGCGGCAGCCCCGGATTCGGCCAGCTCGGACTCCTGGGGAAACACCACCTCGCCCGCGCCCCGCTCGGACTCCCCGGGAGCGGCAGCCCCGGATCCCGGGCTCCCGGACTCCGCGGACGTGCATGCGTCGTCTTCGGGTGCGCCCGCGTCGGGCCCGGTGGTCTCGGGCGCCCCGTCCCCGGACTCCGGGGAAGCCTCCGCCCGGGTCGGCGGATCGCCTGCGGGGCGCTCGCCGGTCACAGACTCGCCGGCCGGCCGCGGGCCGGGCAGCGGTGTACCGCCGGTGACACCGCCGGGCGCGCCCCCCTCGGGCGCGACCGACCCCGGCTCCCGCTCAGAGCCCTCGTCCCTCGCGTCCATCCCGCCCCGATTCACGATCCCGGATCCGACTTCCGGCCGCCGGACTGCGGGCACCGTACCGTCACGTCGTACCGCGGCACGACGTTCGCAGGCGAACCGTACTCAGAGCCGGACCTTCGGCACAGCCCCGCGGGTCACAACCGCCACGCCGGCGCGCATGAGGTTATCCACAGCGGTTGACACCGTACGGCGCTCGACCGACCATTGTTGCGAATGGACCGAACGATCGGTCGGTCGGGAGCGAGAGGTCGAGGGGGACCGCATGGCGACAGCATCAGCGCACCACACGGCCCGCACACAAGCGGACGAAGCCGCCGACGAGGCGGCGCGCACAGCGGCGTACGAGGTCGTCTTCGACGCCGCGGTGGCGGCCGACGAACGCATCGAGCCCCGCGACTGGATGCCCGATGCCTACCGCTCCACCCTGGTCCGCCAGATCGCGCAGCACGCCCACTCCGAGATCATCGGCATGCAGCCCGAGGCCAACTGGATCACGCGCGCGCCCTCGCTGCGCCGCAAGGCGATCCTGATGGCGAAGGTCCAGGACGAGGCAGGACACGGGCTGTACCTGTACAGCGCGGCCGAGACACTCGGCGTCGGCCGCGACGAACTGCTGGACAAGCTGCACTCCGGCCGCCAGAAGTACTCGTCGATCTTCAACTACCCGACGCTGACCTGGGCGGACGTCGGCGCCATCGGCTGGCTCGTGGACGGCGCGGCGATCACCAACCAGGTCCCCCTGTGCCGCTGCTCGTACGGCCCGTACGCGCGCGCCATGGTCCGCGTGTGCAAGGAGGAGTCCTTCCACCAGCGCCAGGGGTACGAACTGCTGCTGGCCCTGAGCCAGGGCACCCCCGAGCAGCACGCGATGGCGCAGGACGCGGTCGACCGCTGGTGGTGGCCCTCCCTGATGATGTTCGGCCCGCCGGACGACGAGTCCTCGCACTCCGCCCAGTCGATGGCGTGGAAGATCAAGCGCCATTCGAACGACGAGCTGCGCCAGCGCTTCGTCGACATCGCCGTCCCCCAGGCCGAGTCCCTCGGCCTGACCCTCCCCGACCCTGACCTCGTGTGGAACGAGGAGCGGGGGCACCACGACTTCGGCGCCATCGACTGGACGGAGTTCTGGGAGGTCCTCAAGGGCAACGGCCCGTGCAACGACCAGCGGATCACCCAGCGCCGGCGAGCCCACGAGGAGGGCGCCTGGGTACGGGAGGCGGCCGCGGCGTACGCCGGCAAGCACACGAGCGGGACCGGCGGCTCCGCGAGCACGACCGGCGAGACAGGAGCGACCCGAGCATGACGAACACCGACTGGCCGCTGTGGGAGGTCTTCGTGCGCTCGCGCCGCGGGCTCTCGCACACCCACGCCGGCAGCCTGCACGCCCCGGACGCCGAACTGGCGCTGCGCAACGCCCGCGATCTGTACACGCGCCGCGGCGAGGGCGTGTCGATCTGGGTCGTCCCGTCCGCCGCCGTCACGGCCTCCTCGCCCGACGAGAAGGACCCCTTCTTCGAGCCGTCCGCCGACAAGCCCTACCGGCACCCGACCTTCTACGAGATCCCGGAAGGGGTGAAGCACCTGTGACGCTCACCGTGAACACCGCGGCCGCCCTGGCCCTCGGCGACGACGCCCTGGTGCTCTCGCACCGGCTGGGGGAGTGGGCCGGCCACGCGCCCGTCCTCGAAGAGGAGGTCGCCCTGGCCAACATCGCCCTGGACCTGCTCGGCCAGGCCCGGGTCCTGCTGTCCATGGCCGGTGACGAGGACGAGGTGGCGTATCTCCGCGAGGAGCGCGCCTTCCGCAACCTCCAGCTCGTCGAGCAGTCGAACGGCGACTTCGCGCACACCATCGCCCGGCAGCTCTACTTCTCGACCTACCAGCGGCTTCTCTACGCACAACTGGCATCCGGGGACAGCGAGTTCGCTCCCCTGGCCGCCAAGGCCGTCAAAGAGGTCGCCTACCACCAGGACCACGCCGAGCAGTGGACCCTGCGCCTCGGCGACGGCACGGCCGAGAGTCACGAGCGGATGAGCCGGGCGTGCCAGGCGCTGTGGCGCTTCACCGGCGAGATGTTCCAGCCGCTCGACGGCGTCGGCATCGACTGGGACGGCCTCCGGGCCGCCTGGACGGAGTCCGTGGAAGCCACACTGCGCCGGGCCACGCTGACCGTCCCCGAAGGCCCGCAGACCGGGGCCTGGACGGCCGGCGCCGGACGCCAGGGCCTGCACACCGAGTCCTTCGGGCGGATGCTCGCCGAGATGCAGCACCTGCACCGCAGCCACCCGGGGGCGTCATGGTGACGACCACCGCCCTGGAGGAGGAACTGCGCAGGCTGGCAGGCTCCGTGCTCGACCCCGAACTGCCCGTCCTCACCCTGGACGACCTCGGTGTCCTGCGCGCCGTCCACGTCCGCGGCACGGACAGCGTCGAGGTCGAGCTGACCCCGACCTACACCGGCTGCCCGGCCGTCGAAGCCATGTCCATGGACATCGAGCGGGTGCTCCACGAGCATGGCATACGCGAGGTCTTGGTGCGTACGGTGCTCAGCCCCGCCTGGTCGACCGACGACATCTCGGACGAAGGCCGCCGCAAACTGCGGGAGTTCGGGATAGCACCGCCGCGCGGCGACCGTCCCGCCGGGCCGGTGGCCCTCGACCTGGGACCGACCCGTACGGCCGGCGCGGAACCGGAGCTGGACCCCGTCCGCTGCCCGGCCTGCGGATCGGCCGACACCGAACTGCTCAGCCGTTTCTCCTCCACCGCGTGCAAGGCGCTGCGCCGCTGTCTGTCCTGCCGCGAACCGTTCGACCACTTCAAGGAGCTGTGATGGCCCGCTTCCACCCGCTCACGGTGGCCGCGGTCGACCGGATCACCGACGACTCCGTGGCCCTGACCTTCGCGGTGCCCGCGGAACTGCGCGAGGACTACCGGCATGCCGCCGGCCAGCATCTGGCACTGCGCCGCACGCTCGACGGCACGGAGATCCGCCGCACGTACTCCATCTGCTCGACGGCCCCCTCCCCCGACGGCGAGGCGCCGCGCACCCTGAAGGTCGGCGTGCGTCTGGTCGACGGAGGCGCGTTCTCGACGTACGCGCTCAAGGAGATCGCCGTCGGCGACGAGGTGGAGGTGATGATCCCGGCGGGACGCTTCACCCTGGAACCCACGCCCGGCCTGTACGCGGCGGTGGTGGGCGGCAGCGGCATCACCCCGGTGCTGTCGATCGCCTCGACCCTGCTGGCGCGGGAGCCGGACGCGAGCTTCTGCCTGATCCGCAGCGACCGTACGTCGGCCTCGACGATGTTCCTGGAGGAGGTCGCCGACCTCAAGGACCGCTATCCGCAGCGGTTCCAGCTGGTGACCGTCCTCTCCCGGGAGGAGCAGCAGGCCGGGCTGCCGTCCGGCCGGCTCGACCAGGAGCGGCTGACCGGGCTGCTTCCGGCGCTGCTGCCCGTGGACGGGGTGGCGGGATGGTTCCTGTGCGGGCCGATGGGGCTCGTCCAGGGCGCCGAGCGGGCGCTGCGCGGGCTCGGGGTGTCCCGGACGCGCATCCACGAAGAGATCTTCCACGTGGACGCCGACACCACGGCTCCTTCCGCCGTACCGGCACCCGCGCACAGCACGGTCACCGCACGGCTCGACGGACGCGGCGGCACCTGGCCCGTCCAGGACGGCGAGTCGCTGCTGGACGCGGTCCTGCGCAACCGACCGGACGCGCCCTATGCCTGCAAGGGCGGCGTGTGCGGAACCTGCCGGGCGTTCCTCGTCTCGGGCGAGGTGCGGATGGACCGCAACTTCGCGCTGGAACCGGAGGAGACCGAGGCCGGGTACGTACTGGCCTGCCAGTCCCATCCCGCCACGGAGAAGGTCGAGTTGGACTTCGACCGCTGAGAAGGAGGCCGATCGTCGGCCGTTCCCTTCTCGTAGAACCTGTTCTATCTTGACGCACCGTCAGATCAGGCTTTCCGTCTGGTCATTGGTCCGGTGCGTGCGCGGGAGGACGGGATCGTGGACTTCACCTTCACCGAGGAGCAGCAGGCGGCGGCCGAGGCGGCGCAGGGGGTGTTCGCCGGGGTCTCCCCCGACGGGGTGCCCAGTCCCGCGCTCACCGCGGGCGCCGTCGCCGAGGACTTCGACCGGCCCTTGTGGGCGAGGCTCGCCGACGCGGACCTGCTGAGCCTGCTGCTCGACGAGGAGGCCGGCGGGGCGGGCCTCGACGCGATCGCGCTCTGCCTGGTGCTGCGGGAGTCGGCGAAGGTGCTGGCACGGGTACCGCTGCTGGAGAACAGCGCGGCGGCGGCGGCCGTACGACGCTACGGCGGCGAGGAGTTGAGGGCGGAACTGCCGGCGCGGGCCGGCCGGGGCGAACTCGTGCTGACCGTCGCCGCCAACGGCAGGACCGGTCACGACCCGGCCGAACGCGCCGTGACCGCACGGCGGGACGGCGCGGGGTGGGTCCTGGACGGTGTGCAGACGGCGGTCCCCTGGGCCTGCGACGCCGACTTCGTCGTCGTGCCCGCGCATACGGACGCCGACCGGACCGTCCTCGCACTGGTTCCACGCGACCACGAAGGGGCCGTTCTCGCCGAGCAGATCTCCACGACCGGTGAACGGCTCGGCGAGCTGCGGTTGCGGTCCACTCGGATCGCCGCCCGGGATGTCATCGACGCGCCGGGGGCCTGGGAGTGGCTGCGCGACCTGCTGGCCACCGGCACCTGTGCGCTGGCCCTCGGGCTCGGAGAGGAAGTGCTCCGGATGACGAGCGCGTACACGAGCAAGCGGGAGCAGTTCGGGTTCCCGGTCGCCACGTTCCAGGCGGTCGCCGTCCAGGCCGCCGACCGCTACATCGACCTGCGCGCGATGGAGGCGACGCTCTGGCAGGCCGCGTGGCGGATCAGCACGGGCGCCGACGGCGCGCTCCCGGTCGGCGGTGATGTGGCCGTCGCCAAGATCTGGGCTTCCGAAGGGGTACGCCGGGTCGTGCAGACCGCACAGCATCTGCACGGAGGATTCGGCGCAGACACCGAGTACGCGCTGCACCGGTACCACGCCTGGGCCAAGCATCTGGAACTGTCGCTCGGCCCGGCGGCGGCACACGAGGAAGCCCTGGGAGACCTGCTGGCAGCGCATTCCCTCAGCTGACAGGACCCGGCCTCCGGGCATTCCCCCGGGGACGGCAGGCCCGGACCGCAGTGACTCCCCCTGCATTCCCCCGGGATGGGCGGACCGGGACCACAGACATTCCCCGGCATTCCCCGGGTGCGCGGACCCGGACGCAGGATTCCCCGGCATTCCCCGGGGCGGGCGGGCCCGGTCTACAGAACGAAGCCGGGCTCGCCCTTGCCGTTCACGACCGGGCGGCCGGCGGTCTCCCAGATCTGCATGCCGCCCTCGACGTTCGCGGCGTCGATACCCTGCTGGACCAGATACATGGTGACCTGGGCCGAACGGCCGCCGGAGCGGCAGATCACGTTGACCCGGCCGTCCTGCGGGGCCGCTTCGGTCAGCTCGCCGAACCGGGCGACGAAGTCGCTCATGGGGATGTGCAGTGCCCCCTGGGCGTGGCCCGCCTCCCACTCGTCGTCCTCCCGGACGTCCAGCAGGAAGTCGTCGACCGCAAGATTGTCGACCCCGACCGTGGGCACACCAGCTCCGAAACTCATGCCTCTGACGCTACCCGACCGCGCCGATGAAGCTCAGGGAGCCTGGGCGATCAGCGTCGCCAGCTCGTGCTCGCGCTCGCCGACCTGCGTCAGCAGTTGTTCGGCGATCTCCTCCAGGAGACGGTCCGGGTCTTCCGGGGCCATCTTGAGCATGGCGCCGATGGCGCTCTCCTCCAGCTCGCGCGCGACGAAGGTGAGCATCTCCTTGCGCTGGGAGAGCCATTCGAGCCGGGCGTAGAGCTCCTCGCTGCGGCTGGGCTTCCACTCCTCGGGCGCGGGACCGGCGGCCCACTCCGCGGCCAGCTCCCGCAGCAACGCCTCGTCGCCCCTGGCGTACGCGGTGTTCACGCGGGCGATGAACTCGTCACGCCGCTTGCGCTCGTTGTCGTCCTGCGCGAGATCCGGGTGGGCCTTGCGGACCAGCTCGCGGAAGAGCTTGCGGGCCTCCTCGCTCGGACGCACGCGCTGCGGAGGCCGCACGGGCTGGTCCGTGAGCATGGCCACAGCCTCGGGAAACAGCCCGTCCGAGTCCATCCAGCCATGGAACAGCTCCTCGACACCGGGCATGGGCATGACCCGCGCCCGTGCCTCGTGCGCCTTGAATACGTCCTCCGGGTCACCCGTGAGGGCGGCACGCGCCTCGGCGATCTGGGCGTCCAGTTCGTCGAGCCGGGAGTACATGGGACCGAGCTTCTGGTGATGCAGCCGGGAGAAGTTGTCGACCTCGACACGGAAGGTCTCCACGGCGATCTCGAACTCGATCAACGCCTGCTCGGCCGCTCGCACGGCCCGCTCCAGGCGCGCCTCGGGCCGGTCGTCCGCACTCTGAGCCGGGCTCTGGCCCGCATCGGCCCGAGCCTCGGGCCGCCCATCGCCCTGCTCCTGCTCCTGTGCCTGCCCCTCGTTCTGCCCCTCCGTCCGGGAGGCGGACGGGGAGCCGGACCCCGTGCCCGAAGGGATGTCCGCGCCCTCCGCGTCCGTGATGCGGCCGTCGTCGCCGGGGGAGGCGTGGGGAGTCTGGCCTTCCGGGGCACCGGAGTGTTCCCGGCCCCCCTCGAAGGCGGGCTCGGACTGGCTCTGATCGGCTTCCGGGGTCGTCACCCGACCAGCGTAGGCCACACTTCCCCGGGGCTCACTGCCTTCCCCTCCCCTACAGCCACCTGAACGGCCACAACGACCCCAATGACCCCAACCACCCCGATCATCCCGGCCTCCGGAACCGGCAGCGACAGCGGCACCAGCCGACTTCGGCAATGGCGGCATCGGCGGACAGCGGCGGTGGGCAGCAGCAGCCGACAGCGGGGGCGGCAGCGGCCGGCACCAGCAGCGGCTCTCGCCGTCACACACCCGGTTCAGAGGCGATCCGTCCGCTTCGGACCGCCGCCGTCAGGGCCGCGTGGTCCGCCTCCGTGCGGTCCGCGTAGGCGACGGCGAAGGAGGCGACGGCCTCGTCCAGCTCCTCGTTCTTGCCGCAGTACCCGGCTATCAGGCGCGGGTCCGCGCTGTGGCTGTGGGCGCGCGCCAGCAGGGCACCGGTCATCCGGCCGTAGTCGTCGACATGGTCGGCGGCCAGCGCGGCGGGGTCGACACTGCCCTTGCGGTTGCGGAACTGGCGGACCTGGTAGGGGAGACCGTCGACCGAGGTCCAGCCGAGAAGGATGTCGCTGACCACCTGCATGCGCTTCTGGCCGAGGACGACACGGCGACCCTCGTGGGCGACCTCCGGCATCGGATGGCCGATGGTCGCCAGATGCGGGAGCAGCGCCGAGGCACGGGCCTCCTTGACCTGGAGGACCAGGGCTTCGCCGCGGTGGTCCAGGAGCAGCACGACATACGAGCGGGTGCCGACGCTGCCGGTGCCGACGACGCGGAAGGCGACGTCGTGCACCGCGTAGCGGGCGAGCAGGGGGAGGCGGTCCTCGGAGACCGTCGTCAGATAGTGCTCCAGGGACGCCGCGACCGCGGCCGCCTCCGCGTCGGGAACGCGGCGCAGCACGGGTGCCGCGTCGACGAAGCGACGGCCACCGCCGTCCACGGCCTCGGTCGATCTGGCGGCGAACCGTCCACTGGTGTTGGCCCGCGCCTTCTCGGAGACCCGCTCCAGGGTGCCGAGCAGGTCATGGGCGTCGGTGTGCGAGACGAGTTCCTCGTCCGCGATGGCGTTCCAGGCGTCCAGCACCGGCAGTCTGGCCAGCAGGCGCATGGTGCGGCGGTACGCGCCCACACAGTCGCGCGCGGCATCGCGGCAGGTGTCCTCGTCGGCACCGGCCTCCCGGCCCGCGAGCACGAGCGAGGTGGTGAGCCGCTTGAGGTCCCACTCCCAGGGACCGTGCACCGTCTCGTCGAAGTCGTTCAGATCGATGACCAGGCCACCGCGCGCGTCCCCGTACAGGCCGAAGTTCGCCGCGTGGGCGTCGCCGCAGATCTGGGCGCTGATGCCGGTCATCGGCGTGCGGGCGAGGTCGTACGCCATGAGGCCGGCGCTGCCGCGCAGGAACGCGAAGGGGGTGGCGGCCATCCTGCCGACCCGGATCGGGGTGAGCTCGGGGATCCGGCCCCGGTTGGACTCCTCGACCGCTGTCACGGCGTCCGGCCGGTCGACGTCCACCAGCAGCTCGGCGTGGGCCGCGCGCGGGACCCGCCCGCGCAGGGCCTTCCCCTCTTCCTTGGGCAAGTCCCTCACCGGCCAGGCGGCGAACCCCGGAACCGCGAAGCCCCGCACCCCGAACGCCTCGGCCGTCTGCCCGCCCTCGGGCGACGGCCGCCGCCCGGGCTCCGGCACGGACGCGCTCCCGCCCTGCCCGCCACCGCTGTCCTGACGCACCGGACCGGCCTGCTCGACCAGCCCGGCCCTTCCCGCCGGCGTCGGCGCCGTCTGCCGCTCCGCCCCCGCTGTACCGACCTCGGCCATCACGACCGCCTCCCCCGCGCACGAACATCAACTCGTGCTGACCGTACAGCCGGCCGGGAAAACGCGTCAGACCCTGTGGACAACTCCACCGGCACCCGGGAAAGCGGCCGCGCGCACCGTTCGACCGGCGGCGTCGCACCGGCGGCACCACGAACGTCCCAAGCGCGTCAGCGGCAGGGCACGGCGGGCCCGGCACAACGGTGCGGCCCGCCACAGCAAGCGGCCCGGCACAGCAAGCGGCCCGGCACAGCAAGCGGCCCGGCACAGCAAGCGGCCCGGCACAGCAAGCGGCTCGGTCGCATCAGCGGTTGGCGGCACCCCACGACAGGTTCGGCACCGTGGACGACTCGGTCACATCAGCGGCGCAAAGACCGTCTCGAGCGCAACGACTCAGTACTTCAGCGGCGCGAAGCCCGGCTCAGGCACGTCGCGTCAGAGCCCGGTCCGCTGGCGCGGCCGCGGACGCTCCTGGCAGGGCCCGCTCTCCGGCAGATACCTCTCCGCCCAGGACCCCAGCTCCTTCAGGGCCGGTTCCAGCGCCGCCCCCGCCTCCGTCAGGGCGTAGCAAACACGCAGCGGTGGGCCCTCGTCGACGTTGCGCACGACCAGGCCGGCCGCGCCGAGTTCGGTGAGCCGGTCCGAGAGCATCCGCTCGCTGATGCCGGGGATCGCTCTGCGCAGATCGGCGAAGTGGACGGGGTGCGGCATCAGGACCGCGACGACGAGACCCGTCCATCGTTTTCCGAGCAGCGTGAAGACACGGGTCATGCCGTCGTCGACCTTCTGACACGGCCCAGCGTCGTGGCTTCCCGGTACTGCCATGAGCCCAGGGTACTGCGTCCCCACAAGGTGATGAAAAAAAGTAAGTAACTGTGTTATCTCTAGTTAGGAACGAAAGAGAAGCCCACCGGCGACTCGACTTCCCTGCGACAGCCCTGCCCCGATCCGGTTGGCGACCCCCACCCGGGACCCGGCCTGCCTCGACCGCCCACCCGCCCCACATATCCCTTTTATCTGGAGATCACCATGGCTACCCTCCTCCACATCGACTCGTCCGCCTCCCCGAACGGCACCTCCGTATCGCGTGCCGTCACGGACGCCTTCCGCGCGGCCTGGGAGGAACAGCACCCCGCCGGAACGGTCGTCCACCGCGACCTCGCCGCGCACCCTGTGCCGCACATCACGGCCGATGCCCACACCGCCGGCTTCGCCGCCCCGGAGACGCACACCCCCGGACAGGCCGAGGCCTTCGCCGCACGCCTGAAGCTGATCGAGGAGGTGGAGAACGCGGACGCGATCCTGATCGGCGCCCCCATGTACAACTTCTCCATCCCCTCGACCCTCAAGGCCTGGCTGGACAACGTCATCCTCGTGGGGCGCACCGCCATGACGGAGGACGCGAAGGCCAAGGGCACCCCGGTCACCGTCGTCGCCAGCCGCGGCGGCTCGTACGCGCCGGGCACTCCGCGCGAGGGCTTCGAGTACGTGCAGAACTACCTGAAGGCGGTACTGGGCGACATGCTCGCCCTCGACGTCGAATTCATCGTCCCGGAGCTCACCATGGCCCCGCACAACCCGGCGATGTCCGACCTGGTCCCGCTCTTCGAGGCCTCCCGGAGCAAGGCACTCGACGAGGCCGCGGCCCGGGCCAAGAAGGTCTCGGCGCGCATCGCCGCCTGATCAGGCACCCGACACCCCCTCCGGGTCTCCGGGGCCTCCGGTCCTCCGGGTCCTCCGGGCCTCCGGGCCTCCGGGCCTCCGGGCCTCCGGGCCTCCGGGTCCGCGAACGCCCGTTCACCGGTCACCGCCCCGCCGACTCCCCGCCGCCCGCGTGAGAGCATCGTCACACTTCACAGCGCCCCCGGGCGTCCGCGCGACCCGTGACGAGCGGCACCACCCGTCGCGCGGCATCGCGCGCGATGCGGGGAAGCGCGGCGGAGGCACCCCGGACAACGTGAAAGCCCCTCAGGTCGAGGACCTGAGGGGCTTTCAGCTGGTGCGCGAGGGGGGAGTTGAACCCCCACGCCCTTTCGGGCACTGGAACCTGAATCCAGCGCGTCTGCCTATTCCGCCACCCGCGCATTGGGTGTGTCTTCCGTCTCTCGCTTTGCTCCGCGAGCGCCTTCCGACATGCAGAAGATTAGCACGCTGCCAGGGGTGGAATCACATCCCTTTCCCCGGCCCACGCGCCCGCGCACCGCCGCCCCCGCGCGCCCGGACCTCGCATGACCCCACAGGCCCGGTGCCCTTGCCCTGCCCGGCCTCCCGGCCCGAGCGGCTCCGCGTCCCGCGCCAGCCGCCTCCTCACCGGCGCCCCGGCACGCGTCACACGTTTCAGACAGAACCGGTTCACGTATCAACCTCGTACCGGTCCGGTGCATCTCTCCAGGAGTCGGACGGACCGCACAGTCAGGTGCGGGACACTGGTCGGGGGGCGCCTCTACGATCCATGGCAGAAGCAGTGCCGGGAAGAGTTCGAAGAGGGGCCTCTCAGGGAACTTCGGGAGGGGACTTCGGAAGGTGTCGACAACCCGTCGACCGTGCCGACAGGGGGAACCAGCCGATTTCCCGACGCGTGGATACGATCAGTAAGCAGTACCAGCAAGGCCGGGTAGGCCGGCTGGTCCAGCAGGGCCGGAAAGACGACAGCAAGCTGTACCAGGACGGCAACGACGGAGGAGGTGCCCCATGGGAGTCCTGAAGAAGTTCGAGCAGCGTCTCGAAGGTCTGGTCAACGGCACCTTCGCCAAGGTGTTCAAGTCCGAGGTCCAGCCCGTGGAGATCGCCGGAGCGCTCCAGCGCGAGTGCGACAACAACGCCACGATCTGGAACCGCGACCGGACCGTCGTCCCGAACGACTTCATCGTCGAACTGAGCACGCCCGACTTCGAGCGGCTCAGCCCCTACTCCGGCCAGCTCGGCGACGAGCTCGCCGGAATGGTCCGCGACTACGCCAAGCAGCAGCGCTACACCTTCATGGGCCCCATCAAGGTCCATCTGGAGAAGGCCGACGACCTCGACACCGGCCTGTACCGGGTCCGCAGCCGTACGCTCGCCTCCTCCGCCAATCAGCAGTCCCCCGAGCGTGCCCCCGCGGGCCCCGCTCCGGCGGGCCGCGGAGCCCAGGGTGGCTACGGCTACCCGCCCGCGGCCCCTCCCCCCATGCCGTCCGCGCCGCCGCCCGGCGGCCGTCCGGGCATGGCACCCGTGGGTGCCCGGCCCCCGGCCGGCCCGGCGGCGGGTGGCCGTATGCGGCATTGGGTCGAGATCAATGGCGCACGCCATCAGATCTCCCGCCCGACGCTGGTGCTGGGCCGCAGCACTGAAGCCGACGTGCGGATCGACGACCCCGGCGTATCGCGCCGGCACTGTGAGATCCGGACCGGAACGCCCTCGACGATCCAGGATCTCGGGTCCACCAACGGCATCGTGGTGGACGGGCAGCACACAACCCGCGCTACGCTCCGCGACGGCTCGCGGATCGTCGTGGGCAGCACCACCATCATTTACCGGCAAGCCGAAGGGTGAAGCGGGGGCAATGTCAGAGCTGACCCTCACGGTCATGCGGCTGGGTTTCCTGGCCGTACTGTGGCTGTTCGTGATCGTGGCCGTGCAGGTCATCCGCAGCGACCTGTTCGGAACGCGCGTCACACAGCGCGGCTCCCGCAGGGAGGCTGCGAGGCCTCAGCAGGCCGCGCGGCAAGCCGCGCCTCCGCAGCAGCGCCAGCAGCAGGCGCCCGCCGCCGGCGGCGGGCGGCAGCGTCGCGGCGCACCATCCAAGCTGGTCGTCTCGGAGGGCACCCTCACGGGCACCACCGTCGCGCTTCAGGGGCAGACCATCACCCTGGGCCGAGCGCACGACAGCACCATCGTGCTGGACGACGACTACGCGTCCAGCCGGCATGCCAGGATCTACCCCGACCGGGACGGCCAGTGGATCGTCGAGGACCTCGGCTCCACCAATGGCACGTATCTCGACCGGAGCCGGCTGACGACCCCGACGCCCGTTCCGCTGGGCGCGCCGATCCGCATCGGCAAGACCGTCATCGAGCTGCGGAAGTAGTACGACAATGAGCGAGCGGAGCGAGCACGCAGCGGCGGTCCACACAAGGAACCCCGGCGCGCTCCCGACCGGAGGGTGGGCACCGTGCGGATGTACCCGGAGCCGACGGGCGAGGTGCGCATGAGTCTGTCACTGCGCTTCGCCGCCGGATCGCACAAAGGCATGATCCGCGAGGGCAACGAGGACTCGGGCTACGCCGGTCCCCGTCTGCTCGCGATCGCCGACGGGATGGGCGGCCAGGCCGCCGGTGAGGTCGCCAGCTCCGAGGTGATCTCCACCATCGTCGCGCTCGACGACGACGTACCCGGATCCGACATCCTCACCTCGCTCGGCACCGCCGTGCAGCGTGCCAACGACCAGCTCCGGCTGATGGTCGAGGAGGACCCGCAGCTCGAGGGCATGGGCACCACGCTCACCGCCCTGCTGTGGACCGGCCAGCGGCTCGGTCTCGTCCACGTCGGCGACTCCCGCGCGTACCTGCTGCGGGACGGCGTGCTCACGCAGATCACCCAGGACCACACCTGGGTGCAGCGCCTCGTCGACGAGGGCCGTATCACCGAGGAAGAGGCCACCACCCACCCGCAGCGCTCCCTGCTGATGCGCGCGCTGGGCAGTGGCGACCACGTCGAGCCCGACCTCTCGATCCGCGAGGTCCGCGCCGGCGACCGGTACCTGATCTGCTCCGACGGCCTCAGCGGTGTCGTCTCCCACCAGACGATGGAAGACACCCTCGCCAGCTACCAGGGCCCGCAGGAGACCGTGCAGGAGCTCATCCAGCTCGCGCTGCGCGGCGGCGGCCCCGACAACATCACCGTCATCGTGGCCGATGTCCTCGACATCGACTCCGGCGACACCCTCGCGGCACAGCTCTCCGACACCCCTGTGGTGGTCGGCGCCGTCGCCGAGAACCAGCTCCAGCTGCACGACAACGGCGCCATGCAGACGCCCGCCGGCCGTGCCTCCGGCCTCGGCCGGCCCGTGCCCGGACAGGGCGGCGGCGAGTTCGGCCCGCCCGGCAGCGGCGACACCACCGGCTACGTCTCCACGAGCAGTTTCGGCGACTACTCGGACGACGACTTCGTCAAGCCGCGCAGCGGACGCAGGTGGCTGAAGCGATCCTTCTACGTCATCCTGACGCTCGCCGTCATCGGAGGCGGCCTGTACGGCGGCTACCGCTGGACGCAGACGCAGTACTACGTCGGCACCCAGGACGAACACGTCGCCCTCTACCGCGGCATCAGCCAGGACCTGGCCTGGGTCTCGCTCTCGAAGGTGGCGAAGGACCACCCCGAGATCGAACTCAAGTACCTGCCGCCGTACCAGCAGCAGCAGGTCAAGGCGACCATCACCGAAGGCGGCCTCGCGGACGCGCAGGCGAAGATCGACGAACTCGCCGTACAGGCCTCCGCCTGCCGCAAGGACGCGCAGCGCCGCGCCGCCGAGAGCCAGAACAGCGCGAAGCCCAGTTCGGGCAAGGCCGACGGAACCACGGGAACCACAAAGACCTCTCTGACGTCCAAGGCCACGTCCAGCCCGAGCCCGACCGCGTCGAGCTCGGCACCTTCGTCCTCCAAGTCCACGACCGCACCCACTCCCACACCCGGCCCCAGCCTCTCCACCGAGGAGCAGAAGCTGGTCTCGCTGTGCGGTAAGCAGTAAGAAGCCGTGAGGGGCCCTGTCACACGATGAGCAGTAGTACGAACACGCCGACACACCACACGTCCACGATCGGATCGATCGGCGCACCCAGCCGACGCAACACCGAACTGGCCTTGCTGGTGTTCGCGGTCGTCATCCCGGTCTTCGCCTACGCCAACGTGGGCCTGGCCATCGACGACAAAGTGCCCACCGGCCTGCTGAGCTACGGCCTGGGCCTCGCCCTGCTGGCCGGCGTCGCCCACCTCGCGGTGCGCAAGTTCGCTCCGTACGCGGACCCGCTGCTGCTTCCGCTGGCCACGCTCCTCAACGGGCTCGGCCTGGTGATCATCTGGCGGCTCGACCAGTCCAAACTGCTCCAGTCGATCAACCAGGCGGGCAACGCGGCACCACGCCAGCTGCTGTACACGGCGCTGGCCATCGCCCTGTTCGTCGCCGTGCTGTTCTTCCTGAAGGACCACCGCGTCCTGCAGCGCTACACCTACATCTCCATGGTCGGTGCCCTGGTCCTGCTGCTGCTCCCGCTGGTCCCGGGACTCGGTGCCAACATCTACGGCGCCAAGATCTGGATCTCGGTCGCCGGATTCTCCATCCAGCCCGGTGAGTTCGCGAAGATCGTCCTCGCGATCTTCTTCGCCGGCTACCTGATGGTGAAGCGCGACGCGCTCGCCCTGGCCAGCCGCCGCTTCATGGGCCTGTACCTGCCGCGCGGCCGCGACCTCGGCCCGATCCTCGTGGTCTGGTTCATCTCGATCCTGATCCTGGTCTTCGAGACCGACCTCGGTACGTCGCTGCTGTTCTTCGGAATGTTCGTCATCATGCTGTACGTCGCCACCGAGCGGACCAGCTGGATCGTCTTCGGTCTGCTGATGTCCGCGGGCGGCGCGGTCGGTGTGGCGACCTTCGAACCGCACATCCAGACGCGTGTCCAGGCCTGGCTCGACCCGATGCACGAGTACATGCTCAGCCAGTCCGGGGTCAAGGACGGCATCATCCACTCCGAGCAGGCCATGCAGGCGCTGTGGGCGTTCGGCTCCGGCGGCACCCTCGGCACCGGCCTCGGCCAGGGCCACTCCGAGCTCATCCGCTTCGCCGCCAACTCCGACTTCATCCTCGCCACGTTCGGCGAGGAATTGGGCCTCGCCGGAGTCATGGCGATCCTGGTGCTCTACGGCCTGATCGTCGAGCGCGGCATCCGCACGGCGCTCGCGGCCCGCGACCCGTTCGGCAAGCTCCTCGCCGTCGGCCTCTCCGGCGCCTTCGCCCTCCAGGTCTTCGTGGTCGCCGGCGGTGTCATGGGCCTGATCCCGCTGACCGGTATGACCATGCCGTTCCTGGCCTCCGGCGGTTCCTCCGTCATCGCCAACTGGGCGCTCGTCGGCGTACTGATCCGCATCAGCGACACCGCCCGCCGCCCGGCGCCCGCACCCGCCCCCAGCCCCGACGCCGAGATGACCCAGGTGGTCCGCCCGTGAACAAGCCCCTGCGCCGGATCGCGATCTTCTGCGGGCTCCTCGTCCTCGCCCTGCTCCTCCGCGACAACTACATCCAGTACGTCCAGGCGGACAGCCTGCGGACCGACTCGCACAACCGCCGCGTCGCCATCGAGCGGTACGCCACCCCGCGCGGCAACATCATCGTCGACGGCGACCCGATCACCGGGGCCACCGAGACGAAGAAGAACGGCATCAACGACTTCGTCTACAAGCGCACCTACAAGGACGGCGCCATGTGGGCGCCGGTCACCGGGTACGCCTCGCAGGCCTTCGACGCCTCCCAGCTGGAGAAGCTGGACGACGGCATACTCACCGGCAACGACGACCGGCTCTTCTTCCGCAACACCCTCGACATGATCACGGGCAAGGGCAAGCAGGGCGGCAACGTCGTCACCACCCTCAACGGCGCCGCGCAGAAGGCCGCCTACAAGGGCCTGCTGAGCCGGGGCAAGGGCGCCGTCGCCGCGATCAACCCGCAGACCGGCGCGATCCTGGCGCTGGCCTCCACCCCCTCGTACGACCCCTCCGCCTTCGCCGGGAACACCAACACCGACGCGAAGGCCTGGAACAAGCTCCAGAAGAAGAACAACCCCGACGACCCGATGCTCAACCGGGCGCTGCGCGAGACCTACCCGCCCGGTTCCACCTTCAAGGTGGTCACCGCGGCGGCGGCCCTGGAGAACGGCCTGTACACGACAGCGGACCAGCGCACCGACACCCCGCTGCCGTACATCCTCAAGGGCACCCGGACCGAGCTGAAGAACGAGGGGAACATCCCCTGCAAGGACGCGACCATGCGGATCGCGCTCCGCTACTCCTGCAACACCGTCTTCGGCAAGATCGGCACCGACCTCGGCAAGGACAAGATGCTGGCGGAGGCCGAGAAGTTCGGCTTCGGCTCCGAGCAGCTCACCCCGGTGCGCTCCAACGCCTCCGTCTTCCCCAAGTCGATGGACCCGGCACAGACCGCGCTCAGCTCCATCGGCCAGTTCGAGACCGCCGCGACCCCGCTGCAGATGGCCATGGTGGCCTCCGCCGTGGCCAACAACGGCACGCTCATGAAGCCCTACATGGTGGACAAGCTGCAGGCGCCCAGCCTGGACGTCATCTCGCAGGCCGAGCCGGAGAAACTGAGCCAGCCGCTCTCGGAGTCCAACGCCCAGATCCTTCAGTCCATGATGGAGACGGTCGTCAAGGAGGGCACGGGTACGAAGGCGCAGATCTCCGGCGTCACCGTCGGCGGCAAGACCGGTACCGCCCAGCACGGTGTCGCCAACAGTGAGAAGCCTTACGCGTGGTTCATCTCCTACGCCAAGCTCCCCGACGGCAGTTCCCCGGTCGCCGTGGCCGTGGTGGTGGAGGACGGCAGCGCCAACCGTGGCGACATCTCGGGTGGTGGTCTCGCCGCCCCCATCGCGAGAGATGTGATGAAGGCAGTCATCGACAGCAAGAAGTGACCCCGATCACGTCCCCATTCACATCGGTGCACGTTGCGATACCGGTCCTGTCACGGGTGACGCTCTAGGCCAGGTCACACAAGCCGATCCGGGTACGGTATGCCCGGACAGCACACCGCCGGACCACACAAAGGTGCGGTCGGGACCGACGGAGAGGGCTGGTAGGTAGCTATGGAAGAGCCGCGTCGCCTCGGCGGCCGGTACGAGCTGGGCCACGTGCTCGGCCGTGGTGGCATGGCGGAGGTCTACCTCGCGCATGACACCCGGCTCGGCCGTACGGTGGCGGTGAAGACGCTGCGGGCCGACCTCGCACGTGACCCGTCGTTCCAGGCCCGGTTCCGCCGGGAGGCCCAGTCGGCCGCCTCGCTCAACCATCCCGCGATCGTCGCCGTCTACGACACGGGTGAGGACTACATCGACAACACCTCCATCCCGTACATCGTGATGGAGTACGTCGACGGGTCCACGCTGCGCGAGCTGCTGCACTCGGGACGCAGGCTGCTGCCCGAGCGGTCGATGGAGATGACCATCGGCATCCTCCAGGCCCTGGAGTACTCGCACCGCGCCGGCATCGTCCACCGCGACATCAAGCCCGCCAACGTCATGCTGACGCGCAACGGCCAGGTCAAGGTCATGGACTTCGGCATCGCCCGCGCCATGGGCGACTCCGGCATGACGATGACGCAGACGGCCGCGGTCATCGGCACGGCCCAGTACCTCTCTCCCGAGCAGGCGAAGGGCGAGCAGGTAGACGCCCGCTCGGACCTCTACTCCACCGGCTGCCTCCTGTACGAGCTGCTGACCGTGCGCCCGCCCTTCGTGGGCGACTCCCCGGTGGCCGTCGCGTACCAGCACGTCCGCGAGGAGCCCCAGCCCCCGTCGGTCTTCGACCCCGAGATCACGCCCGAGATGGACGCGATCGTGCTGCGGGCCCTCGTCAAGGACCCGGACTACCGGTACCAGTCCGCCGACGAGATGCGCGCCGACATCGAGGCCTGCCTCGACGGCCAGCCCGTCGCCGCCAGCGCCGCCATGGGCTCGGTCGGCTACGGCTACGGCGACGACCAGCCGACGACGGCCCTGCGCTCCTCGGACGCGCAGGCCACGTCGATGCTGCCGCCGATGAACCCGGACGACGGCGGCTACGGCTACGACGACCGCCCCGACCGACGTCGGCAGAAGAAGAACAACACCTCGACGATCCTCCTGGTCGTCGCGGGCGTCCTGGTGCTCATCGGCGCGATCCTGATCGGGAAGTACGCGTTCTCGGGCAAGGGAACGGGCGGCGAGGCGTTCAAGGTGCCCAACTTCGTGAGCCAGACGCTGCCGGGCGCCCAGAAGATGGCGGAGAACCGCGATCTGACGCTCGCCCCCACACGCAAGCCGTGCGCGAACGAGCCCAAGGGCAACATCTGCTCGCAGGACCCGCCCGTGGGCTCGACGGTGAACAAGGGCGACACGATCAACGTCGTCGTGTCCACCGGAGCGCCGAAGGTGGCGGTGCCCAACGTCACGGGCAAGACCCTGGACGAGGCCAAGGCGATCCTCGAGGACGACAAGTACGGGTTCACGGTCAAGACGAAGTACGAGGAGTCCGAGGAGGAGCCGAACAAGGTTCTGGAGCAGAACCCGAGTCTCGGTGACGAGGTGGAGAAGGGGTCGACCATCACCCTGACCGTCTCCAAGGAGAAGAAGCAGTCCACTGTCCCGGACGTCTCCGGGCAGAGCTGCGACGCGGCAAAGACGCAGATGAAGGCCAACAACCTCGTGGGCGAGTGCGTCGACACGGAGACCGACGACCCGAACCTGGTCGGCAAGGTCATCCAGACGACCCCGACGGCCAACACCCAGGCGGACCCCGGCTCCAAGGTGCAGATCCAGATCGGCAAGGCCAAGCAGCAGTCGACGGTGCCGAACGTCTTCGGCAAGACCGTGGCCGAGGCGAGGCAGATCCTGCAGGCAGCCGGCTTCAACAACATCCAGTTCGCCCAGGGCAGCGACGGAAGCGACGACGCCAAGGTGATCAGCCAGGACCCGGGTGCCAACAACCCGGTCGACAGCCCGGACAACACGACGGTCACGCTGACCACGGTGAAGTTCGGCAACAACAACGGCGGCAACGACAACGGTGGCGGCGGCCTCTTCGGCGGATAAGCCCCACCAAGGACCGCACTCGGGAAACCGATGTAAAGGGCCCCGGCACTCTTGAGTGCCGGGGCCCTTTGCATCGGTTGCGAGACCGAGGGCCGCCGTCCGCCCGCCCGCCCGCCCGTCGGAGAACCGAGGTCCTGCGAGGACGTCACGGTGATCCGGTCGCGCGCGATCCCGTCGCGACTCGGGGCGGCTCATGCGGGGAGCGACGACGCGTCACTGCCGCACTGCTCGACAGCAGACAGCCGACAGCCGACGGGCTAGCGCAGTTCCTTCGGAAGCGTCCGGGCGTTGTCGGCCTTGTCCACGCGCTCCAGTTCGCCCCACACCACGTAGCGGTAGCGGGAGGTGTACACCGGGGTGCAGGTCGTCAGGGTGATGTAGTGGCCGGGCTTCTTCTTGCCGGACTCCTTCGGGACCGTCTGGAGAACCTTGACGTTGTACTTCGAGGTCTCCGGGAGGATGTCGAAGACCTTGTAGACGTACCACTTGTCCCGGGTCTCGAAGACGATCGCGTCGCCCATGCCGATCTTGTCGATGTTGTGGAACTTGGCGCCGTGGCCGTCCCGGTGGGCGGCGAGGGTGAAGTTGCCGTTCTTGCCGGTCATCGGCAGGGACGACTTGACGGGTTCCGTGTAGTAGCCGGCGACGCCGTCGTTGAGGATCTTCGTCGCCGTGCCCTTCTCGACCAGGACCTCGCCGTTCTTCATCGCCGGGACGTGCAGGAAGCCGATGCCGTCCTGGGTGTCCAGCGCGCCCGGACCGCTCGGGGCCTGCGCCCAGTGGTCGCGGACCTTGTCGCCCTGCTTGTTCGCCTCGCGGTCGGCGACGACGTTCGTCCACCACAGCGAGTAGACGACGAACAGGCCGAGCACCAGCCCTACCGTGATGAGGAGTTCACCGAAGACGCTGACCGTCATCGCGAACCATCCCATGGGCCGGCGCCCGCCGGGCACCTCGCCGGAGGCCGCGTACCCGGCCGCCGATCCGGCTCGTTCGTCGTGGTCGGTCCTCGCTGCCACTGTTCATCTGCCCCGTCTGGTCTGTCTCAGGTTGTCTCTCGTGCACGTCCCGCCCGCGCACGCGCTTGTCCCCACGCGCGCCGGCGTCCGTCCTCAGCCGAGCAGCGCGTCGGGCTTGCCCTTGCTGCGCGGCCGGTCCTCGACCATCTTGCCCCAGACGATCATCCGGTACTTACTGGTGAACTCCGGTGTGCAGGTGGTCAATGTGATGTAGCGGCCCGGCCCGGTGAAACCCGAACCCTTGGGGATCGGATCGAGCACGCTCGTGTTGCTCGGACTCGTCACCGGCAGGATCGACGCCATCTTGTAGACGTAGTAGTCGTCCTGCGTCTCGACGACGATCTCGTCGCCCGGCTTGAGGCGGTTGATGTAGCGGAACGGTTCGCCGTGCGTGTTGCGGTGCCCGGCGAGCGCGAAGTTGCCGGTCTTGGCGTCGGGCATCGCCGTCTTGAGGGGCGCCTCGCCATAGTGGCCGACCATGCCGCGGTCGAGCACTTTCGGCTTGCTGATGCCCTCCGCGATCGGCGCGACCACGTCCAGCTTCGGGATGTGCAGGATGGCGAAGCCCTGCCCGGGCGAGAACGCCCCCGGATTGCGCTTGCCGTTCGCCCAGTCCTGCTGAAGGCTGCTCGCCTCGTTGCCCGCCTGCTGGTGCGCCCGCACGTTCGACCACCAGAGCTGGTAGGTCACGAACAGCAGCATCAGCACGCCGGTGGTGATGAACACCTCGCCGACCATCCGGCTCACGAGGACCGCCCCGCCCGGTTTCGACGCCCGCGCCGCACGCCGGGCGTCCATCCGGCTCCGAGGGGCCCCTACGGCCCCCTGAGCCGCTTCCTGGGGCTCGTGGGGGTCCTGGGGCTCTCCGTTTCGTCCGTGGCGTCTGGCGGCCTTACGGCGGGCCGCACGCCCCTCCGAGGCGGTACCGTCCTCGCTGTCGGCCGGCCGCGCGCGGCGCTGCGTCCTCGCGGGCGAGCCGGGGAGACGCAACGCGACCGTCTCGTCGTCCAACGGCGGCCTCGGCGCCACCCGTTCGGGCATCGGCTCCGCCACGGGAGCGGCCACCGGTCCGCGGTAATGGGCGGCCGCGGGCTCCTGGTAGTGCGGGGCGTACGCCCGCTCGTACTCGTCCGCGTACGACGGTGCCGACGCCGGGCCAGAAGGCATTGCCTGGGCTTGCGCCCGGACCGCCTGGGCTTGGGCTTGTGCCTGAGCTTGTGCCTGGGCCTGCGCCTGCGCCTGCGCCTGGGCGGCATACGCCTGTGCCTGCGCCACCTGGGCGGCCTGCACCTGCGCGGCCTGCATCCGGGCGGCCTGCTCCTGCTGCTGTGCGGCGTACCAGTCGGGTCCGTACCCGCCGTGGCCGTAGCCCTGCTGCGGCGCGACCTGGCCCTGTCCCTGTCCCTGTCCCTGGCCGGGCAGCGGATCCGTCAGCGGGTCCGCGAGCCCTCCGACCGCCGCCTCGAACGCGCCGGCGCCCCCGTACGCGGCCTCGCCGCCGTAGGGGGAGCTGTCGCGCTCGGGGCGCAGCGCGGTCACGCCGTTGCCCTGCCCACCACCGGGGCGAGCCCCGCCGATCTCGCCACGGCCACCTTGTCACCGCACTCGAGCAGCCAGTTGGCGAGCATCCGGTGGCCGTGCTCGGTCAGCACCGACTCCGGGTGGAACTGCACACCCTCGACCGGCAGTTCACGGTGTCTGAGACCCATGACGATCCCGTCGTGGGTACGGGCCGTGACCTCCAGCTCGGCCGGGACCGTCTCCGGCTCGGCCGCCAGCGAGTGGTAGCGGGTCGCTGTGAAGGGCGACGGCAGCCCGGCGAAGACGCCCTTGCCCTGGTGCTCCACAAGGGAGGTCTTCCCGTGCAGCAGCTCGGGCGCCCGGTCGACCACACCCCCGTACGCCACCTGCATCGACTGCATCCCGAGGCAGACACCGAAGACGGGGACGCCGGTCGCGGCACAGTGCCGGACCATGTCGATGCAGACACCGGCCTGTTCGGGAGCGCCGGGCCCCGGGGACAGGAGTACACCGTCGAAGCCGTCCTGGGCGTGCGCGGTCGACACCTCGTCGTTGCGCAGCACCTCGCACTCCGCGCCCAACTGGTACAGGTACTGGACCAGGTTGAAGACGAAGCTGTCGTAGTTGTCCACAACGAGGATGCGCGTGCTCACTGGTTGTCCACCGTCACATCGTTGAAGGGCAGCAGCGGTTCGGCCCACGGGAAGATGTACTGGAAGAGCACGTAGACCGCCGCCAGGACGAGCACGAGTGCGATCAGCGCCCTCACCCACGCGCTCCCCGGCAGATGCCGCCAGATCCAGCCGTACATGCCGTCCCTTCCGTCGCCGTACGCCAACAGACTAACGGCGCAGAGCCGCCGGTTTCCCTGCCTCCACAGGCTGTGTGGAGTCAAGATGTGCCCAGACGATCAACCGATGGCTGTGCCCCCACTCCGGATCGCACGTGGTCAGCGTGAGATAGCGCCCCGGACGCGTATACCCGGACTTACGTGGCACAGGGTCGATCACCTCAATGGCGGAGGGCACCGTTTTGTAGGGGCCTTTGTCGATCCGATACGTGAACCAGGTCGTCCCGTCCGTCAGCACCACCGCGTCACCCCGCCGGAGCTCGGGAAAGTCCTTGAACGGGTCGCCGTACGTACGCCGGTGACCCGCGACCGAGAAATTGCCCTCCTGGCCGAGCTGGGCGGTCCCCCGGTAGTGGCCGAGCCCCTTCTTCAGCACCTGCGTGGCCGTGCCTTCGAGCACGGGCTTGTTCCACGTGAAACCAAGACGCGGAATGTACATGACCGCGAACGGGCCGCCGTACTTGTAGGGGCCTGGCGCCTTCGGACTCACGGTGGCCGTCCCGCCGGCGCTGCCCGTGCCCCCCGAAAAGTCCGGCGCGGGCTCCGGCGACCGGGTCACCGCGCCCTTCGCCCACTGCTTCTGGAGCACCTCGATCTGGTGGTCCATCGCGCTGTCGGCCTTGACCCCCGTCCAGAACAACACGTAGACCACGAAGAGCACGATCAGGGTGCCGATGGTCAGACACAGCTCACTGATCGTCCTGACGACCACTCGCACCGACACAAGGCCCCCCGGCGGCAGCTCGCTCTCAGGCTTCGCCCACTGCTCCGCGAGGTCCGGCGCCTACTCCACGGGCTTCGCGTAGTGGAGATCCACTGTGCCCGAGTAGCCGGGAAGAGTCACTGTCCCGTTCTCCTCGACTTTCCAGCCGAGCCCGTAGACGTTGACGTACACCATGTAGTTCTGGATCGCGGGGGAGGACGCGAGCGACTTCTGGAGCTTCGCCGGGTCCCCGATGGCGGTGATCTTGTACGGGGGCGAGTAGACGCGGCCCTGCAGGATCAGGGTGTTGCCGACACAGCGCACGGCGCTGGTGGAGATCAGCCGCTGGTCCATCACCTTGATGCCCTTGGCGCCGCCCTGCCACAGGGCGTTCACCACCGCCTGGAGGTCCTGCTGGTGGATGACGAGGTAGTCGGGCTGCGGCTCGGGGTAGCCGGGAAGCTTCGCCGTCGCGTTGGGCGGGGCGTCATTGAGCGTGACCGTGACGGCCTCGCCCTTGACCTTCTGGGTGCCCGCGTTCTTCTCCAGCGCCGTGAGCCGCGCGTCCCCGGCCGCGTTGCTGCCGGGGACGCTGCCGGCGAGGCCGTCCACATCGCGGCGCAGGGCGCCGTTGGACTCGTCCAGCGTCGCGTTCTTGTGGCTGCGCTCCTGAATCAGGTCGGAGAGCTTCAGCAGAGACGAATCCGTACGGATGTTCGTACCCTTGGCCGTATCGAAACTCGTGAAGAAGATGAGGCCCGCGAGGGCGAAGACGGCCACCGTGAGGACACGTACCGGCCGGAAACGTCGCGTACCGCCAGGACTGGAATTCGTCCCGGGGGAGTCGGCAGAATTGCTCAACGTACCCTTATCTCCTTCGGCGCCGCGGAAGCACTACGCTAACGGACGCCCGGGGGAGCGCTCAGTGTCCCCTTGTACGCTGCCCCGGAGCCCGCCCCAGTTCCCTGCGCGGCCACGCAGCGCATCGACAGGAGAGACCCTCGTGCCGAAGTCACGTATCCGCAAGAAGGCCGACTACACGCCGCCCCCGGCGAAGCAGGCGACCAACATCAAGCTGACCAGCAACACCTGGGTCGCACCAGCCATGCTGGCCATGTTCCTCATCGGTCTCGCCTGGATCGTTGTCTTCTACGTGACGGACGGCACCCTGCCGATCGACGCGCTCGACAACTGGAACATCGTGGTCGGCTTCGGCTTCATCGCGGCCGGATTCGGCGTCTCCACGCAGTGGAAGTGACCGTCCTCGCTCACCCGGCTGCGACACGGGAACGAGCTCTGCCCACAGCTCTCCACTGAGTTATCCACAAGAGTTGTCCACAGGTGGAAAAGAAAGACGATCTGTGGATAACTCACGGGCGGTTGACGCCGGTGTGACTGGTCCACCAGCCCCCGTAAACCTGTTCGCCCCCTGTCCGACCTGGGAAAACTCGGGTCAGTGACAGGGGGCACAGTTGTTCCCGCACGGCGTGCACAAGATCGGCCCGGATCTGTGGACAACATCACTTCTCAGGTGAGCCGTGCACTGTCTCAGGTGAGCCGGCCCGCCCTCTCAGGTGAGCTGAGCCGTTCTGAGCAGCGTGGTGACGACCACGGCGACCAGCATCAGCGCGGACACGCCGTACTGGACGAGGTTCCTCCGCTTGCTCGGGGCGTGGACCATGGCGTAGCCGACCACCACACCGCCGATCAGACCGCCGATGTGCGCCTGCCAGGCGATGTTGCTCCACCCGAAGGTGAAGATCAGGTTGATCACCAGAAGGGCGATGACCGGGCGCATGTCGTAGTTGAGCCGGCGCATCAGGACCGCAGTGGCGCCGAACAGGCCGAAGATCGCCCCGGAGGCGCCGAGTGACGGCTGCTGGGGGCTGGCGAGCAGATAGCTGAGCGCGCTGCCTGCGAGACCGGAAACGAAGTAGAGGGTGATGTACCGGGCGCGGCCGAGCGCGGCTTCCAGGGGACCGCCGATCCACCACAGGCTGACCATGTTGAACAGGATGTGCATGACGCCGCCGTGCAGGAACATCGACGTCACCATGCGGTACCACTGGCCTTCGGCCACACCCTGGACCTCGCCGGAGAGCCAGGCACGGCCGAAGAGGTCGAAGCTGTTGGTGAAGGCGTCACCCACCGCGGCCTGGACGAGGTAGAGAGCCAGGTTGAGGCCGATCAGCACTTTGGTGACGAGCCGGGGGTCCGCCGCGACGGTGCCGCCCGCGAGGGTGCGGGGCTGGTTGGCCGCCGGGGCGTGGCCGGTGCCGGAGCCACCGCGGACGCAGTCGGGGCACTGGAAGCCGACGGAGGCGCTGACCATGCACTCGGGACAGATCGGGCGCTCGCAGCGGGTACACCGCACTCCGGCCTCGCGGTCCGGGTGCCGGTAGCAGCCGGGCAGGCTCCCGGCGTCCTGCGGTCCCTGGTCCCGCGGTCCCTGCGGGCTGCCGGGCGGCTGCTGGTCCATGGGGTCCCCTCAATCTCCGTACGGCGGCTCGCACAGGGTCACAACGGATCCGGGGCAACGCACCGCCCCGTCCATCCTTACGGATGAACGGGGCGTTTGGTTCCCTGCGGGACGCTTCGGGCTCAAGGGCGGAGAGCCCGGCGCGGGCTCAGCGTTCGCGGGTCTCGACGACGACCGACTCGATCACGATGTCGTCGACCGGGCGTTCCGTGCGCGGGCTGGTCGGGGCGCCGGCGATGGCGTCCACGACCTTCTGGCTGGCCGCGTCCGTGATCTCACCGAAGATGGTGTGCTTGCGGGTCAGCCAGGCTGTCGGGGCGACGGTGATGAAGAACTGGGATCCGTTGGTGGCCGGGCCCGCGTTGGCCATGGCCAGCAGGTAGGGCCTGTCGAACCGGAGGTCCGGGTGGAACTCGTCCTCGAACTGGTAGCCGGGGCCCCCGGTGCCGTTACCCAGCGGGTCGCCGCCCTGGATCATGAAGCCGCTGATCACCCGGTGGAAGACCGTGCCGTCGTACAGCTTGTCCATGGACGTCACACCCGTCTGCGGGTTGACCCACTCGCGCTCACCCTTGGCGAGTTCGACGAAGTTCCGGACCGTCCTCGGCGCGTGGTTCGGCAGGAGCCGGATGTCGATGTCGCCCTGGCTGGTCTTCAGGGTGGCGTAAAGCTGCTCGGCCACGATCTGCCTTCCGTTGCCTTCTCTTGACGGCCCGATCCTCGCACGGACCGGACCGCTCGGCCCCTGACCGCCACCCCCGGACGCACGTGCGGACGCGGAAGCACGGAAGAACGTCGTACGCACGGAAAGTCGTGCGCACAGAAGGTCGTACGTACAGAAGGTCGTACGTACAGAAAGTCGCGCGTACAGAAATCCCGTCGAGTCGCGCCGGACGGGAGCGGGCAGCGGCGATCCGTGGCATTGTCGACGACAAGCTCCTGTTGCCCGTATTGATCCGCTATCTCACTTGATCGACACCTGACCGGCTCCGTCCTTGGAGTCTCCGGGAGTCGGCACCCGTGACACGGATGCCCGCCCTCACATGCCCCGGACCCCGTGGACGGGCATGATCCCCCCAGGGGTGGAAAGGTGAACTGTGTGTCTTTGGGGGTACCTGGTACCCCCGACGTACGCCACCGAGGAGGAGGAAACCCGTGACCCGCATCGACAGCGTGCGCGCCGCGACCGGCTCGGCGAAGGACAGCGTGCTGCACGCCGCGGAAGTGGTGGCGCCTTACGCCGACACAGCCAAGGACAGGGCCTCGTACTACGCGAGCGAAGCACGTGTACGGCTCGCGCCGAAGGTGTCGCAGGCCGCCGAGCAGGCCCGCGTCCAGTACGACGCCTATCTCGCGCCGCGCCTTGAGCAGGCCCGTACCCATGTGCCGCCGAAGGTCGACCAGGCCGCCCAGGAGGCGGCCATCCGCACCCGCAAGGCGGCCCGCCAGGCCGCAGACTATTCCAAGCCGAGGATCGAGCAGGCGGTGGCTGCGGCCCAGCCCCTCCGGGACGAGGCGGCAGCGCGCGGTGTGGCGGCCATTGCCGCCCTGCGCGGCCAGGTCACGCCGCAGGAGATCCAGAAGCTGCTCCGCAAGCACGAGCGCCGAACACGGGCCGGCCGTCTCGTGAAGGCGTTGGCCGTGCTGGGGATTTTGACGGGCGGAGCTTTCGCCGCCTGGAAGTGGTGGGACAAGCAGGCCAACCCCGACTGGCTCGTCGAGCCTCCGGCGGCGACCGAGGTGCCCGAGACAGGGCATCTGTCGTCGGTCGACGGCAGCGGCCAGTCCGACCTGGACCCCGAGGTACAGGTCAAGGAAGCCGAGGAGAAGGCGGCGGAGCGCGACGACCGCCACTGAACCGCCCAACATCGCTGCGGGGCAGGAGACTTGACGGTCTCCTGCCCCGCAGCGATGTTTCACGTGGAACAACCGCACGAGTGGCCGCGAGCGCCCCGCGGAGGATTTACCTGCACCGCTCACGATGACATTTGCAACGGTCTTCGTGTGCAGCATCCATGGAGATGTTGTTGACAGAATGCGTCGAACCGGTCACTCGGCAGCCCGTTCGGCAGCTCACACAAGGGTCCTGGCAGCCCCGCCACCCCCTCGACACCGTGCCCGCCGTACGCACAGCCGGCCCGCAGGGTGTGTGCCACCCATTCTGTTTGCGCAAAGAACTGCAACGCCTGCAAAGTCACTCCTGTGACTCACGTCACTGAAGTGGCTCACCCTTGGTCCCGCCCGGTCCGGGAACCGTCTCACCAGGGGCGCGCACGGACGCAGGGGCATACGAAAACCGGCCAGCCGCCCTGTGGGCGTCTGGCCGGTCCGGTGTGTGGAGCCTAGGGGAGTCGAACCCCTGACATCTGCCATGCAAAGACAGCGCTCTACCAACTGAGCTAAGGCCCCGTAACGAGGAGCGTCCGACCACAGGAACCATCTGTCGACGGGCGCCGCAGACCAGAGTACCGGGTCACCCAGGGGATCTCGCAAAATATTGGGGGTCCCCGTGGACGACCACTCTCCGTAAGATGCTCGACGTGGTTCGCTGTCGCGAACCGCGGTACTTGGGGAAGCGATGGGGAGACGCAATGGACGCCGCACAGCAGGAAGCAACCGCGAGAGCCCGGGAGCTGCAGCGGAACTGGTACGGGGAGCCGTTGGGGGCGCTCTTCCGTAGGCTCATAGAGGACCTGGGTCTGAATCAGGCGCGTCTTGCCGGGGTACTGGGACTGTCCGCGCCCATGTTGTCGCAGCTGATGAGCGGTCAGCGGGCCAAGATCGGCAATCCGGCGGTGGTCCAGCGCGTCCAGCTTCTGCAGGACCTGGCGGGGCAGGTCGCCGACGGGAGCGTCAGCGCCGCCGAGGCGACCGAGCGGATGGACGAGATCAAGAAGTCCCAGGGGGGATCGGTGCTCAGCAACACCACGCAGTCCACGACCAGTTCGGGAGCCCCGACGGTCAAGCGGGTGGTCCGCGAGATTCAGTCCCTGCTGCGTTCGGTGGCCGCCGCCGGAGACATCATCGACGCGGCGGACACTCTCGCCCCGACCCACCCGGAACTGGCAGAGTTCCTCCGGGTCTACGGTGCCGGCCGTACGTCCGACGCGGTCGCGCACTACCAGTCCCACCAGAACTGAGCCGAGCCCGGCCGCCGACCGCGGGCGCTGGAAGCAGTGACACCTTCCAGCCGCCGCACGTCATGCAGCCGGGCACCTCGGAAGAGGTCTCCGGACCGACCGCCGAAGGGGAGCGACGTACGACCATGGGTGAGGTCTTCGCAGGCCGGTACGAACTGGTCGACCCGATCGGGCGCGGGGGAGTCGGTGCGGTGTGGCGCGCCTGGGACCACAGGCGGCGCCGGTATGTGGCCGCCAAGGTGCTCCAGCAGAGCGACGCGCACGCCCTGCTGCGATTCGTGCGGGAACAGGCGCTGCGGATCGATCATCCACATGTACTGGCTCCCGCCAGCTGGGCCGCCGACGACGACAAGGTCCTGTTCACCATGGACCTGGTGGCCGGGGGCTCCCTGGTCCATCTGGTCAACGACTACGGCCCCCTGCCTCCCGCGTTCGTCTGCACCCTGACCGACCAGCTCCTGGCGGGTCTCGGCGCCGTGCACGCGGAGGGAGTGGTGCACCGTGACATCAAGCCCGCCAACATACTTCTCGAAGCGACCGGCACGGGCCGGCCGAGGTTGCGTCTGTCCGACTTCGGCATCGCCATGCGGCTGGGCGAACCCCGCCTGACCGAGACCAACTACGTGGTGGGAACACCGGGTTACTTCGCGCCCGAGCAGATGCTGGGCTGCGAGCCCGATTTTCCCGCCGACCTGTTCGCCGTCGGCCTGGTCGCCCTGTACCTCCTGGAAGGCGGCAAGCCCGACGCCAAGGCGCTGATCGAGTACTTCGCCGAGCACGGCACGCCGTCCGCGCCGCGGGGCATACCCGAGCCCCTGTGGCAGGTCGTGGCGATGCTCCTCCAGCCGGATCCGCAGGCCCGCTTCCGGACCGCCACAGGGGCGCGCAAGGCCCTCGCCGCGGCGGTCGAGCTGCTGCCCGAGCCCGGACCCGACGACGAACTGATCGAGGTCTTCGACCAACTCGGGCCGCTGCCGGAGGGGTTCGGCCCCAGAGGACCCCTGGAACGGGGAGCAGCCTCGGCCGGGAGTTCACGGACCCTGTCCTCCCGCGGATTTTCGGACACCACAGCCGCGGCCCCGGGAATCGGCTCCGACCCGAGCTCCGGATCAGATTTCGGATCAGATTTCGGATCAGATTTCGGATCAGGCGTCGGATCGGGGTTCGGCACGATCCCCGGTTCGGAAATCGGCCCCGCCTCCGGCACAAGACACGGCTCAAGCGGCTCAGGCGGCGGCTCAGGCGTTCTTCCAGCCTCGACGTCCACGCCCCGCCCGGATGAGGATTCCGGCTCCGCGCCCGGCCCGGGGCCGAACAAGCAGAACTGTCGGAACGCCCCGGATGAGTCAGGGGAGTTGCGGGAGCCGCAAGAGGGCGCTCACGGAGGCCTCCGGTCCGTCCCCGGCTCCGGGAACGGGTCACGCGGCCTCGGGACCGGGAACGTACCGGAATCCCGTCCCGCCGACGCCGAGCGGGGCTCGGGGCAGTGGCCCGCCGGGGACGGCATACCGGCTCGACCGAGCCGCGCGAGGGCCGGAGTTGAGCCCGGCTCCGAGCACGTACAGCCCCCGGCCGCCCCCGACGGCGTACAGGCCCGGCCCGCGTCAGAGGACGACCGGTCCCCCGCCGCACCGGACGACATACCCCAGGACCCCGCCCCCGCCCCCGCCCCCGGGATCTCTTCCCAGCCGTCCTCGATGTCGGACACCGGTAGTTTCCATCTGCCTCCGCCGCGGCCCGCGGCCGCAGCCGATCCCCGGCGACAGCCGCCGACCGAGCCTCCCGGCGACCGGTCCCCCTACCCACCGGCACCGCGCCCTCAGGAGTCCCGCCCGGACCTGCGGGCGCCCACTCCCCCCACCTCGGTCCCGCTCCCCCCGCCGTTCTCTCCTCCGCCTTACGACCCGACCCCGACCCCGACGCCGACTCCCCCGACCGCGCCGCTTCCCGTGTACGCGTCCGCCCCGCTCCGGTCCCCGGTCCCATCCGCCGCGATGCCGCAGCACACGTACGCCTCCACCGTTTCGTACACCGCTCGGTCCGTTCAGGTTCCGCCAGGAACCGCGGCCCGTCCGGGACACCGCAGAAGGCGCGCACGTCCACGTCCGGGGCCGCCCGCCGCGGTCGCCGTGCCGATGCTGCTGCTCGCCCTGGCCTGTTTCGCGGTCGGATTCTGGGCACTGACCCAGGTCTGAGTCCGGACCGACCCAGGTCTGAGTCCGGGAAGAACGAGAGGCGGCGCCGGGCGCTACCGGCCCCGTGCCGCCCCGTGCTCCCAAGGGGCCGGTGCCGGCAGCGAGGCCGAGGCCGTGTCCGCGTCTTCGGGCGCGGGCGCGGGCCGGACGGTCCGCACCGCCCGGCGGCGCGCGATCACGGTCCACATCCCGAGTGTCAGCATCAGCAGGGTTCCGGTGCCGATGCCACCCGCGGCGACCAGTTTCATGACGCCGCCGCGGCCGGTGCCACCGCCGCTCTCCCCGGTGCCCGCCGCGCCGTCCGCCGTTCCGTCGCCGGCCGCGTCGTCGGAGCCGCCCACCGGAACGGTGAACACGTCCTTGGGTACCGGTTTCCCCGCGTAGGCAGGGCCCGTCCCCGCCGCTCCGGCCACGCGCACCCGCAGCGTCAGCCCGAACGGTCCCTCGCCGAAGCGGTCGGCGACCTGCGCGGCGAGATGGACCACGAGGTAGTAGGAGCCGGCGAACCGCATCCCGCTCACACGGTCGTTGAGGGCGAAGCGGTTCTCGTAAGCGACGGGAGGCAGGGGGGCGAGCGCGGCGGAACGCTGGCTGCCGTCGTACCCGGAGCCGACGCCGTCGACGAGGCCTCGCACCGGGTTGTAGAGGGACATGACGAGGGCGGTGCCGACAGAGCCCTCTCCCCGGCTCGCGCTGCCCAGGTCCGCGGTCGCGTAGACCTGCTGTCCCCAGTCGACCGGCACCTTGTAGAAGCGGGTCTGGCCCGGGCTGATGCCGTCCTTCCAGACTCCCTGTCCGAGCGGGACGGCCCCACTGAATCCCGCGCCGCCGCCGCGGTGCTTCGCGTCCCCCACGAGCGGCTCGGGCGACGCCGAGTTCCAGACCTCCGGAGCGCTCGTCGGTCCGGACGCCGTCTTCAGAGCGGGCTCCGACACATAGCCGAGTTCCAGGTCCCAGGTGCGGGACGCGGAGGACTCCGTGCCGGCCGGAGCCTCCGTACCGCTCGTCGCGCCCGCCGCCCCGGTGCGTTCGACGACCACGTAGTACGTTCCCGCCGTCTGGCAGGCGTACTGCTCACCGCTCGTCTCGCGGGAGGCCCAGGCGGCGATGGGATGCGGGCTCTGGGTGGCGCCGAAGTGGGCGCTGCCGGTGAAGGAGCAGTTGCGGCCGTTGGCGTCCTGAAGGGAGACCTTGAGGCCGTCCGAGTAGGAGACCGTCGCACCGGGCCGGGGGACGGCGGTGGCGGAGACGTACGCGTCGGAGCCGGCACCGAGTTCGAGGCGGTAATACAGCCTGCCGTCCCTCCCCGCGAGTCCGACGGAGCTCTTGTACGTCCGGCCGGGCCGAAGGAGTACGGAGTCGGTCGTGCCGGCCGCGCCCTTGACGGCGATGGCGTCCTCGGCGAAGGCGTACGGCCCGGACGTGCCGTCGGCGGCCGTGCTCGCGCCCTTCGCGGTGGTCCGCGCATCGGCGGTCCAGGGGACGGCGGCGGCCCGGCCCGTGGGTGCGAGGCTCACGCACAGCGCGGCGGCCGCCGCCGTGGCCGCGAGCATCCGGCCGTGCCACGACCTCGCACGCCGGCCCCCGGCACACCGGCCCTTCGTGCGCCGCCCCATCACGCGCCACCCCTCGTCGAAGCCCCCTGGCGCGGACCATCCTGCCCCGTCGGCCACCGCGACACCCGGGCTATCGGAGGGAGCGGCCGAAAGGAAGCGGCCGAACGCCCTCGGGTTTTGCCTCTGCAACCGATTCACTTGCGTTCGTGAATCGACGGGCTCCCGGGAAACACAAAACCCCGACCGCGAGGCGGCCGGGGTCTGCTCCGAGACTGTTGTCGATCCTCACGAACCCGTGGGCACGGAGTCGGTCGCCTCCGTCCACAGATCCTGCTCGGCGCGATCCGCCTGGATCTGGCGGTACACGAGGAGCCCGCCGATGGCGGCCAGTGCGACCAGGAGAAGCTTCTTCACCGCGCGACCTCGTCCTTCGTTGACGTAGGGGACTTCTGGCGCCCGACTATACACACCGACCGATATCGATCGGTGACCTGGATCGGCCCCCAACTGCGGCCCCGCGCACAGCGGGAGAGCGAGATGACACCGCTCCGATCTCACGGTGATCACCCGTCACAGACTGCGACTTTTATGGGCATCCAAGCGCTTTTCCGATCACTTACGGCTATCCGGGTGGTGTTCATCTGAACATCAACGCGCCACGGGCGCAGGTCCACCACTTCACGGCCCGCATACACATCATGAGGAAAGTACGCAAATCGCCCGACCCGAAAGTGAGGGGCCGTGACCCAGAACAAGGTCATGAAGCTGTGGAGCGCGATCATCACCGCCTTCCTGGCGCTGTGCACGACGCTCGGACTCGTCACCACCACCGCGGCCGCCGCGGTACCGCAGGCCGGCCCGGCCCGCAACACGGAGTCCTCGGTGGCGGCCCCGGCGATCGCCCCGGTCCCGGCAGCCTGGACCTGGTCCTACAACCGGGCCCTGCCCCCCACTATGAAGCAACGCATCCGCGCCGAGGCGCACGGCTCCTCGCCGAGTTGCCGACACCGCGCACCGGCGGACGAGGGCACGGCGGAGGGTACGGCGGAGGCCGCCGCTCCCGGCAGCATGGAGGGCCTCGCGGAACCCGACGCCTGTTCCTGGCCCGAGACGCCCGCAACGCCCGGCACGGAGCCCCTGGGGGCCCTCACGCCGGTGACACAGCTCCAGCGCTGAGCCGACCCCGATCCGGGCGCCGGGACAGGCGCCGGTCCAGGCACCACGGCAGGCACAGGACGGCCCTCGAGGCAGGCCCCCAGTCGGGCGCCTCGGCAGGCACGAACAGGCACCACGGTCGGCACAGGACGGACGTCGCACAGACGCCGGACGAACGAGCCGGACGAACGACGCCGGACGAACACCGCAGCAGGCGGGAAGCGCCGTACGCGAACTCGGTACGGGGCGGAAAGCACGGACGCCGCCCCCGGCCACTTCCTCAGCCTCACGGTTCCCGGCCACTTCCTCAGCCTCACGGTTCCCGGCCCCTCCCTGAACCACCGTTCCTCAGCATCCCCTCGGGCCCCACTCCGTGGAGCGCGGCCCGTACCCCCTCACAGACACCCTGAAGTAGCGGCGAACTTGCGTACAAAGCACCCAGGGCAAAGGCCCGGCGACTCTTCCGAGTCGCCGGGCCTTCGGCATTGCGGCAACGCCTCCGGGCGGTCGGCAAGCCCGCCGAGCTCCCGAAGGTCCACTCATCGGTTGGCGCTGGGCACCCATCGCCGCCGCAAACCCCACCATCATCAAGATCGACGCGAGCACAACGAGGAGGCATCCACCCATGAAGATCCAGTCGCGGGAAGCCCGGTCGGGCTTCCCGCGTTCATAGGGATCGTCGTAGCCGGCGTTCGACTTCAGCGGGATCGGTCATCGCGCCTCTTGGGTTGATGTCAGCCGTAGATGGCAAAGGCCCCCGGTCCGTGTGGACCGGGGGCCTTTGCGCTGGTGGGGCTAACAGGATTTGAACCTGTGGCCTCATCCTTATCAGGGATGCGCTCTAACCAACTGAGCTATAGCCCCGCCGCGCTTTGCGGTGTGTGTCCCGCGCGCTGACCTCTGAAGATTAGCGCACGACGCGGCCAGTCCCAAAATCGATAGTCGCAGGGCGTTTGAAAGCGCCCTCACTCGTCCTCTGCGAGGGTCAGCTCCACGCCGCCGACGAAGCCGGCGGAGAGGTTGTAGATGAACGCTCCGAGGGTCGCCAGAGCGGTCGCGAGGACCACGTCGATGACCGCGATGACCGACGTGAACATCAGGACGTGCGGCAGCGAGAGGAACGACTGGAGGTCGAAGCCGTTGGACTCGTTCGACCCGGTCGCCTCGGAGATCGTGCCGCCGACGGTCGAGAAGACGCCCATCGCGTCCATGACCATCCACAGCACCGCCGCCGCCACGATCGTGCAGATGCCGAGCGCGATGGAGAGCAGGAAGCTGACCTTCATCACCGACCACGGGTCGGCCTTGGCCACCCGCAGCCGCGCCTTGCGCACGCGCGGCGTCGTCCGCGCGCCCGTGCGCGGCCGGCGGACCGCGCCGGCCGGCGTCTGCGCCGGGTACGCCTGCGGCGGGTGATACGGCTGTGCGGGCTGCTGCCCGTGCCGCTCACCCGGCAGCGGCGATGCCGCCGCGGACGGCGCCACCGGCGGCGCGCCCGGAGCGACCGGGGCCGCCTGCCCGCCCGCGTGCTGCTGGGCCTGCTGGCCTCGGGTGTCGGTCACAGTTCCCCCCTGGGATCCATGAGAGTCATGGGAGTCAGTTCCGTCCATGGCGGTGCCACGGCCGCCGTCCGTTTCCGTACCGGTCGATCCGGCGCCCGTGGCTCCACTCACGACGATTCACTCCTCGCGCTACTCGGCCGAGGACGGCTCGCCCTCTTCCGTACCGACGGCCTCGACACCTTCGGCGGTCTCGTCCACGGCATCGTCGCCGTCGACCTCCTCCGCCTCACGGCCGGCCTCGGCGTTACGAGCGATGCCGACCACGGCATCGCGCTTGCCCAGGTTGATCAGTTGGACGCCCATGGTGTCACGGCCCGTCTCCCTGACCTCGTTGACTCGCGTACGAATCACACCACCGGACAGTGTGATGGCGAGGATCTCGTCGGTCTCCTCGACCACCAGCGCGCCGACCAGGGAACCACGGTCCTCGACGATCTTGGCGGCCTTGATACCGAGGCCGCCGCGACCCTGGACGCGGTACTCGTCGACGGCGGTCCGCTTCGCGTACCCACCGTCTGTGGCAGTGAACACGAACGTACCGGGTCGAACAACATTCATCGAGAGCAGCTCGTCGCTCTCGCGGAAGCTCATGCCCTTGACGCCCGAGGTCGCGCGGCCCATCGGTCGCAAAGCGTCATCCGTCGCGGTGAACCTGATCGACTGCGCCTTCTTGCTGATCAGGAGCAGATCGTCCTCGGCGGATACGAGTTCGGCTCCGATCAGTTCGTCGTCGGATCCGTCCTCCGTCTCACGAAGGTTGATGGCGATGACGCCGCCGGCGCGGGGCGAATCGTAATCCTTGAGCGGCGTCTTCTTGACCAGTCCGCCCTTGGTGGCCAGCACCAGATAGGGCGCCGCCTCGTAGTCGCGGATCGCGAGGATCTCGGCGATCGCCTCGTCCGGCTGGAAGGCCAGCAGGTTGGCGACGTGCTGGCCGCGCGCGTCACGGCCGGCGTCCGGGAGCTCGTAGGCCTTGGCGCGGTAGACACGGCCCTTGTTGGTGAAGAACAGCAGCCAGTGGTGCGTCGTCGACACGAAGAAGTGGTCGACGATGTCGTCCTGCTTCAGCTTCGTGCCGCGGACGCCCTTGCCGCCCCGCTTCTGCGAGCGGTAGTCCTCCGTCTTGGTGCGCTTGATGTAGCCGCCGCGCGTGATGGTGACGACGATGTCCTCTTCGGCGATCAGGTCCTCCATGGACATGTCACCGTCGAAGGGCACCAGCTTGGAGCGGCGGTCGTCGCCGAACTTCTCGACGATCGCGGCGAGCTCCTCGCTGATGATGCCGCGCTGGCGCACCGGCGAGGCGAGGATCTCGTTGTACTCGCGGATCTTGGCCTGGAGCTCGTCGTGCTCCTGGATGATCTTCTGGCGCTCCAGGGCGGCCAGCCGGCGCAGCTGCATCTCGAGGATCGCGTTGGCCTGGATCTCGTCGATCTCCAGGAGGCCCATCAGGCCCTCGCGCGCGATCTCCACGGTGTCGCTGCGCCGGATGAGCGCGATGACCTCGTCGATGGCGTCCAGGGCCTTCAGGAGGCCGCGCAGGATGTGCGCGCGCTCCTCGGCCTTGCGCAGCCGGAACTTCGTCCGGCGGACGATGACCTCGATCTGGTGCGTCACCCAGTGGCGGATGAACGCGTCCAGGGAGAGGGTGCGCGGCACACCGTCGACGAGCGCCAGCATGTTCGCGCCGAAGTTCGTCTGCAGGTCGGTGTGCTTGTAGAGGTTGTTCAGGACGACCTTGGCGACCGCGTCCCTCTTGAGCACGATCACGAGCCGCTGGCCGGTACGGGAGCTGGTCTCGTCCCGTACGTCCGCGATGCCGCCGACCTTGCCGTCCTTGACCAGGTCGGCGATCTTCTGGGCGAGGTTGTCGGGGTTGACCTGGTACGGGAGTTCGGTGACCACCAGACACTGGCGGTTCTGGATCTCCTCGACGTCGACGACCGCGCGCATCGTGATGGAGCCACGGCCCGTGCGGTACGCCTCCTCGATGCCCTTGCGGCCCACCACCAGGGCGCCGCTCGGGAAGTCGGGGCCCTTGATGCGCTCGATCAGGGCGTCCAGGAGCTCCTCGTGGGAGGCCTCGGGGTTCTCCAGGTACCACTGGGCGCCGGCCGCGACCTCGCGCAGGTTGTGCGGCGGGATGTTGGTGGCCATACCGACCGCGATGCCCGCCGAACCGTTGATCAGCAGGTTCGGGAAGCGGGCCGGCAGGACCGTCGGCTCCTGGTTGCGGCCGTCGTAGTTGTCCGTGAAGTCGACGGTCTCCTCGTCGATGTCGCGGACCATCTCCATGGACAGCGGCTTCAGCTTGCACTCGGTGTACCGCATGGCGGCGGCCGGGTCGTTGCCGGGAGATCCGAAGTTGCCGTTGGAGTCCACCAGCGGCATCCGCATCGACCACGGCTGCGCGAGGCGGACCAGCGCGTCGTAGATCGAGGAGTCGCCGTGCGGGTGGTAGGTACCCATGACGTCGCCGACGACGCGGGCACACTTGTAGAAGCCCTTCTCGGGCCGGTAGCCGCCGTCGTACATGGCGTACAGGACGCGGCGGTGGACGGGCTTGAGACCGTCCCGCACGTCGGGCAGCGCACGCGACACGATGACGGACATCGCGTAGTCGAGGTACGAGCGCTGCATCTCGGTCTCGAGCCCGACGGGCTCGATGCGCATGGCGATGTCGCCCGCTTCAGGATTGCTCGGTGCGTTCTCGTCGGTCATTGCTGGTGAAGATCCTTTCTGACGCGGTCAGCTGAGACCGACTCAGATGTCGAGGAAGCGGACGTCCTTGGCGTTGCGCTGGATGAACGCGCGGCGGGCCTCGACGTCCTCGCCCATGAGGACGGAGAAGAGATCGTCGGCCTGGGCGGCGTCGTCGAGGGTGACCTGACCGAGGACGCGGTGCTCCTGGTCCATGGTCGTGACGCGCAGTTCCTCGGCGTTCATCTCACCCAGACCCTTGAAGCGCTGGATCGAGTCCTCGCGCACGCGCTTGCCGGCCTGGCGGCCGAGCTCGATCAGCGCGTCGCGCTCACGGTCCGAGTACGCGTACTCGAAGTCGTCCCGGCCCCACTTGATCTTGTACAGCGGCGGGCGGGACAGGAAGACGTGCCCTGCCTCGACCAGCGGGCGCATGAAGCGGAACAGGAAGGTCAGCAGCAGGGTGTTGATGTGCTGGCCGTCGACGTCGGCGTCCGCCATCAGAATGATCTTGTGATAGCGGAGCTTCGCGATGTCGAAGTCCTCGTGGACTCCGGTGCCGAAGGCGGAGATCAGTGCCTGGATCTCCTGGTTCTGCAGGATCTTGTCGATCCGCGCCTTCTCGACGTTGAGGATCTTTCCCCGGATCGGGAGGATGGCCTGGTACTGCGGGTTCCGGCCGGACTTGGCCGAGCCGCCGGCGGAGTCACCCTCGACGATGAAGATCTCGCACTTGATGGGATCGTTCGACTGGCAGTCGGAGAGCTTGCCCGGCAGGGACGCCGACTCCAGAAGGCCCTTGCGGCGGGTGAGGTCACGCGCCTTGCGGGCCGCCACGCGCGCGGTGGCCGCCTGGATGGACTTGCGGATGATGTCCGCGGCTTCGACCGGGTTGCGGTCCAGCCAGTCGTTGAGGTGCTCGTAGACCGCCTTCTGGACGAAGGTCTTGGCCTCCGTGTTGCCCAGCTTGGTCTTGGTCTGGCCCTCGAACTGAGGCTCGCTCAGCTTGAGCGAGATGATCGCGGTCAGACCCTCGCGGATGTCGTCACCCGTGAGGTTGTCGTCCTTCTCGCGAAGCAGCTTCTTGTCGCGCGCGTACTTGTTGATGAGCGAGGTCAGCGCCGCACGGAAGCCTTCCTCGTGCGTACCGCCCTCGTGGGTGTGGATGATGTTGGCGAAGGAGTACACGCCCTCGCTGTAACCGCTGTTCCACTGCATCGCCACCTCGAGGGACAGGCTCTTGTCCTTGTCCTCCGCTTCGAGGTCGATGACGGTGGGGTGCACCGCTTCTCCCTTGCGGGAGTTGAGGTACTTCACGAAGTCGACGATGCCGCCTTCGTAGTGGTACGTGACGGTCTTGACCTCGTCCTTCTCGTCGGCGCCCGCCTCGTCCGCCCCGGCGACGGCCTTCGCCGAATCGCGCTCATCGGTGAGTTTGATCGTCAAACCCTTGTTGAGGAACGCCATCTCCTGGAAGCGCCGCGAGAGCGTCTCGAAGGAGTACTCCGTGGTCTCGAAGATGTCCGCGTCGGCCCAGAAGGTGACCGAGGTACCGGTGTCGGCGATCGCCTCGTGCTGGGCCAGCGGGGCGGTCGGGACGCCCATCTTGTAGTCCTGCGTCCAGCGGTGGCCGTCGGTCCTGACCTCGACGGAGACCTTGCTCGACAGGGCGTTGACGACGGAGACGCCGACGCCGTGCAGACCGCCGGAGACCGCGTATCCGCCGCCGCCGAACTTGCCGCCCGCGTGCAGCACGGTCAGCACGACCTCGAGGGCCGGCTTGCCCTCGGAGGCGACGATGCCCACCGGGATGCCGCGGCCGTTGTCGACGACGCGCACGCCGCCGTCCGGGAGGATCGTGATCTCGATCGTGTCCGCGTGGCCGGCCAGCGCCTCGTCGACCGAGTTGTCCACCACCTCGTACACGAGGTGGTGGAGTCCACGCTCACCGGTCGAACCGATGTACATGCCAGGTCGCTTGCGGACCGCGTCCAGACCCTCGAGGACGGTGATGGCACTGGCGTCGTACGAGGATGTGACCTCGCCGTTCGCGCCGGCGTCGGTGGACGGGATGTTCTCGTTGGGGTTGCCGGAATCGGCCACGAAGCGCCCTTTCTGGCACAGCACAAGCCGAACTCCCGGCGGGTGGCCGGAGCGGCTGCGGCGTGTTGCGTTGGTAAGCCTTAGTCAGCGTTGCTCGGTGCGTCCCACTAGTGGGGCGGGATTAGCTTCCAGTCTACCGGTAGCGCCGACAGTGATGGGGGTTTGCCGGTGCCTGAGTCCGCATGTGCCGCCCTGAACCGGTCTCGCCCGACTCCCCATATGCGGACCCGGGCCCAAAGAGGCTTACAGCGGCACTCAGCCCTTCCGAGTGTCAACCCCCGGCTACTGACGGGTCAGGTCGCCGTCCGCCGTCGCGCGTGGTCGCCCGCGGAGGTCGCCCGGAGCATGCCGAGCGGCGTCCCGCAGGGTGGCCGAGGTGGCCTTCGAGCAGTCATCGATACCCCATCTGACCAGCGGATATCGATGGTTCTCCGGGTTGCCGGGCGGGGGGTGACCCGGAGCGGCGCACCCCATGGGTGACAGCCACCGAGAACCACGGAGGACAGAGGGGCATCCACCGGCGGGAACGGTGAGGGATCCGGGGCTGCGGCGATCGGCCGCCTCCTGTGCCCCGCGGCGGCGGTACACGCCCCGAACCCGGGCGTGGCAGGGCCCGGCACCGCCCCGGACGACGGCCGGAATTCGCCCATGGCCATCGGCCCGGCACGGTCACGATCTCCCGGATCAGTGGAACACCCGGCCCGGAAACGGTCGAGATCGCCGGGTCCGAAGACGATCGGCATCGCCTGCATCAACCGCGGTCGACGCCCTGACGCGCCAGCCGTCCGTGGAGGGGGTCAGGATCGCCCGCGCTCGGGACCGGCGCGGCCGATCGTCCGACGGTCGCCCGCGGGCGCGACGACGCCGGTCACCACCCTGTGAGGGGCGTGCGCGCGGGTACACCGTCCGCAGGACCGGCCGACGCTGACCCACGCGGGCCGGTCACCCGTAGGTGTCGCCGGGACCCGTGCTGCCCGGAGCGCGCAGCGGCCCGTACCGGCGCGAGGGGCCCGTCGGCCCCTGGACCTTGAGCAGACGCACGGTGCCGTGACCGAGGTCCTGGTTCAGCCGCGCCACCAGTTGCGGCGCCAGCAGGCGCAGCTGGGTCGCCCAGGCGGTCGAGTCGCACTGCACCGTGAGCACCCGCTCGGCGGGGTCGTCGTCGTAGCGCAGCGGAACGCAGTGGTTGGCCAGGTCGTCGCCGACGATCTGCGGCCAGCGGCCCATCACGCCGCCCACCGCGGCCGGGGCCTCCCAGCCGCGGTCGGTGAGCAGCCGGTTGATGGCGGCGCCGAGCGCCATGGGGTCGCGTCCGTCGGCACCGGAGCCGGAGCGCAGGCCACCGCCGCGCCGCGCCTGCTTCTTCTGCTGGGCAGCGTCCCCACGCGCGCGTGCCTGCTCCTTCGCGGCGCGCAGCGCCACGCGCGCGAGGTCGACGCCGGACGGCTCCGGGGTCTTCTTGCGGGGCCCGGCGCCGGACGCGCCCTCGCCACCCGTTCCCGATGTGTTCTCCGTCATAGCCGCTCCACCGTGCCTTCGGACACGGCGTACCGCGTCCCGGCCAGAACATCCGGTACGTCGTCGTCCACCGCGGCTGTCACAAGGACCTGCTCACCGGGGGCGACAAGCTCCGCGAGGCGCTCGCGTCTGCGGCTGTCCAGCTCCGCGAAGACGTCGTCGAGGACCAGCACCGGCTCGTTGCCCTCGGCCCTGAGCAGGTCGTACGAGGCCAGGCGCAGCGCGAGCGCGTACGACCAGGACTCTCCGTGCGAGGCGTATCCCTTGGCGGGCAGCTGGCCGAGCTTGAGCACCAGATCGTCCCGGTGGGGCCCCACGAGGGTCACACCGCGCTCGATCTCCGGCTTGCGGCCCTCCTCCATGGCAGCCATGAGCTGTGCGTAGAGCTCCTCGCGGGCGTGACCCACGACGCCGGGCGAGGACGCCTTGTACTCCAGGGCGACGGGCCCGCCGCCGGGCGCCAGCTGCTCGTACGCCTTGTCGGCCAGCGGCTGGATCGCCGCGACCAGGTCGAGCCGCTGGGCCATCAGCTCGGCTCCCACGCGCGCGAGGTGCTGGTCCCACACGTCGAGCGTGGACAGGTCCATGGTGCGGCCGCCGTGCCGGCGGGCCATCGCGGCCGACTTCAGCAGGGTGTTGCGCTGCTTGAGGACCCGGTCGTAGTCGGATCGGACGCCTGCCATGCGCGGGGAGCGGGCGGTGATCAGTTCGTCGAGGAACCGGCGTCGCTCCCCGGGGTCGCCCTTGATCAGGGCGAGATCTTCGGGTGCGAACAGGACGGTTCGTACGATGCCGAGTACGTCACGGGGTCTGACCTGGGAGGACCTGTTGATGCGGGCGCGGTTGGCCTTGCCGGGGTTCAGCTCCAGCTCTATGAGCTGCTGGCGCTCTCCCTGGCGGACATTGGCCCGGATGATCGCCCGGTCGGCGCCCATGCGGACGAGCGGCGCGTCCGAGGAGACGCGGTGGCTGCCGAGGGTCGCGAGATAGCCGACGGCCTCGACCAGATTCGTCTTGCCCTGCCCGTTGGGCCCCACGAACGCGGTGACGCCCGGGTCGAGCGGGACCTCGACCCGGGCGTACGAGCGGTAGTCGGCCAGCGACAGATGCGTGACGTGCATGGTCGTTCGCCGACCTCCCCCAGCGTGGTGTTTCGGGTGTTGCGGGTTTCGACCGGGGTCCGTGCGGACCCCGGTCCTCAGGTTCTTCCCCCGGCTGTGGACAACCGGGTCACCCCGGGTGCGGAGACCCCGGGGCGTCGATCAGGCCTTCTCGACGGCGTGGCCGCCGAACTGGTTGCGCAGCGCCGCGATCATCTTCATCTGCGGCGAGTCGTCCTGCCGCGAGGCGAAGCGGGCGAAGAGCGACGCGGTGATCGCGGGCAGCGGCACCGCGTGGTCGATGGCGGCCTCCACGGTCCACCGGCCCTCGCCGGAGTCCTGCGCGAAGCCCCTGAGCTTCTCCAGGTGCTCGTCCTCGTCCAGCGCGTTGACGGCGAGGTCGAGCAGCCAGGAGCGGATGACCGTGCCCTCCTGCCAGGAACGGAAGACCTCGCGCACGTCCGTGACGGAGTCGACCTTCTCCAGGAGCTCCCAGCCCTCGGCGTAAGCCTGCATCATGGCGTACTCGATGCCGTTGTGGACCATCTTCGCGAAGTGGCCCGCGCCGACCTTGCCGGCGTGGACCGCTCCGAAGTCGCCTTCGGGCTTGAGCGCGTCGAAGATCGGCTGTACCTGGGCGACGTGATCGGCGTGGCCGCCGTACATCAGCGCGTAGCCGTTCTCCAGGCCCCAGACGCCGCCGGAGACGCCGCAGTCGACGAAGCCGATGCCCTTGATGCCCAGCTCGACGGCGTGCTTCTCGTCGTCCGTCCAGCGCGAGTTGCCGCCGTCCACGACGACGTCGCCCGGCTCCAGCAGGGCGGCCAGCTCGTCGACGGTGGCCTGGGTCGCGGCGCCCGCGGGGACCATGACCCACACCACGCGCGGGCCCTTGAGCTTGCCCACAAGTTCTTCCAGGCTGTGGACATCGGCGAGGTCCGGGTTGCGGTCGTATCCGATGACGGTGTGACCTGCGCGGCGGATCCGCTCGCGCATGTTGCCGCCCATCTTGCCGAGGCCGACGAGACCGAGCTCCATCAGTTGTTCCTTAGGGGTTGCGACGTGGCGTGAGGGCACTCTCGTACCTGGTCCGAGCCTAGACCGGGGGGTACCACCCACGCCTTTCGGGCACCGGTGGAACTCACGCACATCTGTGGGCATACCCGCTCAGACGTATGCCCCGCCCGCGGTGTGCCCGCCGGTCCCCAGGACCGGCGGGCTCCGGGATCAGCCGGACAGGCGCACCGGCATGATCAGGTACTTGTAGGCCTCGTCCGCCTCGGCGTCCACCGCGGGCTTGCCGCTGAGCAGCGCCGGCTTCGTGGACGTCGTGAAGGAGAGCTGGGCCACCGGCGAGTCGATGGCGCTCAGGCCGTCGAGCAGGAACGTCGGGTTGAAGGCGATCGAGACGTCGTCGCCCTCCAGCTGGGCGTCGACCCTTTCCACAGCCTGTGCGTCGTCGCTGGAGCCGGCCTCCAGGATCAGCACGCCCTGCTCGAAGCTCAGCCGCACCGGGGTGTTGCGCTCGGCGACCAGGGCCACACGCTTGACGGCCTCCACGAAGGGGGCGGTCTCGATGACGGCGATGGAGTTGAACTCCGTCGGGAACAGGGAGCGGTACTTCGGGAGGTCGCCTTCGAGCAGACGGGTGGTCGTACGCCGCCCGGCGCCCTCGAAGCCGATCAGTCCCTCGCCCGCGCCGGAGCCGGACAGCGCCAGGATCACGCTGTCGCCGCCCGTGAGGGCCTTGGCGGTGTCCAGGAGCGTCTTGGCCGGCACCAGGGCGACCGCGGACGCCTCGGGGTTCTCCGGCTTCCACAGGAACTCGCGGACCGCGAAGCGGTACCGGTCGGTGGACGCCAGGGTGACCTTGTCGCCCTCGATCTCGATGCGCACACCGGTGAGCACGGGGAGCGTGTCGTCGCGCCCGGCGGCGATGGCCACCTGGGCGGCGGCGGAGGCGAAGACCTCACCGGGGACGGTGCCGGTCGCCGACGGCATCTGGGGCAGTGCCGGGTACTCCTCCACAGGCAGGGTGTGGAGTGTGAACCGCGAGGAGCCGCAGACCACCGTCGCCCGTACACCGTCTGTGGAAATCTCCACCGGCCGGTTGGGCAGCGCCCGGCAGATGTCCGCGAGGAGCCGGCCGGACACGAGAACCGTGCCCTCTTCGTCGATCTCCGCGTCCACGGAGACCCTCGCCGAGACCTCGTAGTCGAAGCTGGAGAGGCTCAGTGCGCCCTCCTCGGCCTTCAGGAGGAGGCCTGCGAGCACAGGAGCCGGCGGACGGGCCGGGAGGCTGCGTGCCGCCCAGGCCACTGCCTCCGCGAGTACGTCGCGTTCCACCCGGATCTTCACCGTTGCCGCCTCCGTCTGTTGCCGGCGCTCTCGCCCTGCTGGCCTTCGTCGTCTGACTCGGTGTCGCTCCGACCGCTGAGGGGAAGGACACCGGGGACCAGTCTGACGCACCGCGCTGACAGTCGTTGCCCCTCGGGGTCAAGTCGTGCCGAGCGGCAGTCGAGCGTCCGAGAGCGAGTTGTGCACAGCCCCCACTTCGAAACGGTTTCCAGGCTCTCTCTAGTTGGTCTTAGTAGTAGGGCCTGTGGAAACCGTGGATAACCCCGTTTTCGCAGCTCAGAGGCGATTTTTTGTCCACCGACCCTGTGGGTAGAGGCGGTGGACAACCTGGGGTATCTGTGGACGACGAAAAGTTCTGCACACTCGGTCCACAGCCGGGGGCGACTTCTCCCCAACGTCGTCCCCAGCTTTACCCACGTTCCCCACAGGCCAATCCGGCACCTCGGTGTGACGCCTTTCACTCGACGCGGTGAGATGGCGTGGCGCGTTGCCGAACAGTGGACAGTGATGTGGAGAAGCTGGAGATCGCTGGGGACAACTGACCTCAGCCTGTGGGCCGCCGGTGGACAACCTTGCGCACAGCCGGTGGATCTTTTCTTTGTCCACAGGCTGTGGAGAGTCTTCATCCACGAATCCACAGGCTGCTGACCTGGCCTGATGACCTTTCAACAGTGCTACCTGTGGAAACAATCTGGACAACTTCCCAGTCCCCAGGATGTGGACGGAAAAAAGTCACCACATCTGTGGAGAGCGGCCGTAACCCGGCTCGGATTCGAACAGCAGGTGTCGGGTCGGTAGCGCCGACACCGATGCCGGAACCCTCGGAACACGGCTTCGAAGCCCTCGGAACACGGCTCCGGAGCCCTCGGGGAGCGCCTTCGGACGTCGCAGGGCGCGCGGTCCTCGGCCCCGGTCCCGGCCTCCCGGTGCCCGAGCGAGGCCCGGGAGGGCCGGGACCGGGTGGGCGGAAAAGGCGGGCGGGAACGGCGAAGGGCGCCCAGGGACGATGTCCCTGGGCGCCCTCGGGCACGGACGGCGCCGGTCGGCGCCGGCCTCCGTCAGCCGTTCTTGATGCGGTTCGTGAGTTCGGTGACCTGGTTGTAGATGGAGCGGCGCTCGGCCATCAGCGCGCGGATCTTGCGGTCCGCGTGCATCACGGTCGTGTGGTCGCGGCCGCCGAACTGCGCGCCGATCTTCGGCAGGGACAGATCGGTGAGCTCACGGCACAGGTACATGGCGATCTGCCGTGCCGTCACCAGGACGCGGCTGCGCGAGGACCCGCACAGATCGTCCACCGTGAGGCCGAAGTAGTCGGCGGTGGCCGCCATGATCGCGGTCGCGGTGATCTCGGGGGCCGAGTCCTCGCCGCCGGGGATCAGGTCCTTGAGGACGATCTCCGTCAGACCGAGGTCCACCGGCTGCCGGTTGAGCGACGCGAACGCCGTCACCCGGATCAGCGCGCCCTCCAGCTCGCGGATGTTGCGCGAGATCCGGGACGCGATGAACTCCAGCACCTCCGGCGGGGCGTTGAGCTGCTCCTGCACCGCCTTCTTGCGGAGGATGGCGATACGGGTCTCCAGCTCGGGCGGCTGGACGTCGGTGATCAGACCCCACTCGAAGCGGTTGCGCAGCCGGTCCTCCAGGGTGACCAGCTGCTTGGGCGGCCGGTCGCTGGAGAGCACGATCTGCTTGTTCGCGTTGTGGAGCGTGTTGAAGGTGTGGAAGAACTCCTCCTGCGTCGACTCCTTGTCCGCGAGGAACTGGATGTCGTCGACGAGCAGGATGTCCATCTCCCGGTACCGCTTGCGGAAGCTGTCGCCCTTGCCGTCGCGGATGGAGTTGATGAACTCGTTGGTGAACTCCTCCGAGCTCACGTACCGCACCCGGGTGCCCGGATAGAGGCTGCGCGCGTAGTGCCCGATCGCGTGCAGCAGGTGCGTCTTGCCGAGCCCCGACTCCCCGTAGATGAAGAGGGGGTTGTACGCCTTCGCCGGTGCCTCGGCGACGGCCACGGCGGCGGCGTGCGCGAAGCGGTTCGAGGCGCCGATCACGAACGTGTCGAAGAGGTACTTCGGGTTCAGCCGCGCGGTGGGCTCGCCCGGGCCCGGCGACGGCGCGGGCTGCGCGGACTTCGACCCGGGGGCACCGCCCACGGACGGCAGTGAGGGGCCGCCCCTGCGCCCCTGACCGCTGTCGGACGGGTCCGGCAGATCGCGGCGGTCGGAGCGCTGGTCGTAGTCCTGGCGCTGCTCGTAGGGCGAGCGCTCCACCGACTGGGGCCGGTAGTCCTGCGGCGAGGCGTAGGGGTCCCGCTCGGGGAAGCCGAGGCGCTGCTGCTGCCAGCCGTAGTCGTCCTGGGAGTGGCGCGGCCAGGCACCCGGCTCCGGGCGCTGGTAGTCCGGGTACGCGGGACGGGCGGTCGGCAGCTGGTCGCCCGGGGCACCGGGCAGCTGTTCGGCGCGGCCGCCGCGGTGGTCGTCGGCGCGGTGGCGGCCGTAGCCCTCGTATCCGTCGCGGCGGGAGTTGTACGGAGCGCGGTCGTCACGGCCCTGCGGCTCGTACGTGCCGCGGTCGTCACGGCCCTGGCCGGCGTCGTAGCCGCCGCGGTCCTCCCGTCCCTGGCCCTCGTACCCCCCGCGGTCGTCCCGGGTCTGTGTGCCGTCGTACGCGCCGCTGTCGTAGCCGCCGCGGTCGTCACGACCCTGGCCCTCGTAGGGGTCACGGCCCTGGACCGGTCCGGCGGGGAGCTCGGGCTCCTCGTAGCGGGGCGGCGCGGGCATCGAGGGCTCGCCCGCGGAGTCGTCGACGGTGATGGCGATGCGGATGGGTCGCCCGCACTCACGGCTCAGCGTCTCGCTCACGATCGGAGCGAGACGGCCTTCCAGTACGTTCTTGGCGAACTCGTTGGGGACGGCGAGCAGAGCGGTGTCCGCCACCAGGGCCAAGGGCTGGCACCGCTTGATCCAGTGCTCGTCCTTCACCTCGACACCCTGTCCGCGGCCCTCGCCCAGAAGTTGTTCCAGTACGCGTGGCCACACTGCGGCAAGATCGGCAGGTACGTCAGCCACGGGGCACGCTCTCTCACGGGTCCCATGAACGTGTGGTTCTGGGAACAGGTTGGGAATTTCAGTCGCTTGGGGCGGGGGGAACAAAACCGCTGGGGCGGCGAGAAGTGAACGAAACGGAGTTCAGCCACGGTAGTCAGGGCGACGGGTGCGGTTCAAGTTGTTGTCCCCAGCCTGTGGATAGTGTCCCCCGTCGGCGGTTGGTTTGACCGGATGGCGTAGCCGCGCGTACCGTAACCAGGTCGAGTTGTCGATGGCTGCTGCCGCCTGCCTCCGATGGGCACAGATCGCGAAGCGTGATCGGGAAGCGGTGCACTCGGGCGTAATGCGAGTTTCCTCGTGGGCGCACGGTGACAGCCAGGGCGGCACCCCGCCACCACCGATTCTTTCTGGAGCCCCCTAGTGAGCAAGCGCACCTTCCAGCCGAACAACCGTCGTCGCGCCAAGACCCACGGCTTCCGCCTGCGGATGCGCACCCGTGCCGGCCGCGCGATTCTCGCGAACCGCCGTGGCAAGGGTCGCGCCAGCCTGTCCGCCTGATTACTTACAGGTCATGATCTCGTGCTGCCTACCGAGCATCGGCTGAGGCGGCGCGAAGACTTCGCGACCGCGGTACGCCGAGGACGCCGGGCCGGACGCCCGCTTCTCGTCGTCCATCTACGTAGCGGTGCAACGGACCCGCACGCGCCTGGGGAGAGCGCTCCCTCGACGCGTGCGGGTTTCGTCGTGAGCAAAGCCGTGGGCGGAGCCGTCGTACGCAACAAGGTGAAGCGCAGACTTCGCCATCTGATGCGCGACCGAGTCGCCCTGTTGCCCCCCGGTAGCCTGGTAGTCGTACGAGCGCTGCCCGGTGCGGGTGACGCCGACCATGAACAGCTGGCCCGAGACCTGGATGCCGCCCTGCAGCGGCTGCTGGGAGGGGGCGCGCGATGAAGTACCCACTGCTTGCTCTCATCAAGCTGTACCAGTGGACGATCAGCCCGTTGCTCGGGCCGGTCTGCAAGTACTACCCGTCGTGCTCCCGATACGGCTACACAGCCATTGACCGGCACGGTGCGATCAAGGGAACGGCACTCACCGCCTGGCGCATCCTCCGGTGCAATCCGTGGTCGCTGGGCGGTGTGGACCATGTTCCGCAACGCAAGCGACCGCGGTGGCACGAATTGCTGCGTAACGCCTGGCGTGCACGCAAGGGCGGGACCTCCGCCGAACCGGCCACCGGGGACACCACTGCCCCGAGCCCGGCCGCTGAGACCCCGTCCCATGCTCAAGGAGCTTGATTAGTGGACACGATTGCCGGCCTTTTCAGCTTCATCACGACACCCGTTTCCTGGGTCATCGTCCAGTTCCACGCCGTGTACGGGGAGATCTTCGGTCCCGACACGGGCTGGGCCTGGGGCTTGTCCATCGTTTCCCTGGTGATCCTGATCCGAATCTGCCTGATCCCGCTCTTCGTGAAGCAGATCAAGGCCACTCGGGCCATGCAGACCCTGCAGCCCGAGATGAAGAAGATCCAGGAGCGCTACAAGAACGACAAGCAGCGCCAGTCCGAAGAGATGATGAAGCTGTACAAGGAGACGGGTACCAACCCGCTCTCCTCGTGCCTTCCCATCCTGGCCCAGTCGCCGTTCTTCTTCGCGCTGTACCACGTGCTCAACGCCATCGCCACGGGCTCGACGATCGGTGTCATCAACGATTCGTTGCTGGCCAGTGCCCGTAAGGCGCACATCTTCGGTGCCCCCCTCGCCGCGAAGTTCACGGACAGCCAGAGCACGGTCGAGGCGCTCGGTGCTTCGCTGATGGACGTCCGTGTCGTCACCGCGGTCATGATCGTGCTGATGTCGGCGTCGCAGTTCTACACCCAGCGTCAGCTCATGACGAAGAACGTCGACACCACGGTGAAGACGCCTTTCATGCAGCAGCAGAAGATGCTGATGTACGTCTTCCCGGTCATGTTCGCCGTCTTCGGCATCAACTTCCCGGTCGGTGTCCTCGTCTACTGGCTGACCACCAACGTGTGGACCATGGGCCAGCAGATGTACGTCATCCGCAACAACCCGACCCCGGGCTCGAAGGCTCAGGCCGCGTACCTGGAGCGCCTGCAGAAGCACGTCACGCAGCACGGCAAGACCCGCGGACGTGGCGAGAAGGCGATCGTCAAGGCCATCGTCGCCAAGGGCCGCGACCGCAACGAGTTCGAGCGCAAGTTCATCAACGGCCTGACCAAGGCGGGTCTCGTGGCGCAGCCCGACGGCCTCGTGGTGGCCGGCGAGAACACGACGGTCGTCGAGTCCGAGGACGGCACCACGACCACCGCGGCCGCCGTTCCCAAGCGTCAGCAGCCGAAGCGCCAGACCAAGGCGCAGCGTCAGTCGGGCGTGGCGTCCAGCAGCGCGCCGGCGGACGACGCGGAGCCGAAGATGTCGCTGAGCAAGTCCGACGAGCCGCAGGATGCCAAGCCCTCCTCCGCCGCGAAGCCGGCCTCTGGAAGCGGTAGCAAGCCCGGCACCGGTACCCGCAGCAAGGCCCAGTCCGGACAGCGCAAGGGCCCGCAGCGGCCCAAGTCCCCGTCCAAGAAGTAAGAAGGAGTCCATCCCGTGACGGAAGGCACCACCTCCGCCGCCGCTGAGGGCGACACCCTGACCCGCCTGGAGCAGGAAGGCGAGATCGCGGCGGACTACCTCGAGGGTCTGCTCGACATCGCCGATCTCGACGGCGACATCGACATGGACGTCGAGGCCGACCGCGCCGCTGTCTCGATCATCAGCGACTCGGGCGGCCGCGACCTGCAGAAGCTGGTCGGCCGTGACGGCGAGGTGCTGGAAGCGCTCCAGGAGCTCACTCGCCTGGCCGTGCACCGGGAGACCGGGGACCGCAGCCGGCTGATGCTGGACATCGGGGGATTCCGGGCCAAGAAGCGCGAGGAGCTCTCCGAGCTGGGCGCCAAGGCCGCCGCCGAGGTCAAGAGCTCCGGTGAGCCGGTCAAGATGGACCCGATGACGCCCTTCGAGCGCAAGGTCGTGCACGACGCGGTCAAGGCCGCCGGCCTGCGCAGCGAGTCCGAGGGCGAGGAGCCGCAGCGCTTCGTCGTCGTGCTCCCCGCCTGATTGGTACGTACGTTCCTTCGGCCCCGTCTGTTGCGCAGACGGGGCCGAATTTTGTCAGCCTGATAGTCCTGGTGATCAGCGCTCAGTGCGCTCAAGCGGTACGGAAGGACGGTCCCCCGTGACGGAGGCAGCGGAGCTTCCCCCCGCGCCCGAGCAGGCGCGCGAGGTATTCGGTGATCGCTTCGCGGACGCGGTCCGGTACGCGGAACTGCTGGCCGAGGCGGGAGTGCAGCGTGGGCTGATCGGCCCGCGGGAAGTGCCCCGGCTGTGGGAGCGGCACCTGCTGAACTGCGCGGTGCTCTCGGAGGTCGTGCCCGAGGGCGTGACCGTATGCGACGTCGGTTCCGGTGCGGGGCTGCCCGGCATCCCCTTGGCGCTCGTCCGGGAGGACCTCAAGATCACACTGCTCGAGCCCCTGCTGCGCCGGACCAATTTCCTCACCGAGGTCGTGGAACTGCTCGGCCTCGACCACGTGACCGTCGTACGCGGCCGCGCCGAGGAAGTCATGGGCACGCTCCAGCCGGTTCATGTGGTGACCGCCAGGGCGGTCGCTCCGCTCGACCGGCTGGCGACGTGGGGTGTCCCGCTGCTGCGCCCGTACGGCGAGATGCTGGCCCTCAAGGGCGACACGGCCGAGGAGGAGCTCAAAGCCTCTGCCGCGGCGCTGAGCAAGCTCGGTGCCGTGGAGACCTCCATCCTCCATGTCGGTGAGGGCATCGTGGATCCGATGTCCACCGTGGTGCGGGTGGAGGTCGGCGAGAGCCCCGGCGGTGTTCGCTTCGCGGCGAAGCGGGCCAAGGCCGCCAGGACGGGCCGGACGCGCCGCCGACGCTGATCCTGGTCGATGTGAGCATCACTACTCCCGGTTCTCTCGCGAGAGGGTCGGGAGTTTTCCGTTCGGGGCCAGGAGTTGTTTCTCACTCCGATGGGATCGGTCTCGATGGTGAGGTCTATTCGACAAAAGCTGACAAACCTGTACGTATCGGAGTGTCGCGCCGCGATGACCCGAGTGGCTCGGCATCGTGTTTCACGTGAAACGTCGCTCACTGTTGCACGGCATCATCAGTCGCGGCCGAGCTGCGGCCGAACCTCGCGATCGGAGGCCGCTCGGGTCACTCGGAGGGGGTGTGGAGTTGTCCACAGAGGTGGATTTCTCCACAGAAGAACGGGCCTCGCTGGTTCACGACCCCAATGGCATGGGAGGCTCTGTTCATTGCGAGCCTGAAGTCGAGGAGAGTGAATCCTTGCGGTCCGACGCCAACATCGCGGGACCGATGACCGATCCGGTCCCCGGTCCCCGTACCGAGTCGATGGGGGAGGATGTTTCACGTGAAACACCGCCCCCGATGGACGACACTCCCATCGGTCGTGCTGCCCAACTGGCTGTGGAGGCGCTAGGTCGCGCCGGTGAGGGCCTGCCACGGCCCGAGCAGACCCGAGTCATGGTGGTCGCCAACCAGAAGGGCGGGGTGGGTAAGACCACGACCACGGTCAACCTTGCCGCTTCGCTGGCCCTGCACGGCGCCCGGGTCCTGGTGATCGACCTCGACCCTCAGGGCAATGCCTCCACGGCGCTGGGGATCGACCACCACGCAGAGGTTCCATCGATCTACGACGTGCTGATCGACAGCAGGCCGCTCTCCGAGGTCGTTCAGCCGGTCCCTGATGTCGAGGGCCTCTTCTGCGCCCCCGCCACCATCGATCTCGCCGGTGCGGAGATCGAGCTGGTGTCGCTGGTGGCCCGTGAGAGCCGGCTGGAACGAGCGATCCTGGCGTACGAGCAGCCGCTGGACTACATCCTCATCGACTGCCCGCCGTCGCTCGGCCTGCTGACGGTCAACGCTCTGGTCGCCGGCGCGGAAGTGCTCATCCCCATTCAGTGCGAGTACTACGCGCTCGAAGGCCTGGGGCAACTCCTGCGCAACGTCGACCTGGTGCGAGGGCACCTCAATCCCGACCTGCACGTCTCGACGATTCTGCTCACCATGTACGACGGCCGGACCCGCCTCGCGTCCCAGGTCGCGGAGGAGGTGCGCAGTCACTTCGGCAAGGAGGTGCTGCGGACGAGCATTCCGCGTTCGGTGCGTATTTCGGAGGCCCCGAGTTACGGGCAGACGGTTCTGACTTACGATCCGGGTTCGAGCGGTGCTCTCTCGTATCTTGAGGCCGCGCGCGAAATCGCCCTGCGAGGAGTCGGAGTGGCGTACGACGCGCAACATGCCCATGTGGGCGGACAGAACGATCAGAACATGGTGGAGGGGATCCAGTGAGCGACCGACGACGGGGTCTGGGGCGGGGCCTGGGCGCGCTGATCCCTGCGGCTCCGACAGGTGAGCGACCGGGTGTTTCGGCGAGTGGGGCACCCTCCTCGCCGACCGCCGGTCCCGTGCTCACGGCGGAGCGCGGGGTGGCTGCGGCGAAGGTGACCACGCTGCCGTCTGTTTCACATGAAACGGAGGAGGTGTCGTCGAACGGATCACTGGAGACGCTTCAGGCTCCCGTCGGCGCCCACTTCGCCGAGCTGCCCCTCGACACCATCACGCCGAATCCGCGGCAGCCGCGTGAGGTCTTCGACGAGGACGCTCTCGCCGAGCTGGTCACCTCCATCAAGGAGGTCGGACTCCTCCAGCCGGTCGTCGTGCGCCAGGTGGGTTCCGGGCGCTACGAGCTCATCATGGGAGAGCGTCGTTTCCGGGCTTGCCGTGAGGCGGGGCTTGAAGCCATTCCTGCGATCGTGCGAGCCACGGAGGACGAGAAGCTTCTCCTGGACGCGCTGCTGGAGAACCTCCATCGGGCTCAGCTGAACCCGCTGGAAGAGGCGGCGGCCTACGACCAGCTGCTCAAGGACTTCAACTGCACGCACGACCAGTTGGCGGACCGGATCGGACGGTCGCGTCCTCAGGTCTCCAACACTCTGCGTCTGCTGAAGCTCTCTCCGTCGGTTCAGCGTCGTGTGGCTGCCGGAGTTCTCTCCGCGGGGCATGCGCGGGCACTCCTCGCCGTCGACGACTCGGAGGAGCAGGACCGCCTGGCTCACCGCATCGTCGCCGAGGGGCTCTCGGTGCGGGCCGTGGAGGAGATCGTGACCCTCATGGGGTCCCGCCCGCAGACGGCTCAGCGCTCCAAGGGGCCGCGGGCCGGCAGTCGGCTCTCTCCGGCGCTGAGCGATCTGGCCACCCGCCTCTCGGACCGCTTCGAGACCCGGGTGAAGGTCGACCTGGGGCAGAAGAAGGGGAAGATCACTGTCGAGTTCGCTTCGATGGAAGACCTTGAGCGCATCCTCGGTTCCCTCGCCCCGGGAGAGGGTCCGGTGCTTCAGAAGAGCCTTCTGGACGACGACTCCGACGACGTGGAAAGCTGAGACGGCTTTCTGGTGGCCCGATGTCCGATCGGGTTCACCGGAAGAGCGGGCCGTGTCCGGCGTGTGCCGGAATACGGCCCGCTCTTTGCTTTCTGGCGGTATCGATGGAATCGCATCGTGGATACGATGCGATGGGTATGGCGCATCCACCTGGCAGCACCTTCATCGGGGAGGCGAGGGTCATGCAGAGCGTGAGCCGTACCGGACTGGTGACCGCAGGTCTGGGTCTGGGAGCGGTCGGCGGGTTCGTCGGCAGCCTGCTCAGAGAGCGGAGCCATCTGACAGCCGCCCGTGACGCCGCGGGCGAAGGAAGCGAGGAACAGCCTTCATGGGGCGTCGGCTCGTACCGCTCACGCTGGACAACCTTCAGGACCTTCCCCAGCGCTGTCGGGCGTGCGTCTTCTGGGAACTGGATCCTGTCCGCGGTGAAGCCGCGGTAAAGGCGGGTACGAGCGCCCTGGAGAAGGAGGCGTGGATCTCCTCGGTTCTGCTGGACTGGGGATCCTGCGGCCGAGTCGCCTACGTGGACGATGTGCCGGTGGGCTATGCGCTCTACGCGCCGCCGGCCTACGTCCCCCGTTCCACGGCGTTTCCCACAAGCCCCGTGGCGCCGGACGCGGTTCAGCTCATGACCTCGTTCATCATGCCGGGCTATCAGGGACAAGGGTTGGGCCGGGTGCTGGTCCAGACAGTGGCCAAGGATCTGCTCCGCCGGGGATTCAAGGCGATCGAGGCCTTCGGAGATGCCCGGTGGAAAGAACCCGCCTGTGTGCTCCCCGCCGACCATCTCGTCGCGGTGGGCTTCAAGACCGTGCGCCCTCACCCCAGGCATCCCCGCCTGCGCCTGGAACTGCGGACGACGCTCTCCTGGAAGGAAGACGTGGAGTTGGCGCTGGACCGGCTTCTCGGAGCCGTGCAGAAGGAGCCTGCGCTCCGTCCTTTGTGAGGGGCGGCCGCCCGCACCGTTCGTGTCCCGGGACCGACGCGTCCTTCCGACGGCCCGGCATCCTCGGCTCAGCGCCCGGCATCCCCCGGGAAAGCGAATGGGCCAGCCCGCTCGGGCTGGCCCATTCGTGTTTCACGTGAAACACACGGCGCCTGTACGGCACCGTCGCCGACTACTCGGTGATGAAGTCCTCCAGGTCGCGCACGATCGCGGCCTTCGGCTTCGCTCCGACGATGGTCTTGGCGACCTCGCCGCCCTGGTAGACGTTCAGGGTCGGGATCGACATGACGCCGTACTTGGCGGCCGTCGCCGGGTTCTCGTCGATGTTGAGCTTGACGATCTCGATCTTGTCGCCGTGCTCGGCGGCGATGGCCTCGAGCGAGGGGGCGATCTGGCGGCAGGGGCCGCACCAGGCGGCCCAGAAGTCCACCAGGACGGGCTTGTCGCTCTTGAGGACGTCCTGTTCGAAGGAGTCGTCGGTCACGTTCTTGAGGGTGCCGGCCACGGCGGGCTCCTTAACTTGTTGGTGCGGTGGGGAGAGCTGGGTGATCAGACGGTGGCGGCCGCGGTCTCGCTGTCCGCAAGGGCTGCGAGGTAGCGCTCGGCGTCGAGGGCGGCGGAGCAGCCGGTACCGGCCGCGGTGATCGCCTGGCGGTAGGTGTGGTCGACGACGTCACCGGCGCCGAAGACGCCGGTCACGTTGGTGCGGGTCGAAGGCGCGGCGACCTTCAGGTAGCCCTCGCCGTCCAGGTCGAGCTGGCCCTTGAAGAGCTCGGTGCGCGGGTCGTGACCGATCGCGATGAACAGACCGGTCACCGGGAGCTCCGAGGTCTCGCCGGTCTTGAGGTTGCGCAGCGTCAGACCGGCCAGCTTCGGGTCGCCCTTGATCTCGGCGACCTCGCTGTCCCAGATGAACTTGATCTTCGGGTCCGCGAAGGCCCGCTCCTGCATCGCCTTGGAGGCCCGGAGGCTGTCCCGGCGGTGAACGATGGTGACGGACTTGGCGAAGCGCGAGAGGAAGGTGGCCTCCTCCATCGCGGTGTCGCCACCGCCGATGACGGCGATGTCGTGGTCCTTGAAGAAGAAGCCGTCACAGGTCGCGCACCAGGAGACGCCACGCCCGGAGAGGGTGTCCTCGTTGGGGAGGCCGAGCTTGCGGTGCTGCGAGCCCGTCGTGACGATCACGGCCTTGGCACGGTGCACGGTGCCGGCGGTGTCCGTGACCGTCTTGATCTCGCCCGACAGGTCGACGGCGACGACATCGTCCGGGACCAGCTCGGCACCGAAGCGCTCGGCCTGGGCGCGCATGTTGTCCATGAGCTCGGGGCCCATGATGCCGTCCTGGAAGCCGGGGAAGTTCTCGACCTCGGTGGTGTTCATCAGGGCACCGCCCGCGGTGACGGCGCCTTCGAAGACCAGCGGCTTCAGCGACGCGCGCGCGGTGTAGAGCGCCGCCGTGTAGCCGGCGGGCCCAGACCCGATGATGATCACGTTACGGACGTCGCTCACGGCTTGATTCCTCGTCTCTGGAGACTGCTGCGTACCGGTGGGAGCATCTGTCAGTACTCTCACCCCACCCAACGGATCCTAAGGGGCTTCAATTCCCGCTGTGTCAGGGCACACGGAGACCAGGTGTCGGACGGAGACGCCAAGGGGCGTCGGGGCGACAGGCCTCTGTACTTCACAGCGGCAGGGCGTGCTGATGGGAGGCTCGGGACAGTCGTGGCCGATGTACCGGAGAGCCGGCAAGAGGTGGGTTCAGGAACGCGCGTACGACCGGGTCAGCAGGAGCTTGCCGGGCGACGGAGAGGACTGTTTCTCGCAGGAGGCGTCGACGATGTAGGCCGTGACCTTCGCCGTGTCGGAGGCATCGGACACCACGAGGAGATAGACCTTCTTCTCCTGGAACGAGCCCTCCTTGGCGGCGAGGAGCACCCCGGGGTCTCCGGTCCCCAGCTCGACACACTGGGGAACCGCGGGTGTGGGGGTGATCAAGGTCTGCACGCCGCCCGAGTCGGTTCCGGTGTCCTGTGACGCGATACCCCAGGGCTTGGCGCTGGCTGAGCCGCCACCCGACTTCTTGTTCTTCGCGAGAAGGTCCGAGACCTCGCCCTTCAAAGTCTGCTCGGAGAAGGCAGTCCGTGACCCCGACTCGTGCCGGGTTTCTGTCTGGGGGGTCTTGCTGGAGCTGGCGCTGTCCAGGGACTGAACGAGGATCGCGCCGAGCCCCAGTGCCGCGGCCGCGAAGGCAGTGCCGAGGAGGGCGGTCCTACGGCGGCCACGACGTGCTCGGTGGGAGCGACCGGGGCCGGTGACCCCACGAGGATGTCCCGAAGGACTGGTGGCAGTCGAGGCAGTCGACGTTTCACGTGAAACATGAGCACGGTCGGCTTCGGCGTCGGGCGCCTCGTCGGGAACTGCGGCGCTCAGCAGAGCTTCCGCGGCCAGGGCGGCATCGATGCGTTCGGCGACATCGTCAGGCATGCGCACGGGGCCGGGCAGGGTGCCGAGAAGGCTACGGATCTCTTCCAGGGAGTCGTACACGTCCGTGCAGAGCGCGCACCCATCGAGGTGTTGCCGCACGTCCTCGGTACGGGTAGGCGAGAGCAGACCTTCGGTGAGGTCGGAAATTTCCGCGACGTCCGGGTGCTCGGCCTTGTCCGTCGTGGATGTCACGCCCGCCCACCTCCGCCCTTCACAGCAGCTGAATCGCTTGGCCCCGCGTCGTGGGGACCCGATGCGTGAGGTCCCGCTGCGGGTGGGACGGATGTCCCCTGCGTCCGGTTCCGTCCGCCGCCCGACTTCTTCGTCTCCTCGCCGCCCGGGTTCTCCGTGCGGAGATGGGTGAGCAGGGGAAGCAGTCTGGCTCTGCCGCGTGCACAGCGGCTCTTCACCGTGCCGGTCGGCACATCGAGGATGCTGGCCGCCTCCGCCACGGGGTAGCCCTGCATGTCCACCAGGACGAGGGCGGCGCGCTGGTCGGCGGGGAGCGTGCCCAGGGCGGATATGAGCTCCCGGTGGAGGTCGTTGCGTTCGGCCGGAGCGGCGGCGGACTCGTGCGGTTCGAGAAGCTGCTCCAGGCGCTGGGTGTCATCGATGGGGGACGTCTTCCTGGAAGCGGCCTTGCGGGCTCGGTCCAGGCAGGCGTTCACCGTGATGCGGTGCAGCCAGGTCGTGACAGCCGACTGGCCCCGGAAGGTGTGGGCGGCTCGATAGGCCGAGACGAGCGCGTCCTGGACCGCGTCAGCGGCCTCCTCGCGGTCTCCCAGCGTCCGGAGGGCCACCGCCCACAGGCGGTCGCGATGGCGCCGTACAAGCTCACCGAAGGCGTCTGGATCGCCCTCGACGTGGCGGGCCAGGAGGTCCTGATCGCTTGTTTCACCCTGTGTGGCTTCATCGGCCATCGGACCCCCTCCCCTCCGTCGACAAGCGTTCTAGCTGGTCACCTTGACGTCCACCACTCTGCCTCGGTACGTGCCGTCATCCGTTTGCGGCAGCTGTGTCAGCCAGACCAGCAAGTACCGTGTCTTGAGGGGTTTGACGGGCTTGAGTGACACGGCCGTCCCCGAGCCGTTGGCGACCTTGGTGTAGCTGTTGAAGGAGGGCGGCTCCGTAGCTGTGTCACCTGAGGCGGCGCGGAGTTCAACGGAAGTGGCCCCCACGAAGGAGACGGTCACCTTCCCGACCTGCTGGGCCTTGCCGAGATCGAGGATGACGCCGAGCCCCGGCTTCAACCGTCCGAAGTCTGCGCTCTTGTAGAAGTCCGTCTGCCAGTACGTACCCGAAGCGCTGTCGTAGATCTTGTCTATGTCAGAAGGCTTTTCGGAACCGTCGCCGAACGGGTCGAAGTCGCGCGCACCGCTGATAGCGATCGGCTTGGCCGGCTCGGGCTTGGTGCCGTCCTTCTCGTTGCCGTCCGTCGTCTGGGTCTGCTTGGTGTCGTCGGCCTTGTCGTGGTCCATCAGCGCGTCCGCGAGCTGCCAACTGCCCAGGCCCAGTGCGGCGATGAGGAGAGCCGACACGGCCCACTTCAGGGCCGTACCGGTACGGCTCTGCAGCGGGGGCGGCGGAGTCGGCAAGGGCTGGGTGGCGCCCGGACGGGGCGACTGACGCCCGTACGTGCCCTGCTGGTACGTCGTGCGCTGGTACTCGGGCGGTGCGGTGAAGGCGGGCTCCGGCGGGCGGATGCGGGGCATCTCGCTGATCGCCTTCACGAGCTCCTCCGGCGTGGTGCACGGGGACTCGTGGCGGGAGGCGGTCGCACCGTCGTTGGCGAGCGCGCGCATGGCGAGCTCCGACAGGCCCCGGTGGACTCCGGCACGCACCTGGTCGGGTGCGATGAGACCGACGCCCTTGGGCAGTCCTGACAGGCCGTAGGCATCGCTCTCGTACGGCCAGCGCTGGGTGAGGACGGCGTACAGGAGTGCGCCGATCGCTTCGGTGTCGGTGCGCTGCGGGGTGTCCGAACTGATGCCGCGCAGTGCCGCGTTCACGGCGAGCCCGCGGATGCGCCACTGGCCGGTGGACGTGCGCAGCACGGCGCCCGGGGTCAGCTTGAGATGGGCGAGGCCCTCGCGGTGTGCGGCGGCCATGGCCCCCGAGACCTGACTGACCATCTGGTAGGCCTCGTGCACCTCGAGGGGACCCGAGGCGAGGAGAGCCGTGAGTTCCGTGGCGTCCGGCAGCCACTCGTGCACCACGTAGACGAGATCGTTCTCCTCGACCGCGTCCAGGACCTGGACGAACCGGGGATCGCCCAGCAGGGCGGAGGAACGGGCCGCCGCCAGTACGGAGCGGGCACGCGGATGATCGGCGGGCAGCAGGTGCACCCCGACGGCGCGACGGAGTTTCTCGTCCATCGCGCGCCAACTGCTGAAACCGTCCAGTCGGGTGACGCACTCTTCGAGGCGGTAGCGCCTGGCGAGTTTGTGACCGCTGTGCAGTTCGGGCGGTGAGGCCTTTCCGGGACCCTCGGTCCCGCCGCTCCCCTGTGCCTCTTCGCTGTCCGTTTCCCGCTCCCGGTTGAGGGCCACCCCGTCGGACGTGGTCTGGTCCGCCTTGGCGGTCAGCGGTTCGTCACCGCTGTTGTCTGCCACGTCGACGGCAGCCGTGCTCCGTTCCGCCACCGTCGTCCCTGCCTCCCCATCCATTGCGTGCTGTCCGACGCAGAAACCAATTGTGCCCACAGTCCGACGCTATGCACGACACACGGCGACGGACGATGGTTGTGCGCGTACCCCCGCCTCAGCGCCCCAGGCGCCCGCGGACCATTCCGACCATTGAGTTGAGTTCTTCGATGCGCATCTTGCGCGCCGCGACGTAGAAGACACCGAGCAGGGCGACCGATCCGAAGACGAGCGCCGCGATCGAACCGATCACGCCATGTCCGAGGACCTGGGTGATCGCGAAGCCTACGGTGCCGCCCACCACGGCGCCAGGGACGGAGGCCAGGCACAGACGGGCGTACGTGCGCAGCACGCGGGCACCGTCCAGGTCGCCGCCCAGCCGCCTGCGCAGTCGCTGCCAGGCCACTCCGACGCCCACGGCGTACGCCAGGCCGTACGCGCCGGCCATGCCGACGACCGCCCACTGCGCGGGCAGGATCATGTAACAGACGGCCGATGCCGCCGCGTTGACGGCGGCCACGATGACCGTGTTGTAGAACGGCGTACGGGTGTCCTCGTAGGCGTAGAAGCCGCGCAGGATCACGTACTGCACCGAGAACGGGATCAGGCCGAGGGCGAAGGCCATGAGGACGTAGCCCTGGGATTCGGCGGACTCGAGGCCGCTGGAGCCGAAGAGCAGGGTGCACATGGGGATGCCCAGGGCGAGGAACATGAAGGCCACCGGGACGATCGCGACGGCCGAGGTCCGCAGACCCTGCGAGATGTCGTCACGGACGGCTCCCGGGTCTCCGTCGTGGGCCGCTCGTGAGATCCGCGGGAGCATGGCCGCCATGACGGAGACCGTGATGATCGCCTGCGGCATGCCCCAGATGAGCTGGGCGTTGGCGTAGGCCATGATGCCCGCGCCGCTCTTGCCCGAGGCCTTGCCTGCCGCCGTGGCCAGCTGCGTGACGACGAGGACGCCGGCCTGGTTGGCGAGCACGAAGAGCACGGTCCACTTGGCGAGCTTGATGGCCTTGCCGAGGCCGTGGCCCCGCCAGTCGAAGCGCGGACGGAACCGGAAGCCTGCCTCGCGCAGATACGGAACCATCGCCGTGGCCTGGACGACCAGACCGAGCAGGGTGCCGATGCCCAGCAGGCGGATGCCGTCCGGCGGGATGTTGGTCACCGAGATCCCGGAGTGCCGGGCGGTGCCGTAGACCCAGAGGAACATGCCGAACGTGAAGATCATGACGATGTTGTTCAGGACCGGGGTCCACATCATCGCGCCGAACTTGCCGCGGGCGTTGAGGATCTGGCCCATGACCACGTGCACGCCCATGAAGAAGATCGTGGGCAGGCAGTAGCGGGCGAACGTGACGGCCACGTTGTTGGCCGCGGGGTCGCTCGCGATGGGCGACGACATCAGCTGGATCAGCAGCGGCGCGATGAAGACCGCGGCGGTGACGATCACACCGAGGGCGACCATCACGAGCGTCAGCAGGCGGTTGGCGTAGGCCTCGCCCCCGTCGTCGTCCTCCTTCATGGACCGCACGAGCTGGGGTACGAAGACCGAGTTGAGGCCGCCGCCGACGGTGAGGATGTAGATCATCGTCGGCAGGGTGTAGGCGACCGTCCAGGCGTCACCGAGTGTCGCCGCACCCAGAGCGGCGGTGATGATCATGGTCCGTACGAAGCCGGTGAGACGGGACACCAGCGTGCCCGCCGCCATCACCGCGCTCGACTTCAGCAAACCGGAGGCTCGGCCGCCGGACTTCGCCGGAGCGGCCGCGGGCGGCTGAGCGGCGGCCGGAGCCGGCTCGGGAGCCGGTGCCGGGACCGCGGGGGAGGCGTAGCCAGGACGGACGCCACCCTGCTGCTGATCGCGGAAGAGATGAGCGAAGGCGTCGGGCTCATGCTGTTCTTCGCCGGCCTGCGTGACCAGATCGTCCACGCCCACGTACTGGGTGGTCCGGGCGTCGTCGCCGTAGGGCAGGTGACGCGTCGGCCCGGACGGCTCCGGAGGAGGCGTCTGGGCCCACAGCCGCGGGTCGGGTGCGTACTGCGACGCGGGCGGCTGGGCGTACAGAGGCTGCTGGGGGGCGTACGTGCCGGGCGCCGGCGGGGGGTGCGCGGCACGGTCGTACAGCGCCTCCGTCACCGGGTCCTGGGCCGAGAGGTCCTGAGCCCGGTACGGATCCTGGTCGTAGGCGTCCTGGAGGTACATGTCCGCGGGAGACCCTGGCGGCATCTGAGCGGTCTCCGGCATGCCCTCGGGGCGGCCGGAGCGGTCCGCGGCCCGGTCCGGGTAGTCCTCGGGGTAGCCCGAGGATCCCGCGCCCTGGCCGCGGTCACCGTCGTACGGCGCGTTCATGGTTACCCCACCTCATCGTCCCCGGGCCCACCGGCCACGACATCGCTCAACGGTCCACTCTCTCACCCGTGCCGGACGGGTCGGCGCTTTCCGGTGCGGTGTCCGGTGTCGGGTCACTCGGCTGCTCCGGGTCGTCTGCCCCGGACTCCGGGCCGGAAGTCCGTTCGGGACCGGCCTCGGAGTCTTCGGTGGAGTCAGTGTCCACGGTGCCCTCGGCGACCTCGCTGTCGCCCCCCGCTTCGGGACCGTTCGCCGTGTCCTCCTCGGCGTTCCGGGCCGCCGCGCGCTTACGCTGCGTGTACATCCGGAAACCGGCGAGCACGAGAAGCAGGACGCCGCCGCCGATGACGAGCATCACCGTGGAGGTGATCTCGGTGACCTTCACCTCGAAGGGAACCGGGTCTCCGTACGGCTGCCCGTCCTCCGTGTAGAGCTGGGCGACGACCTGAACCGGGCCGTTGGCTTTGGTGGACGTCGTGAACTTGACCGACTGGCTGTGCTCGCCCGCGACCTGGATCGGCTGCTCGTCGTACGGGTCATCGCCGATCTCGAGGCGGGTGGGCTGCTGCGAGGTGAGCCGCAGCACCAGATGGCCGACGCCCTGCACGAGGTTGTTCTGGACGGTCACGGGGATGGTGGCGCTGCGCCCGGACAGCTTCGCGTCCGACTTCTGGATGAGATGCACCAGGCCCATGAGCCCGTCGAGGTAGGTCTCCACACCCTGCCGGAAGGCCGCCGCCTCCGTGGTCCGACCGCGCCAGGACGCCGACATCCCCCGCTCTATGGCCCGTCCGAACGGCGTGACCACACGGGACTCGTCGGTCAGGATCATCCGGAACTTGTCGAGCTTGGCCTGGGTCGCCTGGATCCTCTCGAACGCCGAGCGCGGCAGCTCCCGCTTGCGCAGCGCCGGCGGGTACGAGGACGTGGACGGCACCTTCGTGGTGGCGCCGGGGTCCGGCTTGGCCTTGGCGGCCTCGGTCAGCCCCTGGGACTGCGACCAGTTCCCCTGCTGGAGCGCCCGCAGTGCCTCGGCCATGGACTGCGCCTGGCTGGCCGTGGGCATGCGCTGCGGAGCGACGACGATGCTGCGCTCGTTCTTCGGCTCCTGAAGGTTGATCATCAGGCTCTGCGCGAGGAACTTCTGAACGGCGAGTGTCGAGGCGTCCGCCTTCATCATGTCGCCCTGGAACGCGGTCGACAGCCGCTCGTCGGCGACCACCGCCGTGGTTCCGCCGCCGATGGGGCGGGCTGCGCTGGGCGTGTAGGGCAGTCCGCCGGTCTCACGCAGGCTGTCGCTGCGGGCGATCACCTTGTCCGCGCCGGCCGACGTGGCCACCTTGATGATCGACGGGTCCACCGCGCCGTCAGCCGGCCAGGCGAACTCCGTGCTCGGCTTCACGTGGACGATCGTCTCCACCGTGTCGGCCGCCACATCGGTGGCGTCCTTGAGGTGGCTCAGGGAACCGGTGACGTCCTTGCCGTGGTGGGCCAGCGACGCGAGGTCGGGGTCGGCGAACGGCAGGGCCACGATGCTCTGGCCCTGGACCGCTTTCTCCAGCTTGTCGAGCCAGGCGTTGGCCACCGCCTGGTTCCGCCCGGCGACGGTCGTGCCGTTCTCCTGCTGGATCCGGTAACCGCCCCTCATCGCGTCGACGGAGGCCAGCAGGTCCGGGTCGAGGACCCAGGTGACATCGATCTCGTTCCCCAGCGACAGGAGCTGGTCCAGGCGGCCGCCCGGGGAGATCTCCTTGGCCAGGTCGTCGTTCTTGAAGACGGGCGTCTGCTGGGCGTCCGAACCCGTCTCCGCCGTGAGGTGGACGGTGGAGACGAGCGGCCAGAGGTACGTCGTCCTCGTCTTCGTGTCCGCCGCCTCGGGCTGCCAGGGCAGGAACGTCCGCTCGATACCGAGGACCTGGTCCCACGGCTGAGCGGTGGTCCGGCCCGTGAGCGACACGCCGAGCTGGTAGACGCCCTCGGAGCCGAGATCGAGATCCTTGACCGGGACCGAGATGCTGAAGTGCTGCGAGCTGCCCGCGGTGAGCTTGGTGACATTGGCGACGTACTTGCCCCCGACCTCCAGCGTGTCGAGGCCCGGCTGGAAGCTGGTGCGCTTCGCGACCGTGTCGATGGCGGAGCGGGTGTTCAGGGACGGTCCCACCCGGATGCCCACGTGGGCGTCGGTGACCGTCTGCTTGCCCGTGTTGGTGACCGAGCCCGAGACCGTGACCGTGTCACCGTCGGTGGGGGCGCTGGGGGCCAGCGAGTCGAGGCTGACGTCCACGGGGCCGGACGATCCCGAAGCGGTGGCCACGGACCCTGTGCCAGTGGCGGCGGAAGCCTTCTCTGCGGCCTGGGAGGGCGTACTCAAGGGCAGCTGGAGCAGCCCGGCCAGCAGCGGCGCCCCGGCCAGCAGTGCACCGCTGCGCCGGAGCCACCGGCGGGCAGGTGAGGGACTCGTCCCTTGGAAGTCTGCCGCCTCGGCCACGCGCTCGCCCGTCCCTCGTCGTCGTCAGTGGTCGTCGGAATGTGCGTCCACGCATGGTAACGAGGTGCGCTGAGCGTAAGTGCCGCGGAGTGGTCCACAAGATCAGGGATGAGTGCCGACTGTCCTGTATGTACGTGTATTCTGCCCGCGAAAAAATGTGGGGCACAGGTGTGGGATTTATCCAGGCGCTTCCCGGCGCCTCGGCCACGTACCCTTTTCTGTTGTGCCGAACGCCAACGAAGACAATTCCAGTGCCCTGAGCCAGGTGCAGCGCCGCGCGGTGAGTGAACTGCTGCGGGTGTCCCCTGTCGCCGACGAGCTCGCCCGCCGTTTCCAGGAGGCTGGGTTCTCGCTCGCCCTGGTCGGCGGCTCGGTCCGGGACGCGCTCCTCGGTCGGCTCGGCAATGACCTGGACTTCACGACGGACGCCCGGCCCGAGGACGTACTGAAGATCGTCCGGCCCTGGGCGGACGCCCTGTGGGAGGTCGGGATCGCCTTCGGCACGGTCGGTGCGCAGAAGGACGCCCGAGTGGGCGATGCGGAGCAGTCGTTCCAGATCGAGATCACGACGTACCGCTCCGAGGCGTACGACCGGACCTCGCGCAAGCCGGAGGTCTCCTACGGCGACTCCATCGAGGAAGACCTCGTGCGTCGCGACTTCACGGTGAACGCGATGGCCGTCGCGCTGCCGGAGAAGGAGTTCATCGACCCGTACGGAGGTCTGGACGATCTCGCCGCTCGCGTTCTGCGTACCCCGGGCACCCCGGAAGCGTCCTTCTCCGATGACCCGCTGCGGATGATGCGCGCCGCACGGTTCGCCGCGCAGCTCGACTTCGAGGTGGCGCCCGAGGTGGTTGCCGCCATGACGGACATGGCCGGGCGTATCGAGATCGTCTCCGCGGAGCGGGTGCGGGAGGAGCTGAACAAGCTGATCCAGTCCGCCCACCCGCGCAAGGGCCTGACGCTGCTCGTGGACACCGGGCTCGCGGAGCACGTGCTTCCCGAGCTTCCCGCCCTGCGACTGGAGAGGGACGAGCATCACCGGCACAAGGACGTCTACGAGCACACGCTGATCGTGCTGGAACAGGCGATGGCGCTGGAGGAGAACGGGCCCGATCTGACGCTCAGGCTCGCCGCGCTGCTCCACGACATCGGCAAGCCGCGGACGCGACGCTTCGAGCAGGACGGGCGGGTCTCCTTCCACCACCATGAGATGGTGGGCGCCAAGATGACCAAGAAGCGGATGACGGCGCTCAAATACTCGAACGACCTCGTCAAGGACGTGTCCCGTCTGGTCGAGCTGCATCTGCGTTTCCACGGGTACGGCACCGGAGAGTGGACGGACTCCGCCGTCCGCCGCTATGTGCGTGACGCGGGCCCGCTCCTCGACCGCCTCCACAAGCTGACCCGTTCCGACTGCACCACGCGCAACAAGCGCAAGGCGACCGCACTCTCCCGCGCCTACGACGGGCTGGAGGAGCGCATCGCCCAGCTCAAGGAGCAGGAAGAGCTCGACGCGATCCGTCCCGACCTGGACGGCAACGAGATCATGGAGGTCCTGGGAATCGGACCCGGCCCCGCGATCGGCCAGGCCTACAAGTTCCTGCTGGAGCTGCGGCTGGAGAACGGGCCGATGGGGCATGACGCTGCGGTGGCGGCGCTCAAGGAGTGGTGGGCCGAGCAGGACTGAGAGGTGGCCGGCCCGTCATGTTTCACGTGAAACATGACGGGCGGCAACGCGAAGGGGCGTGTTTCACGTGAAACACCGCCCCTTCGCGCCTGTGCGTGGTCCTACTTGGAGGCGAGCTCCTCCAGGCAGAGAGTGAAGTCGTTCTTGCCCGTCTCGGTGTACTCGGCGTACTTGGTGCGGTCGCAGCCGGAGTCGTCGGTCTTCTTCTGGGCGACCTTGAACTTCGCCTTGGCGTCGCCGCAGTCCACGACCTTCAGGCCCGGGTCCGTACTGCTGTCCGGGTTGCTGATGCTCATGCAGTCGCCGACCTTGGCAGTCTCCGGGTCGTGCCGGCTCGCCAGGTAACCCACGCCGGCGGCTATGACGGCAACGACTACGACGCCGCCGCGCAGGTACTGCTTGATGCTGCGCTTCGGGCGCTGCGGCGGGACCGGGGCAAAGTCGGCGCCCGGCTGCTGCGGGTATCCCTGCGGCGGCTGCCCCTGCGCGAACGGGTTCTCGCCCTGCGGCGGCTGCCCCTGCGCGAACGGGTTCTGGCCCTGAGGCGGCGGAGTTGTCACTGGAGTTCCCCCTGGAACATAGATGCGCGACACGAACGTAAGACGCACGTAAGTTATCGGGCCCCTGTGACAACTCAGTAGTCAGAAGTGGCTCTGTGTCCCTGATGTGACACTCACCGAGTCTCAAAGCGGGCCATAGCGGCCGCAATTGATGCGTAGACCGCCGCAACGGTGAGGACGAGGGAAACGGACCGTCCGTCAGAAGGCAGCATCAGCGCGGCCACTGCGGCCGCTCCGACGAAGGCGACGTTGAACAGGACGTCGTAGACCGAGAAGATCCTGCCGCGGAAGCCGTCGTCCACGGCGGACTGCACGATGGTGTCCGTGGCGATCTTCGCGCCCTGTGTGGTCACGCCCAGCATGAAGGCGGCGCCCAGTGTGGGTGAGGGGGCGAACAGGAGGCACAGCGCGGGTACCAGGACCGCGGCGGTGCCGGCGCAGACGGCGATCCAACGGCCCGGCCCCAGCCGCCCGGCCGCCCAGGGCGTCACCACGGCAGCGACGAAGAAGCCGGCTCCCGAGACGCCCACGGCCAGTCCAAGGAGCGCGAGCCCGTCGTCCGAGCCGGACGCCCACGCGTAGCGGCAGAGCATGAGCACCATGACCGTCAAGGCGCCGTAGCAGAAGCGCATCAGGGTCATCGCCGTCAGAGCCCAGGCAGCCTCCCGCCGTGGGAGCTCCGCGAGATGGCGCACGCCTCCGGCGAGGCCTCGCGCGGTGCCGGCGAGGGCCGTGCCCACGTACGGCCGGACCAGCTCCTGGTCGGGCCCGAGGATTCCCGGGGCGATACGCAGCGAGGCGAGGGCCGCGCACAGATACAGCCCCGCTCCCACGAGGACCACCGCCGCGTCGGAGTCCGCGACGACCAGCCGTACGGCGAACGCGAGACCCGCGCCCACGGTGGCCGCGAGCGTTCCCGCGGTCGGTGAGAGCGAGTTGGCCACCACCAGACGGTCCCTGTCGACGACACGGGGCAGCGCGGCCGACAGCCCGGCCAGGACGAAGCGGTTGACGGCGGTGACGCAGAGCGCGGAGGTGTAGAAGAGCCAGTCGGGCGCCGGGCTCAGCATCAGAAGCGCCGTCACGCACGCCAGTGCCGCGCGCAGCAGGTTGCCGTACAGAAAGACCTGCCGACGCTGCCAGCGGTCCAGCAGGACGCCCGCGAAGGGGCCGACGAGGGAGTACGGGAGAAGGAGCACGGCCATGGCGGAGGCGATGGAGGCCGCCGAAGTCTGCTTCTCCGGCGAGAAGACCACGTAGGTGGCCAGCGCGACCTGGTAGACGCCGTCGGCGCCCTGGGACAGCAGCCGTACACCGAGCAGGCGTCTGAATCCCTGGAAGCGCAGGAGGACGCGCAGGTCACGCACGACGGCCATGGGGCACAGCCTCACATACGAGGAGGGTCCCCGGGCGGTAAGCCCGGGGACCCTCGACAGCGAGCAAGCAGGCGTGCTTTAGCGCTCGACCTCGCCCTTGATGAACTTCTCGACGTTGGCGAAGGCCTCGTCGTCGAAGTACTGGACCGGCGGGGACTTCATGAAGTAGCTCGACGCGGAGAGGATCGGGCCGCCGATACCGCGGTCCTTGGCGATCTTCGCGGCGCGCACGGCGTCGATGATGACACCGGCCGAGTTCGGGGAGTCCCAGACCTCGAGCTTGTACTCCAGGTTCAGCGGGACGTCGCCGAAGGCACGGCCCTCGAGGCGGACGTACGCCCACTTGCGGTCGTCGAGCCAGGCCACGTAGTCCGAGGGACCGATGTGGACGTTCTTCTCGCCCAGCTCACGGTCGGGGATCTGCGAGGTGACGGCCTGCGTCTTCGAGATCTTCTTGGACTCGAGGCGGTCGCGCTCCAGCATGTTCTTGAAGTCCATGTTGCCGCCGACGTTGAGCTGCATGGTGCGCTCAAGACGGACACCGCGGTCCTCGAACAGCTTCGCCATCACACGGTGCGTGATGGTCGCGCCGACCTGCGACTTGATGTCGTCGCCGACGATCGGGACGCCCGCCTCGGTGAACTTGTCCGCCCACTCCTTGGTGCCGGCGATGAAGACCGGGAGCGCGTTGACGAAGGCGACCTTGGCGTCGATGGCGCACTGGGCGTAGAACTTCGCCGCGGCCTCGGAACCGACGGGCAGGTAGCAGACGAGGACGTCGACCTGCTTGTCCTTGAGGATCTGGACGATGTCGACCGGCGCCTCGGCGGACTCCTCGATGGTCATGCGGTAGTACTTACCGAGACCGTCCAGGGTGTGACCGCGCTGGACCGTGATGCCCTTGTTCGGGACGTCGCAGATCTTGATGGTGTTGTTCTCGCTGGCACCGATGGCGTCGGAGAGGTCGAGGCCGACCTTCTTCGCGTCGACGTCGAACGCGGCGACGAACTCGACGTCACCGACGTGGTAGTCGCCGAACTGGACGTGCATCAGGCCGGGTACCTTGGCCGCCGGATCGGCGTCCTTGTAGTACTCGACGCCCTGAACCAGCGAGGCGGCGCAGTTGCCCACGCCGACGATGGCTACGCGAACCGAACCCATTCCGGTTGCTCCCTGTGTCTATCGGTGAAACCCCGAACGGGGCCTCACGTGGCGGTGTCGTCGGACGGATCCGGCCGGGGGCTGTCCCGGTGCCGGGGCAGGCCGCCCGTCTCTCCAGATGTGTTGTCCTGCTGAGCGGAGCCATCCGTACCGGGACGCTTGACGTCCCGTCCGGCCCGCTCGCTCTCGATGAGCTCGTTCAGCCAGCGCACTTCGCGCTCCACGGACTCCATTCCGTGGCGCTGGAGCTCAAGCGTGTAGTCGTCGAGGCGCTCCCGGGTGCGCGCCAGCGAGGCGCGCATCTTCTCGAGGCGCTCCTCCAGACGGCTGCGGCGACCTTCCAGTACGCGCATGCGTACATCGCGTGACGTCTGCCCGAAGAACGCGAAGCGAGCAGCGAAGTGCTCGTCCTCGTACGCGTCGGGACCCGTCTGCGCGAGAAGCTCCTCGAAGTGATCCTTACCTTCCGCCGTCAATCGGTAGACGATCTTGGCGCGACGTCCCGCGAGTGTTGCCGACAGGGCGTCTTCGGGTGTGGATCCTGATTCCTCGATCAACCAGCCGTTGGCGACCAGCGTCTTGAGGCACGGGTAGAGCGTTCCGTAACTGAAGGCACGGAACACACCCAGTGACGTATTGAGTCGTTTGCGCAGCTCATAGCCGTGCATCGGGGACTCGCGGAGCAGGCCGAGTACGGCGAACTCGAGGATCCCGGCACGCCGGCTCATCGTCGCCCCCTCCCTGTCGCTGTCTCGTCGGCACGGGCTTTATGCCGGGCTGATGTATCGACTCGATACATCAGCACGATAGAACGACCCTGCGGATGCGACAAGAGGGAGCGGAGTGAACGGCGTCACATCACCGATTCATACGAAGCAAGTTGCCTGATTTGGGGTGAACTTCGGTGTTAGTCAGGTTTTGGCGATGCGTAGTCTGTGCGGGATGGACACCACCGGGAACCGAGTGACGTCTGAGTACGTCAACGTCTTTGGTGCAGTACGGGTGAATGCGCGATCGACCGCATCCGTACTTCGGGGGGACCGGAAACCAGCCGCCGTTTCCAGGCGCGCAAAGGTGCGCCTGCCCGAGGAGTAATCGTTCGATGAGCGAGCACCGTCGCAAACCGCCGCAGCCGCAGGGCGGCGGACGTGCCGCGGCCCGGCGCGGCCAGCCGCAGGCAGGCCCGTCCGCAGGCCGCCGCGATGCACCGCGAGACGCCACCGGGTCTCCTTCCGATCCATACGGCCCGGGGGGTGAAGAGAGTCCGTACGGCAGCCGTGCCGACGCGCGGCGTGCCACGCAGCGCGGAAACGGCGGAAGCCGTCGCAGAGCCGCCGAGGGCGCGGGTCACGGCGGCGGTCCCGGAGGCGGGGGCGGCCGACGTGGTGGTCCCCCGGGTCCGGGCGGTCCCGGACGCGGTCGAGGCCGCGCTCCCGAGCCTGCCAAGAAACGCATCATCGACTACCCGCGCGCGGGCAGGTACGGCGCCGCGCGCTGGGTGCCTTCCTGGAAGCTCGTGTCGGGCCTGTTCATCGGCTTCCTGGGCAGCATGGTCGCGGCCGCCAGCGTTGCCTACGCCCTCGTGGGCATCCCGGACATTGGCAAGACCGCCAAGGCACAGAACAACGTCTACTACTGGGCCGACGGCAGCCAGATGGTCGCCACCGGTGGTGAGGCCAACCGCCAGATCATCGGCTACGCCGAGATCCCCAAGGAGATGCGCTGGGCGGTGATGTCGGCCGAGAACAAGACGTTCGAGACCGACAGCGGCGTCGACCCGATGGGTATCGCCCGTGCCTTCGTGAACATGGCCAAGGGCGGTCAGACGCAGGGTGGTTCCACCATCACCCAGCAGTACGTGAAGAACGCCATGCTCGAGGACCAGTCGCAGACGGTCTCCCGCAAGCTCAGGGAGCTGTTCGTCTCGATCAAGGTCGGGGCCAAGGTGCCCAAAGAAGACATCATGGCCGGCTATCTGAACTCCGCGTACTACGGGCGCAACGCCTACGGCATCCAGGCCGCGGCGCGTGCGTACTTCAACAAGAAGGCCACGGACCTGAAGCCGGACCAGTGCGCCTTCCTGGCGGCCGTGCTCAAGGGCGCCACGTACTACGACCCCGCGGGCAATGCGGCGATCGGCGGGGACGCGGCCTCGCCGCAGGCCAACCGCAAGCGTGCCGAGGAACGCTGGGGCTGGATCCTCGACCAGGAGGTCCAGGACGGCCGCCTGACCGCGGCACAGCGCGCCAAGTACACGAAGTTCCCCGAGATCCAGTCCCCGCGGTCCAACGCGGCGCTCGGCGGGCAGGTCGGTTACCTGATCGACCTGGCCAACGCGTACCTGACCCAGAACAGCGACAAGACCGGGATCACCGAGACCAAGCTTCGCCAGGGTGGCTACGAGATCCACACGACCTTCGAGAAGAAGAAGGTCGACGCGCTCGAAGACGCGGTGAAGAAGGTCCAGAAGGCGAACATCAAGCCCAAGCTGCGGCCGAAGAACGACAAGTACGTCCAGTTCGGCGGGGCGTCCGTCAACCCGGCCAGCGGTGCCATCGAGGCGATCTACGGCGGTGAGGACGCGACCAAGCACTTCACCGACAACGCCGACCAGACCGGTGCCCAGGTGGGTTCGACGTTCAAGCCCTTCGTGCTGGCCGCCGCCATGACGTGGGGAGTCAGGGACCCCGAGGGGGACCCGGCCCAGGCGCAGGACGAACGCACCATCGTCTCGCCGAAGAGCCTGTACAGCGGCAAGAACAAGCTCAAGATCAAGGACTACAACAAAACCGACTGGACGGACGACAAGGGCAAGGAGTGGCTGCAGACGAACGACGGCGGCCAGTCCCTCAACCCGCCCACGTACCAGATCGACCTGCGTGAGGCGATGCGCGAGTCCGTCAACTCCGCCTATGTCCAGCTGGGCATGGATGTCGGTCTGGACAAGGTGAAGGACTCCGTCCTGCGCGCGGGCATCAAGGAGTCGAGCCTCGCCAGCGCCAGGTTCCCGTCGTTCTCCCTGGGCACCTCCTCCCCGAGCGCGATCCGCATGGCCGGGGCGTACGCCACCTTCGCGGCCAGCGGCAAGCAGCGTGACCCGTACTCGGTCGAGAAGGTGACCAGCAAGGACGGCACCGTCTTCCAGCACGACAAGATCGCGAAGACCGTGGAGGCCTTCACCCCGAAGGTCGCCGACAACGTCACCGACGTGCTGAAGACCGTGGTCGAGAAGGGCACCGGTACCAACGCCCAGCTCCCAGGCCGCGAGGTGGCCGGCAAGACCGGTACCACCGACGGCAACAAGTCCGCCTGGTTCGTCGGCTACACCCCGCAGCTCTCCACGGCGATCGGCATGTACCGCCTGGACGACGACGAGACCAAGAAGAACCGCGAGTTCCTGCAGATGTACGGCACGGGTGGCGAGGAGACCATCCACGGCGCCTCGTTCCCGTCCCAGATCTGGCGGGACTACATGATGGTGGCGCTCAAGGGGGAGAAGGCGGAGTCCTTCCCGGTGCCCGAAGAGATCGGTGAGATCCTCAACGACGCCCCGAGCCCGACGCCGACGCCCTCGGCCACCGAGAGCGCGACCGAGAGCCCGAGCCCGACCCCGACCCCGAGTGCGACGCTCACGTCTCCCACGCCCTCGGCGACCGAGACCTGCAAGAAGTTCGACTTCACCTGCAACAACACCGGAGGGACGGACACCGGAGGGACGGACACCGGCGGTACGGACACCGGCGGTACGGACGGCGGCGTGAGCACCTCGCCGTCGGCGACCGCCTCCACCGGGACCACCAGAGGAAACGGCAACGGAGGCCTCTTCGGCTCCGGCTGACAGTCGCCGACCAGCTTCGCGCGTGCGCACCCTCGGGGCGCACGCGCGAAGCTGTTTCCGGCTCCTGGTCCCGTCGCGGGGCCCTGCTGTCCGGCCAGGTGGGCAAGAGCCTGTGAGCCGGACTTCAAGGGTTGTCCCTGCTTCCGTTCTCAGGCACGTACGGCAGGATGTGCGGCATGCCCAGTGCAGAGACGACGCGAGCGAGCGTTCACGAGCCGGAGCTGGTGCGGCCGACCAGGGATGACGAGATCGCCGCCGGCGGCAGTGAGCTGATCGGCGGTCCCATCGGGCGGCGGGCCCTGCTCGGGACGTCCTGGTGGACGCCCGTGCGGGTCGTCGCGCTGGTGATGATCGGCATGTTCGCCCTCGGTATGGTCCAGAAGCTGCCCTGCTACGACGGCGGCTGGTTCTTCGGCGCGAGTTCGCAGTACACGCACGCGTGCTACTCGGACATCCCGCACCTCTATCAGGGGCGAGGTTTCGCCGACGGCCTCGTGCCGTACTTCGACAAGATCCCCGGCGACATGGAGTACCTCGAGTACCCGGTGCTGACCGGTGTGTTCATGGAGGTCGCGGCCTGGCTCACCCCGGGCGGCGGGAGCATCCAGCACCAGGAACAGATCTACTGGATGGTCAACGCGGGGATGCTGATGGCGTGTGCGGCCGTCATCGCCGTATGCACCGCGCGCACCCACCGCCGTCGCCCCTGGGACGGCCTCCTGGTCGCCCTGGCGCCCGCCTTCGCGCTCACGGCCACGATCAACTGGGATCTCCTCGCCGTGGCCCTGCTGGCCGCCGCGATGCTCATGTGGTCCCGCGGGCGCGTCCTGGCCTTCGGTGTCCTGATCGGGCTCGCCACCGCCGCCAAGTTCTACCCGTTCCTGGTGCTCGGGCCGCTCTTCCTGCTGTGCTGGCGCACCGGCAGATGGCGCGAGTTCGGTACGGCGCTGCTCGGTGCCGTCGGTGCCTGGCTGGCCGTGAACCTTCCCGTCATGTACCTCGCGCCCGAGGGGTGGGCGAAGTTCTACAGTTTCAGCCACGACCGCGGCGTCGACTTCGGTTCGGTCTTCCTGTTCCTCTCGCAGTGGCTGAAGATCGCGATCACGCCCGACACGGCCAACACCTGGGCGCTGGTCCTGATGGTGATCATCTGTGCGGGGCTGAGCGCCGTCACGCTCATGGCCCCCCGCCGCCCCCGCTTCGCCCAGCTCGCCTTCCTGATCGTCGCGGCCTTCATCCTCACGAACAAGGTCTACTCGCCGCAGTACGTGCTCTGGCTGGTCCCCCTCGCCGCGCTGGCCCGGCCGCGCTGGCGGGACTTCCTGATCTGGCAGGCCTGCGAGGTCGGGTACTTCCTCGGCATCTGGATGTACCTCGCGTACACGACCAGCGGCGACGCTCACAAGGGTCTGCCGACCGACGGGTACCAGGTCGCCATCGCCGTCCACCTGCTGGGGACGCTGTACCTGTGCGCGGTGGTCGTGCGGGACATCTTCCTGCCGGAGCGTGACGTGGTGCGGCGCCCGGGCGACGACGACCCGTCGGGCGGGATTCTCGACGGCGCGGAGGACGTCTTCGTTCTCGGCCCGGCCGGGCATCCGGCGCGGCACGCGGCGCACTTCGACGCGGTCCCCCAGGCCGACTGGCGTGAGGACGCGGCACCCGGAGACCGTTCGCTCTGAGCGAACGGGGCAGGGAAGGGCCACGTGAAAGGCCGTACACGGTGTCCGTGTACGGCCTTTCGTCGGTCCGGGGCGCGCCCGGTCCGGGGTCAGCGCTCGACGACGCGGTCGAACTGCGTGGTGGTGTGCCGCAGATGGGCCACCAGTTCGTCGCCCACCTTCGGCTCCGAGGCGTCGTGCGGCACGAAGAGGATCGAGACCTGCATGTGCGGGGGCTCGGCGAACCAGCGCTGCTTGCCCGCCCAGACGAACGGAGAAAGGTTCCGGTTGACCGTCGCGAGGCCGGCGCGTGCGACGCCCTTGGCGCGCGGCATGACGCCGTGCAGGGCCTTGGGGGCCTCCAGGCCCACCCCGTGCGACGTACCGCCCGCCACGACCACGAGCCAGCCGTCCGAGGCGGCCTTCTGCTGCCGGTAGCCGAAGCGGTCGCCCTTGGAGACGCGCGTGACGTCCAGGACGGCTCCGCGGTACTCCGTGGCCTCGTGGTCCCCCAGCCACAGCCGCGTCCCGATGCGGGCGCGGAAGTGGGTCTGCGGGAACTGCCGCTGGAGCCGCGCCAGTTCCTCGGCCTTGAGGTGGCTGACGAACATCGTGTGCAGGGGCAGCCGGGCCGCGCGGAGGCGGTCCATCCAGCCGATGACCTCCTCGACGGCGTCCGAGCCGTCGGTGCGGTCCAGCGGCAGGTGGATCGCGAAGCCCTCCAGCCGGACGTTCTCGATCGCGGAGTGCAGATGCGGCAGATCGTCCTCGCTCACGCCGTGCCGCTTCATCGAGGACATCACCTCGATGACGACGCGGGCGCCCACGAGGCCGTACACGCCGTCGATGGACGACACGGAACGGATGACGCGGTCGGGCAGCGGTACGGGCTCCTCGCCGCGCCTGAACGGCGTCAGGACCAGCAGATCGCCGCCGAACCAGTCCTTGATCCGGGCGGCCTCGTACGTGGTGCCGACGGCGAGGATGTCCGAGCCCAGGCGGGTGGCCTCGTCCGCGAGCCGTTCGTGGCCGAAGCCGTAGCCGTTGCCCTTGCAGACGGGGACGAGCCCCGGAAACTGCTCGGACACCTGCTTGTGGTGTGCCCGCCAGCGCGCGGTGTCGACGTAGAGCGTGAGCGCCATGGCCGGTCCCGGAACCTTTCTCGTGACTGCCGTGTATCAGAGGTATGAAAAGGAATTGTCGCTGATTCGCCGGGCCGATGGGGCTGTCCCGGGCCGGTTCGGCGGCCCGGAATGCGATTCGGGGCGGATCGGCGGCCCAGGACGCGGTTCCGGACGGCTCAGCGGCGGGACATGTACATGTCGAGAGCCTTGTGGAGCAGCTTGTTGAGCGGGAAGTCCCACTCGCCGAGGTACTCGGCGGCCTCTCCGCCCGTGCCCACCTTGAACTGGATCAGACCGAAGAGGTGATCGGTCTCGTCCAGCGAGTCGGAGATGCCGCGCAGGTCGTAGGCCGTGGCTCCCAGGGCGTACGCGTCGCGCAGCATGCGCCACTGCATCGCGTTCGAGGGCCGGACCTCGCGCCCGATGTTGTCCGAGGCGCCGTAGGAGTACCAGACGTGTCCGCCGACGACGAGCATCGTCGCGGCCGAGAGATTCACCCCGTTGTGACGCGCGAAGTAGAGCCGCATGCGGTTGGGGTCCTCGGTGTTGAGGGCCGTCCACATGCGCTGGAAGTACGAGAGGGGGCGGGGCCGGAAGTGGTCGCGGATCGCGGTGATCTCGTAGAGCCGCTGCCACTCCTCCAGGTCCTGGTAACCGCCCTGGACGACCTCGACGCCCGCCTTCTCGGCCTTCTTGATGTTGCGGCGCCACAGCTGGTTGAAGTTCCTGTGGACCTCTTCGAGGGAACGATTGGCCAGCGGCACCTGGAAGACGTAGCGGGGCTGGACGTCACCGAAGCCGGCACCGCCGTCCTCGCCCTGCTGCCAGCCCATACGGCGCAGCTTGTCGGCGACCTCGAAGGCGCGCGGCTCGATGAAGTCGGCCTCGATGTCGCGCAGGCGCTTCACGTCCGGGTTCTGGATGCCGCCCTTGATGGACGTGGCCTCCCAGCGCCGGATGATCACCGGCGGGCCCATCTTCACGGAGAAGGCGCCCTGGTGCTTGAGGTGCGCGAGCATCGGCTGGAGCCAGTCGTCGAGGTTCGGCGCGAACCAGTTGATGACCGGGCCCTCGGGCAGGTAGGCGAGGTACCGCTTGATCTTGGGCAACTGGCGGTACAGGACCAGGCCCGCGCCGACGATCTGGCCGGTCTTGTCGTCGAACCATCCGAGGCTCTCTGAGCGCCACTCGGCCTTCACGTCCGCCCATGCGGGGACCTGCATGTGGCTGGCCGCGGGCAGGCTCTGGATGTATGCCAGATGCTGCTCTCGGCTGATGGTCCTCAGGGTCAGGCTCATTCGGGGCGCTCCTCGGGCTGGTGTGTCCCCATGGGTACAAGGGCTCCGGCTCTCGCGCCGAAGCCTACTGCGCCCTGCGAGCGCCCCGAATGGCCGTATGGAACCTTGGCCCCGGGGGTGCGGTGTGAAGCGTCCCGAGGCCAGGGGAAAACGGACGTTCGACTCAGATCACACCGCCGAAGAGGCCGCCGTGGGCCAGGCCGAGGTAGAAACCGACGCCCGAGAGACCGAGTCCGACGATCAGGCCGAAGCGCTCCCGGGTCGTCTCGGAGATGAACTGGCCGTAGGCGCCGGCGAGGATCCCGATCAGGCCGGCCCATGAGCTGAGCAGATGGAGGCTGTGGAACATCGACGTGACGAAGGCGAGGACTCCGAACACCAGGGTCACCGCGAGCAGGGTGTCCTGGAGCGGATGGGGCTTGCCGTCCGTGGCGAAGAGTGAGCCGGTCGTGCTGGGACGCATTACCTGTGCCATAGGGCACCTCCTGCGGAAGGCGGCGCATCGTAGCGCCATACACACCCGATGTGTACAGATTGACGGCCAACCCGGTCGGATTTCAACCGGAAGCAGGTGTGCAGGTAGTCTGTACCCTCTGCACCGGTGTCTGCCCAGGCTCATGGCCAGGTCACGACAGGGATCGCCGTTCGGTTCAACCGATCGGCGGGCCGATTGTCAGTGGCGGCCGATACCGTTGCGTACGCATCACAACCCTCCTGCCACGGAACGACCGTGGCCGCTGAGTCCAAAGGAGGTGGGTTCCACATGCGTCACTACGAAGTGATGGTCATCCTCGACCCCGATCTGGAGGAGCGCGCTGTCGCCCCCCTGATCGAGAACTTCCTCTCCGTCGTCCGTGAGGGCGCCGGAAAGGTGGAGAAGGTCGACACCTGGGGCCGTCGTCGTCTCTCGTACGAGATCAAGAAGAAGCCCGAGGGCATCTACTCGGTCATCGACCTGCAGGCCGAGCCTGCGGTCGTCAAGGAGCTCGACCGCCAGATGAACCTGAACGAGTCGGTCCTCCGGACCAAGGTCCTCCGTCCCGAGACCCACTGAGCTTCCAGCTCAGCTGAACTCGGGCATCGAGTAGCACCAGCAGCCAGCAGCAAACCCGCCGAGAGGTTCCCCCATGGCAGGCGAGACCGTCATCACGGTCGTCGGCAATCTTGTCGACGACCCCGAGCTGCGCTTCACCCCTTCCGGTGCGGCGGTCGCGAAGTTCCGTGTCGCGTCCACTCCCCGCACCTTCGACCGTCAGACCAATGAGTGGAAGGACGGCGAGAGCCTGTTCCTGACCTGCTCGGTCTGGCGTCAGGCGGCGGAGAACGTCGCCGAGTCGCTCCAGCGCGGCATGCGCGTCATCGTGCAGGGCCGCTTGAAGCAGCGGTCCTACGAGGACAACCAGGGCGTCAAGCGCACGGTCTACGAACTGGACGTAGAGGAAGTCGGCGCCAGCCTGAAGAACGCCACGGCCAAGGTCACCAAGACCACGGGCCGCGGCGGACAGGGTGGTTACGGCGGCGGCCAGCAGGGCAGCGGCCAGCAGGGCGGCGGTTGGGGCGGAAGCTCCGGCGGTGCTCCGCAGGGCGGCGGCGCTCCGGCCGACGACCCCTGGGCGACCGGCGCTCCCGCCGGTGGCAACCAGGGTGGCGGCGGCGGTGGCGGCGGCTGGGGCGGAAGCTCCGGCGGCTCCGGCGGTTCTTCCGGCGGCGGCTACTCGGACGAGCCCCCCTTCTAGGCCTCAGGGCCGAGGGTGGGCCGTACTCCCACTTCTTGATCACACAGGAGATACACCATGGCGAAGCCGCCTGTGCGCAAGCCGAAGAAGAAGGTCTGCGCATTCTGCAAGGACAAGGTCACGTACGTGGACTACAAGGACACGAACATGCTGCGGAAGTTCATTTCCGACCGCGGCAAGATCCGTGCCCGCCGCGTGACCGGCAACTGCACGCAGCACCAGCGTGACGTCGCCACGGCTGTGAAGAACAGCCGTGAGATGGCGCTGCTGCCCTACACGTCCACCGCGCGATAAAGGAAGGGTGACCGACACATGAAGATCATCCTTACCCACGAGGTCTCCGGCCTCGGTGCCGCCGGCGAGGTCGTCGACGTCAAGGACGGCTACGCTCGCAACTACCTGATCCCGCGGAACTTCGCGATCCGCTGGACCAAGGGTGGCGAGAAGGACGTCGAGCAGATCCGTCGTGCTCGCAAGATCCACGAGATCGCGACCATCGAGCAGGCCAACGAGATCAAGGCCCGCCTCGAGGGTGTCAAGGTCCGTCTGGCCGTTCGCTCCGGCGACGCCGGTCGTCTCTTCGGTTCCGTCACCCAGGCTGACGTCGCTTCGGCGATCAAGGCTTCCGGTGGCCCCGAGGTCGACAAGCGCCGCATCGAGCTGGGCTCGCCCATCAAGACCCTGGGCGCCCACGAGACGTCCGTGCGTCTGCACCCCGAGGTTGCCGCCAAGGTCAGCATCGAGGTTGTCGCTGCCTGAGTGCAGCACTCGGCATAGCTGAGAGGAAGGGCCGCACCCCTCGGGTGCGGCCCTTCTGCTTGCCCTGAGCGCTTGAGCGGAGGCGTCGTTCTGTGGATGCCGGGGACCGTCGTTTCACGTGAAACCGGCGCCCGTGTTTCCCGTGAAACATCCGGTGCTTCTTCCAGGAGGCGTTTGGTGCGTTTCCCGGGATCCGTCCGGCGTACGTCAGCGGGTCGCGCCCGTGACGATCCACCGGCCCGAGCGGGAGCGCAGCCACAAAGTCAGCATCCGCATCGTCATCATCAGCGTCATCGTTGCCCACAGCGCGGTCAGCCCGCCGCCGAGGACGGGAACGAGCAGGGCGGCGGGGGCGAACACCGCCAGGGTGAGCAGCATGGCCCGGGCCAGATACGGTCCGTCCCCCGCGCCCATCAGCACTCCGTCCAGCACAAAGACGATCCCGCAGATCGGCTGGGAGGCGGCCACCATCACCAGGGCGGGCAGCGCCGCGTCCCGCACACCGGAGTCGCCGCTGAACAGCGGAAGGAACAAGGGACGAGCGGCGATGACCAGCAGACCGAGCACGAGCCCGGTGACGAGTCCCCACTGCACCATGCGGCGGCATGCCTCACGGGCACCACGGGGGTCGTCCGCACCGAGGTAGCGCCCGATGATGGCCTGTCCCGCGATGGCGATGGCGTCGAGCGCGAAGGCGAGCAGGCTCCAGAGCGACAGGATGATCTGGTGTGCCGCCATGTCGGCGTCCCCGAGCCGGGCGGCGACCGCGGTGGCGATCAGGAGGATCGCCCGGAGTGACAGCGTCCGGACGAGCAGGGGGGTGCCGGCCTGGGCGCAGGCTCGTATGCCGGCGGCGTCCGGCCGCAGGGAGGCGCCGTGTCTGCGCGCTCCGCGGAGGACGACGTGGAGATAGACGGCGGCCATGCCGCACTGGGCGATGACCGTGCCCCAGGCGGACCCGGCGATGCCGAGGCCGGCGCCGTAGACGAGGACGGTATTGAGGACCGCGTTGGCGACGAATCCTCCGACGGCGACATACAGCGGGGTCTTCGTGTCCTGGAGTCCGCGCAGTACGCCTGTGGCGGCCAGTACGACGAGCATGGCGGGGATGCCGAACACCGAGATCCGCAGATAGGTCGTCGCGTACGGGGCGGCGGAGTCGGATGCGCCGAACAGTTCCATGAGGGAGGGCGCGGCGGGCAGGGCGACGACGATCACGGCCACGCCGATGAGCAGGGCGAGCCAGATGCCGTCCATGCCCTGACGGATCGCAGCCCGAAGATCGCCGGCGCCGACCCTGCGGGCGACCGCGGCGGTCGTGGCATAGGCGAGGAAGACGAAGACTCCGACGGCTGTCATGAGGAGGGCCGAGGCGACGCCGAGTCCGGCCAGCTGCGCGGTGCCGAGATGGCCGACGATGGCACTGTCGGCCAGCACGAAGAGAGGCTCGGCCACGAGTGCGCCGAACGCGGGAACGGCCAGTGCGACGATCTCTCGGTCGTGCCGGCGTCGGGCGGCGCTGGGTGCCGCGGGAGCCTGTGTCATGGGCATCAATCTAATCTTCCACAGGTAAGAGATGCAAAAGCAGAAAGACCCTTACCGCGAGGCGTGCGGGGTGTGTTCTGGCGCACTGTTCGAGGCGATCTTGATCCTGCTGGGGAAGTTTTTCTTCTGCACAGCCGGTGGACGGGAAAACGCCAGGTCAGGGCGTGTTCTTCAGAAGGGCTGAGGGCTTGTTCACAGGGCTGTCCACCGGGTCGTGCACAGGTTTCGCGGAGTTCTCCACAGCATCGGGGCCGTCGTCCACATGGCCTGTGGATAACCGGATTGGCTGACGGTGCCCGCGGGCCTAACGTGGTGCGGCGCCCCTTCTCCTTTCCGTCCTCGGAAAGCACGCAAAACCGACGCGCGAGATCCGGAGTCGGGCCGCTCACTTGTCAGTGCCGTGCCGTAGAAATTGAAGGCACTGCTAGGTCCGCTCTGCGGACGGGAGGAGGTGGCTCGGTGACTATTTCCGAGCCCTTGGACGACCCCTGGGCGGACAGTGGGCCCAGTGATCGTCTGCCCCCGTCCCGCCGGCGCGGGAACGGCGGCCGAGGCCGCGACGAGCAGCACGACCGGGACAACGGGTCCTGGGAGAGCGGCGGTTCGGCCTTCGAGCGAGTGCCGCCGCAGGACCTCGACGCCGAGCAGTCCGTCCTTGGTGGCATGCTCCTGTCGAAGGACGCCATCGCCGACGTCGTCGAAGTGCTCAAGGGTCACGACTTCTACCGGCCGGCGCACGAGACGATCTACGGAGCGATCCTCGACCTGTACGCGAAGGGCGAGCCGGCCGACCCCATCACGGTCGCGGCCGAGCTCACCAAGCGCGGCGAGATCACCAAGGTCGGCGGCGCGCCGTATCTGCACACGCTGGTCCAGACGGTCCCGACCGCCGCGAACGCCGAGTACTACGCGGAGATCGTGCACGAGCGCGCGGTCCTGCGCCGCCTGGTCGAGGCCGGCACGCGGATCACTCAGATGGGGTACGCGGCCGACGGCGACGTCGACGAGATCGTCAACAGTGCCCAGGCCGAGATCTACGCGGTCACCGAGCAGCGCACCACCGAGGACTATCTGCCGCTCGGCGACATCATGGAGGGCGCGCTCGACGAGATCGAGGCGATCGGATCGCGTTCGGGGGAGATGACCGGTGTACCGACCGGCTTCACCGACCTCGACTCGCTGACCAACGGTCTGCATCCCGGACAGATGATCATCATCGCTGCCCGACCCGCCATGGGTAAGTCGACGCTGGCCCTGGACTTCGCGCGGGCCTGCTCGATCAAGCACAACATGCCCAGCGTGATCTTCTCGCTCGAAATGGGCCGCAACGAGATCGCGATGCGCCTGCTGTCCGCCGAGGCGCGCGTGGCCCTGCATCACATGCGGTCCGGCACCATGACGGACGAGGACTGGACCCGGCTCGCCCGCCGTATGCCGGACGTCTCGGCCGCCCCCCTGTACATCGACGACTCCCCGAACCTGTCGATGATGGAGATCCGCGCCAAGTGCCGCCGCCTCAAGCAGCGCGCCGACCTCAAGCTCGTGGTCATCGACTACCTCCAGCTGATGCAGTCCGGCGGGAAGCGTTCCGAGAGCCGCCAGCAGGAGGTCTCCGACATGTCGCGAAACCTGAAGCTGCTGGCCAAGGAGCTGGAGCTGCCGGTCATCGCGCTGTCGCAGCTCAACCGTGGACCCGAGCAACGTACGGACAAGAAGCCCATGGTCTCCGACCTGCGTGAGTCCGGGTCGATCGAGCAGGACGCGGACATGGTCATCCTGCTTCACCGTGAGGACGCGTACGAGAAGGAGTCCCCCCGCGCCGGTGAGGCCGACATCATCGTCGGCAAGCACCGTAACGGCCCGACGGCGACGATCACGGTGGCTTTCCAGGGTCACTACTCGCGCTTCGTGGACATGGCACAGACCTGATCGGGCGCCCCGTAGGGTCTCGCGGCTGATGCCGTTATCTCACGGGCCGTGTCGTACCGATGTCGTATACGGCATCACCGTGAGATTGGCGCGTGAGTGCTGCTGCTCAGCGCCTCGTCTCGTACCTGGTCAGGACCACGTCGCCGGGAATCGTCCGCGTCTCGACCAGGTTCAGGTTCACCCAGTTGTCCAGCGCGGTGAAGAACGGCGTGCCGCCGCCCACCAGGACCGGCGCGGTGGCCAGCACGTACTCGTCGATCAGCCCGGCCCGCATGGCCGCCCCTGCGAGTGTCGCGCCGCCGATGTCCATCGGGCCGCCGTCCTCGGCCTTGAGCCGTGTGATCTCGGCGACCGCGTCGCCGGTGACCAGGCGGGTGTTCCAGTCGACCTTGTCGATCGTCGAGGAGAACACCACCTTCGACATGTCCCGCCAGCGGCGCGCGAACTCGATCTCCGCCGAGGTGGCATTGGGCTGCTGGTCGCCGGTCGGCCAGTGGGAGCTCATCGTCTGCCACAGCTTGCGCCCGTACAGCGACAGGTCGGTCGCCTGCAACTGGTCGGACCAAAACTGGAACAGCTCGTCGCTCGGCACGCCCCAGCCGATGTCGTCGCCGGGCGCGGCGATGTAGCCGTCCAGGGTCAGGTTCATGCCGTAGATCAGTTTCCGCATGGCCCAGCCTTCCGTCCTTGGGTGTCCGGCGTATAGACCAGCGCGGCGCGGGAAACTCATCGGTGCGCGATCTGGGCTCGCCGGTCGTCCTCGTGCTTGGGGCTCAGCGTGGTGTACTCGGCCGACTCGGGCAAGCCGCCTGATCTCGACCTCGGCCTTGCGAGGAAATGCCACGGATTTGAGACTGATCATGGGTGACAAGGCCGTGAGGCAGCCAAGAACGCTCAGGGCACGCAAGATCGACATGTCATGAGCGGCGAGACCCTACAAGCGCCGCCCCACGGGGGGCTTCGGTTCAATCCGCTCGACGTCCGGCGCCGCGGCGGGTGGACTGGTGTCATGACGACATCCCACGATGATCTGCTCCCCGGTACGCGCCGGGCCCTGCTGCACCGCATTGCCGTCGCGCAGAGCGAGGGACGGGCTCCGTCACTCGTCGCTTCCGTGGTCCGGGGCGGGAAGGCGGTATGGCACGGGGCGCGGACCTCGGTGGCCGGTCACGGCCCGGACGAGAACGTGCAGTACCGGATCGGCTCCATCACCAAGACCTTCACCGCTGTTCTGGTACTGCGGCTGCGCGACGAGGGCGTCCTGGACCTCGGTGACCCGCTGGAGAAGCATGTGCCGGGCACTGGTGCGGGGGAGGTCACCATCTCCCAACTGCTCGCCCACACCGGAGGGTTGGCCGCCGAGTCGCCCGCGCCGTGGTGGGAGCGCACCTCCGGCTCCCTGCGTCCCGAACTGGCCGACGTGCTGGGCCGGCAGCCCTTCCGGCATCCAGTTGGACGGCGGCACCACTACTCGAACCCCGGCTACACACTGCTCGGGGCGCTGGTGGAGGAGTTGCGCGGCGCGCCCTGGGACGAAGTGCTGCGCCGCGAGATTCTCGAACCGCTCGGCCTGCACCGTACGAGCGCTCACCCGCAGGCGCCGCACGCGGGGGGATGGGCGGTCCACCCCTGGGCGGACGCCATGATGCCCGAACCGTCCGAGGACCTCGGACGGATGGCTCCGGCCGGGCAATTGTGGTCCACCACGGGGAACTTGGCCCGCTTCGCCGTCTTTCTCGCCCATGGTGACGATCGGGTGCTGAGCGCGGAGTCCGTCAGGGAGATGCGCGCGCCTGCCGCTCCGCCCGAGACCGCGGAGCTGGCGGCGGGGTCGTCGTACGGGCTTGCCCTGCAGATCCTGCACCGTGACGGCCGGACCTTCGTCGGGCATTCCGGTTCCCTGCCGGGTTTCCTCGCCGGACTGGTGATCAGCGTCGAGGACGACGTGGCGGCGGTGGTGCTGGCCAACTGCACCTCGGGGCCGCCCGTGTTCACCGTGGCCGCCGATCTGGTGCGGATCGTCGCCGAGGCGGAGCCGCGAATCCCCGAACCCTGGCACCCGATGACCGAAGTGGACCAGAGCTCCTTGGAGTTGGCGGGTCAGTGGTACTGGGGGACTCAGGGATTCGGACTGCGGTTGCCTGCCGACGGAGGGCTGGTGCTGGGTCCGCTCTCGGGTGTCGGCCGGGGTGCCCGCTTCCGGGCGAACGGCGACGGGACGTGGACAGGACTCGACGGCTACTACGCGGGCGAGCTTCTGCGGCCCGTTCGAAGGACTGACGGCTCCGTGAGCCATCTGGACCTCGGCTCGTTCGTGTTCACGCGGCAGCCGTACGACGAGGACGCTCCGGTGCCCGGTGGGGTGGACCCGGAAGGCTGGCGAGGAATTCAGTAGGCGCCACCGGTGCGAGGCGGTCTGTTTCACGTGAAACAGACCGCCTCGCACCGGTGGGGAACAGCCTTCAACGACGTGGCCGGCGTGCGGCCGTCGGCGGCCTTGCCTCAGAGCGGGAGCTTGAAGCCGACGTGTGAAGCCTTGAAGCCGAGCCGCTCGTAGAAGCGGTGGGCGTCGGTGCGGGAGGCGTCGGATGTCAGCTGGACCAATCGGCAGTCCTGACGGCGGGATTCCGCGACCGCCCACTCGATGAGCTCCGTCCCCAGACCGCTGCCGCGCTCGTCGGCGTGGATGCGTACGGCTTCGATGACCGAGCGCGTGGCCCCTCTGTGGGACAGTCCGGGAATCACGGTGAGCTGCAGGGTGCCGACGACACGGCCGTCGCGGACGGCGACGACCAGGTGCTGGTTCGGGTCCCGGCGCAGACGCTCCAGGGCGTCCAGGTACGGGCTCAGGTCGTCGGGGGATTCCCGTCGGGCACCCAGCGGGTCGTCGGCCAGCATCGCGACGATGACGGGCACGTCATCGACGTCCGCGGCTCGTATCTCAAGATCTGCCATGAGCGCAGCCTACGAGGGCACGCTCATGGGAGGCACAGGGTGCACGGGCATGCTGGCCGACTCCACGGCCCGGACCAGGGGCGCCAGTTCAGGGTTCTTGGCCGCGTCGTCCAGGGCATCGCGCAGGGCGGCGTCATTGGTGGGCCGCGCCTCGGCGAGGAGCTTCAGTCCCGCGTCGCTGACATTCGTGTAGATGCCGCGCCGGTCGGTCGGGCAGAGGTAGCGGGCGAGCAGCCCGCGGTCCTCGAGGCGGGTGACCAGCCGTGTGGTGGCGCTCTGGCTGAGTACGACCGCGTCCGCGACCTGCTTCATCTGGAGATGGCCGCCCACGCCGTCGTGCTGTCGGCTGAGCACGTCGAGCAGGGAGTACTCGCGCACGCTGAGACCGTGCTCGGCCTGCAGAGCTCGCTCGATGTGGGCCTCGATCCTCCCGTGCAGCAGGGAGAGTGCGCACCATCCCTGGGAGAGGGCGGTGAGCGCGGGGTCCGTGGCTGTCATGGCGTTTCCTCCGTCCCGGAGCGGCTGAAACCAGGATAGAGCACAGGCGCAATAGCCCGCTGTTGCATATAACCCGCGTCTGCAACTATTGTGAACGCAGGCAAAGCGCCCATGCAATCTTCTGGAAGGTGCACCCACCATGCCTCTCGCGCTTCTGGCCCTCGCGATCGGGGCCTTCGGAATCGGAACGACCGAGTTCGTGATCATGGGTGTCCTGCCCGAGGTCGCCGGAGACTTCGGGGTCTCCATCCCGACGGCCGGACTGCTGGTGACCGGATACGCCCTGGGGGTGGTCATCGGCGCGCCGATCATGACCGCGCTCGGCACGAAGGTGTCCCGCAAGCGGATGCTCATGGTGCTCATGGGGCTGTTCGTCCTCGGCAATCTGATCTCCGCCGCGGCCCCGGCCTTCTGGCTGATGTTCGCGGGCCGGGTGGTCGCCTCCCTCGCGCACGGTGCCTTCTTCGGCATCGGGTCGGTGGCCGCCGCCGAACTGGTCGCACCCGAGAAGAAGGCTGGCGCCATCGCGATGATGTTCAGCGGGCTCACGATCGCCAATGTCGTCGGCGTCCCCCTGGGCACGCTGATCGGGCAGTCCGCCGGCTGGCGCGTCACCTTCGCGGGAGTCGCCGCGCTCGGCGTCATCGGACTGCTGGGCATCGCCAAGCTGGTCCCGGAGATGCCGAAGCCCGAGGGCGTGCGTCTGCGCCATGAGCTGGCCGCCTTCAAGAACGTCCAGGTCCTGCTGGCGATGGCGATGACCGTGCTCGGATTCGGCGGCGTCTTCGCGGCCGTCACCTACATCGCGCCGATGATGACGCACGTCGCCGGCTTCGCCGACGGATCGGTCACCTGGCTGCTGGTCCTCTTCGGCCTCGGCATGGTCGGCGGGAACCTGATCGGCGGCAGGCTCGCCGACCGCGCGCTGATGCCGATGCTGTACGCCTCTCTGGGCGGCCTCGCCGTCGTGCTCGCCCTCTTCACCGTCACCGCCCACAACAAGATCCTGGCGGCCGTCACGATCGCTCTCATCGGCGCTCTGGGCTTCGCGACCGTGCCCCCTCTCCAGAAGCGCGTTCTCGACCAGGCGCACGGTGCCCCCACCCTGGCCTCGGCCGTGAACATCGGCGCCTTCAACCTCGGCAATGCCCTCGCGGCCTGGCTCGGCGGCGTCGTCATCGCCGCGGGCCTCGGCTACACCGCCCCCAACTGGGTCGGTGCGGTTCTCGCCGCCGGCGCGCTCGTCCTGGCCGTCATCTCGGCCGCTCTGGAACGCCGCACGTCCCGCCCCGGCGTCGTGGTCGCCGGAGGCGTCCCCGCCGAACCGCGGACCGCCGTCCACCACTGACCGACCGGGCCGCCGCAGAATCAGGGCCGTTCCCGCGGCGACTCGATCCAGCACGCACCCGACTCGACACAGAACACCCCCACAAGGAGAGACCCTGATGAGCACCACCACCGCCGTCGCCCCCCTGACCATCGAGGACGCCGAGGTCCTCGTGGCCGCGGCCCGACGCGCCGCCGAAGCCGCCGGTGTCCGGATCAGCGCCACCGTTCTCGACGCGGGCGGCCACCTGCTCGCCTTCCGGCGGGACGACCAGGCCGTGCTGATCTCGGGAGAGACCAGCACACGCAAGGCCTACACGGCACTCCAGCTCGACTCGGCCACCGCCGATCTCGTCGACGCGGTGCAGCCCGGCGGTCTCTTCCACACCCTGCCCACCGCGCTGGACCGTCCCCTGCTGTTCATCGCGGGCGGCGTTCCGGTCCGCCGCGACGGCCGTCTGATCGGCGCGATCGGGGTCGGCGGCGGTATGCCCGACCAGGACCACGGCTTCGCCGTCGCCGCTGTCGAGTCCCTCGTCTGATCCCACCGGCCGCGGCGGTCGTCCGCCGGACGACCCTCCGGATGTGCCGGTCCCCCATGTACAGGGGGACCGGCACTCGGTGTTTCCGGAGCCCTCGGATCTCTAGCCGGCGGCCACGGTCAGCGGCGCGAAGCGGCGGGTCCAGTCACCGGGCAGTTCCGGGATCTTGTGCGTCATGACCGCGTTGAAGCCGACGGAGGCCAGCCCGCGTTCCTTCAGCCAGCTCAGCAGGTCCTCGTGCCGCGTGTCGATGTCGGTGCGCAGGGGACGGTCGGTGTGGGCGGCGAGCGAGCAGACGAGCGCTTTCGCGGTCTTCGTGTCCCGGGCGATCAGAGGGCCCACGACGTGGGTGGTCATGTTGGGCCAGGCAGCCGCATAGCCGACGATCCGGCCGTTCTCCTCGGCCACGCGCAGCTGGTCGGCGAAGGCGGGCAGCCGCGTGATCATGTGGGTGCGGTCGCTGCCGAAGACCTCCTCGTCCAGCCGCAGGACGGGCGCGAGATCCTCTGCCGTGGCCGGGCGGGTGAAGACCTTGGACTCGGAGCCGTCGGGCGCGAAGACTCCACTGACCATCTCAGCCCGGCCGGTGACCTTGAATCCCAGCTCCTCGTAGAGCGGGCGCCCGTACTCGGTGGCGTGCAAGGCCAGCGGGGTCGCGCCCATCTCGTCGACGACGTACCGCATCAGACGTCGGCCGACACCCTGGCGCGCGTATCGCTCGGCAACCAGGACCATGCCGATCGCAGCCAGTTCTGGACGCTCGCGTGGTCCGTAGTCCGTCACCACGCACGCGGTGACGAGACCGCCGGAGGGGTCGTCGATGCCGTAACCGGTCCCCCCGGCGAGCAACAGACCCCACTTGTGCTCCTCACGGGGCCAGCCCCGGTCCTCGGACAAGTCGGCGCAGGCGACGAGGTCGCGGGGCGTCAGACGGCGAATGGGCAGAGCGGTGAGGGAATGAGTCGACACGCAGGTCAGGCTGTCCGAGGTGGGGCTCTGCCGTCCACCGCTTTCCCGGTACTCCTACCGGCTTTTGGTCAAGCTGCGCATCACAGTGGCGCGTGACCGGGGTTTCACGTGAAACCCCCGCCTCTGAAGGCCGGTTGCCCGAGTAGCCTCGACAGACATGGCGAGACTTCATCTCTTCGACCTCGACGGGACGCTGCTCCACGGCAGCACCGCGCCGTTGGAGATCTCCCGGCAACTCGGCCTGCAGGCCGAGACCATCGCGCTCGAAACGGCCATCTCCGAGGGCCGCATAGGCCCTCCGGAGTATGCGGCGCAGGTGCATGCTCTGTGGACGGATCTCACCGAGGCGCATGTGACGGCGGCGTTCGACGGTGCGCCATGGATGTCAGGGATCGAGGACGTCTGGAGGGAGATCCGGCGGAACGGCGACTACTGCGCCGTCGTCTCTCTGTCGCCGTCCTTCTTTGTGGAGCGCCTGCTGTCATGGGGAGCGCACGCGGCTCACGGCTCGCGTTTTCCGGCCGTGCCGTTCGTGGAGCCGTTGGACCCGGCGGGCGTTCTCAGCGCCGCGGCAAAGGTACAGATCGCGGATCTGCTCTGTGCGGAGTTCGGGGTGAGCCGAGCCGACTGCGTCGCGTATGGCGACTCAGGCTCGGACAAGGATCTCTTCGGCGTCGTACCGGTGTCCGTCGCGGTCAACGCGAACCAGCATCTGCGCAGCCTCGCCACGCATTCCTACGTGGGACGGGACCTGGGTGCCGCCTATCAACTGGTCTGCCGCACCGGGTAGCCATGGGCGGTCGGCCCGCGCCGGTGCCTTCCGGGTCAGCCCAGGTCGGGTGCGTGCATGGCGCGTACACCCTCGATGTTTCCGTCGAGATAGTGCCTCAGCGACAGTGGTACGAGGTGGACGGAGGCGATTCCAACCCGGGTGAACGGGACGCGGACGATCTCGTACTCGCCGCTGGGCTCGTCCACCTCGGGACCGTGCCGCAGCGACGGGTCCATGGACTCCAGTCGGCAGACGAAGAAGTGCTGGACCTTCACACCGGTCGCGCCGCCGTCGTCGCCGATGTGCTCGACTGTGTCGACGAAACAGGGCACGACATCGACGATCTTGGCGCCGAGTTCCTCGTGCACCTCACGATGGAGTGCCTCGACGACAGTTGTGTCCTCCGGTTCGACCCCGCCACCCGGTGTGAGCCAGTAGGGATCGACGCCGGGCTTGGTGCGCTTGATCAAGATCAGGTCGTCACCGTCGAGCAGGACGGCACGTGCGGTGCGCTTGACCACGGGTCGGACGGTCATGGGAGAAATGTGGCCCGGCTGGTTCCACGTGAAACATCGTGCGGCCGCGATTCCGCGTGAAAGCCCCGAAGAATCTTCCCGTCCGTGCCGGCCTCAGCTCCAGCCGGAGGCTGCCCGCAGCAGCCATTCGTGCGCTCGGGCGATGTGAGGCATCGCCAGCGTTCCGGTCCGTACGACCAGGAAGTACGTACGCAGCGGGGGAACCGCGGGGTCGAGGAGCGACACGACGTCTCCGCGCTCGATGGCGTCGGAGCAAAGATATTTGGGCAGGACGGCGAGGCCCGCTCCGGCGGAGGCGCAGGCGAGGACCGCTCGGAGATCCGGGACTATCACCGTGCCGGAGGCGGCGGGGCGGCAGTCGAAGACCGAGGCCCAGTAGCGGGCGACGAGCGGCAACGACTCGTGGACCTCGACGATGGGGAAGTCCTCGAGAGCGTGGGCGCCCTTGCGGCGGAGTTTGCCCGGGCCGATCTCGGCGGCCCAGCGCGGAGCGGCGACCAGGACATGCTCTTCGTCGCAGAGCGGAGTCGCGGTGAGAAGCGCACCCCGTGGCTGGGCCGTCGTCATGGCCAGATCGTGATGTCCGGCGGCGAGCCCCTCCATCGTCTCCTCCGCGTTACCGAAGGAGACGCGCAGGGCGAAGCCCTGTCCGTCGTCGCCGGTCAGTTCGGTGAGAGCGGGCAGTGCGCGTTCCGCGGTGAACTCAGGGGGGCCGGCGAGATGCAGCGTGCGAAGGGACGAGTCCTCGTCGAGGCCGGTCTCGGTGATCTCCACGAGGGCATCGAGATGTGGCGCCGCCTTGTGGGCGAGTTCGTCGCCGATGGTCGTGGGCGTCACCCCACGTGCCTGGCGCAGGAACAGGGGCCGCCCCAACTGGCGCTCCAGCGTGCGGATCTGCGATGTGACGGCCGGCTGGGACAGGCCGAGCAGTGCGGCGGCACGAGTGAAGGAACCGGCCCGGTGCACGGTCAGGAACGTGCGCAACAAGGCCAGGTCCATGGTGCATGCCCCTCCCTTTCAGCACCCCGCGCGAGCCCAACTATAAATAAGTCGATAGGTCTCTGTCGCTACTGTGATTGGACACTGACACAGAGTCAACTAGCCTTGTTCGCGCGGTTCTTCGCGCGCAGAACCGGGACGGTCCGAGCCACGAGGGGGGAGGCTCGGACCGTCCGTTGTACGTAGCGGGGGTACCGATCCCGCCGCGACGGACGCCCTACTCCGCAGATGCGTCGAGGGCCCGCAGGATGTCCGCCACGAGGTCCTCGGGATCCTCGGCGCCGGCGGAGAAGCGGATGAAGCCCTCCGGGACGGCGTCGCCGCCCCACCGGCCGCGCCGCTCGGCCGTGGACCGCACCCCGCCGAAACTGGTGGCGTCGTCCACCAGGCGCAGCGCGTCCAGGAAGCGCTCCGCACGCTCGCGCGAGGGCAGCGTGAAGGAGACCACGCATCCGAAACGACGCATCTGCTGCGAGGCGATCTTGTACGAGGGGTCGTCGGGCAGTCCCGGGTAGCGCAGCCCCGTCACCTCCGGACGGTCCCGCAGGACTTCGGCGATCGTCCTCGCGGTCGCGGTCTGCCGGTCGGCCCTCAGCTGGAGCGTGGCGAGCGAGCGGTGGGCCAGCCATGCCTCCATGGGCCCGGGGATGGCTCCGACGACCTTGCGCCAGCGTCGTACGGGAGCCATCAGACCGGCGTCCCTGCCGGTGACGTACCCGAGGAGGATGTCGCCGTGCCCGGTGAGCATCTTGGTGCCGCTGGCCACGGAGAAGTCGGCGCCCAGCTCCAGCGGGCGCTGTCCGAGCGGGGTGGCCAGAGTGTTGTCCACGGCGACGAGCGTGCCCTGCGCGTGGGCGGCGGCGACGAGGCGTCGCAGGTCGCAGACGTCGAGACCCGGGTTGGACGGCGTCTCGATCCACAGCAGCTTCGCGCCGTCCAGGACCTCGAGCTGGGCGTCGCCGGCGGTGGGGGCCGTGCGCACCTCGACGCCGAACGCGGTCAGTTGCTCGCGCACCAGCGGCAGCACCTGGTAGCCGTCGTCGGGCAGGACGACGATGTCGCCGGCCCGCAGCTGCGAGAAGAGCACCGCGGAGACGGCGGCCATGCCGGAGGGGAAGGAGAGCGTTTCGGCGGACTCCTGCCCAGGTGCCTCCAGCTCGCCGATGGCGCGCTCCAGAAGCGTCCAGGTCGGGTTCTCGTCGCGGCCGTAGGTGTAGGGGCCGGTGGGCTCACCCGGCAGATGGAAGTGCGCGGCGAAGACCGGGCCAGGAAGGGTCGGCTCGTACTTGACGGGCTCAGGCAGCCCGGCACGTACCGCCCGCGTGCCGTCGCCCGGCGCCTCCGCCCCCGTGACCGGGCGCTCCCCCGCGGGGCCGGTGCCCTCGTCGTTCGCCGTGACGAAATCCTCTGACGTCATGCCGCTCGTCCCTCCACTTGCTCTCGTACCGCGGCGAGCAGCCCGGGGCTCGCCGCCTCCACCATCTCAAGACATTCCTCGAAGCCGTCCATGTGTCCGTAGTACGGATCAGGGACGTCCAGGTCGTCGCCCGCGGTGGGGTCGTACGAGCGCAGCAGACGGACCTTCCCGGCGTCCTCGGCACTGCTCGCGAGGCGGCGCAGGGCCTTGAGATGGCCCGTGTCGAGGGCGATGACGAGATCGAGACGGGAGAACCACGAAGATTGGAACTGCCGGGCCGCGTGGTCGCTCTCGTAGCCGCCCGCCACCAGCACGGCGACGGTGCGCTCGTCGGCTCCGTCGCCCTCGTGCCAGCCGCCCGTGCCCGCGCTGTCGACCTCGACGAGCTCGTCCAGTCCTGCTCGCTCCACATGGGCACGGAAGACGGACTCGGCCATCGGCGAGCGGCAGATGTTGCCGGTGCAGACGAAGCAGACGCGGTAGGTCATGAGCTCTCTCAGTCCTTTCAGTCGCCGTCGGGAAGCACGACGTTGAGCGCCCAGGAGACGACGGAGATGATCAGGCCGCCCAGGACGGCGGTCCAGAAGCCCTCCACGTGGAAGCTCAGGTCGATTTTGTCGGCGACCCAGGAGGTGAGCAGCAGCATCAAGGCGTTCACCACAAGGGTGACTAGGCCGAGGGTGAGGACGAAGAGCGGAAAGGTCAGTACTTTCACGACCGGCTTGACCAGGAAGTTCACCAGTCCGAAGACCAGCGCGACGATGAGGAGCGTGCCTATCTTCTTGCCCGTGCTGTCGCCCGTCAGGGTGATCTTGTCGAGCAGCCAGACGGCGACGGCCAGGGCCCCCGCGTTGGCGAGCGTCTTGACTACGAAATTCTTCATGTGTCTGATCGTGGCAGAGAGATCGACTGGCCAGAAGAGGCTGTGGAAACAGCCTGCGACGCACAAGAGCGGACGAGGGCGATGAAGGCATTCCGGCTGGATGAACTGGAGGCGGAACGCGCCGCCAACGACGGTGCCTACCTGCAGTTTCTGCGTGAGCGGAACATGTCGGTCGGGTTGTACGCGCTCGACGCGGGCGCCCCCGATCCACAGAAACCGCATGCCCAGGACGAGGTGTACTTCATCGTCAGCGGGCGGGCCTCGATCACCGTCGGCCTGGAGACCACTCAGGTGGCCCGGGGCAGCGTCGTCTACGTGCCCGCCGGGGTCGCCCACAAGTTCCACCACATCACGGAGGATCTGCGGGTCCTGGTGGTGTTCTCTCCGCCCGAGAGCTGACCCCGCGTCTCAGGGTTCCCTAGGGGGACGATCAGGGGAGGACAAGGGATGCGAGGTCACCGCACGGACCCCTCCCCGTCCTAGCATCGGGTGCGAGACATCAGAGAACCCGGAATCAGTGTCCCGGTGTCGGGGCCACGGGCGAGGAGAGGTAAGGACAGGGCGATGCAGGAGATCTTCAGCGGTATGCCGTGGTGGGTGAAGTGGGTCGCGGTGCCGGTCATCGCTCTCGTGGTGTTCGGCGGCCTGATAGCGAGCGTCGTCGGGTTCGTCATCGGCCTGCTCTTCAAGCTGCTCGTCTTCGTCGCGCTGGTCGGCGGGCTCATCTTCATCGTGCGGAAGTTCATGTCGGGTTCCTCCTCGCGCAGCGACTGGTGAGGCGCCGGAGGGCGAGCGACAGGTAACGGCGAAAGGGGAAAGGGAACCCAAGGTTCCCTCGGCAGGGGGAAGTTTCCGGTGAGGCCGCGTATGAGCGGTGACGGCCCGTTAGAGTCCGGAACTCGACGCGGGGCCGACCCCGCGGGCAGCGCACAGCCCTCCCGTGACTCCCCGCACGGGCGGTCCTCCTCGCTCTTCGGAGTGCCCCTTGGCCACGGTTGACACAGCACCCGCACCATCCGTCGCTCCACCCTTCCGGCGACCGGGTACGCCCGCGGCGGCACGCGTTCCGCCGGCCCAGCCGCGTACCTCGCCGGGGGAGCCGTCCCTCTCGCACAGCTCGTCGGCTCCGCCCAGGGGGCCGGCGCAGCCCCGGAATCCGACGGTGGAGGAACCCGCCAGGCGCACCGCGCCGGTGGAAGGGCACACCGGGCCGGCGGCGACTCGCGGTCCAACCCGACCGGCCGCGGGGACGGCACGCCAGGCCCGCGCCCTTTCCGCGGAGCCGGAAGCCGCTCCCCTGGACTCCCACACCACCACGTTGATCGGCTCGGTCCAGCGCGCGATGCGTCTGCTGGAGGCCGTCGCCTCGCGTGAGCAGGGCGCCCCTGCCAAACAGCTCGCCCGGGAGGCGGGGCTGGCGTTGCCGACCGCCTACCACCTGCTGCGCACCCTGGTCCACGAGGGCTATCTGCGCCGTGACAGAGGGCTGTTCTTCCTGGGCGAGGCCGCCGAGCGGCTGAGCAGCAGCGGAGCCCGGCAGAAACGTCGCAGCACAGTGAGGGACACCCTCGCGCGCTGGCGCGACGTGATCGGCGCACCCGTGTACTACGCGGTCTACCGCGACGGTGAGATCGAGGTCATGTGTGTCGCCGACACCCCGGCGAACCCGGCGGTCGAGGAGTGGGCCGACTTCCGCGAGACCGGGCACGCCCATGCGGTCGGCCAGTGTCTGCTGGCCCAGCTGGACGACAAGTCCCGGCGTGAACACCTCGACCGCTACCCGGTGCGGGCGCTCACCCCGTACACGGTGCGTGACGAGGACCGGCTGCTGCGGCGTCTGGAACGGACGGGCCGGATGGAACCGGTGATCGAGCGGCAGGAGTACGCGCTGGGCACGGTCTGCGCCGCGATTCCGGTCACCGTGGGCAGTTCGGCCGCGGTCGTGGCCTTCTCCCTCCCGTCCCATCAGGGCGACCGGCTGATGCCCGTGGCACGGCAGCTGCAGAACGAGGTCGGCCGGCTGCTAGGAACACTCGCCATCTCTATCAGTATCTGAAAACTCACTCCTTGTAATGCGGCATACACGTTGAGCAATATTTCCAGCAGTGTCAGGTGGGACGAATCCTGGCCAGTCGACGGTAAACGACGGGGTAGGCGATGCGTGAGTCGGTGCAGGCAGAGGTCATGATGAGCTTCCTCGTGTCCGAGGAGCTGTCCTTCCGTATTCCTGTCGAGCTGCGATACGAGACCTGTGATCCGTACGCCGTGCGGTTGACCTTCCACTTGCCCGGCGACGCGCCCGTGACCTGGGCGTTCGGGCGGGAACTGCTCGTCGACGGGGTGGGCAGGCCCTGTGGTGACGGCGACGTGCACATCGCTCCGTCCGACCCGGAGGCGTTCGGCGAGGTGCTGATCCGGCTTCAGGTCGGCGGCGATCACGCGCTGTTCCGGTCCGGGGCCGCGCCGCTCGTCGCGTTTCTCGACCGGACGGACAGGCTCGTGCCGCTCGGGCAGGAACGCTCCCTCGAGGGTTTCGACACGTCCCTCGACGCGGTGCTCGACCGCATTCTCACGGAGGAACAGAGCGCGGGCTGAGCGTCGGCGGCCCACGGAGCGGCGTAACGCTTCCTCACAAGGGGCGCCGGTGCAGGATGGTTTCCGCGCTGTCGCGGGACGGCTCAGTGCTTGCGGCGGCGTCCCTTCCCGCTCCGTGCCGGCGTCCTGTCGGCCGCGGGCTGCGCGGGGACGGGCGTGCCGCCTTCACGGTCCGCGGCGACCACCAGCGCGGCCAGCGCGGTCGTCACGGGCACCGCGGCGACCAGACCGATCGATCCGACCAGCGTGCGCACGATCTCCTCGGCGACCAGTTCGCTGTTGGCGACGGTGCCCACGCTGCTCTGGGCGATCGAGAAGAGCAGCAGCAGCGGCAGCGCGGCGCCCGCGTAGGCCAGGACGAGCGTGTTGACGACCGACGCGATGTGGTCACGGCCGATACGGATGCCCGCGCGGTACAGGCCGCGCCAGCCCATCGTCGGGTTCGCCTCGTGCAGTTCCCAGACCGCGGACGTCTGCGTCACCGTCACATCGTCCAGGACACCGAGCGAACCGATGATGACGCCGGCCAGCAGCAGGCCGCTCATGTCGATGGACGGGTACAGACCGTGGATCAGGCCGGTGCTGTCGTCGGTGTTGCCGGTCAGTACGGCCCAGTCGATGAAGACCGAGCCGAGGAGCCCGATCAGCACCAGGGAGAGCAGGGTGCCGACCACCGCCACGGACGTCCGGGCCGACAGACCGTGACACATGTAGAGCGCGATCAGCATGATCGCACTGGACCCGACGACGGCCACGAGCAGCGGGTTCGAGCCCTGCAGGATCGCGGGCAGGATGAAGAAGTTCAGGATCACGAAGCTGATGGCCAGGGCGACCAGGGCCATGATGCCGCGCATCCGGCCGATCACCACGACGACCACCGCGAAGATCACGGCGAGCAGCGTCAGGGGCAGCTTCCGGTTCGCGTCCGTGACCGAGTACTGGAGGTCCCTGGGGGCGGAGGGTTCGTACGCGACGACGACCTTCTCGCTCTGGTGCAACTGCCGTGACTGATCGGGCTGAACGATCTCGGTGAACGTGCGGCCCTTGTCCTTGCCGGTGTCGATGCGGACGGTCGCCTTCTTGCACTCTCCCCCCTCCCCGGACTGAGCGGAGGAACCCCCGGCGGTGGAGGTGCCGCCCGTCGCGGTTCCCGAGGAGGCGTTCACGGACTTGCAGTCCACCTGGTCGATCTTCGTGACCGTCGCCTGCTGGGTCTGCCGGTCGAACCCGACACCGGTGCGCTCGTGGGACGGCGCGCCGCCGGGCCACAGCACCACGAGACCCACCACGACCGCGGCCGCGAAGGGGATCAGTACCGCGGCGATGACCTTGCGCAGTTGCTTGGAGACCGGCGCGGCGGGACCGTGGCTGTGGGAATGCCCGTGTCCGGCGCCCGCAGGCTCGTGGTGCCCGCGGCGGGGACCCGGCCCGTGACCGTCGCCCGAACCGTGATGATCACCGCCCGGTCCATGGCCGTGGCCGTGCTCTTGCTCGTGGCCGTGACCGATGGCGGAGCCATGCCCACGGCCGTCGTCGGAGCCGGGACGGCGCGGTGGCTCGGGCGGGGGGAACGGGTGCTGCCGGGTCGTCGTCACCGGCCGATCATCGCAAGAACGTCAAGGGCCCTCTGTTCACCGCGCCAAACATGACGCTAGCGTGGGGGCACCTTTGCACACGCGGGAGCTCGGAGCACCGGGCTGAGAGGGCGCTGACCTCCGTCTTCGCGATGTTTCACATGAAACATCAGCGATCGGAAGCTGCTGCGTCGACCGCTGAACCTGTTACCGGGTAATGCCGGCGTAGGGAGTAGGTCTCATGACCGACAAGGATGTACGCACGCCTGCCTCCAGTCGGACGGACGGGGTTTCCCCGCCGTCCCCGAACGGCCAGGACGGGCAGTCCATCGGCTGGCACAAGGCATACGTCGGGGGTACTCGCCCCGATCTGCGGGTGCCGGTTCGCCAGGTGCACCTCACCAACGGGCAGTCCGTGACGCTGTACGACACCTCCGGCCCGTACACCGATCCGTCCATCGACACCGATGTGCGCAGGGGGCTGACGCCGCTGCGTGAGAGCTGGATCATCGCCCGCGGAGACACCGAGGAGTACGCGGGCCGCCCCGTCCGTCCCGAGGACGACGGGATCAAGCACACGTCCCCGCGCGGAGGGCTGCGCAATCTCGACGCGGTCTTCCCCGGCCGGCCGCGTCAGCCGCGCCGGGGTCGGGCCGGGCAGGCAGTGACCCAGCTCGCCTACGCGCGGCGTGGTGAGATCACGCCCGAGATGGAGTTCGTGGCGGTCCGTGAGAACGTCGCCCCCGAGGTCGTACGGGAGGAGATCGCCGCGGGCCGAGCGGTGCTGCCCGTGAACGTCAACCATCCGGAGATCGAGCCGATGATCATCGGTAAGCGGTTCCTGGTGAAGGTCAACGCCAACATCGGCAATTCCGCGGTGACTTCCTCCATCGAGGAGGAGGTCGACAAGATGACCTGGGCGACCCGATGGGGCGCTGACACGGTCATGGACCTGTCCACCGGCCGCAACATCCACACCACGCGTGAATGGGTGCTGCGCAACTCTCCCGTCCCCATCGGCACCGTGCCGCTCTATCAGGCGCTGGAGAAGGTCGACGGCCGTGCCGAGGAGCTGACCTGGGAGATCTACAAGGACACCGTCGTCGAGCAGGCCGAGCAAGGCGTGGACTACATGACGGTTCACGCGGGCGTGCGCCTCGCGTACGTGCCACTCACCGCGAACCGCAAGACCGGCATCGTCTCGCGCGGCGGCTCGATCATGGCCGCCTGGTGCCTCGCGCACCACAAGGAGTCGTTCCTGTACGAGAACTTCGAGGAACTCTGCGAGATCCTCGCCGCGTACGACGTCACCTACTCGCTCGGCGACGGGCTGCGGCCGGGGTCCATCGCGGACGCCAACGACGCGGCGCAATTCGCCGAGTTGAGGACGCTCGGGGAACTCAACAGGGTTGCGAAGCGTTTTCAGGTACAGACGATGATCGAAGGCCCGGGACACGTCCCGATGCACAAGATCAAGGAGAACATCGACCTTCAGCAGGAGATCTGTGATGAAGCTCCGTTCTATACCCTCGGTCCGCTGACGACGGACGTCGCGCCGGCGTACGACCACATCACTTCCGGCATCGGTGCCGCGATGATCGCCTGGTGGGGCACGGCCATGCTCTGCTACGTCACGCCCAAGGAGCACTTGGGCCTGCCCGATCGTGACGACGTCAAGACCGGCGTCATCACCTACAAGATCGCCGCCCACGCAGCCGACCTCGCCAAGGGGCACCCAGGTGCGCAGGAATGGGATGACGCGCTCTCCGACGCCCGCTTCGAGTTCCGGTGGGAGGACCAGTTCAACCTGGCTCTCGACCCGGACACGGCGCGGGAGTTCCACGACCAGACGCTGCCGGCCGAGCCCGCCAAGACGGCCCACTTCTGCTCCATGTGCGGGCCGAAGTTCTGCTCGATGAAGATCAGCCAGAACATCAACGAGCGGTTCGGCGGTGACGTGGCCGACGGCGCCTCCGCCGAGGAGATCTCCGAGGGCATGCTTCAGAAGTCCAGGGAGTTCGCCGAGGCGGGCAACCGCGTGTACCTGCCGCTGGCCGACTGAGCCGGATCACGGGGGCGCGGTCCGGGGCGGACACCCGGACCGCCGTCCTCGGCACGGTCACGGTGTGACGTCCTGCGGGTACCAGCGCAGTTCGACGGTGTTGCCGTCCGGGTCCTGGACGTAGACCGAGGTGGCGTTGCCGCGCGCGCCGAAGCGTTTCACGGGCCCCTCGAGCACGGTGAAGGATCCCGACGCGATGACCTGGTCCCAGTCCAGAGGTTCCACGGTGAGGCAGAGGTGGTCGACGTTGGACCCCCCACGGCTATGGGCGATCAGGTCGATGATGGTTTCGGCCGTGACCCTCACCGACGGGAACGGGGCCTGGCCGCGCCGCCATGCGTCGACGCGTACGGGTTCGAGGCCCAGAAGCCCGGTGTAGAAGGCCAGGGACCGTTCGATGTCCTCGACATTGAGGACCAGGTGGTCGAAGGCCTTCACACGCAGGGTGGTCATGTCGTCTCCAGGGCGAGGGCGTGGCGAAGCCACGCGCTGAACAGGGCGGGGTCGATCTCGTCGGCACGGCCGAGCTTCACGGAGGCCATCCGGCGGGCTCCGGCGACCAGCCGGCCCGATGGATCGGCCACGTCCTGGCCGCGCCAGAGGCCGAAGGTGACGTAGGACGTGTAGGCCTTGAGCAGGCAGACCGGGGCCTGCCCCGGCTTGTCCCCGAGGCTCCAGGTGGGATGGCCGTGCCACAGCGCGCCGGAGTCGTCGGGGAGGGCCGAGTCGATGACGTGCCTGGTTCTCTCGCCGATCTCGCGCAGCGGGCTGTCGAGACCGTTCAGGTAGGCGGTGATGTCCGAGGAAGTCATGTGGGTCCCCGTTCGGGAAGGGCGTGATGGGCGTGGTGGAGGTGGTGGCGTGGTGGGTGGAACCGGGCGCGGAGGTGCTGTGCGCTCGGCCGGCCGGGAGCCTTGTCGGCTCTTTCGCGTCCGGGTGGACGCCTTCTACGATCCGCCGCGAGACGGACGCCATCAAGGCATGATCGCTGTACGACCGTTGAGCCAGATTTAATGCCGGGGGTTTCATGCTGGAGCGACTGGAGACCGAGATCTTTCTGACGCTGGCCGAGGAACTGCACTTCGGCCGGACCGCCGCGCGGCTGCTGATCACGACCGGGCGCGTCAGCCAGGTGATCAAGGCACTGGAGCGCAGAGTCGGAGCCTTGCTGTTCGAACGCAACAGCCGTTCCGTCCGGCTCACCGCGATCGGCCGGCAGCTGGCGGACGACCTGGCGCCCCTGGCCGCCGGGATGGAAGCGGCGCTGCGAAGGGCGGCCGACGCCGGCCGGGGCGTCACCGGAGAGCTGCGGGCCGCCTTCCTCGGCGAGTGGACGGCGCCCATGCTTCTCAAGGCGGTCGCCCTGTTCGGTGAGCGTCACCCGGACTGCCGTGTCGACGTGCGGGAGGTTCAGCTCTCCAACTCCCGGGCGAGTCTGATGGACGGTTCGGTCGATGTGCTGCTGGCTTCGTTCCCCTTCGACGGCATGGCCTGCGGACCCGCACTGCTGCGGGAGAGACGGGTCCTGGCCGTCGCGGCAGGTCATCCGCTGGCCGGCGAGGAACGGCTTTCCCTCGAGGTGCTCGCGGACCATCCCGTGGTGCAGTACCCCCAGGTGACCTCGGCGGCGTTCAAACGGGACCGCACACCGGACCACACCCCCTCGGGCAGGCCCGTTCCGAAGGGGCCGGCCGGCGGGTCGTTCTCCGAAATGCTGACCCTGGTAGCGATGGGCCGGGGCGTCCTCCCGGTCGGGGAGCACTCGCGGCAGTACTACCCGAGGCCCGACATCGCCTACGTCCCCCTTCACGACGCGCAGCCGATCGAACGGGGACTGGTGTGGATGGAGGGCAACACCACCGAGCGGCTGCGCGCGTTCGTACGGGCCGCGACGGACGCGGCCGGCTGTTCCCACGCGCGGGCGTATCGGCCGGATCCACTGACGGCTTCTCCAGAGAGACTGGGCGCATGACACCGACATCGATGAGCAAGGGTGCCAACCTTCCCGTTGCCGCGCAGGAGGTGCGGGTCGTACTCGGCTGGTCAGGAGGCCCCGGTGCGCCGGACGCCGATGCCTCGGCCCTGCTGCTCCGGGCGGACGGGCGGGTGCGTGACGACGGTGACTTCGTCTTCTACAACCAGCCGAGGCATGCCTCCGGCGCCGTGCGCCACTCGGGCAAGCGGCGGGAGGGGGACGGGACGACGGACACCGTCGAGGTGGATCTGCGTGCCCTGGAGCCGGAGATCCAGCGCGTGGTCCTGGGCGCCTCCGCCGACGGGGGCACCTTCGGCCAGCTGTCGGGTCTGAGACTGAGGCTGTTCGATGCCGGAACCGGGGAGGAGCTGGCGTTCTTCGAGATGGAGGCGACGACGGAGACGGCGTTCATCGGAGGCGAGCTGTATCTGCGGGGCGGTCAGTGGAAGTTCCGCGCGGTGGGCCAGGGGTACGCTTCCGGGCTCGCGGGCCTGGCCACCGACTTCGGGATCAGCGTGGACGAGGAGCCCGGCACCGCAGGGAGCACGGACGCGAGGAACGCGCCCACCGGAGCCACCGCAGCGGCACCGACACCCTCGCCGGTCTCCGCACCCCCGTCGCCACCGGCACCCCCGACCGCGCCTGTCTCTCCCGCGCCCCAGGCGCCTCCGGCCCCGGTTCCCGGCTCGGCTCCTCGTCTCGTGAAGGGTGAGGAGCGGTTGCCCGTCGACATGCGCAAGCGGCTCTCCCTGCGCAAGGAGCAGGTGGCGGTCAGTCTGCGCAAGCACGGGGCTGTGGGCGTCAAGGCCCGCGTCATCCTGGTCCTGGACGCCTCCGGGTCGATGTCGTTCCTGTACTCCAAGGGCGTCGTGGCCGATGTGGTGGAACGGATGGCCGCGGTGGCGGCCCAGCTGGACGACGACGGGGAGATGCAGGCGTGGACCTTCGCGTCGAACCCGGCCCGACTGCCGGACCTCGCCCTGGGCGATCTGCCGGAGTGGCTGGAGCGCCACGTCCGGGTGGGTGAACTGACCTTGTTCAGAAGGAAGAAGCCGAAGAAGGGCCTGCTGCCGGGACAGGTGGACATGCGGGCGGTCGGCATCCAGAACGAGGAGCAGAAGGTGATCGCCGAGGTCCGGACGTTCGTTCGCGAGCACCCGGCCGCCGATCCCACCCTGGTGCTCTTCTTCTCCGACGGAGGCGTCTACCGCAACAAGGAGATCGAGAAGGAGCTGCGGGAAGCGGTGGACGAGCCGGTCTTCTGGCAGTTCGTCGGACTGGGGCGCTCCAACTACGGCGTTCTGGAGCGGTTCGACACCCTGCCGGGCCGACGCGTCGACAACGTGGGCTTCTTCGCGGTCGACGACATCAGCGACGTACCGGATCCGGAGCTCTACGACCGGCTGCTGTCCGAGTTCCCGTCGTGGACGAAGGAGGCGCGGCGGCTGGGCATCATCTGAGGCGCTCCGAAGGCAGCGCATGACGCCCGCAGGACGCCCCCGGGCTGCCCGGAGGCGGGTGTGGAGGACCGCGGGCGCCGCAGACGTGGGGCCCGCCCGCGCCGCGGCCGTGTACGGGAGGGACGAGCGCTCGCGGCGCGCCGCGCGGGCAGGGCCCTGCCCGCGGCCGTACGGACGCGCCGCGGGCAGCCGGAAAGGGCCGCACCCGCAGCGGTGTACGGGCCCGCGCACCCGCGCGGGCCCTCTCCCGCCAGACCCTGCCGTCGGTCGGCCGGGTCACTCGGGCTGGTGCTCAGGTCCTCCGAAGTCCGGGCTGGTGAAGTCCGGGCTGGAGAAGCTCGGGCGCGAGCCTGCCGCCGGTCCGTCCTCGGGGCTGCTGAACCCCGGCCTGCCGTACCCGAGGTGGGGAATGCGGCTCGGGGCCGGTGCGGGGCGGCTCAGTGCCGCCGAGCCCGGGTCCGCGAGGGCTTCCCGCAGGAACGGCATGATGCCGCGCTCCAGCAGGGCATCACGCCAGGCCTCCTTGGCCCGGGTGACCTGTCCGGTCAGCTCGTGGCCCGCTTCGGCCTGGAGGGAGGACGAACTGTTGCGCAGGGCGGTCAGCAGCAGTCCGGCCGCGGCGACCAGAATGGCGGCCGCCGTGATCGCGCCGAAGACCCATCCCGTGGTCAGGAGGGTTCGGGCGACGGTCGGCTCGGGATCGAGCATCTTCAGGACGTAGCCCACGAGCAGAAAGATCACCGCTGCCGTCCCGGCGAGGACGGGGGCGAGCACCGCGACGACGGCGACCGCGCCTGCTCCGGCGGTCTCGGTGACCTCCCCCACGGTGGCGGCGAGCCCCAACACGGTCGTGCCCGGCTCCGTGGAGCCGGTTTCCTCGCTCACGACAGCGGACCGCACCGGTCGGCGCAGTTCGCTGCGGATCTTCACATAGTGCGCGTACTCGTCCGACGCGGCCGTCGTGATGAGGGCTGTGGCGTTGAGCGCCATGGTGCGCAGTTGTTCGAGGTTGAGCCGCTGGCCGACAGCGGCGAGTTCCGGGCGGTGTGGTGCGGAGCGCAGCGCCTCATCGAGGATCCGCTCGTATTCCTGGCGGTCCTCGCTCAGCAGGTGCTGCGGAACGCTGTTCATCTGCATCCCCCGATGCTCCGTAGGGCTGGTGGCTCGCACGCTGACGAGCCGTTGGGCAGAAACGGAGGGGAGCCTGCTACGGATAAGCCGATGGTAGAGCGGTGACGGCACGCCGTGACAGGGGGTTTCCAGAAATTGGCCCCTGTCCGCAGCGGTCCGCCCGCCGGACGCCTGCCCGGTGAACGCTCAGATATCCAGGGGAAGTTGCTGGACCAGCAGCTTTCCGGCCATGGTCACTCCACCGTCCATCGCGATGGCCAGACCGTCGGCGTAGACGTGCGGTCCTTCGATCACGGGACCCGCTCCGGCCTCGCCGTCCTCCGGGCCCACCTCGCCCAGGAGATACGGAATAGGGCTGTGACCGTGGACGATGCGTGTGCCGCCGTACAGGTCGAGCAGTTCGTGGACCGCGTCGGCGCCGTCGTCGCGGAAGGCGAAGCGCCGGGTGAACTTGCGGAACAGGTCCCAGCAGTCCTCGGCGTCGTTGCGGGTGAGGGTTTCGCGGACGGTGTCGTTGACCGCTTCGATGGAGTCGCCGTAGTCGAGGTAGGCGGTGGTGTCGGAGTGCACCAGAAGGTGTCCGTCGACCAGCTCCATGGCGTCGAGGCGGGCCATCCACTGCAGATGGTGGTCCTGGAGGCGGTCCATGTCCGTCTTCTGGCCGCCGTTGAGCAGCCAGGCGGCCTGGAAGGTGGCGGTGCCGGCGCCGGAGCTGACCGGGGTGTCGCCGAACCGCTTGGCACCGAGCAGCAGCAGCTCGTGGTTGCCCATGAGCGCCTTGCAGTAGCCGCCGGCTGCGGCCGCCTCGGCGGACAGCCGCATCACGAGGTCGATCACGCCGATGCCGTCCGGGCCGCGGTCGGTGAAGTCGCCGAGGAACCACAGGCGCGAGGTGCCGGCCGACCAGTTCCCGGCGGCGTCGACGAGACCCTTGGCCTGGAGCGCGGCGACGAGCTGGTCGAGGTAGCCGTGCACGTCCCCGACGACGTACAGCGGGCCGGGTCCGGCGCCGGGCGCCGGGGCGGGCGCGCCCGAGGCGTCGACGGCGACCTGCAGGGTGTCGCCGCGGTTGATGACCGGCAGATCGCGCTGCGTGGGCGTGTACCCCTCGGAGAACCCCTCCGGGAACTCCGCCGGAGACTTCCCGGACGCGTAGGGGGAGGGTTCTCCCGACGCGTACCGCGTGCTCTCCCCGACGGGTCCGGCGCCCTCGCCATGAGGCGTGTTCTGCGCATACGGACCGGTCTCGTGGACGTACCCCGGTACCCGGAAGTCGCGCAACGTCGCCGTCCGCACCACCTCGGGTCCCTGACCGGCCCCCTGAGTCATCGACCCCTCCACCACCATCGCGCCGCATCTGCACCGGTTCGGACTGCCTGGTCGCAGCGGCCCGCGGTGTCGTCCGCCCATCATAGGAATGCGGATCGCGCCATGTGATGACCCAGGGGTGGTGAATCGGAACAGGACCCCAGTTCACCGCGGTTTTCGCCCGAATTGGGCGGGGCTCGCCCCGCCCTTGCCTGATCGGGCCTCAGCCCTGTTCGGGTGATCGGGGCGGACTGACGGTCGTCCGGGGCGAACGGCGCTGCGACGAGGTCCGCACGATCAGCTCTGTCGGTATCACCTGCTCGACCGGTTGGTCCGATTCGACCCCTTCGATGGCGTCGATCAGCAGCTGGACGACGGCCGTGCCGATTCTGCGCGGTTTGAGGGAGAGGGTCGTGACGGGCGGCTCGGTGCTGGCGTAGACGTTCGACTCGCTGCAGCACACCAGCAGCAGGTCGTCGGGTACGCGCAGACCGTAGCGGCGGGCGGCGGCCAGCAGGTCGGTGCCGTTCGGGTCGAAGAGGCCGTAGACGGCGTCAGGGCGGTCGGGCCGGGCGAGGAGCCGGTCGGCCGCCACCGCTCCCGCGCATGGATCGTGCGCGGGATAGGCCTCGTACACCGGATCCTGGCGCACGCGCTCGCACCAGCGCAGGTATGCGGTGGTGGAGAGGTGGGTGTACGTGTCCGTGGTGGTGCCGGTGAGGAGGCCGATGCGGCGGGCGCCGGCGTCGGCCAGGTGGTCGAGGATGCCGAGGACGGCGGCCTCGTGGTCGTTGTCCACCCAGGCGGTGACCGGGAGCGACCCCGCGGGCCGGCCGTCGGAGACGACGGGCAGCCCCTGGCGGACCAGCTCGCTGACGACCGGATCCTGGTCGGACGGGTCGATGACCACGGTTCCGTCCAGGGCGACGTTCGACCACACGTCGTGGCGGGAGGTCGCGGGGAGGATGACCAGGGCGTATCCCCGGGCGAGCGCGGCCGAGGTGGCGGCTCTGGCCATCTCGGCGAAGTAGGCGAACTCGGTGAAGGTGAAAGGTTCATCCCCGTACGTGGTGACGGTCAGGCCGATCAGGCCGGACTTGCCGGTACGGAGGGTTCGGGCCGCGGCCGAGGGGCGATAGCCCAGCCGGTCGGCGACTTCGCGGACATGGCGTCGGGTGGCGTCCGGGAGCCGCCCCTTGCCGTTGAGGGCATCGGACACGGTTGTGATGGAGACCCCTGCTGCCGCGGCCACGTCTCTGATGCCCGCCCGGCCCGGCCGACCGCCTCGGCGGGAGGTCTCCGCCCGGCTCACCTGGTGCTTCCCTGCTGCTGTCATGGCGAGCCGATAGTAGGGCTCATGCGGTGGGGTAGTGCGGACGCATATGCGCGCGTTGACAGGCACGTTTCTGCATGATCGACAGCGTCTAACTCCCTTTGAAGTGAAGGTAGTTGACCGATCTCATCCCAATACGTGACTTGTCCGTGCGTGCAGACCTGCCAAGCGGGCCATGTTTCGAAGAGGTCTCAACTCACCTGTACGAGGGATGCGCGCCACGGCGTGAGCCACCGGCGCATGTGATAGCCGCCGACGCGCCCCCTTTCGTACGACTTCGTACGGGGACGGCCGTCGGGCCGTGCGACGGCGACGGCCCGGGACCGGTGCCGCCGGCGGGCGTGGATGATCACCCGGCCGGGCACGGGGTGGTGTCAGGTTGTCCACAGGCCATTCGCAGCGGCGCGGAATCCTCATAAGGTGAGAAGTATTAGGAGCCGGTGGTGGTCATGAGCCGCTGGTGGTCACGAGGAGGACTGCGGTGAGCGACACGAACCCCAAGCTGCGTGCCGAGCTGGCGGGTATCCCCACCTACAAGCCCGGCAAGCCCGCCGCCGTCGGCGCCGTGGCGTACAAGCTGTCCTCCAACGAGAACCCGTACCCACCGCTGCCCGGCGTGGTCGAGAGCCTGACCGCGGCGACCGGTTCGTTCAACCGCTACCCGGACATGGCGTGCACGGGGCTGGTCAACGAGCTGGCGGACCGTTTCGGCGTCCCTGTCTCCCACGTGGCGACGGGCACCGGCTCGGTCGGCGTGGCGCAGTCGCTGCTGCAGGCCACGAGCGGTCCCGGTGACGAGGTCATCTACGCCTGGCGGTCCTTCGAGGCGTACCCGATCATCACGCAGATCAGCGGGGCGACCTCGGTGCAGGTGCCGCTGACCCCGGGCGAGGTGCACGACCTGGACGCGATGGCCGACGCCGTCACCGACCGGACGCGGCTGATTTTCCTCTGCAATCCGAACAACCCGACCGGCACCGTGGTCCGCCGGGCCGAGCTGGAGCGGTTCCTGGACCGGGTGCCGAGCGATGTGCTGGTCGTGCTGGACGAGGCGTACCGCGAGTTCATCCGTGACGCCGAGGTGCCGGACGGGGTGGAGATCTACCGTGACCGGCCCAACGTCTGTGTGCTGCGCACCTTCTCCAAGGCGTACGGGCTGGCCGGTCTCCGGGTCGGCTTCGCCATCGCTCACGAGCCGGTGGCGGCCGCGCTGCGCAAGACGGCCGTGCCGTTCGGCGTGAGCCAGCTGGCCCAGGACGCCGCGGTGGCGAGCCTGCGGGCCGAGGACGAACTGCTCGGCCGGGTCGGCTCCCTGGTCTCCGAGCGCACCCGGGTGGTCGACACGCTGCGCGGTCAGGGCTGGACGGTGCCCGAGACGCAGGCCAACTTCGTCTGGCTGCGACTGGGGGAGCGCACCCTCGACTTCGCCGCGCACTGCGAGCAGGCCGGTGTCGTCGTGCGTCCCTTCGCGGGCGAGGGCGTCCGCGTCACCATCGGTGAGACCGAGGGGAACGACATCTTCTTGAAGGCGACCGAGAGCTTCCCCAAGGGGATGTAGTCGCCCGGCGGACCAACTGTCCACAGGGACAGGCTTGGCCTCACTCGTGAGGCATCGCCGGAGAGTCCGGAGAGAGGCCCGTACGCGTCGACCGTGTACGGGCCTCTCGGCGTACGCGGTGCAGACGGGAGGAGGGCGGAGGCCGGCGTTGGCGGGCGGGTTCGGGCGTCACTCGTGCATCCCGGGCTGTCCGGTTCCTCCGGGCCGGGGTCCCTCGGGTCCGGGTCGGGGCCCTTCGGTCCCAGTTAGGGACCCCCCGCCCCTCCTCCCTCGAACGGGCATGCGTCATAATTGCTTGTGAATGTGAACGCGTTCACAAGCGTGTCCTGTTGATCCCGTGATGTCTGCTACGAAGCGGGCAAACTGCCGCTGTGACCACGGCGACGTAAGGAGACTGACGACGTGGAATTGGCTTTGGCGCCAGAGACCATGGCGCGATGGCAGTTCGGAATTATCACCGTCTACCACTTCTTCTTCGTACCCCTGACGATCTCGCTCGCCGCGCTCGTCGCCGGCCTGCAGACCGCCTGGGTGCGTACGGAGAATCAGAAGTACCTCAAAGCCACGAAGTTCTGGGGCAAGCTCTTCCTGATCAACATCGCGATGGGCGTCGTCACCGGCATCGTCCAGGAATTCCAGTTCGGCATGAACTGGTCCGCCTACTCACGCTTCGTCGGGGACATCTTCGGTGCGCCGCTCGCCTTCGAGGCCCTGATCGCCTTCTTCTTCGAGTCCACCTTCATCGGGCTGTGGATCTTCGGCTGGGACAGGCTCCCGAAGAAGCTCCACCTCGCCTGCATCTGGATGGTCTCCATCGGCACGATCCTGTCGGCGTACTTCATCCTCGCGGCCAACTCGTGGATGCAGCACCCCGTGGGCTACCGGATCAACAAGGCGAAGGGCCGCGCCGAACTCACCGACTTCTGGCACGTGCTGACCCAGAACACCGCGCTGGCCCAGGCGTTCCACACCCTCACTGCGGCCTTCCTGACGGGCGGCGCCTTCATGGTGGGCATCGCCGCGATCCACCTGGCCCGCAAGCGGCACGTCGCTGTCATGAAAACCTCTCTGCGGCTCGGCCTCATCACCGTCGTCATCGCCGGTCTGCTCACGGCGATCAGCGGCGACACCCTCGGCAAGATCATGTTCAAGCAGCAGCCGATGAAGATGGCCGCCGCCGAGGCGCTGTGGGACGGTCAGGACTCCGCACCGTTCTCGATCTTCGCCTACGGAGACGTCAGCAAGGGCCACAACACCGTCGAGCTGTCCATCCCGGGGATACTGTCGTTCCTCGCCGACGACAACTTCAACTCGTACGTCCCCGGCATCAACGACACGAACAAGGCCGAGCAGGAGAAGTACGGTCCCGGCGACTACCGCCCCATCATCCCGGTCACCTTCTGGGCCTTTCGCTGGATGATCGGCTTCGGCATGGCGTCCTTCGTGATCGGTATCGTCGGACTCTGGCTGACCCGCAAGAAGTTCATGCTGCCCCAGCACCTGAGGGTCGGCGAGGACGAGGCACCGCATCTGGTTCTGTTCAAGAACAAGGCGCTCGGCCCGAAGCTCACCAAGTGGGGCTGGCGCATCGCCATCTGGACCTTGGCGTTCCCGCTGATCGCCAACTCCTGGGGCTGGATCTTCACCGAGATGGGCCGTCAGCCGTGGGTCGTGTACGGCGTTCTGCAGACCCGGTTCGGTGTCTCCCCCACCGTCTCGCAGGGCGAGGTCATCACGTCGCTGACCGTCTACTCCCTGATCTACGCGATCCTCGCCATCATCGAGGTCAAGCTGCTCGCGAAGTACGTCAAGGCGGGGCCGCCCGAGCTCACCGAGTCCGACCTCAACCCGCCCACCAGGATCGGCGGCGACTCCAGTGACGCCGACAAGCCGATGGCCTTCTCCTACTAGGCTCAGGGAGCTGCTGAGTCATGGAACTTCACGACGTCTGGTTCGTCCTCATCGCGGTCCTCTGGATCGGTTACTTCTTCCTGGAGGGCTTCGACTTCGGAGTCGGCATTCTCACCAAGCTGCTGGCCCGCGACCGCACCGAGAAGCGGGTGTTGATCAACACGATCGGCCCTGTCTGGGACGGCAACGAGGTGTGGCTGCTCACGGCCGGCGGTGCGACCTTCGCCGCCTTCCCCGAGTGGTACGCCACCCTCTTCTCGGGCTTCTACCTGCCTCTTCTGATCATCCTGGTCTGTCTGATCGTGCGCGGTGTCGCCTTCGAGTACCGGGCGAAGAGGTCCGAGGAGCACTGGCAGCGCAACTGGGAGGCGGCGATCTTCTGGACCTCGCTGATCCCGGCGTTCCTGTGGGGTGTGGCCTTCGCCAACATCGTGCGCGGAGTGAAGATCGACCGGAACTTCGAGTACGTGGGCAACTTCTGGGATCTGCTCAACCTGTACTCGATCCTCGGCGGTCTGGTCACGCTCACGCTGTTCACCTTCCACGGGGCGGTGTTCGTCGGCCTCAAGACGGTGGGAGACATCCGGGAGCGGTCGCGGAAGCTCGCTCTGCAGGTCGGCCTGGCGACAGCCGTGCTGGCGCTGGTCTTCCTCATCTGGACCCAGGTCGACAGCGGTGACGGTGCGTCGCTGGTCGCGCTGATCGTGGCCGTGGCCGCCCTCGTCGCGGCGCTGGCGATGGCCAACGCCGGGCGTGAGGGATGGGCGTTCATTCTCTCGGGGCTGACCATCGTGGCCGCCGTCGCGATGCTCTTCCTGTCGCTCTTCCCGGACGTCATGCCGTCCTCGCTCAACGCGGACTGGAGCCTCACGGTCACCAACGCCTCGTCGAGTCAGTACACCCTGAAGATCATGACCTGGTGTGCCGTGATCGCCACGCCGATCGTCCTGCTCTACCAGAGTTGGACCTACTGGGTGTTCCGCAAGCGCATCGGCACGCACCACATCGCCGTGGACGTGTCGCACTGAATCCGATGTAGCGGCATGTTTCACGTGAAACATGCCTGATGGGCCAAAGGTGTGTTTCACGTGAAACCAATCGATCCGCGCCTGCTTCGGTACGCCCGAGCCACCCGCCGTTTCCTTGTGGCGGTCGTGGGGCTGGGCGTCGCCGGAGCGGCACTGGTCATCGCCCAGGCGATGCTCATCGCCGAAGTGGTGGTCGGCGCCTTCCAGCACGGTTTCTCCGTCGCCGAACTGCGCACCCCCCTGGTTGTGTTGACGGTCGTGGCGCTCGGGCGTGCTCTGGTGGCCTGGCTCACCGAGCTCGCCGCGCACCGCGCGAGTGCCGCGGTGAAGTCGGAGCTGAGGGGGCGGCTGGTGGAGAGGGCCGCGTCGCTCGGGCCCGGGTGGCTCAGCGGTCAGCGGACAGGTTCCCTGGTCGCCCTCGCGACACGGGGCGTCGACGCGCTCGACGACTACTTCTCGCGCTATCTGCCGCAGTTGGGGCTCGCGCTGGTGGTCCCGGTCGCCGTGCTGGCGCGGATCGTCACCGAGGACTGGGTGTCCGCGGCGATCATCGTCGGCACGCTGCCGCTCATCCCCTTGTTCATGGTGCTGATCGGCTGGGCCACGCGCAGTCACATGGACCGCCAGTGGCGGATGCTGTCCCGGCTGTCCGGACACTTCCTGGACGTGGTCGCGGGGCTGCCCACGCTCAAGGTGTTCGGCCGGGCCAAGGCGCAGGCCGAGTCGATCCGGAAGATCACCGGCGAGTACCGGCAGGCGACGATGCGGACGCTCCGGATCGCCTTCCTGTCGTCCTTCGCCCTGGAACTGCTCGCCACCATCTCGGTCGCCCTGGTCGCGGTGACCATCGGCATGCGGCTCGTCCGGGGCGAGATGGACCTGTACGTGGGGCTCGTCATCCTCGTGCTGGCACCCGAGGCCTATCTGCCGCTGCGGCAGGTGGGAGCCCAGTACCACGCCGCCGCCGAAGGGCTCGCGGCCGCCGAGGCCATCTTCGCGGTGCTGGAGACCCCGGCACCGAGGTCCGGTTCGCTGCGCGTGCCCGCGGGGGAGATCGCCTTCGACGGCGTCACCGTGCGCTATCCGGGGCGCTCCGCGGACGCGGTCTCGGACGTCTCCTTCGCGGTCGAGCCCGGGGAGACGGTCGCCCTCGTCGGTCCCAGCGGTGTGGGCAAGTCGACTCTGCTGAACGTTCTGCTCGGATTCGTGGAGCCCACCACCGGCCAAGTCCGCGCCGGGGGAGTCGATCTCGTCGACGCCGACCTCACGGAGTGGCGCTCGCGGATCGCCTGGGTGCCGCAACGGCCGCACCTGTACGCCGGATCCATCGCCGAGAACGTACGTCTGGCGCGACCCGACGCCGACGACGCGGCGCTGCGCAAGGCTCTCGTCGACGCCGGTGCGGCAGGGTTCGTCGACGCCCTGCCCGCCGGGGCCGACACGCTTCTCGGTGAGGACGGCACCGGACTGTCGGCCGGCCAGCGTCAGCGCCTGGCACTCGCGCGGGCGTTCCTCGCGGACCGGCCCGTGCTGCTGCTCGACGAGCCGACGGCCTCGCTCGACGGGGCGACCGAGGCCGAGGTCGTTACGGCGGTCCGGCGGCTGGCCGCGGGACGGACCGTGCTGCTGGTCGTGCACCGGCCGGCCCTGCTGGACGTCGCGGACCGGGTGGTCCGCCTGGAAGCCGCTGCAGTCGGCGCGCCGAGGCCGGCACCCGAGGCCGGGGTTTCCGGCTCCGCGCAGCCGACGCGCACACAGCCGCCGCAAGGCGCCGAGCCGGAGGACATGTTCCCGGCGGACGCCGAAGGCCTCGTCGCGATGTCCCGGGCCCAGGGTGGCGTGCTCGCCCGCGTCCGGGCGATGGCGGCTCCCCGGCGTAGGCCGCTCGCGCTCGCCCTGCTCCTCGGCAGCCTCGCGCTCGGTAGCGCCGTCGGCCTCATGGCCACCTCCGGCTGGCTCATCTCGCGGGCCTCCCAGCAGCCGCCGGTCTTCTATCTGATGGTGGCCGTGACGGCCACCCGGACGTTCGGCATCGGACGGGCGGTGTTCCGGTACGCGGAACGGCTCGTCTCGCACGACGCCGTGCTGCGGATGCTGGCCGACACACGGGCGGCGGTCTACCGGCGTCTGGAACGGCTCGCGCCCGCCGGGCTGCGGACCACCCGGCGTGGTGACCTGCTGTCGCGGCTCGTCGCGGACGTGGACGCCCTGCAGGACTACTGGCTGCGCTGGCTGCTGCCGACCGGAGCCGCGGTCCTGGTCTCCGCCGCCTCCGTCGGGTTCACCGCCTGGCTGCTCCCCGAAGCCGGGGCCGTTCTCGCCGTCGGTCTGCTGGCGGCCGGGGCCGGGGTCCCCCTGGTGACCGGTGCCGTGGCGCGCCGTGCCGAACGACGGCTGGCTCCCGCGCGGGGCGCGCTGGCGACCCAGGTGGCCGATCTGCTCACGGGGACCGCCGAACTGACCGTCGCGGGCGCGCTGCCCGCCCGTACCGCCGAGGCGAGGCAGGCCGACGGCGTCCTCACGAGGATCGCCTCCCGAGCCGCCACCGCGACCGCCCTCGGGGACGGACTCACGGCACTTGTCTCCGGACTCACCGTCGCGGCCACCGCTCTCGTGGGCGCCCAGGCGGTCGCCGCCGGGCGACTGCACGGCGTGCTCATGGCCGTCGTCGTCCTCACCCCGCTGGCCGCATTCGAGGCCGTCATGGGACTGCCGCTCGCCGTTCAGTACCGGCAGCGGGTGCGCAAGAGCGCCGAGCGCGTGTACGAGGTGCTGGACGCCGCCGATCCCGTACGCGAGCCCGAACAGCCGCGACCGGCGCCCGCGACACCGTTCCCGCTCCGTGTGTCCGGGCTCCGGGCCCGGCACGCCGGACAGGATCGGGACGCGCTGGCCGGACTCGACCTGACCCTCGAGAAGGGCCGCAGGATCGCCGTGGTCGGCACGTCCGGAGCCGGCAAGACGACGCTCGCGCAGGTCCTGCTGCGATTCCTGGACCCGGAGGCGGGGACGTACACGCTCGCCGGGGTGGACGCCTGCGGGATGGACGGGGACGCCGTGCGCCGGCTGGTCGGGCTCTGCGCCCAGGACGCGCACCTTTTCGACAGCACCCTGCGCGAGAACCTGCTGCTGGCCCGTAAGGACGCGACCGAGGCCGCGGTCCGCGACGCGCTCGGACGAGCCCGGCTGCTGGACTGGGTGGACGGACTGCCCGACGGGCTCGACACCCTGGTCGGCGAACACGGGGCACGGCTGTCCGGCGGCCAGCGCCAGCGGCTCGCACTGGCACGTGCGCTGCTCGCCGACTTTCCCGTGCTCGTCCTCGACGAACCGGCGGAGCACCTCGACCTGCCGACGGCCGACGCGCTCACCGCGGATCTCCTGGCCGCGACCGAGGGCCGTACGACCCTGTTGATCACGCATCGGCTGGCCGGGCTCGACGCGGTGGACGAGGTGATCGTGCTCGCACGGGGACATGTGGTCCAGCGTGGGGCGTTCGCCGAGCTGGTGGCCGTCGCGGGGCCGCTGCGGGAGCTGGCCGAACGCGAGACCGCCGCGGATCTGCTGGTGCGCGCGGTGGCGCCCTGAGCGCCGCACGAGCGAAGAGCGGGCGGAGCGCGGGCGACGGCCGTCGTGGGCTGAGCGCGCCGTCCGGGAAGGCGCCGGCTGTGCCGGGTCCGCCGTCTGTCGCCACCCGCCCGACTTTCCCGGGCAAAGGGGACTCATTAGGCTCAGGGCATGTCAGCGGCGAGACGCTCCCCCGTCCCGGGTGACGGCATGGCCGCGGCGGCCATGGCTCCGGGAGGGCTGACCGGCGAGCCGGACGCACGGGTCCCGCGGCTGCTGGAGGCCGTACGGTCGGTCGGATCGGGGCTGGAGCCGCACTCCAAACTGAACCGCATCTGCGAGACAGCGGCGGAGCTCACGGACGCGCGGTACGCGGCCATCGGCGTCGTGGACGAGAGCGGGGAGGGTCTCGCGGACTTCGTCCAGTACGGCGTGGACGAGGAGACCGCCCGCAGGATCGGGCGCAGGCCCGACGGCCACAAGGGGCTGCTGGGCGCGCTCATCCGCGACCCCGATCCGGTGCGCCTCGCGAACCTGACCGACGACCCGCGCTCCTGCGGGTTCCCGCCCGGCCATCCGCCGATGCGCAGCTTCCTCGGAGTGCCGATCCGGGTGCAGGGGGAGATCTTCGGGAACCTGTACCTCACGGAGAAGCGCGGCGGCGGCACCTTCGACGACGACGATCTCGACATGCTCCGGGTGCTCGCCACCGAGGCCGGTATCGCCATCGGCAACGCCCGCCTGTACGAAGCGGCGCAGCAGCGTGAGCGCTGGATCGACGGCTCGGTGGCCGTCACCACCGCGCTGCTGGCGGGCAGCGACGCCGAGGACGCGTTGCAGACCGTCGCCGAGCAGGCCCGCAGGCTCTCCGGCTCCGCGGCCGGGATCGTCCTGCTCCCCGCGGAGGAGGGCGGCCTGGAGGTCGTCGCGGTGGCCTCGGACCACCCGTCGAAGGCGCTCGGCGTCGTCGTTCCGCCGGAGAGCGAACTGGTCACCGAACTCCGGGACGGGAAGCCGGTGTTCCTGGCGGACGCGTCCGCCGACCCGCGCCTGCGGACGGATCTCACCCAGGCTTACGGGCCCGTTATGATGCTCCCGCTGCAGAGCGACGGCCGGGTCCTCGGTGCCCTCCTCACCCCGAGGTCCCGCGACGGACGCCAGTTCACCGAGAGCGAGCGGACCCTCGCCACGCAGTTCGCCTCGCAGGCGGCCCTGGCGCTGATGATGGCCGAGTCGCGGCGCGACCGGGAACGGCTCGCGGTGTACGAGGACCGCGACCGGATCGCCCGTGACCTGCACGACCTGGTCATCCAGCGGCTGTTCGCCACCGGAATGATGCTGGAGAGCGCGCAGCGCCGGTCGAAGGTGCCCGAGGTACGGCGGGGCGTCGGGACGGCGGTCGACGAACTCGACGTCACCATCCAGGAGATCCGCACAGCGATCTTCGCGCTCCGGCAGGGCCCCGCCGAGACGCCCTCCGGGCTGAGCACCCGTGTCCTGCGCGAGATCAACATGGTCGCCGTCCCCCTCGGTTTCCACCCCGGACACCGCTTCACCGGCCCCGTCGACACGCTGGTCGGCGAACTCACCGGCAAGAACCTCGTCGCCGCGCTGCGCGAAGCCCTCTCCAACGCCTTCCGGCACGCGGGAGCCTCCCGGATCGAGGTCTCCGTCGACGCGGACGTCCTGCTGCCGGACGGGCGGCCGGGCGTGCGCCTCGCCGTCGCGGACGACGGCGTCGGCATCCCCGACGGCGGCCGGCGCAGCGGCCTGAAGAACCTCAGGCGGCGTGCCGAGTCGCTGGGCGGCGCGAGTTGGTACGGGCCGGGGATCGGCGAGGACGGCGGCGGTACGACGGTGGTGTGGCAGGTACCGCACTGAATCCCCTTGCGCGGGCGATCTGTTCGCGCGGTGTCCGGGTGACCCGTTCGCGAGCGGCCCGGCCGGCACGGGACCGTTCGGTCGTGCCGCTGGGCCATTCGTGACGTCCTGTCCCCCAGGTGTACGCCTTGAACGGGCCGGGCCCCAACTCACGGGCCACGATCGCTGTCATGCGCTCATTTCGCCGCCATCCCCTCCTCGTACCGGCCCTGTTGTCCGCTCTCGTGATCCTCGCGGCCCGGCCGGCGGAGGCCGAGGGCGACGGTGCGGACCTCGACATCAGCGCCCAGGTGGCGCGGCTGTACGAGGACGCCTCCGTGGCGAGCGGACAGTACGAGGCGGGGCGGCAGGACGCCGAGGCGCAGCGCGGCCGGGCCGAGCGGGCCGAGCGCCTGCTCGTACAGGAGCGGCAGGAGATCGCGGTACTGCACGAGGACCTGGGCCGTATCGTGCGTGCGCAGTACCGGCAGGGCGGCGGACTGCCGTACACGGCGCAGATCCTGTTCGCGAAGGACCCCGACGGTCTGATGCGTGGTCAGCATGCCGTGCGGCGGGCCGATCTGGCCGTCGCCGGTGCCGTCGAGAAGAGCCGGCGTGCCGAGGGCCGGCTCGCCGTGGACGAGGCGAAGGCCCGCTCCGAGTGGCTTGTGCTGGAGAAGCGGACCGGGGAACTCGCCGCGGTCAAGCGGACCATCGAGGCGAAGCTCGACGAGGCGCGGTCGGCGTTGCAGAGCCGGGCGGATGCCTCCGTGGCGGCCGGCTCCTGCCGCGGGGCGGTCCGTCTCGACCAGCCGCCGATGGCGCTCACCCAGGCGTGGGTCGCGCCGGTGGAGACGTACGAACTCTCCGCGGGGTTCGGCAGCGGGGGTGAGCACTGGGCGCACCGGCACACCGGCCAGGACTTCGCGGTGCCCATCGGCACCCCGGTGCGGGCGGCCGGGGCGGGCCGGGTGGTGAAGGTGTCCTGCGGCGGTGCCTTCGGCATCGAGGTCGTGGTCGAGCACCCCGGGGGCTACTACACGCAGTACGCGCATCTCGCGGCCGTCGCCGTCGACCAGGGGCAGCGGGTCTCGACCGGGGAGTGGATCGGGCAGTCGGGGACGAGCGGCAACTCGACCGGCCCGCATCTGCACTTCGAGGTGCGCGTGACACCGGAGACGGGATCGGCGATCGACCCGGTTCCATGGCTGGCCGGGCACGGGGTCGTCGTCTAGGCCTGTCATGTGGATCAAGTGGCGGGACGTGGGGCAGGCCCTGACCGAGGCCCTCCGGCGGATGTGCCGGAGGACCCCGGCCGTGTCGGCGGAGGGCTACGCGCCGGCGGCCAGGATCTGCTCGATCACGACCGCCACCCCGTCCTCGTTGTTCGCGACCGTGCGCCCGGAGGCGGCGGCGATCACGGCGGGGTGGGCGTTGCCCATGGCGTACGACCGGCCGGCCCAGGTGAGCATCTCGACGTCGTTCGGCATGTCGCCGAAGGCGACGACCTCCTCGGGCGAGATACCGCGCTCGGCGCAGCACAGCTCGAGGGTGCTGGCCTTGGAGACGCCGGGGCCGCTGATCTCCAGCAGGGCGCTGGGGCTCGACCGGGTCACGTTGGCCCGGTCGCCGATGGCCGGGCGGGCGACGGCGAGGAACTCGTCCGGATCCATCTCCGGGTGGTAGGCGAGCACCTTCAGCACCGGCTGATCGGCGTCCAGCGCGTCCTCGGCGAGGAGCTTCTCGGCGGGCAGGACGATCTCCGGGGGCTCCATGTGCATGAGCGGGTAACCCGGTTCGAGATGGAGGCCGTACGTCCGCTCGACGGCGCACACCGTGCCGGGCGCGGCGGCCCGCAGGATCCGGACGACGTCCAGCGCGATGTCGGGCGTCAGTTCGCGGATCTTGACGAAGCGGTGGGCGCCGGGGCCGCCGTGCAGGTCGACCACGGCGGCGCCGTTGCCGCAGATGGCCAGGCCGTGCCCGTGGACGTGGTCGCTGACGACGTCCATCCAGCGGGCCGGGCGGCCGGTGACGAAGAAGACCTCGATGCCGGCCTGTTCGGCGGCGGCGAGGGCGGCGATCGTGCGGTCGGACACCGATTTGTCGTCGCGCAACAAGGTGCCGTCGAGGTCCGTGGCGATCAGCCGGGGCGGGACGGTGGAGGCCGGGGTCTCGGGCCGGCGAGTCGCTGAGGTCACCTGCTCATTCTCCCGCATATATGCGCACGGCCGTGCGGCGGTCCGCACACTTGAGTGGTAACCGCCCTCACCTCACCCTTGCCGCCCCGCCCTGCCGGGGCCCCGGGGGCATGGAGACTCGGTTCAGCGCAGCTGGGCCACCGCTTCCATGGCGATCCGCTCGAAGACCTTCGGGTCGGCGGCGAACTCCGAGTCGGGGATCGGCCAGTGGATCACGATGTCGGTGAAGCCCAGTTCGGCGTGCCTGCCCGCGAAGTCGACGAACGCGTCGAGGGATTCCAGCGGGTGGCCCCGGTCGGGGGTGAAGCCGGTGAGCAGGATCTTGTCGATCTCCGCCACGTCCCTGCCGATCTCGGCGCACGCGTCGGCGAGCTTGGCGACCTGTCCGCGAATGGCCTGAACCGACTGCTCGGGGGTGCCCGTCTCGTACAGCTTCGGATCGCCGGTCGTCACCCACGCCTGCCCGTGGCGGGCGGCGAGCCTCAGACCGCGCGGGCCGGTGGCGGCCACGGCGAACGGCAGCCGGGGGCGCTGGACACAGCCCGGGATGTTGCGGGCCTCGTGCGCCGAGTAGAAGTTGCCGCCGTAGGAGACGGAGTCCTCGGTGAGGAGCCGGTCGAGCAGCGGGACGAACTCACCGAAGCGGTCGGCGCGCTCACGCGGGGTCCACGGGTCCTGTCCGAGCGCGGTGGCGTCGAAACCGGTGCCGCCGGCGCCGATGCCCAGCGTGATCCGGCCGTTCGAGATGTCGTCGAGGGAGATCAGATCCTTGGCGAGGGTCACCGGGTGCCGGAAGTTCGGCGAGGTCACGAGCGTGCCGAGGCGCAGCCGGTCGGTGACGGCGGCCGCCGCGGTCAGCGTCGGCACGGCTCCGAACCACGGGCCGTCGCGGAAGGTCCGCCAGGACAGGTGGTCGTAGGTGAACGCGGTGTGGAAGCCGAGCTGCTCCGCGCGCTGCCATGCGGAACGCCCGCCCTCGTGCCAGCGGACGTACGGCAGGATCACGGTGCTCAGACGCAGACTCATGCGTCGAGCGTAGACGGAGCCGGGGCGTCGTCGCCTCAGGGCGGTCCGACCGGCTGCCCGGCGCCCCGGCGCCCGGGATCGGTGCGGACCGGCGCCCGTGGTCAGTGTGGACCGGAAAACCGCAGATAGCGCGGGGGTACGGCCTCGGCCAGCCAGACGCCGTTGGCGCTGACCCGGAAGACGTGGCCGTCACGGTGCATGGCGGCGGCGTCCACACCGAGGACGACCGGGCGGCCGCGGCGGGCGCCGACGCGGGTGGCCGTCTCCCGGTCCGCCGAGAGGTGTACGTCGTGCCGGTTCATGGGTCTCAGGCCCTCGGCGCGGATCGCGTCCAGGCTGGAGGCCACGGTCCCGTGGTAGAGGTACGCCGGCGGGGTCGCCGGGGGCAGTCCGAGGTCGACCTCGACGGAGTGGCCCTGGCTGGCCCGGATCCGGGTTCCCTCCACGGCGAAGCGCCGCTTGTCGTTGGTGGCCACCACGTGATCGAGTTCGGCGCGGGTGAACCGGAAGCCGTGCGCGGTGGCCGCGGAGATCAGCGCGTCGATCTCGACCCAGCCGCCCTCGCCGAGGGTGAGCCCGATCCGTTCGGGCTGGTGGCGCAGATGCTTCGAGAGGTACTTCGACACCTTCACGGTGCGTTTTTCGTCCATCTGTTCATCAGCCCGTCTTTCCGTCCGCTCATGCGCCAGGTCCCCCGTTCGGCCCTGCGCTCGGCCCCGCGGTCGGTCACACGTCCGCTCGTGCGGCTGTTCATCGGTGTGTTCCTTCATCCTCCCAGCGTGCCTGGCGAGAGACGGATCACGCATTTGATTTTGGTTCGGAGGTTTGATCCACAGCCAAGTGTTGTTATCCACAGGCGAATTGACGAATCTGTGGACAACGAGTGCGCCGTTTAAGGTACTTCGTCAACAATGATGCGATGGGGGCTGTTTGCGGCCAGCTGGTCCAACGTACGTGCCTGTAGCTCCCGTTCGGTGGCCGCCGTCACGAAGGCCGCCGCGTGCTCCATGCCAACCAGACGCTCCACGGCCCGCATTGTCCCGGCGGCCACCTCCACCGGACGCGCACCCTCCGGCTCCATCGGGACCTGTCCCGCCGCGAGGTGCCGGCTCAGGTGACGCGTGGCGAACAGCCTCATCGCCCGCGCCAGTTCGGCGTCCACCGTCTGCTGCGCGAGCGGTCGCAGCCGCCGTACGAGCGAGGCCGCCTCGGCCGCTTCCGCGTCGCTCGGCGGACGATCACCCAGATACCGAGAGAAGACGTACTCCGCGGTGAACTCAAGGAAACGGGAGGCGATGTGCTCGACCTGCCCCCTCAACTCTCGTAGATGACAGGCGATGGCGGACAGCGGAACACCGGAGTTGTACAACTCGACCGCCGCGGAAAGTTCTTGAGGGCTCGGGACGAGGAAGGTGTCCTCGTCCCCCGGAACGGGCTCCAGCACGCCCAGCTCCACCGCCTCCGCCACCGCCGCGTCGTCGGGACGGCCGCCGAACCGCTCCACCAGCTCGGTCCGGGAGATCCGGGCGGCCTCCTCGTCGGTCCACGGCCCGTCGACCTCCGCGACCAGGCCGAGTATCCCGCCCAGGCCCCGGCCCGCGTCCCAGGCTTCCAGGAGTTCCTTGATCGAGGCCAGCGTGTAGCCGCGGTCCAGGAGGTCGGCGATCTGCCGCAGCCGCGCCAGATGGGCGTCGGCGTACACATTGGCGCGCCCGCGCCGCTCGGGGCGGGGCAGCAGTCCGCGGTCCTGGTAGGCGCGGATCGTCCGGACCGTGGCGCCACTGCGGTGTGCCAGGTCCTCGATGCGGTACGCGACACCGCCCGACTCGTCGCTCATCTCTCCCGCCCTCCCGCCTCCGGGCCCTGAGAGGCCGCCGCCCGCCCGAAGGCCCCCGCCCGTGCCGTGGGTGAACAGAGCCGGATACGCGACGGCCCTGAGCGGTGAACCCTCCTGCGACGGATGGTACGACCGCCGAGGAGAGCGCGGTATGCCCACGCAGAGCTCCTCCCCGTCCGGCCGACAGCCCTGGGCGACCGCCTTGTTGTGTAGGTAGGCGGTCATGCGGGCGCGGCCGCCCTGCCGTGTGCTCACAAGGCGGCCGCCCCGCCGTGTGCTCACAAGGGCGGCTCCATGCGTGCGATCGCGCGCAGCGCCCGGGGCGCGAAGCGGTGCAGGAGGTGGGCGCCGCGCGCCTCCGGGGTCACCGGAACCACCGCCTCGTTGCGGACGACCGCGCGCAGGATCGCGTCGGCGACCTTCTCCGGCGGGTAGTTGCGCAGTCCGTAGAGCCGTGCCGACTTCTTCTGACGCCGCTTCTCCTCGGCCGCGTCGACCCCGGCGAAACGCGCGGTCGCGGTGATGTTCGTGTTGACGAAGCCGGGGCAGACCGCCGAGACACCGATGTCCTGGCCGGCCAGCTCCGCGCGCAGACACTCGCTGAGCATCAGCACGGCCGCCTTGGAGGTGCTGTAGGCGGGCAGCGCCTTCGAGGGCTGGTACGCCGCCGCCGACGCGGTGTTGACGATATGGCCGCCCTGCCCGCGCTCGGCCATCTGCTTTCCGAAGAGCCTGCAGCCGTGGATCACACCCCACAGATTGACGTCGAGGACCTTCCTCCAGTCCTCCGCCGTCGTGTCGAAGAAGGAGCCGGAGAGACCGATACCGGCGTTGTTCACCAGCACGTCCACCACGCCGTACTCGGCGGCGACCTTGTCGGCGAGCTTCTCCATGGCCTGTTCGTCGCTGACGTCGACCGTCTCCGCCCAGGCCTCGGGCGAGCCGATCAGCCGGGACATCTCCGCCGTGCGGGCCGCGGCTTCCGCGTCCCGGTCGACGGCCACCACCCGCGCGCCGGCCTCGGCGAACGCGAACGCGGTGGCCCGCCCGATGCCGCTGCCGGCGCCGGTGACCAGCACGAGCTGCCCGCCGAACCGGTCCGCGTACCTGCCGGAGGCCACCGGCTCGGGCGTGGGAACGCCGGCCTCACGGCCCTCGTTGGCCGTCACGAACCCCGCTATCCAGTCGGCCAGCTGGTCGGGTCGGGTCCGCGGGACCCAGTGCTTGGCCTGGAGCGTGCGGCGCACCGAATCGGGGGCCCACTTCTCCAGTTCGTCATAGAGCCGCTCGGAGAGAAAGGCGTCTCCCAGGGGCGTGATCAGCTGCACGGGCGCGTGCGCGTACGCGTCCTCGCGGGGGCGGCCGAGCCGGGACCGCACGTTGTCGCGGTAGAGCCACGCGCCGTGCGCCGCGTCGGAAGGCAGCGACGGGGTCGGGTAGTCGCCCGCGGGCACCTTCTCGAGCCGCTGGAGGATCTTCGGCCACCACTTGCCCAGGGGACCGCGCCAGGCCAGCTCGGGCAGCACCGGCGTGTGCAGCATGTACACGTACCAGGACTTGGCGCCCTGCCCGAGGAGCTGGCCGACCCTCCGTGGCGTGGGCCGCCGCACCCGCCGCTTGATCCAGTGGCCGAAGTGGTCGAGGGACGGACCGGACATCGACGTGAAGGACGCGATCCGGCCCTCCGTCCGGGCGACCGTGACGAACTCCCACGACTGCACCGAACCCCAGTCGTGGCCCACGAGGTGCACCGGCCCGCCGGGACTGACCGCGTCGATCACCGCGAGGAAGTCGTCGGTCAGTTTCTCCAGCGTGAAACCGCCGCGCAGGGGCCGCGGTGCCGTCGACCGGCCGTGCCCCCGCACGTCGTACAGCACGACATGGAAGCGGTCGGCGAGCCGCACGGCGACCTCGGACCACACCTCCTTGGAGTCCGGATACCCGTGCACGAGCACCACGGTCGGCTGCCTGTCGTCACCCAGTTCGGCGACACACAGCTCGACCCCGCCCGTCCGCACCCGGCGCTCGCGCGCGCCCACGAGACTCACTTGTCCTCCGCCCAGCGCCGCACATGCGGCAGATCGTCGTCGAGCCAGAACGCGCTCTGTTCGGGGTCCCGGGAGTCCGTGACGACCAGGAGCTCCTCGAACTTCGCGCCCGTACCCCGGAAACCGAGGTGCGGTTCGACCGCCCACAGCCCCGGCCGGGGCGGGTGGTCGGAGAAGGTGTACGGAGACCACAGCGGGGACCAGCCCTCCCGGTGGCCGTGCAGCGCGTCGCTCGCCAGCCCCTTCAGGGCCTGGACGCCGAACCCGAACAGACGCGGCGACCAGGACCGCTCCGCCACTTGGTCCACCTTGTGCGCGATCACGCCGAACGGATACGCGCGGTGCCGGTTGGCATAGCCCTGACGGGTCATGAGCCGGTCGACGTCCTCGTAGATCTCGCGCAGGGACCGCCGCTCGCGCACCTCGCGCAGGATCAGCTCGCGGTGCGCCTCCAGATCGGCGAGGAGCTTGTCCTGCACGGGGTTCAGGCCGAGCGAGCCCGAATAGCCGATGTCCGCGGTGAAGCCCTTGTGCACGGGGGCCATGTCGAGGATGAACGGCATCCTCGGCTCGAGCCGGCGGTCGGTGGGGAAGAACTGCAGCGGGATCCGGAAGCCGACGAAGGCCGTGCGGTCACCGAACCAGGCGAACGGCAGATGGAACCAGTCCCGCACCCCGCGCTCACGCAGCCACCGGCGCTGCATGCGGGCCGCCTCGCGCTCGGTGACGCCGGGCTTCAGCTGTGCCGCGACCGCTTCCGCGCACTCGTACGCGAGGCGCTGCACCTCTCTGAACCCCCGCAGTTCCGCGGAGAGTTCGCCTGCCACTGCCGTCGTCATGCCACCGCCCCACCTGTCCGCACCGACTGCGGTACGTGCCCGTAACGTGACACTGGCGAATGTGACAGTTGTTAGAGGCTGCGTCAATAGGCCTGCGCGCAGCCTGTGGACAACCGGCTGGTTGGTTGATGACCGGCTCCAGGGGCCCATACCTGAGGGTGATCCTTGCGGGCCCGTACGACTGGAGGCTGACGCGGATCGACCACGGAATGCCCTGGCCGGTGCAGGTATGACGCAGGTACCCCTGGCGACCCGCCGAACCGCGGGCGATATCGCGCTGGAGGACGGGACCGAGGTGGACTCCGGCCGACGGCGATCGCGTCCCTGTGCCTGCTTCGCAACTCCCGTCCCAGGGCGAGCAGTTCGGAGCGGGTTCCGGAGAGCTCCAGTTCCCCGGTCGGGTCACCGCGCAAGACCTTCACCGTCACGCCTCCGATCGTCACTTACGGCCAGTAGTCGTCGGACGGGATCGTGGATGGATCGACGTCGGTGTGCGGATCCTTGAGCGGGCCGCTGGTAACCGTCTTCCGTTGGTCTGGGTCTCCAGGTTCAGATGCGGCCCCTCTCTCTGGACGTGAGGGCTTCCTGGGTCAAGTCCTGGGACCGCGAGCTCTACCCGCGCCTCACCGGGCGGCAGTTGGAACCGACGCTGGCCTTCGCCCGCCGCCTGGCCGAACTGGGCAAGGAGGTCTGGGCGCGCTTCGTCCTGGTCCCGGGCCTGACCGACGCCGCCGAGAACGTCGCGGGCGTCGCCTCCTTCGCCGCCTCCCTGGGCAACGTCAGCCGCGTCGACGTCCTGCCCTTCCACAAGCTCGGCGCCGCCAAGGGAGGCGTCCGCACTGCCCCATCGCGCCCGCTACGCGAGTTCGACGACGACCCCACGTCGCTCGAGGCAATCGACGATCATATCCATCACGGAGGTGTTGGGGAGGTACGTGGGCAGGCTGCCGAGCATGTCCATCGCCACACCCGAACGATCCCAGACGAGACGGAACGGGGCGGCCGGGCCGAATCCGCCGAAGAGGCAGTCGTCGAGTGCGGTCAGGTTGCTGCCGTAGTAGCCGCCGGGCCCGTTCATGGCCTCGCCGATGGCGCAGTAGAAACTCGCGAGATCAGTGATGTTCGTACCGTCGAGGGTGTACCGCTCGTGACGGGGGTTCGTCTTTCGGTTGTCGCCTTGGTATTTCCGGGCGACCTCGATCCAGCCTTCCCGTCGGCCTGCCGGAAGGCTCACCCAGTCGTTCACGGAAACGGGCGGGCGACGACTCCAGGATTTCCAGACTTCGTACGCTCCGGCTTCCGGCAAGGAGTCCAACCAGCAGGACACGGTGGCTGCCGTCGTTCCGTCCTCCTCTTCCTCCCAGCGCTCCAACGTCACCGCTCCCGCGAAATACGAGCCGATGGTCCGGCCCGCCGTGTCGTGGAGGTCGATCCATACATTGCCGGGGCCATCTCCGGAACCTCCCTCGGCGCGAAGCGCCCCCCTCAAGGCTCCCGACGGGTCCGCACCGATCAGCCGGGGACGCAGCCAGAATCCGTCACCCTCACCGCCGGATCCTGCCTCCGGGTCGAATTCAGACAGCGCGCCCGCGTGCCCGGTGAAGAAGTCCCGGAGATCGGAGAAAAATCCAAGGAACGTGTCATGGTCGTCGTCCGCGCGAAGGGAGAACATGAATTTCCATTCAGTAAACTAAGACGGGGGGCTCACACTCGGTGAGCCCCCCAGGGTTTCAGATCAATCGGTTCGCCGTTGAACCAGGGCCGCTTCCTACGGGTTCATCTTGTAGCCGTCCGGAAAGCGCTGGATGGTCGTGTAGTGGTTGGTCGGCCATGCCGCTTCGCCGGTCTGCGGATTATACAGAATCCGCCCTTTGTCCTCCGGGACATTCGGAATCGCGTATTCCTGGAAGCCGGCATATGGCCTTTCGTGCGGCTTGCGCCCTTCGAAAATCTTCACATTTCCCGCATCGTCCAGCCGCGGCGTTCCATTACCCCGCCTGATGGCGATCAACTGGTACGTGGCCGGTCGGGGAATAGGAGTTGCCTGCGGCGTGCCCGAATTATTCTTCTTCGGGCACATGTTATGCACCAGCACGGGAGTTGCGCCGGCGAGTACATAGTACGTGTGGAGTTCATTTACGGTCAGGTTGTACATGTCGGCGGTGCCGGGGCGCGCCTTGACCGTGGTGATGCGTACGTGTTTGTCGGTAGCGGTGTTGAGGGTGTGGCCGGGCTTGAGTTTGCCGGCCGGCACCCAGGAGTGGGTGGTGTCGTCCCAGAACGGGTGACGGGACGTGGTGTGGAGCGTCAGCGTCTTGCCGTCGGCGTCCTTGACCTGGACGTCGGTCAGGTCATCGTCATGGTTGACCAGCTGTGCGGTGACCGTGCGGGAGCCCCGGTGTTTTCCCTTTTGGGGGTCACCGCTTTCGACCCGGTCTCCGGGCTCGACCTTTCCGATGGGCTTGGACTTGCCGTCTTCCATGAGGACCGGGGTGTCGGGGTCGAAACTGCACCGGCCCTCGCCCGTCGCCTTCTGGCCTGTCAGCGATTTGCCCGCCGCGTGGGCCATTTGCCCAATGTCGCCGGGGCCGAACATGCCGCTTTCCACGCCGGCCGACATGAGATCGTTGGGGTTGGCCCAGTTGTCGCCACAGTCCCAGTCGGAATCACAGGAGAGCAGCTTGGCTTTGACGCGCTGGTAGAGGTTGGGGTCGTCGTCCTTCCCCCGGGGGGCCAGGCAGCCGGTGTCGTTCCCCTCATTGAAGGGGTCACAGACGTATTTGGCCCATTTCTGGAAGTTGGCGGCGACTTGGTCGACGTGGGGGTTGTCCGCCTCCATCCAGACGGAGGGGTAGATCTGGACGTACCACTTCCCGTCCTTCTCGCTTTTCTTCACGTTGTTGGAGTCGCCGTTCGCGGCGTCCGGCAGTTTGCCGGTGTATCCGGCTCCGAGGTAACTGTTGGTGCCGACTCCACCGGCTCCGCGGGGCGCCTTCTTGACGTACTCCTTTTTGTGGCCGTTGGTGCCGGTGCCGCCGATGGGGTAGCCGATTCCGCACTGGTCGGCCATGCACAGCCCGGAGGGGTCGCTGCTGGTGACAGGGCTGTTGTTGGCGTAGGCGTAGGCGTTCAGCGTCTGGGGGTCGCTCGTGGTCATGAGCGGGTCGACGCTGAGGAAGCGGCCGATCAGGCGGTTGCCGTCGGCGTCGTACAGGTACTCGGTGACCTTGTCGCTGCCGCCGGTCACCGGCTCGGTGACCTTGGCCAGGTGGCTTTCGGCGTCCCAGTCCAGGGTCTGGGAAGAGCCATTGGCCAGCAGCCGGGTGTGGGTGTTGCCCACGGCGTCATAGCCGAAGCTGTCAGCGGACTTCACCGACCCGGTGGTGGTGTCCACCGAGCCCAGGGCGTGCGGCCGGACCGCGCCCGGGTCGGGGTAGTGGTAGTCCCGCTGGGTGTCCGAGGCGCCGGTGGTGGTGCCGTGCTGGGTCTCGGTGAGTCGGTTGCCGGTCTTGTCGTAGGTGTAGGAGTTCCAGTACGGGGCCGGACCGCCCAGCACCCCGGTGGCGGGGGTCGCCGCGCAGGCGGTGGTGGACTGGGCCCAGGCCTCGGTCATCCGGCCGAGGTAGTCCCTCCAGCGGCGGGGGGTGCGGGGGATCGGGGCTGCATATTGGTGATCACGTACCTTTCCTCGCCGATGTTCAGCTGCGTGCCGATCAATCGCCGGTTTACATCGAAGCCCATGAGCACGAGACCGCGGGCCGCCTGTGGACAACCGGTCGGACGGCGGAGGGCTCCCGGTCGGTATACCTGAGGGTGACCCCTACGGGCCCGTACGACTGGAGGCTGACGCGGATCCACCTCCGTGGGCTGACGACCCCTGTGGTCTGCGCCACTACCTTCGAATCGTGACTGTGATCGCGACCGAAAGCCTGAGCAAGCGGTACCCCCGGGTGACCGCTCTTGACCGGCTCTCCGTGGACGTCGGGCCCGGTGTGACCGGACTCGTCGGAGCCAACGGAGCCGGCAAGTCCACACTGATCAAGATCCTGCTGGGTCTGTCCCCCGCCACCGAGGGCCGCGCACACGTGCTCGGCCTCGACGTCGCCACCGAGGGCGCCGCCATCCGCGAGCGGGTCGGGTACATGCCCGAGCACGACTGCCTGCCGCCCGACGTCTCGGCCACCGAGTTCGTCGTCCACATGGCGCGGATGTCCGGTCTGCCGCCGGCCGCGGCCCGCGAGCGCACCGCGGACACCCTGCGCCACGTCGGTCTGTACGAGGAGCGCTACCGCCCCATCGGCGGCTACTCCACGGGCATGAAACAGCGCGTCAAACTCGCGCAGGCCCTCGTCCACGACCCCCAGCTGGTCTTCCTGGACGAACCGACCAACGGCCTGGACCCGGTCGGCCGCGACGACATGCTCGGACTGATCCGCCGCATCCACACGGACTTCGGCATCTCGGTCCTGGTCACCTCGCACCTCCTGGGCGAACTGGAACGCACCTGCGACCACGTCGTGGTCGTCGACGGCGGCAAGCTGCTGCGCTCCAGCTCCACGACGGACTTCACCAAGAGCACCACCACCCTCGCCATCGAGGTCACCGACAGTGACCGACACCCGGACGGCACGGGCGCGGTCCGCGAGGTGCTCCACGCGCGCGGGATCGAGACCCACGACGGCGGCGGGCTGCCGGGCGCCGGACACATCCTGCTGCTCACCACCGAGAGCGAGGACACCTACGACCTCGTCCGCGACGTGGTCGCCGATCTCGGCCTCGGGCTGGTCCGCATGGAACAGCGCAGACACCACATCGCCGAGGTCTTCACCGACAGCGACGAACAGCGGAAGGAGGCGGTCGGCCATGGCGGTTGAGCACCCCCTCACCCAGCAGGGTGAGCAGACCCGTATCCACAACATCGGCTACCGCACCTACGACGGCCCGCGCCTGGGACGCGCCTACGCCCGCCGCTCCCTCTACTCGCAGTCCCTGCGCGGCTCCTACGGACTCGGCCGCTCGGTCAAGTCCAAGGTCCTGCCGATGCTGCTCTTCGTCGTGATGTGCGTCCCCGCGCTGATCATGGTGGCCGTCGCGGTGGCCACCAAGGCGAAGGACCTGCCCGTCGACTACACGCGCTACGCGGTGATCATGCAGGCGGTCATCGGCCTGTACGTCGCCTCGCAGGGCCCCCAGGCAGTCTCCCGGGACCTGCGGTTCAAGACCGTCCCGCTGTACTTCTCCCGCCCCATCGAGACCGCCGACTACGTGCGCGCCAAGTACGCGGCTCTGGCCTCGGCTCTGTTCATCCTCACGGCCGCCCCGCTGATCGTGCTCTATGTGGGCGCGCTGCTGGCCAAGCTCGACTTCTCCGACCAGAGCAAGGGCTTCGGACAGGGACTGCTCTCCGTGGCACTGCTCTCGCTGCTCTTCGCCGGTATCGGCCTGGTGATCTCGGCGATCACCCCGCGCCGCGGCTTCGGCATCGCGGCCGTCATCGCCGCCCTGACGATCTCCTACGGCGCGGTCTCCACCGTCCAGGCCATCGCCTTCGAGCGCTCCAGCAGCGGAGCCGTCCCGTGGCTCGGGCTCTTCTCGCCGATCACGCTCATCGACGGAGTGCAGACGGCCTTCCTCGGCGCCTCCTCCGCCTTCCCCGGCGAGGTGGGCCCCTCGTCCGCTCAGGGCGTCGTCTACCTCGTCGTCGTCCTGGGTCTCATCGCGGGCTGCTACGGCCTTCTGATGCGCCGCTACCGAAAGGTCGGGCTGTGACCACGCTCAACATCGACCACGTCTCACGCTGGTTCGGCAACGTGGTGGCGGTCAACGACATCACGATGACGATCGGCCCCGGCGTCACCGGACTGCTCGGCCCGAACGGCGCCGGGAAGTCCACCCTCATCAACATGATGGGCGGCTTCCTCGCACCCTCCACCGGCACCGTCACCCTCGACGGCAAGCCGACCTGGCGCAACGAGGACATCTACCGCCACATCGGCATCGTCCCCGAGCGCGAGGCGATGTACGACTTCCTCACCGGACGCGAGTTCGTCGTCGCCAACGCCGAGCTGCACGGCCTCGGCGCGAAGGCCGCCGACCGGGCCCTCGCCACCGTCGAGATGCAGTACGCGCAGGACCGCAAGATCTCCACGTACTCCAAGGGCATGCGCCAGCGCGTGAAGATGGCGTCCGCGCTGGTCCACGACCCCTCCCTGCTGCTCCTCGACGAGCCGTTCAACGGCATGGACCCGCGCCAGCGCATGCAGCTCATGGATCTGCTGCGCCGCATGGGCGACGAGGGCCGCACCGTGCTGTTCTCGTCCCACATCCTTGAAGAGGTGGAGCAACTCGCCGCCCACATCGAGGTGATCGTCGCCGGACGGCACGCGGCGAGCGGTGACTTCCGGCGCATCCGCCGGCTGATGACCGACCGCCCGCACCGCTATCTGGTCCGCTCCAGCGACGACCGGGCCCTGGCCGCCGCACTCATCGCCGACCCGTCGACGTCCGGCATCGAAGTCGACCTCGCCGAAGGCGCGTTGCGCATCCAGGCCGTCGACTTCGGCCGGTTCACCACCCTGTTGCCGAAGGTCGCGCGCGAGCACGGCATCCGGCTGCTGACGGTGTCGCCGTCCGACGAGTCGCTGGAATCCGTCTTCTCGTATCTTGTCGCGGCGTAGGAGGCCGAAGATGTACGACCCCACAGTCGCCCGGCTCACCTACCGGGGCCTGCTCGGCCGCCGGCGGGCACTCATCCTCGGCGTCCTGCCCGTCCTGCTCATCGTGCTCTCCCTGGCCGTCCGGAGCTTCTCCGGAGCCGACGACCAGGTGGCCTCGGACCTGCTCGGCGGGTTCGCCCTCGCCACGATGGTGCCGATCATCGGCGTCATCGCCGGCACGGGAGCCATCGGACCCGAGATCGACGACGGCTCGGTGGTGTATCTGCTGGCCAAGCCCCTGAAACGGCCCACGATCATCTTCACCAAGCTGATCGTCGCGATCGCCGTCACCATGGCCTTCTCGGCGGTGCCGACCTTCATCGCGGGCATGATCCTCAACGGCAACGGCCAGCAGATCGCCGTCGCCTACACCGTGGCCGCCCTGGTCGCCTCGATCGCCTACGCCGCGATGTTCCTGCTCCTCGGGACCGTGACCCGGCACGCGGTGGTCTTCGGACTCGTCTACGCGCTCGTCTGGGAAGCCCTGTTCGGGTCCCTGGTGTCCGGCGCGCGCACGCTCAGCGTCCAGCAGTGGGCGCTCGCCGTGGGCCACAAGGTCACCGGCGGTGACATCGTCACCTCGGACGTGAGCCTGCCGACCGCGACGGTCCTGCTGATCGTGGTCACCGTCCTCGCCACCTGGTATGCGGGGCAGCGGCTGCGGTCGCTGACGCTGGCCGGCGAGGAGTGAGCGAGGGCTCCCCGCGCGCGGTGTTCCGGCACGGGCACGCGCGCGGGGAGCCCCTTTTTTTGACAGCGGCTTCACCCCGGTCCGGGCACACTGGGCGAAACGGGGACGCACGGCCGGGAGGAACGGGGATGACGACCGAGGAACCGGGAGCCGGCGGCCGGGAACAGGCCGGGAACGGCTCCGGTGACGGGCCGGGGGACACGGCGGGGGAGCCGTGGGACGACCTCGTCCTCGACGAGGACTTCGTACGGTCCGCGGAGACGGCCGAACCGTCGGCCCGCGCGCGTATGCTCGCCGCCCGCTGGCGTGAGTCGGGCCCCGAACCGCAGCCCTGGCGCTCGGACGAGCCGCCCGCGGGGTGGTTCTTCAGCAAGGGGCGCCGACGCAGATGGCGCCGCAAGTGAGCCCCCGGGAACGCGCGTTTTAATCAGTGGCGCCCAAGTCGGCTTACGGGCACAGTGGTTGTGTCCACGCCGCCGCATCGAGCCGGCGCCACGGTCTGGGAGAGGAGCGCGACGATGTTCATCAGGAGCAGTTCGTCGAGCTCCCGACAGGGCAGCCCGCGGCGGGTTCCGGAGTAGTCACTACCTCCGTCGAACCCGCTCGCAGGGGGAGTTGCCCGGGGCGGCCGCTTCGAGCGCGCGTCACGCGCGGGCCGCCCACCCGGAGGATTGGCCGAGTGGAAAGGCACCGGCTTGCTAAGCCGTGGTCGGGGGTGAAACCCCGCGCGCGTTCGATCCGCGCATCCTCCGCAAGACGTTCTCATCCGACTGCCGACTGCCGACTGCCGACTGCCGACTGCCGACCGCAAGGGCCGTCGTCGCGGCGAGGCCGCCACAGCAAGGGCCGCCACAGTGAGGCCGCCGGGATGCGGCGGGCCTGCTCGCGGTGACCGCTACGGGCGCGTCAGCAACCGCTCCAGCACGACCGCGATCCCGTCCTCCTCGTTCGAGGACGTCACCTCGTCCGCGATCGCCTTGAGATCGGCGTGGGCGTTGGCCATGGCCACCCCGTGGGCCGCCCAGGCGAACATCGGGAGATCGTTCGGCATGTCACCGAAGGCGATGGTGTCCGCGGCCTTGAGGCCCAGGCGCCGGGCCGCCAGGGACAGCCCCGTCGCCTTGGAGAGGCCGAGCGGGAGCAGTTCCACCACGCCCGGGCCCGCCATCGTGACACCGACGAGTCCGCCCGCGACCTTCACGGCCACGGCCGCGAGCTCGTCGTCGGAAAGCGTCGGATGCTGGACGTACACCTTGTTCAGAGGGGCCGACCACAGGTCCGCCGCGTCCTTGAGCGGGACGACCGGCAGCGCACCCTCCAGCCTGCGGTAGCCGGGGCCGACCAGCACGTCGCCGTCGAGCCCGTCGCGGCTCGCGGCCAGCAGCAGCGGTCCGACCTCCGCCTCGATCTTGGCGAGCGCCAGACCGGCCAGCTGCCGGTCCAGGGTCACCGAGGTGAGGAGCCGGTGCTCCCCCGCGTCGTAGACCTGCGCGCCCTGGCCGCAGACCGCGAGGCCCTGATAGCCGAGCTCGTCGAGGACGTGCCGCGTCCAGGGCACCGCGCGCCCGGTGACGACGATGTGGGCCGCGCCCGCCTCGGTCACCGCGGCGAGCGCGTCACGTGTGCGGGCCGAGACCGACTCGTCGGAACGCAGCAGCGTCCCGTCGAGATCGGTCGCGACGAGCTTGTACGGGAAGGCCGGCTCCGTGGCTCCGGACGCTCCCGTCGAACCGGTGGTGCTGGTCACTTGGAGATCGGCTCCAGAACCTCACGGCCACCCAGGTAGGGGCGCAGCACCTCGGGAACCCGCACCGAACCGTCGGCGAGCTGGTGGTTCTCCAGGATCGCGACGATGGTGCGCGGGACGGCGCACAGGGTGCCGTTCAGTGTGGCCAGCGGCTGGATCTTCTTGCCGTCGCGCATGCGGACGGACAGCCGGCGGGCCTGGAAGCCGTCGCAGTTGGAGGCCGACGTCAGCTCACGGTACTTGCCCTGGGTCGGGATCCACGCCTCGCAGTCGAACTTGCGGGAGGCCGAGGAACCCAGGTCACCGCTGGCCACGTCGATCACCTGGAAGGGCAGTTCGAGGCCGGTCAGCCACTGCTTCTCCCATTCGAGGAGCCGCTGGTGCTCGTTCTCGGCGTCCGCGGGGTCGACGTACGAGAACATCTCGACCTTGTCGAACTGGTGCACGCGGAAGATGCCGCGGGTGTCCTTGCCGTACGTGCCGGCCTCGCGGCGGAAGCACGGCGAGAAACCGGCGTAGCGCATCGGCAGCTTGTCGGCGTCGAGGATCTCGTCCATGTGGTACGCCGCGAGGGGGACCTCGGAGGTGCCGACCAGGTAGTAGTCGTCCTTCTCCAGGTGGTACACGTTCTCCGCGGCCTGGCCGAGGAAGCCGGTGCCCTCCATGGCGCGCGGGCGGACCAGCGCCGGGGTCAGCATCGGCGTGAAGCCGGCCTCGGTGGCCTGCGCGATCGCCGCGTTGACGAGGGCGAGCTCCAGGAGCGCGCCGACGCCGGTCAGGTAGTAGAAACGCGAGCCCGACACCTTGGCGCCGCGCTCGACGTCGATGGCGCCCAGGGCCTCGCCGAGTTCCAGGTGGTCCTTGGGCTCGAAGCCCTCGGCGGCGAAGTCGCGGATGGTCCCGTGCGTCTCCAGGACGACGAAGTCCTCCTCGCCGCCGACCGGGACGTCGGGGTGCACCAGGTTGCCGAGCTGGAGGAGAAGCCGCTTGGTCTCCTCGTCCGCGTCGTTCTGTTCGGCCTCGGCGGCCTTGACGTCGGTCTTGAGCTGCTCGGCCTTCTTCAGCAGCTCGGCGCGCTCGTCCGGGGTGGCCTTGGGGATCAGTTTGCCGAGCGACTTCTGCTCGGAACGCAGCTCGTCGAAGCGGACGCCGGACGACCTGCGCCGCTCGTCGGCGGAGAGGAGGGAGTCGACGAGCGCGACATCCTCTCCACGGGCGCGCTGGGAGGCGCGAACACGGTCGGGGTCCTCACGGAGCAGGCGAAGGTCAATCACCCCTCAAGGCTACCGGTGCGGACTTCCGGCCAACGACCCGATATTCCAGAGCGTGACCGCTGTCACGATATGAGTGAAATGTCGGATCGCATCTCTTGGGCATCGAGCGACGTCAAGGAAAAGGGGCCTACTCCCCGGAACGGGGCATGCGCACTTCACCGGTTGACCGGATTTCCTTGCGGGGGGCGGCACTTGCGGGGCAGGTTGTCCACAGGGTGTGACCCTCCCCGTCGGTTATCCACAGGGTGTGTGGAAGATCTGTGGATGTCGGAATTGATCATTCCGATCCCTCTTCGGTGACCGTGGAATTCCCGGTTCAAACCCTCTGGACAGCCACTTTCGGGTGTAAATGATTCGCTCTATCGGGTTGATCAATGGAAAAGGGTAGACGAAGAGGGACGTGCAAGGGTGTGGATGGACTTGGGTCGAGTAGCCGATTTGTCGATGATGTAGCGCTTCGTTGTCGACTTGTCCCCAGGTCGGTAAGCGCACCTGTGGATAACCCTGTGGATGGCGAAAATCGGCAGGTGGAACCTGCGGGAAATGCTCGGACGGGTGTGGACCCGCCGTTCAGAACCGGCCGTCGGCGCAGCGCGCGAGCCAGTCCGAGGCCGCGGAGAACTCGTGGTCCGACGTTCCGGGCCGCAGCGGCCGTACGTCCTCCAGGGCGACGCCGGCCCGGGGATAGGAACCGAGAAAGCGCACTTGGGGACAGATCCGCTTGAGACCCATCAACGCCTCGCCCACCCGGCGGTCGGTGATGTGCCCCTCGGCGTCCACCGAGAAGCAGTAATTGCCGATTCCCTGGCCGGTCGGGCGGGACTCGATCCGCATCAGGTTGACGCCGCGCACGGCGAATTCCTGGAGCAGTTCGAGCAGCGCTCCGGGGTGGTCGTCGCCGAGCCAGATGACCACGGAGGTCTTGTCGGCGCCGGTCGGCGCGGCGGGCCGGGCCGGGCGGCCGACCAGTACGAAGCGGGTCTCGGCGTTCGCCGCGTCGTGGATCTCGGTCACCAGCGGTTCGAGGCCGTACGTGGCCGCGGCGAACTCGCCCGCGAAGGCCGCGTCGAAACGGCCCTCCTGGACCAGCCGGGCGCCGTCCGCGTTCGAGGCCGCCGACTCCCAGACGGCGTCCGGCAGATGCGCGGCGAGCCAGTTGCGCACCTGCGGCTGGGCGACCGGGTGTCCGGTGACCGTCTTGACGTCCTTCAGCGCCGTGCCGGGCCTGACCAGCAGGGCGAAGGCGATCGGCAGCACGACCTCGCGGTAGATCATCAGCTGGTCGCCCTTGGCCAGCTCGTCGAGGGTGGCGGTGACGCCGCCCTCGACGGAGTTCTCGATCGGGACGAGGGCGCCCGCGGCCTGGCCACCGCGTACCGCGTCGAGCGCGGCCGGGACGGACACCATGGGAACCAGCTCCCGCGTCGCGGCCTCGGGAAGCGTGCGAAGGGCGGCCTCGGTGAACGTACCCTCGGGGCCGAGATAGGTGTAGCGCGTCGCCGACATACCGTCACCCTAATGGGCCGCGCCCGACCCGTCCGCCGCCCGCGGAACCCCCGCCACCGGCCCTGATACGGAGCCCGGTACCGCGGTACGGAACACGGTACGGAGCCCCTGGGTCGCGTCCGCGCGAGGCCTGCCCCCGTGTCGGTCCGGAGCCCGGTGCGGAGCCCTTGGGCCGCGTCCGTCTGCAGCCCGCTCCCGCGTCGGCCCCGAGCCCGGGTACGGAGCCCCGCCCCGAGCCGTCTGAAGCCCGGCCCCGCATCTGCCCCGAGCCCGTCAGGTACAGAGCGCCCGTGCGGGCCGTCGGCCGATGAGCCGCCGTGGAGTCCGCCGCACGACGGCCTCGTCACCCCTCCAGCAACCGCTGCCCCACGTACTCCCCCTCCACCGCGCCGCCCGGCACCGCGAAGAGGCCGCTCGACTCGTGGCGGATGAACTCCGAGAGCGCGTCGCCGCGGTCGAGTTTGCGCTGGACGGGGACGAAACCACGCACCGGATCGGCCTGCCAGCACACGAAGAGCAGACCGGCGTCGGGTGTCCCCTCGGCGTCGATGCCGTCGTGGAAGGAGAACGGACGGCGCAGCATCGCGGCGCCTCCGTTCCGGTCGGGCCGGGTGATGCGCGCGTGCGCGTTGATCGGCACGACCAGGTTGCCGTCGGCGTCGGTCTTGTCCAGGTCCATCGCGGTGGACTCGGTGCCGCCGCTCAACGGCGCCCCCGTGGACTTCCTCCGCCCGATGACATCCTCCTGGGCCTTGCCCGAGAGCTTCTCCCAGTCGTCGAGGAGCATGCGGATCCGGCGTACGACGGCGTAGGAGCCGTTCGCCATCCACTCCGGGGTGCCGGAGGCGGGGACGAAGATCCGTCCGTCGAAGTCGGGTTCGGAGGGCTTCGGATTGCGGGTGCCGTCGATCTGGCCCATCAGGTTGCGGGCGGTCATCGGCGCGGCGGTGGCGCCCGGCGAGCGGTTGAAGCCGTTCATCTGCCAGCGCACCCGCGCCGCGCTGCCGGTGTCCTTCTGGATCGCGCGCAGGGCGTGGAAGGCGACGAGGGCGTCGTTCGCCCCGATCTGCACCCACAGGTCGCCGTCGCTGCGCGCCTTGTCGAGGTGGTCGGAGGAGAAGTCGGGCAGCGGGTCCAGGGCGACCGGCCGCTGCTTCTCCAGGCCCGTACGCGCGAAGAAGCTGTGTCCGAAGCCGAAGGTGACGGTGAGGGACGACGGGCCGGCGTCGCGCGCGACGTCCGTGTCCTCGTGGGCCGCGGCCTCGCCCGCCATCAGCCGCTGGGCCGTCACCGACCAGCGGCGCAGCAGGGCGGCCGCCTCTTTGCGGCCCGCGCCCGCCGTCAGGTCGAAGGCGACGAGGTGGCCGCGGGCCTGGAGGGTGGTGGTGATGCCCGGCTGATGTTTCCCGTGAAACATTGCCATGTCCGCGCCGACGGAGGTCAGCGGGACGGTCTTGGCGGGGGAGGGTGCCGCCGCGTACCCCACGGCTGCCCCCGCCGCTCCGAGCGTGAGCCCGGTGGCACCGGCGGTGCCGAGCAGCCGGCGTCGTGACATGACTCCCTGCGGGGCATCGCCCGGCGACGCGGTGCCGGTGGACGCCTCGGGGGACGAGGCCTTTCGGGCGGAGGGGGCGGAGGTCCCCGGGGTGGACTGGTCAGCCATGGTCAGGTTCAGCCGATCTGCGCGTTCTTGTTCACGGTGGCCTGGTCGATGTCGGAGGTGCGCACGGTCACCGCGATCTTCCAGTCGCCCGCCATGGGGATCTGCACCCCGCTCGCCGCCCAGTGCCCGGTGGCGACCCGGTCGGGGGTCACGGGCAGCGGGCCGACGTTCTTCGCGGTGAGAGTGAAGGCGACCTTCACCTCGGGGACGTCGAAGGCCTTGCCGTTCGGCCGGAGCACGAAGACGTGCATCTGGTTGCCGCCGACACGGGCCGGGTCGAGGGTGACCTCCACCGTGCCCTTGCCGTCCTCGCCGCCCGTGTCGAACGGCATCTTCAGGGACAGCGGTCCGGAGCGCTGTGCGGCGGACGCGGTGGCCTGCCGGGCCGCCTCCGCCGTACGTCCCGGCTCGGTGGCCGTCAGCGCGGTCGTGACCGCGAGCAGGACGACCGCGACCCCCGCCTCGGCGAGCACCGAGCGCCGCAGGCCCGAGCGGTGCGGGTCGGCGTCACGGACCCGCTTGTCGCGCGTGGAGTCCACGGCGGCCTGCTGCCGGGCGAGCTGGGCGGCGCGCCGGGAGTCGGCGGGGACGGTGGCGGGCGTCCTCAGCTCGGAGCGCTGCTCCACGAGGACGGCGGTGGCCTCGGGAGCCGTCACCTCGGACAGCTGGGCGGTCCAGCGCCGAGAGATCCACGCGATGCCCACGAGGACGGCGACCAGGCCGACCTTGACGAGCAGCAGCTGTCCGTACGACGTGTCGGTGAGCGCCGACCAGGAGCCGAGCTGGCGCCACGACTGGTAGATCCCGGTGGCGACGAGTACGAGGACGGCGCCGAACGCGAGGCGGGAGAAGCGGCGGACGGTCGTCGCCTCGACGGGCGTCTGTGCCGGAGCCCGGAACAGGGCGACCACCAGCGTCGACAGACCGCCGAGCCAGACGGCGACGGCCAGCAGGTGCAGGACGTCGACGGGCATCGCGATACCCGGCTGGACACCGGTGGAGGCGTGCTCGGCCATGGCCCAGGTCGCGGCGAGGCCGGCCGCGACGACCGAGCCGCCGACGGCGAGCCCGAAGGTGAGGTCGTTCTTCTCCGCGGCCAGGTGGCCGGCCTCGGTGTCCGGGTCCTCGGCGTCCGTGGCAGCGGTGTCCGTGGCACCAGCGTCCGTGGCGCCGGTGTCCGTTCCCTCGGCCGGCTCTCCGCTCCCGGTGTTCGCTCCGGCCGCGCGTTCGTCCTCGTCGCGTCTGGCGTACGCGCCGAAGAGCACGGCGATGAACAGCGCCGCCGCGGCGAGCAGCAGCAGTCTCGACACCAGTGCCGCGCCCGATTTGGTCTGCAGCACCTCGCCGAGCAGGGTCAGGTCGAAGATGTCGCCGGCCTTGCCGGACCCCACGTACGAACCGCGCAGGAGCAGCAGGGCGAGTGTGGAGGCGGTGAGCGTGAGCCAGCCGCAGACCACGAGCCGCTGTACCGGCCGGATGCCCGAGCCGCGCTGCCAGCAGGCCAGCACGAAGGCGGCTCCGCCGACGAGCAGGATGTATCCGGCGTACGACAAGTAGCGCGCGGCTCCGTAGAGGAAGCCCACCAGGCCGCCCCCCACCGCCTGGCCGGACAGCGTGACGGAGGTCTGCGAGGGAGCGCCGACGGAGAAGGTGAAGGCGCCGGAGACGGGGTGGCTGTCCGCGGACACCACTTGGTAGGTGACGGTGTACGTGCCGTCGGGCAGCCCCGGGCGCAGCTTCAGGCCGTAGGTGTCGCCGCCCAGGTCGCTCGCGCTCCCGGCGTCGACCCGCCCGCCCTTGGGGTCGAGCACCTGGAGCGATTCGTCGTTCAGCGAGACCTGTTCGGAGAAGGTGAGCGAGACCTGGGCGGGTGCCTTGTCGACCACCGATCCCTGCGTCGGGTTGCTCCCGGTCAGCGCGGCGTGCGCGGAGGCGGGCGCGGCGCCCGCCAGGAGCGCTCCGGTGACGGCGAGGAACAGCAGCAGGAGGGTCCTGAAGCGGGGGGCGATGGTCGATGTCACGGTGATGCCTCCCTCAGCGTCCGGTCTTCGGCGTGTATGTCGCGGGCTTCACCGGCATGGAGATCCTGACCGTGCCGGACTTGGCGAAGTGCAGTTCCACGGACACCTTCTCGCCCTGTCCGGGCTTGTGGGTGAGCTTTTCGAACATGAGGTGGTTGCCGCCGCTGGCGAAGTCCAGGGTGCCCTCGGCGGGTACGGCGAAGGACTTCTTCTCCTCCATCGCGCCGCCCACGGTCGCGTGCATCGTCACGTCGTCCGAGAGATCGCTGGTGACCGAGGTGAGGGTGTCGGCGCCGCCGGAGTTGGTGACGGTGAAGAAGCCCGCCGCCATGGTGTCCATGTTCGGGGCGGGCATGTAGGCGCCGGTGACCTTGAGTTCGGGACCGGCCGGGGACGACGAGGAGTCGCCCGAGCCGCAGCCCGCCAGGGTCCCGGTGGCGGTCAGGACGAGGGAACAGGCGGCGAGGAGTCCCGCGCGGCGGCCCGTACGGCGGCTCACGGGGTCTTCCCCTCGGCGATCTTGGGCAGGTCCTTGGTGTAGTCGTCGACGGTGGCGCTCTCGCCGTACAGCACATAGCCCGCGTCGGTCTTCGGCGAGAAGGCGATGACCTGGGTGCCGTGCACGGAGACGGTCTTGCCGTTCTTGTCCTTGGTCGTCGGCTCGATGGTGATGCCGAGGCGACGGGCACCGGCCTGGATCGTGGCGAAGTCGCCGGTCAGGCCGACGAAGTCGGGGTCGATGCCCTTGAGCCAGGTGCCGAGCGCGGCGGGTGTGTCGCGGGCCGGGTCGGTGGTGACGAACACGACGCGCAGCTTGTCCTGTTCGGCCTTCGGGAGCTGCTTCTTGGCGACGGCGAGGTTGTTCATCGTCAGGGGGCAGAAGTCGGGGCAGTGGGTGTAGCCGAAGTAGACGAGCGTGGGACGGCCCTTGGTCTCCGCGCGCAGGTCGTACTTCTTGCCGGTCGTGTCGGTGAGCACGAGGTCCGGCTTCTCGAACGGGTTGTCCAGGACCGTCGCGGCCTTGGCGGAGCCGGCCTCGGCGGACACGGCGGCGACCGGGCCGTTGGCGGCGTTGCTGTCGTCGCCACTGCCGCAGGCGGAGAGGGTCAGAGCGGCGGCGGCGAACAGGGCGGCCGTCGCGTACGTCTTCTTGCGCATAGAAAAATGTCCCAGATGTGAGCGCTCCGGTGGGCACCGGGGGGCGGACGAGGCGGCGGGGCCGGGCCGGGTGCGGCCGCAAGCCGGTCCACGGAGCCGCGTCCGCGCCCCTCCGGTGCCCACCAGGAGCGTGTGTCTCAGTGCCTCAGGTGTGTGCCGGCACCTCAGGCGTTCGTACGCCGCCGGCCGGCCATGACGCCGTACGCCACGCCCGCCAGGCCGACGAGGATGCCCACGCCGCCGAGTACGCGCGCGGTGGTGTCGCTGCTGTCCGTGGCGGAGGCCGCCTCGTCGGTGTGCTCGGCGGTCTCCTCCGTGTGGGAGGCGTCCTCCGCGGCGGCGGACCCGTGATGGCCCCCCTCGGTCGCGGCCGTGAGCGCGAGCGTCGGAGCCGGGTGCTCGGGCTCCTCCGCACCATCCTTCTGCGGCTCGATCCAGCGCACGATCTCCTTGTCGGAGTACGTCTGGATCGCCTTGAAGACGAGGGTGTCGGTGTCCTCGGGCAGCGCGCCGATGGAGAGCGGGAACTTCTGGAAGAAGCCCGGCTCGATGCCCTTGCCGTCGGCGGTCCAGGTGACCTTGGTGACGGCCTCGTCGATCTTCTCGCCGTGCGCGGTGACCGGCTTGTCGAGCTTGGACCGGGTGACCTTCACGGTCCAGCCGTCGAGCCGCTGCGGCATGACGGAGGCCAGCGGGTGGTCGGCCGGGAGGTTGACCTCGACCTGGGTGGTCGAGGCGTTGTCGCGCTCGTTGGGCACCTTGAAGTTCACGACGGTGTAGCCGCCCTTGGCGGCCACGCCCTCGGGCTGCACGGAGACGTGCGCGAACGCGGGGGCGGACAGGGCGAGAACGGCGGTGGCGGCGGCGGTGCCGACGACGGCGAGACGAGAAGCCTTCATGGAAGGAGACACTCCACATTCAGTCCGGTGACAAAGGGGACGCGCGTGCGCCTCGGTGTCCCGTGGAAGGGGCGAGAGCGGCACCCCGGGAGGACCCGGCGGGTACGCGCGCGTGCGGCACGACCGCGTCCCCTTCGAGAAGGTCCGTGAACCCCGTGCGGCCGGTGGAGTCGAGGACTCCGGGGACCGGGGAATTCCGTGGATTTCCGTGAAGCGGCGCGTCGTGTCAGGCGACGAGGGTGAACGCGGTGGAGGCGGGGGGGCCGCGCCGGACGACGGTGTGCTGAAGAGCGGTCGTCCGTGGAGCGAGGGGCGCGAGCGGCGCGGTGTGAGGCGTGCGCGCGATCTCGGGCGCGCCCGGAAGTCCCGTACGCAGGGCGCGTACGAGGGTCAGGGCGGCCCGCAAGGAGCGCACGAGTGCCGCTTCCGTGACGCCCTGCGCCGACAGGCGCATGAGCCGCAGGAGGGCCAGGTCGCCATGGCGCAGCACCCATCCGGCGGCGACGGCCGCGAGCACGTGGCCGAGCAGCATCGGCAGGGAGGGCAGCACCGGCATCGGGGTCCCCGCGGCGGTGGGTACGGCGTCCGAGGCGTGGTGCATGGACGACGTCATGCCGGTCATGCCCGTGTCGATCCGCGCGTCGGCGAGGATCTTCATGGCCTGCGCGGGGCTGATCGCCGCCGCGGCCGTCCCGCACACCAGACGGGCGGCGCGCGCCACGAGCGTGGCGTCGGACATCGGCATCCCGGGAGCCATCGCCCCCATGGACGACCCGGTGCCCGTCGTACCGGTCCGCAGGCCGAGTCCGAAGAGGGTGTGCAGCACGGTCTGGCCGAGCGCGAGAAGCGCCACGATGCCCGGCAGCGTGCGTTCGCGGCCCGCCAGCGCCGCGGCGACCGCGAAGACCGCGAGGAAGCCGGCGCCCAGCGTCCACAAGGGGACCGTGGCGCAGGAGGCGATCCCGTGACCGGCCGCGGCCAGCACGACGCAGACCGCGGCGAACACCGCGGCCCTCAGGGTCCGGAGACCTGCTCCGGAACGCGCCGAACGCTGGTGGGGGGCAGTCATGGCGGGCTCATCATCGCACTGGGCCCCGACGCCCCGTGCGGCAGGTCCGATTGATGGCTTGTGACCGGTCCGTCCGCCGGACGGCGGACGGCCGAAGGGCCGTCGTCCGGCGTCGGATCGCTCGCGCATACACCGCTGCCTCATGTGAGCGCGTCGGCCGTATGGGCGGCATCACGTCGTGTATGCGATTGCGCACGGGTGGTTGCGGCAATACGTAACGGTATGTCGAGCCGCGGCCGGGAGGCTGGAGCATGAGCATCTGGTGGTCACTCCATCTGCGGCGCGAGGCTGCGAGTGTTCCGCTCGCCAGACGCCTGTTGCTCGGCACGATGGAGAGCGCGGGTGTCGACCCGGACATCTCGTACGACCTCTCCGTCGCTCTCACCGAGGCCTGCGCCAACGCCGTCGAACACGGCGGGGACGACGTGCGGGGCTCTTCCTGCGAGGCGTATCGCGTGACGGCCTACCTCGACGGCGACCAGTGCCGCATCGAGGTCGCCGATTTCGGCCCGGGTTTTCCGGCCGGGAACGCCCGCGCCCTGCTCCGCCAGGCCGGCGAGGACGCGGAGCACGGCCGGGGGCTGTGCCTGATCCGCGAGCTCGCCGACCACGTCCACATCGGCAACAAGCCGGGGCGCGGCGGTGCGGTGGTGAGCTTCGACAAGATCCTCAAGTGGAAGACGGCCCCCTCGCTGCTGCCCGCCTGACGCGCCGGACAACGCCTGACGCGCCGGTGGTGCCTGACGCTCCTGACGACGCCGACGTCCGACCCTGCCGGAGGCAATCCGCCGGGGCCTCCGCGACCCGCGCCCCGGTTCGCGGCTTCTCGCTCGCCGCTCCCGGAGTTCACAGGTCGCTGACAGCGTGCGCCCAGGTTCTTGAGAGCCGGCGCGTCTACGTTTCCTTCGCACGTGGCCGGACTCGGATCTGGTGCCTTCACCGCCGGCGTCCTCAGGAGAAGGGGTACGTCGATGAGCAGCCGCGAGGACGACGAGGTGCTGGCGCGGGCCGCGGTGGCCGCGCTGACCCGGCAGCTGGAACTGACCCCCAAACCCGGGCTGCCCGACCCACGTGACCTCCGTGCCCGGGTCACCCGGCGGGATCTGTGCTCCCTGCGCTGGTCCGCCAAGGCGCTCACCCCCGGCCTCGCGGCCATGGCCGCCGCCGCCCGCCGCACCGGCCGCGCCACGCCCGAACTCCGCGCGGAGCTGGGCTCGATCGGCCGGTGCACCGAGCACTCGGTGGCCCTGACGGGCGGCGGCCACCGCGGTGCCCTGTGGGTTCTCGGGCTGCTGGTCGCCGCGGCGGCGCTGGACCCCGGAGCCACCGGAGCCGATGTCACCGCGACGGCCAAGCGGATCGCGGCGCACACCGACCGGCGGGCACCGCGGCGGCCCTCCCGCGGCTCGTCCGTCTCCGCGACGTACGGCGCGGCCGGTGCGCGCGGTGAGGCGCGTGCCGGATTCCCGCATGTGCGACGGGCGTTGGACGCGCTCGCCACCGCCCGCGCGGCCGGCGCGCCCGAACCGTGCGCCCGTCTCGACGCCCTTCTCGTGGTCATGGCCACGCTCCAGGACACCGAGCTGCTGTACACGGCGGGACCCCATGGCCTCCGCCATGTCCAGGCCGGCGCCCGGGGGGTGCTCGAAGCGGGGGGTACGTCCACGGAGGCCGGGCGTTCGGGCCTGGTTGTCCTCGACGACGATCTCCACGCGCGCGGGTGGAGTCCCCGGGGCAGCGGCGGCCTGCTCGCGGGCGCGCTGTTCGTGGACGCGCTGCCGGTCACGCGCGTCTGACGGCCCGTCCAGGCCCACTCCGGCACCGGACCGGAGGCCGGAGTCCGAGCGGGGTCGCACACGCCCTGGTCACACCGGAGCCCGGAGGCTGCCTCTGCTCCCGATCCTGGACGCACCGCGGTCCCGGCGGCCGCCCCTGGACGCACCGATGGCCGGGCGCCTCGGAAGGTGCCCGGCCATCGGTCTCGCCTCGGCCCTCGCGGGCACGGCGTCAGCCCTTGAGGGACGCCATCCAGGCCTCGACCTCGTCCGAGCGGCGCGGCAGGCCGGCCGACAGGTTCCGGCTGCCGTCCTCGGTGACGAGGAGGTCGTCCTCGATCCGGACGCCGATGCCGCGGTACTCCTCCGGCACGGTCAGGTCGTCCGCCTGGAAGTACAGGCCCGGCTCGACGGTCAGGCACATGCCCGGCTCCAGCGTGCCCTCGACATACGTCTCGGTGCGCGCGGCGGCGCAGTCGTGGACGTCCATGCCGAGCATGTGGCCGGTGCCGTGCAGGGTCCAGCGGCGCTGGAGGCCGAGCTCCAGGACGCGCTCGACGGGGCCTTCGACGAGCCCCCACTCGACGAGACGCTCGGCCAGCACGTGCTGGGCGGCGTCGTGGAAGTCGCGGTACTTGGCGCCCGGCAGGACGGCCGCGATACCGGCCTCCTGGGCGTCGTACACGGCGTCGTAGATCTTCTTCTGGATCTCCGTGAAGGTGCCGTTGACCGGGAGCGTGCGCGTGACGTCGGCGGTGTAGAGGGTGTGGGTCTCCACGCCCGCGTCCAGCAGCAGCAGATCGCCGGAGCGGACCGGGCCGTCGTTGCGCACCCAGTGCAGCGTGCAGGCGTGCGGCCCGGAGGCGCAGATCGAGCCGTAGCCGATGTCGTTGCCCTCGACCCGCGCGCGCAGGAAGAAGGTGCCCTCGATGAAGCGCTCGCTGGTGGCCTCGGCCTTGTCGAGGACCTTCACGACGTCCTCGAAGCCGCGCACGGTGGAGTCGACGGCCTTCTGCAGCTCGCCGGCCTCGAACTCGTCCTTGACGAGCCGTGCCTCGGACAGGAAGACGCGCAGTTCGTCGTCGTGCTCGCGGGTGACCTTGTCGGTCAGGGCGGCCTCGATCGCGGCGTCGTAGCCACGCACGACGCGGACGGGACCGGTGGCTTCCGTCAGCGCGGCCGGCAGCTCGCGGACGTCCGAGGCGGGGATGCCGTACAGCTGCTCGGCCTCGGCCAGGGAGTGGCGGCGGCCGACCCACAGCTCGCCCTGCCCGGACAGCCAGAACTCGCCGTTCTCACGGTTGGAGCGCGGCAGCAGGTAGATCGTCGCCCTGTGGCCCTCGGCGGCGGGCTCCAGCACGAGGACGCCGTCCTCGGTGAGGTTGCCGGTGAGGTACGCGTACTCGACCGAGGCACGGAAGGGGTACTCCGTGTCGTTCGAGCGGGTCTTCAGGTTGCCCGCGGGGATCACCAGACGCTCGCCCGGGAAGCGCGCGGACAGCGCGGCGCGGCGGGCCGCGGTGTACTCGGCCTGGGCGATGGGCGTCAGGCCCCGCAGCTCGGTGTCGGCCCAGCCGGACTTCATGCTCTCGGCCAGCTCGTCGGACACGCCCGGGTACAGGCCGTTCTTGCGCTGCTTGATGGGCTCTTCCTCGCCCGCTTCGTCAGCGGCTTCGTCGAGTACGGCTTCCGGGGTCTCCGGGGTGAGCGCCTCCGACACGGTCTGCCTCCTTCATACGACTTTGGACCCCCCCATCGTACGGACGCAGTGAAGGGGGCCCAGGGCCGGAGGACCTGTTACACCGGGTGAGAGCCCACTCACTCGAAGCGGGCCGCCAGGAGGACGACGTCCTCGTCGCTGTCCGCTTCGTCGAGACCGTCCGGAAGCACACCGCGCAGCACGTGGTCGGCGACCGCGCCCGGGTCGTCGCGCAGCGTCCTCGGGACGCTCGCCGCCGCCGCGTGCAGCCGGGCGAAGGCGCGGTCCATCGGATCGCCGGTGCGGTGCAGCAGGCCGTCGGTGTAGATCAGGACGGTCTCGCCGGGCTCGGCGGTCAGTTCGACGCTCGGCGCCTCCCAGCAGGCGAGCATGCCCAGGGGCGCGGACAGGGAGGTCTCCACGAACTCGGTGCGCCGCGGGCCGATCACCAGGGGCGGGCTGTGTCCGGCACCGGCGAGCGTGAGCTTGCGCAGGGCGGGCTCGCAGTACGCGAACAGGGCGGTGGCGGAGCGCGCGGGTTCGGTCAGCCGCAGCAGCAGTTCGAGGTCGGAGAGCACGGCGACCGGGTCCTCGCCCTCCATGACGGCGTAGGCCCGCAGGGAAGCCCGCAGCCGGCCCATGGCGGCGACCGCGCTGGGTCCCGAGCCGGTGACGGAGCCGACCGCGAGGCCGAGCGCGGCGTCGGGCAGCGGCAGCGCGTCGTACCAGTCGCCGCCGCCGCGCGGGCCGGTGCGGTGCCGGGCGGCGAGCTGGACGCCGGAGATCCGGGGCAGCCGTGGGGGAAGCAGCTCCTCGGACATCGTCGTCACGCACGTCCGCGCGCGTTCGAGCTCCAGCAGCCGTGCCAGGTGCTCGGTGGCATGGCGGGTGTAGAGGCCGATGAGGTGGCGCTGGCGTTCCACCGGCTCGGCGGGTTCGTCGTAGAGCCACACGGCGGCCCCGAGCCGGCCGGCGGCCTCGGTGGACAGCGGCAGCGCGTAACTGGCGGCGTAGCCGAGACGGGCGGCGACCTCGCGGTGACGCGGGTCGAGCCCGTCCTCCGAGAGGAGGTCCGGCTGGGTGATCTCGCCCTCGCCGCCCGGCAGTCCGTCCAGGATCTTCCCGTACGACATGGAGCTGCGCGGCACCGTCTCGATGTGGCCGAGGTCGGCCCGGGCGAGGCCGAGGCCGATCGTGGTGTCGGGGCCCAGCCCGTCGCCGGGTTCCATGACGACGAGACCGCGCCGGGCGCCCACGAGGGCGGCTCCTGCGCGCAGCAGTTCCTGGAGCGCGTCGTCCAGGGTCGCGGTGCGGGCGACACGCTCGGTGAGTTCGTGGAGCGTGGTGAGGTCCGAGACCCAGCCCGCGAGACGGTCCTGGAGCGCGGCTCCGGGGCCGGCCGGCGGGGCGGCCGACGAGGCGTCCGTGGGAGCGGGCGTCGGCGCGACAGTGTGTGCGGGCGAAGGAACCGTTGAATCGATTCCGGCCACTTTCGGAAGGTGAGGGGCGTTCATGACGTCCGGCTTTCCGACCGGTGCGTTTTGCTCAATAGCATCGCAAACCCCCATGTCGTTCTGCGCCGCTAGCGGTGTCTCCACATGTACACGTACTCGTGAGGGGATGTCCAGCATTGTCCTGCCGGGATTCCTGGTGTCCGTGAGACCGGCGGTAACCCTTGCGGGAAATTAAAATTGGCCTAAAACTGACTCGGGCAACGGCTTATTGAGGTCGACTGGCCTCGTTCGACGGAGCGTCACAGCGGTCGTGATGGGTACGTACTCGGTGAAGGCCAGGGGTGGTTGAGATCCGCCCGGAACCTGGCGACGGACCCGGGCGTCTTAACCACCGACGACCGTGCCCCATCCTCCCGTGGCGGAGGCGGCTAGGAATACGCGGGACGTAAAACGCCAGGCGCCGCCACCCCACGCCATGCCCATGCTTTGGATGTACGCGGTATGGGCGCGGACACAGCCACATGCTCGGCCCAGAGGGGTTCCCCTTGTCTCCAGCAGGGGTGTGATGCGCCAGCAGGTACGCACAGTGAAGTGATCGACACATGGTGTGATGTGATCCTCGGTGTTGCCAGGCGTGCAACGGAAAGGAACGAGCGCTCATGCGCGAGATCCTCGGAAGGCGACGCAGGCTCCTGTCCAGGCGAAACAACGGGAGGCCTGAGATGCTCAGCGCGGCCCTGACGTTCGCGGCGGCATGGCGGTGGCCCGTACTCCCGGGTGTGGCGGCCGACCCGCAGGGGCGTGCCCGCTGCGGCTGCCCCGACCCGGAGTGCACGGTGCCGGGCGCCCATCCCTTCGACCCCGGCCTCCTCGCGGCCACCACGGACGAGCGCATGGTGCGCTGGTGGTGGACCAACCGGCCCTCGGCCTCCATCGTGCTGGCCACCGGGGGCGGCGCCCCGTGCGCGGTGAGTCTGCCCGCCCTCGCGGCGGCCCGTGCGCTGGACGCCCTCGACCGCACGGGCATGCGCCTCGGCCCGGTCGTCGCCTCTCCCTCCCGCTGGGCGATCCTCGTCGCCCCGTACTCCATGGAGCAGCTCGGCGAACTGCTCTACGCCAAGGACTACGTGCCCGGCTCCCTGCGCTTCCACGGCGACGGCGGCTACATCGCGCTGCCGCCGTCGGAGACGGGCCAGGGGCAGATCCGCTGGGAGCGCGCTCCCCTGCCCGGTTCGGCCGCTCCCTGGGTGCCCGGCGTGGAGGCCGTGGTGGATGCCGTCGTCGAGGCACTCACTCGTACGGGTGTGAGCGCGCCCGAGTTGTAGGGGCGTCCGGCGCGCGGCGAGCCGCGCGCCGTCCCCCGCTCGTTATCGTCCGCCTATGCAGCGTCGTTCCGGGAGGTGCCCGGCCGAGGCGCCGCCGGGCGGCGGGCCGGCCCCCCGAAGAGTCCGTCCGGTGGCGTTGGCGGGAGTCGTGGTGTTCGTCCTCGCCCTGCCGCTGGCCGTGGCCTCGGCCGGCCCGGTGGGCGACGACGGTTCCTCGTCCGCGCGCGGGACGGGGGCCGGGGACGACCGGCCGCCGTCGCCCGGACCCCGGCGCTCTCCCCCGCTGCTCGGCCTCGGTCTCGCCACCGCCGCCCGGTGCGGTCCCGAACTCTCCTCGCCCGACGGCGTCGAGGCACAGACCTGTGTCCTGACGCAGGGCGAGGAGACCTGGGCGCGCACCTACTACCGCAACGCGACCGGCGAGGCGTTGAGCTCGGCCCTGACTCTGATGGGTCCTGGGGGCCGCACGGTGCAGATGAACTGCGCGATGGACGCGGAGGACGACCCGGGGGCGTGCGAGACGCCCAGGGAACACATGGCGGGCGATCCGGGGACATACTCGGCGGTCGCGGAATTCGCGCGGAGCGCCGAGGGGCCGCTGCTGCTGCGCTCGGGAAGCAACTCGGTCCGCCGGTAAGGCGATTGATATTGTTCGGGATTCCGAACATGGAAAGACCCGGTTGCTGGCGACGGGGGATGCACCAGCAACCGGGCTACTCGAACGGTAACAAGAGATCGGCGGTTCGCAAATTCGATCTCGGCTATTCGGACACGGATTTACCTGTCACAACGGGGAGTTGTGACAGGAGTCACCCGCTTCCGAGGCCCTGACCAGCTGACCGGTCGGTCAGTTTCCCGTCCTGTGGATTTGCTGTGGGTCAGCTGAGTGTCACCTGGCGGTTGGTGAGCCCCCCGCGTGCGCGGCGCTCGTCCGCCGTCAGCGGCGTGTCCATGGCCAGAGCGGTGGCGAGGCGTTCGGCGAACTCCGCCGCCGGCTTCTCGACGTCGTCCGCCGTGACACCGCTCGGCAGGTCCCAGACCGGGACCGTGAGCCCGTGCGCACGGAAGGAACCGACCAGCCGGGTGCCCTCCCCGAGGCTCGAGCGGCCCTCGGCGTGCAGCCGCGCGAGAGCGTCCAGAAGCTGCTCCTCGGCGTACGGCATGACCCAGCGCAGGTGGTTCTTGTCGGGCGTCTCGCACCAGTAGGCGGCGTCGACCCCGGAGAGCTTCACCGTCGGGATGGCGGCGGCGTTGGCGCGCTCCAGCGAGGCGGCCACCTCGGGCGTCGAGTTCTCCACGTCCGGGACCCAGAACTCGAAGCCGCTGTGCACAACTGGCTCGAAGGCGCCTTCGGGGTCGAGCAGGTCCTGGAGCCGGGGACCGTCCGCCGGGGCGCGCCGTCCCTCGACCGGGGTGCCGGGCGGCGCGACGAGCGCGCGCTGGAGGGTGTCGGCCAGGTCGCGGCTGATGTCGCCGGACGGTGTGTCGTTCTGAAGGCCGAGCAGCACCGAGCCGTCCTCGCGGCGCAGCGCGGGCCATGCCATCGGCAGGACCGTGGCGAGGGTGACCGAGGGAACGTCCTCGGGCAGGCTCTCCTTGAGCGTCAGTCCGACCGTCGCGGCGGGCACCAGTTCGCGCAGCGCGACCCAGTCGCCCTCGCCCCGCAGGCCCTCGAACGGGCGGTGCACCAGCTCGGTCGCGGCGTGCGCGGCGGCACGGCCGTGGCAGGCCTTGTACCGGCGGCCGCTGCCGCAGGGGCAGGGCTCGCGCGCTCCGACGACCGGGATCTCGCCGCCGTCCTTCAACTGCGGCTGCTTGGCCTTCGTCTGGGGTCGCTTCTTGGCCATCGTGGGTGTCTCCCGATCACGGCTCGTCTCGTACTGGCGCGAGCCTAGCCGTTCGCGCGGAGACCGACGGGATCCTGTGGACAACGCACCGCGTCGTCACGGAGTCCGGCGGCCGGTCCGCGCGCCCCGGTCCGGCTCAGTCGAGGTCGTCGAAGGCGTCCACGAAGTCCAGAGCGGAGAGCCCGGACACCCTCGGTGACGCGACGCGCGTAGCGAAGTCGTCGTGCCGACGCGCCGTTTCCACGTCCTCCTGGACGACCACCCACACGGTGACCTCGCCGTGGATGTCGTCCCGGACACCCCAGTCCTTGGCCAGCGCCGTGATGATGTTCAGCCCGCGGCCGCCCCGGGCGGTGACCGACGGGGTCGCGGGCACCGGGCGGGTCGGGCCGCCGCCGTCCGTCACCTCGACCGTCAGCCGTCCTGCAGGGTCGACACGCCAGGCCGCGCGCACGTTGCCGTCGCCGGCCAGGTCGTCGCCCAGGGGCCTGCCATGTCGGCACGCGTTGCTGAGCAATTCGGAAAGGATCAGTACGGCATCGTCGATGACCGTTTCCGCCAGGCCCCCCGAACGCAGTTGATCGCGCATCCGGTGTCTTGCTTCCCCCACGCCCGCAGGGCCGTGGGGCACGGCCATGCTCGACGACGTGGGCACCTCCTGTGCCACCACCAACGCCACCCCCGAGACCTCCTTCACCCCACGCCACGGTGTGGATGCCCCTTTGGGCTGGACCGGAAACCGGCCAATCGACGTCTGCTGACGCACTCGTAACGATCGAATGCGGAACGAACGCGCCGGTGCACTCCCTGTGACCGGCTGGCCGATTCTCGATGGTTTCCGGGGGGTGGCCATGGCGTTTTCCGGGGGCCGCCCGCCTCGGGCAGGGCCAGGTCAGCGGCCCAGTTGGCGGAGCACCGCGCGGGGGCGGTTGGTGATGATGGCGTCGATGCCCAGCTCAACGCAGAGATCGACGTCCTCGGGTTCGTTCACGGTCCAGACGTGCACCTGGTGACCGGCGCGTTTCAGCCGCTCGATGTACCCCGGGTGACTGCGGACGATCCGCATCGAGGGGCCTGCGATCCGGACACCGGCGGGCAGTCGTCCGTCCCGCAGCCGGGGTGAGACGAACTGGAGCAGATAGACCGTCGGCAAGGCCGGGGACGCGGCCCGGACGCGGTGCAGCGAGCGCGCCGAGAAGCTCATGACGCGCACCGCGGACTCGGCCGGGGAGGCGGGGGCGTCCAGGCCGAAGCGCTTCAGCAGCTGGAGCAGCCGCTCCTCGACCTGGCCCGCCCAGCGGGTCGGGTGCTTGGTCTCGATGGCCAGCTCCACGCGGCGGCCGGCGTCGGCGACGAGTTCGAGCAGTCGCTCCAGGGTGAGGACGGAGGTGTCCGTCAGGCTCCCGGGAGTGTGTTCCCAGTCGGGCGACTCGTCGCGGTTCTTCCAGGAGCCGAAGTCCAGCGCGGTGAGTTCGGCGAGCTCCAGGGCGGAGACGGCTCCGCGGCCGTTGGACGTCCGGTTCACGCGGCGGTCGTGGACACAGACGAGATGGCCGTCGGCGGTCAGCCTTACATCGCACTCGAGGGCGTCCGCACCGTCCTCGATCGCCTTCTTGTACGCGGCCAACGTGTGCTCGGGTGCCTCTTCGGAGGCTCCGCGGTGGGCGACGACCTGGATCGGGTGCTGTCGTGCGAGGGTCACGGCGTCATGGTGCCACCGTCGCCGGGCGAGTGTGAGGTGAGATATGTCGCAATACATTCCTTTTGGTAATAAAAGTCCGTTATAAAGGATGGCCTCGGACGCACAGCCACCGCTTATGGTGCCCTGACGCCCTGTGGGAAAAGCTGACGGCGTACAAAAGCACATGCACAGCTGAATCGCGCCGGGCCATCGACAAGTGTGAGTGGGCGTGACCGAGTGCGACCGAGAACAACAGCCGTGGATCGAGGAGAAGAGCTGTGAGCACCGAGAACGAGGGCAACGCAGTACCCCCGGCCCCGTCCGCACCTCCCGTGCCGGTGGAAACTCCCGCTGCTTCCGCGCAGGGCGCCTCGTACGCGGGGGGCGCGCCGACCGCTCCGATCCCCGCGGTGCCCGGCGCACCGGAGCACGAGTCGGCGCCCGTGGGCATGCCGGCGTACGCGTCGGACGGAGCCGGGCAGGGGGCCGACCCTTACGGGCAGGCTCCGACCCAGGGGTCCGCCCCCGAAGCGGGCTGGCCGCCTCCGCCGCCCGCCACACCTTCGTACGCCGACGGCGGCGGCTCGGGTGCCGACGGCTGGGGTTCCTCCTACCAGCAGCCCGCGCCGAAGCCGAGGAACGGGCGCGGCGGTCTGGTCGCCGCGGTTCTGGTGGCCGCGTTGGTCGCCGGCGGTGTCGGCGGCGGCATCGGCTACTCGCTGGCCAAGAACGACGACAACTCCACCGACTCGACGACGGTCTCCGCCCCGAGCAGCAGCGGTGAGGTCAAGCGCGCCTCGGGCACCGTCGCGAACGTGGCCGCAGGCGCGCTGCCGAGCACCGTCACCATCGAGGCCCAGAGCACCAACGGCGAGGGCGGCACCGGTACGGGCTTCGTCTTCGACAAGCAGGGTCACATCCTGACCAACAACCACGTCGTGGCGGACGCGGTCGACGGCGGCAAGCTCACCGCCACCTTCCCGAGCGGCAAGAAGTACGACGCCGAGGTGGTCGGCCACGCGCAGGGGTACGACGTCGCGGTCATCAAGCTGAAGAACGCGCCCTCGGACCTGAAGCCGCTCGTCCTCGGCGACTCCGACAAGGTGGCCGTCGGCGACTCCACGATCGCGATCGGCGCGCCCTTCGGTCTCTCCAACACGGTGACCACGGGCATCATCAGCGCCAAGAACCGTCCGGTCGCCTCCAGTGACGGCAGCGCCAGCAGCAAGTCCTCCTACATGAGCGCCCTCCAGACGGATGCCTCGATCAACCCGGGCAACTCCGGCGGCCCCCTGCTCGACGCCTCGGGCGCGGTGATCGGCATCAACTCGGCGATCCAGTCGTCGAGCAGCGGCGGTCTCGGCGGTTCCGGCCAGTCCGGCTCCATCGGCCTGGGCTTCGCGATCCCGGTCAACCAGGCCAAGTACGTGGCCCAGCAGCTGATCCAGTCGGGCAAGCCGGTGTACGCGAAGATCGGCGCGTCCGTCTCCCTGGAGGAGGGCACGGGCGGCGCGAAGATCACCGAGCAGGGCGCGAGCGGCGCCTCGGCGGTCGAGTCCGGCGGTCCGGCCGCCAAGGCGGGCCTCAAGCCCGGCGATGTCATCACCAAGCTCGACGGCATGGTGGTCGACAGCGGTCCGACCCTCATCGGCGCGATCTGGACCCACAAGCCCGGCGACACCGTCAAGCTCACGTACACGCGCGACGGCAAGACCCACACGGTCGACGTCACCCTCGGTTCCCGGGAGGGCGACAGCTGATCGTCCGTTCCAGTGCGCAAGGGGTGTCTCTCTCGGGAGACACCCCTTCCGCGTGCGGGCCGTTCCGCCCCGGCCGGGGCGGAGTCCCGGGGCGCGTCAGACGCGCGGCTTCTTCGAGGCCGCCGGACTCTTCTTGCCGCCGGCGCGTTCCGCGGACGCCGGAGGGCAGGGGCGCTGCCGGTGGCGGGACGCGCTCTGGCGGGGCGGCCGGGTCAGCGTGATCTGACGGATCAGCTGCTGGAAGCAGGTCAACGACGCCAGGGCGGGTACGACGGCGGTGGCCACACCGGTGATCGTCTGGTGGGCGTCGGCCACGCAGAACATCATCGCGACGGACGAGAACAGCAGGACGACGTACCACGAGTGCACGGCCCGGCGCCGGTGCAGGGCGGCCCTCAGGATCGAGAGCGAGGCCACCACCCAAGGGCCGTAGACCAGAAGGGGCCACCAAGGTCCCGTACCGCTCTGCGCGTTGGACGCGATGCGCTGGAGCGGCGAGTAGGCCACCATGCCGCTGAAGACGCTCACCATCGACACGGTGGCGGCGGCGACCGCGGCGATCACGAAGCTGACGGTCTGCAGCCAGTTGCGGCGGTTGCGGACCCGTACCTTGCGGTGCCCGGCAGTTGAGCGCCGGATGGGCGGCAACTCGGCGGTGATCTGCACCAGGTTGTCCATCGGGTCGCCGGTGAACTCGCCCGTGAACTCGCCCGTGAACTCGTCCGCGTACGCCGGTTCGCTGCGCGGGGGCGGCACGGTGACGTCCTGCTCCGCCGCCGCGGCGTCCTGGAGGAGGTAGGTGAGCTCCTCGACCGGATCCCAGCCCTGCTCGTGCAGGGCGTCGACGGGATCGCCGTACTGACCGGTCTCCGGCCCGGTGGGATATGGATATGCGGGCTGCTGGCCGTACCGGGCGAAGGAGAGATTCGGATAGTCGTCATTCACGGAAATTCGCCCCAGTCACGTGAGGGCTGTGGCGGCCGGAGCGTCCCTGGCCGTTCCACCGCTGGTTGATTTCCTCTTGGACCGCGTCCAGCACCGTCAGGAAATCGCCGAGGAGCGATTCGGTGGCCCACAGTTCGATGCGTGCGCCGTCTCCGTGCAGGGTGCCGCAGGCGTCAGGCGATGTACACGCGGCGGCAGGTGTACAGGTGTATCGCCCGGCTGTCACGGCACGTGCCGCGGCCGGCCCCTGTGCCGTCGATCCGGAGACGGGTGGAGCGAGAGAACTTTCTTTCGCCATATTTCGCTAACGCCGCTCCCCCTCCTTCAGATGTGTGGCATTCGAGTGAGCGCAAGGCGGCGAAGTTTTCACGGAAGCGGCTTTTCGTGAACCCGAAGCCGAGGGGTTCCCGCACGTCGACGGGTGGGTTCGTGCTCCATGGGGGTGGCCAGGACGCCACCCCTGGAGGCTCTTGCCTCCGATCACACGGTTACGGCACCTGGCTTCAGCCGTCGTCACCGGACCGGTGACGACGGCGAGCCCGCTCGAGGCTGGTGGACCCGGTGGGGACCGCGCCTCCGCGAGACGCTTGGAGCCGGGTAGGCTGTATCCGCTCCCGCCCCAGGTGGGCGGGGCGGGGTGGGTTGCCCGAGCGGCCTAAGGGAACGGTCTTGAAAACCGTCGTGGCGCGAGTCACCGTGGGTTCAAATCCCACACCCACCGCAGTTCATGGGTGTACTTGGCGGACGGGGTGCCTCTCACTGAGGGGCACCCCGTCCGTATGAGGCTTGTCCCGCGCCGATCAGGCTCCGTCATGGTGTCGATCGGTGGTGTGCCCCGAAGCCTGGCACGAGTTCTGTCCCAGGCCCCTGTCCCAGGCCCCTGTCCCAGGACCTTCAAGGAGCGCACCGCTCCTTGTGCCGGGCGCCGCGATGGGAGGCCGGCACGGCCGGGGCGCCGGGGGAGCCGTCATCCGCTCCCGTGGGCGTGCCGGGTCGGCCCCTGACGGCCGTGACGGAACAGAAGAGAACGGCCCGGATCATGGCGGCCGTGACAGGCAGCCCGCGCCCGGCCGCCGTATGCGGGTCAGGAGTGCTCGCGGGCAGCCGGGTTGTTCAGGCAGAGCGCGATGTTCCTGACTGCGGCGGTGAGTTCCTCGATCACCCTGGCCGCCTGCTCCGCGTTGTGGAAGGCCGGACGCTCTGCCAGAGACAGGCCCAGTTCCTGCGCCGCCTGGAGGGCTGCCCCGGCGCTCTCGGCAGGATGGGGAGGCGGAGCGGCGGCGGGCGCGGGCGCCTCGGCCGGGGGAGGAGACCCCGGTGCGGCGGACCGGACCGGCACGGCCGGGTTCGCCGTGGGCATGCCGGAAGCCACGGGGGTTGGCCTGCCCGTCGGCTCAGGAACGGCGGGTGCCGACGGGCCGGCCGGCATTGCGCCGGTCTCCGGCTCCCTCCGGTACCTGTCGAACGGGGGGTGGAAGGTGCCGGAGCCGCTGACCGGGGAGGCATGAGCCTCCGCTTCCGGCCGGGACGGCAGAACCGGTGAGGACTGTGCGACGTACGGGCCGTGGGAGACCTGCTGGACGTGTGGGATCAGGTCCGGCGCGCGACGCGTCCGGGGCAGCAGGAAGTGTTCGAAACCCGGGAACGCCAAGGTGGCGGAGTGCGTGGAGGCGCGGGGGCTGTACTGGGCCTGCCACTGCATGCGGTAGCAGTCGACCTGATCGGCGCAGGCGGTGCGGGTGTGGAAGACCGCGCTGTTCTCTCGCAGGTCCGGGTACCAGAGGTTCGGACCCGGGAAGTGCACGGTTCGTCCCCGGGGCTTGATCTGCTCGGCACACCCCATGCAGCAGCCCTCCGGCACCATGAGCGGGATGCCGCCGCTCTGCTCCGGTCGGCGGGGACCGCCCTCCCAGCGGTACTCCCCGTGGTGGCAGGGCGGCAGCTCGCCGCAGGCGCGGCAGACGGCGTAGTGCTCCGGGAGGACCTGCCAGTCGTGGCTGGCGGGAGCGCACCAGTGCTTCGGCGCGGATCGGGGCAAGTTCTCGCTGCGCAGGACCAGGACCACTGGGCGCTTGTAGAACTCGGCTCGCTCGGGGGCCGGTTTGACCGCTTGGTTGTTGGCCCGCCGCAGTTCGTTGGCGTGCCACCACAACTCCACGTGTTCGCCCCATGCCTTCTCGTAGGACTCCGGCCACCAGTCGCCCGTGTAGTCGTTGATCTCCAGGATCCGCCAGGCCTGTCGGTCGAGTACCACAATGGAGCCGGCCCGCAACCGCAGGTGTGTTGTGTCGTCGCCCTCGTCCGGCCAGTCGTGTCGACCGATATGGGTGGGTTGGCCTGGGAGCCACCTGCGAACCTGCATGCCACGCTCCTCGGCAGCGAAACTTCAAAGTTTCAAATGGGGCAGTTGCCGACATTCTGAACAATCGAGACGTTTGCTTCGGTGTAGACACGCACACGCTGTTGCCTCATGAGGACCGGAAACGTGTTCCGTGTCATCACTTCCTTCCGGAAACGCCGTTGTCACCGGGCGTTTTCGCCACTCGGGCCGTCATCGGGCCAGGCCCCTTCGCAGCTCCAAGCCAGTGACCCCATACCCGGCTGTCAGGTTCCGACGCTCACCCGTACGTGTGGTGAAACTCGGTTTGCGGCACCCCGTACGTGTGCATCGTCCCGCAGCTCTGTCACCGGCCCACCGCGGCCGGTGGTCGCGCACCGCCTCCGGGTCCGAGGGCCGCTCCCCGGGCGGGGCGCCGGCCGGCTCCGCAGGTTCCCGCGTGTCGCCTGTCACCCGGCGACGTGGGCGACGGCGTCGCTTCAGTGCCGCCGGGACGAAGGAGCCGTCATCCGTGCCGCGGAGGCGATCGTCGAGCGGGCCTCTCGTTCGGTGAGGCCCGTGCGGACGGCGGCCTGGACGAGCGGGGCGATCAGTCGGGGGCCGATGCCGTTCTCGTAGGCACGGCACGCGGCCCAGAAGAGACGGGTGTTGCGCTGGCCCTCGTGGGCGGCGAGGACGAACTGGACCAGCCCCTGGCCCTGTCGTTCGCTCGCGGAGGGCGTGGAGTGCGCGGGGTGGTGGGCGCTGGCCGGGGGCGGAGGCAGGAGCAGGCGCAGGAGTTCGGGCGGGCAGGGCGCGGGCGCGAGCAGGGAGGTGCCGGGAGCCGTCCCGTACACGCCGTGTTCGGTGCGTGAGCCGGGGCCGACGAGATAGCCGCCGGCGCCGCGGATGTCGATGCCGGGAGCGAGCCGGCTCGCCGAGTTCGGGACGACGACGTCCGGCGGTCCGCTCAGCCACAGATGGCGGCCGCCGCTGGGGGTCAGGACGACGACCGTGTCCGGGATCGTGAAGAGATGGCGCAGGGCCAGTTCGCGCAGGGCGGTCGAGGAGTCGGTGTCGGACTTGGTGTCGAGGTCGACGCCGATGAGGTGGTGCGGGTGCAGCCCGCAGGCGATGCCGTAGCCGGTGGCCCAGGGAGCGGCGGCGAAGAGCTCGCGGATGCGCCGGGGCTCGGTCGAGGCGTCGTACACGCCGTGCCCGAAGCGGCCGCATTCGCCGTGGCACGGGTGGGGGTCGGGGTCGTCGCGATGGGGGGAGCGCAGGGCCGGGAGCTTCGTACGGGACAGCGGGATCACCGCGAGCCCGCGCTCGGCTGCGGACAGGGCGTGGGCCAGGGCCAGAGTGGTGGCCCGCCGGTCGATGGTGGCCATGACTCCATAATCGTACGAGTGTTCGAGAAAGGGAAGGGGTCTCCGGGCTCGCGGGGGAGCCGGGCGGGTGAAGGGCGAGATCGGCCGAAAAGGTGCCGGAACGCTTCCGCTGCTGCGGGGCTTGGGTTCAACGGACGGCAAGGGTCTGAGCTGGCCCTTTGTGGGCGTGAAGGGGGTTTATCGACATGTCATCACGCTTGAGGGGGAATCGCGGCTTCCGGTGTGGTTCGCCGGGGATGCGCTGGGCAACTCTGGACTCGCGACGTCGTGGACAACACCGAGGCGGTCGGCCAACCGCCCTGGAACAAGCCATATTTCCCGTACTCCCCGGCCCATCGCCGGTGCGTACGACCGCTTCTGGAGGAACTCGCATGGCAAGCATCCGTACCGCTCGCGTTCTCGCCGCCGTCGCGGCCCTGCCGCTGACCGCCGCCCTCTTCTCCGGGGTCGCGGCGGCCGACAACGGCTCCATCGCGGACACCGGGTCGAATGCCGGAGTGGCGACCGCCGGCGGCAGCGGGGCCGGACGCGACAACAGCGGCAACTCATCGGGCACCCAACAACAGGCGGTCGGCTCCGGAGCCTCGAATCAGAGCGATACCGCCCAAGTGAACGGCTCCGCGTTCACGGCCCTCAACCAGGGCAACTCGAACGTCCTGGTCAACTTCGTCTGGCTCTGACGGGCGGGGGCCGATCGGTTTCCGTCGGCCGGGGGGCTTCTCCGGGGGGGGGGGGCTCTGGGGGGCTCTGAGGGTGGGGCACTGGGGGGTGGGGGGGGGTCACGACGTCTGCGCGACGGTGCTTCGGTGCCGTCGCGCAGACGTGTCCGGGGGTGTCACGGGAGTGCCCCGGCCCGGCGGTGTGCGGCTCTTCCGGGCCGGGGCCCGTGACCTTGACAGGCAACGGCATCTGACGGACAGTCAGAAAACCTTGTTCGTACGAGGTCCGGGAGGGCCGCCGCCGTGCACCTCGCCCCCACCGAGCGCCAGCAGCGGCTGCGCGCCGAGCTCCGCACGTACTTCCGGGATCTGATGCCGGACGGACCGCCGCCCGCCGACGACCCCGCCCGGCAGCGGGCGCTGCTGCGCCGCATCGGAGCCGACGGCCTGCTCGGGCTCGGCTGGCCGATCGAGTACGGCGGGCAGGGGCGCGGGGCGGACGAGCAGTTCGTCTTCTTCGACGAGGCCTACCGGGCCGGCGCTCCCGTCTCGATGGTCACGCTGAACACCGTCGGACCGACCCTCATGAAGTACGGCAGCGAGGAGCAGAAGGAGTACTTCCTGCCGCGCATCCTGAAGGGCGACCTCGTCTTCGCCATCGGGTACTCGGAACCGTCGGCCGGCACGGACCTCGCCTCGCTGCGCACCCGCGCCGTCCGGGAGACCGGAGAGACCGGAGAGACCGGCGCCGAGGGAGGGTTCTGGCGGATCGAGGGCCAGAAGATCTTCACGTCCAACGCCCAGAACGCCGACTGGATCTGGCTCGCCTGCCGGACCGACCCGGACGCGCCCCGGCACCGTGGCATCTCGATCCTGCTCGTCCCGACCGGCGCCCCCGGCTTCTCGTGGACACCGATCGAGACCGTGGGCGGCCAGACCACCACGGCGACCTACTACGACGGGATCCGCGTCCCGGCCGGGAACCTGGTCGGCGAGGAGAACGCCGGCTGGGGGCTCATCACCAGCCAGCTCAACCACGAGCGGGTCGCCCTCGCCGCGATCGGCATGCAGGCCGAGGACTTCTACGCGGCCGCGCTGGAAGCGGCCCGTACCCCTGATCCGGTGAGCGGGCGGCGCGCGGCCGACGAGCCGTGGGTGCGTTCCCAGCTCGCCGAGGTGCACGCGCGGCTCGCGGCGTCCCGCCTGCTCAACTGGCGTCTGGTGGGGGATGTGGGAGCCGGCGGTCCGGCGCCCGGGGACGCGAGCGGCGTGAAGGTCATGGGAACCGAGTCCGCGGTCGCGGTGTACCGGATGTGCCAGCACATCGTGGGACCCGGGGCGCTGGTCCGCTCCGGTTCGCCGGGGGCGTTCGGGGGCGGCGAACTGGAGCGGATGAACAGGGCGGCGCAGATCAACACGTTCGGGGGCGGGGTGAGCGAGGTGCAGCGGGAGATCGTCGCGACGATGCGGCTCGGCATGAGGCGGGGGCGGCGGTGAGCGGCCGGGGGGCGGGCGGGGAGCGCTCCGCAGCGCGTGACGACGACCTCGCGCCCGGTGGCGCGGTGCGGGAGGGGGCGGGGCCCGGCGGTGTGGTGCGGAAGGGGGCCGGGTCTGGCGTGGTGCGGAAGGGGGGCGGGCCCGATGGTTCGGCGGGTGCCGGGGACGAGTTGTCGGAGCGTCTGAAGAAGTACCAAGGGCGCGCGGCCACCGTCGGGGGTGTCGGCCGGGACCTGGTCAACGCGCCGATGATCCGGCACTGGTGCGAGGCCATGGGCGACACCAACCCGGCCTACGAGGGGCCGGACGCGGTGGCCCCGCCCACCATGCTCCAGGCGTGGACGATGAGCGGCCTCTCCGGGCACGCCGACCGCCCCGGCCGCTCCGGCACCTACGACGAGCTGTTCGGCCTGCTCGACGGCGCCGGATACACCTCGGTGGTCGCCACCGACTGCGAACAGGAGTATCTGCATCCGTTGCGCCCCGGGGACGAGATCACCTTCGACTCGATGATCGAGTCGGTGTCCGGGCGCAAGACGACCAAGCTGGGTACCGGGTACTTCGTCACCACGCGGATGGACATCCGGGCGGGCGGCGAGCTCGCCGGGACGCACAGGTTCCGCATCCTCAAGTACGCTCCGGCGCACCGGAGTCCGAAGAGTACGGAGACGGCTCCGGGCTCATCGGGCAGCGCGCGGACGAAGAGCGCCGAGCCGAAGAGCAGGCGTCCGCGGCCGGTGATCAACCGGGACAACGCCGGTTTCTGGGAGGGCGTCGGGCGGCATCGGCTCCTGATCCAGCGCTGCACGGCCTGCGGGACGCTGAGATTCCCGTGGCTGCCGGGGTGCGGGGCGTGCGGCTGCCCGGACTGGGACACGGTCGAGTCGGGCGGCGAGGGGACCGTGTACTCGTACGTCGTCATGCACCATCCGCCGTTCCCGGCCTTCGACCCTCCCTACGCCGTCGCTCTGGTCGAGCTCGCCGAGGGCGTGCGGATCGTGAGCAACGTGGTGGACGTGCCGTACGACGAGGTGCGGATCGGGATGCCGGTGCGGCTCGCATTCCGGCGCTACGACGCGGACGTGGAGCTACCGGTCTTCCGGGCCGCCGCCTCCGTAGACCGCTCGGGCGAGGGGAGCTGACATGGACTTCACCCCCACCGAGGAGCAGGCCGCGGCCGCGGACCTGGCCGCGCGGATCTTCGGCGACCACTCCACCCACGAACGGCTCGCCGCGGCCGGGACGGGCAGCGACGCCGGACTGTGGAAGGAGCTGTGCGCCGCCGGGCTGGTGGGGGCGGTCGCGGACACCGGGCTCCTCGGGCTCGTCCTGCTGCTGGAGGAGCAGGGGCGCACCACGGCGCAGGTGCCGTTCGCCGCGAGCTGTGTGTACGGACTGCTCGCGGTGACGGCACACGGTTCGCCGGAGCAGCGCGAGCGGCTACTGCCGGGCATCGCCGACGGGACGGTGGTGGTGGCCGGGGCGATATCGGGCGCGGGCATGCTGTCCGCCGCCTCGCCGGCCTCCTCGTCCCTCTCCACGTCCGGGAAGCTGACCGGCGTCCTTCCCACCGTGCCGTGGCTGCGCGACGCCACCCATGTCCTCGTCGCCGACGACCGGCGCCGGCTCTGGCTGGTCCGCACCGCGGAGGCCGAGGCGAGCGAGCCGGTCGAACTGACGGCGCCCTGGTCGGCGGGGCGGCTGACGCTGGACGGGGCGCCGGGGGAGGCGCTGGGCTCCACGGGCGCGTACGACGACGTGCTGGCCACGGCCCGTACCGCCTTCGCCGGGCTCCAGGCCGGGGTGTGCGCGGGTTCGCTGGCGCGGGCGGTGGAGCACACGAACACGCGCGAGCAGTTCGGGCAGCCGCTCGCCGCCCGCCAGGGAGTCCAACTGCGCGCCGCCGACGCGCACATGGACACCGAGGCGATCCGGGTGACGGCGTACGAGGCGGCATGGCGGCGCGACGAGGGGCTGCCGTACGCGACGCACGCGCTCACGGCCGCCTGGTGGGCCTCCGAGGCGGGCCGGCGGGTGGTGCACACGGGCCAGCATCTGCACGGCGGGGCGGGCGCCGACCTCGCGCACCCCGTGCACCGGCACTTCCTGTGGGGCCGGCAGCTGGACGCGTATCTGGGCTGCGGGGGCGAACTGCTGCAGGAGCTCGGTGAGTCGATAGCGAACGGGGAGGCGGAGACATGAGGGTGGGCGACGTACTGGCGCCGCTGGAGATCGAGATCACCCGCACGCTGATCGTGGCCGGGGCGATCGCCTCACGGGACTACCAGGACGTGCATCACGACGCGGACCTGGCACGGGCGAAGGGATCGCCGGACATCTTCATGAACATTCTGACGACCAACGGCCTGGTCGGACGGTATGTGACCGACCACTTCGGCCCGGCCGCCGTGCTGCGCAGGGTGGCGATACGGCTGGGTGCCCCCAACCATCCGGGAGACACCATGGTGCTGACCGGCTCCGTCGAGGAGGTCGACGGTGACACGGCGACGGTGAGGATCCTCGGCGCCAACGGCATCGGCCGGCACGTCATGGGCACGGTGACGGTGACCGTCCCGGCGGGCGGTGGGGCATGAGTGTGCGCAAGCGGGACGGCCTCGGCGGGCGGGCGGCGATCGTCGGCATCGGGGCCACCGAGTTCTCCAAGGACTCGGGGCGCAGCGAGCTGCGGCTGGCGGTGGACGCGGTGCGCGCCGCGCTCGACGACGCGGGGCTGACGCCGGGGGACGTGGACGGGATGGTGACGTTCACGATGGACACCAGCCCGGAGATCACCGTCGCGCAGGCGGCCGGGATCGGGGAGCTGTCCTTCTTCTCGCGCGTCCACTACGGCGGCGGGGCGGCGTGCGCGACCGTCCAGCAGGCGGCGCTCGCGGTCGCCACCGGCGTGGCCGAGGTCGTGGTCTGCTACCGGGCGTTCAACGAGCGGTCGGGCCGCAGGTTCGGTTCGGGCGTGCAGCGGCGGGAGCCGTCGGCGGAGGGCGCGGCGCTGGGCTGGGCCCTGCCGTTCGGGCTGCTCACCCCGGCCTCCTGGGTGGCGATGGCGGCCCAGCGGTATCTGCACACCTACGGGCTGACCCCCGAGGCGTTCGGCCATGTCGCGGTGGTGGACCGGAAGTACGCGGCGACGAACCCGGCCGCGTACTTCCACGGCAGACCGATCACACTCGCCGAGCACGCGGCCTCGCGCTGGATCGTGGAGCCGCTGCGGCTGCTGGACTGCTGCCAGGAGACCGACGGAGGCCAGGCGCTGGTGGTCACCTCCGTGGAGCGGGCCCGCGATCTGCCGCGGTCCCCGGCGGTGATCACGGCCGCCGCCCAGGGCGCGGGCCGGGCGCAGGAACAGATGACCAGCTTCTACCGGGACGACCTGACCGGGCTTCCGGAGATGGGCGTGGTGGCCCGTCAGCTGTGGCGGACGGCGGGGATGGGCCCGGCGGACATCGACGTGGGAATCCTGTACGACCACTTCACGCCGTTCGTGCTGATGCAGCTGGAGGAGTTCGGCTTCTGCAAGCCGGGCGAGGCCGCGGACTTCGTCGCCGAGGAGAGGCTGCCCCTGAACACGCACGGGGGACAGCTCGGGGAGGCGTATCTGCACGGGATGAACGGGATAGCGGAGGGCGTACGGCAGCTGCGGGGCACGTCCGTGAACCAGATACCGGGCGCCGGCCGTGTTCTGGTGACCGCGGGGACCGGGGTTCCGACATCGGGCCTGATCCTCGGGGCCGACGGCTGAGACCGCCGCCACCACGAATCACCCGCACCCGGTGACGCGCGGGAGGGGCCGTGCCGGTACCGATGCCCGTCGCCACCGACGCTCACGCCTCACCCGACGGCGACGGGCTGATGCACCGGCACGGCCCCGACCCACCACCGGACGGGAAGCGCGACCGGCGGCCGTCTCTCAGGGGTGAACCCTCAGAGGGGGTGACCCGCTTGTCCACCTTCAGGAGGTGAGGCCGGCCCCGGTTCTACAACCTGAGGCGGACATGGCTTCGGGACCTGCGGCCGATCCGCCGGACGAGGGGGCGAACCTAGCGTGGAGGCATGACCACACTCGTCTGCACGAGCGCCTCGAACGCCGCCACCAGGGCGGCACGGACCCTTTCGTACCCGTCGTTCTCGTCGTACGTGAAGGCGCGGCAGCCGGTGCTGCTGCGTACCGCCCGGTCGCTCACCGCGAACCCGAGCGACGCGGAGGACCTGCTGCAGACGGCCCTGACGAAGACGTACGTCGCCTGGGACCGGATCGAGGACCACCGGGCCCTGGACGGATATGTGCGGCGCGCCCTGCTGAACACGCGGACGTCGCAGTGGCGCAAGCGCAAGGTCGACGAGTTCGTCTGCGAGGAGCTGCCGGAGCCGGAGGGGCTCCCCGCCCCCGACCCCGCCGAGCAGCAGGCGCTGCACGACGCGATGTGGCGGGCGATCACCAAGCTGCCGGCGCGGCAGCGGGCGATGGTGGTGCTGCGCTACTACGAGGACCTGAGCGAGGCCCAGACCGCGGAGGTCCTCGGGGTCTCCGTCGGCACGGTCAAGTCGGCGGTCTCCCGTGCGCTGGGCAAACTGCGCGAGGACCCTGAGCTGATCCCCGTTCGCCAGGAAGGCCCCCGTCCGGTGTCCGAGCCGGCCCTGCGCTGATCGATCATTCCTGGGCCTAGTGACATACCACGCGGTATGTGCGCAGAATCAGCGCAACCCATTACTACCGCGTAGGCAATGTCGCCCCCGGGAGGACGCCGTGCTGAGCACGATGCAGGACGTACCGCTGACTGTGACCCGCATTCTGGAGCACGGGGCTCTGGTGCACGGAGACTCACAGATCACGACCTGGACGGGCGAGGGCGAGCCGCACCGCCGCAGCTTCCGTGAGGCCGGCCGGCGCGCGAACCAGCTCGCCCACGCCCTGCGCGACGACCTCGGGGTGACGGGCGACGAGCGCGTCGCGACCCTGATGTGGAACAACGCCGAGCACGTCGAGGCGTACTACGCGATCCCCTCCATGGGCGCCGTGCTGCACACCCTGAACCTCCGCCTCCCGGCCGAGCAGCTCGTCTTCATCGTCAACCACGCCGCCGACCGCGTGGTCATCGCCAACGGTTCGCTGCTCCCGCTCCTCGCACCGCTCCTCCCCCAGCTGCCGACGGTGGAGCACGTGGTGGTCTCGGGCCCCGGTGACCGTTCGCTGCTCGACGGGGCGAGCGTGCGGGTGCACGAGTACGAGGAGCTGCTCGCCGGGAAGCCGACGGCCTACGACTGGCCGGAGATCGACGAGCGGCAGGCCGCGGCCATGTGCTACACCTCCGGAACCACCGGGGACCCCAAGGGAGTCGTGTACTCCCACCGTTCGATCTACCTGCACTCCATGCAGGTGAACATGGCCCAGTCGATGGGGCTCACCGACCACGACACCACCCTCGTCGTGGTCCCCCAGTTCCACGTCAACGCCTGGGGTCTGCCGCACGCGACCTTCATGTCCGGCATCAACATGCTGATGCCGGACCGTTTCCTCCAGCCCGCGCCGCTCGCCGAGATGATCGAGAGCGAGCGGCCGACGCACGCCGCCGCCGTCCCGACCATCTGGCAGGGCCTGCTCGCCGAACTGACCGCCAAGCCCCGTGACGTCTCCTCCCTCACCCAGGTGACGATCGGCGGCTCGGCCTGCCCGCCCTCGCTCATGACCGCCTTCGACGATCTGGGCATGCGTGTCTGCCACGCCTGGGGCATGACCGAGACCTCGCCCCTCGGTACCATCGCCCGCCCGCCGGCCCACGCCGAGGGCACGGACGAGGAGTTCGCGTACCGCCTCACCCAGGGCCGTTTCCCGGCGGGCGTCGAGGCCCGCCTCACCGGCCCCGGCGGCGAACGGCTTCCCTGGGACGGCGAGTCCGCCGGGGAGCTGGAGGTCCGCGGCCCGTGGATCGCCGGTGCCTACTACGGCGGCGACGGCGCCGAACCGCTGCGCCCCGCCGACAAGTTCAGCGAGGACGGCTGGCTCAAGACCGGTGACGTCGGCACGATCAGTGCCGACGGCTTCCTGACCCTCACCGACCGCGCCAAGGACGTCATCAAGTCGGGCGGCGAGTGGATCTCCTCGGTCGACCTGGAGAACGCCCTCATGTCCCACCCGGACGTGACCGAGGCCGCGGTCGTGGCCGTCCCCGACGAGAAGTGGGGCGAGCGGCCGCTGGCCACCGTCGTCCTGAGGGAGGGCTCCGCCGCCGACTTCGAGACGCTGCGCGCCTTCCTCGCCGACGAGGGCAAGATCGCCAGGTGGCAGCTCCCCGAGCGCTGGTCGATCGTCGAGGCGGTCCCGAAGACGAGCGTCGGCAAGTTCGACAAGAAGGTGATCCGCAAGAGGTACGCCGAGGGCAGCCTGGACGTGACCAAGCTCTGACCCGGACGACCTGACCTGAACACACAGGCCGGGCGGAGAGCCCTGAGGCTCCCCGCCCGGCCTGTGCGTGTCTCACGGTCGTACGGCGCGGGGCCCCACGGCGCGGTCGTACGGGTCTAGTGCCGCGACGGGGCAAACGTTGCCTGTCGCGGCACTAGTTGGTACCGATGCGGGCCAGGAGGTCGACGATCCGGTCCTGGACCTCGTCGCTCGTCGAGCGCTCGGCGAGGAACAGCACCGACTCCCCCGCGGCCAGCCGCGGCAGTTCGGACGCGTCGACGGCGGCGGTGTAGACGACGAGCGGCGTGCGGTTCAACTGCCCGTTCGCACGCAGCCAGTCGACGATTCCGGCCCGTCGGCGCCGTACCTGCATCAGGTCCATCACCACGAGGTTCGGCCGCATCTGCGCGGCCAGGGTGACGGCGTCCTCGTCCGTCGAGGCGCGCGCGACCTGCATCCCGCGCCGCTCCAGCGTCGCCGTCAGCGCGAGCGCGATCTCCGCGTGCTCCTCGATGAGCAGGACCCGCGGCGGGTGCTGCTCGGAATCGCGCGGTGCCAGCGCCTTCAGGAGTACGGCGGGGTCGGCGCCGTACGCCGCCTCGCGCGTCGCCTGTCCGAGTCCGGCCGTCACCAGGACGGGGACCTCGGCCGCGACGGCGGCCTGGCGCAGTGACTGGAGCGCCGTGCGGGTGATCGGTCCGGTCAGCGGGTCGACGAACAGCGCGGCGGGGAACGCGGCGATCTGCGCGTCGACCTCCTCGCGCGAGTTCACGATGACCGGCCGGTAGCCGCGGTCGGTCAGTGCCTGCTGGGTGCCGGCGTCGGGCGCCGGCCACACGAGCAGCCGCCGCGGGTTGTCCAGCGGCTCCGGGGGCAGTTCGTCGTCCACGGGGCGCGGCTGCGGCTGGTCGGCGACCTCGACGGCACCGCCGGGACCGTCGAGAGGCTCGGGGCCCTCGGCGGCGTTCTCGTCCGGCGCTCCTATGGCGTAGGACCGCCCGGCGCCCTCGGTGGTGCCGGGCCGCCGGGGTCCGGCCTGCGGAAGAGCGCGCGCGGCCGTCTCCGGGCGTTCGGCGGCGGGCTCGGGCGGCGTACCGAGCTTGCGGCGGCGGCCCCCGCTGTTCGTCCCGTGCGGGGGAGTCGGGGCCTGGACGCCGCCGCCCGGCTGGGCCGCCGCGACCTGACGGGCGAACGGAACGCCCTGGCCGAGCGTGCGCACGCTTATGGCACGGCTCTGCGCCGAGTTGGGGTCGGCCGGGGCGGACGCGGGCGTCGCCTCGGCGGGCAGCGGCTGGGCGACCCGCGCGGCCGGGCGCTCCGGGGGGAGCGGGGCGGGAGCCGCCGGGGCCGCCGCCGGGAGCGCGGGCTGCGCACCGGCACCGGTGGTGTTGTTCGCGTCGGGCCAGGGCTGGGCCACCGGAGCGGGCGCGGCACCCGGCATCGCGGCCGCCGGGGCGGAACCCGGCTGCGCGGCGACGGCGGGCAGGCCGGGGGGAACCGGCCGTCCGGCGGTGGCGGGGACCGGGACGCCCTGAGCGGGAAGTCCCTGTGCCGGGACCGACTGCCCGAGCGCGGGCACCGGCTGTCCGGGAAGCCCCTGCGCCGGGACCGCCTGCGCGGGTGCCCCGGGCATCGCTTCGGGAGCCGGTTCCGCGATCTGACGGGCACGGCGGCGGCCCGTCGGGGCGGAGACCGGGTGCGGCTGCGGCGGGGTGTGATCGTCGTCGGGGTCGTGCCGCATCGCGTCGTGGCGGCCGTCGGACTGCTGGGCCAGCGCGACCTGGGCCTGCACCTGATCCTGTGCGGTCTGGGCCACCTGCGCCCGCGCCGCCTGGACCTGGGCGGCCTGGGCCTCGGCGGCCTGAACCTGCGCGGCCTGCGCCTGGGCCTCGGCCCGTACGTACTCCGGCGAACGGTCCGCCTCGGCCGGCGGCAGCGCGAACACCGCACGGGCGCCCGTCTCCTGCGCGGCGGCACGCTCGGCCGCCGCGGCCAGCGCACGGCGGCGCCGCCCGGTCGGCCGGCCCGCCTCGTCGACGGTGCCGTCGTCGTCGGCGCCGTCGTCGGGACCGCCGTCCGGAGCCGTCGCGACGGGCGCCGCCGGCAGCGCGTTCTGCTCACCGTCCCGGCGTGCGCGCCGTCCGGAGGGCACCGGTACCGGCACCCCCTGCGGAGGCACCGTCCCGCCCAGCCCGGATCCCACGGCCGCGGTGCCCGAGCCGTGCTCGCCCGCCATCACGACCGCGCCCTCGGACACCCCGGCGGGCGCGCCCTCGGCCGGGGCGTCGCCCGTGCCCTCGACGGAGCTGGGCCGGCCGCGGCGTCGTCCGGTGCCGCCGGAGGTGTCCTCGGTGCCGTCGCCCGGCTGCTCCTGCCCGAGAACCGCCGGCTCGCCCGCCGCCTGCTCCTCCGCCGCACGGCGGCGACGGCGCCCGGTGGGAGCGGTCGCGCCGGTCGCCTCGACGGCCTGCGGTCCGGTTTCCCCCGACTCCTCGCTCTCCAGGAAGGCGTCCGTGGAGGACCGCCGGGCCCGCCGCCGGCCACCGCTCTGCTGCGGGGCCTGCTCGGGAAGGGCGAGCTCGGCGCCGACCGCCACACCGGTGCCGGGCGGAACCGCGCCCGCCCCGCCGCCGATGGGCACCTCCAGGACGTAGGCGCTGCCGCTCATGCCGGGCACCTCGTGCGTCTGGAGCACACCGCCGTGCGCGCGCACGATCCCGCGCACGATCGGCTCGTGCACCGGGTCTCCCCCGGCGTACGGCCCGCGTACCTCGATACGGACGACCTCGCCGCGCTGCGCCGCCGCCACGACGACCGTGTTGTCCATGTAACCGCCCGCCGACACCGGCGCGTTGCCGGTCGCGTCGACGCCCGCGACGTCCGCGACGAGGTGGGCGAGGGCGCGCGCGAGACGCTGCGGGTCGACCTCGGCCTCGATGGGCGGCGCGTGCACGGCGAACTGCACGCGTCCGGGCCCGATCAGATCGACGGCACCCTCGATACCGGCCGCGACCACGGCGTCCAGCATCACGTTCGTACGGAAGATCGTCTCGATGCCCGCGTCCAGCCGCTGGTAGCCGAGGACGTTGTCGACGAGCGTCGTGATCCGCGAGTAGCCGGCCGCGAGGTGGTGGAGCACCTGGTTGGCCTCCGGCCACAGCTGCCCCGCGTCGTCGGCGGCGAGCTTGGCGAGTTCGCCGCGCAGTTGGTCGAGGGGGCCGCGCAGGGAGTGGCCGAGGACGGCGAGCAGCTGCTCGTGCCGGGCGGCCAGCGCCTCGTAGCGGTCCTTCTCCCGCTCGCCGAGCGACGCGTACCGTTCTTCGCCGGCGGCGAGTTCCTCCTCGTGGCCCTCGGTCAGCTCGGTGAGTTCGGCGGTGTGCCGCTCACGCAGCTTCGCCAGCTCGGCGGTGTGCTCCTCGCCGAGCTGTTCCAGCTCCTCGGCGTGCCGGGTGGCGGCGGTTTCCTTCTCCTCGACCAGGGTGTCGTACGGGCGCCGGTCGGTGAAGGTCATGACGGCACCGACGAGCTGGTCCCCGTCGCGCACCGGAGAGGTCGTCAGGTCGACCGGGACCTTGTCCCCGGACTTCGACCACAGCACCTGCCCGCGCACCCGGTGCTTGCGCCCGGAGCGCAGCGTGTCGGCGAGCGGTGACTCCTCGAAGGGGAAGGCCTCGCCGTCCGCCCGCGAGTGCAGGATCAGTTCGTGCAGGTCCTTGCCGCCGAGGTCGCTGGCCCGGTATCCGAGGATCTGGGCGGCGGCGGGGTTGACGAGAACGACCCGCCCCTCGGTGTCCGTCCCGACGACACCCTCGGCCGCCGCGCGCAGGATCATCTCGGTCTGGCGCTGCGAACGCGCGAGCTCGGCCTCGGTGTCGACGGTGCCCGAAAGATCGCGTACGACGAGCATCAGCAGCTCGTCGGGGGTGGGGCCGTAGTTGTCGTAGGCCTGCTGGCCGCTCTCCAGATTCGCGCTGGTGACCTCGACCGGGAACTCCGAGCCGTCGGTCCGCCGCGCGATCATCCGGGTCGGCTTGGTGCGCCCGCGCTCGTCGGTCGAGTCGGGGCGCCGCATGGAGCCGGGGATCAGCCGGGAGTCGAACTCGGGAAGCAGATCGAGCAGCCCGCGGCCCACCAGAGCGGTGCCCGGGGTCTCGAAGGCCTCCAGGGCGATCGTATTGGCGTTGACGACGGTCCCGTTGGCGTTGACCAGGACCAGCGCATCGGGCAGCGCGTCCAGTATGGCTGCGAGGCGAGCAGCGCCTCGGGATGGCCTGCTGCTCACGAGACGCTTCCTCCCTGTTACCGCACCTTGCCGACCGCGGATGCCATCTTGCCAACCGGCCCGCAGCGTGTCACGCGAGGGAGTCTACGGGCAGAGGTTGCGCTCGCGATGCCGGATGAGAGGGAGGTCGCACACATATGAGACGCAGAACCGGCGTAGAACCTGTGACCACGCATTTCACCGTACGGAACCGTGAGAGCACCGTGAGATCACTGTGACTTCGCCGTGTCCTCGTCTCCTCCGCGCTATGCGCGGGCGCCGGGCAGGACGGGCGCGAGGGCGTTCCAGCGCGAGATCTCGCACCCGTTCGAGCGGTCGTAGCGCGCGTCGACGGGGCGCCCCGCCCAGGTTCCCGTGACATGAGCGGTGGCCGGACCCCCGTAGACCATCGTGCACAGGGCGTCCGGCGGCACCGGGGCGAAGGTGTCCTTGCCCCAGGTGGTCATCCGGTCCAGCCGGTCGCAGGCCTCCGCCGCGTGCGGATGGGTGCCGCCGGCGGGGTGGCACTCCAGCTCGAACGTCCCGTCGGCGCCGCCGCCCACGCCGCCGACGGTCACGGTCAGCCGGTCGGCGGAGTCGTCCGGACGGGCCGGCGGGGGCATGAGGGCCGGCAGGGCGAGGCCGTACGCGGCGACGTCCCGGGCCGGAGCCGGGACCCCGCCGGGGAACAGCGACGACGGTCCGCCGGTGAACACGGTGGCGGGCCCGGCGGAGGACGCGACGGGTAGGGGGGACACCCCAGGGGCGTCGGAGGGGGTGCCGGCGGTGGCGCCGGGCGCCCAGGAGAGGGCGGTGGCGGCTGACACGGCGGCGGTGAGGAGCAGTCGGCGCAACATGTCCTGCCTAACGCGAGGAGACCCACCCGGTTGCGTGCTCGTGGGGGCTTTGCAGTGCGGCGTATCTCCCTAGTACCGTGGGGGGCGATTGGTGACGCGGTCCTCGACTGTGTCATCATCTGCACGCACCACTCGCGCTCGCGTGAGGGGTTGTGCGGGAGGCGTCGCCTAGTCCGGTCTATGGCGCCGCACTGCTAATGCGGTTTGGGACTTACATCCCATCGAGGGTTCAAATCCCTCCGCCTCCGCGCGAAGATCCGAAACCCCGGTCCACTGGACCGGGGTTTCGGCGTTCCAGGGGTCCACGAGGGCCGCCGAACGCGCCGGCGTCCGGGACGCCCACAAGCGCCCAGAAGCACGTTTGCCCAGCTCACAAGGGGTGAGGCAAACGGATTTCACATGGCGGCGGCAGTCATGTAATGTTCTTCCTGTCGCCGCGAGCGGGGCAAAAGCCCGGGGAGCGAAGACAAGAACAAAAACAGAACAAGCACTCGTAGCTTAACGGATAGAGCATCTGACTACGGATCAGAAGGTTGCAGGTTCGAATCCTGCCGAGTGCACACAGGTAAGAGGCCCCGGAGAGATCCGGGGCCTCTTGCGTTTCCGCGCCGTACAGCAGCGAAGTACAGCAACCGTCCTGGCCCGTACCGCCCATGGCATCGGACAGCTTGCCGATCGCCGAGCGCATTTCTTCCTCGCTCGCCTCGGCGTAGACCTCCATCGTCGTGGCGATCTGTGAGTGCCGCAGAATGCGCTGAGCCACCTTCGGATGCACCTTGAGCGCGACCAGGAGCGAGTTGCACGTGTGCCGGGTGTTCCGCAGCGGGATCATCCGGAGGCCGGCGCGGCGAGCCCGCAGCGCGAACATGCGGGTCAGGTTGCCCGGCTCGATCGGGGTTCCGTACTTCGTGGTGAAGATCAGGCCGTGGCTGTCCTGCCAGAGCTCCCAGAGCTCCCCGGCAGCTTTCCGGTCGCCGGTCTGCTGGGCATGACGCATCCGCAGCGCCTTGAGGCAGAGCACGGGCAGCGGCAGGAAGTCGTCGGAGTCCTCGGTCCTCGTCTCGCGGTGCAGGATCTGCCGACCGGCCCGCTGGATCTGGTGATCCACGTACGGCTCAGCCCTCTCGAAGTCGACGGACTTCCAGGTCGGGCCGAGCACCTCACCACGGCGTAGGCCGAGGGACAGCACGAGCACCCAGGCCGCGAAGAGGTGGTCATCGCGGGCAGACGCATCGGCGAGGAACCGGCCCGCCTCGGCAACGGACCACGGCTTGATCCGACGACGACGAGGTTTGGGCACCTTCACCAGGGAGGCGACGTTTTTGGTGATCTCCTCCTCGGTAACCGGGTAACCGGGTGACCGGGTGACCGAGGAGGACTGAGCGCGGCGCGCAGGGCGTCGCGGGATCCCTGGATCACCCGTCGGGACGGGTAGGCCTCGCAGCAGTCCCCGGCCGCGCAGCACTTCCGGCGGTTGGGCTCCCGCTTGGCGTCCTTCCCCTGGACGCAGCACTGGCAGACGGCCGGCCACCGGCCCCTTCTTCACGTCGGCGTGCAACTGGAGCCACTTCTCGTGGACTTCCTCGCATGACTTGCCGTAGGCGTACTTGCGGGCCCGCTTCCCGTCCGGCTGGTCACCCAGACGTAGGCCGCGTAGCCGTTCTTGTACGGGTGGATGGATCCCTCACCGTTGCCACGCTTGCCGCTCATGCCGCCCACCCCGCTTCGGCTTCCTGGACGCGGCGTTCGACGTACTCGTCCACGTAGCGAGGCAGGATGCGCTGCGGCTCCTTCCAGGGCGAACTGGTCGGGTAGGGCTTCGCGGGCGGTTTCGCGGTCCTCGAGGCCGAGGGCTTCGCGTTCCTGTGCGGCGCGGAAGTCGGCGCGGGCCTGGCGGAGTTCGCCGCGGGTGGTGGAGTAGCGGCGGGACTTCGAGCTGAAGTGGCCGCGGAAGCCGAGCATGTGAGCCCAGGCCCAGAGACGACGGTCGGGTGGAGCGGGTCGAGCCGTTTGCGGGCCTCGATGAGTCGGCGGGTGTGGTCGGGGATCTGGTGGCGGTCGAGTTCGGCACGCATTGCGCCTTTGCCGACAGCCCGGGCTGGACCCTGGAGGCGAAGGAGTCGGGCGCGAGATACCCTGCCCGGGTATTGTCGAGCATGACGGTACGCGGACAGCGCGCAAGGAAGGGGAACGGCTGTGGGCAGCGGACAGGCAGGCAACCGGGGCGTGACCCGGCTGCTGGCGGTGTGCGCGGTCCTGTTCGGCCTGTTCCTCATGCATGGCGCTCCGGCTACCGCCGCCGGTGGCTGCCACGGGGCGATGCCGGCGATGTCCTCGCCGATGCCTGGCGGCCATGACATCGCCGCGGCGACCATGGCCCATGCGCCGGACGCGCATCGGCCAGGCCTGAGCGTGCGCCACGTGGTTGCTTCGGGGATGTCCGGGGTGCTGTGCGTGTCGACGCCGGCGTCCAAGCGGATCCCGCTGCCGGCGCCGAGCCTGCTCGCTGTGGCCGCTGTCGCGGTGCCGGCCTTCTGGACGCCCGCGGGACTTCGGGCGGCTGTTGGCCGGATGGGGTGGCGGGGGCCGCCGTCCGGCGGACGAGATCTCCTGCTCCAGGTGTGCATCGCGCGGACGTGACAGACGCGACGCCGAACTTCGGTAACGGCCGGTTCGGCCCCGTGTCCTGTTCGTTTCCGCGCGCCACCGGTGTGGTGCGCCCACCCGGAAAGACCACCATTCGATGTTCGCTTCGTCTCGTTTCACCGTGCGCCGCCGCGCTGTCGCTGTGGCCGGTACGGCCGCCGCTCTCGCGCTGACTCTGGCCGCCTGCGGCTCCTCGGGCGACTCCTCGTCCATGCCCGGAATGGACCACGGCACCAAGCCCGCCGCGTCGTCGTCGCAGAGCCCGTCACCCTCGATGGGTGACATGCCGGGCATGGACCCCATGGCTGACGGGAACGGGCTGTCCGACACTCAGGACGGCTACCAGCTCATCTCGAAGGACGCGACGCTGCCCTCCGGCAAGCAGGCCGCGTACCGGTTCACGGTCACCGGCACGGGGGACAAGCCGGTCACCAGCTTCGCCCTCGACCAGACCAAGCGGATGCACTTCTACGCCATCCGCTCCGACCTGACCGGCTTCCAGCACATCCACCCCACGATGGCCGCGGACGGCACCTGGACGGCCGGCATGGCCTCCCTGGCCCCCGGCTCCTGGCGCACGTTCGCCAGCTTCACCCCCGACAGCGGGTCGGGGAAGGGCAGGGACTTTGTCCTCAGTCGTACCGTCACCGTCCCCGGAGACTCCACGAAGACCCCACTGCCCGCGCCGGCCACCACCGCTGAGGTCGACGGGTACACCGTCACCGTCAAGGGCGAGCCGATGGCCGGCATGGCCCACCCCCTGAGCGTCACCGTGTCAAAGGACGGCAAGCCGGTCACCGGCCTCCAGCCCTACCTGGACACCTACGCCCACCTGACCGCCTTCCACGAGGGCAACCAGGAGTTCGCCCACCTCCACCCGACCACCAAGGTCACCGGCGACAACGGCGGCCCGGATCTGGCCTTCCACGCCGAACTGCCCACCGCAGGCAACTGGCGGCTGTTCTTGCAGTTCCAGACCGGCGGCAAGCTCCACACCGCAGCCTTGACCCTGCACGTCGGCTGACACTCGGCGGGGGCGCCGTCCAGGTGGCGGCGCCCCTGCCGGAGTTCGAGATCTGACACCAGCGCCTGACATCACCGGTGAACGGCTCTGTGCCACTCTCGTGCCAGAACGGGCTGGGAATCACGGGGAACAGGGGTGCCAAGGGTACGGCCGGCGGACTCCGTCCAAGACAGGGAACCCCCAGGTCGGACGCGTGACTGCCAACCTCGCTCCTGAAGTGGTGGTGCTGTAGGTGCTAGCGGTAAGGCCAACCGGGCGAACCTTCCTGGTCAGAGCACCAGCAATGAACGGAACAATTCAGACGAGGCTCGGGCGGGCAGGCCCTTGGCGCCGGCCTCGCAGAGCTTCCAGGAGCGCTCCCAGGGCGAACGACTGGACCAAAGCACTGATGACGACCCCACTGACCAGGTACCAGACGGGCGCATCCATACCCCAAACCGCCCCGACGACCCCGGCTGCCAGAAAGGAGGTGGGGGCGGCGAGAAGGAAGGGCCATATCCCGACGATTCCGGGATCCGAAACAAGCGCAGCAGTCACTTCGAACACGACGGACGCACCGACGAGCCCTAGATAGACGGCAGAAGCAACATTGGCGAAGGTCAGACGTACCAGGGTACGAGCGTTCATCGAGGGCCCCCAGGGATGTGATGTGGTGCTCTCCATGCTCCTGACGGGACCGTGACTCCAGCATGAGTATCCGTACTTACTTCGGTGCGCTCCGGCTCCAGTAGGCACTCAGAGCGACGGGCAATCGCGTCGGCCCGTCAAGACCCCGTACGGCCACTGACATCAGCGACTGAACCCGGCCCCGATCCGCACCAGCTCGTGAACGGCCGTACAGCAGCGAACTACAGCAACTCCAGTGACCGTCCCAGCCCGGCAAACATCCTCGAAAGGCCGTAGCGCGGCCGGGGCGGTCGGTGTTCGGGGGCGGGCCGGAGAAGGAACGGGCTCGGGATCAGTCGTGCGTGGGCTCCTGGGCCCAGTGCCGGGGCGATTCGGCGTACGAGTAGTGCGGGAGCCCGGTGATTCCCGCGGTGCGGAAGGGGCGGCCGTGGTCGTCGATCCGGATGGTGCCGGTGCGGCCCTGCGAGGACCAGTCGAGGTCGAGGTACCAGTCGCACGCGCAGTGCTTGGTTTGCGCCTTGACCAGCAGCACCTCCGGGTCCTCCACGGAGACCCGGTACGGGAGGCGCCTGGCCGGCAGGGTCTCGTCCCCTCTTTTCCCGGACACGGCCCGGGGGACGGGGGTGTGCGCGTCGAGGCTCACCGCGAAGGACTGGGGCGTGACGCCCCCGCCGCAGCCCAGGGCCGTGTCGTAGACGAAGGCTCCGTCACCCGGGGGCGCGGCGCGGCGCACGACCCGGACGTGCAGGGTCTCCAGGACGACGGCCGCCGAGCTGCGCCCCCGCACCGACACCCGCACGATCGTCTCCCCGCCGTGCACCGCGTCCTGGGCGTTCGCCCACACCTCGGCGTCCTCGGCGGACGGCGGCGGGGGGACCTGGCCCGGGGGTTTGCCGATGACGTAGTCGTGGCCGCAGCCACCGTCCCAGACATGGGAGTTCACGGTCCAGGTGAAGGGGACGGCCGGGGTGGACGGCTGTGCCGAAGTGCCGGTGGGTGATGCCGCCGTACCGCTGCGCGGTGAGGCTTTGCCCGGGGAACCCTGGGCCGGGCCTTCCGGGTACCCCGGAAGGCCCGGCAACGCCGCAAATGCCAAGAGCCCCGCGGCGGTCAGGAGGAACACGACGGCCGGACGCCGCCGGTACCAGGCGCGGGAGGGCCGCTCGGCCGCGGTCACGGGCACGGCGACCGGTTCCGGTGTGGGCACGGCGTCCGCCGCGGGCGGTGCGTCAGGGGCGCTCGGCGCATCCTGCGTGGGTGCCGTGAGGGGATCAAGCCCGGTGGGGGGTGCGGGGGACGCGCGGGGGACGGGGGGCACGGGTGTGTTCCCCCGTACCGGAGTTCCGCCGTTCCCGTCCGCGGCGCCGTCGGAGCCGTCTTGCGCGCCGCCTTCCGATCCGCTGTCCGATCCGCCTTCCGATCCACCCTCCGCGCCGCCTTCCAGGGCGCTCGGCTCGGTCGCGGGCGTCTCACGCGGGCGGGGCCGGCGCCGCTGCGCGACCGCCAGGATCCACAGCCGGTGCAGCTCCACGCGCTCCTGGGACGAGGCTCCGCACAGCGCGGCGAACCGCTCCACCACGGCGAAGTCCAGGGGCACCGCCTCGCCCGCGCAATAGCGGTGCAGCGTGGAGGCGTTCATTCCCAGGCGCCGGGCGAGAGCCGCGTAGCTGCGATCCGTGCGGGTCTTGAGGCGTGCCAGCCGGTCCGCGAACCTCGTCACGTCGTCGTCGGCCGCGGCCATGGCCCGTGCCCACCTCCGCTCGTATCGGTCCGTCCCGTCCCGGAACGGCATCCCAAGGGGTCCATATCTCTGCACGTCAACTGCCCTGGGATGGTTCCACTGTTGCGGACCGGACGGCTGTGATTGCCGCGGTCCCCCAGGGCCGCCGATGCTCTTGGTGTCGCCCCCAGCGGTACGGCCCCACCGGCCGGCGTGTTCAGGGGAGCGGCATCCAGACCACCCACTCGTCCACGGGGACACCCATGGCCGAACGCACCCTCGACGGGGCGTCCGGCGGTCCCGTGCGACGACGTACACCGACTCGGAACCGAGGGACACACCATGCACGGGAACACTTCCGGACGCCGCAGCTTCCGCCGTATCGCGGCCGTCACCGCCGGCCTCGCCCTGGGCCTCGGGCTCGGCGTCTCGGCGCACGCCTCCCAGACCGACGCGCCGCACCGCGCTCCGCTGGCGGCCGCCGCCAAGCAGCGGACCGTGAGCGGCAAGGCCGACGACGCGCTCACCGGCATCGCCGACTTCTACGGCGCCTACATCGACGCCCAGAACGGCTCCGACCCCAATTCCAAGCTGATGAACGACCTGCGCGCCCACTACCTGGACTCCGCGCTCAGCAAGAAGCTGGCGGCCTGGGAGCGCACGAACCACGCGGACGGCGTCCTGCGCGCCCAGAGCATCCCCGCCCGGTGGACCGTGGCCGAGAAGAGCAAGGGCGACGCCACCGAGGCCCTCGTCACCCTGAGCTGGGGCATGGGAGGCACCGTCAAGCTCTCGGTCGTGATGACCCCCAACCACCGCATCGTCAGCATCAGCCCGGTCAAGTAGCGGACGGCTGCCGCAGGACCGCGCGTCCCGTGAGTGATCCCCCACGGTCAGGGTGCTTGTCAGTGGGGGGCTCTACTGTCGTTGTGTGCGGCGGGTGTGGACGTGTTCGGGGTTGCGGTGGTCGGGGGACGGGCCCGTGCTGGTGTGGGGCGGGGGGCGGACGAGCCCGTTGGTCCCAGGGCGGCGGATCGCGTTCGGTGTCGTGGACGGGGGTGTGCGGACCTGCGTGGGGGCGCGGGGGAACGCGTGTCCCGTGCGGGCCGCCGTGTCGCCGCGCGGTACGGGGGCGCGGTGCGAGGAGTGCGCGCGGCTGGACCGGGCGCACTCGGTGGCCGCCGACACGCTGGCCGATGACCCGCGGCCGTACCGTGTGTATCTCGCGTGGTTCGGGCCCGGCCTGGTCAAGGTGGGGATCACGCGGGTCGAGCGGGGTTCCGCCCGCCTTCTGGAGCAGGGCGCCGTCACCTTCAGCTGGCTGGGGCAAGGGCCGCTGATGGCCGCCCGCCGGGCCGAGGAACTGCTGCGGGCCGCGCTCGGGGTGCCGGACCGGATTCCGTACGCCGACAAGCGGGTGGTGCGGGCGGCTCTGCCGGGCGCCGGGGAGCGCGTCGCCGAGATCCGGGAACTGCACGGACGTGCAGGGGATCTCGACGGCTGGCCGGAGTCGCTCCGGCGCGGCCCCTTCGAGCCCGTGGACCACACGGACCTGTTCGCACTCGCCGGGCTTCCGCCCGCGCGGGGGGTCGTGCGCGAACTGGCCGCGGGGGGCTCGGCCGGCGGAGAGCTGTGCGCCGTGGCGGGTCCCGATCTCCATCTCCTCACCGGGCGCGGAGTCGTCGTCCTCGACACCAGGCTGATGACGGGGTGGGACCTGACCGGCGTCGGCGGCACGGACGTGGACCAGGACTCGGGAATCACCTTTCCCGTACGGGAGCTGCCCGCGACGGACACCGGTGTTCAGGACGGCCTCTTCTGAGGGGACAGGGGCAGGGGCAGAGGGGGAGGGGACAGAGGCAGGGGGAGAGGTGAGGTGGAGAAGGGGGAGAAGGGGGAGAAGAGGGGTGTGCGGCGCTTCGGTGATGACGGGGCGGGCCGACGGGCGGAGACGGATGACGGGGCGGGCCAGCGGGCGGAGTCAGGGCGGGCCGGCGGGTGGAATGGTCAAGACTTCGATCCCTTTCGGCTCCCGTTCGGAAAGGTTCTGGACGGCGGGGGACGCCCGCAAGGAGAGTGTCGGACATGAGTGATCACCCTCCCGTTCCTGTCGCAGCCCATGAGCCTCCCTACTACGTCGCCGTGTTCACCTCCGTACGGAAGGAGGAGGACGCCGGGTACGGGGAGACCGCCGAGCGCATGGAGGAGCTGGTCCAGCAGATCCCGGGCTATCTGGGGATGGATTCCGCGCGCACCCCGGGCGGACTGGCCATCACCGTCGGGTACTTCCGGGACGAGGACGCCATCAAGGAGTGGAGCGCGCACGCCGAGCACCGGGCGGCACAGCGGCGCGGCCGGGCCGACTGGTACGAGCGCTACACCCTGCACATCGCCAAGGTCGAACGGAGCCACGGATTCGAGCGTGCCGATGACTGACCGGGAGAGCACGCCCGGCGAGGAGACCGAGGACGTGCCGGACGAGGCACGCGAAGTGCGGGACTTCTGGGAGGGGCTCGGGCTTCCCGGACTCGTCGACGTCCACACGCACTTCATGCCCGAGCGGGTGCTGCGCAAGGTGTGGGACTACTTCGACGGACTCGGCGAGCTCACCGGCGGTATCGAGTGGCCGATCGCCTATCGCGCGGACGAGGACGAACGGCTGGCGCTGATCCGGGAGTTCGGGGTACGCGCCTTCACGGCGATGCTCTACCCGCACAAGGCCGGCATGGCCGAGTGGCTCAACTCCTGGGCCGTCGGCTTCGCCCGCCGGACGCCGGACTGTCTGCACACCTCGACGCTCTTCCCCGAACCCGGCGTCGAGCGGTATGTGCGCGAGGCGGTGGAGGCGGGCACGCGCGTCTTCAAGGCGCACGTGCAGGTGGGGGCGTACGACCCGGCGGACGAACTCCTCGACCCGGCCTGGGGGTTGCTCGCCGAAGCGGGAATCCCCGTGGTGATCCACTGCGGATCGGGGCCCTCCCCCGGCAAGCACACCGGCCCGGCGCCGGCGGCCGCGGTCCTTCGCCGGCACCCCCGGCTGCGATTCGTCTTCGCGCACATGGGGATGCCCGAGTACGAGGACTTCCTCGGCCTCGCCGAGCGCCACGACGAGGTACGGCTCGACACGACCATGGCGTTCACCGACTTCAGCGAGCGGCTCGCGCCGTTCCCGCCGGGTCTCCTGCCCCGGCTCGCGGACCTCGGGGACCGGGTGCTCCTCGGCACGGACTTCCCGAACATCCCGTACCCGTACGTCCATCAGCTGCACGCGCTGGAACGGCTCGGCCTGGGGGACGACTGGCTGCGAGCGGTCTGCCACGAGAACGGCGCCCGTCTCTTCGGCCTCCGCTGACGCCGAGGGGCCTACCGGCTGACCCCGACGGGATCTACCGGTTGACCCCGGCAGGGCCACCGGCTGCCCCCGGCAGGGCCTACCCAGGAGTTTCCTGAGAGGCACCTGTGTGTTTCTCAGGAAAATCACAGCTTGCCGAAAGGGTGCTCTCAGCGGGGCCCACCAAGGTGTCCGCTATGACCACGACCTCGCCCCAGGGGCGCACCGAACTGCTGAGGCCGGACGGGAGCCCCGTCCGAGTGCTTGTGGTGGACGACGAGCTGTCGATCACCGAGCTGCTGTCCATGGCCCTTCGCTACGAAGGGTGGCAGATCCGCAGCGCGGGTGACGGGACGGGCGCGGTGCAGACCGCGCGCGAGTTCCGGCCCGACGCCGTGGTGCTCGACATGATGCTGCCCGACATGGACGGCCTGGCGGTGCTCGGCCGGCTCCGCCGGGAGCAGCCCGATGTCCCGGTGCTGTTCCTGACCGCGAAGGACGCGGTCGAGGACCGCATCGCGGGGCTCACCGCCGGCGGCGACGACTATGTCACCAAGCCGTTCAGCCTGGAGGAGGTCGTGGCCCGGCTGCGCGGTCTCATCCGGCGTTCGGGCGCGGCCGACCGGCGGTCCGAATCCGTACTCGTCGTCGGGGACCTCGCCCTGGACGAGGACAGCCACGAGGTGTCGCGCGGCGGGGACAACATCCACCTCACCGCGACCGAGTTCGAGTTGCTGCGCTTCCTGATGCGCAACCCGCGCCGGGTGCTGAGCAAGGCGCAGATCCTCGACCGTGTGTGGTCGTACGACTTCGGTGGCCAGGCCAATGTGGTCGAGCTCTACATCTCGTATCTGCGGCGGAAGATCGACGCCGGGCGCGAGCCGATGATCCACACCCGGCGTGGTGCCGGGTATCTGATCAAGCCCGCCACGTCATGAGCGGACGACGACGGACGCGAGCGCAGAGGCGAGCACGACAGCCGCGCACCCTGCGGACGCGGCTCGTCGTCGGGTCCGTCACGCTGATCGCCGTCGTGTGCGCGGTGATCGGCACCGTGACCACGATCGCGCTGCGCTCGCACCTGTACGACCAGCTGGACAGCAGCGTGGCCGACGCGGCGATGCGCGCGGCGGGACCGATGGGCGACCCGGTGGGCGGTCCGTCCGGCGGCGGGGCCGCGCGTCCCCCGAGCGACGACGCCCTCGGCAAGGATCCCCTGGAGTTCGTCCTCCGGGGGCAGGAGATGGGCGCCATCGGCGCGACCGTGAAGAACGGCCAGGTCACCGAGGGCATCGTCAGTGTGGACAAGAAGGACTCCAACGGGGTCAAGCAGCCCACCCCGCTCCAGCTCGGCAAGAGCCAGCTCGCCGCCCTCGCCTCGGTCGCGAAGGACAAGAGCCCGCACACCGTGGACATCCCCGGCCGGGGCGAGTACCGCGTGCGGTACCAGGAAGGCAGGAACGGCGCCTTCTACGTGGCGCTCCCGACCGACGACGTCACCAACACCCTCACCACGCTGATCTACGTCGAGATCAGCGTCACCGGCGCGGGTCTCGCGGCGGCCTCCCTCGCGGGCGCCGCCATCGTGACCCTCGCCCTGCGCCCCCTGCGCAGGGTCGCCGCGACCGCCACTCGTGTTTCCGAACTCCCCCTGCACACCGGCGAGGTCACGCTCTACGAGCGGGTGCCGGAGTCCGAGTCCGATCCGCACACCGAGGTCGGGCAGGTCGGGGCGGCGCTCAACCGCATGCTCGACCACATCCACGGCGCGCTGCACGCGCGCCAGCAGAGCGAGATGCGCGTACGGCAGTTCGTCGCGGACGCCAGTCATGAGCTGCGCACCCCGCTGGCCTCCATCCGCGGATACGCCGAGCTGACCAGACGCGGCCGGGAGGAGACCGGGCCCGACACCCGGCACGCGCTCGGACGGATCGAGTCCGAGGCCGGCCGGATGACGCTGCTCGTGGAGGATCTGCTGCTGCTCGCGCGGCTCGACGCCGGGCGGCCGTTGCAGCACGAGCAGACCGACCTCGTACCCCTGGTGATCGACGCCGTGAGCGACGCGCGGGCCGCCGGGCGCGGCCACAACTGGCGGCTCGAACTGCCCGAGGAGCCCGCGCTGGTGTCGGCGGACGCCGCGCGCCTCCAGCAGGTCATGGTCAATCTCTTCGCCAACGCCCGCACGCACACCCCACCGGGGACGACCGTCACCGCGCGGGTGCACCGGCACGGGCCGTGGCTGTGCGTGGACGTCCAGGACGACGGCCCCGGCATTCCGCCCGATCTGCTGCCGCGCGTCTTCGAGCGGTTCGCGCGAGGCGACTCGTCGCGCTCGCGCGCCTCCGGATCGACCGGTCTGGGGCTCGCCATCGTGCAGGCGGTCGCGGCCGCGCACGGGGGCGCCGTGACCGTGGACAGCGTGCCCGGCAGGACCGTGTTCACGCTGCACCTGCCCGCGCTCGCCCTCGAAACGTCCTGGCAACAGCACTCACAGGTACAGCACAGCGCCAGCACATGGGTGCAACAGCGGGCTTGACGAAGGTCGTTCCCATGCGAACCGAACCTTCTCCCGGCAACCTGCCGGCGCGGGAGCACCTCCCGGCCACAGACGCGGGTACGCCTGTCCTGGACGTCGTGATCCCCGTCTACAACGAGGAGAAGGACCTCCAGCCATGCGTGATCAGACTGCATGACCACCTCAAGCGCACGTTCCCGTACGCGTTCCGCATCACGGTGGCGGACAACGCGTCCACGGACAGCACCCCGCTGGTGGCGGCCCGGCTGGCGGCACAGCTCCCGGAGGTCACCTCCTGCCGACTGGAGCAGAAGGGCCGCGGCCGGGCGCTGCGGACCGTCTGGTCGGCGTCCGACGCGCCGGTCCTCGCGTACATGGACGTGGACCTGTCCACCGATCTGAACGCGCTCCTGCCGCTGGTGGCCCCGCTCATCTCCGGCCACTCGGACCTCGCGATCGGCTCGCGGCTGTCCCGCTCCTCACGTGTGGTGCGGGGCGCCAAGCGGGAGTTCATCAGCCGCGCCTACAACCTGATCCTGCGCGGCTCGCTCCAGGCCCGCTTCTCGGACGCGCAGTGCGGCTTCAAGGCGATCCGCCGTGATGTCGCCCAGGTGCTGCTGCCGCTCGTCGAGGACACCGGCTGGTTCTTCGACACCGAGATGCTGGTGCTGGCCGAGCGGGCCGGGCTGCGCATCCACGAGGTCCCGGTCGACTGGGTCGACGACCCGGACTCGACCGTCCACATCGTGAAGACCGCGACGGACGACCTGAAGGGCGTGTGGCGGGTGGGACGCGCTCTCGCCACCGGCTCGCTCTCGCTCGACCGGCTCGCCCGGCCCTTCGGGGACGACCCGCGCGACCGCGAACTGACCGACGTACCCAAGGGACTGGCCCGCCAGCTCGTCGGCTTCTGCGTCGTGGGCGGCCTGTCCACCCTCTTCTACCTGCTGCTCTACAGCGTCTTCCGCTCCTTCTCCGGGGCGCAGGTCGCCAACGCGCTCGCGCTGCTCGTGTCGGCGGTCGCCAACACGGCGGCGAACCGGCGGCTCACCTTCGGCGTACGGGGCCGGGGCGGCGCCGTCCGGCACCAGGCGCAGGGCCTGGTCGTCTTCGGTATCGGGCTCGCCCTGACCAGCGGCTCCCTCGCCGCCCTCGCGGCCGCGACGAGCGACCCCGCGCACTCCACCGAACTGGCGGTGCTCATCGCCGCCAACCTCGCGGCGACCGTCCTGCGCTTCCTGCTCTTCCGCGCCTGGGTCTTCCCCGACCGGCGGGGCGGGACACCGTCACCGTCCCCGGTGGTGGCCTCGCACCAGCCGGTCCCGCCGCTCCACCCGACGGCCGCACGTCAGGGCGGGAACGCGTATCCGCCGCTGCCCCAGCGTCCGACGGCTCCCCCGTCCCCGTACGACACCGCCCCGTACGACACCGCCCCGTACCGCGCCGACGAGGCCGCGGACCGCTCCTGGCGGGATTCGACCATGCAGTTGCAGGCCGTGCGCCCGCACGATCACGACCCGAGGAAAGCGCGATGACGACACAGCCCGACATGAGCGCCGGTACCGCTACCAGTGCCGGTACGAGCACCGAGACGAACACCGGCGGCGGTGTCGGTACCTCCGGTCACGCCTGGGGGCCGCCCGCCTCGGCACCGCCCCCGGAGCATGTCCCGCCCGCGGGCGCTCCTGGAGCCGGTGAGCCCCGGCAGCCTTTCCTCCGTCGCGTCTGGAGAGGCCGTCCCGAGGACCCGCGCTGGGTGCGCCCCGCCTTCCTCGGTCTGCTGCTCGCCACCGCGGTGCTCTACCTGTACAACCTGAGCGCCTCCGGGTACGCCAACTCCTTCTACTCCGCCGCCGTGCAGGCCGGCAGCCAGAGCTGGAAGGCTCTGTTCTTCGGCTCGCTCGACTCGGCCAACGCCATCACCGTCGACAAGCCCCCGGCCTCGCTGTGGCCGATGGCCCTGTCGGTACGGATCTTCGGTCTCGGCTCCTGGGCGATCCTCGTTCCCGAGGTCCTGATGGGCGTGGCCACGGTCGGCGTCCTGTACGCGGCCGTACGGCGCCGGTTCAGCGCCGCGGCAGGTCTGATCGCCGGCGCGGTGTTCGCACTCACCCCGGTCGCCGCGCTGATGTTCCGGTTCAACAACCCGGACGCGATGCTCGCGCTGCTCATGACCGTCACGGTCTACTGCGTGATCCGAGGCCTGGAGGACGGCCGGACGAAGTGGCTGGTCTGGGCGGGCGTCGCGGTCGGCCTCGCCTTCCTCGCCAAGACGCTCCAGGCCTTCCTGATCCTGCCGCCGCTGGCCGTGCTGTACGCGGTCTGCGCGCCGGTCACGGTCCGGAAGCGGTTCGCGCAGCTGGGCCTCTCGACGGCCGCGATGGTGGTCGCCGGCGGCTGGTGGGTCGCGATCGTCGAGCTGTGGCCCGCGTCCTCCCGCCCGTACATCGGCGGCTCGCAGAACAACTCCTTCCTGGAGCTGACCTTCGGCTACAACGGCCTCGGCCGTATCAACGGCGACGAGACCGGCAGTGTCGGCGGCGGTGGCGGCGGTGGCGGCACCGGGCAGTGGGGCGAGACCGGCTGGGACCGGATGTTCAACTCCGAGATCGGCGGCCAGATCTCGTGGCTGCTCCCGGCGGCCCTGATCCTCCTGGTGGCCGGCCTCGTCCTCACCCGGAAGGCGAAGCGGACCGACCTGGCCCGTGCCTCCTTCCTCGCCTGGGGCGGCGCGCTGCTGATGACCGCGCTGGTCTTCAGCTACATGGCCGGCATCTTCCACCAGTACTACACAGTGGCGCTGGCCCCCTACATCGCCGCCGTGGTCGGCATGGGCGCGACGGCGCTGTGGGAGGAGCGGGGCAAGGTGTGGGCGGCGCTCACCCTCGCCGGTTCGGTCGCCGCGGCCGCTGCCTGGGGCTACGTCCTTCTCAACCGCACCTCCGACTATCTGCCGTGGCTCAAGTGGCTGGTCCTCGTCGGCGGTCTGACCGGCGCGCTCGGGCTGATCTTCGCGGCCCGGCTGGGCAGGCAGCTCGCCCTCGCGGCCGCCGGGCTGGGCTTCGTGGCGGCGGTCGCGGGCCCGACGGCGTACACGCTCTCCACGGTGAACACCGGGCACACCGGTTCCATCGTGACGGCCGGTCCGGCCGGAGCGGGCATGGGCGGCGGTCCCGGTGGCGGCGGTGGCATGCGGGGCGGGTTCCCGGGCGGCGGCCAGAACCAGCAGAACGGCAACGGCGGCATGCCGAACGGTCAGCAGGGCATGCCCGGCGGCGGCACGGGTCAGCCCCCCACGGGCGGCACCGGTGGATTCCCCGGCCAGAACCAGCAGGGCAACGGCAATGGTCAGGGCCAGCAGGGCAACGGCAACGGCCAGAACCAGCAGGGCGGCATGCCCGGCGGCGGTACCGGTGAGGGCGGTATGCCCGGCGGCGGTGCCGGGGGCCTGCTGAACGGCGCGTCCGTCAGCTCCGCGGCCAAGGCGCTGCTGTCGAAGAACGCGGGGGACTACACCTGGGCGGCCGCCGCGATCGGCTCCCAGAACTCCGCGAGCTACCAACTGGGCACCGGAAAGCCGGTGATGGCCATCGGCGGCTTCAACGGCACCGACCCGTCCCCGACGCTGGCCCAGTTCAAGAAGTACGTGACGGACGGCAAGATCCACTACTTCATCTCGGGCGGCGGCATGGGCGGCGGTATGGGCGGGGGCGGAAACTCCGGCACCGCCTCCACCTCCTCCCAGATCAGCTCGTGGGTCACGGCCAACTTCAAGAAGGTGACGGTGGGTTCGGCCACCTTCTACGACCTGACCCAGCCGACCGGCGGGAGCTGACCGGCGGATCCGGCCGGGTCGGTACAGGGTCCGGTGTGCGGGGAGCGGTGGCCCGGAGCGAGTGCGCTCCGGGCCACCGCTCTTTCGTCTCGTGCGCCGTCGTCTCGTGTGCCGTCGTTTCGTGTCGCGCCGTGGCGGGGAATCGGCGTTGTACGGTGTACAAGGACTGTTCTACGGTGTACGGCATGGCCGTTTCGACCGCCCCCCAAGGGCACCCCAGACGCTGGCTGATCCTCGGCGTCATCTGTCTGGCACAACTCACCGTGCTGCTCGACAACACCGTCCTGAATGTCGCGATCCCCTCCCTGACCCGCGAGCTGGGCGCGGCGACCTCCGACATCCAGTGGATGATCAACGCCTACTCGCTGGCGCAGTCCGGACTGCTGCTCACCGCGGGCAGCGCCGCCGACCGCTACGGCCGCAAGAAGATGCTGCTCGCGGGGCTCGTCCTGTTCGGGGCGGGATCGCTGGCGGCCGGACTCGCCGACTCCACAGGGAAGTTGATCGCGGCACGGGCCGGCATGGGCGTGGGCGGAGCGCTGCTGCTCACCACCACGCTCGCCGTCGTGATGCAGATCTTCACCCCGGACGAGCACCCGAAGGCGATCGGCATCTGGAGCGCGGTCAACGCCCTCGGGTTCGCCGCCGGGCCCCTCCTCGGTGGCTTCGTGCTGAACCACTTCTGGTGGGGCGCGATCTTCCTGGTCAATCTGCCCGTCGCGGCGCTCGGCCTGGTCGCGGTGGTGGCCTTCGTGCCCGAGTCGAAGGCGGCACCGCGCTCCGCCGTTCCCGGGACACCCTCGGACGCGCCCCGGGCGGACCGCCCGGACGTGATGGGCGCGCTGCTGTCGACGGTCGGTATGACCGCGCTGGTCTTCGCGATCATCTCGGGGCCCGGGCACGGCTGGGCGTCCCCGCGCGTCCTCGGCACGGCCGCGGTGGCCGTCGTCGCCCTCGGCGTCTTCGGATACTGGGAGAACCGGATCCCGTACCCGATGCTCGACCTGCACTTCTTCCGCGACCGGCGGTTCACCGGAGCCGTGGCGGGGGCCGTCCTCATCACCTTCGGGATGGGCGGCGCGCTGTTCCTGCTCACCCAGCACCTTCAATTCGTGCTCGGCTACGGGCCGTTGGAGGCCGGCCTGCGTACGGCGCCGCTCGCGCTGGCGGTCGTCGCCCTGAACTTCTCCGGACTGTCCGCCCGATGGACCGCGCGGCTCGGTGCGCCCATGTCCATAGCCCTCGGGATGACGGTGATGTCGGCGGGGCTGGTGTCCATCGCGACCCTGGCCGGGCACGGGTACGCCGGGACGCTGGCCGGGCTGCTGCTCATCGGGGCCGGCTGTGCCGTGGCCAACCCCGCCATGGCGTACGCGATCATGAGCGCGATACCGCGGGAGAAGGCGGGTGTGGGCGCCGGGATCAACGGCACGCTCGCCGAGTTCGGGAACGGTCTGGGGGTCGCGGTGCTCGGCGCCGTCCTCAACTCGCGGTTCGCGGCGCTGATTCCGGTGGCCGCGGGCTCGCTGCCCGCCGCGCTCGCCTCCGCCGGGTCGGCCGGAGAGCGGGAGCGGATCGTCGACGCGTTCTCGTCGGGGTTGGAGACCAGCCAACTCGTGGGCGCCGTCGCGGTGCTGCTCGGCGGACTCCTGGCGGCCGCGTTGCTGAGGAGGGCGGAGAGGGCGGACTCCGCGGTCGCGGTCACCGTGTGAGGTCCGGCCGGGTTTCGGACGGAGTGTGGGGCCCGTCCCCGAAGTGCCCGCTTAGCATCGTCGAGGAGGGTGGACCGGGGAGTTCCGGCCCGCTCCGTGGTTCGAGTTCCGGGGAAGGAGCGCCATGGTGAGGGCAGCCGACAGGGCGAAGCGGCCGGCGCGGACCAGCGTCTGGCTGGAGGACAGGGCCCCCCGGGGCGGGGCCGCCCGGGGCGGTGGCCAGCCGTCCGGGCTCGACCGGGAGCGGATCACCGCGGCCACGGTGCGGTTGCTGGACGCGGAAGGCCTGGCCAAGTTCTCCATGCGACGGCTCGCGGCCGAGCTGAACGTCACCGCGATGTCCGTGTACTGGTACGTCGACACCAAGGACGATCTGCTGGAGCTCGCGCTCGACGCCGTGTTCGGTGAACTGGAGCTGCCGGACGCCGAGTCGGCGGAAGGCTGGCGTGATCAGCTGCGGTCGCTGGCGGTGGGGTACCGGGCGCTGCTGGTGCGTCACCCGTGGGTGTCGACGCTGATCGGCAACTTCCTGAACGTCGGGCCGTGCTCGATGGCGTTCTCGGCGCGTGTGCAGCAGGTGATCCGGAACACCGGGATGCCGGCGCACGGGCAGATGGGGGCGATGTCGGCGGTGTTCCAGTTCGTGTACGGGTTCGGGACGATCGAGGGCCACTTCGTGCAGCGGTGCGTCTCGGCGGGGATGTCGCAGGACGAGTACTTCCGGCAGGCCATGAGCACGATCAGCGAAGAGCCGCAGTACGCCGCGCACTTCGCCAGTGCGGAGGGTCTCATGGAGGCGCGCGGCGGGGACACGGTGTCGGAGATGCGCGAGCGGGACTTCGAGTTCGCGCTGGAGCTGTTGATCGCGGGGATCGAGACGATGGTGGCCCGAGGCTGAACGGTGGCGCTGCGCCGGCGTTTGCGGGCGCGCTTCCCGTCCGGTGGTGGGTCGGGGCCGTGCCGGTGCATCAGCCCGTCGCCGTCGGGTGAGGCGTGAGCGTCGGTGGCGACGGGCATCGATGTACCGGCACGGCCCCTTCCGCCGGATGCCGGGTGCGGGCGTGAGTTTCAGCCCCTCCGGCGTTTGAGGAGCGGGGTCTGGGGCGGAGCCCCAGGGTGGGTCGGGTAGGGGCGGAGGGGGCGAAGGAAACGCCTGTTCCTAGGCCTGCGGGGCCAGGTGGGGCGGGAAGCCTCCGGTGGCCACCGGGCCCCAGCGCGTGGGGGTGACGCGGATGATCGACTTGGCCTGCTTGCGCATGGCCTCGCGGTACTCGTCCCAGTCGGGGTGCTCACCGGCGATGTTCCGGTAGTACTCGACGAGGGGCTCGACGGAGTCCGGGGAGTCGATCACCTCGGCGGTGCCGTCGACCTGGACCCAGGGCCCGTTCCACTCGTCGCTGAGGACGATCAGGCTGACCCGTTCGTCCCGCTTGGCGTTGCGGGTCTTGGCACGCTCGGGGTACGTCGAGAGGACGATGCGGCCCGAGTCGTCGACACCACAGGTCAGCGGGGAGCCCTGGGGGCCGCCGTCGGCGCGGCGGGTGAGCAGGACGGCCCGGTGGCGGGGGCGTACGAAGTCCAGCAACTCGTCGAGGGAGACAGAGGTGTTCGTCGCGATGTCGGCTGCCATGCGATCAGCGTAGGCCGCGTGCCCCGCGATCGCCCGCGGGCTCGGCCGGCGGGCGGCACCGGACCTCATCGAAGCGGCTAAAGTGCTCTTCGTCCTGTGCTCGCAGTCGGGAATGTGCTGCGGAGCTCTCCTGCGCATGGCCGTGTGGCCGTGCATGCCGAAGAGGTTCGTGGTGGCTGCGTCTGAGTTTTCCGAATTGTCTCGTTCTGATACGGGTTTCGAGCTGGCCGAAGGCCTCACGGCCGCCGCTCAGCAGTTGCACGAGACCTCGAGTCCCCATGCCACCCTGCGTACCGCCGTCCGGCTGGCCGTGCGCATCCTGCCAGGTGTCGAGTACGCCGGGATCTCCGTCATCGAGCCCAAGGCCCACCGGCAGACGCTGGCCTGGACGGACGAGGTCGTCCGTTCCGCCGACGCCCTGAGCGCGGGCCGTGAGCATCACCCGTACCTGAACCGGCTGTGGACGGCGCCGGTGGCCCGGATCGAGGACGCCGCCGCGGAGGACGGGGATCTCGCGCTGTCGGGTCTCGGGCTGCGGTCGGTGCTGTCGCTGCGGCTGCGTGCCGACCGGCGCCGGCTGACCGTCCTGACGGCGTACGCGCGGGAGCCCCGCGCCTTCGACGAGTCGGCCACCCGCATAGGGCGGTTGTTCACCGCGCACGTCGGTATCGCGCTGGACTCGGCCACCCTGCGCGAGCAGCTCACCGAGGCGATGCGCACCCGGGATCTGATCGGGCAGGCCACGGGCATCCTCATGGAGCGGCTCGACATCGACGCGTCCGAGGCGTTCGCCAGCCTCGTGCGCACCTCCCAGCGGGAGAACGTCAAGCTCCGTGACCTGGCCCGACGGATCGTCGACGCCGGCGAGGGCGCGTGAGCGGGGCTCAGGCGGCCGGCAGCGACTCGCCCTGCACGGCCTGGATGTCGAGTTCCACCCTCAGGGTCGTGCCGATGGCGGAGATGCCCGCCTGGACGATCTGGTTGTAGTGGAGCGCGAAGTCCTCGCGGTGGAGGTCGGCCCCCGCCCGGAAGGCGGCGCGGGTGCCGCCCCAGGGGTCGGCGCCGGTGCCGAGGTGGGCGAGGTCGAGGTCGACGGGACGGACGACACCGTGCAGGGTGAGCTCGCCGTGCACGGTCCAGCGGTCGGAGCCGGCCGGTGTCAGGCCCGTCGAGCGGTAGGTGATCAGCGGGTGCTTCCCGGTGTCCAGGAAGTCCGGCGACCTCAGATGTCCGTCGCGGGTGCCGTTGCCGGTGTCGATGGAGGCGGCCGTGATCGTCGCCTCGACGCGGGAGGCGGTCACGTCGCCGGGGGCGATCTCGATGCGGCCCGCGAAGTCCGTGAAGCGGCCGTGCACGCTGGAGATGCCCAGGTGCTGGGCGACCACGCCGACGGAGGAGTGCGCCGGGTCGATGGTCCACGGACCCGGCGGGGGCAGTTCGGTGCCGCCCCGGCGGGCCAGTGTCACCTGGCCGACCTCGGCACGGCCGGCCGCCGTGACGATGGCGCCCGAGGCGGCGGGCGCGTACCCGAGCGCGGTCACGATCACCGTGTAGGCGCCCGGCACGAGGCTCGTGGTGTCGTGCACGGTTCCGTCGGTGCCCGCCTCGGCCCGCAGCACCTGGGTGCCGGTCGAGTCGGTCACCGTGACGACCGCGTGCGAGACGGCCCATCCGTCCCGGGTGCGGATCTTCGCGGTCAGTCCCATGGCAGTAACTCCTTGCGATGAACCAATGAAAACCGGCCCGTGGGGGGCGCACCTCCGCTCAGAGTGCGCGCATCCCCACGGGCCGGGGCTCGGACTACTCGCCGGGGTGGGCGAGTTCGATGTCGTGGTCGTCCACTCCACGGCCGCCGACGGTCAGCGCGGTCGCCACCGGCGGGTAGCCCGCCGCGATGACGGTGTACTCGCCGCCGTCCAGATCGGTGAAGGCGTACGCGCCGTCGCCGCCGGTCCTGGCCGTGCCGACCACGTTTCCGGCCGCGTCCACCAACGTCACGCGGGCGTCCGACAGCGGGCCGTGCGGCGCCCGTACGACACCCTGGAGCTGGGCTCCCGAGTCGAGGTCGACCTCGATCCGGGTGACCCCGGTGCCGCCGACCTCGACGGGCAGGGCCCGCGGCCGGTGGCCGGCGGCGTTCACCGCGACCGTCACGACGCCGGGCACCAGCTCGGCGAACGCGAACTCGCCCTGCTCACCGGTGGTTCCGGTGGCCAGGACATCTCCGCGGACGTCGGTCACGACGACCATCGCGTCCTTGACCGGGGAGGCGCCCTCGCTGGCCCGGACGACACCGCTCAGCCCGCTGGTGCCGCTCAGCAGGATGTCGTACGCGAGCGGCTCGTCGTTCACGACGATCGTCGAGGCCTGCGGCTGGAAGCCGTCGGCGGAGGCGATCAGGACGTACGAGCCCACACCGGGCGCGTCGAGGGTGTAAGAGCCGTCCGCCTGTGCGACCGAGCGGCCGAGCTGGCGTCCCGCCGGTGAGATCAGCGTGACCGCGGCCTGCGGCACGGGCGCGCTCTCGGCGCCGCGGACCTGACCGTGCACCCTGATGCCGCCGGACGCGGGCCGGGGGATGCCCTCCTTCGTCGCGGTGGCGACGCCGGCGAGCCGCTGTGCGCCTTCGGGGGCGGTCCCGAAGGCGGCTTCGGTGGTGTCGACGGCCGGGGCGAGGGCCGCGGTGGCCGCGGCCTCGACGGCCTCGGCGACGGGCGCCTCGGTGACCGGTTCCCCGGACTTCTCCGCGGCGGCCTGCGCCAGCGCGCCGGACGTCCGCAGCGGGACCTCCTTGATGAACAGCACGATGAGGAAGGCGATCAGCGCCATGCCGGCCGCGATCAGGAAGACGTCCGCGATGCCGTGGCCGTACGCGCTCTCCATCACGGTGCGCAGCGGCGCGGGCAGCTTGTCCATGTCCGGGATGCTGGAGTCCGAACCCGAGCCCAGGGCCGCGTACTTGGGGCCGAGGTCGGTCAGTCCGTCCTTCACGTAGTCGGTGATCCGGTTGGCCATGACCGCGCCGAGCGCGGAGACACCGATCGCACCGCCGAGGGAACGGAAGAACGTCACCGTGGAACTGGCCGAGCCGAGGTCGGCCGGGGCCACCTGGTTCTGCGTGGAGAGCACCAGGTTCTGCATCATCATGCCGATGCCGAGGCCCAGCAGCGCCATGAAGATCGCGATGTGCCAGTAGGCCGTGTCGTAGCGGATCGTGCCGAGCAGGCCGAGGCCCGCGGTGACCAGGAAGCCGCCGCTGACGAGCCAGTACTTCCACCGTCCGGTCTTGGTGATGACCTGGCCGGAGACCGTGGAGGAGATGAACAGGCCACCGATCATCGGGATCGTCATGACGCCCGACATCGTCGGGGACTTGTCCCGCGCCAGCTGGAAGTACTGGCTGAAGAAGACCGTGCCGGTGAACATCGCGACACCGACGAACAGCGACGCGAGGGAGGAGAGGGTGATGGTGCGGTTGCGGAACAGCCGCAGCGGGATGATCGGCTCGCTCGCCCTGGACTCGACCAGCACGAACAGCGCACCGAGGACGATCGCGCCGGCGACCATCGTGTACGTCTGCCACGAGACCCAGTCGTACTTGTCACCCGCGAAGGTGACCCAGACCAGCAGCAGCGAGACCGCGGCGGAGATGAAGAACGCGCCGGCCCAGTCGACCTTCACGTCCCGCTTCACGACGGGCAGGTGCAGGGTCTTCTGGAGCACGATCAGCGCGATGACCGCGAACGGCACACCGACGTAGAAGCACCAGCGCCAGCCGAGCCAGCTCGTGTCGGTGATGACACCGCCGAGCAGCGGACCGCCGACGGTTGCGACGGCGAACGTCGCGCCCAGGTATCCGGAGTAGCGACCGCGCTCGCGCGGGGAGATCATCGCGGCCATCACGATCTGCGCCAGGGCGGACAGACCGCCGACGCCGATGCCCTGGACCACGCGGCAGGCGATGAGCATGCCGGGGTTCTGGGACAGCCCGGCGGCGGCCGATCCCAGCACGTAGATGATGAGAGCTATCTGTACGAGCGCCTTCTTGCTGTACAGATCGGAGAGCTTGCCCCACAGGGGCGTGGTCGCGGTCATGGCCAGCAGTGAGGCCGTGACGACCCAGGTGTAGGCGGACTGGCCGCCGCCCAGGTCGCCGATGATCTCGGGGAGCGCGTTGGTGACGATCGTCGACGACAGGATCGCGACGAACATGCCGAGCAGCAGCCCGGAGAGCGCCTCCATGATCTGCCGGTGCGTCATCGGAGCGCCGTCGGCGCTTCCGTGCTTGGCGTGAGAGCCCCGCACACCGGATGGTGTGGTCGTTGCCATGGGCTTCCTTTTCTTACGTATTTACGCGGGTGTACGGGTGGTCGGTTCTGAAACGTCTGTTGCGTACGGGGGAGGGTGCGCGTGGGACCACTGCGGGGAGCGGCAGTCGCCGAAGCTCTCGCGCAGCCGGCCCATCAGCTCGATGAGCAGTCCGACCTCGTCGTCGGACCAGTGGCTCAGCCGGTCGGAGAGCAGTCGCGACGTGCGCAGGGACAGCTCGTCGAGCTGGGCGTGCCCGGCCGCGGTGAGGCGCAGGATGCGTGAGCGCTTGTCGGCCGGGTCGGGGAACCGTTCGATCCAGCCCCGGTCGGCGACGTGCGCGACATGGCGGCTGGTCACCGACATGTCCACGGACAGCAGCTCCGCGAGCCGGCTCATCCGCATTTCGCCGTACCGGCCGAGCAGCGTGAGCACGGCGGCGGAGCCCGCCGGGCAGTCGGGCGGCAGGATCCGTCCCATCCCCCGTTTCACGGCGCCGATGGCGCTGAGCTGACGAGCCAGTTCCTCGTACTGCGCCTGCCCGGCCATCGCACCTCCCCATTCGTTGCTTAGGGCAACCATAAAGAAGTTGGTTGCCGCAGGCAAACGAATTCGGGGCTTCAGGGATAAAAAGTTGGCAAAGGCAAGTGTTGGCGAACGGAAACGTGCAGGTGGGAGTGACGGACGGATGGATGGAAGGGGGTGGGGTTCTCCGGACGGGGGTGGTTGCCGGGGGTGGACGTCTGGGCTGGGCCTCTGGGCTGGGCGTCCAGGACGGACGTCGGGGACGGACGTCGGGGACGGACGTCGGGGACGGACGTCGGGTGAAGAGGTGGCGCGCGCCGGTGTGCGTCCTGGTCGGGGGCGGTGTGCGGACGCGTCACGATCGGTGTGAACGGCAACCCGGCACTTGGGCAGCCCGCGCGCATTCGCTAGGGTCCGGCCTATGGCAAACACCCAGGGCCCCGAGGGCAACTACGACCCCGCGGGCAGCACTCAGATGTTCCGTGCGTTCGTCGACGAGGCCCCCCAGGGCCGGCAGCAGCAGGCGGCCGCTCCCGCGGGTCCCCGCGTGGGCCTGATCGTCGGCGTCGTCCTCGCCGTCGCGGTCGTCGCCGCGGTGGCCTGGCTCGCCTTCATGTGATCCCGCGGGACCGTACAGCCGGGCGGGACCGGTAGTCGGGCGGGACCGCGCGGCCCGGCCGGACCGTCGGGCATGCGGGACCGTACGACCCGGGCGGGACCGGTAGTTGAGCGGAACCGTACAGAACCGAGCGGAACCGTACGGCCGGGCGTGGCCGGCGAGTGAGCGGGGCAGCGTGACCCGGCAGGGCCACGCCCCCTACTCCCACCGGACGGACACGTCCTGCGTCTCGATGTGCATGCCCAGCGGCACCCGCCAGGCGTCGACGCACACCGTCCAGGTCCCGCTCTTCTTCGCGCCGGCCGCGATCGGCGCCGGAAGGGTCTCGGCCGAGCGGATCGTCGCCCAGTCGATCCCGAGCGCCCCGATGATGTGCGTACCGAAGGTCACCGTGCCCGAACGCACCGCCGTACCACCGGTGTTGCTGAAGGAGACGGTCACCTTCTCGCACCACCGCTGATCGGTGGCCGCGCGCGAGGGATCGCTCACGGAGAGGACGGCGGGCCCGGCGCTCACCGTCGGGCCGGGGGCGGGCGGCGCGGACGAACTGCCCGAACTCCCGCCCGTACGGCCGGAGTCACCACCGGACGACGAACCGGAGGACGAAGAGGACCCGCCACCGGTGCCGGGTCCCGTACCTCCCGCACCTCCCGCAGCGCCTGTCCCGGCCCCGGAACCGCCCTTGCCGGCCTGCGGCCCTCCCGAGTCGGCGGGACCGGCCGCCGAACCGTCCGAGCCGCCGGGGTCGCCCGCGCTCTCGGACGAGGCGCCGCCCGGACCGGTGGCCGACGTTCCGCTCCCGGATCCTGAACTCACCTTGCTCCCGGCCGCGTTGGAGCCACCGTCGGCCGAACCGTCCAGGGGCGCCAGGGAGACCTCGCCCGAAGGCGCCACCACCGCCCCCGAAGCCCGTGGGGAGCCGTCCGCGGCCCCGACGGCGGCGTACCCGCCGCCACTCCCGCCGCTCCCGCACGCGGCCAGTACCCCGCCCAGACACAGCACGGCCGCCGAGGTACTCACCAGGACACCTCGGCGACCGTTTGTCGACCCGTGACGCATCGCGCCAGTGTGGCTGACGATCCGTCAATTATGAACCCTGCGGGGGACGGTCAGTCGGAGATGAGGCCTTCGCGCAGCTGGGCCAGCGTGCGGGTGAGCAGACGGGAGACGTGCATCTGCGAGATGCCGACCTCCTCGCCGATCTGCGACTGGGTCATGTTGGCGAAGAAGCGCAGCATGATGATGCGGCGCTCGCGGGGCGGCAGCTTGGCGAGCAGCGGCTTGAGCGACTCGCGGTACTCCACGCCCTCCAGCGCGGTGTCCTCGTAGCCGAGGCGGTCCGCGAGGGAGCCCTCGCCGCCGTCGTCCTCGGGAGCGGGCGAGTCGAGCGACGACGCCGTGTACGCGTTGCCGACGGCGAGGCCGTCGACCACGTCCTCCTCGGACACCCCGAGAGCGGTGGCGAGTTCGGCGACCGTCGGAGAGCGGTCGAGCTTCTGCGAGAGCTCGTCGCTGGTCTTGGTGAGGGCCAGCCGCAGTTCCTGGAGGCGGCGCGGGACGCGGACCGACCAGGAGGTGTCGCGGAAGAACCGCTTGATCTCGCCCACGACGGTCGGCATCGCGAAGGTCGGGAACTCGACGCCGCGCTCGCAGTCGAAGCGGTCGATCGCCTTGATCAGGCCGATGGTGCCGACCTGGACGATGTCCTCCATCGGCTCGTTGCGGGAGCGGAAGCGGGCCGCCGCGTACCGGACGAGCGGGAGGTTGAGCTCGATGAGGGTGTCCCGGACGTAACCACGTTCCGGGCTGTTCTCGGCGAGTGCGGCGAGCCGCAGGAAGAGGGAGCGGGACAGGGTCCGGGTGTCGATGGCGCCCGAGGATTCGGGGACCAGAACGGCTTCCGGGGCCTCGGCGGCAGGGACATCGTGAAGCGCGGCGTGCGCCTCGGGCACTGCGTCGCCCTTCGTGAGCGTGAGCACCTTCGAGCTGCCCTGATCTGCGGACATGCCACCCCCTTTGGGTCGCGGACGGTCGCGGCAGTCGCTCCCGTCGGAGGAACGCAGCCTCCACCTGAATACCGGAGGCGAGGCCGCGGCAAACGCGCTCCCGGAAGAATGTCACATGTCGGCAACACGCTGTAGAGACTTGTCGACATGTAGAGGGTGGATCAGCCCTGGAAAAAGGGGGTCTGACAGAGAATCAGCTCTGAACTGACGTAAAAACCGACCTTGAGCGATTAGCTCTTTTCGGTTACGCCTCGATCCTGTTTGCGGATCGAAGCCGCGCGAAGCTACGGGCGAGGAGCCTTGACACATGCATCTGGGAAACACCCAGCTCGGCGCTGATCTGTGACTGGGTGAGGTTGCTGTAGTAGCGGAGGAGCAGGATCCGCTGCTCGCGTTCGGGCAGCTGTACGAGCAGATGCCTCACGAGGTCCCGGTGTTCGACTCCGTCGAGCGCGGGGTCCTCGTATCCGAGCCGGTCGAGCAGCCCCGGCAGTCCGTCGCCCTCCTGGGCCGCTTCGAGGGAGGTCGCGTGGTACGACCGTCCGGCCTCGATGCAGGAGAGCACCTCCTCCTCGGTGATGCGCAGCCGTTCGGCGATCTCCGCGGTGGTGGGCGAGCGCCCGAAAGCGGTCGTCAGGTCCTCGGTCGCGCTGTTCACCTGCACCCACAGCTCGTGCAGCCGGCGCGGTACGTGGACCGTGCGAACGTTGTCACGGAAGTACCGCTTGATCTCGCCGACGACCGTCGGCATCGCGAAGGTCGGGAACTGCACGCCCCGGTCCGGGTCGAAGCGGTCGATGGCGTTGATCAGGCCGATGGTGCCGACCTGGACCACGTCCTCCATCGGCTCGTTGCGGGACCGGAAGCGGGCCGCTGCGTACCGGACCAGCGGCAGGTTCGCCTCGATCAGGGCGCCGCGGACCCGGTTGTGCTCGGGGGTGCCCGGCTCCAGCACCTTGAGTTCGCCGAAGAGCACCTGCGTGAGGGCCCGGGTGTCGGCACCGCGGCGCCGCTCCTGGGTGACCTCCTGGACGGGCGGGGGGCCGGGCGTGAGGCTCGCTGCGGCGTCGGGTGCCGTGGTCTGCGCCGTGACCGGTGCCGGGGGTGCCGGCGGGGCGGAGGCGAGGGCCGTCGCCCGGGCCGTGGCCGGGGCTTCCTCCTGGGGCGGCGCAGTACTGGCCGACACGGTCAACGCCACCTCTTCATTCGTCAACGATCCGTCGACGTATCCGTCAACTCATCCGTCAAAAGCGGTCATAGCATCACAAGACATGTGCACTGTGTGCAAGCACCGCTTAACGTCGTGTTGGAGGTGATTTGCAGGTGAGTTGGGTTTCAAGACGTCGAAAACCCCTGACCGGTTGCGGTCAAGGGCTCGGCAAGAGTGTGCGATCAAAAAGGGTCAGAACGGGTAATCCGCGATCACCCAGGTGGCGAACTCCCGCCAGAGTGCGACACCGGCCACGTGGGCCGGGTGCTCCAGGTAATGCTTGAGGGCGTCAGCGTCCTCGACGGCGGAGTTGATCGCGAAGTCGTACGCGATGGGCCGGTCGCTGATGTTCCACTCGCACTCCCAGAACCGCAGCTCGGGGACGAGCTCGCCGAGCGCGCGGAAGGCGGCGACGCCCTCGACGACGCGGGGTTCGTCGCGCCGGACGCCGTCGTTGAGCTTGAAGAGGACCAGATGGCGGATCACGGGCACTCCCTGGTGGTGAGGTGGTTCTTCGCTCGGCCGCGCCCCTGCCGGGACGCGCGTCGCTCCGTCATGCCTGCTCGGCACCGGGCGCGCGGAACCTTCGCCGCGCCGGCGTCGCCGCCTGACGTCAGTTCTTCGCTCCGTCGGCGATCCAGGTCATGAAGTCGCCTATCGCCCCGGCGGCGTTCGATATGCCCTCGAACGCTATCTGTACGTAGTCGGCGGCCTTGGCCGGATCCGTGATGATCACGTAGAGCACGAAGACCACGAGCACATAGATGGCGATCTTCTTCGAATTCACCGCCATGGCGGCCTCCCCTGTGACTTCTGCGCCCGTCGGCCCCCTGCTGCCGGCGGTGAGTGTAACCTTCACGCCGCACTTAAGGACCAACGGCCCGCTGGTAGAGGTCCTTTGCCGGGCCTGAGCGGCGCTCCCGCGGTCCAGGATGGAAGGGAGCCCCGGCAGGAACCGTCAGGAGTCCACGGGGCCCGGAGGGACCCCACTGCGGGGTTCTCGCCGCCCGACTTTCCCCCGAGACGGCGGCGTGGACTTGCGGGTCCTTCCGTGGGGGAAGGGGGCGCCCCCGATTGCGCCCCTTCCCCCTCCTCTGTGGGAGCGGAGAACCCTTCCGGGTTCAGGGAAGCCCCGGCGGCCGAGCGGCGCCGGGGCTCCTTGGCGTCGCGGTCCGTACGGAGCCCCCGGCCCCGGAACGCACGAAGGGCCCCGTCTTTCGACGAGGCCCTTCAGAAGCGGTAGCGGAGGGATTTGAACCCTCGGTGACTTGCGCCACACTCGCTTTCGAGGCGAGCTCCTTCGGCCGCTCGGACACGCTACCGAGGGAGACCCTACCCCAAGGTGGGCCGTGGCCTGAAATCCGTTTCGGCGGCCCGGTCAGCGGTCGCGGAAGAAGTCGGTGAGCAGCGTGGCGCATTCCTCGGCGAGGACGCCCTCGACGACTTCGGGCCGGTGGTTGAGCCGCCGGTCGCGGACGACGTCCCAGACGGAGCCGGTCGCGCCCGCCTTCTCGTCGCGGGCGCCGTACACCACCCGTTCGACACGGGACTGGACGAGCGCGCCCGCGCACATCGTGCAGGGCTCCAGGGTGACGACGAGCGTGCACCCGGACAGCCGCCACTCGCCGAGCCTCGCCGCGGCCCGTCGCAGCGCGAGGACCTCGGCGTGCGCCGTCGGGTCGCCGGTGGCCTCGCGTTCGTTGTGCCCGGCGGCCAGCACGGTCGTACCGTCCGGGGACAGCACGACGGCGCCCACGGGAACGTCCCCGTCCTGAGGGGCCAGCCGTGCCTCGTCCAGCGCGAGCCGCATCGGGGCCCGCCACCGGTCACGTACGGGATCGGGCGGCGGGGGTACCTGACGCGGGGTGCTCACCCGGGGAACCTAGCGGAATCCCGCCGGGTCCGGCGGAAGGGGCCCTGGGCGCCGCCCCCGGGGTCCCGCCGTCCCACCGTCGCGGAGACGGTGAGGGCGGACGGCAGGCGAAGAACCGGCCCGGTGGATCGGGCCGGTTCGCCGGTTCACCGGTACGGGGGACGGGATCGCGGGCGCGGGGGCCGGACCCACCGTTTCCGGAGGTCCCGGGACACGTCCTAGCGGACGGTCTCCAGGACCTCCGCCGCTCCCAGGGCCTCGGCGATCGTGCTGAGCGCGTCGCCTTCGTCCAGGGCCAGCAGTTCCTTCTCGCTCACTCCGAGGTCCGCGAGGATGTAGCGGTCCCCGACGGGGCTGTGCGAGACGGCATCGCCGGACACGCTCCCCTGGTCCTCCTCCTCGTCGTCGTCGGAGTCTCCTGGTTCACCGTCCTCCGTGCCGTCCAGATCGAGGGAGTCCAGGTCGGCGTCGTCGTCGCCCGGATCCCGTCCTAGTAGTTCGTCCGTGAGCAGGATCTCGCCGTACGAACTGCGGGCGGCCGCGGCGGCGTCCGAGACGTAGATACGCGGATCCTCCTCGCCGTCCACGCGGACGACGCCGAACCACGCGTCCTCCTGCTCGATGAGCACGAGCACCGTGTCCTCGTCCGAGACTTCACGGGCCAGATCGGTCAGATCCGACAGGGTTTCCACATCGTCGAGCTCTGTATCGCTCGCTTCCCACCCGTCTTCGGTGCGCGCGAGCAGTGCGGCGAAGTACACCGTGACTCTCCCACTGGTCATAGGTGTGCCGGTTGGGGTTCCCCCCGGCGGAGGCTGTGGGCGAGGAGTGCTGCTGCTCCGAGTCCCCGCCCACTCGGAATCGTGGCAGAAAGACAGCGTTCAGGGGACGTCTTCGGCCTGCTGTGTCCGCCTCTTTTGATCGCTAACAGCGGATCGTACGCGGCTGCCCGCGCCGTGTAGCCACCTCCCTGCCCGACACGTCAGCCACACGGCCCCCCGTCACGCGGGTGCGGCCCGGCTTCCGGGCGGCCAGGCGGGCGGTTCCGCCCCGGCGCGCCCCCACCGTCGTGCGGGCGCGTTCCCTTGCCGCGGCGGGCGTGCCATCGGCGGTGGTGCGGCTTTCCCGAGGGCGTGGTGGCGGCGGTCGCGTGGTGGCGCGCCGCCGCATTCCTTCGTGGGCGTGTCGGCCGGGGCCGCGGCGGGCCCGGTTCGGACCTCTCCGCGGGCGGGCCGGCCCGCCCTGCGGACGTGGCGCCGGTTCGGCACGGCGAGAGCCGTGGCGGGGGCGCTCCGGCGGACCTGGAGGCTGCCGTCCGGCGGTGTGTCGCAGTGGGCGGGGCCCTCCGGCGGTGTGGCGTGCGACGGGGCGGGGCCCTCCGGCGGGTGTGGCACGCGACGGGACGGGGCCCGGCGGGTGTGGCGCAGGGGCCGGGGGCCGTCCGGCGGTATGGCGCGGGTCGGGGCCGTCCGGAGCCGGGCAGGTGGGTCGGCGGGCGTCCGTTACCAGCGGAACGTGCGCATACGCATCGCGTGGCGCAGACGGGCGGTCTTGGCGCGGCGGGGCTGGACCCGGTCGCGCAGCTCGCGTGCCTCGGCCAGGTCGCGCAGGAACTGGGCCCGCCGCCTCCTGCGCTCGGCGTCGGTCTCCAGCCGTTCGGACGACTCCTCTTGCTGGTTCCGCATTGGCACACCACCCCAGGTCCGTCCCTCCCACCTTCCCTCCGACGGATGGTTTGATGCCAGCGGAAGGGTGATGCCGGGCGGCCGGCCTTGCCGGGCGGGTCAGTGGCGGGCGCCGTCGGCCCCGCTACTGTTGTGGACATGCGTCTTCACGTCGTCGACCACCCCCTGGTCGCCCATAAGCTCACCACCCTGCGCGACCAGCGCACCGACTCCGCGACCTTCCGGCGGCTGGCCGACGAGCTGGTCACCCTGCTCGCCTACGAGGCCACCCGCGACGTGCGCACGGAGCAGGTCGACATCGTGACGCCGGTCTCCCCGACCACGGGCGTCAAGCTCTCCTACCCGCGCCCGCTCGTCGTGCCGATCCTGCGCGCGGGCCTCGGCATGCTCGACGGCATGGTCCGGCTGCTGCCGACCGCCGAGGTGGGCTTCCTGGGCATGGTGCGCGACGAGGAGACGCTCCAGGCCTCCACGTACGCCACCCGGATGCCGGACGACCTCTCCGCCCGTCAGGTGTACGTCCTGGACCCGATGCTGGCCACCGGCGGCACGCTCGTCGCCGCGATCCAGGAACTGATCAAGCGCGGCGCCGACGACGTCACGGCCGTGGTCCTTCTCGCCGCCCCCGAGGGTGTCGAGCTCATGGAGCGCGAACTGGCGGGCACCCCGGTCACCGTGGTCACGGCCTCGGTCGACGAGCGCCTGAACGAGCACGGCTACATCGTTCCGGGCCTCGGCGACGCGGGTGACCGGATGTACGGGGCCGCCGAGTAACTCCGTGCCGACGGGGCAGCGCCCCACCATGACCGGCGGCTCTTCCCGGACCGCGACTCCGGAGCCGGTGACTGTTCTCAGGCCCTGGGCCCGGAGAACAGTCACCGGGACCGGTCTGGAGTCAGCAGTGCTTCTTCGAGGTGGCGGGCGCCGGCTTGGGCTGAGTCAGGACGGTCAGCGCCTTGTCGGCGTCCTCCTTCTTCGTCAGCGCCTTGAAGTCGGCGCCGATGATCAGGTCGACCGTCGTGGCCCGGGTACGGCCGTCGGTTTTCAGCTGGGCGCCGGAAAGCTGGGTGTTGAGGACAGGGAGCGCGGCCCGGTCGGCGGCCTTGGCACCGAGCAGTAGCCCGGCGCCCGTGACCTTCTTGTCGTACGCGGCCGTCGCGTTGCCCACGTCGCCGATCTTGAAGCCGCGCTTCTTCAGCTCGTCCGCCGTCTGCTTGGCGAGACCGCTGCGGGGCGTCGCGTTGAGGACGTTCACGGTGATCTGGCCGGGTTTCGGCAGCGAGGCCAAGGCGGCCGCGGCCGCCTTCGCCTCCGGCGTGACCTTGGACGCGCAGTCCGCCTTGGTGTCCGCCGCCGTGGCCTTGCCGCCGCCCGTGTAGATGTCGATGAGCTGCAGCGACCCCCACCCGATCAACCCGAGAACGGTGACGGAGGTGATGCTCACGAACACGAACTTGCGACGCCCACGGGGGCGGCGCATCCGCGGGTACTTGTCCCCCGTGATCCGATACTGGCCACCCATGCCAGGGGGAGTAAGCATGCTCATGGGCGCAGCGTAGTGCGCCGGGGCGCCAATGCCTACTAGATGATCATTGCCCGGCGTTCAGTTCAACCCATTGGGGTCAAGCCGTGGCCATTAGTCCAGTTCGAGAACGCGCGCGTGCAGCACCTGGCGCTGCTGGAGCGCGGCGCGGACGGCGCGGTGCAGGCCGTCCTCCAGGTACAGATCGCCCTGCCACTTGACGACGTGGGCGAAGAGGTCGCCGTAGAAGGTGGAGTCCTCGGCGAGGAGGGTCTCCAGGTCCAGCTGGCCCTTCGTCGTCACGAGCTGATCGAGGCGGACCGGGCGCGGCGCGACGTCCGCCCACTGCCGGGTGCTTTCCCGGCCGTGGTCGGGGTACGGCCGGCCGTTTCCGATGCGCTTGAAGATCACACGGAAAGCCTACCGGTCAAGACCTTCCGGGCGCAGCCATGGAGGCGGAGTGCGACGCTGGAAAAGATGTCGTAAATCCTTGCAAAACGGGAACAGGGGTCTGATATGAGTGACGGCGAGACCGTGTCGTCGGCTGCCACCGGGACCGCTCCCGAGCGGGCCGCCGGTGCCCCCGCGCTCCCGCGGGAGGCGCTGGAGATCGCGGCCGGTTACGCCTTCGCGGGTCCCGCCCTCGAACTCGGCGCGCTGCTCTGGGACGGGTCGTGCCTGCCCGACGCGCAGATCCGCGTCCCGCTGCCGATGCTCAACCGGCACGGCCTGGTGGCGGGCGCCACCGGCACCGGCAAGACCAAGACGCTCCAGCTCATCGCCGAACAGCTCGCGGCGCAGGGAGTCCCCGTCTTCCTCGCCGACATCAAGGGTGACGTCTCCGGGATCTCGGCGCCGGGGGAACCCGGGACGAAGGTCCGGGAGCGGGCCCGGGAGGTCGGCCAGGAATGGACACCGGGCGGCTGCCCGGCGGAGTTCTACGCGCTCGGCGGTCTCGGCCACGGCATTCCCGTACGCGCCACGGTCACCGCCTTCGGGCCGGTGCTGCTGTCGAAGGTGCTCCAGCTCAACCGGACCCAGGAGCAGTCGCTCGGCCTGATCTTCCACTACGCCGACCAGAAGGGCCTGGAGCTGGTCGACCTCAAGGACCTGCGCGCGGTCGTCGCCTTTCTGACCTCGGACGAGGGCAAGCAGGAACTGAAGGGGATCGGCGGTCTCTCCACGGCCACGGCGGGTGTCATCCTGCGCTCGCTCACGGCCTTCGAGGCGCAGGGCATGAGCCCCTTCTTCGGGGAGCCGGAGTTCGACACGGGCGAGCTGACGCGTCTGGCGCCGGACGGCCGGGGCGTGGTGTCGGTCCTCGAACTGCCCGCCGTGCAGGACAAGCCACAGCTCTTCTCGACGTTCCTGATGTGGCTGCTCGCCGATCTCTTCCACGACCTCCCGGAGGTCGGCGACGCCGACAGGCCGAAGCTCGTCTTCTTCTTCGACGAGGCCCATCTGCTCTTCGGCGACGCGTCGAAGGCGTTCCTGGACGCGATCACACAGACGGTCCGGCTCATTCGCTCGAAAGGGGTCGGCGTCTTCTTCGTGACGCAGACGCCGAAGGATGTCCCCGCGGATGTCCTCGCCCAGCTCGGCAACCGTGTCCAGCACGCGCTGCGCGCCTTCACGCCGGACGACCAGAAGGCGCTGAAGGCCACCGTGAAGACGTTCCCCGACTCCCCGTACGACCTCGAAGAGGTCCTCATGGGCCTGGGCACCGGCGAGGCCGTGGTCACCGTGCTGAGCGAGAAGGGCGCTCCGACGCCCGTCGCGGCGACCCGGCTGCGCGCGCCGCGGTCGCTGATGGGTCCGGTGGAGGCGGGCGCGCTGGACCGGGCGGTGCGGGAGTCGCCGCTGTACGGGCGGTACGCGCAGGCGGTGGACCGGGAGTCGGCGTACGAGAAACTGACGGGGTCGCCGGACTCCGGGGCGCCCGCGTCTCCCTCGCCCTCCTCGCGGCCGCGAGGAGGGACCGAAGCCGGGACCGAAGCGGGGCGCGAGGCCGGGCACTCCGGCGGCCGGAGCCGGCCGAAGGAGGAGCCCTCCGTGGTCGAGCAGGTCGTCGGAAGCGGACTGTTCAAGTCCCTGGCGCGGTCGGTGGGTACGCAGATCGGCCGGGAGATCACCCGGTCGGTCTTCGGAACGGCGCGCAAGCGGCGCTAGAGGGACCCAGGAGAGGTCCGGCCGGAGGGCGGCCGCCCTTTGCCCGCCCCGGCCGGGGAAATTCCAGCCCCTCCGGCGTTTGAGGAGCGGGGTCCGGGGCGGAGCCCCAGGGGTGGGAAGGGCAGGGCGGCGGGGCGAAAGACGGTTGGGGGCGGGCACCCGTGCCGGGGACGGTGGGGGCGCCGGTTCCCCGGGCCCGGGTTACTTGCCGGAGGCCTTCGTCGCCTTCATCTCCTGCTTGTGGGCGCGGACCTTGGCGAGGGACTCCGGGCCGGTGATGTCGGCGACCGAGCGGAAGGAGCCGGCCTCGCCGTAGGGGCCCGCCGCCTCCCGCCAGCCCTCGGGGGCGATCCCGAGCTGCTTGCCGAGGAGGGCCAGGAAGATCTGGGCCTTCTGCGCGCCGAAACCGGGGAGTTCCTTGAGGCGGTGCAGCAGTTCCGCGCCGCTGCCGGCGTCCTTCCAGACGGCGGCGGCGTCTCCGTCGTAGTGCTCGACGAGGTACTGGCACAGCTGATGGATGCGCTTGCCCATCGAGCCGGGGTAGCGGTGCACGGCGGGCTTGGCCGAGAGCAGCTCGGCGAACTTCTCCGGGTCGTACGCGGCGATCTCGTGCGCGTCGAGATCGTCCGCCCCCATGCGGCGGGCGATCGTGTACGGCCCCGCGAAGGCCCACTCCATCGGCACCTGCTGGTCCAGCAGCATGCCGACCAGGGCCGCGAGCGGGCTGCGGCCGAGCAGTTCGTCGGCCTCGGGCTGCTGGGCCAGGTGAAGCGTGACGTCCATGGACCGATGATCCCGCGTGCTGCGGCGGGTCGTTCGGCCGCGGTCGTCGAGGCCACCCGGCTTCACCCGGTCTTCGTCCCGGACGTACGATCCCGAAGGTTAAATTAGGTTAGCCTAACCTGACATGACTGGGGATGGATCGTGAAACCCGAGATCTACCGTGACACCTGGGGCATCCCGCACCTGCGCGTCGGCAGCGCCCTGGAACTCGCCCACGCCCAGGGCCGGGTCACCGCCCGGGACCGTGCCTGGCAGCTCGAGGTCGACCGGCACCGATCCCAGGGCACCTCGGCCGCGTTCCTCGGCGAGGAGTCCGCAGGCTGGGACCGTTTCGCCCGGCAGGCCCGGCTCGACGACACCGCGCGACGCTGCTTCGCGTCCCTGGAGGAACGCGACCCCGAGACCGCCGCGTGGGTCGTCGCGTACGTCGACGGAGTCAACGCGGGGCTGGCCGAAGGGGCCGCGAGAGCACCCGAGTTCGCGGCGAGCGGGCTCGTTCCGGGACGCTGGGAGCCCTGGAGCCCGCTGGGCGTCTGGCTCGGTATCCACATCCTCTTCGCCGGTTTCCCCGCCAAGCTGTGGCGCGAGGAGGTCGTACGGCGGCTGGGCGCCGACGCGGTCGGCCTGTTCGCCATGGACGGGCCCGGCACGGCGGGGAGCAACGGATGGCTGGTGAGCGGCGAGCGCACCGCCACCGGGCAGGCGGTGATCGCCGGTGACCCGCACCGCTTCATCGAGGACCCCGGCGTCTACCAGCAGATCCGCCTCTCCTGCCCGGAGTTCGACGTCGTCGGCCTCGCCGTCCCCGGTGTCCCGGGCATCGCCCACTTCGCCCACACCGGAACCGTCGCCTGGGCGATCACCAACGCGATGGCCGACTACCAGGACCTCTACCGGGAGCGGCTGCGACGCGTCGACGGCGGGGCCGTCGAGGCGCTCGATCCCGACGGTGTCTGGCGGGCCACGGCACGGCACACGGAGCGGGTGGAGGTGGCCGGCGGCGAACCCGTCGACGTCGAGGTGATCGAGACGGCGCGCGGGCCCGTGGTGATCGGGGGCGTCGGCGCCGAGGAGTCCGTCAGCCTGCGCTACCCGCCCCGCGTGACGGCGGACCTCGGATTCGGCGCGCTCCTGCCGCTGCTGCGGGCCCGCCGGGTCGCCGACGTGGACCGGGCCTTCGACGCCTGGGCGGAGCCGGTGAACGTCGTGCAGGCCGCCGACACCGAGGGCGGGGTGCTGCACCGCGTCGCGGGCCGGGTCCCGGTGCGCGCCACGGCCAACCGCACCCGGATGGTGCCCGCGTGGGAGGCCGGCCACGAGTGGACCGGCTGGCACGAGATGCCGTACGGCCCGGTCGAGGACGGGCTCGCCGTGATGGCGAACCAGCGTGGTCCCGCGGCCCCGCTCGGTGTCGAGTTCGCGCCGCCGCACCGCGCCGACCGTATCCGCCGGCTGCTCGACACGGGCGAGGCGTTGTCGGCGGCGGACATGCCGGCCGTCCACATGGACACGCACCTCGCCTCCGCGGCCGCCCTGCTGGACCCGCTGGCCACGCTGGAACTCTCCGGCGCGGCGGCCGGCCTCAGGGACCGACTCCTGCGCTGGAACCGGCACATGGACGCCGGCAGCGTCGCGGCCGCGACGTACGCCCGGGTGCGCGACGCGGTCGTACGACGGCTCGTGGCGCACCCGGCCCTCGCCGTCCTGGCCGAACCGCCCGCCCGCCCGGCCGTCTTCCTGCCCTGGCTCGCGCTCACCCCGCGCGTCGCCTTCGCCCTCGAGAACCTGCTGACGGCAGGGGAGCCGTACGGCATCGACCGCGACGCCGTGATCCGGGCGGCCGTCGAGGAAGCGGCCGTCGAGGAAGTGGCCGCCGGGCCCGCGCCCCGGACCTGGGGCGACACCCATCGCCTCGCCCCCTGGCGGGCGCTCCCCGGCACCGCGTACGACGAACCGGCCCTGTCCGGCGACAACGACTGCGTCCTGTCCACCTCGTCGCTCCCCGGACTGACCGACCTGAGCGCCCGCGGACCCGCCGCCCGCTACGTCTGGGACCTCGCCGACCGGGACGACAGCCTCTGGGTGGTCCCGTTCGGAGCCGACGGTGTCCCCGGCGCGGCCCACCACCGCGATCAACTCCCCTTGTGGCTCAGGGGAGATCTCGCCCCGGTGACCACCGACTGGAACAAGCTGACCAAGGAGAGCGATGACGACTGAGACGTACGCAGGCACCCGCGAGGCCGTTCACGAGCAGCGCGTCGAGGGTTTCGGCACGGTCCGCGTGCTGCCCGTGGACCCGCGCGCCGACCTCGACGTGCTGCACGGCTGGGTCACCGAGGAACGGGCCGCGTACTGGGGGATGACCGGGTTCTCGAAGCAGCAGGTGCTGGAGACCTATCTGCACCTCGACTCGCTCGACACCCATCACGCCTTCCTCACCGTCAAGGACGGGGTACCGGCCGCGCTGTTCCAGACCTACGAGCCCGAGGCCGACCGGGTCTCCGAGTGCTACGAGGTCCGGCCCGGCGACATCGGGGTCCACCTGCTCATCGGGCCCCCCGTACCCGGCGCCGGCGAGCGGCCGGGCTGGTCGTCCACGCTGCTGTCGGCGTTCCTGGCGTACGCGCTGACCGGCCTCGGCCGGGAGCGGGCCGTGGTCGAACCCGACGCCCGCAACGCCAAGGCCGTCGAGCGGCTGACCCGGCAGGGTTTCGTGCCCGCCGGGGACATCGTGCTCCCCGAGATCGACCTGCCCGAGGTCCATCTGCCCGAGAAGCACGCCCGGCTCGCCTTCCTGACGCGCGAGGCCTTCGAGAAGGGCCCGACGGCACCGAGGTGAGCCGGACGCGGCCCGTGTCCGTACATGACCGAGACTCTGGACATGCGGATACGGAGACGGCGTGTGAACGAGAGCCGGCGGCGACAGCGGCGGATCGGGGCCAGGGCCCTCGCCCTGCTGGGCAGTGTCCTGGTCCTGGTGCTTTTCAGCGGTGTGAGCGGCGCGTCCGCCCACGCGGCGCTGACGGGCACCGATCCGCAGGAGGGCAGTGTGCTGAAGTCGGCGCCCCGCCAGGTGACGCTGACGTTCAGTGAGCCGATCGGCCTGTTCGACGACTCCTTCCGCGTGCTCGACCCGGAGAACCGGCGCGTGCGCACCGGGGAACCGGAGCACGCGGACGGCCGTGCCGACACCGCCGGCGTCACCCTGCCGCGCGGCCTCGCCACCGGCACGTACACCGTGGCCTGGCGGGTCGTCTCGGCGGACAGCCACCCCGTCTCCGGCGCCTTCACGTTCTCCGTCGGCAAGCCGTCCGCGACCCGCACACCGCTGCCGCCCACCGCCGGTGATCCCGCCTCCTCCGCCCTCTACGACATCGCCCGCTACGCCGCGTACAGCGGACTCGCCCTGTTGATCGGCGCGGTCACGTTCGTGCTCGTCTGCGGCTTCCCGGGGTCCGTACGGCGTCTCCTGGTGACCGGATGGTGGATCCTGCTCGGCTCCACGTTCGCGCTCCTCCTGCTGCGCGACCCCTACGAACGCGGTACCGGCCTGTCCGGGGTCTTCGACCCGGAGAGCCTCAGCGACACCCTGAGGGGCCGGCCGGGCATCGTTCTGGTGGCGCGGCTGGCGCTGCTCGCCGCCGTGGCCTTCGTGCCCCCGAGGGTGCCGGTACGGGGCCGGGGGGCGGGCCGTGTCGTCCTCGCGCTCGGTGCGCTGTTCTCCCTGGCCCTGGCGGTCACCTGGGCCGCCGCCGAGCACGCCTCCGCCGGGATCCAGGTCCCCGCGGCGATGGTCTCCTCCGTACTGCATCTGCTCGCCATGGCGGTGTGGCTCGGCGGTCTGGCCGCCCTGCTGGCCGCGCTCCACCGTCCCGCCGAGCCGGTCCCCCCGGCCGTCGTCACCCGGTTCTCCCGGCTCGCCCTCACCTCGGTCGCGGTCCTCGCGGTCACCGGCGTCTACCAGTCCTGGCGGGGCCTCGGCTCCTGGGACGCCCTGACCTCGACCTCGTACGGCAGGCTCCTGGTCGTGAAGGTCGTCCTGGTGGCACTGCTCCTGGCCGGAGCCGCGTTCTCGCGACGCTGGACGACCCGCGCGGCGACGGCGCGGACCCCCGCCGGCGTCCCGGCCGGCCGCGTCGCGGTCCCGGTCGCGGTGCCGGCGTCGGCGTCGGCGTCGGATGGACCGGCCCCGGAAGGGCCCGCCTCGGAGGAGCCGACCTCGGAAGGGCCCGCCTCGGATGGGCCGACGGGAGACGGGACGACGGGAGACGAGACGGCGGGAGACGGGGCGAAGGGTGGGCTGGGGGACACCGAGTACCACCGGGGCCTGCGCCGCTCGGTGCTCGCCGAGGTCGCTGTCGGCATCCTGGTGCTGGTGATCACGACGATGCTGACCGGGACCCAGCCGGGCCGCGCCGCCACGGAGAGCGCCGACGCGGTCGCGGCCGCGCGCCGGGTGACCTCCAGGACGACCCTGGTGCCCTTCGACGTCGGCACCCCGGGCGGCCACGGCAAGGTCCAGATCGAGCTCACGCCCGGCCAGGTCGGCGAGAACTCCGTGCAGGTCGTGGTCTTCGGCCCCGACGGCGGCCTCGTGACCGTCCCCGAGGTGCGCCTGACCTTCACCCAGGAATCACAGAAGGTCGGCCCGATCGACTCGGAGATCACCGACAAGGGCGGCTACTGGACCTCCGACGGCCTCACCCTCCCCCTCCCCGGCACCTGGACCATGAAGGTCACCGTCCGCACCAGCGACATCGACGAGATCACCGTCTCGAAGAAGGTGACGATCGACTGAGTCCGACGGGCGCGGGCCCCGGCCACGAGGGTGGCCGGGGCCCGCGCACGCCCGATGGGGCCGGACAACGTCGAAGGGCCCCGCTGCAAGCAGCGGGGCCCTTCGACGTTAGTGCCCGGTGAGGCACTGGCGGAGGATACGAGATTCGAACTCGTGAGGGGTTGCCCCCAACACGCTTTCCAAGCGTGCGCCCTAGGCCACTAGGCGAATCCTCCGGGGCAAACAATACAAGACGTTGAGGAGTGCTCGCGAACTCGTTCCCCACCCCCGGCATCCTGTACTCTTTGCGGAGCCCCTCACGTGGCGCTATCTGACTGAACTCCCCCAGGGCCGGAAGGCAGCAAGGGTAGGTCGGCTCTGGCGGGTGCGTGGGGGGCGCTTGCGTTTCCGGGGCGGTCGCCCGGACGCCGTCGGGCCGTGGCCGGGCGGGCCGGGGACCGGATGCCGCCGGGGTCGCGCCCGGGATGCGCTCAGGGCGGTCCTTGATGTCAGTGGGCGCCTATAACCTCGTAGACGTGTCGTCTCTCGCGCTGTACCGCCGTTATCGCCCGGAGTCGTTCGCCGAGGTCATCGGGCAGGAGCATGTCACCGACCCGTTGTCGCAGGCGCTGCGGAACAACCGGGTCAATCACGCGTACCTGTTCAGCGGTCCGCGCGGGTGCGGCAAGACGACGAGCGCGCGCATCCTGGCCCGCTGTCTGAACTGCGAGCAGGGCCCCACCCCCACTCCGTGCGGTGTGTGCCAGTCCTGTCAGGACCTCGCCCGGAGCGGCCGGGGCTCCATCGACGTCATCGAGATCGACGCCGCTTCGCACGGTGGTGTGGACGACGCCCGTGACCTGCGGGAAAAGGCCTTCTTCGGGCCCGCGAGCAGCCGTTACAAGATCTACATCATCGACGAGGCCCATATGGTCACGCCGGCCGGCTTCAACGCGCTGCTGAAGGTCGTCGAGGAGCCCCCGGAGCACCTCAAGTTCATCTTCGCCACGACCGAGCCCGAGAAGGTCATCGGGACGATCCGGTCGCGGACCCATCACTACCCGTTCCGGCTCGTGCCGCCGGGCACCCTGCGCAAGTACCTGGGCGAGGTCTGCACGCAGGAGGGCATTCCCGTCGCGGACGGTGTGCTGCCCCTCGTCGTACGGGCGGGCGCGGGGTCCGTGCGTGACTCCATGTCCGTGATGGACCAGCTTCTGGCGGGTGCCGCCGACGACGGTGTGACGTACGCCATGGCGACCTCGCTGCTCGGCTACACGGACGGCTCCCTGCTGGACGCCGTCGTCGAGGCGTTCGCGTCCGGGGACGGCGCCGCCGCCTTCGAAGTCGTGGACACCGTCATCGAGGGCGGCAACGACCCGCGGCGCTTCGTCGCCGACCTGCTGGAGCGGCTGCGGGACCTGGTGATCCTGGCGGCCGTCCCGGACGCGGCGGAGAAGGGGCTCATCGATGCCCCGGTCGACGTGGTGGAGCGCATGCAGGCGCAGGCCGGGGTCTTCGGCGCCGCGGAGCTGAGCCGCGCCGCCGACCTCGTCAACGAAGGGCTGACGGAAATGCGCGGGGCCACCTCGCCGCGCCTCCAGCTCGAACTCATCTGCGCCCGTGTTCTGCTCCCGGCCGCCTACAGGGACGAGCGGTCCGTCATGGCCCGCCTCGACCGTATCGAGCGCGGGGTGAACTTCTCCGGCGGCCAAGCCGCCCCCGCCATGGGCTACGTGCCCGGACCCGAGGCGCACGGCGCGGTGCCCGTCCCGTCGGCCGGGCCCGCGGCTCCCCCGGTTTCCCCCGGGGGAGGCCTGGCGGCGGCCCGTGCCGCGGCCCGGGGAACGGGACCGGCCACAGGGCAGGGCGCAGGACAGGGGGCCGGCGGGGAGACCGCCGGCGCCGTGCCGGGCGCTGCGCCCGGGACGCCCGCTCCCGTCGCGCCCATGGCGCCCGCCGCGTCCTTCACGGCCCCGGCACCGACGGGCGCGCCCCCGTCGGCCCCTGCGGCGCCCGAGCAGCCCGCAGCCCCGGCCGGCGCCCCCACGGGGGCCGCGCCCGGCGCCTGGCCCACCGCCACGGCGGCCGGCAGCGGCCGGCGCCCCGGCGGCTGGCCCACGACGACCCCGGCGGGCGGCGGCCGCCCTCCGGCCCAGTCGGCGCCGACGCCCTCCGCCGCACCCGCCGGACCGCCCGCCGCCGCACCGGGAGCGCCCCAGGCGGCCGTTCCGGCCGGGGGCGGTCCCGACCCCCGCATGCTGTGGCCGAACATCCTGGAGGCGGTGAAGAACCGCCGCCGGTTCACCTGGATCCTGCTCAGCCAGAACGCGCAGGTCACGGCCTTCGACGGCACGACCCTGCAGATCGGCTTCGTCAACGCGGGGGCCCGGGACAACTTCGCGAGCAGCGGCAGCGAGGACGTGCTGCGGCAGGCGCTCGCGGAGCAGTTCAACGTGCAGTGGAAGGTCGAGGCGATCGTGGACGCCTCGGGCGGCTCGGCACCGCCGCCCGCACCGGCGGGCGGCGGGTTCGGCGGCGGTGGCGGCTACGGCGGTGGCGGTGGCGGTGGGTACGGCGGAGCTCCGGCCGGCCAGCGGCCCGCGCCCCAGCAGTCGTCCGCTCCGGCCTCCGGGCCCGCGGGCCCGCAGTCCGGACCGGCCGCCGGCCGTCCCCAGGCCCAGGGCATGTCGGCGCCCGCTCAGGCCCCGGCCTACGAGCCGCCGCCGGTCGCCCCGGAGGACGACACCCCCGAGGACGACGACCCCGACCTGGACGAGTCCGCCCTCTCGGGCCACGAACTGATCGTCCGCGAACTCGGCGCGACGGTGGTCGAGGAGTTCTCGAACGAGTGAGAGGCGGACCGGGCCCCGGCCGCCGCCCGTCCTGTGCGCGGGGCGTCACCGGTCGGGCTTCGGACGCCGCCCACCCCATGCCCGGGGCCGCACCGCCCGGTGCCTAGGGGACCTGTTTCCTGGAGGATCGCACCAGCGTCGTATCCCCGTCGCTTCGGAAGCCCCTACAAGGGCACCCGCGTGCGGCGGTTAGGCTGACCCCGTGAAGGTCCTTGTCATCGGTGGTGGCGCCCGCGAACACGCCCTGTGCCGCTCCCTGTCCCTCGACCCCGACGTCACCGCCCTGTACTGCGCTCCCGGGAACGCCGGGATCGCGGAGGTGGCGGAACTGCACGCGGTCGACGCCCTCGACGGCGCGGCCGTGGCCGCGCTGGCCACGGAGCTCGGCGCCGAGCTGGTGATCGTCGGTCCGGAGGCCCCGCTCGTCGCCGGTGTCGCCGACGCCGTGCGCGCGGCGGGCATCCCCTGCTTCGGCCCCTCCGGGGAGGCCGCGCAGCTGGAGGGCTCCAAGGCGTTCGCGAAGGACGTGATGGCGGGTGCCGGCGTCCCCACGGCACGCTCCTACGTCTGCGTGACGCCCGAGGAGGTCGAGGAGGCGCTCGACGCGTTCGGAGCGCCCTACGTCGTGAAGGACGACGGACTGGCGGCCGGCAAGGGCGTCGTCGTGACCGACGACCTCGAAGCGGCGCGGGCGCACGCCAACGCCTGCGACCGTGTCGTGATCGAGGAGTTCCTCGACGGTCCCGAGGTCTCCCTGTTCGCGATCACCGACGGCACGACCGTCGTCCCGCTCCAGCCCGCCCAGGACTTCAAGCGGGCCCTGGACGGCGACGAGGGCCCGAACACCGGCGGCATGGGCGCGTACTCGCCGCTGCCCTGGGCTGACCCGAAGCTCGTCGAGGAGGTCATGGAGACCGTCCTCCAGCCGACCGTCGACGAGATGCGCCGCCGCGGCACCCCGTTCTCCGGACTCCTGTACGCCGGTCTGGCGATCACCAGCCGTGGTGTGCGGGTCATCGAGTTCAACGCCCGCTTCGGCGACCCCGAGACCCAGGTGGTCCTCGCCCGGCTGCAGACCCCGCTCGCCGGTGTCCTGCTGGCGTCCGCGAACGGCACCCTCGCCGATCTGGAACCGCTGCGCTGGAGCGAGAAGGCCGCGGTCACCGTGGTCGTGGCCTCGTACAACTACCCCGACACCCCGCGCACCGGAGACCCGATCACCGGGCTCGACGAGGTGGCCGCCGAGGACGCCCCGCACGCGTACGTCCTGCACGCCGGCACCCGGCACGAGGGCGGCGCGGTGGTGAGCGCGGGCGGCCGTGTGCTGTCCGTCACAGCGATCGGATCCGGCCTCACCGAGGCCCGCGAGCGCGCCTACACGGCTGTCGCCCGCATCGGTCTGGACGGTTCGCAGCACCGCACGGACATCGCGGCGAAGGCGGCCGCCGAGGCATAGCCCACGGTCCCCATAGCAGCACCGGGCCCCGGACTCCGTACGGAATCCGGGGCTTTGTCTTGTTGCGTCCAGGCCCTTCCACCTGCGGGTTTCTGTACGGAACCGGAAACCCGTCCGGGGTCTGCCGTCATCCACCTTTCCCCAGAGCCATTCCATCGGGTGACCGATGCCGTATCCGGCTGACGAGGGCCGGGGCCCCAACTAGGGTGCGGCGAAGGCATTCCGGCACTTGGCCCACCGGCATTGCGATGTCGGCGGCGGGTGCCACAGTGGGGGAGTGACCAACGCCAGGGCAACCGTCGGCACCGGCAGCGACAGGGCCGGGGCCCGGCGGACAAGAGGGGGTGACGTCCGGTCGTGACCGGTATGGGTGTGGAGGCGGGCGCGCAGGCAGCGCGCTCCCGGGCTCTCGCTGTGCTGCGCATCCGCAGCAGGGCGCTGGCCGTCGCCCTGCTGCCCGCGGCCGTGGCCGTCGTGCTGCTCGTCGGTGGATACACCGGCCGCATCACCGGTAAGCCCTGGGGGATCGCGGGAGGGATCGTGACGGTGTTCGCCGCTCTCGTCCTTCTCGCGGCGGCGGGCATCGCGCTCGTCGTGGCCCGTGCCCGGCCCGCGACGAGCCCCACGGTCCCGATCTCCGAGGAATCGGCCCCCGATCTCTACCGCATGGTCCGTGACCTGGCCGACCGCCTCGACGTCCCGGCCCCCTCGGCGATAGCGCTCACCCCGGACTGCGACAGCTGGCTGGAGGACCGCACCCACCGGGCCCTCGGCCGGTTCTTCCCGGGCGGAGGGGCCGAGCCGGACGGCCCGCGCCGAGGCCCGGCCGGAAGCGGCCCGGTGACCACGCTGACGTCCCGCGCCGCCCGGGTCACCGCCGCCCCCGTCCTCGTCATCGGCTCCCCGTTCCTGTGGTGGATGCGGGTCGGCGAGCTGCGGGCGGTCCTCGCCCCCGTCGTCGCCGGTACGGGCCCGTCGGCGCAACCGGACATAGCCGCGGCCCGCCGCTTCGTCCGAGGCCTGGACGCGGCGGTGGCCGTGGCCTCGGCGCCCGGCCGCGGTCCGCTGTCCCGCACGGTCCTGGCCGGAGTCGGCTGGGTCACCCGGCTCCTGTTGCGCGGCTGTCGGGGGCACGCGGCCGAGATGGAGCGGGCCGTGGCGTCCGCGTCGGCCGAGCGTGCACAGGCTGTGGACTACGGCGTGCGGATCGTCGCCCAGGAACAGGTGGGCCTGGCGTACGCGGGCTGGGACCGTCTGCTGACCCGGGTCGCGCTGCCCGCCTGGCGGATGGGCCGCTGGCCCTCCCGGCTGGACGTGGGCGTCGTCGCGGCCCTGACCGAGCTGTCCCGCCGCGACCGCCTCGCCGAAGGCTTCACCTCCCGTCTCGGCGAGCGCCCCGCCTGCGACCTGCTCGAAGAGCCCGGCACGGTGGACGAGGCCGCTTCGCTGCTCGCCGCCCGGCTCTTCCACGGCGGTCCCGCCGAGGCCGGCCCCGACTGGGCGCCGGTCGACTGGCAGGACTACCCGGACGAGGTCGTCGACCGCGCGTGGCGCACCGACGCGGCCCGGCTCCACCGGGTCCTGGACGCGCTCGGCGTCCGCCACCCCGCCGACCCCGCGCTGCCCGAGGCGGACGGACCGACCCTGGCCCGCGTGCTCGACCACCTGTCCGTGGCGGCGGGAGCCACGCCCGCCCCGGATGCGGCCCCCGTGGCCGTCCTCGCCGAGCACCGGACGGAGGCGTACGGGGAGATGGGCATCGCCGAGAGCGACGACCCCGACCTCGCCGTGGGGAACGAGCGCTCGGCGGCCCTCGCGGCCCGGCTCACCGCCGAACTGGCCCGTGAGGAGGCATCCGCCCCGGCGAAGCCCCGGCCCGCCGGGAGCGCCGGGCAGCAGGGCTCCGACCACGACCTCTGGGACGACCGGATGCTTCCGCTGTTCCCCCTCCAGCCGCCCAGGACCGGTCGCGAGCTGCTGGCCGACCATGTCACGGCGATGGTCTGCTGCGCCGCGATGGACACCGCCGGGGCGGTCCCCGGACTCGACTGGCTGGACGGCCCGTCCCTGCTCGTCGGCGGTGAACGGGCTGCCGACATCGGCCCCCGCGTCCTCACGCTCATAGAGACGGGGGACCCCACGCCCCTGCGGGACTGGCTGCGTCATCTGGGCGTCCGACCGGAGAAACCGGTCCGGCTGGTCTGACGGCGACGGCGGCCCCTCCGGTGGCCGCCCCCACCCTTCGTGTCCCCGGCCATGCACACACCCCACCGTTCGCAGGCGCCCCGGCCCAGCCGGAGCAGCCCGTTCCACTCCCGCCAATTCACGACGAACGGTGACGGACCGCGTGCGTAATGTGATGTGCTGGGACCGATCGAGCACGGCGCAAGGGCTTGCCAGTACGACGGGGGCACGAAGGAGGGGTGCGGGCATGGGATCGGAGCAGATCCGCCGCTGGGAGTCGGGAGCACTCGCGCACGCCGTCACGGATCCCTTCGGCCTGGGACCCGTTCCCTGGCTCCGCGGCAGCGAGACCTATTTCGACGACACCGGCCACGTCGTCCCCTGGTACGTGGACACCGACGCGCCCCAGCCGCCGCAGCCGACGGCCGCCTCCCGGATCCCGGCGCCGCGGTCCACCTCCCGCACCCGTGTGCGCACCGGTCCCGGAGGCCCGCGCTCCGCCGACGACGTCCACCGTCAGATCAAGGGCTTCACCAGCACGGGGGCCACCGCTCCCGGCGAGTCCATCGACTTCCATGTGACGGTCGACCCGCCGCAGGAATTCAGCGTCGACATCTACCGCATCGGCCACTACGGCGGCGACGGCGCCAGCAAGATCACCACGAGCCCCCGGCTCTCCGGGATCGTCCAGCCGCCGCCGCTCACCGCCGACCGCACGGTCTCCTGCCACCACTGGTGGCTGTCCTGGCGCCTCCAGATCCCGACCTACTGGAACGTCGGCGCCTACGTCGCCGTCCTGACCACCCTCGACGGCTACCGCTCGCACGTCCCCTTCACCGTCCGCAACCACCAGACGGCCGATCTGCTCCTCCTGCTCCCGGACATCACCTGGCAGGCGTACAACCTGTACCCGGAGGACGGTCACACCGGCGCCAGCCTGTACCACGCGTGGGACGAGAGCGGCCGGCTCCTCGGCGAGGCCGACGCCGCGACCACCGTCTCCTTCGACCGCCCGTACGCGGGCGCGGGCCTGCCCCTCCATGTGGGCCACGCCTACGACTTCATCCGCTGGGCCGAGCGCTACGGCTACGACCTCGCCTACGCCGACGCCCGCGATCTGCACGCCGGCCGCGTCGACCCCACCCGTTACCGGGGCCTGGTCTTCCCGGGCCACGACGAGTACTGGTCGCCGCAGATGCGCCGCACCACGGAACTCGCCCGCGAGCACGGCACCTCCCTCGTCTTCCTCTCCGCCAACACCATGTATTGGCAGGTCGAGCTGGGGCCGTCCCCGTCGGGTGTCGCCGACCGGCTGCTGACCTGCCGGAAACGCCGGGGCCCCGGCAAACCCGTCCTGTGGCGCGAGATCGACCGCCCGGAGCAGCAGCTCATCGGCATCCAGTACGCGGGGCGCGTCCCCGAGCCGTCCCCCCTGATCGTCCGCAACGCCGACCACTGGCTGTGGGAGGCGACCGGGGCGCACGACGGCGACGAGGTGGAGGGCATGGTCGCGGGCGAGGCGGACCGTTACTTCCCGCGCACCCCACTGCCGGAGCACCAGGACCGGATCCTGCTGGCGCACTCCCCGTACCCGGACAGCGAGGGCGTCCTGCGCCATCAGGAGACCTCGCTCTACCGCGCCCCGTCCGGCGCCCTGGTCTTCGCGTCCGGAACGTTCGCCTGGTCCCCGGCCCTCGACCGCCCCGGCCACGTGGACCCCCGTATCCAGCGGGCGACCGCCAATCTCCTCGACCGCATCTGCAAACACGACTGAGAAAGCGCCGCGGGACGGCCGTGACGCACCCCCGCCACGGGCGCCCGCACCCGCTCGGCCCTCCCCCTGTCCACAGCCGCTCGTCCCGTACGGGAGAATCGAGTCACTTGTACAGAACCACGGGGAGGAACCGTGTCCGGATTCGTCGAAAAGCCCGAGCCCCTTCAGGTGCCGGGTCTGGTACATCTGCACACCGGCAAGGTGCGCGATCTGTACCAGAACGAGGCGGGCGACCTCGTGATGGTCGCCAGCGACCGCATCTCCGCCTACGACTGGGTGCTCCCCACCGAGATCCCCGACAAGGGCCGCACCCTCACCCGGCTCTCCCTGTGGTGGTTCGACCAGCTCTCCGAACTGGCGCCCAACCACGTGCTGAGCACCGAACTCCCGCCGGGCGCCCCGGCCGACTGGGCCGGCCGCACCCTGATCTGCAAGTCCCTGCGGATGGCTCCGGTCGAATGCGTGGCCCGCGGCTATCTGACCGGCTCGGGCCTCGTCGAGTACAACGAGACCCGCACGGTCTGCGGTCTCGCGCTCCCCGAGGGCCTCGTCGACGGCTCGGAGCTCCCCGCGCCGATCTTCACCCCGGCCACCAAGGCCGCGGTCGGCGAGCACGACGAGAACGTCTCCTACGAGGAGGTCGCGCGCCAGGTCGGCGCCGACACCGCCGCCGAGCTGCGCCAGGCGACTCTCGCCATCTACGGCCGCGCCCGCGACATCGCACGCGACCGGGGCATCATCCTCGCGGACACCAAGTTCGAGTTCGGCTACGAGGGCGAGACGCTCGTCCTCGCCGACGAGGTGCTGACCCCGGACTCCTCGCGCTTCTGGCCCGCCGACGCGTGGGAGCCGGGCCACGCGCAGCCGTCCTTCGACAAGCAGTACGTCCGCGACTGGCTGACCTCCGCCGAGTCGGGCTGGGACCGCAGGAGCGAGCAGCCGCCGCCCGCTCTGCCCGAGCACGTCGTGGAGGCCACCCGCGCCAAGTACATCGAGGCGTACGAGCGTCTGACGGGCGTCAGCTGGTCCTGACCCCGTCCACGGGCCCGGCCGCCGGCCGGGCCCGCGCACACGAAGAAGCCCCCGACCGAAGTCGGGGGCTTCTTTCTGGAGCGGACGACCAGGTTCGAACTGGCGACCTCAACCTTGGCAAGGTTGCGCTCTACCAACTGAGCTACGTCCGCGTGCGCCGTGGTGCGACAGCTACTATACCCAACCTCGCTCCCGTGCGAGACGCACCGCAGCGTGTCGGTTCTCCGCGCCCAGTTTGGACGCTGCCGACGACAGATAGTTCCGCACCGTCCCCTGGGACAGTGCGGCCCGCTCCGCGATCTCCGCCACGGGTGCCCCGTCGGCGGCGAATTCGAGCACCTCGGCCTCGCGCGCGGTCAGCGGCGAGTCCCCCGCGGAGATCGCGTCGGCGGCCAACTCCGGGTCCACATAACGGTTTCCCGCGTGAACGGTACGGATGATCTCCGCAAGCCGCCGTGCGCTGACCGTCTTCGGGACGAACCCGCGCGCACCCGCCGCGAGCGCCCGCTTCAGATGCCCCGGCCGTCCGTGACTCGTCACGATCAGCACCTGGCAGCCGGGCAGTTCGGCCCGCAGGGATGTGGCCACGCTCACACCGTCGGCTCCCGGCATCTGGAGGTCCAGGACGGCGACGTCGGGCCGGTGCGCCCGCGCCATCGCCAGTGCCTCCGGTCCGGTCGCCGCCTCGGCCACCACGACCAGGTCGTCCTCCAGCCCGAGCAGCGCGGCCAGCGCTCCCCGGATCAGATGTTCGTCGTCGGCGAGCAGCAGCCGTACGGGAGCGTCGGGCGCCGGCGCGCCGGGCGGCACGGACGTCATGGGGTGGCCTCTCTCATCGGGTGCGGAACCGGCGGGACCGACGACTCCCGTGGCACCCCGCCGCTTCCCGGGGCCGGTTTCCCGGGAGTGTCCGCGCGGGTGTCCGGGGAGGGCCGCAGCGGCACTTCCGCCGTCAGCCGGAACACTCCTCCGCTCGCGCCGGCCCGCAGCACCCCGTCCACCTCCTCCAGCCGCTCCCGCAGCCCCGCGAGCCCGCTGCCTCTCCTCGGCCCGGAGCCGCCGTCCGGCCCGGGTCCCGGTCCCGCCTCCTGCGGCACCCCGTCGTTCTCGACGGTGAGCGTCACCCGCTCCCGCGTCACCCGCAGGGACAGCGCGCACGTCCTGGCGTTCCCGTGCCGCAGCACATTGGTGGTCGCCTCCCGTACTACCCAGCCGAGCGCCGACTGGACCTGCGCCGGCAGTTCCGCGGCCGTGCCGGTGATGGCGCAGTCGATGCCGGCGGCCGTCAACACGCCCTGCGAGCCGGCCAGTTCGTTGGCGAGGTCGGCGTCGCGATAGCCCCGCACCACCTCGCGCACCTCCCGTTGGGACTCCCGCGCGATCCGCTGCACCTCGGTCATCTGGTCCATGGCCTCGGACCGTCCGCGCCGGGCCAGCTGCACGGCGAGTTCGCTCTTGAGGGCGATCACCGCGAGGTTGCGGCCCATCACGTCGTGCAGATCGCGGCCGAAGCGCAGCCGTTCCTCGGCGACGGCGAGCCGGGCGCGGGTCTCGCGGGCCGCGTCGAGTTCGTAGACGGCGTTGAGCAGCCAGACGGAGAACGCCGCGGTGAAGGTGAGGAAACCGGCGGTCAGCAGGACGAGGAGGGCGGTGACCGGCGCGGCGGGGCCCGGGAAGCCGAGGGGCAGGGAGAGCGCGCCGGCACCCGCGGCCGCGCCGAGCACGACGTACGTCATCCGGCGTCTGTCACGGGTCCCGAGCGCGACCGTGCCCGTGCCGAACGCCGTGACGCCGACGAGCAGCGAGGAGGCGACGAGGAACTCGCCGTCGCTCGCCGGGCGCCAGGGGGTGCCCGAGAGGACGGCTCCCACGACGGCCGTCACACAGGTGCTCGCGGCCAGTACCAGCAGGGTCCCGCGGGGCTGTTCCCGGGTGCCGCGCGTCCAGTCCAGTGCCCGCGAGGCGGTCATCGCGCAGCACACCGAGTGCCCGCACACCAGCAGGAACACCGCCCAGGACCGGGCCGCCGGCATGTTCCCGAAGACGGGCAGTCCGATCGAGATCGCTTCGAGCAGGGCGAAGAAGTGGAACGACCACCGGGTGTACGTCTCGACCTTCGCCGGTGTGCTCTTGCCCCGCCACCAGCCGGACGGCCTGCCCATGCCCACCCCCGTGCCACTGGTCACCGCCGCGGCTCCCAGCGGAACCACCGTCGTACAGCAAACACCGCGATCAGGGTCCAGGCCACCGCCGTGGCGAGGGCGCCGAGGGTGTCGTGGGCGGAGAGGTGTCCGGTCCAGCCGCCGCGGATCAGGGTGATCACCGGGGTGAGAGGCAGCAGTTCGCAGAACCGGGCCATGCCGTCCGGCAGCAGTTCGAGGGGGATGAAGGTTCCCGACCCGGCCAGCGACAGCAGGGTCAGGGGTGTGGCCGCGACCTGGGCGCCCTCCACGCTCCTGCTGAAGCTCGCGGTGACGGCCGCGAGCGCCGGCCAGGTGACGAACGCGGACAGCAGCCCGAGCAGGACGAGTTGGGGTTTCTCGGGCATCCCGACGCCGAATGCCGCCCGGCAGGCGACGGTCAGGACGAGGCACTGGGCGATACCGATCGCGACCGAGGGCAGCGCGGCGCCCGCGAGGATCTCCAGGTCCCGCAGCTCCCCGGTGCGCAGCCGCTTGAGGACGAGTTCCTCCCGGCGTGCCGTGTACACGCTCGCCAGGGAGCCGTAGACGGCGAAGAGGAGCACGAAGCCGATGGAGGAGGGGAGCAGGACCGAGCCGACCGTGAGTCCGGCGTCCTTCAGCCGCATCGTGTCCAGGGTCGAGCGGAGCGTGAACGGCATGATCAGCGGGACGAACAGCGCCGCGGCGAGGGTCGCCCTGGTGCGGCCCAGCAGCGTCAGTTCGGCGCGTGCCAGTGCTCTGATCCGGCCGGCGGCCGTGGTTCCGGCCGTGCCGGTGCCGGTGGTGACCGCTGTTCCGCTCATGCCGCCGTTCCCTTCCCGTGCGCCTTCCGCGGGTCCGCGGTCGTCCTCGTCCCGTCCACGCCGTGCGCCGCCTCCCGCGAGATCCGCAGGAACGCCTCCTCCAGGGAGGCCGAGCGCACGTCGAGCCCCCGCAGCTCGACGCGGGCCCGCTCGGCCCACACCAGCAGGGCCGTGGCCGTCCGCTGGAGTTCGCCGGTCCGCAGCCGGATCGTCCGGCCCGCCGCCTCGTGGCCGCTCACCCCGAGTTCCGGCAGCGGGGGCAGGTCGCCGGGGAGGTAGCCGTCGGGCAGCTCGAAGGAGACGTGCGACGGCTGGGAGGCGGTCACCTCGGCCGGGGTGCCGACGGCCGCGACGCGTCCTTCGTGCAGGATCGCCAGCCGGTCGGCGAGCGCCTCCGCCTCTTCCAGATAGTGGGTGGTCAGCAGGACCGTGGTCCCGCCGTCGCGCAGTTCGCGCACCAACTCCCAGGTGTTTCGGCGGCCTTCCACGTCGAGCCCGGTCGTGGGCTCGTCGAGGAAGAGGACCTCGGGGTCGCCGAGGAGCGCGAGCGCCAGGTCCAGCCGCCGCTTCTCGCCGCCGGACAACTGCTTCACGCGGACGTCCGAGCGGTGCCCGAGCCCGACCCTGTCCAGGGTTTCTCCGGCGGGCCGGGCGCCGCTGGTGCACGCCGCCCACATCCGTGCGGTCTCGGCGGCCGTCAGCTCGGACGGGAAGCCGCCTTCCTGAAGCATCACACCGATACGGGGTCGCACGGCGGCCCGGTCCGCGTACGGATCGTGCCCGAGGACGCGCACGCGCCCGGCTGCCGGGGGAGCCAGGCCCTCGATCAGTTCGACGGTGGAGGTCTTGCCCGCGCCGTTGGTGCCGAGGAGCGCGAAGATCTCACCGCGGCCCACGGAGAAGGTGACTCCGCGCACCGCCTCGAAATCTCTTGTGCCGCCCCCGTACACACGCCGCAGATCAGTGACCTCGATCACGTCGTCGTGCTCGCTCGTGTTCATGGAATCAGCGTCGGCGCGGACGGGGCCCGGCAGCAGTGCGCGTTGTCATCACTCGGCATGACAAATGTCAGACGGCCCCGGACATTCGCGGTCGGCGCACACGAAGAAGCCCCCGACCTGAGGTCAGGGGCTTCTTTCTTTGAGCGGACGACCAGGTTCGAACTGGCGACCTCAACCTTGGCAAGGTTGCGCTCTACCAACTGAGCTACGTCCGCATTGCCTCCGACCGGCTTCCACCGATCGGCGCGAGCACCACCCTACCTGATCCACAACTGTGATCGGTAAGGCATGCAGAGCGGGTGACAGGAATTGCACACTGCGCCTTCCCCCTGGAAGGGGGATGTTCTGCTACTGAACTACACCCGCACGACCTTCGGGTTCCGGCTTTTCCGACCGGGCCCCTCGGCGTGTTCCAGACTCTAGCCGATCGGACGGGGGTCAGCGCAAGTCGGTTGTTCCAGGGGTCCGGTGGAGGGGTCTCGCGGGTGCCCGGCCCAGGCCAGGGCTCCCGCGGAGGGTCTCGCCGGGTGCCCCGTCCGGGGCCGCGCCGGCTCAGTGCGACTCGGCGAACGCCTCGTAGACCTTCTTGGGGATCCGGCCGCGCGGCGGCACGTCCAGCTTGTTGGAACGGGCCCAGGCGCGGACCGCCGCGGGATCGGGCGTCAACGCGGTGTGCGTGTACGTCTTCCCGGACTTCGACCGCTTGCGGCCTGCCTCGACGTACGGCTCGAGGGCCTTGCGCAGGCCCTCGGCGTTGGCTCGATTGAGGTCGATCTCGTACGACTTGCCGTCGAGTCCGAAGGCGATCGTCTCCGCCGCTTCCGAGCCGTCGATATCGTCAAAGAGAGTGACCACGACACGCTGCGCCACGAATATCGGTCCCTTCGTGCGACACCTTCGCGATCAACGGTCATGACGTGCGCTGACGTCACGGAGTTGTCGGGGAGATGTCGGCTGTCCGGCTGTTATCGAGCAAAGTATCGGCTATTGCCAATTCATTTGTACAGTGCCCGGCATTGCATTGTGAAGCCCGACTAAATCCCTCCGCGTGTCCGATGGCAATGGGCTCCTGCCGTTCTTCTGCGGTTTTTCCCAGGATTTTCCGTGCATGCCCCCGGGCTGATGCGTGATCGTGATCGGGGTCACGTAGGAATCTACGAATCTACGCGAGTAGAAATTTTGTACGGGTAGTCTGAAGGGACCTGCTCAGCACCACACACCGGGAGTGCCAGTGGCACGCGTCGTAGTCGACGTCATGCTCAAGCCGGAGATCCTCGACCCCCAGGGCCAGGCGGTGCAGCGTGCACTGCCGCGCCTCGGTTTCGAAGGTGTCTCCGACGTCCGTCAGGGAAAGCGATTCGAACTCGAAGTGGACGGGCCGGTGGACGACGCCGCGCTCGCCCGCATCCATGAACTGGCGGAATCCTTCCTCGCCAACACCGTGATCGAGGACTTCACCGTCAAGGTCGAGGAAGTCGCGGAGGCCGGAAAGTGACCGCTCGTATTGGAGTCGTCACCTTTCCGGGCAGCCTCGACGACCGCGACACGCAGCGCGCGATCAGGCTGGCCGGCGCCGAGCCCGTAGCCCTCTGGCACAAGGACAAGGACCTCAAGCAGGTCGACGCCGTCGTGCTGCCCGGCGGTTTCTCGTACGGCGACTATCTGCGGGCGGGTGCCATCTCGCGCTTCTCGCCGGTGATGGAGACCGTCATCGAGCAGGCGAAGTCCGGAATGCCGGTTCTCGGCATCTGCAACGGCTTCCAGGTCCTCACCGAGGCGCACCTTCTTCCCGGCGCGATGCTCGGCAACAACCACCTCCACTTCATCTGCCGCGACCAGAAGCTGCGGGTGGAGAACGCGGGGACCGCCTGGACCGCCGACTACGAGGCCGGCCAGGAGATCCACATCCCGCTGAAGAACATGGACGGGCGGTACGTCGCCGACGAGCACACGCTCGACATGCTGGAGGCCGAAGGCCGGGTCGCGTTCCGCTACGTCGACGTCAACCCGAACGGCTCGCTGCGCGACATCGCCGGCATCACGAACGAGGCGGGCAACGTCGTCGGTCTGATGCCGCACCCGGAGCACGCCGTCGAGCCCCTGGTCGGGTCCGGCCGCACCGACGGCCTCCCCTTCTTCACCTCGATCCTCAAGAAGCTGGTCAACGCATGAGCCGCACGCCTCTGGACACGGTCGAGAACGCGGCCGCGACCCCCGACGTCGAGCTGCCCTGGGCCGAACTGGGCCTGAAGAAGGACGAGTACGAGCGCGTCGTCGAGATCCTCGGCCGCCGCCCGACCGGCGCCGAGCTCGCCATGTACTCCGTCATGTGGTCCGAGCACTGCTCCTACAAGTCCTCGAAGGTCCACCTCCGCCAGTTCGGCGAGAAGGCCCCGCAGTCCGACGCCCTGCTCGTCGGCATCGGCGAGAACGCCGGCGTCGTCGACGTCGGCCAGGGCTACGCGGTCACCTTCAAGGTCGAGTCGCACAACCACCCGTCGTACGTCGAGCCCTACCAGGGTGCCGCGACCGGTGTCGGCGGCATCGTCCGCGACATCATCGCGATGGGCGCCCGGCCGGTGGCCGTCGTCGACCCGCTGCGCTTCGGCGCGGCCGACCACCCCGACACCAAGCGCGTCCTGCCGGGCGTCGTCGCGGGCATCGGCGGCTACGGCAACTGCCTGGGTCTGCCGAACATCGGCGGCGAGGTCGTCTTCGACGCCTGCTACCAGGGCAACCCGCTGGTCAACGCCGGTGCCATCGGCGTCATGCGGCACGAGGACATCCACCTGGCGAAGGCGTCGGGCACGGGCAACAAGGTCATCCTGTACGGGGCCCGCACGGGCGGCGACGGCATCGGCGGCGCGTCGATCCTCGCCTCGGAGACCTTCGACGACGCCAAGCCGTCGAAGCGTCCCGCCGTCCAGGTCGGCGACCCCTTCCAGGAGAAGCTCCTCATCGAGTGCACCCTGGAGGCCTTCGCCGAGAAGCTGGTCGTCGGCATCCAGGACCTCGGCGCGGCCGGACTGTCCTGCGCCACCAGCGAACTGGCGTCCAACGGCTCCGGCGGCATGCGCGTCACCCTGGACGACGTACCGCTGCGCGACTCCACGCTCTCGCCCGAGGAGATCCTCATGAGCGAGTCGCAGGAACGCATGTGCGCGGTCGTCGAGCCGGAGAAGGTCGACCGGTTCCTGGAGATCTGCGACAAGTGGGACGTCATCGCCACCGTCATCGGTGAGGTCACCGACGGCGACCGGCTGGAGATCTACTGGCACGGCGGCAAGATCGTCGACGTCGACCCGCGCACGGTCGCGCACGACGGCCCGGTCTACGAGCGTCCCTACGCCCGCCCGTCCTGGCAGGACGCGCTCCAGGCCGACGACGCGGGCAAGCTGCCCCGCCCGGCGACCGGCGAGGAGCTGAAGGACCAGGTCCTGAAGCTGGTCTCCTCCCCGAACCAGGCCTCCAAGTCCTGGATCACCTCCCAGTACGACCACTTCGTGCAGGGCAACACGGTGCTGGCCCAGCCCGAGGACTCGGGCATGATCCGCATCGACGAGGAGACCGGGCTCGGCGTCGCCATCGCGACCGACGGCAACGGCCGCTACGCCAAGCTGGACCCGTACGCCGGTGCGCAGCTCGCCCTCTCCGAGGCCTACCGCAACGTCGCGACGACCGGCGCCAAGCCGCTCGCCGTCTCCGACTGCCTGAACTTCGGCTCGCCCGAGGACCCGGCCGTCATGTGGCAGTTCGCCGAGGCGATCCGCGGTCTGGCCGACGCCTGCCAGCAGCTCGGCACCCCGGTGACCGGCGGCAACGTCTCGCTGTACAACCAGACCGGCGAAGTCGCCATCCACCCGACTCCGGTCGTGGCCGTGCTGGGCGTCATCGACGACGTCGCCCGCCGCACCCCGGTCGCCTTCCAGGAAGAGGGCCAGCTCCTCTACCTGCTCGGCGACACCCACGAGGAGTTCGGCGGCTCGGCCTGGTCCCAGGTCGTCCACGACCACCTCGGCGGTCTGCCGCCGAAGGTCGACCTGGAGCGCGAGCGGCTGCTCGCCGAGATCCTCATCTCGGCCTCCCGTGACGGCATGATCGACTCCGCGCACGACCTGTCGGACGGCGGTCTGATCCAGGCCGTGGTCGAGTCGGCGCTGCAGGGCGGCAAGGGCGCGCGGCTGATCGTGCCCGACGGCCTCGACGCGTTCACCTTCCTCTTCTCGGAGTCGGCCGGCCGCGCGGTCGTCGCCGTCCCGCGCTCGGAGGAGCTCCGCTTCAACGACATGTGCGGTGCCCGGGGTCTGCCCGTCACCCGCATCGGTGTCGTCGACGGCACGGAGTCCGAGGCCGCCGTGGTCGAGGTCCAGGGCGAGTTCGCGCTCTCCCTGACCGAGCTGCGCACGGCGCACGAGGGCACGATCCCGGCGCTGCTGGCGTAGTCGGTTCAGCCCCTATGGGCTTGTACGGCTCTACGGCTTGTACGGCGAAGCCCCCGCCCGGATGCGGATCCGGACGGGGGCTCCTCGGTTCATCGGATGTAGTTCTTGAGGATCTCCGTGTCGATTTCGACGCCGATCGGGTCGGGGAGGGACACCTTCTCGCCGAACTTCGCCGTGTGAAGGGTGCGGTAGCCCCCGACCTTGCGGTCCGGGGCGCTGTGCACGGTGATGGTGCAGGAGTCCCGGTCGATCAGGAGGTACACCGGGATTCCGGCCTGGCCGTAGGCGGCCGGCTTCTCGTGCCGGTCCTGTCGGTCGGTGTCGGAGTCGTACGAGGTGACCTCGACGACCATGAGCGTTCCGTCCGGGTCGGCCCATTCGCCCGCACCCGCGAAGTGGGCTTCGGGCGTGAGCACCGCGTCCGGTTTCGCTGCCCTCCCGATACGCCTCCACCCGGAGCCCTTGCCCCTGATACAGGTCCAGGTCGGGCCTGCTCCGCATACAGCGCCGAGCCAGCCAGGCCACGATGGTGTCGTGGTCTCCGTCGGTCACCTTCTTGACCCCGATCCGTCCGTTGATGAACTCCAACGTGACGGTCTCGGGAGCGGCGGAGGCGATTGTTTCGAACTCCTCCACCGACATCTGAGACGTGCGCTCGGCCATAGCCGTCATGTTGCACCGTTTCTAAAGGCTGAGCGGGAGTGGGTCCTGTTGCCAGAACCCGTGCTCGGCCGAACGCCCCGGACGGTGTTGGGCGTTCTGGTTGCCCGCGTTCGCTCCGCGTCCGGGCGGCACGGATCGTGTCCGTGGTCCGGGGACGCGGGGGCGGGGTCCCTCACGCCCCGGGGAGCCCGGTCGGGCCTGGACGGTCCGATGCCCGTACCCATCGCTCTGGTGGGTACGGGGCGGTGCCGTCCGTCGCCGGATCGGATGCCCCAGGGCGCGCCTTCCGATGACCACGGCTGCCGCGTCGTGGCGGGTGGTTTTCCTGGTGGGGCTGGTGAGGGGTTTCTGCCAGTGCTGGGCGCCCCACCTGCTGGTGTAGGCGGGATCGACCGCGACCAGCGGGATGCCGAGCTCGGCGGCCATCGACACCAGGCGGGCGCGCAGCCGGGCGACGGGCATGCCGGAGATCAGCTTGCGGAACTTCTTTTGGCGGCCGTGTTTCTCCCGGGTCGTCTCCGCGGTGAAGTTGAGATCCTCCACCGCGATCGCCAACCCGTGCCGGGTGGCCCAGTGCAGCAGGCGGGTGAGTGCGTGGCGTACCTGGGCGTCGCGGTGGTCGGCGGTGCCGGACAGGTCGTAGTCGAAGCGACGCGGGGCGCCGACCGGATTGCCATGCTGGTCCAGCCGCCAGGCGGCCAGGTGGTCGGCGTTGGTGTCGACACCGATCAGGCCGCCGACCCGGACGGCGGTCAGGGGCACAGCCTGGACGGGTGGGACGGTCCAGGAGGCGGTCAGATACCAGCGTTGGCGCTGGACATCTTCGTGGATGCGGTACGCAACGGCCCGGTTGGCGTGGACGCGGTCGCGCCATGCCTCGCCCCGGTGCGCGAACGACACCCGCGCGGTGAGGACGTAGCGGCCGTGCGGGGCGTTGGCGAGATGAGCGAGCGGAGCCGGGAGCCTGATGCTGACCTCGTCGTCGGGGCTGACCCGGAGGGTCTCGTTGCCGTGCCGCTTGCCGGACTCGCCGTCCGCCTGCAGGAACCGGCGCGACGCCTCCCACCGTGCACGCCACTCCTCCTCGGTGAGCTGGGCCTGGTCCAGGTGGTGGCGGGTGTTGAGCAGCCGTTTCCCGCCCCGCACCACCCGCACCCGCCCGGTCGCCCAGTCGGCCCTGGCGGCAGCCAGCCGGTCCTCCAGCACCCGCAGCCGACGCGTCTTGGCATGCCACTCCCGCCGACTGCGATAACCACCCGGGGCCCGCTTCGAACCCTTCTCCCCGAGAGGCAATGACAGCCGGTACCGAATCGTGCCGACACCGGCTTCGAGCTGCCGGATATGCGCGGCCAGACCACGCCGGGCCAACGCCCACTGATCATGCGTTGCCTTCGTCACCGAACCCGCCCACCGCGACGACGACAGCCCGGTCAGCTCCCGCTTCCGTGACGTCCATGCCTCGTTGTCGTGCTCCAGGCCGGCCGACTTGAGGTCCCGGGACGCCAGCGAACCCAGATGGTCGCCGACCAGCCGCAGCACCGTCTCGTCTCCGGCAGTCAGGCCCTTGAGCTGGTCCCGGACCGCCATACCCGACGGGCCCGGCACCACGAACGACGCCCCCACCACCCGCAACCCACCCGCACCACCCAACCCGCTCACCCCCGACCCGAACACCCCGCGAACATTCCGTCACCCCACCCAACGACCACCACCCGCACAGGTCACCCATTCGAGATAAGAACTCCCGTTCCCACCCGCACCCTCATGCAGACGAACGTCACCGGCACTCACCCATGCACGCCAGAACACCCTCATCCGCAGTCAAAGGGCAGCAGTTGCCAACCCCCTTTCAAGGGAAGACCAGTGCTGTCCGCGTCCGGCGGTGCCGGGTGGCTTCCGCCGCCGTTCACGCTCACGGGTGACCGCCCTCGCCCACCGCGTTCGTGCAGGCCAGGTCCGCGTACTCGGTCCGGCCCGGACCGGTGCCCTGGTCCACGACGCGCAGAGGGACGAGCCGGGTGCCGGCTCGCGGCAAGTCCCCGCCCGCAGGCGGCCGCTGCGAGGTGCCTCGCTTCGGCGCGAAGCGTCACGCTCCGGTGCCCGGCCCGCCCCGGCGCCTGAACGGCCATGCCGTCAAGGCATAGGCTCCTAGCCATGCCCCCGGTGAAGAAGCGCACACGGACGTACGACTCCGCCAAGATCCGCGCAGCGGTGCTCGCGCAGTTCGGGAACGTGCGGGAGGGCGTACGCGCCCTGAGCGAGGAACAGTTGGCGCTGCCCGCGCGGCTCGGGGACTGGAGCGTACGGGAGTTGGCCGCGCACATCACGATGTCCCTCGACGTCGTGAGCCGGCAGCTCGGCCTGCCCGCGCCTCCCGAGAAGGAACTCGTGCTGCTGGACTGGCCGTTCGGGACGGCCTCCCGCGCCGGGAACATCGCCGACGGCACACGCGCACTCGCCGCCGCCCACCCCGACCTCGACGCGCTCTACGCCGCCGTCGGCGCCCGCATCACCGGGCACCTGGCCACGGCCCCCGGAGACCGGCTGCTCGGCGTGCCCGCCGGGGCGATGACACTCGCCGACTTCCTCGTCACCCGCACCGTCGAACTCGTCGTCCACACCGACGACCTGAACCGCGCCGCCGGTACCGACATCCCCCTCGACCGGCAGGCCCTCGCCGCCTGCACCCGGCTGCTCGCCGACACCCTCGCCGTGAAGGCGCCCGGTGCGTCGACCGAGGTCCGGATCCCGCCGTACGCCGTCGTGCAGTGTGTGGAAGGGCCCCGGCACACCCGCGGCACCCCGCCGAACGTCGTCGAGACCGATCCGCTGACCTGGATCCGGCTCGCGACGGGCCGCACGGAATGGAAGGCCGCGCTGGACGGGGCGAAGGTCAGCGCGAGCGGCGAGCGCGCCGACCTCGGCGGCCTGCTCCCCCTGATGGGGTAGCCGTCCCGCGCTCCCTGACGGGGCAGCCGTCCCGCGCTCCCTGATGGGACAGCTGTTCCGCACCCGCTTCCGAGCAGCCCCGGGGGAGCTCCCGAACGAGCAGCCCCGGGGAAGCGCCCGGACCACCTGCGAAGGGCCCGTCCGGTCTCCGCAGCCCGGCTTCGCGGCACCCGGACGGGAACCGGGCGCCCGCCCCTCCCGTCACATCGGCATGGACAAGCAGCGAATGACCCTCGGTCTCCTGACCCTGCTGCCCCTCGCCGCCGCGTGCGGTGCCCAGACGGCGGGGAACGGTTCCGCCCGGACGGAGACGGCGCCGCTGACCGGCGTGCACTGGACGGTCGAGGACCTCACCGTGGGAGGGAAGACCACGCGGGCGCCCTCGGGGGCGTATCTGCGGATCGGGAACGACGGTCGCGTCAGCGGCAACCTCGGCTGCAACGGGTTCGGCTCGAAGGCCGTCCTCACGGGTGACCGTGTCGACTTCGGCGAGCTCCGGACGACGGACATGGCCTGCGCGAAGGGCCCGATGGACTTCGAGCGGAGCCTGGGCCGGGCCTTCGCGGACGAGGGCCCGTTCACGGCGAAGGCCGACGGCCGCCGGCTGACGCTCACCGCCGACAACGGCGACCGGATCGGCCTCGCCGAGGAGAAGGACGCACCCCTGCGGGGGACGAGGTGGACGGTCACGGCACTGGGTGACGACAACGTCTCCCAGCCGCTCCCGAAGGGGGCGAACGCGTACTTCGTCCTCCGCGCGGACGGCACCTTCGAGGGCCGGCTCGGCTGCAACCACGCGTCCGCCCAGGCCACCGTCGGCGACGGACATATCACCCTCGGCCCGGCCAGGACCACCCGGATGATGTGCCAAGACTCACTCATGAGGACCGAGAAGACGTTGCTGGGGCTCTTCGACGGCAAGGTCGCCTACACATTGGATCATCGCGGCATCGCGCTGACCAGCAAGAACGGCACGGTCGTCAGCGCGGTGGCCGACGAGTGATCCGATCGGGGCCCGTATCCCCAATTCGGACCAGTGGTCGATCTCGCCTACACTCGGTGCCGTGCCACGTGGTGACGGTCGACTCAATCATGATCTGCTCCCCGGTGAGAAAGGCCCCCAGGACGCTTGCGGCGTCTTCGGTGTCTGGGCTCCGGGCGAAGAGGTCGCCAAGCTCACTTACTTCGGGCTCTACGCCCTCCAGCATCGGGGTCAGGAATCCGCGGGAATCGCGGTCAGCAACGGCTCCCAGATCCTCGTCTTCAAGGACATGGGCCTCGTGTCCCAGGTCTTCGACGAGACCTCGCTCGGTTCGCTCCAGGGTCATATCGCGGTCGGTCACGCCCGCTACTCGACCACCGGTGCCTCCGTGTGGGAGAACGCCCAGCCGACGTTCCGTGCCACCGCGCACGGTTCCATCGCGCTCGGCCACAACGGCAACCTCGTCAACACGGCGCAGCTCGCCGAGATGGTCGCCGACCTGCCCAAGCAGGAAGGCCGCAGCACTCGTGTGGCGGCCACCAACGACACCGACCTGCTCACCGCGCTCCTCGCGGCCCAGGTCGACGACGACGGCAAGCCACTGACCATTGAAGAGGCTTCCGCCAAGGTCCTCCCGCAGGTCATGGGTGCCTTCTCGCTCGTCTTCATGAACGAGCACACCCTGTACGCCGCCCGTGACCCGCAGGGCATTCGCCCGCTGGTCCTCGGCCGCCTGGAACGCGGCTGGGTGGTGGCCTCCGAGTCCGCGGCCCTCGACATCTGCGGCGCCAGCTATGTGCGCGAGATCGAGCCGGGCGAGTTCGTCGCCATCGACGAGAACGGTCTGCGGACCTCGCGATTCGCGGAAGCGAAGCCCAAGGGCTGCATCTTCGAGTACGTCTACCTGGCCCGTCCCGACACGGACATCGCGGGCCGGAACGTGTATCTCTCGCGTGTCGAGATGGGCCGCAAACTCGCCGCGGAAGCCCCTGTCGAGGCCGACCTGGTGATAGCGACCCCGGAGTCCGGCACACCCGCCGCGATCGGTTACGCGGAGGCCTCCGGCATCCCGTTCGGCGCCGGCCTGGTCAAGAACGCCTATGTCGGCCGGACCTTCATCCAGCCGTCACAGACGATCCGCCAGCTCGGGATCCGCCTGAAGCTGAATCCGCTCAAGGAAGTCATCAAGGGCAAGCGTCTGGTCGTCGTGGACGACTCGATCGTGCGCGGCAACACCCAGCGCGCCCTGGTCCGGATGCTCCGCGAGGCGGGTGCGGCCGAGGTCCACATCCGGATCTCCTCCCCGCCCGTGAAGTGGCCCTGCTTCTTCGGCATCGACTTCGCGACCCGCGCCGAGCTGATCGCGAACGGCATGACCGTCGAGGAGATCGGCACCTCGCTGGGCGCCGACTCGCTCTCGTACATCTCGCTCGACGGGATGATCGAGGCCACGACGATCGACAAGCCGAATCTGTGCCGCGCCTGCTTCGACGGCGAGTACCCGATGGACCTTCCGGACCCCGAGCTGCTCGGCAAGCAGCTCCTGGAGACCGAGCTGGCCGCGGGTCCCGCAGCCACGGCCGCGGCTGACGCCATCCGTCGCCCGTAGCGCCGCAGAGCCCCGTTTCACCAACCGAAAGATCCCAGGCAATGTCTTCTGTGTCTGATCAGTCCCCTGCGGCGACGGGCAGTGCCTCCGGCGCGTCCTACGCGGCTGCCGGAGTCGACATCGAGGCGGGCGACCGCGCCGTAGAGCTGATGAAGGAGTGGGTGAAGAAGACGCAGCGCCCGGAGGTCCTGGGCGGCCTCGGCGGCTTCGCCGGTCTCTTCGACGCCTCGGCCCTCAAGCGTTTCGAGCGCCCGCTGCTCGCCTCCGCCACCGACGGCGTGGGCACCAAGGTCGACATCGCCAGGCAGCTCGGCGTGTACGACACCATCGGCCACGACCTCGTGGCGATGGTCATGGACGACATCGTGGTGTGCGGCGCCGAGCCGCTCTTCATGACCGACTACATCTGTGTGGGCAAGGTCCACCCGGAGCGGGTCGCGGCCATCGTGAAGGGCATCGCCGAGGGCTGTGTCCTCGCGGGCTGCGCCCTGGTGGGCGGCGAGACGGCCGAACACCCCGGTCTGCTCGGCCCGGACGACTTCGACGTCGCGGGCGCCGGCACCGGCGTGGTCGAGGCCGATCAGCTGCTCGGCCCGGATCGCATCCGTACGGGTGACGCGGTCATCGCCATGGCGGCCTCCGGTCTTCACTCGAACGGGTACTCGCTCGTCCGGCACGTCCTCTTCGACCGGGCGAATCTGCGCCTGGACCAGCACATCGAGGAGTTCGGCCGCACCCTCGGCGAGGAGCTCCTGGAGCCCACCAAGATCTACTCGCTGGACTGTCTGACGCTGACGAAGAGCGCCCAGGTACACGCCTTCAGCCACATCACCGGCGGCGGTCTCGCGGCCAACCTGGCCCGCGTGATCCCGGACGGCCTGCACGCCGTGGTCGACCGCGGGACCTGGACCCCGGCACCGGTCTTCGACCTGGTCGGCAGGACCGGCGACGTCGAGCGGCTGGAGCTGGAGAAGACGCTGAACATGGGCGTCGGCATGATGGCGATCGTGCCCGAGGAGTCGGCCGAGGTCGCCCTCGCCGTCCTCGCGGACCGCGGAGTGGACGCCTGGGTCGCCGGTGAGATCACCGAGCGCGGGGACCACACGACGGGCGCCGAGCTCATCGGCGACTACGCGAGCTGAAGCGGGCGACGGGAGCCGAGGCTGGCGGTCACGCGGGCCGAAGCTCCCGAAGCAGCACGAAACCCGGTCCGGCGCTGAGGCCCCGGACCGGGTGAGGTGCAGTCGCTACGAGAAAGCCGCCAGGCGGGATCTGCCAGAAACCCACGCCAGGAGATCCGCTACGAGAAGAGATCGCGGAAACTGCGAGGGACGCTGTTGCGTCAAGCGCCGCGACGTTGCGACTGAGGCCCGGACTGATCGTCCTCGTCCTCGTCGTCGTCGTTGTAGAGATCCGCGTACTGTGCGTACGGGTCGTCTTCCTCGTCGTCGTCCTCGAACGGCTCGCCATTAGGCGGCTGGTTCGAAGTCGAAGCGCCCAGCTCATTGGCCAGACGCGAGAGGTCAGTCCCGCCGCTGCTGTACTTCAGCTGGCGGGCGACCTTCGTCTGCTTGGCCTTTGCCCGGCCGCGCCCCATGGCTCGACCCCCTCGGATACGGGGCTCGACGGCCCCAGAGTCTTGACACGCGTTCATGATCTGGAACGGACTCTCCGTGGAGAGACCGGTCCGTAGGGCTTCCACGGTACCTGAGCCCGCGCCCATACGGTACGTCGCCCGCAGCACGCGCCTTCACCCAGAACCCGCGAGGTGCCCTGTCCTCGCTGGTCAACCGCGATTTTAACCTCTTCTTGGCGCCCGACCCGCCGACGGACGTGAGAGTTCTCTCCCAACCGGCCGCCGACGGGTCCCTGACAAGCGCCTATGGCCTCGGCAGGCGTCAGTGACGCCGTGCCTCCGCCATCCGCTGCTCGGCGATCCGGTCGGCCGCCGCGGCCGGCGGGATCCCGTCCTGCTTCGCACGTGCGAATATGGCCAGCGTGGTGTCGAAGATCTTCGCGGCCTTGGTCCTGCACCGGTCGAAGTCGAAGCCGTGGAGCTCGTCGGCGACCTGGATGACACCGCCCGCGTTCACGACGTAGTCGGGGGCGTACAGGATCCCGCGGTCCGCGAGGTCCTTCTCCACGCCCGGGTGCGCGAGCTGGTTGTTGGCCGCGCCGCACACGATCCGGGCCGTGAGCACCGGCACGGTCTCGTCGTTGAGCGCGCCGCCCAGCGCGCAGGGCGCGTAGATGTCCAGGCCCTCGGTGCGGATGAGCGTCTCGGTGTCCGCGACGGCCGTGACACCCGAGGGGTGCCGGTCCAGGATCCGGCGCACGGACTCGGCCCGCACATCCGTGATCACGACCTCGGCGCCGTCCTCACGCAGGTGGTCGACCAGGTGGTGGCCCACCTTGCCGACGCCGGCGACGCCGACCTTGCGGCCGCGCAGCGTCGGGTCGCCCCACAGGTGCTGCGCGGAGGCGCGCATGCCCTGGAAGACACCGAAGGCGGTCAGGACCGACGAGTCGCCCGCGCCGCCGTTCTCCGGGGAGCGTCCGGTCGTCCACCGGCACTCACGTGCCACGACGTCCATGTCGGCGACATAGGTGCCGACGTCGCACGCGGTGACGTACCGGCCGCCGAGCGAGGCGACGAACCGGCCGTAGGCGAGGAGCAGCTCCTCGGACTTGATCTGCTCGGGGTCGCCGATGATGACGGCCTTGCCGCCGCCGTGGTCGAGCCCGGCCAGGGCGTTCTTGTACGACATCCCGCGCGCGAGGTTGAGGGCGTCGGCGACGGCCTCCTGCTCGCTCGCGTACGGGTAGAAGCGCGTGCCGCCGAGGGCGGGGCCCAGGGCGGTGGAGTGGATGGCGATGACGGCCTTGAGGCCGCTGGCGCGGTCCTGGCAGAGCACGACTTGCTCATGACCGCCCTGATCCGAGTGGAACAGGGTGTGCAGTACATCAGCAGGCGCGCCGGTTACGTCGGTCACTGTGGTGACTCCCAGGTAAAAAGCGGCGGTTGGGTGCGGTGCCCGTGCGGATGGCGGGCTCCGTGGGAATGAGACTAGAGCCTGCGCCGACCCGCCCTCGGTGCAGTGGTCAGGATCACCTACGGGCGGGGTACGGCCATGGTTCGATTTGCATAGATTTCTCTTCAGGTTCCGAGTGGTTCTCGCTGGTTTTCCCTGTGGTCGACGGGGGAGGGAGCAGGCGTGCCGAAGGTGTCCGCGGTGATCGTCCCGTACGCGTCGTACCTGCGGGTGTACGAGCCGCTGGCCGCGTTCCCCGAGTCCGAGCGCGCCCACTGGACGCGCTACGTCCGGCGCCCCGAGCGCCCCTCCTACCAGGACGAACTGCGCCGCTCGCTGGCCGATCTGCTGCCCACCCCGCCGATCCCCGTGCCGGTGCACGAGAGCGGCGACGCGTTCGTCGCCGAGGTCGACGGGGTGGTGTGCGTCTGCCCCTGGCGCACCCGGCTGCGCGGCTGGCAGGCGCTGGACGAGCTGGGCGAGGAGCTTCCCGCGTCCGTCCTGGACGCGGTGCTGCCGCCGCTGGTGCGCCGTCAGGCCGCCCTCGACTACGAGCGCTGGCTGGCGCGCAACCCCGACGCCCGCCCGTGGATCCGCACCTCGACCTGGCAGGTGCCGCTGAACTGGTTCGTGCTCGTCACCGACGAGGAGCGGGAGTACGAGAAGGGGACGGGCCCGGGCGGGACCGCGCCGCTGCTGCGCTACCGGACGCCGATGGTGCAGGCGCGGCGGCGCACGGCGCGGGCTCTGCGGACGCTCAGGGACGCGCTGGACGAAGGGCCGCTCATCGAGGGCCTGGTGGACGTGGGGCGCTGGCTGGAGGAGTTCCATCCGCGCTCGCTGGTCGAGCTGGACTACGGCGGGCTCGTGCACACGCTGCCGGCCGGCCGGCTGGAGGACGACCACTCCGCCGCGGACGTGGCCGAGGGGATCGAGGCGCTGCGCACCGGGGACGGGGCGACCGCGGGCGAGGCGTACGGCCGGCTGGTGGAGCGCTGGCGGTCCGTCAGGGAGCGGCGCTCGTCGAACTGAGGCCCGGCGCGGGCGGCCCCGGGCGGGCGGTACCGGCGTGGTCCGTGTGCGGGAGCCGGACGGGGCGGGAGCGCTCTCAAGGCGCCCGCTCCGGTGTGACCTGCCTCTCACAGGTTTGGGGTCGAACTCGCGTATGGTCCTCACACGCTGAAGAACCCTCACGTCCAGGACGTAGGCCCTTATCCGGGCGTATGCGTCAACGGGTGCCAAGCGTGACGGACGGCACTTACCAGGCTCTTGCATCGCTTCCCCCTCCTCGTGTCAAAATAGGACAAGGAGCCCGGGGGAGGGCTCCCTCCGCCCGCTTTTGGGGGGGAATCTCGGCATTGCACTCTTTTAGGACGTCTGGTGACTCCTGATCGCCCCTGTGACTGATCGTCACAGTGGCGTGACTGTCCGCTATGGCATGGTCCATCGGCTTCCGTCGCTGATGAACACCTGGGAGGGCAATTCCATCGGTTTGGCCGACGCGGCTGGACGGATGGTGTAGTTGTAGTGCCGAGGACAAGCCGTTCGTCCTATAACCGACTCGACTCGCGTCCGCCATTTCGGGCAACGCGGGTCAAGGTGCAGAATTTAGAGGAAAGAACCGAGAAGGTTCGGTTCTCCCGAGGAGGCCGCTCATGACCGCTCGCACCCCTGATGCCGAGCCGCTGCTGACCCCCGCTGAGGTCGCCACGATGTTCCGCGTCGACCCCAAGACGGTCACGCGGTGGGCGAAGGCCGGCAAGCTCACGTCCATCCGCACGCTCGGAGGACACCGTCGTTACCGCGAGGCTGAGGTCCGCGCACTGCTCGCGGGTATCCCGCAGCAGCGCAGTGAAGCCTGAGTCATCGCATAACCGGACAAGTCAACGGATCCCCCAACCCGTCGAGGCGTCCACACCACAGCTCCAAGCGACGCGGGTTCTGCCCCAACAGAGCTCACGCCCAAGCGCTTTTGCCAGATGAACAGGGTGCGTCGTAGATCGCGCTGGACTCCGCCGAGTCCAGCGCGATTTTTTTTGTGCGTTCCACGCGCCTGGACGGCCGGTCTGTGAGCGGCCTTGTCGAAGTCTGGGGGCGGGTGTCGGATCGGCTGTGGATGCCTCCGGTGAGGGGTGCAATTGCACATATTAAATTGACTGGTTGTAGGAGGGGGGTAAGTTCCACACTTCTGAAAACATATGCGGTGACTCCCGTCACATGCCACAGTCCTTGTCCCCCGAGAGCCCTCTGCGCTAGGGGAGTTGGGGTCGTGAGGGGGGTGTGTCACGCAGACGCCCGCGTCGGGTGGCGGTCGCGGGAGCGGGCCCCGGTCACGCCGTCGAGGGACTTTCCTCCTCCGGAGTGCTCTCGGGGTCCTGCTCGTCGTTCGGGACGGCTTCCATGGCCAGGCGCGCGAGCTGATGGCAGATCGGGCAGTGCCGCGTCAGATGGCGGTACCCGGAAGCGGCTGCCAGGTGGGCTCGGAGCAGAGCCCGGGTCTCGTGCCGAGCGGACACCGCCATACGCACCTCCAGGGGGCAGGCAGGGCGAGGGCCCTGGATTCCGGGGTACCGGCGGAATGTGACGCCGTCAAGGGACGGGAGCGCGCCGCGGGGGAGCACCCCAAGGCCCCTGTGGCCGGACGCGGACCGGTGCGCGCAGGCGAACAGGCGGCGCGGACACCGGCGTACGGGCGGATCGGGCCGGCGTAAGGGCGGACCGGGCCGACGCGGGGGCGGTGCGGGCCGGCGCAGGGCCGGACCGGGCGTCGTGCGGGCCGATCGGGTGCCAGGACGCGTGCGGACCGGGAGCGGGTACGCGAAAAGGCCCGGAGCCGAAGCTCCGGGCCTTTCTTCATGCGGTCCTGACGGGATTTGAACCCGCGGCCTCCACCTTGACAGGGTGGCGAGCACTCCAAACTGCTCCACAGGACCTTGTTTCGCAGCAACTTGTTCTTGCGCTGTGCTGCGAAATGAGACTGTACATGAGCTCAGGCCCGGGGTCGAACTCACCGCACGTGCGGGCGCCGTTACGGGACGGCGGCGTCGATCGCCTTCACGATCCGCTTGTCGGAGACCGGGTACGCGGTGCCCAGCGCGTGGGCGAAATAGCTGACCCGGAGCTCCTCGATCATCCAGCGGATGTCCAGGACCGACGAGGGCACCGGCCGGCCCTGCGGAAGCTGCTCCAGGAGCCAGGCGTACTCGTCCTGCATCTCGTGGACCTTCTCCATGCGGCTGGTGTCCCGCTGGGCACCGGTCGGCATCTGCTGGAGGCGGCGGTCCGCGGCGACCAGATAGCGCATCAGGTCCGGCAGCCGCCGCAGTCCCGTCGCCGTGACGAAACCGGGCTTCACCAGGGCGTCCAGCTGCCCGCGTACGTCCGCCAGGTTCGCGAGCAGGGTCGGGCTCCTGACGCCCTTCAGGCGGCGCTCACAGGCCTGCCAGGCGGCGAGCACCTGCTGTACCTGCCCGACCGTGCGCACGGTCGTGTCGACGATCTCGGCGCGCACCTTGTCGTACAGCTTCCGGTAGGACTCCTCGTCCCACGCCGGGCCGCCGAAGTCCGCGATCAGCTTGTCCGCCGCGGCCATCGCGCAGTCGTCGAAGAGCGCCTGGACCGAACCGTGCGGGTTCGCGGACAGGGCGAGCTTCTGGGCGTTGGTGAGCTTGTCCGAGGCGAACTTGCCCGGGTTCACCGGGATGTTCCGCAGGATCAGCCGGCGGGTGCCCTTCCACATGGCCTCGGCCTGCTCGGCCTCCGTGTCGAAGAGCCGCACGGAGACGGTGTTCGCCGCGGGGCCGTCGTCGACCAGCGCCGGGTACGCCTTCACCGGCTGGCCGGCCCGGCGCGTTTCGAAGAGGCGACTGAGCGAGCCGATCGTCCAGTCCGTCAGCCCCGAGCGTTCCAGGGACTCGCCGCCCTCGCGTTCCGCCGTCGCCGCGGCGGCCTGCGAGATCGCCTGGCGCGCCTTCGGCTTCAGCCGGATCTTGAGCGCCTCCAGGTCCTTGTCCTCGGCGAGCTTGCGGCGCCGCTCGTCGACGATCCGGAAGGTGATCTTCAGGTGGTCGGGGAGCCGTGCCCAGTCGAAGTCGTCTGCCGTCAGCGGTACTCCGACCATGCGCTTGAGCTCGCGCGCCATCGTCAGCGTCAGCGGCTCCTGGAGCGGTACCGCCCGCTCCAGGAACTTCTGGGCGAAGTTGGGCGCGGGGACGTAGTTCCGCCGGATCGGCTTCGGGAGGGAACGGATCAGCTCCGTCACCACTTCCTCCCGCAGCCCCGGGATCTGCCAGTCGAAGCCCTCGTCCGTGACCTGGTTCAGGACCTGGAGCGGGACGTGGACGGTCACGCCGTCCGCGTCCGCGCCCGGTTCGAACTGGTAGGTCACCCGGAACTTCAGCCGCCCCTGGAGCCAGGAGTCGGGGTAGTCGTCCTTCGAGACCGCGCCGGCCCGGTCGTTGATGAGCATCGAGCGCTCGAAGTCGAGGAGTTCGGGCTCCTCGTGCCGCTTGTGCTTCCACCAGGAGTCGAAATGCGCCCCGGACACGACGTGTTCGGGCACCCGCTGGTCGTAGAAGTCGTACAGGGTCTCGTCGTCGACCAGGATGTCCCGGCGGCGGGCGCGGTGCTCCAGCTCCTCGACCTCGGTGAGCAGCTTGCGGTTGTCGGCGAAGAACTTGTGGTGCGTACGCCAGTCGCCCTCGACGAGCGCGTTGCGGATGAACAGCTCGCGGCTGGCCTCCGGGTCGATCCCCCCGTAGTTGACCTTCCGCTGCGCGACGATCGGTACGCCGTACAGCGTGACCTTCTCGTACGCCATCACGGCGGCCTGGTCCTTCTCCCAGTGCGGTTCGCTGTACGTCCGCTTGAGGAGATGGCCGGCCAGCGGTTCGACCCACTCCGGCTCGACGCGGGCGTTGACGCGCGCCCACAGCCGCGAGGTCTCGACCAGTTCGGCGGACATCACGAAACGCGGGGGCTTCTTGAAGAGCGCCGAGCCCGGGAAGATCGCGAACTTGGCGCTGCGCGCGCCCAGGTACTCGTTCTTCCCCGTGCTCCGCCCGCTCTCGCCGCCGGTCTCCTTCACGTCCTTCATGCCGATGTGCGAGAGCAGACCGGCGAGCAGGGACACATGGACGCTCTGCTCGGGAGCGTCCTCCTCGTTCAGATGGATGCCCATCTGCTTGGCGACGGTCCGCAGCTGGCTGTAGATGTCCTGCCACTCGCGGATGCGCAGGAAGTTCAGGTACTCCTGCTTGCACATCCGGCGGAACGCGGACGAGCCGCGCTCCTTCTGCTGCTCGCGGATGTAGCGCCACAGGTTGAGGAAGGCCAGGAAGTCGGAGGTCTCGTCCTTGAAGCGGGCGTGCTGCTGGTCCGCCTGCGCCTGCTTCTCGGACGGCCGCTCGCGCGGGTCCTGGATGGAGAGCGCGGCCGCGATCACCATGACCTCGCGCGCACAGCCGTTCTTGTCGGCCTCCAGGACCATCCGGGCGAGCCGGGGGTCGACGGGCAGCTGGGCGAGCTTGCGGCCGGTCGGCGTGAGCCGCTTGCGTGCGTCCTTCTCCGTCGGGTCCAGCGCGTTCAGCTCCTGGAGGAGCTGGACGCCGTCGCGGATGTTGCGGTGGTCCGGCGGGTCGATGAACGGGAACTTCTCGATGTCGCCGAGGCCGGCCGCGGTCATCTGGAGGATGACGGAGGCGAGGTTCGTGCGCAGGATCTCGGCGTCGGTGAACTCCGGCCGGGCGAGGAAGTCGTCCTCGGAGTACAGCCGGATGCAGATGCCGTCGGACGTACGGCCGCAGCGGCCCTTGCGCTGGTTGGCGCTGGCCTGCGAGACCGGCTCGATGGGCAGCCGCTGCACCTTCGTGCGGTGGCTGTACCGGGAGATGCGCGCGTTGCCCGGGTCGATCACGTACTTGATGCCCGGGACGGTCAGCGAGGTCTCGGCGACGTTGGTCGCCAGAACGATCCTGCGCCCGGTGTGCGCCTGGAAGACGCGGTGCTGCTCGGCGTGCGACAGCCGGGCGTACAGGGGCAGCACCTCGGTGCCCTGCCCATTAGCGCCTCCGGCGCGGGGATAGTTCTTCTTGGTCAGCGCGTCGGCCGTGTCGCGGATCTCGCGCTCGCCCGACAGGAAGACGAGGATGTCGCCCTTGCCCTCGGCCTGGAGCTCCTCGACGGCATCGCAGATCGCGGTGATCTGGTCGCGGTCGGAGTCTTCGGAGTCCTCCTCCAGGAGCGGGCGGTAGCGCACCTCCACGGGATACGTCCGCCCGCTGACCTCGACGATCGGGGCGTCCCCGAAGTGCCGGGAGAAACGCTCCGGGTCGATGGTCGCTGAGGTGATCACGACCTTGAGGTCGGGCCGCTTGGGCAGCAGCTGGGCGAGGTAGCCGAGCAGGAAGTCGATGTTGAGGGACCGCTCGTGGGCCTCGTCGATGATGATCGTGTCGTACGCGCGCAGCTCGCGGTCCGTCTGGACCTCCGCGAGCAGGATGCCGTCCGTCATGAGCTTGACGAAGGTGGCGTCCGGGTTCACCTGGTCGGTGAAGCGGACCTTCCAGCCGACGGCCTCGCCGAGCGGCGTGTCCAGCTCGTCCGCGACCCGCTCGGCGACGGTACGGGCGGCGATACGACGGGGCTGGGTGTGCCCGATCATGCCGCGGACGCCACGGCCCAGCTCCATGCAGATCTTCGGGATCTGGGTGGTCTTGCCGGACCCGGTCTCACCGGCGACGATCACCACTTGGTGGTCGCGGATGGCCTCCGCGATCACGTCCTTCTTCTGGCTGACCGGCAGTTGCTCGGGATACGTGATGGCGGGCACGCGGGCGCGGCGCGCGGCCATGCGGGCCTCGCCCTGGACGACCTCCGCCTCGATCTCGGCGAAGACGGCGGAGCGGGCCTCGGGCTTGCGGATCTTGCGCGCGCCTTCGAGCCTGCGCCCGAGCCGGTGCGCGTCGCGCAGGGACAGCTGGGGCAGGCGGGCGGCGAGATCGCCGAGGGCGGGGGCGGGGTGCGTAGACATACGCGGTCCAGGATCTCATCCCGGGGAAATCCGTGGCGAACCCTTTTGCCGCGGCTGTGGGGACGGGGGTGTCAGGGGGCGCGCTGTGCCGGCGGCGCGGGCGCGTCGGCGGCGGGCGTGGCGGGCACGGGGGTACCGGCGTCGGGCGCGGGGGTCTTGGCCGGGGCGTGCGCGGGCTCCCGCCGGGACACCGATCCCAGGGCGATGGACCGGGCGGTGTTGGAGATGGCCTTGATGCCCAGGTAAGCGGTGGTCATGCTGCTCACCGCGGTGAACGCGGCGGTGAGCACACCGACGATCACGGCCTTGTCGCCGTCGAGCCGCCAGACCCCGAAGATCGCGACGCCGGCGATGCCGAGATTGCTCATGACGACCGCGATCAGCCCGTACCGGGCCCGGTCCTTCTCCAGCTCGGTGTCCCGCATCGCCGCGGTCTCGTCCCGGCTCATGTCATCCCCCCGAAGAACTGATCGATCAGCCAGAGAAGCTAGCGTCGACCGGGTGCGGTGCCAAGCGGACCGCCGCTTACCGGTCACGCCCGTCCCGGTGTGCGACGAGGGGCGGACCCTTCCGGATCCGCCCCTCCTCAGCCGTCCGCGCGCGTGTCATCGCACGTCGACGTAGTCCTCCCTGCCCTCGCCCACGAAGTGCTTGCTGTCGGGGTACGAGAAGACGGGCACCCAGGTGCCGTCCTGCTGGGCCTTGAATCCCTTGCTGAAGGATCCGTTCGACGCCGTGGTGACGGTCGACATCAGGTACCAGGTCGTCTTGCCCTTGGGCCGGAAGAGGATCTGCACCTTCTTGGCGCCGTACGCCTTCCAGGTGGTGCTGCCCGCCGCGCGCTCCTGGAGCACGCCCTTCACGGTGATCGTCCGGCCCTTGGTGACGGGCTCGGGGGACGCGTTGGCGTCCTTGATCCGGGTGAGGGCGCGGTTCCTGCGCAGGCTGCTGCTGACGCCGCCCTTGATGTCCTTGGTGGTGGAGCCGGCGTAGTGCAGCCGCCAGTAGCCGTCCGTGTAGCCGGGAAGCCTCTCGACGATGAACTGCGAACTGTTGGTGGTCTGCACCGTCTTCTTGGTGCTCCAGCCGGTCGTGCCGTTGGCCGAGTACTGGATGTCGACGGCGATCCGGTCGTTGGTGTCCCGCCCGACCAGGTCGACGCTGCCGGTGACCTCCAGCCGCGCGTACTCGTCCAGTCGCGCCGTGAACTCGGTGAACTTCGTCGTGGCGGTGACCGCGACGGTGACGTCGGCGGTCGAGGTGCGCTGGATGAAGGGGTTGTACGGGTACGGCTGGAAGGCCACCTCGTAGATGCTCTTGCTGCCGTACGGGTGCTTCACGAAGGAGAAGCGGCCGTTCGCGTCGGTGGTCGACGCGGTGGGACTGCAGGTGGTGCAGTCCTTGTAGTCCATCTCCAGCGGGCTGCCGGAGAGCGGCTTCCATTCCGTGCCGCTCTGGTACTGGAGCGTGCCGGTGACGTTGATCTTGTCGCCGGCGGTGACGTGGTAGCTGCTCTTGTCGAGGACGATCCGGGTGGGCGCGGCCTTCGGCCTGACGTCGACCCAGGGGCTGGCGGCGAAGCCCAGGTCGCCCCTGTACTGGGCGAAGGTCCAGCCGCCCGCCGTCGTCTCATGGGAGGCGGAGAAGTGGCCGGTGCCGTCCGTGACGGCGGTCGTGTCGATGTTCTGGTCGAACGTGAGGTCGACGGTGGCACCGGGCAGCGGCACCGTTTCGCGGGTGCTGGGGTCGCGGACGACCATGTCGCCGGCGGCCGTGACCGTCTTGTGTTCGATGTCCGGTTCGGTCGGCGTGACGGCGAAACCGGTGATGACGGGCTGCTTCTGGTACCGCAGAGTGCCGGCGTTCTGCTCGACGGTGGTCTCGCCCGAGGAGTCCGTGGCCTCGATGTCGACCGTGTAGTCGCCCAGGGTGTCCAGATGGATGGGCTGGGAGGCCCAGGTGCCCTCCCACGAGCTGGAGTCGTACTTGAGCGTGAAGTCGGTGATCGTGGCCACGGGCGCGTCCGACGCGTCGCTGCCCGCCGGGCGGAGCCTGGCCGTGATCCTGTCGACCGAGCCGCTGTAGTTCAGGCGGACGTCGAGCACCGACCAGTCGGCCTGGTCGCTGTACGCGTCCTTGACGTTCGGCCCCGCGGCGTGGGCCGTGCCGGGTATTGCGAAGGTGCCGACCAGGACGGCACCGGCCGTCACCAGTCCTCTGGCGATATGTCTCAAGAAACCCCCCTAAGGTCCCCGTGAGCGACGAAAACCCCCTCCGATTGACCCGGAGGGGGTTTTCGTTCTTGTGGCTGGGGCCGGGGTCGAACCGGCGACCTATCGCTTTTCAGGCGATCGCTCGTACCAACTGAGCTACCCAGCCACGAGGCTTCCGAAGAAACCTCAGCGGTCCTGACGGGATTTGAACCCGCGGCCTCCACCTTGACAGGGTGGCGAGCACTCCAAACTGCTCCACAGGACCAAGCTTTTTTGCGTGCGACGTGTAACCAGTGTCCCACACGGTGTTGCGTACCCCCAACGGGATTCGAACCCGTGCTACCGCCTTGAAAGGGCGGCGTCCTAGGCCGCTAGACGATGAGGGCGAGCCAGTACCGCTCTGCTTCGTCTTCGCGTTCCCGAAGGGACGTGAGAAGCATGTGACTCCGCTTCCCCCCGAGGGGTTCGGCTTCTCCTTCGCTTCGACAGAAGCTCGGGACGGTCAAGCCCTGACCGGCGCCCTTGGGCACGAACAGACTGTACTACGTGGTCTGGACGCGGACCAAACCAGATAGGGAGGCGGGCCTCAGGGCCGGTTCCCTTCGGGGAGATGGCGGCTGATCTCGGCCGTCGTGAGGCCGAGACCACCGAGCTTGATCTCGTCCCAGGCCTGGAGGTGGCGGGTGTCCCGGTCGAGGTAGAGGACCGATGCCTCGATCGGGTCCGGGTACCTTCCCTCGACGGCGCGCAGCCCGCTGCCGCCCGTCGAGCCCTCGACGCGCAGCCGGGTGCCGTACTTCATGACCTCCATCTCCTCGTGGTGCAGATGACCGGCGAGCACCAGGGGCACCTCGCCGTCCGTCCCGCGGGCGGCGAGCGGTTCGTGGGCGACGGCGATGTCGGCCGGGGTGCCCGCGGCGCGCTGGTCGCGCAGGGCCGAGGCCAGACGGGCGCCCGCCAGGCCCTCCGCCGCGTCGCCGCCCGGCGCGAGCGCGCGGTCCGGGGTGAACTGGGGGTCGCCGATGCCGGCGAAGCGCAGACCCGCGACCGTGACCGCCCGGCCGTCGTCCAGGACGTGCACGTTTTTCAGGCGTTCGAGGTAGCGCTGCGTCTCACGCGAGTCGTGGTTGCCGCGGACCCACACGTACGGGGCGCCCAGGTCCGGGATCGGGTCCAGGAAGCCGTTCTCGGCTGCCGAGCCGTGGTCCATGGTGTCGCCGGAGTCGACGATCACATCGATCGCGTACTGCTCCACGAGCGAGGCGATGATCTTCCAGCTCGCCGGGTTCAGATGGATGTCGGAGACGTGCAGCACCCGGATCGTGGTCGGGTCGGGCTGGTAGACCGGGAGGGTGGACGTGACGTCGTACAGCTTCGTCACGTTCGTCACCAGGCGCGCCAACTCCTTCTGATAGACGTCGAATTCGCTGACGATGCTGCGGGCGTCGCCGACCAGGGACGGTGCGGAGGCGAGGAGCCCCGAGTACTTCGGCTCCAGGACCGATTTGGGGTTCCAGGTGGCGAAGGCGGCCGCTCCCGAGGCGACCAGCAGGGCGAGGGCGAGGCCGCCGGCGGTGAGGGCCCGGCGCGGGCGGCGGTAGACCGCGAGGCCGAGGGCGGTGGCGCCGGAGACCACCGCTATGCAGGAGCGGACGGCCAGGTCGAGGGTGCCGTGCTCGACGTCCCGTACGACCTCGTCCTGGAGGCCGGAGAGGCGCTCCGGGTGGTCGACGAGGGCCTGGGAGCGCTCCGGGTCGAGCCGGTCCACATCCACGTCCAGGCGCAGCGGGGCCTCGTGGCTGCGCAGCTCCAGCGCCCCGAGAGGGGAGATGTTGATCTTTGTGCCGCCGGTGAGGGAGGGGCGCAGGGTCATGGTGGTGTTCATGGGGCCGACCGGGACACGGACGTCGCCCACGGCCAGCAGCCCCAGCCAGGCGCCGAGCACCACCACGCACAGCAGCCCGAGGGCGCGGGCGTACGGATTCTGCCGGGCGGCGAGTTCGGGCACCGTGCTCTTGCGGCGGCCGGGGCGGCGGCGGGCGAGCGCGTGCAGCGCCCGTCCGGCGCGGGCGGCCGTGCGGCGGACGGTGGCGGTTGCGGCAACGGGGTCGCGGGCCATTTGTCCCGTCTGCCCAAGGGGTGGGGCCGGTATGCGGAGTTCCGTCACCCTCGCGCCGCGGGAGTGCGGGCGGCCGGGCGTCGTGCCGGGCCGGGTCCGCGGGGGAGGGCGGCTCGCCTATGGCCGCGGCCCGTCGGCGGCCGGGGTCAGCCCCAGCCCAGTTCGTGCAGCCGGTCGTCGTCGATGCCGAAGTGGTGGGCGATCTCGTGGATCACGGTCACGGCGACCTCGTGGACCACCTCGTCCGTGGTCTCGCACGTACGCAGGGTGGGGCCCATGTAGATCGAGATGCGGTCGGGGAGCACTCCGGCGTACCACTCGCCGCGGTCGGTGAGCGGGGTGCCCTCGTAGAGCCCCAGCAGTTCGGGATCGTCCGCCGGAGGCTCGTCCTCGACGAACACGGCGACGTTGTCCATGACCCGGGTCAGCTCGGGCGGGATCCGGTCCAGCGCCTGGCTCACGAGCTCTTCGAAGGTTTCGCGCGTCATCTCCAGCACCTGGCCATTGTCGGGGATGGCGTGCCGGTGGCGGCGGACGACGGAGACCCGGAGGGGCCTGAATCCGGCGGGGAGCCCGGCGCCTGCCCCACATGGGGTGTCTCGTAGCATTTTCGGAGTGTTCTGTCGAATTGCCCTCGACCGTCCGGTGATAGTGCGGGCATGACACGCACCCCTTCCCCGGCCCGTCGCGGCGCGCGCTCCCGTGCCCGCAGGGTCCTCCTGTGCGCCGCGCTGCTCGCCGTCACGGTCCAGACCGCCGCCGCGCCGGCGTTCGCCCGGGCGGACGCCCGCCACGGCAGCGGCGACTGTGTGAGGACCGGGAGACCTCTCGGCCCGGAGGCCCGCGAGGTCCTCGCCATCGCCCGGAAGGCCAAGGCCGACCTGCGTCTGAAGTCGGTGGAGCTGAAGGTCACCAGCGACGGGCGCGAGGTCCTGACCGACGCGCTCGGTGAGTCCATGACCGGTGTCCCGGCCCGGCCCGACATGCACTTCCGCGCCGGTTCCGTGGCGTTCTCGTACGTCGGCACGGCCCTGCTCCAGCTCGCCCAGGAGGGCAGGGTCCGCCTCGACGACACCGTGGAGCGCTGGCTGCCCGGTCTGCCCAAGGCGAACCGGATCACCCTGCGGATGCTGGCCACCAACACCACCGGGCTGCACGACTACGTCACCGACCCGGCCTTCCTGGCCGAGCTGGAGGCCCACCCGTTCCGCAGCTGGACCCCGCGGCAGCTGCTCGCGTACCCCTACAGCCACTCGTTCTGGTACGAGCCGGGTACCAACTGGAGCTATTCGCACGCCAATTACCTGCTGCTGATCCAGGCGCTGGAGAAGATCACCGGTACCCGGATCGACAGGTTCCTGAGGGAGCGGGTCACGGGTCCGCTGGGTCTCGACAACACCCGGAACAACTTCACCCCCGACATCCCGCGTCCGGCCCTGCACGCCTTCACGTCCGAGCGCGGCCTGTACGAGGAGTCCACCTTCTGGAACCCGTCGTGGACCACCGCGCCCGGCGCCGTGATCACCACGCACGTCTGTGACCTGGCCCGTTCGGCACAGGCCATCGGCAGCGGCGAGCTCCTCTCGCAGCGCTCCTACCGCACTCTTCTCAACCCGGGGACGGTAGGTCTCGGCCACCCGACCGCCAAGTGCCCCGCCACGGTCTGCCTGGAGCAGACGGAGGCCAGGCACTTCGGACTCGGTGTCATCGTGATCAACGGATGGGTCCTGCAGAACCCGTCGTTCTCGGGTTACGCGGCGATCCAGGCGTATCTCCCGTCCGACCGTCTGGCCATCGCGGTCAACGCCACCAAGACCAAGGACACGCCCGACGGCAACATGGCCGAGGTGGTCGCCCGGCGCATCGCGGCCGCGCTGGCACCGGAGACCCCGCTGGCGATCGGCTGACGCCCGGCACCTCCAGGATCGTGCCGCACCGCGCGGCGGGAGCGGTCTCCGCCGCGCCCTCCGGGCCCGGTTGGGCCCGGAGGGCGCGTGTCCTCCCGCGGGCGGCGGGAGTTGGAAGGGGGAACTCCCGTTTCTCCCCACGCTCCCGGCTCCTTGCGGGCGGGGGACACCCCGTTCGGAGGTGGCCGCTCGTGCGTGCCTTGTACGTACCCGTCCGTCTGGCCGCCGTGGTCCTGGCCGCGGCCGCCACCGCCGGCTGCATGAGCGTCGGCGACGACGCGGGGCTGCCGGGGCCCTCGCACTCGGCGGGCCGGCGGGCCGACGGGGTGCCCGGCGGCGGGTCCGCCGTGGGCGGCGGCGGGGCCGGGTCGTACAGCGGGAAGAGTGTGAAGAGCGGAAAGGGCGGAAAGGGCGGCAAGGCCTCGGCGAAGCCGGGGGAGTCCGCGTCCGCCGACGCGTCGGCCTCGGCGTCCCCGGGGGCGAAACCGTCGGAGAAGGCGCCGGACAAAGGCGGGACCCCCTCCAAGGACACCGCGTCGCCGGGCGGCGAGCCGACCCCCACGCGTACGACGTCGGAGCCGTCGCCCGAGCCCCCGCCGCCGTCGCCGCCCGACCCCGGAACGCCGGAGCCGTCGTCGTCGGCGCACGAGCCGCCGGTGACGCAACTGATCCAGCGGGAACCGGCCCCGGAGGCGGGCTCGCCCGTGTAGCCCGGCCCCGGGGACCGCCGATGCCCGTATCCGTGGAGCGGGCGTCCGTGTCCGGGGAGAGGCGGATGTGGCGGGGTTCACGGATGTCGGAGCCGTGGATGTGGCCGGCACAACAGCGCGGGCGGCGCGGGCGGGGTAGCTTTGATGAAGCGAGCAGGTGGCTAGGAACGCACCCTGGCCTGTTCGTATGGGGCTCAATTTGCCTTCATGGGGGAAGGGTGCGTATGGTAGTAGATCGTTTGATCCCATTTGCCCGGCGCCGCCGCAGAGAGCGCCGCGTGGCGCGTACTCTCCCTTGCCGTGGCCGGACCGCATAGAGGCGGTCGTTTGCGACTTCACGGAGTTTGGGCGCGTGCCGAAGAACTCCGGAAGGTTCGCATTTCGCATGTCTGTTTCCAGTACTGACCACATCGTCGTGCCCGAGAACAACGAGAACGACGACGCGGTCGAGGCCATCGAGGTCATCGAGACCGTCGAGGCCGTCGAGTCCGCCCCCGAGCTCACGTTCTCCGACCTCGGTCTTCCCGAGGGCGTCGTCCGCAAGCTCGCGCAGAACGGCGTGACCAGCCCGTTCCCGATCCAGGCCGCGACCATCCCGGACGCCCTGGCCGGCAAGGACATCCTCGGCCGCGGCCGCACCGGCTCCGGCAAGACCCTCTCCTTCGGTCTGCCGACCCTGGCGCAGCTCGCCGGCGGCCACACCGAGAAGAAGAAGCCGCGCGCCGTCATCCTCACGCCGACCCGTGAGCTGGCCATGCAGGTCGCCGACGCGCTGCAGCCCTACGGCGACGTCCTCGGCCTGAAGATGAAGGTCGTCTGCGGCGGTACGTCGATGGGCAACCAGATCTACGCCCTGGAGCGCGGCGTCGACGTCCTCGTCGCCACCCCGGGCCGTCTGCGCGACATCATCAACCGCGGCGCCTGCTCGCTGGAGAACACCCAGATCGCCGTCCTCGACGAGGCCGACCAGATGTCGGACCTGGGCTTCCTGCCCGAGGTCACCGAGCTGCTCGACCAGATCCCGGCCGGCGGCCAGCGCATGCTGTTCTCCGCCACGATGGAGAACGAGATCTCCACGCTGGTCAAGCGCTACCTGACCAACCCGGTGACGCACGAGGTCGACAGCGCCCAGGGCAACGTCACGACCATGTCGCACCACATCCTCATCGTGAAGCCCAAGGACAAGGCGCCGGTCACGGCCGCGATCGCGTCCCGCAAGGGCCGCACGATCATCTTCGTCCGTACCCAGCTCGGCGCCGACCGCATCGCGGAGCAGCTCCGCGACGCCGGTGTGAAGGCCGACGCGCTGCACGGCGGCATGACGCAGGGCGCCCGTACGCGGACGCTGGCCGACTTCAAGGACGGTTACGTCAACGCGCTCGTCGCGACCGACGTCGCCGCCCGCGGTATCCACGTCGACGGCATCGACCTGGTCCTGAACGTGGACCCGGCCGGCGACCACAAGGACTACCTGCACCGCTCCGGCCGTACCGCTCGCGCGGGCCGCTCCGGCACCGTCGTGTCGCTGTCGCTGCCGCACCAGCGCCGCCAGATCTTCCGGCTGATGGAGGACGCGGGCGTCGACGCCGCGCGTCACATCATCAACTCGGGTACGGCCTTCGAGCCCGAGGTCGCCGAGATCACCGGCGCCCGTTCGATGACCGAGGTCCAGGCGCAGTCCGCGGGCGACGCCGCCCAGCAGGCCGAGCGTGAGGTCACGCAGCTCACCAAGGAGCTGGAGCGCGCGCAGCGCCGTGCCGTCGAGCTGCGCGGCGAGGCCGACCGTCTGGTCGCCCGTGCCGCGCGTGAGCGGGGCGAGGACCCGGAGGTGGCCGTCGCCGCCGCTGCCGAGGCCGCGGCCGAGCAGGCCGTCGTCGAGGCTCCGGCCGCCGAGACCGTCGCCGCCGAGCCGGCCGAGCGTCCCGCGTACGAGCCGCGTCAGCGCCGTGACGAGCGGGGCAACTACGAGCGTCGTGACAACGACCGTGGTGGTTTCCGCCGTGACGACAACCGCAGCGGTGGCGGCTTCAACCGCGATGACCGTGGCGGCCGTTCTTTCGAGCGTCGTGACGACAACCGCAGTGGTGGCGGCTTCAACCGTGACAACCGCAGCGGTGGCGGCTTCAACCGCGATGACCGTGGCGGCCGTTCTTTCGAGCGTCGTGACGACAACCGCAGTGGTGGCGGCTTCAACCGTGACAACCGCAGCGGTGGCGGCTTCAACCGCGATGACCGTGGCGGCCGTTCTTTCGAGCGTCGTGACGACAACCGCAGCGGTGGCGGCTTCAACCGTGACAACCGCAGTGGTGGCGGCTTCAACCGCGATGACCGTGGCGGCCGTTCTTTCGAGCGTCGTGACGACAACCGCAGTGGTGGCGGCTTCAACCGTGACGACCGTGGCGGCCGTTCCTTCGAGCGCCGTGACGACAACCGCAGCGGTGGCCACCGGGGCAGCGACCGTCCCTTCAACCGTGACCGCCAGGGTGACCGTCCCGCGGGCGGCGGTTTCCGCTCCGGCCACGACCGCCCGACCGGCCGTCGCGACGACCACCGCACGACCGGCACCGGCACCGCTCCCGGTTCGTTCCGCCGTGACGAGAAGCCGCGCTGGAAGCGCAACGGCTGACGCCGACTAGCTCGGTGAAGTGATGTGGCCCCCACCCGGTTCGGGTGGGGGCCACATCGTCGTTTCCGGGGCGAGCCGCGGAAAAGCGTTTCTGTTCACCCGTCAACTCCCTGTAATATCAGCTGACTTGTGTGGAGGGTGTGACGGCTGGGGGCCAGGTCGACGCCTGGGACGGTAGACGCCTCTCCACTGTTCCGGGAGGGGTTTCTTTGCTTCGTCATGCCTTCGTCCGTCGCCCGCGAGCGAGACGTGCGGCTGTCGCCGCGGCCGCTTCCGCGATGCTCGCGGGCGGCGCGGTCCCGCTGCTGCAGACGTCCGCCTCCGCGGTGGGCGCGGTTCAGGAGACGGTCGTACCCGCCGCGCTGCGGAGTTCCTACACCTCGGCCGCATTCTCCGGCACCTCGACGGGATCCGGCCACGACAGTGCCGGGGCGCAGGGTGTCTTCCACAGGCAGGAGGGCAGGACGGGGCTGCTGTGGACGCGGTACGCCGACGGCGAGTCCGTCCCCGTACCGCAGCGGTCCGGCCTGTCCCCCATGGCCACCGGCAGCGATGTCCTGGCGTACAAGGACGCCGACGGCCGGGTCGAGTTCTGGGACGCGACGGACGGTACGTCCCGCAGCGTCCAGATCCCCGCGAACCTCGGGTATCTCACGGCCTTCGACAACCTGGCCGTCGCGTTTCGCAACGAGCCCGCCGAGGACGGGACGAGCACCCGGATCATGCACCTGCTCACCCCCGGGCCCGACGGAAGCACCCGTGACGTGACCGTCGGCGGTGGACCGGCGGGGCTGCTGCTCGGCATACCTGCGGGCGCCGACGCCACGAGCGTCTTCCTGCGGGCGTCGCTGGACGGCGAGATGCGTCTGGTCGCGGTGGACCGGGAGAGCGGCCGGGTGCAGAGCTGGAGCGGCCCGCTTCCCGTCGCGTACAGCAGGGCGCTGATCGCCCCGGACCATGTCGTCGTCTTCGCCTACGACAAGGCCAAGGTCCTGGTGCTGCCCCGCGCCGACCTGTCGGCGACACCTGCCGAGGTCGTTCTGCAGGGGACAGGCGACGGGCCGAACGCCACCCACGACCTGGCTGTCGTCGGCGACTGGCTGGTCAACGGCGTGGGCCAGGTGACCGCGCAGCCGATCGCGGGCGGGCAGGCGATGACGCTGATGCCGTCCTCGAGCTACGGGATCGCGGCCGGCCCCGGCGGCTCCGCCGTGAAGATCGGCCGCACCGGCCCCGACGACTGGGGCATCCGGCGCCTCGCACCCGGTCCGGACGGTACCCCGGTCGTCACGCAGGTCAGGCCGCTGCCCAAGCCGCCCGTCCCGGTCCAGGGGATCTCCCTCGACGAGGGCCGTCTCGTCGTCACGGACACCAGCAGGAACGGAACGCGTGACGACTACGTGCGGACCGTCGCGGTGACCGGAAGCCCCGAGTACGGCGAACGTGGCGACTTCACCCCGCGCCTCACGTCCGACGTGATGATCGGCTCCTGCGAGACCGACAGCGCGTCCTGTGCCCCGCTGCACGGAACCGCCGACGGCCGGATCGTCTGGCTGGAGCACGGGTCGGAGACCGCCGAGATGCTTCGGGTGAACGGCCCGACGGCGGCGGGGCTGTGGCAGCAGGCCGTGCCCGCAGGCGGACGGGTCACCGACGTCTCGGGCCGGTACGTCCTCTACACGGCCGCCGACAAGCAGTACGTGTACGCGATCGGCGGCGACGGCACCCCGGCGCTCACCCGTACTCCGGGAGCCGCCGCGCTCTCCGGCGACGTGCTCTGGACGGCGGGATCGACGCCCGGCACCGTCACCGCGTACGACCTCACCGCGAAGAAGACCACCGAGACCCTCACGACCGCCGCCGGCTGCACGCCCACCGAGCTGCAGGCCCTCGGCCGCTGGATCTACTGGACCTGTGACGGCAGGGCCGGTGTGTTCGACCGTACGGCGAAGAAGTCCGTGGCCGTGCCCGCCGGCGAGGCGAAGCTCGGCGACGGGTACGTCGTCACCCACGACAAGGCGGCCGGGAAGCTGACGCTCACGGCGGTCGCGGGCGGCAACGCCGAGAGCCGGGTCATCGGCGACCTGCCCGACACCGGCGTCTCGCAGCGCGACGTGCGCTGGACGGTCGACGAGTCCGGCGCGAACGCCGCGTACGTGGACGGCCTGCAGCGCGTGCACCTCGTGGCGTCCGGGGTGGCCCAGCAGCCGCTGCGGCTGCTGGCGCCGGCCCAGAAGGCTTCCTACGTCGAGCAGAGTCAGATCGACACGACACCGGGCACCCTCGCCACCCTGCTGCTGTCGAAGCCGTCGTCGAGCTGGCGGCTGACCGTGCGGAACAAGGCCGGCAAGGTCGTGGACACGCAGGACGGCGGCGCCGCGCGCGGGGAGCTGAGCGTCGGCTGGTCCGGCGTCGACCACACCCTTCCCGGGGACGTGCTCCTGCCGAACGGCTCGTACGACTGGACGCTGTCCGTCACACCGGCGGACGGTGCCGGAGGCTCGTTGGAGGTGGGTGGCACGGTCGGGCTGCGCAAGGCCGCACCGGCGCGTCACGACCACACCGGCTCCGGAGGACATGGCCCGGACGGCATCGGTGACCTGCTCACCCTCAGCTCCTTGGGCGGGCTGACCTTCCAGCAGGGCGACGGGAAGGGCGAGTTCGCCGGAAAGGTCACCGGCAACGGCTGGTCGGCCAAGGCGGTCGCGGTGCCGTTCGGCGATCTGAACGGCGACCGCTGCAACGACGTCCTGGTGCGGATGAGCGACGGGTCCCTGCGCGGCTACAAGCCCGCGTGCGGCACGGCGCCGACCCCCTCGACCTCGTACAAGGCGCTCGGCACCGGCTGGAACGCGTACGACGTCCTGACCTCGCCCGGCGACCTGACCGGTGACCGGCGGCCGGATCTGCTCGGGCGGAAGGCCTCGACCGGCGACCTCTACCTGTTCGCCGCGAAGAGCGACGGAACGCTCGCCGCGGGCAAGAAGATCCGTACGGCGTGGACGGGCTACACGAAGATCGTCGGTGCCGGGGACCTGAACGGTGACGGGATCGGGGACGTCCTCGCGCGGGACAAGGCGGGAACGCTGTACCGCTACAACGGCACCGGGGCAGGTCTGCTGAAGGAGCGGGTGAAGGTCTTCTCCGCCTGGGGCGCGTCCTACAACGCGATCGTCGGGGTCGGCGACATCACCGGCGACGGGAAGAACGACCTGGTCGAGCGCGACACCTCGGGGAACGTCTACCGCAGCGCCGGTACGGGGACGGGCTCGTTCGGCTCCCGGGTGAAGATCAGCGGCGGCTGGCAGGGCTACAAGGGCCTTTTCTAGCCAACTTGCCCTCCCCTGCAGCGCATGTCATGCCCCCGGCGAGGGAATCGCTGGGGGCATGACAGATGACGCCAGAGCGACTGGGCTGTCGGACGAAGAGCGGCTGGCCCAGCTCGGCTACACACAGGTACTCGCCCGCCGCATGTCGGCGTTCTCCAACTACGCGGTCTCCTTCACGATCATCTCGGTCCTGTCGGGCTGCCTGACGCTGTATCTGTTCGGCATGAACACCGGCGGTCCCGCCGTGATCACCTGGGGCTGGGTCGCGGTCGGACTGATGACGCTGTTCGTCGGACTCGCGATGGCCGAGATCTGTTCGGCCTATCCGACCTCCGCCGGGCTGTACTTCTGGGCGCACCGGCTCGCCCCGGAGCGCAGCGCGGCCGCCTGGGCGTGGTTCACCGGCTGGTTCAACGTCCTCGGCCAGGTCGCCGTGACCGCGGGCATCGACTTCGGCGCCGCGTCCTTCCTCGGCGCCTATCTGAACCTCCAGTTCGACTTCGAGGTGACGCCGGGCCGCACGGTCCTGCTGTTCGCCGGGATCCTGATCCTGCACGGCCTCCTCAACACCTTCGGCGTGGGGATCGTCGCCCTCCTCAACAGCATCAGCGTGTGGTGGCACGTCGTCGGCGTCGCCGTCATCGTCGGCGCGCTGACCTTCGTGCCGGACCACCACCAGTCGGCCGGCTTCGTGTTCACGGAGTTCGTGAACAACACGGGCTGGGGCAGCGGCGTCTACGTCGTCCTCGTCGGACTCCTCATGGCCCAGTACACGTTCACCGGGTACGACGCCTCCGCCCATATGACGGAGGAGACCCACGACGCCTCCACGGCAGGCCCGAAGGGCATCGTGCGGTCCATCTGGACCTCGTGGATCGCCGGGTTCGTCCTGCTGCTCGGCTTCACCTTCGCCATCCAGTCGTACGACAAGGAGCTGGGCTCGGCGACCGGCGCGCCCCCGGCGCAGATCCTGCTGGACGCGCTCGGCGCGACCTCCGGGAAGCTCCTGCTGCTCGTCGTGATCGGCGCGCAGCTGTTCTGCGGCATGGCGTCGGTGACGGCCAACAGCCGCATGATCTACGCCTTCTCGCGCGACGGCGCGCTGCCGTTCTCGCACGTGTGGCACACGGTGAACCCGCGCACCCGGACCCCCGTGGCGGCGGTCTGGCTGGCCGCGCTGGGCGCTCTGGTGCTCGGCCTGCCGTACCTCATCAACTACGCGGCCTACGCCGCCGTGACGTCGATCGCGGTGATCGGCCTCTATGTCGCGTACGTCATCCCGACGCTGCTGCGGGTGCGGAAGGGGGACGCCTTCGAGCGCGGGCCCTGGCATCTGGGCCGCTGGTCCCGCCCGGTCGGCGTGATCGCGGTCGGCTGGGTGGCCGTCATCACGGTCCTGTTCATGCTGCCCCAGGTCTCCCCGGTCACCTGGGAGACGTTCAACTACGCCCCGATCGCCGTCCTGGCCGTCCTCGGCTTCGCCGCGGCCTGGTGGCTGGCCTCGGCCCGTCACTGGTTCCTCAACCCCGAGCACCGGCGCACGATCGCCCGTGAGGCCGCCCGCAAGGGTGCACCCGAACCGGTCGATCCCTGACCTTGTGGGCCTTCGGCGTGGCCGGGGCACCGATACCCGATCGGAGTCCCGGCCACGTCCCGCTATGCTCGGGGATGCATCGGCGCGAGCCGGTGCGCCGTGTCGGTGTTTTCCCGGTGCGGGGACCCTTAGCTCAATTGGCAGAGCAGTGGACTTTTAATCCATTGGTTGTGGGTTCGAGTCCCACAGGGTCTACGGAAGAGCCCCCGGTTCAGAGCGATCTGAACCGGGGGCTTGTTTCGTTCGAGGGCCGTCAGCCGGCCGTGAGTCCCGTGAGTTCCGTGCGCTCCGTGAGTTCCTGCAGCGGCAGCGTGTGCTGGGTCTGGAGGACCTTGGCGCGCAGGTAGCGGACGTTGTGGGCGGTGGTGAAGACGCCCGTCGGGACACGGTGGGAGACCGTGATGCCGAGCTCGCGGAGCTGTTCGGCCTTGTCCGGGTTGTTGGAGAGCAGGTCCAGGGAGCCGATGCCGAGGGCCCGGAGCATCTGGGCGGCCGCCGTGTAGTCGCGGTCGTCCTCGGGCAGACCGAGGGCCGCGTTGGCGGCGTAGGTGTCCAGGCCCTGGTCCTGGAGGGCGTACGCGTCGAGCTTGTTGTAGAGGCCGATGCCGCGGCCCTCCTGGCGCAGGTACAGCAGGACGCCGCCGCGGTCCGCGATCTGTTCCACCGCCTCGCGCAGCTGGGGTCCGCAGTCGCAGCGGGCCGAGCCGAACACATCGCCGGTCAGGCACTCGGAGTGCAGTCGCACCAGCGGGTTCGGGCCGGGCTCGCCGAGGACGACGGCCAGGTGCTCCTTGCCGTCGTCGAGGCCGTGGAAGGTCACGAGCTGGGCGTCGACGGAGTAGCCGTCGCCGAAGCGCAGGGGTACGCGGACGCGGGTGCGCACGGTGGCGGTGGGGTGGTCGCGCATGGGGTCTCTCCGTCCGGCGGGTTCGTACGGGGCTGTGCTTCAGATTTGAAGCACAGCCACGGAACGAGACACTACATCTGCTTCAAACTTCAAGCAATGGGGTTCACGTCCCCCTCGAGCGCCTCACGAGGAGCAGGAGCGCCGCCGCCAGGGCAGATCTTCCCCGGGCGCCCCGGAATTCCCGCCCTGGATCGCCCGGGTGATGGTTCCGCAGATCTCGTCCAGCTGCCGCACCTGCTCGGGGGTCAGATGGTCGAAGATCGCCGTCCGCACCGTCTCGACGTGCCCCGGCGCGACCCGCTCCAGGAGGGCCGTGCCCTCGTCGGTGAGGACGGCCATGTGCCCGCGCTTGTCGGTGGGGCAGCCCTCCCGGCGTACGGTGCCGTCCTTCTCCAGCCGGGTCACGGCGTACGTCAGACGGCTGCGGGTGATCTTCTGGGCCTCGGCGAGGTCGGTCATCCGCAGCCTCCGCTCCGGTGCCTCGGACAACTTGGCCAGGATGGAGTAGTAAAGGTGGGGCATCCCCGCCTCCGCCTGGAGCCGGCGGTCGATGGCGTCCTCCAGGAGGGAGCTCGCGGAGAGGTACGAGCGCCAGGCGTGCTGTTCGGCGGCGGTCAGCCAGCGGGTCGTCATGAGACCAGTCTAGGTATTGTTTAAAAATTGAACCACTGCGCTCGAACTCACCGCGCGCGTGCGACCGGAGGAAGCGTCCCGATGCCCCGTCCCTACGTCCTGCTGTCCGCCGCCGTCTCCCTCGACGGTTTCCTGGACGACACCGGCCCCGAGCGGCTGCTGCTCTCGGGCCCGGCCGACTTCGACCGGGTCGACGAGGTGCGGGCCTCCAGCGACGCGATCCTGGTGGGCGCCGGCACCCTGCGCACGGACAATCCGCGGCTCCTGGTCAACTCCGCCGAACGGCGTGCGGCCCGTGTCGCCGGCGGCCGCCCCGAATACCCCCTGAAGGTCACCGTCAGCGGTTCCGGTGAGCTCGACCCCGGGGCCCAGTTCTGGCACACGGGCGGCGAGAAGATCGTCTACACGACGGACGAGGGCGCGCTGCGGGCGTCCGCCCTGCTGAAGGGGATCGTCGGCGTGGACGTCGTCCCGACCGGGCCCGGACTCGACTGGCGTGTGCTCCTGGAACACCTGCACGACGTACGGGGGGTGCGCCGCCTCATGGTCGAAGGGGGCGGCAAGGTCCACACCCAGCTCGTGCGCGAGGAACTCGCCGACGAGCTCCAGCTCGCCGTCGCCCCCCTCTTCGTCGGGCAGCCGGACGCGCCGCGGCTGTTCGGGACCGGGGAGTACCCCCGGGGCCGGATGCGGCTGGTGGAGACGCGGCCCGTCGGCGACGTCGTGCTCATCCGCTACGTCCCCACCGCGCCCGGCGCCGGCTCGCTCGCCTCCGCCGCGGACCGGCGGTGGCTGGAGCTCGCCTGTGAGCTGGCGGAGCTGTGCCCGCCCTCGAAGACCGCCTTCAGCGTGGGCGCCGTCGTGGTCGCGGCCGACGGGACCGAGCTGGCCCGGGGTCACTCCCGCGAGGGCGGCGATCCCGTCGTGCACGCCGAGGAGGCCGCCCTCGCCAAGATCGACCCGGCCGATCCCCGGCTGGCCGCCGCCACCGTCTACAGCAGCCTGGAACCGTGCGCCCACCGCGCCTCCCGGCCCGCGCCGTGCGCCCGGCTCATCCTGGACGCCGGTGTGCGACGGGTCGTCACCGCCTGGCGCGAGCCCGACACGTTCGTCAGGGACGCCGACGGGAACGGGCTCCTCGCCGCCGCGGGCGCCGAGGTCGCCGTCCTTCCCGAGTACGCGGACCGCGCCAAGGCCCCCAACCGGCATCTGGTGGCGGGGTAGAAGCCGGGGAGCAGCAGGGGAGAAGCCGGGTGCCCGCGCCGCTGGAGGGGCACGTTCAACGCGTGTGCTTCGGGTCCCGCGGATGGCGTACACTGGTTTCAACGACGCGGGGTGGAGCAGCTCGGTAGCTCGCTGGGCTCATAACCCAGAGGTCGCAGGTTCAAATCCTGTCCCCGCTACTGAAGGCCAAGGGCCGGAACTCGGATTCACGAGTTCCGGCCCTTGGTGTTTGCCCCCGCCGGTTCCGCCGACTGCTCCGGGCTCTTTTCCGGCTTCTTCCGCTTCCTTTCGGCCGCTTTCGCCTTCTTCCGGCCGTGGTTCTTCGTGCCGCTCCCGGTTCGCGCGGTTCTTCGTGCCGGTCCCGGTTCGCTCCGGCAGGCGGTGTCCTCCCCCGGTCGGGCCACACCGGTCGCCCGCCGCCCCCGTACCGGGTCTTCTGGACGGGTGGCGGGGCAGCCAGGAGGCGAGCGGCGGACCGGACGGCCCCGTGACCGGGCCGACCGGCTGTCCCGCGGTGTCCGTGGGTCCGGGAGCCTTTTGCCGCCCGGTCCGGCGGCGGTGGCGGAGCCGCGCGGGATCGTGTACGCACGCGCCTTCGTCCGGGCCCTGCCCGTGCTGTTCGTCGCCGCCGGGGTCGTCTACGACTACCTCACCCCGTCGGAATTCACCGCGACCCCCCTGTTCGCGGCCGCGCCCCTGGTCGCCGCACCCCTCTATTCGCCGCGCGGAACCGTTCTCGCCGGCGCCCTCGCCGTCGGCGCCGTGATCATCACCCACCTCGTCCTCGGCATCGTCCTTCAGGTCGACGCGGTCACCGAGGTGGTCACCGTGGCGATGGCCGCGGTCCTCGCCGTCCTCATCAACACGGTCGTCCGGCGCGGCGACGAACGGCTCGCCTCCGTCCGGGAGATCGCCGAGTTCGCGCAGCGTGCCGTGCTGCCCGAGCCCGAGGCGCGGATCGCCGGACTGGAGGTCGCGGCCCGGTACGAGGCGGCGCAGGAGGACGCGTTCATCGGCGGGGACCTGTACGCCGTGCAGGACTCCCCGCACGGCGTACGGCTGGTCGTCGGGGACGTACGGGGGAAGGGGATGACCGCGGTGGCCACGGTCGCGACGGTGGTCGGGGCGTTCCGGGAGGCGGCCGAGCAGGAGGCGACCCTGGAGGGCGTCGCGGAGCGGCTGGAGCGGGCGCTGACGCGCGCGGGCACCCGGCGCGACAGCGTCGACGCGGCCGAGGGGTTCACGACCGCGGTCCTCGCCGAGATCCCGCACGGCGAGGACGTCGTACGCGTCGTCAACCGCGGTCACCCGCCGCCCCTGCTGCTGCATCCCGACGGCACGCTTCTCACCCTTACCGCCGAGTCCTTCGCGCTGCCCCTCGGGATGAGTGAACTGGGAAGCCTGCCCGCCCCGACGGTGCGGGAGGGATTTCCGCGCGGGACGACGCTGCTGCTGCACACCGACGGACTGTCCGAGGCCCGTGACGCGCGCGGGGAGTTCTTCGATCCGGCCGTCTGGCTGGCCGGACGGGTCTTTCCCTGCCCCGACGCGCTGCTGGCCGCCCTCTTCGAGGCGGCCCGCCTGCACACGGGCGGCGCGTTGACGGACGACATGGCACTGCTCGCCGTCCGGCGCCCGTGACGGGTGTGCTCGCCGAGGGAGCCGCGCGTTGTCCGGGAGGTGTTTCACCCCCTGGGCGACGGCTTTTTCCGGGCTCGGTCACGAGCGGTGACCGGACCGTGTCCCTCCGCCTAGCACCTGACTTACTGTCAGAAAAACCCGTGTCGACACCATGAGGTCAACTCGCCCGTTTTTCATCGCTCATGACCCCAAAGTCCTGGCCAAGAGCCGTTAATGATCAGTCGGAACAGCTTGGAATTCGGTGCCTGGGTCTATTAACGTTCGATAACGCAGCGCGGTCGTCACAACCGTCACAAGAGGCGGCTCCGTGCGCACGCGCCGAATCCCGTAAGGGAACCGGGGAACCAACTCGTGGGGTGAATCGGGCGTATTCCGCCGTGGAAACACGGTGGCCGTACGCGCGTAGGAGACCTTCCTGCTCCGAACCCGTCAGCTAACCCGGTAGGCGGCAAGGAAGGAAAGGAGTGCGCCCACGTGGCGTCCAACCGGCCCGCTCAGCCAACCTCGTTCGCGCCGAACGAAACACACACCTTCGGCTACGGCAAGGACGAGGGACCCTGGGAGGAGTGGAATCCCACCGCGGATTCCGTCGCTCCCGTCCGCGGCCGGCACCGCACGGGCAAGCAGCGCGGCGGAGGACTCGCCCGCAGCTCCACGGTTCTCGGCGTCGGCGTCATAGCCGCCGTCGGTGCGGGTGGTATCGCCAGCGCCGCTCCGGGCAAGCCGCCCGTCTCGATCTCGCTGCCCGACCTGTCGTCGGTCACCGATTCGGCGAAGGCCCTGATCTCGGACGGCGGATCCAGCACTCCCAAGGGCTCCGCGACCCCGCTCACCAGCGCCGGTCTGACCACCGTCGACGAGGCCCAGGGCACCACCGACGCCGGTGAGGCGCTGCGCGACCGCATCATGCAGCAGGCCCAGGCGCAGCAGAACCAGGCCGACACCGCCACGCAGCAGGCCGCCCAGACGGCCGCCGCGAAGAAGGCCGTCGACCTCGCCGCCAAGCAGCAGAACGAAGCCGAGGCCAAGGCCGACGCCGCGAAGGAGAAGGCGGAGGAGGCGGCCAAGGCGAAGGCCGAGCAGGAGCGCCTCGCCGAACTCGCCAAGAGCTACACGCTGCCGACGTCCTCCTACACCTTGACCTCGACCTTCGGCGAGGCCGGTGCCCTGTGGTCCTCCGGCTACCACACCGGACTCGACTTCGCGGCACCCACCGGCACGCTCATCAAGGCGGTCCACAGCGGCACCATCACGGAGGCCGGCTGGGCCGGCTCGTACGGCTACCGCACGATCCTCACCCTCGACGACGGTACGGAGCTCTGGTTCTGCCACCAGTCGTCCATCAGTGCCAGCGTGGGCCAGAAGGTCGCCACCGGTGATGTCATCGGACGCGTGGGCGCGACGGGCAATGTCACCGGGGCGCACCTGCACCTCGAAGTGCACCCCGGCGGCGCCGCCACCGGCATCGACCCGATGGCGTGGCTCCAGAGCAAGGGCCTCAACCCCTGATTTCCGATCTCCGGCAGCCCTGACGTCAACCCCCCCGACGTCAGGGCTGTCGGTCGTCCGGGCGCGGGCGACGGCCCGCCGGCCCAGGTGATTGCGGAATACATCCATCCGGGACGGGTGTTGAACCCGTACATGACTTCTCTTCGCAAGCTCGGTTCGTCCGACCTCGAGGTCTTCCCGCTCTCCCTCGGGGGCAACGTCTTCGGCTGGACGGCCGACGAGACCCGGTCCTTCGCCGTGCTCGACGCCTACGCGGCCGCCGGAGGCAACTTCCTCGACACGGCCGACTCGTACTCCGCCTGGATCGAGGGCAACGAGGGCGGCGAGTCCGAGACCATCATCGGCAAGTGGCTGAGGACCCGCGGCAACCGCGAGGACATCGTGGTCGCCACCAAGGTCAGCCAGCACCCCGCGTACCCGGGTCTGTCCGGCGCCAACATCAAGGCCGCGGCCGACGCGTCGCTGCGCCGCCTGGGCACCGACCACATCGACCTCTACTACACGCACTTCGACAAGCCGGACGTGCCGGTCGAAGAGATCATCGGCGCCCTCGACGAGCTGGTGACGGCCGGCAAGGTGCGGCACATCGCCGCCTCCAACATCTCTCCGGAGCGGCTGCGGGAGTCCCTGGAGTTCTCCGACCGCGAGGGCCTCGCGCGGTATGTCGCGCTCCAGCCGCACTACAACCTCGTCTCGCGCGACACCTACGAGGGCTCCCTGCTGGAGGTCGCCTCCCGGGCCGGTCTGGCCGCCGTCCCGTACTTCGCGCTCGCCTCCGGTTTCCTCACCGGCAAGTACCGCCCCGGTACGACGGTCGACTCGGCCCGGGCCGCGGGCGCGGCCAAGCACCTCGACACGGAACGCGGGCCGCTGGTCCTCGCCGCCCTCGACGAGATCGCCGCGGCCCACGGCGTCGCCGTCCCGACGGTCGCCCTCGCCTGGCTGGCCGCACAGCCGACGGTCGCCGCGCCCATCGCCTCCGCCCGCACCGTGGAGCAGCTCCCGGCCCTGCTGGGGGTCGCGGACCTGGTGCTGACGGACGAGGAACTCACGCGCTTGACGCAGGCGTCGGCGTAACGGCCGTACCGCGGACCCGGGGTACCCACCGGCCCGTGGCGCGGGTGTGGGGACCGGTGGTGTCCACGCCGGTCCCGGGCGTCCGGCCCTAGGAGCGGTACGGGTTGTACGCCGGATACGGGACCGGCGCGGATGCCTGTGCCGGTGGGCCGTAGGGCCGGGCCGGCGGGGCGATGTAGCCGTACCCGGGGGCAGGCCAGGGCGGCGGTGCGGGCAGCGGTGCCGTGGCGCGGGCCGCGTAGGCGAGCGCCGGACGCGCGATCTCCCGGCGGCGCCACAGCTCGTCGAGCAACTCGCGTTCCCGTACGACGAAGTCGGCGCCCGCACGGCCCCGGCGCCCCCGGTGGCGCAGGAACGCCAGCGAGGTCGCGTACGCCTCGTACTCCGCCACCGAGCGTGCCGCGCTCTTCCCGAAGTGGTGGCCGGCCCACTCGCGCGCGAGCTGCCGCGCCCGCATCGAGCCGAGGACCCACGGCTCGGCCGCGCCCAGCCAGCCGGCGGCGGTGTACACGGGCAGTTCGGCGCGCACGGTCCGCAGCTCGCGCTGCCGGGTCCAGACGACCAGCCAGGTCAGCAGCCCGAACGCGGGCACCATGAACGCCGCGTACACACCGAAGAACCCGAACCGGCCGAAGCCCGCCGAGCCGTTCCAGATCGCGTGCATGCCCATCGCGAGCAGCAGTCCGGTGAGGGGCAGCAGCACCCGGCGCGCGTGCTGGCGTTCGGCGGACAGCGCCGCGACGCCGAAGCCGATGCCGGTCAGCACGGTGAACAGCGGATGCGCGAAGGGCGACATGACCACGCGGACGAAGAACGTCGCCGCGGTGACCGAGGCGAGCCCGCTCTCCCCGCTGAGCTGGTCGGTGCCGAACGCGGTGCCGAGATAGAGGATGTTCTCGGTGAAGGCGAAGCCGGTGGCCGTGACCCCGGCGATGACGACACCGTCGACGATCCCCGTGAAGTCCCGTCTGCGGAAGAGGAAGACGAGCAGGACGGCCGCCGCCTTCGCCGACTCCTCGACGACGGGCGCTATGACGGTCGCGCCGAGCGTGTCGGCGCCGGAGGGATCCGCGGTCGTCATGGCTATCCAGCGGGTCGCGAAGCTGTTGGCGACGATCGCGATGAGCGCGGCCGCGCAGGCGCCCCAGGCGAAGGAGAAGAAGAGGTTGCGCCAGGGGCCCGGCTCGACCCGGTCCAGCCACCGGAAGGCGGCTATGAGCAGCGGCACGGGGAACACGGCCAGTCCGAGGCCGACCAGGAAGCCTTCGGTCCCGGTCTGTTCGCGGACGAGGGCGAGGATCACCAGACCCGACATCGCGAGCAGCGTGATCAGCGCTCCGTACCGCACCCAACCGCGCTGCCACCAGTGCGGATGGCGCAGCGCGGGTCCGGCGGGGGCGCCGGGCCGGTTCGGGTACGGCGGATGGATGGCCACGGCATTGACCCTAACGAGGGAGGGCGTGGCCCGCGACGGTAACCGGCGTCCCCGGGATCTCCCGGCGGACGCCGGCGGGTGTGTGCGGGTCAGTCGCCCGGGGCGTGCTGGTCTCGATGCTGTACGCGCCGGAAGAGGAGGTCGTTCACCACATGACCCTTGTCCAGTCCCTGGCCCTCGAAACGGGTCAGCGGCCGGAACTCGGGACGGGGCGCGAAACCGCCGTCCGACCGGGTGTTCTCGAAGGCGGGGTGCGCGCTCAGCACTTCGAGCATCTGCTCGGCGTACGGCTCCCAGTCCGTCGCGCAGTGCACGAGCGCGCCCGGCGCGAGACGGGTCGCGGCGAGATCCAGGAACTCCGGCTGGATCAGCCGCCGCTTGTGGTGCCGCTTCTTGGGCCAGGGGTCGGGGAAATAGACGCGCAGGCCGTTCAGGGAGGCGGGCGGCAGCATCTCGCGCAGCAGGATGATCGCGTCCCCGTTGGCGACGCGGATGTTGGTGAGGCTGTTCCGCTCGGCGAGATTGAGCAGGTTGCCCTGCCCCGGTGTGTGCACGTCCACGGCGAGGATCCCGGTCCCCTGGTCCTCGGCCGCCATCTGCGCGGTGGCCTCGCCCATGCCGAAGCCGATCTCCAGCACGACGGGCAGGTCCGCCCCGAACAGCTCCGCGAGGTCGAGCGTCTGCTGTCCGTCGATGTCCAGACCCCACTTGGGCCACAGCCGCTGCAGCGCGTCGGCCTGTCCGGTCGTCACCCGGCTCCGGCGCGGCTGGAAACTCCGGATCCGCCGTTCGAAGTGCGAGCCGGCGGGATCCGCCTGCGGACCGTCGGGGAAGCGGGGCCCGCCCTTGGCGCGGTGGTGACGCGGCGAGCCGTCCTCGGCGGAGGCGGGCCGGGTCTCTTCGGTGGAGTCGAGGAATTCAGACACAGTGGAGTCGATTTTACGGGCGCCGTGCCGCGGGGCGGTCCGTCCCGGTGGCGGGTGCGTGCCACGGGACGGCCTGTCCCGGCGGTGGGTGCGTGCCGTGGGGTGGTCGTCGTTCCGGTGGCGGGTGGGGCGCTCAGACCGCCGCCAGCGCCGCCAGTGCCCGGCGGGCGACCTCGCGGCCGATCGGGAGGGAGGCGGTGGCCGCCGGGGACGGCGCGTTCAGCACGTGCACGGTCCTCGGGCCCTCCTTGATCAGGAAGTCGTCCACCAGGGTGCCGTCCCGCAGGACCGCCTGGGCGCGGACACCGGCGGCGGCGGGGACCAGATCCTCCGGGGTCACTGCGGGCAGCAGCCTCCGCACGGCCTCCGTGAACGCCGACTTCGACACCGAGCGGCGCAGCTCCCCGGCTCCGTAGCGCCAGTGCCGCCGTGCTATCCGCCAGGAACCCGGCCAGGACAGGGTCCCGCCCAGTTCACGGGGCCGGACCACCTTCCATCCGTATCCCTCACGGGCGAGCGCGGGTACCGCGTTGGGGCCGATGTGGACACCACCGTCGATGCCCCGGGTGAGATGGACGCCGAGGAACGGGAAAGCGGGGTCCGGAACCGGGTACACCAGGCCCCGCACCAGCTCCGGCCGCGCCAGCGTGTAGTACTCGCCACGGAAGGGGACGATCCGCATCCCGGGGTCGTCGCCCGTGAGCCGGGCCGTCTCGTCGCAGTGCAGGCCCGCGCAGTTGACCAGCACGCGGCCGCGGACGATCGTCCCGTCGGCCGTGCGCACGGCGACGCCGAGGTGGGGTCGGCGGTCGGCGCGCACGACCTGCGCCCCGTACCGGATCTCCGCCCCGGAGGCCTCCGCGAGCCGGCGGGCCACGGCCACGTAGTCGCAGATGCCCGTGGTGCCGACGTGGATGGCGGCGAGGCCACGGACCTCGGGTTCGTAGTCGGTGAGCTGGGTCGGGCCCAGTTCCTTGACCGGGATGCCGTTCTCCCGGCCGCGCTGCACCAGACCGTGCAGGCGGGGGAGCTCCGACTTCTCCGTCGCGACGATCAGCTTGCCGGTGACGGCGTGCGGGATGTCGTACTCCGCGCAGAACTTGACCATCTCGGCGGCACCCTGGACCGCGTACCGCGCCTTCAGGGAGCCGGGGCGGTAGTAGATCCCGCTGTGGATCACCCCGCTGTTGCGCCCGGTCTGGTGCCGGGCGGGTCCCTGCTCCTTCTCCAGCACCGTCACACGGGTGCCCGGCGCCGCCCGTGTGACGGCATACGCCGTCGACAGGCCGACGATCCCCCCGCCGATCACCAGAACATCGCAGTCGTAGGCGCTCCGCATCCGCACCACCTCCCGGCCTCGATAGTGCACTGCGCCACTGACAATGCCTTCAAACCCGAGGACCGCGCCCCGCGTTTCCTTCGCGCCGCGGGGCCGTGGCGCCCTGTCCGTCCCGAGTCGTCGGGCGTCCCCTCCGGATCCGGCCCTACGCCGGAGCCATCAGCAGAGGACGGGCCCGCTCCCGCAGCTCCACCACGCGCGGTTCGTCGCCGTAGGGCTCCAGCCGGTGCAGCAGGTCCTTCACGTACTCGGTGGTGCGCGCGGAGGAGATGCGCCCCGCGACCTCCACCGCTCGCACGCCCTGCTCGCACGCAGCGTCCAGGTTGCCGGACTCCAGTTCGGCGACCGCCGACACCACCAGGCGCAGTCCGTGCGAGCGTACGAACTCCTCCGTCGGCTTCGACAGCGCCTGTTCGGTGAACCGGCGTACCTGGCGCGGAGCCTTCAGGTCGCGGTAGCACTCGGCGGCGTCGGCCGCGAAGCGGTCGTACCCGTAGAAGCCGAGCCAGGACGGGTCGTTGTCGCCGTCACGGGCCCGTTCCAGCCAGCCCTCGGCCGCCTTCAGTGCCGCGCCGGCCGCCTGGGCGTCACTCGCGCGCGCGTGGGCACGTGCCTCGACGAGCCGGAAGAAGCTCATGGTGCGGGCGGTGGCGAGTCCGCGGTTGCGTTCCAGGGCGGCCTGGGCGAGGTCGACGCCCTCGTCGCCGAAGCCGCGGTAGGTCGCCTGGAGGGACATGGACGCCAGGACGTAGCCCCCGAGGGGCACGTCGGCGGCCGCGCGGGCCAGCCGCAGTGCCTGGATGTAGTAGCGCTGCGCGGCCTCCTGCTGGCCCGTGTCGAAGGCCATCCAGCCCGCGAGACGGGTGAGTTCCGCCGACGCGCCGAACAGCGCTCTGCCGACCTCGTCGGAGTACGAGCCGAGCAGCAGGGGTGCCGCCTCGACCCGCAGGCACTCCGGCACCATGGACGAACGCCAGTCACCGCCCCCGTACTTGGAGTCCCAGCGCCTGGCGTCCTCGGCCGCCTCGCGGAGCTTCAGCACATCGCTGTGGCCGACTTTCAGCGGCGCCCCGGAGCCGTCGCCCGGATTCACCTCGCGCGCCACCGAACTGTCGGCCGGGGTTATCAGCCAGCGAGAAGCGGGCGTCGCGTAGGCGCTCACGGCGAAGGAGCCGGCCAGTGACTGCCAGATGCCGCCGCCGGCCCGGCGCCCGGCGAGGTCGAGGCGGTACAGCTCCGTGGCCGACCGCACCGCCTGCCCGACGTCACGGGGGAAGGCGAGGCCCACCTCCGGCGCGGGATCCGCGTCCGCCAGGCCGATCTCGTGGAGCGGCACCGGACGGCCGAGCTTCTGGCCGATGGCGGCCGCGATGAGGTGCGGCGCGGCGCCCTGCGGCACCATGCCCTTCGACACCCAGCGCGCCACCGACGTCTTGTCGTAGCGAAGAGTCAACCCGCGTTGAGCGCCAAGATCGTTGACGCGACGCGCGAGTCCTGCGTTGCTGATTCCCGCGAGGGCGAGAACGGCGCCGAGTTTTTCGTTCGGCCCGCGTTGCTCCCTGGACATGCGCCACCCCTCGACACAGACGGCTGCCGCAATGGCATAACCACGCGGCATTCGTAAACCCAGCGTAGTTCGCCCGATCCCCAGCGTTAAGGGGCGTACGTCCGGTTGGCGGGATTGTGGTCCGTACGACTGTACGGACTGTCGCGGCGTGCTCCTGTTGTGTGGCTGTGCGCCCGTCCGTGCGCTCTTCTCCGGCCACGGTGGGGAGCGCTTCCATGGAACATGCGTGGGTCGGCCCGCTGTACTGGATCCAGTGGGCTGGGGGACACCGCCGCCTACATCCCCGCGGGCGGCGGACCGGTCCGGGGGGCGAACTCCGCCTCCCGGACTGTGCGTTGCCGAACCGGTGCGCAAGGCCTGTACGGAGCGTGTCCGCGTCCGTTCGCCTCTCGCCGATTTGGCCGAAAACCGATGACCTCTCCTGAGGTCAATCAGGGCTCCCACCACGTGAGTTGAGGGCGCGAAGGGCGTCCTGAGGGAGCGTATCGGGGGCGCATTCACGTCGACCCGTCGGGGGTGGGGTCCGGGCGACTGCCGGACGGGGGCGCCTCGTCGGCCGGGGTCGTGGCCGGGGTCGTTGACCGGGGTCGTTCGGTGGCGGTCCCGTGGCGATCCGGAGCGGGTTTTCCCGTGATTCGGGGTGGCGACTGCCGATGACCTCAACAGGCGCTGTGTGAAGGGTATTTGCTGGTAGCGCGCCCCTGCGTGACGGCGCGGACGTTCGGGCGGGGGCGCACTTCGGGGAGTGCAAGCCGCCGCAGGGGCCCTCTCGTACGCCTCCTTCGTGGCAGCATGGTGCCGAGTTCGTACGGTGCACTGGTTGTCCACAGCCTGTGGAGGCGGCGATGCGATGGTTGGTGGGGTGGAGCAGCACCGTCGCCAGAGCGTCCGCGATCGGCTCGGCGGGCGCCACGGGCAACGACGGCGAGACCGTGCACCCCGTCGGTTCCCAACTCCTCTGGGGTGACCCGGATCCGCTGTGGGCCGTCGGCGACTGGCGCCCCGACGAGGTGCGCGTCGTCAAGGCCGACGCGGCGAACCGCATCGCCGTCCTCGGCACCTGCGGGGCGACCGACGACGAGCTGCGGGTCGGACTGTTCGCCGCGCGCGGCGGAGCACTGCGCCACCTCACCAACTGGTCCGGCAGCTACACCGCGGTCGTCCAGGTCGGCCGCCGCGTGACCGTCTGCGGCGATCTCGCCGGCGCCCGGCCCGTGTTCTACACCCCCTGGGCCGGCGGCACGGCCTACGCCACCGCCGCGCTCCCGCTCGCCGACCTCATCGAGGCCAACCTCGACTTCGGACACCTGGCCGCGATGCTCGCCGCCCCCGACGTACCGGCCGCGGTGCACGACTCCACCCCGTACGAAGGCGTGCGCCGCATCCCGCCGGGGCACACGCTCATCCTGCGGGCCGGAGCGCGCGAGATCGCCGGGTACGAACCCGTCGCCTCCCTCGCCGTCGCCGCGCCCATCGCCGATCCCGCGATCGCCGTGGACGCCGTACGGGACGCCCTCGTGGAAGCCGTCCGCGCCCGCCTCTCCGCTCCCCGCCATGTGCCCGGCGCCGATGTGGACCCCGGGCCCGTGCCCGGCATGGGGCCCGCCGAGCGGCGCGCCGCCCGCGGCACGCCCGTACCGGGCATCGGGGCCGACCTCTCCGGAGGACCCGCCTCGGGAACCCTCGCGCTGCTCGCCGCCGGCCTTCCCGGGGCGCCCGGCACGGTCCTCGGACACGGCACCGGTGCCGGGGAACGGCTCCTGGCCGTCACCTTCAACGACCTCGCCGTACGAGGGCGCGAGGCCGAACTGGAGCGGGCCGGGACGCTGGCCGCGAACCCCAGGCTGCACCACGTGGTCGTCACCGGGGGCGAAGAAACCCTTCCCTACGCCGACTTGGAGGGGCCGCTGACCGACGAGCCGGGCCCCTCCCTGGTGACCGCGGCACGCCACCGCGCGCGGCTCGCCTCCGGCAGCGCGGACCACTTCACCGGCTACGGCGCGCGGCAGGTGCTCGACGCGCATCCGGCCCGGCTCGCCGACCTGCTCATGGACCGCAAACGACGCCATCTGGTGCGACCCGTCGCCGCGCTGACGAAGGCCGACGGGTCGGTGATGGTCCCCGCGCGCGTGTACGGCGCGGCGCGCAAGCTCGCCCGTACCCCGTACCGCACCGGAGTCGACGTTCTCGCCGAGCAGTTGCTGCACCGGCGGTTCGAGGAACCCGGAGGCGCGGTGGGCGCGTCGCTCGCCGCGCTCAGCTGGGCGAGACCCGGGCCGGCGGCGCGCTGGCTGACCGGGGAGGCACTGGCTGAAGTATCGGTTCGCCTCCAAGGCGGCGGGGGGCGGCCGAACGTCGGTCCCGGACAGCGGCCGGGGGATTTCCGCGCCCGGGCCGCGCTGGCCCGCCACGCGGCCGACGTCCGCGTCCTGGAGCAGGCCGCGGAGATCCGCTTCCAGCGGCTGCACATGCCGTTCCTGGACAACCAGGTCGTCCGGGCGTGCCGTGAACTGCCGGAGGCGCTGCGGGTGCAGCCGGGAGCGCGGGCGGCGATCCTGCGTACGGTGCTGGAGGGGGCCGGGGTGGCCGATCTGCCCCCCGGGTGGGGGGCTCCGTCGCACGCGTCCTCCACGGCGGCGGCCCGTACGGGGGTGCGGGTGGCGGCGGATTCCCTGGTCTCCCTGTTCGACACGCCGTTGCTCGCGCAGGCCGGGCTGGTCGAGGCCCGCGTCGTCCGCAAGGCGCTGCGCTCGGCCGCGGAGGGGGCGCCGCTTCCCCTCGACGGGCTGGCCGATCTCGTCTCGCTCGAACTGTGGCTGCGGCGGTTGCTGGCCCGGCGCGGAACGTGCTGGACGGGGACGCCGGCGCGCCAACGCGCCGTTCCCGCGGGGATAGTCCCGCAGGGGCGGGCGCTGGGGGCGGGGGCGCGGCGCGGCTGAACCGGTGCGGGTGCGGCGCGGCTGCACCGGTGCCGGTGTGTTGTGGGTCGGGGCCGTGCCGGTACATCCGCCCGTCGCCGTTGGATCAGACGTGAGTTTCCTGGGGAGCCGCTGCTCGATCCGGACGTAAGCGACGGGCATCTGATGTACCGGCACGGCCCCTTCCGCCGGATCCCGGCTGCGGGTGTGCGGTGGCTTGGATGTCGTCCCTCACGGGCGTGATTTTCAGCCCCTCCGGCGTTTGAGGAGCGGGGTCCGGGGCGGAGCCCCGGGTACGGGACGGGTAGGGGCGGAGGGGGCGAGAGAAGGTTTTGGTGGGGCGGGGCACGCAGGGAAGAAGGGGCCTCGGCGGCTCGGGCGGGGTGACACGGTGACCCCCGGGCGGGCGGGCGGTGAGAATGGGGGCGTGCGGTACAGGATTCTGGGGGTTGCCCAGGCGGAGGACGACCGGGGGACCCCCGTCGCGGTGGGCGGCCCCCGGGTACGCGCGCTGCTCACAGCCCTGGCCTGCCACCCCGCCCGAACGCTCTCCCCGGACACCCTCATCGACGAGGTGTGGGCGGACGACCCGCCCCAGGACGCCCCCGCAGCCCTGCAGGCACTGGTGGGCCGCCTCCGCCGCGCCATCGGAAAGGACGCGGTCACCTCCGAGACCGGCGGCTACCGCCTCCGCGCCGCCCGCGACGACGTGGACCTGTTCGTGTTCGAGCGGCTCGTCACGGAGGGCAGGTCCGCGCTCGACACGGGCGACGCCCGTACCGCCGCCGCCCGACTGGGCGAAGCCCTCGCCCTGTGGCGCGGCCCCGCCCTCGCGGACCTCCCCGACCGCACCGCGGCGACCCGCCCGGAGGCCCTGCGCCTGGAGGCGACGCGCAGCCGCGTCGAGGCGGACCTGCGGCTCGGCCGCGCCGCCGACGTCGTACCGGAGCTGAAGGGGCTGACGACGGCCCACCCGTACGACGAGGCGCTGCACGTCCTGCTCATCCGCGCCCTGCGCGAGACCGGCCGGGGCGCCGACGCGCTGGCCGCCTACGAGGACGTGCGCCGAGCGCTGACGGACGGTCTCGGCGCCGACCCCGGGCCGGAGCTCCGGGACCTGCACGCCGCACTGCTCGACCCGCCGGACGCCCGCGGAGCGCGGGAACCCGGACCCGCCACGGGCGGTGCCGCACCGGACGCCGGCCCGCGTTCCGCGGACCCCTCCCGTGCCCAGCGGACCGGGAACATCCGGCCTCGTCTGAACTCGTTCGTCGGGCGGGAACGCGAGGTCGGGGCCATCCGTTCGGATGTGCGGAGGGCACGACTGGTCACGCTGACCGGACCGGGCGGTTCGGGCAAGACCCGCCTCGCCGAGGAAGCCGCCGCCGGGCTCTCGCAGGCGTGGCTGGCCGAACTGGCCCCGCTCGACCGGCCCGAGGCGGTCCCGGGTGCCGTGGTCAGCGCCCTCGGTCTGCGCGAGACAGCGCTGATCACCAACGAGATGGCGGTCGCGCAGGACGACCCGGTTGCCCTGCTCGTCGAGTACTGCGCCCGGCGCAGCCAGCTCCTGATCCTCGACAACTGCGAGCACGTGATCGACGCGGCGGCCGAACTCGCCGAGACGCTGCTGACCCGCTGCCCGGGGCTCACGATCCTCGCCACCAGCCGCGAACCCCTGGGAATCCCCGGCGAGTTGGTGCGCCCGGTCGAGCCGCTCCCGCCCGATTCCGCGCGCCGCCTCTTCATGGAGCGGGCCTCCGTGGTGCGCCCCGAAGCCGCCACCGCCCTCCACGACTCCGCCGCCGTGGACGAGATCTGCCGGCGGCTCGACGGCCTGCCCCTGGCCATCGAGCTGGCCGCGGCCCGTCTGCGGCTGCTCACCCCGCGGCAGATCGCCGACCGGCTCGACGACCGCTTCCGACTGCTCACCTCCGGCAGCCGTACGGTGCTGCCCCGCCAGCAGACCCTGCGCGCCGTCGTCGACTGGTCCTGGGATCTGCTCGACGAACGGGAGCGGACCGTGCTGCGCGAGGCCTCCGTGTTCGCGGGCGGCTGGGACCTGGCCGCCGCGGAGGCCGTCTGCACCGGCCCCGCCGCCGACCTCATCGGGGCGCTCGTCGACAAGTCCCTCCTCGTCGCCACCCCGGACCCCACGGGCGGCGACGGCCATCCGTACGGGCCCGGTGACCACGGCGGACACGGCGGACACGGCGGGCAGGGCGACGGGCCCCGGGACGCCGGGGGCGATGCGGGCGGCGGGATGCGCTATCGCATGCTGGAGACCATCCACGAGTACGCCACCGAGCGCGCCGCCGAGGTTCCCGGGCTGCGTGCCGCCGCCGAGCGGCGCCACCGTGCGTGGGTGCGCGCCCTGACTGCGGAGGCCGAGCCCCAGCTGCGCTCGGCCGGCCAACTCCCCTGGATCCGGCGTCTGGAGACCGAGCTCGACAACATCCGGGCCGCTCTCCGGCGCGCGCTCGCCGCCCATGACGAGGAAGAGGCGGGCGCTCTCGTCCTCGACATGGGCTGGTTCTGGTGGCTGCGCAACTTCCGGTACGAGGGCATCACGTGGACGGAACTCGTCCTGAATTTGGGCGCGTTGCTCGATACGCCGACCGGTGACCGTCCGTCGGCGGCCGCCGGTGCCGTGTCCGCCGCCGGTGACGGCCTCCTCTCCGAGCTCGACGACGTCGATCCGGTGGACGCCTTCCTCGACCATCCCGAGCGTGACGGGCGGCACCCGCTGCACGCCATGCGGATGCGGGTGCGCATGCTCCACCTGTTCATGAAGGTGGACGTCGTCCCGCTGGACGACTGGGGCGACAAGCGGCTGCGGGAGTACGTGGGGCGGGTGCGGGGCGCCTTCGAGAGAGGTGGTCCGGACGCGGCACGCATGCCGGGGATCGTCTGGCCGATGGCCGCGCACTTCCTGGGCGATCCGGACGACGTGGGGCCCGCGATGAACTCGGCGGTCGCCAACTGCCGTGAGTTCGGCGGTGAATGGGAGATCGGCGTCGCCCTGATGTTCCGTACGCACATGGTCGTCGACGCCCCGGGCGGCATGCCGGGAGTGGACGAGGACCTGGCGGAACTGCGCGGACTCAGCCGACGCGTCGGGGACCGCTGGATGCGCGCCCAGGTGTGCAGCGCGGCCGGTGAGGCGGCCATGGCGCGCAGCCGGTTCGACGAGGCGAAGGGCGAGTACGCGGAGGCGCTGCGGCTCGCCTACGAGGTGGGGGCGTACGCGGAGGTGCCGTTCCTCATGGCACGGCTGGCCGAGATCGCCCTCCGCGCCGGCGAGCGTTCGCTGGCCCTGGCGACGCTGGACGAGGCGAGCGTCGCCGCCGACCAGTACGGGGTGACGGACTCCCGGGCGTTCGTCCATCTGCTGCGCGCCCAGGTGGTCCTGGAGGACGGGGAGGTCGCCCTCGCACGCGAACTGTGCGAGAAGTCCCGCGAGGAGAGCCTCCGGGGCACCCCGCCGCCCCAGTTCTCGGCGGGTCTGAACTGGATGGACGCCCTGGTCACGGCCGCCGAGTCCGGCCCTGTGCCGGGACTGCGGAAGCTGAGCGCCGCACTGCGGCAAGCGATGGACGCGCGGTGCGCCGACGTGGTGGCCTCGGGTTTCGTCGAGAGCGCCGCGCGACTGCTCACCGAGCTGGGGGCCCACCCGGTGGCGGCGCGGCTGCTGGCCGCGGGCACCGGCTGGCGCGGCGGGGATCTGCGGCCCGCACGTGAGAGCGCCGACGCGCGGCGCACCGCAGCCGCGGCTCTCGCGGCACTCGGCCCGGAACGCTACGAGTCCGAGCGCGTCCGAGGCTCCGGCTACACCCAGGAAGAGGCCCTCGGCGACCTGGCCGAAGCGCTCGAGGCGTATCCCGGGATACACCCCGAGGCGTATTCCGGGGTGTATCCCGGGGAGGCGCACTCCGCGGACTAGGTCGGACTAGGTCGGACTAGGTCGGACTACACGTTCACCGGCACAGGAACTTCGATTCCGCCCAGTCGCCCAGTGACGTCGAGTCGAACGGGCCCCGGGGTTCGACGACGAGCCTCACCGTCCGGTGGCCGGTGAGGTTCACATGGACGGGGACCGCCGGGTCGCCGCCCTCGACCGGGGGTGACCGCCACAGCCGCGACCCGTCCGCGTAGACGGAGAAGCGCAGACTGCCCAGGCCCAGCATCAGATCGTCCACACCGGCCATGGCGTCGTACGAGCCGCAGTCGCGGTTCAGGTCGATGGTGACCGAGGAGCGGCCGTGGACGGTCACGCCGTGCGCGTACCGGGTGTTCGCGATGCTCATCGAGTGGCGCTGCCACACCCAGTTGCTCGCACCGATCCGCATCTCAGGCCCGGTGTGGTCGCCGATGACGTCGTAGTCCAGGTCGCTCCACCGGTAGACGGTGGAGGCGGGCGGGGGAGGCGTCGGCGTGGGCTCCGGGGCGGGTTCCGGTGGGGATGGTTTCGGCAGCGGGGCCGGAGCGGGGGCCGGGGCCGGCGAGGGGAGCGGACTCGGGGTCGCCTTCGGTGCCGGCTTTGGGGCGGGCTTCGGCTCCGCCGAGGGGGGCGGGGCGGGGGCCGGCCCGCGCACCACCGGCGGTGGCTTCGGCGTGGGGGACTTCCTGGGCGGTGCCGACGACGGCACCGGCGCTTCGACGGCGGGAGAGGCGGCCGGTTCCGCCTCGGGCCGCCGGGCGGGGCTGTCGTTGCCGACCAGGGACAGTGCCACCGCCGCCGCGGCCACCGCGACGACACCCGCCGCGATACCGGCCTTGACCGGCGCTCCCAGCCCCTCGGAGACCGCGGCGCCGCCCCCGGCGCCGGCGCCTCCCGAGCCCCCTCCCGCCACGGCTGCCGCTCCCGCGGCTCCGGCCGCACCCGCACCGGCGCCACCGGCGATGAGCGCGACGGCCTTCGCGTACCCGGCGGCACCGAACCAGCCGATGACCGCGACCGGCACGACCGCAGGGATCCCGCCGGCCACTTCCTTGATCTGGCCCGCGGCCAGCCGGCACCTGGCGCACTCCTCCAGGTGCTTGCGCAGGCCCCGTTCGGCACGGGTGCGCAGGCCGCCGCGGGCGTAGGCGCCGAGCCGGTCGGCGTAGCGCGCGCACTCCTCGTCCATGGTGAGCGTGGTGCTCACGTGCGCCTGGAGGTAGGCCTGCCGGAGTCCCTCGCGGGCGCGGCTGGCCAGCACACGGGTGCCGTTCGCGTCGAGACCGAAGAGTGTGGCGACCTCGCTCGGGGACTCGTCCTCGACCTCGGTGTGCCACAGCACGGCCTGCCAGCGTTCCGGCAGCGAGCGGAAGGCCCGCATGGCCATGGACTGTTCGGCCTCGTGCATCGCGCGGACGTCCGCGCCGAGGTCGAGGGTGTCGTCGTCGGAGACCTCGGATCCGCGGGCGGCCTGTGCGGCGAACACGGCGAAATCGTCGACCAGTTGCTCGCGCCTGGCCGTCTTCGTCCAGTTCGCGGCGACCCGGCGGACGGTGGTGAGGAGATACGCGCGCACCGCGTGCTCGGGGCCGGTGCCGCCGCGTACGGCCTGAAGCATGCGGGCGAACACCTCGGCCGTGAGGTCGTCGGCGGTGTGCGTGTCGCGACAGCAGGTGCGGGCGTAGCGACGGACGGCTTCGGCGTGCCGGCGGTACAGCTCCTCGTACGCCGTGTCGTCGCCCGCGCGCATCCTCTCGATCAGACCCGCGTCGGGGGGCGGCGCGTTTACCGAGGTCCCGGGCTCGCGTAGGGGCGGCAGAACGCCGTCGTCGCGCGCGTCCCAGCGGTCGCGCTGCGCGGGCATGCCGAGGTCGGCCGTTCCGGCGTCCGGGCCGGCATGGTGCCGGTCGTCGCCGTCCCGGCTTCCGTTGTCCGAGTCGTCGCCGTCCTGGCTGCCGCGGTCCGAGTTGCCGCTGTCCCGGCTTCCGCTGTCCCGGTTCTCGCCGTGCGGGGTCCCGCCGTGCGGGCCGCCCTGGCTCGGTACCCGCCGTGACGGTGAGCCGCCGGTTTCCGTGCCGCCGTCGGCGCCACCGTCACCGAGTGACTCGTCCCGCCCGTCAACGCTCATCGCGGAAAGCCCCCGCCTGCACACTCTCGGACCCGAATACCGGGCCAGAGTGCCACAGGCTCCCCGTGCGGAACGCGCTCGTACGGCCCAACCACTCGTCCGAGGGGTTTTGCCGCTCTGGAGTACTAACTGCCACCCGTTCGGGGAATGTTCACCAGCCGTCATGCGCGCGGAAGCAGTCGTTCCGTACCGGAAGTGTGGCCGGAAGCGCGGTCGGGAGGCGTGGCCGGGAAGCGCGATGCTCCCGGGGCGAGTGACGTCACTCGCCCCGGGAGCATCGGGGTGTCCAGGCGCGACCGTGTGCTCGGCGGCGGCCGCGTACGACGGCGCCCGCGCACGCGGGGTGCCTTCGTGCCCCGCGGTGTCCACGTGCTTCGGTGTGCTCCGGTACGCCTCCGCGTCCGGAACCCGCCCATACCGCAGGTGCCTTCGGTCCGGCTCACGCGGGACGCGAGCGCAGGCCCTCCAGCAGGATGTCCAGGAGCCGGGCCGAGGCCGCCGCCTGCTGGGCCGCGTCCGGCAGCGAGGGTGCCGCCGTCGCGATGACCAGCAGGACGTCCGCCACGGTGACGTCGGCGCGCAACTCGCCCGCCGCACGCGCCCGGTCGACGAGCCGCCCGACCACCTCGAGGAGCGCCGCCGCCCCGGCGTCGTCCACCGCGGCGATCACCTGCTCGTCCTCGGGGGCGGTCCGCTGCTCGACGAGCCGCAACTCGGGTGCGGGCTGAGACCGCTGCTGAGGCACCCGTGCCTCGTCGTGCTCCGGACCGTCCTCGGCCACGCCGACCCGCAGCACCTGCGGCGGCAGCAGCCGCCCGGCGCCCGAGGCCACCGACGTCCGCAGGAAGCGCGAGAGCGCCGACCACGGCTCGTCCTCCTGGCCGAGCGCGGAACGGGCCTGGTCCGTCAGCCGGGAGGTCTCCTCCTCGGCTATCCGGCGCACGAGCACGTCCTTGCTCGGGAAGCGCCGGTACACCGTGCCGACACCGACCCTCGCCCGTCGGGCGACGTCCTCCATCGGCGCGCCGTACCCCAGCTCGCCGAAGACCTCGCGCGCCGCCCGCAGTACATGTTCCAGATTGCGCTGTGCGTCCACCCGCAGCGGCGTCGTGCGCGGTCCGTCCGTCGGACCGCGACCGTTGCCGCTCGTCGCCGCGCCCATCGCACCACCAGGTGCGATGGCTGACGCGGAAGACCAATGAGAGTCCTGAATATGCATAAGCGTTCCCCCGGTAATGACGTCTCCCCCCGGAGACTCTCCCCGCCATCGACAGACCGGAGCGTGCGGAACAAGCTGATGCGCGAGTCCGTCGTGCGGAATCGCCGAGCGTATCCCCCTACACCCCGTCGACACACGAACATAGTTGAGAGGGGGTCAATTCAGAAGGGGCAGGTTCCGCACGGAGCGCCCCCCGATCGGAGTACGGACCCCGTACGTCCCGATTACACCCCGTCCGAATACCCCCCTCACCCACCTTGAGCTGCGGGTTTTCCCTAGACTCCGGCAAATCGGCCAACTCCGCACGTTGTCGGCGACCGGTCACACAAATTGTCGGGGCTGTGGACAAACTCCGAAGAGGGGTGCGTCATGGGATGGTGAAGGAACGTGCGCGCATTCTCATCGTCGGCGGCGGCTACGTCGGGATGTACACCGCCCTGCGCCTCCAGCGGCAGCTCAAGCCCGAACTGAAGCGGGGCGAGGTCGAGATCACGGTCGTGTCGCCCGACCCGTACATGACCTATCAGCCGTTCCTTCCCGAAGCCGCCGCGGGCTCCATCTCGCCGCGTCACGTGGTCGTTCCGCTGCGCCGGGTCCTTCACCGGTGCCGGATCGTCATCGGTGAGGTCCGGTCGGTCGACCATGCCAAACGCACCGCCACGCTCACCACGCTCGCCACCGAGGAGGAGGGCGCGGGCGCCGAGCAGATCACGTACGACGAACTCGTGCTCGCCCCGGGCTCGGTCTCGCGCACCCTGCCGATCCCCGGACTCGCCGACTACGCCATCGGCTTCAAGACGGTCGAAGAGGCCATCGGCCTGCGCAACCACGTCATCGAGCAGATGGACATCGCCTCCTCCACCCGCGACCCCGCGATCCGTGACGCGGCCCTGACCTTCGTCTTCGTAGGGGGCGGTTACGCCGGCGTCGAGGCGCTCGGCGAACTGGAGGACATGGCCCGCTACACCGCGCGGTACTACCACAACCTCAAGCCCGAGGACATGAAGTGGATCCTCGTCGAGGCCTCCGACCGCATCCTGCCCGAGGTCGGCGAGGAGATGGGCAGGTACACGGTCAGCCAGCTGCGGCGGCGCAACATCGAGGTACGGCTGGAGACCCGCCTCAACAGCTGCGCGGACCGGGTCGCCGTCCTCAGTGACGGCGCGCGCTTCCCGACGCGCACCGTCGTGTGGACGGCCGGCGTGAAACCGCACCCCGTCCTCGCCGCGACCGACCTTCCCCTGAACGAGCGCGGCCGGCTCAAGTGCACCCCCCAGCTCACCGTCGACGGCGCCTCGCACGCCTGGGCCGCCGGAGACGCCGCCGCCGTCCCCGACGTGACCGCCGAGCCCGGCAAGGAGACCGCGCCCAACGCCCAGCACGCCGTGCGCCAGGCGAAGGTCCTCGGCGACAACCTCGCGCACACCCTGCGCGGCGAACCCCTGGAGACGTACTCCCACAAGTACGTCGGCTCGGTCGCGTCCCTCGGACTGCACAAGGGAGTCGCGTACGTCTACGGGCGCAAGCTGAGGGGCTATCCTGCCTGGTTCATGCACCGTGTCTACCACCTCAGCAGGGTGCCGACCTTCAACCGCAAGGCCCGTGTACTCGCCGAATGGACCCTGGCGGGTCTCTTCAAGCGGGAGATCGTGTCCCTCGGTTCGCTCGAACACCCCCGTGCGGAGTTCGAACTGGCGGCCGGGGGAAAGCCTCCGACCGACCCGAAGGGGTCGTCCTGACCGGACCGAGGAACTCCACCGGCAGGGACGGCGTCTGACGGACGGAGACCCGGTCGGTCAGACTGCCAGGCAGGTCCACGACTTTGGGCGGGTGAACCGCTCGCCCTTCTAACACGAGGCTTTCCCCACTGTGAACTTCACGCGCTGGAGCGCCCGGCTCCCCGGAACGCAGCGCCGCGCCGCAGCGCGGACCGAACACACGGCCGCGCACGCGGCTGCGCATACGGCCGCCCCGGACCGGCGCGGGGAAGGTTCCGTGCCGGCGGCCCGCGTCGAACAGCTCACCGACGACGCCCCTCCCGGTCTCGCCGTCGACGAACTCCCGGTGCGCGCGGTCCTCGACCGCGTCCCCGCCCTCGTCGCCCTCGTGCACGGCCCCGAACACCGCGTCTCGTACGTCAACGACGCCTACACGGCGGCCTTCGGCGCCCGCCCCGCCGGCGCCCCCGCGCGCGAGGCCCTGCCCGAACTGGACGAACTCGGCCTGCTGCCGCTCCTGGACCAGGTCCTGCGCAGCGCCAAGCCCCGCACGGTCAAGTCCCGCAAGGTGTCGACCGGCCGCTCCTACACGTTCACCTGCACCCCCGTCGACACCTCCCCGGAGACCGACGGCCGCGGCGTTCTCGTGTTCGCCACCGACGTCACCGATCACGCCGAGGCGGCCGAGCGGCTGCGCGCCAGCGAACGCCGTCAGCGCGAGACCGCCGTCACCCTCCAGCGTTCCCTGCTCCCGCAGGAGCTGGAGGAGCCCGACGACCTGCGCATCGCCGCCACCTACCTGCCCGGCGGCACGGAGGCGGCGGTCGGCGGGGACTGGTACGACGTCATCACCCTCGGCGGCGGGCGCACCGCGCTCGTCATCGGCGACGTCATGGGCCGCGGTGTCCGCGCGGCCGCCGTCATGGGCCAGCTCCGCACGGCCGTGCGCGCGTACGCCCGTCTCGACCTGCCGCCGCACGAGGTCCTGCAACTCCTCGACGGCCTCGCCACCGAGATCGACGCCAACCAGATCGCCACGTGCGTGTACGCCATCCACGACCCGAACGAGGGCCGCCTGGTGTACGCCTCCGCCGGCCACCTGCCCATCCTGGTCCGCGACGAGAACGGCACCATCCACCGCGCCGACGAACCGACCGGACCGCCGCTCGGCACCGGCGGCTGGCTGCACGCCTCAGGCTCGGTGCCCCTGGGCCCCGGCTCCACCGCCGTCCTGTACACGGACGGCCTGGTCGAGCGCCGCGACGAGGACCTCGACGAGGGCATCGCCTCCCTGGAGCGTGCCCTGGCAGGCGCCACGGGCAGCCCCCAGGTGATCTGCGACCGCCTGGTCCGCGCGGCCGGCGTCACCGCCGACCACGACGACGACGTCGCCGTCATGGTCATCCAGCACCCTTCCCGTACGGGCTCCGACGGCGAGCTCTTCCGCAACGCCGCCCTGGAACTGCTCGGCGGCATGGAAGCGGCCCCGCGCGCGCGTGCCTTCGCCTCCGGCGTGCTGGCCAGCTGGCGCTTCCCCGGCGATCTGCACGACCTCGGCGTTCTGGCCGCCAGCGAGCTCGTCGCCAACTCGCTCCAGCACGGCACCCCGCCGATGCGCCTGCGCCTGCGCCGTACCGACCGCCGCCTGATCATCGAGGTCACCGACGGAGACGACCACCTCCCGCGCCGCCGCCGCGCGGAGCCCGGCGACGAAGCGGGCCGCGGCATCGCGATCGTGGCCACGATCGCCTCGAACTGGGGCTCCCGCCGCACACCGGGCGGCGGCAAGGCGGTGTGGTGCGAGTTCGCACTCCCGCGCGCGGGGAACTGACACGTTCCGCGCGTCCCCTGGCCGAGGGGATCGGCCGGTGCTAAGAGCTCCCCATGGCAGACGAATCGGGCTTTCAGCTCAAAGGAAGTGCCCCCGAGCGCTACGAGCGGTACGCGGCGCCGTTCATGGCGCCCTTCGTGGAAGCGATCCTGGACGCGGTCGACCTGTACCCCGGAGCCAAGGTGCTCGACCTGGCCTGCGGCACGGGCTTCGCGGCCCGCGCGGCGGCGGCCCGGGTCGGCCCCGCCGGCCGGGTCTCGGGGGCGGACATCAACACGGGCATGATCGGCGTGGCCGCGGAGTACGCGCCCCGCATGTACCCGGACATCGAGTTCACCGTCGCCCCCGCCGAAAGGCTCCCCTACGAGGACGCGGCCTTCGACGCGGTCGTGTGCCAGCAGGGCGTCCAGTTCTTCCCCGACCTGGACGCGGCCTTCGCGGAGACGGCCCGCGTGATGCGCCCCGGCGGCCGCTTCGCCGCCACCGCGTGGGCCGCCAGAGACCTCATCCCGTACTTCGTCGCCCAGTACGAGGCGGTCGAGGAACACGGCGGCAAGGAACTCGCGGCGGACTACGAGGGCGCGTTCTCCGGCACCCCCGAACGGCTCTCCGCCGCCCTGCGAGGCGCCGGCTTCCACGACGTCGCCGTCCGCCAGGTCACCTTCGGCATCCCGTTCCCGCCCCTCGACGCGTACGCCCCCGGCCAGCTCTCGTCCACATCCTGGGGACAGGCGATCGTCGACACCGCGGGCGAGGACGCACTCCTGCGCGCGGGGCGGACCGTCCACACCCGGCTCGCCGGCCACACCGCCCCCGACGGCACCGCCACCCTCCCCTTCACCGCCAACCTGCTGACCGGCATCCGCTGAGACCCGCGCCGCACACACGAAACGGCCGCCATCACGTCCCTTCGTGATGGCGGCCGTCCTGGTCCACGCCCGTCCCGCAGCCCCGGCGGTCAGGCGCTCGCGGGCACCGGCTCGGCCGGAGCCCCGCCCTGCGCGACCACCCGGCTCCGCGCGAGCGACGGCTGATCCTGTACGGGCGTGAGCTGCCGCCCGAGCCGTACGGCCAGGAAGGTGATCCCGAGCGAGAAGAGCAGGAACGTCACGACGTACGGGCCGTGCAGCGAGGCCCCCATCGGGCCGCCCACCGCGGGGCCGATCGCCAGCGCGAGCTGCTTCACCAGGGCGAAGGCGGAGTTGTACTGACCCGCCATGCCCGCCGGTGCCAGATCGGCGACCAGCGGCGCGATCGTCGGCGACAGCATCGCCTCACCGAGCCCGAAGAGCGCGTACGTGGAGACGAAGGCCGCCGTCGCCATGGTCCGGCTGCCGTGCCCGAGGCCCGCGTATCCGGCCGCCAGCCAGGCGACGGCCCAGATGAGCCCGACCGCGGCGATCACCCGGGACCGCTTGCGGCGCTCGACGAACTTCAGCACCGCGAACTGCGCGACCACGATCATCGCCGTGTTCGCCGCCATCGCCGTACCGAGCGCGGACGTGGAGATCCCGGCCGCCTCCACGCCGTACGCGGAAAGCCCCGACTCGAACTGTCCGTAGCAGGCGAAGAACAGCACGAAGCCCAGCACGGACAGCTGCACCATGGCCCGGTTGCCGAGCAGCTGCTTCCAGCTGCCGCCCCTGGCCTGCGGCCTGTCCCCCTTGATGTGCGGCGCGTGCGGCATCCGCACGGTCGCCATCAGCACGACCAGCACCAGGAACATCGCCGCCTCGATCGCGAACAGCAGCGTGAACGAGCTCGCGCGGTCCGGGTCGACGATGTGCCCGCCGATGAGGCCGCCGACACCGAGGCCCAGGTTCTGCAGGAAGAACTGCGTCGCGAAGGCGCGCGACCGGGTGTCCGCCGTGGAGCAGTCCACGATCATCGTCGCGAGCGACGGCTGCATCACGGCCTGTCCGGCACCGAGCGCCGCGGCCGACAGCACCACGGTCGTCGCGCTGTTCGCCAGTCCGAGGCTCAGCGCACCCAGGGCGGCTGTGACCAGGGCGACGAGGAGCACCGGCAGGGGACCGCGCCGGACGATCGCCCGCCCGGCGAACGGCAGCACGACGAGAGCGGCCACGGCGAAGACGGCGAGCACGATGCTCGCCGTCATGGAGCCGAGTCCCCGCACCTGCGCCACATAGACGTAGAGGAAGGGGACGGTAAAGCCGAGCCCGAACGCGCTGAGCGCGTTGCCCACGTGGATACGGCGCATCGCTGCGCCCATCGCCCTGGTCACTTTCACCTGCCTTGGTAGTGAAGCCGTACCGGCCCCCTGCCGGGCACCGTGTCGGTGACACGTTCCCTACGCATGGATGCAAGCCTGAAGACTTCAAAGCTAAAGTTTGAACTTGAACTCTACACGTTGAAGGACTTCGACACCAAGCAGCAGCGTGCGATACTCGGGCCATGGGTGACACCCCCGGCGTCAGCGAGCCGACACTCGAAGAACAGATCGCCGCCTACCAGCGCGAGTTCCAGGACCTCGACCCCCAGGTCGAGAAGATCGTCTCGGCGCTGTCCCGCCTCAACCGGCGGATGAATGTCGCTTACGGCCGTCAGACCGCCGCGCTCGGCATCAGCAACGCCGAGTGGGAGGTACTGAAGGCGCTCGTCCTCGCCGGCGCCCCGTACCGCCTGGGCCCGAGCGAGCTTGCCAAGCGCCTCGGTCTCACCCCGGCCGCCATGACCCACCGCATCGACCGCATGGTCGCGGAGGGGCTGGTCACCCGGGAGCGCGACGAGTCGAACCGTGTGCGGGTCATCGTCGAGCTGACCGACGAGGGCCGCGAGAAGTGGCTGGAGGCCATGCGCCTCGCCATGGTCTTCGAGGAGGACCTGCTCCAGGACCTCTCCACCGAGGACCGGGGCGTCCTGGGCGAGGTCCTGACGCGCCTGCTGCGACGGGTGGAGGACGCCCAGCCGGACGCGGGCGGCCGGCTCAGCGACCTCGATTAAAAGATCTTGACAGGGGAGGTTGACACCGTCCCAGCGGATCCGTAAAGTTCTTCGAGTTGTCACGGAGCCGGAACGGTTCCGCGACGGCACCTCCGCCGCGCATGCGGCAATCAAACCACCAGCATGATCTCCCAGCCGGGGTGAATTCGGCGTGTCCGAATTCAATTCGATTGGGGCCCGGCGGCCCGATTAGGAACTGCCGGGAAGATCCGCTAAAGTTTGAGACGTCGGAACGGCCCAACGGCCGGGAAGGCAAACCCCGCTGACTGGGAATCAGGCCCGAAAGGATCTGATAGAGTCGGAAACGCAAGACCGAAGGGAAGCGCCCGGAGGAAAGCCCGAGAGGGTGAGTACAAAGGAAGCGTCCGTTCCTTGAGAACTCAACAGCGTGCCAAAAATCAACGCCAGATTTGTTGATACCCCGTCTCCGGCCGTTCGGTCGGGACGAGGTTCCTTTGAAAAAGTCCTGCCGGGAATTGTTCCGGCAGGCGCATCAGCGAGGACGCTGTGAACGCCGGTCCTATTCCGACCGGTTGTTCCGCTCTCGTGGTGTAGCCCCGACGCAGTCGGGAAAACATTCACGGAGAGTTTGATCCTGGCTCAGGACGAACGCTGGCGGCGTGCTTAACACATGCAAGTCGAACGATGAAGCCCTTCGGGGTGGATTAGTGGCGAACGGGTGAGTAACACGTGGGCAATCTGCCCTTCACTCTGGGACAAGCCCTGGAAACGGGGTCTAATACCGGATAACACTCCTGCCTGCATGGGTGGGGGTTAAAAGCTCCGGCGGTGAAGGATGAGCCCGCGGCCTATCAGCTTGTTGGTGAGGTAGTGGCTCACCAAGGCGACGACGGGTAGCCGGCCTGAGAGGGCGACCGGCCACACTGGGACTGAGACACGGCCCAGACTCCTACGGGAGGCAGCAGTGGGGAATATTGCACAATGGGCGAAAGCCTGATGCAGCGACGCCGCGTGAGGGATGACGGCCTTCGGGTTGTAAACCTCTTTCAGCAGGGAAGAAGCGAAAGTGACGGTACCTGCAGAAGAAGCGCCGGCTAACTACGTGCCAGCAGCCGCGGTAATACGTAGGGCGCAAGCGTTGTCCGGAATTATTGGGCGTAAAGAGCTCGTAGGCGGCTTGTCACGTCGGGTGTGAAAGCCCGGGGCTTAACCCCGGGTCTGCATTCGATACGGGCTAGCTAGAGTGTGGTAGGGGAGATCGGAATTCCTGGTGTAGCGGTGAAATGCGCAGATATCAGGAGGAACACCGGTGGCGAAGGCGGATCTCTGGGCCATTACTGACGCTGAGGAGCGAAAGCGTGGGGAGCGAACAGGATTAGATACCCTGGTAGTCCACGCCGTAAACGGTGGGAACTAGGTGTTGGCGACATTCCACGTCGTCGGTGCCGCAGCTAACGCATTAAGTTCCCCGCCTGGGGAGTACGGCCGCAAGGCTAAAACTCAAAGGAATTGACGGGGGCCCGCACAAGCAGCGGAGCATGTGGCTTAATTCGACGCAACGCGAAGAACCTTACCAAGGCTTGACATACACCGGAAAGCATTAGAGATAGTGCCCCCCTTGTGGTCGGTGTACAGGTGGTGCATGGCTGTCGTCAGCTCGTGTCGTGAGATGTTGGGTTAAGTCCCGCAACGAGCGCAACCCTTGTTCTGTGTTGCCAGCATGCCCTTCGGGGTGATGGGGACTCACAGGAGACTGCCGGGGTCAACTCGGAGGAAGGTGGGGACGACGTCAAGTCATCATGCCCCTTATGTCTTGGGCTGCACACGTGCTACAATGGCAGGTACAAAGAGCTGCGAAGCCGTGAGGCGGAGCGAATCTCAAAAAGCCTGTCTCAGTTCGGATTGGGGTCTGCAACTCGACCCCATGAAGTCGGAGTTGCTAGTAATCGCAGATCAGCATTGCTGCGGTGAATACGTTCCCGGGCCTTGTACACACCGCCCGTCACGTCACGAAAGTCGGTAACACCCGAAGCCGGTGGCCCAACCCCTTGTGGGAGGGAGCTGTCGAAGGTGGGACTGGCGATTGGGACGAAGTCGTAACAAGGTAGCCGTACCGGAAGGTGCGGCTGGATCACCTCCTTTCTAAGGAGCATCTAGGCCGCCGGGCTTGCCCGGTGGTCCAGGGCCATTACGTCGGCACACGTCCGACGGTGGTTGCTCATGGGTGGAACGTTGATTATTCGGCACTCTCAGTCATCTCGGGCTGCAAGTACTGCTCTTCGGAGCGTGGAAAGCTGATCATGAGTGGCGAGGGTGCCGGGCACGCTGTTGGGTGTCTGAAGGTACGGCCGAAAAGGCTGCCTTCAGTGCCGGCCCCGGTGAAGCACCGCGTAAGTGGTGTGTGACGGGTGGTTGGTCGTTGTTTGAGAACTGCACAGTGGACGCGAGCATCTGTGGCCAAGTTTTTAAGGGCGCACGGTGGATGCCTTGGCACCAGGAACCGATGAAGGACGTGGGAGGCCACGATAGTCCCCGGGGAGCCGTCAACCAGGCTTTGATCCGGGGGTTTCCGAATGGGGAAACCCGGCAGTCGTCATGGGCTGTCACCCATACCTGAACACATAGGGTATGTGGAGGGAACGCGGGGAAGTGAAACATCTCAGTACCCGCAGGAAGAGAAAACAACCGTGATTCCGGGAGTAGTGGCGAGCGAAACCGGATGAGGCCAAACCTCAAGCGTGTGAGACCCGGCAGGGGTTGCGCTTGGGGGGTTGTGGGATCTCTCTTTCACAGTCTGCCGGCTGTGAGACGAGTCAGAAACCGTTGATGTAGGCGAAGGACATGCGAAAGGTCCGGCGTAGAGGGTAAGACCCCCGTAGTCGAAACATCAACGGCTCGTTTGAGAGACACCCAAGTAGCACGGGGCCCGAGAAATCCCGTGTGAATCTGGCGGGACCACCCGCTAAGCCTAAATATTCCCTGGTGACCGATAGCGGATAGTACCGTGAGGGAATGGTGAAAAGTACCGCGGGAGCGGAGTGAAATAGTACCTGAAACCGTGTGCCTACAAGCCGTGGGAGCGTCGGGCAAGCACTTGTGCTTGCCTCGTGACTGCGTGCCTTTTGAAGAATGAGCCTGCGAGTTTGCGGTGCGTTGCGAGGTTAACCCGTGTGGGGAAGCCGTAGCGAAAGCGAGTCCGAATAGGGCGATTCAGTAGCGCGCTCAAGACCCGAAGCGGAGTGATCTAGCCATGGGCAGGTTGAAGCGGCTGTAAGAGGTCGTGGAGGACCGAACCCACCAGGGTTGAAAACCTGGGGGATGACCTGTGGTTAGGGGTGAAAGGCCAATCAAACTCCGTGATAGCTGGTTCTCCCCGAAATGCATTTAGGTGCAGCGTCGTGTGTTTCTTGCCGGAGGTAGAGCACTGGATAGGCGATGGGCCCTACCGGGTTACTGACCTTAGCCAAACTCCGAATGCCGGTAAGTGAGAGCGCGGCAGTGAGACTGTGGGGGATAAGCTCCATGGTCGAGAGGGAAACAGCCCAGAGCATCGACTAAGGCCCCTAAGCGTACGCTAAGTGGGAAAGGATGTGGAGTCGCACAGACAACCAGGAGGTTGGCTTAGAAGCAGCCACCCTTGAAAGAGTGCGTAATAGCTCACTGGTCTAGTGATTCCGCGCCGACAATGTAGCGGGGCTCAAGCGTACCGCCGAAGTCGTGTCATTGCAGCAATAGGGCCAACGCCCGCTGTGATGGGTAGGGGAGCGTCGTGTGCCGGGTGAAGCCGCGCCGGAAGGCAGTGGTGGACGGTTCACGAGTGAGAATGCAGGCATGAGTAGCGATACACACGTGAGAAACGTGTGCGCCGATTGACTAAGGGTTCCTGGGTCAAGCTGATCTGCCCAGGGTAAGTCGGGACCTAAGGCGAGGCCGACAGGCGTAGTCGATGGATAACCGGTTGATATTCCGGTACCCGCTGTGAAGCGTCAAACATCGAACCAGGCGATGCTAAGTCCGTGAAGCCGCCCCGGAGCCTTCGGGCAAAGGGGAGTGGTGGAGCCGACGGACCAGACCTGTAGTAGGTGAGTGATGGGGTGACGCAGGAAGGTAGTCCATCCCGGGCGGTGGTTGTCCCGGGGTAAGGGTGTAGGCCGTGTGATAGGCAAATCCGTCACACATCAAGGCTGAGACCTGATGCCGAGCCGATTGTGGTGAAGTGGATGATCCTATGCTGTCGAGAAAAGCCTCTAGCGAGTTTCATGGCGGCCCGTACCCTAAACCGACTCAGGTGGTCAGGTAGAGAATACCGAGGCGTTCGGGTGAACTATGGTTAAGGAACTCGGCAAAATGCCCCCGTAACTTCGGGAGAAGGGGGGCCATCACTGGTGATCCGATTTACTCGGTGAGCTGGGGGTGGCCGCAGAGACCAGCGAGAAGCGACTGTTTACTAAAAACACAGGTCCGTGCGAAGCCGTAAGGCGATGTATACGGACTGACGCCTGCCCGGTGCTGGAACGTTAAGGGGACCGGTTAGTCACTCTTCGGGGTGGCGAAGCTGAGAACTTAAGCGCCAGTAAACGGCGGTGGTAACTATAACCATCCTAAGGTAGCGAAATTCCTTGTCGGGTAAGTTCCGACCTGCACGAATGGCGTAACGACTTCTCGACTGTCTCAACCATAGGCCCGGTGAAATTGCACTACGAGTAAAGATGCTCGTTTCGCGCAGCAGGACGGAAAGACCCCGGGACCTTTACTACAGTTTGATATTGGTGTTCGGTTCGGCTTGTGTAGGATAGCTGGGAGACTGTGAAGCTTGGACGCCAGTTCAGGTGGAGTCGTCGTTGAAATACCAGTCTGGTCGTGCTGGATGTCTAACCTGGGTCCGTGATCCGGATCAGGGACAGTGTCTGATGGGTAGTTTAACTGGGGCGGTTGCCTCCTAAAGAGTAACGGAGGCGCCCAAAGGTTCCCTCAGCCTGGTTGGCAATCAGGTGTTGAGTGTAAGTGCACAAGGGAGCTTGACTGTGAGACCGACGGGTCGAGCAGGGACGAAAGTCGGGACTAGTGATCCGGCGGTGGCTTGTGGAAGCGCCGTCGCTCAACGGATAAAAGGTACCCCGGGGATAACAGGCTGATCTTCCCCAAGAGTCCATATCGACGGGATGGTTTGGCACCTCGATGTCGGCTCGTCGCATCCTGGGGCTGGAGTCGGTCCCAAGGGTTGGGCTGTTCGCCCATTAAAGCGGTACGCGAGCTGGGTTTAGAACGTCGTGAGACAGTTCGGTCCCTATCCGCTGTGCGCGTAGGAATATTGAGAAGGGCTGTCCCTAGTACGAGAGGACCGGGACGGACGAACCTCTGGTGTGCCAGTTGTCCTGCCAAGGGCATGGCTGGTTGGCTACGTTCGGGAGGGATAACCGCTGAAAGCATCTAAGCGGGAAGCCTGCTTCGAGATGAGTATTCCCACCCCCTCGAGGGGTTAAGGCTCCCAGTAGACGACTGGGTTGATAGGCCAGATCTGGAAGCCCGGCAACGGGTGGAGGTGACTGGTACTAATAGGCCGAGGGCTTGTCCTCAGTTGCTCGCGTCCACTGTGTTGGTTCTGAAACCACGAACAACCCCACGTTTGTCACAGAGCGTGGTCCGGTTGACAGTTTCATAGTGTTTCGGTGGTCATAGCGTGAGGGAAACGCCCGGTTACATTCCGAACCCGGAAGCTAAGCCTCACAGCGCCGATGGTACTGCAGGGGGGACCCTGTGGGAGAGTAGGACGCCGCCGAACAAATTTTGCAGAAAACCCCCGGACCGGGGATACCGGTCCGGGGGTTTTCTGCGTTCAGGACCTATCCGAACAGCGGCTGGATCGACGCCGTTTACGACGAGCCGGCCCTGCTTCTTGGGCTCGGTGCCGCATAGACGGCCAGGACGCGTCCGGGCCGGCATTCCCCGCCACCGGGCCCGAGAAGCACGGCCGGCCATCACCGGCTTGTCCTCGAGTGCGCTGTCCGAGATCGTTCGTCTCGAACACACCCGCAACTATCTGCGGCCAGGCGACGTCAGCGCGGCCGTGCGCCTGTGGAGGACTACGTCCACCACTCCGAGCGCCGGCTGTGGCTGTCACCTTCGGCCATCGGGTCGTCCCGCAGCACCTCCAGGGCGAGCGGCAGAAGATGAGCGAGTCCCGCGTCCTGCCCGATCAACAGACGCAAGTCCTCGACGGTCAGTCCGCCGATCGGCCGACACCGAAGGGCATGCGCCGTCGAAACAAGGCGACTTGAGTCGGCCAACGGTCGTGCTCGAGATCTTCCAGAGAGCTGTCACGGTCCACGGGCCGAGTCATCGGCCGATCGTCCCACGCCGCGGATCTCAGCCGAGCTCTGGCTGAAGGGTTGTCCCACAACGGTCAGGATCGCAAGGGACTGGAACGTGAAGCAGCACGATGGCGCCGGCTTCGTCACTCGTTTTGAGTTCGAGGCGGACTACTCGAGCCGGTACCCCATCCAGCAGGCAGGCGTGCAGGCGGGCTGACCCGACCGCGCCGGGCACAGGATGTCGGGTCCGGCACAGTGGGACTTCCCTAGCGTGGGGATCAGTAAGGGAAGGACGGCCAGGAGTGCTGGAGCGGCTGAATGAGGCCATGGACTACATCGAGGACCACCTCGATCAGCCCATCGACGCGGCCGAGCTGGCCCGTATCGCCATGACGTCCGAATACCACTTCCGGCGGATGTTCTCCGCGCTGGCGGGCATCCCGCTCTCCGAGTACGTCCGCCGTCGGCGGCTGACGCTCTCCGGGGCCGAAGTGCTCGCAGGGGAGCGGACGTTGCTCGATGTCGCGGTGCGGTACGGGTACAGCTCGGGCGAGGCGTTCGCGCGTGCCTTTCGTGCCGTGCACGGGGTCGGTCCCGGCGAGGCGCGGCGGACAGGTGCGGCGCTGCAATCCCAGCCGCGGATGTCCTTCCGGCTGATCGTGGAAGGGAGCACCAGCATGCGGTACCGGGTAGTGGAGAAGGACGGGTTCAGGCTCGTGGGCAGGGGGACACAGGTCCCGCTGGTCTACGAGGGGATGAACCCGGCCATCGTGGAGTTCGTCAAGAGCATCGGCAAGGAGACGCTGGGGCGTTGGGAGGAGTGCGCGGACGGGGAGCCCGGCGGTGTCGTGGCCGCCGTCAGCAACCACTCCGAGGACGACGAGGAGGGCACCGAAATCGACTACTTCCAAGGGGTGGTGAGCGACGCCGAGGTGCCCGGCGCTTCGGACAGCCTCGACGTCGAGCCGGGGACGTGGGCGGTGTTCGAGTCCTCGGGCCAGTTCCCCCTGGCGGTGCAGTACCTCTGGCGAGACGTGTACACGCAGTGGTTCCCGTCGAACCCGTACCGGAGCCGGCCGGGCCCGTCGCTCTCGCGCACGCGGGTGTCCGAGGACGGTACGCACGCGGACGCGGAGGTGTGGATTCCGGTGGAGCGGGTCGGCGGCTGAACCCCGACGCCGACTACGGCTTGCAGAGCAGCCCGCCATGTTCGTACAGCCGCATGCTCTGCTTACGGCTTCACCAGTGCAGTGAGCTGGTCGAGGGCTGTGTTTGGTGAGGTTGGCCAGCGATCTCTTCAGGCGCGCTCACACGCCCTCGGCCGGCGAACTCGGGAACGTACGGCGGCAACTGGTAGACGGTCAGCCATGGTCGGGCGCCGATTGACCGCCGCATGGTGCGGCTGATGTGTGTTCAGGTGTCCCGGACCAGGATGATCGGGCCGCCGAGCTGCTGGTGTGCGGCGTCGAGCAGACGGGCGCACCCTCGAGAACTCGCGCGGAAGGGTTCCGGGTGCTGACTGTGGTGTGGCAGGTGCTTTTGCCGACTGGGCGCAGTGTGTCAGCGTGGGGCGCCATGAGCAGTGATCACGAGAGGGATGCGGCGCTGGCGCGAGCCGTGCGGCTGCGGGAGCAGGGCCGGGCTGGGCAGGCCCGGGAACAATTGTTGGAGCTGGCCGAGCGGTATCCGAAGGATGCCGAAGTCGCCTATCAGACCGCCTGGGCGCACGATGTCCTCGGCCTGGAGACCGAGGCCGTTCCGTTCTACGAGCGGGCCCTGGGTGGTGCGGGACTGTCTCCGGAAGATCGGCACGGGGCTTTCCTCGGGCTGGGAAGCACTCATCGGGTCCTGGGCTCCTACGGGGTGGCCGTGCAGACCCTGCGGCATGCGCTTGAGGAGTTCCCGGACGATCCGGCGCTGCAGGCTTTCCTGGCCATGGCGCTGCACAACGCCGGTGAAGACCGCGAGGCGGTGCGGCTGCTGCTGAAGACGGTGGCCGCCACCAGTAGCGACCGCCGGGTGCAGGACTACCGGCGGGCGATCGAGCACTACGCCGACGATCTGGACGGCGTGCAGCAGACAGACGAAGGGCCGCGGGAAGGGGAGACATGAGTCATCGGCAGTGGCGTGGGCGGTCGTCCCAGCGGTGAGTGGTCCAGGCTCGTCGGATCGGGCTGCGGATGGTGATGTCGGTGTCGACCGCGATCTGGTCGAGGATCAGACCGACGATGCGGTCGTAGGCCTCCAGCGCGATCTGCTTCAGCCGGGCGAACAGGTCCAGGCGTATCCGCTCGTCGCGGCCCCTTCGGACCGTGATGGCGGAACAGGTCGTGTCCGCGATCGTCTCGCAGGAGCAGCCGAAGCGCAGGCTCTTGCTGGGCGAAGCGAGGCAAGCCCGACCGGCTCCCGGCGACCTACCGCCGCACCCACGGCGTCACCTACTTCCACGGCTGCTACATCGCAGTCATCCTGTGCAGACCCAGACCCAGACCCAGACCCAGACCCAGACCCAGACCCAGACCCAGACCCAGACCCAGCACCGGTAGCTGCGGTGGCGTAACACCAACGCCCGCCACCCCGACGTACTCGCCGCGCAGGGAACGCGCCCCTATCTGCGGCGAGAAGGGCCTCCGCTGGGGCGGGCGACCCCTCGCACCCGCAGCCTGATCAAACGACTTCAGCGGAGAACATCAGGTCGTTGCGCTACGGGCGATGCGGTAGAGCACGTTCGGACGCAGTGGTCCGGGCGCGGTCGGGTCGTCGAAGTCGTCGGCCGGGTCCCGGGTCATGCCGATCCGGCGCATCACCGCTTGTGAACGGAGGTTGGTGGCTGTTGTGACAGCGAGGATCTCGGGAAGCTCAAGAGTGTCGAAGCCGTGGGCCAGGACTGTCAGCGCAGCCTCGGTAGCGTAGCCCCGGCCCCAGGCCGAGCGGGCGAGTCGCCAACCGATCTCCACTCCCGTGAAGGGCACGTCGTCGTCCACCTCGTCCAAGCCTGCGAAGCCGATGAACTCGCCCGTGACCTGCACCTCAACCGCCCACCACCCGAAGCCTCGCTGGTCGAACTCGGCCTGGAACCGCGCCACGGACGCATCGCTCTGTTCGCGGGTAAGCAGGTCGCCCAAGTGCTCCCGAACCTCGGGATCGGCATTCATCGCCGCCCACGGGTCAAGGTCGGAGTCACGCCATCGGCGCAGGACAAGGCGATCGGTACGCAGTTCAGCCATGCTGCCGAGCCAACGTGAGCTCTGGCCCCGAGGCAATCTCTTTTGCTTCTGGGTGGCACCGCCCCCAGAAGCACGGATCGCTCCCAGGGCGAACCGCTCAGCAGGGCGCAACCTGGACCCGCCAGCAGATCGCCAACCAGCTCCGATCTCTGCTGCGCGAGTACCACCCTGCCGCTTGCCATCTCCGGCCCAGTCTCATCCGACGAGGCGCGCACTCTGGCTGCCTGCTTTCGGTCCCGACGACTGCTACGGCGTCGCCTGGTCGCTGCTGCACCTGATCGAGGCCAGCCCAGGCCCTCTGCCACCCGTGACACGCCCTGGCCCCGACGCCGACGCCTGGCATCACACGCTCCGGAACCGCTGGGGAAACCACGGACTCATCGAGGAGGACTGACCGTTAGAGCTCTGAGCTGTCCAGGGGGTTCCGACGCCGTGACACCGTGATCACACCAGCCACGGCGAGATCGTGGCACCTCGATCATGTTCCAGGACCCGCAGCCTCCGCCGAGGCGTATCTCGGTCGCTCGGACGGATTCGGCATGAGAGCCTCGCGCCCGTGGCTACTGACACCCAGGTGGGAGAGCTGTTGCACCAGCGCGGCTGGCGAACGGCTTTCACGGTCGCTGAACGGGTGAACGCGTGGGCCACCCTGGTGAGCGGCATCGAGCGCGGCTACGGCGACGACATCTACGAGTACACCAACGACCTCTACTGCCGAAACTGGCTGCACGAGGCGTGGCTCCTGCTGGACGAACACATCGTCCAGATCTGGACTCCGCAGATCAAAGCTCTGGACGACCGGTACAAGGCCGCGACCGTCGATGACGACGGCCAAGCACTCGACCAGTTCCACGGAATGCCCGGACCTGAGCTGTGGTGGTGGCGGCGACACCCCCGCATCCTCACCGGAGACCTCGGGCGTTCGCTTCGCTCGGCCGGCGCCATCGGCACCGACCCTGACACAGCATGACCCTCAGCCTCGTGGGTCACGGGACAGTCGGCGCCGAGGAGCGCCGTCGGCACGCGTCCGCGAACCGCGACGGGATCCGCCGGCCTTCCTCATCCGCTGGGCCGGGCCGTCACCACTGACCCGCTGCCGCCGGAGCACCCTAAAAGATCTTGACAGGGGAGGTTGACACCGTCCCGGCGGATCCGTAAAGTCCTGCGAGTTGTCACGGAGCCGGAACGGTTCCGTGACGGCGCCTCCGCCGCGGATGCGGCAATCAAACCACCAGTACGATCTCCCAGCCGGGGTGAATTCGGCGTGTCCGAATTCAATTCGATTGGGGCCCGGCGGCCCGATTAGGAACTGCCGGGAAGATCCGCTAAAGTTTGAGACGTCGGAACGGCCCAACGGCCGGGAAGGCAAACCCCGCTGACTGGGGGTCAGGCCCGAAAGGTTCTGATAGAGTCGGACTCGCCGGAAAGGGAAACGCGAAAGCGGAAACCTGGAAAGCGCCGAGGAAATCGGATACGGAAACGGTCTGGTAGAGTCGGAAACGCAAGATCGAAGGGAAGCGCCCGGAGGAAAGCCCGAGAGGGTGAGTACAAAGGAAGCGTCCGTTCCTTGAGAACTCAACAGCGTGCCAAAAATCAACGCCAGATTTGTTGATACCCCGTCTCCGGCCGTTCGGTCGGGACGAGGTTCCTTTGAAAAAGTCCTGTCGGGCATTGTTCCGGCAGGCGCATCAGCGAGGACGCTGTGAACGCCGGTCCTATTCCGACCGGTTGTTCCGCTCTCGTGATGTTCCACCGGATTACCGGTAAACATTCACGGAGAGTTTGATCCTGGCTCAGGACGAACGCTGGCGGCGTGCTTAACACATGCAAGTCGAACGATGAAGCCCTTCGGGGTGGATTAGTGGCGAACGGGTGAGTAACACGTGGGCAATCTGCCCTTCACTCTGGGACAAGCCCTGGAAACGGGGTCTAATACCGGATAACACTCCTGCCTGCATGGGTGGGGGTTAAAAGCTCCGGCGGTGAAGGATGAGCCCGCGGCCTATCAGCTTGTTGGTGAGGTAGTGGCTCACCAAGGCGACGACGGGTAGCCGGCCTGAGAGGGCGACCGGCCACACTGGGACTGAGACACGGCCCAGACTCCTACGGGAGGCAGCAGTGGGGAATATTGCACAATGGGCGAAAGCCTGATGCAGCGACGCCGCGTGAGGGATGACGGCCTTCGGGTTGTAAACCTCTTTCAGCAGGGAAGAAGCGAAAGTGACGGTACCTGCAGAAGAAGCGCCGGCTAACTACGTGCCAGCAGCCGCGGTAATACGTAGGGCGCAAGCGTTGTCCGGAATTATTGGGCGTAAAGAGCTCGTAGGCGGCTTGTCACGTCGGGTGTGAAAGCCCGGGGCTTAACCCCGGGTCTGCATTCGATACGGGCTAGCTAGAGTGTGGTAGGGGAGATCGGAATTCCTGGTGTAGCGGTGAAATGCGCAGATATCAGGAGGAACACCGGTGGCGAAGGCGGATCTCTGGGCCATTACTGACGCTGAGGAGCGAAAGCGTGGGGAGCGAACAGGATTAGATACCCTGGTAGTCCACGCCGTAAACGGTGGGAACTAGGTGTTGGCGACATTCCACGTCGTCGGTGCCGCAGCTAACGCATTAAGTTCCCCGCCTGGGGAGTACGGCCGCAAGGCTAAAACTCAAAGGAATTGACGGGGGCCCGCACAAGCAGCGGAGCATGTGGCTTAATTCGACGCAACGCGAAGAACCTTACCAAGGCTTGACATACACCGGAAAGCATTAGAGATAGTGCCCCCCTTGTGGTCGGTGTACAGGTGGTGCATGGCTGTCGTCAGCTCGTGTCGTGAGATGTTGGGTTAAGTCCCGCAACGAGCGCAACCCTTGTTCTGTGTTGCCAGCATGCCCTTCGGGGTGATGGGGACTCACAGGAGACTGCCGGGGTCAACTCGGAGGAAGGTGGGGACGACGTCAAGTCATCATGCCCCTTATGTCTTGGGCTGCACACGTGCTACAATGGCAGGTACAAAGAGCTGCGAAGCCGTGAGGCGGAGCGAATCTCAAAAAGCCTGTCTCAGTTCGGATTGGGGTCTGCAACTCGACCCCATGAAGTCGGAGTTGCTAGTAATCGCAGATCAGCATTGCTGCGGTGAATACGTTCCCGGGCCTTGTACACACCGCCCGTCACGTCACGAAAGTCGGTAACACCCGAAGCCGGTGGCCCAACCCCTTGTGGGAGGGAGCTGTCGAAGGTGGGACTGGCGATTGGGACGAAGTCGTAACAAGGTAGCCGTACCGGAAGGTGCGGCTGGATCACCTCCTTTCTAAGGAGCATCTAGGCCGCCGGGCTTGCCCGGTGGTCCAGGGCCATTACGTCGGCACACGTCCGACGGTGGTTGCTCATGGGTGGAACGTTGATTATTCGGCACTCTCAGTCATCTCGGGCTGCAAGTACTGCTCTTCGGAGCGTGGAAAGCTGATCATGAGTGGCGAGGGTGCCGGGCACGCTGTTGGGTGTCTGAAGGTACGGCCGAAAAGGCTGCCTTCAGTGCTCGGCCCCGGTGAAGCACCGCGTAAGTGGTGTGTGACGGGTGGTTGGTCGTTGTTTGAGAACTGCACAGTGGACGCGAGCATCTGTGGCCAAGTTTTTAAGGGCGCACGGTGGATGCCTTGGCACCAGGAACCGATGAAGGACGTGGGAGGCCACGATAGTCCCCGGGGAGCCGTCAACCAGGCTTTGATCCGGGGGTTTCCGAATGGGGAAACCCGGCAGTCGTCATGGGCTGTCACCCATACCTGAACACATAGGGTATGTGGAGGGAACGCGGGGAAGTGAAACATCTCAGTACCCGCAGGAAGAGAAAACAACCGTGATTCCGGGAGTAGTGGCGAGCGAAACCGGATGAGGCCAAACCTCAAGCGTGTGAGACCCGGCAGGGGTTGCGCTTGGGGGGTTGTGGGATCTCTCTTTCACAGTCTGCCGGCTGTGAGACGAGTCAGAAACCGTTGATGTAGGCGAAGGACATGCGAAAGGTCCGGCGTAGAGGGTAAGACCCCCGTAGTCGAAACATCAACGGCTCGTTTGAGAGACACCCAAGTAGCACGGGGCCCGAGAAATCCCGTGTGAATCTGGCGGGACCACCCGCTAAGCCTAAATATTCCCTGGTGACCGATAGCGGATAGTACCGTGAGGGAATGGTGAAAAGTACCGCGGGAGCGGAGTGAAATAGTACCTGAAACCGTGTGCCTACAAGCCGTGGGAGCGTCGGGCAAGCACTTGTGCTTGCCTCGTGACTGCGTGCCTTTTGAAGAATGAGCCTGCGAGTTTGCGGTGCGTTGCGAGGTTAACCCGTGTGGGGAAGCCGTAGCGAAAGCGAGTCCGAATAGGGCGATTCAGTAGCGCGCTCAAGACCCGAAGCGGAGTGATCTAGCCATGGGCAGGTTGAAGCGGCTGTAAGAGGTCGTGGAGGACCGAACCCACCAGGGTTGAAAACCTGGGGGATGACCTGTGGTTAGGGGTGAAAGGCCAATCAAACTCCGTGATAGCTGGTTCTCCCCGAAATGCATTTAGGTGCAGCGTCGTGTGTTTCTTGCCGGAGGTAGAGCACTGGATAGGCGATGGGCCCTACCGGGTTACTGACCTTAGCCAAACTCCGAATGCCGGTAAGTGAGAGCGCGGCAGTGAGACTGTGGGGGATAAGCTCCATGGTCGAGAGGGAAACAGCCCAGAGCATCGACTAAGGCCCCTAAGCGTACGCTAAGTGGGAAAGGATGTGGAGTCGCACAGACAACCAGGAGGTTGGCTTAGAAGCAGCCACCCTTGAAAGAGTGCGTAATAGCTCACTGGTCTAGTGATTCCGCGCCGACAATGTAGCGGGGCTCAAGCGTACCGCCGAAGTCGTGTCATTGCAGCAATAGGGCCAACGCCCGCTGTGATGGGTAGGGGAGCGTCGTGTGCCGGGTGAAGCCGCGCCGGAAGGCAGTGGTGGACGGTTCACGAGTGAGAATGCAGGCATGAGTAGCGATACACACGTGAGAAACGTGTGCGCCGATTGACTAAGGGTTCCTGGGTCAAGCTGATCTGCCCAGGGTAAGTCGGGACCTAAGGCGAGGCCGACAGGCGTAGTCGATGGATAACCGGTTGATATTCCGGTACCCGCTGTGAAGCGTCAAACATCGAACCAGGCGATGCTAAGTCCGTGAAGCCGCCCCGGAGCCTTCGGGCAAAGGGGAGTGGTGGAGCCGACGGACCAGACCTGTAGTAGGTGAGTGATGGGGTGACGCAGGAAGGTAGTCCATCCCGGGCGGTGGTTGTCCCGGGGTAAGGGTGTAGGCCGTGTGATAGGCAAATCCGTCACACATCAAGGCTGAGACCTGATGCCGAGCCGATTGTGGTGAAGTGGATGATCCTATGCTGTCGAGAAAAGCCTCTAGCGAGTTTCATGGCGGCCCGTACCCTAAACCGACTCAGGTGGTCAGGTAGAGAATACCGAGGCGTTCGGGTGAACTATGGTTAAGGAACTCGGCAAAATGCCCCCGTAACTTCGGGAGAAGGGGGCCATCACTGGTGATCCGATTTACTCGGTGAGCTGGGGGTGGCCGCAGAGACCAGCGAGAAGCGACTGTTTACTAAAAACACAGGTCCGTGCGAAGCCGTAAGGCGATGTATACGGACTGACGCCTGCCCGGTGCTGGAACGTTAAGGGGACCGGTTAGTCACTCTTCGGGGTGGCGAAGCTGAGAACTTAAGCGCCAGTAAACGGCGGTGGTAACTATAACCATCCTAAGGTAGCGAAATTCCTTGTCGGGTAAGTTCCGACCTGCACGAATGGCGTAACGACTTCTCGACTGTCTCAACCATAGGCCCGGTGAAATTGCACTACGAGTAAAGATGCTCGTTTCGCGCAGCAGGACGGAAAGACCCCGGGACCTTTACTACAGTTTGATATTGGTGTTCGGTTCGGCTTGTGTAGGATAGCTGGGAGACTGTGAAGCTTGGACGCCAGTTCAGGTGGAGTCGTCGTTGAAATACCAGTCTGGTCGTGCTGGATGTCTAACCTGGGTCCGTGATCCGGATCAGGGACAGTGTCTGATGGGTAGTTTAACTGGGGCGGTTGCCTCCTAAAGAGTAACGGAGGCGCCCAAAGGTTCCCTCAGCCTGGTTGGCAATCAGGTGTTGAGTGTAAGTGCACAAGGGAGCTTGACTGTGAGACCGACGGGTCGAGCAGGGACGAAAGTCGGGACTAGTGATCCGGCGGTGGCTTGTGGAAGCGCCGTCGCTCAACGGATAAAAGGTACCCCGGGGATAACAGGCTGATCTTCCCCAAGAGTCCATATCGACGGGATGGTTTGGCACCTCGATGTCGGCTCGTCGCATCCTGGGGCTGGAGTCGGTCCCAAGGGTTGGGCTGTTCGCCCATTAAAGCGGTACGCGAGCTGGGTTTAGAACGTCGTGAGACAGTTCGGTCCCTATCCGCTGTGCGCGTAGGAATATTGAGAAGGGCTGTCCCTAGTACGAGAGGACCGGGACGGACGAACCTCTGGTGTGCCAGTTGTCCTGCCAAGGGCATGGCTGGTTGGCTACGTTCGGGAGGGATAACCGCTGAAAGCATCTAAGCGGGAAGCCTGCTTCGAGATGAGTATTCCCACCCCCTCGAGGGGTTAAGGCTCCCAGTAGACGACTGGGTTGATAGGCCAGATCTGGAAGCCCGGCAACGGGTGGAGGTGACTGGTACTAATAGGCCGAGGGCTTGTCCTCAGTTGCTCGCGTCCACTGTGTTGGTTCTGAAACCACGAACAACCCCACGTTTGTCACAGAGCGTGGTCCGGTTGACAGTTTCATAGTGTTTCGGTGGTCATAGCGTGAGGGAAACGCCCGGTTACATTCCGAACCCGGAAGCTAAGCCTCACAGCGCCGATGGTACTGCAGGGGGGACCCTGTGGGAGAGTAGGACGCCGCCGAACAAATTTTGCAGAAAACCCCCGGACCGGGGATACCGGTCCGGGGGTTTTCTGCGTTCCAGGGGTATTCCCGTGAGGGTATTTCTCGCGAGGGTATTTCTCGGGCGTGAGAAAGGGGGCGGTCTCCCGAGGAGACCGCCCCTTTCTCGTTTCCCGTGATACGGCTGCTTTGCGGTTACTTCAGGCGGGACGACGCGACGATCGAGACGATGTGCGCCGGCACGAGCAGCCATACGATCGCCGTCACGGCGACGGTCGCGATCCGCGTGGCCGTCAGGTCGCCGAGCGCCAGGTCGACGACCGCGGTGACGAGCAGCAGGATGGTGCACTCGATGCCGTTGACCAGGCGGTGGAGACCCACGGCCGAGGCCAGCCGACGGACCTGCGCGAGACCGCTGGAGCGCGGGACGACGGAAGCGTCGGTCGCCTTCTCCATGCCGCTGTCCGAGCGGGCCACGTGCACGAGGTCGGAGGACGACTTCAGGAGCAGGACGCCGATCGCCGCGGCCAGACCGGCCACCAGGTAGAGATCGAGGCCGAGTTGGGCGGCGCGGATACCCATGCCCACCATCACGGCGGCATCGGCGAGGTAGGCGCCGAGGCGGTCCAGGTAGACCCCGAGCGGGCTGAACTGGCGGCGCCAGCGAGCCACTTCGCCGTCCACACAGTCGAGCAGCAGATAGAGCTGCATGAAGACGACGGCGAGAACGGCGCCACCGAGGCCCGGCAGGATCAGGGCGACTCCGGAGAGCATCCCCGCGAAGACCATGATCACGGTGATCTGGTTCGGCGAGATGCGGGTGTCGACGAGATGGCGGGTCACACGCAGGGAGAGGGACCTCATGTAGAGGCGTCCGGCCCAGTGCTCCGCCCGGCTGTCCAACTTGCCCGTGGGGTGGATGACGTTGCGGAGTTCCTCTAGTTGGACTTTGGCCATGCGGTGTTCTCCCTGGCGAGCTTGCGCGTGATCGGATCGGTCGGCTCACAATGCCGTACAGGGAAGAGCATGACGGTGGCCTGGCCGGCGGCGATCGGCAGGGTGGATATCAGATGAGCCCGGCCGTACGCGCGTACTACGGTGACGGCATGAACTCCGATGCCTTCGTGATCCGTTCCATACGTTCCGATGAGTGGCGGCAGGTGAAGGAGCTCAGGCTCGATGCCCTGCGGGACCCCGTCGCGCACCTCGCGTTCCTGGAGACCTACGAGGACGCGGTGTCCAAGTCGGACGGCTTCTGGCAGGAGCGGGCGTCCGGGGCGGCCGTCGATGCCACCGGGCGGCAGCAGATCGTGGCCGTGGGCGAGGACGGGGTCTGGGCCGGGTCCGTGACCGTGCTGGTCGAAGAGGCCGGGGTGCAGGACGTGTTCGGGGAGGTGCCCGAGCGGAGCCAGGGACATCTGGTGGGGGTGTACGTGCGGCCCGAGTACCGGGGAAGTCGGGCCGGGGTGACCCGGGGGCTCTTCGACGCCGCTCTCGCGTGGTCCTGGAAGGCCGGACTCGAGCGCGTGCGGCTGTTCGTGCACGAGAAGAACGGCCGTGCCGAGGCGTTCTACCGGAAGGCGGGTTTCCTGCCGACCGGGGAGACGACGCCGATGCCGGGTGACACCGGCGAGCTGGAGCTCGAGTTCGTCATCACCCGGGGGTAGGGCGGCCGACGGGGATCAGGCCGGGAGCCGGGTCAGACCGGAAGCTCGTACTGAGGCCAGCGTGAGCGGAGTTGTTCGCGGGAGCGGAGGAGAGCCAGCGTCGGCAGGCCGCGAGCCGGGCCTGTGGCCAGGAGATCGGGGAGCTGGGGGAGCGGGGCCACGGCCGCGATGTCGTCCAGGACGAGCGTGAGTGGTGGGTCGAGCCGACCGGAGGATGACCGTTCGGCCATGCGCCGGCCACGCTCGACCACGCTTGAGGCGAGGGCCGTCAGCAGAGGCATGGCGCCGGGGCCGGCCTTGGGGTCCTCGATGGGTTCACCGATCAGATAAAGCGTGCCCCCTTCGTTGACGAAGGAATCCAAGGCGAGGCTGTCATTTCGGTTCGGAGTGCAGGATTCTCGGATGTTGACCGTGCCGAGTGCCGACAGCGCCCGTGCCGTCAGCTCCTGTGCGATGTCCCGGCGTTCGGGGTGCGAGACGAGCGCGGCCTCCAGCTCACCCGCGGCGCCGGACGCGGCCCTCGGGTTCGTGCGCAGGGCTCGTACGGCGTCCTGCACCTGTGAGCCCTGGGCCCAGCGGTGGACGTGGCGGAAGGCCTTGCCCTCCACCGCGGCGGCGTGCAGATAACTGCGCATGAGTGTCTCCGCGACATCGGCCATCGCCTGGTCCGCCTTGGCGGAGGGGCGCACCGGGGCGAGGAGGGCGACCGCTCTGGCCGCCGCTGTCTCCTTGTCCTCGCAGCCGGTCGCGGGGGACCAGTGCAGCCGGGCCGGGGTGTCGCAGAGGTGGGCCGGGTCGTAGAGGAGGACCGGGCCCAGTTTGGCGCGGGCGTCCTTGGTCTCCGACCAGGTGCGGGGGTCGGAGGTGATGACGAGGGCCGGGCCCTCCGCGTCGCGTACGGCCTGGGCCGCGGTGGGGTGGCGGGTCTCCGCGGAGGCGAGGACGATCGCGTGCGGGGACGTCCACGCGGGCTGCCGCTGGGGTGCCGTGACGGGGCGGGATGCCGTGGCGGGACAGGCCGGTGCGGCCTCGGAGGCGACGGCGTCCCAGCCGCTTTCGGTTCCGTGTGCCTGCGCGGCCACCTGCCCCTGCGCTAGTGCCTGCGCGGCCGCGAGTCCCTGTGCCTGTGTCTGTGTCTGCGAGGCCAGTTGGCCGTTCCCTTGCCGGGTCAGTTGGCCGTTTCCCTGCTGGGCCGGCTGATCGGCCGGCCGTTCCCGTGGCGGGGTGCCCGCTCGATCGCCCTCGGCTGTCCTGTGGGCCGTCTCCAGGGGCACTGTCGGCAGCGGCCGCCGTTCCGTCCTGGCCGGCGGCACCACCGGATCACGCGTGTCCGCGAACTCCTCGGCCGCCCTGGCCTGCGCTCGTCTTCGCGCTCGTCCCGCCCGCCACCGCGCCATCGTCCCCATCACGAACACGGCGAGGACCAGCAGCACCATCAACTGGCCGATGAACAGGCCCCAGAAGAGGCCGTAGCCCGACAACTGGGAGGCAGGGGTGTCGGGCCAGGCGCCGGCGATGTCGTGCGGCTTGCCGATCAGGTGACGCATGGCCAGGGGCGTACGGGTGAAGGTGATCGCGTCCGGCCAGGCGCCGCGGGAGAACCATCCCGCGAGGCCTGTCGCCGACCACACCATCAGGGTCATGCCGAGGAGGAAGCCCAGCACCCCGATCAGCAGGCCGTCCGGAATGCCGCCCGCCCCCTCGGGCCGGGGGGCGTGGCGGTCGTCGTGCCGGTCGGGGTACTGGCTCATCTCACGCCACCGTGGACTCGGCGGAGCCGTCGAGATCGCTGAGGTGTTCCTCCATGAAGGCGGCGGCCCGTTCCTCGGCCTCCAGTTCGGCGGCGCGCATCGCGTCGTCGGAGAGGAGGTCGGCGGACGACTGCGTCATCGCGCGGTCGGTGAAGACCAGCGGGCGTTCCGTCTCGGTGATGAGGTGCTTGACCACCTGGACGTTGCCGTTGACGTCCCAGACCGCGATGCCCGGGGTCAGCGTCGGGATGATCTCGACCGCCCACCGGGGCAGGCCGAGGACCCGGCCCGTCGAACGGGCCTCGTCCGCCTTCTGCGCGTAGATGGTCCGCGTCGAGGCCATCTTCAGGATCGCGGCCGCCTCCTTGGCCGCCGCTCCGTCGACGACGTCCGACAGATGGTGGACCACCGCCACGAAGGACAGACCGAGGCGGCGCCCGAACTTCAGCAGCCGCTGGAAGAGCTGGGCGACGAAGGGGCTGTTGATGATGTGCCACGCCTCCTCCACCAGGAAGATGCGCTTCTTGCGGTCGGGCCGGATCCAGGTGTGCTCCAGCCACACACCGACGATCGCCATCAGGATCGGCATGGCGATGGAGTTCCGGTCGATGTGCGACAGGTCGAAGACGATGAGCGGGGCGTCCAGGTCGATGCCGACCGTCGTCGGGCCGTCGAACATGCCTCTGAGGTCACCGTCGACCAGCCGGTCCAGGACCAGCGCGACATCCAGGCCCCAGGCCCGTACGTCGTCTATGGCGACGTTCATCGCCTCGGCCGACTCCGGTTCGGGGTGGCGCAGCTGCTCGACGATGTCGGTGAGCACCGGCTGGCGCTCGACGATCGTCTCGTTGACGTAGGCGTGCGCGACCTTCAGGGCGAAGCCGGACCGCTCGTCGAGGCTGTGCCCCATCGCGACCTCGATGATGGTGCGCAGCAGCGCCAGCTGGCCCGTCGTCGTGATCGTCGGGTCGAGCGGGTTGAGCCGGATGCCCATGTCCAGGGCGGCCGTCGGGTCGAGCCGGATGGGAGTTATCCCCAGCTCCTGCGCGATGAGGTTCCATTCGCCGACGCCGTCCTCGCCCTGGGCGTCGAGGACGACGACCTGGCGGTCGCGGAAGCGCAGCTGCCGCAGGACGTACGTTTTTTCCAGGGCCGACTTGCCGTTGCCGGACTCGCCGAGGACCAGCCAGTGCGGGGCCGGGAGCTGCTGCCCGTAGAGCTGGAAGGGGTCGTAGATGTAGCCCTTGCCGGAGTACACCTCGCGGCCGATGATGACGCCCGAGTCGCCGAGACCCGGTGCGGCGGTGGGCAGGTAGACCGCCTGCGCCTGGCCCGTGGACGTGCGGACGGGAAGGCGGGTCGTCTCGACCTTGCCGAAGAGGAAGGACGTGAAGGCGTCCGTCGCGGCGGACAGCGGATCCCGCATCAGTGCATCAGCCCCTACCTGCGGATTCCGGTGGCGAACGGGAGGGTGTTGACGAAGGCGCGGTGGTGCTCGCGGTCGCACCACTCCAGCTTCAGATACGACTTGCCGGCCGAGGCGCGGATGGTGCGCTTGTCGCGCGCGAGGGCCTCGGGGTTACGGGAGGACACGGTGATGTAGCCGACGAGGTTGACGCCCGCGGCGCCGCTCGCCAGGTCCTCGCCGCGCTGGTCGAGGCGGTTGTGCGAGGCGATGTCGCGCGGGTCGACGGTGCGGTTCATCTTGGCGGCGCGGCTGGCCTCGGCCTCGTCGTTCGTCTTCTCGGTCAGCATGCGCTCGATGGCGATCTCGGTGGGTTCGAGGTCCATGGTCACGGCGACCGTGCGGATGACGTCGGGGGTGTGGACGAGGAGCGGGGCGAGGAAGTTGACGCCCACGGGGGTCATCGGCCACTCCTTCACCCAGGCCGTGGCGTGGCACCAGGGCGCGCGGGTGGAGGACTCGCGGGTCTTCGCCTGGAGGTACGTCGGTTCCATGGCGTCCAGCTCGGCCGGCCAGGCGTTGCGCTTGGTCATCGCCTGGATGTGGTCGATCGGGTGGTCCGGGTCGTACATCGAGTGCACGAGGGAGGCGAGGCGTCCCTGGCCGAGCGGCTGCCGTACGCGGATGTCGGCTTCCTGGAGCCGGGAGCAGATGTCGGTCAGCTCGCGGGCCATGACGACGGCGAGTCCGGCGTCCCGGTCGACCTTGCGTCCGCCCTGCGGCCGTGCCGCCCGTGCCATGGCCTGGCCCTCGGCGGCCAGTTCACGCGAGTAGTGCATGCAGGCGACGAGATAGGCCCGGTGCTGCTCACTGCTCGTGGACACCATCGACTGGAGCTGGTCGTAGGACTGCTGGAGCCACCCGGGGGCCCGCTCGTCGCCGCGTTGGGAGACGTCCTTGGCGTGGGCGTCGGGGTCGGCGGGGAGGGTGCGGGCGAGCATCTGGAGGCGGGTGACGAAGCCGTCGCCGTTCGCCACGTGCTTGAGCAGCGTGCCGAAGCGGTCGACGAGGGCTTCCTGGTCCTCGCTGTCGCGCAGACCGACACCCGGTCCCTCGATCTCGATGGCGGCCGTGACGGTCCGGCGGTCGGCGTGCAGCAGGACGGCGATCTCGTCGGGTCCGAACGGGGCGGCGAGCCAGGAGATGCGCCCGATGCCGGGCGGCGGCCCGATCTCGATCTCTCTGCCGTCGAGGCGGGTGCCGGCCTCCATCACCTGGTTGCGGTACGCCGTTCCCTGGCGCAGGGTCCGCTTGTAACTGCGGTTGATCTCGAACCACTTGTAGAAGGTGCGCCGTTTGTACGGGATGTACACCGCGGCGAGCGCGAGCAGCGGGAAGCCCATGAGCAGCACGATCCGCAGGGACAGCACCGGGACGAGCAGGCCGCACATCATGCCCAGGAACGCGCCTCCGATGATGAGCGCGATCTCGCCGGACTCGCGGTTCCGGCCGACGATCGCGTTCGGCCGGGCGCGGCCGATCAGATATGTACGGCGGGGCGTGATCGGATGGGACAGGTGGGACTCGGTCGTCAACGCCCTTCACCTCCCGTGCGGTTGCTGTTGCGGGTGTTGCTTGCGTGCGGGGTGTTGACGGGGCTGCTGCGCGGCGGCGGTGCGGCGGAGGGGACGGATCCGCCGCCTCCGTTCGGCGTACGGCTGCTGTGCGCGGCCACACCGCCGGAGGCCGGGTTGGCGGGGCGGGGCTGGCTGTTGCCACCTCCGCCGCCGTTGTTGTCGGCGCGCGAGCTGTGCGTCTTGATGCCCTGCGCGACCAGGGTGGCCGGCGAGCTGATCACGGCGGCGGCCTTGCTCTCGGCGCCCTGCATGATGCGGTTGTTGCGGGAGCCGGCGATCTCGTCGCCGAAGCCCGGTACGAAGCGGTAGATCATCGCGCTGGCGAAGATGGCGAGCAGGATGATGGCGAGCCCGGAGACGACGGCGGAGAACGCGTCGGGTCCGTTGTCGGAGCTGAGGGCTCCGGCGAGGCCGAGCACTATCACGATGACCGGCTTCACCAGGATCACCGCGATCATGATGCCCGCCCAGCGGCGGACGTGGCCCCACAGGTTCTTGTCGACGAGGCCGGCGTAGACGACGGTGCCGAGCAGGGCGCCCACGTAGAGCAGGGCGGCCCGGATGACGAGCTCCAGCCAGAGGATTCCGGCGGCCAGGATCGAGACCATCGAGACGACGATGAGCATGATGGGGCCGCCGCCGATGTTGCCGCCCTTGTCCAGGGCGCCGGAGAACGTCCCGAAGAACGCGTCCGTCTGGTTGCCCGTCGTCTTGGCGAGCACCTCCGTCACGCCGTCCGTCGCGGAGACGACCGTGTAGAGGATCAGCGGGGTGAACGCCGAGGCCAGCACCGTCAGCCAGAGGAACCCGATCGCCTCGGAGATGGCCGTGCTGAGGGGGACACCCCGCACCGCCCGCTTCGTCACGGCCAGCAGCCACAGCAGCAGCGTCAGGATCGAGGACGCCGCGAAGACGACGGCGTACTGCTGGAGGAACTTGGGGTTCGTGAAGTCGACGTTGGCGGTGTCGTTCACGGCGGCGGAGAGTTTGTCGATGGTCCAGGAGGCGGCGTCGGCGCAGCCGTTGGCCAGGGAGGACAGGGGGTCCAGCGTGGACCCGACACCGGGGTCGGTGGTGAGACCTGACTTGCCGGATCCCTTGGTGCCGCTTTCGCAGTACTTTTTGGCAGGGCCACGGACAAGTTCACAAGGGTTGCGGCTGGGAGTCGGGCTGGGGGCGGCGACCGCCTTGGTGGCCAGCAGGACGGCAGCCGACTGCATCGCTGCCACCGTGGCGGCGAGCGAGAGGATACGGCGCGGCTTGTTAGCGGGCATACGTGAACCCTCCGTACTCCTCGACGGCCTTGGTCATGTCGTCCGCGGTGGAGGCCTTCTGGTCCCGCCCCACCGGGACGGGCCCGTCCTTCTGAGTGAAGTCGGTGACCTTCCAGTCTCCGTTGATCCACTTCAGCTGGTAGGTCGTCGTGTACCAGCTCTCCGACACAGGGTTGGTGGAGCTGTCGCCGGACAGGCCGAAGAGCGAGGTGTACCAGAGCTCGACCGTGGCGCCGTCCGTGCTGGAAGCCTTGATCTTGGTGCCGACCGGGATGATGCGCGAGATGAAGGTCTGGCCGGCCGGCGCGGCGCCGTTCTTGTCCAGGCCGATGTTCGTCAGGAACGTCTCGCTCGTGTAGGCCGAGTCCAGGTCGGGCTGCCGTGCGGCTGCCACCTCGGGCGTGTACACGGCGTCGACGATCGCGTGCCGCTGGTCGGCGTTGAACATGCCGGTGGAGCCCAGCGCGACCCCGTAGTTCGCGGCAGCGCTCTGTGCTCCCTCGGCCGTGTGGGCGAAGCCCGATGGGATGCCGGCCGTTTTCGAGGTCACCGGGGGGTGGCCGGAGGCCGCCGTGGGGGATGTCTTCGCCTTGTCACCGCTGCTGTCGCCGGGCGAGGCCGCGTCGTCCCCGCGGTTCGCGAAGGCGATGGCGGCGATGAGCAGGACGACGACGCCGACGACCGTGACCAGGCTCCGCGAGGAGGATCCGCGTCCGCGCCGCGCGCCACCGTAGACGTCGCCCGGACGGTCGGGCAGGCGGGTGCGGGTCTGGCCGGAGCCGCCGTACCCCCCGTCCTCGCCGCGCGGGCCGTCGCCGTACCCGGGTTCGTCACCGAGACTCATGCCGCGTACGCCCCCTCAATCTCTCGCTGAACCACGTAGTACGACGGTAGCCGTGCTGGTTCCCTTGCGGGCGCGGTGTGGTGACTGGACATCAGGGAGTTGCAACCTCAGGCGGTGGGCACGACGGACGGACGGATGGATCGGAGGAGCGAGAATCCGGGCGCGCCCGGCCGGGTACTGGCGGCGCGCCGGGTGTGGCGCGGCCCGGCCGGGCTACACGGCCATGCCGTACACGATGGTGAAGAGCGTGCCGAGGGATCCGATGATGAAGACCCCCGTGAGCCCGGCGATGATGAGCCCCTTGCCCTGTTCGGCGCTGAAGGTGTCTCTGAGCGCGGTGGCGCCGATGCGCTGTTTGGCCGCACCCCAGATCGCGATGCCGAGGCAGAGCAGGATGGCGACCGCCATCACCACCTCGACCATCACCTTGGCTTCGTTGCCCAGGCTGCCGAAGGGGCCCCAGTCCGGGGCGATTCCACCGATGATTGTGTTGATGTCGCCCTTGTCGGCTGCGAAAAGCATGTAAGTCACCGCCCCTAGTGGGTAGTTCTGCACCCCCTGCCACTGTGCGCAGGGGTCGGGCCCATTGTCGCCGACAATGACGCCTTCGTATGTCGACTTGACGTCATTGGATGGCGGGATTCGTGCGAAATCCTTGGCACCGGCGTACGCGGGACCCTCGCGGGAGGCGTACGGCGGTGTACGAAGAGTCATATCGTCACTCTGTGTATCACGGGTGGTCACGCCGGGCAATGAAGTGGAAGCGGAACCTGGCACGTGGTTCCGTCGTTGTCCCCTTCCGCGGTTCCTCTACGGTTCGCGCGCGGGGTGAATTCGAACGGATGCGGCTGCGCCGGAAGGCTTCTGACGGTGCGTCGCGCCGGTGTTCCCCGGGTCGCCGGGTCCGTGCCGGGTGGACGCGGTACGGCGGGCCGGTGAGAAGAGGACGTGAGCGGGGCGGGCACGCGGAACGGGCCGCGGCTGGTTGCCGCGGCCCGTTCGCGGGGTGGTGCCGGGGAACCCCACGTCTCCCGGCGGCCGCCCACACTCCGGAGGTCAGCCGGTGAAGGCGGTGACACCCTCCGGGGTGCCCCAGCCGGTCGGGCCGTCGTAGCCCGTGGTCGCGGTGCAGAGGTAGCTGGTGGTGCAGGTGCCGTTGTTGCCCGAGGTCACGTCGTTGAGTGCCGAGGTGCCGGCCTTCGTGTACGGGAACTTCGCCGGGTAGGAGCCGCTCGACGGGGTGCCGCCGAGGGCGTAGACGCCCGCGATGATGGGCGCGGAGGCGCTGGTGCCGCCGAACGTGTACCAGCCCGCGGTGATGCCGTACGAGTCGTAGACCGCGACACCGGTGGCCGGGTCGGCGACCGCCGCGACGTCGGAGATGGTGCGCTTGGAGCAGCCCGTGTCGGTCTGCCAGCTCGGCTTGGTGTCGTACGAGGAGCAGCCGGAGCCGGTGCCCTCGGTGCTGCTGGTCTTCCAGACCGACTCGGTCCAGCCGCGGGTGGTGGAGGTCGCCTTGGTCAGCGCGGTGCCGCCGACGGAGGTGACGTACTGCGAGGCGGCCGGGTACTCGGCGCCGTAGCCCGAGTCGCCCGCGCTGACGGTGATGGCGACACCGGTGTGCTTGAAGTACGAGGTGTCGTAGGAGGTGTCGGAGGACGACTCGGAGCCGCCGTAGCTGTTGGAGACGTACTTCGCGCCCAGGGTGACCGCCTCGTTGACGGCCGTGCCGAGGTTGGCCATGGTCGCGGACTTGGCCTCGACGAGGAGGATGTTGCACTTCGGGCAGACGGCGCTCGCCATGTCGAGGTCGAGGGATATCTCCTCGGCCCATCCGGTGTCGCTCGACGGCAGCGAGGTGGTCGAGCCGGTCTGGCTGACCTTCTTGAAGCAGCCGTTGGCGGTGGTGCACGCGCTGAGGCCGTAGTAGGAGCGGTAGGTCGCGAGGTCGGCCTCGGCGTTGGGGTCGTTGTAGGCGTCGACGATGGCGATGGTCTCGCCGGAGCCGTTGGAGGCGGCCGCCGAGGTCAGGCCGTACGCGGCCTGGAGGTCCGTCGGTCCGAAGCCGGACGGTGTGGAGGCGTCGGCGGCCTTGGGGGTGACGCCCTTGGCGAAGGCCTTCTCCGCCATGTACTCGGTGACACCGCCGGTGACCCGTTTGGCGTTGCAGGCGGCGACGTCGGCCCTGGTGGGCGTCGCGCACGCCCTGGTCCAGCTGACGTGGGGGGTGACCTTCGCGGCGCCGGTCCGGGCGTCCGCGTTCCCGGCGGCGCCGAGGCCCGCGAGGACGAGGGCGGCGACGCCGATGACGGCCGCGCCGGTCCGGCGCCAGGTGCCGCGGGCGGGGGAAGGTCTCTGGGGGAGTGTGGTGCGCAACGGACAGCCTCCTGGGAGTGGTTGACAGGGGCGGTGCGGGTGCGCCGCCGGTGCGGTGTCCCCGGCGGTGGGCCGAGTCGGCCCGCGGACGACCATCCCTTGTTGAGTACGCGACAACAAGAGGCTTATGGAAGCCTTACTTCCGCCTTACTGAACGCGGCAGGCGCGTGACCTTCCCATGGCTCCCAGATGGCTGGAGGCTGACGGCCCCTTGACCCAACTCACAGCCTGCTCAGGGGAATTGCACTGGTGGCGGCGCCGCGCTCGGCGGAGCGCCGCGCGCTTCCGTGGCAGCCGTGCTCACGTCAGGACCTCATGGCTGCATGGCCTCATGGCCTCATGGCCTTATGAGCGGCCTTCGGCGGGAGCCGGGGGCTGTTCGTCCTCCAGGCCCTCGACGAAGTGGTCGAACTCGCCCGCCTGGACCCCCAGGACGAACGCGTCCCACTTCCTGCGGGTGGTGGTGACGACGTTCTCCGGGTCACCAGTCTCCCGGATGTAGACCAAGTCGTCCTCGCCGAAGGCGATTTCGATCCAGGGGCCGGGACCGGTCGCGTCCTCCGGGGCGGCGCGCACCCAGTCGAGGTCCGAGGGGATGTCAGCCACGGGGGCGTTCCTCCTTGAGAGCACCCAGAAGAGAGCGGAAGGCCGCGGGCGCGGCGGTGAGTATCGCTCCGCTCGGGTCGCCGGATTCGGTGAGACGGATCGCGCCGGATGCGCGCTCTCCGGCCACGTGGACGCAGGCTTCTCCCTCGCCGCAGTACGAGGACTTCTGCCAGGTGGGCGTGAGCATCGCGGACTCCATTCACAGGTCCTTGAGGATGTTGCGGATGAACGTCTGCGACTCCTCGGGCGGGAGGGCGGTCGCCTCCATGCGGTCGAGCAGTACGCGGTACTTGTCGAGCTGGGCCTCGGAGTCGAGCAGCGCCGAGCCGTGCGACTGGTCGAGGTGCACCGTGTCGAGCTGGGGGACCGCTCCGTGGGCGTACAGGATCGACTGTCCGGACCCGGGGTAGGCGCCGGCGGAGAACGGGATGACCCGGACCGTGACGTGCGCGCGCTCGCTCATGTCGAGGATGTGCCGGAGCTGCTTCCGTGTGACGGAGGGGCCGCCGAACCGCATGCGCAGGGCGGCTTCGTGGATGACGGCCCGGTATGCCGTGGGGGAGTCCTTGAAGAGGACGGTCTGACGCTTGATCCGGAACGACAGCCGGTGCTCGACGTCGGGGGGCGAGAGCTCCGGTACGACCTGGCGGAAGACCTCGCGGGCGTGGTCGTGGATCTGGAGCAGCCCGGGGACGTGAGCGGTGACCGCAGCCGTCAGGCGGGTGGCGTGATGTTCCATCTCGGCCAGGTCGATCAGCCCGGCCGGCAGGATCTCGCGATACTCCTCCCACCAGCCGCGGACGCGCTCGGTCGCCATGTGGCTGAGCGCGTCGACGAGAGCCTTGTCCCCGCAGTCGTAGTGGCAGGCCAGGGTGCGTACCCGTTCGGGGCTCACCCCCGCGCGTCCGGCCTCCACGTTGCTGATCTGGTTCTGCTGGACGCCGAGCAGCCTTCCAGCCTGGGTGGAGGTCAGACCCGCGCGCTCCCGGAGCTTGCGCAGCTCGGCACCCAATCGGAGTTGACGACCCGTCGGGTTGCTTCTCACGGGTCAGGCCCGCCTTCCTCGCGCAGCAGGTCACCCACTCGGGTGATAGATCATCACTTTCACAGAAACCGTGTAAGACCTTTTATTCGTGCCGCTACCTTATTGCTGGGACCCCGCCCAGAAGTACCCCGCTCGACGGAGCGGCCGCGGTCACTGGGCACTGTAGCGACGCGAGACCAGTCAACTCCCCTCCGTGATCGGAGACTTTCATGGCCACCGTATCCCCGCCCTGGTCCTACACCCTCCAACTCCCGCACGATCCCCGCTCCCCGGGGATCGCCCGTGCCACCCTGCGTGCCGTGCTCGCGGCCCGCGGGCTCACCGAACTGGCGCCGACCGCCGAGCTGTTGGCCTCCGAACTGCTGACCAACGCCCATCTGCACGCGCCCGGTCCGTACGCCCTGCGCGTTCTCTCGGCGGAACCGGACCGGCTGCGGGTCGCCGTCTGGGACTCGGACCCGGTCGTCCCGTCGGGATTCCGGGAGGGGCCCTCCGGCGGCCCGCCCACGCACAACGACGAACACGGCCGGGGGCTGCACCTCGTACGGGCCTGCGCCGACGCGTGGGGGGTCTCCGTGCTGCGCGAGCTGGGGGTGTCGCGGGGCGGGAAGCTGCTGTGGGCGGAGTGCCGCCACTCCGGGGGAGCACAGGACTGAAGCGGCGCCCGGTGACTCCGGGGCAGGTCGGGGCCGGTGGGTCCGGCCGGGCGCGGGTGGCCGGGCGGGGTCGGCGTTCACAGGTGATACTCGGACTGGTCCGAGGTTTGTCTCACCCGCTTACGGCAAGGTGAGGGGCGATGAAGATGGCGATGAAGAGCATCCGCATCACCCGTCTCCCGGGAATCCGGCGGTCCGCCCTTCTCGGTGCGGCCCTCGTGCTGCTGGCGGTGACGTCCTCCTCCATCGCCGCGGCGGACGACGGCCCAGGGCCGTTCGGCGTGACCGTCCGGGCCGCCGAGAACAGCCGGAGCGTCCGGGTGGGCGCGCTGTTCCACGGGAGCGCCGCGAGCGGTGGCGCCGGCGGACACTTCTGCACCGCCTCCGTCGTGCACAGCGAGGGGCGGGACCTCCTCCTCACGGCCGCCCACTGTCTGGACGGCGAGGCGGAACTGTCCTTCGCGCCCGGCTACCGGGACGGCAGGGCGCCGTACGGGTTCTGGGACGTCCAGGGCGTGTTCCTCCCCGAGGGGTGGAGGCAGGACCAGGACGAGGACAGCGACGTCGCCTTCGCCGTCCTCGGCACCCGCGACGGCGAGGAGGTCGAGGACGTCGTCGGCGGCGGGAACGCCTTCGCCGCGCACCGCGCCACCGGGGCCACCGCCGTCACCGTCACCGGATACCCCGGCTCCCTCGACACCCCCATCACCTGCACCGACAAGCCCGGCGCGCAGAGCCGTACGCAGCAGCGCGTCGCCTGCCCCGACTTCGCCGGCGGGACCAGCGGCAGTCCCTGGGTGAACGGGGACGGGGCGGTCGTCGGCGTCATCGGCGGCCACGAACAGGGCGGGGACACGGACGACGTCTCGTACAGCGCCGTGTTCGGCACCGAGGCCGAGGAGCTCTACCGCGTGGCCGCCCTGGCCGGATAGCACCTCTGCGCAGGGACATCCCGCTCCGTCCCCGCGCGCGACAACCCCTCGCACAGGAGCCCGCCTCTACACTGGCCGCGGCGGACTCCTGTGCGGCGAGGGGTGGTTGACGGTGCGTAAGGCCTGGATCGTGGCGACCGCGGCCGTGGGCGCGGGGATGGGCTTCGTGATGGTGCTCGTCGTCGGGGTCTACCTGGTCGCCGGGAACCTCGCGGGCGGCATCGGCGGCGGTTCGGTCGGGCTCGCCAAGGGCGCCGTACCCGCCGCGTACCAGAGCCTCGTACAGAAGTGGGGCAACCTCTGCCCCGCGATCAATCCCGCCCTGCTCGCCGCCCAGCTCTATCAGGAGAGCGGATTCAATCCGAACGCGAAGAGTCCGGCACAGGCGCAGGGGATAGCGCAATTCATTCCGGGGACCTGGGCCACACACGGGGTCGACGGCGACGGGGACGGCGTCCGCGACGTATGGAACCCGAATGACGCGATTCCGTCGGCCGCCTCGTACGACTGCGAGCTCGCGTCCTATGTGAAGAACGCTCCGGGAAACCCCACGGAGAACATGCTCGCCGCCTACAACGCGGGCGCCTACGCGGTCATCAAGTACCGGGGTGTGCCGCCGTACGCGGAGACCCGGAACTACGTGAAGACGATCACCACGCTGGCGAAGAGCTTCGCGGCCCCGGTGACCCGCGTGGACCCCTCGAAGCAGGCCGCGGCGGCCATCACGTACGCGCAGAAGAAGCTCGGCACACCCTACCTGTGGGGCGGCAACGGCACGGCTGACCAGGGCGGACGGTTCGACTGCTCGGGTCTGACCAAGGCCTCGTACGACAGTGTCGGGGTGAGCCTGCCGCGGGTGGCCAACGACCAGTACAACGCGGGGCCGCACCCCAAGCGGGAGGAACTGCTGCCGGGGGACCTGGTCTTCTTCTCGGACGACCTCACCAACTCCCGCGCCATCCGGCACGTGGGTATCTATGTGGGCGGCGGATACATGATCGACGCCCCCCGGTCCGGTGCCGTCATCCGGTTCGACCCCATCGACACGCCCGACTACTTCGGGGCCACCCGGGTGACGGAAGATGGCGCGAAAGCATTGCCCACTTCGGTATGAATCCACCCTCTGATCTGCGGCGATATCTCTCTTCGATAACGTGTGCGTGATCATTCGGTGGAGGGTGGAACGTATGAGAGGGGACCGTGCGTTCCTTTTGACGTAGAGAACTGATCTACAACCACGGGGGTGGATCGAGCGGCGCGCGAGGGCGCGGTCGCGGGAAAGACGACGAAGGGGCCGCAGCGCCATGGCGCAACTCGCCGAATCCGGTTCGAACCCCGACGTCGACCTGCTCTACGACATCAATGGCCTGGCCGAGCACGCGCCGCACTGGCTCGACCGGGTCATGGAATCCGTCGGCGAGTGGGGTCTGCTGCTCGCGATGGTCCTGCTGGTCCTGTGGTGCTGGTCGTCCGTGCGGCGGCGGGGCGGAGACGACGCGGCGGCGACCATGGCCGCACTCGTCTGGGCACCGCTCGCGGCCGGGATCGCGCTCCTGGTGAACGTCCCGATAAGAGGTTTCGTGGAGCGTCCGCGCCCCTCCGTGGACCACACGGGCCTGGACGTCCTCGTGGGCGGCAGGACCGGCTTCTCCTTCGTCAGCGACCACGCGACGATCACCATGGCGGTGGGCGTCGGACTCTTCGTCGTCCACCGGAAGTTCGGACTCGCCGGGATCGCGCTGGCGCTGCTCGAAGGGTTCTGCCGGGTCTTCATGGGCGCGCACTACCCGACGGACGTCATCGGTGGATTCGCCCTCGGCACAGCCGTCGTCCTGCTGCTGTCGCCCCTCGCCACGGCCCTGCTGACCCCGGTCATGAAGGCCGTGGAGAGGGCTCCGCGCGCGGGCCGGCTGATCCGGGCGCGCGGCACCGCACCCGCCGGGCAGGAGGCCCTGATCCCGGGGGCGCGCACCGAACACACCGAGGAACGCGACCTCGCCGCGTAACTCCCGGGACCGGTCACGGCGCCCGCACGGCACCCCCGGTCACCCTCACAGGGCCTGGGGGAAGGAGAAGAAGCGGTGCGGGTCGTACTGGCGCTTCAGGGCCGTCAGGCGGGTGGCCGCGTCACCGTAGTAGGCCTTGCGCCAGTCGGTCAGGGTCGCGTCGGTGTAGTTCTGGTAGGCCGCGCCCGAGGCGTACCGGGCCATCGCGTTGTGGGCGCCGGTCAGCCAGGACTGGGCGGTGGTGCCGGAGGTGCCCGCCCGCCAGGAGACGATGTACTGGGCGAGCATGCGCGAGCGGCGGTGCACGAACGCCGTGGACGTGGGCGCGACGCGGTTGACGGCGCCGCCGAGCGCGGTGAGCGCGATGCTGCCCGCGCCGCCGCGGACGGCGGAGATCTGGTTCAGGAGCGTCTGGACACCGGCCGCCGAGATCGACCGGTCGAAGAAGTCCGAACGGGCCGCATACGTCTCGCGGCCGAGGGCGCCCTGCGGGCTGCGGCCCGGCGTCGACCCCGGCAGGTGGCACTGGGCGTCGGCCGAGAACGACGAGCAGCCCGCGTACACCTCCATCGACTCCTCGTACGAACGCCTCTTGAGGGAGACGCTGCGCGCGGGGGAGCCGATCCGGTCCGCCAGCCGGTCCACCGCGTTCTGGAGTTCGCCGTAGGTGCCGAGGGAGAAGGCGGCTATGGAGACGGTGGGTGTGCCGCCGGCCGCGTTGGACAGGTGGCAGGACGACCAGATCTCGTCCGGCTGGCTCGGGCCCCACTCCTGCCAGGCCTTCACCACCGCGGCGGCCTTGGCCCACGGCCAGGTCATGTACGCCGAGACGCCCTGCGGCGCGGGATGCGTCCTGAAGCGGAGCTCGGTGACGACGCCGAAGTTGCCGTTTCCGGCGCCGCGCAGCGCCCAGAAGAGGTCCTTGTTCTCGGTCGCGTTCGCGGTGAGCTGCTTGCCGTCGGCGGTGATCAGCGTCGCCTGGGTGAGGCTGTCGCAGGTCAGTCCGTACGCCCGTGACACGACGCCGTGGCCGCCGCCCAGGGTCAGTCCGGAGACGCCCACGGTGGGGCAGGAGCCTGCGGGGATGGTGACGCCCTTGGCGGCCAGCGCGCGGTAGACGTCGATCAGCTTGGAACCGGCGCCGACGACCGCCTCGTTCGCGGACGCGCGGATCTTGTTCAGCTTGGAGACGTCGATGATCAGGCGGCCGTCGCCGGAGGACCAACCCGCGTAGGAGTGGCCGCCGTTGCGGATCGAGACCTTCACACCGTGGGCGCGGGCGTAGTCCATGGTGGTGCGGATGTCGTCGGCGTGCGCGACATAGGCGACGGCGGCGGGCTTCAGATTGTCGAAGCGCGTGTTGTAGAGCTGGTGGGCGGCGGGCCAGCTCCGGTCGCCGGGGCGGATCAGGGCGCCGTCGAGCTGGTGGGACAGCGCGGTCCAGTTGGCGGACGCGCGGTTCGCCGCGGTCTCCGTGCGGATGCCGGTGCTCTCGGCGGCGGTGCTCGTGGCGCTCGTGCTCCCGGCCTTGCCGTCGGCGCCCGCGCCGCCCTGGTCGCTGCCGTTGCAGGCGGACGTCGTCGCCGCCGCGAGGACGGCGGTGGCTCCGCCGATGAACGAACGCCGTTGCATGTGTGCCTCCCGTGGGTTCCGTGGAACGAGACGGGTCCCCGGGCCCCGGGGTTCCGCGCGGCTGTGTCGCAGAACGGCTACAGCACTCGGCATCCCAGCACGCCGGTTTCCGGGCGAAGACGGCGGGGGGTGGGGCGCGGAGCCCCGGGTACGGGTCGGGCAGGGGTGGAGGGGCGAGAGAAGGCTGGTGCGGCGGACCGTTTCAGGAGGTCATCGCCAGGGCGTGGGTCGCCGCGTCCGTGCGGGCCTGGCTCCTGGCGCGGCGGGCCGGTCCTCGCCAGCCGCAGGTGCAGCGGGCCAGGCAGAAGGGGCCTTGCTCGACCGTGGTTGTCCGGTGGCCGGGGAGAGGGTCCGTCTCATCCAGATGCTCCACACGCCCAACGTTACCCAAGCCCGGTGAACGGACTCCTGCCGCGTGACGGGTGCCCTCACCTGTCGTTAACCGGAACGACGGGAAGGCCCGGGACGGACCGGCTGGGGGTCGGTGGACGATGGTGGCGCAGCAGCAGGAACGGGCGGCGGTCCTGGTCGCGTTCGTCGCGACGGGGCTGATCGTCTGCGGCACCGGGTGCTCGGGCGGCGGGGTGGCCGCGGAGGACGTCCGCGCCGGGCCGGACACGGCCGGGACGCTGCGCCAGGCGGTGGCCGTCCTGGAGCGCGCCGGCAGCGCGAAGGCCAGCACGTCGATGGAGATGGCCACCGGCGGGACCCGGGTCACCATCCGCGGGCAGGGTGTGTACGACTTCAGGAAGCAGACCGGGCGGCTGAAGGTGCTGCTGCCGCAGGACCCCGCGGGAGCCGCCGAGCACCGTCCGATCACCGAACTTCTCTCCCCGGGCGCTCTGTTCATGAAGAACCGGGGCGCCGGGGTGCCCGCCGACAAATGGGTGCGCGTGGAGACGGCCGGTCTCACGGACGGCAACCTGGTCACGGGTGGCGCCACCGACCCGTACGCCGCGGCCGAACTGCTGCGCGGCGCGCGGTCGGTGACCTACGTGGGGAAGACCGAGGTCGCCGGGATCTCCGTCCGGCACTACCGAGGGACCGCCGACCTCGGCACCGCCGCGCGGGACGCCTCGGCGGGGCAGCGGCCGGCGCTGAGGGCGGCGGCGAAGGGGTTCGCCACCACCGAGGTCCCGTTCGACGCCTACCTCGACGACGAGGGGCGGCTGCGCAAGGTCCGGCACCGGTTCAGCTTCGTCAACGGACAGCGGACGGGCACCGTCGCGGTCGCCTCGACGCTCCTGCTGTACGACTTCGGCAGCCCCGCCGTCGTACGGCTCCCGGATTCCTCGGACATCTACGCCGGGAAGATCGCGGAGTAGTGGCTTCCGGAGAGATGGGCAAGAGCATCCGGAGCCGTAGCTTCAGAGGAGGGCTGGAAATGGCCCTTCCGTGCCATGCGCGGTGTGTAGGCCGCTCCCTACTCTAGGAAGTCGGTTACGGCAGGAAGAGGTGATGCGCGTGGCTCCGGTCGGCGGTGCGGCAGTTCAGGACCACGTGGCCCTCGCCGAGATCGACCTGTGCGCCGAGCTGATCATCGCGGCCTCGGCGGCGCACGAGGACCGCCTCAGCCTGGAGAGCATCGACGCGGTGCTGAAAGTGGCCGAAGAACGCGCTCCCGGGCAGCGAGGCGTGGAGGACTAGTCCTTTCCGGCCCCCATGCGGCCCCGTCCGGTGGCCGAGGCGCGCGCGTCGCGGATGTCACATGCGTCGTATCTCTCACGTTTCGCGTGCTTCTCGTGGTTTGCGCTGCCGGCGGGCGGCTCAGGTGCGCAGCAGGCGGCCGATCGCCTTCGTCGCTTCCTCGACCTTCGCGTCGATCTCGTCGCCGCCCTTGAGGGCCGCGTCCGCCACGCAGTGACGCAGGTGCTCCTCCAGGAGCTGGAGGGCGAAGGACTGGAGCGCCTTGGTGGAGGCGGACACCTGGGTAAGTATGTCGATGCAGTAGACGTCCTCGTCGACCATCCGCTGCAGGCCGCGGATCTGCCCCTCGATGCGGCGCAGCCGCTTCAGGTGCTCGTCCTTCTGCTGGTGGTAGCCGTGGATACCGCGGTCGTGGTCGGTCACGATCTTCTGCGCGTCGCCGGAGGGCGTCGTCGCGCCGGCCTCGGTGGTCGTCATCGCGTCCTCCTGCTGGATCCGATCGGCGATCCTGTCTGAAACGCCACTTACATATACCCCTGGTGGGTATATCGTACCGAACTTTGCTGGGTAAGGAGCCCTTGCCCGGCACCGGTACCGGACCCCGTGCCGATCACCGTGGCTGATGGGCGACACTGGGTGGCGGCCCATTAGCCGTGGCCGGATGATGCGCCTAGCATCAGCCTGACCGAATCGAAGCACCCCGAGGACCCCAACGTGCGCTTTCGTCTGACCCCCAGGGAGACGAGCTTCTACGACATGTTCTCCGCATCCGCGGACAACATCGTCACGGGCTCGAAACTCCTGATGGAACTGCTCGGGGCGGACACTTCCGCTCGGGCCGAGATCGCAGAGCGTATGCGGGCCGCGGAGCACGCCGGTGACGACGCGACACACGCGATCTTCCACCAGCTGAACTCCTCCTTCATCACGCCGTTCGACCGCGAGGACATCTACAACCTCGCCTCGTCCCTCGACGACATCATGGACTTCATGGAGGAGGCCGTCGATCTGGTCGTCCTGTACCAGGTCGAGGAACTGCCCAAGGGCGTCGAGCAGCAGATCGAGGTGCTGGCGCGGGCCGCGGAGCTCACCGCCGAGGCCATGCCGAACCTGCGGACCATGGACAACCTCACCGAGTACTGGATCGAGGTCAACCGTCTGGAGAACCAGGCCGACCAGATCCACCGCAAGCTGCTCGCCCACCTCTTCAACGGCAAGTACGACGCCATGGAGGTGCTGAAGCTCAAGCAGATCGTGGACGTGCTGGAGGAAGCGGCCGACGCGTTCGAGCATGTGGCGAACACGGTGGAGACCATCGCCGTCAAGGAGTCCTGACCCGTTCATGGACACCTTCGCTTTGATCGTGACCATCGGGGTCGCGCTCGGATTCACGTACACGAACGGCTTCCACGACTCGGCGAACGCCATCGCCACTTCCGTGTCCACGCGTGCCCTGACGCCGCGGGCCGCGCTCGCCATGGCCGCGGTGATGAACCTCGCCGGCGCGTTCCTCGGCAGCGGGGTCGCCAAGACCGTCAGTGAGGGGCTGATCCAGACGCCCGAGGGCTCGAAGGGGATGGGCATCCTCTTCGCGGCGCTCGTCGGCGCGATCACCTGGAACCTGATCACCTGGTACTTCGGTCTTCCGTCCTCGTCCTCGCACGCCCTGTTCGGCGGCATGGTCGGCGCGGCGCTGGCCGGTGGCACGGCGGTCTACTGGAGCGGGCTGCTCGACAAGGTCATCATCCCGATGTTCCTGTCGCCGGTCGTCGGTCTGCTCGTCGGCTATCTCGTGATGACCGCGATCATGTGGATCTTCCGGCGGTCCAACCCGCACAAGACCAAGCGCGGTTTCCGTATCGCGCAGACGGTGTCCGCGGCCGGGATGGCGCTCGGGCACGGTCTCCAGGACGCCCAGAAGACGATGGGCATCGTGGTGATGGCGCTGGTCATCGCCGGCGAACAGGGGCCGAACGACCCGATCCCGGTCTGGGTGAAGATCGTCTGCGCGGCGATGCTGTCGCTGGGGACGTACGCGGGTGGCTGGCGCATCATGCGGACGCTCGGGCGGAAGATCATCGAGCTCGATCCGCCGCAGGGCTTCGCCGCCGAGACGACCGGTGCGTCGATCATGTTCGTGTCGGCCTACCTCTTCAAGGCGCCGATCTCCACGACCCATGTCATCACCTCGGCGATCATGGGTGTCGGGGCGACGAAGCGGGTGAACGCCGTGCGGTGGGGTGTCGCCAAGAACATCGTCCTCGGCTGGTTCATCACCATGCCGGCCGCGGCGATCGTGGCGGCGTGCGCCTTCTGGGTCGTGAACCTGGCGTTCCTGTAGGACGTGATCGCTGCTGGGGTGTCCGGCAGAGCGCGGGCCGGTCCTTCGGGGCCGGCCTTTTGCGTTTCCGGGGCCCGGGGGTTCGTGTGGGCGCGGCCCGTCGTGGTCCGGCCTCGGGAGTTCGCGTGGGAGCAGGTCCGTCGTGGTCCGGCCTCGGGGACTTCGCCCCCTCCCACCGCTACCCGTCCCGTACCTGGGGGCTGCCGCCCCCGGACCCCCGTGTCGGTCTGAACGGCCTCGTCCTCGAACGCCGGACGGGCCGAAGATCAGCGGCCGGGGTGTCCAACGCCAGGCTCAGTGCGGGAAGACGAACGGGCCCTCGGAAGCGGCCCTCGGAAGGGAAAACGAACGGGCCCGCCCCTGGGAGCCAGGGGCGGGCCCTTCTCGTCCTCGCGGTGGCACCGCCATGCAGCACCGCGAGGGGTTCCGGGAGGCGGTCCGGTCAGCCGAAGCGACCGGAGATGTAGTCCTCCGTGGCCTGGACGGACGGGTTGGAGAAGATGCGCTCCGTGTCGTCGATCTCGATCAGGCGGCCGGGCTGGCCCACCGCGGAGAGGTTGAAGAAGGCGGTCCGGTCGGAGACGCGCGCGGCCTGCTGCATGTTGTGCGTCACGATGACGATCGTGAAGCGCTCCTTCAGCTCACCGATCAGGTCCTCGATGGCGAGGGTGGAGATCGGGTCCAGGGCCGAGCAGGGCTCGTCCATGAGAAGGACCTGCGGCTCCACCGCGATCGCCCGCGCGATGCACAGACGCTGCTGCTGACCGCCGGAGAGGCCGGACCCGGGCTTGTTCAGCCGGTCCTTGACCTCGTTCCAGAGGTTCGCGCCCTTGAGGGAGCGCTCCACGACGTCGGCGAGCTCGGACTTCTTGTAGCTGCCGTTCAGCTTCAGGCCCGCCGCCACGTTGTCGAAGATCGACATGGTGGGGAAGGGGTTGGGGCGCTGGAAGACCATGCCGATGGTGCGGCGCACGGCGACCGGGTCTATGCCGGTGCCGTACAGGTCCTCGTCGTCCAGGAGCACCTTGCCCTCGACGCGGCCACCGGGGGTGACCTCGTGCATGCGGTTCAGGGTGCGCAGGAAGGTCGACTTGCCGCAGCCGGAGGGGCCGATGAAGGCCGTCACGGAGCGGGGCTCGACCGTCATGGAGATGTCTTCGATCGCCTTGTGGGCGCTGTAGTAGGCGGTCAGACCGCTTACGTCGATTCGCTTGGCCATGTCAGTCACTGCTTCTTTCGAAAGGATCGGGTCGCTGATCGGCCGCGTCAGCGGCCCGTCTTGGGAGCCTTCCAGCGTGCGATGGCGCGCGCCCCCATGTTGAGAATCATGACGAAGAGGATGAGGACCAGTGCTGCGGCCCACGCCCGGTCGGTGGCCGCATCGGTTCCGGCGCTGTACTGGCGGTAGATGTACAGCGGGAGCGAGGCCTGCGGGCCGTCGAACGGGTTGTTGTTGATGAAGTTCGTACCCCACACCAACAGCAGCACGGGAGCGGTCTCGCCGGCGATACGCGCGACCGCGAGCATCACACCCGTGGTGATACCGCCGATGGACGTCGGCAGAACCACCTTGATGATGGTGCGCCACTTCGGGATGCCGAGCGCGAGGGAGGCCTCGCGCAGCTCGTTCGGGACGAGCTTGAGCATCTCCTCGGTGGAGCGGACCACCACGGGCATCATCAGGATCGCCAGGGCCATCGCGCCGGCGAAGCCGGAGTAGCCCATACCCAGGATGAGGATCCAGAAGCTGAGAACGAACAGGCCGGCGACGATCGACGGGATGCCCGTCATGACGTCGACGAAGAAGGTGACCGCGCCGGCGAGCTTGCCGCGTCCGTACTCGACGAGGTAGATCGCGGTGAGCACACCGATCGGCACGGCGATCAGGGTCGCGATGCCCACCTGCTCCAGGGTGCCGAGGAGCGCGTGGTAGATACCGCCACCGGGCTCGTTGTCGGCGACGACACCCATGGAGTGGGTCAGGAAGTACATGTCGAAAGCCTTCGCGCCACGCTCGATGGTCTCCCAGATCAGGGAGGCCAGCGGGATGACGGCGACGACGAAGCAGGTCCACACCAGGGTGGTGGCGACGCGGTCCTTGGCCTGGCGGCGGCCCTCGACGCGTGCGGCGACGACGAACGTACCGAGGACGAAGAGGATCGCGGCGATCAGGCCCCACTGGACCTTGCTGTCCAGGCCGGCGCCCAGGCCGATGCCCACGGCCACGGCGACGGCTCCCGCGGCGATGGCCCAGGAGGACCACTTGGGGAGGGTGTTGCCGCGCAGCGTGCTGGCGTGCTTCCGGGTGACGGGTGCGTTGCTCATGCGTTGGCCCCCGAGTACTCCTTGCGGCGGTTGATGATGTAGCGCGCCGCGCCGTTGACCAGCAGCGTGATGATGAACAGGACGAGACCCGAGGCGATCAGGGCGTCCTGGCCGAACACGGTGGCCTCGTTGAACTTGCTCGCGATGTTCTGCGCGAACGTGCCGCCGCCCGGGTCGAGCAGGCTGGCCTGGATGTCGAAGCTCGGGGAGAGCACGGTGGCGACGGCCATCGTCTCGCCGAGCGCGCGGCCGAGGCCGAGCATCGAGGCGGAGATCACGCCGGAGCGGCCGAAGGGCAGCACCGACATGCGGATGACCTCCCAGCGCGTGGCGCCGAGGGCCAGCGCGGCTTCCTGGTGCATCTGCGGCGCCTGGCGGAAGACCTCACGGCTCACGTTGGTGACGATCGGAAGGATCATGATCGCGAGCAGGAGGCCGACGGTGAGCATCGAGCGGGGCGCTCCGCCCTGCCAGGCGAAGATGCCGGTCCAGCCGAAGTAGTGGTCGAGCCAGCCGAACAGGCCGTTCAGGTGCGGTACGAGGACGATGGCGCCCCAGAGGCCGTACACGATGGACGGGACGGCGGCGAGCAGGTCGATCACGTACGCGATGGGTCCGCCGAGCTTGCGCGGCGCGTAGTGCGTGATGAACAGCGCGATTCCGACGGCGACCGGGACCGCGAGGGCCATGGCGATGATCGCGGAGACCACCGTGCCGAAGGCCAGCACCGCGATGCCGAAGACCGGCGGAATGGTGTTGGTGTTCCACTCGAACGTCGTGAGGAAGTTGCCCTCGTTCTTGCTGAGCGCAAGGGACGCGCGATAGGTGAGGAAGACCGCGATGGCGGCCATGATCACCAGGAGGAGGATGCCGGAACCGCGGGAGAGCGCGAGGAACACGCGGTCGCCGGGGCGGGTGGCGCCGCGGACGGCGCGCTTCCGCGAGGCACCCGAAGATCGTGGGGTGGGGGGAGGCGCTTCGGTGTTGTGTGTCGTTATGTCCATCATGAGTCTCCGGTCTGCGGAGCCGGATCGAGTGGCGGCTCCAGGCGGCGGTGCACCGGACGGTGCGGCCCGCCTCGGCGAGGCGGGCCGCACACTCGGATCAGCCCAGGTTCGAGATGGTGGAACGAACCTTGGTGATGATCTCGGCGGGGATCGGGGCGTACTGGGCGGCGGTCAGCTGGTTCTGGCCGTCCTCGCTCGCGATGTAGGTCAGGAAGGACTTGGTGGCGGCCAGGGTGTCGGCCTTGTTGCCCTTCTCGCAGAGGATCTCGTAGGTGACCAGCGTGAGCGGGTAGGCGCCCTCGGCGGTCGGCTTGTAGTTGAGCTCCAGGGCCAGGTCGTTGCCGGTGCCGACGACCTTGGCGGTCGAGATGGCCTTGGTGGCGTTCTCGACGGTGGCCTTGACCGGGGTGGCGGCGTCCGTCTTGAGGTCGACGGTGTTGATGCCGTCAGCGGCGTAGGAGAGCTCGAAGTACGAGATCGCACCCGGGGTCTGCTTCACCTGCTGGGCGAGGCCGGAGGAACCCTGAGCGGACTGGCCGCCCTTCGCCTGCCACGCCTTGCCGCCGGAGTACTTCCAGTCCGACGGGGCGGTGGCGATGAGGTACTTGGTGAAGTTGTCCGTGGTGCCGGACTCGTCCGAGCGGTGGAACGCCTGGATCTTGGTGCTGGGGAGCTTCGCGTCGGGGTTCAGCTTCTTGATGGCCGCGTCGTCCCAGGTCTTGATCTTGCCGTCGAAGATCTTGGCGATCGTCGCGGAGTCCAGGACCAGGTTGTCGACACCGTCGACGTTGTAGCCGAGCGCGATGGGGCCACCGACCATGGGCAGGTCGACCGCGGCGTTGCCGGCGCAGGCCTTCTTGGCGGCCGCGGCGTCCTCGGGCTTGAGGGCCGAGTCCGAACCGGCGAACGCGGTCTGACCCTGGGTGAACGCCGTGACACCGGCGCCCGAGCCCGTCGGGTTGTAGTTGATCTGAACGTCCTTGCAGGCCGCCGTGTAGGCCTTCACCCAGGCGTCGATCGCGTTCTTCTGCGCGGAGGAGCCGGAGGCCTGGATCTGGCCCTTGGCGCCGTCACACTTGATGGCGCCGGTGTTGCTGGCCGAGGCCGAGCTGCCGCCACCGTTGGTGTTGCCGGTGTCGTCAGAGCCGCACGCCGTGAGGGCCAGGGCGCCGGAGACGGCGAGAGCACCGAGGGTGAGGGCACGCCGGTTCATGCGCTGAAGCTTCACTTCGGGAGTTCCTTCCAGGAGCCGCCGTCAGGTGGCGGCGTGCGATGTCTGTGAACTGCGTTCTGTAGCGAGGCGAAGGGTTCGCACCAAGGCGTCCCTCGCACCGCGTAAGGCCGAAATTAAGCAGATCAGGTGAAGGCGCCGAAGGTCGAAGGTGAACGCAGGGTGAACCCCTGACGGCGGTGCGGTGAGGTCACGGAACGCTCACGTCGAGGACACGGCCGTGTCCCGGCTGAGGGGGCCGGAAGGGAAACTCCAGGTAATCGAACGGGTGCGGACGTGACGGGCAGTGCCCATGTTCCCGTCATAGCTCGTTCGCCCCGATTTCCTCATGAGCCACAGCGAAGGGCCCGCTCACTACGGTGAGTGCCCGTCGTCGGCTCCCGGGCTGGTTTCCGCGTATGCCGAGGCGCCGCGCCGGACGCCAGGAACGGTGCCCGCATATGCCGGACGCCAGGAGCAGCGCTCATATACAGGGGAACACGTCAGGCCGGACGCAGCGCGTCCAGCAGGGCATCCACCAGATCACGGTCGCGCGGCTGGGTGAGGCGGTGGCGTGCGGCGGTGGGGGAGAGCCAGAGCACGCGGTCGACCTCGTCGTTCGGGGCGAAGCGGCCGGCGGCGGCCTCACCGGCCCAGTAACGGACCTCCTTGGGGCGTCCGTCGACGAGGTAGTGGAGCGTGGGAAGGACGGCGCCGGGGACGGCGTCGTAGCCCGTCTCCTCCTCGACCTCGCGCAGCGCGCCGGTCAGGAACCCCTCGCCGCGCTTCAGCTTGCCCTTCGGGTGCGACCAGTCGTCGTACTTGGGCCGGTGGACGAGGCAGATCTCCAGCGCGGAGTCGACCGGGGAGCGGCGCCACAGGACGCAGCCCGCCGCGTGAATGGTGTCGTCGGCCATGGGGCCTCCCTCAGGGGATGCGTACGGCTTCCTTCTGCCAGGCCTGCTGGAAGGCGAACCGGGCCGCCTCCACCTCGTGCCGCTGCTCGGCGTGCAGCACACCGAGCGCGTACGCCGTCGCCGGAGCGATGCGCGGGGTGCGGGCCGCCGACGCCGCGGCGGACGCCGCCTCCGCCGCGTCCCGGTGCCGGTTGAGCGCCTTGCCCGCGCCGAGCAGGCGCACGTCGACGGGGAACTCTCCCCCGTGCAGCACCTCACCGGCGTAGCGGTGCAGCCGCAGCAGCAGCCGGACCTGGTGCCAGGGCGCGTCCTGCGGCTGGGGAGCGGTGTCGGCGGAGAGGCCGTGCACCAGGGCTTCGGCGTTGTAGGGGTGTCCCGCGACGACCAGCGGCAGCGCGCTGACGGCGTCGGCCAGCCGGTCCTGGGCCGCGGCGGCCAGCGGACGCAGATCGGCGGTGTCCGCGGCCGGGGCCAGCGGAACCTCGCTGGCCAGGACGGCGACGTTGTCGGCGACGGCGTGGAAACGGGAGGAACCGAGCGCCTGGAGGGCCGCCGAGTGGGCGCGGGTACGGGCGAGCGTGAGCTGGCGGTCCAGGAGCGCGCCCGCTTTCGCGGCCCCGACGGTGAGGCGGCCGGCCTTGGGTGCCGCGGCCGGGGCGCGCCCGGTCTGGCCGGGCAGGGCGGCCGTGCCGGACAGCCGGTTCAGCGCGCCGATCAGCCGCTCCAGGCGCGCGGCATAGGCGTGTTCGCGCGCCAGGGTGCCCGAGAGCCAGGCCAGTTCGGGGCGCATCCCCTCCGACCAGTCCGCGTCGAGGAGCGGCCGGAAGGTGTGCAGGCTGCCGCTGATACGGCGGGCGGAGTGGCGCAGGGAGCGCGCCGCGTCGCCGGACTCGCCTCCTCCGCTCGCCGCGCCACCGGTCTCCCGGTGCTGGCGCAGCGAGCGGAGGAATTCCGTGGCCTGGGCCCGCAGGTAGATCGCCAGGGCGTCACCGATCGGGATGTCTCCCTCGCCGAGGGGTGCCGCCCCGGTCACGGAGCCGGTGGGGGGATCAAGGTGCTGCTGTGCCACGCCGGCGCCTCCGGGCGTCTATGAGCATCTCCTGGACGTTCCGCAGGGGCTGACCCTCCGCGTCGGTCGCGTGGCGGATCCACTCGCCGTCGGGGCCGAGGTGCCAGGAGGCCGTGGTGTCGGACATGCCGGTCTCCAGCAGCCGGTTGAGGGCTGCGCGGTGAGCCGGGTCGGTGACCCTGACCAGGGCCTCGATCCGCCGGTCGAGGTTGCGGTGCATCATGTCGGCGCTGCCGATCCACACCTCGGGCTCGCCTCCGTTGCCGAAGGTGAAGACCCGGGAGTGCTCCAGGAAGCGGCCGAGGACGGAGCGGATCCGTATGTTCTCGGACAGGTCCGCGACGCCGGGGCGGACGGCGCATATCCCGCGCACCCACACGTCGACCGGCACGCCGGCCTGGGAAGCGCGGTACAGCGAGTCGATGAGTGCCTCGTCCACCATCGAGTTGACCTTGATGCGGACGAAGGCGGGGCGCCCGGCCTTGTGGTGCTGAACTTCCTTGTTGATCCGGGCGATCAGCCCGTCGCGCAGTGACTTGGGTGCGACGAGCAGACGGCGGTAGGTCTCGCGGCGCGAGTAGCCCGAGAGCCGGTTGAAGAGGTCGGAGAGGTCCGCGCCGACCTGGGGATCGGCGGTGAGCAGTCCGAGGTCCTCGTACAGCCGGGCGGTCTTCGGGTGGTAGTTGCCGGTGCCGACGTGGGAGTAGCGGCGCAGGATGTCGCCCTCCTGCCGGACCACGAGCGACAGCTTGCAGTGGGTCTTCAGACCGACGAGGCCGTACACGACGTGGCAGCCGGATTCCTCCAGCTTCCTGGCCCACTTGATGTTGGCCTGCTCGTCGAAGCGGGCCTTGATCTCGACCAGCACGAGGACCTGCTTGCCGGACTCGGCCGCGTCTATCAGGGCGTCCACGATCGGCGAGTCGCCGGAGGTCCGGTAGAGCGTCTGCTTGATGGCGAGCACGTCCGGGTCGGCCGCGGCCTGTTCCAGGAACGCCTGCACGGAGGTGGAGAAGGAGTCGTACGGGTGGTGCAGCAGGACGTCGCGTTCACGCAGCGCGGCGAAGATGTCGGGCGGGGACGCCGACTCGACCTCCGCGAGATCGCGGTGGGTGCCCGCGATGAACTTGGGGTACTTCAGCTCGGGCCGGTCCAGAGCTCCTATGCCGAAGAGGCCGGTGAGGTCCAGAGGACCCGGCAGCGGGTACACCTCGGCCTCGGAGATCTTCAGTTCGCGTACGAGCAGGTCGAGGACGTAGCGGTCGATGGACTCCTCGACCTCCAGGCGCACCGGCGGACCGAAGCGCCGCCGCATGAGCTCCTTCTCCAGGGCCTGGAGCAGGTTCTCGGCGTCGTCCTCCTCGACCTCCAGGTCCTCGTTCCGGGTGAGCCGGAAGGTGTGGTGCTCCAGCACCTCCATGCCGGGGAAGAGCTCCTCCAGGTGGGCCGCGATCACGTCCTCGATGGGGACGTAGCGGTTCGGGGAGGCCTCCAGGAAGCGGGAGAGCAGCGGCGGGACCTTGACGCGCGCGAAGTGGCGGTGGCCGCTGACCGGGTTCCGTACGACGACGGCGAGGTTCAGGGACAGTCCCGAGATGTACGGGAAGGGGTGCGCGGGGTCGACCGCCAGCGGGGTCAGGACCGGGAAGATCTGGTGGCGGAAGAGAGTGAACAGGCGGGCCTGCTCCTTCTCGGTCAGCTCGCTCCAGCGGACCAGGTGGACGCCTTCCTCCGCGAGTGCGGGGGCGACGTCCTCCTGGTAGCAGGCGGCGTGCCGGGCCATGAGTTCGCGTGAGCGGGCCCAGATCATCTCCAGGACCTCGCGGGGCTGGAGGCCCGACGCGGACTTGGTGGCGACACCGGTGGCGATGCGGCGCTTGAGGCCGGCCACCCGGACCATGAAGAACTCGTCCAGGTTGCTGGCGAAGATCGCCAGGAAGTTGGCGCGCTCCAGGAGGGGCGTGTTCGGGTCCTCCGCGAGTTCCAGAACGCGCTCGTTGAACGCGAGCCAGCTGCGCTCGCGGTCCAGGAAGCGGCCTTGCGGCAGCATGATCCCGTCCTGCTCCAGGTCCTCGTACTCGTCGAGGTCGGCGTCGAGGTCGGGCTCCAGGTCGGACACGTTCGCCGCCACGGTGTGCGGGCGGTGGGCGGCGATGGAGCCGACGGAGGGCTGCGGGTGCTGAACGGGTGCCTGGGCGCTTCGCTGGGTCATGGACCCATTCTTCCGTGCCGGAGGCGAGACCGGCGCGTCGGAGAGGGCGGGCACCAGCGCGCTCATGCGGATGATCCCGTTCCGCTTGGCTGGCGTACGCTGACTCCCCGTGGGCGGTGAGGACTCGTTCTCCGGCGGGGGAGAAGGCTCGGGCACGGCGGGCTGCATTCCTTGAGCGTCGCAAGGTCACCTGAATCGATGGTTACGACGACATGACGTGCGGGATATCTGGGGGAGGCTCCCGGACGTCTGCATGTCCGGGAGCCCTGTAAACACCCGCCCGCGCCGCGTGCGCGTCCGTCGGTGCTACCGCCGGTTACGAATACCGTCGGCGCAGCAGGGCGAAGGCCGCGGCGACCGCGAGCCCCGTGACGGCCAGCAGCAGGCCGCTCTCCACGAGCTGGAGAGGCCAGAAATGGGACTCCGGCTGATAAGTCGTCCAGAAATCGGTCAGCCCCGTCCGCTTCACGCACTTCCCGAGGGCGGCGGCGCTGTCGGTTCCGACGCAGGCCATGTTGTTGCCCAGCCGCTCGCCGTCGCCGGTGACGGCACCGTGTTCGAGGACCAGGGTGCCGTGCGGGAGCTGGAGTGCGGCCCGTCCGGTGGCCGTCTCGGCAGGCCACAGGCTCATCCGGAACCTGTCCAGCACCTCGTGCAGGACGTATGCCGCGGCGAGGGCGGCCGCGGCGGCGGGCAGGGCCCTGCGCAGGAACAGGCCCGCCAGCGCCCCGAGGGCGAGTCCCGCGAGGGCGTACGCGACGGCCACCGGCCCGGAGGAGATGAAGACCTTCGTGATGAACCAGCCGCCGGACAGTTCCCCGTTCCCGGCACGGCGTGCCCAGGCGCCGAGCAGAACGGCCAGTGTGGTGCCCGCCGTCAGCAGGACCGCCGGGACGGCGAGCTTGGCGGCCAGCCAGCGGGCCGGGGTGACGGACTGGGTCCAGGCCAGCCGCGCGGTGCCGTTCTCCAGTTCGCGGCCGATCAGCGCGGCACCCGCCCAGACCGCGACCGCGTACATCAGATACGTGACACAGGAGGAGACCAGCGCCAGACCGTAGGCGTAGATCTTGTCCGCCGCGGTCTCCTTGATGATTCCGCAGTCCATCGGGAACGGGTCCCCCGCGTCGCAGCCGTCGGCTGCCGTGCGGGCGTCGGGGCCGATGGCGTGCATCCAGATCAGGGCCGCCGCGGCGATGAGCAGGGCGGCGCCCCAGGCGTACAGGGCCGTGCGGTGCAGGCGCAGCACGGTCCAGGTCAGGCCGGACGGGCGGTACGGGGACGGGCGGGGCGGGCGGTACGGGGACGGGCCGGAGGGGCGGTGCAGGGTCGGGGCGCTCATGAGGTCGACCTCCTCCTCAGGACGGCGAAGGCGACGGTGACCAGGATCGCGGTGGCGGCCAGCAGGACGCCGGTCTCCAGGAGCTGGCGGGGCCAGTAGTCGGGGGAGGGGAGGTACTCGCGGGTGAAGCGGACGACGTCGTGCCGGGCCAGGCAGGCGCGGCTGTCGTAGCAGCCCGGGTCGGGGATCTCCGCGCCCGTGGAGGTGATCGCCCGGCTCCGGACGGACAGTTCGGGCTGCTGGTAACTGCCCTGGAAGGGCCAGGAGTTCGCGCGGAACGCGTTGACCGCGTACTGCGCGAGACCCGCGACGGCCAGGGCGGGCAGGGTGCGGCGCAGCGCGAGACCGGCGACGGCGCCGATGGCCAGCCCGAGGAGCGGGGCGGCGACGGTGGCCGGGCCGATGGAGAAGTACAGGGCGCGCGGTCCGATGCCTGCCAGCAGGAGATTGGCGTGGGCGGACCACAGCATCCGGTACAGCACGACCAGCAGGCCCGTGCCCACGGTGATGAACAGCGCGGGCACCGCCAGTTTGGCGGCGAGCCAGCGGGCCGGGGTGACGGACTGGGTCCAGGCCAGCCGCGCGGTGCCGTTCTCCAGTTCGCGGGAGGTCAGCGACCCGGCCGCGAAGACCGCGACGGCGAACGAGGCGATGTTCAGCAGGGAGGCCGGGTCCTGGAAGAGGTCGTTGTAGGTGCCCGAGAGCGTGCCCGTGATCCCGACGGTCCAGGCGTCCTCCTGCACGCCCGCGTATCCGAACGTGTCGAGCAGGTGCTGCGTGTGGCCGGCGCCGGGGCCGTACAGCCACAGCAGCAGTCCGGCGGTGAGCGCGACGAAGCCGGTCCAGACCCACAGCGCGGTGCGGTGCAGCCGCAGGACCGTCCAGACCAGGCCGCGCGGGGCGGGCAGGGCGCGGCGCGGGGGAGCCGTCGTGGTGGTGGCGCTCATCGGGTCACCGCCGCGGGGGACACGGTCGTGCCGGGGGTGAGCAGCGCGGGGGCTTCCGGGGAGCGCAGATGGGCGAGGACCAGCTCCTCCACGGAGGGGCGTTCGGCCTCCCAGCGCTCGTCCACCGGTCCGTCGTTGCGTATCAGGGCCGTGAGACCGCGGCCGGCGGCGCGGGACTCGACGACGAGGTGCGGGGCGAGGTCGGCGGTGGTGCCGCGGCCGGTCACCAGGGTGTGCGCGAGGAGCAGGTCGTCCAGGCCGCCGCCGAGCCGGACGCGTCCTCCTCCCAGGAGCAGCAGGTGATCGCAGGCGTCGGCCAGTTCGGTGACGATGTGCGAGGACATCAGCACCGTGGTCCCGTGTTCGGCGGCGTCGGCCATCAGGGTGCCCAGCAGTTCGTGGCGGGCCAGCGGGTCCAGGTCGGCCATCGGTTCGTCCAGCAGCATCAGGTCGGGCCTCTTGCCCAGCGCGAGGGCCAGTGCCACACGGGTCCGCTGGCCGCCGGACAGCTTCCGGACCTTGGTGCCGGGGTCCAGCGAGCCCTGTTCCACGATCGCGGCTGCGTGCGCGGCGTCCCAGCGGGCCGGGTTGAGCTCGGCGCCCAGGCGCAGGGTCTCGGCGATCGTGAGCTGGGGGTGCAGGGGCTTGTCCTGGGCCAGGTAGGCGATGGCCTCGCGGGCCTCGGCCGGGCCGGAGCCGAGCACGGTGAGGGTGCCGGCGGCGGGGCGCAGCAGCCCGGCCACGGTCGCCAGCAGCGTCGACTTGCCCGCGCCGTTGGGGCCGACGAGGGCGCTGACCCGCCCGGCCGGGAGGCGGAAGGAGCAGTCGTCCAGGGCCGCGGCGGAGCGCCGGCCGTGGCGCACGGTGAGGCCGTGCGCCTCTATGGCGACGGTGGATCGGGTGGTGCTGGTGGAGCTCACTGGTCCCCCTTCGGGAAATGTGCGTCCAGTACGGAGGCGAACAGCGCCGCCACGTCCTCGTGGTCGAGGCCCGCGGCGCGGGCGCTTCGGGCCCAGGCGTCGAGCTCCTCGCGCAGGGGCGAGTCCGCCGGGGCGGCGCCGAGGGTCTTGCGGACGAACGTGCCGAGACCGCGCCTGGCCTCGACCAGTCCCTCGCGCTCCAGTTCCCGGTACGCCTTCAGGACGGTGTTCGGATTGATGGCGGTGGCTTCCACGACCTCGCGGGCCGTGGGGAGCTTGTCGCCCGGTTCGAGGAGGCCGAGGCGCAGCGCCTGCTTCGTCTGCTGGACGATCTGGACGTAGGTGGCGACGCCGCTGCGCCGGTCGATGCGGTACGCGAGCACTCGGACAACCACCCTTTCACTAATTGAGTAGTGAAAGGGTGATGCAAGGTAGGGGTCGAGGTCAAGTCCCGGACGAGCGGACGGTGTTGCTCCGGTACCGCCCCGGTACTGCGGGGCGGTGGCTCCGGCGGTGGATCCTGCGGTGATTCCGCTGGTGAATCCGCTGGTGAATCCGCTGGAATCCGCTGGTCAGTCCCGTGATGGATCCTGTGGCGGATCAGGCTGTCCGGCGGGTGCGCGACGCGTTCGGAAATTCCCGGCCGATGTGTGAACCGATCGGCGGGGCTCGTCCGATGAGGGGATGTGAGGGAAACGAGAAGCGACGGAGAGCTGCTGCGGGCCATCGCGGCGGACGGGGACCGTCGCGCCTTCGAAGAGCTGTACCGGCGGTACGCGCCATGGCTGACCGCGCGGCTGCGCGGCCGGTGCGCCGACGCCGGGATCGTCGACGACGTCGTCCAGGAGACCTTCCTCGCGGTCTGGCGCGGCACCGCCCGCTACCGCGAGGAGGGCGACCCGGCCGGCTGGCTGTGGCGCATCGGCTCACGGCGCCTCGTCGACTCGGTGCGCGGCGACGGCGCGCGCGGCCGGCTCCGCAACGCGCTGGCCCGGCTCAGGCACCGCGACGAGGCCTCGGCGGAGGAGCGCGTGCTGGCAGGCGTCGAACACGGGGACCTGGCGGGCGCGCTGACCAGACTCTCGCCCGAACTCCGGGCGGTGCTCCAGGCCACGGTGATCGACGGACTCACCACCAGGGAAGCGGCCGTCCTGCTCGGCATTCCGCCGGGCACGGTCAAGACGCGGGCACTGCGTGCGCGCAAGCAGTTGCGGGAGGCGTTGGCATGAGCGACGACCGTCACGGAAGCGATGGCGACGAGATGAACGGTCACGGCCGTACGGCCTGGCACGTGCCGGAGGAAGACCTCCGGGCCTATGTCCAGGGCGAGTTGACGGCACCCCACCTGTGGTCCGCCGACACCCACCTCGCCGCGTGCGCGCGGTGCCGGGAGACACTCGCCGCGATCAGCGACCCGGTCGCCCTGGACGCCGGGTGGGAGCGGCTCGACGCCGAACTCGACGCCCCGCGGCCGGGCCCCGCCGAATGGCTGCTCATCCGGCTCGGCGTCGCCGACCACACGGCACGGCTGCTGACCGCCTCCCCCGCCCTGCGCCGCTCCTGGCTGGGCGCGATCGGCGCCCTCCTGGTCATGACCGTGGTCGCGGCCGACGCGGTGCGGGCCGGGACCACGCCCACGCTCTTCCTGGCCCTCGCGCCGCTGCTCCCGCTCGCCGGGGTCGCGGTGTCCTACGGCCCGGGGATCGACCCGACGTACGAGATGGCCGTGGTCTCACCCCTGCACGGCTTCCGGCTGCTGATGATCCGCACGGTCGCCGTACTGACCGTGTGCCTGGGGCTCAGCGGCCTCGCGACCCTCGCCCTCCCCTCCTACGGACTGCACGCCCTGGCCTGGCTGCTGCCCGCCCTCGCCCTCACCGCGACCGGACTCGCGCTCAGCTCCCGGCTCGGTCCCGTCCTCGCCCCCTCGCTGGTCGGTGGCGGCTGGGTCGGCCTGCTGGCCGTGGCCCGGGCGACCTCGGAGTCCGACACCACGCTCGCCCCGTTCACCGCGGCCGGGCAAGGCGTCTCCGGAGCCGTCGCGGCACTGGCCGCCGTACTCCTCTATCTCGCACGGGACCGGTTCGACGCGTCCCGCCTCCCGTTCACCGACTTCACCGACAGGAACGCAGCATGATCCCCACCGTCTCCGCCTCCGGGCTGACACTCCGTTTCGGCGGCACGCTCGCGCTCGACGACGTCTCTCTCCGCCTACGAGAAGGGGTCACCGGACTCCTCGGGCCCAACGGCGCCGGAAAGACCACCCTGTTGCGGGTGCTCGCCACCGCCGTCCCTACCGACCGGGGCTCCTTCACCGTCCTCGGCCATGACCCGGGCACCACCGCCGGACGCCTGCACGTGCGGCGCGCGCTGGGCTACCTTCCGCAGACCCCCGGCTTCCACCAGGACTTCTCCGCCTTCGAGTTCGTCGAATACGTGGCCATTCTCAAGGAGCTGACCGACCGTGGGGCCCGGCACCGCGAGGTGCGCCGCGTCCTGGACCGCGTCGGCCTGTCCGATGTGCGGGGCAAGCGCATCAAGCGGCTGTCCGGCGGCATGCGCCAACGGGTCGCACTGGCCGCGGCCCTGATCGGCGACCCCGGCTTCCTCGTCCTCGACGAACCGACCGTCGGGCTCGACCCCGAACAGCGCATGCGCTTCCGGGAACTGATCGCACAGGCGGGAGAGGGCCGAACCGTCCTGCTCTCCACCCACCAGACCGAGGACGTCGCGATGCTCTGCCACCGCGTGATCGTCATGGACGCCGGCCGTATCCGCTTCGAGGGCACCCCCGCGGAGCTGACCGAGCGAGCGGCCGGCCGGGTGTGGAGCAGCACGGAACGCGATCCGTCCGCCCGAGCCGGATGGCGTACGGGCACGGGCGCCTTCCGCAATGTCGGCGATCCGCCCGAGGGTGCCGACCTCCTCGAACCGACCCTGGAGGACGGCTACTTGCTCACGCTGGACACCCGGACCGCGGAGGTGGCCGCATGAGCACCACCGACACGGTCAGGCGGACGGCTCCCACGGGGGTGGAGCCGTCCGCCGAGGTCCAGGTGTCCCGGCCGGCCGCGGTCCTGGCACTCGCCCGCTTCGAAGCACACGAACTGCTGCTCCAGATCCCGGTCCTCCTCTTCCTCGCGCTGTATGTCGGCTTTGCCGGCTGGAGGTTGTTCATCGGGGGCGACGGCATGGACGACTTCCCGGTCCTCCAGGACACCGACAGGGCCACCCAGCCGACACCCATGCTGCTGGCCGTCGCCGTGTTCGTCTGCGTCAACCGCGCCGTGCTGCGGTCCCGCCGACAGTCCACCGACCAGCACTTCGACATCCTGCCCATGGAGCACTGGCGGCGTACGGCGGCACACGCGCTGTCCGTCCTGCCCCTCGGCGCGATCACGGCGCTCGTCGTCGGCTTCCAGTACACCTGGGCGGCGCTGAAGCCGGGCGCCGTCGGTCACGGTTCACCCGCCGAGCTGGTCGTGGGCCCGCTGGTGGTCCTGCTGGCCGGTGTCCTCGGCGTCCTGCTCGCCCGGGTGATACCGGTCGGGTTCGTCGCCCCGCCCTTCGTGATCGGCGGATTCGTCCTCACCACCCTGGTCTCCGCGGCCACCCAGGGAAAGCACTGGGTGAGCTGGCTCGGACCGGTCGTCGTGGAAGAGGGAGCCGGCCCCTTCCCCTCCGAACTGCTGGGCCGCCCGGCCGCCTGGCACGCGCTCTATCTGACGGGCCTCGTGGTTCTGCTGTTCTGCGTCGCCCTGCTGGTGAGCGGCGGCCGGACGAGGCTGATCACGGCGGTGACCGTTCTCGCCCTCGCCGCGACGGCCGTCGGCGTGGCCGGGCAGTCCCCGGACGAGCCGGCCTCGCTGATCGCCGCCCGCACCAAGGCGTCCGTGAGCCCGCAGAAGGAACAGACCTGTGTACGGCACGGACGGTCCACGTACTGCGCCTTCCCGGAGTGGACCGGCCGCACCGCCGACTGGGCCGAGGCGGTCGACCGCATCCAGTCCCGCGCGGGCGGTTCCGCCGGAGGTGAGCGGCTGACCGTACGCCAGAGGATCGACGCCCGCTACGGCCTTCAGAGCGATGCCGCGATTCCCCCCTCCACCACGCCCGGACATGTCACCGTCGGCACGAGCTGGGGCGGCAACCGCCTTCCCGAGTTCGCGGTCGGCGTCGCCTCGGTCCTGGTCGCGGGCACCGAGAAGACCGCCGGAGAGATGTGCGACGCCCGCGTGGTGACCATCATGTGGCTGGCTCTGAGCACCCAGCCGGACCCGATGCAGTCCCTGCGCGATGTCCGCCTCGACGACACCATCGAGGGCTCGGCGGTCGCGCTGGCCCCCACGAGCCCTGTCTCGATGTCCGCCCAGCAGACCACCGTGGTGCGCGAGCTGCTTCAGAAGCCGCACTACAGCGTCGCCGCGAAGGTCAAGGCGCACTGGACGGAACTGACGTCCGCGAAGACGTCCACGGCACGGGTGGCCGAGCTGCTCGGCGTACCGGCCGGAGGCAAGGGGATCGCGGCGGACTCGGGGAGCGGCTCGTGCGAGGAGGAGTGAAGACGATGACAGAGGCTTCCACCGAGGGCCGCACGAAACCCGCCGGGCCCCCACCCACGCACGTCGTGGCCCGCGCCCTGGTCCGCCCGGTGTGGCGCGGTCTGCCCCGGTGGGCCGTGATGACAGGCGCCGTCCTCGGGCTGGTGCTGGCCGGATCCTCCCGGACGGTCTCCGAGGAACCGGACCCGTGGCTGTGTCTCAACCTGCTGCGGGCCGCCGCCCTCGCCTTCGGCCTGGGGCTGGCGTTCCTGTTCGACGACCCGGCCCGGCACACCACGGCCACGGTGCCGACCAGACGCCCGGTGCGGACGGGGCTGCGGCTGGTGCTCGTCGTACCGTTCATGGCGGTGTGCTGGACGGCCGCGCTGTTCCTCATACCCGTCGAGGGACGGCCCCCGATGGGCGCGATCACCCTGGAAGCGGCCGCTGTCATGACCCTCGCGCTGACCTCCGGGCTCATCGCCGTGCGGCACTCGGGGGCCACCGAACCGGGGATCGCGATATCCGCCGGACTGGTGGGCGCCTTCTTCGCCGCCGCGGTACTGCTTCCCGCGCGCTGGGAGCTCTTCGTCGGTCCGTCCGACCCGCACTGGGACGACGCGCACCGACGATGGGCGGCCGTCCTGGTCGTGGTCGTGCTGGCGGGGGCCCGCTCCCTGGGCGAACCCCTGCGGCGACGCCGGACAACCGTCCTCGCCCGCCGCTGACTTCGGCCTCCGGAGGGCCCTCGCACGCCGCGGGCTCAGGACTCCGGAACGGCCCTCGCACGCCGCGGGCTCAGGACTCCGTGCGGTACATGAGATCCGTCTCGTGGGTGATGAAGCCGAGACGCTCGTAGACGGAGACCGCCGCCTTGTTGTCGGCGTCGACGTAGAGCATCGCGGTGGGCAGGGTCTGCGCGGCGAGGTGGCGCAGTCCGATCGTGGTCAGGGCCTTGCCGAGCCCGCCGCCCTGGGCGCCGGGGCGCACACCGAGGACGTACACCTCGCCCAGCCCCTCCTCGGCGTGCACCTTGGTCCAGTGGAAGCCGACGAGTTCCTCGCCCCGGAAGGCGAGGAAGAAGCCGGCCGGGTCGAACCACGGCTCGGCGGTCCGGTCGTCCAGGTCGCGCTGGGTGAGGGAGCCTTGCTCGGGGTGGTGGGCGAAGGCGGCGGCGTTCACGGCGAGCCAGGCGGCGTCGTCCTGGCCCGGTACGAAGGTCCGGACGGTCACGCCCTCCGGCAGTTTCGGCTCGGGCAGGTCGAGGTTCTCCAACGGGCGGCGCATCTGGCGCAGTTCTCGGAAGAGGGTGAGGCCCAGGACCTGTGCGAGATGCCGGGCGGCGGAGTGACCGCCGTGCGCCCACACCCGCAGCCGCTTCCCGGACTCGTTGAGCATCGCCGAGCCGAGCGCCCGCCCGTGGCCGTGCCCCCGGTGCGCCGGGTGGACGACGAGTTCGGCGGCAGGGGCCTCGACCGGGTCGGTGTCCTCCAGCTGTGCGTAGCCGACCAGTTCGTCGCCGACGGTCAGCAGCAGATGCCGGACGCCCTCACGGCTCCCGCCCTTCAGCTGGAGGCGGCCCTGCTCGGACACGGCCTGCTGTCCATCGGCCCGAGCGGCCTGCGCGAGCAGCTGGAGCACGTCCTCGGCCTGGTCCGGGGAGAGCACGGAGTAGGTCTCGATGGAGCGGGAGAGGGCGAAGGGTGCCGCGTCGTCGCTGGTCATGGATACGAGGGTACGGCTCGGCGATGGGGGGACGAGGAGTTGGGCGACGCGGACACGGATCGTGGCGGGAGGGGGCGGCCGGGGAGGGTGGATCGCGCTTCGGCAGGGGAGGCCGGGAGCGGGCTTCCCTGGTTCGCGGAAGAGAGACGAAGGGTGCGGCGGGGAGCTGCGGTGACGTGGTTGTCGGCTTCCGGTGTGGTGATGGCAATCAGTCCGTAACCCGTAACCCCCTTTCGCGCTACGCGCGTTGATTCTAAAGTGCGTGCAAAGCTACGGCCGTTCATCAGCTCGCACACGGTCCGCACGGCACCCATGGCACGCACCATCCGCTCGGCTCACGCACGACGCGCAGGCACGCACCATCCGCTCGGCTCACGCACGACGCGCAGGGCACGCACCACCCGCTCGGCTCCAGCACAGCACACAGTTTCGGCCTTTCACCGTTCTCCAGGGGGAACCATGCCGCCCACGATCCGGTACAGACGCACGCATCGACTCCTCGCGGCCGCCGCCGGCCTCGCCACCGTGGGGGCGCTGGCCGCCGCGATCCCGGCGAGTGCGCACCAGGACAAGCCGACACCGTCGCACCACCACGGCAGCGGCCGCTACCAGGACGTCCAGCTGCTGTCCTTCAACGACCTGCACGGCAATCTGGAGCCGCCGACCGGTTCCTCGGGCCGGGTCACGGAGCTCCAGGCGGACGGTACGACGAAGACCGTCGACGCGGGTGGTGTCGAATACCTGGCCACGCATCTGCGCAACGCCCGCAAGGGCAACACGTACTCGATCACCGCGGCCGCCGGCGACATGGTCGGTGCCTCCCCGCTGATCTCCGGCCTCTTCCACGACGAGCCGACGATCGAGGCGCTCAACGGCCTCGACCTCGACGTCACTTCGGTCGGCAACCACGAGTTCGACGAGGGCGCCAAGGAACTGGCCCGGCTCCAGAAGGGCGGCTGCCACCCGACGGACGGCTGCTACGGCGGCGAGAAGTTCACCGGCGCCGACTTCCCCTACCTCGCGGCGAACGTGACCGACGAGAAGAGCGGGAAGCCGATCCTCAAGCCCTACTGGGTGTGGAAGAAGAACGGCGTCAAGGTCGGCTTCATCGGCGTCACGCTGGAGGGCACGCCGAACATCGTGTCCGCCGAGGGCGTCAAGGGCCTGAAGTTCGGCGACGAGGTCGAGACGATCAACAAGTACGCCAAGGAGCTCCAGCGCCAGGGTGTGAAGTCGATCGTCGCGCTGATCCACGAGGGCGGGTCGCCCGCGTCGACGGCGTACAACTACGACTGCGACAGCCCCGGTGCCGGGAACGGCATCTCCGGGCCGATCGTCGACATCGCCAAGAACGTCACGCCGGCCGTGGACGCGCTGGTCACCGGCCACACCCACCAGGCGTACGCGTGCACCATCCCCGACCCGGCGGGCCGGCCCCGCATGGTCACCTCGGCCTCCTCCTTCGGCCGGCTGTACACGGACACGACCCTGACGTACGACCGCTGGACCGGCGACATCGCCCGTACGGCGGTGAAGTCCGCGAACCACGTGGTCACCCGTGATGTCGCGAAGGCCGCCGACATGACGTCGCTGGTCACCAAGTGGAAGGCGCTCTCCGCGCCGGTCGCCTCGCGTCCCCTCGGCTACATCGCGGGCGACATCGCCAACACCGGCACCGAGTCCCAGGCCGGCGACCTGATCGCCGACGCGCAGCTCGCGTACGCCAAGTCCGTCGACCCCGAGGCCGACCTCGCGGTGATGAACCCGGGCGGCATCCGCGCCGGACTCACCTACACCGCGAGCAGCGGTGAGGGAGACGGTGTGGTGACCTACGGAGAGGCGTACACGGTCCAGCCGTTCGCCAACACCGTCAACCTGGTCGACCTCACCGGCGCCCAGGTGATCACCGCGCTCCAGCAGCAGGTCAGCGGCGCCAACGAGGCCTCCCCGAAGATCCTCCAGATCTCCAAGGGCCTCACCTACACCCTCGACCTGACCAAGACCGGCGCGGCGCGGGTCGTGGCCGACTCGGTCAAGCTCGGCGGCACCGCGATCGACCCGGCCGCCACCTACCGCGTCGCGATGAACTCCTTCCTCGCGGGCGGCGGCGACGGCTTCGCCGAGCTCGGCAAGGGCGGCAACGTCCGTGTCGGCGGCGACGACCTGGCGGCCCTGGGTGCCTACCTGACGGCCAGCTCCTCGGCCGCGACGCCGTACCCGGTCCCCGCGGCGGACCGGATCACGATCGTCAAGTAGCCGGAACCACCGACCGGTCCGGCGCTCGTCCGCCGGACCGGAGCGGCCCGGTCCGGAGCGGCCCGGTCCGGACGCCGACCGATGACGAGCGAGCCCCCACCCGCTGACGGGTGGGGGCTCGCTCGCGCCGGAGAGCGGGTCAGGGCGTGTCGGGCGGGGCTGTCGGAGCCCCCGGAAGCCGTACGGCCGCGATCGTGCCGCCGCCCTCCGCGGGACTCAGCGTCACCTCGCCGCCGCACTGCTGGACGGTTCGGGCCACGATGGACAGGCCGAGGCCCGAACCGGGGAGGGCTCGCGCGTCCGGGGAACGCCAGAAGCGGTCGAAGACGTGGGGGAGTTCCTCGCTGGGGATGCCGGGGCCGTGGTCGCGCACGGTCAGTTCGCCGCCCTTCAGCCGGACGTCGATCGTTCCGCCCGCGGGGCTGAACTTCACCGCGTTGTCGAGGATGTTCACGATCGCCCGCTCCAGCGCGGAGGGCTCCGCCCGGACGTACCAGGGCTGAAGGTCGGCCGTGATCGTCAGTTCCGGGCCGCGCAGCCGGGCCCTGCGCAGGGCCGCTTCCACGGTGTCCTGGAGTGCCACGACCTCCACCCGGTCGGCCGGGTGTCCCGCGTCCGATCGCGACAGCGTCTGAAGGTCGCCGATCAGCGCCGCCAGCTCGGTCATCTGCGCGGTCACCGAGGTGAGCAGTGCCTTGCGGTCCGCCGGGGGGATCGGGCGGCCGATCTCCTCGCTGCGGGTGAGGAGTTCGATGTTCGTCCGCAGGGAGGTGAGCGGCGTCCGCAGTTCGTGTCCGGCGTCGGCGATGAGCTGCTGCTGGACCTCGCGGGAGCTGGCGAGGGAGGCGGTCATCGAGTTGAAGGAACGGGAGAGCCGGGCGATCTCGTCGTCGCTCTCCTCGTCCACGGGGATGCGGATGGTGAGGTCCTCGGTGCGGGCGACGTGTTCCACGGCGTCGGTGAGTTCGTCGACCGGCCGAAGCCCGGCCCGCGCGACCCAGAGCCCGGCAGCCCCGGCGCCGACCACTCCGAGTCCGGAGACGAGAAGCAGGACCAGGGCCAGGTCGTTCAGCGTGGACTGGGTGCTCTTCAGAGAGGCGGCGATCATGAGGCCCACGTTGGGGCCGGGCTGCCCATCGGCGGTGGCGGTGGTCAGCGGCTTGAGCATCACACGCACCGCGTTGCCGTCTTCGTCGGTGCCGTCACGGAAGTAGGACTTGTTGAGCTCGCCGCTCTTGATAGCCGTCCTGTCGGACTGGGTCACCTTGACCTTGCCGACGGAGTTGTCGACGAGGCAGGCGGTTCCGTTCTCCTTGACCACCTGGACGTAGTTGTTCCGGAAGGGGGAATCAGTGTTGTCCGGGGTCACGGAGCAGTAGTTGAGGGCGTTGAGGATCGCACCCGGCGGGCCTCTCATGCCCCTCTGCAGATCGTTGTCGACCTGCTCGTACAGCTTCCCCTGCACGATGAACCAGCAGGTGACCGAGACCGTCGCCACGCCGAACGCCACGGCTGCGGCTACCAGCAGGGCCAGCCGGGAACGCAGGGGCAGCGACCTGAATCTGCGCATCACTCCGCGCCACCGGACCGCAGCACGTACCCCACGCCCCGCACCGTGTGGACCAGGCGCGGCTCGCCGCCCGCCTCCGTCTTGCGGCGCAGGTACATGACGTAGACGTCGAGGGAGTTCGACGACGGCTCGAAGTCGAAGCCCCAGACGGCCTTCAGGATCTGTTCGCGGGTGAGGACCTGGCGCGGGTGGGCCAGGAACATCTCCAGCAGGGTGAACTCGGTGCGGGTCAGCTCCACCGGGCGCCCCGCACGGGTGACCTCGCGCGTCGACAGGTCCATGCGCAGGTCGCCGAAGGCCAGCGCGTCGTCCTCGACCACCGCGCCCGCGGACGCCGCGTACGAGCTGCGCCGCAGCAACGCGCGGATCCGGGCGAAGAGTTCGTCGAGCTCGAAGGGCTTGACGAGATAGTCGTCCGCCCCGGCGTCCAGCCCGGTGACCCGGTCGCCGACCGTGTCCCGGGCCGTCAGCATGAGGATGGGCGTGGTGGTGCCCGCGCCACGCATCCGACGGGCCGCGGTGAGGCCGTCCATACGGGGCATCTGGATGTCGAGGACGACCAGGTCGGGCTGGTAGGCCGTCGCCTTCTCCAGGGCGTCCGCGCCGTCGACGGCGACCTCGGTGTCGTACCCCTCGAAGGCGAGGCTGCGCTTGAGTGCGTCGCGCACGGCCGGCTCGTCGTCGACGATCAGGATGCGCTGGGTGTCACGGTCGCCTTCGGCGGAGCTCATGGGCGTCGGGTTCCTCGGGTGGGATGGGGTGTGATCCGGTGTTTTCAGCCTCGCACGTTCCTGGCTGTCCCGGAATGGATCAGCTTCGTACGGTACGGCGGCGGCCGGACGTGCGGCGCTGGGCGGGCCGGGACACGGCGGGGGCCAGTTCGGGGGCGCGCCGGACGGGCGGGTGCAGTTCGCGGGCGACCGCCAGGGCGACGCCGAGTCCGGCCGGGTCGGCGGCCGGCGCGGTGTGCTGGACGCTCTTGATCATCATGGCGACCTCCGGGGTCAGCTGTCGGAACCGCCGGCCCGCAGCGTGGCCAGGTCGGACTTGACGGTGTTGATCGGGATGGCGAAGCCGAGGCCGACGCTGCCCGCGCTGGACGAGGACGACGAGGAGTCCGAAGCGGCCGAGTACATCGCGGAGTTGATGCCGACGATGTTGCCGTTCATGTCGATGAGGGCGCCGCCGGAGTTGCCCGGGTTGAGCGAGGCGTCGGTCTGGAGGGCCTTGTACGTCGTGGTGGAGGAGCCGGTGTCGCCGTTGAACTGCCGGCCGCCGAACTCGAACGGCCACTGGCCGTTGCCGCCGCCCTGCTGTTGCTGCTGGCTCTGGCTCTCGTCGGTGGAGACGGTCACGTCCCGGTCGAGGGCGGAGACGATGCCGCTGGTGACGGTGCCGGTCAGGCCCTCGGGGGAGCCGATCGCGACGACCTGGTCGCCGACCTGGACGCCGTCGGAGTTGCCGAGCGTCGCGGGCTTCAGATCGGACGGCGCGTTGTCCAGCTTGATCAGCGCGAGGTCCTTCTTGCTGTCGGTGCCGACCACGCTCGCGGCGTACGACGTGCCGTTGTTCAGCTGCACCTTGATCGCGGAGGCGCCCGAGACGACGTGGTTGTTGGTGATGATCTCGCCGCCGGTCGTGATGATCACGCCCGAGCCGGTGGACGAGCCCGCGTTCGAGGTCGCGCTGATCTCGACGATGCTCGGGCTGACCGCCTTGGCGACGCCGGAGACCGTGCCGCGCTGGCTGGTGGGCACGACGTTGGCGCTGGTGGTGCTGGAGGTGGCGACGGTGCCGTTGCCGGTCAGCTCCTGGAAGGCGTACGCGGTACCGCCGCCGATCGCCGCCGCGACGATCGCCACGGCGGCGAGCAGGGCGAACGGACCCTTGGCGCGCCGCCGGGAGGTCGCGTCGGCGGGGGGCTCGGGGTGGCCGGCGCCCACCGTGGCGAACACGGCGGTGGTGCCGGCGGGCTCGGGCTCGGGGTGCCCGGCGTACGGGGCGTGGCCGCCGTGCCCGCCGCTGCCGCCGTGACCGGAGCCGGGCCACACGGTGGTGCCCGGCTCGACGTGGACGGGCGCGGCCGGGTCGTACGCCGGGGGTGGCGGCCACTCGGGGTTCACGGGGGAGGAGGGGTGCGACTGCTGCTCCGGGTACGCGGACCCGTGGTGGTCGCCCTGGGGGTACTCGCCGCTACGGCGGAAGCTCTCGGTCATGAAAAAAGACTGTCCCCCGATCATGAGAGCTCCCTGAGTGGCCCCTGAGAAGCCCGACAGAACCTCGTATGCCCTATATAAAGGCGCTTCCTGCGAGCCGCCTGAGAGACCCCTGCGGGCAACTTGAGAACCGCCTGTGCGTCCTCGCCGGGTGCGCCGAGCGGTTGCGCCGCACTTCGCCGCGTACTCGGTCGCGCACGGGGTGTGGTCCCGCCCCGCTCCGGCGAAGCCGGGTAACGTCCCCTGTTCCGCTCCCCGGCTCAAGGGGGGTACCGGCCGTACGTATGTTCCCGCTGGTGGCGGGTGGTGCTCGTTCGTACGATCGCCGCATGCAGCTTCGGTACGCCTTCAGGCTGTACCCGCAACCGGGCCAACGCATCGCGCTGGCCAGGGCGTTCGGGTGCGCTCGCGTCGTGTACAACGATGCCGTGCGCGCCCGCGAGGACGCCCGCGCGGCGGGCGAGCCGTTCCCGAAGGCCGCTGAACTGTCCCAGAAGTTGATCACCGAGGCCAAGCGGACACCGGGGCGGTCCTGGCTGGGTGAGGTCTCTGCGGTCGTCCTCCAGCAGTCCCTGCGCGACGCGGAATCCGCGTACCGGAACTTCTTCGCCTCCCTCAAAGGTCAGCGCAAGGGGGCGAAGAGCGGTGCGCCCCGGTTCAAGTCCCGCAAGGACAGCCGTCAGTCGATCCGGTTCACGGCCAATGCCCGCTGGTCGATCACCGGTTCCGGGAAACTGAACCTCCCGAAGATCGGGGCGGTGAAGGTGAAGTGGTCCCGCGCCCTGCCCGCACGGCCGTCCTCGGTCACCGTGATCAAGGATGCGGCCGGACGGTACTTCGCCTCGTTCGTCATCGACACCGACCCGGCCGCGGACGCCGCCCGGATGCCCGACACCGACCAGGCGGTCGGCATCGACCTGGGCCTGACCTCCTTCGCCGTCCTCTCCGACGGTACGAAGACCGACTCCCCGCGGTTCCTGCGACGCGCGGAGAAGAAACTAAAACGAACCCAGCGGGAGCTGTCCCGCAAGCAGAAGGGATCCAGGAACCGGGAGAAGGTCCGCCTCAAGGTCGCCCGCGCCCACGCGAAAGTGGCCGACGCCCGCCACGAGTTCCACCACCAGCTCTCCACGAGGCTGATCCGCGAGAACCAAGCGATCGGTGTGGAGGACCTGGCGGTCAAAGGACTGGCGCGCACGAGGCCGGCCAAGAGCGTGCACGACGCGGGCTGGGCACAGTTCGTGCACATGCTGGAGTACAAGGCCGCCCGGTACGGGCGCACCCTGGTCAAGATCGGCCGGTTCGAGCCGACCTCACAGACCTGCTCCACCTGCGGTGTCAAGGACGGCCCCAAACCCCTGCACATCCGGGAATGGACCTGCATCGCCTGCGGCACCCTCCACGACCGGGACCACAATGCCGCGATCAACATCAGAACGGCCGCCGGACTGGCGGTGACAGCCTGCGGAGCGCCGGTAGGACCAGGACTCGTCCCGGCACAGCGCGAAGAAACAGGAAGCCACGGAAGCCCGCCCGACACCCGTGCCGCGTAGCGGCACAGCATCGAGCGAGCAGGCCAGAATCTCCCTGCTTCAGGAGGGAGCGCAAGTCAAAAGTCGTACGCCGTCCCCCGGCGACGGCCGCGCCGACCTGCTGGTCCGCAACAGCTCGGGCGTCCTGTACCTCTACCGGGGCACGCAGGTCGAGAAGACCCCGTTCTCCGCGCGCATCCAGGTCCGTACGGGCTGGAACTTCACCTCGAACGTGGCCAACGGCGACGTGACCGGTGACGGGATCGCGGACGTCATCGCCCGCGACTCGGGCGGCACGCTCTGGCTCTACCCGGGCACCAACAGGGCCTCCAGCAGCCTCTTCGGCACCCGTAAGAGCCTCGGCACCGGCTTCAACCAGTACAACCTGCTGTTCTAGGTCCCATCAGACCTGTCGCAGCACACAGAGATCCCCGCGTCCCCTCAGGGGCGCGGGGATCTCCGCTGTCGTCCGTGTGTGGTGTCCGCATGTGGTGTCCGTTCGCGGGGTCCGCACGTGCGGTGCGCGGGGCGGCAGGCCGCCCCGGAGGGGCCTACGCGCAGCCGCAGGACTGGCGTACCACCAGGCGCGAGGGGAACAGCTTCAACCGCTCGCGGCGGGAGCCGGGCACCCGTAGTCCGTCGTCCAGCACGAGGTCCACGGCCGCGCGGGCCATCGCCGGCCGGTCCGATGCGATCGTTGTCAGAGGAGGGTCGGTCAGGCCCGCTTCCTTGACGTCGTCGAACCCGGCGACCGCGAGCTGCCCCGGCACGTCGATGCGCAGCTCGCGCGCGGCGCGCAGGACACCGATCGCCTGGTCGTCCGTGGAGCAGAAGATGGCCGGAGGCCGGTGCGGTCCGGCGAGCAGTTCGAGGCCGACCTTGTAGGCGTCGTACCGGTTGTACGGGGCCTCGAAGAGGCGTCCCTCGGTCGGCTTGCCGGCCTCCTGCATGGCACGCCGCCAGCCCTCGACGTGGTCGGAGACGGGGTCGCCGACGGCGGGGGTCTCGGCCGTACCGCCGAGACAGGCCACGTACTCGTACCCGTGCTCCAGAAGGTGCCGGGTGGCGAGCTGGGCGCCCCCTATGTCGTCGGTGACGACGGCGACGTCGTCGATCGCCTCGGGGCGCTCGTGGAGGAGCACCACACGGGCGTCCCACGCGTCGATCTCGGCGGCCGCGTGGTCGTTCAGCGCGTGGCTGACGAGGATCAGTCCGGAGACCCGCATGCCGAGGAAGGCGCGCAGATAGTGCACCTCGCGCTCGGCGATGTAGTCGGAGTTGCCGACCAGGACCATTTTCCCGCGCTCGGCGGCGGCCTGTTCGACGGCGTGCGCCATCTCCCCGAAGAAGGGCTGGCGCGCGTCCGGCACGATCAGTCCTATGAGCTCGGTCTTCCGCGAGGCCATGGCCTGGGCGACCCGGTCGGGCCGGTACCCCAGCTCCTTGATCGCGGCGAGAACGCGCTCGCGCGTGGCCGGGGCGACCGGCCTGGGTCCGTTGTTGATGACATAGCTGACGACGGCGGTGGACGTACCCGCCAGTCGCGCTACGTCATCCCTAGTCACCTTGGCCACGCACGGAGTCTACGCGGATGGACCTACCTCTGGGCAGGGCGTACGGCGGCTTCCTGGGGCTCCACCGCGGCCTGTGCCGGGGCCTGTGCCGGGGCGGCGGCGTCCGTGTGCGCCGTCTCGTCCGCATCATCCGGCTTTGGCTGGGCCGCCTTGGCCTTCGCCCCGTCCGCGGCGCGCTCCACCTTCTCCGGGGTAACGAATCGGTAACCGACGTTCCGGACGGTCCCGATCAGCGACTCGTGCTCGGGTCCGAGCTTCGCGCGCAGCCGCCGTACGTGGACGTCGACCGTCCGCGTACCGCCGAAGTAGTCGTAGCCCCAGACCTCCTGGAGGAGCTGGGCGCGGGTGAAGACGCGGCCCGGGTGCTGCGCCAGGTACTTCAGGAGCTCGAACTCCTTGAAGGTCAGGTCGAGGACCCGGCCCTTGAGCTTGGCGCTGTAGGTCGCCTCGTCCACGGAGAGGTCGCCGTTGCGGATCTCCATCGGGGAGTCGTCGTTGACGATCTGCTGGCGGCCCATCGCGAGCCGCAGGCGCGCCTCGACCTCGGCGGGGCCCGCCGTGTCGAGGAGGACGTCGTCGATGCCCCAGTCGGCCGTGACGGCCGCGAGGCCGCCCTCGGTCACGACGAGGACGAGCGGACAGCCGGGTCCCGTGGAGCGCAGCAGCTGGCACAGGCTGCGCACCTGCGGGAGGTCACGGCGTCCGTCGATCAGGATGACGTCGGCACCGGGGGTGTCGACGAGGGCCGGGCCTTCGGCGGGCGCCACGCGCACGTTGTGCAGCAGCAGGCCGAGAGCGGGAAGCACCTCCGTCGACGGCTGAAGGGCGTTGGTCAGGAGCAGGAGAGAGCTCATCGAGCCTCACCCACTCGGGTCGTCCTGCCTTCGTGCACGGTTCGCTCGCCCATAACGTCTGGTTCCTCCTCGGTCCCTGCGAGGACGTTTGCGGCACTGCTTGGTACTCGCGGCTCCCGCGCCTCCAGGATCCGCTGCGCCTTCGCGGCCCGTACACCTGCGGTTTCCCGCTTCGTATACAACGCTTCCGAAAGCACAAAAGGACCCGGGGGCTACTCTGCCCGAGTCCTCATGCCCAGCAGAATAGCCCACATGAGCTCAGGTCCGGCAGGTCAAGTGACGCGATCTTTCAAAAGTCCACGCCTTGAGACAACGCCACGCGTCCCTTCGCGGACGTTTCTGCGCACGGTCGACGGTGTGACGATCGATGCGGCGTACGACCCCGGAGCGGAGTCTTCCGGTGACCTTGCGTTCATCGTCGCACACGGATTCACGGGCGGTCTGGACCGTCCGCACGTCCGCCGCGCGGCCGGCGTCCTCGCCCGCGAAGGGGCGGTGGTCACCTTCTCCTTCCGCGGTCACGGCGGATCGGGCGGCCGTTCCACGGTCGGTGACCGTGAGGTCCACGATCTGGCGGCGGCGGTCGCCTGGGCGCGGGAACTCGGGCACACCCGGATCGTGACGGTCGGCTTCTCGATGGGCGGCTCGGTGGTGCTGCGGCACGCGGCGCTCTACGGCGGGAAATCCGCGGGTGGTGAGCCGGTGCCCGGCCTGGAGCACGAGGGGCGCACGGAGGCGCGTACGGACGCGGTGGTGTCGGTGAGCGCGCCGGCCCGCTGGTACTACCGGGGTACGGCCCCCATGCGACGGGTGCACTGGCTGGTGACCCGTCCGGCGGGCCGGATCGTGGGCCGGGTCGGTCTGCGGACCCGTATCCACCACCGGGACTGGAACCCGGTGCCGGCGTCCCCGGTCGAGTGCGTCCCGCACATCGCGCCGACGCCGCTCCTCATCGTCCACGGCGACCGGGACGGCTACTTCCCGGTCGACCACCCGCGCATGCTGGCCGACGCCTCCGGCGGGCACGCCGAACTGTGGCTGGAGCACGGCATGGGGCACGCGGAGAACGCCGCCGCCGACGGCCTGCTCAGCCGTATCGCGGGCTGGGGCGCCGCCCATGCGGGAATTTGACGACAGGAACTAGCCTGGCGGGGTCCACGCACACAGGTGCGAGGACACCACACACAAGAGCACACCAGATCGCTGATTGAGGAACGAGATGGCAAAGGGCACGGTGCGTTACTGGGCCGCCGCCAAGGCCGCGGCAGGCGTCGGCGACGAGCCGTACGACGCCGGCACGCTCGCCGAGGCGCTCGACGCGGCCCGCGAACGGCACCCCGGCGAATTCGTCCGCGTCCTGCGGCGATGCTCGTTCCTGATCGACGGTGATCCCGTGGGGACCCGCGGGCATGAGACGGTACGGCTGGCCGAGGGCGGCACGGTCGAGGTGCTCCCGCCGTTCGCAGGAGGGTGAGCGAGACGATGAGCAACCAGCCGTACGAGGGTCGCCGCGAGGGATACGACCCGTATCAGCAACCGCAGGGGCACCCGTCGCAGGAGCCCCGGCAGCACGCCGACTGGCCCCAGCACACCCAGCAGTGGGAGGGGCGGACCTGGGAGACGCAGGCGCAGGCACCGGTCCAGGAGGCCGACAGCTCGCACCTGCCTCCGCAGGGCTACCAGACCTACGGCGAGTCCCAGGGGTACGGCGGCGTCGCGGGGGCGACCCTGCCGCCCGAGGCTCCGGCGCAGCCGTGGAACCCGGACCACGCTCCGGCCGCCGGCGGCCCGGCGGACCCGTCCCGCCCCGGCGGGACGCTCCGTGACAGCGGGACCCTGCCCGAGAGCGTGAGCGAGGCCGGTGTCGCCTACGGGCCCGCGACGGTCACCGGGCAGAGCCGGATCACCGACGCGCAGCGTGCCCGTGCCGAGGGACGGTCGCCGGTCATCGAGCCGGGCATCCAGCCGGCCGCGCTGACGGCGCTGCTCGCGCTGCTGCTCTCGGGGACGGCGGCGATCGGGGAGTACGCGCTCGTCGTGCCGCTCGTCCTGCTCCAGGCCGTCACCGCGGCCGGCTGGTTCCGGCTGAACGGGATGTGGCCCGCCCGGCAGGGCATCGCGCTGGCGTTCCTGGGCGCGGTGACCGCCGACGTGGCGCTGCTCGTCGCCGGCCGGGAGAACGCGCCCGCCGCGATCCTCGGCACCCTCGGCGTGTGGGTCCTGCTGACCCTCGTGCTCCAGCTCCGCAGCCACGCCGACCCGGACACGCGGATGTACGGCCTGATGGCGACCGTCGTCTCCGCGGCGCTGTCGATCATCGCGGCCGGTCATCTGGCGGCCGAGCCGGACGCCGTGACGGTGGGCGCGGCCGCGGTCGCCGCGGCGATCCTGGCCCGGGCGCTGCCGCTGCCCACGGCGGCCTCCGTGGTCGTCGCGCTGCTGGCCGCCGCGGGCGCCGGCATCGCGGTCGGCGGGATGACGGACCTGGGCACGCAGGGCGCCTTCCTCGGCCTCGGCGCGGGTGCCTGCGCGCTGATCGGGCACCGGGTGGCGAGCTACGACTACCCGTCCCGCTTCGTCCACTTCACCGCGGGTGTGGCGCTGCCGCTGGCCGCCGCCGCTCCGGCGGTCTACCTCCTGGGCCGCGCGCTCGGCTGACCGCCGATCCCGTCGGCCGGATCCCGTCGGCCGGATCCGGTCGACGGGGCGCCGAATCGTCACAGGTGATCGACAACTGCCTTCAAGGGCCCCCGATTCGGGGGCCCTTCGGCGTTAGGCTCGCGCTCGGGCGGCTACTCGGCCGCTCAGACGGGGCCGTCCCAGGTGGGGGAACATCGAGCATGCGCGCACTGCGAATAACCCTGATTCTCGTGATCGTTCTCGGCGGTCTGTTCGTGCTCGCCGACCGGGTCGCGGTCGGGTTCGCGGAGGACGAGGCGGCCGGCCGGATCAAGAGCGCAGAAGGTCTCGCGACCACCCCGGACGTGTCCATCGGGGGCTTTCCGTTCCTCACCCAGGTCGTCGGCGGCGAGCTCGACGACGTGAAGATCGGCATCAAGAGCTACGAGGCGTCGACCGGCGGTACGGACTCCTCCGCCGGCACCATCCGCATCGACGACCTCGACGCCGAGATGCACGGCGTCTCCTTCAACGGTGGCTACAGCTCCGCCACGGCCGGCAGCGCCACCGGCAGCGCGTCGATCTCGTACGCCGAACTGCTCAAGGCGGCCAAGCCCGGGCCCACGGAGGTGACGCCTGGCGTCAAGGCCCAGATCATCGGCCTCTCCGACGGCGGCAACGGCAAGATCAAGGTGACCGTCTCGGCAACCGTCTTCGGCAAGAAGTTGTCCGAGCCGGTCTCGGTGCTCAGCTCCCTCAGCGTCTCCGGCGACACCGTGAAGGTGCACGCCGACTCGCTGCCCAAGCTGGGCGTCCAGCTCGCCGAGGGCCGGATCCGCTCGATCACCGACTTCCAGCAGAAGATCGACCAGCTGCCCGGCGGCATCAAGCTCGACAGTGTCCAGGCGGCCCCGGGCGGTGTCGAGATCACGGTGAAGGGTTCGGACGTCCGGCTGGTCGGGTAGAAGGCAGTCCGCCGGCCCCGGCCCGTAGGAGCTCTGCCGGACCAGGCCCCTGGAAGCCCTGCCGCCGGACCTGGCCCGCAGAAGTCCTGCCGGACCAGGTCCGCAGAAGTCGTGCCGGACCAGGTCCGGCAGAAGTCGTGCCGGATCGGGCTCGTAGAAAGACCTACCGGACCGGTCCGGGCCCGTCCGGGACGAAGAATTTCCGGAAGTGTCCGGTGGAAGACCCCCGTCGGAGGGGCGGCTGTCCGAAAGGCGAGACAGCCCTGTCCGTACCGCAGATACGCCGTCGAAGCGATGACCGACGCGGCCCACCGGAATCCGTGCGGGCCGGGCTTCGACGGCGTTCGCGTATCATAGTGCGGACGATCGCGTCTCAGCATTCGACACGCCGGTGACATGCCCGCCTGTCCGTCCCTACGATCGGACCCATGAAGCGACAGGCGGACCTCACGAAGCGGCGGGCAGTAGACCTGTGCCGCGTCGCCGCCATGCTCTGTCGCACCTTCTGAGCGGAAGCGTTTCCGTCTTCCGCGAGCCGGGCCCCTGGACCTCTCTTGTCCGGGCCACGATTGCGCCGCGCAGCCCTCACCGGCATGCAGCACCGCACCGCGCACCCTCTCCAAACGCACCACCCCGCCGCAACTGCCCCGGAGGAGAACGAGCATGAGCCGCAGCGACGTCCTGGTAGACGCCGATTGGGTCCAGGACCACCTGGACGACCCGAACGTGGCGGTCGTCGAGGTCGACGAGGACACCTCGGCGTACGAGAAGAACCACATCAAGAACGCCATCCGGATCGACTGGACCAAGGACCTCCAGGACCCGGTCCGCCGTGACTTCATCGACCAGGAGGGCTTCGAGAAGCTCCTCTCGTCGAAGGGCATCGGCAACGACACGCTGGTCGTCCTCTACGGCGGCAACAACAACTGGTTCGCGTCCTACGCCTACTGGTACTTCAAGCTCTACGGCCACGAGAACGTGAAGCTGCTCGACGGCGGCCGCAAGAAGTGGGAGCTCGACTCCCGCGACCTGGTCGACGGCTCGCAGATCCCCGAGCGCTCCGCCACCGCCTACAAGGCCCAGGCCCAGAACACCTCGATCCGCGCCTTCCGTGACGACGTCGTCGCCGCGATCGGCTCGCAGAACCTGGTCGACGTCCGTTCGCCCGACGAGTTCAGCGGCAAGCTGCTCGCCCCGGCGCACCTTCCGCAGGAGCAGTCGCAGCGTCCGGGCCACGTCCCGAGCGCCCGCAACATCCCGTGGTCGAAGAACGCCAACGACGACGGCACCTTCAAGTCGGACGACGAGCTCAAGGAGCTCTACGCCGCCGAGAAGGTCGACCTCGCCAAGGACACGATCGCCTACTGCCGCATCGGTGAGCGTTCCGCGCTCACCTGGTTCGTGCTGCACGAGCTCCTCGGTGTGCAGAACGTCAAGAACTACGACGGCTCCTGGACCGAGTACGGCTCCCTCGTCGGCGTGCCGATCGAGCTCGGCGCCAACAAGTAACCCCCAAGGCCTGAAGGACGGAATCGAAATATGTGTGGAGCGAAGGCCGGCGGCCCCGACGCCTCGACGATCAAGCCCGGTGAGACCACGATCCAGGGTCACGTGACCCGCGACGGCGAGCCGGTGACGGGCTACGTCCGTCTCCTGGACTCGACCGGCGAGTTCACCGCGGAGGTCCCCACCTCCGCGACGGGTCAGTTCCGCTTCTACGCGGCCGAGGGCACGTGGACCGTCCGGGCCCTGGTCCCGGGTGGCACCGCCGACCGCACGGTCGTCGCCCAGACGGGCGGCCTCGCCGAGGTCGCGATCGCCGTCTGAACGGCGGACCGCCGTCCCTGACGGCAGTCGACTGAACGGCCGAAGGGCCGCACCCCCGGGGGTTGGACGCTTACCGGATCGGGGTGCGGCCCTTCGGCTTGCCCGCGCGGCACCCGCGTCGCCCGCCCGCCGTGCCCTTGTGCCCCGGCCTGCGCTCCGGCCCGTGCCCGGGGGCTCTCCGGGGCCCGTCGGCACTGCGCCGGACGGGTTGTCCGGGCCTACGCTGGTGGTATGTACGCGCGCAGGCGTCATCTGTATTTCGCCATGATGGGGACGTGCGTCGTGCTGTTCGTCCTCGCCTGGGCTGTCGTACGGCTGTGGTCGGTCCCCGCGGCCGTCGCCATGTGCGTGGTGGCCATGCTGATTCCGCCGGTGGCCGCGATGGTGGCCAACCGGCGGGGGCCCGAGGACCGATGGTGGGACGACCCGTCCGGGGACCCGAAGTCCGACGAGTGGTGGGACGAGCTGGACGGCAAGAAACGGCGCCAGCAGTAGGAGCGGAAAGCGTCTATGTCGCGTACGAGGTTGTCCACCGTGGTGCTCGACGCGCCCGATGCCCATGAACTCGCCGGCTTCTACCGGAGGCTGCTCGGGTACGAGGTGCGGGCCGAGGAACCCGACTGGGTGCTCATCGGCCCGCCGTTCGGAGAGGTCGCGCTCGCCTTCGAGACCGAACCGCTCTACACGGCGCCGGTGTGGCCCGCCGGTCCAGGCGACCAGCGGATGATGCTCCATCTCGACATCGAGGTCGACGACCTGGCCGAGGAGACCGCCCGCGCCGTGGAGCAGGGCGCCCGGCTCGCCGAGCTTCAGCCCCAGGAGGACGTACGGGTGCTGTTCGACCCGGCGGGCCACCCCTTCTGTCTCTGGGTGGACACCCGCGGGCGGCGCAGACGAGGTCAGTAGCGGCCCGCGGACCGACGGCGACGAGGGCCACCCCCGTCGGCAGGGTCGCCCCCCGTCGGCGGAACGCCGGTCAGTAGACCAGCGCCTGCGTCCCGTCCGCCATGGCCTCCTGCACGAACACCTGCGCACCGGCGATCCGTACACCCTCCAGGACGTCCTTCTCCGTGATGTCGCGCCGGGCCGCGCACTGGGTGCACAGGGTGATGCGCCCGGCCGCCAGGATCGAGTCGATCAGATCGGGCAGCGGTGCCGCGTGCGGCAGCTCGAACTCGGCGGCGCGGCCCGGCAGCGCGAACCAGGAGGACTCGCCGGTCAGCCAGAGGGAGACCTCCACACCACTGGCCACGGCCACCGCGGCGACGGTGAACGCCTGTGAGCACCGCTCCGGGGCATCGGCCCCCGCCGTCACCTTGATCACGAGCTTGTTCGCCATGGCCGCCATGGCCGCCATGGTAGTCCGAATCGTGATCAACATCCGCGCAACCCCATGTACCAGCCATGGGTCTCCTGTGCGCGCGGATACGGAATCCGCACTTCACGTTCTGTGGGGGGACGTCTTGGTAGTACCCGAAGGACCCGAAACACCGGAAAGACCGAGCGCGCCCGACGACGCGCCGGTCGTCGATCCCGGTACGGCGTCGGACGCTCCGTCAGGGCCCAGGCCCCGTCGGCGCGGTCGTACGACGTTGCTCATCGCCACGGCCGCCGTGCTCGGTCTCGTCGCCGGTACCTGCGCCGGATATCTGGTCCAGGCCGACCGCGAGCCCACCAAGCTGCCCTCGCTGTCGCAGCCGGTGGTGGCCCAGGCCAAGGGCGAAGGCCCCGAGCCGCTGTCCGCCGCCCAGGACCACCGGGTGAAGACGGACGGCGACCTGCGCAAGCTGCTGCTTCCCCGGCCGAAGGGTACGAAGGTGCCCGACTGGGCGCTGGAGCAGGACGGCTGGCTGGACATGGCCGCCTATGCGCACTCGCTGAAGGAATCGGGCCGCGCGTTCGGCCGTCTGGCCGAGGTGGAGTTCCGCCGGGGCGTCGGGGTCAGCTGGAACGTGGGCAGCGACGGCAACGCCGAGATCCGGCTGGTGCAGTACCGCCAGGAGGAGAAGCTCGGTGCCGCGGATCGGGCGAGTGACTGGTACGTGTACGGCTCCAGTGGCGAGTGGCCCCTCCCAGGCGCGAGCGACGGCATGGTCTACCTCTTCAAGCCGGAGAGGAAGGCCGGCTACCTGCCGCTCTACAGGGCTCAGGCGACGGCCTCGCGCGGTGACATCGCCATGGAGATCTGGATCTACGACTCCAAGCCGATCCCGAAGTCGAAGATCATGGACCTGGCCAAGCGGCAGTTGGAGCGGCTGTGAACGAGCAATCCCCGAACCCGGAGAACGCGGAAGCCGTGAACCCCGGGGAGCCCGTTCCGGCGTCGGCCGCACCGGAGCCGACGGTTCCCGCGGCGGCGGAACCTGAGACACCGGAACCGACCCTGCCGGAGTCCGTCGTACCGCAAGCGGTCACCTCCGAGTCCGCTGTGGCCGCCGCCGAACCCGCTCCTGCCAGGAAGCCCGTCAGGCGTGGCCGTATCGCCGCCATCGCCGGTTCCGTGCTGCTCGTCGGTGCTGTCGTCGCGGGCAGCGCCTACACCGTGGTGACCGTCCAGGACGCCGACCGGGACGCGGGCGCGCCGACCTGGAAGTTCCCGAAGGCCACGAGCGGCGAGGCCAAGACGAAGGCGGCCTCCTCGCTCGCCGCCGTGCTCGTGCCGTACGACGACACCTGGAGCCGGGGTCCGGACATCGCCCGGTTCGGCTCCGACGCCGCGCTCAGCGGGGGCGAGGCCACCGCCCTGCGCAAGGAGGCGGTCCGCGGCCTGCCCCGCTCCCAGCGGCGGCAGATCGAGAAGGGGATCGACAAGCAGCACACCAAGGGCATGGCCATGCGCAGCTACCTCGACGGCCGCTTCCCCGACGAAGGCGTCGTCACCGTCAGCATCCAACTGGCGCAGATCGAGGACAAGCGGGCCGTGCGGAACATGTCGACGTTCCAGAACGAGCTGTTCGACGCCCTCAAGATCTTCCGCTCCGGACCGAAGATCGAGGGCCACAAGAACGCCAAGTGCTTCCTGTCGCCCAAGGAGAAGGAGGAGAAGCTCGACATGATGATCTGCTCCGCCTATCAGGGTGACGTGCTGGTCAGTGCCATCGCGTACGCGGCCAAGCCGATGACCACCGACGGGGTCGCGTACCTGCTCCGTGAGCAGCTCGACCGCATCCAGGAGCCGGGAGAGGCGGTATGACCGAGCAGACGACACCGGTCGACGACATGAGGCCGGTCGAGGACACGACACAGGTCGAGCAGGAGGCGTCCGCCGAGCGGGACGAGCCGCGCGCCGCCGAGCCGCAGGCTCCCGTACCGCAGCCGGAGCAGCCGACTGTCGTGGCGGAAGCCGGCACGGAGGCCGGGGCCGAGGCCGCGGTGCCGCCGTCACCTGTCGCGCCGCCCGTGGCCGGCGAGCCCGAGGTGCCGCTGGTCAAGGTCAAGAAGGACCGTCGGGTGCTGCGCGCCGTCCTGCGCTGGACCGCCGCCACCTTGGTCTTCGCGGCGGTCGGCTCGTCCGTCGCGTACGGCATCACCAGGATGGAGCGCACCGACGTACCCGGTCTGGCGACGAAGGCCGACGGGCGTTGGGACTACCCGGCCATCGTCAAGCCGCCGCTGCCGTCCGGCAGCCCGGGGCCGTTCGCCGAGTCCAACAAGGCCGGAGTCCACTCCGCCGACCTGCGCAAGCTCCTGCTCCCCTCCCCGAAGGGCGCCAAGGCGGACCCGGCGCTGCGCGGCGAGGACGGCTGGCTGGCGAAGAAGTCCTTCGTGGCGCAGTACGCGGAGAAGACGGACCGGGACACCGTCGACCAGGTGCTGACCGACCACGCCCTGCGGCACATCGCCGCCCGCGGCTGGACCACTCCGGACGGCACGCACACGCAGATCTATCTGCTCCAGTTCGACACCGCCGCGGTCGTCGACCTGCTCTATCAGGACGAGTTCACCAACTGGGGCAGCCCGGGCTTCGCGCTGCGAGGCGCGGCCTCCATGCAGAGCGACGAGGTTTTCGCGGGCGTCGCCCAGCTCGACGACATCGCCCGCTACACGTACACGGAGACCAAGCCGTACGGCGCCGAGCAGGTCAGGCAGGCGTACCTGGCGGCCGGGGACACCCTCGGTCTGGTGGTGCAGTCCCGCAAGGGCTCCGCGCGGGCGATCCCCTTCCAGCAGACGGTGGTTCTCCAGAGTCAACTGCTCGGCTGAGTGCGAAGGCCCCGACAGGGCCCACCTGGAAGAGAGCGCCGGGCCCCGGCCGCGTAAGCTGGGGCCCGGCTTTTGTGTACTCCCCCCATCTCGGCTGTGCCCGAGCGGGGACCCCGTTCCGCTCACCGAGGAGCACCGCGTGGAGATCTTCTTCGAAACCCTGCTGGCCCTGGTCTGCGTCGGCGTGCTCGCCTTCGCCGCGCTGACCGTGAAGAAGCTGTACCAGGGCCAGCGCTGACCCCCACCAAGGAACTGTTCAGCTCATGATCGAGATCCCGTCGGACCTCCACAAGGACCTGGTCCCCCTTGTCTTCCTGCTCGGCGAGTGGGCCGGAGTCGGTGTCCACGACTTCCCCGGCTCCGAGAAGTGCAACTTCGGGCAGGAGGTCAGCTTCACGCACGACGGGCGGGACTTCCTGGAGTACCGCTCGCACAGCTGGGTGCTCGACGAGAACGGTGAGAAGGTCCGGCCGCTGGAGACGGAGACCGGCTTCTGGCGCGTCGACGCCGAGCGCAAGGTCGAGGTCGTGATGACCCGCGACGACGGCGTCGTCGAGATCTGGTACGGCGAGCTCGCCGACAAGAAGCCGCAGATCGACCTGGTCACCGACGCCGTGGCCCGCACCGCCGCCTCCGGTCCCTACAGCGGCGGCAAGCGACTGTACGGCTATGTGAACAGCGACCTCATGTGGGTCGGCGAGAAGGCGACCCCCGAGGTCGAGCTGCGTCCCTACATGTCCGGGCACCTGAAGAAGGTCGTCACGCCGGAGGACGTCGAGCGCTGGGCGAAGGACCTGCCCGACGACATGCCGGACGACGGGATCGCCTTCTTCAAGTAGGAGGCCGCCGCCCGGTCTCCGGCCGCCGTACCGTTCCCCAGGGCGGTGCCCACCGGAATGGTCCTAGACTTCCAGTGTGGTGAGCACCGACTGGAAGAGCGACCTCAGGCAGCGCGGCTACCGGCTGACGCCTCAGCGCCAGCTTGTCCTCGAAGCAGTGGACACCCTGGAACACGCGACCCCCGACGACATCCTCGGCGAAGTGAGGAAGACGGCGTCGGGGGTCAACATTTCCACGGTCTACCGGACCCTGGAGCTCCTGGAGGAGCTCGGGCTGGTCAGCCACGCCCATCTGGGACACGGCGCGCCGACCTACCACCTGGCCGACCGGCACCACCACATCCACCTCGTCTGCCGCGACTGCTCGAACGTCATCGAGGCCGACGTCTCCGTCGCTGCCGAGTTCACCGCCAAGCTCCGGGAATCCTTCGGCTTCGAGACGGAGATGAAGCACTTCGCCATCTTCGGCCGCTGCACGGACTGCCAGGCCCAGCAGGCCCAGCAGAACTGACAGAGTCGGCAGGACTGACAGAGTCGGCAGGACTGGCAGAGCCGGCAGAAATAAAATCGGTCACCGCGCGGTCGTAGTGTGTATGTCCATGAAGAGTTCCCTCCTGTCCCTGCCCGGCGCCGTTCCAGCCGAAGGTGTGGACGAAGGCGTCGCCGCCCACTACGGCGACCTGTTCCGTGAGCAGCGCGCGCTCGCCGACGGCGTCGGCTTCGTGGACCTCTCCCACCGCGGTGTCGTCACCGTCACCGGGGACGACCGGCTGGCCTGGCTGCACCTCCTGCTCACCCAGCACGTCACCGACCTCCCGGCCGGCCAGGCCACCGAGGCGCTGATCCTCTCCGCGAACGGCCACATCGAGCACGCGCTGTACCTCGTCGACGACGGCACGACGGTGTGGATGCACACGGAACCCGGCACCCAGGAGGCGCTGGTCGCCTACCTGGAGTCGATGATCTTCTTCTACCGGGTCGAAGTCGCCGACCGCACGGCCGACTTCGCGGTCGTCGAGCTTCCGGCCGGTTCGATCGCCGAGGCCCCCGAGGGCGTGGTCGTCCGCGAGACGCCGTACGGCCGTGATCTCTTCCTGCCGCGCGCGGACCTGGACTCCTGGGCGGAGAAGGCCGGACCGCCCGCCGGACTCCTCGCCCACGAGGCCCTGCGCGTCGAGCAGCACCGGCCCCGCCTCGGCTTCGAGACCGACCACCGCACCATCCCGCACGAGCTGGGCTGGATCGGTACCGCGGTGCACCTCCAGAAGGGCTGCTACCGCGGACAGGAGACGGTCGCCCGCGTCCAGAACCTGGGCAAGCCCCCGCGCCGCCTGGTCTTCCTGCACCTCGACGGCAGCGAGGTCGTCCTGCCCCCGCACGGCACCGAGCTGCGCGTCGCGGACGAGGCCCCCGACGGCCGCGTGATCGGCTTCATCACCACATCCGTACGCCACCACGAACTCGGCCCGATCGCGCTGGCCCTCGTGAAGCGCAACGTGCCCGTGGACGCCCCGCTGATGGCGGACTCGACGGCGGCGGCCCAGGAGGTCGTCGTCGAGCCGTAGGGCTCACATCTCCAGGAGGACGGTGAACGGGCCGTCGTTCGTCAGGGAGACCCGCATCCGGGCGCCGAAACGGCCCGTTGCCACCGTGGCGCCCAGAGCGCGGAGCTGGGCGACGACCTCCTCGACGAGGGGCTCGGCCACATCGCCGGGGGCGGCCGCGTTCCAGGTGGGGCGGCGGCCCTTGCGCGCGTCGCCGTAGAGCGTGAACTGGCTGACGACGAGCAGCGGCGCGTCGATGTCGGAGCAGGACCGCTCGTCGGCCAGCATCCGGACGGACCAGAGTTTGCGGGCCAGTTGGGCCGCCTTCTCCTTGGTGTCCTCGTGGGTGACCCCGACGAGGACGCACAGGCCCTCACCGCTGATCTCGCCGACCGTCTCGCCGTCCACGACGACGCTCGCGCCGTCCACTCTCTGCACCACCGCACGCATGCGGACCATGATGCCGTGTCATGGTCCCGTCGCGCGGTGCGGGCCCTTCGCGTGATTTTCCGGGGTAACCAACCCGCCATCTGGGGCTGATCGGGTCACTCGGTCACATAGCGGCCATCTGGGGTGGCACCATGCGGGGTGTTGCGGTCCGGCCGTTGGGCGGACCGCGCCGGTCGAGGGGACGGTAGAGGTACATGAGCACATCGAGGACCGGGCAGCAGACCGGAGCCGTGTCATTGACCCGCACGAGCGCACGGGCGGAAGCGATGACCGCCCGGCCGCCGGTGCAGCGCACCGACAGCGGCCCGCTGGCGGCGGATCCGGCCCCGACCGGCGTCACCGTGCTCCGGCTGCCCGAACTGCGGACGCTGCGCCGGGACGCCCAGCGGGACGAGGCCGACCTCAGCTATGTCCGGCGGCTGCTCCAGGGACGCATCGACATCCTGCGCGCGGAGCTCGCGCGCCGCGGGGAGCACCGGATGCCCGCCCCGGCCTCCGGACACCTCTCGCCCGTGGGCCGGGGGAAGCACTCCGTCGTCGAGCGGCTCTCGGAGATCCTCACGGACGCGCCGGCCCGGTACCGCTCCTCGGCCCGCCATGTCACCGTGGGCACGCCGCACGGCGAGGAGTACCGGGCGCTGGCCGCCGAGATGCTCGCCGAGGTGGAGCTGTCGGACCTGGAGGCCCGTACGGACGAAGAGCTGGGCGCGGGACTCGGCCGACTCGTCCGTTACGAGCAGCAGGTCTCCCGGCGGCGCCAGCAGCTCCAGCGCACGGCCGACGATTGCAGTGCCGAGATCGCCCGCAGGTACCGTGAAGGGGAAGCACAAGTAGACGACCTGCTCATGTGACGTGGCGGCACCGGTGATCCCGGGGCCGAGGGGCGCGCCGGAATCCAGGAGGCGCGCTTCCGCTCCGCGCGGGTGGGGGCGCGGTCCGGGACACGACCCGGCTCCCGCCTTCCGAGCGGGTCCCCGTTCCGGAAGGCCACCGCCGATGTCCGCAGCTCCCCGCACGCCCGAAGACCCGCCCATATCCGACGGCACACCGGGTGCACCGGGTGAGGCCGGCACACCGGGCGCCTCCGGCACCCCTGGCACGCTTCGTACGCTCGACACCGCCCGTACGCCCGGCACGGCTCCCGTGTCCGAGGGGAGTCCTCGGTCCGGCACGTCCGACGTGCTCCCGGTGCTCGCCGAGGTCGTTCGCTCCGGCTTCGTCGAGGGGCACCACCGCGGCAGCCTGGTGGTGCTGGCCGCCGACGGGACGGTCGAGCTGGCGCTCGGCGACGTCGCGGCACCCGTCTTCCCGCGCTCGTCGAACAAGCCCATGCAGGCGGCCGGCGTCCTGCGCGCGGGACTCGACCTGGCAGGGGAACGCCTCGCCCTGGCCGCCGCGAGCCACTCCGGCGAGATCTTCCACCGTGACCTGGTCCAGAGGATGCTCGTCGAGCACGGGCTGGACGCCGGGCAGCTCCAGTGCCCGCCGGACCTGCCGCTGGACCCCGTCGAGGCGGAGTCCTACCTCGCCTCCGGTGCCGTCCGCGACCGGGTCACCATGAACTGCTCCGGCAAGCACGTGGCGATGCTTGCGGTGTGCGCGCAGCGCGGCTGGTCCACCGAGTCCTACCTCGATCCCGGGCACCCCCTCCAGCAGCTCATCCACTCCGTGGTCGAGGAAGCCGCCGGGGAGCCCGTCGCGGCGGTCGGCACGGACGGCTGCGGGGCGCCCCTGATGGCGATCACCCTCACGGGTCTCGCCCGTGCCTTCCGCTCCTTCGTCCTCGCGGCCCCCGGTTCCGCCGAACGCCGGGTGGCCGACGCCATGCGCACCCACCCCGAGTACGTCGCCGGCACCCGGCGCCCCGACACCTGGCTGATGCGCGAGGTCCCGGGCGCCCTGTCCAAGATGGGCGCCGAAGCCGTCCAGGCGGTCGCGCTGCCCGACGGCCGCGCCCTCGCCTTCAAGATCGACGACGGCGGGGGCCGGGCACTGGGCCCCGTCCTGGCCCGCGCTCTGGGCCTGCTGGGTGTGGAGGGGCCGGTGGTGACGAGGATCGGCAGCGCGCCCCTGCTGGGCGGCGGCCGCGAGGTGGGGGAGATCCGGGCGGCTTTCTGACCCGGGGGCGGGTGGGTCGGACCTGGGATCCGTAGGGCCTTCCGGTCCGGGATCGGGGTGCGTCCGGCCGGGGATCCGTGTGGCCTTCCGGTCCGGGATCGGGGTGTGTCCGGCCGGGGATCCGTGTGGTCTCCCGGTCCGGGATCGGGGTGCGTTCGGCCCGGGGTTCGTGTGGTCCTCCAGCCCGGGGTCCGGGTGTGTCCGGCCTGGACTCCGTGCGGCCCTCCGGCCTGGGATCCCTGTGGCTCTCCGGCCCGGGATCGTGCGGCCCTCCGGCCTGCCCGGGATACGGGTGGGGAGAGGGAGGACCGGCCGGGAGGGGCCGTGCGGAAATCCGCGCGACACCCCGGCAGGGGTCCGCCTAGCGTGGCTCCATGACCCCGCATGATGCCAGCGACGCCATCGACGCCACAGACGCCGGCGACACGATCGACGTACGGTCGATCACCGCCTCCGACCTCCCCGACTGGCTGCGCGCCGTGAAGACGGGGTTCCTGCAGGAGCCGGTCATCTCGGACGAGGACGTCGAGAACCGCAGAGCGGCGTTCATCCTGGGGAGGACCCAGGGCGCGTTCGACGGCTCCCGCTGCGTGGCGACGTTCAGGTCGTTCCCGCAGGAGCTCACCGCGGTCGGCGGCGCGGCCGTCCCCGCGGACGCGATCTCCGGCGTGACCGTCTCGCCCACGCACCGCCGCCGGGGCCTGCTCACCCGCATGATGAAGGCCGACCTGGCGGCGGCGAGGGAGCGGGGCGATGTCGTCGCGACCCTCATCGCCGCCGAGTACCCGATCTACGGCCGCTACGGCTTCGGCCCCGCGACCAGCACCACCGAGTGGACCGTCGACGTACCGCGCACCGGTCTCGACCCCCGCTGGGCGGGTCCGGCCGACGGCGGCCGTGTCGACCTCCTGGACGCCGAGGACGTCCGCAAGGCGGGACCCGAACTGCACGAACGGTTGCGGCGCGACCGGCCGGGCGTGATCAGCCGCGACGCCCGCTGGTGGCAGATGAACACCGGTCTGCTGAGGTTCGGCGGCTTCCCCTGGAAGGAACCGTTCTACGCCGCGTACCGCTCGGCGACGGGCGAGATCGAGGGCCTTGTCTCCTACACCTCGGACGACGAGTGGGGCGACTCCAACCAGCCCCGCAACACGGCGGAGGTGAACTGGCTGCTCGCGGTGACGCCGGCGGCCGAGCGCGCCCTGTGGAGCTACCTCTGCTCGATCGACTGGATCACCCGGGTCAAGTCCGGCCGGCGCGCCCCCGACGACCTGCTGCCGCTGTTCCTGCCGGACCCGCGCGCCGCCCGTGTCACCAGCCAGTCGGACTGGCTCTGGGTGCGGATCCTGGATGTCGTACGGGCTCTGGAGGCGCGGACGTACGGGACCGCCGGGACGCTCGTGCTCGACGTGACGGACGAGAGCGGACCGGACGGAGGCCGCTATCGGCTCCGGGCCGCGTCGGACGGTACGGCGACCTGCGCGCCGACCACCGAGGAGGCGGCCCTGTCGCTCTCCATCGCCGATCTGGCGACGCTGTGGCTCGGGGACGAGTCCGCGGTGCGGCTGGCGGCGCTGGGCCGGGTCCGGGAACGGCAAGAGGGCGCCGCCCGTCTGGCCGACGCCCTGCTGCGGACGTCCAGGCGACCGTGGTGCCCGGACATCTTCTGAACTGCGGCTGCCTGTAGGGACGTTCTCCTTCCCGTGCGGGTGTCGACTGCTGGGACTGCCGATCCGTAGCGATTCAGTTGTGGTGGTGCGGGTTGACGCGGTGGTGCGGACCGACCATGCTCCCGGCTCCCCTCCGGAGGGGAGCGTGGTCAGCCGGACTGGCGGACGTGGCGTCCGCTCAGCCGGACTGGGCGAGCAGCATCACGAGGATCACGGCCCCGATGCCGCTGACGGTGGCGTTCCGGGCCTTGAGCCCGACGGACAGCGCGACGAACGCGATGATGCCCATCGGCCCGTACTCCCACTGGATGAGTTGCTCGAATCCGATGGCCAGGGCGGCGATGGCGAGGGCGATGAGCGGCATGACGGTCCCTCCTTCGGGACGGGGAGGCGGACCCCCGCTGAGGACCGTCCGCCCCGACCGCCCAGCATCCGGGCGGAACTTCGGCGGCCAACCCTCCGGAAGTTTGACCATGTTGAGCAAGTTGGCGACCAACTCACTCTTGGTTATCTCCGTGTTGGGACGACTCATAACCACCTGTCCGGCAACTGCCAAAAGATGGCGGGAAGTTGTAGTGTTCTGGTTGTGGAGCCGAAGCATGCCGTCGTCAACGGACGGAACAGGTCACCACGGCCGCCGAGGTCACACCGAGAGGTGGCCGACGAGCTGCGCAGCCGGATCAGGTCCGGTCAGCTGCGGGCCGGCCAGCGCATGCCGACCCAGGCCAGACTGGCCGACGAGTTCGGCGTCGAACGCGGCGCGGTGCGCCAGGCGCTGCGCATCCTCCAGTCGGAGCACCTGATCGTCAACGTGTCCAAGGGGAGCCCGGCGACGGTCGCGGACCATCCCGAGCGGGCTCCGACCGGGCCGCAGGACAAGCCGCAGTCCACCGTGGTGGCGCTCGCCCCGCGGATCACGGCGGCCTTCGAGGTCCCGCACGTGGAGATCGACGCGCTGTGTCTGACCGCCGTGTCGCTCACCCTCGCCATGGGTGAGCCGTTGCGCGAGATTCACGCGGGACGCATAAAACCGGCCAAGGTCGACGTCCGGGTGCTGCTTCCCAGCAGGGACATCGACCTCGCGTTCCCCGCGCCGGTCGACGACATGACGGACGACCGTCCGCGGCGCCGCTGGCTGGCCCAGCGCAACGCCCAGGTGCAGGTGCTGCGGCACAACCTGATGGCGCTGCGCGCCACGCACGCCATCGACGTGCGGGTCTCCTTCCGCGCGCTGCCCTTCACCCCGCCCGTGAAGCTGTACCTGCTCAACGAGGCCGAAGCGCTCTTCGCGTACTACACACTCGCCCGACGGGGCGAGGAGATCGACCATGAATACCTGGAGATGTACGACGCCGAAGGTACGCAGTCGATGCTGTTCCCCTTCGGTCAGGGGGTGGGACTGCGGGACACCACGTTCGTGGAACAGTCCCACCTCTGGTTCAACGCGCTGTGGGAGACGATCAGTTCGGAACTGCTGATCACGAACTGACGGCCGGCCCCGCCACCAGCAGGGCCAGGACGACGGCCCCGATGGTGCTGCACGTGGGGTTCTTCGCCTTGATCCCGATGGTGAGCAGCAGCAGTCCGACGATGCCCGTCGGGCCGTACCGCCATTGGACGAGTTGCTCGAAGCCGACGACGAAGACGGCGGAGAGGAGGGCGATGGCGGGCATGGTGGTTCCTCCTGCTTCTCTATCGGTGACCTGCTCGGGGTGCTCGGTGCCACGGATGGGCGAGGGGAGGCAAAACTTCCGCCATCTTGGCCAAGTTGGCAACCAACTCTGGTTAGGTTGTCCCCACTTGGTAAGTATCGATAAACAACTTTCGAGTAACTCCCCAAAGATGGGAGAGAGTTGTACCGTTTGGTCGTGACTCAGGAGAACGTTGTGGCGAGTGACAGCAGCAGAAGGCTTTCGCCCCAGGAGATCGCCGACGTCCTGCGGAAGCGCATCCGCACCGGTGAGCTGAAGGCCGGCGACCGTCTGCCCACCCAGGCGGAACTGGCCGACGAGTTCGGCGTCGAGCGCGGCACGGTCCGCCTCGCCCTGCGCGAGCTCCAGGAAGGCGGCCTGCTCAGCAACGTCAGCAAGGGCAGTCCGCCGCGGATCGCGGAAGTCACTCCCACCCGGAACGGGCCCCAGCCGACCATGGTGGCCCTCGCCCCGCGCATCACCGAGGCGTTCTCCGTCCCCCATGTGCGGATCGACGCGGCCTGCCTCACCGCGGAGACGCTGATGGTGGCGCTCGCCGAGCCGGTCCGCCAGATCCACGACGGAAGGATCCGCCCGGAGCGCATCGACGTGCGGATCCTGCTGCCCAGCCGGGAGATCAACCTGGCGTTCCCCGTCTCCGTCGACGACCAGGGCGACGACGACCCGGTCCACAAGCGCTGGCTGGACCAGCGCAACGCCCAGGGCCACGTCCTGCGCCACAACCTCCAGTCCCTGCGCTCCTCCCACGGCATCGAGGTCCATGTGACCTTCCGGGCCCTGCCCTTCACCCCGCCCGTGAAGCTGTACCTGCTCAACGGGTCGGAGGCGCTGATGGCGTACTACACGATCACCAGGCGGGAAGAGGAGATCTCGGACGACGAGAAACTGGACATCTACGACGCCCTCGGCGCCGAGTCCCTGCTCTTCTCCTTCGAGAAGCGGACCGGCGGCCGGGACACCGCGTTCGTGGACGAGTCCCAGAAGTGGTTCAACGCCCTCTGGGAAACCATCACCAAGGACCTCAGACTCTCGTAGTGACTTCTGATACGACGCAGACTGATGCGGTGGCGACACAGACGGAGAACCTGCGGGACACGATCACCGGCGCGCGCTTCGTGCTCTTCGACTTCGACGGGCCGGTCTGCCGGCTGTACGCGGGGCACGCCGCCGAGAAGGTGGCCAGGGATCTGGTCGAGTGGCTCGAACAGCAGGGGATGCGAAGGCTGTTGACCCCGGAGGAACGTGAGCACGCCGATCCGTTGGAAGTCCTGCACGCGGTCAACCGGCGGCGTCCGCGCAGCGACCTGGTGGCCGAGCTGGAGGAACGATTCACCCAGCAGGAGCTCAAGGCGGTGGCCAAGGCCTGGCCCACCGAGTACGCCGACGCGGTGATACGGACCTGGCGGGCCGTCGGCGCCCGGCTGGCGATCGCCACCAACAACTCGCCCCGCACGGCCGCCCGTTACCTGGAGGGCCGTGATCTGGCCGATTGCTTCGCGCCCCACGTCTACGGCCGCACCCAGAACCTCGCCCACCTCAAGCCGGATCCGAACTGCCTCAACCGGGCCCTGAACGCCCTCGGCGCGGATCCGTCGAAGGCGCTCATGATCGGTGACGCCCCCTCGGATCTGCACGCCGCCCGGCGCGCCGGGGTTCCGTTCCTCGGCTACGCGCGTCACCCCGACAAGGAGAAACTGCTCCGGGACGCCGGAGCCGAGCATGTGGTGGCGTCGCTGAAGACGGTGCTGCAAACCCTGCGGGGTCAGCAGTGAAGGGCGCGGGCTGTGCCCCGAGGGGGTGAACCGTGCGACACCCGCGCGGGCGGCCCGCGCGAGCCGTAGCCGCTGCTCAGTGCCCGCGTCACGACAGCGGGAAGGCGGGGCTTCGTGTAGCGGACCAGCGCGCTGAGGAGCAGGTCTTCTGGAATTATGCCCATTCACGAGTGGCGACGGAGTACCGTTCTCCCCTCTTTTCTCTTTGGTTGCGGTTGCGTGAGAGAACGGTCAATGTCACCCGAATCGGTTTCCTTGGCTCTGCGGCGAGCCGTTGAGATGAGTGGCGACGCGGGAGTGGTCGAGGGACCACTCCATGGCTACCACCACGAGACGTATGTCGTTCCGCTGCCGGGCCGGCCGGGAGAAGCCGAACCGGTCCGCTGGAAATGCCGGGAGCCGCGTCCTGGGCTGCTGTGGTTCGACCGGCGCTGTTTCGCGTCCGAAGAGGAACTGCTCCGCGCGTTGCAGGGGCGCATCGAGGGCATCCCCGACCTGATCCAGGCGGGCTCCGCCGGTCTTCAGCGGTTCATCGAGGGCGAGACGCTGGGGGCCCTGTACGGATCGGGCGGCGGGATCCCCTCGTCCCTTCTCGGGCAAATCGTTTCCCTCTTCGGGCAGTTGGCCCGAGTAAGACCCGATTCCCTGGCCGCGGAACGGACGTGCACATCTGTTTATCGGGCTGCCGAGGGAGACAGCGACGGTTTTTTGGAGCGGCTGATCCTGTTCACGGAAGAGGAGGTGTACCAGCGGAATATGCCCGACTTCAAAGGCCTGTTCTACGACCTCGGACTGGACGAGGCCTCCTTCGGAAGGCTCCGCGAGCGTGTGTCGGGACTGACCCGCCGCCCTTTCCATCTGCTGCACGCCGATCTCCACCGCGAGAATTTCGTGGTCGACGGAATGGGCCGGCTCTGGACGATCGACTGGGAACTGGCGATGTTCGGAGACCCGCTCTACGACCTGGCCACCCACCTCTACCTGATGCGGTACCCGCGGGACCAGGAAGACCGGATGACCGGGCAGTGGCGCAAGGCCGTCGAGAGCGTCGTCCCCGGCAGTTCGGACGGCCGGGAGAAGGACCTTCCCAAGCTCCTCGCCTTCAAGAGGGCCCAGTCCGTCTTCACCGACGTCATCCGGACGGCCCTGTCGTTGGAGGAGGAGCGGACGGTCGACGCGAGTCTCCTCGCCCGGGCGGGCGACAGGATCCGGCAGGTGCTGAGCGCCGCGACGGTGCCGCTGGGGATCAAGGTCCCGGCCGCGGAGAGCGTCACGGCCGCGTTGGGTCGTTGGTACGAAGAGCGGGCGGAGAGCGCGGAAGTCATGGCCGGAGCCGCGGTCCCCGGTGGTGCGTAGGCTCGTGACCATGAGTGACACCGGACTGCGCGAACGCAAGAGGCGGCGGATGTACCAGTCCGTCTCCGACACCGCCATCGGCCTCTTCCTGGAGAAGGGGTTCGACGCCGTGTCCGTCGCCGAGGTCGCGGCCGCCTCCGAAATCTCCAAGCCGACGCTCTTCCGGTACTTCCCGTCCAAGGAGGACCTGGTCCTGCACCGGTTCGCGGACCACGAGACCGAGGCCACGCGGGTCGTCGAGGAGGGCCGGGCGGCCGGCCGGCCCGCGATCGACGCCCTCCGCGAGCACTTCCTGGACGGTCTGCGCAGGGAGGACCCCGTCACCGGGCTCAACGAGCATCCCGGCGTTCTCGCCTTCCACCGGCTGCTCTACGGGACGCCCTCGCTGGTGGCGCGGATGTACGGGTACCTGGAGCGCTCCGAGGCCGCGCTGGCGGAGGCTCTCGCGGAGCCGCTGGGCACCGGGCTCGACGCACGGCTCGCCGCCGGGCAGATCACGGCCGTACGCCGCATCCTCGCCGAGGAGAACCTGCGGCGGATCGCGGAGGGGGAGCCGGTGGCCGTCGTACGGCCGGACGCGGTGGCGGCGGCCGAGCGGGCCTTCGCCCGGCTCGCGGCCGGGTTCCCCGGGCTCGCCTGACCTCGGCGTCCCCGGGTTCGCCCGGCGGGGGCGGCCAGCGGGGCGGCCGGGGGCAGCCCGCAGGGACATCCAGTGCGTGACCGGGTAAAGAATGTTACCGAGTTACGTTATTCCGGTACCCTGGATGGAATGACGCCACCCGACCCCGCCCGACGGCCTGCCCCGGACCTGCCGCTCGCCCGCTCCCTCTCCCGTGAGCGCGCCTTTCACGACACCTGCCGCGCCGCCCTCGCCGCGATGGTCGACGGCGCCGAGGAGCAGGTCGTCACCGGTGAGGACGTCTCCGCGTCCGGGGCCGACGCCGAAGTGCTCGGGTATCAGCTGCGCAGCCAGGCCAAGGAGATGCGGGAGCTGCCCCAGGGGCCCCTGTTCTTCGGCCGGCTGGACTTCCAGGACTCGGTGGCGGCGGCCGGCGACCACGCCGGGCAGAGCTATCACATCGGGCGGCTGCGGATCAGGGAACACCCCGCCGCCCCGCCCCTCGTCGTCGACTGGCGGGCCCCCGTCTCGCGCGCCTTCTACCAGGCGGGCGCCCGCGACCCCCAGGGCGTCGCCGTCCGCCGGCGCTTCGGCTGGGCCCCCGGCAGCCGCGGCGACTCCACCGACCTCACGGGACTTGAGGACGAACCCATCGGGATGGAGCGGCCCTCGCCGGGAGCGGTTCCACCGGAGCCGACCGGAGCCGGAGCCGCAGTCGGAGCCGACTCCGACTCCGGGGCCGGGGAGGGCGCGGCCGTGCTGAGCGGGACCGGTCAAGGGAGTTCGATCCTCGCCGAGGAGATCGAGCGCCCCCGTGTCGGCCCCATGCGGGACATCGCCGCCACCATCCAGCCCGAGCAGGACGATCTCGTACGGGCCGACCTGTCGGCGTCGGTCTGTGTGCAGGGTGCCCCGGGCACCGGCAAGACCGCCGTCGGCCTGCACCGGGCCGCCTACCTCCTCTACACCCATCCGCAGCGCGTCCGCCGAGGCGGCCTGCTGATCCTCGGCCCCAACCGCACCTTCCTGTCGTACATCGCGGAGGTCCTCCCCGCGCTCGGGGAGACCGGCGTGCGCCAGTCGACGATCGGCGAGGAGATCGCCGGCCGTCCGGTGACGGGCGAGGACGGCGAACGAGCCGCGGCCGTCAAGCACGACGCCCGGATGGCGCGGGTGCTGCGCCGGGCGTTGTACGGGAACATCGGCGTCCCGGCCGAGGGCCTCGCCGTGCCGGACGGCACGTACCGCTGGCGTGTCCCCGTCGCCGTACTGCGCCGCATCGTGGACGACGTACGAGCCGAGGAACCGCCGTACGCCGTCGGGCGGGAGCGGGTGCGGACACGGGTCGTGCGGTATGTGCGGGAACGGGCCGAGCTGCGGGCCGGGCCGCAGACGAACGCCTGGGCGCAGCGGATCTCCAGGGCCCGGCCGGTGGGCGCGTACGTCGACGCGGTGTGGCCCCGGGTGCGCCCGGAGGAGCTGCTCACCCGGCTGCTCGGCGACGCCGAGGCGCTGGAGCGGGTGGCCGAGGGGATCCTCGACGCAGAGGAGCGGAAGGCGGTCCTGTGGGCGCGGCCGCCGCGGTCGTGGAAGTCGGCGCGGTGGTCGGCCGCCGATCTGGTCCTGCTCGACGAGATCGCCGGGCTGATCGAACACCCCGAGGGATACGGCCACTTGGTGATCGACGAGGCGCAGGACCTGTCTCCGATGGAATGCCGGGCCATCGCGCGGCGGGCCTCCTTCGGGTCCCTGACCGTGCTCGGGGACCTCGCTCAGGGCACGACTCCCTGGGCGGCGCGGGAGTGGGGCGAACTCCTGGCCCATCTGGGAAAACCGGATGCGGCCGTCGTCCCCCTGACGGTCGGGTTCCGGGTGCCCGGGGTCATCGTCGAACTCGCCAACCGGGTGCTGGAACGCCTGGATGTGGGTGTCCCGCCGGCCCGGTCCCTGCGCGGGGACGGCGCGTTGAGGATCCGGCCGACCGCCGACCCGTCGGCCGAGACCGTCGCGGCCGTACGGGAGGCGCTCGCGCACGAGGGTTCCATCGGGGTCATCACCGCGGACGCCGACGTCACCAAGGTGCGGGAGGCGCTCGGCGCCGCGGGGATCCGTGCTGCCGGAGCCGATGAACCGGGCGCCCGGATCGCGGTGCTGCCCGCGAGTCTGGCCAAGGGGCTGGAGTACGACCATGTCGTGGCCGTGGAACCGGCGGCGATGGCGGAGGCCGAGGCGCGGGGCCTGCACCGGCTCTACGTGGTGCTGACCCGGGCGGTGTCGCGTCTGGACGTGATCCACGCGCGCCCGCTGCCCTGGTGACCGGTGCTGCGGTGCCAACCGTTCGAGCGGGACAGCCGACGGCCGGTGTCCCGCCCGAACGGTTCCGGGCGCGACGCCCTCAGGCGCGCGCGCCGAACGGATTACCGCCGGGCCGCGTGGCGACGTACGAGCAGGACCGCGCCCGCGCCGGCGGCGACGGCCGCGGCCGCGGCGCCCGCGAGGGGCAGGGCCGGGCCGGAACCGGTGGCGGCGAGGTCACCGCCGGTGGCGGTGCTCCCCGAGGATCCGGTGGCCGAGGAGCCGCCGCTGGTGTTCGCTCCGCCGCCCGTGGTCCCGGATCCCCCCGTCGTCCCGCCTCCGCCGGTGGAACCCGAACCGCCCGCGGAGCCGCTCCCGCCGGTGGAACCCGAACCGCCTGCGGAGCCGCTCCCGCCGGTGGAACCCGAACCGCCCGCCGAGCCGCTCCCGCCCGTCGAACCACCGCCCTCGACGTGGAGCAGGATGTCGGCCTTGTCGTTCGCCTTGTTCACGTCGTACGGGCGGGCTTCGGCAGTGAGGGCCACCGAGCCCTTGGCTCCCGCCACCGCCTTGTTGATCTTCAGTTTGAAGGAGTAGGTGTTCACCTGGTCCTCCTTCACCCAGTACTGCGCGATGTTGCAGGAGTAGGTTCCGGCTGCCGGGGTCTGGCAGTAATCCAGTCCCTTGACCACGGTCGTGCCCGCGGGCACCTTGATCAGGGTCCGGGTTGTCACCGGCTCCGGTAGCTTCAGCACCCACGCGGGGCCGGCGTTGGTGAACTTCACCTTGACGTCGACCGTGTCCCCGACCCGGCCCTTCAGCTCCGCTCCCGACACCTGGAAGTCGGCCGTGTTCGCCGCGTTCACCCGCACCCGGGCCTTGGCATAGCCGGGGTTCCCCGAGTTGCTGCCGGTGAGAACGGAGTCGGGCCGCTCCACCAGCTTCGCCGCAGGAGCGGTTCCGCGCACGGGCCCGTGAGCCTGTTCGTCGGGGCCGTGGCTATAGCTCATGACGGTGACGTCGAGATCGTCGTACAGCGCCCGGTCGAGAGCCTTGAGGGTCAGTTTCTCGGGCGCGTAGACGACACCCGGCTCCACGGCCTGGTCGAACTCGCAGGTCATCAGGGATCTGGGCGGCAGTTCGTCGTACGAGCCGATCTCCCACCGCACGCAGTTCGAAGGTATGTCGGCGAAATCCAAACCCTGGGTGACGTAGTACGACAGCCAGATCTTCTCCAGCGTCTCGGTGCCCGTGGTGCCGAAGGTGACCGGCGCCTCGAAGGTGCTCCCAGGCTTCACTCCGTTGATCGGTGCGATGGCCTCCAGCACCAGCCCGGTCTTGGAACCGTCGGCCACGGCGTAGGGAGCACCGCCCAACGTGATCAGCGCGCCGGCGCCGATGACGCCGACGGCCGTGCGGAGTGTGCGGAGGCTGGGCCCGGAGCGGAGCATACGGTTACCTCTGGGTTGAAGTGGCGGAGATACACGGTGAATTGCGGGTTGCAAGTCCCGGACCTCAGACATGCGCAGAGGTCGAACGGTTGTACCGGCGCCGTCATGATCGGCCGAGGGGCCACGCCCTTCGTGGCGTGGCACACTTTTGCAAGCAGGTGCTTGCAAAAGTTAGCGGTGATGGGGCAAGGTGGACGCATGGCATCGCTCAACGTCGGCAATCTCGGTGAGTATCTGCGGGAACAGCGGCGCAGCGCGCAGCTGTCGCTGCGGCAGCTCGCCGACGCCGCCGGGGTGTCCAATCCGTATCTGAGTCAGATCGAGCGCGGGCTGCGCAAGCCGAGCGCGGAGGTGCTCCAGCAGGTCGCCAAGGCCCTGCGGATCTCCGCCGAGACGCTGTACGTGCGGGCCGGCATCCTCGACGCCGAGCGGGACCGCGACGAGGTGGAGACGCGTGCCGTCATCCTCGCCGATCCCACGCTGAACGAGCGGCAGAAGCAGGTGCTGCTCCAGATCTACGAGTCCTTCCGCAAGGAGAACGGATTCGAGATCGCACCGGCGGACGAGACCGGTCACGGCACCGAGGTGCCGGGCGGCGGCGCGGGCCGCGGCACCGACGCACCCGAGACTCAGGACATACCGGACGCCCAGCCTCCACAGGACACCGCCGTCCGCGGCCCCCGCACGGCCGACGGCAGCGATGCCGGTCCGCAGCAGACCGCGAGTTGACCGCATGCGGATCACACAACCCTCAGCTGAAAGCGATTACGGGAGGACCATCGTCATGGCCATCACCGACGACATCCGCAAGGCCGCCACGGACCCGACCCCGCTCTACTTCCTCGCCGGCACCGCCGACCTGGCCGTTCAGCAGGCGAAGAAGGTCCCCGGCATCGTGGAGCAGATCCGCGCCGAGGCCCCGGGCCGCATCGACACCGTGAAGAACATCGACCCCAACGCCGTCCAGGAGAAGGCCACCGCCCGCGCCAAGGAGGCGCAGGAGACCCTTCAGGCCAAGGTGACGGAGTTCCTCGGCACCCTCGACACCGACCTGAAGAAGCTGGGCGAGTCCGCCCAGGACTTCGCCCTGCGCGGTGTCGGCGTCGCCGCCGAGTACGCCGTCAAGGCGCGGGAGACGTACGAGAAGGTCGCCGAGCACGGCGAGCAGACCGTGCGGACCTGGCGCGGCGAGGCCGCCGAGGAGATCGAGGACTTCGCCATCGCCGTCGAGCCGAAGGCCGAGCCGGTCGAGGTCAAGGAAGAGGTGAAGCCGGCGGACGCCGCCGAGGACGCCGCCTCCAAGAAGAACCCGGCGAAGAAGGCCCCGGTGCGCAAGCCGGTCGCCAAGAAGACGGCTCCGCCCGCGAAGTAGGCGAGCGGGGCGACACCACTTCGCCTGACGCGGACGGGCCGGGCACTCTCCGAGTTCCCGGCCCGTTCTCCGGGTACGGTGGCCGTAGAGACGACTCGAACAGGCGGTGGGCATTGTGCTGATGACGGCATTCGGCGGTCTGATGTGGCTGATCTTCACAGCCATACTCGTCCTCGCCGTGGTGGCGCTGGTGATGGCCGCGATCGCCCGCGAGGACGCCTACCGTGCCGCCGACAAGCAGAACAAGATGTTCTGGCTGATCATCCTCGGAGTCACCGTGGCGGTGAACCTGGTGGTGCCCTACCTCTTCCTGCAGCTCGCGGGCCTGGTCGCCACGATCGTCTTCTTCGTCGACGTCCGCCCCGCGCTGCGGCAGGTGTCGGGCGGCGGCCGGGGCCGCCGTGGCGGCAGCAGCAGCGACGGCCCGTACGGCCCGTACAACGGCGGCAGGTAGACCCCCGCCCGGCGGGGCGCCGGGCATGGCCGGACCCCGGCCACGGAACACCCCGTGGCTACCCCGGCCACGGGACCCCGTGGCTAAGGCGTCCGGTCCAGCAGCAGTACCGCCACGTCGTCCGTCAGTTCCCCGCCGTTGAGCTCGCGCGCCTCGTTCACCGCCGCGCGCAGCAGGTCCTCGCCCTGGAGTCCCTGGGCGAGCTGGCGGCGGACCATGTCCACCATGCCGTCCAGGCCCAGGCGTTCCTTGCCCACGCCGGTGTGGCCCTCGATCAGGCCGTCGGTGTAGAGCATCAGGCTCCACGCGGCACCCAGCTCCACCTGCATGCGCGGCCAGCGGGCGTTCGGCAGCAGACCGAGCGCCGGGCCGTTGTTGTCGTACGGCAGCAGCTGGGCGGGCCGGCCCGGACGGGCGATCAGCGGTGACGGGTGACCGGCCAGGCAGAGCCCGGCGCGGCGGCCGTCGGGCGCGATGTCCACGGTGCACAGCGTCGCGAAGATCTCGTCGTTCTCGCGCTCGTGCTCCAGGACCTGCTGGAGCGTGGACAGGAGTTCGTCGCCGCACAGGCCCGCGAACGTCAGCGCACGCCAGGCGATGCGCAACTCCACACCGAGTGCCGCCTCGTCGGGCCCGTGCCCGCAGACGTCGCCGATCATCGCGTGCACCGTGCCGTCGGCCGTGCGCACGGTGTCGTAGAAGTCGCCGCCGAGCAGCGCGCGGGAGCGGCCCGGGCGGTAGCGCGCGGCGAAGCGCAGCGAGGAGCCCTCCAGCAGCGGGGTCGGCAGCAGGCCGCGCTCCAGACGGGCGTTCTCCTGGGCGCGGAGCTTGGACTCGGTGAGCCGTCGTTCGGCCTTGTCGGAACGTTTCCGCTCCACCGCGTACCGGATCGCGCGGCTCAGCAGCCGGCTGTCCAGCTCGTCGCGGAACAGGTAGTCCTGGGCGCCGACGCGCACCGCCTCCGTGCCGCGCTCCGCGTCGCCGGACGCGGTGAGCGCGAGGACGGCGTGGCCGGGCGCGAGCCGCAGGACGTGCTTGAGGGTCGCCAGCTCGTCGGCGCTCTCCGCCGCACGGCCCGGTGCGGGCAGCGCGAGGTCGAGCAGGATGCAGTGGACGTCGTCGGTGAGCAGCCGCTCGGCCTCGGTGAGGTTGCGGGCGGTGCGGACCCGGACCGGCTTGCCGGCCGCGTCGAGTATTTCGGGCACACCGAGCGAACCCGCCGGGTCGTCTTCGATGACCAGGAGAGTCAGATGGGTGGTGCCGGTGATCGGGGTCGTGGTGTGGGCTTCCGGTGCTGTCCCGGCGGGGCCGCCGGTGGTGTCGCCGGATGGGCCGCCGGGTGAGAACACGGCTTGAGCCTGACCACTCTCCACGGCCGGGATCGCTCTCTGCCGCGGTACGGGTACGGGCATCGTCTGGGTTCCTTCCCTCCCCCCGAGGGCGTGGCGGGGCGAAGGACCTCGACCCACCGACGGGGACCATAGCGCCCGCCGGTGCCGCAACGGAATGGCGTACGGCGCGGTGCCGGACAAAGGGCCACCGTCATATGCCGCATCCCGTAACGCACTTGGACAGGACGCGGTTCCCCGGGGGATGACGAAGGTCACGTCCCCGGGTCCGGGCGGCCGGGGCAACCGTGCGGTAGGTCACGTGCGGTGCGTCACGCGGGTGCCGTCACGCCTGACGGCACACCCCCGTTCGCGGCGCTCCGTGCCTGGTGGGGCGTCCTACGCGTCCGGCCGTACGACGCCCAGGATCTGCATCGAACCCGCGCCCGTGATCGTCACCGTGCGCCCGGGGCGCGGGGCGTGCACGAGGGCGCCATCCCCTATGTACATCCCGACATGGCTGGCGTCGTCGAAGTAGATGATCAGGTCGCCGGGGCGCATGTCCTTGATGTCGATGTGCTTGAGCTGCTTCCACTGCTCCTGCGAGGTGCGGGGGATGGGGTGACCGGCGGCCGCCCAGGCCTGGGAGGTGAGTCCCGAGCAGTCGTACGTCTTCGGGCCCTCGGCGCCCCACTCGTACAGCTTGCCGATCTGGTCGGTCGCGTACTTCACGGCCTTCCTGCCCTGTTCGGAGGCGTCGCTCTTGATGTCCGAGAGGACGCCGGAGCTCAGCCAGACGGACTGCGCCTGGTAGGCGGCCTCCTCCTCCAGCTTCGCGAGCCGCTCCTTCTCCTTCTTCTCCAGCCGGGACTCCAGCTTCTCGGCGTCGGAGATCCGCTGCTTGATCTTCTTCTTGGCCTCGGCCCGGGTCTCGCGGTCGGCTTCCAGCTTCCGCCACTGCGTGGAGGCGTCCTTCGCGTACTGCCGCAAGTCCTCCTGGGTGCGGGCCATCTCGCCCATCAGTCCCTTGGTGGCGTGCTCGCCCTGCCGCACCCGCCCCGCGCCGTCCAGGAACTCCTGCGGGTCGTCGCTCAGCCACAGCCGTGCCTGGGGCGGCAGCCCGCCGCCCCGGTACTGGGCACGGGCCGCGGCACCCGCGCGGTCCTTCAAAGCGTCCAGCTTCGCCTGGCCCTTGACGATCTGCTGGGCCAGCCCCACGATCTCGGCGGACTGCTTCTGGACCTTCTCCTCGGCCGCGTTGTAGGCATCCGTGGCGACCGCGGCTTCGTGGTAGAGCGTGTCGAGCTTCTTGCGGACCGCTTCAAGGTCCTTGTTGCTCACGGGTGTCGGGGTCGCCGTGGGAGTCCTCGTCGGCGTCGGCTTGGGCTCCGGGCTCGCGTAGGCCGTCCCCGCCGACGCCAGCACCACACAGGCACATGCGCAGGCCAGGGCCATGGCCGCCGTGGTCAGGCTCCGTTTGCCGGATCCCATTTCTCCGCCCCCTACCTGATTTACCGTCAGTAACATACGGATGCCTGAGGGATCGTGCCATGTCGGCGCGCAATGCGACAGAGCCGGGCAAGAACTCCCTTCCCCTCGCGCGAGCGGCAGGCAGGAACTCTCTCCTTCTCGCGCACGCGGCAGGCAGGAACTCCCTTCCCCGCAGCTCGCGTCGGCATGACGATCTCATCCCCCCGCCTGTGTGACGAGCGACTCACCGAGATCGTTCCCGCCGGTTCGCGCACCGGTCGCGCACCGGTCGCCTCCCGGTCGCCGCGGCGGCTCGCCGGGCCCGCGCTCCGTCAGGCGCGGGGCGCCAACGCCTCCCAGCGCACCGTCACTTCGCCCTGGCGCCAGCGGGCGGTCCCGTCCACGACCGGCCAGTCGGCCCTCAGGTCGCGGACCGTGCGTATCCAGCGCTGCCTCGCGCCGTACGCCGCGTACGGCGCGGCGGCCGCCCAGGCGCGGTCGAAGTCGCGCAGGAAGGAATGCACGGGCTCGCCCGGCACATTGCGGTGGATGAGGGCCTTCGGCAGCCGCTCGGCCAGGTCGGACGGACGGTCCAGGGAGCCGAGCCGGGTGGCGAAGGTGACCGTGCGCGGGCCTTCCGGGCCGAGGGCGACCCAGACGTGCCGACGGCCGATCTCGTCGCAGGTGCCCTCGACGAGCAGTCCGCCCCGGGAGCCGGGGCCCGCGGGCGCGAGCCGTGCGCGAAGCCGCCGCCAGACCTCGGCGACCTGCTCCTCGTCGTACTGGCGCAGCACGTTCGCCGCCCGGATCAGCTGCGGCCGGCCCGGCACCGGGACCTCGAAGCCGCCGTGCCGGAAGGCGAGGCCCTCGCGTTCGTACGGGCGGGCGGCGGCGACCCGCGCGGGCTCGATCTCGATGCCGAACACGTGGGTGCGGGGCGCGGCCGTGCGCAGCCGGGTCAGCAGCTCGACCGCGGTCCAGGGCGCGGCGCCGTAGCCGAGGTCCACCGCCACGGGTTCCGGCGCCCGGCGGAGCTCGGCGCCGTGCACCGCCGCGATCCAGCGGTCCATGCGGCGCAGGCGGTTGGGGTTCGTCGTCCCGCGCGTCACCGTGCCCACGGGGCGGGACGCTGCGCGGGTTGTCATGCGTACGAGAGTAGGCGGCCCCGGCGCGGGCCGGGTGACCCTGTGGACAACCGGCGGCCGCCCCCGCCCCGCCTGTGGAAAACCCCGGCGGATCCGGACGGACAGGGAGGCAGACGCATCCCGCGATCGAACGGTTGAGCGATATGGGGTAATGATTCGGCAAAGGGGAAATGGAGCGGACAGCTCCGGCGTTCTCCCTCCTGGAGGGCGTGACACGTCCTCCGACCGGCATGCCCGCAGCAAGGAGGACCGCCACGTGAGCCAGTACGTCAGCAGGCTCGGGCGTCGCTCCCCGGCGGGGGCCTCGCGGCTCAGACTGCACCGCAGGCCCCGTCGCGTCGCCATGCTCTCCGTGCACACCTCGCCCCTGCACCAGCCCGGTACGGGCGACGCGGGCGGCATGAACGTGTACATCGTCGAACTCGCCCAGCGGCTCGCCGCGATCAACATCGAGGTCGAGATCTTCACGCGGGCCACGACCGGGGCACTCCCGCCGGCCGTCGAGCTGGCACCGGGCGTCCTCGTCCGGCACGTCGACGCGGGCCCCTACGAGGGCCTCGCCAAGGAAGACCTCCCCGCCCAGCTGTGCGCCTTCACCCACGGCGTCATGCAGGCCTGGGCCGGTCACCGCCCCGGCTACTACGACCTCGTGCACTCCCACTACTGGCTCTCCGGCCACGTCGGCTGGCTGGCCGCCGAACGCTGGGGCGCGCCCCTGGTGCACGCGATGCACACCATGGCCAAGGTCAAGAACGCGGCGCTGGCCGAGGGCGACACCCCCGAGCCCGCCGCCCGTGTCATCGGCGAGACCCAGATCGTGCGCGCCGCCGACCGCCTCATCGCGAACACCGCGGAGGAGGCCGACGAGCTCGTACGCCACTACGGGGCGGACTCCGGCAGCGTCGCCGTCGTCCATCCCGGGGTCAACCTCGACCGCTTCCGGCCCGCCGACGGCCGGGCCGCCGCCCGCGCGCGGCTCGGCCTCCCGCAGGACGCCCTGATCCCCCTGTTCGCGGGCCGCATACAGCCCCTCAAGGCCCCCGACGTGCTGCTGCGCGCGGTCGCCGTCCTGCTCGACGAGCGGCCCGAGCTGCGCGGCCGGATCGTCGTCCCCGTGGTGGGCGGTCCGAGCGGCAGCGGACTCGCCAAGCCCGAAGGGCTCCAGAAGCTCGCCGCGCGGCTGGGTATCGCCGACGTCGTACGGTTCCGGCCGCCCGTCGGCCAGGATCAGCTGGCGGACTGGTTCCGGGCCGCGTCGGTGCTGGTCATGCCCTCGTACAGCGAGTCCTTCGGACTGGTCGCCATCGAGGCGCAGGCGGCCGGCACGCCGGTGCTCGCGGCCGAGGTCGGCGGCCTGCCGGTGGCCGTACGTCACCAGGAGACCGGCTTCCTCGTACAGGGACACCATCCCGCCGACTACGCGCGCGTGCTGGGCGAATTCGCCGACGACGAGACCCTCGTGACCCGTATGGGGGCCGCCGCGGCACGCCACGCGGAGCGCTTCGGCTGGGACACCGCGGCGGCGGCGACGGCGGACGTGTACACGGCGGCGACACAGGACCACCGACGCCGCCTGCGCGCGCACCACGCCTGACACCGGCTGCGGGCGCGCCATGCCGGACGCCGCCTGCGGGCGCGCCAGACCCGACAACCGCCTGCGGAGGCACCACTCTGGACGCCGGCTCCCCGCGTCCGACCAGGCGCGGCACCCCCGACGCCGGTCACGTACGCTCGCCCCATGGCTGACGCAGCGTCGATCATCGAGCGGGTCCTCACCGAGGCCGAGCTGGAGTGGGAGAGCCCCGACGCGGGCTCGTACGTCGTGAAACTGCCCGGCACCCGCAAGCTGTCGACGACGGTCTCGCTGATCGTCGGCAAGCACTCGCTGTCGCTGAACGCGTTCGTGATCCGCCATCCCGACGAGAACCACGAAGCGGTCCACCGCTGGCTCCTGGAGCGCAATCTCAAGCTCTACGGGGTCGCCTATGCGGTCGACTCCCTCGGGGACGTCTATCTGGTCGGCAAGCTGCCGCTGGCCGCCGTCACCCCGGAGGAGGTGGACCGTCTCCTCGGGTCCGTCCTCGAAGCCGCCGACGGCTCCTTCAACACTCTCCTGGAACTCGGTTTCGCCTCCGCGATCCGCAAGGAGTACGCCTGGCGGGTGTCCCGCGGCGAGTCGACGCGCAACCTGGACGCGTTCACGCATCTGACTCAGCGCCCTGCCAACTGACGCTCACTGTCCGGCAGTTCCCTGGCGTCCGGCCTCCGCTAAATAGCCAATGCGGGACCCTTTCCCCGGGCGGGGTCCCCGTGGCATGCTCGCCGCCGACGCACACATGAACATCGTTCATGTACATGAAAATCCGCAGGGAAACGCATGGAAGGGCGGACGGTCATGACCGACAGGCACGGGTACGGGTACGGGTGCACGGGGATCACCAGGCGGGCCCTGCTCGGCAGTGCCACGGTGGTGGCGGCCACGGCCGTCACCGGCACGACGGCCGCCGCGGCGTCAGGGACCACCGCGGCGGCCCCGCCACCCGCCCGGGGTACGGCCTCCGCCCGGTCCGGCGAAGTGCCCCCGCTCTGGCGGGAGTTCGTCCGCTCCCCGTTCACCCACCCGCAGATCCCGTACGTCGGCAGGGCCGGCGCGCACCGCGGGGCCGCGCGCTTTCCCCGCCGGCCCGTCGTGACCGACATCCGCGACCACGGCGCCGTCGCCGACGGCACGACGGACTGCGCTCCCGCGATCAACCGTGCCATCGCCGCCGCCGGAAGGGCCGGCGGTGGCACGGTCACCATTCCTCCCGGGACGTTCCGCATCGACGACCTGATCCACATCGGCCACTCGAACGTGATCCTCCGGGGCGCCGGCAGCGGCCGTACGACCCTGTACGCGACCCGGAACCTCACCGAACTGATCGGCGCCTACGGATCCCGCTACGGCGGTGACAAGTCGTCCTGGTCCTGGGCCGGCGGCCTCATCTGGCTGGCCCCCACGGCTCGTTGGGACGCGCTCGTCTCCGCCGTCAAGGCGAAGGCGTGGCCCTTCGAGGGCTGGACCGGCAACACACGCGACGCCTGGCGGACCCTCACGACCGTCGAGCCCGCGCGTCAGGGCTCCTGGACGGTGACCGTCGAGGACGCCTCCGAACTGCGCCCCGGAGCACTCGTCCTCCTCCGCCTGGCCGACGACGCCGACCACACGCTCCTGGAGCACATGTCGGGCGGCGGACCCGGGCCCGAGGCGTACTTCTGGGATGACAAGACCAAGCTGACCTCGTACGTCCCCTACGAGTGGCCCGTCCGCGTCGCCCGGGTGCGCGGCCGCAGGGTGACCTTCGAACGCCCTCTCCCGCTCGACGTACGCCCGGAGTGGGACCCCCGCCTGACCACGCACGTCGAGGAGCTGACCGGCTCGGCGGTGGAGGGGCTGACCCTGGAGGCCGTCGAGACACCGCAGTCCCCGCACCTGCTCGACAAGGGCTACAACGGTGTCGTCCTGCAGTGCGCCTACGACTGCTGGGTGGACGACGTCACGGTCCGCCACGTCGACAACGGATTCGGCCTCGTCGCCGCCTCCGCCTGCACCCTGCGCCGTACGACCGTCGCCGGACGCGGCTCACACCACCCGTACTTCTGCCGCGAGGGCTCGCACGACAACCTGATCGAGGACTTCACCGTCGAGGAACGCACCGTTCCCGCGCCCGCCGGAACCCAGCTGCACGGCATCAACGTCGAGGGCCTGTCCTCGTACAACGTCTGGTCGCGCGGCGACATGCGGATGGGCACCTTCGACTCCCACCGCGGACTGCCCTTCGCGAACGTCCGTACCGACATCACCGTCGACAACGACGGCCGGCACGGCGGCGACGCCTCGGCGGGACCGCTCTTCGGGGCACGCTTCACCCACTGGAACATCAGGGTCACCAACGGCCGGGCCGGTCTGATGAAGATCGACGGCCTCGCCCCCTGCAGCGCCACCGTCGGCGTCAACGAGGTCACCGAGTTCGACCAGATCGACGTACCCGACTTCACCGGGGACCTGCACTCCCGGCTGGAGCTGTACGGGACGACGGACGTCGTACGGCCGCGCAATCTCCACGAGGCCCAGCGCGACCTGTAGGCCGACGGGCCTGTGGACGGACCCGTGGGCCGGACGGATCCGTGGGCCGGACGGATCCGTGGGTTCACGACCGCACGTACCGCCCCGGAGTCACCCCCACCAGCCGCCGGAAATGGCGGGTGAGATGGGACTGGTCGTAGAAGCCGGTCAGGGTGGCCACCTCGCCCGGTGGCCGTCCGTCGAGGAGCAGGCCGCGGGCGCGGTCCACGCGGCGGGACATCAGATACTGGTGCGGTGCGATGCCGAACGCGCCGCTGAACGCCCGGACCAGATGCGCGGGGTGGGCGTGCACCAGCCGCGCGGCCTCGTCGAGGGTGATGCCTTCCGCGACCCGCTCGTCGAGGAGCTCGCGCAGGCGGAGGGCGAGCGGCCGGTCGGCGTGCGGGACCTCCACGGACCGGGGGCGCAGCAGCCCGCGCACCCGGTCCGCGATCAGCGTCAGTCTGCTGTCGGCCTCCAGCTCGTCGCCCGGGTGGGTGAGCGCCGTGTGCAACCGGGCGACCCGCCGCCGCAGTACGGGATCCGCGAGACCGGGGCCGTCCACCGCGGGGCCGATGAGGTCGTCGGCCAGGCGCGAGCCGTCGAGGTAGAGGACCCGCTTGCGGAAACCGTGCTCGGTGGCGGGAGCGCCGTTGTGCGGGATGTGCGGCGGGAGCAGGGTCACCGTGTCGCGCGGGGTGCCGTGCTCGTGCCGGTCGAGGTCGTAGCGGACGGCGCCGTCGTCGACGATCAGCAGGGTCCAGGCCTCGTGCACGTGCATCGGGTACGCGTACTCGGTGTAGTGCGCGTGGAAGACCTCGACGATGCCCGGGACGCTCGGGCGCCACGCGGACATCTCACGCTGAGGGGTCACGCTAAGAACGTACAAGACGACGGCCTACGCAGGTCGGCAGTGTTCTCGTATGAGCAGCGAGACCGACATGAACCCGTCCGGCACGAGCGATGTGAGCGGCCCGGGCGGCCCGAGTCCTTCAGGCGGAGGCGCGAGCGGCCCGAGTCCTTCCGGTGGCGGCGCGGTGCGCGGAGCGGGCCTTCCGGACGCCGCGCCCGTCCGCTTCGACACCAAGATCACCGTCGTCCTGCGTGACGACCTGGAGCCCTGGCAGCGGCTCAATGTGACCGCCTTCCTCGTCAGCGGCCTGGGGACGGCCGTCCCCGAGGTGGTCGGGGAGCCGTACGAGGACGCCGACGGGACCTCCTATCTGCCCATGTTCCGGCAGCCGGTGCTGGTCCTGGAGGCATCGAAGGAGACGCTGACCGCCGCCCACGCCCGCGCGCTGTCCCGGGCGCTGCCGCGAGCGGTCTTCACCTCGGACCTCTTCGGCACGGGCAACGACCGGGACAACCGCGCGGCCGTACGAGCCGTGCCGACCGGCGAACTGGACCTGGTGGGGCTCGCGGTGTACGGACCGCGGAACGCGGTGGACAAGGTGGTGAAGGGGGCGCGGATGCATCCGTGAGGTGCGGACGCTTTCCCGGAGGGCGCCTTTTGTACCCTCCGGGGCCCCGAGGCCGGGGTGCCGCCCCGAGGTCGGGGTGTCCCTGGGCCGGGGGTGTCCCTGAGCCGAGTTCCTCAGGCCGGGATGACCCCGGTTCCTGCTCCTGCTCCGGCTCCGGCGCCCTGGGACGGCTCCCGCACGGAGTCCGGAGAGAACTCTCGTACGGGCTCCGGTACGGACTCTCGCACCGGCTCCCGTACAGATGGCTCTTCCGCCGGAAGCCGTCGCATGAGCAGCCCGTACCCGAGACCCGCCGCCGTGCCGACCACCGCACACAGTCCCCAGAGCCAGACCGCGCCGAAGCGGTCGATGACGACGCCGGACATCACCGGGGCGATGAGCGCGGCGAGGGCCCAGGAAAGTGTGTACATGCCCTGATAGCGGCCGCGCCCGTGGACGGGGGAGAGGCGGACGACGAGACCTGTCTGCGTCGGGGCGTTGACGATCTCGGCGAGGGTCCATACGCAGACGGTGAGCGTGAAGACCCCGACCGACCCGGCGAAGGCGGTGAGCCCGAACCCGTATCCGGCGAGCAGCGACGAGATGACGAGCAGCCGCTTGGGGTCCCGGTGCTCGATGAAACGGCCGACCGGGATCTGGAGCGCGACGATCATGACGCCGTTGACGGCCATGGCCATGCCGTAGTCGGCCGGGGTGAAGCCGGCCCGGCCCATGGCGACCGGCAGTCCGACGGAGCCCTGCTGGAAGACGAGGGCGACGAGGAACGACAGCCCGACCACGCTCATGAACCGTCCGTCGCGCAGTACCGTCCCGAGCCCGACCGCGGGTTCCGTGTCCTTGGCGACCTGCACCGGCTTGGACTCCGGGAGCTTCGCGAAGACGACGAGCGCGCAGACCAACGTCATGGCGGCCTCGATGAGGAAGCCCGCGAGGTAGCTGAACTCGGCGATGAAGCCGGCGCCCATCGAGGAGACGGCGAAACCGAGGTTGATGGCCCAGTAGTTGAGCGAGAAGGCGCGGACGCGGTCCTCGGGCCGGACGATGTCGGCCATCATCGCCTGCACGGCGGGCCGGGAGGCGTTGCTGGCCATGCCGACGAGGAAGGCGACGGCGGCGATGGCCACGGGGTCGTGCATGAAGCCGAGCAGGGCGACCGAGGCGGCCGTCGACACCTGCGCGACGAGCAGCGTGGGGCGCCGCCCGAACCGGTCGGTCATGACACCCGCGACAAGCGAGGAGATGACACCGCCGAGGCCGTGCAGGGACGCGACCAGGCCCGCGTACGAGGCGGAGTAGCCCCGGTCGAGGGTCAGGTACAGGGCCATGAAGGTGGCCACGAAGGCCCCGAGCCGGTTGATGAGCGTGCTGGTCCACAGCCACCAGAACTCGCGGGGGAGCCCTGAGACGGTCTCTCGGACGGCACGTCTCATGACGGCGGCTGGCATGGATCCCCCACGGATGTAAGCGGCTCGGGCGGTGGGCACAACTTACGAGCCGTCTGTCGCCGAGATCCACTCAATTAACAGATGCCGTCAACTGAAGGGCGTCGGGGCGGGCGGGGGACGGCCGGACGGGGGCTCCTATGTCCGACAGATGGCCGGAGGCGCGAGCTGTCGCGGGGTTCCATTACGCTCGGAGCCATGGCCGACGCACCGTACAAGCTGATCCTCCTCCGCCACGGCGAGAGCGAATGGAACGCGAAGAATCTGTTCACCGGTTGGGTGGACGTCAACCTCAACGAGAAGGGCGAGAAGGAGGCAGTCCGCGGCGGTGAGCTGCTCAAGGACGCCGGCCTGCTGCCTGACGTCGTCCACACCTCGCTCCAGAAGCGCGCGATCCGCACCGCGCAGCTGGCCCTGGAGTCCGCGGACCGCCACTGGATCCCGGTCCACCGCAGCTGGCGCCTGAACGAGCGTCACTACGGTGCCCTCCAGGGCAAGGACAAGGCCCAGACGCTCGCCGAGTACGGCGAGGAGCAGTTCATGCTCTGGCGCCGCTCGTACGACACCCCGCCGCCGCCGCTCGACCGCGACGCCGAGTACTCCCAGTTCGACGACGCGCGCTACGCGGCCCTGCCGCCCGAGCTGCGCCCGCAGACGGAGTGCCTCAAGGACGTCGTCGTCCGCATGCTCCCGTACTGGTTCGACGGCATCGTCCCGGACCTGCTGACCGGCCGTACGGTCCTGGTCGCGGCCCACGGCAACTCGCTGCGCGCCCTGGTCAAGCACCTCGACGGCATCTCCGACGCCGACATCGCGGGCCTGAACATCCCCACCGGCATCCCCCTCTCCTACGAGCTGGACGCCGACTTCAAGCCCCTCAACCCGGGCGGCACCTACCTCGACCCGGACGCCGCGGCGGCGGCGATCGAGGCGGTCAAGAACCAGGGCAAGAAGAAGTAACCTTCGCGATCACGCCCCCGACCTGCGCATACGGCGCGGATCGGGGGCGTTTTCACGACCGGGGCCCTCTGTGGGACCTCGGCGCGGCGGCTCCTGCGGCGGTCGGAGCGCCTCGCCGAGAGATTTCCGCGCCCGGTCCCGACTGCTCGGCATGAGGTGCGCGTACACCTTCGGCGTGAGCCCCGGGTCGGAGTGCCCCAGGTACTCGCTCACCTTGCTGTGCCAGAGGCTCAGCCCTGTCAGTCGGCGCATGACCCGCAGGACGTCCAGCATCCGGGTTCCGACCTCGGTGAGCACCACGTCGTGAGGCACGTCGTCGCACACCAGTAAGAAGTACTCGTCTGCCAAGGCTTCCCTTATGCCTTCGATCCTGCCTGGTGCGTGACTGACTGGTGGTCGGCTTCAGCTGTCGCCGGTTTTGTCTGTGGCCGCGGCGGGAGCCGATTCTATGCCGTCCGGCATGACCGCGGTGACCCAGTAGTGATGGGCAATCGCTTCGGGGGCGCTCGTGTCCGAGTAGAAGCGGGTGCCGACGCTCAGCGGGGTGTTTGTCAGTCGTACGTACGACGACGTCTGGCCGTCCCACCGATAGACGTGGAATCCCGTTGCGCCGGCGCAGTCCTCGGTGTCACAGCTCCAGGTCAGCTTCGCCCACGTCTCGCTGATCGACCTCGCGGTGAGCTGCAGCGGCGCGCCGGGTGGCGTCGGAATCGTGGGGGTGGCCAGGTCGAGTTCGGTCACGGTGACGAAGGAGAAGGTCTCGCCCGTGTCGAACCGTGAGTTGCCCGACTCGTCGACGGCGACCACGGCGTAGCGCACGGTTTCACCGTCCGCGGGGGTCTCGTCGAAGTAGAAGGGGTCATCGCCGATGCTGTACCACGTTTCCCAGAGCAGGTAGTAGGTCCAGGTGCCCGCCGCGTACTCGCCTTTGTAGACCTGGTACTGCGAGATGTCCTCGCTCGTGCCCGGCTGCCACTTGACCGCGACGCCGTCCTTTCGCGGGGTGGCGCTCACCCCTGTGACGGGAGCCGGTGCCAGCCCTTCACGCGGGGCCACGACGGAGACCTTCACGGACTGCGCCGACTCGTTCGCCTGCCTGTCCACGGCGGTGACCGTGTAGTCGTACTCCTTGTCGTGGAGCACATACGGGTCGGTGTACGTGGCTGTCCGCGGGTTGTCCTCCAGGAGTCGGCCATTCCTGTACACGTGATAGTGATGGACGTCCTCGCTCGGCGAGGCGGTCCACTTCAGCACGATGCCGGTGCCGGACACGGGCGAGGCCGTGAGACCGGTCGGCGGGAGCGGCGGGTGGTCGCCGCGGGTGACGCCGTCGACCGCTGACCGCGCGGACACGTTGCCTGCCGCGTCCACGGCCGAGACGCTGTAGAGGTGGTGCAACTGTTCCCGGGCGGTGGTGTCCGTCCAGGAGGCCGCGGTGACCGTGGCGACCTTGCTGTAGACGGGGGCCGAGTCGTCGTCCGTGATCTGGCTCGCCCGGTAGACGTAGTAGCGGGCGGCGCCCGTGACCGGTCGCCAGGCCACGGCGATGCCCGACGCGCCGTCCGTGGCGGTGAGCCCCGTGGGTACGGGGGGCGCGGTCCTGTCGGTGGTGGTGACGGTCTGGAGGGACGAGCTGCCGGATTCGTTGCCGGCCTTGTCCACGGCGCGTACGACGTACTGGTATCCGGCACCGGTGGCGGGCGGGCTGTCGGTGAAGGACGTCGTGGTGGGTGCGGCGATCCGGGTCCAGGCCGTGGCGCCGGCGAGGCGCCGGTAGACGCGGTAGCCGGCAAGGTCCATCTCGGGTCTCTTCGCCCAACGGGTGCTGACCTTGAGGGTGGCGGGGTCGTAGGCCGTCGAGACGCCGGTGGGAGCAAGAGGCTCGATGGTGTCGACGGTCGCCGAAGTGCGGGGCGCATAGCCGAACTTGACGTTGGCGTAGCCCGTCCACGCGACGAAGTCGACGCGGATGCTGTGACGGCCGCTCGGAATGGTGAGGTTGACGGTTCTGACCTGGGTCGTGGAGACGTTCTTCCACATGTCGACCTTGCGGGTGCCGTCGACATAGACGCGGATGCCGTCGCGGACGGCGATGGTGAAGCCGAAGGGTCCCCCGGAGCCGAAGTCGCGGGTGGTCTGCCAACGGACGCCGAAGTTGTCGCTGGGCAGTGTGACCCCGGCCGGGTCGCCGGTGCCGTAGTCCTCGTTGATCGAGGTGTCGCAGGTCGTCAGCCTGGGCGTACCGCTGAAGGAGGTATTCGGGTGGTACGTGGCCTTCCACACCCCGTCCGCGCAGGTGACGGCGGCGTGGGCGGTGGCCGGCAGGGCAAGTCCCGCGGTGGCCGCGGCGATGGTGGCGGCCGTGACGCGGGCAGCGCGGAAACGCATGTGCATGGGTATCGGTGGATCGCTCTCGGTCATGGGGGCGTGGAGGACGGGCGCCGAGCCATGGGGCAGGGGAGCACCGGCGCGAATGATCGCATGTCTGTGCGTCCGCTGTCAGCGGGTTTCCCGTCAGTGGCTCGGCATTGTGGTGCGGAGCCAGTTGGTGAGGGTGGCGAAGTCGGTGTCGGTCAGGCCCTCGGACGGGGAGACGCGGTGCAGCAAGTAGGGGCGCCCGTGCTGTGCGGCCACCCAGAGCCGGTCCACGGGGCCGATCTCGTCGTCGACCCAGATGAACGGGCGGCCCCCGGTCCATTCGACGAGGGGGCGGGTCTTCCAGTGCAGGCCCCGCGGACCCGCTTCGGCCGCCTCGGGCCACTCCAGCACAGGCAGCGGGGGCAGTCCGATCCGTGGGCCGACGGACTCGTTCGCCTCCTCCATCCACGTCGTGGCCCACACCAGGTCGCATCCCAGCGCCGTCAGTCGCGGGCCCACGGCGGGGTCGAGCCGTTCGAGCAGGGGGTTCCCCTCGTCGGGGCCTGCTTCGGAGTCCGATACGGAGCCGGAGGACTCGCGGGGTGTCCACGAAGGGCCGAACGGGATCAGGGGGCCGTCGACGTCGAGGAAGAGGATCGGGCGGTCCACATCCACCGTGTTTCCTGGGTAGTTGTTCCCCCGGCGGCGTCCCCGGGCAGTTGTTGCGTCAGACCCGTCTTCTTGGGCAGGTGCTTCCTGGACAGGTGTTTCTGACTGCCGGGGACGGTGGGTGCGTCCCCGGCAGATCAGTCAATCGGCCCGTCGAGCCGTGGTCAATCGGTTCAATCCGGTTCAATCGGTTCAGTCGGTCAGGTGCAGGGCGGCTCGTGCGTCCGGGCCGTGCCAGCCTGCCGCCGTTCGCCATACGACGTGTACACCGAATGCCTCCCGGATCGCGTCGGGAGCCCAGTCCTCCGTGGGCGGCTCGGACAGGACCAGGTATCGGACGTCCGCCGAACGCGCTTCGACCCGGTCGAGTTCCATCAGGCGGGCCGCTCCCGCCCGCAGCTGCGTGTACCCGGAACGGTCGGCGCCGAGCACCTCGTAGCGGAAGCAGCCCTCCGGGCCCTCAAGGGTCGCGTCGGAGACCGGGGAGTCCGACGGCCGTAGTCCCGCTCGCAGGAGCGCTGCCTTCAGCTCGAAGCGCACGGCCTCGTGCGTGTTGCAGTCCCGGTCGGCCTGTGCCTCGACGTCCAGTCGCCGCGCGAGTGCCTCGCTCCATGCCGTCCGTCCCTCGGACGGGGCGGCGGACGAGTCGGCGGACGACGCGGCGGGCTCGATTTCCAGGAGAGCGGCAGTGTTCATGGGGTCGGTGTCCTTCTGTTGTTCGAGTGTTCTGCGGGGCTCGGTCGGCGGGGCCGTGATCGTCCCGGGTGGTGCTGTCTCGGTCGGCGTGCCGGTCTCGGTCGCCGGGGGCCCGGTCTCCGCACCCGTCTCCGGGCCGGTGTGCATCCGATGGCGGAGTTCGTCGCGGGCCCGGTCGAGAGCGTCGGTCCAGTGCCGGAACGCCGGGTCGTCCGTCAGGGCGGCTCGCAGGCCGGGGGTGTCCGCGCCGATCGCCTGCCGGGTGCGCTGGGCGAGGTCCGCCAGATCGCTCAGCCGGTCACGGTCGGCGGAACCCAGCAGGCGCCAGACGCTCAGCCAGTCGACCCGGTCGCGTCGCAGGCAGCGGCCGGCCATGCCCTTCAGTTCGGCGAGGAGGGCCGTCGTCTCCGGTGGGGCCGCGTCGTCGCCGTTCGCGATGTCCCGCAGGACGCCCAGCGCGGCCTCGTAACGGGGAGCCATCCGGGAGGAGATGGGCCGACGCCCGAACTCGCCGGCCGAGACCAGGCTCAACTGGCCTTCGTTCCGGGTCACCCAGCCGTCCAGCCGCGAGCCCGTGGCCGGGGTGGGTTCACCGTGGCGCGGGACGAGGAGGACGGTTCGCTCCGTGTCAGGCGCGAGGACCTTCACCTTCAGGTGGGAACCAGGGCCGGGGCCGAGCACCCGCACCTCGACGGGGGTGCCGACCGGCAGGTCGTCGCCCGTGGGATCGGTGCCGGTGGAGGCCTGGGTGGAATCGCCGGGGTCCGTCCCGTTCACCGGCCGGGCTCCGGGGTCCGTTCCGTTCGCCGGCCGGGCGGTCGTGGGCGTCAAGTAGGCGTAGGCGGAAGTGACTTCGCCGTCCGTGCCGTCGGCCGGTGTACCGAGTTCGCTCGGCAGCGGTGCCGTGTGGAGGACCGTCAGCGTCTGGGTGCTGCGGGACAGGGCGACGTACAGCCGACGCGGTCCGGCGGGACCCCGCTCGGCGATGGCCGTCGGCTCCAGCACCAGGACATGGTCGAACTCCATGCCCTTGGCCTGGGCGGCGGGGAGTACGGACACGGTCCGCAAGGTCTCCTCGGTCATGCCGTCCACGAGGTCGACGCGCCGGCGGACCTCCGCCAGCCAGTCGGAGTCGTCGGGCACGATGACGGCGATCGACCGCGGGGACCGGCCGTCGTTCGTGCCCGCGAGACGTGCCGCACGGGTCGCCGCCTCGTCCAGCAGCTCCCAGGGAGTCGTGGGGACGAGCCGCACGGCCCCGTCGCCGGCCCGTCGTACGGCCGTCGGGTAGGGCAGGGAGGGGGCGATGGCCCGGGCCAGGGGCGCCACGAAATCCATGATCTCCGCGGGGACCCGGTAGCTGGTGTTCAGCTCGGCCACGCGCCAGTCGCCCTGCGCGGACAGAATTCCGCCCAGCTGTTTCCAACTGGTGTAGGCATGCGGTCCGGTGGCCTGGGCCAGATCGCCGAGCACGGTCATCGAGCCGGTCGGACACCGTCTGCGCAGGGACCTCGCCTGCATCGGGGTGAGGTCCTGCGCCTCGTCGACCACGATGTGCCGATACCTGCGTGGACTCTCGCCCGCGATGAGGAAGCGCAGCTCTTCGAGGCACACCAAGTCGTCTGCCGTCCACGGCTCTTCGGCGGCGCTCTCGGCCTTCCGCCTCTGCAGGGAGGCCTGTTCACCCGGGTCGAGGATCCCGTCGGCGCACTCACGCAGCCTGGTGGGGGAGTTGAGCAGGCCGCGCAGTGCCACCTCGGGGCTCAGTGCGGGCCAGACCCGGTCGACGAGGGTGGTGACCTGCCGGTTGCGCTCCAGGTCGCGGCGCACGGTCGCGTCCCTGCCGCGGTGCGGGGCGACGCCGACGAGTTCGCCCAGCAGCCGGTCCACCAGCAGGGTGCGGAACCGGTCCCTGCGCGCCCGGTAGCCCTCGGTGCCCTCTCGGGCGTCCTGGAGGAGACCGAGCACCTCCGAGCGCGACAGACGCAGGGAGGTGCCGCCCACGACAACGACGAAGGCCGGTTCGTCCTGGGCGTGGGAGGGAGCCGAGACGACGGTGTCGATCGCCTCGGGCCGGCACTCGCTCTCCACCCGCCTGCGCAGGACGGCCGCCATCCGTTCGTCGGACTTCACCAGCCGCGCGGTCGGGGAGTCCGAGCCCCGGACCTCCCCTTCCCAGAGACGGGCGAGCTGTACGGCCGTGACGTTCCGGGTGCCGAGGGTGGGCAGGACGCGCCCCACGTACTCCAGGAAGTTCTGGTGCGGGCCCACGACCAGGATGTCCTGGGCACGGAAGTGATCGTTGTTGACGAGCCAGGTCACGCGGTGCAGACCGACCGCGGACTTTCCGGTGCCGGGGCCGCCCTGGATGACGAGGATGTCCGCCGGGGAACCGGTGACCAGCGCCATCTGGTCGCGTCTGATCGTCTCGACGATGTCGCGCATCCGGCCGCTGCGCGACCGGCGCAGCTCCCGCAGGAGGAACTCGTCGACCGGCTGCGGCTTCTGACGCCGTCGGCCGGGGGCCTGCCGCTGTGCCGGGACGACGGCACGCGGCCGTGCGTGGCGGCCTCCGGCGGGCGGGGCGGTGGTGCTTTCCGCCTCCGCCGGGGCTTCCTCCGAAGCTCCCTCCGGGGACTTTGCCGGGGCTCCCCCCGGGGATCCTCCCTGGGATTCTTCCGGGACGTCCTCGCCATCGCCGGAGCGAGGGATTTCCAGGACGTCGGGGACGTCAGGGACGTCGGGTATCTCGGCGGCTTCGGGGAGGTACGGGGCTTCGAGCGGAGCGGGATCGTCCACGAAACGCGGCGGCAGGCCGGCTTCCTGCCCGGGCTCCGGCGAGTCGTCGTACGGTCCCGCGCCCGGGGTGATCTCGTCCAGGAAGTCCTCGACCCGGCGCCCGGCGCAGCGTAACTGGCGCCGCAGGAGCACCTCGCCCGGCGTCTCCGGCCGGGCGTTGTGCCAGCTCACGGCGATCGGGTTCGTCCAGGAGACCACGACCTGATCGCGGGTCTCGGTGTCGAAGACATGGCGTCGTCCGACATAGAACGTCTCCGGTTCGGCGTCGTCCGCCTCCTGGACGTCGACACGGCTGATGACCAGGGCCTCGCCCCCGAGACCGCCGTACTCCTCCGCCGCGCTCACCGCTTTCTCGCGGAGCGCGATGCCGTCCTTGCCGCTCGCGGAAGCCGTGGCCGCCGACGGCGACGTCATCTCCGCGAGCCTGGCCTCGTAGCAGTCGTAGGCGCGGTCGACGGCCTTCTGTTCGATGGCGATGACCGTGTCCCGTGGTGTCGTGCTCACGTGTGTCCCTCCTGGCGGCGCCCCTCGCGCCGCCGCGGGCCAGAGCCCGCCTCCCCTGTCTCAGAGGTAGCAGAGTTCGTCGGTCAGACCACGGTCAATCAGACAACAGCACCATAATCGTGCAGATTTCGGTCAGATCCGGGCGCATCCGATCCTCGCGTGTGCGTCTTCGTGCGACGGGCCGAGCCGGAGGTGCGCGGGCCGGGGCACGTGGCCGACGGGCCGGGGCACGTGGCCGAGGAAGGGAGAAGGGCCCCGTCGCGGCGACGGGGCCCTTCCGGACGTACGTAGGTGATCAGCCGCACTGGCAGGGATTGCCCGACTGGCAGCCGCAGCCGCAGCCTGAGCCGCAGCCGCAGGCGCCGAACAAAGGGAGGTTCTTGATCTCGGCGGGCTGTTGGGTGTCGCGGTCCTGGGTCGGGTCGGGCGTGCTGGGGGATTCGGCCATGGGTCCCTCCTTCAGGCGCGGAGGCGTCGGCGCACACCGCGCCGCACGGCTCCTGTCGCCCATCACATGCCCAGTCGGGCGGGCGCATCAACGGCGCACTGAGGCGTCTTACGCGCCCAGGGTGCGAATCCCGCGCGGGGCGGGCCGGAACCAGGACACGCAGCCCCGCCGGGGAACCGCCCCTGCCCGAGGGCCGACTCGGGCAGGAGCGTCCCGCGGTCTTGGCCCACAGGGGAAGCCGGGCACGCCGACCCCGCCCGCCGGGACGGACCTGCCCGCCGCCCCATGTCCGTCGGGGGACGACATTCCCGGCGTCCATGCCCGCCGGGACAGGCGCGCCCGCCGCCCCTCACGGTGACGACAGCCCCGGACCGCCCCCGGGAACGCGGCCGGGCCCGGCCATTCCCTGGTGGGAGCGGCTGGGCCCGTTGGCATCACGAGTGCGGAAGGAGCCCCTGCCCGCCCAAGGCAGGCTGGTCGCCGGCCAGTTCCGGGGAAGGCATGCGTCCCACGCCCGGTACCCGGCTGGGCTGGGCACCTCGGGGTCCGTGTCCGGTGAGGCTGGGCCCCCCGGCCGGTGCCCGGCGAGGCTGAGCACCACCGGTCCGTGCCCGACGGGGCTGGGCGCCTCGCGGCCGGTGTGCGGCGAGGCGGGGCGTCCCACGCTCGGTGCCCGGCAGGGCTGGGCACCTCGGGGTCCGTGTCCGGCGGGGCTGTGCCTCCCGCGTCCGGTGCCCGGCAGGGCTGGGCACCACCGTGTCCGTGCCCGGCAGGGCTGGGCACCTCCCGGTCCGTGCCCGATGGGGCCGGGAGGTGCCCAGCGGCCGGTGTACGGCGATGCTGGGCGTCCCACGCACCGTGGCCTGGCAGGGCTGGGCCCCGAGGCCGGTACCCGGCTGGGCTGGGCACGTCGGGGCCATGCCGGGGAGGCTGGGCCTCGCGGGCCGGTGCCCGGTGGGGCTACGCGCCCTTCCGGTTCCGACCGGCGAGGGCTACGCCCCCCCGGTTTCCGCCCGGCAAGGGCTACGCGCCCTCCACCCCCGTGACCGGCTGGATGTCCGACTGCAGGTCGTCGGCGTGTTCGCCGGTGACCAGGTAGACGACGCGCTTGGCGACCGAGACGGCGTGGTCGGCGAAGCGCTCGTAGTAGCGGCCGAGAAGGGTGACGTCGACGGCGGTCTCGATGCCGTGCTGCCACTTGTCGTCCAGCAGGTGCTGGAAGAGCGTGCGGTGCAGGAGGTCCATCTCGTCGTCGTCCTGCTCGAGCTGCATCGCGAGGTCGACGTCCTTGGTGATGATGACCTCGGCGGCCTTGGCCATCAGGCGCTGGGCGAGCTGGCCCATCTCCAGGATCGTGGCGTGCAGGTCGTGCGGGACCGCGCGGTCGGGGAAACGCAGCCGGGCCAGCTTGGCCACGTGCTGGGCCAGGTCGCCGGAGCGCTCCAGGTCGGCGGACATCCGCAGCGAGGTGACGACGATACGGAGGTCCGTCGCCACCGGCTGCTGGCGTGCCAGCAGGGCTATCGCGCGGGCCTCCAGCTCGTGCTGGAGATCGTCGACCCGCTGGTCGGCGGCGATCACGCTCTCGGCCAGCTTCAGGTCGGAATCGAGTATGGCCGTCGTGGCGCGCCCGATCGCCGACCCGACGAGCCGGGCCATCTCGACCAGGCCGTCGCCGATCGAGTCAAGTTCCTCGTGATACGCGTCACGCATGTGGTCGTCCCTCTCGTACGTCAGCTTCCGGGGTCCGGGGTCCGGGACCTGGCTGTTCCGACAGCCGACCGACAGCGACCGGCCGCCGGAGGGACCCTGGAACCCCACGCTCCCACGTTCGGGCCCGTACGCGTCCGTTTCCGGCACCTCAAGTGAATCAGTACTGGCTCCTGGGTGAACTCTGGGCGACGAGTGTTCGAGCTCGCACTCGGATGGCTGTGGCCAGGAGCGACGGCATGCCTAACCTGGGTGCATGGACGTGAACGCGGCGGTCGCCGCAGCGGCAGCGATCGCCGGAGTGCTTACCGGTGTCATCGCCATGCTGGCGTTCCGCTGGAGCGAGCGCGACCAGAAACGCCCGACCCGCACCTCCCTGCACACCGATGCCGTGCTTCCGCCCGGTGTCGACACCGTGCTGTCCGTGCTCAGGTCGTCCGCGGTCGTACTCGACGAAGCGGACGCCGTGGTCAAGGCCAGCTCGGCGGCGTACGCCCTCGGACTGGTGCGCGGCGGCAAACTGGCCGTCGAACCGATGCTCCACATGGCGCGTGACACCCGCCGTGACGGGGAGATACGGCAGGTGGAACTGGACCTGCCGAGAAGGGGCACGGGACGGGGAGAGGCCCTCGCCGTCTCGGCGAGAGTGGCTCCCCTCGGATCCAGGCTGGTCCTTCTTCTCGTGGAGGACCTGACGGAGGCACGCCGCATCGAAGCGGTGCGGCGGGACTTCGTCGCGAACGTGAGCCATGAACTGAAGACTCCCGTCGGAGCGCTCTCCCTGCTCTCCGAGGCCGTCATGGACGCCTCGGACGATCCGGAGGCCGTCGAGCGGTTCGCCGGACGCATGCAGATAGAGGCCACCCGGCTCACCAACCTCGTCCAGGAGCTCATCGACCTGTCGAGGGTGCAGAACGACGACCCTCTGGAGGACGCCGAGCCGGTCCGGGTCGACGAGCTGGTCGCCGAGGCGATCGACCGCTGCCGCCACCAGGCAGGCGCGAAACAGATCACCATGGCCGCCGGCGGCACCGCCGACCTGAGCCTGTGGGGGAACCGGGGCCAGCTCGCCGCGGCCCTCGGCAACCTCGTCGAGAACGCCGTCAACTACTCGCCAGCCCGCACCCGCGTCGGGATAGCCGCCCGCCGGGTGACGGCACCTGGTGGGGAACACATCGAGATCGCCGTGACCGACCAGGGCATCGGCATCTCGGACAAGGACAAGGAGCGCATCTTCGAGCGCTTCTACCGTGTCGATCCGGCCCGCTCCCGTGCCACCGGCGGTACGGGCCTCGGGCTGGCGATCGTCAAGCACGTGGCCGCCTCGCACGGCGGGGAGGTCACGGTGTGGAGCTCCGAGGGTCAGGGCTCCACGTTCACCCTGCGGCTGCCCGAGGCGACCGCGGCCCGCGAGCGCGTGACCGATCACCACATGCCCGGACTCGACGAAGAGGACGAGTCCGCGCAGCCCGACGGGACGACCACCGTCACATCCCCGTACGAACCGCTTCCTGCCCCGGAGGTCCTTCCGTGACCCGTGTGCTCGTCGTCGAGGACGAGGAGTCGTTCTCCGACGCCCTGTCGTACATGCTTCGCAAGGAGGGCTTCGAGGTCGCCATCGCGACCACCGGGCCCGACGGACTGGACGAGTTCGAGCGCAACGGCGCCGACCTCGTCCTCCTCGACCTGATGCTGCCGGGGTTGCCCGGCACGGAGGTCTGCCGTCAGCTGCGCGGCCGCTCCAACGTCCCGGTGATCATGGTCACCGCCAAGGACAGCGAGATCGACAAGGTGGTCGGACTCGAAATAGGAGCCGACGACTATGTCACCAAGCCCTTCTCCTCGCGTGAGCTGGTCGCCCGTATCCGGGCCGTCCTGCGCCGCCGCGGGGAGCCGGAGGAGGTGGCCCCCGCCGCCCTGGAGGCCGGTCCGGTCCGGATGGACGTCGACCGTCACGTGGTCACCGTCTCCGGCGGCAAGGTCGACCTCCCGCTGAAGGAGTTCGACCTCCTGGAGATGCTGCTGCGCAACGCGGGCCGCGTGCTGACCCGCATGCAGCTCATCGACCGGGTCTGGGGTGCCGACTACGTCGGTGACACCAAGACCCTCGACGTCCACGTCAAGCGCCTGCGGGCGAAGATCGAGCCGGACCCGGGTGCGCCGCGCTACCTGGTGACGGTCCGCGGTCTCGGCTACAAGTTCGAGCCGTAAACCGGCCTCGTCCCCCAGCGGCGCGGCACGGCGGTACGGCACAGCGGTACGCCGAAGGGCGGGACCCCCGGAGAGGGGTCCCGCCCTTCGGCGTACCGGACTGCTGTGCGCGCGTACGGCCGCGTGACGGACCGTGTCCGGCCTCTGTCTAGCGCGCCTTCGGCGTCACTGGCCGGCGGACTCCGACGCGGTGGCCGTCGCGCTCGACGACTCGGTCGTGCCGGGCTCGCCCGACGCGGACTCGGACGCGGACGGGGAGCCCGTGGCCGACTCGGACGGCGAGGTGGCCGGGGCCGCGGGGGTCGCCGGCGCCGACGGGATGTCGCTCGGGCCCCACTTGGAGAAGTAGCTCTCGGCCGGGACGACGAAGGCGCTCAGGCTCACGTCACCGGTCTCGCTGAACGAGAAGGTGACCTTCTGGACGCTGCCGTTCAGGACGGTCTCGGACGGGCTGGACAGCGCCGCGGAGGCGTTGCCCTCGCCACCGATGACGACCGAGCCGCCGGCCGGGACGGTCAGCTTGCCCTTGCCCTCGGCGGGGGTGATCTGGGCGGAGCCCTCACCCTCGACGCTGATCGATTCCAGGGTCTGCTCGGTGGTGCCGTTGTTGAACAGCGTCGCCGAGACCACCGCCGGACCGGTGGCCTTCACGTCGGGCTGGGTGATGACGAGCGCGTTCTGGACCTTGATGACGCCCACGGAGGCGTCGGCGTTGTCCGGCTTGACCTCCAGCGTCTGGGCGTTGCTGCCCGCACCACACGCGGCGAGCGAGGCGATCGAGAACGCGATGACGGCGGCGGCGAGAGTGCCGCGTCGAAGGCTGCTGCTCACGGCGGCGGCAACTCCTTGAACGTGGGCGAAGCAGGGCGACCTCTGTGTAAAGCCGCCCTAAGGGTCTGTCAGCGGCCTTAGGTTACCGATCCGTTCCCGCCCGACCGCACCCGACCCTCCCCAAGCCGCCGACTTTGCTCGACCGAGGGGGGGGAAGAGGGAGGGAGGAGGGGGTGCGCTCGGGGCCGTCCGGTGCCGGGCGGCGGGCATGCGCACGCCTCCCCGGCGGCGGTCATGCGCCCGCGGGCTCCATTGCGCCGGGTATGCGCCCCACCGGACACGATCCGCCCCATCGGCGTGTCCGCTACTTTGACCGCGTCCCGTCCGCCATTCACATAACTTCCGCAGTCTTAGGCCTGCGCATTTCATGGAATGAATGCCCGGCTCTCCGGAAAAGGATCACGGTGTCATCGAGAGCCGCTGAGTACGTGATCATCGAACGTCTTGATCAATTCCGGATTCGGCTCGTACTCGGCTCCGCCCGTCGAACGGAGTAGCGGAACTCGCGCTCTTGGAGCAGGACAAAACGGGATGTTCGGACCCTGGCGACGGGCTTCGGGTGTGTGTAACGTACGCGTTTCACTCCGCATGGACAGCCGCTCCCACCTGCGAATACCCTCTTCCGCTCGCCCCTCGCAGCACGTTCCTGTTGCGGTTGTCAAGCCCCGAGATATGCCCTGACCTGCGAAAACGCCATTCAGAAGACGCCGTTTCCGTGTTACTCTGGATAGCCACGGAAGGGGTACCTGTCACATGACGTTCAAGGTTGGCGACACCGTGGTCTATCCCCATCACGGGGCCGCGCTGATCGAGGCCATCGAAACTCGCCAGATCAAAGGCGTGGACAAGACCTACTTGGTGCTGAAGGTCGCCCAGGGCGATCTGACGGTACGTGTGCCAGCGGACAATGCGGAGTTCGTCGGCGTACGTGATGTGGTCGGTCAGGACGGACTGGACCGGGTCTTCGAGGTGCTGCGCGCGCCGTACGCCGAGGAGCCCACGAACTGGTCGCGTCGCTACAAGGCAAATCTGGAGAAGCTCGCCTCCGGCGATGTCATCAAGGTCGCGGAAGTCGTGCGTGACCTGTGGCGTCGTGAGCGCGAGCGCGGACTCTCCGCAGGTGAGAAGCGCATGCTCGCCAAGGCGCGCCAGATTCTGGTGAGCGAGCTCGCCCTCGCGGAGAACACCAACGAGGACAAGGCCGAGGCCCTGCTCGACGAGGTTCTCGCGTCCTGACGCCGGCTCAGTCGCCGAGACGCGAGTCGTCTTGACGTACGCCCAAGCCCGCGCAGAAGCGCAATGAAATGCCGCGGTGCCCGATGACGCAATTGCCAAATTGCTGTCGCCGGGCGCTGCGGCATGTTCGTACCCGCACCCATTCGGTCAACCGGACGTTCACCCGGCATCGGCTTTCCCGCGGTATACCGGCGTAACCGATACTTGGGATACCGACCCGGGCGGCCGACTTGACCGGATGTCACGGAAGGGTCCGGTCAGGGCGTCGCGCCCGGCGCTCCCCCGGCTCTCCGAGCAGGGGGTACCCCCAGGCCATACCCATCCCGGTCGAGCACACAAACCTGACAGGAACCGATGTCTGACGTTTCGCTCCCTTCGCCGCCGGAGGCCCGCACAGCCGCCGTGATCCCGGCCGCCGGACGAGGTGTGCGCCTCGGTCCGGGTGCCCCCAAGGCGCTCCGCGCGCTGAACGGCACGCCCATGCTCATCCACGCCGTCCGCGCGATGGCCGCATCGCGCGCCGTCTCCCTGGTCGTCGTCGTGGCTCCGCCGGACGGCACGGCCGAGGTCAAGACGCTGCTCGACGCGCACGCGCTGCCCGAGCGCACCGACTTCCTCGTCGTCCCGGGCGGTGACAGCCGCCAGGAGTCCGTGAAGTACGGCCTCGACGCGCTGCCGCCCGGCATCGACATCGTCCTCGTGCACGACGCGGCCCGGCCGCTCGTCCCCGTGGACACCGTGGACGCCGTCATCGAGGCCGTACGGGACGGCGCTCCCGCCGTCGTACCGGCGCTGCCGCTCGCCGACACCGTCAAGGAGGTCGAGCCCGCGGCCGTCGCCGGGGAGCCCGAGCCGGTCGTGGCCACGCCCGTACGCGCGCGGCTGCGTGCCGTGCAGACGCCCCAGGGCTTCGACCGCGAGACGCTGCTGCGGGCCCACGAGACCGTCACCGACGACGTGACCGACGACGCGAGCATGGCCGAGCAGCTGGGCGTGCGGGTCGTGGTCGTGCCGGGGCACGAGGAGGCGTTCAAGGTGACGCGTCCGCTGGATCTGGTGCTGGCGGAGGCGGTTCTCGCGCGGCGGAGGCTCAACGATGGGTTCTGAGACACCGGAGCCGACGGCCGGACCGGGGCATGGTCAGCGCCCGGTCCAGGGCCTGGTGCTCCCGCTGGTCGGGATCGGCACCGACATCCACGCCTTCGAGGAAGGCCGGGAGCTGTGGTGTGCCGGCCTGAAGTGGGAGGGGGAGGGGCCCGGACTCGCCGGGCACTCCGACGCCGACGTCGTCGCGCACGCCGCGTGCAACGCGCTCTTCTCGGCGGCGGGCCTCGGTGACCTCGGGGCCCACTTCGGCACCGGACGCCCGGAGTGGTCCGGGGCGCCCGGGGTCGTACTGCTCACGGAGGCGGCGCGGATCGTCCGCGAGGCCGGCTTCGTCGTCGGCAATGTCGCGGTCCAGGTCGTCGGACCCCGTCCGAAGATCGGCAAGCGGCGGGACGAGGCCCAGAAGATCCTGTCGGACGCGGTGGGGGCGCCGGTGTCGGTGTCGGGCGCCACGACGGACGGGCTCGGGTTCCCGGGCCGCGACGAGGGTCTGATGGCGGTCGCCACGGCACTGGTCGTGCGGGCGGACTGAGAGCAGCGGCTGTCCGGGCGGAGCGGGGCACCGGCATTCCGGGCGCGGCGGGACCGCCGCGCCCGTGGCGGTTGACACCGCCGTGCGGGCGGGGCGGGAGCAGCGGCCGTCCGGGTGCGCCGGGAAGAGCCTTCCGCGGCGGCCGACACCGCCGTCCGGGTGGTCCGTGGACCGGAGCGGGGACTGCCCCGACGCCCCCCGGTCCGCCCGCCGTTCGCCCGAAAGGTCCGTCCCGGGACGCCCGGCGGGCGGCCAGGTCCCTCCGTATGTCACGAATACGTGGCCTTGCCGCGGAAAGGGGCGCGGGGCACTGTCCGGGGCCCACTACCCTGGAGTGGTGACTATTCGCCTGTACGACACCAGCGCCCGGCAGATCCGTGACTTCACCCCGCTAGTGCCGGGTTGCGTCTCGATCTACCTCTGTGGCGCGACCGTGCAGGCCGCACCGCACATCGGGCACATCCGCTCGGGCCTCAACTTCGACATCATGCGCCGCTGGTTCGCGTACCGCGGCTATGACGTGACGTTCATCAGGAACGTCACGGACATCGACGACAAGATCATCAAGAAGTCGGCCGCCGAGGGCCGCCCCTGGTGGTCCATCGGCTACGCCAACGAGCGCGCCTTCAACAACGGTTACGACGCGCTCGGCTGCCTCCCGCCCACGTACGAACCCCGTGCCACCGGCCACATCCCCGAGATGATCGAGATGATGCGCGGGCTCATCGAGCGCGGTCACGCGTACGCGGCCGACGGGAACGTCTACTTCGACGTGCGGTCGTTCGAGGGCTATCTCCAGCTCTCCAACCAGGAGCTCGACAACCTGCTCCAGCCGTCCGGCGAGGGCGAGACGGGCAAGCGCGACCCGCGTGACTTCGCCATGTGGAAGGCCGTGAAGCCGGGCGAGCCCAGCTGGGAGACGCCCTGGGGCCGCGGCCGTCCGGGCTGGCACCTGGAGTGCTCGGCCATGGCCCACAAGTACCTGGGCAGCGCCTTCGACATCCACGGCGGCGGGATCGACCTGATCTTCCCGCACCACGAGAACGAGATCGCCCAGGCCCAGGCCTTCGGGGACGAGTTCGCGAAGTACTGGGTGCACAACGCCTGGGTCACCCTCAAGGGCGACAAGATGTCGAAGTCCCTCGGGAACTCGGTCCTCGTGTCCACGATGACCGAGGCGTGGCGTCCCATCGTGCTGCGGTACTACCTCGGCACCCCGCACTACCGCTCCATGATCGAGTACAGCGAGGAAGCCCTGCGTGACGCCGAGTCGGCGTTCGCGCGCATCGAGGGCTTCGTGCAGCGGGTGGTCGAGAAGGCAGGGGGCGTCGTCGAGCCGTCCGCCGAGGTGCCGCCCGCGTTCGCCGAGGCGATGGACGACGACCTGGGTGTCCCGCAGGCGCTCGCCATCGTGCACACGACGGTCCGCCAGGGGAACTCCGCGCTGGCCGCCGACGACAAGGAAGCCGCCGTCGCCCGCCTCGCCGAGGTACGGGCCATGCTCGGCGTCCTCGGACTCGACCCCCTCGACCCGCAGTGGGCCGAGGAGAGCGACCGCGGCGACGATCTGCACGGAGTCGTCGACACCCTCGTCCATCTGGTCCTCGGCCAGCGCGAGGCCGCCCGGGCCCGCAAGGACTGGGCCGCCGCGGACGCCATCCGCGACCAGCTCAACCAGTCCGGCCTGGTCATCGAGGACAGCCCGCAGGGGCCGCGCTGGACGCTCGGACCGCGCTGAGCACCCGCTCAGCCGGCTCCGGCCGACCCCGGTCGGTCTTGATCGATTGTGCCGCCCGGACCTCCGGGCGGCACACTTCATATACGTACGCACGCACGTCTCACACAGACAGGTAGGTCATGGCTGCTAACAACCGCCGCATGTCCGGCAAGAAGGGCGCGCAGGTCGGCAGTGGCGGCCAGCGACGCCGGGGCCTGGAGGGCAAGGGCCCGACCCCGCCCGCCGAGGCGCGCAAGGGTCACAAGAAGAACCGCGTCGCCAACGCCAAGGCGAAGCAGATCGTCCGCCGCCCCGCCCATCCCAAGGGCCGCGGCGGCAAGGGCACGTCCGAGATGGTCGTCGGCCGCAACTCCGTGGTCGAGGCGCTGCGCGAGGGCGTCCCCTCGACGACGCTGTACGTGCAGCAGTTCATCGACAACGACGAGCGGGTCCGCGAGGCGCTCCAGCTCGTCGCCGAGCGCGGCGGCATCCACCTGATGGAGGCCCCGCGTCCCGAGCTGGACCGCATGACCAACGGGCTCAACCACCAGGGCCTCGTCCTCCAGGTCCCGCCGTACGAGTACGCGCACCCCGAGGACCTCGCCGCCGCCGCGTACGACGAGGGCCAGGACCCGCTGATCGTCGCCCTCGACGGAGTGACCGACCCGCGCAACCTCGGCGCGGTCGTCCGTTCCGCCTCCGCCTTCGGCGGCCACGGCGTCGTCGTGCCCGAGCGGCGCGCGGCCGGCATGACCGCCGGTGCCTGGAAGACGTCGGCCGGTGCCGCCGCCCGTACGCCCGTCGCGCGCGCCGCCAACCTGACGCGGGCCCTGGAGTCGTACAAGAAGGCCGGCCTCGTGGTGGTCGGCCTGGCCGCGGACGGCGAGGTCGAGGTCGGTGAGCTGGAGGCGCTGGGCGGCCCCGTCGTCATCGTCGTCGGCAGCGAGGGCAAGGGCCTGTCCCGGCTCGTAGGCGAGACCTGCGACTTCCGGGTGCGGATCCCGATGCCCGGTGGCGCCGAGTCGCTGAACGCCGGTGTGGCGGCGGGAGTTGTGCTGTACGAGGCCGCGCGCCGCCGCGCCTGACCCGACGTACGGGCGGTCATCCTCGTGGTGTGGCCGGGGTGTTCGGAACGATCTTGACGCGGTCCGGACAGTCGGCGTGGTCAAAGCAGTGTCCTAACCACACGTCACTCGGTTAGATGAGTGTGGACACCAGAACACCCCGCACACCCACGGGGGACGGCTCGTCGGGATTCGACGACGTTCCCGCGCTGAGCATGGTGAAGGTGCCGAGCGATCCGGCGCAGGTCATCGTCAACCATGCGAGCTTCCGCGTCCAGTTGGCGAGTGCGTCACGGGGTCAGTCCCCGCGCATCGCGCGGCACTCGGGCTCTCCCGGCGCCGGTGCGCCGGGCCGACCGGGCGGGGCCGGTCCGGCCGGCGGGGCCCGCCGCCGTGCGCCCGTCGTCTGGAGCGGGAAGTCCGCGCCGGACGACACCGGCGCCCACCGCCTGCTCCAGGCCGTACGGACCGCGGGCGTGACCCACGGCTCCACCGGGCCGACGGGCGACGCCGGTTCGACCCGGGTCATCCCTCGCATCGGCGAACAGCCGGGCTACGCGGGCGACTTGACCGTCGACACGGTCGAGACCCCCCTCGTCGGCAGCCAGCGCGCCCCGCTCGGCGAGGAGCAGCGACTGCTGCCCCGGATGCGCAACGTGGGCAGCGCCTACGACGAACCGCGGTACGGCAGTCCGCCCTACGGCGAACACGCCTACACGGAAGCCGACTTCGGCGACGACGACGGCTACGAGGACGACGGCTACGACACGGCCGCGGGCGACGCCCCCAGCAGGCGGCGCGGCTCCGACTCGGTCCGGCACGCCTATCACCCCGGGCGCCGGATGAACCTGGGCGTCGTGCTGCTCCCGCTGCGCGTCTTCCTCGGATTCATCTCCGTCTACGCCGGCATGGGCAAGCTCTGCGACCCCGTCTACTTCGACGGCGGCAAGCGCGGCTCCATGGTGAAGTGGCTCAACACGCTGCACCCGTGGGAAGTCGCCGAGCCGCTGCGGCAGTTCGCGCTCCACCACCCCGTCGGCTCCGGACTCGTCATCGCCTTCTTCCAGGTCATCGTCGGCGTTCTGACCGTCCTCGGGCTGTGGCAGCGGGTGGCGGCCGTCGTCGGCGCGACGCTGTCGGCGGCGCTCATCGTCACCGTCAGCTGGAAGACGGTGCCCGTGTACGACACGCCGGACATCATCTACCTCGCCGCCTGGTCCCCGCTGATCATCGCGGGTGCCCCGGTCTACTCCGCCGACGGACGGCTCGCCGGCGAGGCCTGGCGCACGCTCGGGCCGCGCGCCGACATCTGGGACCTGCGTGCCCGCGTGCTGCGGCGCGGCGCGCTGCTCACGGCCGTCGCGGTCGGACTGACGCTGCTCATCGGTTCGCTCCTCGGCGGCGCCGTCCGTGACTCCAGCCGGATCGTGGTCCCCGGTCCCGGCGAGGCCCCGCGCAACGAACTGCCCGGTTCCCCGCTCCCCGAGACGCCCGGCGAACGGCACCGGAAGGCCACCCCCTCGGCCTCGAAGGCGCCCACCCGGAGCAGCTCCGCGACCCCGTCGCACACGGCGGGCACGCCGGGCGCGACGACCCAGGAGACCGGCTCCTCCGGCAGCGGACAGCAGCCCAGCCAGACCCAGGGCAGCGGTCAGGCCCCGCCCCAGCAGTCCTCGCCGGTCGGCGGGGCCCCGAGCACCAGCGCGGGCCCCTCCAGCAGCGGCGGCTCGTCGACCGGCGGCAGCGGCGGCAGTGGCGGCAGCGGCGGCACCGGCAGCGCCGGAGGCACGGGCACGGGGAGTGGCACCTCCACCGGCGGCGGCTCGTCCACCGGTCAGCCGGGCCTGGTGGGCGGCCTGCTGGGCTGACGTCTCACCGACGCGCGACGGCCCGCCAGGCCGGGCGCGACAACGGCAGGGCCCCGCACACGGATGTGCGGGGCCCTGCCGTCGTGTAGTCGCGCGCTCCCGCGGTCCCGCTCTCGCAGAGCCTCGGCTGTCCGGCCGTGCCCCTCGCAGAGCCTCGGCCGTCTGGCCCGGGTGCCCTCGTCCGGCCTGGGCCGCCCGTGGCTCGGGCAGGGCCGTGCGGGCGTTCTAGCGGCCCAGGGCCGCGAGTTCCTTCGCCGCCTCCGTGAGGTCCTTGGCGGTGTCGATGGCGCGCCAGTAGGCGCCCTGCGGGATCGGGAAGCCCGACAGCCGGCGTTCACGGGCCAGGCGCGGGAACGTGGTGCGCTCGTGGTCGCCGCGCTCGGGGAGCATGTCGGTGAACTCGGGCGAGAAGACGTAGACGCCCGCGTTGATCTCGAAGGTGGAGGGCGGGGCCTCGATGAAGTCCGTGATGTGACCGAAGCCGTCCGTCTTGACGGCGCCCCACGGGATGCGCGGACGGGCCAGCGCGAGCGTGGCGACGGCGTCACGCTCGGCGTGGAAGTCCGCCATGTCGCGCAGCGAGAAACGGGTCCAGATGTCACCGTTCGTCGCGTACCAGGGCAGGTCGGGGTGCGGCAGATGCGCGGCGGCGTACTTGAGGCCGCCGCCGCGGCCGAGGGGCTCCGTCTCGACGACCGTCGTGACGTTGAGCGGGAGGTCGGCCGCGTCCAGCCACTTCTGGAGGACGTCGGCGAGGTGACCGCAGGAGACGACGACGTCGGTCACGCCTTCTTCGGCGAGCCAGGTGAGCTGGTGGCCGATGATCGGTGTCCCGGTGCCGGGGATCTCGACCATCGGCTTGGGCCGGTCGTCGGTGTAGGGACGCAGCCGGGAACCCTGGCCGCCGGCCAGGACGACGGCTTGAACGGGGCGCGACGCGGCGTTCGGATCGGTCATGTTCGAACTGTACGTGGCGCCCCGCACGCGGTTCCCCGCGGCAACCGTTCCTTAACCGGCTGTTACCGCGGTCGGCCGTGAAGGGCCGTACCCCTCGGAGGGGACTGCGGTCTCCGAGGGGAACCGACCCGGGGTGCGGACCCGGGCGCGTGAACGGGCTCAGGTGCGCATACGGGCCGGGCGCACCTTCGGGGGCCAGGTGCGGGCCGGGTGCGGTGACCTCAGGAGCGGGCCGCGACCCCCGAGGCGAACGCCGTGTCGCACACGGGCCGGGCGTAGGACTGGGCGCGCGTCGGCCCGTACGCGCGGACCGCGGCGCGGCCGAGGGCGCGGGCGATGGTGACGCAGTGCTTCGCGAGCGACGGCCGGCCGTTCACCGCCTGCTGGAGGTGGGTGAGGGCCACGCCCGGGTTCTTCTCCTGGAGTTCCAGGAGAAGCCTGTCGCGCAGGACGTCCTGCGGGGCGCGGGAGACGGCTCGCGTCGAGACCTCCTCGGAGGACGCGGTGAGCACCGAGCTCGCGGGGTTCCCCGACCAGTTGACTTGGGTGACCGCGAGAGTCCCGGAGAGCACCAGGACGACAGGCAGAACGAGGGCGAGGGTGCGGCCGATCTGGCGGGCGGGGCCACGGCCACGCCGGGGTCGCTGGTTAGTGGTGGAGTGCTTCACGCGAGTGAGGGTAGCGCGGGGTGATGATTTGGCGACATTTAGTCACCAGTTCGGGGGACGGAGAAGTTGGTTTTTCTGGGTAGCGGGTTGACGCGCGACTGCCGTGCGGAGGTCGAAATGCCCGGTCTGCCGGGGTATTTGTCGACAACGAAGAGGGCCCCGCGGTCAACCGCGGGGCCCTCTTCGTCAACGTGGGTGAATTCAGCCCTTACGGGGGTGAGTGCTTTCGCCCGGATGACGCGGACGTCAGTCGGACAGGCGCTCGCCCGTCGAGGTGGAGAACACGTGGATCTCGCCCGGACGCGGCACGACGTGCAGCGTGGCGCCCTTGTCCGGGACGGCACGGCCGCTGACGCGGACGACGAGGTCCTTGAGGTCGTCGTCGACCTTGGCGGAGCCGTAGACATAGCCGTCGGCGCCGAGCTCCTCGACGACGTTCACGGAGACGGCCAGGCCGGCCGGGGCGTCCTCGGTGTCCTTGGAGAGCGACTTGGCGGCCTCGCCGTTGTGCTCGACGACGTCGAAGTGCTCGGGGCGGACGCCGACGGTGACCGTGCGGTCGCCCTTGTCGGCGGCGGCCGAGAGGGCCTCGCGGCTGACCGGCACGACGCTGTTGCCGAACTTCACGCCGCCGTCGGTGATCGGGACCTCGACCAGGTTCATGGCCGGGGAGCCGATGAAGCCGGCGACGAAGAGGTTGGCCGGGCGGTCGTACATGTTGCGCGGCGAGTCGACCTGCTGGAGCAGACCGTCCTTGAGCACGGCCACGCGGTCGCCCATGGTCATGGCCTCGACCTGGTCGTGGGTGACGTACACCGTGGTGATGCCGAGGCGGCGCTGGAGCGAGGCGATCTGCGTACGCGTCGACACACGGAGCTTGGCGTCGAGGTTCGACAGCGGCTCGTCCATGAGGAAGACCTGGGGCTCGCGCACGATGGCGCGGCCCATGGCGACGCGCTGGCGCTGACCGCCGGAGAGGGCCTTCGGCTTGCGGCCGAGGTACTCGGTGAGGTCGAGGATCTTCGCCGCGTCCTCGACCTTCTGGCGGATCTCGGCCTTGTTGACGCCGGCGATCTTGAGCGCGAAGCCCATGTTGTCGGCGACGGTCATGTGCGGGTACAGCGCGTAGTTCTGGAACACCATGGCGATGTCCCGGTCCTTCGGCGGCAGGTGCGTGACGTCGCGGTCGCCGATGTGGATCGAGCCGCCGTTGACGTCCTCGAGACCCGCGAGCATGCGCAGGGAGGTGGACTTTCCGCAGCCGGAGGGACCGACGAGGACGAGGAACTCGCCGTCCGCGACGTCGAGCTCGAGCTGGTCGACGGCGGGCTTGTCGCCACCCGGGTAGATGCGGGTCGCCTTGTTGAACGAGACAGTGGCCATGGTGATGGGCCCCCTTCACCGGCAGGAACGTGCCGGACGATCCGTTGTAAAGGTGGTGAACCACTACGGAAACACCCATAGTGGTGTAGTCCACATGAGTGAACCGGGTCAGGACGCTACCTGGCGTTCATGTGTTCTGTCAGCACCCCGGGACCGGTGAAGTTCGCGGAAACTCCCGACGGCTCCCCGCGGCGACCTGGGTACACTGCACGGGCACGCACGCCCCACGCGCGCGGCATGCCTCCTTAGCTCAGATGGCCAGAGCAACGCACTTGTAATGCGTAGGTCGTCGGTTCGAATCCGACAGGGGGCTCCGCTTCAAGCCCAGCTCGGACGTCGTCCGAGCTGGGCTTTTGCGTCGCGCCAGTCGTCGAGTTCGTGGAGATCGCCGAGATCGTCGACAATTCGGCTCCGTAGCGGCGTGCTCGTTCACGAGTCCCAGTAGCGCGATGGCGCTGCCGCTTGCTTCTCAGTCGCCCTTTCCGAGGGTTTCCAGCGCGTCGTCCGTCAGCCGGTACACCGTCCACTCGTCCTGCGGGCGCGCGCGGAGCGACTCGTAGAAGTCGATCGCGGGCCGGTTCCAGTTCAGGACGGACCACTCCAGGCGCTGGTAGCCGCGCTCGACGCAGATCCGCGCGAGTTCCGTGAGCAGCGCCTTGCCGTGGCCGCCGCCGCGTGCCGTCGGGCGTACGTACAGGTCCTCCAGGTAGATGCCGTGGACACCGCGCCAGGTCGAGAAGTTCAGGAACCACAGGGAGAAGCCGACCGGCTCGCCCGTCACGTCGTCCTCCGCGATGTGCGCGTACGCGGCCGGATTCGTTCCGAACAGTGCCTCGCGGAGCTGCTCCGGCGTCGCCCGTGCCTCCTCCAGGGCCTTCTCGTACTCGGCGAGTTCACGGACCAGGGCGTGGACGACGGGGATGTCGTCGAGGGTGGCGGTACGGATCATGGGCCGAGATTAGGGCCCCCGCGGCCGCTCGCACGGGTCGGGTCCGCCGTCGTGGTCCGCCGTCGTGCCGGGCGCTCCCGTGACGCGGTCGGCTCGTCCGGAATGTCGATCGCGTCGGGGACACCGCGGGCATGGGTGAATCAGGCCATGCGGGGTGAACGGTTCTTCCACAGGGTGTGGATGTACGTGCGCGGGGCGCCGGGCACGTACATCTGGCTGACGATTCTCTTCGTCACCACCGTGGCCCTGCACCACATGTCCTCGGATTTCGAAGAGGACTTCCTGCGGCAGCGCTCGACGAACATCCACGAGCTGTCGGACAACCCGGTGCGGGTGCTGTTCGCGAGCGCGATGTGGATCGACGGCGGGCACTGGATTCCGTACGCCGTTCTCTACACCGTCTTCCAGGCGCCCGCCGAACGCTGGCTGGGAACCGCTCGCTGGCTGGCGGTCAACACGGCCGCGCATGTCCTGTCGACGCTGGTCAGCGAGGGTGCGCTGCTCTGGGCGATCAAGCACGGCGTGGCACCGCACTCCGCGGTCGACACCCTCGATGTCGGGGTGAGCTACGCCCTGGCGGGGGTGGTCGGCGTGCTCACCTACCGGATCGCCACGCCCTGGCGATACGCGTATCTGGTGGCGGTCCTGGCGGCGTACGGGATTCCCTTCATGATGGAGAGGACCTTCACCGATCTCGGGCATTTCACCTCCGTTCTCATCGGACTCGCCTGTTATCCGCTGACCAGAGGGCGCGGAAAAGCACGGAATCCGAAGGAGACAGCCGGCGCCCCCCGGAGTTAGCGTCCCGCCATGAGCAGCTCGGCGAGCAAGGTCGTGAACGGTGGCATCTCCTTCTGGTACGCGGACGACGGCCTGCCCGCACCCCGGGAGCCGCTGCCCGGCGACGCGACCGCCGACGTCGTCGTGGTCGGCGGCGGCTACACGGGACTGTGGACCGCGTACTACCTGAAGAAGGCGGCCCCCTTCCTGCGCGTCACCGTCCTGGAGCAGAAGTTCTGCGGCTACGGCGCCTCCGGGCGCAACGGCGGCTGGCTCTACAACGGCATCGCGGGCCGCGACCGGTACGCGAGGCTGCACGGCCAGGAGGCGGCCGTACGGCTCCAGCAGGCCATGAACGACACCGTGGACGAGGTCGTCCGGGTGGCCGCCGACGAAGGCATCGAGGCCGACATCCACCAGGGCGGCGTCCTGGAAGTGGCCTACACGCCCGCCCAGCTCGCGCGGCTCAAGGCCTTCCACGCGCACGAGCTGTCGTTCGGCGAGAAGGACCGCGAGCTGTACGGAGCGAAGGAGACCGCCGAGCGGATCCGGGTCGCGGACGCGGTCGGCTCGACCTGGACCCCGCACGGGGCCCGGCTGCACCCGGTGAAGCTGGTCAAGGGCCTCGCCGCCGCCGTGGAGGCGCTCGGCGTCACCATCCACGAGCAGACGCCGGTGACCGAGATCCGCCCGCAGCACGCGGTGACCCCGTACGGCACCGTCCGCGCCCCGTACATCCTGCGCTGCACCGAGGGCTTCACCGCGAACCTCAAGGGCCAGAAGCGGACCTGGCTGCCGATGAACTCCTCGATGATCGCGACGGAGCCGCTGACCGCCGGCCAGTGGGCGGAGATCGGCTGGGAGGGCCGCGAGACGCTCGGCGACATGGCCCACGCGTACATGTACGCCCAGCGCACCGCCGACGGCCGGATCGCGCTCGGCGGCCGCGGCGTCCCGTACCGCTTCGGCTCGCGCACCGACAACGACGGCCGCACTCAGCAGGCGACCATCGACGCCCTGTACGAGATCCTCGTCCGACTCTTCCCGTCGCTGACCGGCGTTCAGGTCTCCCACGCCTGGTCGGGCGTTCTGGGAGTCCCGCGCGACTGGTGCGCCACCGTCACCCTGGACCGCTCGACGGGCCTCGGCTGGGCCGGCGGCTACGTCGGCTCAGGCGTCGCCACCACCAACCTCGCCGCCCGCACCCTGCGCGACCTCGTGCGGCAGGACTCCGGCCAGGCGGGCGCGACCGAGCTGACCGCCCTGCCCTGGGTCGGCCACAAGGTCCGCAAGTGGGAACCGGAGCCCTTCCGCTGGATCGGCGTCCACGGCATGTACGCGACCTACCGCACGGCCGACCGCCGTGAGGGGACCACCCACAGCCCGGAGTCGTCCCGGCTGGCCCGGATCGCCGACCGGGTGGCGGGGCGCCACTGACCCGGTGCCGGTGCCGGTGCCGGTTCGGCCCCGGGCCGCCGGCTCCCCGCGGCCCGGGGCCACACCGTCCGGGGGGGCCGGGGTCAGCCCACCGATTCCGCGACCGCCGCGTCCGACGGCGCTTGCCTGGGGGCCTTGGCCGTGACCATGAGCCCCGCGACCAGACCGGCCAGCAGCATGATGCCGACGGCCCACCAGATGGCCACGGTGTACCCGTGGACGACGCCCTCCCGGGTGATCAGCTCCCGCTGCGAGGGATCGCGGAGATGGGCGGCGATGTAGGTCGCGCTCGCGGTGGTGGCGATGGTGTTCAGCAGCGCCGTGCCGATCGAACCGCCCACCTGCTGCGAGGTGTTGACCGTCGCCGAGGTGACGCCCGCGTCCTGCGGGGCGACCCCCGCGGTCGCGGTGGCGAAGACCGGCATGAAGGTCAGGCCCATGCCGAGGCCCAGCAGGAGCAGCCCCGGCAGCAGCTCGGTGGCGTAGGCGGAGTCGACGGTGAGCTGGGTGAAGAACAGCATGCCGCCGGCCGCGAGGATCATGCCCGGGACCATCAGCACGCGCGGCGCCACACGGGGCAGCAGCCGCGCCGAGATCTGCGTCGAACCGATGATGATCGCGACGGTCAGCGGCAGGAACGCCAGACCGGTCTTCACCGGCGAGTATCCGAGGACGACCTGGAGGTAGTAGGTCATGAACAGGAACACGCCGAACATGCCGATGACGGCGAGCCCCATCGTCAGGAAGCAGCCGGCGCGGTTGCGGTCCTTGACGATGTGCAGCGGCAGGAGCGGGCTCGGCGCCCTGTTCTGCCACCACACGAACGCGACCAGCAGCGCGACCCCGCCCGCGATCAGACCCAACACCAGCGGGGACGACCAGCCGTGCGACTCCGCCTCGCTGACCCCGTACACGATCGCCACCAGTCCGCCGCAGCCCAGCACCGCGCCGGGCACGTCCAGGCGGACGTTCTTGTGGCCGGGCCGGTCGCGCAGCAGTCCGAACGCGCCGAAGACCGCGATGACCGCGATGGGGATGTTGACGTACAGACACCAGCGCCAGTTCAGGTACTCCGTCAGCAGGCCGCCCAGGATGAACCCGATGGCCGCGCCGGAGCCCGCCAGCGCTCCGTAGACACCGAACGCCTTTCCGCGTTCCTTCGGGTCGGTGAAGGTCGTGGTCAGCAGGGACAGCGCCGAGGGCGCGAGCAGGGCGGCGAAGGCGCCCTGGAGGGCGCGGGCGCCGAACAGCATGCCGGACGTGGTCGCCGCGCCGCCGATGCCCGACGCCACCGCGAAGCCGATCAGCCCGATGACGAAGGTGCGTTTGCGTCCGACGAGGTCGGCGACCCGGCCGCCGAGCAGCAGCAGCCCGCCGAAGGCCAGCGTGTAGGCCGTGATGACCCACTGCCGGTCGCCGTCGGATATGCCGAGATCGTGCTGCGCGGACGGAAGGGCGATGTTCACGATCGTCGCGTCCAGCACGACCATGAGCTGGGCCAGCGCGATGATCACCAGCGCCCACCAGCGATGCGGGTCGGGACCCACGGGCGCTTCTGGTTCACCTGTCCGGGTGACACTCATTCGCCCAGAAGACCATGGAACGGAATGGGTCGCATCTTTGGACGATTTCGCCTCATGGGGTGCGTTCCACCGGCTCGTGGTCATGGTTCCAGCACCACCTTTCCGATCGTCGCCCTGTTCTCCAGGGCCCGGTGCGCCGCGGCCGCCTCGGCGAGGGGGAAACGGGTCACGGCCGGAACCAGGCGGCCGGCCGCGGCCTCGGCCAGGGCCCGTAGCTCCAGGGTCCGCACGGGGTCGGGTCCGCCCGCCCTGCGCATCATCACGGGGCCGAGCACCTGCTCGGACACCCCTTCCACGAGGTACGGGGAGCCGCCGCGCAGGCCCGCGCCGGACCAGCCGAAGACGATGTGCCGGCCGCCGGGGCCGAGCAGCCCGACGGCCTCCCGGGCCACGTCACCGCCGACGCCGTCGAGCACGACGGTCGCCGCCCGGCCGCCGAGCTGCGCGCGGACCTTCCCCGGCCAGCCGGGATCGGTGTAGTCGACGGCCGGATCGGCGCCGTTCGCGCGGGCCAGCGCCACCTTCTCGGGGCCGCCCGCGAGGCCCACCACGGTCGCGCCAGCGTGGTGGGCGTACTGCACGAGGAGCGTGCCGATGCCGCCCGCCGCCGCGGGCACGACGACCACGGAGGCGGGGCCGAACTCGGCGAACTGCGCGATCCCCATGGCCGTACGGCCCGTCCCGATCATGGCGACGGCCTGCGCGAAGTCGAGATTCCCGGGAATGTCGTGGAGGCGCTCGACGTCCGTGACCGCCAGCTCGGCGTAGCCCCCGGGGGCGAAACCGAGGTGGGCGACGACGCGTCTGCCGAGCCAGAGCCCGGCGACGCCCTCACCGAGGGACTCGACGGTTCCGGCGACCTCACGGCCGGGGACGGTCGGCAGGACGGGCTGGGGGGCCGGGCCGCCCCGCATGCCCGCGCGCAGGGCGGTGTCCAGGAGGTGGACGCCCGCGGCGGCCACGGCGATCCGCACCTGGCCGGGTCCCGGCTCGGGGTCCTCCGTCCGTTCGTGGACGAGATTCTCGGCGGGACCGAAGGCGTGCAGTCGGATCGCGTACATCGGGGGGCTCCTCGGAATCGGCGGGATCGACCGGTCAGACCCTCACCACTGTTCAACCTCAAGCTCGCTTGAGGTCAAGGCGCTCCCGGAGGCCCAGGGCCAGCGACACGGCCTCCATCGCGCTGTTGAAGGACACCTCCGAGAGCACCCCGGGAGCCGCTACCTGGTCACCCACGAGGTAGACGCCGTCGCCCCGGTCGATGCGCGGACGGTCCCGCCAGGTCGTGCCGGGCAGGTCGACCGCGCCCGTACGGCCGTTCGCGACGCTCGTACGCCGCCAGGTGACGCGCTCGCGCCAGCCCTGGAAGGCGAGGTCGAGGAGCTGCTCGGCACGGGCGGCGCCGTGTGCCCCGGACTCCCCCGGGGCGATCGGGAACTGTCCCTGGAGGAGCTGCTCACCGGCCGGGGCGAGGGTGCGGTCCCGGGCGGTGAAGCGCTCGATCCAGCCCGGCGCGTCCAGGTCGGAGACGGCGAACGCGTCCCCGCGACGGCTCCGCAGCGCCAGGTCGACCAGGGCCGTACGGCCGCTCGGCCAGGTCAGCGAGTCGTCCTTGAGCAGACGGCGGGCCGAGGCCAGCGAGGTGGCGACGACGACCGGGCCCCCGCCCTCGGGGACGGCGTCCACCCGGGCCAGCGTCTCCATCCGCACGCCGAGGTTCCACGCCCGCCCCGCCATCCGGTCGATGACGCCGGCCCAGCCGCCCCGGGGGCAGTGCACCTCCGTCGGCACCTTCATGGCCCGGCGCAGCCGCTCCTGCACGAACGCCGCCGACAGCGAACCGGGATCGTGGTGGAAGAGGACGACCGCCGCATAGTGAGCCGCGGCCCGCGCGCCCTCCTCTCCGGCCTGTCCCCTCGCCCAGGTCATGAAGTCGACGTCCGACGGAGCCCGCTGGCAGGAGCGCCGCAGCAGCTTCAGCATCGCGAACGGCGGGGTGCGGCGCAGCACGCCCCGGTGCCGCAGGCGCAGCCGGGCCGCCTCCAGGGGCGGGATCGGGGCGAGCGCTCCGATCAGGTCCCGCTGATGGAGCCAGGTCCAGTGCGGGCCCGCGCTGTAGAGGGCGTGCGGTCCCTCGTTCGTCCGGTACGGCCCCTCGGCGGTCCGGGCCCGCCCGCCGAGCGTGTGGTGAGCTTCGTACACGGTGACCTCGGCGCCCGCCTCGGCGGCGGTGACGGCGGCGGTGAGTCCGGCGAAGCCGCCGCCGATGACGGTGATGCGGTACATGGCTGGAGGTCTCCTCTGCTCGGTGTCTGCTCGGTGTCGGCCGACCTGCGCCCGCGCTTCCGGCGGTGCTCTGACGACAGGGCTTTCCGTGTGTACGACGTGACGCGGGCCCGTGATGTGACATGCCGTGCGTTTCCGCAGGCCGACGTGATGTGACATGCGGGGCGTTCTCGGGGGCCGGCGCCCGTTGTCAGTGGCGGCGGGCAGGATGGGGGCATGGCGAGGAGAGTGGCGGGCGGACGCGGCGGGACGGGTGCGAAGGCACCGGGAGCCGGCCCGAGGGCGGCACGGCGGCCGGAGCTGCGGCTGCCCGCGCTGGAGCCGTACGACGGTGGGGAACTGGAGCCGGACGGCGACTACGACGGGCTGGAGTTCCGGGAGGCGGACTTCGCCGGACAGGACGGCGGGGGAGCCCGCTTCATGGACTGCGCGCTGACGGGCTGCGCGCTGGACGAGACACGGCTGCACCACGCGCGCGTGCTGGACTCGGTCCTCACGGGCATCCGGGGTGTGGGCACCGATCTCGCCGAGTCGACCCTGCGCGATGTCGAGCTGATCGACGCCCGCCTCGGCGGGGCGCAGTTGTACGGCTCCGTCCTGGAGCGGGTGGTCGTGCGCGGCGGGAAGATCGACTATCTGAATCTGCGCAAGGCGAGACTGAAGGACGTCGTCTTCGAGGGCTGTGTCCTGGTCGAGCCGGACTTCGGGGGCGCCCGCCTGGAGCGGGTGGAGTTCGTGGACTGCGTCCTGAAGGGAGCGGACCTCACCGAGGCCACCCTCGTGGACGTGGACCTGCGCGCGGCGGCGGAGCTGGACATCGCGCGGGGCGTGGAACGGCTCGCGGGCGCGGTCATCAGCACCCACCAGCTCCTGGACCTGGCACCGGTGCTGGCGGCAGCCCTGGGGGTGCGGGTGGACGGCGGCGCGGAGGGGGCCTGAGACCCGCCGGCTGTCCGGTCCGGGTTCTAGGAGACGCGGGGGAAGCGGGCCTGGAGCGTCCAGATCGCCGGGTTCTCGGCGAGGTCCTCGTGCAGGTCGGTGAGGTCCGCGAGCAGGTCGTGCAGGAAGTCACGGGCCTCGCGGCGGAACTCGGTGTGCGAGAAGGTCAGCGGCTCCTCGTCGCCCGGCATCCAGTCGGCCTCGATGTCCACCCAGCCGAAGCGGCGCTCGAAGAGCATGCGGTCGGTCGACTCGGTGAAGTCCAGCTCCGCCTGCTGGGGGCGGGAGGCCCGGCTGCCCAGCGGGTCGCGGTCGAGCCGCTCCACGATGTCGCACAGCGCCCACGCGAAGTCGAGCACCGGCACCCAGCCCCAGCCCGTGGACACCTCCCGGTCCGTCTTGGTGTCGGCGAGGTACACGTCCCCGCAGAACAGGTCGTGCCGCAGCGCGTGGACGTCCGCGCGGCGGTAGTCGGTCTGCGGGGGGTCGGGGAAGCGGTTGGAGAGGGCGTAGCCGATGTCGAGCACGAGGTGATGGTGTCACGCCGGGCGGCGTCCGCTTCCCGGTCTGCCGGAGGGGGCGGTTTCCGGCCGGACCGGGGGCACCGGGGCGCGGTTTCCGGACGGTCCAGGGACGTTCGACCGCAGGGATGCGGCGGCCGCCCCGCAGGTGGCGGAGCGGCCGCCTAGGATCGCGGATGTGCCCCGATCTTCCGTCACCGTCCCCTTTGCCCTGGCTCTCGCGCTCGTCGCCGGGCTCACCGCCTGCGGCGGGGACGGCGTGCACGGGAAACCCGGCGCGGCCGGCGTCGGCGACCCGTACTTCCCGAAGATGGGCAACGGCGGGTACGACGTCACGCACTACGGACTGACCCTGTCCTACGACCCCCGGGACAAACGGCTGACGGGGACCGCCGAGATCACCGCGCGGGCCCTGGAGGACCTCAGCGCCTTCCGTCTCGACCTGCTGGGGCTGGATGTCTCCGACGTCACCGTCGAGGGCCGCGGCGCCCGCTGGAACCGGGCGGGCCAGGAACTGACCGTGCGTCCGCACGACGACCTCGACAAGGGGGAGACGTTCAGCACGACGGTCCGCTACTCCGGGATCCCCCGGACGATCACCGATGCCGACTCCTCCAAGGAGGGCTGGCTGCGCACGGCCGACGGCGCCCTCGCCCTCGGGGAGCCCACGGGGTCGATGGCCTGGTTCCCCGGCGACCACCACCCCTCCGACAAGGCGTCGTACGACGTCAGGATCACCGTCCCGAAAGGCCTCCAGGCCGTTTCCAACGGTGAGTTGACGAGCGAGTCGACCACGGACGGCCGGACGACCTACGCCTGGCACACCGCGGAACCGATGGCGAGCTATGTGGCGACGCTCGCGATCGGCAGCTACGACGTCACCCGCTCGACGGCGAAGAACGGGCTGCCGGTCTACACGGCGGTGGACCCGACCCAGAAGCAGGCGAGCGAGAAGGTGCTGGGGGAGATCCCCGAGATCATGGACTGGGCGGAGTACAACTTCGGTCCGTACCCCTTCTCCTCCACCGGGGCGATCGTGGACCGCGCCGACGACGCGGGCTACGCCCTGGAGACCCAGACGCGCCCCGTCTTCCCCGGCGCGCCGGACACCAGAACCCTGGTCCACGAACTGGCCCACCAGTGGTTCGGCGACTCGGTCACCCCGAAGTCCTGGCGGGACATGTGGCTCAACGAGGGCTTCGCCACCTACGCGGAGTGGCTGTGGCAGGAGGACCACGACGGCGACTCGGCCGAGGAGATCTTCAACGCCCTCTACAAGGGCGACTACTACGAACCGGTCGACAGCAGCGAGATCTGGGCCTTCCCGCCCGCCGACCCGCCCGGTGCCGCGCAGATCTCCGACCCGCCCGTCTACTACCGCGGCGCGATGGTCCTGCACAAGATTCGCCAACTGGTGGGCGACGACACCTTCTACGACATCGTCCAGGGCTGGGCCGCCACCCGCCGTCACGCGAACGCGGACACGGCCGCGTTCACCGCGTACGTCGAGAAGGCCGCGCCGGACAAGGACTTCGGCGGGATCTGGAAGAACTGGCTGTACGGAGAGGGCAAGCCGACCCACCCGTGAGCCGCCGGGCAGGCCGACGCCCGTGAGTGCCCCGGCGTCCCGCCCGCCGGACAGCTCGGACGGCGCTGCCCCATGAGAGGAGCCCCCGGGTGAACCGCGGTCCGGGGGCTTCGCTCATCGTGCGCGTGCGCGCGGCTGTCAGACGCTGACGCCGAAGTCCTGCGCGATACCCGAGAGGCCCGAGGCGTAGCCCTGGCCGACCGCGCGGAACTTCCACTCCGCGCCGTTGCGGTAGAGCTCGCCGAAGACCATGGCGGTCTCGGTGGCGGCGTCCTCGGAGAGGTCGTAGCGGGCGATCTCGGCGCCGCCGGCCTGGTTCACGATGCGGATGTAGGCGTTGCGGACCTGGCCGAAGTTCTGCGTGCGGGTCTCCGCGTCGTAGATGGAGACCGGGAAGACGATCTTCTCGACGTCGGCGGGGAGGCCCGCCAGGTTGACGTTGATCGCCTCGTCGTCGCCCGCGCCCTCACCCGTCCGGTTGTCACCGGTGTGGACGATGGTCTGGTCCGGCGTCTGCTTGTTGTTGAAGAAGACGAAGTGGGCGTCCGAGTAGACCTTGCCCTGGGGGTTGACCGCGATGGCCGAGGCGTCGAGGTCGAACTCGGTGCCCGTGGTGGTGCGGACATCCCAGCCGAGGCCCACGGTGACGGCGGTCAGGCCCGGTGCCTCCTTGGTCAGCGAGACGTTGCCACCCTTGGACAGGCTTACAGCCATTGTTGGGAGTCCCTTCCCTCGTGACGTACGGGCTTCGTACTGGGGACGAAGCTACCGTCACCCCTATGAACGCCGAGGGGGGTACCCGAGGTTCCGTCTGTCTTTACCTTTTTTACCCGGACTCCCCTCGTTCACCCGGAGAGACGCCGAAAATCGCGTGACGCGGACCGGCCGCGCGGGCGACCATGAACACATGTCCGGTCCCTATGTCATCCGCGGCTCCGTCTCCCTGCCCGAGGCCGAGCTCATGTGGCGTTTCTCGCGCTCCGGCGGGCCGGGCGGGCAGCACGTGAACACCAGCGACTCGCAGGTCGAGCTCCGCTTCGACCTCGCGAACACCGAGGCGCTGCCGCCCGTGTGGAAGGACCGCGCCCTCGAGAAGCTCGCGGGACGGCTCGTCGACGGGGTCGTCAGCGTCCGGTCCTCCGAGCACCGCTCCCAGTGGCGCAACCGCGAGACGGCGGCCGTGCGCCTGGCCGCCCTTCTTGCCGAGGCCACCGCGCCGCCGCCCCGGCCGCGCCGCGCCACCCGTATCCCCCGGGGCATCAACGAACGCCGGCTGCGCGAGAAGAAGGCCCGCTCCGAGACCAAGCGCGGCCGCACGGGCCGCGACTGGGGCTGAGGGCCGTCCCGAGCCGTTCGGCTTGCTCGGGCCGCTTCAGCCGAGCTGCCGGTAGCGGCCCTTGAAGTACGTCAGGGGCCCGCCGTCGGCGCTCGGTACCCGGGCCGTCAGGACGCGGCCGATGACGAGGGTGTGGTCGCCCGCGGGGATCCGCTGCTCGGTGCTGCACTCCAGGGTGGCCAGGGCGCCGCCCACCAGGAGCGCCCCGGACGCCTCGCCGCGGACATACGGGATGTCCTCGAAGAGGAGCCGGTCGCTGATGCGGCCCTTCATGGAGAAGCGGCCGGCGATGTGGCGCTGGCTCTCCGCGAGCACGGAGACGCCCCACAGCGGCTGTTCGTCGAGCAGGTCGTCCATCCGGGACCCCTCGCGCAGGCTGACCAGGACCAGCGGCGGGTCGAGGGAGACGGACATGAACGCGGTCGCGGTCATGCCGATGTCCTCGCCGCGCGGCCCGTCGGGGGCCAGCGCGGGTTCGTGCGCGGTCACCAGGACCACGCCCGCGGCGAGCCGGGTCATGGCGGCGCGGAACTCGTCGTTGCTCACCCCCTCAGCATGCACGGACGGGGTGGAGGCGGGAGCAGGGGGAGTCGTGAGCACGCCGAAACGCTAGTCTCCGCGCCGGGGGCGCCGCATCGGACCTCGGCCCGAACCGGGACCTAGGTCCGGGGACCGAGAGAGGCCCGGGTCGAGAGGGCCCGGCGCCGGGGCGGAAGCGGGGCCGGCGAACGCGGAGGCCGGGACGGCCGTACTCTCGTCCGTACTTGTTCCACGGGTCCGGGGCGTGCACAGGATTTGCACAGTCGGCCAATAATGCATGTGTCAGACGCACACGGAAATGCAGAATCTCCACTCAATTGCTCAGGTTCTGCTGTGACTTGAGTCACAGGAGCCATATTTTGTTGACCCTGTGTACCGAGTGGGGAGCGCGCTGTGATTCAGTGGCTGAGGCGTTGAGCGGGGAAGCTACCAAGCAGTACGGCGTGAAGGGGTTCGCGGGGAAGCGCCGGGCAGTCAGCACGGAACCGAAAGAGCACCCAGTACGCCGAGTGAACCCTGGAGTTGCTGCGAGGTCTCGAGGGGAGGGCGAATGGAGACCGAGTCGGAGCCCTACGTCCGTCTTGCGACCCTGCGGCAGCTGCACCAGGTGATGGCGGACATGAACACCGCCCGCAGCCTGGCGGACACGCTGCAGACCGTCGCCGACGGCGTGGTCACCGGGCTCGGCTACGAGCTGGCCTGTGTCAACCTCGTACGCCCCGACGGCGACCTCGTCGTCGCCGCTCTCGCCGGAAACCCCGCGGCCGAAGCCCTCATCACCGGCCGCGTCGGCTCCCGCGAGTCCTGGGAGCGCCGGCTCACCATGGGCGAGGCCTGGGGCGACCTGCGGTACATACCGCACACCGAGGGCTGGGTCCTCGACGAGGACGACGTACCGCAGTGGTACACCGACGGTCCCGCTCCTCGCTTCGAGGACGAGTGGCATCCCTCCGACCGTCTCTTCGCGCCGTTGTACACCCCGAACGTCAGCGGCAGCGGCAGCAGTGGCGGCGGCCACGGCGAGCTGATCGGCGTGCTGTCGGTGGACCGGCCGCGCAACGGCCGCAAGCCGGGCGCCTGGGGCCGCGAAGCCCTTCAGATGTACGCCTTCCAGGCCGCCATCGCTATCAGCAACGCACGTCTACGCGCGAATATGCAGCGCGCCCTGGTCCGTCTGGAACGTGAGCAGCAGGCTCTGCGCGCCAGTGAGGAATCCTTCCGCCAGGCCTTCGAGTATGCGCCCTCCGGCATGGCGATCGCCGAGATGGGCGGCGACCAGCACGGTCGCATCCTGCGCACCAACGACGCCCTGTGCCGGCTGCTGGGCCGGCCCGCCTCCGCGATGCGCCGCTACTCCTTCTCCGACCTCGTGCACCCCGAGGACATCGGCACCCTGCTGCGGACCTCCGCCGAGGGCGGCCGGGCCGAGCTGCGGCTCGGGCGCCGCGACGGCACCTACGTCTGGGTCCACCTGCGCAACTCCGTCGTCGCGGACGCGGCCGACGGCCCCCGCTTCCTGCTCACCCACGTCGAGGACATAGAGGACCGCAAGCGCCGTGAGCTCCAGCTCGCGCACCGCGCCTCGCACGACGCCCTCACCGGTCTGCCCAACTCCGCCGAGCTGCGCTCCCGGCTCGGCGCCCGCCTCTGCCGGCGCCCCGCGTCCCTGCCGCCCGGCGTGGTCGCCTCACTGGACGCGGCGTACGGCCACGGGGATTTCACGGACCCGCAGTCCGGCGAGTACGACGACAACGGCCACCCCGCCTACGACGGGAACGGGCACGGCTTCGACTTCCAAGCCGGCGCCGAGGCGTTCGAGGCCTTCGACCACCATGTGCACACCATCGCGCCCGAGGGCGAGACGGACGACGGCACCAAGGGGCTCGCGGTGCTCTTCTGCGACCTCGACGGTTTCAAGTCGATCAACGACCGGTTCGGGCACAACGCGGGTGACGAGGTTCTCATCGAGGTCGCCCGCCGCCTCACCCACGGGGTCCGGGACGGCGACACGGTGGCGAGGCTCGGCGGCGACGAGTTCGTGGTGCTCGCCGACGGCCTCGGCCGCGCGGACGCCCAGGACCTCGCCGTACGGCTGAGGAACGCGATCATTCCTCCCATCAGGGTCGATGGACGGGCCGTCCGCGTCGGCGCCAGTTTCGGCATCGGGTGGGCCCACTGTGGAATGACGGCGGACGAGGTGTTGAAATCGGCTGACGAGCGGATGTACGTCGAGAAACGTTCTCGTCCCAAACAGCACAGGCGCGCGGGGTAAGAAGCAGGTCAGTGCATCGATGCGGTGAAGGCCCCCCGTTCGGCCCAGGGAAACCGGGTAGGCTCGCCATTCATTCGTGTACCGCATCAGAACCGCACCCGCTGAGGAGACCAAGGGATGACGCCCGGCAACAACGGCGCGAGCACGCCCGAGGAGGACGACCCGTTCGGCTATCTCTACGCCGACGGTCAGGCCAACGGAGCCACGCCGCCCTCTGGAGGCGGCGGCTACGGCTACCCGGGCTCGGTCAACCGGGTGCGGGCGGTCGGCGAGCGCAAGTACGGCCAGCAGACCGCTCAGGGCACCTACGGCCAGCAGGCCCCCACCGCCCCGTACGGCCAGGTGCCGCAGCAGGGCGGCTACGGCCAGCCGAACGCCCACTACGGGGCCCCCGAGACCGTTCCCGGCGGTGCGCAGACGGCGCGGACGCCGATGCCCGGTCACGGTGACGGCGGCCGCGGCCGCGGCCCGAACACCAAGGGCCTCCTCATCGGAGCGGTCGCCGTGGTCGCCGCGGTCGTGATCGGTATCGCCATCGCCATGACGGGCGGCGGCGGGGACGACGACAAGGGCGACCAGGCGGGCTCGACCCCCTCGACCGCCCAGAGCGCGTCCCCGACCGATGCGGAGACGAAGGGGTCCGACAAGCCCGCGGAGCTTCCCAAGATCGACGCCAAGGCGCTGAAGCTGGGCACCGGCGTGACGACGGCCTCCGACGTCCAGGGCGCCCAGTCCGACGGCGGGGTCTACGTGGCCGGCCTGAACGCCCCGGGCGCCTCGGTGACCTGGACGTTCAACGGCATCCCCGAGGACGGCGTCTACACCGTGTTCGCGCGTTACAGCGTCCCCGGCCAGGACGCGTCGATGACGCTCACCGTCAACGGCAAGGCCTTCGGCTCCAAGCTGAGCATGGAGAACTACGCGCACGCCGCCGAGGGCGACTTCGCCAAGGGCTGGACGACGACCTACGCGTGGCCCACCCTCAACAAGGGCACCAACACGGTCACCCTCTCCTGCGGGGACGGCGACAGCTGCAACGTGCTGCTCGACCAGCTCTCGCTGAAGAAGGGGCAGGTCAAGCGCTAGCCCCCGGGGCTGAGAGGACCAAGGGGGCCAGGGGGCTACGCCGCGGTGGACTCCGCGGTCACGGTCACCCGGCCCAGCAGGCTCTCGTACAGGGCCCGGTCGAACTCGCCCGCCACGGGTGCCGCCGCGGTCGCCGTCGACAGGGCGACAGCGCGGGCGAGACGGGCCGGCCAGTCGAGTTGCTCCACCAGGCCCGACAGCAGGCCCGCGACGGCCGAGTCGCCCGCGCCGGTCGGATTGCCGTGCGCCCGCACGGGCGGGGTGGCCCGCCAGTGGCCCTCGGGGGTGTGGGCGAGCAGCCCGTCCGTGCCGAGGGAGGCGACCACCGCGTGCGCGCCGCGTCGCCGGGCGTTGCGGGTGGCCTGCAGCGGCTCGTGGGAGCCGGTGAGTTCGGCCAGTTCCTCGGCGTTCGGCTTGACGATGTCGGGGCGGGCGGCGACGCCCCGGCGCAGAGGCTCGCCACTGGTGTCCAGGAGCACCGGGACGGCCGAGGCACGTGCGGTGCGGACCAGCTGGGCGTAGGCGCCGACCGGGACGCCCGGGGGCAGGCTGCCGCACAGGGCCACCGCGGAGGCGGAACGCAGCAGATGCTCGTACCTCTCCTGGAAGGCCGACCACTCGGCGGGTGTTATCGCCGGTCCCGGTTCGTTGAGCTGAGTCGTGTCACCGGTCGTCGTGTCGACCACGGCTATCGTGCGTCGCGTCGAGCCCCGCACCGGGACGAGCGCGTCCACCACCCCGGCCGACTCGGCCAGTTGGTCCCGCACGGAGCGGCCGGTCGCGCCGCCCGTGAAACCGGTGACCGTCACCTCGTGCCCGAGCGCGGCGAGCACCCGCCCCACGTTCAGGCCCTTGCCGCCCGGGCGTTCGGTCACCTCGCTCACCCGGTGCGAGCTGTGCGGGCGCAACGCCCGCACGCGATAGGTGATGTCGAGAGCGGTGTTCAGTGTGACCGTGAGGATCACCTGGGCCGACCTCCCCCGAAGAGTTCTGTGACATGGGCGCCTGTCGGACGCCCGCCGGTGGTTCCGGAGGCTCGATCATGCCAAACACCACGGCGGTCGGCCCAGTCCCCCCAGGCCAACCGCCGCAAGCAACAAAGGTGTGAATCACCCCAGTCGGGGATCGACCACCCATTCTCCGCCGCGCATCACGCCCTTGAGCGCGAAGTCGGCGTCGAGAACCACGAGGTCCGCGTCCTTGCCCGGCTCCAGGGAGCCCACCCGGTCGTACGCGCCGAGCAGACGGGCGGGGTTGGCGGAGATGGCCGCCACGACGTCCTCGACCGGCAGTCTGTCGACCGTGACGGCGCGCTGGAAGGCACGGTCGAGGGTGAGCGTGGAGCCCGCGATCGAACCGCCCTCCACCAGGCGGGCGACGCCGTCCGCGACCTCGACCTCCAGCGGACCGAGCATGTAGCGGCCGTCGCCGAAGCCCGCCGCGTCCATCGCGTCGGTGATGAACGCGACCCGGCCGGGGCCCGCGTGATGGAACGCCAGCTCCAGTGAGGCGGGGTGCAGATGCGTGCCGTCGTTGATCAGCTCGACGGTGATCCGCCCGTCCTCGAGGAGGGCGGCGATCGGGCCCGGCGCGCGATGCCCGAGCGCCGGCATCGCGTTGAACAGGTGCGTCGCCACGGTCGCGCCCGCGTCGATGGCCGCCTTCGTCTGCTCGTACGTCGCGTCGGTGTGCCCGATCGCGGCGATCACCCCGTGTTCGGCGAGCAGCCGTACGGAGTCGAGTCCGCCCGGCAGTTCGGGGGCGAGCGTGACCATGCTGGCCTTTCCTCGCGCCGCGTCGAGGAGCTTGCGGACGTCGGCCGGGTCCGGGTCGCGCAGCAGTTCCTCGGAGTGCGCGCCCTTGCGGCACGGCGAGATGAACGGGCCCTCGAAGTGGATGCCCGCGATATCGCCCTGTTCGGCCAGTTCGGAGAGCATCCCGGCGCGTTCGGCGAGGCCGTGCATGTCACCGGTGACGGTCGAGGCGACGACGGTCGTGGTGCCGTGCAGCCGGTGGGTGTGGATGCCCCGCAGGACGTCCTCGACCGTTCCCGAGGTGAAGGACGCGCCGCCGCCGCCGTGGTTGTGGATGTCGACGAAGCCGGGGACCACCCAGTGGCCGGACAGGTCGGTCACGGGCGTGTCCGCGGGGGCTCCCCCGGGAACTCCGGCGGGTCGCGTCTCGGGGGCACCCGCGCCGGCGATCCGCGCACCGTCGATGATCACGCGGCCGTCGTGCACGATCCCGGTGGGCAGTACCACCCGGGCGCCGGCGAGAACCTTGCTAGGGGCCATCGGGTGGTTACCTCCGGGGAGTCGTAGGAGTGGTGTTCAGGAGGTCCCGGGCGAGGAGCCCGGCACCGAGGCATCCGGCGGTGTCCCCGAGGGCTGCGGGGACGATGGACGGCAGCTTCTGGAACGTGACGCGTCGCTCGACCGCGGCCCGCAGTGGTGTGAACAAGGTTTCCCCCGCCTCGGCGAGCCCGCCACCGATGATCAGCGTGCGCGGGTCCAGGAGGGTGAGCGCGGTTACCAGGCCGTCGGCGAGCGCGTCGACGGCCTCCTGCCAGACGGCCCGCGCCCTCGGGTCGCCCGATTCGACGGCCTTGGCGCAGTCCGCCGCGTCCGCCTCGGGGTCGCCGGACGCCTCGGCCCAGGCCTGGCTGACGGCCGCCGCGGAGGCGAACCGTTCCAGACAGCCGCGCTGCCCGCATGGGCACGGGGCTCCGCCGGGCCGTACGACGATGTGGCCGATCTCGCCCGCGAAGCCGTGCGCGCCCTCCTCGACGGCGCCGTTGATGCCGATGGCGCCCGCGATGCCGGTGCCCAGCGGGACGAACAGGAAGCGGTCCGCTCCCCGCCCGGCGCCGATCCGGCCCTCCGCGAGCCCGCCGGTGCGCACGTCGTGCCCGAGCGCGACGGGTACGCCGCCGAGTCGCTCGCCGAGCAGCCGGCGCAGCGGGACGTCGCGCCAGCCGAGGTTGGCGGCGTAGACCGCGATGCCCTCGGCGGCGTCGACGATGCCGGGGACGGCGACGCCCGCGGCCAGGGCGCTCTCGCCGAAGTGCTCCTCGCCGTGGGCGCGCAGTTCGGCGGCGAAGTCGAGGATCTCCTCGACGACGGCGTCGGGCCCGCGTTCGCGGCCGGTCGCCCGGCGGGCCTGGTGCAGCAGCGCGGGGTGCCCGGGGGCCCCCGGTCGCGGCGCGTCGGGGCGGTCCGGGGAGGGCTCGGTGTCCACCCCGACGAGGGCGGCCTTCATCCCGGTGCCGCCCACATCGAGGGCGATGACGTGTCTCACGGGGGACAGTGTCGCCCTTTACCCCTTGAAAGGTCTAGTCCACTCACGCGATAGGGGGCGTCGTATTCCGCGTTCCGGGACCGGCACCCCGGGCGCGGTGGCACGGCGGCCCCGGCCCCGGCGCTTGTCGGTGCCGGGGACTACCGTGCTGTCCATGGAAGAGCTGCCCGCGCGCGAACGGAGCATTCTCGCCCTGGAACGCCGCGGCTTCCCCGGTCCCGGCGCCAAGGAGCGCGCCATACGCGAGCAACTGGGCCTGGCCCCGGTCCGCTACTACCAGCTCCTGAACGCGCTGCTGAACGACCCGCGCGCCCTCGCGCACGACCCCGTCACGGTGAACAGACTGCGCCGGGTTCGGGAGGCCCGCCGGGACGAGCGGTGAGATCGGGGCGTCCGGCCTGGCTGAGGGCCGGGCGTCCGGCCTGATCGAGGGCCGGCGTCCGGCCTGATCGAGTACGAGTCCGGGCAGTAGTACTCACATCCGCTCATCCATAGGAACGGTACGGTCGCCCCCGCCCGGATAGGGTCGCCCCATGGGCAGCCACCCCGAATCCAAGGACTCCTTGCCGGCCCCGGTGACCCCCGCCGGACGCGACGCTCTGGAAGCGATCCTCACGCGCCCCACCCACACCGTCGTCGCACTCGACTTCGACGGAACCCTCGCCCCCATCGTCCCCGACCCCGACCGGGCCCGCGCGCACCCCGACGCGGTCCCCGCACTTGCCGCACTCGCCCCCAAGGTCGCCTCCGTCGCCGTGGTCACCGGCCGCCCCGCCGGTGTGGCCGTGCGCCACGGCGGCTTCGCGGGCGTGGCCGGACTGGAGCACCTGGTCGTCCTCGGCCACTACGGCGCCGAGCGCTGGGACGCGGTGAGCGGCACCGTCACCGCCCCCGCCCCGCATCCCGGCGTGGCCGCCGTCCGCGCCGAGCTGCCGGGGTTCCTCGACGGTATCGGCGCCTGGCAGGGCACCTGGATCGAGGAGAAGGGCCGTGCCGTCGCGGTGCACACGCGGCGTGCCGACGATCCTCAGGCCGCGTTCGAGGCGCTCCGGGAGCCGCTGGGTGAACTGGCCGCCCGGCACGGGCTGATCGTCGAGCCGGGGCGCATGGTCCTGGAGCTGCGTCCGCCCGGGATGGACAAGGGGGTCGCTCTCATGGGGTACGTCCGGGAGATCGGTGCGGAGGCTGTTCTGTACGCGGGTGACGACCTGGGGGACCTGCCCGCCTTCGCCGCCGTCGACAAGCTCCGCTCCGACGGGATCCCCGGCCTTCTGGTGTGCAGCGGCAGCTCCGAGGTCGCCGAACTCGCCGACCGTGCGGACCTGGTGGTCGACGGGCCCGCCGGAGTCGTCCGCCTGCTCGCGTCCCTCGCGGCCGAACTCGCCTGACCGGCCGGTCGTCGCCCGAGCGGGCCGGGGCGGCGGAAGGCTGGTTTCGCCCCCTCCGCCCCTACCCGTCCCGTACCTGGGGCTCCGCCCCAGACCCCGCTCCTCAAACGCCGGAGGGGCTGAAACGTTCCCCGGCCGGGGCTGAAACTCCCGCTGCTCAGGCCTCCAGTTCGCGGAGTTGGTCCAGGAACCACTGGGCCGGGGGGAGGGCGGTGGCTGCGGCGGCCAGGCGCTTGGTGCGTTCTGCTCGTTCGCCCGGCTGCATGACGAGGGCCTCGTGCAGCGCCCGCGCCGTACCGGTCACGTCGTACGGGTTCACGGAGATCGCGTCCTCGCCCAGTTCCTCGTACGCCCCGGCCTCCCGTGACAGGACCAGCGCGCAGCCCTCGTCGGAGACGACCGGGATCTCCTTGGCGACGAGGTTCATGCCGTCCCTGATGGGGTTGACGAGGGCGACGTCGGCCAGCCGGTAGGCGGCGAGCGAGCGCGCGAAGTCGTCCTTCACGTGCAGCACCACCGGGGTCCAACCGGGCGTTCCGTACTGGGAGTTGATCTCGTCGGCGACGCGCTGCACCTCGGCCGTGTAGTCCCGGTACACCGCGAGGTCCTGCCGCGAGGGGTAGGCGAACGCCACGTGGACGACCCGCTCGCGCCACTCGGGGTGGTCGTCGAGAAGCTGCCGGTACGCCAGCAGCCCCCGCACGATGTTCTTGGACAGCTCGGTCCGGTCGACGCGCACGATCGTCCTGCGGCCGGCGCCGATCTCCTCGCGCAGCGCGGCCATCCGTTCGCCGACGTCCGCCCGGTGCGAGCGCTCGCGCAGGAACTCGGCGTCGGCGCCGAGGCCGTGCACACCGACGAGGGTCCGACCGGGCGGGGTGCCGTCGAGGTGCTCGATCTCCGGCCGGTCCTCCGGGGACGTGGCGACCCGGTAGCGGTCCGGGGCGGCCGTCTCCACGCAGCGCGTGAAGGCCGTCGCCCACCGCCGGGTCAGGAACGCCACGCGGTCCGCGCCGAGCATGCCGTCCAGCAGTTCCGCGCGGATGTCGTCGGGGAGCATCCGGAAGTAGTCCTCGGGCGCCCACGGGGTGTGGGAGAAGTGGCCGATGCGCAGGTCGGGGCGCAGTTCGCGGAGCATCCCGGGCACCAGGCACAGGTGGTAGTCCTGGACCAGCACGGCCGCGCCCTCGGCCGCCTCCTCGGCCAGTGCCTCGGCGAAGGCCCGGTTGTAGGTCCGGTACGACTCCCACCGGCGCCGGAACTCCGCGTCGAAGACCGGCTCCAGCGGGGTCTGGTAGAGCAGGTGGTGGACGAACCACAGCACGGAGTTGGCGATGCCGTTGTACGCGTCGGCGTGGACCCCGGCGTCGATGGCCAGCATCCGTACGCCGTCCTCGCCGACCCCGCGCCGGACCGCCTCCCGGTCGCCGTCGCCGAGGGCCGAGCACACCCACAGGGCGCCCGCGTCCGGCCCGATCGCCGAGAGTCCCGAGACGAGGCCGCCGCCGCCGCGCTTGGCGTGCAGCGAGTCGTCCTCCCGTACCTCGTAGGTGACCGGGCCGCGGTTGGAGGCGACCAGAATCCTGTGGGCACCATGCGTTGAAGCCATGCCTCGAAACCTAGCCCCGTGTCGAAACGCTCAAACGCGCCCCTTCGGCCGTATGTGATCGCGGCCGTCAGGGCCGGTCTACGCGGCCCTGCGCCGCTGGTACTCGGAGATTTCGCTCATCGGCGGCCTTTCCTCGGTGTCCACCGAGTACGTGCGCGGCTGGAAACCGTCCCGGCCACGTTCGAACTGGGTGAGGGCGGGGCGGATCAGGTGACCGCGGGCCAGCCGGAGCTGGGCGGTGCGGTAGATCGCGGCGGCCATGCGGCCGAGTGCCTGGCCGTCCTGGTGGCGGTGCTTGCGCACCCCGACGTCGACCTGGGCGAGGGCGTCCAGGCCCACCAGGTGCAGGGCGTCGACCAGCATGCCCAGTTCGATGCCGTAGCCGACGGGGAAGGGGAGCTGTTCGAGCAGCGAGCGGCGGGCCGCGTACTCGCCGCCGAGCGGCTGGACGAAGCCCGCGAGCTGCGGCCAGTGCATGTTCAGCAGGGGGCGGGCCATCAGCTCCGTGACCCGGCCGCCCTGTCCCGAGGCGCCGCCCAGCGGCCGGTCGTACATGGCCTTGACCAGGTCGACGCCGGGATCGGTGAGCAGCGGGCCCACGATCCCGGAGACGAAGTCGGACGAGAACTCCTTGAGGTCCGCGTCGATGAAACAGACGATGTCCCCGCTCGTGACGAGGAGCGACCGCCACAGCACCTCGCCCTTGCCGGGCACGGCCGGGATCCGCGGGAGGATGTCGTCGCGGTGCACGACTCTCGCGCCCGCGGCGGCGGCGACCGCGGAGGTGCGGTCGGTCGAGCCGGAGTCGACGACGACGATCTCGTCGACGAGGGGCACCTGCTGCATCAGGTCGTGGCGGATGATCGCGACGATCTCGCCTACCGTCTCCTCCTCGTTGAGCGCGGGCAGCACGACACTGACCGTCGATCCCGTGATGCGTTTCGCGGCCATGATCTTGTGGAGCGGGCGGTCGGTCACGGACCAGGAGCGTGTGCTCAGCCAGCTTTCGACGTCTTTCAGCACGGTCTGCGGCTCCTCACTGTCTGATCACACGCTCTCATCGGCGTGCCCGCTGCGGCCAGCGGCAGATCGATTGCCGTCGTCTCGCGGTTCGGACGACTATCTCAACTGTCCTGGCCTTCGGTTACAGTCTTGAACAACGCGGATGACCATCGCATGTCCTGGATCGTCGGTACGTATCGCGTTCAACGGTTCAACAATCAAATACCGCTCATCCAGAGGGGCAGAGGGATACGGCCCGATGAAGCCCCGGCAACCCTCCAGCCGGTCTCGTACCGATCGATGTCGATCGCGTCGCGAGGCTCCCGGCTCGGGAAGGTGCCAAATCCGTCTCACGGCGAAGTGCGTCGTGAGGAAGATGAGGAAAGGGCCTCGCCTCCATGGCTGCGCAGACAGTTGCAAGTACCACGAACTCCGCCGAAGCGGTGGACCTCGGCCCGGCCGCGGCGCTCTCCTGCCGCGAATGCGGGCACCGCGTCCCGCTCGGCCCGGTCTTCGCCTGCGAGGAGTGTTTCGGCCCGCTGGAGATCGCCTACGACTTCTCGGCCTACGAGACCGAAGAACTCCGCAAGCGCATCGAAGCGGGACCCGCGAACATCTGGCGCTACGCGCCGCTGCTGCCCGTCCCCGCGGACGTGGCGGACAAGCCCAACATCAACCCCGGCTGGACCAAGCTCGTGCAGGCCGACAACCTGGCCCGTGAGCTCGGTGTCGACGCCGGAAAGCTCTTCGTCAAGGACGACTCCGGCAACCCGACGCACTCCTTCAAGGACCGCGTCGTCGCCCAGGCCATCGAAGCGGCCCGCGCCTTCGGCTTCACCACCCTCTCCTGCTCCTCCACCGGCAACCTCGCCGGTGCCGTCGGCGCCGCGGCCGCCCGCGCCGGCTTCCGTTCCTGCGTGTTCATCCCGCACGACCTGGAGCAGGGCAAGGTCGTCATGGCCGCGGTCTACGGCGGCGAGCTCGTCGGCATCGAGGGCAACTACGACGACGTGAACCGCTTCTGCTCCGAGCTGATCGGCGACCCGGCCGGCGAGGGCTGGGGCTTCGTCAACGTCAACCTGCGGCCCTACTACGCCGAGGGCTCCAAGACCCTGGCGTACGAGATCTGCGAGCAGCTCGGCTGGAAGCTCCCCGACCAGCTCGTCGTGCCGATCGCCTCCGGATCCCAGCTCACGAAGATCGACAAGGGCCTCCAGGAGCTGATCAAGCTCGGGCTCGTCGAGGACAGGCCCTACAAGATCTTCGGAGCCCAGGCCGAGGGCTGCTCCCCGGTGTCCGTCGCCTACAAGGCCGGCCACGACGTCGTACGGCCGCAGAAGCCGGACACCATCGCCAAGTCGCTCGCCATCGGCAACCCGGCGGACGGGCCGTACGTGCTCGACATCGCGCGGCGCACCGGCGGTGCGGTGGAGGACGTGAACGACGAGCAGATCGTCGACGCGATCAAGCTGCTCGCGCGCACCGAGGGCATCTTCGCCGAGACGGCGGGCGGTGTGACCGTCGGCGTCACCCGCAAGCTGATCGAGAACGGTCTCCTCGACCCGACCCTCACCACGGTCGTGCTGAACACCGGCGACGGCCTCAAGACTCTGGACGCGGTGGCCTCGGACACCGGGCTGACCGCGACCATCCGCCCGAACCTCGACTCCTTCCGAGAGGCTGGCCTCGCATCATGAGCGTCAACGTCCGCATCCCCACCATCCTGCGCACCTACACCGGTGGCGCCGCCGAGGTGACGGCCGAGGGCACGACCCTCGCCGAGGTCATCAGCGACCTGGAGAAGAACCACACGGGCATCGCCGCGCGCGTCCTGGACGACCAGGGCAAGCTGCGCCGCTTCGTCAACGTGTACGTCAACGACGACGACGTGCGCTTCGAGCAGGGCCTGGAGACGGCGACTCCGGACGGTGTCGGCGTTTCGATCATTCCGGCCGTCGCCGGAGGCTGATCGTTACCCTCGGTAATGCCCAACACGGCGCGTTCACAGAATTGCCCCCTCCGTGAGACAAACGGAGGGGGCAATTCTGTTGGGTTGAACGCGCTAGAGTTGGGGAAGCCGCTCCAATTTGGATGTTGGTTTCATGCCGGACGCATATGAGTGAGCGTTCGCGGGCCGATAAGAAGTAGCCAAAATGGCTCGCCTTTTTGGGCATTTTATGGCATTTGCGGGGCCCGACTTGCCCCGAATCCTTGCACATTCTCCGCATATCATTGATCGGCCATGCCCAGAATTCTCGTCCGATTGACCTGTTGCAGAGGGCAGTTGGACAGATACATTCAGCCGCGGTCGACGCGTTCCGGCGCACACCCCCAACCGTTGGGGGGTGAGGTCTGACCCGGATCCGCGAAGTGTGGATCTGTGCAAGGGCCAGTAATAGGGGAGTTAGGCATGGCTCAGGGCACCGTCAAGTGGTTCAACGCGGAGAAGGGGTACGGCTTCATCGCGGTCGACGGTGGTGCGGACGTCTTCGTGCACTACAGCGCGATTCAGATGGACGGCTACCGCACCCTTGAAGAGGGTCAGCGAGTGGAGTTCGAAATCTCGCAGGGCCAGAAGGGTCCGCAGGCGGACATGGTCAAACTCGCCGTCTGATCGGGCGCGAACGACCACCGACGCAACTCACATACGAGGGGCCCGCATCCCACCGGGATGCGGGCCCCTCGTACGTCCCCGGCCGCCTCCGGCCGTCCTCCGCCGGCCCTCCGCCTGCTCCTGCGCGCGCCCGCGCGCCCGCGAGTGCCCCCGTGTGGAGGCCGCTCGCGGGGGCGACCTCCGGGGCGCGTGCGGAGGTCGCCCGTCGGCCCTGTTTTCGTGAGAGGCGCTTGCACTCGCAGGGGTCGAGTGCTAATCATTGGCGTTAGCACTCTCCCAGTGAGAGTGACAGAACTTGGATCGGGTCAGCGAGGCCCGCAGGCCTGTGGGGCAAGGAACCACAAGGCTTGCAGGCCGTCCGTCGCGGGCGCGGGCACGATCCGGAGCAATCCACCCCGTCCGGGAGGACCACTTCACATGGCCAAGATCATCGCGTTCAACGAGGAGGCACGGCGCGGTCTCGAGCGCGGGATGAACCAGCTCGCTGACGCCGTCAAGGTCACCCTCGGCCCCAAGGGCCGTAACGTCGTCCTCGAGAAGAAGTGGGGCGCCCCCACGATCACCAACGATGGTGTTTCCATCGCCAAGGAGATCGAGCTCGAGGACCCGTACGAGAAGATCGGCGCCGAGCTGGTCAAGGAAGTCGCCAAGAAGACGGACGACGTCGCCGGCGACGGTACGACCACGGCGACCGTGCTGGCCCAGGCGCTCGTGCGCGAGGGTCTGCGCAACGTCGCCGCCGGCGCCAACCCGATGGCCCTCAAGCGCGGTATCGAGAAGGCCGTCGAGGCCGTCTCCGGTGCCCTGCTGGAGCAGGCGAAGGATGTCGAGACCAAGGAGCAGATCGCTTCGACGGCCTCCATCTCCGCCGCCGACACCCAGATCGGCGAGCTCATCGCCGAGGCGATGGACAAGGTCGGCAAGGAAGGCGTCATCACCGTCGAGGAGTCCCAGACCTTCGGTCTGGAGCTGGAGCTCACCGAGGGTATGCGCTTCGACAAGGGCTACATCTCGGCGTACTTCGCCACCGACATGGAGCGTATGGAGGCCGTCCTCGACGACCCGTACATCCTGATCGCGAACTCCAAGATCGCGAACGTGAAGGACCTGCTCCCGCTCCTGGAGAAGGTCATGCAGGGCGGCAAGCCGCTGCTGATCATCGCCGAGGACGTCGAGGGCGAGGCCCTGTCGACCCTGGTCGTCAACAAGATCCGTGGCACCTTCAAGTCCGTCGCCGTCAAGGCTCCGGGCTTCGGTGACCGCCGCAAGGCCATGCTCGGCGACATCGCCATCCTCACGGGCGGCGAGGTCATCTCCGAGGAGGTCGGCCTCAAGCTGGAGAACGCGGGTCTGGACCTGCTGGGCCGTGCCCGCAAGGTCGTCATCACCAAGGACGAGACCACGATCGTCGACGGGTCCGGCTCCGCCGACCAGGTCGCCGGCCGTGTGAACCAGATCCGTGCCGAGATCGAGAACTCGGACTCGGACTACGACCGCGAGAAGCTCCAGGAGCGTCTGGCGAAGCTGGCCGGCGGCGTGGCCGTCATCAAGGCCGGTGCCGCCACCGAGGTCGAGCTCAAGGAGCGCAAGCACCGCATCGAGGACGCCGTTCGCAACGCGAAGGCGGCCGTCGAGGAGGGCATCGTCGCCGGTGGTGGCGTGGCCCTGCTCCAGGCTTCCTCGGTCTTCGAGAAGCTCGAGCTCACGGGTGACGAGGCGACCGGCGCCAACGCCGTGCGTCTCGCCCTGGAGGCCCCGCTCAAGCAGATCGCCGTCAACGGTGGTCTCGAGGGTGGCGTCATCGTCGAGAAGGTGCGCAACCTGCCCGTCGGCCACGGCCTGAACGCCGCGACCGGTGAGTACGTCGACATGATCGCCGAAGGCATCATCGACCCGGCGAAGGTGACGCGCTCTGCCCTGCAGAATGCCGCCTCCATCGCCGCGCTGTTCCTGACCACCGAGGCCGTCATCGCCGACAAGCCGGAGAAGGCCGCTGCCGGCGGTGCTCCGGGCGGCATGCCGGGCGGTGACATGGACTTCTGATCGACCCCGGTCGATCAACCGTCCTGACGTTCCGAGGGCGGCACCTTCCCGCAAGGGGGGTGCCGCCCTCGGGCGTTTCCCGGACGACTCCCGGACGGCTCCCCGGGATGCGCCGGGTCCACGACGTGGCCCGGATCACAGGGGTGGGCGCGGGTACGGCGGAATGCCCCGCCCGGTGCGGAGGTTGACGCTGACGAGCAGTTGATGCATGTGCACATACCGCATGGAATCTCCTGCTTCGCAGACCGCTCGACGTCATACCGACCACCTCTTCGAGGAGCCCCCACGTGACCACTGACGCCGCGACCCGCGCAGCCGAGATCCTGTCCCGTCCCGTCTCGATCAACGGCCTGACCGTCCCGAACCGGATCGCCATGGCCCCGATGACCCGGATGTTCTCGCCGGGCGGTGTACCGGGGGAGGACGTCGTCGGCTACTACTCCCGCCGCGCCGCCGCGGGCGTCGGCCTGATCGTCACCGAGGGCACCTACGTCGGCCACGACTCGGCCGGACAGAGCGACGCGGTGCCGCGCTTCCACGGCGATGAGCAGCTCGCCGGATGGGCGAAGGTCGCCGACGCCGTGCACGCGGCGGGCGGCACGATCGTCCCGCAGCTCTGGCACATCGGCATGGTCCGCAAGACGGGCGAGCCGCCCTTCACGGACGCCCCGCCCGTCGGCCCCTCCGGCCTCTACAAGGAGGGCGCCGAGGTCACCGGCAAGAGCATGACCCAGCAGGACCTCGACGACGTCATCGAGGCGTTCGCCAAGGCCGCCGCCGACGCCGAGCGCATCGGCTTCGACGGTGTCGAACTGCACGGCGCCCACGGCTACCTGCTCGACCAGTTCCACTGGGCCGGCACCAACCGGCGCGAGGACGCGTACGGCGGCGACCCGGTGGCCCGTACGAAGTTCTCGGCGGAGATCGTCGCCGCGGTGCGTGCCGCCGTCTCGCCCGAGTTCCCCGTCATCTTCCGCTACTCGCAGTGGAAGCAGCAGGCGTACGACGCCCGGCTCGCGGAGACCCCGGAGGAGCTGGAGGCGATCCTCGCCCCGCTCGCCGCGGCCGGAGTGGACTCCTTCCACGCCTCCACCCGCCGCTACTGGGTGCCCGAGTTCGACGGTTCCGACCTCAACCTCGCCGGCTGGACGAAGAAGCTGACGGGCAAGCCCACCATCACCGTCGGTTCGGTCGGCCTGGACGGCGACTTCATCAAGGCCTTCGCGGGCGAGGGCTCCCCGGTCAAGGGCATCGACGACCTCCTCGACCGCATGGAGCGCGACGAGTTCGACCTCGTCGCCGTCGGCCGCGCGCTGCTCCAGGACCCCGAGTGGGCGGCGAAGGTCCTGGCCGGCCGCTTCGAGGACCTGGCCCCGTACGACGCGGCGGCGCTGGGTTCCCTCAGCTGAGCTGACAGCTTCCCGGTGACGGGGGGAACGGGGGAGGGACGGCGCCCGCCGCGACGCGGGCGCCGTCCCTTTTTTCGCGCCTCGCGCTCCGCGCCGGTCAGCCGGTGGTACCGAGGTGGCCCACGAAGGCGCCCCAGGCGGCGGCCCCGAAGGTGATCACGGAACCGGGCTTCTTGGAGTCCCGGACGGGGATGTGAGTGGGGTGGCCCGCAGCGAGGGCAACTTCCAGGCAGTCGCCGCCGTCGCCTGCGCTGTGGCTCGACTTTCGCCAGACCGCCGAACGTGGTTCGCGATCAGGGGTGTTGTTCTCCATGTTCGTAAGCATGAGTCACCGTCTCAAGCAGGGCCAGGGAATCCTGAGGCGAGAGGGCTGCTGCCTGGAGAAGGTTGAACGTGAGGTTGTGGCGTGCCACCGTCGCCGGGTCGTCCACCAGCTTCCCCATGTCGACCCCCTCGATGAAGCAGAGCGGGGGAGCGTCTCTGAACTCCATGAGCTTCAAGGAGCCGCCCATCCCGGCATGCGCACCGGCGGCGAACGGCAGGACCTGCAGGATGACTCGGTGGCGGTGTGCAAGGTCCGCCGTATGGCGGAGGGCCATCGCCATCGTTGCAGGCCCGCCGACCGGCCGGTGAATCGCGGCCTCGTCCAGGATCACCCACAACAGGGGGGTTGTTGGATGGTCCAGGAGGTGGGTGCGCTCCATGCGGGTCGCCACCAGCTCCTCGATTTCCGCGTCGCAGGCGGTCGGCCGGTAGGTACGGAACAGGGCTGCCGCATATGCCGGGGTCTGCAGCAGGCCGGGGATGAGCAGAGGGAGGTAGTGCCTGATCCCCGTGGCAACCGCCTCCGCCTCCGCCGCCTCCACGAAGTGGTCCGGGTACTTCGACCTGGCCAGGGCCCTGCAGTTGCGCTCGAAGAAGCCCTTCGTCCCGAGGATCTCGTCTATCCGGACGGCGTATTCGAGCTGCAAGCGGCGCGTCCCCGACTCCAGTTGGCCGATGAAGGAACCGCTGACGAAGAGGGGCTCGCCCAGTTCGGCCTGGCTGAGGCCGGCGTTCTCGCGGGCGTGCCGCAGCTCGGCGCCGATCATCGCGCGGGGGGAGGTGGACGGATCGAGGTCCTTGGGGCCCGGCATCGCGACTCCCTGTCACACAGGTGGGGTTGTTGGACCGGCGTCCCTTCCCAGGCTAGGGGGACGATGGCCACGCTGGGTGGTGAAAGCGAACACTCAGCGTGAAAGGTTCGGTGCGATGGAGGCGACGTCGGGTGAGGAGTACGCAATCGACGTGCGGGACGGGCGGCTCGGGCAGGTGATGGGGCGCGAGGGCGGCCTCGTGCAACTGCGGCCGCCCGGCGGGGGGATCGAGTGGGACTGTCCGTCCGAGGCACTCGGTGAGGCACCGCCGGGGGAGGTGCTGCGGGCCCGCGTGCGGCGGCTCAACGCGGAGGGGCGGCTGCCCTGACCAGGGAGCCGGGGAGGGGGCCCGCTTTCGGGCCCCCAGCCTGCCTGAAGGCCCCCCGGGCTGCCTAAAGGTTCCCCATCGGCTCGATGTCGACCTTGACCGGGGTGCCCCAGATGCGGAGCACCTCGTAGTCCGTGAACTCGTGGACGAGGCGGTAGGCCATGCCGGGGCGGGGGGCCCGGCGCTCGGCGGCGAGGTAGCGCTCGGCCTCCTGGCGGTCGCGGCGAGGCGTGCCGCACAGGAGCCACGTCTGGCCGTTCCAGACCTCCGGGAGCCAGCGCTGCTGGGGCTGGGGGCGGTCGCCGCGCACTCCGTAGCGGGACATCGTGCGGTCGGGCAGTTCGTCCGGGGCGAGTGGCCGGCCGTGCGGGTACGCGTCGTTGACCTCGGTGCGGCGGGCGGTGCGGCGGCGGGTCTCGCAGAGCAGACAGCGGTCCGGGGCGCTCTCGTCCACCGGGCCGTTCGGATGCTCGGAGCAGCGGGTGGTCGGCTTGGCCGTCGCCACCGTCTCGTCGAGCAGGCTCAGGGCCCGCTTCAGGTCCGCCTTGACCTCGTGCAGCTTGGCGTCGGGGGTGTCGGTGCTCAGGGCGTCGCCGTGCTCCCCGAGCAGCCGCAGGGCGCGGCCCAGTTCGGTCAGCTGTGCGTGGTTCATGCTCCCAGCCTCGCATGCGCCACCGACAGCGCGGCTGGGACAGGTCCTACACGGCGGCCTGTTCCGACCGGCGGGCCGGTGACGTGCCGCCGGTGTCACGGTCGAGTCCGCCGTCGGGACCGTTTCGGAGGGCGCCGCCGAGGCCGAAGAAGTAGGTGGCCGCGAACCCGACGGCGTACCCGGTCAGCAGGCCGCCCGCGTAGATCGCCGCGGTGACGGCGAGGCCCCGGTTGCCGGACAGCAGCGGGAACAGGGCCACGCCGGAGGGTCCGATGGCCGTCGAGCCGACGTGGTCGCCCAGCATCGAGAAGAAGCCGATGAAGGCGCCGCCCGCCGCGCCGCCCGCGCAGGCCGTGACGAAGGGGCGGCCGAGGGGCAGGGAGACGCCGTAGATCAGGGGCTCGCCGACGCCGAGGAGTCCGGCCGGGAGCGCCGATCTGATCGTCGTACGGATCGAGGTGTCGTGGCGCAGCCGGACGTAGACCGCGAGGGCGGCGCCCACCTGGCCCGCGCCCGCCATGGCGAGCACGGGCAGCAGGACGGTGTAGCCCTGCTGTTCGATGAGCGTGGTGTGGACGGGGATGAGGGCCTGGTGCAGGCCCAGCATCACCAGGGGGAGGAACAAGGCGCCGAGGACGAGCCCGGCGAGGGCGCCGGTGGTGGAGAGCAGCCAGGCGGCGGCGGTGCCGATGGCGGCGGAGAGCTCACCGGCCGCGTACATCAGCGCGTACAGCGTGACCAGGCCGGTCAGCAGCACGGTGAGGGTGGGGGTGACCAGGACGTCCAGGGTCGGCGGGACCCAGCGGCGGCACCACTTCTCCACGTGCGTCCCGAGCAGGGCCGCGGCCAGGGCGCCGAGGACACCGCCCTGGCCGGGGGCGAGCGTCACCCCGAGGACGGTCACCTTGGCGACCCCCGCGTACACGACGACCGAGGCCACCGCGCCGCCCAGGACCGGGGTGCCGCCGAACACCTTGGCCGTGTTGAATCCCACGAAGACGGCGATCAGCGCCATGAACCCGGCGGCGATGGCGGTCAGTGCGGGGGTCAGACCCCTCAGTACCCCGAGGTTGATCAGCAGGCCGTTGAGGCCGGCGATGACCCCGCAGCCGATCAGGGCGGGGATCAGGGGCACGAAGACGTCCGCGACGCGCCGCAGGAACAGCTTGAAGGGGGTGGCGTTGCGGCGGGACCGGGAGGCCCGCAGCTCGGCGCCGCGCAGGGCGAGCCGGTCCGCGGTGGTCGCCGGTTCGGCACCCGCTTCGGCACCCGGTTCGGCACCCGGCGTGGTGGCCGGAGCGGTGGCCGGGTCCGCGCCGGGCGGGGCGAGGGGTGACAGAGCGCTCGCCAGCAGCGCCTCGAAGGCGGGCGTCACCCGGGCGACCGTGCCGGGGCCCAGCACGATCTGGTACGAGCCGCCGTCCGCGACCAGGCCGAGGACGGCGGGAAGGGCCCGCAGGCCCGCCTCGTCCACCAGACCGCCGTCCCGCAGACCCAGCCGGAGCCGGGTCATGCAGTGGGCGACGGTGAGGACGTTCGCGGGTCCGCCCACGAGGGGGAGGATGGCCGCCGCTGTGATGGAGTCCGGTGTGCTCACTCCCCGAGCGTGCTGGTCAGTCGGCCGAAGCCGCCAGCGCGGCGCGCAGATGGCCCTCCGAGTCCTCCAGAAGGCGGGCGGCGGTGGGCCCGTCGACGCCGCCGAGGATCGTCAGGATGGCGTTCTTCACCTCGCCGTCGGTGGCGGCGAGCGCGCGCTCGATCTCCTCGTCGGAGGCCCCGGTGGCGAGGGCGACGATGCGGCGGGAGCGGGCTCGCAGTTTCTCGTTCGAGGCCCGTACGTCGACCATCAGGTTCCCGTACGTCTTGCCGAGCCGGATCATCGTGATCGTCGAGAGCATGTTGAGGACGAGCTTCTGCGCGGTGCCGGACTTCAACCGGGTGGAGCCCGTGAGCAGTTCGGGGCCGACCACGACCTCGATGCCGTGGTCCGCGGCGGAGGCGAGCGCGCTGTGCGCGTTGCAGGACAGGCCGATCGTGAGCGCGCCCTGTTTGCGGGCGTGCTCGACCGCGCCGACGGCGTACGGGGTGCGGCCCGAGGCGGAGACGCCGACCACGGTGTCGTCGGCCGTCAGGGCGAGCGCGTCCAGGTCGGCCGCCGCGAGTTCCCGGGAGTCCTCGGCGCCCTCGACCGAGGTGACCATGGCGGTCGGGCCGCCCGCGATCACGCCGACGACCCGGGAGGGATCGGTGTTGAAGGTGGGCGGGCACTCCGAGGCGTCCAAAACGCCGAGGCGGCCCGCGGTGCCGGCGCCCGCGTAGACGAGGCGGCCGCCGCGGGCCATGCGCTCCGCGATGCCGTCGATCGCGGCGGCGATGAGCGGGAGCTGCGCGGCGACGGCCGCCGGCACCGTCATGTCCTCGCCGTTCATGAGCCGCGCGATCTCCAGCGTGGACAGGCGGTCGATGTCGGACAGTTCGGGGCGGAACGCCTCGGTGGTCAGCGTCTCCAACTCTGCTCGAAGATCGCCGTAGTTGGGCATGGAGGTCATGACAGGGTCGGCTCTTTCCGGTGAGGTGTCGTATCCGCGGCCCCGGGGGCGGGGCGCGGGCCGGGACGACGCGCGGCACCGCCGCGCGGGCGCCGACAGCCGCCCGCGGGACCGCGCTCTCCCTGCTGATTCAAGTTCCCGGGGTGTCCCGTGGCACCGGCTCCAGCTCCGCCGGTCGGTGCCGCGGCCCTGGACCCCGGGTCCCGGGCCCGCCGGTCGTGCGGTGCGGCTAGCGGCCGCCGCGCGGGGAGTGGCGGTGCGCCAGGGCCTCGTACGAGGCGGACAGCGCGGGCGCCGCCGTCTCGTAGGTGCGCTGGGCCACCCCCACGAACAGACAGTCCACCACCAGGAGCTGGCTGGTGCGCGACGACATGGCCGCCGGGCGCAGCTCGCTCTCCCGGGCGGTCGAGGTGGTGAGGACGTGGTCGGCGTACTGCGCGACCGGTCCGCTCGGGCGGCCGGTGATCGCCACCGTCGTCGCCCCGTGCTCGAAGGCGACCCGCAGCGGTTCGATGACGTCGCCGGTCGAGCCGGAGTGCGTGATGGCTATCGCCACGTCCTTGGCGCGCAGCTGCACCGCGCCCGTCACCGCGAGGTGCGGGTCGCTGTGCGCGTGGGCCATGAGCCCGATCCGCAGGAGTTTCTGCAGGAGATCCTGGGCGACGAGCCCGGACGCGCCGACACCGTAGATGTCGACGCGGCGGGCGGTGGCGATGGCGGCGACGGCGGCGCCGAGCTGGACCGTGTCGAGCGCGGCGGCGGTGTCGGCGAGGGTCTGCTGCTCGTCGTAGGCGAGCTTGGCGACGACGTCGGCGATGGGGTCGTCGACCGCTATGTCGGCGGTGACGGCGGGGGCCCGGCCCGACTGTTGCTGCGCGGCGAGCCCGGCGAGCGCGAGGCGCAGGTCGCGGTATCCGGGGTAGCCGAGGAGGCGGGCCGTGCGCACGACCGTGGCCTCGCTGGTGCCGGTGAGCTCGGCGAGTCCGGTGACCGTGAGGGCCGCGCAGCCGGCCGGGTCAGCGGCGACGGCCTCGGCGACCCGCTGCATGGAGCGTGTCATCGAGGGAGCGAGGGTCCGCACCTTGGCCGCGAGGGCCGCGGGGGCGGGCGGTGCCTCACCCGCGAAAATTTCCTTCACGTCATGGGTCACACCATGAAAGATATTTTCCATTGGGGCATACGGTCAAGGGTGCGCACAATGAGGACATGGACCCCACCGGCAACCCCCTCAACCCCCTGGAGCAGGCTTTGCACGCGGCGCGCGCCCGTGTGCTCGCCGACCTGATCGCGGGCCAGGTGGCCGAGGCGGACGTCGTCTCCCTGGTCGAGGACTCGGTGGTGCAGCGCCGCTGGTGGGTCGAGCAGTGGCCGGAAGGCGCCGGGTTCGTCGCCGGGCTCGTCGCCCAGGACGTGCAGGACGCGATCCTGGAGCGGCACGGACGGTGGCCGCTGTGCCCGGTGTGCTCCAGCGGCGACCCGCACGCCCTGGAGGTGGAGCCCGAGCTGGGCCCCGACCCGCACTGGGTGTGCCACCAGGCGGGCGTGAAGATCTCCCCGGTGGGCGCCCTCGGCTCGGCGACCGGCACGAATCCGCCCTCGTGACCGTGTACATCGATCCGCCCACCTGGCCGGGCCACGGCCGGGTGTGGTCCCACCTGATCAGCGATGTCTCCTACGACGAACTCCATGCGTTCGCCGACCGGCTGGGCGCGCCCCCGCGGGCCTTCGAGCGCGACCACTACGACATCCCCTCGCACCGCTACGCCGACGCGGTCGCCGCCGGCGCGGTGGAGGTCAGCAGCCGTGAGGTCGTACGGCTGCTGCACGGGGCGGGGCTGCGACGGCGCAAGCGCGCGCGGTGACCGGAGGAGACCCGCTCGCGCGGGGAGGCCGACGGAGTGCGGGCCAGCGTACGGGCGGAGGCGCGCCGGGACACTCCGACGGTCTCAGCTGTCGCGGGCGTACAGCCGCAACGACCCCTCCCCGTCGTTCAGTTCGTCGCCGAACTGCTCAAGGTCCTCGCTCACGAGGGTGAATCCGGCGCGGGCGACCACGCGTTGGGAGGAAGCGTTGTCCTGGTCGATGGTCGCGAACAGGAGCTTGACGTCGTCGCGGGCGAGGGCGTACTCGGCCAGGGCGCGCAGGGCCTCGGTGGCGTACCCCTGGCCGCGGGCGTTCTCCGCGAGGTCGTAGCCGACCTCGGCGCGCTCCTTCTCGTCGGGCGCGCCGTGGAAGCCCATCGCGCCGACCGCCCGCCCGTCCTCGCGCCGCACGAGCACGAATATCCCCCACTCCGGCCGGTGCAGCCCCTTCTCGTAGGCGCTCACGGCCATCCCGGAGGCGTCCCGGGTGCCCTCGAAGGGGCCGCCCTCGATCCACTCGAAGCCGCCGGTGCCGCCCGTGTGCAGATCGGCCGCGGCGGCCGGGGTGACCCCCTCGAGGGTGAGCCGCTCGGTGTCGATCACCAGGTTGTTGTTCCAGCGCCACTCGGTGAGCGGTTCCCGGCCGGGCAGGTCGCCGCGCCCGGTGGCCCACAGGAGCGTGCTCCACGGGGCGTCGGGCTCGGGGCGCACGTGCGGGAAGATCGTGGCGAGGACCCGGGCGCACAGCTCGGCCGGCGGCTCGTACGGCAGGCCGAGGCCCTCGGCGATGTCGTGCGTGTGCAGCAGGACCTCGGCGACCCCCATCGCGGCGAAGCCCTCGCGGTTCGCGCTGCGGAACGGGTACGGGTGGAAGGCGCGCACCTCGCGCGGGGTCGTGCGGACGGCGGCGGCGAGCAGGGCGCCGGTCGTCTCGATCACGTCGACGACCCCAGCGTCGCCGGTGCCCTCGTCCACCGCGATCTTGAACGGCACGTACGCCGTGCCGGCCCGCCCGGCCAACTGCCCGGCGTACGCGATGAGATCACTCGCGATGTGTTCGGCGGTCCGCCGGCAGCTCCACTCCAGCCGTCCCGCCCGTACGCCGTCCCAGTCACGTCCGGCCGCCGCCCGCAGCAGCGCGGCACAGCTCGCGACGGCTTCCTCGATCTGATCCCCGCCCATGTCTGTCATGCGGCCGAGAATAGGACGGATCATCCCTGGGAGCGTACGGGTTTCCTGGCCACGAGGGTCAGACAGACGGCGGCGGCCGTCAGTGCCGCGCCCACCCAGGCGGTGGCCGGGTATCCGAGCCCCGCGTCGATGACGGCCCCGCCGAGCCAGGGACCTGCGGTGTTGCCCAGGTTGAAGGCGGCGGTGGTGGTGGCGGCAGCCAGGGTCGGGGCGGCCGCCGCGACCTGGAACATCCGGGCGTTCAGGGCCGGGGCGGTGCTGAAGCAGGCGATCCCGAGGAGGAAGGAGAGAAGGACGGCCGCGACGGCGTACCGCCCGAGAAGGGCGAACGCGACGAGGACGACGATGTCCGCCGCCATGCCGCAGAGCAGGACCTCGAACGGATACGCGTCGGCGAACCGCCCGCCGAGCGTCGTCCCGATGATCGCGCCTGCGCCGAACAGCGCCAGCACGGTCGGGACCCAGCGCTCCTGGAGATGGGCGACCTCGGTGAGCAGCGGGGCGAGATAGCTGAAGGCGCAGAAGACACCGGCCGCGGCGAGCACGATCGTGCCGACGGACAGCCAGACCCGCCGGTCGCGGTAGACGAGCAGCTCTCCCCGGATCCGCGGTCGCACGTCCGGGGGCGCGATGGGCGGGACGAGGGTCACGATGCCCACGAGCGCGACGACGGACGCCGCTCCGACGGCCCAGAAGGCGGCCCGCCAGCCGAGTCCCTGGCCGAGGAAGGCGCCCGCGGGCACGCCCAGCACGTTCGCGATCGACAGGCCTCCGATCATCACGGCCAGCGCCCGCGCCCGTGAGGTCACCGGCACCGCCGCGACGGCCACGGCCGCGCCGACCGCCCAGAAGCCCGCGCAGGCCAGGGCGCTGACGACACGTGAGGCAAAGAGCACGGCGTAGTCCGGCGCCAGCGCTCCCGCCACCTGGCCGAGCCCGAAGACCGAGATCAGGGCGACGAGGGTGGTCCGCCTCGGCAGCCGGAGCGTGGCCACGGCGAGCAGCGGCGCGCCGACGACCATGCCGATCGCGAACGCCGAGATCAGCAGTCCCGCCCGCGGGATCGTCACGCCCAGGTCTTTCGCGATGGACGGCAGCAGCCCGGACAGCATGAACTCACTGGTGCCGAGGGCGAAGACGCACAGGGCGAGGACGTAGACGGACAGGGGCATACGGGGCCGGCCGGTGGCCGGGGTGACGTCCGGGGTGACGTCCGGGGCGGAGCCGGGGGCGAAGGCCCGGGCGGCGGCGGGTATGTCCGGCGTCAGGGGGCCGGGGCTCGGAGGCATGGCTCCTTGGTACGTGGTCCGGAGCCCGCAGTCGAACCCGTTTCCCTCGGCCCTCCCCCGTACCCCTCGGCCTTCCGCATACCCCTCGGCCCTCTTCGGCCCCCTCGCCCCTCCCCGGACCCGGCGCTGCGCCCCGGACCCCGCTCCTCATCCGCCGGAGGGGCCGGAACCTCGCCCGTCAGGCCTCCGTCAGCGACGCCAGTTCGTCCTCCATGTTCCGGCGGGCCGGTGCCGCCCAGACACGTTCGCCGTACGGAGTCCTGAACAGCCTTGGCAGGTCCAGGAGTTGACGCAGGACGGCCGCGCGGCCCACGCGGAAGGCGTCGTCGGGGACGAAGGCGTACTCCTCGCGGACGGCGGCGGTGTAGGCGGCGTACGCGGCCGGGGGCGAGGCCAGGATCGCGAGATCCGCGTCGCACAGGACGGCGCCGTCGGTGTCGTGGTCGGCGGGGTCGTGGGAGACGGTGAGCCGGACGAGCCGGGCGACCTCGGCGGTGCGGTCCGGGTCGACGCCCAGTTCGGCCAGCGCGCGTTCGGCGAGCCGGGCGGAGCGCTCCTCGTTCTCCGAACGGTCCGGGAGGTACACGGCGTCGTGGAACCAGGCGGCCAGGCGTACGGCGTCCGGATCGCCGGCGCGCTCCCCGTGGGCCTCCAGCACGTCGATGTGGCCGAGGACCGCGAGGAGATGGTCGGTGGTGTGGTACCGGCGCCGGGGTTCGGCCCAGCGGGCCAGGAGGTCGGCCGCGTAGGGCTCCGGCGCGGGGCCGGAGCCCTCGCCCTCACGTGCGGCCAGGACGGTGTCCGCCCAGCGCTTCGTCAGCTCCGGGTGGGCCGGGTGGCGGTTGCTCTCTGCTGCCATGCCGCCATTGTCCCCGCCCCGGGGCTCCCCGTCGTGGTGCCCGGATCGGTCCCCGTCGTGGTGCTGTCCGAAGGCGAAGGCGAAGGCGAAGGCGCGGGCGCGGGGCCGGGGACAGGGCCGGGGCGGGTCCGTGCGCGGAAGGTGCGGCGGTAGGCGTCCGGGGGCACGCCCACCGTGCGGTTGAAGTGCCGGCGCAGTGTCGTCCCGGTTCCCATGCCGGTGGCCGCCGCGACGGCGTCGACGCCCGCGTCGGTGGTCTCCAGCAACTCCTGCGCATGGCGGATCCGTTGGGTCAGCAGCCACTGGAGCGGGGTGGTGCCGGTCACCGACCTGAAGTGGCGGCCCAGGTTGCGTGAGCTCATCCGCGCCTGGCGGGCCAGGTCCTCCACGGTCAGCGGACGGTCCAGCCGCTCGATGACCCAGGGGAACAGCTCGGCGAGCGGATGGTGGTCGGGTGCGGGCACCGGCGTGCTGACGAACTGGGCCTGGCCGCCGTCCCGGTGCGGGGGCACGACCAGGTTGCGGGCGACGGTGTTGGCGACCGAGGAGCCGTGGTCGAGGCGGACGAGGTGCAGGCACAGGTCCATGGCGGCGGCCTTGCCGGCAGAGGTGAGCACGCTGCCGTCGTCCACGTACAGGACGTCCGGGTCCACCAGCACCCGGGGATGGCGGGCGGCCAGGGTCCGGGTGTGCGCCCAGTGCGTGGTCGCGCGCTTCCCGTCCAGCAGCCCGGCGGCGGCCAGGACGAACGCGCCGGTGCACAGGGAGGCCACGCGCGCGCCCGCCTCGTGGGCCGCACGGACCGCGTCGACGAGGGCGGCGGGCGGCTCCCGGTCGATGTCGGCCCAGCCCGGGACGATCACCGTGTCGGCGTACGGGAGCCGGTCGAGGCCGCGGTCGGGCTCCAGCCGGAACGGTCCGACGCGCACCGCCTTCGGCCCGCAGAGCGCGAGGTCGTACCAGGGCACCCGCACGGCGTCCGGAGCGGAGCCGAAGACCTCGCAGGCCAGGGCCAGTTCGAAGTGCAGCATCCCGTCGGTGACGGCCAGCGCGACAGAAGTCATGTCCGGAATTGTATGGGGCCTGGCGTTCCGGACACTCGTGCGGGGCGCCCGTTCTCGCCAGGATGTCCTTACGGATCAAGGCAGTTCACTTCGAGCACGGGGGAGAACCCATGGAGTCGGGGCAGGCAGTGACGGTGTTCGGCGCGTACGGGCACACCGGCCGGTTCGTGGTGGCCGAACTGCTGGAGCGCGGGTTCACGCCGGTCCTCTCCGGCCGGGACGCCGGGAAGCTGAAGGAACTGGCGGCCTCGTGGCCGGGCCTGGACGTCCGGCCGGCCACGGTCGACGACCCGGCGTCCCTCGACCAGGCGCTGACCGGCGCCGCGGCGGTGGTCAACTGCGCCGGGCCGTTCGCCACGACGGCCGGCCCCGTGATCGAGGCGGCCCTGCGCGCCGGGATCCCGTACGTGGACGTGGCGGCCGAGATCGAGGCCAACCTCGACACGTTCGCGCACTTCGCGGAGCCGGCCGAGGCCGCGGGAACGGTGATCGTCCCCGCGATGGCCTTCTACGGCGGCTTCGGCGACCTGCTGGTCACCGCCGCGATGGGCGAGTGGACGGCGGCCGACGAGGCGCACATCGCGTACGGGCTGAGCGGCTGGCACCCCACCGCCGGGACGCGCGCCGCGGGCGCGGTCTCCCGGGAGCGGCGCGGCGGCCGGCGCGTCCGTTACACCGAAGGGCGGCTGGAGTACGTCGAGGACGCCCTGCCCACCCTGGAGTGGCCGTTCCCCGAGCCGATGGGCCCGCGTGCCGTTCTCGGGGAGTTCTCGATGGCCGACGTGGTCACCGTGCCCAGCCACCTCGCCGTCTCCGAGGTGTGCACCTACATGACCGTCGAGGCGGCCGGGGAACTGGCGGCCCCGGACACCCCCGCTCCGAGCCCGGCCGACGAGCGCGGGCGGTCCGGGCAGACCTTCCTCGTCGACGTCGTGGTGCGCTCCGGCGGCGCCGAACGGCGTGCCGTGGCACGGGGCCAGGACATCTACGCCGTCACCGCGCCGCTCGTGGTGGAGGCACTCGACCGCATCCTGACGGGACGCACCAGGACGGTCGGCGTCGCCTCCGCCGGCGAGATCTTCGACGCCCGGGACTTCCTCCGCGCGCTGTCCCCGCACATCTCCTTCGAACTGCGCGGGTAGCCCCTAGGACCTGTCCGGTCGATCACGGCGGAGACGCGGGGTCCACCAGGGGCCGTCGGCATCCTCCACCGTGACCGACCGGACAGGCCCTAGCGTGGAGTCATGATTCCTCAAGACGCACACGATGTACGGGACCCGGAACTGCCCGGTCTGCTCCTGCGCACCGAGCGCGACGCGCTGATCCCGCTGCTGCGGGCCCGCCCGGAGGACGACTTCGCCCGCCTGACGGCAGGGTGTCCGGCGTGGACGGTGCGGGACCTGCTGGCGCATTGCTCGGCCGTGCTGACACGGGTCGTCGAGCGCCGCTTCGAACCAGGGGTGTTCGAGGCCGAGGTCAACGACCGAGACATCGCCGAGCGTGCCGACTGGACGACGGCGCGGGTCATCGACGAGCTGGAACACGGGATGACCGAGGTGGGCCCGGCGATCGCCCGTACCCGGGGCATGCTCGACGCGGTCGCGCTCGGCGAGTGGATCCACGCCGGAGACGTGCGCGAGGCGTTCGGCGAACCGGGCGCCTACGAGGGGGAGGGGCTCCCGCACGCCCTCGCGCTCCTGGTCCGCTTCAGCCGCGTGAGCGACGGGGTCCCGCTGCACGCCGACCTCGACCATCTCGACGACCCGCTGCGCCTGGGCGGCGTCCCCGGCGACCGTCCCCCGGCCCGTTACATCGGCGACGCCGCGACCCTCGTACGGCTCTTCTCGGGGCGGCCGGTCCCGAAGACGACGGTGTACGAGCTGGTGGGGGTGCGGGAGGAAGAGCTCAATCTGTTCGGTTGAGCCGTCGGTTGAGCCGTCGGTCGAACCGCGGAACGGATCCTCGGCGAGCGCGACGGATCCGGCCGACAGGGCCACCGCACCGGCGCGGTGGCCCTGACCGGCCGGACGACTACTTGAGGTACACGAGTCCGTCGGTCGTGACCGTGGGCCGTCCGCCGGTGCCGACGACCACGAGCTTCACCGTGTGTTTGGCGGCGGCGGTCCAGGTCGTCGCCCAGATCGCGTCGCGGTACTTGGTGGTCGTCGTCCTCAGGTCCACGGTGGCGGTCTTCTTGCCGTCGACGTAGACGTACACCTGACCGGAGGTCGCGGCGCGCGAGACCACCAGGGCCGCCGAGCGTCCGGTGAAGGTCCAGGTCAGCGAGGAGCTCTTCGTGGAGCTGCTGTACGACTTGCCGCCCAGGTAGCCGCTCGACGACTTGGACGTCCAGGTGCCGGTTCTGGTGGCCGCGCTCTCCTGGAGGATCACGGGGGTGCCGCTCACGGAGGCCGAGCGGGCGTTGCCGGCCCGGTCGTACGCCGTCATCCTCCAGGTCGTGGCCACACCGGACTTGGCGGTGAGGCTCGCGCTCGTGACCGTCGGGCCGTACGTCCTGGCGACCGGGGCGGTGAGGCGGACCTCCTTCAGTTCCTTCGTGTCGGTGGCCTTCCACTTCAGGGTGAGCGGGACGGCCGTGGTGCTCACCGTGCCGGTGCGCAGGGCGAGATTCGGCTGGGTGGAGAAGACCGGCGGCGTGGTGTCGGCGGGGGTGGGGGCCTTCGTGGTGGGCGAGGCGGTCGGGGTGGGGGTGGTCGCCTTCGCGGTGGGTGAGGCGGGTGAGGTGGGTGAGACGGTCGCGGCGGGGGTGGTGGCCTTGGCCGTGGGTGTGGTGGTCGCGGCGGGGGGCGTGAGGGCCGGGGCGGGATCGGCGAGGACGGTGACGTCCTCCGTGATCGCGGTCCGGCCGGACTGGTGGACTCCCCGGACCGAGACCTTGTGGGTACCCGGGGCCAGGTTCACCTCGGCGGAGGAGGCGGTGCCGGCGACGGTGGCCGCGACCTCGCCGTCGACCAGGACGTCGTACTGCCTGACCAGGGCGGCCGGGGTCGAGGCCGACCACTTCACGGTGACGGCGGTGTCGGTGAGGACGGTGGTGCCGGACACGCCGGTACCGGTGACCGAGTCGAGCTTGAGCCCTTCGACCGTCCCGCCCGCCCAGGCGCGGACCGTGGGCAGCATGGCGTAGTACGCGTCGCCCGGGCACACGGTGTTGTAGCCGTCGCGGTGGCCGTGGATGACGGGGAGGGTCATCCTGGTGCCCGCGTCCCAGGTCTGGCGGAAGTAGTTCGGCCCGCTCGCGCCCGCGGTGAGGGTGGTGGTGCCCGTCGGGTCGACGCCGTACTGGCCGAGCTTCCACGCGGCGAGCCGGGCGACCGAGGTCATCGCCTCTTTCGAGGGGGCGATGCCGCTGTAGTCACCGATGACGGCGATGCCCGTGGTCTCGGAGTTGAAGCCGTAGGCGTGCGCGCCCATCACGGGCCGGTCGACGCCTCCCTTGCGGCCTTCGTAGATCGTGCCGCACTTGTCGACGAGGAAGTTGTAGCCGATGTCCTTCCAGGTCAACTGCTGTACGTCGTAGGCGTAGACGGCCCGGATGAGGGCAGGGGCCTCGGCGCAGGTGTAGTCGTTGGAGGTGGCGGTGTGGTGCAGCACCACCGCCTTGATCCTCCCTCCGGGCAGATAGCCGGGCTCCTCGGGGCTGATGGACTCGTCGGCGCCCCAGCCCTCCCGCGAGGTGATCGGCGGGCGGGGCGCGGTGGACGGCGGGGCCGGGGGCACGGTCGCGGTCGGCGAGGCCGGGTCCGGCGCGGAGACGGTCGGGGAAGGACTCGCGCTCCCGGTGGACGGCTGCGTCTGCGTCCGCGTGGGTTCGGCGGAGTCCGTCGGACCGGACGAGGGCCCGGAGGTCCGGGTCGAGGACGGGTCGGGAGAGGCGGTGTCCGCGGGGGCGTCCGTCGTGGCTGGACCGGTCGCGTCCGCCGTGCCGGTCGCGTCCGCCGGGCCGGTCGGGTCGGCTTCGCCGGTCGGGTCGACCGGGTCCATCAGGAACCCGGCGGGCTCCATCGCCGAGGTCGTACCGCCGGGGTCGATCATGTCCAGCCGGAGGCCCTCGGGCAGCCGCCGCGACGCACCGCTCGACATCCGCACCTGGACCCCGTCGGACGGGCCCACCCACGCGGGCGTGGTGCCGCCGCGGGACGCGCCCCGCTCGCCCTCGCCGCTGTCACCGTCCAGCCGCAGCCACGTCGACCACGTGTGACGCGCCGTGTCCCGGGTCCGGACCTCGATGGTGCCGCTCACCCGTGTGGACGCCTCGGCCCAGGTGATGCCGAGCATGCTGAAGGGCGCGGTGTCCCGCCGGTCCAGCCGGGCGGACGTGCCACCGTCGGCCACCGTCAGCGCGGCGGTGGCCGAACCGGTCCGGATCGGCCCGGACCTCCCGTCGCCTCCGGAGCCGCCCGCGTCCCCGCCGCCCGCCCCCTGGACGACCAGTGTCCCGGACACCACCGCGACCGCCAGAACGGCCGCACCCCATCCGCGTCGTCGCACTGCCCCACCCTTTCACGCGACCTTTACATGATCTCCATGTATGGGGGAGGGTATATGAGAGTTCAACTATGGCCGGAACGGGGCGGAGTCGGGCCCGCGGGCCCGGGGTTCCGGGAGGGGTCCGGGCCGGAAACCGCCGCGACCTCCCCTTCGTTCGCCGTGATCTTCTCGCGCCTCCGCTCCCGCCCGCGTACTGTTTGATTGGACTAGACCTATAGCGGCCCAGGAGAAGAGGTCCGATGAGTGAGCGGAAGAGCGCAGTCCTGGAGGTGATCGCCCTCGGCGTGGAGGACGCGGTCGCCGCTCAGGCCGGCGGGGCGGACCGGCTGGAGCTGGTCGCGGACATGGCGGCCGACGGGCTGACCCCGTCGGTGGAGACCTTCGCCGGGATCCGTGCTTCCGTCGACATCGCGCTGCGCGTGATGCTGCGCCTGTCCGACGGCTTCTCGGCCGGCGGCGCGGCGGGCGTCGACGCTCTCGTGCGGGCCGCGGGCGGGCTGCGGGACGCGGGCGCGGACGAGTTCGTCCTCGGTTTCCTCGACGAGCACGGCGGCCCCGACCTGGCCGCCCTGGAGCGGATCGTCGCCGAACTGGACGGCTGCCGCTGGACGTTCCACCGCGCGATCGACCGCGCCGCCGACCGTGACGCCCTGCGCAAGCAGCTCGCGGACCTGCCCGGTCTCGACGCCTATCTGACCGCCGGGTCCCCGACGGGCGTCGACGGCGGACTCCCCGTCCTCACGGCCGAGGGTGCCCGCCACGGGGAGCCGGGGTACGAGCCGCGGATCATGGTCGGCGGCGGTCTGCGCCTCGACCATCTGCCGCGGCTGCGCGCGGCGGGCCTCGACGCCTTCCACATCGGCGGTGCCGCACGTCCCGGGGGCTGGGCGGGGCCGGTCTCCGCGGAGTCGGTACGGGCGTGGCGGACGGCCGTCGACGCGTAGGCGGCTGGTTCCACGGGGCGGGTCCGGCGCGTCGGTCCCGCGTTCCGGTCAGGTGCGGGCGATCCGGACCGGCAGGTCACGGATCCATCTCCGCCACGTAGTTGTTGTGTTGTGAGAGGCGCACGGCGATCACCGAGCAGCCTTTTGCGTGCATATTTGGTCGTGCCCCGATCGGCCGGGGCATGACAATCACACATATGTGCGTGCCGGCGAAAGCGGTGCGGCAGCACAGCAGCATCAGGGGGACCAGGCTTCATGCCATCCATACGCAGCCGCACGCTCGCGGCGGCCGCGGCCGTGATCGCGGCCGTCATGATCACCACCACGGCCTGTGACAGCAAGAAGGACGACGAGGGGGCCGTCGCCGAGCCCACGTCGTCCGCCCAGGCCGACAAGGGCGTCGACACCGGTCAGGACGACGGCTCCCTCTCGCTCGGCGGCTACAAGCTGCCCGCGGGCATTCCCACCGAACTCAGTGGCGCCGCCCTGGACAAGTGGAGGCTCGGGGGGTGGAAGGACTACAGCAACTGGGCTTCCAAGGCCGAGGACTTCGCCAACCCGTACATCAAGGACTTCTGGTCCCCGGAGAAGATGGCCGAGGCCAAGGCCAGTATCCCGGTCGCCCAGGCGGGCAGCACCAGTTCGGGCTCGGGCAGCGGTGCCACCTCCTACCTGCCCGACGGCAAGGTGAAGAAGCAGACCGCCGCCAAGGTCAAGGGCACCTATCACCGCTACGCGCCGCCCGTCGGCAAGATGTTCTTCTCCTCGCCCCAGGGCAGCATGGTCTGCTCGGCCGCCGTCGTCACCGACCCGGCCCACCCCGGCAAGTCCAACCTGGTGTGGACCGCGGGCCACTGCGTGCACGCGGGCAAGGGCGGCGGCTGGTTCCGCAACATCGCCTTCGTCCCCTCGTACAACAACAGCGCGAGCCTGAGCAGCCGTCAGATCACCGACCCGCGCGCCAAGTCCGTCTCGCCGTACGGCATCTGGTGGGCCGACTGGGCCACCACCTCGTCCCAGTGGATGAAGGGCGGCGGCCACACGGGCAACGCGGCCTCCGGATACGACTACGCCGTGCTTCACGTCAAGCCCGAGAAGGGCGGCAAGTCCCTTCAGGAGCAGCTCGGTTCGGCGCTGCCGGTGTGGTTCGGCGCTCCGGCCGCCAACAAGGTCACGTCCATGAAGGTCCGCGGCTACCCGGCCGAGTCGCCCTACGACGGCTCGAAGATGTACGACTGCCACGGCGCCACGAAGCGGTTCGTGCTCGCGAGCAACGTCCCCGCCCAGTTCATGATCGGCTGCACCATGAACGGCGGTGCGTCCGGAGGGCCTTGGTTCATGAGCCACAACGGCCGGACCTATCTGGTCTCCAACAACTCGCTGAGCGACCGCAAGACGTTCATCACCGGGCCCCGCCTCGGTGAGAACGCCAAGCAGGTCTACCTGGCCACCAGCAGGAAGTTCAGGTAGGGCCTCGCGTCACACGGCGGACGGCCCCCGGCGTACGTGCCGGGGGCCGTCGGCGTGTGGGGCGAGGGCGCGGGCCCGGGCGGGGGCCGTCCGCTCGGCCGGTCAGCCCAGTTCGGCCGGGAGCGGTGCCGCGTGGGTCACGACCAGCCCCGAGACCGCACGGGTGAGCGCCACGTACAGACGGCGCAGCCCGGTGCGCTCGTCGGGCTCGCCGTCGACGACGGCCCGCGGCTCGTCCAGGACCACGTAGTCGTACTCCAGGCCCTTGGCGAGCGAGGCCGGCACCAGCGTCAGCCGGGTCTCGGCCGTCGTCTCCTCGCCCGGACCGAGATACGTCCGCCCGGCCGCCGTCAGCGCCTCGGCGAGCACGGGGATGCGGGCGTCGGCGGCGATCAGCCCGACCGACCCCTCGTGGCCCAGCAACTCCTCCACCGCACCGAGGACTTCGGCGTCCGCCGTGCTCGCGCGCACCTCGAAGAAGCCCGGGTTCTCACGCACCGAGGCGACCGGCGCGAGACCGGGCGCGATGTGCGGCAGCAGCCGGGAGGCGTAGGTGATGACGTCCGTGGGGACACGGAAACCCGCGGTCAGCTCCTCGACGACCGCGTCCCCCTTGCCCAGATGCCCGAGGGCCTCCGCCCAGCTCCGCGTCGCCCACGGGGTCGTCCCCTGCGCCAGGTCCCCGAGCACGGTCGCCGACCCCGTCGTGCAGCGCCGGCCCACCGCGCGGTACTGCATCGGGGAGAGGTCCTGCGCCTCGTCGAGCACCACGTGCCCGAGGGAGTGCGTGCGCTGGACGAGATCCGTGGCCTCGTCGATCAGCACGGCGTCGGCGGCCGACCACTTCGCGCTCTTCACGCTGCGCACCGGCTTCGCCCAGAGGATCTCCTTCTGCTCACCCTCGTCCAGCAGCCCCTCCGCGTGCGCGGCGAGGAACTCCGCGTCGGTCAGCAGCCGGAGCACCAGCTTCGCGGGGTCGACCTGCGGCCAGATCGCCTTCACGGCGGCCTTCACCGCGGGGTTGCGGGCCACGGCGTCCTGCACCCGGTCGTCCGGCGCCTCCCCGGAGCGCTCCATCTGGACCAGCACGGCATGCGCGATGCGCTGCGGAAGGGCCTGGTGGGCTGCGCCGTACCGGATGTCGCGGTCGAGCAGCTCCCGGACGATCTCCTCCAGTTCGTACGCCGGGACGCGCCAGCGCCGGGACCCCCTGACCACCACCACCGGCTCGGCCGGGACGGTCACATGCGAGCGCACGGCCCGGCGCAGCACCTGGGCCATCCGGGCGTCGCCCTTGATCACGGCCGCGGCCGCGTCGTCGCTCCCGCGCACCTCGACATGCGCGACGAGGTCGTCGACGGTCGCCTGCCTGACCTCCAGCTCACCGAGCGCGGGGAGGACCTGCTCGATGTAGTGCAGGAAGGACTTGTTCGGTCCGATCACCAGGGTGCCGGTGCGGGCGAGCCGCTCCCGGTGCGCGTACAGCAGATACGCGACCCGGTGCAGGCCGACGGCGGTCTTTCCGGTGCCGGGACCTCCCTGCACACAGACCGAACCGGACAGCCCGGACCGTACGATCTCGTCCTGTTCGGGCTGGATGGTCGCCACGATGTCGCGCATCGGGCCGACGCGCGGGCGCTCGATCTCCTGCTGGAGCAGCTTGCTGGTGGACGCCGCCTCGGCCGGGTCGGACAGGTGCTCGTCCTCGTAGGCCGTGAGGTCGCCGCCGGTGTAGCCGAAGCGGCGGCGCAGCCCGACGTCCATCGGGTCCTTCTTGGAGGCCCGGTAGAACGGCTGGGACACCGGCGCGCGCCAGTCGATGACCATCGGGTCGCCGTCGTCGTCGTGGACATGGCGGCGCCCGATGTAGAACCGCTCGCCCTCGGCGCCCTCCGCCAGGTCGGAGCCCGGGGCGTGCAGATAGTCGAGCCGCCCGAAGAACAGCGGGGTGTGGCTGAGGTCGGCGAGGGCCTTGATGCGCTCGGCGATCTGCCGGTGCAGCACCTCGGCGTTCACCCAGTTCGCGGTGACGTCGCGGATGTCGAGGTTCTCCGCGTCCTCGCGCATCGCGCGGAGCGCGGAACGGGACCGGGCGAGGTGGGAGCGCTCGCGGGAGAGGGGATCGTCGGAATCGGTCGGGACGCCGGCCGGACCGTCGGACAGGGGGGACACGGGGAATTGCCTCCGGAAACCTGCGTGGGGGTGCTGCGGGAGTACCGCGGCGCTCTGGCAGTGCTGCGCGATGATGCAGATCGTGAATCGCTGCGGATTTCGTCGGGAATCCGTCGGGAATCCCTGCGGAATCCGTGGTGATTCCGGGTGCCGTCCGGTTTCCGGCCGGGCGGCGGCACTCCGTGAAGGGAGGCGGGCAAGACCGAAGATTCTAGGCGAAGGATGGATGCCGGGGCCAATGGTTTTCCCGGTGCCCGAGCGCCGCGTCCTTCCGGTACCCGCCTGGCGTGTCAGGGTCCGGCCCCTGAGTCCCTAGGGGGCGGGGTCCGTCGTGAGGCGGAGGGCGGACCGTCCGGAGCCGTACCTGGGGGTGGGTGGGGTTCGGTCCGGAGACCGACGCCGTTCGGGTCGGGGCAGTCGCACCATGGAGGTATGAGCGCAGCCACTTTCATCCCAGGTCCTGCCCATCCCGGGTCCGTCGCGCACGGCGCGACGGCCGTCACTTCCGTCGACCACCGCCATCGCCTCGGCGACGCACTGAAGGCCGTCAAGGTGTTCGGGCGCGCGGCCATCGGGGTCGTCCTGCTCGGCGAATACGGCGAAGAAGCGGGCGTACGGCGCCACTGACGTGTACGCCCGCTTCCTTTGCCGGGGACCGGCTCCGGCACCCCGGTCCGGTCCCGCCGGCAGACGGCTCGGCCCCGTTTGACTTGCCCACCCCCGGGGCTCCGCCCCGGACCCCGCTCCTCAAACGCCGGAGGGGCTGGAACCTAGTTCAGGATTTCGTCGGCGTCCATGATTCGGTAGGCGTAGCCCTGTTCCGCCAGGAAGCGCTGGCGGTGGGCTGCGAAGTCCTGGTCGATCGTGTCGCGGGCGACCACGGAGTAGAAGTGGGCCTGGTGGCCGTCGGCCTTCGGGCGCAGGACGCGGCCCAGACGCTGGGCCTCCTCCTGGCGGGAGCCGAAGGTGCCCGAGACCTGGATGGCCACCGTGGCCTCCGGCAGGTCGATGGAGAAGTTGGCGACCTTGGACACGACGAGCACGCTGATCTCGCCCTGCCGGAAGGCGTCGAACAGCTTCTCCCGCTGGGCGTTGCTGGTCTCGCCCTTGATGACGGGCGCGTTCAGATGCTCGCCCAGCTCGTCGAGCTGGTCGATGTACTGGCCGATCACGAGGATCTGCTGACCCGCGAACCGGCGGACCAGCGCCTCGGTCACCTTCCGCTTGGTCGCGGTGGTGGCGCAGAAGCGGTACTTCTCCTCGTTCTCGGCGGTGGCGTACGCGAGCCGCTCGGAGTCGGTGAGGTTCACCCGCACCTCGACACAGTCGGCCGGCGCGATGTAGCCCTGCGCCTCGATCTCCTTCCAGGGCGCGTCGAACCGCTTGGGCCCGATGAGCGAGAAGACGTCCGACTCGCGCCCGTCCTCGCGCACCAGCGTGGCGGTCAGCCCCAGCCGGCGCCTGGCCTGGAGGTCGGCGGTGAACTTGAAGACCGGGGCGGGCAGCAGGTGGACCTCGTCGTAGAGGATGAGGCCCCAGTCGCGGGAGTCGAAGAGCTCCAGGTGCGGGTAGACGCCCTTCCGCCGGGTCGTCAGCACCTGGTAGGTGGCGATGGTGACCGGGCGGATCTCCTTGCGGGTGCCGCTGTACTCGCCGATCTCGTCCTCGGTCAGCGAGGTCCGCTTCACCAGCTCGTGCTTCCACTGCCGGGCGGAGACGGTGTTGGTGACGAGGATGAGCGTGGTCGCCTTGGCCTGCGCCATGGCACCGGCTCCGACGAGCGTCTTGCCCGCGCCACAGGGCAGCACGACCACCCCGGACCCGCCGTGCCAGAAGTTCTCCACGGCCTGCCGCTGGTAGGGCCGCAGCGCCCAGCCGGTCTCGTCGAGCTCGATGGCGTGCGCCTCGCCGTCCACGTACCCGGCGAGGTCCTCGGCCGGCCAGCCGAGCTTCAGCAGGGTCTGCTTGATCTGGCCGCGCTCGGAGGGGTGCACGGCCACGGTGTCCGGGTCGATCCGGTTGCCGACGAGCGGCGCGACGCGCTTGGAGCGCAGCACCTCTTCGAGGACGGGCCGGTCGGTGGTGGTCAGGACGAGCCCGTGGGCCGGATGCTTGCTCAGCGTGAGGCGTCCGTAGCGGTCCATCGTCTCGGCGATGTCCACGAGCAGCGCGTGCGGGACCGGATAGCGGCTGAACTCCACCAGCGCGTCCACGACCTGCTCGGCGTCGTGCCCGGCGGCCCGCGCGTTCCACAGGCCGAGCGGCGTCACCCGGTAGGTGTGGATGTGCTCGGGCGCCCGCTCCAGCTCGGCGAAGGGGGCGATGACCCGACGGCAGGCGTCGGCCCGCTCGTGATCGACTTCCAACAGAAGCGTTTTGTCGGACTGGACGATGAGCGGTCCGTTCACACGCGTCCCTTTCTGCGTGGCACGTGGCGGCACCCGGCGCGGATGCTTGGCCAAACGTCCAGTGTGCCCTACCGGCGGGCGGTCACGGCTGGTCGTCGGCCAGCTCCGCGACCCCCGTGACCCGGTGCAGCGGATAGGTGCGGACCTCGTCCGCCGTGTGGTCGTACGCCGTGACGAAGCCGCCCTCGACCCGGATGGGGGCGATGACGCGCTGGCTGGCCGACCCCTCGGCGTTGACGTAGCCGATCCACACCGCCTCGCCCGTCATCACGGCGGCCTGCATGGTCGCGAGGGTCTCGGCGGAGCTGGTGCGGGGCAGCGCGCCGTTACCGGGACGGCCGGCGGCCGGGTCGTCCTTGCGCGGGGCCGTGGAGGCGAGGTCACCGGCCCGGATCGCGCGGACCGCCGCACCGAGGAGCGTGGCGTCGGGGACCGGCGGACCGTCCGGGACGGGCTCGGGCGCCGTGCGCGGCGGGGTGCGGTGGGCGTGCGCACGGCTGATCAGCACGTCACCCTCCGCCGACTCGGCGGCCGGCGCGAAGCCCATCGTCCTGAGACCGGTCAGGAGGCTCGCCGGGTCGGTCTGCGCGACCAGCACCGTCGGCGCGATCCGCCGCAGCGCGAACTCCTGCGAACGCTTGTCGGCGAGGATCTCGTTGAGTACCGCCTCGTCGTCGCAGCGGACGTACGCCGAGGCCGCCCCGATCCGCAGATGGCCGTGCCGGCGCGCCATGTCGTCGATCAGATAGGCCAGCGGCTGCGGGACCGGCGTACGGGAGTGGGCGGCGAGGAAGGCGTGCAGGTCGGACGCCGAACGGCCCGCGTCGAGCGCCCGGCGCACCGAGGCCGGGGTGAAGCGGTAGACCGTCGCCCCACCCTTGGACTCGACGTCCGCGAGGACCCCGAGCGTGTCGGCCAGCGGACGCTCCAGCGGGCCGGGCGCGACCGCCGTCAGATCCGCCTGGAGCAGGACGTGGTCGAGCGGCTCGGGCAGCAGCGGCGCGAGGAGCGCGGCGGCCCGGGCCGCCGCCGCGGCTTGCTCGGCGGGGGAGTGCGGTACGGGGGCGGTCACCGGCGGGCGCCGCCTGTGCGGCGCGGGAAGTCTGTCGCCCGGACCGGACGGCTCCGCCACCCGCGCGCCCGCCGGGGCGGGCAGGCCCAGCAGCGCCCGCCCCTGCGCGGACAGCGCGCCCCGGCCGGTCACCCCGAGCAGCTCCGACTCGGACAGCGTCCAGCGGGCCAGCCGGGCCCGCAGCTCGTCCGGAGCGGGCCGGACACTGCGCGAGGGCCGCTCCCAGTACAGCCGGGCGAGGAGCGAGTCCGTGTCGGGGGAGACGCCCTCGGGAAGCTCCGCGAGCAGGGCGAGGACGCGGTGGCGGACCTCGGGTGCCGCGGAGCGGTCGAGGCCCGGGCCGAGCGCCGAGAGCGTACGGTCCTTCGCGTCCCGTCCGCCGACCAGACCGGCCGTGCGGGTCGCCGCGAGCCACGCCGAGGCGAGCCGCGCCCAGCGCTCCGCGGCGGGCAGCTCCATCCACGTGTCGTACGCCGGTGTCGCCGCGTAGCGTTCCTCGGCCTCGCCGTCCGAGGCCAGCAGGCCCGCCGCGTAGGCGAGTTCCACCCAGAAGGCGGCGACCGGTTCGGGGACGTCGAGCGCCACCGCCGTCCGCTTCAGGTCCCGCACGCTCAGGCCGCCCGCGCGCAGCACGGCGGGACCGCCCTCGTGCCAGTCCTTCAGCAGCTCCTCGACGGTCGCCAGCGTCGTGTACGCCTGACCGGCCGCGGCGGCGTCCACCGCCTGTGGACGGTGGCTGGTCGCGGCCTCGACCGCGGGCGCCACCGGTTCCGTCACCCGGTGCGCGCGGCCCGCCCGCAGATGCAGGGCGACCTCCCGAGGCAGCACGACCGTGCCCGGTGCCGTCGGCAGCAGCAGCCCCCGCCCGATCAGCCAGCGCAGATGCGCCGCCGGTTCGGCCGTCACCTGCCCGTACGGCGGCCCCCACACCAGCCGGGCCAGCACCCCCACCGCCTCGGCGGGCGCCTCGTCGAGCAGCGCCGACATCCGGCTCCGGTCGGCGAACAGGCCGCTCAGCGACGCCACCGCCGACACGGAGTCATGGGTGGACGCCAGCCCCGCCGCGGCCACGATCTCCTGGATGCGCCCCGGCGACATGCCGGCCGTGGCCTCGCCGACCGTCGGCCCTAGCCCCGTCGGGGACGGGTGCTGCGGGGACGGGGCGAGCAGTTCACGTGCCGTGCGCACGAGCCGGAGGCGGTCGTCGGCCCCCCACAGGAGAGCCTGCTCGCGCAAGGTCCCGAGCGCGTGCGGGAAGGCCGCCGTGACCGCCGGGTCGCCGTCGTCGCCCGCCAGCAGCCCGAGCAGTTCGTCGTACGTCGCCGGTTCCCGCGCCACCGCGAGCGCCTCCGCCGTCTGGAGCGTGAACCGGTCCAGACGCTCCAGGGCACGTACGACCGACGCCCGGGTGCCCGCCCGCGTGGCGAGCTGGGTGAGATCCGTGGGGACGGGGGTGATCAGGTCCGGCCGGGACCGCAGGAGGGCGGACAGCGAGGCGTCGTCCCGCGCGCGGAGTGCTTCCGCCAGGGACCGCGGGGCGGTCGTCTCGGGGCTCATCCTGTCAACGGTAGCGGGTGGCACGCCCGCCGGGCCCGGCCCCCGCCCGGTGGACCGTCAGGAGGCCACGCGATCTCCCGGGCCGGCGGACGTCGTACGGCAGGCCGAGCCCCGGAGCGGACGCTTTCGCGCGCCGGAAACCGGTACCTTCGTCCCCACGGGGTATCCAACGCACCCGCCCCGGAGGGGACTTCGTGGGGATCGAGAGCGACCAGCTGGTCTTCGACTACCTGAGCCGGGTCGGCGACCTGGCCCAGCAGCGGCAGTTGCCGTCGGCCACCCGCATGCGGCTGGTCACGGAACTGCGCGAGGAGATCGGCCGCCGCCGGGCCGGAGCCATCGCCGACACCCCCGCCGCGGTCCGCCGCATCCTCGACCGCCTCGGCACCCCCGACGCGATCGTCGCGGCGGCCGGAGGGGGCACCGGAGGCACCGAGGCCGGCACCCGGACCTGGGCCGCCGTGCCGTCCCAGCGTGCCGCCGCCGAACCGGAGGCGCGCCCCAAGGGACTGCGCCGCGTCGTCCCCCGCCCCCGCCCGGCCCGGGAGCCCGCCGAGAGCGCCGGGGCCGACGCGCCGTCCCCGCCCCATCTGGCGAGCGCGTCCGAACTGGGCGACAGCGCGACGCGGCCCGACTGGTGGCGTGCCACCGGCAGCCCCTTCGGGCTCGGCGACAGCGTGCCCGGGTTCGTCGGCGGCGTGGAGATCCCCGAGCTGCTCAAGCCGCCCCCGGGGGACAAGGACGGCGGGCCCGCGGACGAGGCGCACCCGGCCGAGGAGACGGCACCGGCCCCCGAGGACGAGCCGCCCGCCGGGGCCGGCGCCCTGCGCCGCCTGCCCCGTCGTCTCCTCCCGCGCCTCGGCGGCTACACCAACCCGCTGCTCCTGCTCGCCGCCGCCCTCCTCGTCGCCGGCGCGGTCCTCGGCAACTGGTTCGCGCTCGGCCTCGGCTGGCTGATCGCCTACGGCTCGCGCCGGCTGACCCGGGCGGAGTCGAAATGGGCCGTCCTCGTCCTGCCGGGCCTGTCCGCCGCGGCCGGCATCGTCTGGCTCTGGGGCCGTTCGGACGGCCGCTGGGGCACGCCCGTCGCCGAGGGCCACATGAACGAGGCGATGACCCAGACCTGGCCCTTCGTCGTCCGCGGCGCGGCGATCGCCTCGGCCCTGTACCTGGTCTGGCGCTCCCAGCGAAACCGCTGACGCCCGGCACGGCTCCGGAAGGCGCCCGCGAGAGACGTGCTCCCGGGCGCCCGGGAGCGGGGTGGGGGAGAGACGGCGACGCGGGACCGGCGTCCGGGAGAGGCAGCGACGCGGGCCCGGCGCCCGGGAGAGGCCCTCCGGAGCCCCGTGAGGCCTTCCCGGACCCGCACCCGGACCCGCACCCGCCCCGGACCCGCACCCAGAGGCGCGCACCCCGAGGCGCCCGCGCGAAAAGGCCTGGACCGGTTCCCCGGCGACCTGGGCACAATGGCCCATATGACCTCACCAGCGCTGACCGTCGGCTTCGACCTCGACATGACCCTGATCGACTCCCGCCCCGGGATCCACGCCTGCTTCGAGGCGATGGCGGCACGGACCGGGACGTACATCGACTCCGATCTCGTGGTCACGCGTCTCGGGCCCCCGCTGGAGGAGGAACTCGCCCACTGGTTCCCGGCCGAGGACATACCGGCGATGGCCGACATCTACCGCGCGATGTACCCCGAGCACGCGATCACCGGCTCGCTCGCGATGCCCGGCGCGCGCGAGGCCGTCACAGCGGTGCGGGCGGCCGGCGGGCGCGCCGTCGTCGTGACCGCGAAGTGGGAGCCCAACGCCAGGCTGCACCTGGACCACCTCGGCATCGACGCGGACGACGTCGTCGGGGGCCTGTGGGCCGAACAGAAGGCGGTCGCGCTGCGCGAGCACGGCGCGAGCGTGTACGTGGGCGACCACATCGGCGACGTACGCGGAGCGCGCACCGCGCGGGCGTACAGCGTGGCCGTGGCGACCGGGCCGTGCGACGCCGAGGAACTGCGCGCGGCGGGCGCGGATGTCGTCCTCGGCGACCTCACGGAGTTCCCGGCGTGGCTGGAGAACCACCGCTGAGGGCACGCCGAACCCGGCCCCGGCCCACAGGAACAGCCGCCGCCAGGGAGACCGCCCTCAGGACCGGCGGCCTCAGGACCGGCGGCCTCAGGACCGCCGACCGTCGGGACCGACCGTCGGGACGACCGCCGTCAGGAACGGGCGGCGCGGGCCCGGCGGCGGCCCTGCGCGGCGGACTGGAGCACGCCCGCGCCGGCCAGCAGGAATCCGGCACCCATGAGCATGCTCAAGCCGAACATGTAGAACGGAAAAGGTTTCGTACCGAGCAACAGCGGGGCCACGGTGACCAGAGTGGCCAATGCTCCGACGAAGAACACGATGGCACCGGCACGGATCAGCCTGTCACCGGCTTCGGGGGAATTCACTTGGGTTTTGTCACGCACTCCACCAGGGTAGTTCCCTGCGCGAAGGAACAATCCAGCGACGTCTTGTCACGAGCCGACGGACCATTAGCCTTGGTACCGGCGGGTCGGCTGACCCGCTGTAGTGCTATCCAGAGGCGTTTCCCGGGCAGTTGCCCCTGCAACCGCCCGAGACGTTCCCAGAGAAGTTTCCGACGAGTACGAGGACGAGGACAGACGTGCCCACCGGCAAAGTCAAGTGGTTCAACACTGAGAAGGGCTTCGGCTTTCTCTCCCGCGACGACGGCGGCGACGTCTTCGTCCATTCCTCGGTCCTGCCCGCCGGAGTAGACGCCCTCAAGCCCGGCCAGCGTGTCGAGTTCGGCGTCGTCGCCGGTCAGCGCGGCGATCAGGCCCTCTCGGTGACCCTTTTGGACCCGACTCCCTCGGTCGCGGCCGCCCAGCGCCGCAAACCGGATGAACTGGCGTCCATCGTGCAGGACCTGACGACCCTCCTCGAGAACATCACGCCCACCCTGGAACAGGGCCGCTACCCCGACAAGACCTCCGGCAAGAAGATCGCGGGCCTGCTGCGCGCGGTCGCCGACCAGCTCGACGTATGACCGGCCGTCAGCGGCCGGAGCCGCCGGGTTCCTGAGGGACCCGGCCGGTTCCGGAGCGGGAGCCGGGCATCAGGGAAACGCCAGCGCGTCCGGTCCGAGGGGCGGTACCAGCCCCTCGGCCGCCGCACGCGTGAGCAGCCCGCGGACCGCCGCGTATCCGGGCTCGCCCAGATCGGCCGTGAACTCGTTGACGTACAGGCCGATGTGCTGGTCCGCGACGCCCGGGTCCATTTCCTGAGCGTGCTCCAGGACGTAGGGGCGGGAGGCCTCGGGGTCGTCCCAGGCGGCGCGGACCGAGGCGCGGGCGGCCTCGGCGAGCTCCAGGAGCCGCTCGGCCCCCAGCGACCGCCTGGCGATGATCGCGCCCAGCGGGATCGGCAGCCCCGTGGTGTGCTCCCAGTGCTCGCCCATGTCGGCGAGCTTGTGCAGCCCGTAGTTCTGGTACGTGAAACGCGCCTCGTGGATGACGAGTCCCGCGTCGACCTTCCCGTCCCGCACGGCCGGCATGATCTCGTGGAACGGCATGACCACGATCTCGCCGACCCCGCCGGGAACCGTGTCCGCCGCCCACAGCCGGAACAGCAGATACGCCGTCGACCGCTCGCTCGGCACGGCGACCGTGCGGCCCGTCAAGTCGGTGCCGGCCTCCTTCGTCAGCACCAGCGGCCCGCAGCCCCGCCCCAGCGCGCCGCCGCACGGCAGCAGCGCGTAGTCGTCGAGGACGTACGGCAGCACGGCGTACGACACCTTCAGCACGTCGAACTCGCCGCGCTCGGCCATGCCGTTGGTGATGTCGATGTCCGCGAAGGTCACGTCGAGGGAGGGCGCGCCGGGGACGCGGCCGTGTGCCCAGGCGTCGAAGACGAAGGTGTCGTTCGGACAGGGCGAGTAGGCGATCCGCAGGGCTTCGGCGGATTCAGTCGGTGTGCTCATGAGGGTTCCAACTCTCCAGCAGGGGCCCCAGCTTCCCGAAGGCGCCCGTGAGGGCCGCGAGGGCGTCGCCGATGCGCCACGCGGCGCGGTCCCGCGGGCCGACGGGATTGGACACCGCGCGGATCTCCAGCACCGGCACACCGTGGGCGGCGGCGGCCTCGGCGACCCCGAAGCCCTCCATCGCCTCGGCGAGGGCACGCGGGTGCCGGGCACGCAGTTCGGCGGCACGTGCGGCGCTGCCGGTCACGGTCGACACCGTGAGGACTGTTCCGACGAGGGCGGCGGTGACGGCCGCGGCTTCTCGGACGAGTGATTTCGGGGGCCGGTGGCTGACGGTCCCGAAGCCGAGCTCGGTGACCGGCAGGAAGCCCTCCGGCGCCTCGGCGCCCAGGTCCGCCGCGACGATGTCGTCGGCGACCACGAGCGATCCCACGGGCGCGCCGGGCTGGAAGCCGCCGGCGATCCCCGCGCAGACGACGAGGCGGTAGGGAGTGCCGCCTAGGGCGGCGGCGGTCAGTGCGGCGGAGACGGAGGCGGCGGCGAGCGCGGGGCCGACACCGGCGGCGAGCAGATCGTGCCCGCCGGTCCGGTGGAGCGTCGCCCCCGGGAGCCGTATCTCCCGCGCCGTGCCGGACGACGCCGCGGCCACCGCTTCCCGCTCCGCGGGGACGGCGGTGGCCACGAGCACACTCGGCCCGGCGGCGGCGATCAGTTGTCCGTGTCCTTCTTGAACTTGAAGGACCACAGGCCGGTGGCCGTCGCCTTGCCCTCCTTGATGGAGACGAGCGTCGAGCTGCCGGTGGCGCCGTACTGCTGGTTGAAGAAGACGCTGCCCGGAATCGTCAGGTACGTCTTCTTGGTGGTTTCGGGCAGCAGCTGCTGCCCGTTCATCAGGAGCGTCCAGCCTTTGTCCGCGATGTCCGGGTCCACGCCGAACCGCACGGTCGCGTCGGGGTCGACGGTGATGGACTTGATGTCCTTGGACCGCAGGCAGCCCGACAGGTCCGTGGCCTTCAGGGCGTCGCCGTCGTTGTAGCAGTCGGCCTCGGAGCTCACCGACTTGTCGCCGACCGTGACGGTGGCCATCGGGGTCGGTTTGTCACAGGCGGACAGGACGAGGAGTCCGGCGGAAACGGCGCCGACCGTGGCGACGGCGCGGCGACGGCGCGCTGCGCGTTGTCCATTAGCGGCTCTGCCGCGGGGCAGGGAGGTCATGACCGAAGGCTATCGGGCAGGCCCACCGGTGCCCCCACGTGGGGTGCGGCGTGCCGTGTGTGGCCCCCGCGCGGCTCAGGAGACGTGACCGCGGGCCGATCCGCCGCGCCGTGCCACCTGGAGCAGTCCCCGCACGGTCGTCAGCCACCCCACGGCCACGATCCCGGCCGCCACCGAGAGGCCGAGCGGGCCGTTGAGCGGCATCGCGATACCGACGGCTCCGCCGAGCACCCAGGCCATCTGGAGCAGCGTCTCGGAGCGTGCGAAGGCCGAATTCCGGACAAGTTCGGGGACGTCTCGCTGGATCAGGGCGTCCAGGGACAGTTTGGCGAGGGCCTGGGCGAAGCCGGCGATCGCCGCGAGGCACGCCACCATCAGGGTGCCGAAGAAGAGCGCCGCCGTGATCGCGGTGGCCAGCACGACCGCCACCACCGTCACGATGATGATCTCCGGGGAGCGCTGCTTCAGCCAGGCGCCGACGGCCGTGCCGATCGCGTTGCCCACTCCCGCCGAGACGACCACCAGGCCGAGCGAGACCGCGGCGGTCTTGCCGGTGAGCGGGCTCTCGCGCAGCAGGAAGGCGAGGAAGAAGATCAGGAAGCCGGACAGACAGCGCAGTGAGGCGTTGGCGCCCAGAGCGTGGGTGACGGCCGTCCCCACGGTCCGCAGCCCGGGGCGCGGGGGTTTCTTCAGGCGCGGGCCGTGCAGATGGTCGGGGTCGGCGGCGAGCAGCGCCGTGTCCTCGCCCTTGGCGGAGTCGACCTTGGGCGGCAGCGAGAACGACAGGAACGTGCCCGCGATGAAGATCGTGAAGGCGCCGTAGAGCGGATAGCGCGCCCCCAGCGAATGGAGCAGGACGGCGATCGGCCCGGCCACACCGGTGGCCAGGAGCCCGCCCAGAGTGACGCGGGAGTTCGCCTTGACCAGGGAGAACGTGGGTGGCAGCAGCCGGGGTACGACGGCGCTGCGCACCACGCCGTACGCCTTGGAGGCGACGAGCACGCCGAGCGCGGCGGGATACAGCTCGAAGGTGCCGGTGACGACCGCGCCCGACAGCATCAGGGCGAGCATGGCCCGAGCGAGCATCGAGCCCGCCATCGCGGCCCGCCGGCCGTGCGGCAGACGGTCGAGCAGCGGGCCGATCACGGGGGCCAGGACGGCGAAGGGCGCCATGGTGATGCCCAGGTAGAGGGCGACTCTTCCGCGGGCCTCGTCGGTCGGCACGGAGAAGAACACGGTGGACGCCAGAGCCACCGTGATCATGACGTCGCCCGCGCCGTTCACCGCGTGCAGTTCGATCAGTTTCCCGAGGCCGGACTCGCCCGCTCCGTGCGCGTGCGTCGCCTTGCGGATGCCGCGGGCGGTCCGTGTCACCGGGAAGTGCAGGGCACGACCCACCGCACGGACGGATCCGGTCACCCGGCCCGATCCGCCACTTCGGTTGTTCCCCTTGGAGCCACCGACACCGGTTGCTCCCTGGGGTGACCTTGCGGACGCCACTCCGCCATAGTGCCCCGACTTCGGGGTGCGTAGTGCGGTTACCGCGCGTATGGGTGCCGAGTGGGGCCCATCGGACTGGGCGAGACGGGTGGGCGGATGGGAAACTTCTGACGTGGAGCGGCGGGGAACGGGCTGCGGAGCGGCCGGGTCCGGGAGCCGTGGAGCGGCGAAGATCCCGGCGCGGAGCGCCGAAGACGGCCGCCGGTGTGGGCCCAGGGGCCAGGAGAAGGTAGCGTGCGTAACGCGCCTGCGGCGATTGTTCTCGGCCGCGCGCCTCTCGGCCATCCCGCAGAATGGATGGCGTAGGTGCGCCCGAGTGCGATCGGGCGCGGACGTCGACGCGGCCCACCGGTCCGCTCCGTCCGCACCCCCGCCGGAGGAATGGCGCACCCGTGAGACGGCGTAGGAGAGAAGCGATACCTGTGAGCGCAGCGACAACGCGAAGCCGCACCCCTGACCGCCTGTGCGCAGAGGCCGTCGATCTCGCCCGCGCGGCCGCCGAGGAAGCCGCGTACCCCGGCGTCGTCGGCGAGCACCTCGGGCTGGTCTCCGAGGGGGACCGCGTTGTCACGCACTACTTCGAGTGCAAGGAACCCGGGTACCGCGGCTGGCGCTGGGCGTCGACCGTGGCCCGCGCCTCCCGGGCGAAGATCGTCACTCTTGACGAGACGGTTCTGCTGCCCGGCACGGACGCTCTGCTGGCCCCCGAGTGGGTGCCGTGGAGCGAGCGGCTCCGCCCCGGCGACATGGGACCGGGGGACCTGCTCCCCACGGACGCCGAGGATCTGCGGCTGGAGCCGGGCTACTCCGGCGAGGACGAGCCCGCGCCGAACTCCGCGGTCTCCGAGGACATGGCCGAGCTGGTGGAGGCGGAGGACGCGGAGGTGACCGCGGGAACGCCCGCGAACCTGCCGATGGCTCCGCGCCGGGGCTCGATCGCCGCCGTGGCCGAGGAACTGGGGCTGCGCCGGGCCCGGGTGCTCTCCCGGTACGGGCTGCATGTCGCGGCCGACCGCTGGGAGGACTCGTACGGCGCCAAGACGGCGATGGCGCAGGCCGCGCCCGCGACGTGCGTGAGCTGTGGCTTCCTGAACCGTATCGGGGGCTCGCTCGGACAGGCGTTCGGTGTCTGTGCGAATGAGTTCTCGCCGGCGGACGGGCGTGTGGTGTCTCTCGCGTACGGGTGCGGTGGGCACTCCGAGGCGGCGGTCATGCCGACGCCTCCGCGGCCGCCGCTTCCGGTGATCGACGAGACCCAGGTCGACCCCTTCCCGCTCCGACCGTCCCCCGACTCGGGCTCGGTGCCGGCCACCACGGACGAATCCACGGCGGAACTGGGCCACTCGTAGGTTTCACCCGGGTCCGGGGGGACCAGTGCTTTTCACTGGCCCCGGGGCCTGGAACCGGTGCTTTTCACTGGTCCCGGGGCCAGGAACCGGTGCTCTCACCGTTCCCGGCACGGGTGTACCCCCAGCCGGGTGTACCCCCAGCCTTCTCTCGCCCCCTCCGCCCCTACCCGTCCCGTACCTGGGGCTCCGCCCCAGACCCCGCTCCTCAAACGCCGGAGGGGCTGGATCTTGCCCCCGCAGCCAAAAGTGGTCCGTACGGACCGGATCTCGCACCCGCAGCCGGGATCCGGCGTGAGGGGCCGTGCCGGTACATCGGATGCCCGTCGCTTACGTTCGGATCGAGCAGCGGCTCCCCGGAAAACTCACGTCTGATCCAACGGCGACGGGCGGATGTACCGGCACGGCGCCGCCCCCCCACCGAACCGGACCGAGACCCGCAGACGCCAGCGCAGCGAACCGGCACGCGGACCCCGCCCGGAGCGGGGGACAGCGCGCGGTACCTTCAAGCCGCGACCCGGTGCAGCATTCGCGGTCGCGCCAGGCTAGAGGGAGAGTGAACCCGTGAGTAAGTTCGTGCGGCCTGCTGCCGAGGGTGCGGACCCGTTCGGCACGGCCCGCCTGCGCCGCGGAGTACTGGACGCCTGGGCGACCAGCCCGGCCAGGTTCCGCGAGGACGCCAACGCCGAGGAGGACCTGGTCCTCGGCGGGTACCGCGACCGGCTCGTCGTGGAACTCGCCCAGAACGCCGCGGACGCCTCGGCCCGCGCGGGCACCCCGGGACGGCTGCGTCTCACGCTCCGCGACGGCGTCCTGGTGGCGGCCAACACCGGCGCCCCCCTCGACGCGGCCGGCGTCGAGTCCCTCGCCACCCTCAGGGCCTCCGCGAAGCGGGACGCGCACGACACCGCCGTGGGCCGCTTCGGCGTCGGCTTCGCCGCGGTCCTCGCCGTCACCGACGAGCCCGCCGTCGTCGGCCGGCACGGCGGCGTCCGCTGGGCGCTCGCCGAGGCCCACGACCTCGCCGCCGGCATCGCTGCGGACAGCCCCGGTCTCGGCGACGAGATCCGCCGACGGGACGGCCATGTGCCGCTGCTGAGGCTGCCGTTCGCGGCCGAGGGCACCGCCCCGGACCCGTACGACACCGCCGTGATCATGCCGCTGCGCGACACCGCCGCGGAGGATCTCGCCGAGCGCCTCCTGCGGACCATCGACGACGCCCTCCTGCTGGCCCTTCCCGGCCTGGAGGAAGTGGTGGTGGAGATCGGCGACGCGGAGATCCGCACCCTGCGCCGGACCGCCGCCGAGCACGGCGCCCTCATCGACGACTCCCGCGACGGCACCACCCGCTACCGCACCGTCGCGGCGCACGGCCCCCTCGACCCCGCCCTGCTCGCCGGCCGCCCGGTCGAGGAGCGGCTGCGCCCGCACTGGTCCGTGACCTGGGCCGTCCCGGTCGACCCGGAGGGATCCCCGGCCCGCCCGAGGACCAGCCCCGTCGTGCACGCGCCGACACCGAGCGACGAAGCCCTCGGCGTCCCGGCGCTCCTCATCGCCTCGCTCCCCCTCGACACCACCCGGCGTCACGCGGCCCCCGGCCCGCTGACCGACTTCCTGGTGGAGCGCGCGGCCGACGCCTACGCCGAACTCCTCGCCGACTGGCGGCCGGTGGACACCGGGATCATCGACCTGGTGCCCGGCCCGCTCGGCAAGGGCGAACTCGACGGAGCGCTGCGCCGGGCGATCCTGGACCGGCTGCCGCGCACCGCGTTCCTGCCGCCCGCCACCCCGCCGGCCCGGCTGCCGGACGTCGACGCCCCCGAGGACTGGCCCGGGAGCAGCCCCGCGGAGAACCCCGCCGCCCTGCGGCCGCGCGACGCCGAGGTGGTGGAGGGCGCGGGCGCCGAGACCGTCCGGGTGCTCGCGGAGGTGCTGACCGGCCTGCTGCCGGCCGGGCTCGAACGGCGGGTGGAGCTGCGCACGCTGGGCGTCGCCCGGGTGCCGCTCACCGAGGCCGTGGACCGGCTGGCCGGCCTGGAGAAGGACCCGGAGTGGTGGTACCGCCTGTACGACAGCCTCGCCGGGGTGGACCCGGACCGGCTGTCGGGACTGCCGGTGCCGCTGGCCGACGGCCGTACGACGATCGGGCCCCGCCAGATCCTGCTGCCCACCGCCGAGGGGTCCCTGGTGGCCCCCGGCACGCTCGCCCGGCTCGGCCTCAAGGTCGCGCACCCGGACGCGGCCCACCCCCTGCTGGAGAAGCTGGGCGCTCTCCCGGCCTCGGCCCGCGCGGTGCTCACCACCCCGCAGGTGCGGGCCGCGGTGGCCGCCTCGCTCGACGACGAGGGCGGGGCGTGGGACGAGGACACCCTGGACGCGGAGGAGCTCGCGGACACCGTTCTCGCGCTGGTCCGTGACGCCGCGCTCGAACCCGGCGACGAGCCCTGGCTCGGTGCTCTCGCCCTGCCGGACGAGGAGGGTGAGCTCGTGCCCGCCGGTGAACTCGTCCTTCCCGGCAGCCCGTTCGCCCGGATCATGCGCGAGGACGAACTCGCCCTCGTCGACGCCGAGCTCGCCGACCGCTGGGGCGAGCAGCCCCTCGCGGCCTGCGGCGTGCTGGCCGGCTTCGCCCTGGTGCGGGCCACCGACGTCGTCCTCGATCCGGACGAACTGGAGCCGCGCGAAGGGGACTTCGCCGAACCCGACGACGCGGGGCTGCTGGACGCGGTGGACGTGTGGTGCGAGGACGTCCTGGACCGGCTGCCCGACTCGCCGGTGCCGCCCGTCGCCACCGAGATCGTGGCCGTACGGGATCTGGACCTGGTGGACGACGACCGGTGGCCGGAGGCCTTGGCGCTGCTCGCCCAGCCGCCGCTGCGGGACGCGATCATCCAGCAGGTGCGCGTCCTGCTTCCGGACGGCACGCACGAGATCGTCCGCCCGTACACGGCGTGGTGGCTGCGCGGGCATCCGGTGCTCGACGGGCGCAGGCCGGCCGGTCTACTGGCCTCCGGCGGCGATCCGCTGCTGCGCGGCCTGTACGACGAGGCCGACGCGACCGGCTTCGACGACGAGCAGGTCCTGCGGGCGCTCGGTGTCCGTACGTCCGTGGCAGCCCTGCTCGACGAGCCGGGCGGCGCGGCCGAACTGCTCGACCGGCTCGCCGACCCCGGACGCCGGGTCTCCGGAGCCCAACTGCACGCCCTGTACAGCGCGTTGGCCGATCTCGACCCCGAGCGCGTGACCCTGCCGGACGAGCTGCGGGCGGTCGTGGACGGCGAGGTGAAGGTCGTGGACGCGGCCGACGCGATGGTCGTGGACTCACCGGATCTCCTGGCGTTCACCGACGGGGTGCCGCTGCTGCCGGTGCCGCCGTCACGGGCCGCGGAGCTCGCCGAGCTGTTCCAGGTGCGGCGGCTCAGTGAGTCCGTCACCGGCGAGGTGACCTCGGAGGGCACCGAGCACGACGTACCGGAGTCCGTACGGGTCCTGCTGGGCCCCGCGACCCCCGCTTCGTACGTCGAGCACGAGGAGCTCGTGGTCGACGGAACCGAACTCGACTGGCGCCGGAGCCGGGACGGGGTGCTGCACGCCGCCACCCTGGAGGGTGTCGCCGCCGGGCTCGCCTGGTCGGCGGGCCAGTGGCCGCGCCGCTTCGAGGTGGCCGCCCTGCTCGAGGACCCGTCCCGCACGGAGGAGCTGGCCCGGGACCGCTGGTTCGACTGACCCCGTGACCGCTGGTCCGACCGATCGTCCCGGCCGACTGTTCACGGCGGACCGGGCGGTCGGGCCGGTCGGGTTCCGCCGTATTTCGGACGGCGCGTTTCGCCCGGTCCCGGGAATTCCGGGGCCGGGCTGTGCTCTGGGTTTCGCCATCCCCGCGTAACGCGAACCTAAAAACTGCGACTCCTTCACCCCGCCCGTACAACCAGTCCCACCCCTCACTAATCTCATCTCTTGAGTCAGCAGACTCATCGATCACTTGGGTCCCGTGCCGACGACGAGCCGTGAGGAACGACCACCGCCGGGACCCCCTTTCTCCACTTGGGGAACCCCATGCGCATACGAGCCACCGTGGCCGCCGTCACCGGCGCCCTGGCCCTCTCCGCTCTCGCCGTGCCGGCCGCGCAGGCCGCAGGCAACTCGGTGTCCGGCGTCACCTTCTCCAGCGTCGTGATCAACAGTGGTAAGAACATCGTGGTCGGCGCCTCCGCGCAGGTCACGATCAGCGCGACCTACACGGTGACGCACCCCTCCAGCGTCAGCCTGAGCTCCTTCGCGAGCGGCCCGATGCTCTACCGCGGCACCTCGGTCACCTCGCCGACCGACGTCGTCTTCGGCGACGAGCCCGGCACCTGCACCGCCTCCTCCTCCACGGTGGCCAAGTGCACGGCCAAGATCGAGTTCCGTCCGGCCGGCTCCGCCGAGGTGGATCTGACCGACGCCCAGGCCGGTGCCTGGAAGGTCGGCGCGCTCGCCATCGACGACAGCGGCAACGACAAGTGGCAGGGCGACCTGGGCACCAAGAACGTCCAGCGTCTGTCCAAGCTGACGGTCAACGCCGCCCCCGAGCCGGTCAAGAAGGGCAAGACCGTCACGGTCACCGGCGCCCTGACCCGCGCGAACTGGGACAACGCCAAGTACCAGGGCTACACGGGCCAGTCGGTGAAGCTGCAGTTCCGCAAGAAGGGCAGCACCACCTACACCACGCTCAAGACGGTCAAGACGGACAGCTCCGGCAACCTGAAGACGACCACGACGGCCACCGCCGACGGTTACTTCCGCTACAGCTTCGCGGGCACCACGACCACCCCGGCCGTCAGCGCCGGGGGCGACTACGTCGACGTGCAGTAACACCTGAACACGCGGTACCGCCTGAACGCGCGGTACCACCTGATGTCACCGGAAATCCCCGGCCTTTAGGCCGGGGATTTCTGTTTGTCCCGATCTCCGTCCCGATCTCCGTATGGACCGCACAAAGATTTCATCTCTCGTGCAACCATTCGAGCACCCCGGCGATCTTTCCCAACGAGTCATCAGACTCCGCCATCACCTGGGCCCCTGTGACCGCGAGCCGTGAGGAACGACCACAACCGGGCCCTGTCTTCACTGGGGGATCGCATGCGTCTTCGTGCCACCGTGGCCGCCGTCTCCGGCGCCCTGGCTCTCTCCGCCTTCGTCGCGCCGGGCGCCCACGCCGCCGGCTCCACCGACCACCGCGCGGACATCGCCAAGGTGCAGGATGCCGCCCGCAGCGCCTCGGGCAAGGCCGCGTACACCGGATCCACGGGCGCCACCACCGGCACTCCCTACGCCCTCGACCTCTCCTTCTCGAACGTGAAGGTCAACAACGGCAAGCCGATCGTGGCCGGTATCGCCAACCAGGTCACCGTCCCGGTCACCTTCAGCGTCAAGCACGGCGCCTCCGTCGACATCACCGCCGACGACTTCTTCCTGGACGTCGAGCTCTACCGCGGCTCCTTCGACGAGCCGGTCGGCGTCCTGGTCGGTGACGACTTCCCGTCCTGCTCCGTCACCTCGTCGACCACCGCCACCTGCAAGAGCACCATCGACATCTACCCGGGCGACGAACTGGTCAACGCCGACGCCACCACGTGGAAGGCCATGGGCCTCGCGGTCGCCTTCAACGGGGTCGACCCGAGCGACGACGACGCCGACCTGAGCAAGGTCGGCTACATCGACCAGGACGCGCTCACCACCAGCAAGCTCCAGCGCTACTCCAAGCTGAGGGTCGACGCCGCGCCGGAGCCGGTGAAGAAGGGCAAGACCGTCACGGTCACCGGCAAGCTCACCCGCGCGAACTGGGAGCTGCACGACTACTACGGCTACACGGGCCAGTCGGTGAAGCTGCAGTTCCGCAAGAAGAACAGCAGCACCTACACCACCGTCAAGACCATCAAGACGGACAGCCACGGCAACCTGAAGACCACCACGAAGGCCACCGTCGACGGTTACTTCCGCTACAGCTTCGCGGGCACCGCGACCACCCCGGCCGTCAGCGCCGCGGGTGACTACGTCGACGTGCGGTAGCACCTGATCGCCGCCTGCGGTCGCACCTGATCCGGTCCCGTGATCCCGTCGCGTGACCCGGTCACCTGATCCGACCTGAATCCCCGGCCCTCCTCGGGCCGGGGATTCCTGTCTGTCCCTGCCCGCTCGTACGGCCGCAGAAAAAAATTCATCCGGCGTACAACTATTGGTGGTCCTGAGCGATCTTCTCTTCCGGGTCATCAGACTCCACCATCACTTGGGCCCCTGTGGTGACGAACTGTCAGGACTGGCATCGCCGGGGCCCCACTCCTTACGTGGGGAACGCATGCGCATACGTGCCACTGTGGCCGCCGTCTCCGGCGCCCTGGCTCTGTCCGCTCTCGCTGTGCCGGCCGCGCAGGCGGACGGCCATGGGTCGCTCGCCTCGATGACGCCGTCCACCTCGAAGATCACGCCGTTCACCGGCTCCACGCCCGCGGACGAGGTCGTCGGCGACACCAAGATCACCGGTGTCACCGTGAACAGCGGCAAGGACATCGTCGTCGGCACCACCCAGAAGAAGACCTTCACCATCTCGGTGTCGGCCACCGACCCGACCGGCATCTACGACGGCTACGCCATGCTGTGGCACGGCTCGGACCTGGACAACGTCGACGGCGCGATCGTCCCGGACGCCGAGATGGGCACCTGCACCGCCACCGGCGCCACCACCGGGACCTGCAAGGTCACGGTCATCGCCGACCCGAACGACAACATCTACGCCAACATCCTGGCCGGTACCTGGAAGGTGTGGGCCGGCGCCATGGGCAACGACGGTGACTACACCATCATCGACGCCTACAAGACCGCCCGGGTGCAGCGCGCCTCCACGCTGACGGTCAACGCCGCGCCGGAGCCGGTGAAGAAGGGCAAGACCGTCACGGTCACCGGCAAGCTGTCCCGCGCCAACTGGGACGACCTCCAGTACCACGGCTACACGGGCCAGCCGGTGAAGCTGCAGTTCCGCAAGAAGACCAGCAGCACCTACACCACGCTGAAGACGGTCAAGACGGACAGCTCCGGCAACCTGAAGACCACCACGACGGCCACCGTCGACGGTTACTTCCGCTACAGCTTCGCGGGCACCTCGACCACCCCGGCCGTCAGCGCCGCGGGTGACTACGTCGACGTGCAGTAACACCTGATCGCTTGACATCAGCGGAGATCCCCGGCCCCAGGGCCGGGGATTTTCGTCTGCGGGTGACCACGTCGACGTGCAGTGACCGGACGCACAGCCATCAGGTGACGTAGCCCTACGCGGGCACGCGGCGGTCGACCCGTCTCCACAGGAACTCCAGGACGGCCGCCGCTGTCACCGATATCAGCACCGCGACCCACGGCATCGTCGTGCCGACCAGCTTCAGCGCGAAGAAGTGCTGGAGCCTCGGCACCACGAGCACGAGCAGGAACGCCCCGCCCATCGAGGCGACGAGGCAGATCCGCCACCAGGTGTAGGGCCGGGCGATGATCGCGAGCACCCACATCGAGACCAGGAACAGCGTCAGTGTCGCGGCGCTCGTCTCCGCCTCCAGCGAGCCCTCTCCCGTGTAGTAGTGGCGCGCGATCAGGTACATCGCGAAGGTCGCCGCTCCCGCGACGACGCCGCCCGGGATCGAGTACCGCATCACCCGCCGCACGAAGTGGGGCTGGGCGCGCTCCTTGTTCGGGGCGAGGGCGAGGAAGAACGCCGGGACGCCGATCGTGAGGGTGGACAGCAGGGTCAGGTGGCGCGGCAGGAAGGGGTACTCGACCTGCCAGCACACCACCAGGACGGCCAGCAGCACCGAGTAGACCGTCTTCACCAGGAACAGCGTCGCGACCCGGGTGATGTTCCCGATGACCCGGCGGCCCTCCCCGACCACCGAGGGCAGCGTCGAGAAGCTGTTGTTCAGCAGCACGATCTGGGCCACCGCGCGGGTCGCCTCGGACCCCGAGCCCATGCTCACCCCGATGTCGGCGTCCTTCAGGGCCAGGACGTCGTTCACGCCGTCGCCGGTCATCGCCACCGTGTGCCCGCGCGACTGCAGGGCGCCGACCATGTCCCGTTTCTGCTGCGGGGTGACCCGCCCGAAGACCGTGCCCTTCTCCAGGGACTTCGCCATCTCCTCGCGCTCGTCCGGCAGCCGGCGCGCGTCCACGACCTCGCCGGTGAGCCCCAGCTTCCCGGCGACCGCGCCCACCGACACCGCGTTGTCGCCGGAGATGACCTTGGCCTTGACGTCCTGATCGGCGAAATAGCGCAGGGTGTCGGCCGCGTCCGGGCGCAGCCGCTGCTCCAGCACGACCAGGGCGGCGGGCCGGGCGGCCTCCGCGACACCGGCGTCGTCGAGGTCCTTGGTGGTCCTCGCGAGCAGCAGCACCCGCAGCCCCGCCTCGTTGAGCCGCTCGGTCTCGGCGAGTGCCGCGTCCCCCGGGGCCAGCAGGACGTCGGGGGCGCCGAGCAGCCAGGTGCTCGACTCGCCGTTGCCCTCGCTGAAGCCGGCGCCGCTGTATTTGCGGGCGGAGGAAAAAGGCAGGGACTGGGTGCAGCGCCACTCCTCGCTGTCCGGGTAGGCGGCGATGATCGCCTGGAGGGAGGCGTTCGGCCGCGGATCGGACTCGCCGAGGGCGCCGAGGACCTTGCGCAGATACGACTCGTCGGCGCCGTTCAGCGGCCGCAGCTCGGTGATGTCCATGCCGCCCTCGGTGAGGGTGCCGGTCTTGTCGAGACAGACGGTGTCGATGCGGGCGAGGCCCTCGATGGCGGGAAGTTCCTGTACGAGGCACTGTTTTCGGCCAAGGCGGATGACGCCGATCGCGAAGGCGACGGAGGTGAGCAGGACCAGGCCCTCCGGGACCATCGGCACGATCCCGCCGACGGTCCGCGCGACGGAGTCCTTGAAGCCGTGCTGCTTGACGACGAGCTGGCTGATGATCAGGCCGATGGCGGTCGGGATCATCATCCACGTCACGTACTTGAGGATCGTGGAGATACCGCTGCGCAGCTCCGAGTGGACCAGCGTGAACCGCGAGGCCTCCTCCGCGAGCTGGGCCGCGTACGCCTCCCGGCCCACCTTCGTCGCCGTGAAGGCGCCGCTGCCCGCGACCACGAAGCTGCCCGACATCACCGGGTCGCCGGCGTGCTTGACCACGGGGTCGGCCTCGCCGGTGAGCAGCGACTCGTCGATCTCCAGCCCGTCGGCCTCGGCGCAGGTGCCGTCGACGGCGACCTTGTCGCCCGGCCCGATCTCGAGGAGGTCCCCGAGCACGATCTGCGAGGAACTCACCTCGGCGGCGACCCCGTCCCTGCGGACGGTCGGTTTCACCTCGCCGATCACCGCGAGCGAGTCCAGGGTCTTCTTGGCCCGCCACTCCTGGATGATGCCGATCCCGGTGTTGGCGATGATCACGTAGCCGAACAGGCTGTCCTGGAACGGCGCCACGATCAGCATGACCAGCCAGAGGACTCCGATGATCGCGTTGAACCGGGTGAACACGTTCGCCCGGACGATCTCGCCGACGGAGCGGCTGCTGCGCACCGGGACGTCGTTCACCTCGCCGCGCGCGACCCGCTCGGCCACCTCGGCGGCCGACAGCCCCTCGGCACGCCGGGAGACGGGTATGGGCACCGGGTGAACCGGATCGAGTCCGGCGTCCGCGTCGGTGTGGGTCATGCCCTCGACGGTACGTGCGGATTTGCGGCTTCACCCGCCGAGTGGGCCAAACCTCCGACTTGGGGAGGAGAGGAGGCGGCGGGCAATGCTGCCCTGGGTGGAGAAGACCCTTACAGGCCCCTACTCCGTCACGGGGGTGGCGGGGGAGCCGTCCGTCCGGGCGCGCTTGATCGCGGCGTCACGCTTGCGGACGTACCAGATGCCGATCAGGCCGAGGCCCGCGCCGGCCAGGCAGGTCCACAGCCACCACAGGTGTCCGTGGTCGTCGAACCAGCCGTAGAACGGCAGCTGCACCAGGAAGAGGACGAACCAGAGGATCGTGCCGCCCGTGATGGTGGCGACGACGGGGCCCTCCAGGGGCTCCGGCGCCTCGTGCTTGGGGGTCCACTTCGCCATGTGCACAGCTTACGAGGGTCGGCGACCGGTTGTGTCCGCACCCGGCCTCCCCTTGTGCGGCAAGGGTCTACGCGCGGAGATAGCGATTTCTGACTCATATGTTCATACTGAAACGGTCCGAGTCTGGCCAGTTGTATTCGTATGAATCACCAAAAGGGATCTGGGGGAAACCTTCTGGTGGTCGATCACTGACCAGGCTCGATCATGTTCCCCGTCCCCCGCACGTTTGAGGACCCGCATGTCCACCTCGGCCGCCACCAAGGCCCCCGCCCCGCAGGAGCCGGAGTCCCGGCCCGCGCAGAGCGCCCTCGACCGCTTCTTCAAGATCTCCGAGCGGGGTTCCAGCCTTCCGCGGGAGATCCGCGGCGGTTTCGCCACCTTCTTCGCGATGGCGTACATCATCGTGCTGAACCCGATCATCCTGGGCAGCGCGAAGGACATGTACGGGCACCACCTGGACAACGGGCAGCTCGTGACGGCGACCGCGCTGACCGCGGCCTTCACCACGCTCCTCATGGGCGTCATCGGCAATGTGCCGATCGCGCTGGCGGCGGGCCTCGGCGTGAACACGGTCGTCGCCCTCCAGCTCGCGCCCCGGATGTCCTGGCCGGACGCCATGGGCATGGTGGTCCTCGCGGGCTTCATCGTGATGCTCCTGGTCGCCACCGGTCTGCGTGAGCGCGTCATGAACGCGGTGCCGCTCGGCCTGCGCAAGGGCATCGCGATCGGCATCGGCCTGTTCATCATGCTGATCGGCCTGGTCGACTCCGGCTTCGTCACGCGCATCCCGGACATCGCCCAGACGACCGTCCCGCTCCAGCTCGGCACCGACGGTCACCTGCACGGCTGGCCCGTGCTGGTCTTCGTCCTCGGCACCCTGCTCACCCTCGCGCTGATCGTGCGCAAGGTGCCCGGCGCCATCCTCATCTCGATCGTCACCATGACGGTCGCCGCGGTGATCATCAACGCCGTCACCACCGTCCCGTCCTGGGGTCTGACCACCCCGAAGTGGCCGGGCAACCCGGTCGCCAGCCCGGACTTCGGTCTGATCGGCCAGTTCAGCCTCTTCGGCGGCTTCGGCAAGGTCGGCGTGCTGACCGGCATCCTCTTCGTCTTCACCGTGCTGCTGTCGTGCTTCTTCGACGCGATGGGCACGATCATGGGCATCAGCGACGAGGCCAAGCTGACGGACGCGCAGGGCAACATGCCCGGCATCAACAAGGTCCTCTTCGTCGACGGCGTCGCCGTCGCCGCGGGCGGCGTCTCCTCCTCCTCGGCCACCACATGCTTCGTGGAGTCCACGGCCGGCGTCGGCGAGGGCGCCCGTACGGGCTTCGCGAACGTGGTCACCGGCGCGCTGTTCGCCGTCGCCCTGTTCCTGACCCCCGTCGCCACGATGGTCCCGTCCCAGGCGGCCACCCCCGCGCTCATCGCGGTCGGCTTCCTGATCATGTCCCACTCGGTCAAGGAGATCGACTGGGCGGACTACACGATCGCCATCCCGGCCTTCGTGACGATGATGATGATGCCGTTCACCTACTCGATCACCAACGGCATCGGGATGGGCTTCATCACCTTCGTCGTGCTGCGCCTGGCGGCGGGCCGCGGCCGTGACATCCCGGTCGCCATGTACGTGGTGTCGGCCGTGTTCACCTTCTACTACCTCATGCCGGCCCTCGGCCTGACCTGAGCGGCCCCGGCCGTGCGGGGGGTCACGTGACCCCGTAGAACTTCTCCGTCTCCTCGACGGCGGTCTGGAACCGCTCGTCGAAGTCGTCGCGAATGAGCGTCCGGACCACATAGTCCTGGACGCTCATTCCGCGTTTCGCGGCATGTTGTCGGAGCCGGTCGAGCAGCTCCCCGTCGATACGCAGGCTGAGCACGCTGGTCCCCATGAAGTCGAGGGTCGCCTCTTCCCGACCGGAATCGGGTCACTTTCCGGTGCGATCTCACTCATATGAGTGATCCCCGTGTCGGATGGCGCGGTTCACGGGGCCCCATTGTTCTTTAGCGAGGGTAATGAGTTACGCTAAAGAACATGCCTGACCTCACCCATGGCGACGACGAGGCCGCCGTGAACGCCTTGCGCTCCGCAGTGATGCGGTTGTCGCGTCGACTCAAGCACCAGCGTGTCGACGAGTCGCTGAGCCCCACCGAAATGTCGGTGCTCGGCACCCTCGCCCGCTGCGGCAGCGCCACGCCCGGCGAGCTCGCCCGCAAGGAACACGTGCAGCCGCCGTCGATGACCCGCATCGTCGCGCTGCTCGAAGCCAAGGGGCTCGTCCGGCTGGAGCCGCACCCCGAGGACCGGCGCCAGAAGGTGGTGACGCAGACCGACAAGGCGGAGGCGATGCTCGAAGAGAGCCGCCGCAAGCGGAACGCGTTCCTTGCCGGACTGGTCGAGGCCCTCGGCGAGGACGAATGGGCCAAGCTCCGCGAGGCCGCTCCCGTCCTGGAGAAGCTCGCGCACATCTGACCGACGGCGGCCCTCTTTCGCTCCCCGATCCCGGTCCGGATCACCGGCGGTCACGACGCTGACCAGCGGTCTCGGTTCGGATCGCTGATCTCGGTCTGGATCGCCGGTCTCGGTTCGGATCACCGATCTCGGTTCGGATCGCCGGTCTCGGAGCAACGGAGGGTCCGCCCTTCCCCGCAAGCGCCGACGCCCCCCATGACGCCGACGTCCACGATCGCACTGGAGGCGAGCCCTTTTGAGTACGGGACCCGGAGCAGACTCCGCCCCCGCACCAGCCACCCACGACTCCCCAGCCGCCCGCGACTCCCCCCGCTCCTCCTCGATGTTCAGCTCGCTGAAGATCCGGAACTACCGTCTGTTCTTCCTGGGCCAGGTCGTCTCCAACACCGGCACCTGGATGCAGCGCATCGCCCAGGACTGGCTGGTGCTCAGCCTGACCGGCTCCTCCGCCGCGGTCGGTATCACCACCGCGCTGCAGTTCCTGCCGATGCTGCTCTTCGGCCTGTACGGCGGTGTTCTCGTCGACCGTCTTCCCAAGCGCCCCACGCTGCTGGTGACCCAGACGGCGATGGCCCTCACCGGCCTGGCGCTCGCCTTCCTCACCCTCTCCGGCCACGTCCAGGTCTGGCACGTCTATCTCGCCGCGTTCGCCGTCGGTATGGCCACCGTCGTCGACAACCCGGCACGCCAGTCCTTCGTCTCCGAGATGGTCGGCCCCGGCCAGCTCCAGAACGCGGTCAGCCTGAACTCGGCCAACTTCCAGTCCGCGCGCCTGGTCGGACCCGCCGTCGCGGGCCTGCTGATCACCGGCGTGGGAACCGGCTGGGCCTTCCTGCTGAACGGCCTGTCGTTCGTGGCCCCGCTGGCGAGCCTGCTGCTGATGCGGTCCCGTGAACTGCACGTCGTCGAGCGGGCGCCGCGCGCCAAGGGCCAGCTCCGCGAGGGCCTCCGCTATGTCGCCGGGCGCCCCGAACTGATCTGGCCGATCGTCCTCGTCGGCTTCATCGGCACGTTCGGCTTCAACTTCCCCGTCTGGCTGTCGGCGTACGCGGACGACATCTTCGACTCGGGTGCCGGGGCCTACAGCCTCTTCAACACCCTGATAGCGCTGGGTTCGCTGGCCGGAGCGCTGCTCGCGGCCCGGCGCGGCACGGCCCGGCTGCGCGTGCTGATCGCGGCCGCGGTGGCTTTCGGCGCGCTGGAGGTGGTGGCCGCCACGGCGCCCACACTCTGGCTGTTCTCGCTCCTGATGGTCCCGATCGGCATCTTCGGACTGACGGTGAACGTCACCGCGAACACCTCGGTCCAGATGGCCACCGACCCGGCCATGCGCGGCCGGGTCATGGCGCTGTTCATGATGGTCTTCGTGGGCGGCTCGCCGCTCGGCGCGCCGCTGATCGGCTGGGTCACCGACGTCTACGGTCCCCGGGTGGGCTTCGCGCTCGGCGGGCTGGTCTCGATGACCGCGGCGACGGTGATCGGTCTGGTACTGGCCCGCCTCGGCGGCCTGCGGGTCTCCCTCGGGTGGCATCACGGCCGCCCCAGGATCCGCTTCGTCCCGCGCGAGCGGAGCGAGGAACGGCTCGCCACCGCGGTGTGACCAGGTGGTTCGGAGGCGGTCGGCCGGCTCACGCGGCCGGCCGCCTCACGCACTCCGGTGTGCTGATCGCCGTTCCCTGGAAGGCTGGCCCCCATGAGACTCTTCGCCGCGGTACTGCCCCCTGCCGGAGCGGTGCGTGAACTGGCCCCTGCGGTGGACGCGTTGCAGCGGACGCCGGGTGCGGACGCCTTGCGCTGGACGGGCCGCCCCGGCTGGCACTTCACCCTCGCGTTCTACGGAGAGGTCGCCGACGACCTCGTCCCGGACCTCACAGAACGGCTGCTGCGGGCCGCCCGTCGCACCGACCCGTTCCCGCTGTCCCTGCGCGGCGGCGGGCACTTCGGCGGGCGTGCCCTGTGGGTGGGCGCGGCGGGGGACATCCAGACCATGCGGCTGCTGGCGGACCGGGCGGAGGCGGCGGGCCGCAAGGCGGGCGTCGAGATGGAGGAGCACCGCCGCTACCGGCCGCATCTCACGGTGGCCCGCAGCCGCGACTCCGCGGACTTCAAGCCGTACGTCGCCGCGCTGGACGCGTTCGCCGGGAAGCCCTGGACGGTGGGTGAGCTGTGTCTCGTCCGCAGCAACCTGCCGACGTCGGGAGTGCCCGGTGAGCAGCCCCGATACGAAACGGTGGCCGGCTGCCCGCTGGGGGCGGGCGACGGGACCGGTCCGGCGGCCCGTTAACCTCGGTGGCGTGAACCCGAAGACCCGTAACCGGATCATGGCCGGTGTGCTCGTGCTGATGTTCTTCGTCGTGGCCATGGCGGCGGCGGTCAGATAGCGACCGCCGTGGCCATGGCGGCGGCGGTCGCCGGCTGATCGCGACCGCCACCGCTGGACGCCGCCCCCGCTACCAGGCGAACGCCTCGGGGGACGGGCCCGGGCCCGGGAAGATCTCGTCGAGCCCCTCCAGGACCTCCTCCGACAGCTCCAGCTCCAGCGCGCGCAGCGCCGATTCGAGCTGCTCCGCGGTGCGCGGGCCCACGATGGGGCCGGTGACACCGGGACGGGTCAGCAGCCAGGCCAGCGCGGCCTCTCCGGGCTCCAGACCGTGCTTCTCCAGCAGATCCTCGTACGACTGGATCTGGGCGCGTACGGCCGTGTTGGCGAGGGCGTCGGCGGAGCGGCCGCTCGCCCGGCGGCCGCCCTCGACCTCCTTCTTGATCACACCGCCCAGCAGTCCGCCGTGCAGCGGCGACCAGGGGATGACGCCGAGCCCGTACTCCTCGGCGGCCGGGACGACCTCCATCTCGGCGCGGCGCTCGGCGAGGTTGTAGAGGCACTGCTCGCTGACCAGGCCGATGGTCCCGCCCCGGCGGGCGGCGATCTCGTTGGCCTGGGCGATCTTGTAACCGGGGAAGTTGCTGGACCCCACGTAGAGGATCTTGCCCTGCCGCACCAGGACGTCGACCGCCTGCCAGATCTCCTCGAAGGGGGTGGACCGGTCGACGTGGTGGAACTGGTAGACGTCGATGTAGTCGGTCCGGAGCCGCTTCAGGCTCGCCTCTACCGCGCGCCGGATGTTCAGGGCGGAGAGCTTGTCGTGGTTGGGCCACGGGTCGCCCTCGGCGCCCATGTTCCCGTACACCTTGGTGGCGAGGACCGTCCGGTCGCGGCGGTCGCCGCCCTTGGCGAACCAGTTGCCGATGATCGATTCCGTACGGCCCTTGTTCTCGCCCCAGCCGTACACATTCGCCGTGTCGAAGTAATTGATTCCGGCGTCGAGCGCCGCGTCCATGATGGCGTGGCTGTCGGCCTCGTCCGTCTGCGGTCCGAAGTTCATCGTGCCGAGGACGAGCCGGCTGACCTTGAGCCCCGTGCGTCCGAGCTGTGTGTACTTCATGACTCACCAGCCAACGGCGTGGAGTGCGCTCTAGGCAAGAGCGGGCCGGGTGAGGTGGTGGGGGCTGTGGTCAGTCGCGCGGGAACTCGTCGGTCTTCAGGGCGAGGCCGAGAGCGGTCGTCGTGAGGTCGACGATCTCGCCGAAGTCGACCCTCGTCTCTGTCGTGTAGGTGTCGCCCTTGGGGTGGGTGTAGACGTGGCAGCGGCGCTGGTAGGGATCGGCGATCAGGTAGACGGATACCTCGGCGATCGCGTAGGCGGCCTTCTTGGGACCGTAGTCGTTGGCCGCGGTGCCCTCGGAGATCACCTCGGCGACGAACTCCACGTCCTGGTAGCGCCAGTGGCCCCCGCCGTCCGGCTCCGCCGTGTCCTTGAGCAGGGCGACGTCTGGGCAGAACCCGTTCTCGTGGCCGGGGAAGTCGATCCGGACGTCCGAGAAGACCTTGGTCTCCCTGCCGAACCTGTCTTCGACCGCCCACAGGATCTGGCGAATGATCTGCCAGTGGGTGTTCCGCTGCGGTGTCATGTGGACGTTGCCCCCGACGATCTCGACCCGGAATCCTTCGGGGACAGGCATCCGCTCAAGACGTCGGAACCACTCGTCCAAAGCCTCGGTGTCGGTGTCGGCGTCGGCCATCTCGATCCTGTCCTCCAGGACGGTCATCGTGGCGCTCCTCCCCGGCTGCCCCTGGACGGGCGCGGCCGCACGGTACAACGATACGCACCGTGACCGGGCAACGTCCCTTTTCGGTCAGGCCGGTTCGGCCGTGTACGGATCGCCCAGGTCCCAGGCCTGGTGCATCGCCTCCGCGAAACCCTCCGCGATCTTGTGTTCGCCGCTCGCGTTCGGGTGGGTGCCGTCGTACGTGTCGAAGGTGATGTCGTACGAGGGGGGCGGGGACGCGAGCAGCAGGGGAGAGCGTGGTTCGTCGAGGTCGGCGACCGTCTTGGCGAGCAGCTCGTTGAAGGCGGCCACCTCGGCGGCGAAAGGGGCGTCGGACTCGGCGCGGACGTTCGGTATCACGGGGAGCAGGACCATGCGGACGCGCGGGTTCGCGGCGCGGGCCTCCTCGACGAAGGCACGGACGTTGTCGGCGGTCTGCACGGCGTTGGTGTAGAAGCCGAGGTCGATGAGGCCGAGCGAGACCAGCAGGACGTCGGCGCGCTGCGCGCGGACCGTCTCGCGGATCATCGGGGCCATGTGCAGCCAGCCCTCGCCCCAGCCGGCCAGGTGGGCGCGGGGGAATTCCGGGTCCGCGTACTCGTGCGAGTCGGGGAAGCCCGTCGACTTGTCGTAGAGCGTCTCGCGCGGGCCGACGATCTTGAACGGACCCCCGTACGTCGCGCGCAGGTGCTGCCACATCCGGTAACGCCACGTGTGTTCGCCCGCGCTACCGATCGTCATGGAGTCGCCGACGGGCATGAACCTGAGCATCCGATCATCATGGACGATCGGTCCGGGCGCCACGGGCCGCCGGGGTGTGAAGCTGGACACGCCCGCGGGCGGTCCGGCGCGGTGCACGGGGCCGGGTGGGGCGCGAGAGCCGGGCGGCGCGGGTCCGGGCGGGCGCCGGTCACATGAACGGGCCGGTGGGATGGCAGGCTTGGGCCATGCGCCGATCGCACTCGTTCGTGTCCGGAGCCGCCGCCGGAGCCTTTGCCGGAGCGGCCCTCGTCCTCGCCCTGGCGGCGCCCGCTCTCGCCGACGGCGGGGACGGTGGGTTCACCATCAAGGATCCCCGGATCAAGGAGTCCAGCGGTCTCGCCGCCTCACGCGTCCACCCGGGCGTCTACTGGACCCACAACGACAGCGACGACGGGCCCTACCTGTACGCGGTCGACAGCAAGACGGGCCGGACCGTCGCCACGGTCACCATGAGCGGGGTCGGCGCGCCCCGGGACGTCGAGGCGATCTCCCTGGGCCCCGACGGCGACCTGTACGTCGGTGACATCGGCGACAACCTCGGCGGCTCGTGGGACCACGTGTGGATCTACAAGCTCCCCGAGCCGAAGGTCCTCAAGGACCAGACGATCCGTGCCACCCAGTACGTCGTGAAGTACTCGGACGGTCCCCGCAACGCGGAGGCGCTGATGGTGCACCCCAAGACGGGGCGCGTCTACATCGCCGACAAGAACGAGGACGGCGGCCACCTCTACGAAGGCCCCGCCGAACTCAGCGCCTCCGCGACCAACGTGTTCAAGCCCGTCGCCACCGTCGACCTGTGGGTCACGGACGGGGCTTTCTCCCCCGACGGACGGCAGCTCGCCGTGCGCGGCTATTTCGGCGGGATCGCCTACGACTGGAACGGCGGCCGGATCAAGAAGACGGGCCGCCTGAACGTTCCCCTCCAGGGCCAGGGCGAGTCCGTCACCTACACCACCGACGGATCGAAGCTCATGTACGGCAGCGAGGGCGCGGACAGCGGTGTGGAGCCCCAGAGCGCGCCCGGGGCCGGCGGCTCGGACTCCAAGTCGCCGTCCAAGGACGGCGGTTCCGGAGCAGAGAGCGGAAGCGGCGGCACGATGAGTGGCGGGGTGAAGATCGGCGCCATCGCGGTCGCGGCCCTCTTCGCCGTGGTGTTCGGCTTCAAGCGGCTGCTGCGCCGCGACTGACCCCTGCCTGTACGGCCGCCGTCGCTCCCTATTCCCCGTCCTTGAGCGGGCGCACCTCGTAGTGCATCGTCGGCGTCCGCATCACCTTGTGGGCAAACGGTACGAGGACGCCGTGCATGAACGGGTACTTGTGCCGCAGCAGCTTCGCCGCGTGCTTCTCCTCCTCGCTCCCGTGGTCGATCAGCCGGGCGCGGGCGTGGAACTCGGGCCCGGTGGGCGCGCCCCGGAGGGTGGAGGGGGCGATCTCCACCTCGGGGTTGTTGCGGATTCGTCGGACCTTCCACGCCTTGCCCGGGGTGCGGAAGTACGCGTGGTCACCCTCGACGGCGATGTTCACCGGGGTGCCGACGCCCGTGCCGTCCTTCTTGTGGCTCGTCAGCAGGACGGCGTACTGCTTGACGAGCGGTCCGAGCTCGGCGCTCGGAGCCGGGACATTGCTCATGTCTTCCATACAGGCACCGAAGGCGCCGCTTGTCACCCGCACGGCTCACCCGGACAACGGAAAGGGACGTCCTGCGCGCTCACACGCGCCGGACGCCCCTGATCGCGTGGGACCGGTTACAGCTTCTCGATCACGTAGTCGATGCAGTGCGTCAGCGCCTCGACGTCCGCCGGGTCGATCGCCGGGAACATGGCGACGCGCAGCTGGTTGCGTCCGAGCTTGCGGTAGGGCTCGGTGTCGACGATGCCGTTGGCGCGCAGGACCTTGGCGACGGCGGCGGCGTCGATCTCGTCGGCGAAGTCGATCGTGCCGATGACCTGCGAGCGCTTGGCCGCGTCCGTCACGAACGGGGTGGCGTACTTGCTGTCCTCGGCCCAGCGGTACAGGCGGGTCGAGGAGTCCTTCGTCCGGGCCGCCGACCAGGCGAGGCCGCCCTGGCCGTTGATCCACTCGATCTGCTCGTTGAGCAGGAAGATCGTGGCCAGCGCCGGGGTGTTGTACGTCTGGTTCTTGCGGGAGTTGTCGATCGCCGTGGGCAGCGAGAAGAACTCCGGGATGTGCCGGCCGGAGGCGTGGATCCGCTCGGCGCGCTCGATCGCGGCCGGGGAGAACACGCCGATCCACAGTCCGCCGTCGGAGGCGAAGGACTTCTGCGGGGCGAAGTAGTAGACGTCGGTCTCGGCGATGTCGACGGGCAGGCCGCCGGCGCCGGAGGTGGCGTCCACCAGGACGAGGGAGCCCTCGTCGGCGCCCGCGACCCGCTTGATCGGGGCGGCGACACCGGTGGAGGTCTCGTTGTGGGTGAAGGCGTAGACGTCGGCGCCCGCCTCGGCGACCGGCTCGGGGTGCGTGCCCGGGTCGGAGGAGACCACGGTCGGCTCGGCGAGCCACGGGGCGAGCTTGGCCGCCTTCGCGAACTTGGAGGAGAACTCGCCGAACGTGAGGTGCTGCGACTTGTTCTCGATCAGGCCGTGCGTCGCGACGTCCCAGAACGCGGTGGAGCCGCCGTTGCCGAGGACGACCTCGTACCCGTCGGGCAGGGAGAACAGCTCGCGCACGCCCTCGCGCACCTTGCCGACCAGGTTCTTGACCGGGGCCTGGCGGTGGGATGTGCCGAGCAGGGAGCTACCGGTCGCGGCCAGCGCGTCCAGTGCCTCCGTCCGCACCTTGGAGGGGCCGGCGCCGAATCGTCCGTCGGCGGGCTTGAGGTCAGCGGGGATCTGGATATCAGCCACGCCAGGAGCCTAGCCGTTCCGGGAAACCTCGGTGAAACGTCGTCCGTCGGCTGAGACGGGGCGTGTTGACGGCGGCGGCCGCGGCAGGGCCCGTCACGGGCCCTCCCGCGGCCGGCGGCTCATGGGGTCCGGTTATCCGGCGGTGAGCTTGACCGGCAGCTCGAACAGGTCGTTCTGCGTCACCACCGGCTTGTTGCGGAGCTCCGACACCGGGACGGCCAGGTCCAGCGAGGGGAAGCGCTCGTACAGGGCGGGCAGGGCGACGCCCGCCTCCAGGCGGGACAGGGCCGCGCCGGGGCAGACGTGGGGCCCGTGGCCGAAGGAGATGTGACGGTTCTTGCTTGTACGGCTGACGTCGAACTCGCCCGCGGTGGGCCCGTGGGCGTTCTCGTCGCGGCCGATCGCGCCGTACGACACGATGAGCGCGTCGCCCGCCGGGATCACCTTGTCGCCGACCGGGACGTCCTCCGTGGCGAAGCGGATGAGGACGTGGGAGGTCGGGGTGGAGTGGCGCAGGGTCTCCTCGACGACCGCGGACCAGTCGGCCTCGCCGGACAGGACGAGGGCGCGCTGGTCGGGGTGGGCGGACAGGTTGACCACCGCGTTGACGATGAGGGAGATGGTCGTCTCGTGGCCCGCCGCGACCATCAGCTGGAGGGTGGAGACGATCTCCGCGTCGGTGAGGTGGTCGCCGTCCTCGGAGGCCAGGATCAGCGCGCTGGTCAGGTCGTCGCCCGGCTCGGCACGCTTGGCCGCCACCGTGTCCGCCATGATCCCGGCCAGCTCGGTGAGGGTCGCGATGACCTCGGCGGGAGGGGTCTGCGTCGAGAAGAACTTCTCGAAGAGCTCCTTCAGACGCGGCAGCCGGGACTCCTCGATGCCCATGAGGTCGGCGATCACGTACATGGGCAGGGGGTAGGCGAAGTCGGCCTTCAGGTCGACGACGTCCCCGGTGAGGTTGTCGAGCAGACTCTCCGTCATCTTCGAGATCCGCTCCCGCATCTGCTCCACGCGGCGCGGTGTCAGGGCCTGTGCCACCAGGGTGCGCATCCGCCGGTGGTCCGCGCCGTCCACCGTGAGCATGGAGCGGCCGGGGTTGGCGAGCCCGATCAGCGGCCAGTCGGGGGCGATCTCGCCGCGCTGCCAGGCGCCCCAGACGTTGATGTCCTTCACCAGACGGGGGTCCGTGAGCAGGGCGCGCGCCTCGGCGTGGTGGGTGACCGCCCACACCGGGACACCGCCGGGCAGTTCGACGGCGGCGAGCGGTCCCGCGGCGCGCAGCGCGGCGCTCTCGCCGTCCAGGTCGGTGACGAAGGGGTCCAGGACTATGCGGGTCTCTTCGGTACCGGTGGTCATGCGGGGGTGCCTCCAAGGGCTGGGGTGGGGGTGACGCGTCTTCCCCGGGGCATGGGGACAGCCCCGGGCCCCGGCCGGGCGGGTGCGCCGGCCGGGTGGCAACGGTGTCTCAGAGGACGGGTACGGGCGTGAACCGCACCGGCAGTTCGTTCAGGCCCCGTAGCCACGGGGAGGGGCGCCGGGTCAGCGTGTCGGCGGGTACCGCCAGGTCGATGTCCGGCAGCCGGTCCAGGACGATCTCGATGCCGGTCCGCGCGATGACCTCGGCGACCTCCTGTGCCGGGAACGGGCAGCGGTGCTCCCCGTGACCGAAGGAGAAGTGGGCGTTGTTGCCGCCGGTGAGGGCCGAACTGTCGGTGCGGACCTGGGGGTCGGAGTTGGCGCCCTGGAGGCCGAGCAGCAGCAGGTCGCCGGCGCGGATGCGGCGGCCGCCGAGCTGGGTGTTGCGGGAGGCCCAGCGTCCGGCCACGTTCTGGGTGGGGGTGTCCTCCCACAGGACCTCGTTCATGGCCTCGGCGACACTGTGCCGGCCGCCGAACAGGGAGGCGGCGAACCGTTCGTCGGTGAGCATCAGGCGCAGCGAGTTGCCGATCCAGTCGGCCGTGGGCTGGTGGCCGGCGGCCATCATGACCATGAGGTCCTGGACGATCTCCATGTCGTCGAAGCCCGCGGTGTTCGCGAGCATCCGGGACACGACGTCGTCGGCGGGCGCTTCCTTGCGGTCGGCGATCAACCGGGCCATGGAAGAGGCCAGATGCTGCTGTCCGGCCAGCGCGCCCTCGCGCCCGTTGATCATGTCGTTCAGGGCGGTGACCAGGCCGGGTCCCTGTTCGTCCGCGAAGCCGTAGAGCGTCGCGAGGACCCGTACGGGCAGCAGGGCCGCGTAGTCGCCGATGAGGTCCGTCTCGCCCTTGGGGCAGATCGCGTCGATCAGCTCGTCGGCGAACTTCTCGGCCTGGGAGCGCAGTTCGGAGGGGTCGATGGCTTCGAGCGCGTCGCTGATCATCGCGGCGCGCTCGCGGTGGCGCTCGCCGACGGTGTACAGGATGGAGGGCTGTTTGCGGCCGATCATCGGCAGCAGCGGCCAGTCGTCGGGGATGCGGTCCCACTGGCTCCACAGGTCCGAGTCCCGGCTGAACAGCTGGGGATCGCCGGTGACCTGGTGCAGTTCGCGGTAGCCGAGCACGAGCCAGGCGGGGATGTCGCCGTCGAGGACGACCGGCACGACGGATCCGTGGTCGCGCCGCATCTCCCGGTACAGCTCGGCGGGTTCGGTCTGGAACCGCGGCCCGCCGAGGGGGACGGGCGCGGTGGCGGAGGCGGGGGTCACAGAGCGGGCTCCGGTGATTGAAGGGCGCCTTCCGCGGCTTCGGCGCCGTGACGGGCGTAGCGGGACTGGAGGTGCTCCACCAGCGTGATCAGCACCTGCTTGCTGGACTCCCGGGAGCGGGCGTCGCAGTCGAGCAGCGGTACGTGCGGGTCGAGGTCGAGGGCCTCGCGGATCTGCGCGGGGGTGTGCGGGGGCCCGCCGAAGTCGTTGCAGGCCACGATGAAGGGCGTGCCGTAGTGCTCCAGCCGGTCGATGGCGTACCAGGATTCGTCGATGCGGCGGGTGTCCACCAGGACGATCGCCCCGAGCGTTCCGGAGAACAGCCGGTCCCACAGGAACCAGAACCGCTCCTGTCCGGGTGCGCCGAACAGGTACAGGATGTTGTGCGTGTCCAGCGTGATGCGTCCGAAGTCGAAGGCGACGGTGGTCGCGGACTTGCCGCGTACCTCGCTGATGTCGTCGACGCTCGCGCCGGCCTGCGTCATCGTCTCCTCGGTGTTGAGGGGACGGATCTCGCTGACCGAGCGGACGAGGGTCGTCTTGCCGACACCGAACCCGCCCACGATCACGATCTTGAGGCCGTTGTCGGCGGACGCGGACAGGGGCGCACGAGCGTCAGAGGTTACGGAGTCCAACGAGCACCTGCTCCAGGATGTCGGGATCGGGAAGACCGGAGGGAACAGTGGTGTGCGGGTGACGGGCGCTGACCCGGCCCGTGGAGAGCAGGTCGGAGAGCAGGACGCGGGTGATCGACACCGGCAGTCCCAGCTCCGCCGCGATCTCCACGACGGCCGTCGGCCGCTCGCACATCCGCAGGATCGCGGCGTGCTCGGACTGCATGCCCACCGCCGGATCGCACTCGGCGACCACCAGTGTCACGAGGTCGAAGGGGGTGTCGGGGCCGGAACGGGTGCGCCCTCCGGTGAGGGTGTACAGCCGGTCGGGCGCGTCGTCCCTGCCAGGACGGCTCATGACGACCGGGGCGGCGAGGTCAGGTGCTCGCCGAGTTGTTCCACGAGTTCGCTCATGTTGTGTCCCACCAGTCCGGCGTCGGCGTCCTCGGCGGTGACGACGGCGAGGTGCGCGCCGTCGCCCGCTTCCACGATGAACAGCACCCCTCCGTAGAACTCGGCCATCGCCGAGCGCACGCCCCCGCTGCCGTCGCCGAACTCCATGGAGGCGCCGTGGGACAGCGACTGGATGCCGGCGGCGATGGCGGCGAGCTGGTCGGCCTGGTCGACCGACAGCTCCGGAGTGCGGCACAGCTTCAGTCCGTCGCGGGAGAGCACGAGCGCGTGCCGTGCGCCCGGGGTGCGCTCAAGGAGGCCCTCGATGAGCCAGGTGAGCTTCTCGTCGGCGGTGATGGTGCCGGTCATGGGGTGGTGTCGCCTTCCGGGAGCGCGGTGGGGGTGGTGGGGGTCGTGGTGGGGGAACTGGTGGACGCGGTTGCGTGGTCCTCGGGCCGTGCCGGTGCTTCGGTCCGGGGCGGATCGTCGGCCGGTACGGGTCCGGGGGCGCCCGGTGCCGTGCCGCGCACCGCCTGGCGGAAGGTGCCGAAGCGGGAGGCGGACCGGATCTTGGGGTCGTCGCCGGTACGGGGTTCGGGGTCGGCCGGGGGTGTGACGTGTGAGCGGCTGCGCTCGGCGTGGGCGAGGGTGCGTCCGCGGCGGCGCTTGGGCAGGCCGCCGGTGGACGGGAGGCCCTGTTCGTGCCGGGGCGAGTCGTGGGTCGGGACGGGGTCCGGGTCGAGGTCGCCGGCCGCGCGGGCGGCGGCGTACGACACGGGGGACGCCGGGGATTCCTGGGAGGTACGGGACTCGCGCGGGTGCGGGGACCACGGGGACTCCGGTGATTCCCGGCCGTCGGGCGGCCTCGGCGCGGTGGTGTGGCCGTCGACGGCGGTCGGGTCGGAGGGGACGGGCTCGGCCCCGGCCGGCAGCGGCGCTGCGGTGAGGTGAAGGCTGGGCTGGGTGAGGATGTCCTGCGGTATCAGGACCAGCACGCCGGTGCCGCCGCGGGCGGAGGGCCGGAAGGACACCTTCAGGCCGTGCTTGCGGGCGAGCCGGCCGACCACCGAGAGGCCGAGGCGGGTGCCGGTGAGGCCACCGAGCCCGGACCGGGGCCCGACGGGGCCGGTGACGGCCCGTTCGGCGCGGCGCAGCTGGACGTCTCCCATCACCAGGCCGCTGTCCTCGACGGAGACGATGACACCCGCGGGGACCTCCTCGACGTACACATGCACTTCGGCGGTGGGCGGCGAGAAGTTGGCGGCGTTGTCGAGGAGTTCGGCCAGTGCGTGCATGACGCCCTCGGCGGCGTGTCCGGCGACGGCGACCTCGCTGGCGGAGTGGACGCGCACCCGCTGGTAGCCGCCGATGCGGCCCATGGCGCCGCGCAGGATCGACTCCATGACGATCGGGCGGGCCCAGCGGCGCCCCGAGCGAGCGCCCGCCAGGACGGCGACGGAGTCGGCGAGGCGGCCCGCCTGCGCGGTGCGGTGGTCGAGGTGGAGCAGGTCCGCGAGGACGTCCTCGTCGGAGTGCCTCTCCTCCATCGCGCGCAGGTCGGCCAGCATGCCGGTGGACAGCGCCTGCATGCGTCCGGCCGCGTTGGCGATCGCCGAGATCGCGGCGGCGCGGTCGGCGGCGGCCTGCCGGGTGCGCTCGGAGAGTTCGGCGTTGCGCTCGGTGAGCCGGGCGCGGTCGCCGGTGAGCAGTTCCCTCTCCTTGGTGAACTCCTCGGTGAGGCGGGCGTGTTCGCGGGCGGCCGTCTCGGTCAGACGGGCCCGCTCCTGCGCCCCGGTCTCGGCCGCGCGGGCGCGTTCGCGGGCGGCCTCGTCGACGAGCCTGGCCCGCTCCTGGCCGAACTCCTCCGCCAGTCTGGCGCGTTCCTGAAGGAGCCGGCCGGCGTCCTTGGCCACGCTGTCGAGGCGGCGCAGCGCGATGCGCCTGGTCTGCACGGCGTGGGCGGCCACCGCCACGGCGGCGCACAGCAGCACCGCGGCGGCGCCGGTGCCCCAGGCGAGGGGTACGCGGGCCGGTTCGGGGGCGAGCAGGACGGCGGCCACCACCGCGGCCGCGGCCGGGACGGCGGCGGCCAGCACGGCTTTCGCCATGGTGCGGGGGGTGGGTCGTTCGCCGGAGGGCAGAGGCGGGGTCATCAATCGGTCCTCGGTCGTGTTCCTGGGGGGAGAACGTGTCCTCGGTCGTGTCCTCGGTCGGTCCTGGGCGAGAAGCGACACTCGATGCTCAACTCGCCGTCACTATATGAGAGTTCGTGATCCGATTGGGAGGCTTCGGGAAGCGGTTTCATGATCGCCCCGGCATATCGGTGTCTTTCGGGCGTCTGGCCACAGCGCCGCCGCCGGTGCCCGGCGGCATCCTGGAGGCATGACGGAACTGGGTGGACGGCCGGACGGACAGCCGGACGGAAGGCCGAGCGGACGGCCGGACGGACGGCCCGCAGGGCAGCCGGACGGGTCGCCGGAGGGGCAGCCGGAGGGGTCCGCCGGTCAGCTCCGGTCCGACCTGGCGGGGGCCGTGCGCGGCGAGGTCTCCTTCGACGCGACGGCGCGGGCGCTGACCACCATGGACGCCTCCAACTACCGGCGCGTACCGCTCGGTGTGGTGGCCCCGAGGGACGCCGAGGACGTGGCCGCCGCGCTCGCCGTGTGCCGCGCCCACGCGGTGCCGGTCGTGGCGCGCGGCGGCGGCACCTCGATCGCCGGACAGGCCACGGGCACCGGCGTCGTCCTGGACTTCACCCGCCACATGAACCGGATCCTCGCGCTGGACCCGGACGCCCGCACGGCCGTCGTCCAGCCCGGTGCCGTCCTCGACCGCCTCCAGGAAGCCGCCGCCCCGCACGGACTGCGCTTCGGCCCCGACCCCTCCACGCACAGCCGCTGCACCCTCGGCGGGATGATCGGCAACAACTCCTGCGGCTCCCACTCGGTCGCCTGGGGCACCACGGCGGACAACGTGCGGGAGCTCTCGGTCGTCGGCGCGGCCGGGGACACCCGCCGCCTCGGCCGGAACTGGCAGGGCGCCCCGGACGGGCTGAAGGCCCTGGTCGAGAGCGAGTTGGCGCTGCTGCGGACCGGCTTCCCGGATCTGCCGCGGCGGATCTCCGGGTACGCCCTCGACGCGCTCCTGCCCGAACGCGGCGCGGACGTGGCCCGCGCGTTCTGCGGCTCCGAGGGCACCTGGGGTCTGCTCACCGAGGCGGTCGTACGCCTGGTCGAGGCACCCCGGGCACGGGCGCTGGCCGTCCTGGCCTACCCCGACGAGAGCGCCGCCGCGGACGCCGCGGCCGGCCTGCTCGGGTACGGGCCGCTGACCGTGGAGGGGATGGCCGCCGATCTCGTGCCCGCCGACGCGGGGCTGCCGCGCGGCGGGGCCTGGCTGTTCGTGGAGACGGGCGGCGGATCGCCGGCGGAGGCCCGCGCGCGTGCGGACACGATCGTGCGGGCCGCGGACGTGGGGGACGCCCTGGTGGTCACCGACCCGGCGGGGCAGCGGGCGCTGTGGCGGCTGCGGGAGGACGCGAGCGGCACGGCGACCCGGATGCCGTACGCCGGGGACCGCTCCCCGCTCGGAGCAGGCCGCGGCAAAGAGGCCCGGCCCCCGCTCGGCGCCGGCCGCGGGCTCGGCGAAGAGGCCTGGCCCGGCTGGGAGGACTGCGCGGTGCCGCCCGCCCGCCTCGGCGCGTATCTGCGGGACTTCCGGGCCCTGCTCGCCGCCCACGGCCTGCACGGCACCCCGTACGGCCACTTCGGCGACGGCTGCATCCACGTCCGGATCGACTTCGACCTGATCACCGCGGCGGGCGTCACCCGCTTCCGGCGCTTCTCGGAGGAGGCCGCCCGCCTCGTCGTCGCGCACGGCGGCTCGCTGTCCGGCGAGCACGGCGACGGACAGGCCCGCGCCGAACTGCTGCCCACGATGTACGGAGCGGAGATGGTCCGCCTCTTCGAACGGGCGAAGGACCTCTGGGACCCCCGCGGCCTGCTCAACCCCGGCATGCTCGTGCGCCCGCACCGGCTGGACGAGAACCTGCGGTTCGCGGTGCTGCCGCGGCGCCCGGTGGACGTGGAGTTCGGCTATCCGGCGGACGGCGGCGACTTCTCGGCGGCGGTGCGCCGCTGCGTGGGTGTCGCCAAGTGCCGTACGGCCTCGGTCCCGGGCGGCGCCGAGGTCATGTGCCCCTCCTTCCGGGCGACCGGCGAGGAGGCGCACTCCACGCGCGGGCGGGCCAGACTGCTGCACGAGATGCTCGCCGGCGAGATCGTCACCGACGGGTGGCGCTCGACGGAGGTCCGGGACGCGCTGGACCTGTGCCTGTCCTGCAAGGGATGCAGGTCCGACTGCCCGGTCGGCGTCGACATGGCCACCTACAAGGCGGAGTTCCTCCACCACCACTACGCGGGCCGCCGCCGTCCCGCCGCGCACTACACCCTGGGGCGGCTCCCCTTCTGGCTCGCGGCGGTGACCCGTACCCGCTCGGCCCGGCTCGTCAACTCCCTCGCGTCCCTGCGCCCCTTGGCCGCCGTCGCCAAGCGCCTGGCCGGTGTCGCACCCGGACGGGAGATCCCGCGGCTGGCGCCGGAGACGTTCAGCCGGTGGTGGTCGGCCCGGTTCCGGGACCGGGCACGGGCGCGCGAGCGTGAACGGCGCCGGGGCGGACAGGACACCCAGGGCGGACCGGGCGGGGAGAGGCGCGGGGGCGGGCGGCCCGCCCCCGCGCTGTTCCCGGACTTCGGCCGCAAGACGGTCCTCCTGTGGCCGGACACCTTCACCGAACACCTGGAACCCTCCGTGGGACGCGCGGCCGTAAGGGTCCTGGAGGCCGCGGGACTGGCCGTGCTGCTGCCCCCGAGGACGGTGTGGAGGCACGGGCCCGTCGGCGACGGCGTGACCCGGGGCCCCCTCCGCCTCGGCACACTGCTCCCGCGCCGCCGCCACCGCGTCTGCTGCGGACTGACGTACGTCTCGACCGGCCAGCTCGACCGCGCCCGCACCGTGCTCCGCCGCACCCTCGACCTCATGGAGCCCTACCTCGCCATGGACGACCTCCCGGTCGTCGTCCTGGAACCGAGCTGCGCCGCCGCCCTGCGCACGGACCTGCCCGAACTGCTGTCCGGCGACCCGCGCGCGGCGCGGCTGGCGGCGGCGGTGACGACCTTCGCGGAGGCGCTGGAACGGCACGCGCCGGCCTGGACGCCGCCGCGCCTGGACCGCCCGGCGGCCGGCCAGACGCACTGCCATCAGCACGCGGTCCTCGGCGACGCGGCCGAACGCCGGCTGCGCGACGCGGCGGGCCTGACCGGCACCCTCGCGGGCGGCTGCTGCGGACTCGCGGGCAACTTCGGCTTCGAGAGGGGCCACGAGGAGGTGTCACGGGCCTGCGCGGAGGAACAGCTGCTTCCGGCGGTACGGGCGGCCGACGACAGCGCGGTGATCCTCGCCGACGGCTTCTCCTGCCGCACCCAGCTGGCCCAGCTCTCCGGCCGCCGGGGCCGCCACCTGGCGGAGGTCCTGGCCGAGGCGCTGGAGAACGGCCCGCGGGACGACGGGTCCGCGCCCACCGCGTAAGTACGCTGGGATGTCATCGGCCGAAGACGTTCGAGGAGCGACGCGCATGACTCTCCGCCTGCAGGCGATCACCCGCGACGAGCACCTGGCGTTCGTCCGCTCGCGGCCCTCGGCCAGCCATATGCAGGTGCCGTCCTGGGGGGACGTGAAGCCGGACTGGCGCGCGGAGAGCCTCGGCTGGTTCGACGCGGACGGCCGCCTCCAGGGGGCCGGCCTCGTGCTGCTGCGCCCGCTGCCGAAGATCAGGCGGTACCTCGCGTACCTGCCCGAGGGCCCCGTCATCGACTGGCACGACCCGGACCTCGCCGACCGCTGGCTGCGGCCGATGGTGGCGCATCTGAAGTCGCGTGGCGCGTTCACCGTGAAGATGGGCCCGCCCGTGGTCGCGCGCCGCTGGAGCGCCGACACGGTCAAGACGGCCATCGCCGACCCGGCGGCACGGCGCCTCGGCGAGGTGACGGCGACCTCGTACGAACCGGCCGCGGACGGGATCGCCGACCGGCTGCGGGCGATGGGCTGGCAGCAGACAGAGCCCGGCGGCGAGGACGGCTTCGCGGCGGGACAGCCGCGCTACGTCTTCCAGGTCCCCTTCGCCGGACGGTCCCTGGAGGAGATCCACAAGGGCCTCAACCAGCAGTGGCGGCGCAACATCAAGAAGGCCGACAAGGCCGGCGTCGAGGTGGTCCGGGGCGGCTACGACGACCTGCCCGCCTTCTACGAGCTCTACGCGGAGACGGCGGAACGCGACCGTTTCATCCCGCGCCCGCTGCCCTACTTCCAGCGGATGTGGACCTCGCTGACGGCCGAGGACCCCGACCGCATGCGGCTCTATCTCGCCCGCCACGAGGGCGACGTCCTCGCCGCGGCCACCATGCTGACCGTCGGCAGCCATGTCTGGTACTCCTACGGCGCCTCCACCGGCCGCAAACGCGAGGTCCAGCCCAACAACGCCATCCAGTGGCGCATGATGACCGACGCCCACGCGCTGGGCGCCGCCGTCTACGACTTCCGCGGGATCACCGACACCCTGGACGAGAGCGACCACCTCGTCGGCCTCCTGCGCTTCAAGGCGGGCGCGGGCGGCGAGGCCGCGGAGTACCTCGGCGAGTGGGACCTGCCCATCAACCGGGTGCTGCACAAGGCGCTGGACGTCTACCTGTCCCGTCGCTGAACGGCCCGTCGCCGCTGCAGTCGGCGACGGGCCGTTCAGCGACGCGTCCCGATCCGGGTCTCAGCATCCAGGACAGTTACATGAGCAGTTCACACTCCTGACGAAGTCCACTACCCTGGACTCGGCAGTACATCGTGATGAACACCCGACCGAGCCAGCCTCCAGGACCGCCCGTGAGCACCCCCAGCGCCACCACCTCGTCGTCCGCGCCCGTCTCCGGGACGGTGCACGCCCCCGTGTCCTCGGGCGGAGCTCCCGGCCGCCTCGGTTCCCTCGGGCCCGTCGGGCTGGTGCTGGCCGGAGGGATCTCGGTCCAGTTCGGCGGCGCCCTCGCGGTGACCCTCATGCCGAGGGCCGGCGCGCTCGGCGTGGTGACCCTGCGCCTGCTCGCCGCCGCGGTGGTCCTGCTCGTGGTCTGCCGCCCCCGGCTGCGCGGCCACTCGCGCGCCGACTGGGGGACTGTCGCCGTCTTCGGCATCGCCATGGGCGCGATGAACGGCCTCTTCTACGAGTCCGTCGCCCGCATCCCCCTCGGCGCCGCCGTCACCCTGGAGGTGCTCGGCCCCCTCGCCCTCTCGGTGCTGGCCTCCCGCCGCGCGGTCAACGCGGTCTGGGCGGGCCTGGCCCTGTGCGGCGTCTTCCTGCTGGGCGGCGGAGGGTTCGGGGACCTGGACCCGGTGGGCGTGGCCTTCGCGCTCGGGGCGGGCGCGATGTGGGCGGCGTACATCGTCTTCAGTGCCCGTACGGGCCGCCGGTTCCCCCAGGCCGACGGCCTGGCCCTGGCGATGGCGGTGGCGGCGCTGCTGTTCCTGCCGCTCGGGATCGTCTCGTCCGGCACCCGGCTGCTGGACCCGACCACGATCGCCCTGGGCTCCGCGGTGGCGATCCTGTCCTCGGTCCTCCCCTACACCCTCGAACTCCTCGCCCTGCGCCGCCTGCCCGCCTCCACCTTCGCGATCCTGATGAGCCTGGAGCCCGCCATCGCGGCGACAGCGGGCTTCCTGATCCTCGACCAGGCCCTGTCCACGACCCAGGCGGCCGCGATCGCCCTGGTCATCGGCGCGAGCATGGGCGCGGTGCGGACCCAGGTGGGCCGGGGGAAGGCGACGGTCCCGGTCGACGCGCCCTGACCGGGCCCTGTCCACGGTCCCGGCGGCCGGCCGCGCTCTCCTGGACCTCGCGGCACCGCGCGCCCTGACCCCCACCCGGCCCGGCGCCCCATCACGGCCGCCACGGGGGCCGGGGTGCTCCGGACCCCGTGGCGGGCCCTGGCATCCACTCGTCTGCGCCCCTCCGGTACGGTCACGGCCGGGCGCCCCGGCGCGAGCCGCTGACCTCGCGGTGCGGCGCCCCCGACGCCCACGCCCACCCGGCGCCCCGACGCCCACCCGCCCGGCGCCCCCGGCGTGATGCGCCCCGGCGGCACCCGGGGCGTGTCCGGCTCAGGAAGCCGTCTCCACCCACTCCGCGAACGCCGGGCCCGCGAGCCTGGCGTCCGCCCCCGGGAGCAGACCGCCGTTCTCGAACAGGTCCCGCTCCGGGTTGTCCGGGTCGCTCACGGCGACCACCTTCACGGCCGGGTCCCGGCGGGCCATCAGCAGCCGCGCCGCCTCTTCCAGGCTCTCCTCGCGCGGACCGGCCACCTCCGGGAACGGGGCCCGCGCCCCCGGTGCCTCCTCGGCCTCCGCCAGCTCCACCAGCGCCTCCGCCACGGCCCGCGCCGCGACGAGCCGGGTCCGCATCCTCGGGACGTGGACGGTGTCGCCCTGGCGCCCCCACTGCGTGAACTGCTCCACGAGCTCGTGGAACTGCGCCGCCCGCAGCACCCGCACCGGCACCGGTCCCGCCAGCACCGCGCGCTCGTGCTCCAGTTTGGCCGCGTTGTACCCGGCGACCGAGGCGTCGATGCCGATGATCGAGACGACCACCAGCCGGCCGACCCCCGCCTTCTGCCCGGCCTCGTGGAGATTGCGGGCCGCCGCCGTGAAGAACTCCGTCGCCACCTGCCGGTCGGGCGAGGGGGTGCTGGACGCGTCGATCACGACGTCCACACCCTCCAGCGCCTCGGCCAGCCCGGCGCCGGTGACGATGTCGACCCCGGTGGCCCGGGACATCGGTACGACGGTGTGCCCGCGCTCCGTCAGCACGTCCACGACATGCCGCCCGAGCCGCCCGGTCGCCCCGGCCACCGCGATCTTCTTGGCCTCGCTCATGTTCATGTCTCCCTCTGTGTTCCTCTGTCCGCGTCGTCATCGGTATGACGGACCGGGGAGGGGAGATGTGACGGGGCGGCGGCGGATCGCGGGAAATAAATTGATGCAAGCATGCTTGATTGTTTCTGGGGGCGCTGACATGCTCCCCCCATGTCCGATCCGACGCCCGTGTTCGACGATCTGCGTGACGAAAGCGAAGAACTCGACCGGCTCGTCGCCGGGTTGAGCCCCGACCGGTGGGCCCTCGCGACGCCCGCCGCCGGCTGGACCGTCGCCCATCAGATCGCCCACCTCGCCTGGACCGACCACTCCGCCCTCCTCTCCGTCACGGACGCCGACGCCTTCCACGGCCTCGTCGAGAAGGCCCTCGCGGCACCCGCGACGTTCGTGGACGAGGGCGCCGAGGAGGGGGCCCGGCTCCCGTCCGGCGAACTGCTGGCGCGGTGGCGCACCGGGCGGGCCGCGCTGGACCGGGCGCTGCGCGCGTCCGTTCCGGGCGCCCGTTTCCCCTGGTACGGCCCGCCCATGTCCGGTGCCTCCATGGCCACCGGCCGGCTCATGGAGACCTGGGCCCACGGCCAGGACGTCGCCGACGCCCTGGGTGTGGTCCGTCCTCCCACCGACCGGCTCAGGCATGTGGTCCGCATCGGGGTCCGCGCACGGGACTTCGCCTTCGCCGCGCGCGGGCTCGCCGTGCCCGCCGAGGAGTTCCGGGTGGAGATCCTCGCCCCCTCCGGCGACACCTGGACCTACGGCCCCGAAGACGCCCCCCAGCGCGTCACCGGCACCGCACTCGACTTCTGTCTGCTGGTCACCCAGCGGGCGCACCGCGCCGATGTCGACGTGCGCGCCGAGGGTCCCGACGCCGACCGCTGGCTCGGCATCGCCCAGGCCTTCGCGGGCCCGCCCGGCGACGGACGCCCGCCGAAGGGGGACGCGGAGTGACGCTGCGCGTGGGAAACGCCTCCGGCTTCTACGGCGACCGCTTCGACGCCCTGCGCGAGATGCTCACCGGCGGCGAGCTGGACGTCCTCACCGGCGACTACCTCGCCGAGCTCACCATGCTGATCCTGGGCCGGGACCGGCTGAAGGACCCCGCCGCCGGATACGCCCGTACCTTCCTGCGCCAGCTGGAGGACTGTCTCGGCCTGGCGCACGAGCGGTCCGTGAAGATCGTGACGAACGCCGGCGGCCTCAATCCGGCCGGGCTCGCCGACGCGGTGCGGACCCTGGCCGGCCGGCTCGGCATCCCGGTGCGGGTCGCCCACGTCGAGGGCGACGACCTCACCGCCCGCTACCCGGGCAGCCTCGCCGCCCACGCCTACCTCGGCGGCTTCGGCATCGCCGAGTGCCTGTCGGCGGGCGCGGACATCGTGGTCACCGGCCGGGTGACCGACGCGGCGCTGGTCACCGGGCCCGCCGCCGCCCACTTCGGCTGGCGGCCGGGGGACCACGACCGGCTCGCCGGAGCCGTCGTCGCCGGGCACGTGCTGGAGTGCGGCACCCAGGCCACCGGCGGCAACTACTCCTTCTTCGGCGACGGCGACGTACGCCGCCCCGGCTTCCCCCTCGCGGAGATCCACGAGGACGGAAGCTGCGTCATCACCAAGCACCCCGGCACCGGCGGGTTCGTGGACGTCGGCACGGTCACCGCACAGCTGCTGTACGAGACCGGGGGCGCCCGGTACGCGGGACCCGACGTCACCGCCCGCCTGGACACCGTGCGGCTCGGCCAGGACGGCCCGGACCGGGTGCGGATCGAGGGCGTGCGCGGCGAGGCCCCGCCCCCCACCCTCAAGGTCGGCCTCAACAGGCTCGGCGGCTTCCGCAACGAGGTGACCTTCGTCCTGACCGGACTCGGCATCGAGGCCAAGGCCGCGCTGGTGCGCGAGCAGATGAGCGACGCGCTCGCCAAGTCGCCGCCCGCGGAGGTGCGGTGGGAGCTGGTGCGCACCGACCGGCCCGACGCGGACACCGAGGAGACGGCGAGCGCCCTGCTGCGGCTCGTCGTCCGCGACCCCGACCAGGCCACCGTGGGGCGCGCCCTGAGCGGTGCCGCGATCGAGCTGGCGCTCGCCAGTTACCCCGGCTTCCATGTGGTGGCGCCACCGGGGAAGGGCGCGCCCTACGGGGTCTTCGAGGATGTGCACGTCCCCCAGGACGCCGTCGACCACAGGGCCGTCCTCCACGACGGGAGCCGTCTCTCGGTGATCCCGGCCCAGGACACGCTCGTACTGGAGACACTCGAGGAACCGTCCCTGCCCGAACCGTTGCCCGCGGGTCCCACCCGCCGCGCCCCCCTCGGCCTGATCGCCGGTGCCCGCAGCGGAGACAAGGGCGGCAACGCCAACGTCGGCGTCTGGGCCCGCAGCGACGAGGCCTGGCGCTGGCTCGCCCATGAACTGACGGCCGACCGCTTCCGGGAGCTGATCCCGGAGAGCCGCCCGCTGAACGTCGTCCGCCACGTCCTGCCGAACCTGCGGGCCGTCAACTTCGTGGTCGAGGGGATCCTCGGCGAAGGCGTCGCCTCCCAGGCCCGTTTCGACCCCCAGGCCAAGGCCCTCGGCGAATGGCTCCGCTCCCGTCACCTGGATATCCCGGAGGTCCTGCTATGACGGTCCTTTCGTCCGCCCTGGACGTGGGCGGCCCGGACTACCGGGCGAACCGCGAGGCCATGCTCGCCAAGCTCGCCGACCTCGACACCGAGCACGCCAAGGCCCTCGCGGGCGGCGGGGAGAAGTACGTCCAGCGGCACCGCAAGCGCGGCAAGCTGCTCGCCCGCGAGCGCATCGAACTGCTCCTCGACCCGGACACCCCGTTCCTGGAGCTGTCCCCGCTGGCCGCCTGGGGCAGCGACTACGCCGTCGGCGCCTCCCTGGTCACCGGCATCGGGGTGGTCGAGGGCGTCGAGTGCCTGATCACCGCCAACGACCCGACCGTGCGCGGCGGTGCCAGCAACCCCTGGAGCCTGAAGAAGGCGCTGCGGGCGAACGACATCGCCCTCGCGAACCGGCTGCCCTGCATCAGCCTGGTCGAGTCGGGCGGCGCCGACCTGCCCTCGCAGAAGGAGATCTTCATCCCCGGGGGCGCGATCTTCCGCGACCTCACCCGGCTGTCGGCGGCCGGGATCCCCACGGTGGCCGTGGTCTTCGGGAACTCGACGGCCGGAGGCGCGTACGTCCCCGGAATGTCCGACCACGTGATCATGGTCAAGGAGAAGGCGAAGGTCTTCCTCGGCGGGCCGCCGCTGGTGAAGATGGCCACGGGCGAGGAGAGTGACGACGAGTCGCTGGGCGGCGCGGAGATGCACGCCCGCGTGTCGGGCCTCGCGGACTACTTCGCCGTCGACGAGCGGGACGCGCTCCGCCAGGCCCGCCGGGTCGTCGCCCGGCTGAACCACCGCAAGGCGTACGGCGATCCGGCCGTCGCCGAGCCCCCCAAGTACGACGAGGACGAGCTCCTGGGGATCGTCCCGGGGGATCTGAAGCACCCGTTCGACCCGCGCGAGGTGATCGCCCGGATCGTCGACGGCTCGGACTTCGACGAGTTCAAGCCGCTGTACGGGACGAGCCTGACCACCGGCTGGGCGAGCCTGCACGGCTACCCGGTCGGCGTTCTCGCCAACGCCCAGGGCGTGTTGTTCAGCGCCGAGTCCCAGAAGGCCGCCCAGTTCATCCAGTTGGCCAACCAGCGCGACATCCCGCTGCTCTTCCTGCACAACACCACCGGCTACATGGTCGGCAGGGAGTACGAGCAGGGCGGCATCATCAAGCACGGCGCGATGATGATCAACGCGGTGAGCAACTCGAAGGTCCCGCATCTGTCGGTGCTCATGGGCGCCTCCTACGGAGCCGGTCACTACGGGATGTGCGGACGTGCCTACGACCCGAGGTTCCTGTTCGCCTGGCCCAGCGCCAAATCGGCCGTGATGGGACCCCAGCAGCTCGCGGGCGTCCTGTCGATCGTCGCCCGGCAGTCGGCCGCCGCGAAGGGGCACCCGTACGACGACGACGCCGACGCGGCGCTGCGCGCCATGGTGGAGCAGCAGATCGAGTCCGAGTCGCTGCCGATGTTCCTGTCCGGGCGGCTGTACGACGACGGGGTCATCGACCCGCGCGACACCCGCACCGTCCTCGGCCTGTGCCTGTCCGCGATCCACACGGCGCCCTTCGAGGGCGCGCGCGGTGGCTTCGGCGTCTTCCGGATGTGAGGGATCACGTGATTTCGAGTCTGCTGGTCGCCAACCGGGGCGAGATCGCCTGCCGGGTCTTCCGCACCTGCCGTGAGGCCGGGGTGCGCACCGTCGCGGTGTATTCGGACGCCGACGAGAACGCCCTGCACACGCGCGAGGCGGACGCCGCGGTACGGCTGCCGGGCGCGACACCCGCGGAGACGTATCTGCGGGGCGATCTGATCGTGCGGGCCGCGCTGGAGGCGGGCGCGGACGCGGTGCACCCGGGATACGGGTTCCTGTCGGAGAACGCCGATTTCGCGCGGGCGGTGATCGACGCGGGGCTGGTGTGGGTCGGGCCGTCTCCCGAGGCGATCGAGGCGATGGCGTCCAAGACGCGGGCCAAGAAGCTGATGGGGCTCGAACCGCTGGAGCGGGTCACCGCCGGGGATCTGCCGGTGCTGGTCAAGGCCGCCTCGGGCGGCGGCGGCCGCGGGATGCGGATCGTCCGTGAACTGGCGGACCTGGACGCCGAGTTGGAGGCGGCCCGCGCGGAGGCGCTGAGCGCCTTCGGTGACGGGGAGGTGTTCGTCGAGCCGTACGTGGAGGGCGGCCGGCACGTCGAGGTGCAGATCCTGGCCGACGCGCACGGCACGGTCTGGCCGCTGGGCACCCGTGACTGCTCCCTCCAGCGCCGCCACCAGAAGGTGATCGAGGAGGCGCCGGCCCCAGGGCTCGGGGACGAACTCATCCGGGAGCTCTACGCGTTGTCCGTGCGCGCCGCCCGCGCCGTGGACTACGTCGGCGCCGGCACGGTCGAGTTCCTGGTCGCCGACGGCACCGCGCACTTCCTGGAGATGAACACCCGGCTCCAGGTCGAACACCCGGTGACGGAGGCGGTGTTCGGGGTCGACCTGGTCGCCCTGCAACTGCGGGTCGCCGAGGGGGAGCGGTTGGAGAGCGAGCCCCCGCCCGCGCGGGGCCACGCGGTGGAGGCCCGGCTGTACGCGGAGGACCCGGCGGGCGCCTGGGCGCCGCAGACGGGCACCCTGCACCGGATCGCCGTCCCGGACGGCGTCCGGCTGGACACGGGGTTCACCGACGGCGACTCGGTCGGCATCCACTACGACCCGATGCTCGCGAAGGTCGTCGCGCACGCCGCCACCCGCGCGGAGGCCGTGCGGAAACTGGCCGGCGCGCTGGAGCGGGCCACGGTCCACGGCCCGGTCACCAACCGGGATCTGCTCGTACGGTCGCTGCGCCACGAGGAGTTCGCCGGGGCCCGGATGGACACCGGGTTCTACGACCGTCACCTCGCCGCGCTGACCGAGCCCGCCCCGGACCCGTACGCCCCGCTGGCCGCCGCCCTGGCCGACGCGCACGGGCGTTCGCGGTTCGGCGGCTGGCGGAACCTGGCGTCGCAGCCGCAGACCAAGCGCTACCGGATGCACGGCGAGGAGCACGAGGCCGCCTACCGGCACGCGCGCGAGGGGCTCGCGGCCGACGGGGTGCGCGTGGTGCACGCCGACGCGGGCCGGGTCGTCCTCGAAGTGGCCGGTGTACGGCGGACGTTCGAGGTCACGCGGTACGCCGACGGCCAGGTCTTCGTGAACGCCACCGCGCTGACCGAGCTCCCCCGCTTCCCGGATCCGGCCGCGGACCGGGCCCCGGGGTCGCTGCTCGCGCCGATGCCCGGCACCGTGGTCCGGGTGGCCGAGGGGCTCGCCGAGGGCGCCGCCGTGCGTGCGGGGGAGCCGCTGCTGTGGCTGGAGGCGATGAAGATGGAGCACAGGATCTCGGCGCCGGCGGCGGGCACGCTCACCGCCCTGCACGCCGTGGTCGGACAGCAGGTGGAGGTGGGCGCGCTGCTGGCCGTCGTGCGGGAGGAAGCGGTGCCCGGGGAAGCGCCGGCGGACGACGCCCGGTGAGCGGGCGCCCCGCCGCGGGGCGCCCGGACGGACCACCGCGCGGCTGTGCCGCGCGGGCTCGAACAGTTACGTACAGGACGCGTTTTCCGTACTCTCCGTACCGAGGAGCCCTCATGAGCCCTGTCACAGAGACCGACGAACACAAGGCGCTCCGTTCCGCGGTCGCCGCTCTCGGCAAGCGCTACGGCCGTGCGTACATGACCAAGGCCATCGCCGAAGGCGGTCACCCCGACGAGCTGTGGGCCGAGGCCGGCAAGCTCGGCTATCTCGGGGTGAACCTCCCGGAGGAGTACGGCGGCGGAGGCGGCGGCATCGCCGAACTGTCCATCGTGCTGGAGGAGTTGGGCGCCGCGGGCTGTCCGCTGCTGATGCTCGTGGTCTCGCCCGCCATCTGCGGAACGGTCATCGCCCGCTTCGGCACCGAGGAGCAGAAGCGCACGTGGCTGCCGGGCCTGTCGGACGGCACCCGCACCATGGCGTTCGGCATCACCGAGCCCGACGCCGGTTCCAACTCGCACCGCATCACCACCACGGCCCGCCGCGACGGCACCGACTGGGTCCTGACCGGCCGCAAGGTGTTCATCTCCGGCGTCGACATCGCCGACGCGACGCTCGTCGTGGGCCGTACGGAGGACGCGCGGACCGGCAGCCTCAAGCCCTGTCTGTTCATCGTCCCGCGCGACGCCGAGGGCTTCGGCCGGCGGCAGATCGACATGGAACTGTCCAGCGCCGAGAAGCAGTTCGAGCTCACCCTGGACGAGGTGCGACTGCCGGCCGACGCGCTGGTCGGCGACGAGGACGCGGGACTGCTGCAACTGTTCGCCGGGCTCAACCCGGAGCGGGTGATGACGGCCGCGTTCGCCATCGGCATGGGCCGTTTCGCCCTCGCCAGGGCCGTGGAGTACGCACGTGACCGTACCGTCTGGAAGGCGCCGATCGGAGCCCACCAGGCCATCGCCCACCCTCTCGCGCAGGCCCACATCGAGCTCGAACTGGCCCGTCTGATGATGCAGAAGGCCGCGTACCTGTACGACGCGGGGGACGACGTCGGTGCGGGGGAGGCGGCCAACATGGCCAAGTACGCGGCCGGGGAGGCCTGCGTACGGGCTGTCGACCAGGCGGTGCACACCCTCGGCGGCAACGGCCTCACCCGTGAGTTCGGCCTCGCCTCCCTGATCACGGCGGCGCGCGTGTCCCGTATCGCGCCCGTCAGCAGGGAGATGATTCTCAACTACGTCTCCCACCAGACCCTGGGCCTGCCCAAGTCGTACTGAGCGCTCTAGGAGGAACCGTGTTCCGCAGCGAGTACGCAGATGTCCCGGCCGTCGAGGAACCGATCCACGACGCCGTGCTGGGCCGCGCCGCCGAGCGCGGCGAGACACCCGCGCTCGTCGACGGCGTCGACGGCACCACGCTCACCTACGCCCAGGTCGACCGGTTCCACCGGCGACTGGCCGCCGCGCTCGCCGAGGCGGGACTGCGCAAGGGCGACGTGCTCGCCCTGCACAGCCCCAACACCATCGCCTTCCCCGTCGTCTTCTACGGCGCCACGCGCGCGGGCGCCTCGGTCACGACGGTGCACCCGCTCGCCACACCGGAGGAGTTCGCCAAGCAACTGCGCGACTCCTCGGCCCGCTGGATCGTGACCGTCTCGCCCCTGCTGGAGACGGCCCGCCGGGCCGCCGAACTCGCGGGCGGCGTACGGGAGATCTTCGTGTGCGACCAGGCGGAGGGCCACCGCTCCATGCTCGACCTGCTGGGCAGCACCGCGCCCGAACCGCAGGCCGACATCGACCCGGTGGAGGACGTGGCGGCCCTCCCGTACTCCTCGGGCACCACGGGCGTCCCCAAGGGCGTGATGCTCACCCACCGCTCCATAGCCACCAACCTCGCCCAGCTCTCCCCGGCCATGCCGATGAACCCGGGCGACCGCATCCTCGCCGTGCTGCCGTTCTTCCACATCTACGGACTGACGGCCCTGATGAACGCGCCCCTGCGGCAGGGCGCCACCGTGGTCGTGCTGCCCCGCTTCGATCTCGACACGTTTCTCGGCGCCATCCAGGAACACCGCATCACCGGCCTGTACGTGGCACCGCCGATCGTCCTGGCGCTCGCCAAGCACCCCGCCGTCGCGGAGTACGACCTGTCCTCCCTGGAGTACATCGTCTGTTCGGCCGCGCCCCTGGACGCCGCGCTGGCCGCCGCCTGCTCGGCCCGGCTCGGGCTTCCGCCGGTGGGCCAGGCCTACGGCATGACCGAACTGTCGCCCGGCACGCACGTCGTCCCGCTCGACGCCGAGAACCCGCCCCCGGGAACGGTCGGCAAGCTCGTCGCGGGCACCGAGATGCGCATCGTCTCCCTCGACGACCCGGACAAGGACCTCGGGGTGGGCGAGCGCGGCGAGATCGTCGTCCGCGGACCGCAGGTCATGAAGGGCTATCTGGGCCGGCCCGAGGCGACCGCCGCGATGATCGACCCGGACGGCTGGCTGCACACCGGCGACGTCGGTCAGGTGGACGAGGACGGCTGGCTGTTCGTCGTGGACCGCGTCAAGGAACTCATCAAGTACAAGGGCTTCCAGGTCGCCCCCGCCGAACTGGAGGCACTGCTGCTCACCCACCCCGGCATCGCCGACGCCGCCGTCATCGGGTCCTACAACGAGGACAACAACGAGGTCCCGCACGCCTTCGTGGTGCGCCAGCCCTCGGCCGCCGGCCTCTCCGCGAACGAGATCATGCTGTACGTCGCCGAGCGCGTCGCCCCGTACAAGCGGGTCCGCGTCGTCACCTTCATCGACGCGATCCCGAGGGCGGTCTCCGGGAAGATCCTGCGCCGCGAACTGCGAGGCCTGTCATGACCGTCGTCCGCACGGAACACGAGCGCGGCATCACCACGCTCACCCTGGACTCGCCCTCCACCCGCAACGCCCTGTCGGCCGTCCTCGTGGGCGAGCTCGCCGACGCGCTCACCGGCTGCGGCAAGGACGGCGACGTACGCGCCGTCGTCCTGACCCACACCGGGAACACCTTCTGCGCGGGCGCCGACCTGCGCGACCCCCCGCCCCCGGACGCGTTCGTCGGCCTGCTCCGGGGGATCGTCGAGCTGCGCAAGCCCGTCGTGGCCCGGGTGGCCGGACACGTCCGGGCGGGCGGCCTCGGCCTGCTCGGGGCCTGTGACATCGCGGTGGCGGGCGAGGCGGCGAGCTTCGCCTTCACCGAGGTACGGATCGGGGTCGCGCCCGCCGTCATCTCGCTCCCGCTGCTGCCCCGCACCGACCCGCGCGCACTCGCCCGCTACTACCTCACCGGGGAGCGCTTCGACGCCGCCGAGGCGGTCCGCACCGGGCTCCTCACGGCGGCCGGGGACGACGTGGACGCCGTACTCGCGCCCGTTCTCGACGGGCTGCGCCGGGCGGCCCCCGAAGCCCTCGCCGAGACGAAGACACTGCTCACGGCTAAGGTGCTGGAGACCTTCGACCGGGACGCGGCGGACCTGACCGCGCTCTCGGCCCGGCTGTTCTCCTCCGCGCAGGCCCGCGAGGGGATGACGGCCTTCCTCGAACGACGGGATCCCGCATGGGTGGTGTGAGCGCGACGGAACACGCGGCACGTACTCCGCACGTCCCCAAACAGGACCGCAGCCGGGCCACCCGGCAGCGGCTCCTGGCCGCCGCCGTGGCCTGCCTCGCCGAACACGGCTGGGCGGGCTCCACGGTCTCCGTCGTCGCCGAGCGCGCCGGAGTGTCCCGGGGTGCCGCCCAGCACCACTTCCCCACCCGCGAGGACCTCTTCACGGCGGCCGTCGAGTACGTCGCCGAGGAGCGCTCCAGCGCACTGCGCGACCTCTTCCCCGACGGCCCCGCCGACCGGTGTGCCGTCGTCGAGGCCCTCGTCGGCCTCTACACCGGGCCGCTGTTCCGCGCCGCCCTCCACCTGTGGGTCGCGGCCTCGAACGAGGACCAGCTCCGTGCGCGGGTGACCGAGCTCGAGGGCCGCGTCGGCCGCGAGAGCCACCGCATCGCGGTGGACCTGCTGGGCGCGGACGAGTCCCGGCCCGGGGTGCGCGAGACGGTGCAGGGCCTGCTCGACATGGCGCGCGGTCTGGGCCTCGCGAACCTGCTCACCGACGACACCGGGCGCCGCGAGCGGGTCGTGGCGCAGTGGGGGGCGATCGTGGAGGAGACACTCGGCTGACCGCGGCGCGCGGCCGTGTCCGGCCGGTCCGGGTGCTGGGGCAGCGGCCCCGGCGCCGCCGTCAGGGGCTCAGCCGCTCGATCCGCCAGCCGCCGTCGGACCGGGCCACGTAGCGGAGCCGGTCGTGCAGACGGTTCTCGCGGCCCTGCCAGAACTCGACCGTCTGCGGGGCGATCCGGAAACCGCCCCAGTGCGGCGGTACCGGTACCTGCTCGCCCTCCGGGTAGCGGGCGTCCAGCTCCGCGTACGTGACGTCCAGCTCGCTGCGCCCGGAGATGACCGCGGACTGGGTGCTCGCCCAGGCGCCGAGCTGGGAGCCGTGCGGGCGGGTGCGGAAGTACGCGGCGGTCTCCTCCCGGTCCGTGCGCCGTGCCGTCCCGGTGACGATGACCTGCCGGGCCATCGGGTGCCACGGGAAGAGCAGCGAGATGTACGGGTTGTGGGCCAGCTCGTGGGCCTTGCGCGAGTCGTAGTTCGTGTAGAAGACGAAGCCCTGGTCGTCGTACTGCTTGAGCAGCACCGTGCGCGAGCTGGGCCGGCCCTCGGCGTCCGCCGTGGAGACGACCATCGCGTTCGGCTCGTGCACGAAACCGTGCACCGCGGCCTGGGCCGCCTGCTCGAACCAGCGGGAGAACTGCGCCATGGGGTGCGCGGCGAGATCACCCTCGTCGAGTCCCTCGGCGCGGTAGTGCGCCCGCATGGAGGCGGGATCGGCGGCGATCTCCTCGTGCGCGGCCTCGGCGGCCTCGGCCGCGGCCTGGATGAGGGGCTCGGCAGTGGATTCGTCCGCGAAACGATCGTTCACGGTCTCATCCTGCCGTATTGGGGCCCCCTTCCGGGGCGGGTGTGCGGGCAGGTGTGCTTCGTCACGCGGTGGCACTCAGTGCCGCGTACCCTCCCGGAAGATGGCACTCGGGGATATCGTGCTGGTGCCGTTCCGGTTGGAGGACCAGCCGTACGGGGCATCACCGGGATGACCGCTTTCGGACCGCGAGTCGGCGGGGACTGACCGAAGAGCATTCGGGAGTCTTCGCAGATGACCGTGGAACCGGCCGGCGAAGCGCCTCACCGTCGACCGTCGCCCCCACAGGGACGCAGGGTCACCCAAACCCCGACAACACCATCCGTCGTAAACATCACGAGGAGCCGCCTGATGTCCGACTTCGTACCCGGACTCGAAGGAGTCGTCGCGTTCGAGACGGAGATCGCCGAACCGGATAAGGAGGGCGGCGCTCTTCGGTACCGGGGCGTCGACATCGAGGATCTCGTCGGCCATGTCTCCTTCGGCAACGTGTGGGGACTCCTCGTCGACGGAGCCTTCAACCCCGGTCTGCCGCCCGCCGAGCCGTTCCCGATCCCCGTCCACTCCGGTGACATCCGCGTCGACGTGCAGTCCGCGCTCGCCATGCTCGCGCCCGTCTGGGGCCTCAAACCCCTCCTCGACATCGACGAGGAACAGGCCCGCGAGGACCTCGCCCGCGCCGCCGTCATGGCCCTGTCGTACGTCGCCCAGTCCGCCCGGGGCCAGGGCCTGCCGATGGTCCCGCAGAGCGAGATCGACAAGGCCCACTCCGTCGTCGAACGGTTCATGATCCGCTGGCGCGGCGAGCCGGACCCCAAGCACGTCGCCGCCGTCGACGCCTACTGGACCTCGGCCGCCGAGCACGGCATGAACGCCTCCACCTTCACCGCGCGCGTGATCGCCTCGACCGGCGCGGACGTCGCCGCGGCGCTCTCCGGGGCCGTGGGAGCCATGTCGGGCCCGCTGCACGGTGGCGCGCCCTCCCGCGTCCTCGGCATGATCGAGGAGATCGAGCGCACCGGGGACGCCGACGCCTACGTCCGCCACGCCCTCGACAACGGCGAGCGCCTGATGGGCTTCGGCCACCGCGTGTACCGCGCCGAGGACCCCCGCGCGCGGGTGCTGCGCCGCACCGCGCGCGAGCTGGGCGCCCCCCGCTACGAGGTCGCGGAAGCCCTGGAGAAGGCCGCCCTCGCCGAGCTCCACGCCCGCCGCCCGGACCGTGTCCTCGCGACGAACGTCGAGTTCTGGGCGGCCATCGTCCTGGACTTCGCCGAGATCCCGGCGCACATGTTCACGTCCATGTTCACGTGCGCCCGTACCGCGGGCTGGTCGGCGCACATCCTGGAACAGAAGCGCACCGGCCGCCTGGTGCGCCCCTCCGCGCGCTACGTGGGCCCCGGCTCGCGCACCGTCGGGGACATCGAGGGGCACGAGGGCATCGCCCACTGACCTCGTGCGGGCCGCCGGTCATCACGCCGGAGCGAGCAGCTCCGCGTGATGACGGGCGGCGGCGAGCGGGTGCGCCCGCAGCTTGCCCTTGAGCTCGTTGAAGCCGTACTCGGCGAACAGCGGGTTCGACGGGTCGTCGGTGACGCCGGGCGCGGCCGAGGCGTACGGGAAGGGCAGCGGCTCGATCCGGGCGTCGAGGCGCGGGTTGTAGAAGAACGGCACCGAGAACCGCTCGGTGGCCCCGGCCGGGCTCACCACCCGGTGGTTGGTCGCCAGGAGATACCCGTTCGTGGCGACCTCCAGCAGCTCGCCCAGGTTGACCACGAAGGCACCGGGCAGCGGCGGCACGTCGTGGAAGCGGCCGTCCTCGCGCTGCACCTGGAGCCCGCCGACCCGGTCCTGGAGCAGCAGCGTCAGGAATCCGTAGTCCTTGTGCGCGCCCACGCCCTGATCGGCTCCGTCGCCCGCGCTGCCCGGATAGCGCACCAGCTTCAGGTGCGGATGCGCCCGCTCGCCGAAGATCGGGTCGTAGAAGCCGGCGGGAGCCCCGATGGCGGTCAGCAGCTCGCGCAGCAGCCGGGCCGCGACCTCGCTCAGCCGTTCCATCCAGGTCAGCGCGGCCGTCCGCAGCTCCGGCAGCGCGGCCGGCCACTGGTTCGGTCCCTGGAGCCACCAGTACGCGGGCTCACCGGGGCGGGGCGTCCGCGCGGGCCGTTCGGCGCCTATGTCGAGCTGGTCCCGCCAGTCCCGGCTGCCGCCGGTGCGCTCGTCGCCCGTCCGCGTGTACCCGCGGAAGTGCGGTGAGCCGACGTTGTCCAGGGCCAGCCGGTCGGCCTCGGGGAGCGCGAAGAACCGGTGCATGGCCCGCAGCAGCGCACCGGTCTCGGCCTCGGTCACTCCGTGCCCGATGAGCTGGAAGAAGCCCACGTCGTGGGCGGCGCTGTGCAACTGCGCGTGCAGCAGCGCCCGTGCCTGGGGGCCGCGGCCGGCCGCCGAGAGGTCGATGATCGGAAGCTGCTGGTACGAGGGGACCGTCCGCCCGTTCGGGGCAGGCGTGGAGAACGTGGAAGACGTGTTCGTCGTCATGAGGTGCGTCCGCGAGGTCTACGGGTGCCCGGGGCGGCCGCCGGGGGTGGGGCGGGGGCCACGGGTGCCGGGTGAAGGGGAGAAGCCGTGCGAAAGGGGCTGGGTCAGGCTGAGCGCCGACAGCCCATGCTCGTGACGCGCACGAAATCCACGTGGCGGCGTCGGACGAGCATCGGAAGCATGGCCACAGAGTACTGCTCTCCGCGCGAACCACCTGTGACCTGGGTCACTCGACGGTCCGCGATCACTCGGAGGTCCGTCCGGAGGCGGGCACGGGCCGAAAACGCAGACGACCCGTGAGCTCTGGTCCCTCCGCCTCGCGGCGACGGGGCCGGCCGGACGCACCGGCGAGCTCACGGGTCGGGTGACTGCGTGGATTGGGCCGGCTGCGCGCACATCACACACGCTGGTCCGGCGCCGAACCGAGTCCGACAACGGGCCGCTAGCCCGCAGCCACCTCGTATGTCCGGATTTCCGTCATGAGCCGAACCACCTCCTCTCCTACGTGAGAACCACTCTAGGAAGGCCTCCCGGGAGTCTCAAGCGATTTATCGGGAAGCGTGGGACCGGGCTCCTGGGGCGGGAGGCGCGGGGCCGGGGCTCCTGGGGCGGGAGGCGAGGGACCGGGACTCCTGGGGCGGGAGGTGCGGAAATCCGGCGTACATCGATTTCCCCCATCTTCGGGGAACGAGGTGTGGGCTGGGTCACGTTCGAGTTGAATGGAGACGAGTGAGCGAACTGTCGCGCCGTACACACGGACGCAGCCTGCAGGGGGTCCAGGTGAGTGCTTCCCGGCGTAGTGGGACCACGGACGAGCTGGGGCCGGACGAGCCCGAGCCGGACGGCTCCGATCTGCTTGCCGCGCTGTTGGACGGCATGGACGCCGCCCTGTGCGCCTTCGACGCCGAGGGGGTCCTCACCCACTGGAACCGCGAGGCCGAGCGCATTCTCGGGTGGACGGCGGCCGAGGCCGTGGGGCGGCGCGGATTCGCCGGCTGGGCCGTGCGGACCGCGGACGCCGAAGAGGTCGAGGGCCGGCTGATGTCCGCCATGGAGGCGCCCGGCCGCCAGGTGCACGAGTTCGCGCTCCTCACCAAGGAGGGCGGCAGGGTGCTCGTCCGCACCCAGTCCGCCGCCGTCCGCGGCCCGGAGGGCAAGCCCGCCGGGGTGTACTGCGCCTTCAGCGAGGTGCATACCCAGATCGACCTCGAACGGTCCATCGCCCTGAGCGAGGCGCTCTTCGAGGACGCCGGCTGGGGCGTGGTGCTGGTCGACGCGGACCTGCGGCCCGCCGTGGTCAACGCGCACGCCGCGCAGGCCCTCGGGACCGGACGCAGTTCCGTCCTCGGCCGACCCCTGGGGGACCTGCTCTCCCGGGGCGTCGAGGAACTGGAGAGCGCCCTCACCCACGTCCTGTCCGAGGGCGCGCCGCCGGCCCCCGCGGAGATGTGGGTCGGCCTGCGCACGCCGGAGGGCGAGAAGCGGCGGTGCTGGCTCAGCGGCTTCGTGCGGCTCGCCTCGCCGCTCGCGGAGGAACCCGTGCCGCTCGGTGTCGGCTGGCTCTTCCAGGACGTGACCGAGGCCAAGCAGACCGAGCAGGAGGCGGCGCTGCTGCGCTTCCGCGCCAACCAGCTCCATCGCGCCGCGCGGGCCGCGGCCGAGTGCGAGAACCCGGGCGAGGCCGCCGCCGTCCACCTCGACTTCGCCCTCGCCGGCTTCGCCGACCACGCCCTGGTCGACCGGGTGGCCGGAGGCCGCCGGGCGGACGGGGAGGGGCCCGTAATGCTCGTACGGACGGTCGCCACGCCCGCCGGGGCACCCGGGCCGAGCCACATCACGGGGAAGGCCGGACTGCCTCTGCGCTACGGGGAGGGGCACCCCGCGCTCCAGTGCGTGGACCGCGCCGGTTCGGTACGGGCCGACGCGGCCGCCGCCGACGCCGAGCAGGCGCGCGACTGGGCTCTCGCCCGGCAGTGGCCGCGGGACTCCGTGCACGCCCTGTGCGCGGTGCTGCGCAGCCGCGGGCGGACGCTGGGGGTCGTGACGTTCCTGCGGAGCGCGGGCCGCAGCCGGTTCGAGCGCGCGGACGCGATGTACGCGGAGGACGTGGCCGTACGGATCGCCGCGGCCCTGGACCTGGAGGAGCTGGCGGGAAAGTCCTGAGGACGCCGTGGGGCGCGCCCCGGGGCAGGCCTGTCCCCCGGGCATCCGGCTCCTCAGCGCCGGTAGAAGATCCGGTCCCCGTACTCCGTCATGACCCGTCCGTTCCACTCGTGGCCGCCGTCGACGTTGCCCGAGCGCAGCAGGGGCGGTTCGATGCCGCGGTCCGCGAGGGCGCCGGCCGCGGTGGCCATGACGGCCTGGAGGAGGGCCGAGGTGACGACGGTCGAGGCGGGGGCGAAGGGTGCCTCGATGGAGTCCAGGGTCAGCTCCGCGTCGCCGACGGGGATCCGCGAGTCGAGGACGACGTCGCAGTGGTCCTTGAGGTAGGTGCCCGACACGTGCCGTGACGTCGTCTCGGTGGCGTAGGCGACGGAGGTGACGCCGATGACCTTCACCCCCAGGGCACGGGCGTTCATCGCCATCTCCACGGGGAGCGCGTTGCGGCCGGACAGCGAGATGATCACCAGCAGGTCGCCGGAGCGCAGCGGGCTGCAGTCCAGGACCGCGCTCGCCAGACCGTCGACGCGCTCCAGGGCGGAGCCCAGGGTCGCGGGCATGACGTCGACGCCCACCACTCCCGGTACGGCGAGCAGGTTCATCAGGGCGAGGCCGCCCGCGCGGTAGACGATGTCCTGCGCGGCGAGCGAGGAGTGACCGGCGCCGAAGGCGAAGAGCCGGCCGCCGTCCACCACGGTGTCCGCGATCAGGCTCCCGGCCGCCTCGATCTCCCCGGCGTCCTCGTCCCGTACCTGCCGCAGCAGGCCGATCGCGGCGTCGAAGAACTGCCCGGCAAGCATGCTGTCGCTCATCGGCGAAGCCCCTTAGAACTCTCGTCGGCTTGGACGTCTCGTCGGCGCCGGGTCGGCGCAGGGCGGGCGGACGGCTGAACCGGTCGCCCGGCGCGGCCGTACTCCCCGGTGTCGCGGATCACGTTGCGGTCTGGACCACTGCCCTGTCAATACGGCTTCCGGGGGCGCCCCGATCACGGCGGGGAGGGTCCCCGCGGGCCGGCCGGGTGCCGTGCCCGCGGGGATCGCGGGGGTGATCGCCGCCAAGCGGTTTCGCGGGCGAGGCACGGTTGTCGGTGCTATGCGTCAGAATTGAGTCCAGGGCCAGCGCACACGCCGGTGGGCCATCGAGTCTCCGGCAGAGCTAATCGAGGGGCACACGAATGTCCGGACTGATCGACACCACGGAGATGTATCTCCGCACCATCCTCGAGCTGGAGGAGGAAGGCGTTGTCCCCATGCGCGCCCGGATCGCGGAGCGGCTCGACCAGAGCGGCCCGACGGTGAGTCAGACGGTGGCGCGGATGGAGCGCGACGGTCTGGTGGCGGTGGCGAGCGACCGGCATCTGGAACTCACGGACGAAGGGCGGCGGCTGGCGACCCGCGTCATGCGCAAGCACCGCCTGGCCGAGTGTCTGCTCGTCGACGTCATCGGCCTGGAGTGGGAGCAGGTGCACGCGGAGGCCTGCCGCTGGGAGCACGTGATGAGCGAGGCGGTGGAGCGGCGCGTGCTGGAACTGCTGCGCCACCCGACCGAGTCGCCGTACGGAAACCCGATCCCGGGCCTGGAGGAGCTGGGCGAGAAGGACGGCGCGGACCCGTTCCTGGACGAGGGCATGGTCTCGCTGTCCGAACTGGACCCGGGTGTGGACGGCAAGACCGTGGTCGTCCGGCGGATCGGGGAGCCGATCCAGACGGACGCCCAGCTGATGTACACGCTGCGGCGGGCGGGCGTGCAGCCCGGTTCCGTGGTCAGCGTGACCGAGTCGGCCGGCGGCGTCCTCGTCGGCAGCGGCGGCGAGGCCGCGGAGCTGGAGGCGGACGTTGCCTCTCATGTGTTCGTCGCCAAGCGCTGACACGGTCGGCGGGCTCACCGGCGGCCGTGCCACCGGCGGCCGTACTTCCGGTATCCGCGACTCCGGTATTTCCGGTTCCGGATTCCGGCCTTGTTCCACCCGCGCTTCCGGTACCCGCGAGGGGCAGTTCCCGGGCGCCGACCGAGGGGCCGGCAGTCGCTGACCTCCACGTCGGCGTCCGGGAGCACGCCGGACACCGTGGGACGCACCCGGCCCGTACTGCCACGGGCGTGTCAACTGCTGTGACAGCAGGGGCAGTTGTGATGGTTCCGCGACCTTCTCGAAACGAAGATTCAGTGTGTGGAATCGCAGCGCCGGGACCGTTTGCGTGCAAGGCTGTCGCGTGAGGCATATGACCTGAGGGCTCTTGACCGTGTCCGAGAGCGATCGTGCACGGTCGGGGAGGGGGCGTAAGGATGTGCCGTAGATGTGGAGAGGGCCCCGGCGCCGTTCGGCGCCGGGGCCTGTCCTCCCCCTGTGCTGACCCGGAGCCCCGAGCTCCCAGGGTCATTCCCTTCGGACCGTTTTCCCCGAGCGGTCCGCCTCCCGCAGAAGATCTCCCCCGGGCGACGGCGGTCAATCCTTGTGGGCGGTCACTCGAACGAGGGGTGTTGCGGCCGGAAAGGTCATTTTCGAATCCCCATTCGATAACGTGACGATGAGGTGGAATGAGGTCCGAGCGAGCCAGGGGGGTGCCATTACCGATGGTGCGGCGCATCGACGTGACGGGAGCGGGCGGTGTACGCCTGGCCGCCTGGGAGTTCGCCGATCCTCCCAAGAACGAGCAGCCGAAGGCGCCCGGCGTGCTGTTACTGCACGGCCTCATGGGCCGCGCCTCGCACTGGGCGTCCACCGCCCGCTGGCTCTCCGAGCGGCACCGCGCCGTCGCCCTCGACCAGCGCGGTCACGGCCAGAGCGACAAGGCCCCGGAGGCCGAGTACACCCGTGAGGCCTACGTCGAGGACGCCGAAGCCGCCCTCGACCAGCTCGGTCTCGGACCGGCCGTCGTCGTCGGCCACGCGATGGGCGCGCTGACCGGCTGGCAGCTCGCCGCCAAGCGCCCCGATCTCGTCCGCGCCCTGATCATCTGCGACATGCGGGCCTCGGCGCTCGGCGCCGCCTCCCAGCGCGAGTGGGAGGACTGGTTCCAGGCCTGGCCCGTCCCCTTCGCCACACTCGCCGACGTACGGAAGTGGTTCGGCGAGGACGACCCCTGGGTGGAGCGCCGCAATCCCTCCCGCGGCGAGTTCTACGCCGAGGTGATGCACGAGTCCCCCGACGGCTGGCGCCCCGTCTTCGAACCGGAACAGATGCTCAAGTCCCGCCAGACATGGGTGTACGACGCCCACTGGGAAGAGCTCACCCAGGTCCGGTGCCCCGCCCTGGTCGTACGCGGCCTCGACGGCGAGCTCGGCCGGGCCGAGTCCCAGGAGATGGTCCGGGTCCTGCCGCGCGGCCAGTACGCCGAGGTCGCCGACGCCGGCCACCTCGTGCACTACGACCAGCCCGAGGCGTGGCGCGCCGCGATCGAGCCGTTTCTGGACGGAGTGCTCACCGGACCCTAGGGCCGCCGCCACCCGGACGCGTCACGAGATGATCACGAAGGTCCATGGGATCTTCACGGTTGGTTCACAAGCTGTGCCCAATAGCCTTGCGGTGCGGTGCGCTGTCTCGGCCGCTCAGCTCACCTTTCAGGGAGACGCGCACCGACCCGCGAAGGAGTGAGCGGCGCCTCGCGCGGCGCCCCCCGGATCGCCTCGCGCGCCGCCCTCCTGGAACGGCGCGCGTTCACCCCTTGCTGACCGCCGCCAGGATCTCCGGCAGCCGCCCCGCCGTCCGGGGCGCCGCGAGCCGGAGCCCCAGCAGCGTGATCAGCGCCCCGTAGACGGCGCCCAGGGGCAGCAGGAGCCAGGTCCAGCCGTCGCCGTCGGCGCTCACGTTCAGCCAGATCGTCAGGGCGATGACGGGGGACGCGAGCAGGGCGGCCGAGATCAGGCCGCCGAAGATGGCGATCCAGGCGAGACCGGCCTGACCGGGGGCCACGTTCTTGTAGCCCTCCTGGGGGATCGAGTACGGGAAGCGGGCCGAGGACCACGCGCCGGTCGCCAGCATCGCGCCGAGCAACGCGAAGGAGAGACCGAGGACTTCGGGCAGCTTCTCCCACGCCCCGAGCAGCCCGGTCGTCACCGTGGTCACGAGCGTCGCGTACGGCAGGGTGATCAACAGCAGGGCCAGCGCCCGCCCGCGCAGTTCGACGTACGCGTCACGGGTCGAGGAGATGGTCAGGGCCACCATCCAGAACGCGGACGTGTCCTGCCCGAACTGGTTGTACATCTGGATCCCGAGCATCCCGGCCGCGAAGCACGCGAAGTAGACCGAGCCGGTGCCCTGGAGCGCGTTGAACACCGGCACGATCAGCCCGATGGCCAGCGAGGTCACCCAGGCCGCCTTGGTCTTCGGATCGCGCCACACGTACCGCAGGCTCCGCTCCATGACCGTGCCGGTGCGCCCGGCCGGAAGCAGCCGCGCGAGCCCCGACGAGCCGCGCTCGCGGCCCACGGGCTCCGCGGCCTGGAGCGTCGACCCGTCGGGCGAGGTCATCAGCCGGGTCAGATGACGGGACCAGAGCGCCAGCAGCCCCGCCAGGGCGGCCACGCACAGCGCGAGCTGGAGGATCCCGGCCCCGTACGACCCGTCGCTCACCGAATCCACGGCGCCGATCGCCGACGCGGGCGGGATCCAGCGCAGCACGTCCGTCACCGGGTCCAGCTCCGACAGCCCGCCCGCCGAACCGAGCCGCTGGGCGCCGAAGTTCACCAGCTGGGCGCCGACCGCGACGACCAGTCCGCTGAGCACCGCCAGATCGCGTCCCTTGCGGCTGGACAGCAGCCGGATGTTGGCGGCCGCGACGGCCCGCGCGAGGGCCACACAGACCAGCAGGGCCAGCACGAGGGCGGCCACCGCCGTCGCGTACGCCGCCGCGCCGTGGGCGACCGAGATCACCGAACCGAGCAGCAGGCAGAACGTGAAGAGCGGCCCGATGCCGACGAGCGAGGCGGCCAGCAGCGCCCGGACGAGGGGCCGCGGCCGCAGCGGCAGCATCACCAGCCGTGTCGGATCGAGCGTCTCGTCGCCGCCGGGGAAGAACAGCGGCATCACGGCCCAGCCGAGCGCCAGGACCGCCACGAGCAGCACGCCGACGGCGGTGGCGTGCGCGTTGCCGCGCAGCGCGATCAGGCCGAGCAGCTGGAGCACGGCGAAGAGCAGCACGAGCACCGTGGACGCGATGAACGCGGCCCGCCGCCCGGCGGACTGCCGCAGGCCGTTGCGCAGGAGCGACAGCTTCAGGCGTACGACGACGGGGGTGATCGACGCGGCGGAGACGCCGGTGCCGGCGCTCACCGGGGAGCCCCGCCGCCCAGCCAGTCCAGGTCGGCCGTGGTGCCGCGGCCGTGGGCGCCGACCAGCTCCAGGAAGGCCTGCTGGAGGGAGGGGGCGCTGCCACGCACCTCCGCGAGCGGACCGTGTGCGCGGATGCGTCCGGCGGCCATGACGGCGACCCAGTCGCACAGCGACTCGACCAGCTCCATCACATGGGAGGAGAAGACGACGGTGGCACCGGACGCGGTGTACCGCTCCAGGACGCCCCGGATGGTCTGCGCGGAGACCGGGTCCACGCCCTCGAAGGGCTCGTCCAGGAAGAGGACTTCGGGGTTGTGCAGGAGAGCGCAGGCCAGACCGATCTTCTTGCGCATGCCGGTCGAGTAGTCGACGACCAGTTTGTGCTGGGCGCCCGCGAGGTCGAGGACGTCGAGGAGCTGGGTGGCACGCTTGTCGACCTCGGCGCCGGGCAGGCCCCGCAACCGGCCGGTGTACCCGAGCAGTTCGCGTCCGGAGAGCCGCTCGAAGAGCCGGAGTCCCTCGGGCAGTACGCCGATCCGGGCCTTCACCTCCGCCGGGTCGCGCCAGACGTCGTGACCGACGACCTCGACGGTGCCGTGATCGGGCCTGAGCAGCCCGGTCACCATCGAGAGGGTGGTGGTCTTGCCGGCCCCGTTCGGCCCGACGAGCCCGATGAACTGCCCCGCGGGAAGCTCCAGATCGATCCCGGCCACGGCGACCTGCTCGCCGAACCGCTTCCAGAGCCCCCGCACACGTACGGCGGGCACGCCGCCGTCCTTCGCTCCCTCGCTCATACAGGCACCCTAAGCGCCCCCGGCCGCCCGCCACCCGTCTCCGCCGGGTCTCAGTCGATCTACCGGTCCCGGCGGGCCTCCGCCGGCCCCTGCCGGCCCCTGCCGGCCTCCGTCGGCCCTACCGGTCGCGGTCGCGTCCGCAGGCGTAGGCCAGCGGCGAGACCAGCTCCTCCGCGTCCGGCAGCCAGCGGTTCGCGGGTGTCGGCCGGCAGGCCCACTGCACGGCGCCCCGGGATCCGACCCGGGTCGGCGGCGCGGCCACATAGGCTCCCTCGCCGAGCGTGGTCAGATCGAGCGAGGCGGGCGGCCAGCCCAGTGCCCGTACCAGGCCGGGGATCTTCGCCGCGGCTCCGGGGAGCACGAAGAAGTGCATGCGACGGTCCGGGGTGCACGTCACCGGCCCGAGGGTGAGCCCCATCCGCCGCATACGGGCCAGCGCCAGGAACCCGGCGGTCTCGGGCACGTCGATCGTGTCGAACGTACGCCCCGTGGGCAGCAGGATCGACGCCGTCGGCCGCATCGACCAGAGCCGCCCCGCGACCGTCGCGCTGCCCGTGGCCAGGTTCGCCCAGTCCTCGCGCGCCGGATGCGCGCCGGGCACGGCACAGGCGGGTTCGCCGCAGGAGCAGAGCTGCACCCCGCCGGCCGCTTCCAGCCAGGTGCCGGGGAACACGTCCCAGTGGCGTTCCTCGGCATAGCGCACGGCGGCGTCCCGCAGCGATTCGCCACGCTGCTGGGGGATCTGTGCGGACTCGGTGCCTGCGATGGTCTCTTCCACGTGGATCCCAACTCCCGCGTCCACTCCGGGTTACGGGGGACACGCGCACGGGGGAGGAGCATCGTTTCCCCGCCTGGGGCGCATGGGTGCACGTGTGGGGGCGCGCGAGGGCAGCGGCAGCCGGTAGCGGGTAATCAGGGGTGGGGCCGGGCGACCTTCCTTACCCCGGCAATCCTCACATGTCTCGCATCTTCGGCATGTCTACGGGGCATTGATCTTCGTGGCCGGCTTCCTTCGGTGCGACCGGCCGGTGAGGACACATCAACTCGGTGCGTGGGCAGGCACCGCAGCCACAGGGGGTACGCCATGGCCGCAAGGCCTCTCATCGCCAGGCAGCCGAACGAACGGCTCCAGGCGCTCATCCAGGAAGCGGGCTGCTCGAACGCCGGGCTGGCCCGCCGGGTCAACATGTGCGGGGCGGAGCACGGACTCGATCTGCGCTACGACAAGACGTCCGTCGCGCGCTGGCTGCGCGGTCAGCAGCCCCGGGGACGGGCTCCGGCGATCATCGCCGAGGCGCTCGGCCGCAAGCTCGGCAGGACGGTCACGATCGACGAGATCGGCATGGCCAACGGCAAGAACCTGGCCTCCGGTGTCGGTCTCCAGTTCTCGCCGACGATACTGGGCGCCATCGAGCAGGTCTGCGAGCTGTGGCGCAGCGACGTGGGCCGCCGGGACTTCCTGTCCGGCTCGTCCGTCGCCGCCTCCGCGCTCGTCGAGCCCAGCCGTGACTGGCTGATCTCGTCGCCGGACTCGCAGGTGGCCCGGTCCGCGGGTCCGCGCGTCGGGCTCTCGGACGTGGCGGCGGTCCGCGCGATGACCCAGGCCCTCGTCGGCCTGGACCACCAGTACGGCAGCGGCCATGTGCGCCCGGTCGTCGTGCACTACCTGAACAGCGTGGTCTCCGGGCTGCTCGCCGGCTCCTACCGTGAGGCGGTCGGACGCGAACTGTTCGCGGCTGTCTCCCGGTTGACGGAACTCGCCGGCTACATGGCCATCGACACCGGCCAGCCGGGGCTCGCCCAGCGCTACTACATCCAGGCGCTGCGGCTCGCGCAGGCGGCCGGTGACCGCGGTTACGGCGGCTATGTCCTCGCCGCGTCCATGAGCCACCTGGCGGCCCAGCTCGGCAACCCGCGCGAGATCGCGCAGTTGGCGCGCGCGGCCCAGGAGGGTGCGCGCGGGCGGGTGACACCGCGGGCGGAGTCGATGTTCCTCGCCGCCGAGGCGCGGGGGCACGCGCTGATGGGTGACGCGCGCGCCGCGCAGGTGGCGTCCGGGCGGGCCGTCACGGCGCTGGAGAACGCGGACGCGGCCTCCGGGGACGACCCGACGTGGATCGCGCACTTCGACGAGGCCTATCTGGCCGACGAGCTGGCCCACTGCCACCGGGACCTCGGCCAGGCCGAGGCGGCCGCGCGATGCGCCGAGGAGTCCCTGGCCGGTCATCCCGAGTCGCGTGCCCGCCGCCGGGCCATCGGCTATGTCCTGCTGGCCACGGCACAGGTCCAGCAGCGCGAGGTGGAGCAGGCCTGTCACACCGGTCTGCGCGCCGTCGAACTCCTCGGCACGCTCCGCTCCAACCGCGGCGCCGAGTACCTGGAGGACCTTCAGCAGCGCCTGGAGCCGTTCCAGGACGAGGCCGTGGTGCGGGAGTTCGGGGCGCGCATGGAGCTGCAGGCGGCGGCGTGACCGTACGTCGGGGACCTGGGGACCTGGGGACCTGGGGACCTGGGGACCTAGGGAACCTCGGGGCCTGGGGGGCCTGGGAGATCTGAGAGTCCTGGGGGACTTCGGGGATGAGAGGGGTTTCGGGAGCCTGAGTTGAGGGTGTGGCGTCCGGTGCGGCCGGACCGCGGTCCGCGCGCGGGGGTGTGTGCGATCCGGCTCAGGACCCGGGACCGGACCGGGAGCCCGGGGAACGTCGTGCGGCGGCCGCCGGTACGGGGTGTGATCATTTCGCTTCCGCGCCCTCCGGCCCCGCGCTCATGAACATATGGCCCGTACGGGAGTGAACGCCGGGAAAACGAGGACGCCGTGAGGGAGAGGAGTGAGATACAGCGCATTCGGGGGCGGTTTCGTTACCCGTGTCACAAGGTGCCGCGGTCACCGCAGGTGCTGCGTAGCACCGGGTTGTGGGGACCCGGTAGCGTGAGCCGATGATTCCGAAGGTCCCCCATTCGTAGGAGTCCCGGTGACGCAGAGTGGACAGGGCGAGGAGCCCTCGGCGCGGCCCGCGCGCGAAGGCATCGTGCTGCCCTCCGACGGTAGCGAGCCGATGCTGCCGGGCACGACGGGCGACCGTGTGACCCCGGCCAGTGGCCCGGCCTGGGGTGGGCAGTGGGGCCCCGACCAGTCGGCCGCCCCGGCTCCGCAGTCCGCCGACGGCTGGGGTGCGCCCGCGAACGCCGCTCCGTCGTGGGGTGCCTCCGCGCCCTCCGATTCCCAGGGCTGGCCGGCGGCGGACCCGCACGGCGCACAGCAGGCGCAGGGCTTCGGCGCGCCGGGATCCGGCTCCGCACCGCTGCCGCCCGAGAGCGCGCCGTCCTCGGGCTACGGCGCCCAGAGCGGCTATGCGCCGGGGGCGCACGGCTCGCACGCCGCCGCCGGATACGACGGCTACGGCTCCTACGGGGCCCAGGAGCAGCAGGGCGGGCACGCCGGCCCCGGGGCTCGGCTCCCGGCCGGCGGCGAGGACGGCGCCACTCAGTACATTCCGTACATACCGGCTGCCCCGGGTGGTGACGAGGGGGCGACGCAGTTCATCCCGCCGGTCGCCGCCGCGCCGGACGAGGGCGCCACCCAGTTCATCCCGCCGGTGGGGCCGGGCGCTCTGCCGCCGGAGATCCACACCGGCGCGCCGCAGTACCTGGGGCAGCCGGCGCAGGGCGGCGCCGGTTCGGACGCCGACGCCACGCAGTACATCCCGCCCGTGCCCGCGCAGCCGTCAGGGTCCTTCGGGATGCCCTCCGGCACGCCCGAGGAGCGGCAGCCCCCGGCGGAGTTCGACAGTCTCTTCCGCAGCGAGCCGGAGGTGGCCGGGGCGACGCAGATGCTGCCCCGTATCGACGCGGGCGCCCCACAGGCCCCGTACGGCGCGGGTGACATGTACGGAGCCCAGCCGGCGCCGGGTGCCCCCGGCGGCCGGGCGGGCGGACGGCGTGGCGGCCCCGCCGCCGGTGACGGAGGCGGCGGCGGTGGCCGCAGCGGCTCGCGCGTCCCGGTGATCGCGGCCGTCGGCATCGGCATCATCGTGCTCGGTGTCGGCGCCGGCGCCCTGCTCAGCGGAGGCGGCGGCAGCGACGACGGCAAGGACGACACCGGCAAGACGGTGGCCGCGACCGCGCCCGCGACGGCGGGTTCGTCGGCGCCCGCCGGTGACGCGGTGAAGGCGCAGGCCGTCGAACTGGACAAGCTCCTCGCGGACAGCACCAGCAGCCGCGGCTCGGTGATCAACGCCGTGGCGAACGTGAAGGCGTGCGACAACCTCGGCCAGGCGGCCGTCGATCTGCGGAACGCGGCCAAGCAGCGCGGGGAACTGGTCACCCGGCTCTCCGGCCTCGCGGTCGACAAGCTGCCGAACCACGACGAGCTGACCGCCGCCCTCAACAGCGGCTGGAAGGCCTCCGCCTCGGCCGACAGTCACTACGCGGCCTGGGCCGACCAGGTCGCCAACGACAAGAAGGGCTGCCGCAAGGGCCAGGCGCGTACCACCGGGCAGACCCAGGCGGGCGACCGGGCCAGCGGTACGGCCTCCGCCCAGAAGGAGAAGGCCGCGCAGCTCTGGAACTCCATCGCGTCCAAGTACGGCCTGACGCAGCGGACCCGCTCCCAGCTCTGACCTGGTGCCCCGGCAGGCAACGAAAGCCCGGCCTCCTCGCCGAACGGTGAGGAGGCCGGGCTTCGTCGTGCGCGGGGTCCCGCTTCCGGCCCGGCGGCTACTGCTCCGCTGTGGCCAGGGTCTTCGCCATGTCGACGAAGTCGCGTCGCTGCGAGGTGAGCTGACCGCCGCGAATGACCTGGAAGGTGACGTCGGCGTTGACCAGGCGCGGGAAGGCGGCGACCGTGGTCTCCGCGTCGAAGCGCCAGTCGAGGGTCGGCGTGACCCCGCCCGTGTTGACCTTGAGGCCGTTGTCGAGCTCGCGCCGGAGGGTGAGCGGCGAGACCTCGCCCGCGCCGAGGGCCTCGATGACCTTCTTCAGCACGGTGTAGGCGATCCAGGTGGTCTGCACCCCGGCGTCGCTGGGATCGATCCGGTTGTCGCCGAAGGCCTGCTCCTTGATCACCGCGCGCATCGGGTTCCAGCGCGCGTCGTCGGCGGTGGGGTACCAGCCGGTGACGTACGACCCCTCGTAGGGGCCCGACTTGCCGCCGGTGGCGTCGATCAGCGACTGGTCGATGTTGCCGATGACGGTACCGGTGTGCACCTTCCGGTAGTCCTCGGCATCGCGCCGGAAGGAGTCCATGAAGGTGTTCGTGCGGTCACCGAGCGCGGGGACCACACAGCCCTGCCGGGTCGGGTCGGAGGTCGCGTGCTCGAGCGCGAGCCGGGTCGGCAGGGAGTACTCGGTGGCGTCCTCGGCCGCCTTCTGGTCCGCGGCCTCCGGGTGGCCCAGGGCCTTCAGGCCGGAGTCGAGCAGCACGGGCAGCTCGTCACCGGCGATGGTGTCGGGGCGTATGAGGGAGACGGGGCCGCAGCTCTTGCCGAGCTGCTCGCCCAGGCCCGCCAGGAGGACGCCCTGTCCGCCGTTGACGGGGTAGGAGATGGGGCTGGTGAACTCGTCGTCGGTGACGCCGAAGCCGCCGATGTAGGGGATGCCCGCGCTCTCCAGCGGGGCGAGGAACGCACGGCTGTGCTGGCTGTAGGAGCCCACGACCGCGACGACCTCCTCCTCGGCGGCCCGCTCGGCGCAGTGCGCAGCGGCGACCGAGTCGTTGTGGTCGTTGCAGGTGAGGACCTCCAGCCGGCGCCCGTTGATGCCGCCGTGGGCGTTGACCCAGCGCGCGTAGGCCTTCGCCAGCGCCGGCATGCCGGGCTTGTTCGTCGCGTTGGTCTTCTCGGGGGCCCAGGTCATCACCTTGACGGGGCCATCCCCGGAGCCCCCCGTGGCACCAGGGATGGCCCCGCATCCGACGGCGACCGACGCGCACGCGACCAGCGCGCTCGCGTACAGCAGCTTGGCCTTGCGGGGCCGGGGCGGAGTGGGGGAGGTGGTGCGAGTACGTCGCCTACCGGTCATGCACATGCACGATTCCCCCACACCGAGAACCGTTGTGTGACCCGCGGTCGACACCAGGTGACGCAGAGGTGAATTGCAGGGGTCGATGAACTGTTTTTCACAGGGAACGTACGATCGGTGACCGTGCAAGACTCGGAGAACTCTTCCCGCCGTGGCCGTCGCTCATCCACCATGGGCGGCATGCCACTGAACGACATGCCGTGGTGGCGCTGGCGCAGCAATGTGCGCTCCGCGCTGCACATGCTTTCCGACCCCGCCTTCCAGAGAGACGTCTGGCTCGCCGGCGTCGACGGATACGGCGACGTCACCGACGCCGTGTACCGCCTGGTCGAGGACACCTGGCTGGACAACTGGTCGGCCGAGAAATACATCGGCACGATCTTCCGGGACTCCCAGGAGGCGGCCCTCGTGGACAGTGCCGTCCTGCGGGTCCTGCGGATCATGCATCAGGTCGGACCCGACGCGCCGGTCTCCGCCTATCTCGACCACCAGGCCTGGCCGGACGCCCTCCAGGCCGCTCGTGCCGCACACGTACGCCTGGCGTCGAGCGACGGAGAGGACCCGGACACGCCTCCACGCACCCTCGAGGTCCTGAGGATCCTGACGCGGTCCGCCTGAGCCGTCGGGCCGTCGGCCCGACGGCCCGTGCCGTGCCGTGCCGTGCCGTGCCGTGCCGTGCCGTGGGCGGTGTCCGGGTGGCGGAACGGCACTCCTGTGCGGGCGCTCGGTATGAAACGCTGTTCGGCATGAATGAGCCGTCCGTCCGCGAGACCGTGCCCGCTGCCGAGCAGTACGTCCTGACGCTTTCCTGCCCCGACAAGCAGGGCATCGTGCACGCCGTGTCGAGCTACTTGTTCATGACCGGCTGCAACATCGAGGACAGCCAGCAGTTCGGCGACCACGACACGGGTCTGTTCTTCATGCGCGTCCACTTCTCGGCGGAGTCGCCGGTGACTGTGGAGAAATTGCGTGCGAGTTTCACAGCGATCGGCGACGCCTTCCACATGGAGTGGCAGATCCACCGGGCCGAGGACCGGATGAGGGTCGTCCTCATGGTCAGCAAGTTCGGTCACTGCCTGAACGACCTGCTCTTCCGCGCGCGGATCGGCGCGCTGCCCGTCGACATCGCCGCGGTGGTCTCCAACCACACCGACTTCGCGGAGCTGGTGGGGTCGTACGACGTTCCCTTCCACCACATCGCGGTGACGAAGGACACGAAGGCCGAGGCCGAGGCGCAGCTGCTGGAGCTGGTGCGCGAGAAGGGCGTCGAGCTGGTCGTCCTCGCCCGCTACATGCAGGTCCTCTCGGACGACCTGTGCAAGCAGCTCAGCGGCCGCATCATCAACATCCATCACTCCTTCCTGCCGAGCTTCAAGGGCGCCAAGCCGTACCACCAGGCGCACGCCCGCGGGGTCAAGCTCATCGGCGCGACGGCGCACTACGTCACCGCCGACCTCGACGAGGGCCCGATCATCGAGCAGGAGGTCGAGCGGGTAGGCCACGACGTCACCCCCGACCAGCTGGTCGCCATCGGCCGTGACGTGGAGTGCCAGGCGCTCGCCCGCGCCGTGAAGTGGCACGCGGAGCGCCGCATCCTGCTCAACGGGCGCCGGACGGTCGTTTTCGCCTGACCGCCTGACCGCCTGACTGCCTGACTGCCTGACTGCCTGACCGCCTGACCGCCCGACCGCCCGACCGCCTGGCAGTCGGGTCACATGCGGCTCAGTGATGCCGCCGCGGACAGTACGTCCCAGATGACGTCGCGGTCGCCGTCCTGTCCGGCGGCCGCCTCCTCCGGCGACACATGGCCCGCGGCCAGGTGGCAGAACTCCACCCCGTCCAGCGCGACATGGGCCACCTCGTGATCGGCGGAGCCGACGGCGCCGGGCGAGTCGAGCGGGATGAGCCACTCGCCGCCCCCGGAGCCCTCGATCTCCAGGCGCAGGCTGCGCCCCGGAGTACCCGCCGCGACGAGATGCCGGGCCGACCGGGCCGACAGACCGGCCCGGCGCCGCTCGGCGAGCGAGACGGGCAGCATCCGCGCGGCCAGGTCGATCATCCGGTGCAGATGCCGGGGAGCGGGCGGTTCGTACGGGTAGTCCACCGCGTCGGCGATGTCCCCCGCGTGCACCCAGCACTCGAAGGCCCGGTCCAGCATCGAGTCGCTGAGAGGCAGCTCGAAACCGCCGTACGGCACGGTGAGCCGCCCGGAGGCCTCCCCGCCGGCGACCCCGCCCGCGGCCGGGGCGCCCTCCTCCACGAACGACACGGTCCGTACGATGCCGTGGCTCTGCTCCCGCCAGGGTCCGCGCACGGACGAGGTGGGCGGGACGCGCGAGGAGCGCCAGTACGCCTCGGTGCGCTCCTGCGGTGACGGCCGCTTCGCGTCGGACCCGCCGAGCGGGTCGTCCAGGCCCAGCGCTACGGCGACCAGTCCGTCGACGCTCAGCAGATGGGCGATGACCCCGGCGACGGTCGTGCGCCGGCTCACGGGCCCGTCGCCCTCGAACCAGCGCAGCCGCACGGGCGCGTGCCATTCGGAGCCGCCGATGTCCTGGAGCAGGGCGTCGAGACGGGCGGTCTCCGCGTCGTACGGAGCGGCCCACTCGGGTACCGGGATGCGCGGCGGGCGCCGGTCCAGGCAACTCGTCAGGACACGGGTGCGCAGCGTCGGGTCCAGGTCGAGGCTCTCCGGCGGGTGCAGCAGCCCGACCGCCTCGCGCAGCCGCAGCGCCTCGTCCGCGCACGAGCCGCAGTCCCCGAGGTGGTCCTCGACGGCACTCGTCTCGTCCGCCGAGCAGGCGGCCAGCGCCCACGCGCCCAGCAGCGACTTCAGGACCCGGTGTTCGAGGACCAGCGGCGCCGGACCGGGGGCGGCGGCCGGCTCGGGCAGCGGCAGCCCGGTGTCCTCCACGGAGGCGCGTGGCGGCGGGATGCGCGGCGGCCCGCCCGGCCGCCGTCCGGCGCCGTCGGCGTCCTCGTGCCCGTCCTCGTGCATGCCGCTGTGTCCGTCCTCGTTCTCGTCCGTGTTCCCGTGCACGTCCTCGTGCCCGTCCGCGCGCCCCTCCTCGTCGCCGAACGATGCGAACCGGCCAGGTTCCCCGCTCACACCGCACCCCCGGGTTCCGGCGGCGCGGCGGCGGGCCCGGCGTCGTGGGCGGTGGACAGCAGCTGGAGGCCGAGGCGCAGCCGGCGGCGGGCCTCGTCCTCGGTGACGCCGAGATCGGCGGCCGCCTGGCGGTAGTCGCGGCGCTGGAAATACGCCAGTTCCAGAGCGGTCCGCAGCGGGGTGGGCATGGACGTGACGATGTAGTCCGCGCGGGCGGCGACGGACGCGCTGCGCACCTTGCGCTCCAGCTCCTCGGCGGTGCCGTCGCCGCTCCTGGCGAGCGCGGCGGTCTCGGTGGCGCGCAGGCGCTGCACGGCCAGCCGGTGGGTCAGGGTGGCGACCCAGGAACGCAGCGGGCCCTGTTTGGGGTCGTAGGCGTCAGGGTTCTCCCAGACCTGGGTGAAGACCTCGCGGGTGATCCCGTCGGCGGCCCGCTCGTCCCCGAGCACGCGATGGGCGAGACCGTGCACGAGCGAGGCGAACCGGTCGTAGAGCTCGCCGAGCGCGGCGGCCTCCCCGCGTGAGAGCCGCTGCTGCATCCTGCGGTCCCAGCGGGGCGGTGCGTCCTGCGTCGCCATACGGCCCCCTCACCCCTGGTCGTGCCCGGCGCCCGTCCCTGCGTCCGGCCGGTGTACCGGCCGTGTCCCCTGTCGCTGTCCAGCCATGCGGTTGCTGCCGTCCAGCCTGTGCGCACCCGCTGTCTTGAATGTAGTCGGCACGTCCGACAGCGCACGCCCCTTTGCGTCAATGTGCGCCCCTCGACAGGCCGTGGATGGTAGAAGCGCGCCCGTTCCACCCTCGTACCTGATCGCAACTGTCCATATGCGACCGAAAGAGAACCCTCGTGAAGCATTTTCGACCGTAGACAGGCGTTTCTTCCTGGCGGGATCCGTGTTTCATGGAACTACGGCGGGGCAGCCGCGCTGGAAGGAAGCGTACGGAGTGCTTCCGTTTCTGCTGGGCGAGGCGAGCGAGAGGCGTGGCGGTGACGCTCAAGGTGACGCACGTGACCGACGTGACCGACGGCGAGAGCGGCGCGGACGGTACGGGGAGAGGGACTGCGGGCGGTTCGGACGTTCCGCGCCGCCACGAGAGCGAGTGGGCCGTGCTGCGGGTGTCGGGCGAGCTCGATCTCGTGACGTCGCCGGCGCTGCGCCAGAACGTCCACGACGTGGTGGCGGCGGGCCGGCACAGCGTCGTCCTGGATCTGTCCGAGGTCGTGTTCTGCGACTCCAGCGGCGTCGGCGTCCTGATCGCCGCCCGCCGTCTCATGCGTTCCTGCCGGGGGCGTCTGCGGCTGATCCTGCCCGCGCAGGGCGCGGTCGACGGCTCCCACGTGAACCGCGTCCTCGGGGCCCTCGGCGTGCGCCGGCTCTTCGACGTGTACCCCGACGTCGACGCGGCCACGGACGAGGAGTCCCGCCCGCTGTCGGCCTGACGGCCCGGTCACGGCCCGTACGCCTCCCCTCCCCTTCCCCCACCCCCGCCTCTGGCCCTCGCCCGGAGCGACAGCACCTGATCACCGCGCGGCACACCAGCACGCCGTTGTCCCGGAATTCTTGCGGTCTTGGTACAACCGTCGCCTTCCGGCGCCGGGGACGGTTCGGGCGTCGTACGCTCCGTCCCAGATGAACCGCAGTCCGGCCGAGGCCGGCTGAGAAGTGAGGCGGTCCGACACACCATGGTCAGTTCCGAGTACGAGCGCAGGATCGCCGCCCGGTTCGCCGGCTTCGATCAGGACGGCAACGGCTACATCGACCGGGAGGACTTCAACGCCGCGACCAAGGCCGTCCTCGCCGAGTTCGGCACGCCGGCCCGGTCGGACAAGGGCCAGGCCCTCTACATCGGGGCCGAGGCGTTCTGGCAGGGCATGGCGGGGATAGCGGACCGGGACGGCGACCAGCGGATCACGCGCGAGGAGTTCGTGAGCGGCGCCGTCAAGCGGCTGCGCGACAACCCCGACCGGTTCGCCGAGATCGCCCGACCCTTCCTGCACGCGGCCCTCGCGGTGGCGGACACCGACGGGGACGGCGCGGCCACGGTCGAGGAGACCACGCGCGTCCTCAGGGCCCTGGGAGTGGGCGACGGCATCGCCGCCACCGTGGCCGCCGCCCTGGACACGGACACCGACGGACGGATCGGCGAGACGGAGATCGTGAGCGGCTTCGCCCGCTATTTCACCGTTCCGGAATAGCCGGAGCGGGCCGGCGGGCGGGTCTCACCCCGAGAAACGCTCCCTGAGCCGGTACTTGAGCACCTTCCGTAGCGTCTCGTTGCGCGGAAGGGCGTCCACGACCTCGAGCTGCTCCGGCAGCTTGTGCACGGACAGCCCTTCCCCGCGCAGGTACGACGTCACCGCGGCCAGCGTCAGCTCCGGGGCACCCGGCGGCTGTTCCACGACCGCGCACACGCGTTCCCCGCGTTCGGCGTCGGGCAGTCCGATCACGGCGGCGTCGCCGACCGCCGGGTGCCGGTGCAGCAGGTCCTCGATCTCCTTCGCGGAGATGTTCTCGCCCTTGCGGATGATGATGTCCTTCACCCGGCCGGTCAGGGCGAGGTGACCGCTCCCGGTCAGATGCCCCACGTCCCCGGTGATCAGGAACCCGTCCGCGTCGAACGCCTCCGCGGTCTGTTCCGGGTCCAGATATCCCCGGCAGACGGCCTCCCCCCTGAGCCGCACGTCACCGTCGACACCGCACGGCCGGGCTGCGCCCGCCGTGTCCACGATCCGTATCTCCATGCCCTGCGGCGGCCTGCCCTCCGTGGTGGCCAGGTTCTCGGCCGTGTCGTCCGGCGCGCCCATCGTGATCATCGGGACCTCGGTCATCCCGTATCCGTGGGTGAGCTGTACGCCCATCTCCCGGACGACGGAGTGGTAGACCTCGGGCGGCTTCGGGGCCCCGCCGCCGGCGAGCAGCCGCAGCGTGGGAATGACCGGCTCCCCGGGCTGCTTGCGCTGTTCGGCGAGGAACATCGAGTAGAACGCGGTCGACCCGCCCGCCACCGTCACGCCGTGCCTGCGGTACTCCTCCAGGGCGGCGGGCAGCGCGAAGTGCTCGAACATCACGGCCGGGAAGCCGTACAGCAGCAGCATCACCGTGTAGTCGGGCCCGGCGATGTGCGCGTACGGGAAGGCCATCGAGCCGACGTCGCTCTCGGACAGCCGCAGCGCGTGGGCGAGGCAGGAGCCGCCCGCGATCAGCGAACGGTCGGTGTGCAGCACACCCTTGGGGTCGGAGGTGGTGCCCGAGGTCCAGTAGATCCAGCGGACGGAGGTGCCGTCCGTGGGCGGGCCGGGCAGGACGGCGGGATCTCCGTCGGGCAGCTCGTCGTACGCCTCGAAGACGTTCTTCGCGTCCAGCCGGTGTGCCATCGCGGTGTGGTCGAAGCCGCGCCACCGGCCCGGTACGGCGACGTACTCGGCCTTCGACTCCCGCAGCGCGAAGCCGACCTCACGGTCGCGGTAGAAGGGGATCACCGGCGACTGCACGGCGCCGACGCGGGCCAGCGCGAAGGACAGCAGGGCGGTCTCGATCCGGGTGGGGAGCTGCCAGGCGACCACCGTGCCCGGCCGTACGCCCTTGTCGTGGAGGCCCGCCGCCACCCGCTCGGCGCGGTCGCGCAGCTCGCCGAAGCTCAGGGAACGGTCGCCCTGGAGCAGGACGGGCCGGTCGGGGGTGAGGTCGGCGCGGCGCTCGACCAGTTCCCACAGCGTGCGCGCGGAACTCAGGGCGTGTGCGATGTCGTTCACTGCGACCCCCTGTGGTCGGTCACTTCGGCGAACAGAGCTGACGTGCAGAGCTGACGTACAGAACTGACGGACAGTCAGATTGTGCGCAGAGCGTAGGGCTCGGCGCCTTGTCGGTCCATAGGCGCGGGGCTAGCCTGCTTGTGGAGTTGAATCTGACGGGTCATCAGAAACATACGCCAGGCGGAGGGGACCATGACCGAACTGCCCCGCATCATCAGCGTCGACGACCATGTGATCGAGCCCGCGCACCTCTTCGAGACCTGGCTGCCACGGAAGTACCACGACCGGGGGCCGAAGCCGCTGACCGCCGGAATCGGTGAACTCGCCTACGTCGGGGGCAAGTACCAGATCACCATGGACCCGGACGGTCCGCCGACCGACTGGTGGATCTACGAGGACCTCAAGTTCCCGTACAAGCGCAACATCGCCGCCGTCGGCTTCGACCGCGACGAGATGACGCTGGAAGGCATCACCCGCGCGGAGATGCGGCGCGGCTGCTGGGACCCCGCCGAGCGGCTCAAGGACATGGACCTCAACCACGTCGAGGCCAGCCTCTGCTTCCCCACCTTCCCGCGCTTCTGCGGCCAGACCTTCGCCGAGGCCCACGACAAGGAAGTCGCCCTGGCCTGCGTGCGGGCGTACAACGACTGGATGGTCGAGGAGTGGTGCGGCGACAGCGGCGGCCGGCTGATCCCGCTGTGCCTGATCCCCCTGTGGGACATCGACCTCGCGGTCGCCGAGATCCGCCGCAACGCCGCCCGGGGCGTCAAGGCCGTCACCTTCTCCGAGATCCCCACCTATCTGGGGCTGCCCTCCATCCACTCCGGCCACTGGGACCCGTTCTTCGCGGTCTGCCAGGAGACCGGGACGGTCGTGAACATGCACATCGGCTCGTCCTCCCAGATGCCGGCCGCGTCCCCCGATGCGCCCCCCGCCGTCCAGGCCGCGCTGTCCTTCAACAACGCGATGGCCTCCATGATGGACTTCCTGTTCAGCGGCGTCCTGGTGAAGTTCCCGCGCCTCAAACTGGCCTACTCCGAAGGCCAGATGGGCTGGATCCCGTACGCCCTGGAGCGCGCCGACGACGTCTGGTCGGAGCACCGCGCCTGGGGCGGGGTCAGGGATCTGATCCCGGAGCCCCCGTCCACGTACTACTACCGGCAGATCTTCTGCTGCTTCTTCCGCGACAAGCACGGGGTGGCGTCCCTGGACGTGGTGGGCCGCGACAACGCCACCTTCGAGACCGACTACCCGCACGTCGACTCGACCTTCCCGCACACCAAGGAGGTCGCCCTCGACCATGTGAAGGGCCTCGACGACGAGACGGTCCACAAGCTGATGCGCGGCAACGCCATCCGCATGCTGGAGCTGGACCTGTAGTGGACCTGACGTACACGCCCGAGGAGGAGGAGTTCCGCGCGCGGCTGCGGACGTGGCTCGCCGGGGTCCTGCCGGAGCTGCCGCCGAAACCGTCCCCGCGCGACTGGCCCGCGCGACGGGCGTACGACCTCGGCTGGCAGCGGATGCTGTACGACGCCGGGTACGCGGGGCTGCACTGGCCCGTCGACGCGGGCGGCCGGGGTGCCACCCCGACCCAGCACCTCATCTACCTGGAGGAGACGGAGAAGGCGGGCGCCCCCTACGTAGGGGCCAACTTCGTCGGGCTGCTGCACGCGGGGCCGACCATCGCCTCCGAGGGAAGCGCCGGGCAGCGGGCGCGCTGGCTGCCGCCCGTGCTGCGCGGCGAGGAGGTCTGGTGCCAGGGCTTCAGTGAGCCGGACGCGGGCTCGGACCTCGCGGCGCTGCGCACGCGCGCGTGGCGCGACGGCGACGACTACGTGGTGAGCGGGTCCAAGATCTGGACCTCGCACGCCGAGGTCGCCGACTGGTGCGAGCTGCTGGTACGGACGGACCCCGCCGCCCGCAAGCACCGGGGCATCACCTGGCTCGCCATGCCCATGGACGCGCCCGGGATCACCGTCCGGCCGCTGCGCACGCTCGCGGGCTCCACCGAGTTCGCGGAGGTCTTCCTCGACGAGGTGCGGGTCCCGGTCGCCAACCGGGTGGGCGCCGAGAACGACGGCTGGCGCGTGACCATGGTGACGCTCTCCTACGAGCGGGGCACCGCCTTCGTGGGCGAGGTGGTCGCCTGCCGGCGCGTCCTGTCCGAGGTCGCGCGCGAGGCACGGAAGAACGGCCGCTGGGACGACGCCGTACTGCGCCGCCGTCTCGGCAGGCTGAACGCCGAGTTCCGCGCGCTGTGGCGGCTCACCCAGTGGAACGTCAGCGAGGCGCAGAGCGCCGGGGGCGTGCCCGGTGCCGGCGGTTCGGTCTTCAAGCTGAGGTACTCGCACGCCCGTCAGGAGCTGTACGACGCAGCCGCGGAGGTTCTCGGTCCCGAGTCCCTGGACCTGGGGCGGGAGTGGACCCTGGACCGGCTCTCGTCGCTGTCGTACACCATCGCGGCCGGCACGTCGCAGATCCAGCGGAACATCGTGGCCGAGCGGATCCTCGGCCTTCCCAGGGGGAGGTGAGTCCGAGAGATGGACTTCCGGCTCACCGACGACCAACGGGCCTTGAAGCAGGGCGTACGCGACCTGTTCGAGGGCCGGTTCGGACGGGAGGCGTTGCGCGCGGCCGTGGACCGGGCGGACGGGAGGCGCGGGGCGGACGCCCCGGAGAGGGCGGACGGGAAGGCCACGGCAGGCGGGAGAGAGGGGGCGGACGGGAGGCGCGGGGAGGGCGCTCGGGTTCTCGACCGGGAGCTGTGGCGCGAACTGGGCGCGGCGGGGTTCTTCGCGCTTCGCCTGCCCGAGGCCGAGGGCGGCGTGGGGCAGGGCCTCCCGGAGGCGGTGCTGGCCTTCGAGGAGGCGGGGCGGGTCCTGCTGCCGGGCCCGCTGATCGCCACGCACCTCGCCGCGGGCTTCGTGGCCGGGGCCGCCGCCGGTGAGGTGGTCGTGACGTCCGCCGACGGGCCACTCGTGGAATGGCTGGAGGAGGCCGACGTCGTCCGGGGCGATGTCACCGGAGCCGAGCCGCTGGTCCCGGTGGACCCGCTGACCCCCCTGCACCGGCTGCCCGCGACCGACGGCCGGCCGCCCGGCGGGGGCGCGTTCCGGGCGGCCCGGACGCCGGACGGGCTCCTCACGTCGCTGTTCACCGCCGCCGAACAGCTCGGCAGTGCCGCCCGAACCTGCGAGAGCGCCGTGCAACACGCCCGGACGCGCGAACAGTTCGGGCGGCCGATCGGCGCCTTCCAGGCGGTGCAGCATCTGTGCGCGGGCATGCTCGCGCGGGTCGAGGTGGCCCGCGCGGCCGTCTACGCCGCCTCCGTCACCGCCGACCCGGTGGACATCGCGGCGGCCCGCCTGCTCGCCGACGAGGCCGCCGTGCGCGGTGCCCGCGACTGCCTCCAGGTGCACGGCGGCATCGGTTTCACCTGGGAGTCCGACGTCCATCTGCACCTGAAGAGAGCGTGGACGCGGACGCACCGCGCCGGTGGAGCCACGCGGAGTGAGGAGGAGTCGGCGGACGATCTGGTGGCCGGGACGGCGTGAAGGGCCGCCGCGCCGGGGCGCCGCGGGAGGAACGGGGGCGGATGTCGCGGATCGTGGCAGAACGGGATCACGGAGCGTTGAGACCGGGTTGTGTCCTAGGCGTGACTTGTCACGGCCTGGAGTCAGCGCCGGGCTCCGGTACCTTGTGTGGGATGCGAGTGGTTCTGAGGCTGAGCCATCCCGGTGTTGCCCCCGAGGCCGCGCCGGACCCGGCGATGCGCGCCGTTCGCAAGGCGGGACGGACCCCCGTACCTGCCTGTTCGACTCCCCTTGGCGAGCGTCGCACAGTATGCCGCACGCGTACTCCTTCGCGCTGGAATATGCCCGAAGCGCTTGTTGGGGTGACTGTACGTCAACCATGCTGTCTCGCAAGGGAATCACGTTCCGTGATCCTTGTTCTGGCCATGCAGAAAATGGCTACGATCGTGGCCCTTGTGAGGCGCGAGGCGATGTGTCCGCCGGTTCGGATGGTGTGAGCGGTGCAGGTGCTTCAAGTGCAGCTGGAGATCCGGCCCGACCCCGCAGAGGTGGGGCGAGCCCGGCGGTGGGCCCGTTCGAGGCTTGCGGGGTCCGGGATAGACGCCGATGAACCACTCGCCGAGACGCTGATCCTGCTCGTCTCCGAGCTCGTCACGAACGCGGTCGTGCACACCGGGTGTCCGGCCGTGCTGCGCCTGTGTCTGCCGGGCGGAGCCGGGGACGCCACCGTGCGCCTCGAAGTGGCCGACTCCAGCGCCCGGCCGCCGATGCCCCGGCACGCGGACGGTGACGAGACCAACGGCCGCGGTCTGGAACTGGTCGACGGCCTCGCGGACCGCTGGGGCTGGAATCCCGAGGGTGCCGGCAAGCGCATCTGGTGCGAGCTGGACCGCTGCGCCTCGGGCGCGGCGCAGGACTCCCCGTACGGCGCCTATGGCGGCTACGCGTACGAGGCGGTCTAGGACCTGTCCGGCCGTCCGGCCCGGCCGGCCCGCTTCCTCGTGGGTGCCGCGCCGTGCCGTGACGTGGCGTGGCGTGCCGTGACGTGCGGTGCGCTGCCGCATGCGCTGTCGTGCTGTGCCGTGCGGCCGAGGGTGTCCTGGCGGTCCCTCCTCTTCGCGCGCATCTCGCGTTTTGTGCATGTATGCACGAAAGCGCTGTACACGGCCGCGGTTGTGGCCGAATGCGCCGGGTCGTGCTTCCGTACGCGCAGTCTCAAATAGGGTGGAGCGCCGCAAATCCCCGATCGGGTGTTGACGTGGCGTGTCCGTTTGATCACGCTTGTGTTCAGCGATTCGCCGCGAGGGGACGACGAGGGTTCCGGTGACGGGGACCCTCGGCGAGTGCGGGTCGTGATTCGGCGTCGGTTTCCCCACGGCCAGGGGAGGCAGGGCGGGAACGCCGGAGGCGGATGGCGGCGCGCGATGCCGTGCCCGGGGAGAGGTGGGGACCTTCCGGCCGGGCGCAGTCGAGAGTGGGGGAGGCGCGCCGCCACCCGGCCCTTGGACGAACAGGCTCTGGATCGGCCCTCGGACGGAGAAGCCCTGGGCCGGTCCACGGCCGGACGGACCCCTGGAGCCACCCCCTCGGGGCGGACGGGTCGTCAGAGGATGGCCACGGGTGCCACGGGGGTGCCGGTGCCGCCGACGAAGGGTTCCGGCATCGCCGACAGCAGGAAGTCGTATCGGTTTTCTTGTCCACAGGCTGTGGACAACTCTTCGAGATTCCAGTTCTGGCCCTGCATCATCCCCATTTCGACCAGATCGAGCGCGTGCACGGGCAGCCACAGGTCCTCGATCTCGGGCGGGAAGACCTCGAACGTCAGGGTGTCGTTGGCGACCGCCGCGACATCGCGCGCATGGAACCACTCGGGAGTGCGCACCGACAGACCCGGCGACGGATACCCGTACCCGTGCTTGTCGCCCGCCAGATACACCTGGATCTGTCCGGTCCTCACGAGCACGATGTCGCCCGCCCTCACCCGTGTGCCCGCCAGCTCCTCCGCGGCCTCCAGGTCTTCGGGGGTGACGGCGTGCCCGCCGGCCAGCCGGTGTTCGCCGCGCGCCCGCGCCACGTCGAGCAGGACACCCCGCGAGACGATGTGCCGCGGCTTGTCGATCCCGCTGAACTCGGCGCCGCCGTGCGGGGTGACGGTGGAGGCGGGGCGTCCGTTGTAGAGCCTGCCGGAGTGCGAGACATGGGGCAGCGCGTCCCAGTGGGTGGCCGCCTGGAGGCCCATGGTCACGGCGTCGTCGCTGCATGCCACCGTGTCGGGGCCGAAGATCTCCTGGTTGATCTGCACCATCGCGTGCAGCGGATTGACCCGCCCCGGGATCATCCCGGTCTGCACACCGTCCTGCTGGAGCGGCAGGGCGAGCGGCACGCGGTGCCCGGTCCGTACGGTCGCGGCGGCCTCCCGCACCACCTCGTCGGTGACGAGGTTCAGCGTCCCGATCTCGTCGTCGGCCCCCCAGCGCCCCCAGTTGTTGACGCGCTTCGCGATCTCGTGGAACTCCGGATGAAGCGTCGGCCGCGACATGAGTCCTCCCCAGGGGCTTGTCTCCAGGCATCTGACGGGTCGTAGAATCCGAGTTGAATCTAACGGACCGTCAGAAACTGCGGGAAGGGGCCGGGCATGGGGAACTTCCTTGCGGGCAAGGTCGTCGCCGTCACGGGCGCGGGCCGGGGGATAGGCCGGGCGGTCGCCCTCGCCGCGGCCGCCGAGGGCGCACGCGTCGTCGTGAACGACTACGGCGTGTCCGTCGAGGGCGGCGAGCCCACGAGTTCGGTCGCCGACACCGTCGTCAAGGAGATCGAGGCGGCCGGCGGGGAAGCGGTCGCGGTGGCCGACGACATCTCGACGATGGCGGGCGGGCAGCGGGTCGTCGACACCGCGCTCGCCTCGTACGGGCGGATCGACGGTGTGGTGTGCGTGGCCGGCATCCTGCGTGAGCGGATGCTCTTCAACATGTCCGAGCAGGAGTGGGACCCGGTCGTCGCCACTCATCTCAAGGGCACGTTCACGCTCTTCCGGGCCGCCTCGGCGGTGATGCGCAAGCAGGGCTCGGGCACGCTGATCGGCTTCACCAGCGGCAACCACCAGGGATCGGTCGCGCAGGCCAACTACAGCGCGGCGAAGGGCGGAATCATCTCACTGGTGCGCAGCGCGGCTCTTGGACTGCACAAGTACGGGGTCACCGCGAACGCGGTCGCGCCCGTCGCCCGTACCCGCATGTCGGCGAACGTGCCCATGGAGCTGAAGGAGATCGGCGAACCGGAGGACGTGGCCGCGCTCGTGGTCTACCTGCTGTCGGACCGCGCCCGCGCGGAACGCATCACCGGGCAGGTCTACACGATCGCCGGACCCAAGATCGCCGTATGGGCCCAGCCGCGCGAACTGCGCGCCGGATACGCCGAGGGCGCCTGGACCCCGGAGAGGATCGCCGACTTCCTGCCCGGGACCGTCGGCGTCGATCCGATGCCGCTGCTGGAACAACTGGAGGCGATGGCGCGGGCGGCGGCGGACAAGGCGCGCCCCAACGCGTGATCGTGCCCCCGGGCGCGGTGGGAGGAGAGCGCGTGGATTTCGCATTCGGCCCGCAGGACGAGGCCTTCCGGCGCGAGGCGCGGGCCTGGCTGGAGGAGCGTCTGACCGGCACCCCCGGGCGCCGCGACTGGGAGCGGGAACTCGGGAAGGGCGGCTGGATCGGACTCGGCTGGCAGGAGGACGGGTACGGCAACCGGCGTGCGGACCTGACCCGTCAGGTCGTGTGGGCCGAGGAGTACGCCCGATCCAGGGCGCCGGCCCGCTCCGGGCACATCGGCGAGAACCTGCTGGCGCCCACGCTCATCGCGCACGGGACACCGGAGCAGAAGCGCCGCTTCCTGCCGCCGATCGCCGAGGGCCGGGAGCTGTGGTGCCAGGGATACAGCGAACCCGGCGCGGGCTCCGACCTGGCGGGCGTCCGGACGACCGCCGCACGGGCGACGGACACGGGGGAGTACCGGATCACGGGGCAGAAGACCTGGACCTCGCTCGCCCACGAGGCCGACTGGTGCTTCGTGCTCGCCCGCACGGAGCCGGGGTCCACCCGCCACCACGGCCTGTCCTTCCTCCTCGTCCCCATGGACCAGCCCGGCCGCGTCGAGGTCCGTCCGATCCGCCAGCTGACCGGCACCAGCGACTTCAACGAGGTGTTCTTCGACGGGGCGGTGGCCCGGGCCGGGCACGTGGTCGGCGGCGAGGGGAACGGCTGGCGGGTCGCCATGAGCCTGCTCGGTTTCGAGCGCGGGGTCTCCACGCTGGCCCAGCAGATCGGATTCGCCGAGGAGTTGGGACGCGTGCTGCGGACGGCCGTCGCGACGGGAGCGGCCGGGGATCCCGTCGTACGCGACCGGCTCGTGCGCTCGTGGGCCGAGCTGCGCACGATGCGATGGAACGCCCTGCGCACCCTGGGCGGTTCCGAGGGCCCGGGAAGCCCTGGGAGGGCCGGCGGCTCCGGGGGCGAGGGGGCGCCGAGTGTGGCGAAGCTGCTGTGGGGCGGCTGGCACCGGCGGCTCGGTGAACTGGCGGTCCAGGTACGGGGGGCCGCCGCGGCGGCGGGTCCGGCGGACCGGTCGGCCGCGCTGCCCTACGAACTGGACGCCGCCCAGCACCTGTTCCTCTTCAGCCGTGCCGACACGATCTACGGCGGCTCGGACGAGATCCAGCGCACGATCATCGCCGAGCGCGCGCTCGGCCTGCCGAGGGAACCCCGGGGCCGGCCATGAGCGGGCAGGACGGCCGGATACGGCACGAGAACGGCCCGGCGCGGACCGGGAACAGCCCACGGACAGCCCGGGTTGGCCCGGGAAGAGGGGAGCCGGCGCGATGCGAGGCGTGATCTTCGACGGGAAGAGGACCCAGGTCGTGGACGACCTGGAGATACGCGATCCAGGGCCCGGAGAGGTTCAGGTGGCGATCGTCGCGGCGGGACTCTGCCACAGCGATCTCTCCGTGGTGGACGGGACCATCCCCTTCCCCGTTCCCGTGGTCCTCGGTCATGAGGGGGCGGGCGTGGTGGAGGCCGTGGGCGCGGGCGTCACCCATGTCGCGCCCGGCGACCATGTGGCGCTGTCCACCCTCGCCAACTGCGGGACCTGCGCGGAGTGCGACCGGGGGCGGCCCACGATGTGCCGCAAGGCGATCGGCATGCCGCAGCGGCCGTTCGCGCGCTCGGGCCGGCCGCTCCACCAGTTCGCCGCCAACTCGGCCTTCGCGGAGCGCACGGTGGTGAAGGCGGTGCAGGCGGTCCGGATCCCGAAGGACATTCCGCTGACCTCGGCCGCGCTGATCGGCTGCGGGGTCCTGACGGGCGTCGGAGCGGTCCTGAACCGGGCCCGGGTCGACCGCGGCGACACCGTCCTGGTCATCGGCACCGGCGGCATCGGTCTCAATGTCATCCAGGGCGCCCGGCTCGCGGGCGCCCTGCGGATCGTCGCCGTCGACTCCAATCCCGCCAAGGAGGACGTGGCCCGCAGGTTCGGCGCGACGCACTTCCTCACCTCGGTGGACGGGGTGAAGGACATCCTGCCCACCGGAGCCCAGCACGCCTTCGAATGCGTCGGCCGCGTCGAACTCATCCGCCAGGCCGTCGACGCGCTCGACCGGCACGGCCAGGCGATCCTGCTCGGCGTCCCCCCGGCGACGGCCGAGGCCTCCTTCCTCGTCTCGTCGATGTACCTCGACAAGTCCATCCTGGGCTGCCGCTACGGCTCGTCCCGCCCCCAGCGGGACATCGCCCTGTACGCCGAGCTGTACCGCGAAGGCCGGTTGCTGCTCGACGAGTTGGTGACGGCGACGTACCCGGTCGAGGACTTCGAGAGGGCGGCCGAGGACGCGCACGCGGGGAAGGTGGCGAGGGCGGTGCTGACGTTCTAGAGACGGTTTCGGGCCGTCATGTCGTTCTTGAGACAAGGGAGTTCCCGCCGTCGGCTCCGTCGGCTCCCGTGCCCGACCCGAAGGTGCGCCGGTACCGGGCCGGGCGGCCGGACCGAGCAGGTGACGACCTCGTGGAGCGGCTGCCCGTCGGTGTCCCGCGCCTTGCCGAAGACGCGCTGCGGAATGCCCGGCTCGAAGGGGATCCGGTCGCTCCTCAAGCGCCGCTTGATGCCCTCACCGTTCGAGTCCGCCCCCGGCAGCGTCGGTCAATGGGCCGCCCCAGGAAGCCGGAGCGTTCGCGCGAAGTCGTCCAGTGCCTCCATTGCCGCGGCGATCACTTCCGGATCGTCGTGGTGCCCGCGGAGCAGGACGTCGGGGAGGCCGGGCGGGGTGTGCCAGTGGTACGTCACCGAGGTCATCATGATGGTGTTGTCCGCAGGGTAGGAGCGGGTGACCCGGACCCCGTCCGCGCCCAGGTGTGGAGAGGCGAACGGAATGCTGCCGGTTCGCTGCTGCCACTCGGGGATCTCCGGGTGCGGCACCGTGAACGCGGTGACTCCCTCACAGGATGCCGCGTCACGGGCCTCGCAGTGGAGGCGGGTGGCGTGCATCACCAGAGGCATGCAGGTCAGCGGAACGGGGTGGTAGATGAACGCCTCGTCGGCCTGGAGCTTGTCACGGAGCGTCACCAGCGTCTGCTCGTAGAAATTTTTGTGGAATCGGCGGAGCTTGCGGGTGAGCTCAATGCCGTGGATGGCGGCCAGGCCGAGCAGGTGCTGGTCCAGCCATTCCTTGAAGGTCTTCTTGTCGATCCGGAGGTGGAGATAGCCCCAGAGGCCTGGGTTGGCATCCGTGTCGATGTGCAGTGGTGCACCGAGGTCGGCGCTCCACAGGGTGCCGTCGGACATGAGCGGTCTCTTTCGTCAGGGGCACGGGCAGGGGGGAGTGTTCAGGCATAGCTCCAGCGGAAGGTGCTCATCACGGCGTCGAACAGCTCCACGAGGGTGTCGTAGAAGGCGGGATCCGAGCCGGGCGCGATCAGGGCGCTGAAGGAGAAGGTGCAGTACTGGTCAGGAGTGCTGTCCGGGATCGGCACGAAGTACTCGACCCGGCGGTGAGCGGCGTCGATGCCCTTTGCGGTGTCGGCGGGGACATCTCGTTCCGAGCGCAGGGCTGCCGCGTGGTCGAGTTCCCGCATCTCGGCTCCGGGGGTCTCGGAGGCGAGCGCGAGCAGGACCGCTTCCGGCCCGCTGTCGGGCCTGGCCCTCGGAATCTAGATCGGTTCGGAGGCGACGATCGAGACGGGCAGCGCGACGCCGTGGAGACGTTCGGTGGGGAGGTAGAGGGTCATACCCCCCTTGGCGCGGGCCTGGCGGACAACCTTCTTCATCTCTTTGACGAGCTTCAGCCGGGCCTGCGGAATGTCGTCCTTGGGAAAGCCGACGGGCAGCTGCGCGACGGCCTTGCGGACGATGCGGTCCATCGCTTCCTGGGTACCGGTGCGTAGCGGAATCACGTCCCAGCCGGGCGGTGGCACCAGGTTGAAGCCGGTCGGGGACCGGTGGTGCTCAGTGGTGGCCACGGCGCTCCCGCCTCTCTTCCAACGCGTAGGCGACGCCGACGAAGACCGCCCACGCCGGGGCGGCGAATATGCCCGGCCAGAAACCCAGGAACATCGAGGGCAGGAAGAAGCCGCCGCCCATGGCGAGATCCCGGGTGAGGTAGGGCGGACGGCCCGCGTGCCGGGGGTACTTCGCGAAGACCCGGACGTAGTGCAGGAGGCAGCCGACGATCCCGGCCTCATAGACGTAAAGGACGTCGTTCATCAGGGACTTCGGCACCAGGATCATGATCCCGAATACTGGGAAGACCAGGGGCATTCCGATGATCAGGGTGAGCCGGAGCCGACGGTTGGGACCGGTGCCGAGTCCGGTGCGGCCCTCTTCCGCCTCGGTGATGCGTTGTGCCGAGTGCAGATCCATGGTCTTCCTTCTTGCTACCAGTGGGTGTCGGGGGCGGGCTTGAGGGTGTTGTCCTTCCAGTCGGAGTACGGCGCGTTGTACGGCTTCTCGCCGGTCCCGAACTTTTCGTGGGTGTAGCTTGTCAGGTCGCTCTTGCCCAGTGACTTGTCCATGACGTCCATCCCCATGCCGGTCCAGGCGACGCCGAGGCCCGCCTGGTAGGACCTGTAAGCCTTGTCCGCGGCGGCTCCCGCGGCGGCTCCCGCGGCCTCCGGGAAGACGGCCTTGTTCGCTTTCAGCATCTTCGCCATGCCCGCCATCTCCTTGTCGCCGAGGTGCGCCAACGTCGACAGCGGGCTGACGCTCAGCGGTCCCTTGGCCACCAGGCCGGTGTTCTGGGAGATGGACTTGCGCATGGCGTTACGAGCCCCGCCGATGGCCTGCCGCCCCTGCCCTTCCGGCAGTTTGGTCATCACCCGCCCCATGTCGTCCATGACGCCCTTGACGCCGCTGAGCCCTCTGCTCAGGCCGGCGGTCCGGGCCGTCTGAGCAGCACCCACGGTGGCCTTGGCGCCGCCGGCAAGCTTCGCGGCGGCCCCGAGGCCACCCACCACGAGCAGCGCACCCACGACGTCGAAGATGACATCCGTCCAGGTGGCATCGCCGGATGCCACCAGAAGGAGTCTGAGCCCGACCGTGAGTATCGCGATGCCCAGAACGAGCAAGTTCAGACCGGGTATGAGCAGCGCCAGGAAGCCTGCCGCCGTCGCCACCCAGCCGAGAACATCGATGAAGGCCTTGATCAGGTCCGCATTGTCATGGGCCCAGCCCTTGACGTCGTCCCACCACGAGTCCTCGATGACGTCATCGATACCGTCCTTGATCTTGCCCGCGTGGTGGTTGGCGCGGGTGTCGCGCTCGCCGGTGACAGTGTTCAGCTGATTCCGGTATTCCTGCAGTGGATCATGGTCTGTTCCGCTGACGGACGGATTCGGAGCGTTCTTGTCGCCGGAGGCGGACTCCTTCGCCTTCTCGGCCTCGATCTCTTCCCGCTTCTCCTTGGCCCGGCGCAGTACGTTGTCGGCGTCGGACTGGAAGTCCTCCAACTCGTTGGCCCAAGTGGTGAGGTGACCGTGAACGCGCTCGTAACGACCGGCCACCTCCCGCATGTGTTTCTCCAGGGTGGAGGACTCCTCGCGCAGGCTCTTGGCGTATTTGCCCTTGAGTTTGTCCTCGTTGCTGATGGCCTGGAGGTTCTTGGCCTGGTCCCTGAGCTTCTCGGCGACCGACACCATGTGGCGGACCTCGGCGCGGATCTCCTCCGGGTCGCCGGGTACCGGGTCGGAATCGCATAGCGGCTGCCAGTCGACCGGGCGGTGTTTGGACGCTGTCACTTCTTCTGCTTCTTTTCGTCGCGCTTGCTCAGCTCATGGTCGAGTTTCTCGAACGCCTTCTTGGTGCCGGCTACTTGCTGGCCGACCGACTCGATTCCCTCGATGAGCTTGGTGCGGTAGTCGTCCCAGTTGTCGACGAAATCGCCCATGGCGTCAGCTATCGCACCGGAGCCCCAGCGCTGACGCATGTCGTCGCGACGGTTCTCGATATCCGTGAAGGTTCTTTTGAGTTGGCCAAGCAATCGCTCGGAGTCCGCGAGGAAGTCGTAGTCGACCGTCAGGTCCGGGTCTGCCACTGATGCCCTTCCCTGTTCCCGTGGTGCTCGGCCATGAGGGCGCGGACGTGGTGGAGGCCGTGGGCGTGGGCGTCACCCATGTCGAGTCCGGCGACCATGTGGCGCTGTCCACCCTCGCCAACTGCGGGACCTGCGCCGAGTGCGACCGGGGACGGCCCACGATGTGCTGCAAGGCGATCGGTATGCCGCAGCGGCCGTTCGCGCGCTAGGGCGAGCCGCTCCACCAGTTCGCCGCCAACTCCGCCTTCGCGGAACGCACGGTGGTGAAGGCGGTGCAGGCGGTCCGCATCCCGAAGGACATCCCGCCGGCCTCGGCCGCGCTGATCGGCTGCGGGGTCCTCACGGGTGTCGGAGCGGTCCTGAACCGGGCCCGGGGCGGCCGGTCGGAGGTCACCGGCCGGCTCCGGTGCCGGATCTGAAGGTGCGCCGGTAGGTGGTCGGGGTGACGCCGAGGGTCGCCTGGAGGTGCTGGCGCATCGACTGGGCCGTGCCGAAGCCGGCGTCGCGGGCCACGTGGTCGATGGACAGGTCGCTGGACTCCAGGAGATGGCGGGCGTGTTCCACGCGCTGCTGGGTGAGCCACTGGCCGGGGCTGACACCGACCTCCTCGCGGAAACGCCGGGTGAAGGTGCGCACCGACATGGACTCCTGCTCGGCCATGTCGCGCAGCTGGATCGGCTCGTGGAGGCGGCCGAGTGCCCAGGCGCGGGCGGCGGTCGTGCCGGCCGAGCCGGCCTCCGGGACCGGGCGCTGGATGTACTGCGCCTGGCCGCCGTCGCGGTGCGGCGGTACGACGGTCCGGCGGGCCACCTCGTTGGCGACGGCGGCGCCGTGGTCGCGGCGTACGAGATGCAGGCACAGGTCGATCCCGGCCGCGACCCCGGCCGAGGTGAGGACGTCTCCGTCGTCGACGAAGAGCACGTCCGCGTCGACGCTGACGCTCGGGAAGAGCCGCTGGAAGTGCTCGGCGTGCATCCAGTGCGTGGTGGCGGGGCGGCCGTCGAGATATCCGGCGGCGGCCAGGACGTAGCCGCCGGTGCAGATGGAGACGAGGCGGGTGCCGGGACGGATGTGGGTGAGGGCGGCCGCCAGCTCCGGGGTCAGGATGCCCTCCTGCTCCACGGGGCCCAGTTCGTACGAGGCCGGGACAACGACGGTGTCGGCGGTGGCCAGCGCCTCGGGTCCGTTGCCGACGAGGACCGAGAAGTCCGCGTCCGTCTCCACGGGGCCCGGCGACCGGACCGAGCAGGTGACGACCTCGTACAGCGGGCGCCCGTCGGTGTCCCGCGCCTTGCCGAAGATGCGCTGCGGAATGCCCAGCTCGAAGGGGATCAGACCGTCCAGAGCGAGGACGACGACGCGATGCCGGGGCGGCGTACCGGGAATGGCCATGGCCCGATCCTAACGAATACTGTCTCTCGGGCCAGTGGTTCACCGGTGCCCCGTTCCCCGAAGCTCAATGACGTGACCCAGACAACCGAAGCCGCGCAGGCCGCGGAGGACTCCCGACCCGTCCGCCCCGCACCCTCCCACCGTGTCCACCGCGCCTGGTTCGTCGCCGCCGTCACCTTCGTGACGATCATCGGCGCGGCGGCCTTCCGGTCGCTTCCCGGACTGCTGATCGACCCGCTGCACCAGGAGTTCCACTGGTCGCGCGGCACGATCGGCGCGGCGGTCTCGATCAACCTTGCGCTCTACGGACTCACGGCGCCGTTCGCGGCTGCGCTCATGGACCGCTTCGGCATCCGGCGCGTGGTGGCGGTCGCCCTCACCGTGATCGCGGTCGGCTCCGGGCTGACGGTGTGGATGACGGCCGCCTGGCAACTCCTCCTGTGCTGGGGCCTGTTGGTGGGCCTGGGGTCCGGTTCGATGGCACTGGCCTTCGCGGCCACGGTCACCAACCGCTGGTTCACCGAACGCAAGGGCCTGGTGACGGGCATCCTGACGGCGGCCTCGGCCTCCGGACAGCTCATCTTCCTGCCGCTGCTGTCCTGGATCGTCACCGAGCACGACTGGCGTCCGGCCGCGGTGACCGTGTCCCTCGCCGCCCTCGCGGTCGTCCCCTTCGTCTGGCTGCTGCTGCGCGACCACCCGGCCGACGTGGGCCAGATGCCCTACGGGGCGACGGAGTTCGTACCGAAGCCGGCGCCGGTGCGGGGGGCCGCCCGGCGCGCGGTGACCGTGCTGTTCTCCGCCGTCCGCACAGGCCCCTTCTGGCTGCTGGCCGGGACGTTCGCGATCTGCGGCGCCTCGACGAACGGCCTGGTCCAGACGCACTTCGTGCCCGCCGCCCACGACCACCACATGCCCGTCCAGGCGGCCGCCTCGCTCCTCGCGGTCATCGGTGTCTTCGACGTGGTCGGCACGATCGCCTCGGGCTGGTTCACCGACCGCTTCGAGCCGCGCCGCCTGCTGGCGGTGTACTACGCCCTGCGCGGCATCTCGCTGCTGTTCCTCCCCATGCTCCTGGCCCCCACCGTGCACCCGCCGATGATCTTCTTCATCGTCTTCTACGGCCTCGACTGGGTGGCCACCGTCCCGCCCACCCTGGCGCTGTGCCGTGAGCAGTACGGCGAGGACAGCGCCATCGTCTTCGGCTGGGTCCTCGCCTCCCACCAGGTCGGCGCCGCCCTCGTCGCCTTCCTCGGCGGCTTCGCCCGCGACCGGTTCGGCTCGTACGACGTGGTCTGGTACGCCTCGGGCGCGCTGTGCGCCGCGGCCGCGCTGATGGCCCTGGTGATCCGCCGCCGCCGTCCGGCGGTCCCGGCACCGGCACCGGCGGTGTCACCGGCCCCCGCGTGACGGGCGGTCCGTCCCTGCGTCAGGTGAGGAACCGGCCCTTGTGGAAGAGCAGCGGCGGTACCTCGGCGCCCTCGTCGCCGTCGCCGCTCGCGCCGAGGGCGTCCACGCGGCCCACCACGATCAGATGGTCCCCGCCCGTGTGCACCGCGTGGATCGTGCAGTCGATCCAGGCCGCGGCGCCCGCGAGGCGCGGGGAGCCGGACACCGGAGCGGCGTCGTGGACCACCCCGGCGAACTTGTCCGCGCCGCTCACCGCGAAGCCGCGGCACAAGTCGCCCTGGTGCGCGCCGAGTACGTTGACGCAGAACACGCCGGCACGGGCGATGCGCGGCCAGGTCGTGGACGTACGGCCGACCATGAAGCAGATCAGCGGAGGGTCCAGGGAGAGCGAGGCGAACGACTGGCAGGCGAACCCGGCCGGGCCCGCCGGGTCGCCGGGGCCCGCGGCCGGTGCCGTCACGACGGTCACGCCGGTCGCGAAGTGGCCCAGCACGTACCGGAATCGGACCGGATCGACCGGCGCCCGCTCGTCCTCGCCGACCGCGCGCAGATCCGGGCGCGGCAACGCCTCGACGGGCCCCGCGACGGTGGGGGCCCCGGCCGACCTGAGGTAGCGGACGGCGGCGGCGGCCATCCCTGCGTGTCCCATCACGCCTTCCATTGAAGCTGACGGCATGTCAGATAGGAAGGGGTGGGCGAGGCCCGGAGGGCGGGAGCGCGACAGGTCAGGGGCGGAGGCCCCACGAGGCCGGCCGGAGCTCCCGCGGGAACCCCTCGGGGAGCCGTGTGTTTCGCCCGCGTATCTTTCGCCTCATGGGGTGGGGAGACTCGGAGAAGCGCGCGCGCTCCCGGTTGGCGTGGGCGGACGGGGAGGTGAACCTCGCCGCGGCGATCTGCGCGGCGCAGTTCGCGGTCGCCCTCACCCTTTGGTGGGTCGGTACGTTCGACGACGACGACTACGGCGTGGGGCTGGGCGGTGGACTCGCCGGCCTCGGGTTCCTGTGCATGCTGGTCCTCGGACCGCCGCTGCTCGCCGTCCTCGGGCTGCTGCACGCGGCGATGTATACGATGCCGGCGGCCACGCTCGCCCGGTCGGTGACCCGGCACGCACCCGGTCCCGAGGGTGCCTGGCACCTGGCTTCCGTGCTGGTGCTCGGCACGCTCTGGGCCGCTCTCGCGGTCGCACTCGGCGGCCTCGCGCCCACCGGCACCACGGCCCTGCTGATCGCCGTGTCCGGTGTCCCGCCGACGCTGGGTGTCGCTTTCGTACGGCGGCGCGAACGCGTCACCGGACGTCCGCCGAGCGCCGACCGCGTCTGGCTCCGCTCGGCGCTCGTGGCCCTCGGGGCATGCGTGCTGGTCGTGGCGGCGGGCACCGTGGGGCTGGCCACGGGACTCATCCAGGAGTACGAGCCCCCGAAGCTCGGCGCCGACCGGCTCACCGGCGTCTGGCGCGGCGATCACGGGGCCGAGCTGCGGCTGCGCGCGGACGGGCGGGCCGAGCTCTCGGCCGTGCCCGCCCAGCCCGAGTTCGGGGACGTGACCACCAAGGAGTTCACGCGCTGCGACGGCGCCGGCACCTGGTTCCTCGACACCGCCGGCCGCTACGACCCGTACGCCGACGGGCCCGTCACCGATCGGCGGGACGGCGTGGTCGTGCGCGTCGGCGACTGCGGCCACGACACGTACTGGACCATCGGCGGCACCGAGGCCCACCCGGAACTCTTCGTCCTCTTCGGCGACCCCGACGCGGGGGATCTGCGCATATTGCGGCGGGGGTGAAGGGGGTCGCGTCCGGGTTCGGCCGGTGGGGGGCGGGGCCGCGCCGGTACATCCGCTCGTATCCGGACGGATCTCAGCGGTGTCGCGAAGTGGGCGTGGGTGGTGATCCGTCCGGCCTGCGACCTGCGACCTGCGGACATGTGATGTACCGGCACGTCGCCTTCCGCGCGTCCCCTTCCGCGCGTCGCCGGGTGCGCCGGGTGCGGTTTGTCAGCGGCCCTCGAAGCGGGGGGCCCGGCGTTCCACGAAGCTCTTCACGCCGTCGTTGGCGTCCGCCGTCGTCATGTTGATCTCCTGCGCCGCCGCCTCCGCCGCGAAGGCGCCGGCGCGGTCGGTGTCGAGGGAGGCGTTGACGAGCTGCTTGGTGAGGGCGAGGGCGCGGGTGGGCCCGGTGGCGAGCCGCTCGGACCACGCGCGGGCCGTCTTCTCCAACTCCTCCGCCGGTACGACCCTGTTGACGAGCCCGATCCGCTCGGCGTCCGAAGCGCTCAGCGCGTCGCCGAAGAACATCAGCTCCTTGGCCCGCTGGGGGCCGACGAGGCGGGGCAGCAGATAGGCCCCGCCGCCGTCCGGTACGAGACCGCGGCGCACGAACACCTCGATGAACCGCGCCGGTTCGGCCGCGAGGACGAGGTCGCACGCGAAGGCGAGGTGCGCGCCGATCCCGGCCGCCGTGCCGTTGACCGCCGCGATCACCGGCTTCTCGCAGTCGAGGACGGCGGCGATCAGACGCTGCGCGCCCAGCCGGATGGTGCGGGCGACATCACCCGGCACCCGTTCCCCGGCGGGCGGACCGCCCCGCAGATCCGCTCCGGCGCAGAACCCGCGGCCCGTGGCGGTGATCACCACGGCCCGCACGCCGGGGTCGGCGGACGCCGCCGCGAGCAGATCGATCACGCGCTCGCGCTGGTCCCAGGTGAGCGCGTTCATCGCCTCGGGCCGGTCGAGGGTGATCCACGAGACCGCGTTGTCAGTGGCGTGACGTATCAATGAGTCGAGGGACTTTTCGGCAGGTTCAGGAGATTCAGGGGATTCGGGAGCTTCACGGGACACACGGGGGGAGTCGGTCATGAAGGTGCTCCGTTTCGTGCGGGGATGGGCCCGTTTCGTGCGGTGGCGGGCCCGCGTCGGGGTCGGCCTCGGCTCAGCGGCACATCACCAGCGCGTCCAGGGCCACGGCGCCCTGTCCCCGGGGCAGCACCATCAGCGGATTGATGTCCAGCTCCGAGATCTCGTCACCGAGTTCCAGCGCCATGCGCTGGACCCGGATCACGACCTCGACCAGCGCGTCCACGTCCACCGGCGGGCCCCCGCGCACCCCGTCGAGCAGGGCCCGCCCCCGCAGCTCGGACAGCATGGCCCGCGCCTGGTCGTCACCGAAGGGCGGCACGCGCACGGCGGTGTCCCGCAGCACCTCGACGAGAACCCCGCCGAGCCCGACGGTCACGGTCGGTCCGAAGAGCTGGTCGTGCGTGACACCGACGACCATCTCGACGCCCCGCTCGACCATCTGGCAGACGAGGACCCCGTCGAGCGAGATTCCCTCGTAGCGGGCGATGTCGGTCAGCTCGCGATAGGCGTCGCGGACCTGGCTGGCGGAGGTCAGCCCGATCTTGACCAGGCCGAGTTCGGTCTTGTGGGCGATCTGCGCGCCGGAGGCCTTCATGACCACCGGGTAGCCGACCTGGCTCGCCGCCCGCACGGCCGCCGCCGCGCTGGTCACCAACTGCTCGCGCGGCACGCGGATCCCGTACGCCCGCAGAAGCTGTTTGGCGCCGTGCTCGCTGAGCTGCTGACCCGGACGCATCAGGGCCTGCGCCTTGCGGAAGGAGGGCGACGGGGTGCGCGGGGCCTCGTCGAAGGGGGAGCGGTAGGCGGCGGTGAACCGTGCGTGGTCGAGGTGGGCGCGGACGGCGGTGATGCAGTTGGCGAACGTACGGAAGGTCGCGACCCGGGAGGAACCGAGCAGGGTCTCGCGGTAGGCCGCCTCGGTGCCGACCGGCGACCCCCACACCACGCACACCAGCTTGTCCGTCTGTTCCGCCGCGTCCACCAGATCCTGCGCCAGTTTGTCGCTCATCGGCGGGAAGGGCCCGGTGATCGGGCAGACCAGCACGCCGACGGCGGGGTCGGCGAGGATCGCGTCGATGATCTTCCGGCCGCGCCAGTCGCCGACCGGGTGGCCCCCGTTGTCGACCGGGTTGGCGACGTTCAGGTACTCCGGTATCCAGGTGTGCAGCTCGGCCTGCCTGGCCTCCGACAGGACCGGCAGGTCGAGACCCGCCTCGGTCGCCAGGTCCGCGAAGTGCGCGCCCGTGCCGCCCGAGATCGAATAGACGACGACCCCGTCGGCCTGCGGTGCCCGGGCCCGCGCCAGCAGGGCCGCGGTGTCCTGGAGTTCGTCGAGCCCGTCGACACGGATCACGCCGTACTGCCGCATCACCGCGTCCACCACGGTGTCCGCGCCGGTCAGCTTTCCGGTGTGCGAGGCGGCGGTCCGGGCGCCGGTCTCGGTGCGGCCGACCTTCACCGCGACGACGGGCACCTTGCGCCGGGCGGCGCGGTCGGCGGCGAGCAGGAAGGAGCGGCCGTCCTTGAGCCCCTCGACGTAGCAGGCGATGGCGCCGACCTCGGGCCGCTCGGAGAAGTAGGAGATGAAGTCCGCGGTCTCCAGGTCGGCCTCGTTGCCGGTGGGCGCCCAGTGCGAGATGCGGACGCCCAGCTGCTGCATCGCGAACACCGGGCGGCCCTGGTGGCCGGACTGGGTGATGAGCGCGACCGCGGGGCCGTCGAGGTCGTCGCGGAAGTTCTCGAACGCGTTGAGGTTGGTGTTGGGGCCCAGCAGCCGCAGGCCGGAGCCGCGTACGGCGGCTGCGAGCCGGGTCTGCGCGGCGGCGCCCTCGGCCCCGGTCTCGGCGAATCCGGAGGCGAAGGCGACCGCGAACCTCACCTTGGCCTCGGCCAGTTCACCGATCACCGGAAGGGGGTCACCGACGAGGAGCACCGCCAGATCCACCTGCTCCGGCAGGTCCGCGACGGACGGGAAGCACGGCAGACCGAAGACGGACCGACGGGTGGGATGCACCGGGTGGAGCCGGGCGCCGACCCGCTCGGCCCAGCCGATCAGCTGCCGGGTGATCCCGGTGTTCGGCCGTCCCTCGGCGTCCGAGGCGCCGATGACGGCCATGGACCCGGGACGGAAGAAGCGGTCCAGATCGGGTACGGCGGCGTACAGCGGACGACCGCTGACGTCCAGGTCGTCGACCTCGGCCGGCCGTCCGTGTACGACCGGCGAGGGCTGCTCGCCGCAGGCGATGACCCTGGCCCGGCGGGAGTCGGTGGTGAGGGTGCCGTGGGTTGATCCAAGCATCGGTCCGCCCGCTCCTGTGTGACAGTCAATGGTTAACTGACGCAGTGTCAGATTACTTAACTGACGCCGTGTCAGGAACCGTTGTGCAGGGGTGGGCTTCTGTTAGATACCCGGCGGGGGGTCTGGCCTACCGCGGTCCCGACCGGTTCGCTGCGCCGGCGTTTGCGGGTGCGGTGCCGGGTGCGTTGTGGGTCGGGGCCGTGCCGGTGCATCAGCCCGTCGCCGTTGGGTGAGGCGTGGGCGTCGGTGGCGACGGGCATCGATGTACCGGCACGGCCCCTTCCGTGTGTGGCCGACTGCGGGTGCGTTGTGGTGGCCGGTCCGGATTTCAGCCCCGGCCGGGGACGTTTCAGCCCCGGCTGGCGAAGATTCAGCCCCGGGCGGGGAATTTCAGCCCTGGGCGGGGAAGTCTCAGCCCCTCCGGCGTTTGAGGAGCGGGGTCTGGGGCGGAGCCCCAGGTACGGGACGGGTAGGGGCGGCGGGGGCGAAAAAACCGGCGATGCCTCAGCGGGTGGGCTGGGGGGCGGGCCCTGTCGTGGAGGTGTGGCGGGCTGCCGCCTTCGCGATCTTCTCCGCGTCGAGGGCGAGTTCGCGGAACATGCCGCTGATGGGGTTGGTGAAGCCGGTGAAGTACAGGCCGGGCGCGTTCTTCGGGGTGTGGCCGCCCTGTGCGACCGGGTGCCCGCGGCCGTCGAGCACGTCAAGGTGTCCGACCATGCCTTCCAGGGCTCGGGTGTATCCGGTCGCGGCGATCACCACGTCGGGGTCGATCCGGCTTCCGTCGGCGAGGACGGCCTTGTCGTCCTCGAACCCCTCCACCGCGGCCACGATCTCGACCTTCCCCTTGCGGACGGCGTCGATGAGGCCGACGTCCTGGACGGGGATGGAGCCCTCGTTGACGCGGGAGTAGAGCCCGGTGTCGGGGCGGGGCAGGCCCCGGGACGCCAGGTCGGGCACGCTCAGCTTCGCCATCGGCCCGGCCAGCGCGTCCACGAGGCGCACCGGCAGCCGCCGTACGGCGATGCCCGTGAACTGCGCCGCCCAGCCCGCCGTCGAACGGCGCACGATGTGCGGCCTGGTGCGAACGGACAGCCGGACGCGCGAGGCGCCGCCCTCGACCAGGTCCACGGCGATCTCGGCTCCGGTGTTGCCGATGCCGACGACGAGGACGTCGCGGCCCGCGTAGGGGGCGGGATTGCGGTACTCGCCGGCGTGCAGGAACTCGCCGGTGTACGTGTCGCGGCCGGGCCAGTCGGGGACGCGCGGGGTGTGGTTGTAGCCGGTCGCGACGACCACCGCGCTGCCGGTCAGTTCGCGTCCGCCGGTGGCGTGCAGCAGCCAGCCGTCGCCGCCCGGGGCGGGCTCGATGCGGGAGACCTCGACACCCGTGACGATCTCCAGGCCGTGGTGCTCGGCGTACTTCTCCAGGTAGCGCACCACGTTGTCGCGCGCCACCCAGCGGCCGAACGAGCGCGGCATCGACAGCCCCGGCAGCGCGGACAGGCGCCGGGTGGTGTGCAGGTGCAGCCGGTCGTAGTGGCCCCGCCAGGACGCGCCGACCTGGTCCGACTTCTCCAGCACGACGGCTCGCACGCCCCGGGCGCGCAGGGCGTACGCCGCCGCGAGTCCCCCGGGGCCGCCTCCGATCACGTACACGGGGCGGTCCTCGTGGGAGGGCACCGTGCGGGAGGTCGTGGAAGCAGTCGAGTCGGCCATAGCGCGAGCGTAATCACGCCTTTGCTTGATAGGTCTCGGTCAAGAGGGGAATCGGTTGCGAAGTGGTCACGACTGTGGGAGGGGTGGGTGGGCCTGGTGGCGTAGGTCACTTCGATGGGGAGGGGGTGTGGAGAAAGTGTGCTGTCGTCGCAGGTGAGCGCCGGGGCGTACGCCTTGTGTGGGAGCGCGAAATCGGCTCCGCGCGCCCCCTGAGGGGGGGGTGGAACGGTGACGGGTGGTGGCGGGCCGGTCGCGTACTCCTCGCCCGTGGGTGCCGGCCTCTTGTGCGGGCGTCCCGGAGAGTCGAAACTGACGTACCGTCAGATACGTTGCCTCTGCGGGAGGTTCGGCCATGGACACGATCTGGCTCGGCGGGGCGGAATGGCTGGCCGTGCTCCGTATCGGGCTCGGGCTGTGGTGGCTCGAGAGCTGGCGGCACAAGGACAAGAAGGGCTGGTTCGAGCGCGGGACCGGTATCGCGTGGGCGGCGGACGTCGCGTCCAAGCACCGGTGGAACGCCGTGCGGTCCGGTTTCGACACGATCGTCGCACCGCGCCCCCGGACGATGGCGTACGTGGTCGTGTACGCGGAGCTGGCGCTCGGTCTCGGCCTGGTGGCCGGACTGCTGACTCCCGTCGCGCTGGTCGCGGGCCTGCTCCTCAACGTCCTCTACTTCACCCTCATGATCCACGACTGGGCGGAACAGGGCCAGAACGCGATGATGGCGCTGGTCTCGGCCGTCGGCCTGTTCGGGATGTCCTGGCAGACATGGTCCCTGGACGAAGCCCTGGGACTCTTCCGGTGAGCGCAACCGACCGGGGCGCGGCGAGCGGGGGCCCGGTGCCTTCCGGGGGTGCGAGGGCCTCGGTGGGTGCGCCGGGTCCGGTGGGCGCGACGGGTTCCGGTGGCGGGTTCGACGTCCCCGAGGCCGACGCCTTCACCCGGCCGTACTGGGACGCGGCGGCCGAGGGGCGGCTGCTGATCCGGCACTGCGCGGCCTGCGACCGCGTTCACCACTACCCCCGCGAGTTCTGCCCGCACTGCTGGAGCGAGGACGTGAACTGGCGCCCCGCCGGCGGACGCGCCACGCTCTACACCTGGTCCGTCGTCCACCGCAACGATCTGCCGCCGTTCGGCGGGCGCGTGCCGTACGTCGCCGCCGTCGTCGACCTGGCCGAGGGCCCCCGGATGATGACCGAGGTGGTCGAGTGCGAGGAAGCGGCGCTGCGGATCGGGATGGGACTGGAGGTGGCCTTCCGGGCGGGGATTCCCGTTTTCCGGCCCGCGTCACGCGCCGGGGGGTGACGGTGACAGGTCGGGCGCCGGCTCGGGATCCGTCGCCAGGCGTCCGTGCAGGTGCAGGTCGCGGAACGCGTCATGGCGGCCGGCCTCGAACATCGCCCCGCGCAGAGTCCCCTCGTGCCGGAATCCGCAGCGTTCGGCGACCCGGCAGGACGCCTCGTGGCCCACGGCATGGCCCAGGTCGAGGCGGTGCAGCGCGAGGTCGGTGAAGGCGTAGCGGGCCGTGAGGGTGAGGGCGCGGGTGGCGACCTGGCGGCCGCGGCATTCCGGGAGGACCCAGTAGCCGACGCGGGCGCAGCTTATGACGTGGTCGATCTCGTTGACGCCGATATGGCCCAGCGTCTCGCCGGTCCCGGCATCGGTGACGCAGAAGGAGACCCCGGTGCCGCCCGCCGCCGCCGCGACGCGCGTCCGCAGCGCCTCACGGGCGGTGTCGATGTCCCGGACGAACCTGAGCGGGGTGTTCCAGCGCTGGAACTCGGGATCCGTCAGCCCGTGCAGATACGCCGACACATCGGCGTCGGACTCCGGGTCCCAGGGCCGGAGCAGCAGCCCGAGGCCGGTCAGTTCCGGGGCGGGCTGGACGGAGAACTGCACATGGGCGTCGGTCATCCGGCCATTCAAGCCCCTCCGGGCCCACGGGGCACTCCTTGAACGGTCCGTGCTCACCGAAAAGGGGCAGCCGACCGGGAACATGGACAGGACGCGGTCATGTACGAGGCGTAGGCCGGGCATGCGGGCTCATGCATGCGGGGTCGGCGGGCTGGGCGTGCCGGGGCGGGGTGCGCCCGGCGGGATCGGGGACCGTGTCCGTGGTCAGCGGCGGTGTCAAGGCCACAGCAGTCCGGTGTCCCAGCCGGTCTCCGTGCGGCGGTAGACGAACCGGGCGTGGCGCCGGCGGGCGTCACCCTGGAAGAACTCGGCCTCGTCCGGACGGAGGCGGTAGAGCGTCCAGGTGGGGGCGGGGGAGTGCGGGGCGTTCTCGGCCCGCTCCCAGGCCGCGTCCGAGGCCCGGTCCAACTCGTTCCGTGAGGGCAGGACTTCGCTCTGCCGGCCCACCAGAGCGGCGGCCAGCGCACCCGTGGAGCGGGCGTGCAGGTCCGCCTGGCTCTCCTCGGGGGACGCGGCGGTGACCGGGCCGCGGAGCCGGATCTGGCGCCCCTGCGCGGGCCAGTAGAAGCCGAGGGCGGCGTACGGCCGCGCGGCCAGCTGGCGTCCCTTGCGGCTCGTCACGTGCGAGGCGAACGCCCAGCCGTCGGCGTCCGCGCCGTGCAGCATCACCGTCCGGACGTCGGGCAGACCGTCCTCGTCGGCCGTCGCGAGCGTCATCGTGTGCGGCTCGGCCTGCCCGGCCGCCACGGCTTCCGCGAACCACCGGGTGAACAGGGTCAGCGGGTCCGCCGGAGCACCCTCCGGGGCGAAGCCGGGCAGCTCGGTGTCCCACACCCGCAGCGATCTCAGCAGCTCATGAAGATCCGGTTCCATGGTTCCGAGTATCGCCTGGCACGGCCCGATGCCCCATGGCACGACCCCGCAGGCAGAGCCCCGCACCCTGGGCCCCCGCGTCTCGGGCCCCAGCACCCCAACCCCCTCACCCCCGCCCCAGCACAACGGTCCCCGACGAGCAGAACCAGCCTCCCGTCCCGGACGCCACCGCCAGCTCGGGCGGAGTGCCGTCGGGGCGCCGTACCTGCCGTTCCTCCGGGAGATCGCCGCGCAACTGCCGTACGGCCTCCACGAGCAGGAACAGGCCGCGCATACCCGGGTGCTGGGCCGACAGTCCGCCCCCGTCCGTGTTCACCGGCAGTTCCCCGCCCACCAGCAGCCGCCCCTTCGCCGCGTCCACGAAGGCGCCGCCCTCGCCCTTGGCGCAGAAGCCGAGGTCCTCCAGGGTCACGAGGGTCATGTAGGTGAAGGCGTCGTAGATCTCGGCGAAGTCGATCTCGGCCGGGCGGACTCCGGCGCGTTCGAAGGCGAGCCGGCCGCTCACCGCCGCCGGGGAGACGGTGAAGTCCGCCCACTCGGACATGGTGGTGTGGGAGACGTGCTCGCCGGTTCCGAGCACCCACACCGGGGCCGTACGGCAGTCGCGCACGTACTCCTCGCCCACCAGCAGGACCGCCGCGCCGCCGTCGGAACGGACGCAGCAGTGCAGCTTGGTGAAGGGGTCCGCGATCATCGGCCCCGACAGGACGTCGTCGACGGTGACCGGGTCGCGGAACATCGCCTCCGGGTTGCGGGCCGCGTTCGCGCGGGCCTGGACGGCCACCGAGGCGAGCTGTTCGAGCGTGGTGCCGTACGTGTGCATGTGGCGGCGCGCGGCCATCGCGTACTTGGCGACGAGCGTGTGGCCGTACGGGGTCTCGAACTGCAGGGGGCCCCGGGCGCCGAAGGACAGGTTGCCGGTGCGGCGGCCCGCCCTGATGTCGGCGCGGGCGGTGGAGCCGTAGACGAGCAGGACGGCGTTCGCGTGGCCCGCCGCGATGGCGTCGGCCGCGTGGGCCGCCATGACCTCCCAGGTGGAGCCGCCGACGGAGGTCGAGTCGACCCAGGTGGGCCGCAGCCCCAGGTATTCGGCCACTTCGACGGGCGCGAGGGTGCCGAGGCCCGCCGACGCGAAACCGTCGATCACCGAGCGGTCCAGGCCGGAGTCGGCCAGCGCGCGGCGCGCGGCCTGGGCGTGCAGGGCGTACGGGGTCGCCTCGTCCACGCGGCCGCAGTCGGACAGGGATACGCCGACGACGGCGGCCTTTCGACGGCTGCGGCCCAGGGTGGCATGCGTCATGAATCTGACGGTACATCAGATAACTGCCCCGCCGGGAGCCGTCGCACCCCTGTGCATCTGGGACCCTCCGCCCTAACATGACGGCCCGTCAGATCAGCTTCCCGGACTTCCCGGATCAGCCCCCCGACGAGGGAGGAGCCCGCCCATGGACACCCGTCTCACCGCGGAGCAGGAGGAGATCCGTCGTACGCTGCGGGAGTTGCTGGTGAAGCGGTGCGGCCCGCGGGAGCTGCGGGCCGCCGAGCCGACCCCCGCCGGCTACGACCCGGCACTCTGGGAGACCCTCGCGCGCCGGCTCGGGCTGCCCGGACTCGCCCTCCCCGAGGCGTACGGCGGTGTCGGCTGCTCGATGACCGAACTCGCCCTGGCCTGTGAGGAGTCGGGACGCGCTCTCGCCCCCTCGCCGCTGCTGTCCACCGCCGTTCTCGCCGCCCCGCTGATCCTGGCCCTCGGCACCGGGGCGCAGCGCGCCGCACTGCTGCCGTCGCTGGCCTCGGGCGCGCTGACCGCCGCCCTCGCGGTCCCCGGCACGGGCCTGGCCACCGCCCTCGCGCTGACCGGCGACAACCGCGGCGACTGGGCCGGCGGCGGCCGCGCCGGGGGCGTCCAGGCGCGCCGGGCGGACAGCGTGTGGCGGCTCTACGGGCAGGCGGCGCAGGTGCTCGACGGGCACAGCGCCGGGCTGCTGGTGGTGGCCGCGCACACCGGCGGGTTCGCGCGGTCGCGGACGCTGCTGTTTCTGGTACGGGACGACGCCGCCGGACTGGTACGCGCACGACAGACCTCCCTGGACCCGACCCGGCCGCAGGCCAGGCTCGAACTGCGTGACGTGGAAGCTGAGTTGCTGGGTGACGACCAGGCCGACGTACCCGCGGCCCTGGCCGCCGTCGGGGACACCGCCGCCGCCGTCCTCGCCGTGGAGGCCGTGGGCGCCGCCGACCGCGTACTGGAACGCACCGTCGAACACGTGGGCCGGCGTGAGCAGTTCGGGCGCGCGATCGGCTCCTTCCAGGCCGTCAAGCACCGGCTCGCGGACGTGTACGTGGGCGTGCAGTCGGCCCGCTCGGCGGCGTACTACGCGGCCTGGGCCACCGGGACGGGGGGTGAACGCGTGGGCGCCCTCGCGCTGGCCCAGGCGCTGGAGGCGCTGCGCACCGCCGCCTCCGAGGGCATCCAGCTGCACGGAGGCATCGGCTTCACCTGGGAGCACGACGTCCACCTCTACTTCAAGCGCGCGTCCGGCGACGAGCTGCTCTTCGGCCCCGTCCACCGGCTGCGCGCGCACGCGGCCGACGCGGCGCGGCTCTTCGACGGCGCAGAGGTGACGGTCTGATGGCGGCGTTCGGGCGTTCGCGTACGGGGAGCGGTACGGGCGACGGCGACGGCGGGAGGGCCCGGGCGGGGACCGGGGCGAGAAGGATGCCCGGTGTGCGGCTGGTGCAGAGGGTGTCGTCCACCCGGACGTTCGCCAGGGTGGCCCCACACCTCATCCCGGCCCTCGACCGCGCCGTGCACCGGCTCACCCGCGGGAAGGTGCTGCTCAGCGCCCAGATGCTGCCCGGGGTCGTCCTGACGGCGCGCGGCGCCAGGAGCGGTCTGGAGCGCCGTACCCCGCTGGCCTGCATGCCGGAGACGTGCACCTCGGGTGCGGCGGCCGGTGCGGCGGGGTCCGGCTGGATCCTCATCGGGTCCAACTTCGGCCGTACGGGCCATCCCGCCTGGACCGCGAACCTGCTCGCCCGCCCCGACGCCGTCATCAACTGGAAGGGCGAGGACATCCCCGTGACCGCCCGGCTCCTCACGGGCGAGGAGAGGGCCGCGGTCTGGACGACGGTGCTGGCGTTCTGGCCGCCGTACGCCACCTATCAGGCGCGGGTGGACCGGGAGATCCGGCTTTTCAGGATCGTGCGCCGGGCGGTGCCGACCGACTCCGGGAAGGGAGAGGCGGGCAACGGCGAGGCGGGGAAGGGAGAGGCCGGGACCGGCGAGGCGGGGAAGGGAGAGGCCGGGGCGGGCTGAACGGGCCTTCCGTTCCGGATGGCCGGACGGCCGGGCTGAGCGGGAGGCGCGGATGTACGGGCGGTCCGGCCGGGTTCTCGGCGGTGCCCGTGCAGCGCAGCGGGCGGCAGCCCACCGGATGTTCTCCGGAACGAACTGCCGCCCGCATGACAGGAGCTGGAGCGTTCAGACGCGGGGATCTACTTCGTCGGCTTCTTCCCGGTCACACCCAGATACACCAACAGCGCCAGGTTCGGCTTGAGTTCGGCCTGCTTGACGCCCCAGGACTGGAACCCCTTCTGGTGCGAGGCGACCGCCGCGAGCATGGCGACGAGGGAACCGGCCATCGCGGCCGGGTTCACGTCCTTGTCGACCTTCCCCTTGGCCTGGAGTTCGGTGACCGAATCCGTAAGGGAGTTGTTCACGGAGTTCAGGATCTTCATGCGGATCTTGTAGAACCGCTTGTCGCCCTCGGCGGCGCCGAGATCGACGACACGCAGGATCGCGTCGTTCTTCCGCCAGAACTCCAGGAAGCCGTCGACGAGTTCCTGGGCGGTCTGCCAGCCGGCCTTGCCGACCCAGGAACGGCCTTCGAGCAACCGGGTCAACGCGGCGCCCTCGGCGGCCATTTCCTCGGCGATCTCCAGGACGGCGCCTTCGACGTCCGGGAAGTACTGGTAGAAGGTCGCCGGTGAAGTGCCCGCCTTCCGGGCGACGTCAATGACTTTGACATCCCGGTAGGGCGATGAGCTGAGCATCTCGCTGAGGCAGTCGAGCAGCTTCTGCCGGGTCGCCTGCCCACGTCGTCCGGCCACGCGGCCGTCGACGGTACGCACTTGTCCTGTCATGCCGTCAGCTTACCGAGGGGTGATCGGAGCGCGATTCGGCCGACTGCAAATGGGGTGCGGCCGTACACCGCGGGGGTTCGGCGGGGGCTCGGGGGACGTTCATCGAGGAGTTCGCCGGAGCCCGTGAGCGTTTTCCGGGCTCGCTCGACGCACGGCCCGCGGGCCCCGCGCGGGGCCCCTGAGCAGGGACGGGACGTCACCGGAGCAGGTGCGCACGCTCTGCGGGATACCGGCAGGGCCGTTAACTTGGCCGCATGGCCGAATCAGCCGTTGTCGCCGGGTTCTCCGAGGGTGTGCCCTGCTGGGTCGACGCACAGCTTCCCGACGTGGAGGCGGGCAAGCGCTTCTACGGCGAGCTCTTCGGCTGGACGTTCCCCGAGGAGTCCGGTCCGGAGGGCTGGGCGGAGCTGGACGGTGAGCCGGTCGCCGCGCTCACGCCCAAACTGGACGGGCGCATGCCCACCGTGTGGACGGTGTACTTCGCGACGCCGGATGTCGAGGCGCTCACCCGGCGGATCGTGGCGGCCGGCGGCCGGATCATCTCCGTGCCCACGGCGGTGGGCCTGTCGGGCGAGCTGGGCACGGCCGCCCTCGCCACCGACGCGGAGGGCGCCGTGCTCGGCCTCTGGCAGCCCGGCACCCACCCCGGTTTCGCCAAGCGGCACGAGCCCCGCACGTTCTGCTGGGCCGAGCTGTACGCGCGCGACACCGCGACGGTCGACCGTTTCTACGGCACCTTGTTCCACGACGCGCTGTTCGGGCCCGACGCCACCCCCGATTTCGGCCGCGTTCCCGTGACGGGCGTCTTTCCGGCCGAGATGCCGCCCCATTTCCTCGTCCACTTCGGAGTCGAGGACTGCGAGGAGACACTCGGGACGGTGAACAGGCTCGGCGGCCGTGTCCAGGTGACACCCTTCGACACGTCGTACGGGCGCGTGGCCGTCGTCACGGATAATCAAGGGGCGTCGTTCGCCGTGCTCGAACGGTGAGGGTTCCCCGACCAGCGGTGATGTCGTACCGGCGGTGAGGGTGCTTCACCGTTCAAAGACATCGGGGGATGCTCCGACGGATCAGGCCGAAACGCTTCTGCGGTCAGGGGCACGGCATTTCGACGTGAGGGACGGCACTTCCGGGGGCCGGGGCGGGGTACTTCTGGGGTGAGGGGCGCATTTCGGCCCTGAACAGTGGCGCCCTGGCGGCCGTACTTCTTCCGGGGCGGTTGTTTTGTCACGAGACACCCCGATCCGGCCCCGGGTTCGCAACCGGCGGCTCGGCCAGGAAGAATCAGGGTGCGTGCCGCCATGGCGGTGCGGTGGTGAGACGCTGCACTGGGCCGCGTTCATACGTGGATGACGCGACCCGTACGGGGAGGTGGCAGGCAAGTGGTGGATCAGCTGACGCAGCACGATCCGCGCCGGATCGGGCCGTTCGAGGTGCTGGGACGGCTGGGTGCCGGCGGCATGGGGCTGGTCTATCTCGCGCGCTCGGCCTCCGGCCGGCGCGTGGCGATCAAGACGGTCAGGACCGAGCTCGCGGAGGACCAGTTGTTCCGGGTCCGCTTCTCGCGCGAGGTCGAGGCGGCCCGCGCCGTGTCGGGCTTCTACACGGCGGCCGTGGTCGACGCCGACGCCCGTGCCGCCGTGCCGTGGCTGGCCACCGCCTACGTGCCCGCGCCCTCGCTCGAAGAGATAGTGAATGAGTGCGGGCCGCTCCCGGCCCAGGCCGTGCGCTGGCTGGCGGCGGGTGTCGCGGAGGCGCTCCAGTCGATCCACGGCGCCGGACTCGTCCACCGTGACCTGAAGCCCTCGAACGTCCTCGTGGTCGAGGACGGGCCGCGCGTGATCGACTTCGGCATCGCGTCCGGCGTCTCGAACACCCGTCTGACCATGACCAACGTCGCGGTCGGCACCCCCGCCTACATGTCGCCCGAGCAGGCGAAGGACTCGCGCAGCGTCACCGGCGCGAGCGACGTCTTCTCGCTCGGCTCGATGCTCGTCTTCGCGGCCACCGGACACGCCCCCTTCCACGGCGCCAACCCCGTCGAGACGGTCTTCATGCTGCTCCGCGAGGGCCCGGACCTCGAAGGCCTTCCCGACGAGCTGCGCCCGCTCATCGATTCCTGCATGCAGATGGACGCCACGGCCCGCCCCAACCCCGCCGACCTCCAGGCCCAGCTCGCACCCCACCTCTTCGGCTCCGGCTCCGACGACAGCGGTACGGCGTCGGCGTGGCTGCCCGAGCGCGCGGTGGGCCTGATCGAGACCCGGCGCGGCGGCCGTCCGCCGGTCAAGCAGCCGGCCGGGGGAAGCGGACGCAGCGGCGGGGGACGCGCCACGGTGCCTGCGCCTCCGTCGCACGCCCCGGTGCCCGTGGGGGCGCCCGACACCGGCCCGGTGCGCCTCGCCGGCGCCCCGGTGCCCATCGGTCCCGGTCCCCGGGTGCTCGACGCCCGCGCGGCGGCCGTGAAGGCGCCGCCTCCGGAAGCCGGGCTCGCGGCGTCCTGGTCCCGGCCGCGCATCGGCCTGAACGGCGCCGAACCGGCGCCGGTGCCCGCGGTCGCGCCCCCGGCGCCCGACGCTCCGGCCGGCTGGCGCCCCTGGCGCTTCCGGATGTCGAACGACGTCTGGGGCACGCCCTCGGTCGCCGACGACCTCGTCTACGTCACCTCCTTCGAAGTCCACGCCCTCGACGTGGCGACCGGCCGGCGCCGTTTCAAGACCCGCGACGTGGCGTGGTCCATGGCGGTGGCGGACGGCCGCATCCACGCGTCCGACGGCCCGACGCTGTACGCGCTCGAAGCCAGGGAGGGCGCGGACCTGTGGCGCCTGTCCACGGACGCCTGGGTCTACTCCCTCCAGGCCGACCGCGGAACGGTCGTCACCGGCACGCGCGGCGGCGGCGTCCAGGCCTGGGAGGCGGCGAACGGCCAGAAGCTCTGGGAGATCAGCGGCGCCCAGACTGACTTCGAGTCCCCGGAGGCCGGTCCGTCGATCCACGACGGCACGGTGTACGTCTGGAAGGACGCGCGGCTGCGCGCCCTGGAGGCCCGTACGGGCGAGGAGCGCTGGTCGTACCCGATCGGCGACGCGGCCTCCTGCGGCGGCGTACCGGTCCGTATGACCCACGCGCCGGACGGCTACGTCTACATCTCCGCCGGCACCCGCGTCCTCGCCGTGGACACGGCCAGCGGTCACGTCCGCTGGCACTTCGAGGCCCCGGCCGTCTTCCTGTCCCCGCCCACCTTCGCCCCGGGCCCCGCGGTGACGGGCGGCGGTGTCTACCTCGCCGACTACCTCGGCACGGTGTACGCCCTGGACGCGACCGACGGCCGCGACCGCTGGCGCATCGCCACCGAGTCCCGCGCCTCCACCGAGCCGGTCCTGGTGGCGGCCGGACACGTCCATGTGGGCAGCGGCAAGGGCCTGTACACGCTGGACGCCGTCACCGGCACCCCGAAGTGGCGCTTCCAGGCCGGTGGCGACCTGGTGGGCGCCCCCGCGGTGGCCGAGGGCCGAATTCACTTCGGCTCCACGGACCACCTGCTGTACACCCTGAAGGCCGACGACGGGCGCCTGCGCTGGAAGCTGGCCACCGGCGGCGAGATCACCGGGGCGCCCGTGGTCAAGGACGGCGTCGTGTACGCGTGCAGCAAGGACCGCTGTGTGTACGCGCTGGACGCGGAGAAGGGCACCGGGACCGCCCGCACCACGTGAGCGGGGCAAAAGCTCTGTGACGGCCGCCGTACCGGGCACGGAAGGGTCTCCGGACGGCGGCCGTCGTTCACGCCGGACGGCCTTGCGGAAGCCGTTCCGGGTGCCGAGGCTACGCCCGGAGTGACCGGCCCGCCACAGGGAGCGAGACCCGGTCCCGCCCGCTCCGGCCCGGTTCGAGGCTTTCTCAGGCCGGACGGGAGCGGGGTGCGACCGCTTGGCGTCCGGGCGGCCCTCAGCGCAGCCGGAAACCCGGCCGGCGGGCCGAGAACAGTTCCGCCTGCCGCTCGCCCGGCAGGTTTCCCAGGGAGACGAGCTGTGGAGCGTGCGCCAGGGCCGCCGCGCGGGTCGCCTCCTGCGCCGACCACAGCGCCCGTACGGTCCCCTGGACGGCTTCGGCCGGGTAGGACGCGATGACCGCCGCGCACGCGACGGCCGCCGCCAACGCCCCGCCCGGCGGGGTGAGTTCGGACACCAGCCCCACCTCGTACGCCCGCCGCGCCGAGACCCGCTCGGCGGTCCCCATCAGCGCCATCCGCGCCACCTCCCCGAACGGCATCCGCTGCGCGAGGTAGACGGACTCGTACGCGCTGACCATTCCGTACGTCGTGTGCGGGTCGAAGAAGGTGGCCTCCTCGTCGGCGACGACGAACTCCGACTCGCCCAGCAGATAGAAGGCGCCGCCGCAGGCGATCCCGTTCACGGCGGCGATCACCGGCTTCCACAGGCCGTTGGCCTTCGGCCCGATCGCGGCCAGCGGATCGTCCACCATGTAGGGGGAGCCGGGCTGCGGCACCTCGGCGCCGCGGTCGATCCCGGTGCAGAAGGCCCGCCGTCCCGCGCCGGTGACCACGACCGCCCGTACGGTGTCGTCGAACCGGAACTCGCGCCAGGCGGACCCCAGTTCGGCGGCCGTCGGAAGGTCGATGGCATTGAGCCGGTCCTGCCGGTCGAGCGTGAGGACGGCGACCCCGGTGTCCTTGTCGACGCTCACCACGAGCCCGCCGGCTCCGGCCCGCCCGCTCACGCCCGCTCCAGGACCCAGCGCGGCACGGTGACGCCGTCCACCTCGGTGAACACGGCCTGCACCCGGGCCCCGATCCGGATCCGCCGGACCGGAACGGAGCCGATGGGCTCGTCCGGCCCGCTCACCAGGTTCCCGGCCAGCCGTATCCGCGGCGCCTCGTCCAGCTCCACCACGATCGCGTTGTACGGGGCCAGCGCCGCGTAGGCGGGAAGGAGCGGCGGATGCGGGACGACGTACGACCAGATCCGGCCCCGCCCGCTCATCCTGCGCCACTCGTCCGCGAAGGAGTGGCAGTGCGGGCAGCAGGGGCGCGGCGGGAAGCGGAGTTCACCGCAGCCGGCGCAGGCCTGGACGCGGAGTTCGCCCCGGGCGGCGTACTCCCAGAAGGGCGCCCCGTCGTCGTCGGGGACGGGGGACAGCAGCGGCTCCTTCCGGTCCGTATCCATCCGGTCCGTCCCGTCTGCCCCGGAACCCCCGGCCGTGCCGGCCGTGCCGGCCGTCCCGGTCACGCCGGCTCTCCCGTTCATGTCGGCCATCTCAGCCCTCTCAGCCATCCCGGCTCCTCAGCTCCTCAGCAGGAGTGCGGAGGTCGGGACCCCTTCCCCCGCTGTGACCAGACAGGTCGCCGCTCCCGGCACCTGTGCCGTACTCGTGCCCCGCAACTGCTTCACGCCCTCGTTGATGAGGTTGAAGCCGTGCACGTAGGCCTCGCTGAGCCCGCCGCCCCCGGTGTTGACGGGCAGCCGTCCGCCGATCTCCAGCGCGCCGCCCTCCGTGAAGGCCCCGCCCTCCCCGCGCCCGCAGAAGCCGTATCCCTCCAGCGAGAGGGGTATCAGGGGCGTGAACGCGTCGTAGATCTGCGCCACGTCCACGTCCTCGGGGGTGAGGTCGGCGTGCTTCCACAGGTGCCGGGCGGCGGTCCAGGCGGGCCCGGTGAGCGGGTCGTCGTTCCAGTAGTTGACCATCCCGTGGTGCTGGGCGGGCAGGCCCTGCGCGGCCGAGTGGACGTAGACGGGCCGCTGCCGGCAGTCGCGGGCCCGCTCGGCGGACACGATCACGCAGGCGAGCGCGCCGTCCGTCTCCAGGCAGTTGTCGAAGAGGCAGAGCGGCTCGCTGATCCAGCGGGCGGTCATGTACATCTCGCGGGTCAGCGGGCGTTCGTACATCATCGCGGCCGGGTTCTGGTTGGCCCGGTTGCGGCAGGCCAGCGCCACGTTGAAGAGGTGGTCGCGGGTCGCCCCGTACTCGTGCATGTACCGGCGCGCGAGCATCCCGATCTCGTCGGCGGGCCGCAGCAGTCCGAAGGGCCGGGTCCACTGGGCCGGGGTGGGGAGCTGGACGGCCGTGTTCTTCCAGGGGCGCGGCCCGCTGCCCCGCTTGCGCGAGCGCCAGGCCACGCCCACCGTCGCCTGGCCGGCGGTGACGGCGGCGGCGAGGTGCGCGACGGTGGCGCAGGAACCGCCGCCCCCGTAGCCGACCTTGCTGAAGAAGGTGAGGTCGCCGAGCCCGACGGCCTTGGCGACCTCCACCTCGTCGGTCTCCTCCATGGTGTAGGAGGCGAGCGCGTCGACCTCCGCGGGCGCGATGCCGGCGTCGTCGAGGGCGGCGAGGATCGCGCGGCAGGCCAGAGTCTTCTCGGACTCCGGGAGGTGTTTCGCGAAGGCGGTCTGTCCGATTCCGACGACGGCTGTGGCGTCCTTGAGCCCTGGCATGGGTGACCTCCGCACACGGTCCCGGCTGCTGACAGTCCGTCAGGCTACAGCTAATCTGACGGTCAGTCAGCTAGTGGTGCTTCGGCGGGAGGTGCACGATGCGCGGTGACCTGGAGTGGGGCGGCGTCCCGGGTCTTGTACGGTCGGCGGCGGCCCGTTTCGCGGACCGCGAGGCGGTCGTCGAAGGACGGACGCGCGTCTCCTACGCGGAGTTGGGCGCCCGGGTGGAGCGCGCCGCGGCCGCCTGCATGGCGAGCGGTGTCCGCGTGGGCGACCGCGTGGCCATCTGGGCCCCGAACACCCTCGACTGGATCGTCTCCGCCCTCGGCGCGGTGTCCGCCGGAGCGGTCCTGGTCCCCCTCAACACCCGCTTCAAGGGCACCGAGGCGGCGTACGTGCTGGCCAGGAGCCGGGCGAAGCTGCTCTTCGTGACGGGAACGTTCCTCGGCACGTCCTACGTGGCGTCGCTGCGCCGGGCGGCGGGGGAGCCGGGGGAAGCGGCCGTCGGACCCGCCGCCGGTCCGCTCCCCGGACTCCCGCACCTGGAGCGGGTGGTGGTCCTCGCGGACGACGCTCCCGCCGACTTCCGTACCTGGAAGGACTTCCTGGCGGACGGGGAGGGTGTGGGGAGCGACGAGGTACGCCGCCGGGGCGCGGCCGTGTCCGGCGCCTCCCCCTCCGACATCGTCTTCACCTCGGGCACCACGGGCCGGCCGAAGGGTGCTCTGATCACCCACGCCCAGACGCTGCGCGGTTACGCGATCTGGAGCGACCTCGCCGGTCTGCGCGAGGGCGACCGCTATCTGATCGTGAACCCCTTCTTCCACACCTTCGGCTACAAGGCCGGGATCATCGCGTGTCTGATGCGCGGGGCGGTGATGGTGCCGCAGCCGGTGTTCGACGTGGACACGGTGCTCGCGAACGTGGCCGCGGAGCGCATATCCGTCCTCCCCGGCCCGCCCACCCTCCACCAGTCCCTCCTCGACCACCCCGCCCGCGACACCTACGACCTCTCCGCGCTGCGGCTGGTGGTGACCGGCGCCGCCGTGGTCCCGCTGCGTCTGGTCGAGCGCCTGCGTACGGAGCTCGGCGTGGACACGGTCCTGACGGCGTACGGCCTCTCCGAGGCGAGCGGCATCGTCACCATGTGCCGCAGGGGGGACCGGCCGGAGGTGATCGCCTCGACCTCGGGCCGGGCGATCCCGGACACCGAGGTGCGGGTGGTGGACGCCTCGGGAACCCCGGCGGCCCCCGGATCCCCCGGTGAGGTCCTGGTCCGCGGCTTCAACGTGATGGGCGGCTACTTCGAGGACGCGGCGGCCACGGCGGAGGTCCTGACGCCGGACGGCTGGCTGCGCACGGGCGACGTGGGCGTCCTCGACCCCGAGGGCAACCTCCGTATCACCGACCGGATCAAGGACATGTTCATCGTCGGCGGCTTCAACGCCTACCCCGCGGAGATCGAGCAGCTGCTCGGCCTGCACCCCGATGTCGCCGACGTGGCGGTCGTCGGCGTACCGGACAGCCGCCTCGGCGAGGTGGGCAGGGCCTACGTCGTCCGCCGCCCGCACTCCGCCCTCACGGCCGACGACCTGATCACCTGGTCCCGCCGCGAAATGGCCAACTACAAGGTGCCCCGCACGATCGCCTTCGTCACCGGACTGCCTCGCAACGCGAGCGGGAAGGTGGTGAAGGGGCAGCTGCGGGGGCGGTGAGATTGGTATGGTAATGGGTATGGCAACCAAGAAGTACACCGTCACGCTGCCGGAGGAGCTCGCCGAGGAGATCCGGAGCGAGGTGGGGCCGGGGGGCTTCAGCGCGTACGTCAGCCAGGCCATAGAGCGCCAGCGGGAGCGGGACCGGCTCGGGGAGCTGGTGGTATGGATGCAGGAGGAGGGCGGGCCCCTCACGGAGGAGGAGCTGGCGGCGGCCGAGGCCGAGCGGCGCGAGCTCGACCGCTACTTCGCCGGGCGTGATGCCGCGTCCGGCGCGGGCGGATCCAGCCTCCCGATGGCGGGTTGATGAGCACCGGCGTCTATGTCCTGGACTGCGAGGCCCTGTCCCGGGCGGCGCTGCGCGAACGGCGGATGACCGCCCGGCTCGCGGACGCCCACCGGGCCGGAATCGGTGTCGTGACCAGTTCCATGACCTTGGTCGAGGCCTACCACGGTCAGGTGAAGCGGGCGGCCTGGTCCTGGGTGATGTCCCGCATCGTCGTCGAACCCGTGACGCGGGAGATCGCCGATGCCGCGATCGCGTTGCTGGCGGACAGCGGACTGCACGGCCACAAGTACGCCATCGACGCGGCCCTGGCGGCCGTCGCCGAGCGGCAGCCCGGGAACGTGGTCCTCTACACGTCGGACGAGGACGACCTGAAGAAACTGTGCGGGCCCAGGGTGGCGGTCAGAGGGCTGTAGACCGGGGCCCCGCCGCTGCACACTCCCGGGCACCCCCGGGATACCGGGCGGCCGCACCGCCCCCGGACGCACGGCGACCGCGGCGGCTCCCCCTCCGCGCCGCCGCGGTCGATCCCCGTGTGGTGTAAGTCCGCCCCCCCGGGTGGGACTTAGACCGGCTCGTCCGTCGCGTGGATGTTGTCCGTCGAGGCGTCGCCGGTGCCGTCGTCCTTGGTGATCAGGTTCTTGCCGGTGAGCGGCTCGCTCGTGGCGTGGATGTTGTCCGTGGAAGCCCCGCCCGTCGGCTCGTCCGTGGCGTGGATGTTGTCGGTGCTGTTGGTGTCGCTCATGGTGGCTGTCCCCCTGACAGTCTTGGTGCGTTGTTTGGAGCGGCCCGTCCGGCAGCTCCCCCGTGGGCCGCCGGACGGGCACTCGGGGCCGATTACCTTAGTGCTACGGCCTCAGGTCGTCCCGTCTGCCCCCCGACGCGACGGATCGACAACACAGAGACTGCCGGGCCGCGATAAACGAACGATGAACGCCCCGGCATGCGAACGTCCATGAAGTCCCGGACGCTCCCTAGGCGAGGGCCAGCGGATTGAGGAGCGCCCTGACCGTGGCGGCCTCCGGAGCCCCCAACGTCTGGAAGATGTCCAGGGATTCGCGCCAGCAGACCTGGGCCCGGCCGGAGTGGCCGATCGCGTTCAGCGCCTGCCCGAGCACGACGAGGACATTGCCCCGGCGCCACTCGCCGCCGATGCCGCGCAGCACCGTCAGAGCCGTCTCGGCGTTCGTCGCCGCGGCGGCCGGGCGCTGGGCGGCGATATCGGCCTCCGCGAGGCGGAACAAGGACATGCCCTCCCACAGCCGCTGGCGGCTGTTGCGGAACACCGCGAGCGCCTCTCCGAGACGGACGGTCGCCTCCGCCAGCCGGCCGCTCTGGGTGAGGGCGAGGCCCAGCGCGTAACGGCCGTTGGCGCCCTTCAGCGCGTGGCCCATGTCGTCGTACATGTCGGTGCCCTGCTGGGCCAGCGACACGGCGCTGCCGGTGCGTCCGGTGGCGAGGTGGATGCGCGAGAGGTTGCACAGGGCGCTGGCCTCGCCGGCCCGGTCCTGGCAGGCCCGGAAGCTCTCGATCGCCCGCGTGAGATGCGCCTCGCCGTCCTCGTACTGGTTCTGCAGGAGAGCGATCACCCCGAGGGTGTTGGAGGCCCAGCAACTCGTCAGGTGGTCCGTCTCGGCGGCCAGTTCGAGGGCCTGCGCGGCTGCCTCGCGGGCCGGGTCGAACCGGCCGGTGTAGTAGTGGACGTAGGCCAGGGTGACCAGGGACCGCGCCTCGGCGTGCGCGTCGGCGGCCTCCCGGGCCGCTTCCCGCAGCGCGGAGGCGACCCCCTCGTACGCCTTGGAGTTCGTGCCGGACTCCGCCAGGTCCACGGAGGCCCACAGGGCGTCGACCGAGCGCCGGAGGAATCCGTCCTGGGTGGACTGCCGGACACACGCCAGCAGGGAGATCGCCTCCGAGTACAGCCAGTCCTGCGCCCGGTGCCGGTCTCCGAACGCCAGTCCCGGATACGCCGTCGGTTCCAGATGGTCCACCAGACGGTCGCCGGGGCGTTCGATCGCGTAGACGCCGGCCGCCGTGCTCAGGTAGAAGTCCAGCAGCCTGGACAGGGCCGCCGCCCGTTCGCTCGGGGGCTGTTCGTCGCGTTCGGCGCACGCACGCGCGTAGAGGCGGACGAGGTCGTGGTAGCGGTAGCGGCCGGGGGCCGCCGACTCCAGCAGGGAGGTGTCGACGAGGGACTCCAGGAGGTCCTCGGTGGCCTCGGCCGGGAGATCGAGCACCGCCGCGGCGGCGGCCAGGGAGATGTCCGGGCCGTCGGCGAGACCCAGCAGGCGGAAGGCGCGCGCCTGCGCCGGCTCGAGCTGGCCGTAGCCGAGTTCGAAGGTGGCCTTGACGGCCAGGTCGCCGGCCTGGAGTTCGTCCAGCCGGCGGCGCTCGTCGCCGAGCTTCGCCGCGAGCACCGACACCGTCCAGGTGCGGCGGGCGGCGAGCCTGGACGCGGCGATCCGGATGGCCAGCGGGAGGAAGCCGCAGGCCGCGACCACGTCGAGGGCGGCCTCCCGCTCGGAGGCGACGCGCTCCTCGCCCACGATCTTCGTGAAGAGCTGCAGCGCCTCCTCGGGGGACATCACGTCGAGGTCCACGAGATGCGCGCCCGCCAGGTCCACCATCCGGATGCGCGAGGTCACCAGGGCGGCGCAGCCCTCCATGCCGGGCAGCAGCGGCCGCACCTGGGCGGCGTCGCGGGCGTTGTCCAGCAGGACCAGGACGCGGCGCCCGTCGAGGACGGAGCGGTAGAGGGCCGAGCGTTCCTCCAGCGAGTCGGGGATCGCGGAGTCCGCCGTTCCCAGGGCCCGCAGGAAGGCGCCGAGGACCGTCTCCGGTTCGGCAGCCCGCGACCCGGCGCCCTGGAGGTCGACGTAGAGCTGTCCGTCGGGGAAGGCGGCGCGGGCCTGGTGGGCCACGTGCACCGCGAGGGTGGTCTTGCCGACGCCCCCGATGCCCGCGAGCGCCGAGACGGCCATGACGCGGCCCTCCTCGGTGGACGCCGCGGCGAGGACGTCGCTCAGTTCCTGTACGAAGGACGCCCGGCCGGTGAAGTCGGTGACGGTGGCCGGGAGCTGGGCCGGGCGGACGAGGGCGACGACGGGCTCCGCCTTGGGGGCGGAGGGTTCGGCGAGGCCCGGGTCCGCCTGGAGTATGCGCTGCTGGAGTTCCTTCAGCCCCTGCCGCGGGTCCACCCCCAGTTCGTCGGCGAGCAGCCGCCGGGTGTCCGCGTACACGGCGAGGGCCTCCGCCTGGCGGCCGGAGCGGTACAGCGCCAGCATCAGCAGTTCCCGCAGGCGTTCGCGCAGCGGGTGCGCCGCGGTGAGCGCGGTGAGTTCGGAGACCGCCTCCGCGTGGAAGCCCTGTTCCAGGTCCATGTCCAGGCGGGATTCGAGGAGTTGCAGGCGCCACTCCTCCAGCCGGGCCCGCTGGGTCTCCGCGTAGGGGCCGGGGATGCTCGCGAGCGGTTCGCCGTCCCACAGGGCGAGGGCGTCCCGGAGCAGGTCGCGGGCGCGGGACAGATCGCCCGCCGCGCGTGCCTTCTCGGCGCCGGCGGCGAGTTCCTGGGCGTTCACGTGGTCGAGGGCGCCCTCGCGCAGGGAGCGGATGGCGTAGCCACCGGACTCGCTCACCAGCACCGCGGGGCCGAGCGTCTTGCGCAGCCGGGAGGCGTACGTCCGCAGGGCGGCCAGCGCCTGGGACGGGGGCTCGTCGCCCCACAGGGCGTCGATGAGCTCGGAGGCCGTGGCGGTGCGGCCGTCACGGAGCAGCAGCGCGGCCAGCAGGGCGCGTTGCTGCGGGGACCCGGCCGGCAGCGGATCGTCGCCGAGCCAGGCGCGCACCGGGCCGAGCACGCTGAAGCGCAACGCCGCGGGCTCCTCGGAGCCCGGATGCCACTGCTTCGGTACGCGCGGCACACCGTCCATCGCTGTCCCCCTGCCGAACTGTCAGTACAACGAGGCCAGTTTGCCTTGTTCATGGCGGATGCGTCAGCCGTGCGAGACAGCGATCACAAGGCGTGGCCCGGTAGGTCACACGGTCCTCACACATGCTCCTCACACTTCCGCGCCCGTTCATCCGCGCGCCGCCGTCCGCCGGGTGCTCCGGCGGACGCCGGGCGGGCCGCCCACAGGTGGCCGACAGATAGCTGACGGGCCGTCAGATCGGCGCTACCGTGGCCGGTATGGAGACCACGGAAACCGCGCAGAGCCGCTCGGCGGACGCAGGGACCGCCTTCCCGAGGATCATCTCGGTGGACGACCACACGGTCGAACCGCCCGACGTCTGGCGGGACCGGCTGCCCGCGAAGTACCAGGACACAGGCCCCCGCATCGTCCGCGCGCCCCTGAAGGAAATGACCTTCCTGGGCGGGAAGTTCGCCCCCGTGATGGGCGCTCCGGGCGACGAGGGTCCCGTCGGCGACTGGTGGGTCTACGAAGACCTTCACAGGCCCCTCACCCGCCTCGACACGGCCGTGGGCTACGACCGTGACGAGATCCGGCTCGAGATCATCACGTACGAGCAGATGCGCCCCGGCTCGTACGACGTGCCGCAGCGGCTGGCCGACATGGACGTCAACCACGTCCAGTCCGCCCTCTGCTTCCCCACCTTCCCCCGGTTCTGCGGGCAGACCTTCACCGAGGCCGCCGACCGTGAGCTGGGCCTTCTCGCGGTGCGGGCCTACAACGACTGGATGGTGGAGGAGTGGTGCGGGCCCAGCGCCCGGGGGCGTCTGATACCGCTGACGCTCGTACCGCTGTGGGACGCCCGGCTTGCGGCGGACGAGGTGCGGCGCAACGCCGCCCGTGGTGTGCGCGCGGTGGCCTTCTCCGAGATCCCGCCGCACCTCGGGCTCCCGTCCGTGCACACCGACGACTGGGACCCCTTCCTCGCCGCGTGCGACGAGACCGGCACCGTCATCGCCATGCACATCGGCTCCAGCAGCCGGATGCCGTCGACCTCGGCCGACGCGCCGCCCGCGGTCGGCTCGACGATCACCTTCGCCAACTGCTGCTTCTCGATGGTCGACTGGCTGATGAGCGGCAAGTTCGAGCGCTTCCCGAACCTGAAGGTGATGTACGCGGAGGGCCAGATCGGCTGGATCCCGTACATCCTGGAACGCGCCGACGTGGTGTGGGAGGAGAACCGGGCCTGGGGCGGGGTGGCCGACAAGGTCCACCGGCCGCCGTCCGAGCTGTTCACCGACCACGTGTACGGCTGCTTCTTCGACGACGCGTTCGGGCTGCGGAACCTCGACGCGATCGGCGTCGGCAACGTCCTCTACGAGACCGACTACCCCCACTCCGACTCCACCTGGCCGAAGTCGAAGGAGGTCGGCGAGGCCCAGATGGGGCACCTGCCCCCGGACGTCGTCGAGCGGATCGTGCGGGGGAACGCGATCGAGCTGCTGGGGCTGACGGAGGACGGGCTCTGGGCGGGCTGAGGGCTCGTGGTACCGAGCGCTCCCCCAGGGGCGGCGCCGGTCAACCACGCGACCACGGGTGTACCCGGTACCGCGGAGAAGAACGGCCTCTTCGGCGGGTACACCGCGCCGGCCGACACCGACCACGACGGCCGTGCCGAGCCGTACGCCTCCGCGTGCGGCGAGAACACCTCCACCGGCGGCGTCCGGGCCTTCCGCTCCACCAGTACCGGCCCGACCGCCTCCGGTTCGGTCTCCTTCGGGCGCCCGTCGGTCTCGGCGCGCCCTGCGCCGACGCTCACTTCGGCCGCGGCTTCGCCCGCTGACGCACCCCACGGGCCTCTCCCGGGAAACAGCCCCGGCGGACATGTTCCGCCGGGGCTGCCCCTTGTCTGACGCGACGTCAGCGACGACTATGTGCGAGTCCCATTCAATCTGACGGACCGTCAGGCAGTCGGGGGGCCGTCAGTCAGGCAAGGGGGTCGTCGTGCCCGTCCCGTCCGAGGAACGCCTCTCCTACGGCATCCAGCTCCCCGTCCAGTCCCAGAGCACGATCTACGCGGAGCCCTGGGAAGCCGCCGCCGGTCCCGCCGACCTCGTCGAGATCGCCCGCGCCGCCGACCGCGCCGGATTCGCCTACATCGCGAGCTGCGACCACGTCGCCATCCCGCGCCGGCTCGCGGGCGCCATGAGCACGATCTGGTACGACCCGGTCGCCACGCTCGCCCACCTCGCGGCCGTCACCGAGCGCGTACGGCTGCTCAGCCACGTCGCGATCGTCGGGCTCCGGCATCCGCTCGTCACCGCGAAGCAGTACGCGACCCTGGACCACCTCTCCGGCGGCAGGCTGATCCTCGGGGTCGGCGCCGGGCACGTACGGGAGGAGTTCGAGGCGGTCGGGGCCGACTTCGAGCGCCGGGGGGCCGTCCTCGACGAGACGATCGACGCGCTGCGCGCCGCGCTCGGGCCGGAGGAGTTCCCCGTCCACCATGGCAAGACGTACGACTTCGAGGGGCTCGGGCAGCGGCCCCGACCCGCCCAGGCACGCGTGCCCGTGTGGGTGGGCGGCTCCTCGTCCGCCGCCGTGCGCCGGGCCGCGCTGCGCGGCGACGGCTGGCTGCCGCAGGGCGATCCGCGCGACCGGCTGCCGGGGCAGATCGCCCGGCTCACGGCCCTGCGCGCCGAGGCGGGCGTCGGAGAACCTCTCACGATCGGCGCCATCACCGAGCCGCTGTACGTGGGCGAGCCCGGCTGGGAGGTCGGGCGGCGGGCGCTGAGCGGTCCGCCCGAGGCGCTGGCCGCGTCGTTGCGGGAGTACGGCGCGATGGGCGTGCACCAGATCCAGGTGCGGTTCCGCAGCCGGAGCCGCGACGAACTCACGGACCAGATGGCGGCGTTCGGCGCGGACGTCGCGCCCCACCTCAACTAGGGAGTCAGGGCATGGGCAAGCTGGACGGGCGGGTCGTCCTCATCACCGGCGCCGCGCGCGGGCAGGGCGAACAGGAGGCGCGGCTCTTCGCGGCGGAGGGCGCGCGCGTGATCGTCGCCGACGTGCTCGACGACCAGGGGCAGGAGCTCGCCAAGGAGATCGGCGCGCACTACGTCCACCTGGACGTGGGCCAGGAGGCCGACTGGACGGCGGCGGTCGCCTCCGCGAAGGCCGCGTACGGGCGGATCGACGGGCTGGTCAACAACGCCGGCATCCTGCGCTTCAACGCGCTCGTCGACACCCCGCTGGCGGAGTTCATGCAAATCGTGCAGGTCAACCAGGTCGGAGTGTTCCTCGGGATCAAGACCCTCGCGCCCGAGATCGCCGAGGCCGGCGGCGGCACGATCGTGAACACGGCGTCCTTCACCGGGCTCACGGGGATGGCGTACGTGGGCGCGTACGCGGCGACCAAGCACGCCATCGTCGGACTCACCCGGGTGGCGGCGCTGGAGCTCGCGGAGAAGGGGATCCGGGTGAACGCGGTCTGCCCGGGCGCCGTCGACACGGCCATGAGCAACCCGGCGCAGCTCTCCCCCGGCGGGGGCGGCGAGGAGGCCTCGCAGGCGCTCGACGCGTTCTACGGCAAGCTCGTCCCGCTCGGCCGGATCGGCCGCCCCGAGGACGTGGCCCGGCTGGCCCTGTTCCTGACCGGCGAGGACTCCTCGTACATCACCGGGCAGCCCTTCGTGATCGACGGCGGCTGGCTCGCCGGCGTCAGCGTTCTCTGACGTCGGCGTTCCCTGACGACGCATCAGCTATTGACGGTCCACGCACGCGGTGGAACAGTCGGCTCAAAGAATCTGACGGTATGTCAGATAACTGGATGGGGACGGTGAACCTCCTTGGAATTCGGGCTCTTTGTACAGGGATACGTGGGCAAGCGGGCCTTGACCGACCCGCTCGCGGAGCACAAGGCGCTGATGGAGGAGACCGAGTACGTCATCCAGGCGGACAAGTCCGGCTTCAAGTACGCCTGGGCGTCCGAGCACCACTTCCTGGAGGAGTACTCGCACCTCTCGGCCAACGACGTCTACCTCGGCTATCTGGCGCACGCCACCGACCGCATCCACCTCGGCTCCGGCATCTTCAACCCGCTCGCCCAGGTCAACCACCCGGTGAAGGTCGCCGAGAAGGTCGCCATGCTCGACCATCTCACCGAGAACCGCTTCGAGTTCGGGTCCGGACGCGGCGCGGGATCGCACGAGATCCTCGGCTTCCTCCCCGGCATCACCGACATGAACTACACGAAGGAGATCTGGGAGGAGACCATCGCGGAGTTCCCGAAGATGTGGCTCCAGGACGAGTACGTCGGGTTCCAGGGCAAGCACTGGCAGCTCCCGCCGCGCAAGATCCTGCCCAAGCCGTACGGGAAGTCGCACCCCGCGATGTGGTACGCCGCCGGGTCGCCGCCCTCGTACTCCATGGCCGCCCGCAAGGGTCTCGGGGTGCTCGGCTTCAGCGTGCAGAAGGTCTCCGACATGGAGTGGGTCCTGGAGCAGTACAAGACCGCGGTCGTGAACGCCGAGCCCATCGGCGACTTCGTCAACGACAACGTCATGGTGACCACCACCGCCATCTGCGCGCCCACCCACGACGAGGCGATCCGGATCGCGGTCGGCGGCGGGCTGCACTACCTGCCCTCCCTCGTCTTCCGCTACCACGACACCTTCCCGCGCCCCGAGGGCTTCCCCGTGTGGCCCGAGACGCTCCCCGAGTACAACGCGGAGTTCGTCGAACTCCTCATCGAGGAAGAGCTGTTGATCTGCGGAGACCCCGGCGAGGTGCTCACCCAGTGCAAGCGCTGGGAGCAGGCCGGCGCCGACCAGCTGAGCTTCGGACTGCCCGTCGGCGTCCCCAAGGAGGAGACGCTCCAGACGATCCGGCTGATCGGTGAGCACGTGATCCCGAAGATCGACACGGACCCGGTGCACCGCACGACCCGCTTCCGCCAAGCCGTCTAGGGGGTAGTTCCGCGATGCTCGACCACCTGATCAAGGGCGCGACCGTCGTGGACGGGACGGGCGCGCCCGCGTACACCGCGGACGTCGGGATACGCGACGGCCGTGTCGCCGTGATCGGCACGGTCACCGAGCCGTCCCGGACGAGCGAGGACGCGCACGGACTCGTCCTCGCCCCCGGCTTCGTGGACCCGCACACGCACTACGACGCCCAGCTCTTCTGGGACCCGTACGCGACGCCGTCCCTCAACCACGGGGTCACCACGGTCGCGGGCGGCAACTGCGGCTTCACCCTCGCCCCGCTGAACCCGGAGCGCCCCGAGGACGCCGACTACACGCGCCGCATGATGTCCAAGGTCGAGGGCATGTCCCTGGTCGCCCTGGAGGAGGGCGCGCCCTGGAACTGGCACACCTTCGGGGACTACCTCGACGCCCTGGAAGGCCGGATCGCCGTCAACGCGGGCTTCATGGTGGGCCATTGCGCGCTACGGCGGTACGTGATGGGTCCCGACGCCGTGGGCGGACAGCCGACACGGGAACAACTCGACGCCATGCTGCGGCTGTTCCACGAGGCCATGGATGCCGGAGCCTGGGGCCTGTCCACCACCCAGTCCTCCACCCATTCCGACGGCGACGGGAAGCCGGTCGCCTCCCGGCACGCCGGCCCCGCCGAACTGCTGGCCCTCGCGCAGGCCGTGGGGGAGCACGAGGGCACCCAGATCGAGGCGATCGTGGCCGGCTGCCTCGACCAGTTCAGCGACGCCGAGATCGATCTGTTCGTCGAGATGAGCGCGGCCGCGGGCCGCCCGCTCAACTGGAACGTCCTGACGATCGACGCCGCCGTCCCCGAGCGCGTCCCGCGCCAGCTGGAGGCGAGCGATCGCGCCCGCAAGTCCGGCGGCCGGGTCGTCGCGCTCACCATGCCGATCCTCACCCCGATGAACATGTCGCTCGGCACCTTCTGCGCCCTGAACCTGATCCCCGGCTGGGGACCGGTCCTCGCGCTGCCCGTGCCCGAGCGCATCGCGAAGCTCCGCGACCCCGAGGTCCGCGCCGGGATGCTGCGCCGCGCGAACAGCAAGGAAGCGGGCGTCTTCCGGCGGCTGGCCGACTTCGGCCGGTACGTCATCGGCGACACCTACAGCGCCGCGAACGAGGGCCTGACCGGGCGCGTGGTGCGGGACATCGCCGCCGAACGCGGCCAGGAGCCCTTCGCGTGCCTGGTGGAGATCTGCGCGGCCGACGAGCTGCGTACGGTCCTGTGGCCCATGCCCACCGACAACGACCCGGACTCCTGGGCCCTGCGCGCCGAGACCTGGCAGCACCAGGACGTCCTGCTCGGCGGCTCCGACGCGGGCGCCCACCTGGACCGCATGTGCGGAGCCCCGTACACCACCCGGTTCCTCGGCGACTGTCTGCGCGGACGCCGGCTCGCCTCTCTGGAGCAGGCGGTGAAGATGCTGACGGACGACCCGGCGCGGCTGTTCGGGCTGCGCGACCGCGGGCACGTCGAGGTGGGATTCCATGCGGACCTGGTGCTCTTCGACCCGGAGCGGATCGACGCCGGCAAGGCCGTCCTGGTGCACGACCTGCCGGGTGACAGTCCGCGGCTCGACTCCCGGGCGATCGGGGTGCGGGCCGTGTGGGTCAACGGGGTCGAGGCGATCCGCGACGACGTGGTGACGGGCGCGGTGCCGGGGAAGGTGCTGCGGTCGGGCCGCGACACCCGGACGGTGAGCACCCGGTGACGGCTTCCGGAAGCACCGGGCAGCGGCTGTTCATCGGCGGAGCGTGGGTGACGCCCGACCACGGCTTCTACGAGGTGACCGACCCGGCGACAGAGAAGGCCGTCGGACTCGCACCCGAGGCGTCGCGGGCCCAGGTGCACGCGGCCGCGGCGGCGGCCCGTGAGGCCTTCGGGCCGTGGTCGCGCACGCCCGCCGAGGAACGGGCCGGCGTCCTCGCGCGGGCGGCGGACCTCATCCAGCGCGACTTCGTGCCGTACGCCGACCTCGCGCAGGCGGAGAGCGGCGCCACCACCGGGACGGCGCGCGGCATGCAGGTCGGGGTCGGGGTGGCCCGCTTCCGGCGCTACGCGCGGCCCGAACCGGTCGAGAGCGCGCTGCCGCCGCAGATCAACGAGGCGGGCCCCTTCGGCGGGGCCGCCGTGATGGGCGCGCTGGCCGTGCGCCAACCCGTCGGCGTGGTCACCTGCATCACCTCGTACAACAATCCCTGGGCCAACCCGGCGGGCAAGATCGCCCCCGCTCTGGCGATGGGCAACACCGTGGTGGTGAAGCCGGCCCCGCAGGACCCGCTGTCCGTGTACCGGATGGCCGAGGCGCTTCAGGCGGCGGGTGTGCCGCCGGGCGTGGTGAACGTGGTCAGCGGTTCGACGGCGGAGTCCGGCGAGGCGGCGGTCGACTCCCCGGACGTCGACATGGTCAGTTTCACCGGCTCCACGGCGGTCGGGCAGCGGATCGCCGAGGTGTGCGGGCGCGGCATGAAGCGCCAGCTCATGGAACTGGGCGGAAAGGGCGCGGCGATCGTCTTCGACGACGCGGACCTGGCCTCGGCCGTGTCGGGCATCGGAACGACCTTCTCGTTCTACAGCGGACAGATCTGCACGGCGCCGACGCGGGTACTGGTCCAGCGGGGTGCGCACGACCGGCTGGTGCAGCAACTGGCCGCCTACGCCGGGCACCTGAAGGTGGGCGATCCGCGGGAGCGGGGCACGGTGGTCGGCCCGGTCATCTCGGCGGCCCACCGCGACCGGGTCGAGTCCTACGTCGAACTCGGGCGCAAGGAAGGCGCACGCGTGGTGACCGGCGGCGAACGGCCGTCCCTGCCCAGCGGGTTCTATGTCGCACCCACGCTTCTCGCCGACTGCACACCGGACATGAGGGTGGTCCGGGAGGAGATCTTCGGCCCGGTCGTCGTCGTGCTGCCCTTCGACGACGAGGAGGAGGCGATCGCCCTCGCCAACGACTCCGACTACGGCCTGATCGACTACGTCTGGTCCGGTGACGTGGCCCGCGGCTTCCGCGTCGCCCGCCGGCTGCGCGCGGGCGGAGTCGGCGTCAACACCGTCGGCCGCAACATGGAGGCCCCCTTCGGCGGCTTCAAGAAGAGCGGAGTCGGCCGCGACGTGGGCTCGTACGCCCTGCACGCGTACAGCGAGACCCAGGCGATCGTGTGGCCGGGGTGAAGCGGCGAACCTTGGGTATCGACGCTACTGCGTGAGTGTTAGCGTTGCTTTCATCGGGATGGGGGCACCGCTACCCCGGCCGAGACAAGGAGCAACGCCATGAGTGAGCAGCCGAGCACCTCCCCGCGCGTCGCGATCGTCACCGGTGGGTCCCGCGGCATCGGCCGCGAGAGCGCCGAGCGGCTGGCCCGTGAGGGATACGCCGTCGTCGTGAACTACGCGGGCAACGCCGCCGAGGCCGACAAGGCGGTCGCGGCGATCGGTGAGGCGGGCGGGCAGGCCGTCGCCTTCCGGGCCGACGTCGCCGAGGAGGCGGAGGTCGCCGCCCTCTTCGACACCGCCGAGAAGACCTTCGGCGGCGTCGACGTCGTCGTCCACGCGGCCGGCGTCATGACCCTGGCCCCGCTCGTCGACCTCGACCTCGACGCCCTGGACCGGATGCACCGCACCAACATCCGCGGCACCTTCGTCGTCGGCCAGCAGGCCGCGCGCAGGCTGCGCACGGGCGGCGCGATCATCAACTTCTCCAGCTCCGTGCTGGCCCTAGCCCTCCCCGGCTACACCGCGTACGCCGCCACCAAGGGCGCCGTCGAGGCCATGACCCTGATCCTCGCCCGCGAGATGCGCGGCCGGGACATCACCGTCAACGCCGTGGCCCCCGGCCCGACCGCCACCGCCCTCTTCCTGGAGGGCAAGGACGAGGAGACCGTCGCGCGGATGGCCGCCCAGCCGCCCCTGGAACGTCTCGGCACCCCCGAGGACATCGCCTCCGTCGTCGCCTTCCTCGCGGGCCCCGGAGGCCGCTGGGTCAACGGCCAGGTGCTGCGCGCCAACGGCGGCATCGCCTGACGCCGACCGTCCTCCCGCCCCGACGACGTCAGGAGCCCCCGAGATGAGCAGCGACGCCCGTACCCCCGGCGGGGCCGGGGCCGGCACCCCCGGCGAGGCCGGCCCCGCCACCGACGCGCCCGTGAGCACCAGAGCGCGCATCCTCGCCGTGGCCGCCGAACTGGTCGCGCGGTCCCCGGACGGTGACGTCTCGACCCGGGCCGTGTGCGAGGCGGCCGGGGTCGGCGCCCCCGCGCTCTACCGCCACTTCGGCGACAAGGAAGGCCTGCTGTCGGCCGTCGTCGACCACGGCTGGGAGCGCTACCTGGCGGCCAAGCGGGAACGGCACCCCGGTACGGACCCGGTCCAGGACCTGCGCGAGGGCTGGGACGGCCACACCGAGTTCGCCCTGCGGAACCCGAACCTCTACCGCCTGATGAACTCCCCGGCGATGCGTACCCCGCCGGCCGCGGCCCTGGAGGCCCACCGGATCCTCACCGCCGACCTGCGCCGCGCCGCCGGACAGGGCAAGCTGCGCCTGGCCCCCGGACTCGCCGCGCAGATGATCATGTCCGCCAACGTCGGCGTCTGTCTGATGCTGGTCTCCCGCCCGGCGACGTTCACGGACGAGACCGTGTCGCGCCGGGTGCGGGACGCGGTGCACGCGGTGGTCTTCACCCCGGACGCGACCGCCCCCGGCGCTCCGGCGGATTCCGCCGCCCCCGGCGTCCCCGCCGCCGCGACCCGCCTCGGCGCGCTGCTCCGGCAGGACCCGAGCCCCGCGTTCACCCCCGCCGAGACGGCCCTGTTCACCGAGTGGCTGGACCGCCTGTCCAACTCGGGTTGAAGTCCCGGCCGGGGTCCGTCACTTCGTCACTTCGACATGATGAAGTCCAGGGCGTAGCCGGAAGCGGTCGTCCAGTAGGTGACGAGCTGACCGTCGTCCGCGTAGAGCGTGCTGACGGGCATGGGGACGTCGATCGGCTTGCCCGCGCTGCTGCCGGGGGTGCTGCCCTGGAGGGTGAGGGTGATGTTCTTCGCCTCGTACTCGTCCCTGGCGCCGCCGGCGACGAGCAGAGCGGCGTAGGCCTCCTGGCCCGGGGCGAGGGTGACGGGCACGCCCGGGTCCGGGTCGCTGTCCTTGATCACGGGGGTGTTCCGGGTGCCGTCACCGAGCCGCACGAGGGGGTAGCGGTAGAGGTTGCACTTCTTGGTGCTCGCGTTCTGGACGGTGAGGACGAGGTGCCTGGCATCCCTCTCCTTCACCGCGGACACCCCGAGCTCCGTCTGGGAGCACGCGGCGATCGCTTCCTTGCCGCCACCGCCGGTGCTGCCACCACTGCTGCCGGTGCTCGTGCCGCCCGTGCCGCCGGCGCTGCTGGTGCCGCCCTTGCCGCCCGTGCCCCCACCGTTGCCCGTGCTGCTGCCTGTACTGCTGCCCGTGCTGCCACCGCTCCCTGCGCTGCTGCCGGCGCTGCTCCCCGCGCTGCTGGCACCGCTCCCGGTCCCATCGGTGCCCGTGCTGCCCGAAGCGCCGCCCGGCTTCGCCGAAGCCGTCGCGCTCGGCTGGGCCGAGGACTTGGAGTTGTCCGAACCTTCGGCCGCGCCCGGATCGCACGCCGTGGTCGCGAGCAGCGCCGCGGCCGCCGCGGCCCCGAGGGCGTAGGACTTCCAGTTCCCCGGGCTCTTGTGGTTCCTGCGGGCAGGCGTGTTCATGGTGTCCCCGTTTCCTTTTCCGATCCGTATGGAGGTCGCACGCGCCGGCGGCCGGGCACCCACTCGGGGAATCCGCCCTGGGCATCCGCCCGTCCTGAGTGCATGAGGACATGGGTGTCCCTGTGGACGGGCGGGCCGGGGTGTCGGCGCTGCCGAGCGGAAGACCTGCTCAGCCGGTGCGACATCCACAGCATGGGATTCCTCGCGGAGCCGGGGCAACAGCTGCCCCCCAACCCGGGACGGTGGAACCATCCCACCCCGGATGACCTGCGGAAACGCGGAAGCCTGGGATGCCTTTCCGGGATGCGAGGACCCCCGGCCGCCTCACCCCCGCAGGTCCACCCGCACCGTCAGCAGCCCCGTACCGATCAGCCGTACCGCCGTGCTGTTGCCCCGGGGCAGGGTGTGCAGCCGGGCCACCGGGTCGTCGTCCGGGAGGAGGTGCGCCGTGCCCTCGTGCCAGCGCCCGCGGAGCCGCACCCGCACCCTCGAGTCCGCCTGGATGTTGCGTATGTACTGCGACCGTTCGCCGAACTCCGAGACCAGCCAGAAGGCGTCACCGACGCGGCGGCCGCCGAGCGGGGTGCGCCGGGGCAGGCCGGAGACACGGCCGGTGGTCTCCAGGAGAGTCTGGAACGGCATCCGGCGCGCGAGCGGGTTGACGAGATGCCGCTGGAAGGCGGTCGTGGTGCGGAACCTGAGGTCGGTGAGACGGGCCATGGTCCGTGGGGCTCCTGTCCGGGCTGGTGTGTGGCACAAGGGAGTTGTTTCAATGGTCCCCGATGTCGTGCGACAGAAGCAGGTGGCTGCGGATGCGGGTTGTGACCTGGAACCTCTGGTGGCGGTTCGGGCCCTGGGAAGAACGGCAGAAAGCCATCCTGGCCGTGCTGCGCGAACTGCGGCCCGACGTGGTCGGGTTGCAGGAGGTCTGGGAGTGCGGCGGCCAGAACCTCGCCGGGTGGCTCGCGGACGAGCTCGGAATGCACTGGACCTGGGCGGCTTCCGACGCCTCGGACCGCTGGCAGCGGCGGATCGGGGACAGCACGGTCGACGTCGGCAACGCCGTGCTGAGCCGTTGGCCGGTGGTGGCGCAGGAGGTGCTGCGGCTGCCTGCCCCCGAAGAGCTCTACGACGGACGGCTCGCCCTTCACGCCCGCCTGGCCACGCCCACCCACGAGGTGCCCTTCTTCACCACCCACCTCACCTCGGCCGTCCACGCCTCGGGCGTACGCCGCGAACAGGTCACCGCCCTCGCGGAGTTCGTCTCCGCGCACCGGGGCGGCACCGACTTCCCCCCGGTCGTCACGGGTGACTTCAACGCCTGGCCGGACTCCGACGAGATCCGGTTGTTCGGGGGATACAAGACGTCCCCCGCGGTTCCCGGACAGGTCTTCCTCGACGCCTGGGAGTACGCCGACCCGACGGCACCCTCGGCCACCTGGGACCCGGCGAACGCCCATGTCGGCCCGCACAGTCCCGCCGTGCGCATCGACTACGTCCACGTCGGCACGCCCGGCCCCGGCGGCCTCGGGCACGTCCGGTCCGTACGGCGGGCCGGGGACGAGCCGGTTGACGGGGTGTGGCCCTCGGACCACGCGGCCGTCGTGGCCGACCTGTCCCTTCCTCAGGGCGGTCAGGACACGACCTGAGGTCCTTCAGCAGCGGCTGTTTCTCTTGAGCGCTCGCAGAAGGGCGTCGAAGGCGGCCGGGGTGGTCGAGAGTATGGAGTGGGCGGGGTCGCCGCTTTCGGTCAGGTGGACCGTTTCTGCGGTGGTGGAGACGGCGACGTGGAGGCAGGCGTCGCCCTCCTGGCAGTAGGTCGACTTCTGCCAGTTGTGAGTTGGCATGGGGGCTCCTCTACAGGTCTTGGGCGATGGCGTGGATGAGATCCCGGGACTTCTCGGGGCTCAGGGCGGCGTCCTCGACGACGTCGAGAAGGTTCCGGTATTTCTCCAAGAGTGCCTCGGCGTCCAGCAACACGGGACCGTGGAACTGGTCGAGTTGTGCTGTGTCGAGCTGAGGGACGGGCCCGTACAGGTAGTTGATGGACTGGCCCGACCCCGGAAACGCTCCGACCTCGAAGGGAAGCACCCGCACGGTGATGTGCTCCCGCTCGCTCATGTAGAGCAGGTGCTGCAGCTGGGCGCGAGCCACCTCCCGTCCGCCGACACGGATGCGCAGGGCCGCTTCGTGGATGACGGTCCGGTACGAAACCGGGTCGGGACGGTAGATGACGTCCTGCCGCATGATGCGGTGCGCGACACGGTGTTCGATCTCCGGGGGAGTGGGGGCGGGGATCACGTGGCGGAAGATCTCGCGAGCGTGCTCACGGGTCTGGAGCAGCCCCGAGATGTGGGTGGTGTACGCCGTGCGAACGGCAGTGGCGTGATATTCCAGTTCGGCGAGGTCGAGCAGCCCTGAAGGCAGGGTCTCGCGGAACGCCTCCCACCAGCCTCGCGTCTTGTCCGTCGCCATCTCGGCCAGGGCTTCGACGAAGGCCTGATCGGGGCACGAGTACAAGCGGGCCAGGGACCTGATGCGGTCGGGGCTCACGCCGAACCGCGCCACTTCGACGTTGGAGAGCTGCCCTTGGCTCGTTCCGAGGGCACGCGCCGCCTCGGTTGACGTCAGGCCCGCGCGCTCGCGCATCTTGCGCAGCTCTACGGCCAGGCGAATTCGCCGTGCCGTGGGGGCAGGCCGTGCGGTCATGCGAACTCCTCAGGCGCGCAAGTCCAGTTGAGTCGTCACCCATACGAGGGAAGTCGGGCAGGATCATCTCGAACTCGCGCAAATTTCATTTGCGGGAGCCGTATCTTCGTATGCAGGCGCCCCGCCCAGAAGAACCCCGTTCGACGGAGCGGCCAGGTCACTGGGCACCGGAAACGAAGAGCCAACCCCCTCTCGTGATCGGAGACTTCCGATGACCACGGTATCGCCGCCCTGGGCCTACACCCTCCAACTCCCGCACGATCCCCGCGCCCCCGGTATCGCCCGAGCCACCCTCCGCACCGTCCTCGCCGCCCACGACCTCACGGAACTCGCCCCCACCGCCGAACTCGTGGCGTCCGAACTGCTCACCAACGCCCACCTGCACACCCGGGGCACGTACGCCCTCCGCGTCCTCTCGACCGAGCCGGACCGGCTGACGGTCGCCGTCTGGGACACCGACCCGAGAGTCCCGCCCGGCTACGGGCGGCCCCACACCTCCGTATCCCCGGCGGAAGCCGAACGCGGCCGCGGCCTGCACCTCGTACGGGCCTGCGCCGACGCGTGGGGCGTGTCCGTGCTGCGCGAGATCGGCGCGTCGAGAGGCGGGAAACTGCTGTGGGCGGAGTGCGGGGGCGGGGCGGGGGCCCGGTGAACCGAAGAGAAGGCGGCATGCCGGTGTCCGGCCGGTTAATGGCAGGGGAATCCAAGTCGCCTGCGGGAACTGAGCGGAATTCCGCTACAACCCCCGCCCGGGGTGCGGTGTCCAAACGTGCGAACCAGAAACAACAACAGCCCCGCACGTAGGTGCGGGCTCACGACTTGATCACCGATCACCGACCGCCGTGACGACGGTGGCAGCGGTGACGGCGAATTCACCGGCGCTTTTCTTCGTCGGGCCTGATCATCACTGATTCCGCGAAGGGTTATTTCCGCATGCGCACGTTAAGGGCAATTTCCGCCACCGCCGCTCTCGGTCTCGCTCTCGGCGGAGGCCTGTTCTCGGTGTCCACCGCCCAGGCGGCCACGGCGAGTTCGGCCACGCTCACCCGCGCCACCTACGGCACGTTCTCGTACAAGGCCGCCGCCGGACAGACCAACAACCTGAGAGTCACCACGAAGGAGGTCGACGCCGGCTCCGAGGATTACCACTACCTCCGCATCACCTTCCGCGACAATTACAACATCACCATCTCCACGGACAAGTGCACCTATCCGTCGGCGACCGATCACAAGGTCGTCGAGTGCACGGCGGTGATCGGCGTGGGCGGCACCGGCGACATGGACGACTACAACGCCGACCTCGGTGACGGCAACGACACCGCGACCGCCACCGGCGCGTTGGCCACGATCTCCGGCGGCAAGGGCAACGACGTCATCAAGGGCGACCTCGGCACCGTTTTGTACGGGGGAGACGGCAACGACCGCCTCGATGGCGGCGGGGGCGTCTACGGCGAGGGTGCAGACGGTGGCGCGGGCAACGACACGCTCACCAACTGCGAATCCACGTGCCAAGGCGGGCCCGGCAACGACAGTCTCACCGGCACCGCCACTGGGCAGGACACAAGCGGCTTGTTCGGTGACGACGGCAACGACGTCATCCACGCCGGCGCCGGTGCCGACTTCGTCTACGGCGGCAGGGGCAACGACAAGCTGTACGGCGACAGCGGCAACGACACGATCTACGGCAACACCGGCAACGACCTGCTGCACGGCGGCACGGGCACGGACAAGCTCTCCGGCGGCGCGGGCACCAACAAGGTCTACCAGAACTAGAGCCGGCACCAGAGTCAGAATCGGATCAACGAGAACTCAGGGCTGTCAGGGGCGGGCGTGAGGGAGGCCGTGTTCCCTCACGCCCGCCTCGGGCTACGCCCCCAGGAAGACCGGATTCGTGAACGCCGCCAGCGCCCCCGGCACCGGCCCCGCCGCCGTCTCGTGGCGCAGCTCCGCGCGGACGTACGCCGCGTAGGACGCCGTCGTACGCCACTCCACCGTTCCGGAGCCCGCGACCGGCAGCGGGTCGCTGGTGAACAGCACGCCCTGGTCGGTGACGAAGCGGACCGTGCAGCGCGGGGCGCCGGTGACCTCCAGGCGGACGGTGACCGGGGCGTCCGGAGCGACCCTCAACCGTTCCCCGATGCCCGCGTGTTCACCCTTCGCGCCGGACGCCAAGAAGGTGAGGGAGATCAGCTTCGACTCGGCGATGTAGGAACGGCCCGCGCGGATGCCCTCCTGGATCGCCTCGCGGGTCAGGTCATCGGCGAGGACGACCGTCTGCGGGCTGCCGACCGGGTCGGGGGAGCGGTGCGCGTCGCTGTTGCCCATCGCCGGGAGCCAGTCGTGTCCCCCGCGCACGGAGGCGACCAGCATGCTGTCCCAGTCGGCGAGGGCGACCTCGTCGTCGGGGGTGTACGGGCCGTTCCACACCTCGACCGCGTCCGCCTCGCCGAAGCCGAACTTCCACCCGCAGCCGACACAGGTGGCGTGCGGGTGCGCGGGCACCACGAGCCCGCCGGCCCCGCGGATCCGGCGCGCGAACCGGCCGAAGCGGTTGTCGCGGGCCCGGTAGCGCCAGTCGACGAAGGTCCCGGGCTCCGTGCCGAGCGCCAGCACGTGCCCGTTGCGCGTGGTGACCTCCTCGCCCAGCATGATCAGCAGATCGTCGCCCGCCTGGTCCGCCCAGTGCGGATGCGCGGCATGCGTGTTGTGGTCCGAGGAGTTGATGAAGTCCAGGCCCGCCGCCCGCGCCAGCGCCGCGATCTCGGCGGGCGTGCGGCGGCCGTCCGAGTACCAGGAGTGCAGATGGCAGTCGCCCCGGTACCAGGCACGGCCGCGGCCCTTGGCACGCGAGGGCGGGTACACCGGTTCCGTAGCCGGGGCGGGCTTCCCGTACGTGAGGGTGATCGTGACCTCGTACGCCAGTCCCTGCGGCGCCACCGTGTACGGGCCGAGCGCGATGTGCCAGGTGCCGGGGCGGACCGGCCCGGGGATGTAGCCGGGGGTCGCGTCGTCCGAGCGGATGAAGAACTCCGTGCGCGCGCCGCCCGACCAGCCCCGGAAACCCCGGCCGCCCAGCTCCGTGCCGTGCTCGTCGAAGATGCCGATGTCCAGGGCGTTGCCCGCCGTGCCGGCCGGGACGGACGGCCTCTCGTAGGTGTAGGAGACCTTGATCTCCGCGACCCCGGCCGGTACTTCGACCGGGAGATACACGAAGTCGGGGGAGCCGGTGGGGAGGGTGCCGCGCACTGTCCGCGTCTCCTGGTCGTCCGCCGCTTCCGCGTGCGCGCCGCTGGGGAAGGTCACGCTTCCCAACGTAAGCGCGGCCGCCGCTCCCGTCACGAACAGCGCGCGTCTGCCGATGCCGTGGTCGTCCTCGCACATACTGCTGCTCCCCTGGGGCCGGGTGTGACAGTGACATGAGTGATGCGAAGTGCCACGGACCACTGTGCGAGCGGGCGGTGAACGCGGGTGCACACCGGGGGAATCGACGGCTTGCGGGGAGACCGACAGATGACGCGCGCCCCGAATCGGGCACGCCCGCCGATACCTGATCACCTCGACCGTATGCTCGAAGGATGACGACCTCCGCTACGGGCACGACTCCCGGATCCGGGCCGACGGCGAACTCCATGCGGCGTGCGCTCAGACGCGCCCGGGACGGTGTCGCGCTCGACGTGACCGAGGCCGCGGTGCTGCTCCAGGCACGCGGCACGGACCTGGACGACCTGGCCGCCTCCGCCGCGCGGGTCAGGGACGCGGGGCTGGAGGCGGCCGGCCGGTCCGGTGTCATCACGTACTCCAAGAGCGTCTTCATCCCGCTGACCCGGCTGTGCCGGGACAAGTGCCACTACTGCACCTTCGTCACCGTCCCCGGCAAGCTGCGCCGGGCCGGCCACGGGATGTTCATGTCCCCGGACGAGGTCCTCGACATCGCCCGCCGGGGAGCCGAACTCGGCTGCAAGGAAGCCCTGATCACCCTCGGCGACAAGCCCGAGGACCGCTGGCCCGAGGCCCGCGAATGGCTGGACGCGCACGGTTACGACGACACGATCGCCTACGTACGGGCCATCTCGATCCGCATCCTGGAGGAGACGGGCCTGCTGCCGCACCTCAACCCGGGTGTGATGTCGTGGACCGACTTCCAGCGGCTCAAGCCGGTCGCCCCGTCGATGGGCATGATGCTGGAGACGACCGCGACCCGGCTGTGGTCCGAGCCCGGCGGCCCGCACCACGGCTCCCCGGACAAGGAGCCCGCCGTCCGGCTGCGGGTCCTGGAGGACGCCGGCCGCTCCTCCGTCCCCTTCACCAGCGGGCTGCTGATCGGCATCGGCGAGACCTACGAGGAGCGCGCCGACTCCCTGTTCGCGCTGCGCCGCGTCTCCCGGTCCCACCACGGCATCCAGGAACTGATCATCCAGAACTTCCGCGCCAAGCCGGACACCGCGATGCGCGGCATGCCGGACGCGGAACTGGACGAGCTGATCGCCACCGTCGCCGTCGCCCGGCACATCATGGGCCCGGCCGCCTGCCTCCAGGCCCCGCCCAACCTGGTCGACAGCGAGTACGGGCGGCTCATCGGCGCGGGGATCGACGACTGGGGCGGGGTCTCGCCGCTGACCATCGACCACGTCAACCCGGAGCGCCCCTGGCCGCAGATCGAGCTGCTGCGCGAGCGGTCGGCCGAGGCGGGCTTCGAACTCCGCGAACGACTGTGTGTGTACCCGGAGTTCGTGCAGCGCGGTGAGCCCTGGCTGGACCCCCGTCTGCTGCCCCACGTACGGGCCCTGGCGGACCCGGAGACGGGTCTCGCGCTTCCGGACGCGGTCGTGGAGGGCCACCCGTGGCAGGAGCCCGAGGAGGCCTTCACGTCCTCGGGGCGCACCGATCTGCACCACACCATCGACACCGAGGGCCGCACCGGCGACCGCCGCGACGACTTCGACACCGTGTACGGCGACTGGGAGGCGCTGCGGGAGGCCGCGGCCCCCGGGATGGTGCCGTCCCGGATCGACACGGACGTACGGGCCGCCCTGGCGACCGCGGCCGACGACCCGACGAAGCTGACCGACGACGAAGCCCTCGCGCTGCTGCACGCCGACGGACCCGCCCTTGACGCCCTGTGCCGGATCGCCGACGACGTCCGCAGAGCGGCGGTCGGCGACGACGTCACGTACATCGTCACCCGCAACATCAACTTCACCAACGTCTGTTACACCGGCTGCCGTTTCTGCGCCTTCGCCCAGCGCCGCACGGACGCCGACGCCTACACGCTCTCCCTGGACCAGGTCGCGGACCGCGCCGCCCAGGCCTGGGACCTCGGCGCGGTCGAGGTGTGCATGCAGGGCGGCATCCACCCGGACCTGCCCGGCACCGCCTACTTCGACATCGCGAAGGCGGTCAAGGAGCGCGTCCCCGGCATGCACGTCCACGCCTTCTCCCCGATGGAAGTGGTGAACGGCGCCACCCGCACCGGCCTGTCCATCCGCGAGTGGCTGACGGCGGCCAAGGAAGCGGGCCTGGACACCATCCCCGGCACGGCCGCGGAGATCCTGGACGACGAGGTCCGCTGGGTCCTGACGAAGGGCAAACTGCCCGCGGCGACCTGGATCGAGGTGGTCACCACGGCCCACGAACTCGGCATCCGCTCGTCCTCCACCATGATGTACGGCCATGTCGACCAGCCCCGTCACTGGCTCGGCCACTTCCGCACGCTCTCCCGCATCCAGCAGCAGACCGGCGGCTTCACGGAGTTCGTGACCCTCCCCTTCATCCACACCAACGCCCCCGTCTACCTGGCCGGCATCGCGCGGCCCGGCCCGACGACCCGCGACAACCGCGCGGTCATGGCGATGGCCCGCCTCCTGCTGCACCCGCACATCCCCAACATTCAGACCAGCTGGGTCAAACTGGGCACCGAGGGCGCGGCCGAGATGCTCCGCTCCGGCGCCAACGACCTGGGCGGCACGCTGATGGAGGAGACCATCTCCCGTATGGCGGGCTCCAGTTACGGCTCCTACAAGTCGGTCAAGGAGCTGGTCGCGGTGGCCGAGGCGGCGGGCCGCCCCGCCAGGCCCCGCACCACCCTCTACGGCGAGGTCCCCCAGGAGCGGCAGCGCGCGGCGGCCGCCTCGGACGGGCATCTGCCCGAACTGCTGCCGGTACTGGACTGAGGGAAATCCCTTTCCGTCCTGTCGGTGCTCCCTGTTAGTTTCATGCGGCTCGCTTGATCAACGAGCCTCAAGTACCAACAGGGGAGGGCGACTTGAAGAATTCTGGAAGGGCGGTCGCGCGAGGACGGCTGACGGTGGGGTGCTGCGCGGTGGCGCTGCTGACCACCGCGGCCGGCACCGCGTACGCACTCGACAACCTGCCGCCGAAACAGCCGCTCGTCGCGGATCTGGCGACCCAGGGCAGAGCGTGCGCGACGGGCGCCGACACCGTGTACGTATCGGTGGCGCCGACGCTCAGCGCCGTGCTGTACGACCCGGAGGAGGACAACCAGCCCTACGAGGCCAACCGGGTCAAGGGCGACTTCGAGGCCTGGTGGACGGACTCGGCCGGAGCCGAGCAGCGTCGTACGTTCAGCACCAACGAGGCCCTGTCGGGGACGCGGCGGAGCTGGCAGCTGCCCTCCGACATCCCCGCGAACACGGTCGTCTCCTGGCACGTCCGCGCGAACGACGGCCAGGCCACCTCGGCGTGGAGCGACCAGGGCGCAGGATCGGTCTGCTCGTTCGTGTACGACGACGTGAGCCCGGACAAGGCGGTCGTCGCATCGCCGGACTATCCGGAGGACCAGATCCAGGACGGCGTCGGTGTCTACGGCACGTTCACGATGGACTCCCCCTCTCCCGACGTGGTCGGGTACCGCTACAACTTCATCGGTGGCCCGCAGACGACCGTGCGTCCGGACGAGATGGGCGGTCCCGCCACCATCCGCTTCCTCCCGGTGCGGTCCGGCACGGACTACCTCAGCGTCCAGGCGGTCGACCGCTCCGGCCGCATCAGTGGCGTCACCACGTACTGGATCCGCATCCAGTCCGGCCGCGCCCCCGTCGCTCGCTGGAAACTGACCGACCCCGCGGGGTCCGGCTCGGCCGCCGCCGAGACCGGCACCGCCGCCCGCGCGGGCACCGGCGTGACCTTCGGCGGCACCGCGCCCGCAGGCACCTCCATCACCTCGTCCGTCTCACTGGACGGCAGCGGCGACGGCTTCCTCACCCCGGACGCTCCCGCCACCGACACCCGCAAGTCCTTCGCGGTCAGCGCCTGGGTGCGGCCCGCCGAGACCGGCCGGACCATGACGGCCGCCTCCCAGGACGCGGACGGCTCGCCCGGCTTCTCGCTCGGCCTGCGCGCCGAGGACTCCGGCCCGGCCTGGTCGTTCGCGATCGGCGGCGCGCGGGTCTCCGGCGGCGCGCCCGAGACCGGCGAATGGGCCCACGTCCTGGGCCTGTACGACGCGGAGACCGGCAAGGCGCGGCTGTACGTCAACGGCCGCGAGACCGGCACCGCGGCGGCCGCGACGCCCGCCGAGGCGGCCGGGGCCTTCCAGATCGGCCGCGAGCGCGACGCCTCGGGCTACCGCGACCGCTGGCACGGCGACCTCGGTGACGTACGGGTCCACGACCGGGTCGTCGTACCGGGTGAGGTCTCCGAACTGGCACACCGCACGCCGAAGAAGCTCGGCCGCTGGTCGCTGGAGAACGCGACGGACGGCGCGAGCCCCGAGCAGGCGGGCGGCTCCCCGCTGCGGCTCGGCACCGGGGCGACCCTCTACCGGGGCTCCGACGGCTCCTGCAGCCCGGGGATCGACCCCGACTGCCCCGAGATGGCGCTGGTCGGCGACGGGCATCTGCACCTGGACGGTGAGAGCGGCTACGCCGCCACCGACGGACCGGCCGTGGACACCGGGGACAGCTTCACCGTCGGCGCCGTCGTGCGGCTCGCCGACTCCGAGCCCGCGCACCCGATGACCGTGCTCTCCCAGGCCGGCGAGCACACCGACGCCTTCAAGGTGCGCTACGAGCCGTCCTCGCAGACCTGGCAGCTCGTGATGCCCGAGAAGGACGAGGCCGGAGCCCCGGAGAAGGTCGTGTCCCAGGTGGAGTTCGCGGACGGCGGCGAGGGTCTCGGCCATCGCATCGCGGTGGTCTACGACGACGCGGCCGACACGATCGGGCTCTACGTCGACGGCAACCTCGAAGTACAGGCCAGGGCCGACTTCGCGAACGGCTGGCACAGCGCCGGCGCCCTCCAGGTCGGCCGGGCCAAGGCCGGTGACGGCTGGACCGAGTACCTGCGCGGTGACGTGGACGAGGTGCAGGCCTTCGAGGGGGCCCTGAGCGACTCGAAGATCGCCCAGCTGGGCATGGGCACCGACGTCACCCCATGACGACGAAGGCCCTGGAGGTCCTGAACGCATCGAGGGTCAGGGTCCTGGGTGCCTGAACCCCGACCGTCATACCGGCGGCCTCGGACGGACATCTGCCCGAGGCCGCCGGTACTGGACTGAGGAAAGAAGACCGACCGGGATTCGACTGTCCGCAAGGGGGCCCGTCGGGCGCTCGGGCTGCCGTCGAGCGGGCCGACGGGCCGACACCGCGAGTGGGCCGGCATCACTGCTGGCGGAGTGTCATATCCGTCCACGACAGCACCGCCTTGTGTGTTCAGGCTGACAACTCCCCATGGCTGAAAGGCTTTTGGGCAGAGAGATGCGCCCCCGGTCGAGTGATGCGTACCGCTGCCTCGTATAAAGAGTCAGTAAAAGAGTCAGTGCTGAGGGAGACCGCTTCCTGTCTGCCCTCTGCGACCCGCCCGGCATGCGGTCCGTGGGCGGAGACGGGTGGCAAGTTCCCCTTGCTCTGCGCCACTTGAAAGGATCCATTGTGCGCAAGAAGCTTCTTTTGAACCGTCGTGCCGTCCTCATGGCGGCCGGTGCCGCGGCCGGCGTTGCGACCGGCCTGGTAGCCGTTCCGGCGATCGGTGCGACAACCCCCGCCACGACGACTTCGGGCGCGCGTACCGTCCGTGTGCCGCGTACGCGTGCGAAGTCCGTCACCGGTGCCGCCGCGCGGACCGTACAGGCCGAATTCCCCGTGGAGCACGTCGGTGTCAGCTGGACCGGGCCCAGGCGGGGCGCGAGCATCCGGCTGATAGGCCAGGACGGCAGCCGTGGCGCGTGGACGGCGCTGCAGCCGGTCTGCGGGGCCGGTGCCGACGGGGATGCCGGGGACCCGGCGAAGAGCGTGAGCGCGCTGGTGTCGGCCGGCGGGGCCGCCGGGTACGAGCTGCGGCTGCCGGACGGTGCGACCGACGTACGTTCCACCGCCATCGACACGGTCAACGGGCCGTCCACGAAGGTCGCCACGGCCGCGACCGTGGGGCGGATCGAGGACGTCGAGTACATCACCCGGGCCGGATGGGGTGCCGACGAGTCCCTCCGCTTCAAGGCGGACGGCACCGAGAACTCGCCGCAGGCCTACTACCCGGCCCAGGTGATGACCGTGCATCACACGGCGGACGCCAACGGCGCCCCCGACCCGGCGGCCACCATCCGGTCGTACTACTACCTCCACGCGGTCACGAACGACTGGGGCGACATCGGCTACCACTACCTGATCGACGCGGCCGGCCTCGTCTACGAGGGCCGTTACTCGGGCACGGACGGCATCCCCGCCCATGACGCGAGCGGGAAGATGGTGACCGCCTTCCACACCTCCGGCAACAACTCGGGCAACCTCGGTATCGCCCTGCTCGGCAACTCGAACGAACAGCCCCCGACGGACGCGGCCCGCCGGTCGCTCGTCCGGCTGCTGGGTGCGCTGTCCTCGTACCACGGTTTCGACCCCGAGGCCGCCGTCACCTTCGTCAACCCGGTCAACGGCGTCAGCAAGAACGTCCAGATGATCAACGGCCACCGTGACTGGCTCAGCACCGAGTGCCCCGGCACCACGCTGTACGGCGACCTTCCCGCCCTGCGCAAGGACGCCGCGGCGGAGCTGTCGCAACCCCAGGTCTGACGGCGGCCCTGCCCTCTCGGCGCCCCGCCGGAACCCCGGGTTCCGGCGGGGCGTCCGTTCATCGGACGCCCTCACTGCCGGTTGCCTGGAGGTGAGTTGGGCCACACTGGGGATGCCGGCTAGGGCGGGCCGGTGGTGTGGTGGAGGAGGGAAGAGGCGCATGGTGCGGGCACGGCCGTCGATGCAGGAGCTGATCGAGGGGCGGAGGCGGCACGGGTTCGTCGGGCGCGGGGCCGAACGGGCCGCGTTCCGCGCCAACTTCGACCTGCCTCCCGAGGACGAGCGGCACCGGTTCCTGTTCCACGTGCACGGCAACGCGGGCGTCGGCAAGACGTTCCTGGTCCGCGAGATGGAACAACTGGCGCGTGAGCGCGGCGCGCTGACGGCCTACGTCGACGAGAGCGTCGGCAGCCTGCCCGAGGCCATGGCGGTGCTGAGCCGCCGGTTCGCCGCGCAGGGGCACCGGTTCAAGGAACTGGACCGCCTGCTGGCCGCGTACCACGAGCGGCGGCACGAGGCGGAGGCCGCTCTCCTCGCCCCGCACGAGCCCGAGCGGCCCGGCCCTTCGGCGGGCAGCCTGACGGTGGCGCGGGTCGGACTGGTGGGGCTGGGCATGGTGCCCGGGGTCGGCGCCTTCGCCGGAGTCCTGGACCCCGCCCAACTGGCCCAGGGCGCCGACCGGTTGAGGGCGGGGCTCGGCGCACGCCTGCGCAACGAGGAGGACGAGCGGCTGGTCCTGTCGCCGCACGCGGTGCTCACCCCGGTCCTTGTCAGGGAGCTCACCGAGGCGGCGTCGGCCGTACCGTGGATCGTCCTGTTCTTCGACACCTACGAGCGGACGGGACCGTTCCTCGACGCCTGGCTCCACGCGGTGATGGCGACCCGGGAGCACGGCCTGCTGCCCGCCACCGTCGTCGTGGTGACCGCGGGGCAGCGCCCCTTCGACACCTCCCGCTGGGGCGGCTTCACCGACTTCGTCACCGACCTGCCCCTCGGTCCCTTCACGGAGACCGAGACGCGCGGTCTCCTCGCGGACAAGGGGGTCGTGGCGGAGCCCGTGGTCGAGGAGGTGCTGCGCCTCACGGGCGGACTGCCCCTGCTGGTCTCGACGCTGGCCGAGCAGCGCCCCGCCGACCCCGACGACATCGGCGACCCCTCGGCCACCGCCGTCGAACGCTTCCTGAAGTGGGAACCGGACCCGGTCCGCCGGGCGGTGGCCCTCGCCTGCGCCCTTCCCCGCAGCCTCGACCTGGATGTGTTCCGGGCCGCCGTGGAGTGCCCCGACGAGGACGCCGACGCGTTGTTCGGCTGGCTGCGCGGGCTGCCGTTCGTGGACGGCCGCGGCGACCGGGTCCGGTACCACGGCCTGGTCCGCGAGCCGATGCTCCGGCTGCAGCGGCGCCATTCCCCGCGCGGCTGGACCGAGCGCCACGAGAGGCTCGCGGAGGTCTTCGGCCACTGGTGCGACGAGGCGGGGACCGGCCTGCCCGATCCCGACGAGCTGTGGAAGCACGAGCCGTGGCGGCGGCTGCGGCTGGAGGCGTCGTACCACCGGCTGTGCGCCCGGCCGCGCGCGGCGCTGGGTGACGCGCTGAGCGACATGGTCGAGGCCTGCCGGACCGGTCAGGTGACCGGACGCAACTGGGCCAGGACGATCGAGGAGGCCGGAGACGCGGCGGGCGACCCGGCCCTGCGCGAACTGGGCCGGGGACTGACCGAGGCGCTGGCGGACGACGAGGACGGGGTGGCCGCGGCGATGGACCTGCTGCTGGCCCGCTCCGCCCTGCACGGCACCGGCCGCGCCCTGGCCCACGGGGTGCGGGCCAGGGAACTGCGCAACGCCGGGGAGTACGAGCGGGCCCTGGCCGAGTACGAGCGGGCCGTCGAGATCGATCCGGACGAGGCGCGGGTGCACTACGGCCGTGGCTTCACCCACCAGCTGCGGGGTGACTTCACCGCGGCGCTGGCCGCCTTCGACCGTGCGGACGAACTGCGGCCGGGCACGGGGTGGATCATCGCGGAGCGGGCGGAGACACACCGCCTGGCGGGCCGCTTCGAGGAGGCGGTGGCCGACTTCGACCGGGCCGTCGCCCTCGACCCGACGGACGTCGACTCGCTGGCCTCCCGAGCGGTGTGCCGGCACGCCCTCGACCAGTGCGAGGCGGCGCGCGCCGACTTCGACCGTGCGCTGGGCATGGACGGGACCCACGTCTGGGCGCTCGTCCGCAGGGCCCGGCTGCACCGTGACACGGACGCGTGGGACAAGGCGTTCGCCGACCTGGACCGGGCCGCCCGCCTAGAGCCGGACTCCGCCTGGGTCGCGTCGGAACGGGGTGACACCTACCGGCTCTCCGGCCGTTTCGAGGAGGCCGTCGCCGAACTCGGCCGGGCCGTCGGCCTCAAGGCCGACTACGCCTCGCCCCTGGCGGGCCGCGGGGTGTCGCACCACGAGCTGGGCGACAGCGCGCGGGCACTGGCCGATCTCGACCGCGCCGTCGCGCTGGAGCCGGACTACTCCTGGGCCCTGGTGATGCGGGCCCGGGTGAGGTGGGGTCTTGAGGACCTGTCCGGCGCGACCGAGGACCTGCGGCGCGCGCTCGCGGCGAGTCCGGACGCCGACTGGATCGAGGTCGAACTGGGCAACGCGCTCCGGATAGGGAAGAGGCACCAGGAGGCGATCACCGTCTTCCGGCACGTACTCGACCGGGACCCCGGCAACGCCTCGGCGCTCGGCTGCCTGGGAGCGACCTACCGTGACCTGAAGGACTACGAGGAGGCGCTGACCTGGCTCGACCGGGCCCTGGCCGACGGCCCGGACTACGCGTTCGCCTACGAGAAGCGGGCCGAGGTGCTCCTGGCGACCGGACGGACCGAGCGGGCCCTCGCCGACTGGGAACGGCTGATCGCCCTGGGCGCGGACGGGGACAAGGCGCGCTGCAGGATCGTGGAGACGCTGATCCACTGCGGCCGGCGGGACGAGGCGACGGCGCGGCTGTCCGAGGCGGGCCTTGAGCCGGGTCCGGACGACCCGCTCGACCTCGACCTCGACTACGTGCGCGTCGAGGTCCTCCGGCACACCGGGGAGTGGGCGCGGGCCCGGCACCTCGCGGAACGGCTCCGTGCCGAGGAACCGCTGCCGGGCACGTTCCAGCTGGCGATGACCGAGGCGCGGTCCCGGGGCAGGACGGCCGCGGAACCCTGGTGGCGTGAGCTGGAACGGCTCCTGGACACGGACGCCCCGGACGAGCTCACCCGCCGGTCGGGCCGGTGCATCATCGGCTGGGCCCTCGGGGACCGGGCCGACGCCGACCGGGGGCTGGCCGAAGTCCTGGCCATGGAACCCGAATGGGACGATCTGGCCGAGCTCGCGGACATCCTCACCGAACTCCTCGCCGGCCCCGGCGCCGATCCCTCCCGCCTCACCCCGCGCCTCACGGCGGTCACCGCGGCCCGCGACGCGATCCGGGCGCGCTACACGGACTGACGGCGGGCGGGCCGAAGCCCGCGCCATCTCCCGAAGCCCGACCGGACCCGATCCGCTTTCTCCCGAAGACTGACCGGACCCGAGTGGCTTTCTCCTGAAGGCCGACCGGACCCGATCATTCGGGACACCGGAAGCGCGTCCCCTTTCTGGATCCGGGGCCTCAGCCGACCGTTCCCGTTCGATTACAGTGCTGCCCTGTCGGACGTGCGTACGGACAGTGCCTCAGGAGGTCTCGGTGGGTGCGACAGCCGTCTGGGGCCGCGGGGAGCAGCAGGACTTCCGGAGCCGGGTCCGCGGGACGCTTCTGGGCACGGCCGTCGGCGACGCGCTGGGCGCCCCGGTCGACGTGCTCTCGCTGGAGAGGATCCGGGAGACCCACGGGGCGGAGGGCCTCGTCGGACCGGCCCCCGCGTACGGGCGGCGCGGCGCCGTCACCCACCTCACCCAGCTCGCCCTGTTCGGCGTCGACGGGCTCATCCGCGCCCAGGTGCGCCGCGACACCGGCGCCTGGCATCCGCCCTCCGACGTGCACCGCGCCTACCGACGCTGGGCGGCCACCCAGAGCGACTGGGGGCCCGACGAACGCCGCAAGGACGACGGCTGGCTGGCCCGCGAGGAGTGGCTCTACGCCCGCCGCGACCCCGCCGCGGCCTGTCTGCTCGGCCTCGCCGACGACATCATGGGGACGCTGGACGCCCCCAAGAACCCCGGCGAGCAGGGTGCCGGGGCCGCCGGCCGTTCCGCGCCGTTCGGGCTGCTCGTCGGCTGGGAGCCGCAGCTCGTGATGCAGCTCGCCGTCGAGTGCTCCGCGCAGACGCACGGCCACCCCTCGGCGTACCTGACGGCGGGGGCGTACGCCGTGATCGTGCACGCGCTCGCCCGCGGCGAGAACCCCGACGCGGCCGTGCAGCAGGCCCTCGCGCTGCTCGCGACCCGGCCCGGGCACCAGCCGGTCGCCGCCGCGCTCCAGCACGCGCTGGGCGCCGTACGCCAGGGCATGCCCTCTCCCGAGCGGGTCCAGGAGCTCGCCGTGAGCGGTATCTCCGAGGGGCCGCTCGCCGCCGCGGTGTACTGCGTGCTGGTCGGTGAGGACGTCCGGCACGGTCTGTGCCTCTCGGTGAACCACGGCGGGCCCTCCGCCGTCACCGGCGCCCTCGCGGGAGGTCTGCTGGGCGCCCTGCACGGCGAGACGGCCCTCCCGCCGGCCTGGCTGGCCGAACTGGAGGGCCGTCCCACGGTGCTGGTCCTCGCGGACGACTTCGCGATGGAGATGACCCAGGGGCCCGCGCTGCACGGGCCCGCCGGATCGTCCCCGGGCTGGCTCGCCCGCTACCCCCGCGCCTGAGCCGGGGACACGACGGGCCCCGGTTCCGGTCGGGGCACTAGTCCTTCACGGGCGTGCCCACCACCCCGTCCGGCGCACCCGCCGGTGCCGGGATCGCGGCGGCGGCCGAGCCGTCGTCGTCCGTGTTGATGATCTCGATGAGGGCGTCCCGCTCCGGGGTGTCCTCGGGCTTCAGGAAGCCGATGAGGATGTACAGGACGAGCGAGATCGCCATCGGTACGGAGACCTGGTACTCCAGCTTCACGTCCGTGCGCTGGGAGAAGTCCAGGTTGTAGTTGACGAAGAAGAAGGCGAGCAGACCGCAGGCCCAGCTGGTCAGCGCCGCCGTCGGGCCGGACTTACGGAACGGCCGCAGCAGACCCAGGATGAACGGGATCGCGATCGGTCCCATGAGCCCCGCCACCCACTTGATGACGACGGTGATGATGTCCTTGAACGTGGGGGAGTTGACCTGGGTGGCCACCGCCATGGAGAAGCCGAGGAAGGCGACGGTGGTGACCCGGCCCGCGATGAGCCCGGCACGGGTGTCCCAGGTGCGCGCGGCCTTGGAGAGCACCGGCGCCACGTCCCGGGTGAACACGGCCGCGATGGCGTTCGCGTCCGAGGAGCACATGGCCATCGTGTGCGAGAAGAACCCGACCACGACCAGGCCCAGCAGCCCGTGCGGCAGCAGCTGGTCGGCCATCAGGCCGTACGCGTCCGAGCCGTCCGGCTTCTGCGCCGTGACGAGCAGCGGCGAGAGCCACATGGGGATGAACAGGATGACCGGCCAGACGAACCAGAGCCCGGCGGACAGGAACGCGGAGCGCGTGGCCTGCTTGGCGCTGCCCGTGGCCATGTAGCGCTGGGCCTGGTTCCACATGCCGCCGTTGTACTCGAACAGCTTGATGAACAGGTACGCGATGAAGAACACCGTCAGGTACGGGCCCGCGAAGCCGTCCGCGTGACCGTGCAGCTTCGGTGAGTCCAGCGCCTTGGAGAGACCGCCCTGGTCGGAGATCTTGTTCAGCGCGATGACCAGCATCGCCAGACCGGCCATCAACTGGATGATGAACTGGCCGAGTTCGGTCAGCGCGTCGGCCCACAGCCCGCCGATCGTGCAGTACACGGCCGTGATGCCGCCGGTGATGATGATGCCCTGGGTGAGGGTGACGCCGGTGAAGACGCTGAGCAGGGTGGCGATGGCCGCCCACTTCGCGCCGACGTCCACGATCTTCAGCAGGATGCCGGACCAGGCCAGCGCCTGCTGCGTCGGCACGTTGTAGCGGTCCTTGAGGTATTCGAGCGGTGAGGCGACGTGCAGTCGTGAGCGCAGCCGGTTGAGCCGGGGCGCGAAGGCCTTGGCGCCGATGGCCACGCCGATGGCGATGGGCAGCGCCCAGGTGACGTACGAGGTGATGCCGTAGGTGTACGCGATGCCGGCGTAGCCGGTGAACATCACCGCGCTGTAGCCCGACATGTGGTGCGAGATGCCGGACAGCCACCACGGCATCTTGCCGCCCGCGGTGAAGAAGTCGCTGACATCGTCCACACGCTTGTGGGACCAGACACCGATCGCGGTCATCACGCCGAAGTACGCGACCAGGACGGCCCAGTCGAGACCGTTCATGTGCCCCCTCCAGGGGTCCGCCTTGTGAACTTGCAGATACCGGACGGCACTTCGCCAGTACGCGTGGTTCCCCCCTGCTCGGGGGAGGGCGGCGCCCCCGTGCGGGAGCGGGGACTTGGGGATTGAACCGCTGGTTCGACCGACCGGTCAAGACCTCGCGCGGTCACAGATATGAACACAGATCAGAAAGCAGAACGATTTTGCCTCTACTTTACCCACCGGGCTGTTGTCGTGCTCGTGACGTGGACCACACCATGAGCGGGCACTTCGTCAGACCCACAGCAGCAATGACAAGTCGACAGCCGTACGGGATGCGGGTCCCGTACGCCTGGGAGAGGGGCCGCGCAGGCAGTACCGCCTACCGCATGAGTTCGCCCGCGTTCACGAGCAGGGACTGGCCCGTGATCGCCCGCGCCCGGTCGGACGCCAGGAACACCGCGGCGTCGGCGACGTCCCCGTCCGTGGCCAGCTCGGGCAGGGCCATCCGCTCGGTGAGCCGCTTCAGGACGTCCGCCTCGGGCACCTGCTCGGTGTACGCCGTGAACTGCACGTACGCCTCGACCGGAGGGCCCCACATCCAGCCGGGCAGCACGGTGTTGACCCGTATTCGGTGCGGGCCGAGCTCCCGCGCCAGGGAGTACATCGCGCTCGTCAGCGCGCCCTTCGAGGCCGCGTACGCCGCCTGTCGCACCTGGCTCGGGGCGGCGACCGACGACTGCGTCCCGACGATGACGACGGAGCCGCCGCGCTCCTTCAGCGCGGGGAGGCAGGCGCGGGTCATCCGCAGCGTGCCGAGCAGGTTCACATCGATGACCGACTGCCAGGTCGCGAAGTCGGCGTCCTCCAGGCCGCCGAAGTAGCTGTCCCAGGCGGCGACATGGACCACCGCGTCGATCCGCCCGAAGCGTTCGGCCGCGAGCGCCGCGAGCGCGTCGCACTGCCCCTCGTCGGTGATGTCCGTCGCGCGGAACGCCGTGTGCGTGCCGTCCGGGTCCAGTTCGGCCGCCGCCTTGGCGAGATTCGCCTCCGTGCGCGCCCCGAGGACGGCGTTGCCGCCGTCGCGCACCACGGCCGCCGCGACCTGATGACCGAGTCCGGCACCGACCCCCGACACGACGACCGTCTTGCCCGCGAGCAGTGACATGCGAGGCCTCCCTCATCTCGTGGCCCGGTCCGCCCGGTCCGCCCGCGGCGGCGCCCGTCAGGCGCACCGGCCCCGACGCGACTCTGGCGCATTGCCTGACGGGGCGTCAGAGTATGGGCGTCCGGGGGAGGAAGGAAGTCCCGCGCACGTTCCACCCGAGGAAGGGGTTCGTCATGTCGGAGGAGACCCGCAGCGAGACCTACGCGGAACTGGCCGCCCTCGGCCCGTACGGCGTCCACCCGGGCCACGCCCTGATCACCCTGGTCGAACCGCACCCGGGCCACGAGTACGCCTACAACCGCTGGTACGAGGACGATCACTACTACGCGGGCGCGATGGCCATGCCCTGGATGTACGCCGGACGCCGCTGGGTGGCCACCCGCGACCTCCAGCTGCTGCGCTACCCGGAGAAGTCGGCGGTCGCCCAGCCGGTCACCGCGGGCTGCTACATCTCCACCTACTGGGTCACCGACGGCCGCTACGACGACCACATGAAATGGACCGTCGGCATCAACAGGCGGCTGAACCGCGACGGCCGCGTCTACCAGGACCGTACCCACGTCTTCACGGCCTTCCAGGACCACAAGGCCACCGTCTACCGCGACGGCGCCGCGGGCCCCCGCGACTTCCACGCCCTCGACCACCCCTACGCCGGTCTCGTGGTCGAGGTCGTCGACGCCGAATCCGCCGATCGGCGAGCCGAGTTGCTGGAGTGGCTGCGCTCCCGCCATCTCCCCGGGCGGCTGGCGGGCTCACCGGCCGCCCTCGTCACCGTCTTCCGGCCGACCCCGCTCCCCGGTGACCGCATGACCTACGTGAAGCAGGTCGAGGGCGTGGACACCCGGCTCACCCTGCTGTGGTTCCTCCAGGCCGATCCGCGCGACTGCTGGGAGGCGCACTTCACGGGCCTGGACGAGGCTGTGGCCGAATCGGGCCTGGGGCGTGTGGAGCTGGTGGCCCCCTTCATCCCCACGGTGCCGGGAACGGACACCTACGTGGACCGCCTGCGCTAGAAGGGCGCCCCGGAGGCGAACCGAGCCCCGGAAAAAGGGGCCGAGCCCCCTCGGCCAGGACGGCGGGCCGGTCGAGAGGGCTCTGTCGGTGGAGCGTATGAAGTTGTCCCGTCCATGTGGGTCAGACGAGGCTGGACGCTCCGCGGCTCACCTCGGTGACGAAGGCGTTCCAGGCATCCGCGGGAAAGGCGAGCGTGGGGCCGGCGGGAACCTTGGAGTCCCGGACGGCCATCGCCGAGAGGACAGGGGACTTGACCTCGACGCAGGCGCCGTTGCCGGTGGAGTAGGAAGACTTGGTCCAGGTGTCGAGGGCGCCCTGCTGAATTGCCATGATCGCTCCAGAAAGCTGTCGTTCGTCGATGAGTTGCCGCCACGAAGCCATTGGCGCATTGCCACCGGACCGTGGATCCGTCAGGAGACCCGCGGTCCGGATTGCGCCAACGTTTGTTGCTCGATGGCGTGATCGACGCTACTCGCCAACATCGGCTGGCGAAGCGACTATTCACTCGACTGGATGGCATATTCCATGGGGGTCTTCCCCGTTGGGGCGGCGACAGTGTAGGGTCCGGCCGCTCATCGGCGGGGGCGCCCTTCGAGGCCACCCCCGTGCCGATCAGCGCGCGTACTCCTTCGCGATGTCCGCGATGAACTGGCGGGACTGCTCCACGTTCAGGGCCTGGGCCCGCAGGTGTTCGTACATCACGCTGTACTTCTGGACGTCGTTCGCCTTCTCCAGGTACAGGTCGCTGGTCACGCCCTCGATGTAGACGACGCTGGAGTCGGCGGCGTCGGGGAACTCCAGGATCGCGTACTGGCCGTTGAGGCCCGGGTGCGCGCCCATGTCGAAGGGGATCACCTGCACGGTGACGTGCGGAAGCTGGGACTGCTCGACGAGGTATTCGAGCTGCTCGCGCATCAGCGAGCGGTTGCCGACGGCGCGGCGCAGGGCGGACTCGTCGAGGACGGTCCACAGGCGCAGCGGGTTGTCGGGGGCGGAGATTCGTTCCTGCCGTTTCATCCGCACCTGGACGCGCTTGTCGATGTCGACGGGCGCGGTCTCCGGCAGCGCCCCCGCGATCAGCGCCTCGGCGTACTGCCGGGTCTGCAACAGGCCCGGGACGACCTGGGGGTCGTACACGCGCAGGCTCGCGGCGTCGGTCTCCAGACCGATGTAGACGCTGTACGGGATGTCGCCGAAGGAATGCCACCAGCCCTGCTGGCGCGAGTCCTTGGCCATCTGCATCAGCGAGTCGACGATCCGGTGGTCCTCGACCTCGTAGACCCCGCACAGATCGCGTACGTCGCGCTGGCTGATACTGCGCCGGCCGTTCTCCAGCCGGCTGATCTTCGACTGTGACACCAGCAGGCGCTCGGCGACCTCTTCGGCCGTCATGCCCTTGAGTTCGCGGAGCCGCCGAAGCTCCTGGCCCAGCCGGCGCCGCCGGACGGTGGGATTGACACTTGACGCCACGGGACGTGCACCTCCGGCTGCGGGCCTGTACTTTGCGTATCTGCTGTTGAGCAGATTGCCACCAAGGTGCTTTCTACCGCTGGGAAACGGCGTATATGCGCCTGGTGGGCGCAAGTTCGCAGATTCGGCGTGTATACCCGGCCGTACGTCGTCGTCACCGCGGTTGTCGTCATCACCTGCGGTCTCCGTCGTGACCGCGGCAGCCGCCGTCGCCGTCGGCGCGGACCCCGCGAACTCCCCTGAAACATACGGAAGATCGCCGCCGACGCGAGGTCATGCCCGGCCTGCCGCCCGGGTGCGCCCGGCCCCCTCGGGACGGGATGCTCCTCGGATGCGGTCGCGCGGGGTGGCTGGGGCCGTGTCGTCGTCCGGACGTACGGTCTCAGCCACCCCGCGCGAGCCTGCGGCTCCCGAACCGGTTCATGGGGACTGCGGTGCGGCGCTGGTGTCTTGCGGCGGTGCTGGCTGTACTGGCGGTGCGGGTGCTGCGTGGCGCGGGTACTGCCGACGGTGCGTGACACGGGCCGTGTGGGCCCGCGGCTCAGTGCGCCACGGCGCGCGCCATCGAACCGTGGCGCGGTTGCATCGGAACACCGCGTGCGGATTCCGGTGCGGACCTGACGCCGGCGGTGGCCGGGCGGCCTGCCGGTGCCGGGTTGCGGCGCGGCTGTGCCGCCACACCGCTCTGAACGTCCATCACGGCGTGCGCCACGAGGCCGCCCATGGGGTCGTGCCTGATCAGGTCCCGCAGCCGGGAGCGGGACGAACGTCCCTCGTTCCCCGGATACAGGTGCTTGCCGAGACCGACCGCGTGGGCCAGCGCGGCGAGCGCCGCGGTCCGCGGGTCCGGCGGTACGCCGGTGCGGATCGCGTTGTCCAGCCGGGTTCGGATCTCCCGGCTGATATCCGTGTCCGTCGCTTGGTAGCGAGTCGTCGGAAGCACCCCGCACATCTGGCCGGCCACGGCATGGACCATGCCGCACCTCTCCAGATGCGAGAGGTAGGTCTGGCGGAGCCCCAGGCGGGGTCCGCCGATCCAGTTGACCGCGCGTACGGGTGCCCCGCGCCGCCGAAGGAGTTCCAACGCACAGTCCAGTGTTGGATCTCCGGTCGGCCGTGGCACCACCACGGCGATACGATCCCCGTCTGGGGCTATCCGTCCGGCCAGCGCCAGCTCCACTAGCTGCGCTCCGGCCAGACCGAGGTCGAGCGACTGCGGCTGCGCGGTGGTACCCGTGGTCGGGTCCAACGCCAGCAGCAGAAGCTCTTCCGGAATTGTTCTGCGGCTCTTGCCCATCCATGCCTCCCCGCGTGGATGAATGACAGGGTGACCCCTCTCACATTGGTCTGTCGAGAGCGCGTGACCGGAATATGAGGGAACCGGCAGGTATGTCGTTCTCGTCTACCGCAAGAGTCGAGCCCTCGCACAGGACACTGGTACATGGTTCGGGCAGCGGTGTCCGGGCGGCGGTTCAAGGGTTTGACGGTTCGTTTTCGGCGCGCGGAGGGCGTGCGCCGCATGGAGGAGGCATCGGTGGCGGGCGAGTCCCCCGACAGGTCGAAGCAGCACGAGTCGTCGGCGTCGTCGGCAGAAGCGACGCCGGTGACCCCGGCGTCGGTTCCGAGTCCGGCGCGGTCGGGCGCGCCGGCGTCGACGTCGACCCAGAGCTCGGCTCCGGCCGACCCCCGGATGGCGATGGCCCGCGAGAGGGCCGCCACGGTACGGGTGGATCAGGCGACGGCGGTGTTCTCCACGAAGGCGCTCTCGGCCGAGACGGCCCGCACAGCGGACGCCTCCCGTACGGCGGAGCCGGAGCGCGTCTCCGAGTCCGCGGGCGGCGAGGGCGAGGCCGGGGGCAAGAACGCCGGGGGTGACACCCGGCTGCGCGCGGCGGTGGCCGCGTGGGTCGCCGGACCGGACGAGCCCGCTCCGGCGGACACGACCGGGGCGGGGGCCGGCTCCGGCGGTGGCGACGAGCCCACGGACCATGACGGCCCCTCGGGTGGCGACGACGCCGTGAACGACGCCGAAGCCGCTGACGCCGAAGCCGCTGACGCCGACGCCGGCGCCGGCGAGAGCGACGCGGACACGGACGGCGCGGACACGGGCCGCACGGAGTCGGCCGACGCCGTCGAGGGTGACGACACCGACACCGACACCGAGGAGCCGGGCGAGCCCGTGGACTCCGCGACGGCCGCGAGCGCGTCCGAGGCGTCCGACGTGGCGTCCGGCACGGACGAGGAGGCTGCCGAACCCGCCGCCGACCTCGTCCCTGACCTCGACATCGATATCGACACCGACAAGAAGCCCGAGTCCGACAAGAAGTCCGAGTCAGGCCAGGAGCCGGAAGCCGCCTCCGACGAGACTTCCGCGGACCAGGCGGACCAGGCGGACGACGACGAGCCCGCGTCCGCCTCCAAGGACCAGCCCGGGAGCGGCAGCGACGCCGAACCCGAGGACGAGCCCTCGGACACGCCCGAGGACGGGCTCGACGGCGACAGCGACTCCTCCGACGAGCCCTCGGACACGGTGTCCGACGAGCCCTCGGACGCCGCGCCGGACGAGATCTCGGACACGGAGGCCGGCGAGGACGCCCCCGAGTCCCCCGTCGATCAGCCCACCGCCGTCTTCAAGACCCCGCGGCGCCCGGCCGTGGACCAGCCCACCACCATGCTCAAGCTGGGCGGCGCCACCCGGAAGCCGGCCGACGGGAAGCCCGCCGCCGGACCGACGGACGCCCCCGCCGACAAGTCCGCCGACAAGCCCGCTGAGCAGCCCACCGACGGGCCCGGCGCCAAGCCCGCCGGCGCCCCGGTACGCACCAGCAAGTTCGTCCCCCTCAACCGGCTCGACGACTTCGCCCCTCCGGCGCGCTCGAAGCCGACGCCCGAGCCTTCCACGAAGCCCGAGCCCTCCGCGAAGCCCGAGCCCTCCGCGAAGCCTGAGCGGACCGCGAAGCCCCAGTGGGCCGCGAAGTCCGAGCGGACCGCGTCCGCGCCTGCCCCCGCCCCCGCCCCCGCGCCCAAGTTCGTCGACAAGCCCGCGGCGGCCACCGCGGCCATTCCGCAGGTCGGCCCCGAGCGCACCACCCAGCTCCCGCTTCCGCCGAAGCCCCCGCTGGACCTGCTCGCCGAGCTGACGAACACTCCGCCGCCGCCGCAGACCCCGGTCCGCACCCTCGTACGGCGGGTCAAGATCTGGACGCCGCTGGTTCTGTTGCTCGCGGTGATCTTTGCAGTCGCGCAGGCCTTCCGCCCGCTGCCGGCCGCGGCTCTCACGCTCAGCGCCGACAGCACGTACACCTTCGGCGGCGGCACCCTCGACCTGCCCTGGCCCGGGCAGGGCCAGTCCGCGATCGAGGTGGACGGCGTGGGCAGCCTCGGTACCGACGGCAAGCAGGCCCCTGCCCCCACGGCGAGCGTCGCCAAGATCATGACGGCGTACGTGATCCTTCAGGAGCACCCGCTGAAGGGGAACGAGGACGGCGAGAAGATCACCGTCGACCAGCAGGCCGAGGACGAGTCGAAGCTGCCGGACGAGTCGACCGCGGCGCTGTCCAAGGGGCAGCAGTTCACCGAGCGTCAGATGCTCCAGATGCTGATGATCCCCTCGGGCAACAACGTGGCGCGGCTGCTGGCCCGCTGGGACTCCGACAGCAAGAGCTTCGTCACCAAGATGAACGCCGCGGCCAAGAACCTCGGCATGACGAACACGACGTACACGGACCCGAGCGGTCTGCAGAAGACGACGGTCAGCACGGCCACCGACCAGATCAAGCTGGCCAAGCAGGTCATGAAGAACGACGTGTTCCGCAGCATCGTCGGGATGGCCAAGGCGGACATCCCGGGGCTGGCCAACACGATCTACAACAACAACGATCTGCTGGTCAAGCAGGTCGGCGTGATCGGTCTGAAGACCGGCTCGTCGACGCCCGCGGGCGGCAACCTGGTGTGGGCCGCGACCAAGGTGGTGGACGGCAAGACGCAGACGATCTACGGCGCGGTCATGAACCAGGACGCCGGCACCGGCAAGGTCTGGGACAGCCTCCAGCTGGCGATCACCAACAGCCAGAAGCTGATCGACAAGGTCCAGAAGAGCCTGGTCACCGCCACGGTGGTGAAGAAGGGCCAGGTCGTCGGCTACGTGGACGACCAGCTCGGCGGCCGTACCCCGGTCGTCGCCACCAAGAACATGACCGCGATCGGCTGGCCCGGTCTGAAGACCAAGCTGAGCATCGGCCAGGGCGAGTCGGCCGTCCCGCACACCGGCAAGGCCGGCACGGTCGTCGGCGAGCTGAGGGTCGGCGACGGTTCCAGCGAGGCCGTACGGATCCCCGTCGCGCTCCAGTCGGACCTGGCCGAGCCCGGCTTCGGCGCGAAGGTGACCCGGGTCGGCTGAGCGGGCACACGCACCGGTGACGTACGCGCACACGCATCGGTGACGTACGGCTGGGAGCGGCACGCGCACCCGCACTCCGCCGGACGGCGCCCCACTCGGGGGCTGTCCGGCGGAGTGCGTGCTAGCGTCGCGCTAATCGGGGCTGCTCGCGAGCCGCGGGTCCCGGCCCAGAACGGACCAACGGGACACGGGGAGAACCTTGCAGTGGCGACAGCGGAGCCGACACACACCGACGACGCCGATGGGGGCCAGGGAACGGGCCCGCGAATACCGCTGCGCGCCGGCACGCGCGAGGCGGTCCGTGACGTAGTCGCGGACACAGGCACAGGCACAGACACAATCGCGGACCCGGGCACAGTCGCGGACTCGGGCGCGAGCGCAGACACAATCGCGGACCCGGGCGCGAGCGCGGGCGCAGTCGTGCACCCGGGCGGTGGCGCCGCCGGGGAGCCCGGGGAAGCAGGCGGGACAGAGTCGGCCGCGACCGCCGCGACCGCCGCGACAGCCGGAGCCGCGCCGCTCGGCCTTCTCCGGCGTTACCCCGTCCTTCTCCTCACCGCCTTCGCCGGCGTGCTCCACATCGTGTGGTTCTTCACGTTCGCGAACAGTGGTGGTGACCTCGCGGCGCAGGACGCGTGGGCGGAGTTCGTCGGTCGGCACCCGGACTCGGCGTACAACCTCGCCTGGTACGGCGGAATGCACCCGGTCTCCTACAGCGTGGTGTCGCCGTATCTGATGTCGGTGCTCGGCGTCCGGACGACGATGATGATCGCCGGGACGGTCTCGGCCGGTCTGCTGACGCTGATTCTCGTGCGCAGCCGCGCCGTCCGGAACCCGATCGCCACCTCGCTCGCGGGCATCTTCGCGTTGGTCTGCAACGCGATCTCCGGCCGGGTGACGTACGGCCTCGGCACGGCGTTCGCGCTCGGCGCGGTCGCCGTCGTCTTCTGCTGGCCCCACCGCTGGCGCTACAAACGCTGGGCGAAGGCCCTGTGCGCGGCGCCGCTGGCCGCGCTCGCGACGGCCGCCTCACCGGTCGCCGGACTGTTCGTGGGCCTGCTGGCCGCGGCCATGTTCCTCCAGAGGCGCCGGCCCGGCGCCTACGCGCTCGGTATCGCCCCGACGGTCGTGGTCGGGCTCTCGGCTCTGCTGTTCCCCTTCTCGGGCACGCAGCCGATGACGTTCTTCTCGGTCATCCTGCCGTTCGCGTCCGCCGCCGCCGTCTACTACGTGGTGCCCAAGGAGTGGACGACGGTACGGATCACGGCGGCGGTGTACGGCCTCGCCGTGCTCCTCGTCTGGCTGATCAGCTCCCAGATCGGCTCGAACATCACGCGCCTGGCGATGCTGTTCGCGGGAGTCGCCCTGGTCGCCGCGCTGCCCTTCAACGTGCCGAAGTCACGGAAGTGGTACGCCACCGTCATCGCCCTCGCCGTGTTCACCGGCTGGATCGGCTTCAAGACGGTCGACGACATCGTGCACACGACCCCGGCGGCGTCCTGGGCGCGCGAGCTGGCTCCGCTCGTCAACCAGCTCCAGCTCGTGGATGCCGAGAAGGGCCGCGTCGAGGTGGTCCCCGCCCGCTCGCACCGGGAGGCCTCCGCCCTCGCCCCTTACGTGAACCTCGCCCGCGGCTGGAACCGTCAGGCCGACATGGAGCGCAACCCGCTCTTCTACGACGACACGCTCAACTCCGCGAACTACCACGAGTGGCTCCAGCGCTGGGCGATCCACTACGTCGTGCTGCCCAAGGGCGAACCGGACGGCGACGGCGGCCAGCGCGAACGCGAGCTCGTCCAGCGGGGCATGCCGTATCTGCGGCAGATCTGGGGCGACGCCAACTGGCAGCTCTTCACCGTCACCGACCCCACCCCGCTCGCCGAGCCGCACGCCGTGGTCGACCTGGCCGAGCAGGGCGAGATGACCATCGAGGTGAAGCAGGCGGGCCGCATCCTCATCCGCATCCCGTACTCGCCGTGGCTGAGCATCGTGGACGAGGACGGCAAGAGCCTGAAGGCGCCCCAGGAGACGAAGGCGTCGAAGCGCCGCACGGACGACGCCCCGAAGACGTACGAGAACCTCAACGGCTGCCTGACGCCGACGGAGGAGACCGCGGCGGGCGACATCTGGACGGAGCTGCTCGCCCCGAAGCCGGGCACCTACCGGGTCGCGGCGCCGTACCAGCTCCCCCGGGGGACACCGTGCCCGGAGGAGCTGCGCTGACCCCTCCGCGACGGCTCCGGCGCCCCGGCAGGCAACGTTCGCCCCGTCGCGCGAACATTGCAGCAGGTCCTGGTGCCCCGGCAGATTGCCTGTCGGGGCACTAATACCGCTCGAAGGGCCCGCAGTAGGACAGGCCCGCGTCCTGCGGCCGTCCGTCGCGGAAGAAGCGGACGAGCAGATCGCAGAGGTCCTGGGGCCGCTGGAGATGGGCCAGATGGCCGCACTCCGCGATCGTGGTGAACCACGCGCCCGGCAGGTCTGCCGCCACCGAGCGGACCATGCCGGGCGTGGTCAGGGTGTCGTGCTCGCCGGTGAACACGAGATACGGGACCGCGGGGACAGGCGCTCGCCGGTACCACTCGTGGGCCAGCAGCCTCCGGTTCCGCTCGACCGTCACGGTGACGTCGCGCGGCGTCTGCGCCGCGAACTGCTGGTACATGAGCCGGGTCAGCGCGGCGTGCTTGCGTACGGTGCGGTCGCCGGGCGGCGGTACGAAGCACCGTACGAACTCCTCGGCGGTCTCCTCGACGCGTCCCTGTTCCAGAAGCCGGACCCAGCCCACGAGCGCCTCGGCGAACCAGTCCGGAATATGGTCCGACATCCCCTGCACGGCGACCCGGCGCAGCAGTTCCGGATACCGCTGGGCGAGCCGGAGCCCGACCGCCGCGCCGTAGCACCCCGCGAACAGGTTGACCGGGCCGAGACCGAGCCGGCGCAGCATGTGGCCCGCGCACTCGGCCAGGAAGTCGATCCCGTGCTCGACGGGCAGGAAGTCCGCGTCCCCGAACCCGGGCAGATCCACGGTGACGACGGTCCCGAGTTCCCCGAGCCACCGCTCGTGCCGCATCCACGAGTACCGCGTCTGGTCCGACCCGCCGAGCACGAGCAGCGGCTCCGTGACGGGGGGGCCGTGCCGGGCGACCCGCGCGGTGTACCCGTAGCCCTCCCACGAGAGCCGGTGCTCCGCCACTTCCGTGGATGCCCCGCCCTTCGGCACCGGGACGAGAACATGGACCGAGGAAGCGACAGAAGGCACAGCGAACTCCCGAGAGGGGACGAGACCACCGAAACACCCACTCGTACACGCCTCCCGGGTGCGGTGCCCGCAATGTCACACGAAGGTGGGCGCTGCACCGGGCGAGATGGGCGTGGCATCACACGAACGTGCGGGGCGTGGCGGCCGCGCCACGCCCACCTCGACGCGGTCCCTTCAGGTCACCTCACCGGGAACGCCACGTCGCACACCGGGTCCTCCGGCCCCGCCGCGTCCCAGTCGGCGAAGTAGATCTCCCGGCACGGGCCGTCGACGGACAGCCCCCGTTCGGTGACCCAGCTCTCGACCGCCTCGAACGCGGCCAGGATCTGCGGGTGGGCGACCTGGGCCTTGGTGATGCGGACGAAGGCGACGCGCCGGGCCGGCTCGACCCGGACACCGGCCCCGGTGGCCCGGCCCTGCCGCTCGGCCCAGACCCGTGCCGCGGCCTCGTCGGTCACCGGCACGCACGTCTCCGCCGGACCGTCGCTCTCCACGCCGACCTCGGCGTGATAGACGACGAACGGCGGCCCCGTGATGCCCCCGGCCTCCCCGGCGCCCTCCTCCAGCCGGCCCAGCGAGGCGGGGATCCACACCGGCAGCTCGGGCGCCAGGACGTGCCGTTTCTCGGTCAGCACGACCTGCTCGGGCACCTCGGCGGTCTGGACGACGAACTTCTCGTACATCTCGGAACTCCTCCCGGAAAGACGTCCACGGAGGTAGTCGGCGAGCGCCCGCTGCGAGGCGAAGCGGGCCTCGGCACCGTCCCAGTACGCGGCGAGCAGCGAGGCCGCTTCCGTGCCGGGCGCCTCCACCACGTCCGCGATCCGCGCCAGCGGCATGTCGAGCTGGCGCAGCAGCGCGACGAGCCGGGCCCGTTCGGTCTGCTCGGCCCGGTAGTACCGGTAGCCGCTGACCTCGTCGACGTACGCCGGGGTCAGCAGCCCCAGCCGGTCGTACAGCCGAAGGGCCTTCGCCGAGAGCCGCGCCCGCGAGGCGAACGCGCCGATGGTGAGCAGGTCCTTGTCCACCCTGTCATCCTCCGTCACCGGGCGCCTTCCGCCCGGTGACAGGGACGCTCCCCCTTGCCCCAGGGGCAAGGTCAACGGCGGAGCCGCGAAAGTCAGCCGATGGCCTTCTCCACGGCGGAGACCAGCTCGGCCGACTCCGGCTCGGTCTGCGGCGAGAAGCGGCCGACGACCGTGCCGTCCCGCCCGATCAGGAACTTCTCGAAGTTCCAGCGGATGTCGCCGGAGTGCCCCTCGGCGTCGGCGGTGCCCACCAGACGCTCGTACAGCCCGTGCCGCGCGTCCCCGTTCACCTCGACCTTCTCGGTCATCGGGAAGGTCACGCCGTAGGTCGCGGAGCAGAACTCGGCGATCTCCTCGGAGCTGCCGGGCTCCTGGCCGAGGAACTGGTTGCAGGGCACGCCGAGGACGGTGAAGCCCTGGCCGGCGTAGCGCTCGTGGAGCTTCTCAAGGCCGGCGTACTGCGGGGTGAGACCGCACTTGGAGGCCACGTTCACGATGAGGACGGCCTTGCCCGCGTACTGGGACAGGTCGGCGGAACCCCCCTGGAGGGCCCCGATCTCGACGGCGAGCACAGAGGAACCGGTGTTGTCAGTAGTCATAAGCGGATGCTAACTCCGGTCGGTGTCGGTCCCGCCGGCCCCGCCGGTCCGCTCCCGGCGCCCGTCCGGCGATTCCGGTCCGCGGCCCGTGCCCTGGCGCTGCGCTGTGACGAGCACCTCACCGGCTGCCGTGCGCGAGTACAGCACCGACCGTCCCGCCCGGCGCCGCTCCACGAGCCGCGCGTCCAGCAGGACCCGCAGATGACGGCCGACCGACCCCAGTCCCTGCCCGGTCACGGCGACCAGCTGACTGGTGGACAGGGGCGAGTCGAGACGGACCAGGACACCGGCCCGGGCCGTCCCGAGCAGCGCCCCCAGACTCTCCGGCACCACCGCGGCCCGTACGTCGGCCAGCGCCCCCGCGCACGGGTAGACCACGGCGTAGCGGCTGAACCCCTCCCAGGACACCCATCCGGCCTTCGGCGTGACGGGGACGAAGACGAGCCGGGCGCCGGAGATCTCGCGCGGCGGGTACTCGTGGAGGTTGACCTGGAGCCGGTTGCCGCCGAGCCAGCGTGTCCCGGGCCGCAGCCCGTTCAGCGCCGCCGCCCAGCCGCCCTGGCCCAACCGCGCGGTCCGGGCCACCACATCGGCCTCCAGGACGCGCCGCCGCCGTTCCCAGTCGGGGCGTACGGACTCCTCCCAGACGGCGGTGAGCAGCGCGGCGGCCCGCTCGGGCAGATCGTCACGGTCCGCGAGAGCCGCGGGCAGCGGGCCGCCCACCGAGCGGACGAGATGGCCGCGGGCGTCCCGGGGCGAGACCTCCCGCACCCGGGCGACCTCGGTCTCGAAGGTCTCGTCGCCGTACGGGGTCGGGGTGAGGAAGTCGGCGATCCACGCCTGCCCCAGCCCGCAGCGCACGAGCAGCGCGGTGACGGGGTCGGCGGCCAGCCGCCCGCGGTACGCCGGCAGATGGGCGTTCAGCCAGGCGCGTTCACCGGGGTGCGTGGCGGTTTCCGCGTGCAGCAGCTTCAGACACGCGAACGTCTCGGCGAGCGGCGACAGCACGAAACGGCTCCCGGCGAGGGTGTCCGCGTTCACCTGCCACCAGCCCATGCCCGCCCCCTGTCTCCCGGGCCCTCACGTGCCGGGCCCCCGTTCTCGGCCCGGCCTTTCGCGTGAGCCTCAGCCTTCGCGTCCGCCTCGGCCCGGCCTTTCGCGTGCGCTCTCCCTGAACCTTTCGCGTGCGCGCGAAACAATATCGACCGTGCGTACGACCCCGCAGACTCCGCGGATGCGCAGCTACTCCGAGCTCTTCCGCACGCGGGAGTTCACCCCGCTCTTCCTGTCCTCCTGCTTTCGGACCGCCGCCTCGACGGTGAGCGGTCTGGCTCTCGGCACCCTGGTGTACCGGGCCACCGACTCGCCGTTGCTCACCGCGCTGAGCATGTTCGGGCCCTCGCTCGCCCAGATGGTCGGCGCGGCCACCATGCTCTCGGCCGCCGACCGGCTGCCGCCGCGCGCGACCGTGGCGGGCATCGCGCTCCTCTTCGGACTCGGCACGGCGGCGATGGCGATCCCCGGGCTGCCGATCTGGACGATCTTCGCCCTCCTCCTGCTCCTCGGCCTGATCCAGTCGTTCGGCGGCGGGGTCCTGTGGGGCCTGCTGACGGAGATCCTCGCCAAGGAGGGCTATCTGCTGGGGCGTTCGGTGTTCAACATGATGAGCGGGATCGCCCAGATCACCGGATTCGCGACCGGTGGCGTCCTCGTGGCCCTGCTGTCCCCGCGCGTCACGCTCCTCCTGGCGGCCGGGCTGTACCTGGCGGCCGCCCTGACCGCCCTGCTCGGCCTGACACCCCGGGCGCCCCGAGCCCTGGGCCGCCCGTCCATCGCCCGGACCTGGAAGACCAACGCCCGCCTCTTCTCCTCACCGGAGCGCCGCACCCTCTATCTCCTGCTCTGGGTGCCGAACGGCCTGGTCGTCGGCTGCGAATCGCTGTACGTCTCGTACGCGCCGAGCCGGGCCGGCGCGTTGTTCGCCTTCGCGGCCCTCGGCATGTTCGCCGGGGACGTGACGACGGGACGTCTGCTGCCGCCCCGGGTCCGTGCCCGCCTGGGCATCCCGTTCCTGCTGCTCCTGGCGACGCCGTACCTGTTCTTCGTCCTGCGTCCGGGCGTGGGGGTCGCCGCCGTCCTCGTCGCCGTCGCCTCGATCGGCTTCGGGTCGAGCCTGATCCAGCAGGAACGCCTGGTGGCCCTGATCCCCGACGAACTCAGCGGCCACGCTCTCGGGCTCCACACGGCGGGCATGCTCACGATGCAGGGCGTGAGCGCGACGCTGGCGGGCGGGATGGCCCAACTCGCCTCGCCCGCCACGGCGATGACGGTGATGGCCGCCGCCTCGATCGCCGTGACGCTGACCCTGGCCCCCTCGTGGCTCCGCCGCCGCGCAGTGCCCCGGGAGGGCGAACGCCCGGGGCTGTCCGCACCAAAAGCGCAGCAATCGGAGGTGAACTATCCCTGAATCAAAGAAAGTTGTACGACAGGGGTCACAACCACCCATCCCCCGGTGATGTCGAACGGGATGTCCGGACACGTACGTTCCGGGCGCCCGGAACGCGGAACGGCAGCGCCGTCAGGCCCGCCGAGCCGCGGAATCCCACCGAGGGGGAAGCATGTTCAGTCGCCGTCATTCCGTCCTTCCGAAAGTGCTGGTGCTGGCCGCCGCCACGGCCGCCGTCTCCGCAGCGGTCGTGGCCCCTGCGAGCGCCGCGACCACCACGAGCGCCACCGCCGCCTCCACCGGCCAGAAGCTCTTCTACACGGCGGCCGCCGGCCAGACGAACCACCTGAAGATCTCCTGGGCGCTCGGCGCGACCGACCCTGACTCCCAACTCGCCGACTTCATCTACACGTTCGACGACAGCGTGAAGATCTCCCTCGGCGCCGGCTGTGTCCGTCCCGCATCGGGCGACACCACCCAGGCGGTCTGCACGGTCACCGAGCCGAACACCTCGGGTTCCGACCTCGACACCCTGATCGTCAACCTGGGGGACGGCAACGACACCGCGACGGTCGACCCCGACAACAGCGGCTACTCCCGCATCTACGGCGGGTCCGGCAATGACTCCCTGACCGGCCACGGCAGCGACGTCCTCTACGGCCAGGACGGCAACGACCACCTGTACGGGGGCGGCGGCGTCTACGGCGAGGGCGCCTTCGGCGGCGCGGGCAACGACGTCCTCGGCTCCTGCGGCTACACCTGCCACGGCGGTGCGGGCAACGACGTGCTGAGCGGCGGGGTGAGCGAGGCCGACGGCAGCTACCGGGACTACGACAACAGCCTGTTCGGCGACGACGGCAACGACATCGTCTACGGCAACGCGGGCGCCGACCACATCGAGGGCGGCCGCGGCAACGACCGCCTCGAGGGCGGCGTCGGCAACGACAGGATCTATGGCAACAGCGGCAACGACCTCATCCACGGAGGCTCCGGCACGGACACCCTTTCCGGCGGTCCGGGCACCGACCGGGTCTACCAGAACTGAGCGGGCGGCGGACGGCGGGCGGCGGGCGCCCGGTCCGACTCGGGGGAGGCCTCCGTGGAAGGGGCGGCGACCGTGTCGTCGTCGCCCTGGGAGCGGAGTCCCCGAGGCGAGCGTACGAGGCTCTCCGCAGGCGCCGGTGTGCCTCCGCGCGCTCTGTCCGGCGCGGCTCGGCGGGTGGAACGATCCCGATGATCGGTACCGGCAGGGGAACGCCTTTGGCCGCCGTGGAGATGTGAGCGGTGGCGAGCGGATGTTTGCCGGTCCGAGAACGGCGTCACCACTACGAGCAGCAAGGGGCCGGACATGGCAATCGTGATGTCGATGCACTGGGCGGAAGTCACGCCGGAGCAGTACGACACCGTGCGGGACGCGGTGCAGTGGGAGGAGGTCCCGGGGGCCGGCGGTCAGATGCACGTGGCCTGGTTCGACGCGCAGGGGCTGCACGTCACCGACGTCTGGGAGTCCCAGGAGGCGTTCGAGGCCTTCTTCGCCGAACGCCTCGCCCCCGCGATCCAGAAGGCCGGCATGACCGGCGCCCCCGATACCTCCATCAACCCGCTCCACCGGCGCTACATCGCCCCCGGCATCAGCGGTGCCGCGTAGAGGAGAGAAAAGGAACGCCGATCCCGCCCCGCTCCACCCCGGGGACGCATGTCCGCGCGTCCCCAAGAAATGTGCGACGAACCCCGGTGCCGGGACAGGCCCCGGGGTTCGTTCACACCTTCTCGATCCGCCAGGCGACCATCCCCGCCGCGTCCGGCCTGCCCCGGACGTCAAGAGCGAGCCCGCTCCGGCCGGTGAGCCGCTCGAAGACGAGGGACCGGTCACAGGGGACCATCCGCCCCGAGCCCGTTCCGGCCGGACTGAACACGATCTCCGCCTCGCCCTTGCCGACGCACAAGACGGTGAGCTTGTAGCCGGCCCCGGCGTCCAGAGTGGGCCGCGTGTGGATGCCCTCGGTCACGCGTTCCACCCCCGACTCGACCATCGCCCCCTGGGCGGGAACGGCATCGAGCGCCGACTGGACCTCTGCCGCGAGCTTCGTCTCCGCCTGCCGCGCCGTGCGATGTCCGTCGGGGGACGAGGAACCGACGGGACGGCCCCCCGGCTCAGGATCCGCCGTACACCCCGTCAGAAGCAGCCCCGGAACCAACACCCAGCCAAGGGACCACGCGCGCCCCGGCCCCCCACGCCGATCCTTGCCGCTGCCGCTGCCGCTGCCGCTGCCCACGCGCCCCCCAATTGACGACCACGGCCCGTCGGCCGGATCCCCGAACACTATGAGCCGACCGAAGCCGCCCGAAGAAAATGAACAGTTCCCTGAGCACGATTTGAGGAAGGAGCAACGGCCTGTTGCCGTGCGGGAATTCGTGTGCCAGGTGAAAGGATCCGATGGTTCGGAATACTCAACGGAGCTCCAAGTCCTTCAACGACCGTGAGGATTGGGTGCGGCATCGCTGACGTCTCCCGACCTGACCGGATCGTCGCCGGCGGTTGCGGACAGGCCCCAAAGTTGCCAATGATCTCGGGTCTGCCGGACGGGCGGCATACCCTGAGCCCGTCCGAACCATTGGGGAGAGGCATGACAAGCAGGTTCACCGAGTTGGTCGTCGACTGCCAAGACCCGGAGAGGCTCGCGGCGTTCTGGTGCGAGGTCCTGGACTTCAAGGTGATCGACCGGAGCCAGGGCAAGGTGGAGATCGGCTCCTGGGTGCCGACCGCCGAGGACGTTCGGGCCCGCCAGATGCCGCCCACCCTGCTGTTCATCCAGGTACCCGAGGGCAAGGTCGTGAAGAACCGGCTTCATCTCGACGTCAGCCCGATCGACGGCAGCACCGAGGAAGAGGTGACCAGATTGCTCGGCCTCGGTGCCACCAAGGCGGACGTGGACCAAGGCCCGGACCGGAACTGGGTGGTCATGGCGGACCCGGAGGGCAACGAGTTCGACGTCGTACGCACCCTGGCACCGCAGAACTAGGTCGCCGACTGCGCTCCGGGGCGCCGAACCGCTGTTCCCCGATGGCCTCCGCGCGGTCGGGCACGCAGCGGGCATGGCAGTCCGGGCACGGGTGAGTGAGGGTGATCAGGAGGAGGGGTATGCCCAACTGGCCGAAGCGCTGGTGGACGACTGCGTTGCTGTGTCTCGTGTTGTACGGAGGCGTTCTGGTCAACATGGGACGCATCGCGGAAACAGTGACCGGGGCAACCGTCGGGTGGTGGGACGTTGCGTCTCGGGCGATTTCCATGATCGGGTTCGCCTGGGTCGCGATCAAGATGACCCGTCGGGCAAGGAATCTTCACAGGGAGCAACGGGGTACTGGCCGTGGCCATCACGACAGGGTCCCGCAGTAGTCGGTGGAGTCTCCATGGGCGAGTCACCTCGGACATCGGGGGGTCCCGAGGACGAACGCCCCATCTCCATCGTCCTGTTCGTCGACCAGGTGGCCGAACCCTTCCTCCAGGCGACCCGCAGGGACGAGGAAGGGCGCGACGAGATGGTTACCAGGCTCATCCGTCTGGCCCAGCTCGGACGCGCGGCCGGGATCGCGCGGCCGGTATCCACCTGGAGTCGCCGCCGACCACCACACCCGCACCGGGTACACCCACCGACGCCCCGCCCCCGCGTGCTCGCCTCGGCGTCCCGGCAGCCATGGCGGAAGCCATCGCCGCGCATCTCTGAAGACGGTTCCCGGTGGGAGTCGCTACTGCTTCCGCCGCACTCGCCGCGTTCCCGCCGCGCCCAGAAGGATCAACACCGAGAAGCAGCACATGGTGATCACGGTGGCCCAGGACTCGCCCACCCACCAGCGGCCCGCTGCGCCTGCGAGCCCAAGTATCAATGCGATCCCGGCGAGGGCGATCAGCCCCCGCGTTGTGCGTGACATGACACCTGCCTACACGGCCTCGCGCCCATCAGGCGAGCGAACAACGAAAGGCGATCAATGGAGGTCCTCAGTCGCAGTGACCGTGCTCGTCGAGGTCAATCGTGGATGTCAAAGGCCCGGACCGTGATCGAACCGGGGCCCCGACCTGATTGCGGGGTGGCAACGCTCGGGACGATCGCCTGCGGTCACCACCGTTGCTGTACTTCTCTGCTGTACCGCTGATCAACTGTCGATGATCCGCACGATCGGCTCCTGAGACACGACCTCGATCGTTCCCCAGTCGCCTTCGAGCTGGTAGACGGCCCCGAGCTGTCGCAGCGCATCGATCCCGCCCCAGTCCTGCTCGCCGCTCGCATCCACTGCCGGCCTGATGCTGCCCCGGCCGGTCCAGGTCGTGATGTTCAGTCGGCCTGGTGTTGCCCGGATCTCCAGGACGTAACTGTCCTCCAGGCTGGTGCCGCTGAAGTTGGGGAAGCTCGCGCAGGGGATCGGTTCTGCCATGAGTTCCTCCCGGACAGGGGCAACAAGGTCGGTGGAGTCTCGATGACTGATGCAAGCCGGCGGGGCGCCGTCCATAGGTTGAGGACGGCGCCCCGCGTTGGGAACAGGATTTGACCTATGGCCTCATCTTTGGCAGGTCGATCACGGCGAGTTCGGGCCCCTGCGATTCGCAGGGCAGGCGGCCCAACGTCGGCCGCTGGAGTTCGCCACGATCCGGGCTCGGTCATCGCTGTTGGGTCAGCTGCTGATTTCAGGGAGCAGGCAGCCGGTCCTCCATCAGGCGCACCATGCACGCCAGCGCTGCCACAGGATCCGAGGTCTCCAGCACGACGTGTTCAAGACCCCACGGATGCGCCATCACCACAAAGCCGCTGGCCGACGCCGAGATGGCCGGAAACGACTCGCTGCGATAGTCGCGGAAGTCGCCCGTCGTCGATACATGCAGCTCGTTCATGCTCGTCCACGGAAACAAGGCTCGCAAGACCGGCTCGTCCACCGCCAGCTGCAGCAACCGCCACATCGCCGGACTGGCCCAGTCACCTGCCTTATGCGGCGGCCGCCAGGCGCCCAGAGCCGCCCGCCATTCCCGATCGCGCTCGCCGTCCATGCCATCGATCGTCATGCCCCGACCGTCGAGCTCAGCCCCGCACGCTGTCAACGCTAGACCCCGGCCCGGCCCCGACACAGTGATCAGCGGGTCTGCCGCACCAACGCGATGGCACGGGCGCGGAACTCGGCGGGGTAGGCGCGGGGCACGTCCGGCAGCCTTTCGTGAAGGCCGCCAGTTAGCCAGCGGAACTGGAACCTGAGAGGTGGGTCAGGTCAACCCCTGTCACCCAACGCTGCAGCAGCCCCCGCTTTCAGAGAGCGGATTCAGGCCCTCCGCGTTCAACGAGCACGCGGGCGGCGACAAGGACTTCTTCCTTGAGCTGCTCTAGCGGAGTGCTCCAGTTGGCGTTCCAGTCGTTCAGCTGAACGGCACAGTCGACGATCGGTTACAGGCGGTTGGGGTAGCCGAGTTCTGACGCTGCTTCGACCCATATGAGGTCGGCGCCGGTCGCCGGGTCCAAGGAGCCGTCGACGATCTGAGCGGCCAACCAGTGAGCCAAGGCCCACCTGGCAGCGGTTGGGTCCGCCGGCACCTCGAATCCCAGCCCCAGCTCGTCCACGACGTGATCGAAGAGCTCCCGTGCCTCATGCTCCTCACGACGGCCCAGGCCGGCGAGGAGGGCAAGCGACGGGGCATCGACGTCGGCCAGAAGAGCGTCGAGGCCGGCCTGGATGAGGCGGTCCGAGCCGACGTGACGTCCGAATGCCTGAGCTCGTGCCAGTTGCCTCAACCGGTCGAGAGCCTCATCTTTTGTCACGCCGGATGCGCTCCGTTCCGTCCCCGTTGATGTCAGAACTGGATGCCAAAGGCCCCGGACCATGATCGGTCCGGGGCCTTTTCCCTTGTGCCCCCGGCAGGATTCGAACCTGCGACACCCGCTTTAGGAGTTCATCCGGGTGATCCAGTGGTCAGGGGCATCATTGCGCCTGCCTGCCTGCCTGGTGCGTGACTGGCTCTCCTGGTACGGCATCGTGCGCCGGTGTTGCCGTCACAAAGTGCCGTCAAGCCAAGGACTTAAGGAGCTGCGCCCGAACCCGGTGCTGAGCACCGATGCCGGACCGGACGCCAACGAGTGGCACCAGCGGCTTTACGTCCGCGCGGTGAACGGGGGCTCATCCCGCAACCTGACTGCAATGCGACGTGAGGTGACGGGGCTCAAGACCGTCGGGGAGCGGGACGTAAAAGCCGCATGACCTGCGGCGATGGCCGCTCATCATCGCCTCAGCCTAGCTTTGGCCGGAGGTTGGTCAGGTTTAGGCGCCCACCGGTACAGGGAGAGAACCCCACCTAAACACGGTGCCGCTGAACGTCGCACGGGTGAAGTCGACTGTGCCGCCGCTGGGCGTCGCACCAGTGAAGTCGACGGTGCCGCCGCTGAACGTCGCATGGGTGAAGTCGACGGTGCCGTCGCTGAACGTCGCGTGGTCGAAGGTGATGGTGCCGCCGCTGAAAGTCGCATGGGTGAAGTCGACGGTGCCGTCGCTGAACGTCGCGCGGTCGAAGGTGATGGTGCCGCCGCTGAAAGTCGCATGGGTGAAGTCGACGGTGCCGTCGCTGAACGTCGCGCGGTCGAAGGTGATGGTGCCGCCGCTGAACCTCGCGCGGTTGAAGGTGATGGTGCTGCCGCTGAACGTTGCCTGGTTGAAGGTGACGGTGCCGCCGCTGAACGTCCCGCGGTTGAAGGTGATGGTGCCGCCGCTGAACGTTGCCTGGATGAAGGTGACGATGCCGCCGCTGAACGTCGCGCGGTCGAAGGTGATGGTGCCGCCGCTGAACGTTGCCTGGATGAAGGTGACGATGCCGCTGCTGAACGTCGCGCGGTCGAAGGTGATGGTGCTGCCGCTGAACGTTGCCTGGATGAAGGTGACGATGCCGTCGCTGAACGTCGCGCGGTCGAAGGCGACGGTGCCGCCGCTGAACATCGCTTGGTCGAAGTCGACTGTGCCGCCGCTGAACGTCGCGCGGTCGAAGGTGACGGTGCCGCCGCTGAACGTCGCACGGCGGAATGAGAGGGTGCCGCCGCCGAATATCGCACCGGAGAAGGAGACCGCTCCTCGAAAGTGGCTCGTTGCGAAGTTGCCCCCGTCGAAGACAGCGCCGGTGAAATTGAAGTCATGCATGCACCAGGTGGTGGCGGCGTCGGGTTCCTGCAGGTGGTCGCGGATGACGCGGATGATGGTCTGCCGGACTTCCCGCTCACCGGCCTTGTGGCCGGGGCCTGTCGGGTCAGGTTCATACGGCATGCGGAGGTAGGCGCACAGGACGTCGATGCACACCTGGCGTTGCTCTGCCCAGTCGTCGGCGAGGCGGGCGAGGGCGTAGACGCCGGCGAGGCGGACGGCGGCTTGGTCGTGGCCGAGCTGTTCGGCGGCGGTGGTGTAGCGCTCTGCGAGTTGGCTTGCGTCTGCCCGGTGTGCGTCGCCCTCGGCGAGGAGCTGTTTGCGGTAGGCGTAGAGACCGGCGAGGACAGCACCGACCAGAGTCAGGGCGGTAACGGTGGCTTTGAGGACGTCATTGATGTTGACCGGCTTGGGCGGCTTCTGGTCGGCGGCCGCCTGCGCGAAGTGGTCGTAGGCGTAGTGGTAGATGCTCCAGCCGAGGGCACCCGCGGCTATCAATGCCACGGGCGCCACGATCCAGACGGGCCAGAGGTTCGGTGTGTACCGGCCCCGAGGGGCCTCGCGCTTGCGCCGGAGTGATGCCACGTCAGGATGATGGAGCCCAGCTGTCGTCCGGGACAGCGACTTAGGGAAAGACGTCGCGGGCCCTGGCCGAGGCGTAGCCCGCTCGCGGCCCGCAGCTCTCCGGCTCGCCCGCAGGGCCGTCAGCCGTTGCTTCCTGCTCCGGCTTCTGAGGACGCTGCGACGCCCGACGACGTCGATGTCAAAGGCCCCCGGGATGATCCTGGGGGCCTCTGATCTGTGTGCACTCGGCAGGATTCGGACCTGCAACCTTCTGATCCGTAGGCGAGTGCACCCGGCCCTACAGGCGGAAAGAACTGGGTGACCGCTCTTGTTCAACGCCTGTGTTGTGTGTCTGGGTGCGCTGACGTTGATATCAGCACACACGCCGCTAGCCGCGAACCGCCGTGATCAGGGCGGCAATCGCTGCGATCAGTCCCGCAACGGGTGTCACCACTGCCAGCCAGCCATTGACGTTGTCAGGGCTGTCGCCGTTAAGCTCGCGAGCGCGAGGGCCTTGAGATTCCATCTTGCCGGTTCTCCAATCTGTACGAGCCGCCGAGGTAGGCCACCAAGCGGCTCGTTCGGACGAGCCCCGCGCTGTCTGCACCGACAGTGCGGGGCTTTCTCACACCGAAATTGAAGCGTGTCCGCTCGTACATGTACGACCATGCGGCCTGATCCGGTAACACCCGGACAGCGAAAGGCCAGTTGACCTAGGCTCTGATGGCCAACAGCGGATGACAGCGGACGTTGCCGGACAGCTACGGACGCTGCCGGGCAGCGAGGCAACGGGGAGTCCTAGTGGATCTAGCGAGTCAGCTCCGAGAGTTGCGTGTGCGGGCTGGCAGCCCTTCATATCGAGTGCTTGAGCGCCTAATCTCCCGCCAAGGCAGAAAACAAAAAATGGCGCGCTCGACAATTCAGGAGAAGCTCTCTGGAAATAGCACGCTCACTCTTTCTCAAGTCTTGTCGCTAGTTGAAGCACTTGCAGAACACGCGATGGATAACGATATGCCCCTGCCCAGTCAAGAGATCAGTCGCGACGTCTGGCGAGATAGGGTATCCGCGTCCTTCAAGACCGAAAGCGAAGCCTCAACAAGGAGTCCAGAGAAAGAAAGTGGGAATTTTAGTGGAATTGATTGGGATACCAAACCGCTAGAGCAAGCAGAGATGGCCGATCTCGTCAACCTAATCAGAGGAGCACAGCGGAGGCCAGTCAGCACATGGCTCCCGCGCCTACTGCAAGAAGTAATGGAAGCCGGGATGGAGATCGACCACTTCCTAAAGCAGGCCGCCGAAGACTCCATTCCTGGCGTCATCCAAACTCTCAAAGAGCTAGAAGACGAATTTCCTTATCTGGCAGCCACAGACAACCCATGGGGCGGGGACGACAGGAATCCGGACAACCTGAAAACAGTCGACTCCTTGCTGCAGTTCACCGTAGAGCGTCACGGGCTAGCAGCATCCCCGGCTGTTATCGTCGGATTGCGCAGGTCAGGGCTTACCCATCACGTAGAAAGATATCTAGAACTGACAGGCACATACTTCCATCCTGAAAATATCCTATCGATATCAGAGCACTTGATTTCAGCTATTCTAACCAAAGACAGCATGCAACTTTTCCATTCAATCGGAAAGCATAGACCAGTACAGCGAATCCCTCAGGTTCTCCAAGTCCTACGTGGCGCAGGTAAAATACTTGCCGCAAAGAAACTGCTACAAAGCATCGGCGACACCAACACATGGCGAATCGAAAGGACTATCGAGGAACTAGAAAACTCAGGCGCTCCGGACGAGGTGCTTCGCGACCTCGCCCTAGGCATCCCGCACGAAAAGCATGATGACTACATTGCACACTTCAGCACTTCTCGGCATGAGAATTTTTCCAAGATGATCCTCGACGTTCGCGACAATCACCCCCTATTCTAGTGAATATAAACAAAGGGAATATCCTTCCGCGATTTACGTTTCTTCGGCGCAGCTAACTGCACGAATGCGCGACAAGGAACGGCCATGGTCGCACCGGCGTATGCAGCCCAGAAGGAAGACGGGAGTGGCCAAGCAATCTGTGGCCGTGAGCGGCGTTCCGCATGACCGCACGTACACACCCGTGCGCTGATGTGCTCTGCCGTTGATGTCAGGGGCTGATGTCAGACACGCCGCCCACTCACGGTGCCGAACTCTCCTTCGGTACAATCTCTAGCCACTTCTCACGGTCGCCCTCGGCCGGCGTTATGGAGATACCGAAGAGGAGAATTGGAGGCTTGAACTGGATCATCAGTGTCCCTGGAGGAGCATCCTCATGGTCCACCGGTTCCACACTCTTGATGAATCGTCCCTCAATCTTGTGGGAATTCCCCGAATCTCGTTCGAAGATGAGCACCCCATCACTGGAAAACAATGCCCGGCCTGCCCCCACCATTTCCGGTGTAGTCGACAGCAAGGCATGAGCCTCCCCACGGGCAACGAGCATCCCCCCAAGGACTGAGGCAACGGCGTCGTCCATGGCCCGCCTTTGCGTCATGGCTACGGGATCACTTCTTAGCGCATGCTCTTGCTTGCGCTCATGAACGACTGTAGCCAGCCCCATAAGCCCCCATCCACCAGCGGCTTGGACCGCAAATCCGATGTCCAGCATCGGGTATCCCTTAATAGGGGAAATCACCAAAGCGACCAGCGACCCCGCCGCGAATCCCATAGCCCACATACCGGTGAACCGTGGAGCGAAGAACATGAGGACCAACAGCACGACCAAAAGGCCGAACGCCATGGCAAGTCCATCTGTCCAGGAAACTGGTCTTACCTCGCCGTCCACCGCCATGCCGAACGGAACGGCAGCTCCCCAGAGAAAGATTAGCCACACCTATACATCACTCCACCCCTAAGCCCTCACAGGAACGGGGGGATTATGACAGAGGTTCCCGCTCCGGGAAACAGGGAAGACCAACGGGCCAAAGGACACCTACCGCTCACGCAAGGCGCACCGTCATCTCCGCTCCGTACAGTCACCGCGCAAGATGAGGACAGTCACTAAGACGCGTTCCCTCTCGCGGCACGCCCTGCGGATCAGCAATTCCGCAGCGCCGATGGGCTGTTGCATCGACACCCGAGTGCGCGACTGTCCGCCGTTGTACGTGGCTGTTGATGTCAGCGCACGCGGCTCTTTCCCCTGGTCAGGTCACCACTGGCAGAACGCAACAGATGCGTCATCGCCGGCCTTGTAGCGAGGCCATCGGCGCCCTGTCGGGTCCGTCGCTTCAACTTCACGCACCCGCTCGATCAGCTCCCGGGGTCCTCCGCGCCGCAGCGATGCAAAGGCATCGGCCCAAGTCGCCATCTCGTACTCGGTGACAAGCCTCGATACCCCGTCGGACATCACTGCGGCCGCGCGCAGGCCCTCTAGTGCCGTCGTACCCGTCAAAGCGTGTTCCGCCGCATCCTGTCCAGCCGCCGCAACCCAGTAGCCCTCCGGCGTGTTGCGCACCTGACGCTGGGCTGTCACGAGTGCTTGCAGCGCCTGTCTGTGCTCGGGTGTGTGTGTCTCGTGGCGCTCAGTCTCGGTCTTCAACTCCGGCAAGATCTCGTCCACCCGAAGATCGGTGATCATTGAGTACCCCGTGGCATCTTCGAAGACGATGGGCGAGTCGGCGAGAACCAGATGGTCAAAGGCGTCCGATCGCTGCCGCAGAATCGCGACCGTGGCGGAGGGCGTACCCGGATTCTTGAGGTCGCATTGAGGGTGCATCCCTGCCACTCGTTCAAGAGCGTCGGCCAAACCGTCAGAGAGCGAACGTTGCGAGTCCGCAAGACTCGCGAGCAGGTGTCCCCCGAGCTGGGCCACGTACCAGGGAACGCCGTGTTGGCATCCTGTGGACAGCCCTGCCGTGCTGAGTCCGTCCAGCACGATAGCGAGCGTTGGCGATCCAGCTACCCAATCCTCGTTCGGGTTAGCTCCGCCGGGGCGAGTGTCCAGACAGACGCGCATGCTCATCCCTCATGTCGGTACAACGGCGTGACGCGGCGGCTCTCCAGCACGGTGAGCGTGTCAGGGTCGTAACGGCAGGAGATGAGCGTCGAGAACCGCTTGGTCCGAACCTCCCTATACAGCTCAGCGAGGTTGTTTTCCAGGTAGTGCACGACACCGTTCGCGCCGATGGCGTGGACGCCTGCGATGTAGAGGAACGTGCCCCGCCCGTCCAGTCGGGGGAGTCGCCCCAGATAGCCGAAGTCGCCCGGCGAGCCGTCCTCGTCCAGGGGCGAGCGGTACTCCTTTCCTGCCTTCCGGTCGAGCAGGTGCCACGCGCGATCCTTCTCAAACCGCAGGTTGTCGTCGCCCTCAAGCACCTGGGCCACGATGGGCGACAGTCGCGGGCCGCAGACCACGACGTGGTTGTCCCTGTTGAGATTGACGATTCCCGTCGTCGGGATCACCTCGTACTCGGCTTCCAGCTTCATGCCACCCAGCAGCTTGCGCAGGTGCTCGAAGTTGTCGAGGTCTTCCCTGGTCACAACCTCGCTGGGGTTCTGGTCGGGTCCTTTGCCGGCTTCGTATTTGCCACCAAGCGAGACCGTCACCCGCCCCGTGCCGAAGAACGCACGCTCGGGGGGCGGGCCGGCAGAGGCTAGCTGACCAACACGCCCGCGACTGACCCCGAGTTTCGTGGCGATCTCAGCCTGAGTCATGCCCGAAGCCTGGGCTTCCTCGATGGCTTCACGCCGAACCCGGGACAGCTCCAAAACCCAACCCTGATACGTCGCCATCAGGTCGATTGCAGCTTTGGCCCTGTCGACCGGTTCCGCGATTTCCGTGACTCGCTTCATGTCGTCGTGCACGGCACTCCAATGCTCGCCTAGGGGGGCTAACGAACCGTACCGCAAGAGGGGGTTGCGCGCAGCCTCGACTTTGCCTACGGTACCTAACAAGCAACTCGGCAACCCCCCCTAAGCAAGATGGGGGGAGTGACCGTCACGCCTCGTTTGACCTGCACTTATGGCGCCCGGAGGAAAGCCCGCGAGGGGGAGTACGAAGAGAGCGTCCGTTGGTTGAGAACTCAACAGTGATTCGAGTTGACGGGTTTCACCCGTCCCCGCTGCGGTCCGGGTGATGGCCGCTGGCAGCAACACCTTTGTGGCAGGCGTACCTGTCTTGCCCCCTGCGTGTCAGCTCTGGAGGAACAGCCGTGTGGGTCATCCCTTCCCTTCCGGGAGGTCAACCGCTCGGGTGCCACCTGGTACGCGCTGCCCTGCTGGCGTCAGAGCAGTGACGATGACGCGCCCGATTCCCCGGCTCGGGACCGGTCCGCCTCGCAAGGGCGGACCGGTGAAGCCGTGTCCCTGCGAACTGCGGGAGGTCGGTCGTGGGTCGACGACATCGACAGGCGCCGCCGGACGGACCCACGGCCGGCGCCTGAACCACCCAGGTCCACTTTCCTGGCTCGCGGCCCTGTGCTGCGGCTGGCTGCCTCTCCCGCCCGTCCGGCCCACGCTCCGCGTGCTGGTCGTACGGACGGGAGTGCGGGGAGCCGGAACCCGACTTCAACGGCGCGCGGCCCCGGTGCTGTAACACCGGGGCCGCTGTTCGGGCCGTTCACCCTGTGAGAGGAACACGACCCAATGAGTCCCATCGTCACTGTTCAGGAAGCTGTTACCGCGTTCGCCGACTTCATGGAGCCGACGGACGCGGAGCTGGACGCGATCGACCTGGAGATGCCCGCGATCCTGGCGGACGTCGACCTGCTCGACGCGCAGATCATCGCTCTCAACCACACGCCGAACGAGCTGGACAGCAGGCGTACCCGCCGCGCGTTCGGACGAGTGCTGATCGCCCGCCGTGAGCTGGCCAACCGCGCCGCCGCCACCGACACGGCGGGTGGTGCGGCGTGAAGGCCAAGACCGCTCTTCCCGCCGTCGCGATGACGGCCGTGTCCATGGTGCTGACTCTGGCCGTAGTCATGATGTGGCTGGGATCGGCGATGCCGTGGCCGGTCGCCCTGGTCGTAGGTCTCGGCATCGACGGGGGATGGCTCGCCACCCTCGCCTACGATCGCCGCCTCGCCGCTCAGGGTGACCACAACCGCGCTGTCACCGGGATCGGTTGGACCTTCGGACTCATCGCGGCCGGTGTCCTCGTAGCGCACGCACTCACCGCCGAGGAGTCCACCGGCGCGTGGCTTGCCGTGGCCTGGCTCCCGATCGCCGCCAAAGCTCTGTGGCTGGTGCACGGGCTGTGGGAGCGAACGGCGCTCACGCCGAACGCGCTGGGAGCGATCAGGGGCATCCAGCAGGAAGCGCGCGACGAGGCGGCCGTGGCCCGCGCCCGACTTCGGGCCGAAGCCACCACGGAGGAGACCCGGTTGACGGCCGTGACGCAGGCTGGCGCCCGCGTCGCCCGAGTCCAGGCCAAGACCGCACAGATCCTCTCCCGGGCCTGGTCGACCCTGGAAACGGCACGGGAGGGCGAGGACACCGGACGGGCGCTGACCAGCGTGACGCACCGCGTCACACCGGACGTCGCACCCCGCTGGGCACTGCCCGTCTGGGGACCCACGGAGCCCGTCTCCGTCTTCACGCTGGCGCCCGCTCTCACCGACGCTGAGCTTGACGCTCTGGTCGATGAGATCCGCAACAGCGAGACGCCGGCCCTGTCCTACCGCGAGATGTCCTCCCGCTTCCGGGCGGCCGGTCACTCCGCCTCCGAGGTTCGCCTCCGCGCGGCGTGGAAGCGCGTGGCGTGATGGGTGCGCTGCCGGTGTTCCGGTGGCGCCTCGCCCCGGACGGCTACGCCACCCGCCGCCAACTCAGGGCCCGCGGCCTGCGCCCCGGCGGCCAGGCCGTGGCTGCTCAGCTCGAACGGCCGCGCCGCCGCCGCGGGCCGCTGGTCGCCTACCTCTACCGGATCGACCTCGCCCGGCCGGTGCGACCGATGACGGCCGGGAAGCGGGCGGCGCTGGCCAAGGCCAACACCGCCCGCCGCATCTGCCCGCAGTGCCGCCGCGATGCCGGATACGTCATCCCGCCCTCGCTCGGGGCCTGCGTGCCCTGCGCCTACCCCGACGACCAGCGCGCCGCCTGAACCATCCCTCCACACCTTGGAGTTCCGCTGTGACCAGCGCCAACGCTGCCCCGGGCAGCATCGAATACGCGTGGCACGCGCACGTGAGCATGCCCGGCCAAGGCCCCGCGTTCGCCCACGGAACCGTGACGGTCCCGATCGCTTACTGCTCCGACCGCGTCACCCGCGAAGTCGCCGCGTGGCTGCGCTCGCAGGGATCGACCGTCCAGCTCGCCGACATCCACCTGATCCTCGCCCCCAACGCCGGAAAGGCGGTCTGACCATGGGCAAGCCCGACACTCGCCGCCTGGACCGGGCGATCCGCGAGACGAACCGAAAGCTCGACGCCGTTCGCAAGGGCGAGCTGTGGCCGCTGACCGGTTCGGAGCGGCGCCAGATGCTCGCCGCGCTCGCCGGCGGCTCCTACCGGGTCATGCGCGGCAAGAGCACCGGCCGCGCCGACAACCGGATCGACTCCGTCTCCACCTCGGCCGAGACGCGGCTGATCGCGGAGATCACCGCGTTGCAGATCGAGCGGCAGCGCATCGTCACCGAGACCGCCCGCGCCAAGGCCGCGAAGAAGTCGTCCGGCTGGTGGTGACCACCCGCCCGCACTGCACTTTCTCCCTTCCCTCTCACCCCGGACACGGGGCAGTCAGGAGCGCCACCAACCATGAGCGACAACGTCGTTCACCTGCACAAAGACACCAACCCCGAGCCCGCCAACGTGACCACGCTGACCGTGGTCCCCGAACCGGCACCCGCGCCGCCCGTCCCGCTGTGGGTCCGCTCCGGCCGCGCCATCCGCACCGCCGTCACGCACGAGACCACCAGGACGACCGCCCGCGCCATCGCCCGCCACACCCTGTACGTCGCTGGCGGGGCGAGGATCGCGGCGAAGCGGACGTGGGACGGGCGGACCGCCTCCCGCTACGAGCGGATGTTCCGGGCGGCCGAAGCCGCCGGGAACCACGAGGTGGCGGCGGAGTGGGAGGAGCGCGGGCAGCACTTCCGCGAGGCCCGCCACCGCCGCCGCATGGACCTCCTCCACTCGCCCGTGGACGCCGCCAAGGGCGTAGCCGTGAGCGCGGGCATGGGCGTCGGGTCGCTGGTCGCCCTCGGGATCGTGATGGCCGTCGCGACGAAGGACGTCACGCAGGTCGTCACCCCGTTGATGGCCACGATCGAGTTCATCAACCTGATCATCACCATCGTGCAGGTGGTGTGGGGCCCTGCCCTCGCGATCGGCCCGTTCCTGGCCCTGCTGGCCTTATGGGCGGTGGGCAGCAGGCAGCAGGCCGCGCCCGCGTGGGCGCTCCCGGCGAATGTCCGCGACAGCGAGGGTGAGCCCATCACGCCGTCGATCGTGATCAAGGCCCTGCGCGACCTGGGCGTGCCTGCGCTGCGCAACGCGATTAAGGACATGGGGGACGCGGGCGCGTCGATGCTCGGTCCGATCCGGATCGCCGGATGCGGCGTCGAGGTCGACGTGACGTTGCCGTCCGGGGTGTCCACGATCGAGGTGCAGAACCGCCGGCGGAAGCTCGCGGAGAACCTGACCCGGCACGAGCACGAGGTGTTCATCACCATCCCGCAGGCCGCCCGCACGGTCCGCCTGTGGGTCGCCGACTCGGGGGCGCTGGACGAGCCGATCGGCCCGTCGCCGCTGGTCACCGACGAGACCATGACCGCCGACTACGCCAAGGGCCGCGCCCCCTGGGGCGAGGACCTGCGGGGCGACGCGGCGGCCCTGTCCGTCTACCAGCGGCACCTTCTGATCACGGGTCTGTCCAACCAGGGCAAGACCGCCGCACTGCGAGCGCTGGCCCTGTGGGTCGCACTGGACCGGTCGGTGGAGTTCTGGGTCGGTGACCTCAAGGGCGTGGGCGACTGGGCCATGTTCGAAGGGCTCGCCACCCGCTTCATCCAGGGCCCGACCGACGACCACGTCATCCAGGTCACGATGATGCTGGAAGACGCGGTGGAGGAGATGAACCGGCGTCTGATGGCTCCGCCCGGAACGCAGTTCCCCGCCCTGATCGTGAACGTGGACGAGGCTCAGGTCGCGTTCATGTGCCCGCTCAAGGACGAGGACAAGCGCCCCTACGGCGGATCGTCGTCCAACTCCCGCTACTTCATGGCCGCCCGCAAGATTCACAACCAGGGCCGCGCGGTCAACGTGCTGCTCTGGCAGGGCACGCAGGACCCGACCGACCAGAACCTTCCCAAGCTGGTCCGCGAGGGAGCCCACACCCGCGCCTCCCTCGCACTCGGCACCGAGTCCCAGTCCCGCATGGCACTCGGCGACAAGGCCGTGAACGGCGGCGCCGCCCCGCACCTGCTGCGCCCCGGACTCGACAAGGGAACCCTGGTCGTCGCGTCCGACGGCATCCAGGCCCCGGCCGGGCAGTCGTCCATCACGGTCCGAACGCACTACATCAGCACCGAGGAAGCACACGCGATCGCCGACCGTGCCAAGGCACTGCGCGACGGGGTCACCACCCTGACCGTCATCGAGCGGGGCGAGGACCGCGACCCGCTCGCCGACATCCTCGCCGCCCTCGGCGACGCGCCCCGGGTCCGCACCAAGGACGTCCTCAAGCGGCTCGCCACGCTGAACGAGCAGGCATACGGCGGCTGGTCGTTCCTGGACCTCAAGCGCGTCCTGGACGACGCTGGCGCGGAGCCCTACAAGTCCGACGGCGTCATGGTCGTCAGCCGCGACCGCGTCGCCCAAGCGCTCGCCAACCGCGACGCGGACGGTTCCGCTTCCGCCGACGGATGACAGGGAGCCGACCCCGGACGGGTCAGGGAGGCAGGGAGAACTCCCTGAACGCCTCCCTGACCCACCTCCCTGGCCCTGAGCTGCACAAATGATCGCTCAGGGAGTCAGGGAGGCACCCCAGGTCAGACCCCGAAAACCCCCTCCACAGCCATCCCGCAAGGGTGTGCCTCCGCCTCCCTGACCGAACACCGGAAGGGATTCCGTATGTACCCCGAACCGTCCGCCTATCTGCCCGCGGAGCGGGCCGTGACCGTCCATCAGCCGCAGCCCCTGAGCCCCTACGACCCGGGCCCGTCGATGGCCCTGGACCCGTACGGCGAGCGTCAGCCTGTGGTGTGGGTGCCCGACGCGTACGGGCGCATGGTTCCCATGCCCAAGCACCTCGCCCCCGCCCCGGTCCTCGCGCCCGAGCCGCGCGACCTGACCCCGCTCCCGCTCCTGGACCCCGTCGCGCAGCGCTTCATGGGCGCCGGACTCGGGGGCGGTGCTCTCGCGGCCGGCATCGGCTACGGCGTGGGCGAGATCGTCAGCGCCGCCGCCGGAATCAGCGGCGGAGCGCTCGTGTGGATCGCCGTCATCGTCCTCGCCCTGCGCACCCCCGCCATCAGTGGCGGCAAGGGCAGCACGGTCAACATCCACAAAGCCGTGATCAAACGCAACCGCTTCTACAGCTAGCTACGCCAAGGGCGGCCCCCGCATCTCGCCAAAGAACGGGGCCGCCCTTGCAATCCAGCACGGTCTCAACGAACTGGAGACATCCAGCATGACGCAACCGACCGACATCCGACGAGTGCGCGGCCGACGGCCCCGCTTACTGGATCTGTTCTGCTGCCAGGGCGGCGCGGGCAAGGGCTACGCGGACGCCGGGTTCGACCTGACGGGCGTCGACAAGGACCCGCAGCCCCGCTACCCGTTCCCGTTCATCCAGGGCGACGCCATCGCCTACGTCCTCGCCCACGGCGCGGAATTCGACTTCATCCACGCCTCCCCGCCGTGCCAGTTCGACAGTGACTGTCAGCGGATCCAGGGCAACGACCACCCCGACCTCATCGCGCCCACCCGTGCAGCGCTGGAGGCTATCGGGCGCCCGTGGGTGATCGAGAACGTGGGCGGCGCCGTCCCCAAACTGAACGCCCCGGTGATGCTCTGCGGCCGGATGTTCGGGCTGGACAACTACCGCCACCGCTTCTTCGAGACCGGCGGCGGCTTCACCCTCACCCAGCCTGACCATGCCGTGCACACGGTTCCGCAGGCGAAGCTGGGCCGACCCGTCCCGCCCGGTCACTACGGGCAGTTCGTCGGCAACTTCTCCGGAGTCCAGGCCGCCCGCGACGTGCTCGGGGTGCCGTGGATGAACCGGGACGGCATCCGCGAGTGCATCCCGCCCGCCTACGCCGAACACATCGGACGCGCCGTCCTCGCCTCCCTCGCCCCGGCCCTGGGGGTGGCGGCATGAGTACGCATCTGCGCACCGCGCTCAGCCTCGCGGCCCAAGGCGTGCCCACGCTGCCGCTGCGCGAGGGCAAGGTGCCGTTCGGGAACTGTCCGGCCTGCGCCAAGAACATCTGTGGCGGTCGGCCGAACATGAAAACTCCCGGCCCCTGCATCTGCCCGCGACCGTGCCACGGTTGGGCCGCCGCCGCCACCGACCCGAACGTCGTCAACGCACCGACGTGGGTGCGGGCGTGGCGGGAAGCGGCGGGCGTGGCTTATCACCCCGGCGGCGCCGGCCTCACGGTCGTGGACCTCGACAACGCGGAAGCCATCGCATGGGCCCGTGCGAGTCTGCCCGCCACCCGGATCGTGCCGACGACTCGGGGTGAGCACTGGCTTTACCGGGGGGCCATGCAGTCCGCCAACGCCGTACGGCCCGGCGCGGACATCAAGTCGTCCATGCAGTACGCGCGCTGGCTCGGTCCCGGCACTGGCACCATCACGGCCTTGCCGGACGCCGTCCAAGCGCTGATCGTGAAGGAACCCACCACGGTTCGACCGGTGCCCGTCACGGTGCCCGCGATGGGCGGGGAATGCCCTCACCGCACGCCCACCTATCTGGACCGTGGGATCGCCATGGCAGAGCAGCGCATCACGGAGGCCCGGGATGCGGTGCACGCCACCGTCTACCGGACGTTCCTGGCCGTGCTGTCCACGCACGGCCGGTGCGGCTGCCTGACCGAGGCGCACACCGCGCGGCTGTTCACCGCAGCGCAGGCCAAGGGCGAATCGCCCCGGCACTGCACTGACGCGTGGACCAACGCCCTGACCACGTTGGGACTGAGCCATGGCTGAGGACGACAAGACTCCCGCCCGCGAGGTCATCGCGGACTACGCGCAAGAGCACTTCCGGTACTTCCGCACGGCCGACGGGACCGTGTACGCGCAGAAGAACGGGCACCCCGTGGCCCGTCCGATCCGCTCCCAGGGCACCACGGGCAGCCACCGGCAGGAACTCATGGTCGGACTGTTCAAGGACGGCATCGGCGTCTTCAACGGGTCCGCAATCAAGGAGGCGTTGGACCTGATCGAAGCACTCGCGCTGACCGAGAACGTCCAGCCCGTGCACATCCGCGTGGCCCCGGGATTCGACGGGGCGACATGGCTGGACCTGGGCCGCGATGACGGGAAGTCCGTCCGCATCCACCCCACCGGCTGGGACATCCTCACCCCCGACCCGCGGGAAGTCTGCTGGCGACGGACCCAGCTCACCGGCGAACTCCCGTTGCCGGTCAAGGACACCGACGGCAAGGGCATCGACCTTCTGATGCGGCTGTGCAACTTCGCCAACGCGGAAACCGAATGCCTGGCCATCGCCTGGCTGATCGGCTGCCTCGGTCCGTCCGTACCGGTCCCCGCGCCGTTCCTCACCGGGCCACAGGGAGCGGGCAAGTCCACCGGCGGCCGGATGCTCGTGCGGATCATCGAGGGAATGAGCGGCGATCTGCGGCGGGCGCCGAAGGACGAGGAGAGCCTGATCGCGGCGGTGGCGGCGGGATGGGTCACCGCGCTGGACAACCTCTCCCACGTGACGCCGGACCTATCGGACGCGATGTGCTGCATCGTGACCGGCGCCGAGAGCGTCAAGCGAGCCCTGTTCACCGACGGAGACGTGTTCCGCGTCGGCTACCGCCGGCCTCTACTGCTGACCGGTATCGACGTCGGTGTCATCCGGCCCGACCTCGCGGACCGGCTCCTGCCGCTGCGGTTGGAGCGGCCCAAGGTCCGGCGCACCGAGGCGGAGCTGTGGACGGACTACGCGGAAGTTCTGCCGGTCGTCCTCGGCTCGCTCCTGGACCTCACGGTCAAGGTCCGCGCGGCCGAGGCGGACACCCCGACCGATCTGCGGATGGCTGACTTCGCCCACCTGTGCGCGCAGTTCGACGCCGCGACCGGGCTCGGGGCGCTCCCCGCGTACCGGGCGAGTCTGGACGACCTGAACGACGACGTGATCGAGGGTGACCTCCTCGCGCAGACCGTCCTCCGGCATGCCGACACCATCGAGCCGGGCACGGCGCAGCGGATGACGTCCACCGAGTGGCTTTCCTGCCTCAGCCGCCTCTACAGCGGCGAGGATTGCCGTTCCCTGCCCAAGGGGTGGCCGACCACCGGCAAAGTCCTCTCCGACCGACTCAAGCGCCTCCAGCCGACGCTCGCCGCCCGGGGCGTCCTTGTCGACTCGGGTCGCACGAGTTCCGGCCGCTACCTCGAAATGATCCGCACGCTCCCGCGAGCCCCGCATGAGCAAGCGCGGGCGTTCTGACCTGCGGCCCGCGCGCTCAAGCGAACAGCAAGAGGAGCACGTGCTCCTCTTGCTGTTCGGCGGAACGCCGCCCCAAGGTCGCGCCGCGCAGCGGCTCCTTCTTCGCTCTGTGAGGCGCACCGAGGTACTACAGGCAGCCCCTTCTTTGTCCTAAGAGGGAAGACGCTGCGTCATGTGTGTCAGACGGGCCGGGAAACGGCACCTGAGCTGCGGAAACAGGTATGACGCAGACGGCTTGCTCTGCGTCATCCTGCGTCATCTGCGTCATCTGCGTCATCCGATGACGCACCCCATGACGCTGCGATGACGCACGCCCTAGCTGCTGCGTCAAGCAAAACCGCAGGTCAGAGCCCCGAATGACGCTGCCGACGCAATGACGCAGAAATCCACACCTCGGACACACGCGGGCTACTGAGAAGCACTGAAACCCGACCCATTCGCAGGCTCCGCCCTCTCCCGGAGGTCTCAACGTGCTGACCGTAGTCGCGAGCGGTCCCCAAGCCCTCACTGTCCCGGAGGTCATGACCGCTCTGCGGCTTAGCCGCAGCAAGGTCTACGACCTGATCCGCTCCAAGCAGCTCCCGAGCTACACGTCCGGCCGTGCCCGCCGCATCCCGGTCGACGCCGTACGCCACTACATGCAAGACCGACTTGAGGAGAACGCAGCCTGATGGCCCAGCGAAAGAGGAACCCCAATGGCGCTGGCAGCATCTGGCAGCGCAAGGACGGCCGTTACGAGGCACGCGTGTACGTTCCTCAGCCCGACGGCACCCGCAAGCGCAAGACCGTGTACGGGAACACGTGGGAAGAGTGCGACACCAAGCGGCAGGAGTTGGTTCGCCGCGACCGCCAGGGCATTCCGACGCCAACACGGTCCGCCAAGCTCTCCGAGTGGCTGCCGTACTGGTTGGAGCAGCACATCGAACCGCGCCGCAAACTCAGCACGTACGACAAGTACGAAACTCACGTCCGCCTCTACCTGGCCCCCGTGCTGGGCACGAAACGACTGGAGACCCTGAGCGTCGCCGACGTACGCCGCTTCATCACCCGCATGCAGAGCACCCACACGGCCGCGACCGCCAAGGAAGCACACCGAGTGCTGCGTACGGCACTCACTGCGGCTGTGCGCGAGGAACTGATCACGCGGAACGTCGCGTCCCTGGTGGAACCGCCACGTGTGAAGCAGCGGGAGATTCGGCCGTGGACGCTGGAGGAGACGTTGACCTTCTTGGAGGCGGCCCGTCGTGATCCGCTGTACGCCGCATTCGTGCTGGCCGTCACCATGGGCCTGCGTCGCGGTGAGCTGGTGGGCTTGCGCTGGTCGGACCTGGACTTAGACAACCGCGCTCTGCACGTGCGCCAACAGACCCAGCGACGCAGGGGCACGCTGTACGACGACGACCCCAAGAGCCGCCGCAGCCGCGTGGTGCCCATGCCCGCGCTGTGCATCGCGCCGCTGCGCTGGCACCGGTTGCGGCAGCGGGAGGCGTTCGCACGCACGGGCGTCGCATGGTCGGAGAGCGGCTACGTCTTCGCCACGCGGAACGGCCGGCCGGTCGAGCCGCGCAACGTGTACCGCTCGTTCACACGGGTCGCCGCCGATGCAGGGCTGAGGGTGGTCCGGCTTCACGACGCCCGCCACGGCTGCGCGACGCTGCTGACGGCGGCCGGCGTCGCGCCGCGCGTCATCATGGAGATCCTCGGACACAGCCAGATCAGCATCACGATGGACGTCTACACACACGTCGTGCAGGACACCCAGCGGGAGGCGATCAGCCACATGGACCGCCTGCTCAGGCGCCGTCGACCGGCCGCCTGAGTGGCGACTGCCGTCAAATGGTGCCGTCAAAACGGCCCGGACCATGATCGGTCCGGGCCGTTTTGCCTGGTGCCCCCGGCAGGATTCGAACCTGCGACACCCGCTTTAGGAGAGCGGTGCTCTATCCCCTGAGCTACGAAGGCCGGGATCTGTCGGAAACGTGTCTGAAAGTCTGCCGGGATCGGCGGACCGCTCAGGCTTGTTTGGCGACAGGTCATGGCGGCAGCCCGTGAGGGCACAGCCACCGCGGTCAGTGTAGCGGGTGGTGCCTGATCCGAGGGCGGAGAGATGTGCGCACCGGCTCAGGCGGCGAGCGCGTGGGTGATCTTGGCTCGGGCGACGGCGTTGTCGGCCAGGCGTAGCCGAGAAGAGCGACTGAGGGAGATCGCCCCCGGTACCGCCATGTCGAACCGGCTGACCGGAGCGACCTCCGGAGCGCCGTGCTACGAGCCGTCCGGGAGGCTGCACCGCTCCTGAAGAACGCGGTCATCAGCCCGCACTGGGAACCGATTCCCGGCGCGAGCGCGCTGGCCGCGGTCGAGGAGGTTGTCGCCGACACCGATGCCGACCTCGGATTCCGGATGTTGCTGCGGTTGCTCGACGAGGTGTCCCCGTCTCTCACCCAGGAGCAGTACAGCCATTACCAGGCACTCGGCAGGCGGTTCGGCTACGGCGAGGACCATGTCACCGAGAAACTGGAACAGCTCATTCGGCAAGGTTGACCACCGGGCGGCAGGGGCGGGCACGGCGCGCCCCACCTGTCCCAGGAAGATGCGTCAGCGGTGCGGCCAGGCCGACGGGGTCGCCTCAGGTCGTCATTGATGCCGACCCCCGGCTCGTCGTCGCCGTCGGTCGGCCATTGCCCGGCACCCGCAACGACTGCAGGGCATGGGAACGGTGATCGCCTCGGTTGAGGCCATCGAGGAAGTGCAGCCCGCCGGGATGCCGGGGGCCCCGGACGACCAGTTGATCGGACAACTCGTGGACCGTGCGAGGCTGGCGGGATCAAGCTGACCGGTGAGGGCGGGCTGTTGCAGCAGCTGACGAAGAGGCTCTTGGTACAAGAGAGGTGAAGCAGATGTCGACCCCTTCAAATGATGACGTGAGTTCCGCCGTCATGTTCAAGTCCGACCGGACCTTCAGAGTCTGGCGTTATGGGATCGGGCATTCTCAGCTGCTCCTTCGGGCAGTTCCCGACAGCGTGGACACCGTTTGCCTGGACCTTCTTTTCGAAGATGTGAGTGCCATGCAGTTGGTCCAGCATTACAAGTCGATCGAGCTCTGCTTCGCGAGCAAGACCGAGACTGAAGAGATTCTCGGTTTCTCTGGAATCACCCCGTCCAGCAGAGAGCTCCATCTGCCGGTCGTCCTTCGGTCCAGAAGCGGATCAGGGTTCGTGCTGTGCCGAAACGTCACGGCTGAGCGCGGCGGAGAAGACCCCGTCGGATCCGCCTTCGAAGGCGAAGACCGCAGCGTCATCTGGACCACCCGCCCGCAGTCGTAGGCGGACGGCGAGACTGCCTCGACGAGTAGCGCCCCACTGCCGCACGGCAGCGGGGTGCTACTCGGCGGAGGTCGGCGAGACCCAGATCTACGCGGTGCTTGCCGCGCTCGAGGAGGCGCGGCTCTTGGAGGGCCGTTCAGCTGGTCGGGAGGCCCGAGAGGGCCGGGCGGGTCAGGTGGAGCATGCGGGTCAGCCACAGGTCGCCTGCCGCCTGGGGGGAGCGGGAGGCGCAGTGGGGGGCCGAGGCGTGTCGCGGGTGAGGGGGCCGGGGAGTGCCGGGGCGCGCGGGGAGGTGGGGCAGGGCCGTTGTGCCGGTGATCATGGACAGCATCAGTACGGCCGCCGCCCCGACATCGACGTCGGGGAGGAGTGAGCCGTCGTTCCGGGCCCGGTCCAGGATCCCGTGCAGGGCGCCGAGCCAGTTGGCGTGACAGTGGAGTGACGGGTCGTCGGGAGTCCTGATCTCCTGGGCCAGACGTGCCCCCGCGCGAACGATCGTGTCGCTTTCGATGAGGCCCACGACGGTGTGAGCCATGGCGGTGGCTATTTCGAACGCCGGCGTCTCGCGCCGCGCCAGCTTCCCCAGTGCGGCCCCCGACGTCGTGCAGGCCTGCGCCTGGACCGCACGGGCCAGGTCGGACTTGGCCGCGAAGTGGAAGAACAGGGCGCCCTTGGTGATCTGGGCCCGTTCACTGATCGCGGACAGGGTGGCCCGTTCGTAGCCGGACCGGTCGAACACGGTCGAGGCGGCCCGGATCAGGTTGCGCCTGGTCCGCTCGGACCTCTCCTGCCTCACCACGACGCGACCACCCGGACGCTCCTTGTCGTTCGGCTGCTGTTTGTCCTTCCGTGAGCGACGCTAGAAACCCGCTTTTGGATCTGTCAACGGGGCCTGTGTCGCGCAGATCATCTTCACGCCAGGTGGCAACTCCCTTGGAGATATGGCTGGTTGATGAGGGAAGGGTGAAGAGGGAAGGGCGGAGAGGGGCAGGGGAGTTCGGTGGACCGGTGGTCCGCTCAGCTTTGCGGTACCCGGCGGAAGCGGCCCGCGATGTGCAGGTCCGCCTCGATGCGGGTCGCTGTCGCCCGGAGTTCGGGCAGCACGTCGCTGACGCAGGCCTCGGCGGTGCGGCGGCTGCTGTGCATGGCGACGTTCACCGCGGCCACGGTCCGTCCGGCGAGGTCGCGCACCGGGACGGCGATGGATCGCAGCCCCCGCTCCAACTCCGCCTCGACCAGGGCGTATCCGGCCGTCCGCACCCGGTCCAGTTCGGCCCTGAACAGCTCCGGGTCCGTGCCGGTCCGCCCGGAGACGGCCTCGGCCGCGCCGGCCAGCATCTCCGTCGCACGGGGCTCCGGAAGACCGGCCAGGATCGCTCGGCCCAGCGAGGTGGCGTACGCGGGCAGCCGCGTGCCGACGGTGACGTGGACGCTCATGATGCCCCGGGTGGAGACGTGCCCGGTGTACTGGATCTCGTCGCCCGTCAGCACCGCGAGCGACACCGAGTCGTGCAGCCGTTGGGAGAGTTCGGTCAGATGCGGGGCCGCGATCTCGGGGAGCGTGGTCCGTGAGAGTGGCGGGAAGCCGAGCCCCAGGACGCGCGGGGTGAGGCGGAAGACGCGGTCGTGCGTGGTGACGTATCCGAGGTGTTCCAGCGTGATCAGGGCGCGGCGCGCGGTCGCGCGGGCGAGTCCTGTCGCCTGGGCCACCGCGGTGAGGGTCAGTTCGCCGCGTCCCTCGCCGAAGGCCGTGATCACGGTCAGGCCCCGCGCCAGCGACTCGATGAACTCCCGCCCCAGTTCCTGCTTGGAGGCGCCGGTCCAGTCGGCGAGCCCGGAGGGGGTGGTGGCCTTCCCCGAGGGTTCCGTGCTTCCCGAGGGTTCCGTGCTCCGTGCGCTTCCGGGGCTACCCGCGGTTCCCGGAATTCCCGCGGTTCCGGGGCTTCCGGCGCCGATTGTGCCGATTGTGCCGCCTGCGCCGCCTGCGTCACCCGTTCCGGTCGGTGCGTCGTCGCTCTGCGTGAGCTCGGGCTTTCGCTCCGGCGTCGGTTCGTCGTCGCGTGCCAGTGCCCGTTCCATCTCGGCCACGGCCGTCCGCAGGCACGGCAGCAGCGCGTCCCGCAGTCCGGTGGCGCTGTGCCGGCTCGTATGGCTCACCACGTTCACCACGCAGGCGATCCGCCCCGCCTCCCGTACGGGCATCGAGAGCGCGACAAGGCCCGGTTCGATGAGCTGGTCGTCCAACGCCCAGCCGGACCTGGCCGCTTCTGCCGTCCGTTGCTCGAAGTCGTCGCCGAGGGTGGGGCGTTGGGAGGCAGGCAGAGCGGAGGTGTCCGTCCTGCCCTCGTACGGCCTGCTCCGTGCGGGCACGGCCGGGAAGCCGCGGTCCTCCGGATCGGCCGCGCGGCGCTCCCGCCAGCGTGTCCACTCCTCCTCGCCCCACTCGGTCGCGAACAGCGGTCCCGGTGCGGTGCGTTCGGCGGGGAGCAGGTCGCCGATGCGGAACCTCAGGGACATCGCGCGGCGCCGGGTCGTCTGATGGATGAAGCGGATGCCGTCCCGGTCGCAGACGGCGATGGACACCGACTCGTCGAGTTCGTCGGCGAGCGCGTCGGCGTACGCGTCCAGGACACGGGGAAGCCGGAGGGCGGCGAGATAGGCGTTGCCGAGCTCCGTCAGGCGGGGGGCGAGTACGGCATCCCGGCCGTCCAGGCGCAGGTAGCCCATGCGTGCCAGGGTCGCGGTGATCCGGTCGACGGTGGACCGCGCGAGCCCGGTGGCCCGTTCGAGTCCGCTCAGACTGGCCGAACCGTCCGCCTCGGTCAGCCTGCGCAGTACGGCGAGCCCGCGGATGAGCGGCGTGACCGCCTCGTCCGGCACTTCGGCCCCGGCGGCGGTACCGGAGCCGGACACCGCGGAACCGTTGCCCGTCCCGGCCGACGCGCGGTTCGCCGGCGTGACAGGGGACGGCGACGTGGGGCTCGATGGCCTGGAGCCTGATGGCCTGGAACTTGATGGACTGGAGCTTGATGACCTGGGGCTTGACGGCATGGGCTCTCCGGTGGGGCTCTCAGAAGAGTCACTGTGCGGCGGATCTCGGACGAGTCACCGGTGGCGGATCTCAGAAGAGCCACGGTAGTGCTTGCCCGCCCGATGAAGCAGGTGGGCAAGGTGGGCCGCTTCCGGGTACGGGCGCCGGTCTGCCGAGCGCGCCCCCTCCGTCCGACGGCGCTTCGGGCCTCCGTCCGGCTGGGCTCCGGGCCTCCGTCCGGCTGTACCTCGGGCCTCAGTCCGGCTGTCCGGCTGTCTCGGGCTTCCCCGCCCGGGTCGTCGGCGGTTCGCCCCGAGCTCGGCCGTGCGGCCGTTCGGTCGTCCGTCCGCCGGTCCGGCGGCTCGCCCCGTGCTCAGCGGCGCGTCACGTACACCCGGTACTTCCCCGCGGCGTCCGCCGACGCGACCTGGACGGTGAGTCCCGCCTTGGCGACCTTGAAGGTCTGACCGGGGGAGAAGGGGGCGTCGGAGAGTTCCGCCTGCACATTGGGTGAACGGGTGCATCCGCCGCTGTCGCGGTGGGAGTCGTACACCGTGACGGGCCCGTTCCCGGTGTCCACGTCCGCGTCGACCTTGTAGATGAGGATGCCGGAACGGCAGACGGCGGAGTCGTTGCCCGCGCGGGTGCGCAGTTCGAGGACGTATCCGCTGCGGGGGCCGACGGGTATGACGACGAGTTTGGCGCCGCCCCGCAGGGCCATCGGGGTCAGTGTGTACTCGCTGGTGCCGTGTGCGGCCGCGCAGCTCACCTGGGAGGCGTCGAGCCAGCCGAGCTTCCACTTGTGCCAGCCGAGCAGGTCGTTGTCGGCCCCCCAGTCCTCGCTCATGATGTCCCAGTGCCCGACCGCGCCGCCGCCGTCCTGGGTGTAGAGGTCGGGCAGGCCGAAGGTGTGACCGTTCTCGTGGGGGAGTACGCGGTAGCCGGTGTCGGCGTAGGAGCCCGAGCCGTCGTCCTGGCGGCTGTAGACGAAGGACGCGTTGGCGACCGGGACGCCGTCGGCCACCGGCGCCTCGGTGTTGCCGGCGAAGGTCACGGACAGCACGGTGTCCAGCGCGGAGGGCCCGGCATTCGGTGTGACCAGCACGTTCAGGATGTCGTACGACCGGAAGTCGACCTCGGGATCGGCCGTGGCCACGATGTCCTGGACCAGTTCGCGGTACCCGGGGTCGAAAGGCGCGCCGCGTTCTATCCCGTACGCCTTGAAGGGCTTGGGCATGCGCAGCCAGTGCCGGACGGGGGCCTTGGGCCGGTAGTCGAGGCGGCCGTAGGAGGCGGTGCGGAACCATTCCTGCGTCTTCGGGAAGAACTCGTCGTACCGCTCGAGGGCGCTGCCCTTGCCGGGCGCGTCGGAGAAGTCGACCATCAGCGTCAGAGCCCGCAGGGTGCCGGTGGAGCGGGCGTATCCGGGTGCGGTCGGAATCCCTTCCCCCATCTGGACGTCCGTCGGGCCGTTGATCAGGCAGGGGCCGAGCGCCGTGGAGCGGGCCAGCGCCGCGGAGCCCGCCGTGGCGGAGCCGGCCGTCAGATGTCCGGTGCCCGCGGAGGTGCTGACCGCCAGCGTCAGAACGGTCACCGTGGCCAGCGCGGCCACACGGCGCGGGCGTATGCGGCGGCTGGACGGCAGCATGCAGGGGCCCTTCGCTCCACGGCAGCCACCGGTCTCCGACTGCACCCTTTCGATCACCCTGAGTCGCCGACTCGCCGGGCGCGCGCTGGATGGGCCCGATCGGGTTCATCTGCGGGAGGTGGCGAAGGGAGGGAAAATGTGTGACGTAGGTCACATCATTCTCTTCCCGGTCCGGGAAATAACCGGGGATCGTTTCCCCGTTTAGTCATACGTCCGAGCGAAACGGGGACGGAATCCCCGGATCGCATACACGTTCCGAGAAGCTTCGAGGAGGACGCCGTGGAGACCGCGACCCCTGTGCAGCGCCGAGTGGCCCGGCCCCGTGCCGACGCCCTGCGCAACCGGGAGCGGATCGTCGCCGCCGCCCGCGAGATGTTCGTCGAGTTCGGCGCCGAGGTGCCGTTCGACGAGATCGCGCGACGGGCCGGTGTCGGCAACGCCACGGTGTACCGCAACTTCCCCGACCGCGACGCCCTCGCCCGCGAGGTCGTGTGCTCGGTCATGGACCGCACCTCGGAGTGGGTCGAGGAGGCGCTCGCCGCGGACGGCGACGCGTTCGAGGCACTGAGCGGCTTCGTGCACTTCGCCGCGGACGAGCGGATCGGTGCCCTGTGCCCGATGCTCTCCGAGAGGTTCGACCAGAACCATCCCGACCTGGTCGCCGCGCGCGACCGGATCACCGATCTGCTGCAGCAGCTGATGGCCCGCGCGCGTGAGGCCGGACAGCTGCGCCCCGACGTCGAGCTGGGCGATGTGATGATCGCCGTCAGTCAGCTCACCAGGCCGCTGCCGGGCACCGCGTGCCAGGGCATCGACCGCTTCGTGCACCGTCATCTGCAGCTGTTCCTGGACGGTATGCGGGCTCCGGCCCGCTCCGAACTGCCCGGAGTGGCCGCCAACCTGGAGGAACTGCGACGAGTGTGACCGGTGCCGGAGCGGCAGCCGAAGTGATCGGTCGATCGGCGACCGATGAGCCCGGCGCCCGGCGACAGTCAGAACTCGTAACCCGAACTCTTACTCGATAACGCACAACTCATCGCCTGTACAGCCCGTACACCTCGTACGGCCCGTACGCGTCACGCGCGAGGTGCACTCGTCATCTGGGACGAGCCGCGCCGAGCCGCGCCGAGCCGAGCCGAGGCGTTCCCGGCCGTCACCGTCGACGAGCCGTCCCCTTTCACTGCATTTTTCGCTACGAAGTCCCGGAGTGGGTACCCCCATGTCTGAAACAGGCACGTCCAAAGCGATTCCGGACCTGGAGTCCGACGCGCACAGCAACCGCTGGAAAGCGCTCGTCTTCATCGCGCTGGCCCAGCTGATGGTGGTGCTCGACGCCACGATCGTGAATATCGCCCTGCCTTCGGCCCAGCAGGACCTGGGTATTTCGGACGGCAACCGCCAGTGGGTCGTCACGGCCTATGCCCTCGCCTTCGGTGGTCTGCTCCTGTTCGGCGGCCGCATCGCCGACCTGTGGGGACGCAAGCGGGCGTTCGTCGTGGGCCTGGTCGGCTTCGCCCTGGCCTCCGCCCTCGGCGGCGCGGCACAGAGCGGCGCGATGATGTTCGGCGCCCGCGCCCTTCAGGGTGTGTTCGGCGCCCTGCTGGCGCCCGCGGCGCTCTCGCTGCTCGCCGTGATGTTCACCGACGCCAAGGAGCGCGCCAAGGCCTTCGGCATCTACGGTGCGATCGCCGGTGGCGGTGGCGCCGTCGGCTTCATCCTCGGCGGTGTCCTCACCGAGTACATGAACTGGCGCTGGACCTTCTTCGTCAACATCCCGTTCGCGATCGTCGCGGCCGCGGGCGCGTACTTCGTCATCCGCGAGCCGAAGGGCGGCCGCAACCGTTCGCCGCTCGACATCCCGGGTGTCGTCCTGTCCACCCTCGGTCTGGTCTCCCTCGTCTACGGCTTCACCCGCGCCGAGTCCGACGGCTGGGGCGACTCCATGACGGTCGGCCTGTTCGTGGCCTCCGCCCTGCTGCTGGCCGCGTTCGTCTTCACCGAGTCCAAGGTCAAGGCCCCGCTGCTGCCCCTGCGTGTCATCCTCGAGCGCAACCGCGGCGGCGTCTACCTCTCGCTCGGTCTCGCGATCATCGCGATGTTCGGCACCTTCCTCTTCCTCACCTACTACCTGCAGATCGTGAAGGGCTACTCGCCGATCTCGACCGGCTTCGCCTTCCTGCCGATGATCGTGGGCATGATCACGGGCTCCACGCAGATCGGCGCCCGTCTGATGACCCGGGTCGCGCCGCGGCTGCTGATGGGCCCCGGCTTCCTGGTCGCCGCGCTCGGCATGCTGCTCCTGGCGCAGCTGGAGATCGGTTCGTCGTACGTCACCCTGGTGATGCCGGCGATGCTGCTGCTCGGCCTCGGCATGGGTACGGCGTTCATGCCCGCCATGTCGCTGGCCACGCACGGCATCGAGCCGCGTGACGCCGGTGTCGCCTCGGCGATGGTGAACACCTCGCAGCAGGTCGGCGGTGCGATCGGCACGGCCCTGCTGAACACGATCGCCGCCTCCGCGACCACCGTCTACATCAAGGACCACATGGCGGGCGCCGGCACCAAGGCGCAGCAGCAGCTCGTCCAGGCCGAGGGCATGGTCCACGGCTACAGCAACGCGATCTGGTTCGCCGTCGGCATCCTCGTGGTCGCCGCCGGAATCGCCTTCACCCTGATCAACACCGGCCGTCCGGACGCCTCCGCGGTCGTCGGCTCGGGCACGGGCGAAGGCGCCGAGGACGAGCTGAAGGTGCCGGTCGTCGCGCACTGACCCCGCGACCGCCCCGTACTCCGGTACTTCCGTAGCCCACGGCCCGGTGCTTCCGTAGCCGGCGGTCCGCTACCTCCGCGGTCCGTACGACGGTGCTCCGCGTACGGACGGGGATGGGGACGCCTCGTCCGTACGACTCCGGAGACTGCCCCGGTTCCACGCCATACGGAACCGGGGCGGTCCCGTGTCCGGGCGGCGGACTTGTGTCCGGGAGTCCCGTGTCCAGGCGGACTCGTGTTCGGGAGGTCTGCTGTCCAGGCGGTCCGCTGCCCGGCCGGACTCGGCGGCAGCGGTGCATCGCCCCGGCCGGACTCGGCGGCAGGGCCCCGCCACCGCGGCCGCCTGACCGCCCGCTCCTAACGCAGCCAGGGCAGATCCGCCCCCGCGTCCTTCGGCTGGAGCCCCTCGGCGATGATCCGCATGGCCTCGCCGAAGGCCTTCCGCTGGTCCGGCCCGAGCCGGTCGAACAGTGCCTGGCGTACGGCGGCGACATGGCCCGGCGCGGTGCGCCGCAGCACCTCGTAGCCCTCGTCGGTCAGCACCGCGAACTGGCCCCGCTTGTCGGACGGGCAGTCCTCGCGGCGCACCCAGCCGTTCTTCTCCAGCCGCGCGACGGCGTGCGAGAGCCGCGAGCGGGTGATCTTCGCGTTCATGGCCAGCTCCGTCATCCGCAGCCGGCGCCGCGGTGCCTCCCCGAGCTGCACGAGCAGGCTGTAGTAGATGTGCGGCATGCCCGCATCACGCTGGAGCTGACGGTCGAGGTGGTCCTCCAGGAGGGTCGTGGCGTGCATGTACGCACGCCAGATGCGCTGTTCCTCGTCGGTGAGCCAGCGCGGCTCTTCAGCGGGAGCGGGTGCCGTGTTCATGTACCCCACTGTACGAGCCCCTCCTTGAAACTTAAACAAACTCGTCGTAGTCTCGACCCTGAAACTTGAGACTTTAAGCAAAGTGCTTCAAAGATCAAGCACTGCCGCCGTACGATGGAACCCTCTGGAGGGAGCAGCCATGTCCGCCGCCACCGAGGAGCGCCCCGCGCCGGAGCGCATGCCCGCCCTCTACCTCAGTCACGGTGCCCCGCCGCTCGCCGACGACCCGGTCTGGCCCGGCCAGCTCGCGGCCTGGTCCGCCGACCTGCCCCGCCCCAAGGCGATCCTCATGGTCTCCGCGCACTGGGAGGAGGCCCCGCTCGCACTCGGCGCGATCGAGACGGTCCCTCTCGTCTACGACTTCTGGGGCTTCCCCGAGCACTACTACCAGGTGACGTACGCGGCCCCCGGCGCTCCGGAGCTCGCCGAGTCCGTACGGAAGCTGCTGCGCGCGCCCGGCACGCCGGTGCAGGACATCCCGGACCGCGGACTCGACCACGGCGCGTACGTCCCCCTCAAGGAGATGTTCCCCGAGGCCGACATCCCGGTGCTCCAGATCTCCATGCCGACGCTCGACCCGGTCCGGCTGTTCGAGATCGGGCGGAAGCTGGCGCCGCTGCGTGACGAGGGGGTGCTGATCGTCGGTTCCGGCTTCTTCACCCACAACCTCGCGGCCCTGCGGCACACCGGCGGGGGAGTGCCCGCCTGGTCGAGCGAGTTCGACGACTGGGGGCACCGCGCGCTGGAGGCCGGTGACGTGGACGCGCTGCTCGACTTCGAGCGCAAGTCCCCGGCGGGCCGTCTCGCCCACCCGCGCACCGAGCATTTCGCCCCGCTCTTCGTGACCATGGGAGCGGCGGACGCCGTCGGAGGGCTCGGCGGGCAGCGGTCCGTGATCGACGGATTCTGGCTGGGGATGGCGAAGCGGTCGGTGCAGTTCGACTGAGCGGCCGACGGCCCGACCGTCCGGTGGTCCGACGGTCCGGTCGCCCGATCGTCCGAAGGCCACGCTCGTCCGACGGCCGGCCGTCCCTTACGCCCGACGGCCCGACAGCCCGACGGTCCCGGTCCGGGCGTTCGGGTGCGTCCTAGCGGGTGAGTTCCTTCTCGTACCAGGCGACGTCCCAGTAGCGGCCGAACTTGCGGCCGACCTCCCGATAGGTGCCGACGTGCCGGAACCCGAAGCGTTCGTGCAGGCGCACGGACGCTTCGTTGGGCAGAGCGATGCCGGCGTACGCCCGGTGCAGGTCCTCGGCGGCGAGCGCCGAGAAGAGCGCTTCGTAGAGGAGCGTGCCGACGCCCCGGCGTGCGGCGTCGGGGGCGACGTAGACCGTCACCTCCACGGAGGTCGCGTAGGCGGGCTTCGCGCGAAAAGCGCTGGATGTGGCGTAACCCAGAATCGCCTGTGAATCCGCGTCCGTGGCAACCATCAGGCGGTGCGGTCCGTCTTCAGGGTGGGAGAGCAGCCACGGGCGACGTTGCTCCGGCGTGAAGACGATGGTGTCGAACGTGATGGGCGTCTCACGCACGTAGTGGTTGTACAGCTCCGTGAGCGCGCCCAGATCGGCTGCGACCCCAGCCCTGACCTGCACATCTGTACGTTCTGACCGCATCAGACCTCCCGAGTGGTGCGACAGGGTACTGCATGCTCAGAAAAATCAAGGTGCGGGTTGGGAATTCTGTCCTGATTCCAGTCGTTGTTTCCATCGGATGCCGGGCACCCGGGAGGGTGAAACCGGATGTCCGGGACCACCCGCAAGCCCACCACGCAAGGGAGCACGCATGGCAACCCGTGCCGTCGCCCGTCGTAAGTCCGCCACTGGCGGGACATCCGACGCGGCACGCAGTGTTCGCGCCGGAGGCGGCGAAATCGCCGATCGCGACCTGGTCGGCATGTACCTCGACGAGATCGCGCGTACACCGCTGCTCGACGCCGCCAAGGAAGTCGAGTTGTCCCAGGTCATCGAGGCGGGTGTGTTCGCGCGGCAGATCCTCGACGGTGAGGCCGAGGCCAAGGCGGACGCGTCCCGCGAGGAGCTGGAGGCGCTGGTCGCCGACAGCGAGCGCGCCAAGGACGTCTTCATCCGCTCGAACCTCCGGCTGGTCGTGGCCGTGGCGCGCCGTTACCCGCGCAGCGGTCTGCCCCTGCTCGACCTGATCCAGGAGGGGAACGCAGGCCTGGTGCGCGCGGTCGAGAAGTTCGACTACCGCAAGGGCTTCAAGTTCTCTACGTACGCCACCTGGTGGATCCGTCAGGCCATCACCCGTTCGATCGCCGACCAGTCGCGCACGATCCGCCTCCCCGTCCATCTGGTCGAGGAGCTGGGCAGGATCCGTCGCGTGCAGCGTGAGTTCAACCGTGAGAACGGGCGCGAGCCCGAGCACGCGGAGATAGCCGCCGAGCTCGGTTCGACGCCGGAGCGCGTGGGCGACGTCCTGGACTGGGCCCGCGACCCGGTCTCGCTGAACATGCCGGTGGACGACGAGGGCGAGACCCAGTTCGGCGACCTGCTGGAGGACACCTCCGCCGTCTCGCCCGAGCAGTCGGTGCTCACGCTGCTGCGCAGTGAGGAGCTGGACGATCTGATCGGCCATCTCGACCAGCGCACCGCCTCCATCATCAAGATGCGGTACGGCATCGAGGACGGCCGGGAGCGGACGCTCACGGAGGTCGGCAAGGAGCACGGGCTCACGCGTGAGCGCATCCGTCAGATCGAGAAGCACGCCCTGCTCGAACTGAAGAAGCTGGCGCGCGACACCGGATTCGACGCCGCGGCGTAGCGGGGACGAGGCGCGCGGAACGCACGGGGCGGGCCGGGTGAGAACGCATGGGGCGGCCGAGTGGGAGGGGCGAGTGGGCCGTACGGGTTGAACCGCCGCGTGGGCGCCGGACCACTGTGTCCCAGTCCGCGCACGGGCACCCCCGCCTCGATGGCCACAAGTCGACCAGACATGGCCATGTAAGGCCGCTTCAACCTGCCGGGCCCTGGGAACAAGACTTCAGGGCCCACGCTTCGGGCCCCGTCCGAGCGGAAGAAGCGAACAGAACCACCGAGCGGAACCACCGAGCGGAAGTCCTCAGCGGATTCACCGAACGGAAGCACGCCGCTCCCAAGAGCCGAGTCCCGACGCACACCCCCCCCGCGCCGGGACTCTCCCAGAGCCGAGCTTCGGCGCCTCCCCCCCCGGCGCCGGAGCTCGGTTCCATTTTCGTTCCGGGGTACGGGAGTTGCCGGCTCCGACGGGGACGGGCGAGCGCGGAGGGTTTCCGGGCAGGACGCGGACGGGCCACCCCGAACCTGAACCCCGGGGTGACCCGGACGGCAGATTCTGCCACAGCGGCGTAACCAGCCGTCGCCGACGGTCCACCGGGTGTCACCGCCCCCGTGGCGGACGGCCGACCGTCAAGCGCCGTCAGTCTGCGGCACTCCCCCCGCCCGGCTCAGCCGCGCACCCAACTCCCTTACGTACTCCACAAGTTCTCGCGGTTCTCGCACCGTGAAATCACAGTCGACCATCGCGATCCGCACCGCCAGCCATTCCATCGAGCCGCTGGAGGAGTCCCGCAGCCGGCAGCTGTGCCCGTCGATCGGCTCGGGCACGCCGACCCAGGCGGGCACGCGCGCCGCGACGAAGTCGGCCGGGGCGGCGAAGGTGACGTCGAACGTGTAGGTCTCCTGACGCCGGTACATCGACTGCCGCAGGAATTCGGCGGCGTTCCCCGTCGGCAGCTCGCGGGGCGCAAACCGGGCCCCTGTCGCGAAGGGTTCGGTCACCCGGTCGACACGGAACGTCCGCCAGTCGCCGCGGTCGAGGTCGTACGCGACGAGATACCAGCGGCGGCCGGTGGAGACCAGCCGGTACGGCTCGGTCAGCCGCCGCGACGGCGTCCCGTCCCCCGAGCGGTACGCGAACCGCAGCCGCTCCTGCCCCGCAATGCTCGACGCCATCACGGTCAGTGTCTCGGGCGCGATGCTCGCCCCGTCTCCGCTGGTCAGGGGCGTGGTCGCGGCCTGGAGTGTGGACACGCGGTGACGCAGCCGGGACGGCAGCACCTGTTCCAGTTTGGCGAGCGCCCGTACGGAGGCCTCGTCCACACCCGCGACCGCGTGCCCGGCGCCGGCCCGCAGACCCACCGCGATGGCCACGGCCTCCTCGTCGTCGAGGACGAGCGGGGGCATCGCCGTGCCCGCCACCAGCCGGTAGCCGCCGTCCGCTCCCTTGGTCGCCTGCACCGGATAACCCAGCTCACGGAGCCGGTCGATATCGCGCCTGACCGTACGACGGGACACCCCGAGACGCTCGGACAGCTCGCCGCCGGGCCACTCCCGGGGCGTCTGGAGGAGGGAGAGGAGCTGGAGAAGCCGGGCCGGAGTATCGGTCGTCATGTTTCCAGGGTGCCGGAGAACTAGGACATGATCTGACCTAATCAGGCCGTACCTTTACGGCATGACCTCCACCGACACCTCTGAGACAGCTCTCAGCAGCCCGGCACCCGGCGACGCGGCCGACCGACGGCGCTGGTTCGCCCTCGCCATCGTGATGACCGCGGCCTTCATGGACCTCGTCGACGTCACGATCGTCAACATCGCGATTCCGTCGATCCAGCGGGACGAGGGGGCCACGTTCAGCCAGATCCAGTGGATCACCGCGGGCTATGCGCTGGCCTTCGCCGCGGGCCTCATCACCGGTGGGCGGCTCGGCGACATCTACGGCCGCAAGCGGCTCTTCCTTCTCGGCATAGCCGGATTCACGGTCGCCTCGGCGCTGTGCGGCTTCGCGGCGAACCCGGAGATGCTCGTCGCCTCACGCATCCTGCAGGGCGCCATGGCCGCGATGATGGTGCCGCAGGTGCTGTCGATCGTGCACGCGACCTTCCCGGCGCACGAGCGGGGCAAGGTCTTCGGCCTCTTCGGCGCGATCGTCGGCCTGGGCGCGGTCTCCGGTCCGCTCCTCGGCGCACTGCTCATCGAGTGGAACATCTTCGGCCTGGAGTGGCGGCCGATCTTCCTCATCAACCTGCCGGTCGGCATCCTCGCGCTGATCCTGGGCCGCCGCTTCATCAGCGAGTCCAAGGCCCCGCGGGCCCTCAAGCTCGACCTCGTCGGCGTCGCCCTCGTCACGCTCGGCCTGCTGATGCTGCTCTACCCGCTGACCCGGGGCCGTGAGCTGGGCTGGCCGCTGTGGGGATACGTGTCGATGGCCGGCTCCCTCGTCGTCTTCGCGGGGCTGGTGGCGTACGAGAAGCGGAAGACGGCGCGGGACGGTTCACCGCTGGTCGAGCTGTCGCTGTTCAAGGTGAAGAGCTTCGCGGCGGGCATCGCGGTGCAGACGGTCTTCGGTGTCGCGCTCGGCATCTTCTTCCTGGTCTGGACGCTGTACATGCAGTTCGGGCTGGGCTGGAGCGCGCTGCGGGCGGGGCTCACCGGGGTGCCGTTCTCGATCGCGGTCTCGGCGGCGGCGGGCATGTCGGTGCAGCTGCTGGTCCCGCGCTTCGGGCGCAAGGTGCTCCAGGCGGGCGCCTTGATCATGGCGCTCGGAGTCCTGCTCTACATCTGGGAGTCCGACCGCTACGGCATGGACATCGCCTCCTGGCAGATGGCCCTCCCGCTGGTGGTCATGGGCGCCGGCATGGGCTTCATCGTCGCCCCGCTGACGGACGCCGTGCTCTCGGAGGTCCCGCGCGAGCACTCGGGTTCGGCCTCGGGTCTGATCAACACCGTGCAGCAGATGGGCAACGCGCTCGGCCTCGGCCTGGTCTCGGTCGTCTTCTTCGGCGAGATCAGCGACCGGCTGACCCTCGCCCAGGTGGGCCCGGCCTTCGCGAACGCCTTCGAGCACGCGCTGGGCTGGGTCGCCGCGGTGCTCACCGTCATCTTCCTGCTGATGTTCGCCCTGCCGAAGCGGCCGGCCCAGCATGTGGAGGGCACGCAGGACGAGCCGGACGCCCAGGACCAGAACCAGGGCCAGGACAAGGCCCTGGGCAAGGACAAGGGCCAGGATCAGGACCGGAAGCCGGAATTCGTGGGCTGATCTCCACCCAGGTCCGCCATCAACCGCGTGACGCGGAGGTCCGAGCCGGAAGGGGCCCCAGCACCTCAGGTGCCGGGGCCCCTTCCGGCTTCAGCCCAGTCGTGCCGCCCGGCGCTCCATCGCGTCCCGGGCCGCGTCCTCCGTCGCGTACACCTCGCACATGTGCCGTCGGTCCGGGGTCGCCGTGTGCTCGACCTCCCACAAGGAGATCTCCTGCCCGTCCCGCAGCAGGAACGCGTGCTCGTAGAGCGAGAAGCACAGTCCCGCCTGCCCGGCGCGGCAAGGGCGCCCGAAAGCCTGCGTGATCTGGTGCGCGAACGCCTCCCGGAGCAGCAGCGACGTGAGGTCGGCGCCCGGCCGGTCCGGATTCTCCGCGCGCCGCAGGAGCCGACGCGCGTGATCGGCGGAGTCGTCGGGCACATAGGTGTGACGCGGCTCGGGGATCGACGACAGCTGCACGAACACCGGCAGCTCGAAGTCCGGCGCGTCCGGAGGGAGCGGGAGCCGGGCCGTGGCGGTGCGCAGCTCCTCCTCGTCGACGTAGACCTCGTGCTGGGCTTCGTGCCCGGTCGCCGTGTTGTGCACCAGCTCCCACAGCGTGACGGCGGAACCGTCGGCGAGCAGCCAGGTGTGCCGGTACGTCTCCCGGTGCAGTCCCGCGCTGTGGTGCGCGGAGTGCAGCGAGCTGTCGTGTGCCAGCGCGCAGTCCAGCCGCCGTATCGCCTCGTCGGGCAGCTCGAACGAGTTCAGGGCGCGGCCCAGAAGTCGTGCGAGATGCTCCTCCGGAGACTCGGGCGACTCGGGTGGTTCGTACGCTGCTGTCTCGTACGGAACGCTCAAGGTTTCTCCCGGCGTTGCTGCATGTCACCTTGTGGGTGCATACCGTAGCCCCTCGGTCGGACATCATGTCCGCGAACCGAGAAAACGTACGGACGGAAAACGGGCGGGCCGCGCGGTAAGTTCCCCCGTGGCTCGCCAGGACGTCAATAAGCCGTCGTCAGACGGCACTTCCAGCGGTCGACGCGCCCCGCGAAAGGTTCCGGCCGTAGCGCCCATTGTCCGGCAAGGTGCCCTTGCCGCACCAGTTCCCGGCCGCTACAAGACGACCCCGGCGAGCAAGTCCTGACCCGCTCCACCACGCGGACCAACTCGGGTCCGGCGCGGCGCGGCACGGTCCGGCGCGGCACGGTCCGGCGCGCGCCGGAGTGGGCCCCCACCCGCCGCCCGCTGCGCCGAGTCGTACGCCGTCACCCGGGAGACCCCGGACGGTCCCCCAACCCGCCGTCCCCGTAAAGCTCTTCGTACGACGGCCACGCCCCGCCCGGACCGTCCACCGGTTCCGCCGCCCGTACGGCGCGCACGATCGCGCGCGTCACCAGGTCCGCGCCCGCCGCGAGGATCTCGTTGAGTGCCAGGGGGTTCCCGGCGTCGAGCGGCCGGTCACCCGTGGCCAGCGCGAACACCGTGTCCCCGTCGTTCAGCAGATGCACCGGCCGTACGGCACGCGCGATTCCGTCGTGCGCCGTCCCCGCGAGCTTCTGTGCCTGCGCCCGCGTCAGTCCGGCGTCGGTGGCGACGACTGCGAGCGTGGTGTTCAACGGGGGCGGCGCGTTCCTCGCGGCGGCCTCCGCCAGCCGCAGCCGGGCCGCCTCACGCACCGCGGCGGACGGACCCGCCGTACGTCCTCGCGCCAACTCCCCGTACGGAACGCCCGTTTCCGGCTCCACCGCCGAGCCCGCCGCGTTGGCCACCACCAGCGCGGCCACCGTGACACCGGACTCCAGCACGGCGCTCGCCGTCCCGACCCCGCCCTTGAGCGCACCGACCACCGCCCCGGTACCGGCGCCCACGCCGCCCTCCCGCACCGGCGCGCACAGCGCGCTCGCGGCGGCGGCCTCGACCGCGGCGATCCCGGTGGAGGCGTCCGGCCGCGACCGGAAGTCGCCGCCGCGCCCGAGATCGAAGACGCAGGCGGCGGGCACGACGGGCACGACGTGCGTCGGGTCCGGCCCCACGCGCACCCCGCGTCCCCGTTCCTCCAGCCACGCCATCACGCCCGACGCCGCGTCCAGCCCGTACGCGCTGCCTCCGGTCAGCACGACCGCCTCGATCTTCTGCACGAGGTTGCGCGGATCGAGCGCGTCCGTCTCCTTGGTGCCGGGCCCGCCGCCGCGCACGTCCACGGCGGCGATCGCACCTCCCTCGGGAGCGAGCACCACCGTCGTCCCCGTGAGCCAACCGTCCCCGCTGCGCGTCGCGTGCCCCACCCGCAGACCTACGACATCTGTCAGAGCGTCAACTGTCATACCCCCAGTCTTCCCTGGCCGCGGACCCCGGCAGGTGTCCGCGCGCGCCGGGCTACGCGCTTCGTGCCGTGCCGGTCGCCGCCTCCCGCGGCACCACGCGCGTGTTCATCAGCATCCCGACCGCCACGGTCAGTGCGGAGACGATCCCTGCGGCGAGCACCGCCCAGTCGCCCAGGAAGGTGCACAGGATGACGAGCAGCGCGGTGGTCGGCAGGACGATCTGCTGGGCGATGCCGACCTTGAAGTGGCGGGAGTGCAGCACCCAGACGGCGAGGAAGTACAGGGCGGTCGGCAGCGTCACCGCGGCGGACGCAGAGAGTGCCGAGATGTGTGCCGTGCCGACTGTCTGTTCCACCGCGACCTCCAGACCCGCACCGATCGCCGCGGCCGACGCGAAGATCAGATAGTGGCCGTATCCCCAGAGGAAGGCCTCTCCGCTGGACCGCAGATGGCCGTGGATCGGCACCACGAAGTAGATCCACCACGCGGAGAACACGATCAGCAGGCCGCCCGCGGCGATGGGGAGCAGCTCGCCCAGCGCGTCGTGCTCGTCGACGGCCGACTTCACCGCGACGGTGGCGGCGGCGATCGTCTCGCCCAGCACGATGATCGTGAACAGGCCGTACCGCTCGGCGATGTGGTGCGGATGCCAGGGCGTGGTGAAGGCCTTCTCCGCGAACAGCGGGACGCACAGCTCGGCGACGGCCACCACCAGGAAGACCCATGGGACGCCGGCTTCCGGCGCGAACAGCAGGCCGAGCCAGCCGATCTGGCACAGCAGTACACCGCCCGCGTACCGCAGCGCCATGGTTCTCTCGGTCCCCTCGGTGGACCGGGCCACTCTCAGCCACTGCGCGATCATCGCGAACCGCATGATCACGTAGCCCAGCCAGACGACCAGGAAGTCATGGCTCTCGAACGCCTTGGACACCCCGGCCGCGAGCACCAGGACGCCCGCGATCTGCACCAGCGTGACGACCCGGTAGAGCACGTCGTCGTTGTCGTAGGCCGACGCGAACCAGCTGAAGTTCATCCACGCCCACCAGATGGCGAAGAAGATCATCGCGTAGTCGAGGATGCCCTGCCCCGCGTGCCCCTCCGCCACGGCGTGCACCAGTTCGGCGCCCGCCTGGGCGATGGCCACCACGAAACACAGGTCGAACAGGAGCTCCAGCGGCGACGCGACCCGGTGTGCCTCGTCACGGCCCCGGGCGGTCATTCTGCGCAGTGGCCGGTGGCTCGCGGGCCGTGGTGTCGAGGCGGATTCCGGAGCGGAACGGGAGGTCATAGGGCCAAGCACAGCAGAAAAGTGCCGGAAATTCTTGTGAATGCCTTCACAAGTGACCCTGGGTCGGCCCGGCCGGACCAGCACCCCTGCGGCGTACTCTTGGGGCATGAGTCCCGCCCCCGCCCCCGAACCGCGCGATCCGAAGCCGGCGCTGGTCTTCGACGATCCGTTGAACCAGCAGTCCTCGGACGATACGGACCGCGGGTGGGGCGAGCGGGCCGACAGCACCGGTGACAGTGCCGCCGACCTGAAGCGCTTCCTCGACGAGAAGCCGCCCCACCACCTCTGAGCCAGGTTCCGGGTGCCGATGCCCCGGGACGCGCCGCCCCCGGGCTCCCGGCGCCGGCGCCCGCCGAGTACCCGGGCGCGTGCCCCCGGCCTCGCCGTCAGTAGTCGCGGCGCCCCTGGCCGCGCTGGGCGACCAGCTCGTCGCGGATCTGCTTGAGCACCTCCAGCTCGGACACCTCGATGACCTCCTTCGCGCCTTCCTTCGCCTTCTGGCGGGCCGCCTGCCGGGCCAGGAACTTGGCCATCGGCAGCACCATCAGGAAGTAGACGACGCTGGCGGTGATCAGGAAGCTGAGCGAGGCGCCCAGCACCGAGCCCCACATGATGCGGATGCCCGTGGCGTCCGCTCCGGTGCCCGTGCAGGGGCCCTCCAGGCAGGAGTTGTAGCTGTCGAGGTTCTTCGTACCGACAGCGCCGACCAGCGGGTTGATGATGCCCTTCACCACGGCGTTGACGATGTTCGTGAAGGCCGCGCCGATGACCACGGCGACGGCCAGGTCGATCACGTTGCCCCGCATCAGGAAGGCCTTGAAGCCCTCCCAGACGCTGGGCTGCTTGTTGTCGCTCACTAGGAGGCCCCTCCGCGCAGGTTGTGGAACAAACAGCTCCGCAACCTACGGCAGGGCACGCCGGGCCCGTCCAACTGGGTAGCTCGAACGAGAGACTTGACACGGTTTCGCCGCTCATCGCAGCGTCACCGCCAGCCGTGATGTGGTGCCGGCGCCGGCCAGTCGCACGGCCGTCGCCCGCGGAACGGAGAGGACGAGCAGTCTTCCGCTGTCGGTGGTGCCGACGTCGGGAACCCCGGTGACCCGCGCCCCGGACGCGACCACCCGCACCTCGCCGCCGCTGCCCGCCGCGACCACGTCGACCCGGTCGCCGGGACGCACCAGGGTCACCGTGGCACCGTCGGCGATCCGGACCGGCGCCCTCACCGTCTCGGCCGCGCCCGGCCCGCGCATCGGTGCGGAAGCCGTGGTGGGGGTGGACGCGGAGGGCGTGGGCGCCGGATGACCGCGTGCCCCCTCGGCGTCGCCGGGGCCGGCCGCCACGAGCGCGGCCGCCGTCATGGCCAGGCCCGCGGCGGCCGCCCGCCTCCTGTGCCGTGCGAGGAGCCGCAGCCTGCCATGCCCGCCGCGCACACGGACGGGCGCGAACTGCGGCACCTCGCACGTCGGAGGCGTGTCCGCGCCCGGCGGGCGGATGTATGGGGAGAGCTGTGCCATGGTGACCACCACCTGCGACGAGGGACCGGCTTGCGATCCCACGATGAGGTCTCGCGGCGAAGCCCGCAGACGTCCGTGGACGACCCAGGGGTTGTGGACAACTCCCTCACCCGAACGGGAGGTTCCGCCCCCGTTCGATCCGGGTCACGGCAGCTCGAAGCCGGGATCCATCCCGCCCAGCGCGCTCGTGCACAGGCAGTCCCGCGATCCGTTCGCCGGCAGTCCCGCGACCGCGTCGAAGAGCACACCCCGCAGCCGGTCCACGTTCGCCGCGAACACCTTCAGCACCTCGTCGTGCGAGACGCCCTCGCCGGTCTCGGCGCCCGCGTCGAGGTCGGTGACCAGCGTCAGCGACGTGTAGCAGAGCTCCAGTTCGCGGGCGAGCGCGGCCTCGGGGTGCCCGGTCATGCCGACCACCGACCAGCCCTGCGCCTGGTGCCAGAGCGATTCGGCCCGGGTGGAGAACCGCGGACCCTCTATGACCACGAGCGTGCCGCCGTCCACCGGTTCCCAGTCCCGTCCGCGGGCCGCTCGCAGGGCGACCTCACGTCCGACGGGACAGTACGGGTCGGCCAGCGACACGTGCACCACGTTCGGCACCGTGCCGTCGGGCAGCGGCAGCCCGTCGAAGTAGGACTGCGACCGTGATTTCGTACGGTCCGCGAACTGGTCCGGAACGAGCAGGGTTCCGGGCCCGTACTCGGGGCGCAGCCCGCCCACGGCACAGGGGCCGAGGATCTGGCGGGCGCCGACGGAGCGCAGCGCCCACAGGTTGGCCCGGTAGTTGATGCGGTGCGGCGGCAGATGGTGGCCGCGGCCGTGGCGGGGCAGGAAGGCGACCCGCCGGCCGGCGATCTCCCCGAGGAACAGGGAGTCGCTGGGCGGCCCGTAGGGGGTGTCCACCCGCAGCTCGGTCACGTCGTCGAGGAAGGAGTAGAAGCCCGAGCCGCCGATGACGCCGATCTCGGCCGAAGCCGTCGACCGGACCCCGGCCGGGGTCTGTGGTTTCTCCGTGTTCGCCATGAACGGCACCCTAAGGGCTGTCCGGACGGAGGAGCGCCGAAGACCCCGTCGTCGTACGACGACGGGGTCTCGTGGAAAGCCTTGGACGGCCGTGCGGGCCCGAAGGCGGTGACGGCCGGGCCGGGACGGGAGTCCCGGACCGAGGAGTCCTTAAGCGGCGGAGCTGCCGGCCGAGCCGGTGCTCGACGACTTCTTGTCCGAGGACGACGAGGTGGACGCCGACGACGAGGACTTCGCGTCCGAGGTCGAGGACGTGGACGGCTTCGACACGGGCGAGCTGCTCGACGACGAGCCGCGGCTGTCGTTGCGGTAGAAGCCGGAGCCCTTGAAGACAATGCCGACGGCCGAGAACACCTTCTTCAGGCGGCCGTTGCATTCGGGGCACTCGGTCAGGGCGTCATCGGTGAACTTCTGCACCGCCTCGAGGCCCTCGCCGCACTCGGTGCACTGGTACTGGTAGGTCGGCACTTGTCTTCCTCCTGGCACTCTCACTCAGTGAGTGCTAACGACGGTCCATACTGACGTATTCCGCGAGATCAGTCCACTGTCACCGGCACGCGGTGACCGACGCCACGTGCGACGGCGCGGCTCGGGGTGTGTGAGGCGAGGCGTGAACGCAGCGCCACCAGGGTCGCCAGAGCCAGTGCCGTACCGGCCATCGGCACCAGGAACCCCGCGCCGTCCCAGAGCCTGTCCTCCAGCTGTCCGGCGACCGTGACGGCCGCCGCCTGGCCGAGCGCGACGGCACCGGTGAGCCAGGTGAAGGCCTCGGTGCGGGCGCCCTGCGGAACGAGGCTCTCGACCAAGGTGTAGCCGGTGATCAGGCTCGGAGCGATGCACATGCCGACCACGAGGCCGAGGCCGGCGAGCACGATCACCGAGTTCGCGGCCCACAGCCCGGAGGCGGCCAGCGCGAGGGCGGCGTACCCGACGACGAGCCGTCGCTGCGGGGCCACCTTCCAGGCGATCGCGCCGCAGACGATGCCCGAGAGCATGTTGCCCGCCGCGAAGACGCCGTACAGGACACCGTTCAGGCCGGGCTCGCCGATCGACTCGCTGTACGCGGCCAGCGAGACCTGCATGCCGCCGAAGACGGAGCCGATGCCCAGGAACGTCATGATCAGAACGCGCACCCCGGGGATCCGCAGAGCGGAACCGTGCTCCACGCGCGCGTGCCCGGCGGGGGAGACCGCGGGCTGTGTGTTCTTCTGCGCGGCGAACAGCAGCCCGCCGACCAGGGTCAGTGACGCCTCGGTCAGCAGGCCCGCGGCGGGGGTGACGGCCGTGCACAGCGCGGTGGCGACCAGCGGGCCGAAGACGAAGGTCAGCTCGTCCGTGACGGACTCGAAGGCGGCCGCGGTCGACATCAGGGGCGAGCCCTGGAGCTTCACGCCCCATCGGGCCCGCACCATGGGGCTGACCTGCGGCACCGAGGCACCGGTCGGCACGGCGGCGACGAAGAGGACCCACAAGGGGGCGTCCGCCAGTGCGAGCGCGGTCAGGGTGAAGCCGGCCACGGCGTGCACGAGGACGCCGGGCAGCAGGACGGCCCGCTGCCCGTACCGGTCGGCCAGACGCCCGGTGAGGGGCGCGAACAGCGCCATGGAGACACCGGTGGCGGCCGCGACCGCGCCGGCCGCGCCGTACGAGCCGGTGGTGTGCTGCACGAGCAGCACGATGGAGATCGTCAGCATGGCGAACGGCTGCCGGGCGGCGAAGCCGGGGAGCAGGAACGTCCAGGCACCGCGGGTACGCAGCAGCTGTCCGTAGCCAGGACGGGAGGTGACCGTGGATGCCACGGCCCGTGCCTTTCTGCCGCCTGGTAGCGCGCCCGTGCGGGGGGCGCCGAGAGCTGTCCTCTTGCGCGGATCTGCGGTAGATACCGGCATCCCCTGCGAAGGGACGTCTCGGCCGCCATACGGTCGCGCCAGCTCTGCGTCAGGCAGAGTTGGTTCGATCAAGGTGTGCGTTTCATCGTACAGGGGGTGACCGTAGTGCCGGGCCTGTGAAAAGGAGCACTCCGTGGCCGTGGGCCTGTGAATGCCCATCCTTTTCGCGATCGCGTTCGACATCTCGCAAGGGGCCGTACGGTGTCGCGTAAGGGCCGGCGGCGGCTCTCGACGCCCGCGGCAGCCCCGTAGGACCCTCGGTATCCGAGACCGTCACAGACCTGTTCTGTGCTGTGTCCGGTGCTCCGTTCCGCCGTCGCCGATGCCCAGCCAGTCGGCGAGCTTGCCGCCCTGGCCCACCGCGCGGAGGCGTCTTTCGGTCGCGTCCCGGACCGGGTCGGTCGCCACCACCAGCAGTTCGTCGCCGAGCCGCAGCACCGTCGTGGGCATGGGCACGAAGGACTCCGCCTCACGGACGACGAGCGTGACCGCCGCGCCCGGGGGCAGCCGCAGCTCGCCCACCTCCACACCGTGCATCCGCGAGCCCTCGGGGATCGCCACGGACAGCAGATGGCCGCGCAGCCGCTCCAGGGGGGCCGACTCGATGCCCAGGTCGGCGGCCCCGGCGGACTCCCCGAGACGGAGTTTGCGGGCCAGCCAGGGCAGGGTCGGACCCTGGACGAGGGTGTAGACGACGACCAGGACGAAGACGATGTTGAAGATCCGCTCGCTCTCCGCGATGCCGCTCACCATCGGGATCGTCGCCAGGATGATGGGTACGGCGCCGCGCAGCCCCGCCCAGGACAGCAGTGCCTGCTCCTGCCACGGGATGCGGAACGGCAGCAGGCCCACGACCACGCTCAGCGGCCGCGCCACCATCGTCAGCACCAGGCCGATGAGGAGGGCCGGGACGATGTCGTCGCCCATCTCGTGCGGGGTGACCAGCAGGCCGAGCAGCACGAACATGCCGATCTGGGCGATCCAGCCGAGCCCCTCGGCGAAGCCGCGCGTGGCGGGCCAGTGCGGCAGCTTCGCGTTTCCGAGCACCATGGAGGCGAGGTAGACGGCGAGGAAGCCGCTTCCGTGGGCGAGCGCACCGGCGGCGTAGGCCGCTACGGCGATCGCCATCACGGCGATCGGGTACAGGCCGGAGGCGGGCAGCGCCACGTGCCGCAGTCCGTACGCGCCCAGCCAGCCGACCGCGATGCCGATGGCGGCGCCGATGGTCAGCTCCAGCGCGATCTCACCGAGCAGCGCGTACCAGTGCTCCACCGGGCCCGCGGTGGAGAACGCGACGACCAGGATGACCACCGGGGCGTCGTTGAAGCCCGATTCGGCCTCCAGGATGCCCGTCACGCGCGTGGGGAGGGGGATCTTCCGCAGGACCGAGAAGACCGCCGCCGCGTCCGTCGACGAGACGACCGCCCCGATGATGAACGCCTGGCGCCATTCGAGGCCGATCAGATAGTGCGCGGCCGCGGCCGTGACACCGACGCTCACCGCGACGCCCACCGTTGCCAGCGAGGAGGCAGCCGGCAGGGCCGGTCTGATCTCCTTCCACTTCGTGCCGAGGCCGCCTTCGGCCAGGATCACGACCAGGGCCGCGTACCCGATGACCTGGGTCAGTTCGGCGTTGCTGAAATGAACGTCGCCGACTCCGTCCTGGCCGATCGCGACGCCGATCCCCAGGTACACGAGCAGCGTGGGGAGCCCACTGCGTGAGGAGATCCGGACCGCCGCCACCGCGATGAGCAGGACGAGCGAGCACACGAGCAGGAGCTGGTTGAGGTGGTGGACAGTCAGGGGCTGTTCCTTTCTCGCCGATCCGGTCCCGCCGCGGGCGGCCTCCGGATCCGAGCACCGGAAGCCGGCCACTTCGATGCAAGTACTTCGTTACCTTACCTAACTCTTGACGCTTTCTTGACGTTCCCGGAGGCAAGATCGAACGGCCGTGCTTCCCGGTTTCCTACTCCGCGTCAAGGCGCGGTAGGCCCTGCGCCTATGGTTGCCCCAGCACTCCAGGACCGCCTGCCGCTCGCGTTAGGACAGCAAGGACAGCGATGCCCCCCAACACCACCGCCTCTTCCGGCCAGCAGCCCGGCAAGTCCGGCAGGAAGAAGGGGCGCAAAGCCCGACTGTTCTTGATTGTCCTGGTTCTCGCCATCATCGGGGGCATCGCCTTCGGCGCGTACTGGAGCATCAGCACGGTGCGTGCCTCGTTCCCGCAGACCAAGGGATCCCTTCGGATCGACGGGCTGTCGGGGCCTGTGACCGTGCAGCGCGACGGCAACGGGATCCCGCAGATCTACGCCGCGTCCGACGCGGACCTGTTCATGGCCCAGGGCTTCGTCCAGGCGCAGGACCGGTTCTACGAGATGGACGTGCGCCGCCACATGACCTCGGGCCGGCTGTCCGAGATGTTCGGCGCGGGCCAGGTCAAGAACGACGAGTTCCTGCGCACGCTGGCCTGGGACCGGATCGCGAAGAAGGAGTACGACACCAAGCTGTCGGCCTCCACGAAGAAGTACCTCCAGGCGTACTCCCAGGGGGTCAACGCCTATCTTGAGGGCAGGAGCGCCAAGGAGATCTCCCTGGAGTACGCCGCCCTGGGCTTCACCAACGACTACAAGCCGACCCGGTGGACCCCGGTCGACTCGGTGGCCTGGCTCAAGGCGATGGCCTGGGACCTGCGCGGCAACATGCAGGAAGAGATCGACCGCTCCCTGATGACGAGCCGGCTCGGCCCGAAGCAGATCGCGGACCTGTACCCGGACTACCCCTACAGCCGGAACAAGACGATCGTCCGCGAGGGCTCGTACGACAGCGTCACCGGGACGTACAGCTCCTCGGACGCCGCCTCGACGTCCACGGCGGGCACGGGGCTCACGGGCGGCACCGCGGCGCCCTCCGGCTTCCAGAGCCAGCTCTCGGGGCTCTACAAGGTCCTCGACGACCTGCCCACCGCCGTCGGCGTGAACGGCAACGGCATCGGCTCGAACTCCTGGGTCGTCGCCGGCAGCCACACGATCACCGGCAAGCCGCTGCTGGCCAACGACCCGCACCTGTCGGCGTCGCTGCCCTCGGTCTGGTACCAGATGGGCCTGCACTGCACGGCTGTCTCCGCGAAGTGCCAGTACGACGTCTCCGGCTACACCTTCGCGGGCATGCCCGGCGTGGTCATCGGCCACAACGCGGACATGGCCTGGGGCATGACCAACTCCGGGGTCGACGTCACCGACCTCTACCTGGAGAAGATCACCGGCCAGGGCTACGAGTACGACGGCAAGGTGCTGCCCTTCACGACCCGCAAGGAGACGATCAAGGTCGCGGGCGGTGCCGCCCGGACGATCGTCGTCCGGCAGACCCAGGACGGGATGCCGCTGCTCTCCGACCGTGACGACGAACTGGTCCAGGTCGGCAAGAAGGCCACGGTCGACACCGAGGCGCCCGACCGTGGCGACGGCTACGCGATAGCACTGCGCTGGACCGCGCTGGCCCCGGGCAGGACCATGGACGCCGTCTTCGCGATGGACAAGGCGTCGGACTGGAGCGAGTTCCGCAAGGCGGCCGCGTCCTTCGAGGTGCCGTCCCAGAACCTGGTCTACGCCGACGGCGCCGGCGCGAGCGGCAACATCGGCTACCAGCTGCCCGGCAAGATCCCCACGCGCGCCAAGGGCGACGACGGCTCGCTGCCCTCGCCCGGCTGGGACTCGAAGTACCGCTGGACCGGCTACATCAAGCCGTCCGCCCTGCCCTACGAGTACAACCCCAAGCGTGGCTACATCGTCACCGCCAACCAGGCGGTCGTCGAGCCGGACAAGTACCCGTACACGCTCACCACGGACTGGGGCTACGGCACCCGCAGCCAGCGGATCACCAGCCTGATCGAGACGAAGACCAAGGGCGGCGCCAAGATCTCGACCGATGACATGCGCCAGATGCAGCTCGACAACAGCAGCGAGATCGCCAGCAAGATCGTGCCCATCCTGCTCAAGATCGACGTGGCCGACAAGGACGTCCGCGACGCGCAGAAGCTCCTGGAGGGCTGGGACTACACCCAGGACGCCGACTCCGCCGCGGCCGCCTACTTCAACGCCACCTGGCGCAACATCCTCAAGCTCGCCTTCGGCAACAAGCTGCCCAAGGAGCTGCGGGTCAAGGGCCAGTGCCTGTGGGTCGAGCGGGCCGACAGCACCGGTCCGGCGGACGAGGACCAGACGGTGCGCGAGTGCGGCGAGCGTGAGCCGGACCAGGCGCAGCCGGACGGCGGCGACCGCTGGTTCGAGGTGATCCGCAAGATCATCGACGACGAGCGCAACGACTGGTGGAAGCTGCCCAGGACGCGCACCGAGGAGGCGACCGCGACCCGGGACGACCTGTTCCGCCGGGCCATGACGGACGCCCGCTGGGAGCTGACCGCCAAGCTCGGCAAGGACATCGACACCTGGAGCTGGGGCCGGCTGCACCGCCTGTTCCTGAAGAACCAGACCCTCGGTACCGAAGGGCCCGGTTTCCTGCAGTACATGCTCAACCGCGGCCCCTGGAACCTCAGCGGCGGCGAGGCGACGGTCAACGCGACCGGCTGGAACGCGGCGGGCGGCTACGGGGTGGTCTGGGTGCCCTCGATGCGGATGGTCGTGAACCTCGGGGACCTCGACAAGTCCAAGTGGATCAACCTCTCGGGCGCCTCGGGGCACGCCTACAGCTCGCACTACACCGACCAGACGGAGAAGTGGGCCAAGGGAGAACTCCTGCCGTGGGCCTTCACCAAGAAGGCCGTCGACAAGGCGACGAGCGACACCCTGGTCCTGAAGCCCTGAAGCCCTGAAGCCCTGAAGCCCTGAAGCCCTGAAGCCCTGAAGCCCTGAAGCCCTGAAGCTTCGGCGGCCGTCGGCGCCGGCGTCCTCGCCGTACCCGACACCCTGAAGCCGGTGTCCGACGAAAGTGGCCCTCCACGCGTGCGTGGAGGGCCACTTCGCGTCCGCCGTCCGCCTTTCTCCCGCGTCCGCATCCCGTCAGCGGAAGCGGCGCACTCCGGAGGGGGTCACCACCGCGTGCACGGGCCGGTCGTGCGCCTCCTCCGGGACCCGGTCGACCACCTCGGTGTCGTACAGGAGCACCACCAGGGCCGGGTCGGCGCCCGAGCGCTCCAGACGGGCCAGTACGCGGTCGTACGAGCCTCCGCCGCGCCCCAGTCGCATCCCGCGGGCGTCGACGGCGAGTCCGGGCAGCAGAACGGCGTCGGCGTCCTGGACGGCCGTCGGTCCCAGCCGCTCGCCCGCGGGCTCCAAGAGGGCCATTTTCCCGCCGTGCCGGACCTCCGCGAGGGAGTCCGCCCCGGTGTACTCGCCCCAGTCCAGGTCGTTGTCCGGCAACAGGACCGGCAGGATGACGCGCACCCCGCGCGCGCGGAGCGTGTCCAGGAGGGCGAGGGTGCCCGGTTCGCTCCCCACGGACACGTAGGCGGCGACCGTGCCGGCCCGCGCCAGTTCGGGCAGTTCCAGGGCGCGGGCGGCGAGGGCGGCGGTGGTTTCCCGCACGTCATCGGCCGTCAACCCATTTCTCACCGACAGGAATCCTCGCCGCAACATTCGTTTGTCAGGCTGCGGTTCGCGTCCGGCGTGTCTCACGGGTGACTCCTGTAGCTCTCTTAATCCGTTCATATGATCGCGAGTTAACCGGATCCACAGATTCTGCACATAGCGACCGGTTATGGTTGCGGACATGACTGAGTCACACCCCAGGATCACCAAGGCTGTCATTCCCGCGGCAGGCCTCGGCACCCGGTTCCTGCCGGCCACGAAGGCCACTCCCAAGGAGATGCTGCCGGTCGTCGACAAGCCGGCGATCCAGTATGTGGTCGAAGAGGCCGTGTCGGCGGGTCTTGACGACGTTCTGATGATCACAGGCCGCAACAAGCGCCCGCTCGAAGACCACTTCGACCGCAACTACGAGCTGGAGTCAGCGCTTCAGAAGAAGGGCGACGCGAGCCGGCTCGCCAAGGTCCAGGCGTCGAGCGACCTCGCGACCATGCACTACGTGCGCCAGGGCGACCCCAGGGGCCTCGGCCACGCCGTCCTGTGCGCGGCCCCGCACGTGGGCCGCGAGCCCTTCGCCGTGCTCCTCGGCGACGACCTGATCGACCCCCGCGACCCCCTGCTGGCCCGCATGGTCGAGGTCCAGGAGCGGCACGGCGGCAGCGTGATCGCGCTCATGGAGGTCGCGCCCGAGCAGATCCACCTCTACGGATGCGCCGCCGTCGAGGCCACCGACGAGGGCGACCTGGTCAAGGTGACCGGTCTCGTCGAGAAGCCGGACGCCGCGGACGCGCCCAGCGGCTACGCCGTCATCGGACGCTACGTCCTCGACCCGCACATCTTCGACATACTGCGCAAGACCGAGCCGGGCCGCGGCGGCGAGATCCAGCTCACCGACGCCCTCCAGCAGCTCGCCGCGGACGAGAAGGTCGGCGGCCCCGTGCACGGCGTCGTCTTCAAGGGCCGCCGCTATGACACCGGGGACCGCGGCGACTACCTGCGTGCCATTGTCAGACTCGCATGCGAACGTGAAGACCTGGGCCCGGACTTCCGGACCTGGCTTCGCAGTTACGTAGCCGAGGAGATGTAGGGATTTGAGCAGCGCCGCGACCCGCACCACCGGCCAGGAACACCTCTGGTCGGTGGACGACCACCTGGAGGACATCCTCACGACCGTCCGCCCCCTCGAACCCATCGAGCTGCAACTCCTCGACGCCCAGGGCTGCGTCCTGCTCGAGGACGTCACGGTGCCGGTCTCCCTGCCGCCGTTCGACAACAGCTCGATGGACGGGTACGCGGTCCGGGTCGCGGATGTGGCGGGCGCGAGCGAGGAATTCCCGGCGGTCCTGACGGTCGTCGGGGATGTCGCGGCCGGCCAGGCCGACCAGCCCTACGTGGGCCCCGGCCAGGCCGCCCGCATCATGACCGGCGCCCCGCTTCCGCCCGGCGCCGAAGCGGTCGTCCCCGTCGAGTGGACGGACGGAGGCCTCGGCGAGGGGCCGGTCTCCCGGATGCGCGCGCACAGCACGTCCCCCGAGGGTTCCTCCGGACAGGTCCACGTCCACCGCCCGGCCGAGGCACGCGCGCACGTCCGCGCCAAGGGCAGCGACGTGAAGGCGGGCGACCGCGCCCTCGAAGCCGGCACCGTCCTCGGCCCGCCGCAGATCGGCCTGCTCGCCGCGATCGGCCGCGGCACCGTACGGGTGCGCCCCCGCCCGCGCGTGGTCGTCCTGTCCACCGGCAGCGAACTCGTCCAGCCCGACGAGGAGTTGGGCACCGGACAGATCTACGACTCGAACAGTTTCGCCCTGTGCGCGGCCGCCCGCGACGCCGGAGCCATCGCCTACCGCGTCGGCGCCGTCGCCGACGACGCCGAGACCCTGCGCTCGACCGTCGAGGACCAACTCGTCCGCGCGGACCTGCTGGTCACGACCGGCGGGGTGAGCGTCGGCGCCTACGACGTCGTCAAGGAAGCGCTGTCCTCGGTCGGCGACGAGGACGAGGAGGGCGGCGGCATCGACTTCCGCACCCTCGCCATGCAGCCCGGCAAGCCCCAGGGCTTCGGATCCATCGGCCCCGACCACATCCCGCTGCTCGCGCTCCCCGGCAACCCCGTCTCGTCCTACGTCTCCTTCGAGCTCTTCGTGCGCCCCGCGATCCGCACCCTGATGGGGCTGCCGGACGTCCACCGGCCCACGATCCGGGCGAAGCTCTCCGCGGACAAGGCGCTGACCTCGCCGAAGGGCCGGCGGCAGTTCCTGCGGGGTACGTACGCGGACGGCACGGTCACGCCCGTCGGCGGCGCCGGATCCCACCTGGTCGCCGCCCTCGCGCACGCCGACGCGCTGATCGTCGTCCCCGAGCAGGACACCTCGGTCGAGCCCGGCGCCGAGGTCGAGGTCGTAGTCCTCGGCTGAGCGGCCGGGGCGGAGCGGGCGCCCGTCCGGCCCCACCGGGGGCCGCCGGCTCGCACCGGGGGCGCACAGCCCCTGACGGGCGGCGTGGCGGCCTACGGGGCGGGCGGTAACCTGTCGCGCACACCAGGCCCACGCTCCGCACCGCGACGGGCCCCGACCGGGAGCGCCCACGCACATGACTGTTCCGTCCCGGGGGGAGACCTCCGGACCCTCTGTGCAGAACCGACTGACACACATCGATGAGGCCGGCGCCGCCCGTATGGTCGACGTGTCCGCCAAGGACGTGACCGCACGCACCGCACGCGCGAGCGGCCGGGTCCTGGTCTCACCGCGTGTCGTGGAGCTGCTGCGCGGCGAGGGGGTCCCCAAGGGCGACGCCCTCGCCACCGCCCGCATCGCCGGGATCATGGGAGCCAAGCGCACCCCGGATCTGATCCCGCTGTGCCACCCGTTGTCGGTGTCCGGTGTCAAAATTGATCTGTCGGTCGCGGACGACGCCGTCGAGATCCTCGCCACCGTGAAGACGACCGACCGCACGGGCGTCGAGATGGAAGCCCTCACCGCGGTCAGTGTGGCGGCCCTCACTGTGATCGACATGGTCAAGGCTGTCGACAAGGGGGCGGTCATCACGGACGTACGGGTGGAGGAGAAGACGGGCGGGAAATCGGGCGACTGGAGCCGGGCATGAGCGGCGAGAGCGTCATCGGCGGAGCCCTTCCGGCGGACTACAGCGCGCTGGTCGTCACGGCCTCCAACCGTGCCGCCGCCGGTGTCTACGAGGACAAGGGCGGCCCCCTGGTCGCCGGAGGCCTCGCGGAATGCGGCTTCGCGGTCGACGGGCCGTGGGTCGTGCCCGACGGTGACCCCGTGGAGGAGGCGCTGCGCAGCGGAGTCGAGGCGGGCTACGACGTCATCGTCACCACCGGCGGCACGGGGATCTCGCCCACCGACCGCACCCCCGAGGCGACCCGGCGGGTGCTCGACCACGAGATCCCGGGAATCGCGGAGGCCATCAGGGCGTTCGGCAGGGACAAGGTGCCCACGGCGGCGCTCTCGCGGGGGCTCGCCGGAGTGGCCCGGGGGACGCTGATCGTCAACCTGCCGGGCTCCACCGGCGGGGTGAGGGACGGACTGGCCGTTCTGGAACCCCTCCTGATCCACGCCGTCGACCAGATCCGCGGCGGCGACCACCAGGGACCCAGCGGCAGCGGAGGTGCGAGCTGAACAGCACATCCTGGCCGGTCGAGCTGGTGGACGGCGATGTCGTTCTCCGGCCGATAAGGCTGCGCGACCAGCGGGCCTGGCGCGAGGTGAACCGGCGCAACCGCGACTGGCTGCGTCCCTGGGAGGCGACGATTCCTCCCCCCACGCCGAGCGGCCCGATCGCGCACCGCCCGACGTACCGGCAGATGGTCCGCCACCTGCGGGCCGAGGCCAACGCGGGCCGGATGCTGCCCTTCGTGATCGAGTACCAGGGGCGGCTGGTCGGCCAGCTCACCGTGGCCGGGATCACCTGGGGCTCGATGTGCTCCGGACACATCGGCTACTGGGTGGACCAGTCGGTGGCGGGCCGCGGGGTGATGCCGACGGCCGTGGCGCTGGTCAGCGACCACTGCTTCCGCACCGTCGGACTGCACCGCATCGAGGTCTGTATTCGCCCCGAGAACGGGCCCAGCCGCAGGGTCGTGGAGAAACTCGGATTCCGGGAGGAAGGGCTGCGCCCGCGCTATCTCCACATCGACGGCGCCTGGCGCGACCATCTCGTCTTCGCCCTCACCGCGGAGGAAGTGCCCGAGGGGCTGCTCGGGCGCTGGAAGCGGACGCGGTCGCCGAGGAGCCGTTCGGATCAGGTGGGATCGGAGCAGGCCGGCTCGCAGAACCCGAGCAAGCCCGGCCACCCCGGGAAATGAAATAGGTGTTCGAAAATGATCGGCGGACGATCGCGTCAGGGCATTAATTTCGCGCTCGCGACGGCCTGTTGATCGCATCGGTCACAAAAAAAGTTCGAAATATCAGCCGGATCGTGCGACACACCGGCGCAATTGGCAGATGGCCTCATACAAACCCCTCTACCGTGTGAGGCGTGAGCAGCAGCGGCCTCATCTACGCAGTCATTGTCGGGGCCTGGGCCGCCTACTTGGTGCCGATGTGGCTCCGTAGGCAGGACGAGCTGAACGAAGCCCGTCCGACGGAACGCTTCAGCACCGCCATCCGGCTGCTGTCCGGACGGGCGGGCATGGAGCGTCGATACGCCAAGGACCTGCGCGCACGCTCCGCCGAGGAGGAGGAGCCCAGCGCCGACCCGGACGACGTCACCGATTCGGTGGACGTCCGGGCCTTCGCCGTGTCCCCGAACCGGCCCCAGGCGACGGACCGGCACCGTCCGCACGTCCAGGAACGAGTACAGGTGCCGGAGCCGGCCCAGGCGGAGCAGGAGCCGGGCGCACGCGCCCCCGGCAAGGAGAGCGGGGCGTACGAGACCTCGGGCACCGCCCGGTCCGTACCGCACCAGTCGGGTGCGCCGGCGCCGAGACCCCCGGCCAAGTCCGTGCCCCAGCAGGCCGCGTCGTCCACGCCCGGCGCCCGCCGGGCAGTCTCGGCGGAGGCCGCGGCGCGGGCCCGGCGTACGAAGGTCCTCGCACGCCGGCGGCGTACGACGGTCATGCTGTTCCTCGCCTTCAGCCTCGGCGCGGTCGTCGCGGCCGTGGGCGGGCTCGCCTTCCTGTGGGCGCCCGGCGTGCCGGCCGTGATCCTCAGCTCGTACATCGTGCACCTGCGGGTCCAGGAGCGGCGCCGCTTCACCTACACCATGGACCGCCGCCGGGCCGAGGTCGCGGCGCAGCGGCTCAGGGAGCGGCAGCCCCGCCGCCGGGCGTCCGTCGACCCGGTGGCGGACGAACCGGAGGAGGGCTCCGCCCCCGACACCGACCCCGGTCTCCTGGCGCTCGCCGCCGACCGCCGTGCCCTCGTCGAGCAGACCGACCACGCCGAGTGGGTCGACCAGCAGCGCGAACGGCAGTGCGGGCCCGCCCAGGGGGACAGCTGGGACCCGGTGCCGGTTCCCCTGCCGACCTATGTGACCGCGCCGGTCGCGCCCAGGGCGACGTCCAGCGTGGACCTGGGCGCCCCGGACGCGTGGAGCTCCGCACGCTCCAGCACGGTGGAGCCGAGCGCGCCCGAGGCGGAACCGGCCGACGAGGACCTCGCCGAAGGATCCGAGGGCGCCGGGGCGGCGGACGACAGCCGCAGCGACGCCAGGCGGGCGGCGGCCGCCCGCCGCGCCCGCGAGCGCGGCCGGACGCCGCTGTTCGACCAGTACGAGGACGGCGATCGGCCGCGAGCGGCCAACGAGTGACGAGTGTGACGACGGGGTGCGCGGGGTCCGGCTGACCAGGCAGGAACGGATTACCGAGCACCTCGATCGGGATGCTAGAGTTTCACTCGTTGCAAGGGCCTGTGGCGCAGTCTGGTAGCGCACCTCGTTCGCATCGAGGGGGTCTGGGGTTCAAATCCCCACAGGTCCACCGCAGCTCAGAGCCCCAGCCGGAGAGATCCGGCTGGGGCTCTTTGGCGTTGCGTGGGGCGAAGCACGGCAACTGCTTTCGGCCTTCTCTCTCGTGGCCGCCTTCCCGCTGCTGATGTCCCCCACGGCGTTGGGCTGGTACAGCGCCGCCAACTCCTGCGGGCGCGCAAAAGCAGCCGTCGGCGTGAGCCTGGTGCTGCCTCGCCCGGCGGGAGCGGCGCGGCGGGCGCTCCCGCCACCGCCGGGTGAAGGCCGCCTGGTGGCTGCCGGAGCCGCTAGAGGGCCTTGGCGTAGCAGAGGCTCAGTTCGTGGAAGCGGTAGTAGCCGAACTTGGCGCACGGTTCGTAGCCGCTCGACGCGTACAGGGCGACCGCCTCGGGCTGCTTGGAGCCGGTCTCCAGGACCATGCGGGTGCGGCCGGCCGTGCGGGCGTCCTCCTCCAGGGCGGCCAGCATGCGCCGGGCGAGGCCGAGCCCGCGGGCCTCGGGGACCACGTACATGCGCTTGAGCTCGGCGTCCCCGTCCGCGTAGCCCTCGTCGTTCTCGTCCTGGGTGCGCCAGCCGCCCGTGGCCACCGGGCGGTCCCACTCGTCGTAAGCGATCAGATAGAGGCCGAACGGCGGGGCGAACATCCGCGCGTCCAGATGCGTGGCGTCGCCGCCGTCGCCGTAGCGCACGGCGTATTCGGCCTGAACCTGGTCGTTGAGCTTCACGGCGTCGGGATGGTCGAAGGGGACCTGGCGGAAATTCATGCGTAATACCGTACGTCTATGCGATAGGTGAATGGACGGGTGGTGCGGGTCCGGCCGGTCGTGCCGTTCTCGTCGGTCGAGTTCCGGCCGGTCGCACGGATGTAGATCGAGTTCTGGTCGAACGTACCGATTAAGTATCGTGCCCCGGGTGCTGACTGTGACCTCTGTGAATGTGAACGGGCTCAGGGCCGCCGCGAAGAAGGGTTTCGTGGAGTGGCTCGGGGAGACCTCCGCGGACGTGCTGTGTCTCCAGGAGGTGCGGGCCGAGCCCGGGCAGCTTCCCGAGGAGGTGCGCGCGCCCGAGGGGTGGCACGTCGTGCACGCCCCCGCCGCCGCCAAGGGCCGCGCCGGTGTGTCCCTCTACACACGCCGTGAGCCCGACCGCGTCCGGATCGGCTTCGGGTCCGAGGAGTTCGACTCCACCGGACGGTACGTCGAGGCGGACCTGCCCGGTGTCACCGTCGCGAGCCTCTACCTCCCCTCGGGCGAGGTCGGGACCGAACGGCAGGACGAGAAGGTCCGGTTCATGGGCGAGTTCCTGGCCCACCTGAAGGAACTCAGGGTGCGGGCCGCCGCCGACGGGCGCGAGGTCGTCGTCTGCGGCGACTGGAACATCGCCCACCAGGAGGCCGACCTCAAGAACTGGCGCGCCAACAAGAAGAACTCCGGCTTCCTGCCCGAGGAGCGGGAGTGGCTCGGCCGGGTCCTGGACCCGCAGGACGGCGGGTACGTCGACGTCGTACGCGCCCTGCACCCGGACGCCGAGGGTCCGTACACCTGGTGGTCGTATCGGGGGCGGGCCTTTGAGAACGATTCAGGTTGGAGGATCGACCTTCAGGCCGCCACGCCGGGGCTCGCGGGCAAGGCGGTCAAGGGGTTCGTGGAGCGCGCGGCGACCCATGGGGAGCGCTGGTCCGACCATGCCCCGGTCACGGTGGTCTACGAGCTCTGAGGGGTCTCGTCGCGCCCCTGGGGCCCGGTGTCCCGGCCTGTCCGCGGGTCCCGGTGCTCCCGTAGCCGGCGGTCCATCGCCATCGACAGCTCCGCCTCCACCACGCTCTTCGCCAGGGGGCGCAGGCGCTGGAGGTCTTCGGGGGTGCGGTCCTCGGTGAGGACCAGGGTGGTGAAGAGTTCGGCCAGTGCCTCGGTGTGCTCCCGTACGCGGCGGGCGGCCGTCAGGACGTCCGCGAGCGGGATGCCCTCGCGGACCAGGGCGGCCGAGACGTCGAGCAGGCGGCGGCTTATGTGCACGATCTCGCCGCCGTCCGTGCCGAGATAGCCGAGGTCGAGCGCCGCGGCGAGGTTCTCCCCGGTCGCCTGGCCCGCGAAGACGTCGGCCAGTTCCTCGGGGGAGAGGCGGACCGGGGTCTCCTCGGTGGGCTCGCCGAGGCCGAGCAGTTCGCCGACGTCGCGGCCGTGGTCGAAGGCCTCGGCCAGTTCCGCGATGCCGTTCAGGGTGTGGCCGCGTTCCAGCAGCGCCGAGATGGTGCGCAGACGGGCCAGGTGGGTGTCGTCGTACCAGGCGATGCGGCCCTCGCGCCGGGGCGGCGGTATGAGCTTGCGCTCCCGGTAGAAGCGCAGCGTGCGCACGGTGATGCCGGCCTCCTCGGCCAGTTCCTCCATGCGGTACTCGCGACGGCCGGGCTCCGGCGCCGGGCGGGCGGTGCCGGTGAGCGGCCCGGGGTCCGGGGCCGACGCTCCGCGCGTCGGCGTATCCGTCCGGCGTCCGCCGGACTTCCGCGTCGCCGTGCCCCCTGCCCGCGTCTCCGCGCCGCGCTTTCCTGATCCCTCGGCCACGTCCGCACCCTACGTCGTACCCCGGGTAACTTTCCCGCTCGCGACCCCTACCCATGAGTACGAAGCTGCTCTACCCTCCCGATTGTGCCAGTGTTCACTGGCAGGGTCGTGCGGGCTAGGGAGGCGTCGGGATGACCGAGCACGAGCATGTACGGGTGGCGGTGATCGGGTCCGGGTTCGGGGGACTGGGCGCCGCCGTGCGGCTGCGACGCGAAGGGATCACCGACTTCGTGGTCCTGGAGCGGGCCGGCAGCGTGGGCGGCACCTGGCGCGACAACAGCTATCCCGGGTGCGCCTGTGACGTCCCGTCGCACCTGTACTCGTTCTCGTTCGCGCCCAACCCCGAGTGGCCGCGCACCTTCTCCGGGCAGGAGCACATCCGCGCGTACCTGGAGCACGTGGCGGACGTCTTCCGGCTGCGGCCGCATCTGCGGTTCGACACCGAGGTCACGAAGATGACCTGGGACGCGGAGAAGCTGCGCTGGGGGATCGAGACGAGCAGCGGGTTCCTGACGGCGGACGTCGTGGTGTCCGCGACCGGGCCGCTCTCCGACCCCAAGATCCCGCAGATCCCGGGGATCGACACGTTCACCGGCAAGGTGTTCCACTCCGCCCGCTGGGACCACGACTACGACCTGCGCGGCAAGCGGGTGGCCATGGTCGGCACCGGGGCCTCCGCCATCCAGATCGTCCCGGCGATCCAGCAGGACGTCGCCCGGCTGACCCTCTTCCAGCGCACCCCGCCGTGGGTGATGCCGCGGGTCGACCGGGCCATCAGCGGCGTGGAGCGGTGGCTGCACCGGCAGGTGCCGTTCACGACGAAGGGCAGGCGCGGACTGCTCTGGGGCATCAGGGAACTCCAGGTGCAGGCGTTCACCAAGCGGCCGCATCAGCTGGGCGTGGTCGAGCGACTGGCCAAGCGGAACATCGCGCGCGCCGTGAAGGATCCGGCGCTGCGGAAGAAGCTGACGCCCGACTACCGGATCGGCTGCAAGCGCATCCTGCTGTCGAACGCCTACTACCCGGCGCTCACCCGGCCGAACGTGGACGTCGTGGCCTCCGGGCTCGCCGAGATCGACGGCTCCACGGTGGTCGCCGCCGACGGTACGAGGGCCGAGGTCGACGCGATCGTCTTCGGGACCGGCTTCCACGTCACCGACATGCCGATCGCCGAGCGGGTCGTCGGAGCGGACGGCAGGACGCTCGCACAGGCGTGGGAGACCGGCATGAAGTCGCTGCGCGGCGCCACCGCGGCCGGCTTCCCCAACTGGATGACGATCATCGGACCGAACACCGGGCTCGGGAACTCCTCGATGATCCTGATGATCGAGTCCCAGCTCAACTACATGGCGGACTTCGTACGGCAACTGGACGTCCTCGGGGGACGCGTGGCGCTCGATGCCCGCCCCGCCGCCGTGGACGCCTGGAACCACAAGGTCCAGGAACGCATGAAGCGCACGGTGTGGAACACCGGCGGCTGCACCAGCTGGTACCTCGACGCCAACGGCGTCAACACGACCGTCTGGCCCGGTACGACGACCGAGTTCCGGGGCGCCACGCGCCGCGTCGATCTGGGGGAGTACGACGTGCTGCGCGCGGCGCGGCCCGTACCGGGAGAAGCGCCGGAGGCCGCGCCCGAACCGCGTACGAAGAGCACCCGCAAGAAGAAGGTGGAGGCAGGAGCGTGAGCCGACTGACGCACGAGGCGCACGGGGTGTACGCGCCTCCCGTGCCGGCACGGGAACTGATCGCGCACTCCGCGGACGGCGCGCGACTGCACGTCGAGGTGCACGGCCCCGAGGGCGCGCCCGCCGTCGTCCTCGCCCACGGCTGGACCTGTTCGACCGCCTTCTGGGCGGCCCAGATCCGGGACCTCTCCGCCGACCACAAGGTCATCGCGTACGACCAGCGCGGGCACGGACGCAGTCCCGCGAGTGACGCGTGCAGCACCGAGGCGCTCGCCGACGACCTGGAGGCGGTGCTCGCGGCCACCCTCGCGCCGGGGGAGAAGGCCGTGCTCGCGGGCCACTCCATGGGCGGGATGACGCTGATGGCGGCTTCGGCGCGGCCGCGGTTCCAGGAGCACGCGGCGGCGGCGCTGCTGTGCAGCACGGGGAGCACGCGACTGGTCGAGGAGGCGCGTGTGCTGCCATGGCGCGCCGGACGGCTCCGGACGCGTCTCACCGGGGCCGTGCTCGGCTCGCGCGCGCCGCTCGGGCCCGTCACGCCGGTCGCCAGGCGGATCCTCAAGTACGCGACCATGGGCCCCGGTTCGTCTCCCGTCATGGTGGAGGCGTGCGCGCGGATCGTGCACGCCTGTCCGCGCGCCGTGCGCCACGCGTGGTCGGCCGTGCTCGCCACCCTCGATCTCGAAGCGGGGGTACGGGAGTTGAGGGTGCCGACGGCGGTGATCGCGGGCAGCGTGGACCGGCTGACACCGGTCGTGCACGCGCGCGCCCTCGTGGCGGCGCTGCCGAACTGTGTCGGCAGCACCGAGCTGCCGGGCCTCGGGCACATGACTCCGGTGGAGGCGCCGGAACTGGTGACGGCCCGCATCAGGGAACTCGTCGCCACGTACGCCGTGAAGACCGCGGAAGCCGAGCGGATCGCAGAGATCAAGGAGGGCGCATGAGCAGGGTGAGCCTGGAAGGGCAGGTCGCCGTCGTCACGGGGGCGGCGCGCGGTGTCGGCGAACTCCTCGCCCGCAAGCTCTCCGCGCGCGGGGCGAAGGTCGCGCTGGTCGGACTGGAGGCGGACGAACTGAAGCGGGTCTCGGAACGGCTGCCCGGCGAGAGCGACCACTGGTACGCCGACGTCACCGACCACGAGGCGATGGCGCGGGTCGCCCAGGAGGTCGAGGAGCGGTTCGGGAAGGTGGACATCGTCGTCGCGAACGCCGGTGTCGCGAGCGGCGGCCCCTTCATGGACTCCGACCCCGTCGCCTGGCGGCGGGTGATCGAGGTGAACCTGATCGGATCGGCGGTCACCGCACGGGCGTTCCTGCCGGCGCTGATGAAGAGCCGGGGCTATCTGCTCCAGATCGCCTCGCTGGCCGCGATGACTCCCGCCCCCATGATGTCGGCCTACTGCGCTTCCAAGTCCGGTGTGGAGGCGTACGCGCACAGTCTGCGCGCCGAGGTCGGCCACAAGGGCGTTCGCGTCGGCGTCGGGTATCTGTCCTGGACCGACACCGACATGGTGCGCGGAGCCGATCAGGACGAGGTGATGCGGGAGTTGAGGCAGCGGCTGCCGTGGCCGTCCAACAAGACCTATCCGCTGGGTCCGGCCGTCGAACGGATCGTGGCCGGGATCGAGCGCCGCTCCAGCCATGTGTACGCGCAGTGGTGGCTGCGCGGGATGCAGGGGATCCGGGGGTACCTGCCCGGCGTCATCGGGTCGGTCGGGCAGCGCGAGATGCGGCGGTTCGAACCGCGTCTCGGCGGTGTGCGGACCGGGCTGGTCGGTGCCGGCGGGGCGGCCGACGAGGAGGAACGGAAGTCGACGACTCCGTAAGCCGGCTGGAGGCGCCCCGGGAGGATCCGGGGCGCCTCCGGGCGTCTCCGGGAGGCCTCCGGAGTGTGTCCCACCGGCGTGTCTCACGGTGAGTGACTGACCGAAATGCGTGCTCTGTTCCTGCGTGTCAGTCTGGTCGAGGCCCGGACTTCCCCCATTCACAGGGGGGGCGAGGGCCGAATCCCTCACCCGCAACAGGAGTGAATCTCATGAGCATGCAGGACCAGTTCAAGGACAAGGCCGAGCGGATGAAGCAGCAGGGCAAGAAGAAGACGCGCCCCGAGGGCCGGCAGGACGAGGCGAGCCGCCGTGCCCCGGCCGGCCGCGACAGTGCCCCGGCGCGTGACGGCGCGAGGCCGGAAGCGGAGCGAGCTCAGCGGGAGGCTCAGGACCGCTTCGACCAGGACTACGACGCCTGATCGAAAGGCCCGCTCGGCCTGAATGGGGCGCCCTCTTCCCGGAGGGCGCCCCATTCTTGTGCTCGTTTCCGGTGAGTCCGGCAGTCCGGTCCGGTGAGTCCGGTCTCGTCGGTCCGGTCAGTCTCGTCGGTTCGGTCGGTCCGGTCACTCCGGTCGAGGGGGGAGCTTCGGCCTTCTTCTGTCGGGCACGTCCGAGTGGTCCGGCGGGGAGGCCGCGGGGTGGGCGCGCAGCAGGTCGAGTGAGAGCTGGATGGCGTCGTCCAGTTGGGCGTGGCGGCCCTCCGCCCAGTCGAGCGGGGTGCGCAGGATCTCCAGGTCCGGTGCGACGCCGTGGTTCTCGACGGACCAGCCGTACGCGTCGAACCAGGCGGCGTTCATCGGCACCGTGATGACCGTGCCGTCGCCGAGACGATGGCGGCCGGTCATGCCGACGACTCCGCCCCAGGTGCGCTGCCCCACGACCGGGCCCAGCTTCAGCAGTTTGAAGGCGGCGGTGATCATGTCGCCGTCGGACGACGTCGCTTCGTCGGCCAGGGCCACCACCGGACCGCGCGGGGCGTTGGAGGCGTACGACACCGGCTGGGCGTCGCGGGTGAGGTCCCAGCCGAGGATCGTGCGGGTCAGCTTCTCGACGACCAGCTCGCTGATGTGGCCGCCCGCGTTGCCCCGCACGTCGACGATGAGGGCCGGGCGCGAGACCTCCATCCGCAGGTCGCGGTTGAACTGGGCCCAGCCCGAGCCGCCCATGTCCGGGATGTGCAGATAGCCGCAGTGCCCGCCGCTCAACTCCCGCACCACCTGGCGGCGTTTGGCCACCCAGTCCTGGTAGCGCAGGGGGCGTTCGTCGATCAGCGGGACCACCGCCACCCGGCGCGGGCGGCCCTCGCCCTCGGCCGGGGTGAAGGTCAGCTCCACCGTCGTGCCGCCCGCGCCCGCGAGCAGCGGATACGGTCCGGTGACCGGGTGCACCGGACGCCCGTCGACGTGGGTGAGGACCGCGCCCTCGCGGATGCCGGTGCCGGCAAGCGGTGAACGCGCCTTGGAGTCGGACGAGTCGCCGGGCAGGATGCGCTTGAGCATCCAATGGCCGTCACGGCAGACGAAGTTGGCACCCAGCAGGCCCTGCCAGCGCTGGTAGTGGGGCGGGCCCTCGTTGCGGCGCGCGGGGCTCACGTACGCGTGCGAGGTGGCCAGTTCGCCGAGCACCTCGCGCAGCAGGTCCGCGAACTCGTCCGGGGACGAGACCCGTTCGACCAGGGGGCGGTACTGCTCCAGGATCGCGTCCCAGTCGATGCCGCACATGTCCGGGTCCCAGTAGTAGGCGCGGATGATGCGGCCGGCCTCCGCGTACGCCTGGCGCCACTCGGCGGGCGGGTCCACCTCGTGCAGGATGCGGCGCAGATCGATCCAGACGGTGGAGTCGCTGTCGCCGGACTCGGTGGCGGGGACTGCGCGCAGGTCGCCCTCGTCGACGACGACCAGCCGGGAACCGTCGCCGCTCACGGCGAACCAGTCCAGATGGTCGACGAGTTCGGACTTCTTCGCCTTGGTGATGTTGAAGAACTCCAGGGTCGGACGGCCGGTCGTGTCGTCGGGGTTGGCGAACGTCTCGCCCAGTGCGCCGGAGATTGGCCAGCGCAGCCAGACCAGGCCGCCGCCCGAGACCGGGCGCAGCGCCGAGTACTTGGAGGCGGTGACCGGGAAGGGGGTCACCCGGCTCTCCAGGCCTTCGAGTTCGACGGTCGTCGCGGTGCCGTCGCCGGACCCGTCCTCGACCGGGTCGAGGCCTCCGGCGACCGGCCGCCCGTCCGGGTTCAGCGCGAACGGGGAAGGGGTGGCCGAGGACAGGGGGACGAGGTAGGGGCGGCAGCCGAGGGGGAAGGACAGGTCCCCGGTGTGCACGTCGTACACGGGGTCGAAGCCGCGCCAGGACAGGAAGGCGAGATAGCGGCCGTCCCGCGTGAACACCGGATTCTCGTCCTCGAAGCGGCCGTTGGTCACGTCGACGATCAGACGGTCCTTTATGCGCGCCATCTTGATCTGCCGCAGGGAGCGCCCGATCCCGGGGTGCGACCAGGTCAGCCAGGCGCCGTCCGGCGAGAAGGCGAGGTCCGTCACCGGTCCGTTGATGGACCGGATGAGCTCGGTGACCTCGCCGGACCCCGCTCTCGGAGCGTCCTCGGACTCGGCCCCTGCTCCGGGCTCCGCCCACGCCCCTTCGGCCTCATCGCTCTTCCCGGACTTCCCGGACTTCCCGGAGTCCCCGGAGTCCCCGGAGTCCTCGGAGTCCTCGGATTCGTCGGATTCACCCAGCTCATCGAGGCCGCCGAGTTCGGCGGCCTCGCCGGGTTCCTCCGTGGCGTCGAGCAGGAGCAGCCGTCCGTCGTTCGAGGCGATGGCGAGACGTTCGCCCTGTGGGTCCGACACCAGCTCCTGGACGCGGCCCAGCCGGCCGGAGGCGAGGCGGCGCGGCTCGCGGGCGCCGGTCGCGCGCGGGAGGTAGGCGATCTCGACAGCGTCCTCGCCCTCCGCGTCGGTGACATAGGCGACCTGGCCGCCCGAGCCGAGCATCTCCGGAAGCCGGACCCGTACGCCCGGGGTGTCCGCGATGGTGCGCGCGGGACCGTCGCGATGGGTGAGCCAGTACAGGCTGCCGCGTACGACGACGGCGGAGGCCCGGCCCGTCTCGTCCACGGAGATGCTGTCCACGTGCTGGGCGGCCGGTACCGGGTACGTACGCCGTCCCGCGCGCGGACCGCCCAGCAGGACGTCGAGGCGCCGCGGAACCGACTCGGGGGACAGGTTGTCGACGATCCACAGATCGCCGGCGCACTGGTAGACGACCCGGGTGCCGTCCGAGGAGGCGTGCCGGGCGTAGAAGGCGTCGTGGTCGGTGTGCCGGCGCAGGTCGGAGCCCTCGTACGAGCACGAGTAGAGGTTCCCGATGCCCTCGTGGTCGGAGAGGAACGCGATCCGCCCGTCGACGAACATCGGGCAGGCGAGATGGCCGCCGAGCTCGGCGACCAGTTGCCGGCCGTGCAGCCAGATACGGCCCATGGCCCCGCCCCGGTAGCGCTTCCAGGCGGCCGGTTCGTGCGGTGGGGTGCCGGTGAGCAGCAGGGTCTTGCGCTCGCCCTCGATGTCGGCGACGCCGATGTCCGAGACCGGGCCCCAGGGCTGTTTGCGGCCGGGGTCGCCGTCGGTGGGGACGGAGTAGGCCCAGGTGAAGTAGGAGAAGGGCTGGCCGTGCGAGGCGACGGCGAGGATGTCGCCTTCGGGGGACCAGCCGCACACCTGGGTGTCGGCGCTGCCCCAGTAGGTGAGCCGGTGGCCCGGTCCGCCGTCCACCGGCGCCAGGTGGATCTCCGGGACGAGGCTCCGCCAACTCGTGTACGCGATGCGCCGGCCGTCGGGGGAGAAGCGGGGGTGGCCGACCTTGGTGCGGTCGACGGTGAGCCGCCAGGCGCGTCCGCGGCCGTCGAGCGGGGCCAGCCACAGGTCGTCCTCCGTGACGAAGCACAACCGGTCGCCGCTCAGATGCGGGAAACGCAGATAGCCGGGGGAGTTCTCGTCCGTGGTCGCGTTCTCGTGCTCGTGGCTCACCTCCCCATGTTTTTCCGCTGGAGTGACCCCGGCAACTCGTGGCGCCGGGGGCGCGTTGTGGGACGTGGGCGCAGGCGGGGATGCGGGAGGTGCGTATGGGGCGCGTTCAGAAACGAACGCGCCCCGCACGGCTCGCGCCCCGCACAGGCCTCACGCCGGCTCGCGCCCCGCACGCGCCCCGCACAGGCTCGGGCCCCGCACAGGCTCCACACCGGCTCGGGCCCCGCCCGGCTCCCGCCCGCCCCGGCTCCCGCCCACACCGGCTCCATCCATCACCTGCTCCCGCCCCACACCGTCCCCGGCCGTAACCCGCCCCCGGGCGCGCCCCTCCCCCGGCGTGACCCAGCACACGTACGAAACGGTTTCGTTTCGCTGGCGTCGGGGGTATGTTCAGGGCATACGAATCCGTGTCGTTCGAAGCGGGAGAGGTGAGTGGGATGGCTGAAGCCGCAACGGTGCGTCGCAGTCGGATCACGCCCGAGCGCGAGGCCGAGCTGTACACGGCCGTGCTCGACCTGCTTCGCGAGGTCGGCTACGACGCCCTCACGATGGACGCCGTCGCGGCCCGTACCCGTTCCAGCAAGGCCACCCTCTACCGCCAGTGGGGCGGCAAGGCCGAGCTCGTCGTGAAAGCCCTGCGGCACCAGAAGCCGCTGAAGTTCTCCGACATGGACACCGGGAGCCTGCGGGGCGACTTCCACGCACTGGCCCTCCGGCAGGACGACTGCCAGATGGAGCAGGACTCCGCGCTGATGCGGGGTCTGGCCATGGCGGCGCACGGGAACCCGGATCTGCTGAAGGCGTTCCGGGAATGGCTGATCGAGCCGGAGATGGAAGAGCTGCGCCGGGTGCTCCAGCGCGGTGTCGACCGAGGTGAGATCCGAGCGGACAACCCCGCGATGGAGTACGTGATGCACATGCTCATCGGCGCCTTCGCGGCCCGCACCATGATCGACGAACTCCCACCGACGCAGGCCTTCCTGCATTCGTATGTCGACGCCGTGGTCCTCCCCGCTCTCGGCGCCTGACGTCCCACTCCTGACCCTTCCCCTGTTCCACCCCCGTGGATCCCTGTAGTGATCCACCTCTACAGATCCCTGTAGTCGCACCTGACGCGCCGCTCACGTCGTCGGGCTGATCCCCCCTGCCCCCACTCGGGTGATCACACCAGCCCCTGCCCTTCCACGACCTGACCGGGAGTACGCCCTCGTGGCCACATTCCTCTACAAACTCGGCCGACTCGCCTTCCGGCGACGGCACTTCGCCGCCCTGATATGGGTGGCTCTGCTGACGCTCGCGGGTGTCGGCGCCGCCTCTGCGCCCGTCGCGGGATCGTCCTCCTTCTCGATCCCCGGCACCGAGGCGCAGAAGGCCTTCGACCTGCTGGAGAGCCGCTTCCCCGGAATGAGCGCCGACGGAGCGACCGCACGGGTCGTCTTCAAGGCGCCCGCCGGCGAGAAGATGGCGGACAAGGACAACAAGGCGACGGTCGAGCAGGCCGTCAAGGTGCTCGGAACCGGTTCCGAGGTCACCTCCGTCACCGACCCGTTCAAGGCCCACGCCGTGAGCAAGGACGGGACGATCGCCTACGCCTCGGTGAAGTACGACGTCTCCGGCATGGAGCTGAAGGACGCCTCGAAGGACGCCCTGAAGGCGGCCGCGGAGGACGCGCGGCACTCCGGGCTGACCGTCGAGGTGGGCGGTGACGCGCTCCAGGCGACGCCCGAGACCGGTTCTTCCGAGGTCATCGGCATCGCGATAGCCGCGGTCGTCCTCGTCATCACCTTCGGTTCGCTCATCGCGGCCGGACTGCCGCTGCTGACCGCGCTGGTCGGTGTCGGCATCGGCGTCTCGACGATCACCGCGCTCGCCAGCGTGCTCGACCTCGGCTCCACCACGTCCACCCTCGCGATGATGATCGGCCTGGCGGTCGGCATCGACTACGCCCTCTTCATCGTCTCCCGCTACCGGGCCGAGCTGGCCGAGGGCCGAGAGCGCGAGGAAGCGGCCGGACGGGCCGTCGGTACGGCGGGCTCGGCCGTGGTCTTCGCGGGACTGACCGTCGTGATCGCGCTGGTCGGACTGTCGGTCGTCAACATCCCGATGCTCACGAAGATGGGTGTCGCGGCGGCGGGCACCGTCGCCATCGCCGTCCTCATCGCCCTGACGATGATCCCGGCGCTGCTCGGATACGCGGGCCGCAGGGTCCAGCCGGCCGGCCAGAAGAGCAGGTTCCTCGGTGGCGGGCGCGCCGCCAAGAAGGCGGGCAAGCCGAACATGGGCACGCGCTGGGCGAGCTTCGTCGTCCGCCGCCCGCTCGCGGTGCTGCTGCTCGGCGTGGTCGGCCTCGGCGCCGCCGCGGTCCCGGCGGCCTCGCTCCAGCTCGGCCTGCCCGACGACGGCTCGCAGCCGACGTCCACCACCCAGCGCCGCGCCTACGACCTGCTCTCCGAGGGCTTCGGTCCCGGTTTCAACGGCCCGTTGATGGTTGTCGTCGACGCCAAGGCGAGCGACGCGCCCAAGACGGCGTTCAGCACGGTGCACGACAGGATCGCGGACCTCAAGGGTGTCGTGAGCGTCAGCCCGGCGGCCCCCAACAAGGCCGGGGACACCGCGATGATCACGGTGATCCCCGACTCGAAGCCGTCCTCCGTCACGACCGAGGACCTCGTCCACACCATCCGCGGCGCGGGCGGTGACATCAAGGCCGAGACGGACGCCACGGTGCTCGTCACCGGCTCCACGGCCATGAACATCGACTTCTCGCAGAAGCTCAACGACGCGCTGATCCCGTATCTCGCGCTCGTGGTCGGCCTCGCCTTCCTGCTGCTGATCGTGGTGTTCCGGTCGATCCTCGTTCCGCTGAAGGCGGCCCTCGGCTTCCTGCTCAGCGTGATGGCGGCCCTCGGCGCGGTCGTCGCGGTGTTCCAGTGGGGCTGGCTGTCCGGCCTGATGGGCGTCGAGGAGACCGGCCCGATCATGTCGATGATGCCGATCTTCATGGTGGGTGTCGTCTTCGGTCTGGCCATGGACTACGAGGTGTTCCTCGTGACGCGGATGCGGGAGGCCTTCGTCCACGGCGAGAAGCCTGCCCAGGCGATCGTGACCGGGTTCAAGCACGGCGCCCGGGTCGTCACGGCCGCCGCCGTCATCATGATCGCCGTGTTCTCCGGGTTCATCGGCTCCAGTGAGTCGATGATCAAGATGATCGGCTTCGGTCTCGCCATCGCCGTCTTCTTCGACGCGTTCGTCGTACGGATGGCACTCGTCCCGGCGGTGCTCGCGCTGCTCGGCAAGCGGGCCTGGTGGCTGCCGAAGTGGCTGGACCGCGTGCTGCCGAACGTCGATGTCGAGGGCGAGGGCCTGCGCGCGCTCGACGACAAGGCACGTGAAGGGGACGAGGACCGGAAGCTGGTCGGCGTCTGACCTTCGGCTCCTGCGGCCGGACCGTTCACGTGAGAGACCTCGCCGACGCCTCGGCGAGGTCTCTCACGTGACACGTACGTGCCGTTCCTCAGTGCGCCACGGGTGTGGCGGCCGTGTACGTACGGCGGAGGAAGCGCATGAGCGCCTTCGTGTCGAGCTGCACGACCGCCACTCCATGCGCCGAGTGGAACTCCAGGACGGCCTGGACGCGGCCGCACGGCCAGATGCGTACGTCGCCGTTGCTGACGGGGACGCGCAGACCCCGTTCCAGGAGTTCGCGCGCGAAGGTCCACTCGTGGGGGCCGGGCAGCGTGATGCGCACCTGGCGGGGGTCCGTCTCCGGGTCGTATCGGAGGGCCACCGGGACGGCCCGGTGTTCGTCGTCGAGGGAGTCGGCGGTGTCCGTCACGATATGAGCGCGGGCGTACTGCTCGACGGCGTGCATGAACCGACTCCTTACGCTGCGTGACCTATGCGGAAGATGTGAATTCCGTCACCATTCCAATGTCGCACATCTGGCGGAAACCGCTCTCCGGCCGTCCGTGACCCTCCTTCGGGAACGCCTGCCCGGTCGCGGCGCGTCCATGTGCGCGGTGGTCACATCCGCGGGCGGTCCACGCCTTCCGCGCCCGCGAACTGCTCCCGTACGCCTGCCCGTCGCAAGCTGTTCGCGCGTTCCCGCTCTTGCAAGTCATTCGCAACAAGGCATTATCATCGGACGGTGCACGTTCCTGACGGATTCATCAATGCCCCGGTCTCCGCGGTCACAGGCGTGGTCGCCGCAGGCGCCGTCGCCGTGAGCCTGCGAGGTGCCCGCCGTGAACTCGACGAACGGACCGCGCCGCTCGCCGGCCTGGTCGCCGCCTTCATCTTCGCCGTGCAGATGCTGAACTTCCCGGTCGCCGCAGGGACCAGCGGACATCTGCTCGGCGGCGCCCTGGCCGCGATCCTCGTCGGCCCCTTCACCGGCGTCCTCTGCGTCTCCGTCGTCCTGCTCATGCAGGGAATCCTCTTCGCCGACGGCGGGCTCACCGCGCTCGGCGTGAACATCACCGACATGGCGATCGTCACCACGGTCGTCGCGTACGCCGTCTTCCGCGGCCTGGTGAAGGTGCTGCCCCGCACGCGGCGCTCGGTCACCGTCGCGTCCTTCGTCGCCGCGCTGCTCTCCGTCCCGGCCGCCGCGGCCGCCTTCACCCTCATCTACGCGGTCGGCGGTACCACCGACATCGCGCTCTCCAAGGTCGCCACCGCCATGGTCGGCGTCCACGTCCTCATCGGCATCGGCGAGGCCGTGATCACGGCGCTCACCGTCGGCGCCGTCATCGCCGTACGGCCCGACCTCGTGTACGGCGCCCGCGGCCTCCAGCAGCGCCTCAAACTGCGGGTGAACGGGGAACTCGTCGACGCCTCCGCGGCCGCCGCCCCCGTCGCGGCCCGCTCCTCGCACCGCAAGGTGTGGATCACCGGCCTGGTCACCTCCCTCGTCCTCGCCGGATTCGTCAGCTTCTACGCCTCCGCGAGCCCCGACGGCCTGGAGAAGGTCGCCAAGGACAAGGGCATCGACGCGAAGGCCAAGGCGCACGCCTCCGAGGACTCGCCGCTCGCCGGATACGGAGTCAAGGACGTCTCCGACGCCCGCCTGTCCGGCGGGCTCGCCGGGGTGATCGGCGTCGGCGTCACCGTCGTCGCGGGCACCGGCGTCTTCTGGACGGTCCGCAGGCGCCGTACGGCCGACACCTCGCCCGCCTCCGTGCCGGAAGGCGTCTGAGGTGGGGGCCGGTCACGCGCACAAGCTGTACCGGCACGCGGACTCGCCCGTGCACGCGCTGCCGCCGCACACCAAGCTCGCCGCCACCCTCGCCTTCGTGGTCGTGGTCGTCTCCACCCCGCGCGAGGCGATGTGGGCGTTCGCGCTGTACGCCGTGCTGCTGGCGGTGGTCGCCCACCGGGCCCGCGTACCGGCGGGCGTCCTCCTGCGGCGGCTCCTGATCGAGATCCCGTTCGTCGCGTTCGCGGTGCTGATGCCCTTCGTGGCGGAGGGCGAACGGGTGGACGTGCTGGGCCTGTCCCTGAGCGTCAACGGCCTGTGGGGTGCCTGGAACGTCCTCGCCAAGGGCACCCTCGGCGTCGCCGCCTCCGTCCTGCTGGCCTCCACCACCGGACTGCGTGAACTGCTCCTCGGACTCCAGCGGCTGAAGCTCCCGCCGCTCCTCGTGCAGATCGCCTCCTTCATGATCCGCTACGGAGATGTCATCACCGACGAGATGCGGCGCATGCGGATCGCGCGGGAGTCGCGCGGCTTCGCGGCGAGCGGGGTGCGGCACTGGGGGGTGCTCGCGAAGTCGGCGGGCGCGCTGTTCATCCGCTCCTACGAACGCGGGGAACGCGTGCACCTGGCCATGGTGAGCCGCGGGTACGCCGGTTCCATGCCCGTCATCGACGAGGTGACCGCGTCCCGGGCGCAGTGGTCGTACGCCCTCGTCCTTCCGTTCGCCGCCCTTGTCGTATGTCTGTTGGGATGGACGCTGTGATGTCTGCTGCACCCTCTCTGGAGGTCTCCGGCCTCGCGTTCGCCTACCCGGACGGACACCAGGCCCTGTTCGGCGTGGACTTCCGGATCGGACGCGGCGAGCGCGTCGCCCTGCTCGGCCCGAACGGCGCCGGCAAGACCACCCTCGTCCTGCACCTCAACGGCATCCTGACCGGCGGCGCCGGAACGGTGACGGTCGCCGGACTCCCGGTCGGCAAGCGGCACATGGCGGAGATCCGGCGCAGGGTCGGCATCGTCTTCCAGGACCCGGACGACCAGCTCTTCATGCCGACCGTGCGCGAGGACGTGGCCTTCGGGCCGGCCGCCGCGGGCATGAAGGGCGCCGAGCTGGAGGCCCGCGTCCGCACGGCGCTGGAGCGCGTCGGCATGGAAGCCTTCGCCGACCGCCCTCCGCACCACCTGTCCTTCGGGCAGCGGCGCCGGGTCGCCGTCGCGACGGTGCTCGCGATGGAGCCGGAGATCCTCGTCCTCGACGAGCCCTCCTCCAACCTCGACCCCGCCTCCCGGCGTGAACTCGCGGACATCCTGCGCTCGCTGGACGTCACGGTCCTCATGGTCACCCACGACCTGCCGTACGCCCTCGAACTGTGCCCCCGCTCCCTCGTCCTCGGCGACGGCGTGATCGTCGCCGACGGCGGGACCGGCGAGCTCCTCTCCGACGACGAGCTCATGCGCACCCATCGTCTGGAGCTTCCCTTCGGGTTCGACCCGCGCTCCGTGACAATGGGGGCGTGACGAAACAAGAGGACGTCGGGCCGCCGGCCGGGTCGCTGCTGCTCGACGACCAGCTGTGCTTCGCCCTGTACGCAGCCCAGCGCGCCGTGACCGCCGCGTACCGCCCTCTGCTGGAGGAACTCGGCCTCACCTACCCGCAGTACCTCGTCCTGCTGGTCCTGTGGGAGCGCGGCGAGACCACGGTCAAGGAACTGGGCGCCGCCCTGCACCTCGACTACGGCACGATGTCGCCGCTGCTCAAGCGGCTGGAGTCGGCGGGGCTCGTACGCCGTGAGCGCTCGGCGCAGGACGAACGCTCGGTGCGCGTCGCGCTGACCGGGCGCGGCGAAGTGCTCAGGGAACGCGCGGAGGACGTGCCGCAGGCGCTGCTGACGGCGACCGGTCTGAGCGAGGCCGACGTCACGCGGCTGCGCGAGGAGCTGTGCCGGCTGACCGAACGCGCGGAGAACGCGGCGGCACGCGGACGCTGACACCGGGACCGGCCCCCTGCCGAGGCCGGGGCCGGATCACATGATCGACAATGGGCACCCCGAGGCTTTCCGTGTTCCATACCGGCCAGTACCTTGTGCACCATGCACTTGTGCACGATGCATGTGTGCACCACCTTCTGTTGCCCGCCCCGGGGGAGGCCTGCCGTGTCCGACGGCGCCGTTGTCGACACCCGTCCGACGAAGATCATGTATGTCGCCGAGGCGACCGCGCACGGCGGCCGGAACGGCTACGTGACCAGTCAGGACGGGCAGCTCGAACTGAAGGTCGCGATGCCGCCGGCGCTGGGCGGCGACGGGAACGGCACGAACCCGGAGCAGTTGTTCGCGGCCGGATTCAGCGCCTGCTTCCACAACGCGCTGGTCATGGTCGGCCGCCGGGCCGGCCTCGACCTCTCCGGTTCCACGGTCGCGGCCAAGGTCGGGATCGGCCCCAACAAGCAGCGCGGCTACGGACTGGCGGTCGCCCTCAGCGTCTCGCTCCCCGTCGTCGACGAGGACGTCGCGGCGAAACTCGTGGACGCGGCGCACGAGGTCTGCCCCTACTCGAACGCCACCCGCGGCAACATCGAGGTCACGATCCTGCTGGGCTAGACGTCCTAGGAATCGAAGGCCGCGGACGCGTGTTGCACTCATCATCGGCAGCGGTGAGGCGACAGGGAGCGCGGGCGTGGACGTGAACGGCACAGTGGCGGAGGGCTTCGAACCGGTCAGGGAGGCGTTCGCGGCCAACTTCGCGGCCCTGGGGGACCGGGGCGCCGCCGTCGCCGTGTACCGCGACGGGCACAAGGTCGTCGACCTGTGGGGCGGCACCCGTGACGTCGACGGCACCGAGCCCTGGCAGCGGGGCACCGCGCAGATCGTGCGCTCCGCGACGAAGGGCGTTGCCGCCGCCGTACTCCTGCTGCTCGCCCAGCGGGGACAGCTCGACCCGGACGCGCCGGTCGGCGCGTACTGGCCCGAGTACAAGGCGCACGGCAAGGAGCACACGCGCGTACGGCATCTGCTCGCGCACCGGGCCGGTGTGCCCGTCCTCGACCGTCCGCTCACCCCCGCCGAGGCCGCCGACCCCGACCTCGCGGCCGCGGCGGTGGCCGCCCAGACGCCCGTATGGGAGCCGGGAGCCGAGCACGGGTACCACGCGCAGACGTACAGCTGGCTGACGGGCGAGCTGGTCCGGCGCGTCACCGGACGCACCCTCGGCCGGTGGATCGCGGACGAGGTGGCCGGGCCGCTGGACCTCGACCTGTGGGTCGGGCTTCCGGAGACGGAGGCCGGCCGGGTGGGCCGGGTCGCGCAGATCGAGGCACCGGCCACGCCGGGCGGCCTCAGGACCCGCCCCAAGCGAGCGGTCTCCGAGGCCTACGCCGACCCCGGCAGCCTCACCCGCCGCGCCTTCGCCGCGATCACCCCGATGCCCGACGAGAACGATCCCGGCTACCGCTCCGCCGTCCTCCCGGCCTCGAACGGCATCGCCACCGCCGACGGCCTCGCCCGCTTCTACGCCGCGCTGATCGGGGAGGTGGACGGCGTCCGGCTGTTCACGCCCGAGACGCTGGCGGCCGCGCGGACGGAACAGTCCGCGGGACCGGACCGGATCCTCGTCGTCAGCACCCGGTTCGGCCTCGGCTACATGCTCCACGGCGGAGCGTCGCCGCTTCTCTCCCCGGGCTCCTTCGGCCACCCCGGCCGCGGCGGCGCCCTCGGTTTCGCCGACCCCGAGTCGGGCATCGCGTTCGGCTATGTCACCAACGGCTTCCGCAAGAGCGTGACGGCGGACGCACGGGCCCAGGCGCTGGTCCGGGCGGTGCGGACGGCCGTCACCGCGTAACCGCCCGACCACGGCAGGCCGCCCGACCACGGCCGGTCGCCGAACCGTCGGGCAGCCGCCCGCCCGCCGTGACGGCCTACCCGGCCCCCGTCCGCAGCTTCAGCCCGACATCATCGCCCTGCGACGGCTGAAAGGGGTGCGGGACAAACCGAGACGATCAGCTCTCGAAGCTTCTCGATATACAGCTGTACGTTCTTGGAAGCGATGTCCGTGTCGGGGTGGCGGCATGCGATCCAGAGTCCCTCGTGCAGCCGGTTGACCCAGGCGCACACCTGATCGCCGTACGACACACGGAGCAGCCCGTACGCCTTTTGTTCGGTCCAGCAGGCCGAACCAGGAGTGAGGCGGGCGTCCACATACGAGACGATCGAGTACAGGTCGGGTGATGTGGGGCGGAAGTCCTCGCCCAGGAGGCGTAGTACCCGGGCCAGAGGAATGCGGGCCAACGACCGATTGGCCTGCAGCTGGGCCCGGACCGAGGCGAGCGCGGCGTCGAAGTCCCGTGCCGCGGGTACTTCGATCGGCGCGCCGCCGACATACCAGCCCACGGAGTCCGACCATGTGGACTTCAGCCGGGTGTGGAACGGCACGACCGCGCGGTAGACCGGTTGCCCGCCGAGTTCGTGGACGATCAGACTGGTTGCGGCCAGGACGCCCACCAGGCTGCCGCCGTAGGGCCGGCAGTACGTCTCGAACGCCGCGGCCGCTTCCGCATCGACGAGCGGCTCGCGCATGAGCTTTTGGACGGGCAGACCGTCGCCGGGCTGCAGGCCCAGATCGACAGGGAACTCCGGAAGCCTTCCGTCGCACCGGCCGATGAACTCCCGCCAGCGCGTGACGATCGCGTGTGTGTCGTCGATGGCGTTCGCGTTCGTTCGTTCCTGCTCGCAGAAGTCCACGTAGCTCGCGACCGGTGCGGCGGCGAGGGGCTGCCCTGCGGCATGTGCCGTGTACAGCTCCTGCACCTCGTACGGGATGCGCTGCAGCGAGTAGGCGTCGACGTTGGTGTGGTCGAATGCCAGATACACGCTGGTGGAGTCTTCGCGGACGACCGCCGCGTAGAGGAGATTGGGCCAGCCGAGAGCGTCTGCCGCCTGGTCGAAACGGTCCTGCAAATGTTCGGCCAGGACGTCCGCATCGGCGAAGTCGCCCACCACTTCGCGGTAGAGCGTGACATCGTCCTGGTCGAGAGTGAACCGCTGCATCTCGTCGCCCACCCATGTGAACCCGCTGCGCAGCGTCTCGTGGCGCAGTGTCCAGCCGCGTAGGGCCTGTTCCAGCGCGTCGAGGTCGACTCGGCCGGGCAGGTCGAAAGCCGTACCGAGCCAGGTCGGCACGAACAAGCCCCCCTCGCGCACCGACCGCGCCGTTCTGATGTGCGACTCCTGGATGTACGCCGGCGGCCGTGGATCCGTCGGCAGCACCGTCGCGGCCGCGACGGTCGCAGGGCTGAACCCCCACTCCACAAGCCGCCCAGGCCGGACCTCGCAGCGCTGAATATCGGAAATTCGCACAGTGGCGTCTCCTTGTCGGAAAACAAAGGCTTGATCAACGTGGAGTCGCGTGCGAGCGCTGTCTGTCGTTTCGCCCGCAAATCAGCAGAAGGTGTGGCACGTCGAACGGTAAAGCGACGTATCCATCGCCCCGCATTCAACGGCCGTTTACGTGCCTGCCTGTAGGGATTGCCGCGATGCCGGCGATACGTCTTACGGCCGCGGTTGTCTCTTCTTCACGATCGTCATGACAAGAGCAACGAGAAACCAGGCCGACATTCATATGATCGACGGTATTTGTTGAGGCCCTTTGGTCCGGCACGGCGACTTGGAAGGGGGCACGCCATAACCCCGTTGCTTTTCCAGCGTTTGCAGATGTGCGGGTGAGTGCCCGCAGTGATGCCAGGAAGGTGCATATCTATGAGACGGGCTACTCGAAACCGTGTGCTCGCTGTTGCCGCCGCATCCGGCGCGATGGCCGTGGCTTTTCCCGCGTCCGCCGTCTTCGCAGCCGACGGTGCTGATGCCGGGGCTACGGCGGCCGATTCGCCCGGGGTGCTCTCCGGGAACAACATCCAGGTTCCACTGTCCGGGGCGTTGAACCTCTGCGGCAACACGGTGGACGTCGTGGGGCTGCTCAACCCGGCCGTGGGCAACGTGTGCAAAAACAAGGACACGGCCAAGGCCGACGGTGCGGAAACCGGCGGCGGATCGGACACGTCGGGCGGAGCCTCGGCTGACGGCCGCGTCACGGACTCGCCCGGGCTGCTCTCAGGCAACGGTCTGCAGCTCCCGGTCGATCTGCCGGTGAACGTTTCCGGGAACAGCGTCAACGCGGTCGGCGTGGGCAACCCTGCGGTCGGCAACCAGTCGGTCAACGGCGGTGACCACTCTCACCCGCACGTTCCCCGAACGACTCCGGCCCCCAAGCCCTCGGCCCCGACGCCCCCCGTGTCACGAACCCCGGCCCCCCGGCATGAGGCCGTTCCGGACACCCCGGACATGGCGACGTCCACGCTGGCCCACACAGGAGCGGATCTGACGGTGCCGGCCCTCGCGGGCGGCGCCGCGTCCCTCCTTGCGGGTGCGTTCCTGTACCGCCGCTTCCGCCCAACTCGCTGACCCGGATGCCTGTAGAGCCCCATCGAACCTGTTTGGTGGGGCCCAGGGGGCTGCCGGTGCCTGTCCGCCCGTTCGTCCGCTCAGCCCGGTGGGCGAGAAGGGGCATGAAAACGGAGGCGGCGTGAACGCTTCATGCGTCCACGCCGCCTCCGTGCATCCCGGTGCGGGGATGGTGCCGGCTAAATCGACAAGGCAGGCAGGTAAGGGGAAGCCGGTCAGAGCGCCCGGCTGTTGCAGCCCATCTCGGAACCGAGGTGGCTCTTCTGCGCGCCCGCGGCCCCTTCTCCGTTCAGCAGGTTGCCGGCCAGGCCGGTGAGGGCGCCGACGTTGCCGAGCACCTCGATGTTCATGTCGTGCGAGCGGCACTCGACGCCCTGCGTGATGTCGATGCTGTCGGTGTCGTGGCCCTCATCGCCGTACGCGAAAGCGGTGTTGGCACCAAAGGAGCCGACACTGCCGAGGAGGACGCTCAGAAGAACTACCTTGTGCAACTTGCGCATGTGAAACTCCTTGGAGGAAGTGCGGGGATCTGACCCGTTGAGTCAGGACTGCGGATGTGCAGGGGGCGGGCCGTCAGCCGAGTCGGGGAAGTCCCAGTTGCCCGATGGGAGGGGCCGCGATCTGCCCGAGGGCGACCGGAGCCAGTTCCGGTGCGCTCGTGGGCGTGATCGTCGGGTCGACGAGCGGGTTCACCTGAGGGTTGAGCTGCGGGTTCACCTGGGGGGCGACCATCATCGGGGCCTCGGAGTCGAGTACCTGGGGTACTGCCACCTGCGGGGCCACTTGCGGCATGACCTGCGGCATGACCTGGGGCACGACCTGTGACGGCGCGGCCTGCGCAGGCTGTGCGGGTGCGGGTGCGGCCTGCACGAAGCGTGCGGGAGCGGCCTGTTGCGGGTTCGACGTGCTGGAGGCCTGGGCCGTTCCCTGTGATGAGGCCGAGGCCGACGCGTATCCGGTCTGCTGTTGACCTGACGGAGCGGCCTGTGGGGCCGGCTGGGGAGCCGCGGCCGGAGCAGCCGGCTGATCCGGAACCGATGCCGGGGTGGTACTGAGGCGCCCCTCCGGTGAGTCGGCATAGCTGCCGCTGGCGCCGATGCCGGCCAAACCGCTGGCCGCCGCGACGACGAGCGCGGCCTTGTGAAGCTTCCGCATGAAACCCTCGGCCCTTCGTTGCCTGAGATGTGAGTCCATTGCATTCGATGCGGTCACGCGTGCAGTTGGTGCGTCACTCGCATCGTGCCGGAGGCTACGGTTGTCTCGAGGAGCACGCGGACTTCGTATCGGAGCTGGCAGCGGATCCTCTACCTGTCAAAGGTTTACGGTCGCTGCCCTCCCCTCCGAGGAACGAGATTTCGGCGCCGTGGTCACGGCACTCGACGGGCCGTCACCCATTTGCCGTCTGCCGGCCCGGGCGTCACGGCTCGCACGCCGCACCGAATGGGTGACCACACCCCCGCACCCGTTTCGAGCCCGTGTTTTTTTCGTTCCCCACGGGGCGATAGGGATGGCCCATCGCGGCCGAATGGAGCAGCGAGGACAGCGAAGACTGCGCTGCCGCATCGGCACATCAGCTTCCGTGCACAGGTCAATTGAAGAGCCGAGGAAACTCATGCGTATGCTTCACAAGATCGCGCTCGTCGCCGCAACAGCCGGCGGCCTGGCCGGCGTCGGCGCCGGCTCAAGCTTCGCCGTCACCCCGTCCGCACCCAACGGCGTTGCACCGCACCCGGTTTCGCAGCCCGACGCCCAGGCAGCATCGGCGTCCTCCGCTCAGGCGACCGCGCAGACCTATGGCTCGCCGGCTCCGCAACAGCTGGCACCGGCGCGTGGCACTCAGGTTGCCCCGCAGGTCAGCCCGCAGCTGAATCCGCAGCTCAGCCCGCGGATCTCTCCTGAAGCGCCGCGGCAGCAGCAGGGTGCTTCGGCGGGGCAGGCCAACCTGTTCCGTCCGTACCAGGAGTGCAGCCCGCAGACCCTGCTCGACGCGAACGTCCCGATCGCCCTGCTCGGCTCGTCCCAGACCCGGGGCGTCGAGTGCACCCAGGCCAACAGCCAGACGAATTCTTTCGCCAACGTGCAGCAGCACTGACGGACAACCGCGTCGATACCGGGTTCGGGCGGCGGACGAACCGGCTCGGCTCGCCATGCGATACGGATTTCGGTGCTTTCTTTGCGACATAAAGCCAGCGTGTCGTTGCCCAGTTCAAGGCATTTGTCGCTAATGTTCTGCCCTGTAACCGCGATCTACCCACAGATCGCAAAAACTCACCCCCACACGGAGATAAAATGCGCAAGCTTCGCAACGTTGCCGTCCTGGTCGCTGCCATCGGCAGCATCGGACTCGTAGGCGGTACGGCCTACGCCGGCGGTCACGGCGAGGGCGGCGGCGACCAGTTCAGCGTCACGCAGAGCTCCAACTGCAAGTCGCACGACCTGAACCTCGACGTCCTCGGCCAGGTCGGCGTGCTGAACGGCCTGCTGGGCAACGCCCTCAACGGCGAAGGCAACCCGGGCGCCCAGTCCACCTCGCTCGGCTCCACCATGGGCTGTAACAACAGCGCCTTCTGAAGTCCCCTCAGGCGTAAAAACGCTTAACCAGAACGGTCCCGGCACTGGGCCTCAGGCAAAGTGCCGGGACCTTCTCGTGCGCCAAAACACTTCCGAGGCGGTACGGCGTTGCGCTGGCCCCTTCCGGGCACTCCGTTCTGGCGTCCTTGAATTCTTCGCGTCACATAGAGGCGATCCCTCGCGGATCGTATTCACCTCACTTCTTCTGGAGATGGCATGCGCAAGCTCCGTACGGCCGCTGTCCTGATGGCCGTCCTCGGAAACGTCGGTCTTCTGGGCGCGAGCGTCGCCCACGCGGATCAGGGCTGGGACAGGGGCGACAGCCTCAAGGTCTCGCAGCACAGCACCTGTCAGTCGCACGACCTGAACCTCGATGTCCTCGGTCAGGTCGGCATCGGCAACGGGCTGGGCGGCAACCTGCTGGGCGGAGAGGGCAACCCGGGGGGTCAGAAGACGTCACTGGGCTCGACCGCGGGCTGCAGCAACACGTTTGGCGGCTGAGACGCCGAACACGGCAGCGGCCTTCGCGTTGATCCTGCGCTCCGTCACGGAAGCGCGGGATCGACGCGAAGGCCGTAGCTGTGAGGTGGTTGCACCACGGCACGTCCCGAGGGGACGCGATGGTCGGACACCAGCCGCTTCGAAAACGAAAATGCTGGTCCGGGAACCCTTCCCCGGACCAGCATTTCCGTGAGTGCTCAGACGCCGATGTGCGGCTTCTTGAACCCCTTGGGCAGCTTGGCCGTGTTGGAGCACTCCACAACAGGCCCCACTTTGGCAGGGGCGCTGCCCGTGAGCTGGTCCTGCTGGGTGACCACGTTCGGCCGGTCTGTTGTCGAGCACTGCTGGTCCTGGTTGATGACGTGCGTGCCGTCCTTGTCGGTGTACGTCTCATTCTTCTGAACGCACACGACGTCCTTCTGCTCGGTGGGGCAGGCGCCTGCGTTCACCCCGGCATGTGCTGTAGAGCCGAGGCAGATGACGGCGAGGCTTCCGGCGAATGCTGCGACGGCCGCAGTCTTCTGTGAAAAGAGCATCCGTTGAATTCCTTTGTGGTGAAGAAATCAGATAGTTCTTTATTGACCGGCGCTATCCGCGCCGAGAAAGTCGGGCAATTAAAATCCTTGTCCGCCGGCAGGATGGATGTAGCCCGGACGCGAACTCGGCGTCCGGGCTACCTGCACCACGGGATATCACTCGGCGCACCGCTCGGTCCGTATCCCCGACGCCGAGTGAGGCCGCGGCGGGCCTTCACTCGGAGCTCTGGCACTTAGCCGTTGTCACCCTGCTCCTGCTCCTGCGGCTGGGTCTGCTCCTGAGGCTGCCCCTGCTCCTGGGCCTGCTCCTGGATCTGCGGCTGAGCCTGCTCCTGCGGCTGGGCCTGCTCCTGGGGCTGGACCTGCGGCTGAGCCTGCTCCTGGGGCTGGACCTGCGGCTGAGCCTGCTCCTGGGGCTGGACCTGGGGCTGGACCTGCTCCTGCGGCTGGGCCTGCTCCTGCGGCTGGGCCTGCTCCTGCAGCTGGGCCTGCTCTTGGGGCTGGACCTGCGGCTGGGCCTGCTCCTGCGGCTGGACCTGGGGCTGAGCCTGCTCCTGAGGCTGGGCCTGCTCCTGGGGCTGGACCTGCGGCTGAGCCTGCTCCTGCGCCAGCTTCTGCTCCTGCGGCTGGACCTGCTCCTGCGGCTGGAGGTAGTAGCCACCCCCGACGGCTACGGCGTTGGCAGACGTGTTGGCGACGGCGGTGACCGGTACAGGCACGCTGCCGTTACCGTCGGCGAAGCTGATGCCGACGCCGAGGGCGGACAGTCCCGCTACGGCCGCCGCTACGACCATGGCGCGCTGGAACTTACGCATAGATGACCCTTTCCTGATCCAGGCATACCGCCCGGAATGACCACTTAACGTAAACGTTTGCACGCCAGGTGTAATCAATCGAGGATTTACGCCCCATGTCGCCCCGGAGCCCCGTATGGGGTAAAGCGTCAATGGCGCCATAGGGCGGGGTTCAGCCGTCGTATTCCTCAGGGGAGGAGGTCGGGCAGTTCCCGCTTTCCTTCGATCGGTCGAGGTGCTCCAGACGTGGCAGGTGAACAGGTCACCCGAGGGCCGAGTTGTGTGGTGCCGTTGCCCGTGGGAGCGGGCAGCGTCACGGCCTGCACCGGCATACAGGTTTCCTGATGAGGAATGGCGTCGCGCCCGGCGGTCCTGCCTTCGATGTGCTGCACACAGATGACGTCCCCTTGGGGGTTCCGAGTGCAAGATGCCGGGTCTCCCGCGGCGTGTGCGTACGTCATGCCCATGGACGTCACGGCGAGCCCGCCGATGAGCCCCGAGAGGGCCGCGATCTTCTTCGCGCTGAACATGTGATGCGTGTCCTTAGTACGGGCGCCCCGGGCGCCGCTCCCTCGGGATCGGCCGCGCCGCAGGTGCGGTCTGCGGCACTGAGCCTTTTCCAACTTTCCGCGTCGGCTGGACAGTTGGCCTGACAGGCGGATGGGGCCGCTGGTTGGGGGAACGTGCGGGGCATAGCCGACCTGAGCGGCCGTCCCCTCTGGGCTTCACCAGCCCTGGCCGGCTCGCACTGAGATCAAGGCGGCCGGCTGCCGGCATTCGATCCCTTCGGGTTAACCCGAAGGGATCCCGTGCCGATCGTCGCGATGCTGACGTCGCTGACCTCAGCCGTTGAAGGCGCGGTTGTGCTGGCCGCAGGCGGTGTCCCGGGTCTGACCCAGGCCGAGCACTCCGATCGGGATGTCGTTCTCCGACACCGTCTGCGGGCTGCACTCCTGGTAGGGGCGGTAAAGGTCCACCGCCCGCGGTCCGTTGTCATGGGTGTCGGCGACAGCTGTTCCGGCACCGATGGCGGACAGGCCACCGGCCGCCGCCACTGCTGCGATCACGACCTGCTGAAACTTACGCATGGAACCCTCGGTTCTCCATTGCTTACACGTGATAGCTAGTTGCCTAGCGTGACCGGATGAACACTAGCAGTAGCGCCGGGTGGTCGGAGCGCGGAGGCCATCGTGTACGGAGGAGGGGCCGGGCCCGGAGTTGACGCCAACTGGCGCCACAGAAAGAGGCTTTGCTGTTCGGCATACGGTATGGACGCGCTGCGGACGAGGGCCCGGCCGGCACACCGTCGCGTCAACCCAATGACCTGGAGCGAGAGTTAGGGCTGCGGACTATTGGCTCGTTGTTCTGATCTTCGGCGGCAGGGTGATGCCGAGGCGGGGGCTGTCGAACGAGCCGTGCAACCGAGGGTGGTTGGGGCTACCGACGGGCCGCTGAGAGGCGGCCGTCGAAGGTGATGGCCGCGGCGACGAGCGGCGTCACGCCATCGGCTCGCGCACGTCCACCAGTGTGCCGCCCGCGTGCGCGATCAGGCTCCGCGGGTCCATGGGGAAGACGGTGAACGGGGTGCCCGCCGAGGCCCACACCGTGTCGTGGCCGAGCACCGAACGGTCGACCAGCACACGGATCCTCGTACGGTGTCCGAAGGGCGGCACCGCGCCGGTCCCGTACCCGGTCGACTCCCGCACGAGGTGTGCCCCCGCACGGGTGATCTTCTCGGCGCCCAGTTGCCGCCGCACGAGCTCCATGCCGACGTGCGCCGAGCCGTCCAGCAGCACCAGCACCGGAGCCCCGTCCGCCGCGAAGAACAGCGACTTGCAGATCTGGCTGGGTTCGCAGCCGATCGCCGCGGCTGCCTCGGGGGTCGTGCGGGCCGTGGCGGGGAAGCGCCGGACACGTGCGATCACCTCGCCGAGGCCCAGCTCCCGCAGAGCCTCGGCGAAACGGGGGTCGGTGTCGTTCTCGACGGAGGACTGGCCCTCGCCGGCGTTCTCATCGGTGACGTTCATGTACCGCACGCTAGTGGCCGGTGCACGGCGCACGCGACCGGGTCCCCGACAGGTTGCCGGGCCTGCGGCCTCAGTCCCACCAGAAGCTCCACAGCGGGGCGTCGACGAGTGACGCCGCGTACTCGGGGAACGGTGTCGGAGGGTCGTCGACGATGTTGTCGGCCGTGGTCAGAAGGTGTTCGAGGGCGATGTGGTCGGCCTGCCGCCGGTCGCGCGGCGGGTTCGCGACGGAGACGTACAGCGTCGATCCGATCGCGGCCAGGACACGCGCCCCGAAACGGTCCTCCCAGCTCCGCAGCAGCGCGCAGAGCAGGGGGAGGGGCGCTTCCGCGCGCCAGCCGATGACGGCGGGGATGTCGGCGCTCCGCGCGGCCCGCACGAGGCCGAGTGACATTCCCCCCGCCTCGTTCAGGAGGCGGGTGAAGACCGCCCTGGCGGCCTCGTCGGGGTCGACGCCCGAGGAGAGGGTGGCGGGGGCCAGGCCCGGCCACCGGTCGAACGGCGGACCCGGGTCGTCCTCCCAGGGCTCGATGAACTCCGCGAGGTCCTCGGGGATCGCCGGTGGAGCGGAGGGCTCGGCCCGCCACGCGAGCCGGCGCCGACGGTCGTCGTGCCACGCCTGCTCCATCGCGGGTCCGAGGTCGACGGCATCTATCTCGGCGAGGTCGAGGGAGCGCGGGTGGTCGTCGTCCGCGTAGCAGAGGATCGGGCGCAGGCCGGTGGTGTCCTGCTGCCGCTGGGCGCGGGTCCACGCGTCCAGCAGCGGGGCGTACGGCATCTTGTCGGCGTACCACATGACCGGTGAGCCGACGGGCACGCCGCGGCCGGACGGCAGGCCTACGGGAAGCGAGAACGTCATGCGCGGAGCGTAGAAGGCCCCACTGACATCGACGCGCTCTCCGACTTCCGTCTGCTCCTGGACAGTTGCATCCCCGGGCCGGCGCGGCCCCTGCCCCGGGCGGATCCGCGGGGCCGGGAGCGCTTCCCGGAGCCGGAGAGCGGGTGTCAGCCGCCGCTTCCCGCCTTCAGGAGGGCTGCCACGATCGGGCCCGCCGTGCTGCCGCCGTGGCCGCCCTGCTGGACGACGCCGGCTCCCGCCAGGTCGCCCTTCCACGCGGTGAACCAGCCGTTGGGCTGCTTCTGGTTGTCGACCTCGGCGGAGCCGGTCTTGGCACCGTAGTCGGGGCCGAGTCCGGCCATGGCCTCGGCGGCGGTGCCGGCGGCGGCCGTGTACTGCATGACCTCGCGGAGCTGGGCGAGCGTCGTCGCGGACATCGTGCGGGAGGCCTTGGCCAGCGTGCGGTGGTCGACCGACGGGGCGACCAGGTACGGCTGGTGGAAGGTGCCGGACTGGACCGTGGAGGCGACGGACGCCATGTTCAGCGGGTTCATGCGGACCCCGCCCTGGCCCATCAGCTCGGCGGCCATCTGCGCGGCGCTCTGCACCGGCACCGAGCCGTCCGCCGACGGCACCCCGATGGCCCAGTTGTTCAGGCCCAGGCCGAAGACCTGCTGGGCCTGCTTGGTCAGGTCGTCGTCCTTCAGCTTCTTGGCCTGGGAGATGAAGGCCGTGTTGCAGGACCGCGCGAAGCTCGCCTTGAACGTGCCGTTCTTGATCTCGAAGTCGTCGTCGTTGTGGAACTTCCAGCCGCCGTACGTCACCGTCTTGGGGCAGGGATGCGACTTGTCGGGGGAGGCGAGCCCCTTCTCGAAGAGCATCGACGCCGTGATGACCTTCATCGTGGAGCCGGGCGCTAGGGAGCCCTGGAAGGCGGTGTTGAAGCCGTGGCCGGTGTTCGCGACGGCGAGGATCTCACCGGTCGAGGGCCGCATCAGCACCACCGACGCCTTGGGCTTGGCGGCCACCAGACGCTCGGCCTCCGCCTGGAGGGTCGGGCTGAGCGTCGTCTGGACCTTGCCCGGCGTGCCCGCGCTGAGCGTCAGCAGGGTCTTGTCGGGGGTCTTCTGGGCGCCCTTGGCCGCGGCCTTGCGGACCACGCGCAGCTCTATGCCCGCCTTGCCGCCGGCCGTCTTGCCGTACTTCTCGCGCAGCCCGTCGAGGACGGTGCCGAGGGAGGGGTACTTGGCGGCGGTCAGCTCACCGCCGTGGCGGTCGATGGCGGTGACCGGCGGTGCCCCGGCCTCACCGGTCACCAGCCGGTCGCCGTCCTGGAGGTCCGGGTGGACCACGGACGGCTTCCAGCCGACCAGCGCTACGCCGTCCTTGGCCCCCCGCACGACCGTCAGTTTCGAGGAGTACGACAGGGGCTTGGTCATGCCCTTGTAGGTGACCTTGGCCTTGACGGTGAAGGGGACGTCGGCGCCCGAGCGCTTGCCGCCGGTCAGGGTCACGTCGCTGACGTGGGCGTCCTTGCCGAAGCCGGTCAGCGTGGTCGTGGCGGCGGCCGAGTCGTCGGTCGCCGCGGCCGCCGCGGTGACATCGCCGCTCTGCCAGGCGTTCAGGAAGGCGGTGGACGCCATGGTGACCTCGGCGGCCGACAGCGGGCCCGTCTTGACGGCCTTGCGGGTGGTGGCCGTGGTCCCCTCGTCGGCCGACGCCCCGCTTCCGTAGAGGCTGTAGGCACCCAGCGCCCCGCCGACGACGGCCACGGCGATCACCCCGCCGAGTACGGCGGGCTGCTTCGTCTTCCGTCGCTCGGCGACGCGCCTTCTCTTGCCCACAGCCCTGTTTCCTCCGCCGTCCCCTGGTGCCCCGTGATGCTCCGTGATGCCCCCGTGCCTCTCGCTCCTCAACGAGAAGCACCACCCTAGGGTCCCGTTCTGTGCGGAGCGACTTCAGCCGCCCGTTCGTAGCACAGCTGCGACGATCGGGCCGGCCGCTTGACCGCCGTGACCGCCCTCCTGCGTCATGGCGGCGGCCGCCATGTCGTTGCGGTATCCGGTGAACCAGCTGTTGGACTTGGCCTGGCCGTCGACCTCGGCGGAGCCGGTCTTGGCTCCGATGCTGCCGCCGAGTGCGCTCATCACCGGGGCCGCGGTGCCGCTGACGGCCGTGCGGTTCATCATCGCGCGGAGCTGCGCGACCGTAGCGCTGGACAGGCCCTTCGCGGTGGCCAGTTCACGGTCGTCGAGGGAGCGCGGCACGATGACCGGCTGCCGGAAGACGCCCGTCATCGCGGTGGCGGTCACCGACGCCATGTTCAGCGGGCTCATCTGGACCTGGCCCTGGCCGATCATGTTGGCCGCCGTGTCCGGGCCGCCGGAGGCGGGCACGGAGCCGTCGAAGGAATCGATGCCGGTCTTCCAGTTGTTCTGACCGAGTCCGAAGCGCTGCTGGGCCTCGTTGGTGAGGGAGTCGACCTTCACCGCGTCCGCGTACTTCACGAAAGCGGTGTTGCACGAGCGTGCGAAGCTGTCGGAGAGCGTGGCGTTCAGCTGCGGCTGCATGCCCTTGAGGTTGTGGAAGGTCTGGCTCTGCCAGGCCGCGTCGGGCGGGCAGGGCGCGGGGCCGTTGGCCGTCGTGATGCCGTTGTCGATGAGGGTCGCCGCGCTGATGATCTTCATCGTGGAGCCGGGCGCGAGTTTGCCGAGGAAGGCCGCGTTGAAGCCGTCCGCGCGGTGGTTGGCTACGGCGAGCACCTCTCCGGTGCTGGGTTTGACGGCCACCACGGAGGATTCGGCGAACTGGGTGACGGCCTTCTCCGCGGCGGCCTGCGCGCTCGCGCTGAGTGTCGTACGGACCTTGCCCGCCCGTCCCTCGGCGAGAGTGACCAGGGCCGTGTCGCCGCTGCTCTCGCCGCTGTGCCGGATCGACAGCTCGATACCGGGGGTGCCGCCCGCCGTGTCGCCGTACTTCTCCCGGAGCGCGTCCAGGATCGGTCCGAGGGACGGGTACTTCTCCTTCGTCAGGACAACGTTGTTCCGGTCCACGGCCTCGATCGCCGGGCTCGCCGACTCGCCCGTGACCAGGGTGTCGCCGTCCTTCAGCTCCGGGTGGACGACGGACGGCTTCCAGCCGACCAGGGCCTTCCCGGTGGTCTCGCCGCGGACGACGGTCAGTTCGGAGTCGTACGCGAACGGCTTGCTCTTCCCGTCGTACGACACCGTCGCCTTGACGGAGAACGGCACCCGCGCACCGGACGCGGCGCCCGGCGTGATCTTCACGTCGGTCAGATGCGCGTCGTCGCGGTAGCCGGCGAGCAGCCCCTCGGCGCTCGACGCGTAGTTCGTGTCCGCGGCCGCCTCGGCCGCGTCGCCCTTCTCCCAGGCCGCGAAGAACGCGCGGCTGGCCTCCTTGACCTCGGCGTCGCTCGGCGGCCCGGTCTTCACCGCGGCGGGCCCGCCGTCTCCCGTCGCACCGCCCCCGCTGACCGCGGTCACCACGTTGTAGGCGCCGTACCCGGCGCCGCCCACCATCACCGCGAACACACTGCCTATGACGGCAGCCCTGGCCCCCTTGCGCATTGCGCGAATCCCTCCCCGTGAACCCTCCTCCGAACTTCTGAACGCGTTCAGAAAAGCCGGTTCACTTCGCACTGTAGGTGCGGACGGGGCTCGTGGTGCAGACCTTCGCCGAATTGTTGCTCAAACCACGGAGACGCATCCGTGAACGTTATTCACGGATGCATCCATGCGTTTCTTTTCGGCCAGCCGGGTCGGTCTGGCCCCGGCTATCCGGCCACGGTCAGGCGGATGCCGGCGCCGATGATGCCGTGTCCAGCCAGATTCCGTCGCGCATGATGACTCTCCCGCGCAGTTCCGGCTCGCCGCGCCAGGCGCGCACCGTCCTCGGGGCCACTCGCACATACAGGAAGGAACCCTCTTCCACGCGTGGGTCCCACCCGAACTTTCCGGCGAACGCCTCCGCTGCGTCTCCGGGCACCTCTTGGTCCGGGAAGCACTCCGCCTCACCTTGGAGGAGCACCACGTCGAAGGTGTCCGGCAGCGCCAGGCGCACGCGCGCCTCCTTACGGACGTTCCGCGCGGTCACGGAAGTGGCGCCGGTGCACATCCACATCGCTCGCCCGTCCCACAGGAACCACAGCGGCACCTGGTGCGGCCCGTGATCAGGGTGAGCCGTCGACACCCACACATCCCGCTCGGTGGCGAGCCGCTCCAGAGCGTCGCGTATACGCTCCGCCGTCTCGCGGCGAACGATTCCCGTGGTCTCCATGAGGTCCGACCCTAGCCAGGCAGGCCCGAAGCACGCCTGAGGCGCAGGACCTAGTCCCAGCGGCCGATGGACCCCTCCGTCGGCGGCCGACAACGACCGAGAGGGCGCGACCGCCGGTCGCGCCCTCTCGGTTTGTTCGCCCGGCTAGACCCACGTATCCAGCCACATCCGGGACCGCCACTGTTCGATCGGGATGGCGGTGCCGGTGTACAGGGGCCAGAAGTAGATGAAATTCCAGAGGATCAGGAGGACCAGGACGCCCGCTCCGGCCGCGCCGATGACGCGGCGGCGTTCTCCGGCGCCCGGTGGGCCGAGGATCGCGCCGATCATCATCGTCACGGCGAGGCACAGGAACGGGACGAAGACGACGGCGTAGAAGAGGAAGATCGTGCGCTCCTGGTACATGAACCAGGGGAGGTAGCCGGCCGCGACGGCGCAGGCGATGGCGCCCGCCCGCCAGTCACGGCGGAAGGCCCAGCGCCACAGCACGTACAGGATCGCGAAGCAGGCGGCCCACCACAGCAGGGGCGTGCCGAGCGCCAGCACCTCACGGGCGCACTTGTCGCCGGCGTCGGAGGGGCAGCCGTCCTTGCCGGGCAGCGGGGACTCGTAGAAGTACGAGACCGGGCGGCCGAGGACGAGCCAGCTCCACGGGTTGGACTGGTAGGTGTGCGGCGACGACAGCCCGACGTGGAACTTGTAGACCTCGTGCTCGTAGTGCCACAGGCTGCGCAGCCAGTCCGGGAGGAAGGTCCAGTTGCCGCCTCTGCCGTCCGTCAGGGCCCAGTTGCGGAAGTAGCCGCCCTTGCCGTTGTCCGGCGACAGGATCCAGCCGGTCCACGAGACCAGGTACACGGACAGGGCGACCGGGACCGTCGCCAGGAACGCGAGGCCCGTGTCGTGCCGGAGCGATGCCACGTAGGGGTGGCGGGCGCCCGCCACCCTGCGCGAGGCCACGTCCCACAGGACCGCCATCACACAGAACGCGGCGAGGACGTACAGCCCGTTCCACTTGGTGCCGATGGCCAGGCCCAGCATCAGGCCCGCCCCCCAGCGCCAGGGCCGCAGGCCCAGCCGGGTCGTCTCGGCGATGTGCGCGTCGGGGCGGACGAAACCGTTCTCGTCGGCGGGCAGCGCGGCGGCCAGCCTGGCCCGCGCCTTGTCCCGGTCCACGACCAGACAGCCGAAGGCCGCCAGCACGAAGAACATCAGCACGCCGTCGAGCAGCGAGGTGCGGCTCATCACGAAGTGCAGACCGTCCACCGCCATCAGCGTGCCCGCGAGGCAGCCGAGGAACGTCGAGCGGAACAGCCGGCGTCCGATCCGGCACAGCAGCAGCACCGACAGCGTGCCGAGCAGCGCCGTCATGAAGCGCCAGCCGAAGGGGTTGAAGCCGAACATCCACTCGCCGAGCCCGATGACGTACTTGCCGACCGGCGGGTGCACGACATAGGCGGCGTCGCTGGGGACCGTGACGTGCCCGTCGCGCTGGAGGATCAGGTCGTTGGCGTTCTTCGCCCAGTTGACCTCGTAGCCGCGGTGGAAGAGCGCCCAGGCGTCCTTGGCGTAATACGTCTCGTCGAATATCACCGCCTTCGGGCTGCCCAGGTTCCAGAACCGCAGCAACCCGGCGAGCAGGGTCACCAGGAGCGGGCCCACCCAGCCCGACCAGCGGTTGAAACGGTCGGCGGCCTCCTGGCGCAGCCCGAGCGAGGCCCAGATTCCGGGGCCTGGCTTGGCGTACGGCGGTACGAGCCGGTCGCGCACATCACTTCTGGGCGGCGTCGTGTAGCCGAATCGGCGCAGCCGCTGCTGCCACGACGGCCGCTGCGCTGCGGCCTGGCCCTGCCGGGTGTCCGTGGAGGACGCGGTACTGGTCACCGCGCCATCGTAGGGAACAGGTCTGTGGGAGTCCCGTGCATGGGCCCCTTCCGGTCGGATGAGCTTGTCGGGCCGCGCCCCTGCGAGGATGGAACCGTGACAGGAATCCTTGTGTTGGCAGGCACCCCCATCGGCGACATCTCCGACGCGCCGCCACGGCTCGCCACGGAACTGACCGGGGCAGATGTCGTCGCCGCCGAGGACACGCGCAGGCTGCGCCGCCTCACCCAGTCCCTCGGTGTCCAGCCGACGGGGCGGATCGTGTCGTACTTCGAGGGGAACGAGGCCGCCCGGACTCCCGAACTCGTCGAGGCGCTCGTCGGCGGGGCGCGGGTCCTGCTCGTGACCGACGCCGGGATGCCCTCCGTGTCGGATCCCGGCTACCGGCTGGTCGCGGCCGCGGTCGAGAAGGACATCAAGGTCACCGCCGTCCCCGGCCCCTCCGCCGTGCTCACCGCGCTCGCGCTGTCCGGCCTGCCCGTCGACCGCTTCTGCTTCGAGGGCTTCCTGCCCAGGAAGGCCGGCGAGCGACTGTCCCGGCTGCGGGAGGTCGCCGAGGAACGCCGCACGCTCGTCTACTTCGAGGCGCCCCACCGGCTCGACGACACCCTCGCCGCCATGGCGGAGGTCTTCGGCGCCCAGCGCCGCGCCGCCGTCTGCCGCGAACTGACCAAGACGTACGAGGAGGTCAAGCGCGGCCCGCTCGGCGAGCTGGCCGCCTGGGCCGCCGAGGGCGTCCGCGGCGAGATCACCGTCGTCGTCGAGGGTGCCCCCGAGAAGGCCGAGGAACTGGACGCCGCCGAGCTGGTGCGCCGGGTGCGGGTGCGCGAGGAGGCGGGGGAGCGGCGCAAGGAGGCCATCGCCGCCGTCGCCGCCGAAGCGGGAATTCCCAAGCGGGACGTCTTCGATGCCGTCGTGGCGGCAAAGAACGCCGAACGAACCGGCCCATAGAAGGGCAAAGGACTATCGTGAAAAGCAAAGATCAGGCCGGGTGACAGGAGCCTTCCGACAAGGAAAGGCCAAATCGGCTCCAACACTCGACAGGCCGGATGCGTTCGCGCCGGGAGAAGCGTCCACTGGACAAAGGGACGCACCCGTCCCTCGCCTCCGGCGACTCGACGGAATCCAGGGGGAAATCCGCCGACGGAGGTGCTTGTCCAGCGGACAAGAGGAGCCGGCATGAGTGAGACCACAGGACGGACCGACGGTACCGCCGCCGGTCAGGTCACCGAACAGAACAGGCATCGCGGCACGGCGAGGGCCGTCGTCCACGAATCGTATTCCTTCGCCTGCATGCGCTGCGGGCACGGCTGGGAACAGTCGTACGAGATCGAGCACCACCGCGACGCGGAAGGCGTCGAGTTCGTGGTGTACGTGGCGAACGGCGAGGTCGTGCCGTCGCCGCTCAGCCGGCCCACCTGCCTGAACTGCGACAGCCACGTGGTGCGCATCATGCGCGCCGGCCAGGTGTCCTCCGTCCACGACTCCATGCACTCCATGACGCACCGCCACCGCCGGCCGGTACCGCACCAGCCCGAGGACGGCCCGGAGGGAGAGGCGCGGGCCGGGGCCTCCGACGCCCCGAAGGAGCCGCACCACTGGCATCTGTCGGACCTGCTGCACCCCTTCCAGCACCGCCGGGCGGGCTGACCTTCCCGGGCGGGACCCGCGCACGGGACCGCCCGTCGGCTCCCCGCGAGGTGAGGCGGTGCATGCCCCCTTCGTAGGATCGGGGCATGCCTTCCTCCGCCTCCGCCGCCGACAAGAACGCCGCACCGCCGCTCCCCGAGCCCCTGCGCGTTCCCGTGGCCGACTCGCACACCCATCTCGACATGCAGTCCGGCACGGTCGAGGACGCCCTCGCCAAGGCCGCCTCGGTCGGCGTGACGACGGTCGTGCAGGTCGGCTGCGACGTGAAGGGCTCACGCTGGGCGGCCGAGACGGCGGCCACGCACGACGCCGTCCACGCCACCGTCGCCCTGCACCCCAACGAGGCACCCCGTATCGTGCTCGGCGATCCCGACGGCTGGTCCCGGCAGGGCGCCCGCCGGCCGGGCGGCGAGGCCGCCCTGGACGAGGCGCTCGCGGAGATCGACCGGCTCGCCGCCCTCCCGCACGTCAAGGGCGTCGGCGAGACCGGCCTCGACCACTTCCGCACCGGGCCCGAGGGCAAGGAGGCGCAGGAGCGCTCCTTCCGCGCCCACATCGAGATCGCCAAGCGGCACGGCAAGGCCCTGGTCATCCATGACCGCGACGCCCACGCGGACGTCCTGCGCGTCCTGGCGGAGGAGGGCGCCCCGGAGCGGACCGTCTTCCACTGCTACTCGGGCGACGCCGACATGGCCGCGGTCTGCGCCCGCGCCGGCTACTTCATGTCCTTCGCCGGGAACATGACCTTCAAGAACGCCCAGCCGCTGCGCGACGCGCTGGCCGTGGCCCCGCTCGAACTCGTCCTCGTCGAGACCGACGCGCCGTTCCTGACCCCCGCGCCCTACCGCGGACGGCCCAACGCGCCGTATCTCATTCCGGTCACGGTGCGCGCCATGGCCGCGGTACGGGGGATCGACGAGGACACGCTGGCGACCTCGATCTCCGCCAACACGGCGCGCGCGTTCGATTACTGACCCATAACGGCCTCGGGGGGACTCTTCCCGGTCCGGCCGGGGTCTTCGGCGAGAAAGTGCCGCGACACAGCGTAGCCGCGTTGCTTGGGAGAGTGACGTCGCTCCGCTAGGTTCTGGTCGCCCGATCCGGACCCTGGAGCGTGTCGTCGTGAGCAGCTCGCGGTACGAGCCGTACAAGACGTACGGACCGACCGGTGGCCCCGAGGCCACCACCGTCGTCATGGGCGTCACCGGCGCCGCCGCCGGCCCGCCCCCCGCGGCGGACCCGCTCGGCACGGCCGGGCCGCCCGGCGCATTCGGCGCGCCCGCCGGGCCCGGCCTCGCCGGTGTGCCGCGGGCCGACCACGAGGGGTACCGCGGTCACGGGGAGTACCGGGGCCAGGAGGCGTGGGCGGACTCCGGTCACCCGCCTCACCCCGGTCATCAGACGTACACAGGTCACGAGGCCTACCGCGAGCACGAGCTGCCGACGGACCCCGGTCACCAGGCGCAGTCCGGTCACGACGCGTATGCCGGGCACGAGGTGCCGACGGACTCCGGGCGTGAGGTGTACGCCGGTCACGAGGCGTATGCCGGGCACGAGAGCTACCGCCGGCGTGAGGCCTTCTCCGGGCAGGAGGCGTACTCCGGTCACGCGGGGTACGGGCCGTACGGCGGAGTCTCCCCGGTTTCCTGGACCCCGGCCTACGGGACCCGCGCTGCCGGGCCCGCGGCGCCGGAAGCGCCCCGAGCCCCCTTGTACGGCGTGCAGGGCGCGTCCGGCGCGCGGGATGGGCGCACGGTGCCGGTGGCGCCCGACGCGCCGACCGAGCCCCGCCTGCCGCGTCTGCGGCAGGGCGACCCGGCCGCCACCACGAACCCCGTGGACGGTGTGGACGGTGTGGACGGTGTACGGGGTCGGGACGGCGCGAGGGGAACGGGCGGCCGGGCCGAGGCGCGTCGCGCGGCCCGGCGCAGGCGGATCCCCGAGCGCTCCGATTCCCTGCGGCGGCTGCTTCCGCAGGCCCTGGTCGTGGCCTTCCTGGCCGGCGGCACCTCCGCGTTCGTCGCCAACGACAAGGCGATCGAGCTCAGCGTCGACGGCAGACCGCGCACGCTGCACACCTTCGCGGACGACGTGTCGGAACTGCTGGCCGACGAAGGCGTGAAGGTGGGCGCGCACGACATGGTCGCGCCGGCCCCCGGCACCGCCCTCGCCAGCGGGGACGAGGTCGCGGTGCGCTACGGGCGTCCGGTGCACCTCACCGTCGACGGGGAGCGGCGCAGGGTGTGGACGACGGCGCACACCGTGGACGGAGCGCTCGGCCAGCTGGGGGTGCGCGCCGAGGGCGCCCACCTGTCGGCCTCGCGCTCCCGGCGCATCGGACCCGAAGGACTGGCGCTCGACGTACGGACCGAACGCGCCGTCACGATCATGGCCGACGGCCGGGCCCGGACGATCCGCACCAACGCGGCGAGCGTCGCGGAGGCGGTGCGGGAGGCCGGGATCACCCTGCACGGACAGGACATGACCTCCGTACCGGGCGCGAGCTTTCCGCGGGACGGGCAGGCGGTCACCGTGCTGCGCGTCACCGGGACCAGGGAGGTCCGCGAGGAACGGATTCCGTTCGAGGTGCGGCGGGCCGACGACGCCTCGCTGTTCGAGGGCGTCGAGGTCGTCGAGAACCCGGGCCGGTACGGGGCTTGGCGCCTCACCTACAGCCTGCGCACCGTCAACGGCGTCAAGCAGCGGCCCCGGCTCGAACGGTCCGAGGTGGTGCGGCACCCGCAGGACCGGCTGGTCAGGGTCGGCACGAAGCCGCATCCCCCGTCCCGCGGCGGCGCCGACCACCTGAACTGGAAGAGCCTCGCCGCGTGCGAGTCCGGCGGCCGGCCCGGCGCCGTCGATCCGTCCGGCACGTACGGCGGCCTCTATCAGTTCGACACCCGCACCTGGCACACCCTCGGCGGCACCGGACACCCCCAGGACGCCTCGGCCGCGGAACAGACGCGCAGGGCCAAGAAGCTGTACATGCGCCGCGGGACGACTCCCTGGCCGCACTGCGGGCCGCGGCTGCACAGCTGACATGGCCCCACCGGGCCCGGGGCGCACGGCCGGCATCGGCCCACCGGGCCGGGGCCGCACGGCTGACACCGGCACCACCGGGCCGCGGCTGCACGGCCGGGGCCCGGCCCCCCGTACCCTTGGCTCGTGACCAGCCCCACCTCCGACGCCCTCCTGGGCCCCGCCGAGATCCGCGAACTCGCGGCAGCCCTCGGCGTACGGCCCACCAAGCAGCGCGGCCAGAACTTTGTGATCGACGCCAACACGGTGCGCCGCATCGTGCGGACCGCGCAGGTGCGGCCCGACGACGTGGTCGTGGAGGTGGGCCCCGGCCTCGGCTCGCTGACGCTCGGTCTGCTGGAGACGGCGGACCGGGTCGTCGCCGTGGAGATCGACGACGTCCTCGCGAGCGCGCTCCCCGCGACGGTCGCGGCCCGCATGCCGCAGCGGGCCGACCGGTTCTCGCTGGTGCACTCGGACGCCATGCAGGTCCGGGAGCTGCCGGGCCCGCCCCCGACCGCGCTGGTCGCGAACCTCCCGTACAACGTCGCCGTGCCCGTCCTGCTGCACATGCTCGACACCTTCCCGACGATCGAGCGCACCCTCGTGATGGTCCAGGCGGAGGTCGCCGACCGGCTCGCCGCCCCGCCCGGCTCGAAGGTGTACGGCGTGCCGTCCGTGAAGGCGAACTGGTACGCCGACGTGAAGCGGGCCGGCTCCATCGGACGCAACGTCTTCTGGCCGGCGCCCAACGTCGACAGCGGTCTCGTGTCGCTCACCCGGCGTGCCGAGCCGATCTCCACGACCGTCCGGAAGAACGACGTGTTCGCGGCCGTGGACGCGGCCTTCGCGCAGCGCCGCAAGACCCTGCGCGCCGCCCTCGCCGGATGGGCCGGTTCGGCCGCCGCCGCCGAGGCCGCGCTCGTCGCCGCCGGTGTCTCCCCGCAGGCCCGCGGCGAGTCCCTGACGGTCGAGGAGTTCGTCCGGATCGCGGAGAACCGCGGCGAGGCGAGCGGCGCGGACACGAGGAACGCGCGCCGCTACCGCCCCGAGAACGCCGAGAGCGCCACCGAGAACGAGGAGTCGACCCAGCCGTGACGGAGACGGTGACGGTACGCGTCCCTGCCAAGGTCAACGTCCAGCTCGCGGTCGGCGGCGCACGCCCCGACGGCTTCCACGACCTGGCCAACGTCTTCCTCGCGGTCGGCCTGTACGACGAGGTGACGGTCACCCCGGCGGACGAACTGCGTGTCACCTGCGCGGGCCCGGACGCCGCCCAGGTGCCCCTCGACCGCACGAACCTCGCGGCCCGCGCCGCCCTGGAACTCGCCCGCCGGTACGGCATCGACCCCGCCGTCCATCTCCACATCGCCAAGGACATCCCCGTCGCCGGCGGCATGGCCGGAGGCAGCGCGGACGGGGCGGGCGCGCTGCTCGCCTGCGACACCCTGTGGGGCACGAACGCCTCGCGCGACGAACTCCTCGACATCTGCGCCGAATTGGGCAGCGATGTGCCGTTCTCCCTGGTGGGCGGGGCGGCGCTCGGTACCGGGCGTGGTGAGCAGCTGCGTGCCCTGGAGGTCGGCGGGACCTTCCACTGGGTGTTCGCGATGGCCGAGCGCGGACTGTCGACCCCGGCGGTCTTCCGGGAGTTCGACCGGATGAACGAGGGCGTACGCGTCCCGGAGCCGGTCGCCTCGCAGGAACTGCTGGACGCGCTGGCGAAGGGGGACGCCGGAGCCCTCGCCCGCACCGTCTCCAACGACCTCCAGCCCGCGGCCCTCTCCCTCTTCCCCGCCCTCGCCGACACCCTCGCGACAGGCCGCGCGGCCGGCGCGCTCGCCGCGCTCGTCTCCGGGTCGGGCCCGACCACGGCGTTCCTCGCGCCGGACGAGGAGTCCGCGCGGACCATCGGCCAGGTGCTTCTCGCCTCGGGCACCTGCCGGACGGTCCGCGTCACGCGGTCCCCGGCGCCCGGAGCGACGGTGCTCGACTGACCGGAGCGACGGTGCTCGACCGAGGGGACGGGGAACGCGCGGCGGGGGACGTCCGCCGCGCGGACTACCCTTGAGGGTCGATCGTCCCCCTTGTTCAGGAGAGAAATGGCCGTCAACCTGGTCAATGTCGAGTCCGTCAGCAAGGTGTACGGCACCCGTGCACTGCTCGACGGAGTCTCCCTCGGCGTCAGCGAGGGCGACCGGATCGGCGTGGTCGGCCGGAACGGGGACGGCAAGACGACCCTGATCCGCATGCTGGCCCGGCTGGAGGAGCCCGACACCGGCCGCGTCACGCACTCCGGCGGCCTGAACGTCGGCGTGCTCACCCAGCACGACTCGCTCGACCCCACGGCCACCGTCCGCCACGAGGTCATCCGGGACATGGCCGACCACGAGTGGGCCGGCAACTCCAAGATCAGGGACGTGCTGACGGGTCTCTTCGGCGGTCTCGACCTGCCCGGGTTCCCGCAGGGGCTCGACACCGTGATCGCCCCGCTCTCCGGCGGCGAGCGGCGCCGTATCGCGCTGGCGAAGCTCCTCATCGAGGAGCAGGACCTGATCGTCCTCGACGAGCCCACCAACCACCTGGACGTCGAGGGCATCGCCTGGCTGGCCAAGCACCTGCGCGAGCGCCGTTCCGCGCTGGTGTGCGTGACGCACGACCGGTGGTTCCTCGACCAGGTCTGCACCCAGATGTGGGACGTGCAGAAGGGCGCGGTGTACGAGTACGAGGGCGGCTACACCGACTACGTGTTCGCGCGGGCCGAGCGTGAGCGCATCGCCGCGACCGAGGAGGTCAAGCGGCAGAACCTGGTCCGCAAGGAGCTGGCCTGGCTGCGCCGCGGGGCGCCCGCCCGTACCTCCAAGCCGCGCTTCCGCGTCGAGGCCGCCAACGAGCTGATCGCCGATGTGCCGCCGCCGCGCGACAAGAGCGAGCTCATGAAGTTCGCCGGTACGCGGCTCGGCAGGACCGTCTTCGAGCTGGAGGACGTCACCGTGCAGGCCGGGCCCAAGGTGCTGCTCAAGCACCTGACCTGGCAGCTCGGACCGGGTGACCGTGTCGGCCTCGTCGGCGTGAACGGCGCGGGCAAGACCTCGCTGCTGCGCGCCCTGGCCGAGGCCGCCCGCAGCGACGGCGAGAAGCAGCCCGCCGCCGGCCGGATCGTCACCGGCAAGACGGTGAAGCTCGCCTACCTCTCCCAGGAGGTCGCCGAGCTCGACCCCACCTGGCGGGTCCTCCAGGCCGTCCAGTCCGTCCGCGACCGTGTCGACCTCGGCAAGGGCCGCGAGATGACCGCGGGGCAGCTCTGCGAGACGTTCGGCTTCAACAAGGAGAAGCAGTGGACGCCGGTCGGCGACCTCAGCGGTGGTGAGCGCCGGCGGCTCCAGCTCCTGCGCCTGCTGATGGACGAGCCCAACGTCCTCTTCCTCGACGAGCCCACCAACGACCTCGACATCGAGACCCTCACCCAGCTCGAGGACCTCCTCGACGGCTGGCCCGGCTCCATGATCGTGATCTCCCACGACCGCTTCTTCATCGAGCGCACCACGGACAACGTGTTCGCGCTCCTCGGCGACAGCACCCTGCGGATGCTTCCGCGCGGGATCGACGAGTACCTGGAGCGGCGCCAGAAGATGGAGGAGGTGGCCGCGGCGGCCGTGCTCGCCGCCGCCCCCGCCCCCGTCAAGGCCGCTTCCGCCGCCGACGCCCGCGCCGCCAAGAAGGAACTCCAGAAGATCGAGCGCCAGCTGGACAAGATCTCCGAGAAGGAGACCAAGCTGCACGCCCAGATCGCCGACAACGCCACCGACTTCGGGAAGGTCGCCCGACTCGACTCCGAGCTGCGCGAGTTGGCGGGCGAGCGGGAGGAACTGGAGATGCGCTGGCTGGAGCTGGCGGAAGACGCCTGATCCAGCGGGCAAACCACCCCCTGCCCGATCCGCGGTGCCTCCTGACGTGCGGTGCCCCCTGAGGTGCGGTGCCCCCTGACATGCGGTGCCTCCCGGGGAGGAGGCGCCGCGTGCCCGGCTCGGTCGCCCGGCGCGACCGGCCCGGCGCGCGCGGCTTGCTCGGAGGGCGCGCAAGTGCCGCCCGGCGCCCCCGAGTTGCCGATGGCGCCCCCGTCGCGGCGGTCCGGGGGTGGTGAACTCACCCTGGTCGCTCGGCGTGAAAAGCACGTGAAGGCGCGTAACGGCGGCATCACAGCCCGGTCCTCCCTTGGGAACAGGGCGCGCACCGGCCCCCTGCCCGCGCCCCCCAGAGTGATAGAAAGAGCGGTCTGAGAACAGTCTGAGATCCACCGTGCGAGGCGCGAACCCGGCGCCGCCGGTGAGGGGTCACATCAGTGAAGAGGGGGACGCGCTGATGAGTCAGCCGCCGAGTCAGCCGCCGCAGGGCGGTTTCGGAGTACCGCAGGACCAGCCGCCGACAGGTGGTGCCGACGCCTCGCCGGACCCGCGGTCGCAGGGTGGTTTCGGCGCACCGCAGGGGGCACCCCAGGGTGCGCCGCAGGGCACTCCGCAGGACCCGCGTTCGCAGGGCACGCCCCCGAACACGCCCCCGCCGCCCCACGGCACGCCCCCTCCTCCCGCGCAGCCGCCCCAGGCGCCCGCGCCCCAGAACATCCCGCCCGCCGGGCCCCCGCAGCCCGGCTACGGATACCCGCAGCAGCCCGGCCCCTACGCCCAGCCGGGCCCGTACGGACAGCCGCAGCAGCCGGGTCCCTACGGCGGGCCCGGACCCTACGGATACGGGCAGCAGCCGGGGTACGGGTACCCGCCTCAGGCGCCGTACCCGGGCGCGCCCGGCATCCCGCAGCCCGGCGGTCCCGGCGGTGGCTCGAAGAACCCGTTCAAGGGGAAGCCCGCGCTCGTCATCGCCGCCGCGGTGGCGGGTCTGCTCGTCGTCGGCGGCACCGTATGGGCCGTCACCGGCGGTGGTGACGACAAGAAGCCCGTCGCGGAGCACAGCGCGAGCGGCAGCCCGTCCGCATCGGCGTCCGCGTCCGACGATCCGGCCAACCCCGGCGACGGCAGCGGTGACGGCGGCGAGGAGGACGGCGACCTGAACGCCGGCCGCAAGGCGGGCGAGGCGAAGGTCCTCTGGTACAAGTCGGCACCCGACGCGCCCGGTTCGGGCGCCGACGCCTCCGGCATGTGGATCACCGGCAAGACGGCGGTGAAGTCGGCGTACAAGCAGCTCTTCGCGTTCAACGTCGGGGACGGCAAGCCGACTTGGCCCGCGCTGACCTTCCCGCAGAAGATCTGCTCGGTCACCCCGCAGAAGACCGCCGACGACAAGGTCGTCATCGCCTACATGAGCAGCGCCGCCAGCAGCGCCAAGTGCAACCAGCTCCAGCAGGTCGACCTGAACACCGGCGCCAAGGGCTGGAGCGGGAAGGTCGCGGACGGCGACCTGTTCGACAGCACGCTCTCGGTCGAACTGTCCGTCACCGGGAACACGTTGACGGTCGGGCGCTCGATGTCGGGCACGGCCTACGACGTCACCAGCGGCAAGAAGCTGTGGGACAAGAAGAAGTACGGCTCCGGCTGCTACCCGGCGGGATTCGCGGGCGGCCCCAAGCTGCTGGCCGTCTCGTCCTGCGGGGCCGGCAGCAGCACCGAGCACGACGAGGTGCAGGAACTGGACCCGGCCACCGGCAAGGTCCGATGGACGAAGAAGTTCCCCAAGGGCTGGCGGGTCGGGCGCGCCTATTCCGTGGACCCGGTCGTGCTCTACCTGACCAACGACGCGAAGAAGACGGTGAACATCACCGTGCTGACGGGCAACGGTGACGAGCGCTCGCAGCTCAAGAGCGACGACGGCCTCGCGCCCGAATGCGGCTTCGCGATCCTCGACCGCGACCTGACGGGCTGCTTCGGTGCCGTCGCCGACGCCGACACGCTCTATCTGCCGACCGAGGCGAAGAGCGGCCCCAACGAGATCGTCGCGTTCAGCCTCGCGACCGGCAAGGAGAAGTGGCGCGTCAAGTCCCCGACGGACGCGACGATGATGCCGATGAAGACGGACGGCACCGGGCTCATCGCCTATGTCGAGGCGTCCTACGACGGCGGCGGCCGCGTCGTGTCGATCCCGACGGGCGGCACCGTCCACACGCCCACGAAACTGCTCCAGAACCCGCAGGGCACCGCGGACATCGAGTCCGGCTTCTACTCGAAGGCCGTCGACTACGTGGACGGACGCTTCTACATCTCCACGACCCGGCTGACGGGCAATGACGAGGCGAAGGAGAAGCTGATGCTGGCCTTCGGCAAGTGATCACGCCCCTGCCCGTTCCGTCGCGCCCGTACGCGCGCACAGGCCCGCCGTCCCGACGCATTCCGAGGTAATCACGTCATGAGCCAGCCGCCCCCGCCGCCGAACGAACCCCCGAAGGGTTTCGGCGCACCGCAGGAACCCGCTCCGGGCACTCCGCAGAGTCCGAGCGGCGGAGACCCCGAGCCCGGCGGTCCCGGCGCTCCACAGGACGCGCCCCCGCAGGGTTTCGGCGCCCCGCAGGATCCGCCGGCGCAGGGTTTCGGCGTCCCGCAGGACCCGCCCGCGCAGGGCTTCGGTGCTCCGCAGGACCCGCCCGCGGGCGGATTCGGCCCGCCGACCCCGCCCCCGCCGCCCCCCGCCGGCCCGGGCTACGGCTATCCCCAGACGCCCCCGCCCGCCGCTCCGCAGCAGCCGTACGGCTATCCGCAGACGCCGCCCCCGGGCCAGCCGGGCTACGGCTACCCGGGCCAGCCGCAGGCCCCGTACGGCGCTCCCGGCCAGCCGCAGGCTCCGTACGGCTACGGCTACCCGCAGCCGCCGACCATGCCGATGCAGCCGCAGGCCCAGCAGGCAGGCGGCGGGCGCAGGATCAACAGCCAGCTGCTCATCATCGTGGCGGCCGTGGTGGCCGTCGCGCTGATCGTCGGCGGCGGTTTCCTGTACTCGCAGCGCTCCGGCAAGGACGACCCGCACAACACCGGGGCGACGAGCGGCACCACCGGCGGCAAGGGCGACGACAAGGGCGGCGACGACAAGGGCGGCAACGGCGGGGAGAAGGTGCCGGCGAACACCAACTCCGCGCTGCTGTTCCAGCTCCCCGCGCCGGCCGTGCCCAAGGGCATCACGAGCGTGCAGACGGCCGGCTCCTGGCTCACCGACAAGGTGTACGCCAAGACCGGCAACGCCGAGATCAACGGCTACGACCCGGACACCGGCGCCAAGACCTGGACGCTCAAGCTTCCCGGCCCGGTGTGTCAGGCCAGCCGGCACACCACGGACGCCAACCGCTCGGCGATCATCTACGAGCCGGCCATGCCCACCAAGACGCAGCCCTCGCACGGATGCACCCAGCTCGCCGCCGTCGACCTCGACGCGGGCGCGAAACTCTGGACCCGGACGATCAAGTCCGGTGACCAGTCGATCAACCTCGACAACGTGACGATCAGCGGGAACACGGTCGCCGCGGGCAGCACGGGCGGCGGCGGAGCGTTCGACATCTCCACCGGCAAGGTTCTGTGGGCGCCGAAGACGGGCGACAGCTGCTACGACTCCGGCTACGGCGGCGGCGAGAAGCTGGTCGCGGTCCGCAAGTGCGGCGAGTACGGCAGTACGCGCCAGCTGCACATCCAGACCATCGACCCGAAGTCCGGGAAGGTGATCTCCGAGTACAAGATGTCGCCCGGTATCGACTACGCCAGCGTCGTCTCCACCGACCCGCTGGTCGTGGCGGCCGACGTCGGCGACACCGCCGGTGACGGCAGCGGCATCTCGGACTTCTTCTCCATCGACAACAAGACCGGCAAGCTGCGGGCGAAGATCTCGGCACCCGGCGAGACGTACGCGGCCAAGTGCGACGGCATCACCCGGATCGAGTTCTGCAAGTCGCTCGCCGTCGGCAACGACAAGCTGTACGTCCCGACGGAGGAGCACGAGGGCGCCGGCGACTACAGCCGGACCAACGAGATCGTCGCGTTCGACCTGGCCACCGGTAAGCAGACGGGCCAGCGCGCCGACGCGGGCGACGGCTACAGCATCACCCCGCTGCGCATGGACGGCACCAGCCTCATCGCGTACAAGCGGCCGCCGTACGACAAGGGCGGGCAGATCGTCTCCATCGACGGAACCTCCTTCAAGGAGACGAAGCTGATGGAGAACCCGGCCACCCAGTCGACGCGCGACGCGGAGGCGAGCATGCTCCCGGACTACGCCGAGATCCTCTACGGCGACGGACGGCTGTACATGTCCCAGACCTACGCGTCCAAGCCGACCTCCGCGACGGACAAGGCGTACCTGACGATCGCCTTCGGAACGAAGTAACCGTCACCTTTCGGGTGAAGCAAAGTGATCATCTTCGAAAGAATGCGGTGATCGTTTCTCCGGATTGATTTGTCCGGGCCGAAACACCGTGTACGGCCCCGTCCCTGTTCAGGGGCGGGGCCGTACGCGTACTCCGCATCACTTCCTATTGGGTGGGATTTCGATATTCCGGGGCACTTCTCTCCAGTAGGGGAAGCGCGACGTCGAACAAGCGTGTAGCTTCCGGGGGATGGAGAGCCGGGGGGCTCCTAATCCACGGGGAACCAGTGGGGATGCTTGGGGGGACTGGGGGGTTGCCTGATGGGAGTCCGGCTCATGGTGGTCGATGACCACCGACTGCTCGCCGAGGCGTTGGCCTCGGCACTGAAGCTGCGCGGGCACCGGGTGCTCGCCGCGGCGGCGCCCGCCGCGGGGGCGGCGGAGCTGGTGATCACACGGGCGCCCGAGGTGTGCCTGATGGGCACGGCGACGCCCGCCGAGCCGGGGATCTTCGACCCGGTGGTGCGGATCAAACGGGAGCGCCCGCAGGTGGCGGTCCTGGTGCTCGGACCGGTGCCGAACCCGCGGGGGATCGCCGCCGCGTTCGCCGCCGGCGCCTCCGGCTACGTACGCCATGACGAGCGCATCGAGGGTGTCGAGCGCGCGATCATGAAGGCGAGGGCGGGCGAGGCGGCCGTGGCCCCGCAACTGCTCCAGGGCGCGTTCAGCGAACTGCTCAACCCCGCCGCCCAGCCCGACGACGAGGGCCAGCGGCTGCTCCAGATGCTCACGCCCCGCGAGGTGGAGGTCCTGGTACGGGTCGCCGACGGCGAGGACACCCGGCTCATCGCGGCCGGTATGGGCATCGCCCCGTCCACGGCCCGCACCCATGTCCAGCGGGTCCTGATGAAACTGGGCGTGGGCTCGCGCCTCGAAGCGGCGGCGCTCGCGGCCCGCACGGGCCTGCTGGACCGGGCGGGCCCGATCCCGGCCCAGACACAGCACGGGAACACGGACAACGCCCGCTGAGGCGGACGGGGTCCACGCGTCTACGGGTCTACGGGGCGACGGGTCTACGAGGAGGCTGACGGGGCGACGGGTCTACGAGGAGGGGGGCTTCCCCTCCTCGAAGCTCGCGAAGTACGCGGCGGCCATGTCCTCGTCCCCGTGGCCGAGGGCGCCGGCGCGGCCGAACCGCTCGGCTGCGGCCTCGGCCACGTCCAGCCGCACGCCGTGCCGCTGCCCCGCCCGCACGATCAGGCGGGCGTCCTTCTCGGCGGTCGTGACGGCGAAGCTGGCCGGGGACAGCCGGTCCTCCAGGACGAGGGAGGCCTTGGCGCGCAGATAGCCCATATCGAGCGGGCCGTCCGCGATGAGGCCGAAGAAGTCCTCCGGGTCCACGCCGAGGCCCTTGGCCAGGGCGAGCACTTCCCCGGTCGCGGCCGTGGCGGCGAGGACCCAGCTGTTGGCGACGAGCTTGAGCCGGGTGGCGCTGCCCGCCGAGCCGTCCTCGCCGGTCCACACGGTACGGGCGCCGACGGCGTCGAAGACGGGGATCACGGTGTCGCGGGCGGCGCTCGGACCGGCGGCGAGCACGGTGAGCTGCCCGGCCTCGGCGGGCGCGCGGGTTCCGAGGACGGGCGCGTCGAAGAACACGAGCCCGTGCGCGCCGGCGAACTCGGCGAGCTCGCCGAGTGCCTCGGTCCCGGCGGTCGTGGACTGCACCCACACGGCCCCCGCGTGCAGCCCGGGTGCCGCCCGGCGCATGACGTCGAGGGCGGCCGGGCCGTCGTGGAGCATGGTCAGGACGACATCAGCGCCCCGTACGGCCTCCTCCGGGGTGTCCGCGACGTGCGCGCCGTCGGCGGCCAGCGGCTCGGCCTTGGCGCGGCTGCGGTTCCAGACGCGGACGCCGAGCCTGGCCCGGGCGAGGTTACGGGCCATGGCGGCCCCCATGATCCCGGTGCCGAGGACACTGACGGTGAGTTTGTCGGTCATACAGCTCAGCCTTCCCCGTCGCCCGCACTTCTCTCGCGAAGTGAAGGCGGGGGAGGCCCGGGAGAAGGCGCTCGGCGACACCCCTAGGACCTGTCCGGCCGATCAGGTCACAGGAGGGCGACGGTGCCGTATCAGCACCGGTGAGCGGGGTCTGGTGCGTGCAACTGCAAGGCGGAGGAGGGCGTCGACGCGGAGCGTCGGCAACCGACGACAACGCTGCAGGTGTGCGTGCCAGACCCCGCGTCTGCGGCATGATCGGCCGGACAGGTCCTAGGGGCGGAGCATCTCCGTCATGGGCGACTCCGGCGGGATCAGGCCCGGCAGCAGCCGGGGCTGGAAGAGGCTCAGTACCGCGAGTACGAGGAAGGCGGCGCCGACGACCTGAGCGAAGACGGGGCCCAGCCGCCAGAGCTTCTCCACGAAGATCACCACGGCCACGGCGGCCATCGCCAGGACGTTCATGACGCCCAGCGGGACGAGCACGACCATCAGCCCCCAGCAGCAGCCCACGCAGTACGCCCCGTGGTGCGCCCCGACCCGGAGATCGCGGGCCCGGGGCCGGAAGCCCGCGTAGCGCACGAGCTGGCCCATCGGGCTCCGGCAGTGCCGCAGGCAGAGGTCCTTCCACGGGCCGAACTGGTACAGCCCGGCGACCAGAAAGGCCCCGGCGCCGATCCAGCGCCCGGCGCCCGGGTGCTCGTCCACCAGGGCCCCGGTCCAGGCGAGGAGCCCGTAGGCGAACAGGCCGAAGGCCGTCCAGGCCAGCAGGTACCCGCCGACGAACTGGGCGGTACGAGCCACCCGCACGACTCTCGTGGGCGACTGGCGCCCGATGGAACGCGCCCAGGTGAGGGCCACCGGGGCCACCGACGGGAACATCATGGCGATCATCATGACCAGCCACAGCAGCAGGAACAGCGGGACGCCCATACCCATGGTTCCCGGCTCGACCCCCATGTCACGGGCCTGGTCGACCACCAGCACCCAGGCGAGGAGGGCGAGCGCCGCCATCACGGACCAGGCGAACGCGAGCTGCCCGGCCGACAGCAGATTTGCCGGACGCAGAGGGGGTGACAGGGCCTTCCGGTCGAGGCGCACACCTCCAGCACATCACGGCGGGCCTGCGCGTGCGCGCGGGAACGGGTGTACGCGGGAACACCTCATCCGGGTGACCCCTGCGGTGGGACAATGAGATGGATACCCGTACGAACCGTACGACCCGGGCGTGGGCCGACGATGGCTCCCGGGGGCTCTGCCGTCCTCCCGAGACCGACGTCCCGGCACGGTCACGAGGAGGCAGGGAGATGTCCGAGACGACGGCGACCGTTCCCCGGTGGCACGCGGCGGGCGACTGGTTCGACACCTGCAAGTGCAACGTGCCCTGCCCCTGCTCGTTCGCACAGCTGCCCACCCACGGCGACTGCGACGGCATCCTGGCCTGGCACATCCGCGAGGGCCGCTACGGTGACGTACGGCTGGACGGCCTGAACGTACTGATGGTGGCCTCGTTCGTCGGCAACATCTGGGCCGAGCACACGGACGCGTACGCCGCGGTCTTCGTCGACGAGCGCGCCGACGATTCCCAGCGCGAGGCGCTTCAGATGATCTTCGGTGGGCAGGCGGGCAGCTGGCCCGCCGAGATGGTGAGCATGATGGGCGCCGAGATGCGCGGCATGGAGTTCGCCCCCATCGAGATCGAGGTCGCCGACGACCTCGCGAGCTGGCGGGCCGTGGTACCGGACCGGGTCGAGGCGAGCGCGGTCGCGCTCACGGGACCCACGACCCCGGAGGGCGCGCGCGTCCAGTCGACCAACCTGCCGGGTGCGGAGACCGGACCGGGCCAGGTCGCGACCTGGGGCCGCTCGACGGCGGACCGTGCCGATGCCCACGGCTTCCTCTGGAGCCGCGAAGGCCGGTCCAGCAAGCACATCACCTTCGACTGGACCGGGCCCGGCTAGCCAGGTCGTCTCGTTCGGATACGCCGCGAGGCGCGGTGCCCGAGGACACCTCCCAGCGGTAGCTGGGAAGCGTCGCGGGTCAGGCAAGATCCGGAGGAGACGGCCTAGTAGCCGTCGCGGAGGATCTGGCGGGCCACCTTCGTGCGCGCGGTGGACAGTTCCTCGGTGATCCGCCGCTCCCGGTCGTCGTCGGCCACGACGGCAGGGGGCGCGGCTTCTCCGATCAGCAGGCAGGCGTGACGCAGATGGGTCGGTGGATGGGTCGCGTCGACGCTGTGGCCCCGCAGGGCACCGGCCCGTCGCAGCCGCTCGCGCTCGTGCTCCGGAACGGACGCCAGGTCCGCGGCGAGAAGCTCCCACAGTCCGTCCGTCCGGTCAGCGGCCTGCCGTCGGCCGCGCGGGCCGTTCAGCGCGGCGCGGTTGACCTCGCGCCGCAGCGTCACGGCGGCCGAGTCCGCGATCAGCAGATGGTCCATGAGTTCCAGTGCGGCCCGCGTGGACCCCGTCCGGGCGGCCACACGGTCGGCGAGGTACTCGGCCCGCTGAGAGGCACGCAGGGTCAGCCCGTCCAGGACCGTCAGCACGCCGCGGACGAGGAGACGGGGCACGACGTAGAGCAGGTTGAGGATCAGTGTGAGCGCGCCGGTGTCGTCGAGGGGATCACGGTCGACCGGTTCGAAGTAGTAGTGCCAGGTGATCAGCGAGCGGTAGGCGGTCCCGACGACCAGGCCGTGGCGGGTGTCCCCGTTGACGTAGTGGCCCATCTCATGGCCCAGCAGGGCGATCCGCTGCTGCGGTGTGAGGACTTCCCACAGGGGCAGTCCCAGCGTGAGGAGCCGGCGCCCGCGTATGCCGTAGCTCCGCACACTCGCGTTGATCTCGGCGTCGACGACGATCGCGTCGACGCCGCGGGTGCCGGCCACGCGGGCGACCTCGTCGGTGAGCGCGAAGAGTTCGGGTGCGTCGGCACGGCGCAGGACGGGCTCGTCCTCCGGCAGCCGGTGCAGCCGGGGCCGCAGTGACCATCCCAGGGCGAGGAGGAAGGCGCCCGGGATCATCCCCATCCCGCCCCATCCCCGGACGAGGAACCAGATCCCGCCCGCGGTCAGGGCCACGGTCATGGCGTGGACGACGAGAGCGACCGCGACGGCGAGCACTGTCGAGGAGTCCCACCGGGCATGCAGGGTCCCGCCGGTGCCCAGCTCGGCGAGCAGCCGCTCACCGTGCCGCCGGGCCTGGGCCCGCTGGGCCTTGGCCAGCCGTCCCTGCTTCTCCTCCGGCCGTTCCGGATCGACGTTCCAGTCACAGGCGGCGCACCACGTGGTGAACCGTCCGTCCCCGCGGATCTCGGCCCCGCATTGCGGGCATGGCTGAACTGTTTCCGTCACGGCGGTGTGCATCGCTGACTCTCCCCTGCCCCACGGCCCCTCCCCAGAGGCCGTCCGTACACGTCAGCGCGCAGTTGATCACACGGGGGTGCCCTGGTGGAACCCGGTCTTTATCCGGAGCAGCAAGTGGGCGACGGCACCGGCGGTGGTCGAGAGACGGAGGGCGGGGGTGTCGCTCTCACGGAGGTGCACGGAGCCGGGGGTGGTGGCGAGCTCGACGCAGTTGTTGCCGTCGCCGCTTCCGGAGAAGGACGACTTCTGCCAGCTGTCGGGAGTGGTCACGGCAGGCCTCATAGTTCCTTCGCCAGCTGGTGGATGAAGTCGCGCGAACGAACGGGTTCGAGCGATACAGCCTCCACCATATGGAAGAGCGTTCGAAAGGTGCCCAGTTGGGGCGCGGAGTCGATGAAACCCACTCCGTGAGGTGCGTCGCGTACCGCGGTGTCCAGCTTGGGCACGGCACCGCCCACGTACATCATCGCGTTCGTGGCTCCGGCGAAGCTGTCGAGGTCGAAGGGGATGACGCGCACCGTGACGTGGTCCGCTTCGGAGAGCTCCAGAATGCGTGTGAGCTGAGTCCGGGCGGCGGCCCGATCGCCGACTCTGATGCGCAGGGCCGCCTCGTGGATCACGGCCTTGAAGGGGACAGCGGATTCAGTGACGACCGCCTTGCGTTCCATTCGATGGCGGACCCGCAACTCCAGCTCGTTGTCCGGCAGTCGGGGTACCCGGTACGAGAAGACGGCGCGCGCGTAGTCCTCCGTCTGGAAGAGGCCGGGGACGTGCAGGAACTCCACATCGAGCCGGTAGGTGGCGTGGTGCTCCAGCTCGGCCAGGTCCAGGAACGGCGCGGGCAGCAGCCCTCGGTACTCCTCCCACCAGCCACGCGTCCGGTCGGTCGCCATCGCGACCAGGGCCTCGATCAACTCCTCGTCCGTACAGGAGTAGTGAGCGGCGAGACTGCGCACCCGCTCTTCGCTCACGCCCGCGATGCCGGACTCCATCTGGCTGATCTGGGCGGAGTCGGATCCGACCAGCGCGGCAGCCTCACGTGCCTTGAGTCCTGCGGTCTCACGCAGTTTCCGCAGCTCGATGCCCAGGCGCTCCTGGCGTGCGGTTGGCTGCCGTCTGCGCGGCATGGCTTCCTCCCTCGCCCCAACTGCCTAGGGGCCGTGACCCCTTCGAGGGGAAGATTACGGCAGTGGCTTGCGCGGGCCCAAATTTTACCCATACCGTCGGTGACGCGACGCACACGCTGCGGAACCTCGGGGACCCGGAAGCGCACCACTCCGTCCTGCCACGGCGGCTGTGACACTGCCACCGCCCGCGCCCTCAGCGAACTCTCGGCTCCCCACACCTGAAGCGGAGTTCACGCATGCCCACATCCGAACCCTGGACCTACACCCTGCACATCCCGCAGGACGACCGGGCGGTGACCGTCTGCCGTCGTACCGTCCGCCTGATCCTTACCCTGCACGGGCTGATCCGCCTCGTGGACGTCGCCGAGCTGATGGCGGCGGAGCTGGTCTCCAACGCCGTACGGCATACGAAGGGGCCCGCTGCCCTGCGGCTGCACCGGCGGGACGGGGTGCTGCGGATCGGCGCCTGGGACGCGAGCCCGCTGCCGCCGCCGTACGACCTGTCGGTCACCGCCGACGCGGAGGCGGGCCGGGGTCTTGCCCTCGTGCGGGCCTGCGCCGACGACTGGGGCTGGCATCCGCTGCGTCAGGGCGGCGACACCGGCAAGTACGTGTGGTGTGACCTCGCTGCCGCCTAGCTCGTTGATCACGTCGGATCGAAGGGAGGTCGGATGGTCAGCTCGTCGCATGAGGCGATGCATCACTTCGGCCAGAAGGACACGGCCGTGCTGATCCGCAACTTCCAGAGGCTGTTCCATGTGCAGTTTCCGGAACCGTGCGGCTTCACGGTAGTCAACACGGACTTGACCGAGATCGAGCCGGTCGAGCGGCGGGTGGACAGCCTGGTCCGGGTGCACACCGAGAGCGGGGACTTCCTGCTGGTGCTGGAGTCGGAGGGCAAGAAGGACGAGAGATTTGGAGGGACCTGATGGCTCCGGTGAACTACTTCTTCCAGAATCCGGTCGCGGATCAGCTGAGGGACGAAGGGCGTATCGAGGATCGCATCGAGATGATCCTGAGGATCCTGGAGTTGCGCGGTATCCAGGTATCCGACTCCGCCCGGCTTCGCGTACAGGCGTGTTCCGACCTGGAGCAACTCAAGGTGTGGTCGGAGCGGGCCGTGCACGTGACCGACCCGGCCGACCTGTTCACCTCCGAGTAGCCCGAAGCCCGAGTAGCCGCCAAGGGCCGGAGTCCCCAGGAACCCCGGCCCACTGCACGGGTGTTACTCGGTCGGCGGAGACTGTTCCTCGGTCGGTGGCTCCGTCACGGGCAGGGGTCGCAGCCACAGCCAGGCCAGGAAGAACAGGCCGAGGGCGAGCATGCCCAGGCCGGTCCAGAGGTTGATGTTGATGCCGTCGGCCTTGTCGAGGTCGGCGTCGGAGGCCGTGATGCCGGCGATGGTGACGATGACGCCGTAGATCACGAACAGGCCGCCGATGATGCGACGGATGTCGAACAGGCGAGCGGCGGTCGCGGACTTCTTCTCGAGGTCCGAGACCTCGCGCTGCGCGTCGCTTTCCGAATAGTCGGACATGGTTTCTTCATTCTCCCTCGTCGGAGTGGGCCAGGACTCGTCGGAACGAGATCAGAACGAGAACGGGATGTAGCAGGCGGCCGCCAGGATCAGCGCGCCCCAGCCCAGCAGGGCGGGCCTGCGGTACCAGGCGTCGTCACCGGGGGCCGACGGCTCGGCCATGCCGGGGGACACCGTGCCGTAGACCAGGCCCTGCAGTTCCTCCGCCGGCTTCGGGGCGGTGAAGAGCGAGACCCCCACCATCACCACGCCACCGGCCACGAAGGCGACGATCGCGGAGACGAAGTTGGCGCCCTGGTCGGAGGGGAAGCCGATGACGTCCTGCTTGTAGAGGACGAAGTAGTTCACCATCGCGGCCGTCGTACCGGCCAGCAGGCCCCAGAAGCCCGACTTCACCGACGCCCGCTTCCAGAACATGCCGACGATGAAGACCGCGAACATCGGCACGTTGAAGAAGGAGAACAACGTCTGGAGGTAGCTCATGATGTTGGAGAAGGACGAGGCCAGGAAGGCCGTTCCGATCGAGGCCAGGACGCCGACGACCGTGATCAGGCGGCCGAAGCGGACGTAGTAGCCGTCCTCGCGCCCCTTGGCCACGTACTTCGCCCAGATGTCCGAGGTGAACACCGTGTTGAAGGACGAGACGTTGGCCGCCATGCCCGCCATGAACGCGGCCAGCAGACCGGTCACCGCGATGCCGAGGACACCGTTGGGCAGCAACTCCTGCATCAGATAAGGGATCGCGTCGTTGTACTGGAGATCCGAACCGCTCGTGCCGATCTTCGGGACGAGGACGGCCGCCACCAGCCCCGGGATCATCACCAGGAAGACGATGAAGATCTTCGGGTAGGCCGCGATCAGCGGGGTGCGCTGGGCGGCGGAGAGGTTCTTCGCCGACAGCGCGCGCTGCACCTCGGCGAAGTTCGTCGTCCAGTAGCCGAAGGACAGCACGAAGCCGAGACCGAGCACGATCGTCAGCCAGTTGGCGCCGAGCGGGTTGGCGCTGCCGATGCCCGTGCCGCCCCAGGCCGTCGTGAAGTCGGCACCGTGGGTCTTGTCCAGGGAGTCCGTCAGGCCGTCCCAGCCGCCCACCCGGTGCAGGCCGAGCGCGGCGATCGGGATCAGCGCCGCCAGGATCACGAAGAACTGGAGCACCTCGTTGTAGATCGCGGAGGAGAGGCCGCCCAGGGTGATGTAGGCGAGGACGAAGAACCCGGCGACCACGATCGCCACCCACTGCGGCCAGCCGAGCAGTGCCTCGACCACGATCGCGAGCGAGTAGAGGTTGACGCCCGCGATCAGGACCGCGGCGAAGGCGAACAGGACCGAACTCAGCAGATGCGCCCATTTGTCGAAGCGCAGCAGCAGGAACTCGGGCACCGAGCGGACCTTGGAACCGTAGTAGAACGGCATCATCACCAGGCCCAGGAAGACCATCGCCGGGATGGCGCCGATCCAGTACCAGTGCACGGTGTAGACGCCGTACTGCGCGCTGTTGGCGGCCATGCCGAGGATCTCGGTGGCGCCCAGGTTGGCCGAGATGAAGGCCAGGCCGGTGATCCACGCGGGCAGTGAGCGCCCGGACAGGAAGAAGTCGAGGCTCGTCCGCACCGAGCGGCGGGCCGCGAAGCCGATGCCGAGGACGACCACGAAGTAGATGCCGAGGATTGTGTAGTCGAGTGCGTTCGTGGGGAGACGCAGCTCGGCGGCGAGCAGGATGCCCGGTTGGGGCGGATGTGTGGGGGACTGCATCAGAACTCGCTTCGTCGCATGAACCCATCGGGCCGGAACTCATGCCTCCGAATTCAACGGACGCACCCTTCCGATGGTGTCCTTTGTTTGATTGTGACGTTGACTGCGGTGGTGGCTTGTGGTTTGTTGTGTTCGGTTATGTTTGAAGGTTTGATCGGGTGCTGATGGGGAGTCCGACTGTGAAGAAGACCTCGACCCGGCTCGCCGACGGTCGTGAGCTCATCTACTACGACGCGGGCGACGACCAGGTGCGCGACGCGGTGGACCGGCGCCCGCTCGACCCGACCGTCACCACCTCGGAGGTGCGCCGCGACCCGCTGCTCGGCGACTCGGTGGCGATCGCCTCGCACCGCCAGGGGCGCATCTACCACCCCCCGGCGAACGAGTGCCCGCTGTGCCCGTCCTCGGGCGACCGGCTGAGCGAGATCCCCGACTCCTCGTACGACGTCGTGGTGTTCGAGAACCGCTTCCCCTCGCTGGCGGGGGACTCCGGCCGCTGCGAGGTCGTCTGCTTCACCTCCGACCACGACGCCTCCTTCGCGGATCTGACGGAGGCGCAGGCGGCACTCGTCCTGGAGGCCTGGACGGACCGCACCGCCGAACTGTCCCATCTGCCCTCCGTCCAACAGGTCTTCTGCTTCGAGAACCGCGGCGCCGAGATCGGCGTGACACTCGGTCACCCGCACGGGCAGATCTACGGCTACCCCTTCACCACCCCTCGTACCGCGCTGATGCTGCGCTCGCTCGCCGCGCACAAGGAGGCGACCGGCGGGGAGAACCTGTTCGACGAGGTCCTCGCACGGGAGCTGGCGGACGGTTCACGGGTCGTCCTGTCGAGTGACCACTGGGTCGCCTTCGTCCCGTACGCCGCCCACTGGCCGTACGAGGTCCACCTCTACCCGCGCCGCCGCGTGCCGGACCTGCTCGGCCTCGACGAGGACGCGCGCACAGAATTCCCCCAGGTCTATCTGGAACTCTTGAGGCGCTTCGACCGGATCTTCGACGGACCGGACGGTGGGAAGGACGGGACGGGCGAGCCGCCGACGCCGTACATCGCGGCGTGGCACCAGGCTCCCTTCGGCCCGCTGGAGGAGTTCGAAGGCGTCAACCGGGACGACTTCGCGCTCCACCTCGAGCTTTTCACCATTCGCCGCACTTCCGGCAAGCTGAAGTTTCTCGCGGGTTCCGAGTCCGGCATGAACGTGTTCATCAACGACGTGCCGCCGGAGACCGCGGCTCAGCGACTGCGAGAGGTAGCGAGTACATGAGTGGGAAGTATCTGGTCACGGGTGGAGCGGGTTATGTCGGCAGCGTGGTCGCGCGCCACCTGCTCGAGGCGGGCCACGAGGTCACCGTCCTCGACAACCTCTCGACGGGCTTCCGCGAGGGCGTGCCCGCCGGCGCCGCGTTCATCGAGGGCGACATCCGCGATGCCGCCAAGTGGCTGGACTCCTCGTACGACGCCGTCCTGCACTTCGCCGCGTTCTCGCAGGTCGGCGAGTCCGTGGTGAAGCCCGAGAAGTACTGGGACAACAACGTCGGCGGCACCATGGCGCTGCTCGCCGCGATGCGCGAGGCCGGCGTGCGCACGCTGGTCTTCTCCTCCACCGCCGCGACGTACGGCGAGCCCGAGACCACCCCGATCGTGGAGTCCGCGCCGACCCGGCCCACCAACCCCTACGGCGCCTCCAAGCTCGCCGTCGACCACATGATCACCGGCGAGGCGGCGGCCCACGGACTCGGCGCCGTCTCCCTGCGCTACTTCAACGTGGCCGGCGCCTACGGCGAGAGCGGCGAGCGGCACGACCCCGAGTCGCACCTCATCCCGCTGGTCCTCCAGGTCGCGCAGGGCCGCCGCGACGCGATCTCCGTCTTCGGCGACGACTACCCGACGCCGGACGGCACCTGCATCCGCGACTACATCCATGTCGCGGACCTCGCCGAGGCGCACCTGCTGGCCCTCGAGGCCGCGGCCCCCGGCGAGCACCTGATCTGCAACCTCGGCAACGGCAACGGCTTCTCCGTCCGCGAGGTCATCGAAACCGTGCGCCAGGTGACCGGGCACCCGATCCCCGAGGCCGTGGCCCCCCGCCGCGGCGGGGACCCGGCGGTCCTGGTCGCCTCGGCCGAGACCGCCCGGGAGCGGCTCGGCTGGAACCCGTCCCGCGCGGATCTCGCGGGGATCGTCGCGGACGCGTGGGAGTTCGCACAGAACGTGGCAAAGGGGTAGCAATGGGCCAGGTGGGGGTACGTGAGGGTTTCGAGGAGCTGTACGGCGCCGCGCCCGAGGGCGTCTGGGCGGCGCCCGGCCGGGTCAACCTGATCGGCGAGTACACGGACTTCAACGAGGGGTTCGTGATGCCGCTCGCACTGCCGCACACGGCGGTCGCGGCGGTGTCCCGCCGGTCCGACGGGGTGCTGCGGCTGCACTCGGCGGACATCGACGGCCCGGTCGTCGAGCTGCGCGTCGACGAACTGACGCCCCGGTCGGACAGCGGCTGGGCCGCCTATCCGGCGGGTGTGGTGTGGGCGCTGCGCGAGGCGGGCCACGCCGTCGGCGGCGCGGACATCCATCTTGCCTCCACGGTCCCCACCGGCGCCGGGCTGTCCTCCTCGGCGGCCCTGGAGGTCGTCACCGCCCTCGCCCTCGACGAGCTGTACGGGCTCGGGCTCACCCGGCCCGAGCTGGCGCGGCTCGCCCAGCGCGCCGAGAACGACTTCGTCGGCGTGCCCTGCGGGGTCATGGACCAGACGGCGTCGGCGTGCTGCACCGAGGGTCACGCCCTGCACCTCGACTGCCGCGACCTGTCCATCCGCCAGGTCCCCTTCGACCTCGCCTCCCAAGGCCTCGAACTCCTCGTCGTCGACACCCGGGTGAAGCACGCGCTCGGCGACGGGGCGTACGCGGAGCGGCGCGCGGGCTGTGAGGAGGGGGCACGTCTGCTGGGCGTGTCCCATCTGCGTGATGTCGCGTACGAGGACCTCGACACGGCCCTCGCGCGGCTCTCCGACGAGCGCGTGCGCCGCTACGTCCGGCACGTCGTCTCCGACGACCACCGGGTGGACCGGGTCATCTCCCTGCTGGACGCGGGTGACGTCCGCGCGATCGGGCCGGTCCTGACGGACGGTCACGCCTCGCTGCGCGACGATCTGCGGATCTCGTGTCCCGAGCTGGATCTCGCGGTCTCGGCGGCCAACTCCGCGGGTGCGCTGGGGGCCCGTATGACGGGCGGGGGCTTCGGCGGTTCCGCCGTCGTGCTGGTGGAGTCCACCGACGTGGACAGTGTCACCAAGGCGGTGGTCGAGGCCTTCGCCGCGGCGGGCTTCACGGCACCCCGGGTGTTCCCGGCGGTGCCTTCGGCCGGGGCCCGGCGGATCGGCTGACCTCCGGGCTTGTTTCGCCCCCTCCGCCCCTGCCCGTCCCGTGCTCAGGGGGCTCCGCCCCCCGAACCCCCCGCTCCTCAAACGCCGGAGGGGCTGAAATCTCTCGGGCGCCGGAGGGCTGGAAGTTGCGCTGGAGGGGCCGAATTTCCGGACGCCCGAGGGGCTGGGGGCTCAGTTGGATTTCCAGTGCTTCGTCAGGGTGTACTCCGTGATTCCCGGCGGGTAGTCGGGGATCACGCACACCACCTCGTACCCCTGCTTCTTGTAGAAGCCCGGGGCCTGGAAGTCCCAGGTCTCCAGGCGGGCGGCGTGGCAGCCCCGTTCCTCGCGCGCGACGCGCTCGGCCTCCGCCAGGAGACGGCTGCCGAGGCCCGTGCCCCGGGTGCGGTCGTCGACCCACAGGTACGTCACGTGCAGCCAGGTCGTCCAGGTGTGGCCCACCAGACCGCCGGCCAGGGCGCCGACCTCGTCCAAGGCCCAGACATGAAGCGGAGATTCACGTTCGCCCGGGGTTCCGCGCAGCGCGCGCAGCACCGGGGAGGCCGCCGTGTTCGTGTCCAGCAGCCGTCTGCGGAGCAGATCCCGACGCTCCTTGTCGTCTCCTGTCTCGATACGAAACATACGGCTCACCATAAACGCGCTGGCCAACCAGTTCTGCAAATCACCTTCCGCTCCTCGCCCCCGGCCGTACTCTGATGAGCAGTGCCGGTGGGGGCCGGTGCTGATCAGGGGGCGAGACAGTCGGGTACGACGCCCGAAGTGGGGGTAGCACTTCCAGCACGGCGGCGGCCGTGCGGCGGAGGCACCTCGTTTTCCGGGTCGCAAGCGGGTCCGGGATCACCTCGGGCGCCGTACCCGTACGGATCGTCCCCCGACAGTGGGGGTTTCTGTGGTTCGCATCCGAGTACTGGTCGTCGACGACCATCGCATCTTCGCCGAGTCGCTCGCCGCCGCGCTCGCGGCCGAGCCCGATGTCGACGTGTCCGCCGCAGGCAGCGGCCCGGCCGCGCTGCGCTGCCTCGAACGCGCGGCGGCCGAGGGCCGCCGCTTCGACGTGCTGCTCGTCGACGCCGACCTGGGCGGCAATCTGCCCGGCATGCGTCCGGCGGTGCCCGTCCAGGAGAGCAACGAGGACGGCCTGGTCGACGGCATATCGCTGGTCGCCGGAGTGCGCTCCGGGCAGCCGGGCGTACGGATTGTCGTGCTGGCCGAGAAGGACGATCCGCGCCGGGCGGCGCTCGCCCTCCAGGCCGGGGCCTCGGGATGGGTCGCCAAGGACTGCTCGCTGTCGCGGCTGCTCACGGTCATACGGGGTGTGCTGCGCGACGAGACCCATCTGCCGCCCGCCCTGCTCACCGGGGTGCTGCGGGAGCTGACCGCCGCGCGCAAGCACCGCACCGAGAGCGAGCGGCTCGTCGAGTCGCTGACGCCCCGTGAGCGCGAGGTGCTGCGGTGCATGGTCGCCGGGCTCGGGCGCAAGGCGGTGGCGGAGCGGCTGTTCCTGTCGCCGCACACCGTCCGCACCCATATGCAGAACGTTCTCGGGAAGCTCGGGGTGCACTCCACCCTCGCCGCCGTGGCACTGGCCCGGCGCGCGGGTGTCGGACCCGTCGACCTAACCGGGGATGTTGTCGAACGGGGCGGTCAACTGGCGTAGCAGCCCGGCCAGTTCACCGCGCTGTGCCCGGCTCAGCTCGGCGAGGATCGCCCGCTCCTGGTCGAGCAGACCGGCCAGCGCCTGGTCGGCGCGGTCGCATCCCTCGTCCGTGAGGCGGACGAGCACGCCCCTGCGGTCGCTCGGGTCCGGGAGGCGTTCGACCAGACCCTTCTTGGTCAGACGGTCGATGCGGTTCGTCATCGTGCCGGAGGTGACGAGCGTCTGCGTCAGCAACTGGCCGGGAGAGAGCTGATACGGGGAACCCGCGCGCCGCAGCGCCGTCAGGACGTCGAACTCCCAGGGCTCCAGGCTGTGCTCGGCGAAAGCGAGCCGGCGCGCACGGTCCAGGTGCCGGGCCAGCCTGCTCACGCGGCTGAGCACCTCGAGCGGTTCCACGTCGAGGTCAGGGCGCTCACGGCGCCACGCAGCGACCAGCCGATCGACCTCGTCCTCCATGACGATCAGTGTAGTGGTTGTGTCGACATGAAGTCTCTTGATGTGGAGTTTCTCGATCGCAAGTCTCTTGACGTCGAGATAGTTTTCCTGTGAGGCTGGAGATCCGAACGGTCCGGTCACCGCCGCCCCTTCAGCGGTCCGCGACCTCCGCGGCGACTTCGAGGAGGCCACCCATGGCTGCCACCCCCACCTGGGACCCGGGCCAGTACCTGCGCCACTCCCGGCACCGGGCCCGCCCCTTCGCCGATCTGCTCGCCCAGGTCCCCGAGCTTCCGGGCGATCCCGCCCGCATCGCCGACCTCGGCTGCGGCCCCGGCAACGTCACCGTCCAGCTTGCCGCCCGCTGGCCCACCGCCCGCATCACCGGCTACGACAACTCCGCAGACATGCTGGCCCGGTCCGAGGAGTACGCGGGCCCCACGGCCGGCGGCGGGCGGCTCGACTTCGCCCATGCCGACCTCACCGCCTGGACGCCGACCGGGACGTACGACCTGATCACCTCGAACGCCGCGCTCCAGTGGGTGCCGGGACACCTGGAGTCGCTCCCCGGCTGGCTCGACGCGCTCGCGCCCGGCGGCACCTTCGCCTTCCAGGTCCCCCACAACACCGACGCACCGCTGCACGTCCTCCTGCGCGAGCTCGCCTCCTCCCCGCGCTGGAAAGGCCTGCTCGGCGACTCCCCGCGCCCCGCGGACTCGGTCCCCGACCCGCTCGTCTACCTGGACCTCCTGGAGAGGGCCGGCTGCCGCGCGGACGTCTGGGAGACCACGTACATGCAACTGCTGAGCGGACCGGACCCCGTGCTCGACTGGGCGAAGGGGACCGCGCTGCGGCCCGTGCTGACCGCCCTCGCGGACGACCCCGAGGCCACGGACGGCTTCCTCGCCGCCTACCGGGACCTGCTGCGCGAGGCCTACCCCGCCCGGCCCTACGGGACGGTCCTGCCGTTTCGCCGCCTCTTCGCCGTGGCCCGGAAGGAGGCCTGATGCTCACCGCGCTCGACCATGTCCGGCTCGCCGCCCCGCCGGGCTCCGAGGATCCCGTCGGCAACCGCCTCGAATTCCTGGAGCCGCCGGCCCGAACGTGACGAAAGCCCCCGGGGAGCTCAGCTCCCCGGGGGCTTTCGTCGCACGTTCTCTAGGCCTTGCGATGCCCTATGAGGCGGGGCTTCGGCTCCAGACCGTCCAGACCGTGCCACGCCAGATTCACCAGATGCGCGGCCACCTCGGCCTTGCGGGGCTTGCGGACGTCCAGCCACCACTGGCCCGTCAGCGCGACCATGCCGACCAGGGCCTGGGCGTACAGCGGCGCCAGCTTCGAGTCGAAGCCGCGGCTCTTGAACTCACGGCCCAGGATGTCCTCCACCTGGGTGGCGATGTCCGAGATCAACGACGCGAACGAACCCGTCGACTGCGGGATGGGGGAGTCGCGGACCAGGATGCGGAAACCGTCCGTGTACTCCTCGATGTAGTCCAGAAGGGCGAACGCCGCCTGCTCGCACAGCTCGCGCGGATGGCCCGCCGTCAGCGAACCGGTCACCATGTCCAGCAGCCGCCGCATCTCACGGTCCACGACCACCGCGTACAGGCCCTCCTTGCCGCCGAAGTGCTCGTAGACCACCGGCTTGGAGACACCGGCCTTGGCCGCGATCTCCTCCACCGACGTGCCCTCGAAGCCCTTGGCCGCGAACAGGGTGCGGCCGATCTCCAGCAGCTGCTGACGGCGCTCGGCGCCGGTCATGCGAGTGCGACGCGCGCGCCGCGGCTTGTCGTTGCTGCTCGGGGTGCTGCTGGAGTCGGTCGCCACGCCGTCAATCATGCCGCTTCAGCGGTTTCCGTCTTGCGTCGGGAGCTGTTCCCGTCGTCGCTGCGGCGGGAATCGATACGCGAGCGTGACGGCCAGCGCACGTCATAGGCCCATCCCAGCTGCTCGCACCAGCGGATGATCCGCGCCGACGAGTCGAGCTGGCCGCGGTCCACGCCGTGCCGGGCGGACGTCGGGTCCGAGTGGTGGAGGTTGTGCCAGGACTCGCCGCACGAGAGCACCGCCAGCCACCACACGTTGCCCGAACGGTCACGCGACTTGAACGGGCGCTTGCCGACCGCGTGACAGATCGAGTTGATCGACCAGGTGACGTGGTGCAGCAGCGCCACCCGGACGAGGGAGCCCCAGAAGAACCCGGTGAACGCGCCCCACCAGGACATCGTCGCCAGACCGCCGATGAGGGCCGGCAGAGCCAGCGACAGCAGCGTCCAGAGGAGGAACTGACGCGAGATCGCCCGGATCACCGGGTCCTTGACCAGATCCGGCGCGTACTTCTCCTGCGAGGTCCGCTCCTCGTCGAACATCCATCCGATGTGTGCCCACCACAGGCCCTTCATCAGCGCCGGGACCGTCTCCCCGTAGCGCCACGGCGAATGCGGGTCACCCTCGGCGTCGGAGAACTTGTGGTGCTTGCGGTGGTCGGCGACCCAGCGCACGAGAGGGCCCTCGACCGCCATCGATCCGGCGATCGCGATCGCGATCCGCAGGGGCTGCTTCGCCTTGAAGGATCCATGGGTGAAATAGCGGTGGTAACCGATCGTGACGCCGTGGCAGCCCAGGTAGTAGAAGAAGACGAGCAGGCCGGCATCCAGCCAGCTCAGCCCCCATCCCCAGGCCAGCGGCACCGCGGCGAGCAGCGCGATGAACGGAGCAGCGATGAAGAGGAGAAGGGTGATCTGTTCGAGTGACCCCTTTTTCTCGCCGCCGAGGGTCGCGGCGGGGAGCGAGGTGTCGTCGTTGTCCGCCCGCGGGGCGTCGTCGATCACATCGGAACTCGTGGTCATGGGCGTCCCCTGTGGGGTTCGAGGGTGAGGCACGGCGGGGAAGGGTGTCCGGGTGCGAACCCAGCGTCCTCCCGTTGTCCGACGGGAATACCTACGGGTCCGTAACCTACGGCATCGTAAGTATGTCAGCGCGTGGCCCGGCGGCAAGAGCCCGTGAGCCTGCGCGTCCGAGGGGACACCTATCCTTGGTATCGGTCGGACAGCGCGGTCCGTTCTGATTTCTTCCCGGATGCCACCTCCTTAAGCGGCACCCGCCGCGCGCGGTCGTCACCCGGGTTCCCTCCCAGACGAGCTTCGAACGAGATTCCCCACTCTTCAGACGAGCTTCACCACTGCAAGGAGCCGCACCTGTGAGCAGTGCCGACGACCAGACCACGACCACCAGCAGCGAACTGCGCGCCGACATCCGCCGCCTGGGCGACCTGCTCGGCGAGACCCTCGTACGGCAGGAGGGCCCCGAGCTCCTGGAACTGGTCGAGAAGGTCCGCCGCCTGACCCGTGAGGACGGCGAGGCCGCCGCCGAGCTGCTGCGCGGCACCGAGCTGGAGACCGCTGCCAAGCTGGTCCGCGCCTTCTCGACCTACTTCCACCTCGCCAACGTCACCGAGCAGGTGCACCGCGGACGCGAGCTGCGCGCCAAGCGCGCCGCCGAGGGCGGCCTCCTCGCCCGGACGGCCGACCGGCTCAAGGACGCCGACCCCGAGCACCTGCGCCAGACGGTCAAGAACCTCAACGTGCGCCCGGTGTTCACCGCCCACCCCACGGAGGCGGCCCGGCGCTCGGTCCTCAACAAGCTGCGGCGCATCGCCGCGCTCCTGGAGACCCCGGTCATCGAGGCCGACCGCCGCCGTCACGACACCCGCCTCGCCGAGAACATCGACCTGGTGTGGCAGACGGACGAGCTCCGCGTCGTGCGCCCCGAGCCCGCCGACGAGGCCCGCAACGCCATCTACTACCTGGACGAGCTGCACGCCGGCGCCGTCGGTGACGTCCTGGAGGACCTCACCGCCGAACTCGAGCGCGTCGGCGTCGCCCTCCCGGACGACACGCGCCCCCTCACCTTCGGCACCTGGATCGGCGGCGACCGCGACGGCAACCCGAACGTCACCCCCGACGTCACCTGGGACGTCCTGATCCTCCAGCACGAGCACGGCATCAACGACGCCCTGGACCTCATCGACGAACTCCGCGGCTTCCTGTCGAACTCCATCCGCTACACGGGCGCCACGGAGGACCTGCTGGAGTCCCTCCAGGCCGACCTGGAGCTGCTGCCGGAGATCAGCCCCCGCTACAAGCGCCTCAACGCAGAGGAGCCCTACCGCCTCAAGGCCACCTGCATCCGGCAGAAGCTGGAGAACACCAAGCAGCGCCTGGCCAAGGGCACCGCACACGAGGACGGCCGCGACTACCTCGGCACCGCCGAACTCCTGCGCGACCTCATCCTCGTCCAGACCTCGCTGCGCGAGCACCGCGGCGGCCTGATCGCCGACGGCCGGATGAACCGCACCATCCGCACGCTCGCCGCGTTCGGCCTCCAGCTCGCCACCATGGACGTGCGCGAGCACGCGGACGCCCACCACCACGCCCTCGGCCAGCTCTTCGACCGGCTCGGCGAGGAGTCCTGGCGCTACGTGGACATGCCGCGCGACTACCGCGCGAAGCTCCTCGCCAAGGAACTGCGGTCCCGGCGCCCCCTCGGCCCCACCCCCGCGCCGCTCGACGCCGCCGGCCAGAAGACCCTCGGCGTCTTCGAGACCGTCAAGAAGGCCCTGAAGGTCTTCGGGCCCGAGGTCATCGAGTCGTACATCATCTCGATGTGCCAGGGCGCCGACGACGTCTTCGCCGCCGCCGTCCTCGCTCGCGAGGCCGGACTGCTCGACCTGCACGCCGGCTGGGCGAAGATCGGCATCGTGCCGCTCCTGGAGACCACCGACGAGCTCAAGGCCGCGGACACCATCCTGGAGGACATGCTCTCCGACCCCTCGTACCGCCGTCTGGTGGCACTGCGCGGGGACGTCCAGGAGGTCATGCTCGGCTACTCCGACTCCTCCAAGTTCGGCGGCATCACCACCTCGCAGTGGGAGATCCACCGCGCCCAGCGCCGGCTGCGCGACGTCGCCCACCGCTACGGCGTCCGCCTGCGGCTCTTCCACGGCCGCGGCGGCACCGTCGGCCGCGGCGGCGGCCCCTCGCACGACGCGATCCTCGCGCAGCCCTGGGGCACCCTGGAGGGCGAGATCAAGGTGACCGAGCAGGGCGAGGTCATCTCCGACAAGTACCTGGTCCCCTCGCTCGCCCGCGAGAACCTCGAACTGACGGTCGCCGCGACGCTCCAGGCGTCCGCCCTGCACACCGCGCCCCGCCAGTCCGACGAGGCACTGGCCCGCTGGGACGCGGCGATGGACGTCGTCTCCGACGCCGCCCACTCCGCCTACCGCAAGCTCGTCGAGGACCCCGACCTGCCGACGTACTTCCTCGCCTCCACGCCGGTCGACCAGCTCGCCGACCTGCACCTGGGCTCGAGGCCCTCCCGCCGCCCCGGCTCGGGCGTCTCGCTCGACGGACTGCGCGCCATCCCGTGGGTCTTCGGCTGGACCCAGTCCCGGCAGATCGTGCCCGGCTGGTTCGGCGTCGGCTCCGGCCTCAAGGCCCTGCGCGAGGCGGGCCTGGACACCGTGCTCGACGAGATGCACGAGCAGTGGCACTTCTTCCGGAACTTCCTCTCGAACGTCGAGATGACCCTCGCGAAGACCGATCTGCGGATCGCCCGCCACTACGTCGACACCCTCGTCCCCGACGAGCTCAAGCACGTGTTCGCCGTCATCGAGGCCGAACACGAGCTCACCGTGCGCGAGGTGCTGCGCATCACCGGCGGCGAGAAGCTGCTCGACACCCACCCGGTGCTCCAGCAGACCTTCGCCATCCGCGACGCCTACCTGGACCCGATCTCGTACCTCCAGGTCGCCCTCCTCAAGCGCCAGCGCGACGAGGCCGCGGCCGGCGCGACGGTGGACCCGCTGCTCTCGCGGGCCCTGCTCCTGACGGTCAACGGTGTGGCGGCGGGCCTGCGCAACACCGGCTGAGCGAACGGACCCGCCGGGCCGGTGACACCCCGGACGCCGGCGGGGCCGACGCGAAGGCGCCCTCCGCGCTCGTACCCGTACGAGCGCGGAGGGCGCCTTCATGTGTCCGGCGGATGTCGCCTTCATCTGTCCGTGCGGCCGCCTGCCCCAAATGCCTGCGTGTGTGTGCCCCCGCGCATCCGCGGGGGCTACACGACCAGGAACGTGGCCGTCAGCAGGGCGATCGCCGTGCCCGCCATCACCCAGGCCAGGCGGGTCAGCCGCAGACCGCCCGCGACCACCACCGAGGCGAGCAGCAGGGCCCCCGCGAGCGGGATCCAGGCGTAGAGCAGCCCGGCCGGCCCGCTGCGGACGACCTCGTCGCTGCCGGGCTTCACCGTGACCGTGTAGGTCCGGCCCTTCTCCACGGCCACCGACTGGTCGATGACGACATGGGACCGCGCCCGTGAACCGGGCGACACCGGCGTGTACGACCCCGTGCAGACGTCCCCCGAGCACGACCGCACGGCGATCGTGCCCTGCTCCCGGCCCTTGCTCAGCATCACGTGCTGCGCGGTGCTCCAGGAGGCCCAGACGCCCGCGATCAGGATGAGCCCGGTGACCACGCCCATCGCCGTGAGCTGTCCGAGACGCAGCGCCGTGTACGCGCTCTGACGTGAGGTGACGGCACGCATGGCGGGGATCATTGGCCATGGCGGCGCGCTCGGTCAACCCCGGCAGGGGACAAGTCGGCAGTTGTGCGCGTACGTCGACCACCCGGCCCGGGCCGCGCGGCTGTCCCGCGGTTCCCGGGGCCTCCGGGGCCGTCCTTCAGGAGCCGTACGGGCGGTTTCTCAGGAGTTGTAGGTGCCCTGGGCCCGCTCCAGGCCCTCGATCACCAGACACTCCACCGCGTCCGCCGCCCGGTCCACGAAGTAGTCCATCTCCTTGCGCTCGGCCGAGGAGAAGTCCTTGAGGACGAAGTCCGCGACCTGCATACGGCCCGGAGGGCGCCCGATGCCGAACCGCACCCGGTGGTAGTCCGAGCCCATCGCCTTCGTCATGGACTTGAGGCCGTTGTGGCCGTTGTCGCCGCCGCCCAGCTTCAGCCGCAGCACGCCGTGGTCGATGTCGAGCTCGTCGTGGACGGCCACGATGTTCGCCGTCGGCACCTTGTAGAAGTCCCGCAGCGCGGTCACCGGGCCGCCCGACAGGTTCATGTACGACATCGGCTTGGCCAGGATCACCCGGCGGTTCGCCGGACCGGGCGGCCCGATCCGCCCCTCGATCACCTGGGCCTGCGCCTTGCCCGCCCGCTTGAACTTCCCGCCGATCCGATCGGCCAGCAGATCGGCCACCATGAAGCCCACGTTGTGCCGGTTCATGGCGTACTCGGGGCCCGGATTGCCGAGGCCCACGATCAGCCAGGGCGCGTTGGCGTCGGTCGTCACGTCCGTGTCTCCCATGTGTCCGTGATACGCGGCAGCCGCCGCTCCCGACAGGAGCGGCGGCTGACACGGATGAAGATTTCCGGGGGGATCAGGCCTCGGCGGCCGCGTCGCCGGACTCGCCCTCGGCGGCCGGCTCCTCGGCCTGCGCCGACAGGACCTGGATGACGACCGCGTCCTCGTCGATCGCCAGCGTGGTGCCCTTGGGGAGCTTGATGTCCTTGGCGTGGATGGAGGCACCGGCCTCCAGGCCCGCGATGGAGACGGTGACCGACTCCGGGATGTGGGTGGCCTCGGCCTCGACCGTCAGGGTGTTCAGCACGTTCTCGACGAGGAAGCTGCCCGGGGCCAGCTCGCCCTCGGTGTGCACGAAGACCTCGACGGTGACCTTCTCGCCGCTCTTCACGAGGAGCAGGTCGACGTGGTCGAGGCTGCCCTTGATGGCGTCACGCTGGACGGCCTTCGGGATCGCCAGCTGGGTCTTGCCCTCGAGCTCCAGGGTGAGCAGGACGTTCGCGGTACGCAGGGCGAGCTGCAGCTCGTGGCCCGGGAGCGTGATGTGGAGCGGCTCGGTGCCGTGACCATAGACGACGGCGGGGACCTTGGCCTCGCGGCGGATGCGGCGGGCGGCGCCCTTGCCGAACTCGGTGCGGGTCTCGGCGGCGAGCTTGACCTCGGACATGTTCACTCCTCGTAGAACGTGGGGAAAGTGGTCACCCGGCCAAACATCGGCCTGCTACGAAGAGCGCGTCGATAACGGACCGCCGCACACAAAAGTGCGGCCTCCCTCGCCGAGCAACTGTGACAGCTTACGGGGCGGGGAGGCCGTACAAGAAATCGATCTAGGCGACCGACGGGCGAGGGGCCTAATGCTCCTCGAACAGGCTCGTCACCGAGCCGTCCTGGAAGACCTCACGCACCGCGTCCGCGATGGTCGGCGCGATCGAGAGCACCGTGATCTTGTCGAGCTCCAGCTCGCCCGGGGTCGGCAGGGTGTCCGTGAAGATGAACTCGCTGACCTTGGAGTTCTTCAGACGGTCGGCCGCCGGGCCGGAGAGAACACCGTGCGTGGCCGTCACGATGACGTCCTCCGCGCCGTGCGCGAACAGCGCGTCGGCGGCGGCGCAGATGGTGCCACCGGTGTCGATCATGTCGTCGACGAGGACGCAGACGCGGCCCTTCACGTCACCGACCACCTCGTGGACGGTGACCTGGTTGGCGACGTCCTTGTCGCGGCGCTTGTGCACGATGGCCAGCGGAGCGTCGAGACGGTCGCACCAGCGGTCGGCCACGCGCACCCGGCCGGCGTCCGGCGAGACGACGGTGAGCTTGGACCTGTCGACCTTGGCGCCCACGTAGTCGGCGAGGATCGGCAGCGCGAACAGGTGGTCCACCGGGCCGTCGAAGAAGCCCTGGATCTGGTCCGTGTGCAGATCGACCGTGAGGATGCGGTCCGCACCGGCCGTCGCCATCAGGTCCGCGACCAGACGCGCCGAGATCGGTTCACGTCCACGGTGCTTCTTGTCCTGACGGGCGTAACCGTAGAAGGGCACGATCACGGTGATGCTCCGGGCGGAGGCCCGCTTGAGAGCGTCGATCATGATCAGCTGTTCCATGATCCACTTGTTGATGGGGGCCGTGTGGCTCTGCATCAGGAAGCAGTCGGCGCCGCGCGCGGACTCCTGGTAGCGGATGTAGATCTCGCCGTTCGCGAAGTCGAAGGCCTTGGTCGGGACGACCCCGACACCCAGCTTGTGGGCGACCTCCTGGGCAAGCTCGGGGTGGGCGCGGCCGGAGAAGAACATCATCTTCTTCTCGCCGGTCGTCGTCTTGATCCCGGTCACAGCACTGTCTCCTCAGAGGTCATCTCAGTGGGCGTGAGAGGCCTTCTCAGCTGGGTTGCGAGAGGGCTTCTCAGCGGGGGTGCGGGTGTGCACTTATCACGGTACGCCGTCCCGGACGTGCCGTTTTCCGGTCAGCCTTCGCCTTCCGGTTCCCGGGAGGCGGTCTCCGCGGCCTTCGCCGCGGCGCTTCCGGGACGCTTGCGAGCCACCCAGCCCTCGATATTGCGCTGCTGGCCACGGGCCACGGCCAGCGAACCGGGCGGCACGTCCTTGGTGATGACGGAGCCCGCCGCGGTGTACGCGCCGTCCCCGATCGTGACAGGAGCCACAAACATGTTGTCCGAACCCGTGCGGCAGTGCGAGCCGATCGTGGTGTGGTGCTTGTCCTGCCCGTCGTAGTTCACGAACACGCTCGCGGCACCGATGTTCGAGTACTCGCCGATCGTCGCGTCCCCCACGTACGACAGGTGCGGGATCTTCGTCCCCTCGCCGATCGTGGCGTTCTTCGTCTCGACGTACGTACCGACCTTGGCCTTCAGGCCGATCCGCGTGCCGGGACGCAGGTAGGCGAACGGGCCGACCTTGGCCTGCGGACCCACCTCGGCGGTGTCGGCCACGGTGTTGTCGACGCGGGCGCCTGCGCCCACCCGGGTGTCCTTCAGGCGGCAGTTGGGCCCGACCTCGGCACCCTCGGCGAGATGCGTGGCGCCCTGGAGCTGCGTCCCGGGGTGCACGATCGCGTCCTGCTCGAAGGTGACCGTGACGTCGACCCAGGTCGTCGCGGGGTCGAGGACGCTGACGCCGGCCAGCATGGCCCGCGTGAGCAGCCGGTCGTTCAGGATGCGGCGGGCCTCGGCGAGCTGGACGCGGTTGTTGATGCCGGCGATCTCGCGGTGGTCGGCGGCGACGGCCGCGCCCACCCGGTGCCCGGCCTCGCGCAGGATCCCGAGGACGTCGGTCAGATACTCCTCGCCCTGGCTGTTGTCCGTCCGCACCTTGCCGAGCGCGTCGGCGAGCAGGCGGCCGTCGAAGGCGAAGACACCCGAGTTGATCTCGCGGATCGCGCGCTGCGAGTCGCTCGCGTCCTTGTGCTCGACGATCGCGGTGACCGCGCCGCCGGCGCCGTCCCGCACGATGCGGCCGTAGCCGGTGGCGTCGGGGACCTCGGCGGTGAGCACGGTGACGGCGTTGCCGTCGGCGCTGTGGGCCGAGGCCAGTGTGAGCAGGGTCTCGCCGGTGAGCAGGGGGGTGTCGCCGCAGACCACGACGACGGTGCCGTCCACGTCCCCGCCGAGCTCTTCGAGCGCCATCCGTACCGCGTGCCCGGTGCCGTTCTGCTCGGCCTGCACCGCGGTGCGTACGTCCGGGTCGATCTCCGCGAGGTGCCCGACGACCTTCTCGCGTGCGTGCCCGACGACGACGATCAGGCTCTCGGGGGCCAACTCGCTTGCGGCGGCCAGCACATGACCGACGAGGGAGCGTCCGCAGATGTCGTGCAGAACCTTGGGTGTGGCCGATTTCATACGGGTGCCCTCACCCGCTGCGAGTACAACGACGGCTGCCGGGCGACTGGAGCTCACGGGACTGCCCTTCGGCTTCGGATGACTGGGGGGAGTGGACATCCGCAGGATACCGGGGCGAAACAGGAGGCATGTGGGAGAGGGCCCTGAGAGCACTGTCAGGGACCGGGTCGACCGAGGCTCCCCCGCCAGGACTCGAACCCGGACAGATGGCACCAAAAGCCACAGTGCTGCCAATTACACCACGGGGGAATGAACTCGATCGAACCGGACATTTGGTCGGCCCGTCGAGTCGGCACCCAACACTATGCCGTACCGGGTGCCCTCCGTGCGACGGTACAACTCGGCGCTTCCCGCGCGGCAGATGACCGGGCGGTCCCGCCGGATGCCCGAGGCGTTCGTGCCGGTCCGGTGTTTGCGTTCCTGTGCTTGCGCGACCGGGACCGGCCCGGGGCCGGCGCCGTCCCGGAGGCCGTCGAAGCCCGGCGGGGTGTGGTGTAGGCCAGTAGCCAAAACTCACCGGAAATGGTTCGGGGTGCAACCGTAGGCTGGAGCCATGACCACGACGGGGGAAGCGCACACCGCGGCCGGGACCGGGCCGTGGTGGTGGGTCGGATGGCGCGGTGCGGTGCTGGACGCGGGGCTCGCACTGGCGTCGGCGTTCGAGTGCGGAGGTGAGGGGGTCCGCTTCGCGCACGACGCGGGACTGCCCACTCCGGTGGGTGTCGCGTTCGGAGCGGTGGCGGGGTCCGTGCTCCTGGTGCGGCGGAAATGGCCGATCGCGGTCGTCCTGGTGTCCATCGCGATCACGCCCGCCCAGATGGGGTTCCTGATGGGACTCGTCGGGCTCTACACGCTCGCCGCGTCCGAACTGCCGCGGCGCATCACCGGGGCGCTGGCCGGGATGTCCTTCGCCGGCATGCTGATCGTGACGTTCGTGCGGGCGCACCAGAGCGTGGTGCGCGGGGACGTGCCGATGGGGAACTGGCTGGTCCCCTTCGCCTCCATCACGACGGCGATCGGGATGACCGCGCCGCCCGTGCTGCTCGGGCTGTACATGGGGGCCAGGCGGCGGCTGATGGAGAGCCTGCGGGAGCGGGCGGACTCGCTGGAGCGGGAGCTCCAGCTGCTCGCGGAGCGGGCCGAGGAGCGGGCGGAGTGGGCGCGCAACGAGGAGCGCACCCGGATCGCGCGGGAGATGCACGACGTGGTCGCGCACCGGGTCTCCCTGATGGTCGTGCACGCGGCGGCGCTGCAGGCGGTCGCCCGGAAGGATCCCGAGAAGGCCGTGAAGAACGCCGCCCTGGTGGGGGACATGGGGCGCCAGGCGCTCACGGAGCTGAGAGAGATGCTCGGCGTACTGCGTACGGGGGACGGGCTGGACACGCGGGTGCCGTCGGTGCCGCTGGCGGCGGTGGCGGCCGCGGCCGCCGCGGCCGCGTCGCGGGCCGCGGGCGACTCCGGGGCCGGTGAGGGGCCGAGCCTGGCCGAGATCGACGAGCTGATCGGGCAGTCGGCGGCGGCCGGGATGGTCGTGGCCCTGTCGGTCGAGGGGGACCTGCGGGCGTACGCCCGTGAGATCGAGCAGACCGCCTACCGGGTGGTGCAGGAGGCGTTGACGAACGTCCACAAGCACGCGGCGGGCGCGAAGACGTACGTCCGGCTGGCGCATCGGGTGTCCGAGATCGCGATGCAGGTGGAGAACGAGTGCCCGCCGGAGGTGGGGGTGGGGTCGTCGGTCGCGCTGCCCAGCGGGGGGAACGGGCTGCTGGGGATGAAGGAGCGGGTGGCCGCGCTCGGGGGTGTGTTCGTGTCGGGGCCCACGGATGCGGGGGGATTCCGGGTGTCGGCGGTGATCCCCGCGTAGCCCTCCGGGCGGTTCGCGGTGGGGTTCGCTGCGCCGGCGTTCGCGGGTGCGGTGCCGGTCCGGTGGGTGGTCGGGGCCGTGCCGGTGCATCAGCCCGTCGCCGTTGGATGAGGCGTGGCCGTCGGTGGCGACGGGCATCGATGTACCGGCACGGCCCCTTCCGCCGGATCCCGGCTGCGGGAAGTTTCAGCCCCTCCGGCGTTCGAGGAGCGGGGGTCTGGGGGCGGAGCCCCGGGGACGATGGGGGTCCCCCCTGGTCGAGCGAAGCCGAGACCTTGGGGGAGGGTAGGGGCGGAGGGGGCGAACGAAGGCCTGGCGGGTCAGGTCGTGGTGAGCCGGGGTGGGGCGGTGCCGGTGAGGAGGTTGGTGAGGGCCGCGTCGATGTGCGGGCCGAGGTACCAGTCGCCGGTGTGGTCGAGGGTGTAGACGCGGCCCTCGGCGTCGATGGCGAGCAGGGCGTGGGAGTCGGACTCCTCGCCCAGGGGGCAGACCTCGGTGTCCAGCGCCCGGCCGAGGTCGCCGAGGGTACGGGCCATGTGCAGCCCGTGCAGGGGATCGAGATGCAGCAGGGCGGGAGCGAGCTGGCGCCCGGGTCCCGTGGCGCCCACACGCAGCCCCCCGAACTCCGCCCAGGCCTCGACCGCCGCCGGGAACACGGAGTGCCGGTGCCCGGCCGGCGACGCGTGTCCGCGCAGCTCGTCGGCCCAGTACTCGGCCTGCTTTATGTCCCAGCGTCCCGGCTGCCATCCCGCCGAGCGCAGTACGGCGACCACGGGCTCGGGGAAACGTGACGAGGATCCCCCTTGCCCGGCAGGGGAGAAGAGGCTGGAGGAGGAGCGTTCGGAGTGCATCTGCCCTTCGTTCGTCGAGGGATGGGACATCGGCGTCGCGGGACGCCGTCATACGTACGTATGCGGAGAGAGGGGAGTTCAGGCGTCCGGTTCCGCCGGGTCGACGATGCGTACGCCGAAGTGGCCGCTGAGCGCCGTGCAGGAGCGGCAGGGCGCGGCGAAGCTCCCGTGCAGCGGGTCGCCGTCCTCGCGGATGCGGCGCGCGGTGAGTTTGGCCCCCTTGAGGGCTTTACGGGCCTCGCCGCCGGTCATCGGCTTGCGGCCGGCGCGCTTGCTGCGTTCGGCGTCGGCGGCGGCGATCTGCCGGGAGATCAGGATGGCCTCGGCGCAGCGGCCGGTGAAACGGTCGCGCTGGGCGTTCGTGAGGGTGTCGAGGAAGTCCTGGACCAGCGGGTGAAGAGCGGGTGGCTGGTCGCCGCGGGCGGCCGTGCCGGTGAGGGTGGTGCCGCGGACGGAGAGGGCGGCGGCGACGGTGGGAAGTATGCCGTCGCGGCGGTACAGCAGGACGGGCGCGTGCAGTGCCTCGGCGCTGCTCCAGCCGACCCGGGGGTCCCCGGACGTGCTCGTATGCGTCGCATTCATGATCGTCTTTCCCTCCCGTGCATCCCCCGGTGCGGAGACAGACTGCCAAATGGCGTGGCGGGAGCGGTAGCTGGGGCGCCGCGACACGCCAGGTCTTCGGCGTACGGTCACGGCAGGGTGACGGCTGGTCACGGAACCGGAGGCCCGGTGACCGGTGTCGTACAACCGAATAGGCTGTCGACATCCGCGCTCCATCCAGCTACTGAAGACGCCGCAGGGGGCAACCGTCATGACGACAGGTCGGCTCGGGCAACAAGCCGCGCCGCCGAACGCGGCCTACGCCGGGCAAGTCGTGCACTTCCCGGATCCGGTCCGGGCGGCGCGCCATCCCGGAGGTGTACGGATCGACGAGCGCGGTTATCCCGACTTCTCGCTCTACGCGCGTGCCGCGGCGGAGATCGCCGAGCCTCCGGAGGGCTTCGGTGTCGACGAGTTGAGGCTGACGGACTACGTCTCCGCGAACGCCGCGCTCGCCGCGTCCGGGCACGATCTGTGGGACACGATTCCCGCGGTGGCGACCCCGCACGGCTGGACGTGGCACCACGTGGCGGGCACCCGGCGGATGGAGCTGGTGCCGGTCGAGGTGAAGGCGCTGCTTCGGCACCACGGTGGTGTCGCGACCGCGGCCGTCGACCATTCCAAGCGGGGGACGCGGCCGTTGCAGGAGACGCGGCCCGCGCACTTCGGGCTGCCGAAGTCCTCGGTCGCGGTGACCGAGCAGCAGGTGCTGGCCGTCGAGGAGGACCTCGGTTACCGGCTGCCCGGTGCCTACCGGTCGTTCCTGAAGGCGGCGGGCGGGTGCGCGCCGGTCGGTGCCGCGCTCGACGCCGAGCTCGGCCTGCTGGTGGACCAGCCGCTGTTCACCGTGCGCGACGAGGCCGCGGTCAACGACCTGGTGTACGTCAACAAGTGTCTGCGCGACCATCTGACCAAGGACTACCTGGGTGTCGGGTTCGTGCAGGGCGGCCTGCTGGCCGTGAAGGTGAAGGGCGACCGGATCGGCTCGGTCTGGTTCTGCGCGTTCGACGACGCCCGTGACCAGGACGCGTGGCCGGCGGCCGAGCGGGTGCAGCGGCTGCTGCTGCCGTGCGGTGACGACTTCGACCAGTTCCTGTCCCGGCTCGCGGGCAATCCGCCGGAGCTGGAGACGGTGGCGAATCTGATGGTGGACGGCGGCTTCGCGTACGCCGTGCCCGTCTCTTCGGTGGGGGAGTGACGTTGCGATGGTGACCTTCGCACAGGCGCAGGAGCGCGCGGAAGAGTGGATCAACGGGGACGTGGCCGGGTACCAGCACCGCGAGGTGCGGGTACGCGAGTTCGAACTCGGTTTCGTCGTATGGGCGGAGGACCGCCCCGAGGGGCCGCGTTCCGACGGTGGCGCGCAGCGGCTCGTCATCGCGCGGGACAGCGGGGAGGCCACGCTGTGGCCCGCGCTGCCGGTGGGTGAGGTCATCCGCCGCTACGAGGAGGAGTACGGGGTGCCGACCGGAGCCCCCGATCCGGCGCCGGCGCCCGCGGCGCGGGTCGACCTGAACCAGACGTCGTTCCTGCTCAGCCCTCCGGAATGGCTTCAGGAGGCCGCGGACAGGATGGGGATCCCGGACCGGCGTGCTGGGTCGGGCCCGTCCGGCTCCGACGGGGCGGGGTCCCGTCCGGCCGCCGCCTCCGCGGCGGGCGGTTCCGCGAACGGGGCAGCCGGGAGTGGGAGTTCGCTTTCCGGCGCGCCGGGACAGTCCGGGGAGCATGGAGTCACGGCCGCGCCGGGCGCACACGCCCCTTCCCCGGCCGTCGCGCCGGGCGCGCCCTTCTCGCCGGGCTCCGCCGCTCCGGCAGCGGGTGTGCCGCCGGTTCCCGCGGGGGCCACGCCGTGGCCCGACGCCGCGACCGACGACGAGGTCCCCGGTCCGCGGGACGCGAGTCCGGCCGTTCCCGCCGACGTGACCCCGTGGGCAGGGACGGACACCAACGCCGATCCCGGGGACGACCGTTCCGTACCGCTGCCGGCGACCGTGTTCGCGCCGCCGCTGACGGACGTCGACGACTCGCGCACGCCGCCGCCGGCCGCCGCGCTCGATCAGACCGCCATGATGTCGGGGGGCAGCCAACTCCCGCTCACCACGCTGGCGCCCGTGGTCGGTGACCCGAACTCTCCCGCGCCGTCCGGTACTTCGTCGGGCCACGGTCTGCCGGGTGCCTCGGCCCCCGGCTATCCGCAGGGCCCTGGCGCAGGTCAGGGCACTCCGCCGCCCGGCGCCCCGGCTGCTCCGGGTGCCCCCGGTGCCCCTGGTACGCCGCCGCCGGCCGTGCCGTCGCGGCCGCTGCCCCCGAACGCGGGTGACATCGCCGACGCCGCGACCAGCAAGGCGCAGCCTCCCCGAGCGGCGCGTGGTGGAGGGGCGGGCACTCCGCCTCCGCCGAGCGCCCCGGGTGTGCCGGGCGCGCGGCCGGGCAGTACGCCTCCGCCGTCCGCACCGGGCGCCCCTGCGGGCGGCTATGTGCCGACGCAGCTCGTCTCCCAGCTCGGGCCGGACGGGCCCGAGGGGGCGCCCGGCGCGCCCCAGCCTCCCGGCGCCACGCCTCCCCCGGGCGGTGTCCACCATGCCGCGACGATGCTGGCGGGGCCCGCGGTGGGCGGTCCCGGCGCGCCGCAGCCGCCCGGTGCGCCCGGGGCCCCGGGGGCACCCTGGCAGCAGGCCGCTCCCGGTGTGCCGGCCCCGCCGGGCGCCACGCCCCCGGGGGGAGCGCACCATGCCGCGACGATGCTGGCGGGGCCCGCGGTGGGCGGCCCCGGCGCGCCGCAGCCGCCGGGCGCGCCCGGTGTTCCGGGGGGTACGCCCTCCGGTGAGGTGCACCACGCGGCGACGATGTTCGCCCCTCCGGCGGGAGGCCCCGGTGCGCCGCAGCCTCCGCAGGCTCCGCAGGCTCCCGGCATGATGCCGGGCGCCCCTCAGCCGCTGCCCGGACAGCATCCCGTACCGGGACAGCCCATGCCGGGACAGCAGCCGGCGTACGGCTATCCGCAGTCGGGGCAGCCGACCGTCGGACCCGGTTATCAGGCCGTGCTGCGCTACCGTGCCCAGGACGGGTCCGAGCAGCAGCTGATCCGGCGGTCCGCTCCGGGTACTCCGCACCCGGAGTGGCAGATCCTGCACGAGCTGCGCGCGATGAACGTGCCGCCGCAGCAAGTGCTCGAGCTGCACACGGAGTTGGAGTCCTGTGAGCTGCCGGGCGCGTACTGCGCGCGGATGATCAGGGAGACCTTCCCGCAGGCGCGGATCACGAGCATCGCGCCGTACGGCACGGATCACGCGAGCCGGCAGCAGGGAATGCACCAACTTCTCGCACATCAGGGAGAGTTGCACCAGGTCGCGGACGGGCCGGCGCGTCCGGCACCGGTGCGGGCGCCGATTCCGCCGGTGCAGCCCGCGCCGCCGATCCCGCCGGAGGCGATCGCGCAGGAGCTGGCGGCGGCGTTCGGGCCGGGGGTCTTCCGGTTCGACCACGCGGCCGTGTCGCGGCAGGGTGTGCCGCCGATCGTGGCCCACACCCTGGTCGTGGCCGGGCTGCCGGTCGACATGGGCCCGTTCTTCTGGGCGCAGGCCCAGCCGGGCCGTCCGGTGCCGACCCTCGCCGAACTGGCGCAGGAGCGCGGGGTGGCGGCGTCCCCGGACGCGGGCTCGTACCTCGTCATGGGCAGCGACTTCGGCAAGGCGATCTGTGTCCAGTACGGCACGGCGAACATCGTCGCCGTGCCGGTGGAGGCCGGTCCCGGGGGTGCTCCGGTGCCGCCGCAGTTCGTGAACACCGGTCTGCCCGAGTTCGCGCGCTGTCTGGCGCTGCTCGGCCGGATGTGGCGGCTGCGGTTCGGCCTCAACCAGGAGCAGGCGGGCCGCTGGACGGTCGACTTCCAGGCCCAGCTCGCCGCGCTCGACCCGGCGGCCCTGGCCTCCCCGGAGAGCTGGTGGTCGGTCCTGCTGGAGGAGATGTGGGACGGGCTGCTCTAGAGACGGCTCCCCGGAACACGGCGGGACAGGCAGGACCCCCGGAACAGGCGGGACAGGCAGGACAGGCAGGACAGGCAGGACAACGGCGGTAAGGACGAGGCGCTCGGCCCGGGTCACGGGTCGGGCGCCTCGTTCGTTCGCGGCTGTCGGGCGCCGCTGACCTCAAATGACACGCCTGTGAACCGTCTCCGGCCGAATGAGCAGGCGGAGTGTCGCGTTATGAACACTTCCGTGCGATCCATCAAGATGTGCGCGAAATCGTCTTTTCGTGTGTGTCGGGCGGAGAGGGGTCCAAGGATGAGCAGCACACCGGTGTCGCCGTACGGCTTCGTGGCCGTACGGGGACGCGGCTACCGTCCCGAACAGGTCGACGCGTACGCCGCGGCGCTCTCCCGGGACCGGGACGCCGCCTGGGAGCGGGCCGCCCGGCTCACCGTGCTGGCGAAGGACATGGAGGCCGAGGCGGAACGGCTGCGGGAGGCCGTGACGCGGCTCGCCCCGCAGACGTACGAGGAACTCGGCGAGCGGGCGCGGCGGATCTTCGAGCTCGGCGGGCAGGAGGCCGAGGCCCTGCGGGAGGAGGCACGGCAGGAGGCCCGGTCGGAGGCCGAGGTGGCCGAGGCGGTGGGGCGCGACGTGCGGGAGGCGGCGCAGGCGTACGCAGACGAGGTACGCGACGAGGCGGAGGCGTGGGCCCTGCGGCGGCTGGCCGACGCCCGCGCCGAGGCCGACGAGGTACGTGTCTCCGCGCGGCGGGACATCAAGGAGCACCGGGGAGAGGTGCTCACGGCGTTGCGCGAGGTGCGGCGGCGGACGGAGGACCTGGTCACCGGGCAGGAAGCGGAACACGCGGCGCGGTGGGCGGATGACGAGCGGGCCGCCGCCGAGCGCGAGGCCGCGACCGAGGCCGGGCTGCTCGACCGCGAGGCCCGTGCCGCCGAGTCGCTCGCCCGGGCCGAACGGGTCCTCGCGGAGGCGGAGGAGTGGGACCGGCACCAGCAGGAGGACGCGGCGGCGCGGGCGGCCGGGCTGGTCGCCGAGGCCCGGGTCAGTGAGGAGCGGATCGCCCGGGAGACCGATCGCGTGCTGCGGGAGCACGCGGAGCGGTGGGATCACGTACGGGCCCATATGGACCACGTACGGAGCAGTCTCTCGTCTCTCACCGGGCACGCCCCGGCGGAGTAGCCGGCCTCGGCGGGAAGCCCCGCTCCGCGGTGCTCCTTCGACCGCTCCGCGGTCCGGGGCCCTCCACCCCACCGCTCCGCGGTCCCGGCTTCCACCGCTCCGCGGTGCTTCTCCACCGCTCCGCGGTGCTTCTCCGCCGCTCCGCGGCGCCTTTCCCACCCACCCACCCGTCTCGCCCGGTTTCCGCCGGGCCGTCGTCTCGGTCGGTGTTCACCGGGCCCGTCGGCCCGGTCCGTTTCAGCGTCCCCTCCGTATCGCCCCCGCCAGGATCCAGCCCTCCACCGCCTCGTACTGCTTGCGCTGTTCGCCCGCCTTGCGGCGGCCCGAGGCCACTGTTCCGATCCACCCGTAGGCGAACCCCAGCGGGATCGACACGATGCCGGTCGTGGTGAACGGGAACCAGTTGAAGTCGGCGTTCGGGAACGCGGCGGTGGGCGAGCCGGAGACGAGGTTCGTGCCGGGCATGAGGACGAGGACGGTGAGGGTGCCGCCGATGAGGGTGGCGAGGAGGCCCGCGCGGGTGTAGCGGCGCCAGAAGAGGCCGTAGACCAGTGCGGGCGCGATCGCGGAGGCGCCCAGACAGAAGGACAGGGTGACCAGGGGCTGAAGGCTGTGATGCTGGACGAGGGTGGCGAGCAGGATGGCCGGTGCCCCCACGGCCAGCGCGGAGATGCGGGCGAGGAGCATCTCGCGGCGGGGGGAGAGCTGGTCGTCGCGGCGGCGGCCGCGGAAGAGCCGGCTGTGGGCGAACACGTCGTGGGCGAGGGAGTTGGCGCAGGCCAGGATCATCCCGGCGACGGACGCGAGCAGCGTGAGGAAGATCGCTGTCGTCACGGTGGTGAACAGGAGGGTCTCGGCCGCGGAGACGGTGGTGCCGAAGGCCGCCTGGGAACCCAGCAGATAGGCCGTGTTGCCCTGTGGATCGGCCGTGGCGATCACATCGCGGCCGATCAGGGCCGTGGCGCCGAAGCCGATGACGCTGACGATCAGGACGAACAGGGCCACGCACGGCACCGCCCAGGACAGCGACCTGCGCACCTGGCGGGCGCTGTTCGCCGTGTACATGCGCATGGTGATGTGGGGGAGGCAGGCGCCGCCGAGGACGACCGTCAGCTCCGAGGTGATCATGTCGAGGCGGGGGCTGGCACCGCCCGCGAACTGGAGGCCGGAGCGGAGGTAGGCGTCGCCCACTCCGCTGTTGCCGGCGGCGGCGGCCAGCAGTGTGCCGGGGTTCCAGTCGAAGCGCTGGAGAACGAGCACGGCGATCACCGTGCCCGAGCCGAGCAGCATCACGATCTTCAGGATCTGGATGAGGGCGGTGCCCTTCATGCCGCCGATCGCCGCGTAGCTGATCATCAGCGCGCCGAGGCCGATCACGCAGCCGGTCTTCAGGGAGTCGGCGGAGAAGCCGAGGATGAAGGCCAGCAGGTCTCCCGCGCCCGCCAGTTGGACCAGCATCAGCGGCAGCAGCGCCACGACGGTCACCGCGCAGGCCGTGTTGCGGACGGCGCGGCCCGGCATACGGCGTGCGAGCGCGTCGCCCATGGTGAACCGGCCCGCGTTGCGCAGCGGTTCGGCCAGCAGGAACATCAGCAGCACCAGGGACAGGGCCGTGCTCAGGGCGAGGACCACGCCGTCGTAGCCGGCCAGCGCGATGACACCGCCGGTGCCGAGCACGCTCGCGGCGGAGATGTAGTCCCCGGCGATGGCGAGGCCGTTGCGCATCGGGGAGAGCGATCCGTAGCCGGTGTAGAACTCGTCGAGGTCGTCGCGGTCCGGGCCGGTCATCACGCACAGCAGCAGGGTGATCGTGGCGACGGCCGTGAACGCCACGAGCGACATGGTCTGTGCGGAACTGGTGAACCCCGTCATCGTGCCGCCTCCCGCTTCGCGTCCAGTTCGCTCTGTCTGCGGATCCGGTCCGCGATCGGGTCGAGGCGCCGACGCGCGGAGTGCTCGTACAGAGCGATGGCCAGGCAGGTGACGGGGACCTGGAGCAGGCCGAGCAGGAGGCCGGTCGACAGTCCCCCGGACACCGTGCTCGTCATCAGCGAGGGCGCGAAGGCCGACAGGATGAGGAAGAGGGTGAAGTAGCCGAGGGCGGTGAGGGTCGCGACGCGGCGCTGACGGCGGTAGGCGCCGCGCAGGCGTCTGATGTCGCTGTGCTGTCCGAGGGGCTGGTGGCGCGGCATCCGCGGCCGCTGGGGCTCGGGAGGCCGGGGCCGGGGCTGCCAGGGGTAGGTCAGCCGGCTGGGGTCGGGGTCGGGTTCTTGCGGAGGGTAGCCGGGGTGGCCGGGGTCCTCCGGGTAGGGCGGGTACGGCTGGTACAGGGGTGCCCGCGGGGGCGGGGGCGGGGGCGGTGAGTAGGGGCGTTGGTGCGGTTGTTGCCGGCGTGGCCGGGGGTGCTCGGGGGACGAGAACGCGTCGGGCATCCCGGTTCTCCTTGCGTGGCTCGGGTCCGCGGCGGGACCGCAGGGAGCGGGGGGTGAGCAGCGCGCACGCTACTCGTAGGTAGCGGGGCCGCGCGACCGTTTCGCCGAACTGGGCGGTCGGTACGCGCTTACTTCGGTGACCTGGGGTGTTACCCGCGTTTACCTGTGGAGTTCTTCTGGAGCCACCTTGGAGATTCTTCGTTTTTCACGTGCGGAGGTGGGTGTTCCGCTGTGACGGCCGGGGCAGCTCTCGGGGTCGTCGCCGTGACGGCCGGTCCGGTCCTCGGTGTCGTGGCTGGGACGTCCGGGGCCCGTCCCCCGGCGTCGTGGCTGGGACGTCCGGGTCGGTCGTCGGTGTTGTCGCCGTGACGGCCGGGGTCAGTCCGTGGGGTCGTCGAGGACCGGGAAGCGGCGCGGTGCGACGAACAGCAGGACCAGGAAGGCGAGGGCGGCGGCACCGGCGGCGCCCAGATAGACGGCGTGGACCGCGTCGGCGACCGCGCTCCGCAGCTGTCCGTCCGGGGCACCCGAGTTCAGTGCCCGGGTCACCGCGTCGAGATCGCCGGCGCCGCCGAGCCGCGCGGCCAGCACCCCGTTGGCGACGGCGCCGAACAGGGCGGCTCCGAGGGTCTGTCCGGTCTGCCGGCAGAACAGGACGGAGGCGGTGGTGGTCCCGCGTTCGGCCCATCCGACGGTGGACTGGACGCCGATGAGCAGAGGGAGCTGGAAGAGTCCCAGTGCGCCGCCCAGCAGCAGCATCAGCAGGACGGGCTGCCACGCCTCGCCCGGGTAGGGCAGGAAGGGGAAGGCGAGCAGGAGCAGGCCCGCCGCGCCGATGCCGAGCACGGCCGTGTCGCGGAAGCCGATGCGGCGGTAGACGTGCTGGCTGAGCGCCGCCGACAGCGGCCAGCTCAACGTCCATACGGAGAGCACGAATCCGGCGGCGACCGGGGCGAGGCCGAGGACCGCCTGCGCGTAGGTGGGCAGGAAGACCGTGGGCGCGACCATGAGCAGGCCCAGTGCCCCGAGTGCCAGGTTGACCGCGGCGATCGTCCGGCGGCGCCACACCCAGCCCGGGATGATGGGTTCGGTGGCCCGCCGCTCGACGGCCACGACGACCCCGACCAGGCCGAGGCCCGTTCCGAACAGGGCGATCGAGGGGGCCGAGAGCCAGTCCCAGGCGACACCGCCCTGCACCAGCGCGGTCAGCAGGACACCGCCGCAGGCGAACACGGCGAGGGCGCCCGCCCAGTCGATCCGCGGCCGCCTGGCCGGGGCGGCGCGCTGCGGTTCACGCAGATGACGGGTGATCAGCCACAGGGCGAGAGCGCCGACCGGCAGGTTGATGAGAAAGATCCACCGCCAGTCGGCGTACGTCGCGAGGACTCCGCCCAGGGCGGGACCCGCGACGGCCGAGGTCGCCCACACGGTGGACAGCTTGGCCTGGATCTTCGGGCGTTCCTCGAGCGGGTACAGATCGGCGGCGAGTGTCTGCACGGTGCCTTGGAGGGCGCCGCCGCCCAGGCCCTGGACGACGCGGAAGGCGATGAGCGCGGCCATGTTCCAGGCGCCTGCGCAGAGCAGCGATCCGAGGAGGAAGAGCGAGGCGCCCGCCACGAGGACCGGTTTGCGGCCGAAGGTGTCGGAGAGCTTTCCGTAGACGGGGAGCGTGACCGTGACGGCCAGCAGGTAGCCCGAGAACAGCCAGGAGAAGACCGAGAAGCCACCGAGGTCGCCGACGATCTGCGGGACGGCGGTGGACACGACGGTGGAGTCGAGCGCGGCGAGCCCCATCGCCAGCATGAGCGCGGCGACGACGGCGCGCCGCCGCCGGGTCTCGGCCCGGTCCGCGCGGGCGGCGTGCTCCCGTACGACCGGTGTCCCGGTGTTTCCCTCGCCCACGGGATTCCTTCCCCCTGCATGTATCTGCCGTTGCCAGCTTCCCACTTGAGCCTCACGTCGGGGGAGGGTGGAGGCTGGGTGGGCCCGGGGGTGGACAAGACCCCGAGGGGTTGTCCACCGGAGGGTGGAGAACCCCTAGGGGGACCTCCGTACCAGGGCTCGGGGAGGGTTCGTCCCGTCGGAGGACGAGACGGGTCGAAGTCGTTCTTAACCTGGTCTTACGTCGTCGGGGGCGCCCCTCCGGTCGTGCGGACCGCACCCGCGGGGGTGGGGTTTTCCCCAGCAGAAGACGGGGCCGTGCACCAGCGCGGCCGACCCCCTCACGACACCAGACTTGACGACGTGACCGGCACAGAGCGTCCGAACAGCGTGGACCTCCGGGGCCCGTCGCACCCGCTCGCAGACTTTCGCAGCCCAGCAGGTCCCCCTGCTGGCCGACTTAGGAGACATACCGTGACATCGGCTGTAAGCATTCCCAGGCACGAGGGCACTGGAGGGCGTACGGCCGTCGCCGCGCGGGCGCGACAGGTCGTCAAGGCGTACGGGTCCGGGGAGACCCGCGTCGTCGCCCTCGACCAGGTCGACGTGGACATCGCGCGGGGCCGGTTCACCGCGATCATGGGCCCCTCGGGGTCCGGCAAGTCCACTCTGATGCACTGCCTCGCCGGACTCGACACCGTCACCTCCGGCCAGATCTTCCTCGACGAGACCGAGATCACCGGGCTCAAGGACAAGAAGCTGACGCAGCTGCGCCGGGACCGGATCGGCTTCATCTTCCAGGCCTTCAACCTGCTGCCGACGCTGAACGCCCTGGAGAACATCACGCTCCCGATGGACATCGCCGGCCGCAAGCCCGACCGGGCCTGGCTGAACCAGGTCGTGGAGACCGTCGGGCTCAAGGACCGGCTCAAGCACCGGCCGAACCAGCTCTCCGGCGGCCAGCAGCAGCGCGTCGCGGTGGCGCGGGCGCTGGCGGCCCGCCCCGAGATCATCTTCGGCGACGAACCGACCGGAAACCTCGACTCCCGGGCCGGCGCCGAGGTGCTGGGCTTCCTGCGGCGCTCGGTCGACGACCTGGGCCAGACCATCGTGATGGTCACGCACGACCCGGTGGCGGCCTCGTACGCGGACCGTGTGCTGTACCTCGCGGACGGCAGGATCGTCGACGAGATGCACCAGCCGACGGCCGATCAGGTCCTGGACCGCATGAAGGACTTCGACTCCCGCGGGCGGACGTCATGACCGTCCTCAAGACCTCCATGCGCAACTTCTTCGCGCACAAGGGACGCATGGCCCTGTCGGCCGTCGCCGTCCTGCTGTCGGTGGCCTTCGTCTGCGGAACACTCGTGTTCAGCGACACGATGAACACGACGTTCGACAAGCTGTTCGCGGCCACCTCCTCCGATGTGACCGTGAGCGCGAAGAGCGCCTCGGACACCGGTGAGACCACCTCCGGCAACGGCAGGCCCCCGTCCATGCCCGCCTCCGTGCTCGACCAGGTGCGTACGGCGCCGGGCGTGAAGTCGGCCGAGGGCGCCGTCTTCTCCAGCGCCGTGACCGTGGTCGACGCCGACAAGGACAACCTGTCGCCCTCCAGCGGCGCGCCCACCATCGTCGGCAGCTGGAACGCCAACGAAGCGCGCACCATGAAGATCACCTCCGGCGCGGCGCCGAAGGGCTCCGGCCAGGTGATGGTCGACGAGGACACCGCCGACAAGCACCACCTGAAGCTCGGTGACGAGATCGGCGTGATCAGCGCCGTCGGCACGCACACCGCGAAGATCTCCGGCATCGCGCACTTCACCGTCACCAACCCCGGCGCGGCCATCTTCTACCTGGACACGCCGACCGCCCAGAAGACGCTCGTCGGCCGGACCGGCGTCTACACCAACGTGAACGTCACCGCCGCCGCCGGAGTCGGCGACGCCCGGCTGAAGCAGGACGTGACGGCCGCGACCGGCGGCCACTACAAGGTGCAGACCGCCAAGGAGACCGCCGACGCCAACAGCCAGGACGTGGGCGGCTTCCTGGACGTCATGAAGTACGCGATGCTCGGCTTCGCCGGGATCGCCTTCCTGGTCGGCATCTTCCTGATCATCAACACCTTCTCGATGCTGGTCGCCCAGCGCACCCGCGAGATCGGTCTGATGCGGGCCATCGGCTCCAGCCGCAAGCAGGTCAACCGCTCGGTCCTGGTCGAGGCGCTGCTCCTCGGCACGTTCGGCTCCGTCCTCGGTGTCGGCGCGGGCATCGGCATCGCCGTCGGCCTGATGAAGCTCATGGGCATGACCGGCATGAACCTGTCCACCGACGACCTGACGGTCGCGTGGACGACCCCGGTGATCGGCATGGTGCTGGGCGTCGTCGTCACGGTCCTGGCGGCCTATCTGCCCGCCCGCCGGGCCGGCAAGGTCTCCCCGATGGCCGCCCTGCGCGACGCCGGCGCTCCGGCCGACGCGAAGGCCGGAGTCGTACGGGCCGTGCTCGGCCTGCTCCTCACCGGCGCCGGCGGCTTCGGTCTCTACCTCGCCGCCGACGCCACCAAGGCGAGCGCGGGCTCGATGTGGCTCGGCCTCGGCGTGGTGCTCAGCCTGCTCGGGTTCGTCATCATCGGCCCGCTGCTCGCGAGCGGTGTGGTGCGTGTCCTGGGCGCGGTCCTGCTGCGGGCGTTCGGCCCGGTGGGACGCCTGGCCGAGCGCAACGCCCTGCGCAACCCGCGCCGCACCGGCGCCACCGGCGCCGCCCTCATGATCGGCCTCGCGCTGGTCGCCTGCCTGTCGGTGGTCGGCTCCTCCATGGTCGCCTCCGCGACCGACGAGCTCGACAAAACCGTCGGCACCGACTTCATCATCCAGAACGACGGCGGTCAGCCGATCACCGCGCAGGCCGTGCAGGCGGTGAAGAAGACGCCGGGGCTGTCCCGGGTCACCGAGTACCGGGTCACCGAGGGCGACTACACCACCCCCGACGGCAAGACGCTCAAGAACACCGACATCACGGCGGCCGACCCGTCGTACGCCACCGACCTGCGGACCAAGACCGTCGCCGGCGACCTCAAGGACGCCTACCTGCCGGACTCGATGTCCGTGCACGACAAGTTCGCCAAGGATCACGGCATCCACCTCGGGTCGAAGATCAAGGTCGCCTTCAAGGACGGCGCCACCGCGAACCTGACGGTCCGCGCCATCACCAGCAGCGACGCCGTCATCGACAAGGGCTCCAAGTACATCTCCACCGCCACGCTCGCCAAGTACGTGCCGGCCGACAAGATGCCGCTGGACGAGCTGGTCTTCGCCTCGGCCAAGGACGGACAGCAGGACAGCGCGTACAAGGCCCTGAAGTCCTCCCTGCACGACTACCCGCAGTACCAGGTACGCGACCAGACCGACTACAAGCAGGCCATGAAGGACCAGATCGGGCAGATGCTGAACCTGATCTACGGCCTGCTGGCCCTCGCGATCATCGTCGCGGTCCTGGGTGTGGTGAACACCCTCGCCCTGTCGGTGGTCGAGCGCACCAGGGAGATCGGTCTGATGCGGGCCATCGGCCTCTCGCGCCGCCAGCTGCGCCGCATGATCCGGATGGAGTCGGTGGTCATCGCCCTCTTCGGCGCGCTGCTCGGCCTCGGCCTGGGCATGGGCTGGGGCGCCACCGCCCAGCAGCTCCTCGCCCTGGAGGGACTGAAGGTCCTGGAGATCCCCTGGCCGACCATCATCGGGGTCTTCGTCGGATCGGCCTTCGTGGGCCTGTTCGCCGCCCTGATCCCGGCGTTCCGGGCGGGCCGGATGAACGTACTGAACGCGATCGCCACCGACTAGGACTTGTCCGGTCGGCAGGCGGTCGAACGGACCACCGCGTACGGGGGTCGCGGTGGACGGGCCGGCGCCGAGGAGTCTCCCAGGACTCCTCGGCGCCGGCCCGTTCGTACGGCCCCCGACTTCAAGCCATCCCGTGAAGCGCGTTCTCCCGGGGGCCGCAGAGGGTATCCATCCTTCGCACGGTATGACGTCCTGTCATGCCGTGTCCTGGTGCCTGGTGCGCTGCGTCGTGCACCATCGACCGACCGGGAACGCGCCTTGAGCAGTGAGAGGGGGGTAGCGTTGCGTCGTGGTGGGAGCACGTTCACATGGCGGAAGAGCAGCTACAGCGGCACAGAAGCTGGTACATGCTGCGAGGTCGCCTTCACCGGCGCGCAGGTTCTGGTGCGTGACTCCAAGCTGTCCGGCGTTGGGATACTGTCGTTCACCCCACAGGCGTGGCACGCGATAGTGCGGCATGTGGTGTCGGACGGGAGATCCGAGCCGGTCAGGAAGTGATGGCGAGACAGCCGGACGTGAAAATGAACGGCCAACAGCGCAAGACCTGTCCGCCGGACCGCAGGGGGTTCGGCCTCTACTGCCTGCTCACGGGAATGTCCGCCACCGCGGCGGGAGCGGCCGTGTCACTCCTGGCCGCCGGGTTCGTCGCCCGCATCATCGTGTGGGTGGCTGTCCTGCTGGTCGCCACGATGGCGGCTGCCTGGTGGTGGGTCACCGACGCCGCTACGGCTCGCCGTTGGACGGTCGGTCTTCTGGTGCGGCCGGCAGTGAGGAACGCACCGCATCGAAAATCTTGGTGAAGGCCCTGACCAGGAGCGTCGCGCTGGTGACACCGCCGGCGATACAGGCTTCCGGAGGGATCCCGGCCTTCATGCCCGCGTAGGCCACCACCGTCAAGGTCACCACGGCGAACACGGCCACAGCGGCGACATTGCGGAAGACGCGTATCAGACCGTCGATGTGGGCTTCCCGCTGTCTGATCCTGTTGGTGGTCTCGGAATCCTTGATCTGGCGGAGGCGGGAGGACGCCGCGTTGCTGGAAATCCCCTGCTGCACCAATGCGTTGTACGTGGGGTCGGGGACGGCAGTGCTTTCGGGGGGCCGCTGAGAGCCGTCGGCCGGACATCTTGGGCAGGGGTGCGAGTCGCGGCCCTTTCTGCCCTTCCTGTCGGCGTTCACGGCGTCCTTCCCCCTGCGTGAATGTGGCCTAGCCCCGGGCGTGGTGGAACTCGATGAGTTCATCGAGAAGCGCGAGCGTGTCGGTCTCCGACAGCGCCTTGCCTCGCAGGTCCTCGTAGCATTCCTGGTACCGGGCGATGATCTCCCGGTCATCCCGGTTGGTGAGGGTTCCTCCAGGGCCGACGAGGTAGAGCGCGTCCTCCTCGTCCTGGAAGCTGAGGAGGAAGAAGCTGCTCTCCAGACTGTCGTGGGCCCCGGCGGTGAAGGGCAGGATGTGGGCGCTCACCTGTTCCCCCGAGGCGATTTCCCTGATGTGGGACACCTGCTGGCGCATCGTCGCGGGACCGCCGATCTGACGGCGCAAGGCCGCCTCGTCGAGGACCACCTCGACCTTCGGACCGCCTTCCTGCAGAACACGCTCCTGACGGGCGAGCCTCATGTCGAGGGTGCGCTGCAGGCGCCTGGTGTCCATCGGGCTCGCTTCGAAGAGAGCGTTCGCGTAGTCCGTCGTCTGGAGGAGGCCCGGAATCAGGCTCGGGTGATAGGCGCGGATCAGGGTGGCGGCACTCTCGTAGCCCAGGAACTGGGCGAAGACCGGGGTCATGACGTCGCTGTACTCCGACCACCACGACTGCCCCTTGCTTCCGCGAGCGGCTTCCTCCAGTTCGGAAACGGCTTCCGGCGCCGTCACGCCGTACTCCCGGAGCATGGCGCGGAGGTCCGTCACCGAGAGGCTCACGGTGCCCGCCTCGATGCGGATGACTTTGGAAAGTGACCACTCCAGCGCCTCTGCGGCGTCTCGCTGGGTCAGCCCGGCCTTGTCGCGAGCGCTCCTCAGGGCGAGGCGCAGCTTGCGGCGGTTCAGGCTGGGGTCCAAAGCGGTGGGCATGGTGCTCCTTCGAATGGTGACGGCGCGAGTCGACGTGCGGCAATGAGGAGGCGGCGAAGTGGCATGGCTCGGAGAGCCATACCCTACTCGACCGCTAGCGTCATGCCGATTGTCTTACTAGTGTCGTCCATCCGATTGGTACCCGGATGCCACATGTCTAATCGACGCCAGCTTCCCGAATATGACACGAGGAGATCGCGCTACCGCCCTGGTCCGCACGCGTGTTGCGGTAGATGTGCATGAGGCCGAGTGCGGCTCGGGCGGCGCTGTCCACGGGATCGTGCCGAAAGGGCCAGCCGGGTGAGGGGCGCGCCGGAGGGCCGTGCCCTGAGCCCGACACGAGCCGCTCGCAGTCGTATCGGGCGCCTGCGTCTCCCCGGGGCCCGCGGTTGTCCACAGCCCCGGCACACGGCACCGCGCCGTCGTAGTCTGGACACCCCCGGCTCGTTTCACGCGTCGGGCCCTTCGCGCTGGCCACCCGGCCTCCGGTACGCCCCGCACGTGCCCCAAGCCCTCGGACGGAAAGCCCTTCATGAGCCTGCACGGTCTGCTCGACGCCGTCGTCAAGGACGCCGCCCTCACGGAGGCGGTGAAGGCCGCCGCCGACGGCAACAGGAGGCATGTCGACCTGGTCGGCCCACCGGCGGCACGCCCGTTCGCCGTCGCCGCGCTCGCCCGCGAGACCGGCCGCACGGTACTGGCCGTGACGGCAACGGGCCGCGAGGCCGAGGACCTGGCCGCGGCCCTGCGCTCCCTGCTCCCGCCGGACGGCGTCGCGGAGTACCCCTCGTGGGAGACGTTGCCCCACGAGCGGCTCTCGCCCCGCTCGGACACGGTCGGCCGGCGCCTCGCCGTCCTGCGGCGCCTTTCCCACCCACGCCCCGACGACCCCGAGACCGGCCCGGTGTCCGTCGTCGTGGCCCCCATCCGCTCGGTCCTCCAGCCGCAGGTCAAGGGTCTGGGCGACCTGGAACCCGTCGTCCTGCGCACCGGCGTGAGCGCCGACCTGGGCGAGACCGTCGAGGCGCTCGCGGCAGCCGCGTACTCCCGCGTCGAACTCGTGGAGAAGCGCGGCGAGTTCGCCGTCCGCGGCGGCATCCTGGACGTCTTCCCGCCCACCGAGGAGCACCCGCTGCGGGTGGAGTTCTGGGGCGATGACATCGAGGAGATCCGCTACTTCAAGATCGCGGACCAGCGCTCGCTCGAAGTCGCCGCGCACGGCCTGTGGGCCCCGCCCTGCCGCGAACTGCTGCTCACGGAGGACGTCCGGGCGCGCGCCGAGGCCCTCGCCGAGGCCCACCCGGAGCTGGGTGAACTCCTCGGCAAGATCGCCGAGGGCATCGCCGTCGAAGGCATGGAATCGCTCGCCCCGGTCCTCGTCGACGACATGGAACTGCTGCTCGACGTCCTGCCCGAGGGCGCGATGACGGTCGTGTGCGATCCGGAGCGGGTACGGACCCGGGCCTCGGACCTGGTCGCGACCTCGCAGGAGTTCCTCCAGGCGTCCTGGGCGGCGACGGCCGGGGGCGGCGAGGCGCCCATCGACGTCGGCGCGGCCTCCCTGTGGTCCATCGCGGACGTACGGGACCGGGCCCGCGAGCTGGACATGATGTGGTGGTCGGTGTCGCCGTTCGCCGCCGACGGGGAACTCACGGACGCCTTCGCCGGCGGGGTGGGGGACACCCTCAAGCTGGGGATGCACGCCCCCGAGACCTACCGCGGCGACACCGCCCGCGCGCTCGCCGACACCAAGGGCTGGCTGGCCGAGGGCTGGCACACGGTCTACGTCACCGAGGCGCACGGCCCGGCGGCCCGCACCGTCGAGGTGCTGGGCGGCGAGGGCATCGCCGCCCGCCTGGATACCGACCTCGCCGGGCTCGGCCCCTCTGTCGTGCACGTGGCGTGCGGCTCCATCGACTACGGCTTCGTCGACCCGGCGCTGCGGCTCGCCGTCCTGACCGAGACCGACCTCTCCGGCCAGAAGGCGGCGGGCAAGGACGGTGCCCGGATGCCGGCCCGCCGCCGCAAGACGATCGACCCGCTGACCCTGGAGACCGGCGACTACATCGTCCATGAACAGCACGGTGTCGGCCGCTACATCGAGATGGTGCAGCGCACCGTCCAGACCGCGACCCGCGAGTACCTGGTCGTCGAGTACGCCCCCGCCAAGCGCGGCCAGCCGGGCGACCGCCTCTACATCCCCACCGACCAGCTGGAGCAGATCACCAAGTACGTCGGCGGCGAGGCCCCGACGATGCACCGCCTGGGCGGCGCCGACTGGACCAAGACCAAGGCGCGCGCCAAGAAGGCGGTCAAGGAGATCGCCGCGGACCTGATCAAGCTGTACTCGGCGCGGATGGCGGCCCCGGGCCACGCGTTCGGCGCCGACACGCCCTGGCAGCGCGAGCTGGAGGACGCGTTCCCGTACGCGGAGACCCCCGACCAGCTCACGACGATCGCCGAGGTCAAGGAGGACATGGAGAAGACGGTCCCGATGGACCGCCTGATCTGCGGCGACGTCGGCTACGGCAAGACGGAGATCGCGGTCCGTGCCGCGTTCAAGGCGGTGCAGGACGGCAAGCAGGTCGCGGTCCTGGTCCCCACGACCCTGCTCGTGCAGCAGCACTTCGGCACGTTCTCCGAGCGCTACTCGCAGTTCCCGGTGAACGTCCGCGCCCTGTCCCGCTTCCAGACGGACACCGAGGCCAAGGCGGTCCTGGAGGGCTTGCGCGAGGGCTCGGTCGACCTCGTCATCGGCACCCACCGCCTGTTCTCCTCCGAGACCAAGTTCAAGGACCTCGGCCTGGTCATCGTCGACGAGGAGCAGCGCTTCGGCGTCGAGCACAAGGAGCAGCTGAAGAAGCTCCGCGCCAACGTCGACGTCCTGACGATGTCCGCCACCCCCATCCCCCGTACGCTCGAAATGGCGGTCACGGGCATCCGCGAGATGTCCACGATCACCACTCCGCCGGAGGAGCGGCACCCGGTGCTGACCTTCGTCGGCCCGTACGAGGAGAAGCAGATCGGCGCCGCGATCCGCCGTGAACTGCTGCGCGAGGGCCAGGTCTTCTACATCCACAACCGGGTCGAGTCCATCGACCGGGCGGCCGCCCGGCTCAGGGAGATCGTCCCGGAGGCGCGGATCGCCACCGCCCACGGCCAGATGGGGGAGCAGGCCCTGGAACAGGTGGTCGTCGACTTCTGGGAGAAGAAGTTCGACGTGCTGGTCTCCACGACGATCGTCGAGTCGGGCATCGACATCTCGAACGCGAACACGCTGATCGTGGAGCGCGGCGACAACTTCGGCCTCTCGCAGCTGCACCAGCTGCGTGGCCGGGTGGGCCGCGGCCGGGAACGCGGCTACGCCTACTTCCTGTATCCGCCGGAGAAGCCCCTCACGGAGACGGCCCACGAGCGGCTCGCGACGATCGCCCAGCACACCGAGATGGGCGCGGGCATGTACGTGGCGATGAAGGACCTGGAGATCCGCGGCGCGGGCAACCTGCTCGGCGGCGAACAGTCGGGTCACATCGCCGGCGTCGGCTTCGACCTGTACGTCCGCATGGTGGGCGAGGCGGTCGCGGACTACCGCGCCTCCCTGGAGGGCGGTGTGGAGGAGGAGCCGCCGCTGGAGGTCAAGATCGAGCTGCCGGTCGACGCGCATGTCCCGCACGAGTACGCGCCGGGCGAGCGGCTGCGCCTCGCCGCGTACCGGTCCATCGCCTCCGCGAACACGGAGGAGGACGTCACGGCCGTACGCGAGGAACTCGTCGACCGCTACGGCAAGCTCCCGGAGCCGGTGGAGAACCTGCTCCTGGTGGCGGGCCTGCGGATGCTCGCGCGTGCCTGCGGGGTCGGCGAGATCGTCCTCCAGGGCAACAACGTCCGCTTCGCGCCGGTGGAGTTGAGGGAGTCCCAGGAGCTGCGTCTGCAGCGCCTGTATCCGGGGACCGTCATCAAGCCGACGGCCCACCAGATCCTCGTCCCGCGCCCGAAGACCGCGAAGGTCGGCGGAAGGCCGCTGGTGGGACGAGAACTGCTCGGCTGGACCGGGGAGTTCCTCGCCTCGATCCTGGGGTCGTAGGGGCAGGAGGGCGCGTAGGGCAGGAGGGGCAGGAGGGGCCGGAGGCTCTTCCGCTCCTCGCCGCGGCCGGGGAGCGGGCAGGCCTGCGCGGATCAGGGCTGCATGGCTCAGGGCTCGCGGCTCAAGCCTGCGTGGCTCAGGGCCGCGTGGCTCAGGGCCGCGTGGCTCAGGGCCGCTCGGGGCGGAACAGCATGCCCGTCAGCGCGTGGAAGACCTCTTCGGCGTCCTGCCCGCCCACCTGGCCGTCCAGGTTGTGGCTGATCAGGAGGGTGGCGAAGCCGTGGGCCAGGGACCAGGCCGCGATGCCGGCGAGGCGGGTGTCGGGGCCGCGGCCCTCCGAGGGGAGCGCGGACACGGCGGCCCGCAGCCGCCCGCCGGCCAGTGTCCGGGCCGTCGTGAGCTCCAGGTCGTTCTCCCGGAGCAGCTCCGGGGCGAACATGACCTGGAAGTGGGCGGGATGCTCCCGCGCGAAGCGTACGTAACGCACGCCCGCGTCGCGCAGGTCCCCGGCGTCGTCGAGCGCGGTCGCCAGGAGCCCGAAGCCCTCCGCGGCGATGGCTGTGAGCAGGCCGACGCGGTCCTTGAAATGGTGCGCCGGGGCGGCGTGCGAGACGCCCGCGCGGCGGGCCAGGTCGCGCAGGCTCACCGCGGAGGGTCCCTCGGCGGCGATGACGTCGAGAGCGGCGCCGAGGATGGCGCGGCGCAGGTCCCCGTGGTGATAGGGGCGCGCTGAGCCGCTGGTCTCCGGCGCTGAACCGCTGGTCTTCGCGGGATGCATGACAGCAGCGTACGCCCAATCTAGTCGTTGACAAGTTCGGGCGGCCGGGGCAATCTTGTCAGTGTCAAGTTGTGGAGCGTGTCGATACCTGACGAGGGGTGGAGTCATGTCCGGGAACGTGAGCGGGACGAGTGGGGCCGTCGGGACGGGCGTCGCGGGCGAAGGTGGCGTGCCGGCGGACGGCGCGGGTGTCGACCTCGGGCAGGTGCGCCGGCTCTGGCATCTGCTGGAGCCCCTGCATGCCGTGCTGTACTACGCGCCGGAGGCCTTCGAGGAGGCGGCGGCGCTCGGATACGGGACCGAGGAGCGCTGGCCCAGCTACTTCCCCTATCGCGCGGCGCCGTTGGGGGCCGTCGGCGGACGGCGGGTGGCCTCCGCCTTCTACAGCTTCAGCCCGCGCATGGTGGACGAACACATCGGCTCCGCCTGGCGGACGGCGAGTCCGGAGCAGGTGCTCGCCGCGCGGGAGCGGGCCGTCGACCGGGCCTACCGCGCGATACTCGGCGGCCGTGTCGACAGTCCCGAGCTGGCCGAGGCCGCCGCCCTGGCCCGCCGGGCCGCCGACGCCGCCGACGCCGCGGGCCGTCAGCTCGCCGCGGCCAACGCCGAGTTGCCCTGGCCGAAGGCCCCGCATCTCCAGCTGTGGCACGCGGCGACGATCCTGCGCGAGCACCGCGGAGACGGTCACCTCGCCGCCCTGCTGGTCGGGGGCCTGGACCCCGTCGAATCGCTGGTGTCCTTCGCGGCGATAGGCGCGGCCTCCGTGGAGCGTTTCGAGAGTCGTGGCTGGAGCCCGCGGGAGTGGGCCGCGGCCAGGGGCCGCCTGGCCGCCCGGGGGTTGGTCGACGAGGACGGCATCGCCACGGAGGCCGGACGTGAGCTGCGCCGCCGGGTCGAGGACCACACCGACCGCCTCGCCGCCGCCCCCTGGCGGTCGCTCGGCCCGGACGCCGTCAGCCGCCTCGCCGATCTGCTCGGCGAGTTCTGGGTAGCGGTGCTGGGCTCGGGACTGCTGCCGTCGGAGACGACGCTGGGGATCGGAAAGGTCTGAAGAGTCCGAACAGCCGCGACACAGTCCGAACAGTCGCGACGGGGGCGGTTTCGCGGGGCCGGGAGAGGGGGCGGTCAACGACACCGGCCCCACCCGGCGGGTGTGCCGCGGTGGGGCTTGGCGGGGAGGTTCTCGAATTGCTCCGGCTATGACTGTGGGGGCCGGTCGCGGTCCATGCCCATCGCGCCTTCGGCCTTCTGCTGCGCGTCGTCGACCTTGTCCGTGTATTTGTCGCCGGTCTTCTTGTTGACCTGCTTCTCGGCGGCGTCGGACATGTCCGATGCTTTGTCCTGTGCCGCCCGGTTGCTCTTGAACTTGTCGAAGATGCCCATCCAGAGCTCCTTCCGGGGTGACTCACGATCGACGATACGCCCGGCGTGCGCCTCTTGCCCATTGATGCCCGGTATGGCCGGGGAATGCCGGCCATTACCGTGGGCAGACGGGAATCACGTCCGATCGGGACGGACCGGGGAGGCGAAGGGGAGGGACGTCGTGCTGCGTCTGAGGGGTGGGGCGGCTGCCGCATTGGTGGTGCTCGTCATCGGTGCCGGAGTCAGCGGCTGCAAGAAGGATTCCCTGGGTTCGGCGGAGCCGCAGGAGACGGTGGGCGGCGCCGGTGGTGCCGCGCTCACCGCAGTGGACTCGCTGGCGGTCAAGGGGCGCGCGCCCAAGACCGGGTACAGCAGGGAGCGGTTCGGCACGGCCTGGGCCGACACCGACGGGAATTCGTGCGACACCCGTGACGACATCCTCAAGCGGGATCTGAAGGACGTGAAGTTCAGCGACGGCACGTGCAGGGTGTCCCGTGGGGTCCTCGAACCCGATCCGTACGGCGGCAAGGACGTCACCTTCGTCCGCGGCCGCAGCCTGGTCGACATCGACCACCTCGTCGCGCTCTCGGACGCCTGGCAGAAGGGTGCCAAGTACTGGGACGCGAGCAAGCGGATAGCGCTGGCCAACGACCCGCTCAACCTCCGTGCCGTCGGCGCGAGCGCCAACCGCAGCAAGGGCGACGGCGACACCGCGACCTGGCTCCCGCCGAGCAAGGCGTACCGCTGCACGTATGTCGCCGCGCAGGTGGCGGTCAAGAAGAAGTACGGGCTCTGGGTCACCGGCGCCGAGAAGGCGGCCATGAAGAAGGTGCTGGGCGGCTGCCCCGGCCAGAAGCTCCCCTCGGGCGGCAACCCGACCGAGGCGCCGAAGAGGTTCCACGCGAAATGATGTGAGGGGGCGTCGGCCCGTCGGCGGCGGGGTCGTGACGGGTCCCCCGGCGGCGCGGAGACGGAAGGGGGCGAGCGGTCGCCCGCCCCCTCGCGGCTGTCAGACGGACGGGTTGACCACTACTGCGGCCGAGTTGTTCGTGGGGTCCGGGTCGAAGGCGAGGGACCCGCCGCCGGAGTCGGGCCGTGCGACGACGCGGCCCGTCGCGTCGGGGACGACCCGGTCGACGCGCAGCCCGAACGAGAAGCTGACGTTCAGGTCGGGGCTGGTCCACGTCGGCAGGGTGCAGACGTAGTGGACGACGTCTGGGGCGTCGCCCGGTGCCCTGGCCGTCCGGCAGGTGCGGGGCACGGACGTGGCGGTGGTGCCTTCCGGGAGATAGAAGTCGATCGCGACGAGCCTGTCACCGGAGGTGACGTCACCGACCCAGGCCGGGCCGTAGTTGACGAAGCGGAAGGCGGCGGTGACGATGTCGCCGGCCGCGCCGCTCACCTCGGTGCCCTTCATGGCGAAGTCGGCGGTGTTGTCGGCGTTGACGTGCCACACGCGGTTGTTGTTCGAGTTGTCGAGGTCGACGGTGGCTTCGTCGGCGGGATGGACTCCGTACTCGAACCGCTCGTGCAGCGCGTGGCCGGTGACGGCGAGGCGCAACGGCTCCGGCAGTTCCACGGTGGCGCCGGGCGGGACGTCCGTGTCGAAGGAGCAGGTCACGTGCGTGAACGCGTCGTCCAGTGGGGTATAGCTGCACTGCGGGTAGCGGGTGACATCGAGGCCGTACGTCACATACATCGACATCGTGAAGCCGTGCGCGGTCTCGTTGCCGGTGTTGGTGACGGAGGACGGCACGGTCAGGCTGCTGCCGGGCGCGACGCCGGTGACGTCGTCCTGGGCGGCGCTGATGCCGAGGTCGATGCCGGACCCGACGGTGACGGACGTCGTCGCGCTCGGGGCGACGAGCGTGCCGTCGGGGCCGCCGGTGGCCTCGGCGGAGTACTGGATCGCGCCTTGCGCCCCCAAGGCGGCTTCGGCGTCGGCCCGCAGTTTGAGGCGCACGCTCGGGCGGTAGGGGGCCCGCACGTCCCCGACGTCGCACACGGCGACGGTGCCGCCCTCGTCAGGTGCGCAGTTGTCGGGCCAGGCGACCTCGGCGACCCCGTCGAGGCGGGAGACGTCGACGGTCAGCCGCGCGTCGGTCACGGTGATGTCGCGGTTGGAGTGGAACAGACCGAGGTCCAGCGTCCGGTACTGCGGCGTACCGCCCTCCGGAGCGACGGTGACCGTCGCGTCCCGCGGTGCCTCGATTTCCAGCTCGTCGCTCTGCGCCGCACCGCCGGCGAACGCGACCCCGCTCCCGAGCCCGGCGAGGACCAACGCCCCCACGGCTCCGGCACATAACCCGCGACGCAGTACACGTCCGACGGACAGAGAACTCATTGCATCCCCCAGAAGGGCAGAGGTGACCCCGGCGAAGTGATCATCACCGGACGCCAGTTCGACTCCGTGTCGGGGCCGAAGGTTGTAGACGAGGAGGATGTTGTCCGGGTTGATCAGGTACGCCGACCCTGCCGACCTTCTATGACAACGCCCGAGACGCTAGTGCCGGTCCGGCTGCAGGACGGTTATCAGGGCGGCGAGTTGGCGCGGCCCGGTGGTGAGGATTGTCTCCGGTGCGTCCCCCTCTTGGGCGTACGCCCTCCAGCTTCCGCATGATCCGCTGGCGCCCCGCATCGCCCGGGTACCCTCAGGGCTGTTCTCGGTGGGCACGGAATGGCTGAAATCGCCGACGCCGCCGAGCTGCTGGCCTCGGAGCTTGTCACGAACGCCTATCGGTACTCCGGAGGGCGCGCGACGCTTCGGCTACGGGCGCTCGACGGTGGCCGGCTGCGGATCAGCGTCTGGGACGCCGACCCCCACATCTCGCCCCCGTTCGACAAGCGGCACGGTGTGCTCGGTCCCGTGCCGGCCGAGGCGGACGGCGGGCGTGGGCTCTTCCTCGTATGCCACTACGCGGACGCCTGGGGCGGGCACCCGCTCGGCGACGGTCTGTTCGGCACGAGCGGGAAGCTGCTGTGGTGCGAGGTGGGGCCGCCGGCACCGGCGGCCCCGGTTTGTATCAGCGGGTGACCGGCAGGGCCCCGGCGAACATGTGGCCGTCGGCGCGGGTCTGGACCGGGAAGTCCACCTTGAGGGCGCCCTCCTGGCCCTGGACGGTCAGGTGGGTGACCGTCTTCAGGCCGAGGAACGCCTTCCTGGCCGCGGTTGCGGTGACGTACGGGCGGGCTATGTTCATCAGCAACTCGCCCGGTCTGCCGCCCCGGTTGCCGTCGAAGAACATGATCCGCTGGTTCGTCAGGACGACGTAGACCGCGCGCGGGCGGACCGTCGCCATCACCATGCCCAGGGTGAGCACCCCGACCACGATCGCGGTGAGGGCCTGCTTGCGCACCGAGACCGTACCGATGGTGGCCAGGCTGGTGAGTTCGATCTGCTCGCCCGGGAGCAGCAAGGGAGCCGAGGTCTCCAGCAGTTGTCTGTTGCGGCGGGCGTTGATGGCCATGGAAGGGCTCCTGGGATGGATCGGGGATGAACGGGGCGGTGGGTGTGGTGGCGTCGGCTGCCGCTGCGGCCGCCGATCGGTTTCCGCCGGTCGGCCCGGTCGCCCGTCTCCCCTCACGTGCCCGGGGGATTGTTTCAAGCCGGGGAAAGGCTGAAGAGTCACTTTCCGCAAGGTGAAATCAAGTTCGCGTCATGGACGAGTCAAGATCGTTCACGGGGGAGTCAAGCGGGTTCCTGTACGTGCCCTTTGGGCTCTGTGTCCCCTGTGGGCTTTTCTTGCCTCGGCGGACATCGCGTCCGGTCCTCCGCCCTGCATCCGCTCCATGCCGACGTCAGCAGGCCGCGCGTACCGCATTTTTCGGATGCGTCGTCGGCGGATTGTCGGCTGTCCGGCCGTCAGAATCCAGCGCGGGACCTGTGGGGTGAAGCTTGTGACCCGGTGGGGATGATCCTGCGGCCTGGCGGGGCTGATCCTCGCGGCCCGGCGAGACTGAGCGTCGGATCGCCCGGCGGGGGGACGGAGTCCGTGACACCCGGCGGGGGCGGAGTCCGCGGCGCCCGGCGGCGGTGAACCGCCCGGGGCCTCGGTCCCATGTGCTGCCGGGTGTCAGCGCAGGTAGGGGTTGCCTGCCGCCTGGCCCGGCCAAGGGGCGTGGCCCGCGCCGGTCATGGCGTTCCGCGGAGTGGGCTTGTCGAACAGCGGGCCCGCCAGCAGCCACACGGCCAGGACCAGGGTGCCGAGGACGACCAGGCCCAGGGTCGCCTCACCCTCGCCCTTCGGGAGGCTCACCAACGACAGAAACCCCACCTCGTACAGCACGAACGAGGCGAAGGCGCCCCAGTCGGATCCTCGTCCCCGGCGGATCGCCACGTACAGGAAAGGCACCCACACCAGCAGGCCGAACGATCCGACCGCCAGAACCGACCACGCCAGCCGCTGGAACCAGCCGGCTTCCACGCGCTTGTCCATCACACCCCCGAACTACCCCGTGAACCCCCGAGAGGATTCCCGGGCCCCCGAGAAACCACTCGGGGGCGCCATGTTCCCATCCGGCGGGTCATGCGTGCTCGTGTTCGCCCTTCAGGGAGGTCACGATCAGGGCGGCCAGCTTCTTCGCCGTGGCCGCGCCGTTGTCGTGTCCGTCCGTGGACAGCACCGTGACGACGTCCGTCCCGGACTGCGCGGCGATCAGGGTCGTTCCGTTCTGCCAGGCGCTGTTGGTCAGTGTGATCGTGTAGGCGGCGTCGCCGAGACCGGTGGTGTCGGCCCCGACGGCCTTCACCTTGGTGTGCGTGTCCGCGTCGGTGTAGGTCGCGCAGGCGGCGACGGCCTTCTTCAGGTTCGCCATCACCTTCGTCGCGGTCGTGCCGCGGAAGGTGTCGATCTGCTGGGCGATGTCCTCGGACGTGGCCTTGCTGACGTAGTCGTTCTGGGCGAAGGAGACACCCGAGTCGCCGGTGATCGCTATCCAGCTGGTGCCACCGAACAGCGTGCAGTCGGGCTTCGCCGCAGGCGAGGAGCTCGGCGCGATGTACGTGGTGCCGGTGTCCCGTGCGGCGCTCGGATCCACCGCGAAACCGTCGGCGAAGAAGGAGGCGGGCGCCAGTGCCTTCTTGAGCTGCGCGCCCGTCAGCAGACCGGCATTGGGATCCTTGGGCGGCTTCGTCGCCGCGGCGGACGAGGTCGAGGTGCCGGTCGCGGAGGAGCAGGCGGTCAGGGCGAGCGGGAGCAGGGCGGCGGCGATCAGCGCCTTGGCCGCGCGGGAGGAATGACGCATCGGGATCTGTCCTTCGAAGGTGAGGTCGGAACGGGCCGAGTGCCCGTGCCCGGGTGGGGCTTTCGGTTGGCGGGGACTGGAAGAAGACGGGCGGGGCGTACGGTGGCCGGCCGGCCGGCGGGCGGCGTGTACGGCCGCGGGTCGGTCGGGTGGGCGGGGCGTACGGCCGCCGGTCAGTCGGGCGGGTGGGGCGTACGGCGGCCGGTCTTCTTCCAGTCCCCGCAGCCGGACGTCTTGAAGTAGGTGTCCTTGGCGCTGATCGTGACGACGGCCGTGCCGGTGACGTCGCCTTCCGTGATGAGCGAGTCCAGGCCGTGACCGGCGTCCTCGGCACGTTCCCAGTGGCAGGAGCCGTCGGTGTTGCCGGTGGTGCGATAGGTGCCGGGCTCGATGTCCGGGCCGACCCGGAAGTCGCCGTTCCCCGGGAACGAGGCCTTTCCCTTCCCGGCCGCGTCGGCCGAGCCGGTGTGCTGCCGGGTGCCGGGATGTGGGGTCGTGGAGACCGAAGAGCCCCTGTCGGGGCCGCCGGTCGCGGGGCCATGGCCGCGGCTGTTGCCGTCGGCGTTCGCCGAGACGACACCGATGACGACGAGGCCCACAGTGGCGCTCAGCGCGGCCCTGCCCTTCATGCCCACGACTGCTCCCCTCCCCGCGGCGGACGCCTCGATGGCGGCCGTTCGTTCGCTGGGTCAATAAGACCAGAGCCTGTGAATCGAGTCAACACGGTTCACGCAACCTCTTGTGTTCACGGTGTGAACGGGTAGATCTTGCCTGCGTCGGTATGCTCGACGCCACACAGGGACGAGTCGGGACGAGAGGAGCGGAGCGAGTGCAGGACAACGCGACCGAGGTGACCGCCGCCGGAATCGCACGGCTGGCCGGTGTCGGCCGTGCGGCCGTGAGCAACTGGCGTCGTCGGCACGCCGACTTCCCCAAGCCCGTCGGCGGCACGGAGACCAGCCCGTCGTTCGCCCTCGCCGAGGTCGAGGCCTGGCTGCGTCAGCAGGGAAAACTCGCCGAAGTGCCCCTGCGGGAACGCGTCTGGCAGCACCTCGTCGGCCACCCCGAGGGCCCGGCCACCGCGCTCACCCACGCCGGATTCGTGCTGCTGCTCATCCATGACCGGCCGACGGTCTGGCTGGAGGCGAGCGCAGGCTCCGACGAGCGCCTCGCCGCGCTGTTGCCGACCGCGCTGGAGCAGGTGGTCACCCCCCGGTTCGGCCGGGTACGAGGTGAACGGGGCGTTCACGCCGAGGCGGACGCGGTGTCCTCGTCGACTGTGAACCGACCTGCGACTGTGAACACTCCGGAAGCCGATCCTGATCCAGCGGTATCAGTGCCCCCGCACGCCCCGCACGCCCCGCACGCCCCGCACGCCCCGCACGCCCCGCACGCCCCCGTCATCCCCCCGGTCTCCGCGATCCCGGCACCCCCCGCCGCCTCGGCCACCCCCGCGCTGCACCTCCCCACCGGCCCCCAGCTGCTCCCCTCCGTCCCCCTCCTCCGCGGCGTGGCCGAGCTCGCCGCCGAGCTGGGTGCCCGTCAGACCTTCGAGTTCCTGCTCGGGCGGCACCTCGACGCCAACCCGCGCCAGTACACGCCCACCCCCGCCGAGCTCGCCCGCCTCATGGCCGACCTCGCGGGACCCGCCCGCACCGTCCTCGACCCGGCCTGCGGCACCGGCGCCCTGCTGCGCGCCCTCGACACCGGCCCAGGTCAAGAGCTCCACGCCCAGGACAGCGCCCCCGAACTCGCCGCGCTCACCGGGCTCCGGCTCGCCCTGCACGGCCGGGCCACCGTGCGCGCGGCCGTCGGCGACACCCTGCGCGCCGACGCCTTTCCGCGGCTGCGCGCCGACGCCGTCCTGTGCCATCCCCCGTTCAACGAACGCAACTGGGGTCATGACGAACTGGCCTACGACCCCCGCTGGGAGTACGGCTTCCCGGCCCGTGCGGAGTCCGAGCTGGCCTGGGTGCAGCACGCGCTGGCCCGGCTGCGGGACGGCGGCACCGCCGTCCTGCTCATGCCGCCCGCCACCGCCTCCCGCCGTTCCGGCCGCCGTATCCGCGCCGACCTGCTGCGCCGCGGCGCGCTGCGGGCCGTCGTCGCGCTGCCGGTCGGCGCGGCGGCCCCGTACAACATTCCCCTGCACCTGTGGGTGCTGCGCCGGCCCGAGAACGCGCCCGGCCGGCCCGAGGTGCTGCTCGCCGACGCCGGGCAGTTCACCGGCGAGGGGCGTGGCGGTCCCGACTGGGAGGCCGTCAGGGGCGTCGTGCTCGACGCCTGGCGGGCCCACGACCGGGACGGCACCCTCCAGGAGCGGCCCGGTCTGGCGCGTTCCGTGCCCGTCATCGAACTCCTCGACGACGACGTCGACCTCGCCCCGGCCCGCCACCTCCCGCCCCCGGCGGCGGCCGACGGCGCCGAACAGCTCGCGGCCGTGCGCGAGTGCCTCGACGAGACACTGCGGCTGGCCACCGGTCTCACCCCCTCGCCCGCCGTGACGGGCCGGCCCGCCCGCTGGCCGCTCACCACCGTCGGCGAACTCGCCCGCGGGAGCGCCCTGGTGATGCGTACGGGCGGGAACGGCGGCCCCACGCGGGTGCCCGTCCTCACCGACCACGACGTGCTCGCCGGCACCGGCCCCACGGGGACCCTGCCCGAGAGCGACGAGGAAGCCGTGCTGACGGAGGCGGGCGACGTGGTCGTGCCGGTGCTCGGCGGCGGCTCGGTGGTCCGGGTGGTCGACGGCACGACGGCGGGCGCCGTCCTGGGGCGCAACCTCGTGCTCCTGCACCCCGATCCCGCGGCGCTCGACCCGTGGTTCCTCGCCGGGTTCCTGCGGGGCACCGCCAACAACCGCCAGGCCAGCAGTTACGCGTCCACCGCCACCCGCCTCGACGTGCGCCGGCTGCAACTGCCCCGGCTCCCGCTGGACGAACAGCGGCGCTACGGCGCCCGGTTCCGCGCGCTCGACGAGTTCGAGCGGGCGCTCAGGCACGCGGGCCGGCTGGGGGACCAGCTCGTACGCGGCATGTACGACGGGCTGACGGACGGGACGGTGCCCCCGGGCTGAGGCCGCGAGTGTCCCGCGCGCCCCGAGTGCCGCGCGCGCCCGGGGCGGAGCGCCCCGCCTGCTCCGCCCGTCGCCCCGGGCCACCGCGGGGCCGTCTCTCCCGACGTCACCTGCGGCGTCGTGCGAGGTGATCGGCGCGACAACGGTTCCGTACAACCCGGGACCGGTCGTCCGTGTCGGCCTATACGCTCGAACTCCGAAATCGAACCCAGGCCCGGGAGCAGTCATGTACGGCCACGACGGGGCGCCACCCACCCGCAGCGCGGGAACCGTCATCACGTTGCGCGTGCTGTTCGCCGCCGCCGGGCTCCTGTCGTGCGGTCTGCTCGCCTGTGTTCCGCTGTTCCGGGTGGCGATCCAGCGGGGGCGGTGGTTCGACTGGACGGCGGCCTGGGTGTCGCTGCCGGTGTCCATCGGCGCGCTCATGGTCGTCGGTACGGTGCCGGAGAGCGACAGCAGGGGCGATGTCGCGCTGGCCGTGGCAGTGATCCTCGGCGCCGGCAGCGTCGCGCACTACCTGGCAAGCGACATCCGCTTCCACAACGCGGCGCGGCGGCCCATCGGTTACGCGCCGTTCCACGCGCAGACCGCCCCCGGGCCGTACGGCCATCCGCAGTCCGCGCCGCCCGCCCCGCCGTACCCGGGCCTCCACGTACCGCAGGCGCAGCCTCCCGTACCGCAGCCTCCCGTACCGCAGGCGTACCCGCCGAACACGCCGATGCCCCAGCCCCCGCCGCAGCGGGCCACGCCCGCGCGCATCGACCAGGTGCGCGCCGAGCTCGACGAACTCAGCGACTATCTGCGCAGGCACGGGGACCGGCGCGACGGCGAGCACGAGGGCGGACGGTGACCGCGGAGGCCGGACGCGTCGTCGCCGGGCGCTACGAACTGGCCACGCTCATCGGGCAGGGAGGCATGGGCCAGGTCTGGACGGCCTACGACCAGCGGCTCGACCGGCGCGTCGCGGTGAAGCTGCTGCGTCCCGACAAGGTCGTCGGCCAGGAGGCCGACGAACTGCGCCGCCGTTTCGCGCGCGAGTGCCGGGTGACCGCCCAGGTCGACCATCCCGGCCTGGTCACCGTGCACGACGCGGGCAGCGAGGGCGAGGAACTCTTCCTCGTCATGCAGTACGTCGACGGTGCCGACCTCTCCGATCACCTCGCCGAACACGACCCGTACCCGTGGCAGTGGGCGGTCGCGGTCGCCGCGCAACTGTGCGCCGTACTGAGCGCCGTGCACTCCGTGCCGATCGTCCACCGCGACCTCAAGCCGCGCAACGTGATGGTGAAGCAGGACGGCACGGTGACCGTCCTCGACCTCGGCGTCGCCTCCGTCATGGACACCGACACGACCCGCCTCACGCACACCGGCTCCCCCATCGGCTCGCCCGCCTACATGGCGCCCGAGCAGGCGATGGGCGGCGCGGTCGGCCCGTACACCGACCTGTACGCGCTCGGTGTGCTGATGCACGAACTCCTCAGCGGCGACGTGCCGTTCACGGGCTCGACGGCCCTCGGCGTGCTGCACCGGCACCTGTACGAGCCTCCGCTGCCCGTACGCCGGCTGCGCCCCGAGATCCCGGAGGCGCTGGAGAACCTGGTCCTGCGCCTGCTCGCGAAGGACCCGCAGCACCGGCCCGCCTCCGCACAGGAGGTGTACGAGCACCTGGTGCCGCTCCTGCCCGCGCGTGGAACGCCCACCGGGGCGCCGCTCGACCCCACCCGCCCCTTCCTGCGCCCGCACGCCCCCTGGCCGGACCGCGCGCGCACGCCCGCACCCCGGCCCGCCCCCGTGGCGCGGGCCGCCGGGAAGACCGATGTCGCCGGCGCCGTCGACGAGGTGAAGCGCCTTCTGGGCGAGGGCCGCATCACCCAGGCCGTCGACGTCCTCGGCGCGATCCTGCCCACCGCAGCACAGCAGCACGGCGAGCACTCCCCGGTCGTACGCACCCTGCGCAAGCAGTACGCGGCCACGCTCATGGACGACGGCCAGTACCGGCGCGCGCTGCCCGAACTGCGCCGCCTCGCCGACGAACGCGCCGCCGAGTCCGGCCAGGCCGACCCCCAGTCCCTGCGCTACCGCTACGAAGCCGCCCAGTGCCTGGAGCAGTTGGGCGACCCGGCGACGGCGCTCGCCGAGTACCGCGCGCTGCTGCCGTACTACGAGAACCGGTACGCGGCCGACGACCCGGAACTCGCCTTCGACGTCCGCCGCCGCATCGGTCACCTGCTGCTGGCGCTCGGCGACCGCGCCGCCGCCCACGACACACTGGCCCGGCTGCTGCACGACGTGGAGCGGCTGCACGGCCCCGGACACCCGCTCGCGGCCGAGATCCGGCGGACCCTGCAGTGGCTGGGTCAGGTGCGCGGCTAGGACCGGTCCCGGTTTTTACCGTGCGCTGAGAGGATCTTGTGACTCCGTAGGGGCTTTCTTTCCCGAACGGGCATGCGTGGCTGGTTGGGTTGCGCCTGTTTCGTGCCGCGCGCGCCGTCTGTGCGCCGCGTGCGCTGTCATCGCACAACCGGCCGGTACCACCGGCACAACCAGGGGTGGGTTCACATGTCCGACCATCGTCAGTCGAGGAAGCGCCGGTACATCACCTGGGGGGTGGCCGGGGTCGCCGTCGTCGCCGGCGCCGGTATCGCCGCGCAGACCTCCATGGCCGCCACGACCTGGCCCGCCCAGAAGACCTACACAGGCCGCGCCTTCGACACCTGCGCGGCGCCCTCGCTCACCGCGATGAAGGCCTGGCACACTGGCTTCTACGGAGCCGCCGCCGTGTACATCGGCGGCAAGAACCGCGGATGCGCCCAGCCCAACCTCACCGCGTCCTGGGTCAAGTCGGTCAGCACGCTGGGCTGGAAGCTCATCCCGCTGTACGTCGGCGCACAGCCGTCCTGCCAGACCGGGAGCAGCCCCGAGAAGATCACCACCGCGACCGCGGCCTCGCTCGGCGCGGCCGACGGAGCGGACGCGGTCGCCAAGGCCTCCGCCCTGGGGATGAAGGCCGGCAGCCCGGTCTACCTGGACATGGAGTCGTACGACATCACGAACAAGGCGTGCAACGACGCCGTGCTGACGTACGTGCGCGCCTTCGACAAGGTCCTGCGCGCCAAGACGTACCGCTCCGGGTACTACGGCTTCACCAGCTCCAGCGCCAAGGCCGTCGCGACCGCGACCGACAAGACGGACCTGCCGGGCAACCTCTGGTACGCGCTGTGGGACCAGAAGAACACCACGACCACTGACTGGCCGTGGGGTGCCACCCAGTTCACCGGCCACAGCCGCGCCCACCAGTACATGGTCAACAGCAAGGAGACCATCGGCGGCGTCACGATCACCGTGGACCGCGACGCCTGGGACGCGCCGGTCGCCATCACCGGCTGACGCGCGGACGGCCCGCGGGAGAGGACGGACACGGGCGGCCGGTCGGATCACCGGCCGGCCCTGGTCACTCGTACGGGCGGACCGTGGCCGTTCCGCGAGGCCGGGAACCGTCGGCGGTGCCTGAAGTCGTCGTGAATCGTTGGTCGAATGGCTGGCCGAGAGGCGGGCCACTGCCTACCATCGATCACCGCAAGACTTTGTGCACCGTCGCACAATCTCCTCGGGAGGCTTCCTTGCACCGCCGCCGTCGCACCGCGCTCGTCCTCTCCGCCGCGATCATCGCCGCGGCCCCTCTGCTCACCGGGTGCGGCAGCGATGCCCATCCCGGCGCGGCGGCCGTCGTCGGAGACAGCCGGATCACCGTCGCGCAGTTGGAGGGCCGGGTCGACGAGGTGCGCTCGGCGCAGCGGGCCGCCAGCAAGGACGACGCCCAGTACGCGCAGGTCGTCGCGAGCACCGGCACCCTCACCCGCGACACCCTGCACAGCATGGTCCTGGACCGGGTGCTGGACCGGGCGGCCAAGAACGCCGGCGTGGAAGTCACCCGCAAGGACTCGCAGCAGATGCGGTCGGCGCTCGAACAGCAGGCGGGCGGCTCGAAGGCGCTGGAGACGGCCTGGCTGTCGAACTACGGCGTGGCGCCCAAGCGCCTCGACGACAGCCTGCGCACCGAGATCGAGGCCCGCAAGCTCGCCGCCGCACTCGGCGTCGACATGAACACCACCGACGGCAAGGCCGCCTTCTGGAAGGCGATGTCCACCGCCTCGAAGCAGCTCCATGTCGACCTGAACCCGCGCTACGGCACCTGGGACGTCCAGAAGAGCAGCCGGGTCGACGCGAAGACGCCGTGGGTGCGTGAGGTCTCCACGGCGGTGACCCCGCAGCCCGCGTAACCCGTCGCCGCGGGGCGGCGGGGCGTCAGCTGATCGGCGGCGGGCCGGCGGCGGATCCGCGGATCGGCCGTGTCGCCGGGGCCTGTGGACACCTGTGTCCCCGGGGCCTGTGGACAACTCCGGGGGTGTCGGCGGCGTGGGTTACGTTCGAGGGGTGAACGCAATCAGTGAACCGACGGGGACCGCTCAGGGCGGCGAGCGGACCGCGGCCGATGTGACCGCCGACGGCAGGGGCGCCGCCGACCCCGGCCGCATCGTCATGCTCACCACCAGCCACCGCGTGGCGCCCGGCCTGCTGTCCTGGCCGGCCTGGCAGGCGCTGCACGGCGCGGACCGGGTGCTGTGCTCGGACGGCGCGCACCCGCAGGTCCCGTATCTGCGCGAGGCGGGCATCGGGGTCGACGAGGAGTCACCGACCGCGCAGGAGCTGGTCGACGCGTGTGCCAGCGGCCGCTCGGTGGTCGTCGTCGCCACCGGCGAGGGCGAACCCCGGCTCACCGACGGTCTGGCCCGCCTGGCGGGCTCCGGCCGCATACGGATGCCGGACCTGGAACTGCTGCCCGCCTCGTACGACCTGCCGGGCGCGCGTCTGCTCGACCTCGTCCAGGTGATGGACCGCATCCGCGCCGAGTGCCCCTGGTCGTCCCGGCAGACGCACGAGGGCCTGGCGAAGTACGGCCTGGAGGAGTCGTACGAGCTCGTCGAGGCCATCGAGGAGGGCGACCGGGACGAGCTGAGGGAGGAGCTCGGCGACGTCCTGCTCCAGGTCGTGTTCCACTCCCGGATCGCCGAGGACGACATGGAGGCTCCGTTCTCGATCGACGACGTGGCCGGCGGGATCGTCGCCAAGCTGATCCACCGGCACCCGCATGTCTTCGGCGACGAGACGGCCACGACGCCCGAGGAGGTCAAGGAGCACTGGCTGCGCACCAAGGCCGAGGAGAAGCGGCGCACCTCCGTCACCGAGGGTGTCCCGCTCGGCCAGCCGGGTCTGGCCCTGTCGGCCAAGCTGTCGTCCCGGGCGCGTACGGCGGGACTCGACGTTCCGCTGCCCGCGGGCGAGGGCGTGGGATACGAACTGCTGGCGATGGCCGTCCGTGCCGAGGCCGAGGGCGTCGACCCCGAGGCGGCGCTGCGGGCGGCGGCGCGGACGTACCGGGACGCGATCCTCGGGGCGGAGGAAAAGGGAGGGGCGGGCTGACCGGGCCCCGGTCGGTCCGGGGGAGGCCCGGGGTGAGGCCCGTCGGTCCGGGGGAGGCGCGGGGTGAGGTCGGTCGTTCCGGGTCACGGTCCGGGGTGAGGTCCCTCTTTCCCGGTCACGGTCCGGGGGTGCGGCCCGCCGGGTTGTGCCAGGCCGGAGGGGGGCGGTCGAGAAGCCACTGGGCCGCGCCCACCGGGCGGGGACGGCTCTCCCCGGTCGGCGGCAGCGGGTCGTGGAAGACCCGGTCGGCCGGTGCTCCGAGAGCGGAGAGCGCGTCGCCGGTCTCTTCGACGAGATCGGGCGGACCGGCGACATAGACGTCGTGCCGGGTCCAGCCGGCCCGGTTGCCCAGCGCGGTGAGCAGCCGTTCGGTCGCCTGGACCTTGGGGCGGCCGGGCGCGGGGGTGATGTAGGTGACGGCGAGCCGGGGGAGCGCGGCCCGCAGGCGTTCGACGGCTGGCCGGTCGTAGAGGTGCGCGATGTCGCGGGCCACGAGGAACAGACGGGCCTCGTGGGCGGGGTCGAGCTGTTCCAGCAGGGCCTTCACCGGTGCCCAGCCCGTGCCGGCCGCGATGAGGGTGAGGGGCCGGTCGGCGGGCGTCCGCAGGGTGAGGCCGCCGCCGGGCGGGCCCAGCCGCAGTACGTCGCCCACCCGGGTCCGCCGGACGAGGGCGGTGGAGAGCATGCCGCCCTCGACGCGGCTGACGTGCAGGTCGACGGTGCGGTCGGCGCGCGGCGCGTTGGCGAGGGAGTAGGGCCGCCAGACACGAGGCAGATGGGGCACGCAGACACTGACGTACTGACCGGGGGAATAGGTGAGCCGTTGCCGTGGCAGCAGGGTGAGGACGGCGAGGCCGTCGCCGTGCCGGGTGCGGGAGACGACCTCGGCGTCCCACCAGAGCGGCTCGCCATGGTGCCGGGCCTCCCCGGCGCCCTCCAGCATGCACCGGGCGATCACCCCGTACGCGGCGGTCCACGCCTTCTCGGTCTCGGCGCTCCAGGCCGAGCCCGCGACGACCGCGAACGCGGCGATCAGACTCTCCCCCACGGCCGCGTAGTGCCCGGGCCGGGTCAGGTACTTGCGGTGGTCGCGGCCCAGACTCCGTAAGTAACGGGGCAGGTCCGGATCCTCCAGCCTGTCCATGACGAAGGTGAGCGCCGCGAAGAGCCGGTCCCGCTGCCGTTCCATGTCCCGGGCGAGATCCGCCGGGAACAGCGCGCGGAGCTCCGGGTTGTGGCGGAAGAGGTGCGAGTAGAAGTACTTGACCGCGAACTCGGCCCGTCGTTCCACGACCGCGAAGCTGGATCTGAGTATTTCGGGGTCCACGGCAGGAAAGTAGGAACGCGCCGGGCGGCGAGGTCAAACAGCCGGCCATGTCCGGACGGTCCGGGGCGAACCGGGCGGGAGACGCTCAGGCCGCCGCCGCGCGCGAGGGGTGGCGCCCGATCGCCGGGCGGCCGGGGGGACGACGCCCCCTGCGGATACGGTCGAGGAGTGACCGAGTACGAAGCCTCCGCCAGCGCCGCCCCCGAACTCTTCACCTGGGAGTTCGCCACCGACCCCTACCCGGCGTACGCCTGGCTCAGGGAGAACGCGCCCGTGCACCGCACGCGGCTGCCCAGCGGGGTGGAGGCCTGGCTCGTCACGCGGTACGCCGACGCCAAGCAGACCCTCGCCGACCAGCGGCTGTCCAAGAATCCCGCGCATCACGACGAGCCCGCGCACGCGAAGGGCCGGACCGGGATTCCCGGGGAGCGCAAGGCCGAGCTCATGACGCATCTGCTGAACATCGACCCGCCGGACCACACCCGGCTGCGGCGGCTCGTCAGCAAGGCGTTCACGCCGCGGCGCGTGGCCGAATTCGCCCCACGGGTGCAGGAGCTGACGGACCAGCTCATCGCCGGGTTCGCGGCCAGGGGTTCCGCGGACCTCATCCACGAGTTCGCCTTCCCGCTCCCCATCTACGCCATCTGCGACCTGCTCGGCGTCCCGCGCGAGGACCAGGACGACTTCCGTGACTGGGCGGGCATGATGATCCGGCACGGCGGCGGGCCCAGAGGCGGGGTCGCCCGGTCCGTGAAGAAGATGCGCGGGTATCTCGCCGAGCTCATCCACCGCAAGCGCGAGGCGCTGACCGCGGAGCCCGCACCGGGCGAGGACCTCATCTCCGGGCTCATCCGCGCCTCCGACCACGGCGAGCACCTCACCGAGAACGAGGCCGCCGCCATGGCCTTCATCCTGCTCTTCGCCGGCTTCGAGACCACGGTCAATCTCATCGGGAACGGGATGCACGCCCTGCTCACCCACCCCGGGCAGCGGGCGCGTCTCCAGGCCTCCCTCGCGGCCGGGGAGAGCGGGCTGCTCGAGACGGGTGTCGAGGAACTCCTGCGCTACGACGGGCCCGTGGAACTGGCCACCTGGCGGTTCGCGACCGAGGCCGTGCGGATCGGCGGGCAGGACATCGCGGCCGGCGACCCCGTGCTCGTGGTGCTCGCGGCCGCGGACCGCGACCCCGAACGTTTCGAACAGCCGGACACGCTCGATCTCGCGCGACGTGACCTTCAGCACTTGGGCTACGGCCACGGCATCCACTACTGCCTGGGCGCGCCGCTCGCCCGGCTGGAGGGGCAGATCGCGCTCGGTACGCTCCTCGGCCGCCTGCCCGACATCCAACTCGCCGGAGAATCGGCCGATTTGCGCTGGCGTGGAGGTCTCATTATGCGTGGATTGCGCACGCTTCCTGTGGAGTTCACCCCGGTCAAATAGGCCTGGACCGGCCCATCGGTGACCCTTCGGCATCCCCGCCGAAGGGGTTCTTCCGCATACCGGAAAGAGCACCCCTGCGGCTAGCGGAACATGATGCTCCATCAAATCTGTGATCTTCGCGTGATCTGTACTGCATCGACTTGTAACCAGCGTTCGAGTGCGACTACCTTCACCCATCAACGCGGCGCCTGCGCTTCTTGGTTCACAGGGGGCCGCGGTACTCCCTGCTGTCACTCGAAAGGCTTTCGTATGCTCTCCGGGAACGGCCGTCACCGTCGCCCTCGTCAGGCCCCGGCACTCATGGTCGCCGCAGGGGTGACCGGATCGGCGATCGTCATCCCGCTGCTCGCCGCGGCGAGCGCGAGCGCGGCCGACGGGAACACCTGGGACCGGGTGGCGCAGTGTGAGAGCGGTGGCGCGTGGAGCGCCGACCAGAGCAACGGGTACTACGGCGGCCTTCAGCTCGACCAGGAGAACTGGGAGGCGCACGGCGGCCTCGACTACGCCCCGAGGGCCGACCAGGCCAGCCGCTCGCAGCAGATAGCCGTCGCCGAGAAGGTGCTCGCCGACAAGGGCCTCGCGGCCTGGCCGACCTGCGGGCCGCTCTCGGGTCTCAGCAAGGGCGCGGCCGGCGTCAGCGTCGACACGGGCGTGGCCGGCGATGCCTCGAACGACGAGGACGAGTCCGGTTCGTACGTTTCGTCCGGCCTGGCGACGTCACCCAGTACGTCACCTTCGGACAATTCTTCCGCTTCGTCCGATTCGGGTGACTCCTCGGATGCCGCCGGCAGTACTGCGGAGCCCAGCGCCTCGCAGAGCTCCGACAGCTCGGATGCGGCGACCGGCAAGGGTGACAAATCGGCCAAGTCCGGGAAGAAGGAGGCTTCTTCGAGCCCCTCCGACGCCCCGAGCACCAGCACCGGGCGGCACCGCGGCGGGGATGCCGAGGAGAGCGCGACCGGCGGCGGCGCCGACAGCACCACCGGGCGGCATGCCGCGAGCGCCTCGAGCGACACCGCGTACGTCGCGGACGTCATCGACAACCTCTGGAAGGTTTCCGACGAGCTGGGCCTCGGTGGCGGATGGGTCGACCTGCCCACCGCCGACGCGGTGGCGACCGACAGCGCTCCCGGCCTCGTCGCACCTGGTCAGAGCATCGCGGACACTGCCGAAACGGCGCAAAAGTAGCGGGAGTTCGCGTCCTGGTTAGCTGGGGAATGTCCCATTTGATGCAAGTGAGACATGGGTCTCAGAAGCCCTGATCGTCTTTGAATTTCCGCCGATCGACTGCTTACGGTCGTGACTGCTCGCCACAGCGGGCCCCGACGGTCGCAACGCCGAATCCTGCCAGCGGCCGTACGGGAACAGTCGTCGCGTCATGCGCCGTAGGCAGGAGCGGGGGACCCAAGGTAAGTGCCGGGACCGGGAGTTGAGAGACACCCGGGAACGGCTTGGGGTGAAGCCGCGCGCCGGACGTCCTGGAGACAGGGCCGAAGGCAGCGCGGCCGGGCAACTCAACCGGCCCGAACCCGACAGCTCACCTCGCAGGCGTCGGTGAGGGGATCTCTCCATGCTGTTCTCCAGCAAGGGCAAGCACCGCCGCCCGAACAAGGCCACCCGCGTCGCCACGCTCGCCGGTGTCACCGGTGTCGCCATCGCCGCCCCGCTGATGGCGGCCGGCAGCGCCTCCGCCGCCACCACCTCCGAGTGGGACGCCGTCGCCCAGTGCGAGGCCGGCGGCAACTGGTCGATCAACACCGGCAACGGCTACTACGGCGGACTCCAGTTCTCGTCCTCCACCTGGGCCGCGTACGGCGGCACCGCCTACGCCTCCACCGCCGACCAGGCCTCGAAGTCGCAGCAGATCGCCATCGGCGAGAAGGTTCTCGCCGGACAGGGCAAGGGTGCCTGGCCGACCTGCGGCGTCGGCCTGTCGAGCACCCCCTACGGCGGCGGCTCGGCCCCGGCGGCCCCGTCCGCCTCCACCTCGTCGAGCGACTCGCAGAGCGCCCCGGCCACCCGTACGACGGAGCAGCCCGCCTCCCGTTCCGCGGAGCGCCCCGCCGTCCAGAAGACCGTCACCACCCCGACCGGCAAGAAGGTCAAGAAGGGCGACGGTGAGTACAAGGTCGTCAAGGGTGACACCCTCAGCTCGATCGCCGAGAAGAAGCACGTCAAGGGCGGCTGGCAGAAGCTGTTCAAGCTGAACAAGGGCATCGTCGCCGACGCCGACTTCATCTACCCGGGCCAGCAGCTGCACCTGCGCTGAGTACCGCGGCGCGCCGGTGCCGTGTGGTCGCCTTCGGCGGAGGGCGGCCACTTCTCGGACGGCGCGCGGGTGCCTTCCGGGCCGGATTCCGGCCCGCGTCCGAGCCGGACGACAGCTCCCCTCCCGAACCGGGCCTTTTTGGGAAAGGCCCGGTGAGGGTCCCCGTCCCCACGGGCTCCCCGCTCCGGCGCGTGTTCCCCCGCACGCGCCGGAGCGGGGTTTTTCATTTCTTTTTTTGTTCCGTTCAGGAACAATATGTACGCTCAGTTCCGCTCAAGGGGTGGTCGATCGGCTGGCCGATCCCCGTGAGCCGGTTAGGCTCATCCCGCAGGGCTGCCAAGTCCTGCGTACCCGCGTCACATCCCATAAGGAGATGCTCGTGCCGTCCATCGACGTCGTCGTAGCCCGGGAAATCCTGGACTCCCGAGGCAACCCCACGGTCGAGGTCGAGGTCGGCCTCGACGACGGCAGCACGGGTCGTGCCGCCGTTCCGTCCGGCGCCTCCACCGGAGCCTTCGAGGCCATCGAGCTTCGCGACGGTGACCCCAACCGCTACCACGGCAAGGGTGTCGAGAAGGCCGTCCTCGCCGTCATCGAGCAGATCGGCCCGGAGCTCGTCGGCTACGACGCCACCGAGCAGCGCCTGATCGACCAGGCCATGTTCGACCTGGACGCCACCGACAACAAGGGCTCGCTCGGCGCCAACGCCATCCTCGGCGTCTCGCTCGCCGTCGCGCACGCCGCCTCCGAAGCGTCCGACCTGCCGCTCTTCCGCTACCTGGGCGGCCCGAACGCGCACCTGCTGCCCGTTCCGATGATGAACATCCTGAACGGCGGGTCGCACGCCGACTCCAACGTGGACATCCAGGAGTTCATGATCGCCCCGATCGGCGCGGAGTCCTTCTCCGAGGCCCTGCGCTGGGGCGCCGAGGTCTACCACACCCTCAAGAAGGTGCTGAAGACCAAGGGCCTGTCCACCGGCCTCGGCGACGAGGGCGGCTTCGCCCCGAACCTGGAGTCGAACCGCGCCGCCCTCGACCTCATCCTCGAGGCCATCAAGGAGGCCGGCTACACCCCCGGCGAGCAGATCGCCCTCGCCCTCGACGTCGCCGCCTCCGAGTTCTACAAGGACGGCGTCTACACCTTCGAGGGCAAGGAGCGCTCCGCCGCCGAGATGACCGAGTACTACGCCGAGCTCGTCGCGGCGTACCCGCTCGTCTCCATCGAGGACCCGCTGTTCGAGGACGACTGGGCCGGCTGGAAGATCATCACCGACCAGCTGGGCGACAAGGTCCAGATCGTCGGCGACGACCTCTTCGTCACCAACCCGGAGCGCCTGGCCCGCGGCATCGAGGAGGGCTCCGCCAACGCCCTGCTCGTCAAGGTCAACCAGATCGGCTCGCTGACCGAGACCCTGGACGCCGTCGAGCTGGCCCAGCGCAACGGCTTCAAGTGCATGATGTCCCACCGCTCCGGCGAGACCGAGGACGTCACCATCGCCGACCTCGCGGTCGCCGTGAACTGCGGTCAGATCAAGACCGGCGCCCCGGCCCGCTCGGACCGTGTCGCCAAGTACAACCAGCTCCTGCGCATCGAGGAGATCCTCGACGACGCCGCGGTCTACGCCGGCCGCAGCGCCTTCCCGCGCTTCAAGGGCTGATCCCCCGCACGGCTCAGGCAGAGTCCTCCGTACGTCCCCGTACCCGGTCCCGTACCGTGTGCGGGGACGTACGCACGTGACGGGCCCGCACGGCGGGCCGGTAGTGGGGAGGCGGGACTCATGGCCGTGAAGGACCGGGACCGGTTCTCCACCTCGACCAGGCTGAAGCTGCTCGGCGAGCAGACGGCGGCCAGGGTCTACCGCTCCCAGACCAAGCGGCAGGCGCGCCGCTCCCGGCTGACCGGCCGGGCCGCGCTGCTCGCCATGGTCCTGTGCTCCCTGATCGTCGCCCTCGCCTACCCGATGCGGCAGTACGTCTCCCAGCGCGCCCAGATCGGCGACGTGGAGCGGCAGCGGGAGCAGGCCCGGCAGCGGGTCGAGCAGCTGCGCGACCTCAAGGCGCGCTGGCAGGACGACGCGTACGCCGAGCAGCAGATCCGGCAGCGGCTGCACTATGTGATGCCGGGCGAGACCGGGTACGTCGTGATCGACCCGGACGCCGCGAAGCAGTCCCGTGCCGAGCGGGGCGCCGCCGACCTCCCCTGGTACACCAATATGTGGGACGGCGTGGACAAATCCGACGCCGCCGACCGCTGACGCCCCATGAACTGACCAGAAAGACACGTGACTCACGGCATGGAAACGCCACCGCCCACCACCCCGCGCACCGAGCCCACCGACGCCGACGTCGAGGCCTTCAAGCAGCAGCTCGGACGGCCGCCGCGCGGGCTGCGCGCGATCGTGCACCGCTGCCCCTGCGGCCAGCCGGACGTGGTGGAGACGGCGCCCCGCCTCCCCGACGGGACGCCGTTCCCGACCACGTACTACCTGACGTGCCCGCGGGCCGCGTCCGCGATCGGGACGCTGGAGGCCAACGGGGTCATGAAGGAGATGACCGAACGGCTGGCCACCGACTCCGAGCTGGCCGCGGCCTACCGCGCCGCCCACGAGGACTACATCGCGCGCCGTGACGCCATCGAGGTCCTGGAGGGCTTCCCGAGCGCGGGCGGCATGCCGGACCGGGTGAAGTGCCTGCACGTCCTGGTCGCCCACTCGCTGGCCGCCGGGCCGGGCGTCAACCCGCTCGGCGACGAGGCCATCGCGATGCTGCCCGAGTGGTGGAGCAAGGGCGCGTGTGTCACCCAGGCCGGACCGCCGGCCGGCGACGGGCCGAAGACGGAGGGCTCCACCGAGGCCGCCGGTTCCGCCGAGGACGCCGAGTCCACCGGTTCCGCGGAGGCCGCCGGTTCCGCCGCGTCCGCCGAGGACGGCCGGTGACCCGCGTCGCCGCCGTCGACTGCGGTACGAACTCCATCCGGCTCCTGGTGGCCGACGCGGACCCGCGGACGGGCGAACTCGCCGACCTGGACCGGCGGATGACCATCGTCCGGCTGGGCCAGGGCGTCGACCGCACCGGCCGGCTCGCCCCCGAGGCGCTGGAGCGGACCTTCGCCGCCTGCCGCGCGTACGCGGAGGCCATCAAGGAGCACGGCGCCGAGCGGCTGCGCTTCGTCGCCACCTCGGCCTCCCGGGACGCCGAGAACCGGGACGAGTTCGTGCGCGGGGTGCTGGACATCCTCGGCGTCGAGCCGGAGGTCATCAGCGGGGACCAGGAGGCCGAGTTCTCCTTCACCGGCGCGACCAAGGAGCTGGCCGGGCGCGACGACCTCGCCACGCCCTACCTGGTCGTGGACATCGGCGGCGGCTCGACCGAGTTCGTCGTCGGCGCCGACCGGGTGCGCGCGGCACGCTCCGTGGACATCGGCTGCGTACGGATGACGGAACGTCACCTCGTCCGCGACGGCGCCGTGACCGACCCGCCCACGGCGGAGCAGGTCGCGGCCATGCGCGCCGACATCGAGACCGCCCTCGACCTCGCCGAGGAGACGGTCCCGCTGCGCGAGGCGCGCACCCTGGTGGGGCTGGCCGGCTCGGTCACCACGATCGCGGCGATCGCGCTGGACCTCGACGCGTACGACTCCGAGCGGATCCACCACACCCGCGTCTCCGTCGGACGCGTCCGCGAGATCACCGAGTGGCTGCTGCGCTCCACGCACGCCGAGCGCGCCGCCGTTCCCTCGATGCACCCGGGCCGGGTGGACGTGATCGGCGCCGGTGCCCTCGTCCTGCTCTCGATCATGGAGCGGACCGGGGCGGAGGAGGTCGTGGTCAGCGAGCACGACATCCTCGACGGCATCGCCTTCAAGGTGGCCGAGGACGCCGAAGCCGGCAGGCAGGGCGACTGACGCGCGGTGACGCGTCGAGAACGGGCGTGAGACGGCCCCGGCCCCCTTTTCGGGGAGCCGGGGCCGTCGTGTCCTCCAGCGGCGGCACAGGGCTCCCGGGCGCCTGTCCGGCGGTGCCGCGGGGGGTGCCCGGTGGCACCGCGCGGGTTGTCCGGCGGTGCCGCGGGGGCGTGGCACCGGTCTCCTTTGCTACTGATCGGTAGCCTCGGCTGAGCGGCTCGGATAACGTATGAGCGTGCCCGCGGGGGTCCCGGAACCCGTCTGGCGAGTCCCCGCCGAGAAAGTTCGTGAAGTTCTTCACAAGGAAAAAGGCCCTGCTGGGCGACAAGAGGGCCGCTTGGGCCCTTCCGCGGGGCCGGACCGGTCCGGCAGCATGGTCGGTGAAGCGTTGCGACAGCGTTTCCGGGCGGTGAAACACAGGTGTGGTCTGCTGGGCCGAACGGGTTGGGCCGCAGCTCACGCGGTGTTGACAACGGTACGAACCGTACGGCGGTCCACCCCTGCCGCCATGACCTCGATCACGAGGGCGGCGGAGTGTAGCAGAGCCCCTGCCCAAGCTTGTGAAGGGGCGCACGAGCGACCCCCCGGAAGCAGGTGGATACTCGATGGCATGAGCACCACGGAGCGTCCCAGGATCCTCGTAGTAGGCGGTGGGTACGTAGGCCTGTACGCAGCTCGGCGCATCCTCAAGCAGATGCGCTACGGAGAGGCGACCGTAACGGTCGTCGACCCCCGGTCGTACATGACCTACCAGCCCTTCCTCCCCGAAGCAGCCGCCGGCAGCATCTCCCCGCGGCACGTCGTCGTCCCGCTGCGGCGTGTACTTCCCAAGGCGGAGGTCCTCACCGGCCGGGTCACCACCATCGACCAGGACCGCAAGGTAGCCACGGTCGCCCCCCTCGTGGGCGAGGCGTACGAGCTGCCTTTCGACTACCTCGTCATCGCGATGGGCGCGGTCTCCCGCACCTTCCCGATCCCCGGCCTCGCCGAACAGGGCATCGGCATGAAGGGCATCGAGGAGGCCATCGGCCTGCGCAACCACGTCCTCGAGCAGCTCGACAAGGCCGACTCCACCACGGACGAGGACGTCCGCCGCAAGGCGCTGACCTTCGTCTTCGTGGGCGGCGGATTCGCCGGCGCCGAGACCATCGGTGAAGTCGAGGACATGGCCCGCGACGCGGCCAAGTACTACAGCAGCGTGTCCCGCGAGGACATGCGCTTCATCCTCGTCGACGCCGCGGACAAGATCCTTCCCGAGGTCGGCCCCAAGCTCGGCCAGTACGGCAAGGAGCACCTGGAGAGCCGCGGTGTGGAGATCTACCTCTCCACCTCGATGGACTCCTGCGTCGACGGCCACGTCGTGCTGAAGAACGGCCTCGAGGTCGACTCCAACACGATCGTCTGGACGGCCGGCGTCAAGCCGAACCCCGTTCTCTCCCGCTTCGGTCTGCCGCTCGGCCCGCGTGGCCACGTGGACACCCAGACCACCCTCCAGGTGCAGGGCACGGACTACGTCTGGGCCGCGGGCGACAACGCCCAGGTGCCGGACGTCGCCGCCCGCAAGGCCGGTGTCGAGAACGCCTGGTGCCCGCCGAACGCGCAGCACGCGCTGCGTCAGGCCAAGATCCTCGGCGACAACGTGATCTCCGGTATGCGGGGCTTCCCGCAGAAGGAGTACGCGCACGCCAACAAGGGCGCCGTGGCCGGTCTCGGTCTGCACAAGGGCGTCGCGATGATCGTCATGGGCAAGATGAAGATCAAGCTCAAGGGCCGTCTCGCCTGGTACATGCACCGCGGCTACCACGGTCTCGCCATGCCGACCTGGAACCGCAAGATCCGCGTCTTCGCGGACTGGACGCTCGCGATGTTCCTCAAGCGCGAGGTCGTCTCCCTTGGCGCCATGGAGACTCCGCGCGAGGAGTTCTACGAGGCCGCCAAGCCGGCTCCGGCCGCGCCGGCGCCCGCCGTCAAGACCGAGGAGAAGGCCAAGGCCTCCTGACCCTCCGGTCACCGAACGCCCCGAAGGGGCCGCCCGCCATCCGTGGTGCGGGCGGCCCCTTCGGCGTTCCCCGGCCCCTGCGGCGCGTTCCCCGGCCCACCCTGCGCGCCGCGCAACCCGCCGCGTCGGCGGAGGCGGGCGCCGCGTTCAAAGTGTGGTGCGTACACACATTTTGCGAATCTGTGTCGTGGAAGCGGGACTGCCCGCTGACGGGGTAGATGTTTACGTGGTGTCGGAGCGTTCGGGAGTGTTGTCTCGGAGGTGTACGCCATGCAGGACGCCGCGCCGCGTCTCAAAGGCCTTGTCGAACAGTTGCTGGGAGCCCCGCTCCCGTTGCGCGTGCGCGCCTGGGACGGTTCGGAAGCGGGTCCGCCCGCGGCTCCGGCGCTCGTCGTCCGCAACCGGCGGGCCCTGCGCCGACTGCTGTGGAAGCCGGGCGAGTTGGGACTCGCCCGCGCCTGGGTCTCGGGTGACCTCGGCGTCGAGGGGGACCTGTACACCGCCCTGGACCTGATCTCCGGGCTCGTGTGGGAGCGCCCCGAGGACGCGCGCGGGCTCGGGGCGGCGCTGCGTGACCCCGAGGTGCGCGCGGCGGCCCGCGGGCTGGTGAGGATGGCCGGGCTGCCGCTGCCGCCCGCCCCGCCCCCCGAGGAGGTGCGCCGGAACCGCCACCTGCACACCAAGCGCAGCGACCGGAGCGCCATCAGCCACCACTACGACGTCGGCAACGAGTTCTACGAGCTCGTCCTCGGCCCGTCCATGGTCTACTCGTGCGCCTACTGGGAGGAGGGCGGCACCCTGGAGGAGGCGCAGCGCGACAAGCTCGAACTCGTCGCCCGGAAGCTGGCTCTGAAGCCCGGTCAGCGGCTCCTCGACGTCGGCTGCGGCTGGGGCTCGATGGCCGTGCACGCCGCCCGCGACCACGGCGTGCGGGTGGTCGGGGTGACGCTGTCGCAGGAACAGGCCGCGTACGCCCGTAAACGGGTCGCGGAAGAGGGCCTGACCGACCGGGTGGAGATCAGGGTTCAGGACTACCGGGACGTCACCGACGGGCCCTACGACGCGATCTCCTCCATCGGCATGGCCGAACACGTCGGCGCCGAGCGCTACCTGGAGTACGCCGAGGTGCTCGGCGGCCTCCTCGTCCCCGGCGGGCGGCTGCTCAACCACCAGATCGCCCGGCGCCCGCAGCGCGACGAGTCGTCGTACGCCGTCGACCCGTTCATCGACGCCTATGTGTTCCCCGACGGCGAACTCGCGCCCGTCGGGACGACCGTGACGCAGCTCGAGCGGGCCGGGTTCGAGGTGCGTGACGTCGAGGTCCTGCGCGAGCACTACGCGCTCACCCTGCGCCGCTGGGTCGCCAATCTGGAGGCCGGGTGGTCCCGTGCCGTCCGGCTCACCGGTGTCGGCCGGGCCCGCGTCTGGCGCCTGTACATGGCGGCCAGCGCGGTCGCCTTCGAACGCAACCAGATCGGCGTCAACCAGGTGCTGGCGGTGAAGACCCGGGGCGGGGCGGGCCCGTCCGGGATGCCGCTGCGGGCGAGGACCTGGAACTGACGCGCGGAGCGGCGGCGCGACGCGGGGGAGGGGGCCCGATCCATCCGGATCGGGCCCCCTCCCCCTGTTTCTCCGGGGCCGTCGCTCCGGCCCGTCCGCCGTGCGCGGTTACTCCGACTTGATCGCCGTCAGCATGTTCAGACGGGCCGCCCGGCGGGCCGGCCAGAGCGCCGCCAGGACGCCGACCGTCGCCGCGAGCAGGAGGAAGACCGCCATCCGGCCCCAGGGCAGGACCAGTTCGTACGTCGACATCCTGCTGCCCAGCAACCGGCCGGCCGCCCAGCCGAAGAACACGCCGAGACCGATGCCGAGGACACCGCCGAAGAGCGAGATGACCAGGGACTCCAGACGGACCATCCGCTTGATGCCCTTGCGGTCCAGGCCGATCGCGCGGAGCATCCCGATCTCCTGCGAGCGCTCGAAGACCGACATAGCGAGGGTGTTGACGACGCCGAGGACGGCGACGACCACCGCCATCGCCAGCAGGCCGTAGAGCATGTTCAGCATCAGCGTGAACATCTGCGCGATGCCGTCGGAGATGTCCTTCTTGTCCTGGACCTTGACGGCGGGGTTGTCGCCGAGGGCCTTCTCCAGCCGGTCCTTGACCGCGGCCGAGGCGCCGCCCGCCGTCTTCACCATGACCTGCATGTCGGAGGCGCCGCGCTGGTGCGGGGAGAGCGTGGCGTTGTCGAGGATGATGCCCCGGATCATCTCGTTGGCCTCGTACACCCCGGCGACGGTCAGGCTCTCCTTCGCGCCGTCCTCGTAGGAGACCTGGAAGCGGGAACCGGCCTTCCAGCCGTGGGACCCGGCCGTGTCCGAGTCGACCACGACCCCGGTGCCGCCGACCTCGAAGGCGCCGTCGGTGACGTCGAGATCGGTGAGCTTGCCGATGGCCGAGCCCGTGACGCCGGTCAGGAACTCCGTCTGCCGGTCGATGCGGGAGGGCGCGTTGCGCAGCGGGCTGGTGTCGGTGACGCCGTCGACCCCGGCGAGCTTCTTCCCGATGTCCGGGGAGAGGGAGTTGCCGTTGGCCATCGACACGACGTAGTCCGCCCTGATCGCCGAACTGGCCATCTTGTCGATCGACTTCTGCAGGCTGCCCGCCATCACCGTCATGCCGGTGATCAGCGTGAGACCGATCATCAGCGCCGAGGCGGTGGCGGCCGTACGGCGCGGATTGCGCAGCGAGTTCTGCCGGGCCAGCTTGCCGGAGATCCCGAAGATCCGCAGGACCGGGGCCGCCGCGGCGATCAGCGGGCGGGACAGCAGCGGGGTGAGGACGAAGACGCCGATGATGAGCAGCACCGCGCCGAGACCCATCGGGGCCTGGCCGTCGGAGCCGTCCATCGTCGTGGCGTAGAGGACCACGGCGACACCCGCGGCGGCGAGCAGGGCGCCGATCGTGTTCCGCAGGACCAGGGACTTCGTCGTCGCCTTCGCGTGGACGCTGCTCATCGCGGCGACCGGCGGGATCTTCGCGGCGCGGCGGCCCGGCAGCCAGGCGGCCAGCATCGTGATGAGGACGCCGACGAGCAGTGCCGTGGCGACGGTGCCGGGCGAGACGACCAGCGGGCCGTCCGGGACCGTGGCGCCGAGCGTGCCCATCAGGGAGCGCATCGCGGCGCCGATGCCGATGCCCGCGGCGAGCCCGCCGACGGCCGCCACCGCGCCGACCACGAAGGCCTCGATCAGCACCGACCGGGTGACCTGGCGGCGGGAGGCACCGACGGCGCGCAGCAGCGCCAGTTCCTTGGTGCGCTGGGCGACCAGCATGGTGAAGGTGTTGGCGATGATGAAGGTGCCGACGAACAGCGCGATCCCGGCGAAGACCAGCAGGCCCGTCTTCATGCCGCTCATCGCCGCGGAGATCTGCTCGGCCTGGTCGTCGGCGAGCTGCCGGCCGGTGACGGTGGAGGCGGTGTCCTTCGGTACGACGGCGTCGAGCGCCTCGCGCAGCGCGCTCTGGCTGGTGCCCGGCGCTGCCTTCACGTCGATCTCGTCGTAGGTGCCGGACGAGTGGAACAACCGCTGCGCGGTCGCGGTGTCGAACAGGGCGAGGCTGCCGCCGGCGGCCACGTTGCCGTCGTCCGTGCGGAAGACGCCGGTCACGACGGGCTTGAGGACGGGGCCGTCGACCGAGAGGCGTACGGTGTCGCCGACCTTGTAGCCGGCCCGCCTCGCGGTCTCGGCGTCTATCGCGATCTCGCCGGTGCCGTGCGGCGCGTGTCCGGCCGTCAGGGGATAGCGGGGGTCCTTGTCGCCCCAGAAGTTGCCGCCCTGCGACTGGAAGCCGCCGCCGATGAGTTTGCCGTCCTTGCCGGCGATGGCGGTGAAGCCGTTGACGACACCGATCGCGGAGGCCGCTCCCGGTACTCCGGCCGCCTTGTCGAGCAGGGGCCGGGTCAGGTCGTGCCTCCTGCCGAGGGTGTCGTCCGTGTCCGCCGCGCTCTTGGGGCGGATGGCGACGTCGACCTGGTCGAAGCCCTTGGCGGAGCTCTTCTGGTAGGCGTCCGAGATGGTGTTGGTGAAGACCAGGGTCCCCGAGACGAAGGCGACGCCGAGCAGGACGGCGAGCACGGTCATCAGGAGCCTGGCCTTGTGCGCGAACACGTTGCGCAAGGCGGTACGGAGCATGGTCTGTCTCAGTCCAGGTGTACGAGGAGTGGGGGAGCGTCGGGAGGGCTCGGCCCGCGTCAGCTCGTGCGGTTCTTGCCGTCGGACTCGGAGGTCCGGGGGTTTCCCCCGGGAAGGTTCCGCATGAGGTCCAGTACCGAGTCCGCGGTCGGCTCGTGCAGCTCGTCGACGATCCGTCCGTCGGCGAGGAAGACGACGCGGTCCGCGTAGGCGGCGGCCACCGGGTCGTGCGTCACCATCACCACGGTCTGGCCCAGCTCGCGTACGGAGTTGCGCAGGAAGCCGAGGACCTCCGCGCCCGCGCGCGAGTCGAGGTTTCCGGTCGGCTCGTCGCCGAAGATGATCTCGGGGCGGGAGGCGAGGGCGCGGGCGACGGCGACGCGCTGCTGCTGGCCGCCGGAGAGCTGGGAGGGGCGGTGGCCCAGGCGGTCGGCGAGGCCGATCATCTTGATGACGCTGTCCAGCCACTCCTTGTCGGGCCTGCGGCCCGCGATGTCCATCGGGAGGGTGATGTTCTCCAGGGCCGTCAGCGTCGGCAGCAGGTTGAACGCCTGGAAGATGAAGCCGATCTTGTCCCGGCGCAACTTGGTGAGCTGCTTGTCCTTCAGGGAGCCGAGTTCGGTGTCGCCGATGCGCACCGAGCCGGAGGAGAAGGTGTCCAGCCCGGCCACGCAGTGCATCAGCGTGGACTTGCCCGACCCCGAGGGACCCATGATCGCGGTGAACTCGGCCTGCCGGAAGTCGACGGTGACCCGGTCGAGCGCGACCACCTGGGTCTCGCCCTGCCCGTAGACCTTCGACAGTTCCGTGGCGCGGGCTGCGACCGCGGTGCTTGTGCCGGCGAGGTGAGTGGTGGTCACGGAAGGGTGCTCCTGTCGGTACGACGACGTCGATGACGTTGCTGGGACGTGTTCCATCGTCCGTGCCGATCCGCGGGATGTAGTCACCCCCTGTTCCGGTTCCGGAGGCAGCCTGGGGTCGGACCGGGAGCGGTCGCGTCATACCTGGGGATGACGGAGCTCCCTGAGAGCGGTCCGGGTCGGGCACGAAGAGCGCTCGGCGCGCGGTCGCGCGCCCTGCGGCCGGCCCGGAACCTCGTCAGGCGTTCGTCGTGATCGCGTTCGGACGGTGAAATTCCGTCAATCCGCGTACGGGCGCTCAGCGCGTCCGGGAGGCTGTTGGCAAGTGCTGACGGCCTGTGCGGTGTGCTGATGCACCCTCAGACATCAATAAAATAAGACAACGTCGGTACGCACGCCCGCTGTTCGGGTGACGCGCCCCGATAGGCTCGGAACCTCGATGCGGAGCCCATGATCTGCCCGGATGGTGGAATGCAGACACGGCGAGCTTAAACCTCGCTGCCCCTCGCGGGCGTACCGGTTCAAGTCCGGTTCCGGGCACGCGGCCTCACCCGGGGATCCTTCGGGTGAGGCTTCCGCAAGCATCCGGTGGCGCCTCGCGACCTTTCGGGTTGCGGCCCCTCGGTCCCCGCGCGGCTCACGTCCTCCCGTTGGTGACGGGCTTCCAGAGGCCGTCCCGCCCTCGTTCCGTCGCGGCCGGTCCTTCGTCTGGTCAGGTGCCCTTGCGGGTGGGCCGGCCGACGAGGCTCGCGTACCGCGTTCAGTGCCGATCCCTCATGCCGGTAGGCCCGGCGCCCGTTGACATCGGTTCCGTGGCGGCGGAGACTCGCGGTGAGGTGAAGGAAAGTTCACTTCGCGAACAGCGAGAGAAGGTGCGGGTATGCCGATGCGGACCACCGTCGGGATCGTCGGAGCCGGGCCCGCCGGGCTGCTGCTGGCCCGGCTGCTGCACCGTGCCGGGATCGAGTCCGTGGTCCTGGAGAGCCGGGACCGGGCCTATGTGGAGCAGCGGCAGCGGGCCGGGATCCTGGAACAGGGGACCGTGGACGTGCTGCGGGCCGCCGGGGCCGGCGAGCGGATGGACCGGGAGGGGCTGCGGCACGACGGGATCGAGCTGCGGTACGGGGGGAAGCGGCAGCGGATCGACTTCCCGGCGCTCACCGGCGGGCGCTCGGTGATGGTGTACGCGCAGACCGAGGTGTGCAAGGACCTCGTCGCGCTCCAGATCGCGGAGGGCGGGCCGCTGCTCTTCGAGGCCGAGGCGCTGGCCGTCGAGGGGGCCGAGAGCGACCGGCCCCGGGTGCGGTTCCGGCACCAGGGGCGCGAGGACGTGCTGGAGTGCGACTACGTCGTCGGCTGCGACGGCTTCCGGGGCGTCGCCCGCCGGGCCGTGCCCGCCGCGCTCTCCCGCACCTTCGAACGCTCCTACCCCTTCGGCTGGCTCGGCATCCTCGCCGACGTCGCGCCCTCGCACGACGAGCTCGTCTACGCCCGCCACGACCGCGGCTTCGCCCTGCTCAGCATGCGCTCGCCCACCGTCTCCCGCCTCTACCTCCAGGTGCCCGAGGGCACGGACGCGGCGGAGTGGAGCGACGAGGCGATCTGGGACGAGCTGGAACGGCGTCTGGAGACCGCCGGTGACTGGCGGCTGCGGCGCGGCCCCATCACCTCCAAGTCCGTGACACCCATGAGGAGTTACGTCCACGAGCCGATGCGGCACGGCCGGCTCTTCCTCGCCGGGGACGCCGCCCACATCGTGCCGCCGACCGGCGCCAAGGGCCTCAATCTCGCCGTCGGCGACGTCGTCACCTTCGCCCGCGCCCTGATCCACCTCGGGGACACCGGATCGGCGGAGCGGCTCGACGCCTACTCCGAGACCTGTCTGCGCCGGGTCTGGCAGGCCGAGCGGTTCTCGTACGACATGACAGCCCTGCTGCACCGCGACCCCGCCGCGACGCCCTTCGAGGACCGTGTCCAGCGGGCCCGCCTGGAGCGGATCGCGAGCTCGCGCGCGGCCGCGGCGGACCTCGCGGAGGGGTACACGGGCTTTCCTCTCGGCGAACAACGGGAATAGCGGGTGATCAAGGCGGCTTGAGAGGGCATGTGCCCCGTGAAGCCGTTTCCCGGAAGCGGGTGTCACGGCTTCGTACCAGTACGGGCGTGCCAGGGGACACACGCGTACGGTGGCACAACGAGGGAAAGATCCTCCCCAAGCACTAGGGTCATTCCTTTGCCTACCTATTACTCTTGAGCCAAGGCCACGAGGGTGGCCATGGAGGAGTGAAATGAGGAGCAGTAACCCGGTCTTCTCGCGACGGGGGTTCAGCCGCGACAACGGCTACGCGGGCTTCAACGCGGCGCCGCAGGCCGGGGGACCCGCTGTCGGCACGCAGGGGAACCCGTACGCCCAGCAGGGCGGCAACCCCTACGCGCAGAACCCCTACGCACAGCAGGGCCTCCAGCAGGGCGCTCCGCCGCAGGCCCCGGTCACCACCGGCCGCATGACGATGGACGACGTCGTCATGCGTTCGGCCATGACGCTCGGCACCGTCGTCGTCGGTGCCGTCCTGGCCTGGGCGCTGCTGCCGGTCTCCAGCACGAGCTACGGCCTGGCCATCGGCTCCGGGCTGGTCGCCTTCGTACTCGCGATGGTGCAGTCCTTCAAGCGCGCCGCCACCCCCGCGCTGATCATCGGGTACGCCGCCTTCGAGGGCGTCTTCCTCGGTGTCATCAGCGAGATGTACAACTCGGTTTGGCACGGCGCGCCCTTCCAGGCCGTGCTCGGCACCATGGCGGTCACCGGCGCCACCCTGCTCGTCTACAAGGCGGGCTGGATCCGGGTCACCGCCCGGTACGCGCGTATCGGCCTGACCATCGCCATCGCCTTCGTCGCCGTCATGGCGGTGAACCTGCTCCTGGTCGTCTTCGGTGTCGCCCCGGACGGCGGACTGCGCAGCAGCGGCCCGCTGGGCGCGATCGTCGGCATCCTCGCGATCCTGATCGGCGCGTTCTTCCTGACCCTCGACTTCAAGCAGATCGAGGACGGCATCACCTACGGTGCGCCGAAGGAAGAGGCATGGCTGGCCGCGTTCGGCCTGACCATGACCCTCGTGTGGATCTACGTCGAGATGCTGCGGCTGGTCGCCATCTTCAGCGGCAGAGACTAGTGACGCCGACGGCCGGACAGGCCGTCAGGTGACCTGAAGGGCCCGCGAACCACCAGTTCGCGGGCCCTTCGTCATCGGGTGCCGGATCGTCGTCGGATACCGGCCGTCGTCGGGTACCGGTCGTCTCGGTGGTGCGCGCTCACAGCAGTTTGCGCGCGGCCCTCCTCAGGTCGTACTCGTGAATGATCGCCTTGGCGTGGCCGTACGCGAGGTCGTGCTCGGCGCGGAGCCAGCTGACCTTCTCCTCGAAACGGAAGAGGGCGGGGCCTTCCTCGACGGTGCGAAGCCAGTCGGAGATCTCACGACCGGTGCAATGGGGGATGCGGGCGAGCAGGTTGCGATGGGTCTCCGCGGAGAAGACTTGGGACATCGGCGCCTCCGAACGCAAAGGGGATGTAAGCCGGTCCTTCACGCCACCGTGCCTGAGGGTTGGGTTGTTGGCAACAGTCCCGCCGCTGCGCGTAGTCTCGCGGCGTGCTGGATACGACGCCGTTGAGCCGAGCCGTGGACCACTTCGCCGACCGGTTGCGGGCCGCCCCGCAGAGCCGCCTGCAACGCAGTGCCGCGGCGGAGGCACTGGGGCTGGCCAGGGAGTTCGCGCTGCGCGCCCAGCGGGTCGAGGACCCGTCGGGCGAGCCCCGGGAGATGCCCGACGCCGGGATGTTCGCCGCCGCCGACCAAATCACGGTCGCCGCGCACGACTTGGCCCTCGTACTGAAGAACGAGGAGGAACTGGCGGAAGCGGTCACGCTCGTGGCCGAGGCACAGAAACGCGCCGGGGTCTGATCCTCTCGGCCGGCTCCGGCGCGCGGGATGCCGTGCGGTTCCCCCCTCGGGGCGGACGCTACAGCGACGCTATGACGCGGTCCGCCAGGATGTAGACGCTCTCCTCGCCGAACGAGAAGGTCAGGGCGTACGCGCCCGAGACACCGGAGCCGCCGAGCAGGACCGGGGCCTCTCCCGCCGTCAGGGCGGCGGCGAGCCGCTGCGCGGTCTCACGGTGGCCGGGGGTCATGCACAGGGTCGTGCCGTCGGCGAAGACGTAGACGTCGAGGGTGCCGAGCGGGCCGGGGCGGACGTCCGCCAGCTCCGTACGGGACTCGGCGAGCTCCTCCAGGCGGGCCACCGTGCGTTCGTGGTCGTTGACCACCGGTGACTGGGCCGGGACGAAGTCCGGGTGGGAGGGGTGACGGCGGCGGGCCGCGGCGAGTTCGGGGGAGTCGCCGGCCGTACCGGTCTGGAGGAACTCCTCGACATCCGTACCGGTCTCGGCCACCGGCTCCAGGTGGTCCAGGCCCACGAAGTCCGAGTGGCGCGGCAGGAACAGCTCGGTGTCCGGCAGCCCGAGCAGCGACGGCGCGTCGGAGGCGTCACGCGTCTCCTGGGCGGCCCAGAAGGCCCGCGCCTCGGCGAGCTCCCGCTCCCGCTCCTCGGCCAGCGCGTCGGCGACGGCCGTGCGTATCTCGTCCGCGTCGGCGGATCCGCGCGCCGCGGGCACGAGGCCCCGCGCCGCACTGGCGCGGCTCGCGACGAGTTCACTGTGCAGGGCTGCGACCTGCCGACGCAGACCCCGCAGGGTGTGCAGAACGGCGACGCCCACGGCCGCTGTGGCGGCTGTGGCGAGCAGCAGAGCAATCGACATGGCGCTCACTGACGTACTCCCGGTTCAAAGTCGGCCCCCGACTTCCTACATCAGCTTGAAGGGCGAACCGCCAAACTGTCAGTGCGTAACGTCACGAATAGGACAGGACTTTGGCCCTCAGGTTTAACCGTGCACGCACCTGACCTGCGGGAATGTCCATCCGAGGGGACATAGGTCACATCTTGGAAGGGATTGGATCACAAATCGGCCCAGAGGCCCGGTGGTTCCGGGCTTCTGGGCCGATTCGTTCACGCTGGGTTCAAATCCCGTCACAGGAACGGGTCATGACTGTCAGCTGAGACGCTCGATGACCATCGCCATGCCCTGGCCGCCGCCGACGCACATGGTCTCCAGGCCGAACTGCTTGTCGTGGAACTGGAGACTGTTGATGAGGGTGCCGGTGATGCGGGCGCCGGTCATGCCGAAGGGGTGGCCGACGGCGATGGCGCCGCCGTTCACGTTCAGCTTGTCCAGCGGGATGCCCAGGTCGCGGGCGCTCGGGATCACCTGGGCGGCGAAGGCCTCGTTGATCTCGAACAGGTCGATGTCGTCGACGGTGAGGCCGGCGCGGCTGAGCGCCTGCTTGCTGGCCTCCACCGGGCCGAGGCCCATGATCTCGGGGGAGAGGCCGGTGACGCCGGTCGAGACGATGCGGGCGAGCGGGGTCAGGCCGAGCTCGCGGGCCTTCGTGTCGGACATGATCACGAGGGCGGCGGCGCCGTCGTTCAGCGGGCAGCAGTTGGCCGCGGTGACCAGGCCGTCGGGGCGGAAGACCGGCTTGAGGCCCTGGACGCCCTCCAGGGTCACGCCCGCGCGGGGGCCGTCGTCCATGCTGACGACCGTGCCGTCCGGGGTCGTGACCGGGGTGATCTCGCGCGCCCAGAAGCCGTTCTTGATGGCTTCCTCGGCGAGGTTCTGCGAGCGCACGCCGAACTCGTCCATGTCCTGGCGGGTGACGCCCTTGAGGCGGGCCAGGTTCTCGGCGGTCTGGCCCATCGCGATGTACGCGTCCGGGACCAGGCCGTCCTCGCGCGGGTCGTGCCAGGTCGAACCCTCCGACTGCGCGACCTCGAGGGTGCGGGCCTCGGCGTCGGCGAAGAGGGGGTTGTGGGTGTCGGGCATCCCGTCGGAGGTGCCCTTGACCGACCGCGACACCATCTCGACACCCGCCGAGATGAAGACGTCGCCCTCGCCGGCCTTGATGGCGTGCAGGGCCATGCGGGAGGTCTGGAGGGACGAGGAACAGTAACGGGTGATCGTGCAGCCCGGGAGGTGGTCCATTCCCATCTGCACGGCCACGATGCGGCCGAGGTTGTGGCCCTGCTCGCCGCCGGGGAGGCCGCAGCCGAGCATCAGGTCCTCGATGAGCTTCGGGTCGAGCTCGGGGACCTTGGCGAGGGCCGCCTGGATGATCGTGGCGGTCAGGTCGTCGGGGCGCACATCCTTCAGGGAGCCCTTGAAGGCGCGGCCGATCGGGGAGCGGGCGGCTGAGACGATCACGGCTTCGGGCATCACGGCTCCATTGGCGTACGGGAAGTGTGCAGGGCTGTCTGGGAAGTTACCCGTACGTACCGTCGAGGTCACCGGTGTGGGGGTGTGACACCGGCCGCACTTTTCTAAGCGCTTGCTTTTTGCTGGCGGGGGCGCCTTCGGGGGCGGGGTGTGTTTCTCCCGGCCGGGAGAAGGAGGTGCCCCCGCGTCGGGGCAGCCGCCCACGGGGCTCCGCCCCGGACCCCGCTCCTCAAACGCCGGGGGGCTGGATCTTTCGGCCGGCCGGGGGGAGAGGTGCCCCGGGGGTAGGGGCCGTCCACGGGGCTCTGCCCCGGGCCCCGCTCCTCAAACGCCGGAGGGGCTGAATCTTCCACCCGCCGGAGGACTGGATCTTTCCGCCGGCCGCGGTGAGAGACCCAGGGGCGCGGGGAACCGCGCGGCCCGGCCCCACGGAGCCGCACCCGGCTACGGGCCTGCCCGGATCGGGGCCGGGCGTTCGGTGCCGGGCTGGGTGAAAGAGCCAGGGGCGCGGGGAACCGCGCGGCCGGCCCCCACGCACCCGCAGCCGGGTACGGGTGGGCCGTCCGCCCGGCACCCCGCCGGGGTCAGCTGAGCGGGGTCGGGGCCGGGTCCGTCGCCGGGAGGCGTTGGCGGCGGCGGCGTTTGAGGAGGGCCCAGGGGCCGCGGGGCCCGGTGGGCAGCGCGGCGGTGACCTCGGTGCCGGGCTCCGACGCGGCCTCCGCCGCGGCGCGGGCGACCGGCAGGAAACCCTCGTGGCGCGAGACGTCCGGACGCTCCTCCTCCGCCGGCCAGAGGCCGAGCGCCGCGCAGACCGTGGGCAGCAGGGCCATGGCGACCGTCGCGTACCCCTCCGCCGAGGGGTGGTAGTGGTCGGGGCCGAACAGCTCGCGCGGGTTCGCCTCGAACTCCGGGCCCAGCAGGTCGCCCAGCGACACCGTACGGCCGCCCTGCTCGACCGTGCCGATCGTCTGGGCGGCGGCGAGCTGACGGGACGCGCGCCGCGCCAGCCACCGCAGCGGCTGCTGGACCTGCTCGACCGTGCCCAGGTCGGGACAGGTGCCGACGATCACCTCCGCACCGACCGTGCGCAGCCGGCGTACCGCCGCGGACAGATGGCGTACGGAGCGTGTCGGCGGCATCCGGTGCGTCACGTCGTTCGCGCCGATCATGATCACGCAGACGTCGGGCAGTCGGGAGGTGTCGGTGAGGGCGAGCGCGACCTGGCGGTCCAGGTCGTCCGACTGGGCGCCGGGCAGCGCCACATTGCACAGCTCCACCGGCCGCTCGGCCACCGCCGCCAGTCCCGAGGACAGCAGCGCGCCCGGCGTCTGCCGGGCCCTGCGCACCCCCTGGCCTGCGGCCGTCGAGTCGCCGAGCATCGTCAGCCGCAGCGGGGGTTCGTCAGGGGAGGCGCCGGCGTAGTCGTATCCGTACAGACCGTCCGCGCGCGGGGCGTAGGGAGCGTGTCCGTTGCCCACATGCCGCTTCACCAACTGCACCTCGGCCAGCACCAGACCGACGGCCGCCGCCCCCACCAGCCCGACGCCGCCCCCGCCGTACGCCGCGCCCGCGGCGATCCGCCGGGCCACCCTCGCCCTCGACATGCTCGACATCCGTCGCCGCCACCTCCTGTAGCTGTACAACCACTGCTTGCCCCGAAGAGCGGGTGGGCCAATCTCAACTGAGGGTGAACGGCTGCTCAGGGCCGTAGGCTGGCGAGACCATTCCTGTTGAAAACGCAGCTCCGGAGACAACGGTGCAATTCCACGACTCGATGATCAGTCTCGTCGGCAACACCCCGCTGGTGAGGCTCAACAACGTGACCGCGGGCATCCAGGCGACCGTCCTGGCGAAGGTCGAATACTTCAACCCCGGCGGATCCGTGAAGGACCGCATTGCCATGCGCATGATCGAGGCCGCGGAGGAGAGCGGCGACCTCAAGCCCGGCGGCACGATCGTCGAGCCGACCAGTGGGAACACCGGTGTGGGGCTCGCCATCGTGGCGCAGCAGAAGGGGTACCACTGCATCTTCGTGTGCCCCGACAAGGTCTCCACCGACAAGATCAACGTGATGCGCGCGTACGGGGCCGAGGTCGTGGTCTGCCCCACCGCCGTCGACCCCGAGCACCCGGACTCGTACTACAACGTCTCCGACCGGCTGGTGCGGGAGACCCCGGGAGCCTGGAAGCCCGACCAGTACTCCAACCCGAACAACCCCCTGTCGCACTATCACTCGACCGGCCCCGAGCTGTGGGAGCAGACGGAGGGGAAGATCACCCACTTCGTCGCGGGCGTGGGCACCGGCGGCACGATCTCCGGTACCGGCCGGTATCTGAAGGACGCCAGTGACGGCAAGGTGCAGGTCGTCGGCGCCGACCCCGAGGGGTCCGTGTACTCCGGCGGTTCCGGCCGGCCCTACCTGGTCGAGGGCGTCGGTGAGGACTTCTGGCCGACCGCGTACGACCGTACGGTCGCGGACGAGATCGTCGCCGTGTCCGACAAGGACTCCTTCCAGATGACGCGCCGCCTGGCCAAGGAGGAGGGGCTGCTCGTCGGCGGCTCCTGCGGCATGGCCGTGGTCGCCGCGCTGCGCGTCGCCGAGCGCCTCGGCCCGGACGACGTCGTCGTGGTGCTGCTCCCCGACAGCGGGCGCGGCTACCTCAGCAAGATCTTCAACGACGAGTGGATGGCCGACTACGGCTTCCTGGAGGACACCGGCCCGAGCGCCCGTGTCGCCGACGTGCTGAACGACAAGGCGGGCGGCTCCATCCCCTCGCTCGTCCACATGCACCCGGAGGAGACCGTCGGCGAGGCCATCGAGGTGCTGCGCGAGTACGGCGTCTCGCAGATGCCGATCGTCAAGCCGGGCGCCGGTCACCCGGACGTGATGGCCGCCGAGGTCATCGGGTCGGTCGTGGAGCGCGAGCTCCTGGACGCGCTGTTCACCAAGCGGGCCTCCCTGGAGGACCCGCTGGAGAAGCACATGTCGTCGCCGCTGCCGCAGGTCGGTTCCGGTGAGCCGGTCGCCGACCTGATGTCCGTGCTCGGTCGCGCCGACGCCGCGATCGTGCTCGTCGAGGGCAAGCCCACCGGCGTCGTCAGCCGGCAGGACCTGCTGTCCTTCCTCGCCAAGGGCGGCACCAGGGCCTGACCCCGTCCCGGGCCTGAGCAGGATTTTCGTTCGAAGTGTCGGATCCGTGTGGATCTTCCGGCTCCGGCCGGGGTGAACTTCGCGGAAGTGGTACGAGCGCGTCACGTCCGCGCAGCACCCGCTTAACACGGGTCCGGCACATTAGTGGGTGTCGGCAGGGCGGGAGCGGCTCCCCGCCAGGCCGGCGCCGAACGGCGCCAAGGACCTCCGGAGCGGCTCCCGGACCTCCATGGACGCCTAGGACGCGTAAGCCCGGTCCTGACCCGGCCCGCGTCCCTCGCGGGGACCGCCGTCGTCCCGCCCCCCTTCACCGGGGGTGCGGCGGTCCCCGCGCAATACGTCGAAGGGCCCGGCGCTCGTCCCGAGCGCCGGGCCCTTTCGTATGCCCTTCCGGCGCCTACTCTTCCCAGTCCGACTCCGGCCGGTTCCCGCGGCGGCCGAAGAGTCCGGGGGAGAGGCGCGCCGCCTGGACCACGTTCACGCCGACGATCCCGCCCCAGGCGACGAGCAGACCGGGCAGGTGCGCGACTCCGCCGCCGATCGCGGACAGCGGGACCGCGAGGACGAGCGAGACGATCCCGAAGCCGAAACGCTCGCCCCAGGAGTCGGACGACTGGGGTGAACGCGCGCCGCGCGCCACCACCATCTGCTGTTCCGCGAGCCGGCGCCGCACCCGGCGGTCGACGGCACCGTCGAGGCGCTGCTCGACCTTCTCCAGGAAGGAGTCGACCAGCGCGGATTCGTACTCTTCGCCGAGCTCCTTGCGCGCGTGCAGGGTGGCGTCGAGTTCCTTCTTCAGCTCCGCGTCGTCATGGCGGGCGTTCATACCGGTCATGTCCATCACGTTAGGCAGCGGAGGTGCGCGTGGCACTGGGGATAGCCCCCCTGTTGCGGCGGGGCCGGGCCCCCGGAAGACGCCCCTTGCCCGGTCTGCATATCGTCATGCAGAGTTCTCGGTAGCTGAATAGAAGGGTGTGTGCGTGATGTCGTCCCGGATCGTGGACACGTCGTGTGCGGTGACGCCTCCGGCGGCCGTCGCACTCGTGGTCCTGGACGGCCGCGGCACCGGAGTCGACGACGTCGTACGGCTCGCCGACGGGACCGCGCGGCCGGTTCCCGGCACCGAGGCGATGAAGCGGGCCGAGGAGTCCTGGTGCGCCGCCCGGCGGATCGCCGCCACCGGCCGCGTCTACGGACGCTCCACCGGCGTCGGCGCCAACCGTGACGAGGACGTGCCGACCGAGGCGGCCGCCGGCCACGGACTGCGCCTGCTGCGCAGCCACGCCGGCGCCATCGGCGAGGAACTGCCCGCCCGGCAGGTCCGGGCGATGCTCGCCGTCCGGGCGAACCAGCTTCTCGCGGGCGGCGCCGGACTGCGGCCCACCGTCGTCACGGCGCTGTGCGAGGCGCTGGAGAGCGGCGCGTACCCGGTCGTCAACGAGTTCGGCTCGGTCGGCACCGGGGACATCGCCGCCCTGGCCCAGGTGGGCCTGGCCCTCGCGGGGGAGCACCCGTGGAGAGGCCCGGACGGCTCGGCGGTGCCGGGGCGCGAGGGGGCGGGTGCGCGGTCCGGCGAGGGGCCGGTCAGGCGGTCCGGCGAGCGGTCGGGTACGCGGTCCGGCAGGGGGCCGGGTCCCGGGCCTCTGGCGCTCGACAACAACGACGCGCTCGCGCTCATCAGCAGCAACGCCCTCACCGTGGGACAGTCCGCCCTCGCGCTGCACGAACTGCGCGGACTGATCGGCGCCACCCAGGTCGTCGCGGCCCTGTCGCTGCTTGCGGTCGACGGGTCCCACGAGGCCTACGCGGCGCCCGTGCACGCCGCCCGGCCGCATCGCGGGTCCATCGAGGTGGCGCGCCGGACGCGGGAGCTGATCGGAGCCGCGGACCGGCCCGCACCACCGCTCGGACGGATCCAGGACCCGTACGGCTTCCGCTGCCTGCCGCAGATCCACGGCCCCGCGCACGACGCGGCGGACGCGCTGGAGGAGGTCCTCTCGGTGGAGATCAACGCCGCCGCGGAGAACCCGCTCATCTCCCCCGAGGACATGGCCGCCTACCACCACGGCGGCTTCTACCAGGCACAACTCGCCCTCGCCCTGGACCACTTCAGGCTCGCCGTCACCCAGGTGGCACGCCTGTCCACCTCCCGCCTGTCCACCCTCAACGAACCCGCCTACACCCGGCTGCGCCCCTTCCTCGCCGATCAGGAACCCGCGTCCTCGGGCGTGATGATCCTGGAGTACGCCGCCGGTGCCGCGCTCGGTGACCTGCGGGCCTTCTCCGCGCCCGCCTCGCTCGGCCACGCTGTACTCTCCCGGGGCGTCGAGGAACAGGCGAGCTTCGCCTCGCTCGCGGCACGCCAGACCCTGCGTGCGTGCGGCGCGTTCCGTCTCGTCGTCGGCTGCGAACTGGTCGCCGCGGTACGGGCGCTGCGCCAGCGCGACCTGCGGCCCGACCCGGAGCTGCCGGCCGGGCGGGCACTGGAGCTGGCCGAGGCGGCTCTCGAACCGGAGCAGGCCGACCGGCCGCTCACGGACGATGTGACGGCGGCCGCCGCGCTGCTCGACCGGTTCACGGACATCTGGAGGGGGAGCACGTCATGAGCACGGTCAGCGACAGGGCCGCGGGCGGCGACAAGGACGGGGACGGCAAGGCGATGGTGGGCGGCGAGGTCATGGGGGACGGCAGAGCGATGGGGTTCGGCGAGACGGCCGGGGACGGCGGCGTGGAGCGCGGCACCGGTGTGAGCGACAGCCCCGCCGGACGGCTCCAGAGCCTCTTCGAGGGGCGCCGGCTCACCCCGACCCAGCGGCGCATCGCCCACAGCATGGTGCGCAGCGCCGCCGACGTGCCGTTCCTGTCCAGTGTCGAACTCGCCGAACTCGCCGGAGTCAGCCAGCCCTCCGTCACCCGCTTCGCGGTCGCGCTCGGCTTCGACGGCTACCCGGCGCTGCGCAAGCACCTGCGCGAGGTCGCGCCCGCCGAACCGGCCGCCGACACCGCCTCGTACAACGAGTACCAGCAGGCCGTCGAGGCCGAGATCGAGAATCTGCGTCACCTCGCCGCCGTGCTCGCCGACCCGCGTCCGGTCGCGAGGGCGGGGCGCCTGCTGGCCGCGTCGCGCCCGCTGCCGGTCCTCGGGCTGCGCGCCGCCGCCTCCCAGGCCTACGGCTTCGCCTACTTCGCAGCCAAGGTGCACCCCGACGTCCGGCTGCTGCACGAGGGCGGCACGATGCTCCAGGACCGGATCGACGCGAGCGTACGGGCCGGGGCCACGGCCCTGCTGTGCTTCGCGCTGCCCCGCCACCCGCGCGAGGTCGTCGACGCCCTCGGCTACGCGAAGGAGGCCGGGCTGACCGTCGTCACGGTCGCGGACTCGGCGTTCGCGCCGGTCGCGAAGGTGTCCGACCTGCTGCTCCCCGCCGCCGTCGGCACCGGCCTCGCGTTCGACACGGCGTGCGCGCCGATGCTGCTGGGCCGCGTACTGCTGGAGGCCATGTGCGACGACCTGCCGGACGCGCAGGCGCGGCTGGAGCAGTTCGACGCGCGGGCCGCCGTACGGGGACTGTTCGTGGAGTAGGCGGCGTCCCTCCCCGCGCCCGGGCGGTGATTCGGGCGTTTCTCAGACGCGTCTCACCTTCCGTGGCTAACCTGCCCGCCCAAAGACATGCGGGCGCGACGGCGGTCGACGGCGTGCCCGTACAGGCGCTGAGTCGGGAGGCGGATCGTGGCGCGCGGAGGACAGGGACTGGCCCGGGTGGCCGTCGTGGTGCGGGCGGGAGCCGTACCGCTGTGGTGGTACGGGGTGCTGGCTGCCGGAGTCGGAGTGCTGCTCCCCGGGCTGACCGGGCGCAGGATCGGCGTCATGGCGGGGGCCGCGCTGTTCCTCGTCACGGCGGCCGTGGTGGCGTACTGGCGCAGGAAGCGCTACGACGCCCTGGTCCGCTCGGCCGCCCGCGCCGGCAAGCACGATGTGCTCCAGGACCGTGCCGTGACCCTGCGCAACTGGCGCCGGGGCCACCGCTGGTGGCTGCTGCTCGCCTTCGCCGCCGCGCTGGGCAGCTCGTTCGCCGTGCCCGCCGCGGGCGGCATGCTGCTCGCCGGCGCGGGCGTCGGACTGTGGCTGAAGGCCGCCCGGCTCGGGCGCCTGGAGCGTGCCGAGCAGGCGCTGATCTGGGTGCGCGTCGACTGGCTCGGCCCGCGCGCCGGTGCCCCCGTGGGCAAGCCGGTCCGGGCCGTCCGGGCCACCGGAGTGGCGGCGGGTGACGCCGCGCCCGGTGGGGCGCGGCGTCACTGACCGGAGCGGTTCCGGACCCGGTGCGTGGAACTAGATCTCCAGATCGGACTCGATCCGCTTCAACTGGTGCCGGGCCATCGCCAGGTTGGCGCGCTTCTGGTCGAGCACCAGGTACAGGAAGAGGCCGTTTCCGCCCCGCCCCTTCATCAGCCGGATCAGGTGGTACTGGTCGGACAGTGTGATCAGGATGTCCTCGATGTCGCCCTTCAGGCCAAGGTGTTCCATCGTGCGCAGTTTGGCGCGGACGACGTCGGTGTTGCCGGCGGCTGCGACCGTGAGGTCGAAGCTCTTGCTGCCGCCGATGGTGCCCAGCGCCATTCCGCTCGTGTAGTCGACGAGGGCGGCTCCGGTCGCGCCTTCGATGGACGCCAGGGCCTCTTTGAGGGCGGTCTCGGTGTTCGTCATGATGGGTTGCTCCTTCAGCTTTCTGATGTTCTCGGGTGGTTGGTGGCAGGAGTGGATGTGGTACGCGGGGTGGTGCCGCGTGGGGTGCGCGTGCGGGACGAGGTCTTCGCGGAGGTCCTGGCCGGTTCGGCGGCCGGTTCGCCGCGAGCCGTGGCGGCGTCGACGAGTTCGCCGATCCGGGTGCCGGAGCGCCGCCCCTCCAGGTGCAGCCGGCCGACGTTGACCCGGTCCTGGGCGAGCAGGGTCAGCACGGCGGAGCCGCCCGCCGCGTACGTCGCGACATAGCCGTGCACGCCGCGCACCAGCAGCTCACGCAGGTCGCCGTGGTTGGTGGACTCGGTCATGCGGATGGCGACCCCCAGGGCGGCCGCGGTGAGCGCGGCCAGGCCGTCCGGCTCCACACCGGGTGTGTCGTGGGCGAGGACGAGACCGTCGGCGCTGGCCGCGAGCGCTCCGGTCAGCTGGGGCACGCGGGCCCTCAACCGATGGAGTTCGTCCAGGACTTCGGCCTCCGCCGCCATCAGCAGTCTCCTCTCGGCACGCTGTCGTAGCGCGCGGATCACAAGGCCTCCCGCGGGGTTGGGACTCACAAGGCCTCCAGCGCGACTCTGAGCCGCCGCAGCAACGCGACGTCGGGATCGGTGGAGGTCTGGGTGAGCACGCTGGGCGGGGGAAGCGGCTGCGGTTCGGGCGCGGCCGTCACGAGGCCGGCGGCGGCGAGCCGGCGCAGGTCGACGAGCGTGTGGAAGGCGGGCCGCCCCAGCTCGAGGGACACGTCCGCCGCCGTGCGGACGCCGTCCACCCGGCCGAGGACGGCCTCCTGGCGGAACGGCACCGTCGGCCCCGCGGCGAGCAGGGCGCGCCGCAGCGGCGCGGTGTCGGTCGCAGGGTCGGGCCAGATCCGGTGCAGGAGTTCACGCCGGCGCACCGTCTCGCGCTCCAGCGCGGCGACCGGGACGGGGCGGAGCGGGCCGAACCAGTGCGCGGCACCGTACCGGAAGCGGCTCGGGGTGCTGCTCGGCCCGAGCACGAAGTACGCGGCGTCGTACAGGGAGCCGAGGTGGCACAGCTCCAGCGCGCCCTCCGCGATCCGCCCGCTGTCGATCAGGAACCGGCCGACCCGGCGGCCTGCCCCGGCCGCGGCGACCGCCTCCCGCCACACCTCGGGGGCCAGGACGCCGTGGACGGAGAACAGGACGTCGAGCCCGGGTGTGGCCGGGCTCTCGGCGTGCACCACCTCGCCGTCGGCGAGGTAGAGGGTGCCGCGCTCGCGGATGAGGACGCCGGTGGCCCGTTCGTCGGCGAGCCGGCTGAGCATCGGTGAGGCGCCGCCGGGGGCGCCCGGTGCCGTGTCCCGTACGGGGAGCCGGGGTGGGGGAGGTGTCCGGACCGTGGTCATACGAGCACCAGCCGTCCGGCCATCTCGCCCAGCCGGATCCGTGCCAGGGCGAGGTTGCCGTCCGAGCGGGCCAGCCACAGATGGAGGAACACGCTGCTGTCGAAGGCGGTCCGGACGAATCGCAGGACGTGATAGCTGTCGCGGTTGCTGATGATCAGGTCTTCGATGGGGGTCTCCTGGTCTGACCACTCGGACCAGTCGGAACCGCCCTTGGGTGCGAACGAGCGGTTCTCCGCGGCGAGCCGGGCCAGCTCGGCGGCCTCCGCCGCGGTCGTCTCGTGGTCGTCGCCCGGAGCGTCACCGACCGTGCCCAGAGCCAGGCCGCTGGTCCAGTCGACCACCGAGGCGCCTCGCGCCCCGGGCAGTGTCATGGCCTCCAGCAGGCACTCGTCGATACCGGGCACCGTGTCTCCCTCCCGCCAAAGGGTTCGGCCGAGTGACGCCGAAGTTACGCACTGTGTGCACGGGAAGGGAGTGATCCGGCATTTTCCTGTGGAAAATGCCCGCGCTGACTAAGGTGGGTCAACTGACCACATTCTCGGGCGCGCTCAAACCACCTGTGGTCCGTTTGTGCTGTCCTGGAGCGGTGGGGTGGGGCGCATATGGGTGCGCATGGGCGTCTGCCGTTTTCCGTGCGCCCCGGTGTCCGCCGGTCGGTGCGGTGCCGGTCGGCCGGTGCCGCCCTTCTTGGATTCGCCCCCTCCGCCCCTTCCCGTCTCGGGGCTCCGCCCCGGACCCCGCTCCTCAAACGCCGGAGGGGCTGGATCTTCCCGGTCAAAAGGCGGGCCGGAGGGCTGGGTCTGTCCGTCGGTCGGAGGGGGGAATCTCGCCGGCTCACAGGTTGGTGAGTGAGCGGGTGTGCGCGCCGCCCGACTCCGCGACGATCTCGGCGAGGGCCTGCGGCTCCCGCACGACCGCGAAGCGCACGCCTCCCGCGTCGCCTCCGGCCGGTGCGAAGCCGTAGACGCCGGGGCGGGCCAGCGAGTTGTACGCGTAGTGGTGGGCGAAGTAGTACGCGCCCGTGTCCAGCGCGGCCACGTGGTCGCCCTGTTCGAGCAGCGGCAGCGGGCGGCCCTCGGCGAGCAGGTCGCCCGCGAAGCAGGCCGGGCCCGCGACGTCCTGGACGACGTCCGGCCCCGTCTTGGGGCGGCCCTTCGCGTCGTACGCGGCGATCCGCAGCGGCCACGACCCCGGCGCGTACACCGTGCGGGTCGCCACCTGCACCCCAGCATGGGTGACCGCGATCGCCCTGCCCCCGGCGGACTTCGCGTACTCGACCCGGGCCAGCACCGTCCCGTGCTTGGCCAGCAGGGACCGCCCGAACTCGGTGACCAGCCCGTACCGCCCGTCGAACAGGCCCGGTGTCACCTCCGCGAGCAGCCGCGCGTACTGCTCGTACGTCGGTGCGGTGGCGTCGGAGGTGAAGTCGACGGGCAGTCCGCCGCCGATGTCGATCGTGTCGACCTGCCGTCGCCCGACGTGCCGGTTGATCTCCTCGGCCAGCGCGTACGTCTCCGCCACGCCCCGCGCCATCAGCGGGAGCGGCATGCCCTGCGAGCCCGAGTGCGCGTGCAGCCGGGTCAGCCAGGGCCGGTCGGCGTACGCCCGCAGGATCCACGCGCGTGCCCCCTCGTCCCGCAGCGCGACCCCGAACTTGGAGGTCGCCGTCGCCGTCGACAGTGCCTCGATCGAACCCCCGCCGACCTGCGGGTTCACCCGGATTCCGAGAGGGGATCCGGTGGCGGCCGAGCGGACGGCGGCGTCGATGCGGTCCAGCTCCTGCGGGCTGTCCGCGTTGACCGCGACGCCCAGCGCCAGCGCCTCGCGCAGTTCGGCGGGCGTCTTGGCCGGCGAGTCGAGCACGGTCTGCCCGGCCGGGATCCCGGCCGCCGTGGCGAGCGCGAGCTCCCCGGGGCTCGCCACCTCCGCGCCGATGCCCTGCTCGCGCAGCAGCCGCAGTACGGGCACGAGGGGCGTCGCCTTCACCGCGAAGGTGTGCAGCACGGGGGTGCCGGGAGCGGTCACGGCGTCGAAGGCGGCGTGCAGCGCGGCGGCCGAGGCCCGGATGCCGGGGACGTCGAGGAGCGCGACGATGGGACGGTCGGGACCGAGGAGCCCCTGCTCCACGGCAGCCCGCACGGCGTCGTCCCGCCGCGAGACCCGCACCGCGTCCGAAGTCCCCGCCGAAGACATCGCAGCCCCACCCGCCCCGTGGCCGTCGTCCGCCCGATCCCCTGTCCTGTCCATGTCTGCGCCCATGCGTCCCAGCCAAACACCCGAGAGGGGGGCGTGCGGGGCCACGCGCCTATTGACTAGCTCTATTCAAAAGGCCAGGATGTGAATATCTATAGCAACAGTCCGCTGGGAGGCAGACCATGTCAGGACCCCGCCCCGTCCGAGCGCCGCGCGGTACGGAACTGAGCGCCCTGGGATGGCAGCAGGAAGCCGCCCTGCGGATGCTGCAGAACAACCTCGACCCCGAGGTCGCCGAGCACCCCGACAAACTCGTCGTCTACGGCGGCACCGGCAAGGCGGCCCGGGACTGGCGCTCCTTCGACGCCATGGTCCGCACGCTCAGGACCCTCAAGCAGGACGAGACGATGCTCGTCCAGTCCGGCCGCCCCGTCGGCGTCATGCAGACCCACGAGTGGGCCCCGCGCGTCCTCATCGCCAACTCCAACCTGGTCGGCGACTGGGCGAACTGGGAGGAGTTCCGGCGCCTGGAGCAGCTCGGCCTCACCATGTACGGCCAGATGACCGCCGGTTCCTGGATCTACATCGGCACCCAGGGCATCCTCCAGGGCACCTACGAGACCTTCTCCGCCGTCGCCGCGAAGCTGCATTCAATTGGTAAAGGAGGGGTCAACGGCACCCTCGCCGGGACGATCACCCTCACCGCCGGCCTCGGCGGCATGGGCGGCGCCCAGCCGCTCGCCGTGACGATGAACGACGGCGTCGCCATCTGCATCGACGTGGACCCGCGCGCCATCGAGCGCCGGATCGAGCACCGCTACCTGGACGTGCGGGCCGACTCCCTGGAGCACGCCCTCCAGCTCGCCGTCGAGGCCCGTGACCAGCGCAAGCCGCTCTCCATCGGTCTGCTCGGCAACGCGGCGGAGCTGTTGCCCCGCATGCTCGCCGAGGGCGCCCCCATCGACATCGTGACCGACCAGACCTCGGCCCACGACCCCCTCGCCTACCTCCCCGTCGGCATCGACTTCGACGACATGGCCGACGCGGCCGCCAAGGACCCGGCGGGCTTCACCACCCGCGCCCGCGAGTCCATGGCCAAGCACGTCGAGGCCATGGTCGGCTTCATGGACGCCGGCGCCGAGGTCTTCGACTACGGCAACTCCATCCGCGGCGAGGCCCAGCTCGCCGGGTACGACCGCGCCTTCGCCTTCCCCGGCTTCGTCCCCGCCTACATCCGCCCGCTGTTCTCCGAAGGCAAGGGCCCCTTCCGCTGGGCCGCCCTGTCCGGCGAGGCCTCCGACATCCACAAGACGGACAAGGCGATCCTCGACCTCTTCCCGGAGAACGAATCGCTGCACCGCTGGATCAAGCTGGCCGGTGAGCGCGTCCACTTCCAGGGCCTGCCCGCCCGTATCTGCTGGCTCGGCTACGGCGAGCGCGACAAGGCCGGCGAGCGCTTCAACGACATGGTGGCCTCCGGCGAACTCGCCGCTCCCCTCGCCATCGGCCGCGACCACCTCGACTGCGGCTCCGTCGCCTCCCCGTACCGCGAGACCGAGGCCATGCTCGACGGCTCCGACGCGATCGCCGACTGGCCGCTGCTGAACGCCATGGTGAACGTCGCCTCCGGCGCCTCCTGGGTCTCCATCCACCACGGCGGCGGCGTCGGCATGGGCCGCTCCATCCACGCCGGCCAGGTCTCCGTCGCCGACGGCACCAAGCTTGCCGGCGAGAAGATCCGCCGCGTCCTGACGAACGACCCCGGCATGGGCGTCATCCGCCACGTCGACGCGGGTTACGACATCGCCGAGTCCGTCGCGGACGAGCGCGGTGTGCGCATCCCGATGCGTGAGGGTGACGAAGGCGGCGCCGCGTGACGTTCCACAGCATGTGGGCGGAGCTGCTGCCGATCGGCCGCAGTTCCGCCTCCGGCGGCTACCGCCGGTTCGCCTGGACCGGGGCCGACACCGACTGCCGCGCCTGGTTCCGGCAGCAGGCCGAGTCCCGCGGGCTTACCTACGAGCTCGACCGCAACGGCAACCAGTGGGCCTGGCTCGGCGACCCCGCCGCCGGGGACGCCGTGGTCACCGGCTCGCACCTGGACTCCGTGCCCGACGGCGGCGCCTTCGACGGCCCCCTCGGTGTCGTCTCCTCCTTCGCCGCGCTCGACGAACTCCGAGCCCGTGGAGTGCAGTTCACCAAGCCCCTCGCCATCGTCAACTTCGGCGACGAGGAGGGCGCCCGGTTCGGGCTCGCCTGCGTCGGCTCCCGGCTGGCCGCCGGACAGCTCACCGTCGACCAGGCGCACCGGCTCACCGACGCCGACGGCATCACCCTGCCGCAGGCCATGGAACGCGCCGGGTACGACCCCGCCGGCATCGGCCCCGACCCCGAGCGGCTCGGCCGGATCGGCGCCTTCGTCGAACTCCACGTCGAGCAGGGCCGCGCCCTCGACATCGGCGGCGACCAGGTCGGCATCGCCAGCGCCATCTGGCCGCACGGCCGCTGGCGCTTCGACTTCCGGGGCGAGGCCAACCACGCCGGCACGACCCGGCTCGTGGACCGTCACGACCCGATGCTGCCGTACGCCGAGACCGTCCTCGCCGCCCGCCGCGAGGCCCGGCTCGCGGGCGCCGTCGCCACCTTCGGCAAGATCGCGGTCGAGCCCAACGGCGTGAACGCCATCCCCTCCCTCGTGCGCGGCTGGCTCGACTCCCGCGCCGCCGACCAGGCGACCCTCGACACGGTCGTCGGCGGCGTCGAGAAGGCGGCCCGCGAGTACGCCGACGCGCAGGGCGTCGAACTCGACGTGATCCGCGAGTCGTTCACCCCCGTCGTCGAGTTCGAGCACGCCCTGCGCGACGAACTCGCCCGCATCCTGGGCAAGGAGCGGGACGCCGTCCTGAACGTCCCCGTTCTCGGGACCGGTGCCGGACACGACGCCGGAATCCTCTCCGGCACCGTCCCGACCGCCATGCTGTTCGTACGCAACCCCACGGGTGTCTCGCACTCCCCGGCGGAGTTCGCCGCCGAGGACGACTGCGTGGCCGGGGTGACCGCACTCGCCGACGTACTCGAAGGGCTGGCCTGCAGGTGACACAGACGTACTGGCTGGAACACGCCTGGCTCGGCACGAACGTCGAGCCGGGCGTCGCCGTGACCGTGTCGGGCGGCGGCTCCGAGGCCGGTGCCGACGGCCGTGTCACCGACGTCCGCACCGGCGTCGACACCCCGCCGCCGGGAGCCGAGATCCTGCGCGGACTCACCCTCCCCGGCCTCGCCAACGCCCACTCGCACGCCTTCCACCGAGCTCTGCGCGGCACCGTCCAGGTCGGCTCCGGCACCTTCTGGACCTGGCGCGAGATCATGTACTCCTTCGCGGACCGGCTGACCCCGGAGACCTACCACGCGCTGGCCCGCGCGGTGTACGCGGAGATGGCGCTCGCCGGAGTCACCTCCGTCGGCGAGTTCCACTACGTGCACCACGCCCACGACGGCACCCCCTACGCCGACCCCAACGCCATGGGCGAGGCACTCATCGCCGCAGCCGCCGACGCCGGGATCCGCATCACCCTGCTCGACACGGCCTACCTCTCCTCCGGCTTCGGGCAGCCGCCCAACCCGCACCAGCGGCGCTTCTCCGACGGCACCGCCGACGCCTGGGCGGAACGCTCTTCACTTCTCAAGGACCGGGATCACGCACGGATCGGCGCGGCGATCCACTCCGTACGGGCCGTGCCCGCCGGACAGCTCGCCACCGTGGCGCGCTGGGCCGAGGAGCGGCGCGCCCCGCTCCATGTGCACCTGTCCGAGCAGACGGCGGAGAACGAGGCCTGCCTCGCCGCCCACGGCCGCACGCCCACCCGGCTGCTCGCCGACCACGGTGTCCTCGGACCGCGCACCACCGGCGTCCACAACACGCACCTCACCGACGAGGACATCGCCCTGCTCGGCGGCTCCGGCACCGGCACCTGCATGTGCCCGACCACCGAACGCGACCTCGCCGACGGCATCGGCCCCGCCGTCGCCCTCCAGCGCGCGGGCTCGGCCCTGTCGCTCGGCTCCGACAGCCACGCCGTCATCGACCTCCTCGAAGAGGCCCGCGCGATGGAGCTGAACGAGCGGCTGCGCACCCGGACCCGCGGTCACTGGACGGCCGCCGCCCTGCTGCGCGCCGCCTCCGCCGACGGCCACGCGGCCCTCGGCTGGGACGACGCGGGCAGCATCGAGACGGGCGCGCTCGCCGACTTCACGACGATCGCCCTCGACTCGGTCAGAACAGCGGGACCGGTGCCACGCCTCGGCGCGGAGACAGCCGTATTCGCGGCCACGGGCGCCGATGTCCGGCACACGGTCGTGGCGGGCCGGCACGTCGTGCGCGACGGCGCGCACACGCTCGTACCGGATGTGCCGGCAGCGCTCGCGGACGCCGTCCAGGCGCTGCGCTCCTGACTCCCGGGAGGGCGGGAGACCCCGCCCTCCCGACGCCCCCCACCAGCAGTCCCGCCACCCCTGAGGACGCCATGAGCAGCACGACCGTCATCACCAACATCGCCGGTCTGGTCACCAACGATCCCTCCCTCGGCGACGGTTCCCCTCTCGGTCTGATCCAGGACGCGGCCGTCGTCATCGACGGCGACCGCGTCGCGTGGACCGGTGAATCAAGCAAAGCACCCGCCACTGACAACCGGGTCGACGCCGGCGGCCGCGCGGTGATCCCGGGCTTCGTCGACTCCCACTCGCACCTGGTCTTCGCCGGCGACCGCACCCAGGAGTTCAACGCCCGCATGTCCGGCCGGGGGTACAGCGCGGGCGGCATCCGCACCACCGTCGCCGCCACCCGCGCCGCCTCCGACGAGGAACTGGAGCGCAACCTCACCCGCTACCTGCGCGAAGCCCTCCGCCAGGGCACCACGACCTTCGAGACCAAGTCGGGCTACGGCCTGACCGTCCGGGACGAGGCCCGCGCGCTGCGCATCGCCGCCTCGCACACCGACGAGGTCACCTACCTGGGCGCGCACATCGTCTCGCCGGACTACGCCGACGACCCGGCCGGCTACGTCGCCCTGGTGACCGGCGAGATGCTCGACGCCTGTGCCCCGTACGCCCGCTGGGTGGACGTCTTCTGCGAGAAGGGCGCCTTCGACGGTGACCAGGCGCGGGCGATCCTCACGGCGGGCAAGGCGAAGGGCCTGCACCCGCGCGTGCACGCCAACCAGCTCTCGTACGGCCCCGGTGTCCAGCTCGCCGTCGAGCTGGACGCGGCGAGCGCCGACCACTGCACGCACCTGACCGACGCGGACGTCGACGCCCTCGCGAGCGGCGGCACCGTGGCGACCCTGCTCCCGGGCGCCGAGTTCTCCACCCGCGCCGAGTGGCCGAACGCCCGCAGGCTGATCGACGCGGGTGTCACGGTCGCGCTGTCCACCGACTGCAACCCGGGCTCGTCCTTCACGTCGTCCGTGCCCTTCTGCATCGCGCTCGCGGTACGGGACATGCGGATGACCCCGGACGAGGCCGTGTGGTCGGCGACCGCGGGGGGCGCGAAGGCCCTGCGCCGGGACGACGTGGGCCGGATCGCGCCGGGCGCCTACGCGGACCTCACCCTGCTGGACGCCCCCAGCCACGTCCACCTCGCCTACCGTCCGGGTGTCCCACTGGTCACCGGCGTCTGGCGGCGCGGCGTCCGCGAGGTCTGAGCGCGCCGACGGAGGCGGGCCGACGCCGGCCGGCGTACGCGGACGGAGACGGGGCCGGGGCCGGGACGAAGGGGAACCGTCAGGTGGTGCCCGCGCGCCAGCGCTGGCCCGTGCCCCCGTTCAGCGGCACCAGGGTCAGCCCGCCGTCGCCGTCCGGTGTCATCGCCGTCTCGATGGCCACGGCAGGGCGGATCACACCGTCCCCGTCGACGGTGAAGCGGAGGTGGTCGCCGTGGTCGCCGTCGAGCGAGGAGCACTCCCAGATGCCCACGCCCTTGTCGACCGAGCCGCGGCTGTCCAGGCAGAAGTCGTCGTCGGCGGCCGGCCGGAGGGAACCGCTGCCGGTGTCGACGCGCCAGCGCTGGGTGGAGGACGGGGAGCAGGGCGCGGTGACGACGTCCGTGCCCTTCTCCAGGTCGCCGTCGCGGATGTCCAGGCACAGCCCGGAGGCGACGTTCACCACCTGGGCGTAGGAGCCGTCGGGCGGGCGGAAGACAGCGGTCGGGCTCGGCTTCGGGCTCGGTGACCTCGGCGGCGCCGAGGTACGGGACGGGGAGGGCGACGCCGACGTCGCCGACGGCGACGGCGAGGCCGACGCCGTGGGGGCCGACGGGGTGACCGGGACCGTCGCCGTGATGGTCACCGCGGGCGGGCCCGAGGGCGTGGCGACCGAGCCCGCCGCGTCCGCGGACGGCGTGCCGCCCGAGGACAGCAGCAGGAAGAGGACCGGCGCCAGGGCCACGCCGAGCGCCGCCGCCGAGGTCAGGACGACCCGGCGGGACGGCGGCCAGGGAAGCACCGACGTCCGCGGGGCGGCGGGAGGCCCGGGCGTGGCTGCCCCCGTCGGCTCGGCGTTCGTGACGTACGCCGTACCCGCCCACGGCAGCAGGCCCTCGGCCAGGGCGGAGCGCGGATGGTCGCGCAGGGCGGTCAGTTCCTCGTACGCGGCCGAGCAGTGCGCGCAGCGCGCCATGTGGGTGTGCAGGTCGGTGCTGGAGCGCGGGTTGTCGGGCCGCACCGACTCCTCGATCAGCCGGCGGAAGTCTCCGCAGCGCGGATCGTCCGAGGCGGCCAGCCGGTACTTCAGACAGGCCTGGCCCAGGGACTGGAGTGCCTGGGCGGTGCCGTACGTGACGTCCTCGGCCGTGACGCCGAGCATGACCGCCGTCCGTTCCGCCGGTTCGCGCTCCACGACCGCGTACCAGATGAGCCCCTGGGCGCGGGACGGGAGGGACTGGAAGGCCGGGAGCAGCGACGGGACGGGGCCGCCGGGGCCCGCCGTGCTGAGGACGAGGAGCAGGCCGGGGTCGAGGCCCGCGGCCCGCTGGTCCCGGGCCCACGAGGCCGCCGCCACCCGCCCGGTGAGCAGCAGGAGTTGGTGCCGCCAGGGGACGTTCGGGTCGATGCCGCGTGCCGTCTCGCGGGCCGCGAGGGTGAAGGTCTGCGCGGCGAGCTGGCCGGCCCCGGAGTCGCCGGTGGTGCACAGCCGGGCGTAGGCGAGGACCGAGGCGCGGTGGCGTGCGCGGAGTTCCTGGAGGGCCGCGTACGCGGTCGAGGTCCCGGCGCGCAGCAGCTCGGTCAGCCGCGCGTCGGACGCGTCCGCGGGCAGTCCGTCGCTCCCGGCCGCGGTGTCTCTGCCGGGCGGGTCGCCCTGCGCCATGTTCGTCCGCCTCCCCGCACCTGGTGCGTGCTCGTCCCGTCCTGACGTACCGGCCAGTTTGGGATGCCCATAGTGACGGGATCGGCCCTCCGGGAAAAGAGTTGTTGAACAACGATTCCATGGGAGCGCTCTCAACCTCCCCGCGCGACAGGCAAGTTGTCTGTGCTGCGCAGAAGTTCCCCCAGGTCCGGGGCGAGCGGCCCTGACGGAGACCGGGTCGGAGTTCCGCGGGCGGGCCGGGCGGACAGTGGGGAAGCCGGGCGGGCGGCCGGAAAGACGGAGCGGTCCGGCGCTTTCGGCGCCGGACCGCTCCGATGCGCGGCCGCCGTGGGCCGCGAAGTCCTGTCACTCCTCGACGGTCAAGCCCTTGCGGAGCCGCACGAGGGTGCGCGACAGCAGCCGGGAGACATGCATCTGGGAGATGCCGAGTTCGTCGCCGATCTCGGACTGGGTCATGTTCGCCACGAACCGCAGGGAGAGGATCTGCCGGTCACGCTGCGGGAGTTCCGCGATCAGCGGCTTGAGGGACTCCACGTACTCGATGCCCTCGAGTCCGTTGTCCTCGTAGCCGATGCGGTCCGCGAGCGCGCCCTCGGAGTCGTCCTCCTCGGGCTGGGCGTCCAGCGAACTGGCCGTGTAGGCGTTCGACGCGGCCATGCCTTCGACGACCTCGTCGCGGCTGATGCCGAGCCGTTCCGCGAGCTCGTCCACGGTCGGCGCGCGGTCGAGGCGCTGGGCCAGTTCGTCGCCGGCCTTGGCCAGGTCGAGCCGGAGTTCCTGGAGCCTGCGGGGTACCCGCACCGACCAGGAGGTGTCGCGGAAGAAGCGCTTGATCTCGCCGATGATCGTCGGCATCGCGAAGGTGGGGAACTCGACACCGCGGCTCAGCTCGAACCGGTCGATCGCCTTGATGAGGCCGATGGTGCCGACCTGGATGATGTCCTCCATCGGCTCGCTGCGGGAGCGGAAGCGGGAGGCGGCGAACTTCACCAGCGCGAGGTTGAGTTCGACGAGTGTGTTGCGGACGTACGCGTAGTCGTGCGTGCCCTCTTCGAGGGACTCCAGCCGCGCGAAGAGCGTCTTGGACAGAGCCCGCGCGTCCACCGGCCCCACCTCGTCGTACGGGGGGATCTCCGGAAGTCCGGTGAGTCCGGTGAGTGCGTCGACTCCGTCGGTTCCGGTTCCGTCGACGTGCTCCGGGGATTCCGGAGAAGGTGTCGACGTCGCCGTCAGGTTCTGCGATGCGTCGAGCCGGGGTGACATGTGGCCTCCATCGTTCTCGGCATATGGCCGCCGATGCCGATACGTGCACTGCGGTGTGCGGCGCCTCCAAAGCCGGCCGGGGTCGGATAGGTGTCTCTACTAGCCCTACCCGGTTTGCCGAACTCACCGCAAGTATCGTATGCGGTGAAATGTCCATTTTCATGGGGTTGTTCGGGTGTCGGGTGACGTGGAGAAGGCGTAGTGTTCGAGTGCGTACGTCAGTAGTCGCGACACTCGGGAGAGAGACGGCATGGACCGTGGGACGGTCGGCAGCGCTCAGTCTGGCCGGCTTCTTGTCGAGGTGCGGGAAGAGGGCACGAGTGCCGTCGTGACTCCCGCGGGTGAGCTCGATCACCACACGGCCGATCTGTTGCGTGAGCCACTCGAAGGGTGCCTCGAAAAGGGGTACGCGCGACTGGTCATCGACTGCTCCCGGCTGGAGTTCTGTGATTCCACCGGGCTCAACGTGCTGCTCGGTGCCCGGCTGAAGGCCGAGGCCGCGGGCGGCGGGGTCCATCTGGCCGCGATGCAGCCGGTGGTGGCGCGGGTCTTCGAGATCACGGGGGCGGAGGCGGTCTTCACCGTCCACGACACGCTCGAAGCGGCGCTGTCCGGCTGAGCTGCGGGGCCTCTGTCATGGCGCCGTCCTCGTCCCGGAGGCCCCTGCGTGATCGGCGCGTTACTCGCGTCACAGGTTCCGTGCCGAATAAGTGGGTGTTCGGACGGTTCCGTCGGGCAGGAGACATCCTGGATGCGTCGGCGGTCCAGGGGTCGGCGGCCGGTGCGGCGCAATTTGTTGATCCACAAGCGGTGAAAGCCGTTGATCCATCCGTACTGAGTACTGCGTACTGAGTCTTGAATCGTGAACCGGTGAATCGGTGAGGTGAAGCGCTGATGAGCACCACCCGGCCCTGCTCGCCGGGCGACCGCGGCCCGGAGTCGGGCGACGGCGGCGCTTCCGCGGTGTCCGCGCGGAGCGCGGCGCCCGTGGACGGCGCGACGTCCGTCGACAGCGCGGCCCCGGTCGGCGCGGCCCCCGTGCCCGTCGGGCGCCAAGCCCGCAGGCTGAGCCTCGACGGCGAGAGCGGTGTCGTGCCGCTCGCCCGCGACTTCGCCCGGCAGGCGCTGTACGCGTGGGGCTGGCTGCCCGCGGCGAGCGCCGACCGGCGGGCCGCTGCCGAGGATGTCCTGCTGGTCGTCTCCGAGCTGGTCACGAACGCCTGTCTGCACGCCGAGGGCCCGGACGAACTCCGGATCTCCTGCGACAACAAGGTGCTGCGCATCGAGGTCTCCGACCGCGGGGCGGGCCAGCCCACCCCGCGCACCCCGCACCGCGCCGGGCGCCCCGGCGGCCACGGCATGTTCATCGTGCAGCGGCTCTGCCTGGACTGGGGCGTCGTACGGACGCCCGGAGTCGCGGGCAAGACGGTATGGGCGGAACTGGGCGCCCCCGCGTAGCCCATCCGTCCGGCCACCCGCGTCCGGCGGCGGCCTGGTTCATCGGTCCGCCCGCGTCCGGTGGCCTCGTTCATCCACCCGGCCGCCCGTGTCCGGTGGCCCGGTGCACCGGCCCGGCGCTCGTCGGCGGCCCGGTCCGGCCGTGAACCGCCCGCCGGTTACCCGTTCTTGGTTACCCACGGTTCGAACCTCCCTTCGTGCGGCACCCGATGCGCGCCGGATCCCCACGGATCCGGCGCGCACTTTGTCTTCCCTCCACAAGTCCCCGGGCGTACCTTGACGGCCGATCTGATGTTCCGTCAGGAAATCGCCAAGGACGCCGTCAGGAATGAGGGGCAGGCCCGTGTCGTACCGGACGTACCAGAAACGAACCGCCGCGCTCGCGTTCGCCGCGGCCCTGGCCGGCTCGGCGGTGCTGACGGCCGCCCCCGCAGCCCAGGCCGCCGTGGTGGACGTCAACTACCAGTGCAAGACGCCGATCGGCGACAAGAGCGCCGTCTCGCCCATCGACATCAAGAGCGTCAAGAGCGGCAGCGCCTACAAGCTCACCATGTCCTGGCAGAAGGGCGTCTCCTCCAGCCCGGTCGAACTCGGCAAGGGCGCGATGACGCCGAGCGCCGTCATCAAGGTGGGCGGCGCGGACAGCGGCACGGTGGCGGTCAGCGGCGCGGCCAACGCGGCCGCCATCCCCGCCAACACCCCCATCAAGATCAATGACTTGAGCGGAACCTACACGCCGAAGAAGTCCGGCAAGGTCACCTTCACCGCGGGCGTCCTCACCATCAAGGCCCTCGGCACCACGACCACCTGCACGCCCTCGAACAACCCGGGGCCCTCGCTGACCCTCGACGTCACGGCGGCCGGCGGTTCCGGCTCCTCGACCTCGGGCTCCTCCGGCTCCGGTTCCAGCGGGTCCCAGAGCGGCTCCGGCTCCGGCTCCGGCGAATCCCTCCCGCAGACCGGCCCCGAGGACTCCGTGATCGCTCTCGGCACCCTCGGCGGAACGGTCCTGCTCGCCGGCGCGGCAGGCGTGCTGTGGCTGACGCGCAGGCATCAGGCGGTACGCCGCTGACCGCCCCGCACCACGACCTGGAGCCGCCGCATGCCGTACGCACTCCCCGCCGCCCACGTGCTGGGCCTGACCCTGGTGCTGCTGAGCGCGGCACCGACGGCCCTGGCCGCCGAGGGCTGGTCCGTCGTCCCGGCCGGGGGCGGCACGGCCGGCGGGCGGCCCTCCGTCTACGCGGAGGGCGCGCCCGGCACGGTCCTTCAGGACGCGGTGTCCGTGCTCAACCCGGGTACGCGGCCCCTCACCGTCCGGCTGCGCGGCGCCGACGCGGACAACACCGCCGACGGAGGCTTCACGGTCCGTGAACGGCCGGCGGACGCGGGCGCGTGGATCGCCTTCGCCGGACACGCTGACGGCCGCAGGACCGCGGTGCGGGAGCTGTCCGTACGGGTGCCGGCGCGCACCCGTGCCGACGTGCCGTTCACCATCGGCGTCCCGGCCGGGGCGGCGCCCGGTGACCGTCCCGGCGCGATCGTCGCGAGCGGCGGCGGCCGCACCTCGGCGGTCCGGGTCCAGCTCCGGGTGGCGGGACCGGCGTTGTCGGCGCTGAGCGTCGAGCACGTCAGGGTGGGCGGCGGACGGATCTCCTACGAGCTGGTCAACCGCGGCACCACGGTCCTCGCCCCGCGGCTGGCCGTGCACGCCGACGGGGTCTTCGGCACCCTGCTCGACCGGGGCCCGCGCGCCCTGCCCGTCGAGCTCCTGCCCGGCCGCCGCGTCACGCTCCACGAGCCGTGGACCGGCCCGCCCTCGCTCGACGCGGCGGACGTGCGGCTGACGGTGACGGCGGCGGGCGGTGTGCGCTCGACGGCCACCGCTTCGGTCCGGTTCGTGCCGTGGGGGCCCCTGGCCGGGGCGGGAGCCGCCCTGGTGGCGCTCCTGGGTGCCTTGGCCGCCGTACGGCACCGCAGGCGGGCCGGGGTGCGCGGGCGTCCCGGGCGCCGGGCGCGGGACGGCGGGGCCGGTGAACAGAGCGGCACGGAGGTCGAGTTGACGGGAGCGGTGTCGTGAAGGTCCTGGGCGGCAGGATACGGACGGCGGTCCTGGGGGCGGTGCTGGCGCTCGTCCTGGTCCCGTCGGCGGTGGCGGCCTCGGCGCTGCCGGTGTCCGCCGCCGGCAAGCCGAGCGTCACGCTGTCCAAGTCCGAGGCGGGAAGCGGTGGTTCGATCACCGTGACCGGCAGCGGATGGCGGCCCGGGACGCTGCTGATGATGCTGATCTGCGGGCAGTCCGTGCCCGCGCGCGGGGTGATCGGCGGCACCAACTCCTGCGCCAACGCCGACGGACGGGCCGTCACCACCGACGCCAAGGGCGGCTTCAGCAAGAAACTGCCGGTCGCCGAACCGCCCAAGCCCTGCCCCTGCGTGGTGCATGTCGCCACCGTCACCGGGGAGAAGGCCGAGGCCGACGCCATCTTCATGGTGGCCGGCCACGCGGTCGAGCCGCTGCCGAAGGAGGAGGGCGGCGGCCGGATCGCGGTACTGACCGACCCCCGGCTCGACGGTTCGAGCGGTCTGCTGACCTGGTTCGGCTCACCTCCCTCGCGCACCCTCGTCCTCACCGTCGGCAACGTCGGCACCGGCCCCGTGAAGGACCCGGTCTTCCAGGTCGGCACCTCCCACGGGGTGTTCGCCCCGCGGTGGGAGGAACAGCAGTGGCGCGGCACCATCGCGCCCGGCCGCAAGGCGCAGATCAGACTCCCCATCGAACTGTCGGCCGGGGCGCACGGCGACTACACGGTCTCGCTGAGGTACGGCGGGAAGGTGCTCGCCGAGCAGCCCTGGGGCGTGGGCCGACCCTGGGGCGTCACCGTCTTCTGGATCCTGCTCTGCGTGGTCGTCCCGGCCGCGGTGTTCCGTGCCGGCATGGCCGTGGTGGACCGGGTGCGCCCCCGCAGGTCGGCCGGGCGTGCGGGCCGGCACCGGGGGCTGAGGCCGGCCGAGCTCACCCTGCGCATGCCCTGGGTGAACGCCGCCCCCCGGACACCGGCGGACGACTCGGCCTCCCCGGTTCCGGTCCTGCCCTGGTTCACCGCGGACAACGATCCGGGGACCGGGGCGAACGGTCAGCTCTCCGCACCGCAAGAGAACGGTCCGACGACGCAGACGAGAAAGGGGCACACGTGAGCAGGCAACGGAGAGTGGTACCGGCCCAAGGCCGCAGAGCGGGCGCGGCCGGGGTCGCGCTGATGCTCGGCGGTGCGGGCATCCTGCTGGGGGTGGCCGCCGTTCCCGCGCAGGCCGCCGAGGTGTCGTACAGCACGGAGTGCATTCCGCCCGCGATCTCCGGGCTGCCCGCTGTGCAGGGCACCACGAAGGTCGAGATCACCGCGCCCGCCGAGGCGAAGGTGGGCGACGAGGTCACCATCACCTGGAAGTTCGTCCAGGCCGCCTCGAAGAACCCCGACGTCCTCGACCTCGACGCGAACACCGTCAAGCCCACTGGGACGCTGAAGGCGGGCGGCGCGCAGACGGCCGACATCGCGATGGAGGGGCCGCGCACGAACCCCGCGATCCCCAAGAACAGCGACATGAAGCTGTCCGACATGACGGGCAGGCTGAAACTGACGGCGGCGGGCGATGTCACGCTCACCCCGGACGCGTACAACATCAATGTCAGCAAGCCGATCTCCACCGACACCAAGTGCACGCCCAAGGAGGCGGTGAGCCCCTCGGCGACCATCAAGGTGACGAGCGGTGGCGGTTCGGGCGGCACGCCGACCCCGACGCCGACTCCCACCCCGACGCCCACTCCGACCTCGACGTCGCCGAGCGGTTCGGCCACCCCGTCGCCCAGCGGCAGCGGGACCGACGGGGGCGCCGACACCGGCGGTTCCGGCGGGCAGACCGACTTCACGGGCAAGGAGGTCTCCGTCCCCTACGCGTGCAAGACGCCCATCGGAGACAAGAACGCCACCTCGGCCGTCCAGATCAATGCCAAGAAGAACGGCGGGAGTTTCGGCCTCACCGTGAAGTTCAAGGCGTCGGTGATGGACAGCCCGGCGGACATCCCCGCGGATTCCGTGAAGCCGTCGATGGAGGTGGTCCTGGGCGGTGCCGACAAGGGCACGGTGCATGTGGAGGGGCCGACGAACTCCGCGCCCATCAAGTCCGGAGACCCGATCGAGATCCCCGATCTGACGGGCACCTACAAACCGGGCGCGACCGGTAGCTCGACCCTGTCCCCGGGAGTGCTGACGGTGATGGCCCTGGGCACGACGACGACCTGCACCCCGACCAAGTCCGAGGTCTCCCTGACCTTGGACACCTCGGAGCAGGCGAGCGGCGCCTCGGGCGGTGGGTCCTCCTCGTCCGGCTCCGGTTCCGCCGGCACGTCCACCGGCGGGGGCCTGGCGGAGACGGGCTCCGACAGCCACAGCGCCCTCAAGGCGCTCGGACTGGTGGCGGGCACGGTCGTCCTGCTGGGCGGCGCGGTCTTCACCTTCATGCCGGGCCGCCGGACACGATGACAGGCACCGGCACCCGCCGGCCCTGACCGTGGCACTGGCACTGGCCCCGGTCCCCGCCCCGGCCGCCGGCCGGCCGCGGAAACGGCGAGGGGCCGCCGCACCGAACGGTGCGGCGGCCCCTCGCCGTGCTGTGGAACCGACGTCAGTGGACGTCGCCCATGAGCTGCTTGACCTTCTTGCGGTACATCCACACCGCGACACCGGCGATCACGGCGAGCGTGGCCTCCAGGGCGACGATGCCCGTCTTGTTGAGGTCGACCTCGGCGATGGAGAGCAGACCGGTCGTGGCGTCACCGGCGGTGACGGCCAGGAACCAGACACCCATCATCTGGGAGGCGTACTTCGCCGGAGCCATCTTCGTGGTGACGGAGAGGCCGACCGGGGAGAGCAGCAGTTCACCGACGGTCTGCACGAAGTAGATCGCCACCAGCCACATCGCGGCCGCCTTGTGACCGCCCTCGGCGATCGTCAGCGGGGCCAGGAAGAGGAAGAACGACGCGCCGACCAGGATCAGACCCGAGGCGAACTTCGTCGCCGTGCTCGGCTCCTTGCCGCGCTTGTTCAGCCACAGCCACGCGAAGGCGAAGACCGGGGCCAGCGCCATGATCATGACCGGGTTGACCGACTGGTACCAGGAGACCGGGAACTCCCAGCCGAAGATGGTGTTCTTCGCCGACTCGTCGGCGAAGATCGACATCGTCGAGCCGCCCTGGTCGTAGATCATCCAGAAGACGGCCGCGGCCACGAAGAACCAGATGTACGCGGACATCTTCGACTGGTCGGCACGGTCCAGGGACTTGTCGCGCTTGATGCGCCCGATGACCATGACCGGGATGACCAGGCCGGCGATCGTGATCGGGACCAGCAGCCAGTTCAGCGTGTAGTGGCCCGAGAAGCCGACGATCGAGTAGAAGACGACGGCGACAGCGGCCCACAGCGCGGACTTGCGCAGCGTCGAGGACTTCTCCTCGGCCGTCAGAGGCGTGGGGACCTCGTGCGAGCGGGCGCTGAGGTGACGGCCGCCGAGCAGGTACTGGATCAGACCCAGCGCCATGCCGAGCGCGGCGAGGGCGAAGCCCAGGTGCCAGTTCACGTTCTCGCCGACGGTGCCGATGATCAGCGGAGCGGCGAAGGCGCCGAGGTTGATGCCGACGTAGAACAGGGTGAAGCCACCGTCACGGCGCGGGTCGTCCGGGCCGTCGTAGAGGTGGCCCACCATCGTGGAGATGTTGGCCTTCAGCAGACCGGAACCGACCGCCACGAGGCCGAGGCCGGCGTAGAAGGTTCCGGAGGAGGGCAGAGCCAGCGTGAGGTGGCCCAGCATGATGATCAGACCCGCGACGGCGACCGTCTTGCGGGGGCCGAGGACACGGTCGGCGAACCAGCCGCCCGGCAGGGCGAGCAGGTACACCAGGGAGAGGTACACCGAGTAGATCGCGGTCGCGCTGGCCGCGCTGAGGTGCAGACCGCCCGGTGCCACCAGGTACAGCGGGAGCAGTGCCTTCATCCCGTAGTAGGAGAAACGCTCCCACATCTCGGTCATGAAGAGAGTGGCCAGTCCGCGGGGGTGGCCGAAGAAGGTCTTCTCGGATCCGGAGATTCCCGGAGTCGCCGAGTCCTTCGTCAGGCTGGACGCCATTTCGATCCTTGCTGGTCGGGACGCGCTGTTGGGGGGTCCCCTCGCTCACGGGGAAACCGAGAGCTCGGGGGAATTGCGCGCCCATGGGGGTCGGCCGGCACCGGCGGGACACGGCGTCCGTCCCCACGCCCACGGGGAGTCCGCTCCGGAAGTACCGGAGCGGCGGACGGCGACCACCGGGATCCACGCCCGTCACGCGTCAGCGTGTCCGGGCCCGGCCACAGGTCTTTCCTTCGAGGCTGGCTGTCACCAGCCCGCACACAGAAGAGACCTTCAGCATCAAGTTCGAGCCAAAGGTCCCGATGTGGTGCAACAGGCGTTCGGTCACCTTACGACATCACAATGCCCCATATGGAAGGACTTGAGATATGGATCACAGGCAATCATGGAACCGCGAGCGACCTTTCGAAGGTGTCAACCAGGATCGCATCCCACACCCACAGGTAAGAAACACCCGGACGGAGGGTGTGAATCACGGACGCGGATCACTGCCCGGGCGTACTCCACGGCGGACTACCATCACCCCATGACCCGTGTACTGCTCGCCGAGGACGACGCGTCCATCTCGGAGCCGCTGGCCCGTGCCCTGCGCCGGGAGGGTTACGAGGTCGAAGTCCGCGAGGACGGCCCCACCGCGCTCGACGCCGGAATGCAGGGCGGTGTCGACCTGGTCGTCCTGGACCTCGGACTGCCCGGCATGGACGGCCTGGAAGTCGCCCGCAGGCTCCGCGCCGAGGGCCACACCGTGCCCATCCTCATCCTCACCGCGCGCGCCGACGAGGTGGACACCGTCGTGGGCCTCGACGCGGGCGCCGACGACTACGTCACCAAGCCGTTCCGGCTCGCGGAACTCCTCGCCCGGGTACGGGCGCTGCTCCGGCGCGGCGCCGCCGAACCCCAGCAGCCGCCCGCCACCCACGGCGTACGCATCGACGTCGAGTCGCACCGCGCCTGGATGGGCGACGAGGAACTCCAGCTCACGGCGAAGGAGTTCGACCTCCTTCGGGTCCTCGTCCGGGACGCCGGCCGCGTCGTCACCCGCGACCAGCTCATGCGCGAGGTCTGGGACACCACGTGGTGGTCCTCCACCAAGACCCTCGACATGCACATCTCCTGGCTGCGCAAGAAGCTCGGCGACGACGCCGCGAACCCCCGCTACATCGCGACGGTACGAGGCGTCGGCTTCCGCTTCGAGAAGAGCTGAGGCCTCACGGGAGACTCCGGAGGGGGCCGGGTCCCGAAAGGGGCCGAGGCCCGGCCGGTCCGGCCGGCGACGGAGGACCCGCGCTCCCGGACCGGTGACGTGCTCGGGCCGGAGCGGCGAACGTGCACACTGGTCCCGGTACAGCCATCTGCCCGGAGGGCCCCGTGCGTCGCCGTCTGATCCAGTCCACCCTCGCCGTCGTCCTCGTGGTGATCGCCGTGTTCGGTGTCTCCCTCGTCATCGTCGAGACCCGCACGATCAGCAACAGCGCCCAGGAGCGTGTGGACTCCGAGGCGCTGCGCCTGGCCAGCATCGTGGACAGCCGCATCGTCGGCGACGAGAACATCACCGGCACGACCTTCAAGAACCAGGTCACCGACCGGCGCTACGCCGTGATCAGGATTCCGGGCCGCGATCCCATCGAGGTCGGCAAGCAGCCCACCGGCGACGTCATCCAGTACACCGCCAAGGGTGAGTCGGGCGAGACGGTCACCGTCCAGGAGCCCCGCTCCTCGGTGACCAAGGAGGTCGGCCGCACGCTCCTGGTCATCGGAGCCGTCGCCCTGCTCGCGATCATCGCCGCCGTCCTGCTCGCCGTACGCCAGGCCAACCGCCTCGCCTCCCCCCTCACCGACCTCGCCGAGACGGCGGAACGGCTGGGTTCGGGCGACCCCCGCCCGCGGCACAAGCGCTACGGCGTCCCCGAACTCGACCGGGTCGCCGACGTGCTGGACAGCAGCGCCGAGCGCATCGGCCGCATGCTCACCGCCGAGCGCCGCCTCGCCGCCGACGCCTCCCACCAGCTCCGGACACCGCTGACGGCACTGTCCATGCGGCTGGAGGAGATCACCCTCACCGACGATCCCGACACGGTGAAGGAGGAGGCGACGATCGCGCTGACGCAGGTGGAGCGCCTCACGGACGTGGTCGAACGCCTGCTCACCAACGCCCGCGACCCGCGTACCGGCTCCGCCGTCTCCTTCGACCTCGACGAGGTCATCAAGCAGCAGCTGGAGGAATGGCGCCCGGCCTACCGCAGCGGCGGCCGGGCGATCGTCAGCTCCGGCAAGCGCCATCTCCAGGCGGTGGGAACGCCGGGCGCGGTCGCCCAGGTCCTCGCGGCACTGATCGAGAACTCCCTCATGCACGGCGGCGGCACCGTCGCCCTGCGTACCCGCGTGACCGGTAACCAGGCCGTCATCGAGGTCACCGACGAGGGCCCCGGCGTCCCCACCGACCTCGGCGCCCGCATCTTCGAGCGCACCATCAGCGGCCGCAACTCCACCGGCATCGGTCTCGCCGTCGCCCGCGACCTCGCGGAGGCCGACGGGGGCCGTCTGGAAATGCTCCAGGCCCAGCCGCCGGTCTTCGGCCTGTTCCTGTCCCGCACCCCGCACAAGCGCCCGCCCCGGCTCGCCGAGGACGACGACGAGCGCACGGTCAGGTAGGGACGGCGAGCCCACGGTCAGGCAGGGGAGAGGACCGGGCAGGGCCGAACGCACCGGTCGGGCGGGAAACGCGCGGTCGGCGGGAGCGGACCGTCACGCGGGGAGCGGCCCGCTCAGTTCACGCGGGCCCGCGGACGGCGCGACTCGGGCTCGGGCTCCTCGTCCAGGAACGATTCGGCGCTGGCCACCGCCTCACGGGCCGGAAGCGCCCGGAACACCCAGGTGCGGTAGGACCAGAAGCGGAAGAGCGTCGCGACGCCGATGCCGAGGAACTTGAAGACGTTGCTCTGCAGCGGGGTGTCCCAGCCGAAGCCGTACGTCGCCGCGTACAGCACACCGTTCTCGATGACCAGGCCCACCAGGCTGAACAGCAGGAACAGCGTCAGCTCCTTGGTACGCCCGCCCTTGTCACGGTCCCGGTAGGTGAAGTAGCGGAATCCGACGTAGTTGAAGACGATGGACACGACCGTGGCGATGACACTGGCCCGCACGACCTGCAGGTCCGTGAGATGGCGGACGAGGTTGAACATGAGCAGGTTGACGAGCAGCCCCGCACCGCCCACCGCGCCGAACTTGGCGACCTCACGGAAGAGCAGGTCGAAGCGGCGCCGAACCGCGCTGCGAGGCCCGGCATGAGGCCCCGATGTAGCACTGTCCATGGTGTCGCCAGCCCCCGTCGGTGGGTCTTGTCTGTGCCGCGCCGGTGAACGCGCGATGGAATACGCCAACCAGCCCATGCTAACCAGCGCCCCCGCGCGGTGCCTGTGCATGTGCTCACAGGTAAGAAAAGTCCCGGTCAGCGGAAGGGAAAATCGGGCGAATCGGCGCGGAAACCGGCCACTGTGGCGCGGCCGATACTCTTGGAGCGTGACGTTCCCGGTAGTCGGCATGGTCGGCGGGGGTCAGCTCGCTCGTATGACACACGAGGCGGGCATCCCGCTCGGCATCAAGTTCAAGCTCCTCAGTGACACTCCGCAGGAGTCCGCGGCGCAGGTCGTCGGCGAGGTGGTCGTCGGCGACTACCGCGACCTCGACACGCTGCGTGACTTCGCGCGGGGCTGTGACGTGATCACCTTCGATCACGAGCACGTCCCCACCGAGCACCTGCGGGCCCTGGAGGCGGACGGCATCCCCGTCCGGCCGGGCCCCGACGCGCTCGTGCACGCCCAGGACAAGGGCGTGATGCGCGCGAAGCTCGACGCGATCGGTGTGCCGTGCCCACGGCACCGCATCGTGACCGACGTCGCGGACGTGGCCGCGTTCGCGGCGGAAGGCCTCGCCGAAGGGCAGGAGGGCGACGGCTTCCCGGTCATCCTGAAGACCGTCCGCGGCGGCTACGACGGCAAGGGCGTCTGGTTCGTCCGCTCCCTGGAGGAGGCCGCCGACCCGTTCCGCGCGGGCGTTCCCGTCCTCGCCGAGGAGAAGGTCGACTTCGCCCGCGAGCTCGCGGCGAACGTCGTCCGCTCCCCGCACGGCCAGGCCGTCGCCTACCCCGTCGTCGAGTCCCAGCAGGTCGGCGGCGTCTGCGACACCGTCATCGCCCCGGCGCCCGGCATCGCCGAGGAGCTGGCCCTGGAGGCCCAGGAGCTCGCTCTGCGCATCGCCAAGGAACTCGGTGTCGTCGGGCACCTGGCCGTCGAGCTCTTCGAGACCCGCGACGGACGCATCCTCGTCAACGAACTGGCCATGCGCCCGCACAACTCGGGCCACTGGACCCAGGACGGCGCGGTCACCTCCCAGTTCGCCAACCACGTCCGCGCGGTCCTCGACCTCCCGCTCGGCGACCCGCGCCCGCGCGCCCGGTGGACGGTCATGGCGAACGTCCTCGGCGGCGACTACCCCGACATGTACTCCGCGTACCTGCACTGCATGGCCCGCGACCCGCAGCTGAAGATCCACATGTACGGCAAGGACGTGAAGCCCGGCCGTAAGGTCGGCCACGTCAACACCTACGGCGACGACCTGGACGACGTGCTGGAGCGCGCCCGTCACGCTGCCGGCTACCTGAGAGGCACGATCACCGAATGAGCCCCGTTGTAGGCATCGTCATGGGTTCGGACTCCGACTGGCCGGTCATGGAGGCCGCGGCCCAGGCGCTGGACGAGTTCGAGATCCCCTACGAGGTGGATGTCGTCTCCGCGCACCGCATGCCGCACGAGATGATCGCGTACGGCGAGCAGGCCGCGGAGCGCGGGCTCAAGGCGATCATCGCGGGCGCCGGCGGCGCGGCCCATCTGCCGGGGATGCTGGCGTCCGTCACCCCGCTGCCCGTCATCGGTGTGCCCGTCCCGCTCAAGTACCTCGACGGCATGGACTCGCTGCTCTCCATCGTGCAGATGCCGGCCGGCGTGCCGGTGGCGACCGTCTCCGTCGGCGGCGCCCGCAACGCGGGCCTGCTGGCCGCCCGGATGCTCGCCGCCCACGACGAGGAGCTCCTCGGCCGGATGCGGGAGTTCCAGCAGGAACTGAACGACCAGGCCACCGAGAAGGGCAAGCGACTGCGCGCCAAGGTCGAGGGCGCCGCCGGCGGCTTCGGCTTCGGGAAGTGACGCGGATGTCCTCGTCCACCCAGGCACCCCAGTCCTCGCTGCCCTCGCTCGACCGTGCCCGGGCCCTGCTCGACGAGTTCCCGGTCGTCGACGGGCACAACGACCTGCCCTACGCCCTGCGCGAGCAGGTCCGCTACGACATCGGCGCCCGTGACATCGCCGCCGACCAGAGCGCCCACCTGCACACGGACCTGGCCCGGCTGCGCGCGGGCGGCGTCGGCGCCCAGTACTGGTCGGTGTACGTCCGCTCGGACCTGCCCGGCGCCCTCACCGCCACGCTGGAACAGATCGACTGCGTACGGCAGCTGATCGACCGGTATCCGGCGGACCTGCGTGCCGCGCTGACCGCCGCGGACATGGAGTCGGCCCGCGCCGAGGGCCGTATCGCCTCCCTCATGGGCGCGGAGGGCGGTCACTCGATCGACAACTCCCTCGCCGCCCTGCGCGGGCTGTACGCGCTCGGCGTCCGCTACATGACCCTCACCCACAACGACAACATCGCGTGGGCCGACTCGGCGACGGACGTTCCCGTGGTGGGCGGCCTGTCGTCCTTCGGCCGCGAGGTCGTACGGGAGATGAACCGCGAGGGCATGCTCGTGGACCTGTCGCACGTGGCCGCGACGACCATGCGCGACGCGCTCGACACCTCCGTCGCGCCGGTGATCTTCTCCCACTCCTCGGCCCGCGCCGTGTGCGACCACCCGCGCAACATCCCGGACGACGTGCTGGAGCGGCTGCCCGCCAACGGGGGAGTCGCGATGGTGACGTTCGTGCCGAAGTTCGTCCTCCAGGAAGCGGTCGACTGGACGGCGGCCGCCGACGAGAACATGCGCGCCAACGGCTTCCACCATCTCGACACCACCGCCGAGGGCATGAAGGTCCACCGCGCCTTCGAGGAGGACAACCCGCGCCCGATCGCCACGGTCTCGACGGTCGCCGACCACCTCGACCACATGCGCGAGGTCGCCGGAATCGACCACGTCGGCATCGGCGGCGACTTCGACGGCACGGCGTTCACCCCGGCCGGGCTGGACGACGTCTCCGGCTATCCGAACCTGATCGCCGAGCTCCTCGACCGCGGCTGGTCGTCCAGCGACGTGACCAAGCTGACCTGGCAGAACGCCGTGCGCGTGCTGGGCGCGGCGGAGGACGTGTCCCGCGACCTCCGGTCCCGCCGGGCACCGTCGAACGCGACACTGGAGCAGCTGGACTGCTGAGGGCCGGCCCGCCGAGGGCCGGCCGAGCACCGGGGGCGGAGGGCCGGCCGGGTTCGTGGCCGAGGGCCGGCGGCTCCCGGCAGCCGCCGGCCGGCTCGGTGACCGGCGGCTGCCGGGCGGCCGAAGGCCCGCCGCCCCCGGCTCACCGGTCGCTGAGCCACAGGCATCGCCGACCGCCCCCTCCGCGAGGATCGCCGGCCCGGACGGCCGGCCGCCGTCGGACGCGTTCAGCAGGCGCAGAGGCAGAACGGGTGCCCGGCCGGGTCGGCGTACACCCGGAACGAACGCGCCCTGTCCTCGGTGTCCAGCGGCGTCGCGCCGAGCGCCAGCACGCCCTTCTCCGCCACGTCCAGGTCCTCGACGGCCAGGTCCAGATGGAACTGCTGCGAGCCGTCGGGCGAGGGCCAGCGCGGCGGTACGTACGCGGGTGACCCCTGGAACGCCAGCTTCCGTCCGCCGGGCACCTCCAGGTCGACCCAGTCGGTCTCCTCCGTGATGGTGCCGCCCAGCACCCCCGCGTAGAACTCGGCGAGCGCGAGCGGGTCGGGACAGTCCAGGACGACGACGTCCAGTTCGGCAAGAGCCATGACTTCCTCCGTGGGATCTCCAGCAGCACCGACGGGTTACCCGTGAACCTGCTCAAGGGGTAACGGTTACTCCATGCTCCCGCACAGGAGGTAACGTCGCAAGCATGAATGACCGAGCGTCCGCGCCCGGCGGTCTGGCCCTGGTCCAGACCCTGGTGAACACCCTGGACATCGAGTCGGGCGCCGACTCCCTGGACACGCCCGAGGGGCTGGCGCGCTTCGGCCTCGCGGCGGACGAGGCGGCGGGGGCCCGCGAGCTGCGCGAGTCGCTGCGGGTGGTGTGCCTGGCGCACGCGGGGCATCCGGCACACCGGAGAGTGACCCCGCTCGGGGAGCTCCTCGCCCGCGCGCCCCTGGTGGTGACGCTGGACGAGGACGGAGGCGCCGCGCGCCTGGTCCCCGCCGCCGGGGGAACCTCCACCTCCCCGGCCCCCGGCCCGGCCGCCCAGGCGCCCCTGGCCCACCGTGTCGCCGCCGCGATCGCCGAGTCGCTGATCGAGGGCACCTGGCCACGACTGAAGGCCTGTGAGGCCCCGACCTGCCATTGGGTGTACTTCGACCGCTCGCCCGCGGGCCGTGGCCGCTGGTGCTCGATGGCGGTGTGCGGGGCGCGCGCCAAGATGCGCCGCTACCGCGCCAAGCGGCCCGCGGCCGCCGGAGATCCTGCGGGCGGCGGGGCCGGGAGCCGGACGCAGTCCGGCGGTCTCCGGTCACCGCACAGCGAAGTGGTGCAGAATGCAACCGGCGCCGGTCCGGCCGACTGAGCCTCGGCCGGACCGGCGTCCTGCGCGGACCGGCATGCCGCGTCACGGCCCCGGGCCCTTGCCCGGCACTGCCCGGTCTCCTGCGCCACGGCCCCCGGCCTTCGCCCTGCCCGGAGCCCGGACCTGGAGCCTGTCCGGCCTTGGTCCCGCCCGGAGCCCGGACCCAGAGCCCGGACCCGGGGCCTGGGAGCCGGCCCGGAGCCGGAACCCGCGCCCCGAGCGGCGTCCGCCCCCGTCAGGGGCTCAGGCGGTGGGCCGCCCCATCGCCCGGTACGTCCAGCCGGCCCGGCGCCACGTCTCCGGGTCCAGCGCGTTCCGCCCGTCCAGCAGCACCCGGGACGTCGCCGCCTCGCCCAGTACGGCCGGGTCCAGCTCGCGGAACTCGCGCCACTCCGTCAGGTGCAGCACGACATCGGCACCCCGTACGGCCTCCACGGCGGAGCGGGCGTACCCGAGCGTCGGGAACAGCCGCTTGGCGTTCTCCATGCCCTTCGGGTCGTACACGGTGACCTGGCCGCCCTGGAGGTGTATCTGCCCGGCGACGTTCAGCGCCGGGGAGTCGCGCACGTCGTCCGAGTCCGGCTTGAAGGTGGCGCCGAGCACGGCGACCCGCTTGCCGAGGAACGAACCGCCACCGAGCGCGTCCCGGGCCATCTCCACCATCTGCCCGCGGCGCCGCATGTTGATGGAGTCGATCTCGCGCAGGAAGGTCAGCGCCTGGTCGGCGCCCAGCTCGCCGGCGCGCGCCATGAAGGCGCGGATGTCCTTGGGCAGACAGCCGCCGCCGAAGCCGATCCCGGCCCGCAGGAACTTCTTCCCGATCCGCTCGTCGTGTCCTATCGCCTCGGCCAGCTTGGCGACATCGCCGCCGGCGGCCTCGCAGACCTCGGCCATCGCGTTGATGAAGGAGATCTTGGTGGCGAGGAAGGAGTTCGCGGACGTCTTCACCAGCTCGGCGGTGGGGAAGTCGGTCACGACGAACGGCGTGCCCTCGGCGACCGGCGTCACGTAGACCTCGCGCAGCAGCTTCTCGGAGCGCTCGCCGCGCACGCCCACCACGATCCGGTCGGGGTGCAGCGTGTCGTTCACGGCGAAGCCCTCGCGCAGGAACTCCGGGTTCCAGGCCAGCTCGGCGCTCTCGCCCGCGGGTGCGAGCTCGGCGAGCCGTGCGGCCAGCCGCTCCGCCGAGCCGACCGGCACGGTGGACTTGCCGACGACGAGCGCGGGACCGTGCAGATGCGGGGCCAGCGACTCGAAGGCCGCGTCGACGTACGACATGTCGCAGGCGTACTCGCCGTGCTTCTGGGGCGTGTTCACGCACACGAAGTGGACGTCGCCGAAGGCGCCGACCTCGGCCCAGTCCATGGTGAAGCGGAGCCGGCCCGTGGAGCCCTCGATCCCGGCCACGTGCTTGCGCAGCAGCTCCTCGAGACCGGGCTCGAACATCGGGACCTCGCCCCGCTGGAGCATCTCGATCTTCTCCGGCACCACATCGAGCCCGAGGACCTCGAAGCCGAGCTCGGCCATGGCCGCGGCGTGGGTGGCGCCGAGGTAGCCGGTGCCGATCACGGTGATCTTGAGGGCCATGGATGCTCCTGAGGTGTGCGGCGCGTAGGTGCGCGCCTGAGCATAGTCGGGGCTTCGGGGAGCGCTTTCACCGGCGGTTTTACCCCTGTCGCCAAGGTCACGTATCCGTCTTGCGGGCAGACCCTTAAAATTTGTGTTACTTAACGGTAGTTAGCGCCGCCAGCACAGCACCTTTTGGAGCGTGAGAGACCTTGGCCGGATCGGCTGATTTCGACCTGTACCGCCCGTCCGAGGAGCACGACATGCTCCGGGACGCGATCCGCGCGCTGGCCGAGGCGAAAATCGCGCCGTACGCCGCCGCTGTGGACGAGGAAGCCCGCTTCCCGCAGGAGGCGCTGGACGCCCTGGTAGCCAACGACCTGCACGCCGTGCACGTCCCCGAGGAGTACGGCGGCGCGGGCGCCGACGCCCTCGCGACGGTCATCGTGATCGAGGAGGTGGCCCGCGTCTGCGTGTCCTCCTCCCTGATCCCCGCGGTGAACAAGCTGGGCTCGCTGCCGGTGATCCTCTCCGGCTCCGAGGAACTGAAGAAGAAGTACATGAGCCCGCTCGCCAAGGGCGACGGGATGTTCTCGTACTGCCTCTCCGAGCCGGACGCCGGTTCGGACGCGGCCGGCATGAAGACGCGGGCCGTCCGCGACGGCGACTTCTGGGTCCTGAACGGCGTGAAGCGCTGGATCACCAACGCGGGCGTCTCCGAGTACTACACGGTCATGGCGGTGACCGACCCGACGAAGCGTTCCAAGGGCATCAGCGCGTTCGTCGTCGAGAAGTCCGACGAGGGTGTCTCCTTCGGCGCCCCGGAGCGCAAGCTCGGCATCAAGGGCAGCCCGACCCGAGAGGTCTACCTCGACAACGTGCGCATTCCCGCCGACCGCATGATCGGCGAGGAGGGCACCGGCTTCGCGACCGCCATGAAGACCCTGGACCACACCCGCGTCACCATCGCGGCCCAGGCCCTCGGTGTCGCCCAGGGTGCCCTCGACTACGCCAAGGGCTACGTCAAGGAGCGCAAGCAGTTCGGCAAGCCGATCGCCGACTTCCAGGGCGTCCAGTTCATGCTCGCGGACATGGCCATGAAGATCGAGGCCGCCCGCCAGCTCACGTACGCGGCCGCCGCCAAGTCGGAGCGCGGCGACAAGGACCTCACCTTCCAGGGCGCCGCCGCCAAGTGCTTCGCCTCGGACGTCGCCATGGAGGTCACCACGGACGCCGTCCAGCTCCTCGGCGGCTACGGCTACACCCGCGACTACCCGGTCGAGCGCATGATGCGCGACGCGAAGATCACGCAGATTTATGAAGGCACGAACCAGGTCCAGCGGATCGTCATGGCGAGGAACCTGCCGTAGTAAGCCCCCGTCGGCACCGGATCGCGGATCGCGGATCGCGGATTGCTGATCGGTGATCGGTGATCGCCGAGGGGCGGCAGAGGTGAGAGGCACCCGGTGTGCCTCTCACCTTTCGCGTTTCCGGGGGTCGGGTCCGGTCGGGTCGGGTCAGTCCTTCCGCATACGGACCCAGGTCAGGCCGAACCCGTAGGCGCTGTCCATCTGCTCCTGGACCGAGCGCCGGAGGGTGCCGGTGAACCAGCGGACCTCGCGGCTCACCGTGAGGCCGCCCTCGGCGGGTGTGGCCAGGGCGATGGCGCAGCCCGTAGCGCCCTCGGGGGAGTCGTCGAGGGCGATACGGAAGCCGCCGGACGGGGCGGTCACGGTGGCCGTGGCGCCCAGGCTCCGGAAATCCACGGCGCCGCTGTACACGTAGACGTGGAAGAGCAGCTGCCGGAAGAGTTCGCGCCGCTCCAGGTCCACCCGGACCGTCTCCCCGTCCGAGGACGCCCCGGTACGGTCGTCCTGGTCGAGTTCCATGTACGGCCACCGCGTCAGCGAGCCGAAGGTGTTCCCCAGCGGCTGTACGGCCGCGCAGGTGCCGTCCGTGAACGCGGCCATGCAGCCGAGGTCGAGGTCGGCCCCGGTCCCCGGCGGCCGGTTGAGGTTCACCTGAAGGACTCCGCGTCCCGTGATGCGGGCCTGCGGCGTCGACCTGGTCAGCATCGTCTCGGCCCGCGTGGCGGGAAGCCGCGGCGCTTCACGGGCCGCGGGGGCCGCGCGCTGCGTGCCGGTTCCGGGCCGGGCGCCGGGCGCGGGCCTCAGGCGGATGGTCGCCCGTGGACGTTCGTCGTTGCTCAACTTTTCCCCCTCGCGCCGCCGTCCGGGAGAGTGGCGGGTGTCGCGAGTTTATGCGCGGAGCGTGTCCGTTGGAGTACTCTCTGTGGCCTCGGTCGCGCGTCTGGTGCGTGTGAACCGGCGGGGGTGCGGCGGCACATGACACGGGTGGGGATCCACGGCGCCGTCAACGCGCCCCCGCGTCCGTCGTGTTGTGGGGGTGGGCATGCCGTCAGGCGCCCTGATGGACCGTCATGTGATCGCGCAGAGCATCGAGGAACTCGCGGAGCGGCCGGCGCTCGGCACCCGGAAGGAAGAACTGACCGCGCTCGCGGCGGCACTTCGGAAGCAGGACGCCCACGAACTGGACCCGTGGTCCGAACTCGATCTCCTCACCGCCTACGCCCGCCCCGAGAGCCTCCGGGCGGCCGGTGCGCGGGGCGGGGACCACCCGCTCTGGTCCTACGCCGAGGGCGTGCTGGGCGCGCTGGTCTTCGTGCCGCTGATGCTCACCTGGTTCGGACTGACCCGGGCGTCGAGCGCGTACGGGGCGCTGACGGGAGCGGATCCGAGGGCCGCCTCCCGGCCCTTCCTCCAGCTGTGGCAGTCCGGTTTCGAGGGGCACCTCACCGGCGCCTTCACGTTCGGCCATGTGGCGATGAGCGCCACCGTCGCCATCGCGCTGCTCTTCGCGCTGGTGCTCGTGCACGGTCTGCGGCGGTCCGCCGTCGCCCGCCGGGAGGAGGACGCCGACCGCGGCCGCGAGGAGCTGATGGCGGCGCTCGTCCCGGCGCTGACCCGCGCCCAGCTCGTGCTGAACAGGCAGCGGTCGAGTTCCCCGCAGCGCTTCGCCGCCGAGCTCACCGAGGCCGCCGCGACGCTCAAGCGGCTGGGCGACAAGGCGGTCCGGGTCCAGAAGGACCTGACGTCGGCTGCCTCGGCCGTCGGCGACGCGGTGCAGGGCGCCGAACGCAGGCTGGCCGGGGTCGACACCTCCGTCAAGCCCCTGGAGATCGCGGTGGGTCGCGTCGAGGCCGCCGTCAGCGAGGGCGGAGCGCAGGTCCGCAAGGCGCTCGACGACGTCCGCGACGCGAGCGGTGAGGTGCGGCTCGCCGTGCAGGGCGCCGGTGACCGCGTCGAGGACTCCGTCACCGTGCTGGCCGCGTCCCAGCGGGCCTACACCACCGGCATCGAGGTGACGTCGGACATCTCGGCCCAACTCCTGGGCCGGTTCGGCGAGGTGGCGGAGGGTACGGCCCTCGCGGTCGAGGAGTCCCAGCACGCGGTGCGCGAACTGAACGCCCAGAGCGGCGCGTTGCGGGCAGTCGCCGACGAGTTCGCCCGGCTGGTGGCCGAGTTGCGGGCGGACCGTCAGGTGCCCGCCGGCTCTCCGGAGCGGGCGGACGGGGGCGGCCGAGAGGACCGGGGCGGCCGAGGGGGCTGGGCCGGGTGGGCGGACAAGACCGATAAGGCCGACCGGGCCGACGGTCCTGCCGACCGGGCCGGCCCTCCCGCCGGTGACCCGGGCCGGCCGGGCCCCCGGCACCCCGATCCCCGTCGTGAGCCCCCGCAGTCGCCTCCCACGTCCCTGACCGAGGCCCGATGAGGCGCGGGGGAAGGTTCCAGCCGCTGCACATGGCGGGCTGGCTGTTCGCGGACATGCTCCTCGTTCTCGCCCTGGTGGCCATGGGGGACCGGGGCGACCCGCAGGCCGCCGACAAGCGCCCCGCCCCCGCGTCCGCCGCCGCAGGGAAGAAGGCCCGGCACACCGGACCGAGGGCGGTGGTCCGCACACCGGTCAGGGTGGCCGTCGACGCGCAGGCCGGCGACGGCGAGGGCATCGTGCGGGCACTGCGTAGCGCGACCTCGCGCTACCGGGGACGGCAGGCCGCCTTCGTGCTGACCTTCGGACGCCACACCGACCCGGGCGCGGGAGGCCGCTACGCCCACGAGGTCAACGCCCTGCTGGAGAGGGCCCGTCCGGACATGTTCCGCGCCGCCACCACCCGCGACTTCTGGAAGGGCGGAGCCTCCCCGGGCCACGCCGACATCGAGATCTACTTCTACACGTACTGACCCGGAGGTACGAGACCTTGCAGATCCTGCCCTTCTACCTGCTCTGCGACGAGTCCGGGTCGATGATCGGCGAGCCGATCGACGCCATCAACGGCGCGCTCCCGGACCTGCACCACGAGATCAGCACCAACCCGACCGTCGCCGACAAGACGCGCTTCTGCCTGATCGGCTTCTCCGACACCGCCACCGTGCTCCAGCCGCTCGCCGACCTCAGCGGCATCGACTCGGTCCCCGCGCTCGCCGCGGGCGGGCTCACCTCGTACGGCGACGCCTTCCGCACCCTGCTGCGCTGTGTCGAGGCCGATGTGGCGGGACTGAAGGCGGAGGGCCACGAGGTGTACCGCCCCGTGGTCTTCTTCCTCTCGGACGGCATTCCCACCGACCCGGACTGGGACCAGGCGTACAAGGAGGTCACCCAGTCACGGTTCTGCCCGAAGATCATCGCCTTCGGCATCGGTGAGGCACAGGAGTCGACGATCGCCCAGGTCGCGAACTTCCGGGCGTTCATGCAGAAGGACTCCTCGGTGTCACCGGCGCAGGCGCTGCGCGAGTTCGCCTCCAGCCTCACCCGGTCGATCGTCCGGTCCGCCGAGGGCATCGCCGCGAACGGCGGCAACGGATTCACCCTGGCCGTGGACGACACCGTGCCCGGCTTCTCCATCGTCTCTCTCGACAAGCTGTGAGGTCGCACCGATGGAGAACGACATGAACGCCGCCGGACGGTCCCGGACGGGCCCGCGGCATCCCGACACGCACAGGCCCGACCTGCGCGAGCCCGATCTGCGCGAGCCCGACACGCGCCATCCCGACCTGCGTCAGCCCGAAGCGTGGCAGCCGGACCCGGGACATCCGGACCCGGGACATCCGGAGGGGTGTCAGCACGACCTGCGGCGGGCGGAGTTCAGCTGGCCGGACGCGCGGGAGCCCGACCCGCTGGACGAGACCTGGCAGAGCGTCGACCTGTTCTTCAACGACCAGCCGGAGCCCGGGGCGCCCGCCGCGGTGCCCGGGACGTCCACGGCGCAGCCCGCCGGGCCGACCCCCCTGTCCTACGGGCCGGCCCCGGGGCCCTCGCCGACGGCCGACGGGCCCGGCGCGCGGACCGGATCCGTCCCGGTGCTCGGCGCGCCGTTCCACTCCGGCCCCAAGCCCCCGCTGTACGCCCCGGAGCCCCGCGAGATTCCCTCGGTCCGGGAGGACCCGACCGCGGCGCTGACGCCCGACACGGTGGTGGACGGCGCCGGATACGGCCCTCTGACCGTGCGGGCGGCGTCGGTGCGCGGCGACTCGCACCGCTATCAGGGCGAGCCGCGCCAGGACTCCCTGGCCGTGGTGCGCCTCGGGGTCCCCGGCCCGGACGGGCTGCTGCTGCTCGCGGTGGCGGACGGCGTGGGATCGGCGGCCCGCTCGCACGTCGGCTCCCAGGAGGCCTGCCGGCTGGCCGCGATGGAGCTGGACGCCGTGTCCGCGGAGCTCGCGGAAACCGTGCGCGCGGGCGACCGGCCGGGGTTCGCCGCACTGGTGGACACCGCCGTGGGCCGGGTCGCGACCCTGCTCGCGCACCGCGCCCGCGAACACGGCGACGACCCCGCCGCGTACGCCACCACCCTGCGCGCCCTGCTCGTCCCGCTCGATCCCCGGGTGCGCGCCCGCGGCTTCCTGGCCGTCGGTGACGGCGGCACGGCGCTGCTGCGCGCCGGGGAGTGGAACCTGTCCCTCACGGACCCCGAGCACGACGGCGACGGAATGATCGACACCCGCACCGCCGCCCTGCCGCACGCGCACCGCGCCCGCGCCCTGCTCCTCGCCCCGGCCCTGCCCGGTGACGTCCTCGTGCTGTGCACGGACGGCCTGTCCACACCGCTCGCCGGTGACGCGGGGATGCGGGACTTCCTGAGGTCCGGATGGGGCCGGGGGACCGCGCCGGCACCGGCCGACTTCCTGTGGCAGCTCCAGTACCGGGTGAAGTCGTACGACGACGACCGCACCGCCGTCGTCCTGTGGGAGGCCGGGCCGTGAGCACCGACGACGGCGCCGACGTGACGCTCGGCTCGCTCACCCTCGGCGTGCGCGTCGGCGACGGCGGCCAGGGCGAGGTGTACGACGTCGTCGGTCCCGGCCGGCTGCTGTACAAGAGCTATCGCGAGCCGGGGAAGGTCGACGCCGGTCGGCTGGCGGCGCTCGTGGCCCTGCGCCAGGGGCTCGCCCCGGCCGACCGGGAGCGCCTGGACCGGGAGACGGCGTGGCCGCAGTGCCGGGTCATGGACGGCGGCAGGGCGACCGGCTTCCTGATGCGCCGGGCGCCGGACTCCATGACCTGGCCGACCTCGCGCGGCGAGACCCGGCTGACCGACCTGTCCTATCTGCTCCGGCCGCCGAAGGCGGCCTGGCAGGCCGTCGCGCAGCCGTCGCCGGCCGAGCGGTTCGCGCTGCTCGTCGCCTTCCTCGGGCTCTTCCGGTGGCTGCACACCCTGGGGCTGGTCGTCGGTGACGTGTCCCACGCGAACGTGCTGTGGACCGTCCGGCCCGCACCCGCCCCGTATCTCCTGGACTGCGACGGCGTCCGCATGGCCGGGCGGCCCCCGGTCCTGGAACAGGCGGACACCCCCGACTGGCACGACCCGCTGGCCGCCGCCGGCAGCGCCACGGTGGACAGCGACCGCTACAAGGCGGCTCTGGTGGTGGGCCGTGTCGTGAGCCAGGACGCGTACGTGACGCCCGGCAAGCCCCTGAAGCCGCTGTCCGGCGTGCTCGACGACCGGCGGGCCGACGCGGTCCGTGACCTCTGGGAGGAGGCGTCGGGTCCGCGTGGCACCCGCCCCCACCTCGCCCAGTGGTGCACCGCTCTCGCGGGTCGCGACACCATCCGTCTCATGGCCGCGGAACCGGCCCCGAGGCCCGTGGTCGACCGCTCGAAGTTCGACGGCCCGCGCACCCGCGGCAGTATCACCCTGCGCTCTCTACGCAATTGACCCACCGTCACCGTCGCGAGGCGGTGGTGTCGGTGGGTCAAGGGGACCGGCGACCTCGTGCGATGCCGGGCCGGGTCGACGGCGGCGGCGGTCCTGAACGGGTCAGGCCGCCGTCAACGCCGTTCGGTGACGGGTCAGTTGCCTGTCACCGTGACCTTCTCGTCGTTCTTGAGCTCGTCCACCAGTGTCTTGACCTTCGCCTTGTCCCAGACGAGGTTGCCGCCGCTGGAACCGGAGATCGGCATGTTCATGGACGTGCCGTCGCCGCTGGTGACGCCCTTCATGGCCCAGAACATGTCGGCCAGGTCCCACAGGCTCATGTCCTTGTCGACGACCAGCGAGTCCAGGCCCGCACCCATCGTCGGGTAGAGCTTGAACGGGTTCAGGACCGTCGAGGGGGTAGCGACCTGGTGGGCCAGGGCGGCCAGGAACTTCTGCTGGTTCTTGGTGCGCTGGAGGTCCGAGGCGGCGAAGGCGTGCCGGGTACGGACGAAGGCGAGGGCCTGCTCGCCGTTCAGCGTCTGCTTGCCCGCCTTGAAGTCGGCGCCGGAGTACTTGTCCTTGAAGCCCTGGTCGAGCGTCATCTCGACGCCGCCGACCGCGTCGACGATGCCCGCGAACCCGGCGAAGCCGATCTCCACGTAGTGGTCGATGTGCAGGCCGGTGTTGTACTCGATGGTCCTGACCAGAAGGGTGGGACCGTCGAACGCATAGGCCGCGTTCAGCTTGTTCGTGCCCAGCGGGCCCTTGATCTTGCCGGACTCGGACCCCTGGAACTTCGGGATCGTGACGTTCGAGTCGCGCGGGAGCGAGAGCAGCGTGGAGCCGTTGCTGCCCGTGTGCAGGATCATCATCGAGTCCGTGCGCTTGCCCTCGGCGGAGCCGGTGTGCAGCTTCTTCTTCTCCTCGGCGGACATGCCTGCGCGGCTGTCGGAACCGACGATCAGATAGTTCGTTCCCTCGCCGGTCTCCGGCCGGTCTATGACCTTGGAGAGATCCACGTCTCGGTGGAGCTTGGAGTCGGCCCAGAAGTACGTTCCGACGGAGACCACGACCAGCGCGGTGACCAGCGTGATCGCGGTCCACTTGATCCGGCGCCGCCAGTTCGGCGCGGGGCGCCGGGGGTAGGCGTCACCGCCGCCGGGGCCCTGCGGACCGCCGGGCCCGTTGCCGTACACGTGGCCGGTGTTGTAGCCGGAGTCGTACCCGTTGTCGTGGCCCTGGCCCTCGTCGTGGCCCTGGCCGTCGACGTACGAGGGCTGCCGGGGCACCCCTGCGCCGTACGGCGGCGCGCCCTGGCCCGGTGCGGGTGCGGCGGGCCCACGGCGGACCTGGCGCATGACGCGGGCGCTCTCAGGCTGTGCGCCTGCGCTGCCGCGTCCGTAGCGGTTGCTGCGGTTGTCGTCGGACCACCCGTCGGGCCAATCATTCATGCCGACCAGTGTGCCGCTCTCCACCAGGCGCCTTACAAGAGAGCAGGGAGATCTGGGTCACGCCTGTTGCAGACCTGATGCAAAGAGACCGCCATGCGCCCGGCATAAGGTGGAGGACATGACAGACCAGGCCCCCAACCCGGAAAACGACATCCCGGGCAAGCCGACCTCCGCGTCCCGCACCACCCTCAGCCACATCATGACCCACAACGACACGAACCTTCTGGGGTCGGTGCACGGTGGCGTGATCATGAAGCTCGTCGACGACGCGGCGGGCGCCGTGGCGGGGCGGCACTCCGGCGGGCCCGCCGTCACCGCCTCGATGGACGAGATGGCCTTCCTCGAACCCGTTCGCGTGGGTGACCTGGTCCATGTGAAGGCCCAGGTCAACTGGACCGGACGGACCTCGATGGAGGTCGGTGTGCGGGTCCTGGCCGAGCGCTGGAACGAGTCCACCCCGCCTCAGCAGGTCGGTTCGGCCTATCTCGTGTTCGCCGCCGTCGACGGCGACGGCAAGCCCCGCCGGGTGCCACCGGTCATCACCGAGACCGAGCGTGACGAGCGCCGCTTCCAGGAGGCGCAGATCCGCCGCACGCACCGGCTGGCCCGCCGCCGCGCGATCATGGAACTCCGCGAGAAGCGAGCGGCGGAAGGCCTCGACGAGTAGGGCCTGCCGTTCGGATCACGCGTCCCGGGTCAGGGACACACCACCTGGTCTCCCGTGACCACCCCGGACTCGCCCTGAGCGGGATCGTCGGCCCGTACCCGCGTCACCCGCTTGAAGTCCGCACCGGCGATCACCTTCAACAGCGGGCCCTGCCCGCGGACCGCGCGCAGCTCGGCACCGGGCAGCGCGGCCGCGAGGGATTTCGCCGAGCGGTCCCAGCGGGGGTCGTACGCGACGACGGTGCGCCGGACCGTGGGGTCGTGGGCCGTCGTGGGACGGCCCGTCGTGCGGAAGCCGGTGGCGGCGAGCGCGCCGTCGACCCGCTTGCCGAGACCCGTCGTGGAGGTTCCGTTCTCGATCTGGACCCGGATCCGCTGCGGGGCCACCGCGACCGGGACGGCCCTCGGCCGCGGCGCCCGGGGCGCCGCGAGCGGCTTGTCCTCGCGCAGTTCCTGGAACAGCTTCCTCGCCTTCGGCTCGTCCCACTTCAGGGTCGAGCCGATGCCCTTGACGGCATAGGCCATCTGTCCGATCGGCACGGTCGTGAACTCGGACGAGGACGGGGAGAAGTTCCGCATCGCCCGGCCCAGGTCCAGCAGCTCGTCCGTGCCGAACCCCTTGTCGGCCCGCACCGAGCCCAGCACCGCCCGTGTCACGTCCCGGAACCTCATCGGGTTCAGCAGTACCCCGGACGACGTGGCCTGGGAGACGAGAGAGGCCAGGAAGCGCTGCTGGCGCTTCATCCGGCCGAGGTCGGAGGAGCCGTCGGTGTGCCGGGACCGTACGTACTGAAGGGCCTGTCCGCCGCCCAGCACATGCGGGCCGGCCGCCAGGTCGAGGCCGGTGTACCGGTCCTTCAGCGGCTGCGCGGTGCAGATACGGACGCCGCCGAGTACGTCGACGGTCTTCATGAAGCTGGTGAAGTCGACCTCCATATAGTGGTCGATCTTCACGTGGGTCATGTTCTCGACGGTCCGCACGGTCAGGGTCGGGCCGCCCTCCGCGTACGCCGCGTTCAGCTTGAGGGGGTGGGGGGCGTGCCGTCTGCCGGTGACCTCGTCGGTGTGCGCGGGCGCCTCGGCGTAGGAGTCGCGCGGCAGGCTGACGATGCTGGCGCGCTCCCGGTCCTCCGAGATGTGCACGATCATGACCGTGTCGGTGCAGTGGCAGGGCGCGCCGCCGAGCCGGTACTTCCGCCGCTCCGCCTCGGCGATCTTCTCCCGGCCGTCGGTGCCGACCATCAGCAGATTCATGCCGTGGCCGCCCTCGGGCCGGTTCTTCATGTCCTTGAACGGGTCGACCCGGGCGATGTCCGCGTCCAGGCTGCTCAGCACCGCGTGTCCGATGCCCGCCGAGGCGAGGACCACCACGGAGACGGTGGTCAGCGCCCGCATGGCCCAGCGTGGCCTCCTGCGCCGTACGGGTCGTACGGGCCGTCCGTCGGAGCGCCGGACGGGACGCCGCGCGGGAGACGGCTGCGGGGGGCGCTGAGGGCGGACGGGGGAGCGGGGCGGCGTGGGCAAGGGGGACACCTCCGCGAGGCTGGACGGGGGAGGGAAGCGTTCCGCGGGCCGGACGGAGCCGCGTTCCGCTGGCATGGGGATCCGTGTGCACGGTAGGCCCATACGATCTGCGGCCCGGTCCTTACGCCGGGCGGCGCGCGACCGTGTCCCCCGTTCGCGGTAACGTGAACTCCGATGAGCGAGAAGTCTGACGTGCGGTCCCCCGCCGTTTCTGTGATCATGCCCGTCCTCAACGAGGAGCGGCATCTGCGCGGGGCCGTCCAAGCGATCCTGGCGCAGGAGTACGACGGCGAGATGGAGGTCGTGATCGCCATCGGTCCCTCAACGGACCGGACGGACGAGATCGCGGCCGAACTCGTCCGTGAGGACCCGCGCGTCCACACGGTGCCGAACCCGACCGGGCGCACGCCCGCGGCCCTGAACGCCGCGATCAAGGCGTCCCGGCACCCCGTCGTCGTGCGCGTCGACGGGCACGGCATGCTGTCCCCGAACTACATCGCCACCGCCGTACGGCTCCTGGAGGAGACCGGCGCGCAGAACGTCGGCGGCATCATGCACGCCGAGGGCGAGAACGACTGGGAACACGCCGTCGCCGCCGCCATGACGTCGAAGATCGGCGTGGGCAACGCGGCCTTCCACACGGGAGGCGAGGCGGCCCCGGCCGAGACCGTGTACCTCGGGGTGTTCCGGCGCGAGGCGCTGGAGCGGCAGGGCGGTTACAACGAGGAGTTCATCCGCGCCCAGGACTGGGAGCTGAACTTCCGGATCCGTGAGGCCGGCGGCCTCATCTGGTTCTCCCCCGAGCTGAAGGTCTCGTACCGGCCGAGGCCGTCCGTCAAGGCGCTGGCCAAGCAGTACAAGGACTACGGCCGCTGGCGGCACGTCGTCGCCCGCTACCACGAGGGCTCCATCAACCTGCGCTACCTCGCCCCGCCGACCGCCGTCTGCGCGATCGCGGCGGGCCTGGTCGTCGGCGCGGTGCTGACGCCCTGGGGCCTGATCGTCCCGGCCGGCTATCTCGCCGCCATAGGGCTCGGCTCGCTGCCCGCGGGCAAGGGGCTGCCCGCCAAGGCCCGGCTCCAGATCCCCGTGGCGCTCGCGACGATGCACATGTCGTGGGGCTGGGGCTTCCTGACGAGCCCCAGGTCCCTGGCGAAGAAGGTCATCGCGTCCCGTCGGCCGGCGGTCGTCGGCGCGACCCGCTGAGCCGCCGTCCCTCCCACCGGACATGAGTTGGGCCCCTCTCGACTTCGAGAGGGGCCCAACTGCCGTTCACCGTCGGCCGGTGCTACGACCAGGTGTAGTCCGGGTTGACGTGCATGCAGGCCTTGGTGTCCGAGCCCTTGTCGAGCTTCGCGGACTCGGGCGCCGAGTCGTCGTCCTCGGGTGCCTTGTACGTCGTGCCGTCCCGCCAGTCGGCGCCGACGACGAGCGTGACCCCGGAGACGTCCGCCGACTTCTCCACCGCGTGGGTCGACATCCCGAGGGCTTTGGCGAGCCGCAGGGCGTCACCCTCCAGATCGGCGCTCGGGTAGCGGATCACCGTGGCCGCCTCGGTGGTCACCGTCGACGGGTCGGCCTTCGCCTGCGTGAATCCCTCGCCGACGAGCAGCTCGCTCACCGCGCTCGCGCGTCCGGGCACCGGGGCCAGCGTGCTGGTGCGGGTGCCGTTCTGCACCTGCACGGCGATCTTTTCGTCCGCCGCGGCCGGATCCGAGGAGGTCTTCTCCGCGGTCTTCTTCTTGTCCTTGCCGTCCAGCGCGATGTCCTCGCGCAGCAGCCGCCAGACCTTGTCCGCGTCCGTCGGCTTGGGCAGCACCCGGTTGCCGTCGCTGGAGTACACCCACGGCATCGTGGTCATGGTGATGCGCTTGGTCGGGACCTTCTTCAGCTCTTTGCTGAGGTCGTAGAGCTTGGTGACCGAGCCCAGGCCCTGGTCGACGGTCAGCGCGCTGGTGGCCGTCTCCGCGAGGCCGCGCAGCTTGCCCGGGTTGCTCAGCGTGGTGTTCTCACGGAGCTGGCGCACCATCGAGTTCATGTACTGGTGCTGGGCCTTGGTCCGGCCGATGTCGCTGCCGTCCTCGAAGCCGTACCGCGTGCGCAGCCACTGCAGGGCCTGCTTGCCCTTGACGGACGTCGTGCCCTTCTCGAGCTTGAGTCCGGAGCCGTGACCGGTGGAGGTGTGCGAGTAGATGTTGGCGTCCACACAGACGGGGACGCCGCCGATCGCGTCGGCCATCGACACCACACCCGCGAAGTCGACCATGATGAAGTGGTCGATGTGGATGTCGGTCAGCTTCTCCCAGGTCGCGACCGTGCAGCCGGGGCCGCCGCGGCCCAGTGAGTCGTTCGTCATCGTCGGCGACGTGCTCGCGGCGTAGGTCTTGCCGGTTTCCGGGTCGGTGCAGTTGGGTATTTCGAGCAGGGTGTCGCGCGGCATGCTCACGACCGACATGCTGGTGCGGTCCGCGGACAGGTGCAGCAGCATCTGGACGTCCGCGCGGGCCGGTGTGTCGAAGGTGTCCTTCGCGCCGCCGAGCTTCTGGTTCTCGGTGGAGTTCCGGGCGTCCGAACCGATCAGGAGAATGTTCAGCGGGGTCTGGCCCGCCGCGTTCGGTTTCGACCTCGCGGCGCGGTCCTTCGCGTCGCCGATGTTCAGGTCGTCCTGCTTGAGGTTGCTGTTCAGGTGCCGGTAGTAGAGATAGCCGGCGCCGGCGGTGCCGAGTATCAGGACCGACAGCACCATCGCCGACCAGCGCAGTATTCGGCGTCTGCGCCGGGGGCGGCCCGTGGTCCCGTGCCGTCCGTCGTCGTCCCCGCCGTGCGGATCCTGCCCCTGCGGGCCGGGCGGCCCGGTGCCGTCGTCGTCGGTCTTGGTGCCGACGCCGTCCGCCGTCCGGACGGAGTCGCCGCCCTCCTCGTACATGCTGTCGTCCCAGCCCAGTTCGCCGGCCTGCGGGACACGTGGTCGTGCTCCCTCCCCGCGCACACTGCTTCGCGCCATCTCCCAGCCTCTCCCCACCCTGCGCCTGACAAACGGGTCCGTCGGGCGTCGAGCCGGACGCTTCCACGCCCGGCCGGACGCCGCTCGCGCCCTGTAGGACGCCTGACGGACCCGTTAGGTCACTTCGCGCACACCGTTTTGTCCGCCGTGGACTTCTCCACGTCCGGCGCCTTCGTCGCAGCGGTCAAAGGCACGCCGGCGCCCTTGAAGTCCTTGCCCAGGGTCAGCACGATCGCGGGCAGCCCCTGTGAGTTCTTCTCGCTCTTGCCGGGCTTCATCGCCGAGCCGGACAGCCCCATGAGATCCGCCAGCTTGCGTGCCTGGTCGGCCTGGTCGGGAGAGTACTCCAGGGTCGTCTTGCTCAGCGGTGTGTCGGCGTTGCCCAGCTGGCTGGACTTGAGCACGCCCTCATCATTCTGCAGCCAGTTAAGAGTTTCCTGTGCGGAGCCGGATTCGGCGCCGCCGTTGTAGATGTCGACGCGGATCTCGGAGGCGGCGGAACGGGAGCCCTTGAGGCGGGCGGCCACCGCGGCCTTCTCCTTCTTCTCCTTCTGCTTCACGGCGCTGAAGGAGACGTCGTTCTTGATCGCGTCGAAGACCGCCGGGGCCGTGTTCGGGTTGGGGACAACCGTGGCGTGCACCTTCTCGGCCGGGTTGTCTATCACCGGAACCGTGGTGAAGGTGATGTTCTTCGGCGGCACCTTCTTCAGCTCCAGGGCCATGTCCTTGAGCGTGCTGACGCTGCCGATGCCGGTGTCGACGGTGAGTGCCTTGGTGGCGGCCTCGGCCAGCTTGACCAGCTTGGTCGGGCTGGTGAGGGTGTCGCTGGAGCTCATCTTGCGCATCAGGGAGCCCACGAACTGCTGCTGCACCTTGATGCGGTCGAGGTCGCCCTGGTTGCCGAAGCTGTGCCGGGTGCGCACGAAGGCGAGGGCCTGCTCGCCCTCGATGGTGTGCTTGCCGGCGGAGAGCTTGAGGTGAGAGTCGTCGTCGTCGACGTCCTTGGCGAGACAGACCTCGACACCGCCGACCGCGGTGGTCAGCGTCTTGACGGCGTTGAAGTCGGCCATCATGAAGTGGTCGACCGTGATGCCGGTGACCGCCTTGACCGTGTCCATCGTGCAGCCGGGGTTCCGGCCCTCCTGGCCCAGGCTCGTGTTGAAGCGGACGTTCTCCGAGGGGTCGATGACCTTCTCGGTGCCGTCCTCCTGCTTCGACCTGCACTCGGGGATGTCGACGATCAGGTCGCGCGGGATGCTCATCGCGGTCGCGTTCGTCCGGTCCTTGGAGACGTGCAGCAGGATGTTCGTGTCCGCGTGCCCGACGCTGTTCTTGTCGCCGTATCCCTCGTTGCCGGATCCGGTGCGCTTGTCGGTGCCGATGATGAGGATGTTGAAGGCCTCGTCCTTGCTGAAGCCGTCCTTGGCGGAACCGCCGACGTCCTCGGTCTGGACATTGCCCTCGAGGTGCTTGAGGTAGGCGTACGCGGCGCCCGAGACAGCCACCAGGACCAGCGCCATGGTGCCGCCGGTCCAGAGCACTATCTTCTTCGCCTTCGATTTCTTGGGCGGCCTGTTGCGCCCGCGCCTGCGCCCCGGCAGGGGCTCAGGCGGCTCGCCGCGCCGACGGCGCGGCCCCGGCACGTCGGGGCCGGGCTCCTCACGGTCCCGTCCCGGTGCGTCACGGTCCCGGCCCGGTGCCGCGCGGTCCCGTCCCGGCGCGCTTCGGGTGCGCGTCGCGGAGGGTGAACCCCTCCGCGGTCGCGGCACGCCCGATTGCGCTCCGGAAGGGGGCAGTCGCAGTTCGTATTCACCGGTGTTCGGGTTGAGCACCCACTGGTCTGCGGGGTCGATGTCGTCCGCCCGCCCACGGCCTTGCGCGTCCACGGTTGTCTGAATCCTCCGTCGGGGCCACGCGGCGCCCTTTTCCCCCTCAAAAGGCGCTCGGGTCTCGGTCAAGCAGTGCGCGACCGCCAGGACGGACCTCGTGGCCGGGTGCACCGGATCGCTCACACTATCCGCCCAGTTCAGCGTCCAGCGACGGCCGTGACGAATTCAACGTTCCTACAACCGGGCAATCCGCCCCATTTTCAGAGACTTCTTAGCTCAGCTGTTCCCCGCCTTGGTGTGCGCTTTACCCGCAGGCGTCCTGCGCCGCCGTGTTGCCTCGGAAAGTCGGGGTCGGATCGGGTGTGCCGGAGAGGCGGGCAACCCCTATTGCCATCGACATTCCGTCGCCGTTCGACTCCTCTTCGTAATCGCGCAAGGAGTTTCCGTACAGGCTTACGGAATGCGGTGCCTGGCCCTGGGCGGGTCGCGCCGGCGGTTCCTTCGCGACCACGACGGGCCTGTCCGCGCGCAGCCGCTTGAAGAGCCGGGCCGCCGCGGGCTCCATGAGCTGATCACGGTTGGCGTTGAGGACATAGGACGTCCGGGGCACGGTCAGGAACTGGATGCTGTCCGTGGGGATGTCGCGCAGGCCGCGGACGAGGTCGTACAGGCCGCGCAGGCTCGCCAGCCCCGGGTCGGTGGTCAGCGACGAGGTGGCCGCGTCCAGCACCGGATACAGCTTCGCCGGGTTGAGCAGGACGTCGTCGCTGCGCACCTTGCTGATCAGCGCGCCGAGGAACTTCTGCTGGCGGTCCATCCGGTCGGTGTCGCTGCCGTTGCCGATGCTCTTGCGGGCGCGCACGTAACCGAGCGCCTGCTCGCCGTCGAGGACGACCTTGCCCGCGGGCAGTCTCAGTTTCGCCGCCTTGTCGTCGATCGGCTCGCGCAGGCACACCTCGACGCCGTCCACCGCGTCGACCATGTCCTTGAAGCCGTGGAAGTCCACCACCATGTGGTGGTCGACGCGGATGTTCGTGAGCTTCTCGACGGTCCGGATCGTGCAGGCGGAGCCGCCCACCTCGAAGGCGTAGTTGAACATCGCGAACATGGGGTCGGTGCGGGTCCCGTCGGGGCGCCGGCAGCCCGGCACGTCCACCATCAGGTCGCGGGGCAGCGACATGGCGGTCGCGCTGCGCCGGTTCGCCGCGAGGTGGAGCAGGATCGTGGTGTCGGACCGTTCCGTCCCCGAGTCGCGGCCGTACTTCTTGTTGCCGACCCCCGAGCGCGAGTCGGACCCGATCAGCAGGATGTTCTGCGCGTCGCGCACGAGCGCGGTGGGCCGTTCCCTCTCGTACCGGGCGAGTTCGGCCGCCGTGTCGTTGTCGGCCGTGATGTTCCCGTTCAGCTTCTCGTACGCGGCCCAGCCGACCGCCACGGCGCCCAGGACCACCACGCTCACCCCGGTCGCCGTCCAGCGCAGCCAGCGCCGCCGCCGGCGCCCCGCCCCGGTGGGCGACGCTCCCCGCCCCTGCTCCTCCGGACTTCCGGAGGGAGTGCCCGCGGTGTCGGTCACGTCGGGACCACCACCCCTCATGGCGTACGAACGGGTCCGGCTGTTCCTACGACCATGTCCCGGCGCGGCGGGTGAGGGGGGCCGATGATGGGCCGAACGGGCGACGCCCCGCCGCGGACGCCACCCCACGAGAGCCGCGCCGGGAGACGGACACCCCTTGACGGCCCCTCGTGCCGGCCCGCCCTGTCGGCCCGTCCTATCGGGCCGTCGCGGTCACCCGCTCGCTCTCGATCCGCCGGGCGAGCGCGTCGTCGTCCAGCCCGTCGAGATTGCGGCACAGCACCACGGACCCGCCGGTCGCCAGCGGCGCGTACAGGCCCGCGGCCACGCCCTCCCAGGTGTCGTACGAGAGTGCCGACAGGATGCGTGAACCGGGGCCCGTCAGATCCAGGCCCGGGGCGTCGGCGCGGGCCTGCTCCACGACCTCCGCGCCCGTGTACGCGGCCCCGGCGACGATCAGGGCCCGCTCCTCCGGGTCGACGGGCGCGTACGGCGCGAAGCGGTCGCCCTGGCTCGGGACCTCGACGGCGTAGTCGGCGTATCCCGCGGGCGGCGTCGGGAAGCGGCGGCCGAGCGGCGCGAGCGACAGGGCGACGCGCTCACCGGAACAGGCGAGCCCGGCGTCGAACCGGCCGGGGCCCGCGACGACGTGGTCGGCGGCCGCCGGGTCACCGCCGAGATCCGCGACGACGCCCACCGAGGAACAGGCGAGCAGCCACACCGCCGTCTGCCAGTGCGCGGGCAGCAGCAGCGCGACCCGCTCGCCGGGCTCGGCGGACATCTCGCCCTGGAGCAGGTTGGCGGTCTTGGCCACCCAATTGGCGAAGGTGGCCACGGACAATTCGACCCGTTCGCCCGTCGCGTCGTCGTAGAAGGTCACCAAAGGACGTGCGGGGTCCTCGGAGAGCGCGGATCGCAGCAGGTCGGCAGGGGTGCGGTCGGTGGCTTTCACGCGAGCAAGCGTACGCGGGGACGCCGCGCGGCCCGTGCCGCGCGCACCACCGGTTCGGCGGAGTGCGTCCGACGGTCCGTCAATTCCGCGATGGACAGATATGTATGACTATGTTCAGGATCAGGAGCATGCGTGGATTCCTTGCTTCCTCGGTCGGCGTCACCTGTGCGGCCGCTCTCGCCCTTCCGCTGACCCTGCCCGCCACCCCGGCCAAGGCCGGGCCGTCGACGCTGAGATCGGAGGCCGCCGCCCCCGGCAGCACCCAGTCCCTGCCCCTCGTCCCGCTCAGCCGCAAACGGTCTCTCGGCCCGGCCGCACCGACACAGGGCCTCGCGCGCCGGAACGTACGGCCCTTCTCCCTGGTCGGCGTCGTCTGGGACGACCCGGGCAGTGAGCTGAACGGCCGTGTCCAGGTGCGTACCCGGGCCGCCGGCACCGGCGACTGGTCGGACTGGCAGGACGTCGAGGCCCACAACGACGAGCACGCCGCCGACCCGGACACCGCCGAGAGCGCGTCGAGCCGGGTGCACGGCTCCACCGCTCCCCTGTGGGTCGGGAACTCGGACGGTGTCGAAGTCCGCGTCGAGGCTGAACGGGCGGCGCGGGCGGCGTGGGACGCCGGAGAGGCTTCGGAACCGGAGGACGACGCCGGAGGCGGCCCCGAGGACAGACGCGCGGCCGCGTCGCTGCCGGGCGGCCTGCGCCTCGAACTGGTCGATCCCGGCGGGGGTCCCCCGAGCCGGGACGCCCGGACGGCCGGACGGGCCGGGGGCGTGCCCTCGGGCCTGCGCGCCAAGAGCGCGCACCCGGGCGTGACGGACGGCGGCGGTGCGAAGGCCGGCGTGGTCCCCGCGCTCTCCCGCGAGGAGACCGAGCGCACGTACTTCTCCGACCACACGGCCCAGCGGCGCACGACGCCGTACATCGGCCCGCGCCCCCGCATCATCACGCGGCACGGCTGGGGCGCGAACGAGAATCTGCGCGAGCGCGGCTTCCTCTACACGAAGACGGTCAAGGCGGCCTTCGTGCACCACACGGCGTCGGGCAACAAGTACAGCTGTTCGCAGGTGCCTTCGATCATCCGCAGTATCTACCGCTACCACGTGGTGAGCAGCGGCTGGCGCGACATCGGCTACAACTTCCTCGTCGACAAGTGCGGCAACATCTACGAAGGCCGCGCGGGAGGCGTCGCGAAGGCGGTCATGGGCGCCCACACCCGCGGGTTCAACACGAACAGCATGGGGATCGCCGTGATCGGCACGTTCGGCGCCACGAAGCCGACCGACGCCGCGCTCAAGGCCATCTCCCGGCTGACGGCATGGAAACTCGGTCTGTACGGAGCCAATCCGCGTGGCAAGACATACCTGAAGTCGGCCGGTGGCAATCTCTACCGAAAAGGAAAGAACGTACGACTGAATGTGATCTCCGGCCATCGGGACGGGTTCGCCACGGAGTGCCCCGGACGGCTTCTCTACGGCAAGCTCGGCTCCGCCAGGACGACCGCGGCCCGCTACCAGGGCCGTTAGACCGCCGCACGGCTCCCCGGAGCGGCACGGCCGGCGACGGACCGGCCGGGCCGCGCCGGGGGAGATCACCTGAAGTCACGGCAGAGGCCCGTCGAAGGACACCGCACGGCCATCGAGGGCGCCATCGAACGGTCTGCATACACTGGCCGGCCGAAAGACAGTTCGGCCGGTCCCGGCAGGAAGCAGAGACGACAGGTGACAGAAGCGATCCTCCTGGTCGGCGGCAGAGGCACCCGGCTGCGTCCGCTCACCGTGCGCACACCCAAGCCGATGGTCCCGGCGGCCGGGGTCCCCTTCCTCACGCACCAGCTCGCGCGGGCGCGCGCTGCGGGTGTCGAGCACATCGTGCTGGCGACCTCCTACCTCGCCGAGGTCTTCGAGCCGTACTTCGGTGACGGCTCCTCGCTGGGCCTCCACATCGAGTACGTCACCGAGGAGGAGCCGCTGGGCACCGGCGGCGCCATCCGCAACGTGGCCTCCCGGCTGCACTCGGGCCCCGACGACCCGGTCCTGATCTTCAACGGCGACATCCTCACCGGCCTGGACATCCCGGCGCTGGTGGCGGCCCACGAGACGACGGGCGCGGAGGTCTCCCTGCACCTCACCCGTGTGGAGGACCCGCGCGCGTTCGGCCTGGTCCCCACCGACGCCACCGGGCGCGTCACGGCCTTCCTGGAGAAGCCGCAGACCCCCGAGGAGATCGTCACCGACCAGATCAACGCGGGCGCGTACGTCTTCCGCCGCTCGGTCATCGACACGATCCCCGCGGGCCGCCCGGTCTCGGTCGAGCGCGAGACCTTCCCGGAGCTCCTGGCCACCGGTGCCCACCTCCAGGGCATGGTGGACTCCACCTACTGGCTGGACCTCGGCACCCCGGGGGCCTTCGTCCGCGGCTCCGCCGACCTGGTGCTCGGGCGCGCTCCGTCCCCGGCGGTACCCGGCCGCTGCGGCGACCGTCTGGTCCTGCCCACGGCCACGGTGGCCCCCGACGCCAAGCTCACCGGCGGCACGGTGGTCGGCGAGGGCGCCCGCATCGGCGAGGGCGCCCGGATCACCGGCAGCACGGTCCTGGCCGGCGCGGTCGTCGAGCCCGGCGCCGTCGTCACCGGCTCCTTCGTCGGCGCGGGCGCCCGCATCGGCGAACGCACCATCCTGACCGGCACGGTCATCGGCGACGGCGCGGTCGTCGGCCCCGACAACGAACTCCGCGAGGGAGTCCGCGTCTGGTGCGACGCCCAGATCCCGGCAGCCACGCTCCGCTTCTCCTCGGACCAGTAGATCCCGCACACCCGGCCGGAGGAGCTGACGGACTCAGCCCCTCCGGCACCCTTTGATTCCAGTTCCTCCGGCACCCTTTCGCCCACGCGGGCAGATTTCAGCCCCTCCGGCGTTTGAGGAGCGGGGTCTGGGGCGGAGCCCCAGGTACGGGAAGGGCAGGGGCGGAGGGGGCGAAATCCCGCTTGTGCTCAGGCATGACCGACGGGGGCGGCGCAAGGCGGGCGGAGGCGACGCGGGGCAGCTGGAGACGACGGACACCAGGCCCGCCAGGCCCGGCTAGCCCCGCCTAGAGCAGCCCGATGTCCGCGCGAGGCATCTTCGGCGTACGCCGCGGCGGAGTACGCCCGGCCAGCAGGATCAGCCGAGCGGCCCTATGCCGCTGCCCGGCATAGGGCTCCAGCAGCTCGAGCATGACGGAGTCGTCCGCGTCCCGGTTCCCGGCCAGCGCGTACCCGACGATCCCCGGCAGATGCAGATCCCCCACGGTCACGGAATCGGCCGACCCATGACTGCGCTGCACGACCTCCGCCGACGTCCACGGCCCGACACCGGGCACCAGCTCCAGCCGCCGCCGCGCCTGTACGGGATCGAACCCGACGGCCTCCTCCAGCCGCGCCGCGACCCGTACGGCCCGCAGGATCGTGGCGGCCCGCTTGTCGTCGACCCCGGCCCGGTGCCACTCCCAGGAGGGGATCAGCGCCCAGGTCCGCGGCGCAGGGATGACGTACATCCGCTCGGGAGCGGGCCCCGGCGCGGGTTCCCCGAACTTCCGCACGAGCAGCCGCCACGCCCGGTACGCCTCGTCGGTGGTGACCTTCTGCTCCAGGACGGACGGGATCAGCGACTCCATGACGAGCCCGGTCCGCACCAGCCTCAGACCGGGCCGCCGATGCCGGGCGAGCGCGACCAGCCGGTGCCGCGGCTCGAAGGCCTCAGGGTCGTCGGCGGCGCCGAGCAGGTCGGGGAGCCGGTCGAGCAGCCATTCGGCTCCAGGACCCCAGGCCTCGCCCCGGACGACCCCGCCGCGCGGAGCGACCCGCAGCGTCCCCGGCCCGGCGGGCGTACGGCTGGTCCGCCACACGGAGCCGTCGGGCGTCGTACGGAACGTCGGATCGGCCGGTCCGCGCCGCAGCGGCCCGAGCACGAGCCCGAGGTCCAGCGGCCCGGCGGGTGTCCAGGTGCGGACGCGTCCGGGCCCGGCCGCCTGGCGGGGCACTCCGCCCGGCGCGCCGCCAGGAGTCCCGCCGGGCACCACGACATGCCCGCCGCGCACGGTCGTACGCGTCGGCCGGGGAGCGAAACGTCCAGACACGGATGAGGTCCTAGAGATTCTCGGGCTGTCCTACGAGAGTAGGCGCTCCCCCCACGACACGAGGTCCGGACACCACGGACGAACCCCGCGAACCAGAACCCACGCCCGCCCGGAGCGGCACCCCGGACCGACCGCACCGACCGGACCGGCACCCACGACGGAATCGCACCGGCGCTCACGCCGGAACCAGCCCGCCACCCACGACGGAACGGAACGGAACGGCACCGGCACCCGCGAGGGATCCGGCCCGCCACCCACGACGGGCCGCAGGGTCACCCACAGGGCCGGGCGGGGCACCATCCCCCGGTCAAGGCGCCCCGCCGGTCAACGCACCTCGACGAAAGCGGCCGCGTCCCGCTCCGGCCGGACTCTCGGCTCCTCCGCCGCGTGCCCGACGGCCACGGCTCCCATCGGGTCCCAGTTCCCCGGCAGCTCCAGCACCTCACGGACGACGTCACGGCAGAACATCGTCGACGACACCCACGCGGAGCCCAGCCGCTCCCCGGCCAGCGCGACCAGGAAGTTCTGCACGCCCGCCCCGGTGGCGACCACGAACATCTCGCGCTCGGCGCCGTCCCGCCGTCCGTCGCCGTAGGTGTGCGAGCCGTCCATGACCAGGCACGGCACCACGAGGTACGGCGCTTTGCGCAGCACGTCGCCCCTGCGGACCCGCCTGGCGATGGACTCCTCGCTCTTCCCGTCGCCCCGCAGATCCGCGATCCACGCGTCCCGCATGGCGTCGAGCAGTCGCGTCCGCGACCCGGCGGACTCCAGGAGCACGAACCGCCAGGGTGTGGTGTGGTGCGGCGCGGGAGCGGTCACCGCCGCCGCGACCGCACGGCGCACGGCGCCCGGGTCGACGTGCTCGTCGGTGAAGGCCCGTACCGTACGCCGCTGGGTCACGGCCTCCCGTACGGCCTCCGAGGTGCCCAGCCGGAACATGTCGTCCCGCGCGTCGCGCACCATCGCCCGCGCGCCCGTGCCCTCCGCATCGGTCACCAGATGCGCCAGACCGCGCACGACGGCGACGGGCAGCCCGGAGGCCTTGCCCTTGACCAGGTCACCGGCGGCGGCGAGTTCGTCGGCCGTGGCCACGACGGTCGCGCTCAGCGGGTTGCCGTGCGCGTCGGTGTCGCCGCGCAGGTCGTCCAGCACCCGCACGCCTGCGGCGCCGATGGCGACATCGGTGAGCCCGGTGCGCCAGGGCCGACCGAAGGTGTCCGTGATCACGACGCCGACGTCCACGCCGAGGGCGTCCCGCAGTCCTTCACGGATCGCCTGCGCGGAGGCGTCGGGGTTCTCGGGCAGCAACAGCACTGTCCCGGCAGGGGTGTTGGAGGCGTCGACCCCGGCGGCGGCCATCACGAGACCCTGCCGGTTCTCGACGATCCGCAGCGCGCCGCGCCGTGCCACGACCCGGACGGTCTCGGCGTCGATGGCGGCCTCCCGGTCGGCGGCCTCGACCATCCGGCCCTCGGCCTTCGAGACGATCTTGGAGGTGACGAGCAGCACGTCCCCGTCCACGAGTCCGGGCCCGGCCGTCGCGATGAGCTTCGCCAGGTCGTCTCCCTGACGCACTTCGGGAAGCCCGTCCAGCGCCCAGACCCGGTAGCCCGCGTCGGCGGGCCGCTCCCGGAGTTCCCCGCCGGTCCGCCCTCCCGCGCGTCCCGCCTCGCCGCGAAAGGCCGCGTCCATGGTGCTCACGGCGTCCGTACCTCCTCCGCCAGCGCCAGCGCCTCCCGCGCCATGCGCGCCGTCGCGTCGAGGTCGGACATCATCAGCGGTACGGCCCGGCAGCGGATGCCGGCCGCCTCGACGCGCTCCACGACGGAGGCGTCGACCGTGTCGACGAGCCAGCCGTCGAGCAGGCCCGAGCCGTAGTGCTCGGCGACCGCGGCGGCGGTGGACTCGACGCCCACCGCGGCCAGCACCTTGTCGGCCATGCCCCGCACGGGCGCGTCACCGACGATGGGGGAGAGACCCACGACCGGGACGCCCGCCTCGGCGATGGCCTCGCGGATGCCGGGCACGGCGAGGATGGTGCCGACGGAGACCACGGGGTTGGACGGAGGGAAGAGGATGACGTCCGCGCCGGCGATGGCCTCCAGCACCCCGGGAGCGGGCTTCGCCTGCTCGGCGCCGACCGGCACGATCGCCTCGGCCGGCACGGAGGCCCGCAGCCGGACCCAGTACTCCTGGAAATGGATCACCTTGCGCTCGCCCGCGGCCCCGGCCGGGTCGCCCTCCGGCAGCGTGACGGCGACATGGGTCTCGACCCGGTCGTCGGACATGGGGATGAGACGCACGCCCGGCTTCCACCGGTCGCACAGGGCTTCCGTCACGGCGCTGAGCGGATAGCCCGCGCCCAGCATCTGCGTCCGCACGATGTGCGTCGCGAAGTCCCGGTCGCCGAGCCCGAACCACTCGGGTCCCAGCCCGTACGCCGCGAGCTCCTCCTTCAGATGGAAGGTCTCGTCGGCCCGCCCCCAGCCCTGCTCCTCGTTGATGCCGCCGCCGAGCGTGTACATCACCGTGTCGAGGTCCGGGCAGACCTTCAGCCCGAAGAGGTGGATGTCGTCGCCGGTGTTGCCGATGACCGTGATGTCAGCGTCCGGCACGGCCCGCTGGAGACCACGCAGGAACCGTGCACCACCGATACCGCCTGCCAGAACCACAATGCGCATGGGGTTCAGTCTCGCAGGCGGGTACGACAACGTGTCAGCCGGTTACGAGCCCCCGGTGACGGCGGGCCGCTCTCCGGCGCGATCGCGTCACACGGTTTCGGCGACGGCGCAACGCGCCGCGTGCATCGGCATCTCGGTGAGGCCCGGGTAGTAGATGTGCAGGCTGACGGCCGGTTCGAGCGCGTCGTTGACGACCTCGTGGACATAGCCGGGCGCGAACACGCGCTGCGCGCCGGAGCCCAGGGCGCGTGTGCCCCTCTCGGTGTGCTCGCTCAGCGCGCCGTCCAGGACGGTCAGTACGCCGGAGGATCCGCCGTGGTCGTGCAGCCCGCTGGCCTGTCCGGGCACCCAGGACAGGAGCCACACCTCGTAGCCGGGCCCCGTGCGCAGCCGGTGGTACCAGCGCGAGGAGGCGTCGTAGCGGACGAGGTGTTCCCACTGGGACCGGTCGGCGGCGATGGAGCGCGCCAGGCCGGCGAACTCGGCCACGGTGGAGGGGTGTTCGCGCGGCGGCTGGAGCAGGTGCGGGACTTCGAGGATGTCGCCGGCGATCTGGAGGTCGTTGTCGCTGTTCATGGATGCGGTGGTTCCTCGGCGGGAGAGTGCTGGGGTGTCGCTGGCCGTTTCCGCCCGGGTCGCGGGCGGGGATTCCGCCCGGGTGGGGAGCGGGGAGGAGCCCTGGTGCGGGCAGTGGCCCCGGTGGGGGCGGGATGCGCCTCAGTGGCGGCGAGGCAGCCGGAGCGCGGTAGGGCTCAACAGCTGGAACAGCAACAACAGCTACAGCGCGCGTGGGCAGCACCGACGGACCCGGCGGTGCGGGTCGAGGTGGTTGCCAAGTGCGCGAGCATGCCCACAAGGACACCGGTTCACACCTCGACTGTCAACTGCATGTCCGGTATGCGAGAGATGTTTCACCTCATCCGGTTCATCTGGCAGGCGAAAGGTTTGTTCAGGCGACTCCCCGGACACATGGCGCACAACCGGGTGAACAAACCTCGCCGCGGACCCGTGATCCAAATGTGATCAGATTCGCTTCGGGGTCTGCGTCGGAACGAGATCGAACGCGTGGACGTCCCCCTCTGTGAGGAGACGGGCGTCTGACCTGGACCTCTTGGGCTGTCAGGGTTTATGACGATTTGAACACTTTCTGCATTGCCTTGGTTCCGCAGAGTGAATAAGGGGCCCAATAGCAGATCTCGGCTTGACTGGCCCGGATCGGCACACTTGTAATTTCACTCGTGTCGTTCAGCCGGGATCGGTAACGGCAGCATCACGGGGACGCGAAAGACAGACGAGGGGCGCACATGACCGAGCTGGTGCAGCAACTGCTGGTCGACGACGCGGATGAGGAACTCGGCTGGCAGGAGCGCGCGCTGTGCGCCCAGACCGACCCCGAGTCCTTCTTCCCCGAGAAGGGCGGCTCCACCCGCGAGGCCAAGAAGGTCTGCCTCGCCTGCGAAGTCCGCTCCGAGTGCCTCGAGTACGCGCTCGCCAACGACGAACGGTTCGGCATCTGGGGCGGTCTGTCCGAGCGGGAACGGCGCCGCCTGAAGAAGGCCGCTGTCTGAAAACCGTCGCACGGGGAAGCGGACGCGGAACACCGGTGGCACCCGTGGGTGCCACCGACCAAACGGCACACACTCTTACGTAAGGAACGGTCCGTCGCGTGTGGGTTATCCACAGGCGGCGGGCCGCCGTCTTTCCCAGCCGTTAGTGTGGGCCCTCGTCCGAGACGTCCCGCTGTCCCCGCCGGACACAGACGTCCACCGCAGTCCATCGAACCGGGGCCCGTACCTCGATGTCCGTGCACAGCCTTTCGGCAGCCAGTAACGACGCCGCTGCCGCCCCTGAGTTTCCGCGCCACGTGGTGACCGCGGTGCTCGTCTCCCACGACGGCGCCCGCTGGCTGCCACAGGCGCTCGCCGGGCTGCTCGGCCAGGACCGCCCCGTGCAGAACGCGGTGGCGGCCGACACCGGCAGCGCGGACGAATCCGCCCAGCTGCTCACCGAGGCGCTCGGCGCCGACCGCGTGCTGCACCTGGCGCGGCGCACCGGCTTCGGCCAGGCCGTCGAGGAGGTGTCCCGCACCGCCCCCGAACTGACCCCGGACGACCTGCCCTACCTCAAGCGTCCGAGCGGCTGGGACCCCGTCACGCGCAGCTGGCGCGACGACGCCTACGACATGCCGGACCTCCCGCACGGCGAGCCCGAGCAGTGGCTCTGGCTGCTGCACGACGACAGCGCTCCCGAGCCCGACGCGCTGGCCCAGCTGCTGCGCGTCGTGGAGAACGAGCAGGAAGCCGGCCAGGACGTGGCCGTCGTCGGCCCCAAGCTCCGCGGCTGGTACGACCGCCGGCAGCTCCTCGAGGTCGGCGTCACCATCGCCAACTCGGGCCGCCGCTGGACCGGTCTCGACCGACGCGAGCAGGACCAGGGGCAGCACGACCACGTCCACCCCGTGCTCTCCGTGTCCACCGCGGGCATGCTGATCCGCCGCGACGTCTTCGAGGAGCTCGGCGGCTTCGACCGCAGGCTGCCCCTCATGCGCGACGACGTCGACCTGTGCTGGCGCGCCCAGGCCGCCGGCCACCGGGTCCTCGTCGCCCCGGAAGCCGTCGTACGGCACGCCGAGGCGGCCTCTCGCGAGCGCCGCGCCGTCGACTGCGTGGGCCGCACCGCCGCCTCCCCGCACAAGGTCGACAAAGCGGGCGCCGTCTACACCCTCCTCGTCAACGCCCGCACCGCGCAGCTCCCCTGGATCCTGGTCCGCCTCGTCCTCGGCACCCTGCTGCGCACGCTCGCCTACCTCGTGGGCAAGGTCCCCGGGCAGGCCGTCGACGAGATCCGCGGCCTCCTGGGCACCCTGCTGCGCCCCGAGCGGATCATCGCCGGACGGCGCAGGCGCGGCCGTCCGCAGGTCGACAAGGGCGAGCTGCGCCCCCTGTTCCCGCCTCCGGGCGCCACCGTCAGGGCCACCCTCGAGCAGGTCGCCGGCAATCTGACGAGCCGCTCCGAGGCCGACGTCACCACGGGCGCCGGACGGCACGGAGGCGCCGTCGAGTCCGGACCGGGCGGCGACGACGGAGACTTCCTGGAGATCGAGCAGTTCGCCCGGATCAAGCGCATCGCGCGCAACCCCGGCCCGATGCTGTTCCTGGTGCTCTTGTTCGTCTCGCTCCTCGCGTGCCGCCAGCTGCTCGGCGGCGGGGCCCTCGCGGGCGGTGCGCTGCTGCCCGCCCCCGCCGACGCCTCCGAACTGTGGGCGCGCTACCTCGACGGCTGGCATCCGGTCGGCGCGGGCTCCACCCAGTCCGCTCCGCCCTACCTCGCGCTCGTCGCGCTGCTGGCCTCCGTGCTCCTCGGCTCCACCGGACTCGCGGTCACCGTGCTCCTGGTGGGATCCGTGCCGCTGGCCGGCTTCGCCGCGTACTTCGCCTCACGGCCCCTCGTCGAGTCCCGGCTCCTGCGGGCCTGGGCGTCCGTCGCCTACGCCTTCCTGCCCGCCGCCACCGGCGCGCTGGCGGGCGGCCGTATCGGCACCGCCGTCCTCGCGATCCTGCTGCCGCTCATCGCGCGCGCGGGCGTCGCGGCGAGCGGTCTCGCGAACGGCTCCCGCGCGCGCGGCAGCTGGCGTGCGACCTGGGCGTACGCCCTGCTGCTGACCTTCACGACGGCGTTCACCCCGATCGTGTGGCCCATCGCGCTGGTTCTCGGCGTCGCGCTCCTCGTGGTGCGACGCAGGGAGATCCCCGCCTACGGGCTGCGGTTCCTGGCCCAGCTCGGCACCCCGCTGCTGGTCCTCGCCCCCTGGTCGCTGACCCTGCTGCCGTTCGGCTTCTTCCGGCAGGCCGGCCTTGACTACGGTGCGAGCACGGCCTCCGCGCTCGACCTGCTCAGCGCCGGCCCCGGCGGGCCGGGCACCGTCAGCGGACTGATGCTCTTCGGCATCGTGCTGGCCGCCCTGGCCGCACTGCTGCGCTCCGAGCGCCAGGCGGGAATCAGGACCGCCTGGGTCATCGCCGTCGTGGCACTCGTCTTCGCGGTCCTGTCCAACCGCTCCACCTGGGCGGGACCCGCGACCCTCGTGTACGGGCTCGCGCTGCTGGCCGCCGCCGCCGTCGGCTCCGACGGGGCACGCGCGCGGGTCGCCGAGCAGAGCTTCGGCTGGCGCCAGCCGGTGGCCGCGCTCATCGCCTTCGCGTGCGCTGCGGGCCCCCTGCTCGTCGCGGCCGGATGGATCATCCGAGGCGCCGACGGACCCGTCGAGCGCCGCGACCCGGTGCAGGTTCCCGCGTTCGTCGCCGAGGAGAGCGGTACGCGCGACCAGGCCCGCACCCTCGTCCTCGACAGCAGTTCGGCCGCCAGGGTCGGCTACGTCCTCGTCCGCGGCTCCGGCGCCCGTCTCGGCGACGCCGAACTCGCCTCGGCCGGCGGCGAGAACAAGAAGCTCGACAAGGTCGTCGCGAACCTCGTGGCGGGTTCCGGCGCAGACCAGGCCGACCAGCTCGGCGGCTTCGCCGTGCGCTACGTCCTGGTCCGCAAGGGCGCGCCGCGCGAGGTGAGCCGTGTCCTGGACGCCACCACGGGCCTGTCCCGGCTGAGCCAGCAGGACGGCAGCGCCCTGTGGCGCGTCGACCAGCAGGTCTCACGTGCCGCGATCGTCCCCGCGTCGGGCGACCCGGAGTCCATCGCCGCCGGTCCGGTCGAGGTGCACACCACGGTCCCCGCCGGTGACGGGGGCCGCCTCCTGCGACTGGCCGACAGCGCCGACGCCGGCTGGACGGCGACCCTGGACGGCAAGCCGCTGACCCGCACCACGGTCGACGGCTGGGCCCAGGGCTTCCGGCTGCCCGCCGACGGCGGCAGGCTGGACGTCACGTTCGACGCACCGCTGAGCCACACGGCCTGGCTGTGGGCCCAGGGCGCCCTCGCCCTGGTCCTCGTGGTGCTCGCCCTCCCCGGGCGGCGCCGGGACATCGACGACGACCTCCCCGAGGAGCAGCAGCAGCCCGTGACCGCCGAGGACATGACGGGCGACGGCCGCCGCGCCCGCCGCCTGCGCGCCCAGGCCGAGGCCGAGGCGGAGTCGGGACGGCCGGACGAGGACCCGGAGTTCGACGACGGGTTCCCCGCGGACGCCGACGCGGACGAGGACGAGGAGATCCCGGCCGTCGTCCCGCACCAGCAGGCGTACGGCGAATGGGACAGCCCGAGTTACGCGAACGCCGAGTACGACACCTACGGCGGCGAGCAGTACGAGGGACAACAGGGACAACAGGGGCAGCAGGGTTACCCGGCGGGCACCTACCAGCAGCCGTACCAGGCGGATCCCTACCAGGGCGGCCAGTACGACCCGTACGCCTACGGCGGCACGGCGGCGTACGACCAGAACTACGGCCAGGGCTACGACGCCGACGGCAGGCCCTTCGATTCCCGGGGCCAGGGCTACGAGACGGGCGAGCAGGGCTACGACCCGGCGTACGACCCCACGCGGCCCCCGCACGGCAACGACAGTGAGCGCCCCGACGGGAGCCATCAGTGAACCGCACCACCCTGTCCCTGATCGCCGCGGCGACCGCGCTCGCCGCTGTCACCGGGTTCGCGACGCTCAAGCCGGCCGGCACCTCCGGCGACAGCGTGTCCGCCACGGCCGCGCGGCTGCCCGTGGAGCGCACCAGCCTGCTCTGCCCGCAGCCGAGCGCCTCCGACATCGCGGACACCACGTACACGTCCTTCACGCCCGTCGTGGAGGGTGCGAGCGGCAGCGGCAAGGCTCAACTCCAGGCCGCCACCGAGGAGTCGGCCGACGGGGCCGACTCCTCCGACTCGTCCGACGGCAAGAAGAGCGGTGCCAAGCCCGCCAAGCCCGTCGTCCAGCCCAAGGAACCCGGCAAGCCGGCCGCCGGCGACACCTCGGGTGCCGACGCGCCCGCCCTCGTCGGGCTCGCATCGGGCAAGTTCGCGCCCGGCTGGACGGTCCAGGAGACCACCGAGGTCGCCGCGGGCGTCGGGCGCGGTCTGCTCGGCACCAACTGCACCGCGCCCGACACCGAGTTCTGGTTCCCGGGCGCCAGCACCGCCGCGCAGCGCACCGATTACGTGCATCTGACGAACCCGGACGACGCCGCGGCGGTCGTGGACATCGATCTGTACGGCAAGGACGGCACGCTCAAGTCCACGGTGGCCGACGGGATCACGGTCCAGGCGCACGCCAGCGAACCGATCCTGCTGAACACCCTGACCGGCGATCCGCAGGCCGACCTCACCGTGCATGTGAAGGTCCGCAGCGGCCGGGTCGGGGCCGCCGTGCAGGCGCTCGACGCCAAGACCGGCGGCGACTGGCTGACGTCCTCCGCCGACCCCGCGGGCAGCCTCGTCATGCCGGGCATCCCCAAGGACGCCACCTCGGTGCGCCTGGTCGCCTTCGCGCCCGGTGACACGGACGCCGATCTGAAGGTCCGCCTCGCCTCGCCCTCGGGGACGATCACCCTGGCGGGCAACGAGACGCTGCACGTGAAGGCCGGTATGACCTCCGCCGTCGACCTCGGGGACGTCACCCGCGGCGAGGCGGGCTCCCTGGTGCTCACCCCCACCGGCTCGTCCGTTCCGGTCGTCGCCGCCCTGCTGGTGGTGCGGGGCAAGGGCGCCGATCAGGAGACCGCGTTCATTCCGGCCACCGCTCCGGTGGGCGCCCGTGCGACGGTCGCGGACAACACCGCCAAGGGGTCCACGCTCGCCGTGACCGCCCCGGGCGAGGGGGCCAGGATCAAGGTCACCGCGTCCGCGGGCAGCGGGGGCGGCATGGCCGTGTCGAAGACGTTCACCATCAAGGGCGGGACCACCCAGAACGTCGAGGCACCCGTCCCGAGCGGCCTCAAGGGCACGTACGCCCTGACCGTCGAGCCGGTCTCCGGAGGCCCCGTCTACGCCTCCCGGATGCTCTCGGCGAACCAGGACGGCGTTCCCGCGTTCACCATCCAGGGTCTCCCGGATGACCGCGGGACGGTCTCGGTGCCGGAGGCCGAACAGGACCTCTCGGTGCTGCTCGAGCAGTGACCGGGGACCGGTGAATCCGCCCGGGCCGGAGCGAGCGTTCCCGGGCGGTTCTCAGTCCTCGCCGTACCGCGGGTCGACCGTCTCCGGAGTCTGGCCCAGAAGTTCCGCGACCTGCTCCACGACGACCTCGTGCACCAGGGCGGCGCGCTCGTCGCGCCCCTTGGTGCGGATCTCGATCGGGCGGCGGTAGACGACCACGCGCGCGGGATGTCCCTCGCGCGCCGCGATCGTGCCGCCCAGCGGCACCGCCTCGTCGCTCCAGTTCTCGCCCGAGCGCTCCAGGCGGGGGACTTCGAGGACCATGAAGTCGATGTCCGCGAGCTGTGGCCAGCGTCGCTCCAGCCGTTCCACGGAGTCCTGCACGAGGTCCGCGAAGACCTCGGCACGGCTCGCCGCGAGCGGTACCTGGGGCGGCGCCACGGGGCCGCGCATGCCCCTGCCGTGGCGGTCACGACGACGGGGACCGGCTGCTGCGGCACGGGGCGGTACGGGGTTGTCCATCACTGACGAAGAGTAGTCCCCGCCCGGCCCGGCCGCCCGGCCCCACGCGGCGGTCGCCGGCGGCCCGGCGGCGGTCAGGCGGCCGGTGGCCCCGGCCCGGCCCGTCTTCCGAATGACGCCCGATGACCGTTCCCGTTAAGATTCGGCTCGATTCCATATCTCTCCAAGACCGTCTCTGACATGGCAATTGGCATGATTCGCACCAAGTGGTGACCGGATTCAGGTCTGTTCGGTATCTCGACACCCGATGTCGCCCCAGGTCAGGGTCCGATGCTCCGGAAGCGGTGTGGGGCGTCTCACAGGGCGACACGGTGGGATGACCTGGGGGAGAGTCGTCGCGGCCCGCTCAAGAGTGCGGTACCGTCCAACGTCGTGAGCCTTGTACGTCGCTGTTCGCGCACCGCTTGCGGCCGTCCCGCTGTCGCGACGCTGACGTACGTCTACGCCGACTCGACCGCGGTTCTCGGCCCGCTCGCCACCTACGCCGAACCCCACTGCTACGACCTGTGCGCCGAGCACTCCGAGCGCCTCACCGCGCCGCGCGGCTGGGAGGTCGTCCGCCTCGCCGACTCCTCCGGTCCCGCGCGCCCCAGCGGCGACGATCTGGAGGCACTGGCGAACGCGGTGCGCGAGGCGGCCCGTCCGCAGAAGCGCGCGGCGGAGAACGGCAGTGCACGTTCGGTGGACCCGATGGAGGTCGCGCGCCGCGGCCACCTGCGGATCCTGCGCTCGCCCGAGAACTGAGCGCTCGCCCGGGAACCGGGCGTCGCCCTCGCGGACGCGCGCGATGCCCTCCCGCAGTACCGCGCGGCCCGCCTCTTCGCCGCACCCTTCCCGGGCGCCGATTCCCTTGAGCGGCGCACACCCATTGACGCGAAGTTGTCGCGGACATGACGATTCCGATATCCGTGTGAAATCGCTTTCCGCATCGCGGAATCCGGGGAGGCGGCCGTGTACGTCCAGGAACTGCGACCCGTCGCCGACTCGCTCGGCCTGTCCGCCCTCGTGGCGGCCCTGCCTCTCCTCGTCGTCCTGATCCTGCTCGGCGGCGTCCGGCTCAAAGCCCACCTGGCGGGCCTGGCGGGCCTTCTGGCGGCCTCGCTGGTCGCCTGCCTCGCCTACGGCATGCCGGTGGACCAGACGCTCTCCAGCGCCGCTCAGGGCGCAGCGTTCGGTCTCTTCCCCATCCTGTGGATCGTCGTCAACGCCTTGTGGGTGTACCGGATGACCGTCCGGACCCGGCACTTCGACGTCCTGCGCCGCTCGTTCGGGCGCCTGTCCGACGATCCACGCATCCAGGCACTCGTGGTCGCCTTCTGCTTCGGCGCGCTGCTGGAGGCCCTTGCCGGTTTCGGCGCACCCGTCGCGATCTGCTCCGTGATGCTGGTCGCCCTCGGCTTCGACCCCGTGCGCGCGGCGGTCGTCGCCCTCGTCGCCAACACCGCGCCGGTCGCCTTCGGCGCGATGGCCACCCCGGTCGTGACCCTCGCCCAAGTCACCGGTCTGCCCCTGGACTCCGTCGCCTCGTTGGTGGGCCGGCAGACCCCGTTGCTCGCGCTGGTCGTGCCCCTCGTCCTGGTCGGGCTCGTCGACGGCCGGCGCGGACTGCGCGAGACCTGGATACCCGCCCTCGCCTGCGGAGTCGCCTTCGCCGCCGTCCAGTTCGCCGCCTCGAACTACGTCTCCGCGCAACTCGCCGACATCGGCGCCTCCTTGGCCGGAGCCGCCGCCCTGATCGCCGTGCCGCACGCGCGCGTGCCCGCGGCCGAGGCCGTACGGGCGTCGGTCCTGACCGGTGCGCGCAGCGAGGAACTCGACGAGCGGGACCCGCGCCGCGAAGTCGTGCGCGCCTACGCCCCGTACGCCCTGATCGTCACGGTCTTCTCGATCGCGCAGATCCCGGCCGTGAAGGACTGGTCGGCGCGGGCGACCCGTACGTACGACTGGCCCTTCCTCGACGTCGTCGGCCCGAACGGCCTGCCGGTGGGCGGGAACGTCTTCACCTGGCCGATCGTGTCGACCGGCGGCACCCTCGTGCTGCTCGCGGGGCTCTGCACGGCCGTCGTACTCGGGGTGCACGCGCGCGTGGCGGTCCGGGAATGGCTCGCGACCGTGCACGAGTTGAGGTTCGCGATCCTGACCGTGACGTCCGTGCTGGCCCTCGCCTACGTCATGAACCTCTCCGGACAGGCCGCCACGATCGGCCACTTCGTGGCGGCGGCCGGATCCGGACTCGCCTTCCTCTCACCCGTTCTGGGGTGGTTCGGTGTGGCGGTCTCCGGCTCCGACACGTCGTCGAACGCCCTCTTCGGCGCTCTCCAGGTGAGCGCCGCCCGGGAGTCGGGGCTGTCGCCCGAACTCCTGGCCGCCGCCAACAGTTCGGGCGGTGTCCTCGGCAAAATGATCTCGCCGCAGAACCTGACGATCGCCTGCGCGGCCGTCGGGCTCGACGGCCGCGAGGGCGACCTGCTGCGCAAGGTGCTGCCCTGGAGCCTCGGACTGCTGCTCATCATGTGCCTGATCGTGGTGGGACAGAGCTCACCGGTCCTCTCCTGGATGCTGCCCTGAGGTTCGCGAACGCTGCCTCGAGACGGGTGGGTTTCCCCCGGATGACGGGGACGGTTCGCAGGTCACGTATGCGCTCCACTCGGGCTCGGCACGGCTCGCCGTCATCCCGGACGGGTAGTTTGTGGTGACCGAAGTGGACTCCTGGAGGGTTGGCCGTGACTGCTGATCTGTCGCAGCTCGTGAAGGCGTACGACGTACGCGGGGTGGTCCCGGACCAGTGGGACGAGCCGCTCGCCGAGCTGTTCGGTGCCGCCTTCGTCCAAGTGACCGGAGCCGACGCCATCGTGATCGGGCACGACATGCGGCCGTCGTCGCCCGGCCTCTCCCGAGCCTTCGCGCGCGGCGCCGCGGCGCGCGGGGTCGACGTGACCGAGATCGGCCTGTGCTCCACGGACCAGCTCTACTACGCGTCGGGCGCGCTCGGCCTGCCGGGCGCCATGTTCACCGCCTCGCACAACCCGGCCCAGTACAACGGCATCAAGATGTGCCGGGCGGGCGCGGCCCCCGTCGGCCAGGACACCGGCCTCTCCGAGATCCGCCGGCTCGCCGAGACCTGGCTCGACTCCGGCGCCGCCCCGGCCTCGGACGCCACGCCCGGAACGATCACGCGGCGGGAGACGTTGGAGGACTACGCGGCGTACCTCCGCTCGCTCGTCGACCTGACCTCGATCCGCCCCCTGAAGGTCGTCGTCGACGCGGGCAACGGCATGGGCGGACACACCGTGCCCACCGTGTTCTCCGGTCTGCCGCTGGAGCTCGTCCCGATGTACTTCGAACTGGACGGCACCTTCCCGAACCACGAGGCCAACCCGCTCGACCCGGCGAACATCGTGGACCTCCAGAAGCGCGTCCGCGAGGAGGGCGCCGACCTCGGGCTCGCCTTCGACGGCGACGCCGACCGCTGCTTCGTCGTCGACGAGCGGGGCGAGCCGGTCTCCCCGTCCGCCATCACCGCGCTGGTCGCCGCCCGCGAACTGGACCGGAACGGCGGCGGCACGGTCATCCACAACCTCATCACCTCCTGGTCGGTCCCGGAGGTCGTCCGCGAGCACGGCGGCACCCCGGTCCGCACCCGCGTCGGCCACTCCTTCATCAAGGCCGAGATGGCCACCTCCGGCGCGATCTTCGGCGGCGAGCACTCCGCGCACTACTACTTCCGCGACTTCTGGAACGCCGACACCGGCATGCTGGCCGCCCTCCACGTCCTCGCCGCCCTCGGCGGTCAGGACGGCCCGCTCTCCGGGCTCGTCGCGGAGTACGACCGCTACGTGGGCTCCGGCGAGATCAACTCCACCGTGGACGACCAGGCGGGCCGCCTGGCCGCCGTCAGGGCCGCCTACGAGGGCCGCGAGGGCGTCGTCCTCGACGAGCTCGACGGCCTGACGGTCACGCTCGGGGACACCTGGTTCAACGTCCGCCCCTCCAACACCGAGCCCCTTCTCCGCCTCAACGCCGAGGCCCGCGACGAGGCGACGATGGCAAGGGTCCGGGACGAGGTGCTGAAGATCATCAGAGCCTGACCCCCGCCACCGGCGCCGGGAGCGGGCCACGGCCGGACACCGTCGCCCGGCAGTGGCAGTGGCGTCGGCCCGACCCGCCGTCCGTGGCGGGTCATGGCCGGGAGCCGCCCGATGGCCCCGACGAGGCCGCCGCGACCGCCCCGGCGGCCTCGTCCCGGCCGGTCCGCCATGCCCAGCAGGCCCGGCTCACCCCGGTCCACCCGAGGCCGGGCCGGGGCGTTCGGTCACGGTGCCGGTCGGGCGGCCCCCGTCGCCGGTGGGCCGGCGCGGGCACGGATACGAAGCGGACGTGGGCCGCGGAGACCCGCGTACCCGTTCCGCGCGCCGGGCGAACCGGTGGCGCGCCCCGGCAACAGGCTTCCCACAGCGGTACCCTGACCAGGCCGCATCCACCGTTTTCGGAAGGACACCCCATGCCGCTCGAAGCCGGCCTCCTGGAGATCCTCGCCTGCCCGGCCTGCCATGCCCCGCTCAAGGAGCAGGAGACCGAGCTGATCTGCACGGGAGCGGACTGCGGCCTCGCCTACCCGGTCCGCGACGGCATCCCCGTACTCCTGGTCGACGAGGCCCGGCGCCCCGCGTAACCGACGCATCCGCCTCGCGCACACGGCGCCGCGACCGCCGTACGCGAGGCGGCAGCGGCAGCGGCGCTGTCCCCGCCCGCGGACGGGCCGACGGCGCGGCAGGCACGACGACGAGCCACGGCACCCGAGGACGAGCGACGGCACAGCCGCCCGCACGGACGACGGCGACGCGGCCGTCCCGACCGGCGACCGGCGCACACCCGGCCGGCACCCGGTCCGACCCAGCACCGCTCGGCACCTCCCGCGAGCGACCCCGTGCAAGCGACCCCGGCGGCTCACGCGCAAGCGCCCCCGGCGATCGGAGGCTACCGACCCCATGCTCGACGAATCGCTCCTCGACGATCCCGACGCGCTCACCCGGGCGGACCGGCGGGCCCTGCTCCGCGGTGCCGCCGAGGCCGGCGCCCGGGTACGCACCGCGGTCCGGCACGCCACCGAGGCCGGCATCTCCGAGCTGAAGCCCGACGGCCGACCGCGCGCCGTCCTGATCGCGGGCCCCGGCATGGCCGCCACCGGCGTCGCCGAACTGCTCGGCACCCTCGCCGGAGCGAGCTGCCCCCTCACCCGGCTCACCCCCACGGGTGTCGCCCCCGCCGGAGGCGCCCTGCGCTGGGACCTGCCCGGCTGGGCGGGCCCCGTCGACCTCCTGCTGATCGCCACTCCCGACGGGAGCGAACCCGGCCTGGAACTGCTCATCGAGCAGGCCTACCGGCGCGGCAGCACCGTCGCGGCCGTCGCCCCCGCCGGCTCCCCCCTCGCCGAGTGGGTGGAAGGCGCCCACGGCCTCTTCGTATCGATGGCGACCGCCCCGTACGAGCAGGACGGGACCCAGGCGGCCTCGGCCCCCGGCGTGCTCTGGGCGCTGCTCACCCCGCTGCTCGTCCTCCTCGACCGCACCGGCCTGGTCTCGGCCCCGCCCCAGGCGCTGCAGAAGGTCGCCGACCGTCTCGACCGCGTCGCCGAGCGCTGCGGCCCGGCCATCGCGGCCTACAGCAACCCCGCCAAGACGCTCGCCGTCGAACTGGCCGAGGCGCTCCCGGTGATCTGGACGGAGGGCACCTCTGCGGGCCCGGCCGGCCGCCGCTTCACCGCCGCGCTCGCCGAACTCGCCGGCCGTCCCGCGCTCACCGCCGAACTGCCCGAAGCGCTCGCCTCGCACAGCGTGCTGCTCGCGGGCGCGCTCGCCGCGGGCGCCGACCCCGACGACTTCTTCCGGGACCGCGTCGAGGAGGCACAGGCACTGCACGCGCGCGTGGTGCTGCTCCGTGACCGTCCCATCGGCGGGATCAGCGCGGCCCCCGCCGCCCGCGAACTCGCCCTCGGCCACGACACCGCGATCAGCGAACTCGAACCCGAGGAGGGCGGCGAACTGGAAACCCTCGCCGAGCTGATCGCCATCACGGATTTCGCCGCCGTTTACCTGGCGCTCGCTTCGGGGGCCTGATCTTGGGCGTGACCTCGCGTCCGGCGCCCGTAGAGGGTGTCCGGCCCCGCGACCGGCGCCCCTGACACCACGCTTCCCGACCGACGCCCGCGCCCAGCGGGCCGCGCAGCGCACGTATGGAGAAGAAGACACCGATGGACCGCCTCGACAACACCGTCCGCCCCTACGCCTGGGGTTCCACCACCGCCATCCCCCGGCTGCTCGGCGTGGAGCCGACCGGCGAACCGCAGGCGGAGATGTGGATGGGCGCCCACCCCGGCGCACCCTCGCGCACCGGGCGCGGTCCGCTCAACGAGGTCGTCGCCGAGGACCCGGCGAAGGAACTCGGCCGCGCCGCCGTCGCCAGGTTCGGCCCCCGCCTGCCGTTCCTCCTGAAACTCCTCGCAGCCGGTGCCCCCCTCTCCCTCCAGGTGCACCCCGACCTCGAACAGGCACGGGAGGGCTACGAGGACGAGGAGCGCCGGGGCGTCCCGATCGACGCCCCGCACCGCAACTACAAGGACGCCAACCACAAGCCCGAACTGATCTGCGCCCTCACCGAGTTCGACGGCCTGTGCGGCTTCCGCGCCCCCGAGGAGGCCGCCGCGCTCCTCGCCGCCCTCGACGTCGACTCCCTCAAGCCGTACGTCGACCTGCTGCGCGCCCACCCGGAGGAGGCGGCGCTGCGCGAGGTCCTCACGGCGGTGCTGAGCGCCGACCCGGAGGACATGGCCCGTACGGTCGCCGAGACCACGGCCGCCTGCGCCCGCCTCGGCGGCGACCACGCCCCGTACGCGGGCCTCGCCCACCACTACCCGGGCGACCCCGGAGTCATCGCCGCGATGCTCCTCAACCACGTCCGGCTCCAGCCCGGCGAGGCCCTCTACCTCGGCGCCGGCATCCCGCACGCCTACCTGAACGGCCTCGGCGTCGAGATCATGGCCAACAGCGACAACGTCCTGCGCTGCGGTCTGACCCCCAAGCACGTCGACGTCCCCGAACTCCTGCGTGTGGTCCGCTTCGAGGCGGCCGACCCCGGCGTCCTGCGCCCGGAGGCGTCCCCCGACGGCGAAGAGGTCTACGCGACCCCCATCGACGAGTTCCGCCTCTCCCGGTACGTGGTCGCCGAGGGCGCCGACCCGCGCGACCTCACCCGCGAGACCCCGCAGATCCTGCTCTGCACCTCGGGTTCCGTGCGCGCCGACGGCATCGACCTGACTCCCGGCACCTCGGTCTTCGTACCGGCCGGGGAAAAGGCCGAAGTGTCCGGGTCCGGCACGATCTTCCGTGCGACAGTTGTCGCCTGACGGGACGACGGGACCTACCTGAGGCGCGTCGCCGACGGACCGGGCTGCAAGAATGGCCCACCGCAAAGGACGGGCAAAGTCCGGACCGGGCGGGGTACGAGGGTACGAACGGGTCCGGACGGCGTACGAAGGGACAGCAGGAGCAGATGAGCGCTTCAGGCGGCACCAAAGCGATCGTGGCGGCACTCGGCGCCAACCTCGCGATCGCGGTATCGAAGTTCGTGGCGTTCGCGTTCAGCGGCTCCTCCTCGATGCTCGCCGAGGGCGTTCACTCGGTCGCCGACTCCGGCAACCAGGCGCTGCTCCTGATCGGCGGCAAGAAGGCCCAGCGCGAGGCGACCCCGCAGCACCCGTTCGGCTACGGCCGCGAGCGCTACATCTACGCCTTCCTCGTCTCGATCGTCCTGTTCTCCGTCGGCGGCATGTTCGCCGTCTACGAGGGCTACGAGAAGATCAAGCACCCGCACGAGATCGAGCACTGGTACTGGCCGGTCGGCGTGCTGGTGTTCGCGATCATCGCCGAGAGCTTCTCCTTCCGTACGGCCATCAAGGAGTCCAACGAGCTGCGCGGCTCCCACTCCTGGTCCCAGTTCATCCGCCGCGCCAAGGCCCCCGAACTGCCCGTCGTCCTGCTGGAGGACTTCGGCGCGCTCATCGGTCTGGTCCTCGCGCTCGGCGGAGTCGGCCTCGCCCTGCTCACGGACGACGGCACCTGGGACGGCATCGGCACGGTCTGCATCGGTGTCCTGCTCATCCTGATCGCGCTGGTGCTCGCCGCCGAGACCAAGTCGCTCCTGCTGGGCGAGTCGGCGGGCCCGGAGGACACCGCGAAGATCGAGGCGGCGATGGTCGACGGCGCCACCGTCACCGGCATCATCCACATGCGCACGCTCCACCTCGGCCCGGAGGAACTCTTGGTCGCCGCGAAGATCGCCGTCAAGCACGACGACACGGCCGCCCAGGTCGCCACCGCCATCGACGCCGCCGAGTCCCGCATCCGCGCCGCCGTCCCGATCGCCAGGGTGATCTACCTGGAGCCGGACATCTACAGCGACGCCGAGGCGGCCAAGGGCCCGAACCCCGCCGCGACCCCCGGCGGGCCGACGCCGGACGGCCACTGACCCACCCGCTCGTACGCCGCCGGCGTCCGTCTCCGCCGCCCAGGACCTCGGCCGAGCCCCTCGGTCCGGGCCGAGGGGGGCCGCTTTGTCCGGAGGTGGACTGGGGAGGGACAGCCTCACCGGTGTAGCTTGGGTGCTGAGCCAGACGTCGCTGCTGATGGCGGTCGGGCGGTCCCACCGCGGACCGGCCGAGGGAGAGAGGGCCTCCGACGGATGCGCTGCGCGCACCGGGCACACCTGTGCCCTGCCGGTGCACGTCCGTGCCCCGGTCGGGCACGCGTACGTGCTGCCGCCGCGCAGGACAGCCCTATCCACCTCGCCCCGATTCCGAGGAGCAGCTCGTATGACGACTGTCGACAACCGACAGGACTTCAAGGTCGCCGACCTCTCCCTGGCCGCCTTCGGCCGCAAGGAGATCACCCTCGCCGAGCACGAGATGCCCGGCCTGATGTCGATCCGCCGGGAGTACGCCGAGGCGCAGCCCCTCGCGGGCGCCCGCGTCACCGGCTCCCTGCACATGACCGTGCAGACCGCCGTTCTCATCGAGACCCTGGTCGCCCTGGGCGCCGAGGTCCGCTGGGCCTCCTGCAACATCTTCTCCACCCAGGACCACGCCGCCGCCGCCATCGCGGTCGGCCCCGACGGCACGCCCGAGAACCCGCAGGGCGTCCCGGTCTTCGCCTGGAAGGGCGAGACCCTGGAGGAGTACTGGTGGTGCACGGAGCAGGCGCTGACCTGGCCGAACACCCCCACCGGCGGCCCGAACATGATCCTGGACGACGGTGGTGACGCCACCATGCTCGTCCACAACGGCGTCGAGTACGAGAAGGACGGCAAGGTCCCCTCGGTCGACACCGCCGAGTCCGACGAGCACCGCGTCGTCCTCGAACTCCTGCACCGCACCATCACGGACGGCTCGCAGAAGTGGACCCAGCTCGCCTCGGAGATCCGCGGCGTGACCGAGGAGACCACGACCGGCGTCCACCGCCTGTACGAGATGTACCGCGACGGCACCCTGCTGTTCCCGGCGATCAACGTGAACGACGCGGTGACCAAGTCGAAGTTCGACAACAAGTACGGCTGCCGCCACTCGCTGATCGACGGCATCAACCGTGCCACCGACACGCTGATCGGCGGCAAGACCGTCGTCGTCTGCGGCTACGGCGACGTGGGCAAGGGCTGCGCGGAGTCCCTGCGCGGCCAGGGTGCCCGAGTGATCATCACCGAGATCGACCCGATCTGCGCGCTGCAGGCGGCGATGGACGGCTACCAGGTCACGACGCTGGACGAGGTCGTCGACAAGGCCGACATCTTCGTCACCACGACGGGCAACAAGGACATCATCATGGCCGCGGACATGGCCAGGATGAAGCACCAGGCGATCGTCGGGAACATCGGTCACTTCGACAACGAGATCGACATGGCCGGCCTCGCGAAGATCGACGGCATCGTCAAGGACGAGGTCAAGCCGCAGGTCCACACCTGGAAGTTCCCCGACGGCAAGGTCATCATCGTGCTGTCCGAGGGCCGCCTGCTGAACCTGGGCAACGCGACCGGTCACCCGTCGTTCGTGATGTCCAACTCGTTCGCGGACCAGACCCTGGCCCAGATCGAGCTGTTCACCAAGCCCGAGGAGTACCCGACCGACGTCTACGTGCTGCCCAAGCACCTGGACGAGAAGGTCGCCCGTCTCCACCTCGACGCGCTCGGCGTGAAGCTCACGACGCTCCGCCCCGAGCAGGCCTCGTACATCGGTGTCGAGGTCGACGGCCCGTACAAGTCGGACCACTACCGCTACTGAGCACGCCCGCCGAGCAGCGGTACCACCGCTCGGCGTCCGGATGTCAGCAGGCCCTCGCCGTCCCGGCGGGGGCCTGTCCCCGATGAGGACCTGAACGCCCATGCCCCGCGGCCGCTATTCGCTCCATGATCCGCACGATCACACCCCCCTCGCCGACGAACACTTCCACTGCGCGCCCGGCCCCTCCGGCTGGCGCTACGTATCCCAACTCACGACGCCTTCCGGCACGACGCCGGACGGCCTCCCCGAGCCCGCGACGGCGACGGTCACCGGCTCCGTCGACCTCGCCCTCGACGATCTAGGCCGCCCCATCCGCCTCGAACTGCACGCGTCCGGCTGGCAGGTGCGGGGCGCCGCTCTCGACGGCGTGACCTGGGTCCGTACCGACCCCACCGGGACCGAGGCCACCGAAGGCAACGTGCCCGCCCACGCCTTCACCGGCACCTCTCCCGCCTTCCTCGTCGCCACCGCCCGCCTCCTTCGCCTCACCCCTTCCCTCACTCCCGCGGCGACCCGCGTCCGCCTCGTCGCCTTCACCGACCCGGTCCTCGCCCCGCGCACCCTCGACCAGTCCTGGGCCTTGATCGCAAGCGAAACACACGCCACTGACAACGGGCCGCTGACCGTGGACGAATACCAGGTCACAGCACTGGACACGGGGGAACAGCACGCCGTGCACATCGCCGGCGACGTGGTGCTCGCGGCCCCCGGCATCGAACTGGAACACCTGGAATCACCGCCGTCGGTGTTCACCTGACAGCGCTGCCGGGCCGTTCTGAGCCACCGCCGATCCGGTGGCGAGGGCGTCTACGCGGGCGGCGCGAAGCCGGTCGACGGACGCTCGTCCCGGCCGGCGTGCTCGACCGGGGCGACCGGGTTCGCCGGAGCGACCGGGTTGGCCGAACCGGCCGGAGGCGGGGACGGCTGCTGAGGCGCGATCCCGTACCCGGCGGGGGCCGACCGGGTGGGGTGTATGCCGGATCCAGGCTGGAACGGGTGGCCGACAGGAGCGCCCGGCTGAGGGGGATAGCCGGCGGGAGCGCCGGGCTGGAAGGGATAGCCGACAGGCCCACCCGGTTGTCCCGGCTGCGGGAAGTGATGGCCGCCGGGTGCGGGGGGCGCGAATCCGCCTGGCACAGCACCGAACGTCCGACGGGCCTCGCGGGTCTGCCGCTCGTGCACGACAGCCGCCAGATACGCGCCCGCCGGTACGCCCTGCGGCGCCGGTGCCCCGGTACGAGCGGCGAGATCCACGGCGAGCCGTTCCGCCATCGCCCCACCGATCTGCGGATCCAGCTGCCGCATCCGCGTCAGGTACTGGCGGATGGCCAGCCACAGCCCGTCCGGTACGGCGGACAGATCGAGCTCCGCGAACCGTCCCGCCAGCCAGGGCGGCGGCGCGGGAACGTACGGCATCCGTCCCACCGGAATCCGCTCCCGCACGACGAGGGTCCCGGCGAACACGTCACCGAGCCGCCGCCCGCGCTCCGACACCAGCGAAGCGATGCACGCGACGATCCCGAACGTCATCAGGATCTCGACCACCCCCACGGCACCGCGCACCAGAGCGTGCCGGAACCGGATCGGCCCGCCGTCGTCCCGCACCACCCGCAGCCCGCACGCCAGCTTTCCCAGAGAGCGGCCGTGACTGAGCGTCTCCACGGCGATCGGGCCGCCCACCAGCACCAGCAGAAAGCTCGCGAGCGAGACGGCGATCTGCGCCGCGTCGTCCAACGCGGCGGTCGCGGCGACCAGACCGATGGTCACGACGATGTAGACCGCCACCGCCAAGGCCAGGTCGAGCACCACGGCAAGCGCCCGGCTCGGCAGTTTCGCGGGCCGCAACTCCAATGCCACTGCCTCGCCCGTCACCAGCTCACTCACGCGCACCGCCCTTCCCCTGACCTGCCCCGACAACCGCCAGTCTGCCAAGCTGAGGGCGCATCGCGCCCCAGTAGGACAAGCTGACATCAACGACGAGCCCCCGATGCGCAGCGAGGAGCAGGCAAACCGATGGACCTCGACGTCTTCGTCTCCGCCCACCGAGCCGAGTGGGACAGACTCGACGCCCTGCTGCGCCGCCAGCGCCGGCTGACCGGGGCCGAGGCCGACGAACTCGTCACCCTGTACCAGCGAACCGCCACCCATCTCTCGCTGATCCAGTCCAGCGCGCCCGATCCCCAGCTGACCGGGTGTCTCAGCCAACTCGTGGCACGCGCGCGCAGCGCGGTCACAGGCACCCGCCGAGCCTCGTGGCGCGACGTCACCCGCTTCCTGACACACGGTTTCCCAGCGGCCGTGTACCGCTCCCGCCACTGGTGGGTGCCCACGGCGCTCCTGTCCACGGCGATAGCCGCCCTCCTCGGGTGGTGGATCGGCACCCACCCCGAGGTCCAGGCCGCCATCGCCGCCCCTGAAGAACTGCGTTCCCTCACCCGCCCCGGCGGTGAGTACGAGACCTACTACTCCAGTCATCCCGCCGCCGCCTTCGCCGCCCAGGTGTGGACGAACAACGCCGAGGCGGCCGCCCTGTGCCTGGTGCTGGGCGTCTTCCTGGGCCTTCCGGTCCTCGGGGTTCTCCTCGAGAACATGCTCAACCTGGGTGTCGGCATCGGCCTGATGTCGTCGGCCGGCCGCCTCGACACCTTCCTCGGCCTCGTCCTCCCGCACGGCCTGCTGGAACTGACCGCCGTCTTCGTCGCCGCGGGGACGGGACTGAAGCTGGGCTGGACCGTGATCGACCCGGGCCCGCGGTCCCGTCGTACAGCTCTCGCGGAAGAGGGACGCGCCGCACTGGGCATGGCGATCGGACTGGCGTTGATTCTCTTCATCTCGGGTGCCATCGAAGGCTTCGTCACGCCGTCGGGCCTCCCGACCTGGGCCCGTATCGGCATCGGGATCGCTGCTGAGCTGGCCTTTCTCGCGTACGTCTATGTCCTCGGAGGTCGCGCGGCACGCTCCGGTGAGACCGGAGACGTCGCGGCGAGCGAGCGCAGCGCCACTCTGCCTACAGCCGCCTGATGTGCGCGTGCCCCGGCTGACCTGCTAGCCTTGTCGTTACCCCAGAAAACTCGTTGACACGGGTTGAGCGGGGAGGTAGATTTGAACAGTTGCCTAGAACTGGACACATCCGGTGGCAGCGGCTAGAGTCTGCTCGCTTCTCAAAGCAATCGACACGTCGATTCAGAAGAAGCCCCTCCTGATGATTCAGAAATGGTTGCCGGTCAATCCGGCCCACAGATTCTGATAAAGTCGGAGTCGCTGAAAAGGGAAACGCGAGAGCGGATTACCTTGAAAGCACCGAGGAAATCGGGCCCGAAAGGTTCTGATAGAGTCGGACTCGCCGGAAAGGGAAACGCGAAAGCGGAAACCTGGAAAGCACCGAGGAAATCGGATACGGAAACGGTCTGATAGAGTCGGAAACGCAAGACCGAAGGGAAGCGCCCGGAGGAAAGCCCGAGAGGGTGAGTACAAAGGAAGCGTCCGTTCCTTGAGAACTCAACAGCGTGCCAAAAATCAACGCCAGATTTGTTGATACCCCGTCTCCGGCCGTTCGGTCGGGACGAGGTTCCTTTGAAAAAGTCCTGCCGGGCATTGTTCCGGCAGGCGCATCAGCGAGGACGCTGTGAACGCCGGTCCTATTCCGACCGGTTGTTCCGCTCTCGTGATGTAGCCCCGACGCAGTCGGGAAAACATTCACGGAGAGTTTGATCCTGGCTCAGGACGAACGCTGGCGGCGTGCTTAACACATGCAAGTCGAACGATGAAGCCCTTCGGGGTGGATTAGTGGCGAACGGGTGAGTAACACGTGGGCAATCTGCCCTTCACTCTGGGACAAGCCCTGGAAACGGGGTCTAATACCGGATAACACTCCTGCCTGCATGGGTGGGGGTTAAAAGCTCCGGCGGTGAAGGATGAGCCCGCGGCCTATCAGCTTGTTGGTGAGGTAGTGGCTCACCAAGGCGACGACGGGTAGCCGGCCTGAGAGGGCGACCGGCCACACTGGGACTGAGACACGGCCCAGACTCCTACGGGAGGCAGCAGTGGGGAATATTGCACAATGGGCGAAAGCCTGATGCAGCGACGCCGCGTGAGGGATGACGGCCTTCGGGTTGTAAACCTCTTTCAGCAGGGAAGAAGCGAAAGTGACGGTACCTGCAGAAGAAGCGCCGGCTAACTACGTGCCAGCAGCCGCGGTAATACGTAGGGCGCAAGCGTTGTCCGGAATTATTGGGCGTAAAGAGCTCGTAGGCGGCTTGTCACGTCGGGTGTGAAAGCCCGGGGCTTAACCCCGGGTCTGCATTCGATACGGGCTAGCTAGAGTGTGGTAGGGGAGATCGGAATTCCTGGTGTAGCGGTGAAATGCGCAGATATCAGGAGGAACACCGGTGGCGAAGGCGGATCTCTGGGCCATTACTGACGCTGAGGAGCGAAAGCGTGGGGAGCGAACAGGATTAGATACCCTGGTAGTCCACGCCGTAAACGGTGGGAACTAGGTGTTGGCGACATTCCACGTCGTCGGTGCCGCAGCTAACGCATTAAGTTCCCCGCCTGGGGAGTACGGCCGCAAGGCTAAAACTCAAAGGAATTGACGGGGGCCCGCACAAGCAGCGGAGCATGTGGCTTAATTCGACGCAACGCGAAGAACCTTACCAAGGCTTGACATACACCGGAAAGCATTAGAGATAGTGCCCCCCTTGTGGTCGGTGTACAGGTGGTGCATGGCTGTCGTCAGCTCGTGTCGTGAGATGTTGGGTTAAGTCCCGCAACGAGCGCAACCCTTGTTCTGTGTTGCCAGCATGCCCTTCGGGGTGATGGGGACTCACAGGAGACTGCCGGGGTCAACTCGGAGGAAGGTGGGGACGACGTCAAGTCATCATGCCCCTTATGTCTTGGGCTGCACACGTGCTACAATGGCAGGTACAAAGAGCTGCGAAGCCGTGAGGCGGAGCGAATCTCAAAAAGCCTGTCTCAGTTCGGATTGGGGTCTGCAACTCGACCCCATGAAGTCGGAGTTGCTAGTAATCGCAGATCAGCATTGCTGCGGTGAATACGTTCCCGGGCCTTGTACACACCGCCCGTCACGTCACGAAAGTCGGTAACACCCGAAGCCGGTGGCCCAACCCCTTGTGGGAGGGAGCTGTCGAAGGTGGGACTGGCGATTGGGACGAAGTCGTAACAAGGTAGCCGTACCGGAAGGTGCGGCTGGATCACCTCCTTTCTAAGGAGCATCTAGGCCGCCGGGCTTGCCCGGTGGTCCAGGGCCATTACGTCGGCAGATGTCCGACGGTGGTTGCTCATGGGTGGAACGTTGATTATTCGGCACTCTTGACCGTCTTCTCCTTCCGGTACTGCTCTTCGGAGCGTGGAAAGAATGAGGGAAGCGGTAAGAGTGTCGGGCACGCTGTTGGGTGTCTGAAGGTACGGCCGAAAAGGCTGCCTTCAGTGCCGGCCCCGGTGAAGCACCGCGTAAGTGGTGTGTGACGGGTGGTTGGTCGTTGTTTGAGAACTGCACAGTGGACGCGAGCATCTGTGGCCAAGTTTTTAAGGGCGCACGGTGGATGCCTTGGCACCAGGAACCGATGAAGGACGTGGGAGGCCACGATAGTCCCCGGGGAGCCGTCAACCAGGCTTTGATCCGGGGGTTTCCGAATGGGGAAACCCGGCAGTCGTCATGGGCTGTCACCCATACCTGAACACATAGGGTATGTGGAGGGAACGCGGGGAAGTGAAACATCTCAGTACCCGCAGGAAGAGAAAACAACCGTGATTCCGGGAGTAGTGGCGAGCGAAACCGGATGAGGCCAAACCTCAAGCGTGTGAGACCCGGCAGGGGTTGCGCTTGGGGGGTTGTGGGATCTCTCTTTCACAGTCTGCCGGCTGTGAGACGAGTCAGAAACCGTTGATGTAGGCGAAGGACATGCGAAAGGTCCGGCGTAGAGGGTAAGACCCCCGTAGTCGAAACATCAACGGCTCGTTTGAGAGACACCCAAGTAGCACGGGGCCCGAGAAATCCCGTGTGAATCTGGCGGGACCACCCGCTAAGCCTAAATATTCCCTGGTGACCGATAGCGGATAGTACCGTGAGGGAATGGTGAAAAGTACCGCGGGAGCGGAGTGAAATAGTACCTGAAACCGTGTGCCTACAAGCCGTGGGAGCGTCGGGCAAGCACTTGTGCTTGCCTCGTGACTGCGTGCCTTTTGAAGAATGAGCCTGCGAGTTTGCGGTGCGTTGCGAGGTTAACCCGTGTGGGGAAGCCGTAGCGAAAGCGAGTCCGAATAGGGCGATTCAGTAGCGCGCTCAAGACCCGAAGCGGAGTGATCTAGCCATGGGCAGGTTGAAGCGGCTGTAAGAGGTCGTGGAGGACCGAACCCACCAGGGTTGAAAACCTGGGGGATGACCTGTGGTTAGGGGTGAAAGGCCAATCAAACTCCGTGATAGCTGGTTCTCCCCGAAATGCATTTAGGTGCAGCGTCGTGTGTTTCTTGCCGGAGGTAGAGCACTGGATAGGCGATGGGCCCTACCGGGTTACTGACCTTAGCCAAACTCCGAATGCCGGTAAGTGAGAGCGCGGCAGTGAGACTGTGGGGGATAAGCTCCATGGTCGAGAGGGAAACAGCCCAGAGCATCGACTAAGGCCCCTAAGCGTACGCTAAGTGGGAAAGGATGTGGAGTCGCACAGACAACCAGGAGGTTGGCTTAGAAGCAGCCACCCTTGAAAGAGTGCGTAATAGCTCACTGGTCTAGTGATTCCGCGCCGACAATGTAGCGGGGCTCAAGCGTACCGCCGAAGTCGTGTCATTGCAGCGTATAGCCCCAACGGGTGTTGTGATGGGTAGGGGAGCGTCGTGTGCCGGGTGAAGCCGCGCCGGAAGGCAGTGGTGGACGGTTCACGAGTGAGAATGCAGGCATGAGTAGCGATACACACGTGAGAAACGTGTGCGCCGATTGACTAAGGGTTCCTGGGTCAAGCTGATCTGCCCAGGGTAAGTCGGGACCTAAGGCGAGGCCGACAGGCGTAGTCGATGGATAACCGGTTGATATTCCGGTACCCGCTGTGAAGCGTCAAACATCGAACCAGGCGATGCTAAGTCCGTGAAGCCGCCCCGGAGCCTTCGGGCAAAGGGGAGTGGTGGAGCCGACGGACCAGACCTGTAGTAGGTGAGTGATGGGGTGACGCAGGAAGGTAGTCCATCCCGGGCGGTGGTTGTCCCGGGGTAAGGGTGTAGGCCGTGTGATAGGCAAATCCGTCACACATCAAGGCTGAGACCTGATGCCGAGCCGATTGTGGTGAAGTGGATGATCCTATGCTGTCGAGAAAAGCCTCTAGCGAGTTTCATGGCGGCCCGTACCCTAAACCGACTCAGGTGGTCAGGTAGAGAATACCGAGGCGTTCGGGTGAACTATGGTTAAGGAACTCGGCAAAATGCCCCCGTAACTTCGGGAGAAGGGGGCCATCACTGGTGATCCGATTTACTCGGTGAGCTGGGGGTGGCCGCAGAGACCAGCGAGAAGCGACTGTTTACTAAAAACACAGGTCCGTGCGAAGCCGTAAGGCGATGTATACGGACTGACGCCTGCCCGGTGCTGGAACGTTAAGGGGACCGGTTAGTCACTCTTCGGGGTGGCGAAGCTGAGAACTTAAGCGCCAGTAAACGGCGGTGGTAACTATAACCATCCTAAGGTAGCGAAATTCCTTGTCGGGTAAGTTCCGACCTGCACGAATGGCGTAACGACTTCTCGACTGTCTCAACCATAGGCCCGGTGAAATTGCACTACGAGTAAAGATGCTCGTTTCGCGCAGCAGGACGGAAAGACCCCGGGACCTTTACTACAGTTTGATATTGGTGTTCGGTTCGGCTTGTGTAGGATAGCTGGGAGACTGTGAAGCTTGGACGCCAGTTCAGGTGGAGTCGTCGTTGAAATACCAGTCTGGTCGTGCTGGATGTCTAACCTGGGTCCGTGATCCGGATCAGGGACAGTGTCTGATGGGTAGTTTAACTGGGGCGGTTGCCTCCTAAAGAGTAACGGAGGCGCCCAAAGGTTCCCTCAGCCTGGTTGGCAATCAGGTGTTGAGTGTAAGTGCACAAGGGAGCTTGACTGTGAGACCGACGGGTCGAGCAGGGACGAAAGTCGGGACTAGTGATCCGGCGGTGGCTTGTGGAAGCGCCGTCGCTCAACGGATAAAAGGTACCCCGGGGATAACAGGCTGATCTTCCCCAAGAGTCCATATCGACGGGATGGTTTGGCACCTCGATGTCGGCTCGTCGCATCCTGGGGCTGGAGTCGGTCCCAAGGGTTGGGCTGTTCGCCCATTAAAGCGGTACGCGAGCTGGGTTTAGAACGTCGTGAGACAGTTCGGTCCCTATCCGCTGTGCGCGTAGGAATATTGAGAAGGGCTGTCCCTAGTACGAGAGGACCGGGACGGACGAACCTCTGGTGTGCCAGTTGTCCTGCCAAGGGCATGGCTGGTTGGCTACGTTCGGGAGGGATAACCGCTGAAAGCATCTAAGCGGGAAGCCTGCTTCGAGATGAGTATTCCCACCCCCTCGAGGGGTTAAGGCTCCCAGTAGACGACTGGGTTGATAGGCCAGATCTGGAAGCCCGGCAACGGGTGGAGGTGACTGGTACTAATAGGCCGAGGGCTTGTCCTCAGTTGCTCGCGTCCACTGTGTTGGTTCTGAAACCACGAACAACCCCACGTTTGTCACAGAGCGTGGTCTGGTTGACAGTTTCATAGTGTTTCGGTGGTCATAGCGTGAGGGAAACGCCCGGTTACATTCCGAACCCGGAAGCTAAGCCTCACAGCGCCGATGGTACTGCAGGGGGGACCCTGTGGGAGAGTAGGACGCCGCCGAACAAATTTTGAAGAAAACCCCCGGACCGGGGATACCGGTCCGGGGGTTTTCTGCGTTCCAGGGGTATTTCCCGTGAAGGTGTTTCCCGCGGGGGTACTTCTCGCGAGGATATTTCTCGGGCGTGAGAAAGGGGGCGGTCTCCTTCAGCCTTCTGTTCTTCTTCTGCAGGTCTTCTTTTACAGGCGGCCTGCGGACTTCAAGGCCAGATAGGCGTCCGCGAGGGCCGGCGCGAGGGCGTCCGGAGTCGCGTCGACGACGGTGACTCCGCGCCGCCGCAGCGTCTCCGCCGTGCGCTGACGTCCCGCCTCGGCCTGGGCCGCCGCCGCTGCCTCGTAGACCGCGTCGACGTCCCCCCGGGCCTTCGCCATGCGCGCGACGTGCGGGTCCGCGACCGATGCCAGCAGCACCGTGTGGCGCTGGGTGAGGCTGGAAAGCACAGGGAGCAGGCCCTCTTCGACAGGGGCCGCGTCGAGGGTCGTCAGGAGCACGATCAAAGAGCGTCGCGGGGCCGTACGCACGGCTGTCGCGGTCAGGCCGCGGGCATCCGTCTCGACGAGCTCCGGTTCGAGCCCGGCCATCGCGTTGACCAGGGACGGAAGGACGTCGCCCGCCGCACGGCCCTGGACCAGGGCACGTACTCGGCGGTCGTAGGCGAGGAGGTCCACGCGGTCGCCGGCACGGGAGGCCAGCGCGGCGAGGAGCAGGGCCGCGTCCATGGAGGCGTCGAGGCGGGGCGCGTCACCGACGCGGCCCGCCGAGGTGCGGCCGGTGTCGAGGACCAGAAGGATGTGACGGTCGCGCTCGGGACGCCAGGTGCGTACGGCGACCGTCGTTCGGCGAGCCGTGGCGCGCCAGTCGATGGACCGGGTGTCGTCACCGGGAACGTACTCGCGCAGACTGTCGAACTCCGTGCCCTCACCGCGCGTCAGCACACTGGTGCGGCCGTCGAGTTCGCGGAGCCGGGCCAGTTTGGAAGGGAGGTGCTTCCGACTGGTGAAAGGCGGCAGGACGCGTACGGCCCAGGGAACTTCGTGGCTGCCCTGACGGGAGAACAGACCGAGCGGGCCGAACGAGCGGATCGTGACACGGTCGGCCCGGCGGTCACCGCGGCGCGTGGGGCGCAGACGGGTCGTCAGACGGCGGCGTTCGCCGGCGGGGACCGTCAGACGGTGACGGGAGGCCTCGACCTCCGTGCCGGGTTCCCAACTGCTGGGCGGCCAGGCGTCGCGGAGGTGTGCGCGCAGCGGTCGGCCGGAGGGATTGGTGACCGTGAGCGTGACGTCCGCGGATTCGCCGAGGCGCACCGAGGTGTCCCCGGAGCGGGTCAGGCCCAGGCGTCGTACGGGAGCCGCGAGGGCGGCGTCGCAGGCGCAGGCCAGGGCCAGGGGGACGTTCACGGCGAGGATGCCTGTCCAACCGGGTCCCCAGATGCCGACGGGGATCGCTCCCAGGGCCGCCAGGAGGGCGGCGCGTCCGGTGAGTGCCATCAGCGGGGGACGGGGACGTGGGTGAGGATCGCGTTGATGACGGAGTCGGCCGTCACGCCCTCCATCTCGGCTTCGGGGCGGAGTTGCACGCGGTGGCGCAGGGTCGGCAGGGCCAGGGCTTTGACGTCGTCGGGGATGACGTAGTCGCGGCCGGTCAGCCAGGCCCAGGCGCGGGCCGTGGCGAGCAGGGCCGTCGCGCCGCGCGGGGAGACGCCGAGGGTGAGCGACGGCGATTCGCGGGTCGCGCGGCACAGGTCGACGACGTAGCCGGTGATCTCGGGGGAGACCGCTGTCTTGGCGACCGCCGCGCGGGCGGCTTCGAGGTCGGCGGGGCCGGCCACCGGACGCAGGCCCGCGGCGCGCAGGTCGCGGGGGTTGAAACCCTCGGAGTGGCGCGTGAGGACGTCGATCTCGTCCTGGCGGGAGGGCAGCGGGATCGTCAGTTTGAGCAGGAAGCGGTCCAGTTGGGCTTCCGGGAGGGGATAGGTGCCCTCGTACTCGACCGGGTTCTGGGTCGCGGCGACCAGGAAGGGCTCGGGGAGCGGTCGGGGTGTGCCGTCGACGGTGACCTGGCGTTCCTCCATCGCCTCCAAAAGCGACGCCTGGGTCTTGGGAGGCGTGCGGTTGATCTCGTCGGCGAGCAGGAGATTGGTGAAGACCGGGCCGGGCTGGAAGGAGAACTCGGCGGTGCGGGCGTCGTAGACGAGTGAGCCGGTGATGTCGCTCGGCATGAGGTCGGGGGTGAACTGGACGCGCTTGGTGTCGAGTTCCAGCGCGGACGCGAGGGCGCGGACGAGCAACGTCTTGGCCACCCCGGGGACTCCTTCGAGGAGAACGTGTCCGCGGCAGAGGAGGGCGACGACGAGGCCGGTCACAGCGGGGTCCTGGCCGACCACGGCTTTGGCGATCTCGGCGCGCAGGGCTTCCAGGGAGGAGCGGGCGGTGTCCGCGTCCCCGGTGTACCCGGCGTACCCGGCGTACCCGGCGTTGTCAGTGGTCGGGTCCATCATGAAATGCGTACCTCTCTTTCGAGGGCGTCGAGTTGGTCGGCGAGTGAGACGAGGGCCGCGTCGTCGCGGGGCGGCGGCCCGAAGAGGAGCGGGAGCAGGGCCTGTGAGTCGCCGTCGACGTGGGCGGCCAGGGCGGGGAGCAGGGTCTCGGGCGCGTGGGCCTGGGCCGGGGGTGCGCCGATGAGGGGGGCGAGGCGGGTGCGGGTGGCGGAGCGCAGAGCGGCGGCCGCGCGGTCGCGGGCGGACGCCTTGCGGTAGAGCCGGGCGCGGCCTTCTGCGGTTTCGGAGGCGCGGATCGCGACGGGAAGCCGTTCGGGTACGAGGGGGCCCATGCGGCGTGCCCGCCACAGTGCTGCCACGCCGGCCGCGATGAAGAGCTGGAGTGTGCCCCAGAGCCAGCCGGAGGGGAGCAGGTCGAAGAAGCTCTGGTCGCCCGCGTCGGTGGCCGAGTCGTCGGAGAGCGAGGGGAGGTACCAGATCAGATGGGTGCGGGAGCCGAGGAGTTGGAGCGCGAGCGAGGCGTTGCCCTGCTCGTCGAGACGGTCGTTGAAGAGGATGTCGGGGGCGCCGAGGACGACGGTGTCGCCGCTTCCGGAGCGTGCCGGAACGCGCAGGAGCGTGGGCAGTCCGTCGCTCGGGTAGCAGGTGTCGGCGTTCGGATCGGTGGTGCTGTAGCGGATGCCGCCCGTGTCGGCGCTGCCCGCCCGTCGGGCGGCGGGCAGACCGCAGCGGGGGGAGAGCGTGGAGTCGAAGCCGACCGCGGGATCGGCGGTGACTTCGGGGGCGAGGGTGCCGAGGGAGGGCGGTCCGGGCGAGATCAGGACCGTACGGCCGCCGGAGCGCTCCGTCGCCGTCCGCAGAAGGCTCTGTTGACGCTTGGTCAGCAGATCGGGGGACGCGACCAGCAGGGTGGTGTCGGGGCCCGCCGCGGAGGCCGCCTCGCCGAGAGTGGTGACCAGACGTGTGGAGACCCCCTGGTCGGCGAGGAGTCGGGCGACGGCCCGGCTGCCGGAGGGGTCCGCGGAGCGCGGGTCGAGGCGGCCGTGCCGGGCGTCCGAGCGGACCGCGGCTATCGCCACCGCGGCCGCGAGCAGGAGGACGAGCGCGAGGACGATTCCGCGCGCGCGGGTCCACAACTGCCGGGTGGTGGGCGAGGACGAGGTGGAGGCGAGGCCGGCCTCGGTCATGAGGCGGCCCCCTGGCGGCTGTCGCGGGCCGTGTTCCGGTGCGTGCCGGGGGCGTTGTCCGTGAGTACGGGCCTCGTGCGCTCCAGGTCGCGGTCGAGTTCGGTGAGGCGCTGGTACGCGCGTGGGTCGCCGGATCGGCCGCCGTACGTGATGTCGTCGAACTCGCGTGCCGAGGCGCGCAGCCGGTCGGTGTGGGAGGGCAGGGAGCGGCTTGCCTCCGCGGCGGCCTCGTCGGCCGTGCGGCCGGGGCGCGGATCGAGCAGGGCGCGTTCCTCCAGGGATCGCACGACGGCGCGCATGCGTTCCTGGACCGCCTGGTTCCAGTGGCCCTGGGCGGCGTGTGCCTCGGCGGCGGCGCGGTGTTCGGCGGCGCTTCTGGGGCGGTTGTCGAAGAGGGTGGCGGACGAGGCCCGGGTGCGATGCGGAGTGCCCAGGCGCCACCACAGGGCGGCCACGACCGCCGCGGCCGTGAGGACGATGACGACGAGTCCGAGCGTTCCGCCGGGTGTCGCGGCCGAAGCGGCGCCGAACAGTCTGTCGACCCAGTCCCAGAAGGCGTTCAGGGCGCGTTGGACGAGGCCGGGGTCGTTCTCGTGGTACATCCGCTTGGACAGTTCGCGTCTGGCCGCCTCCCGTGCGGCCTCGCGCGGCGTGGTCACCGGTGGTGTGTCGCTCCGGGACAGCGCGAGGACCGTTGTCGCACCGGTGTGCGGCCCCGCGAGTACCGCCGTGAGAACTCCCCCCGCCCCGTTCACCGCATCAACTCCCTGGTGTGGTGCCGGTGGTTCCGGAGGCCACGCTGCCGTAGTCCTGGAGGCCGGCGGCTCGGGCCAGGTCGAGGTCGAGGGCCTCGCGGCGGATGCGCCGGTCGATGTACAGGAGCACCGTGACGCCCGCGGTGATCGGGAAGGTGATCATCGATCCGATCACCGAGCCGATGCCGCTGACGATGAGATAGGTCCAGCCGAGATCGCCGCCGGAGCTGTCGAGGAAGCCGGTCAAGCCGTCGCCGCTCAGTGCGGCGGCGAGGACGGCGAAGGGGATCACGACGATCGACTCCACGATGAAGGCGATGATCGCGGCGAGGAGCTGGATGCCGAACACCCGCCACCAGGAGCCGCGGACGAGTTTCGCGGAGCGGCGCATCGACTTCGCGATGCTCTGCTTCTCCAGCATCAGGGCGGGGGAGGCGAGCGAGAAGCGGACCATCAGCCAGAGGGTGACGACACCTGCGGCCAAGGCGCCGAAGACGGCGAGCGTGAAGCCGGCCTCGGCCGAGCCGCCCGCCATCACGAGCAGACCCGGCAGTGCGCCGGCGGTGAGGATCGCGACGGCGATGAGCGGGAGCAGCAGCGTCAGGCCGAACAGCCTGGCGAGCCGGGGACGGGCGTCCCGCCACGCCTCGCCCGTGGTCACCGGCTTGCCGATCACGGCGCGACTGGTCACCGAGGTGAGCAGGGCCGTCGCGACGATGGTGCCGAGCAGGGTGACGAGCAGGACGAGACCGGAGCCGAGAAGGGCGTCGCCCATGGCCCGGCTCAGCTCGCCGACGGTGGCGCTGGGGTCGTTGAGCGCCTCCGTGTCGGTGCTGTCCAGGACGAAGCCCTGGACCAGGATGATGGCGACCTGCGTGACGACGGCGACGGCCAGCGAGATGCCGAGGACGGTGCGCCAGTAGGCGCGCATGGTCGAGACGGCGCCGTCCAGGATCTCGCCGACGCCGAGCGGGCGCAGCGGGATCACGCCGGGCTTGGCGGCGGGCGCCTGTGCGCCCCAGCCGCCGGGACCTCCGGGAGCGCCCTGTCCGGGGCCTCCCCAGCCGCCGTATCCACCGCCCTGGCCGCCCGGCGGACGGCCGCCCCAGCCCGGGCCGGGCGCGGGGGGCGGCGGGGCCTGCGCGGGCCCCTGCGGGGCGGGCGCGGACCACTGACCGGGCGGGGGCTGTTCCTTGGACCACTTCGACGGCTGCTCGGGCGGGTTCGCTCCGTCCTGGTCCGCGGGTCGCGGGGTGCCGGACGAGTCCGGCGTCTCTTCGCCGGAGGGGGCGGATCCGGGCGACGCCCAGCCCGGAGTGTCGTTCATCGTCGCTCCTTCACGGTGCCCGGCCCGCGGTCGCGGCGGCAGGTCGACAGCCATCGTGTCATGGCGTGCCCGGCAACGGTCGGGCCCCCGTATGGGCTGCACACCTTCAATTGTCCGCCGGGTACGGGGCAGACTGGGCGAATGGCCGATCAGTACGCGCAACCCCGCCAGGACAGCGGGCCGACGGAGATACCCGCGATCCGCTGGCACGAGCCGCCCGAAGGCCCTGTGGTGGTCCTTCTCGATCAGACGAGGCTTCCCGCGGAGGAGGTCGAGCTGGTGTGCACGGACGCGCCCGCGCTGGTGGAGGCGATCCGTACGCTCGCGGTGCGAGGGGCTCCGCTGCTCGGGATCGCCGGGGCGTACGGCGTCGCGCTCGCCGCCGTACGCGGATTCGACGTGGAGGAGGCCGCCCACGCGCTGGCCGGTGCCAGGCCGACCGCCGTGAATCTCGCGGTCGGTGTGCGCCGGGCGCAGGCGGCCCACCGGGCGGCGCTGTCCGCGGGCGGGGACGAGGCGGCCGCCGCGTCGGCGGCCCTCGGCGCGGCGCGGGCGCTGCACCGCGAGGACGCCGAGGCGAGCTCGCGCATGGCCGGGCGCGGGCTGGCACTGCTCGACGAGCTGCTGCCGGGCGGCGGCCACCGGGTGCTCACGCACTGCAACACGGGTGCGCTGGTGTCCGGCGGTGAGGGAACCGCGTTCGCGGTGGCGCTCGCCGCGCACCGGGCGGGGCGGCTGCGGCGGCTCTGGGTGGACGAGACGCGGCCCTTGCTCCAGGGTGCCCGTCTGACGGCCTACGAGGCCGCTCGCAGCGGAATGGCCTACACCCTGCTCACGGACAGCGCGGCGGGCTCGCTGTTCGCGGCCGGGGAGGTGGACGCGGTGCTGATCGGGGCCGACCGCATCGCCGCCGACGGTTCGGTGGCGAACAAGGTGGGGAGCTATCCGCTCGCGGTGCTTGCCAGGTACCACCACGTGCCGTTCATCGTGGTGGCGCCGGTCACGACGATCGATCAGGACACGCCCGACGGTGCATCCATCGAGGTCGAGCAGCGCGCGGGTCATGAAGTGACGGAGATCGCGGCTCCGCAGGTGCCGGTGGTGGGTGTGGAGCCGGGAAGGGGTATACCTGTGGCACCCCTGGGGACCCAGGCGTACAACCCGGCGTTCGACGTGACGCCGCCGGAGTTGATCACGGCGATCGTCACCGAAGAGGGCGTTGTTTCGCCCGTGACGGCTGAGGCTCTCGCCGAGCTGTGTGACTTGTCACGCCAGGTAACGATTTAGTTAATGGGATGATGTCGTTTATGAAGGGACGAGTCCTTGTCGTCGATGACGACACCGCACTGGCCGAGATGCTCGGCATCGTGTTGCGTGGTGAAGGTTTTGAGCCGTCTTTCGTAGCCGATGGTGACAAGGCGCTGGCCGCTTTCCGCGACGCCAAGCCCGACCTGGTGCTCCTGGACCTCATGCTGCCCGGAAGGGACGGCATCGAGGTGTGCCGCCTGATCAGGGCGGAGTCCGGGGTGCCGATCGTGATGCTCACGGCGAAGAGCGACACCGTCGATGTCGTGGTCGGCCTCGAATCGGGCGCCGACGACTACATCGTGAAGCCGTTCAAGCCGAAGGAGCTGGTGGCGCGGATCAGGGCGCGGCTGCGCCGTTCGGAGGAACCGGCACCCGAGCAGCTGTCGATCGGCGATCTCGTCATCGACGTGGCCGGTCACTCTGTGAAGCGGGAAGGCATGTCGATCGCGCTGACGCCGCTGGAGTTCGACCTGCTGGTCGCTCTGGCGCGCAAGCCGTGGCAGGTGTTCACGCGTGAGGTCCTCCTGGAGCAGGTGTGGGGCTACCGGCACGCGGCGGACACCCGTCTGGTCAACGTGCACGTCCAGCGACTGCGCTCCAAGGTCGAGAAGGACCCGGAGCGCCCGGAGATCGTGGTGACCGTTCGAGGCGTCGGATACAAGGCAGGACCGAGCTGACATGTCATGGGACAGTGCCGCTTCGGCGTCCGCTGAGCTGGGGGATCGTTCGGGGCGGCCTGTCGGCCGGAAAATGAAGGGCTCCCGCTGGGAGCGGTTCTTCGAAGGAGGGCTGCTCCAGGGCGGGGTCCAGGGCAGTCCGGTTCTCCGGCTGCTCATACGCTGGGTGCGCCGTCCGCTGCTGCCCGTGATGCGGCTGTGGCGGCGCAACATCCAGCTCAAGATCGTCGCGACGACGCTGCTGATGTCGATGGGCGTCGTCCTGCTTCTCGGCTTCGTCGTGATCGGGCAGGTGCGCAACGGTCTGCTCGACGCCAAGGTGAGGGCCTCGCAGAGCCAGGCCACCGGCGGTTTCGCCGTGGCCAAGCAGCAGGCGGACGCGGCGGCGACGGCGAACGGCGACGACGGCACGGCCGCCGACGGCCGCCCGTCCAAGAACGTCAGCCAGTGGATGACCGACCTCGTCGTGTCCCTGTCCAGTGGCGGGCAGGGCGCGTTCGACGTGGTGACGCTCAACTCCACCGCCGCGGGCGACGGCAGCGGCGGCCTCGCACCGCGGTCCTCGGGCCAGGTCGACTCGACGGTGAGCGTCCCCGAGAACCTGCGTGGCCGGCTCGACGAGGGCACCTCGGCGGCGCAGAGCTACACCCGTGTCGTCTACAAGGACGGCAAGCAGTCCCAGCCGGCACTGGTCATCGGCAAGCGGGTCAGCGACCCCAACGGGGACGCGTACCAGCTCTACTACCTCTTCCCGCTGACGCAGGAGGAGAAGTCGCTGAGCCTGGTCAAGGGCACCCTCGCGACGGCCGGGCTGTTCGTCGTGGTGCTCCTCGGGGCCATCGCCTGGCTCGTGGTGCGCCAGGTCGTCACACCGGTGCGGATGGCGGCCGGGATCGCCGAGCGGCTCTCCGCCGGACGCCTCCAGGAACGTATGAAGGTCACCGGCGAGGACGACATCGCGCGCCTCGGCGAAGCCTTCAACAAGATGGCGCAGAACCTCCAGCTCAAGATCCAGCAGCTCGAGGACCTCTCCCGGATGCAGCGGCGGTTCGTCTCCGACGTGTCGCACGAACTGCGCACACCGCTGACCACCGTGCGGATGGCCGCCGACGTCATCCACGACGCGCGCGTGGACTTCGACCCGGTGACCGCGCGGTCGGCCGAGCTCCTCGCCGACCAGCTCGACCGCTTCGAGACGCTCCTCGCCGACCTGCTGGAGATCAGCCGGTTCGACGCGGGCGCGGCGGCGCTGGAGGCCGACGCCATCGACCTCAGGGAAGTCGTACGACGGGTGGTCGGCGGAGCCGAGCCGCTCGCCGAGCGCAAGGGAACGCGCATACGCGTGGTCGGCGACCAGCAGCCGCTGATAGCCGAGGCGGATGCCCGGCGGGTCGAGCGGGTGCTGCGCAACCTCGTCGTCAACGCCGTGGAGCACGGCGAGGGCAAGGACGTCGTCGTCAAGCTCGCCGCCGCGGGCGGAGCGGTCGCGATCGCGGTCCGCGACTACGGCGTCGGGCTCAAGCCCGGCGAGGCGACCCGGGTGTTCAGCCGCTTCTGGCGGGCAGACCCGGCACGCGCGCGTACCACCGGCGGCACGGGTCTGGGGCTGTCCATCGCCCTGGAGGACGCGCGGCTGCACGGCGGCTGGCTGCAGGCCTGGGGCGAGCCGGGCGGTGGTTCGCAGTTCCGGCTGACCCTGCCGCGGACGGCGGACGAGCCCCTCAGGGGATCACCGATACCCCTGGAACCCAAGGATTCCCGGCGCAACCGCGGACTCGACGACGCCGGTCTGCCGCACGGCGGAGCCACGAAGCGCGCCACGGTCCCGGTGCAGCAGGCCGGGTCCGCGGCGGATCGGATACCGCCGCCAGGGGCCATGGCCCCGCGGCTGGCCGGGGTCTCGCCCACGGCCGATCCGACGGCGCTGCCGGGCAACGGCGCTCGTGTGGTGCCCCGGCCCGCCGGGGCGCCGCGCCGCCAGGAGGAGACATCCGGCACCGGCCGGGAACGGACCGCGCATGAGCGGGGGCGGGACGGCGAGACGCCGGAGGAGCTCGGACATGGGGAGGCATTTCGTGGGCGCTGACCGCGGGGGGAACGGCGTCCGCGGACGCCGTTCGGTGAGCGTCATGGTGTATGCCGGTTGTGGAGTCCTGCTGCTGGCGGGGTGCGCCTCGATGCCGGACAGCGGGGATCTGCGCGGGGTGGAGTCCACCCCGCGCCAGGACTCGCAGGTTCGCGTCTACGCCGTGCCGCCGCATCCCGGCGCCTCGGCGGCGGAGATCGTCCAGGGTTTCCTGGAGGCGCTGACCAGCGACGACGCCAAGTACGAGACGGCCGGCAAATACCTCACCGACAGTGCGCGCAAGACGTGGGACCCCTACCGTTCGACGACGGTCCTCGCGGACGCGCCGGAACCCGTGGGAGCGCCCTCGGGGACCAAGGAAGGCAGTCGTGACGTCCTGTTCCGGCTGAACGGCAGCAAGGTCGCCACCGTGGACGCCCGGCACGCCTACGGGCCGGACTCCGGCCAGTACAGCGGATCGGTGCATCTGACCAAGCTGAAGAGCAACAAGCAGTGGCGTATCGACGGGCTGCCGCAGGGCGTCGTGATGGGCACGTCGGACTTCCAGCGCAACTACGTGTCCGTGAACAAGTACTACTACGCGTCGAACGGGACCTCCGGAAACGGCCGTCCCCTGGGGACCGTCGCCGACCCGGTCTTCGTGCGCGCGCAGGTGGATCCGATGACGCAGATCGTGCGCGCCCTCCTGAAGGGCCCCACGAGCTGGCTGAACCCGGTGGTCAGGTCGAGCTTCCCCTCGGGCACGGAACTGAAGAACGGCGATGTGTCGCTGTCGCCCGACGACCGCAACAGCGTCACCGTGCCGCTGAACGCGAGGGCCGACCGGGTCGGAAGCCCCCAGTGCAGGAAGATGGCGGCCCAGATCCTGCTCACCCTCCGGAACCTGACGCCCACCGGCGTCGACGAGGTGGAGCTCCAGAGGTCGAACGGCTCGCAGCTGTGCGTGCTGACCAAGGCCAAGGCCGAGAGCGTCGCCTCGCACGGCACGGGCGAGCACCCGGAGTACCAGTACTTCATCGATCACGACCAGCGGCTCGTACGGATGCCCGGTGGCAACAGCGACAAGAAGCCCGAGCCGGTGCCCGGTGCGCTGGGCGAGGGCGGCAAGAAGCTGCGGGCCGCCGCGGTGTCGCGGGACGAGGGCACCGCCGCCGGGGTGTCGGCCGACGGCCGGAACCTGTACGTCGGGTCGCTGGTGCCGGGCGGTTCGCTCGCCGAGCCGGTGGTGAGCAGCCAGGGCAAGACGGCCGACGACCGGCTGACGGCGCCCAGCTGGGACGCGCACGGCGATCTGTGGGTCGCCGACCGCGACCCGAAGAACCCCAGACTGATTCTGCTGCGCAAGGGCGCGGGCGAGCCCGTCGTCGTGCAGGCACCGGAGGTCGACGGGCGCGTCGAGGCGGTGCGGGTGGCCGCCGACGGTGTGCGCGTCGCGCTGATCGTCGAGAAGGACGGCAGGAGCTCGCTCCAGATCGGGCGCATCGAGCGGTCCGAGTCCGGCGAGCCCGACGGCGCGTACATCGTCGAACCGCGTTCCGTCGCGCCCCAGCTGGAGGAGGTCACGGCCATGTCCTGGGCCGGGGACAGCCGCCTCGTGGTGGTCGGCAGCGAGAAGGGCGGTGTGCAGCAGATGCGGTACGTCCAGGTCGACGGTTCCACCCCGCTGGGCACCTCGCCCTCCGCGCTGGCCAACGTCAAGGAGATCGCGGCGTCGGAGGACGAGCAGCTGCCTCTCGTGGCGCACTCGGAGGCGGACGGGATCGTGCGGCTGTCGGCGGGCGAGCAGTGGCAGAAGGTGGTCCAGGACGGGACGGCGCCGGTCTACCCCGGGTAGAGCCGTGTGCGTCCGCGGTGGGCCCGTCCGGTTTCCGGGCGGGCCCACCGCCGTTTCGGGACTGTCCACAGGCGGTTCCCCAGGCTTTTCCACAGGGGTGGCCGAGCGGTCCGGCCGTTGGCACAGTGGTGGCCATGCGGGGGTGGTGGCGGGACCTCACGGATCTGGTGCTGCCGGCCGAGTGCGGAGGCTGCGGGAGGCCTCGCACGGTGCTCTGTCCCGAGTGCCGTGCCGCCCTGACAGGGGCCGCTCCGTGCCGGGTGCGACCGGTGCCCGAGCCGGCGGGGCTGTCCGTGGTGCACGCGGCGGCTCCCTACGGGGACGAGGTGCGGGCCATGCTCCTCGCCCACAAGGAACGGGGTGCGCTGGCGCTGGCGGCACCCCTGGGCGTGGCCCTCGCGGGGGCTGTGCGGGCAGGTCTGGAGCCCGCGGTACGTCCTGGTCAGGCTGGTCGGCCCGCGGCTTCGCAGGGGCCGCAGGGGTTCGGGAAGGGGGACGTGCGGGGAGAGCGGGAGAGGGCGGACACCCTTGGAGCGGCGGTCCGGGCGGCCGGGGCGGGGCACGGGCCCGTGCTGCTCGTGCCCGTGCCGTCGGCGCGGCGAGCGGTCCGGGCGCGGGGGCACGATCCGACGCGGCGGATCGCGCTCGCGGCGGCGCGGGAGCTGCGGCGTACCGGAACGCCGGCCCGGGTGCTCGGTGTGCTGCGGCAGAAGCGTGCCGTGGCTGACCAGTCGGGGCTGAACTCCCGCCAGCGGGCGGTGAATCTGGCGGGCGCTCTGGAGGTCGTCGCCGGTGGCGGGAAGATGCTGGCCGAAGGAGAGCGGGTCGTGCTGGTGGACGACCTGATGACCACCGGGGCGTCGTTGGCGGAGGCGGCGCGGGCGGTGCGGGCGGCGCAGTCGGGTGTGCGGGCGCTGCGGTGGACGGGTGAGAGGACGGGACGGGCGGAGGTGTACAGGCGAATCCCGGGTAGGGAGCAGGCCGGAGGAAGGAGTGGTGCGACGGTCGGTTCGGCCGTGATCGCGGCACCGCCGGACGCCTTCGAAATAAACCGGAACTGACCGAGAACTTGCATCGTTGCAGGTAATAAGAGGGTCAATTCACCTGAACGGAGGTACGTATCAGTAGAGGGTGACGACATCCGTCCGGGCGAGATATGTTCGGTTGTGAGGCAATGGCGCAGGCCGTACCTCGCGCGTCCGAGTGCCGAGGCATCACTTTCCGGCAATCACCCGCATCGGTGGGGTGGAGATCTTGTCCTTGGGGGAGGAGGAGGTGAAAGTCACCGAGTCCGAGGTTCCGGGGCTCACCGGAGCCTGGTGCAAAAGGGAGATGCTCCGCCAGTGGAGCGGGGCTATCCGGGAACGGAGTTCTGCGTGGACATCGTCGTCAAGGGCCGCAAGACCGAGGTGCCCGAGCGGTTCCGCAAGCACGTGGCCGAGAAGCTGAAGCTGGAGAAGATCCAGAAGCTCGATGGCAAGGTGATCAGCCTCGACGTCGAGGTGTCCAAGGAGCCCAACCCCCGACAGGCCGACCGCAGTGACCGGGTGGAGATCACGCTCCACTCCCGCGGGCCGGTGATCCGGGCGGAGGCGGCGGCAAGCGACGCGTATGCAGCACTCGACCTGGCCGCGGACAAGCTCGAGGCCCGGCTGCGCAAGCAGCACGACAAGCGCTACACCCGCCGTGGCAACGGCCGGATCTCGGCGGCCGAGGTCGCCGACGTCGTCCCGGGGGCCGCGACCCTGAACGGCAGCGGTGACGTCGTCCACGACGAGGAGCCGGACGCCGTACCCACCAAGAAGATCGGCTCTCTCGAGATCATGGGCGAAGGCCCCTGTGTCGTCCGGGAGAAGACCCACGTGGCCGCACCGATGACGCTCGACCAGGCGCTCTACGAGATGGAGCTGGTCGGGCACGACTTCTACCTCTTCGTCGACTCCGAGACGAAGGAGCCCAGCGTCGTCTACCGGCGCCACGCGTACGACTACGGGGTCATCCACCTCAACACGGACCCGATGGTCACCCAGGCCGGAGCGGACGCGCCGGGTGGCGCGCTCGGCGGCTGACCGTCCCCGGTGACGGATGAGCCGGTGCCCCTGGAGCGCGAGTGCGCCCCCAGGGGCACCGGTGTGCGACCACTTCACGTCCCGCTCCGTCACCCCGCCGCCGTGCGGACATGGAATCATGGCCGCACCGGCCCAACCGGTGGGTCGTTGCCTTGGGTTGGCGATGCCGCGGAAACACAGGCCACGGCCTTCAGGGGGAGGAACGATGGCGGACAGCTTCGGACCGATGCGTGCCGGCGACACCGGCGGCGGAGTCGCCGCATCCGGCCCGGACGGGGGCTCTTCACGCAAGGAGCCCATCAGGGTCCTTGTCGTGGACGACCACGCTCTCTTCCGCCGCGGTCTGGAGATCGTCCTCGCGGCCGAGGAGGACATCCAGGTCGTCGGTGAGGCGGGGGACGGCGCGGAGGCGGTCGACAAGGCCGCCGACCTGCTGCCCGACATCGTGCTGATGGACGTACGGATGCCCAAGCGCGGCGGTATCGAGGCGTGCACCTCCATCAAGGAGGTGGCCCCCAGCGCGAAGATCATCATGCTGACGATCAGCGACGAGGAGGCCGACCTCTACGACGCGATCAAGGCGGGGGCGACCGGGTACCTCCTCAAGGAGATCTCCACGGACGAGGTGGCCACCGCCATCCGCGCGGTCGCCGACGGGCAGTCGCAGATCAGTCCGTCGATGGCGTCGAAACTCCTCACCGAGTTCAAGTCGATGATCCAGCGCACGGACGAGCGCCGGCTGGTGCCCGCGCCGCGGCTCACCGACCGCGAGCTGGAGGTCCTCAAGCTGGTGGCCACGGGGATGAACAACCGTGACATCGCCAAGGAGCTGTTCATCTCCGAGAACACCGTGAAGAACCACGTACGCAACATCCTGGAGAAGCTGCAACTGCACTCCAGGATGGAGGCCGTGGTCTACGCGATGCGAGAGAAGATCCTCGAGATCCGCTAGGCGCCGGCCCCGGGCGCCGCGAGGTGCCCGCCCGACGATTCCGCCAGGCGCCGTCCGACGGCTTCGCCGGACGTCACCCCAGGATGCGCACGAGCTCCGCGGCCAGCGGTTCGCGCAGGTCCGGGGCGTCCACCCGCTCGACCCGGACATCCGTGCAGTCCACCCAGTCCGCGGCCTCCGCCAGGGCCTGGGCCACCGCCGGGACCGCCTTCGCGCCGTCCAGGGTGACCTGTCTGGCGACCAGCGTGCGGCCCTCGCGCGCCGGGTCGACCCGGCCGACGAGCCGGCCACCGGCGAGGACCGGCATCGCGAAATAGCCGTGGACCCGCTTCGGCTTGGGCGTGTACGCCTCCAGGCGATGCGTGAAATCGAAGATCCGCTCCGTGCGCGCCCGCTCCCAGACGAGTGAGTCGAACGGCGACAGCATTGTCGTGCGGTGACGGCCGCGCGGGACCGTCTCCAGCGCCGCCGGGTCCGCCCACGCGTCTGCGGCCGGTCTTGATCCCGGGCTCCCCGCGCCGCCCTTCCCGGCCGCGGCCCTGCCCCAGCCCTCCACCGTCACGGGGACCAGCCCCGAGTCACCGATCACCGCGTCGACCTGATCCAGTTTGAGGCGGTGGTAGTCGGCGATGTCCGCGCGCGTGCCGACGCCGAGGGACTGTCCGGCCAGGCGGACGAGACGGCGCAGGCACTCCCCGTCGTCCAGCTCGTCGTGCAGCAGCGCCTTCGGGATGGCACGCTCCGCGAGGTCGTAGACCCGCTTCCAGCCGCGACGCTCCACGCACACCACCTCGCCGTACATCAGCGCGCGCTCGACGGCCACCTTCGTGCCCGACCAGTCCCACCACTCGCTGGTCTTCTTCGCCCCGCCCAAGTCCGTGGCCGTCAGGGGGCCTTCGGCGCGCAGCTGCTTGAGGACCTGGTCGTAGGTGCCGTCGGGCAGGTCGTGGTTCCAGTGCGGGCGGGCGCGGTAGGCGCGGCGGCGGAACGCGAAGTGGGGCCATTCCTCCACGGGCAGGATGCAGGCCGCGTGCGACCAGTACTCGAAGGCGTGCGGTGCCGGGGGTGTGTCGGAGGGCGGTGCCGACGTCCAGTACGCCTGCTCCACGGTCTTGCGGCCGACGGCGCCGAGCCGGGCGTACGGAATCAGTTCGTGGGAGCGGGCGAGGACGGAGATCGTGTCGAGCTGGACCGCGCCGAGGTGCCGCAGGACTCCGCGGACGCCCGCCCTGCGGTCCGGGGCGCCCAGGAAACCCTGCGCCCGCAGAGCGATGCGGCGGGCTTCGTCCGCGGAGAGTTCGGTGGTGGGACGCGGGAGACTCGTCATGCCCACACGTTAGGCGGTGCCACTGACAACCGGGGCGCCCACGGAGGGACCGCGGCGGCGCGAGCGCGGGACCCGGGCCCGGGGTCCCTGCCCGGGATCCGCTCCGGGACCCGGGCCCGGGGTCCCTGCCCGGGATCCGCTCCGGGACCCGTCACGGTGCTCACCTGGCCGGCAGGTACGGCGCCGTCGACGGGAGGCCCAGGTCCGAGGGAAGCAGCGAACCCACCCAGCAGTCCCTGCGTACGCCCTTGTTGTTGACGGCGGAGCGGAGGGTCCCCTCGATGGTGAAGCCGGCACGTTCGGCGACCGCGCGGGACCCGGTGTTGCCGACCTCGGCGCGCCATTCGACGCGGTCGACGGACAGGTCGGTGAAGGCCCAGCGGGAGGCGGCGACGGTGGCTTCGACGATGTAGCCGTTGCCGCGGTGCTCCTTCGTCGCCCAGTAACCCACCTCGCCGACGCCGAGGGAGCGCATGGTGATCGAGAGCATGCCCGCCAGCTCCCCGGAGGGGAGGAAGACACCGAAGGCGAAGGCCGAGCCGTCCACCCAGCCCTCGGGCACGATCTGGTCCGTGAAACCCGACGCGTGCTCGCGCAGATAGGGCGACGGGATCGTGGTCCAGCGCTGGATGTCGGGATCCTGGGCGGCCTCGAAGACGGCGTCGGTGTCGTCCACGCCCACGGCGCGCAGGACGAGACGATCGGTGGTCAGCGTGACGGGGTCCATCGGCCGATTCTGCTCGGGCAAACGAAAGGACGCCATTCCTTTGCCCTGGGTGACGGGTTCGCTACTTTTCGCTGTGCGAACGCGGCACCTTCGGCAACCCCGGTCCGTTGTCCTGGTGGCTGTCACCGGCAGACCTCCCGGCGCGGTGTGGTCCTCGCTTACGATGGCCGTTGCTCAAGCTGTGATTTGAAACTGTCATTGAAACCGACCGTCCCAGGCCCGACCGGCAAGGAGACAAACCCCCGTGTCCGTCCTCTCGAAGATCATGCGTGCAGGCGAAGGCAAGATCCTGCGCAAACTGCACCGCATCGCGGACCAGGTCAACTCCATCGAAGAGGACTTCGTCGACCTCTCCGACGCCGAGCTGAGGGCCCTCACCGATGAGTACAAGCAGCGGTACATCGACGGCGAGAGCCTCGACGACCTGTTGCCCGAGGCCTTCGCGACCGTCCGTGAGGCGGCCAAGCGTGCCCTTGGCCAGCGGCATTACGACGTGCAGATGATGGGTGGCGCCGCGCTCCACCTCGGCTATGTAGCGGAGATGAAGACCGGTGAGGGCAAGACGCTCGTCGGCACCCTGCCCGCGTACCTGAACGCTCTCTCCGGCAAGGGCGTCCACCTCATCACGGTCAACGACTACCTGGCCGAGCGCGACTCCGAAATGATGGGCCGCGTCCACAAGTTCCTCGGGCTCGAGGTCGGCTGCATCCTCGCCAACATGACTCCGGCCCAGCGCCGCGAGCAGTACGCGTGCGACATCACGTACGGCACGAACAACGAGTTCGGCTTCGACTACCTGCGCGACAACATGGCGTGGTCCCAGGACGAGCTCGTCCAGCGCGGCCACAACTTCGCGATCGTCGACGAGGTCGACTCGATCCTTGTCGACGAGGCCCGCACGCCGCTGATCATCTCCGGCCCGGCCGACCAGGCCACCAAGTGGTACGGCGACTTCGCCAAGCTGGTCACCCGCCTGAAGAAGGGCGAGCCCGGCAACCCCCTGAAGGGCATCGAGGAGACCGGCGACTACGAGGTCGACGAGAAGAAGCGCACCGTCGCCATCCACGAGCCCGGCGTCGCCAAGGTCGAGGACTGGCTGGGCATCGACAACCTCTACGAGTCGGTGAACACCCCGCTCGTCGGTTACCTGAACAACGCCATCAAGGCCAAGGAACTGTTCAAGAAGGACAAGGACTACGTCGTCATGGACGGCGAAGTCATGATCGTCGACGAGCACACCGGCCGTATCCTCGCCGGCCGCCGCTACAACGAGGGCATGCACCAGGCGATCGAGGCGAAGGAAGGGGTGGACATCAAGGACGAGAACCAGACGCTCGCCACGATCACCCTCCAGAACTTCTTCCGCCTCTACAAGCGTCACGACCACAACGACAAGGAAATGCCCGGTCTCTCCGGCATGACCGGTACGGCGATGACGGAGGCCGCCGAGTTCCACCAGATCTACAAGCTCGGCGTCGTCCCGATCCCGACCAACCGGCCGATGGTCCGCAAGGACCAGTCCGACCTGATCTACCGCACCGAGGTCGCGAAGTTCGAGGCGGTCGTCGACGACATCGTCGAGAAGCACGAGAAGGGCCAGCCGATCCTCGTCGGTACGACGTCGGTCGAGAAGTCCGAGTACCTCTCGCAGCAGCTCTCCAAGCGCGGTGTCCAGCACGAGGTGCTGAACGCCAAGCAGCACGACCGGGAGGCGACGATCGTCGCCCAGGCCGGCCGCAGGGGTGCCGTCACGGTCGCCACGAACATGGCTGGCCGTGGTACGGACATCAAGCTCGGCGGCAACCCCGACGACCTCGCCGAGGCGGAGCTGCGTCAGCGCGGCCTCGACCCCGAGGAGCACATCGAGGAGTGGGCGCACGCCCTGCCCGCCGCCCTGGAGCGGGCCGAGAAGGCGGTGAAGGCGGAGTTCGAGGAGGTCAAGGACCTCGGCGGGCTCTACGTCCTCGGCACGGAGCGCCACGAGTCGCGGCGTATCGACAACCAGCTGCGCGGTCGTTCCGGCCGTCAGGGCGACCCGGGTGAGTCCCGTTTCTACCTCTCCCTGGGCGACGACCTGATGCGTCTGTTCAAGGCGCAGATGGTCGAGCGCGTGATGTCGATGGCGAACGTGCCGGACGACGTGCCGATCGAGAACAAGATGGTCACGCGTGCCATCGCGTCCGCCCAGTCGCAGGTCGAGCAGCAGAACTTCGAGACCCGCAAGAACGTCCTGAAGTACGACGAGGTGCTCAACCGGCAGCGCGAGGTCATCTACGGCGAGCGCCGCCGCGTCCTGGAGGGCGAGGACCTCCAGGATCAGATCCGGCACTTCATGGACGACACCATCGACGCCTACATCGAGGCCGAGACCGCCGAGGGCTTCGCCGAGGAGTGGGACCTCGACCGGCTGTGGGGCGCCTTCAAGCAGCTCTACCCGGTGAAGGTCACCGTCGACGAGATGGAGGAGGAGGCCGGCGACCGCGCCGGTCTGACCGCCGAGTTCATCTCCGAGTCCATCAAGGACGACATCCACGACCAGTACTCGGCCCGCGAGGAGCAGCTCGGCTCCGAGATCATGCGTGAGCTGGAGCGCCGGGTCGTGCTGTCGGTCCTGGACCGCAAGTGGCGTGAGCACCTCTACGAGATGGACTATCTCCAGGAGGGCATCGGCCTGCGTGCGATGGCCCAGAAGGACCCGCTGGTCGAGTACCAGCGCGAGGGCTTCGACATGTTCAGCGCCATGATGGACGGCATCAAGGAGGAGTCCGTCGGCTACCTGTTCAACCTGGAGGTCCAGGTCGAGCAGCAGGTCGAGGAGGTCCTGGTCGAGGACTCCGCGCCGTCCCTGGCCAAGCAGGAAGCCGTTCCCGCGGGCGCGGGGCGTCCCGAGATCCGCGCCAAGGGTCTTGACGCGCCGCAGCGGCCGGACCGGCTGCACTTCTCCGCGCCGACCGTGGACGGCGAGGGCGGCATCGTCGAGGGCGACTTCGCCAACGACGAGCCGGTGCGCTCCGAGGCGGACGGCCTCACGCGCGCGGAGCGCCGCAAGGCGCAGAAGGGTGGCGTGCGCCGCCGCAAGAAGTGAGTGAGTGTCGCGGGCGGCGGGCGACCGCCGCCGCGCGCGACCGATGACATGGCAGGGGCCGGACACCAGGTGTCCGGCCCCTGCCATGTTCCGGGCCCGTGACATGGGCCGGATGCCGGTGCGGCGGTGGTGTTCAGTCGGTGGGGCGGGGTGTGCGGGGGCCGCCGAGCTCGATCGCGGTGCAGCGCCAGCGGAGGTCGGGGCCCTGCTCCAGCCGGAAGGCCATGGCGCGGAGCTGGTCGCCGGCGCCGATGCGGGCGAAGGCCTCGACGGCGCCGGGGCGCGCGACGTAGTAGCCGATGTCCCGGACGACGGGGCGCGTGCCGCGGGTACGCAGGGGGCCGCGCTCGGCGAGCCTGACCAGTTCGTCGTAGGCCCGGCCCGCGGTGTGGCGCAGCATGCAGTGGACGGGTCGGGCACCGCTCAGCACGGCCAGCAGACGCTCGGCGAAGACGTCGGTGGGGCGGGGCCGCGGAGCGGGGCCCGCGGGCGTTTCGTGAGCCGTCGTGGCGAGCGCCCCGGCCTCGCCCCGCGGCAGGGCGCCGGCGGAGGGCGTGGGGGACGGGCTCGTGTCCTGGGGTGGGGTGCCACCCGGGCGCCTCGCGGGGGTGCCCGTGCCCGGGGTGCGCGGTGGGGCGCCGCCGGGGCGGCGGGAGTCCTGACGGCCGGGCGGGCGGGTGCCCGGGTGGCGCCTGGTCCTGGTCATCACCTTGTTCATGCGTCGTCCCCGCTCGTCGTCCGGACCGGTGATACCGGTCGGTAACTTTCGTGTCGGGGATCTTGTACGAGCCGGGAAGGTGCCTGCGCAAGGACGCAGGGCGCGCGCCGCGCCCTCGGGAGAGTTCACCTATCAGGATTGCGGGGAGGGGCGGAACCCTTGGCGGCCAAGGGGAGTACCGGGTGAATCGCGGGCGTGGGGTGGACGCCGCGGAGGGCGCGGCCGGGACCTCGAAAGGGGACGCCCGCACGTATCCTGAGGGCCCTCCCCAAGGCGCGGGACCGCCCTCCCCGGAGTGCTCGCACCGCGTGACCCTCGGAGCCCCGACTACGAAAGCGGCCAGCCATGCGCGTCTACGTCCCCCTGACCCTCTCCGGTCTCGCCGAGGCGTACAAGACGGGAGAGCTGGAGACGGGACCGTTCGTCGCGTACGCCGTCACGCCCGCCCTGCGCGAGTGGTATCTCTCCGACGACATCGAGGAACTGGAGTACGCGGCGCTGAGCCGAGCCGCGCTGGCCTCGCTGCGGCTCCTGGCGGCCGATCCCCAGGCCGTGCGGCGCCGGGTCGTGGTCGCGGTCGACGTTCCGGACCGGGCCGCGGCCGCCGACCCCGACCGGGGGCTCGATCCCGCGGCGCTCGGCGAGGTGCGGGTCTCCCAGGACGTGACCCTGGCCAAGGCGGCCGCCGTGCACGTCGACGCGACCGACGCCGAGACGGACGTGACCGCGGCCGCGGCGGCGCTGGGTGCGGCCGAGGCCGGGGACGACGACGCCCAGTTCGTCGTCGACGGGGCCGATGACCACGAGCTGCTGTGGTTCGCCACGCAGGAGATCCCCGGCCTGGTCGGACTCGGGGAGTAGCCGCCCGGTCTCCGCCCCGCGATGAGGTGTTGTCGGTGGCGGCGGGTACTTTTCTCGGTATGGGGAAGCAAGGAAGCGCGCACATTGTCTGGGACTGGAACGGCACGCTGTTCCACGACAATGACGCGATCATCGGGGCGACGAACGCGGCCTTCGCGGAGCTGGGTCTTGAGCCGATCACCCTGGAGCGGTACCGGGCGATGTACTGCGTGCCCGTGCCGAGGTTCTACGAGCGGCTGATGGGCCGGCTGCCCACGGACACCGAGTGGCAGATCATGGACGACACCTTCCACCGGTACTACGCCGAGCACCGCAGAGCGTGCGGGCTCACCGCCGGAGTGCCCGCGCTGCTCTCCGGGTGGGAGGCGGCGGGCCGCAGCCAGTCCCTCCTGAGCATGTACGGGCACGAGGAGCTGGTCCCGCTGGTGCGGGGCTTCGGGATCGAGCCGCACTTCGTCCGGGTCGACGGACGGACCGGGCCCTCGGGCGGCAGCAAGGCCGAGTACATGGTGCGCCACCTCGGCGCCCTCGCGGGTGTCGAACCGGCCCGCGTGGTGGTGATCGGCGACGCGGTGGACGACGCGACGGCCGCACGGCATGTCGGCGCCGGGGCCGTCCTCTACACCGGGGGCTCCCACAGCCGCGCCAGCCTGGAGGAGGCCGGCGTTCCCGTGGTGGACAGCCTGGAGGAGGCGGTCGAGGAGGCCGGCAGGCTGGCGGCCTGAGGCCCCTGCCCGCCTCCCGGACCGCTCGCCGGAGTGCCGTGCCGGGCAGCTCGCCGGAGGGCGGACCGTGCGCGTCGGCGCGTCAGCTCACCGGGGCCTTCGAGCGCAGCACCTTGAGGAACTCGCGCATCCAGGCGGAGTGGTCCGGCCAGGCGCGGGCGGAGACCAGGGTGCCGTCGACGACGGCCTCAGCGTCCTGGAAGGTCGCGCCCGCCGCCTGCATGTCGAGCTCCAGCGCGGGATAGGCCGTGACGCGGCGCCCGCTCAGGCTGTCCACGGACGCGGTCAGCAGGGGGCCGTGACAGATCTGGGCCACAGGTTTGTCCGCGTCGAAGAACGACTTCAGGATCTTGCGGAGTTCGAGGTCGTTGCGGAGGTACTCCGGGGCCCGCCCGCCGGGAATGACGAGGGCGACGTACGCGCCGGGGTCGACCTCCGCGAAGGCCAGGTCCGCGGGCCAGGTGTAGCCGGGCTTCTCGGTGTACGTGTCGAAGCCGGGCTCGAAGTCGTGGACCACGAACTGCAGCTTCTTGCGGGTGGGGGCCGCGATGTGGACCTCGTACCCCTCCTCGCGCAGACGCTGATAGGGGTAGAGGACTTCCAGCGACTCCGCCGCGTCGCCGGTGACAATGAGGATCTTCGCTGCCATGGTGCTGCGCTCCCGTCGGCCGTCCTGCGCGTCGCGTTCGCCGTCCCTGCCAACCTGTCTCCGGGGGAGGTGCTTGCCAAGGGGCAGAACACGGTCCGTAGGACGACGGTAGCCCGCAGTCGGCCCGCACTGCATGCCGTCGCCCTCTCCGCCCCTGTGCATAGTGTCAAAGTTGCCCCCCTGCTTTTGTACACATACGGCTCATGACGACTCCCCGGTCGGGGGCGATAGCCTGGTGGCGTGATCAGCGCGATATCTCGCGGGGGCATCGTCGCCCCTGCCCCGCGCCCGGAACGCACGGACGACATCCGTGACCGGGCGTCAATCGCTGATCTTCACGGGCGGGACGGGATCACGGCGACGGCCGTGGGCGCGAGCGGAAACGCGGCGAGCGCCGGCGGCAACGCACTCCGTACGTCGACGGCACCCGGGGAACGGACGTCGCCGAGAGCGGCGTCACACCCTCCGGGGCGGTCCAGAATGACCGTTACCCCTCCGCCCGTCTCCCCTTGCGGCATAGCGTCGAACCAGACCGGACACCCCGCGTCGCGGCGTTGCGTCGGAAGCGACGAGACCGTATTTCCTTCAACGTCACGCAACGGCGCGCGACAGGAGCCAGAGGACAATGCAGACCAAGCTGGACGAAGCCAAGGCCGAGCTGCTCGAAAGGGCCGCCCGGGTAGCTGAGAACAGCCCGGTCGGGGGGCACCTACCGACTGGGACGACGGGCGAGGGCACCCCCGACCGGGACACCGTGCTCGCGTTCCTCCAGCGCTACTACCTGCACACGGCCCCGGAGGACCTCACCGACCGCGACCCGGTCGACGTCTTCGGAGCGGCCTTCTCCCACTACCGACTGGCCGAGAACCGCCCGCAGGGCAAGGCCAACGTGCGCGTGCACACGCCCACCGTCGAGGAGAACGGCTGGACCTGCAGCCACTCCGTCGTCGAGGTGGTCACGGACGACATGCCCTTCCTCGTCGACTCGGTGACCAACGAACTGTCCCGGCAGGGACGCGGCATCCACGTCGTCATCCATCCGCAGTTCGTCGTACGGCGCGACCTCACCGGCAAGCTCATCGAGGTGCTGCCCACGCGGCCCTCCGCCGAGGACCTCCCGCACGACGCGCACGTCGAGTCCTGGATCCACGTCGAGATCGACCGGGAGACCGACCGCGCCGACCTGAAGCAGATCACCACCGATCTGCTGCGCGTCCTGTCCGACGTCCGTGAGGCCGTCGAGGACTGGGAGAAGATGCGCGACGCGGCGCTGCGGATCGCGGAGGAGCTCCCCAAGGAGCCCACCGCCGACGATCTGCGCGACCAGGAGGTCGAGGAGGCCCGCGAACTGCTGCGCTGGCTCTCCGGCGACCACTTCACCTTCCTCGGGTACCGCGAGTACCAGCTCCGCGAGGACGACTCGCTGGCCGCCGTCCCCGGCACCGGGCTCGGCATCCTGCGCTCCGACCCGCAGCACGGCGAGGACAGCCACCCGGTCAGCCCGTCCTTCGAGCGGCTGCCCGCCGACGCCCGGGCCAAGGCCCGCGAGCACAAGCTGCTGATCCTGACCAAGGCGAACAGCCGCGCCACCGTGCACCGCCCGTCGTACCTGGACTACGTCGGGGTCAAGAAGTTCGACGAGAACGGCGAGGTCATCGGGGAGCGCCGCTTCCTGGGCCTGTTCTCCTCCGCCGCCTACACCGAGTCCGTGCGCCGGGTGCCCGTCGTCCGCCGCAAGGTCGACGAGGTTCTGCGCGGCGCCGGGTTCTCGCCCAACAGCCACGACGGCCGCGACCTGCTCCAGATCCTGGAGACCTACCCGCGCGACGAGCTGTTCCAGACCCCCGCCGACGAGCTCCGGGCGATCGTCACGTCCGTCCTGTACCTCCAGGAGCGCCGCCGCCTGCGGCTCTACCTGCGCCAGGACGAGTACGGGCGCTACTACTCGGCCCTCGTCTACCTCCCGCGCGACCGCTACACCACCGGTGTGCGCCTGCGGATCATCGACATCCTCAAGGAAGAGCTCAACGGCACCAGCGTCGACTTCACGGCCTGGAACACCGAGTCGATCCTGTCCCGGCTGCACTTCGTGGTCCGGGTCGAGCCCGGCACCGAGCTGCCGCAGCTCTCCGACTCCGACAAGGAGCGCATCGAGGCGCGCCTCGTCGAGGCCGCCCGCTCCTGGGCCGACGGCTTCGCGGAGGCTCTGACCGCCGAGTGCGGCGAGGAGCGCGCCGCCGAGCTGCTGCGCCGGTACGGCAACGCCTTCCCCGAGGGCTACAAGGCCGACCACTCCCCGCGCTCGGCCGTCGCCGACCTGGTCCACCTCCAGGCACTCGGACAGGAAACGAGCAAGGACTTCGCGCTCAGCCTGTACGAGCCCGTGGGCGCGGTGCCCGGCGAGCGCCGCTTCAAGATCTACCGCACCGGCGAGCAGGTCTCGCTGTCCGCGGTCCTGCCGGCCCTGAACCGCATGGGCGTCGAGGTCACCGACGAGCGGCCGTACGAACTGCGCTGCTCGGACCGTACGACGGCGTGGATCTACGACTTCGGGCTGCGCCTGCCCAAGTCCCTCAACGGCAACGGCGACCACCTCGGCGACGACGGCCGCGAGCGGTTCCAGGAGGCCTTCGCCGCCACCTGGACCGGACAGGCCGAGAACGACGGCTTCAACGCCCTCGTGCTGAGCGCCGGGCTCACCTGGCGGCAGTCGATGGTGCTGCGCGCCTACGCGAAGTACCTGCGTCAGGCCGGTTCCACCTTCAGCCAGGACTACATGGAGGACACCCTCCGCAACAACGTCCACACCACCCGGCTGCTGGTCTCGCTGTTCGAGGCGCGGATGTCGCCGGAGCGCCAGCGCGCCGGTGTCGAGCTGACCGACGCCCTGCTGGAGGAGCTGGAAGCGGCCCTCGACCAGGTCGCCTCGCTGGACGAGGACCGGATCCTGCGGTCCTTCCTCCACCTGATCAAGGCGACCCTGCGCACGAACTTCTTCCAGCAGACGGCCGGCGGTACGCCGCACGAGTACGTCTCCATGAAGTTCGACCCGACGGCCATCCCGGACCTCCCGGCGCCGCGCCCGGCGTTCGAGATCTGGGTGTACTCGCCGCGCGTCGAGGGTGTGCACCTGCGCTTCGGCAAGGTCGCGCGCGGTGGTCTGCGCTGGTCCGACCGGCGCGAGGACTTCCGTACGGAGATCCTCGGCCTGGTCAAGGCGCAGATGGTGAAGAACACCGTCATCGTGCCGGTGGGCGCCAAGGGCGGCTTCGTCGCCAAGCAGCTTCCCGACCCGTCCGTGGACCGCGACGCGTGGATGGCCGAGGGCATCCGCAGCTACCGGACCTTCATCTCCGCGCTGCTCGACATCACCGACAACATGGTGGCCGGCGAGATCGTCCCGCCCGCCGACGTCGTGCGGCACGACGAGGACGACACGTACCTCGTGGTCGCCGCCGACAAGGGCACGGCGACGTTCTCGGACATCGCCAACGAGGTCGCGGAGAGCTACGACTTCTGGCTCGGCGACGCCTTCGCCTCCGGCGGCTCCGCCGGGTACGACCACAAGAAGATGGGCATCACCGCCCGCGGTGCCTGGGAGTCCGTGAAGCGGCACTTCCGGGAGCTCGGCGTCAACACCCAGACGCAGGACTTCACCGTGGTCGGCGTCGGCGACATGTCCGGCGACGTGTTCGGCAACGGCATGCTGCTCTCCGAGCACATCCGCCTGGTCGCCGCGTTCGACCACCGGCACATCTTCATCGACCCGAACCCGGACGCGGAGACCTCCTACGCCGAGCGCCGCCGCCTCTTCGAGCTGCCGCGCTCCTCGTGGGCCGACTACGACACCGAGCTGATCTCTGCCGGTGGCGGCGTCTTCCCGCGCAGCGCCAAGGCCATCCCGGTCAACGCGCACATCCGCGAGGCCCTCGGCATCGAGTCGAACGTCGCGAAGATGACGCCGGCCGACCTGATGCGGGCGATCCTCCAGGCGCCCGTCGACCTGCTGTGGAACGGCGGCATCGGCACGTACGTGAAGTCGTCCGCCGAGTCGCACGCCGAGGTCGGCGACAAGGCCAACGACGCGATCCGCGTCGACGGCGCCGACCTGCGCGTCAAGGTCGTCGGCGAGGGCGGCAACCTGGGTCTGACCCAGCTCGGCCGGATCGAGTTCGCCCAGCACGGCGGCAAGATCAACACGGACGCCATCGACAACAGCGCGGGCGTGGACACCTCCGACCACGAGGTGAACATCAAGATCCTGCTCAACGCGGTGGTGGCCAACGGCGATCTGACCGTCAAGCAGCGCAACAAGCTGCTCGCGGAGATGACCGACGAGGTCGGCGCCCTGGTACTGCGCAACAACTACGCGCAGAACACGGCGATCGCCAACGCGCTGGCCCAGTCCCCGAGCATGCTCCACGCCCAGCAGCGGTTCCTCCGTCATCTGGTCCGCGAGGGGTACCTCGACCGGGCCCTGGAGTTCCTGCCCACCGAGCGTCAGATCCGCGAGCGGCTCAACGCCGGCCAGGGTCTGACCGGTCCCGAGACGGCGGTCCTGCTCGCGTACACGAAGATCACGGTCTCCGTCGAGCTGCTCGCCACCTCACTGCCCGACGACCCGTACCTTCAGAGCCTGCTGCTCGCCTACTTCCCGACGGCGCTGCGCGACCAGTTCCGCGAGCAGATCGAGGGGCACGCGCTGAGCCGCGAGATCGTGACGACCGTCCTGGTCAACGACACGGTCAACACGGGCGGTACGAGCTTCCTGCACCGTCTGCGCGAGGAGACGGGTGCCTCGCTGGAGGAGATCGTCCGGGCGCAGACCGCGGCCCGCGCGATCTTCAACTCCAGCGCGGTGTGGGACGCGGTGGAGGCGCTCGACAATGTCGTCGCCGCCGACGTGCAGACCCGGATCCGGCTGCACTCGCGCCGTCTCGTCGAGCGCGGCACCCGCTGGCTGCTCAACAACCGGCCGCAGCCGCTCCAGCTCGCCGAGACGATCAGCTTCTTCACCGACGGCGTCGAGCAGGTGTGGTCGGAGCTGCCCAAGCTGGTCCGCGGCGCGGATCTGGAGTGGTACCAGCAGATCTACGACGAGCTGTCGGACGCCGGCGTGCCGGACGAACTCGCCACCCGCGTGGCCGGGTTCTCCTCCGCCTTCCCGGCGCTGGACATCGTCTCGGTGGCCGACCGCACGGGCCAGGACCCGATGGCCGTCGCCGAGGTCTACTACGACCTCGCCGACCGTCTCGGCATCACCCAGCTCATGGACCGCATCATCGAGCTGCCGCGTGCCGACCGCTGGCAGTCCATGGCCCGCGCGTCGATCCGCGAGGACTTGTACGCGGCCCACGCGGCGCTGACCGCCGACGTCCTGGCGGTGGGCAACGGGGCCTCCACTCCCGAGCAGCGCTTCGAGGCCTGGGAGGAGAAGAACGCGGCGATCCTCGGGCGGGCCCGCACCACCCTGGACGAGATCCAGGGCTCGGACTCGTTCGACCTCGCCAACCTGTCGGTGGCGATGCGGACGATGCGGACCCTGCTGCGCTCGCATTCCTGAGCGGTACGCGAACGGGGGCGCCCCGAGCCGGTGACGGCTCGGGGCGCCCCCGTTTTCGTGTGCGAGAGGCGCGCCCCGGCTTTCTTGCCTGTCTCAGGTGCTTCTCCGACGAAATTTCGGCTCGCGATTTACCTATACCTGGTAAATAGGACATTTAGCTTAGGGTGGGCTCGACCGACGGACAGACCTGTGGAGGTTCCGGACCCGTGACAGTGCATCTCTCCGAGCGCCCTGCGCCCGTCGCGACCCTGCCCGTCGTCCGCCCCCGTCCTGTCCCGAGCGTCCCGAGGGTCCGCCGGATCGTCCTGGAGGTGGCCCGGTTCGCCGTCGTCGGCGGCAGTGGGGTCGCCGTCAACATCCTCTTCTTCAACCTGGCGCTGCACGGTCTGACGTGGGCTCCGATGGCCGCCACGGTGGTCGCCAGCTGTGTCGCCATGGGGACGAACTACCTCGGCTTCCGCTACTTCGCCTACCGGGACCGGGCCTCGCGCACGCGGCGCCAGATCGCTCTCTTCTTCGCGTTCAGCGGGCTCGGTGTCGCCATGGAGAGCGTGCTGTTCTATGCCGGCTACCACGGCCTGGGGATGAGCGGACCGCTCGGCTCGAACATCGCCAAGGCCCTGTCGATCGTCCTGGCCTCGGCGTTCCGCTTCGTGGTGTACCGGACGTGGGTGTTCCAACACGCGAGGAACGGCCGATAACGCCCCAAAGGGGGCCAGGGTGTCTACGATTAATAGGATGAATGTGGATCAACCTCACTCGTCCGCCAAGCAGGGGGCAGAATCCGCCGGAGACGGGACGGAATCCGCCGGGCGCGGGGCAGAACCAGCCGAGCGCGGGGCAGAACCCGCGGAGCACGGGACGGAGTCCGCGGCCTCCCCGGCCGGAGGCGCCAGGTCCGGGCCGGGGGAGCCCGCCGTCTCCGTGGTCGTCATCGTCTACAACGACGCGGCCCGGCTGCCCACGGCCGTCCGCTCCGTCCTGGACCAGACGCTGCACGACGTCGAGGTGATCGTCGTCGACGACCGGAGCACCGACGGCTCGTACGAGGTGGCACGGGGACTGGCCGCGGCGCACCCCGGCCGGGTCCGCGCCTGCCGGCTGCCCGAGAACAGCGGCGGCTGCGGCGCCCCCCGCAACCGCGGCATCACCGAGGCCCGCGGCACCTACGTGCTCTTCCTCGACAGCGACGACGTCCTGGAGCGCAACGCGTGCCGCAACATGCTGGAGGCCGCCGAGGCCACCGGCGCCGACCTGGTCTCGGGCCTGTGCGTGCGCGTGCACGTCGACGCGCGCACCCGCAAGGAGGTCAAGTGGTACCCCTGGCTGTACGGGCGCACCCGGACCCTGGAGTCGATCTCCGAACTGCCCGACCTGCTGGTCTTCGACACCCTGTCGACCAACAAGTGCTACCGCAGACGGTTCCTGCTCGACGAGGGGCTGCGCTTCCCGGTCGGCATCCACTACGAGGACCTGCTCTTCTCTGCCCAGGCCTACGCCACCGCCCGCCGCATCACCCTCATCCCCAACCGGGTGTACGACTGGAGGGTCGCCGACAAGGCGGAGGCGAAGTCCATCAGCAACCGGCGCGACGAGATCGCCAACTTCACGCACCGCATGGAGATCCACCGCAGGGTCGACCAACTCCTCGCGGACAAGGGGCTCCTGGAGCTGAAGTTCGCCAAGGACGTCAAGTTCCTCAAGCACGACCTCGTGCTGCACCTGCGCGAACTGCCCTTCCGCGACGCCGCCTTCCGTGAGGAGTTCGCGGCGATCGCCCGGCGGTACCTGGAGTCGATCGACCGCGCCGCCTTCGACGAGGCCGAACCCATCCAGGCCGTCTGCGCCTATCTCCTCCAGGTGAGCGACTGGGACAACCTGCTGCCCGCCGTGGACACCCTCACCAACCGCGACAAGATCTCCTCGCCGCTCGTCGAGCGCGACGGGCGCGTCTACTGGTGCGCCGAGCATCTCGACGACCCCTTCGGCCGGCACGTCCTGGACGTCACCGACCTCGGCCACCACATCAAGCCGGTCGACCGGATGTTCCTGCGCAACGCGCTGACCTCGTACGAGAGCACCGGCGCGACCGTCCGGCTGGCCGGGCGCGTCACCAACCCGCTCGGGGTGATTCCGCCCGGCGCCCGGCTCGCCGGCGAGCTGGAGTTCTACGCCCGCCGCCCCGGAGTGCGCTTCCAGACCTTCCGCTTCCCCGTACGGAACGTGTGGCACGAGGGCGGGACCATCGCCTGGGAGGGCGCGGCGAACCTGATGGCCGTACGGCCGCTGGGCATCGTGGACGCCGTGTGGGACGTACGGCTCCACCTCGACGTCGACGGCGTGCGCACCGGCACGAGGCTCACCGCGGCCGAACCCGGTCTGGTCACCGGGCAGGTACCCGTCCGGCCCCGGCTCACCCGGCTCGTCGCCGACCGCATGGAACCGGTCGTCTCCTCGCGCGGACATCTGTCCTTCCGGCTGGTCCCCGACAAGAAGGCCAACGTCGTCGTGCAGCGCGGTGTGCACGGCCGGGCCGGCATGCTCGCCAAGACCGGCTACCGCAAGGCCCGTTCGCTGCGCAGGGAACTCACCTCCGGCGAGACCAAGATCCGTCTCTACCACGAGGTGTTCAGCCGGCTGCCCGTCCGCACCGGGCTCGTCGTCTTCGAGAGCCACCTGGGCCGCCAGTACAGCGACAGCCCCCGGGCGATCTACGAGGAGATGCGCCGCCAGGGGCTGGAGTTCGAGCCGGTCTGGGCCTACAGCGGCAGCCAGGACGGCTTCCCGGACGACGCCACCCTCGTACGCCGCTGGTCGCTGCCGTATCTCAGGGCCCTGGCACAGGCCGAGTTCTGGGTCGACAACCAGAGCTACCCGCTGAAGCTGACCAAGCGGCCGGGCACGACGTACCTCCAGACGTGGCACGGTTCCGCACTCAAACGGATGGGCTTCGACGAGGCCGAATGGAAGCTCAAGTCCCGTGAGGCGCAGGCCGAACAGCAGAAGACACTGGACCGCTTCGACCGCTTCCTCATTCGCTCCGAGCACGATGTGCGCACCCTCGCGCGGGCGTTCCGGCTCCAGGAACGGACCCTGCTGCGGGTCGGGTATCCGCGCAACGACGCGCTCGTGCGGGCCAGACAGCGGGAGACGGCCGGTGACGGGCGCGAACGCGGCCCGCTGGCAGCGGAGTTGGGCATCCCCGAGGACCGGCAGATCCTCCTCTACGCCCCGACCTTCCGCCGCCGCGGCAACGGACAGAAGCGGTTCGAGCTGCCCTTCGACGTCGAGCGCTTCGCCGACACCTTCGGCGACCGCTACGTCCTCCTGGTCCGCTCCCACTACCTGAACCACGTCGTGCTCCCGCCGTCCGTGCGCGGCCGGGTCGTCGACGTCACCGCCCACCACGACATGACCCCGCTGCTCGCCCTCGCCGACGGGCTGATCACCGACTACTCGTCCGTGATGTTCGACTACGCCCTCCTCGACCGCCCGATGTTCTTCTTCGCGTACGACTACGACGCGTACGTGCACGAGGACCGCGGAACCTACTTCGACCTGCTGGAGCGGGCACCGGGACCCGTGGTGCGGACCGAGGACGAACTGCACACGGTGCTCGGCTCGCTGGAGGAACAGAGCGTCAAGTACGCGCCCCGGCGCGAGCAGTTCCTCGCCGACTTCGGCGAGTACGACAAGGGAACGGCGGCCCGGAGCGTCGTCGACCAGTTCTTCGGGCACTGGAGGCGTGGATGACCGGCCCTGCGCAGCGGGACATCTTCTTCGTCTCCAACAGCGTCGACGAACTGGGCGGGGTGACGACCTGGTCGCACCAGATGGCCCGACTCTTCACCGAGCGCGGTCACCGCGTGCACGTGGTGGGCGTGACCGGGCCCGCGGTTCCCCAGGAACTGGGCGAACTCCCGTACCCCACCACGACGTTGTACGACATCCACCCGCCCCGGGTCGGACCGGCGCGCGGCCTCGGGGGGCGGCTCGACGTCGCCGGGCGGAGAGTGCGTGCCGAGCGGGCGGCGGGCATGCGGGAGAAGGCCGCCGAACTGACCGCGCTGTTCCGGGCCGCGCGCCCCGGTGCGGTCGTGATCGTCACCCAGGTGTGGGCCATGGAATGGGTGGAGCTCGCCGACACCGGCGGGCTGACCGTCATCGGGATGAGCCACGAGTCCTTCGAGTACTGCCGGACGACCTCGCGCTTCAGGCGGGTCCTGAAGTACTACCAGGACGTCGACCGGATGCTCGCGCTCACCCGTGAGGACGCCGACCTGTGGATCGGGCAGGGCATGAACAACGCCTCCTTCATGCCGAACCCCCTGCCGTTCCTGCCCGAGGTGCCCTCGCCGCGCACCGGGAACGCCGTCGTCAGCGTGGGCCGGCTGCACGACCAGAAGGGCATCGACATGCTTCTCGACGCCTGGGCCGAGGTCGCCCCGCTCCACCCCGACTGGCGGCTGCGCGTCTACGGCTCGGGCGAGGACGAGGACGAGGAGATCCTGAGGAAGCAGTGCGCCTCGCTCGGGCTCGACGACTCGGTCGACTGGATGGGACGGACGAGCGATGTCCCCGGCGCGCTGCGCGGCGGCTCGGTCTTCGTGCTCTCCTCGCGCGGCGAGGGCTTTCCGCTCGCCCTCATGGAGGCGATGGCCGCCGGTCTGCCGTGCGCCGCCTTCGACTGCGCGCCGGGCGTCCGCGAGATCGTCCGGGACGGCGAGGACGGTCTGCTGGCCACCCTCGGCAACACCGGTGAACTGGCCCGCCGGCTCGACACGCTGATGTCCGACAAGGCGCTGCGGGACTCCATGGGCGAGGCGGCGCGCGTGAACATCCGGCGCTTCGCCACGGACGAGGTCGTCCGCAGGTGGGAGGAACTGTTCGCGTTCCTGGAGCGCTGAGCGGTCCGGGGCGCCGAGTGTCTGCCGGGGCGAGCGTCCCGGATCATCGAGCGTCCCGGACCGCCGAGCGTCCCGGACCGCCGAGCGTCCCGGAGCGCCGGGCTCGCGGGGGTGCGTACGAGGACCGGGGCGGGGCCGTCGACGGCCCCGCCCCGGTCACCGCTCACGCGGCACGTGCGTACGCACCCTTGTGCCGGTGCCTACTTGCCCGTGAACTTCTCGTACTCCTTGAGGACGTCCGCGGTCGGACCGTCCATGCGCAGCTCGCCACGCTCCAGCCACAGCACGCGGTCGCAGGTGTCGCGGATCGACTTGTTGTTGTGGCTGACCAGGAACACCGTGCCCGCGCTCTTGCGCAGCTCGCGGATGCGCGCCTCGGACCGCTTCTGGAAGGAGCGGTCTCCGGTCGCGAGGGCCTCGTCGATCATCAGCACGTCGTGGTCCTTGGCCGCCGCGATCGAGAAGCGCAGCCGGGCCGCCATGCCGGAGGAGTACGTCCGCATCGGCAGGGTGATGAAGTCGCCCTTCTCGTTGATGCCCGAGAAGTCGACGATCTCCTGGTAGCGCTCCCTGACCTGATCACGGGACATGCCCATGGCGAGGCCGCCGAGGTAGACGTTCCGCTCGCCGGTGAGGTCGTTCATCAGGGCCGCGTTCACGCCGAGCAGCGAGGGCTGGCCGTCGGTGTAGATCTTGCCGTTCTCCACCGGGAGCAGGCCGGCGACCGCCTTGAGCAGCGTGGACTTGCCGGAGCCGTTGGTGCCGATCAGGCCGATGGCCTCGCCGCGGTAGGCGGTGAACGAGACGCACTTGACCGCGTGGACCTTGCGGACGCCCGACGCCTTCTCGGACTGCTTGCGGCGCAGGATGCGGTTGAGCGCGGCGGTGGCGCTGCCCCGTCCGGTGCCGGTGCCGTTGACGCGGTACACGATGTCGACGCGGTCCGCGACGACGGTCGGGATGCGCTCGGCGTCGGCCGCGGGGGCGGCTGCGGCCGCGCTCACGGCGTCCTGCGGCTGGGTGTCCTGCGCGATGATGTCAGCCACGGCCGTACGTCTCCTCAGCCTTCCAGAAGTAGATGAAGCCGCCGACGCCGGCGACCAGCGCCCAGCCCACGGCGAGCGCCCAGACATGGTGGGGCAGCTGGTGCGCGTGGAAGCTGTCGATCAGCGCGAAGCGCATCAGGTCGATGTAGACGGCCGCCGGGTTGCTCTCCAGCAGGGCCATCGCCCAGTGCGGCAGCTTGTTGTTGCTGAGCACCTTGTCGATGCTCCACATGACACCCGAGACGTACATCCAGGTCCGCAGCAGGAAGGGCATGAGCTGCGCGATGTCCGGCGTCTTGGCGCCCATCCGGGCCACGATCATCGCGACACCCGCGTTGAACATGAACTGGAGCACCAGCACGGGCACCGCGAGCAGCCACGAGACGCTCACCGGGACGCCGAAGCACAGCAGGATGACGACCAGCGCGGCCATGGAGAACAGCAGTTGCTGGAGCTGCTGGAGGGCGAACGACACCGGCAGCGCGGCGCGCGGGAAGTGCAGGGCGCGGACCAGGCCGAGGTTGCCGGAGATCGCCCGGGTGCCCGCCATGATCGAGCTCTGGGTGAAGGTCCAGACGAAGACGCCGGTGACCAGGAACGGGACGTAGTCCGGCACGCCGTGCTTGGTGCCGAGCAGGATGCCGAAGATGAAGTAGTAGACCGCCGCGTTCAGCAGCGGGGTCATCACCTGCCACACCTGGCCCAGCTTGGCCTGGCTGTACTGCGAGGTGAGCTTGGCGGTGGCGAAGGCGGTGATGAAGTGGCGCCGTGCCCACAACTGGCGGACGTACGCGGACAGGCTCGGGCGCGCGCCGCTGACGGTGAGGCCGTACCGGGCGGCGAGGGCCGCGGCGTCGTCGGCGGGGGCGACCGGTGACGTTGCCGGGGGCGGTGTGTTGAGGACCTGGCTCACATCCGTTGCTTTCGCTCGGGGGGTGGGGGTGCGGTCGGCCCCGAAACCTTTCCGACGGGTTTTCCTGCCGTTTTCTTACGTCGGAACGGGACCGTATCGTCGTAACGCGAGAGTAGGCCCAGTCGACGTCGGAACGCAACCGTATCGTCGTAACGCCCTATGCTGGTCTGTATGACGACGAACGCCGACACAGCCGCGAGTGCCGCCACGCCCGCGCCTGCCGACGGGAAGCCCCGGCGGCGCCGGGCTCCCGCCGGTGCGGCCGTCCTGCGCGAGGACGTCACCGAGGCGATCCGCGCCGCCGTCTTCGAGGAACTCGCCTCCGTCGGCTACGCCAGGATGTCCATCGAGGGCATCGCCCGCCGTGCGGGCGTCGGCAAGACCGCGGTGTACCGGCGCTGGCGCTCCAAGCTCCATCTCGTGCTCGACCTGGTCTCGGCGATCGCGGTCCAGGGGCTTCCCGCGCCGGACACGGGTTCTCTCGAGGGCGACCTGCGGCTGCTGTACGAGGTCACCTCGCGCGCCCTGCGGCACCCGGTGGCCGGCCAGATCATCCCCGACCTCCAGGCGGAGGCGGCCCGCAACCCCGAGATCGCGGACGCCATGCAGGCGGCGCTGCGGGAGGGCCAGCAGTCGGTGGCGAGCGGGATCGTCGCGTCGGCCGTCGCGAGGGGCGAGATCCGGGAGGGCGTCGACGTCGAACTCGCGCTGGACCTGATGTCGGGCCCGCTGTACTGGCGCGCGGTGGTCGTCCGCGGCCCCAAGGTCCCGAAGGGCTACCTGGCCAGCCTGGCCCGGGCCACGGCGGCGGCACTCAAGGCACTCTGACCCGCCTGCGCCCGGTCAGGCCTGCAGGGTCCGTTCCCCGGGCAACCGGAGCGCGAGCTCCGTGAGCGCGGCCGCCGACAGCACCGGTCCGAACAGAGCGACGCGATCAGTTCGCGGGGGATCGCCATGCCCTCCCGGAGGCACGGTCGAAGGTGGCTGTTCCGGGGCGGTTGTCGAGGAGGCTGTCGGGAGGCGGAGTTCGGAGGGGGACTGGTGGCTGGTGGGGGAGCTCGGGCAGGGGGAACTAGATGCGGCCGGCGCTCGGGTGGTGGTGGAGCCAGCCGGACCAGGCCGAGGTGATCATGTCGTCGACGTCGTGGCGGGCCTTCCAGCCCAGTTCGCCGGCGATGCGGTCGGCGGAGGCGACGACGCGGGCCGGGTCGCCGGGGCGGCGTGGGGTGGTGACCGGGGGGCGGGCGTGGCCGGTGAGCGCGTTGATGCGGTCGATCATCTCGCGCACCGAAACACCCTCGCCGCGGCCGATGTTGAGGGTCAGGCCGGTGCCGGGGGAGGACCGGAGGGCGCGGGCCGCGGCCACATGCGCCTCGGCCAGGTCGACCACGTGGATGTAGTCGCGCACGCAGGTGCCGTCCGGCGTCGGGTAGTCGTCGCCGAAGACGCGCGGCGGGGAGCCGTCCGTCAGCTTCTCGAAGACCATGGGGACGAGGTTGAAGACCCCCACGTCGGCCAGTTCGGGGGCCGCCGCGCCAGCCACGTTGAAGTAGCGCAGACAGGCCGTGGACAGACCCGTCGCGCGGCCGGTCGCGCGCACGAGCCACTCGCCCGCCAGCTTCGTCTCTCCGTACGGGCTCAGCGGCGCGCACGGTGTCTCCTCCGTCACCAGATCCACGTCCGGCATCCCGTACACCGCGGCCGAGGACGAGAAGACGAACGCGGTCACCGAGGCCGCGGTCACCGCCTCCAGCAGGACGCGCAGGCCCTCGACGTTCTCCCGGTAGTAGTGCAGGGGCAGCTCCACGGACTCGCCGACCTGCTTCTTCGCCGCCAGGTGGACGACACCGGTGACGGAGTGCTCCGTGAGCGTCCGGGCCAGCAGGTCGCCGTCCAGGGTCGAGCCGGTCACCAGCGGAACGTCCGACGGCACCCGCTCCGCGATCCCCGTGGACAGGTCGTCGTACACCACGGCCTGTTCGCCCGCCTCGCGCAGCGCGCGGACGACGTGCGCTCCGATGTAGCCGGCGCCGCCGGTGATCAGCCAGGTCATGTGAGGCCGTTCCCCTCGTGAGTGGGTCCGTGCTGCCGGACCGTGTGCCTGCGGCCGGGGAGAGGGCGGTCCCGCGTGACGGTGTCGGCGTCCGCGCCTCGCGTCTCCGCGTCCGCGTATCAGTGAAGCAGGCGACGGAGCCTTCGGGACACCACCCCGGTCATTCCTCGCCAACCGGACGCCGTCCGCAGACCCAGTGCCCCCGCGTGCGTCCGGTACGGCTGCGCGAGGAGAACACCGTGGTGAGCGTCCGCGACCGCGCGGCGGCGCAGCAGACCGGGGCCGCCGAGCGCGTGCGCCGACACCACCCGGCTCGTACCGTCGTGAAAGCGCACGGCCAGGCGCAGATCCCAGGTGCCCGCGCCCAGCGCCGACAGCTCCACGGGCGTCTCCGCGCACCAGGAGTCGCCGTGCCGGTCGGCGACCAGGGCCGCCGTGCCGCTCAGGCCCACCCGCCCCTCCTCCCGGTGGACGAACTCCAGGTCCACCGAGGCGGGGCCGGCCGCGGCCATCCGCCCGTACAGCTCGTGCAGGCGCAGCCGCAGCCGGGTGCCCCGCACGCGGGGGCGCAGTTCCGCGTCGACGGCGGCGGGCAGCAGGTGGGCGGGCCGGCCCAGGAAGTGCTCCAGGGTCACCTCGGGCAGGTCGGCGGACCACACGGGGGTGCCGTCGCCGTCGAGGGCGTAGGGCGGGAGCAGCCGGGCCGGTCGGGCCGCGAGTTCCCTCAGGCGGGGCAGGTCGCGCGGGGCGGGGCAGGCGAGGATCACGCGGGCGACGAGGCGGCCGGGGGCGGCCGGATTGACGGTGAGGTCGGCCGCGTCGAACGTCGACAGGTACGCCCGCGTGAGGTCCCACCAGGCGCTGCGGTAGGCGGGAGCGCGCAGTTCCAGTTCGCGCGTGTACATCCGCAGCTCGTGGTCGAGGAACTTGGCGTGCACGGCCCGCGCGAGCTGCTTCTCCCCGGCGCTCAGCAGGATCTCGTACGCCGCCCGGTTCGCCTCGGTCCGTGCCCGCCAGTTGCCGATGCCGGCGCGGTCGAGCGAGATGGACAGGCGCTCCGCGGTGCGCCGCACGTGCCAGATGTACACCGTGTCGGGGATCAGCGCGATGCGCGGCGCGGCGGCCAGCACCCGCGCGGTGAACACGAAGTCCTCGTAGGGGTAGCGGCCTTCGGGGAAGCGGATGCCGTGTTCGCGCAGGAAGCCGGTGCGGTACAGCTTGTTGACGCAGAGGGTGTCGTGGGCGAGGCGGAGGCGGCGCGAGGGGCGGGATATCAGGGCGGGGCGGGCGTAGAGCGCGCGTTCCCAGGGGACCTCGCGGCCCGAGGGCAGTTCGCGGCGCACGCACAGCCCGGCCGCGACCTGGACGTGGTGTTTCTCGGCGGCGGCGAGCAGCGCGTCCACCGCGCCGGGAGGCAGGACGTCGTCGCTGTCCAGGAACATCAGGTACGGGGCCGTGGCGGCGTCGATGCCGTCGTTGCGGGGGCTGCCGCAGCCGCCGCTGTTGGCCGGCCGGTGGATCACCCGCAGGCGCGGTTCCCCCTCGGCGAGCGCGTCGAGGAGCGCGGGGCTGCCGTCCGTCGAGCGGTCGTCCACGGCGATCACCTCGCGCACGGCCGGACCCTGGGCGAGCGCCGAGCGCACGGCGTCCGCCACATGGGCGGCGTCGTCGTACCCGATGACGACGACGCCGACCTTCGCCTCGTGAGGGTTCATGTGATCCATGTGTCGGAATCGTAGGTATTGCGGGTAATTCTCCGTCAGGAGACGGTCACTGTCTCGTTCGGGGCCCGGCGGGAATCCGGTGTGCGCCCCGCTCCCGCCCGGCCGGCGCGGCGCGGCGCGGGGCGGCCGCGGGCAGGCCCGACCGCCACAGCCGTACGAACGACACCCCCGCCGCCGTGGCCAGCAGGCCGTTGCGCACGAGCATCAGCAGGCAGCCCGTCCAGGTGCTGTCCACCACGTCGCCGTACAGCCCCGGGTACACCACCGAACTGACCGCCGTCGCCGCCACGATCAGCGCGGCGACCGGGCGCTGTGTGGTGTGCCGTGAGGTCAGGCAGACGGCGGCGAGGCCCAGCAGCCACACCATGTACTGGGGGCTGATCACCCGGCTCGTCACGGTGAACAGCAGGACGGCTGTGAGCGCCGCGTCGTACGGGGTGGCCGTCGTCCAGCGCCGCGCGCGGACCCGCCACAGCAGCACGAGCGCGAACGCGGCGACCGTCAGGGCGAGCGAGCAGGCCGCGACCGCGCCGGTGTACGGGCCGACGAACTCCATCGCGCCGTACTGGTAGCGGGCCGTCCCCGGCCAGCCGGCGTGGCGCGCGAAGCCCAGGACCGTGCCGCCGAGGGACTCGATCTGGACACCCCGGCCGCTCTGCTGGCGCAGGAAGTCGAAGGAGCCGCTGAAGACGGCCGCGAGCACGGCGAGCAGTGCGGCCGCGGTGACCGCCGCCGACGTCCACACCTCGCGGGTGGTGCGGCCCCGGGGGGTTCCGATCAGCGCCAGCGCGGGCCAGACCTTGACCAGCGCCCCCATCGCGGCGAACGCGCCGCACACGCGCGGGCGGCGCGAGAGCGCCAGCAGGGAGACGACGGCGAAGGCCGTGACCTGCACGTCGTACCGGGCGAGCGGGATGTGCAGCAGGAGGGGCAGGCCCAGCACCCACAGCCAGGCGCCGCGCGAACTGCGGCCGGAGCGCAGCCCCGCGCGGGTGAGGACGACGGCGATCACGGCGTCGGCGGCGAGCGCGCAGGCCACGAACGCGGTGAAGTACGTGAGCCCCGGCAGCAGTCCGGGCGCCAGCAGCACCGGGCCGGCGCCCGGCGGGTACTGCCACAGCCGGTCGCCCGCCGGGAACGCGCCCTGGGACAGCACGCCGTACCAGTGGAAGTACAGATGGCCCACCTCGCGGGACACCCCGCCCCTGCCGAGCGGGGCGAGCCGGTCGTGGGCGAGGAGCCACAGCATCAGGGCGCGGGTGGCGAGCCAGGCGGCGGCGAGGGCGGGCGGGCGGTGGTTCCGGATGGCGCTCATCAAGCCCGGATCGTAAGCCGCATGGATGGGTCATACCGTGCGATACGCCGTCAATACCGATCAAAGGTTGTTTAATAGCAAAAAATCGCCTCCATGGTGTATGCGTGGATGAGGCCGACGACCACTCTGCGCCCGGTGGCCCGGCATCCGGTGGCCCGGCGGTGGGAGGCCCGGTGGTGGGGGGCCCGGTGGTGGGGGGCCCGGCGTCGGGAGGCGGCGGCCGTGGTCCTGTCCGTCCTCGTGCCCGTCCTGGTCATGTCCGGGATCGGCCTGTGGGGGCTCGACCGTGGCGGCATGTGGCGCGACGAGGCCGTGACGTTCCAGGTCGCGCAGCGCTCGGTGCCCCAGATCTGGCACCTGCTGCACACCGTGGACGCCGTGCACGGCCTGTACTACCTCCTCATGCACCCCGTCCTCGCCCCGCACCCCGGCGAGATCGCCCTGCGGCTGCCCTCCGTCTGCGGCGCCGCCGCGACCGCCGGGCTCGTGGCCGCACTCGGGGCCCGTCTGAGCCGCCCGCGCGTCGGCCTGTGGGCGGGCCTGCTGTACGCCGTCACCCCCATGACCGGCCACTTCGCCCAGGAGGGCCGCTCCTACGCGCTCATCGCGGCCGGGGCGGCCGGGGCCACCCTGCTGCTGGTCCGGGCCGCCCGGTCCACCCGGTCCGGCCCCTGGTTCGCCTACGGGGCGACGGCCACCGTGACCTGCCTGCTGCACGAAATGGCCCTGCTCCTGCTCCTCGCCCACGCCACGACACTGGCGCTCGCCCGCGTACCGGCGCGGGTGTGGCGGGCCTGGGCCCTCGCCGCCGTGGCCACGGTCCTGGTGCTGGCGCCCCTCCTCCTGGTCTCCCACGGCCAGTCCGCGCAGGTCGCCTGGCTGCCGCGCACCGGCCTCGCCAGCGCGAGACGGCTGCTCGGGCTGTTCACCGGCCCGGCCCGGCTCGTGATCGTGCCGTACCTCGTCCTCGCCGCCCTCGCGTTCCGGCCCGAGCGGACCCCGCGCGGCACCCTCTCGCTCACGGCCGTCGCCCTGCCCCTGGTGGCCGTGCCCCCGGGCGTGCTGCTGGCGGTGTCCCACTGGCGGCCGTTCTACGACGAGCGCTACGTCCTGTACGCCCTCGCCGGGGCCCCGCTGCTCGCGGCCGCCGGAGCCGACCACCTCGCGACGAGGCTGCCGCGGCTGCTGCCCCACGCGGTCCCCACCGGCGTCCTCGCCGTGACCCTGGTCCTCGCCGTCCAGCTCCCGCTGCTGCGCGTGGACCGCAGTCCCGACCGCCGCCCCGACAACCTGGCCGCCGTCTCCGCCGTCGCCGACCGCGAACTGCGCCCCGGCGACCCGGTGCTGTTCCTGCCGTCCCTCGCGCGGCGCGCGGCACTGGCGTACCCGAAGGGCTTCCGCGGGATCGACGACATCGCGCTGAGCGTCCCCGGGCCCGCCTCCGGAACCCTGTACGGGCGCGAGGCCGGCCCCGGTGAACTGCGCCGGAGGTTGGACCGGCTCGACCGGGTGTGGCTGGTCGCCGCGCCCTTCGCGACGCGCCGGGCCTGGTCCCCGGCCGAGGCGACCGAGCGCCTCAAGCTCGCCCTGGTCCACGAGCAGTTCGTTCCCCTGGAGCGGGTCGTCCGCAGAGGCGTGACGCTGCGCCTCTATGTGCGCCGGACTACGTACACCCCGGGGCCTGTGACAGGGCTGCCTCGTCCAGTGTCGCCGTCAGCCGGTCGAGCCGGGCCCGGAGCTCTCGGATCTCCTCCAGGTCCGCCCCGGTAGCGGCCGCGATCCGGCGCGGCACGTCCAGCGCGCGCTCCCGCAGCGCGGCCCCCTCCTCGGTGAGCCGCACCCGCACGGACCGCTCGTCGCGCGCGCTGCGTTCCCGCCGTACGAGCCCGGCCGCCTCCAGCCGCTTCAGCAGCGGCGACAGGGTCCCCGAGTCGAGCCGCAGATGCTCGCCGACCTTCTTGACGGGCAGCTCGCCGTGCTCCCACAGCACCAGCATCACCAGGTACTGCGGGTAGGTGATCCCGAGGTCCTTCAGGAGGACGCGGTAGACGCCGCCGAAGGCGCGCGAGGCGGCGTTCAGGGAGAAGCAGATCTGCTCGTCGAGGCGGAGGAAGTCCGCCGTGGCGGGGGCCTCGGGGCTCGGGGCGGGTGTTGCGGTCATGCCCTCAGGATAGCTCTAGCGGGCAATTAGGTTGTGCACAATTGAATTGCGTGCTCTAATTCAGGTCGTGAGGCCGCCGGACCGGCGGCCCCCGCCAGGATTCCGACTTGAGAGGGATGGTCCCCATGGACGCGATCTACACCGCTGTCGCCACCGCCACCCACGGCCGCGAGGGCCGTGCCGTCAGCTCCGACGGCACGCTCGACCTCCAGCTGGGCATTCCGGTGGAGATGGGCGGCAGCGGCCAGGGGACCAACCCCGAGCAGCTGTTCGCCGCCGGGTACGCGGCCTGTTTCGCGAGCGCCCTCGGCCTGGTCGGCCGCGCCGCGAAGGTCGACGTCACGCAGGCCGCGGTGACCGGCGAGGTGGGCATCGGCAAGCAGGGCGAGGGCTTCGGCCTGGCCGTCACGCTCCGCGTCGAGCTGCCCGACACCGTGGACGAGGAGACCGGCCGCAAGCTGGTCGAGCAGGCCCACCAGGTCTGCCCCTACTCCAACGCCACCCGCGGCAACATCCCGGTCGAGCTCGTCATCGAGTAACCGGCGTCGAGCCGGCCGGTGCCGGACGGTTCGTCATCGAGCGGCACGGACCGCCGCACCGGCCTTCACCCCGGTACCCGCACCGCCCTTCGCGCCGGCTCCTGCACCGGCCGCCGCACCGGTGCGGGTGCCGGGCCCCGGGCCGATCCGGGCCAGCACCTCCCCCGTCTCCCGGCTCCACGCCACGACCGTCGCCTCCTCGGGCACCTGCCGCCAGCGCGTCAGCAGCAGCCAGTGGACGTGGTACCGGCGGGCGACGGCGGTGCGCCCGGCCCGGGTCGAGGACGGGGCGAGGTAGGCGCGGACCGCCGCGAGCCTGCGCAGCCGCTCGCCCTCGGCGAGAGCGGGGTCGGGCCAGGCGGGGGCCGCGAGATCCGGGCCGTAGCCCGCGAGCAGGTGGACCGAGTAGTACCCGTCCGCGATGACCGCCTCGCCGGGCCGGATGTGCCGCGCCGCCCAGTCGTACGTCGGCCAGCGCGGCGGCTGGTCGAAGCCGGCCGGGTCGAGCGAGCGCGGCACCACCGCCCCCGCGTGCACGGTCAGGAACCCGGTCAGGGCGCCCGCGGCCGCGGCCCCGCCCAGCAGCCGCCGCCACGGCCCCCACGGCCGCGGCTCCGCCAGCTCCACCCCGAGCGCGAACTGGAGCGGCACCAGCGTGAGCCCGAGGATCCTGCCGTACGTGTAGTGCCCGCTCACCCAGCCGTACCCCACCGCCGCGCACTCCAGCGCGAACATCAGCACCAGCGGATCGCGCCACCCGTGTCCCCCGCGCCGCCGGACGCGCCGGGCCCGCAGCCACAGCGCGGGCACCCCGGGCAGGGCCAGCCAGAAGTGCCCGGGCAACCCCTCGTACAGCCGCTCGTGCATGGCGTCCACGCTGTGGTCCCCGGTCAGCGCGAAGACGTCGAAGTACGGCCATGCGTACGCGACGAGGAGCGCCGTCGCGCCCGTGAGCAGCCACCGGCCCGCCACCGCCGGACGCCATCCGCGCTGCCCGCCCGCCACGAACGCCACCCCGCCCAGCACCGCCGCGACCGACGTGATCGGATGCACGAGCAGGATCAGTCCGTACAGGGAGCCGAGGGCCGCGTACCCCCACCAGCTCCTGAGACCGCCCGGGCCCACGAACCGGACGGGGCCGCCGGTGCCCGCAGCGCGCCGGCCCGTGAACGCCCAGGCCCAGAAGGCCAGCCCGATGGCGAACGTCGAGGGATAGCCCAGGTTGCCGGTCATCGACATCAGCCCGAGGTAGCCGCTCCACCAGGCCCGCTCCGTGCCCCACAGCAGCACCATCGCGAACAGGCAGAGGACCGGCGCCGAGCGGCGGGGCGTCAGCACGCGGGCGAAGCGGCCGATGCCGGTCAGCAGCACCAGCAGGTTGACGGGCCCCGACAGCCGCACCACCGCCCAGCCGCCGAGTCCGGTCAGCCGGGCGAAGGCGCCCTGGGCCACCGCGTACGGCGAGTAGTACGGGCTGCCCGCGCCCGGCAGGTCCGCCATGGGATGCCGCGGATGCAGCAGGTCCGCCCGCAGACGTTCGACGACCGCCGCGTGCTGGCCCGCGTCGCAGCACAACGGGATCCGCCAGTAGGCGAGCGTCATCACCAGCCAGAACAGGCCGCCGCACACCTGGTACGGCGTCGGACGCCAGGAACCCCGGCCACGCAGCGCGGTCGCGCCCCGGACGGACTCCCGCCGCGTGACGACGTCGGCGCTCATCGGGCGGTGGGGGAGCAGAGATCGGCGGTTTCCGGCATCTGCCCTATATGCCCGCCCCGAACAGCGGCCTAGCCGGGGATCACCTCATCGGGCGACCTCGGACTCTCTGCGCGACGGCCCCGGAACCAGGCCCCCCGGCCCCCGCGCGCCCGGCCGGACGACCGCGTCGAGAAGCAGCGGAAGGCCCACCGCCGGCAGCAGCCACAGCAGCACGATCAGCCGGTCGCCCCAGACGTTGATGTCGGGGTGCGCGGCCTGGTTGAGCACCCCGGTGCCCGCCGCCGCCAGCAGGAAGACGGTGAAGGACCGATGCCTGCGCAGTGCCCCCCACCCGGCCGCGACCACGGCCGCGAGGAACAGCGGCTCCCACAACCGGCGGCGCGTCCACTCGATCCAGAAGGCGGCCTCCAGATGGAGGAACTCCGGCCACGGACGGACACGGTCCGGACGTGCGTAATGCCCGGTGAGCAGATCCTGCACGCTCTCCGACTGGGACGGGTAGTGCAGTGCCTTCGCGAGCAGCACGGTGGCCAGCACGCCGCAGCCCGCCACCACACCCAGGGTCCGCAGCGGCCCGTCCCACCGGCGCCGACGCGCGAGCAGCACCCCGCACGAAGCTCCCAGGCACAGCCCGAGGAACAGCGCCTGCGAGTGCTTCACCGTGAAGAGGACCGCCAGACAGCCGCCGACCAGCCAGGTCCCGGCCCGCGCGCGGCCCTCCAGGACCAGTGCGCAGCCCCACAGGGCCGCGAGGGTCACGGCCATCATCAGGCCCTCGGTCATCGGGCGCATCGCCGTCGTACCGCACGGCAGGACGTAGTAGAGGGCCTGCCCGGTCAGGGCCGCGCCGGTGGAGGTGCGCAGGGTGCGCAGGAGGAGGAACACGAGGACGCCCCCGGCCACCGTGACGGTGACGGCCGAGACCCACAGGCCCCAGGTCACCCCCAGCAGCGTGACGAAGGGCACCAGCAGTACCGGATACCCCGGCCGCGCCTCGAAGATCCGCATGAAGCGGGGCGGCATGAACGGCACGGTGTGTCCCGTCGTCCGCTCCGCCGCCAGCCGCGCGGACACGCCCCGCCACTGCTCGCGCCGGCACTCGGCGAGGACCCGGCGGGTCGGACTCGGGCGGTGGAAGCGCACCACGTCGACGGCCTGGTTGCGCCGGGCGACGGACGCCTTGCCCGCACAGACGTAGTCGATCGTCAGCGCGGCGGCCTGCTCCTTGCTGTGGCCGCTCAGGTCCAGCGCGTACGAGAGGTAGTTCTTGGTGTCGGGGGTGTCCCGGTTGGTGACGTTGGCGAGCTGGAGGACGGCGAAGACGACGGCGATCAGGATCACCCGGGCACGGGCCGAACGCGGTGCGCGCAGGATCCGGTCCCGGAACCCCGGCGGGAGGGCGCGGTTCCGGGCGAACCCACCGGAGCCGCCCGGGGCGCCGGCCGCCGTGCCGGTCACGGGACCCCGCGCGGGGCTGTCCGCGGGTCCGGTCACAGGTCCCCGAGCCGGGCTGTCCGCCGGTGGCGATGCCGGCGTCGGGCTCTTCGCGGGTGCGTTCGCGGGTCCCGGCGCGGGGCCGTCCGAAGGGCCGGTCGTGGGACCGGTCATGAGGTTGCCAGGACGTCGTGGCCCGCCTGGGCGGGCAGGGGGGCGATCGTCGGCGGCGGCACGAGCGGCTCGCCGAGCATCAGCGTCCGCACCACCCGCTCGGCGGCCCGGCCGTCGTCGAACTCGCAGAACCGCTCACGGAATCCGGCCCGCAGTCGCTCCGACTCCCCGTCCCGCCAGGCCCCCGACGCGAACAGCCGCCCCAACTCCCGCTGCGAGTAGGCCACATGACCCGGCGCGTCGGCCGTGATGTCGAAGTAGGCGCCCCTGCTCGCCACGTACGCGCCCCAGTCGTCGGCGAGGAGCACGATCGGCCGGTCGAGGTTGGCGTAGTCGAACATGAGGGCCGAGTAGTCGGTCACCAGGGCGTCGGCGGCGAGCATCACGTCCTCGACGCGCGGCACGTCCGTCGCGTCGACCACGACACCGCGCCGGTGCAGTTCGGCCAGCCCCATCCCGCGCGCCGGACCCTCCGCGAGCGAGGGATGCAGCCGTACGACCAGGGTGTGGTCCGCGCCGAGGCCCTCCGCGAACGCGGCCAGGTCCAGCCGCTCGGCATGCCCGCCGCGGACGTACTCGCGGCGCGTCGGCGCGTACAGCACCACCCGGTTCCCGGCCGGGATCCCGAGGCGCGCGCGGGCCGCCTCCCCGTCCTCGGGCCGGGCCCGCACCAGGACGTCGTTGCGGGGGCTGCCGCTGCGCAGCGAGGTGAAGTGGCAGGGGTAGGCGCGGTCCCAGACCAGCTCCGAGTGCCGGTTGGCGACCAGGCTGCAGTCCCAGCGGTCGGCGCGGCGCAGCATCTGCGGCACGTCGACGCCGTGCCGCGCGCCCGGCTTGTGCAGCAGGTCCGCGGCCATGTACTTCAGCGGGGTGCCCTGATGGGTGTGGATGTGCACGCTGCCGGGGCGCTTGACCAGCGAACCGGGCCAGTTGACGTTGTTCACGAAGTACGTGGCCCGCGCGGTGATCCGGCGGTAGCGCGGCGAGTCGAGCAGGACGTGCTCGGTGTCCGGCGGGAGCAGCGCCGCCTGCTCCTCGTCGCGCACCACCCACACCCCGCGCAGGTGCGGGGCGAGTTCGCGCGCCGCCGCGTACACCGCCGCGGGATCGCCGAGGACGCCCCGGTGCGAGAACGCCGAGTACACCGCCAGATGCGGGTCCAGCGGCCGGTGTCCGTGCACCGCGGACCAGCCGCGCTTGACCCGCGCGGCGACGACCCGGCGGGCCTGCTGTCCGCGCCGGCCCAGTTCCTTGCCCGCGCGGTCCGCCTGACGCCGCACCCGGTAGCGGGTGAAACCGCCTTCCAGGAGGCGCAGTTCGGCCGGTACGGGACCGGCCTTGTGCTTGCGGAAGAGGGCGGCCGTCAGCCGGAAGAACTCGGCCTTGTCCTCCTCGGGCAGCCGGTCCTCCTTGGAGAGGATGTCGAGGCAGTGCTCGCCCATCTTGCGGTGCAGGAACGGGCGCCAGTGGGAGAGTTCCGGCCTGGAGCCGACGAACGCGAAGACCCGCTCGTACTGGTCGTGGATGTCGAAGTGCTTGCGGCTGGTGGTGGACAGGATGTTGCCCTGCCGCCGCTGGCGGTAGGCCAGACAGATCCGGTCCAGCGCCGCGATCCGCTCCGCGCTGAGCATCACCGGGAACGTCCAGGGCGTGTCCTCGTAGTAGCCGGGCGGGAAGGCGAAACCCTCCCGCTCGACGAACGCACGGCGGTAGACCTTGTTCCACACCACCATCAACAGATCGAGGATCTCCGGGTGTTCGGCCGCCGTGAAGGTGCCGGGGCCGGCCTCCGCGAGGACCCGCGCGAGCACGTTCCTGCGGGTGCCGCCCCACCAGTAGGTGCGCGCGTAGTCGAAGACCAGGACATCCGGGTCGGCGGTCTCGTCCAGACGGTCGGCGACGGCGCGCAGCGCGCCCGGCGTGAGGGTGTCGTCGCTGTCGAGGAAGAAGAGGTAGTCCCCGCCGGCGAGCGGCATCCCGGCGTTGCGGGCTCGGCCGAGTCCCACGTTCTCCGGCAGATGCAGCACCCGTACCCGGGGATCGCGCTCGGCGTACTCGTCGAGGATCGCGCCGCAGCCGTCCGGGGAACAGTCGTCGACGGCGATGACCTCCAGGTCCGGGTACGACTGCTCCAGGACCGAGTCGAGACACTCGCGCAGAAAGCCCTGCACCTTGAAGACGGGGACGATGACGCTGAAGCGGGGCACGTCAGCTCCTTACGAGGGTGGACGCGGCGGGAGCCGGGACGCGTTCGGCGAGCGGCAGGACGGCCGGGATCGTCTCGGGGGACTCGCCCAGCAGCACGCGGCGCACGACCCGCTCGGCGGCCCTGCCGTCGTCGAACTGGCAGAAGCGCTCACGGAAGCGGGCGCGCAGCGCGGCGGCGGCCGGATCCGCGTAGGAGCCGTCGGCGAACAGCGCGGCCAGCTCGTCCGGGGTGCGCGCCACCCGGCCCGGCGGCTCCTCCAGCACGTCGAAGTAGACCCCCCGGGTCTCCCGGTAGACCTCCCAGTCGTCCGCGTACACGACGACCGGGCGGTCGAGGTTGGCGTAGTCGAACATGATCGACGAGTAGTCCGTGATCAGCGCGTCGGCGGCCAGACAGACGTCCTCGGAGGACCGGTGCCCGGTCACGTCGATGATCCGTCCGCTGCCGCGTCCGCGGCCCTCGTCGTAGAAGTAGTGGGCGCGCAGCAGGACGACGAACTGCTCCCCGATCGCCTCGCAGAAGGCCTCCAGGTCGAGCCGGGACTCGAAACCGGTGCTGTGGTCGCGGTGGGTGGGCGCGTACAGCAGCGCTGTCTTCCCCTCGGGCACCCCGAGCCGTTCGCGGACCCGGGCCACGTCCTCGGCACTCGCCGTGCAGTAGACGTCGTTGCGCGGATAGCCGTACTCCAGGGACTCGTAGCCGCCCGGGAAGGCCCGCTCCCACATCTGGGTGGAATGGCGGTTGGAGGAGAGGTTGTAGTCCCAGCGGTCCACCCGGGACAGCAGCCTGGCGAAGCTGCCGGTCGCGGCGGCCACCACCGGATACGTCGACTGGTCGACGCCCATCTTCTTCAGCGGTGTGCCGTGCTGGGTCTGGAGGTGCACGCTGCCGGGGCGTTTGACCACCCCGTCCGCGAAGTTGGCGTTGTTGACGAGGTACTTGGCGCGGGCCAGTACTTCCCAGGCGCGCCGGCTGCCGATCACCGCGTGCTCGACGTCCTTCGGCAGCGCGTCCACCGCCTCCGGCTCGACCAGGAACACCGAGCGGATGTGCGGGGCGAGTTCGCGGGCCTTGGCGTGGATCGCCGCCGGATTGCAGGAGTAACCCCGGCCCCAGTAGGCGCAGTACACCGCGAGGTTCTCGTCGAGGGGACGACGGAGCTGGAGGGCGTAGCGCGCGCGGGTGCGCAGGGTCCTCCCGCGCGGCACCCGCCGGAGCACCCCGGAGACGGCCCGGTTCGTGCCGCGCAGCGCCCGGAACGCGCTGTACGCGCCCGCCGCGAGCAGCCGGTGCTGCACACCGAGACTGCCCGCCGGAGCCCGGAACCCGGCCGGACGGTGCCGCCGGTAGAGCTTGCCCGCCCGGCGGAAGAAGGCCCGGCGGCGCCCCGCGGGCACCCGGTCCGGGTGCGCGGCCGTCTTCAGGACCAGCGAGAAGAGCTGGCCGAACAGCGCCTTCGACCGGGCCGCGGGCAGGGTCCGCCGCGAGGCCAGGCCGAGGACCCGCTCGGTCTGGTCGAGGAGGTCGAAGTGGTGCTCGCCCGGCGCGTTGAGCCGGCTGCCCTGGCGGCGCAGACGGTGCCGTACGCAGACCGTGCGCAGCACCGCCGACCGCTCGGCCGTCACCGTCACCAGGCCGCCCCAGCCCACGTCCGTGAAACGCCCCTCCGGAAAGGCCAGTTCGTGTTCGGCGACGAAGTCGCGGCGGTACGCGGCGCTCCACGCCGGAACGTGCACGCCCAGCACCTCCGGGGCCTTGTCGAGCGGGGGTGTGCTCGGCTCGCCCTCCCACCAGTGCACCCGCTGATGCCCGAAGTACAGGACGTCCACGTCGGCCGAGAGCTTCGCGTCCAGGGCGTCCAGCGCGCCCGGCGTCAGATCGTCGTCGCCGTCGAGGAAGAGCAGGTACGCGCCCCTCGCCGCCGCGATCCCGGCGTTGCGCGCCGCGCTCAGTCCGCCCGACGGCGGCGAATGGACCGGGACCACCCGGGAGTCCCGGGCCGCGTACGCGGCGGCGAACGACGCGGCCGGGGAGTCCGGCTCGTCGGGGACCGGGATCAGTTCGAAGTCGCCGAAGGACTGGGCCAGGACCGAGTCCAGCGCGCGGGCCAGGTGCCCGGCGACTTCGAAGGTGGGCACGATGACACTGAAGCGGGGCATTCTGCTCTTTCTCTCAAGGGGCGCCGAACGGGGGATTCATCGCCCGGGGCGCCCGGCCGGCCGCCAGGTGGAGGGCCGGGTGGGCGTGGGCCGCGAAGGACTGGAGGGCACGCGGGCTCCGGTTCAGAGGGTCTCGGTGAGCGGAACGGCGGCACCCGGCGCCGGCACGCTCCCGAGCGGCTGATCGGAGTCCGGCCTGCCCGCGAGCGGCCGGCCGGTGCCCGGGACGTTCCCGAGCGGCCCGCCGGTGCCCGGGGCACCCGCGAGCGGTCGGTCCGAGTCCGGGGCACCCGCGAGCGGTCGCTCGGTGCCTGAGGCGGTGCCGTGCGGCCTGTCGGTGTCCGGCAGACGCGCGAGGAGGGCCGCCTCGGCCGAGGGGACCGGGCGGCGCTCGGCGAACGGGACGAACGGCGGCAGGCAGGCGCCCTCGCCGAGCACCACATGCCGTACGACCCGTTCGGCGGCCCGGCCGTCGTCGTACGGGCAGAACCGCTCGCGGAACGCGGCCCGCAGCCGTGCCGAGCGCGCGTCGCGCCACTGCCCGGTCGCGAACACGTCGATCAGCTCGTCCTCGCCGTGCGCGAGGGCGCCCGGCGGGAAGGCCCGCAGGTCGAAATAGGTGCCGCGGGCCGCCTCGTACGCCTCCCAGTCGTCCGCGAGGACGACGATCGGCCGGTCGAGCACCGCGTAGTCGAACATCAGGGACGCGTAGTCGGTGACCAGCACGTCCGAGGCGAGGCACAGCGACTCGACGCTCGGATGGCCGGACACGTCGATGACCCGGCCGCCCGCCGTCTCGGCGAGCGGCGCCCCGTGGAGGTGATGGGCGCGGGTCAGCACGACGAAGCGCGGGCCCAGCCGGCGCAGCACACGCTCCAGGTCCAGGGTGCGCGGCTGGGTGCGCCGGTAGTCGCGGTACGTCGGCGCGTACAGCACGGCGACCGTGCCCGCGGGGACGCCGAGCGACGCGCGCAGCCGGTCCACGTCCGCCGGTGTCGCGTGCTGGAACACGTCGTTGCGGGGCTGCCCGTACTCCAGCGTCGTGTACGAGGAGGGGAAGACGCGTTCCCAGACCAGGGTGGAGTGACGGTTGGCGGACAGGCAGTAGTCCCACTTGTCGGCATCGCGCAGCAGCTCGGCGAAGTCGGTGTCGCGCGCGGCGGCCGGGCGGTCCTGGAGGTCGAGCCCCATGCGCTTCAGCGGTGTCCCGTGCTGCGTCTGGATCATGATCTGGCCGGGCCGCTTGACCAGTCGCCGGTCGAAGTCGACGTTGTCCACCAGGTACTTGGAGCGGGCGAGCGCCGTCCAGTACCCCGCCGTGCCGGGACGCAGCCGGTCCGTCCGGTCCGGGATCGTGTGGTGGTGTTCGGCGTGCGCGATCCACGCGGTGCGGATGTGCGGGGCGAAGCTGCGGAACGCGGACTCCAGGGCCCCCGGGTTGCAGCCGTGGCCCCGGCCCCGGTGGCTGGAGAAGACGGCACGGTCGGCGCGCAGCGGGAGACGGAGCTGCACGCGGTAGTGGAACCGGAGCGCGGCGCCGCGCACCGCGCGCCGCAGCCGTGCGGCCGGCCGCACGGCTCTCTTGCGGATCCGCGACAGGAAGGAGAGCAGCCGGTACGTGCGATGCGTACCGAGGCCGATCAGCACGTGGCGCAGCCGGGTGCGCGGGTCGGCCGGCGCGCCCGGGACGCGGTAACGGCGGTAGTGCCAACGGGCCCTGCGCAGGAACTCGGCCCGCGCGGCGCGCGGCAGCCGGCCCCGCTTCACGAACACCGTGGCGAAATGGTCGATCATGCGCCGGAACAGCACCGGGCGCCACCGGTCGAGGTCCGGGTGCGCGGCGACATGCGCGAAGACACGGTCGTACTGCTCGAAGACGTCGAAGTGCTTGCGGCTGCTGGTGCCGAGGATGCTGCCGTGGCGCCGCTGGCGGTAGTGCACACAGACCCGGTCGAGGGTCGCGATCGTCTCGGCGGACATCAGCGCCGGATACGTCCAGGGCGTGTCCTCGTAGTAGCCGGGCGGGAACCGCAAGCCCGCCCGCTCGACGAACTCCCGGCGGTACGCCTTGTTCCACACGACCATCAGCAGCCGCAGCAGTCCGGGCCGCTCCTCCAGCCGGAAGGGCGCCGGGCCCTCCTGGGTGAGCTGCGCCGAGACCTGGTTGCGCACCACCTCGCCCGACCAATACGTACGGGCGTAGTCGTAGACCAGGACGTCCGGGTCGCCGGTCTCCTCGAGCCGGTCGGCGACGGCCCGCAGCGCGTCCGGGGTGAGTGTGTCGTCGCTGTCCAGGAAGATCAGGTAGTCACCGGTGGCCCGTTCGAGACCGGCGTTGCGGGCGAGCCCGAGCCCCACGTTCCCGGGGAGGTGCACGGCGAGCACCCGGGCGTCGCGGGCCGCGAACTCGTCGATGATCGCTCCGCAGGCGTCGGGGGAACAGTCGTCGACCGCGATGAGTTCGAGGTCCGGGCAGGACTGTCCGAGCACGGATTCGAGGCACTCGTGCAGGTACGCCTGAACCTTGTACACGGGGACGATGACACTGAACCTGGGCACGGGACATCCATGGGTCGGCGTGGGCATACCTGCCCGGAAACGGCCAAAGGGGTGACTTGGTTACGCCGGATGTGGCATCCGGGGGACGTGGGGTGAACGGCGAGGGGCGGGCCGGTGTCCGGCCCGCCCCTCAAGCACCTCCACAACCTGCCTACTTGACCGCGCCCGCCATCACTCCGGAGACGAACTGCCGCTGGAACGCGAAGAAAACGGCCAGCGGGATCACCATCGAGATGAACGCGCCCGGCGCCAGCACGTCGATGTTGTTGCCGAACTGGCGTACCTGCGTCTGGAGCGCGACCGTGATGGGCTGACTCCCCGAGTCGGAGAACACCAGCGCGACCAGCATGTCGTTCCACACCCACAGGAACTGGAAGATCCCCAGCGAGGCGATCGCGGGCCCGCCGAGGGGCATCACGACCCGTGCGAACAGGCGCAGTTCGCCCGCTCCGTCCAGCCGGGCCGCCTCCAGGAGCTCCCTCGGGATCTCCGCGAAGAAGTTCCGCAGCAGGAACACCGCGAAGGGCAGGCCGTATCCGACGTGGAAGAGGACCACGCCGGCCACCGACCCGAAGAGGCCGATCTTTCCGAAGAGTTCGGCGATCGGGATCAGGGCCACCTGCACCGGAACGACCAGCAGGCCGACCACGCCGAGGAACCACCAGTCGCGGCCGGGGAACTCCATCCACGCGAAGGCGTAGCCCGCCAGCGAGCCGATCACGACGACCAGCAGCGTCGCCGGGACCGTGATCAGCACCGTGTTGAACAGCGAGCCGGTGATGTCGCTGTTCTCCAGCAGCTTCTGGTAGTTGTCCACGGTGAGCTGCGAGGGCGCGCTGAACACCTTCCACCAGCCGCTGCCGCTCATGTGCTCGGGGCTGCGCAGCGAGGACAGCAGCAGCCCGATCGTCGGCACCAGCCAGAACACGCCGACGAGCACCAGGAAGACGCGTACGACACTGCTGCCGAGCCCGCTCACGATCCGTGAACCGAGCGAGGGCCGCGCCCTGTTCACGGCCGTCGCGGGCACCGTCTTCGCCAACTGTCCGGCATGCGTGCTCATCGCCGCACCTCCCGCCTGAGACGGCGCACGTTGAAGGCCATCACCGGGATCACCAGCAGGAGCAGGAACACCGCGATGGCGCTCGCGACGCCCGGCCTGCCCTCCGAGAAGCCCTTGCGGTACAGCTCCAGGGCCAGCACGTTCGCGTCGTCCTGGGAGGAGCCCGGCGCGATGATGAACACCAGGTCGAAGACCTTCAGCACGTTGATCATCAAGGTCACGGCGACGACCGCGAGCACCGGCGCGAGGAGCGGCACGGTGATCCGGCGGAACACCTGCCACTCGTTCGCCCCGTCGACCCGGGCCGCTTCCAGGAGTTCACGTGGCACACCCGCGAGCCCCGCCGCGATCAGCACCATCGCGAAGCCCGCCCACATCCAGACGTACGAGCCGATGATGGCCGGGGTGACCAGGGACGGGCCCAGCCAGTCGACCCCGTTGTACGGCTCCGCGAAGTTGCCCGCCGGCAGCCGCAGCCGGGCTCCGTCCGCCTTGCCCGAGAGCGAGAACGTGCCGTCGGCTCCGGCCTTCGCCGAGTCGACGACCTTGCCGTCCTTGACCGCCTCGATCCGCATCCCGGAGTAGCCCAGCTCGCTCGCGTCGACCTGGCCGAGCCTGCCCACGCCCTTCCCGCGGGTGAAGTCCTGCCAGGCGGTGCCGGTGACCCTGCCGGGATCGGTGCCCGCCCGCACCGCCTTCCTCGTGCTGTCCGGCATCACGTCCGGGGCGACGCCCACCAGCGGCAGGGCGACGGACTGGCCGGCGTGCACGGCGTCCCGGGTGACGAACCCGCCCTTGTCGGCCGTGAGCGGCGACTCCCGGCCCGGGTGGGCCTTAGGGAACGCCGACGCCGGGGCGAAGGTGTCGTGCACCCCCACCCACACCGCGTTCGCGACGCCCTTGTCCGGGTCCTGGTCGTACACCAGCCGGAAGATGATGCCGGCGGCGAGCATCGAGATCGCCATCGGCATGAAGACGACCAGTTTGAACGCCGTTCCCCAGCGCACCCGTTCGGTGAGCACCGCGAAGACCAGCCCCAGCGCGGTCGCGACCGTCGGGGCGAACACCACCCAGACGATGTTGTTCTTGAGCCCGGTGCGGATGCCGTCGTCGGTGAACAGCGCCTTGTAGTTGTCGAACCCGGCGAACCCGTCGCCCTGCTGGTCGTAGAAGCTGCGCACGACCGAGTACCCGATGGGGTAGACCACGAGCGCGCCGAGCAGCACCAGGGCGGGCAGCAGGAAGAGCGCCACCACCGCCTTGCGGGTCCCGGTCACGCTCTTGCGTGTACGGGCCGGGGGCACCGGTGAGGTGCTCCCGGCCGTCGCGGACGTCATGGCCGGATCAGTCCTTGTAGGCCGCTGCGGCGTCCGCTTCGAGCTTCGCCTGGGTCCCCGCCACGTCCTTCGGGTTCTTCAGGAAGTCCTGGAGATCCTTCCACTCGCCCTTGCCGGGCGTCCCGCCGAAGGCCTGCGGGGCCTGGTCGGACATGTCGAAGCGGACGTCGTCGCCGGCCGCGATCAGCGCCTCGGCCATGGTCTGCTGGACGGCGTTCGGATAGGCGGAGGGGTCCACGTTCTTGTTGGGGGACAGATAGCCGCCGAGCTTGGCCTGGACGGTCGCCGCGTCGGGCGAGGCAAGGAAGGTCAGGAGCGCCTGGGCCGCCTTCGAGTCCTTCAGGACGACGGCCGCGTCACCGCCGCTGACCACCGGGGCCTGGCCGCCGCCGACCGCCGGGAACGGGAACACCTTCGCGTCCGTCCCGATCTTCGCCTTGGTCTCCGCGATGTTGACGCTCACGAAGTCGCCCTCGAAGACCATGCCCGCCTTCGGCTGGTCGCCGCCGGTGAACGTCTGGGTGACCGAGGCCGGGAACTCCGTCTGGAGCGCGCCGTCCGGACCGCCCGCGATGAGGTTCTTGTCGCCCCAGACCCCGGCGAGCGTGGTCAGCGCTTCCTTCACGGACGGATCCGTCCACTTGATCTTGTGCTGGGCGAGCTGGTCGTACTTCTCGGGTCCCGCCTCGGAGAGGTAGACGTTCTCGAACCAGTCGGTGAGCGTCCAGCCGTCGGCACCGGCGACCGAGAGGGGGGTGACACCGGAGTCGTAGATCTTGTGCACGGTGGCAAAGAACTCCTTCCAGTGCCTGGGCTCCTTGGCCCCCGCGTTCTCGAAGACCTTGGCGTTGTACCAGATCAGCGACTTGTTGGCGGCCTTGTAGTACACGGCGTACTGCTTGCCGCCGACCTTGCCGAGGTCCTGCCAGCCCTGCGCGTAGTTCTTCGTCAACTGCGCCTGCGCGTCCGGGCCGACGGGTTTCGCCCACCCCTTGTCGACGGCCTGCTTCACCGCGCCGACCTGGGGGAGCAGCGCCACGTCCGGGGGCGCGCCGCCCGCGATCTTCGAACCGAGGAAGTTGATGATCGGGTCCTGCGCCGGTACGAAGGTGACCTTGGCGCCGGTGCGCTTCTCGAACTCCGCCAGCACCTTCTTGAAGTTGGCCTGTTCCGCCCCGGTCCAGACGGCGGCGACCTCCAGGGTGTCCCCGTCGAGCCTGGGCAGGGTGACGGAGCCCGCGCCGCCGCTCTCCGTGGCCTTGCCGCCGTCGCTTCCCTTGTCGTCATCGCCGCCACCACCGCACGCCGTCAGCGTGAGCGCACCCGCGACGACGGCTGCCGCGGCGGCCCGCGCGGCTCCGCGCGAGCGGCGGGTGAAGTGATCGGGCGACCTGCGTATCTGAGGAATGCTGCGCATCACTGCCCCGTTCTTCGTTCTTCGTCGAACGTCAAAGCGGCTGCTGCCCGGATCACTCCGGTCTACGCCTGCCCACTCGGGGGCGGCAAGACCGCCGGTGGTGTCAAGTGCGCGATCGTGACGGGGTCGTGACGTCACGTCAGGGATCGCCGGGCGCGCCGGCGCCGCTCGGCCGCACGCGGGCGGGAGCGGCGCCGCCCCCGTGACGTGTGCGGCCGGGGGTGCCGCGGGCGCCGGCCGGAGCGGCGAGGCCACCTTGGGCGCGGGCACCGCCTGCGGCACCCACCACGACCGGGACCACAACGCCGCACTCAACATCAAGACGGCCGCCGGACTGGCGGCATCGGCCTGCGGAGCACCGGTAAGACCAGAACCTGTTCTGGCACAGCGCGAAGAAACAGGAAGCCACGGATTCCCGACCGGAAACCGTGCCGCGTAGCGGCACGGCAACCAGCCAAGGAAGGCCAGAATCCTCGCCCTTCAGGGCGAGGAGCATGTCAAAGCAGCGACGGCACCTCGGTGGCGGAGACGGAACGCGCAGCTCGCTCCAGGGCGCTGGCGAGCAGGGCCAGGTCCGTGGGTCCGTTGCCCAGCTCGCGGACCGGGCGCCGGGCCGGCGGGTCGCCCATGCGGTGCCACTCCAGGGGAACGACGGTGGGGCGCAGTGTCGCCGTCCGGGGAATACGGCCCGTGACCCGTCCGCCCTGGAACGAGGTCTCCCGGCCGTCCGGGAGCAGCAGCCGGCCACGCCCGGGGGCGGGTTCCTCCGGTCCTGGAGACGGCGCGTCGAGGATGACGCGCAGCGCGGCGGAACGCGCCAGTTCCGACGCCGCCGTACGGCCGTCGGCGCCGGACGCCGCCACGAGGTGCACCCCGAGCCGGTCGCCCTCCCGGACGACGGCCTCCAGCGCCCGTACGACCGAACCGGCCGCCGGGCGTCCCGGGGACCCCAGCGGCGGTGCCAGCAGGGCGTCCAGATCGTCGACGACCACGACCAGCCGGGCCAGCGCGGGCCCCGGCTCGGTCTGCCTGCGGGCGGCGGCTGGGCGCAGCCGCAGCGTCGAGCTGGACGGCGTGTCGAGGTCCGAGGCCCCCAGGGACGAGGTCCCGCCCGACGAGCTGCCGCCCGAGCGCTGGGCCACGATCCGGCCGGGGACCGTCCGCCCGGCATGCCACTCCGCGAAGCCGAGGCGGCCCAGCAGTTCGGAACGCCGCTTCAGCTCGGCACTCAGCGACTGGGCGAACTCCCGCATCCGTACGGGGTCGTTGGCCGTCAGGTGCGTGGTGACGTGCGGCAGGTCGGTGCAGACCTGAAGGCCTTCCCCGCCGCCCGCGCCGCCATGGGCCGCGGATCCGTCGCGGCCGTCCATCAGGACGATCCCGAGCCGGTCGGGCCGTTCGGCGGCGGCGAGGGACGCGGCGACCGAGCGCAGCAGTTCCGTACGGCCGCTGCCCGGCGGGCCCTCGATGAGCAGATGTGGGCCCTCGACGGGCAGGTCGACGGCGACGGGTCCGCGCGGGCCCGCGCCGAGCACCGCCCGCGCCCGTCCGCCGAACGCCTCGCTGTCGTCCGCGGCGTCCGCCCAACGCGCCATCAGGGAGGCGGGGGTGGCCCGCGCCAGTCCCAACTCGTCGAGCAGACGGGCCGTCTGGGGCAGGGGCGCCGACACGCGCGTGTGCCGGTCCCCGAGCCCGCCGTCCGTCCGCAGCGGCGCGAGGGACCGGGCGAACCGCTCGGCCCAGGCGAGGGACACGGCGTCCACGGCGGCGACGGTGCCGTGCCCCAGGGGACCACGCGGCAACCGGCCACCGGCGCCGGAGGACGTACGGCTCGTGCGGGACGTGGTGGCGCCGTCGCGCCCGCCCGAACCGTCGTGCCGTCCGGACGCGGGGCGCGGGACGCCCGTGTGGGTGGCTCCGTCGTTCCGGGGACCGGAGTGCGCCGGTGAGGTGTGCGCGGCTCCCGGGAATCCCCGCCCGGTGCCGTCGGGTCCGTCGGGCCGGGCCCTTTCCGGGGCGGGCTCGCCGCTGCCGCCGGGTGCCACCCGCAGCAGCCGCAGAGCCGTGGCCACGTCCCCGCTCAGCAGGGCCACCGCCCCGCACTCGCGGAACGCGGGCGACGCCTCGCACGCCGCTTCGTAGGTCTCGCTCACCGGTGACGCGGGCGAGGCGGCGGCGGTCTCGGCGAGGCACAGCAGATGGATTCCGGCCCGCGGGCCGTCGTGCGCGAGGCGCGTCAAGGCCTCCCGCACATCGGCGCCCCCGGGGTCCCCGTCCACGATCACCACCGTGTACGGGCCGTCGTACCCCTCGGCCGCGTCGTCGGCCCGCGCCCAGGACGGCCTCCGTACCGTGTCCCGCGCACCGCTCTCACCGGGTGCGGCCACGTGTCCGGCGCGCGTGGCGTCGGCGTCGTGCGCCGCGGACCGGGCGGCCGGAACCGTGGCACCGGCGCTCCCGGGCAGCGGGCCACGGACGCCCGGCGCGCCCTCCGCCTCCGCCAGGTGGTCCTCCAGGCGGCGCAGGAGCTCGTCCGTGCGCGCCGCCGCCTGCTCGCGGTCGTACGCGAGCAGCAGACGGCAGTCCTGGCCGTGCGCGGGACGCAGATGGGGGAGCCAGCCGAGCCAGGACCACTCGGCGGTGCGCTCCTCCACCGGGCGGGCCCGGTCGGTGCTGACGAGGACGATCTCCAGGGTGTCGGGGGAGTGCAGCGCGGCGAGCTGCGCGACGACCGCGCGGGCCAGCCCCGACAGACGCGCGCGCGGTCCGGCCAGGCCCAGTGAGCCGGCCTCCCGCAGCCCGGCGGTCACCGGCACCGCGGGCAGCAGGCCCGAGCCGTCCGGTGCCGCCCGGTCGGCCGTGCCCAGCCGTACCGTCAGTGCCTCGGGGTGGCCGGGGCTCCGCTCCCACAGCCGGGGGCCGGGGCCCAGCGCGGTGAGCAGCAGGGTCGCCGGGTCGGGCCAGCTCTCGGGCGAGCGATGCACGGCGGGAAGGAGCTCCTCCACCGCGACGGTTCCGTCCTCGTACGTCTCCGGCGCGGTCTGGGACGGTCCTCCACGGCCGCCGGCCAGACGCCGGGCCCACGCGCCGATACCGCCCCGCCTGCGCACTCCCGGCGGGACGTCCGTGCCCGGCGTCGGCGTGCCCGTGCGCGGGCCGGGGACACTCGCCCCGGGGGTGCCGGTCGCGTCGGCGGCGCCGGGACCGAAAGCCTCCTGGCGCGCGGCCCGCGTTCCGGTCCGTTCGCCGGGCGTCTCCCCGGGCCCGCCGGGGCGATCCGCCCCGCGCGGGGACGCGCCGGTTCCGGACCCGCGGCCCTCCGTGGTCGAGCCCCGCGGCCCGCTCTCGATCCGGGGCGCGCCGCCCTGCTCCGGCACGGCGGGGGGCACCGCCCGCCCGTGCTCCAGCGCCCCGGGGACGCCACCGGCGGAGGCGCCCCACTCGGCGGTCCCGTAGGCGTGATGCGTCTCGCCCACGGGCGGTATGACGCTCCCCCGGGCGAAGGATGCGCTCTCCCCCCGCGCGTGGGGCACGGCACCGCGCGGCTGCGAGGCGCCCTGCGGGGAACCCGGCTGCGCCGGGGAGTCCGCGCCCGATCCGGTGGGCGAGGCGCCCGGTGAGGTCTCCGCGGGGAAGCCGCCCGCGGCCGCGGAGGCGGTGTCCCGCCGGGCGGTGGCACCGGCGGGGGCCGGAGCGCCGGGCCCGTCGGTCCCGCGGGCCCGGGAGGGAGCGTCCCCGGCGGACCCGGCCCGCACCCTCACATGGCCCTCGCCGTCCGGAGCCGTCTCCACGAGGCCCGGCCCTCCCGGAGGGCAGAGCCGCAGGGCGGACTCGCCGACGCGCAGCAGCGCGCCCGAGGCGAAGGGGACGGGGCGGCTGCCGACGCGGGAGCCGTCGAGCGTCGTGCCGTTCGTGGAGCCGATGTCGGCGACCGAGACACGGCCGTCGGGGGTGACGGTGACCGCGCAGTGCAGGCGGGACACGTCGGGGTCGTCCAGGGGCACGTCGGCGTCCGCGGAGCGGCCGATACGGATCTGGCCTCCGTGCAGCAGGTGCACCCCGCCCGCGTCGGGCCCCGCGACCACATGGAGCTGGGCCGAGACGTCGTCCAGGTCGGGACCCGGCTCGGCGGGCGCGCCCAGACAGAGCACGGCGCCGTCGGTCAGCGGCGGCTCGCCGAGCGTGCAGCGCTGGGCGTCGAGCCGCTCCGCGCCCGCGTAGAGCACGACCTGGCCCCCGCCGGACTCACGGCCCCGTTCCCCCTGGGAGGCGCCCCCGCTTCCCCCGGCCGCCGCGGCCAGCCCCGACGCGACCGCGGCCAGCGCCGTCCCGGCGGGCGCGGTCACCAGCACATCGCAGGCAGTGGCTCGCCCCCGCGGCTCCGAGGGCGGGCCCAGCGGGTCTACGACGGTCAGCCGGATCTGCATCGCCGTCAGGGGTCCCTTCCGCGCAGGTGTCCGCGACGAGGACGAGGCTGCGCTGCGGTCCCCCACCGCAGATCCCCCCACCGCGCACGGGCACGTCGGCCAGTAACTGGAGGCATCCTCGCACCTGCCGCCGACAACACGCCCGCCCCCCACCCGTAAGTGATCTTGATTGGTCGGCTCTGCCCGTAAAAGTTCCTGACCAGTGCCCGCCCGATGTCGGCTTGAGATCGCTCACGGCCGGTCGCGGCAACCAAGCGACCGGAGTGAGCGTCTTTCCGTCGAACACATGCGAGCGACTTTCCGTCGACTTTCCGTCGAACATGGACGGGAGCGCCTACGTAAGCGCTTATGCGAACCACAGGTGCGCACGGGACCTATGGGAAAGCACACGGGCGGGACAGCCCTTCGCCAGGCAGGGCGGCACTAGAGTGGGTCGGAATCTCCTGTACCACGGTGATCACGGTGGACGGACCAGGCAAGCAAGCAACAGGGAGCGCATGACGTGCGGCCGGTAGGGAGCAAGTACCTCCTTGAGGAGCCGCTGGGGCGCGGCGCCACAGGCACGGTCTGGCGAGCCCGCCAGCGGGAGACCGCGGGCGCCGAGGCGGCCGTCGCCGGGCAGCCCGGCGAGACCGTGGCGATCAAGGTCCTGAAGGAAGAGCTCGCGAGCGACGCCGACATCGTGATGCGGTTCCTCCGCGAGCGGTCGGTGCTGCTGCGCCTGACCCACCCGAACATCGTGCGGGTGCGCGACCTCGTCGTCGAAGGCGATCTCCTCGCTCTCGTCATGGACCTGGTCGACGGCCCCGACCTGCACCGTTACCTGCGCGAGAACGGGCCGTTCTCGCCCGTCGCGGCCTCGCTGCTCACCGCCCAGATCGCCGACGCGCTCGCCGCCAGCCACGCCGACGGCGTCGTGCACCGCGACCTGAAGCCCGCGAACGTCCTGCTCAAGCAGGACGCCGGCCAGATGCACCCGATGCTGACCGACTTCGGCATCGCGCGGCTCGCCGATTCCCCCGGCCTCACCCGGACCCACGAATTCGTCGGCACGCCCGCGTATGTCGCCCCGGAGTCCGCCGAGGGACGCCCCCAGACGTCCGCCGTCGACATCTACGGCGCCGGCATCCTGATGTACGAGCTGGTCACCGGGCGCCCGCCGTTCGCCGGCGGGTCCGCCCTCGAGGTGCTGCACCAGCACCTGAGTGCCGAACCGCGCCGCCCCTCGACCGTCCCGGACCCGCTGTGGACCGTCATAGAGCGCTGCCTGCGCAAGAACCCGGACGAACGGCCCAGCGCCGAGAACCTCGCGCGCGGACTGCGTGCCGTCGCCTCGGGCATCGGGGTGCACGCCTCACCGGCGCAGATCGCCGCCGCCGAGGGCGTGGGCGCCCTGCTCGCCCCCGACCCGGCCCCGGCTCACGTCCCGGACATCCCCGGCGCGGCCGACGCCACACAGGTGCTGCCGCAGGGAGCGGGCTCCTACGACCCGTACGGCGCCACCAGCGTGCTGCCGCACACCGCCGGCGCGGCCGACCCGACCGCCGTGCTGCCGCCCGTGCCCCAGAACCAGCCGGGCGGACAGCCCGGCCAGGGCGAGGACCCGCACCCCTGGCAGAACCAGATGCGCGCGGCCCGCGACCGCAACGAACAGACGCAGGTCCAGTACCTCGACCCGAACGAGGATCCGCTGCGCCACCGCCCGCAGCGCCAGGTCGCCCGGCCGCAGCAGCCCCAGCAGCCCCAGCGGCAGCGTCCGCAGCAGGGCCAGCAGCCGCCGCCCGGATACGGCTATCCGCAGCAGGGCCAGCAGCCGCAGCAGTACGCGCCGCAGCACCAGCAGCCGCAGCGCTACGCCCCCGCGCCCCAGCAGCAGCCCCAGCCGCAGCGCTACGCGCCGGAGCCGCAGCGACCGCAGCAGCCCGCCCCCCGCCAGCAGCGCGAGCCCCGCCAGGGCAGCGCCAACCCGATGAAGATCCCGGGACTCGGCTGCCTCAAGGGGTGCCTGTTCACGATCGTCATCTTCTTCGTGGCCGGCTGGCTGATCTGGGAATTCAGCCCCCTCCAGGACTGGATCGGCTCCACCAAGAGTTTCTGGGGCCAGCTGAACCAGTGGTACGACGACGTCAGCGGCTGGATCGGGGATCTCGGCTCGAAGGACCCCTCGGGCGGCTCGGGCAACTGATCCGGGCCCCCTCGGACAGCCGACTCTGGGGACTTGTCGACATCTGACGGGTGATTTCGGTCTCGGGCGTGAAGGTTGGCTCCGCAGGCGCGTACTTTAAGCGGCAACACGCGTCTGTAGGAGCAGTCTTGGCACGCAAGATCGGCAGCAGGTACACCGCGCACCAGATCCTGGGGCGGGGGAGCGCCGGCACGGTGTGGCTGGGCGAGGGGCCCGAGGGCCCCGTCGCCATCAAGCTGCTGCGCGAGGACCTCGCGTCCGACCAGGAGCTGGTGGGGCGCTTCGTGCAGGAGCGCACCGCGCTGCTCGGCCTCGATCACCCCCACGTGGTGGCGGTGCGCGACCTGGTCGTGGACGGCAACGACCTCGCCCTCGTCATGGACCTCGTCCGGGGCACCGACCTGCGCACCCGGCTCGACCGGGAGCGCAGGCTCGCCCCGGAGGCCGCGGTCGCGATCGTCGCCGACGTGGCGGACGGACTCGCCGCCGCGCACGCCGCCGGGGTCGTCCATCGTGATGTGAAGCCCGAGAACGTCCTGCTCGACATGCAGGGCCCGCTCGGCCCCGGCGGCTCCCATCCGGCCCTCCTGACCGACTTCGGAGTGGCCAAGCTCATCGACTCGCCCCGCCGGACCCGGGTCACGAAGATCATCGGTACGCCGGACTACCTCGCACCCGAGATCGTCGAGGGCCTGCCGCCGCGCGCCGCCGTCGACATCTACGCGCTGGCGACCGTGCTCTACGAGCTGCTCGCCGGCTTCACGCCCTTCGGGGGCGGGCACCCCGGCGCGGTCCTGCGCCGCCATGTCACCGAGACCGTGGTCCCGCTCCCGGGCATCCCGGACGAGCTCTGGCAGCTGCTCGTGCAGTGTCTGGCCAAGGCGCCCGCGTCCCGGCTGCGGGCCTCCGAGCTGGGCGCGCGGCTGCGGGAGCAGCTCCCGCTGCTGGCCGGGATGCCGCCGCTGGACGTGGACTCCCCGGACGCGGACTCCGCGGACGGGGATGAGGAGCACGAGGAGAGCGCCGAGCCGTCGGCGCCCGCCGCGGCGCGCGAGCGGCGCGGGGCCGTGCCCCTCGTGCCGGGGGCCGCGCCGGACTCGAACCGGGACACCCACACCTCGATGCGGGTACCGGCACCCGACGAGCTGGCCGGCGGGGCCCGGGGGACGGCTCGCGTGCCCCGGGCCGCGGGCGCGCCCCGTCCCGGTTCCGCCCGGCACCGTGCCTCCGCCCGGCGGCGGCGGATCACCCTGGGGGCGGCGGCGGTCGCCCTCGTGGCCGCGGTGGGCGTCGGTACCTGGCTCGCCACCTCCGGCGACGAGGACGCGGCCCCCCAGGACACGAAGAACTCGGCCCCGGCCTCGCCGTGATCCCCGGCCGGTGCGCCGGGAAAAGCCTTCTCTCGCCCCCTCCACCCCTGCCCGTCCCGTATCCGGGGGCTGCCGCCCCCGGACCCCCGCTTCGGCCTGAAGGGCCTCGTCCTCGATCGCCGGACGGGCTGGAACTTTCCGGCGCCGGAAAGGAAAACTCGGCCCCTCCGGCGATCGAGGAGCGGGGGGCCGGGGGCAGCGCCCCCGTGACGGGACGGGCAGGGGCGGAGGGGGCGAGACGCGTTTCCGGGGCTTCTGGTCCCCGGCCGGCGGTCCCCCGGGGACGAGGGGCGGGCCCGGTTGCCGTAACCGTTACGCTGGAGGCGTGGCAGTCGTCGATGTATCCGAAGAGCTCAAGTCCCTCTCCTCGACCATGGAGTCGATCGAGGCCGTCCTGGACCTCGACAAGCTGAGGGCAGATGTCGCCGTGCTCGAGGAGCAGGCGGCCGCGCCGTCCCTGTGGGACGACCCGGACGAGGCGCAGAAGATCACCAGCAAGCTGAGCCACCTCCAGGCGGAGGTCAGGAAGGCCGAGGCGCTCCGCGGGCGTATCGACGATCTGAGCGTGCTCTTCGAGATGGCCGAGGAGGAGGACGACCCGGACACCCGCGCCGAGGCCGACGTCGAGCTCGTCGCCGTCAGGAAGGCGCTGGACGAGATGGAGGTCCGTACCCTCCTGTCCGGCGAGTACGACTCCCGTGAGGCCGTCGTCACCATCCGTGCCGAGGCCGGCGGCGTCGACGCCTCCGACTTCGCCGAGAAGCTCCAGCGCATGTACCTGCGCTGGGCCGAGCGCCACGGCTACAAGACGGAGCTCTACGAGACCTCGTACGCGGAGGAGGCGGGCATCAAGTCCACCACCTTCGCCGTCAAAGTGCCGTACGCGTACGGCACGCTCTCCGTGGAGCAGGGCACGCACCGGCTGGTGCGCATCTCGCCGTTCGACAACCAGGGGCGCCGCCAGACCTCGTTCGCCGGTGTCGAGATCCTGCCGGTCGTCGAGCAGACCGACCACATCGAGATCGACGAGTCCGAGCTCCGGATCGACGTGTACCGCTCGTCCGGTCCCGGCGGCCAGGGCGTCAACACCACCGACTCCGCGGTGCGCCTGACCCACCTCGCCACCGGCATCGTCGTCTCGTGCCAGAACGAGCGGTCGCAGATCCAGAACAAGGCCTCGGCCATGAACGTTCTGCAGGCCAAGCTTCTGGAGCGGCGCCGGCAGGAGGAACAGGCCGCGATGGACGCCCTCAAGGGCGACGGCGGCAACTCCTGGGGAAACCAGATGCGTTCGTACGTCCTGCACCCGTACCAGATGGTCAAGGACCTGCGCACGGAGTTCGAAGTCGGCAACCCCGAGGCCGTGTTCGGCGGCGAGATCGACGGTTTCCTGGAGGCCGGAATTCGCTGGCGCAAGCAGCAGGAGAAGTAAGCACACGACAGAAGCGGTGCGGGCGGGACTTCCCCGCCTCCGCTGAAATCTCTTTGTCGACAAGGCAACTGCCGTCCACCGGACGGCAGTTGCCTTTGTTTGTATGGGCTGTATGGGTTTTCCGTCACAGTCACATGTCCTCAGGCCAGGCAAACGATGGTGTTCCGGACATCGCGTACGCAACGACCTTGACGCTGCTTTGAAAAATGGGAAGGGTGACGGGTGGCATGCGTATCACCGGGGCGCATGTGAACCGGGGGGTCGAACGCAATCTCCTGTGACGCCGTGGCTCCGGGCGCTGCTCCATTGACGATCAGCTACTGGGGGTAGCAGGAACATGACCAAGAAGACGCGGATCCGCGTGGCGCGGATAGCCGCCGGCGCGGTGATCGCCGCCGGTGCCTCACTGACGGCGGCCGGTGCCGCCTCGGCGCTCGACCTCAATGTCGGTCTCACGGCGACCACCGCCGACCCGGCCCCGGACCCGACCGGCATCCCGACGGACCCGGCCCCGACGGACCCGGCGCCGACCGAGACGACCCCGACCGAGCCGGCGCCGACCGAGACCGAGCCCACCGAGCCGGCGCCCACGGAGACCGAGCCCACCGAGCCGGCCCCGACCGCGACCGAGCCGACCGAGGACCCGGACCCGACCGAGGAGCCCGGCTCCGGCAGCAGCTCCGCCCCCTCCGAGGGCGGCACGGGCGGCACCGGTGGCGGCGGCAACGACGCCGACCCCGACGGTGGATCCTCCGCCCAGGAGGAGGGCTCCTCGGCCCTCACCGACACCGGTTCGGACACCCAGGCCCAGGGCAAGGACGGAGAGCTGGCCGACACAGGTGCCGGTCAGACCGCGTTCCTGCTCATCGGTGCCGCCACGATGATCGCCGGTGGTATCGGCTTCCGTCTGATGCCGCGTCTCGCCGGCGGCCGCGGCGGTGCCGCCGCCTGACGCGCGCCCGTGCGACGAAGGGCCCGGAGCGGCTGGCTCCGGGCCCTTCCCGTGTCAGGTGTGACGGCGGCCGTGCCGGACCGTCCCGGTGGCTCTCACACCGTCTGGTGGGCCACCAGTGCCAGTGCCGCGATCAGTACCGCGAGCAGGGCGATCAGTGCCATGGGGTTGAGACCCGCGAAGGGGCTCTCCTGCTGGAGCCGCTCCCGGTTCGCGCGGCAGACGCGGCAGCGGCCCTCGCTGACGGGTGCCGCGCAGTTAGCGCATACCAGTCGGTCGTACGTCATGCGCCGGCCCTCCTTGCGACGTCTCCGCGTACGCAGCGCTCTCGCGTACACATCGCTCTCTTAACGCTGCGGCGAACGCAACCGTTCCCCTACCACTGTGCCAGGTTCCGCGGAATTCGGCGCGGCCCCCCTTGTCCTGCCCCGCCCGGAGTACTCTCAGCCCGTCCGGCCGGGTGTGAATCGCGCCTCGGATCCGTGACAAATCGTGCAAGCCGTACGCAACCCCGTACGCCGACTGCGCTCGTCCACCCGGTTCGCGTATGGTCACGCACACCTACCCCCGGCGACCCGTGGTGCACCTGTGATCCGATTCGACAATGTCTCCAAGGTCTACCCCAAGCAGACCCGCCCCGCTCTCAGGGATGTCTCCCTGGAGATCGAGCGCGGAGAATTCGTGTTCCTCGTGGGCTCCTCCGGCTCCGGAAAGTCCACCTTCCTGCGGCTGATCCTCCGCGAGGAGCAGACCAGCCAAGGCCAGGTGCACGTCCTGGGCAAGGACCTCGCGCGCCTCTCCAACTGGAAGGTGCCGCAGATGCGCCGCCAGCTGGGGACGGTGTTCCAGGACTTCCGCCTCCTGCCCAACAAGACGGTCGCCGAGAACGTGGCCTTCGCCCAGGAGGTCATCGGCAAGTCCCGCGGCGAGATCCGCAAGTCCGTGCCCCAGGTGCTCGACCTCGTCGGCCTGGGCGGCAAGGAGGACCGGATGCCCGGCGAGCTGTCCGGTGGTGAGCAGCAGCGTGTGGCCATCGCGAGAGCCTTCGTGAACCGGCCCAAGCTCCTCATCGCCGACGAGCCGACCGGAAACCTCGACCCACAGACCTCCGTGGGCATCATGAAACTGCTCGACCGGATCAACCGGACGGGCACCACGGTCCTGATGGCGACGCACGACCAGAACATCGTGGACCAGATGCGCAAGCGCGTCATCGAGCTGGAGCAGGGCCGTCTCGTCCGCGACCAGGCGCGCGGCGTCTACGGCTACCAGCACTGATCATCGTCCACGGAAAGGTCTGAGGAAGACGCCATGCGCGCGCAGTTCGTTCTGTCGGAGATCGGTGTCGGTCTCCGCCGCAACCTGACCATGACCTTCGCGGTCGTCGTCTCGGTCGCCCTCTCGCTCGCCCTGTTCGGCGGCTCGCTCCTGATGAGCGACCAGGTGAACACCATGAAGGGCTACTGGTACGACAAGGTCAACGTCTCGATCTTCCTCTGCAACAAGAGCGACGCCGAGTCCGACCCGCACTGTGCCAGGGGCGCGGTGACCAGTGACCAGAAGAAGCAGATCGTCGCCGACCTGGGCAAGATGTCCACGGTCGTCCAGAAGGTCACCTACGAGTCCTCGGACGCGGCGTACAAGCACTACAAGGAGCAGTTCGGCGACTCCCCGCTGGCCAGCTCCCTCACGCCGGACCAGATGCAGGAGTCGTACCGGATCAAGCTGAAGGACCCGGAGAAGTACCAGGTCATCGCGACCGCCTTCGACGGCCGGGACGGCGTGCAGTCCGTTCAGGACCAGAAGGGCATCCTGGACAACCTGTTCGGGCTGCTCAACGGCATGAACTGGGCCGCGCGCGCGGTGATGGCGATGATGCTCGTCGTCGCCCTGATGCTGATCGTCAACACGGTGCGCGTCTCGGCGTTCAGCCGGCGGCGCGAGACCGGCATCATGCGGCTCGTCGGCGCCTCCGGCTTCTACATCCAGGCGCCGTTCATCGCGGAGGCCGCGGTCGCCGGACTCATCGGCGGCGGTGTCGCCTGCGGATTCCTGCTGATCGCCCGGTACTTCATCATCGACCACGGTCTGGCGCTGTCCGAGAAGCTCAACCTGATCAACTTCATCGGCTGGGACGCCGTGTTGACCAAGCTCCCGCTCATCCTCGCGACGAGCCTGCTGATGCCCGCGCTGGCCGCATTCTTCGCATTGCGCAAGTACCTGAAGGTGTGACGCATCCCAAGAGGGCCGTACCGTCAACCGACGGTGCGGCCCTTCGCGTTGTCCTAGACTCACCGGCATGTCAGGCCGTGACCTGTTCTGCGAGCCCCGCCGCATCCGCCGCGGGGCGGCCCTGACATTGGTGTTCGCGAGTGTCCTCGTCGCCGGCGCGGCCACGGGATCGTTCTCCGACTCCGCCCGGAAGACCACCGACCCGACGCCTGGTTCGGCTTCGGCGCGCCGCCACGACGAGGTCACCCAGGCCGCCGCCGAGGCGATGGCCGACGGCAAATCCCCCATGGAGGCCGCCGAACGGGCCGTCAGCCGCAGCGGAGACCGCTGGGGCGCCGTCTACTCCCAGGGCGAGTACGAGGAGTTCGAGGAGGCCCTGGACGGCCAGTACACCGGCGTCGGTCTGTGGGCCCGCCGCGAGAGCGACGGACGGATCGAGGTCACCCGAGTCAGCGCCGGCTCACCCGCCGCCGCCGCGGGCATCCGCAAGGGCGACCTGCTGCGCACCGTCGACGGCGCGAAGGTGGACGGCCGGCCGGTCACCGAGGTGGTCTCGTTACTGCGCGGCGACGCCGACGCGGCGACCGCCGGCACGAAGGTCTCCCTCGGCCTGGAGCGCGGCGCGCAGTCGTGGAGCCGGACCCTGCGCCGCGCCAGACTCTCCACGGACTCCGTGACCGTCAGCAGCCTTCCGGGCCGGGTCACCCTGATCAAGGTCGACGCCTTCACCAAGGGCGTGGGCGACGCCGTACGGACCGCCGTCGGCAGGGCACCGGCGCGGGCCGGGATCGTCCTCGACCTGCGCGGCAACTCCGGCGGCCTGGTCACCGAGGCCGTCACCACCGCCTCGGCCTTCCTCGACGGCGGCCTCGTCGCCACGTACGACGTGAACGGCGCCCAGCGCGCCCTGCACGCGGACGCCGGCGGCGACACCGCCAGACCCCTGGTCACGCTCGTGGACGGCGGCACGATGAGCGCGGCCGAGCTGCTCACCGGGGCCCTCCAGGACCGCGGGCGCGCGGTCGTCGTGGGTTCCAGGACCTTCGGCAAGGGCTCGGTGCAGATGCCGAGCCGGCTGCCCGACGGCTCCGTCGCCGAGCTGACCGTCGGCCACTACCGCACCCCCGCGGGCCGCTCCGTCGACGGCCGGGGCATCACCCCGGACCTGGAGGCGGACAAGGAGCCGCTGAAGCGGGCCGAGACCGTGCTGAGCGGTCTCGGGGACCTTCCCTGACCCGCGGACCGCGGACCCGGTAATCGGCTTTCCCCCGAGCCCCCCTGTAGTGCGAAAATGGCCAGCACTATGAGCAAGGGAATGTACGTACCGAAGGAGTCCCAGCCCAAGCAGGGCGGCCAGGCCTCCGGCAAGGTCAAGGACGGCAAGCGCAAGATCGTCGCGCAGAACAAGAAGGCGCGGCACGACTACGCGATCGTCGACACCTACGAGGCCGGGCTCGTCCTGACCGGCACGGAGGTGAAGTCGCTCCGCCAGGGGCGCGCCTCGCTGACCGACGGCTTCGTCCAGATCGACGGGAACGAGGCGTGGCTGCACAACGCCCACATCCCGGAGTACAGCCAGGGCACCTGGACCAACCACACCGTGCGCCGCAAGCGCAAGCTCCTCCTGCACCGCGAGGAGATCGACAAGCTGGAGGCGAAGACCCAGGAGACGGGTCACACGATCGTCCCGCTCGCCCTGTACTTCAAGGACGGCCGGGCGAAGGCGGAGATCGCGCTCGCCCGGGGCAAGAAGGAGTACGACAAGAGGCAGACCCTGCGCGAGAAGCAGGACCGGCGTGAGTCGGACCGCGCGATCGCGTCGGCCAAGCGGAAGCAGCGCGGCGAGTAGGGCGCCGGGCGGCCCGGTGAGCGACGCCCGGGAAGGCCGGGCGGCGCGGCGGGCGGGCCCTGCGGAATAGGCTGGCACCGTCGTGCGTCGGTCACGTAGGATGGCAATGCACCTCACAGCGGGTGCGGGGTTCCTCCTCGGAGGGGCCGAGCTTTGAAAAATCAACATGGGGATGATCGGTTTCGACAGCGGCTGTTGAAGCAGGGGAAGCGTGTCGAGGAAGCGGCAATGATCTCGTAAACCATATGTCGCAAAAAATAATCGCCAATAACAAGAGCGATTCCCAGTCCTTCGCCCTCGCTGCCTAATAAGCAGTGAGTGAGGGACCCTAAAGGGTGTCAGCCCGGGAGTGTTCCCGGCCCGGATCCTGGCATAATCTAGGGGACTAAACCACTGAGCCCGGTCACGGGGTTCGGTGGGAAATCAAACAGTGACTGAGCCCGTCGGCGACTTGTTCGCGTGATCGCCGGGGCTGAGAAAATCGCAGCGAACTGCGCACGGAGAAGCCCTGATTTTGCACCGTTGGACGCGGGTTCGATTCCCGCCATCTCCACTCATCCCATGTGGGCACAGGCCCCGCCGCTTTCGAGCGGCGGGGCCTGTGTCATGCCCGGATCCCGGGTCCCGCGGCGGTCGTGACCATGTACACGGCCGACCGGGGTTCGAGAGGCGGGAGGCTTCGCACCGGACGGACCCGTCGGCGGTCTCCACCTCTCCGCGGGGCTTGTCGCCGATCTGTGCGCGTGGGCACACCGTAAGAGGCATCGAAGACCGGAGGGGACGACTGTGACGGGACAGCAAGAGCCGTACTACCTCTGCTACGACGGGGACTTCGGGCTCAGTGGGCTGGCCGAGGCGTTCGCCCTCTCACCCGCTCCCGAGAACGCCCGCGCGGCACTCGGCCTCGTCACGGCGAAGCTCGACGCCTACGACCGTGAGACGCCCGTGGACACCTTCGACCATCTCAGCGCGGATCAGCGGAGCATCCTCGGCTATGACACCAGCCACGACGAGTGGGGGTACGCCGACGATCTGCGCGACGACGTGCGCACACTCGTCGGGGCGCCGCTGTCGGACGAGGCGATCCGGACCGTGTGGCGAGTGGCCGCCGGGGGCGTGTGGGATCCGGCGGCGCACGGCATGAGCACCCGTGACTGGCTGCGGTGCGTCGAGGAGACCTGTGCCGCGCGGCCGCCCCGGAGGATCCCTGGGCGGCGCCCGGCACCTTCCCGGATGTGGACGCCCGGCCGCCGTCGGCCGACGAGGTGCGTGACGACGTCGTCGCGGAGATCCGTTCCTGCCGCGAGCGGCCGACAGGTTCCCTCCCTTCCCCCGACACCCTGTCGGCCCTCGAGGAGGTGGCCGTCCACGCTCATCCCGAACTCGCCTTCCGGCTCTTCCTCCGCGCGCTGAAGGCGTGTTCCGTGCGGATCGACAAGGAGCGGTACGACCGGTTCCAGGCGCTGGGTGACAGGTTCGGCTACCACGGTTTTCTGATCGACACCGGTCTCGACGTCGCGTGGCCGCCCATCGACACCGCCCGCCGGGATGCCCTCTGGGACTTCGGGCTCTCCCGCCTCGCCGGGCAGGCCCACTGGGAATGGCATGGAAGCCGGGAGGACATCCGGATGGCAGCCGAGGGTGACGACCTCGGGCAGACCCCGGGCTCCGCGGCGGCCGTCCTCCTGGAGGACGCGCTCCGCCTGCTGCGCTCAGCGCTGCCCGACGCGGCGGTCTCCGCCCTGTGGTCCGGGGCCTCGGACTGGTCAGGGACCGGCGACGGCCGGGACTGGCTTCGGCTGATCGCGGACGTGTGCCGTGAGCGGCTGAGGGAGGTCGTCCCCGCGTACAGACCCGTCGTGGCGCCCGCTCGTACCGAACTCGCCGGCCTCGTGCTGCGTGAAGTCCGGGAGACAGCGCCCACGGTGGCGGACAAGGTCGTCAGCCCCCACTGGCGCCCCGTGCCCGCGACGGAGGTCATGGACGCGCTGGAACACGTGGTCACCCGGATCGATCCCGATCTCGGATTCCGGTTGTTCCTCCGTGTCCTGAACCACCTGCGGGTGTCCCTCACGCAGGAGCAGTACGACCGGTACCAGGCGATCGGTGAGCGCTTCGGGTACGGGGCGTATCACGTCTCCGACGTGGACTGCCTGATCGAGACCGGCTGACCGGCCCCGGCGCAGGGTGAACGTGGTGGGCGGCGGCCGCTGTCGCGCGGTCGTACGGGTTGCCGTCCCGCGCGCCTTCGGCCGCCCTCCCTCGTGTCATGACTGCTCAAGCGTTCAGCGTGCGCGGTGCCGTACTCGCGCGTTCCGTCAGCCGGGGAGTCAGCAGGGTCGCCTCCGCGACCGGCGTGCCCGCCAGTTTCCGCATCAGCAACTCGACCGCCCGCGCGCCCACTTCCGCCGAGGGGATGGCGATGGACGTCACCGGGACGCGCAGGCTCCCGGCGAGCTCGTCCGGGCAGATGGCGGTGACGGACAGGTCGGCCGGAACCCGCAGGCCGAGCTGCTCGAAGGCCTCGATCAACGGTTCCAGGACCGGCTCGTTGTGCACCACGACACCGGTCAACGCGGGTTGTTCGCGCAGGAGTTGCTCGGCCACCCGGCGCGCGGCGGCGGGCGAGGCCTCACAGGGGTGGACGGACGAGGCCAGGCCGTTCCGGTCGACGGCGGCCGTGAACCCCTGCACCACCCGCTGCGCGAACGCCGTGCCCCGCACGTACACCTCCGGCGGCGAGCCGACCAGCGCGACGACCCGGTGCCCGAGCCCCGCGAGCCGCTCCACGCACAGCTCACCGGCCGCCTTGAAGTCCAGGTCGATGCAGGTGAGCCCGTCGGGGGCGGCGGGGAAGCCGATGAGCACCGACGGCCGGTCCAGCGCGCGCAGCGACGGCAGCCGGGGATCGTGGAGCTGGACGTCCATCACGATCAGCGCGTCCACCAGCGCGGTGTCCGCGACCCGGCGCAGTCCCTCCTCGCCCTCCTCCTGAGTGAGCAGCAGGACGTCGTGGTCGTGCAGCCGGGCCGCCGTCACCACCGACACCGCGAACTGCATCACCACCGGCACATGGATGCCCGTCCGCAGCGGCACGACCAGCGCCAGGACGTTCGACCTGCTGCTGGCCAGCGCCCTGGCCCCGGCGTGCGGCCGGTAGCCCAGCCGGCGGATGCTCTCCTCGACGCGCTGCCGGGTCGCCTCGGAGATCGGCCGCTTGCCGCTGAGGGCGTAGGAGACGGTGCTCGGGGACACCCCGGCGTGCCGCGCCACATCGGTGATCTTGACCATCACTCGGACTCCAGCTCGACGGAGAGGAAGCCCGTCCCGGCGCGGGCCCGGACCTCGCGTCCGTCCGCGGCCAGCCCCCAGGGCGCGGACGGGTCGCTGCAGGACGCGCGCAGGGTGTTCCCCTCGCGCACGACGGTGAAGGTGACCGGCCCGACCGGCACCGTCACCCGCGCACCCCGCTTCAGGCCGTACGCGCGCAGGGTGACGCCGTCGGCGTGGTCGTAGTCGGGGCGGTCGTCCACCGCGCCGACCGGGATCACCGCTCCCGGCCGCACCAGCAGCGGCACGCTTCCGAACCCGTGCCGCTCGCGCACCCAGCGCGGTCCGGTCACCGGCGGCCCGCCGAGGTAGGGGGTCCAGGTGCCCTCGGGCACGTAGTACGAGACGTCCCCCTCGTCGCTGAAGACGGGCGCGACCAGCAGATCCGGGCCCAGCATGTACTGGCGCTCCAGATGCGCGCACCCCGGATCGTCCGGGAACTCCAGGACCATCGCCCGCATCATCGGCACCCCCTCCTCGTGGGCGGTGCGGGCGGCCTCGTACAGATACGGCATGAGGCGGAGCTTGAGCCGGGTGAACAGACGCAGGACGTCCACGGCCTCCTCGTCGAACAGCCAGGGCACGCGGTACGAGGACGAGCCGTGCAGCCGGCTGTGCGAGGACAGCAGCCCGAAGGCGATCCACCGTTTGAACAGGGCGGGCGTCGGTGTCCCCTCGAAGCCGCCGATGTCGTGGCTCCAGAACCCGAACCCCGACATGCCGAGGCTGAGCCCGCCGCGCAGCGACTCGGCCATCGACGCGTACGTCGCCTCGCAGTCGCCGCCCCAGTGCACCGGGAACCGCTGGCTCCCCGTCGTCGCCGAACGGGCGAAGACGACGGCCTCCTGCTCCCCCCGGTGCTTGCGGAGCACCTCGAACACGGTCTGGTTGTAGAGGTACGTGTAGTAGTTGTGCATGCGCTCCGGGTCGGCGCCGTCGGCGTAGGCCACGTCCACCGGGACCCGCTCGCCGAAGTCGGTCTTGAAGCAGTCGACGCCCTGCTCCAGCAGGGCCTCCAGCTTCGCGGCGTACCAGTCCCGGGCGGCCGGGCTGGTGAAGTCGACCAGCGCCATGCCCGGTTGCCACAGGTCCCACTGCCACACGCTTCCGTCCGGCCGCCGCAGCAGATGCCCGAGGGCCCGCCCCTCCGCGAAGAGCGGTGAGCGCTGCGCGATATAGGGGTTGATCCAGACGCAGATCCGCAGCCCCTTGTCCTTCAGCCGCGTCAGCATTCCCTCCGGGTCGGGGAACACCCGCGGGTCCCACCGGAAGTCGCACCAGTTGAACTCGCGCATCCAGAAGCAGTCGAAGTGGAAGACGGACAGCGGCAGTTCGCGCTTCCGCATGCCGTCGATGAAGGAGGTGACGGTGTCCTCGTCGTAGGAGGTGGTGAACGACGTCGACAGCCACAGGCCGAAGGACCACGCGGGCGGCAGGGCCGGACGCCCGGTGAGCGCCGTGTACGTGCGCAGGATGTCCTTCGGCGTCGGGCCGTGGATGACGTAGTACGTCAACTGCTGGGCCTCGGCGCTGAACTGGACCCGGGAGACCGCCTCCGAGCCGACCTCGAAGGAGACCCGGCCCGGATGGTCGACGAAGACGCCGTAGCCCGCGTCCGTCAGATAGAACGGCACGTTCTTGTAGGCCTGTTCGGTGGCGGTGCCGCCGTCCGCGTTCCACATGTCCACGACCTGGCCGTTCTTGACGAGCGGCCCGAACCGCTCGCCGAGGCCGTAGACCTGTGTGCCGACGCCGAGGTCCAGCTGCTCGCGCAGATAGTGGGCGCCGGCCATGTCCCGCATGATGCCCATGCCCTTGGGGCCGCTGCTGGTGAGGACGCGGCCGTGCGCGAGGAAGTCGATGTGCCAGGGGGTGGTGCGGGCGACCCGGACGGACAGGGCGCCCGAGGTCAGGGTCGCGTGGCTGTCGTCGTACTCCGTGTGCGGCGTGAACTCCGTTCCGCGCACCTCGAACCGGGGGCCCCGGGGCTTCTCGCCCTGGAAGTGGGTGAACGTGACGCCGATGACGTCGGGCATCGGCGCGTGGGCGCTGATCGTCACGACCGGTCCCTTCAGCAGGTCGCCGCGGTGCCGTATGGGCTGCGTCGGCGCGTGGATCTCCAGGCCGCCGGGGCCCGAGGTCACATCGAGGACCTCGACCGGGTGGGCCGCGGTGACGCCCTCGCGCAGCAGCCAGTAGCCGTCCGTGAACTTCACTGTCGTCCCCCTCTACTTGACTGCGCCGACGGCGATACCGCGGGTCAGGGTCCGCTGGAAGAGCAGGAAGAAGACGATGGCGGGGAGCACACCCAGCAGGGCGGCCGCGTTCGTCATCGTGGCGTCCATCAGACGCTGGCCCTGGAGGACACCGAGGGCCACCGACACCGTCTGGTTGTCGTTGGAGATCAGCATGACCAGCGGCAGCAGGAACTCGTTCCACGTCCAGATGAAGAAGAAGACGAGGAGCACACCGATCGTGGGGCGGCTGACCGGGACCACGATCCGCCACAGCACCTGCCACCGGTTCGCCCCGTCGATGCGCGCGGCCTCGATGATCTCGCGCGGGAACCGCCCGAGGACGGCGGAGAGGAGATAGGTGCCGAAGGCCGTCTGGATCACCGTGAACACGATGATCACGCTGAGCCTGGTGTCGTAGAGGCCGGCCTGCTTGCTCAGGTAGTAGAGCGGGTAGACCAGCGCCTCCTGCGGCAGCGTGTTGGCGAGGACGAAGAAGGCGAGCACCCAGGTGCGGCCCCTGATCCGGCCGATGCCGATCGCGTACGCGTTCAGCACGGACAGCACCGCGGCCAGGGCCGCCACCGAGCCGGAGATCAGGACCGAGTTGAGGAGCTTCTGCCCGAAGTCGACGCGCTGCCAGAAGTCCCTGAGACCGTCGAGGTAGAGGCCGTGCGGGAGGCTGAGGGGGCCGTGCTCGGAGTACTCGGCGGGCGACTTGACCGCGTTGAGGGCGACCACGGCGAAGGGCAGCACCATGAACAGGGCGCCGATGAGGAGCGCCACGAGCACCGGGTAGCGGCGGAGGGCGGTCATGCGCGGACCCCTTCCTCGGCGTCCTCGGCGCGGGTCTGGAACCTCAGCCCGATCAGCGCCAGGGCCAGGATGATCACGGTCAGGACGGTGGAGACGGCCGCGCCGTAGCCGACCTGGGTCTTCTCGAAGAAGGTCGTGAACGAGAAGTACGACGGCACGTCGGTGGCGCCGCCCGGACCGCCCTTCGTCAGGACGTAGACCGCCCCGAACACCTTCAGCGCGGCGATCGTGCACCACAGCAGGACGACCGAGATCTCCGGGCGGATCTGCGGCAGCGTGATGTGCCGGAACCGCCGCCACCAGCCCGCGCCGTCCAGTTCTGCGGCCTCGTGCAGTTCCGGGTCGACGCGTTGCAGTCCCGCCATGAAGACCACGAGAGGGAAGCCGAGCTGCACCCAGACCATCACCCCCATCACGCTGTACAGCGCGAAGTCGGGGTCACCGAGCCAGTCCTGCTGCCAGGAGCCGAGACCGACGGCCTTGAGCAGCGCGTTGAGCGAGCCGTTGTCGGGGGCGAGGATCCAGCTCCAGACGATGCCCGCGACGGCGATCGGCAGGACCTGGGGGAGGTAGTAGCAGGCCCGCAGCACCGCCACGATCCTGCTGCCGAAGTGCTTGCCGATGTAGTCGAACAGGGCCGCGGCCAGGACGAGTCCGATCGCCGTCGGGAGGAGGGCCATCGCCAGCACCATGAACAGGCTGTGCCGGAACGATGCCCAGAACTCGCTGTCGTCCACCAGGGCGCGGTAGTTGGCGAGCCCGGTCCACGAAGGAGCCCCGACGCCCTGCCAGTCGGTGAAGCCGAGCCCGGTGTTCATCAGGAACGGCACGACGATGACGGCCGTGAAGGCCATCGCGCCGGGCAGCAGGAACAGCGCGTACGAGGTGCGCGGACGGCGCGGGTGACCGGCCCGGGCCTTCAGGCCGGTCACCCGCCCGCCGCGTTCGGCGGTCACCGTCATCGCTGCGGTACGCCCTTGTCGTACGCCTTCTGGAGGTTGTCCAGATAGGCGTCGGGCTTCGCGCTGCCGGTGATCAGCTTCTGCGTCTCGGAGACGAGGGTGTCGTAGAAGCCCGCCACCGGCCAGTCCGGATAGAAGGCGAGCCCGTCACGCTCCGAGAGGGTGTTGTAGTCGGCTATCAGGGTCTTGGTCCTGGCGTCGGTGATCGCGGAGGTGTCCGCGGCCACCGGGACACCGCCCTTGTTGCCCAGCAGGTTCTGGATCTTCTTCGACATGGTGATGTCGATGAAGTCGTAGGCCAGTTCCTTGTTCTCGGCGCCCTTGGGGACCACCCACAGGTTGCCGCCGGAGCCCAGGGTGAGGTTCGAGCCCGGGAACAGGCCGGAGTCCCAGTCGAATGTGGCCTCCGACTCGAAGCGGCCGTACCACCAGCTTCCGGAGAAGAGGATCGGCGACTTGCCCTGGATCCAGGACACGCCCGCGTCCTCGGCCTTCGTGCCGCTGGACTTCTTGGAGATGTACCCCTTCTCCACCCAGTCGGCGAACGTGTCCGCCGCGTAGCTCCAGGCCGTGTCGTGGAAGTCGGCCTTGCCCTTGTACAGCTCGTACGTGTCGACCCAGGAGCGGTCGGCCTTGGAGAGGGCGAGCTGGTAGAGGTACTGCTGGGCCATGTACTCGGCGCCCGCGTTGGCGAGGGGGGTGACGCCCTTCGCCACGAACGCGTCCATCGCGGAGACCAGTTCGTCGTACGTGGCCGGCTCCGCGATCCCGTACTTCTTGAAGAGGTCCTTGTTGTAGAAGACCACCGTGTACTCGGCGTAGTTGGGCACGCCGTACCACTTGCCCGAGCCCATGACGCCGTTCGTGTCGTACTGGCTCGTGGTCCTCACACCGGCGCTGAGCTTCTTGTCCCAGCCGCGCCGGCCAGCCTCGGCCGTCAGGTCGGTCAGCAGCCCCTGCTTGGACAGGAGTCCGGCGGTCGCGTTGCCCTTGTTGTATTCCATGATGTCGGGGGCGTCGTTCGAGTTGAGGACCATGGGCGCCGTCTTCTGGATCTGTTCGAAGCCCTTCTCCTCGAACTTCACCTTCACGCCCGGGTGTTGCGCTTCGAATTCCTTGATGGCCTCCTTCCAGGCCACCCCCATCGCGCTGTCCGGACCTTCGTAGTGCCACAGCTTCAGTGTCTTGCCGTCCGGGGAACCGCTGTCCGAGCCGCCGCAGGACGTCGCCAGCAGGGCACCCGCCAGGGCCACCGCCACCGCCGCCGCCCCACGCCGTCGTTTCGTCAGCATCCACTGCCTCCAGAGGAGTCGGATGGGTATCGGGCCGTCATGCACCGTCGTCGAATCGTTTCGATGCATGACGTCGAAGCGCTTCGACGGGGGAAGGTAGGTGGCAGCCGTGAACACGTCAATGGGCTGAACCGGAATCGGGACAGCGGTTCGACGGGCCGGACGGCGGCGGTGCCGGGTGCCGGCCCGGAGCTCAGGCGGTGTTCGCCGGGCCGAGTTCGAGGCGCGGCTCCCGGCGCCGTGCCCGACCCGTTCTCGCGGCCAGCGCGGCGATCACCAGCGCCGTCGTCGCCGCCACGACCGGGACCGTGTACGCCGCGGCCGGCGACCAGCGCTCCACCATCCATCCGCCCGCCGCGGAACCGCCGGCTATCCCGCCCAGCAGGCCGGTCACCGCGAGCGTCATGCCCTCGTTCAGCCGGCCCTCGGGTGTGCGCCGCTGGACCAGCGTCATGCCGGTGACCATGGTCGGAGCGGTCGCCATGCCGGCCACGAGCAGCGCACCCGCGAGAACCGGGAGCGAGCCGGTGAGCCGGACGGCGAGGAGCGGAAGGGTCAGCAGGACCGCCATCGCGCCGACACACACCGCGTACCGCCGCGCGGCGAGCGTCTCGGCGTCGAACGGTTCGACGTACCCGGCGGAACCCGCCGCGCGGTCGGCGGGAGTCGTGCGTCCGGGCGACGGAGCGCCCCGCCGCAGCGCGCCGAATACCAGGCCCGCCACACACGACCCCGCCGCCTGGAGGGCGAGCACCACGCCCGCGGCCGACCGGTGCCCCCGCTCGTCCGCGAACGCGATCGTGGCCACCTCCATCGCGCCGAACACCGCTCCGGTGGCGAGGAAGGAGAGCAGCAGCGGGGGCATTCCGGGCGCGAGCACGGGGGACCCGGAGGCCGTGGCCGGCCGGGGCGGCGGCTGCGTCGAACGCTGTGCCGTGAAGAGCAGAACCCCCGTCATCAGCAGCGCGGACGCCACGAGCATGCCCGCCTCCGGGGCGACCGTCCCGCACAGGAAGGCCGCGAGCACCGGGCCCAGCATGAAACACAGCTCGTCCACGGCCTGCTCGAAGGAGTTCGCGGTGTGCAGCGCCGCCGCGTCCCCTTCGAGGAGATGGGCCCAGCGCGCGCGGGACATCCCGCCCGTGTTGGGGGTCGTGGCGGTGGCGGCGTACGCGGCGAACAGGGTCCAGCCGGGCGCGCCGAAGCGCACGCACGCCACCAGCCCCGTCGCGCCGAGCAGCGCGAAGGCCGTGGCGGGCACGGCCACCCGGGCCTGCCCGTGGCGGTCGACGAGCCGCGCGGTCCAGGGGGCGACCACGGCCGTCGCGGCGAGACCCGTCGCCGTGACGGCACCGGCGAGCGCGTACGAACCCCGCGCCCCGGCGATCATGACGACCGCGCTCACGCTGAACATGCCCATGGGCAGCCGGGCGACGAGGTTGCCGAGGGTGAAGGCGCGGGTGCCGGGCAGCGCGAAGAGACGGCGGTACGGGGTGAACGGTGACATGGGTGAACCGTCGCCCGGCACGGCGGCGGCGGTCCAACACCTACTCCGTCGCGATTGACGCACTTGGGTTGTAGGTTCACGTGATGCCTGGTCAACGCCCCCTTCCCGATCACCGGCCCTTTCCCGGTCATCTGGACCCCCGTCTGCTGCGCGCCTTCCTCGCTGTCGCCGAGGAACTGCACTTCACCCGTGCCGCCGCCCGCCTGTACGTCGCCCAGCAGTCCCTGAGCCGTGACATCCGCCGGCTGGAGCGGGAGCTCGGGGCGGAGCTGTTCGTGCGGACGACCCGGCAGGTGACGCCGACCCTGGACGCCGAGCGGCTGCTGCCGTACGCGCGCCGCGTGCTGGAGGCGCACGACGAGCTGCTGGACGCCTTCGCGCGGCCCGGCGGGGAGGAGCGACCGCTGCTCGTCGACGTCAACACGCCCGGCCTGGTCTCCAGCCGCATCCTCGACCGGGCCCGTGAACTCGCCCCCGGCAGCGAACTGATGGCGCGTTACGAGACCGGGCTCACCGGTGCGGCGGCGGACCTGCTCGCCGGCCGTCTGGACGTGTCGTTCGGCCGGTTCGCGGGACTCGACCCGGCCGTGCGGGCCCGGCTGGAGCAGCGGCTCGTGCGCTACGAGCCGATGGCCGTCGTCCTGCCCGAGGACCATCACCTCGCCGCCCTGGACGCGGTGCCGCTGGCCGCGCTCGCGGGCGAGACGGTGTACGCGGGGGCGGGCAACCCCCGGACGCTGGAGTGGACCGATCTGGCACGTCACCTCTTCGAGGGACGGGGTATCCGACTCGCGTCACCCGCACCGGTGGCGGTCGGACCCGAGGAATTCCGGCGGATCATGGCGAAGTGGCGGACTCCGGTCCTGGCCGTGGTGGAGTTTCCGGCCATGCCCGGTTCGGTGTCGCGACCCCTCATCGACCCCGTTCCCCTCTCACCAGTGTCACTGGTGTGGCGCAAGGGACTCGTTCATCCGGGAATTGATGCGCTAATACGAGCTGCTATCGAACTCGCAAGCGATGAAAAGTGGCTCCTGAGTCCCCGGAGAGGGTGGATTCCAGCCACCGACGCCCTCATTTTCATGAAACGCGGATGAGGCGTCAGCGCACGAGTCCCGCCGCCGCTACATTTTTCATCCGGGCGCGGTGTGATATTGGGGGGCGCTCAGACCGGGTGGGGGCCCGGTCCTGACGGCATAGAGATTATTTGCCCGGAGTCGTCGCGCACCCGTGAACAGTCCCGTGGGGGGAAGCACGTGCGCGTAGAGAACTGGCGGAAAGACGCCCAACCGGCTGATCGGGAAAGCGGTCGGCGGGACGGACGCGGAGTCGATCCGTCACCTGGGAAAGACGCCGGGAAACCGATCTCCGGGCCGAAGCACGGCAGAACGGTTTCGTGGCCGGATATGGGAGTTGGCATCAGTCCTGAGCATGGGGGACGCGCCGAGCGAGCAGTCGGCGGGCGTCCCGAGCGAACCCCGGATCCGGAGACCGAACTGCTCGTCGGTCGCGTGACGGAGACGGACGTGCTCTCCGGCCGGCGTCCCGAGCCGGCCTCGGCGTCCGGGCGGGAACCGGGGGCGTGGCCCGCCGCCGCGGGCACGGTGACGGCGGGAACGTCGTCCCTCACCCGTACGGCCCCGGTACGACCCCTCTTCGACGACGGACCGGTCTTCGACGACGGTCCGGCGACCGAGCTGCTCCCCGGAGCCGCGCCGGACCCAGGCCGCCCGCTGCCCGCTTCCTGGGGGAACTCCGGCGAACCGTCGGACGGCCACGACCGGCACGAGATCACCATCCAGCTCGACAGCGCGAGCAGGGCGGACGACGTGCCGGGCAAGGACGTCCCGGCGACCGCCGACGTCTCCGACGGCCCCGTCTTCGTCGACGAGTCCGGCCGCCGCAGCCGCCGCTTCCGCCGCCTCGGCATGCTCGTCGCCGCGGCCTGCGCGGTCTACGCCGTCGTGATCGTCGCCACGCTCCTGTCGGGCAACTCGAACGCGCCATGGCTCCCGGTTCCGGGCCAGGAGGAGGACACCCCCGCCGGCCAGGTCGAGACCTCGCCGCTGCCCGCGCAGTCGGTGAAACCCTCCGGCACCGGCGCCGCCACCGCGCCCGGAGCGGTGGCCACGGTCGCCGACGGAACGACGCCCTCACCCGACTCGACCGCCAAGGCCGGCGCCTCCGCCGAGGCCACCGCCACCGGCGCCTCCGGCGATCCCAAGCCCAGCGCGTCGCCCACCAAGAAGCCGAATCCGGGCGTCACCACCAAGAACCCGGACCCCGACCCCGAACCGACCTCCTCCGCGGACGGCCAGCCCACGGCCTCCGCCCCGGCGACCACTCCCGGGAGCACGGCCGCTCCCACGGAGAGCACGGGCACCACAGGCACCACCGGAGCGGGGACCGGCACCGAATGAGCGACCTTCGCCGGCGCGCGCCCGCCGGGCAGAAACACGCTTCCGCCACCGCGCCCGGCGCGGTGGCGGCACTCGTAGAGGACCCGTCCGCGGCGTCCGGGCGGCCGAGCGGCCCGTCCAGGCGGCCGAGTTGCCCGTCCGGGCAGCCGAGCCGCCCCCTCAGTTCCCCGCACTCCCTCTCCCCACCGTTCCCGGAGAACCTCCTCTGATGTCCCGCACCAGCCGCCACGGCCCCGCGCCCAGCACGCCGCGCCATGGCCCCGGCACCGCCCCGCGCCGGAACCGCGACGCCCGGCGCCGCCGCCTTCCCCTGCGCTTCCTGCTGCCTCTCGTCATCCTGCTCGCGATGATGGGCATGCTGATGCTGCGCGGCTACGTGCACAGCGAGATCCTCGCGGACCACCGCGTCCGGCCCGAGGCGGCCACGGACAAGGTGCCGCAGAAGATCCTCGACGGCGGCCCGGTCATCGACACCCGCGGCGGACGCACGACCAGTCTCGGCGTCCCGGACCACCGTCTCGTCCTCACCTTCGACGACGGCCCGGACCCGGCCTGGACCCCCAAGGTCCTGGACGTCCTCAAGGCGAACCACGCCCACGCGGTCTTCTTCGTCACCGGCACCATGGCCTCGCGCCACCCGGGGCTCATCGAGCGGATGGTGAAGGAGGGCCATGAGGTCGGCCTGCACACCTTCAGCCACCCCGACCTGTCGTACCAGTCCAAGAGCCGTATCGACTGGGAACTGTCGCAGAACCAGCTGGCACTGGAGGGCGCGGCGGGCATCCGCAGCTCCCTGTTCCGCCCGCCGTACTCCTCGTTCGCCGACGCCATGGACGACAAGTCCTGGCCGGTGACGCAGTACGTCGGAACCCGCGGCTACATCACCGTCGTCAACAACACCGACAGCGAGGACTGGCAGAAGCCGGGCGTCGACGAGATCATCCGACGGGCCACGCCCAAGGGCGGCAAGGGTGCCATCGTCCTCATGCACGACTCGGGCGGCGACCGCCATCAGACCGTGCAGGCGCTGGCCGAGTTCCTGCCCCGGCTCCAGCGGCAGGGCTACGAGTTCCAGAATCTCACCGAGGCACTCGACGCGCCGAGCGCGAACACCCCGGTGACCGGCCTCGACCTGTGGAAGGGCAAGGCCTGGATCTTCCTGGTGCAGGCCTCGGAGAAGACCACCGACATCCTGGTCGTCGGCATCGCGATCATCGGCGTACTGGTCTTCACCCGCTTCGGGATGATGCTCCTGCTCTCCGCGCTGCACGCCCGCCGGGTCCGCCGCAAGGACTTCCGCTGGGGCGCGGCACCGGTCACCGAACCGGTGACGGTGCTCGTCCCGGCGTACAACGAGGCCAAGTGCATCGAGAACACCGTGACCTCCCTCATGGCGAGCGAGCACCCCATCGAGATCATCGTCATCGACGACGGATCGGCCGACGGCACCGCCCGCATCGTCGAGGACATGCACGTGCCGAACGTACGCGTCGTACGCCAGGCCAACGCCGGCAAGCCTGCGGCCCTCAACCGGGGTCTGGCGAACGCCGGCCACGACATCGTCGTGATGATGGACGGCGACACGGTCTTCGAGCCGGCGACCGTCCGCGAACTCGTCCAGCCCTTCGCCGACCCCAAGGTCGGCGCCGTCGCGGGCAACGCCAAGGTCGGCAACCGGAACTCCCTCATCGGCGCCTGGCAGCACATCGAGTACGTGATGGGCTTCAACCTCGACCGCCGCATGTACGACCTGCTGCGCTGCATGCCCACCATCCCCGGTGCCGTCGGAGCCTTCCGCCGTACCGCGCTCGAGCGCGTCGGCGGCATGAGCGACGACACGCTCGCCGAGGACACCGACATCACGATGGCCCTGCACCGCGACGGCTGGCGGGTCGTCTACGCGGAGAACGCGCGCGCCTGGACCGAGGCCCCGGAGTCCGTCCAGCAGCTCTGGTCCCAGCGCTACCGCTGGTGCTACGGCACCATGCAGGCGATCTGGAAGCATCGCCGCGCCCTGGTCGAACGGGGCCCTTCGGGCCGCTTCGGCCGGGTCGGCCTGCCCCTGGTCTCCCTCTTCATGGTCCTGGCCCCGCTCCTCGCGCCCCTGATCGACGTCTTCCTGCTGTACGGCGTCGTCTTCGGCCCGACCCAGAAGACGATCGTCGCCTGGCTCGGTGTCCTCGCCATCCAGGCGGTGTGCGCGGCGTACGCGTTCCGCCTGGACAAGGAACGCATGACCCATCTGATCTCGCTTCCCCTTCAGCAGGTCCTCTACCGGCAGCTGATGTACGTCGTCCTGCTGCAGTCCTGGATCACGGCCCTCACCGGCGGCCGGCTGCGCTGGCAGAAGCTGCGCCGCACCGGCGTCGTGGGGGCGGCACCGGGATCCGCCCCGCAGCAGCGGGCGTCGGACAGCGGGAAGGAACGGAGGCCGGTCGGATGACCACGCACGAGTACCCGGTGGGGGCGACCCCGCCGCTGGGCACACCGAAGCCGGCGGTCCCGCGTCCGCGTACGTACCCGGGAGCGCCCGAGGACGACTGGCTCCGCCCGCAGCCGCAGACGGGTACCGACCCGGCACCGCTGCCCGAGAGGGGAGCGCTGTCCGACCCGGGACAGCTGTCCGACCCGGGATCGCTGTCCGAGACGAGGCCGCTTTCCGAGACCGCCGAAGGGGCGGATCCGGGTCGGAAGCCGGCCCCGAGCCGCCCCGGCCGCGACCGCTACCTGGACCTGCTCCGCTCCATGGCGCTGGTCCGCGTGGTCGTGTACCACCTGATGGGCTGGGGCTGGCTGACGGTCGTCTTCCCCTCCATGGGCGTGATGTTCGCGCTGGCCGGCTCCCTGATGGCCCGCTCGCTGAGCCGGCCGCCGCTGGGCGTGATCAGGGGACGTGTACGGCGTCTGCTGCCCCCGCTCTGGGCCTTCAGCGCGGTGGCGCTGGCCATGATGTTCGCGGGCGGCTGGAACCCCTGGCACGACCCCGACCACGGCGGCACATGGGGCCTGGTCGACCTGCTCAACTACATCGTCCCGGTCGGCGCCCCGCCGTTCCCCTGGAGCGTCGGCTCCAAGTCGGGTCTCCTGGAGGACAGTTGGGCGGTCCAGAGCGCGGGTGTGCTCTGGTATCTGCGCGCTTACCTGTGGTTCGTGGTCGCGTCCCCGCTCATGCTGTGGGCGTTCCGCCGTGCTCCGTGGGTGACCGTGTCGGCTCCCCTCGCCCTGACGGCGGTGGTCGGCACCGGGCTGGTCACCATCCCCGGCGAGACCGGCAACGCCGTCACCGACTTCGCCGTCTACGGCGGCTGCTGGATCCTGGGCTTCGCCCACCACGAGGGCATGCTCGTGAAGGTCCCGCGCTACATCGCCATCTCGTGCTCGGCCCTGATGATGGCCTTCGGCCTGTGGTGGGCCTCGGGCCATCTGGGCCCCGACGGCTGGGACTTGAACGACATCCCGCTGGCCGACGCGCTGTGGTCCTTCGGCTTCGTAGTGATCCTGCTCCAGTACAGCCCGTCCTGGCAGGAACTGCCGGGCCGCCTCGCCCGGTGGGACAAGCTGGTGACGCTGTCCAACAACCGCGCGGTCACGATCTACCTGTGGCACAACATGCTCATCATGGCCACGGTCCCGATCCTCGACCAGCTCTACAACCTCCCCTTCATGGAGAACGACGGGGCGACGGCGGCCCTCGACGCCACCTACACCCTGTGGATGCTCGTCCTGGTGTGGCCGCTGATAGGCCTGACCATCCTGGCCTTCGGCTGGATCGAGGACATCGCGGCCAAGAGAAGCCCGCGCCTCTGGCCGAACGGAGCCAAGGTCCGCAAGTCCAAGGGCCGCAAGTCGGAGGGCCGGAAGTCCGAGGTCCGCAAGTCCAAGGACCCTAGGTCCAAGGTCCGTTCGACGTCGCGGGGGCGCCGGACCAAGGCTTAGCGGCGGCTTCTGGGAGGGCGCCGCGGGGCCGAGGCCTGGCGGCGACGGAACGACGGGGGTGCCCCGGCGAGTCGGCGTGGTGAAGCGCCGACTCGCCGGGGCACCCCCGTCCCGTTCATCCCGCGATGTCACCCAATCGAAGGTTTCCGGGTGGCCGTTTGGTCACGCTATGAACCTCTATATCCACCTGCTCGGCGCCCTTCACCCTGGTGCCGCCGCAAGGGCCCCGCTAGCGTGACGTGCCGCTGTCTCCCCCCACGCCGCCAGGAGCCTCCGTGACCAGCCGCCCCCGCATGTTCTTGTCCACGGCCGCCGCCGGAACGACAGCCGCACTGCTCGTCCTGACCGCCTGCGGCGGGGGTGGCAACGAGCCGAAGGGGCATGGCGAGATCGCGGGGGCGGGGGGTGCGGCTTCGGCTTCGGCGGGCGGGAGTACGTCGACGTCTGGTGGACGGCCCACAGTCACGTTCCCTTCCGACGCGCGGAACGTGTTCGAGGGCCAGAAGAGCGGGGATGCCAGGAAGGACGCGGTACTGGCGGACAACGCCCAGCGCATCAACTCCATTGACGATGCGATCTTCCAGGGAACGGTGAACACCGAGGCCCTCGGCTTCTACAGCGCGGAAGGCGCCTTGGGCAGCGCGAGGATGTTCATCAAGGGTTACCTGGACGACGGTCGTTCGTGGACTGGGACCACTCGCTATTTCGACCGCCAGGTCAGTTTTCGTTCCGATGGCAGTGCGGCTGTCGTCTACTGCTCGGACGAGAGCAAGTCCTTTCTCAAGAACCGGAAGACGAACAAGGCGGAGAAGACACCGACCTCGGCGGACAGCTACGTGCTGTACAACACCAAGCTGGTCGAGACCCCGGACGGCGTCTGGCAGACCGTCAAGGTCATCTCGAAGCGAGGCGCTGCCCAGTGCCAGCCATGAAGGTTTTGCTCGGTTCGGCAACGCTCACGGCTGTCCTCTGCCTTGCGGCGTTCGGCCCCCAAGCCGCGTACGCCGGTGGCCGTGGCGGCGAGAGCAGCGAGAGCACCACACCGAATCCGCGCGGATATGCCGCGGATGACGGCACGTTGTCTGCGGCCGTCGGGGCTGTGGTGTTCGACCGGTCGAGGAACGGGGCGGGGGACTCTGTCGGCCCGGTCACCCCTTCGTCGGGCAACTGGACTCCGCCCGCCTGCTATTACGCCCCGAAGTACACCCCGGCTCAGATGCGGAAGTACAAGGAGTCGATCTGGGCGGTCGAATCGACGGGGTACCAGTGGGACGCGGATCAGCGCGACACCTACGTGAACGGGCACCCGTACAAGGACTTCAACAAGGCCAAGTCCGGCAAGGGCTACTGGTGGGACGCGTACGTCACGGAAGGCCGCGAGGGCGACCCGACCGCCTCCAGATGTACCAAGGACACCTTCTGGGTCGACAAGGGCGCGGCCCCTCCGGCGGATGTTCCGGAGGCGATTACCCCGGAGATGCTGGCGCGGCTCGCCTACGCGGAGATGCGCGTGCCGTCGACGAGGGTGGACCTGGCTCCGGCGGGGGCGACGAAGGTGAATCTGCCGACGTGGGTGTGGCTGGACGGGGCGAAGTTCGAGCCGGTGTCGGTGACCGCGTCGGTTCCCCTGCTGAACGTGACCGCCACGACGACGGCCGAGCCGGTCTCCCTCAGGATCGAGCCCGGTACGGCGGACGCGCAGACGTATCCCGCGTCGGGGGTCTGCGAGATCACGGGCGATCACATCGGCGAGGCGTACGCCCGGGGCAAGGCCAAGGAGACCCCTCCTTGCGGGCTGCGGTACCTGCGTTCCTCGGGCTCCGGCTCCTACCGGCTGCAAGCCACCCTCACCTGGCGGATCCACTGGACGGGCACCGGCATACCCGCGCCACGGAGCCTGCCGGACGGCAGGTTCGGCGCCGACCAGGAGGTCGTCGTGCAGGAGATCCAGTCCGTCAACCGCTGAGTCCGGCCCTCCGGACTCCCTGAGATCCGGAACGAGCAGAAGGCATGGCGGAACGGCTTGCTGTCGACGGCGATGAGCTGTCGCACTTCATGAGGATGCTCCGGAAATCAACCGAGTCCTTGCAGGGGCTGCGCAGAGCGTTGGAGGACGCCACGGTCACCGGTCTGGGAACGGACGACCTCGACTGTGCCTGCGAGGAGTTCCAGGACAACTGGAAGTACGGAGCCGACCAGATCGGTGAGCAGACCGAGGACCTGGCCGAGATCATCGGGAAGAGCAGGGACAGCTACCGCGAGGTGGACAAAGCCCTGGAGCAGGCTCTGAAGAGGGCCGGGAACGGCGGGGGCGGGGGTACGAGGTGACCTACGAACCCGAGGACACGGGAGCGGCGATGGACCCGCGGTCCCTCGCCGACCGCGACAAGCCGCAGGGACTCAAGTCGGCCCCGCGTATCCCCAACCCCGACTACCCGCATCTCGGGTTCGATCCGGTGCCGGGTAGTACGGAGACCGTGAGCGGCCTCCGTAAGAAGCTCACGGGGTGCGCGAAGGTCCTCGAAGAGACGCATGAGCTCGTCACCAAGCTGATGGACGGCAGCTATTGGAAGGGCGACGCGGCAGTCGCCTTCCGCGAGCAGCTGGACGGCGGACCGCTTCCCCTGAACCTGAAGAACGCGGCGCACTCCATCCGCAAGGCGGCCCGACAACTCGACCGCTGGGAAGGCGAACTCGACGACTTCCAGCGGCGGGCGAAGCGACTGGAACAGGAGGCGGAGGAAGCCCAGGCCGCCGTGGACCGGGCGAAGGGTCACGCCACGAAGGCGGGCGACAGCCCCGACCTGGAAGGGAAAGGCGCCGCGCACGACGAGGCACGAAAGGCACTGACCAAGGCGGAATCGGCGGTGGACGACGCCGAGGACGTGCTGCGCAGGGTTCGCGGCAAGGCGCGCGAACTCGCCGAGGAACACGAGCACCAGGCCCGTCTTCGAGCCGGCAAGATCCGCGACGCCACGAAGAAGCTGACGCCCCATGAACCGGGCTGGTTCGACTCGGCACTGGACTGGGTCACCGAGAACTTGCCGGACATCTTGAGCACTTTGGGGGCCGTGATCGGCTTGGTCGCGCTGTTTGTGGTGTCGGGTGGGACGGTGGCAGCGGCGCTCCTGCTGGCTACTGCGGCATTGAGCGGGACGGCTTTGGCTTTGCGGGTCTTTGGTAACCCAACGTTGCGTGAATCCCTGTGGGACGGATTTACCAAGGGTGAGTTTGACATCGACTTCTGGAGCAACATTGTCACCGTCGGTGGCGATGCCCTCGGAGTGCTTCCCGGAGTCGGAGCGGTAGGCAAGGGAGCCACAATCGCGGTTCGAGCTACAGGTGAAGCGGGAGAAGCCTTGACGCTCACCCAACGAGCGGCCCGATTCGGCACGGAAACCATGGAGCACGCCAAGTCCATCGCGGACCTGGACAACGCACTGCTCGGTTGCACGGTCCGGGGCGCTCGGGCAGCGCCCATTGCCAAGGCGGTGGAAGTCACCTCGGCCTCGATCGGTGTCGGTACGGCCGGGTTCGGCCTAGTTATGGCTGCCGTTGACGCTGACGACGACGGGCTCAAGGACGGTTCCGTGGCGAGCATTGACGGAGCCCGACTCGGCCTTGATGCCGGTGGCCTTGTCAGCCTTGCCCGTCACGTCTTCTGAGTCGAAACAGAGAGAAGAGCACGCCCTATGGATCCAAGGAACTACCGCACTGCTTGGGATCACCCGCCAACCAGGCGTGCCTGGTTTCAGCACATGATCATGATTGCAGGGCGTCTGATCGGCTGGCTCGCAGTCTGGGCTGGGAGCCTCTTCCTTATTGTGGCGTTACCACGCTGGATCGGTTGGTTGTTCCTCGTTCTTCTCGTCTATGCAACCTTCCGAGCCGTCCTCCAACTCGCCTACATCCGTCCCTCCATCTACATCCAGCGCGTCCTCTGGCAGTACCCCTGGCAACTCCTCACCGATGTCCCGCGGGGCCGGAACCGGCATCCGATGGTTCAAGAGGACGAGATGTGGCTGGAGTTGCCCAATCCTGAGGAGCCGGGGGAGCGGATTCCTCTGTTGTTTCTTTCTGGTATGCGGACCTTCTGGTGGATGCGACGCTTCGGTACCGCTCGTACGAAGCCGGAGCTGAAGGCCGAGATCGAGCCGATCTGGTTCGCCGGCGACCCCCGCTTCATCGCCGTCATCGCGGCGTCCAGGCGAAAGGGTGAGGCACCCAAGAGGCTGCACCTGCTCTATCAGCGCACGGCCACGGGCCGCCGGGGCATCGAGCCGACCGACTGGAACGCGAGCCCTGCCGCCCTCGAACGGGCCCGCCGCTCGGGCGCTCATGTCCCCGACGCGGTGCGCCCGCACTCGCACCCTCACTGACTCGTACCCGGCAGGATCCGATGACCACGGCCCACCGTTTCACCGTCGCCGACTCGGCCGAAGACCCCGACGCCGACATCTGGTTCGCGGAACCCGCGGGCTTCACCGCTGTGCCCCTCGACGCGTTGCTGCCTGTACCGGGCTCCCGGGCCGCGGATGATCTGCGTACCGCACTCGCGCCGATTCTCGATGCGGCTCTCGACGGGGTGGTACGACAGCGGTTCATCGCCCAGTTCGCTCAGGGGCAGCAACTGCTCGGCGCTCTGACGGAGGCAGGAACCGTCCATTGCTCCATCGGACTGCACCGTGACGATGTCGATGCGGGGGCGGCGAGCTGTGGCCGGCCGCTGTTGTCGTTCTTCACCGTCTCCTGGCGGGCAACGGCGGTGTCACCACGGGCCGTGACGGCTGCGCGTGCGGTGAGCGGGCTCGACGCGCAGGCGCGCATCGAGTTCGTCGAACTCCCTTGCGGGCCGGTCACGTTCAGCGAGACCGTTCACACTCCCGGAGTCGTGAGCGCAATCCCTCGGATGCCCTTGGTCCAGTTCCGCGCCCACCTGCCGCATCCGGACTGCAGGCGGCTGGCCGTGTTCACGCTGAGCACGACCGCTGTCGACCGGAGTGAGCAGTACCGTGCGATCCTTCGCCGGATCACGGCCCTGGCCTCCTTCGACAACCCGCTGCGTCCGGCCTGACCCCCGGGTGCCGAGTGACGGGGACTGAAGGCTTTGCGGAGAGCAACTTGGTGAACTGTGCTTCCGAGGGCTGTCGCTGAATCGAACCCTCCGGACAGCCAGTTGGCCACGCTATAGGCCTCTATGGGCAACGGCTGTTACTCGGTTGGCACCATTTGCTGTGGTGTTGTCGCACAGGCCCCCGTTAGCGTGTTGGTGCCCTTCCGAACCTCATGCCGCACTGGAGTCTGCCGTGAACCGCCGTTTCCGCCTGCTTGCCACAGCCGCTGTCGGAGCGTCAGCCGCGCTGTTTTTGACCGCGTGCGGTGGGGGTGGTGACAAGCCGAAGGCCAACGACAAGATTGCGGGCGCGGACACCGGTGGCAAGGCGTCGGCCTCACCCGGCGCCGGCGCGACGCAGTCGACGGGCCGACCGAAGATCGAGCTGCCTGCCGACCTTCACTACACCTTCGAGTGGCGCAAAACCGGTAACAAGGACAAGGATGCCGTTCTGGCCGACGGTGAGCTGTTCATCAAGGCCACGGACCAGGCCATCGCCAATCAAGACCCGCTCGACCCCGCATATCGCTTCTACTCGGCGGAAGAGCTCGCGGCGGCGACGCAGAAGTATGTGCAGCGATTTGTGGACCACAAGGCTCGTGCCACCGGTACCTATCGTTTCTACAGCGAGACGGTGACCGTTCTTGGTGACGGATCGGCGGCGCTCACATACTGCGAGGACCAGGGCAAGGCGTACAACAAGTTCGTCAAGACCGGAAAGGTCGACAAGACTCCCGTCACGAAGAACAGCTACATCTTCTACAACACGACGTTGAAGCGGAATTCGGACGGCGTCTGGGTGACGCAGGACATGCTCTCGGAGAGGGGTAGCGGAAAATGTCGGCCGTGAACTGGTGCGGTGCTGTGAGCGGCTCCGCGACTGCGATACTTCTCTTGGTCAACGCCAACTCCGCGGCTGCCGACGACGACTTCGGCAACGGCAGCCAGAAGCCTGGCGGTACGCACCGCTCCGGTGGACAGTGACAGCAAGGGAAACTTCTCTGCCACAGCCGGTGCTGTCGTGTTCGATCGTCCGAAGAGCGGGTCGGGCGATTCCTCCGGTCCGGTGACCTCCTCGTCCGGTGACTGGACTCCACCCGCCTGCCATTACGTTCCGAAGTACACGCCGGACGAGCTGCAGAAGTACCTGGAGCCCATCTGGATCGAGCCTGGTACGGCGGACGCGCCGACGTATCCCGCGTCGGGGGTCTGTGAGATCGCGGGCGATCACATCGGTGAGGCGTACGCGAAGGGCGCATCAGCTGGAAGATCCACTGGACGGGCATCGGCGTGCTGTGGGCCTCTATGGGTAACGGCTGTTACTCGGTTGGCACCATTTGCTGTGGTGTTGTCGCACAGTCCCCCGCTAGCGTGTTGGTGCCCTTCCGAACCTCATGCCGCACAGGAGTCTGCCGTGAACCGCCGTTCCCGCCTGCTTGCCACAGCCGCTGTCGGAGCGTCAGCCGCGCTGCTTTTGACCGCATGCGGCGGGGGTGGTGACAAGCCGAAGGCCAACGACAAGATCGTCGGCGCGGACACCGGCGACAAGGCGTCGGCCTCGCCCAGCGCCGGCGCGACGCAGTCGACGGGCCGGCCGAAGATCGAGCTGCCGTCGGATCTCACCTACACCTTCGAGTGGCCCAAGACGGGCGACAAAGACAAGGATGCGGTGCTGAGCGACAGCGAGCAGTTCATCAAGGCCGTGGACATGGCGATTGCCGTACAGAACCCGCTGCACAAGGCTTACCGCTTTTACTCCGAGGGCACGGCAGCAGCCGGGAGTCAGAAGTTCATTCAGGAGTTCGTGGACTACAAGGACCGCATCACCGGGGCGAAGCGTTACTACAACTCGAAGGTGGCGATCAACTCTGATGGAACGGCAGCCTTTGTCTACTGTGAAGACCAGAACAAGGCGTACAACAAGAGCTTGAAGACGGGCAAGACGGAGGTGACTTCGAAGTCGAAGGACAACTACGTCCTCTACAGCAGCCTTCTTCGGGTCAACAAGCAAGGTGTTTGGGTCACGGAGAAGCTGACATCGCAGCGGGGGAGCATCGCATGCCAGTCCTGAAGCAGCGGAAGTCCGCAGCAGTTGCCGTCATAGCCTGTGCTGCGGTGATTATCGGTTCGACCCAAGCCTTCGCGGGATATGGGCATGGTGGCAGCACCAACGGATCAGGCTCCAATGCATCGGGTGACTCGGACGGCAAGGGCAACCTCACCGCCACAGCCGGTGCTGTTGTGTTCGATCGTTCGAAGAACGGGTCGGGTGGTTCCTCCGGTGCGGTGACCTCCTCGTCCGGTAACTGGACTCCGCCCGCCTGTTATTACGCTCCGAGGTACACGCCGGACGAGTTGCAGAAGTACCTGGAGCCCATCTGGAACGCCGGGTCCACCGGTTCCGACTGGGACCAGACGCAGCGTGACAAGTACGTCAACGGTGGCTTGGCCAAGGATTTCAACAAGGACAAGACCGACCAGGGCTACTGGTGGGACTCGTACGTCACGGAAGGCCGTGAGGGTGACCCGGGTGCGCTGAAGTGCACCAAGGACATCTTCTGGGTGGACAAGGGCGAGGCTCCCCCGGCGGACATTCCGGAGGCGATCACGCCGGAGATGCTGGCGCAGCTCGCCTACGCGGAGATACGGGTGCCGTCGACGAAGGTGGATCTGGCTCCGGCGGGGACGACGAAGGTGAATCTGCCGACGTGGGCGTGGCTGGACGCGGCGAAGTTCAAGCCGGTGTCGGTGACGGCGTCGGTTCCGCTGCTGAATGTGACCGCCACGACGACCGCGGAGCCGCTTTCGTTGAGGATCGAGCCTGGTACGGCGGATGCGCAAACGTATCCCGCGTCGGGGGTCTGTGAGATCGCGGGCGATCACATCGGTGAGGCGTATGCGAAGGGCAAGGCCAAGGAGACGCCGCCCTGTGGGGTGAAGTACCTGCGTTCGTCGGGCGACGGTTCGTTCAAGCTGAGGGCCACCATCACCTGGCGGATCCACTGGACGGGCACCGGTGTGACCCAGGCGCAGAAACTGCCGGACGGCACCTTCGGGGCCGACCAGGACGTCGTCGTGCAGGAGATCCAGTCCATCAACCGCTGAGTAGGCCTGTCCACGGAGTCCCTGAGGTCCCTTCCTCGGACACCCTTGGTCCAGTTCCGCGTTCGTCTGCCGCATCCGGACTGCAGGCGGTCGGCCGTGTTCACGTTGAGTGCCACCGTTGTCGGACGGCGTGAGCGGTGCAGGGCGGTTCTCCGTCAGATCGCGACGATGGCCGACTTCGACGGGCCCAGGGCTTTGCGGACAGTAACTCGGTGAACTGTGGTCCTGGTGGCTCTCATTCAATCGACGTTCGGGGAGGGCCGGTTGGCCACGCTATAGGCCTTTATGGGTAACGGCTGTTACTCGGTTGGCACCATTTGCTGTGGTGTTGTCGCACAGGCCCCCGTTAGCGTGTTGGTGCCCTTCCGAACCTCATGCCGCACTGGAGTCTGCCGTGAACCGCCGTTTCCGCCTGCTTGCCACCGCCGCTGTCGGAGCGTCAGCCGCGCTGTTTTTGACCGCGTGCGGTGGGGGTGGTGACAAGCCGAAGGCCAACGACAAGATTGCCGGCGCGGACACCGGCGACAAGGCGTCGTCCTCACCCGGCGCCGGCGCGACGCAGTCGACGGGCCGGCCGAAGATCGAGCTGCCGTCGGATCTCACGCTGACCTTCGAAGGATCCAAGACCGGCGACGACACCAAGGACGCCGTCCTGGCCGACAGCGCGGAGCGGATGCGGGCCGTTGACGCGGCGATCACCGGGACGGACCCCAAGGGCGAGGCGCTCGGGTACTACAACACCGGCAAGGCTCTCGAAGCCGCGTTGACCTGGATCAATCAGTTCAAGGACGCGGGTTCGACCCTCACGGGTGAGGCGCGGTACTACGACCGGACCGTGACCCTCAACGGCAAGACCTCGGCCTCACTCACGTTCTGTGCGGACGAGAGCAAGGGCTACGCCAAGGACAAGAAGACCAACAAGGTCAACAAGACCCCGGCCACCAAGAACAGCTACGTCCTTTACAACACACGCTTGGACAAGAGCTCTGAAGGTGTTTGGCAGACATCGCAGATCATTTCCACCAGGGGGGCGGCTCGGTGCCGGCCGTAGCGAGGAACACCGTTCGTGCCGCTCTGCCGGCGGGCGTTCTGGTGGTCGGAAGCGCCCCGGGCGCTTGGGCGGACTTCGTCCCGGGCGGCAAGGGTTCTGGTTCCGAGACGCAGGTGAACGGCGGTAAGGGCGATCAGAAGGTCACCGCCACAGCCGGTGCTGTTGTGTTCGATCGTTCGAAGAACGGGTCGGGCGGGTCCGGCGGGGAGTTGGGGGTCACGTGAGTAGACGGCAGATCCGGAAGATGTTCCGGCTGATGGCCCAGGGCCAGGCGGTGCAGCTCACGAGCCCTATGGCCTCCGTGAAGAAACTGGCCCGACTCGCCTTCATCGCCCAGCAGTTCGGCTACGAGTACGCGGACGTGCGTCAGGGCGCCGGCCGCAACAACGCGCTCACGATGCTCATCGTGCCCGACCCCGGCCCACAAGCTCAGGCGCGCGCCGCGCAGAACTGGGCGCAGTACCCGAAAGCCGGCGACGGGGTCTCGTTGCCGCCCGTCGTCCCCGACGCCCTGGAACTCCTCAAGGCCCGCATCAACTTCGACCTCACCGGCAAGAACGCCGAGAAGCGGATGGCGTACGCGGGGATCGGTCTCAGCGTCGGGTGCGTCGTCCTCGGGGTGCGGGCGGGCGGCGACTCGGTCGCTTTCACGGTGGCGGGCGTCCTGTGGGCCGTGATGATGGTGGTCCTCGGCGTCGGTCTCGTCCTCACGCGCAAGCGGAACGCCAAGTTCGCGGCGTTGCTGGGGGCAGCCGGGTTCGCGCCCGTGACGGAGGAGGGCGGGCGGGTGCGGTATCTGCCGCCGACGGCGGGGTACGCCGGCCGGCCCACCGGCCCGTACGGCCCCTACTCCCCGTACGCCGGTCAAGCTCCGCAGGCTCCTTACCCGGGCCAGGCGCCGTACGGCGGTCAGGTTCCGCAGGCCGCCCAGCCCCCGTATGCCGGTCAAGCTCCCCAGGCCCCGCACGCGGGCCAGACCCCCTACCCGGCTCAGGCACCGCAGGCCCCGTACCCGGGCCAGGCCCTCTACGGCGGTCAGCCTCCGCAGGCCCCCGGTCCCTATGCTCAGCAGCCTCCCGTCCCCGCCCCGGGCGGGCCCGCCAACCCGTATGCCGCCCAGCCCGGACCCGTACCACCACAGTCGCAGCCGCAACCACCCCGGTAGCCCTCGGTCCAGCCCCGACGCGGCTATCCCTCCCACACCTCCGCCAGCCCGAACGCCGTGAAGACCGTGGGGAGTTGGAAGACCACCGTGTGACTCACCGCGCCCTGGTCCGCCGTGAAGACCTGGAGGGTGTGCAGGCGGTGGGTGTCGTCGCCGGGGGCGCGGACGTAGGCCGCCAGCGCGGGCTGGCCGTTCGCCGTGGTGGGGCGCAGGCGCCAGTCCGTGCCGCGCATCGCGAAGACGCGGGCGATGAAGGCGACATAGGCGTCCGGGCCGACGTACCAGTTGAGCACCGGGGGCATCTCCAGGACGACGTCCTGGGCGAGCAGGGCGCGCAGGGCGTCGAGGTCGGCGTCCTCGAAGGCGCGCAGATAGCGGTCGATCACCGCGCGCTGCTCCTGGCCCGGTGGTTCCGTCACCTCGTCCTCCGTCAGACCGGCCTCGCCGAGTCGTGCGCGGGCCCGTTGGAGCGCGCTGTTCACGGAGGCCGTCGACGTGCCGAGGGCTTCGGCCACCTCGGCCGCCGGCCAGGCCAGTACGTCGCGCAGGATGAGGACGACCCGCTGGCGTGGGGGCAGCAACTGCATCGCGGCGATCAGTGCGAGGCGCAGACTGCCCCGGGCGACGACCACGCCCGCGGGATCCCCGGCCGCGGCCCCGGCGCCGGGGACGGGCCCGGTCGCGCCCTGGTCCGGGAACGGTTCGAGCCACGGAACCTCCGCCCCCAGCGTCATCGGCGCACCCGGATCCTCCAGCGCGCCCACCAGGCCCGACGGCAGGGGCCTGCGGGTGCGGCCGCGCAGCGCGGTGAGGCATCTGTTGGTGGCGATGCGGTACAGCCAGGTGCGCAGGGACGCGCGGCCGGCGTCGTAACGGCCGTAGGCGAGCCAGGCCCGGAGCATCGTCTCCTGCACCAGATCCTCGGCCTCGTGCACCGAACCGAGCATCCGGTAGCAGTGGGCCAGCAGCTCGCGGCGATAGGGCGCCGTCCGCTTCTCGAAGTCGTCGCGCCCGTCGTTCCCGTCGAATCGCTCGCCGTCCCCGTCGAAGGGCTCGCCGTCCCCGTCGAGGCGCCCGTCGTCCCGCGTCTCCATGGTCTGCTCCTCGGCTGCGTCGGGGTCCGGCTCCACGGGGCCCTGCTCGTCGGGTCCCGTCCGTCACCGGTACCTACCTCCGAACCCGCCCCGACTCATCGTCCCGGCACCGATGACTTCCGGGTGGCGCGGAGGTACATACCGGCGCCGAACCCGTTCGAGGAGAAGGAACCATCATGACCAGCACCAGCACCAGCACCAGCACCAGCACCAGCACCAGCACCAGCACCAGCACCAGCACCACCACCGACGACATCCAGGACATCCGCAGCGTCCTCGACCGTCTCTACTCCGCCTGGGCCGACTACGACGCCGACGCGTTCGCCGCTCTCTACACGGAGGACGCGACCGTCGTGATGCCGGGCGTCTTCAACGACGGGCGGGAGGAGATCCGCGCCTACATCGCGGCCGCGTTCGAGGGACCGCTGAAGGGATCCCGGCCGCTCGACGAGCCCCGGCGGATCCGCTTCCCGCGCTCCGGCACCGCCGTCGTGGTCAGCGAGGCCGGGATTCTCCTGGCCGGGGAGAGCGAGGTGCCCGCCGGCCGGCAGCACCGGGCGACCTGGGTGCTCGTCCGCGATCCCGCCGAAGCGACCTGGGCCATCACCTCGTACCACAACGCGGCCGTCTGACGGACCCGGACGAGCCCGCCGTACGCCTGACGAGCCCGCCGTACGCCCGTACCCGCCCGGCGGGCGAGCACGCCCTGCAGCCTCACCGTGTCCCGGGCCCGTCCTCACCGCGGGCTCCGGGGCCGGGTGAGAGCAACGTTCCCTTCAGGTCACTCACAGGCACAGCGCGGAAACGAGCCCTCCCTACCTTCGGGAAACAGCAGGCCAGTAAGCCCGGAGAACCAATGGAGGCGTGACATGACTGCCCCAGACACGAGTACGGCCCCCGCGCGGGGCGGTCGCTGGATCGAGGAGTGGGACCCGGAGGACGAGGTCTTCTGGGCGGAGAAGGGCGAGAAGGTCGCCCGGCGCAACCTGCTCTTCTCCGTACTGTCCGAGCACATCGGGTTCTCCGTCTGGACCATGTGGTCGGTGCTGGTCCTGTTCATGGGACCCGAGTACGGGCTCACCCCGGCCGACAAGTTCCTGCTCACCTCGATGGTGACGCTGGTGGGCGCGGTGGTGCGGGTCCCCTACACCTTCGCCGTCGCGCTCTTCGGTGGCCGGAACTGGACGATCGTGTCCGCGGCTCTGCTGCTCGTGCCGACCGTCGCCGCGTTCGTCGTGATGGAGCCGGGCACCTCGTTCGACACGTTCCTCGTGGTGGGTCTGCTGGCCGGTGTCGGCGGCGGCAACTTCGCCTCCAGCATGACCAACATCAACGCCTTCTTCCCGCTGCGGAAGAAGGGCTGGGCGCTCGGCCTCAACGCGGGCGGCGGCAACATCGGCGTCCCCGTCATCCAGCTCGTGGCGCTCGCCATCATCGGGGCGAGCGGCGGGCCCCGGCTGCTCCTCGGGATCTACATCCCGCTCATCGTCGTGGCCGCCGTCCTCGCCGGCCTCTTCATGGACAACATCACCTCCGTGAAGAACGACACCGGCGCCGCCCTGGACGCCGCGAAGGACGCGCACACCTGGATCATGTCGTTCCTCTACATCGGCACCTTCGGGTCGTTCATCGGCTACGCCTTCGCGTTCGGACAGGTGCTCCAGGTCCAGTTCGGGCGTACGCCGCTCCAGGCCGCCTACCTCACCTTCATCGGCCCGCTGCTCGGTTCGCTGATCCGGCCCGTCGGCGGCCGGCTCGCCGACCGCTACGGCGGCGCCAGGATCACGCTCTGGAACTTCGTCGCCATGGCCGCGGCGACCGGGGTCCTGGTCTACGCCAGCAGTGAGAAGTCGCTGGCGCTCTTCGTCTCGGTCTTCGTGGTGCTCTTCGTGCTCAGCGGGCTCGGCAACGGGTCGACGTACAAGATGATTCCCGGCATCTTCCAGAGGAAGGCCCTGGAAGCGGGGCTCGAAGGGGAGGAGGCCGCCCGCCACGGACGGCGCCTGTCCGGCGCGGCCATGGGGCTCATCGGTGCCGTGGGCGCGCTCGGCGGTGTCGGCATCAACCTCGCCTTCCGCCAGTCGTTCCTCGACTCCGGCTCCGGCACCGGCGCCTTCGTCACGTTCCTCGCCTTCTACGCGGCGGCCTTCGCGGTCACCTGGGTCGTATACCTTCGCCGCCCGGCCGCCCCGGCCCGCGCGAGTGCCACCGCCGAGGCGAAGGCCCAGCTCAGCTACGCCGAGGTGTGACGTAACACGCCCGACATCACCTTGATCCGAGCCTGTCACGGTCCGTTGACAGGCTCGGATCCGCCACGACGTACGACACAGCACAGACCCGTACGACGACTCGACGAGCGCGAGACGAGACCGCATGCACGACGAACAGCAGCGACCCGAGCACGGTCCACTCTCCGGATTCACCGTGGGGGTGACCGCCGCGCGCCGGGCCGACGAACTGGGCGCGCTGCTCCAGCGGCGCGGGGCCACCGTCGTGCACGCGCCGGCCCTGCGGATCGTGCCCCTCGCCGACGACGGCGAACTGCTCACCGCGACGAAGGAGTTGGTCGACAACGCGCCGGACGTGGTGGTGGCCACCACCGCGATCGGATTCCGCGGCTGGGTCGAGGCCGCCGACGGCTGGGGTCTGGGCGAGGATCTGCTGGAGCGGCTGCGGAGCGTGGAACTGCTCGCCCGTGGGCCCAAGGTCAAGGGCGCGGTCCGGGCCCAGGGGCTGACCGAGGAGTGGTCGCCGTCCTCCGAGTCGATGGCCGAGGTGCTCGACCGGCTGCTCGAAGAAGGGGTGGACGGCCGCCGTATCGCCGTGCAGCTGCACGGGGAACCGCTGCCCGGATTCGTCGAGTCGCTGCGGGCCGCCGGGGCCGAGGTCGTCCTCGTGCCCGTGTACCGGTGGATGCCGCCGGAGGACATCGGCCCGGTCGACCGGCTGCTCGACGCGGCCCTCACCCGCGGCCTGGACGCGATCACCTTCACCAGCGCCCCCGCCGCGGCCTCCCTGCTGTCCAGGGCCGAGGAACGGGGCCTGAGCGCGGAGTTCCTCGCCACGCTGCACCACGACGTCCTGCCCGCCTGCGTCGGCCCGGTCACCGCGCTGCCGTTGCAGGCCCTCGGCATCGACACCGTTCAGCCCGAACGCTTCCGGCTCGGCCCCCTCGTACAGCTCCTCTGTCAGGAACTGCCCGGCCGGGCACGGGTGTTGCCCGTCGCCGGGCGCCAGGTGGAGATCCGGGGGCACGCCGTGCTGGTGGACGGGTCGCTGCGGCCCGTCCCGCCCGCCGGGATGTCGCTGCTGCGGGCCCTCGCGCGGCGGCCCGGCTGGGTGGTGGCGCGGGCCGAACTGCTGCGCGCGCTGCCGGGATCCGGCCGCGACGAGCACGCCGTGGAGACGGCGATGGCCCGGCTGCGTACGGCACTCGGCGCGCCCAAGCTGATCCAGACGGTCGTCAAGCGGGGCTACCGCCTCGCGCTCGACCCGGCCGCGGACGCCAAGTACGCCGACGCCTGAGGCCGCCGGCGCAGCAGCAGGGCACGGGCGAGGCAGGCGAGCGCCAGCGTCGACAGCAGCGCCCGTACGACGTTCCACGCCACCCACGGGTCCTCGAACCGGTCGCGCACCGCGGCCGGATCGGCGATCCGCCCGGGGGCGCCCGCGTCCGCGAGACCGTTGTTGAGCGGGACGTTGACGGCCACGGTGACCACGAACGCGAGCGCGTACGCGGCGAGCGCGGCCAGCACCCACCACCTCTCCGGCGCGCCGCGCGACTGCCGGGCGGCGACCGCCGTCAGCACCGGCGCGCCCAGGAAACTCAGGAAGAAGACGGGGTTCTGGATGACCTCGTCGATGTTCTGCATGACCTCGATGAAGACGCGGTCGTCGCTGCGTGCCAGCGCCGGCATCACCGCGCAGGCGAAGACGTAGAAGGCCCCGGCGACCAGGCCCGTCGCCACCGTGGCCGCACCCAGTACCCCCGCGGCGGCGTCACGCCGCTCCGTGCTGTTGTCCGTCATGTCCCTCAGTCAACCGGCGGGCCGGGGCGGGTGACATGGCCGAGGAGCGCGGCCGCATACGCGGGCGTCCACGCCGCGGTCCGGACCGTGCCCGGTGCGCTTCCGGTACGCATCCGGTACGGGACCGGTGCCGAGTCTTCCGGCGGGGCGCCGGGAGAGGCACTGTAGGGGTACCACGGCAGGTGACCCCAAGGCGGTGACAGGCGCATGGCATCGGGCATGGCCACAGCCTCGTACGAGCTGCGGTTCGGCTCCGGGCGGATCTGCCTGGACCTGACGGCGACCACCCATCCCGACGAACGCCTCGACTCGGCCGCCCGGTTGAGCGCCTGGGTCGTCGCCTCCGGGCTGGTACCCGCCGGCACCGCGCTGGCCGCCGTGGACACCTCATGGCTGCTCGGCTTCCAGGAACTGCGCGGACATATCGCCCAGTTGGTGCGCGGAGAGCTGGACGGGCGGCCCGCGGACAGCGCGCTCGCCCGCGTCAACGCCGTTGCCCTCGCGGCTCCGCCCGCCCCCTGGGCCGTCCGCGCCGCCGACGGCTCGCTGTGCAGGGGGCTGAATGCCCCGCCCCGCTGCGGTGAACTTCTTTCCCTGGTGGCCCGGGACGCCCTCGATCTGCTCACCGACCCGGACGCGCGTGCGAGTCTGAGACAGTGTGAGGGTGACAACTGCCCGATCGTCTATCTGGACACCTCGCGCGGCCGACGCCGCCGTTGGTGCTCCAGCGAGGTGTGCGGCAATCGGGAGCGAGTGGCCCGGCACCGGCGCCGGGCGGCTCTGGCCCGCGCCTGATCACATCCGTCAGTGATGCACCAGTGACGTTAGGTGATCGGTATGCATTCTTTTCGCTGTCTACACATCTTCACCAGAAAAAATCCTGAACACTTTGAACACTCGCGTACCGGCACACGTACCCGGTGATGAGCGACCGACTGGGGGAACCCCCGGACACCGGAGGTAGGCGTGCGCAAGGATTCAGCCGTGGCTGATGAACACAGGCCAAGGGCCCGACATCGCATGTCTCAGCAGTCCTCGTCGACCGAACCCGACGAGGAGCTGATGCGTGCGTTGTACCGGGAACACGCGGGGCCCCTGCTGGCCTACGTGCTGCGCCTGGTGGCCGGAGACCGGCAGCGTGCCGAGGACGTCGTGCAGGAAACACTCATCCGTGCCTGGAAGAACGCCGGCCAGCTCAATCGAGCGACCGGTTCGGTACGCCCCTGGCTGGTGACGGTTGCCCGACGCATCGTCATCGACGGCCACCGCAGTCGGCAGGCCCGGCCGCAGGAGGTCGACCCGTCGCCGCTGGAGGTCATCCCCGCGGAGGACGAGATCGACAAGGCGTTGTGGCTGATGACACTGTCGGACGCGCTGGACGACCTGACCCCTGCTCACAGGGAAGTACTGGTCGAAACATACTTCAAAGGGCGTACCGTCAATGAGGCGGCCGAAACGCTCGGCATTCCCAGCGGCACTGTGCGCTCACGGGTTTTCTACGCCCTGCGGTCGATGAAGCTTGCGCTGGAGGAGCGGGGGGTGACGGCATGAACACGTACGGGGGTTACGGAACAGGTGGTCCGGGAGCCATGCAAGGTCCACGAGGACAGCAAGGGTCCGGGGACAACATTCACGAGACTGTCGGCGCCTACGCGCTCGGCATCCTCGACGACGTCGAGGCGACGGCCTTCGAGGAGCATCTCGCCTCCTGCGAGTGGTGCGCCCAGCAGCTCGACGAGCTCGCCGGGATGGAACCGATGCTCGCGGCACTCGCCGACCTGCCCGCCTCGCAGGGCAGCCCGGCCATCGCGGAGTCCCTCTCGGCCCGCCCGAGCCCACGGCTCGCGGAGCGGCTGGTGGACGAGGTCTCGGCCCGCCGCGCCCAGAAGCGCCGGCGCGGCATGTACCTGGTGGCGGCCGCGGCCGCGCTGATCATCGGTGGCCCGCTGACCGTCCTGGCGGTCAACGGCGGCGGCGACGGCGGCGCGAACCCGCCGATCGCGCACCCCACCAGCCCGGCCAAGGCCGCCTTCGAGGTCATGACCGACAAGTCGTCGGCCACGGACGCGAAGACCAAGGTCAACGCCGTCGTCGCGATCGAGCCGAAGGACTGGGGCACCCACGCGGTCCTCCAGCTCAAGAACGTCACGGGCCCGGAGAAGTGCTCCCTGATCGCCGTCGGCAAGAACGGCGAGCGCGAGACGGTGACCTCCTGGTCGGTCCCGGAGTGGGGCTACGGTACTCCCAACGCCAAGACCGAGGAGGCCAAGCAGCCCCTCTACGTCCACGGCGGCGCGGCCTTCGAGCCGAACCAGATCGACCACTTCGAGGTCATGACCTTCAGTGGGAAGCGTCTCGTCGAGGTGAAGGCGTGAGCGGACTCCGGGCACGGACGTAGCCCGGCGGGCCTCCCTTCGCGTACGGTTGACGGCTGCCCAGCACGTCAGAAGGGGGCGCCCGGTGGCCGCTCAGGCTCAGCAGGAAACCGCGCTCGGCTCGGTCCGTACATCCGTACCGGATGAGTCCGTCAAGGACGACTCCGTACGGGACCTTGAGATCGCTGTCGAACAGGAACATCTGGACCGGGTCTACCGGCGCCTCGAGGAGAAGATCCACGAGGCCGAGTTCCTCATGCACGACGCCGCCCAGCGCGGTCACGTCGGCACACCGGGGGCGCTCGCCGAGCGCGACGCCCAGGTGTTCCGCGCGGGAATCCACCTCAACCGTCTCAACAACGAGTTCGAGGACTTCCTTTTCGGCCGGATCGACCTGCTCCGCGGGAAGGACGGCGTGAAGGGACCCGACGGCGCCTACACCGCCGTGGAACCCGCCGACGGCGCGGTCCGCGAGGACAACACCGCCGACATCGCGGAGACGCTCCACATCGGCCGTATCGGCGTCCTGGACGCCGAGTACGCGCCGCTGGTGATCGACTGGCGGGCGCCCGCCGCGGCCCCGTTCTACCGGTCCACCCCGGTCGACCCCGGCCGGGTCGTACGCCGCCGGGTCATCCGCTCCAAGGGCCGCAGGGTCCTCGGGGTCGAGGACGACCTGATGCGCCCGCAGGTGAAGGCCACCCTCGACGGCCGTGAGCTGCCCGTCATCGGCGACGGCGCGCTCATGGCCGCGCTCGGGCAGGCCCGCAGCCACACCATGCGCGACATCGTGGCGTCCATCCAGGCCGAGCAGGACATGGTGATCCGCGCGCCCGCCGCGTCCGTGACCTATGTCGAGGGCGGCCCCGGCACCGGCAAGACCGCGGTGGCCCTGCACCGGGCCGCCTATCTCCTCTACCAGGACCGCCGCCGGTACGCGGGCGGCATCCTGATCGTCTCGCCGACCCCGCTGCTCGTCGCCTACACCGAGGGCGTGCTGCCCTCGCTCGGCGAGGAGGGCCAGGTCGCGATCCGCGCGATCGGCTCGCTCGTCGACGGCGTGGCCGCGACGCTGTACGACTCCCCGGCGGTGGCCCGTGCCAAGGGCTCGTACCGGATGCTGAGGGTGCTGCGGAAGGCGGCGCGCGGGGCGCTGGAGGCGCCGGCCGGCGTCTCCAGGGGGAATTCCGGCCAGCTCGCCCTCGGGGAGCCGGACGAGGCCCCCACGGGTCCCCCCACCCGGCTGCGGGTCGTCGCCTTCGGGCGCCGTGTCGAGCTGGAGTCCGCCGAGCTGGACCGCATCAAGAACAACGCGCTCGGCGGGACCGCGCCGGTCAACCTGCTGCGTCCGCGTGCCCGCAGGCTGCTGCTGGACGCGCTGTGGACGAAGTCGGGCGCCGGGACCCGGCACTCGGACCCGGCGCTGTCCGCCGAACTGCGGTCCTCGTTCGACGAGGACGTCACCTCCGAGGACAGTTTCCTGGCGTTCCTGGACGCCTGGTGGCCGGAACTGACCCCGCGCGGGGTGCTGGCAGCCATGGCCGACGAACGGCGCCTCGGGCGCTGGGCGCGCCGGATCCTCAACCCCGGTGAGGTCCGCCGGGTGGCCCGCTCGCTCAAGCGGGACGGGTTCTCGGTGCACGACGTGGCGATGCTCGACGAGCTGGAGGCGATCGTCGGCGCGCCCGCCCGCCCCAAGAAGCGGCGCGATGCGGACCCGCTGGCCCACCTCACCGGTCTGGAGGAGCTCATGCCCCACCGCGAGGAGACGCAGCGCGAACGCGCCGAGCGGCTGGCGCTGGAGCGGACCGAGTACGCGCACGTCATCGTCGACGAGGCGCAGGACCTCACGCCCATGCAGTGGCGGATGGTCGGCCGGCGTGGCCGCCACGCCACCTGGACGGTCGTGGGCGACCCCGCCCAGTCCTCGTGGTCCGACCCCGACGAGGCGGCGGAGGCCCGTGACGAGGCGCTCGGCACCCGCCCCCGGCGCCGCTTCACGCTCACCGTCAACTACCGCAACCCGGCGGAGATCGCGGAGCTGGCCGCCAAGGTCCTCGCCCTCGCCATGCCGGGCTCCGAGTCGCCGTCCGCCGTACGGTCCACGGGCGTCGAGCCCCGGTTCGCCGTCGTACGGGACTCCCTCGCGCAGACCGTGCGCGCCGAGGCCGCCCATCTCCTCGACCGGGTCGACGGCACCGTGGGCGTCGTCGTCGCCATGAACCGGCGCGAGGAGGCCGCCCGCTGGCTCGCCGGGCTCGGGGACCGCGTGGTGGCCCTGGGAAGCCTGGAGGCCAAGGGCCTGGAGTACGACGCGACGGTGGTCGTGTCGCCCGCCGAGATCGCCGACGAGTCGCCCGCCGGACTGCGTGTCCTGTACGTCGCCCTGACCCGGGCCACGCAGCAGCTCACCATCGTCTCCAGCGACCGCGACGAACCCGACGCGAACGGGGTCCCCGACCTCCTGCGGGACTGACGTGCTCCGCGTCACCCGCCCGGAGCACGCGCCCCCGCTCCCGCCGGCCCCGCTTCCCGTCCCGGCCGAAAAGAACTCCCGGGACGGGAATTGCTCTACGGGAATCCTTTGTTACCTTTGACGTGACACCGGCCCGATCCAAGCCCCCGGGCCCAACCTTCGTCGCTACGAGCGACCACTTGCCGCGAGGCGAGCATGGCGGGTCGGTGTCATTGACCGCCGTCCTTCACCGAAGGACCTGAAGAGGCCCACGTCACCCCGTGACGTGGGCCTCTTTCGTCACCCGGTCCGCTCTCACCGGGCGGACCCCTCTCTCGTAGAGTGGAATCGGTTTTCCGAAGAAGCGACCTCTGGTGAACAAAACGTCCGCAATCCGGGGCGACTACCGCGTACTCAGGGGTAGGTGCGACGATCGGACGGCACAAGCAGTGACTCGGTGAAAGCAGAGGAAGTCGGCCATGGCAACGGCGCCCAGCGTCTCCTACTCGATGACGGTCCGGCTGGAGGTGCCCGCGAGCGGAACCGCGGTCTCCCAGCTCACCACGGCCGTCGAGTCCAGCGGAGGCTCGGTGACCGGCCTCGACGTGACCGCGTCCGGCCACGAGAAGCTCCGGATCGACGTCACCATCGCGGCGAGTTCCACCTCGCACGCCGACGAGATCGTCGAGGAGCTCCGGAAGATCGAGGGCGTGACCCTCGGCAAGGTCTCCGACCGTACGTTCCTCATGCACCTCGGCGGCAAGATCGAGATGCAGTCCAAGCACCCGATCCGCAACCGTGACGACCTCTCCATGATCTACACCCCGGGTGTGGCCCGGGTGTGCATGGCGATCGCCGAGAACCCCGAGGACGCCCGCCGCCTCACCATCAAGCGCAATTCCGTTGCGGTCGTGACGGACGGCTCCGCGGTGCTGGGCCTCGGCAACATCGGCCCGATGGCCGCGCTGCCCGTCATGGAGGGCAAGGCGGCCCTCTTCAAGCGGTTCGCCGGCATCGACGCCTGGCCGCTGTGCCTGGACACCCAGGACACCGACGCGATCGTCGAGATCGTCAAGGCGATCGCCCCCGGCTTCGCGGGCATCAACCTGGAGGACATCTCCGCGCCGCGCTGCTTCGAGATCGAGGCCCGGCTGCGCGAGGCCCTGGACATCCCCGTCTTCCACGACGACCAGCACGGCACGGCCATCGTCGTCCTCGCCGCCCTGACCAACGCACTTCGCGTCGCGGGCAAGGCGATCGGCGACATCCGGGTCGTCATGTCGGGTGCGGGAGCGGCCGGTACGGCCATCCTCAAGCTGCTGATCGCCGCGGGTGTGAAGCACGCCGTCGTCGCCGACATCCACGGCGTCGTGCACGCGGACCGCGCCGACCTCGTCGACGCCGCCGCGGACTCGCCGCTGCGCTGGATCGCCGACAACACCAACCTCGAAGGCCTCACGGGCACATTGAAGGAGGCCGTGCGCGACGCCGACGTGTTCATCGGCGTCTCGGCCCCGAACGTGATCGACGGCGCCGACGTGGCCTCGATGGCGGAGAACGCCATCGTGTTCGCGCTCGCGAACCCCGACCCCGAGGTCGACCCGGCAATCGCCCGTCAGACGGCGGCAGTTGTGGCCACCGGCCGCTCCGACTTCCCCAACCAGATCAACAACGTGCTGGTGTTCCCGGGCGTCTTCCGCGGCCTCCTGGACGCCCAGTCGCGTACCGTCAACACGGACATGATGCTGGCCGCGGCGGCCGCGCTCGCGAGCGTGGTGACCGAGGACGAGCTCAACCCGAACTACATCATCCCCAGCGTCTTCAACGACAAGGTCGCGGGCGCGGTCGCCGGAGCGGTGCGTGACGCGGCGAAGGCGGCGGGGGCGGCCGACGCGGCCAACACGAGCGTGTAGCCGGGGTCGAGCCGGGCCGCGCGCCCGTGTCGTACACGGCGATGTCCCGTCTGTGACGGGCGCCACGACCGCCCGGAACCCGGCGCGTCGCGGAACGCGGGGCCCGTGGCCGCCTCTAGGGTGGCGGCCAGGTTCAGGCCTCGCAGGGGCCTCTTCGTGTGACCCTCAAGGGTGTTCGTGTGACTCCCAGGGGTGCCGGATTGGCTTTCCCGCCGCAGGTGGGGGCAGGATGCGTCTTCGGGCGCGATGGTCTGGCCACGGACCCGGGTCCGGGAGCCGACCGAGGACCCTGGCAGCATCGGCTTCACTGTGCCCGATATGCGGCTCTGCCGCCTGGCACGCCTCAACAGCAAGAAGAACACGGGAGTAACAACATGAACCGCAGTGAGCTGGTGGCCGCGCTGGCCGACCGCGCCGAGGTGACCCGCAAGGACGCCGACGCCGTTCTGGCCGCTTTCGCCGAGACCGTCGGCGAGATCGTCGCCAAGGGCGACGAGAAGGTGACCATCCCCGGCTTCCTGACCTTCGAGCGCACCCACCGTGCCGCTCGCACCGCGCGCAACCCGCAGACCGGCGACCCGATCCAGATCCCGGCCGGCTTCAGCGTGAAGGTCTCCGCGGGCAGCAAGCTCAAGGAAGCCGCCAAGGGCAACTAGTCCTGGTGCCGGTACGTTCCCCGCGGACGCGGGACGCGGGACGCGTACAAGGCCGGCAACGACGATGGGGCGGCCCCTTTCAGGGGGGCCGCCCCATCGTCGTAGGCGGATCGGTCCGCCGCGTCCTAGCCGAGCGCCTTGCCCGGCAGTTCGACCTTCGCGCCGAGTTCCATGAGCTTCTCCATGAAGTTCTCGTAGCCGCGGTTGATCAGCTCGATGCCGTGGACGCGGGACGTGCCCTGCGCCGCCAGCGCCGCGATCAGGTACGAGAAGCCGCCGCGCAGGTCGGGGATGACCAGGTCGGCGCCCTGAAGCTTCGTCGGGCCCGAAACGACCGCGGAGTGCAGGAAGTTGCGCTGGCCGAAGCGGCAGACGGAGCCGCCGAGGCACTCGCGGTAGAGCTGGATGTGCGCGCCCATCTGGTTCAGCGCGGACGTGAAGCCCAGCCGGGACTCGTACACCGTCTCGTGGATGATCGACAGGCCGGTGGCCTGCGTCAGGGCCACGACCAGCGGCTGCTGCCAGTCCGTCTGGAAGCCGGGGTGGACGTCCGTCTCCAGCGCGATGGACTTGAGCTGCGAGCCCGGGTGCCAGAAGCGGATGCCCTCGTCGTCGATCTCGAAGGCACCGCCCACCTTGCGGTAGGTGTTCAGGAACGTCATCATCGACCGCTGCTGAGCGCCGCGGACGTAGATGTTGCCCTCGGTCGCCAGCGCCGCGGAAGCCCAGGAGGCGGCCTCCAGGCGGTCCGGGAGCGCCGCGTGGGTGTAACCGCCGAGCGAGTCCACACCGGTGATGCGGATCGTCCGGTCGGTGTCCATCGCGATGATGGCGCCCATCTTCTGAAGGACGCAGATCAGGTCCTCGATCTCCGGCTCCACGGCCGCGTTCGAGAGCTCCGTGACACCCTCCGCGAGGACCGCGGTCAGCAGCACCTGCTCGGTCGCGCCCACGGACGGGTACGGAAGCTGGATCTTGGTGCCGCGCAGCCGCTGCGGGGCCTCCAGGTACTGGCCGTCCTCCCGCTTCTCGATCTTCGCGCCGAACTGCCGCAGCACCTCGAAGTGGAAGTCGATCGGCCGGCCGCCGATGTCGCAGCCGCCGAGGCCCGGGATGAACGCGTGGCCCAGCCGGTGCAGCAGCGGGCCGCAGAAGAGGATCGGGATGCGCGACGAGCCCGCGTGGGCATCGATGTCGGCGACGTTCGCGCTCTCGACGTGCGAGGGATCGAGGATCAGCTCACCGGGCTCCTCACCCGGGCGGACGGTCACACCGTGCAACTGCAGCAGCCCGCGTACGACACGTACGTCGCGGATGTCGGGGACATTGCGCAGCCGGCTCGGTCCGCTGCCCAGCAGGGCGGCGACCATGGCTTTCGGCACGAGGTTCTTCGCACCGCGGACACGGATCTCGCCCTCAAGCGGGGTTCCGCCATGGACAAGCAGGACATCGTCGTTGACGGTCATGTATCTCGCGTTCCGATGAGTTGGGCAGGTGTGGGTCGTCGGCAGGCCGGTCGTACGGGAGCCGAACAGCAAGGGTAATGGCCGCCCGCCCCGGCGTAGTAAGCCCGAGGAGGACTCAGCTCGGTCATAGCTTGGCCACAACACGAGCCGTTCCGCGCCGGGCACGGGGGGTCACCGCCGCGGGTGTGCGCGGGCAACGCTTCGTTGCGCCCTGAGCTGCATTCACTCCCGTACGCGCATTGGCTCCCCACATGAAGGGAATGTGCGGGATCATGTCTGGCATGACCGAGGTGTCCTCGCTCACAGGGCGGCTGCTCGTGGCCACGCCCGCCCTGGCGGACCCGAACTTCGACCGCGCGGTGGTGCTGCTCCTCGACCACGACGAGGAGGGCTCCCTCGGTGTCGTCCTCAACCGCCCGACCCCGGTGGGTGTCGGCGACATCCTGGAGAACTGGGCCGGTCTGGCCGGGGAACCGGGTGTCGTCTTCCAGGGCGGCCCCGTCTCGCTGGACTCCGCGCTGGGGGTGGCGGTCATCCCGGGCGGCATGGCGGGGGAGCGCGCGCCCCTCGGCTGGCGGCGTGTGCACGGCGCGATCGGTCTGGTCGACCTGGAGGCCCCGCCCGAGCTTCTGGCCTCGGCCCTCGGCTCCCTGCGCATCTTCGCCGGGTACGCGGGCTGGGGACCGGGCCAGCTGGAGAACGAACTGGTCGACGGTGCCTGGTACGTCGTCGAGTCCGAGCCCGGTGACGTCTCCTCCCCGTCGCCGGAGCGCCTGTGGCGCGAGGTCCTGCGCCGCCAGCGCAGCGAACTGGCGATGGTCGCGACCTACCCCGACGACCCCTCCCTCAACTGACCGGCGCGCCGGCCTCCGAGCCGTGCGCCGAAGGCGCGCGGCCCTTACCTCAACTGACGGGTGCGAGCCCCAGTACCCTTGGCTTCATGAGCACTCTTGAGCCTGAGACCCAGCCCCAGCGAGGCACGGGGACGGGGACCCTCGTAGAGCCGACGCCGCAGGTGTCGCACGGCGACGGGGACCACGAGCGCTTCGCCCATTACGTCCAGAAGGACAAGATCATGGCGAGCGCGCTGGACGGCACGCCCGTGGTGGCGCTGTGCGGCAAGGTGTGGGTGCCGGGCCGCGACCCGAAGAAGTACCCCGTGTGTCCCATGTGCAAGGAGATCTTCGAGTCCATGGGCGCCGGCGGCGACCAGGGCAAGGGCGGCGACAAGAAGTAGCGCCGGGACGCCCCCGGCGCGGTACACGCCGCGCAGACCGACCACGGCCGCGACGCCCCCGGCGAGGGGCGCCGCGGCCGTGTCGTGTCCGGGTTCCGGGAGCGTGCCGCGGGTGGGGTCGACCGTGTCGGGTTCGGGGCCGGGCTGTGGCGTGTCCGGACGGGCGGTTTTTGACAGTGTCCCGTGATCACAGAGTGGTGTAGACCTCTTGTGGGCGGGTCCCTGAACTCCTTAGCCTCCGGAGTGTTGTGCGATGCGAAACCGTCATTGCGCACACCGCAACGCGCTCCGGAGGACATTGATGAAGTCCAGTGCTCCCTCACCGTCGTGGCCGGGACGGTGACCACCTCCCTGCCGGGCGGCGCCCGACGCCCGCCGGCGGGCCGGCGGCGCAGGGTCCGCCGCGTCCCCGCCCCGGAGACCGCGGCCCCGCGGGTCCTTCCCGCGTGTCACGCGTCACGGCGTCGCGGGGCGGCGGGAATTCGCCCGCCGGTTCTTCGGACGGCTTCTCACGGCGGCCCGCGTCGCGGTCGACCCCGCGCTCGGCGGATTCCTTTCAACGGCCGTGCGGGAATCATTCCGCCGCCGATTCCGGGCCACCTCGCCGATCATGTTCCCGGCCGCCCGGACGATGTCCGCCGACGTTCCGGCGAACCCGGCTTCCGCTTCCCGCGGGACTTCGGCCGGCCGAACACGACGAGTTCGGGGACCCCGCCGCGCGCGGCCTGCCCGCGGCCCTTCGCGACCCCGATGTCACGCGGTTTCACCGAGGCCGTCGCGGATGCGCGGAAGGCTGCCGCGAACCCGGCGGAGCGCGCCGCACACGATTTCCCCCGCGGCTCCCTCTCGCGGCCGCCTGGACGTTTTCCGGCGCACGCCGACGGCGAAGGGTCCGCGTTCTCCGGTCCCTTCTCCCGGGCGCCGTCGCGCGCGGTCCGCGCGGATGTCCTCGCCCGCCGGGCGCGAGCCGGAGAGCCCGACCGGACGGTATGGCGGACGTCTCCCCGGTGATGACCATCGCCGTCTCCACGGTGATGAGCATTCACCAGCCGATCTTCTTCGTACGCGAACCCGGAGACCCGTCTCCGGCCCCTGTGGCGGAAATGGACTGAAGGACGGATGGACATGATGGATACGGGCCTGATTCCCGCGCCCCTCGTCGTCGACGGTGCCGCGCACGGACGGTTCGCACTGGACGCGGACACCGTCCTGTGGGCCGCGCCCGGCACGGACAGCACCGGCCGCTGGCTCGGCTCGACGCTCGGCGCCGCACTCGGACTGCCCCTGCGACCTGGGCCGCAGAACGCCCCGCGCGCCGTACGTCTGCTCCTCGACGGCGCCCTGGGGCCGGAGGCGTACCGGCTCGCCGTCGGCGGCGACGGTGTCGAGATCCGCGGCGGCGACGCGGCCGGGGTCTTCTGGGGCGCCCAGACACTGCGTCAGCTGCTCGGCCCCGACGCTTTCCGCCGGGCCCCGGTCCGTCCGCGGGCGGCGTACGAAATCGAGCACGGCACCATCGAGGACGCACCCCGATTCCGCTGGCGCGGCCTGATGCTCGACGTCGCCCGGCACTTCATGCCCAAGGAAGGTGTCCTGCGCTACCTCGATCTGCTGGCCGCGCACAAACTCAACGTCTTCCACTTCCATCTCACCGACGATCAGGGGTGGCGTGTTCAGATCAATCGCTATCCGAAGCTGACGGAGATCGGTTCCTGGCGGGCCCGCACCAAATTCGGCCACCGGGCCTCGCCGCTGTGGGAGGAGAAGCCGCACGGAGGCTTCTACACCCAGGACGACATCCGGGAGATCGTCGCGTACGCGGCCGAGCGGCATATCGCCGTCGTCCCCGAAATCGACATCCCCGGCCACTCGCAGGCGGCCATCGCCGCGTATCCGGAACTGGGCAACACCGACGTCATCGACACGACCTCCCTGACCGTCTGGGACGACTGGGGCGTCTCCAAAAACGTACTCGCCCCCACCGACAACACCCTGCGCTTCTACGAGGGGGTGTTCGAGGAACTCCTCGACCTGTTCCCGGCGGACCCGGACCGCTTCCCGGAGTTCTCCGGTTTCTTCCACATCGGGGGTGACGAGTGCGCCAAGGACCAGTGGAAGGAGTCGGCCACGGCACAGGCGCGCATCAGGGAACTCGGGCTCGCCGACGAGGACGGGCTGCAGGCCTGGTTCATCCGGCACTTCGACGACTGGCTGTCCGCGCGGGGACGTCGGCTGATCGGCTGGGACGAGATCCTGGAGGGCGGTCTCGCGCCGGGCGCCGCGGTGTCGTCGTGGCGCGGCTACCAGGGCGGCGTCACGGCCGCGCGCGCGGGCCACGACGTGGTCATGTGCCCCGAGCAGCACGTGTACCTGGACTACCGTCAGTCCGCGGGCGAGGACGAACCGGTGCCGATCGCCTATGTGCGCACCCTGGAGGACGTCTACCGCTTCGAGCCCGTTCCGCCGCAGCTCACCGAAGGGGAGGCGCGGCACGTGCTGGGCACGCAGGCCAACCTGTGGACCGAGGTGACGGAGGACCGCACGCGCGTGGACTACCAGGCGTTCCCGAGGCTCGCCGCCTTCGCCGAGGTCGCCTGGAGCCGTCTGCCGGCCCCCGCGGAACGGGACTTCGCCGCCTTCGAGCGGCGGATGAACGCCCACTACGGGCGGCTCGACGCCCTCGGCGTGGCCTACCGCGCACCCTCGGGTCCGCGGCCGTGGCAGCGGCGGCCGGGGGTGCTCGGACGCCCGATCGAGGGGGCGCCCCCGAACGTGTGAGACCGCTCACGGTCGCCCGGCTCCCTCCGCGGTGCCCCGGAGCCTTTGCACCGCAAGGAAAAAAGGCCCCCAAGGGCCACCGAAGAGTGATAATCGGTTCCCACCGGTGATGCCGTGCGAAAACAGGCCACATCCCTGGTGAGACGGGCGAATGCCTCCTAGCGGACCCCCGCGTCGAGGGCCCGGGAAGATGTGCCAGAGTTGCCACGTCCGCCCTGTCAGCACGTACCGTACGGCAGCACAGGTGGGACCAGGTGGGGCAGCGGGAAGGGGCAACCGGTTTGACCACGCACGCACCGCAGACGGCGCAGGCCGTGACGCTGCCCGTCTCGCTGGACGAGGCGGTGGCGGCGCTGTCCGCCATGCCCACGGCCGTTCCGGTCGCGGGCGGCACGGACCTCATGGCCGCGGTCAACTCCGGGCAGCTCAGGCCGGCCGCGCTCGTCGGCCTCGGCCGGATCACCGAGATCCGCGGCTGGCAGTACCAGGACGGCCACGCGCTGCTCGGCGCGGGTCTCACGCACGCCCGCATGGGCCGCCCCGACTTCGCCGCCCTGATCCCGGCGCTCGCGGCCGCCGCGCGGGCGGCCGGACCGCCGCAGATCCGCAACGCCGGCACTCTCGGCGGCAACATCGCCACGGCCGCGCCCACGGGCGACGCGCTGCCCGTACTGGCCGCCCTGGAAGCCACGCTGATCATCGCGGGGCCGGGCGGAGCCCGCCGCGAGATCCCCGTGTCGCACCTGCTCGCCGGCGTGGACATGCTCCGCGGCGGAGAACTCATCGGCTATGTGCGCGTGCCGCTGCTGCACGCCCCGCAGGTCTTCCTGAAGGCCACCGGCCGCACCGGACCCGGGCGCGCCCTCGCCTCCGTGGCGGTCGTCCTCGACCCGGCCCGGCGCGGCGTCCGCTGCGCCGTGGGCGCCATAGCGCCCATGCCGCTGCGACCGCTGGACGCCGAGGCCTGGGTGGCCCAGCTCATCGACTGGGACAACAACCGCGCGATCGTCCCGGAGGCGCTGACCGCGTTCGGCGAGTACGTGGCCGCGGCCTGCATCCCGGACCCCGTCCCCGCCGAGGACGGAACCCTCACACCGCTTCCGCCCGCCGTACTGCACCTGCGGCGCACCGTCGCCGCGCTGGCCCGACGAGCACTTGGAAGGGCACTGTCGTGACCGACGACCAGCACGAGGGGGGCGCGTCGCGCGGCGGGAGCCGCTGGGACCCGCTGCCCCAGGGTGACTACGACGACGGGGCCACCGCCTTCGTCAAACTCCCCGAGGGGGGCATCGAGGCCCTCCTCGCCGCCCGGGAGCCGCTCGCCGCCCCCGGACACGGCTATGTGCCCCCGCAGATCAACGTGACCCCCGCCCCGCCCGCGGCGGCGGACCCGGACACCGGCGGAACCTGGGCCGGCCAGGGCGGCAACACGCAGTGGCCGGATCCCGACGCCGCTCAGCCGCGGGGCGGCGCCCACGACGACCGGTTCACCTACCACCCCGGGTCCACCGGGCAGTGGCAGTTCGACGACGGCGCCGGACAGGGCCGGCCGCAGGGCCCCGGACACGACGTGACCGGGCAGTGGTCCATTCCCCTTGCCGCAGGCGACCTCCCGGACGAATCGGGCGAGTTCACCACGTCGGCGCTCGTCGAGCAGTGGGGCGGCACACCGCCCGCCACGCTCCCCGGCGGCGCGGCCGCGCCCTGGGCCGGCGAGATCGGGCAGCCCTGGACCGCCGACACGCACGAAGCGGCCGCTGAGGCCCTCGCGGGACCCGCGGGGCAGTCGGGGGCCGAATCGCCCGCGCAGGCCACCGAGGGGCCCGCGCAGCCCGTCCACGAGGCCGCCGAGTTCGCCGCCGGCCCCGGTCCGGTGACCGCGGGGACACACGGGGTGGCCGAGCCGGATCCGGCGCACGAGGCCGCCGTGACGGACGACGAGCGTCCGGACGAGGACCTCCCGGCCCCGGCCGGACACGACGATCACCCCCTCGCCTCCTACGTCCTGCGCGTCAACGGCGCCGACCGGCCGGTCACGGACGCCTGGGTCGGCGAGTCGCTGCTCTACGTCCTGCGCGAGCGGCTCGGCCTCGCGGGCGCCAAGGACGGCTGCTCGCAGGGCGAGTGCGGCGCCTGCAACGTCCAGGTGGACGGCCGGCTCGTGGCGTCCTGCCTGGTGCCCGGCGTCACCGCCGCCGGCAGCGAGGTGCGCACGGTCGAGGGCCTGGCCGCCGACGGACAGTCCTCCGACGTCCAGCGGGCGCTGGCCAAGTGCGGTGCCGTGCAGTGCGGCTTCTGCGTCCCGGGCATGGCGATGACCCTGCACGACCTGCTGGAGGGCAACCCCGCGCCCACCGAGCTGGAGACCCGCCAGGCCCTGTGCGGCAACCTGTGCCGCTGCTCCGGATACCGCGGTGTCCTGGACGCCGTGCGCGAGGTCGTCGCCGAACGCGAGGCGTACTCCGCCGCCGCGGCCGAGGCCGCCCCCGAGACGGACGCGGCCCGCATCCCGCACCAGGCCGGACCCGGCGCCGGCGGCATCCACCCGTCCGCGTACGAGGACGGCGCCGCCTACGGTTCACCGGCACAGCACGAACAGCCGTACGGCCAGGACGGAGGCCAGGCGTGACCAACCAAGCCGCGACCGCGACACCGGCGGCGCCCGAGACGGGCCCCGAGCCCCTGCCGCACGGGCTGGGCGTCTCGCTGCCCGCCGCCGACGACCGCGCCAAGACCGAGGGCACGTTCCCCTACGCCGCCGACCTGTGGGCCGAGGGCCTGCTGTGGGCCGCCGTGCTCCGCTCGCCGCACCCGCACGCCCGCATCGTGTCCATCGACACCAGCCACGCGCGCGAGATGCCCGGCGTACGCGCCGTCATCACCCACGAGGACGTGCCCGGCACCCCGCTGCACGGCCGCGGCAGAGCCGACCGTCCGGTGTTCGCCTCCGACGTCGTACGCCACCACGGTGAGCCCATCGCGGCCGTCGCCGCCGACCACCCGGACACCGCGCGGATGGCCGCCGCCGCCGTCATCGTCGAGTACGAGGTCCTCGAACCGGTCACCGACCCGGAGCACGCCTTCGAGGCCGAACCGCTGCACCCCGACGGCAACCTGATCCGGCACATCCCGCTGCGCCACGGCGACCCGGACGCCGTCGGCGAGGTCGTCGTCGAGGGCCAGTACCGCATCGGCCGCCAGGACCCCGCCCCCATCGGCGCCGAGGCCGGACTCGCCGTGCCCCGCCCCGACGGCGGCGTCGAGCTCTACATCGCCTCCACCGACCCGCACAGCGACCGCGACGCGGCCGCCGCCTGCTACGGCCTCGAACCCGCGCGCGTGAAGGTCGTCGTCACGGGCGTCCCCGGAGCCACCGCCGACCGTGAGGACCAGGGCTTCCAGCTCGCGCTCGGCCTGCTCGCCCTGGCGACCGGCTGCCCGGTGAAACTCACCGCCACGCGCGAGGAGTCCTTCCTCGGCCACTCCCACCGGCACCCGACCCTGCTGCGCTACCGGCACCACGCCGACGCCGAGGGCAACCTGGTCAAGGTCGAGGCGCAGATCCTGCTCGACGCGGGCGCCTACGCCGACACCTCCGGCGAGTCGCTGGCCGCCGCGGTCTCCTTCGCCTGCGGCCCGTACGTCGTCCCGAACGCCTTCATCGAGGGCTGGGCCGTCCGCACCAACAACCCGCCCTCGGGCCATGTGCGCGGCGAGGGCGCCCTCCAGGTCTGCGCCGCCTACGAGGCCCAGATGGACAAGCTGGCGAAGAAGCTCGGCGTCGACCCCGCCGAACTGCGCCTGCGCAACGCCATGGCCACCGGCGACGTCCTGCCGACCGGCCAGACGGTGACCTGCCCGGCGCCCGTCGCCGAACTGCTCCAGGCCGTACGCGACTACCCGCTGCCGGCCCTCCCCAAGGACACGCCCGAGGACGAGTGGCTGCTGCCCGGCGGCCCCGAGGGCGCGGGCGAACCCGGTGCCGTGCGCCGCGGTGTCGGCTACGGACTCGGCATGGTGCACATGCTCGGCGCCGAGGGCGCCGACGAGGTCTCGACGGCCACCGTGAAGGTCCACGACGGCGTCGCCACCGTGCTCTGCGCGGCCGTGGAGACCGGCCAGGGCTTCACCACGCTGGCCCGCCAGATCGTCCAGGAGACCCTCGGCATCGACGAGGTGCACGTGGCCCCGGTCGACACCGACCAGCCGCCGGCCGGTCCGAGCTGCCGTGGTCGGCACACCTGGGTGTCCGGCGGAGCGGTGGAGCGCGCGGCCAAGATGGTCCGCACGCAGTTGCTCCAGCCCCTGGCGCACAAGTTCGGCATGTCCACCGAGCTGCTCCAGATCACCGACGGCAAGATCACGTCGTACGACGGGGTCCTGTCGACCACGGTCACCGAGGCGATGGACGGCAAGGAGCTGTGGGCGACCGCGCAGTGCCGCCCGCACCCGACCGAACCGCTGGACGAGGCCGGCCAGGGCGACGCCTTCGTGGGCCTCGCCTTCTGCGCCATCCGCGCGGTGGTCGACGTCGACATCGAGCTGGGCTCGGTACGGGTCGTGGAGCTGGCGCTCGCCCAGGACGTCGGCCGGATCCTCAACCCGGCACAGCTCAGGGCCCGCATCGAGGCGGGCGTCACCCAGGGCGTGGGCGCCGCGCTGACCGAGAACCTGCGGACCAACCGCGGCCTGGTCCGCCACCCCGACCTCACCGGCTACGCCCTGCCGACCGCTCTGGACACGCCCGAGATCCACATCGTCAAGCTGGTCGAGGAGCGCGACGTCGTCGCCCCCTTCGGCGCCAAGGCGGTCAGCGCGGTGCCGGTCGTGACCTCGCCGGCGGCCATCGCCTCCGCCGTACGGGCGGCCACCGGCCGGCCCGTCAACCGTCTGCCGATCCGCCCGCAGGCGGCCGTGGTGACGGCCTCGTGACCGAGCGGGAGCGGTCGTCCGGCGAACCCCCGCCGGACGGCTCCGCCCCGCCGCTCCTCCCCGGCGCCGGGACCGGGCAGCCGCGGTACGAACCCCCGCCCAGTGTGGGGAAGCTGCTGCTCTGGGTGCTGCTGTTCGCGCTGGCGGCCGTGGTCGTCGTCCTGGGCGGCGTCTACCTCACCTGACGCCCGCCGCGGCACCTGAGCGGACGGTTCCGCATCCCCGCACGGCCCCTTCCGGCGCGTCTCTGGCGTTGTCAGTGGGGCGGCGTATCGTTCTGGCTCGATGGGGAACTGCCGTGGAACCACCGGCCGTTCCCTCCCGGGGGAAGCACGGAGCGTTCACATGCGCGGGGGAGCCATGAGTACGACTGACACCGAGGTCGGCGCGATCACGCTGACCGGCGACGAGCTGGATCCGTTCGTCACGCACCCGGGCACCCGGGACCGGCTCACCGGTCCCGGACTGCCCCCGGGCGGCGCGCTGCTCGCCTTCGGCGCCCTGCGCGAGCACGGCCTGCGCACGGTCGCCGACCTGGCGGGCGACGCCGACAAGCTCGCCGGGGAACTGGGCGACCAGCTCGTCATCGGGGCGCTGCGCAGCCTCGACCGGGACCTGGAGTCGATCGTGCTCGACGGGACGACGGGCGAGGTCTCCTCGGCGTACGTCCGGCGGAACCCCGCCCACCTGGACCTCTCGCCCCTGGCTCCCTCCCTGGACGCCCTGCTGCGCTTCGCGGCGGCCACCGAGGAACTGACCCTGTCCCGCGGCCGTTCCGGCCCGTTCGGCCCGAAGGCGGTCGCGCAGGTGTCGGACCGGCTGAGGGCCGTCTTCGAGGGCACCACCGGTGAGGACGTGCCGCCGTACTGGCGGATGGCCGCCCTGATCCGCCCGCTCGCCCGGATCGCCGGACCCGGCGACGGGCTCGTCCTCGGCCTGCCGAAACGGCTGCTGGACGAGGAGTTCGGCGCGGGCGTGATCATGCGTTTCGAGGACGTCGACTTCCCGCCCGCCCTGACGCACGAGCCGACCCGCCGCTTCCTGCGGGAGTCGGGCCTGCCCGAGGACGGATTCCTCTTCCAGCTCGACACCGAGATGCCGCTTCCGGCCCTCACCGAGTACTACGCGGACGAGCGCCCCGAGGAGTTCCCCGCCGGCCTGCTCCCGGCCGGCGCGGACCGCCTGATACGCCTCGGCCGCCTCCTGGAGGACACGAGCCTGGTGGTGGACGGCGCCACGGGCGCCGTGCTCGCCTGGAGCGAGCCGGATCTGACCCTGCGCCCGCTGAACGCGGACATCTCCACGCTGGCCTTCACCCTCTGGCTCCTGCACCGCGAGAGGTCCGTGGACGCGGCCCACCACCTCAGCGACTCCTACGAACAGCTCGCCGCCACCCTGACCCAGACGCTCGCCACCGTCGATCCCGGCGCCTGCGACCACACACCGGCCCACCCGGGCGACGACGGCCGCCGCCACTGGCCGGAGATATTCGAGGACCGGTCGGTCGGCATGCTGTACGCGTAGGGTTCTCGGCCTCCCGGCGACCGGGCGGAAAACAGATCGGCCGCCCCGAACCGGGACGGCCGACCCCTGCGTGGAGGCCGTGGCGGGAATCGAACCCACGTAACTCGATTTGCAATCGAGCCCCTGAACCACTCGGGCACACGGCCGTTCTCAGGTGCGGCACGGCTCACTCGTTCCGAACCTGATGGACCGACCGTAGGCGGGGTGCGGGAAGGGGCTCAAGGGTTCCGCGGCGGCTGCAACGCGACTGCCACACGCCGTTCACGAACCGCGGCGCGACCCGCCGGGAACGGGGCCGCGGGAGGTTCGAGGGGGAGTGGTCCTAGGTCCAAAGGACTGCTTGATCACCGTCTACCGACAGGAGTCAAGGAAAGGTGCGCACCTTACGCTGGCCGGCATGACAGCAGTGGAAGTGAGCGAGGTCGCGACGGTTTCGCCCGAGGGCGACGGCGACGGCGGGGTGCTCGGCCGGGCCCACCGGGCGCTCACCGTCGGGATCGTGTCCGTGGTGCTGGTCATCGCGTTCGAGGCGACGGCCGTGGGCACGGCGATGCCCGTCGCCGCGCGGGACCTCGGCGGGGTCGCCCTGTACGCGTTCGCGTTCTCGGGCTACTTCACGACGAGCCTGTTCGGGATGGTGCTCGCCGGGCAGCTGTCCGACCGCGACGGCCCGCTGACCTCGCTGGCCTCGGGCATCGGCGCGTTCGCGGCGGGACTGCTGCTGTCGGGGACGGCCGGCGGGATGTGGACGTTCATCCTCGGGCGGGCCGTCCAGGGACTGGGCGGCGGGCTCGTCATCGTCGCGCTGTACGTCGTGGTCGGGCGGGCCTACCCGCAGCGGCTGCGGCCCGCGATCATGGCCGCGTTCGCGGCGGCCTGGGTGGTGCCGTCCGTGGTCGGACCCCTCGCGGCGGGTGCGGTCACCGAGCACCTCGGCTGGCGCTGGGTGTTCATCGGGATCCCGGCGCTGGTCGGTGTTCCGCTCGCGCTCTCGCTGCCGCAGATACGGCGGCGGGCGTCCGGGCCCACCCGGGCGGGCGACCGCGCGCCGCTGGACCGGCGGCGCATCCGGCTGGCGTTCGGGATCGCGCTGGGCGCGGGGCTCCTCCAGTACGCGGCCCAGGATCTGCGCCCGCTCTCCCTCGTACCCGCCGCGGCCGGTGCCGCGCTGCTCGTCCCGGCCGTGCGCGGGCTGCTGCCCCGCGGCACCTGCCGGGCGGCCCGCGGGCTGCCCTCCGTGGTGCTGCTGCGCGGAGTCTCCGCCGGTGCCTTCATCGCCGCCGAGTCCTTCGTGCCGCTGATGCTGGTCACCCAGAGGGGACTGTCGCCGACGCTCGCCGGGCTCTCGCTCGCGGTCGGCGGCGGGACCTGGGCGCTGGGTTCCTGGGTGCAGGCGCGGCCGCGCGTGGAGCCGTACCGGGACCGTCTGATGTTTCTCGGCATGCTGCTGGTCGCGGCGGCCGTCGCCGCCGCGCCGAGCGTGCTGATCCCCGCCGTGCCGGTGTGGACCGTCGCCGTCGCCTGGGGGTTCGGCTGCTTCGGCATGGGCCTGGTGGTCGCCTCGACCAGCGTGCTGCTGCTCCACCTCTCGGCCCCCGAGGAGGCCGGCGCCAACTCGGCCGCCCTTCAGATCTCCGACGCCCTGTCCAACGTGCTGCTGCTCGCCCTCGGCGGAGCCGCCTTCGCGGCCCTGGGCGGCGGCGCGGTCGCCGACGCGGCCGGCGTCGCGACCTCCGGCGCCCACCCCTCCCACCCGGCCGCCTTCGCCGCGGTGTTCCTGCCGATGGCAGGGGTGGCACTGCTGGGGGCATGGGTGACGACCCGGCTGCGGGAAAGGTAAGTACCTCACGGTCCAGGAGGCCCTGGACCTCGCGGAACCGGCGTGCGGGGAGCGGACGCCGGTTGCCGTGCGTGACCTGGGTCTGCTGAGCTCGGCACTGCACCGTCCGCAGTCGCAGATGTTCGGCGTCGAGGCGTACACCGACCTCTTCGAGAAGGCCGCCGGGCTGTTCCGGTCGCCGGCCGCGAACCACCCCCCTGGTGGACGGCAACAAGCGCACGGCGTGGATGTGCACCGTCGTCTTCCTCGACTTCAACGGCACCGGGATGCTCGACGTCGACCAGGACGAGGCGTACAAGCTCGTCATCGAGGTGGCGGCCGGACATCTGGCGGATGTGGCCCTCGTCGCATCGCGCTCGAGGGCGCTGCACGAGGCCATGTGACGTCAGTCCCATCCACCGCCCGCCCGGCCTCGTCCGCACGTCGTCGTGGGCCGGGCGCCGGTAGGGTGGCCCGGTTGTCATACGTAGCCGAGCCGCCCGCGCGCCTGCCGTCACGCCCGTTCGACGCGCCGCGCACGGACCCGGACGCTCCCAATCGACACCCAGACCGGAGACCGTGACTACCACCGCCGCCAGCGCCTCCACGCACACCCACCACCTCTCGCCCGCGTTCCCCGGACGAGCCCCCTGGGGTACCGCCAACAAGCTGCGCGCCTGGCAGCAGGGGGCGATGGAGAGGTACATCCAGGAGCAGCCGCGCGACTTCCTCGCCGTAGCCACCCCCGGCGCCGGCAAGACGACGTTCGCCCTGACCCTCGCGTCCTGGCTGCTGCACCACCACGTCGTGCAGCAGGTGACCGTCGTCGCGCCGACCGAACATCTGAAGAAGCAGTGGGCCGAGGCGGCCGCGCGGGTGGGGATCAAGCTCGATCCCGAGTACAGCGCCGGACCCCTCAGCAAGGAGTACCACGGCGTCGCCGTCACGTACGCCGGTGTCGGTGTGCGGCCGATGCTCCACCGCAACCGCTCCGAGCAGCGCAAGACCCTCGTCATCCTCGACGAGATCCACCACGCCGGAGACAGCAAGTCGTGGGGCGAGGCCTGCCTGGAGGCGTTCGAGCCCGCCACCCGCCGCCTCGCGCTCACCGGTACGCCCTTCAGGTCCGACACCAACCCCATCCCCTTCGTCACGTACGAAGAGGGGAGGGACGGGATCCGGCGCTCGTCGGCCGACTACACGTACGGCTACGGCAACGCGCTCGCCGACCACGTCGTGCGGCCCGTCATCTTCCTCTCCTACAGCGGCAACATGCGCTGGCGCACCAAGGCGGGCGACGAGATCGCCGCCCGGCTCGGCGAGCCGATGACCAAGGACGCCATCAGCCAGGCCTGGCGCACCGCGCTCGACCCGCGCGGCGAATGGATGCCGAGCGTGCTGCGCGCCGCCGACCAGCGCCTCACCGAGGTGCGCAAGGGCATCCCGGACGCCGGGGCGCTCGTCATCGCCACCGACCAGGACTCGGCCCGCGCCTACGCCAAGCTGATCCGCGAGATCACCGGCACCAAGGCGACCCTCGTGCTCTCCGACGACACCGGGGCCTCGAAACGGATCGACGACTTCGCGGCGAGCGAGGACCGGTGGATGGTCGCCGTCCGCATGGTGTCCGAGGGCGTCGACGTGCCCCGCCTGGCCGTCGGCGTGTACGCCACCACGATCTCGACCCCCCTCTTCTTCGCCCAGGCCGTCGGCCGTTTCGTACGGTCCCGCAGGCGCGGCGAGACGGCTTCCGTGTTCCTGCCGACCGTCCCCGACCTCCTCACCTTCGCCAACGAGATGGAGGTCGAGCGCGACCACGCCCTCGACAAGCCCAAGAAGGAGGGCGAGGAGGACCCGTACGCCGAGTCCGAGAAGGAGATGGAGGAGGCGAACAAGGAGCAGGACGAGGACACCGGCGAGCAGGAGCAGTTCTCCTTCGAGGCGCTGGAGTCCGAGGCCGTCTTCGACCGGGTCCTCTACGACGGCGCCGAGTTCGGCATGCAGGCCCACCCGGGAAGCGCGGAGGAGCAGGACTACCTCGGCATCCCCGGGCTCCTCGAACCCGACCAGGTCCAGCTCCTGCTCCAGAAGCGGCAGGCCCGGCAGATCGCGCACAGCCGCAAGAAGCCGGCCGAGGAGGCGGACCTCCTCGAACTTCCCGCCGAGCGCCGCCCCGTCGTCTCCCACAAGGAGATGCTGGAACTGCGCAAGCAGCTCAACACCATGGTCGGCGCGTACGTCCACCAGAGCGGCAAGCCGCACGGCGTGATCCACACCGAGCTGCGCCGCGTCTGCGGCGGTCCGCCGAGCGCGGAGGCCACGGCCGGACAGCTCCGGCAGCGGATAGCCAAGGTCCAGGAGTGGGCCACCCGGATGCGGTGACGTCCGCACGACGGAGCGTGCGGACGCGGTGGTGTCGGCGCGGAACCGGGGAGCGTGCCCGGGGCGTCCCACCGTCGGGACGACAGGGTGAGCCGATCGCCTCCGCGGCCGGCGGCGGTATCCGGAACCCGTGCCGCGGGCCGCTGAAGCCGTACCGAGGGGGCGTGTTGTGTTCGGACGGGCGTGCGCCGTGGCCCGTGCGCTGCGTATACGAGCGGTGTACGCCACGTCGTGCGCGCCCCGCGTTCCGGGACGAACGGAATCACTTCGCACCGGTGGATGCCCGGATTCTGGACGGAGGCTTCCGCTCAGCGGACCTGCTCGCTACTGTCCGGCTACGCACACGCCCCGTGGCAGCGCCGCCGCGGAGCGCAGCCGTGAAGCGACTGCGGCCCGGGAACAGCCCGGGGCGCCTGCCGACCGGCGGCCTCTGAAGCGCGTCGCCGACGGGACTCGGTGCCGCATCCGCCGTACGAGGCCGTCGACCTCACCACTAAGGAGTGGGCGTCGTGACCGCGGAGACCTCTCAGACGCTCGACCGGGGACTGCGGGTCCTCAAGCTGCTCGCCGACACCGATCACGGACTGACCGTCACCGAGCTCTCGAACAAGCTGGGCGTCAACCGGACCGTGGTGTACCGGTTGCTCGCCACACTGGAGCAGCACGCTCTCGTACGCCGTGATCTGGGCGGCCGTGCCCGGGTCGGACTCGGCGTGCTGCGTCTGGGCCGCCAGGTGCATCCGCTGGTCCGGGAGGCAGCGTTGCCCGCGCTGCGGGCGCTGGCCGAGGACATAGGCGCGACGGCTCATCTGACCCTGGTCGACGGGACGGAGGCGCTCGCCGTCGCGGTCGTCGAGCCGACGTGGACGGACTATCACGTCGCCTACCGCGCCGGCTTCCGGCACGCCCTGGACCGGGGGGCCGCGGGCCGCGCGATCCTCGCCGCCCGGCAGGCGCCGGTGGGGGAGCCCGGATACACGCTCACCCATGGAGAGCTGGAGGCCGGAGCGTGCGGGGCCGCGGCGCCGCTGGTCGGGGTGACGGGGGTCGAGGGCAGCGTGGGCGTGGTCATGCTGGCGGACGCCGTACCGGAGCGGGTCGGCCCGCGCGTGGTCGACGCGGCCCGTGAGGTGGCGGACGCCCTGCGCTGACCGGCCCAGGCGGTCGCTCCGGACCCGGAGCGAAGCCCGACGGGCCCCGAACCCCTGTGCGGGCCCGGTTCGTGACCCCGGGCCCGGGGTCCCGCACGGAGGCCGCGGGACCTGTCCGGAGGTTCCGCCGGGTGGTGACGTTAGATTGACCCCGTGCTCTCTCGCCTCACGCGCCCCCAAGCCGTCGCCGTCTGCGCCTTCCCCGTCGTGGCCCTGCTCGCCACGGCGGTGTTCGCGCCGCTGCCGTTCTCCCTGGCGCAGCCCGGTCTGACGGCGAACGTCCTCGGCGAGAACAAGGGCGAGCCGGTGATCACCATCAGCGGGGCGCCCACCCGGAACACCAGCGGACAGCTGCGGATGACGACGATCGAGGCCACCGGCCCGGACGCGAGCGTCTCCCTCGGTGACGTGCTCAGCGCCTGGTTCGCCACGGACAAGGCCGTGATGCCCCGCGACTCGGTGTACCCGAGCGGTGGCAGCGTCAAGGAGATCGAGCAGCACAACGCGAACGAGATGAAGGAGTCCCAGGACAGCGCCACCGAGGCGGCCCTGGGGTACCTGCACGAGAAGGGCGACGTGAAGGTCACGCTCAAGCTCGCCGACGTCGGCGGACCGAGCGCCGGACTGCTCTTCTCGCTCGGGATCGTCGACAAGCTGGACGGCGACGGCAGCGGCGGCGACCTCACGGGCGGCCGGGTCGTCGCGGGTACGGGGACGATCGACCCCGACGGCAAGGTCGGCGCGGTCGGTGGCGTCAGCCTCAAGACGCAGGCGGCCCGCCGTGACGGCGCGACCGTGTTCCTGGTTCCGAAGGCGGAGTGCTCGGACGCGAAGGCGGAGCTGCCGAAGGGGCTCCGGCTGATCCCGGTGACCGACCTCGACGGAGCGGTGAACGCCCTGGTGGCCCTGGAGAGGAACAAGGGCTCGGTCCCGAGCTGCTGAACGAACTGCCGAGGCCTTCCGGCCGGGGAGCGCGGCCGGCCGGCACGGGCTCGCCGGATCACTCCTGCTTGACGAAGCCCTCCTGTGTCATCCAGTCCAGCGCCACCTCGTGCGGGTCCTGGCCCTGGACGTCCACCTTCGCGTTCAGGTCCTGTGCCACCGTGTTGTCCAGCTTCTTCGTGACCGGCTCGATGACCTCGGCGATCTGCGGATACTTCTTCAGGGCCTTGGAGTTGATGACGGGCGCGGCGTTGTAGTTGGGGAAGAACTTCTTGTCGTCCTTCATCACCACCAGGTTCATCGACTTGATGCGCCCGTCGGTGGTGAACACCTCCCCGTACGTACAACTCCCCTTCTGCACCTGGGTGTAGATGATCCCGGTGTCCATCTGCGTGATGTTCTTCGCGGGGATGTCCATCCCGTACGCCTTCTCCATGCCCGGCAGTCCGTCGGCCCGGTTGGCGAACTCGCTCTCCACGCACAGGGTGACGGCGCTCGGGTCCGATTTCGACAGCGCGGCCACGCCGGACAGCGTTGTGGTGCCGTACTTCTTGAAGTTGGCCTGGTTCATGGCGAGCGCGTAGGTGTTGTTGAGGGCGGACGGCGGCAGCCAGGTGACCCCGTTCTTCGGGTCGGCGTCGTGCACGGCCTGCCACTGCTTCTGCGGGTCCGGGATCGGCTCGCTGTTGCCGAGATAGGTGATCCACGCGGTGCCCGTGTACTCGTACATGGCGTCCGCGTCACCGTTCTTGATGGCCTCGCGCGCGCCGATCGACCCCTGGATGCCGGTGCGGTCGATCACCTTCGCGCCCGCCCCCTGGAACGCGATGCCCATGATCGCGCCGAGGATCAGCTGCTCGGTGAACTCCTTCGACGCCACCGTGAGAGTGGCGCCCTTCAGCGGCTCGCCCTGCCCGATGGACCCGGGCTCGAGGTTGTCGGTCATGGGGGAGCCGCTGGTCAGCCCGCACGCGGACGCCAGGACGAGGACGGCGGCCAGGGCCGCGGGGGCGCGCACCCCTCTCATGTCCCCACCTCCAGCCCGCGCGGCCTCAGCAGCAGTTCCGCCAGCGACGCCAGCCAGTCGACAAGGAGCGCGAGCGCCACGGTGAGGATGGCGCCGAGGACCAGGACCGGCATGCGCTGGGTGGTGATGCCCGTGGTGATCAGGACGCCGAGGCCGCCGCCTCCGCCGAACGTGGCGAGGGTCGCGGTGCCCACGTTCAGGACGAGCGCCGTACGGACGCCGGCGAGGATCAGCGGTACGGCCAGGGGCAGTTCCACCCGGGTGAGCACGCCCAGCGGTGACATGCCGATGCCGCGCGCCGCCTCCAGCAGGGTCGGGTCGTTGGCCTTCAGCCCGGCGATCGTGTTGGACAGGACCGGCAGGATCGCGTAGATCGTGATGCCGATCAGGGCCGACTTCTCGCCGGTGCCGAGCCAGATCACGAGCAGGGCCAGCAGACCGATCGCCGGGGTCGCCTGCCCCATGTTGGCGACCGTCATCGCGATCGGCGTCAGCTTCCTGAAGGCCTTGCGGGTCAGCAGGATGCCCAGCGGAATGGCGATGATCAGCACGAAGAACGTGGAGATCACCGTCAACTGGATGTGCTGCCACAGGGCCTTGGACACCTGGCCGTTGGACAGGGCGTTCTTGGAGATCGCGTCGAGGTCGGCCTGCTGGAACCAGATCCAGGTGGCCAGCAGCAGAGCGATCAGTACGGCGGGCAGGAAGGTCAGCTTCTGCCAGCTGATCCGGCGCCTCGGGGGCGCGTGCGGCGGCGGAGCCTCCCGATCGCCCGTGCCGTCACCCTCGCTGTCGTCGCGGAAGGCCACCCCCTCGACCTCGTGCTCGCCCTCGGGACGCCGGGACGCGGGCGGCGTGCTCACGCTTTCGCCTCCCCGCCCTCGACGCCCTCCTGCTCGAACTGGGTCTGATGGGCGCGCGCCTCCTCCAGTTCGTGCTGGTGCTCCAGCGCCTCCAGCCGGTCGGCCTCCAGGAGTTCGTGCACCGAGTTCATCAGGGTCTCCATGTCGACCACCCCGGTGTACTCGCCGCGCCGCCCCGTCACCGGGACCCGGCCCGAGTTGTCCGTGAGCACCGCCTCCAGGGCGTCCCGCAGGGTGGCGTCCCTGGTCACCGTGTCGTGCACCAGCGTGCCCGCCCGCGCGAGCGAGCCCTTGGCCCGCATCAGATCGCCGCGCCGCAGCCACTTGTAGGGGCGGCGCCGCTTGTCGAGCAGCAGGATCTCGTTCGTGCCGCTGGAACGGAGCTTGCCGAAGATCTCCTGGAGGGGATCGTCGACGGTGACCGTCGGACAGCCGCTGATCTCCACATCCCGTACGCGGCTGAGGTTGAGCCGCTTCAGCGCGGCGCCCGCGCCCACGAACCCCGACACGAAGTCGTCGGCCGGGTTGGTGAGGATCGCCTCCGGGGTGTCGAACTGCGCGATGTGCGAGTGCTCGCGCAGCACCGCGATCCGATCGCCCAGCTTGATGGCCTCGTCGAAGTCGTGCGTCACGAAGACGATCGTCTTGTGCAGCTCGTGCTGGAGCCGGATCAGCTCGTCCTGGAGATGGTCGCGGGTGATCGGGTCCACCGCTCCGAACGGTTCGTCCATGAGCAGGACGGGCGGGTCCGCGGCCAGCGCCCGCGCCACCCCCACGCGCTGCTGCTGACCGCCGGAGAGCTGGCGCGGATAGCGGCCCTGGAACTCGCCCGGGTCGAGCCCGACCAGGTCCAGCATCTCCTCGACCCGCGCCTTGATCCGGCCCTTCGGCCAGCCGGTCATCCTCGGCACGAGCGCGATGTTCTGGGCGACCGTCATGTGCGGGAAGAGGCCGGACGACTGGATCGCGTACCCGACCTTGCGGCGCAGCTTCACCGGGTCCATGTCGGTGACGTCCTCGCCGCCGATCCGGATGCGGCCGCCGCTCGGCTCGATCAGCCGGTTGATCATCTTCAGGGTGGTCGACTTGCCGCAGCCGGACGGGCCGACGAAGACGACGAGCTCACCCGCCTTGATCTCCATGTTGACGCTGTCGACGGCGGCGTCGCGGCTGCCGGGGTAGCGCTTGGTGAGGTTCTCCAGCTCGATGGTGGCGCCCGTGGTGGACGGGGCGCTCCCGCGCGCGCCGCCCTTGCCGCCCGGCGCGCCGGCGGGGCCCTCGGCGTCCGCGGGTCCCTCTGAGGTCTCTGCCGTCTCAGGCACGGATCCCCCTCGGGATGGTCAGTCGGCCGAGCAGGACGTAGGCGGCGTCGAAGAGCAGCGCGAGGATGATGATCCCTACCGTGCCCGCGAGCACCTGGTTGAGCGCGTTCTTGCTGCCCAGAGAGCTGATGCCGCGGAAGATCTCGTTGCCGAGGCCGGGCCCGGAGGCGTAGGCCGCGATGGCCGCGATGCCCATCAGCATCTGGGTGGAGATCCGGATCCCGGTCAGGATCGGCGGCCAGGCCAGCGGCAGTTCGACCCGCATCAGGCGCGACGTCCGCGACATGCCGATACCCCTGGCCGCGTCCACCAGCGAGGGGTCGACACCGCGCAGGCCGACGATCGAGTTGCGCACGATCGGCAGCAGCCCGTACAGCGTCAGGGCGATCACGGTCGGCGGGACGCCGAGGCCCACGATCGGGATCAGCAGACCGATCATGGCCAGCGAGGGAATGGTCAGAATGGCGGACGTCGTCGTGGTGGCGAGGTTGCCCGCCCAGTCGCTGCGGTAGGTGACGACGCCGATCAGTACGCCGATGACGGTCGCCACGACCATGCACTGGAAGACCGCGCTCGCGTGTTGGTAGGTGTCCGTGAGGAGCTGTTCGTGGCGGCTGCTCAGGTACTGCCAGAAGTTCACGCCATCACCCCGCTCCTCGGTTCAGCGCTCGGTCGCCGCCTGTTCCACGAGCGGGATGATCCGCAGTGGGACCGGGTTCTCCATGACGATCGCCGTGGAGGCGCGGACGATGCCATCAAAACCGACAACCCGGTCGATCACCCGTTGGAGGTCGGCGTTCGAACGGGCCACCAGCCGGCACAGCATGTCCCCGCTGCCGGTCGTCGTGTGCAGCTCCAGCACCTCGGGCACGGTCGTCAAGTGGGCGCGTACGTCCGCCCCTTGACCCTGCCGGATCTGGAGCGTGGCGAACGCCGTGACCGGGTAGCCGAGCGCCGCCGGGTCGACCTGCGGACCGAAGCCCCGGATGACTCCGTTCGACTGAAGACGGTCCAGCCGGGCCTGCACCGTCCCCCGCGCGACCCCCAGCCGCCGCGACATCTCCAGGACCCCGATACGCGGCTCCTTCGCCAGCAGCACCAGCAGCCGCCCGTCCAGATGATCGATCGCCATGCGGGCCTCCGAGATGGTCATCATGTACAGAAAGCCCGCTGGCCCGGGTCTTTCGCTGCACACATTGTTCAGTCGACAGGCGAACTATTGCGCACCTTGCGGAACGGAGGGAGCCTGCGGCCATGACGCAGACCACACACCACACTCCCGACACCGCCCGGCAGGCCGATCCCTTCCCGGTCAAGGGAATGGACGCGGTCGTCTTCGCCGTCGGCAACGCCAAGCAGGCCGCCCACTACTACTCCACGGCCTTCGGCATGCGGCTCGTCGCGTACTCCGGACCGGAGAACGGCAGCCGCGAGACGGCGTCGTACGTCCTCGAGAACGGCTCGGCCCGCTTCGTGTTCACCTCGGTGATCAAGCCCGCCACCACCTGGGGCCACTTCCTGGCCGAACACGTGGCCGAGCACGGCGACGGCGTCGTCGACCTGGCCATCGAGGTCCCCGACGCGCGCGCCGCCCACGCGTACGCCGTCGAGCACGGCGCCCGCTCGATCGCCGAGCCGTACGAGATGAAGGACGAGAACGGCACGGTCGTCCTCGCCGTCATCGCGACGTACGGCAAGACCCGCCACACGCTCATCGAGCGGTCCGGCTACGACGGCCCCTACCTGCCCGGGTACGTGGCCGCCGCCCCGATCGTCGAGCCGCCGGCCAAGCGCACCTTCCAGGCCATCGACCACTGCGTCGGCAACGTCGAGCTCGGCCGGATGAACGAGTGGGTCGGCTTCTACAACAAGGTCATGGGCTTCACGAACATGAAGGAGTTCGTGGGCGACGACATCGCGACCGAGTACAGCGCGCTGATGTCGAAGGTCGTCGCCGACGGCACGCTCAAGGTCAAGTTCCCGATCAACGAGCCCGCCATCGCCAAGAAGAAGTCCCAGATCGACGAGTACCTGGAGTTCTACGGCGGCGCGGGTGTCCAGCACATCGCGCTGAACACGAACGACATCGTCGCGACCGTGCGGGCCATGCGCGCGGCCGGTGTCCAGTTCCTCGACACCCCCGACTCGTACTACGACACGCTCGGCGAGTGGGCCGGCGACACCCGCGTCCCCGTCGACACCCTGCGCGAGCTGAAGATCCTCGTCGACCGCGACGAGGACGGCTATCTGCTCCAGATCTTCACCAAGCCGGTCCAGGACCGTCCGACCGTCTTCTTCGAGATGATCGAGCGGCACGGCTCGATGGGCTTCGGCAAGGGCAACTTCAAGGCCCTCTTCGAGGCGATCGAGCGCGAGCAGGAGAAGCGCGGCAACCTCTGAGGCCCTCGGACGGGCCTTCCTCGAAGGCCTGTCGGGCCCACGTGTCCGGGGGACGCCGCATCGGCGTCCCCCGGACACGTTTTGCGTTGCGGTGCTCTTCGTTCCGGTGCCCTTCGTACCGGCGCTTTCATGCGGGTGTTCAGCGCGCCGGGGTCTGCCCCGGGGCGGCCGGAGGCGCCTCCGTGTCCTCGTCCCCCGACTCCTCCGCCGGGCCCCCGGCAGCCGGCTCGCCCAGCGCGGTCAGCGCCTCCCGGGCCGCGGGCACCAGCAGCGGCGAGAAGTAGGGATTGATCCGCAACGCCTCGGTGAGGTGCCGCCGGGCCGGACCGGACAGCCCCAGATCACGCTCGATCTGCCCCCGGTGGTACGCGTACAGCGCGCTGCGCACACCGCCCCCGTGCTCCTTGTCCGTGGCCCGCACGGCGAAGCCGAGCGCCGCCTGGTCGGCCCCGCAGCGGTGCAGCGCCCAGCCCAGCGCGTCCGCCACCGCGATGCCCGGCCGCCGCTGCCACGCGGCGCGCAGCTCCATCACCGCGGCCCGCGGATCGCCGTGATCCGCCTCGAAGAGCCCGAGGACCGGCTCGTCGTCCACACCCGCGGCACCGTCCCGCCGCACCACGTCCCGCAGCAGGTCGTACTGCGCGCGCGCCTCCGCGCCGAGCCCGAGCTTGTCGTACAGCTCACCCAGCTCCAGCGCGTAACGCAGCACGGGCCGCTCGGCGAGCGCCGCCCGGTACGCGCGCAGCGCCTCCGGCACGCGCCCCAGCGCCGCCAGCGCGCGCCCCTGCCCGGCCAGGGCGTCGTACGCGTCGGCGTCGGTACTCACCGCGGCCCGGTAGTGATCCAGGGACTCCTGGCGGTCGCCGCGTTCCCACGCCAGGTCTCCGCCCTGCGTGAGAAAGGCCGCCTGCTCGGACGGGGTGGCCGCGCCCGCCGCCGCGTCCGAGATCGCCGCCGCCGCGTCCTCGCGCCGCCCACGGTCCCGGTACACGCGCGACGCGACGGCCTGCGCCGCCGGCCCGGAACGCAGGGCCAGCAGCTTGCCGAGGGCCCGGTCCACGGCCTTGTGGTCACCGAGCCCGGTGTACGCGTCGATGAGCGCTGGATACGTCGTCCACCGCTTCGGCGCCACCTTCGAAGCGGCCTCGCCCCACCGCTTCGCGGCCCGGAAGTCGCCCCGCGCGCCCGCGAGGGAGGCGAGCCCCTCCAGCGCCGCCACGTTGTCCGCGGGCCGCAGCCTCAGCGAGGTGCGCAGCGCTTTCTCGGCCTTCGGGTAGAACGCGTTCGCCGCCGTCCGCCGCGCCCGCTCCGTGTACGCGACCCCCAGCACGGCCCACGACACGTCGTCGCGCGGACGGGCCCGCACCCGGGACTTGCGGTCGTCGATGAGCGCGGCGAGATCGGACAGCGCCGCGGGCGCTCCGGCTCCCACCGCGCTCACCGCCCGCGCCGCCGCACCCGGGGCGGGCCGCGGTGCCCCGCCCCCGCCCGAGGGCAGCAGCACCAGCACACCGCCGAGCACGGCACAGCCGGCGACCGCCGCGATCAGCGGGCGCCGGGCGAGCGGGGAGCGGCGCGGGCCGGAGGACTCCTCGGACCGCTCGCCGACGGGCTCCTCGGACCCCGGACCGCCGGACACCGGGTGCCCGGACCCTGGCTGCACCGGCTGTCGCTCTTCGATCTCCATGCCGTTCACTGTGCGTCAATACGAAGACCGCGCCCCGGCACGCGAAGCCTCGCGCGAATGGGGTTCACACCGATGGCCCCGGGTGCGACCCTGTGATCATGAGCCGTATCGAAGCCCCGCGCGATGAGGACACGGCAGGGACCGGCAGCCTCCTCGACCGTCTGCTGAGCGGGCTGCCGGCCGAGGCCGTCCTCACCGACCCGGACGTCACGGCCTCCTACGCCAACGACATGGCGAGCTTCTGCGAGGCGGGCACACCCGCCGTGGTCGTCCTGCCGCGCACGGTCGAGCAGGTCCAGCACATCATGCGCGTCGCGACCGAACTGCGCGTCCCCGTCGTCCCGCAGGGCGCCCGCACCGGCCTGTCCGGAGCGGCCAACGCCACCGACGGCTGTGTGGTGCTGTCCCTGGTGAAGATGGACCGCATCCTGGAGATCAGCCCCGTCGACCGCATCGCCGTCGTCGAGCCCGGTGTCGTCAACGCCACGCTCTCCCGTGCCGTGGGCGAACACGGCCTGTACTACCCGCCGGACCCCTCCAGCTGGGAGATGTGCACCATCGGCGGCAACATCGGCACGGCCTCCGGCGGCCTGTGCTGTGTGAAGTACGGGGTGACGGCCGAGTACGTCCTCGGCCTGGACGTCGTCCTCGCCGACGGGCGGCTGATGTCCACCGGGCGCAGAACCGCCAAGGGCGTCGCCGGCTACGACCTCACCCGCCTCTTCGTGGGCTCCGAGGGATCGCTCGGCATCGTCGTACGCGCCGTGCTCGCGCTGAAGCCGCAGCCGCCCCAACAGCTCGTCCTCGTGGCCGAGTTCGGGTCGGCGCGGGCCGCCTGCGACGCCGTCTGCAAGATCATGGAGGGCGGGCATGTCCCGTCCCTGCTCGAGCTGATGGACCGTACGACCGTCAAGGCCGTCAACGACCTCGCGCACATGGGCCTCCCGGAGACCACCGAGGCGCTGCTGCTCGCCGCCTTCGACACCCACGACCCGGCGGCCGACCTCGCCCTCGTGGGCGCCCTCTGCGAGGCCGCCGGCGCGACCCGGGTGGTCCCCGCCGAGGACGCGGCCGAGTCCGAACTCCTGCTCCAGGCGCGGCGGTTGTCGCTCACCGCGCTCGAAGCGGTCAAGGGCACCACGATGATCGACGACGTGTGCGTGCCGCGCTCCCGGCTCGGCGACATGCTCGACGGCATCGAACGCGTCGCCGAGAAGTACGCCCTGACCATCGGCGTCTGCGCGCACGCGGGCGACGGCAACACGCACCCCACCGTCTGCTTCGACGCAACCGATCCCGACGAGTCCCGGCGCGCCCGCGAGTCCTTCGACGAGATCATGGCCCTCGGCCTCGAACTCGGCGGCACGATCACCGGCGAGCACGGCGTGGGCGTGCTGAAGAAGGAGTGGCTGGCCCGCGAGATCGGCCCGGTGGGTGTGGAGATGCAGCGGGCGATCAAGGCGGCGTTCGACCCGCTGGGCCTCCTGAACCCGGACAAGCTGTTCTGAGACAGCCCGGACAGGCTGTCCGAGACAGCCTGGACAGGCTGTTCCGAGATCCGGGACCGGTTCGCCGCCGGCCCGTCAGGACCGCTCACCGTCCGCCGACTCGTCCGAGGGCCACGGGTCGCGCAGCCACAGATCGTCGGGGGACGGCGCTCCCGTCCGGTCGGGCGGGGCCGACAGCCCCGGGGACGGCGTGAGCAGCTCGGCCAGACCGGCGTCGATGCCGAGCTGCCCGGTCTCGGTGCCCGGGGGGACCGCCCTGAGGGTGCGCTCCAGCCAGGCGGTGATCTGCGCGGCGGGCGCTTCGAGCAGCGCGTCGCCGTCCGGCGAGCTCAGCGCCATCAGGACGACGCTGCGGCCGCCGACCTTCGTCGGCCACACCCGTACGTCGCCGTGACCGCAGGGCCGGAACACCCCCTCGACGAGCAGCTCACGGGCGAATGTCCAGTTGACGGGATGATCGGAGCCGACGTGGAAGGTGATGCGGACGGCGTACGGGTCGTCGGCGCGGTACTTCAGACGCGCCGGGACCGGAATGCTGTGTTCGGGCGACAGGACGAGATGAAGCTCCAGCTCGCGTTCCACCACGGTGTGCATGTCGATGCGCTTCCTTTCGTCGTACGGGCTCCTGCGGACGTGCCCGTACGAGTGGAGAGCGCCTCGCGCCGCGACCATTACGCGGGTTCGGAGAATTCTTTCGGGCCCGCTTCGGCCCCCTTCGGGCACACCGCGAACAGCCTCGGACGTCCGGCCGCAAGAGGGGGAAGGAACCTTGCCCGAAAGGAGTGGGTACGGCGGGACCGGACGTGACGCGTGCGCCGGTCTGGTAGATGTGGACCTCCCACACGACCCCCGAGCAGATACGGGACGACGGACATGAGCGCCCCAACCCCGGCCCCCGGTGACGACAAGCCCCGCGAGGGCTATTACCCGGACCCCTCCATCCCCGGATACGTCCGGTACTGGAACGGCGCCGCCTGGGTGCCGGGCACGAGCCGCCCGGCACCGTCGGGCGGCGAGGCGCTCGCCCCGCCAGCCGCCGTGCGTTCCGCGCATGTGCCCGCTCCCGCGTCCTCCCCCGAGTCCACGTCCTCCCGCGGGCGGACGGGCACCCCCGCAGCGGAGGAGACGGGTCCGCACTTCTTCGACGAGGACCCGCAGCTCCACCACCCCGCCCCCGCCGAGCCCCAGCAGCCCGCCCCCGCCGAGTCCCAGCACGGCAGCCGGCCCGAACCCGCCGCCTCGTGGGGCGCCGACCGCTCCCGCCAGTCCGGCTTCGGCGGCGACCAGGACCGCCGGGTGTCCTGGGGCGCGCCGAAGGGGTCCGACCCGCGTGCCACGGGACCCGCCGACGCGGTGAGCCGGCCCGACGGGGCCTCCGCGCACGCGGACGGCACGACGACGATTCCGCCCACCTCCGACTCCGGCTCCGCCTCCCGGCCCCCGGCGGCCGCGGGTCCCGTGGTCTTCCGCCGTCCCACCGGTCCGGTGCCGTCCGCGGGCCCGGACGGCGCGGAAGCCGCGGGCGCCACGAGCCGTACGGGCGAGGCGAGTCCGGGCGGAGCCGACGGCCGGAGCGGGCCCGGGACAGGGGTCCCCGTGCCCGCCGCGGGTGACACGGCGTTCCGTGCGCCCTCCCCGCGTACGGAGCGCCAGGGCGGGAGCACAAGCTCGGCGGACGCGCCGGGCGTGTCCACCGCGTCCGGCCCGTCGACCGCACCCGCCGCGACCGGCCGCCCGACGGCCGCACCCGGCCCCTCCGCGCCGGCCGTAGACGGCTTCGAAGCCTGGCCGGCCGCCCCGGGCGCCGCCGCGCAGGCGTCGGCGGCGGAGGCCGCACCCGCACCCGCACCCGCCCCGGCACCTGCTCCCGCACCCGCCCCCGCCGTCCCCCAACAGCCCGGTGGCACCACGCCCGTGGCCTCCGGGGCCGGTGGCGGTCAACCCTCCTGGGCCCAGCAGGTGCACCGGCTCGCGGGTGACCCGGCCGAGGACGGACAGCGCGTCCCGCCGTGGAAGCCGCCGGTCGACGACGTGTTCCAGGCGGCCGCGCGCCGGCAGGCGTCGGCCCGCCCGGCCGGGCTCGGCAGAAGGCTGGCCGCCCGGCTGCTGGACACCGTCGTCATCGCCGGTGTCACCGCGGCGGCCGCCGTGCCGCTGGGCACCAGGGCGGTCGACCACATCGAGGAGAAGATCGACGCGGCCAAGCTGTCGGGCGAGAAGGTCACCGTCTGGCTCCTCGACGGCACGACCGCCTCCTGCCTCGGCGCCGTCCTCGCCGTACTGCTGGTCTTCGGCGTCCTCTACGAGGTCCTGCCGACCGTCAGATGGGGCCGCACCCTCGGCAAGAAGCTGTGCGGCCTCGAGGTGCGCGACATCGAGGGCCACGAACCGCCGGCCTTCGGACGGGCCCTGGTCCGCTGGCTCGTCCTCAGCGTGCCGTGTCTGCTGGTCGTCGGTCTCGCGGGTGTCGTGTGGTGCCTGTTCGACAAGCCCTGGAGCCAGGGCTGGCACGACAAGGCGGCGCACACGTTCGTGGCGGGCCCGGCCCGGTAGTCCCGTCCCCCGGACGGCCCTTCGCCGGATGCGGAGCCGGGGGGTTCGCGGTCGACTCGGGCCATGAGCAGCGAACCGCCGCCCCCGGCCCCCGGCGGGCCACCGGACGACGACCCGTTCAGGAAGCAACCCCCGCCGGGTGAGGGCACGGGCTCCCCGTACGACCCCCCGCCTGTGCCCGGCGATCGGACCCCGCCCTACGGCAGCGAACCGCCCCCGTTCGGCGGCGGCCCCTACGGCGAGGGCGGCGGACCGCCCCCGGGAGCCGGAGACCCGTACGGCGGTGGCGGCCCCTACGGCGGCGACCCGCTCGCCGGCATGCCGCCGCTCGCGGACAGCGGGAAGCGGGTGCTGGCCAGGATCCTGGACATGATCCTGGTGGGCATCGTGGTGTGGCTGCTGTCCTGGGCGCTCGGGGTCACCGAGTACAACATGGACTCGAACAAGATCGAGTACGGCAAGTCGCTCGGGCAGTCCCTGGTGGCCGCGGTGCTCTATGTGACGTACGACACCGTGATGATCAGCAAGACGGGCCAGACCCTCGGCAAGCGGCTGTTCAACCACCGGGTCGCCAACCTCGACAACGGCTCGACACCCTCCGTGCAGACGTCCCTGGTCCGCGCCCTGGTGCTGTGGATTCCGTTCGCGTTCTGCTGCGCCTGCATCTGGACGGCGATCGCGGGCGGCTGGAGCTTCTTCGACAAGCCCTACAAGCAGGGCCTGCACGACAAGGCGGCCAAGACGGTGGTGGTCGACACCGGCTGACGGCCGGTGGACTGCCTCGCGGTACGGGACGGCGGCCGGACGACGGGCCGCGCGGCGAGTGCGCACACCAGAACGGCGGGCTCGTGGTTCACGGGCCCGCCGTTCTGGTACGAGGCCGGAGCGTCCGGGGTGCCGGCGGCCCGCCGGGGAACCGGGGAGCGCGGGCTCGTGTACGCGGCTTCAGGGCCCCGCCGGTTCGCGCACCGGCTCGGGCGCCGAGGGCGCCGACACGGACGCCGACACGGACGCCGACACGGACACGGACACGGGCACGGACGCGGTCTCGCGCCGCGCCGGAACCCGCTCGCGCACGACGGCCGCCGTCGCGGACGGCGAGGGCTTCGGCATCGGGACGGTCATGGCCACCAGCAGTCCGAGAGCGAGCGCCGAGAGGGTGATCAGCACGATCCCCAGACTCGAACTCGTCTGTGACAGCAGCAGCATGGCGAGAGTGGAGAAGATCACGGTGCAGGAACCGTAGGCGAGCTGTGCGGCGGTCGGACGAGGCATGGCAATCGTGTCCTCGGATGGGGGTTCTCCCCCCGGTGCCTCTCGCGATGGGGGAGGGTGCGGATAGATGTCGGGGGTGAGACAACGGTGTCGACGTGGCTCTCCGCCGACTTCCGACGCTTCGCCAATCGACTCTATTCGCCTGCATGCCCGACTGGAACGTCCGGTAAGCGTGACCTTACCCACGGTGCCGGTGCACAGGGGGCGCACGGAGTCACCGGGCCCATCAAGTAGGCCTGAAAGCGCGCCGGTTGGCAGGTTTCGGAGCCGTCCGGATACCGAACGGAGGCTCCGCATAACGCACTTGCCAGGTTCAAGTCAAGATCTGTTTTTTCTTTCGTAACTCCGGTCAAATGTCGTCACTTGAATCGCGCAGACGCTCGCGGACCTCCATGACCCGGAACCCCCTCCGCGTGAACGTGCGCGGGGGAGGACATCAAGTGACCAACAGACCATGGACGTTCAGAGCAGCAGCGGTGGGCGTCGCCCTCGCGGCGGCCACCGCCACGTTCTCGACGTACGCCGTGGCGCAGGCCGACTCGGCCGCCGCTTCACCGGTCGTGGACCGCCACGACCCGCAGCCGGTCAGGAACACGGTCGATCACGACCTCGACGGCCCGCTGAGCAAGACCCAGAACGCCCAGCGCCAGGAGGCGCTGAACCAGGTGATATCCGGCGACGCCAAGGTGCAGAAGCGCAACGGCTCGCAGGTTGTCCAGCTGAAGTCCAAGAAGGGCGACAGCAAGTACGTCGAGCTCGGCCGCGAGAAGACCGACAAGATCTTCACGATTCTTGTCGAGTTCGGCGACCAGACGGACCCCAAGTTCGGCGGCACCGCCGGTCCCGCGCACAACACGATCGCCGCGCCGGACCGCAAGAAGGACAACAGCACGGCCTGGCAGGCGGATTACAACCAGAAGCACTTCCAGGACCTCTACTTCGGCACCGGCAAGAACGTCGAGTCGATGAAGAAGTTCTACGAGACGCAGTCCTCGGGCCGCTACTCGGTCGACGGCGAGGTCGCCGACTGGGTCAAGGTGCCGTACAACGAGGCCCGTTACGGCAACAACGCCTGCGGAAGCACGAACTGCCCGAGCGTGTGGAACGTCGTCAAGGACGGCGTCACCTCCTGGGTCGCCCAGCAGAAGGCGGCCGGCCGGACCGACGCGGCCATCAAGGCGGACCTGACCCAGTTCGACCAGTGGGACCGCTACGACTTCGACGGCGACGGCAACTTCAACGAGCCCGACGGCTACATCGACCACTTCCAGATCGTGCACGCCGGTGAGGACGAGTCCGCGGGCGGCGGTGTTCAGGGCGAGGACGCCATCTGGGCTCACCGCTGGTACGCGTTCGGCACCGACGCGGGCGCCACGGGTCCGGGCGACAACAAGCTCGGCGGCGCCCAGATCGGCGACACCGGCATCTGGGTCGGCGACTACACCATCCAGCCGGAGAACGGCGGACTCGGCGTCTTCGCCCACGAGTACGGCCACGACCTCGGTCTGCCGGACCACTACGACACCGCCGGCGGCGACAACTCCACCGGCTTCTGGACCCTGATGTCCTCGGGCTCCTGGCTCGGCACCGGCAAGCAGTCCATCGGGGACCTCCCCGGCGACTTCAACGCCTGGGACAAGCTCCAGCTCGGCTGGCTGAACTACGACACCGCCAAGGCCGGCAAGCAGTCCACGCACAAGCTGGGCGTCGCCGAGTACAACACCTTCGACAAGCAGGCGCTCGTCGTCTCCCTGCCGGAGAAGGCGGTCACGACCACGGTCGTGAACCCCGCGCAGGGCTCGACCCAGTGGTGGAGCGGCAGCGGTGACAACCTGAAGAACACGCTGACCCGGTCCGTGGACCTCACGGGCAAGTCGTCGGCGAAGCTGACCCTCGACGGCTGGTACGACATCGAGGCGAACTACGACTACCTCTACACCGAGGTCTCGACCGACGGCGGCGCCAACTGGACCGCTCTCGACGGCACGGTGGACGGCGCCGCCATCCCGCGTGACGGCAGCGACAAGCCCGCCCTCACCGGCACCATCGACGCGTACGCGAAGCTGGCGTACCCGCTCGACGCCTACGCGGGCAAGAAGATCGACGTCCGCTTCCGCTACCAGAGCGACGGCGGCGTGGCGCTGAAGGGCTTCGCGGCCGACGAGATCAGCGTCACCGCCGACGGCACCGCGCTCTTCTCGGACAACGCCGAGTCGGCCGACGCCGCTTGGACCGCCGCCGGCTTCTCCCGCATCGGCGCCTCGTTCACCAAGGACTACGCGCAGTACTACCTCGCGGAGAACCGCCAGTACGTCTCGTACGACAAGACCCTCAAGGTCGGCCCGTACAACTTCGGCTTCTCGACGACCCGTCCGGACTGGGTGGAGCACTACGCCTACCAGACCGGCCTGTTGATCTGGAAGTGGGACACCTCGCAGGCGGACAACAACACCAGCCAGCACCCGGGTGTCGGCCTCGCCCTTCCGGTCGACTCGCACTCCAAGGCTCTGTGGTGGGACAACGGCACGCTGATGCGCAACCGCATCCAGGCCTACGACTCGCCGTTCAGCCTGTACCGCACGGGTGGTCTCACGCTGCACAGCGCCGACGTCGCCACGAAGATCCCGTCGTCGAAGGGTGTGTCGGTCTTCAACGACCACACCAGCGACTACTACGACAACCGGAACCCGACCGGCGGTGTCAAGATCACTGACACCAACACCAAGATCGAGATCGTCAAGCAGGCCAAGGATGGCTCGACGATCTCCCTCAAGGTCGGCCCCGCGGTGAAGTAACGGCATTTCCGCAGGTCAGAAGCGTATCGGCGGCAACCCCTGGCGGGTTGCCGCCGATCGTGTTTAGGTGCCTCCTGTGCCTGGCTTATTGACATCGACATCGACACCGAAGTGCACGGGGGTATGACCGAATGGCCGCAGGAGGCTTCTGCAGACTGCCCAACGGCAGCGTCGTCGTGGCGCTGAACCTGCCCAGTCCGGCGGGTGGGGCGGGCGGCTGCGTGCGCTTCCTGGTCGTCGCCCCGAACCGGGCCCGCGCCCTGACACGGCTGCGGAACCTGGGCATGCGCGCCGTCTACCTGCGGGGCAACGCGGCCCCGCCGACCCCCGACGAGATCACCGCGGTCCTGCACCACCCCGACGGGCTCATATGGCGCACGGCCCCCGAGAGCGGCTGCACCGAGCTCAGCCAGGAGCTGTGGCACCCGGTCAGGACGCTGCTCAGACGCCCGGCACCCCAGCCGTGACCGCGCGGAGGCGGGCCGGGACGGGCGAGGCGTGACCCGGTGGCGCCCGGTGGCGCCCGGTGCGACTCGGCGTGACGCCTTGCGATTCGGTGCGACGCGTTGCCGCATCGCCGTGACTTGCCGTGACTCGGCGTGATGCGTTGCGCTTCGCCGTGACTCGTCCTGACTCGTTGTGACGGGTGCCGCGGACGTGTGCAGGTTCGGCGGGCGCGGCGGACGTGCGGGTGCGGCGGCCGGCTAGACCACGGGCTTGCCCGTGAGCTCGACCCCCGCGGTACGCAGCTCCTCCAGCGCCCGCTGCGTCGTCTCCTCCGCCACCCCGGCCGTCAGGTCCAGCAGCACGGTCGTGCGGAAGCCCTGCCGCGCCGCGTCCAGGGCGGTCGCCTTCACGCAGTGGTCGGTCGCGATGCCGACCACGTCCACCTCGCCGATCCCGCGGGCGCGCAGCCAGTCGCCCAGGGCCAGCCCGTTCTCGTCGGCACCCTCGAAGCCGCTGTACGCCGCCGCGTAGGCGCCCTTGTCGAAGACCGCGTCGATCGCGCCGGAGGCGACGGCCGGGGCGAAGTTCGGGTGGAAGCCCACCCCCTCGGTGCCGGCCACACAGTGCGCGGGCCAGGAGTGCACGTAGTCGGGGTTGTCGGCGAAGTGGCCGCCCGGAGCGATGTGCAGGTCGCGGGTGGCGACCACGTGCCGGTAGCCGGCGGGCGCCTGTCCGATCAGCTCCGTGACCGCGGCGGCCACATCGGCGCCCCCGGCCACGGCGAGGCTGCCTCCCTCGCAGAAGTCGTTCTGCACGTCTACGACGATCAAGGCGCGGCGCATGGGCTGTGTCCTTCGGCTATGGGGGGCGGCAGACAAGGGTGCGGGCCCGGCCGTTGAACTTCCGAGCCTAGAGAGTTCCGGGGTCGTGCGGGAGGGGGCATTCGGCTTCGACGGCCCGTGCGGGCCCGCTGCCGTTGCATTCCCGCTCACCGAGGGTTCATGCGTGGTGCCACCCCGGTAACACCCGCACCATCCGCCCCGGGCGTCTCAGAGGTATTCGGTGGGGATCACCGGCTCGCCGCGCGACAGCTGGGTCGCCGACAGCGGCAGCCGGGCGCGGGCCACCGCGTGCCGGTCGCGTACGACGTCGAGCGGTTCGCGGGCCAGGACCTGTCCGCCCTTGACCAACTGGACCAGGAGCTGCCGGTCGGCCAGCTCGGCGGGCACCGGCCCGACGCCGATCACCTCGGCCTCCGCGACCCCCTGCCCGTCCAGCCGCCGTGCGGCCCACTTGCGGCCGCCGATGGACGTCTTGCCGCCCGTGGACTTCTTGGCCACCGGCTCCAGCGGTGCCTTCGGGTCCGCCGACTCGGCGCGGGCGACCAGTTTGTAGACCATCGAGCACGTGGGATGGCCGGATCCCGTCACGAGCTGGGTACCGACGCCGTACGCGTCCACGGGGGCCGCCGCGAGCGAGGCGATGGCGTACTCGTCGAGGTCGGAGGTCACGACGATCTTCGTCTCGGTCGCGCCCAGCTCGTCGAGCTGCCGGCGCACCCGGTGGGCGACGAGCAGCAGGTCGCCGGAGTCGATGCGCACCGCGCCGAGTCCGGGCCCGGCGACCTCGACGGCCGTGCGGACCGCCTCGGCGACGTCGTAGGTGTCCACGAGCAGCGTGGTGCCGCGGCCCAGCGAGTCCACCTGGGCCCGGAAGGCGTCCCGCTCCTGATCGTGCAGGAGGGTGAAGGCGTGCGCGGAGGTGCCCACGGTCGGGATGCCGTAGCGGAAGCCGGCGGCCAGGTCGGAGGTGCTGGTGAACCCGCCGATGTACGCGGCTCGCGAGGCGGCCACCGCGGCCAGCTCGTGGGTGCGCCGGGCGCCCATCTCGATCAGCGGCCGGCTGCCCGCGGCGGAGGACATGCGGGAGGCGGCGGCCGCGATGGCGGAGTCGTGGTTGAGGATCGAGAGGATCACCGTCTCCAGGAGCACGCACTCGGCGAAGCTGCCCTCGACCCGCAGGAGGGGCGAGCCCGGGAAGTACACCTCGCCCTCGGGGTAGCCCCAGATGTCCCCGTCGAAGCGGTAGGAGGCGAGCCACTCGACGGTCGGCTCGTCCACGATCCCGTGCTCGCGCAGAAAACCGAGGACGTCCGGGTCGAACCGGAAGTTCTCGACGGCGTCGAGGACACGTCCGGTGCCCGCGACGACTCCGTAGCGCCGTCCTTCGGGCAGCCGCCGGGTGAAGACCTCGAAGACCGAGCGCCGCTCGGCGGTCCCGGCCGCGAGCGCGGCCTGCAGCATCGTCAGCTCGTACTGGTCGGTGAAGAGCGCCGTAGAGGGAACTTCCACCGGCAGCCCAAGGTCCGCTGTGTTCATGGCGGCGATCGTACCCCCATTTCGTCAGTTTGACGATTTCTAGGGGCCCGGTGATTCCCGGAGCGCCCGAGCACCTGTTCCGGGGCCCGTTTATGCGGGTGACCCCCTCTGGTGGGAGCATGGGCGATGTGACGGCTCCCGCACCTCTAGAGATCGAGAAGACCGAGTCGGTGGAGGAGGTCTTCGCCGTACCCGAGCCGGACGTCCCCTGGGTCACGATCGTCCACAACGACCCGGTCAACCTCATGAGCTACGTGACGTATGTCTTCCAGACGTACTTCGGCTACTCCAAGGACAAGGCCACCAAGCTGATGATGGACGTCCATCACAAGGGCAGGGCCGTCGTCTCCAGCGGCACGCGCGAGGAGATGGAGCGCGACGTGCAGGCCATGCACGGCTACGGTCTGTGGGCCACCCTTCAGCAGGACCGGAAGTAGCCGGCCCCCTGTCAACCGACCGCCCGCAGGACCGGAAGTAGCGAACTCACTCCATGCCCGGACACTTCGAACCGATCCCCGGCGGCGGCGCGGCCGTCGCGCTCGACGAGGTCGAGATCTCCATCATCCGCTCCCTCGCCGTCCAGCTCCTGGAGCTCATCGGTCCCGGCCCCGCGGAGAACGCCTCCGCCGACCCGCTCGCCGAGCTGTTCGCCGAGGGCCCCAGCGAGCCGCCGAGCGACCCGGTGCTCAAGCGCCTGTTCCCCGACGCCTACAGCGGCCCCGGCGTCCAGGCCGACACGCCCGAGCAGGCCGAGGAGCAGCACGCCCACTCCGCCGAGTTCCGCCGTTTCACCGAGAACGACCTGCGCGCGGGCAAGCGCGAGAACGCCCTCACGGTGATCCGCTCGCTGGACGCGCTGACGCCCGGCGGCGACGGCGGAGCGGTCCTGGAACTGACCGCCGCGCAGTCCGAGCAGTGGCTGCGCGCCCTGAACGACCTGCGTCTGGCCATCGGTTCGCGGCTCGACGTCGTCGACGAGGAGGACACCGACCTCCTCTACCGCCTCCCCGACGAGGACCCCCGCAAGCCGATGGTGATGGCCTACCTCTGGCTCGGCGGCCTCCAGGAGACCCTCGTCGCCACCCTTTTGCCCTGATCCGCCGGGATGCGCAGCCCTGCGTGACCCGTCGCGCGTTCGCTCAGCGGACGCTCAAATCCGGATAACGATCATGTCACCGTAACCGCGCCCTTTAGGGCGCGGTTCATCGTTTTGTCCGGTTCTCCCTGTGGTCTGCGCAACATGCGCCGCAACCGATCAACGCCGCCACCGTGATAGATCTTCACGACCGCCCGGCAGGACACCACCCATGTCCCGCCGGGTGCGCCACCGAGCCGGCGGACCGCCGGCCAGGCACAAGCTCCACCTGTCCGGGGGGATCGGAAGCCGATTCGAAGCCAAGGCACTGGCTCGGACCGGTATGGAGAAAGGCGCACCAGACATGACCTCATCGCAGGTCGACAAGAGTCGCGACGGCAGTGAGGCCGTGGGCGGCGACGCCCCCGAAGAGGGGTACGAGCGCGGGCTCGGCAGCCGTCAGGTCCAGATGATCGCGATCGGCGGCGCCATCGGCGTCGGCCTCTTCCTGAACGCCGGGGCGAACATCGCCAAGGCGGGACCCAGTCTCATCCTCATGTACGCCCTCGCGGGCGTGATCATCTTCTTCATCATGCGGGCGCTCGGCGAGCTCCTGCTCTACCGCCCGGTCTCGGGCTCCTTCGCGGAGTACTCCCGCGAGTTCCTCGGCCCGTTCTTCGGCTACTTCACGGCCTGGACCTACTGGCTGATGTGGGTGGTCACCGGCATGGCGGAACTGACCGCCGCCGCGATCTACGTCAACTACTGGTTCCCGTCGATCCACCAATGGGTGTCGGCGCTGGTCTTCCTGGTCGTGCTGTTCGTGGCCAACCTGATCTCGGTGAAGCTCTTCGGAGAGATCGAGTTCTGGGCCTCGATGGTCAAGGTCACGGCCCTCATCGGCATGATCGTGATCGGCCTGGGCGTGATCACCTTCGGCTTCAGCTCCGCCGGTGACACCGCGGCCGTCGGCAACCTCTGGCAGTTCGACGGCTTCTTCCCCAACGGCATCGGCTCGTCCCTGATGACCCTCCAGGGCGTCATGTTCGCCTACCTCGCCGTCGAGCTCGTCGGCGTCACGGCGGGCGAGTCCGAGAACCCCGAGAAGACGCTCCCCAAGGCCATCAACACCCTCCCGTGGCGCATCGCCCTCTTCTACGTCGGCGCCCTCACGGTCATCCTCTGCGTCGTGAAGTGGACCGAGTTCATGCCGGGGGTGAGCCCCTTCGTGAAGGCGTTCGCCGTGATCGGCATCCCGGCCGGCGCCGGCATCGTCAACTTCGTGGTCCTCACCGCCGCCCTGTCCTCCTGCAACTCGGGCATGTACTCCACGGGCCGCATGCTGCGCAACCTCGCCGACAACGGCGAGGCCCCCAAGGGCTTCAGCAAGCTGTCCGCGACCAAGACCCCGGCGCTCGGCATCACGATCTCGGTCCTCTTCATGGGCATCGGCGTGGTCCTGAACTACGTCGTCCCCGAGAAGGCCTTCCAGTACGTCACCTCGGTGGCCACCGGAGCGGGCATCTGGACCTGGCTGATGATCCTGGTCAGCCACATCCGCTACCGCCGCGCGGTCGACGCGGGCCGGCTCCCGGCCTCGTCCTTCCCCGCCCCCGGCGGCGCCAAGTGCAGCTACGTCGCGGTCGCGTTCCTGCTCTTCGTCACCGGCCTGATCGCCTACGACGCGGACTCCCGTATCTGCCTGTACGTGATGGCCGGCTGGGCCGCCGCACTGGCCGCCGGCTGGGCGATCCTCAAGGCGCGCAACCCCCAGGTCACCGAACGCCGCGAGCCGGAGCTCGAGAAGGTCGGCTGACCACGCCACGGATGTCCGGCCCCCGGGTCACCGCTCAGGACGTCCGGCATTCGGGCCGTCCCGTACCACGCCTCGGTACGGGACGGCCCTTCTGTCTATCCTGACCAGCATGCTGACCATCACCGAGGCCCTGTTCGACCAGATCGTCACCCACGCACGCCAGGACCACCCCGACGAGGCGTGCGGCGTCGTCGCGGGACCCGAGGGCACCGACCGCCCCGAGCGCTTCATCCCGATGCTCAACGCCGCGCGCTCGCCCACGTTCTACGAGTTCGACTCCGGCGATCTGCTCAAGCTCTACCGCGAGATGGACGACCGCGACGAGGAGCCCGTCGTCATCTACCACTCGCACACCGCGACCGAGGCCTACCCCTCCCGCACCGACCTCGCGTACGCGAACGAGCCCGGCGCGCACTACGTCCTGGTCTCCACGGCGGACACCGACGACGCCGGTCCCTTCCAGTTCCGCTCGTACCGGATCGTGGAGGGTGAGGTCACGGAGGAGGAGGTCAAGGTCGTAGAGAGCTACTGATCTCACCCATCGACCCAAAAGCGTCCGGAATGCGAGATCACACTCCAGGGCCCGTACCGGGAATCGATACGATGAGCCCATGGTTCTGAACGACGTGAGCGACAAGACGCCGGGCATGCTGCTCGTCGCGCGGCTGCACGTCGACCTCTGCAGGCTGCAGAGCGCCATCTGTACGCGCTGACCCGCCGCCGCGTACGGCCGGAGAGCCGCGGCTCCGCAACCGGCGTACCCCCTGCCCTGCCCGCGCTGCCGCGCGTCGTCCGACCTGACTTTCCTTCCGACAGGAGCCCGCAACCATGGCCATCGAGGTCCGCATCCCCACCATCCTCCGCACCTACACCGACGGCAAGAAGGCCGTCGAGGGCGGCGGGGCGACCCTTGCCGAGCTGTTCACCGACCTCGACACCCGTCACGCGGGCATCCGGGCCCGGATCGTGGACGACGGCGAACTGCGCCGCTTCGTCAACGTCTACCTCAACGACGAGGACGTCCGCTTCCTCGACGGCATCAACACCAAGCTGACCGACGGCGACAGCGTCACGATCCTGCCGGCCGTCGCCGGCGGCATGGTCTGATCGGACCCTGGCCACCCATGCGCTACGACTCCCCGCTCGCCGCGGTGGGCAACACCCCTCTGGTGCGCCTGCCGCGGCTGTCGCCGTCCGCGGACGTCCGTATCTGGGCGAAGCTGGAGGACCGCAACCCGACCGGCTCCGTCAAGGACCGGCCGGCCCTCCACATGATCGAGCAGGCGGAGAAGGACGGCCGTCTGACGCCGGGCTGCACGATCCTGGAGCCGACCAGCGGCAACACCGGCATCTCGCTGGCCATGGCGGCGAAGCTCAAGGGCTACCGCATGGTCTGCGTGATGCCCGAGAACACCTCGCAGGAACGCCGTGACCTGCTCGGCATGTGGGGCGCCGAGATCATCCCCAGCCCGGCCGCCGGCGGTTCCAACACCGCCGTCCGTCTCGCCAAGGAACTCTCCGCGCAGCACCCGGACTGGGTGATGCTCTACCAGTACGGCAACCCGGACAACGCCGGCGCCCACTACGCCACGACGGGCCCCGAGATCCTCGCCGACCTCCCGTCCATCACCCACTTCGTGGCGGGACTCGGCACCACCGGCACCCTCATGGGCGTCGGCCGCTTCCTGCGCGAGCACAAGCCGGACGTCAAGATCGTCGCCGCGGAGCCGCGCTACGACGACCTGGTCTACGGGCTCAGGAACCTGGACGAGGGCTTCGTACCGGAGCTGTACGACGCCTCCGTCCTCACCACCCGCTTCTCCGTCGGCTCCGCGGACGCGGTCACCCGCACCCGGGAACTCCTCCAGCAGGAGGGCATCTTCGCGGGCGTCTCCACCGGAGCCGCGCTGCACGCCGCGATCGGCGTCGGCAACAAGGCCGTCAAGGCCGGAGAGCCGGCCGACATCGCCTTCGTGGTCGCGGACGGGGGCTGGAAGTACCTGTCCACCGGCGTCTACACGGCGGCGACGACGGAAGAGGCCATCGAGACACTCCAGGGCCAGCTCTGGGCGTAGGGCCTGCCTGACAATTCCCGTCCGCCTGGCCCTGGCCCGGACACGGCACCTGCCGTACCGGCCGCACCAGCCGTGACGAAGGGCGCGGGGACCGATCGACGGTCCCCGCGCTCTTCCGCGTTCTCGCGTTCTCCACCCGGGCGGGAGAGCGGCTCAGCGGGCCAGGTAACGGACCTGGTCCCACAGAACCGGATCCACCACACCGACCCGGCGCCGGAAGTCGCCCACCGGCACCTCGCGCAACTCGTCCGTCTCCAGGAAGCTCGGCCGCCCGTGGGCGTCACCCACGGTTCCCGGGGGCAGCGGGATCACCCCCGGCCGTTCGTCGTGGTACTTGCTGGTGATCTTCGCGACGGTCACCCGCTTCCCGCGCACCACCAGCACCAGACAGGGCCGGTCCTTGGCCCCCGGCCCGTCCTCGTAGGGGACGTTCGCCCACCAGATCTCCGCCGCCCGCGGCGCCTGCCCCTCGCGCCGCCCTCCGCCCCGGCGCGGTCCGCCCCGGCCCGGCGGACGCGTCCGCCCGGCCGGCCGGCGCCCGCGGCGCCCCCAGCCGTCCACCAGCGTCACGACCAGCGCGAGCAGCACCACCGCCGCCAACGCGAGCCACCAGGACGTGTCCACAGCAAAGAAGGTACCGGCGCGCGCGTGACCGCGCCCGCCCTGGGACGACCCCGGTGTCCGACGGGCCGTCCGAACTGATCCAAACACCACTCCTCAGGTCCATCCGAACCGGTGACAGCACAGGTGAGTTCGCCCACAACGGCCCCTGGCGGAGGAGCGACCCGTCCTTTTGCGCCTTACGCTCGACGGACCGCACGACCCCCGTCCTCCCCGTTTCCAGCTGTTACCCGCCAGCGGAGGTTTCTGTTTTATGAAGCTCACCGTCGTCGGCTGCTCGGGGTCGTTCCCGTCCGCGGAATCGGCCTGCTCGAGCTACCTCCTAGAGGCCGACGGCTTCCGGCTGCTTCTCGACATGGGCAACGGTGCCCTGGGCGAGCTGCAGCGCCATTGCGGTCTCTACGACCTCGACGCGATCTTCCTGAGCCATCTGCACGCCGACCACTGCATCGACATGTGCGCCTACTTCGTCGCGCGCTACTACCGGCACGACGGCGGCCGCTGCGACCCGCTCCCGGTCTACGGCCCCGAAGGCACCGAGCACCGGCTCACCACGGCCTACGCCGACACCCCCAGCGCCTCGTCCATGAGCGAGGTCTTCGACTTCCACACGGTCAAGCCGTCCACGTTCGAGGTCGGCCCCTTCATCGTGCACACCGAACGGGTGGCGCACCCGGTGGAGGCGTACGGCATCCGGGTGGAGCACGGCGGACGGTCGTTGACGTACTCCGGTGACACGGGGGTGACCGATGCCCTGGACGAACTCGCGCGCGACACGGACCTGTTCCTGTGCGAGGCCGCGTTCACCCACGGCAAGGAGAACATCCCCGGCCTCCACCTCAACGGCCTGGAGGCCGGCGAGACCGCCGCCCGCGCGGGCGCCCGCCGCCTCGTCCTCACCCACATCCCCCCGTGGACGGACGCCGACACCAACCTGACGGACGCCCGCTCGGCGTACGAGGGCCCGGTGGATCTGGCGGTGCCGGGGGCGACGTACGAGATCTGACGGCTTCAGCGCGCACGAAGGCCCCCGGAACCAGGCGGTTCCGGGGGCCTTCGGCCGTAAGGAAGGACGACTCACGCCTTCGTGAGGTCCTCGACCTCCTCCTCGGGCTCACGGCCCGGGGTGGGGAGGTTGAACTTGGTGATCGCGAAGCGGAAGACCACGTAGTAGACCGCCGCGAAGACCAGACCGATCGGGATGATCATCCAGGGCTTGGTGGCCAGGTTCCAGTTCAGGAAGTAGTCGATCGCACCGGCCGAGAAGCTGAAGCCGTGGTGCACGCCCAGGGACCAGGTGATCGCCATCGACAGGGCGGTCAGGACCGCGTGGATCACGTACAGGACCGGCGCGATGAACATGAACGCGAACTCGATCGGCTCGGTGATGCCCGTGACGAACGAGGTGAGCGCGAGCGACATCATCATGCCGCCGACGACCTTGCGGCGCTCGGGGCGGGCGGTGTGCGTGATCGCCAGGGCGGCGGCCGGCAGCGCGAACATCATGATGGGGAAGAATCCGGTCATGAACTGACCGGCGGTCGGGTCGCCGTGGAAGAAGCGGGGCAGGTCACCGTGCCACAGGGCGCCCGAGGGGTCCTTGTACGAGCCGATCTCCTGCCAGGCGACCGTGTTGACGAACTGGTGCATGCCGACCGGGAGCAGTGCGCGGTTGATCGCGCCGAAGATGCCCGCGCCGACAGCGCCGAGACCCGTCATCCACTCACCGAAGTTGGTGATGATGTCGCCGATGGGCTCCCAGACCAGGCCGAAGAAGACGCCGACGGCGGTGCCGATGAAGGCCATCAGGATCGGCACCAGGCGGCGGCCGTTGAAGAAGCCGAGCCAGTCGGGCAGCTTGGTGCGGTGGAACCGCTGCCAGGTGACGGCGGCTATCAGGCCCATGACGATGCCGCCGAGGACCTTCGGGTCGTTGTACGTCGCGGCGATGTCCGCGCCCTTGGTCACCTTGGCGTCGGTGATGGGGAACGCGGTCAGCACGTTCTTGTAGACCAGGAAGCCGACAAGGGCGGCCAGTGCCGTGGAGCCGTCGGCCTTCTTGGCGAAGCCGATGGCGATACCGACGCAGAACAGCAGCGGCAGGTTGCTGAACACCGCGTCGCCGGCGGTGGCGAAGACGGCCGCGACCTTGTTCCAGCCGAGGCCGTCCTTGCCGAATACGTCCGGCTGGCCGAGGCGGAGCAGGATGCCCGCCGCCGGAAGCACGGCGATCGGCAGCTGCAGGCTGCGGCCGACCTTCTGCAGGCCCTGGAACAGGCCGGATCCCCGCTTCTTCGCGGGTGCCGCCGAGACGGTGGCGGTGCTCATAGTTCCTCCATGCGCCGGGCGCTGCCGGGGGACGGGAAAGGGTGTGACAGGGGTCGGCAGCGACCATGTGGTCTACACCACCAGTGGTGTAGACCTGTTTCTAGCACGGTGAAGGCCAGATAAGGAACCCACGAATTTTGTGGCCTGGGCCATAACGGGAAGAGGCGATTCCGGTCATGGCGAAGGCCCCCGGACCGGCTGGTCCAGGGGCCTTTCGATGTGCGGGGCCTGCGGCCCGGCGGGGAGGCTACGCCTTCGTGGTGTCCTCGACGTCCTCCTCCGGCTCCCGCCCCGGAGTCTTCAGATCGAACTTCGTGATCGCGAACCGGAAGATCGCGTAGTACACCGCGCCGAAGCACAGCCCGATCGGAATGATCAGCCACGGCTTCGTCGCCAGGTTCCAGTTGATGACGTAGTCGATCAGGCCGGCGGAGAAACTGAAGCCGTCGTGCACACCGAGCCCCCACGTCACCGCCATCGACACACCCGTGAGGACCGCGTGGATCGCGTACAGCAGCGGCGCGATGAACAGGAACGAGTACTCGATCGGCTCGGTGATGCCCGTGACGAACGACGTCAGCGCCACCGACAGCATCAGACCGCCGATCTCCTTGCGCCGATGCGGCTTCGCGGTGTGCGTCATCGCGAGCGCGGCCGCCGGCAGCGCGAACATCATGATCGGGAAGAAGCCCGTGAGGAACTGCCCCGCGTCGGGGTCGCCCGCCAGGAACATGTTGATGTCACCGTGCACGACCTGGCCGTCCGGCTTGGTGAAACTGCCGAACTGGAACCAGATGGGCACGTTCAGGAACTGGTGCAGACCGATCACCAGCAGAGCCCGGTTGGTCAGACCGAACACACCCGAACCCCACGCCCCCAACCCGACCAGCCAGTCGCTGAAGTTCTCCAGCGCGTCACCGATCGGCGGCCACACCCACAGGCACAGCGAGGCGAACGCGATGGCCACGAACGCCATGATGATCGGCACCAGACGGCGCCCGTTGAAGAAGCCGAGCCAGTCCACCAGCTTCGTCCGGTGGTAGCGCGCCCAGAAGTACGCCGACATCAGCCCGATGGCGATACCGCCGAACACCCCGGGGTTCTGGTACGTGAAATCGACGACCGAGGCATCCTCCAACTGGCAGCCCAGCTTGATCTGGACGCTCCCGCCCGGACAGGTCTCCGGAAACGCGCGCAGCACGTTGTAGTACACGAGGAAACCCACGACCGCCGCCAAGGCCGTCGAGCCGTCCGCCTTCTTCGCCATACCGATGGCCACGCCGACACAGAACAGCATCGGCAGCCCGAGGTTGCCGTCCAGCAACGCGCCACCCGCCGCGCCGATCACCTTCGACAGGTTGTCCCAGCCGAGCCCGTCCGCACCGAACACATCCGGCTGACCGAGCCGGTTCAAAATGCCCGCCGCCGGGAGCACGGCGATCGGCAACTGCAGGCTGCGGCCCATCTTCTGCAGCCCCTGGAACGCCTTGTGCCAACGGGCACGCGCTGGAGACACATCGCTTACGGCACTCATGGGCGTCCTCCGGGCGGGCCGGTTTGGCGACCGCCCGCCAACTGGTGTAGACCAGTCGGCGACGGGTCGCTCTGTCGTGATCGCCATCCTTCGGCACCCACGACATGGCCGCTCGCGAAGATGGGCCAACTGTGGGTTACTGCGACAAAGCGGTTCTGATCAGGGAGTAGGACATGGCCACGAAGGCTGAGAAGATCGTCGCCGGGCTCGGCGGCATCGACAACATCGAAGAGGTCGAAGGCTGCATCACCCGCCTCCGCACCGAGGTCCATGACGCCTCACTCGTCGACGAGGCCGCCCTGAAGGCCGCAGGCGCCCACGGCGTCGTCAAGATGGGCACCGCCATCCAGGTCGTCATCGGAACCGACGCGGACCCCATCGCCGGCGAGATCGAAGACATGATGTGACCTGCAGGACCCACTGAAGCCACCCCGGCCCCCGAGCGGGCCGCACACCGCTTCAGGAGCCGCACCGGCTCACCCGTGAGGGGCTGATTCCGCCACCGGCGGGCAGCCCCTCACACCTGTGCGGATAGGCTCGACGCCATGTCTCGAATCGACGGCCGCACCCCCGAACAGCTGCGCCCCATCACCATCCAGCGTGGCTGGAGCAAGCATGCCGAGGGCTCCGTCCTCGTATCCTTCGGCGACACCAAGGTCTTCTGCACGGCCTCCGTCACCGAAGGCGTCCCCCGCTGGCGCAAGGGCAGCGGCGAGGGCTGGGTCACCGCCGAATACTCCATGCTCCCCCGCGCCACCAACACCCGCGGCGACCGCGAATCAGTCCGCGGCAAGATCGGCGGCCGCACCCACGAGATCAGCCGCCTCATCGGCCGCTCGCTGCGCGCCGTCATCGACTACAAGGCGCTCGGCGAGAACACCATCGTCCTCGACTGCGACGTCCTCCAGGCCGACGGCGGCACCCGCACCGCGGCCATCACCGGCGCGTACGTCGCCCTCGCCGACGCCGTCACCTGGGCCCAGGGCAAGAAGCTGATCAAGCCCGGCCGCAAGCCGCTCACCGGCACCGTCTCCGCCGTCTCCGTCGGCATCGTCGGCGGCGTCCCTCTCCTCGACCTCTGCTACGAGGAGGACGTCAAGGCCGACACCGACATGAACGTCGTGTGCACCGGCGACGGCCGCTTCGTCGAGGTCCAGGGCACCGCCGAGGCCGAGCCCTTCGACCGCAAGGAACTCAACGCCCTCCTGGACCTCGCCGTCGGGGGCTGCGACGAACTCGCCGCCATCCAGCGCGCGGTACTCGAATCGACCTCAGAGGCAACCGCCGGTTAACCCTTGGCGTTCTTATGGGTACGGGCGTACGGTCCAGCCGTGCGCCCGCCGGCCCCTCCGGGCGGATCGGGCCGACCGCACAGCGGACCGGTGCGATGCGGTCGGTGCGGCCGCACCACACCACGTCCACGGGGAGGGACCGTTCCATGGCCGCGCGCCACCGCAATCGCCGCCGTACCGCCACAATCGCCGTCGTCGCCGCACTCGTCGTCCTGCCGGCCGTCGTCGGCTGCGACGCCGTCAGCAAGGCGCTCGACTGCGTGCAGACCGCCGACTCGATAGCCGACAGCGTCACCGACCTCCAGCAGGCCGTCGAGAACGCGGCGAACGACCCGACGCAGACCGACGCGTCCCTCAACGCCATCGAGAACAACCTCGACAAGATCGGCGACAAGACCGACAACGCCGACGTCAACAAGGCGGTCGAAGAGCTGAACAAGGCCGTCGCCAACGTCCGCACAGCCGTCAAGAACGGCGACACCACCCCCGACATCAGCCCCGTCACGGCCGCGGCGGGCGAACTGACGAAGGTGTGCACGCCGTAGGGCCCTGCCGGGACCCGGCTCGGGGGCGGCCTGAGCCCGGCTCAGGGGCGGACTCGGAGATACTGGCGACCATGACCCGCCTGATCCTCGCCACCCGCAACGCCGGAAAGCTCACCGAGTTGAAGGCGATCCTCGCCGACGCAGGGCTCACCCATGACCTCGTCGGCGCGGACGCCTACCCCGACATCCCCGACGTCAAGGAAACCGGCGTCACCTTCGCCGAGAACGCCCTGCTGAAGGCCCACGCCCTCGCCCAGGCCACCGGCCTGCCCGCCGTCGCCGACGACTCGGGCCTGTGCGTCGACGTTCTCAACGGCGCCCCCGGCATCTTCTCCGCCCGCTGGGCCGGCCGCCACGGCGACGACCGGGCCAACCTGGACCTGCTCCTCGCCCAGCTCTCCGACATCGACGCCCCGCACCGGGGCGCCCACTTCGCCTGCGCGGCGGCCCTCGCCCTCCCGGACGGCACGGAACGCGTCGTCGAGGGCCAACTGCTCGGCACCCTCCGCCACATCCCCACCGGCACGAACGGCTTCGGCTACGACCCGATCCTCCAGCCCGAGGGCGAGTCACGTACGTGCGCCGAACTGTCGGCCGAGGAAAAGAACGCGATCAGCCACCGAGGCAAGGCGTTCCGCGCACTGGTACCGGTGGTGCGGGAGCTGTTGGGCTGAGCGCACACAAAAACGGCCTGCGTATCTTTCGATTCGCAGGCCGTTCAGGGTGCGGCGGAAGGGATTCGAACCCTCAAGCCGTTTCACGGGCCACAGATCCTAAGTCTGCTGCGTCACCACTGCGCCACCGCCGCTAGCCGCCTGTCATCGTACCGGGAGTCGGGAGTGTCGGTCTGCCTCCCCTGCACCAGGTGCTCGTGATCGCGTGACAGTTGGGGCACAGCAGCCGCAGATTCTCGCGCCGGTTGTCATGCCAGTCTCCGTTAATGTGATCGACTTCCAGCGTCATGGGTCTGCCGAGCCACTCGGGGCCGACGCCGCACTTGGTGCACCGCTCGGGGACGCCCAGTGCACAGAGGGCGCGCCGTAGTCGGGCGGTTTTGATTCGATGTGTACCGTTGTGGCGTACCAAAACATCGTCAGGACGTTGGGCGGTCGCACTCCGCTTTCCTCGCCGATGCGCCTGGCCCAGAAAATGCGTGGTTGTCAGGCGATCATCGTTGATCCACTTGCGTAGCTTCGCGCGCTGGGCGCCGTTGTCCGGGCGCCCCAGGCGGCGCAGTACCTCTGTAATCGAGAACGATTCGGCGATCGCCGCTCGCAACTCGTCGTGCGGAGGCCGGGCGCGCCTGCCGCAGGGGCGGAAATGGGAGGTGGCGATGCCGAAGTCGGCGAAGCGCTTCGCGAGGTACCGGCGGAGATTGGCATACGGTTCGGTCCCGAGGAAGACGATGACCTCGTCGATGTCGGAACATTGTTCGGCAGCTTGCGACAATCGCTCGCGGGTGTACCGCGCGCCGCTGCTCATCAAGCACCGCCCCTGACGCGTTGCCTACCCCGTCCTCGGTAACTATCGGTTGTGGAGTGGCAGTTGGGGCAGAGGAACCGAAGGTTTTCGACCCGGTTGTCGCGCCAGTTGCCGTCGATGTGGTCGACCTCAAGCGGGAGTGTTTCCCCCAGCCAGACCGGTTCGGTATCGCACAGGGCGCAGCGTTCCCCTACACCCAGTTCGCGCATTGCCCTCTTGAGTCGTTGGCCCGGGATGCGTCTGGCATCTGCCGACGCATCCTTGGCGAGGATCTCCTCGGCAGTGCGGCGGCGCTGGTTGTACCTCATCCGTTCGGTTCGGACCGCTGGCGTGAAGTGCGAGGTGTCAATCCCACATGCCTTGATGCGTCGGGCGATGTTGGAGTGGTGACCGCCGACTGGATCAAGTCCGAGTCGACGCACGACGTCGTTGACGCTCACGGACACGGCGACCACGGGTTCAAGGATCTCTCGCGTCCATTTGACCCCATCCCGCTCGAAGTGGGACGTATTCACCCCCAGCTTCTTCATCCGCCCCCGGATGTAATGCCGCCTAGAACTCCCCGGATCCACCCCCAATTTCCCCAATGCCTCCGACAATGTTCGCGACGTCCGAGCGGCCTCCGCCAGGCGCTCCTTGGTGTACGGACTTACCGGCATTGCCCCTCCGTTCTCGACCGCACGTTCGCGACCTCGTATGGGCTAACGAACCGTTAATCGGACGGTTACGCCCGGTGAGGGGGCGGGGCGGGTTCCGGGGTGGGTCAGTGGCCCGATGTCGCCTTCAGGCCCACTACCGAGGCCAGGAGCAGGCAGATGAAGAAGATGCGGGCGGCTGTCGCCGGTTCGTTCAGGAGGGTCATGCCGAGGATCGCGGCGCCCGCCGCGCCGATGCCGACCCAGACGCCGTAGGCGGTGCCGATGGGGAGCGACTTGGCCGCCTGTGACAGCAGGACCATGCTCGCGACGATGCCCGCGGCCGTCAGGACGCTGGGGACCGGGCGGGTGAAACCGTCGGTGTACTTCATTCCGACCGACCAGCCGACTTCGAGCAGTCCGGCGACGATCAGCAGGACCCAGGCCATGGGAGGTACCTCCGGGAGACGACGGCGTTGCGGGCTGCGTCGTCTTTGCTGGGCCCGGTACGGCGCGTCTCGTCGGGTTCCCTCCACCGTAGCAAGGAACGGCGAAAGGGGCCGGTGACCATGGTCACCGGCCCCTTTCGGGGTGCGTATGCCCTACAAGTAAAGGCCGGTCGAGTCCTCGGAGCCCTCGAAGCGGTCCGCGGCCACGGCGTGCAGATCCCGCTCGCGCATGAGTACGTACGCGGTCCCGCGCACCTCGACCTCGGCCCGGTCCTCGGGGTCGTACAGGACCCGGTCTCCGGGCTCCACCGTACGGACGTTCTGCCCGACCGCGACGACGTCGGCCCAGGCGAGACGGCGGCCGACGGCCGCCGTCGCGGGGATCAGGATGCCGCCGCCGGAGCGCCGCTCGCCCTCGGCGGCGTCCTGCCGTACCAGCACGCGGTCGTGCAGCATCCGGATGGGCAGCTTGTCGTCATGGGTGCTGTGCGTTTCACGGTTGGCGCTCACGCCCTGAACCTACCTGTCCCGGCCGGTTTCGTACGCGGGTGGGTCGTGGGTCAGCGCTTGCGGCGCCGCGTGCCCACGACGAGCAGTCCGACGAGGCCGACCGCGACCAGGGCCACCGGCACGATGCGCTCCAGCCGGGGCGCGCCGTCCTCCGTCACGAACTGGCCCTTCACATCGCCGACGACGCGGTTGACGCCGACATAGGCGCGCCCCAGGGTGTGGTCGATGTTCGAGGCGACCTTCGCCTTGGCGTCTCCGACGATCGTCTTCGGGTGCACCCGTACGCCGATCTCGTCGAGCGTGTCGGCGAGCGTTGTGCGGCGGTGCTTGATGTCCGCCTCGATCTGCGCCGGAGTCCTGGTATCCGGCGTTCTCGACGTATCCGACACCGCGCTGCCTCCGTGGTCGTGTTGTGACTCCCTGATTCGGACAGTCTGTCAGTTCGTACCGGACCGCACCCCTCGGCACCCCCCATTACGCTCGTTCCGTATCCGTTCCATCCCCCCGGCCACGTGAGGTTCCGATGAGCGAGCGACTCCAGCCCGGCGACACCGCCCCCGCCTTCACCCTGCCCGACGCCGACGGCAACGAGGTCTCCCTCGCCGATCACAAGGGCCGCAAGGTCATCGTCTACTTCTACCCGGCCGCCCTCACTCCAGGCTGCACGAAGCAGGCCTGCGACTTCACGGACAACCTGGACCTGCTGGCGGGTGCCGGTTACGACGTGATCGGTGTCTCCCCGGACAAGCCCGAGAAGCTCGCCAAGTTCCGTGAGAAGGAGTCCCTGAAGGTCACGCTGGTCGGGGACCCCGACAAGACGGTCCTGGAGGCGTACGGGGCCTTCGGCGAGAAGAAGCTGTACGGCAAGACGGTCGTCGGTGTCATCCGCTCCACGGTGGTCGTGGACGAGGAGGGCAAGGTCGAGCGGGCGCTGTACAACGTGAAGGCGACCGGACACGTGGCGAAGATCATCAAGGACCTGGGGATCTGAGCTCCGGATCGGCCCGCCGGGCGGTCGGCGCGCTCAGTGGTTCTCCCTCCTGGGGGTGAGCCCGCTCAGCGGTCCCTGGCCCGCTGTCGTGCCCGTGGTGCCGGTGTCCGTGGGGCCTCCGCCGGTCGTGGTGCCGGCTGTGGTGCCGCTCGTCGTGGTGGTTCCGGTGGCGCCTCCGTCCGTGGGGGTGCCACCGGTGGTGCCGGCCGTGGTCCCGCCGGAGGTGGCGCCGTCGGTGTGGCCCGGGGTGTGGCCCGGGGTGTGGCCGTCGGTCCGGCCCGGGGTGTGGCTCTGGCCCGGGGTCCGGCCGTTCGCCGTCGCCGGTGCGCTGCCGCCCGCCCCGCCCACCTCCTCGTCGTCCGTCCCGCCGTCGTCCGGTTCGCCGGTGGCGTCCGGGTCGTCGGTCTCGTCGCCGGGGTCGTACATCTCCTCGGCACCCGGCTGGAGCTGGAGGTCGAAGTCCGACACCTCCGTTCCCTCCAGGGCGTCCGCGGTGAACTGGGCCCAGATCTGCGCGGGGTAGCCGCCGCCGTTGATGCGGGACTGCCCGAGGGCGCCGTACAGGGACTTGTGGGCGCCGGTGTCGGGGTCCTGGCCCATCACGGCGACGACGGTGGTGAGGTCGGGGGTGTAGCCCGCGAACCACGCGGCGGTGTCCTCCTCCGCCGTGCCGGTCTTGCCCGCGGCGGGGCGGCCGGCGTTCTGCGCGGCCTGTCCGGTGCCGCCGTCGACGACGCTCTGGAGCATGGCGGTCGTCGTGTCGGCGGCCTCGCGGCTCACGGCCTGCCGGTCGTCCGGCCGGACGTCGTCCGGGGCCGGCAGCCTCACTTCCTCCGAGCCGTCCTTGGTGATCTTCCGTACGAGCGTGTACGTGCCGTGCCGGCCGTGGTTGGCGAGCGTGGCGTACGCCTCCGCCATGTCGAGGACGCTGGCGGTGGCCGGGCCGAGCGCGATGGAGGGGGAGGCGGTCAAGTCGGGGGTGTCGGCGGGCAGGCCGAGGGCCACAGCGGTCTTCTCGACGCGGGCGGGGCCGACGTCGACGGCCATCTGCGCGTACACCGAGTTGACCGACCTGTCGGTGGCGGTGCGCACGGAGATGTCCCCGTACGATTCGCCGTCCTCGTTCTCGGGCGCGTAGGTGCTGCCGTTCCAGCCCCGCACGGGGCGCTGGTCGGTGCCGTCGTAGACGGTGTTCGGGGTGATGGTGCGGCCGTCCTGGGTCTGTGAGCCGTTCTGGACGGCCGAGGCGAAGACGAACGGCTTGAAGGTGGAGCCGACCTGGTAGTCGCGGCGGGTGGCGTTGTTGACGTACTGCTTGGTGTAGTCGATGCCTCCGTACATCGCGAGGACCTTGCCGTCGGTGGGGTCGATGGCGACGCCGCCGGCGCGGACGTAGGTGTCCGCCTTGCGGTTCTTCTTGTCGAGCCGGTCCATCACCTGGTCGTTCACGGCCTTCACGAAGGCGTCCTGCTTGGACTTCTGGAGGGTGGTGGTGATGCGGTAGCCGCCGCGGCCGAGGGTGTCCTCGTCGAGGATCCCGTTCGAGGTCAGATAGGCGGTCACGGCCTGGACGAGGTAGCCGCGCTGGCCCGACAGGCCCGCCGACCCCCTGGCCTGCCTGGGGGTCGGGAAGGTGACCCGGTCGCGTGCGGCGCGGGTCAGCCACTTCTGCTCGACCATGCCGTCGAGGACGTAGTTCCAGCGGGCGAGGACCCCGGCCCTGTTCTCGGGGTGCGCGATCACGTCGTACTCGCTGGGCGCGTTGAGCAGGGCGGCGAGGTAGGCGCCCTGGCCGACGGTGAGGTCCCTGGCGTTGACGCCGTAGTAGGCCTGGGCGGCGGCCTGGATGCCGTAGGCGTTGCGGCCGTAGTAGCTGGTGTTGAGGTAGCCCTCCAGGATGTCGTCCTTGCTCTTCTCCCGGTCGAGCTTGATGGAGATGAAGAACTCCTTCACCTTGCGGGTGACGGTCTGTTCCTGGCCCAGGTAGTAGTTCTTGACGTACTGCTGGGTGATGGTCGAGCCGGACTGTCTGCCCTTGCCGGTGGCGGTGTTCCAGCCGGCGCGGAGCATCGCCTTGGGGTCGACGGCGGACTCGCTGTAGAAGTCGCGGTCCTCGGCGGCGAGGGTGGCGTGCTGGGCGTCCTTGGAGATGTGCTCCAGGGCGACGTTCTCGCGGTTGACGTCGCCGTCGCGGGCGAGCTGGCTGCCGTCGGCGTACAGGAAGACGTTGCTCTGTTTGACCGCGGCGGCGTTCGCGGAGGGGATCCTGACGAGGAAGTAGCCGAGCGCGAAGAGTCCGGCCAGGAGCAGTGCCGTGCCGAGGACGGTGCCGAGCAGCATGCGCCAGGTGGGGACGAGTCTGCGCAGGCCCGTCCGCTTCGGCCGCTGTTTCCGCTTCTGCTTCGAGTTCTGCTGCGGGTTCTGCTTCGGGTTCTGTTTCGCGCCGGGCCCGCCCGGCCCTGTTCCCGGCCCTGTTCCCGGCCCCGACCGCGGGCCCGTCTGCGGTCCCGCCGCGGGGGCCGGGTTCGGGCAGGAGCCCGCTTCCGGTTCCCTGGGTGCCCAGCCCTGGCTGCGCTGCTGCGGCTCGTCGCTCATCTGTTCGCCGGACTCCTGTTTCGCGTCGTACGCCCTCGTACGCCCTCGTACGCCTGGTGCGCCCCGTATGAAGACTCTCGCACCATGTGTTCCGTTCCCCGATCCCGGCACGCGTCGCGCCGGAAAATGCGTGGCGGGCCGTGCCCGGCCCGGACTAGGCTCCTGCGCTTTGGCTCAACGCTGGGGAAAGGGACGGGTTGTGGGCACGGCGCGGTTGTACGCGGCTGTCGCGGGCAGCGGGTTCCGGCGGTACGCCACCTATCGGATCGCCACCGCCGCCGGTGTCTTCACCAACACCGTCTTCGGGCTGATCCTGGCGTACCTGTTCATCGCCCTGTGGGACAGCAAGCCGCACCTCGGCGGCTACGACCAGGCGCAGGCGCTGACGTATGTGTGGGTCAGCCAGGGGCTGCTGATGGTGGTCGCGATGATGGGCGGCGGCTTCGAGGACGAACTGATCGAACGAATCCGTACGGGTGACATCGCGATCGACCTGTACCGGCCGGCCGACCTCCAGATGTGGTGGCTCGCCCAGGACATGGGCCGGGCGCTGTTCCATCTGCTGGGCCGCGGAGTGGTTCCGCTCCTGTTCGGCGCGCTGGTCTTCGACCTGGCGCTGCCCTCGGATCCGCTGACCTGGCTCGCCTTCCTGGTCGCGGTCGCGCTCGGGGTGGCCGTCGGGTTCTCGATCCGCTTCCTGGTGGCCCTGTCCGCGTTCTGGCTGCTCGACGGAGCCGGGGTCGCGCAGCTGACCTCCATCGCGGGGATCTTCTGCTCGGGGATGCTGCTGCCGCTGAACGTCTTTCCGGGCACGCTCGGCGAGGTCGTACGGGCGCTTCCCTGGTCGTCGCTGATCCAGGCGCCCGTGGACGTCCTGCTCGGCACGGCGGATCCGCTGGGTACGTACGCGGTGCAGGCCGCCTGGGCGGCCGGGCTGCTGGCGGCCGGGCGGCTGGTCCAGTCGGTGGCGACACGGAGGGTGGTGGTGCAGGGTGGCTGACCCGGTGGAGCGGGGGACGGGCGTCGTGGCGGGTCCGGCGCGGGAGCGGGCCGTGGCCGGGCCGGTCCGTGGCACGGCGGTCCGGGCGGTGGACTTCGAGCCGTTCGAACGGCTCGGGGCGTACGAGCGGCTGCGGGACGGGCTGCGCGCGTACCGGCTGATCACCGCGATGTGGGTGCGCTCGACGATGGCCTACCGGGCGTCCTTCGCGATGACCGCCCTCGGGAACTTCGCCGCGACCGCCCTCGACTTCGTGGCGATCCTCCTGATGTTCTCCCGGGTGGACCGGCTGGGCGGCTACAGCCTGCCCGAGGTCGCCCTGCTCTACGGGGTGTCCGGTGTCGCGTTCGGGTTCGCGGACCTCGCGCTCGGCTCGATGGACAGGCTGGGGCGCCGGGTGCGCGACGGCACGCTGGACACCCTGCTGGTGCGTCCCGTGCCGGTGCTCGCGCAGGTCGCCGCGGACCGTTTCGCGCTGCGCCGGCTCGGCCGGATCACCCAGGGACTGCTCGTCCTCGGGTACGCCCTCGCCGTCCTCGACATCCACTGGACGCCGCTCAAGGTGCTGATGATGCCGGTGATGCTGCTCAGCGGCGCGGCGATCTTCTCGGCGGTGTTCGTGGCGGGCGGGGCGTTCCAGTTCGTCGCGCAGGACGCCTCCGAGGTGCAGAACTCCTTCACGTACGGCGGCAATACGCTGCTGCAGTACCCGCCGACCGTCTTCGCCAAGGACATGCTGCGCGGGGTGACGTTCGTTCTCCCGCTCGCCTTCGTCAACTGGCTGCCCGCGCTGTACGTGCTGGGGCGGCCCTATCCGCTCGACCTGCCGACGTGGGTCGCGTTCGCGTCACCGGTCGTGGCGGCGCTGTGCTGCGCGCTGGCCGGGCTCGCCTGGCGCGCGGGGCTGCGCGCCTACCGGAGTACGGGAAGTTAGGGGAATGGGTGTGGCCATCGCCGCAGACAGGGAATCGGCCGGTCCGGGCGGGGAACCGGGCCCGGGGGCCGGCTTCATCGAGCTGGACGGGGTCGAGAAGGTCTTCGAGGTGCGCAGGAAGACGGGGTTCCTGCGCGGTGAGCGGCGCCAGGTGCGGGCCGTCGACTCGATCTCGTTCACGGTCGGGCGCGGGGAGATGGTCGGCTACATCGGCCCGAACGGCGCCGGCAAGTCGACCACGATCAAGATGCTCACCGGCATCCTCACCCCGTCCGCCGGCCGGCTGCGGGTCGCCGGTCTGGACCCGTCCCGCGAGCGCACCCGTGTCGCGCGCCGGATCGGGGTCGTGTTCGGGCAGCGTACGACGCTGTGGTGGGATCTCCCGCTGATCGATTCGTACCGGCTCATGCACCGGATGTACCGGGTGCCGGACGCGCGGTTCCGGGAGAACCTCGACCGCTGTGTCGAACTCCTGGAGCTCGGGGCCCTGTTGGACGTGCCCGTGCGGCAGTTGTCGCTGGGGCAGCGGATGCGCGGCGACATCGCGGCGGCCCTGTTGCACGACCCCGAGGTGCTCTATCTCGACGAGCCGACGATCGGGCTCGACGTGGTCAGCAAGGTGCGGGTCCGGGAGTTCCTGCGGGATCTGAACGCCGAACGCGGTACGACCGTCCTGCTCACCACGCACGACCTCACCGACATCGAGCAGTTGTGCCGACGGGTGATGGTCATCGACCACGGGCGGCTGATGTACGACGGCGCTCTGAGCGGGCTGCACGCGGTGGGGGAGAGCGAGCGGACCCTGGTCGTGGACCTGGAGCGGGAACTGCCCCCGATCGAGCTGGAGTCGGCGCGGGTGGTGAAGGTGGAGGGGCCGCGTCAGTGGCTGGCGTTCCCCGCCGGCATGTCGGCGGCTCCGCTGGTGGCCCGGATCGCGGCGGAATATCCGCTGGTGGACCTTTCGGTACGGGAGCCGGACATCGAGGCGGTCATCAGCCGTATGTACGCCGGGAGGACGGTGCCGTAGGGGAGACCGCCGCGAGGGCGGGTTGGATAGCCCGCGGGCGGGGGACCTCGTAGGCTGCTGCCCATGACCGACGAACTCCCGGAGCTGCGTGCCTCCGACGCCGATCGTGAACGAGTCGCCGAACAGCTGAGGGACGCCCTCGCGGAGGGCCGTCTCGACATGGAGGAGTTCGAGGAGCGGTTGGAGGCGACGTACGCGGCCCGTACCTACGGGGAGTTGACGCCGATCACCCGCGATCTGCCGGGCGCGGTGGGGACGGCTCGGGTCTCCATGGTCAAGCAGCCTCTGGATGACGGCAGTTGGGGCTCTCGTATCGTCGGCGGCGAGGGCTCGTCCTCGTGGGGTGTGGCGGTTCTGTCGGGCTTCGAGCGCAAGGGCCGCTGGACGGTGCCCAAGCGCTTCAACTGCTTCGCTTTCATGGGCGGCGGCGAGATCGACCTGCGCGAGGCGAACTTCGCGGACCGTGAGGTCGTCATCAACTGTGTCGCGGTGATGGGCGGGTTGAACGTCATGGTGCCGCCGGGTGTCGAGGTCGTGGTCCGTGGCATCGGCGTCATGGGCGGCTTCGACCACCGCGAGGAGGGCCGGCCGGGCGATCCCGGCGCACCCCGGGTCGTCGTCACGGGCTTCGCCTTCTGGGGCGGTGTCGGCGTGGAGCGCAAGCTCACCCGTGCCGAGCGTCAGCGTCTCAAGGAGGAGCGCCGGCAGGAGAAGCTGGAGCGCCGGGAGGCCCGCAAGGAGCTCGACGGGTCGCGGGACGACGGTCTCGGTGACATGTTCGACGCGCTCGACGAGGCCCGCGACCTGATACGCGAGCGCCACGAGGAGCGCCGTGATCGTCATGAGGAGCGCCGCCTGCGCCACGAGGAGCGCCGGGAGCGGCACCGCGAGCGCCGGGAGCACCGCCACTGGCGGCGCGACGGCGATTACTGAACTCCGGGGCGCCGTCGGGGCGGTGGGCTTTTCGGCGGTGCTGTCCGGGCCGTCGGCGGATCACGGTTCGGCCTGAACCGGCGATGGATCACAGCTCCGCCGGGACCGCCGGCGGATCAGAGTTCCGCCGGGACCGATCCCTTCAGCTCCTTCAGGTCGAACACCTCGGCCATCCGCCGGAACCCCTTGTCGCTGGGGTGCAGATGATCGCCCGATTCGTAGTCGGGTCGCAGCCGGCGCGGGTTGTGCGGGTCCCGCAGCGCCGCGTCGAAGTCGACGACGGCGTCGTACACCTTCCCGGCCCGGATCTCCGCGTTGATGGCCTGGCGTACGGCATCCCGCGCGTCGGTGTAGCCGCGGTGCCCCTGGAAGGGCATCAGCGTGGCGCCGATGACCCGCAGTCCGCGGGCGTGCGCCTGCCGCACCAGGGTCCGCAGGCCGTCGGTCACGGTGTTCGGATCGACCTGGGCAGGGTTGCGCAGGATGTCGTTGACGCCGAGGTCGATGACGACGGCCTTGACGTTCGTGCGGTCGAGCACGTCACGGCGGAACCGGCTCAGCCCGCTGGGGCTCTCGGCCGGCCGGCCGAGTCCGGCGGCGAGGACCCGGTTCCCGCTGATGCCCTGGTTGACGACGCTGTAGCGGGGTGTGTCACCGGATTCGGCCGAGGCGCTCAGCCGCTCCGAAAGGACGTCCGTCCAGCGCCGGTTGGCTCCCACGGTGGAGGTGATGCCGTCGGTGAGCGAGTCGCCGAGGACGACGACGGTGCCCGTGGCGTCGTCGCTGAGCACGTCGAGTGCGGTCAGGTAGCGCCAGTACGGGCTCTGTTCGGTGTACGGGGCGGCGCTCACGTCCTCCGTGCGGTCGCCGTCGGCCACGTACGAGATCTGCCGGGCGTGCGGGTGGTAGGTGACCGGGCCGGACGGGGTCGGCGAGTACGTCGTGACGAGGATGTCCACGCCGTGCGGGATGCGCACGCGTACGGCGTCGCTCATCACCTGCTGGCCGGCCGGGATCACGACGGTCGTGGCGCCGCCGAACGTGAGGCGGCGCATGGTGTCGGCCGTGGCGGCGGCGTTGTTCGCGGTCGCGGCGACGGCGATCGTGGCGTGCGCGACGACCAGCGGCTGCTGCCCGTAGAGATTGGACAACGTGACGCGGGCACCCGTACCCCCGGCGGCCGTGTGCACGACGTTGCGCACGGAGCGGCCCGCCAGTCCGTCGGGCTCCGTGCCGGGCTCGGCTCCGACCGGGGAGGCGGACCAGGCGCCGACCCAGGTGCCGGTGGAGGCGGGGGCGGCGTCGTACGACGTGCGGCCACTGGCGACGGCCGCCTTGGCCTCGCTGCCGTCGTCCGCCGCGACACCGATGTAGATGGCGGCGGAAAGGACCATGACCAGGGCGAGGATCGCGGTGAGCAGGGCATAACCGTGACGCTTGGTCATGCGGTGCGTGTCTCCTCGGACGAGGGAGCCCGAGGCTCCGATGTGATCACTCCATGATGCGTCATGAAGTGCGAGGACTCCGACGTGCCCCCTAGGGGATCCCCGATCGATTCCCCATCCGAACAGACGCCGGGAACTCCTGTGTCGTTCCAGGAGTCGGTGAGGAAGAGAGGGAGAAAGGGACAATGGGTACGGTGCGTGACGTGGCCTGCGAACGGGTGGAGTGAATGGGACGCACGAATTCGGGTGAAGGGGACGGCACGAAGCGGCATGCCCGTCCCGGCGACACCGAGAACGCCGCCGAGGCTGTGAACACCGGAGAGGCTGCCGCGAAGGCCGCCGGCGCCACGGAGGCGGGGGACGCGCCGGACGACGGTGAGTCTGCCGCTGCCGCGAAGGCCGCAGAGGCGACCGGTGCCGCGAAGGCCGCCGGAGCCGAGACCGACCGGAGGTCCGCCGTGCCGCCGGGCCGGGCGATGAACACGTTCAGCCCCGCCGACGAGGAGAAGCGCCGAGGGGTGCGCCGGATGAAGGCGACCGCCACCGGCCTGCTGCTCTTCGTCGCCCTCGTCTACGTCCTGGCGAAATGGGCCTCCGGCGAAGGCGCGGGCGCCTGGGCCGGCTATGTCGCGGCGGCCGCCGAGGCGGGCATGGTCGGCGCGCTGGCCGACTGGTTCGCGGTCACGGCTCTCTTCCGGCACCCGCTCGGCCTGCCCATCCCGCACACCGCGATCATCCCCAAGAAGAAGGATCAGCTGGGCGTCTCGCTGGGCGAGTTCGTCGGCGAGAACTTCCTCTCCGAGGACGTCGTCCGCCAGCGGCTGCGCGCGGTGGGCATCGGCAGCAGACTGGGCACCTGGCTCGCCGATCCCGAACACGCGGACCGGGTCACGGCCGAACTGGCCGCCGCGCTCAGAGGCGCGCTGACCGTGCTGCGCGACTCCGACGTCCAGGCCGTCGTCGGGGAGGCGATCACCCGCCGCGCAGACGCCCAGGAGATCGCGCCCGGCATAGGGAAGATGCTGGAGAAGATCGTCGTGGACGGCGGCCACAAGCGGTTCGTCGACCTGGTGGTCTCCCGTGCGCACGACTGGCTGGTGTTCCACGACTCCCAGGTTATGGACGCCGTCCAGGGCGGCGCACCCGGCTGGACCCCCCGGTTCGTCGACAAGAAGGTCGGCGAGCGGGTCTACAAGGAGCTGCTCCGCTTCGTCACCGAGATGCGCGACTCCCCGACCCACCCGGCCCGCGGCGCCCTCGACCGCTTCCTCACCGACTTCGCCTCCGATCTGCAGTCCGACACCGACACCCGCGCGCGCGTGGAGCGACTCAAGGGCGAGGTGCTGGGCCGCGGCGAGGTCCAGGACCTGATCGCCTCCGCCTGGACGGCCGTACGGTCGATGATCGTGTCCGCGGCCGAGGACGAGCGCAGTGAGCTGCGGCTGCGCGTGCGGGCCTCCCTGCTGTCCCTCGGCGCCCGGATGGCCACCGAACCCAAGCTCCAGGCCAAGGTAGACAGTTGGGTGGAGGGCGCCGCGGTGTACGTCGTGACGACGTACCGCAAGGAGATCACCTCGCTCATCACGGACACGGTCGCGGGCTGGGACGCCGAGCACACGACCAGGAAGATCGAGGCGAACATCGGCCGTGACCTGCAGTTCATCCGGATCAACGGCACGGTGGTCGGCTCACTGGCCGGACTGCTGATCTACGTGGTGTCACGGGCACTGGGGGCGTAAGCGGGCGGAGCCGGGACCCCGGGCGGGGCTCGCTCGACGGAAGGGCACCCGGGCGAGGTTCGCTCGCCGGAGGGGGACCCGGGCGGGGCTCGTTCGACGGAGAGGGGCCTCCTGTCCGCGCTCGCGTTCCGGAGCGGCGCCTCCCCGATGTGCGCCACGGTGGACCGACCGGTACGAGAGGCCCGTACGAGCCCCTTTCCGGGTGACGGTTCTGAGTACGCGTACTCTGTCGCCGCACCGCCGGGCCCGGAACCCTCGTACGCATGACCGGGAAACTGCTCCGCCCCTTGCGAACGCGCCCCTGGCCGGAACGCTGGCTGACGCGTGTCCTCGGCGCCGCCCTCTCCTGCGCGGCGTACCTTCTCTGCCTCCCCTGGGACCTGCGCAACCGCCCCGAGACGCCGGGCTCCGTCGCGGAGACCACCCCGGTGACGGGTACCGGCGTCCTCGCCCTCGCCGCGATCCTGCTGCTCCTGGCGGTCCACTTCGGACTCCGGGACGCGCTGGCCTGGCCGTTGCTCCTGGTCGCGGCACCCCCGGCGACCCTGCTCCACATGTCGCTGCGGACCCATCCCGGCCCCCCGGACGGCTTCGCCCAGGTGTGGCCGCTGACCTGGGCGGCCGTCACGCTGCTCGGGGCCGCCGCCGTCCTGGTCACGAGCGCGGTGGCACGGCAGTTCAGGACGGACCTGGCGGACGCCCTGGAAGAGGAACTGGTCCTGGCCGGCTGACGGTGGGACACGCAGGCCGGCCGGGCGGCACCGGTGCGCTCACCGGCCGTAGAAGTACCGCGAGCCCTTCTCGTTGAAGTACGAGGCGTAGACGCGCCCGAGCACCGGCTTGCCGCGGTACATCCCCACGTACTGACGCGAACTGTCGACCACGACGGGCCGGGTCATACAGGCGAACTTGACCCGTTGCTGGGCCTCCGCCCACTGCACGGCGGCCGGATCGACCCGGTCGCTGACCAGCAGCGGGAAGGCGCCGATGCCGTTCTGGAAGCCGACGGGCAGACCGCCCTTGGTGTCCTTGGCGTACTTCATCACCTGGTCGGTGAAGCCGGAGACGGTCTGCACGGTTATCTCCGGGACGGCCGCGGCCACCGTGAACAGATGCAGCTTCGTCGCCATCCAGCGCAACCGGAACTCGGCCCGCCGCCCCACGAGCACGGGCACCCCGGCCCAGTCCTCCCACCGCGTGGCGCATCCGTCGGCGGTCAGCTGCCGCTCCAGGAAGGTCAGGTAGGTGCCCGGTGCGGATTGCTGCTGGTTCGCGTCCATGGCGGGGATCCTAGGGTCCCGGGACGCCGACCGGAACGGGTGGGCGGGGTTCCGGTCGCGGGAGCCGACGGGACAGGTCCTAGGCGGTCCTAGGCGCCCGTCGTGGACCCCGGCCGGATGATCATCAGGACGGTGACGGTGGCCCACAGCAGGTTGAAGATCCCGGTGAACATGGCGAGCCGGACGGTCGCCGCGCGGTCCACGGCCGCCTCGGCCGTCTCGGCAGTCTCGCGGAGCGTCCCCTCCTCGAGCACGCCTTCGGGGAGGGCCGCCTCCCCGCCACCCTGCTGAACCCCAACCTTCTCGGCCCCCTCCAGGATCGCGCTCTGCCGGGGCAGTACCAGTGCGGCGAGGACCACGGCCGCGGCCGCCGTCAACGCGATCGAGACGATCAGCCAGGTGTCGCCGAGTACACCCATGTCGCTCGCCGTGGCGAACCCGAACACGGGCACGACGACGCCCGCCACGGCGTACACCTGGCAGATGCGGTGCAGCAGCCGGGCGGTGGCGAGGGCGCTCGCGTCGTCCGGCGCTTGGAGAACCTTGCGCGCGGCCGGCGGGAACATGCTCGCGGCGACGGTGACGGGCCCGATCGCGACGATCGCGGCGATGACATGGACGGCGAGGAGGAACTTGGTCACGGGGTGACGCTAGAGGGCGGTCGGATCATGGAGAAGTGGCACTTTTGCCAGGAGCCAACGGATTCCGGCCAGCAGCCAGACAGGGCTTCCTGGTGCCAGACAGGGCTTCCTGGCCAAGCTCGTCGGTCGGGGGCGAGGGTGCGGGCATCCGCCCCGGGCACGCCCGCTCGTATGGTCGGTGCTGCGGACGGCACGACGTGGGAACCTGATGCACGGGCATGGCGAGAACCCGGCGTATGCATAGGCTCTGGCCATGCACACCGTGGCCGTACTGGCACTCGACCAGGTCATCCCGTTCGATCTCGCAGCCCCGATCGACACCTTCGGCTGGGCCCGGCTGCCCGACGGCCGCCCGGCCTACCGGACCCGGGTGTGCTCGGTCACGGCGGACGCGGAGGTGAGCGCGGGAGCGTTCACGCTGCGCGCCCCGTACGGCCTGGAGGCGCTGGCCGAGGCGGACACGATCGTCCTACCCGGCGTCGCCGACCCGTCCGCACCGCTCCCCCCGGGTGTCGCGGAGGCACTGCGGGCGGCGGCCGCGAACGGCACCCGGATCGCCTCGATCTGCGTCGGCGCCTTCGTCCTCGCCGCCACCGGCCTGCTGGACGGACTGCGCGCGACCACGCACTGGGTCGCGGCCGGGGAGCTGGCGGCCAGGCATCCGGCGGTGACCGTGGACCCGAACGTGCTCTACGTCGACAACGGCCAGTTCCTGACCTCGGCGGGCGCGTCGGCGGCGCTGGACATGTGCCTGCACATGGTCCGCAAGGACCACGGTTCGGCGGTCGCCGCACATGCCGCCCGGATGTCCGTGATGCCGCTCGAACGGGAGGGCGGCCAGGCCCAGTTCATCGTCCACACCCAGCCGCCGGTACCGGCGGGCACGACCATGGAGCCGCTGCTCGACTGGCTGGAGGAGAACGCCGACCGGGAGCTGACCCTGGAGGACATCGCGGTCCACGCCGGCATGAGCACCCGCACCCTCAACCGCCGCTTCCGTGAACAGACGGGCACGACACCGCTCCAGTGGCTGCACCGAGCCCGGGTACGCCGTGCCCAGTACCTCCTGGAGACGACCACGTACCCGGTCGAACGCATCGCGTCCCAGGCGGGCTTCGGCTCCCCGACGGCTTTCCGGGACCGCTTCAAACGGGTGGTGGGGACGAGCCCGTACGCGTATCGGCGGGCGTTTCGGGGGTCGGAGGAGCCAGCCTCCTGAATCATGGGCGTGGGTGTGACCCTGGGCAGGGAGGCGGCACTGGGCGTGCCCCGGTGCGTGGGGCCCTGGGTATGAGATGCCCCGGTCCGTGGGCCGGGCCGGGGTCTGAGCCGGGACCGGCGCTCGGCTCAGGCGCGTCGGTCGGCCACGGCCCAGGAAGCGATGGCCATGGCACCGGCGACACCGAAGACGGCGGGCCAGGCGCCCACCTTCTTGGCCAGCGGATGCGACCCGGCGAACGCGGCGACGTACCCGGCGGTCAGCACCCCGGCGGCCACCCCGCCGGCCTCCTGCTTCCACTGCCGCGCGGCGGTGACCCCGGCTGCGGCGAGCACGACCCCGCCGAGCTGCCGCTTCCTCGTCCACCGGGCGACGCCGTACCCACCGACAAGCCCCGCAGCGGCCACCATCGAGGCCGGTACCTTCGCCATTACTGCCTCCTTGTTCGTCCCCCGAGGCTAACCTCCGGTCCGGGCCCGACGGGCGCGCGGGTGGCCGTGGGCCGTCCGGCACCCGACAGCTGCTCGGGACGGCCCCTGACCCACTGTCGGTGGTACCCGCTTGGATGGGCCGTATGACAGCCCGAGACATCGCCGCCGTCCTGCCCGACATCGACTCCCTGAAGGATCTCTGCCGATCGATGGCCATGGCCGAGGCGATACTGAACCCGGACGGCGAGTGCTTCTACTCGTACAGCGCCGAGTGGTCCGAGACCGAGCAGGTGGCCTCCATGCGCAACGGCTCGGGCGACGAGTTCGACATCGTCTTCGCGCCCGTCGGGGCGTACATCCGTGGCTTCGACCACGAGTCCCCTTTGAGCCCGTACCGGCACGAGGACGGGCCTCAGCCCTGGCCGGGCGTGCTGGACTCGGTGCCCGAGGCTTTCCGCTGCTACGTCGAGGAGCCGGCCTTCACGGACGAGGACGGATGCCCTGTGGTGACGGCGTGCCTGTGGCGCGAAGCGGAGGCCCCGGCGTGGCAGACCGGCCGGATCACCTTCCCCGCCGATCACCCGGACCCCGACGGCTCGGCCCGGCTCTTCGAGCTGCTGCTCGCCCCGACCCCGGAGGCGTTCCAGGCGTTCGCCGAGGACTACTACGAGGTACCGGTGGACATCGAGGCACTTCGCCACATCTACGACCTGCACCCTCTTGGGCAACGGGACATCGTTGCCCTGAACCCGTCGGTCGGTGCCGAGACGGTCATCGCGGCGGCCAAAGCGATCGGCTACCCCCTCGCCGTCGACTTGAGGCCGGCTGCGGGGTGACTCCCTGCGCCGTCGGCGATCACTTCGCTGGTTCCGTTGCCCCTCGTTCGGGCAGGTGGCCTATGAAGGCCTGCCATACGGCGGTTGATACCGCGACGATGGGGCCACCCGTGTGTTTGGAGTCCCGTACGAGGACACCGCTCGGCGTGAAAGACGCTTCCACGCACTCGGTCGTGTTACCGCCGCTGTACGACGACTTGAACCAGGCAGGCTCGGAAACGGGCTGGAGGCCGACGGGCATTCACAACTCCTTGCGGGCGCGATGGATCATGGCGGAGGACGCCTCCATGTCCAACGCTTGCGCGCGCAGGTACTCGAACGCAAGTCTGTATCGCTCCAGTTCCTCGTCCTTTTCCAGGAACAGGGAACCTGTATGGAAGTCCACATACGTGACGTCGAGTGCCGGTTCGACGCCACCGATGATCACAAAGCTCCCGAGCGCGGCGGCATGAGCTCCCTTCGAGAAGGGCAGCACTTGAAGCGTTATGTGCCGTGACTCGCTCGCTTCGAGCAGGCGGTCGAGCTGCTCCCTCATGGCCTGCGGCGACCCGACTACCCGGCGGATAACGGACTCGTCGAGGATCGCCCACAGCTGCAACGGCTTCGACCGGGCGAGGATCTCCTGCCGTCTCATGCGGATATCGACCAGCCGCTCGATCTCGGCTGGCTCCAGGGGTACTTCGTTCGCCTTCTGCAGCGCGGTGCTGTACGCGCGTGTCTGCAGGAGGCCGGGAACGTAGACGCAGGAAAAGTGACTCTCGCGTACGGCCTCGTCCTCAAGCGTGAGCAGCAGATTCATGCTCTCAGGGATCGAGTCGGCGAAGGAACTCCACCAGCCTTGCTGCTTGGCGTCCTTGGCTAGTCCGACAACGGCTAGACGCTCAGCGTCACTTGCTCCGTACTCGCGGCACAGAGCGTCGACAACGATCCACTTGACTGGCCCGGCCTGAGTTTCATATCGGCTCACCGTCGCCTTGGATACGCCGACAACCTGTCCGGCCTCTTCGAGGGTCAGGCCCTTACGTGTGCGCAACTTGCGCATCATCGCGCCTAGTTGACGGCGGCGGGTTGTGGTCCGTTCGGGCATGAGGCTCCTTTGCTATGAGCCGGGTGGCCGACCCGAGGATCTCAACAGGCTAGGCAACTGAGAGGTGGCCCCGCCGTCAGATTCACCCGATGGATTCTTGTGAGAAGTTACACAGTGAGACTTCTCCATGCCATGCTCGTTCGGAGCTGCTACGCAATGCAGTCGTATGGATACGACAGGCGCAGCATGTGCGTGGCGCGGGAGGGAGGAGTCGGAGCCATGTCCGGCTACAAAGTCACCGAATCGCGACTCCGTAGTGTTCTGCCTTTCGAGGCGGCGCCGGCGGAAGTGCACTTGCTGCGGAGAGCCACTGTCAAGCAGTTGAGCCGATGGGGGACACCTGTCGCCGTCGATGAGGCGGAGCTGCTGGTCGCGGAGTTGGCCACTAACGTTGTCAAGCATGTCGGGAAGGGTGCATCCGCGACCTTGATCCTTGAGTGGACAGGTGAGCGGCTGAGGCTCGAAGTGCACGACAAGAGTCCGGTCGTGCCATCGCTCAGAACTGCGGGCTGCGATCAGGAGTGCGGCCGTGGCCTGCACTTGCTTGCCTCGCTGGCTATTGAATGGGGCACTGTACTGACGGCGGCCGGCAAAGCGGTCTGGTGCGAGATCGGGCCCAGTGCGGATCGCGCACGCCTGCGCGTTGAGCGAGCGGTCGAAGCCCTTGAGCGCTACCAGGGGATGGGCGGGGGGCTTCATCCGGGAGGGAAAGCGTGGAGGAGCAGACTCGAAGAGTCCGCAATCGAGCTCATCTCTGATCTCCTGCACTGGACTGCGGACCGAGGCCATGATCCGGACGAACTCCTCGACCGCGCCCAGATGTACTACGAGGCGGACGCTGCGGCAACCTAAGCGTAAGTTGCCGCTCTGTGGCCCCTTCTCCGTGGAGCGAAGGGTGCGCATCAGATGCCGACGGTCATCTGAGTGCTGCCCGCAGCATGGCGCCGGCATCTTCTGTGGCGCCATGCTCGTGGAGTACCAATGTGACATGCAGAACGTCTTGGTCGTTCTGGTCTCGGCCGTAGATGTGGATCACGTTGTCGGCAAGCTTGTCGTCCTGTTGCTGGCGGAGCAGGAGCAGCAGGGTGGCCATCTCGCGAGGGCTGAGCGCTTCCGTGGTCTGACGTAGAAGGGTCAAGGCCACATCGGGCCTGCCGTTCCTGCCTAGCTCTCCGGCCTGCTCGGCGAGGCGCCGCGCCGCGGACGTATCGTTCCGCATCCGCTGCCGGTCCCCCCTCCGGCGGGGGACCGGCAGCGGAGCGGACGTCGCCTGAACGGCGAGACGCCCTCGCAAGCCGGCTCTGGCCGCCTTCAGTTTCGCGATGACGGCCTTCTGTTCGGCCACATCACTTCGCAGACCAGCCAGTTCGGCTACGCCTTGCCTGAGTGTCTCGCACTCGTCGTTCGCCTCTTTCAGTTGACGAGAGAGAGCCTCGATTTCTGTGGCGTGACCGCAGTCCTTGCTCCGTTCGGCCAGGACTGCGGCGTGGAGATCCTTCAGTTTCTCCAGGCTGACGCTGACAAGCGTTCTATTGCCAGCGTCAGCGCATGCTTGCTTGTAGAAGCTCTCCACAAGCTGCAGACCTGGGACGGTATCTCCGCTGAGGAACCGGGACAGGGAACTTTCGCTGCAGCCCAGATGCGCGGCTGCCGTTGCCTGAGTGACTCGGTTCCTGGATGACTTGTCAGGAGTCAGGTAGCGGCAGATCTCCTGCAGAGCCTTGGCCAGGGCTTGCCTGGCGGGAGGAACGTTGCTGCGGAATTCCTTATATATCCAGCTTTGTTCCGTACGGCCTTCCGTAACTATGCCTGTCATGGGCATGCAATCAAGCCTCCGGCTCGAGAAGCGTCTGCAGGTCTAGCAATTGTGCATCAGCTGGCCTGAGTTGAGATTCTTGCGAATTCTGGAGCAAGAGTTCTGGCGCTGGACTTTTATTTGAGCGTTGGTGTCGACTAGAGGAACCGCCTGACAAGCGAGGGCGTGAGGCTGCGTATGGGCTGTTCGTGCTCTTTGGCGGTCTTGTGTGTCATGCGTGCTGTACGACTGACCGGAGGCGATAGATGACGCTGCCGTCGTGGCAGGACAAGAAGCTGGGAAGCATGGCCCGGGCCGCGCTGTGGCTGGTGACCGTTGTGGGTGAGGGCAACGTCTTCACGAAGCCCGCTCTGCGTGAGGCTTTCCCTGACGTGGCGCAGATCGACAGGCGGATCCGGGAACTACGGGTTCATGACTGGCGTATTGACACGAGCCGCGAAGACCCTGAACTGAAGCAGCAGGAGCAGCGGTTCGTGACGCGGGGCGCCGACGTCTGGATCCCGGGCCAGTCGAAGGCGCCCAAGCATAAGAACAGCCTCACGGCCACTCAGCGTACGAAGATCCTCCAGGGGGACAACTACCTGTGCCGTACCTGCGGTATCGCGGCGGGCGAGGAGTACGGAGACGGCGTTGAGCAGGCGCAGCTGAACGTGGCTCGCCGCAAGGTGCTTCTTGCCGACGGAACGGTGGAGCATCAGCTCGTCACGGAGTGCAGGCGCTGCGGCGCCGGGGGTACTGACCGTGAGGTCGACCAAGGCGTCGTGCTGGAGATGGTGGAAGCCCTGTCTCCTGTCGAGCGCCTGACCCTGGCCGGCTGGCTGGCCGCCGACCAGCGCACCTTGAGCCCGCTTGACCGGCTCTGGGGCATTCTGCGGACCCTTCCGGAGGAGTCCCGGAAGACCGTGGCGGATGCGCTCGACGACATGGATGACTAGGCGAAGTACGGGACGGAGAAAGACGATGCTGCGGGAGTTCCCGCCGCCGCCTCGGGCGGCCGAGTTCAGCGAACTTATCAAGAAGAAGGTCGAGGAGATCAAGGCCGCTGGTGGCACCAGGGAGACGGTCACGATCGACTGGAATGAGCAGCAGGCCCATGTGGAGGTCATCGACCTGCCGCTCAGTGGGCTCTACTTCAATCCGGGAACGCACCGGATCCGTGCTCAGCGGAGCCACGACGCGGCTCAGGACGAGGCGCTGGAGAAGGACCCGTGGGCCAGGGAGAGCCAGGACTATCTGAAGTTCTTGCTCATGGCGTCGCCGACCGATCCGAACCTGCGTGATCCGGAGTTCGACAAGCTGCAGGAGAGCCTGAAGCAGTTCGGCCAGAACGACCCTGGTCTCGTGACGCACCAGGGCATTCTGGTGAACGGCAATACACGGGCCGCCGCCTTGCGTGGGCTAGGCGTGCAGTCGATGCGCGTGGGCGTGCTGCCAGAGTCGTTCACGTGGGCCGACATCAACGCTGTGGAGCTGTCTCTCCAGCTGCGCAAGGATCACCGCCGGGACTACTCGTACATCAACCGGCTCCTTGCCATGGAGGAGCAGGCTTCCCTGGGGCGGACGCCGGAACAGATCGCCAAGGAATTCCGCATCCAGGTGAAGACCTACCACCAGGAGCGCTGGATCCTGAGCACGATCCGGGAGCTGATCGACCGCAGCAAGAGCGGGGGTGGCGTGGCGCTGAAGCTGGTTGACTGGGAGGGTGCCCAGGAGAGTCTGAAGGAACTTCACCGTCTCTATCTGAAGCTGGAGTCTGTGGACCGTGACCAGGCCGAAGTCCTCAAGGAGTTCCGCCTGGCTGCGATTCTCCTCGATTTCTCCAAGACGGATGTCCGGCACATCGACGAGGTTTTCCTCAAAGAGGGATTCCTTGACCGGGCCCTGCCGACCGCTCTGGCTGCGGATGGTTCCAACGCGGCGCAGCCGGACGTGGTGTCGATTCCAGGTTTCGATGACCTCACAGTTCCGGCTGCTTCCTCGGCCGTCTCCGAAGCCCGGTCCCTGAACGACCGGATTCTCCGCGCCACGGCTGCTGTCCGGAGCATGAACCCGGAACTGCAAGACAGGGCCAAGGCTCAGGGACAGTCCGTGCTCGATGACGCCAGGACTGCTTTTGATGAGGCAATCGACGCCGCCGGCCGCAGCGCCCGTCTGCGGAAGCGCAAGCAGATGGCGCCCGCCCGTCTGGCAGAGGCCTGTGCGAGCATCGACCAGTGCGTCATGGACCTGGTGCAGGCTCGTACCTCGCACAGCCTGGATGAGGAAGCCTTCGACGAGGCTGTTCTGAAGCTCCGCGGCAGTCTTCGGAAGCTTGCGCAGCAGGCCGGCCGTAGTCTGTCTGCCCCTGGCGACGGTGTGGCCTGGCTGCTGGAGGCCGTGACCGTGGAGGACTCTCGGTGAGTGGCAGTACGACCGAAACGTCCCTGCGTCTGGGATTTGACGAGACGCGTACGCGTGTCGTTCTGAGGACGACTGACCCGTATCAGCAGGATCTTGTCCAGCTGGCCGCCCGTTTTCGTACGGGCGGCCAGCTGGGCCCGCTCACCGCGTCGGTCGCCCTTGATGAACTGCTCGCTGATCTCGCTGTTCTTGGCGGCTGGCCGCATCGCGAGGGAGTGGAGTGGGCTCCTGAACTACGGAACCTTGTGTCTGGCGTTGTCAGGGATGCCAACACGGTTAAAGAGCGGCTAGCCGGCGCACAGCCGCAAGGTGAGGTCACCCCGGGCGATGTCGTCAACCTGCTGGGAGACATGTGGGAAGCCTCGCTCGGCTCGCTCAGCGAGTTCCAGCTGCGTGACATCGCGAAGCTGCTTTCTCTCCAACACGGGGCCAACTTCAGCGTTCCTGGGGCGGGCAAGACCCGCGTAGCTCTGGCAGTGTACGCAGCGCAGCGGGAACAGCGGCGCGTGAGCCGGGTACTGGTCGTCTGCCCCAAGTCGGCCTACGAGTCATGGCGCTATGAGACCGCAGTGTGCTTCCGCTATCCGCTGCGGACGCACGTCCTCGACGGGTCGATGGATCAGTGGGCAGAGGTACTGATCGTCAACTACGAGAGGCTGGACCGTTCGCTGCCCACGCTGGCCAGCTGGCTGAAGGCGGCTCCATCGATGATCATCCTGGACGAGGCTCACCGGATGAAGCTGGGCGCGCGAGGTACGTACGGTGCCGCGTGCATGGCGCTCGGACCGCTCGCCGAGCGGCGGATGATTCTCACCGGTACGCCGGCCCCGAACGGTTCGAAGGACCTGGAGAACCTTCTGGGCTTTGTCTGGCCGGGGCACGGGCAGCGGACCGTGGTTCAGGCCGTGGCAGGCGGGGACCTCGCTCATGCCAGCTCTGTTCTCCGGCCGCTGTTCACCCGGACGACGAAGCATGAACTCGGCCTCCCTCCGGTCCACCTCAGGATGCGGTACGTCGATATGCCGCCCCTCCACAACGAGATCTACAGCTCGTTGGTGGGAGGCATGAAGGGCGGGACCGCGAGGGACGATCTCAGCTCTCTGGGCAAGACCGCGCTGCGGCTGTTGATGGCGGCTACGAGCCCTGCTCTGCTCCTTGAGGGCGGCACCCGTTATGAGCCGCTGGCGTATCAGCTGCCGCCACTGAAAATCCCGCAGGGCAGCTCTCTCTATTCGCTCATGCAGAATCTGCCGGACTACGAGCTGTCGCCTAAGTACAAGGAAACGGTGGCGATCGTCGCCGAGAATGCGGAGCGGGGCCGTAAGACGCTGGTTTGGACAACTTTCGTCCGAAGCCTGACGACACTGGAGCAAATGCTGGGGAAGTACAGTCCTGCGGTCGTTTTCGGCGGTACGCCCGACAGGGATGAGCAGCTGAGGCGCTTCCGTGAAGATCCGAGCTGCACGGTGCTGATCTCAAACCCGGCGACCCTGGGGGAGGGCATCAGCCTGCACCACGTATGCCACGACGCTGTGTATGTGGACCGCGACTTCATGGCAGGCCGGTTCCTTCAGAGCCTTGACCGGATCCATCGCCTTGGCCTCGCACCAGGCACGGACACTCGGGTCACCGTGCTGGCTGCCCGGAACACCATCGATGAGGTGGTCGCAGTGCGCCTCGAAAAGAAGTTGGAGTTTATGGGGAAGATCCTCGATGACCCCACTGTGCAGCAGCTCGCTGACCTGCAAGAAGAACCATCGGTCGCGGCAGGCCTGGCGCCGGGTGACATTGAGGCGCTGCTGCGACACATGGGCCGCAGCTAGTTCTTCAGCAGGTCTGGGTGTGGGCGGGGGCCCCAGTTTCGGCCGGGAATCTGTGGTAGTGCGAGACTCTTGAGGTTAGGAGGCGGCGCGATCGCTGCCTCTGCAAGACTTGGCACCGCTTTTCAGTCATCCCGGAAGGAGCGCTATGCGCCCCAGCGGCCGACCGCGTCCGCAGTTCACCACACCGCTGACCTCGGTAGAGATCTGCGCGGGCGCAGGCGGGCAAGCCGTGGGTCTGCATGACGCAGGTTTTGATCACCGCGCGCTCGTCGAGTGGGACGCCCACGCGGTGCGCACCCTCAGCGCGAACGTGGGCGGGTGGCCGGGCTGGACGCAGGAGCGGGCGGACGCCCTTGAACCGATGGATGTGAAGGAATTCCTCGGTTCGAAGGTACACGCGGACCTTCGCCTTAAGGAAGGAGATCTCGATCTCCTGGCCGGCGGAGTTCCCTGCCCGCCTTTCTCCTTGGCGGGAAAGAGGCTCGGAAAGGATGATGAGCGGGATCTTTTTCCCGATGCCTTGCGCATTGTCAGGGCTCTCAAGCCCAAGGCTGTAATGATTGAGAATGTCAGGGGAATCCTGGAGCCGCCAGAGGTTTTCATTGACTATCGAAAATATATTCTGAGTGAGCTGCGGGAGTCTGGCTACGAAGTTCCGGAAGTTGAAGATCACTGGCTTCCCGAGAAGCAGGATCTGGAGATGAGGAGCGTCTGGAGGAGGCTCGACGCAAGAGATTTTGGGGTTCCTCAGTTGCGCCCGCGTGCAATCCTCGTCGCTATCCGGAAAGACGTCCTTAGTGAAAGCGGGGCCGATTTTGTTTGGCCTCGTCGACTCGAGGGGCCACAGGCTACGGTCCTTGGGGAGCTCCACGACAGTATGAAGCTCCGCTGTGAGCAGTTCTGGGACAAGAACTGGAAGGGTGAGAAGGCGAAACCTGATCAGCGTACGGGAGAGCAAGTTTTCGAGAAGTGGGTCACCGACGCCTCGAAGGCCGTAGAGTTCGGAAAATGTGTGGCACCCACGCTTGTAGGAGGGTCGAAGAAGCACGGTGGAGCTGACCTGGGGCCAACGCGAGCAAAGCGTGCCTGGTCAGACCTCGGGATTGACGCCATGGGCGTCGCTAATGACCCTGAGCACTGTGACCCTGAGCGCGATCTGTTCCGTGCGGCCGGGCCGATGCTGACGGTCGAGCAGGCCGCGACCATCCAGGGGTTCCCCGACGGGTGGAAGTTCCAGGGGAAGAAGACAGCGAAGTATCGACAGGTCGGAAACGCCTTTCCCCCTCCGGTGGCGGAAGCGGTAGGGAGGGCAATTGCTGCCGTTCTGCGCCCCGATCACCGAGATGAACTTCTTGAGGCGTATGAAATGGACAGGCAAGGCGGTGAAACCAGTCAAAACGCTGCTGAGCAGATGTCGCTTCCTGTGTCAGGGGTTCCGCGAATCCGCTCGGCGCGTAAGGACCGTCGCGGCGATTATGTCAGCACAGGTTCCTGACGGCTCATGTTCCCAGAACCGGAGCACGAGCCACCCAGCTTCCTTGAGCCGCTGGTTAGTATCACGGTCGCGCTGCATGTTGCGCACGACCTTCTCTGACCAGTAGCCCGAGTTCGTCTTGGGCGGCACGTAGTGTTCGGGGCACCCGTGCCAGTAGCAGCCATCGACGAAAATAGCCACCTTTGCCGGACGGAACACCATGTCAGCCGTCCGGCGAAGATCCGGCAGCGGACGCGCGGACACGCGGTATCGCAAGCCTTGAGCGTGTACTAGCCGCCGGATCAGCCACTCGGGCTTTGTGTCACGGCTGCGGATCGCCTGCATGTTGCGACGGCGGGCTGCGGACGAAGCCCAGGAGCCTTCCGGTGCTTCCCACTGCGGATCATCGGCCACGTCTCAGAGCCTAGACCGAAGCGGGCTAGCGCAGAGCATGCGGGTCCGTTGCCGACTGGTATTGCGAGAGCCCCCTTGCCTTGGCATCAAGGCCGGCCTGCGACTGCGGGCCGACCTTGATGCTCAGAGAATCAAACCTCAGGACGAACCCGAGGGAATCGTTGCCTCATGGGCGCGCGAGTTCTTGGCACGGAAACGCACCAGACGACGGTCTGTGCTCGCTGCCGAAGCCGGCGGGATCAAGGTGAAAGCCATCACAATCTTCGACGGGTCGGCGGCGCCGCTTCGGACGACTGCCTGCACGTCGCTGTGGCTGTCTCCCTCCACGACGGGGTACAGGAGCATCACTCCCGTCGTTGCCCCGATCCCGGCGCCGTGAACAGGCTGGGCCTCCGGCGACGAGGACGCCCCGTTGATCAGGCGTTGAGCTGCAGTGCGATGTTCGACGCTGGCGATGCGGCCGAAGGAAATCTTGCCGGTCTGCCGGGTTCGTCGGACGAGAGACAGCGGCAGTGAACCGAGCACGCTAGCCTCCACACGTGTGCTAGCGGCCAGACGAGGTGAAATGAGCAGCCAGTCGTCGACCTTGGCGAGCGTGCCGTCAAGCTGCCTGAGATAGGTCAAATGAGGGTCGAAGTGCCCTTCGCGCTCCCATTCGAGCTGAGAGAGCGCGCTGACAAGCTCACTGTGAGAAACCGTGCCCGTCAGCGCCTCGAAGGTCCGAGTGAGCGAACTGGAGTCATCCGGTGGATTGCTGAATGTCGTCGGGGATGCGTTGAGCGAGTTCAGCAAGGTACGCCAGCGCTCAGTATTCCGTTTCAGAGTCGCGTTGTTCACGGGGTACGACGCGGGTTCAATGGGACGGCCAGGAGAGCGGATCTCCACCAGCTCCGCGTTGAACATCTTGTTGCGGGCCGAGGGTCTGATCCAGGGCAGGTGTTGTGCCACGAGCGGCGGCACCTGCATAGGCGTGAGCTGAGGCTGTCCGTCGACTACCACGGCGTACTGGGCCAGCTGCTCCCGGAACGTCTCCTCGTCGCGGCAGATCGCTTCGTAGGCCTCGTACAGATCGGCGTACCGGTCGCGGCCGAATGGCTCCTCCCGCCCGATGTAGAGACGGACCAGGTCTCGGTAGCCAGGCCGGAAGCCGAACCAGCGTCCCATCTGCATCAGGGTGTCCGCCTGCTGCGTGGTGCGCCGGTAGTAGGTGATGGTCAAGCCCTCCACGGTGAAACCGCGAGAGAGTTTCGTTCCGCCCACAAGGATCTTCCAGACGTGCGGCGTCCGGTCGAAGTCGAGGTTCAGCTGGTCGAAGTAGCGGTCTGAGTCGCCGTTGACGACGATGACCGGCTGACCGCCCGAGCCGATGCGGTGATGTGCTGTGTGCACATAGGTGCGCAGTTCCTCATAAGTGGTGGGAGCGGGGAGATCTGAGGCGCGTGCCTCACTGACCGGAGCAAAGTCCGAAGCCCACAGTGCGGCAAGACGTTCATGCCCGGCGGCTGAGCTATAGCCCGCCTGATGCCACATGGAGTTGATGAGCAGCGCGAGATCCGCGTGATCGTCCCTCCGTACCGACTGATGAGCGAGCATCGTGTGATGCCGGAACGGGCCGTCTGGGACGCCGTGGTCGGCCCGGTACAGCTTCAGCGCGCCAGACAGGACGAAGGCGTCCATGGCTTCCTGCAGACGGTCCCCGGTCGACTCGTAGACATCTCTGATATGCGCCTTCTCCTGGGAGTTGGCGTACGTGCGCTCCTCCTTGGGTATCGCCGAGTCCAGATCATGGAAGTCCTGGGCGCCCATGTACCCGGAGGGACGAGGAAGTGAGATCAGGAAGTCACTGGGGAAGATGTCCTCATCGTCACCAGGATCGATGAAGACGTTGGCGAAGGGCGTGGCCGTGTAGCCCACATATTGCGCGCGCGGAAGCAGCTTCAGGAGCTGAGAGATCAACCCGTTGATGGACGTTCGTTCCGTGCTGCCCTGTTCCCACTTCTTGGGATCCAGGGTGTTCACGGACGCTTGGTCTGACTCGTCATCGATGATCAGGGCAGGCAGCTCTCCGAGCAGTCCGTGGATCTGCTTGAGATCCTTGACGAGTTTGGTCAGAACGGACTTGTTCTTCTTCACCACCAGGATGCGGGCGGCCGCGTGGTGGAGGTTCGCTTCATCATGCAGCGGACGGGTCGGTTCACGCTTCTCGAACTCAAGGGCCCGGATACCTTGTGCCAGGCTCTTGTAGTCGTTGTCCCGAGTCGTGAGCCGCTCGATGTCGAAGGCGCCGAGCACGGACGGGCGTGCTCCGTGCTGAACGAACTCGTGCCAGTCCGAATCGTCGTCGCCGATATAGTCCACGCCGACAAGGGAGTCGAGGTCCGTGATATCGGCGCCCCGCAGGATGTTCTCCTGCCCGATCAGCTCCATGTCGAGACGGCGCTGAGTCTGGGCGCGCAGCAGGTTGAGGGTGCCGCCCAGCACAATGACGAGGCGGTAGCCGGCGTCGATAGCCTTGGCGGCGACACCAGTGAAGTTGGCAGTCTTCCCTGACTGGACATATCCAATGACCAAGCCCTTTGCCTGCCGGGCCGTCTCTTGCTCCGGATCGGTGAGGCGTTCGACGACTGCCCGGCTCGCCTCGTCGAGGCTTGCGACCGCTGCGTCGGACCAGCCCTTGCCACGGAGTTTCTGTTCGTACGACGTCCAGTAGAAAGAGCGGGCAGCTGCGCGCTTTGGGGTGTACCAGGGGGTGAACTCACGTGTGATCACTGTGGGGCCCGGGATCTTGGCCACTGGTACGGCGTGGTCCAGCGCCTTCCGCAGGTCACTTCCGAACTGGAGCCGGTCGTACACGGCTGTACGCCGTTCGTCGGTGCGAGCGGGGATAGTCAGTGACCACTGAGGATCCTCAGCGAAGTCCCAGGCTGTGAGGTGGCGACTCCACAGAGCGCTGAGGGCCTCGTGGCCGTCGGCGAGATAAGCGTGAAACAGGTCCTCGCTCAGGTCGGCGTCCGGATAGTCCTCGTCTGCGGCAAGGGCGGCCCAACGCGCAAAGTGCCGGGGGATGCTCCCCATTCCTGCCAGGGCATGGGTATGAATCTCAAGGAGCGCGGTGGCTGGGGTGTCACTCATCTAAGGTCCTCAGTCCGGATCAGTGGTCAATCGGGATGGCTGTGCCGCAGGTGTCAGGAGAGTGGCTGCGCACGCCGGATGCGCTGCGCTTCCGCTGAGGACAAGAGGATGGTATTCCAGTAGTCCAAGCGGTCTTGACGGCTGCGCTCCCAGCGCCCGAGCCCGAAGCAGTCCTCAAGAAGCAGATACAGCAGGGTCTTTGTCACGGGAGCGTCATTCGCTCCACCATGCCTGCCGTCGTTGAAGTCGTCCCGGTAGGTCCTGTTGAGGATGACCGTATTGTTCTCGCGGTCTAGGCCGAAGAACTGGTCGCGGGGAAGAGTGCCCCACGTGAAGGTGATCGGCTCTTCGCCCGGCTTCTCCGGCAACTCTTCCTTGATGATGCGCTTGACCCTGGGATCCAGACCCTTCCCCGGGGGAGTGACGGGCTTGCGTACGATCTCGTTACGCCTCGAACCGTCTCTGTAGGCAGTCTCGGCGTCGGCCAGGAAACTCCGGAAGTGGCTTCCCCTGGAGTCAGTCGCCTTGTCCAGGCCGTCCGTGAAGGCCGGAGTGACGGTGACTCTCTCCTTCTTCACATCGAGGCTCAGGACGTTGTTCTCGCGAGACGGAAGATCTACGGCGACGCGCGCTAGAACATGGTGCCCCTCCGGATTCCTCCAGCCATTCCACCCTCCCGCCTGCACGAGGCGGTCGTTCCGGTAGAAGTAGAAACCTTGCCTTTCGGCGAGCGAGCCGATCTGACGGAAGCCCGCCTGCTTGGACTTGGCCTGCCAGATGTGAGCGGTCAGGCGGAGGTCTCCCAGCCCTTCCACCGGGGCTGTGAAGTCTCTGGGGTAGCCCGCCTTGCCCGGCACCTTGTACCCGAAGGGGTCCAGGGCCTCAACAGCGATGTGATCCACTTCCTCGCCCAGGCCTTGCTCTCCGCTTCCCACATCCCACACGGCGATGTCGAGCCGGAGGCCCCGCTGTAGATACCGGTGGAGGTAGAGGCCGAGGTGGGTCTCAAGGCGGGCAATGGCCTTCGACAGGAACTGGTCGCTTTGGCCGCGCGCGACCGTCTCGAAGGCCCGCACGCCATCCCAGCGCACGATCGTTCCCTGCCACTCGATGATCCCGTCGTAACGGTCTACGAGATCCTGCGCGTACCGTGGGTCGACGGTGTCGCAGCGGAAGCTGTCTGCGATGCCCTCGGCCGTGAGGCGGCGCCCCGCAGCGCGGCTTCGCCTGGTGCGGCTGGCTATGGTGAGTGAAGAGGCGTGAGAAAGCGAAGCGGCTTTCAGGCCGGTGCCGTACATACCGAGGGCGCGCTCACCGTAGTCACGGCGGTGCCCCACCGTCATCGCAGCGTCGAGCCCTTCTTCGTCCATGCCCTTGCCGTTGTCGATGACCAGCAGCGTGAGGATCCGGCCGGCGTCACGCAGGAAGTGGACGACGATCTTGTTGGCTTCGGCGTCGATGGAGTTGTCGATGAGGTCAGCGACAGCGACCTCGAAGCCATAGCCCTGATTGGTCAGAGCCCTTCCGTAGCCCGCATCTGGCGGCAGGTGCGTGCTGCCGGTCGTGGGGACGTCGTATTGCCAGTTGGCGCTGGACTGGTAAGGCATGCTTCCTCAAATGCACAGGTCAGGGCCTGCTTCACGAGTAGCAGCCCCTTACATCCAACAGGCGGAGAGTGTGACCGTACTGCAAAGGTTGGACATAGAGGGAGGTGGATGGCGAACAGGGGCGATAAGTCCCTTATTTGATAGAGGCTTTGGCCACGGATGTTCTTCATTTATCCGTGCTTTGCAGGCATCACGGATTTGGGTCGGATCATGTGGATCCGGCTGATTCTGGGTGGGGTTTGTCAGAGGAGTGCCCACACCGTCAACCGCGCTCCGAACGAACAGAGCAGCAACCCGTTCATCACGTACGTTCCGGGGTTGAACGTCTGCTGTGTGCGTACCACGACCACCCGGCATGGGTTCTGCGGGTCGTATCGCGCCACCACCTCGAAGCCCACCCCCAGCGAGTGTTGATCCGCGTTGAGTGGAGCTCGGCGGTAAGCCTGGTTCCTCAGGCCCGTGGACGACCTCGCTCTTCGTGAGGGAGCCCCGCATGCCTCTGTGCTCACGCAGGCCCCGGCGGACGACATGGAGGCCATAAGCCAGCCACCCGGCCGCGAATGAGGAGGGCGAACGTCAGCCAAGGCTGGGACATGTCCGCCCCCCATCGGTGCTCCTGAAGTCTGGTGCTGCTACGCCCCCACGCCGTGGCACTCCCCATAAGAGACCCCCGACCCGCACCAGCACTCGCTCGTCCGCTGCGGCGGCCAGGCGACCGCCAGCCCCCGGGCCGCCAGGGTCGTCGCGTACTGGGGGAGCAGGGTCGTGTCCGAGGGGGAGGAGGCCTCCGAGGCGGCGAAGGCCTCGTAGGAGGGGACCGTGGCGGTGACGATGCCGAGGTTCGGGGTGCCGGAGCCGGCCAGTTCGCGCAGGGACGCCTCTATCGTCGCGAGGTGCTCGTCGTGGGACGGGTACTCGGCGATGAGATCCGGGTACGCGGTGGTCAGTTCCGTGAGTTCGGGGGCCGACCAGTGCAGGACCGCCACCGGGAAGGGGCGCGACAGGGCCTCGCGGTACGTGCCCAGTTCGGCCTGGAGGCGGCTGATCTCGGCCTGGAGTTCCGCCGGGTTGTCCGAGCCGAGGGACCAGACGCGCTTCGGGTCGTGGAGTTCGTCCAGGGAGATCGGGGACGAGTGCAGGGTGTCGGCCAGGGCGTCCCACTCGTCGTGCGCCGCGCCCAGCATGCGGCGCACCCGGTGACGTCCGAACAGGAGGGGGAGCGTGGAGTAGGGGGGTTCCGGGACGTCCGTCAGGAGCAGGGTCGTTCCCTCGGTGAAGGTGTCCTGTGCCGCTTCCAACTCGTCGTGCGACTCCAGGGCCTCCGCCACGATCACCCAGGGGGCCGGGTCGCGGGGCGCCGCCGCCCGGACCCCGTCGATGATCGCGCGGGCCTCGGCCTCGTGGCCGTACTCCCACAGGTTCGACGCCTTGAGGGCGCGGACGAGATACGGCTTCTCCAGGGGAGTGTCCGAGGCGAGCAGGCGGTCGTAGAGGGTGGTGGCGCCGGGGCGGTCGCCGGCCAGTTCGAGGTGGGCCGCGGCCTGCAGGAGCAGGTGCTCGGCGTCCTCCGGGTACAGGCCGGCGGTCCGCTCCAGGCGAGCCGCTTCGGCGGTGTGGTCGACGTTCTCGGCAGGCGTGTCGGGGCGCATGGGGGACACCGTACTGCCGCCGGGCCACCAAGGAGAGAGACCTGCTGGCCAGAGACACGGGAGTCCCCGATGGCATATTTCACGTTGAGTTCGTTGCGTTCGTTGCTTCGATGTGTCGCCCGGGTGGCGGTCAGCCGTCCGCGGCGGCCCGCGCCATCGAGGCGCTCAGTCCCGCCTCACACCACGACCCCGTCCACCTGCAGCGTCTGCACCGCCCCCGCCGCGAACGCCACCGCCAGGGACTTGCCGCCGAGGTAGGTGTCCGAGTGGGCGGTGTAGAGGTCGCCGCCGCCGGACGTCAGGGTGTTCCAGCGGGGGACCAGGCCGCCCGTGCCGCCGGAGACCGTGGTGAAGCGGGAGAGGTCGAAGGTCAGGGTCTGGGCCGACGTGGCCTTGTTCGCCGCGACGATCACCAGGCGCTTCGCCGTCGCGTCGTACGCCGCCACCGCGTAGTCCACGCCCGTGTCCACGATCGTCATGCCCGGGCGGATGTGGCGGCTGAACTGGGCCATCACATAGAGCTTCGTCTCGACCGCGCCGGCCGTCAGGGTGCTCGCGTCGTACTTGATCATGCCCCAGCCCGCCGTCGGGTCCATCACCTGCCAGTAGACCCAGGCGGTCGGGTGCAGCCAGCGGAAGTCGAGGAGGAGGTTGCTCGCCAGGGTCAGGCCGGTGCCGTCCCCGTCGCCGTACTCGGAGTTCCACAGGGCTTTGCCGGACGACGTCACGGCGTCCGTGTAGAGAAGGTCCCGGCGTCCGCCCGAACCCTGGTAGCCGTGCACGTTGACCCGGTTGACCAGGGCCTTGGTCGTCGAGCTGAAGGAGCTCCACGTCGTACGGGCCAGGTCGTAGCTCGTCTCGTCCGACGCGGAGATCCTGGTGGACGTGAGGCCCCGTGCGTTCAACTCGCTTCGGAGGTAGGGGAGTACGGCCGACTGGACGGAGGCGTCCATGTGGCAGCCCTCCTGGGTGCCGGTGGACGTCCACCAGCTGGAGGAGGGCTCGTTGAACGCGTCCACGGTGGCGAAGTTCACGCCCCAGTTCGTCTTCGCGTAGAGGGCGACCGCCGCGAGGTGGGAGGCGTGCTGGCGGTAGTTCCAGGACTGGAGGTTGTTGCCGCCGCCGGACGCGCCCGACGGGTTGTGGTTCAGGCACATCCACCACATGGGGGAGTTGGCGAACAGCTCGCTCGTCGCGCCGCGCGCCGTCGCCTTGGTGAGGGCCGCGCGCTGGGTGGCGTCCGCCGTCCACTTCCAGGCCGAGGACGTCGGGTCCTCGTTGTTCCAGTCCTGCCAGTAGCCCTCGATCTGCTTGAAGGAGGGGATGTTGGCGGAAGCGGTCATGGTCTCGCCGCCCACGGTGTTCCAGCTGCACGCGCCGAGGTTGTAGCGGGCGATGGTCAGTCCGAGACCCGGGCGCGAAGCGCCGTTGTACGTCGTCGACTTGGTGGTGAAGAAGAGGTCGGCGAAGTCGTCGCGGGCGCCGAAGACGTTGGCCCACCACGCCAGGGACGTGCCCCACCCCTCCCATTTCCCGTACGTCGTGGCCGGGTTGACGGCGATCGTCGCGTCCGCGCGGGCCGTGCCCGTCGCCAGGGCGCCGCCGAGGACCGTACCGCCCGCGGCGGCCAGAAGTGTTCTGCGTCGGATCATGGCTGGCTTCTCCGTCCGTCTCGGCGCAACTCACGCTGATCGCAACGGAGTTGGCCGTGGCTGTCGACTCGACTTCGAACTCGGTCGCCGGGGTGTTCCCGCCGGCGCTTGCCCGTCCCGCTGATGCCATCAGGAAGCATCGGGTGTGACGCCTGAGGTTGTCGAGGGTTGTGACAGCCCTTTCTAAAACCGGTGGAGGAAGCCCCGGCGGGGGGCGCTGAAGGGTGCCGGAGAGTGCCGGAGGAGTGCCCGTTACGGACAGGAGTCGCGCGGGGCTGGTGAGTTGGCGGGCCGGCGCCTATCGTGCGCCCGGCGAAGGGGGCGTAAGGATGCGGGCTCCGGGGGTCGTGCACCACGGCACGCGGCGACGGCGCGCCGCGTACCGGCGAGCGGTCTGGAGCGGCGCCGAGGTGCTCGTCACCGTCGGAGTGGTGCTGCTCCTCCTGGTCGCGCACCAGCTGTGGTGGACCAACCGGCAGGCGCGGCACGGCGCCGAGCGCAAGGTGCAGGCGCTGGAGCGGGAGTGGGGGACCCCGGCGCCCGGGAGTGCCGACCCCGACGCGAGCGCCGCTTCCGGTGCCGGGGGGACCGGGGGCGGTGAGGCCGACGACGGGAAGAGCGGCGCGGGACAGCCGGCGGGGCGACACTCCTCGTCCGGATCCGGGGGTGGCGACGGCGCCCGGCAACCCCGTTGGTCACAGGCCTACGCCGTCCTCGGCATTCCGCGGCTCTCCCTGCGGGTACCGGTCGCGGAGGGCGTCAGCAAGGCGGGCGTCCTCGACAAGGGCTACGTCGGCCACTACAAGGGCACCCAACAGCCGGGGCAGGCCGGGAACTTCGCTCTCGCCGGACACCGGAACACGCACGGGGAGCCGTTCCGGTACCTCCCGAGGCTCCGGCGCGGTGACACGATCACCGTCGAGACGAAGGCCGCCGTCTACACGTACACCGTCGACCGGACGCTTCCGCAGACCTCCTCGCGGGACGTCGGGGTGATCCGCCCGGTGCCGCGCAGCACCGTCCGGCCCTCGTACGGGTACAGCCGGCCCGGGTACTACATCACGCTCACCACGTGCACCCCCGACTACACCTCCCGGTACCGCATGGCGGTGTGGGGGAAGCTCACCTCCATGCGGCCCCGCTGACGAACGCGGGCTCCGCCCCGGTCACGTCGGCCGGGCTCCGTCGGTCCAGCCCGTCGGGTTCCGTCGGTCACGTCGGCGGGGCTTCACCGGTCAAGCCCGCCGGGCTTCGTCACCGTCGAACGCGGGTTCCGCCAGGTACGGCCGGGTCACGCCCGCTCCCGCAGGATCAGAACGCTTGCCGCGGCCACCGCCGCGAGCCCGGCCGACACGACGATCGCGATGTTCGCGCCGTGCGCCGGTCCGCCGGCGGTGGTGACCAGGGCGATCGTGAGGGCGACCCCGGCGCACGAACCGATGTAGCGGAACGTCTGCTGGGCGCCCGAGCCCATCGCCGTGCGGGTCGCGGGCACGGATTCGACGGCCAGCAGGGGCAGCGCGGCGTTCAGCAGGCCGCTGCCCACCCCGGAGAGCACGAAGCCCGGGAGCAGGCGGAGCCAGGAGCCGGAGCCGATCGCGCCGAGCATCGTCAGGACACCGGCCGCGTGCAGCGCGAAACCGAGGGCGAGCTGATGGCGGTGCGAGACCCGGCCGGCGAGACGGCGGGCCTGGAGGGCGACCGTGAAGGCGAGGCCGGACCACAGCAGGAACAACCACGCCGTGTCCATGGCGGACATCCCGAGCGTCCGCTGGAGCAGCGCCGGCAGGAAGCTGAACAGGCCGATCACCGCGAGGCCCGTGAAGAGCCCGCCCGCCGACGAGACGAGGAAGCGGCGGTGCCGGAGCAGACCGAGGTCGATCATGGGAGTTCCGCTGCGGCGTTCGACGGCGACGAACGCGGCCATCAGGACGAGGAACGCGGCCGTCAGCAGGCCCACCGGCGCGCGCAGCCAGCCGTCGCGGCCGAGCGTCAGCGCCGCCACCAGCGACACCAGCGCGAGGCCGAAGGTCAGCGCCCCCGCGAGGTCGGGCCGGCCGCCGCGTGGTGCGCGGGACTCGGTCAGGGCGCGGGTTCCGAGGAGGGCGACGACCAGGGCGGCGGCGCCCAGGACGGCGTACGCCATCCGCCAGTTCCAGCTTGCCAGGGCCCCCGCGAGGAGCGGGCCCGCGGCGATTCCGCCGCTGACGAACGCGCCCCACACCCCCGTCGCGCGCAGCCGCCCGCGCGGGGTCGGGAAGGCATGCACGATCAGGCCCAGGCTGCTCGCGAGGATCGCCGCGCTCGCCGCTCCCTGCGCTATGCGGGTCAGGGTGAACAGCCAGGTGGAGCCCGCGAGCGCGCCCAGGGCGGTGGTGAGGCCGAGGGCGACGGTGCCGGCCAGGAAGATCCGGCGGCGGCCGTAGTCGTCCGCGAGACTGCCCGCGACCAGGAGCAGCGCGGCCAGGCCCAGCGGGGTGCCGTTGAGCAGCCAGGCCTGGGCGGAGACCGAGGTGTGCAGCGCGGCCGCGGTGTCGGGGAGCGTGACCATCGGGGCCGTGTACGTCATCAGGGCCACGGCGGTGGCGGCGCTGGTGAGGGCGAGGGTCGGGGTGGCCCGCGGAGCGGTTTTCGCCGGGGCGGCCGGAGAGACGCCGGTGGCGTGTGCGGGCCGCGTGCTGGTGTCGGGCCGGTCGAGCCGGGTCATGGGCTGTCTTCGCTTCCGTGGGTCGGTTCAGGCGGGTCGGGCCGGGAGGGCCGGTTCGGGGTTGGTCGGGCGGGTTGATCCGTTCAGTAGGTTCGGTCATTGAACCTTAAGTCTGTGTAGACGATAACACCTAGGTTCGTTCAATGAACCAACATGTCGGAAAGTGGCTACAGTGGAGGGCATGGCTCTGGGCAAGGACTACGCGACGCAGGAGTGCTCGATCGCCCGCGCGCTGGAGGTCGTCGGCGAGCGCTGGACGCTTCTGGTCATCCGCGACGCGCTCTACGGCGTACGGCGCTACAACGATTTCCTCGTGCACCTCGGCATCCCGAGGGCCGTGCTCGCGTCCCGTCTCCAGGCGCTCACCGCCGAGGGGATCCTCGAGAAGCGCCGCTATCAGGAGTCGCCGCCGCGTGACGAGTACGTCCTGACCGACCGCGGTGTCGCCCTGTGGCCCACGCTGCGTTCGCTCGGCCTGTGGGGCCGCGAGCACTTCGGCGAGAGCCGCCTGCGCTACTTCCGGCACGCGGCCTGCGGCACGGAACTCGGCCCGTACGGCGAGTGCCCCCGCTGCGCCTTGGTCGTGCCCGTCCCAGACGTCGAGATGACGCCGGGCCCCGGACTCGACCGGGATCCGGCGGATCCGGTCAGCCGGGCCCTGCTCGGGCCGAGGCGGCTGCTGGAGCCGGTCGACACGGATCGCGGTTCGCATGGTGTGGCGGACGCCGCGTCCGGTCCCGGGCGGTCCGCCGAGAAGCATCCTGTATAACGAACGGAGGGACACGCGCACCACGTACGAGAGGAGGAGCGGTCGATGACCCGGACCTGGGCCGACGCCCGCCCCGCCGCCGTACTGCTGCTCCTGCTCCTCGAGGTCGCCCTGCTCGACACGGGCACCCTCACCGCCACCGTCGCGGTCGCCGCGACGGCCGCGGCCGGGTCCGCCTTCGCGGCCTGCTCCCTCATCGTGGCGCGCTGCGCGCCCGTCGTGCCGCCCACCCGGGTCCGTACGGCCATCCGCGACCGTGACCGCCGCACGGCCTTCCTGCCGCAACGCGATCCCGACGCCAGCGGACGGCCGCGCCCCAGGGCGCCCGGACACGCCCTCCCGGCGACCGCGTAGGCACCCCTCCACTCCACCCGGGCGGCTTCCGCCCCGGGTGGCCCCCGCTCCTGGTGACCCACCCCGAGACTTCCGGTGGTTCGCCCCGAGTGGTACTCCGCCACAGGTGCCCCGCGCGGGTCGTCATGCCGCATTCCGTAGTCACGGCACGACGAGACCCCCGGAGGGCTCACGCATGTCCACGTTCATGTCCGTTTTCGCGCACCTGGTCGAGCACATCGCCGACCTGCTCCAGCCGCTGTTCCATGGCTCGGCGGCCGCCGCCGCGATCGTCCTGTTCACCGCGCTCGTACGCCTGCTCGTGCATCCCCTGTCGCGGGCGGCGGCGCGCGGACAGCGGGCGCAGGCGGCGCTCCGGCCGCGGATCGCCGAGCTGAAGAAGGAACACGGCAAGGACCGCGAGAAGTTCCAGAAGGCGCTGATGGAGCTGCACGCCGAGGAGAAGGTGTCGCCGCTCTCCGGATGCCTGCCCAGCCTGCTCCAGATGCCGGCCTTCTTCCTCCTCTACCACCTGTTCTCCAGCTCGACGATCGGCGGCGGGGCCAACACCCTGCTCGGGCACACGCTGTTCGCCGCACCGCTCGGGGGCCGGTGGGCGGACGCGCTCGGCGACGGCGGGCTCTTCGGGCCGGCCGGTCTCGTCTACCTGGCTCTCTTCGCCGTCGTCACGGCCGTGGCCGGTTTCAACTACGTGCGCACGAAGCGGACGACCGTCGTCGCCGCGCCCGTGGCGGGTGAGGCCGGGAGCGAGCAGGCGGCCGCTCTCGCCTCGGTCGCCAAGATCATGCCGTTCATGTCCTTCTTCACGCTGTTCACCGTGGCCGTGGTGCCGCTGGCGGCCGCGCTGTACGTGGTGACCAGCGCGACCTGGAGCGCGGTGGAGCGGGCGGTGCTCTACCGGGACATGCCGGGGGCGGCGCCCGCGGCCGCGGCCCTCGCCTGACGGAGCCTTCCGTCGTCGGTCCAGTCCGTGAACGGGGTCTTGCGGACTGGACCGTGAGCTTGGAGGATCGCACGGTCCTCCGACGGCCGCACCCGTCGGCCGGACAGCCCGCGACCGAGGGAGACGGTGACCATGAAGCTGCTGCGAGTCGGTACGGCCGGGGCGGAGCGGCCCGCGCTGCTCGACGCCGAGGGGATCCTCCGGGACCTGTCGGGACTGGTCGCCGACATCGACGGGGCGCTGCTCGCCGACGACGCGGCACTCGGCCGGATCCGGTCCGCCGCGGCGGCCGGTGAGCTGCCCGCGCTGGACGCGGACGGCCTGCGCGTGGGACCGCCGCTGGCCCGGATCGGCAAGGTCGTGTGCATCGGGCTGAACTACCACGACCACGCCCGCGAGACCGGGGCCGAGCCGCCCACCGAGCCGGTGATCTTCTTCAAGGCGGCGGACACCGTGGTCGGGCCGAACGACACGGTGCTCGTGCCGCGCGGGTCGGTGAAGACCGACTGGGAGGTCGAGCTGGCCGTCGTCATCGGCCGCACCGCCCGCTACCTGGAGTCCCGGGAGGAGGCGCTCGCGCATGTCGCCGGGTACGCGGTGGCGCACGACGTCTCCGAGCGAGAGTTCCAGATCGAGCGCGGCGGCACCTGGGACAAGGGCAAGAACTGCGAGACGTTCAACCCGCTGGGGCCGTGGCTGGTGACCGCGGACGAGATCCCGGACCCGCAGGCGCTGTCGCTACGGCTCTGGGTGAACGGTGAGCTCAAGCAGGACGGTACGACGGCCGAGCAGATCTTCCCGGTCGCCGAGGTCGTCCGGTACGTCAGCCGGTTCATGACCCTGTACCCGGGGGATGTCATCAACACCGGTACACCCGCCGGGGTGGCGCTCGGCCGGCCCGAGCCGAAGCCGTTCCTGCGGGCGGGTGACGTCGTCGAGCTGGAGATCGAGGGGCTGGGGCGGCAGCGGCAGGAGCTCGCCGACGCGTGAGCGCTCCGCTTGGTTCGCGGTTCGGGTCCGTTGGGGTCGGGGGGCGTTCTTCGCTGCGGGTGGATTGTGGTTGCTCGCGCAGTTCCTCGCGCCCCTGACGGGGCTGCGCTGTGGTTGGTCGTACAGTCCCCGCGCCTCTCACGGGCGCGGGGACCGATGCGCTACCGGGCCAGGAGTGTCTCCAGGGCCTCCACCACCATCTTGTGGTCCTCGACCTGGGGCAGGCCCGAGACCACCACGGTGCCGATGACGCCCGCGCCCGTCACGGCGATCGGGAACGCGCCCCCGTGGGCCGCGTACGTGTCGGGGTCGAGGCGCGAGGACTCCTCGAAGGTCGTGCCCTTGGCGCGGAAGCGCGAGCCGACCAGCAGTGAGGAGCACCCGTACCGCTCGACGACGCGGCGCTTGCGGTCGATCCAGGCGTCGTTGTCCGGGGTGGAACCCGGCAGCGCCGCGTGGAAGAGCTGCTGGCCACCGCGTCGGATGTCGACGGCGACCGGCGCTTCGCGCTCGCGGGCGAGTCCGACCAGGAGCGTGCCGAGGGCCCAGGCGTCGTCGTGGGTGAAGCCCGGGAGCGTCAGCCGGCGCTCCTGCTCCTCCAGCTCGGCGATGAGCTCGGCGATCTCCGGTGCGACGGGCGCGTTCACAGGGACACCACCACGGACTCGCGGGCGGAGCGGCGGGCCGCTTCCAGGACGTCCAGGGCGGCGGCGGCCTCGTGGGCGGTGACCGGGTTCGGGCCGCCGTCACGGATGGCGGCGGCGACGGCCGCGTAGTACGCGGGGTACGTGCCCGGAACCGTCGGCTCGGGACGGCCGCCACCGGTCAGCGGGGACTCGCCGGAGCCGACGCGGCCCCACAGGGCCTCCGGCTCGACGCCCCACTCGGCGCCGGCGCCGGGGCGCTTGCCGTCGCGCAGGTCGGCCTCCTGCGGGTCGAGGCCGTACTTGACGTAACCGGCCTGCGAGCCGAGGACGCGGAAGCGCGGGCCGAGCTGGGCGGTTGTCGCGGAGGCGAAGAGGTGGGAGCGGACCCCGTTCTCGTGCGTGATCGCGATGAACGTGTCGTCGTCGGTCAGTGCGCCCGGACGGCGGACGTCCGACTCCGCGTACACCGAGGCCGCGGGGCCGAAGAGGACGAGCGCCTGGTCGACGAGGTGGCTGCCGAGGTCGTAGAGCAGACCCCCGATCTCCGCCGGGTCGCCGGACTCGCGCCAGCCGCCCTTCGGCTGCGGGCGCCAGCGCTCGAAACGGGACTCGAAGCGCCAGACGTCGCCCAGCTCGCCGTCGGCGAACAGCTTGCGCAGGGTCAGGAAGTCGTTGTCCCAGCGGCGGTTCTGGAAGACGGAGAGCAGCAGGCCGCGCTCGTCGGCCAGGGCGGCCAGTTCGCGGGCCTCCGCCGCCGTACCGGCGATGGGCTTGTCCACGACCACGGGGAGGCCGGCCTTCAGGGCGGCGGTCGCGATCGGGACGTGGGTCTTGTTCGGGGACGCGATGACGATCAGGTCGAGTTCGTCGGCGCGGTCCAGCAGTTCGTCGGGCGTCGCGGCGAAGCGGAGTCCGTCGCCGAACTCGGCGCGGGCCTGCGCCTGGCGCTCCGGGTTCGAGGTGACGACCGTGTCGAGGGCGAGCCCCTCGGTCGTGGCGATCAGCGGGGCGTGGAAGACGGAACCCGCGAGGCCGTAGCCGACGAGACCCACGCGAAGGGGCGTACCAGTACCAGTCATGCCTGTCATGCGTCCTACTTTCGCAACGCTGTTGCCAAAGTGCAAGCGCGGGGGACAATGGGTGATGTGAACAGGACCAATGCGGGTGGGGCCGGGACGCAGGGGATGCCCGGGAATCCAGGTGTACCCCGGACCTCGGGAGAATGCGCGGATCAGGGCGGGGCCGGGGATGTCGGCGTCTCCGGCCGTCACGGTGTGGGCGACGCCTCCGGCCGTCACGGCGCGGGCGGGGCTTTCGACCGGAACGGTGTGGGCGACGCCTCCGGCCGTCACAGCGCGGGCGGGGCTTCCGGCCGGCAGGGCGTGGGCGGGGCTTCCGGTGTCTTCGTGAACCAGGGTGGCCCCGGGAATCCGGGTTCCGGCGGGGGCGCGGGCGCCGGGGCGGCCGGGGTGAACCTGCCCGCCCTGCGCAGTCACAACGCCGCGCTGGTGCTCGATCTGCTGCGCACGGCCGGGGTCTCCGGCATCAGCCGCCTGGAACTCGCCGAGCGGACCGGGCTGACCCCGCAGGCCGTCAGCAAGATCACCGCGCGGCTGCGGGCGGACGGCCTGGCGACGGAGGCCGGGCGTCTCGCGTCCACGGGCGGCAAACCCCGTACGGTGCTGCGGCTCGTGCCCGACGCCGGGCACGCGGTCGGGCTGCATCTCGACCGGGACGAGCTGACCGCCGTGCTCTGCGATCTCACCGGGGCCGTGGTGGCCGAGCGGCACGCCCCGCTCGATCTGGGGGCCGGGGCCGACGCGGTGGTCGAGGGGGCGGCCGGCGAGGTCTCCGCCCTGCTCGGCGGGGTGTCACCGCTGGGTGTGGGGGTCGCGCTGCCGGGGCCGCTCGACCACAGCCTGGGGGTGCTGCACCGGGTGACGGGTTTCCCGGAGTGGGACGGGTTCGCCCTGCGGGCCGCGCTGGCCGGGCGGCTCGGGCTGCCGGTGGTCGTGGACAAGGACACCAACGCGGCGGCGCTCGGGGTCGCGGTGGGGGCAGGCACCCGGTCCGGCCCCGGCCTCGTGGGCGGCGGGTCCTTCGCGTATCTGCATCTCGGTACGGGTCTGGGCGCCGGGCTCGTGATCGGCGGGGTGGTGCACCGGGGGGCCCGTACCGGGGCCGGGGAGTTCGGACACCAGGTCATCCAGCTGGACGGGCCGATGTGCGAGTGCGGGAACCGCGGCTGCATCGAGGTGCTGTGCCTGGACGCGGTGGGGCGGGGGACCGTGGCCGAGGCCGCTCGGGTGCTCGGCGCCGGCGCGGCGAACCTGGTGGGGCTGCTCGACATCGACCTCGTGCTGCTGGGAGGGCGCACGGTCGCGGCTCACGAGGCGGTCTTCCTCCAGGGTGTCGGGGCCGTCCTGGAGGAACGCGCCCGGCGCGAAGGAGGCGGTCCGGCGGTGCCGGTCCGGGTGGCCCCCGGCGGAGCAAGAGGGGTGGCCGAGGGCGCGGCCCAACTGCTGCTGGCTCCGCTGTTCGGGCGCGGGGAGGGGTGAGCGCGGGGCCGCTCGCGGTGCGTGCTCCGGCCGCGGCGGGTTGACCCGGGCCGATCCGGGCCGGCTCGGCTGTTCGGGTGGGCGGGGATGCTCGTGCGGGGAGGCAGGCACGCGGTGCGTGTTTCGGTTGTGGCGGCCTGTGCTCGGGCCGGCCTCGATCGTCACCTCCCGCGGGGTCGCCGAGATCCGTGGGCTCGCCGAGATCCGTGGGCTCGACGAGGTCCGCGGGGCCGCCGAGATCTGTGGGCTCGACGAGGTTCGCGGGGTCGCCGAGATCCGCAGGGTCTCCGGGGTGGCGGGGGTGTCGAGTCGGCGGGGGTGCCGCCGGACGGTGGGATTCCGGGGCCGAACGGGGGTGACTGCCCGAATGGCGGTCCGGCGGCGGGGGTGCGGCGTGGCAGGGTCGCGAGGCCATTGCCCGGTACCGACTGACGCTTTCGATCCTCCCGATCCCCGCCCCCTCCCGATCGGCCAAAGGCTCCTCATGCGACTGCGTACGTCTCATCCGCTCGCTCCGACTGCCCTCGCCCCGACCGCCCTCGCCCTGTTCGTGACGTTCACTCCGGCCCCGGCGCACGCGCTGGAACCCCGCCCGGACTGTGTCTCGTCCGACACCCACGACTTCCCGATCAGGACCCGGATCCACGGCGGCCCCGACGCCTACCAGGCGGGCGGCGCCTCCGGGACCTGGTACATCGACCTCACCAACACCACGGCGCACGCCTGCGGCGCGATCCATCCGGTCGTCGTCCTCGTGGACGAGAAGCGGGCGCTGCGGCCGGAGCAGGCGCGGCTGGAGTTCTACGAGGGGGAGCGGGCCCATGCGGTGAGATTCGAGCGGAGCGACGAGGCCGAGAACGTGGGACCGTTCGACGACGGCTTCCCCGGGTTCACCGTCGCCCCCGGCCGCACCCTGACGGTGAAGGTGCGGCTCTCCCTGGCCTCCGGCGCGAGCGCCCCGAACTCCGTCGTCGCGAACGCGGCCGTCGTGCAGAAGCACGACGACGACGGCTCCTGGGTGGGGGAGTCGAACGCCTACCGCTTCCGGATCGAGGGCGCCGTCAGGGACAAGGACCCGGAGTCGGGTGACGAGACCGGCACGGGCGCGGACCAGGACGGCACCGCGGACACCGGTGCCGACGCCGGCCTGAGTCCCGGGACCGGTACCGGGACCACCGGTACGGGTGAGGCCCGTACGGACACGGGCAGCGGGACCACCGCCGGGACCGGCACGACGGCGCCGTCCGCCGACCAGCTCGCCAGCACCGGACCCGGCGGAGCGAACCGGCCGGCACTGGCCGCGCTCGCGCTCGTCCTCGTCGCCTTCGGAGCCGGCCTGTTCGCCCTGGCCCGGCGGATGCGCCGGCGCTGACACCCGGACCGGCACCGCACCGTCCTGACTAGGCTGAGGGCGTCGGCACAGTGTCGTTCCGGCGCCCGCGGACCGAGTGCGTACGTACGCCAGGACGGCAGGAGACCCAGCACATGTCAGAGCGCAAGCCGATCGAGTCGTGGCTCACCGACATGGACGGCGTCCTCATCCACGAAGGTGTGCCCATCCCCGGCGCCGACGCCTTCATCAAGAAACTGCGGGAGTCCGGGAAGCCCTTCCTGGTCCTGACGAACAACTCCATCTACACGGCGCGCGACCTGCACGCCAGGCTCAACCGCATGGGCCTGGACGTGCCGGTCGAGAACATCTGGACCTCCGCCCTCGCCACCGCCAAGTTCCTGGACGACCAGCGGCCCGGCGGCACGGCGTACGTCATCGGCGAGGCGGGCCTGACCACCGCGCTGCACGACATCGGGTACGTCCTGACCGACCACGAGCCGGACTACGTGGTCCTCGGCGAGACCCGTACGTATTCCTTCGAGGCCATGACCAAGGCGGTCCGGCTGATCAAGGGCGGCGCCCGCTTCATCGCCACCAACCCGGACGAGACCGGCCCGTCCACCGAGGGCCCGCTGCCGGCCACCGGAGCGGTCGCCGCGCTGATCACCAAGGCCAGCGGCAAGCAGCCGTACTTCGCGGGCAAGCCGAACCCGCTGATGATGCGGACCGGCCTGAACGCCATCGGCGCGCACTCGGAGTCCAGCGCCATGATCGGCGACCGGATGGACACCGACGTGCTGGCCGGTCTGGAGGCGGGGATGCAGACCTTCCTCGTCCTGACCGGGCTGACCACGCCCGAGGAGATCGAGCGGTACCCGTACCGGCCGTCGAAGATCGTCGACTCGATCGCGGACCTGGTCGACCGCGTCTGAGCGGGCGATCCGGGTTCGGGACCGCGTCGAGCCGGTCCAAACCCCCGGCGGCGCGCACGGACCCGTACGGAGCAGTGGCGGCCCCCTGAAGATGCGGGCCGCCGTCCTGAGGGGGAGTCTCCAGTTGTCTGGAGGTTTCACGATGCGCTCGATGCGGCTTACTCTCTGTGCCGGGGCGGTGGTCGCCGCGGCGTTCACGCCCGTCGCGTACGCGGCCGACGCGGGACCGGCCGGTGTCTCCGTGAACCCGGCCTCCCCGGCCGCGGGCAGCGACATCCGGCTGCGGGCCATGGGCTGTGCGGGCCGGACGGGCACCGCGGCGTCGGACGCGTTCGTCTCGGACGCGCGGCTGACCGGCGGGGGCGGCGGCGGACTCGTCGGTGACACCCGCGTCCGTACCGCGCTGCGGCCCGGCGACTACGGCATCCAGGTCGACTGCGACGGTCACCACGAGCGGGTCAAGGGCACGCTCACCGTCCCGGCACGCGACTCCTCCCCGAGCGTCGCCACGCCCGCCTCGCCGGTCGCGCCGGTGAACGCGGGCGGCGGCGGAACCGCCCGCCTCGCCGCGGCGGACGACGCCCACGCGGCCGGACCCGGCACCAGGCAGGCCGTGGTCGGTCTGGTCCTCGCGAGCGTCGCCGCGATCGCCGTGGCGGTCCGCGGCACGCGCCGGGGCAACGACGGCCGCGACTGACATGTCCGAACGGGAGCGTTCCCCCGGCACCGGCCGTCTGCTGACCGGTGTGGCCTGGCTTGTCCTGCTGCTCGGGCTGTGGCTGTGGGGCCGTGAGGTGACGGATCTGCGGCTGGGGACGTCGGCACCGACCACGGGGGACATCGCCGCCGTCGGCCGGCCGCCGGAGGTGCGGCTGCCCCCCGCGCTCAAGCCCCTCGGCAGCGCCCGTCCGCAGCGCGTCGACATTCCCTCGATGGGCGTGCAGGCGCCCGTCGTGGCCCGCGGGCTCGACGGGCGGGGTGCCATCGATCCGCCGCCGTTCGACCAGCCGGGTGTCGTCGGCTGGTACGCGTCGGGGGCGAAGCCGGGGGCCGCGGGGACGGCGCTGATGGTCGGCCACGTCGACACCGAGACCCGGCCCGCGGTCTTCTACCGGCTCAGCACCGTCAAGCCCGGTGACACCGTCCGGGTCATGCGCGACGACGGGACGGTCGCCGAGTTCACCGTGGACGACGTCCAGGTACTGCCGCGTGACCATTTCGATGCCCGGCAGGCTTATGGCGTACGGGAGTCCGGGCGGGCCGAGCTGCGGCTGATCACCTGCGGCGGAACCTTCGACCGGGCCGACCGCAGCTACACGGCGAACGTGGTCGTCTCGGCGTACCTCACGGGGAGCGGGATGTGAGGCGGAGGGGGTTCGGCCGGGGCCTGTTCGACGCCGGTTCCGCGACGGACGGCGCCGGGCCCCTGCCCTCGCGGCTTCCGCCCCGCGGCCGCCGGACATGACGATGGGCCCCCTCGTTCTCACGAGGAGGCCCTCCGGTCGGTGCGCCGCCAGGGACTCGAACCCCGGACCCGCTGATTAAGAGTCAGCTGCTCTAACCAACTGAGCTAGCGGCGCCTGCTGACGGGAAAACTCTACCCGACCCTCGGGGGTGCTCCCGACCAGGTGGGCGGCTCCGTGGCAGGTGGGGGCGGTCCCGTACATCATTCGGACCGTCAGCGTGCGGCGCCGGATGTCAGTTGAGAAACTGACGAATGTGCAGAATTGCGGACATTTCAATCTGGAGTGTGAGGGGCGTCGCATGAAGACTCCGGTGTTCGAGGAGGTCGATCCCGCGAGTGACTGTGATTGCCCCGAATGCGTTCACCGGCGGCGGGTCCTGCCCGTCTCCTCGCGGCTCGGGCCGTCCGGCCCCCTGGGGCATCCGGCGGCCCGTGCCCATGTCCTCGGCCTGACGGGGGTCGCGCGAACCCCCCTGGCGCTCGCGCTGGCCGCCACGGCGGGCACCGCCCTCGGCGCGGTCCCGGCGGTCGCCGCCGTGCACGGACCCGTCCGGCCCGGTCTTCCCCCGGCCGACGGACACGACGGCACCCCCCAGGGCCGCAGGGCGCCGCTGCACGGCCCGGCGGGGAAGCCCGCGCTGCCCGCCGGACCGGGGCAGACGGTACAGGTGCCCACCACCACACGGGCCGCGATCATCGGCCGTGCCACGACATGGATCGACGCGCAGGTGCCGTACAGCACGGACGACTACTGGCGGGACGGGTACCGGCAGGACTGCTCGGGCTTCGTCTCGATGGCCTGGAACCTGCCGGGCAACGAGTGGACCGGCAGCCTCGACAGCTTCGGGGTGCGGATCACCCGGGACCGGCTCCAGCCGGGCGACATCCTGCTCTTCCACAACCCGGACAACCCCGAGAAGGGCTCGCACGTCGTCATCTTCGGCGGTTGGACGGACTACACGCACACCCAGTACGTCGCCTACGAGCAGAGTCCGCCGCGTGCCAGGAAGCAGTCCACCCCGTACGCGTACTGGACGAACTCGGACCACTACGTGCCCTATCGCTACCGGGGGATCACGGAGGGCGCGGGCGGTTCGCCGCCGTCCACGTCGACCCGCTATCCGGGGGCCGCGTACTTCGGGAACGGCGCGAACAACGCGTACGTCACCCAGCTCGGCCGGCTCCTGGTGGACCGGGGCGGGCGCCGCTTCTACACCAAGGGACCGGGGCCGCGCTGGTCGGCCGCGGACAAGCGGGCGACTCAGGCGTTCCAGCGGGCGCAGGGCTGGAAGGGCGCCGACGCGGACGGGCTGCCGGGGCCGACGACCTGGTCGTACCTGGTGGGCAAGAAGGGCAGGAACATCCCCGCCGTGACGGCCGGCCCGGGTTCCCCGGGCACCGTGCCCGGCTATCCGGGACGCGCGGTGTTCCGGCCCGGAGCGAACGACGCCCAGGTGACCGCGCTGGGAAAGCAGCTGGTCAAGAAGGGGTTCGGCACGTACTACACGTCCGGTCCGGGGCCGCGCTGGGGCGAGGCGGACCGGCGCAACGTCGAGGCGTTCCAGCGGGCCCAGGGCTGGCGCGGCGGGGCGGCGGACGGATACCCGGGACCGGAGACCTGGCGGCGGCTCTTCTCCTGAGCGGCCGGGTTCCCCACGGCCCGTGAACACACTTCCAGGCGCGGAGGCATGGAGGCAGCTATGAGTACGACGACGTCAGACACCCCGGAGTCCGAGGGAGCACCTCCGGGGGAACCCCGCCCCGATACGGCGGCCGACGACGACGGCGGCGGCCGGCGGTCCGGCACGGCGGCCGACGACGGCGGTCAGTGGTCCGGTACGGGGGCTGAGGGTGGCGGTGGTCAGCGGTCCGGTGCGGGGGCTGAGGGTGGCGGTGGTCCGTGTTCCGGTGCGGCGGCCGAGGGCGGCGGCGGTCACCGGTCCGCCCGGCTCATCCACAACGAGGCCACCACCGAGATCCCCGTTCACCTGCTCTTCCGCGACGACCCCGACCCGGTGTCCGTGCCGCTCGCGCCCGCCGTCGTGGGCCGCCGGCGCGGTACCGGGGAGCAGCCGAGAATCCGGCGGCCCGCGCCCGGCCCGCCCCCGCGCCCGGTGCCGGAGGCCGACCCCGAGCTGGTCGAACGGCCCGCACGGGTGCTGCCCGGCGCGGCGGGTGTGCTGGCCGGGGCCTGTGGTGCGGCCGGATGCGCCCTCACCACCTGGTGGGCGGGCCTGCTGCCGCCCTCCGTGCTGGCGGCGCTGGAGCTGCACGGCCACGCGGGCACCGGACTCGGCCCCGCGCAGTGGGCCGCGTACGCCGGGGCGGGCGCGCTCGGTCTGTTCGGCTTCGGAGGTCTCGCCCGCGGCCGGACCGGGCGGGCCTGGGTACTCGGTCTGTTCGGGCGCTATCGCGGTACGGTCCGGCGCACCGGTCTGATGTGGGTCAACCCGCTGGTGCTGCGCCGCCGGGTCGATGTGAGGCTGCGGCACTGGCGCAGCGAGCCGATGTCCGTGGTCGACGCGAACGGGGTCGAGCTGCGGGTGGTCGTGCTCGTGGTGTGGCGCGTCAAGGACACCGCCCGGGCCACCCTCGCGGTCGACGACCACCGGACGTATCTGCGCGAATGTGTGGAGGCGGCGCTCTCGCGGGTGCTCTCCCAGCTGCCGGCCGAGCTGCCGCCCGCCGTGATCAGGGATCTGACCCTGCGCAACACGGACGCGGTCGGCGAGGCGCTGACCCGGATGGTGGCCGCGGACACGGCTCCCGTCGGCCTGGAGGTGTTCTCCGCGCAGCCCACCCGGATCGAGTACGCGCCGGAGATCGCCGCCGTGATGCAGCGCCGCCGGATCGCGGCCCTGGACGCCCAGCACCGTGACAGCGTGCTCGGCTCGGTCGTCGACTCGGTCGAGGACACGGTGACCCGGCTGACCCTGCGCGGGCTGGTCGAACTGGACGACTACGAACGCAAGGCGTTGGTGAAGGACTTGACGGTGGCGTTCTGCACGGGACGCGGGGAGGTGTCCTCGTAGGCCTCGCACTTTCGCGCGGCTCGGGCGGGGCGGCCGGCCGGGTCGGGCATTGGTATGGACATGTTCAACTACCCGCAATAATCTGATACTTGGTCTAGACCTGAACCTCGCGCGCACGGCTCACGGGAACATCCCCCACGTCCTCCAGGAGCGGCAGCATGCGCAAACGGACGAACCAGAACCTCACCGGCCGGTCCCGCACCGGCGGGAAAGTGAAGTTGTACGCGGCGGCGCTCGGTCTCGCCACGGCGGGTACTTTCGTGCTCTCCACGGGCGGAGCCAGCGCCCACGGTTACACCGACCAGCCCCTCAGCCGGCAGAAGATGTGCGCCGCGAACGGCGGCATCGTGGCCAACTGCGGTGACATCCAGTGGGAGCCGCAGAGCGTCGAGGGCCTCAAGGGCTTCCCGGCGGCGGGCCCGGCCGATGGCCGGATCTGCTCCGCGAACCACACCAACTTCGGCCAGCTCGACCAGCCTAAGACCCCCGCGGGTACGGCCTGGCCGACGACCAAGGTGACCGCGGGGCAGACCTACACCTTCCGCTGGCAGTTCACCGCGATGCACGCGACGACCGACTTCAAGTACTTCATCACCAAGACCGGCTGGAACCAGAACCACGCGCTGACCCGCGCCGACCTGGAGACCACCCCGTTCCTGACGGTCCCCTACAACGGACAGCGCCCCCCGTCCACGCTCTCGCACACCGGCACCCTGCCCGGCGGCCGGACCGGACACCACGTCATCCTCGGGGTGTGGACGGTCGCGGACACGACGAACGCGTTCTACTCCTGCGCGGACGTCACGTTCTGAGGCCCGAATTCTGAGCCTTCGTTGAGGCGCTGACGGCACCGGTGCGGGTATGTTCCCCGCACGTCGACATGACCAGGTCGACGTGCGGGGACCAGTATCCGACCACCGGGGGACCGTCATGAGTGCTTTCTTCTATGCCCTGCCCAGCCTGATGATCGTCTTTGTGCTGTTCGTGGCGGCCAGGACCGTGCGCCGCTCGCTGGAGCTGCGCAGCGCCTGGAACAGTGGACTGACCGCGGAGGCGCGCTGTCTGCGTTCGTACACGACGGTCCGCGGCGGAGGCAACGACACGCACGTCACCACGACCATGCATCACGTCTACGAGTTCACGACCCGCGACGGCCGGACGATACGCTTCGAGGAGCCGAACGGCCCCTCGACGGTCGTCGAGGGCGACATCGTCCCGGCGTACTACATCGCCCATCACCCCGAGAAGGCCACGGCGTACCCTCCGAGCCGGGCGAGGGTGGCCGCGGGCACCCTCGGCATGCTGGTGTTCTACGGCGTGATCGTCAGCTTCTGTGTCGGCTTCATGATCACGTACCACGAGGCGCTCGCCGGCGACCCGTTCTTCGGGGGCTGACGCGGGCGCGCGCCCGCGCACGAGACTCCCCATCTGACGTACCGTCAATTACCTTACGTCTCCATGGAGTCCAGGAGGCGTACCGTCGGGGAGCTCGTGCGGGAGCGGTGGGGCGACCACCGGCCGGGACTGTGGTTCGAGGGCCGGGTCCTCAGCCATCACCAGGTCGCGGAGGGCGCGGCGGCGCGCGCGGCGCTGCTCGCCGAGCTGCTGCCGCCGGGCGCGGAGCCGCATGTGGGAGTGCTGCTCGACAACACCCCTGAGTATCCCCAGTGGTTGGGCGCGGCCGCCCTCGCCGGTGCCGCCGTCGCGGGGATCAACCCGACCCGGCGCGGACCCGAACTGGCCCGGGACATCCGGCACACCGAGTGCCGCGTCCTGGTCACCGAGCGGGCCCGTCTCCCGCTTCTGGACGGACTCGAACTGCCCGGCCTGCACGTCCTGGTGACCGATACGGACGCCTACGCCGAGCTCCTGAGGACGTACGAGGGCGTGCGGCCGGACGACGGCGGGGCGCGTCCGGACAGCCGTTTCCTGCTGCTGTTCACGTCCGGTTCGACCGGCGCGCCCAAGGCCGCGATCTGCACCCAGGGCAGGATCGCCGCGGCAGGGCGGTCGCTCGTCGACCACTTCGGGGTGCGCGCCGACGACACCCACTACATCTGCATGCCGATGTTCCACGGCAACGCGGTGATCGCCGACTGGGCTCCCGCACTCGCGGCCGGCGCGGGGATCGCGCTGCGGCGCCGCTTCTCGGCCTCCGGGTTCCTGCCCGACGTACGGGCTTGCGGGGCCACGTACTTCACCTATGTCGGCCGTGCCGTGCAGTATCTGCTGGCCACGCCCGCCCGCCCCGACGATCGCGACAACCCGCTGCGCCTGGGGTTCGGGACGGAGGCCGGAGCGGTCGACGCGGCCGCCTTCGAGAAGCGGTTCGGGGTGCGGCTCGTCGAGGGGTACGGCTCCTCCGAGGGCGGCGCCGCCATCCAGCGCACGCCCGGCACCCCGGCCGGGGCGATCGGCCGGGCGGCGCCCGCCGACGACCTCGCGGTGCTCGACCCGGACACCCGGCGCGAGTGCCCGCCGGCCGTCTTCGCCGGGGACGGACGTCTGCTCAACGGCGCGGACGCGATAGGGGAGTTGGTGAACCGGGGCGCCAGTCTCTTCGAGGGGTACTGGCGCAATCCCGGAGCCGAGGCGGCCCGGCGCCGGGGGGCGCCACCAGGGCCGGGGGAGGCGGGGACGCGGAACGGCGGGGCAGGGGGGAAGGGTGAGGCAGGGGGAGCGGGGAAAGGGAGCGGTGAGGCGGGGGAGGGCTGGTACTGGACCGGTGACCTCTTCTACCGCGACGCCGACGGCTTCCTCTACTTCGCCGGACGGGCCGACGACCGGCTGCGCGTCGACAGCGAGAACCTCGCCGCCGCGATGATCGAGAACATCCTGGCCCGGTACGAGGATGCCGCCGCCGTCGCGGTGTACGCCGTACCGGATCCGGTGGCGGGCGACCAGGTGATGGCGACACTGGCCCTCAAGGACGGCGCGCGCTTCGGCCCCTCGCCCTTCGCCGCGTTCCTGCGCGCCCAGCCGGATCTGGGCACGAAGATGGCGCCCCGGTTCCTGCGTCTCGTGGAGCGGATGCCCGTCACCGCCACCAACAAGATCCACCGAGTGGCCCTGAGGCGCGAGGGCTTCCACTGCGCCGACCCGGTGTGGTGGCGGCCCCCGGGCGAGGAGACGTACCGGAGACTGACGGCGCCGGACGTGGCCGGGCTGGTGGCCCAGTACCGGGCGCACGGGCGGGAGGAACTGCTGACGCGCTGACCGCGGGGCCGGTTCGGGAGACCGCCACTCCAGCGGGGCGGGGCGGGCGCGGTGTCCGGTGGGGTTCGGCCCCGATGGTTCGCGGGGCCGGGGAGTCCGGTGGTGTCCGGTGACGTCCGGTGGTGTCTTGCGAACGGTCGGGACATGAGGCATCCCGGCCGCTTTCCGCGGGGAGGATATCCGGGCACGTGTGCCGAGGGGCCTGTGCGCCAGAGCCCCGAACCGAGGGAAGAAGGGCGTTGCGTTGCCTGATCCGGGTCGCGGACACGGAAGCCGCGGGGCGCTGCCGCCCCGGCCCACGTCCGCGCCGGTGCCGGCGGTGACCTCGATGGTGTCGGTGACGTCGGTGACGTCGGTGACGTCGGTGGTGTCGCGTGCACCGAGGCCCGGTCCCGGTCGGGAGGGTGTCATGCCCCTGGGTCCCAGGCCGCCTCCCGGCAGGACCGTCGCCCCGGCCGAACCGCGCGTCCGGCGGCATGCTCCGACGCCCCCACCCCCACCCCCTCGACGGCTCCCGAAAGGCAATCATGTCCCCCACGCATGACACGCTCGACCGCGGACACAATGACGACCTGTTCAGCTTCGTCAGAGCCAGCCCCTCGCCGTACCACGTGGTGGTGAGCGCGGCGCAGCGCCTGGAGAAGGCGGGTTTCGCGGAGTTGCGGGAGCGGGACGAGTGGACGGCCGGAGCCGAGGGAGGCCGTTATGTGGTGCGCGGGGGAGCGCTGGTGGCCTGGTACGTCCCGCCGGGCGCCCCGGCCGGCACTCCGTTCCGGATCGTCGGCACCCACACCGACTCACCGAACCTGCGGGTCAAGCCCTCGCCGGACACCGGCTCGGCGGGGTGGCGGCAGGTCGCCGTGGAGATCTACGGCGGAGTGCCGCTCAACACCTGGCTCGACCGGGACCTGGGTGTCTCGGGGCGGCTGGCCCTGCGGGACGGTTCGACCCGGCTGGTCCGCGTCGACAAGCCGCTGCTGCGGGTGCCACAGCTCGCCATCCACCTCGACCGGGCCGTGAACGAGGGGCTCGCCCTGGACCGGCAGCGGCACATGACCCCGCTGTGGGGGCTCGGCGGCTCCGCGCCCGGCGCCCTGCTCGGCCGGATCGCGGACGAGGCGGGTGCCGACGCCGCGGAGGTCCTCGGCTGGGACCTCATGCTGCACGACATCCAGCCGCCCGGATACCTGGGGGCGGACGAGGAGTTCATCGTCGCGCCGCGCCTCGACAACCAGATCTCGGTGCACGCGGGTGTCACCGCCCTGGTCGCCGCGGCCGGCTCGGAACGGCCGCCCGCGTTCATACCGGTGCTGGCCGCCTTCGACCACGAGGAGGTCGGCAACGGATCGGAGTCCGGTGCCCAGGGCCCCTTCCTGGAACGGGTGCTCGGCCGCGCCGTGACCGCCAGGGGCGGCGGGCCGGAGGACTTCGTCCGTGCCCTCGCCGACGCCCTGTGCGTCTCCTCCGACATGACCCACGCGGTCCACCCCAACTACGCCGAACGCCACGACCCGGACCACCGGCCGCTGCCCAACGGCGGTCCCGTGATCAAGGTCAACGTCAATCAGCGGTACGCCAGCGACGGCGTCGGTGTCGCCGCCTTCGCCGCCGCGTGCGAACGGGCCGGGGTGCCGTGGCAGCCGTTCGTCTCCCACAACGCGATGCCGTGCGGGACGTCGATCGGTCCGGTCACCGCGGCCCGCCTCGGCGTGACGACCGTCGACGTGGGGGTGGCCGGGCTGTCGATGCACTCGGCGCGTGAACTGTGCGGGGCACGGGACCCGGAGCTGCTGGCGCGGGTGCTGACCGCGTTCGTCACGGCGGAGCGGACCGGGGTGACCGGAGGCGCCTGAGGTTGTCCGGACATACGTGAAGACCCCCCACCGAAGTGGAGGGCCTTCACCGATGTGCGCCGCCAGGGACTCGAACCCCGGACCCGCTGATTAAGAGTCAGCTGCTCTAACCAACTGAGCTAGCGGCGCATGACTCTCGCCGTCCGCTTCGCGGTCGGCGACAAAAGAAATACTACCTGGTCCGCAGGGGTACTTCCGACCAGCCGCGCGCACCGCTCGCGCGGACCACGGCCGCAGACCTCGTACGGGCCCGGTGGCGGCTGTCAGATCGCGAGGGAGAGCAGTACCGGAGTCGCCCCGCGGTTCAGCGTGTCCGCGGCGCGGCGGAGCCGATGGGCGTGCTCGACCGGCAGGGAGAGGGCGAGGCAGCCGACGGAGGAGCCGGCGGTGATCGGGACCGCCGCGCAGACCGTGCCGATCGCATACTCCTGGAGGTCGAGGACGGGCACGGTGGCCGGCTGGGAGTCGAGACGGGACAGCAGGAGCCGCTCGCTGGTGATGGTCCGCGAGGTGAGCCGGGCCATCTTGTGGCGGGCGAGATGGTCGCGGCGGCCGTTGTGGTCGAGCTGGCCGAGAAGGCTCTTGCCGACCGCACTGGCGTGGGCGGAGGAGCGGAAGTCGACCCATTCGTTGACCGCGGGGGTGGACGGGCTCTCCGCGTACTGGGTGACGTGCACCTCGCCGTCGATGTAGCGGCTGATGTAGATCGCGGCGCCGACCGAGTCGCGGAGCCGGTCGATCGTCTGCTGGAGTTTGTCGCGCAGCGCCTGCTCGCGGCCGTGGGCGGAACCGAGACGGCCGAGGGCGGCGCCGGTGACGTACGCGCCGTCCGTGACCTGCTCGACGTAGCCCTCCCGGCGCAGCATGCGCAGCAGTGCGGTCAGCCGGTCGGCGCCGAGGCCGGCCTGGCGGGCGAGTTCGTTCGCGGTGACACCGGTCGTGTGCTGCGACACGGTCTCCAGGACGCGCAGCGCGTCCTGGGCCGAGTGGTACGGCGCGGTCGGCTCGTTCATCAGCGCCACGGTTTCCCCCTGCGCTTCATGGCCCGGCTCAAAAATGACGTCGGTCCGGACACCTGGGCTCACTACACGATAACGGCCAAGACGCCATCTGTGGCGGTCCGTTGACGAGATTGGTGGCGCGCTCCACGCCCCTCAGCAGGAGCGCGCCACCCTGGCATATGCCAAAGGCATGACCCTTCGGGCATGCCCCACCGGCCGGACCTCGCGCCTTGCCGTGCGCGCCGCCCCTCCGTCCCCGTTCGCTCCCCGGCGTCAGAGGACCGCGCCGAGGAACTCCCTGGTCCGCTCGTGCTCCGGGTCGCCGAAGATCCGCTCCGGCGGGCCGGATTCGATGACATGGCCAGAATCGAACATGAGTACCTGGTCCGAGATGTCCCTGGCGAAATTCATCTCGTGGGTCACGCAGAGCATCGTGATGTCCGTGGTGTGAGCGATGTCACGCAGGACGTCGAGGACGCCCGCGACGAGTTCGGGGTCGAGCGCGGACGTCACCTCGTCCAGCAGCAGAATCTGCGGCCGCATCGCCAGCGCGCGGGCGATGGCCACGCGCTGCTGCTGGCCGCCGGACAGCCGGCCCGGCCGCTCGTCGCACTTGTCCGCGAGACCGACCAGGTCGAGCAGTTCCCGGGCCCGTTCCTCGGCCTCGTCCCGGGACAGGCCGAGCACGGTCACGGGCGCCTCGGTGACGTTGCGCAGCACGCTCATGTTCGGGAACAGGTTGAACTGCTGGAAGACCATCCCGATCTTCTTGCGGACCTCGCGGACCTGCTTCCCCTGCGCGGGGAACAGCCGGTCCCCGGCGACCGTGATCGTGCCCTCGTCCGGCCGGGCCAGGGTCATCAGCAGCCGCAGGATCGTCGTCTTGCCGGACCCTGACGGGCCGATCAGCGTGACGTGCTTGCCGGAGTCGACGCGGAAGTCGAGCCCGTCGAGGACGGTGTTGTCCCCGAAGCGCTTGGTGACCTTGTCGAAGCGGATCAGCTCGCTGCCGTCCACCGGAGGGTTGGCGAGGTCCTTCAGGGGGCCGGCCTCGATGCCGGGTCCGGCGTTCGGACCGGTGTTCGTGTCAGCGTTCGTGTCAGCGGACAAGGCGTCGCTCCAGGGCTCGCAGCAGCAGGGAAGCCGGGTAGGAAATGAGGACGAAGGCCACGCCGATGACCGTGAGCGGCTCCGTGAACTGGAAGTGCTGCTGCGAGTACAGCCGCGCCTCGCCCAGCATCTCCAGCACGGTGATCGTCATCAGCATCGGGGTGTCCTTCAGCATCGCGATGACGTAGTTGCCGAGCGCCGGCACCACACGGCGGACCGCCTGCGGCAGGATCACCGCCGTCCAGGTGCGCCGCGCGGGCAGGCCGAGCGCCGTGGCCGCCTCCCACTGGCCGGCGGGCACGCCCTCGATGCCGGCCCGGTAGACCTGCATCGTGTACGTCGAGTAGTGCAGCCCGATCGCGATCACCCCGGTGGTCGGCGCGGAGAACGTGATGTTCCACTCGGGCAGCACGTAGAAGAGGAAGAACAGCTGCACCAGCAGCGGGGTGTTGCGTACGAACTCGGTGGCCACCCCGACCGGCCAGCGCACCCAGCGCGTCGGCGCCCGCATCAGCAGTGCCCACACCAGGCCGAGAACGAACGAGATCACCGAGCCGAGGGCCAGCGCCTCAAGGGTGACCAGCAGACCGTCCCGGAAGTGCGGCATGAAGTCGCCGACGGCGTTCCAGTCCCAGGTCACGAGGCACCACCGATCGTCGTCTTCATGAGGGGCGTGGCGTTGAGGCAAGTGGCGCCGAGGGGCGCCGAGGTGAGGGGAGTGGCGCTCATGAGGCACCTCCGCCCGTGGCGGCACCCGCACCGGCACCCGCACCGGTCGTCGCGGCCCGCTTCGCCTCGCGGGCCGGGCTGCTGTCCGGCGCCCTGCCGACCCCGGCCTTCAGCCGCTTCTCCAGGCCGCGCATCAGCCGGGTGAGCAGGAAGGCGATGACGAAGTAGATGAGCAGGACGTACGTGTAGACCTCCGCGCTCTGCTGGAGGGCGAGCCGCACCAGGTTGGCGCTGAAGGTCAGGTCACCCATCCCCATCACCGAGACGAGTGCCGTGCCCTTGAGCAGTTCGACCAGCAGGTTGGAGAAGGGAGGGATCATCTCCGGTACCGCCTGCGGCAGCAGGATCAGCCGCATCCGCTGCCCGGGGGTGAAGCTGAGCGCGATACCGCCCTCGCGCTGGGCTGGGTCGACCGCGTTCAGCGCGCCGCGCACGATCTCGGAGCCGTACGCCCCGTACGTCAGCCCCAGCGCCAGGGTGCCCGCCCACAGCGGGACGAGCTGCCAGCCGAAGGCGAGCGGCAGTACGAAGTACACCCAGAAGATCATGATCAGCGCGGAGGTGCCGCGGAACACCTCGGTGTACAAGCCCGTGAGGAAGCGGACGGCCCACCGGTTCGACGTACGCGCGATTCCCGCCAGGAAGGACATGGCTCCGGCCGACAAGGCGCTGAAGAACAGCAGTTGGACGGTGACCCAGATCCCTTCGAGGACGAGTTTCCAGAGTCCCGATGTCATCCGCGGCACAGCTCCTTCGCGGTCATGTCGGTCATCTCGGCCTTGGTGAAGCCGAACGGCCGCAGGATGCGGAAGAGTTCGCCGCTCTCCTTCATCTTCCGCAGCTCGACGTTGAAGGCGTCCCTCAGCCTCGTCTCCGGCGAACGGAACGCGAAGCCGCCGCCGTCGACGTGCGGTTTGCCCTTGACCAGCGGCGCGAAGGGCTTCGTGCTCTCCGCCCTGGAGGACTTCCTCACCACCTCGCGGACGGTCAGCGCGGTCCCCGCGAACACGTCGGCGCGCCCGGCCTCGACCGCGTTCAGCCCGGCTACCTGGTCGGGCACGATGAGGATCTCGCTCTCCTTGTACCCGGCCTCGACCGCGTACTGGATCTCCGCGTAGCCGGTCCCCGTCGCGAACCTGGCCTTCTTCGCCACGACGTCCTTGTAGTCGTGCAGCCCCTTCGGGTTGCCCTTGCGCACGATGAACGCGTCGAGCATCCGGTAGTCCGGGTCGGCGAAGATGACCTGTTCGCAGCGTTCGGCGTTGATGTACATCCCGGCGGAGACGACGTCGAACTGCTGGGAGTTGAGCCCGGGTATGAGGGATCCGAACTCGGTCGGCACGGGCTGGACCCGGTCGACGCCCAGCCGTTCGAAGACGGCCTTGGCGAGTTCCGGCGCCTCGCCGGTCAGTTCGCCGTCCCGGTCGATGTAGCCGAAGGGGATCTCGCCCGCGATGCCGAGGCGGACGACGCCCTGTGCCTTCAGCCGGTCGAGGAGATCTCCTCCGTCCCTCGACGACGTCGTAGCCACGCGACTGCAGCCGGCGGCGCCGAGCGCGCCGAGCGCCGCGACCCCCGCGAGCAGCGACCGGCGGGTCGTCCCGGACGGATGTCTCTCGTTTCCCGTTGTGTTCGCACGTGCGTTCTCAAGTGGTGGAGCCATGGCCGCGCGGCTACCCGAGACCATGCGTTGTATGCGGACCGGTTCCGGCCCCGTGCGGCCGAGGGGCTCTTGACCCTGCGGATGAAGACCTTCGCAGAACTGCCCTGGGCCGAATGCGGGCACGGTTTTGGAGTGTCGCTCTCGTACTCCTGGCGGAGTCTTCGCGAGTGCTCCCGCACTGCTGCTCCTCAAGCGGAGACGTGGGTCGGGCCCCGGGCATCGTCCGGGGCCAACTGGTCGACGGCCTCGACGCGATGGCCGAGGCTTGTAACGACCGTTGCCTCCCGAGGCGGTTCAGTGTCCGGGCACGTACCCGCGCTTCTTGTCGACCACGTTCGACAGCGGCCTGCCCGCCGCCCAGCGCTCGTACAGCTCCACGAACTGCTCACCCAGCTCGTCCCGCCAGCCGGCCGTGTCCCCGCTCATGTGCGGCGACACGATCAGACCCGGGACGTTCCACAACGGGCTGTCGCGGCCGAGCGGTTCGTGCTGGAAGACATCGAGGGCCGCGCCCGCGATCCACCGTTTCGACAGCGCCTCGGCGAGCGCCTCCTCGACGACGAGCTGCCCGCGCCCGACATTGACGAAGCGGGCCGAGGGCTGCATCATCCCGAAGCGCCGGGCGTCGAACATGCCGCGTGTCTCCGCGGTGAGCGGCGCCGCCGACACCACCCAGTCGGCGCGCGCCATCAGCCGGTCCAGCTCCCCGGGACCGTGGATCCCGGTGCGCGGGACGCGTCCCACCAGCGCCGTGGTGACATCGAGCGCCTTGAGGGTGCGCACGATCGCCCGCCCGATCGGCCCCGACCCCACCACACAGGCGCGGGTCCCGGCCACCCGCTGCGACTCGCGGTGCCGCCACTCGTGCCGCCGCTGGAGGTCCCAGGTCCGCGGAAGATCCTTCGCCATGGCGAGGACGAGAGCGGCCACGTACTCGGCGATCGGCCGGTCGAAGACGCCGCGCGCGTTGGTCACCACCGTGTCGGAGGCGGCGAGCTCGGGACACATCAGATGGTCCACGCCCGCGCTCGCGGTGTGCACCCAGCGCGGCCGGGGCCCCTCGCCCGGCCAGGCACGGCGTACGGCCCCCGAGGTGAAGTCCCACACGAGCAGCACGTCCGCGTGCGGCAGCCGCTCCGCGAGCGTGGACTCGTCGGCGTGCTCGATCCGTACCCGGCCGGTGAGCCGGCCCAGCCGGGGGAGCGGGTCGGCGTCCAGGACGAGCAGCGTGGCCCGGTCCGACGGGCCGGACGCGCCGGGGGACACACGGGCGTTCATCGGAGGAAACCGTTTCGCAAGGGGAGTCCGCTTCTCTGGGAGATCCTGGGGCGAAATGACCGGGGAGACGTGCGGGCGAATGGGATCCGAGCCGTCCGAGATGGGCGGATTGACCACGCTCGCACCCGAACCTACCTTCGTCAACACGGGCTCGCATACGGTCCGTTGCCGCCCGTTCCCCTCTTCGAGGCCGGTGCCTGCCATGGACGTTTCCTTTCTCGGCGGTCCGCATCCGCAGCGCGGGGTCGGCGTCGTCGCGCCGTTCGACTCCGTCCTCGACCGTGAGCTGTGGCGATGGGTGCCCGTCGACGTCTCCCTGCATCCGACCCGCACCCCGTTCGTGCCCGTCGAGGTCGGCCTGGCCCTGGCCCGCCTGGTCTCCGAGCACGAGACGCTCGCCGACGCGGTCCGCGCCCCGCACGCTCGCGCCCGAGGTCGTCGCGTACGCGTGCACGTCCGGCAGCTTCGTCGGCGGGCTCGCCGGGGAGCGGGCGACGTGCGAGGCGATGACGCGGGCGGGCGCGCTGCCCTCGCTCGCGGAGGCGGAACTGCGGATACCGGTGATCTCGGCCAACCAGGTGACGATGTGGGCGGCGTTGCGCCAACTGGGTACCCGGGCGGTGGGCCCCTGTCAGCGGCTGATTGATCAGGCCGCCCGCCGGGGACCCGTACTTCCCGAAGAACAGGAAGGTTGGGCATGACCGCACTCGGATTTCTCTACCCGGGCCACTCGGCCGAGGACGACTACCCGCGCATCGAGCAGCTCATCGGCAGCGACATCCGCCTGACCGTCGTCCACACGGACATGGGGGAGGACGCCCACAGTGTGGACGGGCTCCTCGAAATGGGCTCGGCGCACCGCCTCGAGGCGGGCGTCGAGGAGCTGCGCCTGTCCGGCGCGGAGGCCGTGGTCTGGGCGTGCACGAGCGGCAGTTTCGTGTACGGGGTACAGGGCGCCCACGAGCAGGTCCGCGGCCTCGCCAGGGCGGCCGGGCTGCCCGCCTCCTCGACGTCCTTCGCCTTCACCCACGCGGCGCGGGAGCTCGGGGCGAGGCGGGTCGCGATCGGGGCGACCTACCCCGACGACGTGGCCGCGCTCTTCGCGGGGTTCCTGAAGGAGACCGGTACGGAGGTGGCCGCGGTGCGCGGCTCCGGTGCCGTCACCGCCGCCGAGGCCGCCGGCTGGGACTACGGCGAGGTCCTCGCGCTGGCCCGGGAGGCGGACCACCCGGACGCCGACGCGATCCTCCTCCCCGACACGGCCCTGCACACGGCCTCCCATCTCACGGCCCTGGAGAAGGAGCTCGCCAAACCGGTCCTCACCGCCAACCAGGTCACGGTCTGGGAGGCCCTGCGCCTGACGGGCCGCCGCGTGAACGCCCCGGCCCTCGGCACCCTCTTCACCAGGGAACCCATCGTCCAGGTGTGAGGATCCGGCCCCGAAGGATCCAGACCCTCCGAGGCCAAGGATCCCGCCGGGGCAAGGGCGGGGGGCGAGACCAAGCTTCCCAGCCCTGCCCCGGGGCGCTCCCCGGTCCACCTCGGGGGAATAAGCGGAGACAGCCTCCTGTTGCTACGCCGAGGACACCATCGCGTACGCAACAGGAGGCACCCCGGTGGACGAGACGGCCGAGACGGACGAGATCCGAGGTACGGCACAGGGCACCGCCCCCGTGCCCCTGTCCGTACTGGACCTGGTCACCGTGGGCGCGGGCCGCACCGCGACCGACGCGTTGCGCACCAGCGTCGAGATCGCCCGCCTCGCGGAGTCCCGCGGATTCCACCGCTACTGGGTGGCCGAACACCACTCGATGCCCGGCGTGGCCAGCTCCTCGCCCGCGGTGATCCTCGCCCACCTGGCCGCCCACACGGACCGCATCCGCCTGGGCTCCGGCGGAGTGATGCTCCCCAACCACGCCCCGCTGGTCATCGCGGAGCAGTTCGGCACCCTCGAGGCGATGGCCCCGCGCCGCATCGACCTGGGTCTCGGCAGGGCCCCGGGCACGGACGGCGCGACGGCCGCCGCGCTGCGCCGCACCCAGCGCCTCGACGAGGGCGCCGACGACTTCCCCGAACAGCTCGCGGAGCTCACCCGCTTCCTGGACGACGACTTCCCCGACGGCCACCCCTACGCCCGGATCCACGCCGTTCCCGGGCCCGTCCAGGCGACCTCACCGGGCGGCGTCCAGTCCCCGCACCGGCCCCCGGTCTGGCTGCTCGGCTCCTCCGGCTTCAGCGCCCGCCTCGCCGGGGCCCTCGGCCTGCCGTTCGCCTTCGCGCACCATTTCTCGGCGCAGAACACCATCCCGGCGCTCGACCTCTACCGCGAGTCCTTCCGGCCGAGCGCGGTCCTCGACGCCCCGTACGCCCTCATCGGCGTCTCCGCGCTCGCCGCGGACGAGGAGAAGGAGGCCCGCCGCCAGGTGCTGGCGGCCGCGCTGAGCATGGTCCGCCTGCGCACCGGGCGTCCCGGACTCGTGCCCACCCCGGAGGAGGCGGAGGCCTACGAATTCAGCCCGATGGAGCGGGAGTTCGTCGGATCCTGGAACGCCAACGTCATCCACGGCACCGCCGACGAGGTGCGCGCCAGCCTCGATGACCTCCAGAAGCGCACCGGCGCCGACGAGTTGATGATCACGGGCAACGCGCACGGTGGCGACGTACGGCTGCGCTCGTACGAACTGATCGCGGACGCCTACGGGTTGCCGGGGGCGCGGACCGCTCAGGCCTGAGGGCAGGTCGCCGACATCAGGAGCGCGGAGATGCGTTCCGGCGCCACCGGCCGGGAGTACAGCCAGCCCTGGCCGGTGTCGCAGCCGATCCCGCGCAGCCGTGACGCCTGCGAGGCGGTCTCCACGCATTCGGCGGTGACCGTCAGGCCGAGCCGATGGGCGAGCTGGATGAGCGCCTCGACGATGACCTCGTCGGCCGGGTTGGGGTGGGCGGACGAACCGTCGGCGTTCTCGTACTGGAAGCCGCGGACGAACGAGCCGTCCAGCTTCAGCACCGACACCGGGAGCCTGCTCAGGTAGGCGAGGTTCGAGTAGCCGGTGCCGAAATCGTCGATGGCGATGCGCACCCCCATGTCGCTGAGTGCCTGCAACGCCTGGAGCGGACGGCCCGCCGAACCCATCACCGCCGACTCCGTCAGTTCCAACTGGAGCAGATGCGGGGCCAGTCCGGTCTCCGCCAGGATCTTCGCCACGTCCGCCACCAGGTCGGAGTCCCAGACCTGGCGCACGGCGACGTTGACGCTGACGAAGATCGGCGGGGCGTCCGGACGGTCGAGCTGCCAACGGCGCGCCTGGCTGCAGGCGGTGGCCAGCACCCAGCGGCCGAGCTGGACGATCGAGCCGTTCTCCTCGGCCAGTCCGATGAACCGGTTCGGCGTGAGCATCCCGAATCGCGGGTGGTTCCAGCGGACGAGCGCCTCCACCCCGTGCACACCGCCGTCTTCCATCCCCACCAACGGCTGGTACTCCAGGGCGAATTCACCCCGTTCGACGGCCGCGCGCAGGGTGGACGACAATGCCTGGCGGGTCATGCGGTGGGCGTTGCGCTCCGGGTCGAAGAGCGTCCAGCGGCCTTTGCCGTCCGCCTTCGCCCAGTACAGCGTGGTGTCCGCGGCCTGCATCAGACCGGTCGCCGTGGTGCCGGTGGCGCGCCGCTCGACGACCCCGATCGACGCCGACAGGGACAGCCGCTGCCCCGACAGGTCGAACGGTGCCTGGAGCGACTTCAGCACGGACTCGGCGAGATCCGCGAGCTGGTCGGTGCCCGTGGAGTCCTCGACGAGCAGCGCGAACTCGTCCCCTCCCAGCCGGGCCACCAGGGGACTGGCCGTCCGCGTGAGGCCGGCCTCCTCGGCGCAGCGCGTCAGACGCTCGGCGACCGCCGCGAGCAGCCGGTCCCCGACCCGGTGCCCGAGTGTGTCGTTGACGGCCTTGAACCCGTCCAGGTCCAGATAGCAGAGCCCGATCCGGCCGGTGCCGCACTCCTCGTACGCCTCCGCCTCCAGCGCCGCCGAGAGGCGTTCGAAGAACAGGGTGCGGTTGGGCAGCCGGGTCACCGGGTCGTGCATCTGCAAGTGGCGCAGCCGCGCCTGGAGTTCACGCCGCGCGCCGATGTCGGTGACCGAGATCAGCACCGCCCGCTCCTGCGGGGGCAGTGGCGCGATCGTGACCTGCGCCCAGACCACCTGGCCGTCGGGATGCTTGAGCCGGCGGGTGCAGCGCAGCCGGGCCCGGCTGCCGCCCAGCATCTCGCGGTACGCGTGCCAGGTGCGGGCGTCGGAGGCCAGGTCCACCAGGTCGGCGGCGGCCCGCCCGGTGAACGTCCGCGCCTCGGCGCCGAGCAGCGTGCCCAGTGCCTCGTTGGCGGTGACGACGAGACCCTCGCGGTCGACGACGGCCATCGCGAGGGGCGCGGTGGCGAAGGCCGCGTGGAAGGTACGGAGTGACGTTCCGTCGGGAACCGCCAGGAGTGCCGGCGTCCCGGAAGGCGGCCCCGGCGCCACGGACGGTACGGAGGGTACGGAGGGGGCGGGTGGGCCGGGAGAGATTCCGGCGGACGTACGAGAAGACGTGTCGACGTGACGTTCTGTGACGGCCGGCCGGACGAGGTCTCCCGCGGGCGCCGGCCCTTCGGACGTTCCGCTCACCGCTCGCTCCCGCAGTGCACTCGTTCTTCGTATGGGTCTTTCGGGGCGGTCGGCCGGTGATGGGCGGCCGCACAAGCCGTGTCCGTGCAGGAAAGTGTGCCGATCATAGAGGCTGCCCGCGAAACGGTGCGGCCACTGTCCAGTGTCCAGGAACAACCGCCTGTTCTGACAGATCGTTTCTGCCTGTTATCCGGACGGTTCCCTGTCCCGTCGACCGTACGTGACGTTCCGTGCATGTCCGGGGGTGTCGACCCGCTCGGGCACTCACTCTTCCGGTGCAGACAAACAGGGCGAAATAGTACAAATTCAATCAGGCTGGATGCGGTGACCCACAACCGCATCCGGAGGTCGACGTGCCGCGTCCGCTCCCCTTGAGGGTTCTCGCTCGCGGGCTCCTGCGTGGTCCCGCCCGCGACGGGGCGGCCCGCTGGCGCAGCACCGCGGCCATGTTCACCTCGATGACCGCGCTCGCGGCGACCTCCCTGGGGCCGGGCCACGCGCTCGCCGAACCCCTCGCGTCGCCCTGCGCCCTGACGCGGACAGCGGCGCACCACTCGGAGGGCGCCGACACCTGGAACACCGCCTATGTGCGTCCCACCCGCCCCCTCGACGCCGTGATGGTCTTCCTGTCCTTCCCGGACTCCACCCCGCACACCACGCCCGCCGAGCTGACAGGCGACTACTTCCCGGCCACCAGCCGCTTCTTCGAGCAGGCCTCGTACGGAAAGTTCACGGTCCGGCCGCACCCCCGGCGCGCCTGGATCCAGATGCCGCACGCCTCCACCTCGTACGCCATACAGCGCGACTGGAACTCCGGCGACCGTGCCGCCTATCTGCGCGACGCCCTCGCCGTGGCCGACCCGCGGGTCGACTTCTCGCGCTACGACGTCGTCTACTTCATCGCGGACCCGGACGCTCCGGGCGTCGACTCGGACGCCACGAAGGTCGTCAACCTGGACACACCTCTGCGCGCGGACGGCAAGGACATCCGGCGCGTCGTCACGGTCTTCGAGAAGCACCCGCCGGACCGTCTCGTCCTCGCGCACGAGACCGGCCATGTCTTCGACCTGCCCGACCTCTACCACCGCCCCACCGACGGCAAGGGCGACTGGGACACCTATGTGGGCGACTGGGACCTCATGGGCAGCCAGTTCGGCCTCGCCCCCGACCTCTTCGGCTGGCACAAGTGGCGGCTGGGGTGGCTGGAACCGCACCAGGTGGCGTGCGTACTGGGCTCCGGCACCACCCGGCTGACGCTGGAGCCGCTGGAGGCCGGACCCGCGCACTCCACGGTCGGTTCGGCCGGCGCGAGCGCCCGGGAAGCCGCCGGCACCGGGGTGCTGGCCACCGGCCCGGCCGCGTCGGCGGGGAGTGGTGCGGCCGCGTCGGGCGGGGCGAGCGGGAAGACCGGTACGAGTGGGGCGGGGGTGGCGTGGCAGGGGCCGCGGGTGCCCTCGGGCGGGCTGCGGACGTCCGTGCGTGGTCCGGGCGCGCCGGGCGCCTCCGTGAACGCGGTGGGTGTGGCGGCGCCCCCCGGATCACAGACCGTCGGCATCGGCCGGGGCACCAAGCTGGCGGTGGTCCCGACGGGCCCGGACAGCGCGATCGCCTTCGAGGCCAGGGGGCCGGCGGGCAACGACAGGTCGACGTGCGAGCGGGGCGTCCTCGTCTACCGGGTCCGCAGCCGGACCGAGTCGGGCAGCGGCCCCGTCCAGGTCCTCGACGCGCACCCCGGCTCCGAGTCCTGCTGGGAGGACTCGGTGTACCCGCCGCTCGCGGACGCCCCGGTGCGCCTCGGGGAGAGCTTCGAGGTGCCGGGCGCGAACGTCCGGGTCCAGGTGGAGGACCGGACCGCCTCGGGGGCCTGGACGGTGCGGATCACGACAGGCTGAGCGGGCTCCGCGACCGCGGAAACGACGAGAGCGGGACGCTCGCGTTTCCGCGAATCATCCCGCTCTCGTTGGCGTGCGCCGCCAGGGACTCGAACCCCGGACCCGCTGATTAAGAGTCAGCTGCTCTAACCAACTGAGCTAGCGGCGCCTGCTGACGTCGTAGACCTTAGCATCCTGATCGGCACGAGGAAAAATCGATATCCGTACCGCAGCCGACGCCGCCGCGCGGGCCGCCCGCACGGCCGCCCAGAGCAGGATCTCGGGGCCGGGAAGCCAGGGCCGCTGCGTGTCGGGGGCGACCAGCCAGCGGGAATCGGTCCGGACGGCCCCCGGTCCGTCGCTCCCGGGGGTCAGCGGGGGCACGGTGACCGCGTCTCCCGTGCCGTGGCAGAGCAGCGGAGGAACCTCCCGGCACCGCCCCGCCCCGACGCCCGGCCTCCCGCCCCACTCCTCCCACTCCATGAGCGAGGGGAGCCGCTGGGCGGTGCCGGGCGCGGCGAACAGCAGGATCCGTCCGCGGTACGCCGCCACCGGGCCCGAGCCCGGCCCCTCGTCCCAGAGCCGGTCGAGCATCCGCCGCCCGAACAGGGCCGAGGCGCTGACGACGTCGAACGCGCTGCCGCAGAGCAGGACGACCGGGGCGTCGGGCCGTTCGCGCCACAGAGCGAGCGTGCTGCGCGGATACGTTCCGGCGGAGGCGAGCCAGGCGGCGCCCTCGGCCGTGACACCGGAGACGTCCAGCCCTTCGGACGACCTCGCTCCGGGGCTGTGCGGGCTGCTGCTCGGCGGGTTCCGTGTGCTGCTCATGCCGCATACATCTACCGGCGGTGAGCGTCCCGTTCCGGAGGGTTGCCCGAAACCGGGACAGGCAGGGGTGAGGTGGAGTATCTTGCCCGGCTGGCATATGCCAGGGAGGGGTGACCGACCGCGCTCACGGGGTCGCCCGACCGCCCTGGTCCCGACCGCCAGGGTTTCGACCGCCCTGGTTCCGGGCGTCCTGGTCGTCCCGGGTGTCCACGTCAGAGTGGGTCGGTCACTCCGTGACCGTGTCCGTTGCCCTCCGTGCCCCGCAGCAGGTCCTGGCCGAACTCGACCATCTTCTTCGCGTAGTCCTCGGTCCATTCGGCCCGCTCGGCGATCGAGGCGGTGGTCAGCCGGTCGAAACGGCGCGGATCGGCGAGCTGAGCGGCGGCGATGGCCTGGAACTCGACGGCCCGGTCGGCGGCGGCGCGAAACGCGTGCGCCAGCTCCGTGGACCGGTCAAGGAGCGCGCGCGGATCGTCGATCGACTCCAGGTCGAAGAAATGCTCCGGATCCCCGGCGGCTTCCGCGGGCTCGAAGAGCAGGGGCGCGGGGCGTAGCCGCGGTTCGTTCCGACGCGGCGTGGGCTCCGCCATGTCTTCTCCTCCTCGTACGGTTCGGGGCCCCTCTCGGCAAAGGGCCACCGTCCATTGTCTCGCGCCCGCGCAAGTGGGCCCGCAGGGTCGAGCATCCCCCGCGGGACCCGGACCTCGCCGGATCGTGGGGCCGTCGGAGCGGGCCGCCCGCCGGCTCAGGGCCGCCAGGTCACCCGGTGTTCCGCCAGATGCGACAGCACCGAATGATTGGCCTCCCAGCCATCCGGAAACTTCACGGTCACCCCCAGCTGTACGGGCTCGGTCGACGGGTGGTCGTCCAGCAACTCCGTGATTCCTTCCCGGCAGATCACGATGCACGCGTGCCGGTGCCGGGAAGCGAGTACGCACAGACGTCCGGTCTCCAGATGGAAGGCCGTGGCGTCGGGCCGTCCCGACAGCGGGTGCAGGACGACGGTGACGTCGAACTCCCGTCCCTGGAGCCGGTTCGCCGTGTCCACGGTGACGTCCGTGACGCCGAGACCGGTCAGCGCCGCCCGTACGGCCGCGGCCTGGTCGCGGTGCGCCGTGCCGACGGCGATCCGGTCGGCCGTCAGGGGCACCGGATCCTCCGCCCGCTCCGACGTGGCCGCGCCGCCCCGGTCGAGCAGCCGCCGTACGACCCCGGCCACCGCGTGGACCGCCTCCGGGTCCGTGCGCGGAGTGTGCCGGGCCGGCAGTTCCAGCAGCCCCCAACCGGACTCGGCCGCCTCGTCGATGACCTGGTCGGTGCCCGAACCGTCCGACGGGACGGCGAAGTTCAGCCGCCGGTCGCCGTGACCGGTGCCGCTGCGGAACGGCGTGTACGGGTAGAAGGCGCCCGACACCAGGGGCGCGGCCGACGCGGGCAGCCGCCAGGACACCGGCAGCCGGTGCTGCGGCAACTGCGGATTGTGCGCGAGCAGCGTGGACACCGCGGACGCGGACGGGTCGTAGGACAGTCCCGCCCACTGCTCCGAGCCGACGATCGCGAACGGGTCCAACTGCCCCGGGTCGCCCACGAACAGCGCCCGCTCGAAGAGCCCGGCGACCGCGAGCAGCGCGTCCGAGCGCATCTGGTACGCCTCGTCGACGATGGCGTGCCGCCAGGGCTCGACGCCCTTGACGTGGGCCCACTTCGCGGCGGTCGAGACGACGACGTCCAGGCCGGCCAGGTCTGCCGCCTTCGCGGACTTGCGGACCTGGTCCAGGCCGTCGAGCGCCTTGTCGTACGGGTCGGAGTCGCTGCTGTGCAGCCGGCCCACGGGCAGGTCCGGCGCCTTCTCCGCGAGCCGCAGCACCAGATCGTCGACCTGGGCGTTCGTCTGCGCGATGACCATCAACGGGCGCCCGGCGGCCGCCAGTTCGAGAGCGGCCCGGACGACGAGGGTCGACTTGCCGGCGCCCGGCGGGGAGTCGACCACGACTCCGCGGTCGGTGCCGTGCAGGGTGTCGCGCAGGATCGCGTCGGTGGCGCGGGTGGCCTCGGCACCCGGGTCGAACACGGCGGTCACAGCACGTCCTCCTCGGTCACCGGGTCCGGCAGCGGCAGCGCGTCGGGCTCGCCCGGCGGCCCTCCGTGCGTCCACGGCGTCTCCTCCGGGTCGGGCAGCTTGGCACCGCCGCGCTGCTCGTGCTCGAAGAGCGTGAAGCAGACGGCATCCCCGTTCTCCGGCACGGACCCGGCCTCCGGTTCCTTGCCGCGCCCCATCTTGTCGACGATCCGCAGCACCACGGCCGCACCCTCGTCGTCGTACCCCACGAACTCCGCGGCCTGCGGCTTCCCGCCGAGCGAGCGGTACACCTTGGCCCGTTCCCCCAGGTGCGGGCGGTCGTCCGTGCGGACGGTCACCAGCGGGCGGGGGCTCGGCCGCTTGCCTTCGCTGTACGCCGTCACGACCTCGGTGACCTCTCCGGCGAACGCCTCTCCGGCGAGCCGCCGGCCGGCCATGACCAGCGGGTCGTCGAGAGCCTCCTGCGCCTCCAGCCGGGCCTGCTCCCGCTCCCGGGTGGCCAGCTTGTTCGCGGCGGTGACCGCGTCGTCGCGGCGCGGCTGCGGCGGCTCGCCCGCCACCACCCGGTCGCGGTGTCCGGTGAACGACCAGCGGTCACGGGTCCACCGGTCGGCGGAGTGCGCTCCTTCCGGCAGCGCCCGCAGCAGGTCGAGACCGTGCCAGACCGCGTCCCAGGTGGGCCGGGTGACGCTCTCGACCAGGTCGCGGATCCTCCGCTCGGCCGCGGTGAGTTCACCGAGCCGGTCGTCCGCCTCGATGCCGTCCTCGGCGGCGGCCAGCGCCGTACGCGCACGGTCGTAGCGTTCGATCGCGGGGGCCAGCAGCTCGTTGTCGAAGGCGGGGTCGGTGGCCGGTCCGGCGGGCGGGCAGACGAGCTGACCGCGCGCGTCCCGCTGGAGCTCGGCCCGTACCGCCGCCTCGGCGCCCGGCTCGCCGTCCGGAGGATCGAGCCAGGCGAGCAGCGCGCCCAGATGCTGGTCCTCCAGGCTGCTCTGACCGGTGGCCCAGTGCCGGGACAGCACGTCGGTGAGGGCGAGGAGCAGGGCGGAGCCGGGCACCCGGGCGCGCTCCCCGAAGTGGGTCAGCCAGCGCCCGAACAGCGGCACCCGGGGAGGCGCAGGATGCGGAGTCTCGGGATCCTGCTCGGCGGTGCGGCGAAAGCGGGTGGAGCGCCCGAGGAGGCGGATGAACTCGATGCCGGCCCGGCCCGGCACGATCAGCTGCGGAGCGTCCGCGGACAGCTCGACCTCGACCTTGACGCGCTTGCCGGTCTCCGGGTCGGTCTCGCTGCGCTCGGCCGCCTCGACGACATCCGCGAACGAGTCGATGTAGGGCAGGACGACGTCCGCGAGTTCGGCGAGGAAGGCGAAACGCAGGTCGCGGTCGCGCGGCTGCGGCACGACGAGCAGCCGGGGCGCGTCCCGGTCCGTGCCGACGAGCGCCCCGAGCGGGGCTCCCGCCTCGCCCGCGGTGGTGAGCGGCACGAACACCAGCGGCCGTTCGACGAGATGGCGGTGGAGGACGGTGGCGGCGGGCTGCGCCCGGCCGCTCTCGACGGCCTCCAGCCGGGCGAGGGCGGTGATCAGAGACATGCGCCCGCCTCCCGGCCGCCGACGTCGCCGGGGGCGGCGGCTTCGGGGGCGCCCGCACCGGTGGGCACGGGCGTTTCGTGTGCTTCGGCCCTGGGCGCGCCGGTCTCCGGGGCCGGGGATCCTGGTGCGGGCACGGTGTGTACCTCGGGGAGGCCGCCGGCCGAGCCCCTCCGGCCTGCCGCGAGGTCTTGCGGCAAGCCGGCCCGCGCCGCCACCGCGACCGGTACCCGGGCCTCCCGGGCTCGGGCAGGGGTCTGCGCGGCCGTCCCGCGCAGGGCCTCCGCCCGCAGCAGCGCCGCTCTCCTGAGGGCCGCGACGGCGGGGTCCTCGGGGTCGCCCGCCTTCCCGCGCGCCGCGGCCAGGACGTCCGGGACGGTCGTCAGAGCGCCGAGCTCCGCGCGCAGCGAGCGGCCGAGCGAGGTCACCGCGCCCTCCGCGCGCGAGCGGGCCCGGCAGTGGAAGGCCAGCTCGCAGGCGGACAGGCACTCGGGGGCGTAGGTGGCGGGGACCGCCTCGACGGCCGTGATCAGTTCCTCGGCGGGAAGGCCGGGGGAGAAGCAGGTGCCCTCGGGGAGGGCGGCCGCGATGTCCTCGACCCGGGTGAGCCGGGCGAGCTGGCGGCGGGTGACCGCGCGCTGCTTGCGCACGTCGACGGCCGAGGCGGCCGGGAGGTTGGAGAAGTCCTTCGGGCAGACCAGCAGGACACGGTGGTGGACCTCGGGAGCGGGCTCGAGACCGGCCGCGACCTCCTCCAGGGCCAGGACGTACACCGCGGACTGCCGGGCGGCGGCGCCCACCTTGGCGGGGTCGGCCGAGCCGTCGAGCATCGGGAACGACTTGATCTCGACGACCGTCCAGTCCCCGTCGGGATGCACGACCACGGCGTCCGGCTCCAGGAAGGCGGGGGAGCCCGCCACGTCCAGGGCGAGCATGGGGTGGTCGAGCAGGGTCCAGGCGCCGGTCCCGGTGGCCTCGCGCAACGCCCGTGCCGTGCGTTCCGTGCGTCCCTCGGGGCCGATCGCGCTCAGGTCGGGCACGGCACCGGCGCCGGGCGGCGCGGCCCCGGGGTCCAGCTTCTCGTGCACCAGCCGCAGCAGCTCGGCGCCGCCGTCGGCCTTGACCCGCGCCTCGAACGCGTTGCCCCGCATGAAGGCGAACTGCGACATCCCGAACGCGGACGGCGCGCCGAGCGCACCGGCCAGCTTCGCCTTGTCGACGCCCACACCGTCCAGCAGGGCGCGCCGGTCGCACCCGGGGTTGGCGGCGAGCGCCGCGAGGGCCCGCGCGTCCAGAGCCTTCGGCGCGATGTCCGGACCGCGCAGCTCAGCGAGCTGCTGTCGCAGCGCTGTCTCCCGCGTCCGTGGCGGCGGAATCCGGCTCGGCTCCCGGCCCGGGACGGGGCTCGCGCTGTCGGGGAATTCGTTCACCCGGGGAAGTCTGGCACCCCGCACTGACAATCGCGGAACCCTCGCCCCCCGAGGCACCCTTGCCCCACGGGACGACGACGTTCAGCAGCGTCCGCACACGGTCCGCCGCCCGCATCACGAACGGGGTCAGCAGCAGGCCGGCCCCCATCACGGCGACGCCCGCGACGGCGTCCAGGAAGTAGTGGTTGGCCGTGCCCATCACGACGATCGTGGTGAACAGCGGATAGACGACGGCGGCGACCTTGGCGGCGGGAGTACGGCCGTGACGCCACAGCATCACCCCGCACCACAGCGCCCAGCCGACGTGCAGGCTCGGCATCGCCGCGTACTGGTTCGTCATCCCGCCCATGCCGCGTGGCGCACTCGCCTCGCCGCCCCACCAGCCGTAATCGCTGTACTGGGCCATCGTGTCGACGAAGCCGTGCTCGGGCGACAGCAGCCGGGGCGGGCAGGTCGGCAGCAGGGTGAAGCCGATCAGACCGATGAACGTGGAGGTCCACAGCCAGGTGCGGGCCGCGCGGTAGCGCACGGACCGGGAGCGGAAGAGCCATATCAGGATCGCCGGCGTCACCACGTAGTGCAGCGACGCGTACCCGAAGTCGGCGGGCACACCGAGCCAGGCCTCCCGCGTGAACAGCCGGTTCAGCGGATGTTCGGCGTTGAGGTGGAGGGCCTTCTCGATACGCAGGATCTCCAGGCCGTGGTCTATCGCGCCGGAGGTGTTGCCCCGGGCGAGCAGCCGGCCAGCGGTGTACGCCGCGTACACGAGCAGGATCAGCGGGACCTCGGTCCACCAGCGCAGACGGGCCTGCGACGCGGCGGACGCGCGCAGGGCGTCCCACCGGCCCGGCCGGGCGCGCGGTGCCGCTTCGGTACGCGGTGCATCGGTCTGCGGCATCCGATCGCCCTCCCCCAACTGCTCGTGCTTGTTCGTTCGTGGTGACCCGGTCCGTGGCCACCCGGGGATTTTACGGTGTGCGTGAATGCCCCGAAGGGGCGCCCCGGATGTCAAAGACGCGGAGATCGCCCTCCGGGTTGCCCGGAGCGGACGTGAGCGATGATGGAGTGACCCACTCCTCAGTCGTCCACGGGTGAGCCGACCCTCTCGTCCGTGCCGCCCGTCACGGAAAGGCTCCTCTTCATGGCACCGCGCATCCTGCTGGCCCGGCACGGACAGACCGAATGGTCGCTGTCCGGAAAGCACACCGGCAGGACCGACATCCCCCTCCTGGAGGAGGGGCGGCGGGGAGCCAAGCTGCTGGGCGAGCGGCTCCACCGGTCACCGTTCGACTCGCTGCCCGCCGCCGAGGTGCGGACCAGCCCGCTCTCGCGCGCGAGCGAGACGTGCGGACTCGCCGGCTTCGGGGAGCGGGCGACGGCCTGGGACGCGCTCATGGAGTGGGACTACGGCGCCTACGAGGGCATGACCCCGGCCGGGATACAGGACATCCGCCCCGGCTGGTTCATCTGGCGCGACGGGGTTCCCGAGGGGGAGACCCTGGAGCAGGTCACCGCGCGCGCGGACGAGGTCGTCTCGTGGGCCCGCTCCGAGGACCGCGATGTGCTGGTCTTCGCCCACGGCCACATCCTGCGTTCCATAGGCGCCCGCTGGCTGGGCCTTCCGCTGGACTTCGCGGCCCGTATCCGCCTCAACCCGACCTCTTTGTCGGTGCTCGGCTGGGCCTACGGGGAACCCGCGATCGAGGTGTGGAACGACTGCGGGCACCTGAACGCCTGACCGGCGCCCCCGGCCGCCCTCACGCCGTGCGGGGCAGGCTCGCGTGCCGGTCGAGGAACGCCGAGACTCCCGAGGCCCGGCGGTGCGGCAGCAGCACGCGGGCCGTCGCCGCCAGCATGGTCTGGATGCGGGAGGACTGGACCTCGTTCAGCAGGTCCAGGACGCGCAGACCGGCGACGGCGGCCTCGTCGGGGCGGCCGCCGCGGGCGAGGTCGTCGGCGAGTTCGGCGGTGTAGAGGGCGATGTTGCGGGTGAAGTGCGGGTCCTGCAGGCGGGCGGCGCGGCGTGCGTGGCGGGCGGCCCGGGTCCAGTCGCCCAGCGTCGACCAGCACTGCGCCTCGAGCCCTTCCAGCTCGGCCTCTCCGTAGAAGGTCATCCACTCGGGGTCGGTCTCCGAGGGGCCGCGTCCGTAGAGGGCCTGTGCGCGGGCCATCGCCTGCTCGCATCCCCGGCGGTCGGCGAGCCCGGCCCAGCCGCCGGCCTCGCGCAGCGCGAGCAGGGAGAGCAGCCGGGGGGATCCGAGGGTGCGTGCGGCGCGCTGGGCGGCCTGGGCCGCGCGTACGGCCTCGCGCGGGCGTCCCGCGTCGCGGGCGAGGAACGCCGTGTTGCAGAAGGCGTGGGCCTCCAGGCCCGAGTCGCCCGCCATCCGGGCGGTCGCGAGGGCTTCCGCGTAGTGCGAGCGCGCGTCGTCGAAGCGCCCGGAGTCGTGTGCCAGCCAGCCCACCGAGATGGCCAGTTCGCCGGCTCCGGAGTACAGCCGGTCTGCGGTCGTCTGCCGGGTGGTGCCCGCGTCGAGCAGTTCGTAGGCCGTGCGCAGGGGTGCCGCCGCGCGTCGGTAGAGCCCGTCGGCCCCGTGTCTGTCGTCGAGCAGCCGGATTCTGCGGACGGCCTCTTCGAGGGCTCCCGCCTCGGACGTACCCGCCCGGTGGACGCGTCGTTCGCAGGCCCCGGCGGTGCCGCCGAAGGCGCCCGCGAAGGGTCCCAGTGAGGCCGCCACCGTGGCGGTGCCTCCGGTCATGAATGCGCGACGCTGCACGTCGCTCTCCTCGTGGTTCTGATCGCGTTTGTCGTACGGGTCGTACGGATCGCACAAGTGGTGCGGGTCGTACGGATCGTGCGGGCTGTACGGATCGTGCGGGCTGTCCGTGTGGTGCGCGGTGCGCGGGCCGTACGGAGCCGGGACGTGGAGCGGACCCGACGTCTCATACGTCTCGTGCGCCCCGTCCGTCTCATCCTCGTGCGGGACGTGCGGGAGGTTCGTGGAGTGCGCGAGAGGTGGCTCGGTGTCGCGCGCCCCGCGTCCGCGTACCCATGAGCGGGGCGTGAAACCGAGGTCGGTCAGCGTGCGGCCGGGAAACATGTGCAGGAACACCCGCTCGTACGCGTAGTTGGGACAGCGGATCTCTCCCGCCTCGACGCGCCCGATGTAGCGCGCGTCGCAGCTGACCCGCTCGCCGATCTCGCGCGCGGCCCTCCGCACCAGCGCGGCGAACTCGCCCGGGGAGCGCTGGCCGCGCAGCCTCCGGAAGGCGAGATTCGGCCGTGGTGGCCGGGGGGACGGGGACGAGGTCACCGATGACGACGCCATGGCCGGGCCCTCTCTTGCGAACCGTGAACCACGCCGGAACCGAGGCTGACTTGACCGGGTTGTGCCCGGTAGGTGCCTGCTTCCGGCGGGGCAAGAACGTACCTGCTGTGACAACGCCGCCACGCTGGGTTTAGCTACAAACCGGATATCTCATCCACGATCTGCCATGAACTGCCATCCTTTGTGGCGGAGTCCCGCCGTAGCCGTTGACGTCCTGGCGCGTTGAACCGGGTGGACCGGGAGCCGCCCGAACTCCCGACCCACTCGTCATGAGGAGGGGTTCCGTTGGAGGCCGGGATGCAGATCACGCAGAGCATCGAGTTCCGTACGCCGCCGTCGACCGCACAGCACAGGCCGTCCCCGGAGCACGGCGTCCCGCCGGGGCCGGCCGCCGAGTGCGACCTGGTGACCGTTCCGGCCCGCCAGGGACTGGAAGCGGTCGACATCCTGCGCCGGGGCGCGGCCGACCTCGTGGGGCCCGTCCTGCACGACGGCGGCCGCGACACCCTCGGCTTCCTGGTGCCGCCCGGCACCGCCGACGCCTGGGACGTGCCCGGCAGCACCTGTACGCAGACCGACGGCCGCGGCCTGCGGCCGGCCCCCGAGCCTCCGGTCGAGGGCTCGGACTGGCTGCTCCCGCCCGGCGACGCGGACCTCGCGACCGATCCGGCGGTGCTGCGGGCCGCGCTGGGCGAGGCCGCGCGGCTGATCGAGGCGGCCGACGGCTGCCGGTGAGCGGGCGCGCACCCCGGGGACCGGTCGCTGAGCCGACCCGCCCCCGCGCCCCGATAATGGCCAGATGGCAAGGGCGAGGAAACAGCGGGCGGACGACGGCCGTGACACCGGACGGGGCGGACGGCGCGGGCCGGCCGAGGCGGTCGTCGAGGCCGTCGACGGCGGGCTCGCCGAGCTGCTGCCCGACCGCGACCGGGCCCGCGGCTGGACCCTGCTCATCGACGGAGCCCCGCAGTCCCACGTCGACCTCGACGATCCCGCGTACCTGAGCTTCGAGTACCAGCGCCGCCTCGGCCATGTCATCGACCTCGTCGCCCCGCCCGGCAGGCCCGTGCAGGTCGTCCACCTCGGCGGCGGCGCCCTCAGCCTGGCCCGCTACACCGCCGCCACCCGCCCCCGGTCCACCCAGCAGGTCGTCGAGCGCGACGCGGCCCTCGTCCAACTGGTGCGCCGCGAACTGCCACTGGACCCGAACGCCCGGATCAGGGTGCGTTCCGTGGACGCGCGGGAAGGCCTCGCCAAGGTGCCCGACGGCTGGGCGGACCTGGTCATCGCCGATGTCTTCAGCGGTGCGCGCACCCCGGCCCACCTGACGTCCGCCGAGTTCGTCACGGAGGTCCGCCGGGCCGTGAAGGACTCCGGGGTCTACGCCGCGAACCTCGCCGACGGACCCCCGCTCGCGCACCTCCGCGGCCAGATCGCCACCGTCGCCTCCGTCTTCCCCGAGCTCGCCCTGGTCGCCGACCCGACGGTGCTGCGCGGCAAACGCTTCGGGAACGCCGTCCTCGTCGCCTCCGGCCTGCCCCTGCCCATCGCCGAACTGACCCGCCGCGCCGCCTCCGACCCGCATCCCGCCCGGGTCGAACACGGCAGGGAACTCCTGGACTTCACGGGCGGCGCGGCACCGGTCACGGACGCGGTGGCGGTCGCCTCACCGGCACCGCCGCCGTCCGTGTTCCGCTGACCCGGCGTCAGCGCGCCCTGGACGGCGGCGCCGACACGTCCACCGGCTCGTCAGGAGGTCGCGTACTCCCGCTCGCCTGCTCGCCGGCCGGTCACGTACTCCCGCTCGCCCGCTCAGGCCGCCCGCGCGCCACCCGGCACGTCCGTCGGGTCAGTACGTCCCGATGTCGACATGCGGCGGCCCGTCGTGCCAGTCGCAGAACACCGACACCCGGTCGGCGCCAGAGGTGAACTCCACGCGGATATAGGTGTCGAACTTCCACACCTGCATCGACCAGCCGGTGTTCGGCGTCGCGGACACCAGCGTCCCGTAGGTGGCGGCGATGTCGAAGACCACCCGGCCGCCGTCGGAGTCGTAGCTCTTGACCTGTCCGGAGGAGGTCGGGGAGGCCGTCGGGGCAGGGGCGGCAGAAGACGGACTGCCGCTCTCCGGCGCGGACTTCGAGGGTGCCGCGCTCGGCCTCGGGCTCGTGGACGGACTGCTCGGCGCGCTCCTGGACGGCTCGGTCCGCCGGGTCGAGGACGCCGGCGGTCCCGTCTCCCGCGTCGTCGCGCCGGCCGCCGTGATGGGCAGGGCCCGCGGCGGGTCGTAGGCCGTCCCCGTCATGACGGTGTGGACACCCCACCACGACAGCGTGACCGCCGCGCCCGTGGCGAGCGACCACGCGAGTACGTGTACGAGTCCTCTGCGCATCGCGGCCATACTGCACCACGAGCACCACGGGTGTCTCCCGGCCCTGCCAAGATCCGGAATGTCCCGGGGAACGGTCCGGGATTGTCCACAAGTGCCGCACGAGGGTTGTCCACAGGCTCCGGACGGCCGCGCCCGGATGGCGTACGGTGCCGCCCATGGCAAGTGTGCTCGTCGTCGAGGACGATCAGTTCGTACGCTCGGCGCTCATCCGGCATCTGACCGAGGCCGCGCACATCGTGCGCAGCGTCGGCACCGCCCTGGAGGCGCTGCGCGAGGTCGCCCATTTCTCCTTCGACGTCGTGATCCTCGATCTCGGACTGCCCGATCTGGACGGGTCCGAGGCACTGAAGATGCTGCGCGGGATCACCGACGTCCCGGTGATCATCGCCACCGCGCGGGACGACGAGACGGAGATCGTCCGACTCCTGAACGCCGGCGCGGACGACTATCTGACCAAGCCGTTCTCGGTCGAGCACCTGTCCGCGCGGATGGCGGCGGTGCTGCGCCGTTCGCGCGCCACCGTGGGAGAGGCCCCCGTGTCGACGGTCATCCGCGTCGGCGGGCTCGCCATCGACCCGCTGCGCCGCCAGGCGGAACTGGAAGGCGTACGACTCGACCTGACCCGGCGCGAGTTCGACCTGCTCGCCTTCCTGGCCGGCCGCCCCGGTGTCGTCGTACCGCGCAAGGAACTGCTCGCCGAGGTGTGGCAGCAGGCCTACGGCGACGACCAGACCATAGACGTCCATCTCTCGTGGCTGCGCCGGAAACTGGGGGAGACGGCGGCACGCCCGCGCTATCTCCACACCCTGCGGGGCGTCGGCGTGAAGCTGGAGCCGCCGAGAGCGGAGCGTCCGCTGTGAGGTGGGCACTGGTCAAGGTGTGCGTGGCGGTGACGACGATGGTCGTCGTCGCCTTCGCGGTCCCGCTCGGCCTGGTGATCAAGGAGATGGCGCGCGACCGGGCGTTCTCGAACGCCGAGCGGCAGGCCGCCGCCATCGCGCCCGCGCTCTCCATCACCACCGACCGGGACGAGCTGGAGCGCGTGGTCGCCTCCGCCGGATCGGACGCGCAGATGGCCGTGCACATCCCCGCCGCCGACGGCAAGCCGGCCGTCGAGATCGGCGAGCGGCGTGCCGTCGCCAAGGACATCGTCATGACCCGGCGGCTGGGCCGGGCCTCCATCGCGGAGGTGCCCGGCGGCTCCACGCTGCTCCAGCCCGTCGCGCTCAGCTCCGGCGAGATCGCGGTCATCGAGGTGTACGTCCCCGAGGCCGAGGTCAGCAACGGCGTCGGCACGGCCTGGGCGGTCCTCGCTGGGGTCGGAGCCGCCCTCATCGTCGGCTCGGTCGCGGTCGCCGACCGGCTGGGCGTGCGGATGGTGCAGCCCGCGCAGCGCCTCGCCGAGAGCGCGCACGAGCTGGGCGAGGGGAAGCTGGGCTCCCGCGTGCCGGAGGAAGGGCCGACCGAACTGCGGCAGGCCGCCGTCGCCTTCAACTCCATGGCCGACCAGGTCGTCCAACTGCTCGCCAACGAAAGAGAACTCGCCGCCGACCTCTCGCACCGCCTGCGTACCCCGCTGACCGTGCTCCGGCTCAACACCGCCTCGCTCGGCGACGGGCCGGCCGCCGAGCAGACCCGGGCCGCCGTCGAGCAACTGGAGCGCGAGGTCGACACGATCATCAGGACGGCCCGGGAGGCCAAGCCGCAGACCGCGGCGATCGGAGCCGGAGCCGGGTGCGACGCCTCCGAGGTCGTCCGTGAGCGCATGGACTTCTGGTCGGCGCTCGCGGAGGACGAGGGACGCAAGGTGCGGGTGGCCGGCGTGGACCGGCCGTGCCGCATACCCGTGGCCCGCGCCGATCTCGCCGCCGCGCTCGACGCCCTCCTCGGCAACGTCTTCCGGCACACCCCCGAGGGCACGGCCTTCGCGGTCGACGTGCACAACGCGGAGGACGCCGTGATCGTGCTGGTGTCGGACGCGGGCGCCGGAATCGTGGATCCGGAGGCGGCGATGGCCCGCGGACGGGGCTCGGGCAACGACGGGTCGACGGGCCTCGGCCTCGACATCGTGCGGCGGCTCGCGGAGTCGACGGGCGGGGACGTACGGATCGGTTCCTCCGTGCTGGGCGGAACCGAGGTGCGCATCTGGATCCAGCTGGACGGCAGGGCGCCGGTCCGCAGCGGACACCGCGGCAGCGTACGGCGCCGAAGGCGCGGCGTGGGCGTGCGCTGACACGCCATGGGCGACCTGGTGCTCCGAGTGGGCCCGCGTACCCCGCTGAGCGGGACTTGCCCGTTGCACCGAGCGGGACTCCCGCGTTGCGCTGCGCGGTCGGCGTTCTGCGTTGAGGGGGCCGGGCCGGCGGCAACATGTCGCGTCGCGCCGCGCCGCCCAGCGCCCTGTGCTCCCAGGCCCGTGCCTTGCGCTTCCCAGGCCCGCGGCCTGCGCCGAGCGGGATCCGTGTTCTGCGCTGAGTACGCCTGGGGGGCCTGCTCCGAGCAGGCAGCCGGCACGTGCCAAACCGCTCACATTGGTCTCGACCTTTAACGCCTCCCGATGCCTTCCTTAAGCGGACCCTAAGATCCTCAACCGCCGTCCGGAACAATCGGTTTGACCGATTCCGGATCGCTAGCGTGATGCCCGCACCTCCCTGGGACGACCCCCAGCGAACCCCCGTGATTCCGCGAAGGCAGGCACACGCGATGAGCAGCACGCACCGGCGCAAGGTCAGTGGCAGGAACAAGGCGATAGGCGGCATCGTCGCGGCGGCCGTGGCCGGCGGTGGCGCCCTCGTGTTCACCGGCATCGCGAACGCGTCGAGCGTCGGCGCCGCCTACACCAGGACCAGCGAGTGGTCCACGGGGTACACCGGGCAGTACGTCGTCTCCAACGACACGGGCCAGCGGAAGCCCGACTGGAAGCTGGAGTTCGACCTGCCCTCGGGCTCCAGGCTCAGCTCGCTGTGGGACGCGACCTCGTCGGTGAGCGGGCAGCACGTCACCGTGACGCCGCCGTCCTGGGACAAGGACGGTCTGGCGGCCGGCGAGTCCGTCACCGTCGGCTTCGTCGTGAACGGCACCGCGAACCCGACGGGCTGTGTCATCGACGGCACCAAGTGCTCGGTGGACGGAGCGACGCCCGAACCGAGCGGCCGCCCCACGCAGACCGCGACCCCCACGGCCGCGCCCACCCCGACCGCGAGCGCGACGCAGACCGCGACCCCGAAGCCGACGGCCACCGCCACCGCCACCGCCACCCCGTCCCCCACCCAGAGCTCGGGCGGCGGCACCACGACGACCGCGGGCTTCGCGCCCTACGTCGACACCTCTCTCTTCCCGGCCTTCGACCTGCTCAAGGCGGCCGACGCCACCGGAGTGAAGAACTACAACCTCGCGTTCGTCACCGACGGCGGCGGCTGTACGCCGAAGTGGGGCGGCGTGAGCGACCTCGCCAGTGACGCGGTGGCGGCGCAGATCGGCGCGCTGCGCGCCAAGGGCGGCGACGTCAGGGTCTCCTTCGGCGGGGCCTCCGGCTCGGAGCTGGCCACCACCTGCTCCTCGGCCGACGCGCTGGCGGCCGCGTACGGCAAGGCCGTGGACGCCTACAAGCTCACGAAGGTCGACTTCGACGTCGAGGGCGGCGCGCTGCCCGACACGGCCGCGAACTCCAAGCGCGCGAAGGCCATCGCCAAGCTCCAGCAGCAGCACCCGGGCCTGGACGTCTCCTTCACCCTGCCGGTCCTGCCCCAGGGCCTCACCCAGGACGGCGTCAACCTGCTCTCCGACGCCAAGTCCAACGGCGTGAAGATCAACACCGTGAACATCATGGCGATGGACTACGGCCCCGCGTTCAGCGGTGACATGGGCGACCTCGCCCAGCAGGCCGCCACGGCCACGCAGGCGCAGATCAAGAGCGTCCTCGGCCTCTCCGACAGTGCCGCGTGGAAGACGGTCGCCATCACCCCGATGATCGGCGTCAACGACGTGGCCTCGGAGATCTTCAAGGTCGACGACGCCTCGCAGCTCGTGACCTTCGCTCAGTCCAAGGGCATCGGCTGGCTGTCGATGTGGTCCGCCACCCGTGACAAGCAGTGCGCCGGCGGTGCCAAGAACACGGCGGACGCGGTCTGCAGCTCCATCGTCCAGAGCGACGGCGCCTTCTCCAAGGCGTTCGCCGCTCTCAAGTAGCCATCGCGAGAACGGGGGTTGCGCGCCCCGGCCGGACTTCTCCACCCCCCACCCGGCCGGGGCGTCGTAGTCGGACCACGAAAAGGGCCTGGGCGGTGTCCGGTGATCTTCCGGACGCGGCCCAGGCCCTTTTCTCCTCACCGGCTCCGAGGCGGCCCCCAGGAGTCGTCCTTGAGCGCGTGGAGCAGACCGGCCAGGGCGTGGGGCGCGGCCGTGGCGATGTCGTACGGCTGGTCGCTCTCGCGGAGGTGGATGTGACCGGACACCGCCGGCGCCAGTTCCACGCAGTTGCCTTCGCCGCCCGTGCTGAACGAGGACTTCTGCCAGACCGGTCGGGGCATGAGGGGTTCCTTTCACAGGGCGTACATGACGTGCTGGATCAGGCTCAGGGAGTCGCGTGACGCGTGCGACTCCGGGGCCGACTCGGGGTCGACCGGCGCCAGCGCCAGCTCTGACAGCCGTTCGAACATTTTTGTGTACTCATCGAGATGGCTCACGTCCCGGAGAAAGAGGGAGTTCGTCGGGTGCTCCAGGTAGACCGTCTCCAGTTCGGGTGCGGCGCTTCCGTAGAGGACGAACGACTGGGTGTGGGCCGCGTAGATCCCCGCCTCGAACGGGTACACCTGCACGGTCAGGTTGGGCAGCCGCGACATCTCCATGAGGCGCAGCAGCTGGCGCCGCATGACCGCCGCGCCCCCTACCTGGGTGTGCAGCGCGGCTTCGTGGACGACGGCCCGGTACATCACGGGCGACTCGCCGGTGAGCACGCGCTGGCGGGCCAGGCGGAACTCCGCGTAGCGGTGGGCGCGTCGGCGGTCCTTCTCGGTGGCTTCCAGCACCGCTCGGGCGTACTCCTCGGTCTGGAGCATCCCCGGGATCACGAGCGGCTCGTGCGTCCGCAGCACCGTCGACCGGGATTCCAGTTCGGCCAGGTCCCGGGCCGCCGGGCCGATCGTGTCGTTGAACTCGTCCCACCATCCCCTGCCGTTCTCCTGGGCCATCGCCATCAGCCCGTCGAAGTAGGGTCCGGGCGGACAGCCGTACTCCTGGAGCACCTTGTGCAGGCGGTTGCGCGAGACGTCGATGCGTCCGGTCTCGATGTTGCTGACGCGAGCACGGTCGGCGTCGAGGATGGCTGCCGCGCGCTCGCCCGAGAGCCCGGCGCGGACGCGTAGTCTGCGCAGCTCCGCACCGAGCCTGCGCTGGCGCTCGCTCGGGTTGCTCCTGGGTGCCATGGCCGACCTCCTCGCGGAGCAGTCTGCCGATCTCGGCGCCCGCGAGTTGCCGACCCGTCGGCATGTCACTCACGTGGGTGACATAAGCGGGAGACGCTTGCGTCGAGGGAAAACATTTCCCTACCGTCGAGGCGATCCACCTCGCCCCCGCGCTCCGAGGAAGTACCCCTGGTCTCAACGGAGTTGAGGACCCGGACTTGGTCACCACGGTCGCGCGCAATGTGAAGGAGCCCTTCCGATGGAGGACCCCCCGCGCCCCACCGACGTCTCCCTCGTCTTTCCGCCGCTCTCCGTCTGGGTGCGCACCGCCCGGGAGACCGTCCGTACCCTCCTCGCCGCGTCGCACCGGCCCGAACTCACCGACATCGCGGTGCTGCTGACCTCCGAGGCCGTCACCAATGCTGTCAACGCCTGTACTGGTCAGGGCTGTTCGGCCCCGGTCACGCTGCACGCCGGCTGGGCGGGCCCCCGCCGCCTGCGTGTCCTCGTGCACGACGAGGCCCCGGGCCGTCCCGACTGCCGTACCCCCGGCCCCGATGAGGAGGGAGGCCGGGGGATACAGCTGATCTCCAGGAGCGCCGACGCCTGGGGCGTGTGCGGGCACGGGCCGGGGCGGGGCAAGGCGACCTGGTTCGAACTGGGACGGTCAGACCTTCGCGGGTGACCGCCCGGGAGAGGCGGCGGAGGCGTCCGAGGGGGGCGAACCCTCGCTGAGTCCGAGCCGTCCGTGCAGCGCGCGCAGGGGCTTCGGCGCGTACCAGGCCGCGGGGCCCAGCAGCCGCATGGCGGCCGGGACGAGCACACCCCGTACGGCCACCGCGTCGATCAGGATCGCCAGACCGCTGCCGAGGCCGAACATCTGGATGAAGCTGACGTGAGACGTGCCGAAGGCGAAGAAGCTCACCGCGAGCAGCCCGGCGGCCATGGTCACGATCCGGCCGGTGTGCGAGAGCCCGCTGGTGACCGCGGTCCCGGTGTCGGCGCCCGCGTCGTGGAGTTCCTTGATACGGCTGGTCACGAACACCTCGTAGTCCATGGACAGACCGAAGGCGATGCAGAACATCAGCACGGTCATCGAGGTGTCCATCGGCTGTGGCGTGAAGCCGAACAGGGAGGACAGATGACCGTCCTGGAAGATCCACACCATGACACCGATGGCCGCGGTGAGACTGACGGCGTTCAGGACCAGGGCCCGCAGGGGCTGGACCACGCTTCCGGTGAAGAGGAACAGGATCAGGAAGGTGCTGCCGGCCACCAGGCCGATGGCGGCCGGGAGCCGGTCCGCGATCGAGGACTTGGAGTCGACCAGCCGGGCGTCCGTGCCGCCGACCAGCGCCTCGGTCCCGCCGGGCGCGTCGACCGCCCGTACGGCCTTGACCAGTCCCTGGGCCCGGTCCGACTTCGGGGTGAGGTCCGTGACGACGCTGATCCGCTGGGCGTCGGGGCGGCCGAGCGAGGCGGCGGCCGGTCCGGGCGGACCGGAACGGCCGTCGGTGTAGGTGCCGGCGGAGGTCTCGACGCGGGCCGCGCCGTCGAGCCGCGACAGCGTGGTCGCGTACGTGCTCAGCGCGCCCGGTGACACCGGGCCCGTCGTCACGATCTGCACCGCCGACTCGTCGCTGCCGGTGAAGTCGTGCTGGACGGCGGTGGCGACCTGCCGGCTCTGCGCGCTCTCGGGCAGGACCCGTTCGTCGGGTGTGCCGAAGACGACGCCGAGCAGCGGGGAGGCCGCGAGCAGCAGGACGGCCAGGACCGGGAGCGCGGTCAGGGCGGGCCTGCGCATCACCGTGCGGGAGAGCCTGGCCCAGAGCGGGGCCTCGGCGCTGCGGACCGTCTTCGCCCAGGGCAGCCGGCCCTTGTTGACGCGGTGGCCCAGCAGGGCGAGCACGGCCGGCATGACCAGCAGCGCGCTCAGGGCGGCGATGGCCACCACGCCGATGCCCGCGTAGGCGAAGGAGCGGAGGAAGAACTGCGGGAAGACCAGCAGCGCGGCGAGTGCGGCGGCGACGGTCGCGGCGGAGAAGGTGATGGTGCGTCCCGCGGTGCGGACCGTGTGCCGCAGGGCGTCGGGGACCTCGGCGCCCTCCGCGAGGTGTTCACGGAACCGGCTGATCATGAGCAGGGCGTAGTCGATGCCGAGGCCCAGGCCCAGCGCGGTGGTGAGGTTGATCGAGAACACCGACACGCTGGTGAGGCTGCCCAGGACATAGAGCTCGGCGAAGGTGCCGACGATCGCGATCAGCCCGATGACCAGCGGCAGCAGCGCCGCGACGAAACTGCCGAAGGCGATCACCAGCAGGACGAGGATCAGCGGTACGGCGATGGCCTCGGCCACCGCCAGGTCCTTGGCGACCTGGGTGGGCACCTCGTCGCCGACCGCGGCCTCACCACCTGCCTGCACGGTGAGCCCGTTCCGGTCGCCGGTGTACCGGCCGATGACCGCCGAGGCGTTGTCGCCCCGCTGGGTGTCGTCGCCCTTGACGTGCGCCAGTACGAGGGCCTGCTTGCCGTCCCGGGAGGTCAGCGCGGAGGCGCCGGTGTCCCAGTACGAGATCACGTTCGACAGGGCGGGCTCGTTCTTGAGCCGGGAGGTCAGGTCGCGCCCGGCGCGGTCGGCGGCGGGGGAGCCGATGGCCCCGCCGTCGTCGGACCGGGCGAGCAGGACGAGGTTGCTCTCGCCGCCGAACTTCTGGTCGATGAGGGTCTGCGCGCGGGCCGAGGGTGCGCTCGGATCCTCGAAACCGCCGCTCTGGAGCTTGCCGAACGCTCCGAGTCCGACAGCGGCCATGGCGACGACGGCCACCGCGGCGAGGGCGAGCAGAAGCCGGCTCCGATGGAGGGCCAGTTGTGCGATGCGGTCGAACACGGTGATCGCCTCCGAATGTTTACGCCGTTAACATCGACGATGGCATAGGATGTTAACGGCGTCAACTTCGAAGCGCGGGGTAGGGAGAGGGGCAGGCCGGAGGACCGGAACGGGGGTGCGGGTGGAACCACCGATTCGGGCAGGATGGAGTCATGGAATCGATCACGGACGGCGCGGCGGACACCGGCGGCGACGCGGGCGCGGACGACCGGCGGACAGCGGGTGCCCGCACGCGGACGGGCGGCCGGTCCCGGTACCACCACGGCGACCTGCGCAACGCCCTGATCGAGGCCGCGGTCGAACTCGCGACGGAGGGCGGCCCGGAGCGGGTCGTGCTGCGGGAGGCCGCCCGCAGTGTCGGGGTGTCGCCCACCGCCGCCTACCGCCACTTCGGGGGCCAGGGGGAACTGCTGGAGGAAGTGAAGATCCACGGCCAGCAGGCCCTCGCCGCCTCGATGATGGAGGCCGTACGCGCTCTGCCCGCGTCCGACGACCCGGGCGAGGCGGCGGTGCGCAGGACCGAGGCCGTCGGGCGCGGCTACGTCCGCTTCGCGATCGAGCACCCCGGCCTCTACCGCACCGCCTTCTGCCGCACCGAGGCGGCGGCGGAACACGACTTCACCGGCATCGAAGCACCGGACGCCGGGGCCGAGTTCGCCGCGTTCAGGGAACTCTCCGACACCCTCGACGCGCTGGTCGTGACGGGCCGGATGCGACCGGAGAACCGCCCCGCCGCCGAGGCGGCCGCCTGGGCGACCGTGCACGGCCTGTCCCTGCTCATCCTCGACGGCCCGCTGGCCCTCCTGCCCCCGGACCAGCGCGACGCGGTGGTCGAGCGCACCCTGACCACGATCGTCGCGGGACTCATCCGCTAGCCGCGTCCTGGACGTCCCGCGAACGTGCCTGGACGTCCCACGAACGTGCTTGGAGGCCCCCGGAACATGCCGGGGCGCGGCACCCCCTCGGGTGTCGCGCCCCGTGTCTCCCGTGTCCCCCGTGTCTTTCGGGCGCCGGCCTACTCGGCGGGCGTCACCGGGGCCAGCGTTCCCGTGCGGGCCGCCTGGCTGTACCAGTGGGCGCTCGTCTTCGGGGTGCGGACCTGGGTCGCGTAGTCCACGTAGACCGCGCCGAAGCGCTTCTCGTAGCCGTAGGCCCACTCGAAGTTGTCCATCAGGGACCACAGGTAGTAGCCGCGGACGTCCGCCCCGTCGGCGATCGCGCGGTGCACGGCGGACAGGTGGCCGTGCAGGTAGGAGACTCGCTCGGGGTCATGGACGCGGCCCTCCGGGTCCGGCTTGTCGTCGTAGGCCGCGCCGTTCTCCGTGATGTACAAGGGAAGGCCCGGAGCCTCGCGGGTGTACCGCATGATCAGGTCGTGCAGTCCCTGCGGTTCGATCGTCCAGCCCATCTCCGTGCGCTCGCCCGGGGTCTGGTGGAACGTGACGTCGTCCGCGCCCGGCCAGGGGGAGTGCGAGCTGGAGCCGTGGCCGTCCGCACGCGGACCGTCGGTGGCAGCGGTGGAGGCCGAAACCAGCGTCGGGGTGTAGTAGTTGAGGCCGAGGGCGTCCAGCGGCTGGTGGATCAGCGCGAGATCCCCGTCCTGGACGTGCGGCCAGTCGGTGATCGATCGGGTGGCCGTGATCAGGGTCTCCGGGTAGGCGCCGTGCAGCATCGGGCCGTGGAAGACGCCGTTGGCCAGGTCGTCGATGCGCTGGACCGCGGCCAGATCCGCCGGGTCCTGCGAAAGGGGCCGGATCGGGCAGGAGTTGAGGCTCACCGCGACCGAGTTGCGGGACGGCATGACGGAACGGAGCGCCGACGTGCCGAGCCCGTGCGCGAGGTTCAGGTGGTGAGCCGCGCGCAGCGCCGCCGCCGGGTCCGTCCGGCCGGGGGCGTGCACACCGGAGCCGTAGCCCAGGAAGGCGCTGCACCAGGGCTCGTTCAGCGTGATCCACTGCTCGACGCGGTCACCCAGCGCCTCGCCCACGATCTGCGCGTACTCCGCGAAGCGCAGCGCCGTCTCGCGCTCGGGCCAGCCGCCCGCGTCCTCCAGCTCCTGCGGCAGGTCCCAGTGGTAGAGGGTGACGGCCGGCTTGATGCCGTGCGACAGCAGCTCGTCGACCAGACGCCGGTAGAAGTCCAGGCCGCGCTGGACGGCGGGGCCACGGCCGGTGGGCTGCACCCGCGACCAGGAGACGGAGAAGCGGTACGCGCCCAGTCCGAGGTCCGCCATCATGGCCACGTCGTCGCGGTAGCGGTGGTAGTGGTCGACAGCGATGTCACCGTGCTCGCCGCCGGCCGTCTTGCCAGGTGTATGGCTGAAGGTGTCCCAGATCGACGGCGTGCGGCCGTCCTCCCGCACCGCACCCTCGATCTGGTAGGCGGAGGTCGCCGCACCCCAGAGGAAGGCCGGAGGAAAAGTCACGGAAGTTGCGGACTCAGGCATGGAAGCGCTCCCAAGGGGGTCGTGAAGACCGACGAGTTGGAGGTGGGGAAGGAGAGGCGGGACAAAGGGGCCGAGGCGGCGGTGACCCGGCCCCTGGAAGGGCGGTCAGCCCTTGATCGCGCCCTGCATGATCCCGCCCACGATCTGCTTGCCGAACAGGAGGAAGGCGATGAGCAGCGGCAGGGTGCCGAGCAGCGCGCCCGCCATGATCACGGCCTGGTCGGGGATGTAGCCGGTGCCCAGCGCGTTGAGGGCGACCTGCACGGTCGGCTCCTGCTGGTTCAGGGCGATGATCGGCCACAGGAAGTCGTTCCAGGCCATCACGAACGTCAGCAGGCCGAGCACCGCCATCGCCGGGCGCGCCGCCGGGAAGACGACGTGCCACACCACGCGCAGACTGTTCGCGCCGTCGACCCGCGCCGCCTCGATGAGCTCGGAGGGCAGGGCCTGCAACAGATACTGCCGCATGAAGAACGTACCGAAGGCGCTCACCAGGGTGGGCAGGATGACCGTCTGGAGCTGGTTGGACCAGCCCAGGTCGCTCATCCACAGATACAGCGGTACGACGGCGAGCTGCGGCGGGATCATCATCGTGCCGATGGTCAGCAGCAGCAGAAGTCCGGAGAACTTGAACCGCAGCTTGGCGAAGGCGAATCCGGCGAGCGTGGAGAACACGACCGTGCCGACGGTGATGGTCCCGGCGACGATCGTGGAGTTGACCATCGCGGTGCCGAGCCCGGCCTGCTCCCACGCGGCCTCGAGGTTCTTGAACAGGTTCCCGCCGAACCACAGCGGCGGCGGTGACTGAGCCAGCCGCTCGTTGTTGCGTGAGGCCGCCATGGCCGTCCAGACCAGCGGCGCGAGCGAGACCAGCGCGAAGACGGTCAGGACGACATAGGTGACCGGACCCGCGTGGAGCTGCTTGCCCGCGCCGAGCACCCTGCGGCGTCCGGGGCGGCCGTCCGTGGTCGTCTTCGTCTCCGCCTGAGGGGCAGTCAGTTCGGTCGTGGTCATTGGGATTTCCTCAGCCGTCGGGTGATCAGCAGGTTGATCGCGGCGATGATCAGCAGGATCAGGAACATCGTCCATGCGATTGCCGACGCCTTGCCGAGGTTGCCGATGTTCCAGCCCTGGTCGTACATGTACAGGCCGAGCGTCTGGTACTGGTGCGCGGAGCCGCCCTTCGAGCCGCTGACCCCGCCGAACAGGAGCGGTTCACCGAAGAGCTGGGTCGCGCCGATCGTGGACACGACGACCGTGAACAGGATCGTCGGCCGCAGCATGGGGATCGTCACGTGGCGGAACTGCTGCCAGCGGCCGGCGCCGTCGAGGGCGGCCGACTCGTACAGGTCCGTGGGGATCGCCTGCATCGCCGCGAGATAGATCAGCGCGTTGTAGCCGGTCCAGCGCCAGATCACGATCGAGGAGACGGCGAACTGACCGCCCCAGTCGGACTCGCGCCAGTTGATCGGGTCCACCCCGACGAAGTGCAGCAGCCAGTTGATCATGCCGCCGTCCCACGAGTACAGCAGCGTGAAGACCAGCGTCGCCGCCGCCACCGAGGTGGCGTACGGGGTGAGCATCACGACCCGCCACACGGTCGAGCCGCGGAGCCGGTAGTTGAGCAGGTGGGCGATGCCGATCGCCATCAGGAGCTGCGGCACCGTGGAGATCACACCGATGGTGAAGGTGTTCCCCAGGGCGTTCCAGAAGAACTCCGAGGACAGCAGGTTCTTGTAGTTGTCCAGACCGGCCCAGGTCTGGTGGTCGAGACCGGAAAGCTGCACATTGTGCAGCGAGTACCAGGCCGTGTAGAGCAGCGGTACGAGCCCGAAGGCCCCGAAGACGATGAAGAAGGGGGCGATGAATGCGTACGGCGACGCCTTCATGTCCCAGCGGTACATCCGGCTGCGCCAGGACCCCGGGTCCTGCGGCGGCGTACCGCGACCCTGAGCGCCCCGGGCCGCGCCCGGCTGAGAGCCGGGCGCGGCGTCGGCGCTCGTCGCGGGGTGCGCGAGAGCCTGCTTGGAGCTGGTCACTGGCCGAGCACGTCCTTGATCTCAGCCTTTGCCGCGTTCCAGCCCTGGTCGGGGGACTTGCCCTTCTGCTCGACCTGGAGGATGCCGACGTCGGAGATCGCGGTGTTGATCGGCTGGTCCTTGGTACCGAAGTACTGGACCGGGATGGTCTTCGCCGAGTCGCCGAAGATCTGCGTGATCGGCGCGTTGGAGAAGTACTCCGTGGTGGCGGCGGCCGGCGTCAGGGTCGAGTAGGCCGACGGGGTCGACGGGAAGCTCGCCTGCTTGGCGAAGACCTTCGCCTGCTGCTCGGGCGCGGTCAGCCACTTGGCCAGCGCGATGGCCTCCTTCTGGTGCTTGCCCGCCACCGGCACACCGATGAACGAGCCGCCCCAGTTGGCCGCGGTCGGCGCGGCGGCCACGTCCCACTTGCCCTTGCCGGAGTCGCCGGACTTCTCCTGGATGTAGCCCATCATCCAGGCGGGGCAGGCCACGGTCGCGAACGAGCCCTTGGCGAAGCCCTGGTCCCACGTCGGGTCGAACTGCTTCAGCTTCGCCGACATGTTGCTGGTCGCCACGGTCATCGCGGCGTTCCAGGACTTCTTCACGCCCGTGGACTTGTCCCAGATGACGTTGCCGTCCTTGTCGTAGTACCGCTCGCTCTCGCCGCCGAGGGCCGCGTTGTAGACCGAGGAGGCGGAGTCCACGAACTTGGTGCCGCTGGGCGCCTTCTTCATGTAGTCCTTGCCCAGCGCGACGTACTTCGCCCAGTCGCCCTTCCACTGCTCGGCGAGCTTGGCGCGGTCGGTCTCCAGACCGGCCTTCTCGAAGAGGTCCTTGCGGTAGCAGATCGCCATCGGGCCGATGTCGGTGCCGAGCGCGATGGTCTTGCCGTCCTTGGTGGTGGCCTGGGCCACCTTCCAGGGCAGGAACTGCGACTTGTCGACCTCCTTGCCGAGGTCGACGAACTTGTCGGCCTGGGTCTGGACGGCCTCGGTGACGTTGCCGACCTCGATCGCCTGGATGTCGTCGGTCCCGGAGCCGGCCTGGAGACGCGTGAGCGTCTTGGGCCAGTAGACGTCGGTACGGGTGGTGACGTTCTCCTTGATCGTGATGTCGGGGTGCAGCTTCGTGTACTCGTCGTAGAGGCCGGCCTGCTTGTAGCCGAAGACGCCGAACGTGCCTACGGTCAGGGTCGTCTTGCCCTTGCCGCTTCCACCGTTGTCGTCCGACGAGCTGTCGTCCGGGTCGCTGGAACAGCCGGCCAGCAGTCCCGTAGCCAGCGCGGCGACGACCGCGATGGCCCCCAGCCTGCGGGACCGGCGGGTACTCGTGCGCATTGCGTCCTCCTGTTGCCTGACGTGCCGACCCCCCGGCCAACTGCATTGGTGGCGCCCGTTGTTTCTCGCTGCGGCTCGGGCGGGGAACGTGCGGGATGTGTATGTGTCAGGTACTGTGGGAGCGCTCCCACAGGTGATGTGTTGAAGAGTCGTCGGTTCCGGCGGGGGTGTCAAGGGTGGGGGAGCGGAGAGATGCGTTCAGTTATCGGCCTGTTAGCTGAAGATGTCATTCCGCCACATGGCCGGAAGCGTCTCATGGTGCGTCCGGTGCCTGAAGGGCGGCGGTTTCGCGAGGAGACGCCTCCTGGGCTGCGGCCCAGTGACGCGAGCCTCGCCCGGCGAGGCTGTTAGATTCCAGGCCAACTTGGTTTCAACGGGAGGCGGAGGCCATGGCAGTCCACGGAGCGCGGGGCCGCGGTGGTGGGCGGCCGACCCTCGAAGAGGTGGCCGCGCGCGCGGGAGTGGGCCGTGGCACGGTCTCCCGGGTGATCAACGGTTCCCCGCGGGTCAGTGACGCGACCCGGGCCGCGGTCGAGGCGGCGGTCGCGGAGCTCGGATATGTTCCGAACACGGCGGCCCGCGCCCTCGCGGCCAACCGCACGGACGCGATCGCCCTGGTCGTCCCCGAACCGGAGACGCGTTTCTTCGCGGAACCGTACTTCTCGGACATGCTGCGCGGTGTCGGTGCCGAACTCTCCGAGACCGAGATGCAGTTGCTGTTGATATTCGCGGGCAGCGACCGGGAGCGGCAGCGCCTGGCCCAGTACCTCGCGGCGCACCGCGTGGACGGCGTCCTGCTGGTCTCGGTGCACGCCGACGACCCGCTCCCCGACCTGCTCTCCCAGTTGGAGATCCCGGCCGTGATCAGCGGCCGGCGCTCGGCGGAGGAGACGCTTCCGTCGGTGGACTCCGACAACTACGGCGGCGGGCGCGCGGCCGTGGAACATCTCGTCTCCCGGGGCCGCGGCAGAATCGGCCACCTCGCCGGCCGCATGGACGTCTACGGCGCCCAGCGGCGCGTCGACGGCTACCGCCAGGGTCTGCGGGACGCGGGCCGCGAGGTGGACGACCGGCTGATCGTCCCCGGCGACTTCACCGAGGAAGGGGGCCGGCGCGCCATGACCCTGCTGCTGGAGCGCTTCCCCGACCTCGACGCGGTCTTCGCCGGCTCCGACGTCATGGCGGCGGGTGCCCGGCAGGTGCTGCGCGAGAGCGGCCGGCGCATCCCGGACGACGTGGCGCTCATCGGCTACGACGACTCCGCCATAGCCCGTCACATGGATCCGCCCCTGACCAGCGTCCGCCAGCCCATCGAGGAGATGGGCCGGGCCATGATCGACCTCCTGCTCGGAGAGATCGCGGACCGCCGGCCCGTGGCCTCCCGGGGGCTGGAGAAGCGTCAACTGGTGCTGCCCGCGGAACTGGTGGTGCGGGCCTCGTCCTGAGGCGCGCGAGGGGCGGCCCTCATGGCCCGCCTTCGGGGCGGCTTCGCCCGGAGGGCGCCCTCGGGATGCCGCACGGGGCGGCCCCGCGACGCCGGACGGCGCTCAGGGGTGCCGTCCGCCGGACCGTTCCGGGTCCTCGGCGTCATGCCCTGGACCGGGCGGGGTCACCGTCGTACCGTCAGCTCCTCGTGGACGGACCTCGCCGTCCGCCCCGGAACCGGGTGAGGTCATCGTCGTACCGTCAGCTCCCAGCGGACCTCGCCGTCCTGGAGTTCCGCGGTCGCGGTGAGTCCCGCGGCCGCGGCGACGGCGGCCGAGGCGTGGTGAGCGGGGTGCACATGGGCCACGACCGTGCGGACGGGGAACGCCCGGACCGCGTGCCGGACCAGTGACCTCGCCGCCTCCACCGCGTATCCCCGGCCCTGCCAGGGCGTGCCCACGACCCAGGCGACCTCCGCGGTCTCTTCCGAGACAGTCGCCTGCACCGTCCCCACCAGGCAGCCCAGGGCCCGTTCCCGCAGCACCCAGTTGCACCAGAGGACGTCCGGATCCGGCGAACCCGCGACGAGGCGCTCGTAGCGGGCCCGCAGTGCCTGTGGAGTGTCCGGCGCCCCGCCGATGAACGCGTGCAACGCCGGATCGGCCAGCACCGCGGCCATCTCCTCGGCGTGCTCGGTCCGCAACGGGAGGAGATCGAGCCGGGTGGTGGCGAGGGGCTTCGTGGGGTGGGACACCAGGGGAGCGTACGGGCCGCAGGGTCCGGGAACGCAATCAGCCGGTGACCTGTTCAACAGGTCACCGGCTGATCACTCAGGGTGAGTGACGGGACTTGAACCCGCGGCCACCTGGACCACAACCAGGTGCTCTACCAACTGAGCTACACCCACCATGTCCGGTCTTCGGGACTTCCCTGACCGGCCGAGAAAAAGTGTACAGGGTTCCGAGGGGTGCTCGTGCACAGCTTTTTCCGGGGCCCGTCAGGGCCCCGTCAAAGGCCTATTCGGCGGGCAGGACGTGCTTGGCCGCGATGGTGCGGGCCGTGTCCGAGTCCGGGCCGGGCTGCGGGACGAAGACCGCCTCGCGGTAGTAGCGGAGCTCGGCGATGGACTCGCGGATGTCGGCCAGGGCGCGGTGGTTGCCGTTCTTCTCCGGGCTGTTGAAGTACGCCCGGGGATACCAGCGGCGGGCCAGCTCCTTGACGGAGGACACGTCCACGATGCGGTAGTGGAGGTAGTCCTCCAGCGTCGGCATGTCGCGCAGCAGGAAACCGCGGTCCGTGCCGACGGAGTTCCCGCAGAGCGGGGCCTTGCCCGGCTCCTTGACGTGCTCACGTACGTAGGAGAGGACCTGCGCCTCGGCGTCCGCCAGGGTCGTACCCCCGGCGAGCTCCTCCAGCAGGCCGGAGGCCGTGTGCATCTGGCGCACCACGTCCGGCATCGTCTCCAGGGCCGCGTCCGGCGGGCGGATCACGATGTCCACCCCTTCGCCGAGCACGTTCAGCTCAGAGTCGGTGACCAGCGCGGCCACTTCGATGAGCGCGTCATCCGACAGCGAGAGTCCGGTCATCTCGCAGTCGATCCACACCATGCGATCGTTCATGTGTCTCACCCTACGGCCAGCCTCCCTCAGGCGGACCCGCCCGTGCGCCCCGCCGGGTCGGCGCATCGCACCGGGTCCGGGTTCGCGGGTGAAGGGGTCCGCATACGAAGGAGCCCGCACCCGAAGGTGCGGGCCCCGCGTGTCCTGCCGGCTGCCGCCGGACCTATGGCGCGCTGCGCTGTCCGGGCAGGCTCGGCCTGCCCGTGGCGTACAGCTCCGCCCGTTCCCGCATCGCCTCCGCGGAGAGCGCCGCCGCCGCGCCCAGGCCGGCCACCGCGGTGCGGCGGGTCTGCATCGGGACCGGGCCCGAGTGCTCCTGGTGCAGCGACGTCGGCGGTCCGACCGGACCCGAAGGGCCGTCCGGATCCGCGTTCCGCTCGGCCTGTGGCCTGCGGGCGCGGTACGCCGCCCGGTACGCGGCCGGGGACGAACCCAGCTGCCGCCGGAAGTGGCCCCGCAGCGCGACCGGCGAACGGAAGCCGCAGCGGCCCGCGACCTCGTCCACCGAGTAGTCGGACGTCTCCAGGAGGCGCTGCGCCTGCAGGACGCGCTGAGTGATCAGCCACTGCAGGGGAGCGCTTCCGGTGAGCGAGCGGAACCGGCGGTCGAAGGTGCGGCGGCTCATGTAGGCGCGAGCCGCCAGCGTCTCGACGTCGAACTGCTCGTGGAGATGCTCCAGCGCCCAGGCGACGACCTCCGCGAGGGGGTCGGCGCCGATCTCTTCCGGCAGTGACCGGTCGAGATAGCGCTCCTGGCCTCCGCTGCGCCGCGGCGGGACCACCAGACGCCGGGCGAGCGCGCCGGCCGCCTCGTTGCCGTGGTCCGTCCGCACGATGTGGAGACAGAGATCGATTCCGGCCGCCGTACCCGCCGATGTCAGGACGTCGCCGTCGTCCACGAAGAGCTCGCGGGGGTCGACGTGCACCGACGGATAGCGTTTGGCCAGCGTCGGCGCGTACATCCAGTGGGTGGTCGCCGGACGGCCGTCCAGTAAGCCGGCCGCGGCGAGCACGAAGGCGCCGGTGCACAGCCCGACTATGCGGGCGCCTTCCTCATGGGCACGGCGCAGTGCGTCGAGCGCCTCCTCCGGTGGTGGCGAGGTGATCGACCGCCAGGCGGGCACGACGACCGTGCCTGCCCTGGAGATCGCTTCCAGGCCATGTGGTGCGGTGAGTTCCAGGCCCCCTGTGGTCCGCAGCGGGCCATCCTCGCCGGCACACACCAAAAGGCGGTAGCGCGGCACGCCGGCGTCCTGGCGGTCAATCCCGAACACCGACAACGGAATGGAACTCTCGAAAATGGGGCCGCCGCTGAACAGCAGCACCGCGACGATCTCCTTGCGGCGTCGCCCGGACAGTTTCCGGGCCGCGGTTTCCGGCGCGGCAGTGGAGTCGTGGCTCATCCTGCTAAGCCCCCCTCGGTGGTCGCGGCTCCTCGGTTGTGTCGCTCCTGCACGTTTCCCCTCGGTCCTGCACGAGTCCCCCGCCGTAAGACAAGATCGAATCTACTGTGTCCCGTCACGCCAGGGTGACCAGTTCGGTACTCCGTAGAATGTCGACATGGCAACTTGGCGTGAAGCATTCGATCACGAAGCGTTGCACTCGTGGGCGCCGCAGGGAAGTGCGCCTCGTGGCAGTGGCCAATCCACATAGGGTGCGCGCGGCCTCCGTACCCCTTTAGGTGCAGGTCGAACGGGGGTTGGGGGGTCGTTCGAGCAAGGGATGCGCCACTGCCGGAAGTTGGCTGAAAAGAAGCGTAGGTGTACGCGCAAACCGGTCAGTCGACCGACTCGTTCCTCCCAGTGTGACGAGCGCCTCGGTGAACTCCCGTGCCGCTTGCGCCCCATGGGACGACCCTCGGGCCCGCTTCGCTCCCGTGCCCCGTGGCTCCCGTGCTCCCCGTGCCGGTCCTCCCGTGCCGTCCGCGCTGTCGCGGGGCTCGTCGACGGGGGCGCGACACGCTCCGCCGCTCGTCGGCCAGGAGCGCCGCCCCCCGCTCGGACTGGCGCAGCAGGATCACACAGACCCCTGTCACGGCCGCGAGGCCCAGTGCCGTACCGGCCGCGTCGGCGAGCGAGCTGCCGTACCAGAGGAGAACCGCCGGGACCAGGACGCAGCTGAAGGCCGCCCAGCGGACCACGTCGCCCACCGCGTCCGGCGCGGGAGGAGCCGGGGGGCGTGAACCGGAGCATGTTCCCGATCGCGATCCGGGGTGTGATCCGGGTCGGGCTCCGGGGTGCGCCGCGGGCGAGGTGGAACGGGCGGGGCGGGCCGGCGGGGCGGAGGGTGCGAAGGGTGTGGAGGAGCGGGGGGCGGTGTCGGGTCCGGACACGTTCTGCTCCCTGGTGCTCCGGTGTTCTCCGCGCTCCGCACGGCATGTGATCTCCGTGGCGTGCCTTCTCCGCGGCGGCTGCGACCGGTTCAACGCGTGTTCGACGCGCCGGTCACTGCCCGGCCCGCGGGGCGAGTGTCCGGAAGGGGGCCGCCCGGTCCCGTCCGCCGGCGGAACTCCCGGTTCCCGGGAGTTCCGTGCAAATTCACCGGGGGCTCAGCGCAAACCACCTGTACAGGGCAGCAACCATTGCGTTACGGGCACCCTCTCGTGCATGCTCCCTGGAATGCCGCGTAAGGCGCGCGGGATCTGGGCAGAGGAGGCGTGCCGCCGTACCCTTGGGGGTATGGGGTTGGGAAGATGTTTCCCAGACACAGCTCTGCCGTTCGTTGTCGTCCCCACCACGAGGATCCAAACGCCGAGACACCCATGGCCGGTCACGAATTCTTCGATCCCGCGGACCGCAAGCGCCCGCTCGCCGATCCCACGGCGGCCGAGCCCCTGGCGGCGGAAGAACTCCGCCACTCCTGCGATCCCGCCTTCAAGCACGGCGTCGTCGTCGGTTTCGACGGCTCGACGTCCAGCGAGCGTGCCCTCGCCTACGCGATCGGGATGGCGCACCGCTCGGGCTCAGGCCTGATCATCGTCCATGTGGCCAACCGGCTGCCCACCACGGTGTGGGCGGGCTGCGAGCCGCCTGTCTTCGTCGACGTCCCGGACCACCGCACCGAGGTGCTGGGTCTCGAACTCGCCTGCGCCGAATACCTCTCCGAGGTGCCCTGGATCCTGGTCGAGCGGGGCGGAGACATCTGCCACGAACTCGAGGAAGTGGGCCGGGAGTACGAGGCGGACGCGATAGTCGTGGGCTCCACGCACGGCATCGTCGGGCGCATCTTCGGCTCGGTCGCGGGACGGCTCGCCAAGCGCGCCAAGCGCCCTGTCATCGTCATTCCCTGACGCCCCGTCCCTTACGGGGCGGTCCGGCCGCGCCGCGCGCGACCGGCGGTGTTCTCTGTGCGGTGAGTGAACCTACCGGCGCGTAGAGGTGTTTGTGCCTTTGTGAAGGGCATATACGGGACGCCGGTCCTACGCGGCGACCGGTATGGCGCAGCACAACTGCACAGGCATGAAGGGAGCCCGCCGTGGACAACGACGTCTCTGCGGGAAGCACCACCACCATCGTAGGAAGACTCGCGCTCGGCGTGACCCTGCTGGCCTTCGGCCTCGGGTACACCGACTTGATCGACGGGGTGACGGCGGCCGACGCCGTGTCACTGGCCCACTACGTAGGCGGCGTCGCGCTGTTCGTCGCCGGTCTGCTCGCCTTCCGCGACCGTGACACGGCCGACGGCACGGCCTTCACGGGACTCGGCGCCCTCTGGTTCACCTGGGCCGTCTCGGCCGGCGGCCAGGTCTCCGACAACGCGGCGGGACTCTTCCTGCTGCTCTTCGCGCTCGTCGTGCTCTCGCTCGCCCTCGCGGGCGGGGACACCCTCGGCCAGGGCACCTACGGACTGTTCTTCGTCTCCCTGCTGCTTCTCGCCGTCGGCCGTTTCGCGGACAGCACCGGCCTGGGCAAGGCCGGCGGCTGGTTCGCCGTCGCGGCCGGCGCGGTCGCCTGGTACGCGGCCACCGCGGCTCTCGCCCACTGGCCCACCGCAGTTCCGCGACGCGCCGCCGGCCGGGGGGTGACGGCCACCGGCTGACCCCGGCGCGGGCCGGGGTATTGGGCGGCTCCGGCCCCTCGAAGAACGGTCCCCGTGCGCGGGTGGTGCGCACGGGGACCGTTCATGTCCGGCCGCCGGCAAGGGAGTTGCGTGGCGACGAAGGGGCGGCGGACCGCCGCCCGGTGGTGACTACTCGACGGTGACCGACTTGGCGAGGTTGCGCGGCTTGTCGATGTCCCGGCCGAGCGCCAGCGCCGTGTGGTACGCGAGGAGCTGGAGCGGGATGCCCATCAGGATCGGGTCGAGCTCGTCCTCGTTCTTCGGGACGACGATCGTCTGGTCGGCCTTCTCCTGGTGCCGGTGCGCGACGGCGAGGATCTGGCCGCTGCGGGCCTTGATCTCCTCCAGGGCGGCGCGGTTCTTCTCCAGCAGGTCGTCGTCGGGGACGATCGCGACGGTGGGGAGCGCCGGCTCGATGAGCGCCAGCGGACCGTGCTTGAGCTCGGAGGCCGGGTACGCCTCGGCGTGGATGTACGAGACCTCCTTGAGCTTCAGGGAGGCCTCACGGGCCACCGGGTAGCCCCGGACGCGGCCGATGAAGAGCATCGAGCGGGCCTCGGCGTACTCCGCGGCCAGCTTCTTGATCTCGTCCTCCTGCTCCAGGATCTCGGCGATCTGGGCGGGGAGTTTGCGCAGGCCCTCGATGATCCGCTTGCCGTCGCGGACCGACAGGTCGCGGGTACGGCCGAGGTGCAGGGCGAGCAGCGCGAAGGCGACGGTGGTGTTGGTGAAGCACTTCGTCGAGACGACGCAGACCTCGGGGCCCGCGTGCACGTACATGCCGCCGTCCGCCTCGCGGGCGATCGCCGAACCGACGACGTTGACCACGCCGAGGACCCGCGCGCCCTTGCGCTTGAGCTCCTGCACGGCGGCGAGGACGTCGTACGTCTCACCGGACTGGGAGACCGCGATGTACAGGGTGTCGGGGTCGACGACCGCGTTGCGGTAGCGGAACTCGGAGGCCGGCTCGGCGTCCGCGGGGATACGGGCCAGCTCCTCGATCATCTGCGCGCCGATCATGCCCGCGTGGTACGAGGTGCCGCAGCCGAGGATCTTCACGCGGCGCACGGCGCGCGCGTCGCGGGCGTCCAGGTTCAGGCCGCCGAGGTGGACCGTCGAGAACCGGTCGTCGATACGGCCGCGCAGCACGCGGTCCACGGCCTCGACCTGCTCGTGGATCTCCTTGTGCATGTACGTGTCGTGGCCGCCCATGTCGTACGACGCGGCCTCCCACTCGACGGTGGTCGGCTCGGACGTCGTCCGGGTGCCCTCGGTGGTGTACGTCCGGAAGTCGTCGGCCTTGAGCGTGGCCATCTCGCCGTCGTCCAGCGTGACGATCTGGCGGGTGTGGGTGACCAGGGCGGCGATGTCCGAGGCGACGAACATCTCCTTCTCGCCGATGCCGAGCACGACGGGGGAGCCGTTTCGCGCCACCACGATGCGGTCGGGGAAGTCGGCGTGCATCACGGCGATGCCGTAGGTGCCCTCGATGACGCGCAGCGCCTCGCGGACCTTGTCCTCCAGCTTCTCCTGCTGGGAGCGGGCGACGAGGTGCGTGAGGACCTCGGTGTCGGTCTCGGAGAGGAACTCGACGCCGTCGGCCTCCAGCTTCTTGCGCAGGTCGGAGGCGTTGTCGATGATGCCGTTGTGGACGACCGCGACCTTGCTGTCGGCGGACATGTGCGGGTGCGCGTTCTCGTCGGAGGGGGCGCCGTGCGTGGCCCAGCGGGTGTGGGCGATACCCGTGGTGCCGGCGAAGCGCTTGGGGACCTTCGCCTCCAGGTCGCGGACCCGCCCCTTCGCCTTGACCATCTTCAGGCCGGCCGACTTCGGGGAGGTCACGACTATGCCCGCCGAGTCGTAACCGCGGTACTCCAGGCGCTGAAGGCCTTCGAGGAGCAGCGGGGTCACATCACGCCTGCCGATGTATCCGACGATTCCGCACATACAGGTAGATTCCCTCAGCCATAGACGATGCGGCGGAGCTGCCTGAGCGTGAGCTCCGGCGGCGCGACCGCGCGATATTTCAGGTCCGCCTCGATCCGTTCGAAGATCGACTCGTTCACCAGGCCCTGGGCCTGGAGCTCGCGGTGGCGGCGGCGGACGAACTCCTGGGTCGTCTCGTCGAAATAGGCGAGAACGTCCTGGATCACCCGCAGCGCCTCACCCCGGTTCAGGGGGGTCGACCGCGTCAAATGATCAACGAGTTCGTCGTGCACCCGTTGATCCTGGGGTACCGGAAGACGATTCGCAAGAATCCTGCCCGATATCGGGCAAGGCCTTGTTGAAGCTCTCATGGTGTGCTGTTTGCGGGCTGTCCAGCTGGCGTCTTGTGTCCCGTCGATTGCCCGGAGCAACTTCTGGAGCCATGGACACTCCACGTATGGGCGTACCCGAGCGGCTCGCCGAGAAGATGACCATGGCCGAGCAGCACGAGTACCTTCGCGCCAAGTTCTCGCGGCGCAACATGATCAGAGGCGGCGCCGTGACCCTCGGTGCCGTCGCGGGCGGCGCCTTCGTGCCCGGCGTCGCCCAGGCCGCCGCCCCGGCGCAGCGGACCTCCGCCCCGGCCTCGGCGGAGAAGGTCGACGGCGCGCTCGTCGCCCCCTTCGGCCGACACCTCGCCTTCGGCAACGACCCGCGCACCGAGATGACCGTCTCCTGGCAGGTGCCGGCCGCGGTCGCCAAGCCCTACATCCGCATCGGCGCCCACCCCTGGGACCTCTCCCGCAAGATCGACGCCGAGGTCCGCACCCTGTACACCCCGGCCGGCGTGGGCGCGAGCGGCGACCACACCCAGTACTACCTGCACGCCAGGCTCACCCACCTGCGCCCCGGCCGGACCTACTACTACGGCGTCGGCCACGCGGGCTTCGACCCCGCCCAGCCGCACCTCCTCGGCACGCTCGGCACCTTCACCACCGCGCCCGACCGTGCCGAGCCCTTCACCTTCACCGCCTTCGGCGACGAGGGCGTCGGCTACCACGGCCTCGCCAACGACGCCCTGCTGCTCGCCCAGAACCCCGCCTTCCACCTGCACGCCGGCGACATCGCGTACGCGGACCCGGCGGGCCAGGGCAAGACCGCCGACACCGGCTTCGACTCGCGCATCTGGGACCAGTTCCTCGCCCAGACCGAGACGGTCGCCAAGCAGGTCCCGTGGATGCCGGCGTACGGCAACCACGACATGGAGGCCTGGTACTCGCCCAACGGCTACGGCGGCGAGGAGGCCCGCTGGACGCTGCCGGACAACGGCCCCGACAAGGCCAACCTGCCCGGCGTCTACTCCTTCGTCCACGGCAACACGGCGGTCATCTCGCTCGACGCCAACGACGTCTCCTTCGAGATCCCGGCCAACCTCGGCGTCTCGGGCGGCACCCAGACCAAGTGGCTGGAGGCGCAGCTCAAGAAGTACCGCGCCGCGCGGGACATCGACTTCGTCGTGATCTTCTTCCACCACTGCGCGTACTGCACCTCCACGGCGCACGCCTCGGAGGGGGGCGTGCGACAGGAGTGGGTGCCGCTGTTCGAGAAGTACACCGTCGACCTGGTGATCAACGGCCACAACCACCAGTACGAGCGCACGGACGTCATCAAGGCGAACGCCGTCACCAAGAAGCTGCCGATCGGCGGCACGGCGTACACCGAGACCGACGGTGTCGTGTACGTGACGGCGGGCGCGGCCGGCCGCAGCCTGTACGCGTTCAGCGCCCCGGAGTCCTACGAGGGCAAGGAGAACGAGGTCGAGTCCGTCGCCTCCTTCGTCAACCTGAAGGGGGGCAGGCAGAACGAGACGGTCGCCTGGTCGCGCGTGCGCTACCTCAACTACTCGTTCCTGCGCGTCGACGTCCAGCCGGCCCCGAAGGGACGCCTGACCACCCTGAAGGTCCGCGGCATCGCCGAGACCGGTGCGGAGGTCGACCACTTCACGATCGCGCGCCGGGCCAAGTAGCCCCGGGCCCCTGCCCGGGCGCTCCGGGTACCGTCGGCCCCCAGGAACCAGGTACGCCCGGAAGGCGGGGCGTACCGCCTCCCTGACCGGCGGCCGGCCCCCGCGCGGCGGTCGTCGCCCGCCTGTTTCTAGAGGCGCTTGAGGACCGCCTGCTTGGCCAGGGCGAACTCCTCGTCCGTCAGGACGCCCTCCTTGTGCAGCTCGCCCAGTTCGCGCAGCCTGCGCAGGAGGGCGTCGTGGTCGGCCTCGGGTCCCGGTCCCAGGGCCGGGGCCCCGTCCGGCTCCTCGACGGGACGGTCCTCCACCGCCGCCGCCGGGTGCGGCAGCCTCGCCTGCACGGCGGCCGCCACCAGTGCCATCAGCGGGTCCCGCTTGAAGCCCCACAGCTCCACGGAGTTGGGGTCGTACTTCGGCGGCGCCTTGGTGTCGGCGCCGCGGACGGTGAAGCGCAGACAGCCGTTCTCCAGCCCGGCCGCGGGCCGCCACTCGACGGCCGTTATGTCCACGAGCGCGAGCGTCCGGGCACCCGCCGCGGACTTCGCCTCCTCCGTCTTCCAGTTCCACTCCAGGCGTACGCGCTCGCCGTCGAAGCTCGCCGTACCGTCACCCGCGGACGCGGACAGCGGCACCGCCGGGCCGGGCACCAGATAGCCGTCGACCGGACCGGCCGGGACCTGGTCGAGGAGCAGCGCGCCCCGCACCTCGTCCACGAGGTACTCGGCGACCCCGAGACGGTCGGCCTCCACCGTGAGCTGATACGGGTCGTTCGGCTCCGCGAGCTTGCCGCCGGTCGCCTGGAGCAGCGGGTCGGCGCCGTCGCGCAGCCGGAGCCTGAGCCGCCCGGCCTTCTTTCCCTGCTCCAGCGAGACACCCGCCAACGCGCCGAGCGGCACGGTGAGTTCACCCAGGGTCCGGCGCAGCAGGCTGACGTTCTTGTCCCGCCCCGGCGTCAGCCGCAGAGTGTCGCCGTCGAAGATCCACGTGCCGTCCCGCTGGATGATTTCCGCCATGCGGGGGATTGTTCCACCCCGTCTGCGGCAGAGTGGTCTCGACCAATTCGAGGTCTCGACCAGATCGAAGGGCACGGCGAGAGCGCGCGGCCGGACGGGCCGGGGTTTTCTCGCCGGGCACCGAAGGGAGCGCATGTGAGACAGCACCACAGAACGCCCCGCCTTCTCGGTACGCTGCTGCTCGTGGCGACGGCCGGCTTCTCCCTCGTCGGCGCGGCACCGCACACCGGGACCGCCGCCCCGCTGGGCCGCGTCGTCCCGGCCCCCGCCTCCGTCGAGCCGGGCGGAGCCCCGTACCGCATCACCGGTGACACCCGCATCCGCGTCGACGACTCGCGTGCGGCCCGCGCTGTCGGCGAGTACCTCGCCGGTATCCTGCGGCCCTCGACCGGCTACCGGCTGCCGGTCGGCTCGCACGGCTCCGGAGCGATCCGGCTCCGGCTCGGCGGCAAGGGGCTGGGCGACGAGGGCTACCGGCTCGACAGCGGCGCCTCGGGCGTCACCATCACGGCCGGCAGGCCCGCGGGCCTCTTCCACGGCGTCCAGACCCTGCGTCAGCTGCTGCCCGCCGCCGTCGAGAGGAAGTCCGTGCAGCGAGGCCCCTGGCTGATCGCCGGCGGCACCATCAGGGACACCCCGCGCTACGCCTACCGCGGCGCCATGCTCGACGTCTCCCGGCACTTCTTCACCGTCGGTCAGGTCGAGCGCTACATCGACGAACTCGCGCTCTACAAGGTCAACAAGCTGCATCTGCACCTGAGCGACGACCAGGGCTGGCGCATCGCCGTCGACTCCTGGCCGAGGCTGGCGGCCCACGGCGGTTCCACCGAGGTCGGCGGCGGACCGGGCGGCTTCTACACCAAGGCCGACTACCGCGAGATCGTCCGGTACGCCGCCTCGCGCCATCTGGAGGTCGTCCCGGAGATCGACATGCCCGGGCACACCAACGCCGCCCTCGCCTCGTACGCCGAACTGAACTGCGACGGGATCGCGCCGCCGCTCTACACCGGAACCGAGGTCGGCTTCAGCTCGCTGTGCGTGGGCAAGCCGCTGACGTACACCTTCGTGGACGACGTGATCCGGGAGCTGGCCGCGCTCACCCCCGGCGGGTACCTCCACATCGGCGGCGACGAGGCGCACTCCACCAGCCACGCCGACTACGTGACCTTCATGGACAAGGTGCAGCCACTGGTCGCCAGGTACGGCAAGAAGGTGATGGGCTGGCACCAGCTGACCGGGGCCACCCCGGCGGCGGGCGCCCTCGCGCAGTACTGGGGTCTCGACGACACCGGTGCCGAGGAGAAGGCGCAGGTCGCCGAGGCCGCGCGGAACGGGACCGGGCTCGTGCTGTCGCCCGCGGACCGGCTCTACCTCGACATGAAGTACACCGCCGACACCCCGCTCGGCCAGGACTGGGCCGGTCTGGTGGAGGTGCGGCGGGCCTACGACTGGGACCCGGGCAGCTACCTTCCCGGGGTGCCCGCCTCGGCCGTCAAGGGCGTCGAGGCGCCGCTGTGGACGGAGACGATCCAGAGCTCCGCGGACATCGACGTCATGGCCTTCCCAAGGCTGCCCGGGGCCGCCGAACTCGGCTGGTCCCCCGCCTCGACGCACGACTGGGACACCTACAAGGTGCGCCTCGCCGCCCAGGCGCCCCGCTGGGACGCCCTGGGCATCGGCTACTACCGCTCACCCCAGGTCCCCTGGCCCGCGGGCTAGAGGGAATGCCGACGGGCGCCCCGGAGGACCGTCTCCGGGGCGCCCGCCCGTCTCAGGAGCTCCTGGGAACGCACCAGGGGCCCGGTGATCAGAACCCGGCGATCGGGTTCTTCAGGGTGCCGATGAGCTGGAGCGCGCCCGACGGGTCCGCCAGGTCGACCATCTGCCGGTTGTCGCGCAGCTGGAGCCGGTTGAGGCAGGACAGCGCGAACTCGGGCGCGAACAGGTCGTACTGCCGGAACTTGTCCTCGAGTTCGGGCGTCGCCTCCTGGTAGGCGCGCACCGACTCGGCGACCGTCCGCCAGAAGTCCTCCTCGCCGAGGACGCCCTCGTCGGCCAACTGGGCCGCCAGGAACCGGAAGAAGCAGTCGAAGACGTCCGTGAAGATGGACAGCAGTTTCGTGTCCTCGGGGACCTCGACCCGGATCCGCTCCACCGCGGGCGGCAGCACCGCCTGCGGGTCCATGACCGCGATCTCCTCGGCGATGTCCTTGTAGACCGCCCGCCGCACGGCGCCGTCCTTCAGGACGAGGATGACGTTCTCGCCGTGCGGCATGTAGACCAGGTCGTACGCGTAGAAGCTGTGCAGGAGCGGGGTGAGGTAGGCGCGCAGATAGCCGCGCAGCCACTCCACCGGCGTCAGGCCCGACCGCTCGATCAGCGCGGCCGTGAACGAGGCGCCCTCGTGGTCGACATGGACGAGGGACGCCATCGTCGCCAGGGACTCGCCCTCCTGGAGAGAGGGGACCGGGCTCTCGCGCCACAGCGCGGCGAGCATCTTGCGGTACGGGGAGTACCGGTCGGTGGCCGCCTCGTACTCCAGGTGCCGGTAGCCGACGGCCGCCCGCTCACGGATGATCGACAGACCCGTCGACTTCAGCACCGGGTCGTTCTCGACGAGCTGGGCCAGCCAGTCGTTGATGGCCGGGGTCGCCTCCATGTAGGCGGCGGACAGGCCCCGCATGAAGCCCATGTTCAGCACGCTCAGCGCCGTCTTCACATAGTGCTTCTCGGGGCTGGTCGTGTTGAAGAACGTCCGGATGGATTGCTGGGCCAGGTACTCGTCGTCGCCCTCGCCGAGACAGACCAGGCGCCGCTGGGCGACCTCGGCGGCGAACGTCACCGACAGCTTGTTCCACCACTGCCAGGGGTGGACGGGTATGAGGAGGTAGTCCTCGGGGTCGAGCCCCCGCTCGCGCAGGATCCCGTCGAACCGCTCGACCGTCTCCGCGCCCAGCTCGTCGCGCACGAACGACTCGTACGCGATGCCGACGCCCGCCGTGAAGGCGGCCCGTGAGCGGTGCGCGGCCAGCCACACGAGCCGCACCGGGCTCGCGGTCTCGGGCGCGTAGGCGCGGTAGTCGTGCACACCGAAGCCCAGCCGCCCGTTGTTGGCGACGAAGCAGGGGTGCCCCTCGGTCATGCCGGTCTCGATGGCCTGGAAACCGGAGCCGGCCAGCTCGCGGACGGGGATCCGCGGCTTGGTGAGCTTGTAGCAGGTGCCCGCGAGGGTGGAGGAGATCTCCTCCAGGTAGACGGGCAGGATCTCGTCGCTCAGGCCGAGCGACTTCTTCAGCTCGACGAAGAAGTCGATCGCGGACAGCGGGAGTTCGTCGCCGTCCCGGTGCCGGGTGATCGACTCGGCGGCCACCTGCCAGTGGTCGAGGGACCACCTGGTCGCGGTGAACCGGTAGCTCGTCAGGCCGTCGTCGCCGCGGACCTCGTAGCGGCCGTCCGGCAGGGTCCGCGGGGCGATCAGCCGCTCGTGGGCGAACTCGGCGAGCGCCTTGCGGACGAGGAGGCGGTTGGCGAGGGCCCAGCGCTCGGGGGACAGGTGGGCGACGCTGTCGGCGAGGGTCATGCCGTCACCGCCTTCGTGAACTGCTCGCGGGTGCAGAAGCTCAGCAGGGCCTTCTTCTCCGGCTTCTGGATCTCCCGCACGGGCACGAAGCCGACGGCCTCGTTGAGGGCGTGCACGGCCGTGTTGTTCACATCGGGTTCGACGACGACGCGCTCGGTCGCCGGGTCGGCGAAGAGGTGCTCCATCACCGTGGTGATCACGGCCCGGGTGAAGCCGTGCACGGGGGTGTCGCTCGGGGCGACCAGGAAGTGCATGCCGACATCGCCCGGCTGCGGCTCGTACAGGCCGACGAGTTCGACGTACCGGGGGTCGTAGCGCTCCATCAGGAAGACGGGCTCGCCGTCCAGGAGACCGAGGAAGGCGTCGTGGTGGTCACTGGCCACGATGGCCATGTACTCGCGTTCCACGTCGTGCAGTTTCGCCTCCTGCATCATCCAGAAGGCGGACTTGGGGTGGGTCACCCACCGGTGCAGAACCGGCGCGTCCTCGACGGGGTCGAGGGGGCGGACGGTGAAGGTGCCGACGGCGGTGGAGGTGGAGGTGGAGGTGGTCATATGGCGAACTCCTGGAACGCGATGGTCTTCTCGACCGGGTAGTACTCGGTGCCGAGCAGCTCACGGATGATGGACGCGTTGCGGTACGGGCCCATGCCGAGGTCCGGCGAGGTGACCGAGTGGGTGTGGACGCCCGCGTTCTGCAGGAAGATCCCGCGCCCGGTGGTGTCGATGGCGTAGTTGCGGGCCACGTCGAAGTTGCCCTGGGTGTCGTAGCGGAGCCGGTCGCGGACCGGTGCGAGGAACGCGGGCTCGGCGTAGCGGTAGCCGGTGGCCAGTACCAGGCCCGCCGAGCTCAGTTCGTAGTCCTTGCCCTGCTCCTGCTGGCGGAACCCGAGGGTGTACGTGCCCTGGTCGTACCGTGCGCTCTCCAGTGAGGAGTTGGTGAGGAGCCGGGCGGGAACCGGGCCGCCGAGGTTCTTCTGGTAGAGCAGGTCGAAGATCTCGTTGATCAGCTCGCCGTCGATGCCCTTGAACAGGCCCTTCTGCTCCGACTGGAGGCGGTAGCGGGTCGGCTCGGGCAGCGCGTGGAAGTAGTCGATGTACTCCGGGGAGGTCATCTCCAGGGTGAGCTTGGTGTATTCGAGGGGGAAGAAGCGCGGCGAGCGGGTGACCCAGTTCAGCCGGTAGCCGTGGACGTCGATCTCGCCGAGCAGGTCGTAGAAGATCTCGGCGGCGGACTGGCCGCTGCCGACCAGGGTGATCGAGTCCTTGGCCTGGAGCTCTTGCTTGTGCTGCGTGTAGCGGGAGTTGTGGATGAAGTCGCCGCCGAGGTCCGCGCAGGAGTCCGGGACATGGGGCGAGGTGCCGGTGCCGAGGACCAGGTGGCGGGCGCGGAACAGCTCGCCGGCCTCGGTCCGCACGGTGTACACCTCGTCCTCGTACGTCACCTCCGCGACCGTCGTGGAGAAGCGGATGCTGCTCAGCTTGGCCGCGGCCCAGCGGCAGTAGTCGTCGTACTCGACCCGCAGCGGGTAGAAGTTCTCGCGGATGTAGAACGCGTACAGACGGCCCGATTCCTTCAGGTAGTTGAGGAAGGAGTACGGGGAGGTCGGGTCGGCGAGGGTGACCAGGTCCGACATGAACGGGGTCTGCAGGTGCGCGCCCTCCAGGAACATGCCGGAGTGCCACTCGAAGTGGGGCTTCGACTCCAGGAAGACGCCACTGAGTTCGGCGATCGGCTCGGTGAGGCAGGCGAGCCCGAGGTTGAAGGGCCCGAGCCCGATGCCTACGAAGTCGTAGGTGGTGTCCGTGGATTCAGCAAGCGCGGTCAAGGGACTCTCCCAGGTACTGCTCGGCGTGGCCGGCGATCAGGTCGAGGACGGCGGTGATGTCGTCCGTCGTGGTCTCGGGGTTGAGCAACGTGAACTTCAGGTAGTGGCGTCCGCCGACCTTGGTGCCCGCGACGACGGCGTCACCGGAGGCGAACAGGGCCTTGCGGGCATAGAGGTTGGCGCGGTCGATCTCGGCCGGGTCGGTGACGGCGGCCGGGATGTACCGGTAGACGAGGGTGGAGAGCGACGGCTGCACGACGACGTCGAAGCGCGGGTCGGCGGCGAGCAGTTTCCAGCCCTCGGCGGCCAGGTCGCAGACCTCGTCGAAGAGTTCGCCGATGCCGTCGGCGCCCATGACGCGCAGCGTCATCCACAGCTTCAGCGCGTCGAAGCGGCGGGTGGTCTGGAGGGACTTGTCGACCTGGTTGGGGATGCGCTCCTGGACCATGCGACGCGGGTTGAGGTACTCCGCGTGGTAGGTCGCGTGGCGCAGGGTCGTGGCGTCGCGAACCAGTACGGCCGAGGAACTCACGGGCTGGAAGAAGGACTTGTGGTAGTCGACGGTGACGGAGTCGGCCCGTTCGATGCCGTCGATCCGGTCCCGGTTCTTCAGTGAGGTGAGCAGTCCGCAGCCGTAGGCCGCGTCCACGTGCATCCAGGCGCCGAACTGGGAGCACAGCTCCGCGATTTCGGGCAGCGGATCGATGGAGCCGAAGTCGGTGGTGCCCGCGGTGGCGACGACGGCCATGGGGACGAGGCCGTCCTGCCGGCAGCGCTCCAGCTCGTGGGCGAGGGCGACGGTCTGCATGCGCTTGTCGTGGTCGACGGGGATCGAGACGACGGCGTCGGGGGCGAGGCCGAGGAGTTTGGCCGATTTCTTCACGCTGAAGTGGCTGGCCTCGGAGGCGAAGATCCGCAGCCTGCCGAGGTCGGCCCTCGTTCCCTCGCCCTCCCAGCCCTCCCAGCCCTCCCCGCCGGGCTTGGCCTCCTCGCGGGCCAGCAGCAGGGCCTGGAGGTTGGACTGACTGCCGCCGCTGGTGAACACGCCGTCGGCGGCCGGTCCGAGGCCGATCCGCTCGTTCGTCCAGTCGATGAGCTTGCGCTCGATGAGGGTGCCGCCGGCCGACTGGTCCCAGGTGTCCAGTGAGGAGTTGACGGCGGACAGGACGGCCTCGCCGAGCACGGCCGGGATGACGACCGGGCAGTTGAGGTGGGCGAGGTAGCGGGGGTGGTGGAAGTAGATCGCGTCCTGGAGGTAGACCTCTTCCAGCTCGTCGAGGACGGCCGTGGTGTCGTGCAGGGGCTTGTCGAGGTCGATCCGCTCGATGCGGGGAGCGAGGTCGTCGACCGTGACACCCGTGAACGGGCGGTCGGTGGTGGCGAGTCTGGCCGCCACCCGCTCGACCCCTTCGGTCACGGAACGGCGGTACCGGTCCGCGGTGGTGTCATTGAGCAGGTGCGAGCGCATGTGGGGGTCCTCCGTGCGGGGGAGAGTCCGAGCGGGACAGGAGAAAGGGCGGAGTCGCGACGTTCAACTAAGGTTAGCCTAACCTAAGTTAACCGTGCGACCCCGCCCCACCTGGTCTTTCGTGACGCACGCCTCGGTCCGGACTGCCGGGAGGCGCCTGCGGGTGCCCGCGAACTACTCGCCCTGCTCCCGCAGTTGTTCCTCGCTCAGGCCCTGCCGCCAGTAGCCCACGAAGGTGACCCGCCTGCGGTCGATGCCGCGCTCGCCCACGAGATGGCGGCGCAGCTCCTTCACGCGGCCGGACTCACCCGCGATCCAGGCGTACGGGGCCCGGGCCGACGGGAGTCGGTCGTTCCGCAGCGTGTCGAGAGCCGACGGGTGACTCCCGGCGGTGAGTTCGTCCCGTACGAGCCAGGTGATCTCGGCGTCGGCCGAGGTCACCAGATCCTGGATGTCGGCGGCGTGGTGGACCTCCAGCCAGGCGCGGACACGCAGCCCCGCCGGCAGCGATTCGAGGATGGCCGAGGCGGCGGGAAGGGCCGTCTCGTCGCCCCACAGGACCACCAGGTCGGTGTCCGCGGGCGGCCTGAAGCGGATGGCCCGGTTGTCCGCCATGGCGGGCCCGAGCAGCACGACACGGTCACCGGCCCGCGCGCCGGACGCCCAGCGCGCGGCGGGCCCGGCGGGGACGGCCGCACCCGGCTCCAGGCCGTGCAGCGCGAAGTCGATGTCGATCTCGTCGGGATCGCGGCGCAGTTCGCGCAGGGTGTACGAGCGCATCACCGCCCGTACGTCGTCGGGCAGTTCGCGCCAGCCCTGCCACCAGCCGTCGCCGAGTTCGATCGGCACGGCCGGCTCGCTCTGGCCGGGGTGCGGGAGGAACAGCGACAGGGACTGGTCCCGCCCGTCGGAGTGGAAGTCCACCAGGTCGGGTCCGCCGAAGGTCACCCGGAGCAGAGACGGGCCGAGCCGCCTCGTCCGTACGACCCGGAGGGTGAAGAAACGGAACGGGGCGGCTACGGCCGTCGTCATGTGCACTCCTGAGTGATCGTCAGGTGGTCACCGCGGAGGGTGTCAGGCGACCTTCTTGGCGTTCTCGATGGCTTCGGCGAGGCGCTCGATGATCGGGGTGCACTTGTCGTACGACAGGATCGCCTCGGGCGTGCGGGCGATGACCTGGCCGGCCTTGACGGCGGGCAGCTTCTTCCAGGTGGCCTCGGTGATGTCGGCCGGCTGGATGGTCGCGCTGCGGTCGTCCATGATGATGATGTCGGCCGGGTACTTGTCGACGTTCTCCCAGCTCAGGTTCTCGAACCAGCCGCCACTGGCCTTCAGGGCCTTGGCGGAGGGCTCGACGATGTTCACGCCGAGCGCCTTGAAGTACTCCAGGTCGATGGAGAGGTTGGAGCCGGAGACGTAGAAGATGTCCTGGCTCGCGGAGCCGGCCAGCACCTTGATCTCCGGGCGCGCCTTGGCGGCCTTGCGCAGCCGCTCGGCGGCGGCCTCGAACTTCTTCTTCGCCTCGACGGTCTTCGCGGACTTCACGTCGGCGCCGAGGGACTCGGCCAGCGCGTACATCCGCTCCAGGGACTGCGGCATCTGACGGTCGTAGACGGAGATGCCGACGCTCGGCGCGAGCTTGAGGATCTTGTCCTTGGACTCCTCGGGGACGTACCAGAGGGTGCCCGCGGTGTCGAACATCGTGGAGATCAGCACGTCGGGGGCGAGACCCGCGTACTTCTCGATGTTGAACTGGCCCCACTCGTTGCCGAGGACCGTCAGCTTACTGACGTCCATGTCGCCGGCCTGGACATCGGCCTTGCCGTCCTTGGTCGTGGTCGGGCCGAAGACGCCCTTGACCTCGACGCCGTAGTCGAACAGGGCGGCGGCGACACCGGTGAAGGCGACGATGTTCGCCGGGGTCTTGTCCAGCTTCACGGTCGTGCCGCGGTCGTCCTTGAACGTCCACGGGCCGGACTTCGCGGCGGCCTTCGTCGACTCCGAGCCACCGTTTTTCGAAGCGTCGTCGTCGCCACAGGCGGCGAGGACGGCGCCGAGGCCGAGGGCGCCGCCGGCGGCGAGGACGCCGCGACGGGAGAGGCGGGTGGCACGGGCGTTGGGCATGAGTGTGGCTGCTTTCGACACGGGGCGGGAGCGCCCGCCGGACTCGTTCGAAGGTAGGTTAGCCTAACCTCAGCTCGTGTCCAGAGGGCGGGTGCCGCCGCCGGGCCCGGGTGCCGGACTCGCCGTGTCGCAGGCCGGCGTGCACGCCTGCCGATATCGGTTGTCGATCTCCCTTCACCGTCTCTCGAAGCACTTCAACAACCCTTGTTCCAGCAAGAGTTGATGGGCCGTAAGACGTGGAGGGGCGACGGCGGGCGGACGCGGGTGGCCGCGGGCCGACTGCGCTCCGACCTGACCTGACCTGACCTCAGCAGACCAGATCCGGACCAGACGTCCGGCCGTGCGCCCCACGTCCCGCGGCCCCCGGTGGTGTCCGGGAGCCGCGGGCACGGTGCCGGGATCAGCCCGTGAGCCCCAGCTCCCGGGCGATCAGCATCCGCTGGACCTCGCTCGTACCCTCGCCGATCTCCAGGATCTTGGAGTCGCGCCACATGCGGGCGACCGGGTACTCGTTCATGAAGCCGTAGCCGCCGTGGACCTGGGTGGCCTCACGGGCGTTGTCGACGGCGATCGTGGAGGAGTACAGCTTGGCGATGGCCGCCTCCTTCTTGAAGGGCTCGCCCGCCACGAGACGGGACGCGGCGTCGCGCCAGCCCACGCGGGCCATGTGGGCCTTCATCTCCATGTCGGCGATCTTGAACTGGATCGCCTGGTTGGCGCCGATCGGGCGTCCGAACGCGTGCCGCTCCTGGGCGTACTTGACCGACTCGTCGACACAGCCCTGCGCGAGTCCCGTGGCCAGCGCCGCGATGGCGATGCGGCCCTCGTCCAGGATGCGCAGGAACTGCGCGTAGCCGCGGCCCTCCTCGCCGAGCAGGTTGGCCGCCGGGACCCGCACGTCCGCGAAGGACAGCTCACGGGTGTCGGAGGCGTTCCAGCCGACCTTCGAGTACGGGGCCGCGACCGTGAAGCCCGGGGTGCCGGAGGGGACGATGATGGCCGAGATCAGCGGCTTGCCGTCGGGCTTGCGGCCGGTGACCGCGGTGACCGTCACCAGGCCCGTGATGTCGGTGCCGGAGTTGGTGATGAAGCACTTGCTGCCGTTGATGACCCACTCGTTCGTCTCGGGGTCGAGGCGCGCCGTCGTACGGGTCGCGCCCGCGTCCGAGCCGCCGTCCGGCTCGGTCAGGCCGAAGGCGCCCAGGATCTCGCCGGAGCAGAGCCGGGGGAGCCACTCCCGCTTCTGCTCCTCGGTGCCGAAGAGGTGGATCGGCATGGCGCCCAGCGAGACGCCCGCCTCCAGGGTGATGGCCACGGAGGAGTCGACCCGGGCCAGCTCCTCCAGAACGATGCCGAGCGCGAGGTAGTCGCCGCCCATGCCGCCGTACTCCTCGGGGAACGGCAGCCCGAACAGGCCCATGCGGCCCATCTCCCGCACGATCTCGTACGGGAACTCGTGCCGCTCGTAGAAGTCGCCGATCTTCGGCGCCACGACGTCGTGGGCGAACGCCTCGACCGTACGGCGGAGTTCTTCGAGTTCGGGGGAGAGACGGTGGTCCAGGGACATGCGGATCACTCCTGGTGGGACTGAGTCGTTTTACCGAGTGCTTTGACGGTGCGGGACGGGCTGGGTCGGCCCAGTTGTCCGGCCATCCACACGCTTGTGGCGGTGAGGCGGCCGAGGTCGACCCCGGTGTCGATACCGAGGCCTTGGAGCATCCATACGAGGTCTTCCGTCGCGAGGTTGCCCGTCGCGGACTTCGCGTACGGGCAGCCGCCGAGGCCGCCCGCGGAGGCGTCGACGGTGGCGACGCCGTGCTGGAGAGCGGCCAGGGTGTTGGAGAGCGCCTGGCCGTAGGTGTCGTGGAAGTGCACGCCGAGCGCGCTGGTGGGCACGCCCTCCTCGTTCAGCTCGGCGAGCAGGGCCTGCACATGGCCCGGAGTCGCCACGCCGATCGTGTCGCCGAGGCTCAGCTCGTCACAGCCCATGTCCCTCAGCGCCTTGCACACGCGGACGACCTGATGGACCGGGACGGGCCCCTCCCACGGGTCGCCGAAGCACATCGAGACATAGCCGCGGACCGCGCGGCCGGCGTCCTTCGCGCGGCTCACCACCGGCTCGAACATGGCGAGCGACTCGTCGACCGTCCGGTTGAGGTTGGCCTTCGCGAAGGACTCCGTCGCGCTGGCGAAGACCGCCACGTGCCGGGCGCCGAGCGCCAGCGCCCGCTCCAGCCCGCGTTCGTTCGGCACCAGCACCGGAAGCGCCACCGGCAGGTCGGCCACCTGCGGGAACAGCTGTTCCGCGTCGGCCAGTTGGGGAACCCACCTGGGGTGGACGAAGCTGGTCGCCTCGATCGTGGTCAGCCCCGAGTCCGCGAGGCGCCGGATGAACTCCGCCTTCACCTCGGTCGGTACGGTCGCCTTCTCGTTCTGGAGCCCGTCGCGCGCGCCGACCTCGTAGATCCGCACCCGCGCGGGCAGGTCCTGCGCCGGTACGGCCATCGGCAGGCCCAGTTCGGAAGTGCTCATGCCGTCTCCGCCTCCTCCACGGGGGTGATGACCGCCAGGATCTGGTCCATGGCGACGGTGGTGCCCGGTGTGACGTCCAGTTCGCTGACGGTCCCGGCGTGCGGCGCGGAGATGACGTGCTCCATCTTCATCGCCTCGACCACGAGCAGGCTCTGTCCGGCGGCCACCTCGTCGCCGACGGCGACCTTCACGACGGTCACCGTGCCGGGCATGGGCGCGGTCAGCGAGTCGGCACCGGCGTGCGCGGCTCCGGTGAGCGACGCGGCCACCGGGTCGTGATCGCGCACGTGCCAGGCGTCGCCGTCGCGGCCGATCCAGTCGGCGGCGCGGTGGAAGGTGTGCCGCACCCCGTCGAGCGTCACCGCGACCCGGTCGGCGGTGACCGTGTGGGTGCCGCGCGGGGTGTACTCCACGGGGTCGAGGACGCGCAGGCAGAAGCCGACCGGCTTCGGCGTGCCGCCGAGCCGCCAGCCGCTCGGCACCGAGAACGGGTCGGTCCAGCCCTCGCCCGCAGGCGCCAGGGCGGCGAGCCGGACGGCCGCCGCCGCCTCGTACACCTCCTCGGGCACCCCGTCCGGGACCAGGCCCTCCGCCTCCCGCTCGACCAGACCGGTGTCCAGGTCGCCGGCCACCACGTCCGGGTGGGCCAGCAGACGGCGCAGGAAGCCCGCGTTCGTCTGGACGCCCAGGGTGACCGTGTCGGCGAGGGCGGCCCGGAGCCGGCGCAGCGCCGTCGGGCGGTCGGGGCCGTACGCGATGACCTTGGAGAGCATCGGGTCGTAGAGGCTGCCGACCTCGGTGCCCTCCGTCAGGCCCGAGTCGGTGCGCACCCCGTCGCCCTGCGGCTCGTGCAGCGCGAGCACGGTGCCCCCGGAGGGGAGGAAGCCGCGCGCCGGGTCCTCGGCGCAGATCCGGGCCTCCACCGCGTGCCCGGTGAGGCTGATGTCCTCCTGCGCGTACGGCAGGTGCTCGCCGGCGGCGACCCGCAGCTGCCACTCGACGAGGTCGAGGCCCGTGACCAGCTCGGTGACCGGGTGCTCCACCTGGAGGCGGGTGTTCATCTCCATGAAGTAGTACGAGGACGGGTCGCCGCCGGGGACGATGAACTCCACCGTGCCCGCGCCCCGGTAGCCGCAGGAGCGGGCCGCCTGGACGGCCGCCTCTCCCATCGCGGCGCGGGTGGCGTCGTCGAGGAGCACACTGGGCGCCTCCTCGATGATCTTCTGGTGGCGGCGCTGGAGGGAGCACTCGCGCTCGCCCAGGTGCACGACGTTGCCGTGCCCGTCCGCCAGGACCTGGATCTCGATGTGCCGGGGCCGGTCGACCCAGCGCTCGACGAGAAGCGTGTCGTCGCCGAAGGAGGCCCGCGCCTCACGCCGGGCGGCGGCGATCTCGTCGGCCAGGACCCCGATGTCCCGCACCAGGCGCATGCCCTTGCCGCCACCGCCCGCGCTCGGCTTCAGGAGCACCGGGACGCCGATCTCACGGGCGGCCGCGATCAGCTCCGCGTCCGTCAGACCGCTGCCCGAGGAGCCGGGGACGACCGGGACCCCGGCCGCCTTCACCGTCTCCTTGGCGCGGATCTTGTCGCCCATCAGGGAGATCGCCTCGGCGGACGGGCCGATGAAGACCAGCCCGGCCTCCGCGCAGGCCCGCGCGAAGGCGGCGTTCTCGGCGAGGAAGCCGTACCCCGGGTGCACCGCCTGGGCGCCGGTGCGGGCCGCCGCCTCCAGCAGCCGCTCCACCGACAGATAGCTCTGAGACGCGGGCGCCGGTCCGATCCGCACCGCCGTGTCGGCCTCCCGGACGTGCCGGGCGTCCGCGTCCGCGTCCGAGAAGACGGCCACCGAGCGCACGCCGAGCGCGCGCAGGGTGCGGATGACGCGTACGGCGATCTCACCCCGGTTGGCCACAAGCACTGTGTCGAACATGGGTCCCCTCACATCCGGAAGACGCCGAACTGGGGGTCACCCAGGGGCGCGTTGGCGCAGGCGGTCAAGGCGAGTCCGAGGACCTGCCGGGTCTCCATCGGGTCGATCACTCCGTCGTCCCAGAGCCGGGCGCTCGCGTAGTAGGCGTTGCCCTGCTGCTCGTACTGCCGGCGGATCGGGTCCTTGAAGTCCTCTTCGTCCGCGGCCGGCCAGGACTCGCCGCGCGCCTCGATCTGGTCGCGCTTGACGGTCGCGAGGACCGAGGAGGCCTGCTCGCCGCCCATCACGGAGATCTTGGCGCCGGGCCACATCCACAGGAAGCGCGGCGAGTACGCCCGGCCGCACATGGAGTAGTTGCCCGCGCCGTACGAGCCGCCGATCACGACGGTCAGCTTCGGCACGCGGGTGCAGGCGACGGCCGTCACCATCTTCGCGCCGTGCTTGGCGATGCCGCCGGCCTCGTACTGGCGGCCCACCATGAACCCGGAGATGTTCTGCAGGAACACCAGCGGGATGCCGCGCTGGTCGCACAGCTCGATGAAGTGGGCGCCCTTCTGGGCGGACTCGGAGAACAGGATGCCGTTGTTGGCGACGATCCCGACCGGGTGCCCGTGGATCCGGGCGAAGCCGGTGACCAGGGTCTGCCCGAACTCGGCCTTGAACTCGGCGAAGCGCGAGCCGTCGACCACGCGCGCGATGACCTCGCGTACGTCGTAGGGGGTGCGGGAGTCGACCGGCACCGCGCCGTACAGCCCGTACGGGTCGACCTTGGGCTCCGCCGCCGCGGTGACCTCCCAGGGGAGCTTCCCGCGCGCGGGGAGTGTGGCGACGATGGTGCGCACGATCCGCAGCGCGTGCGCGTCGTCCTCGGCGAGGTGGTCGGTGACGCCGGAGATCCTGGAGTGGACCTCGCCGCCGCCCAGTTCCTCGGCGGTCACCACCTCACCGGTGGCGGCCTTCACCAGAGGGGGCCCGCCCAGGAAGATCGTCCCCTGGTTGCGGACGATCACGGCCTCGTCGCTCATCGCCGGCACATACGCGCCGCCGGCCGTGCAGGAGCCGAGAACGGCCGCGATCTGCGGGATCCCGGCGCCGGACATCCGCGCCTGGTTGTAGAAGATCCGCCCGAAGTGCTCGCGGTCGGGGAACACCTCGTCCTGCATGGGCAGGAAGGCGCCTCCGGAGTCGACGAGATACAGACAGGGCAGACGGTTCTCCAGCGCCACCTCCTGGGCGCGCAGGTGCTTCTTCACCGTCATCGGGTAGTACGTGCCGCCCTTGACGGTGGCGTCGTTGGCGACGATCACGCACTCGCGCCCGCTCACCCGGCCGATCCCGGCGATGACACCGGCGGCCGGGGCCGCCCCGTCGTACATCCCGTCGGCGGCGAGCGGCGCCAGCTCCAGGAACGGGGAGCCGGGGTCGAGCAGGGCGTCCACACGGTCGCGGGGCAGCAGCTTGCCGCGCGCGGTGTGCCGCGCGCGTGCCTTCTCGCCGCCGCCGAGCCGCGCCGCGGCCAGCTTGTGGCGCAGCTCCTCGCCCAGCGCGCGGTGTGCCGCCTCGTTGGCCCTCCAGGCCTCCGACGCGGGGTCTGCCGCGCTCGTCAGCTCCGGTGCCTCTTGCATCCTGCGGTCCCCTCACCAGGTGATCGACCAGTTAATGAGCGTTAACGCAACTCCTTCAGGTTAACGACCGCTAACCCGCCTGTCTAGAATTGATTTCATGGCCACCAGAACAGACGCCCCCACCCGGCGCGAGCAGATCCTCAGGGAAGCCGCCCGGCTCTTCGCCGAGCGCGGTTTCCACGGCGTGGGAGTGGATGAGATAGGAGCGGCGGTCGGTATCAGCGGCCCCGGTCTCTACCGGCACTTCGCCGGCAAGGACGCGATGCTCGCCGAACTGCTGGTGGGGATCAGTGGGCAGCTGCTCACGGGCGGCAGGCGCCGGGTGGCGGAGGCCGACGGGGGCGCGGAGACGCTCCTCGACTCGCTCATCGAGGGGCACATCGACTTCGCGCTCGACGACCGCCCTCTGATCACCCTGCACGACCGCGAGCTGGACCGCCTGCGGGACAGCGACCGCAAGCTCGTGCGCCAGCTCCAGCGCCAGTACGTCGAGCTGTGGGTGCAGGTGGTCCGTGACGTGTACCCGGAGCTCACCGAGCCTGCGGCCCGTTCGTCCGTGCACTCGGTCTTCGGTCTGCTGAACTCGACCCCCCACCTGGGGCGGCCGGGCGCGCTCCCGGGGCGCGCGGGGACCGCCGAGCTGCTGCACCGGATGGCGCGGGGGGCCTTCGGCGCGGCGGCCACGGTTCCCGAGGCAGCCATCGTGGTCTCTGAGGTTCCCGTGGTTCCCGTGACGCCCGGGGCGTGACGAGCGTCTCGGGGGGCGACCCCTGGACGGCGCTCGTGACCGACGGGTAACCTCGTATCTGAGCAAGCGCTTAGAAATAACCCCAGGTATCCAGGCGGAGGTGGCGGCGGTGCGCCGTACTGTGTTCAACGAGGACCACGAGGCGTTCCGGGAGACCCTGCGCGCCTTCATCGAGGCCGAGGTCGTCCCGGTCTACGACGAGTGGTTCGCCGCCGGCCAGGCGCCGCGCGACTTCTACTACAAGCTCGCCGAGCTCGGCGTCTTCGGCATCCGCGTGGACGAGGAGTTCGGCGGCGCCGGCATCGACTCGTACAAGTTCGAAGCCGTGATGTACGAGGAGACCGCGCGCGCCGGTGTCCAGTTCGGCGGCTCGGGTGTGCACGTGCTGCTCGGCCTGCCCTACCTCAAGTCGCTCGCCACCGAAGAGCAGAAGAAGCGCTTCCTGCCGAAGTTCGTCAGCGCCGAGGAGATGTGGGCCCTCGCGATGACCGAGCCGGGCACCGGCTCCGACCTCGCGGGCATGAAGACCACCGCCAAGCTCTCCGAGGACGGCACGCACTACGTCCTCAACGGTTCCAAGACCTTCATCACCGGTGGCGTCCACGCCGACCGCGTGATCGTCTGCGCCCGCACCTCCGCGCCCACCGCCGAGGACCGCCGCTTCGGTATCTCCCTGTTCGCCGTGGACACCAAGTCCGAGGGCTACTCCATCGGCCGCAAGCTCGACAAGCTCGGCCTGCGGACCTCCGACACCGCCGAGCTGGCGTTCGTCGACGTGAAGGTGCCCGTCGAGGACCTCCTCGGCGAGGAGAACAAGGGCTTCTACTACCTCGGCCACAACCTCGCCTCCGAGCGCTGGGGCATCGCCTTCGGCGCCTACGCGCAGGCCAAGGCCGCCGTCCGGTTCGCCAAGGAGTACGTCCAGGAGCGCACCGTCTTCGGCAAGTCGGTCGCCTCCTTCCAGAACACCAAGTTCGAGCTGGCCGCCTGCCAGGCCGAGGTGGACGCGGCCGAGGCCGTCGCCGACCGCGCCCTGGAGGCCCTCGACGCCGGTGAGCTGACCCCGGCCGAGGCCGCCAGCGCCAAGCTGTTCTGCACCGAGGTCGCGCACCGCGTCATCGACCGCTGCCTCCAGCTCCACGGCGGCTACGGCTTCATGAACGAGTACCCGATCGCCCGCCTGTACGCGGACAACCGGGTCAACCGCATCTACGGCGGGACCAGCGAGATCATGAAGACGATCATCGCCAAGGACATGGGCCTGTAAGGCCCGCGAAAAGACTGCGCGGTACAACTGCCTTATGAGCGAGGCACTTCAGTCCCTCCTCGATCTGCTCGATCTCGAGCGGATCGAGGAGGACATCTTCCGCGGCCGTTCCCGGTCCGCCGTCGTCCCCCGGGTCTTCGGCGGACAGGTGGCGGCGCAGGCGCTGGTCGCCGCCGGGCGCACGGTCCCCGAGGACCGGCTCGCCCACTCCCTGCACGCGTACTTCCTGCGGATCGGCGACCCCGGCGCACCCATCGTGTACTCCGTGGACCGCATCCGCGACGGCCGCTCCTTCACCACCCGCAGGGTGGTCGCGGTCCAGCACGGACAGCCGATCTTCCACCTCTCCGCGTCCTTCCAGACGTACGAGGAGGGCATGGAGCACCAGGCCCCGATGCCGCCCGCGCCCGACCCGGAGACGCTGCCCACGGCCGCCGAACTGCTTCCGCTGTACGCCGACGTCTTCACCGACGCCGAGGTCGTGGAGCGCATCCTGGAGGCCCGCGAGTCCGTCGATCTGCGCTACGTCGACGCACCGCCGTACGCCACCGTCGGCGAGGCCCGCGAGCCGCGCTCCCAGGTGTGGTTCCGCACCAACGGCAAGCTCGCGGACGACCCGCTGCTGCACGTCGTCCTCGCGACCTACGTCTCGGACATGACGCTCCTCGACTCCATCCTGCTCGCGCACGGGCGCGGCGGCTGGGTGACCGGCGACGTCGTCGGCGCCTCGCTCGACCACGCGATGTGGTTCCACCGCCCCTTCCGCGCCGACGAATGGCTGCTGTACGACCAGGAGTCGCCGTCCGCCTCGGGCGGCCGGGGCCTCGGCCAGGCCCGCATCTACACCCAGGACGGCCGGCTGGCCATCTCGGTGATCCAGGAGGGCGTGGTTCGCGTCCCCCGGTAGGCGTGGCCCGGTAAGACTGGGGCATGACCGACGCAGCGCAGGACTCCGGCAGCGGCGAGAGCGTCTTCACGGTGATCGTCGCCGCCGCGGCCAATCTCGGGATCGCCGTCGCCAAGGCGGTCGCCGGTGTCATCAGCGGCTCCAGCGCGATGCTGTCGGAGGCCGCCCACTCCGTCGCCGACACCGTCACGGAACTGCTGCTGCTCACGGCACTGAAACGGAGCGAGAAGCCGGCGGACGGGGACCATCCGCTCGGCTACGGACCCGAGCGCTACCGAACACTTGCCCAGTACTCCACCCTTCAGGGTGAAGGTGAAGGGCATCCTGTTCATAGCGGCCCGGAGAGCCGCAGCGGCATGGCTAGGATCGCCTTGCCGGACAACAGAGTTGTCCGGCCTACCGCCGGACGGGCGGGAAGTCAGGCCTGCGGAGGCCACGTAAGACCGACCTTCACCGGTCGGCGGAGGCCCGTGAAACAGGAACCCATGGTGGTGCTGCGGAGCAGTACGGACCGGAATCACCTGCCCTCTGGCAGGTGAGGGCGTCAAATCTGGGCCCTGCTCGCCGCCTTCGTCGGCGGCGCGGTCTTCTCCATCTACGACGGCGTCCACACCCTGGTCGCCGGGGAGGAGCCTGGCGCCCCGCTGGTGTCGTACATCATGCTGGCCGTCGCATTCTGTCTGGAGGGCTTCTCCCTCCGGACGGGACTGCGGCAGACACGCGGTGAGGGCGCCCGGGTCGACGCCCCCTTCCGGACCTACCTCCGGCGCGCCCCCGACACCGCGGTCAAGGCCGTCGTCATGGAGGGCTCGGCCGCGCTCGGGCCGAGGAGCGGATCCGGTCGGTGCTCCCCTCGGTGAGCAGGGTGTACCTGGACCCGACACCGGGCCACACCCAGCGGCGGTCCGAGGGGCTGAATCCCTGGCCGTGAGCGGAGCCCGCGCCGCGCGGTCCGGTGGCGCGGCACGGCGAACGTCGTCCAGGAGCCCGTCCGCGCCGGGCGCGCCCCCGGACCGGCCGCCGGGATCCGGGCCGGTGTCCGAGGGGCCCTGGGCTCAGGCCAGGCCCGCTTCTCTCAGCAGATACGCCGTCATCGGGTCGTAGTGGCGCGGGCTGAGGACGTGGTCGTCGAGCGGGACCACGACCTGGAGCGTGCCCTCCGACTCGGCGAGGAAGAGCGCCGGGTCGTTGCTGTCGGCGTATCCGACGGAGTCCAGGCCCCGCTGGCCCGCGAAACCGGCCCAGCCGTGGTCGGCCACGACCAGGTCGGGCAGCGGACGGCCCTCCCGCTCCAGGCCGTTGAGGATCGCGCGCATGGGCTCGCCCGAGTGCGTGTGCCACAGCGTGGCGCCGTGCTCCAGCACCGCCACGTCCGCGAACTGCATGAGGTAGCCCTCGTCCGTCTGGAGGCCGTCCGGGATCACCACGATCTCGCAGCCGGCGGCGCGCAGGGCGGCGGCCGTGGCCCGGTGCACGTCCAGCAGCCCGCCGGGGTGACCCGTCGCGAACAACACCCGCTGACGGTCCTCGGCCGCCTTGCGCAGCCGGCCCGCGAGACGGTCCAGCGCGTCCACGGTCAGCTCGGGGTCGATGGTGTCCTGGCCGTAGCGGTACTCGGGGTCGTCGTTGACGCCGACCCGCTCCGCCATCACCGCGAGCACGTCCTGCTCGTCGGCCCAGCGGTCGCCGAGTTCCAGTCCGAGCCACCAGTTGCGCTCGCCGTTCGCCAGCTTGCGGTAGTGGGAGAGGTTGTTCTCGCGGGGCGTGGCGACATCCCCCGCGATACGGGTCTTCACGAGATGGTCGACGAGTTCGGCGCGGCTGGGCGTCCCGGGTATCGGCATACCACCATTGTGCCGGTGCCCTCGGGCCCCGGGTGCGGCCGTCCCCGTCGCTGGGACGTGCGTCACTCGGGTGTTCGGGCCGCGGGGCCGTCCGGCGTGCCCCGCGGCCCGTCCTCCCTGAGCGCGAACCACAACTCCATCCGTACGTCCGGGTCGTCGAGGTCCGTGTCCAGCAACGCGGCGCAGCGGGCGATGCGTTGGCGGACGGTGTTGCGGTGGACGGAGAGGGCCACCGCGGTGCGGTCCCAACTGCCGTGCAGGGAAAGCCAGGTGCGCAGTGTCTCGGTCAGGGCCGGAGTCCCGGCGACGGGGGCGAGGAGGGTCTGGGCGTGGTCCTCGGCGTCCGCCGGGGGGACGAGGTCGGCGAGCGCGGGACGGTCGCCGTGCCGGACCAGGGCCGCCCGGGTGGCGCGGGCGCGGGCCAGCGCGCGGGCTGCCTGGGTGTCGGCGGCCGCCCACCCGTGCGGGCTCGCGGGCGCGCTGATCCCGCAGGTCCAGCCCGGCTGCGCGGCGGGCACGCGGTCACCGGGGACGAGGACGCGGACGACCTCGCCGCCGACGTCCACCAGCGCGGAGCCCAGCGCGGCGGCCAGCGCGGACGCGGAGACGGCGTCCGGGGCGGGGCCGTCCCCGGCGGGGCGCGCGTGCACGACCACCCACCGGTCACCGCCGAGAAGGGGGGCCACCGCCTCGGGTGCCGCCCCGAGCAGCAGCCGTACCAGGGCCGCCGACCGCGCGGCCCCGCTCGTGCTCTGGTGCTCCCCGGTGAGGAGGGAGAGCAGCACGGACGCGACGGAGGCGATCGTGTGGTCGCCGGGGTCGCGCCGCGGTGAGGCGACGCCCAGGACGAAACCCTGGCCGCTGCCGAGCGCGTACGCCGTGAGATGGACACCGCCCACGGTGTCGGTGGCCGAGGCCGGTGCGGGGCCCTGGGCCTTACGGGGCCGCACGACACCGGCGAGCTCGCCGAGCACGTCATCGGGAGACCCCCCAAGGACCGGGGGGACGCGAGCCGCCGGGTCGGCCGCAGACGCGGGACCACCGGGAGCCACCGGGCTTCCCGGACCTGCCGGGCCTGCCTGAGCTGTCGGGTTCCCCGGACCCACGGGGTTCCCCGGACTCGCGGGGTCGGCCGGAGCTGTCGGGCTGCCGGGAGTCGCGGGGCTGCCGGCAGCCGGCGGGCCTGCCTGAGTCGTCGGGCTGCCGGGAGACGTCGGGTTTCCCGGACCCGCCGGGTCGGCCGGAGCTGTCGGGCTGCCGGGAGTCGCCGGGTTTGCCGTGGTCGGGTGGGGTGCGGGGGCGGCCGGGGCGGGCCGGGGTGCCTCCGGCGTTCGGGACGGCGGGACGGTTCCGGCCCGGGCCAGCTCCGTGCCCTCCGGGCCGTACAGCACCGCCCAGCCGTTCACCCGCCGGGCCAGCTGCCGCAGTACCGCCGGCACCGGATCCGGGCGGGCGGCGGCGGCCGCCAGACTCTGCTGGGCCTCCGTCACCCGGCGCAGCTCGGCCAGCCGGGCCTGGGCCATGAGCTGCCACACCGCGCGGGCGACGCCGGAGAACGTCGTGCGGGGCGGGACCTCCAGCAGCGGCAGCCCGTAGGTGTCGCAGGCCGCGACGAGGGCGGGCGGGACGGTGTCGTGGACCGGCGCCAGGCCGAACCCCAGGGCCGCGCCGCCCGCCGCGACGATCCGGGAGACGTAGCCGTCGAAGTAGTCCTCGGGGCCGGGGGTGTCCTCGCCGGGACCGGCCGCGGCGGGCACGTGGACCCCGGCTGTCAGCAGCAGCTCGCCGCCCAGCAGGTACGGATACGGGTCGGCCATCTCCGAGGTGTGGGCCCAGTGGATCACCGTGTCGGGCTCCGCGGGCCCGGCGATCAGGCGCAGGGCCAGGTCCTCGCGGGCCAGCAGTGCCGACAGCGGCACCGGAGGGGTCGGCGGCACGGCCGGGACGGACACGGCCGGGACGGACGGTGGCGGTGAGTCTGGCACGATGGATACTTCCTCCATCCCGTTCGGATCGAATGGATGAAACGTACACTTCGCAGCCGCTTTCCGGCCACCTAGGGTCGGTCTCGACCCCGCAGTCGCGGGTGCGGACGGCCGTCGGCGGTTGTCCTCGTGACCAGTCGCCGGCCCGCCCGTGTCCCCGCGCGACACGTCAGCGCACACCCGCACGGGTTCCGGTCCGGTCCGGAACTCGTCGAGGAGTCGTGTCACTCGTGCCTGGTCATACTTGTGTGACAGGCGTAGGAAAGAAGGCAATACCTCATGAGCAGCAACGAGACGCCCCGCGGCCCCGTCGACTCGTCCCGTGTCCCGCGGTACGCCGGCCCCGCGACCTTCGCCCGGCTGCCGCGCCTCGACGAGGTCGGCACCACCGACGTCGCCGTCGTCGGCGTGCCGTTCGACTCCGGCGTCTCGTACCGGCCGGGCGCCCGCTTCGGCGGCAACGCGATCCGCGAGGCGTCCCGGCTGCTGCGCCCCTACAACCCGGCGCAGGACGCCTCCCCGTTCGCCCTCGCGCAGGTCGCGGACGCCGGTGACATCGCGGCGAACCCGTTCAACATCAACGAGGCCGTGGAGACGGTCGAGGCCGCCGCCGACGAGCTGCTCGGCACCGGAGCCCGCCTGATGACCCTGGGCGGCGACCACACCATCGCGCTGCCCCTGCTGCGCTCGGTCGCCAAGAAGCACGGCCCGGTCGCACTGCTCCACTTCGACGCGCACCTCGACACCTGGGACACCTACTTCGGCGCCGAGTACACCCACGGCACCCCGTTCCGCCGCGCCGTCGAGGAGGGCATCCTCGACACCTCCGCGCTCTCCCACGTCGGCATCCGCGGCCCGCTGTACGGCAAGCAGGATCTCACCGACGACGAGAAGATGGGCTTCGGCATCGTCACCTCGGCGGACGTCTACCGCCGCGGCGCCGACGAGGTCGCCGACCAGCTCCGCCAGCGCATCGGGAACCGCCCGCTCTACATCTCCATCGACATCGACTGCCTCGACCCGGCGCACGCGCCCGGCACCGGCACCCCGGAGGCGGGCGGCATGACCTCCCGCGAGCTCCTGGAGATCCTGCGCGGACTCTCGTCCTGCAACCTGGTCTCGGCCGACGTCGTCGAGGTCGCCCCGGCGTACGACCACGCCGAGATCACCGCCGTGGCCGCGTCGCACACCGCGTACGAACTGACCACCATCATGTCCCGCCAGATCGCGGAGGCCCGGAACAAGTGACCCACGACCACGACCTGGTTCTCCGTCCCTCGGCGGCGCAGACGGAGGCCGCGCTCAACCCGCCCCCCGGCCGCAACGGCGGAGACCTGGTCGTGGAGACCCTCTCCGGGCTCGGCGCGACGACCGTCTTCGGGCTGCCGGGCCAGCACGCGCTCGGCATGTTCGACGCGCTGCGCCGCTCCTCGCTCCGGTACATCGGACTGCGCGTCGAGAACAACGCGGGCTTCGCGGCGGACGCCTACGGCCGGATCACCGGCGAGGCCGCGCCGCTGCTGCTGTCCACCGGTCCCGGGGCGCTGACCTCGCTCGCCGCGCTCCAGGAGGCGCGCGCCGCCTCGGCCCCGGTCCTCGCCATTGGCAGCCAGGTCCCGACCGCGGGACTCGGCGGCGGCCGCCACGGCTATCTCCACGAACTCCCCGACCAGCAGGCGTCGTTCAGGGGTGTCGTCAAGTCCGTCCACACGGTCCGTACGCAGTCGCAGATCCCCTCCGCGATCGCGGCGGCCTGGGAGTCGGCGCTGACCGCCCCGCACGGACCGGTGTGGGTGGAGATCCCGCAGGACGTCCTGCTCGCCGAGACCTCTCTGCCCCAGGTCACGGCGATGGACGCGACCCCCGAGGACCTCGTCCCGCGTCCCGAACTGACCGCGCTGGCGGCCCACTTGCTGTCCTCGGCGGCCCGTCCCGTGATCATCGCGGGCGGCGGTGTCGTCCGGTCGGACGCGTCCGGCAAGCTGAAGTCCCTCGCGGAGAAGCTGAACGCGCCGGTCGTCACCACGTTCGGCGGCAAGGGCGCCTTTCCCTGGATCCACCCGCTCTCGCTCCAGTCCTGGCTGGAGGACCGGCACACCACGGACTTCCTGGAGGACGCGGACGTCCTGCTGGTCGTCGGTTCGGGCCTCGGTGAACTGTCCTCGAACTACCACACGTTCAAGCCCCGCGGCCGGGTGATCCAGATCGAGGCCGACCTCGGCAAGCTGGAGTCCAACCACCCGGCGCTGGGCATCCACGCGGACGCCCGTCTCGCGCTGTCCGCGCTTCTGGAGACGGTCGGGGAGCGCCCCGACCCGTCGGCGGCCGGGCGCGTGAGCACGGTCCTCGCGCGGGTGGCGGAGCGCATCGCCGCCCAGGAACTCACCCTGGAACAGGACCTGCTGGCATCCGTCCGCCGGGCCCTGCCGGCCGGTTCGCCGTCCTTCTGGGACATGACGATCCTGGCGTACTGGGCGTGGTCGGCCTTCGACCCGCGGGGAAAGAACACCATGCACTCCGCCCAGGGCGCGGGCGGTCTCGGCTACGGATTCCCGGCGGCGCTGGGCGCGGCGGCGGCCGATCCCACCCACCCCGTCCTCGCGGTCTCCGGCGACGGCGGCGCGCTGTACTCGATCGCCGAACTCGCCACGGCCCGGCAGTACGGCCTGGACGTCACCTGGCTGATCGTCGACGACGGCGGCTACGGCATCCTGCGCGAGTACATGACCGACGCCTTCGGCCAGGCGACCGCCACGGAACTGTCCCGCCCGGACTACGTGGCCCTTGCCGAGTCCTTCGGCGTCCCGGGTGTCCTGACGACCCCCGGGACGCTGGAGGAGGATCTGGCCAAGGCCCTGGCCACGCCCGGCCCCTCGGTGGTCGTCCTCCCGGCGCTGCTGCGGATGTTCGCGCCGACCCACCTGGACTGAGGGCCGGCCCTCGCCGGGGCCGGGAGTCACCCCGGGGCCTCTCCCGTCCGGAAGAGGCCCCGGGGCACGGGGAAGGGCCGGGCCCGCCCGTCTACCAGATCGCCTCGACCCACTCCGGGTGGTCGATGAACGGGTTGCGGTTGTGCTGGTAGGTGTCGTAGATGACCTGGTTGCGCTTCTCCTCGAAGGCGCTCGGCGGGTCCGCCTCGTTCCATGCCTTGAGGATCGAGAGCTTGCCCATGTAGGGGTTGCTGCCGTTGCCGACCTTCTCGTTGGGCTCCAGGTTCGCGAAGCCGTCGTCGCCCTCGTAGCGCACGGCCATGTAGAGGATCATGCGGGCCACGTCGCCCCGGTCCGCGGCGCGAGGCGCGAAGGAGTCGGAGTCGACGGTGCTGCCGCCGCCGTTGGTGACGGCGCTGCCGCCGTTGTCGAAGTCCAGGTTGCCGCGGATGCTGTTCACCTGGACGTCCGCGGGACGCAGGTGGTGCAGGTCGGTGCCGGGGCCGGTCACCTCGCCGAAGTCGCCGTGCGACTTGGCCCAGGTGTGCTCGCGGTTCCAGTCGCCGACGTCGCCGCCGTTGAGGGACTTGGCGCGCGAGACACCGCTGTACAGCAGGATCACGTTGCTGCTGTTGTTCGGGTCCTGGTCGGTGGCCATCAGCGCGTTCCAGACCGCGGAGTACGAGATCTTGGTCTGGCTGCTGATGATGGTGTGCAGCGAGGACTTCAGGCTGGTGCCGGTCTTGCCGACCGCGTTCTTGTAGTACGTCGAGTCGTACGCCGTCGTGGTCGCCGCGGCGGGGGTCGCGGTGAGGGCGGGTGCGGTCAGGCCGACCAGGACGGCAGCGGTGGCCAGGGCCACGGATTTCCATCGGTATGTGCGTGTCGCCAGCATGTGGGGGTCCGATCTACGCGGGTTGATGGGAGGCGGCAATCGCGAGAATGACATGAACATGTAGGCTTGGCAATGAATCTGACATGTCTTTCGGATGACGGGAACGGGCAAGTCGGGAGCTGTCTACGCGAGTTGATTGCCCGACGGGGTGAGGGACGGTACGGGAACGGCCCCCGGCGGGGAGCCGGGGGCCGTTCGGGTGTGGAGGGGCGCTGTCAGCTGACGTCCGAGGGATCCAGACGGTAGAGAGTCGACGTCGACTGGCTGTTCTGAGCCTCGGAGCTCGAACCCGAACCCGACTTCGACTCGGAACCCGACTCCGACGTCGTGGTCTTGCTGTACTCGCTCTCCTTCACCGCCGTGGCGTTCTTCTGCACCCAGGCGGTGACGGCCGAACTGGCGCTGTTGCCGCCGCCCATACCGCCGCCCATGCCTCCGCCGCCGATCTGGATGTAGTGCAGTTCGCCCTTCTTCACCAGCTCCTTGAGCTTGGCGACCGTCATGCCGTTGTCGCTGCCGGTGAAGCCGAACATGGAGATGACGGGCTTGTGCGTGCTCAGGATCAACTGCCCGGCGCTCTGCGAATTGGACACCGCGAGCAGCCACTCGGCGCCGTCCTGGTGCTTCTCCAGATACGAGATCAGCTCGCTGCTGGTGTCGCCGCCCATGCCGCCACCACCGCCGCCGAAGCCGCCCCCGCCGGGCTGACCGCCCGAGCCGTTCGGGGCCGTACCGCCGGGAGCCGTGCCGTTCTCACCGCCGGGGAAGCCGCCGCCCTGGCCGTTCTCGCCGCCGCCCGGGAATCCGCCGTTCCCGCCGCCTTGCGGGGCACCGCCGGGCAGTTCACCGTTCGCACCGCCGCCGGGCGTCGTCTGACCGCCTTCCTGGCCGGTCGCCTGGCCGCCCTGCCGGGTGCCGCCGGGCAGCTCGCCACCGCCCGGCCCGCCGCCGTTGCCGCCGAAGCCGCCCCGACCGCCACCGCCGCCGAATCCGTTGCCGGTCGACGGACCGGCGGTCGGGTTGGTGCCGCCCATGCCGCCGCCCGTACTCGCCGGAACGGCGACCGCGTACGCCGTCGGACCCGCGAGGGCCGCGACGATCGCGGCGGTCACGGACACGGCCAGCAGCCGGGCGCGCCGGCCGGTGCGGAAGAGGACCAGGCCCACGATCGCCAGCACCATGACCACCGCGACGGCGGGCCACAGCCAGGCGTTCCAGTCGGTGGCCCGGCGCAGCAGCACGACCGCCCAGACGCCGGTGACCGCGAACCCGGCGGGCAGCACCCACGACCAGCGCGCGTCGCCGCCCCGGAAGGCGCGCAGCAGCATGACGCCGCCGCCCCCGCACAGCACCGCGATGCCGGGGGCGACCGCGGTCGTGTAGTACGGGTGCATCGTGCCCTCGGCCATGGCGAACGTCAGGTAGTGCAGCAGCATCCAGCCGCCCCACAGCACCAGCGCGGCGCGGGTGAGGTCGGTGCGCGGGGCGCGCCCGCACAGCACCAGACCGCCGACGAGGGCGACGGCCGAGAAGGGGATCAGCCAGGAGATCTGGCCGCCCAGGATGTCGTTGAACAGCCGGCCGAGGCTCGCGGTGCCGGAGAAGCCGCCGCCCCCGCCCCCGCCTCCGCCCCCGCCTCCGCCGCCGTTGCCCTCGCCGCCGAGGACCCGGCCGAGGCCGTTGTAGCCCGTGATCAGGTCCCAGGCGGTGCCGTCCGTCGAGCCGCCGATGTAGGGCCGGTCGTCGGCGGGCACGAGGGACACGGCCGTCGCCCACCAGAAGCTGGAGACGGTCAGCGCCACGCCCGCGAGCGCCAGGTTCAGGATCCGCTTCCGGAGCGTCGGCGTGGCCGCGTAGAGGTAGACCGCGAAGACGGCGGGCAGTGCGATGTAGCCCTGGAGCATCTTCGTGTTGAACGCGAGGCCGAAGCAGGCGGCCGAGCCGAGCAGCGGCAGCAGCCGGCCGTTCGTGGTCGCCCGCAGGGCGAGGGCCGCGCCCGACACCATGAGGAACACCAGCAGGGTGTCGGGGTTGTTGTCGCGGTTGATGGCGACCGTGATCGGGGTCAGCGCGAGCACCAGGGCGGCGACGGCCGCGGCGCCGTGACCCCACACCCGCTTCACCGAGGCGTGCAGGATCCAGATGGTCGCCAGCGCGACGAGGATCATCGGCAGCATCATCTGCCAGGTGCCGAAGCCGAGGATCCGGCAGGACAGGCCCATCACCATCAGCGCGAGCGGCGGCTTGTCCACGGTCATGAAGTTGCCCGCGTCCAGCGAGCCGAAGAACCACGCCTTCCAGCTCTGCGTGCCGCTGAACACGGCGGAGCTGTAGAAGCTGTTCAGGCCGGAGCCGGACAGGTTCCAGGAGTAGAGCACCGCCGCCAGGATCAGGATCGCGATCAGTGCGGGGAGCGACCAGCGGGGCGAGCCCGTCGGGGGCGCCGTGGGCGTGACCGGCGGCGGTGAGTCGGGAGTCGCGGTCGGGTGGGGGTGTGGGTCGGTGGCAGATGTCACCACTGCACCGTGCAGGCGCCGGATGGGTGACGGCTGTGGTGAAGCTGAGGGCAGCCTGTGGGTGTGTGGGTGAAGGGGGCACCCGTTGCAGCCGGTTGGTGCGAGAACGGCGTTGCGGAGCGTGACCGGCGCTTGTGCCGGTGTGCCCGGCGGGAATCAGATTTTGATGACGGTGGCGTGCCCGTCGCACAGCGCCATGATGTCCTCCGGATCGGAGGTCAGGACCGTCACCGGACCGGGGGCCGCGAGGGCGGTGGCGCTGACCATGGCGTCGATGGCGTACTTGTGGCCGTGCAGGCCGGTGTCGGAGAGGAGGGCGGCGGCGTGCCGGGCGATGGGCTCGGTGACCGGTTCGACGACGAGGCGGGACAGGGTCCATTCCAGGGCCGGCCGATTGATCCGTGGGTGGATCACTTCCACGAGGGTGGCCGCGGAAGTGATCACCCGCAGGTCTTCGGCGCGGGCGAGGGCGAGCCAGCCGGTGACCGTGCGGTCGCGCAGGACGGCCTTGGCCAGCCCCTCGCTGTCGAGGACCAGGGTGCCGCCGGGGACGGCGGGGGAGGGGCTCACGCAGCGTCCGCCCCGCCTCGGGTCTGTTGCTCCCGGGCTCGGTGGAGCTGGTCTCGCAGGGCCTGGATCTCTTCGTCGGTGACGGGGCCGTGTTCGGCCTCCGCGACCGTGATGAGTTCGTTGAGACTGTCCCGCTCGATCTGGCGGGCGACGGCCGCGGCGACGTAGGCGGACAGTCCGGAGGGGCCGCTGCGGGCCTTGGCGGCCTCGGCGATGTCGCGCGGCATGGTGATCGAGTACTTGCCGGTAGGCTCACTCATGCTACTTATCCTACCTTGAATCCTACCGTCGTGCCGTGTGCGCCGTCGGGGCCGGTCGAGGGAAGAGCGCGGTGACGCCGAAAGGCTGCGGCGGGGTGGCGGGATTCATGTCGGCTCCCGATGGCACGAACTGGCCGTGATCAGTTGCCGAGGTTGAACAGCCCAGTGTCGGCCCGGGTGTTGGGATGTGGACGTCGGGGAACAGCTCCTCCACCGATCCGTCGTCCCGCTCGATATCGGTGCTCAACGTAACTCCCACGGTAATCGTGCGAGTGGCGTCCCGGTACTTGGGCGGCGGGTCTGCTCACTGGACCAGTTCGATGTGGGGATGGTCCGGGGACTTCGGGCAGGCGTGGAGCTGGAGGTCGTGGCCGCCGGCGATGTCGATCTTGGTGAAGTTGCCGGCCGGGGTGCCCAGGGGAAGCGGGGTCGGGTTCGTCCGCTCCTCCTCGGCGATCCAGGTCCTGCTGCCGCCGTCCCATTCCGAGGAGGCGATGGTGAGGAGCGGGACCTGCTCGGTGCCGCACTCGGGGCAGGGGCAGGGCACGGGGTCGGTGGGGCTCCAGCGGGTCCAGCCGCCGGTCTTCCAGCCGGGGGCGGTGGAGAGGTTGTTCAGGTAGAGCTCGCCCGGGTCGTCCGCGTACGTGTTGTACCGCGCGGGGTCGACCGTCTCCCAGCGGCTCATGTCGGCCAGTTGGTCCCGAAGCTCCTTGTCCAGCTCCAAGGGGTTGGGGAAGTCGGTGACCTGCTCCGGTGAGAACAGGCACGGCTCAGGGAGGTAGTAGTCGAGCTGGACGATCGGCGGCTCGGGCGGTGCGTCGAGGACGTCGGTCACGGTGGCGGAGGAGCGCCAGAAGAGTGCGGTCCTGGGGTGGGCGTGTTCCCCGTGGTCGAAGGGACACCAGAGGACCTGGAGGAGGTCCGTGCCGGGCGGGCACGGGAAGAGGACGTCACGAGCGTAGAGCTGGGCGACGGGGAGGAGGGGGATCGGGCCGTCGAACCACGGGCGGCCCACGTTGATCCGCTCCCAGGCCGCCAGTTCCTCGGGGGTCCACTCGGGTGCCTGAGGGTCGTGACGCAGCCGCTCGGTCGCTTCCACGCGGTTTCGGCGGAGGAGCCGGATGTCGTCCGGTGAGTGGACCACCGGCGCCGCGCGACTGTCGTGCGGCTCGCCGCAGTACGGCCACATCTCATCGGCGGGCCACAGGAGCGGCCCGCCGACGGAACTGTCGTGCACGGTCGGAGACCCGGGGCGCGGGTGCAACCGGGTCGCCGTGCGCGCCAGCGGGGCCAGCTGAGGGAAGAGCGCGGTGATGTCGAACGGCCGCGGTGGGGTGGTGAAACTCATGCCGGCTCCCGTTGGCGCGAACTGGGCGGGATCAGTTACCGAGGTTGTACAACCCGGTGTTCCGATAGGTGTTGGTGACGTAGACGTCGGGGAAGAGGTCCTCGGTTGTCCCGTCCGCCCGTTCGATATGGGCGTTCATCGTGACGCCCACCGGGATGGTGCTTTCCGGGTCATTGTAGACGGGTGTCACCTGGTAGAAGATCGCGTCGCTCGTTCCGAGACCGGGGGTGGTGCCCTGGACCAGTTTCTGCGCAATGAGCTCGTAGGTCCGCATGCTGGGCTTGCCCGTGTTCATCCCGGACTGCCAGCAGGGGACGAGGTTGAACCGAGTGAGCTCACTCGTGCCCTTTCCGCCGAGGATGTTCGCGATGAGATGACACCGGGCCAGCTGGTAGGTGAGGCCGTTGTTCGCCTTGAACTCCTCCGCGTCCTCCCAGCCGGTGATGGGATCGCTGGTTCCGGTCCCCTCCTCGGTCTGCCGGGTCAGGCATGCCTGCGCCCGGGTCGGCCGCTCTCCGGCCGGGTAGGGCGTGTCGGGCGGGCTGGGCGGGCTGGGCAGGCTGACCGTCTTGTTGACGTGGGGAACCGGTTCGGTGGTGTTCCAGAACCAGCCGCCGCCGTTGGGATTGGGAATCGAGTTGATCGGCCGGGGGTCGTTCAGGCAGCTGGCCTGCGGGCCGGCGTCCGGCAACGAGAACGTCAGCTCGAACTGGTCGGCGTCGATCACCCGCTGGTTCTTGAAGCCGTCGGCGAGCTGGTTGTCGGCGAACTGCTTCTCGGCGGGCGTGACATGGGCCTGTACGCAGGGTGCGGCGCGGTCCAGGACATGGGCGTCGTTCAGGACGTAGGCGTCCCATTCGCCGTTGCCGAGGTTGGGGATCACCTGGGCGCACTGCGCGCCGGCGGCACCGCCTTCCTTCGCCTCGCCGAAGGGGAAGTCGCCGCAGGAGTCGTTCTCGACGATCTCCGTCTGGGCCGTGAAGCCGCCGCACGTGCTGGCGGTGCGGTTGGCCACGCCGCTCGTCGACCGGGTCAGGGGGCTGCTCTTCTTCCCCCAGGCGCCGTCGAGGTTCTGTTGCGCCCACGCGTAGGCGGCCACGGCGCCGCCGGCGTCGGAGGCCTGCGCGCTCATCGGTACGACGGGCGTGATCGAGGGGATGACACAGCCCGCCGCCGAGGTGCCCCCGACCGCGTTGTCACAGCGGATCTTGCGCGGGTTGTCCCACGAGGCGTTCGGGTCGATGGCCGTGGCGCCCGGGGAGGTCACGTACATCTTGTACGAGGTGAGGAACTCCGCGACGCCGCCCGCCGCCGGGGACGAGGAGTACTTGACGTCGCCGTTGAGGCTCTTCCCCAGGACCAGGTCGTTGTTGTTGTACCAGGGCGAGGTCGTCGTCGCCGTGCAGCCGGTGCCGCAGGAGGCGCGGAACTTGGCGTTGAGGGCGGTGACCTCGCCGATCGCGGAGGTCATCGTCACGGTGACGTGCTCGCTCCACGTCGTGCCGCTCGCGGGCAGTGACGCGCTGGTGGAGATCTCCAGGGTGCCGCGCCCGAGCTCCGCGCCGTTGCTGTCGCGCAGGATGTAGAGGACGTTTATCCCGGTCACGCAGTAACTGAAGCGCTCGTAGGAGTAGTTGCCGGAGCTGGTGAGGGAGCAGCTGGCGGCGGTGGCAGCAGTGGCAGTGGCAGTGGCGGCAAGGCTCTTCGGCTGTGCCGTGGTACGCGGAGCCAGGATGGGGCTGGTGCTCACGCACGCCTTGACGGCGCCCGCCCTGCGCTCCTTCGAGCCTGCCTTCGTGGCCTCACAGCGTTCCCCGGACTGCTTGGGGAAGGTGCTGGTCACGGTGGCGGGGGCGGGAGCGGCGGTCAGGTCCACCCTCCCCACCTGCCGCGGCTTCTCGTCCGCGGTCTGCTGTGCCGTGGCCGTACCCGCCGTGGTGAGTCCCAGCGTCACCGCGGTCAGTACGGCCAGTACGGTCGACCGGGCCCGTATTCGAGCCGCGCCTCTGGGGCGTATCTCATGCATGTACGTCAGATCTCTCTTCCTTGTTTGCTGTCTTGGGGGAGGGAGGGGGGGGCACCGGACATGCAGTGCCCCCCCGAACGGCGGCGGTGGGCGGCCCGCGCTCTACCGCGTCAGGGCCGGACGAAGGGGACGCACTCGTCAGGAGGCCAGTCCGAAGACATCACTGAGTCCTCTGGTGATGGCGGAGGCCCCGTCCTCGACAACGCCGGCGATCTTGCCCGCGACGGGCTTGACGAGATTGGCAGTGGGCTTTGCGGCTGCGCTCAGCGTCTTGGACAGGCCGTAGGTGACCAGGTTCAGGCCGGTGCCGGCGGCGGACCAGGCGAACTCGCTGCTGGTGAAGCCGTGTTCGATGCCGGTGAAGACAGTGCCGATGGCGCTCGCACCCACGGAGATACCGGCGAAGAACCCGGCCGCGGCGAAGGCCGGCGGGAAGACGAAGCCTGCGAGAGTGCAGCCGGCGGCCAGGAAGCCGGCGCCGATGCTGACCGCGTTGGCCGCGTCGGCGTAGAACTGGGCGTCGTTCCACCACTCGTCGGAGTCGGCGGGGTCCTTGGTGCCGTTGGGGTTGACCTGGTTGTTCCGGTTGTTGTCGGCGGGGTTATTCCCGTTCCTGAGGTTGTCCTCGGCCTCCATGGCGGCCAGCTTGGCCTTGGTGGCTATTTCGGCCATATGCTTCTGGACGACGATCTGCTTGGCCTCGGAGTACGCGGCGGCGGCCTCCTTCGCGTCCGCCTGCGCGGCGAGCTTGGCGGCACGGGCGGCGTTGGCCGAAGCCTGGGCGTCGGCGGAGGACTTGAGGGCGGAACGCGCGGAGTCTATGGCCTTGTTGGCCGAGTAGTTGGCCGTGCGGGCCGCGCCACGGGCGGTCGCGGCAGCCGCCTTCGCGGTGTCGGCGGAAGCCTGGGCGTCAGCGGCCGACTTGTCGGCGGCGTCCGCGTTCGCTCGCGCCTCGTCCGCGTAATCCTCGGCCTTGGCGGCCGAGGCGATCGCCTTGTCCGCCCATTCCTGGGCCTTGGCGGCGTTGTTACGGGCCTCCCAGGAGGCCTGGGTCGCCAGCGCGGCGTTCTCCTGCGCCTTCTCGGCGATCTTCGCGGCGGCGGCGATGGCACCGCGGATCGCGGCGACATGGGTGGCGGTGTCGTGGTCGAGCTGGGCCGTCAGGAACTGGACCACGGTGATGAAGTTGCGGAGCATCCACGCCGGGCCCTCGAGGGCGACCTCGGCGTAGGCCTTGGTGATGGCGCCGGCGGTGGCGATGAGCTGGCCGGCGGCGACCTGGTCGTCCTCCTCCTGCGCCAGCGGGTAGTCGTGGTCGAAGAAGTCGTTGAGGGAGTCGCTGGTGTTCTTGTCGAGCGCATCGTTGGCGGCCTTGGTGACGGCCTTGCCCGCGCCATCGTGGAGGATCTTGCCGATCGCGACGCGCAGATCCTCGTCGGAGGCATTCTTCATGCCGCTGGTGAGGAAGTCGCCGATGGCCGTGGAGCTGGAACTCGCCAGGGCGAGCTGGGCGGCCTGGGCGATCTTCGGTGCGGCGATCGTCGCCACATGGAGGGTGGTCTCGCGGTCGTCCTGGCCTTGGGCGATGGCCCGGTCGAGGTCGATCCAGGCGAAGATGTCGTCGTCGGAGCCCGCCAGGGCGTGCTGGGCGGCCTGCCGGGTCCAGGCGCCCCGGGCGTCGATCAGGCCGGTCGCGGCCCTGCGCCCCAGGGTCGCGGCGAGAGCCATGTCGCCGGAGTACAGGGCCTGTTCGGCCCGGGTGGTGAGGTCCTTGATCTCCTGGGTGGTGCGCTCCGCCATGAGCCGCTTGTCGCGGACGTCGGACAGGTCGTTCGCCTCGATGGAGGCGAGCAGTTGTGCTTCCTCCATCGCCTGCTGCTTGTCCTGCTCCAGGATCTGGGCCTCGGCCGCGCGGGCGTTCTTCTCCACCTCGATGGCGTCGCTGACGGCCTTGGTGGCGACGTTCGCGGCCTTCACGGCCTCATCGGCGTGCGCGGTCGACTTGTTGGCGTAGTCGATGGCCTGGCCCGCGTACTTCACGGCCTCGTCGGCGGCGGCTGCCGCCTTGTCGGCGTGGTCGGCGGCGGAGTTGGCGGCGTCGCGGGCGGTACGGGCCGCGGCGGCGGCGGTGCTGGCCAGGGTCTGGGCGGTGGAGGCCGCGTTGGTGGCACGGTTGGCGGCAGCCGTGGCGATGGCGGCCTGGCGCTTGGCCTCGGCGGCCTCCGCCTGGGCGACACCGGCGGCGACGGCGGCCTGGGCGGCGGCTGTGGCGGCGGCGGCCGCGTTGCGTGCGGCGGAGGCGGCGGTCCTGCCGGCGGCCGCGGCCGCATCACCGGCGATGGCGGCCTTGTCGGCGGCCTTGGCGGCGCTACGGGCCTTGCCGGCCGCGTTCCTGGCGGCGACCGCGGCGTTCTTGGCCTCCTCCGTCTTGCCCGCGTCCTTGGAGGCGGCTATCGCGGCCCTGTAGGCACGGGACGCGGCACTGCCCGCCTTCGAGGCGGCCTGAGCGGCGCCGGTGGCCGCCCAGGAGGCGCGGCGGGACGCACTCACCGCGGCATTGGAGGCGTTGATGGCGTTGCGTGCGGCGTCCGCCGCGCCCTTCGCCGCACCCGCCGCCTTACGGGCCGCCGCCCCCGACTTCTGCACATCGTTCTGGGCAGCGGTCGCCTCGGCGGCGGCCTTCTGGGCGGCTTCCTTGGCCTTCCCGGCGGCGGTCTCGGCGCGGGCCGAGGCCTCCACGGCCAGGTTGGTCTCGCTTTCGGCGCGCTTGCCCTCGCGCTCGACGAGGGCCACCAGCTCCTCGATGGTCGCCGACTCCTGGTCACGGGCGCGCGCGATGTGCTGGCCGGTCTCGATGAACCACTCCACATCGGTCGCGGCGCCGTCGAGCGCACGGCTCGCGTACTTCTGCACCTCCGGACCACCGGTCATCAGCATGGTGCCGACCTGGACCCGGGTGTCCTCCAGGCGCGAGTCGTACTGCTTGTCGGTGAGGAAAGTGGTGAGAGCCGGTCCGGTGGCGGTGTCGAGGGCGGTGTTGGCGCTGCGCACCACCGCCTTGCCGCCGGTGGACGAGACGGTGGTGGTGGCGACCCGGAGGTCTTCGAGGATGGCCGGTCCGAAGCCGTTCTTCAGGAACGCGGCGATCGCGGCGTCGCCGTTGTCGAGGGCGGCGGCGGCCTCCCGGCGCAGGCCCTTGCCCGCACGGTCCAGGCTGCGGACGATCGCGACCCGGTTGTCCTCCACGGTCTGCCTCGGCAGCGTCTCGGCGAGGAAGGTCTGGATGTCGGCGTCCGACCCCTGGAGGGCCTCGGCGGCGGCGGCCTTGACGCCCTTGCCACCGGTCAGCCACGCCCTGACGACCTTGGCGCGCTCGGTGTCCGGCAGCGGTACCGGGTCGGGTGCGGTGCCTTCGGTGGCAGCGGCGGTGGCCGGTATCAGGACCGAAGGAGTGGCCGCGACGGCGGTCGCGGCGGCGAGCGCACCGAGCACGCGGCGCCTGCTCCAGAAAACTGTCTGCATAAGGGGATTTCCTCGCGTGAGAAGTGGGATGAGCTCCGCTGAAATCGCGCGGGCAGGATCCGGCACGGGTATACGTGGAAACGTCAATGAATGACGGTGACCCTACCAACTCACCACAGCCGAAGCCGAGTTAAAGGACCGGGAAGGTCGTAGGCGTGACGGGAGGTGTTATTCAATTGCCGCTTCTTTCCGTACAACCCTTTCGCGAGGTGGTGAACGTCACACCTGACGTATCGTCAAGATCCTTCGTGTGAGCGAGCTTTGACGGTTGATCAGCGCTTCGGGTTCGTGTTGCCATGGTTGCGTTCGTGAAGGTAATGCAGGCCTGCAGTCCTCGCTGTGAGAGGTCGGGCGACCCTTTACGGGGTAGCTGCGATTCCCCTCGGTATGAGGGGTATTTCGCAAACCTGCCATTCCGCTTCGGGGTGAGGAGCGCGGTGAGGGAACATGACGTAATGGCTGTGGAGCGGCGAAGGAATCGACTTGTCGCGGATTCCTGGCATTGCGGCGGCAGGCGCACTTGCCGTACTCGCCACGACCGCTGGGGTCCTTGTCCCGCCGTCCGGGAAGGCCGATGTGGCGAGCGTCGCAGACGGCACCCCGCCTATGCCGTGGAGGACTTCGGCCACCCGCGCGCCGGCAAGATCCCGGCAGGGAAGAACCTCGCCCTGAAGCGCGGCGGCGGCCGCATCACGCTCGCCGACCGCGTGGCCGGACCGGGCGGCTCGAGCTCCTGGCCCGCAACAACATCGGCGACGAGGGCCGGCTGACCCTGGAGATCCCCGCCGTCCACTCGGTCAAGGGCAACGACTACTGCGCCTTCCCCATACACGCGGCCGTGAGGGAGCCGGTGGTGCCGTCCGAGCCCTCGACGCCGTACGGCGAGTGGCTTGTCTCCCGTGCGCGGCGGTCGAAGGCGCATGAGCCGGTCGAGCGGCGCGTCGCCGAGGGACGCGCGTGAGGAACGTGGCGAGGTTCGCCCGGCCGCCGGAGTCCAGGGCGGCGCTGCCCGCTCTGCGACCGTGGTCATTGTCTGGAATCTCTTTGGATGAACCCCCCGGGGAGGGCCAAAAGGCACCCATGAAAGGGGTAAGCGGCGCAATGGTCCCATCGTTCCTCCCGAAACAGGTGCCGATGTCATCGATTACCGGCGGAAGGATGGCACGGATCGCGCGGGTGAATTCACACACAAGGCAAATGTGTCTGATTTATCCCGCACAGGGCGCGTGTGTGCGCCGGGCGGGTGCGAGGGGGTGGCGGGGTGCCGGTGGACCGGACCGCCCGTTGCCGATCCGTCACTTGATGTTTGCGTTCTGATTGCGCAAAGCATGCAAGGCGTTCATGGTGAGGTGACGTGCGTCACGGTCAGGGCCGAGCTTATGTCCACTTATGCGCAGAACGCGATGGCTGGACAAAGTGTGGATCATGAGATTTCATAGCGCAGCCAAAGAGTTCCCGTTCGGGATGCACAAGCGCTTTCGCGGTCCATTGCCCGTGCGGCTTGGTGCCTCCCCGACCCCTGGCCTCATCGTGCGGCAAGGTGGGTGGACGGGACTTTGAGTGGCTTTCTGGGGGCGGAGCGCCGGGGGTTCCAGGAGGGGGTGAGCTCATGGATATGCGTTTGCGAGCTGTCGCTTTGTTATGTCGAGAGTCGTTTCTCCGCACATCCTTGAACGTGTCCTCGCCGCTGGACACGGCTTTAACGCCCGCCTTTCATTCCGCGTTCCGGAGTTTCCCGGAACCGACGACAAAGGCTGTGGATCAAGACTGTGATGAAGGCACGTGTGCGTACCGCGCTTCAGGCGCGGCCGAGCCGCGGGAGACTTGCGCGGCGTGTTGTGGGCCTGGTGGCGACGGCCGCCATGGGCTGGCTCGTCGTGGCACAGGGTCTGCCGGGCGGGTCCGCCGGGGTGGGCGCGTCGGCCGCCGGAGCGGCTCCGGTCGCGGGCGAGGCGCCCGGCTACGCGGTGGAGAACTTCGACTACCCGCAGGCCGACAAGATCCTGGCGGAGCAGGGCATCGTCCTCAAGCGCGGTGACGGTCACATCATCCTGGCCGACTGTGCCAGTGGCACCGGCCTCCTCCAGGTCATGGCCCGGCGGCAGTCGGAGACGATCTGCTTCAAGACGGTCGGCAAATCGGGCTGGCTGACGCTGGAGATCCCCGCCGTCTATGTCGTGAGGGGCAACGACTACGAGACCCAGGTGGACATGACCGTGGGTGACGAGGAGAAGTCCTACGACATCACCAAGAACACCTGGACGGCCGTGGGCGAGAGCGCGGACGAAGAGGGACGCGAGTTCATGCTCGTGGAGATCAGGACCACCAAGTAGCGCTCCGTCAGGTACTCCGAGGGATCGCCGAGTTCGCTCCGTGGCCGTCGAGTTCACTTCGTGAGCGCCGTGTTGCGGACCGGGCAGCCCAAGTCGCGCCGATGTGAGCCCTGTTGTCCTCCGGCCGGCCCCTCCTTCTTCCTTTTTCCGTCTTCTCGCCCCAAGGACGTCATGCTCACCCCACACGCCAGACCTGTCCGGCTCGCCGCGCTGGCCGCGACCCTGATCGCCGCGCCGCTCGCCCTGTGCGCCGCGCCCGCGCAGGCCCTCACCGGCCCCGCCGTCGCCGCCGCCGACACCAGCTACGGCTACACCGTCCGCCTGGACATCGGCAACAGCACTCGCGGCTGCTCCGGAGTCCTCGTCGACCCCGAGTGGCTGCTCACCGCCGCCAGCTGCTTCGTCGACAACCCCGCCGCCGGACTGACCGTGCCCGCCGGCGCGCCGAAGCTCGCCACCACCGCCACCATCGGCCGCGCCGACCTGACCGGTACCGCCGGTGTGGTCCGCAACGTGGTCGAGCTGGTGCCGCGCACCGACCGCGACCTGGTGCTGGCCCGCCTCTCCGCCCCGGCGACCGGTGTCACCCCGATCGCCCTGGCCACCACCGCGCCGACCGTCGGCGAGGAACTGCGCGTCGCCGGCTACGGCCGCACCAAGGACGAGTGGGCCCCCCTCGCCCTGCACACCGGCGCCTTCTCGGTGGACGCCTCCGACGCCACCACCGCCTCCGTCACCGGCAAGGACGGCGTGTCCGTCTGCCCCGGCGACACCGGCGGCCCCGAGATCCGCGTCACCGGCGGAAATGCCCAGCTCGCCGCGATCAACAGCCGCTCCTGGCAGGGCGGTTGCTACGGCCTCGGCACCACCGAGACCCGCACCGGCGCGGTCGCCACCCGCGTCGACGACCTCGGCTCCTGGGTCACCTCCAAGGTCAGCGCCACCCGCGTCAACGACTTCAACGGCGACGGTATCGAGGACATCGCCGTCGCCGACCCCGAGGCGACCGTCGGCACCCACACCAAGGCCGGTCTGGTCCGGATCGTGTACGGCGGCGGCAAGGGCAGCGCCGAGATCACCCAGGACCTGACCTGGGTGCCGGGCAGCGCGGAGACCGGCGACGGTTTCGGCGCGGCTCTGGCGACCGTCGACTACAACGAGGACGGCTATACCGACCTGGTCGTCGGCTCGCCCAACGAGGACGTCGGCGACGCGGTGGACGCCGGTTTCGTCGACGTGCTGTACGGCGGGAGCGGCGGCCTCGGTACCGGGAAGGCGACGCTGCACCTGGAGCAGGGCACCGGTTCGGGCGCGATCCTCGGGTCGGCCGCCGAGGCCGGTGACCGCATGGGCTACTCCCTGGCCGCGGGTGCCGGCACCGTGGGCGAGCCGTGGCTGCTGATCGGTGTGCCGGGCGAGTCGATCGGCACGGTGACCAAGGCGGGCTCGGCGTTCTACCTGCGCGGTGCCACGAACGTGGCCATCTACCAGGACAAGACGGATGTGCCGGGGACGGGCGAGGCGAACGACGGCTTCGGCACCTCGGTCGCGGGCGACGCCAACCACATCGCGGTCGGCATCCCGAACGAGGAGATCGGCACGCTGGCGGACTCCGGCGGGCTGGCGGTCTTCGACCACAAGCTGAACGCCGGCGGCATCCCGACCCCGCTCGCGGGCATCGACCAGGACACCGACGGGATCACCGGCACGGCGGAGGCGGACGACGAGTTCGGCGCGTCGCTGTCGATGACCGAGTACCGTCCGGCCGGGGCCACGGCCGCCACCGACTCGATCCTGGCGGTGGGTTCGCCGGGCGAGTCGCTGACCGTGGGCGATGCCGACAAGGCGGACGCGGGACGGGTGGTGACCCTGCGGATCACCGCGGCGGGTGTCGTCAGCCAGCTCGGTGACGTCCAGCAGGAGGCCGACGGTGTGACCGGCGGGGCCGAGGCGGGCGACCGCTTCGGCGAGCGGGTGGCCGCCATGAACACCGCGCCCCGTTCGCAGGGCACGGCCGCGACGATGAAGCTCGCGGTCGGCCTCCCGGGCGAGGCGGTCGGTACGGCCGCCAAGGCCGGCGCGATCCAGACGTTCTCGCTGCTGGGTGCTCCGGGTGACTCCGACTACTGGGTCCAGGCGGGCGGCTCGGGTCTGCCGGGCACCCCGGCGGCGAACCAGCGGGTCGGCATCAGCATCGCCGCGACCGGCACCAACCTGTACGTGGGCATGCCCTACGGTCCGTCGGCGTACGGTGCGGTGCACGTGCTGCCCTGGTCCAACGTGACCGGTGGCACGGCGGCCGCGGTCACCACGTACGCCCCGGGCACCGGAAACCTCCCGGCCGCCGGCGTCCGCTTCGGCATCGTCGTGAAGTGACGCCGAGCTCGTGAAGTAACCCCGAAGGAGCCTCCGAGACCCGGCGCACGGGACTCGGAGGCTCCCGGCACGTATCGCCGTACCCGCGGCCGACACACAATCCCCGCAATGATCCGTACAACCATTCGGGCGAACTCGTGAGTCAACATGGGCATGACTCACGGGATATTCAGACGTACGAGAGTGGTGGTGGGGGGTCTCACCGCCGGGTTGCTCGTAGCGGGCGTCGCCGCCGCGGCCCCCGCCGGTGCCGCGCCGGCGCCGACGGTCAGCTGTACGTCGGGCAAGGCCGGTCTGGCCGCCAAGCTTCAGAAGGACATCACCGCGGCGCTCGCGACCCGCCGCGGCACGGTCGCGGTCGGTCTCTACGACCGCTCGACCAACACCACCTGCACCCTCCGCGCCACCACCTCGTTCGACTCGGCCAGCACGGTGAAGGTCACCGTCCTCGCCGCGCTGCTGTGGGACGCGAAGAAGCACAACCGCTATCTGACGAGCACCGAGACGTCGCTCGCCACGAAGATGATCACCCAGTCGGACAACGCCTCGACCACGAAGCTGTGGAACCAGCTCGGTCTGACGAAGATCAAGGGCTTCCTGGCCGCCGCGGGGATGACGAAGACCACGCCGGGCACAGGCGGCTACTGGGGTCTGACGCAGATCAACGTCACCGACGAGCAGAAGCTGCTCAAACTCGTCACGGCGAAGAACACGGTGCTGAGCGACAGCTCCCGCGCCTACATCCTGAAGCTCATGAACAAGGTCGTCTCCTCGCAGCGCTGGGGGACACCGGCCGGGGCGCCCTCGACGGTCACCGTGCACGTCAAGAACGGCTGGCTCTCGCGTTCCTCGAACGCGTGGCGCGTGCACAGCCTCGGCACCTTCAACGGCGGCGGCCGCGACTACATGATGTCGGTGCTCACCGTCGGCAGCAGCACCATGGACTACGGCGTCGCCACCATCCAGGCCGTCGCCAAGGTCATCCACAAGGACCTCGTGCCGACGACCGTCGCACCCCAGCGGTACACGCCGACCTCGCAGCCGACGGAGGCCTTCCCGGCCGTCCCGGCGAGCTGACCGGGGCCGCGTACCCCGCGCCGTCACCTCCGTACTCCGTCGTCCGCCCGCCCGGCCACCGTGCCCGGCGGGCGGACGTCTGTCGCGCTGCCGGGCGGACGATTGTTGCGGAGGGATGAAATCCGCTTCGCTCGGTGTTGCTTCCTTCCGGCGGAGTGAGATCTACGGAAGGCACCGGAGTGGCGACGGAACGGGGATGGGCGCGACGGCTCGCGGGGTACGCCTGGCGGTACCCGAAGGACGTGGTGCTCGCGCTCGGCTCCTCGCTGGGCGGCATGGCCCTGATGGCAGTGGTCCCGCTGATCACCAAGGTGATCATCGACGACGTCATCGGTGACCACAGCCGGGGCATGGCCCCCTGGGCGGGCGCACTGCTCGGCGCCGCCGTCCTCGTCTACGCCCTCACCTTCGTCCGCCGCTACTACGGCGGCCGGCTCGCCCTCGACGTCCAGCACGATCTGCGGACCGACATGTACGAGACGATCACCCGGCTGGACGGGCGGCGCCAGGACGAGCTGTCCACCGGGCAGGTCGTGGGCCGCGCGACCAGCGACCTCCAGCTCATCCAGGGTCTGCTGTTCATGCTCCCGATGACCATCGGGAACGTCCTGCTCTTCCTGATCTCCCTCGGGATCATGGCCGCGCTGTCCCTGCCGCTCACCCTGGTCGCGCTGGCCGTCGCCCCGGCCCTGTGGTTCGTCGCCAGGCGCAGCCGCTCCCGGCTGCACCCCGCCACCTGGTACGCGCAGGCGCAGGCCGCCGCCGTGGCGGGTGTCGTCGACGGCGCCGTCAGCGGCGTCCGCGTGGTGAAGGGCTTCGGGCAGGAGGACCAGGAGACCGGCAAACTGCGCGAGGTCGGGCGGCGGCTCTTCGCGGGGCGGCTGCGGACCATCCGGCTGAACGCCAGGTACACCCCGGCCCTCCAGGCCGTGCCCGCCCTCGGCCAGGTCGCGATGCTCGCGCTCGGCGGCTGGCTGGCGGTGCGCGGCCAGATCACGCTGGGCACCTTCGTGGCCTTCTCCACCTACCTCGCGCAGCTCGTCGGACCGGTACGGATGCTGGCCGTCGTGCTGACCGTAGGACAGCAGGCCCGCGCGGGTGCCGAGCGCGTGCTGGAGCTCATCGACACCGAGCCGTCGATCAAGGACGGCACCAAGACCCTGCCGGCCGACGCGCCCGCCACCGTCGAGTTCGACGACGTGTCCTTCGGGTACACCAAGGACCGGCCCGTCCTGGACGGGCTGAGCTTCGAGATCCGGCCCGGCGAGACCCTCGCCGTCGTCGGTTCCTCCGGCTCGGGCAAGTCGACGGTCTCGCTGCTGATGCCCCGCTTCTACGACGTGACGCACGGCGCCGTCCTGATCGGCGGGCACGACGTCCGCGAGCTGACGACCGAGTCGCTGCGCGCCGCGATCGGGCTCGTCCCCGAGGACTCCTTCCTCTTCTCCGACACCGTCCGCGCCAACATCGCCTACGGCCGCCCGGACGCCACCCAGGACGAGATCGAGACCGCTTCCCGCGCCGCCCAGGCGCACCGGTTCATCGCCGAGCTGCCCGGCGGGTACGACACGACGGTCGGCGAGCACGGCCTGACCCTCTCCGGAGGCCAGCGCCAGCGCGTCGCGCTCGCCCGCGCCATCCTCACCGACCCGCGGCTGCTCGTTCTCGACGACGCCACCTCCGCCGTGGACGCCCAGGTCGAGCACGAGATCCACGAGGCGCTCGGGGAGGTCATGCAGGGCCGTACGACCCTGCTGATCGCGCACCGCCGCTCCACCCTCAACCTCGCCGACCGCATCGCCGTCCTCGACGGAGGCCGGCTCGCCGACATCGGCACCCACGAGGAACTCCAGGACCGCTGCGCCCTCTACCGGCGGCTGCTCACCGACCCCGACGAGCTGGGCGGCGTCTCCCCGGGACACGCCGTGCCGGCCGCGCCGCGGGAGGACACCTCCGTACGCGAGGAGCTGGACGCCGAGTTCGACGCCGAGCGCGGGGTGACCCCGCACCTGTGGGCCGGCGACCGCGAGCCCCGGGACAACGCGCTCGAAGGGATGCCCGCCACCCCCGGACTCCTCGCCCAGGTCGAGGCGCTGCCCCCGGCCGCCGACGTCCCGGACGTCGACGAGGCCCGCGCGGTCCGGGCCGAGGACTCCTACGGACTGCGCCGGCTGCTGCGCGGCTTCGGGGCCCCGCTGCTCATCAGCCTCGCCCTGGTCGCCGTCGACGCGGTGATGACGCTGCTGCTGCCGATCCTGATCCGGCACGGCATCGACCAGGGCGTCACCCGGCTCGCGCTCGGCGCGGTGTGGGCGGCGGCCGCGCTCGGACTGGTCACCGTGCTCGTGCAGTGGGCCGCGCAGATCGGCGAGACCCGGATGACCGGCCGCACCGGCGAGCGGGTCCTGTACTCGCTGCGCCTGAAGATCTTCGCGCAGCTCCAGCGCCTGGGACTCGACTACTACGAGCGGGAGCTCACGGGCCGGATCATGACCCGGATGACGACCGACGTCGACGCCCTGTCGACGTTCCTGCAGACCGGGCTCGTCACCGCGTTCGTCTCCGTCGTCACCTTCTTCGGCATCATGGCCGCCCTGCTGGTGATCGACGTACAGCTCGCGATGGTCGTCTTCGTGACGCTGCCGCCGCTGGTCGTCGGCACGTTCTTCTTCCGCCGGGCGAGCGTCAAGGCGTACGAGCTGGCCCGCGAGCGGGTGTCGGTGGTCAACGCCGATCTCCAGGAGTCGGTGTCCGGGCTGCGGATCCTCCAGGCGTTCCGGCGCGAGGGCGCGAGCGGGCGGCGGTTCGCGGAGGGCAGCGACAGTTACCGCAGGGCCCGGATCCGCGGACAGTGGCTGATCTCCGTCTACTTCCCGTTCGTCCAGCTGCTGGCCTCGGGGGCCGCGGCGGCCGTGCTGATCGTGGGCGCCCACCGGATCGACTCCGGCACCCTCACCACCGGCGCGCTGGTCGCCTATCTCCTCTACATCGACCTGTTCTTCGCGCCCGTGCAGCAGCTCTCCCAGGTGTTCGACGGCTACCAGCAGGCCACCGTCTCGCTCGGCCGCATCCAGGAACTGCTCCGGGAGCCGACCTCGACGAAGTCCGCCGACGCGCCGCAGGACGTCACGTCGCTGCGCGGCGAGATCGCGTTCGAGGACGTCGGCTTCGCGTACGGCCGCGCGGGCGAGGCCGAGGAGGCGCTCAGCGCGGTGTCCCTGCGCGTCCCCGCCGGGCAGACCGTCGCCTTCGTCGGCGAGACCGGCGCGGGCAAGTCGACGCTCGTGAAGCTGGTCGCCCGGTTCTACGACCCGACGGCCGGGCGGGTGACGGTCGACGGCATGGACCTGCGCGACCTGGACATCACCTCCTACCGGCACCGCCTCGGTGTCGTCCCCCAGGAGGCCTACCTCTTCCAGGGGACCGTCCGCGACGCCATCGCCTACGGCCGTCCGGGCGCCGGCGACGCCGAGGTGGAGGCCGCCGCCCGCGCGGTCGGAGCACACGACATGATCGCCACCCTGGAGGGCGGCTATCTCCACGAGGTCGCCGAGCGCGGCCGCAACCTCTCCGCAGGCCAGCGCCAGCTCATCGCGCTGGCCCGCGCCGAGCTGGTCGACCCGGACGTGCTGCTGCTCGACGAGGCGACGGCGGCACTGGACCTGGCGACCGAGGCCCTCGTCAACCAGGCCACCGACCGGCTCGCGGGCCGCCGTACGACGCTGGTGGTCGCCCACCGGCTGACGACGGCCGCCCGCGCCGACCGCGTCGTCGTGATGGACCACGGCCGGGTCGCCGAGGACGGCACCCACGAGGAACTGCTCCGCCTGGACGGCCGCTACGCGGCGCTGTGGCGGACCTTCGTGGGTTCCCCGGAGCCCGAGGAACCCGTCAGCTCCTCGGCTTGATGCCGGAGATCTTCTTCGTCGCCAGATCCGACTGCACCGTCAGATAGGTGTACGTCGGGTGCGCGGCGGAGCCCCAGGTGAGCCGGACCGTGGACCAGGTGTGCCCGGCGCCGCTGTCGCCCGCCGTCACCTTCCAGGCGCTCGGCACGTTCTGGGCGCGCAGCACCCCGTCCGCGTGCTGACGGTTCTCCCAGCGGGCCAGCTGGGAGCGCAGCCCCGGGGTCAGGTAGAACGACCGCAGCTGGGTGCTGAGGCGGCCGGAACCCTCGTCGGTCACGGCGTCCACGTAGGCGCCGTAGAAGTCGGCCACGCGGTCGTAGGCGGGACCGTTGCTTCCGCTGCGCGCGGGCGGCGCGGCGGTGGAACTCGCGACGGCCGGTACCGAGGCGCCGGCGGCGATCAGAAGGGCCGCGGCGATGACCGCGCGGCCGGGCGTGAGAGTGGACTTGATGCCGGACATGAAGAACCGCCTTTCGTTTCCTGGTCGGTTGGACCCGGGAGAAACAGGCACGGTTGTCTTCAAAAAAGGCAAAAACCTCGCAAGGGTGAGATGCGCCCGCCCTTGAGGCCGTAGCGGTACGCAACCATCCGCCGTACGTCCTGCGTCCGTACACCAGTACGCTGATTGCCGCGCGGGAGGGACGACAGTGGACAGTGGTGCGATACGCCGACGGATGGCGCTCGGCCTGGCCGTGCTGGCCGCGGCCGGACTGCTCGCCTTCACGGGTGCGGGCAGCGCCCAGGCCGCCGCCTCCTCCTGCTCGGGCCGCAAGGTCCGCACGCTGCCCTTCACGACCGGTTCCGTCCAGGTGTACAAGCGCAGCGGCTATGTCTGCGCCGTGACCTTCCCCGGGGCGCGGGGCTCACGCAAGCCGATGTCCGTCAGCGTGCAGGCGCGCGGCGGCCGGCCGGTGGTGAACTCCGGACGCTTCGCGCATCACGCGGGCCCGGTGACCCTGTACGCGGGCCACCGCTGTGTCCGGGTCAAAGGCTCGGTCGGATCGGGCTCGGTGAGTTCCGGCTGGATCCTGTGCTGAACCACGGATGACCCAAGACCCCCTGGCGTCACGGGAGTTGCTCCGTTAGGTTCCGGCGGACAACCGAGTGTTCCCAGGGGAGGGTGCATGCGCAAGGCGCTCAGAGGGCTGCTCGTGCTCACGGTGCTCATCGGCACGCTGAGCACGGCCGGGACGGCCACCGCCGTCCAGCCGGAGGCCCACGGCACCACAGGAGCAACCAGCACGGCCGACGAGGGCCAGGACATCCTGGACCGGCTCCTCGCGATCCCGGGCGTGAGCCTCGTCCAGGAGAAGCCGTACACCGGATACCGGTTCTTCGTCCTGAACTTCACCCAGCCGGTCGACCACCGGCACCCGTCCAAGGGCACGTTCCAGCAGCGCATCACCGTGCTGCACAAGGACACTTCGCGCCCGACGGTCTTCTACACCGGCGGCTACAACGTCTCGACCACACCGAGCCGGCGCGAGCCGACCCAGATCGTGGACGGCAACCAGGTCTCCATGGAGTACCGCTACTTCACGCCGTCCCGGCCCGACCCGGCCGACTGGTCCAAGCTCGACATCTGGCAGGCGGCGAGCGACCAGCACCGTATCTTCGAGGCGCTCAAGCCGGTCTACGGCAAGAAGTGGATCTCCACCGGCGGCTCGAAGGGCGGCATGACCGCCACGTACTACGAGCGCTTCTACCCGCGTGACATGGACGGCGTCGTCGCCTACGTCGCGCCCAACGACGTCGTGAACGACGAGGACTCGGCGTACGACCGCTTCTTCGCGTCGGTCGGCACCAAGGAGTGCCGCGACAGGCTGAACGCCGTGCAGCGCGAGGCCCTCGTACGCCGCGAGCCGCTGGAGAAGAAGTACGCGGACTACGCCGCCGAGAACGGCTACACCTTCACCACGGTCGGCAGCCTCGACAAGGCGTACGAGGCGGTCGTGCTCGACTACGTGTGGGGCTTCTGGCAGTACAGCCTGCTGAAGGACTGCGACACGATCCCCGCGGACGCCGCGCACGCGAGCGACGACGACATCTGGAACTCCGTCGACGCGATCTCCGGCTTCTCGTTCTACACCGACCAGGGCCTGGAGCCGTACACCCCGTACTACTACCAGGCGGGCACCCAACTGGGCGCACCCACCATCCACTTCCCGCACATCGAGAAGAAGTACCTCCGCTACGGCTACCAGGCCCCGCGCACCTTCGTGCCGCGCTCCATCCCGATGAGGTTCCAGCCCTCCGCGATGCGTGACGTGGACGGCTGGGTCCGCCGGAACGCGCACCACATGCTGTTCGTCTACGGCCAGAACGACCCCTGGGGAGCCGAGCGGTTCCGTCTCGGTTCCAAGGCCCGCGACTCCTACGTCTTCACGGCTCCGGGTCTGAACCACGGCGCCAACGTCGCCGGACTCGCCGCCGACGAGAAGACGCTCGCCACCGCCCGCGTCCTCGACTGGGCGGGCGTCGCCTCCGCGACGGTCCAGGCGGACCCCTCGGCGGCCCGGCCGCTCGCGAGGTTCGACGCGAAGCTGGACCACCGGGACACCGAACGGGACATGACCCTGCGTCCCTGACCGGATCGGGGCCGTGCCCGCCCGCGTACACACGGGCGGGCACGGCCCACCGGCCCTCCTCCGGGCGCGCGCGCACCGGCGCGGCACCCGGGCGGGCCGCGTACGTCTAGTACCTCAGCCCGTACCCGATCGGGTACAGGACCTGCGCCGGGTCGTCCGCCCGCTGCACCGCCACCGGCAGCCTGCCCCGCGGGTCCACCCGGCCGGCGATCACCCGCGCGGCGGCGCGCACCTCGACGTCGGTCCAGGAGTACGAGGCCAGAGCGGCGCCGATCCCCGGGATCCGGGCGATGTCGTACGGGTTGCGGATGGCGAGGGCGGTCACCGGGACTCCCGTGGCGACCAGACTCTCGACCAGCGTCTTCTGGGAGCCGGTCGCCGTCAGGTTGTACGTCAGGACGACCACCGCGTCCGCGTCGGCCGCCGCCGTGACGGCCCTGGCGATCGTGGCCGCCGACGGCGCCGTCCCTGTGGACAGGGCCGTCGCCGTGAAGCCCAGCCCGGTCAGCTCCGCGGCCACGACCGTGGTGGGCGGCCCGTCGGACAGGGACGGCGAGGCGGGGTCGGCGCCCACCACCAGCACCCTCGGGGTGCGCCGCCGGGACAGCGGGAGCAGCCTCTCCTTGTTGACCAGCAGGGTCGTGGTGCGCTCGGCGATCCGGTCGGCGGCCCTGAGGTGCGCCGGGATGCCGACCACCCGGTCGACGGCCGTGTCACGGACGTACGGGTCGCTCAGCAGCCCGTGCTTCGCCTTGAGCCGCAGGATGCGCAGGATCGACTCGTCGAGCCGGGCCTCGGTCAGCTCGCCGCCGCGCACGGCGTTCAGCACCGCGTTCCACGCGACGCCCAGGTCCGGCGGGTTGAGGAGCTGGTCGACACCGGCCTTGAGCGCGAGGACGGGGACGCGGTCGTCGCCGTACTTCGTGCGCACGCCCTCCATGCCGAGCGAGTCCGTCACCACGACGCCGTCGTAGCCGAGTTCGCCGCGCAGGATGCCGGTGAGGATCGGGTGGGAGAGGGTGGCGGGGTCTCCGGCCGGGTCGAGCGCCGGGACCATGATGTGCGCGGTCATGATCGAGTCGATGCCGGCGCGGATCGCCGCCCGGAAGGGCACCGCGTCGAGCTCCGACCACAGTTCACGGCTGTGGGTGATGACGGGGAAGCCGAAGTGGCTGTCCACGGCGGTGTCGCCGTGGCCGGGGAAGTGTTTGGCCGTGGCCGCGACCCCCGAGCACTGGTACCCCTTCACCTCGGCCGCCACCAGGCCCGCCACCGCGTCCGGGTCGGCGCCGAAGGAGCGGACACCGATCACCGGGTTGGCCGGGTTGACGTTCACGTCGGCGACGGGGGAGTAGTCCTGGCTGATGCCGATCGCGCGCAGTTCGGCCCCGCTGACGCGGCCCACCGTCCGGGCGTCGGCCCGCGAGCCGCCCGCGCCCAGCGCCATGGCGCCCGGGAACAGTGTCGCGGGCTTGCCCACCCGGGCCACTATCCCGTGTTCCTGGTCGGTGGAGATCAGCAACGGCAGCCCGCGCGGCAGCTCCAGCGAGGCTTGCTGGATCCCGTTCGACAGCGCGGCGATCTGGTGCGGATCGCGGGTGTTGTGCGCCCAGGCGAAGTAGATGATGCCGCCGACGCGGTACTTGGCGATCAGCTCGGCGGCCGTGCGGACGCCGATCTCCTTGAGGTTGGCGTCGATGTCGGCCTGGTCGGGCGCGGTGGCCGAATGGCCGTACACCCGCATGACGAAGAGCTGGCCGACCTTCTCCTCCAGTGTCATACGGGAGATCAGGGCGCGCAGGGCCTTGTCGTCGTGCGGGCGGGCGTCGGCCGCGTGGGCGCGCGGGCCGGCCGCCAGCGCGGCGGTGATACCCGCCGTGGCGGCGAGAACCGTACGCCGGGAGGGCTTTGACGGTCCCTCCGGCCCGGCCGGCCCGGAGGGTCTTGCGGTGCTTCCCGTGCTGGAGTCGCGCACAAGCGCTCCTTCCCTCGTGAAGGAAACTTCCGAGGAGTCACGATTATCCGGGAAGTTTCTTCCAGTCAAGAGTGTGCACAGTATCCGCGAAAGGGCCGCCACCGGCGCAGTCGGAAGGTGGCGCGCCGGTGACGACGTGCTGTCGGCCGAGGGCGGGGCGGCCGAGCCGGCCGGGGTCGTTCAGCCGCGGCTCGCCACCGCGGGCCAGTGCGACCGCAGCGTGCGGACCGTTTCGGCGATGGCCGGCCGGCGCGCCGCCCCCGAGCGCCACAGCGCGTACAGCCGGCGGACCGGCAGGGGGTCGAGCGGCACCTCCACCACCCCTTCGGGGAGGGGGCCGCGGCCCAGGCGCGGGATGAGGGCGACACCGAGGCCGGCGGCGACCAGGGCGATGAGGGTCGGGTTCTCCTCGGCCTGGTGGACGATGTCCGGCTCGCAGCCCGCCTCGCGCAGGGTGCGCACCAGCCAGTCGTGGCAGACCCGCCCGGGCGGCTGGCAGATCCACCGCTGGCCGCCCAGGTCCTCGCGCCGTACCGAGGCCCGCCCGGTGAAGGGGTGTCCGGCGGGGACGAGCAGATCGCACAGGTCGTCCCCGATCACCGCCTGCTCCACCCCCGGCGGAGCGGGCAGCGGGGAGATGTCCCAGTCGTGCGCGACGGCCAGGTCGACCGCGCCCCGGGCGACCAGGTCGACGGACAGATGCGGGTCGATCTCCGTCAGCCGGGTGTCCAGGGCCGGGTGACGGGCGGCCAGATCGGCCAGGACGGCGGGCATCAGACCGCGGGCCGCCGAGGCGAACGCCGCCACCGTCAGCCGTCCCGCCGGCATCCCCCGGCGCTCCTCCAGCTCGGTCTCCGCCCGCTCCACGATCGCCAGCAACTCCTGGGCGGTGGCCGCGAGTTGTTCGGCCTGCTCGGTGAGCCGGACGCCGCGTCCGCGCCGTTCCAGCAGGACGGTCCTGGTCTCCCGCTCCAGTTTCGCGATCTGCTGGGACACGGCGGACGGGGTGTAGCCGAGCGCGGCCGCCGCCGCGCCGACCGTGCCGTGCACCGAGACGGCGTGCAGGGCGCGCAGCCGCTGAAGATCGAGCATGGAGGCCTCCCGGTCCGCGTTGTCGCACGCCCATGTCGCTCGCGACCCAGCTTACGTAAGCGTTGCTTCATCCATCCATCCAGACATTCGCGCTGGTGCTACATGGTGGTGGCGTCCGATGCTCGACGTATGCGACCCGCACACATCAGCCTCGCCGTCCTCGTCGCCGCCGTCTGGGGCGTGAACTTCACCGTCATCGAGGTCGGACTCGACCACTTCCCGCCCCTGCTGTTCTCGGCTCTGCGCTTCCTGGTGGCGGCCGTGCCGGCCGTGTTCTTCGTGGGCCGCCCCAAGGTGGCGTGGAAGTGGATCGTGGCGGTCGGACTCGCCCTCGGCGTCGCGAAGTTCGGGCTGCTGTTCATCGGCATGGACGCGGGGATGCCCGCCGGACTGTCCTCCCTCGTGCTCCAGATCCAGGCCGTCTTCACCGCGGTCGTCGCCTTCGCCTTCCTCGGCGAACGCCCCACCCGCGTCAGGCTGTACGGCATGGCGGTGGCGCTCGCCGGTGTGGGCCTCGCCGCCGTCGACGAGGGCACGACCGGCCCCCTCGGCGCCTTCGCCCTGGTCATCGCGGCGGCGGCCTGCTGGGGCGTGTCCAACGTCCTCACCCGCAAGGCGTCCCCGCCCGACGCGCTGAACTTCATGGTGTGGGTGAGCACCGTCCCCGTCCTGCCGCTGCTCGGCCTGTCCCTGCTCACCGAGGGCCCCGCCCGCGACCTCGACGCGCTGCGCGCCCTGGACCGGCAGGGCGCCGGAGTCGTCGTCTACGTCGCCTGGATCACCACCGTCTTCGGCTTCGGCGCCTGGGGCTGGCTGCTGCACCGGCACCCCGCGTCCACCGTCGCGCCCTTCTCGCTGCTCGTCCCGGTCTTCGGGATGTCGTCGGCCGCGCTGTTCCTGCACGAGTCCGTCGGCCCGCTGCGGTGGGCGGCGGCGGCCCTGCTGGTGGGCGGGGTGGCGCTCACCTCACGGGCGCCACGAAAGGTCCAGTCGGCGGACGTTCCGGCGCCGGAACGGGCAGGGGCGCCAGCATGACCCCATGGCCGTCGTCGACATTCCCGGTTCCAAGTCCATCACCGCCCGCGCGCTCTTCCTGGCCGCGGCGGCCGACGGGGTCACCCGCCTCGTCCGCCCGCTCCGCTCGGACGACACCGAGGGTTTCGCGGAGGGCCTGACCCGGCTCGGCTACCGCGTCGGCCGGACCCCGGACAGCTGGCACGTCGACGGCCGCCCGGGGGGTCCGGCGGTGGCCCGGGCGGACGTGTACTGCCGGGACGGCGCGACCACGGCCCGCTTCCTGCCGGCGCTCGTCGCCGCCGGCCACGGCACCTACCGCTTCGACGCCTCCGCCCAGATGCGCCGACGCCCGCTGGGCCCCCTGTCGAAGGCGCTGCGCGACCTGGGCGTGGACCTGCGGCACGAGGAGGCGGAGGGCCATCACCCGCTGAGCATCGTGGCGTCCGGGGTGGAGGGCGGCACGGTCACCCTCGACGCCGGTCAGTCGTCCCAGTACCTCACCGCCCTGCTCCTGCTCGGCCCGCTGACCCGCACGGGCCTGCGCATCGAGGTCACCGACCTGGTCTCCGCCCCGTACGTCGGCATCACCCTCGCGATGATGCGCGCGTTCGGCGCGGACGTACGGGCGGAGGGCGACGTCTTCGAGGTGGCGCCCGGCGGTTACCGGGCCACCACCTACCCCGTCGAGCCCGACGCCTCCACCGCGAGCTACTTCTTCGCGGCCGCCGCCCTGACCGGCCGTGAGGTCACCGTGCACGGCCTCGGAGCGGGGGCGCTCCAGGGCGACCTCGGCTTCGTGGACGTCCTGCGCCGGATGGGCGCGCACGTGGAGACCGGGCCCGACCGCACGACAGTGCGCGGTACCGGCGAACTGCGCGGACTCACCGTCAACATGCGGGACATCTCCGACACCATGCCGACGCTCGCCGCGATCGCGCCCTTCGCCACCGCTCCCGTCCGCATCGAGGACGTCGCCAACACCCGGGTCAAGGAGTGCGACCGCCTGGAGGCCTGCGCGGAGAACCTCCGGGGGCTCGGCATCCGGGTGGAGACCGGCCCCGACTGGATCGAGATCCACCCGGGCGTCCCCGTCGCCACCGGGATCAGGACGTACGGCGACCACCGCATCGCCATGGCCTTCGCTGTGACCTCGCTGCGTGCCCCGGGCATGGTCTTCGACGACCCCGGATGCGTCCGCAAGACGTTCCCCGCCTTCCACGAGGTGTTCGGGGCCTGGGCGGCCGCCGGGGACGAGGACTGAGCGGTCCCGGTGGCCGGCGGCGGCGTCTTGTCGGGAAGAACCGGGGCGGCTAGCTTCGCGACGGACGGCGCCGACCGCGCCTGTGCCCCGACCGGGAAAGCGGTGAACAGATGTCTCCCGTCGCCTCCGTTGTCACACTCGCCGTCGTCGGTGCCGGGGACCGCGGGACCGGTCACGCGCGCTGGGCCCTGGACCACCCGGAACGGGCCCGGGTGGTGGCCGTCGCCGAGCCCCGGGAGACCCGGCGCAACCGGTTCGCGGCCGCCCACGGCCTGGAACCGGACGCCTCGGTGGACGACTGGCGGGTACTGGCCGCCCGCGGCCGGATCGCGGACGCCGTGCTGGTCTGCACCCTCGACCGCGAACACCTGGAGCCCGTCCTGGAGTTCGCGGCCCTCGGCTACCACATCCTGCTGGAGAAGCCGATGGCCCTGACCGAGGACGAGTGCCGGCGGATCGTCGACGCCGTGGAGAAGGCCGGGGTGATCCTCTCGGTCGGACACGTCCTGCGCTACACCCGGTACACCCGCGCCGTGAAGGAGGTGGTGGACTCCGGCCGGCTCGGTGACGTGGTCAACGTCCAGCACCTGGAACCCGTCGGCTTCTGGCACCAGGCCCACTCCTTCGTCCGGGGCAACTGGGCCCGCACGGACCGGGCGACGTCCATGCTGATGGCCAAGTCCTGCCACGACATCGACTGGTTGCAGTACGTCCTCGGCCAACCCCCCGTCCGCGTCTCCAGTTTCGGGCGCCTCTCGCACTTCCGGCCCGAGAACAGGCCCGAGGGCGCCGCCGACCGCTGCCTCGACTGCGCGGTGGAGAACACCTGCCCCTACTCCGCCCGGCGCGAGTACGGCGACCGGCTCGCCCGCGGCGAACACCACTGGCCGCTGAGCGTGCTCGTCGACGACTTCACCCCCGAGGCCCTGGAGACCGCCCTGCGCGAGGGCCCGTACGGGCGGTGCGTGTATGCCTGCGACAACGACGTGGTCGACCACCAGGTGGTGTCGATGGAGTTCGCCTCCGGGGCCACCGCCACCTTCACCATGACCGCCTTCACCGAACAGGCCGACCGCCGGACCCGGATCTTCGGGACCCGCGGCGAACTGCGCGGCGACGGCGGGAGTCTGAGCGTCTACGACTTCCTGACCCGGACCGAGGAGGCCGTCGACCTCGCGGGCCCGGGCGGCACGGACGCGGCGGGCGGCCACGGGGGCGGTGACGCCGGACTGATGGACGCCTTCGTCGCCGCCGTCGCCACCGGGAACCCCGACCTGGTGAAGTCGGGCCCGCGCGAGTCCCTGACCAGCCACCTCACCGTCCTGGCCGCCGAACGCGCCCGGCACGCGGGCACCGTCGAGGACGTATAACCGCTGGACACGCGCCGCCCCCGCCACATAGAAATCGCAGCGGACACATACCGGTCGGCGAAGGGGTGCGGGGCGTTGGGTTTCCAGTTGGAGGGGCCGGTCCTCGAAGGCACGCTGGTACGGCTGGAGCCGCTCGGCCACGGGCACACGGCCGACCTCGCCGAGGCGGCGGAGGAACGCCGGGACTCGTACGCGTTCACCTGGGTGCCCCGGGCCGGCGAGGTCGGGGACTACGTCGACGCGCAGCTCGCCCGCGCCGCGACGGGCAGGCTGGTGCCCTACGCGCAGGTCTCCCTCGCCTCCGGACGGGCGGTCGGTGCCACCTCGTACTGGGAACCGCGGTGCTGGCGGTCGGACGACAAGCTCGACGCCGTCGAGGTCGGGTTCACCTGGCTGGCCGCCTCGGCCCAGGGCACCGGCCTGAACGCCGAGTCCAAGCTCCTCCTCTTCCGGCACGCCTTCGAGGAGTGGGGCGTGGCACGCGTGGACCTGAAGACCGACGCCCGCAACGCCCGCTCCCGCGCCGCGATCGCGAGCACCGGCGCCCGCCTGGAGGGCGTCCTGCGCAACTGGTCCCGTTCCTGGGCGCCCGGCGAGGAAGGCCTGCTGCGCGACTCCGCGGTCTTCTCGGTGACGGCGGCGGAGTGGCCCGAGTGCCGGGACCGGCTGTCCGCGAGGGTGGCCCGGGCATCGTCCCGGGCGGCCGACGCGACGGTCCGTCGGTCCTAGGGTCCGCCGGTCCCGGGGTCTGCCGGGCCCGGGGTCCGCCGGTCCCAGGGTCTGCCGTTCGGATCGGGTGGCGCCGAGGCGTGGCGCGTCGCCGCCGGGGCCGCGCGGTCGGTCCGGAGGCCTTCGTCCGCGACGGATCGCCGGAGCCACTGGACCGAGGGGCCGCGGATCGGAAACGATCGGTGCCACGAGCACGCACGACACCGGTGATCTCGCGAGGCTGCCGGAGATCGCCGGATTCGCCCTGGCCGCGCAGGACTTCACCCTCCCCGGGCCCACCCGGCTGATCGCCGGCGACGACGACCCGTACTGCCCCGAGGGCGCCGGCACCGTCTACGGCGAGCCTCTGGGCGTGCCGACACAGATCCTGCCCGGGTCCGGGCATCTCGGCATGGACGCCGGGTACGGGCCCTGGCCCGCGATGCTGGAGTGGTGTCTGGACGGGACGGCGCGGCTCACCGCCCGCGCGGGCTGGCGTGCCGGCCCGGGTGCTGGTCGCGGGGATCGAAGAGGGAGCCGGTCCCCGGGAGCTGCGCGGGGGGCTCGGGCACGGCCGCCGCGGCCCGGCGCCGGCGCGGGGTGACCCGGCTCCACTCCCCGTCGCCGAGGACGAGCTGGGGGTCGAACATCACCACGACTCCGGCCACGATCAGGAAGACGACCGGTCCGATGAGCATGGGGAGCAGGATCGAGGCCGACGAGCTGGTGCCGTACGCCCCGGTCATGTACGACGCGTCCGTGGCGCCGCGCAGATGCACTCCGAGGGCGGCCATGCCGGTGTAGTGCGTGCCGGTCAGCGCGACGCCCATGAGGAGGGTGGCGCCGAGGGCGGCCGGGAAACCCCGGTAGGAGGCGGCGGTCCACAGCGCGGCGGTCGCGGCGGTGACCGCGAGCAGCACGGAGGCCGACACCGTGAGCGAGTCGTACTCCAGGGACCCGTTCAGTTCGAGCGCGGCCATGCCGGTGTAGTGCGTGGCCACCACGGCGAGCCCGGTGAGGATCCCGGCCGCGGTCAGGGTGACGGGGGTGGCCCCGCTGTATCCCACGGCGAAGACGCCGATGCCGACCACCGCGATCGCCACCACGAGACTCAGCGATGTCAGCCGGGTGTCGTAGTCGATCGGGATCCCCTGGATCCTGAAGCCGACCATCGCGACGAAGTGCATGGTCCAGATGCCGCAGCCGATGGTCCCCGCCCCGAGGGCCAGCCAACCGGGCTTCCACGACTGCCGGTTGTTCAGTGAACGGACGACGCAGCGCAGCCCCAGGGCGCTGGCCACACAGGCGACGATGTAGGAGGCCGCCGGAGTCACCGCCCCGAACTCGAAGCCGTCCACGGTGCCTTGCATATATGCCAACTCCCCCAGGGAATAGGTGACTTGGGGGAGCACGATTCCGTACCCAGGTTGCGTGAGCGGATCCGTACGGTGGGTGGTTGCGTTAACTCCGCGATGCGGATCCGTTCAGCGGGCGGACGCGCTGTCCGCACTCCGGACACGGCGGCGCGCGTCCGGGCGGCGGGGCCGAGCGGCGGATCACGCCGGACAGGCCCCCGGCGCGCGCCTTGGACAGACCCCAGGCGCACGGCGCTGGGCACGCGCCCCCGGCAGGCCCTGGGTGCGCGCCGCCGCGGTCCGTGTCACTCCTGGCCGGCGCGCAGGTCCAGCCGCCAGTCCTGGCCCGTCAGGTCCGCGCCGAAGGACCGGTGCGGCTTCTCGGCGACCAGGACGAAGCCGTGGCGCTGGTAGATCCGCCGGGCGGCGGCCAGGACGTCGTTGGTCCACAGGACGAGCTCGTGATAGCCGACCCCGCGCGCGAAGTCGGTGACGGCCCCGACGAGACGGTCGCCGACGCCGAGCCCCCGTGTCTCCGGCTCGACCAGCAGCAGCCGGAGGCGGGCGGTGCCGGGAGCGTCGTCCCGTACGCACATCACGCACCCGACGGGCCGCCCGTCGAGCTCGGCGATCCACACCCGCTCCAGGTGGGGGGCGTGGTCCTCGGCGAAGTCGGCGACGATCCTCGCGACCAGGCCCTCGTAGTCGGCGTTCCAGCCGTACTCGGCCGCGTACAGCGCCGCGTTGCGCTGCACGATCCAGCCGAGGTCGCCGGGTCCCGGCTCGCGCAGGAGGACGTCCTCGGGGCCCGGCGCGGCCCGCCCGTCCCCCAGGAGGGTCCGTACCGTGCGCATCGCCTCCGCGAGCCGCGGCCGGTCGGCCGGCGGCACGGTCGCCAGCAGCGTGCCCACGCTCTGGCGTGCCCGCTCGTCCAGCAGCGCGGCGGCGTCCCGGCCGCGCACGGTGAGCGTGACCCGGCGGCGCCGCGGGTCCTTCTCGGACGCGGCCCGCTCGACCAGCCCGTCCTGCTCGAACTTGTTCAGGATCCGGCTCAGATAGCCCGAGTCCAAGAAGAGCCGGGTCCGGAGGTCGGCGGCGTCCGCCTGGGGCGTGTGCGCCAGTTCGTAGAGGACGCGGGACTCGGTCAGCGTGTACGGCGCGTAGAGATGGCGGCCGTAGTCGAGCGCGCCGATGACGTTCGTGTAGAAGCGGTTGAAGGAGCGGATGTCCTGGACGGTCATGATCGGCCCCGAAGTTCGGCTGTGCACGGTCGCGGTCGGCCTGCTCCTCCTGGATACCTGACCCAGTCAGAGATAATCACCACCCCGAGCATAGAACCGCCGGGACTCTCGGGCCTACCCTCCCGGCGCCAAGTCGCTTGCGCCGGCGTTTGCGGTGCTGGTTCGGTCCGGTGGGGGGTCGGGGCCGTGCCGGTACATCCGCCCGTCGCCGTTGGATCAGACGTGAGTTTTCTGGGGAGCCGCTGCTCGATCCGGACGTAAGCGACGGGCATCTGATGTACCGGCACGGCCCCTTCCGCCGGATCCCGGCTGCGGGTGCGTGGTGGCTTGGGCACCGTTCCTCACGCGCGTGAAAATCCAGCCCCGGCCGGCGGAAATCCAGCCCCACCAGCCCACTGTTCAGCCCCGGCCAGGGAAATTTTCAGCCCCTCCGGCGTTTGAGGAGCGGGGTCTGGGGCGGAGCCCCAGGTAGGGGTCGGGCAGGGGCGGAGGGGGCGAAGAAAGGCTGAGCCCCCGGGAACCCCGGGAACCCCGGGAACCCCGGGAACCCCGGGGAACCCCGGGGAACCCGGCCCCGGGAGACCCCTCGCGGCAGTGGGTCCAGGCTCAGGGGAGTCAAGGAAGGAGAGGTCAGTCCCGGGGAACCCCGGTGGATCCCCGCACCATCAGCTCGCCGCGCACCGTCGCGATCCCGCCCGGCGGCGGCTCCTCGCGTCCCATGGCGATCCGCCCGGCACGGGCCCCCGCCTCGGAGAGCGGCAGCCGTACGGTCGTGAGGGCGGGTACGGCGTCGATGCTGAACGGCAGATCGTCGAAGCCCGCGACGGACACGTCGCCGGGGATGCCGAGACCGGAGTCGCGCAGCGCCGCGCAGGCGCCCAGCGCCACGGTGTCGTTCGCGGCGACGACCGCCGTCAACGACGGGTCACGGCGCAGGAGTTCCAGCGTCGCCTCGTAACCGGACCGGCGGTCGTAGCGGCCGTGCACGGTGCGCCGGGGGTCGTCCTCGATGCCGTGGGCGTCGAGCGCGGCACGGTGACCCTCCAGCCGGTGGCGGGTCGTCGTGCGTTCCTCGGGTCCCGCGATGTATCCGAGCCGCCGGTGCCCGAGGCCGATCAGGTGCTCGGTGAGCTGTCTGCCGCCACCGCGGTTGTCGAAGGTGAGCGCGATCGCCCCGGGTGCCTCCGGCGCGGGCGGCCGCCCGCACAGCACGACCCGGGTGCCCGCTTCCGTCAGCTTGCGCAGCTTGGCCGCGACCGCGCCCGCGTGCGCGGTGTCCTCTATGGCGCCGCCGGTGAGCACGACCGCGGCAGCGCGCTGGCGCTGAAGGAGGGTGAGGTAGGTGAGCTCGCGCTCCGGGGAGCCGCCGGTGTTGCAGACGACCCCGAGCCGTTCCCCGCCCGCGCGCCCCCCGGGCCCGCCGATCTCCGACTGGATGGCCGCCGCCATGATCCCGAAGAAGGGGTCGGCGATGTCGTTGACCAGGATGCCGACGAGGTCGGAGGTCGCCGCGGCCAGCGAGCTCGCCGGCCCGTTCAGCACGTAGTCCAGCTCGTCCACCGCCCGCAGCACCCGCTCACGCGTGGAGGAGGCCACGGGGTAGTTCCCGTTCAGCACGCGCGACACCGTCGCGGGAGAGACCTGCGCGCGGGCCGCCACGTCCGCCAGGGTCACCGTCATCTCGTCGTCCTCCGGTCGCGCGTTGTGTCGTGCCACTTCGTACGTCTCGTACGTCGTCGTGCCTGGTCTTGTCTCGTCGTACGGCGTCGAACACGGAGCAGAAGGCCGGGTGCGCCGCTTCCTGTGGGCAGGGTCCGTGCAGACCATACGGCCAACGGCCCCCGTCGTTCGCCCCCTCGAACAACTCGACTTCGCGGTGGTCTTGTCCGGACCGCTGCACAGAGGCTAGCTTCTCAGCAGATAGAAAGCGCTTGCTAGCACGCTCACCTGTGAGCGTGCTCGGCGCCTGACGCGTACGAAGGGAATGACGTGACACGCAAGACGGTGCGGATCGCCATGAACGGCGTGACGGGACGCATGGGCTACCGCCAGCACCTTGTCCGCTCGATTCTCGCCCTGCGTGACCAGGGCGGCCTCGACCTCGGCGACGGCACCGTGCTGTGGCCCGAGCCCGTCCTCGTCGGCCGTCGCGAGCGCGCCCTGAAGGCGCTCGCCGAGCGGCACGGCCTCGATCACTGGTCGACCGACCTGGACGCGGTGCTCGCCGATCCGTCCGTCGACCTCTACTTCGACGCCCAGGTGACGTCCGCCCGCGAGGAGGCCCTCAGGAAGGCCGTCGCCGCCGGCAAGCACATCTACACGGAGAAGCCGACCGCCACCGGGTTCGACGGAGCCCTCGAACTGGCCCGCCTCGCGCACGCCGCGGGCGTCAAGCACGGCGTCGTCCAGGACAAGCTCTTCCTCCCCGGCCTGCTCAAACTGAAGCGGCTCGTCGACGGCGGCTTCTTCGGGCGGATCCTGTCCGTCCGCGGGGAGTTCGGCTACTGGGTCTTCGAGGGCGACTGGCAGAGCGCCCAGCGGCCCTCCTGGAACTACCGCGCCGAGGACGGCGGCGGCATCGTCGTCGACATGTTCCCGCACTGGGAGTACGTCCTGCACGAGCTGTTCGGCCGCGTCACCTCGGTGCAGGCGCTGACCGCCACCCACGTCCCGCAGCGCTGGGACGAGCGGGGCAAGCCCTACGACGCCACGGCCGACGACGCCGCCTACGGCATCTTCGAGCTGGAGGGCGGCGCGGTCGCCCAGATCAACTCCTCCTGGACCGTGCGCGTCAACCGCGACGAGCTCGTCGAGTTCCAGGTCGACGGCACGGAGGGGTCCGCCGTCGCGGGACTGCGCAACTGCCGCGTCCAGCACCGCGGTTCCACCCCCAAACCGGTCTGGAACCCGGACATCCCGGCCACGTACTCCTTCCGTGACCAGTGGCAGGAGGTCCCCGACAACGCCGAGTTCGACAACGGCTTCAAGGCCCAGTGGGAGCTGTTCCTGCGGCACGTCTACGCCGACGCCCCCTACCGCTGGGACCTCCTCGCCGGCGCCCGCGGCGTGCAACTCGCCGAGCTGGGCCTGAAGTCCTCGGCCGAGGGCCGCCGCCTCGACGTGCCGGAGATCTCACTGTGACCATCCGACTCCCGGGCGTCGGCGGCCGGTTGCGGACCTACGAGCCGCGCAGGGACCCCCTCGCCGTCCTTCCCGACGGCGCGCCCCTCGCCTCCCGTACGGTCTTCTCGGCCGCGCACGTCGTCGCCGACCCGTACGCGGACGTCTCGCCCGACGCGCCCGCCGCCGTCGACTGGGACGCCACGCTCGCCTTCCGGCGTCATCTGTGGTCGCACGGCCTCGGTGTCGCCGAGGCGATGGACACCGCCCAGCGGGGGATGGGCCTGGACTGGGCCGGGGCGGCCGAACTGATCCGGCGCTCCTCGGCCGAGGCCAGGGCCGTCGGCGGCAGGATCGCCTGCGGCGCCGGCACGGACCAGCTCACGGGCCCGGCCACGCTCCACGAGGTGCGGGCCGCGTACGAGGAACAGCTCGCCCTCGTCGAGGAGTCGGGCGCGCAGGCGATCCTGATGGCCTCCCGGGCGCTCGCCGCGACCGCCGCCGGACCCGAGGACTACCTCGACGTCTACGGCCGGCTCCTGCGCCAGGCCGCCGACCCGGTGATCCTGCACTGGCTGGGCCCGATGTTCGACCCGGCCCTGGAGGGCTACTGGGGCTCAGGCGACCTGGACGCGGCGACGGAGGTGTTCCTGGAGGTGATCGCCGCACACCCGGACAAAGTGGACGGCGTCAAGGTCTCCCTGCTGGACGCCCGCCGGGAGGTCGAACTGCGCCGCCGCCTCCCGGACGGCGTCCGCTGCTACACGGGCGACGACTTCAACTACCCCGAACTGATCGCGGGCGACGAGCGCGGCTTCAGTCACGCGTTGCTCGGCGTCTTCGACCCGCTCGGCCCCCTCGCCGCGCGGGCCGTACGGGTCCTGGACACCGGTGACGTCAAAGGCTTCCGCGAACTCCTCGACCCCACCGTCGAGTTGTCCCGTCACCTCTTCCAGCCCCCGACCCGTTTCTACAAGACCGGTGTCGTCCTGCTGGCCTGGCTCGCGGGTCACCAGGACCACTTCGCCATGGTGGGCGGCCTCCAGTCGGCGCGCTCCCTGCCGCACCTCGCCCGCGCCTACGAACTGGCCGACGGGCTCGGCCTGTTCCCGGACCCGGGGCGTGCCGAGACCCGGATGAAGACCCTGCTCGCCCTGTACGGAGTGACCCCATGACCGCCCTCGCCCGCTTCTCCGTCAACCAGATGACGGTCAAACAGCTCTCGATGCCCGAACTGGTCACGGCCTGCCGGGAGACGGGCGTCCCGGGCGTCGGCCTGTGGCGCGAACTCGTGCGGTCGTACGGCCTCGACGCCACCGCGAAGCTCGTCCACGACGCCGGTCTTGCCGTCACCACCCTGTGCCGGGGCGGCTTCCTCACGGCGATCGACCCGGGGGAGCGGCGGCGCGCGCTGGACGACAACCGGGCCGCCGTCGACGAGGCCGCGGTCCTCGGCACCGACACCCTCGTCCTGGTCTCCGGCGGCCTGCCGCCCGGCTCCAAGGACCTGCGCGGCGCCCGCGAGCGCATCGCCGACGCGCTCGGCGAACTGGGCCCGTACGCCGCCTCCCGCGGCGTGCGCCTGGCCATCGAACCGCTGCACCCGATGTACGCGGCCGACCGCTGTGTGGTGTCCACGCTGGCCCAGGCCCTGGACCTCGCGGAACGCTTCCCCGCCGAGCAGGTGGGCGTCACCGTCGACACGTACCACCTCTGGTGGGACGACACGGCGCCCGCCCAGATCGCCCGCGCGGGGGCGGGGGGCCGCATCCACAGCTTCCAGCTCGCCGACTGGACCACCCCGCTTCCCGAGGGTGTCCTCAACGGCCGCGGCCAGCTCGGCGACGGCTCGGTCGACTTCCGCGTGTGGCGCGGCCTGGTCGAGGCGGCGGGCTACACCGGACCCATCGAGGTCGAACTCTTCAACGAGGAGCTGTGGGCCAGGGACGGGCGCGAGGTGCTGGCGGAGACGGCGGCACGGTTCGTGGAGCACGTGGTCCGATGACCGCGGGACCGGGACTCGGGACCCGGTCCCGGACCGCACCGGCCCCGGTCCCGGACCGCACCGCCCCGGTCCCGGACCGCACCGCACCGGCCCCGGTCCCGGACCCCGGTCCGAGGAGGTGAGGGAGGAGGGGCCGTCGCCCGTCCGTGGGGGAGACGGGCGACGGGTATGCCGGTCACCTCTCGAACTGCCCCATCAGCCAGGTGCACAGCTCCTCGGTCGGGAGGGTGTGCGCCGTCGTCGTGGGGGAACAGAGGAACGCGTCCAGGCCGCTCTTGTCCGGGTCCAGGCCGTCGACCTCGGCATACAGGTCGGCCTGGTTCTCGAAGTCCAGGATGTCGACCGCGCTCACCGAGGGGACGAAGCACACCTCGGCGTGCCGCAGGTCGGCCTCCCCGCCCGCCGCCTCGATCGACTGGGCGAGGATCCCGTACGTCGCGAGCGTGCCGCCCGGTGCGCCGTCCAGCTCGGGGAAGCCGTCGGTCGTGATGGTCTTCTCGGTCGCCGGGAACGTCCGCTTCAGATAGGCGACCGTCACGTCGTCACCCTGGGCCTGGGTGTAGAACGTGGTGCCGGGGTAGCGGACGTCGAGCCGCAGCGCGACCTCACCGGGCTCGATCTCGGGCAGCCCGACGCCGTCGCCGCGGCCGTTGGCGACGGCCACCTTGAGCGGGATCCGCGGCCACTGGCCGACCCGGTCGAGTTCGTGCAGCAGCGCCTCGCGCTCCGGGGCGACGCCGGTCTTCCCGGTCTTGTTGTCGTAGTGCTGCCACAGCATCTGCCGCGCGGCCGGGCTGTCCATCTGCTGGGTGAAGGGGTGGGGCTTGAGGTCGAGGCCCCGGGGGAGCAGGTAGGAGAACGCCTGGACCCCGATGGGGATCGAGGCGCCGCGGTGCGGGGTGTCGTAGGAGAAGTACACCCCCGTCTGGTGGTCCTCGGCGTGGCTCTCCATCCTGGCCAGGGCGTAGCGGGTGATCAGCCCGCCCATGCTGAAGCCGCCCACGACCAGCCGGTGGTCGCCGACACGGTGGGCGATGGTCTCCCGGACGGTCGCCTGGACGGCCTCGGCGTTGTCCAGGACGGACGCCGTGCGGTTCTTGAAGCCCAGCAGGATCACGTCCATGCCGCGACGGCGGAGCTCGCCGATGAAGCCGTACTCCTCGCCCTCCAGGAACTGGTAGAGCTTCTTGAGGTCGCTCTCGCCGGGGTTGAAGCCGTCGGCGATGATCACCGGGCGGGTGATCTCGCTGTTGCCGTCGCCGCGGAAGACCCAGGTGAAGCCCTTGGGGACGGTCCACTCGTCGTCGAAGTCCGGTACCTCGATCGGGTTGCCGGGTGAGGCGAGCGGATCACCGATCGTGAACGGGCCGATCTCGGGCTCGGTGCTCTCGGACATGGTTGCGCTCCTTGTGGGAGAGGTGGGGGGACGTCCACAGTATTGGCGGCGATCCACCCCAATTACCCGCCTGACCTGCGGGTTCACTACAAGTGATGCAATGCCCGTCGGAGGTGTTTAGTGCGCCTGGCATGTGCCACAGGCCTGTTCGGTTCATGTCGTGTCATGTGACGGTTCACGTCGAAAGGACTGCCGGAAAAAATCCGGAAGCCGTGCAACCCTTCCGCGACTTCGTGGGTCGTACGTGGCATCAGGACCTTTGGAGGGGGATCCGGGGGGATCGCGGGGGTTCTGATACGGAGGGGAAAACCGAGGGGCCCGGTCGACGGACCGGGCCCCTCGAAATTTCTCCGCCCCTCGGACTTTTCGCGGCCGCGCTCGCGGCGTCCTCGGCGGGCCGCGATCGGGTGAGTCGTCCACAGCGCCCGAACACTGTCGGAGGCGGGCGGTACCGTCGGATCATGACCGATCAGGCGGGGGCCGCCCAGACAGGCGAGCGGCGACTGGCCACGCTGGAAGGCGTGCTCGAACGCATCACGTACGCCAACGAGGAGAACGGATACACGGTCGCCCGGGTCGACACCGGCCGGGGGGCGGGCGATCTGCTCACCGTCGTCGGTGCCCTGCTCGGCGCCCAGGTCGGCGAGTCCCTGCGCATGGAGGGCCGCTGGGGCTCCCACCCGCAGTACGGCAAGCAGTTCACCGTGGAGAACTACACGACCGTGCTCCCGGCGACCGTCCAGGGGATCCGCCGCTATCTAGGCTCCGGCCTGGTCAAAGGCATCGGACCGGTCTTCGCCGACCGCATCACCGGGCACTTCGGCCTGGACACCCTGCGGATCATCGAGGAGGAGCCGAAGCGGCTCATCGAGGTTCCCGGCCTCGGCCCCAAGCGCACGGGCAGGATCGCCGACGCCTGGGAGGAGCAGAAGGCGATCAAGGAGGTCATGCTCTTCCTCCAGACCGTGGAGGTGTCCACCTCCATCGCCGTCCGCATCTACAAGAAGTACGGCGACGCGTCGATCTCGGTCGTGAAGAACCAGCCCTACCGCCTGGCGTCCGACGTCTGGGGCATCGGCTTCCTCACCGCCGACAAGATCGCCCAGTCCGTCGGCATCCCGCACGACAGCCCGGAGCGCGTCAAGGCCGGCCTTCAGTACGCCCTGTCGCAGTCCACCGACCAGGGCCACTGCTACCTCCCCGAGGAGCGGCTGATCGCGGACGCGGTGAAACTGCTCCAGGTCGACACCGGCCTGGTCATCGAGTGCCTGGCCGAGCTGGCGGCCCCCGCCGAGGACGGCGAGGACCCCGGTGTCGTACGGGAGAAGGTGCCAGGCCCGGACGGAGGCGACCCGGTGACGGCCGTCTACCTGGTCCCCTTCCACCGCGCCGAACTCTCGCTGTCCGCGCAGCTGCTGCGCCTGCTGCGCGCCGACCGGGACCGGATGCCCGGCTTCCACGACGTGGCCTGGGACAAGGCACTGACCTGGCTCAAGGGGCGTACGGGCGCGGAGCTGGCCCCCGAGCAGGAGGCGGCGGTCCGGCTCGCGCTCACCGAGAAGGTCGCCGTGCTGACCGGAGGACCGGGCTGCGGCAAGTCCTTCACGGTCCGCTCGATCGTGGAGCTGGCCCGTGCCAAGGGGGCCAAGGTCGTTCTCGCGGCGCCCACCGGCCGCGCCGCCAAGCGCCTGGCGGAGCTGACCGGAGCCGAGGCCTCCACCGTGCACCGGCTCCTGGAGCTCAAGCCGGGCGGAGACGCGGCCTACGACAGGGACCGGCCGCTGGACGCCGACCTGGTGGTCGTGGACGAGGCCTCCATGCTCGACCTGCTGCTCGCCAACAAGCTGGTCAAGGCGGTGCCGCCGGGTGCCCATCTGCTCTTCGTCGGCGATGTCGACCAGCTTCCGAGCGTCGGCGCGGGCGAGGTGCTGCGCGACCTGCTCGCCGACCGGGGCCCGGTTCCCGCGGTGCGCCTCACCAAGGTCTTCCGCCAGGCCCAGCAGTCCGGTGTGGTGACCAACGCCCACCGGATCAACTCGGGGCAGCATCCGCTCACCGACGGCATGAAGGACTTCTTCCTGTTCGTCGAGGACGACACGGAGGAGGCCGGGCGGCTCACCGTGGACGTGGCGGCCCGGCGGATTCCGGCCAAATTCGGCCTCGACCCCCGCCGGGACATCCAGGTCCTCGCGCCCATGCACCGGGGTCCGGCCGGCGCGGGGCATCTGAACGGACTGCTCCAGCAGGCCATCACTCCCGGCCGCCCGGACCTCGCCGAGAAGCGGATCGGCGGCCGTGTCTTCCGGGTCGGCGACAAGGTCACGCAGATCCGCAACAACTACGACAAGGGCGAGAACGGCGTCTTCAACGGCACCGTGGGTGTCGTCACCTCCCTGGATCCGGTCGAGCAGCGGCTGACGGTGCGCACCGACGAGGACGAGGAGGTGCCGTACGAATTCGACGAGCTCGACGAACTGGCGCACGCCTACGCGGTGACCATCCACCGTTCCCAGGGCAGCGAGTACCCGGCGGTGGTGATCCCCGTGACCACGGGCGCCTGGATGATGCTCCAGCGCAATCTGCTCTACACGGCGGTCACCCGGGCCAAGAAGCTCGTCGTTCTCGTCGGTTCGCGCAAGGCGATAGGCCAGGCGGTGCGTACGGTGTCCGCGGGACGCCGGTGCACGGCCCTGGACTTCCGGCTGTCCGGCTCGTGAACCACCGCCTCCCCGCGCGGCGAAAGACCCCGACCGGGCCCCGAACGGGGCCTTTCGGACACGGTGCGAGGTCCATCACAAAAAATGATCGATCAAACGAGTCGTGAAGGTCACAGAGCACTTCCGGTTGCGGGGCGAACGCGGCAGGATGAGCAGGTTGGCGGCACTGAGTGCCGCCAATAGGCCCAATGGTCGACCCCGAGTGCACTCTCCAGGGCCAAATGGGGGATGGTAGAGACAGTCAGGGCACCTCGAAGAAGAGGCACAACGTCGGTGAGGGATGACGTGAGCGACAACTCTGTAGTACTGCGGTTCGGCGATGGCGAGTACACCTACCCGGTGATCGACAGCACCGTCGGCGACAAGGGCTTCGACATCGGCAAGCTCCGCGCCCAGACCGGTCTGGTGACGCTGGACAGTGGGTACGGCAATACCGCCGCCTACAAATCCGCGATCACCTATCTCGACGGCGAGCAGGGCATCCTCCGCTACCGCGGCTACCCGATCGAGCAGCTGGCCGAGCGGTCCACCTTCCTGGAGGTGGCCTACCTGCTGATCAACGGCGAGCTCCCGAACGTCGACGAGCTCTCCACCTTCAAGAACGAAATCACGCAGCACACCCTGCTGCACGAGGACGTCAAGAACTTCTACCGCGGCTTCCCGCGCGACGCCCACCCGATGGCGATGCTCTCCTCGGTCGTCTCGGCGCTGTCGACCTTCTACCAGGACAGCCACAACCCGTTCGACGAGAAGCAGCGCAACCTCTCCACGATCCGGCTGCTCGCGAAGCTTCCGACGATCGCGGCGTACGCGTACAAGAAGTCGATCGGTCACCCCTTCGTCTACCCGCGCAACGACCTCGGGTACGTCGAGAACTTCCTGCGCATGACCTTCTCGGTCCCCGCGCAGGACTACGAGCTCGACCCGGTGGTCGTCTCCGCGCTCGACAAGCTGCTGATCCTGCACGCCGACCACGAGCAGAACTGTTCGACCTCCACCGTGCGTCTGGTCGGCTCCTCGCAGGCGAACATGTTCGCCTCGATCTCCGCCGGCATCTCCGCGCTGTGGGGCCCGCTGCACGGCGGCGCCAACCAGTCGGTCCTGGAGATGCTCGAGGGCATCCAGGCCAACGGCGGCGACGTCGACTCCTTCATCCGCAAGGTGAAGAACAAGGAGGACGGCGTCCGCCTGATGGGCTTCGGCCACCGGGTGTACAAGTCCTTCGACCCGCGCGCGAAGATCATCAAGGCCGCCGCGCACGACGTCCTGTCCGCTCTCGGCAAGTCCGACGAGCTGCTGGACATCGCGCTGAAGCTGGAGGAGCACGCGCTCTCCGACGACTACTTCGTCTCGCGCAACCTCTACCCGAACGTCGACTTCTACACCGGCCTGATCTACCGCGCCATGGGCTTCCCGACCGAGATGTTCACGGTCCTGTTCGCCCTCGGCCGGCTGCCGGGCTGGATCGCCCAGTGGCACGAGATGATCAAGGAGCCCGGCTCCCGCATCGGCCGCCCGCGTCAGATCTACACGGGCGTCGTCGAGCGCGACTTCGTGCCGGTCGAGGCCCGCTGAGGCTCGTACACGACCACCGGGCTCCCGTGCGGGGCCCGGTGAACCCGTGAGTGGCAACGAAAAAACGGAAAGCGCCCTGCTACTGGTCCCCCCACGGGCCGGCAGTCAGGGCGCTTTCCTTGTCCCGGTGCGGATTCCCCCCACGGGATCCGGCCGGGCGTCTGTGGACAGCGCCTGAATCGCTGTGTGCCGGCACGAGCCGGCGGTGAGCCGGGCGAGCGGTGCTCGCCGTACTGCGGTGGTGCGGTGCGATCTGCCGGGACGCGTACGGATCGGGAGGGCCGCTCAAAGCTCCCCGCTGTACGTGCCCCGGCGACGTAATTTCCGGGAACGTCCCCCAAGACATCCCCAGATGCCAGTCACGCCCCCCAAGACGCTTCTGACATCGCCAACTTAGACCGACGAACCCCTTCGGTGGTTACGTTCACATCACTGTGATCTGGATCTCTTGCATATGTCCTGAAGATACGCAAGAGCCCCGATACGGGAATCGAGGACCAATCGTAAGGAAGATGCGCGAGCCTTGTGAAGAGCTTATGTGAGGCTCTCGTTGGACTCTAGGGGGACTCGTGGTCTGTCGTCACGCGAATGCACGCAGTCGAAGGCTGTTCGTGACCACGAAGACCGAGGAGAAGGCCATCGCCGCTCCCGCGATCATGGGGTTCAGCAGGCCGGCGGCGGCCAGCGGAAGCGCCGCCACGTTGTAGCCGAAGGCCCAGACCAGATTTCCCTTGATCGTCGACAGCGTGGCGCGGGCCAGCCGGATCGCGTCCGCGGCCACCCGCAGATCCCCGCGCACGAGCGTCAGGTCGCTCGCCTCGATCGCCGCGTCCGTCCCGGTGCCCATCGCGAGGCCCAGATCGGCGGTGGCGAGCGCCGCCGCGTCGTTCACCCCGTCGCCGACCATCGCGACCGTCCGCCCCTCACCCCGCAGTCGCTGGACCACGGCGACCTTGTCCTCGGGCAGCACTTCGGCGAACACGTCGGCCGGGGCGATGCCGACCTCCCGTGCCACGGCCTCGGCGACGGCCCGGTTGTCCCCGGTCAGCAGCATCGGCGTGAGACCGAGGTCCCGCAGTTCGCGTACGGCCTCGGCGCTGGTCTCCTTGACCGTGTCGGCGACAGCCAGGACGCCCGCCGCCGTGCCGTCCAGGGTGACCACGACGGCCGTACGGCCCGCCGCCTCGGCCGCGTTCTTCGCGTCCGCAAGCGTTGCCGGCAGCGTGCCCGGGAACCGGCCGACGGTGACGTCGTGGCCGTCCACCCGCCCGCGCACGCCTCGCCCCGGCACGTTCTCGAAGTGCTCAGGCGCCGGAAGGTCACCGACGCGCTCCTGAGCGCCTGTCGCGATCGCTCGGGCAACCGGATGCTCCGAGGCGTGTTCCAGGGCTCCAGCGAGCCGCAGGACGTCTTCCTCGGCCCGCCCCCCGGCGACGTACACCTCGTGCAGGCTCATGCGGCCCGTCGTCACCGTGCCGGTCTTGTCCAGCAGGACGGTGTCGACGCGGCGCGTGGACTCCAGGACCTCGGGCCCCTTGATGAGGATGCCCAGCTGGGCGCCGCGGCCGGTGCCGACCATCAGGGCGGTCGGGGTGGCCAGGCCGAGCGCGCACGGGCAGGCGATGATCAGCACCGCGACGGCGGCGGTGAAGGCCGCGACCGTGTCGCCGGTGACCGCGATCCAGGCCGCGAAGGTGCCGAGCGCGATGAGCAGGACGACGGGCACGAAGACCCCGGAGATCCGGTCGGCGAGACGCTGCACCTCGGCCTTGCCGTTCTGCGCGTCCTCGACGAGCCGGGCCATCCGGGCGAGCTGGGTGTCCGCGCCGATCCGGCCCGCCTCGACGACGAGCCGGCCCCCGGCGTTCACGGTCGCACCGGTGACGGCGTCCCCGACGCCCACGTCCACCGGCACCGACTCCCCGGTCAGCATGGAGGCGTCCACGGCCGACGTGCCCTCGACGACGGTCCCGTCGGTGGCGATCTTCTCGCCGGGCCGGACGACGAAGCGGTCGCCGACCGCCAGCCGCGCCACGGGGACGCGGACCTCACGGCCGTCCCGCAGGACGCTGACGTCCTTGGCGCCGAGCTCCAGGAGCGCCCGCAGCGCCGCTCCGGCGCGCCGCTTGGAGCGGGCCTCCAGGAAACGGCCGAGCAGGATGAACGCGATGACGCCCGCGGCGACCTCGAGGTAGAGCGTGGAGGCGCCGTCCGTACGGGAGACGGTGAACTCGAAGCCGTGCCGCATGCCCGGCATCCCCGCGTCGCCGAAGAAGAGCGCCCACAGGGACCAGCCGAACGCGGCGAGGGTGCCGACCGACACCAGGGTGTCCATGGTGGCCGCGCCGTGCCGCGCGTTCGTCACGGCGGCCCGGTGGAAGGGCAGTCCGCCCCAGACCACCACGGGCGCGGCGAGCGTCAGTGAGAGCCACTGCCAGTTCTCGAACTGGAGGGCCGGGATCATCGACATGAGGACGACGGGCAGGGCGAGCACCGCGGAGACGGTCAGCCGCTCGCGCAGGGAGGCCGTCTCGGGATCGTCGTCGGCGGGAGGCGCCTCCTGCTCGGGCGGCGCGGGCGGCGGGGGCTCCTCGGCGGTGTACCCCGTCTTGACCACGGTGGCGATCAGATCGGCGACCCGTACCCCCTCGGGGTAGGAGACCTTGGCCTTCTCCGTCGCGAAGTTGACCGTGGCGGTGACGCCGTCCATGCGGTTGAGCTTCTTCTCGACGCGGGCGGCGCAGGAGGCGCAGGTCATCCCGCCGATGGAGAGCTCGATCTCCGAGGCCGTGCCTATCGGCGTCTCGGGTGCTGCGGTGGTCATGGTGCGGCTCCAGGAAGGGGCCGGGCCGCGCGGAGCCGGTATCAGCCGGTCGGCACGGCCCGGTACGGAGATGAAGAGCTGCGGGATCGCTCAGGCCTGGCCGACGAGCTCGAAGCCCGCCTCGTCGACCGCGGCGCGGACGGCGTTCTCGTCGAGCGCGGCCGCCGAGGCGACGGTGACCTCGCCGGTCGAGGCGACGGCCTTCACCGAGCTCACGCCGGGGATCGCGGAGATCTCGCCGCTGACGGAGCCTTCGCAGTGTCCGCAGCTCATGCCGCTCACCTGGTAGACGGTGGTGACGGAACCCGGGGTGCCGGTCTGGGCGGTCATGGCGTTACTCCTCATCGAGGCGTTCTGGGGCGTGCGCGTACGGGAGGGATCCCTGGGAACCCAGGGTTCCCCTCGATGTTCACCACACTATACCCCTAGGGGGTATTTCTCCAAGCGGCGTCGCGGTGCGCCGGCGAGCGCGCCCGGACCGGCCTCACGATCGCGACGAGGAACAGGCCGCCCACCGAAAGCGGGGTGAGGAGGTGGTCCTGTCCGCCGGTGGGCCGCGGCAGCCCGCCCGGGGCGAAGCGCGTTCCGTCGAGTCCGGCGCGGGTGAGCCGGGCCACCGGCCACAGCGCGATCCCGTGCGTGGAGTCCCACGGTGCGTGCAGCAGGGAGGCGCCGAGGCAGGCGCCGGCGGTCGGGCGGTGAGGCGGAAGCGCCCGTCGGGGCGGCGCCGCGCCGGCAGGGCCGCGCCGGCAGGGCCGCGCCGGTGACCGCGGCCCACGGGCCGTGTCCGAACGGGGTGAGCGCCTCGCGCAGGATCTCGGTCTCCAGGAGCGTGCGCAGGCCGACGCCCTGCAGGGACACGGCCGCGTCGAAGGCGTGGCCCGCGCTCTCCAGGGCCGCGAAGCCGAACCCGGGCGTCGCGCCGGGCACCGGACCGGCCCGTGGTCCGCGGATCCGGGTGTGCCGGCGGACCAGGAACATCGGCGCGCCGGGCTTCACGGCCTCCTCGGCGAGTCCGGTGCCCACGTACATCCACAGCGAAGGGCGGGTGAGCTGGTACTCCGTCACCGAGGCGCCGAGCACGCCCGGGGCGCCGCCGGCCAGGAAGCGGCCGAGGACCACACGCGTGGCCAGGTCGCGGCCGTGCCGTTCGTACGCCCGGAGCGCGAAGGGGGCGGGCACGAGGAAGCCGCCGAGCAGGATCAGGGTCGGCAGCGGCGTGACGTCCGCCCGTGGCGTACGTGACGACCGCGGTCGGCGTCCAGGGGGCCGGGCAGATGCCCAGGCAGCGCTTCCAGAGGCCGGCGGGGATCCGGGGGTACGGCGTCGGGGGCTGCCGCGGTCCGGGGATGCGGGCCCGGGGTGTGCCCGGTGGCTGATTCTGGGTCACGGCCATCCCTCTGTCCCTCGGGGGCGGCCCGCGGGCCCGGACGGGGCCCGTGTTCCGGCGCGTCGGGGCCCCCTGGTGCGGGACGCGGGGGCGTGTGGACGGATCGATGCCGCGGATCACTGATTCGATTTGTCCGAACCTTATGACACATGTCCCTGATGTCGCAGGCCGGAGCACTGGTGTCGGCCCCGTCCCGCGCGGCTCAGTGTCCGGCGGGTGACCCGCTTGCGAGCAGCGGCTCCAGATAGCGGTGCATGACCGTCTTCAGCTCCCCGATGTAGGCGTCCCGTTCGGCGCCCTCGTGGGACATCACCAGGGTGAGGCCGGCCTTGAACAGGTGGACCGTCATGTTCGCCGTGCGGGTGCGCTCGTCGGAGGGCATGTCCGGCAGGCGGGCCGCGATCATCTCCTCGACACGGGCGAGGAGGGTGCCGTGCAGGGTGCCGATCTCCTCGACGATCACCCCCGGGGTGTCGGCGCCGTGCATCAGGACGGCGAAGGCCGGGTTCTCGACGTTGAACGCGATCAGCGGGTCCAGGACCGCGTCGAGCATCCGCTCCAGCGGGAGACCGAGGTTCTCCTGGGCGAGCGCCTGTCCGTGCGACCGGGCCCAGTGGTCGAGGAGCTGGTCGCTGAGGCCGACGGCGATGGCCTCCTTGTTCGGGAAGAACTGGTAGAGCGTGCCGGGTGAGACGCCGGCCTCGCGGGCGATGGCGTTGGTGCTCGCCGCGGTGTAGCCGGACCGGCAGAACACCGAGGCCGCCGCTTCCAGGAGCTGGGCGACGCGGCGCTCGCCGCGGGCCTGGCGGCGGCGTGGCTTCTCCTCGGCCGGCTGCGGGTGCTCCGGGGACTCCTCGGTCTGCTGATTCTCGGGCACGGGTCATCCCCAGCTTCTCGGGACACGATTGACAAACACGAGCGGTCACTCGCATTCTTGAAAAACGCGAGCGACGACTCGTGTTTGCCAGTCTATGGCAATGGGCGATCCATGATGCCTGCACGGATGCGGGTCATCGGGTCACGGTGAAGGGGACACCGCATCATGTCCGAAGTCGACGGCGCGGACGACGGGCCCGCGAAGAGGCCCGGCAAGGACCCGGGCCACGGCGGGGGCGGGGGAACGGGTACGGGTACAGGCGGCGCCACGGACGCGGGCGGCGGTACGGGCGGGGGTGCGCGCCTCGGCGGCTGGACCCGGTTCGTCACCGCGCGGCCACGGCTCTCGCTGCTCGTCGCCCTCCTGCTGACCGCGCTCGCCGTGGTCGCCGGCAGCGGGGTCGCGGACCGGATGGGCAGCGGCGGCTGGGAGGACCCCACCGCGCAGTCCACGTACGCGACCGAGGCGCTGGAACGGGAGTTCCCGGCCTCGCAGCCCAATCTGCTGCTCCTCATCGACGCGGGCGCGGGCTCGGTCGACGACCCCTCGGTCGCGGCGGAGGCGAAGCGGATCGCGGCACGTCTGGCCGCCGAGCACGGCGTCACCGGCGTCGGTTCGTACTGGCAGTCCGGTTCACCCGCGCTCAAGGCGCGCGACGGCCACGAAGCGCTGATCGCCGCCCGGATCACCGGCGACGAGACGGCCGCGGCCCACACCCTGGACCGCCTCGCACCCTCCTACCGAGGAAAGAGCGGGCCCGTCGAGGTCGAGGTCGGCGGACCGGTCGCCGTACGGCACGAGATGCAGACGACCATCAAGGAGGACCTCACCCGGGCCGAGATGATCGCCCTCCCGGTGACCCTCCTGCTGCTGGTCATGGTCTTCGGCAGCGCCGTCGCGGCCCTGCTCCCGCTCGGGGTCGGGATCATCGCGATCCTCGGCACCAACGCCGTGCTGCGCGGACTCACCGAGGTCACGGACGTCTCGGTCTTCGCGATGAACCTGACGACGGCCCTCGGTCTCGGCCTCGCCATCGACTACGCCCTGTTCATCGTCCGCAGATTCCGCGAGGAGCTGGCCACCGGTGCCCCGCCGCGCGCCGCGGTCGGTGTCACCCTGCGCACCGCGGGCCGGACCGTTCTCTTCTCCTCCCTCACGGTCGCCGTGTCGCTGGCCGCGATGCTGGTCTTCCCGCAGTACTTCCTGCGCTCCTTCGCCTACGCGGGCATCGCCGTCGTGCTGCTCGCCGCGGCCGCCGCCCTGATCCTGCTCCCCGCCGCGCTCATGCTCCTCGGCGACCGGGTGAACTCCCTGGACCTGCGGCGTCTGTTCCGGCGCGGAAGGCAGGACCCGGCCGGCAGTGGGGCGGCGTGGGGCCGCATGGCCGCCCTCGTCATGCGCAGGGCACCGCTCTTCGCGGTGGCCACCACGGCCGGCCTCATCGTGCTCGGACTGCCCTTCCTGGGAGTGAAGTTCGGCACGGCCGACGACCGCCAGCTGCCTTCGGGCGCGGAGTCGCACATCGTCCAGCAGCACATCCGCGACGGCTTCCCGGGCAGCCCCGGCGGCGCTCTGGAGGTCCTGGCCGAGGGGAGCGCCACGCAGACGGAGTACGCCCGGTACCGGGAACGGATCGCCGCGCTGCCCGAGGTGCTGCGTGTGGACGGCCCACTGGTCAAGGGCGACGCCGCCTACTTCTCGGTGCTGCCCAAGGGCGAGGCCGTGGACGAGGGGGCCCAGCGGCTGGTGGGCGAACTCCGGGCGGCCGAAGCTCCCTTCGACACCTCCGTGACCGGCACCGCGGCCGTTCTGGTCGACTCCAAGCACGCGATAGCCGACCGGCTCCCGTGGGCGGCCGCCTTCATCGCGATCGTCACCCTGCTCCTGGTGTTCCTGCTGACGGGCAGCGTGCTGATCCCGGTCCAGGCGGTCCTGCTCAACGCGCTGAGTCTGACCGCGATGTTCGGCGCGGTGGTCTGGGTCTTCCAGGACGGCCATCTCTCCGGCCTCCTCGACTTCACCAGTTCCGGGTCGATCGAGACGACCCTCCCGGTCCTGATGTTCTGCGTGGCCTTCGGTCTCTCCATGGACTACGGCGTCTTCCTCCTCTCCCGCATCAAGGAGGAGTACGACCACACCGGCGACCACCGGGAGGCGGTCCGCTTCGGACTCCAGCGCACCGGAGGACTCATCACCGCGGCGGCGGTCATCCTCGCGGTGGTGATGGCCGCCATCGGCACCTCCCGGGTGGCCAACACCAAGATGCTCGGACTGGGCGTCGCGCTGGCCGTCCTGATGGACGCGATGGTCGTGCGGAGCCTGCTGGTCCCGGCGGTCATGCGTCTGACGGGCACGGCCACCTGGTGGGCGCCCGGACCCCTGCGGCGCTTTCACGACCGGTTCGGCCTCAGCGAGGCGGAGACACCGGAGCCGGCCCCGGCCGCCGAGCCGGTCGCGGACGCGGTGTCCAAGGCCGGGCCGGCCCCGGACGCGGTGCCGGAAGAGTCGGCGGAGTCCGGCCGGGACAGGGCCGAGGCACGCGGATAGCGTTTCCGCGGGAGCTGATCTCCGAGTGGAGGGCGGGAGCGGATGCGGGCAGTGGTGTTCGAGCGGTACGGGGAGCCGGCCGAGGTCCGGGAGGTGGCGGACCCGGCGCCCGCGGAGCACGGCGTGGTGGTGCGGGTCGAGGCCACGGGACTGTGCCGCAGCGACTGGCACGGCTGGATGGGCCACGACCCGGACATCACACTGCCGCACGTGCCGGGCCATGAACTGGCCGGGGTGATCGAGGCGGTGGGCGCCGGGGTGAGCGGCCACCGCCCCGGCGACCGGGTCACCGTCCCGTTCGTCTGCGCCTGCGGAAGCTGCCCCGCCTGCGCGGCGGGCGACCAGCAGGTGTGCGAGCGCCAGACCCAGCCGGGGTTCACGCACTGGGGCTCCTTCGCCCAGTACGTGGCGCTCGACCACGCGGAGGTGAACCTGATCCCGCTGCCGCCGGAGCTGTCCTTCGCGACGGCGGCCTCGCTGGGATGCCGGTTCGCCACGGCGTTCCGGGCGGTGGTCGCGCAGGGGAGGACGGCCCCGGGGGAGTGGGTCGCGGTGTACGGCTGCGGTGGCGTGGGCCTTTCGGCGGTGATGATCGCGGCGGCCTCCGGGGCGCGGGTCGTGGCCGTCGACGTGTCCTCGGCGGCGCTCGGTCTGGCGCGGCGGTTCGGGGCGGAGGAGTGCGTGGACGCCTCCGCCGTGGCCGACCCGGCGCGGGCGGTCCGTGAACTGACCGGCGGTGGCGCGCATGTGTCGCTGGACGCCCTCGGATCGCCCGGCACCTGCGCGGCCTCGGTCGAGGGCCTGCGCCGCCGCGGCCGGCATGTCCAGGTCGGCCTGCTGCCCTCACCGACCGGTGTCACCCCGGTCCCGATGGCCCGGGTGATCGCCCTCGAACTCGAACTCCTCGGCAGCCACGGGATGGCGGCCCACGCCTACCCGCCGCTGCTGGAGTCGGTCCGCGCCGGGACCCTCCGGCCCGACCTCCTGGTGACGTCCACCATCACCCTGGACGCGGCACCGGCGGCACTGGCGGCGATGGGCTCGGCACCGGGATCGGGGGTGACGGTCATCGAGCCGTGGAGCTGACCGCCGTCGGGCCGGTGGGGTGTCCCCGGTGGGCGGCCCACTCGTGGGCCAGGACCGACATCCGTACGGCGTCGATCCACTCGCCGCCCTGGAGCAGCGTCTGGCGTTCGATCCCCTCGGCCACGAAGCCGGCCTTCTCGTAGGCGCGGCGGGCGCGGTGGTTGAAGGCGAAGACGTACAGCGAGACGCGGTGCAGGGCCAGTTGCTCGAAGGCGTGTCCGACGATGAGCCGGGTGGCCTCGGTGCCGAGCCCCCGGTCCCGGCCGTGCGGCCCGATGAGGATGCGGAACACGCAGTTGTGGTTGTGCCGGTCCCACTCGTGGAGGACGGCCTCGCCGACCAGTTCACCGGTGGCGCGGTCCACCACGCCGAGGTCCAGCCGGTCCGGCTGGTCGTTGCGCGTCCCGTACCAGGAGCGCAGCCGCTCCGGCGCCAGCTCCTCGTCGGGGCTGCCGGTGAGCCGCAGGACCTCGGGGTCGGCGAGGATCTCGGTCATCACGGGGACGTCGTCGGGCGTGAACGGTCGGAGCAGGGTCTTCTCGCCGCTGAGGACGGGTTTCTCGGAGAAGCTCATCGGTGGATCATCGACGGGCGGCCGGCACGACGGCAATCGAATTCGGGGCGGCACCCCACCCGGAGGTGAGGCGCCGCCAGGAGAGGTGCCCGACGCCCGGGAACCCGCGCGCAGGGTCACCTGTCGCTGCGGCCCCGGTTTCCCGGGCGGGCGGCGACCCAGGCACGGACGGTGTCGGCGTACCAGTAGGGCTTTCCGGTTTCGACGTGGTCGGGCGGCGGCAGCAGCCCGTGCTTGCGGTAGGACCGGACGGTGTCCGGCTGCACCTTGATGTGCGCGGCGATCTCCTTGTACGACCAGAGCGTGCGGTCGGTCATGAGTGGCACCTCCCCGCGCGCGCCGCGGCGGCGGCCTGGGACGGTCGTCGGGGGAGCCGGGCGCTGCGCTGGTGATCACAAAGCGTGTGCCCGGTGAACGACGCAGCGTGAGCGCCGGGCTGTGACTGTCGACCGGATGTGACCCAAGACCCGCGTAAACGCGACATGTGTGACACAGGGGTGTTCTTTGTGACACGAGTGACGCATTGGCGGTAACGGGCTGGAGAGGGCGATGGGGACGGAGAAGGTGGAGGGGGTTGAGCGGGCGGAGCGGGGCGGGGGCGACGGGGCTTTTCGGCCGCCGCCCGGCGGGGCGGACGGGTGACACCGATGGCCCGCCGGCCCCGATGGCCCGCCGGCCCCGGGCACCCGCCGGCCCGGGTGCCCCGGGAGGCGGACGTCAGGCCCCGCAGGACCGCAGGAACGCCCGGGTGCGCCGGGCGATGGGGAGCGGCTTGTCCGGCGGGCACGGGTACATGTCCTGCTCGACGATCGCGAAGAGCTCGACGCCGAGGTCCTGCGCGGCGGCGAGGACGGGTTCCAGCGCCGGTACGCCGGAGGGCGGTTCGCACATCACGCCGCGGGCGACGGCGGGCCCGAAGGGCAGCTCCTCGGCCCGCACCCCGGCCAGCACCTGCGGGTCCACCTGCTTGAGGTGGAGGTAGCCGACGCGTTCGCCGTACGTCTCGATGAGCTTGACGCTGTCGCCGCCGCAGTAGGCGTAGTGGCCCGTGTCCAGACAGAGCGACACCAGCGAGGAGTCGGTCGCATCGAGGAAACGGGTGACGTTCTCCTCGCTGTCGATGTGGGTGTCGGCGTGCGGATGGACGACGACACGCAGCCCGTAGCGCTCGCGCACCTCATGGGCGAGCCGCTCGGTCTGGGCGGTCAGATCGCGCCACTGGGCCGGCGTCAGCACGCTGTCCTCCAGCACCGCGCCGGTCTTGTCGTCCCGCCAGAAGGCCGGGATGACCACGAGATGCCCGGCGCCCATCGCCTGGGCGAGCGCGGCGATGTCCGAGACGTGCGCCCAGGTGGACTCCCACACGTCGGGACCCCGGTGCAGCCCGGTGAAGACGGTGCCCGCCGAGACGCTGAGCCCGCGCCGGGCGGTCTCCTCCCGCAGGACGTCCGGATCGGTGGGCAGATAGCCGTACGGGCCGAGCTCGATCCACTCGTAGCCGGATCCTGAGACCTCGTCGAGGAAGCGCCGCCAGGGGACCTGCCCGGGGTCGTCGGGGAACCAGACGCCCCAGGAGTCGGGAGCCGAACCGATCCGGATGCGCGACAGTGAGGAAGGAGGTGACGACCGCGGTGACGACCTCGGTGAGGGTCCGGGGGGTGGCTGCGGCGATGACTGCGGCGGCAACGACGTCATGGGCGTCAGCTTCCGGCGGCTCCCGGGAGGTGTCAAGCCCTGGTCCGAATGTCTGGACAAAACGTTGACAGGGTCCCCTCGCGGGACTAGACCTGGGGGCAGCCGCAGGGACCGCGGAGAAGGGAACTCGATGGCGTACGAGCTGATCACCATGGGGCGGATCGGTGTGGACCTCTACCCGTTGCAGACGGGTGTCCCGCTGTCCCGGGTGACCTCCTTCGGCAAGTTCCTCGGCGGCTCGGCGACCAATGTCGCGGTGGCGGCCGCGCGGCTCGGACGGCGTACGGCCGTCGTCACCCGAACGGGTGCTGATCCCTTCGGAACCTATCTGCGCGAGGCGCTGCGCGACTTCGGTGTCGACGACCGCTGGGTCACCGCGGTCCCGGGACTGCCGACTCCGGTCACCTTCTGCGAGATCTTCCCGCCGGACGACTTCCCGCTGTACTTCTACCGCGAGCCCAAGGCCCCCGACCTGGAGATCCGTGTCGACGAGCTCGACCTCGACGCCGTGCGCGACGCCCGTGTCTTCTGGATGACGGGCACGGGCCTGAGCGCGGAGCCCAGCCGCACGGCCACCCTCGCCGCCCTGGCCCACCGGGCCCGCTCCGGCACGACGGTCTTCGACCTCGACTGGCGCCCCATGTTTTGGAACGGCGCGGCCTCGGCAAACACCGCCCGGACAGACACGGCCCGGACAGTCGCAGCCCAGGAGAACCGGGCCCTGGAGAACCGGGCCCTGGAGAACCGGGCCCCGGAGAACCGGGCCCAGGACGACCCGGCCTCCTCCGCGCGCCCCTTCTACGCCGAGGCCCTGCGCCACGCCACCGTCGCCGTCGGCAACGTCGACGAGGTCGAGGTCGCCACCGGAGAACGCGAGCCGCACGCGGCGGCCGCCGCGCTCCTGGCGGCCGGCGTCGAACTCGCCGTGGTGAAACAGGGCCCGAAGGGCGTCCTCGCGGTCCATCGCGACGGCACCACCGCCGAGGTCCCGCCCCTCCCGGTCGAGGTCCTCAACGGCCTCGGTGCCGGCGACGCGTTCGGCGGCTCCCTCTGCCACGGGCTGCTCGCCGGCTGGGACCTGGAGAAGACCGTGCGCCACGCGAACGCGGCGGGCGCCATCGTCGCCTCCCGGCTGGAGTGCTCCTCCGCGATGCCCACCCCGCGCGAGATCGAACAGGCCCTCGCCGCCGGAGCGGTGCGGTGAGGGCCGGCCACGTCGGGGGAGCCCGCCCCGAACAGGGCGGCGACGGGCCCGCGTCCGTGCGCGTCGACGTCTCCGCCCTCGCCCGGACCCGCGCCCGCCGGCCCGAGGCCATCGCGGAGGCCGCCGCCCGGCGGGTCCGGCGGCCGCTGGTCGACGGCTCCGGACGGCTGATGATCGTCGCCGCGGACCATCCGGCACGCGGCATGCTGGCCGTCGGCGACCGGAAGCTGGCCATGGCGGGGCGCGCCGGTCTGCTGGAGCGCCTGTGCGTCGCGCTCGCGCGCCCCGGGGTCGACGGGGTGCTCGCCACCGCCGACATACTGGACGACCTGCTGCTGCTCGGCGTGCTCGACGGCAAGGTGGCCATCGGCTCGATGAACCGGGGCGGACTCGCGGGCTCCGCCTTCGAGCTGGACGACCGGTTCACCGGCCACCGCCCGAGGGACATCGAACGGTTCGGTTTCGACGCCGGCAAACTGCTGCTGCGTGTCGACTACGACGATCCCGGGTCGCTGCGCACCCTGGAGTCCGCCGCCCGCGTGATCGACGACATGGCCGAACGGCGGCTTCCGGTCTTCGTCGAACCGTTCCTCTGCCGTCGCCGGGACGACGGTTCCCTGCGCAACGATCTGAGCGCCGAGGCCGTCACCAAGTCCATCGCCATCGCCGGCGGCCTGGGCGGCAGTTCGGCGTACACCTGGCTGAAGGTCCCCGTCACCGAGAACCCCGACGACATGGCCAGGGTCATGGAGACCTCCACGCTGCCCGCCGTCCTGCTCGGCGGCGATGTCGGCGAGGACCAGGAGGGCGCGTACGAGAAATGGCGCGGGGCGCTCCAACTTCCCACCGTGCAGGGCCTGGTGGTGGGCCGTTCGCTGCTGTATCCCGCGGACGGCGATGTCGCCGCGGCCGTGGACACCGCCGTAGGACTTCTGTGAGGGTCGCATGAGTCGTCCGAGCAACGAGCTGTACGTGCCCGCGGGCACCGCCGCCGACGCCCACTACGCCCTCGACATCGACCCCGAACGGGCCGGCTGGACCCACAGCAGCCTGCGGATCGTGGAGCTGGCACCCGGCGGCACCCATACGTTCACCACCGGGGACAGCGAGTGGATCGTGCTCCCGCTCGACGGCGGCTGCACGGTGCGCGCCAAAGACGGTATGGACGATAAGGAGTTCCAACTCCTGGGCAGGCGGAGCGTGTTCGACGGAGTCTCCGACTTCGCGTACGTTCCCCGTGAGGCCCGGGCCCAGATCGCCTCCGGTGCGGGAGGCCGCTTCGCCCTGGCAGGAGCGAAGTGCGAGCGCCGACTCCCCGCCCGCTACGGCCCCGCGCCGGAGGTTCCCGTCGAAGACCGCGGCAGCGGCAACTGCGCCCGCCAGGTGCGCAACTTCGCCGCCGCGGACGTCTTCGCGTGCGACCGGCTCATCGCCGTGGAGGTGATCACCCCCGGCGGCAACTGGTCCTCGTATCCGCCGCACAAGCACGACGAACACCTGCCCGGCGTCGAGTCCCTGCTGGAGGAGATCTACTACTTCGAGATCGACGGACCGGACGGTTTCGGCTATCAGCGCGTATTTCCCTCCCGTGAGGGCGGTTCGGACGTCCTCGCCGAGGTCCGCACCGGCGATGCCGTCCTCGTCCCCGACGGATGGCACGGCCCGTCCATCGCCCAGCCCGGTCACGCCATGTACTACCTGAACGTCATGGCGGGGCCCGGCGGGGACAGGGAGTGGCGGATCCGCTTCCACCCGGGACACGCGAAGAGCACAGGGGGATACCGATGACCTCGACGACGAGGCTGACGGTCGCGCAGGCGCTGGTGCGGTTCCTGGCCGCGCAGTACACCGAACGGGACGGCGCGCGCCGCCGGCTGATCGGCGCCACCTGGGGCATCTTCGGCCACGGGAACGTCGCCGGGATCGGCCAGGCGCTCGTCGAGTACGCCACGGTGCCCGGCGGGGGGACACCCTCCGCACCCCCCGTGATGCCGTACCACCAGGGACGCAACGAACAGGCGATGGTGCACGCGGCCGTCGGCTACGCCCGTCAGTGCGGCCGGCTGTCGGCGCACGCCGTGACCACCTCCATCGGGCCCGGCGCCACGAACCTCGTCACCGGCGCCGCGCTCGCCACCGTCAACCACCTGCCGGTGCTGCTCCTGCCCGGCGACGTCTTCGCGGCCCGCCCCGCCGACCCGGTGCTCCAGCAGCTGGAGGTCCCCTTCGCCGGGGACGTCTCGGTCAACGACTGTCTGCGCCCGGTGTCGAAGTACTTCGACCGGATCACCCGCCCCGAGGCCCTGATCCCGGCGGCCCTCCAGGCGATGCGCGTGCTCACCGACCCCGTCGACACCGGTGCCGTCACGCTCGCACTGCCCCAGGACGTGCAGGCGGAGGCGTACGACTGGCCCGAGGAGTTCTTCGCCGAGCGGACCTGGACCGTACGGCGCCAGGCGCCCGACGCCGTGGAGCTGGCCCGGGCCGTCGAGGCGGTCCGCGGCGCCCGGCGTCCGCTGATCGTCGCGGGCGGCGGCGTCCACCACAGCCGCGCCGAGGAGGCGCTCGCCGCGTTCGCCTCGGCCACCGGCATTCCCGTCGCCTCCACCCAGGCGGGCAAGGGCTCGCTGCGCTGGGACCACCCCCAGGACGTCGGCGGCATCGGGCACACCGGCACGGCGACCGCCGACGAGCTCGCCCGCACCGCCGACCTGGTGATCGGGGTCGGCACCCGCTACACCGACTTCACCACCGCCTCGGGCACGCTGTTCACGGCCTCGGGCGTCCGCTTCCTCAACCTCAACATCGCTCCGTACGACGGTCACAAGCTCGCCGGCTCCCCGCTGATCGCCGACGCACGCGCCGGTCTGGAAGCGCTCACCGAGGCGCTGGGGCCGCACCGCCACCGCGCGGAGCCCGCGTACGTCACCGAGTACACGGACGACAAGGAGCGCTGGGAGTACCGCGTCGACGCGGCCTACGAGGCCGAGGACATCGACATCCGGCCCACCCAGCCGCAGGTCCTCGGCGTCCTCGACGAGCTGGTCACCGAGGACGACATCCTGATCAACGCGGCCGGCTCGCTCCCCGGCGACCTGCACAAACTGTGGCGGGCGCGGTCGCGGGACCAGTACCACGTCGAGTACGGCTATTCGTGCATGGGCTACGAGATCCCGGCCGCGATCGGGGTGCGGATGGCTGCCCCGGACCGGCCGGTGTGGGCGCTGGTCGGCGACGGCACGTATCTGATGATGCCGACCGAGATCGTCACCGCGGTCCAGGAGGGTGTCGCGATCAAGGTGGTCATCCTCCAGAACCACGGGTACGCCTCGATCGGCGGGCTCTCGGAGTCCGTGGGCGGCGAGCGTCTGGGCACGGCGTACCGCGCCCTGGCCGCGGACCGTACGTACACGGGGGCGCCGCTGCCGGTGGATCTCGCGGCCAACGCGGCCAGTCTGGGGATGCGGGTCCTGCGCGCGGGGACCGTGCGTGACCTGCGGGCGGCCCTGGCCGAGGCGCGCGAGGCGGACACTCCCACTTGTGTCTACGTGGAGACCGAAACGGCAGACACAGTGTCGGGCGCGCCCCCGGCCCAGGCCTGGTGGGATGTACCTGTGGCCGAGACCGCGACCCGACCGTCGGCGGTCAAGGCCCGTGAGGAGTACGACCGGCACGTCGCCGCCCGACGCCGCCATCTGTGAAGGAGTGCATGGCCATGACGAAGACCGTCGACCACTGGATCGCCGGCAAGACCGTCGAGGGTGCGTCGGGTACGTACGGGCCGGTCACCGACCCGGCGACCGGCGCCGTGACCACGAAGGTCGCGTTCGCGAGCGTCGAGGAGGTCGACGCCGCGGTCGCCGCCGCGAAGGACGCCTACGTGACCTGGGGACAGTCCTCGCTGGCCAAGCGTTCCACGATCCTGTTCAAGTTCCGCGCGCTGCTCGACGCCAACCGGGACGCGATCGCCGAGCTGATCACCGCCGAGCACGGCAAGGTGCACTCGGACGCGCTCGGCGAGGTCGCGCGCGGTCTGGAGATCGTCGACCTGGCCTGCGGGATCACCGTGCAGCTGAAGGGCGAGCTGTCGACCGAGGTGGCCTCCAAGGTCGATGTGGCGTCGATCCGCCAGCCGCTCGGCGTCGTCGCGGGCATCACGCCGTTCAACTTCCCGGCCATGGTGCCGATGTGGATGTTCCCGCTCGCCATCGCGTGCGGCAACACCTTCGTCCTCAAGCCCTCGGAGAAGGACCCGTCGGCCGCCATGAAGCTCGCCGAGCTGCTGGCCGAGGCCGGTCTGCCCGACGGTGTCTTCAACGTCGTGCACGGTGACAAGGTGGCCGTCGACCGCCTCCTGGAGCACCCGGACGTCAAGGCGGTGTCTTTCGTCGGCTCGACGCCGATCGCCCGCTACATCCACACCACCGCCGCCGCGAACCACAAGCGGGTCCAGGCTCTCGGCGGTGCCAAGAACCACATGCTGGTCCTGCCGGACGCCGACCTGGACGCGGCCGCCGACGCCGCCGTCTCCGCCGCGTACGGCTCGGCCGGCGAGCGCTGCATGGCGATCTCCGCGGTCGTGGCGGTCGGCTCCATCGGCGACGAGCTGGTGGCCAAGATCCGCGAGCGCGCCGAGAAGATCAAGATCGGCCCCGGCAACGACCCGACGTCGGAGATGGGCCCGCTCATCACGGCCGTCCACCGCGACAAGGTGGCGTCGTACGTGAAGGGTGCCGCCGGCCAGGGCTCGGAGGTCGTCCTCGACGGCACGGGCTACACGGTCGACGGGTACGAGGACGGCCACTGGATCGGCCTCTCGCTCCTGGACCGCGTTCCGGTGACGGCGGACGCGTACAAGGACGAGATCTTCGGCCCGGTGCTGTGCGTGCTGCGCGTGGACACCTACGACGAGGGCGTGGCGCTGATCAACGCGTCCCCCTTCGGCAACGGCACCGCGATCTTCACCCGGGACGGCGGCGCCGCCCGCCGCTTCCAGCTGGAGATCGAGGCGGGCATGGTCGGCGTGAACGTGCCGATCCCGGTGCCGGTGGGCTATCACTCCTTCGGCGGCTGGAAGGACTCCCTCTTCGGGGACCACCACATCTACGGCAACGACGGCACGCACTTCTACACCCGCGGCAAGGTCGTCACCACCCGCTGGCCGGACCCGTCGGAGGCGCCGGCGGGCGTCGACCTGGGCTTCCCCCGCAACCACTGAGGTCCCGCCGGACCACCTCCCGACCCACCTCGTCAAGCCGTCCGCTATGCGGACGGCTTGACGTTTTTTTGACGGCCTCGCAACGATTCCCGTTCATGCGGATGAACCGGGTGATGTAGGTGACTTGTTTGTTTGACCTTCGAAAGCAAGGTCATCTTTCGAAAAGCTTTGACGATTGCAGCATGAGGGTGCTGTCGCCTGAGAATGTGATGTGACGCGCGCCGCTTCGCTCCTGCGGATTCCGTAGGTGAACGGCCATTGACGCAACGGTTTCCGTCAAGGTTCCATCGGCGCGGGAGCGGACGGGAACGAAGTACGACGCGAGCCGCCGGAGGCGATATCGCTCCCGCCCGAACCACCTGACGCACGAGTCGATCGGAACCGCTTGATGACCGACACGCTCCGCCCCGCAGAGACCGCCGTCCTGGACGCAGCCCCCACGGAGACCGGGAACCCGAAGACACTCAAGCGTTCCATAGGCGTCGTCGGCGGCACCCTGCTGACGCTGTCCTGCGTGACCCCGGCCTCGACGCTGTTCGTGGTCATCCCCGACCTCTTCGGCTCGCTCGGCACCGCGACCGCCCTCACGATCGCGATCGGCTCGCTCCTCTGCGTCGCCGTGGCGTTCTGCTACTCGGAGCTGGGCACCCTCATCCCCAGCGCCGGCGGCGAGTACGCCATGGTCTCCACGATGGCCGGACGGCTCGCGGGCTGGCTCGTCTTCGTGATGTCCCTGCTCGTCGTCATGATCGTCCCGCCGGTGATCGCCATCGGCACCGCCGACTACCTCGCCCCGCTGGTGCACCTCGACCCGGCGATGACCGGCGCCGGCGTGATGCTGCTGGCCACCCTCGCCGGACTGCTCGACCTGCGCGCCAACGCCTGGATCACCGGCATCTTCCTGGTCCTCGAGGTCGTCGCCGCCGGTGTGGTGGCCCTGCTGGGCTTCACGCACAGCCACCGAGGCCTCGGCAGCCTGACCTCCATGCAGGTCGCCGGGACCGGCGGACACACCGACGCCGTGACGGCCATGCTCGTCATCTCCGGGCTCGCCATCGCCCTCTTCGCCACCCAGGGCTTCTCGACCGCCGTCTACCTCTCCGAGGAGCTGGAGAACCCGCGCCGCAACGTCGCCCGCACGGTGCTGGCGACTCTCGCCATCTCCACGGTCGTCATCCTGGTCCCGGTCGTCGCCATCACCATGGGCGCCTCCGACCTCAAGGAGCTCACCGGCGGCGACATCAGCAGCATGGTCACCGCCTGGTCCAACTCGGCCGTCGGCACGTTCGTCAGCCTCTGTGTCGCCCTCGCGATCATCAACGCGGGCATCGTCATGGTCATCCAGAACTCGCGTGTCCTGTTCGCCTCGGCCCGCGACAAGGCGTGGCCCGAGCCGGTCAACAACGGCCTGTCCAGGCTCGGCCGGTTCGGCTCCCCCTGGGTCGCCACCCTGATGGTGGGCGTCCCCGGCGCCGCCCTCTGCTTCGTCAACCTCGACACCCTGTACGGCGTCACGGGCGTGTCGGTGACCGCCATGTACCTGCTCGTCGCGGTCGCCGCCCTGCTCGCCCGGCGCGGCCACCACCGCCACACCCCCGCCTGGCGGATGCCGCTGTGGCCCGCGATGCCGGTCCTGCTGATCGTCGTCCTCGCCTACGTCCTCACCCAGCAGGAGACGCAGTACCTGCTGTGGACCGGCGGCATCACCGCCGTCGCCACCCTGTACTGGGCCTTCTACCTGCGCCCGCGCCGCGACACCCGCTGGCTGGTGTCGATCCCGGAGGACGCGCAGGCGTGACCGCGACGGTCCGCCCGCCCGGCTCCCCCGAGCCGGGCCCCGGCGCCCCGCGGGAACCTCAGCCGAACTCCCACGTCACCACCGTGCACATCCCGTCGTCCTTGCCACCCGCGCTGCGGTACGTGGCGAGGGCGACGTCGTTCCCGGCGTCCACGCCCACCCACATGCCGTAGCAGCCGCGTTCCCGGGCCAGGGCGGCGAGTTCACGGACCAGCGCACGGCCGACGCCACGCCGCCGGAACGGCTCCGCCACCGCCAGCTCGTACAGGAACATCTCGGTGCCCTTGTCCGGATGGACCGTCTCGACCCCGCTGACGAAGCCGACCGGCACCTCGCCCTCGTAGGCCAGGAACAGATGATGGCCCTGCGCCCGAAGGAACCGCCGGGCCCACTCGGGACGCACGGGGGAGTCGAAGAGGTACTCGGCGGCGGTCAGTTCCAGGACGGTGGCGGCGCGGCGCAGCTCCATGGCCCGTTCGTACCACGGACGCGGTACACGCGGCCCCCGCCGTACTTCCCCGGGAGGGGAGCCGGTTCAACCCGGCGGCTGTCCCTGGCGCGGGCGCGCGCCCGTACCGTTGAGCCATGGATCTTCGACTGCCCCGGCCGCGCGGGCCGCGCCGGGGACACCCCTCCGGCCGCACGGCGGCCCGAGCCCGCGGGCGATGGGCGGCCGCGGCCGCTGCCCTCGTGGTGCTCGCCGGCGCGGGCACCTGGACGGCCGTCGCCTCCGACGGCACGCCCGCCGTCCACCGCTCCGACCGCGTCATGGCCATGGACGGAGGAGTACGGATCGACACCTCGTACTTCACCGCGGGACCGTCCTCGCCCCGCCGCCCCGCCGTTCTCCTCGCGCACGGCTTCGGCGGCAGCAAGGCGGACGTACGCCCCGAGGCGGAGAAACTCGCCCGCGACGGATACGCGGTCCTGACCTGGTCGGCGCGCGGCTTCGGCAGGTCCACCGGAAAGATCGGGCTGAACGACCCCGAGGCCGAGGTCGCCGACGTCTCCCGGCTCGTCGACTGGCTCGCCCGGCGCCCCGAGGTCCGGCTCGACGGCAACGGCGACCCGCGCGTGGGCGTGGCGGGAGCCTCGTACGGCGGGGCGATCTCCCTGCTGGCCGCCGCGAACGACCGGCGCGTGGACGCCATCGCCCCGTCGATCACGTACTGGAACCTCGCGGACGCCCTGTTCCCGAACGGCGTGTTCAAGAAGCTCTGGGCGGGCATCTTCATCAACTCCGGCGGTGGCTGCGCCCGCTTCCAGCCCGAGCTGTGCGCGATGTACGACCGGGTCGCGGAGTCCGGGAAGCCGGACGCGGCGGCGACGAAGCTGCTCCAGGAGCGCAGCCCCTCGGCCGTCGGCGACCGCATCAAGGTCCCCACCCTCATCACCCAGGGCCAGTCCGACTCCCTCTTCACGCTCGGCCAGGCCGACGCGATGGCCAGGGCGGTCAAGGCCAACGGCGCTCCCGTCGACGTCGACTGGATCGCGGGCGGACACGACGGCGGCGAGATGGAGACGGACCGCGTCACCTCCCGCGTCGTCTCCTGGTTCGACCGCTACCTGAAGGACGACAAGGGCGCCGGCACCGGCACCGCCTTCCGCGTCACCCGCACCGGAGGCGTCGACTCCACCGACGGCGCCGCCCTGCTGCGCGGCGCGAGCTCGGACACCTACCCCGGACTGGACAGCGGCCGCCGCACGATCGAGCTGACCGGCCGTGAGCAGCGCTTCCAGAACCCGGCGGGCGCCAGTCCGCCCGCCATCTCGGCCCTGCCGGGGCTCGGCGGCTCCGGCAGCCTCGCCCAGCTCTCCACCCTCGGCCTCGGGGTCTCCCTCGACTTCCCCGGCCAGTACGCCCGCTTCGAGTCCGCTCCCTTCCGGGACGACCTGCGGATCACCGGCTCGCCGACCGTCACCGTGCACGTCGAGTCGAGCACCGACGACGCGGTCCTCTTCGGCAAGGTGTACGACGTCGGTCCCGGCGGCACCCAGCAGGTACTGCCCTCCCAGCTCGTCACCCCGGTCCGCGTCGAGGGCGCGAGGAACGGCAAGGACGTGTCCCTGACCCTTCCCGCAGTCGACCACGCGGTCCGGAAAGGCCACCGGCTGCGCCTGGTCCTCGCCTCGACCGACCTCGCCTACGCCTCCCCGGCGGCCCCGGCGACGTACACCGTGTCCCTCAAGAGCGCCCTCCAGGTGCCGACGGCCCCCGCGGTGAAGACCGCCGCGGCGCCGCTGCCCTCCTGGGTGTGGTGGCTGCCGCTCGCCGGCGCGCTCGCCGCCCTGGCCCTGCTGGTGACCGGCCGCCGCCGTACGAGCGCCCCGGCACCCGACCCCGGACTGGCCGAAGTCCCGCTCCAGATCACCGACCTGAGCAAGCGCTACGCCAAGTCCGCCGACCGGTACGCCGTACGGGACCTGTCGTTCCGCGTGGAGAAGGGCCAGGTCCTCGGCCTGCTCGGGCCGAACGGCGCGGGCAAGACCACCACCCTGCGCATGCTCATGGGCCTCATCAAGCCCGACGACGGCGAGATCCACGTCTTCGGGCACGCGATCCGCCCCGGCGCGCCGGTCCTCTCCCGGGTCGGCGCGTTCGTCGAGGGCGCGGGCTTCCTCCCGCACCTGACCGGCCGCGAGAACCTGGAGCTGTACTGGCAGGCCACCGGCCGTCCCCGCGAGGACGCCCACCTGGAAGAGGCCCTGGAGATCGCCGGACTCGGCGACGCCCTCGCCCGCGCGGTGCGCACCTACTCCCAGGGCATGCGCCAGCGCCTCGCCATCGCCCAGGCCATGCTCGGCCTCCCGGACCTGCTGATCCTGGACGAACCCACCAACGGCCTCGACCCGCCGCAGATCCGCGAGATGCGCCAGGTGATGATCCGCTACGCCGCCGCGGGCCGCACGGTCATCGTCTCCAGCCATCTCCTCGCCGAGGTCGAGCAGTCCTGCACCCACCTCGTGGTCATGGACCGCGGCCGGCTCGTCCAGGCCGGCCCGGTGTCCGAGATCATCGGCTCCGGCGACACCCTGCTCGTCGGCTTGGGGACACCCGTCGACGCGCCGGTCGTGGAGAAGGTCGGCGCACTGCCGGGCGTCCTTTCGGCCGTCGCGACCGAGGACGGACTGCTGGTCCGCCTCGACCCCGGCGGCAGCGCACAACGCCTGGTAGTGGAACTCGTACGCCTCGAAGTACCGGTGGCGTCGGTGGGACCCCACCGCCGTCTGGAAGACGCGTTCCTCACCCTGATCGGAGGCTCCGCATGAGCACGCTCCTCGAGCGGACCGAGACCGCGGACGGGTACCGGGCGAGCCGCACCCTGCCGCTGCGCGTCGAGCTCGTCCGCCAGCTCAAGCGCCGCCGCACCCTGGTGATGGGATCGGTCCTCGCGGCCCTGCCCCTCGTCCTGCTCGTCGCGTTCGCGATCGGCGGTCAGCCGGGCGCGCGGAACGGCCGGATCACCCTGCTGGACACGGCCACGGCCTCGGGCGCCAACTTCGCCGCGGTGAACCTGTTCGTCTCGGCGGGCTTCCTCCTGGTGATCCCGGTCGCGCTGTTCTGCGGGGACACCATCGCCTCCGAGGCGAGCTGGTCCTCCCTGCGCTACCTGCTGGCGGCGCCCGTGCCCAGAGCCCGGCTGCTGTGGTCCAAGCTCACTGTCGCCCTCGGGCTCAGCCTCGCGGCGATGGTCCTGCTGCCGGTCGTCGCGCTGGCCGTGGGCACCGCCGCCTACGGCTGGGGCCCGCTGGAGATCCCCACCGGCGGCGCGCTCCCCGCGGGCACCGCCGCCCAGCGGCTGTTCGCGGTGATCGCGTACATCTTCGTGTCCCAACTGGTCACCGCCGGGCTCGCGTTCTGGCTGTCGACGAAGACGGACGCCCCGCTCGGCGCGGTCGGCGGCGCGGTCGGACTGACCATCGTGGGCAACGTCCTGGACGCGGTCACCGCACTGGGTCACTGGCGCGACTTCCTGCCCGCCCACTGGCAGTTCGCCTGGGCCGACGCCATCCAGCCGACACCGGAGTGGGGAGGCATGATCCAGGGCGCGGCGATCTCCGTGACCTACGCCCTCGTCCTGTTCGCCCTGGCCTTCCGCGGCTTCCGGCGCAAGGACATCGTGTCGTAGGTCTCCGGAAGATCACCTACCGGTCTCGGCGGCCCGCCGTCGTGGCCGCTTCGAGATCCTTCCGCAACGCATCCGAGCGCTCGTCCCGGCCCCCTCGGCCGTCACAGTCACACAGGTCGGCCCACACAGGGGCCGTACGCCGAGGGGGCACAGATGGGGATGAAGTACACACGGACGGCGGCCGCCGCGGGCCGCCCGCACAACGGCGCACGGAGAGCGAGCCGTCGAAGGCTGGCCGGCACCCTGCTCGCCCTGCCCCTGGCGGGCGCACTGCTGCTCACCGGATGCGGCGCGGGCGACGGCAGCAACTCCTCGGACGGCTCGGACAAGTCCGGCGGCCGCAACAACCTCCCGCTGCCGGGCCCCGCGCAGCCGACCGGCGGCGCGGCCGAGCGCGACGCCGAGGGCGAGCAGTCGGACGCCCCGGACGTCCAGCCGTCGCCCGACTACCTCTCCACGTTCGCCCTCGACGTCGACACCGCGTCGTACGGCTACGCCCGCCGCACTCTTGCGGACGGCCGCGCCCCCGACCCCTCGACGGTCCGCCCCGAGGAGTTCGTCAACAGCTTCCGCCAGGACTACGAACGGCCCGACGGCAACGGCTTCTCGTTGTCCGTCGACGGAGCCCGCACCGACGACGGACGCTGGTCCCTCGTCCGGGTCGGGCTCGCCACCAGGCCCGCCGACAGCGAGCGCGAACGCCCGCCCGCCGCCCTCACCTTCGTCATCGACATCTCGGGTTCCATGGCGGAGCCGGGCCGCCTCGACCTGGCCAGGGAATCCCTCGACGTGATGACGGACCGGCTGCGCGACGACGACTCGGTCGCCCTGGTCACCTTCAGCGACGAAGCCGAGACCGTGCTGCCGATGACCCGGCTCGGCGGCCACCGCGCCCGCGTCCACCGGGCGATCGGCAGTCTGGAGCCGACCGACTCGACCAATCTCGGCGCGGGCGTGCGGACCGGGTACGCGACGGCCGTCGACGGGCTGCGCGAGGGGGCCACCAACCGGGTCGTCCTGATCTCCGACGCCCTCGCCAACACCGGCGACACGGACGCGGACGACATCCTCGAACGGATCTCCTCGGCCCGCCGCGAACACGGCATCACGCTCTTCGGCGTGGGTGTCGGCAGCGACTACGGCGACGCCCTCATGGAACGCCTCGCCGACAAGGGCGACGGCCACACGACGTACGTCTCCGACCGCGACGACGCCCTCACCGTGTTCTGTGACCGGCTTCCGCAGAACATCGACCTCACGGCACGCGACGCCAAGGCGCAGGTCGCCTTCGACCCCGAGACGGTCGAGCGGTTCCGGCTGATCGGCTACGACGACCGCAAGGTCGCCGACGAGGACTTCCGCGACGACCGGGTGGACGGCGGCGAGGTGGGCCCCGGCCACACGGTCACCGCCCTCTACGCCGTCCGCACCCGCCCCGGTGCCTCCGGGCATCTGGCCACCGCGACCGTCCGCTGGCTCGACCCCGGCTCCCGCGCCCCGCACGAGGAGTCCGGCAGCCTGGAGACCGGCGGCCTGCGCGAGGGTGTCTGGACCTCGCCGTACTCCTTCCAGGTCACCGCCGTGGCCGCCTACTTCGCCGACGACCTGCGCTCCGGAGACGCCCGCTGGAGCTCCCTGCCCGGTGTCCCGTCCCTCGGAGAGCTCGCCTCGCGGGCCCGCTCCCTGGCGAACGTGACCGAGGACAAGGACGTCGCGGCACTCGCCACCGCGATCGGGCAGGCCGACGAACTGGACATCTGCGCCGGCGACTGCGCCCGGTAGCGCGCCCCGACGAATCGTGTGCGGCCCATGGAAATTCCGTTACACAGGGGAACAGCGCGCCGGACACGGGAACATCCCGGTCCTGTCGGGCAACGGCACCCTCGGCAGCTGACCTCCGCCCGGGGCCCGGGCCGCACGCCGTGTTCAGGCGCGGTCCGGGCCCCGACGCGCGTTCCCGTCGTATATATGAATTCCGTTTCTGTCGTGTTGACATTCCTGCTCCGTGAAACGCTTCTCATTCGAGAGGAGCGTTTCACCCGCTGTGAAGCTTCCGTGCCCATTCCGGGCAGGGCGATTCGAGTGAATTCCCCAAGGGCTTACGTTCCGCAGTTTCCTCGGTGGTCCGTCCCTCGTTTACAGCCCGCAGGTCATGATGCGAGCCGCCCAGGTGTGCTCGCTCGGTTTCGGCCGACAAAGGGGCATGACCGCAGAGAAGGGAAAGCACGTGAAGCTCAGGAAGAGCACTTCCGTCGCCGTCGGCGCGATCATGGCTCTGGGCATGGCTGCCCCCGCCTTCGCGGACTCGGGTGCCGAGGGCATCGCCGCCAACTCTCCCGGCGTCCTCTCGGGCAACGTGATCCAGGTCCCGATCCACATCCCCGTCAACGCGTGCGGCAACTCGGTCAACGTGATCGCCCTGCTGAACCCGACGATCGGCAACGTCTGCGCCAACTACTGACGTTTCGGCACTTCAGCCGCCTCCGGCTGTGCCACGGCCGGCTTTGGACCGCCTCGCGGACCCAAGGCCGGCTTCCTCACTTCTCCCAGCAGGAAGACAACAAGAGTGCGACAGAACCTGAGTAGGGGAGTGGTCCTGGCCGCGGCTGCGACAGGCATCATGTCCCTGTACGCCAGTCCGGCCCTCGCGGACTCGAACACGACCGCGACCGCTTCGGACTCACCCGGCGTGGCGTCGGGAAACAACGTCCAGGTTCCGGTGAACGTGCCGCTGAACATCTGCGGCAACACGGTCGACGTCGTCGCCGCCCTCAACCCGGCGTTCGGCAACTCCTGTGCCAACGGCCCGGTTTCACAGGGCAGGCACGCGGCGCCGCACCACCCCGCGCAGCACGGCGCCGACTCCGCGTACCACCCGGGACGCGGCGCCGGCCGCGGTGGTACCGACCACGCGCAGGGTCCCGGCGGCCACGCCGGGGGTCAGCGTGCCGAGCACGGCGGCTACGGCGGTGAGCGGGGCGGCTACAGCCACTCGGGCTACGGCGACTCCCGGCACGGCCAGTCCGGTCACATGAGCCCGGGGTACGGGGACTCGGATGCCCGCCACGGCGGTTGGAGCGGCGCCTCGTCGTACGGCGAGACGCACGGATCGCCCGGTGTCCTCTCGGGCAACCAGGTGGCGGCTCCCGTGGACCTCCCGGTCGAGCTCTGCGGCAACACGCTGGACGTGATCGGTATCGCGAACGCCGCGTTCGACAACTCGTGCGCCCACCACCCCGCGCCGGAGGGCCACGCGACGCCCCCGCGGACGGTTCTGCAGCCGCCGAAGACGCCCGTCGTGCACACCCCCGTGACGGTCCACGAGCAGCCCCCGGTGCCCCGTCAGTACACCCCGCCCACGCTGGCGGAGACCGGCGGCGAGGGTGTGCTCGCCAACGCCGCGATCAGTGTCGCCCTGATGACGGGCGGCGCCCTGCTGTACCGGCGCAACCGGGCCCAGTCCCGCCCGTGACGCCCCGCTCCGGGTGCCGCTCGCGTTCTCGCGCCCGGCACCCGGAGCCGGTCCGCGCGCCGCGCGGTCGGAGCAGGGCCGCCCGGTACGCGGCTGGTCCGCCCGGAGCCGGGCGCCCGGTGCGCGGCCCGACGTCAGAGCCCGGCGCCGAGCTCCAGGTCCGATCCCCGCCGACGGCCCTCCCCGGGCGCCGGGATCCGCCCACCGCCCGCACCCGCACCCGCACCCGTGCGCAGCCGTCGCCGCAGCCGTCGCCGTACGCCGCGCACCAGCGTGCCCGCCGTGAAGCCGGCGCCCTGCACGAAGCGCATGGTCGGGCCGAAGGCGGAGGCGGAGGCGGTGATCAGTCCCGCCATGAAGAGACCCGGCACAGACCACTCGAAGTCCCGGCCGACCTCCGGGGAACCGTCCGGCAGAGCCGCCAGACCCGCGCGCAGACCGTCGTCCAGCGGCAGCAGGAACCCGGAGGCGAGCTCCTCGCCCAGAGCGCTCACCGCGAGGGCGCTCACGTCATCCGACGGGACCAGTACGGCGGGCCGGGAAACCCGGGCGGCCACTTGGCGCAACACCGCGGCGATGTCCGCGAGCGACGAACCGGGTGGGGCGGAGGGTGCGTCTCGCCGGCAAAGCGCGATCTGCTGACGGGACTCTCCTCGGAATCCGCGACCAGGTGCACCTCCACACCGGCTCTGCCGAGTGAGCGCACGGCTCCCGGCGTTCCGTGGTGAACGGGATTCCGGTCGACGCGCAGCGGCACGGCGGGGACTCGGCTGTCGAGATTCCGCACGGGCTTCTCCTTCGGAATGGAGAGGGGCGGGGCGACCGGGCGGGTCACCCGTGCGAGTGATCATCAAAACGGGAAACCGGAAGCCCGGTTGGCTGAATACGCATTCATATGACTGAGTGTCAGTAATCGGAAAGGGAAATCCGAGGATCAAGAGGGAGAGGAGCAGGCATGGCCCCACAGCGGCAGCGGCCCCGGAGCGGAAGACTGGCGTTCATCGCGGCCGGCATCGTCACGTCGGTCGCGCTCGCGTCCGGTCCGGTGTACGCCGTGGGCGCCGGGGCGGTGCGGGCAGGCGACCCGCCGGCTCCGACACCCACGACGGCGGAACCACCCCTGAACTCCCCGGCCGGCGGTGGCGTTCCGGCCGCGGGGTCGGCCTCGGCCGCCACCGGGACGCCGCGCCCGGTCGCCGGTGTACCCACGGCGGCGGTCACGGACGGCGTGAAGCCCGCCCGGCAGGGAGCGGCCGGGCTGCCGGCCTTCGGCGCCTACCTCGACTTCGGCCCCGAGGGCGTCGCCCGTATCGAGCAGCTCAGCCGGTGGCTCGGCGGCACCGAACTGCGGGTCGGACACACGTATCTGCCCGGCGACCGCTGGAGCAACATCGAGGGCGCGCCCGGATTCCTGGACGCCTGGGCGGACTGGCGCCGCCGCCAGGACGACCGGATGCTCGTCCTCAACGTCCCGATGATGGAGCGCAACGAGGAAGGTCTCTCCGACGGCCAGGTCCGCAGGCTGCTGCGCGAGGCCGAGACCGGAGCCTTCGACCACCATTTCCGCGCGCTCGCCGAGCGGCTCGTCGAGCTGAAGGTGCCCGACACCGTCATCGTGCTCGGCTGGGAGATGAACGGCATCACGTACTCCCATCGCTGCGGTCCCGACCCGGAGGCCTGGAAGACGTACTGGAACAGAATCGTCACCGCCATGCGGTCGGTGCCGGGACAGAGATTCCGGTTCGATTTCGCCCCGAACCGCGGCCTGGACGCCATTCCCTGGACCGAGTGCTATCCCGGTGACGACACGGTCGACATCATCGGCATGGACGCGTACGACCAGCCGTCGGGACTCTCGTTCGACGAGCAGGTGAAGGAGCCGTACGGGCTTCAGGAGCAGGTGGATTTCGCCAAGGCCCACGGCAAGTCCATCTCCTATCCGGAGTGGGGCCTTTATCGCAACGGCGACAACGTGACGTACATGAAGGACATGCTCGCGTGGATCGACGAGCACAAGCCGCTGTACAACACGCTCACCGACTACTGCCCGCACGGTGTGTGGCAGTGCCAGGACAACCCGTCGGCGGCCGAGGCCTACCGGGCCGCGCTGTCCCCCTTCGACGATCCGCAGCCCACGGCTCCGGCAGCGACCCCGGCCCCGACGTCAGATCCGGCGTCGACGCCGACATCCGCGGCGGCCTCCACGTCCGTACCGGCTTCGACACCGACGACCGAGCCCGCCTCCACGCCGGAGCCGACCCCGACCCCGACGCCGACCCCGGAACCTGAGCCGACACCGGAGCCGGTCTCCACCACGACCGTGACGCCCGAGCCGGTGCCGACGCCGGTCAAGACGCCGGTGTCGAAGCCGGTTCCGACACCGGTCCAGACGCCGGTCGAGACCCCGGTGTCCGAGCCGGTCTCCACCCCGACCGCGACGCCCGAGCCGGTTCCGACGCCGGTCAAGACCCCCGTGTCCGAGCCGGTCTCCACCCCGACCGCGACGCCCGAGCCGGTTCCGACGCCGGTCAAGACCCCCGTGTCCGAGCCGGTCTCCACCCCGACCCCGACGCCGACCCCGCCCCCGGCGCGCGAGCCCGTGCCGCACGCGACGCCGGACCCGGCCACCTGTGCGCCGCTGGAGCTCGGTGACTGGGTGGAGTACTGGCTCGGCGGGAAGCCGTGCGTGCGGCTCGACTGGGCGCCGGACGAGTGGTGGTCAGGCGACCGGTGGTCGAGCGGCTGGTGACCCTCGGGCGGCGGCGGGTCGGTCAGGGCCTGCCGCCACCGCGTTCCTTCCAGCTCCGCAGCAGCTCCTTGCCCCGCCGGCGCGCGGCGACCTCGAAGATCACCGCCGACATCAGCAACGCCGTACGCCGACGGGCCAGGAGCAGCCGTTGGTTGACGACCGGGTCCGGGCGCCAGTGGTGCTTGTACGGTTCGTCGCCGCGCAGCAGGCTCAGCGTCCAGCGGTCGCCGCCCTCGGTGTGCCGGGAGCAGGCGTCGAGCAGCATCACCGCCACGTCCGCCTTGCGTTCGCGCAACCGCGGATGGGCGCCGTACAGATAGCCGCCCGCCAGGCGCCGGGACAGCAGCGTGAGGTCCACGGCCATCACGGTGCCGTCGAGCCGGAACTCGGTGACCACCGCGTCCCCGGACCGCACCATCGGGCGCACCGAGCGGACCAGATGCTCCGAGAACCGTTCGTGGAGGTGCTCGGAGGTCACCTTCCGGCCCTCCCACTGCAACCGGTGCAGTTCGAGCAGCCGGCCGAGGGCCGCGTCCACCTCGTCGTGGCCCACCACCCGCTGTTCGACCCCGAGCGCGGTGAGTTTGCGCAGCTTGGCCCGGACGCGCTGGGCCTTGGACGAGGGGAGGCGGCCGACCAGTTCGTCCATCGAGGTGGCCGGGAGCTCCAGACACAGGGAGTCCCCGACCCGGCGGCGCGGTCCTCGCCAGTGCTCGTAGATCCGCTCCATCGCGCCGCCGGGACGGACCTCGCGGAAGTCGATCAGCGCGGTGCGGGCCGCGGCCGACAGCCCTTCGGCGAGCAGGGCCGCCGCGTGGTCGGCGTGCTCGTCGTCGAGGAGCACGTCCGCGTAGTCGGAGATCGGCCCGCCGAGCGGCACGAGCGTCGGCAGCGGGCGGCGGGCCCGCATCAGCGGCGCGACCGCGAGCAGTTCACCGCCCTCGCGCACGACCATCAGACGCAGGCGCCCCGGTGTGCCGTACGAGAGCCACCAGGAGTGCAGCCAGGCGTGGCTCTGGAACGCGGTGGCCGCGCCGCACCGGCGGTGCAGGCGCCCCCAGGCTTCCGCCAGTTCGGCGAACTCCCTTTCCTCGGTGACGAGTTCGGTCGGCGCGGTGCCGCGTACACCGGCCCGGAGTGTCGTCGCGCTCACAGCTGGCCGTGCACATCGGCGGCGGTGGCCGGGCCCGGAACCGAGGCCGGGCGGGCCGTGTCGCCGGTCCGCCGGGGACGGACCAGCAGCACGAGGCCGCCGAGCAGTCCGCCCGCGCTCGCGCCGACCAGGCCCGTCACCGTCGGGGACGGGGAGGACGCCGATGTCGGCTTCATCGCGCGGGAGAACGAGAGGAGCTGGACGTGGGTGCTCTTCTGGCTCGCGTTGGCGTGCTGGGTCAGGGAGCGGGTGACCGCGTTGGCCATGTCGGCGGCCCGGTCGGGGCGTGAGGAGGTCGCCGAGACGGCGACCATCGGCGCGTCCGGGGAGGTCGCCGTCCGCACGTCGGCCTCCAGCGTCTTCAGGGGCACACCGGCCCACACCTGCGCGTCCCCGAGCACCGCGAGCTGTGTGGCGACCCGGCCGTAGGCCTGGGCGAAGCCGAGCGCGGCGGACGGATCACCCTTGTCCGTCGGAACGGCGATGACGTAGCTCGTGGCCGTGTAGGCCGGCGGCTTCACCACGCCGTACGCGCCGCCGAGTGCGCCGCCGAGCACGGTCGTGGCCGCGAGCAGCGACCACGCCGGGACGGTTCTCGCCCGGGGAAGGGACGAACCCGAGGGGCGGTGGCCCCTGGTGAGGATTTCGGACATGTGGAACTCACTCCAGTCAGGTGCGCGAGACAGCGGCCGCGTACACGTCCATGAGCTGTGCGGCGCTGCGGGTGATGCAGTACTGGTGGGCCGCCTCCGGGGCCGAGCGGGGGGCGGGGCCCCCGGCACGGACGCCGGCCAGCGCGCGGGCTAAGGAATCCGCACCGCCCGCGACCCGGGTCGCGCCGCGCGCCACCCCGGGCGGGAGGTCCTCGACGGCCGGACAGGAGACGTACAGCACCGGCAGTCCGGCCGCCAGCGCCTCCACGACGGCCAGCCCGAACGCCTCCTCGGGACTGGGCGAGGCGAGGACGTCCATGGCACCCATCAGGGACGGCAGATCGGCGCCGGGAGAGCCGCCGGCGGGGCGTTCCCCGGCGAACAGGACCCGGTCCGCGACCCTGGCGTCGTGTGCCGCGCGCCGCAGCGCGGTCTCCTCCGTGCCACCGCCGACCAGCAGCAGCCAGCAGTCGCCGGGCAGCTCGGCCAGCGCGCTGATCAGGACGTCGAACCGCTTGCCCGGCGCGAGCCGGCCGACACCGCCGACGACGTACGCGTCCTGGGGGAGCCCGAGCCGACGGCGGGTGTGTTCGCGCAGGTCCGGGTCGAAGCGGAAGCGGGCGATGTCGACGCCGTTCGGCACGACCTCGATGCGGGGTGCGGGCACACCCCAGCGCCGCAGCCGTTCGGCGACCGTGGGCGAGACGGCGACGGTGGAGCGGCCGAGCCGCTCGCTGGCCAGATACAGGGCGCGTACGCCCGGTCCGAGCCGGCGGCCCTCCATCTGCGAGTCGCCGAGCGAGTGCTCGGTGGCCACGACCCCTTTGACCCCGGCCAGCCGGGCGGCGAGCCTTCCGTACACGCAGGCCCGGTAGAGGTGGGTGTGCACGAGGTCGTAGCGGCCCGCGCGGATCACCTTCACCAGGCGGGGGAGCGCGGCGAGGTCGCGGTTGCCGGACATGCCGAGATGGATCACGCGCACGCCGTCGGCGGCGAGCCCCTCGGCGACGGCGCCCGGATTGGTCAGCGTCACGACGTCGCAGGGGACGGGCAGGTGCCGCAGCAGCAGCCGCAGTTGCTGCTCGGCGCCACCGACACCGAGGCCGGTGATGATGTGCAGCACCTTCACCGGACCGCCTCGACGGGGCGCCGGCGCAGCCGGTGAAGGCGGTGCTTCAGGAACAGGCGTACGGAGGTGTCGTTCTCGCCGATGTGCACACGGGGGAGGGCGTACGGGCCGGTCAGCGGGCCGGGGTCGATCCCGCAGGCGTAGCCGTATCCGGCCTCGCGGACGGCGTCGACGACCCGGCGGTCGACGGTCCCGTACGGATAGCAGAAGCCCTCGACGTGAGCACCGGTCAGCTCCGAGAGCACCGCTCTGCTCTCCGCGACCTCGGCGCGCAGCACGGCGTCGTCGGCCTTCGTCAGGTCGACATGGGTGAGTCCGTGCGAGCCGACCTCCATGCCCTCGGAGGCGGCGGTGAGCCGGATGCCCTGCTTGCCCAGCAGGGGTTTGCGCGGGCCCAGCGGATCCCAGGCGTTGTCGCCGTCGAGCCGGCCGGGCAGCACGAACAGGGTGGCGCCGAACCCGTGGCGCCGCAAGAGGGGGAGCGCGGTCTCGACGAAGTCGGCGTACCCGTCGTCGAAGGTCAGGCCCACCAGATCCCGCCCCTGGCCGCAGGCACGGGCCGCGAGCAGGTCCGCGACGCACACCCCGCGCAGACCGCGCCGGCTCAGCCAGCCGAACTGCTGGTCGAGGCGGTCCGGGGAGACCGTGACGCGGTACGGGTCGTCGGAACAGTCTCCGACGGAGTGGTACATCGCCACCCACGGCGGCGCGTCGAGGGAGCGCGTACCGGTACGTCTGCTGGTGTCAGCGGAAACGGGCATTCTGAACCCTTCGTGTGACGGAACGGACTGCGGAGGCGAACCCCTCGACCCGGAAGGCCCAGGCCAGCAGGGCGAAGACGAAGGTCACGACCGTGCAGCCGACGACGAGTCCGAGCAGCGGGGAATCCACGCCGCTGGCGCACAGAGCACCGGTCACCGCCGCGGTCAGGGCGGCCCGCAGCGGTTTGCCGATCTCGGACACCACCGCGCGGGTGCGGATCGGCACACTGCGCGGACCCATGCCGTACAGCAGGAGCACGGCGGTGAGGGTGACGCCGGCCGCGTTGGCGGCGGCGATCCCGCGGACCCCCCACGGGCCGACGGCCAGGGCCCCGGCCCAGCCGGTCGCGACGACCCCGGCGGTCATCGCGAACAGCGGGTACCAGGTCGGCCGTCCCGAGCAGAAGTACGAGCGCACGAGCGCGCCGACCAGGGTGTGGCCCAGCAGTCCGAGGGCGTACACCCGTATGACCGCCGCCGTCGCCGCCGTGTCCTGGGCGGTGAACGCGCCGCGCTGGAAGAGCAGCTGGATGATCTGCGGGGCGCACGCCACGACCACGGCCGCGCCGAGGAGCACGGTGCAGGCGACGAGCGTCAGATCGCGCTCCACCCGGTCGCGGGCCCGCTCGGTGTCGCCCTCGGCGATGGCCTGCGCGACCACCGGGAAGGTGACCGTGCAGAGCATCAGCGAGAGCACCATCGGCATCTGGGCCACTTTCTGGGCGTAGTTCAGATGCGAGATGGCCCCGGCGGGCAGCGAGGAGGCGAGGAAGCGCTCGATGAGGACCTGGGACTGCCGGCACAGCGCGAAGAGCAGGACCGTTCCGATGAGGGTCAGGTCCATCGGGCGGGCCGGCTCACCCTCCAGGGTCCCGGCCGCCGGTCGCCCGCGCCGCAGCTGTCGCCACAGCGACGGTGCCTGCGCCACCGCCATGAGCGCGCCGCCGACCGCGACACCGAGGGCCGCCGACCGTACGCCCCAGCGCGTGCCGAGGACGAACATCGCCCCGATGATCGCGGTGTTGTACGCCATGTAGATCGCCGCCGGTGCCACGAAGCGCCGGTGCGCCCGCAGGGCCGCGCTGCAGTACCCGGCGAGCCCGAAGGAGAACACACAGGTCGCGGTCAGCCGGGTGCAGTCCACCGCGAGGCGGGGGTCGGGCAGGCCGGGCGCGAGTGCCTCGACCAGGTACGGCGCCCCCGCGACGAGCAGCGCGCCGAAGGCCGCGAAGGCGAACGTCAGCCGGGGCAGGGTGGCGGCGACCAGGGCGCGTACGGGATCACCGGCGGCTCCCCGGGCACGCCGCGTCACGGCCATGCTGAACGCCGGGATCAGCACGAAGGCCAGCCCGTCCTCGATCAGCAGCGTCGCCGCGAACTCCGGCACCGTCCACGCGACGAGGAACGCGTCCGTGTCCGACCCCGCCCCGAACAGATGCGCCAGCGCCTGGTCCCGGCCGAGGCCCAGCAGGGCTCCGGCGATCGAGAGGGCGACGGTGACGAACGCGGCCTTGGCGAGGAACCGGTCGGAGGCGGCTTCGGGCCGATCCGCCTTCTTCCGGCCCTTCCGGGAACCGGGTGTCTTCACGGCGACGGACGCGGGCGGCGGACCGCCGGGAGAGCCGGGTTCCCGGGCGGGTGGCAACGACAGGGCCGGCTCGGCGCCGGTTCCCGCGGCGGCAACCGCCCCCGAACCGATGCCCGTTCCCGAGCTGACGCCCGTCCCCGCCCCCGCCCCCGTTTCCGTTTCCGTGCTCATCCCCACGCCCCCGACACCCATACCGCCCCTCGCACCGGTCCCCGTGCCGTCTCCCGGACCGGTGCGCGCGCCCGAACCTGGCCCCGCCCCCGTGCCGGTCCCCGTGCCCGCTCCCGGACCGGTCCGCGCGCCTGTGTCCGTCGCCCTGCCCGTCCCGAAGTCCGGGGTGGTGTCCGGGCCTTCCCCCGCCCTGGGCGGCGTCACCGTCATCGCGCCGCGGCCTCTTCCCGTACGGCGGCGGCTGGGGCCGCCGCCCCGAAGCCGGGCGTGGCCGACGGATCCATCAGGGCCCACCAGCCGATGACGCCGAAGACGACGGCCGTCAGGACCGTGGAGGGGCCGCCGATGTCCGCGTACACGAAGTCGACGAGCTGCCAGACGAGCAGCCCGCACGCAACGAGCGCGCAGTCCGTTCCGTGCGGGGTACGGCCCGCCGCCGCGAGGCCGGGGCCCGGGGCCTGCCGTGTCGTGCGGCGTAGGCGGACGAGTCCGCGCAGCGCGCACACCAGCAGCGCCAGCCAGCTGCCCACCAGCGCGAGCAGTCCGACGAGACCCTGCTCGCCGAGCACGAGGAGATACATGTTGTGCGGCGAGAGCAGCGCCTGCTTGTGAAAGGCGGTTCCCGCGCCCGCGATGTCGCTGCCCGAGGAGAGCGCGAGCGAGGCGTGACCGTCCCGGTACTCGGGGAAGCCCTTCAGCCCGACGCCCGTCAGCGGGTGTTCGCGCCACATGTCGGTGGCCGCCGCCCACATCGTGTACCGGTCGGTCACCGACTGGTCCGGCGCGTCGGTGACCTGCGTGATGCTGGTGACGCGCTCCTGGAGCATCGCGCTGCCGAGGCCCAGCCCGCCCACCAGGATCATCCCGGCCGCGGCCAGCGCGGCGACCGCCTTCACCGCGCGCCGCAGCCCCGCCAGCACGAGCTGCGCGCCGCAGGCCACGGCCGTGGCGATCCACGCGCCCCGGCTGAACGACAGCGCGAGCGGCGGCAGCAGGGCCAGCGCGCACAGCACGGCGACGGAGCGCTGCCGTGCCTCACCGGCTCCCAGGGCCAGTGCCACCGCGCACACCAGCCCGAACGCGACCACCGTCGCCATGCCCATCACGTCGGTCGGCCCGAAGGTGCCGACCGCCCGGACGTTCTCGCCCTGGTACGAGGCGCCGGTCCCGGTGACGTACTGCCGTACCCCGATAGCCCCCTGCCACAGCGCCAGCGCCACGAACGACCAGGCCAGCAGCCTGAGGTCGCGCCGGTCGCGGACGAGCAGCAGGACCGCGGCCGGCACCAGCACGAAGACCTGGAGATAGCGGGTGAGCCCGGTGATCCCCGCGCCCGGGTCCGCCGCCCCGGCCGCCGCGACCGAGATGCCGACCACGGGGAGACCGAGAACCAGGGCGGCGGTCGCGGACAGGGGGCGTCGGCGGGTCCGTACGAGACGGAGCGCGCAGCAGAGCACCACGAGACCGGACATGGCGTCCGCGATGTTCGCGCCGCCCTCGTCGCGCGGCGCGATCGGCAGCCCGAGCAGCGCGATCACCGCGACGACGGGCAGGACCGGCAGCACGCGCCGCAGGGCGGCGGTCACGCTGTCCAGGGGGGTGACGGGCAGGGCCTGGCTCACCGGCTCAGCTCCCCGTCGGGCGCACGAGCGCCGCGGCCGTGCGCAGCAGGATGCAGATGTCCTGCCACATCGACCAGTTGTCGATGTACGCGTTGTCGAACCGGCACCGGTCCTCGATCGAGGTGTCCCCGCGCAGCCCGTGCACCTGGGCGAGTCCGGTGATGCCGGTCTGCATCCGGTGCCGGGCCGCGTAGCCGGGGTAGGTCTGGCTGAACTTGGCCACGAAGTAGGGCCGTTCGGGTCGCGGTCCGACCAGGCTCATGTCGCCCCACAGGACGTTCAGGAGCTGGAGCAGTTCATCGAGCGAGGTGCGTCTGAGGAACGCGCAGAAGCGGCTCATCTCCTGCTCGCCCGCCACACTCCAGCGGGTCGCGGCCTCGTGCGCGTCGACCGGGCGGTGGGTGCGGAACTTCAGCAGCGTGAACGGCCGTCCGTCCTTGCCGATGCGCTCCTGCCGGAACACCACACCGGGCCCGTCGGTCAGCCGCAGGACGGCCGCGAACACCAGCAGCAGCGGACTGACCAGCAGCAGCAGCGCGCCGGAGACGGCGACATCGAGGAACCGCTTCCCGAACGCGGCGCGCCGGGCGCCGATCGACAGGGGGCGGCAGGCGAAGCCGGCCAGTGTGTGCCGGCCCGCGCGGTCGTACGACGGGGAGTCCGGGTCGACCTCCCACAGCTCGCAGCCCGCGAGGGCCAGCGCCCGCAGCATCGGCCCGCGCCTGACCGGCGGCTCCACCACCAGCACGGCCCGCACCCCGTTCTGGATGAGCGCCCGCTGCACCTCCTCGCCGGTGGTGAGTACCGGCAGTCCGTCGGGGCCGGTCGGCCGGTCGGCGACGACGCCGACCGGCCGTACCCCGCAGTTCGGGTGGCGCAGGAAGGCCGCGGCCACCCGCTGCGCGGTCCCGGCGGGACCGATCACCAGGGCGGCGCCGGGGTGCTGAGCGAGGGCCCGGCGACGCCGCCAGTGCACGGTGCCACGGCCGGCGCAGCTGATCACCGACTGCGCGGCGCATCCCAGGGCCAGCGTCCGGGCCGTCAGCGCCTCGTCCGGGGCGAACGCGGCGAAGACGGCGGCCAGGGCGCACCAGGTGACCGCGATCCGCGCGCAGACGGCGGGCAGTTCGTCGAGCAGGGCGGGCAGCGGCGTCGGCCGGTACAGGGAAGCCCGGGCGTTCAGCAGGACCACGACCAGCAGCAGCGCGACGACGGACAGCGGGTGCCGCTGGATCTCCGTGAGCGACTGTCCGGCAGCCAGCGCCGCGACGGCGTCCACGGCGGCCAGTGGCAGCCAGGAGACGCGCCGGACCCTGTTCCGCTGTCCGGCCGGGAACCTGAAACCGCCGTCGCTCTCGCGCGACGACATGACCGAGACGGGTGAGAATCCGTACTCCCGGGGCTGTCCGCCGGGGGTGGGAACGGTGCTTTCCGCAGTCACGAGTGGATGGACTCCCTGCACTCGGTGTGGTCCGCGCACATGACCCTTCCGGCGTGCTGCGGCTCTCGGCCGGCCAGCAGTTCGCGGTACACCCCCGCGACCGCGTCGGCCGTGAGGCGCACGTCGTGCGTGGTCAGTACGTGGCGGCGCCCCTGGTGGCCGAGCGAGGCGCGCAGCGGGGGATCGGCCAGCAGCGCGCCGATCGCCTCCGCCAGCGGCGCCGGTTCCGGCGCGGCCACCAGACAGCGGGCTTCGTGCCCCGGCGGCAGGCTCTCGCGGGCGCCGTCCACGTCCGTCATGACGACCGGACGCCCGCAGGCCATGGCCTCCAGCGGGGCCAGCGCCATGCCTTCCCAGCGGGACGGCAGCACCACCAGATCGGCGGCCTGGTACCAGGGCACCGCGTCGGCGGCGGCCCCGGCGAACAGCACGTCACGCGGTGCCACGGCGCGCAGCCGCGCCGAGTCCGGTCCGTCCCCGACGAGCACGAGCCGCGCCGCGGGCACTCGCCGCAGCACCGAGGGCCACGCGTCGAGGAGGATGTCCTGCCCCTTCTGCCGGCACAGCCGTCCCACGCACACCACCAGGGGAGCGGCCGGATCGACCCCCGCGAGCAGCGGCATCCCGGCTCGTACGGCGTCCGCGTCGGCGGGGTGGAACCGCCCGGGGTCGACGCCGTTGGGGATCACCCTCCAGGGGGCGCGCACTCCGGCTCGTACGCCGGTCGCGCGCTCCGCCTCGCTGACGCACACCACCCGGGACGCCCAGCGCGTCCCCCACCGCTCCCAGCGCAGCGCGAGCGCCGCGGCGGCACCGTCGACGGCCTCGAACGACCAGGCGTGCGGCTGGAACACCGTCGGTACCCGTCCACGCAGCGCGAGCCGGGCCGCGAGCCCCGCCTTCGCGCTGTGCGCGTGCACCACGTCCGGCCGCACCCGCGCCAGAACCCGGCCGAGTCGCCGTACCTCCTGAGCGAGCTGCGGCCCCGGCGCCCGCGTCGCGTGCCAGGGCCGTACGTCCGCGCCGAGCGCCCGCAGCTCCCGGCCGAAGCCGTTGCCGTCCGGGCAGGCGACGGTCACCCGGGTTCCGGCGGCGATCTGGGCGCGGACGAGGTCGGTGACCACGCGTGCGACACCGCCGTCGACCGGCTGTGTGACATGAAGGACCCGCGGCGGAGGGTCTGTTGGCAGATGCATGCGCGGTTCCTTGCTCACGGGCGGCGCACCGGGGCGCGCGTCACTGCTTCGCGTCGACGGCGGCGAACAGTGCTCCGATCCAGGCCGCGTCCCGCTGCGAAACGATCCGGAAGGCCAACTGGTCACCCCCGCCGCGGATCCCCTCGCCGAGTTCGAGGACGTCCGAGTCGTAACCGAGGGTGTTCGCGTACGAGGGCACCCGCCTCGGGGCACCGGGGCCGGACCCGCTGATCGTGGAATTCAGCACGTCGTCCCGGGGGTTGGCCAGGTCGCCCAGCGCCGTCGGCGTACCGCGGCCCGTCGAGACGGACAGCGAGTCGCCCCCGCGTCCGCGGTCGCCGTTGTACGCGACCGGGCCCACCCGGCCCCGTACGTGTCCGGGGAGTTCGCTCCGGTCCGGCCGGACCACGCGCTCCTCGCCGGAGCCGAGTGTCCCGGCCGAACTCCGGCAGCTGATGGAGGAGTTGGCGGCCCGTGCGATTCCGTGGTGCTGGAGGGCGCGGTACCGCTGGGGGAACGGGAGCGTCCGTGCCCGCGCGGCGGGCGGTCTGTCGGCGGGCGGCTCCGCGGACGCGGGGCCGCCGGGCGCCCAGGCGGTGAGGGCGGAGCCGCCCACGATCGCACGGCGCGGCAGCAGGCCCGGGGAAGTACGCATGACCGGCGGTGCCCTTTCGGGGAAAGGTTCTGGACTGGCGGACGAGCGGACGGACGGAAATCCGAGAATCCGATGAATCAGGCGTGTGCGCGTCGGCTCCCCGCGAGCCCCCGGCGCCCCTGGGCGCCTGCTTCCAGCCGTCCTCGGAGAGCCCGACTCTAGCCGGTGTCCTCCTTTGTCATCGAAAGCTGTGATGTGTGTCGGAATCGTGAGCCCGGTCGCTTGAGACATCACCCCTTTGGAGGCACAACCCGCGTGAGCCTCACGCGTTGCACCAGAGCCGGGCATTCCGCCCGGATGTCGTGTCGATTTCCAAGGAGCACTTCTCCATGTCGCGTATCGCGAAGGGCCTGGCCCTGACCTCCGTTGCCGCCGCCGCCGTGGCCGGCACCGCCGGCATCGCCGCCGCCGACAGCGGCGCGCACGGCGCGGCCGCCCACTCCCCGGGCGTCCTGTCGGGCAATGTCCTGCAGGTTCCCGTTCACGTCCCGGTCAACGTCTGCGGCAACACCGTGAACGTCATCGCTCTGCTGAACCCCACGTTCGGGAACACCTGCGTCAACGCCTGACGCCGTCGCGGACCCTTCTGGCCGGCCGTCCTCCCGAAACGGAGGGCGGCCGGTCCGCGTCGGCGGGCCCGGCGCCGGCCGTTCGCGCGAAAGCCCGGCACGGGCCGGTGCCGTCCGGCGTGACGCGCAGGGGCTCCCGGCGGGGCACAGGAATTCTCCGCACGCGGAGTTTCCGTTGCGTTCGGGGCTCGTTAGGCAGCGCACAGAGGAATTCCCTCCGGTGACATCCGTCGCCGAAGAAAGGAACACGATGAAGTCTCTCAAGGCCGCCGCAGTGGTCGCCGGGTCCCTGGTCGTCGCCGGAGCCGCCGCGCCCGCGTTCGCCGCCGGAGCCTCCGACCTCGCGCCCTCCAGCCTCAACGGCGCCCTGGAGACCGTCACCAGCCAGCGTTCGCTCAGCGTGCAGGACGCCCTTCCTCTCCAGCACCAGTCGAACGCGCTCGACACCGAGAACAAGGACTCCGCGCTGAGCGGCGTGAACAGCGCGGCGAAGACGCTGAACACGACGGCCTCCCCCGCACAGCTCCTCGGCGGGCTTCCCCCTCGGGGTTAGTCGTATCCCTTGCGTGCGTGTCTTTCCGCAATGCCCGCGGGCATTTCCCTAGGCTCTGGAGAAAATCTCCGATGAAAGGGCTCACAATGAACACTGCCAAGAAGGCCGCTCTTATTTTCGCCACCGCCGGAATGGCTGCGGGTGCTGCCGCGGGGAGTGCCGCCGCGGACTCCGGGGCCGAGGGTGCCGCGGTCAATTCCCCGGGCGTTCTGTCGGGCAATGTCGTCCAGGTTCCCATTCACGCCCCGATCAATGTCTGCGGCAACACGGTCGACGTCGTCGGTCTGCTGAACCCGGCTTTCGGCAACGCCTGCCTCAATCACTGACATCGCGCGGCCGATGCGGTGAGAAGGGCCGATTCCCCAGGCGCGGAATCGGTCCTTCGCGCTGTTCGAGCCGCGTACCTCGTTCGTGTGGTCACGCTCCCTGACATCCCCCGGGAGGGTGATATCGGGTCAGAACCCGAACGGGCGCATCGATAAGGTTCCGCGGTGACCTCAACCTCAAGCGAAAAGCGCTCACTTCGGAGCGCCGATCTCGGCACGCTCGCCGTCATGGCATTCAGCGGCGAGGCCCCCGACGGCGACATGCCCTATCTCCTCGCCTACTCGCTGGGAGACGGCGAAGGGGGTCCCGAGGGCTCCGCCGCGGCCATCCGGCAGCTGCTCATCGACAACGGACTGCCCGTGGGCGACAAGCTCATCGACGGATCCCGGCAGCCGGGCCTGCCGCTCACCCTGCTCGTCGAGGCCGGCCAGGCCGTCGTCGGCATGCCGTACCTCAATGCCCAGTGCGTGGCGCCGCCGGAGTGGCTCGAGGCGGTCGGGGAACGCGGCTACGCCTACTTCCTGTTCGCCACCCGTGCCTGGCCCGTGGCCCAGCCCGGCAAGCCCGTCGCGCCCGAGGACCTGACGGCCTTCGCGGGCGACGAGGAGACTCTGCTCAGCGCGTCCCACGTGTTGCTGCCCGCGCGCAGGCTGCGCGGCTGATGGCGGCCGCCGCGGGATCGGGGACGAGCGGCGGCAACGGTCCGCGCGGCCACACCGTCGGCAGTGGCCGTGCCCTGGCCGTGCTGCTGGTGATCACCGGGGCGGCCGGTCTTCTCGCCGCGTGGGTCATCACGATCGACAAGTTCAAGCTGCTGGAGAACCCGAACTTCGTTCCGGGGTGCAGCCTGAACCCGGTGGTCTCGTGCGGCAGCGTCATGAAGAGCGAGCAGGCGTCGGCCTTCGGGTTCCCTAACCCGATGCTGGGCCTGGTGGCGTACAGCGTGGTGATCTGTGTCGGTGTGAGTCTGCTGACCGGTGCGGGATTCCCGCGGTGGTACTGGCTGACCTTCAACGCGGGCATGTTGTTCGGAGTCGGATTCTGCAGCTGGCTCCAGTTCCAGTCGTTCTACCGGATCAACGCACTGTGTCTGTGGTGCTGTCTGGCGTGGGCCGCCACGATCATCATGTTCTGGTACGTCACATCCTTCAATGTGCGGAACGCATTTCTGCCCGCCCCGGAATGGCTGAAGGTATTTCTCGCGGAGTTCACCTGGGTCGTTCCGGCGCTGCACATCGGCGTCATCGGAATGCTGATCCTCACCCGCTGGTGGGATTTCTGGACGAGCTGAGATCTCCCTATCGGACGACTAATGAGTCCGTCAGGGGAATCTTGATCTGATGACGTTCCCGGAATCGTTACGTGATACGGACCGAAACAGCATCGATTCGCCGAGGAGAGAAGCATGTTCGCCAGCTGGATGCCGGGCAGAGTACCGAGGCGCGGGCGGGGCGGCCGGGTGCCGGGTGCCCCGGCGCGCGGCCGCCGGACGGAACGTGTGGCCGGCGGGCTGGCGCTGACCCGGCGCGGTGCGATGCGGGGACTGCTCGTGTCGGCCGTCGGCGTGGCGCTGGCCCCCGTCGTCGCGGCCTCACGGCCGCCGCGCCGCCGCCCCCGGGACCTCTCCTTCGACGAGGTGTACCGCGGCCGGCACATCCTCGGCACACAGAGCCGCTCGGACGGCAGGGCCGCGTTCGCGGGCGGCGATTGGCAGGTCACGGTGGACGGCCGGCCGCTCCATCTGATGCGCCGCGCGGACGGCAGCTATCTCAGCATGGTGGACCACTACGAGTCGTATCCGACACCGCTGGCGGCGGTCCGCGCGGCCGTCGAGCAGCTGGGCCCAGCCGAGCAGCTCAGGCACATGGGCGGCATGGACGGCAGGCCGGCCGGCCTGGGCGGGCGGGGGATCGGCACAGGGAAGAACGGTACGGAGGGGAGCGACCACCACCATGGTGTACACGCGTAAGAACGTCAGCACCCTAACGAGCGCGGAGCGGCGCCGATTCGTCACCGCGATGCTGGAGGTCAAACGCCGCGGGGAATACGACGAGTTCGTCCGCAGGCACATCGACTACTACGTCTCCGACGGCGACGGCGGACTGCGCGCGGCCCACATGGCGCCCTCGTTCCTGCCCTGGCACCGCTGCTTCCTGCTGGACCTGGAGCAGGCGCTCAGGCGCGTGGACTCCGGTGTGAGCGTGCCGTACTGGGACTGGACGCGGGACCGCACACCGACCTCCGCCCCGTGGACCAAGGACCTGCTCGGCGGCGACGGGCGGCGTTCCGACCGGCAGGTCATGACCGGACCCTTCGCCTACGCCCAGGGCAAGTGGACGATCAAGGAAGGGGTGACCGACGGCGCGTTCCTCATGCGTGAGTTCGGCCGCCCGCGCAAGCCGATCCAACTGCCCACACGGGCCGCGCTGAACGCGGCCCTGAACGACCCCGTCTACGACACGGCGCCTTTCGACTCGACGACCACGCGCGGCTTCCGGAACCGGCTGGAGGGGTGGGGGCACGGGACGGGGAACGCCACCTGGGAGAACCACAACCGTGTCCACCGCTGGGTCGGCGGCCACATGCTGGGCGGCGCCTCGGTCAACGACCCCGCCTTCTGGCTGCACCACGCGTTCGTCGACCTTCAGTGGTCCCGATGGCAGAAGCTGCACAAGGGTGCCCGCTATCTGCCCGAGCGGCCCCCGGGTTCACGTGACTCCCAGTACCGGCGCATCGTCGCCCGGCGCGAGAAGATGCCCCCGTGGGGCGTGACGCCGGAATCGATGGAGGACCACAGCCACATCTACCGGTACGCATAGCCATAGCCATAGCCATAGCCATAGCCATAGCCATAGCGCAGGCACCGGCGCCACGGCACAGGCAACGGAGAGGCCCCCGGCGGTGACGTCCCGCCGGGGGCCTCGCGCGTGCTGGGCGCGGTGTGCTGGGCTCAGTTGCCGTAGCCGCGGGCCTCGTGGTGCTTCTTGACCTCGTGGTGCTTCTTGGATCCGTGCTTCTTGGCCGCCTTGTGCTCCTTGAAGTCGGCGTCACCGTTCACGCAGGTGTTGCCGAAGGCCGGGTTCAGCAGACCGATGACGTTGATCGTGTTGCCGCACAGGTTGACCGGAATGTGGATCGGGGCCTGGATGACGTTGCCCGACAGGACACCGGGCGAGCCGGTGGCCCCGCCCTGGGCGCCGGCGTCAGCCATGGCCATTCCGGCCCCGCTGAGGGCAACGGCACCCGTGCCCACGACGACTGCGGCGGCCTTCGCGATGCGAGACATCACGTTCTCCTTCGACTCGATGAGTGCGATGGCTCGGACGCGACCGCACTTCCCGTTCAACGCGTCCGTCCGCACCTGGTCACGGGCGTTCCGCCGGGGGATCATTGTTCGAACAGGGGCCGGACGAGCGGCCGTTCGTCCAGGCCGGTGATCGGGCGGACCGGTGATCGGCCGAGCCGGTGATCGGGCGGGCGCGGTCAGCCGAGGCGGCGCAGGGGTGTGCCCGCCAGGAACGCCTGGATGTTCTCGACGGCCGCCCCGTAGTACGTCTCGTAGTTGGACCGCGACACATAGCCGAGGTGCGGGGTGGCGAGCAGGCGAGGGGCCGAGCGCATCGGATGGCCGGCGGGCAGCGGCTCGGCGTCGAACACGTCGACGCCCGCCCCTGCGATACGCCCCGCGTGCAGCGCGGCCAACAGGGCGTCCTGGTCGACGATCGCCGAGCGCGAGGTGTTGACGAGGTAGGCGGTCGGCTTGAGCAGGGCCAGTTCGGCGGCGCCGACGAGCCCCCGGGTGCGGTCGCCGAGCGCGAGGTGGACGGAGACGAAGTCGCTGTCCGCCAGCAGCTCTTCCTTGGAGGCCGCGAGGTCCACCCCCACCTCCCCGGCCCGTTCCGCGGTGAGGTTCTGGCTCCACGCGGCGACCCGCATGCCGAAGGCGAGCCCCACCTGGGCCACCCGGCCGCCGATCTTGCCCAGCCCGAGCAGGCCGAGCCGCCGGCCGTGCAGATCGGCGCCGACGGTGCTCTGCCAAGGGCCGCCCGCCCGAAGGGCGTTGTTCTCCGTGACGATCCCCCGCGCGAGGCCGAGCAGCAGGGCCCAGGTCAGCTCGACCGGCGGCGCCGAGGAACTCGGCGTGCCGCACACGGTCACCCCGTGCGCCTCGGCGGCGGCGTAGTCGATCACCGAGTTGCGCATCCCGGAGGCGATGAGCAGCTTCAGCCGCGGCAGCCGGGCCAGCAAGGACGCCGGGAAGGGCACGCGTTCGCGCAGTGTGACGACGATGTCGAAGTCCGCCAGCGCGGCCGCCAGCGCGTCCTCGTCACCGAAGTGCCCGTCGAAACCGGTTACTTCCACGGTGTCCGCGACGGGCGACCAGTCGGCGATCCGGGTCGCGACGCTCTGATAGTCGTCCAGCACGGCACAGCGAAGACGCATGTCGGGTCCCTCCCAGGCTCAGCCGGACCCTACCCGAGCCGTGGCACGCGGAGCCGGGCGGACCACGACGGCGGACCGCGGGGGGAAGCCGCGACGGTCACTCCCTCCCCATGGCAGTATCTGGGCACTATGAATGCGTCGCCAGCGGTACGGAGTCTGCGCGCCGCGGTGTTCGCCGTCCTGTGCGTGCTGCTGGCCGCCGGGGGGCACGCGCTCGCCACCGGGCAGGCGCCGCCTCTGTGGGCGGAGGGCGCCGGACTGCTGGCCGTCTTCGCCACCGGCTGTGTGCTGGGCGGCCGCGAACGGTCCCTGTCCGGGATAGGCGGCGCCATGCTGGTCGCGCAGGCCGGACTCCACCTCGGCTTCGAGGCCGCCCGGCCGCGCATGGCGATGAACATGCACGGGATACACATGGCGCACCCGGCCGCACACGCCCTGACCCCGCACGCCACGGCCGCGCATGTCGCCGCCGCTCTGCTGGCGACGTGGTGGCTGCGGCGCGGCGAGGCCGCCCTGTGGTCCCTGCTGCGCCGGGCGGTGACGTTCGTCCCGGGGCTCGCCGCATGGTGGAGGACGAGGACGGGACTGTCTCCGGTACGGCCGTACGGAGATGTCGTGCGCCGGAAGGCCGCCGAGCCGTGGCCGCTCGGCCGGCCGCTGCTGCGTCACGCCGTCTCGCGCCGGGGACCGCCGGCAGGGCTCGCTCACACGCCCTGACCATATTTCCCTTCAGTACGGAGTTCCCCCGATGTCCCCGATCAGCACCACCCTGCGCCGCACCGGCACCGTCGCCGCCCTCGCCGCCGTCGGCGTCCTGACCGCCGCGGGCGCGGCCTTCGCGCACGTGACGGTCCACCCCGAGAGCTACGCCAAGGGAGCCACGGACGGCCTCCTGAGCTTCCGTGTCCCCAACGAGGAGGACACCGCCAGCACCACCAAGGTGCAGATCTTCCTGCCCACCGATCACCCGGTCCTGGGTGTCCTCGTCACCCCGCAGGCGGGCTGGACCGCGAGGGCGACGACCGTCAAGCTGAAGAAGCCCGTCAAGACGGACGACGGCACGATCACCGACGCGGTCTCCGAGATCACCTGGACCGGCGGCCGGATCCGCCACGGCGAGTTCCAGGACTTCCAGGTCGCCTTCGGCCAGCTCCCGGACGACGTCGACCAGTTGACCTTCAAGACGCTCCAGACCTACTCGGACGGCAAGGTGGTCCGCTGGATCGAGCAGCCGCAGAAGGGCGAGGAGGAGCCGGAGAGCCCGGCTCCGGCGCTCGCGCTCACCGCCGAGGGCGCGGGGGAGGAGCCCGCTTCGGCCGGGACAGGGGCCTCCGGCTCCGGCTCCGACTCGTCCTCGTCGTCCTCTTCTTCGTCCTCGGCCGCCGCTGAATCGACCGCGAGCGACAAGGGCAGTGACTCCACGGCACGCGCCCTGGGCACCGCGGGTCTGATCGTCGGCGTTCTCGGTCTGCTCGCGGCGGCCTTCGCCGTCGTACGCATCCGGAAGGCCCAGCCCTAGTCCGGTACTGACGCCGCACCCTTGGTGCGGCCGCCGCCCCGTCGACTCCCGTCGGCGGGGCGGCTGATCACCCCGGTCCCGGTCCGGCCCAGGTGCCGGGACGTCAGACCTGCGGCGGTGTCTGCTTCCTGCCGACGAGGACCACCACGGCGCCGCCGATCACGACGAGGGCGATGGCCGCGCCCGCGATGACCGGAGTCAGTCCGGAGCCGCCGGTCTCGGCGAGGTCGGTGCCCCCGCCGGCGCCTCCCACCGACGCCGGGCTCGGCTCGCTGAAGGTCTGCGCCGAGATGTCGCTCGGACCGCCCTGGGTCTTGCAGTCCAGGATGCCCTTGAACCGCTGCCCGCCGCCGTCCGTGGCGCCGATCGTGAAGTCGTACGCCTGGTCCTCCTGCAGCGGGATGAGGAGCGTCTCGGATATGCCCGCCGCGATGGTGTGCTCGACGCCCATCAGCTCGAACGTGAACGCCGCGTCGCCCTTGTTCGCGGCCGTGATGTCCACACCGCCCTTCGAGCAGTTCTTCTGGGCGGACAGGGCGGGTATCGCGCCCTTCGCCGCCCATTTCGCGCTCGCCGTCGCGGAGACGGTGGACTCGCTGGAGCCGGCGAGGATCTGTGTCTGGCTGCGGGTCTCCGAGGTGAAGGCGCGGCCGACCGGCACCGTCGTCGAAGCCTGCACGGTGAGGGAGGTGGAACCGTCCGCGCCGTCCTTCGGCACGTCGAAGAAGAGCCGGCTCCCGTCCGCGGCCGAGGTGATCGCCCTGCCGTCCTGGTCGACGACCTTCACTCCGCCGGCGGCGATGTCCGTCGGCGGTGTCACCGTCACGCTGCCGGCGTTGGTGTGCACCGTGACCGGGCCGAGCCGCTCACCGGGGTGGCCGGACACCGCGGCGGGGGTGAGCGTCAGCGAGGCCTCGGGTTCCGCCAGGTCCCGCGCGTTCTTCTGCAGATAGTCCGCGAGCTTCTCCGCCTGCGGGTCCGCGGCGTCCACGTCGGCGCCGTCCGAGTACCGCCAGATCGCCACCTGGGTGCCTGCCGCCGCGTCCTGCTCGGTGAGACCGGTGGCACCGGCCTTCTCGGCGAGCGCCGCCAGGTCGTTCACCTGCGGGTAGGAGTTCTGGAGGATCCAGCGGATCCGGCCCGCGTCCTTGTTGCCGCTCAGTGATGTGCCGCTCCAGGGGGTCTCCTGGTATCTGGCGTCCCGCTGGGTCGGGTTGTGGAGGTCGATGCCGTAGGTCTGCAGCATGCCGCCGTTCTCGACGGACATCTCGAACAGGCCGGCCGAGACCCAGGAGTCCTCGCCGTTCTCGTGAATGACCGCCGACCCGTACGTCTTCAGGTCCCCTATGGTGGCGGTCGCTCCGCCCTGGTTCTGCGGGATCTCCTCCGCGGCGGCCGTACCGGCTGCGGCGATCGTTCCCGTTGCGGCGAGCCCCCACACCAGGGCCGCGGCGGCGAGACGGGCTGCCCCTCGCCCGCGCGCGGACAACACCGAGAACGCAGAAGACACAGAATTCCCCTTCGCGCAGGACCCTTTGACATGGGGGACGGTCCCGCCAGCAGAATCAGAAGCCCCGAGAGCTGTGTTCGGCATCCTAAAGAAGCGCCGCATCGCTCCCCCCCGGTCCTGTCGTCCGATAGCCGATCTGACTCGGAATCGTTATCGCGATCACTTCGTGAGCTGGGCCTATCGACAAATCCATAAGGACTGTTCGCCATGTATTTGTCGATAGGCCGCAGTTCGGTCAGACCGTGGCCCTCGCTGACATCACGTCACCCCGGCCGGTTCCGGACGCGATGGGGACACTCCCTCCGGCGGGGCGTCCGGGACCGACTCCCAACTGGGCTCGGGGCGCTGCGTCGCAGTCGGCTCGCCCTCCTTGGACGGGCGCCGGAAGGCCGACGTACCGCGGGAGAGGTCGTGGCCGATCGCCACCGCGTCGATGTCCGCCGACGTCCAGCTCTGCCCGTCGCGGGTCTCGGTGCGCACCTTCAGCCTGCCCTGCACGATGACGGGATCCCCCACCGACACCGACGCTCCCACGTTCGTGGCGAGCGCGCGATTGGCCCACACCGTGAAGAAGTTGGTGTGCCCGTCCGTCCACCCGTTCTTCTCGCGGTCCCAGTACCGCGAGGTCACCGCCAGCCGGAACCGCGCCGACGCGCCGTTCGCCAATTCCCGGTACACGGGCCGTGTCGCCACGTTGCCCACCGCGCACACCATCGTCTCGTTCATCGTGAATCCCTCCCGTGCGGATGCGTCTGCCGCGGCGAACGCATGCGCTGCGATCGCCGCGGGATCAGACTGCCTCCGCCCGGCCGGGCCCGCTGGGCGCTGTGGGCCGACGGACGGTTGTGGAAAACCGCGTCACCCGACCGGGGTACCCGCCGTCGCCGTCCCCATGACCCGCCCGTACTGCTCCCGCACCTCGCGATACCGCAGCAACTCCGCCGCCACGGGATCCAGCACCCGGGCCCTTCCACAACCGGCGGCCGCCTCGCGCAATCGTCTCTCCGCTTCCAGGCCGTAGCGCCGCGCCGGCCCGCGGGCCGCCATCCTTCCGGCCCACTCGACGGCCGGGCCGCCGACGATGCCCGACACCATCAGCAGCACCGGAACCCCGAGATTCGGAGACATGACCCCGACGATCTGGCCCACCAGCCAGAGCCCGCCGATGACCTGGACGATCGTCATCGCGGCCTGTGCCAGTACCGCGACGGGCCACCAGCCGGGCCTCGGTGGCCGTCCCGCCGGTGCCGCCGCGCGCGCCGCCATGTCGTCCAGCGCCTCGGGCAGCCCCTGCGCGCCCCGTACGGCCGCCTCGCGCACCGCCAGCGCCCAGGGTGTGGGAAGCCCGTACGCGGCCCGGTCGGCCACCGTCCGCACCGCCTGTTCGACGCGCTGGCGGGCGGTGGCCTCCTCGTCCGCCGGAGCGCGCACGGGCAGACGCCCGGTCGGGGGTTCGCGCCGCTCCAGATACCAGCGCCACAGCCGCAGCCAGGGCGTGCCGCAGGCGCGGTTGGCGTTACGGCGCCAGGACCGTTCGGCGGCCTCACCGGCCGCCACGGCGCCGACCGCGTCGGCGAGCCGGTCCGCGAACTCGTCCCGCGCCTCCTCGCTGAGCCCGACCCGCCGTCCCGTCGCGTAGACGGGCCGCAACCGTGCGGCGGCCGCGTCGAGATCGGCGGAGATCCGTCGTGCGGCGGCGCCGCGTTCCGCCACGAACTGGCCGAGACACTCACGCAGTTCGGGGACCCCGGCTCCGGTGAGGGCGGACAGCGAGAGGACGGTGGCGCCCGGCTCGCCGTACTCGCCGAGCGCGATGCCGTCCTCGTCGAGCAGCCGCCGCAGATCGTCGAGCACCTGATCGGCGGCCTCGCCGGGGAGCCGGTCCACCTGGTTGAGGACCACGAAGGTGACCTCCGCGTGCCCGGCCAGCGGCCGGAGATAGCGCTCATGGAGGACTGCGTCCGCGTACTTCTCCGGATCCACCACCCAGATGACCGCGTCGACCAGCTTGAGGACCCGGTCCACCTGCTCGCGATGCTGGACGGCCGCCGAGTCGTGGTCGGGCAGGTCCACCAGGACCAGGCCACGCAGCTGGGCCTCCGCCTCCGCGCTCTGCAACGGCCGTCTGCGCAGCCGCCCCGGGATGCCGAGCCGGTCGATCAGGGTGGCCGCGCCGTCGCTCCAGGTGCAGGCGATGGGGGCCGAGGTGGTCGGCCTGCGTACGCCGGTCTCCGAGATCGCCACACCCGCGAGCGCGTTGAAGAGCTGCGACTTGCCACTGCCCGTGGCTCCGGCGATCGCGACGACGGTGTGTTCCCCGGAGAGCCTGCGGCGGGCCGCCGCCTCGTCCAGGACCCGGCCCGCCTCGGCGAGCGTTCCGCTGTCGAGCCGGGCGCGCGAGAGACCGACCAGTTCACGGAGCGCGTCCAGGCGCGAGCGCAGCGGCCCGTCGTACGCGAGGGGCGCGGGCACCGACGGGACGGTGGCCTTGGCCTCCGCCGACGCCGCCTGGTACCGGGCCGGGGCTGCCTCGGTCACGCGTCGCGCGATGAGGCCGTCGTCCCAGACGGGGCCGTCCTCCGCGTGCGCCGGGTCGTCGCCCTCCCCACGCGCGCGGGACTCCGTTCCGGACGCGTCCTGGGAGCCTCCCTGTCCGGCCGCACCGTCGCTCCGCGCCACCTTGCCGCCGTCGCCCCCCTCACCGTCCCCTCCGGCCTCCCTGGTGCCCTCCAGGGGCCGGGCCCCGGAAGGTGCCGCACCGGCCCGACCGTCGTCCGGGCGGCTTTCCTGAGAACCACTGGCGCCCCCGGTTGCCCGGTCGCGGTCGTCGAGGTCGGTGCGCTCGTCGCCCGAGGCGCCCGCTCGGGAAGTGGCGCCCGCTCGTGAAGGGGCGTCTGCTCGTGAGGGGGTGTTTTCGCAGACGCCGTCCTCGGAGTGGTCCTCCGCGGGACGGCCGTTCTCCGGACGACTGTCCTCGGGACGTCCGTCTCCGGGACGGTCGGCTTGATCCGTGTGGTCAGTGACGGCAGTCACCGCGGTCACCTCTCCTTCTGCAGTACGGACAGCGCGGCGATGAGCTCGGCCTGGGGTTCGGGATGGACGTCGAGCGATTCGAGGGGTGCGAGCCGGCGCTCGCGTTCGGTCTGGAGGGCCTTGTCGATGAGGTCCGTGAGCAGCCGGCCGCCCTTGTCGCGCAGCCGCAGCGCGCCGTGGGCCCCGATCCGCTCGGCCAGTCCCTCACCCGCGCTGCGCGCCCTGCGCCCGCCCAGGAGCGCGGTGGCGACCAGAGCGGCCACCACCGCGGAGTCCGGCGCGACACTCTTGTCGAGGCCGCGCACCTCGTCCTCGGCGTACTCCTCAAGGACGCGTCGCCAGCGTCGTACGGCCAGGCCGATCCTGTGCTCCGCGCTCTCCAGCGCCGGATCACGGTCCGTCAGCCCCGGAGCGCCCGAGGCCGGTTCACGGCGCCAGGCGTCGTCCACGCGTTCGTCGGCGGCCGCGACGGAGCACAGCAGCAGGGCGGACAGGCTTTCCACGAGTGCGTCCAGCAATTCCTCGGCGCTGCAGTCGAGGGGATAGGCGCGCCAGCGCTTGAGGGCGTCCCCGGAGAGCACGGCCCCGGCCTGCAGACGCCCCTTCGCGCGCGTGTGCTCACTGTCGTACGCCGCGTCGACAGCCGCGGTGAGCCGTGTCGCGGCGGCGTACTGCGCGGCGGTGGCACTGGCCAGTTCCGGCATCCGCGCCTTCAGGGAGTCGAGGACGCCATGGGCCGTACGGGCCATGGCCCCGTGGCGGGCTCCCGGGTCCTGGGCCTGCTGCGTGAGCCACGTACGCAGCGGTGCGACGGCCGTGGCGGGCAGCAGACCGCCGCCCCAGGCGGACTCGGGCAGTTCGGGCACGGTGAAGCGGGGCGCCTCACCGAGTCCCGCCTTGGCGAGCAGCGCGCCGTACTGCCGCGAGACCTCGGACACCACCTGGTGCGGCACCCGGTCCAGGACCGTCACCAGGGTCGCCTTCTGCTCCTTGGCGGTACGCAGCAGGTGCCACGGCACCGCGTCGGCGTACCGCGCGGCTGTCGTGACCATCACCCAGATGTCGGCCGCGCAGATCAGTTCGGCGGCCAGCACTCGATTTTCGGCCACCAGGGAGTCGACGTCGGGCGCGTCGAGGAGGGCGAGGCCGCGGGGGAGCGTGTCGGAGGTCTCGATACGCAGCACCCGCTCCCCGTGTTTGGCGCCGGCGGGCAGATCGTCGCCGGGTTCCTGATGGGGCATCCACACGCGCGTGAGCTGGGGCAGTACACGCATGCCGCTGAACCAGTGATGGTCCTCCGGGTGGCACACCAGCACCGGGGTACGGGTCGTCGGGCGCAGCACGCCCGCTTCGCTGACCCGGCGCCCCACAAGGGAGTTGACGAGGGTGGACTTGCCGGCACCGGTGGACCCTCCGATGACGGCGAGAAGGGGTGCTTCGGGTTCCCTCAACCGGGGCACCAAATAGTCGTCGAGCTGTGCGAGCAGTTCGTCGCGGTTGGCACGCGCTCGTGGAGCTCCTGCCAGGGGCAGCGGAAAGCGTGCGGCGGCGACACGGTCGCGCAGGGCGGAAAGTGCGTCGAGCAGCTGAGGCCGTACGTCCAAGGTCACCACATGCGAAGAATGCCCAATTTTGGAGTCTTTCTGAAGCATATGGGTATGCCTGCGCGCCGACAGGACAGACGGGGCGGAAGGGATGACTGGGGCGCAGGCATAACGAGTGCACAACACCCGATGCGCGAGACGCCAAAAGCGGTGCACGATTCGTACCCGCCTGCGATTATCAGGACCGCTTCACTGAACCTCCACATCGAGCCACGGAGGCGCAGTATGAGGGGCAGGGATGCGGGAGCCCTATCCTTGTCCCCGGCAAGGTCACGGATCCGCCCACACCCGGGCACCAGGACACAGGCCGACACACCCGGCCCCCGTAGCTCAGTGGATAGAGCAGGCGCCTTCTAAGCGCTTGGCCGCAGGTTCGAGTCCTGCCGGGGGCGCAAATGCCCATTGACCAGCGGAAACGCTGGTCATCTTTGTTTCTGGCTCGATGTACATCGTTCTCAGGGCAAGCGTCTTGTCCATCATCGTGGGTGCAGACAGCACTGCGTCGCGGCGACAACGGTCCTCGTCAGCTCTTGCGTAAGGGGATCGACGCCGGCGAGTTGCCCACCAGGATGGCCATCAGCGCCATCACTCTCGCGGAACTCTCCGCAGGCCCCATCCTGCACGACCGATAGCGCCGCGCCTGCGCAGATCGTGATCGACGAACGCTTCTGGCAATGAGCCTCCCGCGCAAGAGCCTTTGATCGAGTGGGAGACATGCGGTCGGTCGAGGTTTTCAGTGGCCCATTGCTTTCGGGGAGCTCGGTGAGTCGGCAACCGCATCGGCCGCCGAATGAGATCCGCCACCGGTGGCCGTCCAGCCGGCCGGTGATGACGCACAGCAGCGCGCCGCGTGTCGACCCCGAGGGCCTGCCGGTGGCCGTATGGAACCTCCCGGGGCGGGCAGGAAGGGGGCCCGGCCGTGTTCTCCCGGCTGGGCCCCCTTCCCGTCACGAACATGCCTGGCCGGTTCGCCCGGGCGGCAGCGGGCGCGTGTGCCTCCGTCGCCGGGACCGCCTCGTCCGGGTCGCCGGGCTCAGCCCGTCGTCGCGCCGTCCTTGGAAGGTGTCCGGCGAGATGTCGTACCGTCCAGGTGGATCACCACCCCGGTGTAGAAGCGGTGTACCGCTTCGTCGACGCTGCGGATGAAGCCCGACTCCGCGTTCCCGCGCGTGCTTCCCATGCTCTTGAGGAGGGACAGCCGGAACCCGGTGATCCGGGAGGCGGGCTCCTTGGGCAGCATGTCGGCCGGCTCGGGGCGGAGGCGTTCGAGCGTTCCCCGGGGGCCCGCCGCTTCCCCTTCGACGAGGGTCTCGACGTGAAGATCCGCCGGCGCCTCGGCCAGGTGCCGGACCAGTCGCTTCGCCCACGACAACGGGTAGCCCTGCTCGGGTGCCGGGATCTCGATCGAGGTACGGAGCCTGCCCGTACGCAGGTCCGCACTGATCGCCAGGACGCCGGGGGTCCCCTCGATGCGCAGCTCCGCCTGAAGCCGCCCGTCGAGACAGAGCTGATCCGCGAGAAGGCCGCGCACCGCCTTCGGGTCGGTTCCGCGTCGGGTGCGCTGGACAGGCAGTACCTTCTGGCCCAGTTCGCCGCCCAGCCGCAGGCAGACCTGGCGTACGAGGCGTTCCCAGCTCTCGACGACCTCCAGCGCGCGCGAGTCTCCCTGGCACAGGGTCTCGTCGTCGATCCCGTTGCGTACCGGCACCCAGGCCGGCCCCATGTTCTGGAAGCCGTGGCAGCCGGAGTTCTCGTGCCGCAGATAGTGCAGCAGTTCCTGGAGGAGCCAGGCGTGCGCCGCGTTGCCGACGCCCTCGTGCCTGATCAACAGCTGCGCCTGATGGGCGACCTCCGCCCACGACAGGTGCCACAGGGCCACCTTGTGCTTGCGCCTCTTGTCGATCTTGACCTCGACGAGCGGGCTGCCTTCCAGCGCGACATCGTTCGACAGGGTGATCACGGCCTCGTAGCCACGGCGCGCGGCGATGTCCATGTACGCCTGGACCTGCTCGGCCTTGAGCGCGCTGCCGTTGGTCTTCGTCTCGACCAGTGCCGTCCACAGCTTGCCGGCCCGTTCGACCCGGATCACTCCGTCGGGGCGACGGGGGGTGTCGCCGTGCGGCAGGGTGACCTCGGTGAAGGTCTCCATGCGGCCGGCCGGTGCTCCGAAGGCGGCGGTGAGTCTCCTGCCGAATTCCGGCACCTGAGCCATCACGGACAGCAGCACCGAGGTCGCACGCGTCTCGCGCTCCCGGTCGCTCTTGAGCGCCGACGCCGGGAAGAGCCGCGCGTCCCTCCACGACTCGTTCTCGGCCAGCGTCCTCTTGACCGCCCTGGGCAGGGTGACCTTCTTCTTGGCCGTACGAGGCCGCGCCGTCGCCTTCGTCGGCTGGGGCTCGGTTTCCGGCCGGCGAGGGGAAGGGACCGCCGCCAGCGTGTCTCGCGGCTGGGGTTCGCCGGCCGATGCCGATACCGATACCGATGCCGACTCCGATGCCTCCGCCGTCATGTCCGGCTGATCGTCGTCGGCTGCCTCGTCCAGTGCCGCCTCGGCCGCCGCGTCGTCGTCGATGTCGACCCCGAAGTCCGCGGCCAGACCGGCGAGACCCGCGTCGTAACCCTGGCCGACGGCGCGGAACTTCCACTCCTCGGCCCGCCGGTACAGCTCGCCGAAGATGATCGCGCTCACCGAGTCGGCGTCGTCGATGGCGAAGTGGAGGAGTTCCTCACCTCCGCCGTCCGCCAACGCCAGCTTCACGCGGTCCAGTTCACCGAAGCGGGCGCCCTCGTAACGGCTGGCGGCCAGGACGATGCGATCGACTTCGGGGGACACAGCGGTCAGGTCGAAGCTGATTCGGTCCTCGTCGCCGTCCGCCGTCGGCGTCTTGCCCAGAAGCTGCACGCTTCCGTCCGCGGCAACCGGGTTGTTGTAGAAGCAGAAGTCGGCGTCGCTGCGGACCTTGCCGTTCGCGTCCAGCAGGAGGACGGACACATCGGCATCCCCTTCGCCGGTCGAGCTTCCCCAGCCCAGGCTGACGATCACCGAGTCGATGTTCTCGCTCAGAGCGGCGAGCGAAACATTCGACCCTTTGACCATTTCACGCATGAATCCCCCCAGAACAATGCAACTCGGTGTGCCGACACCCCCACCCGGCCGCCTGGTGCCCGGCGTCGCGCGGTGATCGGTGCGCGAGTGACTGTAGTGCCCACGAAACCGTATATGGAGGAGTCGCGCAGAATCTGTGCGGGATTTGTGGAAACGTCCTTAAGCTGTCCGCCTTGGTCAGCCTCGGGGCAGGCGACGACCCCCGGACAACACCCCCGGACAACTCCGCCAGGTCCAGGGGTCCGGAGCGGAACAGCTCTCGTGACGGGTCGTGCTCGCGCGGCAGCTCCGGGGAGTTTCGACAGCTCCGGGAGAGTGGAGGGCGGGTGCCGGTCACCTCAGGGTGTGGGACGTCCTGCCCGATGCCGCGTCGATCTCGTCGTGGGCCTTGGTCAGCAGTTGCATGGCGAGCTCGTTCAGGGCCCTGGCGCCCGCGACCTCCTCGCCGACCCGGGGCTGGTTCGAGTCGGAGGGGTGGCGGCTGGCGTATCCGTGGGCGCGTACCTCGCTGCCGTCGGGGAGCCGCAGCAGGGCGGCCGCGCGGGTGCGGTGGTCGTCCTCCTGGAATTCCATCTCGACGTGCCAGCCGACCGTGGTCCGTGCCTGCATCGCTGTCATCTGTGTCATCGCGATCACCTCCGAAGGCGCTGCCCCCTGGTGAAGCCCTCAGTGGACTGGTTGAGCCCCTGGAAGAGCGGACTGGATGAGCCCCTAGAAGAAGTGTCCTCCACGGGCGGGCCGGGCACGAGGCGAGGGCGCGGAGGGTCACACGGGGTGGCGCGCCCGTGTCTGTGCGGCGACGGCGGTCGGTGACGTTCGGCTACCGGAAACGGCTACCGGAAAAGGCCCCTCACCAGCGGGTTCTCCCGTCGATGAGGGGCCGTGTCAGGCGGCTCGGGCCGTCTCCGGGCCGTCGTGGGCGTGAGCGACGGCCCGGAGACGCGGGTCAGTTGGTGAAGTACATGTACTTCCAGGAGCTGTAGGTGGTGGAGTTGACGTCGTCGCCGGAGGAGTCGTTGATGTAGGCCGACCGGATACGGACGCGCGTGCCCGCCTTGTCGAAGGTGCCGAGGTCGAGGACGCTCTTGCCGTTGGCGCCCAGTTCGAAGTACTCCTCGTAGCCGCGGATCCACTGGCCCTCGACGTAGACGTCGATGTCCAGCCGGTAGTGACGGCCCGCGTAGGAGCTCATCGCGGTGGTGAACAGCGGGGCCGTGCTCTTGTGGTACCAGTAGTAGGTCGAGGAGTTCGCGCTGACCTTGGCCGTCTTGTAGTACTTCGCCAGAGAGGTGGAGACATTCACCTTGGCGTACGCGGTGACCTTGACCGACTTCGGGGCGGTGCGGGCGTCACCGGCGAAGACCGCGGAGATGGTGGTGTCCCGTTTCATGTCCACCACGGCGGAGACGTTTCCGCTGGAGTTGACGGTCGCCTTCTTCACCAGGACGTTGGGCTTGTCCGAGCCGTAGGGGTTGGCCCAGATCTCCACCGTGCGGCTCTTGTAGGTGGTGCCCAGGTGCGCGGTGAAGGTGACGTCCTTGTCGTACGAGTACACCGTGCCGTTGTTGTTCAGGCTCAGCGTGGTGGCGGTCCGGGAGACGGCCACCGTGTCGGAGCCCGAAGCCGCGGCGCGGGTCGCGTCGCCCGCGTAGGAGACGGCGTACTTCACGTCGCCGCCGGCCGGCGGGGTGTCGGTGAAGGAGAAGGTGCCGTCCGCCTTGGTCTTCACCGAGGCGAGCGTCTTGCCGGAGGGCGACTCCAGGTCCGTACGCTTGACGGTGAGTACCGTGCCGGCCGGCAGCGCCTCGGCGTTGGCGACCTTGCCGGTGACGGTCAGTGACTTGGCGCGGGTGGCCGTGGCGGGCGCGCTCACCGTCACCGTGGTGGTGCTGCGGGAGACGGCTACGGTGCGTGTGGCGGATGCCGGGGCGTGGCCGGTGTCGCCCGCGTAGGAGACGGTGTACTTCGCGTCGCCCTCGGCGGCCGGGGTGTCGGTGAAGGTGAAGGTGCCGTCCTCGGCGGTCGTGACCGGGGCCAGCGCCTTGCCGGACGGCGACTGCGTGTCGGTACGGGTGACCGTCAGCGACGTCCCGGCCGGAAGCGGATCGCCGCCGCTGATCTTCCCGGTGACCGTCAGCGACTTGCCGGGAACCACCGAGGAAGGCGCGCTCACCGTCACCGTGGTGGTGCTGCGGGAGACGGCTACGGTCCGCGTGGCGGATGCTGGGGCGTGGCCGGTGTCGCCCGCGTAGGAGACGGTGTACTTCGCGTCGCCCTCGGCGGCCGGGGTGTCGGTGAAGGTGAAGGTGCCGTCCTCGGCGGTCGTGACCGGGGCCAGCGCCTTGCCGGACGGCGACTGCGTGTCGGTACGGGTGACCGTCAGTGATGTCCCGGCCGGCAGCGGATCGCCGCCGCTGATCTTTCCGGTGACGGTCAGCGACTTGCCGGGAACCACCGAGGAAGGCGCGCTCACCGTCACCGTGGTGACGGCCTTGGTCGGCGCGTTCAGGGTGTTGAGGCGGTACGTGCTGTCGCTCTCGGTGACCGCGAAGAGGTGGTCGCCGTCCGGCTCCCACGCCAGTCCGTCCGGGACCAGGGTGCCGGAACCGGTGTCGGCGAACTCGTACTTCCGGACCGGCTCGGTGCTACCGGGCTCGAATATGTAGACGTCCGGCTTGTACATGCCGTCGATGCCCGCGGCGACGGTGCCGTCCGCGGCGATGTCGACAGCGTTCGGGTAGGGGTCGGTCGGGTAGCTGCCGACTTCCTTCAGGTCGGTGGTGGACAGGACCATGTGCCTGTAGGGCGAGCCGCTGGCCGTGACGACCTGGTCGCCGTCGGGGGTCACCGCGAGGTCGCGCAGGTTGCTTCCGGCCTGGCCCTGCGCCATGAGCCGGGGAGCGTCCGGGCCGGAGACGTCGTAGGTCGCCACGGCGGAGGGGCTGAGGTCCGGGACGCCCGCGGCCAGCACACCGGGCGCGGCCGGGTTGGACGCCAGCCGGGGTGCGTAGTACCAGCGGGTGCGGCTGTCCTGGGCCACGGCGAGGACAGCGTCCGGGCCCGAGAGGTCGAGGGAGCCGATGTTCCCGTTCGCCGCCGTGCCGTAGCCGAACCACAGCTTCCCGCCGGCGCGGGCGAGCGTCGTCGGGGCCTCGGCGGTGCCGGTCGAGTAGCGCGCGGACTCGGTGAGGCCGGCCGTGTCGATGGCCGCGATCTCGTCGCTGCCCGGGACGGCCACGTACAGCGTCTGCGAGTCGGCCGAGAGCTCCAGGCCGCCGGCCTGCGGCAGCGAGCCGAGCGTTCCGACGACGTTGCCGCTGTAGTCGGTGGCGACGACCTTGCCGCCGGTCGGGTCGCTGACGAAGACCCGCTGGTGCACGCTGTCCACGACGATGTCGGCGACGGAGGCGACGGGCAGGACGGCGTTGCCGTCGGCGTGGGCGGCCGTGGAGCCGAGGCCCGTCAGCGCCGCCGAACTGAAGAGGACGGCGAGTGCCGTCGCGGTGGAGATCCTGCGGTTGCGCAAGGTGGTTCAAACCCCCATGAGCCGTGGGAGGCCGCGCGTCACCGGAGGCTGGGAGGCGCCGGGCGCGGCATGCTTCGGATGCCTCTGACACGGGTGTGACCATGGAACCGCCGGAATGGTTGTGCGCGGGAAGAGGAGATTCCGGGGCTTCTCCCACGGTGGTGTCCGTTCCTCGCCGGCCCGGCAGAGCGACGGCGACCGACAATGATCAAGTGAGCCACAGTGTCCGATGAGCACGGGCAGCAGCTCGGCCGCCTGCTCAGGGTTGGTGGCGAGAGCGGAGAACCGGGCGGCGAAGGGCGAGAGTTCCACGCCACGCTTGCAGTCGATGCCGGCCAGGGCGACGGGCTGCGGGGCGAGTCCGGTCACGAGGTGGCGCAGGTACACGGACTTGCCGGAGAGTGTTGCTCCGAGGGTGAGTTGGTCAGGGACGGTGCGGTAGTCGCGTACGAACGGGGTGGCGCCCCGCCTGCATTGCCGTCCGGACGATGCTCGCCGGGCGGCCGTAGTCCCACGACGGGCCCTGGCCCGGGCCCTCGGCGACAACAGGCAACGACCGCCCGACGGCGGGTCAGTTGAGGTGCTTACCCGTCCGACCAGGGGCGAAGGGAAGGCCCTACAGACCCGGGGCAAGAAGAAGCCGAGGCCAGAACAGCAATCGGCTGGCCAGGACGTCTCGTTGCTCACACGATGAACGCATGGACAGGTTGCAGCACAGCACTTGGCAGTATGCGGCGGAAGTGCTCCCGTCCGAGGAGCTCCCGATGCTCGCTGCTCATGCACTCGTCGACGGGCGTGATTCCCCCGCCCTGCGCGAACTGGCCGGCCTGCCACGCAGGAGCGACAACGCCGAGATCCGTGAACTGTACGTCCAAGCCCTGCACGAACTCGGCATACCCCTTCCCGATGAGGAGACAGCCGGCCGATGCCTCCTCGTGAACCTTGCGTTCGGTCTCGTGAAAGGCGAATTGAGCCCCAAGGGCGTGGCCGACCGGCTGTCGATGACGGTCGCAGCCCGCACCCCGGAGGAGACACATTTCCTCTCCGCCGCAGCGGACTACAGCGAATGGATCAGCTTCGACGAGCTCCCGGCATGGGAGAACGATCTCAGGACCGCGGCCCACTCGTTGACCGCCGCCACCGACCTCGGGTCCCGTATCGGCGTGCCAGGCCGCGGCACGACCGACTGACCCGCCTGAACACGCCCCGTGCCAGATACTGCGGGAGCCACGGGGAACAGCGGATCACCCACCAAGTGCGCCCTCAGGTCATGACACCGCTCAGCAGCAGGTCAGCGGGACTGCCCGATGCAGCTGGTCAGGGGCCGTTCACCTGCGGTGGGTGTGGGATCTGCACCCACGGTGACTCGCGCCATGACGGTTTTCAAGCCTTCTCCCGGCGCTTGACCTGTGCTTTGGTCTCTTCCTGCACGATCTCGCTACAGGCAGTATGGCTATTGAGCCAGGACCAGGGGGCGGACCGATGGACGGCAGCGCTTCGTGACTCGGAATCGGAATCGTGGTCTCGAAGGGCCGTGGCCGGACGACAGCTTGCGGCGTGGGCCGAGCGGGAAGAGGTCGGCCCAGTCCTTGAGCGGCTCCTATTGGACGCCCACGACACCGCAGTTACGCAGGAGACGGCGCAGGCCTTGCTCGAACGGAGGGACCTGGCCGGTCTGCGCGCGGTGCCGGCGGCGCTGTCGCGGGCTGAGGAGTGGCGGACCGCCGACCAGCTCGACGGCGAGGTGTTCGGCTACCAGAGTTGGATGATCGCCGACGACCGGACGGACGAGTTCGTGGACCAGCTTGTGAGACTCGCCGCCGACCAGGACAAGGGAGTCCGTGACGAAGCCCTGCGGCTGTCACGGTCTGGGGAGCAGCCATGAGTAGACGTCGGTACGTAGCCAGAGGCGTGCCGGGCGGCTACCGGATCTGGGACAACCGAGGGCGCCGATGGTGGGGCGATCTCTACGAGCTGTGTCCCGATCTTCTACTGGTCGAGCTGAACGGCGCGGCCGACAGCGCAAAGATCACGGCTCTGCTCAAGCAGTACCGAGCCCAGAAGCGGTAGCAGCGGCGCCGGGGCCGTCTCCGGGCTGTGCGAGATCGCTCGGCAGTGACCGGCGGCGACAGCCAGTGACGGATCAGCCACCGGCGAGGACGACGAACCGCCAGGTCACAGCCCCCCGACCGAACGGGTTTCCTTCAAGGGGTAGCCGTCAGGCAAGATGGGGTGTTACTTGCCGAACGAGGGCATGAAACAGCCCCTCACCAGCGGGTTTCCCGTCGATGAGGGGCCGTGTTAGGCGGCTTGGGCCGTCTCTGGGCCGTCGTGGGCGTGACCGGCGGCCCGGTACATCGCGCTGATGGCTTTCCGGGTCCTGGTCTCGCTGCTCGGCATCAGGTGCGTGTACACGCGGAGCGTGAAGCCCGGGTCACTGTGGCCGAGGTAGAGGCTCAGCGCCTTGATGTTCTCCCCGGCGTCCAGGAGGACCGAGGCGTAGAAGTGCCTCAGGGCGTGCATCCCGTGCTCGCGGGCCGCCGCGTACCGCTGGCCCTTCTCGGGGGTCGGGATGATGCTGGCCGCGGCAAGCGCGGGCTTCCACCGTTCGTCGTTGAAACCGTTGCTCCAGAGGGCCGTGCCGACGCTGCTCGTGAAGAGGAGCCGGTGCGTCACCTTGGGCCCAGTCGGCGTCACCCACGGCAAGGTCACTTCGACCGGCGGGAAGCGCTTCATGTGCTCGGTCAACGCTGCGGACACTTCGGGATCCAGCGGGACGTCGCGGAGCTTGCCCCGCTTCGGGGGAGCGAAGACGAGGGAGCCGCGGACCTTCTTCACCTGCTGTCGGACGTAGAGCCAACCGAGATCTCCGAGGTTGTCGACCGCGAGACCGAATATCTCGCCCTGGCGGAGGCCGCACCCCGCGCCGACATCCGTCATGGCCTGGTAGCGATCGGGCAGCCCCACCCGCACGGCGAAGACCTGCGAGGCCGACCAGGGCCGCACCCGTGACGGCGCGGGACGAGGCGCCTTGACCGAGCGGGCCCTGCAAGGATTCGAGGCCAGCAGGCGGTCATCCACGGCCGCGGTGAGCACGGAGGAGACCGCGTCGAAGATCAGGCGCCGGTACGAGGCCGACGCCACGGACTCCTCCAGTCGACGGCTCCACTCCCGGATGTGCTCCGGCTGGAACGAACCGATCGGGCGCGTGCCGAGATAGGGCAGGGCATGGAGACGTAACCGTCCCTCGACCGCGGCCCGGCTCGTGAGGTCGGTCGTCAGCGCCGCGATCCAGCGGTCCGTGTACTCGCGGAAGGTCGTCCGTGCGGCCCGGGGATCGATGTACTGGCCGCGCGCCATGTCGGCCTCGATGTTGGTCAGCCACGCGTCGGCCAAGCGCTTCTGCTTGTCCGGGAAGCTCCTGGACTTCTCGGTGCCGTCCGGGCCGATGTAGCGGGCCCGATAGCGGAGACCGAGGCCGTACCGGTCGCTCTTCGTCTTGCGGGTCTTGCCATCCACGCCGATCTCGACTTTGTACCAGCGATCTTGGATGTGTCCGGCCATCAGGCAGCCGCCCCTTCCCGGAGGGACTCGACCCAGGCGCGGACGTCAGCCGGGTCGAAGCGCAGGTGCCGACCGACCCGGAAGCCGCGGGGCCCGGTGCGCTTCCGGCGCCACTGGTAGACCGTTTCGACGCTCGGGAGGTCGAACATCTCCACCAGGTCGTCAGGAGTCAGGTACCGCACCGGCAGGTCATGCGGAATGACGACGGGTTCCGCGACGGCGAGGCGCCTACTAGCCATGTGTGGGTTCTCCTTCGGTTCCGGGGGCGGGGTGTCGTGCTGTGGCGAGCCAGGTTTCGGCGGCGGTCAGGCCGGTGCCGGCGAAGCGCCAGTGGGAGAGGACGAGGACGGTGTCCGGGTCGGGCAGCGGGTGGCCCGCTTCGGCGGCGCGTTCGCGGGTGCGTGCTTCGTTGTGGTCGGCGCGTTCCTGGCGGAGGGCGCCGAGGGTGACGGAGTAGGCGCGGGACTTGGTGGAGAAGTGGCCGCGGAAGCCGAGCATGTGGGCCCACTTGCGCAGGCGCAGTTCTTCGAGCTCGGGCAGGGCTCCGAGGCGCCAGCAGGTGAGGATCATCTGCCTTGCGTGGTCGGTGACTTCGGTGCCGATGAGGTCGGTGACGGGGTTGCGGATGGGGCGGTCCAGGGTGCCCGCGCTTTCGGCGCCCTTGGTCGCGTACTTGGCGATGTAGGCGGCGACGGCGCGGCTGCTCAGGTTGGTGGGGCCGGTGAAGTCGGCGGACTGGATGGGGCGGACGTCGAGCTGTTCGCCGAAGCGGAAGGTGTGGGCACGGCCGTCCAGGACCGGGCCGGGTGTCTCGGCGAGGGCGGCGGCTGAGCGGATGGCGTCGGTGAGGAGTTGGGTGGTGGCCCAGGCCGGCGGGGTGTCCTCGGCTCCGTCCGGACCGTCGAGGCGGATCACGGCGTGGAAGTGGACGGCGCCCCGTCGCTGGTACTCGGCGACCTTGGCGTACGACACCTTGAGGCAGTCGCGCAGCTCCGAGCGGCCGATGCCCGCGCGGGACGCGAGCTGCTGACGGAGGTACGTGACGAAGCGGGCCCATAAGGCACCGGCGTGGGCGTTCCACAGGACGGCGGCGCGGTAGTCGTAGCGGTCCACGTTCAGCGGGGTGCCGAGTTCGGCGTCTCCGTCCGCGTGCAGGCGCCCGCAGCGGCAGCGGCCGCCACCGGGCCGGTTGTGGACGGGGCCGAAGGACGGTGCGGTGAAGGTGGCGAAGACGCGGGGGTGTTGGGCGACCGCGGAACCGATGCCCTTGCCGCCGCTCAGGCCAGCTGTGACGAGGTGGAAGGTGTCCTTGCGGTAGACCTCGGCGCAGGCGGCGCAGCGGGTTGCGCGGCGGTTGTTGCAGCGGATGAGGAGTTGTCCGGCGGGAAGGTCGTGGTCGGCGATCTCCCGGACGATTTCGCCGGTGGTGGCGAGGACGTCCAGGCGGCGACCTTCCATCCGTACGGGTCGCTCGCAGCCGCCGAGTCGTTGGATCTGGTGCGCGTAGCTGCTCAGGTCGCCGAGCTGGGCGAGGGCCGCCAGTTGGCGGACGGCTCCGGTCGGAGCCTCGGGGCGCATGTGCGAGTTCCTCCTTGAGGGAACAAGTTCGAGACGACCCCTGGCTTGTCCAGGGGGCTAGACGCCATGGGTAAGCCAGGGTGCGGATGAAGTGATGTCAGCGGCGGTCGCTTTTGAGGATCGAGCGGACGGTGACGGCGCAGACGGCTACGGAAGCGGCGGTGATCGCGACGGCGAGGAGCATGGAGACCAGGACGGCCCCCATGACCAGGACGACGGCGGAGCCGCCCACGACGAGGGTCAGTGCGCTTCCCGGGGTGAGCTGCACGGCAGAACGGTTCGAAGCCACCTCCGTAGGAGCAGGCGCAGCATGCTGGAGGGGAACCGGACTGTGGACGGTCGAGCGCGGCGCGGCGGGTACCGGGGCGGTTTCCATGGGCGGGTACTTGGGCTTGAACATGGAACGGACTCCCTTCTGTACGGGCTACTTGAGGGCGGGGTCGATGGCGGGGGCGAGGAAGCTCCCGGCGGCGAGGTAGCCGCCTAGGAGGAGCACGACGACCAGCCACCACGGTGGGCGGGCGAGCCGGACGCCGAGGGCCCCGACGGCGAGGAGGGCGAGCCAGAGCGGGACGTGCATGTCTGTCGTCTCCTGTCAGGCGCGGCAGCGGTGGATGCGGGCGGCGAGTTCGGCGGCGGCGCGGCTGTCGTACTCGGCGGAGAAGTCACAGCGCGGGGCCGCGCAGGCGGCGACGTGTCGCGTACGGCCTCGGGAGAGGTACGAGGCGACCTGTACGGGGCCGATGCGGCGGACGTCTCGGAAGCGCGGGGTCATGGCGGGCGTCTCCCTGGTCAGAGGTGCGCGGCGACGGCTGGCGTCATGGACGCGGGCAGGCCGAGCCGGGCACGGACGGTGTCGGGGTCGGCAGGTTCGCCGGTACGAGAGTGGAGCTCTCGGGCGAGCGCTTGGGCACGGTCGACGAGGGCGGGCGGAAGGTGGACGGTCGAGGCGGGCACCGGTGCCGGGCCCAAGTCGGCCGCGGGCTCCAGGACCGGAATGGGGTCGGGCTCTGCCCGGCCGCTGACTGTCGGTTCGACGATCGCAGGAGTGGGGACGAGCGGCATCGACTCCCCCACCTCGGACCCAGTCGACGCACTACGGTCGGCGCCGTCCGAGGTGCGGGGCGTGTGGGCCAGCAGCGTGCCGCCGAAGAAGGCCACCGCCGGCCAGCCCGCGACGACCACGCGGAGCAGGGCGGGGACGTGATCCAGGTCGAGGAGTCCGGCGGTGGCGATGTTCGCGCCGAGGGACGCCGCGAGGGCGACCAGGAACCACAGCCGAGGCCCACCGGCCGGGAGCCCGGCACGTTGCTGTTCGCGCATCCGCCGCCAGGCAGCGACGAGAAGCAGGTCGACGGAGACGGGGTAGGCCCACGCCTTCCAGCCGCCCTGTCCGGCCGCTTCGGCCAGGTCGTGCAGGTGGGAGAAGGACAGGGCGCCTGCGATGACGGCTTGGATGATCACGGCGTCTACACGGGCCGGGAAGGCTCGCATCGGCACGGACTCCTTCCGGTTCGAGGCATGGGAGGGGTAGGGACGCGGCGCGAGGCGGTCACGCCGACCGGGGAAGCGGTGCTGCTACTCGGTCACCGGGCGCGGGGCGGTAGCGGTGGAGGGCGTGGGCTTCTCCACGGCCTGCGGAGCAACGGCCCTCCGGAAGGCAGCAAGGCGAGGCAGGGCCGGGACCAGGTCCGCGGTGGCTCGGCAGACGGCCGCGGCGTCGTCCAGCGTGAGGTGCGGTGAGCGGGCGCGGGACCAGCCGCCCGAGGAGTCGCCGACGACGGCCACACCGGGCCGGTCGGCGGGAATGCCGGTCGCGGCGAGCGCGGCTTCCGGGGAGATGTCGGCAAGGGCCATGTTGGCGGAGGACTCGTCGTTGACCCGGTGGCAGACGCGGCCGGTGAGCTGGGCCCGCAGCATGGTGGCGCCCTTACCGAGTTCGGATCCGAAGCGCTGTCCGCACACCTCCAGATAGATGCCCGCGGCGCGGCCGAGCTGGGCGATGCGGATCAGCTTGGTAACCATGGCGTCCCGGCGCTTCTCGTCATCGCGGCTCGCGGCGAGGAAGAGTTCCGCAACTTCGTCGACGACGACCACGACCGGCACGGGCCTCACCGCGTCGGGTAGGCCCCACACGTCGGAGGTGAGCACGGCGTCCGGGCCCGCTCCGGAGGTGACGCCGATCAGCCGGAACCGCTCCTCCATCTCCTCCAGGAGGACGTCCAGGAGTTCGTTCGCACGGTCCGAGGTATCGGCGAGCGCGGACAACCGGGGCGCGAACGGCGCCAGTTCGACGCCCCACTTGCAGTCGATGCCGACGAGGACGACCCGTTGCCGGGCCAGACCGCACAGCAGGTTGCGCAGGTAGACGGACTTGCCCGACTGAGTGGCACCGAGGATCAGTTCGTGCGGCACCGTTCGGAAGTCCCGCACGTGCCAACTCCCGTCGTCCCGCAGGGCGAGAGGCAGAGTCAGCGGTCCGCCAGAGAGCCGGCGCCGGGCGGGACGCACGTTCGCCAGTACGTCCCAGCCGATGAGCCGCAGTTCGAGGCGCCCCGGCTTGGTCGGGCGGATGTGGACAGCGTGTGCCGCCCAAGCGTGGCGCAACCGGTCGGCGGAGGCCGCGAAGTCCTCCGGAGCCTGTCCGGTCGCCATGCGCAGTCGCATCACGAGCCCCGAACCCGTGGGCAGGGGAAGCGACCGGCGCGGCGGAACGGGCGCCGCCTCCCGCCCCATCATCCGAGCAGTCGCTCGCCGTACAGCCGAAGCCGGAACGGTCAGACCGCACGCGTCCATGGTGGCGCGATAGGTGGCGAGCACGCGCAGCGCGATGACCGGATAGCCGATGAGCCACCAGAAGACGACCGGCAAGCGGTGCCGCAGCACCTGCAAGATCACGGCCAGGGCCACCAGCCCTAAGAGCAGCGTCCACACGGAGTCGGTCACGACGCTCAGCCCTGCACCGAGGCGGGGACGTTGGCCATGACGGCATCGGCCCGGTAGGCGATCCCGTGCCGGGCACGACCGCCGAACTCGCTCTCCCACGGCCGTGCGACCAAGCCGGAAAGGATCACCGGCGTACCCATGACCAGGCCCTCGCCGACACCCTTGGCCGGCACGGTCACCTTGACCATGTCCGAGCCGCCCTGGGCGATGAACACCACCTCCAGCACCATCAACCGGTCGTTGGTCACCGGGTCCACGGCGATCTCGCCCGTCTGCCGGTCCTTCACCTTCACCTCGGGCAGCTTGGTGACGAGCAGCGTCGCGGCCGAAGTATCCACGGGGATGACACGCATTCTGTTGACCTCACTGAGTCGGTGACGCCGCTTTTTCGGCGCCATCTCGGCTGGATACCCCCCTAGACAACGCAAGGGGGGGCCTCCCTGACTGTCTAGGGGGGTTGACGGCAACTGTAGGCCGACACCCCGTCAATTGTCTAGGGGGGTATACGAAGTGTCGGAGCGCATCATCGAGGCGCCGACCGGATCGGCGAGTGACTACAGAACGACACCCCCTGCGCCGCCAGCCCTACACTCCAGCCCCATGCCGCTTCAGAACCAGCCCGCAGGCTCCACTCGTGAACAGTTGTCGATCATCGACACTCTGATCACCCAGCCGTTCCCCGAGGGGAAGGGGGACATGAAGACGGAACTCGGCTGGGGCGGGGCCGGCTTCCACATAGCCATCCTGCGGGCGACCCAGGATTTCTGGGGGGATCGCACCCCCGGCGACAGCGAGGCGGCGCTGCAGGAACTGGAGGTCGAGCTCACCGCAGTGGCTGCCGTTCTGAGCAAGCGTTGGGGAGATCCGACCACGGTCGATCTATGGCCGTACCTCGGACTCGACGACCCTGACTATCCCGACACCGAGCCCGTTCCCGAGCCTTTGTTCTCCTTGTGCGGTCTCGCCGTCAGCATGCTGGCGTGGCGGATACCGTCCACCGACCGCTGGCTCGGGCTGATGATCGGGCAGGTCGACACAGAGTTCCCGTTCGAACTCCTCGCCTCCGTCGGCGAAGAGGCATCGTTCCCACGTTGAACCGCACCTCGACGTCACACATTCACCCATGGGAAGCGGCGTTACGACAGAACCCAATGCAGGACCGTCGCGTCATCCTGCGCCTTGCCTCGCGGCCAACGCCGCCCGTCCGGGTCGCCCGCCTCTGCCTCCCGCACACGGCGGATCAGCCCATCGGGCCCGACTGACCCGACATCTGCCAACGTGTCGTGCCAGGTGGCGAGTTCGAAGAGGTCGACGAGTCGCGTCGCGCCATCACTCAGCAGCGTCACCGAGGTCAGTGACTCCACTGGCGCCGTCCCGGTGAAGGCGTGCTCGGCCGCCAGCGGGTCAGGCCCGGCGATCCAGAAACCGTCCGGCTGATTCCGCAGTCTCGTCAGGGCGTCGCGGTACTCCGCCAGGGCGGCCACGTGTTCAGGTGAACCGGTGGACAGCGCGTCGACCGGCGCGCGAAGACGCTTGCCCACCTCGTCCAACCGTTGGTCCGTGACGGCGGTCGCTTTCCCGTCCAGGTCGGCGAGGAGAAGCGTCGAGTCACCCAGTACGAGGTATTCCAGAACTCCCGCACTGGCCCGGACGGCGACGACCGTACTGGTCGGGCTGGCCCGGTGGGCCAGGTCGCAGGTGTCCCCGTGCAGGGAGCGAACGGCCCGGATCGAGTCGGCCAGGCACTCGGAGAGCGGCCGGGCGGATTGCGTGGTGATGGCGCTCAGCAGAAGGCCGCCCAGGGTCGCGGAGAACCACGCGATGCCGTGCGTGCATCCGGTCTCTGCCCCAGCCACACCGGCCCCGTCGAGGAGGACGGCTGCACCGGGAACGGCGGCGGCGAAATCCTCGTTCTCCCGCGACGGTCCGGCCGGCTGCGAGCCGAGGAGGACCTTCACGCCGTCGCCCCCTCGTCGTGCAGGTAGAGGGGACAGAGCAGTTCGACGGACCGCGGCTCGTCGGTCTCGGGGTCGTAGTCGACGCTCACCAGCGTGGAGAAGTGTCGCTCGCCGACCTGCCCCCAGAGCGTGTTGAGGTCGGAGGTGAGTAGATGGACGACGCCGAGGGAGCCCGCGGTGTGGATGCCGGCGATGGCGAGCACCGAGCCCTTCCCGTCGGGACGGGGCAGTCGGCCGAGATATCCGACGTCATGTGGGCGGTATGGCTCGGTGTCCGCTCCGGCGCCGTACGACGTGCCGGTACGACGGTCCACCAGGGCCCACGGCTCACTGTCCGGATGCTCCCAGGCAAGGACGGGGTCCTGGGCGTACAAGTCGCTCATGGCCTCGGACATGCCCGGCCCGCAGACGACGACCAGGCCGTCACGGTTGAGGTCGACTTCACCGCCGACCTGTACGTGCCCGGAGCTGACATCGAGCCCGTAGGACTTGGCCAGCTCTTCGAGCCTCTTCCCGGAGTTCATGTCGGCCATGGCGACGACCGGCCGCTTCTTCTCGCCGTCCCACCGCAACGGAGTGACGACAGTGACGGCGCCCGCGCCCAGGAAGGCGCCCTCCGGTGCAGGCCCGGTGTGCCGGATCTGGTGAATCCGCCCGCGGCTCAGACCTGCCTTTTCGGCGATCTGCGCATACGACAGCCCCTGCGCGTGCAGGTCCTGGACCACGCGCCGACGCAGCCGAGCGAGTTCCGTAACTTCCTGCTGCGCGTCGGCCAACCTGGTCGTGACCTCACGCAGCAGCAAGTACGGATCATCGATCGCCGCGATCCGCTGCAACTCGTTCGACATGCCCACACCTCCTAGACGCACCCAGGAGTCTAGGGCTCTAGACGGTTCGGGCGGGAGACGCTGCCCCGTTCGAACATCAACCACATAGAAGCCGGACCGATAGCCAGGGACCCCGCGAGGGCTCACCACCCGCCGCCCGCGGGGCACATAAGGCGGCCGCCCAAAGTGGCGGGGATCATGCGCCGGCTCGCGCGAGCTCGGCCCAGACGCACCGACCGTGCGTCCGTTCCTTCACTCCCCAGTCCTTGGCGCAGGTCGCCATCAGCAACAGCCCACGCCCGCCTTCCTCCTCCCAGTCATTGGCGGCGAGCAGCTGCGGCCTGTCATAGCCGCCCTCGTCGATCACCTCGATGCGCACTCGGTCGTCGTCGAGAACGACGATCACGAGGAACCAGCCGCCCTTGCGGCCGCTCCGGGAGTGCCGGACGGCATTGGACGCCAACTCACTGACGATCAGGACAGCGTTCTCCACCATGCGGGGACCCTCGGCCTCCATCAGAGCGGCGACGAAGTAACGGGCTTCAGCGACCTGTTGCGGCAGGCCAGGGAACGGACGGCACCACTTCGCAAGCAAGAGGAACACTCCTCGTCTAGAGGGCTAGACAGCACGCAGGCAGAGTATTCCTAGAGGTGGTCAGGCTTCTAGGCATTCAGAGGAATTATTCCTCTATGGAGTGACGTCCTCAGCCAGGACTCGCAGATCCCTCATGATCCGCATCAGCAGTTCCCGCGCTCCATCGCCGAAGACAGCCGCGCTCTCGAACTGGGCGAACGCCTCCTCGTACGAGGCGAACACATCCGGATCCTTCTCCGCCCGCTCGTCCCGGAAGGTCTCCACGACCACCGTCTCCTGGTCGCACAAGGTGAAGCCGTGCCGCGGCACACCCGGCACCGGCCGGTCCCACGGAAGGACTCCGAACCGCACAGTGGTCAGGCTCGCCACCGCGAGCAGCCGGTCGAGCTGAGCAAGCATCAGGGCCGGACTGCCGGGCCACGTCCGGAGCGCGCCCTCAGTCGCTACGAAGACGGATTCCCGTCCGGGCTCGTACAAGACGCTCTGCCGCTCCACCCGAGCCGCGACAGCCTTGCCCACCTCGGCAACCTCCGCACCGGGCGTGCTCGCGAAGACGTGCCGGGCGTACTCCGCACTCTGGAGCATGGCCGGCAGGACAACGCACTGGAACGACCGAACGAGCCGGGCCTCGCGCACCGCCAGGTCGACAACGGCATTCGCGGAAAGGCTCGAGCCCGACAGGGTGTCGTCTGCGCCCACAGACGGAGCCGACTCGACTCCGGCGAGGGCCACCCGCAACTCCGCGACAACAGAGGCATCCAGGCCGAGAGCTCCGGACAGACGGTCGAGGACGTCACGGCTGGGAACCATCCGCCCGTTCTCCACCTTCGACACCGTCGGCTGACCCACTCCAGCCCGCTGCGCCAACACGGCACCAGTCAGGCCGACATCCACGCGCAGAGCCCGAAGACGTGCCCCCAGCGTCCGCATTCGCTCCTGCCGCTCACTCCCCATACCCAGCGTTCTACACCAAGCCCAGGCAAGCACCCAGCTCAGAAAGCACGCTGACCTACGCGAGCACAGACTGCAAGCACCGGGGCGCCATCCGATTCATGCGGATCAGCCGAGCCCCTACCAGCCCATGTCCTTGGCAACCTCCGCTTGCGCAGCAGAGACCTCCTGAGCCGTGCACGCCGTGACATCGACGTCAGCGGCCCACTCAAAGCGGTCTAGAAGATCCGTCAACGCCTGCTTCTGCGCGGGGTGCGTGATCGGCACCGTGTTCAGATCGGTGCTCATTAGCCAGTCGTACAGCACGACGGCATCCGCGTGCCACAGGCTGATATTCACCGTCGGTATGGATTCCCGCGAGTCATCAGCTTCCACAGAGGACATAGTGCCAGCTCAGGCGCTCGGCCCTGGATGCCTCCGGTCGACCAACCGGCGATAGCGCCTGACCCAGGCCAGGCCCTGCGAGCAAGACGTGATTCAAATTTTCTCTACTGGTTCAAGCCCCGGCTGCGCTCCGCTCCGCCGGGCGCGCTCCCGGCTCCGCTCGGGGCGCCGCTCCTGCCTTCGGCCCGCTCCGCCCCGGCTGCGCCGACGCCCGCCCACTGTGGATAGGCCCGGAGGTCATGAGTCGAGCACCCGACGTACGCGGCTCACGGTCACGGACCATGCCTCCGGCGGGGGATCGGCCGGCACCGGGTGGAAGGGGGCGCCGCTCCCGGCCGCGGGCACATCGTGGCGAGCGTTGGGGGCTCCCATCCCGTCCACCGTCAACCCAGGCAAAGCCGAGCAGACGCGGCCCATGGCGTCCAGGTCGTTCGTCCAGCAGGGCGCTCCACCTGGACGCCATGAACCACGCCCGCTCCACGGTGTGTGGGTCGACGGCGGACGGGATGGGAGCTGGGGTGAATCGTGGGTCAAGGGGTGTGCACGGAGCACGTCTCGTCGGGCTGACAAGCCGAGGATGCCTGCCCTGGCCACAGGGCAGCGCGATCGCACAGCACAATGCACTCATGGTGTTCGCGGATGTCATAGGCCGAGCTGAGAACGGTCCGTATTGCTGCCCTTGCTGCGGCTTCGTCACTCTCGCTGAGCGTGCAATGTACGAGATCTGTCCGGTCTGCTTCTGGGAGGACGACGGTCAGGATGACCACGATGCAGACGAGTGCCGAGGCGGCCCGAACGGCCGGCTCAGCCTGACTGAGGCACGGCGGAACTTCGAAGCTACTGGCTCATGCAGCGGGCGTTTCTCGCCACAGGTACGTGCGCCGCGACCGGAGGAGCACCCGGACATCGCTCCGCACTACGGCACGGGTGTCCTCTACCGCGGGACCCCGTCGAGCGATCAAAACTAGGCCCAACTTGTCCGACCTTCCCGATGGAGCTCGGAATCAGAAGGCAGCCGCTGTCTGGCTGCGGTCCGTAGAAGGCAGCCCTTGTCAAGATCGCGTGCGGCAACTGACATCAGCGCTGACACCAACAAGGACGACCAGCGGCGGTCGGCGCCGAATCTCAGGGGATGGCCAATCGAGGTTCAGCACGCGTTGTTCGAGTCCCCCAAGACCCCGTCATCGACCTGATAAAGATGAGGCTGCACGTCAAAGTTCCGCAGTTATCACTACATGCCCGCCGCGGGGTCGCCGTCGCCGAGGCCTATCCACCAGTGCCCGTCGTCCTTCACCAGTAGCAGCTCCTGCCGCTGGCCCGTTTGTTCGTACGTCACTGTCACCGGGTTGAAGTATGGGACGACTCCCTCCAGCACGGTGACTTCGACGGGGCCGCCCGCTGCCCGGCCGTACTCGCGCACGTGCTTGGCTGCGGTGGGCCCGGGCTGCTTGAAAGCGGGCCCGGCCAGATCGGCGATTCCCTTCGCGTCTCCGTCCTTGAGCCGCTGCACGTAGACCCGTACGAGAGTGTCGACGTCCTCGGCTGTCTCCTGTACGTCGGGGTACCTGGACTTTTCCGCGCGCACCGTCACGTCGACCTTGGGCGCGTCGGCCAGGGCATAGGGCTCGTGGAACCAGTTCCACCACACCCCTGCGGTGATCCCGGCGACCAGCAGGCCGCTGCCGAGCGAGACAGCCAATTTCTTCATGCGCGCCTTCTCTCTACCAGTTGGACTTGACGCGGTGAACGAGTGGCCGGTTCCCGCACACGAAGACGGCCCGCTGACTCCGGAACCTCTGTAATACAGCACGGATGTACAGCAACTGCGGCGACCGCAGCCGACCGTTACCAGCGCTCGATGACCAGTTCACCAGCTCAGGAGACCTCAGCGACCGACCCGCCCATAGTTCGCATCGAGGGGCAGAGAGGACGCAGGACCTTCAGTCCCGGCGGGCCAGGCACTGAGACTCCGCAGCGGAGTTGTTCACCGCGTTGCAGCGCCGTACACCAGCATGGCCAGGCCGACAGCGATCACACCAAAGCCCTGGACCAGTAGGCCATCGCGAACGGATCGTGGGCCCTTCTTCCGGAGCGCCTTCCACCTCGCACGACGAGTAAAGAACGCGAAGATCAGCATGAGTGTGCCGATAAGCAAGAAGCCCAGGCCTCCAGCTATCGGGTCGTCGTTGGTCTGCGGGGCATTGGCGAGAAGCACGCCGATCAGGGTAAGCCAGCGCAAGCGCTACCCCACTGCCACCCACCAACCTGCTCAGACCGCGTGCCCCTCCCGTGCCCGTTCGGTCGGGAAACAGCGGGGAACAGCGGTCGCTGGCGGACAACGCTCACGTGAACGGCCCCTGATCGAGTTACCTGGTCAGGGGCCGTTCATCTGCGGTGGGTGTGGGATTTGAACCCACGGTGACTCGCGCCACGACGGTTTTCAAGACCGCTCACGGGCCCCACAGAGACTCCGGCACCGGCGAGGTACTCTCCCCGCGGAGGGTGCCATGACTTCGTGGATCATGTTGGCTTGCGGTTGCTCGATAGCATTCATAGGAATGTTGACCTTGAACGGTCGGCATAGGGCGCAGTACAAGCACCCCGGGAAGGCTGGTTGGGGTTTCATCCTGATCGGTGCTGGCTTCGCCTTGGATGGCGGGCCGAGGCCTGCCGGGTTGTCCTTCGCAGTGGGCGCGGGCCTTGCTGGCGTAGCCGTGACTCTCCTCGTGAGTGGCGCGGTGCTTCAGTTTCTCGGCGGGTCAATACCAAAAGCGACCCGACTCTTGAGATCACTGGCTGACACCAACAAGCCCGAACTGCAGGGGCCAACGGCGAACGTCAGCGGTTGGCCGGCCGAGGCAGAGCAAGGCTCGACCTCTGGCGATGATGGCCCGCGATCGACCTGATAAGGAAGCGGACCAAGTGCAAAGCGGGGCGCGGGAATCAACGATTGTTCAGTGGCGTGGGGCAGGTCTGGACGTCCAGAACCATGGTGTCCGAGTTGCCGCTACGCCCGACCCGGGTGAAGCCGAGGGCAGTGTAGAGGTGCACGGCGGGGTTGCCGTCCTCGACGCTCAGGCTGAGCCGAGCGACCGGGGCCGGTCCTGCGGCGGCGGCCCGGATCAGCGCCTCCATCAAAGCCCGGCCGTGCCCGAGGCCGCGGTGTTCGGGCAACAGGCCGAGGGTCAGCTCGGGAACGTCCGCAGCGACGAAACCGTACCCGGGTTCACTCTCGGGGAGGTGCCGCGCCCAGGCCGCACCGACCGGTTCGCCGGCGTCGGTCTCTGCAATAACCCCGAAGTCGTCCCTGCGCTGCCAGCCGACGAGGTAGCGCGCGGCGTGCGGCTCAGCGGCGAGCTGCTCGGCAGTGAACCGCTGATCGCCGTTCCAGTTGTATGCCTCGAGCAGGATGCGCCAGAGGAAGTCGGCGTCGCCGGCGACGGCGGGGCGGAAAGACATCTATGTCCTTCGGGTCTGGAGCGGTGTGGGCCGACCGACGGTAGGTCGCCATCCCACCGCTCAGCAAGGAGTTTTGTCGCAGGGACACCTGTCCCACCGGTCGACCCTCACAGAGTTACCGGGAACCTCCGGGCCGACACCCCAGTCGACGATCACCCGCTACTGGTCTTCACCCGAGGAGTGAAGGTCCCCTCACTGCCCAGCAGGACCCAGGAATGCCCTATCGCCCCAGGTCAAAGCACTCCTGGACATGTTGGCCACCCTCAGCCGGCTCATGAAAGCCCGAGGCTAGTGGATCGTGAAACGAGCGGTTGATCCGAACGACCACCAGCGTCCCGGTGGCCCGTCAGATCGCCGACTACGACGCGAAGCTCACGCCCGGAATCTGGCAGCGAAGCAAGCCGTATAGCAGCGCGGTACCGCAACCCCAGCGACTGCCACCGCCCATTGGCGTCCCTCAGAGTCCTCGGAGCGACCGGAATGACCGTCGCTGACCGAACTGGCTAGAGCTACGGATCAGAAGGGTTTCGAACCGGTCGCCAGGGTGGAGGCCAAGGTGCCTGGCGCAAGGAACCAATCTCTACTATCCGCAGGCTCCGGCGAGCATTCTGGTAAAACGTGACACGGGCAGCTCGGTAGTCGCTGAAAGCCTGCGCCCAGGATGCTGGATCACCAACCAACTGTCCGCGGGCGAGCCACTCAAGATGCCAAACGCACCTGTTGAGTCTTTGCACCGCCTCGGCCGTCTCAGTGTTGGTGAGGAGACTCAGGGCCTCCACCATGGACGACCGCCTGCCTTCGATGTTCGCAGCCTGCTCCAGTTCCACCTCAGTCGGCTCAAGGGGCGCCGGATGGTCAGTGAGACCGCGGTAAGCGGCAAGCCGTTCGTAGCGATCAGCACACTCCTTCACGGCATGGCTGTAATCGTTGTAGGCCTGAAAGAGTTGGCCATCCCACCGTGTCTCCTGCTGTCTACGCCATCGGCTGCGCTCGGTCAGCGCCCCAACCACATAGGACATCAGACCACCGACTACCACGCCTATCAGCGTTGGCAGCTGATCAACTATCCCACTCATATGCCCCCCAGTGCTGAGATGTCTGGGGCTACTTCCCCGCACCAACTCGTCAGCGTTACTCCCTGCGGAAGCGCCAGCCGTTTGGATCACCTCTGCGTGACATCACCAGCTGACATCAACGACCCTGTACGCAAGCAGCCTTGAGTGATCGCGCCCGCCGTATCGGTAGGGGCAAGAGGGCCGTATGAGAGCCGCTCGATCGAACTCCTAATGCGGGTGTCGCAGGAGACCGAATTGTTGCTGCGGTCAGCTCTGAGTCAATCGCGCGGCACGAGCCAAGGTCTCTACGAAGTGGAGATCCCGCGCGGCGGAGAACGTGCTTAGCATCAGGCGATACGTCACCCCGTCTGAAGTTTTCAGAGTCAGTTCCTTACCGTCCAGCTCTGCGCTGATGAGCTGGGCCAACGGGATGCGCACGTCATCGAGGGCCCGCCGGTGGAAGACGACGCCACGAAGGTCTGCCGCAACCCAGCCGTCAATCGTCTTTCGGCGTGGTGCGATGTGCGGGCCAAGGGGAGCGCTCACTGTAGGGGCCGCTGGGGTTTCTGGAACAGAGCGGGCCGACTTGGGCTTTGTGTGGCTAGAGCCCGAGCGAGAGCTAGAGGTGGAGGTGGAGGTGGAGTACGACACTCCAGGGGCAAGGCGCACTGTCGTGGTCCGACGCCCGCGACTGTTCACGGTGACCCGCCCGGCCTTGCCTCCGACACTCAGGCTGCTCGACTTGCTGCCGAGTCGAATGCGCACGCCTGGCGCGATCTTGAACGACTTGTTGATGCGCAGTCCCATACATCCCCCAAAGCATTGGAGTAGCAGGCTAGCCCGCATACCACCGGCTTTGGGCGGATCTGCCAGAGACGCTGCCCATGAGTCGAGCGGACGGAGCTGTGTGCTCCCGCTTCATTTCCCTCAACAGGCGGGCGCGATCTCCGCCGCTGTGCGGCTCGCACCACAACCGCACCAGATCGTGCGGGTCACAGCGGGGAACCACGGTGAAATCAGTCGAGCCAGCCGAAGTCGCATCCCGGCTGTTCGCCCAGGTCAACGCTCGAACCACCCTCAAAAGCCCGCAGCTTCCCAAGCTGATGGTGTCGAGCGCGTGTCCCTGGATCACTACAGGAGGAAGGCCGGCCGAGGGAGCGAGGCAGGCCGTGGTGACAGAAGGTGGGCGACCACCCTTGGCTCGGCGGCCAGGACAGCCACTGCCTCACACTTAATTCCCGGACCCGTCCCTCTCAGGCTCACTGCTGAGAGCTGTGCCCCCTCGGCGATCAACCCAGACCAAACACGGGCTTTCTGCTTGTTGACGTAGCCAATTGGGTCGCTCTCACCATTGGGGTAGACCGCTACAGCATGGGCGTCGTGAGGGTTGTCGGGCTCAGGCACCAGACGCAAGGGCTGGCCTGGGCGCAGATCAGCTTGTCTTGCCGCCGCCTGGTGGTACGTCACACCTCTAAGGTTCGTCACGTAGAGACCAGCGCGCTGAAGCCGCCGGTCGGTCGGACCGACAAGCAGGCCCGTAGCGTCCTCACACAGCCGAAGGCCGCCTTGGTACTCGACGAGGTGGAGAAGATGCAGGCGTCCAGGCGGCGGCACGAAGCGGTCCACGGGCCCCTCTGACGGCACGTACACAATTCCCCCTTCGCCGCTGAATCACCGCAGCCTTCCATACGAGGCAGCCGCACGCGGCCGGTTCGTACGAACCATGTTCGGACGAGCCAATGACATCCATCGCTGACATCAACGAGCAGAGACAGAGACGTACCGAGGCAGCCCTGCATGGATCCGATGCTGCCTTCCCGCTCCGACGTACAGGGCAGATGGAGCCGCTCGACCGAACTTACAAGGCGGATGTCGGCGGTTCGAAACCGTCCGCGCCCGCCACTCTCACGATCTCCCGCGCAGACGCGTACCTCAGAGCCCATGAACTTTGCGATGTCTCAAGATCGTCAACAGCGCCCGAACCTCCCACCCGGCATAGGGCCTGCGGGGGAGCCCTGTCATGATGAGCGGCCGCCAGGGCCGCACGGTCTTTGGAAGAGTCTGCGGAAGACGAGAAGACACGATGCGATTTCCATGGCGCCGACGGCCGGCCGAGCGATCTCGGCGACTGCTTGACGCTGCAGGGATCAGGCCCGGATCGACAGATGACGGCAACGACCAGGACGTCTGTCGAGAGGTCGCCTATCGAGTCGCCCAGCGCAACTCCGACGCGGTCACCGAGGTTCTGGCGATCGTGGAGGAACTGCTCGGGGACGAGGCGAACTACGAGTTCGTCACCTCGCTGCTGGAGAACATCCAGAACCTTGTGTCGCACGGTCTCGACACGCTCTGGTCGCCCGACGAGGTGTACGCCCTGCTAGGTCCCCGCAGTGCAGTCTGCTGGAGCACCCTGACCGACTACTGGACCGCAGTGGCCGATTGGTGCGTCCGTACCGGCCTGCCGTTGGAGCCTGTCGAACCGCTTCTCACCATCCAGAACGAGCAACTGAAGGTGCTTTTGTGGACAGGGAACCGGACCCTGTCCACTGGGGAGAAGCTCGGGCTCGCACAGGTAGTCCGTTACGAGCAGGCCAACGGAGTTTCCATACCCAGCTATAGCCACATCGCGGTGGCACTGCGTAGTACCGGACAACAATGATCCTGCTCAGGATGCTCGATCGGCGGAATTCACAAGATCCTCGACAGAGCCAAGTCCCGGATCTTGCGGTCAGCCGTAGCCTCGTCAGGTGCTCGGGTTCCTCCACAGGTGCCGCTCGTCCAGCGTCCCAGATCGAGCGGGGAACAGCGGGGAATCACGGTGAGAGCAGCGGAGCCCGACGAGACCACGGCCAGGCCGTATACCCAAGTCAGCGCCCGGATCAACCCCAAATGGCCGCAGCTTCCCAAGCTGATGGCTCAGCGGTTTGGACAGCTCATATCTATTGGGACGCTTGCGGCCCCTCGGCGTCCCTGCGGCTGGACACGACGTGCCGTGCGATCGGGGACAAGGCCAGCTCACGATCCTCGTCAACCACAAGCCAACCCTTGCCCAGGAGCGATTGCAGCATTGGGCGAACCTCTTCACCCAGCTCCTTCGCCAAGTCGTCATCCGTGGGGGAGAGGCCATCCTGGACGAGGCTCGCCACGTGGAACACGACGGCTTCCTCCCCCGCGGTGATGTTGAAGTCCATGACGTGAAGGTATGCGAGCTCCTTGGCCGCGACACGCCGAGGGCTCTGTCGTCGCGGGCCGGCCGTCGCGGCTTGCTCTGGTCGACGGCAGCGACAGCGTGGCTGAGGCCCGTGAGGGCTGAGCGAGGCATACGCGTGCGTGGTCGGTCGGCGCGCCCGCCGTCGTGGCTGACTGTCGTCGGCTGAGGTTCAAGCGGGGCGTGTCGAAGGTGCTGCCGTCAGCCGGGTGCGCCAGGGCTGGGCCGTCCCTGGGCCGTCCGAGGGTCGCCGAGGACGACCGGTGGCGACCGACAGTGACAGACATGCCACAGACCTCGACGGCGGAACCCCAGGTCAGGGCGCCCCCGCCGAACGGGTTTCCCCCGAGGGGTAGCCGTCAGGCAAGATGGGGTGTATCTGCCCACTGCCGATTTCAAGCGTCCGGACGGTTTCTCTTGGCTGAGTTCATTTACACCATGCGCAAGACGCGCAAGGCGCACGGCGACAAGGTGATCCTCGACGACGTCACCCTGAGCTTCCTCCCGGGTGCGAAGATCGGTGTGGTCGGTCCGAACGGTGCCGGTAAGTCCACCGTTCTCAAGATCATGGCGGGCATCGAGCAGCCCTCCAACGGTGACGCGTTCCTGTCGCCCGGTTTCAGCGTCGGCATCCTCATGCAGGAGCCGCAGCTGGACGAGTCCAAGACGGTGCTGGAGAACGTCCAGGACGGTGCCGCCGAGCAGATGAGCAAGCTCGCCCGCTTCAACGAGGTCGCCGAGTTGATGGCGACCGACTACTCGGACGCGCTCATGGAGGAGATGGGGAAGCTCCAGGACGACCTGGACCACTCCAACGCCTGGGACCTCGACGCGCAGCTCGAGCAGGCCATGGACGCGCTGGGCTGCCCGCCCGGCGACTGGCCGGTCACCAACCTCTCCGGTGGCGAGAAGCGCCGCGTGGCGCTCTGCAAGCTGCTGATCGAGGCTCCGGACCTGCTCCTCCTCGACGAGCCCACCAACCACCTCGACGCCGAGTCGGTGAACTGGCTGGAGCAGCACCTCCAGAAGTACGCGGGCGCCGTCGTCGCCGTCACGCACGACCGGTACTTCCTGAACAACGTCGCCGAGTGGATCCTCGAACTGGACCGCGGCCGCGCGATCCCCTACGAGGGCAACTACTCCACGTACCTCGACAAGAAGTCCACCCGCCTCAAGGTCGAGGGCCGCAAGGACGAGAAGCGCCAGAAGCGGCTCAAGGAAGAGCTGGAGTGGGTCCGCTCCAACGCCAAGGGCCGTCAGACCAAGTCCAAGGCCCGCCTCGCCCGTTACGAGGAGATGGCGGCCGAGGCCGACAAGATGCGGAAGCTGGACTTCGAGGAGATCCAGATCCCGCCGGGCCCGCGACTGGGCTCCATCGTCGTGGAGGTCGAGAACCTCTCCAAGGCGTTCGGTGACAAGGTCCTCATCGACGACCTCAGCTTCACGCTGCCGCGCAACGGCATCGTCGGCATCATCGGCCCGAACGGCGCCGGCAAGACCACGCTGTTCAAGATGATCCAGGGCCTGGAGACGCCGGACTCCGGCGCGATCAAGGTCGGCGAGACGGTCAAGATCAGTTACGTCGACCAGAGCCGCGCCAACATCGACCCCAAGAAGACGCTGTGGGCCGTCGTCTCCGACGAGCTCGACTACATCAACGTCGGCCAGGTCGAGATGCCGTCGCGGGCTTACGTGTCCGCCTTCGGCTTCAAGGGCCCGGACCAGCAGAAGCCCGCGGGTGTCCTCTCCGGTGGTGAGCGCAACCGGCTGAACCTGGCGCTGACCCTCAAGGAGGGCGGCAACCTGCTGCTCCTCGACGAGCCCACCAACGACCTCGACGTGGAGACCCTGTCCTCGCTCGAGAACGCGCTGCTGGAGTTCCCCGGCGCGGCCGTGGTCATCTCCCACGACCGCTGGTTCCTGGACCGGGTCGCGACGCACATCCTCGCGTACGAGGGCGAGTCGCGGTGGTACTGGTTCGAGGGCAACTTCGAGTCGTACGAGAAGAACAAGATCGAGCGCCTCGGCGCGGACGCCACGCGCCCGCACCGTGCCACCTACAAGAAGCTGACCCGGGGCTGATCGGTCTTGCGCCACATCTACAGCTGCCCGCTGCGCTGGGCGGACATGGACGCGTACGGCCACGTCAACAACGTGGTGTTCCTCCGCTACCTGGAGGAAGCCCGTATCAACTTTCTGTTCCGCCCGGACAAGGACTTCAAGCAGGGGTCCGTGGTGGCGCGCCACGAGATCGACTACAAGCGGCAGCTGGTCCACCGGCACACGCCGGTGGACATCGAGATGTGGGTGACGCAGATCCGGGCGGCGTCCTTCACGATCACCTACGAGGTCAAGGACCCTGATCAGGTCTACGTCACGGCCTCGACGGTGATCGTGCCGTTCGACTTCGAGCAGCAGCGCCCGCGCCGGATCACCGCCGAGGAGCGCGACTTCCTGGAGTCGTACCGCGACGACGCGGACGAGGCCGTCGCGGCATGACCGTCCTGCACCTCGCCGACGCGGGGGAGGCGGCCGATCTGGCCGCCTTCCTCTCCCGGCTCGTCCACTACGACCGCGCGGCCGCCGTGCGCCTGAAGGCGCACGGCACCACGCTCGCGGTCTTCGGCCGGCCGCCGTCGTTCGAGGTCCTCGCGATCCGTACGGCACGGCTCGCCAAGCCGTACGAGAACGGGCTCGACGTCACCCTCGACGTGACCGTCTCCGCCGGTGAACTGCTGGAGTCCGTCGAGGAGCAGGCCGCCACCGTCGGCGTCCCGGCCCCCGTCACCGGGCCCCCGTGGGCCGGCGTCCTGCCGCCCCGCGGCGGCTGGCGGCCGGAGCCGGGACTGCCCGCCCCGGACGCCGTGCGGGCGAAGGTCGCCGCGGCCGTGGCCGAATTCCGGTCGCGCACCGAGGAGTTGGCCCCCGAGCTGCGTACCCGTGCCGAACTCGACCGGGTCGGGCGGGAGATATGGTCCCGGCCGATCGGTGACACCGGACTTCCCGTGCGGGCCGCGCACGCCGCGCAGGCACTGGGATTCCTGCGGCCCGTGCCGCCCGCGCCCGCCTCCGCCGGGGGACAGGTCCCCTCGGGCGACAGCCCGTTGGCGCTGTACTCGTCCGGTGCGTGGCTGCGCCTGCGGACGCCGTTCGGCTCGATCGCCGTCCGCCGGGCGGGACTTGGCTCGCTGGGCGTCAGCGTTCACTGATCCTGGGCGCCGAGTGCCGCAGTCCGGCCCGCGGCGCGCGGTGTCCGGCGCCGCGGGCCGACGGTCAGCCCGCCGTGTTCACCATCGACGCGGCCGCGTACGTCAGGTAGTTCCACAGCGTGTGCTCGTGCTCCTCGGAGAGGCCGAGCTCGTCGACGGCCACCCGCATGTGCTTCAGCCAGGCGTCGTGCGCCGCCTGGTCGACCTCGAACGGGGCGTGCCGCATCCGCAGCCGGGGGTGGCCGCGGTTCTCGCTGTACGTCGTCGGGCCGCCCCAGTACTGGATCAGGAACAGCGTGAGGCGCTCCTCGGCCGGGCCCAGGTCCTCCTCGGGATACATGGGCTTCAGCAGCGGATCCCCGGCGACACCCTCGTAGAAACGGTGTACGAGGCGCCGGAAGGTCTCCTCGCCGCCGACCTGCTCGTAGAAGGTCTGCTCCTGAAGCGTGCCGCGCCGAATCTCTTTCACGTCCCCATGTTCTCAGACGGTGCGACCGAGGACTCAAGGCTTAGGTCCACACCCGGCGAAGCCGACGCGGCGGACGCGGCGGTTCCGGACCGGACGGGCCGGCGCTCGCCTCGTGGCCCGTTCGGCAGCACAGTGGAGGTATGGGCGCGCACGCTCTCGAAACCGGTCCCGGCCCCGACGACCTCGCCGACGCGGCGCGGGCGTCCCTGGTGCGCGTGATCGAGCGGAGCGGGGCCTGGGAGAGCGATCCCGTCTGGCGGGAGGCCTTCGAGGCCGTCCCGCGCCACCTGTTCGTGCCGTACTACTACCTCGGCGGGATCGGCGGCTACGAGCGTCTGTGGGGCGAGGACCCGGACCCGGGGGTCCGGGACCGCTGGCTGCGCGGCGCGTACGCGGACGCCCCGCTGGCCACCCGGGTACGGGACGGGGAACTGGTCTCCTCCAGCAGCCAGCCGTCGCTGATGGCCAAGATGCTGGCCGAGCTGGAGGTACGGGACGGGGACACGGTCCTGGAGATCGGCGCGGGGACCGGCTACAACGCGGCCCTGCTCGCGTACCGTCTCGGCGACGGCCTGGTGACCACGGTCGACCTCGACGTGGAGATCACGGAGGCCGCTCGCCGGCATCTGGACATCGCCGGGTACCACCCGACCGTCGTCACCGGCGACGGAGCGCGCGGGGTCCCCGAGCGCGCCCCCTTCGACCGGATCATCGCCACCTGCACGCTGACCACGATCCCGCGCCCCTGGCTGGCCCAGTGCGGCCCCGGGGCCCGCGTCCTCGCGCCGCTGGCCACCGGCCTGATCGCGCTGGAGGTCCGGGACTCCGGTCATGCCGAGGGACGCTTCCTGCACACGTCAGCCTTCTTCGTGCCGCTGCGCGGTGCCACCCGGCCCGGACCGGAGCCGGAGCCGGCCCGGACCGGCGGGGTGCCGCGCCGGGCCCGCGGCCACGATCTGTTCCGTTTCCTGCTCGCCCTCACGGCGGGCCGGCTGGACCCGCAGGACGCCTGCACGCTGTGGGAGCGCGAGGGACAGCCGCAGCGCGAGCGGTACGGGGTCACGGTCGGCGAGGAGGGTGCCCGGGCGTGGCTGGACGACCCCGAGGGTCCGTACACCTGGCCGCTGCCCTGAGCCGTGCGAGCGCGGGGTCCCGAGCGTCCGGGAGCGCTCAGGGGCGGCCCGGCGCGGGAGACCTGCCGGGCCACTGTGCCGGGCCCGGCAGGACGGTGCTCAGCCGCGTCGGATCGTGATCGTCGTCCAGGCGCCCACGTGCACCCGGTCGCCGTCCTGAAGCGGCACCGGCACGAACGGCTGGATGGGCTCCTCGCCGCCGTTGACCGTGGTCCCGTTCGTCGAGTTCTGGTCGACGACCGCCCAGGTGCTGTCGGGCTGCTGGACCAGGACCGCGTGCTGGTGCGAGACACCCGGGTCCTCCGGGGGCACCGACAGGTCGATGTCCGGGGATTCGCCGGTGGAGTGCCGGCGGCGGCCGATGGTGATCTGGTTGCCGAGGAGCGGACGCTGAAGCTCCGGCGAGTACGCGGGCAGGTTCAGGCCCGCGGCCTCGGGACCGGAGCGCTGCATCATCGCCATGAAGTACTCGCGGTCCGGCGCGATGGTCGCACTCCAGGACAACGACTGTTGCTGCTGCTGCTGAGGCTGCTGAGGCTGCTGAGGCTGCTGGTAGCCGGGACCGGGCGGAGCCTGGGTGGCGCCGGGCTGCTGGTAGCCGTAGCCGCTTGCCTGGCCCGGGCCGCCCTGACCGCCCTGACCGCCGGGCGTGCCGGACGACGGCGGGGGGATCACCCAGTCGTCCTCACCGCCGCCGAAGGCCGGGCCGCCGGGCTGCGGGCCGCCCTGCCGAGGCGGTCCGCCCTGGGTGAAGGGCGGCGGGGAGGGCTGCTGGGTGTAGGCCTGCTGCGGAGCACCGGGGCCGCCGGGCGCGGACGGCGCCGCCTGGCGCGAGGGCTCGCCGAAACCCTGGGGGTCGCCGAAGCCCTGGGGGCCGCCGTACGGCTGGGCCTGGGGGCCCGGAGGGATCGGTTCGGCGGGCCGGTTCATCTGCGAGGGCCGCGAGCTCTGGTACTCGAACGGGTCGTGACCGGGGCCGCCGGCACCCGGACCGCCCTGCTGTCCCGGTCCGGGCTGCGGGAACCGCGGCGCCGGATTCTGGCCGCCGGGAGCGCCGGGATCACCGTATGGAGACTGCCCGCCGGGACCGCCGTACGGCGACTGCCCGCCGGGACCGCCCGGACCGCCGGCCGGCGGACGCGGTGCCGCCGGTGTGTACGAGGTGGCGGTGTTGGTCAGGAAGTTCCACCGGCACTCCTCACAGAACGGCGCCGCGCCCTCACGGGGCGTACGGCACTGCGGGCAGAACTCGGCGTTGGCGTCGGGCACGCCGGACCGGCCGCCGGGGGCCGGCGGCGGCGAACCGGGCGCCGGGTATCCGTAACCGGCGCCGGGCGGCGGCGGTGGGGGGAGCGGGGGCACGGTACCGGCCATGCGGTGACCGCAGACCTCGCACCAATCGTCGGAACCCGACTGGTGTCCGTTCGGGCATGTCGGCATGTCGGCGCTTCCCCCTTCCTTTTCCGGTCGTCATGACCGGGTTTCTCCGGATCCCAGCGGGAACCGGGCTCGCTACTTCCCGCTACTTCTTTACACGAACAGTCTTTGTGGACCGTGTCTCGAGGGTCATTTCGTCGGCCTCCGCGACACGTGCTTTCAATCGCACAGTACCTGCCGCGACGTCGACCACGTCCACCACCTTCGCGAGGAGTTTCGCAGTATCGGCGTTTCCGGAGGCTCCGGCGAGCTGTACGGCCCGTCCCAGCTTGGCCGTTGCTCCGTCGACATCTCCCGCTTTGCGAAGATCCAGACCTTGTTGGATGACCTGTGCCAGTTCGGCCTGGCCGGTGTAGTGCGCGACCTGCGGATTGATGGAGGTCGAGGCGGTCATGTCGTCGGTCCACACGGCCCGTACGAGCCCCTGCGCGCCGAGGTTCTGCACGCTGCCGTCGCTCTGCGGGATCACCAGCGAGACCCGGGCGGCCAGCATCTCCTGGCCGATCCCGGCCGTCGGGACCTGGACGCACACGTGGTAGTCGCGGGACTCGTCGCCCCAGGAGCCCGTCGGGTAGTCGCCCGCGCGGGGTCCGGCCTCGGTCCGCCGGTCCGTCAGGTCCCCGACCGTGGGCGCCACTTGCTTGACGAACTTGATCTCGGTGCCGACCGGCGTCCACACCCGCAGGGCCACGTCGGCGACCTCCTTGCCCATGGCCGTCTCCATCATGTGCGTGAAGTCGGCGGCGAGGGCGGCGGGGTCGGCGACGATGTCGGCGGTGCCGAGCAGCGCCGAGGCGATCCCGGTGACCTCCTTGACCTCCCAGTCGGTGCCGACGCCCCGCGCGTCGCAGGTGAAGCGTCCGGCACAGGAGTCCAGCGCGGCCCGCAGGTCCTCGGGCGACTCGTGTTCGTTGCGGCCGTCGGTGAGCAGGATGCCGTGCCGGATCGACACCTCCGCGGAGGACAGCAGCCGGTCGGCGAGCCGCAGCCAGGTGCCGATCGCCGTACCGCCGCCCGCGCTCAGCTTGCGCAGCGCCTGCTTGGCCTGGTCGCGGGTGGAGGCGTCCGCCACGGCGAGCCGCCCGCCACCCGGGTAGACCTCCTTGGCGACGTGTGTGCCGCCGATCACCGCGAAGTGGACCCCGTCGCGCAGGGTGTCGATCGCGGCGGCCGTCGCGTCGCGGGCGTTGCGCATCTTGGCCGGCGGGTAGTCCATCGAGCCCGAACAGTCGACCATGATCGCCACGGCGGCGTCCGGTCCCTGGCCCGGCGTGTACAGGTGCGGCGAGGCGACCGCGCTTCCGACGGTGCCGCCACCGGTCGCGCTCACCGTGACGATCGCGTTGACCTCGCGACCGCCCTCCGGCAGGTACTCGTTCTGGTACACGTCGACCGAGAACTGCGGCACGTTCGACTTCGAGAAATTGGCCATGCCCTTTTGTCCCCCTCGGGCCTCCGCCCCCGGCGGAGGTGCTGACTGTGTGCGGACCGGTCCCCTCCGGTCCGCGGCCGCCCCCGTTCGTTCGCGGCCTCAGGCCGATCCTGCCCCCTGGGAGGGGGCGGGGAACGGCAGGACGGCCACTGTTACGTTGTCGTGGCCCCCGCCGTCCAGGGCGTGGCCGACCAGAACCTGGGCACTCTGCAGCGGCCTCTCGGCGGCGTCGAGGGGAACGGCCTCGGCCATCTCCTCCGCCGACTCCGCGTAGTTCCACAGTCCGTCGGTGCACACCACGACCACACCCGGCCGGTCCGGCTTGAACGAGACGGTGTGCGGCTCCAGTTCGTAGGCGTCGGCGCCGAGCCAGCCGGTGATCGCGTGGGCGCGCTCGTCGGCGTACGCCTCCGCCTCGTTCATCAGGCCCGCGGCGACCATCTGCGCGGCCCACGAGTCGTCCTCGGTGAGCCGGGCCGGCAGTGAGGAGCGGTCGACGGGAATCCAGTAGACCCGGCTGTCGCCGACCCAGCCGACGATCAGCAGGGAGGACGTCACGAGGGCGCCGACGATGGTGCAGGCGGGCGCGTTCACGTGCGGTGCGTGCTCGCCCTGTGCGGTGGACGGGCTGGCCAGCGCGTTGACCGCCTCCGAGGCGGCGACGATCGCCTCGTGCATGGCCTGCTGCGGATGCGTTCCCAGCGGAAGGGCCGCGAGGAGCGACTCGTTCGCCGCGTGGGAGGCGGCGAGCGAGGCCTCGTCGGGGCGGGTCGCGGAGGAGACCCCGTCGCAGACGATCGCGACGACCACGGGGGAGCCGTCGGGCAGCGCGGTCGAGGAGATCGCGAACGCGTCCTCGTTGCGGTGGTGGCGCAGACCCCGGTCGCTGACCGCGGCGACCGCGCCCAACTCCTGTTCCATGTGGTCCCGTTCCCGTGGCTGCGCGTGCCCGCAGTGCTCGCAGTAGCCGTCGGTGTCCACCTGGCCCGAACGGCAGGCCACACACAGCTTGGCGCCCGCGGGGGGAACCGGGAGGTCGCCGGTCCGGGGATCGGCGGGCACCTCGCGTTCCGGGCCGTCGGCCGGAGGGGCGAGCGGGTACTCGTCGGGCTCCGACGGCCGGTCGAACCGTACGCCCGAGGGCTGCCCGGCGGGCCGCTTGGCTCCGGCCGGCCGGACGGCCGCCGGATCCCCCTCGGGGTGCTCGGAGTGCTCGGAGTTTTCGGGGTGCTCGGGGTGCTCCGGATGCGGCAGTTCGGAACCACCCGAATCGGTGCCCGGGATGTCGGCGGCGCGGTGGACCGGCGCGGGCGTGTCCGTGCCGCCGGCCTCGTGTGCCAGGGGCCAGTCCATGGACGGGGCGGCCGGCGGTGGGCCGGCCGATGTGCCGTTCATGGCGATCGTGGGGTGATCCCGCGGCGGTGCGGACACCGTCGACAGGTCGTAGCCGCAGGCACCGCAGAAACGGTCAGCCGCGTCCAGCGGCTCCTCGCAACTGGGGCACCGCGAAAGGGCCGTCGGCTGGGGCATCTGGGACATCAATCACACCCACGTCCGGGGGCGGTAACGGTTTGCGCGTTCCACCAGGTCGATCCTTTCCTCGCCGCCCCGCGCGAGCCGGGCCAGCGTCCGGTACGAACGTTCGAGGCCGAAACGGAGGCCACGTTCGTCCAACTCGCTGCCGAGCAGCGCGGTTCCGCGTCCGGAAGCCGGAGCGGAACCCTGGCTACCGGAGAGTACCCAGTCCAGCGCGCAGCCGAGGACCTCCGTCGACAACTGCTCGCGCCGCACCGCGTCCAGACCGAAGCCGTCGAGCGCCTCCACCTGCCCGGCCGCCGCCGTCAGATCGTCCAGGAGCGGCGCCGCCGTCTCCGTGACCGGCCGCTGCCGCAGCCGCGCCCGCACGGCGGCGACCCGGGCCGCCGTGTAGTGGATCGACGACTCCGGCACGGATTCCAGGGTACGTACGGCACCACGGCGGTCCCCCGCCGCGAGCTGCACCCTGGCCAGCCCGAACGCCGCGCTCACATAGCTGGGGTCGGTCGTCCACACCAGCCGGTAGTACTCGGCGGCGTTGTCGAGCTGGCCGAGCACCTCCGCGCACACGCCGAGGGCCAGCTTGGGCGCGGGCTCACCGGGGAAGGCGTCGTAGACCGCGTCGAAGGACAGCGCCGCGATCTCGTTCTCGCCGCTCGCCAGTGCCGTGACGCCGCGGTACCAGACCACCCGCCAGTCGTCCGGGTGATCGGCCTCCAGCGCGTCGACGGCCGAGCCGGCCTCGTTCGTTTCGCCCATCTCCAGGCGGGCCCGCAGCTCCCGCAGCCGCAGCTCCGTGGAGGCGGCCGGTGCCGCCCGCAGCGCGGCGATCAGCTCCGCGGGCGCGGACGCGATGAGCCCCGCGAGGAAACCGGCGTTCGGGTCGCCCGGGTCCACCCGCGGCACGGGCAGGGCGAGCGCGGTGGCCGCCGCCGCGACGGGCCTGACCAGGGTGGCGGAGGACGGCGGACCGGGCGGCAGCGGCCCGGTCCCGTTCGTCCCCGCGGGCAGCGCGGCCGCGCCCTTCCTCGCCCGTACGGGGACCACGCGGGCCCCCAGCCGCGACACGTCCTCGGCTGCCTTCCCGAACAGCTCGGTGTCGGTGACCCTGGTCTCCGGCCCGAACAGGGTCGACAGCGCCGGACGCGCACGCCCCGTCTGGAGCGAGACCACCTCGCGCAGCACGCCCGTCAGCTGCTCGGACATCTCCTGCGCCGAGGCGAAACGGCGGGCCGGGTCGGGGTCGGTGGCCCGGACGAGAAGCCGGTAGAACGACTCGTACTGACGGAAGACCTCGATGTTGTCCGGGTCGGGCAGGGAGTCCACGAAGACGTTCGTGTAGCCCTGGAAGTCGAAGGCGAGGACGGCGAGCGTCCGGGCGACCGTGTAGAGGTCGGAGGCGACCGAGGGGCCCACCTCGGCGACCTCGGGGGCCTGGTAGCCCACGGTGCCGTAGATGGCCGACTCGTCGTCGTCCATCCTGCGCACCGCGCCCATGTCGATCAGCTTGAGCTGGTCCTCGGTCTGGATCGCGTTGTCGACCTTGAAGTCGCAGTACAGCAGGTTGCGGCTGTGCAGATGGCCGAGGGCCTCCAGGGCCTCGATGCCGTACGCGCAGGCCTGCTCCACCGGGAGCGGATCGCGCTTGCCGTCCGCCGTGCGGCGCCCGTTGGCGAGCTCCTTGAGCGACTTGCCGCCCACGTACTCCATGACGATGTACCCGTCCAGCGAACCCGTGCGCTGGTCGAGGTGCTCGACGAAGTTGTAGATCCGCACGATGTTGGCGTGCTCGATCTCCGCGAGGAAGCGCCGCTCGGAGATCGCGGCCGCCATCGCGTCCTGGTCGCCCGTGTCGAGCAGACCCTTCAGGACCACCCACCGGTCGGACACCGCGCGGTCGACGGCGAGGTACACCCAGCCGAGCCCGCCGTGCGCCAGACAGCCCATCACCTCGTACTGGCCGTGCACGATGTCACCGGTGCGCAGCTTCGGCACGAACGAGTACGGGTGGCCGCACTTCGTGCAGAACCCCTCGGTGCGGCCGGGCACCTCGCCGCGCGAACGCCCCACCGGCGCACCGCAGTCGGAGCGCGAACAGAACCGTTTGCGCTCGGGCACCTCCGGGTTCTCCAGGACCATCCCGCGCGGGTCGGGCCGCGGCACCCCGGGGACCTCGACGAGCCCGGCGCCGAGGCGGCCCCGCCCGGAGGAGGACGCCGCCGAGCCGGAGCTGCGCACCGACACCGAACGGCCCGTCGAGCGGCCCGACAGCGACCGCGACAGGCGGCCGGAGACCGAGCGCCGCGACTGCGAGGAGCGCGACGTACGTGACGACGTACGCGAGCTGGAGGGTGAGCCGCCGCGCACGCCGGCGCTGTCGGAGCCACGCGAACCGCGGCCGCCCCCGAGGGCGCCGGACGACGCCGGACCCGCCGCTCCGGCACCGGCTCGCGGGCCGCTCCCGGACCGGGAGGACCCCGGCGCCCGTACGGCCGGGGCGAGGCCGCACGTGTCGCAGTACAGCTCGCCGCCTCCCATGTCCTCGTAGGACCCTTCACAACCGGGCCGATCGCACGTGAGCGGCTCACCCGCCGGCTGTTCGCCCGCACCAGGTCCCGGCGCCGGTACGGCCGGGGCGAGGCCGCACGTGTCGCAGTACAGCTCGCCGCCTCCCATGTCCTCGTACGACCCCTCGCAACCGGGCCGACCGCACGTGTTCCGCTCACTCACCGGCTGCTCGCTCACACCCGCATCCCCTTCAACGCTCACGCGTCGGGCCCCCTCCGGTCCGCACGGTCCTCGGGCCCGCTCCGCTCGGGCACCTGCGGGCTCAGCAGCTCGGCCGCCGCCCGCTGATAGCGCAGCACCGCCTCCTCCGCCACCCGCAGATCACAGGGGGCGCTCCACAGCATGCGCCGGGCCGCGTCGTAGCGCTCCACCAGGAACGGGTCCTCGGCGAAGCCGTGCCGGGCGACCTTCGCCTTGTACGCGTCGAGGCGGCCGCGCAGCTCCGCACGGATCGCCAGCGGCTGGGTGACCGCCGTCAACGACTCGCGGGCACGCAGGAGTTCGTCCTCCGCCTTCTCCTCCAGCGCCTCCAGGAGCGGCGAGAGGCGGTGCCACTGCGCGTGCCTGCGGTACTCCGCGGCCGTCGCCAGCTGCTCCTGCAACGCCGTCGGCGGGCCGCTGACGGCCGGCACCTCGGACGCGGCGATCTTCGCGAGGACCTCGCCGCGGGCACTGCGCGCCTCGGCGAGCGTGCGGTCCGCGCGGCTGAGCACGTCCCGCAGCTTCACCAGCCGCGCCTCCGCGTCCTGCCGCACGGTGAGCACCGCGTCGATCTCCCGGCGCACCTCCTCCAGGGCGCGCGCCTCCCGGTCGTACACCGTGGTGTCCGGGCGGCCGCCGCCCGGGGCCGAACTCCCCTGCGCGGGAACCCAGAAGCCGAGCGGGTCGGAGACCACACGCTCGCGCAGGGCGGTCAGGGTCCGGGTGATCCGCTCCAGGTCGTCGCCCGAGGGGTGCTCGCCGGGACGCACGCCCACGGAGTGCGCGAGCGCGCGGGTGCGCTGGAGCTCAGCGGCCAGTAAATCTATCCGGGCGGGCAGCGCGGACCACACGGCGTCCGCGGTCACGACCATGTCGAGCGAGGCCGCGTACAGCTCGTTCATCCGGTCCACCAGGGCGGCCAGCGAGAACCGCTCGCTGAGCTTGCCGGTGCCGGCCAGGGTCGGCGCGTTCGCGGTGGCCGTGGCCGAACCGGCGACCGTGATGCCCGAACCGCGCAGCAGCTCGGTCAGTTCGACCAGGTCCTCACGGCTGGACCAGCGTCTGCGGGAGCGGATCTCGCGCGCGGAGCGCAGCGCGTCCGCGTAGGCGTCGAAGTACGCCCACAGCAAGGTGATCGACGCCTCCGCGACCGCCCAGCGCTCCTTGGTCGAGCCGGTGAGTTCGGCGCCTTCCAGGAGTCTGCGGCCCGCGTGGTCCTGAAGGGCGAGGAGCGAGGTCTCGATGGCCTCGTGCTCCGCGCCGAGGCGCGCCAGCGCACGGTCCGCCTCGTCCCGGTCCATCACCGGCCCGGGGGGTCCCGTGACGCCCATCGATCACCTCTCGTTCTCGTGCGGTTCCCGGCGGCTCGGTAGGTGCGGCCGGGTAACTCTCCAGTCGTATCAGGTCGCTTGCCTGTACTGGGCAACGGGCGGGTTCTCCGAGGGGGAGTCGGGCCCGAGGGTCGGGGCGAGCCATTTGTCGTACGACTGCCGCCAGCCGTCCTTGCGGTAGTCGGCGAGGACCTGGTTGACCCGGCGTACCAGGTCGTCGTCCGAACCCTTCTTCATCGCCACGCCGTAGAACTCGGTGGTGAAGGTGCCGCCCTTGAGCTCGACCGAGGGGTCCTGGGCGGCCTGGCTCGCCGCGAGCGCGCCGTCCGTCACCACCGCGTCGGCCTCGCCGAGCTGGAGACGCACCAGGCAGTCGAGCTGGTTGGGCACGGGAGGGCTGACGACGGCGGAGGAGACGAGCCCGCCGTGGGCCCGGTCCGCCGTCAGGCGCTCGTTCGCGGTGGACCCCGAGGCCGAGCAGATCCTCTTGCCGGCGAGGCTCTTGTCGTACCCGGTGACGTCGGAGCTCACCGGGGCGAGCACCTGCTGACCGGTCTTGAAGTAGGGCGCGGAGAACGCGACCTGATCGAGCCGCTTGCAGGTGATCGTCATGGTGCGCACGACCATGTCGACCTTGCCGCCCTGGATCGCGGGGATGCGCTGGCTGGTCGGAATCGCCCGGAACTGGACGGCGTCGGGGTCGCCCAGGATGTTCTTGGCGATCGCGTGGACCAGGTCGATGTCGAAGCCCTCCAGGTTGCTGCCGGCCTCCGGGTTGTTCGGGTCGCGGTAGCCCCAGTGGTAGCTGTTCTGGTCGACGCCGACGATCAGCCGCCGGTCCTTGCGGTTCTTGATGGCGTCGATCGTCGGCCCGTCCGCGCTCGACGGGGCCGGGCTCAGGTTCTGCGGGTCGGTGCATTCGGGGGCCTTGGCCTGCGTGCCACGGGCCACGCCCTGCCCGCCGACACCCGTGCCGCCGTCCCCGAGCGCGGAGTCGGGCAGCAGCAGAGCGAAGACCAGGGCTGTCGCACAGGCGAGCGCCATCGCGCCCACGCCGCCCCAGCCCTTCAGGCTCGCCCTCAGACGTCGTGCGATCATCGCCGCTCCCCCTCTCACCGGTACTCCGAAAGCCTGCGGCCGATGCCGAGCACCGCGCCCGCGCCGGCCAGCACGGCGAGGACGGCGGCGCCGACCGGGAGGCCGGTCATGGCGCCGAGGCCGTCGTTCGCCGCCCGCTGGAACTCGCTCTCCTCGTGCGTCAGCGCGTCCTTCAGGTTCGTGTCGACGGCGTCGAAGCACTCACCCGTGGGCTTCTTGTCGGCGGAACCGATGACCCGGTCCAGCGCGAGCTGGTACTCGCCGTTGTTGTCGGCCTTACGGGCTTCCGCGTGACGCTGCACCCAGACCTTCATGCTGGCGGTCGCGACCTGTACGGGCTGCTCGCCCGACCGGTCGTTCGCGAGGTCCGCCGCCTCGGCGAGGCCCTTCGTGAGCGTCTTCATGTCCCGGTCGAAGTCGTAGTCGTACAGGTCGACACTCGTCTTGTCGGGCAGGGTCTTGGTCTCGGCGCCCCGGCTGACCAGGGTGAGGTTCTCGTTGCCGCGGGCCTTCAGGGACGCGATCTGGGCACTGTGCAGCACGTTCAGGGAACGGACCCCGTGGTCGTAGGACTCGTTCAGCCCGGACCGGGCTACCGTGTGGCCGACGGTGAGCCACAGAAGCACGGCCAGCGACGCCGCGGTGGCGGCGGCCATGCCCTGGTTCAGCACCCGGTTCGTACGGTGGTAGTTGCGCCGCTGGGCCCAGGCGAGGGCGCCGAGCGCGACGACTCCGAGCGCGATCGCGGCCCACGGGTAGGGCTTGGCGTCGGCGTAGTCGGCGCTCAGCCGCTGGTTCTCCCGGTTGTAGAGCTGCTCGGCCTTCGGGAGCATCTCGTGCTGCATCTTCTCGTTCGCGTACCGCAGATACGCGCCGCCCAGCGGGTAGCCCTGCCGGTTGTTGGCGCGGGCCCGCTCGATCAGGCCCTTGTACTCGGGCAGCAGTTCGTTGAGCTGGGAGATGGTCCCGGCCGAGGGCGAGCCCGGCTCGGAGCTGTTGGCCGCGGTGATCAGCTTCGCGGCCGCCGTCCTGATGTCCCGCTCGTACCGGTCGCGGGTGTCCTGTGTCTCCTGACCGCCCGCCAGGAAGCCGCTGGAGGCGGTGGTGTTGGCGTCGGCGAGCGAGCGGTAGATGTCGGCGGCGCTCGCGCTCAGCGGCTGGCTGCTGTGCAGCACGTTGTCCGCGGCGGCCGAACGCTCCGTCATCTGCCAGGCGGTGACCGCGCCGAACGCGATGACCAGCAGGGCGAGGACGGCGCCGATGATCCGCAGCCGCCCCGGCTCCGTCGTCGCCGCGGCGCGCAGCCGGTCCACACCCTCGGCCCACGCCGTGCGCCGCGGTGCCGCGCCGGGAGCCGGGGGAGCGTTCCGCGGGGCCCCGAACCCGCCCCGGGGCATGGGGGATCCGCCCGGCGGCCGGGGAGATCCGGACTGTGCCGGCACGGCCGGCATCGTGGGCGTGCCCTGCCCCGGTGGCGCCGCGCTGCCCTTCGGCGGGTGTGTCACTGTCGACCTCCCCCATGGTCATCCGCTCGGTCGCGCTCACCGCGGAACACGGTGGGCGCGGCCGGCCGGTGTACGTGCACGGCGGCAAGTATCGCCGCCCGTACCGGCATCCGCACAGGCCTTGCCTGGATCTTGTTCGGATCACGGCGCAGCACGATTCCCCCGTGCCACCCCCCTTCTCATGAACACGTGTTCCGGATCCGTTTGGTTCCCGCCCCTTCGCTCCAGGTCATGGACGGTCCCGGTGCGCTGGGCGCCGCCTGCCCCGAGGACCTCCTCAGCCCCGTTCGTAGAACGCCCGTACGCGCGCGTGGATCTCGCCCGTGGCCCGTACGTGGTCCAGGCCAAGGAGTGCCGCGCCCAGGACCGGCGGGGCGGTGACCACCCGGGGGACCGCCTTGGGCGCGCGGACGGCCAGGATCTCGTGGACGCGGTCGTCGAGCAGGGGATGGCGGGCGGCGAGGATGCTGCCGCCGAGGAGGACCGGGGTCTCCTCGGCGAGCAGTCCGAGGCGTGTCAGGGCCACGGTCGCCATCGCGGCCACCTCGTCCGCGAGCCGGTCGACGAGTCCGCGGGCCACCGGGTCGCCGTCCGCGGCCGTGGCGAACAGGACCGGGGTCAGCTCGTGGCGCCGCGCGTTCGGGATGTGCTCCAGGTGCAGCGCCGCGATGAGCGCGTGCATGGAGTCCAGGCCGAAGTGCGCGGGCAGGGTGCGGGCCAGGGCGGTGTCCCCGCCGCGGCCGTCCTCGGCCCGTGCCGCGTGCCACAGGGCCTCCTCCGCCAGGCCCCAGCCGCCGCCCCAGTCGCCGGAGATGCGGCCGATGGCGGGGAAGCGGGCGGTGCGGCCGTCGGGCCGCATGCCGACACAGTTGATGCCGGCCCCGCAGACCACGGCGACACCGCGCGGTTCGGCGATCCCGGCCCGCAGGACCGCGAAGGTGTCGTTGCGCACCTCCACCCCGGCGCCCCACGCGCGCGCGTGCAGCGCGGCCGCCAACTGCTCCTCCTCCACCGGCAGATCGGCGTTGGCGAGGCAGGCGGAGACATGGCGGACGGAGGTGACGCCCGCCTCGGCGAACGCCCGCCGCACGGCGTCGGCGACCGCGTCCACCGCCGTCTCGACGCCGACCGCCGGGGGCCGGAACCCACCCCCGCGCGCGGTGCCCGTCACCGTGCCGTCCGGTGCCACCACGGCGACGTCGGTCTTGCTGTTCCCCGCGTCGATGGCCAGCACGAGGCCCGCGGGTCCGGACCCGGCGGCCGTCCCGGCACCGGTCTCCGTCGACGTCATGCCCACGCGAGGTGCTCCCGGTTGTGCGCGATCAGCTGGTCGGTCAGGGTGTCGGCCAGGGCGTGCTGGCCGACCAGGGGGTGGGCGAGCAGCGCCCGGAAGACCCGGTCGTGTCCGCCGCGCAGGGCGGCGTCCAGGGCGAGATCCTCGTACGCGGTCACGTTCGCCATGAGACCGGCGTAGAGCGGGTCCACGGCCGGCACCGGCAGCGGGGCGGGCCCCTTGGCGCCGACCGCGGCCTGTACCTCGATCACCGCGTCGTCCGGCAGGAACGGCAGGGTTCCCCGGTTGTACGTGTTCACCACCTGGTAGGGGCTGCCGCCCCCGCCGAGCAGCGCGGCGGCGAGGTCGACGGCCGCCTCGGAGTAGTACGCGCCGCCCCGCTTCGCCAGCAGCTCCGGCTTCTCGTCGAGCGCCGGGTCGCCGTACATGGTGAGCAGTTGCCGCTCCATCTCCGCCACTTCGGCGGCGCGGGAGGGCTTGGTGCGCAGTTCCCGGACGACCTCGTCGTGCGCGTAGAAGTAGCGCAGGTAGTACGAGGGGACCACGCCGAGGCGCTCGACCAGGGAGAGGGGCAGACGCAGGTCCGCGGCGACGGCGTCGCCGTGCTCGGCGAGCAGCCGGGGCAGGACGTTCTCGCCCGTGGGGCCGCCCAGGCGCACACCTGTCTCCCAGGTGAGGTGGTTGAGGCCCACATGGTCGAGATGCACATCGGTGGGGGAGACCCCCAGCAGTCCGGCGAACTTCCGCTGGAAGCCGATCGCCACGTTGCACAGGCCGACCGCCTTGTGGCCGGCCTGGAGCAGGGCGCGCGTCACGATGCCCACCGGGTTGGTGAAGTCGATGATCCACGCGTCGGGGTTGGTGCGGCGGACCCGCTCGGCGATGTCGAGGACCACCGGAACCGTGCGCAGCGCCTTGGCCAGGCCGCCCGCGCCGGTCGTCTCCTGCCCGACGCAGCCGCACTCCAGCGGCCAGGTCTCGTCCTGTTCGCGGGCCGCCTGGCCGCCGACGCGCAGCTGGAGGAGCACGGCGTCGGCGCCCTCGACCCCCGCGTCCAGGTCGGACGTGGTGACGATCCGGCCGGGGTGGCCCTGCTTGGCGAAGATGCGCCGCGCCAGGCCGCCCACCAGCTCCAGGCGCTCGGCGGCCGGGTCCACGAGGACCAGTTCCTCGACGGGCAGGGTGTCCCTGAGCCGGGCGAAGCCGTCGATGAGTTCGGGGGTGTAGGTCGACCCTCCGCCGACCACGGTGAGTTTCATGGTTAACCCTTCACTCCGGTGAGTGTGACACCCTCGACGAACGCCTTCTGCGCGAAGAAGAACACGAGGATCACGGGGGCCATGACCAGGACGGTCGCGGCCATGGTGAGATTCCAGTCGGTGTGGTGCGCGCCCTTGAACGACTCCAGGCCGTAGCTCAGTGTCCAGGCCCCCGGGTTCTCGGACGTGTAGATCTGGGGGCCGAAGTAGTCGTTCCAGGCGTAGAAGAACTGGAAGAGCGCGACGGCCGCGATGCCCGGCTTCGCCATCGGCAGGACGACCTTCAGCAGGGTCCGCAGGTCCCCGCAGCCGTCGACCTTGGCGGCGTCCAGGTACTCGTTCGGGATGGTCATCAGGAACTGGCGCAGCAGGAAGATGGAGAACGCGTCGCCGAACGCCATCGGGATGATCAGCGGCCACAGGGTGCCGGACAGGTCGAGCTGCTTGGCCCAGAACAGGTACATCGGGATGATCACGACCTGCGGCGGCAGCATCATCATCGAGATGACCAGCATCAGCGACAGATTCCGGCCGCGGAAGCGGAACTTGGCCAGGGCGTAGGCGACCGGGATCGACGAGACGACGGTGAGCACCGTGCCGAAGCCGGCGTACAGCAGGGTGTTCTTCCACCAGGTGAGGAAGCCCGGGGTGTCGAAGACCTTCCTGTAGTTGCCCCACTCCCAGGTGTGCGGGATCAGGTCCCGGCTGAGCGCCTGGGTGTCGCTCATGAGCGAGGTCAGGAACACGAACACGAAGGGCAGGACGAAGAAGAGGGCGGCCGCGACGCCGAGGGAGTGGACCGCGATCCACTCAAGGAGCGCCCGGCGGCGGGCGGTTCGCTCGGCGGGGGAGACGGCGGCCGTCAACTCCACCGGTGTGTCGAGTACTTGGGTCATCGGTCAGTCACCTGCCTGGATGAGACCGCCCCGGCGCCGCATCAGGAACGCGGTGAACACCATGGACAGGGCGAACAGCACGAGCGCGACCACACAGGCGGAGCCGTAGTCGAAGCGCTGGAAGCCGAGGTTGTAGACGAGCTGGGGCAGGGTGAGCGTCGACTTGTCGGGGTAGCCGGGCTCGAACTGCGTGCCGGCGCCCTGGATGACGCCCGAGGCGACCTTCCCGGCGATCAGCGGCTGCGTGTAGTACTGCATGGTCTGGATGACCCCGGTGACCACGGCGAACATCACGATGGGCGAGATGTTCGGCAGGGTGACGTACCGGAAGCGCTGCCAGGCCGAGGCGCCGTCCAGTTCGGCGGCCTCGTACTGCTCCGTCGGTACGTCCAGCAGGGCGGCCATGAAGATGACCATGAGGTCGCCGATGCCCCACAGGGCCAGCAGGGTCAGGGCGGGCTTGGACCACGAAGGGTCGTTGAACCAGCCGGGGGCCGTGATGCCCGCCTTCTCCAGGATCGAGTTGACGGGTCCCGTACCGGGGTTGAGCAGGAAGGCGAAGGCCATGGTGGCGGCCACCGGCGGGGCGAGGTAGGGCAGGTAGAAGAGCGTGCGGAAGACACCCGTGCCGGTCCTGATCTTCGTGATCAGCAGTCCGACGCCGAGCCCGAACGCCACCCGCAGGGTCACCATGACGAGGACCAGCCACAGGGTGTTGCGCAACGCGGGCCAGAACAGCGGGTAGTTCTCGAAGACGTAACGCCAGTTCTTCGTCCCGCTCCACGTCGGCGGCCTGAAGCCGTCGTAGTGCATGAAGGAGAAGTAGACGGTCGAGATCAGCGGGTAGGCGAAGAAGACCGCGAAACCGATCAGCCAGGGCGACATGAAGGCGAGGGTCCGAAGCGCCGAGCGCCGGCGCTTCGAAGCGAGCGTGACAGTACTCATGTCCGTGCGGCTACTTCGCCTGCGCGATGTCCGTGTCGATCTGCTTGGCGGTGGATTCCAGACCCGCCTTCAGATCCTTGGCCCTGCCGCTCTCGTAGTCGTATCCGAACTGCTGGAGCGTCACGAGGTAGGTGCCGCCGTTGACGGACGCCGGAGTCGTCGTCGAGTTCGGGTTCGAGGCGATGTCCAGGAACGTCTTGAACCGCGGGTCGTACTTCAGCTTCGGAGACTTGAGGGCCGCGAGCGTGGAGGGCACGTTGTGGATGCCGTTGGCGAAGCCGACCACCGCGTCCGTGTTCGTGGCCATGTACTTGATGAGCTCCCAGGCCGCGCCCTGCTTCTGGCTGGTGGACGCGATGCCCGCGATGGTTCCGGTGATGTAGCCCTTGCCGTACTCGTCCGCCCGGTCGTCCGGGACGGGCAGCGGGGCGACGCCGATCTCGAAGCCGGGCTTGGCCTCCTCGGCCATGCCGAGCCGCCACTCGCCGTCGAGCTGCATGGCCACCTGACCGGTGTGGAACGGGTGCTTGGGGCCCCACTCGTCACCGAGCTTGGAACGGTAGGTCTCCAGCTTCCTGAAGCCGCCGAGCGCGTCGACCAGCTTCTTCTGGAGGGTGAACCCGGCGGTGAACGCGGGGTCCTTGGCGATGTTCGACTTGCCGCTGCTGTCGAAGTACGTCGGCGAGAACTGCCCGAAGTAGTGCTCGGTGGTGGACTCCCAGCCGTGGTAGTTCGGCATGAAGCCGAGCTGGGAGTAGGAGTCGCCCTTGGTGATCGTGAGCTTCTCGGCGTCCTTCTCGAACTCCGACCAGGTCTTCGGGGGAGAGGCGATCCCGGCCTTCTCGAAGGCGGTCTTGTTGTAGTAGAGCCCGTACGCGTCACCGAGGAGCGGCACCGTGCAGCGGTTGCCGTCGAACTGGGTGTACTCGTTCATCGCCTTCGGGAAGGTCGCCTCGGGGTCGATGCCCGCCTGCTTGAAGAGGGGGTTCAGGTCGACGAAGGCGCCCGACGAGCAGAACTTGCCCACGTTGTTGGTGGTGAAGGAGGAGACCACGTCGGGGGCCTTGGTGCCGCCCGCGCGCAGCGCCTGGTTGATCTTGTCGTCGGTCATGTTGCCGACGACGTTGACGTGGATGTTGGGGTGCGCCTTCTCGAAGCCCGCGACCAGCGACTTCACGGCCTCGACCTCGTTCGGCGCGCTCCAGCCGTGCCAGAAGTTGATCGTCTGCTCCTTGGACGCGTCCCCGCCGAAGCCCTCGTCGTCGGACTGGCCGGTACAGGCGGTGGCGAGGAGGGCTATCGAGGCGGAGGCGGCGAGCGCGACAGCCGCCTTACGGGATATTCCGGGCATGGCGAGATCTCCCTGCGAAGGACGGGGCGGGACAGGAGGGGTGTGGGTTCGGGACGGTGGGCGTTGCGGGGCGGAGCGGACTCAGCGGGAGGTGTCGAAGACCTCGTCGCGGGTGGCTGCCAGGGCGCTCTCCAACGCGCCGCGCAGCACGGGGTGTTCGTGTACGTCGCCGACGACGAGGCGCGGCCGGGACGCGGCCAGTTCCTCCAGTTCGGCCTGGACCAGGGCGCGCAGCGGTTCGCCGCCCGCGGTGAGCGAGGCGCCGCTGAGGACGACGAGTTCGGGGTCGAGCACGGAGACGAGGGAGGCCAGACCGGTGGCGAGTCCGGTCGCGTACATCTCCAGGAGCCGCCGGTAGGGGCCCGCGTCGACGGCGGCGGCCCGTTCGACGACGGTGGCCGCGACCTTCGTGTACGGGCCCGTGGGCAGGTCCTGGATGCCGAGTTCGCGGGCCAGCTTGGGGATGGCCTGGGAGCCGGCCAGCTCCTGGTAGCCGCCGCTGTTGGCCCGGGTCACCTGGCGCACCAGGGGCGCGCCGGGCACCGGCAGGAAGCCGACCTCGCCCGCGCCGCCGGTCCAGCCGCGGTGCAGCCGGCCGCCGAGGACGAGGGCCGCGCCGAGACCGCCCTCGTTCCACAGCAGGACGAAGTCCTCGTGGCCCCGGGCGGCGCCGAGCCGCTGCTCGGCGATGGCGACGAGGTTGACGTCGTTCTCGTACTCGACGGGCATCGGCAGTGCCGCGGCCAGTTCGTCGAGAAGCGCGGGGGAGTGCCAGCCGGGCAGGTGGGAGGCGTAGCGCAGCCGGCCGGTGTTGGGGTCGAAGGCGCCCGGGGTTCCGATGACCAGGCGGCGGACGTCGTCCCGGGCGAGCCCGGCGGCCTTCACCGCGCCGTCGAGGGCGTCGGTGACCTGGCGTACGACGGGCTGCGACGGGCGGCGGCCGGGGGTGGGCAGTTCGTACGTGCCGACCGTGCGGCCGGTGATGTCGGCGACGGCGGCGAGGACGCGCTCGGGGGTGACGTCAAGCCCCGCCGCGTGGGCGGCGCCCGGATTGACCTCGTACAGCTGGGCGCTGGGGCCCGGCCGGCCCTCGCTGGTACCGGTGGCCAGGACGAGTCCGGCGGCTTCCAGACGGGCGAGGAGCTGGGAGGCGGTGGGCTTGGACAGCCCGGTGAGCTTCCCGATCCGGGTCCGCGAGAGCGGTCCGTGCGCGAGCAGCAGATCGAGGGCGGCGCGGTCGTTCATCGCGCGCAGGACGCGCGGGGTGCCCGGCGTGCCGGCGGATGCTGCCATGTCTGTTGCCACCTGCCCTTCTTGACCGACCAGTTTCCCAGGGGTGCCTTCGGGAAGTCCACCGCAAGATCATTGTTAGGAAAGTTTCCTATTGCTGGTGCGAGGAAAGTAGGCCGGAGGAGGCGCGGGCGTCAAGAGCAACCACCGCCCCGGCTGCGGAGCAGGCGCCGGAACGCGCGAAGCCGCCCCCACCGTGCCCGTGTCGGTGTGTCAGTAGCGTGACGGCCCAGGCTCATTACGGCTTCGTCACGGGTGTGCCGGCCTGTCGGGCCGCGGCCTGCGGGGTGTCCCGCGGGGGCGGTGACGGCGGGAAGCGATCGGTCTCCTGGCGGTGTTCCCGTGCGGGGTTCCGCGAGACCATGGACAGGATCCGCCAGGGAGGTCACCCGTGAAGCTGCTGACGGCGTGCTGGCGCGCGGCCGCGGCCAGGTATGCGCCGATGACGCTCGTGCTGACGGGCATCGACGTCGTGGGCGACGGCCTCACCTGGGACTCCGTCAGGGAGGCGGTGGCTGTTGTGCCTCCGGTGCTCGCGGTCGTGTCGCTCGGGGCGGCGGCCTTCGCGGTGAGGTCGCTGCGACGGCGGGCGCGTGCGGCCGGCATCGCGCTCTCCGCCGGGGTGCTGGACGACCGGCAGACGCACGTACTGCGCCCGGTGCTGCTCTCGGACGGGTGGCAGGAGCGGGTCCGCGAGGAACTGATGGCCTCGCAGCGGTCGTTCCTCGTTGCCGAGAAGGGCCGCGAGGAGATCGACTTCCGGTGGCGCCCCTGGCGCGGGGAGGAGTCCGTCCGGGGCTCGATGTCCTTCGACGCGCCCTCGGGAGGCGTCGTCCTGGACGTCCGGGACGGTGAGGGACTCCGGGGGGTGGTCGGACTGGGCCAGGGGTCGGTGTTCGCCGCGGTGTGCCAGATAGCCGGGGCGACCGGGCTGGAGGGCGTTCCGGCCGTCTGACCGGCGGTGTCTGACCGGCGGTTGCGGAGGCGTTCACTCGAACGAACGTGCTGAATCGTCCCGGTGGTCGGATGGTGTACGAGCCGGTGGCCGGAGTGCGTACGAGCCGGTGGTCAGGGTGCGTACGTCTCCGGTGGTCGGAGTGCGTACGAGAAAGGGGGCGGCACCCGGAACATCCGGGTGCCGCCCCCCTTCCGCGTACAGCCGTCGGCCTACCTCGGCACGCTCGACGGAGCCGGGGCCGGGATGGGCGCGGTCGCCGTCGACTGGGCGGACTCCGCGTTGGCGAAGACCGACGGGGCCGCCACCGCGGCCGTCGGGTCGAGGGGATCCTCCTCCACGGGCGCGGTGGGGCCGCCCACGATGCGGATCTGCGCGGCGTCGAAGGCGCGCTTGATGCGCCAGCGGAGTTCGCGTTCCACAGAGAGGGCCTTGCCGGGCATGGTCTTGGCCGAGACCCGGACCACCATGGAGTCGAGGAGGACGCTGTCCAGGCCCAGGATCTCGATCGGGCCCCACAGCCGCTCGTTCCAGGGCTCTTCCTTGCTGATGGTCTCGGCGACCTCGCCGATGACGGACCGGACGTGGTCCAGGTCCTCCGAGGCGCGGACCGTGACGTCGACGCCGGCCGTCGCCCAGCCCTGGGAGAGGTTCCCGATGCGCTTGACCTCGCCGTTGCGGATGTACCAGATCTCGCCGTTGTCACCGCGCAGCTTGGTCACGCGCAGGCCCACCTCGACGACCTCGCCGGAGGCCACGCCGGCGTCGATCACGTCGCCGACGCCGTACTGGTCCTCGAGAATCATGAAGACGCCGGAGAGGAAGTCGGTGACCAGGTTGCGGGCGCCGAAACCGATCGCGACACCGGCCACACCCGCCGACGCGAGCAGCGGGGCCAGATTGATCTCGAACGTGCCGAGGATCATCAGCGCGGCCGTGCCCATGATCAGGAAGGAAGCGACCGAGCGCAGGACCGAGCCGATGGCCTGGGAGCGCTGACGGCGGCGTTCCACGTTCACCAGGAGACCGCCGAGCGCCGTGCCGTCGACGGCCTGGGCGGTGCGGCTCATCCGGTCGATGAGCTTGGTGATCGCCCGGCGCACGAACACTCTCAGTACGGCCGCGATCACCAGCACCAGCAGGACACGCAGGCCTATGGACAGCCAGGTCGACCAGTTCTCCTCGACCCAGCTCGCCGCGTGGGTCGCACTCTCCTGGGCGTCCTGAAGCGTGGGGGTCACCACACCGGTCGACGTCGAGGGGGACGGCGACGGGGCCGGACCGGCGGCCAGGGCCGATAGGACGGGCAGGGACACAGCAGGTACCTCCAGGCGTAGCGGTCTGCCCGCGGCGGGGACAGAAGGGGTGCCGTCCGGGCAGAACCACCACACTAACGGGGCATCGTGTGTGGATCGTTGCCATGTTCAGGGGAGAGACCGTACTCACCTGGGGATGTAGGGGGTGTGGTCGAAAACACTCCCAGCCCGTTACCGGGACATGGTGGCGCCATCACCAGGCATGAGGGGAGACTGACTGCAGATCGTCCCGGCGCGAGCCACGCGCCGCCGGCGTACAAGGAGGCATCCGTGCCGCACGTCCTGGTCCTCAACGCGTCGTACGAGCCGCTCGGCGTCGTACCGCTCCACCGCGCGCTCGTCCTCGTCCTTGAGAACAAAGCCGTCTCTCTCGAGGAATCCGGCGCCTTCATGCACAGCGCGACCGTTACTGTCCCCGCACCCAGCGTGGTCCGGCTGAAGAGGTTCGTACGGGTCCCTTACCGTGGGCCCGTCCCGCTGACCAGGCGAGCTCTGTTCGCCCGCGACGGCGGCCGGTGCATGTACTGCGGTGGCGTCGCAACCAGCGTCGACCACGTCATCCCGCGCTCACGCGGGGGTCAGCACGCCTGGGACAACGTGGTGGCGTCCTGCCGCCGCTGCAACCACACCAAGGCCGACCGCCATCTGGTCGAGATCGGATGGCGCCTGCGCCACAAACCCGCCCCGCCGACGGGGCTCGCCTGGCGCATCATCGGAACCGGGCACAGGGACCCGCGCTGGATGCCCTACTTGCAACCGTACGGCGCGGACGACGCCATGGCCCGGATCGACGGCATTTCAGCCTGACGATCCGGGCTTTTGTGTCGGCTCGCGGCACCCGTGGCCGCCGCCTGTTCCGGCTTCCCAGGAGGACCCCCGTGCCTCCCGGGGAGCCGGCCCTGCCCGTGGGCCGGACGGCGGCGCGGTTCACTGGTGGCGCAGCTCCGCCGGGCGCACCGAGCGGCGCAGCAGGGGCAGCGACGTGGCCGCGGCCAGCAGGCAGGCCGCGTAGACAGCCAGGGGGACGACCACCGGCAGCACCGGCACCATGCCGCCGCCCGCGAGCTGCCCGTACCCGACGCTGATCCCGAGGCCTCCCGCACCGGCCAGCGCGACCGCCGGGGCGAGCGGCAGGGCCGTCTCCAGGAGCAGGGCCCTGCCGAGCACGGCCTGCGGCACCCCGGCGGCGGCCTGTGCGGCGAGGCCGCGGCGGCGGGTGGCCAGCGATTCGGCGGTCCCCACGGCCAGCCCGGACAGGGTGATGGCGAGGGCGAGCAGGATCGCGGCGCCCGTGAGGTCGATACCGGTGGTGTAGAAGGACAGGCGCTCGGAGAGCGCGTCGGGGTCGCGCCCGGTGACGTCGTCGAGCAGCACCTGCCGTACGCCGACGAAGCCCGTCCCCACGACGGTCACCAGCAGCACCGCCGCATGGGTGCGGGCGCCCGCCCACGGATCGTCCCGCAGCCGCTCGGCCGCGATCAGGGTCGCCGGGTTCCCGGTCCGCTCGGCGAGCAGCCTGCCTGTCAGACGGGCGCTCGCGCCCACCGCCCAGATGGCTCCGAGGCCGGTGAGAATCACCACGGTGAAGACGAGCACCGGGGCCGGGGCGATCCTGCCGAAGATTCGCGGGGCGATGGCGAGTCCGGTGAGAAGCATCACGAGGGCCGTCACGAGGACGGCGATCCCCGGACCCCGCCCGCCGCTCGGGCGCACCCGGCGCACCCAGCCCAGGGGCGAGGCCACCACCCGGCGCAGAGCGAGCGTGCTCACCAGTGCGCCCAGCACGGGCACGGCGACCGCGACCCCGGCGAAGCCGGCCCAGACGGCGGCCGGCGGGTTCTGCCACTGGCGCAGCAGGACCCGCGTACAGACGAGGGCGGCGACGGCCGAGCCGATGAGGCACGCGAGGCCCGCCTCCAGCGCGGCGATCCGCCGTACCTGCGCCGGTGAGGCCCCCGCGAGACGCAGCCCGGCCAGCCGCCGGTCGCGGTGCACGGCGCCGATACGGGCGCACTGGCCGAGGAAGCCGAGCACCGGCACCAGCAGGAGCAGCAGGGTGAGGACCACGCCCGCCCGCTCGCCGGGCCGATTGAGCAGGCCGGCGGCGAGGGTCATGGAGTACTGCCCCCGGATCGAGGCGATGGCGCCGGCGGCAAGGCAGAGCGCGGTGGCGAGTGCCGCTCCCACGGCCGTGAGCGTGACCCGCCACCACTCGCGCCGGTCGGAACCGCGGGTCAGGAGCAGTGCGAGCCGAAGGTCGGTCCTCATCGGGACACCTCCGGCGCGGCCGAGGCGGCCGAGGCCTCCGGCAGGGTGCCGGAGCCGGCGACGATGCCGTCGCGCAGTGACACCTCCCGGTCCGCGTACGCCGCCACCTGGGCGTCGTGCGTGATCAGCAGGACCGCCGTGCCGGTTTCCCGGACGGTATGGATCAGGGCGGTCATCACCTGCTCCCCGGCGAGGGAGTCGAGCGCGCCGGTCGGCTCGTCCGCGAAGACGGCCTTCGGGGCCGTCACCAGGGCCCGCGCCAGTGCCACCCGCTGCGCCTGCCCGCCGCTCATCTCGCCGGGCCGCAGCGCCTCCTGCCCTCGTACGCCGAACCGCTCCAGCCACTCGCCCGCCCGCTCCCGCGCTGCCGCGCGGGAGGTGCCGGCGAGCAGCAGGGGCAGCGCCACGTTGTCGGCGGCGGTCAGCTCGGGAATCAACTGGCCGAACTGGAACACCACCCCGAAGTCCGTGCGGCGCAGCTCGCTGAGCCGCTTCTCGGGAAGCAGGTCGAGACGCTCGCCCCCGTACTCCACGGTGCCGCTGTCGGGCTTCACGATGCCCGCCAGGCAGTGCAGCAGCGTGGATTTACCGCTGCCGCTGGCCCCGGTGACGGCGAGGACCTCGCCCGCGGCCAGGTCCAGCGAGGCGCCGCGCAGCGCCGGGGTCGGGCCGTGCGCCTTGACCAGGTCCCTGGAGGTCAGAAGGGGGGTGCTCATGCTGTGTCGACCTCCACGGTCAGGGTGGTGAGCCGGGCCGCCGTGGTCGTCATCCAGCGGAGGTCGGCGTCGAGGTGGTTGAGGGCGTAGTCGGCCGACAGGACGGTCGCGAGGCCGGCGCCGGGTGCCGTCTTCACCACCGTGAGTTCGCGCATCCGTGCCATGTGCGCCGCGCGCTGCGCCCGCAGATAGCCGGCCGGGTCGGCCGAGGCGAGGATCGAGACGACGACCTTGGCGAAGATCTCGTTCGTCACGAAGGGCGCGGGCGGTGCGATCTCGCCGGCCCAGCGGGTCAGTTCACGCGATCCGTCCCCGGTCGAGCGGTACAGGGTCCGCTCGGGACCCCCGTCCGAGTCGGTGCCGTCGACCGCGGCGAGGCCGTCGCGGACCAGCCGCTGCAAGGTCGTGTACACCTGCCCGTAGGCCAGCGGGCGGGCCTGCGGGAAGCGTTCGTCGTGCCGTCGCTTGAGGTCGTACCCATGGCTGGGCCCTCCGGCGAGCAGCCCCAACAGGATGTGACGGGTGCTCATGGAGATCAGTATGTACTCAAGATATGTACTGAGTGAATAGTTGGGCGCGAAAAAATCTGGACGCGAAAAGCTGGACGCGAGTTGCCGAGGAGTGCCGGGGGATGCCGGGGAGTGCGAAGGACCGCCGGGGAGCGCCGAGAACCGCCGAAGGGCGTCAGTCCGTGACGGCGACCGCGTACGCCTCCGCCGACCACAGCGAGTACCCGTACGCCGTGGCCCGCCGGATCCCCTGAACGCGCAGGTAGCGGACGTCGCTCTCGTCGAAGCGGAGGGACTCCCGGCCGCCGCGGCTGTCGTTCACGGTCGTCGCGGTGCGCCACACGCGGCCGTCGGCGGAGACCTGGACGCGGTACGCGGACGGGTGCGCGTCCTGCCAGGTCAGCACCAGCCGGCCGAGGCGCGCCGGCTCGGCGAACTGCACCTGCCACCAGGCGCCGTCGTCCACGGGGGAGGACCAACGGGTCGCCGGGTCGCCGTCGTTGGCCGCCGAGGCCGGGAAGTCGGGGGTCTCGTCGGCGGACGAGGAGGCCGCCGCGGTGCGGGCGAGGTCGGGGCCCGCCGTGCGCGGGAAGGCGCGGACGGTCAGCGTGCGGGTCTGCGAGCCGAAGGCGACCGTCACCTCGTACGTGCCCGACGGCGTTCCCGCCGGGACCGTGACCTCGACGACGCTGTCGACGACGGCGCCGCGCGCCAGGGTCGACGAGGGCCGTGAGACCTTGACCTCGATGCCCTCGGGGGCCCGCGCGGTCAGCTCACCGCTGACGCCGGTGGGACGAAGTGACGTCAGCCGGGCCGTGATCCGCTCCGTGCCGCCGATCTCCACGTCCGCCGTGGAGCGGGCCAGGTCCAGTGCCGCGGCGGGCGCGTCGGCGAACCACGGCACGAGATGGCGGACCTGCGAACGCGCGGGGCCGACCACCCGCAGCGCGTCCACGCGCACGCCCGCCGCACCGATCTCCGCGGCTCCGAGCTCCGTCGCGCCCCCGGCGGCGAGGGCGCCGAGGTACCGCCAGCCCTCGCCCGGTACGTACGCCTCGACGAACCCCGTCACGCCGGGGTCGGTGAGCACGCTCACGTCGGTGAGGGTGCGGGTGCGCGGGAGCAGGACGACGCTGCCGTCCTGCCCGCCGTCCCCCGTCGTGCCGTCGCCCGGCGCGGTCCCGTCGCCGTCCGCGGCGCCGCCGTCGCCTCCGCCGGTCTCCGCCGTGCCCGGGTCACCGGTTTTCGCGCCGCCGTCCCCCGCGGCTCCGTGGCCCTTCGGGGTGTCGTGGCCGGCGGACGACTCGTCCTCGATGCCCGCCCACTTCTCGTACGCCGTGCGGGCCCGCGTCAGGAACGGGTCGAGCACGCCCGTGCCGACCGTCACCTCGCTCGCCGCGAGCTTCGCGCGCAGCCCGTTCAGCGCGCGGTACGCCGTCCACGCCGCCGTCGCGTCACCGTCCGACTGGGCTTCCAGCAGCGCGACGGCCGTCTCACCGGCCTCGCCGTAGCGCGCCAACTGCTCGGTCCAGGGCACCACTTCGGTGGCGATCGGGCGGCCCGCGAGCCGCTCGGGTGTCTCGCGCATCACCGTGAAAGCCGCGCGCAGCCGCTCGGCCGCATGCTCGCCCGCGGCCCGGTCCGTGGCCGTCCGCGCCTGCCAGAACGCCTCCATGAGCGGGCGCAGATAGGCCGACTCCTGGCCGCCGAGGACGGAGGACGCCTCGTTCCCGGCCAGCGCGCGCAGCGCGTCCGCGTCCTGGGCGTCCCCGCCCGCGAGATCCTCGATCGCGGCCTCCCAGGACTCCCGGGGCCGGTAGTCCCGCGGGTTCCACGCGTAGTCGGCCGCCGTGAACAGCGGGATGCGGGAGGCCTCCGCCTGGGGCATCGCGTTCGCGAGCAGAGCCGCCGAACCCGTGGCCACCGCCGGGTCGCGCCCCTGGTAGGGGCCGAGGAACACCCGGTCCTGCGCGTAGTCGTTGACGGGATAGTTGTCCATGGTGACGAGCGGGTGGCCGGCGAACACCGAACGGGTGCGCGCCAGTTCGCCGCCGGTGATGGTCTTCGGCACGACACCGATGCCCGTCCACGCGACCTCGACGTTCCTGTCCAGGGCGCCCGCCAGCTTTCGGCGGTAGTCGGTCGAGCCGTCCTCGTAGTACTCCGTCGGCATCAGGGACAGCGCGGCCACGTCCGGGTGGCGGGCCGCGAGATGCCGGGCCACGGCGTTCGCCACCCGTGCCTGTGCCTTCGCCGCCGCCTCGGAGCCGGAGCCGAACGCGTCCGCGTCCGCCTCGCAGTGCCACTCGGTGTAACTGACGTCCTGGAACTGGAGCTGGAAGGCCCGGAACCCGAGCGCCCACATGGCGTCGAGCTTGCGCGTCAGGGCCTTCACGTCGGCGTCCGAGGAGAAGCACATCGCCTGCCCGGGGGCCACCGCCCAGGTCAGCGTGACGTGATTGCGGCGCGCCCGCTCCGCCAGGTCCCGGAAGCGGGCGCGCTCCCCGGCCGGGTACGGCTCACGCCAGCGCGCCTGCCGGAAGAGGTCGTCGCCGGGCGCGTACACATAGCGGTTCTGCTTGGTCCTGCCCATGAAGTCGAGCTGCGCGAGACGCTGTTCCGGAGTCCACGGGCTGCCGTAGAACCCCTCGGTGACGCCCCGCACGGCGGTGCCGGGCCAGTCCCGGACGACGGCACCGGCGATCCGGCGGCCGGCGCCGAGAAGCCGGCCCAGTGTCTGCACCGCGTGGAACAGGCCGTCCTCGCCGACTCCCGCCAGGGCGACGGTGTCCCGGCCGTCGGTGCGGCCGACGGCCAGCCGGTAGCCGCCGGAGGGGAGATCGGCGCGGGGCGCGGCGCCGAGCGCCGTGAGCGCCCGTTCCAGGGAGCCCGACGCGGCGCGCGCGCCGGTGAAGGAGCCCGCGCCCGACCGGCCGGTGTCCGCCGGTTCCGTGCCCAGGCGCACCACCAGCGCGTGCGCCGGGAGCGCGTCACCGTCACGCGCCGTCGTGATCGTGCGGGCACCGGCTTGCCGCAGCAACGCGCGCAACGCTTCGAGGGCGTACGGGTCGAGGTCGCTGTCCGGGGCGTACGCGGCGACGCTCACGCCGGGGGCGTACGGAATCAGGGTGACGCCCGGGGCGTACGAACCCGCCGGGCCCGAGCCGCCAGAGGTGCCCGGCGCCGGGGTGACCAGGACGACCTCGTCCGTGACCGTGACCGCCGTGCCGTTCGCGCGCAGCGACTGCGGGCGGGGCCAGACGGCGGGCACCCCGCTCCCGGTGGTCTCGCGGTCCGCGGAGGCCGCCGGACCGTGTGCCGCCGCGACGGCCGCGGGGGCCGTGGCGAACGTGCTCGCGACCACGGCGAACGCGAGTGCGGTCACTCCTTTTCCACGCCCGAGTCGCACGGTTCCCCCTCGTGGCCCGCCATCTCGGCTGCGGCTTAGGTGTGCCGTCGACCCCACCATTCGGGTGGTGAAGGTGTCAACGAGAGTGGCCGAAGTGCCGGGATTACCCCAGCCTGGAGGCGTGGCCCAGGCCCGTGGGGCGGCGACGGAGTGTGACCGGAAGCACGTTGTCCGCCCGTGTGCGTCTGCCGTCGCGCCCACGGGGTAGGGCTGCGGTGACCGCCCGGGGCATCCGTTTCCGGCACGAACCGCCGGAATGCCCCGGCCGCCGTATCCGACCTCGACAAGGAGGCCCCCGTGGCCGCATCGGCACACCTGCTCCTCACGGCCCTGTCCGAACGCGCGGCGGAGCCGTCCGTCCCCGGCCCGCGCGCGGGGCGGGCGGCCGCCGAGCCCGAGGGCGCCCACCTGTGTCTGCTCAGCTCGGAAGGCGCCTGCTCCGCGGCGCCGCTGACCAGCGAACCCCCGCTGCCCGACGCCGAGCCGCTGACCAGTGAGCCGCCGCTCGCGGACGCCGCGCATCTGACGAGCGAGCCCGTTTCGACCGGCGCCGCGTCGGGGGTCTGATGGCACCCACCGGGCCCGCCGGGCCGCCGCGGCCGGCATCGGAGCCGGCGCCGCGGACGCCCCTGTCCGAACTCGCCGAACTGCACGGTGTCGCCCCCGAATACAGCCCGTCCCCCGGCCGCACGGTCGCGGCCCCGGACACCGCGCTCGTGGCGATCCTGGCGGCGCTCGGCGTCGACGCGAGCACCCCGGACGCCGTCCGGGCCGCCCTCGCGCTGCACGAGGACGAGGCCGCGAAGCGGCTGCTGCCGCCGACCCTGGTGTGCTGGGGCGGACTCGTCCCCGCCGAGGTCGCCGCACTGCCGGACGGCACCCGCCTGCGCGTCACCACCGAACAGGGCGAGTCCCGGACCTCCGCCGAGAACCTCCCGCCCGGCGTCCACGGCCTGCACGCCACCGCCCCCGACGGCCGCGCCGCCACCGCCCACCTCGTCGTCGCCCCCACCCGGCTGCCCGCGCCGCCCGGACGCGCCCACGGCCTGCTCGTCCAGCTCTACTCCCTGCTCTCCCGCCGCTCCTGGGGCATGGGCGACCTCGGCGACCTCGCCGAACTGACCGCCTGGGCGGGGCGGGCGCTGGGCGCCGGATTCGTCCAGGTCAACCCGTTGCACGCGGCCGTACCCGGCGACCCCACCGACCCCTCCCCGTACCGGCCCTCCTCCCGCCGCTTCCCCGACCCGGTGCACCTGCGCGTCGAGGACATCCCCGAGTACCCCTACGCCGAGGACCAGGACCGGCTGCGCACGCTGCGGGAGCGCGCCGAACGGCTGCGCGACTCCGTGCTGCGCAAGGGCGCGCTCATCGACCGCGACGCCGTGTGGGAGCTGAAGCGCGAGGCGCTCGCCGTGGTGCGCACCGTGCCGCTCGGGCCCGGACGGCAGGCCGCCTACGCCGACTTCCTCGCCGAGGAGGGCCAGGCGCTGGAGGACCACGCCACCTGGTGCGCGCTCGCCGAGGCGCACGGCTCCGACTGGCGGAACTGGCCCGTGGCCCTGCGCGACCCCCGCTCGCCCGCGACCGCCCGCGCACGGGCCGAACTGATGGACCGGGTCGACTTCCACAGCCGCCTCGCCTGGCTCACCGAGGCCCAGCTCGCGCGCGCCCAGCGTTCCGCGCGCGACGCGGGCATGACCGTCGGGCTCGTCCACGACCTCGCCGTCGGCGTCCACCCCGACGGAGCGGACGCCTGGGCCCAGCAGGAGTACTTCGCGGCGGGCATGTCCGTCGGCGCGCCCCCCGACGCCTTCAACGCGCGCGGCCAGGACTGGGGCCTGCCGCCCTGGCGGCCCGACCGGCTCGCCGCCTCCGGATACGCCCCCTACCGCCGCCTGCTGCGCGCGCTCCTGCGCCACGCGGGCGCCCTGCGCATCGACCACGTCATGGGCCTGTTCCGGCTCTGGTGGATCCCCGGGGGACAGCCGCCCACCGAGGGCTCGTACGTCCGCTACGACGCCGAGGCGATGCTCGCGATCCTCGTCCTGGAAGCCTCGCGGGCCGGAGCGCTGGTCATCGGCGAGGACCTCGGCACGGTCGAATCCGGGGTGCGCGAGACGCTCCAGGAACGCGGAGTGCTCGGCACCTCGGTGCTGTGGTTCGAACGCGACTGGGACGGGGACGGACTGCCCCTGCCGCCCGACGCCTGGCGTGCCGACTGCCTGGCCACCGCCACCACCCACGACCTGCCGCCCACCGCGGCCCGGTTCACCGGCGAGCACGTCGAACTGCGCGACCGGCTCGGCCTGTTGACCGGCTCCCTCGACATGGAACGGGCGGCCGCCGCAGCGGACGTCCGCGACTGGCTGGCGCTGCTCTCCCGGCTCGGGCTGCTGCGCGGCCCGAGCGGCGGAGCGCCCGCCTCCGTGGAGGAGGCCGAGATCCAGGCTGTGCACCGCTTCCTGATGCGCACCCCGGCCCGTCTGATCGGCGTCTGGCTCCCGGACGCCGTCGGCGACCGCCGCCCGCAGAACCTTCCGGGCACCTGGGACGAGTACCCCAACTGGCGCCTGCCCGTCGCCGACGCCGAGGGCCGCCCGGTGACCCTGGAGGAGCTGGCCGCCTCGCCCCGGCTGCACGCCCTGATCGACGTGGTGCGGGCGCAGACCGTCCGGACGGCCGCGCCCGGGACCCCTCCGGACCCGCCGCGCCGTGCCCCGTGACCTCCGTACGGCACCCCGGACGCGCGGCCCGGTCGGGTGTTCGCTACGTTTGCACCGTGGACAAGAAGAACGCTCTGCGCGCCGGTGCCCTGGCGGCCGGTACGACGCTGATGATGCTGCTCATGTCGTCCCCCGCGCTCGCGCTGACCCGCGACGACGGCGACGACCCCGGCTCCGGCCTGAGCGCGATCGAGACGCTCGGCCTCTACGTCGTGCTGCCGATCGCGCTGTTCGCGGGCATCACCGCCCTCGTGATGGTCCTGGACAAGTCCCACAAGCTGCCGAAGCAGGGCTGAGCCCCGCTCGGTCCACACCGGCTCTCCGACGGGGGAGTTCCCGCGCCGACCGGCGCGGGAACTCCCCCGTCGCGTTTTTGGCGGCGCCCCGAACGGGGCGAGTCGCCCCGGCCCGCCGCCGGTCCCGGGTGAACCGCCCAGGTCCGCCCTTCGCCCGGTCCGGCGCCTACGGGTGTGGCGCCGTCAGATAGCGCTGCACCGTCGGGCCCAGCCACGCCACGATCTCCTCGCGGTGCAGCGCGACCGCCGGGGGCAGCCGCAGGACGTAGCGGGTGAGCCCGAGCCCGAGCAGCTGCGAGGCGCAGAGCGTGGCGCGGGCAGGAGCCTGCTCCGGGTCGGGGCAGGCGAGCCTGGCCACCGGCGTGAGCTGGTCCCGGAAGATGCCCTGCATCCGTTCGGCGCCGGACGCGTTGGTCACGCCGACCCGGAGCATCGCGGTGAGGACCTCGTTCTCCTCCCACAGGTCGAGGAAATGGCTCACCAGGACACGGCCCGCGTCGTCCGGGTCGAGGGCCGTCGGATCGGGCAGCCGCAGATCGACGTCGAGCACCGCCGCGAACAGCCCTTCCTTCGAGCCGTAGTAGCGCATGACCATCGAGGGGTCGATGCGCGCTTCTCTGGCGATGGCGCGGATCGTCGCGCGCTCGTAGCCGTCGGCCGCGAAGCGCTCGCGGGCGGCGGCCAGGATCGCGCCGCGGGTGGCGTCGGACCGGCGGGGGGCCGCCGTGGGCGCGGTGCCGGACTCGTGCTGTTGCTCGACTTGCATGCCAACAACCGTATGCCAACAGGTGTTGACGGTCCAGTGGCGCCCCCCTATGGTTGCAAACAAGCGTTGGCCAACAGGTGTTGGCAAGCTGTCTGCCGGATGAGCCCGAGGCGCGTCGGCGGGTGCTGGTCAACGCTCGTCGGCCGACAGGTGTCGGTCGGCAGGCGTTGACCGACTGGCATTGGCATCAGCATCAGGAGGAGGCCGTCATGACCGGCGACACGCACACGCCCAGCACCACGACCGCACCCAGCACCTCCACTCCCCGTCGGGTGGTCGTCGTCGGCTCGGGCCCGACCGGCCTGCTGCTGGCCGGCGACCTCGCCGCCGCCGGCGTCCCGGTCACCCTCGTCGAGAAGCGCCCCCGCGGGATCAGCAATCTCTCCCGCGCCTTCGTCCTGCACGCCCGCACTCTGGAGCAGCTCGACGCCCGCGGGCTCGCCGACGGCCTGGAGCGCGAGGGCGAGGCCCTCGACCGCATCCGGCTCTTCGGCGGACTCGCGCTCGCGCTGGACACGCTGCCCTCCCGCTTCAACCACCTCCTGGTGATTCCGCAGTACGAGGTGGAGAAGGCGTTGCTGCAGCGGGCGGAGGACGCCGGGGTGCGGTTCCTGCACGGGACGCAGGTCGCCGGACTGCGGCAGGACGCGGACGGGGTGACGCTCGAGGTCCGTGGTCCGGACGGGGAGCCGGACGAGCTGGTGGCCGACTACGTCGTCGGGACGGACGGAATGCGCAGTGCGGTGCGGACGGCGATCGGGCTGCCGTTCCCCGGCCGGTCGGTCATCCGGTCCGTCGTGCTCGCGGACGTCCGGCTCGACGAGGAGCCGGAGTCGCTGCTGACCGCCAACGCGGTCGGGGACGCGTTCGCCTTCATCGCCCCCTTCGGTGACGGCTACTACCGCGTGATCGGCTGGCACCGGGGCCGGGACGTCCCGGACAGCGAGCCGCTCGAACTCGACGAGGTCAAGGAGATCGCCCGGCTCGCACTCGGGCACGACTACGGCATGCGCGACGCCCGTTGGATGTCCCGCTTCCACAGCGACGAGCGCCAGGCACCCGCCTATCGCGTGGGCCGGGTCTTCCTCGCGGGCGACGCCGCGCATGTGCACACCCCGGCCGGCGGCCAGGGCATGAACACGGGACTCCAGGACGCGGCGAACCTCGGCTGGAAGCTGGCCGCCGTGTTCAACGGGCAGGTGGACGCGGCCCTGTTGGACACCTACCAGGCCGAACGCCACCCCGTCGGCGCGTCCGTGCTGCGCAGCAGCGGCGGCATCGTACGCCTCGCGATGGCCAAGTACCCCTGGACGCGGGCGCTGCGCGCGGGAATCACCGCGGTTCTCGGCCACGTCGGTCCCGCGCGCCGCAAGGCGATCGGCCGGATCACGGGCATCGGGTACGCCTACGGGGCGCCGCGCGGTGCCCACCCGTCGGTCGGCACCCGCGCCACCGACATCCCGCTGAGGAGCGGCCGGCTCTACGAGGCACTGCGGGGCGGGAGGTTCGTCCTGATCGCCCCGCAGACGTACGAGACCGGGGAGACCGGGCGGGCCGGGGAGCGTGCGGGCCGTCTCGCCGTGGAGCGCTGGGCGGGTGAGCGCCGTACCACGGTGCTGGTGCGGCCCGACGGATATGTGGCCTGGGCCGCCGAGTCCCCCGATCCCGCCGCGGTCGAGGCGGCCCTCACCGCCGCCGTCGGGGCCGCGGAGGTCATGGCCTAGGGAGCGGCGGCCCCGCTCAGCCCTCCGGGCGGAGGACGCTACTGTCGAAACACGCCCTGGCCCCGCCGCACCTCGTACAGGAAGCAGCCGTACTCCACCGCCCGTACGTGGACCAGTGCCACCTCCGGGTCCGCGAACGCCTCGGCGAACGCCTTCGTGAAGGTCTCGTCGAACGCGGACGGTGCCTCGACCATTCGGCCGTCCAGGATGTGCCCCTGGGCCGAGTAGCGGCGGACCGTTCGGTGGGCGTTCGTGAACGGGAGGGCTTCCGTGGCCGGGCCCGCGCACACGTCCGCGTGGATGAAGACCGGGCCCGTCTCGTCGTAGGGGCCGGGCTCGGCGCCGGTCCGTTCCGCCCAGCGGCGCAACGGGGCGTAGGAGACCAGGGCGACGCGCTCTCCGGGCTCGCTGCGGCGCAGGCAGCAGCGCAACGGGGATCCGCCCTCCTCGTCGGTCAGCGGGGCGGGCCGGCGGCCCGCGTCGTCGGTGGCGCGGAGCTCCTCGAGAACGGCCGCGCCGATGGGCTGTGCGGTGTACGTGGTCATGCGTCCAGGCTCGCGCCCGCGACGGACCGGCACCGGCGGGAAACGGACATCGCGCTGTGTGCGGGTCCCGTGGAAGGATGACGCAACCCACACATAACGAGGAGATGACCGCGTGCCTGGCACAAACCTGACCCGCGAAGAGGCGCAGCAGCGCGCGAAGCTGCTCACCGTTGACTCGTACGAGGTCGATCTCGACCTGTCCGGCGCGCAGGAGGGCGGCACCTACCGGTCCGTGACCACGGTGCGCTTCGACTCCGCCGAGACCGGCGCGGAGTCCTTCATCGACCTGGTGGCCCCGGCCGTCCACGAAGTCACCCTCAACGGCGACCCGCTCGACCCGGCCGAGGTCTTCGAGGACTCGCGGATCGCGCTGCCCGGGCTCCTTCAGGGGCGCAACGTCCTCCGTGTCGTCGCCGACTGCGCGTACACCAACACCGGTGAGGGACTGCACCGGTTCGTCGACCCCGTCGACCAGCAGGCCTACCTGTACACCCAGTTCGAGGTGCCCGACGCGCGCCGCGTCTTCGCGTCCTTCGAGCAGCCCGACCTCAAGGCGACCTTCCAGTTCACCGTGAAGGCGCCGAACGGCTGGACGGTCGTCTCCAACTCGCCGACCCCGGAGCCCAAGGACGACGTCTGGGTCTTCGAGCCGACGCCGCGGATCTCGACGTACATCACCGCGCTGATCGTCGGCCCGTACCACTCCGTGCACAGCGTGTACGAGAAGGACGGCCAGACCGTCCCGCTCGGCATCTACTGTCGCCCCTCGCTCGCCGAGTTCCTCGACTCGGACGCGATCTTCGAGGTCACCCGGCAGGGCTTCGAGTGGTTCCAGGAGAAGTTCGACTACGCGTACCCGTTCACGAAGTACGACCAGCTCTTCGTGCCCGAGTTCAACGCGGGCGCGATGGAGAACGCGGGCGCGGTCACCATCCGCGACCAGTACGTCTTCCGCTCCAAGGTCACCGACGCCGCGTACGAGCTGCGCGCCGAGACGATCCTGCACGAGCTGGCCCACATGTGGTTCGGCGACCTCGTGACCATGGAGTGGTGGAACGACCTGTGGCTGAACGAGTCGTTCGCCACCTACACCTCCATCGCCTGCCAGGCCTACCACCCCGACAGCCGGTGGCCGCACTCCTGGACCACGTTCGCCAACTCCATGAAGACGTGGGCGTACCGGCAGGACCAGCTGCCCTCCACCCACCCGATCATGGCCGAGATCCGCGACCTCGACGACGTGCTCGTCAACTTCGACGGCATCACGTACGCCAAGGGCGCCTCCGTCCTCAAGCAGCTCGTCGCCTACGTCGGCATGGACGAGTTCTTCCGCGGCGTCCAGGCCTACTTCAAGGCCCACGCCTTCGGGAACACCCAGCTGTCCGACCTGCTCGGCGCCCTGGAGCAGACCTCCGGACGCGACCTCGGGACCTGGTCGCAGAAGTGGCTCCAGACCGCCGGGATCAACATCCTGCGGCCCGAGATCGAGACCGACGCCGACGGTGTCGTCACCTCCTTCGCCGTCCGCCAGGAGGCCCCGGCCCTGCCCGCCGGCGCCCAGGGCGCGCCGACGCTGCGCCCGCACCGCATCGCGGTCGGCCTGTACGAGCTCGACGGCGACAGCGGCAAGCTGGTGCGCGACGAGCGCGTCGAGCTGGACGTGGACGGTGAACTGACCGCCGTACCGCAGCTCGTCGGCAAGCGCCGTCCCGCCGTGATCCTGCTCAACGACGACGACCTGTCGTACGCCAAGGTCCGCCTCGACGAGGACTCGCTGGCCGTCGTCACCGAGCACCTCGGCGACTTCGCGTCCTCCCTGCCGCGCGCCCTGTGCTGGGCCTCGGCCTGGGACATGACCCGCGACGCCGAACTCGCCGCCCGCGACTACCTGGAGCTGGTGCTGTCCGGCATCGGCAAGGAGTCCGACATCGGTGTCGTCCAGTCGCTGCACCGCCAGGTGAAGCTCGCCATCGAGCTGTACGCCGACCCGACCGCCCGCGAGGCGTTGCTGACCCGCTGGACGGACGCGACGCTCGCCCACCTGCGCTCGGCCGAGGCCGCGAGCGACCACCAGCTGGCCTGGGCGCGCGCCTTCGCGGTGACCGCGCGCACGCCGGAGCAGCTGGACCTCCTGGAGGCCCTGCTCGAAGGCCGCGAGACCATCGAGGGCCTCGCCGTCGACACCGAGCTGCGCTGGTCGTTCGTGCAGCGGCTCGCGGCCGTCGGACGCTTCGACGACGCGGAGATCGCCGCCGAGTACGAGCGTGACAAGACGGCGGCCGGCGAGCGGCACGCGGCCACCGCCCGGGCGGCCCGTCCCACCGAGGAGGCGAAGGCGGAGGCGTGGGCCTCGGTCGTCGAGTCCGACAAGCTCCCGAACGCCGTGCAGGAAGCGGTCATCGGCGGCTTCGTGCAGGCCGACCAGCGTGAGCTGCTGGCCCCGTACACGGACAAGTACTTCTCCGTGGTCAAGGAGATCTGGGACGCCCGCTCGCACGAGATCGCGCAGCAGATCGCGACCGGCCTCTACCCGGGCATCCACATCGCCGAGGAGACCCTCGCGCGGACGGACGCGTGGCTGGCCTCGGCCGAGCCCAACGCGGCCCTGCGGCGCCTGGTCTCGGAGTCCCGCTCGGGCGTCGAGCGGGCCCTGAAGGCGCAGGCGGCGGACGCGCGGGCCGCGACCGCCTAGCCGGCGGACGCGACGCGTCGCAGGAGAACCCGAGGGGGCGGGCACCGGTCGGTCGGTGCCCGCCCCCTCGGGCGTGTGTGGATCCGGGCGTCAGCCCTCGTTGAGCTCGGCCGCCACCAGCTCCGCGATCTGGACCGCGTTCAGCGCGGCACCCTTGCGGAGGTTGTCGCTGGAGACGAACAGCGCGAGCCCGTGTTCGACGGTCTCGTCCGGCCGGATGCGCCCGACGTACGAGGCGTCCTTGCCGGCGGCCTGGAGGGGGGTCGGGATGTCGGAGAGGACGACACCCGGGGCGCCCGCGAGCAGCTCGGTGGCGCGCTCGGCCGAGAGCGGGCGGGCGAAGCGGGCGTTCACCTGGAGGGAGTGGCCGGAGAAGACCGGGACCCGGACGCAGGTGCCGGAGACCTTGAGGGCCGGGATCTCCAGGATCTTGCGGGACTCGTTGCGGAGCTTCTGCTCCTCGTCCGTCTCGTTCAGACCGTCCTCGACGATCGAACCCGCGAGGGGGAGCACGTTGAAGGCGATGGGGCGCTTGTAGACCTGCGGCTCGGGGAAGTCGACCGCCTCGCCGTCGTGGGTCAGCCCGTCGGCCTCACCGACGACCTTCAGTGCCTGGCCGTGCAGCTCCGCCACACCGGCGACGCCCGAGCCGGACACCGCCTGGTAGGTGGCGACGACCAGCGCCTCGAGGCCCGCTTCCTCGTGCAGCGGCTTCAGGACCGGCATCGCGGCCATCGTCGTGCAGTTCGGGTTGGCGATGATGCCCTTGGGGCGGTCGGCGATCGCGTGCGGGTTCACCTCGGAGACGACGAGGGGTACCTCGGGGTCCCTGCGCCAGGCGGAGGAGTTGTCGATCACGACGGCGCCCTGGGAGGCGACCTTCTCGCACAGCGCCTTGGAGGTGGCCCCGCCCGCAGAGAACAGCACGATGTCCAGGCCCGAGTAGTCCGCCGTGGAAGCGTCCTCCACCGTGACCCCGTCGACGACCGTCCCGGCCGAACGGGCCGAGGCGAACAGACGCAGTTCCTCGACCGGGAAGTCCCGCTCGACGAGGATCTTGCGCATGGCTGTGCCGACCATACCGGTGGCTCCGACGATTCCGACCCTCACGGCGACTCCCTTGACGTGCGTTCTACGTGGTCCAACGCTTCCATCATGCGTCTGACCCGGGCCCGCGTGTCCAATCCATTCGCCGGGCCGCTCACGACGTGGGACGCCGGGAAACGCGCCGAGGTGCCCGATCCTGCGGCATCCGAGTGTCCGGGTACGAAGAAATCGCCCGGCGACGCGGGGTGACCGCAAGCCGTACGGTGTGGGCGCGGTCACGGCACGGGGCCCGGTGTGACGTACGACTCGAACCGGGCCGAACGTTTTGGCCCGCACCGGCGTCGTAGAGGGGACGCGGGGAGGGGAGGGGTGCTGTGCTGCGCAGAAGGACACGTCGGGCACCGGGGGCGGACGACCCCCTGGACGCGACGCAGGAACGCCGGGTACGGGCGGTGCTCGCGCTCGGCGGCGTACCGCAGGCGGACCTGCCGGACGGGGTACAGCAGGTCCGGCTGCGGTTGCTGGAGCGGGCCGCCAAGGGGGACGAGGCGCCACGGGACGTGTCCGCCTGGGCGGCGGTCGTCGCCTCGAACCTGGCGATGGACTGGCACCGGGCCAAGCGCCGGCAGGAGCGGCTGGGGGAACGGCTCGCCTCGCTGCGCCAGCCGGCGCAGCCCTCGGACGAGGAGTCCAGTGTGCTCTCGCTGGCCGTCGCCCAGGGCCTGGACGAACTGCCCGACCCCCAGCGCCAGGTTCTCGTCCTGCGGTTCTACGCCGACCTGCCGGTGCGGGACATCGCCGACGAGCTCGGCATACCCGAGGGCACGGTCAAGAGCAGGCTGCACACGGCGGTCCGCGCGCTGCGCGCCCGCCTGCACGAGGACGAGGTGGTGTGACGTGGCCGAGTACGAAGGTGTGGACGCGCTGCTGGCCGCGATCACGGACGCCGAACTGCCCGAGGGCGCGCGCGACGATGTCGTGTTCATGGCCGAGCACCGGTCGGCCGCCGCGGACGTGGACGTGCTCCGGGAGCAATTGGTCATCATCGGTGACGCGCTGGCGGACAGCGGGCGGTCGGCCGGGCCGGTCCCGGCGTCCCAGAAGCCGGGGAAGTCAGGGAGGTCCGGGAAGTACCGGCGGGCCGAGGGGCCGCGGGCGTCCGGGGGCGGGCGGCCCGGCGGCGCCCCGAAGAAGCGCTTCCGGCCTTCGCGTGCCGCGGTCGTCGGCACGCTGGCGGCGGCCGCGGTGGCCACGCTGGTGGTCGGGATGGGCTGGCTGGCCGCGACAGGCGGGTCGGACGTGACGAGCAGCAACTCGGCCGCCTCCGACGACAAGGTGCAGGACAGCGGCGACTCGGGCTCGCTCAGCGCCCCCGGCTACATCGCCTGCTCCCGGCTCATCGTGGAGGGCACGGTCACCAAGGTGGCCGCGGTCCCCGGCACCGCACAGGACCGGATCACCCTGGACGTCTTTCACTACTACAAGCCGGCCAGGGGCGAGAAGGAGGTCACCTTCCTGATGGACCAGGCCGTCGACCCGCGGCTGCACCGGGGCGACGAGGTCCTGATCGGCATCCAGCGGCACACCTCGACGCCCGACATCTGGACCACGGGGGAGCAGCAGATCGCCCGCGACCGGTCCTGGATCGTCAAGGCGCTGCCCGAGTCCCGGGGGATGAGGTGCGCCACCGACGAGCGGTGACCCGCGGTCGGGGCCGGGCGGCCCGGAAGGGACGGCGGCCCGGCGGGGGCACGGGAAGGGCTGTCCGGGCACGGGGCAGGACGGTCCGCGGGCGGGAGGCACGCGAAAGGGCGGGCGTCCGTTTCCGGACGCCCGCCCCAGGTCCCCGGGCCGCTCGCGCGGCCGGGCGTCACACCGCTACGGCGTGACCTTCTCGATCTTCACGCTGCCGAGGCCCGCGACCGTGCCGCGCGCGTTCACCAGCTGGACCTGACCGAAGAACTCGCGTCCCTCGGGTGCCGCCGCGGCGGCGGTGACCGAGCCGGACACCGTGGCCGACGCGCCGGTGGCGAGCTTCACCGGGGTGGAGTCGTCGACCGTGACCGTGCCGAGCGCGCTGGAGAAGAACACGTCCTGGTAGTCGTACGCCGTCGAACCCGACGGGACCGAATAGCCCGCGACCTCGATGGTGTACGTACCGGCGGCGGGGGAGGCGATGGAGACGGCCTCCTCCGAGTCACCGTCCGCGGACTGCCCGACGACGGCCCCGGCGGCGTTGTACACCGTCAGGTCGAGGTCGGCGGCGTTGTCGGAGACGTTGCCGATGACCACGTCGAGCGACGCGGCGCCCGCGGGCACCTCGACCGTGGTGGTCTGCGTCGCGCCGTCGGCGATGGTCGGCCGCGCGTTCTTGGAGGAACCGAGCGGACCGCCCTTCAGCTTGCCGTCGATCGCGGCGAAGTTGTTCGTCACCTTCCAGGAGGCGGTGGCCGGGGTGCCGACCTTGGCCTCGGGGACGGTCACGACGGCCGGGTCGAAGGCCGCGCCGAGCACGGCGACATCCAGCTTGTACGGGTTGTCGAGCAGCGGCGAGGTGCGGCGCGCCTCGACCTCGATCTCCCAGACGCCGGGCTGCGGGTCCGCGTACGAACGCACGTCGGGCTTGCAGCCGTTGCCGTCGAGGTAGTTGTTGTAGCAGTACGGGGTGCTGGTGTTGTCGACCGGAACGCCGTACGGGTGGATCGCGATGAACCGGGTCTGGCTCTTGTCCTTCAGCCCGCCGATCGCGGCCTCCAGGGACTTGGCGCCCTCGGGGACCGTCACGAAGTACGAGGTGGTGCTGTTGCGCTGCACCGAACTCGACGCGCTGTAGGTGTACTTCAGCGGCGAGGAGACGACGACGGTCGAGAGGATCTGCTTGTCGACGCCCTCGGTGCGCGGGTCGTCGACCTCCAGGATCGCGCTCTTGAGCCCGGCCGACTCCGGCGCCGCCTGGACCTTGACGGTCACCGGCTGGTTCAGCGGGAGGTACACCTCGTCCTTGCCGAGGATCCGGAAGGTGCCGCCGGCGTTGTTCTCGAAGGAGAGCTCGTGCCGGACCGGCCGGTCCGAGCCCGACGTACGCGTGACGGTGATGTCGTACGTCTTGCGCTGGCCCGCCTTGAGGCCGCCCTCGCGGTCGTACAGACCGGTACCGAAGCCCGGGGTCTTCAGCGCGAAGTCGATCGCGGTGTCGACCGGGGCCTTGACGGTGTAGTCGTGGGCGGTGGCGCCGTCCTTGATGGAGTCCCAGGCGTCACCGATGTTGATGAGACCCGCACCCTCCGCGTACGCCTGAACGCCCTTGATGTGGTCGGCGGTCGAGGTCAGCGCGGTGCGCAGGGTGGCCGGGGTGAGGCTGATGCCCTTCTGCTTCGCCGCGCTCAGCAGCAGCGCCGAGGCGCCCGCGGCCTGCGGGGACGCCATCGAGGTGCCCTGGAGCATCGAGTAGCCGGCCGGAAGGGTGTAGCCCGCCTCGGCGACCGGGGAGCCCGGCAGCCAGGTCTGGGTGGAGTTGATGGAGGCGCCGGGCGCGCTCAGCGTCGGCGTGAAGCCGCCGTCCTCACGCGGGCCGCGCGAGGAGAAGGGCAGCATCGCGTACTTCTTCTCCACCTGCGAGCCGTAGTTGGCGGCCCAGGTCTCCTTGGAGATGGTCGCGCCGACCGAGATGACCTTGTCGGCCAGGCCCGGGTCACCGATCGTGTTCGCGCCGGGGCCGGAGTTGCCCGCGGAGATCACGAGCTGGACGCCGTAGGTGTCGATGAGACGCGTGTAGAGCTCGGAGCGCGCGTTGTTGCCGTCGTTGAGCGCGGGCAGACCGCCGATGGACATGTTGACGATGTCCACGCCGCGGTTGGCGACGAGGTCGATCATGCCCTCGGTGAGCGCGACGTTGGTGCAGCCGCCGGTCCAGGTGCAGGCACGCGAGGAGACGATCTTCGCGCCGGGCGCGGCGCCGCTCATCTTCCCGCCGAACAGGCCGTTGGCGGAGGTGATGCCCGCGACGTGCGTACCGTGCTCGGACTCGATGACGCCGATGTTGACGAAGTCGGCCTTCTTGCCGACCCAGTCGCCGCCGTACGGGTCGGTGGGCACGTCCTTGCGGATCTCCACGACGAACGGCTGCCGCTCGACGACGTCCGTCGCCGGGTTGTCGGTACCGAAGTAGCCGACCTGGAAACCGTCCTTGTACGGCTTCATCGGCGTGTCGTCGGTGAAGTCGAAGTTGTTGTTCAGGTCGACGCGGACGGTACCGGCGGCCGGATCGTAGAGGATGCCCCAGGCGTCGGTGGTGTCGCCGTCCCGGTTGGCGTCGCCCGCGGCGTCCCCTCCGGCCGTCGCGGACTCACGGAACAGGTTGACCTGGTAGTCGCCCGCGGGTGCCTTCCAGCTGACGCCGCCGTAGGAGAACGACGGACCGCTGACCGGGTTGGTCATCCGACGCCAGGTGCCGTCGCTGTCGAGGATCGGGTCGGTCGAGGTGACCCAGTCGACGATCTTGCGCTCGCCGGTGGTGGTCTTCTGCAGGGCGGGGTGGCCCAGGTCGACGCCCGAGTCCAGGATGCCGATGGTGACGCCCCGGCCGTCCGCCTTCGGGTGGTCCTGCACGAAGTCCACGGCGCCCGTCTCGAAGGACGGGTTGTACGGGTTCTCGGCGGGGGTCTTCTTGCCGGGACCCGGGTAGGTGGCGGCCGTGGAGGCGTTGCTGCCGTGCTTGGCCGTGTCGGCGCTCGGGGTCGGGTCGTCCAGCGCGATCTCCTGGCGCAGGTCGATCCCGTGCACCGAGGAGAGCTTCGCGGCGGCGGCGATGGCCGAGTCCGCCTTGCCCGTCGGGACGGTCGCCCGGACGTAGCCGAGCTTGTCGTAGGTGCGGCCCACCGAGCCGCCCTTGACCGCGTCGAGCTCCTCGGCGACCTGCTCGGTCTGGCCGGGAGCCGTCGCGATCATCATCGTGACGTTCTTGTCGCCGTTGGCCTTGGCCTCGGTCAGGAGGTCGGCGTCGGCCGAACCGAGCTTGGCGGCGGCGGACTTGGTGCCCGGGTCGGCCGTGGGCGCGTCCGTGTCCGCGGAGAAGGCCATGGGTATCGGCCCGGCCGCGGAGAGCGCGGCCACCAGGCCCGCTGCCATGGCCAGGCGGGCCACGCGTCTCGCGCCGGATATCGGGGCGCGCTGAGGGTCGGAGGTCATCTGCATCCCTTGGAGGTAAAGGAACGAGCGTGGAACGGCCGGTTCCGGTGGTTCCAGCGGGACCGGTCGCATCAGTCCGGAATGTGAACCCGGATGACCGCTCAGCTTTACCCAAGGGACAGTTGTTTGGGGAGAGTTGACCGTGGCGGGATACAGCCATGGCGTACTTCCGCCATGCGTCACGTCGAGGATCGTGCGCTATAGGTGGATATCCAGGGCGGGGTGGATGTCTCGCTTTGTCGATTCAGCTCTCTTTTGTGCGCGCGTAGTGGCGGGACGCCTTCGCGCGGTTACCGCAGGCCGCCATCGAGCACCAGCGGCGGGTGCCGTTCCGTGAGGTGTCGAAGAAGTGCAGGACGCACGCCTCGTGGGCGCAGCGGCGGATGCGGTCCGGAGCGGCCTGGAGCAGTTCCAGATAGTCGCGCGCGGCGAGCCAGGCCGGGCCCCAGGCGGGGTCGTCGAACTCCGGTGTTCCGCCCGGCCCTTGATCGGTCAGCGTCAGGCGGACGCGTCCGTGCGCGAGGACGGCGTCGACGCGGGCGGCGGCCTGTGCCGGAAACCGGGAGCCTGGCCGGGCGGCCTCGCCGTGGGGGGCGTCGACCGCGGCGCGCAGGGCGTCGCGGGCTTCGAGCGTGTGCCGCAGGACGGTGTCGTCGGCCGGGAAGCCGAGCCCGTTGCCCGCCAGCCACACCGCGAGGCCCTCGGTGTCGGCCAGCAGGTCCCGTACCGCGCCCTCGTGGACCCAGCGGGTGTTGAGCAGGTCGAGCGAGACCGGCTCGCCGGTGAGGGGGCGGGGGTCGGGGCTGGTGGACATGGGGTCTCCCTTCGCGACTAACCCCTCAAGGGTAGGTCACCGGTTGACGCTCTCGACTCTAACCTCTAATATCGATGACAAAGGTTAGCCTCTCGCACCTGGAGGCGTCATGACGTATCACTCCGGCTCGCGGGCGATCCAGGACCGTGTCGGCGTCCGGGACCTCGCCGACCATGTGGGCCGGTCCGTCGGCCAGGGCATCCGCCCGGTGGTCGCCGCGTTCCTCGAACTCCAGCCCATGCTGGTCGTCGGCGCGGCGGTCCCCGAGGGCGGGACGGAAGGGGACCGCGACCCCGGGACGGCCGGTGGCGGGGTGTGGGCCTCGCTGCTCACCGGGGAGCCGGGATTCGTGCGGGCCACCGGCGCCCGGCAGATCTCGGTCGCGGGCGGCCTCGCGGCGGGTGATCCGCTCACCGCCGCGCTCACCACCCCGGGCACCGCTGTCGGCACCATCGCACTCGACCCGCGCACCCGTCGCCGTATGCGCCTCAACGGCCGGGTCCGGCCCACTCCGCGCGGCTTCGCCGTCGAGGCCGACCAGGTCTTCGCCAACTGCCCCAAGTACCTCCAGAAGAGGCAGATGTACGAGACGGTGACCGGCCGCACGGCGGGCGTTGCCCGGCGTGGCAGTGAACTCACCCCCTTCCAGCGGGAGTTCGTCGAGGCCGCCGACACCTTCTTTCTCGCCACGGTCCACGCGCACGGCGCCGACGCGAGCCACCGCGGCGGCAACCCCGGCTTCGTGCATGTCGACACACCCGGCGAACTGAGCTGGCCCGACTACCCCGGGAACTCCATGTTCCTGACCCTCGGCAACCTCGCGGCCGATCCGCGTGCCGGTCTGCTCTTCCTGGACTGGACATCGGGAACGGCGCTCCAGCTCACCGGTACGGCCCGCACGGAGTTCACCCCCGACGGCGAACGGACCGTCCGCTTCACCCTCGCCGAAGCCGTCGAGACGTCCGCCGCCAGCCCGCTGCGCTGGTCCCCGCCCGCGTACTCACCGGCGAATCCGTGAACGGGCAGGCGTCGCCGTGAACGGGCGTGCGTCGCCCCCGGATCCACCTCCCCTACCCCGCAAGATGAACGCGGAGTGACCGTCCACCGGCCGTTCGGACAGGACTCCATGGATGCCCAGGGTGCGCGAAGATCGACGTACGGTGATCGGCGTCGCCCGTTGCCGTCCAGTTAACGCGCAGGTCATCCCCAGTGCCAACGATCCAGTACAAGCGGGGAGTTCGCCGGTCGAGCGCCCCGCTGCCACTGCCGACGCGTTCGCACTCGGGGAGACCGCGCCATGCCGCGCATACGCTCTGTCGCCACCGTACCCGCCCTCAACCGCCGCACCCTGCTGGCCGCCACCGGAGCGGTGTCCCTCTCCGCGGGGATCGGTCTGGCCCTGCGCCCCCAGTCCCCGGCGCAGGCGGCGACGGCCGCCCAGGCGCCCGCCGCCGGCTCCGGCGCCCACGCCGAGGGCCGGTCGGCCACCACCGGCCCGAAGGGACCTGCCGCGCTCGCCCCGTACACCCGCGGCACGACCCTGGGCTCCGTCGCCACCCCGCGCTCCGGCTCCACCGGGTACCGCAGGCTCGGTGACGGCGCCGGCTGGAAGCGGGTCGTGCGCGACGAACTGGCCACGGCCAAGACGGGCCGAGCCGACCGGCGCACCGCGCTCGCCGCGTTCGTGCAGCTCACCGACCTGCACCTGGTCGACGCCCAGCACCCGCTGCGCCTGGAGTACCTGCGCTCCCAGAACAAGAGCTCGTGGCGCCCGCAGGAGGCGCTGACCGTCGCGGGCGCGGTCTCCCTGATCGAGCGGGTCAACTCGCTGCACGGAGCTCCCGCCACCGGAACCCCGCTGGGCTTCGTCATGACCACCGGGGACAACACCGACAACAACTCCAAGACGGAGCTGGAGTGGTTCCTGAAGGTCATGAGCGGCGGCCGCATCACCCCCAACAGCGGTGACCCGCGGCACTACGAGGGCGTCCAGGCCAGCGGTCTGAAGACCTACTGGCAGCCCGACGCCGCCCTGCGCGACGCCGACAAGCAGCTCGGCTTCCCGCGCCTCCAGGGCTTCCTGGAGGCGGCCATCCGCGAACTGCGCAGCCCCGGCCTGAAGCTGCCCTGGTACTCCACCGTCGGCAACCATGACGCGCTCCCGCTCGGCTGCTACGGATCACGCGGCGACTCCTACCTCACCGAGTTCGCCGTCGGCGGCAGGAAGCTGATGTCACTGGGCTCGGCGGAGGCCACCACGCTGGCCAAGAGCATCAAGAACGGCAGCAGCCCCAAGGGCGCCGCGTTCCACGACCTGCTCAGGGCGCACGCCCGCGAGATGCGCTCGGTCACGCCCGACGAGAAGCGCGCCCCGTTCACCCCCGCCGAGTACATCAAGGCGCACCTCGACCCGGCGTACACCGGGCCGGGCCCGTTCGGCCACGGCTACTCGTCCGCGAACCTCTCCGCGGGCACCCAGTACTACACGTTCCGGATCGCCGAGGACGTCATCGGCGTCAGCCTGGACACCACCGACCCCGGCGGCCACTACCAGGGCTCCATCGGCACGGCTCAGCTGCGCTGGCTGGAGAAGACGCTGCGCGACAACGCGGACTCGTACGTCATCGTCTTCAGCCATCACACCAGCAAGAGCATGCACAACACCCACGCCGACCCCGCCCACCCGGCCGAGGCGCGGCACGGCGGCAGCGAGGTCGTCTCCCTGCTCGCCCGCTTCAGCAACACGCTGGCCTGGGTGAACGGCCACACCCACAGGAACGAGATCATCCCGCACGCCGCCGCCGGCAACCGTTCCTTCTGGGAGATCGGCACCGCCTCCCACGTCGACTTCCCCCAGCTCGCCCGCGTCATCGAGCTGGTGGACAACAAGGACGGCACGCTCTCGCTGTTCACCACCCTCATCGAGTCCGCGGCCCCGCACGCCACGGACTTCTCCGACCTCACCCAGACGGGCCTCGCGGCGCTGTACCGCGAACTCTCCTTCAACGCCCCCGGCGCCCGCACCGACCTGTCGGGCACCTCACGCGACCGCAACACCGAGCTGATCCTGAAGAAGGGCTGAAAAGGGATCAACCCGCGCGGCCCGGGCAACCTGCCGGCCGTGCCCTCGGGTCCCTCCCGTCGACCGAGTCCCACAGCGAGACGGGGAAGACATGAGGGTTCGTACGGCACTGGTGGGGGCGATCGCCGCGGGGATCGCGGTGACGCAGGCGGGCATCGCTGCGGCGGCGCCCACGAAGGACGGCCACGCGCCGACACGGCAGGCACTGGAAGCGGCCGTGCACGACGGTGTGCCGGGGGTGACGGCGACGGCCGTGGACCGGCACGGCACCTGGTCGGCCACCGCGGGCGTCGGAGATCTGAGGACCGGTGCACCGCGGTCCACGGCCGACCGCTACCGCGTGGGCAGCATCACCAAGACGTTCATCTCCACCGTCCTGCTCCAGCTCGAGGCCGAGGGACGGCTGTCCCTGGACGACACCGTGGACACCTGGCTGCCCGGCGTGGTGCGCGGCAACGGCAACGACGGCACCGGGATCACCGTCCGCCAACTCCTCAACCACACCAGCGGGATCTTCAACTACACGGCCGACGACGGCTTCGGCGCCACGTATTTCACCAGGGACGGATTCCTCCGGCACCGCTACGACACACTGCCCCCCGGACAGCTCGTCGCCGTCGCCCTGTCCCACAAGCCGGACTTCGCGCCGGGCACGTCCTGGAACTACTCCAACACCAACTACGTCCTGGCCGGCATGGTGATCGAGAAGGTCACCGGCCGTTCCTACGCCTCGCAGATCCGCGACCGGATCATCAAGCCCCTCGGCCTGCACGCCACTTCGCTGCCGGGCACCCGGGTCACGCTCCCTTCGCCCAGCAGCAGGGGGTACTCCAAACTGGCCGAGACCACGACGGGACCGACCTACGACGTCACCGCGCTGAACCCCTCCTGGGCTTCCTCCGCGGGGGAGATGATCTCCGACAGCTCCGACCTGAACCGCTTCTACACCGCACTCCTGCGCGGCAGGCTCCTGCCGCGCGAGCAGCTCAGGGAGATGCGGACGACGGTCGCCGTCGACGGCGTCCCGGGCATGCGCTACGGCCTCGGCCTCCTGGAGGGCGAACTGAGCTGCGGCGTCCGTTTCTGGGGCCATGACGGCGGCATCCACGGCTCGTCCAGCGTGGCCCTCACCACCGCGGACGGCCGCCATTCCCTCGCCTTCAACCTCAACGGCGACTGGGCGGGCGACGCCGAAGCCGTCGTCGAGGCGGAGTTCTGCGGGAAGCGGCCGCCCGCGACCAGCCCGTCCCCGGACCGGTTCGGGAGCCCGTCCCAGGGCCTGTCCCAGGGTCTGTCCGACCGGCTCTAGCCGGCGGCTCGGGCGGCGAAGCTCACCTTCGCCGTCTCGACGGTGTCCCCGCGCCGGCCGGGCGCGCGCTGCTCCTTCCAGTACAGGTTGGTGTGGGCGACGACCTCGGCCGGGGTGGGGGCGCCGTACGCGGTGAGGTCCTCCGTGGTGTGGGCGTCGCCCACCAGCGTGACGTCGTACCCACGGGTGAAGGCGCTGTGGAGTGTGGAGCGGACGCACATGTCGGTCTGGGCGCCGGTGATCACGACATGGCCGACCGCACGCTCGGCGAGCAGGTCCTCCAGATCGGTGGCCTCGAAGGAGTCGCCGTAGTTCTTGTGGACGACGGGCTCCGTGTCCTCGCGGACCAGCTCCGGCACGTACTGCCAGGACTCGCTGCCGTACTTCATCTGATCGTCGGAGTGCTGCACCCAGATCACCGGCACCGCCTCGGCGCGGGCCCGGGCGACGAGCGTGCCGATGTTCGCGATCACGGCCTCGAGATCGTGGGTGCCGTTCACGGCTCCGTGCTGCATGTCGATCACCAGCAGCGCTGTCTTCGGGCGCTCGGGCAGGGTCGTCATCACGCTCTCCTGTCGTTGGTCCGGCTCGTCAGGGCAGGTGTGTCCGGACGGGGAACTCCTGCCCGCCCCACAGTAGATCGGGGCACTGACAACGCCGCCGGAACGCGGGAGCGGGCCCGCGCGAACGGCACGTGGGCCTCCCGAACGGCACGTGGCCTCGTTCGTCACCTCCGGGCGCGGCCCTGTCCGTCACGACCGGGGCAGCACCACGACATGCGCGGCCGGATCGCGGTCGTCCGCGGCCATGAGCGCGGTCCGTACGATCGTGGCCTGCTGTTCCATCGCGTCCCTGAGCTTCCGCGGAGTGACGTGGACGACGGTGATGCCCAGCCGCTCCAGGTGCTCGCGCCTGCGGGCCTGCTCGGATCCCTGGGCGTCCGCGTCCTGGAGCGGGGTCCGGGTGACCAGCTCGACCGCCACCGCCTGCTCGGGCCAGTACGCGTCGAGGCCACCGAGGTGGGGGCCTCCGGGCAGCCGCAGGTCGACGTTCCAGACCGGGTCGGGCAGTCCGTGCTCGAAGACCATCCGGTACAGACGGTGCTCCGCGATCGCCCTGCCCTCCGCCACCAGTGAGTCCACGGCGTCCACCACGTGCGGGCGGTCCAGCAGCCGGGCCGCCGTCAGTTCCTCCACGACCGAACGCGGTTCGCAGTAGCCGCGGCGCACCGCCTCCGCCAGCAGCTCGCGCACGGCCTCCGCGTCGGTCAGCTCCGCGACCGCGTCGGCCAGCGCGCGGGGCACGGCGGCGACCGGGACCCCGGCCACGAACGTGGGCGTCGGCAGCACGGTGGTGCGCACGATGCTGACGCAGCCGGTCGAGCGCACCCGGCGCAGCCGGGGGACGAGCACGTCGATCGTGCCGAGGGAGGGCAACGGCGGGACACAGGAGAAGCCGTGCAGGGCCAGCGCCGCCAGACCGGTGATCAGCGCGTCCGCCCAGGGCCGGTCGTCGCGCGGTTCCTCGGAGCCCGGCTGGACGGGGACGCGGGGTGCCGTGCGGGCGGAGGGGGGACGCGCGGTGTAGAGCAGCGCCGCGTGCAGCCGCTCCTCGGGCGTGGGAGGGCCGGGACGCAGAAGGAAGACGCCGGGAAGGATCCGCTGCCAGGGGCCGCCGGGCCGGCACCGCTCGTTGACGTCCGCGGCCGTCACCTGGCGGTCGCGTAACTGGGCGGTGGTCAGGATCCGGTGCCGTACGGGGGACGAGTGGCGCAGGGTGCGGGGGGAGTCGGGGGTGCGGTGGCTCATGGTCCGGGGTCTTCCGCCGGGGAGCCGTCTTCTAACCGCTGTTACCCGCTCGTCGACGAATCGGGACAAATGCGCCTTCTGGTGCGGATGTTCGACTGCCGAAAGGCGCTGGTCCGGAGGCGGATCAGTACGGGTCACGGGTCTGAATACATGCATTTCGTAACCAGTGTGCGCATCGGATCAGCCCACTGCCCACCGCCCACCGCGAAGAGCACCGGACGTGCCCACCGCGAAGGATGCCGGACGTGCCCACGGCGGAGGGCGCCGGACATGCCACCGCGGAGAGCACCAAACATGCCACCGCGGAGGGCACCGGACGCCGTGGCGCCGGCGACCTCCGCGGTGTGGTCCGCGTGGTGCGGGTGATCAGCCCGCGGCGGCGATGTCGCAGGCCTGCCCCCGCAGTGCCCGCGCCAGATCGTCCCGGGACTCCAGCACCAGCCGGCGCAGCGCCGGCGGCGCGTCCTCGTGCGCCGCGAGCCAGGCGTCCGTCTCCGCCAGGGTCTCCGGGGAGTCCTGGAGCGCGGGGAACAGGCCCCTGACCACGTCCATGCCGATCTGGATGGAGCGCTCCGCCCAGACGCGGTCGATGGCGGCGAAGTACTTGGCGGCGTACGGCGCCAGCAGGTCCCGCCGGGACGGCCGGGCGAAGCCGGAGATGGTCGCCTCGACGAGGGCGTTGGACAACGCGTCGGATTCCACGACGGCCGCCCAGGCCTGGGCCTTGACCGCCGCGGAGGGCCGGGCGGCCAGGCAGCGGACCTGGTGCCGCTTGCCGGACGCCGTGTCGTCACGGGCGAGTTCGGCGGCGAGGACGGACTCGTCGGCCACGCCCCGCGCGGCCAGCGGCTCCAGGAACGCCCAGCGCAGCTCCTGGTCGACCTCGAGGCCGTCGATCTTCGCCGTCCCCTCCAGCAGGCCCTGGAGCAGCTGGAGATCGGTCTCGCTCGATGCGACGGCGGCGAAGAAACGGGCCCAGGCGAGCTGGTGCTGGCCGCCCGGCTCGGCCAGCCGCAGCTCCTTCAGCGCGCCCTCGGCGAGCAGCGCCTCGCCCTGCTCGCGCCAGTCGGGCGCCGCGTAGTTGACGAGCGCGGAGTTCGCCCAGGCGTGCAGCATCTGCAGGACGCCGATGTCGGACTCGCGGCCCGCGAACCGCAGCACCAGGGCGATGAAGTCCCTGGCGGGCACGATCGCGTCGCGCGTGAGGTTCCACAGCGCCGACCAGCACAGCGCCCGCGCGAGCGGGTCCGTGATCTCGCCGAGCGCGTCGCGCAGCGTGGCGAGCGAGCCCTCGTCGAAGCGGATCTTGCAGTACGTGAGGTCGTCGTCGTTGACGAGGACGAGCGCCGGGGCTTCCGCGCCCGCCAGCTCGGCGACGACCGTGCGCGGCCCGTCGACGTCCACCTCGGCGCGCGCGTACCGCACGAGCGGACCATCGCCGTCCTCGCGGCGGTACAGGCCCACGGCCACGCGGTGCGGGCGCAGTTCGGGGTGCGACTCGGGCGCCTCCTGGAGCACCGCCAGCTCGGCGACGCGTCCCTCCGCGTCCAGGAGCACCTGCGGGGTCAGGGAGTTGACGCCCGCGGTCTGGAGCCAGGACCGGGACCAGGCGGCCATGTCCCGTCCGCTCGTCTCCTCCAGGGCCGACAGCAGATCGCCGAGGCGGGTGTTCCCGTACGCGTTCCGCTTGAAGTAGCGGCGGGCGCCCTCCAGGAAGGCGTCCTGCCCGACGTACGCCACCAGCTGCTTCAGGACCGAGGCGCCCTTGGCGTAGGTGATGCCGTCGAAGTTCAGCTTGGCGTCCTGCAGGTCGCGGATGTCGGCCGTGATCGGGTGGGTGGAGGGCAGTTGGTCCGCGCGGTAGGCCCAGGCCTTGCGGCGGTTGGCGAACGTGATCCAGGCGTCGGTGAAACGGGTCGCGCCGACGTTCGCGAACGTCCCCATGAAGTCGGCGAAGGACTCCTTCAGCCACAGGTCGTCCCACCAGACCATGGTGACCAGGTCGCCGAACCACATGTGCGCCATCTCGTGCAGGATGACGTTCGCCCGGGCCTCGTACGACGTCTGCGTCACCTTGCCGCGGAAGATGTACTCCTCGCGGAAGGTGACGAGACCCGGGTTCTCCATCGCGCCGAGGTTGTACTCGGGCACGAACGCCTGGTCGTACTTCCCGAACGGGTACGGGTAGTCGAAGTGGTCGTGGAAGAAGTCCAGCCCCTGCTTGGTCACCAGGAACACGTCGTCGGCGTCGAAGTGGGGGGCCAGGCCCTTGCGGCACATCGCGCCGAGGGGGATCTCCAGCGTCGTACCGTCGTCGAAGGTGCGGGAGTAGGAGTCCGTCACATAGTGGTACGGGCCCGCCACGACCGCCGTGATGTACGTGGAGATCGGCTTCGTCTCGGCGAACTTCCACACGCCGTCCGTGAGTTCGCCGACGCCGTTGCTCCAGACCGTCCAGCCCTCGGGGGCCCGCACCTCGAAACGGAACGGCGCCTTGAGGTCGGGCTGCTCGAAGTTGGCGAAGACGCGCCGCGAGTCGGCGGGCTCGTACTGCGTGTACAGGTACACCTCGCCGTCCTCGGGGTCGACGAAGCGGTGCATGCCCTCGCCGGTGCGGGAGTAGGCGCACTGCGCGTCCACGACGAGCTCGTTCTCGGCGGCGAGGTCCTCCAGCCGGATCCGGGAGCCGTCGAACACCTCACCGGGGTCGAGGTCCCTGCCGTTGAGCGAGACGGCCGTCACACTCGGCGCGATCAGGTCCGCGAAGCTCGCCGCGCCCGGCTCGACGCAGCGGAAGCGGAGCGTGGTGACCGAGCGGAAGGTGCGGGGCTCGCCGGCCGCCGCGCCGGGCTCCGGCTCCCCGACGGCCGAGCGCAGGTCGAGGAAGACGTCGTAGCTGTCGACGGACAGCAGTGCCGCCCGCTCCTGGGCCTCGTCGCGGGACAGATTCTCTCCGGGCACGACTGCACTCCCTCATGGCGTCATAGACATGTGCGAACAGGGCCGATCCTGCCATGTGCTCCTTACGGCGGACGCTGCGACGGCGCAGACACAGGGGAATCCCTAGGACCCGTCGGAATCGCACAGACACGCGGGAATGGGGTGGGCGAGTGCCGGTGTTGCCAAGGGAAACACCGCATTCCGAGGAGAGCCATGCCCGAGCAGACCGCTCAGACCAGTACCGGCAAGACCCCCGTCGACTTCTGGTTCGACCCGCTGTGCCCCTGGGCCTGGATGACCTCGCGCTGGGTGCTGGAAGTGGAGAAGGTCCGCGACATCGAGGTCCGCTGGCACATCATGAGCCTCGCGGTACTGAACGAGCCCAAGCTCGACGAGCTTCCCGACCAGTACCGCGAGATGCTCACGACCACGGCGTGGGAGTCGGTCCGGGTGGTCACCGCCGCCTGGCAGAAGCACGGCGACGACGTCCTCGGCCCGCTGTACACCGCGCTCGGCACCCGCTTCCACAACGACGGCACGGGCCCGACCAAGGAGGCCATAGCCGGCGCCCTCGAGGAGGTCGGACTTCCCGCCGACCTGATCGACTACGCCGACCAGGCGGACTTCGAGTTCGACGCCGAGCTGCGCGCCTCCCACAAGGAGGGCATCGAGAAGGTCGGCCAGGACGTCGGTACCCCGGTCATCGCCGTCCCCGGCTCCGACGGCGAGCAGCTCGCCTTCTTCGGCCCGGTCGTCACCCCGACCCCCAAGGGCGAGGACGCCGCCAAGCTCTGGGACGGCACGCTCATGGTCGCCTCGGTACCGGGCTTCTACGAGATCAAGCGCACCCGTACGGCGGGACCGGACTTCAGCAACCTGTAGGCACCGCCGACACCGCGCCCGGGCAGGGCCGGACCCCGGGTCCGGCCCGGTCCCGCGCGGACCGGGCCCGGTGACGGGACGCGTCGTGTCCCGTCACCGGGCCCGGGACTTTCCGTGGCGCACCCCCGGGGCCCGGCCCGACCTGGATACTGCGGCCTCATGAGTACAACGAGCCGCAGTACGACCCTCCTCCTGGCCCGGCACGGGCAGACCGTCTGGAACGCGGAAAAACGCTACGCCGGAGTGAGCGACGTCGGCCTCACCGAGGAGGGCCGCGCCCAGGCGGAGGCCCTCGGCCGCTGGGCCGCCGCGCACCCCGTCGACGCGATCTGGACCTCGACCATGTCCCGTGCCGTCGCCACCGCCGAGCCCGCGTGCCAAGCCCTCGGGCTGGCCCCCCGGCGTGAACCGGGCCTGCGCGAATGCGACTTCGGGGTCCTGGAGGGCCGCACGTTCGCCGAGTTCGAGCTGGAGAACCCCGTCCGGGCCAAGGCGTACCGCGCCGATCCGGTGTCCTACCCGTTTCCCGAGGCGGAGGATCCGCGCGCGGCGGCGGCCCGGGGCACCCGCGCTCTGCGCCGCATCGCCGAGATCCACCCCGGCGAACGCGTGCTGGTCGTCGCCCACAACAGCCTGCTGCGCCTGGTGCTGTGCACCGCGCTGTCCATCCCGCTGGGCGAGTACCGCCGCGTCCTGCCGAGCCTGCGCAACGCGGCGGTCACCGAACTCCGGGTGGAGGACGGGTCGGCCGCCCTGCTCTCGTTCAACGTGCCGTGCGGGATCTGACGGGACGGCCCCCGCGCGAGGGATTCGCGCGGGGGCCGTCGTCGCCCGTCACATGAGCCGGGACGGCGTCACCCGGCCACCGATGTGTAGTGCGAGGCATCGCCCGTGATCGAGTGGCTCTCCTTGCCCTCGATGCCGACCGGCACGTCACCGGCGACCGTCACTCGGTGCAGACGGCGCGGCAGGTTGTCGTAGTTGTCGATCGCGTAGTGCTGGGTGATCCGGTTGTCGAACAGGACGAGCTGGTTCGGGGACCAGCGCCAGCGCAGGACGTTCTCGGGCCGGGTGACGTACGCCTGGAGCAGGTCGAGGATCTTGCGGGACTCGCCCACCGACAGCCCGGCGATCCGCTGCGCGAACCCGCCGATGAACAGGCCGCGTTCACCGGTCAGCGGGTGCACCCGGACGACCGGGTGCACGGTGCGGAACTTGATGGACGTGAACTGGGCGCGCTGCGCGGCCTGTTCCTCGTCGATGTTCTCGTCCGGCACCGCGTAGTCGTAGTCGTTGGTGTGCTCGGCCCACAGGGTGTCGGCGAAGGCGCGGAGCGGTTCGGGCAGATCGCGGTAGGCAGCCGCGGAGTTGGCGATGAGCGTCTCGCCTCCGTACGGCGGGACGGTGATGCTGCGCAGGGTGCTGGCCTGCGGCGGGTTGAGGACGAAGGTCACGTCGGTGTGCCAGTGATTGGCGCGGCCCCGCTCGCTGTCGACGGGCAGCACGTTCGGGGCGCCGTCGACGGCGGGCACGGTGGGGTGCGCGGTGGTGAGGTCGCCGAAGTGGCGGGCGAAGGCCTGCTGGCCCTCGTCGTCCAGGTCGACGTCGTCGAAGACCAGCGCCTTGTGCTCGTTGAGGGCGGTGCGCAGGGCGGCGGCGGTGATGTCGTCCAGGGGCTTGGAGATGTCGACGCCCAGGACACGGGCACCGATGTGTGCGGTGACCTTCTGGATCTCGATGTCGGACATGGGTACGGGTCCTCTCGGTTCGGCGGTTCGGGCAGGTGTGAGCGGGGTCAGGCGAGGGCGATCGCGGGTGCGGGGAGCGTGGCCGCCGTCGCCGTCGTGGTCGGTGTCGCGTACCGGTTGGCAGGGCGCGGAAGCCCGTAGCGTTCCCGCAGGGTCTGCCGGGGCCCGTACTCCCGGCGGAGCAGACCCCGGTCGCGCAGGATCGGCACCACGTGGTCCACGAAGAGGTCGAGCCCCGACGGCAGTACGGCCGGCATGATGTTGAATCCGTCGGCGGCGCCGCCGCGGAACCACTCCTCGATCGCGTCGGCGACCTGCTCGGGTGTGCCGGCGAAGGTCAGATGGCCCCGCCCGCCGCCGAGCCGGCCGATCAGTTCGCGGACGGTGAGCCGCTCGCGCCGGGCGAGCTCCACGACGAGGGTGTAGCGGCTCTTGGCCCCCTCGATCGCGCTCTCCGGCGGCAGGTCGGCGGGCAGTCGCGCGTCGAGACGGAGGGTCCCCGGCTCCAGGTGGAGCAGGTGCTCCAGACGGTTCACCCCGTGCTCGTACACGATGTGGTCCTCCAGGACCCGCTCGTGGGCGAGCGCCTCCGCCTCGGTCGAGCCGATGACCGGGACGATGCCGGGCAGAACCTTGAGGTGGTCCGGGTTCCGGCCGGCCCGCTCGGTACGGGACTTGAGGTCGGCGTAGAAGTCCTGGGCGTCCGCGAGGGTCTGCTGGGCGGTGAACACCGCTTCCGCGTACCGGGCCGCGAACCGTTTGCCGTTCTCCGAGGAGCCCGCCTGCACGAGAAGCGGGTGACCCTGCGGTGTGCGGGGCACGTTGAGGGCGCCCTCCACACTGAAGTACGTCCCCTTGTGCCGCGCGGGATGGATCTTGCCGGGGTCGCCCCAGACTCCCGCCGTCTTGTCGGCGACGACGAGGTCGTCCTCCCAGCTGTCCCAGAGCTTGAGCGCCACGTCCAGGAACTCGGCGGCGCGCTCGTAGCGGGTGGCGTGCGCGGGCTCGTCGTCGAGACCGAAGTTGCGGGCGGCCTCCGCGCCCGCCGTGGTCACGATGTTCCAGCCCGCTCGGCCACCGCTGATGTGATCGAGGGAGGCGAGTCTGCGGGCCAGGTTGTAGGGGGAGTTGTAGGACGTGGAGGCGGTGGCGATCAGGCCGATGTGCTCGGTCGCGGTGGCCAGCGCGGTGAGCAGGGTGATGGGTTCGAGCGCCCCGGACGGGCGCTGGCCCACGCTGTTGAAGAGGACCGGGCCGTCGGCGAGGAAGAGGGAGTCGAAGGTGCCGCGTTCGGCGATCCGCGCGAGACGCACGTAGTGGGCCGTCTCGACATGGGCGTACGGGTCGCTCTCCGGGAGCCGCCAGGAGGCCTCGTGATGGCCGGTGTTCATCAGGAAGGCGTTGAGATGGAGCCGGCGAGGGCTGGTCACAGGTGCTTCTCCTTCTGGTGCGCGGACACGCCGTGCCCGCCGCCGCCGTCCGCCGTCGTTTCCGGTTCGGCCGCGGTGTGTGCCGCCGCCGCCCCGGGTTCCGTCCTCGCCGCGGTCCCTGTCACGTCCTCGGTGACCCCGAGGGCGTTCAGCAGCCGCTCGCGGTAGGCGCCGAGCAGCGGATCGCGGTACGAGCGGGGGTGCGGGCGGTCGATGGACAGGTCGACGCCGATGCGGCCGTGGTCGAGCACGAGCACCCGGTCGGCCAGCACGATCGCCTCGTCCACGTCGTGCGTGACGAGCAGCACGGAGGGCCGGTGTCGCTCCCACAGTTCGCGCAGCAGCACATGCATACGGATCCGGGTGAGCGCGTCCAGCGCCCCGAACGGCTCGTCGGCCAGCAGCAGTTCGGGTTCCCGGACGAGCGAGCGGGCCAGGGCGGCGCGCTGGGCCTCGCCGCCGGAGAGCTCGTTGGGCCAGGCCCGTTCGCGCCCCGCGAGTCCCACCTCGGCGAGGGCGGAGCGGCCCTTGTCCGCGGCCTCCCGGCCGTCCGCGCCCAGCAGGACGTTGTCGAGGACGCGGCGCCACGGCAGCAGCCGGGAGTCCTGGAAGACGACGGACACCCGCTCCGGGGCGGTGAGTTCCCCGCTCCCGGCCACGCCGTGGTCGAGGCCGGCGATGGCGCGCAGCAGCGTGCTCTTGCCGGAGCCGCTGTGGCCCAGCAGGGCGGTGAACTGGCCCGCCGGGAGGTCGAGGTCGACGTGGTCGAGCACCGTGCGGCCCTCGAACGACCGGGTGAGCCCGCGCAGCCGGACCGTGTGGGAGCGGGTCAGCTGCTGAGTGTGCGTCGCCACGACAGCACCTTTCGTTCGACGATACGAACCGCGCTGTCGGAGATGAGACCGAAGATGCCGTAGATCAGCAGGCCGACGAGGATGATGTCGGTCCGGCCGTAGTTCTGGGCCTGGAACATCATGTAGCCGAGGCCGCTGGTGGCGTTGATCTGCTCCAGGACGACCAGGGAGAGCCAGGAGCCGGTCACGCCGAGCCGCAGCCCGACGAAGAAGCCGGGCAGCGCGCCGGGGATCACGATCTCCCGGACGAAACGGAGCCGCGACAGCCCCTGGACCTCCGCGAGTTCCACGAACCGGTGATCGATGCCCGACAGGGCGGAGTGCAGGTTCAGATAGATCGGGATGTAGACGACGATGGCGATGATCGCGATCTTGAAGGTCTCGCCGATGCCCAGCCAGAGGATGAACAGCGGGATCAGACCGAGGGTCGGGATCGCCCGGTTGAGCTGCACGGTCCCGTCGATCAGCGCCTCGCCGACCCGGCTGAGCCCGGACGCGAGGGCGAGCAGGACGCCGGCGGTCAGGCCGAACGCGAAGCCGTATCCCGCGCGCTCCAGGGACGTCAGCACGTCGGTGGGCAGCGTGCCGTCGGTCCACAGATGACCGGTGGTCTTCAGCACCGTCCAGGGCGCGGGGATCGCGCCGGGATCCAGTTGTCCCGCGGCGGACGCCACGGCCCACAGGGCGAGGAACAGCGCCGGACCGATGAGCCGGGAGGCCGGCAGCCGCTTGCCGGGCGCGAGACCGCGGCGCCGGGCACGGGGAGCCCGCCGGAACCGGCGACCGCCGGTTACGGCCCCGTCGACGGCGTTCGCCTCGACCGCCTCCGTCCTGTCCGGTACGGCCGAAGCGGTGGCCGGCGGCGATCCGGTGCCGGTTCCGGCGTCGGTCGCGGGGTCGTCCGTGACCGCGGTCGGAGCTGAGGGGAGGGTGGTCCCGGTCGGCGGTGAGGGATGTGGGGCCCCGGTCGAGGTCCGGTCCGTGGTCGTGATTCTGGTCGTCATGGCCGTCACCTCCGGTATTCCGCGGTCACGGCCTTGGCCGCGATGTCCTCGAAGCGCCGGTCGAAGAGCGAGTCGACCTTGAACCCCTTCACGAAGCCGCCCTCCGCCAGCAGATCGGCGGTCTCCTGCTCCCACTTGACGGCCTCGTCCCAACTCGGCGGGAACAACGGCTTGTTGGCGAGCTCGGTGATCGACTGGGCCTGGGCGAGCGTCAGGTTCTGCGTCTTGACGTAGAACTCCTCGTTCCAGGCGTCGGGGTGCTCGTACGTCCACACCTGGCCCTTGGCCCAGCGCGGGATGTACGCGGCGACCGCGGCCGCCTTCGCGTGGTCGGCCAGCACCGACGACGGCGCCCAGAGCAGGTTGAGCAGGTCCACCACGTCGGTGGCGATGGTGTGGGCGCCCTTGGACCCGTACTGCTTGAGATAGGCCGGCACCTGGCTGTTGGCGAGCGGGGCGATGTCCACCTGGCCCGCCTGGAGCGCGGTGAGGAACTGGTTGCTGGTCAGCGGTACGAGGTTCACGTCGTCGTAGGCGAGGCCGGCCTGCTTCAGGGCGCGCAGCAGCACGACTCCCTGCGCCTGGCCCTGGGAGAAGGCGAGCTTCTTCCCCTTGAACCCGCGCACGTCCCGGATGTCGCTGCCGGGCTTGGTGGCGAACAGGTAGTTGGGCTTGCGGGTGATGTTGATCGCGACGATCTTCGCGTCGAAACCCTGGAAGTGCGCCTGGATCGGCGGGATGCCCGCGTTGTTGCCGATGTCCAGGGACTTGGAGCGGAAGGCGTTGATGACATCGGGTCCGGCGCCGATGTTCACCCAGTCGGAGACGGCGAACGGCAGATCGGCCAACCCCGCCAGCTTGAACTGGAGTTCCTGGACGCCTTGGTACGAGGCGATCGAGAGCTTGGTGCCCCGCGGCACCTTGTCGGACAGGGGCGCCGACAGGTCCCCCTGGGACCGGCTGCCGGCCGCACTGGCACCGGCGCATCCGCTCAGTCCGGCCGCCGCCGCGACACCGATGAGGGAGGACAGGAACACGCGCCGGTCGACACCGGACGCGGACAGGGGCGAGGAGGGGCGCGTTGACCGTGCGGACAGTGGTGGCATGGAAGGACTCCGGAGATTCCAGGTGACGGGAGAGCGCGCGAAGTTCCGGGCAGGGCGAAGCCGGAAGGGATGCAGGCGCGCCGAAAGGACACACGCCGGTGGCGTGGTGGAGGAGACGGGTGACCGAGGCGACGACGGCCGGACGGCCCGCGCGACGGAGGATGTCGGCCGGCCGGCCCTTGGCGGGGCGGTGTGACGCGTGAACGCGTGACGACGGCCGGGAGACCCTCGGGTCGAAGGCCGCGGAGCACACCCGGGCGCTGCGGCGGACCAGTCGGAGAAGAGGTCAGCCGGAGAAGGGACCGGCCGGTCGACGGATCAGCGCGTCAGCGGATCGGCGTCTCGGAGGATCGGTGACCACGATGCCGGTGACGAAGCGTCAGCGGCGACCGGTCAGCGACAAGGGGTCAGCAACAACGTGTGCGTGCGACCCGCATCAGGTCGACCACACGGCACTTGGTGAGCGGAACCTGCACCCGCGCGCTGCTCATGCCCATGATGCTCCTGTCCCGGAACGAGCCCTGTCAACTTTGCGACTTTCTGAATTAATTAACGCCCGGTGAGCGGCCCGGAGAAGTCCGGAGAGCCCAGCGGATCGCGGTACAGGACGTCGAGAACGACCGACCCGCCCGCCACGGCGAGCACCGAATCGGGGAAGCTGGTGGGGACGACCGCGGACGCCCGCTCCGGTCCCACCGCCTCGCGCAGCGCGCCGAGGCAGTCCTCCCGGTGCATGGCCCCTATCTCGGTGACGACGACCGTCTCCGGATTGAGGACGTCGAGCAGCAGCCCCGCCGCCCGCCCGACCATCCGGGACCGCTCCGTCAGCAGTCCCACGGCCAGCGGATCGCCGGAGGCCGCCGCGGCGACCACGTGCATCGGATTCGAGCCGTCCGTGACACCGAGCTCCCGGGCCCGCCGGCACAGCGTCCGTTCGCTCAGCTCGGCCTGGAGGCACCCCGTCCGGCCGCAGTCGCATCGCTCCGACCCGCCCGTCAGGGGCAGATGGGCGATCGAGCCGGCCTGCGAGCGAGGTCCGTAGTGCACCTGGTCGTGGGTGGCGAAGGCGGCGTCCACCACGTTGCCGACGAAGAGATGCAGCACGCTCCGGCTGCCCCTGGCCCGCCCGAACAGCCGCTCCCCGTTGACCAACGCCCGCGCGTGGCCGTCCACATGGACCGGAAGCCCCGTGAGCGCGCCGACGGCCTCCCGGACGGCCACGTCACGCCAGCCCAGCAGCGGGTGCTCCACGATCGTCCCCGAGTCCGGGTCCACCCAGCCCCCGGCCGCCACCCCGATGCCGAGGGCGGAACGGCCGGGGACACCGGCGAGGAGAGAGGTGATGGCGGCGGCGGCGTTCGCGAGAACGAGGCCCGGCTCGGTGCGGTCGTGCCGCAGACGCCTCTCGGCGAGAACCCGTCCGCGCAGGTCGAGCAGCGCGACGGTCGTGTACGGCACGGCCACGTGCACCCCGCCGACCACGAAACGGGAGTGGTCCAGGTCGACCGGGAGATGCGGCCGCCCGACCCCGCCCGACCGCCGGGGTGCGGCGGCCTCCCGGATCAGGCCCCGCTCGGTGAACCGGGCGCAGTAGTCGGTCACCGACGCCGGGGAGAGCCCGGTCAGCCGGGAGATGGTGCTGCGCGCGATCGGCCCGTGCTCCAGCACCGACCGCAGGATCACGCTGGCGCTCGCCCGGCGCCGGTCGAGGACGGGGGAGGGGGAAGGGGAGGGAGAGGGAGTGAATGTGGAAGGAGGTGCCACCGTACTGGCCATGGAGTTCTTCCTCGGGAGCTGGTCCGGCCGAGCGCCGTCACGTACGCCACGCCGCAACGGGTGCGGCATGCGCCTGGTGTGGTCCGCTGTGGTCTCGTCCCGGCGGGCCGGATCGGCTCCGTCCCGCCTCAGGAGGGGCGGCGACAGGTGGCAGTGCCCTGGCGTCGCAGGTCGACATAGCGACGCGACGCGAAGTTCAGGGCCTGGGGAACCATGGGGTGAAGGGTAGGGGTCGGCCGGGGGACCCGCCAGGAACGCCCAAGGACCGGACACTCCGCCCGCCCGACGACGTGACGCTCGCTGCGGCCTTTGGTGAGTCTCCACAGTCCCCGCCCCGAACAGCTCCGTAGCGAAAACGACTTCACCTCAGTGACCAGCATCACCTTCGGGCAGGTGTACCGGGCACTCTTTGTAAGGAGCCCACCAAGCCCCGGATCCGCGCTTTGTCGATCGCTGACGGTGATCACCCGTGAGCCCCTGGGATAGCGTCGCCGTGTTCCCACCCGTCCTCCCCCCGGGCTCTCCATGGGCCGAGGGGGTAACCCCTGTTCGCCGGAGTCCTCATGAGCACCGCTGTCGCCACGCCCTCCCGACCCGGCGAGGTCCTCGCCGACCTTCTTCCGGCCTCCCGCGTCCGTGACGCCGCCCTCGTGCTCGGCGGTGCCGCACTCACCGGGCTCGCCGCCCAGATCTCGCTGCCCGTCCCCGGTTCCCCGGTGCCGGTGACCGGCCAGACCTTCGCCGCGCTGCTCGTCGGCACGGCGCTCGGCGCGCGCCGCGGCTTCCTCTCGCTCGCGATGTACGCGCTCGTGGGCATGGCCGGCGTCCCGTGGTTCGCGCAGGGCAGCTCCGGTGCCTCGGCGCCGTCCTTCGGCTACATCCTCGGCATGCTGCTCGCGTCGACCGTCGTGGGTGCCCTGGCGCGCCGCGGCGCCGACCGCTCCGTGCTGCGCATGGCGGGCACGATGCTGCTCGGCGAGGCGATCATCTACGTGGTCGGTGTCCCCTACCTGGGCATGGCCACCGGCATGTCGGCGAGCGCGGCCCTCGCGGCGGGCCTCACCCCGTTCCTGATCGGCGACGCCCTCAAGGCCGCCCTGGCGATGGGCATCCTGCCCGCCGCGTGGAAGCTCGTCGACAAGAAGTGACGTCCACGCCGGTGAGGCGACGCCCTCACCGGCCATGACGTCACCCGCCCGTCGGCTGACGTCACCGCCCGCCCGACGCTGGCGTCCGAGACGCGGCGGCCGCGCGTACGAGGCCCGCCGGGCCGGTTTCCGACCGGACCCGACGGGCCTTCGCGCGTTCCGGCGCGTACCGCGCCCGGAGGTCAGTCTTCCCGCCGCGGCCTGCGGCCGGCCCACCACAGCCCCGCCGCTCCGGCCGACATCAGCGCCGCGCCCGCCATGCCGAGCGGCACGGCCTCGGTTCCGGGACCGGTCTTCGGCAGCCGGTCGCCACCCGGTGCCACCGGCTTGTTGTCGGTGCCCAGCAACAGCGGGGTCGCCGGGGCGTTCGGGGACGGATTCGTCGTACCGAACGGGACCGGGCCCTGCTGCCAGTACGTCTTCTTCCCGTCGCCCGTCTGGACCGGGAGACAGATCCTGCCGGTCCTGCTCAGATCGAACGTCGCCTCGACGTCGTACGATTTCGATTCACCCGCCGCGAGATTCCCCGTGGAACAGATGAAACCGCTGTTCGACCCCTTCGGGAGATTCTTTTCGGTCATGGCGGTGCAGCCTTTGACGTTCTTGACCTTCAGGCCTTCGAATCCGACCACCAGTAGCCTGATATCGCCGCTCTCCTCGGTTCCCTCGTTCTTCACCGTGGCGGTGACAGCCGTCTTTTGAGTACTGTTGTCGACCGAGATCTTCTCCGGCAGCAGCGTGGTCACCTTCACGCCCGCAGGAGCTTCGTCCACCGCCTTTCCGCCCTTGCCGCTCCCCGGTCCCCCGTCGTCCGCCGTGGCGGAGTAGGAAAGAATCATCACGGTCGAGAAGCATGCCGTGAGCAGGGATCCCGTAATGGTGGCCGTCCGACGAGAACTCATGTTCGCCCCCCTTGGCTGCGCCTGAATTCGCAGTACTTGAAGAGGTACCACAAGATTTCTCCGCACTATGCTGGTACGGCCCGAAGTGTGACCATTGTGGTTCCGTTGTGACGGGCGATGGTGATTGCTGTTGAGGGGGTGCAGGGATTGTCGGCGAATGTCCAGGGTGGTGTTCCGGGATTATTGGTGACCGGACGTTATCGGCTGGTCGAGAGTATTGGGCAGGGGGGAATGGGGCGGGTGTGGCGAGCCGCCGACGAAATGCTCGACCGGCAGGTCGCGGTCAAGGAAATGCGCATAGACGGACTTGATCCGGAGGACACCCGAACCCGCCGGGAACGCACCCTGCGCGAAGCGAGGGCGACGGCCCGGATCGACCACCCGGGCGTCGTCCGCGTCTATGACGTCGTGGACGCGGGCGAGCGGCTGTGGATCGTCATGGAACTCGTCGCCGGCCGCTCACTTGAACGAATGGTGGTCGAGGGCGGGCCGCTGGACACGCGCGAGGCGGCCCGCGTCGGCCTCGAACTGGTCGGGGCACTGCGGCAGGTGCACGCCCAGGGTGTGCTGCACCGCGACATCAAGCCGGGCAACGTACTGATCGAGGGCACCGGACGGAACCGTGTCGTCCTCACCGACTTCGGCATCGCCGCGCTTCAGGACGCCGAGGCGCTCACCATGGCCGGCATGCTGGTCGGTTCCCCCGACTACATGGCGCCCGAGCGGATCTCCGGCCGCCCGCAGGGCCCGCCCTCCGACGTGTGGTCCCTCGGGGCCACGCTCTGTGCGGCCCTCGGCGGGCGCTCCCCGTTCTCCCGTTCCACGACCCTCGCGACGCTGCACGCCGTTCTCTACGAGGAGCCCGAACTCCCCTCCGGGGCAGCCGGGTTGCGGGAGATCCTGGCCGCCCTTCTGGAGAAGGACCCGACCGCGCGGCCCGGTCTGGAGGAACTGGAGGCGGCACTCGCGGAGTTGGTCGGCCCACGGGGCACGAGCACTCCGAGCCCTGCCGGACCACCGACAGTCGTGTCGCCCGAGCACGAGGTGGCCGCCACCTCCGGGCACGGGACCGCGCACGAACGGCGCGACGAGACGAGCGACCTGCGCCGCCGCGAACCCACGACCGTCACGGACCCCGCCGCCGTATCCACCCCGGACCCGCGACCCGGATCGGACCCGCGACTCGGGCCAGCCCAAGGACCAGCCCAAGGACCAGGATCCGAACCCGGACGAGGGTCCCGCCCCGGAAGGGAAGCCGCCGCCCGGGACCCCGGTCCACCGGCTGCCGCCAATGCCTCCACCGAAGTCGCCTCCGGACCGCGCGCGGAGCCCGGCTCGGGCGTTCCCTCCCGACGGCCCACGACACCCGTGCCCGTGGTGCGGGCGCCGGACGAACTCCCGGATCCCGCCGTACCGTCCGGTTCCGCGGGCACCCGGAGCCGGAGTCCTGACCAGGGACAGAGGCAGGGGCAGGGCGAGAGCCAGGGCCCGAGCCGGAGCCGCGATCAGGGCCAGGACCGGGACCAAGACCAAGACCAGGACCGGGACCGGGATCGGGATCGGAGCAGGTTCCGTGTCCGGCGTCGCATCGGATTCGCCGCCGCCGGGGTCGTCGCGGCGGGAGCCCTCGCCTGGGCGGTCGTGGGCATGACCGGCGGATCGCCCGGCGGCACGGGTGCCGCGACGGGCTCGTCCGCGTCGACTGCCTCCGGCACCGGAGGCCCCTCGTCCCCGGCCCCCACGGTCGAGGGCACCTCACGCCCGCCCAGTCTTCCGCCGGGAGCGCACCGCGAAGCCGGCGGCTACGCCTGGGCGACGCCCAAGGGCTGGCGGCGCGATCCGCAGACCGGTTCAGAGGTGCACTACACCTCGCCCGACGGCACCCAGGAACTGGCGGCCAAGTCGTCCATCGCCAAGGGGAATCTCCTGGACACCTGGACGACCTCCGAGCGGAACGCCCGCCAGGGGCGGGACTACCGGAAGATCCGGCTGGCGCAGACGACGTTCCGCGGCCGGACCGCGGTCGTCTGGGAGTACACCTTCACGCTCGAGGGCGTGAGCTGGCACGCGCGGCTGCTCGGCTTCGACGCCGACGGGAAGTCGTACCAGATCAACACCTGGTACCACCAGGACATCGAGGACCGGGCCCTCACGGTCTACGACCGGGTCAAGACCAGCTTCACCGTGCTGTGAGCGCCTCCGCAGCGACGGCCCTGCGGAAGGACGGAGAAGAAGGTGGAGAAGAAGGCGGGGTGAAAGGCGGAGGCAAGCGTGCGGGAGAAGGCGGGAGGGGCCCGCGGCGGTCGGCCGCGGGCCCCTCCTCACTCGGGCTTCGGTGGCGGGTCAGGCGCCGACCCCGGCCCGGGTCTCATCGCTGGAGTCGCTGGACTCGCCGGCGACCGGCTGCGCGGAAGTACGGGCAGCCGCACCGGTCTTCTGCCGGACGAACGCGATGACCAGCACGATCGCCGCGACGAGCAGCGACAGCAGCACGGTCTCCCGGCCGTCGTGTTCGGTGTCGGTCAGCATGTAGCCGAGCACGAAGACGATCATCGCGGCCGTCGCCCAGGTCAGGTACGGGTAGAGCCACATCCGCACGACGAGCTTCTCCGGCGCCTCGCGCTGGATGATCTTCCGCATCCGCAGCTGCGAGAAGCAGATGACGAGCCACACGAACAGGGCCACCGCACCGGAGGAGTTGACCAGGAAGAGGAAGACCGAGTCCGGGAACTTGTAGTTGAAGAAGACGGCGACGAAGCCGAACACGACCGAGACGACGATGGCGGTCATCGGCACACCGCGCCGCGTGGTCCTGGCGAACGCCTTCGGCGCGTCCCCGCGCTGGCCGAGCGAGAAGGCCATGCGGGAGGCGGTGTAGAGGCCGGAGTTGAGACAGGACAGCACCGACGTCAGCACGATGAAGTTCATGATCTGACCGGCGTGGTCGATACCGAGGGAGTCCAGGGCGGCGACGTACGAGCCCTTGTCCGCGATCGACGGGTCGTTCCACGGCAGCAGGGCGATGACCACGAGGATCGAGCCCAGGTAGAAGACGGCGATACGCCAGATGATGCTGTTCGTCGACTTGGTGACGGCCCGCTGCGGGTCCTCGGACTCACCGGCGGCGAGGGTCGCGATCTCGCTGCCCATGAAGGAGAAGACGACCAGCAGAACGCCGGTGAGGATCGAGCCGGGGCCGTGCGGAAGGAATCCGCCGTGGTCGGTCAGATTCCCGAACCCGGCCTTCTCGGCGTCGACACCGGGCAGCACACCGAAGATCGCGAGGCCGCCGACGACGATGAACGCGCCGATCGCCACGACCTTGATCCCGGCGAACCAGAACTCGAACTCGCCGTACGAGCCGACGGAGACCAGGTTGGTGGCCGTCAGCACCACCATCACGATGAGCGCCCAGCCCCACTGGGGTACGGCGGGAATCCATCCTTCGAGGATGTCCGCGCCGGCGGTGGCCTCCACGGCCAGCACCACGACCCAGAAGAACCAGTACAGCCAGCCGATGGAGAAGCCGGCCCAGCGGCCGAGCGCGCGGTCGGCGTGCGCGGAGAACGAGCCCGAGGTCGGGTTGGCGGCGGACATCTCACCGAGCATCCGCATCACCAGCACCACGAGCGTGCCGACGAGGGCGTACGAGAGAAGGATGCCGGGGCCCGCGGTGGCGATGCCGGCCTTGGAGCCGACGAAGAGTCCTGCGCCGATGACGCCACCGATGGCGATCATCGACAGATGGCGGTTCTTGAGTCCGGCCTGGAGGCCGTTGCCGGGTTCTCCGGGGCCTCCGGGGGCCTGTGCGGCCTTCGTGGGGGTCGGCTGCGAGGTCATGAGGGGGATTCCTTTGCGCCGGATGAGCAGATTCCCGTACAGAGCGCCCAACCCGTACGAGCGGTGTACGGAGCGCTCACCGGTCCGTTGTGAGGACCGGCGTACAAGTTGGTCCAGTGAAACGGAGGCAATCGAATTCGTGAACCTTTGAATCCAGATCGTTACTTGAGGTTTCCTTGAGGTTCTGTAGGCTGAGTCGCAGTTTTGCGAGGCGGGACCCGGCTCGGCCGACCCGAAACGGCCGTGTCACACTCGGACCATGCGCGTGTATCTCGGATCCGACCATGCCGGTCTCGAACTGAAGAACCACCTCGTCGAGTGGCTCAAGGCCGCCGGCCACGAGCCCGTCGACTGTGGGCCCCACATCTACGACGCCCAGGACGACTACCCGCCGTTCTGCCTCCGTGCGGCGGAGCGCACCGTGGCCGACCCGGGTTCCCTCGGTGTCGTCATCGGCGGCTCCGGCAACGGCGAGCAGATCGCCGCGAACAAGGTGGCCGGCGTACGGGCCGTCCTCGCCTGGAGTGCGGAGACCGCCGCGCTGGGCCGCGAGCACAACAACGCGAACGTCATCTCCGTCGGCGCCCGTATGCACACCGAGGAGGAGGCGACGAAGTTCGTCGAGACCTTCCTCAACACACCTTTTACCGGCGAGGAGCGCCACGTCCGCCGCATCGAGATGCTCGCGGACTACGAGACGACCCGGGAACTCCCGCCGATCCCGGCCCACCACCCGCAGCAGCCGCAGACGTAGCACCGACGGGCCGCCGGTCGGCAGGTCTGTAAGTCCGAGGGGTCGGCGAGCCGCCGGGCTGTCGGGCTGTCGGTTCGCCTGTCCGTCGTACGAGAGAGACAGCAGGAGGAACGGTGCCCGAGGGGCACACCATTCACCGGCTCGCGGAGGACTACCTCGCCGCGTTCGGTGGCCGCGGTGTCCGCGTCACCAGCCCCCAGGGCAGGTTCGGTGACGCCGCGGCCCTCCTCGACGGATCGGTCCTGACCGCGACGCAGGCCCACGGCAAGCACCTTTTCCTCGGGTTCGGTCCGGAGCGGTGGATCCACATCCACCTCGGTCTCTTCGGCAAGGTCGGATTCGGCGGCACACCCGCCCCGCCGCCCACGGACACCGTCCGCCTGCGTCTCGTGAACGAGACCGCGTACGTCGATCTGCGCGGACCCACCACCTGCGCACTGATCACGGACGACGAGAAACACGCGATACACGCCCGCCTCGGCCCGGACCCGTTGCGCCCGGACGCCGATCCCGCGGCGGCCTACCGCCGGGTCGTCCGCAGCCGTACGACGATCGCCGCGCTGCTGATGGACCAGAAGGTCATCGCGGGTGTGGGCAACGTCTACCGCGCGGAGGTCCTCTTCCGGCACGGCATCGACCCGTACCGCGCGGGGAAGGACCTCGGCACCACGGAGTGGGACGCGATCTGGGCCGACCTCGTGGACCTCATGCGCGAGGGCGTCCGCAACAACCGCATCGACACGGTTCGTCCGGAGCACACCCCCGAGGCCATGGGCCGCCCGCCGCGCGTGGACGACCACGGCGGCGAGGTCTACGTGTACCGCAGGGCCCGCATGCCCTGCCACATCTGTGGCGGCGAGATCAGCACCGCCGATCTCGCCGCCCGCAATCTCTTCTGGTGCCCGGCCTGCCAGAAAGCCTGAATCCCGACGGACCGGACCGTACTGGACCGTCGGGACTGGACCTGGACCGAAGCGCACTGGACCGGAGCGGCCCGGACAGAGGCAGACGGACCGCCCCGGGCCGGACGCGCCGGGGTCGCCGTCGAAGGGTGCCGGGTCCTAGAAACCGTGCGGCAGCCAGGGGGCGACCACCGAGGCGAACGCCGTCGACGCCTCGGCCAGCGCCCCCTGCCGCAGTTCACGCACCAGGCCGGCGGCCGCGAGCGAGGCCAGCGACACACCGCCCAGATAGGCGGCCCCCAACTCCCGCACGGACAGGGCGAGATCCGGGGCGTCCTCGGTCCGCGCGCACACCGCGCCCTTGACGTCGCCGGTGAGCCGCCAACGCCCCTCGTTCCAGGGGCAGAAGGAGTCCTCGACCTCGAACACCACGTCCACCGGGGCCTGATAGGTCCGCGCCTCCAGCGCGGCCCCCACCTCGACGAGCCGCACATGCAGCGAGTCCTTCACCCGCAGCTGGCAGCGGCGGATGTCGGAGACCAGGTGCTGCCAGGCCTCGTCCACCGGGCGGCCCCGGGTCCGCAGCGTCGACGTCAGGTCGATGTCGAAGAGGAACCGCCACAGCGCGGCCCGCGCCGCCGGGTCCAGTCCCTCCAGATCCGCCATCGTCACCGCGCCGTTGTGCCCGGCCGGGCCCCACTCCGGCTTGACCCGGAAGCGCGTGTACCCCACCACCTCACCGTCCCGCTCGGCCACCACGCACTGCAACGGCGAGGCGCCGTTCCGCTCGCTCGCCGGGTCGAGGACCATGAGCCGCTGCCAGCCGGGCCGGCGGGCCAGCATCCCGGGCCGCCGCGGCACGATCCGCGCGTACACCGCCTCGCACGCCTCCAGCGCATCCTCGGGCGCCGTGTAGCGCAGCCGTACGTCGTCCGTCCCGGGCGGTACGGACAGTCGTACGCGGGCGGTGTCGATCTCGGCGCTCATCGACGAGGTCGCGATGCCGTAGCCGAACCGTCCGTAGATCATCGGCTCCGACGCGACCAGGACGGCGAGCGCCTCACCCGCGGCCCGCACGTCGTCCAGCTGGCGCCGCATCATCGCGGTGAGCACCCCGCGCCGCCGGTGCGTGGCGGCGACGCTCACCATCGTGACGCCGGCCGCCGGAACCGAGGCGCCGCCCGGGACCGTGACACGGAAGGAGAACGCCCCCGCCGTACCCACACAGTTCTTCCCGTCCCACACGCCCAGCGAACGGTCGTACTCTGTGAGCGCGTTCCACAGTTCGCGCTCCTCGGACGACTCCGCCACACCTCCGAACGCGCGGATCAGGTTCTCGTACCATTCGCCCCAGTCGGCCTGCCGCAGCACCCGAACGTCAGTCGTCATAGCCCATGCCTACCAGGGCAATGCGGTACGAGCGAGGCAATTTCGCCGGGCCGCGACGGCCCCCGACCGGAATGCTCCGGTGCAGTTCTCTGTGAAGTTGAGCGCTAGGAGGGGGGACAAGTGGGACCTCCCGTGCCAAGCGCCTGGTCCGATGGATAGGGTCCCGAACTAATGGCAGCAGGACGAGCGCGGCGCGCTGAAGCCGATACGTTCACGGCCCGGTTGAAGATGCAATGGCACCGGGCCCGCACAGGGCTGCGCAGATCCGCCGTCGACTACTTCCGCGGGGACGGCTCCGACTGGATCGCGCTGGCCGGTCTGCTGATCATGATCCCGGTGATCGCCTCCACGACCCTGGTCAACTCGGTGTGGTGCTCACCCGCCGCCCTGGTCCTGCCGATCGTGGCCGGCGGACTGCTGCTGCGGCCCGCCAGCCTGCTCGGGCTGTACGCGGCCGCCGCCACCGCGCTGATAGTGGAGTCCGTGAAGCTCGGGCCGTACACGGAGGGCCCCTCCCGGGTGACGCCCGGAGTGGTCCTGGTGGTCGCGGCCTGCGGCTTCTTCGGACTGCTGATCGCACAGTTCCGCAGCCGCGTGGGTGTGCCCTGGCGGCGCGGCGGCACCATGCTCTTCGACCTGCGCGAACGCATCCGCGTGCAGAGCAAGCTGCCGAAGCTGCCGGTGGGCTGGCACCGCGAGATGGCGCTGCGCCCGGCGGGCGGCCAGTCCTTCTCCGGGGACTTCGTCGTGGCCGCCCGGACGAACGGCGGCCGGACCCTCGAAGTCGTCCTGACCGACGTCTCCGGCAAGGGAATGGACGCGGGCTCACGCGCCCTGCTGCTGTCCGGGGCCTTCGGCGGCCTCCTCGGCTCCCTGCCGCCGCACGCCTTCCTGCCCGCCGCGAACGGCTATCTGCTGCGCCAGGACTGGGACGAGGGCTTCGCGACCTCGATCCATCTGGTGCTCGACCTCGACTCGGGCGACTACGAGCTCTTCTCGGCCGGACACCCGCCGGGCCTTCAGCTCAGCGCGGGCAGCGGTCGCTGGGAGGAGAAGGTGGCGGAAGGCCCCCTGCTGGGGGTGTACGACGGCGCCCAGTTCGACCCGGTGAAGGGCTCGCTCCGATCCGGTGACGTGCTCATGCTGTTCACGGACGGTCTGGTCGAGACCGCCGACCGGGACATCGTCGAGGGCATCGACCGGCTCACCGGGGAGGCCGACCGCTATGTCGCCGGCGGCTTCCACGGCGCCGCCTGGCACCTCATCGAGGCGGTGGCCAGGGACGTCAACGACGACCGGGCCCTCCTTCTCATCTGCCGCGACGCTCTGGCCCCGGTACGCTGACCGCCCCCGCCGATTCCCGCTCCGGAAGCGGCGGCCCGTACCGAGGAGACACTGATCGCGTGACCCGACCTCTCCTGACCCTGGCCGAAGTCGAAGCGCTCGCCCGCGCGGCGCACGCGGCCCAGACGGACAAGGCCGGCCGGCCGTACGCCGAGCACCTCCAGGCCGTGGCGGACGGTGTCCGTGAGCGCGGGGGCGACGACGACCAGATCGCGGCGGCCTGGCTGCACGACGCCGTCGAGGACGACGCCCTCACCGAGGACTGGCTGGACGAAGCCGCGCTGAGCCCGGGTACGAAGGACATCGTGCGGGCGCTCACCAGGGTGGACGGCGAGCCCCCGGAGTCGTACGCGCGACGCATCCGCGGCACCCGGGGCGCCCTGCTCGTCAAGGCGTCCGACCTGGCGCACAACTCCGACCCGCGCCGGCTCGCGGTCCTCGACGAGCACACCCGGGCCCGTCTGACGAGGAAGTACGCGACGATGCGGACCCTGCTGGGGCTGCCGCCGGGCTGAGCGCGACACGAAGAAGGGCGGGCCCGCGGTATCCGGGCCCGCCCTTTTCGTAGGTGTCTCGTCCGCCGGCCGGCCACGCGGTCGCCGGCCGGCCACGCCCCGGCGGCTACACGCCGGCCTTGGCCCGCTCCCGGGCGGCTTCCGCCGGGTCCTGCTTGAACGCCCAGGCCATCTTCGGCTCCATCGAGAACCGGAAGATCCGCTGGACGGGCCGGGTGCACAGGGCGGTGACGAGCGCGGCCGCGAACACCGTCACGAGCAGCTCGCCGAGCGGCTTGTGCAGCCACCCGTGGTCGAACCAGCCCCAGTACGCGGACGCCTTGAGGACGAAACCGTGCAGCAGATAGCCGTACAGCGTGCCCGCGCCGAGCGCCGTGAACCAGAGCGTGCGCCGCGGTACCCAGGCGAAGAAGCACACGGTGAGCACCAGCGAGCAGCCGTAGAGCGCGAGCGTCATGACGACACCAACCCACCAGGGGGCACCCAGCTCCTGCGCGCTGTTGCGGTGGAAGAACCAGGCGGTGTTCATCCGGGGAACCGCCCAGTAGCCCGCGAGCAGGGCCGCGGCGATGACCGGCACCGACAGGACGCGCACCTCGCGGCGGCGCACCAGCTGGAAGTGCTCGGGCTTCATGAACAGACCGAGGACGAAGAACGGCAGGAACTGCAGTACCCGCTGAAGGTCCAGGTCGTCACCGATCTCGGGTGAGACGGACGCGAGCAGGGCGAGGCACACCGCCAGCGGAATCGGCCGGCGGACCAGCTTCCACAGGGGGGTCGTCAGCCGCCAGACGAACAGCGCGGCCAGGAACCAGGTGAGGTACCAGGGGTCGAGCAGGCTGATCGCCTGGTCCGGGGCACCCCAGGCGAAGCGGGCGAAGAGCGAGTACGCCGTCTCGAACAGGACGTACGGCACGGCCACTCCGGTGACCAGCCGCTTCAGGCGGTCGGGGCGCATGTCGAAGCTGCGCGAGAAGTAGCCGGAGATGATGATGAAGGCCGGCATGTGGAAGGTGTACACAACCGTGTACAGCGTTTCCAGGACGCGGCTCCCGCCCTTCAGCGGCTCCCACGCGTGACCCATGGCCACGAGCACGATCGCCAGGTACTTGGCGTTGTCGAAGAAGGCGTCGCGCTGTTTCGCGGGCTCGGCGCCCGGTGTGGTGCCCTTCGCGGCGAGCGCCGTCGCGGACGTCCGCGACGAACGCGGGCTCGGCACCCCGTCCGCCGGCCGCTGGGCCGGGGGGAGCGGTGATCTGTGGTGGCCGTGGGGCCGGAGCGAGTCGGTCACAGGCCCGCCCGCCAAGAATTCAGGGGGACGTTTCCGGACCTCGCTGCGCGAACGGGGGGCATGGCGGCGTGGAACATTTGAGGCACCCTAGCGTCGTCTGTGCGTTCTAGTAAAACGCCCGATGTCATTTCTGCTTATCGTCTGCGCGTACCCAGGATTCGGAGATGTGTGCCTGTCGATCCGCAAGTGGTTCCGTATATCGATTCGCTTACCACTGAAGGTCGTTCTGTCCTGATTCATGCCGACTAAGCGGTGCATAACACCCGCGGGCGACTCTGGTTATATGTCCGGTTCGCGTGCTTTTAGGTACCCTCATGTCACGCTCGCGGTGTGCCTGTGGCAACAATTCGAATTACCTGCGAACAGGATGTGTGGACACGGCAACGGTCGTCGGGAATTCGCCGCTGCGGCGCGCCTTCGAATTGCGGCGCGAGGCCGTGTCCCGGCTGTCTCCCGGTGCGGCGCGGGCGGCGCGGGACGGGGTCGCACCGGTGGGACACCGGCTTGCCCCGGGGTCCATGCCTGGCCAACGATGCGTCACCTGCCGCATACGAGTGGCCGGTTGGTGGCACGATGGTTCTGGCGGGGGTGTGCGGGGCTGCACCCCCGGGCCGGGAGAGCGACCGACCGTAGGGTGTGATCAGTTGTGGCCATTTCGCTGTCAGTGGTGCTGCTGTTGGCGATCATCCTCGTGGTGCTGATCCGAGGGGGATCCATCAAGCCGGGACCCGCCATCGTCGCGGTGCTCTTCGGCTTCTTCCTCGCGTCGACCGGAATGGCTCCGTCCATCAACCGGTTCCTCGACTCGATAGCGGAGACCATCAACTCGATCAGTTTCTGAACGGGGCGCGTCGAAAGCGCCCGACGCCGGAGTGCGGACACGCCCGGCGCGGCCCACGCCGGGCGCGCCACCGACCGTGCGCGCCGGCCGCGGACATCTCCGCGCCCGAAACTCCCACGCCCGGGAATCCGCGCCCTCGAGGCCGGAAGCCACGGGCCGCGAGGGAAACACGGCGGACAGGAACAGCCCCCGGAAACGACGAGAGCCAGGCGGGGAATCCATCCTCCGGCCTGGCTCTACGTCTTTTGGAGCGGGCGACGGGAATCGAACCCGCGTAGCTAGTTTGGAAGACTAGTGCTCTACCATTGAGCTACGCCCGCACAGCGCGCGCCGCAGGTCAGCGACCCCGGCACAGAATGCATCGTAGCGGGTCGACGGCCCGCTATGCACACCCCGTTCCCGTCCGCGTCGGAGCTCGCGAAATGCGGCAGCCGCACTGTCTGCGGGCATGTACCCTACGTGTCGCACCGACGGGGTGTGGCGCAGCTTGGTAGCGCGTCCGCTTTGGGAGCGGAAGGCCGTGGGTTCAAATCCCGCCACCCCGACCACCGGCAGGACCCGCGAAGGATCCGCCCGGACAAGATCACCTTTTGGGGCGTGTACTGCCTGCGGTTACTATGCAAGCTGCGTGCCCGTATGTCTGCAGTGTGTGCGTCTCTCAAGGGCCGCGGAATCCGCCCAGGGCTCTGCCTGGCCGGCAACAGCACGCAGCAGAACCCCCAAGAAGTCAGCCACAAGGAGACCGAACCGTGAAGAGCGCCGTGGAGACCCTGAACCCGACCCGGGTTCGGCTCACTGTCGAGGTGCCCTTCGAGGAGCTCAAGGACAGCCTCGACGCGGCGTACAAGAAGATCAACCAGCAGGTCACGGTGAAGGGGTTCCGGAAGGGCAAGATCCCGGCGCGCGTCATCGACCAGCGGTTCGGTCGCGGCGCCGTGCTCGAAGAGGCCGTCAACGACGCGCTCCCGAAGTTCTACACCGAAGCGGTCAACGAGGCTGAGCTGAACGTCCTCGGCCAGCCCGAGGTCGACATCACCGAGCTGAAGGACGGCGAGACGCTGAACTTCACCGCGGAGGTCGACGTCCGCCCGACCATCGAGATCCCGGACTACTCCGGCATCGAGGTCGAGGTCGACGCCATCGAGGTCAGCGACGAGGACGTCGAGAAGGCCGTCTCCGAACTGCGCGAGCGCTTCGCCTCGACCTCCCCGGTCGAGCGCGCCGCCCAGGACGAGGACGTCGTCACCCTCGACCTCGAGGCCAAGGTCGACGGCGAGGTCCTGGAGGACGGTGTCGCCAGCGGTGTCTCGTACACCATCGGCTCCGGCGAGCTGCTCGAGGGCATCGACGACGCCGTGAAGGGCCTGGAGGCCGGTGGCGAGGCCACCTTCACCTCCGAGCTCAAGGGCGGCTCCGCCACCGGCAAGGAGGCCGAGGTCACCGTCAAGGTCACCCAGGTGGCCGCGCGTGAGCTGCCCGAGCTGGACGACGAGTTCGCGCAGCTCGCCTCCGAGTTCGACACCCTCGACGAGCTCAAGGCGGACAGCCGCAAGCGCCTCGAGAACATGAAGCAGTTCGACCAGGCCACGCAGGCCCAGGAGCGCGTCCTGGAGAAGCTGCTGGAGCTCGTCGAGGTGCCGGTCCCCGAGAAGCTGCTCGAGGACGAGATCAACACCCGTAAGCACAACCTCGAGCACCACCAGCTCGGCCAGATGGGTCTCGACCTCGCGAAGTACCTGGAGATCCAGGGCAAGACCGAGGAAGAGTTCGACGCCGAGACCAAGGAAGCCGCGGTCAAGGGCATCAAGACGCAGTTCGTCCTCGACGAGCTCGTCAACAAGGAGAAGCTGAACGTCAACCAGGAGGAGCTCACCGAGCACCTCATGCGTCGCGCGGCCTCCTCCGGCATGTCCCCCGACCAGTTCGCCCAGGCCGTCGTCGAGGGTGGCCAGGTCCCGATGCTCGTCGGCGAGGTCGCCCGCGGCAAGGCCCTCGCGGTCGTCGTCGAGGCCTCCACGGTCAAGGACACCAACGGCGAGATCGTCGACCTGGACGACGAGGAGGACGAGACGGCCGAGACCGTCGAGGCCACCGAGGCGGCCACCGAGGCCGAGGCCGAGGAGAACACCGAGGCCTGACCGCCTCGCGTGTGAGCAAGTACGTCGATGGGCCCCGGGGCGCTTTGTCCCCCGGGGCCCATCGGGCTTTTCGGGGGCGCGAGGAACGGCGCGGGAAACCCCCACCCGGCCGCAGCCGCGTTCATGAGCCCCGGTGCCCCACGGGTGCGGCCATAGGGGGCGCGTGGCCGACCCCGCGCCGGTGAACGCGACCGGCTCCGGCAGGCCCGGCACAGAGGCCCCCAGCCCCTCCAGGGGCGGCCCCGGGAGCCCGGTCGGCTCAGCGCAGCGCATGCGCTCACAGCGAACAGTTCCCTCTGCGGGATTCCCCGGGGGGACCCGCGCGTTAGGGTCCATGAATACGAGGGCAGGGGAGTCTCCGGACGCCGTCGGGAGGCGGCGCGGAACCCGGGGTCCCAGGCCCCTGCAGAAGACGTGAGACGGCCCGGCGCCGTCGCAAGACGAGCAGGTGGATACGTGACGAATCTGATGCCCACAGCTGCCGGCGACCCTATCGGTGGTGGCCTCGGCGACCAGGTCTACAACCGACTGCTCGGCGAGCGGATCATCTTCCTCGGCCAGGCGGTCGACGACGACATCGCCAACAAGATCACGGCACAGCTGCTGCTCCTTGCCTCCGACCCGGACAAGGACATCTACCTCTACATCAACAGCCCCGGCGGATCGATCACGGCCGGCATGGCGATCTACGACACCATGCAGTACATCAAGAACGACGTGGTGACGATCGCCATGGGCATGGCGGCCTCGATGGGCCAGTTCCTGCTCAGCGCCGGTACGCCCGGCAAGCGCTTCGCCCTGCCGAACGCCGAGATCCTGATCCACCAGCCCTCCGCGGGTCTCGCGGGCTCCGCGTCGGACATCAAGATCCACGCCGAGCGGCTGCTGCACACCAAGAAGCGGATGGCGGAGCTGACCTCCTTCCACACCGGTCAGACCGTCGAGCAGATCACTCGTGACTCGGACCGCGACCGCTGGTTCGACCCGATCGAGGCCAAGGAGTACGGCCTCATCGACGACATCATGCCCACCGCTGCCGGTATGCCGGGCGGCGGCGGCACCGGGGCGGCGTAAGCCCCTCCAGCGCCCCCGAGGGCGGCGCAGGACCCTTTCCCGCTCCCGGGCGGCCCGGGGCCCCCAGCGCGCCCTCAGCCGACCGCTCAGCCCTTTTCAGGCTTTTCAGGAGACACAGTGAACGACTTCCCCGGCAGCGGCCTCTTCGCCCGCACGCAGGCCGAGTACACCGGTCCTCGCGCGGAGTCCCGCTACGTCATCCCGCGCTTCGTCGAGCGCACCTCGCAGGGCGTGCGTGAGTACGACCCGTACGCGAAACTGTTCGAGGAGCGCGTGATCTTCCTCGGCGTGCAGATCGACGACGCCTCCGCCAACGACGTCATGGCGCAGCTGCTGTGCCTGGAGTCGATGGACCCCGACCGTGACATCTCGGTCTACATCAACAGCCCCGGTGGCTCGTTCACGGCCCTCACGGCCATTTACGACACCATGCAGTTCGTGAAGCCGGACGTCCAGACGGTCTGCATGGGCCAGGCCGCCTCGGCCGCCGCGATCCTTCTCGCAGCCGGTACGCCTGGCAAGCGCATGGCACTTCCGAACGCCCGTGTGCTGATCCACCAGCCCTACAGCGAGACCGGCCGCGGGCAGGTCTCGGACCTCGAGATCGCCGCGAACGAGATCCTCCGGATGCGTGCGCAGCTGGAAGACATGCTGGCCAAGCACTCGACGACCCCGATCGAGAAGATCCGCGAGGACATCGAGCGCGACAAGATCCTCACGGCCGAGGACGCACTGGCCTACGGCCTGATCGACCAGATCATCTCCACCCGGAAGATGAACAACTCCGCAGTCGTGTGACGTATCGCTGTATCGTCTGCCGCTCCTTGGCGCGGTTCACGACAAAGTGAACCGCGCCAAGGGGGGCCCGAACGAGGGGCTCGGCAAGGTACCGTCGGACATAAGGCAGCACCAGGAGCCGCTGGATCCAGGCGGCTCCCAGGCGAAGGGGAAGCACACCGTGGCACGCATCGGTGACGGCGGCGATCTGCTCAAGTGCTCGTTCTGTGGCAAGAGCCAGAAGCAGGTCAAGAAGCTCATCGCAGGCCCCGGTGTGTACATCTGCGACGAGTGCATCGATCTCTGCAACGAGATCATCGAGGAAGAACTCGCGGAGACGAGCGAGGTGCGCTGGGAGGAACTCCCCAAGCCCCGCGAGATCTACGAGTTCCTCGAGGGGTATGTGGTCGGGCAGGAGTCGGCGAAGAAGGCCCTCTCCGTCGCGGTGTACAACCACTACAAGCGCGTCCAGGCCGGCGAGAACAGCACGGGCCAGAACCGCGAGGACGCCATCGAGTTGGCGAAGTCCAACATCCTCCTGCTGGGCCCCACGGGCTCCGGCAAGACGCTCCTCGCCCAGACCCTCGCGCGCATGCTGAACGTTCCGTTCGCCATCGCCGACGCGACGGCGCTGACGGAGGCGGGATACGTCGGCGAGGACGTCGAGAACATCCTGCTGAAGCTGATCCAGGCCGCCGACTACGACGTCAAGAAGGCCGAGACCGGGATCATCTACATCGACGAGATCGACAAGGTCGCCCGTAAGAGCGAAAACCCGTCGATCACGCGCGATGTGTCGGGTGAGGGTGTGCAGCAGGCCCTGCTCAAGATCCTCGAGGGCACGACGGCCTCGGTGCCGCCGCAGGGCGGACGCAAGCACCCGCACCAGGAGTTCATTCAGATCGACACGACGAACGTCCTGTTCATCGTGGGCGGGGCTTTCGCGGGCCTGGAGAAGCTCATCGAGTCCCGGGCCGGCGCGAAGGGCATCGGCTTCGGCGCGACGATCCGCTCGAAGCGCGAGCTGGAGTCCAAGGACCAGTTCGAGGCCGTCATGCCGGAGGACCTGGTCAAGTTCGGCATGATCCCCGAGTTCATCGGCCGTCTCCCGGTCATCACCTCGGTCCACAACCTGGACCGCGAGGCCCTCCTCCAGATCCTGGTCGAGCCGCGCAACGCCCTGGTGAAGCAGTACCAGCGCCTCTTCGAACTCGACGGCGTGGAGCTGGACTTCGAGCGTGAGGCCCTGGAAGCCATCGCCGACCAGGCCATCCTGCGCCAGACCGGCGCCCGAGGCCTGCGCGCCATCATGGAGGAAGTCCTCCAGGCCGTGATGTACGAAGTCCCGTCCCGCAAGGACGTGGCCCGCGTCGTCATCACCGCCGACGTGGTCCTGCGCAACGTCAACCCGACCCTGATCCCGAGGGACGCCCGCCGCGGCGGCCCCGGCGAGCAGAAGACGGCCTAGACGACGCACCGAAGACGAAAGAGGGGCGCCCGGCGAATCATCGCCGGGCGCCCCTCTTTCGTCCGTCCGGGTGTCTCACCCGGAGCGGTACGACGCCCGCGTGGGGCCCGGCCCGATGGCCGCGCCCCACGAGTCGAGCCCTGCCGCGGGTGACGTCAGACCTTCTGTCGCACGTCCTTGCGGAGCTTCGCGGCGATCTCGGCCGCGGACTCGGGCGTGCTGCCCTTGCCGGCCATCATGCTCGCGAAGTCGATCGGCATCACGAACCCCAGCGTGCTGTGGTCGCCCCAGATGCAGACCGGCATCGTGAACTCCTTCGGCCCGGCGGCACCGGTGCTCGACGAGTCGTTCTTGACCTTGATCTCCTGGCACTTGAGGACGGCACCGTCGAGCGCGCCCGGCGTGTACGCCTTCGGGCTGCCGATGAGCTCGCCGTCCTTGGTGCCTTCCTTCTCCTGGTTCTTCTTCATGTCGGCGAACATGCTGTCGACAGCCTTCTCCGGGTTGTCGATGGTTCCCCAGACACCGCCGAACGAGATCTGCTTCATCGCCAGCGGGTTGGCCTTGTCGCCCGACTGATAGGCCGCGTTGACGTCCTTGGGGCTCTTCACACCCCAGCCCTCGGCGTCCTTCAGGTCGTCCTTGGTCATGCCACCGCCACTGTCGCTGCTGTTGGTGGACTTCTTGTACTCGCCACCGAGGACGGACGCGGGCGTCGTCAGCTTGTGCGGGCCGTCGTCGGCCACGTCGGCGCCGCTGCTGCTGCCGCTGAACACGAGGTACGCGCCCACCGCGATGGCCGCCACCACGGCCGCGCCGCCGATGATCAGAGCCGTCTTCTTCTTGCCGCCGGACGGCTCGGGCGGCATCGGGACCGTGCCGTAGGGAGGCTGCTGCCCGTAGGCGGGCGGCTGGCCGTACGGGGGAGTCTGCGGCGGCACACCGGGCGCCTGCGGCGGGTAGCCGTAGCCGGGCTGCGCCGGGGGAGCCTGCTGGGGGTAGCCGTAGCCGGGCTGGGAAGCCGGCGGCTGCTGGCCGTAAGGGCCCGGCTGGCCGCCCGGCTGACCGTAGGGTCCGGGCTGCTGGGGCTGCCCGCCGTACGGGCCCGGCTGGTTGTAGCTCATTTCTGGGTTCCCCTCCAGAGGCCTTATGTGTTCCTGACATCCTGACGCACAGGTCAAGCCCCCAGGTCCGCAGGGGGTGCACCGTTACGAAGTAATCCCGTTTCGGGACACGGGCGTGACGCCCCTAAACTGATCCCGTGACCGAGAACGCTCAGCAGCAGCCATCAGAGCCCAACACCGAACTGCCGACCCAGTACGCGCCGGCCGATGTAGAGCGGCCGCTGTACGAGCGCTGGGTGGAGCGCGGCTACTTCGAGGCCGACGCGAAGAGCGACAAGCCTCCGTTCACGGTGGTCATTCCGCCGCCGAACGTCACGGGCAGCCTGCACCTCGGACACGCCTTCGAGCACACCCTCATCGACGCCCTCACCCGCCGCAAGCGCATGCAGGGCTTCGAGACGCTGTGGCAGCCCGGCATGGACCACGCCGGCATCGCCACGCAGAACGTCGTCGAGCGGGAGCTCGGCAAGGAGGGCAAGTCCCGGCACGACCTCGGCCGGGAGGCGTTCGTCGAGCGCGTCTGGCAGTGGAAGGCCGAGTCCGGCGGGCAGATCTCCGGGCAGATGCGCCGCCTCGGCGACGGTGTCGCCTGGTCGCGTGAGCGCTTCACCATGGACGAGGGGCTGTCCCAGTCCGTCCAGACCATCTTCAAGAAGCTCTACGACGACGAGCTGATCTACCGCGCCGAGCGCATCATCAACTGGTGCCCGCGCTGTCTCACGGCCATCTCCGACATCGAGGTCGAGTACCAGGACGACGAGGGTGAGCTCGTCTCCATGAAGTACGGGGAGGGGGACGACTCCATCGTCGTCGCCACCACCCGTGCCGAGACGATGCTCGGTGACACCGCCGTCGCGGTTCACCCGAGCGACGAGCGGTACAAGCACCTCGTCGGCAAGCTCATCAGGCTGCCGCTGACCGAGCGTTCCATCCCCGTCGTCGCGGACGAGCACGTCGACCCCGAGTTCGGCACCGGCGCCGTCAAGGTGACGCCCGCTCATGACCCGAACGACTTCGAGATCGGGCAGCGCCACAACCTGCCCAACATCGCCGTCATGGACGAGCACGCGATCATCACGGTCCCCGGCCCCTTCCAGGGCCTGGACCGTCTCGAGGCCCGTTCCGCCATCGTCGCCGCCCTGCGCGCCGACGGCCGGATCGTCGCCGAGAAGCGGCCCTACAGCCACTCCGTCGGCCACTGCTCGCGCTGCAAGACCACGATCGAGCCGCGGCTGTCCATGCAGTGGTGGGTCAAGGTCGGCCCGCTCGCGAAGGCCGCGGGCGACGCCGTCCGCGACGGCCGCGTCAAGATCCACCCGCAGGAGATGGAGAAGCGGTACTTCGACTGGGTCGACAACCTCCACGACTGGTGCATCTCGCGGCAGTTGTGGTGGGGCCACCGGATCCCCGTCTGGTACGGGCCGAACGGCGAGATCGTCTGCGTCGGTCCCGACGACGAGGCCCCGACGGGCGAGGGCTGGCACCAGGACACCGACGTCCTCGACACCTGGTTCTCCTCCGGCCTGTGGCCGTTCTCCACGCTCGGCTGGCCCGAACAGACCGAGAGCCTCGCGAAGTTCTACCCGAACTCCGTCCTGGTCACCGGCTACGACATCCTCTTCTTCTGGGTCGCCCGGATGATGATGTTCGGCCTGTACGCGATGGACGGCACCCCGCCGTTCCACACCATCGCCCTGCACGGCATGGTCCGCGACCAGTTCGGCAAGAAGATGTCCAAGTCCTTCGGGAACGCGGTCAACCCGCTGGACTGGATGGACAAGTACGGCAGTGACGCACTGCGGTTCACGCTCGCGCGCGGCGCCAACCCCGGTGTCGACGTGCCGATCGGCGAGGACTGGGTCCAGGGCTCGCGCAACTTCGCCAACAAGATCTGGAACGCCACCCGCTTCGCGCTGATGAACGGCGCGACGGTCGAGGGCGACCTCCCGCCCGTCGAGGAGCTGTCGGCCACCGACCGCTGGATCCTGTCCCGGCTGAACGCCACGGTCGCCGAAGTCGACGCCCTGTACGACGACTTCCAGTTCGCCAAGCTGTCGGACGCGCTGTTCCACTTCGCGTGGGACGAGGTCTTCGACTGGTACGTCGAGCTGTCCAAGACGACGTTCATGGCGGGCGGCGAGCCCGCGAAGGTCTCCGGCCGGGTCCTCGGTGAGGTCCTGGACGTGACCCTGCGCCTCCTGCACCCGATCGTCCCGTTCGTGACGGAGACCCTCTGGACCACCCTCACGGGCGGCGAGTCGGTCGTCATCGCGGAGTGGCCGAAGGACAGTGGCTTCCGGGACGAGGCCGCCGAGCGGGAGATCGAGAAGCTCCAGCAGGTCATCACGGAGGTCCGCCGCTTCCGCGCCGACCAGGGCCTCCAGCCGGGCCAGCGGGTCCCCGCCCGGCTGAGCCTCGACGGGACCGCGCTGGCCCCGCACGAGGCGGCCATCCGCCAGCTCCTGCGCCTCCAGCCGGAGGGCGAGAGCTTCTCGGCCACGGCGACCCTGCCGGTGGCGGGCGCCACGGTCGCGCTCGACCTGTCGGGCACGATCGACGTCGCCGCGGAGCGCAAGCGTCTGGCCAAGGACCTCGCCGCCGCCGAGAAGGAGAAGGCCCAGGCCAACGCCAAGCTCGGCAACGAGGCGTTCCTGGCCAAGGCCCCGGACAACGTCGTGGACAAGATCCGCGGACGGCTCGCCAAGGCGGACGAGGACATCGCCCGTATCCAGGCGCAGCTGGAGCGCCTGCCCGAGGCGTAGCGGCTCGCCCCGCCCGAGCGAAGGCCCCCGGACCGTTCGGTCCGGGGGCCTTCCGCCGTACCCGGCCAGACCCTGGGGACTGCGCCCCCGTTCCGGGACGGGTAGGGGCGGAGGGGGCGAAAAACCCCACACGGCCCCACACGCCCCCACACCCCGCCGCCTCCGTAGACTGGCCCCGTGAGCGACCTCCCCCCGCACGACAGCAGCGCGTCCGACGACTCGGAGCGTGATCCGCTCGGTCTCTTCGACGAGATCGTCGAGGCCGAGACCGAACGCGACCCCGACCTCGCGGTGATCGCGGCCGGCAGCCGTACTCTGCGCACCAAGGGCGGCGGCGAGCCGCAGGCCGACGTACCCGGGCGACCCTCCGACCCCGAGGTCGACAAGGCGCTGCGCGAGGTGGAGGCCGAACTCGCCACCCGCTGGGGCGAGACCAAGCTGGAGCCCTCCGTCAGCAGGATCGCGGCGCTGATGGACATCCTCGGCGAGCCGCAGCGCGCGTACCCCTCGATCCACATCACGGGCACCAACGGCAAGACCTCCACCGCCCGCATGATCGAGGCGCTGCTCGGCGCCTTCGACCTGCGCACCGGCCGCTACACCAGTCCCCACGTGCAGTCGATCACCGAGCGGATCAGCCTGGACGGGGCGCCGATCCCCGCCGAGCGGTTCGTCGAGACGTACAACGACATCAAGCCCTACGTCGAGATGGTCGACGGGCAGCAGGAGTACCGGCTGTCGTTCTTCGAGGTGCTGACCGGCATGGCGTACGCCGCCTTCGCCGACGCGCCCGTGGACGTCGCCGTCGTCGAGGTCGGCATGGGCGGCAGCTGGGACGCCACGAACGTCATCGACGGGGACGTCGCCGTGGTGACCCCCATCGACCTCGACCACACCGACCGGCTCGGTGAGACACCCGGCGAGATCGCCACCGAGAAGGCGGGCATCGTCAAGCAGGACGCCACCGTCATCCTGGCGCAGCAGCCGGTCGACGCGGCCCAGGTGCTGCTGAAGAAGGCTGTCGAGGTCGACGCGACGGTGGCCCGCGAGGGCCTCGAATTCGGTGTCGTGGGGCGGCAGATCGCGGTCGGCGGGCAGCTGCTCACGCTGCGCGGCCTGGGCGGCGAGTACGAAGAGGTCTTCCTGCCGCTGCACGGCGCCTACCAGGCGCACAACGCGGCCGTGGCGCTCGCCGCGGTCGAGGCGTTCTTCGGCGTCGGTTCGGCGCACACCCAGCGGCTCGACATCGACACCGTGCGCAAGGCGTTCGCCGCGGTCACCTCGCCGGGCCGCCTGGAGATCGTGCGCCGCTCGCCCACCGTGGTGCTCGACGCCGCGCACAACCCCGCGGGTGCCCGCGCCACCGCCGAGGCGGTGAGCGAGGTCTTCGACTTCAGCCGGCTGATCGGCGTCGTCGGCGCGAGCGGCGACAAGAACGTACGGGGGCTGCTCGAAGCCTTCGAGCCGATCTTCGCCGAGGTCGTCGTCACCCAGAACTCCAGCCATCGCGCGATGGACGCGGACGAGCTCGCCGGGATCGCCGTCGAGGTCTTCGGCGAGGACCGGGTGCAGGTCGAACCGCGGCTCGACGACGCGCTGGAGGCCGCGATCACGCTCGCCGAGGAAGAGGGCGAGTACGCGGGCGGCGGCGTGCTGGTCACCGGATCCGTCATCACGGTCGGCGAGGTCCGACTGCTCCTGGGGAGGGGCTGATTCTCGTGCGTACGCTCTGTGCTTCCACGCTGATCGGCGAGTTCTTCGTCATCGGCTTCGCCGGCCTCGTCGCCATGAAGGAACCCGATCTGTCCACGGCCACGGTCTGGACGGTCTGCGGGATCCTGATGGCGCTGAGCGTGCTGCTGTGCGGCATGATCACGCGGCCCGGCGGTGTCCAGCTCGGCTGGGCGCTCCAGATCCTGCTGATCGCCGGCGGGTTCGTCGTGCCCTCGATGTTCATCCTCGGCGCTGCCTTCGCCGCCCTGTGGTGGGCCTCGGTCCACTACGGCCGGAAGATCGACGAGGCCAAGGCCCGGTTCGCCGCGCAGGCGCAGAGCCCGGCGCAGGGCGAGCCGGGCGGCAACCCGGCGTAGCCGGGCCCGGGCGGGTGCGGGGTGCCGGTGGCGGACCGTCACCGGCACGCCGTCAGCGCCCCGCGGTCCCCGCCCCTCCGTCAGCGTCACGCCGTCACCGGCTCGCGGGCGCCCGCCCGTACCGGTGGCGTACGGAGCCCGCGCCGCCCCCGCGCGGGGCGGGTACCGGCCGTGGGGCGCGCGGGCGCGCGGCACCGGCGGACGGAAGCGTGGGCCCGTAGCACCTGACACTGTGTGACAGTCGCCAGGACACGCCCTGTAGCCTCGGTCATCCGCACCCGTGTGACTTGAAGGAGCTTTCCCGTGAGCCAGCGCACCCTCGTCCTCCTCAAGCCCGACGCCGTCCGTCGCGGCCTGACCGGCGAGATCATCAGCCGTATCGAGCGCAAGGCCGGCTGGCAGATCACCGCGCTGGAGCTGCGGAGCCTGGACCAGGACACGCTGGAGCAGCACTACGGCGAGCACAAGGGCAAGCCCTTCTACGAGCCGCTGGTGGCGTTCATGGCCTCCGGTCCGGTCGTGGCCCTGATCGTCGAGGGCGATCGGGTCATCGAGGGCGTGCGCGCCCTGGCCGGTCCGACCGACCCGATCGCCGCCGCCCCCGGTTCCATCCGCGGTGACTTCGGCGTGATCGTCCGCGAGAACCTGATCCACGCCTCCGACTCCGAGGAGTCCGCCGAGCGCGAGGTGAAGATCTTCTTCCCCGGCCGCGCCTGAGCGTACGGACGACGGCTCCCCGGGGCGTCCGCGTGTACGGACGGTCACGGTCTCGCGTACGGACGGCCTCGCGGAGGTCACGGACGGCCTCGCCGAGGCCGTCCGAGCGAGCTCCGGAGCACGCCGGGCAGTACATTTTTCAAAGAATTTTCTGAGACTGCGTCAGTGCGACCGCGACAGTCTGACCTGGGACGGCCGTGAAAAATCCGGCCGTCCCGTGGCATATGCGCGCTGATCGAGGGAACCCGTGACCCCGATGGCTCGTCTCCACAAGCGAGTCGCTCCGCCATCTGCTGACAATGGCCAAGACCCTCGCGCAGTGTTCGTGCAGGCGCGTCTACGATGGAAGCGTTCACGTCGCTGCACCAACCTCGCGCCGTCCCTAAAAAGCCGTCAAAGCTCCGTTTGGGAAGGCCAGACGAATCCTGATGGGGAACTCAATGTCGTTCATCGGCCGTGACATGGCTGTCGACCTCGGGACCGCCAACACGCTGGTGTACGTCAGGGGTCGAGGGATCGTACTCAACGAGCCGTCCGTCGTCGCGATCAACACCAACACCGGCGGGATCCTCGCGGTGGGCGCAGAAGCCAAGAAGATGATCGGGCGGACGCCGGGCAACATCGTTGCCGTGCGCCCGCTGAAGGACGGCGTCATCGCCGACTTCGAGATCACCGAGCGCATGCTCCGCTACTTCATCCTGAAGATCCACAAGCGGCGCTATCTCGCCCGCCCCCGTGTCGTCGTCTGTGTGCCCTCCGGCATCACGGGCGTCGAGCGCCGTGCCGTCATCGAGGCGTCGTCCCAGGCCGGCGCCCGCCAGGTGCACATCATCGAGGAGCCCATGGCCGCGGCCATCGGCGCCGGCCTGCCGGTCCACGAGGCCACGGGCAACATGGTGGTGGACATCGGCGGCGGCACCACGGAGGTCGCGGTCATCTCGCTCGGCGGCATCGTCACCGCCCAGTCCATCCGCGTCGCGGGCGACGAGCTGGACAACGCGATCATCCAGTACATCAAGAAGGAGTACAGCCTCCTTCTCGGTGAGCGGACGGCCGAGCAGATCAAGCTCACGATCGGTTCGGCGTACGACCTCGACACCGAGGAGCACACCGAGATCCGTGGCCGGGACCTGGTCTCCGGACTGCCCAAGACGGTCGTCATCTCGGCCTCGGAGGTCCGCAAGGCGATCGAGGAGCCGGTCAACGCGATCGTCGACGCCGTGAAGACGACGCTCGACAAGTGCCCGCCCGAGCTCTCCGGCGACGTGATGGACCGGGGTATCGTCCTGACCGGTGGCGGAGCCTTGCTGCGCGGCCTGGACGAGCGGCTGCGACGCGAGACCGGCATGCCGATCCACATCGCGGAGGACCCGCTCGACAGCGTGGCGCTCGGCTCCGGCAAGTGTGTCGAGGAGTTCGAGGCGCTCCAGCAGGTCCTGGACGCCCAGCCCCGCAGATGAGGTAACACTTCGATTCCGCCGTACGAGATCAGCCCTTCTCGTGCGGCGGATCGTTGGTATGGAGGCATAAACTCCTGTGACATAGAGTCATAACCTCCCCCATAACAGCCACTCCGTCACACCCCCCGCTCCAGCCTCATCGCACCCGTGGGCATCCTTTTCGCCCAGGGCGCGCCCCTGTTGACCCAATACGACGAGGAAGGCACGGCCGCCGCACGTGAGGGACACACGAGAGAGCCGGCTGCTCCTGGTGCTGCTGATCGCCATCGCGTTCGCACTGATCACGGTGGACATCCGCGGCGGGCAGGACTCACCGGTCGACGGTGCCCGCCAGGCCGCCGCGACGGTCTTCGGCCCGATCGAGAACGGGGTGGCGTCCGCGGTCGACCCCGTCGGCAACGCGATCTCCGCGGTCCGCGACTCGGGCGAACGGCACGATCGCGTCGCCCAACTGGAGCACGACAACGCGGAGTTGAAGGCGAAGCTCGGCAGCGACGCACGCAACCGCAGCCGCCTCAAGCAGCTCGACAAGATGATCAAGGTGGCGGGCGAGGGCCAGTACGGCATCAAGGGCGCCGAAGTGATCGCCATAGGGGCTGCCCAGGGCTTCTCCTGGACCGTCACCATCGACGTCGGCGCCAACGACGGCATCCAGCGCGACATGACCGTCCTGAACGGCGACGGACTGGTCGGCCGGGTCACCACCGTCGGCCCCGACACCGCGACCGTGCTCCTCGCCAACGACCCCGACTTCACCGTCGGCACCCGCATGGAGTCGACCGACGAACTCGGCTTCGCCTCGGGGCAGGGCGACCGCCCGCTGCGCGTCGAACTCCTCAACGCCAAGGCGAAGATCAAGAAGGGCGACCGGCTGGTCACCTTCGGCTCGCAGTCCGACAAGCCGTTCGTGCCCGGCGTCCCGGTCGGCGTCGTCTCCCGGATCGACCCCTCCGGCGGCGACCTGACCCGCACGATCTACGTGACGCCGTTCGTCTCGTTCACCAAGCTCGACATCGTCGGCGTCGTCGTCGCGGCCCCCAAGAGCGACCCGCGCGACACCGTGCTGCCACCCAAACCCAAACCGACGCCCACGCCGACGGTGACCGTGACGGTCACTCCCTCGGCGAGCGCCACCGACCTCGGCCAGCAGCAGTAGCAGGAGGAGCCGAATCCCATGCGTTTCAACCGGATGCTGCTCTCCGTCACCCTGGTGGTCGTCGCCCTGGTGATCCAGGTGAGCGTCCTCGCCCGACTCCATCTCCCGGGCGCCGTCCCCGACCTGGTGCTGCTGACCGTGCTCGCCCTCGCCCTGGTCTACGGCCATGTCGGCGGCGCGCTCATCGGCTTCGGCGCGGGCCTGCTCTCCGACCTCGCCCCGCCCGCCGACCACGCCGCCGGACGCTACGCCCTCGTGCTCTGCGTCGTCGGCTATCTCGCCGGCCTCGCCAAGCCCGAGAACGGCAGGCTCAAGTCGGCCACCGGGCCCATGATCGTGGTCGTCGCCGCCGCGATCGGCTCCACCGTGCTCTACGCGGGCGTCGGCGCGCTCGTCGGCGACACCGCCGCCCGCCACGTCGGACTCAGCAGCCTGCTCGTCACGGCCGCCCTCTACGACCTGCTGCTCGCGCCCTTCGTCGTGCCGGTACTGATGGCGCTGGCCCGGCGGGCCGAGAACGATCCGCTCGCCGACGGCGGTTCGGCCTCCAAGTCGGCCGACGTCTCCTCGGGCTGGCTGTCCTCCGGCACCGGCCTGCGCATCGGCAGCCAGCGCGGCGGACTGCGCGTGAAGGCGGCCAAGGCACGGGTCGCCCGCGCCGGACGCATCAAGGGGGTCAAGCGACTGTGACGACAGCGACGCGCCCCGCCCGGCGAAGAGCCCAAGCGCCCCGGACGGCACGTGACGTGACCGGCCGCCAGGTCATCGCGCACAGGTTCGCCGTGTACTCGTATGACTCGTATGACTCGTATGACTCGTACACGCACTGAGAGGGGGAGGCAGCAGCTGTGACCAGCGCCCACCCGTCGCCCACCACCACCCTTCCAGCGGATGGGCCGCGCCCATGACCAACATTCCCGAGACCGGCCGGACCCCACGGGTCCAGATCCGCCTCGTCGTCATCCAGATCCTCGTACTCTCCCTCCTCGGCACCCTCGGCGGACGCCTCTGGTTCCTCCAGATCCGCAACGGCGACGAATACGCCAAGGAAGCCTCCGGCAACCACGTCCAGCAGGTCGTCCAGCCCGCCGTACGCGGCTCGATCCTCGACGCCCGGGGCGTCCCGATCGCCGACAACGAGACCCGGCTCGTGGTCTCCGCCTCGCGCACCGACCTGATGAAGATGGCGGACGACGGCAAGGCCGTCCTCACCAAGCTCGCCGGCGTCCTCGGCCTCAAGCCCCAGGACGTCATCCAGAAGGTCCGCCTCTGCGACGCCAAGACGCCGCAGCCGTGCTGGAACGGCTCGCCCTACCAGCCGATCCCCATCACCGACAAGGCCACCGCGCGCCAGGCCCTCCAGATCCGCGAGCGCTCCGAGGACTTCCCCGGCATCACCGCCGAACCGGAGGCCGTGCGCCGTTACGCCGCCCCCGGCAAGGCCAACACCGCGCAGGTGCTCGGCTACCTCTCGCCCGTCACCGACGACGAGATCACCAAGGCCAAGGACACCGACTCGCCCTACCTCCGCTCCGACCAGGTCGGCCGCTCCGGCCTGGAGCGCGAGTACGACAAGGCCCTGCGCGGCAAGGCCGGCGTCACCCGCTACGAGGTCGACAACCTCGGCCGGGTCATCGGCAAGGCCAAGGCCGACAAGGCCGAACCCGGCGCCAACCTCGTCACCAGCATCGACGCCCGCGTCCAGCGCGTCGCCGAGTACGAGCTGAACTACGCGATGAAGGTCGCCCGGACCCAGTTCGACAAGATCACCGGCGAGAACTACAAGGCCGACTCCGGCGCGGTCGTGGTCATGGAGGCCAAGACCGGCCGCGTCGTCGCCATGGCCTCCCAGCCGACGTACGACCCGAACGCCTGGGTCGGCGGCATCTCCGGCAAGGACTACACGGCGCTCACCGGCAAGAAGTCCAACTACCCGCTGCTGAACCGCGCCATACAGGGTCAGTCGGCGCCCGGATCGACGTTCAAGGTGATCTCCACCGCCGCCGCGGTCCAGGCCGGATACGCCTTCGACGGGCACTACCCGTGCACCAGCTCGTACTCCGTCGGCAGCCAGGTCTTCAAGAACTTCGAGGGAGAGAGCTTCGGCCCGATCTCGCTCGGCCGGGCGCTGGAGGTCTCCTGCGACACCGTCTTCTACGGACTCGCCGACAACGAGTGGAAGAAGGACGGCGGCATCAACCCGAAGAAGACCCCCAAGGACTACTTCTACAAGACGGCCCACCAGTTCGGACTCGGCAAGGAGACCGGCATCGACCTCCCCAACGAGGTCACCGGCCGTGTCCCGGACCGCAAGTGGAAGCAGGACTACTGGAAGGCGAACAAGGACGCCTGGTGCAAGAGCGGCAAGAAGGGCGGCACCTACGTCCAGCAGATCGAGTACGAGAACTGCCTCGAGGGCAACAAGATGCGCGAGGGCGACTCGATCAACTACTCCATCGGCCAGGGTGACACCCTCGTCACGCCCATCCAGGAAGCCGCCATCTACTCCGCGGTCTCCAACGGCGGCACCATGTACGCGCCGACCATCGGCAAGGCGATCGTCAGCGCCGACGGCAAGACCGTCCAGGAGATCAAGCCGAAGGTCAACGGCAAGCTGCCGGTCAGCAAGGCGACGCTCAAGGGCATGAACGAGGCCTTCGCGGGCGTCGTCACCCGCGGTACCGCCGCCTGGAAGTTCGGCGGCTGGCCGCAGGACAAGATCCCGCTGCACGCCAAGACCGGTACCGCCGAGGTCTACGGCAAGCAGACGACGTCCTGGCTCGCCACGTACTCCAAGGACTACGCGATCATCATGACGATCTCCCAGGCCGGTACGGGTTCGGGAGCCTCCGGTGAGGCCGTGCGCAAGATCTACAACGCGCTCTACGGCGTCGCCGCCGACGGCAGCATCGACAAGAAGAACGCCCTCCTGCCCACCCCGCAGAAGGGCCTGCCGAAGATCCAGACCGACGGCACGATCGAGGCCCCGGCCATCTCCAAGGACCCGGCCAAGGACCAGCAGCTCAGCCAGGCCCCCAAGGACAGCACCACGGACCCGGACCTGCCCGCCGGTACCACCGCCTCGCCCAACACCGCCAACCGCGTCACCCGACGGCGTACGGCCCGCCCGCCGAAGGGGCGGGGGAAGAGGATCCTGACATGACGAGGGCGGCGACCAAGGCACTGAGGATCCTGACATGACCGGAGCCAACAACTTCTCCGTCTCCCGGTACGGACCCGAGCGCGCGGGCTGGACACGGCTGTTCGCCCGCGACTCGATCACCCGAAGGCTCGACTGGCCGATACTGCTGTCGGCCGTCGCGCTCTCGGTGATCGGCGCGGCCCTCGTCTACTCGGCGACCCGCAACCGCACCGAGATCAACCAGGGCGACCCGTACTTCTTCCTCATCCGCCATCTGATGAACACCGGCATCGGCTTCGCCCTGATGATCGGCACGATCTGGCTCGGCCACCGCACCCTGCGCACGGCCGTACCGATCCTGTACGGGATCTCGGTCTTCATGATCCTGCTGGTGCTGACCCCGCTCGGCGAGACGATCAACGGCCAGCGCAACTGGCTCGTCGCCGGCGGCCTGTCGCTCCAGCCCGCCGAGTTCATCAAGATCACGATCATTCTGGGCATGGCGATGCTGCTGGCCACACGGGTGGACGCGGGAGACAAGCAGTACCCCGACCACCGCACGGTGCTGCAGGCGCTGGGTCTCGCGGCCGTCCCGATGGTGATCGTGCTGCTCATGCCCGACCTCGGCACGATCATGGTCGCGGTCGTCATCGTGCTCGGCGTGCTGCTCTCCTCGGGCGCCTCCAACCGCTGGGTGTTCGGCCTCATCGGCGCGGGTGCCCTCGGCGCGGTCGCCGCCTGGCGGCTGCAGGTCCTCGACGAGTACCAGATCAACCGCTTCGCGGCCTTCGCCAACCCCGAACTCGACCCGGCCGGCGTCGGCTACAACACCAACCAGGCCCGGATCGCCATCGGTTCCGGCGGCCTCTTCGGCACCGGCCTCGGCCACGGCTCACAGACGACCGGTCAGTTCGTCCCCGAACAGCAGACGGACTTCGTCTTCACGGTCGCGGGCGAGGAACTGGGCTTCGTGGGCGCGGGCCTGATCCTGCTGCTCCTCGGCATCATCCTGTGGCGCGCCTGCCGCATCGCCCGCGAGACGACCGAGCTGTACGGCACGATCGTCGCCGCCGGGATCATCGCCTGGTTCGCGTTCCAGTCGTTCGAGAACGTCGGCATGACCCTCGGGATCATGCCGGTCGCCGGTCTGCCACTCCCGTTCGTGTCCTACGGAGGATCCTCCATGTTCGCGGTCTGGGTCGCGATCGGGCTCCTTCAGTCGATCAGAGTGCAGCGCCCGATGTCGGCCTGAGGCCTGTCCGACGGCTGCGGCGGGCAGCGTCGGCGGGCCCCACGGCGGGACCCCGGGTGTCGCCTCGTGGAACGCGAGGTGACACCCGGCCCAACGGGAAAAGACGGCCTTCGGTCAAGCCAGGGCCGATCGGGTACTGCCCACGGCCCGCAAACGCGTCTAGATTCGGTGCATGGCGGACACGAAGCGCGAGATCGAGCGCAAGTACGAAGGTCCCGCGGCCGACGGTGGTACCGAGATGCCGGACCTGAGCGGCGTCCCCGGCGTCGCGCGTGTCGTCGACAAAGGCGTCGCCGAACTCGACGCCACCTACTACGACACCCCCGACCAGCGACTCGCCGCCGCCTCCCTCACCCTGCGCCGCCGCACCGGCGGCGACGACGCCGGCTGGCACCTGAAACTCCCCGTCTCCGAGGGCGTGCGCGACGAGATCCAGGCCCCCCTCTCCGACACCGTGCCCCGCGCCGTCACCGGCCTCGTCCGGTCCCGCGTCCGCGACGCCGAACTCGTCCCCCTCGTACGCCTGCGGTCCGCCCGCGACATCCGCCACCTCGTCGACGACTCCGGCGCCCTGCTCGCCGAGGTCAGCCTCGACCGCGTCCGCGCGGACCGGCTCGGCGGCGAAGGTACCGCCGAATGGACCGAGCTCGAGGTGGAACTCGCGGACGACGGCGACCCCGCCTTCCTCGACAAGGTCGAGAAGAAACTCCGCAAGGCCGGCCTGAGCCGCTCCACCTCGTCCTCCAAACTGGCGAAGGCGCTGAGCACGACCGGCAAACACGCCAAGAAGCCCGCCCCCCGGAAAGACCCCGCCACCGCGGGCGACCACGTCCTCACCTACCTCCGCGCCCAGTACGACGCCATCGTCGAACTCGACCCCGCCGTCCGCCGCGACCTCCCCGACTCCGTCCACAGCATGCGCGTCGCCACCCGCCGGATGCGCAGCACCTTCCGCTCGTACGGCAAGATCCTCGACCGCGCCGTCACCGACCCGATCGGCGACGAGCTGAAATGGCTGGCCGGCGAGCTCGGCGTCGACCGCGACCAGGAAGTCCTCACCGAGCGGCTCACCGATTCCCTCGGCCGGCTGCCCCGCACCCTGCTCTCCGGACCCGTCCGCACCCGGCTGCGCACCTGGGCGCAAGCCCGCCGCGGCGGCTCCCGGCGCCGCCTGATCGCGGTCCTGGACGGGAAGCGCTACCTCGCGCTGCTGACCGCGCTCGACGCGCTCGTGACCGACCCGCCGCTGCTCAAGGCGGCCGGGGGCGACCCCGCCAAGGTGATCGCCAAGGCCGTCCGCAAGGACTTCGGAAAGGTCTCCGACCTCGTCGAGCAGGCCCTCGACCGGCCGCCGGGCGCCGACCGCGACCACGCGATGCACGACGCCCGCAAGAAGGCCAAGCGCACCCGCTACGCCGCCGAGGCCGCGGCCCCGGCCCTGGGCGGACCGGCCGCCGGCCTGGTCAAGTCGATGAAGTCGCTGCAGAGCCTCCTCGGCGACCACCAGGACAGCGTGATGACCAGGGAAGCCCTGCGGGAACTGGCCGCCCTGGCCCACGCGGCGGGGGAGAGCTCGTTCACGTACGGGGTGCTCTACGGCCGTGAGGAGCAGCGAGCCGCCGAGGCGGAGTCGGCGCTGCCGGGGGCCTGGGAGAAGATCGAGGCACAGGCGGCGGTCTGAGGGTGTCGCCGCAGGTCGGAGCAAGGGCGGGCGGGGAAGGCCGGCGCTCGGTGCCGTCCGGCGGTGCGGCGGGTCCCTCCGGTCGCGTTACGCTAGATGGTCACCCCCACCATCAGCTCACGAAGGTTCGCGAGATGCCTGCCGAAACCGCCGTGTCGGTCTTCCCACAGCTCGAAGCTCTGCTCCCGCATGTGCAGAAGCCGATCCAGTACGTCGGCGGAGAGCTCAACTCCACGGTCAAGCCCTGGGAGTCGTGTGACGTCCGCTGGGCCCTGATGTACCCCGACGCCTACGAGGTCGGCCTGCCCAACCAGGGCGTCATGATCCTCTACGAGGTGCTGAACGAGCGCGAGGGCGTGCTCGCCGAGCGCACGTACAGCGTCTGGCCGGACCTCGAAGCGCTGATGCGCGAGCACCGGGTCCCGCAGTTCACGGTGGACAGCCACCGCCCGGTGAAGGCGTTCGACGTGTTCGGCCTGTCCTTCTCCACGGAGCTGGGCTACACGAACATGCTGACCGCCCTCGACCTGGCGGGCATCCCGCTGGAGTCCAAGGACCGCACGCTCGACGACCCGATCGTCCTCGCGGGCGGCCACGCGGCCTTCAACCCCGAGCCGATCGCCGACTTCATCGACGCGGCGATCATCGGCGACGGCGAGCAGGCCGTGCTCGACATGACGGAGATCATCCGCGCCTGGAAGGCGGAGGGCCGCCCCGGAGGCCGCGAGGAGGTCCTCTTCCGCCTGGCGAAGACGGGCAGCGTCTACATCCCGGCCTTCTACGACGTCGAGTACCTCCCCGACGGCCGGATCGCCCGCGTGGTCCCGAACAAGTCGGGCGTCCCGTGGCGCGTGTCCAAGCACACCGTCATGGACCTCGACGAGTGGCCGTACCCGAAGCAGCCCCTCGTGCCGCTCGCGGAGACCGTCCACGAGCGCATGTCGGTGGAGATCTTCCGCGGCTGTACGCGCGGCTGCCGCTTCTGCCAGGCGGGCATGATCACCCGCCCGGTGCGCGAGCGTTCCATCACGGGCATCGGCGAGATGGTGGAGAAGGGCCTGAAGGCGACGGGCTTCGAGGAGGTCGGCCTGCTCTCGCTGTCCTCCGCCGACCACTCGGAGATCGGCGACATCGCCAAGGGCCTGGCGGACCGGTACGAGGAGGACAAGATCGGTCTGTCCCTCCCCTCCACCCGCGTGGACGCCTTCAACGTCGACCTGGCGAACGAGCTGACCCGCAACGGCCGGCGCTCGGGCCTGACCTTCGCCCCCGAGGGCGGCTCCGAGCGCATGCGCAAGGTCATCAACAAGATGGTCTCGGAAGAGGACCTCATCCGGACCGTCTCCACCGCCTACGGCAACGGCTGGCGCCAGGTGAAGCTGTACTTCATGTGCGGCCTGCCGACGGAGACGGACGATGACGTCATGCAGATCGCCGACATGGCGATGAACGTGATCGCCGAGGGCCGCAAGGTCTCCGGCCAGAACGACATCCGCTGCACGGTCTCCATCGGCGGCTTCGTCCCCAAGCCCCACACCCCCTTCCAGTGGGCGCCGCAGCTCTCCGCCGAGGACACGGACGCCCGCCTCACGAAGCTCCGCGACAAGATCCGCGGCGACAAGAAGTACGGCCGCTCGATCGGCTTCCGGTACCACGACGGCAAGCCGGGCATCGTCGAGGGCCTGCTCTCCCGCGGCGACCGCCGCATCGGCTCCGTCATCCGCGCCGTCTACGAGGACGGCGGCCGCTTCGACGGCTGGCGCGAGCACTTCTCGTACGCCCGCTGGATGCGCTGCGCCGACAAGACCCTCCCGGCCTTCGGCGTCGACGTCGACTGGTACACCACCCGCGAGCGCACCTACGAGGAGGTCCTGCCCTGGGACCACCTCGACTCGGGCCTCGACAAGGACTGGCTCTGGGAGGACTGGCAGGACTCCCTCGACGAGACAGAGGTCGAGGACTGCCGCTGGACTCCGTGCTTCGACTGTGGCGTCTGTCCGCAGATGGACACCCAGATCCAGATCGGCCCGACGGGCAAGAAGCTGCTGCCGCTGACGGTCAAGAACGGGGCCCCGGCGCCGAGCGGTCACAGCCACTGACGTCGACGGGGCACTCGTGCGGGTGAATTACGCCCTTGCGGGGGCGAGTGAGGACGAGGTGGGGGCTCGCTCGCCGCGGTCGGCGCTTCGCCCTCGCCCCTTTGCGCCGGCGGAGTCCTCCCGGAGGCCGTAGCCGGGCCCTGGAGTCACTGCGGGAATCGTGTCCGAGATGGAGTGGGTCTGAGGGCAGCCCGGGTGCTGCCGTGCGACCGAGACCTATTGAGCCCCCTTCCTTGATCGGGAGGGGGCTCGTCGGCTCTTGTCTCCGCCCCGGCCGCGCAGCATGGGCACCAGGTTGAGCCGGACGTGAAACGCGTACCCGGCATACGTGTTCCGCTTGCGGGTGACCAGCTGCCCTGACGTGTCGCACAGGGAGGAGACGTGACACGGATGGTGAAGATGGGGCACCGGCCGTGACACGTGCAGGGGCATGGTCGGGCGGCCCCGATGGAAGGTGTGGTGGCTGAGGTGGCCGAAGGTCCGACGGAAACTCAGGCGGGCGAGCATGCAGACACTTCCGTGGAGCTCGGGGGCTACCAGCAGGAGTTGAAACGGACGCTCGGCTCCTTTCAGGTGTTCGCGATCTCGTTCGCCTTCATCTCGGTGGCCGTCGGCATCTTCGCGACCTATGACGACGTCCTGCAGACTGCGGGACCGGTCGGGATCTGGCTCTGGCTCATCGCGGCGGTGGGGCAGGTCCTGGTGGCGTTGGTGGTCGCGCAGCTCGCCGCCCGCATCCCGCTCAGCGGCTCCTCCTACCAATGGGCGTCACGGTTGACCAACCCGAAGATCGGCTGGGGGTTCGGTTGGCTCGCCTTCTGCTATCTGGCGATCGGCGTGGTCGCGGTCGACAACGCGCTGGCCAGCCAGGCGTTCATGCCGCTCGCCGGCATCGAGCCGGACGAGGGCACTGCGCGCCTGATCACGGTCGTGGTGCTGCTCATCCAGGCCCTGCTCGCGGTGGCCTCGACCCGCATCGTCAGCCTGATCAACACAGCCGCGGTGGGAATCGAACTGGCACTGGTCGTGGTGGTGGCGATCGCGCTCACCATCGCCGTGGCGGTCACGGGTGACGGTGCGGCCGGCAACCTCGTCTCGCGCGGTGTCACCGAGAACGCCCCCGACTACTTCGCCGTCGGTGGCGGGCTGATGCTCGCGATGATCATGGGTCTCGCCACGCTCGTCGGCTTCGACGCCGCGGCGAACCTGGCCGAGGAGGCCAAGGATCCCCATCGCAGCGTCCCCCGCGCGATCGTCGGATCGGTGGTGGCGGCCGGATTGCTGGGAATGCTGTTCCTGATCGCGCTCACCGTCGCGATCGACGACATCCCCCGGGTCACCGCCAACGGCTCACCGGTCGCGGCGATCATGCGCGATCAGCTCGGTCCTGTGATGGAGAAGACGCTGCTGGTCGCGATCACGTTCGCGTTCTTCGGTGCCGGGATGGTCGTGATGGTCGCGTGCTCGCGAATGATTTTCGCGATGTCGCGGGACTCACGCTTCCCTGCCCACCAGCTGATGCGACGCGTCAATCCACGCACGCAGACGCCGATCCCGGCGACGGTCCTGATCTTCGCCCTGGGGGTCGTCCTGATGGTCGCCCTACCGGGTGCCGCGCTGCTGGAGCTGATCACGGCGTCGACGATCCTCCCCGCGGTCACCTACGGCTCGACGGTCGTCCTCTACTTGGCGGTGCGCAAACGGCTGGACCGCAAGAAGGGCGCGTTCGACCTCGGGCGCTTCGAGCTGCCCGTCGCGATCTGCGCGCTGGTGTGGACGCTCGTGGCACTGTTCGTGCTGGTGGCACCCCGGGAAGCGCTCGTCTCCGTCGTGATCGTGGTCGGCCTGCTCGTCGCGGGCGGGCTGTTCCTGCTCTTCATGCTGAAATTCGACCGCGAGGTGCTGGAGACCGAGCCCGGAGACCTGAGTGCCTTCAAGCATTGATCTTCCGAACAGAGGCAGTGGACGCAGTCCTGTTGGCGTCCGTCCCCAGGTGGGGGCGACCAACGGCTACGGTCCCGGTCCGGGCCGGTCGCACGGCCTGTCCCCGCAGGGCCATCCGCAACTCGACTGACGTGCGCCTCAGGGACCAGTCCCGCGACACCGCTGGTCGACGCGCTGGACGGCGGCCACGTACGACCCCGGTCCGCGCAGTCGTGCGAGATGGTCCGTCGTGCCGGGCAGGGAGGGCCACGGTCGTCCCGCCGGGTGGCGGAGGTTTCAACGGGGCCGACAGTTGGTTCGCGGCCGCACCGGTGCGGCGTGTCCGTCGTCGCGGCGGGCTCCGCCGCTGTTTGAATCGCAGCATGAGCAAGCGTGACGATTCGGCCCTTTTCGGTAACCGGTTCCTGACCGCGCCCGCCCCCTCGAAAACCTTCCCCGACGAGGGCATGGCCGCGACGGACGCAATGAGGCTGCTGGACGCGGACCTTGCGATGGAGGGTGACCCGCAGCGCAACCTCGCCACGTTCGTGACCACCTGGATGGAGCCGGAGGCTCAGCGGATCATCGCCGAGAACCTCCACCGCAATTTCATCGACCACGCGGAGTACCCGATCTCCGCCGAGATCGAGCAGCGTTGCGTGCGCATGCTCGCCGACCTCTTCCACGCGCCGGGCGACACGACCGGGTGCCGGACCCAGGGCTCCTCCGAAGCGATCATGCTCGGAGCCCTGTCGCTGAAGTGGAAGTGGCGGGAGCGCCGCCAGGCGGCCAATCTGCCGGTCGACCGGCCCAACCTGGTCTTCGGCGGGGACGTCCATGTCGTGTGGGAGAAGTTCTGCCGCTACTTCGACGTCGAACCGCGGATCATTCCGCTCGCCGAGGACAAGTACACCATCGGCCCGGAGGACGTGGAGCCCCACCTCGACGAGAACACGATCGGTGTCGTCGCCGTTCTCGGCACCACGTTCACCGGCCACAAGGACGACATCGTCGGGATCGACAAGCTCCTGCGGGACGTCCGCAAGAAGCGGGACCTCGACATCCCGATCCACGTCGACGGCGCCAGCGGCGCGTTCGTGTGGCCTTTCCTCTACCCGGACTCCAAGTGGGACTTCCGTCTGGAGCAGGTCCGCTCGATCAACGTCTCAGGACACAAGTACGGCCTGGTCTACCCCGGCATCGGCTGGCTGGTCTTCCGCGAGGAGTCCGACCTCGCCCAGCACCTCGTGTTCCAGGAGAACTACCTGGGCAAGACCGACGCGACGTTCACGCTGAACTTCTCCACCGGCGCGTCGATGGTGCTCGCGCAGTACTACAACTTCGTCCGGCTCGGTCGTCAGGGCTACACGTACGTCATGAAGATGATGCAGGAGAACGCCCACGCACTGGCGGACAACCTGCGCAGCGGCGGTCGCTTCGAAGTGATCGGCGGCGACCTCGAACAGCTGCCGCTGGTCGCTTTCCGTCTCGCGGGCAAGCACGCCTACGACGAGTCCGACGTGGCCTGGCAGCTCTCGGCCGAGCGCGGCTGGATGGTGCCGGCGTACACGCTCCCGCCCAACGCGGAGCGGGTGAAGATCATGCGTGCCCTGGTCAAGGAGACGCTGAGCCGCGAGCAGATCGACCGCCTGGGCCAGGACATCGCCGACGCGTGCCGGACTCTGGACGACAAGGGCGCGACCCACGAGATCGAGCGGGGCCAGGTCAAGCGCGGCACCGGTTACTGACGCACCTCCGCCTCCGCCCCCGGTCGCACACACCTGCCGGCTCCGAGGGTGTGGCGGGGGCGGGCGAGAAGGCCCGTACCGGCCCGCCCACTCATCTGCCGCGCGTGGAGTGCCCACCGCACGAGGCGAACGTAGCGTGCCCGTATGAGCGCGACACGTAGCTGTCAGGTCGGAAGTGGTGGCGTCTTCCGGAGGCCTGGGCTACCGGTCCGACGCATGCTCGGCCGACCTGGGCGCGGTCCGGGCCGGCCGTTCGGCGTGGGGCGGGTGGTGTTCCCGTGATGAAGAAGATCCTGGCCGGGCTCGGGATCGTGCTGGTTCTGCAGAGCCTCTTCGCGCTCTGTCTGGTCAGTTCGCTGCAACTGCTCGTGCTGCGCAACGCCCCGGTCGGCGTGACCGGACCGTCCCTGGTCGTGAAGGCGGTGACATCGAAGGTCTCCCTCCAGACGCTCAGCTACCAGGACGAGTCCGCCGTGCTCGACGCGATCGGCCAGGGCAAGCTCTACGGCGCCTATCTGCCCGGCCTCCGGAGCGACACGCTGATCGTCGTCCCGGCCAAGAGCTTCTTCGGCCGCGTCGAACTGGAAGCCGCCTTCGGGGACGCGGCCAAGAAGCTCCACAGGCCCCTGACGGTCAAGACCGTCAAGCCGCTGCCGAAGAGCGACCGACTCGGCGGGGTCTCCGGACTGCTCCTGATCCCGCTGCTCATCGGCGGCTATCTCGCCGCGGTCCTGGTGCTCAAAGCGACCAGAACGGCCGCCGCGCCCTGGCATGTGGCGATGCTCCTCGGCTACTCGACCGTCGGCGCCGTACTGACCGACCTGATCGCAGGGCCGGGCATCGGCGCCTACGAGAACAGCCACTTCTGGCCGCTCCTCCCCTGCTTCATCCTGATCGCCGCCTCCGTCACCCTCGCCGCCGCGGCCTTCCAACGTCTGGTCGGACCGCTGGGCACCCTCCTGGTGGCGACCCTGTTCATCATCGTGGGCGGCTCGGCCGCCGGCGGGGTCGGGCTCTTCCTGCTGCCCGTCTACTGGCAGCACATCGGCGCCGTCTTCCCGCCCCAGCAAGCCGTCACCCTGCTGCGCAGCGTCCTCTACTTCGACGGCAACAACATCACCACGCCGCTCATCGTCCTCGGTCTGTACGCGCTGGCCGGGGGCGTCGTCATCGGGTTTCTGGGCCGCTGGCGACCCGTCAGGAAGGTCGGGGGGAAAGCTCCCTCCCACCGGGCGGACTCGACCCCCGCGGCATCCTCCGGGCGCCCTGTCGTGGCCGTCCTGGCGGCTCTGGCCGTCGCCGCGGTGATGCAGTGCCTGTTCACCGCGAACTACATGAGCTCCGCCCATGAGCCCGTCGCGACCGACCTGCCGATCGGTGCCACCGGAGCGTCCCCGATCCTGAACTCGGCCCGCAAGAACCTCTCCCTCAAGGTCACCCAGTACCCCGACGAAACCGCCGTGAAAGACGCGATCGACCAGGCCAAGATCTACGGCGCGATCATCCCCGGAACGACATCGAACACGCTCCTCGTCGTCCCCACCCTCAGCGATGTCGCCCCCCTCGACCTGGCGGGCAACTTCGAGGAAGCCGCGAAGAAGCTGCGACAGCCCCTCCACGTCGAGCAGTACGCGCCCCATCCACTGGCGAAGAAGGACCCCTTCGGCCTGGTCGAGTCGATGATGCTCGTCCCGCTGCTCGTCGGCGGCTACATGGCCGCGACCATGCTGAGAGCCACGACGGGGACCTCCGTCGGACGCTGGCGCCTGCCCGCACTCGCCGGATTCGCCGTCCTCGCCGCGCTGCTGGTCAACCTCGTCGTCTGCACCTGGCTCAAGGGCTACCCGGCCCAGAAGTTCTGGATCGTCTGGCCCATCCTCGCCCTGGTCATCGCGGCGGTCGCCCTCGTCGCCGCCGTCCTGCAAAAACTCCTCGGCGCCGCCGGAACCCTCGTGACCGTCGTCGTGGTCATGCTCTTCGGTAACCCGTCCTCCGGTGGAGCCAACGGAGTCCCGTACCTGCCGGCGTTCTGGCGCGCCATCGGCCCGTACCTGCCACCGCGCAACGCCTACATCCTGCTCCGCAACACGATCTACTTCGACGGCCACGGCACCACACAGGCCCTGATCATCCTGCTTCTCTACCTGGTCGTCCCCGCCGTGGCCCTCGTCCTGCTCTACCGCTTCCGCACACCGGACAGCCCCGTGACCCCGGAGACCGAGGCCGAAGCGACCGCGTTGACCGTCCCTGTGGGCGGCCTGCCGTAACTCTGCGGCCTTTGAGCCCCTCCCCGTCCGGGAGGGGCTCTCGGTGTGGCGGTCGGCCGCACGACGACGCGGACGTGCGGAACGCGGTGGGTCAGGCGGGGGCGTCGGCGTCCTGAGCGGAGGCCGCGAACTCCTCGGGGCCCTGCTCCGCCGCCGCCGGGTCCATCCACATGACCTGCCAGCCGTGGCCGTCGAGGTCGTAGAAGCTGCGTGAGTACATGAAGCCGTAGTCCTCCGCGCCGTCCGCCTCGGAGCCGCCCGCCGCGAGCGCGGCGGCACTGACCGTATCGACCTCGTCGCGGGACGACACGCTGAAGCAGTACAGCGCCAGCGTGTGCGTGGTGGGATCGGCCATCGGCAGCTTCGCGAACTCCGCGAACTTCTCGCGGCTGAGCAGCATGACGAAGGCGTCCTCGCCGACCAGCATGCAGGCGGAGCTCTCGTCGGTGAACTTCGGGTTGAAGCCGAACCCGAGCTCGGCGAAGAACGCCTTGCTGAGCTTCAGGTCCGCTACGGGGATGTTCACGAACAGCATGCGGCCGGGGTGTGCGGGACGGGTCATGGCGGGCCTCCAGGCGGTGGTTCGATGGGCGTACGTCCTGGTAGACCGGCGCGGCCGGCGGAACTCATCGGTGGATCGCGGCCAGGTCGAGGCCGCTCGCCTATTTCGTCACCGGCGGAGGCGGAGGCGCGGCCTCGGGCACGGTCAGGGCGGACGGTGCCAGTACCCAGAGCAGCGCCCGGCCGGTCAGGGGTGTCGTGGCGATCAGGGTCAGGTAGATCTCGACGAGCGATCCGTCGCCGGTGAGGACGTCGAGGTCATTGGTCAGGAGGCCCAGCAGGTAGATGACGGCGTCGACGATCAGCCAGGAGGCCAGGTTGGCTCCGATCCACCAGGCCCAGCGTCCGGTGACCTTGCGGAGCACCATGGACTGCGACAGGCCGAGCAGGGGGCCGAGGGCCAGGCTCTGGCTGGCGGCCAGCAGGTAGGTCGTCGACACGTCACCGTCGGTGTCCTGGGCGCTGATCACCGCGGGCATGATCACGAGGAGCCAGGCCAGCAGCGCCGGGCCGATGTTGGCGGTGATCCACACCTTGCGGGGGAGGGGGACCCGCTGCTGGACGACCAGCCATTGCAGCGCTCCCAGAACACCCCCGAACAGGATGGCCCCGAGGGTGGCGATCAGGAGTGCCACCAGGACGTGGCCGCTGGCGAGATCGAGGTGGAGGGCGTCACTGCCGAGCAGCGCCAGGACGAAACCGGCGGTCAGGACGGTGACGAAGGCGATCGTGTTGTAGCCGATCCACTGCCAGTACAGGCGGGTGTTCCACCCGCTCGCGGAGGACGTCGCCGGGCCGGTACCGGAAGCGGGCATCGTCCATTCCTCCGGTGTCGGCGGCCCCCTCCGCGGCGGATCTCCTCAGTCTGTTCCCGGGCGGGCAGCGTGTCCACACGAGCCATTTCGGTGAGTTTGTGGTGCGCCGTCCGTACGGCACCGGGACCGCTCGGGGAGAGTGGCTGTCCAGGAGCCGGCCGGGGTCGTACGGCATCGGGTGCGTCCGAGGGGGGATCGTGGACAGGAAGCGGCGCAGCGGACGTCGTACGGTCGTGCTCACGACGGTGCGGTGCGTCCTGGTCGCGGCCGCCCTGGTCGCCGCCTATTACCTGCTGCCGCTGGACTCGGCCTTCACGGCGACGTCCGTCCTCGTGCTCCTCGGCGGGCTGGTGGCGGTGGCGCTGCTCATGGGGTGGCAGGTGCGCGGGATCGTGAGTTCCGAGCGCCCCAGGCTGCGTGCCATGGCCGCTTTGGCGACGGCACTTCCCCTGTTCCTGCTGCTCTTCGCCACGACCGACTACCTGCTGGATCGCAGCGCACCGGGCAGTTTCAGCGAAGCGATGTCGAGGACCGACGCCCTCTACTTCACGATGACCGTGTTCAGCACGGTCGGATTCGGCGACATCAGCCCGCGCAGCGAGCCGGCCCGCCTCCTTGTCACGGGACAGATCACGGCCAACCTTCTGCTGCTCGGCGTGGCCGCCCGGGTCCTGGTGAACGCGGTCGAAGAGGGCCGGCGGGCGCAGGGCGGAGCGGAATAGCCGGACGGCCGCGCCGGGCGTCCTAGGGGTCGGTCAGTCGGCTGGAACGTCCTCCGCGGGCAGTCGTCCCGCCTTCACCGCGTCGACGAGTGCCTGGTGGTCGCGCTCGTTCTGGTCGGCGTACGCCTCCGCGAAGGTGACGAGGGCCCGGTCGAAGGAGTCCTTCTTTCCCAGGTAGGAGGCGATCGCGATCCGGTCGCCGGACCGTGCGTGCGCGCGGGCGAGGGTGAGGCCGCAGACGCCGCCGAAGGTCTCCAGCTGAAGGGGCGACATCGTCTCCGGCATCGCGATGCCCTTCCAGTCGCGCAGTTGCCGGATGTAGAAGTCGCGACGCTTGCCGTCGATCCCGTCCACCCGTTCCCAGCCGAGGAAGATGTCGCTCGCCGCCTGCATCAACCGCTGTCCCGCGACCACGCGTTCGCCCTGGTTGCGGTACTGGCTGGCCCCTACGTGGTCGGCGAGGACGGAGGTGTCGGCTTCCTTGGCCTGCAGGAACAGCGGGTCCCGGCCGTCCCGTCCGAGGAGCAGGACGATCCAGCACCGGGTCCCGACGCTGCCGACTCCGACCACCTTGCGGGCGACGTCCGCGAGTTGGTAGTCGTCCAGGAGGAAGCGCCGGTCGGACGGCAGCGTGGTCCCGTACCGCTCGATGATTCCTCGGAACTGGCGCTCCAGCGCGGCGCGTTCGGCGTCGGGCATCAGGTCGGCGATGGGGACCAGCAGCGGAGGATCCGGCGCGATCCTCGGTCGGCCGTCGACCTGGCGGGTGAGTTTGTCGAAGACCTGCACGGTGTCGCGCGAGCGGGCCTTCGTCAGAGCGCGGTCGAGCTTCTTCTGGCCGCTCTTGCGGAGCTGGTCCGTCGTGAGGTCCTTGAGGCGCTCGGCGTCGATCTTCGCGTACCAGACGTCGAGGTTGCTCATCCCGGCGAAACGGATCATCGCTTCGCGGTACGAGCGCACGGTGCCGCTCACGATCCGGGCACGCTCGGCGTCGTCGAAGCCGTTCGCCCGGCCGGCGATGACGAAGCTCGCCGACAGCCGCTTGACGTCCCACTCCCAGGGACCCGGCAGGGTCTCGTCGAAGTCGTTGATGTCGAACATCAACTTCCGCTCCGGCGAGGCCAGGAGCCGGAAGTTGAGCAGATGGGCGTCTCCGCACAACTGGGCGTTGATGCCTGAGACGGGACTGCCTGCCAGGTCGGACGCCATGATCGCCGCGGCGCCCCGGTAGAAGCGGAACGGGGACTCGGTCATCCGGCTGTACCGGATCGGCACCAACTCCTGCACCCGGGCCGCGGACTGCCCCTCCAGGATCGCCAGCGGGTCCGGTCTCTTCGGACCGGGCCTGTACACCGCGTGCTCCGACCGTGGACAGCGGCGACGCGCCTCCTTGCCGAGTGCCACGCGCTCCTCGGGGGTCGCGTGAGGCGACGTACGCATCGCCGTGGTCGCGTGCTTGGGCATGGGCGGCTCTCCTGTCTGGCTCTGCTGCCCCCGGGGACCACGGCGTCGGAGTGCTGCCGTGGTCCCCTCACCTGGTGTGCCGTGCCGATCGGCTGTTCCTGGTGGCGTCGGTTCTCAGCCCTGCTCTTCGATCTCGGCTTCGGCGACGGCGATGGCGATGCCGAGTGCCGCCGTGATGTTGCCCGCTGCCGTCATGACGCGGGCCGTGCCCACGATGGGGGCGATGGCGACCAGCACGTCCTGCAACTGGGCCGAGGTGATGCCTGTTTCCATGGCGGGGCCGATATGGGCCATGTAGGAGATCGGCGGAGCGTCCGAGGCGGCCAGGGCCGCGATACGCGTGAGCAGCAGCATGTCCGGGGCCAGCCCGCAACGTTCGATCGAGTCGACCGTCATCGCGGCGAGCGTGTCCAGGACAGGGGTTTCCGACGCAGTGGCCATGTCTGGGTGCCTTCCGGTGGACTTCCGGCGCCGGTGGGCAACGGTGGCGGAGCATCGAGCATCCGCGAGCGCCGGGTTCTCCTCAACGGTAGATCCGTCCCAGGTGCCCCGCATGGCGGCGCGGATCGCCCCCGGTCAGCGCAGGCGCCGCGGGCCGGGCACGGACAGATCGGCCGCCATGGGGTCGGAAGCGCGGGCCCCGACGACTACCGGGCGTCGGCGGCCCGGCCACCCCCCTTGCCAAAGGCCACCCCACTTGCCCGGCCACCCCACTTGCCCAGCCATCTCTTTTGCCCGGCCCCCTCTTGCCAGGCCGCCCTCTAGCCCGTACGGCCCGTCTGGGCGTGCCGTCTCGCCGTGCAGCGACGGAAATGGAGGCAGGCCGCCCCCGATGAGCCCCGGAGCATCCATGACCAGCCCCCGCGATCCGTCCGAGCCCGACGCAGCCCCGGAGAAGGACGCGAGTGATGCGGTGGGGAGTGGACACAAAGGCGGCTCGACGGCTGCGCGGATCGCCAGGAACACCGCTTCCGCGGTGCTCATCGTCCTCACCTGCATCCTCGTACCGATCGCGCTGCTCACCGTGTGGGTGCACGACATCGCGCTGGACACCGACCGGTACGTGGCGACGGTCTCCCCGCTGGCCTCCGACCCCGCGATCGAGGACGCGGCGATCAAGCGCATCACCCATGCCGCCGCCGTGCGGGTCGACGGCAACCAGGCGGCCTCCGACATCGCCGCGTGGCTCCAGTCGCAGGGCCTGCCTCCGAAGGCCGCAGAGGCCGTGAAGGGGCTCGGTCCCCAGCTCGACTCCGCGGTCACCGACACCGTTCAGAAGGTGGCCACGCGCTTCGTGCGGAGCGACCGCTTCGAGAAGATCTGGACGGGCGCCAACCGCGAGGCCCACGCCGCGCTCGTACACGCGCTGACCGGCCAGGGCCGGGGCGCCATCGGCGTGAACGGCGGAACGGTCACCCTGAACGTCGGCGAAGCCGTCGACCAGGTCAAAAAGTCGCTCGTGGACGCCGGCCTGTCCCCGGCGGCCGCCATCCCCGACGTCGACAAACAGATGGTGCTCCTCCAGTCCGACCAACTGGAGAAGATCCGCGGCGGAGCTCATCTGCTGGACGTGATCGGGAACTGGTTCCCCGTGATCGTCGTGCTGATCGGCGCCGCCGGGGTGCTGCTGGCCCACCGGCGCCGACGAGCCCTGGCCCGTACGGCGCTCGGCGCGGCCTTCGCCTGCCTGATCGTGGCCATCGTCCTGGTCGTCGCCCGCCGCTACTACCTGGACCACCTCCCCGCCCAGGTCCAGTCGGAGGCCGCCGCGGCAGCGGTCTTCGACACGCTGCTCCACTTCCTGAAGGTCAGCCTCCGCACGGCGATCGTGCTCGGCGTCGTCATCGCGCTCGGCGCCTACCTCATCGGTCCCGGGCGGCTGCCGGTCGCGGTCCGCGGCACGTCCGAGCGCGCCGCGGACTCCGCGGCCCAGTGGGCGTACGCCCATCAGGTCCGCACCGGCCGGGCCGGAACCTGGACCCAGGCGCACCGTCACTGGATCGCCCTGGCCGCGCTGCTGATCGTCGCCCTGGTCTTCGCCCTCTGGAACCACCCCACGGTCCTGACGATCCTGCTGCTCGTCCTCATCCTCCTGGCCCTGCTCGCGCTCCTCGCGCTCCTCGCGGCCTCCGGGCGCGCCACGACCGAGGCGGAGGAGACCGCGCCGCCGGCGCCCGAAGGCGGTCGATGAACGGTCGGCCACACCGGTCACCGCTCGGCGGGTGGAACCCGTCACCGGCATGGTCCGCACGATCGCGGAGGCCGAACGGGGCCTCCTCCGGGCCCGGCGACCGGTCCGAGGCATCACGAGCGGCGGAGCCGTCAGCGGTCGAAGGTTCCCTTGGCCTGTTCCTTCGTGCCGCGCATCCTGCCCCGTGTCTCCAGTGCGGCGCCCTTTGCCGCGAGGGTTTCCTTGTGCAGCGCGTGGGCCGCCTTTCGCACGGTCCTGCCGACGACCTGTTCCGCCTTTGCCTTGGCCCGTTCTCCGGCACTCATCGCAGTACCTCCGCACATCTCAACGGCCGGGTTCCCCGGTGGCAGGCGGGAAAACCGGACCACGCCGGTTCGCCGGTGAGGCCGGGACATCAGGGTGGGCGGCTTCGTCGTGCCGGACCGGCCCGCTTCCGGGGGCCTCGGGGGAGTGACCGCCGGCCGGGCATGCCGCGAGGGGTGTCCGAGCCGGCGCCGGTCGCCCGCCCTCGGACACCCCTCCGCGTGTCGGTCATGCCCCGCCGTTGAGGGCGTCGGGCGTCGGCTGCCGGGCGACCAGGATCCAGGGCTTGGGAAGGCCCGTGCGGTCGGCGCAGTTCAGCGTCGCGGGGTGGGTGGTGGTGAACGCGACGCAGGCGGCTTCCCAGACCTGACCGGTGGTGGTGATGACGTCGAACTTGATGCGCTTCACCGTCTCGGACCGGTTGTGCGCGTTGACCGTGACGTCGCAGGGCAGGCCGGCCGCACCGCCCGCGGGATAGTCGGGACGGGCGCTGAGGTCGGTCCACAGGAGGGTCTGCTGCTCGCCCGCCCGCTGGTCGCGGATGCCCGCGTACGTCCTTCCGCCGGTCAGCGCGAGACGGATCTCGAAGTCCGCCGATTCCTGCGCGGCGTCGATCCCGACGCAGGGGCCCGTCGGGCCCACCGGGCCGGTCTCGCCCTGGGGACCGGTCGCGCCGGTCGCGCCGGTGGCTCCGGTCTGGCCGGGCGGGCCCTGGGGTCCGGCGGGCCCGGTCGCGCCCCTGGGGCCTCTCGGGCCCCTGCACGGGCGGTGCGGTCTGCATCCGTCGCTGCCGTCCGGGGCCGCCGCCGTGCGATCGGACGGGGTGAGGTCCGCCGGTGTCGCGGGGCCGACCACGCCCGACGCCGTCACCAGCGCCAGCGAGGCGACCACACCCGCCCTCTTGAACCGGCCGCGGGCCGGCGGGCCCAGCAGGCGGGCGGTCCGGGACTCGGGATTCATACGGGGGCGCTCCTTGCGTCGATCGGTGGGAAATTCCGGAAGCCGATCGCGAGCTTTACCTGTCGACGCCGGTCGGACCGGCGCATTCCGCAGAACTCGCCATATATATCATCAGATCAGCTCAATTCGGGAACGTCTGGTGACTCCGGCTCAACTGTCAGCCGGTGATCCGAAGTTGGACTTGCCGTGCCCGGGGGTCTGCTCGGCAGGGCGAAGGCGTCGGTGTGCCACGGAGCGCCGACACGCAGAGTGCCGATACGCAGAGTGCCGATATGGCGAGTGCTGATATGTCGCATCCAATGTGGCGGCCGGTGCGTCTATGCGGGTATGGATCTGGAAAAGCCGTCCGCCGCCCCGCCCGGTACGCAGGCCGAGGGATGTCTGGCCGTCGCGATCCGCCTTCCGGTGCGGATCGTGGTGCTCGTCCTCGTCGTGCCGGTGCGGATGGTGTGGGACGCGCTCGTCGTCGGCGGAAGGTTTCTTCGGGACACGCTGCTCCGGCCGCTGGGACGAGCGCTCGGGCAGGCTCTCGGGTGGGTGGGACGGGCGCTGTTCGTCTGGCCCTGGGTGGCGCTGTGGCGCTACGTCGCCCTCCCGCTCGGCCGCGTACTGGCCCGGCTCGGAGAGGTGCTGCTCGTCGTGCCCGCGGTCTGGCTGTACCGCACGGTCCTGACCCCGGTCGGGCATGCCCTCGCCTGGGCGGCCCGGGGGACCGGTGCCCTGCTCGCTCTGGTGTTCACGGGGGCACTGGCCGCGTTCATGTGGTTCGTCGGCGGCGTCCTGACCGCACTCGACTGGGTCCTCGGTGGTGTCGAGGCCGCGTGTGGCTGGGTGTACGCGCGGCTGCTCACGCCCCTCGGGCACGCGGTCGCCTGGCTGCTCAAGGGCGTCGGCATGGTCCTCGCGGCCGTCGCGATCGGGGTGTACACCGTCCTCGCCCGGCTGGTGCGGTACCTGCTCGTGGTTCCCGCCCTGTGGCTGTACGCCTGGGTCCTGGCCCCCGTCGGCAGGGCCGTCGCCTTCCTCGCCGACCGGTTCGTACGGCTCGTACGGATGATCTTCGGGGGCATCGGTACCGCGCTCTACTGGACCGCCCGCATCCTGCTGGTGCTTCCCGCTCTCGCCGTGTGGCGCTGGATCCTCGTGCCCGTCGGGCGGGCCCTCGCCGTCGTGGCCAGGGAGATCGGCGAGGCCCTCGGGCACGCCTGGCGGATCGCCGGGTACGTCTCGCTCGCCGTCGGACGGTTCCTCGCGCGTCTCTTCCGGTGGACTTTCGTCGAACCGGCGCGCTGGGCGTACCGGACCGTGCTGACACCGGTCGGGCACGCCGTGCGCGATCTGGTGCTGAAGCCCGTGGCCGAGGCGGCGCGCGGGATCCGGCGGACGGCGCGGCAGGCTCTGGAAGCCGCCCGGGACAGTGCGCGGCAGGCCCGCGCCGACTTCCGGCGGATGCTCTTCGGAACGCCCCCGGAACCACAGCCGGTCGCCCGGCGGGAACCAGCGGCGCCCGACACACGTACTCTAGGTAGCAGTACGACCGCACTCATGAAGGACTGAGCGACACTGGGCAAGCGACAGCCCGAAGGCCCGCCGCCCGCACCCGCGGTGCAGCGCATCCGACTGCGCTACACCAAGCGCGGCCGCCTCCGGTTCACCAGCCACCGTGACTTCCAGCGCGCCTTCGAGCGTGCCCTCCGCCGTGCCGCCGTACCCATGGCGTACTCGGCCGGGTTCACGCCGCATCCGAAGGTGTCGTACGCCAATGCCGCACCCACCGGCACCGGCAGCGAGGCGGAGTACCTGGAGATCGCGCTCACCGCGAAGCGCGACCCCGAGAAGCTGCGCGAGCTCCTCGACGAGTCGATGCCCCAGGGGCTCGACATCATCGAGGCGGTCGAGGCCAGCGTCTCGGGTCTCGCCGACCGGCTCACCGCTTCCGTGTGGGAGATGCGCCTCGACGGCGTGGACCCGGCGGACGCGGAGCGCGCGGTGGAGGCCTTCAATACGGCCGAGACCGTGGAGGTCAGCCGCAAGACCAAGAACGGCATGCGGACGTTCGACGCCCGCGGTGCCGTGGCAAGCCTCCAATCGACCTCCGAGACGGACAGTCCACAGGCTGATAGGCCGACCGACCAGCCCTGTGCGATACTGCGGCTGGTTGTTCGGCACGTGACGCCTGCCGTTCGACCCGACGACGTCCTGTCCGGTCTTAGCGCCGTGGCCGACCTGGCGCCGCCGGTCGCCGCAGCGGTGACCAGGCTGGCGCAGGGGCTGTTCGATGAAGAGACCGGCACGGTGACCGACCCGCTCGCGCCCGACCGCGAGGCAGTCGCAGCCGCCCCAGCCGATCGCGCAGGGGCCGCCGAAACTGCCGCCGCGAAGGCGTCGGCGTAAGGAAGGTCCCGCGTAAGGACCGATGTCGTAGCGTCGCCCTCGTATCCGGGAGCCACCTGGGTCGGGCAGCGCACCGACCTTAAAGACTTTCGCCAGGCCGTACGCACACATGGCGTACGGAACCGGCGAGACAGGACAAAGAGAGCTCCCGTGCGGCGCCCGCGCCCCGGACGGCGGCACCGCGCATCGCGCGAGCCGCGGACGTCACCGGCATCGCCGGACCAGGCGCGGCGCCCGGGAGCCTGACGGGAGATCCACCCGCATGCTCGAGCCGACCGAACCCACCGAGGGTTCCGACAACAACACACCCAGCGACACCCTGCCGCCGCGGCGCCGCCGCCGTGCGGCGTCGCGCCCCGCCGGTCCGCCGACCGCCGCCACCGAGGCCGCGGCCGAGACCACCGCGCCGGCCATACCGGCCGTGGCGTCCGCCGACCTCGCGGCCGAGGAGGCCCCGGCCGAGGTCGAGGCCGCCGCCACCGCGGCTTCCGACGACGCCGCACCGCGCCGTACGCGCCGTCGTGCCACCCGTCGTGTCTCCGCTCCCGCCGGAGCGCCCGAGACGGACGGGACCGCCGAGACCGTCGAGCCCGCCGCCGTCGCCGAGCCCGAGAACCGGCCCGTCGAGGAGGCCCCGGCCGCGGTCGAGGAGACCGCGCCCGCCGGCCGTACGCGCCGTCGCGCCACCCGCCGGGCCTCCGCGCCCGCCGGAGCGCCCGCCGCGGCCGAGGCCGCCGAGGTCGTGACGACCGCCGAGCCGGTGGCCGCCCCCGCCACCGCGGAAGCCGAGCCCGAGGCACCCGCCGCCGAGCCCGCCGCCGAGGAGGCCGCCCCGCGCCGCACGACCCGCCGTCGTGCCACCCGCCGGGTCTCCGCGCCCGCCGGAGCGCCCGAGGGCGACACCGCCGACGAGCGTGTGGAGGCGCCCGTGAGCAGCGAGAGCAAGTCCGAGGAGACCGCGCAGCCGCAGGCCGTCGAGCCCGCGCAGACCGAGCCCGCGCAGACCGAGGCCGCGCAGACCGAGGACGGCGGCCCGCGCCGTAGCCGTCGCCGTGCCACCCGCAAGGCCGCCGTCGGTTTCTCCGCGCCCGCGCCGAAGGAGACCGAGGGGTCCTCGCGGCGCCCGGCCCGTCCGGCCGTCGCCGTGTTCCAGGCGCCGGTGTTCACCGAGCCGATGTTCCAGACGCCCGAGCGCGCCGCCGCCGCGGCTGCCGCCGAGGCGGCCGAGGCCGCTGAGGCTCCCGAACCGGCCGAGACCGTCCAGGAGCCGGCCGTCGGCCGCAGGCGCCGGCGTCGCCGGGGCTTCGAGGACGAGCCGCAGGCCGTGACCGAGGAGACGCAGGAGCCGGTCGAGGACACGGAGCCCGTCGAGGACGCGGAGCCCGTCGAGGACGCGGAATCCGCCGAGGACGCGGAGGACGCCGTCGAGGGTGACGAGGGCGAGGAGGAGTCCGCGGGCTCCCGTCGCCGTCGCCGTCGCGGTGGCCGCCGTCGCCGTCGCGGCGAGTCCGCCGAGTCGGACGCGGACAGCGAGGCCGGTGAGGACGACTACGCCGCCGAGCAGGCCGCGCAGGACGCCGAGGACACCGCGGAGCAGGCCGAGGAGGACGCCGAGGAGGACGACGAGCGCGAGGAGTCGGGCGGCTCCAGCAGCAGCCGTCGCCGTCGTCGCCGCCGTCGTCGCGCCGGTGACTCCGGTGGCGAGGCCGAGCAGCCCGGCGAGAACGACCCCGAGCGCACCGTCGTCAAGGTCCGCGAACCGCGCGGCAGGCGCGAGGAGCAGCCCTCGGACGAGGTGCAGTCCATCAAGGGCTCGACCCGTCTCGAGGCGAAGAAGCAGCGCCGCCGCGAGGGCCGCGAGCAGGGCCGCCGCCGTGTTCCGATCATCACGGAGGCCGAGTTCCTGGCCCGCCGCGAGGCCGTCGAGCGGGTGATGGTCGTCCGCCAGAGCGGTGAGCGCACCCAGATCGGTGTCCTCGAGGACGACGTGCTCGTCGAGCATTACGTCAACAAGGAGCAGGCGACCTCGTACGTCGGCAACGTCTACCTGGGCAAGGTCCAGAACGTGCTGCCGTCGATGGAGGCCGCGTTCATCGACATCGGCAAGGGCCGCAACGCGGTGCTCTACGCCGGTGAGGTCAACTTCGAGGCGCTCGGCATGGCTCACGGGCCGCGCCGGATCGAGGCCGCCCTCAAGTCCGGCCAGTCGGTCCTGGTGCAGGTCACCAAGGACCCGATCGGTCACAAGGGCGCCCGTCTGACCAGCCAGGTCTCCCTCCCGGGCCGGTACCTCGTGTACGTGCCCGAGGGCTCGATGACCGGCATCAGCCGCAAGCTGCCCGACACCGAGCGCGCGCGTCTGAAGACCATCCTCAAGAAGATCGTCCCCGAGGACGCGGGCGTCATCGTGCGCACCGCCGCCGAGGGCGCGAGCGAGGACGAGCTGCGCCGTGACGTCGAACGTCTCCAGGCGCAGTGGGAGGACATCGAGAAGAAGGCGAAGAGCGGCAACGCCCCGACCCTCCTCTACGGCGAGCCGGACATGACCGTCCGCGTCGTCCGCGACATCTTCAACGAGGACTTCTCCAAGGTCATCGTCAGCGGTGGCGAGGCGTGGGAGACCGTCCACGGCTACGTCTCCCACGTGGCGCCCGACCTGACCGACCGGCTGTCGAAGTGGACCTCCGAGGTCGACGTCTTCGCCACGTACCGGATCGACGAGCAGCTCATGAAGGCGCTGGACCGCAAGGTCTGGCTGCCCAGCGGCGGCTCGCTGGTGATCGACAAGACCGAGGCCATGATCGTGGTCGACGTCAACACCGGAAAGTTCACCGGCCAGGGCGGCAACCTCGAGGAGACCGTCACCAGGAACAACCTGGAGGCGGCCGAGGAGATCGTGCGTCAGCTGCGGCTGCGCGACCTCGGCGGCATCGTCGTCATCGACTTCATCGACATGGTCCTGGAGTCCAACCGGGACCTGGTGCTGCGGCGCCTGCTCGAATGCCTGGGCCGTGACCGTACGAAGCATCAGGTGGCCGAGGTGACCTCGCTGGGCCTCGTGCAGATGACCCGCAAGCGGGTGGGCCAGGGTCTGCTGGAGTCCTTCTCCGAGACCTGTGTCCACTGCAACGGCCGCGGTGTCATCGTCCACATGGAGCAGCCGACGTCCGTCGGTGGCGGCGGCAAGCGCAAGAAGCGCGGCCGTGGCGGTGCCGAGCAGGTCCAGGACCACGACCACGACCACGAGCACGAGGTGGCCGAGGAGCTGGAGACCGAGATCGAGACCGAGGCGGAGGTGGCCGCCGAGGTCGCCGCGCCCGTCGCTCTGGTCGAGACCGAGTTCCAGCCGGACGAGGAGTTCTACGGCAGTGCCGCCGAGGCGGAGGCCGCAGCCACCCGTGGCCGCTCGCGGCGCCGTGCCTCCCGGCGCGCGTCCGCTCCCGCCGGTGCGCCGAAGACCGAGGAGCGCGCTCCCCGGACCAGGCGCGAGGAGCGCGCCGAGCGCGCCGCCGTCCGGTCCCGTGAGGCCGTCGAGGCCGAGCCGTTCGCGGCCGAGGACCCGGTCGTCGAGGCGCCGGCCGCCGAGCAGCCGGTGTCCGAGCAGCCGGTCGTCGAGGCTCCGGCCGAGACGGTCGAGGCCCCCGTGGCCGCCGTGGCGGAGGCCGAGGCCGCTCCCCAGGGCCGTACGCGCCGTCGTGCGACCCGCAAGGTGTCGGCGCCGGCCGGTTCGCCCAGGTCGGCCGAGGAGGCCGTCGTGACGGTCACGGAGCCGGTCGCGGCGCCCGTCGCCGAGGCCCCCGCGCAGACCGCCGACGAGACGGAGACGGCGCTCGAGCCGGTGGCCGAGGCCCCCGCCGAGAGCGCCGCGCCGGCCCGCCCGCGCCGCCGTGCCGTGCGCAAGGCCACCGCGCCCACCGCGTCCGCCGAGGCGGCCGTCGTGGTCGTCCCGTCGGCCGCCGCGGAGCCGGTCGCCGAGCCCGAGGTCGAGCCGGAGGCCGTCGAGGCCGACGCCGAGGCCCCGGCCGCCAAGAAGACGGCCGCCCGCAAGACGGCCAAGAAGGTGACGGCGAAGAAGGCCGCCGCCACGAAGGCCGTGGCGGCCAAGAAGACGGTCGCCAAGAAGGCCACGGCCAAGAAGGCGACCGCGAAGAAGGCGGCCGTCAAGAAGTCCACGGTGGCCGCCGAGCAGACGGCGGCGTCTGTCTCGGCGACGACAGAGGACTGACCTCCGGATCGCATACCGAAGCGCGGGACACCGGCAGGCCGGTGTCCCGCGCTTCGTCGTTCCTCGCGTGTCACCGGCTGCTTCGCCGCAGCTGGTGCGGGGTGCGGTCACTCCCGGTGAACCCTGTGACTGGCAGCACGCCAACTTGGGGTTTCCCTTTCGTAACCATGAGGAAAGGCTTTGCACTTCTGCTGGTAATCTGACCGCGGACTCGGCTGCTGGTGACATACGGCCGTAGACCACGCGAGATACCCCAGGGGGCAGGGTCTTGCGGGAAGCGATCGCCGACGCAAGACGCCGGTGGACTTCCAGGGATGCGGACGTGCTGGCTCGACACCGTTCCTTCCCGGCCCATGCACAAAGTGGTGCGCCCTAGAGGTCGCTGATGAAAGGGAATGTCGATGACCGACGCCCATGAGTTGATACCCGCCGCAAGGCCCGTGATCGGCGAAGAGGAGATCGAGGCCGCGGTGCGCGTACTGCGCAGCGGCCGGGTCGTGCAGGGCCCCGAGGTTGCCGCCTTCGAGGCGGAGTTCTCGGACGTGGTGGACAGGCGGCACTGCGCCGCGGTCAACTCCGGTACCTCCGCGCTGCACCTGACGCTGCTCGCTCTGGGCGTCGGCCCGGGCGACGAGGTCATCGTGCCGTCGTTCTCCTTCGCCGCCTCCGCCAACGCGGTGCGGCTGGTCGGCGCCGACGTGGTCTTCGCCGACATCGAGGCGGACAGCTTCTGTCTGGACCCGGCCGCGGTCGAGGCGGCCATCACGCCGCGCACCGCCGCGATCATGCCGGTCCATCTCTACGGCCACCCCGCCGCCATGGACAAGATCATGGCGATCGCCGAGCGGCACGGGCTCGCCGTGGTCGAGGACGCCTGCCAGGCGCACGCGGCCGCCCTGCACGGAACGCCGGTCGGCGCCTTCGGCAGCGCGGGAACGTTCAGCTTCTACCCGACCAAGAACATGCACAGCCTCGAGGGCGGCATGGTCACCACCGCCGACGCGGAGATCGCCCGCACCCTGCGGCTGCTGCGTAACCAGGGCATGGAGCAGCGCTACGCCAACGAGATCGTCGGCGCCAACGTCCGTATGACGGACGTCTCCGCCGCCATCGGCCGGGTGCAGCTCGCGAAGCTCCACGGCTGGACCGAGCAGCGCATCGCCAACGCCGCGTACCTGACGGAGCACATCAGCGCGCCGTCCGTGGTCACGCCGAGCGTCGCCGAGGGCGCGCGTCACGTCTTCCACCAGTACACCGTGCGGGTCCGGGGCGACCGCGACGCCGCCATGGCGAGCCTGACCGAGGCCGGCATCGGCAACGCCGTGTACTACCCGACGCCGATCCACCGGCTGAAGCCGTACTGGGAGCCGGACCAGAAGGCCGGCCGCACCTGGGACCTGCCCGAGACGGAGCGCGCGGCCGCCGAGGTCGTCTCGCTGCCCGTCCACCCGGGTCTGTCCGCCGGGGACCTGGAGCGCATCGTGTCCGCCGTGAACGCGCTGGGGGCCCAGCTGTGAGCAGCGGGAAGAAGCTGCGGGCCGGCCTCGTCGGTCTCGGCTCCATGGGGCGTCACCACGCCCGTGTCCTGTCCGGGCTGGAGGGCGTCGACTTCGTCGCCGTCGTCGACCCGATGGGCGACAAGTTCGGCGCCGCCCAGGGCGCGCCGGTCCTCGACACCGTCGAGCAGCTCATCGCTCTCGGCATCGACTACGCCGTCGTGGCCTGTCCCACGGCGCTGCACGAGCCGGTCGGCATGCAGCTCGCCGAGGCCGGTGTCTGCGCGCTGATCGAGAAGCCGGTCGCCGACACCGTGGCGGGCGCACACCGTCTCGTCGAGGCGTTCGAGTCGCGCGGCCTGGTGGCCGGCGTCGGCCACATCGAGCGGTGCAACCCGGCGCTGCGCTCGCTGCGCGCCCGGCTGGAGGCCGGCGAGCTCGGCGACGTCTACCAGGTCGTCACCCGCCGCCAGGGTCCCTTCCCGCACCGCATCGCGGACGTCGGCGTGGTCAAGGACCTCGCCACCCACGACATCGACCTCACCGGCTGGGTGACCGGGCGCGAGTACGTCTCCATCGCCGCGCACACCGTCTCCAAGAGCGGCCGCGAGCACGAGGACATGGTCTCCGCGGTCGGCCGCCTCGACGACGGCACGATGGTCAACCACCTGGTCAACTGGCTGAGCCCGCTCAAGGAGCGCTTCACGTCGGTCACCGGCGAGCGCGGCTGCTTCATAGCCGACACGCTCACCGCCGACCTGACGTTCCACTCCAACGCCGCGATTTCCACGGAGTGGGAGGCACTCCAGGCCTTCCGCGGTGTCTCCGAGGGCGACATGATCCGTTACGCCATCCCGAAGCGCGAGCCGCTCCTCGTCGAACACGAGCTGTTCCGCGACGCCGTGCTCGGCAAGCCGGCCGACATCTGCACCCTGCGCCAGGGCACGCGGACGGTGGAAGTGGCGGCGGCTGTGCTGGAGTCGGCGTTGGAAAACCGCAGCGTTTCGCTTCTTTCGGAGGACCTGGCCATCCATGGCAGCTGAGAACAACAAGTCGACGAACCGGCCCGTGCGCGGGCGGATCGTGATGCTCGTCGACAACGGGGTCAACGGCGATTCGCGCGTGCAGAAGGAGGCCAGGTCGGCCGCCGAAGCGGGCTGGGACGTCGTACTGCTGGGCAAGGCCAAGGGGAAGAAGGAACAGACCTGGCAGATCGGTGACGCCGAGGTCCGGCTCCTGCCGGTGCCCGGTCCGATGTCCCGCCGACGCCACGAGTACCGGCGTGCCGTGCTGCGCGCCCCGCTGGCGTACCGGCCCGGTCCGCTGGCCGCGTACCGGCGTCAGAAGATCAAGGCCAGGCGTGCCGACCTCAACATCCGGCTGATCCTCGCCAAGCAGGAGGGTTCGGCCCTCGGCCGGCTGAGGCTCCTGGCGCCCCGCTTCCTGGCCCGCTTCCTGTACTCCTGGGTGAAACTGCGCCACCGCAGCACCCTGGCGCTGGAGAAGCGGCGCAAGGACATGGACTCCGCTCTGGACAGGTTCACCACCGCCTTCTGGAAGAAGACCATGGGCACCCGCGCCTGGCGCAGGCTCGACCCTCATCTCTGGGACTACGAGCTCGCGTACGGCAAGGTCATCGACGAGCTGAAGCCCGACCTCGTCCACGCCAACGACTTCCGCATGCTGGGTGTCGGAGCCCGCGCCACGCTGCGCGCCCGCGCCAAGGGCCGGAAGGTCAAGCTCGTCTGGGACGCCCACGAGTTCCTGCCCGGAATCAAGCCGTGGAGTTCGCACCCGCGCTGGCACGTCGCCCAGTGCGCCCACGAGCTGGAGTACTCGCGGCACGCCGACGCCGTGACGACGGTCTCGGACACCCTTGCCGGGATGCTCCAGGAGCGGCACGGTCTCAAGGCCCGCCCCACCGTCGTCCTCAACGCGCCCGACGGCGAGGTCGCGCCGGAGCAGGCGGCCGAGCCCGTTCCGGACCTGCGGGAGCTGTGCGGCATCGGACACGATGTGCCCCTGACCGTCTACAGCGGTGCCGCCGCTCCGCAGCGCGGCCTCGACACGATGGTCGAGTCGCTGCCGCAGCTGCCCGACGTGCACACCGCGTTCGTCGTGCTCAACACCGAATCCGAGTACATGCGGGCCCTTCGGGCGCGGGCGGAGGAGCTGGGCGTCGGCGACCGGCTGCACATCCTGCCGTACGTGCCGCACTACCAGGTCGTGCGTTTCCTCGCGGCCGCGGACCTCGGGGTCATCCCGATCCACCACTGGCCGAACCACGAGATCGCGCTCATCACCAAGTTCTTCGAGTACTCCCACGCCCGGCTGCCGCTGGTGGTCAGCGACGTGAAGACGATGGGCTCCATGGTCGAGCAGACCCGCCAGGGCGAGGTGTTCCGGGCCGAGGACGTGGAGGACTACGTCCGCGCGGTGAAGTCCGTTCTGGGCGACGCCGAGCGCTACCGGAGCGTCTACGACAAGCCGGGGCTCCTCGACCAGTGGACCTGGGAGGCCCAGGCCGACGTGCTGGACGAGGTCTACAGCGGGCTGCTGCCCGGCAGCGGGGCCCGGCAGGTGGCCGAGCGGAGACCGGCGGAGGCGCGGATATGAGTGGCACACCCGACGTCAGCGTCGTCGTCGCGGTCTACAACACCATGCCCTATCTGACGGAGTGTCTGAACTCCCTGATCGGGCAGAGCATCGGCCGCGACAGGCTGGAGATCGTCGCGGTCGACGACGGCTCCACCGACGACAGCGGTGCCGAACTCGACCGCTTCGCGGAGCGGTACCCGGGCACCGTCAAGGTGCTTCACCAGGCCAACTCCGGTGGCCCGGCCGCCCCCAGCAACCGTGCGCTGGACGTCGCCACGGGCCGCTACGTCTACTTCATCGGCTCCGACGACCACCTCGGCGAGGAAGCGCTGGAGCGCATGGTGGCCTGCGCCGACGAGCACGGCTCCGACGTCGTCGTCGGCAAGATGGTCGGAACGAACGGCCGGTACGTCCACCAGGCTCTCTACAAGGAGAACAACCCGGACGTCGGCCTCGCCGACTCCGCCCTGCCGTGGACGCTCGCCAACACCAAGCTGTTCCGGCGCGAGATGGTCGAACAGCACAAGCTGCGCTTCCCCGAGCACCTGCCCGTGGGCAGTGACCAGCCGTTCACCATCGAGGCCTGCGTGCGTGCGCGGAAGATCTCCGTGGTGGCCGACTACACCTGCTACTACGCGGTGAAGCGGGGCGACGCCAGCAACATCACCTACCGCGCCGACCATCTGGCGCGGCTGCAGTGCGCGGTGGAGATCATGGACTTCACGGCCGGTCTCCTCGAGGCGGGCCCGGAGCGCGACGCCGTACTGCGCCGGCACTTCACCTGGGAAGTGGCCAAGCTCGTCCAGGACGACTTCCCCGCGCTCGACCGCGAACTCCAGCGCGACCTCTGCGCGGGCGTCGCGCGGCTCGCCGACGCCTACCTCACCGACGGCATCCGCGACGCCATGGATGTCAAGCGCCGGGTGCGCATCTGCCTGGCCCAGGCGGGCGCGGTCGACGAACTGTGCGAGGCGATCGCCTCGGAGAAGGCGAACGGAGCGCCGCCGTTCGTCGTCGAGGGCGAGCGCGCCTACGCCCGCTACCCGGGCTTCCGCGATCCCCGCATCGGACTGTCCGACCGCTGCTACGAGCTCGTCGGGGAAGCGGTTCCCGGCCGCCTCGCCAAGGGCACCGAACTGCTCGCCTCCACCTGGGAGCAGGCGGACGACAAGATCACGTACACGGCCACCCTGCGGCTGCCGGTCCTCGGCGAAGTCGACGGAGCCGTCCTGCGCCTCGCCCAGGGCGCCATGCCGAAGTCGGCGGACAAGCCCGGAGCCAGAAGCCTTCCGGAGGGCCACGAACTCCCCGCTCCTGTGGGTGAGTTCACGACCGAACTCGCCGATGACGGCACAGCCACGGTGCTGCACGCGCGCATCCCGCTGGAGCGGCGCTCGGTCAAACTGGGTGTCCGGGTCTACCTCGACGTCGCCGGTTCGACGTACGAGATCCCCGTGCGCGGCAAGGGCAAGCCCATGCCGCTGGCCCGCCGCTGGGGTGCCTATGAGGACCCGTACTACGCGCGGGCGACGGTGAACCCCAAGGGCCGCGTGGTGATCACCACGGGTCCCCTGCACTCGCCGAAGCGGTCGCTGGTCGCGAAGGCGAAGTCGGCCCTCGCCCGGCGACTGAAAACCCGATCCGCCGGCCCGAAGCCGAGCGGTTCCCCCACGAGCCGTTCGAAAAGGAAGTAGCGACCGTCCATGAACATCTGTGTAGTAGCCCTCGGCAAGATCGGGCTCCCGCTGGCCGTGCAGTTCGCGTCCAAGGGGCACCGGGTCATCGGCGCGGACGTCAACGAGAAGGTCGTCGAGCTGGTCAACGCCGGCACCGAGCCGTTCCCCGGTGAGCACGACCTGGACGTCAAGCTCAAGCAGGCCGTCGACGCCGGGCTCCTGAGCGCGACGACGGACACCGCGGACGCGGTCGCGCAGTCCGAGGCCGTCATCGTGGTCGTCCCGCTGTTCGTGGACGCCGAGGGCACCCCGGACTTCGGCTGGATGGACGCGGCGACGAAGGCGATCGCCAAGGGCCTCAAGCCCGGCACGCTCGTCTCCTACGAGACCACGCTGCCGGTCGGCACCACCCGCACCCGGTGGGCGCCGATGCTGGCCGAGGGCTCCGGCCTGACCGCCGGCGAGGACTTCCACCTGGTGTTCTCCCCGGAGCGGGTCCTCACCGGCCGCGTCTTCTCCGACCTGCGCCGCTACCCCAAGCTGGTCGGCGGCATCGACGAGGCGTCGGCCGCCCGCGGTGTGGAGTTCTACGAGCAGGTCCTCGACTTCGACGAGCGCCCCGACCTGGCGCAGCCGAACGGCGTCTGGGACCTGGGCACCGCCGAGGCCTCCGAGCTCGCCAAGCTCGCCGAGACCACCTACCGCGACGTCAACATCGGCCTGGCCAACCAGTTCGCGCGCTTCGCCGACGGCAACGGCATCGACGTCAAGAAGGTCATCGAGGCCTGCAACTCGCAGCCGTACAGCCACATCCACCAGCCGGGCATCGCCGTCGGCGGCCACTGCATCCCGATCTACCCGCGGATGTACCTGTGGAACGACCCGTCCGCGACCGTCGTCCGCTCCGCCCGTGAGGCGAACGCGGCGATGCCGGAGTACGCCGTGGATCTGCTGGCGGCCGCCTACGGCGACCTGACCGGGGCGAACGTCCTCGTGCTGGGCGCGGCCTACCGCGGCGGCGTCAAGGAGACGGCCTTCTCCGGCGTCTTCCCGACCGTCGAGGCGCTCAAGGCGCGCGGCGCGGTCCCGTTCGTCTCGGACCCGATGTACACGGCCGAGGAGCTGGCGGCACACGGCCTGACCCCGCACGCGGGCGAGAAGGTCACCGCCGCGATCCTCCAGGCCGACCACGCCGAGTACCGCACCCTGACCCCGGCGGACCTGCCGGACGTCACGGTCCTGGTCGACGGACGCCGTACGACCGACGCGGAGGCCTGGAAGGGCGTCCGCCGGGTTGTCATCGGCGGCTGACACCCCACCCGCACGACAAGGGCCCGTCCGGACGTACCGGACGGGCCCTTGTCATGACGTGGAGGGGAAGAGTCAGGGGGAGCAGAACCTCTGGGCCGACGCCTTCCCCGACGAACGGGACGACGTCCAACCGGTTCGCCCGACCTCAGACGTTCCGTTCGACGAGGGTGCCGTCCTTCTCCTCGTAGAGGCTGCCGGTCTGCGGGCACTCCCACACACCGGCCTCGCTCGCGTGCTCGACCAGCTTGACGCCGGCCCTGCCGACCCAGCCGACCCGCCGCGCGGGAACGCCGACGACCAGGGCGAAGTCCGGCACGTCCTTGGTGACGACGGCACCGGCGGCGACCATGGCCCAGCGGCCGATACCGATCGGCGCGACGCAGACCGCGCGGGCACCGATCGAGGCACCGTCGGCGATCTTCACGCCGACGGCCTCCCAGTCACCGCCGCGCTTCTGCTTGCCCTCGGGGTCCACGGAGCGCGGGTTGTGGTCGTTGGTGAGGACCACGGCCGGGCCGATGAAGACACCGTCACCGAGCTCGGCGGGCTCGTAGACGAGCGCGTAGTTCTGCAGCTTGCAGTTGTCGCCCATGCGGACGCCCGAGCCTACGTACGCGCCACGCCCGATGACGCAGCCCTCGCCGAGCCGTGCGCCGTCGCGGATCTGCGCGAGGTCCCAGACGCTGCTTCCGGCGCCGATCTCGGCACTCTCGTCGACCTGCGCGCTGGGCTGGACCCTGTAGTTCACTTCGTTCTCGCTTCTGGGGGTGATGGCTACGCCCGGTGAGCATACGTGTCCCGGGCGGACCGTTCATCTCGCGGGCCGAAGCCGGTGGATCCGGTGGTTCCACCGGCTTCGGCGGAACCACCGGGAGAGACCTCGCGGCCCTGACCCGGGCAGGACGGGTCAGTGCCTCTCACTGTTTCCGGCAAGCCCATGAACCCGTGCTGCAGGCGCGACTGCTTGAACAGGTGGGCGCTGGATGAACGTTTGGTCCCGCGCTTCGGTCTGCCGAGGCGTGCGGCAACTTCGACGATCGTAGCGAATGCAAAGAATGCGAATGGTGCTACCGGGCCGGGTGTCGGGTGCGGAGGTGGGCGGAGCGAGAGGGCGTGCGGGTCACTGTGTGACGCCCCGTCACGGCGGCTGATGCCCGGAACCACGCTTCAAGGATTCGCAACTGGCGCTCCGTCAGTGACCGGGGTGTCGCCCCTGTATACGGCGCGCCATGATCTGTGGGTTACGCGTGTGACTCCTGTGACTCATTTCACGCAACAGGAAACGTTGTCGGTATTGCATGTGCACTTCACGTAAAGAAATGATCTCTTGACCTTCTTTAGGTGTTCTTTAGTTGTGGGAGATCTGTGTCTTACGCAAGGAACACGTGGCGGCACAGCGCTGCCACCGTGTTGACAGGGGCATTGCTCATCTGGGGTGTCGGAACCGGCGGAACACCTGCCGCGGCCGCCGTAGCGTGCCCCTCGGGCATCGAATCGGACTTCAACGGCGACGGAATCAGGGACACGGCGATCGCCGATCCGGAGGCAGCCGTCGACGGTGCGGCGAAGGCGGGCGTCGTGCACGTCGTCTACGGCGGTGGCAAGGGTGCCCTCGCCCTCTCACAGGCCACCGACGGCATACCCGGCACTCCCGAGACGGGAGACCAGTACGGTTCCGCGCTTGCCGTCTACGACGCCGACCTCGACGGGTGCAGCGACCTGGTGGTCGGCGCTCCGTACGAGGACATCGGCACCGCGCCCGACTCCGGACTGGTGCATGTGATCTACGGCGCCACGGCCGGGCTGGGCGCCGGCACCAAGGCCGTCTCGGAGTTCTACCAGGGCAGCGACAAGCCGCTGGGCGGCACCCCGGAGACCGACGACTGGGTCGGCTACGCGGTCGCGGCCGGAAAGACCTCGGCCGGCACGCCCTACCTGCTCATCGGCGCCCCCGGTGAGTCGATCGGCACCATCGAGGACGCGGGCGACTTCTACTACGTGAGCGGCACCGCGTTCACGGTCACCAGCATCAACCAGGACACCGAGACCGGCGGTGCCGTGGCAGGTATCGCGGAACAGGACGACCGCTTCGGCTCCAGCATCGCCGCGACCCCGACCCACTTCGCCGTCGGCACGCCCGGTGAGGCGCTCGACACCGCGACCTTCGCGGGCGGCGTGGCCTACTTCAACCACACCCTCACCTCCGGCTACCCCAAGCCGCTCGGCGGACTCGCCCAGGACCAGGACGCGATCGACGGGGACGGGGAGGTCGGCGACCAGTTCGGCGCGGCGCTCGCCATGGTCCCCTACCGGGCCTCCGGCGCCACCTCCACCACCGAGTCGCTGCTCGTGGTCGGTATCCCCGGCGAGGACCTGAAGACCACCGTCGACGCGGGCGCCGTCCAGGTCTTCAAGCTCGCCGCCAACGGCACCTTCACCGAGACCGCCTGGATCGACCAGAACGGCGCCGACCTGGACCAGAGCGCCGAGGCCGGCGACTTCTTCGGCCGACGGCTCGCCGCCGTCAACACCTCCCCGAACGCCACCTCCACCGGCACGACCACCAGGGTGGCGATCGGCGTGCCCGGCGAGGAGTCGACCGAGGAGAACCCGGAGGTGGGAGGCGTCCAGATCGTCCCGCTGGTCGGCGCGCCCGGTGCCTCCGACCAGTGGATCGACCCCGGGTACGGCATCCCGTCCGCCCCTGCACCCCGCATGCTCACCGGCCTCTCCCTGGCCGCCACCCCCTCCCTGCTGTACGTGGGCGAGCCCTACGGCACGGCCGACGGACAGGCGGTCTACGGCTTCCCGTGGGGTGTCGCCTCGGGCGGGGCGCCGACCCAGACGTTCAAACCCGGTCAGGGTGGCATTCCGGCGACCGGCGTCGCCTTCGGGGCCATTGTTCGCTGACGGTTCGCCGACGACGTCAGGGCGCCGAACGGCGCCCTGCGACGGTCGCCGCAAGAGGCGGGCGGGCGGTGCCGTACTGCCCGCCCGTCCTCCCGCACGCATCCCGATTTCCACAGCTCGGGGCAGCGGGGGCACCGCGCCCGGCGCGACCGGTCGCTGACGACACGTCAACTACTCCGCGCATCAGCACACTTTGCCGGACCTGGCTTTCCGGCAACCGGACTTTCGACACAGACATGAACCGACTGGAGAGTGGACGCGTGTCCGCAGACAGACACAGACCGATACGGCGGCGCATGGTGCGTGCCGCCGCTGCGGCGGCCGTCACCGGAGCGGTGGTGGCGGGCACCCTGGCGGTCCTGCCGGGCAACGGTGGTGGTCAGGCGCAGGCGCCGGTCGCCGCCGACCAGCCGATGCAGACCGAGCAGCAGGCCATGGCCGCTGCGCAGGACAGCGGCAAGAAGACCGAGGTCGTCGGACTGCGCACGGAGCGCAGGGAGATCTTCGCCGAGCCCGACGGCACCTTCACGGCTCGCGAGTACACCGAGCCCGTCCGCACGGTCCAGGGCGGCAAGTGGGTCGACATCGACGCGACGCTCGTGAAGCGTTCCGACGGCAGCTGGGGCCCCAAGGCCGCCACCGTCGACCTGGCCTTCTCCGCCGGGCAGGCCGGCAAGCCCTTCGTGACCATGCAGCGGGCGGGCCGCGAGTTCGCGCTGACCTGGCCGTACGGCAAGCTGCCCGCGCCGGCGGTCGACGGGGACACCGCCACCTACGTGGACGCCCTGCCCGGCGTCGACCTGACCGTCCGGGCCGAGGCCGACGGCTTCGGCCACCTGCTGGTGGTCAAGACGCCCGAGGCTGCGGCCGACCCGAAGCTGGCCAGGCTCGACCTGGGCATGACCACCGACGGCCTGAAGGTCGCGGAGAACGCCTCCGGCGCGATCGTCGCGGAGGACGCCGAGGTCGGCGGCACCGTCTTCGAGGCGGGCAAGCCGGCGATGTGGGACTCGGCCGCCGTCAAGGAGGCCACCGCCAGGAAGCAGGGCCCGAAGGCCGTCGCGAAGGCACTGACCGCCGCAGCCGCGGGGGCGACCGGGACCACGGCGGCCCCCGCCGCCGCCCTCGAAGGCCCCGGCGGCGGCGGGCACGTCGCCCCGCTGGACGTCGAGGTGGGCAAGGGCAAGCTGAGCCTGGTCCCCGACCAGACGCTCCTCAAGGGCGAGGACACGGTCTTCCCCGTCGTCATCGACCCGATCCAGCACACCACTTCGCGTGCCGCCTGGACCGGCGTCATGTCGGGGATGCCGAGCGAGCAGGACTGGAAGTACTCGGGCAGCGCGGGCGTCGGCAAGTGCCCCACCGACTACAACCCGGTCTCCTGCAACGGGGTCGGTACCCGGCGCGTGATGTTCACGATGCCGCTGTCCTTCTACAAGGGGAAGCAGATCCTCGGCGCGACCTTCTCCGCGCGGGTCGAGTTCATCTACAGCGCCACCCCGACCGCGGAGCCCATCCAGCTCTACCGGATCGGCGGCCAGAACTACAACGTCACGTCGTCCAGCAACTGGTCCAACACCTCGGACGACTGGGACGACTACCTCCAGACCGTCGACAAGGCGATCTCCCCGACCTCCTGCTCCAGCGATGCCAACCTGCACTTCGAGAGCGGTGCGACCGGTGAGCTGACCAGTGAGGTCAAGACGGCCGCCGCGGGTGGCTGGAACTCGATGACGCTGGGTCTGCGCGCGGCCGACGAGTCCCGCTTCGCCGAGTGGAAGCGGATCTGCGGCAACGCGTACCTGTCGATCAAGTACAACAACCTGCCGCGGCAGATCAAGACGTCCGACATGTCGACCGACCCCGGTGGCGTGTGCAAGTGGGGCACGAGCCGTGCCTACGTCGACACTCCGCCGAAGCTGCGGGCCATCGCGAGCGACCCCGACCACGGCAACGGCCAGACCGACAAGGTGAAGGTCGAGTTCAAGATCGAGTGGGGCGGGACCACCCCGGGCTCGTACACCTACATCACGAAGGACGCGCTCTCCCCGACGGCCAGCACGAGGTTCGAGCACACCGTCAAGTCGTCCATCCCGCAGAACACCGTCATCTATTGGAGCGCACGCGCCAACGACGGTGACGGCAACGGACCGTGGAGCTCGGAGGGGGACACCCCCCAGCGCTGCGAGTTCATCTACGACAAGACGTGGCCGGGCAAGCCGCTCGTGAAGTCGGATCAGTACCCGTCGGACACCGTCTACCACGACGGCGTCGGTACGTACGGCACCTTCACCTTCTCGCCCAACCCGAACGACTCCATCCCGGACACCGATGTCATCAAGTACCAGTACTCCTTCGACGGTGCGGCGCTGAGCACCCTCACCCCGACCACCGGGGGCGGTTCCGTCACCACGCCGCCGTGGGTGCCGACCCGCGCCGGACGGCATGTGCTCGAGGTGATCGCCATCGACAAGGCGACACACGCCAGCAGCAACTCCTACGACTTCCTGGTGGCCGAGGGCGCCCCGGCCGTCGGCCAGTGGAACCTCGCCGACAAGGCGGTCGGCGAAGTGCACGAAGCGCACGACGAGAGCGGCGACTACTCCGCGACCGCCGGCAGCGCCGTCGGCTTCGGCGTGGACGGCCCCGGCGGCAAGGCCGACAAGGCCGCCCACTTCGACGGCACCGCCGAGTCCTACCTCGACGTCAGCGAGAGTGTCCTCGACACCACCAAGAGCTTCAGCGTCAGCGCCTGGGTGCGGCCCACCGCGCTGGACAAGAACATGGCGGTGATCAGCCAGGACGGTACCGGTGAGCCCGGCTTCTTCCTCGGCTATGACGCGTCCGCGCAGACCTGGAAGTTCTCCGTCCCGGTCAACGACGTGGACTCGCTCGGCGAGTGGAAGGCAGTCTCCAGCGGAATCTCCGTGGTCAAGGACCAGTGGGTGCTGCTGACCGGTGTGTACGACGCGCAGAAGACCGGCGGCCCGCAGCTCCAGCTCTACATCAACAAGGATCTCAAGGGCTCCGTGGCGCGGCGCTCCACCTGGAAGTCGTACGGACCGCTGCAGATCGGCCGTGCCACGGCCAAGAGCGGCTACCGCGACAACTTCACCGGTGACCTCGCCGAGGTCCGGGTCTTCAAGCGGGTCCTCACGGCGGCCGAGGTCTCCGAGCTGATGACCGTCAAGCCCACTCGCAAGGGCTACTGGCAGCTCGACGACGCCACCAGCGGCGCTTCCGCCGAGACCGGCGGCGGCCAGGCGCTGACCCTGGCGGGCAATGCCTCCGTCTACCGCCCGGCCGACCTGTTCGACAATGCGCCCCTGGTCGGCGACGGCAACCTGGTGCTGGACGGCGACGGGGACTACGCGTCCACCGCCACCGCCCCGGTCACCGGCAACAGCAGCTTCACCGTGACCGTCCGCGCCCAGCTCACCTCGCTGGACCCGGTGAAGTCGCAGACGGTGCTGTCCCTGCCGGGCGCCAACGCCAACCGCGTCCAGGTCCGCTACCAGGCGGCCACCGGCCAGTGGGAACTGGCCGTCGCGAAGACCGACGCTGCCGCGGCCGAGGTCGTCACCTTCACCAACGACCACGAACTGCCCGACACCGGCGGCTCCGGCCAGCACCTGGCGGTCGTCTACGACGCCTTCTCCAACTCGATCCGGCTGTACGTGGAGGGCGAGCTCGTCGCCGGCGCCTACGGCACGGACAACACCCTGTGGCCCGCCACCGGCGGCCTCCAGGTGGGCCGTTCGCTGCGCGGGGCGAGCGAGTACTTCGCCGGCGCGATCGACGAGGTCCGCGTCTACAGCGGCGCCGCCGACCAGATCGCGGTGCAGCTGATGTCCAGCCTGACAGCGACCCCCGACATGTGACGATCCATCACAAATGATGTGTGCCGGGCCCGTTGAGGGCCCGGCACACCTGCTCCGTCCCCCTTTTTCCTCTTTCTCTCATGATGTTCTCTTACTCTCAGGAAGTTGCCGAATGTTCATGCGTGGCCGCTCACTGAGCCGCCGCATGCCCAGACAGACGGTTGTCGCGACAGTGCTCGGGCTCACGCTCGCGCTGTCCGCTTCGTCTGTCCAGGCATCGGTGCTCGACGATGGCGATCGGGGCCGCATCGGCCGCCCCGGCGTCCGGGACGACGGGGATCCCGCCAAGGGGTCCGACGCGAAAGCGAAGTCCCGTCCCTCCGACCCGGCGCGCAAGGCCGCGGTCAAGGGGCTGGACAAGGCGGTGTGGCCGAAGCAGGGCGGCGCCGATGTGACAGTGGGCGCGGCCGGCGCGACCGAGACCGGCGGCCTGCCGGTCAAGGTCGGCAAGGCGCTCAAGGCATCTAAAGCGTCCAAGGCGTCCAAGGCGTCCAAGGCCGCGAAGGGTGCTGCGGCGGCCGACGCGACCGGGGCCGTCGACAAGGTGCGTGTAGACGTCCTCGATCCGAAGCGCGCGGCGAAGCTCGGTGCCGGCGTCCTTCTGGGCGTGGAGCGTGCCGATGGCGAGGACGCGGCCGCGAAGGTGCGTCTCACGGTGGACTATTCGGAGTTCGCCGAGGGTTTCGGCGGCTCCTATGCCTCGCGTCTGCAGTTGGTGCAGCTCCCGGCGTGTGCCGTGGTCGCGACTCCGGGCAGCAAGGCCTGCCCCGAGCAGCCGAAGGTGCTGCCGACGGTGAACGACGTCGAGTCGGGCACGGTCTCCGCCGATGTGACGGCCGCCCCGGCTCCCGCCGACGGCGTCTCGACGATGGCGGGCACCGCGACCTCCCTCGTGGCGGTGGCCGCGGGTCCGTCGAGCGCGCAGGGCACGTACAAGGCGACCGCCCTGTCCCCGTCCGCGAGCTGGAGCGTCGCCCCTTCCTCCGGCGGGTTCAGCTGGAATTACCCGCTGAAATCCGTTCCGACCCCGGGTGGCCTGACGCCGACCGTGGGCCTCGGCTACTCCTCCCAGTCGGCGGACGGCCGCACCTCGGCCACCAACAACCAGGGCTCCTGGATCGGCGAGGGCTTCTCCTACGACCCGGGCTACATCGAGCGCCGCTACAAGCCGTGCTCCGATGACGGCCATGACGGCTCGGCCGAGCAGTGCTGGGCGTTCGAGAACGCCACGGTCATGCTCGACGGTTCGTCCGGTGAGCTGGTCAAGGACGACACGACCGGCAAGTGGCACCTGTCGTCCGACAGCGGTGCGAAGGTCGAGCGGCTGACGGGCGCCACCAACGGTGACGACGGCAGCTCGGGCGACAAGGGCGAGCACTGGAAGATCACGACTTCGGAGGGCACGGAGTACTACTTCGGCCTGAACCGGCTGCCGGGCTGGGCGACGGGGAACGAGGAGACCAACTCCACCTGGACGACTCCGGTCTTCGGTGACGACTCCGGTGAGCCCTGCTACAACGCGACGTTCACCAGCGCGTACTGCCAGCAGGCGTGGCGCTGGAGCCTGGACTACGTCAAGGACACGCACGGCAACGTGATGTCCTACTTCTACGACCGTGAGACGAACTACTACGCGCTGAACGGCAAGACGGACGTCAACGGCACGGCGTACCACCGTGGCGGCTGGCTGAAGCGCATCGACTACGGTCAGCAGGACACCAAGGTCTACGCGGCGAAGGCTCCGGCCCGGATCGTGTTCAACACCGCCGAACGCTGCCTGACCACCTCCGACTTCGACTGCGCGGAGAGCAAGCGGACCAAGGCGAACGCCTCCTACTGGCCGGACGTGCCGGTCGACCAGGAGTGCAAGTCCGCCACCAAGTGCACGTCGCCGGTGCCGACCTTCTTCACCACCAAGCGGCTGACGTCGGTCGTCACGCAGATGCGCAAGGACGCCACCAACTACCAGGACGTGGACGCCTGGACGTTCACGCACCTGTTCACGGACAACGGCGACGATTCCAAGACGCTGTGGCTGTCGAAGATCGACCACGAGGGCCGCGTCGGCACGGCGGTGAAGCTGCCGTCGGTGGACCTCTTCGGTGAGCAGCTCGCCAACCGCGTCGACGCGATCGGCGACAATATCGCGCCCTTCTACCGCTATCGGCTGTCGATGGTGCTCAGTGACACCGGCGCGCAGCTCGACGTCACCTACGCGCCGGCCGACTGTGCGAAGGCGTCGCTGCCCAGGCCGGGGGAGTCGACCAAGCGCTGTTACCCCGTGAAGTGGGCCCCGCCGGGTTACATCGAGCCGATCACGGACTGGTTCCACAAGTACGTCGTCTCGGCGGTCATCGAGACCGACCGCACCGGTGGCAGTGACTCGATGGTCACGCGCTACGACTACCAGGGTGACGCCGCCTGGCGTAAGGCGAAGCCGGACGGCATCACCGATGAGAAGTACCTCACCTGGGGCGGCTGGCAGGGCTACGGCAAGGTCAAGGTCACCAGCGGCTCGTCCGACAAGCAGACCACGCGCGTCGACTACACGTTCATGCAGGGGATGGACGGTGACAAGGACGCCGACGGCAACACCCGCTCGGTGACCGTGAAGGACTCCACCGGGGCGTCCTACACGGACGACGAGGAGTTCACCGGCCACCAGTTGGAGGCGGCGACCTACGACGGAAGCAAGCTCGTCTCCAAGACCATAGACGTGCCCTGGAAGCACTACACGGCAACGCAGACGAAGAGCTGGGGCACCACCCACTCCGCGATCGTCAAGCCTCAGGTGGCCCGCGGCTTCAGCCTGAAGTCCGACGGGACCTGGAACGAGACGAAGTCCACGAGGACGTACGACACGGACAACGGCACCGGCCGCGTCCTGACCGTCGACGACCTCGGAGACGTCTCCACGGCCACGGACGACACCTGCACCCGCACCACGTACGCGGACAACACGGCGAAGAACATGCTGTCGCTGCCCGCGCGCAGCGAGGTCGTGTCGGTGAAGTGCGCGACGACGCCCGACCGCAAGACTCAGGTCCTGGGGGACGAGCGCACCTCGTACGACCTCGGCGCGTTCGGCGCGGCGCCCACGAAGGGTGACGCGACCAAGACCGAGCGGTTGACCTCGCACGACGGCACCACGGCGACCTACCAGGTCACCGGTTCCACGACCTACGACGGCTTCGGCCGCCCGGCGACCCAGCAGGACGCCAAGCAGTACGGGACGGCGGACCAGACCAAGACGGTCTACGCCGAGACCAACGGCCTGCTGTCGAGGACGACGGTCACCAACGCGCTGGGCCACAACACGATCACCGACTACGCCCAGGCGTGGGGTATGTCGACGGGGCAGACCGACCCCAACGGCAAGAGGACGGACCTCGCCTATGACGCGCTGGGCCGTCTGACGTCGGTGTGGCTGCCGGACCGGGCGTCGACCCAGACGCCGAGCATCAAGTATTCGTACAACGTCCGCAAGGACAAGGTCACCTCGATCAAGACGGAGAAGATCGAGAACGACGGCAGCTACGGCGCCGAGTACCAGCTCTACGACAGCATGCTGCGGGCCCGCCAGATCCAGACGGAGGGTCCGGACGGCACTCGCATGGTCGCCGACACCTGGTACGACGCGACCGGAAACGTGCGGAAGACCAACTCGACCTACAACGCGGCCGATGCCGCCTCGGACGAGCTGCTGCTGGTGAGCAACGGCCAGGTCGGTGCGCAGAGTCTGCAGGAGTACGACGGTCTGGGCCGTGTCACCGCGGAGATCTTCGCGGTCTCGGGCGCGGAGCAGTGGCGCAGCACGACGACCTACGACGGTGAACTGACGCATGTCGACCCGCCGGTGGGCGGTGTGCCCACGACCACGATCACGGACGCCCAGGGCAATGCCTCGGAGGTCCGGCACTACCGCGGCGCCTCGCCGGGTGTGGGGGTGCCGTACGACTCGACGAAGTACACGTACAACAAGGCCGGTCTGCTGGAGACGGTCACCGACGCCAAGAGCAACGTGTGGCGCTACGAGTACGACCAGCTGGGCCGCAAGACCAAGTCGGTCGACCCCGATGCGGGCACCTCGCGTACCGAGTACGACGAACTCGACCGCCCGGTCGTGGAGTACGACGGCCGCAACAAACAGACCTCCACGGTGTACGACAAGCTCGGGCGTGTGCTCACGACCTGGCAGGGGGGCGCCGGTACCGGTACGAAGCTGAGCGAGAACAAGTACGACAAGGCGGGCTGGCTGGGCCAGCTCTACGGCACGCTGAGCTACACCTCCGCGACGGAGTACTTCGCCACGGCCGTCCAGTCGATGGACTCGCTCTACCGCCCGCTGCAGACCGCCTACCAAGTCCCGGCCTCCCAGGGTTCGCTGGCCGGAACGTACGCCTTCACCACCACGTACAACTCGGACGGAACGGTCCGGACCACCGGCATGCCCGCCACGGGCGACCTGCCGGCGGAGAGCCTGACCTACACGTACGACGCCCTGCAGCGTCCGACGACGATGACGGGCAGTGCCAACTCGTACGTCACCAACACCGTCTACTCCAGGACCAGCCAGCTGCAGCAGCTGGAACTGTCCACGGGCAGCGGCAAGAAGGTGGGGCAGGAGTTCTTCTACGAGAAGGGCACCGACCGGCTGACTCGTTCGACGGTCGGCGTCTACGGCACGACCGCCCCCGCGAAGGACTCCCGGTACTCCTACGACCAGGCGGGCAACGTCCTGTCGATCGCGGACACGGCCAACACGGCCGTACCGGACGTGCAGTGCTTCGCCTACGACAGCCGTCAGCGTCTGTCGGACGCCTGGACCCCGGCGGCCACCGAGGCGACCGCGGCCGGCTCGGGCACCCGCGGCTCCACCGAACCGGTGAACGGCACCGGCCCCGCGGCCTGTGACTCCGCCGCCGGGTCGAGCCCGCTGGGCGGTCCGGCCCCGTACTGGAAGTCGTACGAGACCGACGCCATCGGCAACCGCGTCTCCGAGACCCACCACGACACCGCTCTGAACGCGGCGAACAACATCACCCGCAGTTACGAGTACGGCGGCGCGGGCGCCCTCGGCGACGGACCGCACCAGGTCACCAAGGTCACCGAGAAGACCCCGACCGGCGACAAGCAGTCGACGTACGAGTACGACGACGCCGGCAACACCACCAAGCGCACCATCGGCGGCAACGCACAGGCCCTCCTCTGGAACGACCAGGGCAAGGTCGGCGAGGTCACCGAGGCGAGCGGCTCCAAGACCAGTTACGTGTACGACGCCTCCGGCAACCGTCTCGTGCGCAAGGACCCGACCGGTACGACGGTCTATCTCCCGGGCACGGAGCTGAAGCTGTCGGCGGACGGCACCAAGAAGGAGGCCACCCGCTACTACAGTTACGCGGGCCAGACCATCGCGGTCCGTACGGCGGCGAAGCTTTCCTTCACCGCCTCCGACCACCACGGCACGGGCGAGCTGGCCATCAACTCCGCCACCGGCGCGGTCACCCAGCGCCGCTTCGACCCCTTCGGTGTCGACCGCGGCGACAAGACCGGTGTCTGGCCGGGGGAGAAGGGGTTTGTCGGTGGCACGATCGACGCCTCGACCGGCCTGACACACCTCGGAGCGCGTGAGTACGACCCGGGGATCGGCAAATTCATGTCGGTCGACCCGGTCATCGACTACACCCAGCCGCAACAGATCAACGGCTACAACTACGCCAACAACTCGCCGGTCACGGAGTCCGACCCGAGCGGACTGACGTCGACATCGTGCGGCCTCTTCGCGGGAATCAGCTGCCCAGGCGTAGGCGGCTGCGAACCGTTGTGCAATGCCGACGAGCAAGGGGCCAAGGACGCGCAGGACAAGGTTGCCGACGCCGAGCGCCAGCAGTCCTCCGCCAAGAAGCGCATCACGTCCGCGGGCAAGATACTCATCAAGATCGCCCGGGACATCCTGGGCGTGGACGCGGCTCTGGACTGTATATCCAGCGGTGACCTAGGAGCCTGCGGCGAGACCCTGCTCAACATCGCCGGCAGCTTCGCGGGCGGTCTCGCGGGCAAGATCATGGCCAAGTACGGCGCCCCGTGGAAGTGGGCCAAGGGCCTCAAGCTCGTCAAGCGTGTCACCGGACTGGTCAAGGACCTGATCGGCGGCGCGACGGCCTACTTCAAGGCGAGCAAGACGCTGGGCAAGGCGAGAATCGGCGCAGCCAAGGCCATGGAGAAACTGGCGGAAGCCAGGGCGAAGGCAGCGGCGGCCCTCAAGAGAGGTAAGACTTCCTGCAAGAATCCCCATAGTTTCCTGCCCGGCACCAAAGTCCTGCTTGCCAATGGCAAGACCAAGCCGATCGAAAAGATCCGGCTCGGCGACAAGGTCAAGGTGACCGACCCGAAGCGTGGCGGGACGGCGGTCCGTGAGGTCGTCGGCACGATCGTCACCGAGGACGACAAGCACTTCGTCGACCTGACGGTCAAGAAGAAGTCCGGTAAAGACGAGAACCTGGTCTCCACCACGACCCACCCGTTCTGGTCCGATTCCGAGCAGGCCTGGATCGAGGCCGGTGACCTGAAGCCGGGCATGCGCCTGCACGCGGTGAACGGCGACACGGTCGAACTCGCCGCCGTCCGATCCTTCGACAAGCGTCAGCGCACGCACGACCTGACGGTCGAGAGTGTCCATACGTACTATGTGCTGGCGGGGGCTACGCCGGTTCTCGTTCACAATTGCGGCGAGGTGGCGGTTGACACGAATGCTGTGACGGATGCCTTGTCCGGTGCAAAGACTGCTGAAGTAGACGCCGCCTTGGCGGGGCGTGCCCCGGTGCTTTCGCCGACTGCCCATCGTGAACTACTCGAAGGTGGACACTCGGCAGACTCCATTGGTAGCTGGCTGTCGGAGCGAGGGGGGCGCATGGGACCGGCTTCCACCAGTGAAGGCGTCGCCTCCTTGCAGGCTAGTCTCAGGGGCATGTGGAAGGGTAAGTCATTCAATCCGATGATTGCCGACGACGATGCTTCGGTCTTGCATTCGGCGATACAGGATGGATTGTCAATCATTACAAATGACAAGAGATTCTATAAGAATATCGAAAGGCTCGGGTATTCGAGTGAGCGATATTAGTTGATCGCATTTGTGGGTGCCCCGCTTGCTAGCTTGCGGGGCACCCTCGACCAGGTAAACGGGCTGGTAGAAGGTGGCTGTATGCGTGAAGGTGAACTCGAAGAGATCGAGGAGTTGTGCTCTGCAGCCACTCCGGCGCCTTGGTTCGTCAGAACCTTGGATGATGACTCCGCCATGAATCTTGTGGCGGTGAGCACGGTTCCCGATACTGGCGCTGCCGAGAGGTGGCCGAATTTTGATCATCGAGACATGATTGCCGCAACGTTGGTTCAGCATCCGCGATACGTTGATTCTGCCGACGAACGCTGGGACGAAAATGCGGCCTTCATTGTAATGGCGCGGGAGGTTGTGCCGCGCCTTGTGGATGAGGTTAGACGCCTTCGATCCCTACTTGCGAGTAGAGAGAATGATCAATGATGAGGAATTTCGATTTCTTGGTTGATCGTGGACGAGTCTGAATTCTATCTTCTCGTCGACCTGAGGCGCACTGACGGCTAACCGTAATGTGTGCAAGAAAGTAGCCCCGCCGGTTTTCCGGAGGGGCTACTGCGACTTTTCAGGGCGGTCTGACGGCAGTAGTTGAAGGAAACGTCAGCGGACGGGGATCGCGCAGAGCGATGGGTCGTCGCCGTCGTCGGGCTGGCCAGTGGTCTCGGCGGGGTTGCGGATGGCGTGGTCGAGGAGGTTGATGGCGTCACACTGGAGTCGGACGTGGGCGTAGACGGTGGCGGTGGCGCCGATGTGGGCGTGGCCCAGCAGTTCTTTGATGACGACGAGTTCGATGCCCTGCTCCAGTAGCAGGGTGGCCGTTGAGTGACATAGGTCGTGGAAGCGGATGCGCCGGAGCCCGGCCTAGCGGAGCAGGGCTTGGAAGGTGCGTGTGAGTTGGTCTGCTCGATCGGCTGGCCAGTGGTTGGTGAAGACGTAGGCGGTATCGGGCCAGGTTCCGTCGGCTGCGCGTTCGGTGTCCCGCCTCTCCTGGTGCAGCTTCAGGGAGCCGATGCACGCAGCAGGGAGGTCGATGCGTTGCTCGGAGGAGCAGGTATTGACGGGGAGCGGGGCGAGACCCTCGCCGGTAGGCGTTGGAGGGTGCGGCGGATGAGGGTGGTCCATCTCGCCGATGCGCCCGCCACGGGCCCTGCGCCAGCAGATGCTGGTTGCTGCAGTGCCCGTGTGCGGAGGGACGCCCCGTCGTCCCTCCCACCGTCAAGCCATCCACGCGCGCCCACCCCCGATCACCGACAGCGAACCGAGGCCGAGAGACCCGTATGGATTCCTCCGAGACGATCACCGTGACCAGTTCCGAGACCCTGCGCGTTCGGGTGTCGGTGGCTGGGGCGGGGGCCGAGGGCACCTTGAGCCGCCCACTCGGTACGGCTCCTGCGCCGACGGCATTCCGGAGGCTGCGGGATGGAAACGCGGCCAGGGGCAAGCCCACCCGTTCGCGGGCGAGCGTATGGCCCCCGGAACGCGGCCGGCCCCACGCCGGGCAGGACCCCGACCCAATGTCCCTCCTCAACCCTGCTGTGGGTATCCGACGGGCCCCGGAATGGGAGGTCAAAGAGCCAGGACAGCCAGAGCAGTACCGTGCCAGACTTGACCTATGACGGCAGCACACGACTTCGAAGACCTGCGCTACGCGCTGGAGCACCTCAACCCGCAGCAGGCGCGGCGACTGCGGCTGATCATCAGCCAGGACGAGGAACTCGCCGAAGTCCTTCCTCACCGAGAGTCAGTAGAGGACGAGCAGGCCGTTCCCGACGATCTCCTCGCGCTGATCGGTTCCGTCGACACCGGACGGACCGACGCCGCCGAGCGGCACGACGACTACATCCGAGAGCGGATGCGGCAACGATATCCGCGCTCCGTATGACGACCACCACTGTCTTCGATACCGGTCCGATCGTTGCGGCGCTGGATCGGCGAGACAACCGTCACGCCGAGTGCGCCCAGTTCCTCGCCACCACCACCGGCCGCCGCCTGCTGCCCAGTCCCGTCATGACCGAGGTCTGCTGGATCTTCGAGACCTGGCCGCATATCGAGGCATCCTTCCTCGACCTCGTCGCACGCGGCCGCTTCGAACTCGTCCACCCCACCACCGAGGACATTGAGCGGATGAGCGAACTGGTCCGCCAGTACGCAGACTTCCCACTCGGCGCGGTCGACGCCTCAGTGATCGCCATCGCGGAGCGCTACGGCATCGACCGCGTCGCGACCATCGACCGTCGGCACTTCACCGTCGTCAAGCCGAAACACGTATCCGCACTCACGCTGCTGCCGTAGATCACGGTTGACGGCGCCCAGGGCGACAACCACGGTGGATGCGGCTTGGTGGAATGCCTCACGCAGGCCTTGCAAGCGCCGACCAGGATCCCACGGGAGCCTCCGCGGCCGCCGTGAGAAGGCGGGCCAGGGCCAACAAGAACTTCCAAGTGGGCATCGGTCCGTGCGACAACTGCCCTGATGGAGTTCGGCGGTCTGTTGGTCGACGTCAGCGGGCCCGGTGTCAGCTGCGCGCGGGAGCCGTTCGAGATCGATCCCGAACTGGCCGTTGGGGAGGAGTACAGGTTCGCGGACTTGTCGGAGCGTTCCGGCCGCCGGTTCCTTCCGCTGGGCGAGGCCGGGACGGAGTTCTTCCTGGCGATCGACGAAGACGGCGTCCTGTACCTTCTCGCCGCCTGGGTGTTCCGTCTGGGACCCTCGGACGAAGCGCTGGAGAACCTGATCAGGGGTGTGAAGGCGGAGAAGCTGCGGCTTTCCGGCTGAACGCACGGCCCTGAAGCCCCGGAGCCCGGTTTGACCCCTCAAGCCGGGCCCCGTAACCTGGATCGTCGGCATGTCGAATGACCTGCCACATCCCCGTAAACCTCTTCCTCCCGGTCGCTTCGGTTGCCGTAGTGGCTGGGAGAGGCTCGCCCGTGTTCGTTACCGGGCGGCTGGACTGCGGGGTCCCGTTCCGAGCGAAAGAGAGATCCGCGTGTACGCCATCGTGCGCAGCGGTGGTCGCCAGCACAAGGTTGCTGTCGGCGACATCGTTGAGGTTGACAAGATTCCCACCGCCAAGGTTGGCGACACGGTCGAGCTCTCGACCCTGCTCGTTGTCGACGGCGAAGCCGTGACGAGCGACCCCTGGGTCCTCGCGGGCATCAAGGTCCAGGCCGAGATCGTGGACCACCACAAGGGCGTCAAGATCGACATCCTTCGCTACAAGAACAAGACCGGCTACCGCCGTCGTCAGGGCCACCGCCAGCAGTACACGGCGATCAAGGTCACTGAGATCCCCGCGGCTGCGAAGTAAGGGTAGGGACTGAGACATGGCACACAAGAAGGGCGCATCGTCCACTCGGAACGGTCGCGACTCCAACGCTCAGCGGCTCGGTGTGAAGCGCTTCGGCGGTCAGACCGTCAACGCCGGTGAGATCCTGGTCCGCCAGCGTGGCACCCACTTCCACCCCGGCGTCAGTGTCGGCCGTGGCAAGGACGACACGCTGTTCGCGCTGGCCGCCGGTGCGGTCGAGTTCGGCACGCACCGTGGCCGCAAGGTCGTGAACATCGTTCCGGTCGCCTGATCGAGTCCCGTCGAGGCTGATCCGGTTCCACGCGGACCGGGTCGGGTGCCTCGGGGCCCAGGCTCCGTAGAACAGAGTTCCTCGCGAGGCGGACCTCACTTCCCCCACGGGAAGAGGGTCCGCCTTTCGCGTGTTACGCAAGAGACATTCCCGTACGTACTGAAGTATCCGAAGTACGTACGCACTGAAGTAACCGATGTAACCGAAGTGCTGGAGGCACCCCACATGACCACCTTCGTGGACCGCGTCGAGCTGCACGTCGCCGCGGGTAGCGGAGGTCACGGCTGTGCCTCCGTACACCGGGAGAAGTTCAAGCCGCTCGGCGGCCCGGACGGCGGCAACGGTGGCCGTGGCGGTGACGTGATCCTGGTCGTCGACCAGTCCGTCACCACGCTGCTCGACTATCACCACTCACCGCACCGCAAGGCGACCAGCGGCAAGCCCGGCGAGGGCGGCAACCGTTCCGGCAAGGACGGCCAGGACCTCGTCCTGCCCGTGCCGGACGGCACGGTCGTGCTCGACAAGGCGGGCAACATCCTCGCCGACCTCGTCGGACAGGGCACCACGTACGTCGCCGCCGAGGGCGGCCGCGGCGGCCTCGGCAACGCGGCGCTGTCCTCGGCCCGCCGCAAGGCGCCCGGCTTCGCGCTGCTCGGCGTGCCCGGAGGCATGCAGGACATCGTCCTGGAGCTGAAGACCGTCGCCGACGTGGCGCTCGTCGGCTACCCGAGCGCCGGCAAGTCCTCGCTCATCTCGGTCCTGTCCGCGGCCAAGCCGAAGATCGCGGACTACCCCTTCACGACCCTCGTCCCGAACCTGGGCGTGGTGACGGCGGGCGAGACCGTCTACACCATCGCGGACGTGCCCGGCCTCATCCCCGGCGCCAGCCAGGGCAAGGGCCTCGGCCTGGAGTTCCTGCGTCACGTCGAGCGGTGCAGCGTGCTCGTCCACATCCTGGACACGGCCACCCTCGAATCCGAGCGCGACCCGATCTCCGACCTCGACATCATCGAGGAGGAGCTGAAGCAGTACGGCGGCCTGGACAAGCGTCCGCGCATGGTCGTCCTCAACAAGATCGACGTGCCGGACGGCAAGGACCTCGCGGAGATGGTCCGCCCCGACCTGGAAAGCCGCGGCTACCGCGTCTTCGAGGTGTCCGCGGTCGCCCACATGGGCCTGAAGGAGCTGTCCTTCGCGCTCGCCGAGATGGTCGCCGCCGCGCGTGCCGCGAAGCCCAAGGAGGAGGCGACCCGGATCGTCATCCGCCCGAAGGCGGTCGACGACGCCGGCTTCACCGTGGTGCAGGAGGAGGACGGCCTCTTCCGCGTGCGCGGCGAGAAGCCCGAACGCTGGGTCCGCCAGACCGACTTCAACAACGACGAGGCCGTCGGCTACCTCGCCGACCGCCTCAACCGTCTCGGTGTCGAGGCGCAGCTGATGAAGGTGGGCGCCCGCTCGGGCGACGGCGTCGCCATCGGCCCCGAGGAGAACGCGGTCGTCTTCGACTGGGAGCCGACGGTCATGGCCGGTGCGGAGATGCTCGGCCGCCGTGGCGAGGACCACCGCCTCGAGGAGCCTCGCCCCGCCGCCCAGCGCCGCCGCGACAAGCAGGCGGAGCGGGACGAGTCGCAGAAGGAGTACGACGACTTCGAGCCGTTCTAGGCGACCGGCCGACCCTGGCCGGGAGATGTGACGGGCGCGGAGAGGATCTTCCTCTCCGCGCCCGTTCCGCGTTCCGGGCCGCCGGAGCGGACGTGCCCCGAGCCGACGTGCCCGGGGTCCGCACGACCGAGGCCACGCCCGCCGGTCGCCGTCGCGATCACCCGGCGCCGGCCCGTGCGGGTGCCGTCGTTCCCCGTCCTTCCCGTCCCCTTCGGGCGCGGCCCCGTGCGGGTGCCGCGATTCCCCGCCGCTTCGGCCGACCCGGTGGCCTTCGGCGCAGCCGTTCCCTTCCGCCCCGGAGTCCCAGGGGCGGGCCGACTCCGTCGATGAGGCCGGGCCGCCGGGGAGTTTCCGGCGGAGTCCGCTGAAGGAACGTCAAAACCCCTTGCCGCGGCGAGTCGTTCGTTGCTCGTGCATTTGTCATGCCTATGATGCGTTTTGTTCAAGAGGCGGGCTGCTGCGCGGTGTGAGCTTTTCGGTGTCCAAGAGGCAACCGACGCAAGGGAGTTCGCCGATGTCCGGAGCCGTCTCACGCGATCGACGCCACTTTCTCACCGCCTCGGCCGCCGTGCTCGGCGCCGCCGCCTCCCCCCAGCTCTGGCTGCCCGGCACCGCCCGCGCGGCCGGAACCCCCCTGCCCGAGGGCGTGTTCAGCCTCGGTGTCGCCTCCGGCGACCCGTTGCCGGACGGCGTCGTGCTGTGGACCCGGCTCGCCCCGGACCCGCTGAACGGCGGCGGCATGCCCGACCGCGTGGTACCGGTCGAATGGGAGATCGCCGAGGACGCCCGTTTTCGCAAGTCGGTGCGCCGCGGCACCGCGCAGGCGCGTCCGGAGTACGGCCACAGCGTCCACGTCGACGTACGCGGGCTGCGCCCGGACCGCGCGTACTGGTACCGCTTCCGCGTCGGCGGCCGGCTCTCGCCGACCGGCCGCACCCGTACCGCGCCGCACCCCTACAGCGCGGCCGGCTCGCTGCGCGTCGCGCTCGCCTCCTGCCAGAACTGGCAGAACGGCTACTTCACCCCGTACGCCGACATGCTCCGCCAGGATCCCGACGTCGTCCTGTTCGTCGGCGACTACATCTACGAGTCCTCGCCGTCGGCGACGGCGGTGCGCCGGCACGAGGGCACCGGGGAGCCGTACACCCTCGTCCAGTACCGCAACCGGTACGCCCAGTACCGCAGCGACCCGCACCTCGCGGCGATGCACGCGAACGCCCCCTGGGTGGTCACCTTCGACGACCACGAGGTCGACAACGACTTCGCCGGGCAGATCCCGCAGGACCCGGACAAGCAGACCCAGGACGCGTTCACGGCCCGGCTGACCGCCGCCTACCAGGCGTACTACGAGCACATGCCGGTCCGGGCCACCGCGATTCCGAACGGGCCGCACATCCGGATGTACCGGCGGCTGGACTTCGGAAGCCTCGCCCGGCTGAACGTCCTCGACACCCGGCAGTTCCGCAGCGACCAGGCGACCGGCCAGGCGGGCGCCGAGGACCCCTCGCTCACCATGCTCGGCGCGGCGCAGAAGAAATGGCTGCTCGGCGGCCTGCGCCACTCACTGGCCCGCTGGAACATCGTCGCCTCGCAGATCATGATGGCCGAGACCGACCTCCAGGTCGGCGAGGGCAAGCTCTGGTACTACGACGCCTGGGACGGTTACCAGGCCGAACGCAATGCCCTCATGAAGGAGTTCGCGGGCATCCGCAACCCCGTCGTCCTCACCGGCGACCGGCACCTCACGATGATCAGCGACCTCAAGAAGGACTTCGCCGACCCGGACTCCGACGTCGTCGGCGCCGAGTTCGTCGGGACCTCCATCTCCAGCGGCGGCGACCAGGACCAGGTGGCCTTCCACAAGCAGTGGGACCCGCGGATGCCGGACAACCCGCACTGGAAGTTCATCGACGCCCACCGCGGCTACCACCTCTTCGACATCCGACGGGACGGGATCGACGCTCAGGTGCGCGTCCCTGAGACGGTGCTGAAGCCGGACGCCGCCTCCAGCACTCTGGCCCGTCTGCGGGTGGAGGCGGGGGAGCCGGGCGTACGGCTCGTGTGACGTGGGCATGCCCTGGGACTCACCGGAGTCCCAGGGCATTCTCAGGTCGTGCTCAGCATCCGTCCCTAACGTCCTCTCATCATGGAGACCGACTGTTCGACACCTGACACGACAGCCCCCGTGAGCGCCGCGCCGCTGCCTGTCGGAACCCGGCTGCTGCACATCGGCCCGCACAAGACCGGGACCACCTCGATCCAGGGCGCGCTGTTCGCCGCGAAGGACGCGATGGCCGCCCGGGGCGTCGACTTCCCCGCGCACAGCAGGCACCCGATGGAAGCCGCCCTCGCGGTCTGCGGCCGGCCCGGGATGATGGGCGACGCCCGGCCGGCCGAGCGGCACTGGGGGCGGCTCGTCGACGCGGTGCACGCCACCGGCGGCCGGACCTCACTGATCAGCAGCGAGTTCTTCGCGGACGCCCCCGACGACGCGACCGTCGCGCGGATCGTCGACGCGCTGGGCCGCGATCGCGTGCATGTCCTGGTCACGCTGCGCCCGCTGACGAAGATCATGCCCTCGCAGTGGCAGCAGTACGTGCAGAACGGTCTGCGCATGGGGTACGAGGACTGGCTCGACCACATGCTGCGCAGGGCTCCGTACGAGAAGCCCAACCCGAGTTTCTGGCGGCGGCACCGTCACGACCGGCTCGTCGAGCGCTGGGCGCGGGTCGTCGGCGCGGCGAACCTCACGGTCGTGGTGGTCGACGACCGTGACCGCGGTGGCCTGATGCGCACGTTCGAGTCCCTGCTCGGGCTGCCTTGCGGTCTCCTGGCGGAGGTCCCGGACACCTCCCATCGTTCCCTCACGCCGGCCGAGACCGAAATGCTGCGGATACTCAACAGGGAATTCCGCGGAAATGGACTTCCGGACGAGATCTATTCGAAACTCGTGCGCAACGGCGCGGTCCCGCGGATGAAGAACGCCTGCCGTCCGTCGTCGGACGACGTCCGGATCAGTACTCCGCCGTGGGCTCTGGAGGCGGCTGCGGCCATCGGCGAGGAGATGGCCGAACGGATCGGCGCCACGCGTGTACGGGTTCTGGGCGACCCGGCTCTGTTGTCCGCCGTGCCGTCGCCGCCGCCCGGCCCCGCGCGGGGTACGGCGCGGATCGACCCCGAGGCCGCCGCCCAGGCGCTGTACGGAGCGCTCGCCGTGGTCGCCGCGGAGTCCGTGCGTGCTGCCGCGATCCGGTCGGTTCATCAGACGCCGTCGGGGGAACTCGTCCGTGTCCTGGGTCACCGGATCCTCAAGCGCATGAAGCGAAGGTGAGAATCGCGCGCGAGACGTGTGCAGTTACTCACAGCAAATCCGGACAATTTGTCCGGCGTACTCGAAGTAGCCTGCAGGCAAGGTGAATAGCCGGTTGCGCGCACATATGCGGCAGGCGGCGCTCACCTTGCACGGCGGTAACCGTAGGTGGGACCATTCCTGGGTTCCCTGTCGCCCCAAGGTAGGTCACCTGTGTCTGAGCACATTGCCAAGCCCCGTACCACCGCAGTGATCCTGGCCGGTGGGACCGGTCAGCGCGTGGGTCTGTCGATTCCGAAGCAGCTGCTGAAGATCGCCGGCAAGGCGGTCATCGAGCACACGCTGACCACCTTCGAGCAGGCCGACTCGATCGACGACATCATCGTGCTCATGGCCCCCGGCTATGTGCCGGACGTCGAGAAGATCGTCGCGAAGGCGGGCTTCACGAAGGTGACCCGTGTCATCGAGGGCGGCTCGACGCGGAACGAGACGACCGAGCGCGCCATCGCCGCCCTCGGTGAGGGTCTGGCCGAGGGCGAGGACGCCAACGTCCTGTTCCACGACGCCGTGCGCCCGCTGCTGTCCGAGCGCGTCATAGACGACTGCGTCACGGCCCTGGAGCGCTACCAGGCCGTCGACGTCGCCATCCCGTCCGCGGACACGATCATCGTGACCCGCACCCACGGTGACGACGGCGAGTTCATCACCGAGATCCCGGACCGCTCCCGGCTGCGCCGCGGCCAGACGCCCCAGGCGTTCAAGCTGTCCACCATCCGGCGCGCCTACCGGGTCGCGGCCGGCGACCCCAACTTCCAGGCCACGGACGACTGCTCGGTCGTGCTCAAGTACCTGCCGGACGTGCCGATCCACGTCGTGGCGGGCGACGAGTACAACATGAAGGTCACCCAGCCCGTCGACGTCTTCATCGCCGACAAGCTCTTCCAGCTCGCCTCGACCACCGCGCCCGAGCAGGCCGACGAGGCCGCCTACCGCGAGCTGCTCACCGGCAAGACCCTCGTCGTCTTCGGCGGCTCGTACGGCATCGGCAAGGACATAGCCGAGCTCGCCGCGGGCTACGGCGCGAAGACGTACGCGCTCGGCCGCTCCACCACCGGCACGCACGTCGAGAACCCCGAGGAGGTCGACGACGCGCTCTCCACGGCGTACGCGGAGACCGGGCGCATCGACTACGTCATCAACACCGCGGGCGTGCTGCGCATCGGCAAACTGGCCGAGACGGACAACGCGACCATCGAGGAAGCGCTGAAGGTCAACTACCTCGCCCCGGTGCAGATCGCCCGCTCCTCGTACAAGTACCTGGCCGAGAGCAAGGGCCAGCTGCTGCTCTACACCTCCAGCAGCTACACCCGCGGCCGCGCCGAGTACAGCCTCTACTCCTCCACCAAGGCCGCCATGGTGAACCTCACCCAGGCGCTGTCGGACGAGTGGGCCGGGGACGGTGTCCGCGTCAACTGCATCAACCCCGAGCGCACCGCGACCCCCATGCGCACCAAGGCGTTCGGCCAGGAGCCCGCGGGCTCGCTGCTGTCCTCCGAGGCCGTCGCGCGGACCTCGCTGGACGTCCTGCTCTCCGAGCTGACCGGTCACGTCATCGACGTCCGCCAGCAGGACCCGACGGCCGGCGCGGGCCGCGCCACCGGTTTCGAGGCGGCTCTGGCCGCCGTCCTGGACCGCCAGGACGGCGTGGCATAATCAAAAACGAATAGCCTTTCGGAATTCAGGCCTTTGTGTCCGCGCGTTCATCGCGTATTCACAAGGGCCTGAATCCGTAGAGTTCACTTTCCGCTTTCAGTTCATATCGGTATCAAAAGAACTTTTGGTATCAAACCGGCACTCACCCCCTCAAGAGCAGGTTTCTCCGTGATTTCCACCGCTATTCGCGTTGCCCGGGTGGGCAGCGCGGCCGAGCTGGCGGCGGCGGCCCTCATGATGCTGGGCTTCCCCTGCCTGATGCTTGCCGCGCTGCTGCCGAGCGTGGGCGCCTTCGCGGCCGCGGCCGCCGTGACGTACCTGGCGGACCACTATCTGCACCGGCGCGGCAGCTACCTGGTCAACCGCCTCAGCAAGGTGCGGGCCGGTCTGTCCATCAGGTTCCTGATCCGGCAGCTGCTGCTCGTCCTGCTCCTGGCGCGACTCGACCTGTCCGGCAGCATGGTCTTCTACGCGGCCATCGCGTGCTTCCTGACCTTCTACGGCTTCCAGGCACCGCACGCCGCGCTGGTCACCTTGATCGATCTGCGCCGCAAGATGCCCGTCGCCACCCGCAACGTCGACCTGGGCGCACGTGTCCGTATCCCGGACGCGCCGCCGCGCCGGCTGCTCTCCCGGTCCACCGAGAAGATGCTCCACCTCGACCTGGTGGCCGTCGCCGGCCTCCTGATCTCCGGGGCGACCGACGCCACCGTCTACGGCTTCGCGGGCATCGCCGTGACGTTGCTCCTGGCCCTCGGCTACGTCGTGGCTCTCGTCCCGTTCGTGCGCGGCCGGAAGATCCCGCCGAACGCCGACAAGGTCCTCGAGGCTCTCGACGACTGGCTGCGCGCGTACCGTCCGGAGACGGTGCTCTACTTCTCGGGTTCCAAGGATTCCGCCTACCAGGTCAACATGTGGCTGGAGACGATGGAGCAGCTGGACACCCGGCCGCTGATCATCCTCCGCGAGCGGGCGATCCTGGAACGCATGGCGTCCACCACGGTGCCGGTCATCTGCGTGCCCGGAGGGGTGCACCTGATGAACATGGACCTGTCGACGGTGCGGGTCGCGCTCTACGCGGCGAACGTCGGCAAGAACATCCACATGCTGCGCGTGCCCACCATCCAGCACGTCTTCATCGGCCACGGCGACAGCGACAAGCTCGCCAGCGTCAACCCGTTCAGCAAGGTCTACGACGAGGTGTGGACCGCGGGCCGCGCGGGCCGCGACCGTTACGCGATAGCCGACGTCGGCGTCCGTGACGACGACATCGTCGAGGTCGGCCGCCCGCAGCTGGCCCCGATCAAGACCTGGAAGGGCGTGCCCGAGGGCCGCATCCCGACCGTGCTGTACGCCCCCACCTGGGAGGGCTGGGACGACAACCCCGGCAACACCTCGATCCTCCTCGCGGGCGAGAACATCGTGCGCTCTCTGCTGGAGGCCGAGCCGCCGGTCCGCGTTCTCTACAAGCCGCACCCGTTCACCGGAACCCGCAGTGGGGCGGCCAAGGCCGCGCACCAGCGGATCACCGCGCTGGTGGAGGCCGCGGGCGCCGGGCGCGCCGTCAACCCGCAGTTCGTGTCCGACATTGCCGGACAGGCGGCGGCGAAGGAGCAACTGGCCCGTATCGAGGCCCGTATCGCGGTCCTGACCGGCTCCGAGGGGAAGAGCGACGAGGCCGAGGCCACGCGCGACGGCCTCATCGACATGGCCCTGCACGCCGAGGTCGCCCGGTTGCGTGCAGAGTGGAACGACGCCTACTGGCGTTCCTTCGGCACCGCCGAGCACCGCGTCATCACGGGTGCCGAACCGCGCCTGTACGACTGCTTCAACGTCTCCGACGCGATGGTCTCGGACATCTCCAGTGTGGTCTCCGACTTCATCGCGAGCGGCAAGCCGTACGCCGTCACGGACTCCGCGGAACTCGGCGCCGAGGAGTTCAAGCGCCAGAACACCGCGGTGCGCGGCGCCGTGATCCTGTCCAACTCTGCTGCGGAGCTCGACGAGTTGCTCGAAGCGGTCATCGACCCGGCCGCGGACGCGCAGGCCACCGGCCGCCAGGAGCTCAAGCGCTACCTGCTCGGACCGGACGAGCCGGCCTCGATCGACCAGTTCAACTCCGCGGTACGGGAGCTGGCGCGGCAGGCCGAGCGACGCAACCTCGGCCAGAAGAACGGCGCTTCTGCCGCCGCCGTGAACCTCGCGGCCGCGCTGCCCGGCCAGCGGGTGACCGGCGAGACGGACGGTGCCGCGGTCACCGGTTGATCCGGTCCGCATGCGCAAGCGGGCATGGCCCCGGGGATTTCTCCCCGGGGCCATGCCCTTTCTTACGCGTACCACCATTCTTCGCCGAGTCTTCGCCGAGCCTTCGTGGGTAAGTCACGCACCGTTTCCTGTGAGCTGCGTCACGAAATGGGTTGGTCGGGCAACCTAACAGTCCTTCCGGCTGTCTTCTATGCAGCGATTGAGGTAATAGCGGGAAATGTTCTTGTGACACTTCCCTAACAAGGGGGAAACGTGCCGCATCCTGATGTGACGATCGTCATCGGGGCGTACGAAGCGATGCCGTATTTGGTCAAGTGCCTGGAATCAGTGGAGAACCAGACGCTCGGACCCGAACGCATCGAGGTCATTGCCGTCGACGACGGATCCACGGACGGCACGGGGGAGTACCTGGAGGAGTTCGCCGAGCGGGCGGCCATGTCCGTGACGGTCATCCGGCAGGCCAACTCGGGCGGCCCCAGCGGTCCGCGCAACGTCGGCCTCGGCAAGGCACGGGGGCGCTACGTCTTCTTCCTCGACGCCGATGACTACTTCGGCGCCGAGGCCCTGGAGCGCATGGTCGCCATGGCCGACGAACAGGGCACGGACGTCGTGCTCGGCAAGGTCGTCGGGATCAACAGGTCGGCTCCGAAATCGATGTGGGGCAAGAACCAGCCCCGTACCGATGTCTTCTCCTCCAACATCAAGTTCACGCTCAGCGCGCAGAAGCTCTTCCGCCGTGACTTACTCACTCGGCACGGGATGGTCTTCGACGAGTCGCTGAAGACCGGCGAGGACGCGCTGTTCACGATGGAGGCCTATCTCCGCGCCGACGGCGTCTCCGTCGTCGCCGACTACGACTGCTACCACCTGGTCGGCCGTGACGACGGCAAGCACGTGACCAAGAGCGGCAGTTACACCCTGCGCTTCGACTCGGCCCGCGCCCTGATGGGCCTGATAGCCGAGCTGGTACCCGCCGGGCCGCGCCGCGACAGCCTGATGGTCCGACCGTTCCTGATCACGCTGCTCCCGCAGTTCGGCCCGGTCCTGCTGAAGCAGACCGAGGAGGAGTGGCGTCACAAACTCGACCTGGCCAAGCCGCTGATGGACGCCTACTGGGGCAAGGGCGTCGCCGCCCGGCTCAAGGTCAACGAGCGGCTGCGACTGCATCTGGTGGCCCAGGGCCGGGGCGATCTCCTCCGGGACGTGGTGGAGTTCGTCAAGGCGAAGAAGACTCCCGGGCTCGTGCTGGACTCCCGTGGCCGTAAGCCCTACCTCGCCTACCCGCACTTCCGTGACCGGGCCGCCGGCATCCCGGACAGTTACTACGTCCCGACGACCCGGGAAACGGTCGCCATCGAGGGCTTCAAACCTGGTCCGGCACGTTTCCCGCGACTGCGCCGGGTGGCCCGGCGGGTGCTCGGGGCACGGACCCGGCGGGTGCTCGGAGCACAGGCCCGGCGGGTGCTCGGGGCGCGGCGTCGGGCCTGAGCCCCTGAGGTGCCTCCGGGCGTCCGGCGCGAAGACGGCCGCCCGGAGGGTGCCTGCCGGTCTACTGGCGGCCCGACTGCAACGCCTTGCGCAGGGGCCGGCCCACCGCGCGGCGCGCCAGCCGGTAGACCGAGCGTCCGGGCGTGGCCACCGGTTCCGGGACGGGCTTGGGCGCCTTGGGTGCCCGCGTCAGCTCCCGCTTCAGACGGACGTTCTCCGTGGACAGTTCGGTGAGACGGCTCTGGAGCCAGCCGAAGCGCGTGGTCAGGGAGGCGATATCGGCGTCGTTCCAGGGACGGGCACCGGGCGGGAAGGTGAGGGAGCGGACGCGCTTCTCGTGGGCCGCGCCCCCGTCGCCGTGCGTGAAGGTGTTCTCCAGGCCGTTGCGGGTCAGGAACCCGGTGAAACGCTCGAAGCGCTCCTGGTGTCCGCGGACCAGCGGGCCGAAGTCGGCCGCCTCGTACAGCTCGGCCGGATCGAGGTCCGCGGGCAGCTTGGTGATCGGCCGGTGCGGGATGTCGAAGTAGCGGCACAGCTCCAGCGTGCGGGAGTCGCCGCACAGCACCGTCGCGGGCGTGCCGGCGAGCAGCGCCGCGATGTTCCCGTGGATGCGGGAGCCGAAGGAGAAGTCGAAGTCGCGCAGATCGTCGATCCAGGTGACGGGATCGATGTAGACGCGGACCTTGTCCTCCCGGTACATCGGGTGGTCGGGATGCGTGGGCATCGCGGTCACGGCACCGTTCGGATCCGATAGATCGCGCCAGTGCAGTTGCCGTGCGTCGGATATGTTCTGGCCGATGAAGCGCAGGTGCGGGTAGCGCGCGTGGGCGTTCCGGACGATCGGGTCGAGGCCCTGCGTCCGCATCGCGCTGTGCGAACCGTTGACCGCGATCCGGGACTCGGGCCCGAGCGCGTCGGCCCGCTTCTGTACGTCGAGTCGGTCGCCGTACATGAACAGGGAGGGGCAGCCGATGACCTCGACGTCGTTGAAGCCCATGTCCCGCAGGTACTTCTCGGTGAACTCGCCCCGCACCCCGATGGACGCGCTGTGGTCGAGCACCGCGGCGACGAACTCCCGCACGGCGGGTTCGATCGACTTCAGCCGCGCGGGGTCGTAGTTCAGGCCGGCCTGCGCTCCGACGCCCGGGATGATCACCGGGATCTTCAGCTTGCCGATGAGCTTGGTCAGCCGCTTGAGCGGGACCTCGAACGAGGGCCGGAACGCGTTGGCCAGCGGGATGACGAAAGCGTCGAACTCCTCGTTGATACGGCCTGCCGCGGCTACGTCGGTGCGCATGCCGTTGGAGACCACCTCGGTGTGAGGTGTTTCGAGGATCTTGTGCGCGGCGTCGCTGAAGATGAGGTTGCCCGCGTTGGTCGCGATGACGTCCTGGTGGAGGGCCTGCTCCATGGGGACGACGTCGTACGGGCTTTTTCCGGATCTCAGGAGGATGCGCTTCACGGGGGGAACAGTAGATGACACAAGGTTCAACTTAACTTTGCTCTGTCTTTTATTTCCATGAGGAACGCATACAATCTTTTAATCGTGTGCGACTCGTGATCGCGCGGTTATGTGGCAGCGTCCGCCTGCTGGAACGACCGGTCGGCCTCTTTCCCCTTCGCGTAGATTGCGGGGCGGGGCATTGGGACCAACGCGAGGGGACACACCGCAGGTGGCAGCGGCAAGGCAGACCGAGACGCACACCGACAGGGACGCTGTGGTGCAGGCCCGCAGGATCATCGTCAAGGTGGGCTCCTCGTCGCTCACCACCGCCTCCGGCGGCCTCGACGCCGACCGGGTCGACGCCCTCGTGGACGTCCTCGCCAAAGCCCGTGACGGCGGCGAGAAGGAGATCGTCCTCGTCTCCTCCGGAGCCATCGCCGCCGGCCTCGCGCCGCTCGGACTGCGCCGCCGCCCCAAGGACCTCGCCCGCCAGCAGGCGGCCGCCAGTGTCGGCCAGGGCCTCCTGATGGCCCGCTACACCGCCTCCTTCGCCCGCTACGGCATCCGCGTCGGGCAGGTGCTCCTCACCTCCGACGACACCAGCCGGCGCGCCCACCACCGCAACGCCTCGCGCACCCTGGACAAGCTCCTCGCGATGGGCGCCCTCCCGGTCGTCAACGAGAACGACACGGTGGCCACCGACGAGATCCGCTTCGGCGACAACGACCGTCTCGCCGCCCTCGTCGCCCACCTCGTACGCGCCGACCTGCTGATCCTGCTCTCCGACGTGGACGGGGTCTACGACGGCGACCCCGGCAAGCCCGGCACCTCACGGATCGCGCAGGTGCGCGGGCCCGCGGACCTCGCCGGCGTCGAGATCGGCAGCGCGGGCAAGGCGGGCGTCGGCACCGGCGGCATGGTCACCAAGGTCGAGGCGGCCAGGATCGCCGCCGCGGCCGGCATCCCCGTGGTGCTGACCAGCGCCGTCCACGCCGCCGACGCCTTCGCGGGCCGGGACACCGGCACCTTCTTCCACGCCACCGGCAAGCGGTCGGCCGACCGGCTGCTGTGGCTCCAGCACGCCTCCACGCCGCAGGGCGCGCTCACCCTGGACGACGGCGCCGTACGCGCGGTCGTCGAGCGGCGCACCTCGCTGCTGCCCGCGGGCATCGCGGGCGTCGAGGGCGAGTTCACCGCGGGAGACCCGGTCGAGCTGCGCGACAGCGCGGGCCGGGCCGTCGCGCGGGGGCTGGTGAACTTCGACGCCAAGGAGATCCCCCAGCTGATCGGCCGCTCCACCCGGGAGCTGGCGCGCGAGCTGGGCCCCGCGTACGAGCGCGAGGTCGTGCACCGCGACGACCTCGTCCTGCTGAACCCGTAGGGCAGGCGCTCCCCGCCGGGTACCGCCGAACCCCTGGAACGCGTGCCGTACCGGGTCCCGCCGCACCCGTGGACGAAGCGTCCGGCCGGGCGCTTCGGTGAGATCCGCGTCCCGACCGGTGGATGGCACGGTGGCCTCGTCCGCCAGGCACCGGTACCGGCGCCCCAGGGGTGCCGCCGGGACCGCTGTCCGCTACATCCGTAAACGGCCGAATCCCCCGCCCCCACCGGTGGACGTTCCGTAAAACCGCCACACGGCGGCTTCTCACCTGCTCAACTTTGTGGCAGGGAGAGTCCGGGATTCGGTACGACCATCGGGTAAAGGAGGCCGTCGTGAGACGAGTGCGCCCTGGGGTGGCGGCGTCCCGCGGTGGTCCCGCCTCCCGCGCGGTGGGCGAGGAGCGGGCCCTCACCAGTGTCGCGGCCGGCGACACCTACGAGGGCGAGCAGCCCGCCGACCTGCCCCGGCTGTGGCACGTGACGCTGAGCGTGTCCGGCGGCGAGGCCCCGCTGACCGAGGTGCGGCGCGGTCTCGAACAGCTCGCCCACGACCACCCCTTCCTGCTGACCAGCCGGTACGCCAACGACCACGCGGAGATCCGCTACTGGGAAGAGGCCCGCGACCTGCACGACGCGGCGGCCGTCGCGCTGCGCCTGTGGGGCGAGCACCGCCAGACCGCCCAACTCCCGCCCTGGGAGATCGTCGGCCTGGAGGTCGTCGACCGCGAGACGTACCACCAGCGGATCGCCGAGGGGTACGGACCGCTGCCCGCGACCCCTGTGGGAGTTCACCCGTTTTGAGCCCGTCTCGTCGTATGGGACGACCGCAGGACCGGCCCGCCGGGCGCACTACGCTTCCCTCATGACCACGCTCTCGCCGTACGACTCCATGTCCCCGGTCGCCCAGGCCGCCTATCGCGCGAAGTCCGCCGCCGCCGACCTGGCGCCGCTGCCGCGGGCCGAGAAGGACGACGCGCTGCTCGCGATCGCGGACGCGCTGGAAGTGCGTACGAGCGAAATCGTCGCCGCCAACGCCAAGGACATCGCGAAGGCCCGCGAGGCCGGGACCAGCGAGAGCATCATCGACCGGCTCACGCTCACCCCCGAGCGCGTGCGCGCGATCGCCTCCGACGTCCGCGACGTCGTGGCGCTGCCCGACCCGGTCGGCGAGGTCGTCCGCGGCTCGACCCTCCCGAACGGCATCGACCTGCGCCAGGTCCGCGTCCCGCTCGGCGTCGTCGGCATCATCTACGAGGCCCGCCCGAACGTGACCGTCGACGCGGCAGCTCTGTGCCTGAAGTCCGGCAACGCGGTCCTGCTGCGCGGTTCGTCCTCCGCCTACGAGTCGAACACGGCCCTCGTGCGGGTCCTGCGCGACGCCGTGGGCGGCGCCGGACTGCCCGCCGACGCCATCCAGCTCGTGCCCGGCGAGGGCCGCGAGTCGGTCCGTGAACTGATGCGCGCCCGCGGCCTGGTCGACGTCCTCATCCCGCGCGGCGGCGCCTCCCTGATCCGCACCGTCGTCCAGGAGTCCACCGTCCCGGTCATCGAGACCGGCACCGGCAACTGCCATGTGTACGTCGACGCGAACGCCGACCTCGACATGGCGATCGACATCCTGATCAACTCCAAGGCCCAGCGGCCCAGCGTCTGCAACTCCGCGGAGACCCTCCTGGTCCACCAGGACATCGCCGCCGCGTTCCTGCCGCGCGCCCTGGACGCCCTCGCGGACGCCGGGGTCACCGTGCACGCCGACGAGCGCGTCCTCGCCTATGCCGAGGACTCCAAGGCCACCGTCGTGGAGGCCACGGCGGAGGACTGGGACACCGAGTACCTGTCCTACGACATCGCGGCGGGCGTCGTGGACTCGCTCGACAAGGCCGTGTCCCACATCCGGCTGTGGAGCTCCGGCCACACCGAGGCCATCGTCACCACCTCGCAGCAGGCCGCGCGCCGCTTCACCCAGCTGGTCGACTCCACGACCGTCGCCGTGAACGCCTCGACCCGCTTCACCGACGGCGGCCAGTTCGGCTTCGGTGCCGAGATCGGCATCTCCACGCAGAAGCTCCACGCGCGCGGTCCGATGGGACTGCCGGAGCTGACGAGCACCAAGTACATCGTCACGGGCGACGGCCACATCCGCCGCTGAGACACCGGCGGGGGCGCCGGCCACGGAGGCGTCCCCGAACCCGGCGGCGGCCCCGTGAGAGCTCTGGAGCCCGGTCCCGCCCGGAGGTCCGCCGGGGCGCGAGGACGGCGCGGCGCCGGGCGCCGGGGCGCGCGGCGGACCGTTCACGGCCCGCGGTCCACCGAGGCGCTGTCTCGTCCTGCGGCCGAATTTCCGTACCGTCTGCCCAAATTGACCCCTCAGGTCTACTCTGGATCCGTGCCGGAGGACGTGGGGGGCACGCCGTTCCCTGACGGCTGGGAGCCCGACGACGACCACGACCGCGGGGGCGCGGACGAAGAGTTCGCCTCCGTGGTCTTCGACGAGGACTTCGTACGGGCGGCGGCGTTCCATGAACCGACCGCCGTGGAGCGGCTGCTCGCGGCCGCCCAGGCCCGCGCGGAGGCCTCCGAGGCCGAGGCCCGCCGGGCACGCGCCCGCGGCGCCCGCGGCGACGACGAACGCTACGAGGACGGCTTCGGCCACGGCGACTTCGCCCACGATCCCGACCTGGACGATCCGGACGACTCCGAGATCCTGGAGGGCCGCCACGGCTTCCCGGGGATGTACGGCCGGCCCTACGGCAGACAGGCCCGCTGGCACCGCCACGTCGCCTGGCTCCTCGCCCTCGTCATGGGCATCGGGATGGTCGCCCTCGCCTTCACGGCGGTCTACCGGGGCGCTTCCCCCGACGGCCAGGACCAGGTCCCCTCACCCGCCTCCTCCGGCCTCGAACAGGGCCAGGAGAAGATCACCGGCCCGGGCCCCTCCGCCTCCGCCGGTGCTTCCCGCCCTGCGGTGTCGGCGGTGCCGCGCACACCCTGACACCGGTCTCCCCACCGAGGCACCGACGTTCGTCGCACAGCGTGACCACCTGGTGGGAACCTGTCAGAACTTGTCGCACACCACAGCGTTTACCGGAGCCTCCGGAGACCTACTCTGAAGGTATGGGCGGGCCTGGAGACCCACCTGAGGGGACACCCGAGGGTGCTCCCGCCGGTGGCGAGGACGAGTACCGATCCGTCGTCTTCGACGAGTCGTTCGTCCGCGCTGCCCGCCTCCAGGAGTTCTCCGCCCGGGAACGCATGGCCGACCACAGCCCGGCCGTACGCCGCCGCCCGCCCCTTCAGCGCGGGCTGTCCCGGCAGGCCCTGATCCTCGTCCTGCTGATAGCCATCGCCTTCGGCACCGCGATCTACATGGGGGTACACCACCCGTACCCGACCACCGCCACCCGGTCGGTCGAACCGCTGCGCATGACGGTGATCCCGCTCGCTCCGGGGACCGCCGTCCCTGGCTCGGCCAGCACCGACGAGCTGTTCACCGGCAGCCCGGCCGCCCAGTTCCGCACCGGGGCCGACGGCATCACCATGCCCGCCGTCCGGCGCACCGCGCACTTCTCCGACAGCCAGGTCGTCACCGCCCTGACCACCGCCAAGGACTACCTCGTCGAGTCCTCCCTCGACCCGAGCGTGCTGACCGGAGGCGCCACCCGGCCCGTACGGATCCTGCTCGACCCGCGGCAGCTCGACCAGTTCGACCGGAGCTTCGACCACCCGGCCGCCGACGGACGGCACGCCCCCACCGGCTGGCTGATCCGCTTCGACGCGACCCGGACGCAGCTCGCCGACAAGGGGATCCGGGTGCAGGGAACCCTCCAGGCGGCCGAGTCCGACGCGAACACCCTGGAGGTCGTCGCCGACCACACCTTCGTCTACGCGCTGAAACCGACGGGTGCGAACGCCGGGGCCGAGGCCTCCCTGTTCACCGTGCGGCGCGAACTGACCTTCCGCTTCGACCGCGACGACCTGCGCATGCACCAGGCCGAACTGGTGGTCTCCTACGTCCAGGCGGGCCCGCTCGCCTGCTCCGACGACCCGGTGAGCCGGCTGCGGCCGCTGCTCGCGGGCGAGACGGCCAAGGCGGGCGGGCCGGCCGGTACCGACCCGTACGCCACCGGCAGCGCCACCGCCGTGTGCGGTTCGCTGGCCAGGAGCGCGCAGCCGAGGGTGTAGCCGGGTCACCGGGCGGCGCCGCCCGGCGGCGGTCGGCGGCACCCCCGGCGGGGTCCGGCGGCCGGCGGCGCTACCCGGCGGGGCGGCGCGATCCGGCGGGGGCGATCAGTCCCGGCCGTCGGTGCCGGTGCCCTCGTCCCCGGAGCGGTCCTCGCGCGGCGCCTGCCCGGTGCCGCCGCCACTGCCGGTGCCGGTGCCGGTGCTTCCGGTGTCCCCGTCGGCCGCGCCGTCCTTGGGCGCGCCGCCCGCGAAGCCCCCGAAGCCGCGCCGTACCCGGCCCCCGAGGTCACCCGCGCCGCCCGCGAGGTCGCTGACCAGCTTCATCAGCGGATCCTTGGAGTTCTTCATGTCGTTGGCGTAGCTGGCCGCCGACTGCCGGAACGAGTCCGACACCGAGGTGTCCTTGTCCGCGTCGCGCCGCGGATAGTGGCCGTCCATGATCCGCTGGTGGTCGCGGGACTCCGCCCACTTCTTCAGCTCGGCCGCGCGGACCGCGGTGAAGGGGTGGGTGCGCGGCAGCACGTTCAGGATCTTGAGCACGGAGTCCCGCAGGTCGCCCGCCGACTCGTACTCCTCGGCCTGCGCGAGGAACGCGTCCACGTTCATCTCGTGCAGGTGATTGCCGCCCGCGATCTTCATCAGACCGCGCATCGAGGCCCGCAGGTCCTGGCCGACCAGCAGCCCCGCCCGGTCCGCCGACAGCTCCGACTTGCGGAACCACTCACGCAGCGCGGTCACGATCGCCATGATCGCGAGGTTCCCCAGCGGGATCCAGGCGACCCGGACCGCGAGATTCGTGAGGAACAGCAGGATCGTGCGGTAGACGGCGTGACCGGACAGCGCGTGGCCGACCTCGTGGCCGATGACCGCCCGCATCTCCTCCTCGTCCAGCAGCTCGACGAGCCCGGTCGTCACCACGATGATCGGATCGTCCAGCCCGATGCACATCGCGTTCGGCTGCGGGTCCTGGTTCACGTACATCGGCGGGACCTTCTCCAGGTCCAGGATGTAACAGGCGTCCCGCAGCATGTCGTTGAGGTGCGTGAACTGGGCGTCCGAGACCCGCACCGAGTCGGACAGGAAGAGCAGCCGCAGACTGCGCTCGGGCAGCAGACCGCTCAGTGCCTTGAAGACCGTGTCGAAACCGCTGAGCTTGCGCAGGGCCACCAGGGCCGAGCGGTCCGCCGGGTGTTCGTAGGCCCGCGAGGAGATCCCCTCGAAGCGCCTGCGCTGCCTGCTCGGCACGTTCTCGTGCCCGTTCCGTCCCTGGTCGCCGTCGGACATGTCTTCCCCCATGTGCGTCTGAGTGCCTTTTGTTCCCCCGAGGCAGAGCCCAGCCTAGGCGGAGATACCGTTGACGGGCAGTACAGAGAAGGAGTCGTACGACATGGAGCACATCCCCGCAGCCGCGTGGCTCACGGAGGCCGCCGCGGCGGCAGACAGGCAGGGTCCGGGCGATCTGCTCCGCGTCGTGCTGATCGTCATGGTCGTCGGCGTGGTCCTGGCCGCCTGGTTCCTGCTGCGCGGCTACAAGCGCGACGACTGACGACCGGCCGCGGACCGACGGGCGGAGCGCCGTCCCCAACGGCGGAGTCGGCGTGTTCGCTGTGTGGGCGCCCGCATACGATGGGCCGACATCTTTATCCCGCACCCACTGGATAGGTTCTGCCGAGATGAGCTTCCAGCACACCGCCGCACAGTTGGCCACCGTCGTCGCCGAGGGCGAGAACGGCGGCAACCACGAGAGCCTCAGCCCGTACCTGACCGGCGGCGGGGCGCTGTTCATCCTGCTTCTGCTGCTGTGGATCACCACGCGCTTCAACCGCGACCGCTGAGCCTCCCGGGCCCGCTCGGGGCCCCTGTCGGCCGGAGCCCGTCGGCCGGGCCGGTAGGGTCTGCACGCATGGGAGAGCAGGACATGCCTACCGGTCCGGCGAGTGACACGGAGAGCGGCGCCGCCGGCGACGCCACGGGCGGCGCGGGCGCGGCGGCCGGCGGCGCGGTGAAGCGTCTCGTGACCGGCACCGGCAACGGCCCCTCGAATCCGGGCAAGCGCCGGCTCGGCGTCATGGGCGGCACCTTCGACCCGATCCACCACGGACACCTGGTCGCGGCCAGTGAGGTCGCCGCGCAGTTCCACCTCGACGAGGTGGTGTTCGTGCCGACCGGGCAGCCGTGGCAGAAGACCGACCGCACGGTCACCCCGGCCGAGGACCGCTATCTGATGACGGTCATCGCGACCGCCGAGAACCCCCAGTTCTCGGTCAGCCGGATCGACATCGACCGCGGCGGCCCGACCTATACGACGGACACACTGCGCGACCTGCACGCGCTCAACCCCGACGCGGATCTCTTCTTCATCACCGGCGCGGACGCGCTCGGCCAGATCCTCACCTGGCGCTACACGGAAGAACTGTTCTCCCTTGCGCACTTCATCGGGGTCACCCGGCCCGGTCACACGCTGACCGACCCGGGACTCCCGGAGGGCGGTGTCTCGCTGGTCGAGGTTCCCGCGCTCGCCATCTCGTCCACAGACTGCCGTGCGAGAGTCGCCAAGGGCGACCCCGTCTGGTATCTGGTGCCGGACGGTGTGGTGCGCTACATCGACAAGCGTGAGCTGTACCGCGGCCAGTGAGCCGAGAGGGGCACCCGGTGAACGACCGATACGACGGATACGCGGGCGGCGGCGACCAGCAGTACGAACTCGTCGGCTACGACGAGTACGGGCAGCCTGTGTACCGGCAGATCCCGCAGCAGCCCGCCCAGGGGTACGACGGCTACGACGCCGGGCAGCAGCCCGGCTACGGCTACGACCCCTATGCGACGGGCCGTCAGGAACCTGTCCGGCCCTACGACACGGGCCACCAGCCACCTGTGCCGTCCTATGACACCGGTCAGCACGAGACGGTGTCTCCCTATGACACCGGCAGGCAGGAGACGGTGTCGCCGTACGACACCGGTCAGCAGCCGGCCGCGTCCTCGTACGACTCCTTCGACCCGTTCGGCACGGGTGCGCCCACGGCCGGCGGGACCGGGACCACCCGGACTCCGTACGACGGTCACGGGCGGAGCGCCGACGCGGCGGGCGCCGCGAGCACCGGCCGCCGGCCCCGGGTCGCCGAGCAGACCGCCCGCATCCCGCAGCAGGCCGGGCCGGCCGAGGACGACGCTCCCCGGGCCGACCGGGACTACCGCACCGAGCAGTTCGCCTTCGTCGAGGACCAGGAGACCGAGTCCGAGGACGTCATCGACTGGCTGAAGTTCACCGAGAACCGCACCGAGCGCCGCGAGGAGGCCAAGCGCCGCGCCCGCAGCAGGATCGTGGCCCTGGTCGTGGTCGTGGCCCTGGTCGTGGCCGGTGGCGCGGGCTACCTCTGGTACGCGGGCAAGCTTCCCGGCGCCGCCTCGGACGCCAAGCCGGGGGTCACGACGCCCGTCGCCGCGCAGAAGCGCGACGTGGTCGTCGTCCACCTGCACAACACCAAGGGCGGCGATACCGCCACGGCCCTGCTCGTCGACAACACCACCACCAAGCAGGGCACCACCGTCCTGCTGCCCAACTCCCTCGCCCTGACGGACGACGACGGCTCGACGACCACGCTCGCCAAGTCCGTCGACACGGACGGCTCCTCCGGGACACGGGAAGCGCTCGACACCGTGCTGGGAACCAGCATCCAGGGCACCTGGCGGCTCGACACCCCCTACCTGAACAACCTCGTCGAACTCGTCGGCGACATCGAGGTCACCACCGACACCGACGTTCCGGACCCCGCCTCCAAGAAGAAGAGCGACCCCCCGCTCGTCAAGAAGGGCGAGGACCAGACCCTCAGCGGCAAGATGGCCGTCGCCTACGCCACTTACCAGGCCGCGGACGAGGCCCAGAACGCGCAGCTGGAACGGTTCGGACAGGTCATGCAGGGGGTGATGCGCAAGCTGTCCTCGGACAAGCAGGCCGCCACCACCACCGTGCAGACGCTGGCCCAGATCCTCGACCCGTCCCTGACCGACCAGGACCTCGGTGCCTTCCTCGCCAAGCTCGCCGACCTCGCCAAGGGCGGCGACTACAAGACCGCGCTGCTGCCCGTGCAGCAGGACGGCACGCTGACCGCGAGCACCTCCGACAGCGTGATCAAGAACGTCCTGGGCGGTACGGCGAAGAGCCCCGAGGCGGGCTCCGCGGTCCGCGTCGGCATCGAGAACGCCACCGGCGTCAAGGCGGCCACCGGCCAGGCCAGGGTCGCCCTGGTCAACGGCGGCTACACGTTCCTGGACTCCGGCACCTCGGCCGCCGCCCAGAGCGTGTCCCGGATCACCTACAGCGATGCCGCCAAGAAGGAAGACGCCGTCGAGGTCGCCAAGACCCTGGGTCTGCCCACCAGCAGCGTGAAGAAGGGCAAGGCCACCGGCAACGCGGACGTGTCCGTCGTCCTCGGCCAGGACTACAAGATCACCAGCCGCTCGACGGGGTGACCCGCGGGTGACCGGCATCACGCCCCGGGGCCCGGCCCCGGGGCGTGGCCGCGGAAACGCGTGGGGTGTCGTCGGCGGTCCGTGAGACCCTTGAGTCGTAACCGACCGCCGACGGAAAGCCGCGTAGTGACCGCCACGGACCGCTCCATCGAGCTCATCAATGCCGCCGCACAGGCGGCCGCAGACAAGCTCGCGCACGACATCATCGCCTACGACGTCAGCGATGTGCTCTCCATCACCGACGCCTTCCTGCTGGCGTCCGCGCCCAACGACCGTCAGGTCAAGTCGATCGTCGACGAGATCGAGGAGCGCCTGAACAAGGAGCTCGGCGCCAAGCCGGTGCGCCGAGAGGGCGACCGCGAGGCACGCTGGGTGCTGCTCGACTACGTCGACATCGTGGTGCACGTCCAGCACAGCGAGGAGCGCGTCTTCTACGCCCTCGAGCGGCTGTGGAAGGACTGCCCCGAGCTCGACCTGCCCGCCGAGGCCAAGGCGACCCGCGGCAAGGCCGCCGAGCACGCCAAGTTCCAGGCCGAGGAGGACTCCGTCGGCATGGAGGAGCTGCGGTGACCGCCGAGGCCCGCGAGGCCGCGGGCGCGACCGCCGAGGCGAAGCCGGGCAGGGGCCGTCGGGTCATCCTGTGGCGGCACGGCCAGACCTCCTGGAACGTGGACCGCCGCTTCCAGGGTTCGACGGACGTCGAGCTGACCGAGACGGGCGTCGGGCAGGCCGTCCGCGCCGCCCGGCTGCTCGCCTCCCTGAAGCCCGACGCCATCGTCGCCTCGGATCTCAAGCGCGCCGCCGCGACGGCCGCCGAGCTGGCCGCCCTCACCTGCCTCGACGTCACCCACGAGGAGGGCCTGCGCGAGACCTACGCGGGCGTCTGGCAGGGGCTGACGCACGAGGAGATCATCGCCCGCCACGGCGAGCAGTACGCCGCGTGGAAGCGCGGTGAGCCGGTGCGGCGCGGCGGGGGCGAGCTGGAGACCGAGGTCGCCGACCGCGCCGCCCCCGTGGTGCTGCGGCACGCCGACAAGCTCCCGGACGACGGCACCCTCGTCGTCGTCAGCCACGGAGGCACGATCCGCACCACGATCGGCCGTCTGCTCGGTCTGGAGTCCCGGCACTGGGAGAGCCTCGGCGGCCTGTCCAACTGCTGCTGGTCCGTTCTCGGCGAGGGCGTCCGCGGCTGGCGGCTGCTGGAGCACAACGCCGGCACGCTGCCGGAACCGGTCCTCGGCGACGACGACTGAGGGGCGCCGTACGGCGCTCCGTCCGGTCGCGCGGGCCCGGAGGGACCGGATTTCACTTTCCGGCTGGTCGCAGGCTAAAGTTCTTCTTGTTCGGCCCGCAGGGCGGGAAGAACGCAAGGGGCTATAGCTCAGTTGGTAGAGCGCCTGCATGGCATGCAGGAGGTCAGGAGTTCAATTCTCCTTAGCTCCACAGACCGACTCTCTCGAGTTGTCGGACAGAGTGATGAAAGATCCCGTTCCCGTGAGGGAGCGGGATTTTTCGTTGCTCGCACCGGAGTTGGGGCCCGGCCTCGGAGGAACGCGCCGAGGCGGGCGCAGTTGGGCGGACGGACTCCGAAAGCCGTGTCGTGGATCACCCCGGACGCGTCGCCCCGGCAGCCTCCGTGACACCGTCAGGAGCCGCGCGCCCTCTCCGGCTCATGGGGGGCCGTGGTCTTGGGCACACTCATCTCGAACCCGCTTGAGTCACTTGGGGTCCCTGGGGCGTATACCTTTGCGGACGCGCTCCTGGCGTGCTCGTATGCGCCGGTCGCCAGGGGCGTGCTGGGTGCCCGTGTCCGGACTGGTACGAAGGCGTCGCTGACCGTATTGCTCCGGCCGTGGCAGAATCAAACGGCCGGAAGGGGGCGCGGCCCGACGGGAGGGAGTAGCGATGCCTGCCAGCATCCTCGAGGAGGTCGACGATCTCCTCGAAGTGGCATTGAACCGTAAGAAAGCCACCCTCCTCGACTGCCCTTCCTGCGGATCGGTCCACGTTGCCCAGGTTCTCGGTGACAACGGTGGAATCTCCTACGTGTGCACGGCCTGCGGCCACAGCTGGAGCTGATTGATGGGTGCACACAGGCGGAAATGCGATTGGTGCGGCAGTGGTACGCCGATCGTCCGCGACATGGAACCGGTCAACCACGACTACCAGTACTGGTGCGAGGAATGCGCGCGGGCGCTGATCATAAAAGGCGACCCGATCGAGACGTACCGCGAGCTGGAGGGCGAGCCGATCTACGCACGGCTCCTCGACGAGCACTGCACGCTCAAGCGCTTCTATTCGTTCGCCACGGCCTGACCCGGGGACCGCGTGCCCCCGGGGCCGTGTGCCCCGGCGCTGTACGACCCCGGGACGGCCTGCCCGTGTGACGGCCGGTCCCGGCGCCGGGCCGGCCCGGGGTCCATCCCGCCGCGGGGCGATCCGGCCCCAGTCGGCCCGACGGGCGCGGGCGAATTCCCCTCGGCGAGCCGCCGGCGTCAATCCGCTGCCGTTCCGGCGCAGTTCCCGCCCTGCACGCACCCGCCCCTGCGCGTACGCGCGAGCGGGACACCACAGCCGCCCTGGAGCGGCCTCTGCGCATCGTCCGCGCCCCGGAAGGCCGGGCGGAGTCCGCCGTGACCCCTGAAGCCCGCCAGAAGCCGCGCAGCGGCCCCAGGTGGCGTTCCCCGTCCGTCGCTGTCCGGAGAACCCCGCCCAACGCCTCCTCGAACCCGTTCGGCCCAGCGGTCGTATCCGGGCGGACATGGCACGCGGCGGGGCCCGCACTATGCGACATGAAGCCCGAATCGGTACAGACGGGAAACGATTTGGTGGTTCACCAGGGGGACCGTGTAATGTTGGCGTCGCCGCCGGGGAAACCGGCGACACGGTGAAAACGCGGTCTCACCGCGTGGCCACAAGGGGCTATAGCTCAGTTGGTAGAGCGCCTGCATGGCATGCAGGAGGTCAGGAGTTCAATTCTCCTTAGCTCCACAGACGTTGAAAGCGGGCCACCCGATCAGGGTGGTCCGCTTCTTCGTTTCCCGTGCTCTCGCGGAACGGCCGGCAACCGCGCGGAACGTGTCGAAGGCGGGCCACCGGTTCCTGGTGGCCCGCTCCTTCGTGTCAGCGGCCGCTGCCGAGCGCGCGGCGCCCGCGCCCCTGGGAGAGGACCGGCAGGTTGTTGCGCGACGGGGACGAGCCCCTGGTGTCCTCCTCGATCCGCAGGGCGAGCGCCGGGCAGCGGCGTACCGCGCGCAGGGCCTTCGCCTCGGCGAATCGCGGCACCGGAGCCTGCGCGACGGTGGGGAAGCCGTCGGCGCCCAGTTCGAAGACCTCGGGAAGGAGATCGGCGCACAGGCCGTGCCCGCGGCACAGCGTCCAGTCGACGAAGATCTTCTGGCGGCTGGGACCCGCCTCCTGCTCGCTCTGGCCACCCATGATGCTCAGGGGCAGCTGGCCGTCCTCGAAGAGCGGCAGAACGCCTTCCACGGGCCTTCCGCAGCCGTTTCCGAGGACATGCGCGGCCAGGTCGTCCGTGAACGCCTTGAGGGTCGACTCGATGAACATCGCCGAGCCGTCCGGGTGGGAGCAGGCGCCGCGCCGCTTCACGGACTTGGCGACCTGCTTCACCGCCTCGAGCGCCGCCGGTCCGCCGCCGTTGAGGATGTCCGCCAGGCCGCGCGCCGCGGCGGGCAGACCCAGGTAGCAGGGACCGCACTGTCCCGCGCTCTCGTCGGCCAGCCACTGCGCCACGCGCAGTGACTCGCCGAGGGGGCAGGTCTCCTGGGTGATGGGGAGGATCGCGCCGGCGCCGAGCGCGCCGCCCACCGCGGCCAGGGAGTCCCGCGAGATGATCGCCTCGTTGACCGTCGCCGCGTCCAGCCACTTGCCGTGGTAGCCGCCGGTCAGGACGCCCTGGGGCATCGCCGGGGCGCCTGCCAGCTGGAGCACGTATCGCAGGGGTACGCCGGTGGGGACCTCGATCACCATGGGGCGCGCGACCGCGCCCGAGACGGTGAGCATGACGGTGCCGGGCTCGTCGTACAGGCCCGTGTTGCGGTAGCGGTCGGGGCCGATGCGGGCGGCGATGGCCAGCTGCGCGAACGTCTCGGCGTTCGACAGGAGGGTGGGCGCGCCCCCGACACCCGACTGGGAGGCGCTGACCTTGCGGCCGGGCGGCACGGCCGGGCCGCCGTCGATCGAGCGGATCAGCGACGCGGCCGCGCCGGTCACCATGCGTACCGGATTGCGCTGCACGCGCGCGCGAAGGGGTGACCCCCTGCGGTTGCTCAGCCCCCGCTCGGACAGCGCCGCTTCCATGGAGCGCTGGGTGGACTCGCGGGTCACGCCGATCACGAGCTGGCGGGCGCCCATGGCCTCCGCGACCAGGAGGGCGCCGTCGAGGATGAGGTGCGGGGCACGGTTGATGAGCACCGTGTCCTTGCGGCAGGCCGGTTCGTCCTCGCTTCCGTTGACGACCACCACCGGGCGGATGCCCTTCTTGATGGCTGATTCGGCGACCGAGCGCAGTTTCTTGCCGAACGGGAAGCCCGCCCCGCCGCGGCCCTTCAGGTTGATGTCCTCGGCGAGGCTCGCGAGTTCTTCTCCGCCCAGGGGTTCGAGCGGACCGTGCACCTTGAGGTGCATGGGCAGATCAAGACGTTCAACCAGGTCGAAACCCGACGTGAGCTGCGGAAGTCCGACTACACGGACTTCCGGGACGTCGGGCAGGGCCTCGTTCACTTAAAGCCTCCGGAAGGGGCATTCCATGATTCACCGGAGCCAGGAGCGTCGAAGGCGCCCGGCAGTACGTCAGTCGTGGGACCGCTGTCGTACGTGTCATTGGTGTTGTACGTGCGGTAGGACGCGTTCGTCTCACCGGTGTTGTACACATCACTCGTGCCGTAGTTCCCGGCGGGCTGATTGCCGTAGACGGGGACGGTGTATCCGGTGTCGTTGAGCGGGTCGTAGGCCGATGCCGGGGCCTCGCCGACGGGGGCCGACGTGGGAACGGGCCAGCCGGCCTGCGCGCCGCCGTTGCCGACGCGGGGAAACGTCTCGGTGGGCTGCGCGTTCATGGGCATCTGGAACTGCTGGGTCCCGGGGGCCGCGGGGCCGTCGCCGGGTGTCGCCACGGTGCGGTAGGCCGCCGCGAAGCCGTTGTCCGCGGGGTCGGGCGCGCCGCCGAACTGCGAGGACGAGGGCTCCTTGCGCGGGGACGGGACGGAGTCGGCGCCCGGGGAACGCCGGTCGGAGCGACCCGCGGAACCTCCCTGCGGCGACTCCATCGCGGCCGCGCGGGACGCCTCCAGGTCCTCGCGGAACCCGCGGGCGCTGCCGCCGCCGGTGAGCGCCAGGATCCGCGCCGCGACCTTGTACTTGACGGCGTTCGGGGCGGCACGCAGTACGAGGGCGGCCATGACGCCGACCAGGCACAACTCGTACGAGACCATGAAGAAGGTCTTCGCCGGGCGCCCCGCGAACAAGCCGTGGACCAGGGCCGCGCACAGTGCGGGGTAGGCCAGCATGTGCATCGCGCGCCAGCGGGCTGCGACCACGGCCGGCGCGGCGAACTGATTGCGCAGCGCGCCGGTGATGCCTACGAAGATCATGAGCAGGCCGGCCAGCGAGCCGAGGCCGATGAGCCCGCCGAGGCCCGTGACGCCCAGGCTGAAGGGGATCAGCGCGGCGATCAGGACGGTGTGGTCCAGTGCCAGCTTGACGGTGATGTGCACCAGGAGGAACGCGATCGAGCCGACGGCGGTCACGCGGTGGACGCCCTGCGCGATGATCCGCTGACGTGTGTCGAGGAGGAGCCGGTCCTGGGCGACCAGGCCCCAGATCACCGAGCAGGTCAGGGAGACCAGCGACAGGACGCCGGCGCCGAAGTTCAGGAAATCTTGAACCGCGGTGCCTCCCACCAGCACGATCACGGGTATGAGGAGCAGGGCGGCAGCCGAGGCCACCCCGTAGGCCGAACGGCCCGTCCGGGGAAGCGAGCTGTTGTTACGACGAGGGTTCATGAGGGGTACTCCCTACGGTTCGGGGAAGCGGTCCCGAAGGCGCACTCTAGGTCGAGAAAAGGCGCCGAGCTCCACGTTTGAGTTATTGCCTTGTTACCAAAGGGCAATGAGGTCTTTGTGTTGTCCGTAAGCGTCCGTTAAGCGAAGTAAAATTTGAACATTGGTCAACAATTTTTTGCCGTCCGTCCGGGCGGCGCGCGGTGCCGACGGGCCCGAAAGGTCGTCGCGGCCCGCGTGGGCCCTGCGGTACCCTGACGCCATGCGTGCCGTACGCCTTCTGCTTAGCGAGCCGCGCTGATCAGTCCCGACCGCTGACGCATCGTGGTCGGCATCAGCGCGGCGTCCCCTCCTGTGCGAGGGGTTTTTTCATTTCTGCTGGCAGAGACGATCGATGGAGCTTTGAGGACATGAGCGAGACGAACACCGCTGCCGCCACCGCCGAATCGGCCGCGCCGCACCGCTACACGGCCGCCCTGGCCGCCGACATCGAGGCACGCTGGCAGGACTTCTGGGACGCCGAGGGCACGTACGAGGCCCCGAACCCCTCCGGCGACCTGGCCGGGGACCCCGAGCTGGTCGCCCGGCCCAAGAAGTTCATCATGGACATGTTCCCGTACCCCTCGGGTGCGGGTCTGCACGTGGGTCACCCCCTGGGCTACATCGCCACCGATGTATCCGCCCGGTATCAGCGCATGACGGGTCACAACGTCCTGCACACCCTGGGCTTCGACGCCTTCGGCCTGCCCGCCGAGCAGCATGCCGTGCAGACGGGCGAGCACCCCCGGGTGACCACCGTCGCCGCCATCACGAACATGAAGTCCCAGCTGCGCGCGCTGGGCCTGGGCCACGACAAGCGCAGGTCGTTCGCCACGATCGACCCGGAGTACTACAAGTGGACCCAGTGGATCTTCCTGCAGATCTTCAACTCCTGGTACGACGACGAGGCCGGCAAGGCCCGCCCGATCTCGGCGCTGGTCGCCCAGTTCGAGAGCGGTGAGCGTGGCGTCCCCGCCGTCGGCGGCACCACGCGTGGGTGGAACGAGCTGAGCGCCGTCGAGCGCGCCGACGTCCTGAGCGGCTACCGCCTGGCCTACGCCTCCGACGCGCCGGTCAACTGGTGCCCCGGCCTGGGCACCGTCCTGGCCAACGAGGAGGTCACCGCCGACGGCCGTTCCGAGCGCGGCAACTTCCCCGTCTTCAAGGCCAAGCTGCGCCAGTGGAACATGCGCATCACCGCCTACGCGGACCGCCTGCTGGACGACCTGGACGCGCTGGACTGGCCCGAGGCCATCAAGCTGCAGCAGCGCAACTGGATCGGCCGCTCCGAGGGCGCGCGCGTCGACTTCCCGATCGACGGCGAAGCGATCACGGTCTTCACCACCCGTCAGGACACCCTGTTCGGCGCCACCTACATGGTGCTGGCGCCGGAACACCCGCTGGTCGAGAAGTTCACCCCGGCCGCCTGGCCCGAGGGCACCCACGAGGTGTGGACCGGCGGGCACGCGACGCCCGCCGAGGCCGTCGCCGCCTACCGCGCGCAGGCCGCCTCGAAGTCCGACGTCGAACGGCAGGCCGAGGCCAAGGACAAGACCGGCGTCTTCACCGGCGCGTTCGCGACCAACCCGGTCAACGGCGAGAAGGTCCCGGTCTTCATCGCCGACTACGTCCTGATGGGCTACGGCACCGGCGCGATCATGGCCGTCCCGGCGCACGACACCCGCGACTTCGCGTTCGCGCGCGCCTTCGAACTGCCCATGCGCTGTGTGGTCGAGCCCTCGGACGACCGCGGCACCGACGCCTCCACCTGGGACGACGCCTTCGCCTCGTACGACGCGAAGATCGTCAACTCCGCCGGGGACGAGGTCTCCCTGGACGGCCTGGGCGTCGTCGACGCCAAGGCGCGCATCACGGAGTGGCTGGAGCGCCGGGGCATCGGCGAGGGCACCGTCAACTTCCGGCTGCGCGACTGGCTGTTCAGCCGCCAGCGCTACTGGGGCGAGCCCTTCCCGATCGTCTACGACGAGGACGGCGTCGCCCACTCGCTGCCCGAGTCGATGCTGCCCCTGGAACTGCCGGAGGTCGAGGACTACTCGCCGCGCACCTTCGACCCGGACGACGCGAACACGTCCCCGGAGACCCCGCTGTCGCGCAACGAGGACTGGGTCGCCGTCACCCTGGACCTGGGTGACGGCCGCGGTCCGCGGAAGTACCGCCGCGAGACCAACACCATGCCCAACTGGGCCGGTTCCTGCTGGTACGAGCTGCGCTACCTGGACCCGCACAACGACCAGAAGCTGGTCGACCCTGCCATCGAGCAGTACTGGATGGGCCCGCGCGAGGGCCAGCCGACCGGTGGCGTCGACCTGTACGTCGGCGGCGCCGAGCACGCCGTGCTGCACCTGCTGTACGCCCGCTTCTGGTCGAAGGTCCTGTTCGACCTGGGCCACGTCTCGTCGGCCGAGCCGTTCCACAAGCTGTTCAACCAGGGCATGATCCAGGCCTACGTGTACCGCGACAGCCGCGGTATCGCCGTACCGGCCGCCGAGGTGGAGGAGCGCGACGGCGCGCACTACTACCAGGGCGAGAAGGTCTCCCGGCTGCTGGGCAAGATGGGCAAGTCCCTGAAGAACGCGGTCACCCCGGACGAGATCTGCGCCGAGTACGGAGCGGACACCCTGCGCCTGTACGAGATGGCGATGGGTCCCCTGGACGTGTCCCGCCCCTGGGACACGCGCGCGGTGGTCGGCCAGTACCGCCTGCTGCAGCGGCTGTGGCGCAACGTCGTCGACGAGGCGACCGGCGAGGTCACGGTCGTCGACACCGAGCCGGACGAGGACACGCTGCGTGCCCTGCACAAGGCCATCGACGGTGTACGCCAGGACCTGGAAGGCATGCGGTTCAACACCGCCATCGCCAAGGTCACCGAGCTGAACAACCACCTGACCAAGGTGGGCGGCCCGGTCGCCCGCCCGGTCGCCGAGACCCTGGTGCTGATGGTCGCGCCGCTGGCCCCGCACATCGCCGAGGAACTGTGGCGCAAGCTGGGCCACGCCGACACGGTCGTCCACCAGGACTTCCCCGTCGCCGACCCCGCGTACGTCGTCGACGAGGCCGTGACCTGCGTCGTGCAGATCAAGGGCAAGGTCAAGGCCCGCCTGGAGGTCTCCCCGTCGATCACCGACGCCGAGCTGGAGAAGGTGGCGCTGGCCGACGAGAAGGTCGTCGCGGCGCTGGGCGGCGCGGGGATCCGCAAGGTGATCGTGCGCGCGCCGAAGCTGGTGAACATCGTCACGGCGTAGCCGACCGGCTCGGGGTAGTCCCCTACGGGCAGGTTCGGGGTCCTTCCGGAACTCCGAACCTGCCCGCAGCGTTTACCGTTGAGAGCGCGGCGAAAGGTGCCGCGGCCGGTCGGAGGAGGAGTGTGATGGGTACCGTGATCACCGTAATCGCCTTGCTCTTCCTGCTGTTCGTGGTGTTCGGCGCGTATGCGACGGTGAAGGTGATCGGCGCCGCCAAGCGCGGTGTGGACCGCACCATCTCGCAGGCCCGCCGCACGGTCGAGGACACCACCCTGCGCGCGAAGACCTTCACCCAGTTCGGACCCCAGGGCGAGCTCGCCCAGCTCAGACTGACGCTGCGCACCTCGATGCGCGCCACCCAGGAGGCGCTCCAGGCGAGCGCGGCGGAGGACGAGTCCCTCAAGGAGTCCCTGAGTCTCTTCGAGCGGCTCAGCGCCCACGGGCACGAGCTGGACGCCGAACTGAAGCGTCTGGAGGCCGAGCCCGACCGGGACACGCTCGCCACCCGGCTCCCGGGTCTGCGCGAGCGTACCCAGCGGATCGCGCAGTCGGCGGACTCGCTGCGCTGGGCCGCCCGCGACCGGGCCCACCGCTTCGCCGGCGACGACCTGGACACACTGAGCGCACAGATCGACGTGGAGGCCGGCGCGCTGCGCCACTGGACCAAGGAGCCCGGTCCGGCCACGTCCTGGCCCGACGCTCCCGCCGCGGACGCGGACGCCTCCGACGGACAGAGCGGGCCTCGGAGCCCGCAGTCCCGTCCCGAGGACGGGTCGAGGCCTTCGGCCATCACACCGCCCGGCCAACGGCCCACCTACCCTTGGCAGAAGAAGCCCCGCCCCGAGAGCACGACATGATCCGGCCGTCGCGACCGCAGGTGGAAGGGGCCGGGCTGCCGCGCACCCGTCCCGCCAGGTAATCTCCAGATCATGTCCCGCCATGTCGCGATCGTCACCGATTCAACGGCCTACCTGCCGCCGCGGACGATGGAGCGCCACGGCATCACATCGGTTCCCCTGACCGTGGTCCTCGGGGACCAGGCGCTCGAAGAGGGCACCGAGATCTCGGCGCGCTCCCTGGCCCTGGCGCTGCAGAAGCGGCGCCCCGTCACGACGTCCCGGCCCAGCCCCGAGACTTTCGCCGCGACCTACCGCGAGGTCGCCGCGTCCGGCGCCACCGGGATCGTCTCGCTGCACCTTTCCTCGGAGTTCTCGGGCACCTACGACGCCGCGGTGCTCGCGGCGCGCGACGCCCCGGTGCCGGTGCGTGTCGTCGACACCGGGATGGTCGCCATGGCCCTCGGGTTCTGCGCGCTGGCCGCCGCCGATTCCGCCGAGGCGGGCGGGAGCGTCGACGACGCGGTCACGGCCGCCGAGAAGCGGGCCGCAGGCATGTCCGCCCACTTCTACGTCGACACTCTCGACTACCTCCGCCGTGGCGGCAGGATCGGGGCCGCGCAGGCGCTGCTGGGTTCCGCGCTCGCGGTGAAGCCGCTGCTGCAGCTCCGCGACGGCCGCATCGAACTCCTGGAGAAGGTCCGGACCTCGTCCAAGGCGATCGCGCGTCTGGAAGAGATCGTCGTCGACCGGGCGGGCAGCGCACAGGTCGACATCGCCGTTCACCATCTGGCGGCCCCCGAGCGGGCGGCGGCCCTCGCGGACCGACTGCGGGCGCGGGTGCCAGGCCTTGCCGAACTGCATGTGAGCGAGGTGGGCGCGGTGATCGGAGCGCACACCGGACCCGGTCTGCTGGCGGCGGTCGTCTCGCCTCGATGAGGAGGCCGGCACCTGCGTCACTCGCGAGCGTCGCTCGTGCGGGTGGCGGGGTTATCCACAACTGGGGTGCTTTCCACCGGAATTGAGCATGATCATCGCGAGGGCGGCGGGTTGCCGCATCCTCGCCGCATGGCACTTCGATCGAGCTCACGCACCGCGACCCCGACCAGTGGACCGGGTCGTGGCCCCCACTCCGACAGCCGCAGCCGCCATCGCCGTCGCGACGGGCGAACCCGGACCCGTCGTCACGAGGCTTCGGCCGCGGCCCTTCGGCTGCGCGCCGACGCGCTCTTCACGGAACACGCCCAGGGGCGGCGCGAGTCGGGGAACGGCCCGCCGTGGACGGACCGCGACGCCGGGGGTGCCCCCAGGGCGAACACGGCAGTGGCCACGGGCGTTATGGCCGATCCGGTCCGGGACCCCTGGAACCCCAGGGCCGAGACCCACGGCCGCGACACCGTCCCGGACCCAGACCGGACCCTGCGGGCAGAGGGCTCGAGGGCCGACAGGACGGCGCCCCTGAGCACTCCGACGGCGAGCAATCCGACGGCGAGCGCGCGGACCGTGAGCGTCTGGACCGCGAGCGAGGCGCCCGACGGTGGGCCGGTCCCCGGCACCGCGAGTGCCCCGGCCTCGCATGATCCGGCCGGGGAGGCGGGCGTGTGGCAGGACCGGGCCGGGCTCGCCGTGCGGGAGCGGCTCCCGTTGTGGCTCCAGTCGCGGTGCGGTCTGGAACGCAGGAGCGTGGCCGCGCTGACCGTGCTGCTGGTCGTGGCCGCCGCCTTCGCCGTGCAGCACTTCTGGGCGGGCCGGACGCGACCGGTCCGGGCTCCGGAGGTGGTGAGCGCCGCCGCACCGTACGGCGGGAAGCACGCACCGGGCGACGGGCCGAGCGTGGAATCCGGTGCCCCGGCCGGAGTTTCGAGCGCCGTCGGCGGGAGTGTGGTCGTCGTGGACGTGGGCGGAAAGGTGCGCACCCCCGGACTCCAGCGCCTGCCGGCCGGATCCCGCGTCGAGGACGCCCTGCGGGCCGCCGGCGGGTTACGGCCCGGCACGGACACCGACGGACTCAACCGCGCCCGGATCCTCGTGGACGGCGAACAGATCGTGGTCGGCGCGGCCCCGGCAGGGGCCGGACCGGGCGGCTCCGGAGGCTCTGCGGCCTTCGGTGCCGCAGGATCCGCGGCGGGAGCGGTGCCCTCCGCGCCGATTCCCCTCAACACGGCCACCGTCGACCAGTTCGACAGCCTGCCCGGCGTCGGGCCCGTCCTCGCCCGGCACATCATCGACTACCGCACGGCGCACGGCGGGTTCCGCTCGGTCGACGAGCTCCGCGAAGTGAACGGGATCGGAGACCGCCGCTTCGCCGATCTCCGGCATCTGGTGCTGCCATGAGCGGCTCCGGTACCGGGAGGAGGGGCGAGCGGGCGGGCCCGGCGCTGAGCGGGCTGTCCGGCGGGCCGGGGAGGATGCCGGAGGAGTCCACGTCCTCGGCGGCGAGAGGCTTGGGCGCGCCTCTCACGACGGTGGAGTCCGGGCCTCGGCCGTCGATGGAGCCCCGGTCCCGGCCGTCGATGGAGCCCCGGTCCCGGACGGCGACGGGGCCCCGGTTTTGGACGGCGACGGAGCCCGGGGAGGCGCGAGGTTCCCGGACGCGCGCCGCGGGTTTGCCCGGCGCAACCGGTCGGAGGCCCGTGCACGCGGCTTCGGGGCGGCGGCTGGGAGCCTCGCACCCCAGGGCGGAGGGTCCGATCGATCTCCGGCTCGTGGCACCCGCCGCGGCGGTCTGGCTCACGGCTGCCGTGAGTGTCGGAGCGTCGCCGGGCCGGGTCGCGGCTGTCGCGGCCGTGTCCCTGATCGCGGCCGGCGCGCTGTCGGTGGCGGGGCGGAGAGCCGGGCGGACGGGACGGGGAGACGGAGATACGGGTGCGGGGTCGGGAGGCTCCGGTGCGGGGCGGGGAGAAGCGGGCCCGGGGCCGGGAGGTTCCGGTGCGAGGCAGGGAAATACCGGCACAGGGCGGGGAGGTTCCGACGCGGGGCAGGGGCGTGGAGCGGCGCGCCGCGGGTTGTGGGTGTCCGTCGCCGCCGTGCTCCTCTGTGTCGCCGCCGCCGCGGCCTCCGCCGGGCTGCACGCGGCGGATCTGCGACGCGGACCTGTCCCCGCGCTCGCGGAGAGGTACGCCGAAGTGACCGCGGAGGTGGAGATCACCTCCGATCCCCGGCTCACCCGGCCCCGGATCAGCGGGGACCACGTCGCTCCGACGGCCCTGCTGTTCGACGCCGACGTCACGCGGGTCACCCAGGCGGACGGCACGGTGCTGGCCACCCGGACACCGGTGCTGGTGATCGTCGACGCCCGCTCGCGACGAGGCGCGCCTCGGGGGTTCGGGGGGCGCCCGGGACGCGGTGCGACCCGGGAGACCGGCGGGCGCTCGCCCTGGCTGTCGCTGCTGCCGTCGACCCGGTTGCGGGTGGCCGCGCGGGTCGTGCCCGCGCTGTCGGACGGGGAGGACATCGCGGCGGTGCTGCGCGTACGGGGAAGCACGCCGCCGGACGTGGTCGGAGCGCCGTCCGGTCCGCAGCGGTTCGCGGGCAGGCTGCGCGAAGGGCTGCGAAAGGCGACCGACGGCCTGGACGCGGACGCGCGGGCGCTGCTGCCGGGGCTGGTGGTGGGGGACACCTCACGTGTCACGCCGGAGCTGGACGACGCCTTCGAGGCCACCGACCTCACACATCTCCTCGCCGTCAGCGGGGGCAATCTCGTCATCGTCCTCGCGCTGTTCATCGGGCCGCCGGGCCTCGCCCAGCGGGTGGAGCGCCGGGGCCTCGCCGCGCGGCTCGGAGTTCCGCTCCGGGCGACCGCCCTGCTCGGCGGAGTGCTCACCCTGGCCTTCGTCGTCGTCTGCCGGCCGGACCCGAGCGTGCTGCGGGCGGCGGCCTGTGGAGCGATCTCGCTGATCGCGATCGCGACCGGGCGCCGCAGATCACTGATCCCGGCGCTGGCCGCCGCGGTTCTGCTCCTGGTGCTGTACGACCCCTGGCTCGCCCGCAGTTATGGGTTCCTGCTCTCCGTCCTCGCGACCGGGGCCCTGCTCACGCTCGCCCCGCGCTGGAGCGCGGCGCTCCGGCGACGCCGGGTGCCCGCACGCGTGGCCGAGGCGCTGGCCGCGGCCGCCGCCGCGCAGGCCCTGTGCGCACCGGTGGTCGCCGTACTGTCGGCGCGGGTGAGCCTGGTGGCGGTGCCGTGCAATCTCCTCGCGGAGTTCGCGGTCGCTCCGGCCACGGTGCTGGGGTTCGCGACGCTGGCGGCCGCCCCCTTGGCGATGCCCGTGGCCGAGGTCCTGGCATGGTGGGCGAGTTGGCCGGCCCGGTGGATCGCGGACATCGCGCGCGCGGGGGCGGCTCAGCCCGGTGCGGGCGTGGACTGGCCGGACAGCTGGACGGGCGCGCTGCTGCTGGCCCTCGTCACGGTGGCCGCCGTCGCAGGCGGCCGACGGCTGCTGAGACATCCGTTGCCCAGTGGGGTCGGCGCGGTGCTGCTCCTGCTGTTCGTGGTGCAGCCGCCGCCGCTCACCAGGGTGATCACGGGATGGCCGCCGCCCGGCTGGAGGTTCGCGATGTGCGATGTGGGGCAGGGCGACGCGAGCGTGCTCGCGGTGGGGGACGGCAGCGCGGTGGTGGTGGACGCCGGGCCCGACCCGGTGCTGGCCGACCGCTGTCTGAGCACGCTCGGGGTCACCAGAATCCCGCTCGTCGTCCTGACGCACTTCCACGCCGACCATGTCGCGGGCCTGCCCGGTGTGCTCCGGGGGCGTTCGGTGGGTGCCATCGAGACGACCGGCTTCGAAGAGCCTCTGGAACAGGCCGAGTTCGTACGACGGGAGGCGCTCGCACGGCACATCCCTCTGACCCGGGCCGTGGCCGGGGAGAGGCGGAGCGCGGGAGACCTCGACTGGCGGGTGCTGTGGCCGCCGCCGGATCCGTTCCCGCCGCCGGACGGCCCGAACGACGCCAGTGTCACCCTGCTCGTGCGGTCCGCGGGGCTGCGGCTGCTGTTGCCCGGCGACCTGGAGCCGCCCGCCCAGCGGGCGCTGGCGAGATCCCCGGCCGCCGCCGAGCTGGCCGGCGTGGACGTGCTCAAGGTCGCCCATCACGGATCGGCGTATCAGGATCCCGAGCTCATACGCAGGGTGGCTCCGCGGCTCGCGCTCGTCTCCGTAGGCGGCGACAACCCTTATGGACACCCTGCTCCGAGCACGGTCGCGGCCCTGCGGGCCCGGGGCGCGGTGGTGCTGCGGACAGACGAGGACGGTGATCTCGCCGTCACCGGTGAGGGCGAGGGGCTGGGGGTGGCGCGACACTGAACGCATGAATTCCGCACAGGCCGACGCCTACCTACGCCGCATCGGGGCCCAGCACCCGGCGTGGCCCACGTCCGATGTGCTCCGTGACCTTCAGCTGTGCCATCTGCGGACGGTGCCGTTCGAGAACCTGTCGATCCACCTCGGCGAGGAGATCGTGCTGGAGGAGGAGAGGCTGCTGGACAAGGTGGTGGGCGCGCGCAGAGGAGGGTTCTGCTACGAACTGAACGGCGCGTTCGGGGCGTTGCTGGGTGCGCTGGGCTTCGACGTGACGCTTCTCGCGGCGCGGGTGTACGGGGACGACGGGAAGCCGGGGATCCCCTACGACCATCTTGCGCTGAGGGTGCGGACGGTGGACGGGGGCGACTGGCTGACCGACGTCGGTTTCGGGGCCCACAGCCACTACCCGCTGTCGTTCGCGGAGCGGGGCGAACAGCGGGACCCCGGAGGGATGTTCCGGGTCGTGGAGTCGGCGCCGGACGCGGCGGGGGTGCGGGGAGCGAGCAGTTCCCGGGAGTGCGAGGACCTCGACGTGATCCTGGGCGACAAGCGCCAGTACCGGCTGGAGGTACGGCCGCGTGTGCTCGGGGACTTCGTGGCCGGCGCCTGGTGGCACGCAACCTCGCCGCTGTCGCACTTCACCAGGTCGTTGGTCTGTTCACGGGTCACCGAGGACGGAGGCCGGATCACGCTCAGCGGCCGCAGGTTCACCGTGTCGACGGCCGACGGGACCAAGGAGGTGTCGGAACTGGCAAGTGACGAGGAGGTGCTGGCCACGTATCGCGAGCGGTTCGGGATCGAACTGGACCGGGTGCCGGAGGTCAAGGAAGCCCGGTAGCCGCGGCCGCGGTCCGGCAAGCCGCGTAGATCACACGCATCGGACCCGGATCCCGGCGTCGGCCGCGCCGGGCGTACCGGAAAATGTTCGGGTGAGCGATGTGAGACATGTATTGGTGCTGCCCGACCGTGACGCCGCGGAAGAGGCGGCGGAGGCCGTCGGTGACCGGTTCGGGCTGCTGGAGGAACCGCAGCTCGTCCGGGACGCACTGGCGGGCGAGGACGATGCCGAGGACGCGCAGTGGCTGGTGGTGCTGGCGGACCCCGAGGCACGGCTGGACCCGAAGGACCTGGACGCGTTCGCGGCCGAGTGGGACGGCTGGCACGAGGAGCCGTAGCCCGGTCCGGCCCGGCCCGGCTGAGCCGAGTCGCGCCGGGCCGCCATATGCCCGGTCCGCGCCCGGCTGAGCTGCGGCAGGCCCGGCCGGGCCCGGCAAGGCGGGGCAAGGCCGCTCCATGCCGCGCCGCGCCGCGCCGCGCGGTGTCAGGTCGGCCGGGTCGAGCAAGGCCGAGCAAGGGTGTGCCGGGCAGTGCCTCGCCAGGCCGAGCCGGTCAAGTCGGCCAGGGCCCGCGAGGGCGAGTCGGTCGCGCCGCGCCGCCCGGACCGGTCGCGTCGGTGACGCCGCGCGAGGCCGGCCCGGCCGGGCCGGTATCGGGCTGTGGCTCGCGGCGCTTGGTGTCAGTGGCGCGTGGGATGCTTTCGGTGATGGCCAAGAAGACCGCACAAGACGACCCTCTCGCCCCTGTCACGCTGGCAGTGGGCCAGGAGGATCTCCTGCTCGACCGTGCCGTGCAGGAGGTGGTGGCCGCCGCCAGGGCCGCCGACGCCGACACGGACGTACGGGACCTTGCCCCGGACCAGCTTCAGCCGGGCACGCTCGCCGAGTTGACGAGTCCCTCGCTCTTCGCCGAGCGCAAGGTCGTGATCGTCCGCAACGCCCAGGACCTGTCGGCCGACACGATCAAGGACGTCAAGGCGTATCTGGGGTCTCCCGCGGAGGAGATCACTCTGGTGCTCCTGCACGCGGGCGGGGCCAAGGGCAAGGGGCTCCTCGACGCCGCGCGCAAGACGGGCGCCCGGGAGGTGGCCTGTCCCAAGATGACCAAGCCGGCGGACCGGCTGGCGTTCGTGCGGAGCGAGTTCCGGGCGCTGGGCCGGGCGGCCACTCCGGAGGCCTGCCAGGCGCTGGTGGACTCCATCGGGAGCGATCTGCGGGAGCTGGCGTCCGCCGTGTCGCAGCTGACCGCGGACGTCGAGGGGACGATCGACGAGGCCGTCGTCGGGCGGTACTACACCGGGCGGGCCGAGGCGTCCAGTTTCACCGTGGCCGACCGGGCCGTGGAGGGGCGGGCCGCGGAGGCGCTGGAGGCGCTGCGATGGTCGCTGTCGACCGGCGTGGCTCCCGTCCTGATCACCAGTGCGCTCGCGCAAGGGGTGCGGGCGATCGGAAAGCTGTCCTCGGCGCGGGGCGGCAGGCCCGCCGACCTGGCCCGTGAGCTCGGGATGCCGCCGTGGAAGATCGATCGCGTGCGCCAGCAGATGCGCGGCTGGACGCCGGACGGGGTCGCCATGGCGCTCACGGCCGTCGCGGAGGCGGACGCCGGGGTCAAGGGCGGCGGGGACGACCCCGAGTACGCCCTGGAGAAGGCGGTCGTGGCCGTCGCCCGAGCCGCCCGCTCCGGCCGACGCTAGCCCCCAGCCCCCAGCCCTGCGAAAGGCACCGGCGCCGGAACTTCGCGCTGGGCACCGGCACCGGCACTCGCGGCAGGCCCCGCCACCGGCACAGGCACCCGGAGCTCGCGACGGGCATCGGCACCGGAACTTCGCGGCGGGCACCAGCACCGGCACCGGGACTCGCGGCAGGCACCAGCAGCTGAGGTGCCGCATGGAAATCCCGCAGCACGAATCCCGCAGCACACCGAAGGCCCCGCTCGTTCTCCCGGGGAAGGGAGGAGCGAGGCCTTCGGTTCAAGCCGGTGGATTCACGCCCGCGTGGCGAACGCAGATCGTGCGTGAATCCGGGGTGTCGGTCGGGAGCGGGAGAGAGGGCCCGCTCGGGTCCGCCGACGGTCAAGTCAGGGGTTGAGCCCCGGAGAGCTCAGCCGACTCAGCCCTTGAGCGCGGCGACCTTCGAAGCAAGCGCCGACTTCTTGTTGGCGGCCTGGTTCTTGTGGATGACGCCCTTCGAGACGGCCTTGTCGAGAGCGCGCGACGCGGCGCGCGTGTACTCGGTGGCCTTCTCGACGTCACCCGCGGCAGACGCCTCGCGGGCCTTGCGGATCGCGGTCTTCAGAGAGGACTTGACGGCCTTGTTGCGCAGCCGGGCCTTCTCGTTGGTCTTGATCCGCTTGATCTGGGACTTGATGTTCGCCACGAATGAGCCTTTACAGGTTCAGGCACGCGAGACAGCACGTCTCACTCGCCGTTTGATTTTCTTGGGTGCGTCTCCTGCAGAGAGGGCACGAGACACAGCCACCCAGGCTACCAGTCCCCGCACGACCGGCCCAAACCGGCCTTGCGTCCCCGGCCCGGGGACCGCTCGCCGATGCCCTGGTCACGGACTTCGGGCCGGCCGCCGACGTCCCGCTCACGCGGCCCGAACCGGTCGCAGCCCGCCGCGCGTGGGACCATGGAACCTACGTATCGATCCGACCCGAGGCGACAGGCGCCTCAAGAGACAGGACCCTGCGTGCCCGCGACCCCTAACAATGTGCCCGAGCCGAGCCGTACCGACCCGGCTCTGATCCGCAATTTCTGCATCATCGCGCACATCGACCACGGCAAGTCCACGCTCGCCGACCGCATGCTCCAGCTGACGGGGGTGGTCGACGCGCGGCAGATGCGTGCTCAGTACCTCGACCGTATGGACATCGAGCGCGAGCGCGGCATCACGATCAAGTCCCAGGCGGTCCGGCTGCCCTGGGCGTCGACCCAGGATCCGGGTAAGACCCACATCCTCAACATGATCGACACCCCCGGGCACGTCGACTTCACGTACGAGGTGTCCCGGTCGCTCGCGGCCTGTGAGGGCACGGTCCTGCTCGTCGACGCGGCCCAGGGCATCGAGGCGCAGACTCTCGCCAACCTCTACCTGGCGATGGAGAACGACCTCAAGATCATCCCCGTACTGAACAAGATCGACCTGCCGGCCGCCCAGCCGGAGAAGTTCTCCGAGGAGCTCGCCAACCTCATCGGCTGCGACCCCGAGGACGTTCTCAAGGTCTCCGCCAAGACAGGCCTGGGCGTCGAGGCGCTGCTCGACAAGGTCGTCGCCGAGATCCCCGCCCCGGTCGGCGTCCAGGACGCCCCCGCCCGCGCGATGATCTTCGACTCGGTCTATGACTCCTACCGCGGTGTCGTGACGTATGTACGTGTCATCGACGGGCAGCTCAACAAGCGTGAGCGCATCCGGATGATGTCCACCGGCGCGACCCACGAGCTGCTGGAGATCGGTGTCTCGGCCCCCGAGATGAAGGCGGCCGACGGGCTCGGTGTCGGCGAGGTGGGTTACATCATCACCGGCGTGAAGGACGTCCGCCAGTCCAAGGTCGGTGACACGATCACCACCCTGCACAAGGGCGCCACCGAGGCGCTCGGCGGGTACAAGGACCCCAAGCCCATGGTCTTCTCGGGCCTGTATCCGCTGGACGGGTCCGACTACCCCGAGCTGCGCGACGCCCTGGACAAGCTCCAGCTCAACGACGCCGCGCTGGTGTACGAGCCGGAGACGTCGGCGGCGCTGGGCTTCGGCTTCCGCGTCGGTTTCCTCGGGCTGCTGCACCTCGACGTGATCCGTGAGCGGCTGGAGCGCGAGTTCGGGCTCGACCTGATCGCGACCGCCCCGAACGTGGTCTACCGGGTCGAGATGGAGGACCGCAGCGAGCACATCGTCACCAACCCGAGCGAGTTCCCCGAGGGCAAGATCGACAAGGTCTACGAGCCTGTCGTGCGGGCGACCATCCTCGCGCCCTCGGAGTTCATCGGCGCGATCATGGAGCTGTGCCAGACCCGGCGCGGCACCCTGCTCGGCATGGACTACCTCTCGGAGGACCGGGTCGAGATCCGCTACACCCTGCCGCTCGCGGAGATCGTCTTCGACTTCTTCGACCAGCTGAAGTCCAAGACCCGCGGCTACGCCTCGCTGGACTACGAGCCCACCGGCGAGCAGACCTCCAGCCTGGTCAAGGTCGACATCCTGCTGCACGGCGACAAGGTCGACGCCTTCTCGGCGGTCACGCACAAGGACCAGGCGTACGCGTACGGGGTCCGGCTGGTCGCCAAGCTGCGCGAGCTGATCCCGAGGCAGGCCTTCGAGGTGCCCATCCAGGCGGCCATCGGCTCCCGGGTCATCGCCCGCGAGACCATCCGCGCCATCCGCAAGGACGTCCTCGCCAAGTGCTACGGCGGTGACATCTCCCGTAAGCGGAAGCTGCTGGAGAAGCAGAAGGAAGGCAAGAAGCGGATGAAGATGGTGGGCTCTGTGGAGGTTCCGCAAGAGGCCTTCATCGCCGTGCTGTCCAGCGACGACAGCGGCCCCGCGGCCAAGGGCAAGAAGTAGTCACGCCGAATCCCGGTTTTCAGGGCCCGTCGCGCTTCGGCGCGGCGGGCCCTGTGCTTGTCTCAGGGGTGTGTCCTGCGGGAAGTGACCGGGAAGTGACCGGCCGCCGCCTCTTACGCACCGGCCGGACGCGCTCTAGTCTGATCTCTGCTCGGTAGTTACTCGCGAGTTAAACAACAGCCGCAATTGAGCCAGCCGCACTGCCGCGGGCCCCGGAGGATGTCGTGAGCGACACACAGACCCTGATCGAGAACCGTCCGCCGTCCGTCGCCGCACTCTTCCTGGAGCGCGTGGCGGCCACACCCGACGCCGAGGCATACCGCTACCCGGTACCGGCCTCGGGTGACGGACCGGACACCTGGAAGTCGCTGACCTGGGCGCAGGCCGCCGAGCGGGTCTACGCCATCGCCGCCGGGCTGATCGAGCTCGGCGTCCAGCCGGAGCAGCGCGTCGCGCTCGCCTCCTCGACCCGCGTCGAGTGGATCCTGGCCGACCTCGGCATCCTCTGCGCGGGCGCGGCCACCACGACCGTGTATCCGCAGACCAACGCCGAGGAGTCGGCGTTCATCCTCTCCGACTCCGCGAGCAGGATCCTCATCGCGGAGGACGCGGCCCAGCTCGCCAAGGCCCGCGAGAAGCGCGCCGAGCTGCCCGAGCTCACGCACGTCGTGGTCATCGACGCGGAGGGCGTGGAGACCGAGGACTGGGTCCTGACGCTCGCCGAGCTGGAGGCGCGCGGCTCCGCGTACCTGGAGAAGCACCCCGAGCTGATCAAGGAGCGGGTCGGCGCGATCACCGCCGACCAGCTCGCGACCCTCATCTACACCTCCGGCACCACGGGCCGTCCCAAGGGCGTCCGGCTGCCGCAGGACAACTGGTCGTACATGGCGAAGGCGATCGCCGCGACCGGCCTGCTCGGCCAGGACGACGTCCAGTACCTGTGGCTGCCGCTCGCGCACGTCTTCGGCAAGGTGCTGACCTCCGGCCAGATCGAGGTCGGCCACGTCACCGCCGTCGACGGTCGCGTGGACAAGATCATCGAGAACCTTCCGGTAGTGCGGCCGACGTACATGGCGGCCGTGCCGCGCATCTTCGAGAAGGTCTACAACGGGGTCGCCGCCAAGGCGCGGGCCGGCGGCGGCGCCAAGTACAAGATCTTCCAGTGGGCCGCCGAGGTCTCCCGGGAGTACGCGAAGGCGAGCCAGGACAACTTCCGCCGCACGGGTTCGGCCTCGGTGCCGTTCGCGCTCGGCGCCAAGCACAAGGTCGCCGACGCGCTCGTCTACGCCAAGATCCGCGAGGCCTTCGGCGGCAACCTGCGTGCCTGCATCTCCGGCTCCGCCGCGCTCGCGCCGGAGATCGGCTACTTCTTCGCCGGCGCCGGCATCCACATCCTGGAGGGCTACGGACTCACCGAGTCCTCCGCCGCCTCCTTCGTGAACCCGGGCGAGGCCTACCGCACCGGTACGGTCGGCAAGCCGGTGCCCGGCACCGAGGTGCGTATCGCGGACGACGGCGAGATCCTGCTGCGCGGCCCCGGCATCATGGAGGGCTACCACGGGCTGCCCGAGAAGACCGCCGAGGTCCTGGAGGCCGACGGCTGGTTCCACACCGGTGACATCGGCGAGCTGTCCGTGGACGGCTATCTGAAGATCACCGACCGCAAGAAGGACCTCATCAAGACCTCGGGCGGCAAGTACATCGCCCCCGCCGAGGTCGAGGGCCAGTTCAAGGCCGTCTGCCCGTACGTCTCCAACATCCTCGTGCACGGCGCCGACCGGAACTTCTGCACCGCGCTCATCTCCCTCGACGAGCCGTCCATCCTCGACTGGGCCAAGGACAACGGCCTGGAGGGCAAGTCGTACGCGGACGTCGTCGCGGCGCCCGCCACGGTCGCCCTCGTCGAGGGCTACGTGAAGGAGCTCAACGCGGGCCTGCAGCGCTGGCAGACCATCAAGAAGTTCCGTCTGCTGCCCCGCGACCTGGACGTCGAGCACGGCGAGATCACCCCGAGCCTCAAGCTGAAGCGCCCGGTCGTCGAGAAGGCGTACAAGCACCTGATCGACGAGATGTACGCGGGCTCCCGCGAGGCGTAGCCCGGAGCCATCGGCCATCGCCCGTACGGGGTGGGGGCGCGCAGGACCTCTCCGCGACCGAGCGGCGGAGCTTCCGCGCGTCCCCGCTCCCGTCGGAGTATCAGCGCGTCCCCGCCCCCCGTCGGGGTCCCCGCGCGTCCCCGCTCCCGTCGGAGCCCCGCGCGGTCTCTCCTATCCGTCCCGCCTGTGCCGCATCCTGCTCAGCAGTTCGTCCATCCGCCGTAGCTGGTCGCGGAGTTCGGGTATGTCCGGGACGGCGTCGGCCGACAGGTGCGTGTCCATCCTCCTGAGGCGGGCGGCGAGTTCGTCGAACTGGTCCTGCTCACGGGCGAGCAGGCACTCCAGCTGACGGTTCTTGCGGTGCAGGTCGAGAAAGACGCTGACCTTGGCGCGCAGGACCCACGGGTCGAACGGCTTCGCCAGATAGTCGGCGGCACCCGTCGCGTACCCGCGGAAGGCGTAGCCCGCGTCGGCGTCCGTGCCCGTCAGGAAGATGATGGGCACGTCCTTGGTCTGGTCGAGCCGCTTGATGTTCGCGGCCGTCTCGAATCCGTCCATGCCCGGCATCCGGATGTCGAGCAGGACGACCGCGAACCGCTGCCGCAGCAGCGCCCTCATCGCCTCCTCGCCCGAACGCGCGCGCACCAGCGGTTCGTTGAGGGAACGCAGGACGGCTTCCAGCGCGACCAGGTTGTCCTCCATGTCGTCGACCAGGAGGATGCTCGCTCCCTCGTCGGTCGTCGTCTGGGCGCTCATGATGACGGTGCCTCACTCGGTCCGTGGTTTCTCGGTGCCTCGCGGTACGACGACCGGTCCTGACCCGCCCCGGGCGCTGTGCCGAAGCCGCCGTGCCGTGTCGCCGTCCCGTGCCGTGTCGCCGTCCCGTGCCGTGTCGCCGTCCCGTGCCGTGTCGCCGTCCCGTGCCGTGTCGCCGTCCCGTGCCGTGTCGCCGTCCCGTGCCGTGTCGCCGTCCCGTGCCGTGTCGCCGTCCCGTGCCGTGTCGCCGTCCCGTGCCGTGTCGCCGTCGTCGTCGCGGCGGGCGGTGGACGCGGATCGGATGCTCGATTCTGTCCGTCTTCGAGCACATCCATACCACTGTTCTCACTCATGCCGGCCCACTTCGGTGACTCGGTGCTTATGAGCGCCGCCAGTCTGTCACCCTGGCCGCATCGTCCGAGGTGTCTTCGTCCGAACTGCCCAGGGAGCCGCACAGTGGGGGCCATTCCGACGCAACGGGATTCCACGCCATGCGCACCGGACGTGCTCGCGCACCACCCCGCCGGCCGGGACGTCGTGTCGCGTACATCCTTGCCCGGCACTCCGCTCGCCCCCGCGGCCGCGCGCCGATTCCTCCGCGACACACTCCTGAGCTGGGCCGAACTGGCCCTGCCCGGCACCGAGATCATCGACGACCGGCTCACCGGCGACGCGGCCGTGGTGGTCAGCGAGCTGGTCACCAACGCCGTCGTGCACGCGGGTACCGACGTCGAGCTGCTGTGCCGCCTGGAGTGCCCGGCCGACGGCCCGCCCGGACCGCTGGTCGTCGAGGTCTCCGACCGGCATCCCTCGCGGGCCATACGGGAGGACGGCGCCGAACCGGCTTACGGGACACCGGAGTACGGGCGGGGCCTGCGTCTGGTCTCCGCGCTCTCCGAGGCCTGGGGCATCACCTATCGTCCGGGCGTCAAGACCGTGTGGTCGAGGCTGCTGGTCGACGGGGCCGCCGGCGCTCTGCCGGGTGCGGGCGTCTTCGCGGACGCCGACGACCCGCGCCTGCCGGGCCGCTTCGACGACGTGAGCGGACTCGCCGGACCGGGCGGGTTCGCGGGTGCGGGCGGTTTCTCCGTGCCGGGCGGGTTCGCGGACGACGACGGCCTTTCCGGGCCCGGGGGATTCGCGGCCGCGGGCGGTCCTGCCGGGCCGGGGGGATTCGGGGACGCCGACGGGCTCGCGGGAACGAGCGGGTTCGCCGCAGCCGACGGGCTCACCGGCGAGGCGGAGGACTCGGAGCCGACCGGGGCCGGGGCCATCGCGTACGCCGAGGGGCCGCTCCCCGGGTACGGGCCGGGGGCCGGCGTCGAGCCGTACCGTGCCCTGTCCGCCTCGGGGGCGAACCGGAGCACCGGGTCGGGCCACGACTGGCTCGACCGGGGAGCCCTCTCCTTTCTCGCCGAGGCCTCCGACCTGCTCGCCGGACAGCTCGACGAGGACCTGGTCGCCGCGCTGGCCGGTCAGCTCCTCGTCCCGCGCCTCGCCGACTGGTGCGCCGTATGGCTGGAGGACGAGGCCACCGACCGGGCCGGCGGTCTCGGTCTGGCCCTCGGCCCCCGCCTCGCCCGCGTCTGGCACGGCAGCGAGAACCTCATCGAGGGACTGCGTCAGGCCCTGGAGAAGGACCCGCCGCGGCTGCCCGACGCGGTGCGCTCCCGGGCCGTCCCGGTGCCCTGGCCCGGCGAGGCGCTGGGCGCCCGCGGGGCGAGCGGGGCGGCGCTGGCGTACCGGCTGATCGCGGGCGGCCGGCCGCTGGGCACACTCGTCATCGGGCGGGCCGGACCGCCCGACTTCCCCGACGAGGTCACCGGACTCGTCGAGGACCTCAGCCGCCGTATCGCCCTGGCCATCGGAGCGGCCCGCCAGTACGCGCGCCAGGCCACCATCAGCCGGGTCCTGCAGCGCGGGCTGCTGCCGGGCGCGGTCGCCGAGATCCCCGGGGTGCGCAGCGCCCTCGTCTACGAGCCGCTCGACAAGGGCGGGCCGAGCGGTGACTTCTACGACGTGTTCCCGGCGGGCGACGGGCGCTGGTGCTTCGCGGTCGGCGACGTCCAGGGCAAGGGGCCCGAGGCCGCCGTCGTGATCGGCCTGGCGCGGCCCTGGCTGCGGCTGCTGGCGCGTGAGGGCTACGACGTCGCGGACGTCCTCGACCGTCTCAACCAGCTCCTCCTCGACGACGCGACGGAGGCCGCGGACGCGGCGGCCCGCGCTCTCGTGGCCGCGGGCGGACCCGGGCTCGGCACCGACCTCGGCCCGCAGACGCGCTTCCTGTCCATGCTCTACGGCGAGCTGGTCCCCTTCGACGGCGGAGTGCGCTGCACCCTCGCCTCGGCGGGGCATCCGCTGCCGCTGCTGCTGAGCCCCGACGGCGGTGTTCGGGAGATGGCCCGGCCGCAGACCCTGCTCGGCGTCTTCGAGGACCCCCAATACGCCTCCGAGTCCTTCGAGCTGTATCCCGGGGACAGCCTCCTGTGCGTCACCGACGGCGTGACGGAGCGGCGCGACGGGTCCCGTCAGTTCGACGACGACGACGGTCTCGCGCACGCCCTCGCGGGCTGCACCGGCCTGAACGCCGAGATGATCGCGGAACGGATCCGCGGGCTGGTGCACGCGTTCGGCAGCCGCCCGCCGGAGGACGACATGGCCCTGCTGGTGTTGCAGGCCGACTAGCGGGGCCCGTCGCGGTCCCGGGGACTCCGGACCCCGTCAGGCGTGTGCGGTGGCCCGGCCCTCGCCCCTCAGGCGTGTTCGGTGGCCCACTCTCGCCCCGGCGAGGGCACGCGCCCCCTCCCCCCTGCCGGACACGCCCCCGCCCCGCCTGGCACGTCCCCCGCCCGCGCCGGACACGTCCACCCCGGCCGTGCTGGACAATGGAACGCATGCCTTCCGCACTTCCCGACGGTGAGCCCGTCCCCGACGACGGGGCGCTGCCCGCGCACGCCCTGGACGGGGCGGCCGATCGGCCCCTCGGGTTCTACCTCCACGTTCCGTACTGCGCGACCCGCTGCGGCTACTGCGACTTCAACACCTACACGGCGACCGAGCTGCGGGGCAGCGGGGGCGTGCTCGCCTCCCGCGACAACTACGCGGACACCCTGACCGACGAGATCCGGCTCGCCCGCAAGGTCCTGGGCGACGACCCCCGCCCGGTCCGCACGGTCTTCGTCGGAGGCGGTACGCCCACGCTGCTGGCGGCCGGCGATCTCGTACGGATGCTGGGCGCGATCCGGGACGAGTTCGGGCTCGCGGACGACGCCGAGATCACGACGGAGGCGAACCCCGAGTCCGTGGACCCGGAGTACCTCGCGACCCTGCGCGCCGGCGGCTTCAACCGGATCTCCTTCGGTATGCAGAGCGCCCGGCAGCACGTCCTGAAGGTGCTCGACCGCACGCACACCCCGGGCCGCCCCGAGGCCTGTGTCGCCGAGGCCCGCGCGGCCGGCTTCGCACATGTGAACCTTGATCTGATCTACGGCACACCGGGCGAGTCGGACGACGACTGGCGGGCATCGCTCGAAGCGGCCCTCGGCGCCGGTCCCGACCACATCTCCGCGTACGCGCTCATCGTCGAGGAGGGCACCCAGCTCGCGCGCCGGATCCGCCGCGGTGAGGTCCCCATGACGGACGACGACGTGCACGCGGACCGCTATCTCATCGCGGACGAGGTGATGTCGGCGGCGGGCTTCGACTGGTACGAGGTGTCGAACTGGGCCACCTCCGAGGCGGGCCGCTGTCTGCACAACGAGCTGTACTGGCGCGGCGCCGACTGGTGGGGAGCGGGCCCCGGAGCGCACAGCCACGTCGGCGGCGTTCGCTGGTGGAACGTGAAACATCCGGGGGCGTACGCGGCGGCGCTGGCCGAGGGCCGCTCCCCGGGCGCCGGCCGTGAACTCCTGTCCGACGAGGACCGCCGGGTCGAGCGGATCCTCCTCGAACTGCGGCTGCGCGAGGGCTGCCCGCTCTCGCTGCTCCGCCCCGACGGCCTCGCGGCCTCCCGCCGCGCTCTGTCCGACGGACTCCTCGAAGCCGGTCCGTACGACGCCGGCCGCGCCGTCCTCACCCTGCGCGGCCGCCTCCTCGCGGACGCCGTCGTCCGGGATCTGGTGGACTGAACACCTGTTCCCGTACGGTTCTCGGTCATGATTTCCGGTGGATGGCCGGCCGAGGACGCGACCGTATCTGCCCGGTGGCACCCGGCTCCGGTGGGAACCCGGACATCAAGGGGCACCGGCGCCGGACCCGGGGAACCGGCCGCCGACCGGTCACTCCGGCGCGGTGACGAAGTCGATCAGTTCCTCCACGCGGCCCAGGAGCGCCGGTTCCAGGTCCCTGTAGGAGTGGACCCGGGACAGGATGTGCTGCCAGGCCGCGCCGGTGTTCTCCGGCCAGCCCAGGGCCCGGCACACGCCCGTCTTCCAGTCCTGGCCGCGCGGGACCCGGGGCCAGCCCGGAATGCCCACGGAGGACGGCTTCACGGCCTCCCAGACGTCGATGTACGGGTGGCCGAGCACCAGGGCGTGCTCGCTCGTGACCGCCTCGGCGATCCGGGACTCCTTCGAACCCGGGATCAGGTGGTCCACGAGGACGCCGAGCCGGGCGTCCGGGCCCGGGGCGAACGCGTCGACGACCGCCGGGAGGTCGTCGACGCCCTCCAGGTACTCCACGACGACGCCCTCGACGCGCAGGTCGTCGCCCCAGACCCGCTCGACCAGTTCGGCGTCGTGGCGGCCCTCGACGTAGATGCGCCCGGCGCGCGCGACCCGGGCGCGGGCGCCGGGTACCGCCACCGAGCCGGAGGCCGTACGGCTGGGGCGTACGGGAGCCGCGGGCGCCGGGCGGACCAGGGTCACCACCTTGCCCTCCAGGAGGAAGCCGCGCGGTTCCAGCGGGAACACCCGGTGCTTGCCGAAGCGGTCCTCCAGGGTCACGGTGCCCGCCTCGCAGCGGATCACCGCGCCGCAGAAGCCGGTGCCGGGCTCCTCGACGACCAGACCCGGGTCCGCCGGGACCTCGGGCACGGACCGGGGCTTCTTCCACGGCGGGGTCAGGTCCGGAGAGTACTGGCGCATTCGGATGACGATAGGAGAAGCCCGGCGCCGCTCACCACGACACGCCGGAATCCGCCGTGCTGGAACCCCCGTACCGGACGCGCTCGGCCGGAATCCGCCGCGCCGGGCCCCGCCGTACCGGACGCGCTCGGCCGGAACCTGCCAGGCCGGAACCCGTGGTACCGGCCCCGCGTACCGGACGCGCTCAGCCGGAACCCGCCGTGCCGGAAGTCGTCGCGCCGAAACGTGCCGCCAAGGCGTCCCGTTGGGTCCGTACGAACATGGCGTCCACGACCGCCCCGTGCCCGGGGACGTACAGCGCGTTCTCGCCGCCCAGTCCGAGCAGCCGGTCGAGAGCCGCGGGCCAGCGTGACGGTACGGCGTCGGGGCCCGCCTGAGGCTCGCCCGACTCCTCGACCAGGTCGCCGCAGAACACCACCGCCGGGTCGCCGGACACGACGGCCACGAGGTCGTGGGCGGTGTGGCCCTCGCCCGTCCGCACCAGCCGGACCTCGACGCCGCCGAGATCCAGGTCCCAGGTGCTCCGGACGAAGCCGCGGGGGCGTACGAGGGTGTCGGCCGCCTCCTCCGCCGCCCTCGGGTCGAGACCGTTGCGCACCGCGTCCGCGCAGAGCTCGTCGCGGCCGTTCTCGTACGCCCCGGACGAACCGTCCGCGACGAGGATCCGTGCGCCCGCGAACGCCGCGGCGCCGAACACGTGGTCGAAATGCGGGTGGGTGAGCGCGATATGAGTCACACGCCCGCCGGTGAGGGCACGCGCGTCGGCGCACAGCGCGGCGCCCTCCGCGAGACTGGACCCGGCGTCGATCATCAGCGCCGCCCCCTCGCCGACGACGAGCCCGGCCGTGCAGTCCCAGCCCGGAAGCCGCCGTCGCCCCACCCGGGGCGCCAGCCTTTCCCACCCGAGCCCTTCCCAAGTCAGCCTCATGCGGCGACGCTAACGGTGACCAGGTGCCGTGCACGACATCGCAGGCCCGCCCTTGCCCGGGGCGTGCCTCACCGCCGTACACTGAGCTGGGGAACGTTGGCACTCGCGTGCGCTGAGTGCCAGACGAAAGCCACGAAGGCCACGAAGGCCACCGAGTCGACTTCTGGAGGTGTGCGCGATGCTCAGCGAACGCAGGCTCGAGGTGCTGCGCGCCATCGTCCAGGACTACGTGGGCACCGAGGAGCCGGTCGGCTCCAAGGCGCTCACCGAGCGGCACCGGCTGGGCGTCTCGCCCGCGACCGTCCGCAACGACATGGCGGTCCTGGAGGACGAGGGGTACATCGCCCAGCCGCACACCAGTGCCGGGCGCATCCCCACGGACAAGGGCTACCGCCTCTTCGTCGACAAGCTCGCCGGCGTCAAGCCGATGACCGCGCCCGAGCGCCGCGCCATCCAGAACTTCCTGGACGGTGCCGTCGACCTGGACGACGTCGTCGGCCGGACCGTGCGGCTGCTCGCGCAGCTCACCCGGCAGGTCGCCGTCGTGCAGTACCCCTCGCTGACCCGCTCGACCGTGCGCCATGTGGAGCTGCTGTCCATGGCTCCCGCACGGGTGATGCTCGTGCTGATCACGGACACCGGCCGGGTCGAACAGCGCATGATCAACTGTCCGGCGCCGTTCGGTGAGACGTCGCTGGCGGACCTGCGCGCCCGGCTCAACAGCCGGGTCGCGGGACGCCCCTTCGCGGACGTCCCGCAGCTCGTCCAGGACCTCCCGGACGCCTTCGAGGCGGAAGACCGGGGTACGGTCTCGACGGTGCTCTCCACACTGCTGGAGACACTCGTCGAGGAGACCGAGGAGCGGCTGATGATCGGCGGTACCGCCAATCTGACGCGATTCGGACATGACTTCCCTCTCACCATCCGGCCGGTGCTCGAAGCGCTGGAGGAGCAGGTCGTGCTCCTCAAGTTGCTTGGAGAGGCCGGGGATTCGAGCATGACCGTGCGAATCGGGCACGAGAACGCGTACGAGGGACTCAACTCCACGTCCGTGGTCTCCGTCGGCTACGGTTCGGGCGTTGAGGCAGTAGCCAAACTCGGCGTGGTCGGCCCGACCCGCATGGATTACCCGGGAACGATGGGAGCGGTACGAGCGGTGGCACGGTACGTCGGACAGATCCTGGCGGAGTCGTAAGTGGCCACGGACTACTACGCCGTACTCGGCGTGCGCCGCGACGCGTCCCAGGACGAGATCAAGAAGGCGTTCCGGAGGCTCGCTCGCGAGCTGCATCCGGACGTCAATCCCGATCCGAAGACGCAGGAGCGGTTCAAAGAGATCAACGCCGCGTACGAGGTGTTGTCGGACCCGCAGAAGAAGCAGGTCTACGACCTCGGCGGTGACCCGCTGTCCCAGCAGGGCGGCGCGGGTGCCGCCGGCTTCGGCGCGGGCGGCTTCGGGAACTTCTCGGACATCATGGACGCGTTCTTCGGCACGGCGTCGCAGCGCGGACCGCGCTCGCGCACCCGCCGGGGCCAGGACGCCATGATCCGGCTGGAGATCGAGCTCGACGAGGCGGCCTTCGGCACCACGAAGGACATCCAGGTCGACACGGCCGTCGTCTGCGCCACCTGCAACGGCGAAGGCGCGGCGCCCGGGACCTCCGCGCAGACCTGTGACATGTGCCGCGGCCGCGGCGAGGTGTCCCAGGTGACGCGGTCGTTCCTCGGCCAGGTCATGACCTCACGGCCGTGTCCGCAGTGCCAGGGCTTCGGCACCGTGGTCCCGACCCCGTGCCACGACTGCGCGGGCGACGGCCGGGTCCGTTCCCGTCGCACCCTCACGGTCAAGATCCCGGCCGGTGTGGACAACGGCACGCGGATCCAGCTCGCGGGCGAGGGCGAGGTCGGCCCCGGCGGCGGCCCCGCCGGCGACCTGTACGTCGAGATCCACGAGCTGCCGCACTCGACCTTCCAGCGGCGCGGCGACGACCTGCACTGCACGGTCACCCTCCCGATGACCGCGGCGGCCCTCGGCACCAAGGTGCCGCTGGAGACCCTCGACGGCATGGAGGAGGTCGACATCCGTCCGGGCACGCAGTCCGGCCAGTCGATCCCGCTGCACGGCCGGGGTGTCACCCACCTGCGCGGCGGCGGCCGCGGCGACCTCATCGTGCACGTCGAGGTCACCACGCCGACCAAGCTCGACGCGGAGCAGGAGCGGGTGCTGCGCGAGCTCGCCATACTGCGCGGCGAGGAGCGGCCCACCGGTCAGTTCCAGCCCGGTCAGCAGGGCCTCTTCTCCCGGCTGAAGGACGCGTTCAACGGCCGCTGATCCAAGCGGGGCACGGGGCGGGACACGCCCCGTGCCCTCCATGTCGGAGGCACTATTCGGACCGGCGACCGGTTTCTGACTTGTCCGGCGGACGTGACAACATGCCGTCATGTCCTCCGCGCTGACCGATCTCTTCCCTCACCCGATCGTGCAGGCCCCCATGGCGGGCGGAGTCTCCGTCCCGCAGCTCGCGGCCGCCGTGTCCGAGGCCGGCGGGCTCGGCTTCCTCGCGGCGGGGTACAAGACCGCCGACGGCATGTACCAGGAGATCAAGCAGCTGCGCGGGCTGACCGGCCGTCCCTTCGGCGTCAACCTGTTCCTGCCGCAGCCCGAGCACGCGGACGCGGCCGCGGTCGAGGTGTACGCCCACCAGCTCGCCGGCGAGGCCGCCTGGTACGAGACCGAGCTCGGCGATCCGGACAGCGGCCGCGACGACGGCTACGACGCCAAACTCGCCGTCCTCCTCGACAACCCGGTGGCGGCGGTCTCCTTCCACTTCGGCGTCCCGAAGCCGGAGGTGCTGGAGTCGCTGCGGCGCGCGGGCACCCTCACCCTGGTCACCGCCACCACGGCCGAGGAAGCCCTCGGCGTGCAGCGGGCCGGCGCCGACGCGGTCGTCGTGCAGGGCATCGAGGCCGGCGGACACCAGGGCACCCACCGGGACAACCCGGAGACCGACGGCACGGGCGTCGGCCTGCTCACGCTGGTCGCGCGGGTCCGCGAGACCGTGGGGATCCCGGTCGTCGCGGCCGGCGGCATCATGCGCGGCAGCCAGATCGCCGCCCTCCTCGCCGCGGGCGCGAACGCGGCCCAGCTCGGCACCGCCTTCCTCGCCACCCCCGAGTCCGGCGCGAGCGCCGTGCACAAACAGGCGCTGACCGACCCCCTGTACGTACGTACGGAACTCACCCGCGCCTTCTCCGGACGCCCGGCGCGCGCGCTGGCCAACCGCTTCATGCGCGAGCACGGCCCGTACGCCCCCTCCGCCTATCCCGAGGTCCACCACCTCACCCTGCCGCTGCGCAAGGCGGCCGCCAAGGCGGGCGACGCGCAGGGCATGGCACTGTGGGCGGGACAGGGCCACCGCATGGCCCGCGACCTGCCCGCCGGGCAGCTCGTGGAGGTACTGAACGCAGAAATCGCGGCCGCCGAGACAGCGTTGTCGGCCGCCGCCGAGATCCCGGAAGAGGGTGCGGCCCGATGACGGCACCGGTGTTCCTGGTCGAGCACTTCGACACGGACGGCGAGGGGCGCCATGTCCTCGACGGACCCGAGGGACGGCACGCCGTCTCCGTGAAACGGCTGCACACCGGCGAGGACGTCGTGCTCACCGACGGGGCCGGGCGCCGCGCGGACTGCGTGGTCCTCGGCACCGAGGGCAAGGACCGGCTGATCGTACGGATGGGCACGGTCACCGAGGAAGCCCCCGAGGAGCCGCGCATCACGGTCGTCCAGGCCCTGCCCAAGGGGGACCGGGGCGAGCTCGCCGTCGAGACCATGACCGAGACCGGCGTCGACGCGATCGTCCCCTGGGCCGCCTCCCGCTGCATCACGCAGTGGAAGGGCGAGCGGGGTCTCAAGGCGCTCTCCAAGTGGCGGGCCACCGCCCGGGAGGCGGGCAAACAGTCCCGCCGGGCGCGCTTCCCGGAGGTCGCGGACGCGATGACGACCAAGCAGGTTGCCGCACTTCTCGCCAAAGCCGATCTCGCCGCCGTGCTCCACGAGGACACCGCCCTCGGCACCGAGCCCTTCGCGACCGCCGCGCTGCCCGGCTCCGGGGACATCGTCCTGGTGGTCGGCCCCGAGGGCGGGATCTCCGCCGAAGAGGTCGCGCTGTTCATCGAGGCCGGCGCGAAGACCTTCCACCTGGGGCGCACCGTACTGCGCACCTCGACGGCCGGGACCGTGGCCACGGCGCTGCTGCTGGCCCGCACCGGCCGCTGGTCCTGACCCGCCGGCCCGCCGGCCCGACCTCACCGTCCGCACCTCACCGGGGAATTCATGGAACTAGCTCAGGTACGACTGCTCGTCTCCGACTTCGCCACCTGTTACCGCTTCTACTCCGAGGTCCTCGGCCTCAAGCCCCAGTCGGGCGCGGCCGAGGGACCGTACGAGAAGTTCAGTCCGGTCACCGGGTCGGCGGGCATCGCGCTTCAGGACCGGGCCATGATGACGGAAATACTGGGTGAGCTCGGCGACGCCGTGGCCGGACACCGGTCGCTGGTGGTGCTGCGGGTGGACGACCTCGACACCTACTGCGAACAGGTCGTCTCGCGCGGCGCGACCCTGCTGCACGGCCCGGCGCCCATGACGGAACGTATGCGCGTCGCCCACCTCAAGGACCCCGAGGGCAACCTGGTGGAACTCCAGGAGTGGCTGCTGCTGCTCGGCTGACGGGCGGTCGGAAGCCCGCCCGGGGCCGGGGAAGCGGGGACCTTACGGCTTCCCCGGCCCGCCGGGCAACTCCTTCGGGTGTTTGTGTCCCCGATGGCCGCATGCGGTCTACCGCGCGTCGCCGTGCGGTGGGACGCTGCCGTCCATGGGGGCTTTGAGGTATTTCAGAGGCCGCACGAGGCACGGGCGGGTCCTGGTGACCGTCGGGCTGGGCGCGGCCGGAGTGTTCGCGGTGACCGGGTGCCAGCCCGTGGACGGACTCAGCACCGCGACCGTGGCCTACACGACCGACCAGACGGCGACCAGCGAACTGAAACGGCAGCACGTGGACGTGCGCTGGCTCACCTGCACCGCCCGCCTGGGCGACGCCGGCAAGGCCTACACGCCGGGGAAGTCGCCGTCGCCGAGCGAGAACACCGTGGCGACCGTCGACTGCCAGGGCCAGACCGGCGACGGCCGGGACATCGTCGTCACGGGCAAGGTCACCCGTGCCGTCAACGGCGCCTGCGTACGCGGCGATCTGCGCGCCACCGTCGGCGGCAGGCAGGTCTTCCGCGTCAAGGGCCTGGGCGACTGCGACGCGGGACCCACCCCGCCGGTCACCTACCACCCCACGAACGGGCAGCCCAACCCCACCGTCACCGTCACCGTGACCCGGACGATGTGGTGCAAGGGCGACCCCACCTGCTGGCCCTCACAGGGCAAGTGACCTGCCGGGCGGTACAGGGATCAAGTGATCCAAACCCCTGTCGGGCCACGCGCGCGCTGCGTAGGGTGACCGGGTGACTGAGTCCGCAGCCTCCGCGTACATCCGGTTTCCGCATCTGCACGGCGAGTTGGTCGTCTTCACGGCCGAGGACGACATCTGGGCCGCCCCGCTCGACGGCGGGAGTCGCGCCTGGCGGGTCAGCGCCGACAACGTCCCGGTCAGCCATCCGCGCATCTCCCCGGACGGCACGACCGTCGCCTGGACGTCGACGCGGGACGGAGCCCCCGAGGTCCACGCGGCCTCCCTGGACGGCGGTCCCGCCAAACGGCTGACGTACTGGGGCAGCGCGAAGACCCAGGTGCGCGGCTGGACCCCCGACGGACAGGTGCTCGCCCTCAGCTCCCAGGGACAGGCCAGCCTGCGCCGCACCTGGGCCCGATCCGTCCCGCTCGACGGGGGCCCCGCGACGACGCTCCCGTACGGGCCCGTCGGTGATGTCGCCCACAGCGAGGGCGGTGTCGTCCTGCTGTCCGCCCCGATGGGACGCGAGGCCGCCTGGTGGAAGCGGTACCGCGGCGGCACGGCCGGCAAGCTGTGGATCGACCGGGACGGCGACGGCGAGTTCGTCCGCCTGCACGAGGACATCGACGGCAACATCGAATACCCCTTCTGGGCCGACGAACGGATCGCGTTCCTCTCCGACCACGAGGGCGTCGGGGCCCTGTACTCCTCCCTCGCCGACGGCTCCGACCTACGGCGCCACACCCCCCTCGACTCCTTCTACGCCCGCCACGCGGCCACCGACGGCACCCGCGTGGTCTACTCGTCCGCCGGTGAGCTCTGGCTCCTCGACGGCCTCGACGGCGCCGAGCCGCGCCGCCTCGACATCCGGCTCGGCGGCCAGCGCGTCGACCAGCAGCCGCACCCCGTCAGCGCCTCGCGCTGGTTCTCCGCCGCCGCGCCGGACCACACCGGACGCGGCAGCGCGGTCTCCGTGCGCGGTGCCGTCCACTGGGTCACCCACCGCTCCGGCCCCACCCGCGCGCTCGCCGCCGAACAGGGCGTCCGCGCCCGGCTGCCCCGCACCTTCCGCGCCGAGGGCGAGGAGCACGTGGTGTGGGTGACCGACGCGGAGGGCGACGACGCCCTCGAATTCGCCCCCGCCACCGGCGTCGCCCCGGGAGCCACCCCGCGACGGCTCGCCGCCGGCGCCCTCGGCCGGGTCCTCGGCCTCGCCATGGCGCCCGACGGAAGCCGCGCCGCCGTCGCCTCGCACGACGGGCGGGTACTCCTCGTCGAGCGCGAGAGCGGCGAGGTCCGCGAGGTCGACCGCAGCGAGGACGGCGACGTCACCGGCCTCGTCTTCTCGCCCGACTCCGCGTGGCTCGCCTGGTCACACCCCGGGCCGCGCCCGCTGCGCCAGCTCAAGCTCGCCAACACCACCGACCTGTCGGTGACCGAGGCGACCCCGCTGCGCTTCCGGGACTACGCACCGGCGTTCACCCTCGACGGCAAGCACCTCGCCTTCCTGTCGGCCCGCGCCTTCGACCCCGTCTACGACGAGCACGTCTTCGACCTGGCCTTCGTCGGCGGCTCCCGGCCGTATCTGATCACCCTGGCCGCGACGACCCCGTCCCCCTTCGGACCGCAGCGCCACGGCAGGCCCTTCGAGGCCCCCGACAAGGACGAGACACCCGACAGCGAGGGCGCCCCCAGCACCCGTATCGACCTGGACGGACTCGCCGACCGGATCGTGCCGTTCCCCGTCGAGGCCGCCCGCTACTCGACGCTGCGCGCCGCCAAGGACGGGCTGCTGTGGCTGCGCCACCCGGTGCGGGGCGTGCTCGGCGCCTCCCGCGCCACCCCGGACGACCCGGACCCCAAGACCGAACTGGAGCGGTACGACCTCGCCCAGCAGCGCATCGAGCACCTCGCCGCCGACGCCGACCACTTCACCGTCACCGGCGACGGCAAGCGGGTCCTGCTGTGGACCGACGGCAAGCTCAAGGTCGTCCCCAGCGACCGGCGCGCCTCGAACGACGACGAGAGCGACACGAACATCACGGTCGACCTGTCGCGGGTGCGCCAGAGCGTCGACCCGGCCGCCGAGTGGCGTCAGATGTACGACGAGACCGGCCGCCTCATGCGGGACAACTTCTGGCGCCCGGACCTGGGCGGCGTCGACTGGGACGCCGTCCTCGACCGGTACCGGCCGGTCCTGGAGCGGGTCGCCACCCACGACGACCTCGTCGACCTGCTGTGGGAGGTGCAGGGCGAACTCGGCACCTCGCACGCGTACGTCACCCCGCGCGGCGGACACCGCGGCGGCGACCTCGCCCAGGGGCTCCTCGGGGCGGACATCTCCCGCCACGAGGACGGCAGTTGGCGCGTCGACCGGATCCTCCCCTCGGAGACCTCCGACCCGGACGCGCGGGCCCCGCTCGCCGCGCCCGGCGTCGCGGTGCGCGCCGGGGACGCGATCGTCGCGGTCGGCGGCCGGCCGGTGGACCCGGTGGCCGGGCCCGCACCCCTGCTCGTCGGCACCGCGGGCAAGCCCGTCGAGCTGACCGTCTCGCCCTCGGGCGGCGGCGATCCGCGTCACGCGGTCGTCGTACCGCTCGCGGACGAGGAGCCGCTGCGCTACCACGCGTGGGTGGCCGACCGTCGCACCTACGTCCACGAGCGCTCCGGCGGCCGCCTCGGCTATCTGCACGTGCCGGACATGGTCGGCGCCGGATGGGCGCAGCTCCACCGCGATCTGCGGGTCGAGGTGGCCCGTGAGGGCCTGGTCGTGGACGTCCGCGAGAACCGCGGCGGCCACACCTCCCAGCTCGTCGTGGAGAAGCTCGCCCGGCGGATCGTCGGCTGGGACCTGCCCCGCGGTCTGCGCCCCTACAGCTACCCGGAGGACGCGCCGCGCGGCCCCGTCGTCGCCGTCGCCAACGAGTTCTCCGGCTCCGACGGCGACATCGTCAACGCGGCGATCAAGGCGCTCGGCATCGGACCCGTGGTCGGCACCCGCACCTGGGGCGGCGTCATCGGCATCGACAGCCGCTACCACCTCGTCGACGGCACCAGCGTCACCCAGCCCAAGTACGCCTTCTGGATGGAGGGGTACGAGTGGAACGTCGAGAACCACGGCGTCGATCCCGACGTCGAGGTCGTCCAGGCGCCGCAGGACCACGCGGCCGGCCGTGACACCCAGCTCGACGAGGCGGTCAGGATCGCGCTGGCCGCCCTGGAGGAGAACCCGGCGAAGACCGCGCCCACGCTGCCGCCTCTGTGACCTTCGCCCGGCGGGGCGTACGGCGGGGCGAGTCCCGTGCGAGCCGTCCGCACCGCCGGGCCGCTAGCATGCGGAGGTAATGATCGGCTGGCGTGAGGAGGCACACGCATGGCGCAGGAGCCGAGGCGGGACACGGGCGGGCAGCCGCAGGACGACTGCCTGTTCTGCAAGATCGTGGCGGGGCAGATCCCGGCGACGCTGGTGCGCGAGAGCGACACGACGGTGGCGTTCCGCGACATAAACCCTCAGGCGCCGACCCACATCCTGGTCATTCCCAAGGTGCACTACCCGGACGCGGCGTCTCTCGCCGCCGCGGAGCCCGCCGTCGCGGCGGACGTCCTGCGCGAGGCCGGCGAGGTCGCGGGCGAGGAGAAGCTGGAGAGCTACCGCGTCGTGTTCAACACGGGCAGCGGTGCCGGCCAGACCGTCTTCCACGCGCACGCCCACCTCCTGGGCGGCCGCGGCATGCAGTGGCCCCCCGGATAGCCGGCCTTGTCCGCACGTGAACTGGTGGTCCTCGGCACCGCCAGCCAGGTTCCGACCCGGCACCGCAACCACAACGGCTATCTGCTGCGCTGGGACGGTGAGGGTCTCCTCTTCGACCCCGGCGAGGGCACCCAGCGCCAGATGCTGCGTGCCGGGGTCGCCGCGCACGACCTGCACCGCATCTGCGTCACCCATTTCCACGGCGACCACGCGCTCGGACTCGGCGGGGTGATCCAGCGCATCAACCTCGACCGCGTTCCGCACGAGGTGACCGCGCACTACCCGCTCTCCGGGCAGCACTTCTTCGAGCGGCTGCGGTACGCCACCGCCTACCGCGAGACCGTCCCGCTGACCGAGGCGCCGGTCGCGGACGACGGTGTCCTCGTGACGACCCCCGCGTACACCCTGGAGGCGCGCAGGCTCTCCCATCCCGTCGAGTCCTTCGGGTACCGGCTGGTCGAGCCGGACGGGCGGCGGATGCTGCCGGAGCGGCTCGCGGAGCACGGGATCAAGGGGCCCGACGTCGGGGTGCTGCAACGGGAGGGCTCACTGCGGGGCGTCACCCTGGACGACGTCAGCGAGATCCGGCGGGGACAGCGGTTCGCGTTCGTCATGGACACCCGGCTGTGCGAGGGAGTGGACGCGCTCGCCGAGGGCTGCGACCTGCTGGTCATCGAGTCGACCTTCCTCGACGGGGATCACCGGCTGGCCTCCGACCACGGGCATCTGACGGCAGGCCAGGCGGGCCGGGTGGCCAAGGAGGCGGGGGTGCGGCATCTCGTCCTCACCCACTTCAGCCAGCGCTACGCCGACCCCGGCGAGTTCGAGCGCGAGGCCCGCGCGGCGGGGTTCGACGGGGAGCTGACCGTGGCGCACGACCTGGTGCGGGTGCCGGTCCCGAAGCGGCACTGAGGACACGGCGGACAGGGGCCGGGACGCCCGGTGCCGGGAAGGTGCCGTTTTCGATACCTCGGGGGAGGGGCCGTACGATGCTTCGATGTCCCTCCCCAAGGCTGAACTGCACCTGCACATCGAAGGCACTCTCGAACCCGAGCTGGCCTTCGCGCTTGCCGCGCGCAACGGCGTCACCCTGCCGTACGCGGACACCGAGGAGCTGCGCGAGGCGTACCTCTTCGACGACCTCCAGACCTTCCTGAACCTGTACTACGAGCTCATGGCCGTCCTGCGGACGGAAGCGGACTTCGCCGACCTGGCCGACGCCTACCTCGCCCGCGCGGCCGCGCAGGGCGTACGCCACGCGGAGATCTTCTTCGACCCGCAGGCGCACATAGCCCGGGGCGTGCCGATGGGGACGGTCGTCGAGGGGTTGTGGCGGGCGCTCGGGCGCAGCGAGGAGACCCACGGCGTCTCCACCCAGCTGATCATGTGCTTCCTGCGCGACGAGTCCGCGGAGTCCGCCATGGACACCCTTGAGGCCGCGAAGCCCTACCTCGACCGGATCGTCGGCGTCGGCCTCGACTCCGCCGAGGTCGGCCACCCGCCCGTCAAGTTCCGCGCGGTGTACGAGGCCGCCGCCGGGCTGGGGCTGCGGCGCGTCGCGCACGCCGGCGAGGAGGGGCCGCCCGCGTACATCACCGAGGCCCTCGACATCCTCGGCGTCGAGCGCGTCGACCACGGGCTGCGCTGCATGGAGGACCCCGAGCTCGTCGAACGGCTGGTCCGGGAACGGGTGCCGCTGACCCTGTGCCCGCTGTCGAACGTGCGGCTGCGCGCCGTGGACGTCCTGGCGGAGCACCCGCTGCCCGCCATGATGGACGCCGGGCTGCTGTGCACGGTCAACTCCGACGACCCCGCCTACTTCGGCGGGTACGCCGGCGACAACTTCGGCGCCGTGCGCGAGGCCCTCGGCCTCGGCGAGGAGCGGCTGCGGGAGCTGGCCCGCAACTCCTTCGAGGCGTCCTTCCTGGAGCACGACGAGGAGCGGCGCGCGCGGTACATCGCCGAGGTCGAGGCGTACGAGTTCCCCCAGGGCCTGTCAGACAGGCCCTAGCCCGTCGAGCGCCCGCCCACCTCCCCTCCTCGGGGCGGGCGGGCGCTCGCGGGAGTCAGACGCTCACGGGGCCGGACGCGGGCGCGGCCGCCGTGTGCAGGGGCCCCGCGGTGCCGTACGCCTTCCGCTGGGCGGGCACGCCCTCCAGCGGGATCTCGACCACGGGGAGTTCGGCCACGGGGATCTCCACGACGGGGAGTTCCGTCACGGGGATCTCGACGATCTGGCCGGCGCGGCGCGGGCGCAGGGCCACGAGCGTCATCGGGACGCCGACCAGCAGCAGACCGGCCGCCAGGACCGTTCCCATCGCCGGGTAACCCGCCGACGCGGACAGCAGGCTGCCGGTGAGCGGGCCGCACGCCGTGCCGAGCGAGGAGGCGGAACCGACGAGGACCGCCCACCGGCCGCGCGGGTCCATGGACGCGGCGAGGCCGATCACGTACGACAGCACGACCGGGTACAGCGCGTTCCAGGCGATCTCGCCCGTCGCGAAGGACGTCAGATCGGTGGCCGCCGCGCTCAGCGCGATGCAGCCGGCGATCAGCGCCGTGCCCAGACCGATCGGCAGCGCCCGGCCGAGTCGCGGGCCGAGGGCGCCCGCGCCGATCGTCCCGAGCAGTCCGGCGCCGAGCGCCACCGCGAAGACCGCGCCCACCTTCACCTCGGTGAGCCCCGCCTGCGTCAGGCCTATCCGGCCGCTCACGCCCCACAGGGAGTTCTGCGCGAGGGACCAGAAGAGCATGGCCCCGGCGAGGAGCAGGCCGGAACGGCGGTGCGGGAGCGGGGCGGTGACGCGCACGGCGCGGTCGGCCGGCGCGCGGGCGGGAAGCCGTCCCGTCAGGCACAGCGCGAGCAGCGCCGTGCAGGCGATCGCGGCGAGCGGGAGACCGTGCCCCGGGCCCAGACGGGGGATGGTCAGGTACAGCGCGCCCGCGAGGCCGGAGACGCCGAGCAGACCCAGCGTGGTGACCCGGTGGGGATCGCGCCGGCCGGCGATCCCGGTCGCGGCGACCGTGGTGGCCGTACCGGAGCCGAAGCCGCCGACGACCGCGCCGGTGACCACCAGGGGGACGGCCGCCGAGAGCGCGGCGGCACCGAAGCCGGCGGCCGCGAGGAGCAGCCCGGCGCGGGCCAGCGCGCGCGGGCCGAAACGGTCCACGCGGGAGGCGAGCAGGAATCCGGCCGAGGCCGAGCTCAGCAGCAGGACGCTGCCGACGGCTCCGGCCTGGGTGGCCGACAGCGGGAGTCCCGCGTCGAGGCGGCCGACGGTGGTGGGGAGCAGATACGCGGCGAGGTACCCGGCCGTGAAAAGGGCGACGAGGGGCCAGGGCGTGGGGGTGCGGGCGGACACGGGCGTTCCCAGGGCAGGCGAGAGCGGCTCAAGAAGAGAGGGGGAGGGGCGGCTGTCGACGGACAGGAACGCGCGGGCAATTTGTATCAAGGTGGGGGTCCGCGAAGAAGGCGTGACGGTGTGATCTGGGGCACTTCTCGTTTGCGGAGGCGGAGCCGGGGTAGCCGCGCTCCCTTCGGGGTGCCGGGCGCGAAGCGGAGCCCGTCGCCGGGCCGCTGCCCTCGCCGTGCGCGCGGGCGGACGCGGAGGCGTTCGGGCAGGTGAGCGGGCCGGAGCGGGCCCCGGACGCGGGACGGGCGGGCCACCGGGCGCGCGGCGGGCGGAACGTGCCCCGGCCGCCCCACGGGACCACGGATACCCCCGCGTGAAGCACGGCCCGCGTGGCCGGTGTGGTGCACACTGGCCAGATCCGCACCACCCCAGGGAGCGCACCGTGATCAACGGCGAGGGACCGTTCCTCCAGGCCCATGTCGACCCGCTCGCCGGGCTGCGCACGGCCGGCGACCCGCCCTGGGACGTCTACCTGACCGGCACGGTCTTCCTGGACATCATCTTCACCGGGCTCGATTCCGCCCCGGTGCGCGGCACCGAGTCCTGGGCGCGGGGCATGGGTTCGAGCCCCGGCGGCGTCGCCAACATGGCGACCGCCCTCGCCCGGCTGGGCCTGCGGACCTCCCTCGCCGCCGCCTTCGGCGACGACCACTACGGCGAGTACTGCTGGGACGCCCTGGAGCAGGGCGAGAACATCGATCTTTCGGCGTCGCGGACCGTGCCCGGCTGGCACTCGCCGGTCACCGTGTCGATGGCGTACGAGGGCGAGCGGACCATGGTCAGCCACGGGCACGAGGCACCCACGGAGGAGCCCGCGCCGGACTCCCCGCCGCACGCGCGTGCCGCCGTCGCCTCGCTGACCCCGGGGGTCACCGCGCCCTGGATCGAGCAGGCCGCGAGCCGGGGCACCCGGATCTTCGCGGACGTCGGCTGGGACGACACCGGCCGCTGGGACCTGGCGGGCCTCGCCGATCTGGCGCACTGCGAGGCGTTCCTGCCGAACGCCGAGGAAGCCATGCGCTACACCGGCGCCGACTGCCCCCGCGCGGCGGCGCACGCGCTGGCCGAGCACGTGCCGCTGGCGGTCGTCACCCTCGGCTCCGACGGCGCCTACGCCGTGGACGGGCGCTCCGGGGAGAGCGCCGAGGTCCCGGCGATCGCCGTCGAGGCACTGGACCCCACCGGCGCCGGGGACGTCTTCGTCGCCGGCTTCGTCACGGGGACCCTGGCCGGCTGGCCGCTCGCCGACCGGCTCGCCTTCGCCGGGCTGACCGCCGCGCTCTCGGTCCAGGAGTTCGGCGGATCGCTGTCGGCGCCCGGCTGGTCGGAGATCGCAGCCTGGTGGCGCCGGGTCCAGTCGGTCGCCGACCAGGATCCCGCGGCCCTGAGCCGGTACGCCTTCCTGGAGGGCCGGCTCCCCGAGGTCACCCGCCCCTGGCCGCTGCGCCGGGCGGTGCCGACGATCGGTTTCGGCCGCTCGGCCTGAGCGTCCTCATGTCACGACCTCGTCACCACGGGAAAAGCCCTACGGGTCCGTGAGCGCCGCGACGTACGCTGGGAAACGCAAGGCTGCCCGTGTGGCAAGCGTGCCGACCGAGGAGGATACGCAGGCCTACAGAGCCGGCCCATGACTCAGACACCCACAGCTCACGGCCCCGCTCAGGGGCAGGCACGCGCGCACTTCACCGTCCCGGCCAAGCACCCCATGGTGACCGTTCTGGGTTCCGGAGACTCGCTGCTGCGCGTGATCGAGAAGGCCTTCCCGGCGGCCGACATCCACGTCCGGGGAAACGAGATCAGTGCGGTGGGCGACGCCGGTGAAGTCGCGCTCGTCCAGCGCCTGTTCGACGAGATGATGCTGGTGCTCCGCACGGGGCAGCCCATGACGGAGGACGCAGTGGAACGCTCGATCGCCATGCTCAGGGCGAGCGAGAACGGGGAGGGCGACGGCCAGGAGACTCCGGCCGAGGTGCTCACGCAGAACATCCTGTCCTCGCGAGGCCGCACCATCCGCCCCAAGACGCTCAACCAGAAGCGCTACGTCGACGCCATCGACAAGCACACCATCGTGTTCGGCATCGGCCCCGCCGGTACCGGCAAGACGTACCTCGCCATGGCGAAGGCCGTCCAGGCGCTCCAGCACAAGCAGGTCAACCGGATCATCCTGACCCGCCCGGCGGTCGAGGCCGGCGAGCGGCTCGGATTCCTGCCCGGCACGCTCTACGAGAAGATCGACCCGTATCTGCGCCCGCTCTACGACGCGCTGCACGACATGCTCGACCCGGACTCGATCCCGCGCCTGATGGCCGCGGGCACGATCGAGGTCGCGCCACTCGCGTACATGCGCGGCCGCACCCTGAACGACGCCTTCATCATTCTGGACGAGGCCCAGAACACGAGCGCCGAGCAGATGAAGATGTTCCTCACCCGGCTCGGCTTCGACTCGAAGATCGTGATCACCGGTGACGTGACGCAGGTCGACCTCCCGAGCGGTACGAAGTCGGGTCTGCGGCAGGTCCAGGACATCCTGGAGGGTCTCGACGACGTCCACTTCTCGCGGCTCACGTCCCAGGATGTCGTCCGGCACAAGCTGGTCGGCCGTATCGTCGACGCGTACGAGAAGTACGACAGCGAGAACGGCACCGAGAACGGCTCCCACAAGAGCCGGGGCCACAAAGGGAAGTAGACCAGCACCGCCATGTCGATCGACGTCAACAACGAGTCCGGAACCGAGGTCGACGAGCAGGCGATCCTCGACATCGCCCGCTACGCGCTCGCACGGATGCGCATCCACCCGCTCTCCGAGCTCTCGGTGATCGTCGTGGACACCGACGCCATGGAGCAGTTGCACATCCAGTGGATGGACCTGCCGGGTCCGACGGACGTCATGTCCTTCCCGATGGACGAGCTGCGTCCGCCGTCGAAGGACGACGACGAGCCGCCGCAGGGGCTGCTCGGCGACATCGTGCTCTGCCCCGAGGTCGCCGAGCAGCAGGGCAAGGACGCCCCGACGCAGCACACCATGGACGAGGAGCTCCAGCTCCTCACCGTCCACGGCGTGCTGCACCTCCTCGGCTACGACCACGAGGAAGCCGACGAGAAGGCCGAGATGTTCGGCCTTCAGGCCGCCATCGTGGACGGCTGGCGTGCGGAGAAGGGCATCACGGGTCCGTCTCCGGCCCCGACCGTGTCATGAGCCCACAGCTGGTCATCGGTGCCATCGTGCTGGTCGTCGTCGCCTGGCTCGCCGCCTGCGCGGAGGCGGGCCTCGCGCGTGTCTCCAGCTTCCGCGCCGAGGAAGCGGTCCGCGGCGGCCGGCGCGGCAGCGCCAAACTCGCCCAGGTCACCGCGGACCCGACGCGCTATCTGAACGTGGCGCTGCTGGTCCGCGTGGTCTGCGAGATGGCGGCCGCCGCGCTCGTCGTCTTCGCCTGCCTCAAGGAGTTCGACAAGACCTGGCAGGCCCTGGCCGTCGCCATCGCCGTCATGGTCCTCGTGTCGTACGTCGCGGTCGGTGTCTCGCCGCGCACCATCGGCCGCCAGCACCCGCTGAACACCGCGACCGCGGCCGCCTACGTCCTGCTGCCGCTGGCCCGGATCATGGGCCCGATCCCGCCGCTGCTGATCCTCATCGGCAACGCGCTCACCCCCGGCAAGGGGTTCAGGCGCGGCCCGTTCGCCTCCGAGGCGGAGCTGCGGGCGATGGTCGACCTCGCAGAGAAGGAGTCGCTCATCGAGGACGAGGAGCGCCGCATGGTGCACTCCGTCTTCGAGCTCGGCGACACCCTCGTGCGCGAGGTCATGGTGCCCCGCACCGACCTCGTCGTCATCGAGCGCTACAAGACGATCCGGCAGGCCCTCACCCTGGCCCTGCGCTCGGGCTTCTCGCGCATACCCGTCACCGGCGAGAACGAGGACGACATCGTCGGGATCGTCTATCTCAAGGACCTGGCCCGCAAGACCCACATCAGCCGCGACGCCGAGTCCGAGCTGGTGTCCACGGCCATGCGGCCGGCCACGTTCGTGCCGGACACCAAGAACGCCGGCGATCTGCTGCGCGAGATGCAGCAGGAGCGCAACCACGTCGCCGTCGTCATCGACGAGTACGGCGGCACGGCCGGAATCGTCACCATCGAGGACATCCTCGAGGAGATCGTCGGCGAGATCACCGACGAGTACGACCGCGAGCTCCCGCCCGTCCAGGACCTCGGTGACGACAGTTTCCGGGTGACCGCCCGCCTCGACATCGGCGACCTCGGGGAGCTGTACGGCTTCGAGGCCTACGACGACGAGGACGTGGAGACCGTCGGCGGGCTGCTCGCCAAGGCACTGGGACGCGTACCCATCGCCGGCGCCTCCTCGGTGGTCGAACTGCCCGACGGACGCCGGCTGGGGCTCACCGCGGAGGCCGCCGCAGGCCGCCGGAACAAGATCGTCACGGTGCTCGTCGAGCCGGTCGGCCCGGCCGGGCCTCCTCAGGAGGACAAACCGGAGTGACCCCGCAGCAGCTGCGCGCGTTCTGTCTGTCCTTCAACGCCGCCGTCGAGGACTTCCCCTTCAACCCCGAGACCTCGGTCTTCAAGGTGCTGGGCAAGCTCTTCGCGCTGACGAACCTGGACGCGCGCCCGCTCAAGGTCAACCTGAAGTGCGACCCGCAGGACGCGATCCGGCTGCGCGAGCAGCACCCGGGACTGATCGTCCCCGGCTATCACATGAACAAGCGGCACTGGAACACGGTGACCGTCGACGGCGAGCTCCCGGACCGCCTGGTCCGGGAGCTCGTCGAGGATTCGTACGATCTCGTCGTGGCCGGTCTGCCGCGGGCCGAGCGGCTGCGCCTCGACCGTCCCTGACCGACCCCTCGCGGTCCGGCGCCGCCCTCAGCGGGTGCGTGCCGCGCCCTGCCGCCCGAGTCCGACCGCGACCAGCGCGGCCGCCGCGAGCACGATCGCCGCGTCCAGGGCGAGAACGGTGTGGACGCCGGCCAGCAGGTCGTCCGACGTGGTCGCGAGGACTCCGAGGAGCGGGATGCCGACGGTGATGCCCACCTGCTGGGTGGAGGTCACCAGCCCGGTGGCCAGGCCCTGCTCCTCGTCGGGGACGCCCGAGGTGACGGTCAGGCCGTACGAGATGATCGCGCCCAGGTGGAACATGCTGGCCAGCGACACCCCGGCGGTGGCGATCCAGACCGACCAGGTGTGCGCGTTCAGCAGCAGCATCCCCGCCACGAACAGGCCCTGGCCCGCCAGCGAGCCCGCCAGGGTGCGCCGGGCGCCGAAGCGGCCGATGACCTTCGGGGCGTACATCCCGGCGACCGCCGACAGCGCGCCCTGCGCGCCGAAGACCAGGCCGGTCTCGAAGGCCGAGAGTCCGAGCGTCTCCTGGAGGTACAGGGTCAGCGCGAAGACGACCGTCGACATCATCGAGAAGGTGACCAGGCCGCCCAGGTTGCCCCATGCCACCGTGCGGCGGCGCAGCATCCTCAGGCTGACGAGCGGGGCGTCGGCACGGGACTCGATCCGGACGAAGGCGCCGAGCAGCAGCACGCCCAGGGCGAGCGTCGTGACGACGTCAGCGCCGCCGAAACCGCGGTCCGCCGCCGTCGAGAGCGCGTAGATCAGGGCCAGCAGGCCACCGGTGACGGTGACCGCGCCGGGGATGTCCAGGCGCGGTCGGTCCGGGGCACCGGCACCGGCCGCGTCCGTGTGCCGCGGGCCGGACGAGGGCAGCAGGCCGGTGGCGAGCGGCAGGACGACCAGCGCGAACAGCGACAGCAGCCCCATCGTCGAACGCCAGCTCAGCACGTCGGTCAGGACGCCGCCCGCGACCATGCCGACGGTGAAGCCCAGCGACAGGAGCGTGCCGGAGATGCCCAGGGCGCGGTCCCGTGCGGGACCCTCGGGGAAGGTCGTGGTCAGCAGCGACATGCCGGTCGGCACGATCGCCGCCGCGCCGAGCCCCTGCAGGGCCCGTCCGGCCAGGAACGACGCCGGGTCCCAGGCGAAGGTCGCGAGCAGCGAGGCCGTCCCGAACACGGTCAGCCCGGCGAGGAAGAGCCGCCGGCGGCCGAACAGGTCACCGATACGGCCGAAGAGGAGCAGGAAGCCGCCGGAGGGCAGCGCGAAGGCGGTGACCGCCCACTGGAGCGCGGACGGGCTCATGCCGAGGTCCCGGCCGAGCACGGGCAGCGCCACGTTCAGGACCGAGAAGTCCAGCGCGACCATGAACTGGGCGGCGCACAGCACGAAGAGCACGAGGGCGTCGCGCCGCGACAGGCGGTCCGGGCGCGGTGGCCGGCCGTCCTCCGGGCGGGCGGCGGAAGCGGTGGAGGTGTCGGCCCGGGGGCCGTTCGTGGTGCCCGGATCGATGCCCGGCGTGCCGGTGCCGGGGGTGCGGGCGGTGGACTCCGCGGTCGTCTTCGTGGTCGTGTCTGTGGTCGTCTCTGCGGTCATGGCAAGAGCGTGCGGCGGCCGGAATATCCGTGGGGAGCCGCAACTTATGCTGGTGGCCGCACCACCAGTCACCGAAGGGGGAGACACGTGGCGGAGGATGCGACGAAGACCCAACGGCGCCCGGAACTGCGCGAGTTCCTGATGAGCCGCCGGGCACGGGTGTCACCGGCCGAGGCCGGGCTCCCGGACGGCGGCGCCCGCCGCCGCACACCGGGGCTGCGCCGCGAGGAGGTCGCCGTCCTCGCGGGCGTGGGTGCCTCCTGGTACCAATGGCTGGAGCAGGGGCGGGACATATCCGTGTCGCCGCAGGTCCTGGACGCCGTAGCCCGCGTGCTGCGGCTCAGCAACACCGAGCGGCGCCATCTGTACACCCTGGCCGGACTGAACCCTCCCGCGCCCGAAGTCGCCCCCGGGGACCGGGACATGTGCGACGGGCTGCGGCGGCTGATCGACACGTGGATGCCGTTTCCGGCGCACATCATGGACCCGTACTACAACTGCGTCATGTACAACGACGCGGCCGCCGTGGTCCTCGGCATGCGTCCGGAGAACACCCAGAACTGCATCGTCGACTTCTTCACCGACCCGCTCTACCGGGGCCGTTCGCGCACCTGGGAGCACAACGCCCGTACCGTCGTGGCCCAGTTCCGCGCGTCGTGCGCCGCCGCGCCGGACGACGAGGGGCTCCGCGAGGTGCTGGCCCGGCTGACCGAGGCCAGCGCCGAGTTCGCGGAGCTGTGGGAGCGGCGGGACATCGAGGACGCCGGGCAGATCCGCAAGGAACTCGACCATCCGCTCGTGGGACTGCTCGCCGTCGAGTCCACCGCGATGAAGGTGCCGGTCCGGCCCGACCTCACGATCGTGCTGCACACGCCGCTGCCGGAGGCGAACACGGCCGCGAAGCTGGAGTGGCTCGCCTCGCCCGAGGGGCGCCGGGGGTCGATGTATCCGGTGGCCGGCTGACCCTTCGGAGGGAGAGGGCACCGGCACTTCGTATGCTCTGGTCATGACCGACAGCAGCGCGCTCGACCCCGAGGACCGCAAGATCGTCACCCTGGCCCGTTCCGCGCGGGCCCGCAACGGTGTGCCCGAGGGCGCGGCCGTTCGCGACGAGACGGGACGTACCTACGTCGCCGGGACCGTGGAGCTGGAGTCCTTGCGGCTGAGCGCTCTGCAGACGGCCGTGGCGATGGCCGTGGCGTCCGGGGCGAAGTCCCTGGAGTCGGCGGCCGTGGTGTCCGAGGCCGGGGCCGTCGCCGACGCGGACCGCGCGGCCGTACGGGATCTCGGCGGGCCCGCGACGCCGGTGCTGCTGGCCGGGCTCGACGGTGCCGTGCACACGACGGTGACCGCGGGCTGAGAACGGTCTCCCCGGGGCGGAGTCGACTCACTCCCCCCGGGGCGGAGCTGCCCCCCGGGCGGAGCTGATTCCCCCGGGGCGGAGCCCTCTCAGAAGCCGAGCTTGCGGAGCTGCCGGGGGTCGCGCTGCCAGTCCTTGGCGACCTTCACGTGGAGGTCGAGGAAGACCGGCGTGCCCAGCAGGGCCTCGATCTGCTTGCGGGACTTGATGCCGACGTCCTTCAGGCGCTTGCCCTTGGGGCCGATGATGATGCCCTTCTGGCTGGGGCGCTCGATGTAGACGAAGGCGTGGATGTCCAGGAGCGGCTTGTCGGCGGGGCGGTCCTCGCGCGGCAGCATCTCCTCGACCACGACGGCGATGGAGTGCGGAAGCTCGTCGCGGACGCCCTCCAGGGCGGCCTCGCGGATCAGTTCCGCGATCATGACCTGCTCGGGCTCGTCCGTCAGGTCGCCCTCGGGGTAGAGGGCGGGCCCCTCCGGAAGCAGCGGGACGATCAGGTCCGCCAGCAGACCCACCTGCGAGTCGCCGACCGCCGACACCGGGACGATCTCGGCCCACTCGAAGCCGAGCTCCCGGCCGAGCTGGTCGATCGCGATGAGCTGCTCGGCGAGCGTCTTGCTGTCGACGAGGTCGGTCTTGGTGACGATCGCGATCTTCGGCGTCTTCTTGATCGACGCCAGTTCCTTCGCGATGAAACGGTCACCCGGGCCGAGCTTCTCGTTCGCGGGCAGACAGAAGCCGATCACGTCGACCTCCGCCCAGGTCGTGCGGACGATGTCGTTGAGCCGCTCGCCCAGCAGGGTGCGCGGTTTGTGCAGGCCAGGGGTGTCGACGAGGATCAGCTGCGCGTCGGGCCGGTGCACGATGCCGCGCACGGTGTGACGCGTGGTCTGCGGCTGGTTCGCGGTGATCGCCACCTTCTGGCCGACCAGAGCGTTCGTGAGGGTGGACTTGCCCGCGTTGGGGCGGCCCACGAAACAGGCGAAGCCGGCACGGTGGTCGCCCACCGCATCGAGGGGGCGGGAGGTGCCCCCGTCCTCGGACGGCTCGGATGACTGGTTGCGAACGCTCATGGCGCCCATTGTCCCTGATCGTCGGGCGCCCGCCGTACCAAGGTGTTCGACAGCCGTGAAGCGGTCGCCCCCGCACGCGTGAAGCGATCATTCCGGTTCATGCGCGAGAGGCGTTCCGGAGCCGTGGGCCATGTGTCCTCACGGTGAGGAATCGGAAATGACGGCGCAATGAAACACATCGGAAACGCGGGCGAACGCAACCGGAAACGCGCGCCCACGACGCTCTGACGGCGCCCCCACCTCGTGCCCCCACTCCGTTGGAGAGACCGTGACTCTGGCCGCTTCCCGGATCGACAGCGGCGACACAGCCTGGCTGCTCGCCGCCACCGCGCTCGTGCTCCTGATGACCCCCGGCCTCGCCCTGTTCTACGGCGGCATGGTCCGCGCGAAGAGCGTGCTCAACATGCTGATGATGAGCTTCGTATCGATCGCCCTGGTCACCGTGGTGTGGCTGACCGCCGGATACTCCCTCGCGTTCGGTCCGGACGCGTTCGGAGGGCTCGTCGGCGGGCTGGAGCACGCCGGGATGGCCGGGCTCGGGCCGGACAGCGTCCGGGGGAGTGTCCCCACCCTGCTCTTCGCCACCTTCCAGCTCACCTTCGCGATCATCACCGCCGCGCTGATCAGCGGGGCGGTCGCCGACCGGGCGAAGTTCGGGGCCTGGCTCGTGTTCGTGCCCGTCTGGGCCCTGCTCGTATACGTTCCCGTCGCGCACTGGGTGTGGGGCCCGGGCGGCTGGATCCGCGAGGGACTCGGCGCCCTCGACTTCGCGGGCGGTATGCCGGTCGAGATCACCTCGGGAGCCTCCGGGCTCGCGCTGTGCCTGGTGCTCGGACCGCGGCTCGGATTCAAGAAGGACGCCATGCGGCCGCACAACCTGCCCATGGTCATGCTCGGCGCCGGTCTCCTGTGGTTCGGCTGGTTCGGTTTCAACGCCGGGTCCGCCCTCGGCGCCAACGGTCTGGCCGCCGCGGCCTTCCTCAACACCCTCGCCGCCGGCTGCACGGGCCTGCTCGGCTGGCTCCTCGTCGAACAGCGCCGCGACGGCCACCCGACCACCCTGGGCGCGGCCTCGGGCGCGGTCGCCGGTCTGGTGGCCATCACCCCGTCGTGCGGGGTGGTGTCCCTGCTGGGCGCGCTCGCCGTCGGGCTCGCCGCCGGCGCCGTCTGCTCGTACGCCGTGGGCTGGAAGTTCCGGCTGAACTACGACGACTCGCTGGACGTCGTCGGTGTCCATCTGGTCGGCGGGGTCATCGGCACGCTGCTCATCGGCGTCTTCGCCGTCCACGGGATGACCGGCGGGGCCGAGGGGCTGCTGTACGGCGGAGGGTTCGGGCAGTTCGGCCGGCAGCTCGTCGGGGTGGCGGCCGTCGGGGGGTACGCGTTCGCCGCCACGTACGGCATCGGCACGGTGATCGACCGGCTCATGGGGCTGCGGGCGGAGGAGGAGCACGAGCGGACCGGCCTGGACCTTACGGTGCACGCCGAGAGCGCCTACGATCACGGGGTCCTGGGCCACGGCGCTCCGGTGTCGTCCCTTCCCGCCACGCAGAAGGTCAAGCCCCAGGTATGAAGCTCATCACCGCGATCGTCAAGCCGCACCGACTCGACGAGGTCAAGTCCTCCCTCCAGGAGCTCGGTGTGCACGGGATGACCGTCACCGAGGCCAGCGGGTACGGGCGTCAGCGCGGGCACACCGAGGTGTACCGCGGCGCCGAGTACCAGGTCGACCTGGTCCCGAAGGTCCGGATCGAGGTCGTCGTCGAGGACGCGGAGGCCGACGCGGTCATCGACGCGGTGGTCAGGGCCGCGCAGACCGGGAAGATCGGGGACGGAAAGGTGTGGTCCGTACCCGTGGAGACGGTCGTCCGGGTACGGACGGGCGAACGCGGGCCCGACGCACTCTGAGCGTCACCACGGCCGCGGCGGCCGCGGCCGCCGTCAGCACGGCCACGAGCCACGGCAGCGCGAGGAACGACACCCGCGCCGACTCCCTGGTCCCGGCCGCGCTGGCCGTCAACGTCACGTCGCCCCAGTCGAGTTGGGGAGCCCCGTGCCAGGGCGCGGTGAGCCGGACCCGCTGTCCGGGGAGCAGTTCCGAGGGGATGCCGTCGAGCTCGCGGGACAGCAGGGTCCGCCCGAAGAGCCCCTCGGCCCTCAGCCGGACCTTCGGGTTCAGCGTGACGTTGCCCGTGTTGTGGAGGGTGTACGAGACGGTGGCCGTGCCGGGGCCCGTGCCGGGGATGAGCGGCTGGTGGTGGGTGAGGCGGACCTTCTCCACCGCGAGGGCGGGGACCGTCGGCCCGCCGACCCGGAGATAGACCCGGGCCGCGACGGCGCGGCGCACCCCGACCGAGAGGGAGCCGGAGCCCTTCTCGATCCGTTCGTCGAGCGCCACCAGCGCGCCCGGATGATCGCCCGGTTCGGCCCGCTCCGGAACCCGCAGGGTGAACGGCACGGTGACCTCGCCGTGCGCGGGCACGGTGACCCGGGAGCGCGCGGGCCGGGCCCATGCCCCCACCCCGCGCTGCTTCTCCGCCAGGGTGCGCACGGCGAAACCGCCGTCGCGGGCGGTGTTGTAGGCGTCGGCGGCGTACAGCCGGAACGTCAGCGGACCATCGGTCTTGTTGGCGACGGTGACCTTGTCCCGGAGGGTCTGGCCGGGGTCGGCGGAGAGATAGAAGTACGGCCGCGCGGCGATGCGCGAGGAGACGGGGTAGACCGACCAGCTCCCGTTGTCGGCCGCGTACGAGGGCGTGGCCATGAGGGTCACGAGGGCGGGCAGGACCAGGAACACGCTCAGGAGGAGGGCGTACGGCTTGCGCATGGGTGCGGACCCCCGCGGACGGCATCGGCGGACTGGCGGCTGTCGTCGTGACAACCCCTGCGTGGACGGGCGGGTGCGCGCCCGGCCACCGGGGTGCGGACGACCGGTCGAGGTGCGGACCGGTCAGCTGAGCGTCAGCGTGAGCACACCGGAGTAGGAGCCGGGAGGCGTGAACTCCGGTACGTTCAGCGACAGTCCGGCGTCGACGGTGAACTCACCACCGGTGAGGGTCCCGTTGGGGGTGGACGCCAGGGTCGCTCCCGAGATGCCGACCGTGCCGGACGAGCCGGCCTGGCAGGTGCTCGGGCTGCCGGCCTTGGTGACGCAGGCCGGGGTCCAGCTCAGGGCACCGGCGCCGATCTTCGCGCCGGGGCCGGTGAAGTCGGTGACCTTGCCGGTCAGGGACCAGCCCGCGGGGCCACCGCGGAAGTCCTTGACCGTCACCGTCCGCAGCGCGCCCGTGGAGGCACCGCCCGTGCCGTAGTCGACCGCCGACAGTGCGACGGCGTCCCCGGCCTGGGCCATCGACAGGGTTCCCGCCCTCACCGTGGTGGTGAGTTTCTGGCTGCCGTCGGGGACGGGTGTGTTGTCGACGACGACATACGCGGCGGGACCCGCTCCGGTGTCCGGGTCCCAGCTTCCTCCCTCGTACGCGACCACGCCGGTCGTCGTCTTGTCGTTGACGACGAGCGAGCCGCTGAAGGAGCCCTGGGCGTTCGCTGTCACGGTCGCCGTGTCGGCGGTCTGGGTGGTCCCGGACCGTCCGGCGAGGGTGACGCTGGCACCCGGGGTGAAGTCGCTTCCGGTGACGGTCACGCTGTCACCGGGGTTCCCGGAGGCCGAACCGAGCTGGATGGCCCGGGTGTTGGTCTGTCCGCCGCCGGTCGCGGTGACCGTCTCCGACACCGGGGCGGGCGGGTTGGTGACCGTGCACGGGGTGTCCAGTTCCAGGATGTAGCTGGTGTGGATGTTGTAGTCACCGGGCGAGAGGGTGATCGCGCCGGGCGCCGTGACCGTGAACGTGCCGGTCATGGAGAACGACGGGAAGGCGCCCCGCCCCGGCACCGGGTCGTTCTTCTTCGGCCCCGCGACCGTGACGCTGCCCGTCTGCGCCCCGCCGACGGTGACCTTGCCGGTCGGCGTCATGATGTCGGCCGGCAGGGCGAGGTCGGTGGGGTTGCTCGCGGCGGGCGTGACCACCGTGTAGGTCACGGTGACCGTGTCGCCGACCTTGGGACTCCCGTTGTCCACCGTGATCTTCGCGGTGGTGGTGCCGTCGATCGGGGGGAGACCCGCGATCGCCGGTGGGATGCAGTGCGTGGCGAAGTCCACGTTCACGGGAGCGGCGCCGGCCGGGGCGGCCAGCGCACCTCCCGCGGTGAGCGCGAGTACGGTCGCCCCGAGCAGTGCCGCGAGGCGGCGTCTTCGGGTTGTCGGACCCGTGGTTGACATGGCTGTTGCCCCCTCCTGAGGGATGCGGGCGCAGCGGCTCTTCTGCGCCGCCAGGGGGACATTGATGTGCTGGTCGTGTGAGAAGTCAATGGAGTCCCGGTGCAGTGACTGATGGCCCATCAGTTTCTGTCATGGTCAGCAACTGGGTTCGCTGGATGCGGAGTTGGTGAATCGCGAGACGGCCGCGGAGAGCCGAACCGGGTGGGCCTGCCCGAGTCGGACCTGGCCGGGCCGGGCCGATTCGAACCTGGCCGGGCCGAGTCGGACCGGGCCGGTGTCGCTGCGCGCGGGCGGCACCGGCCCTCTTCACGCCGGGGCTCGGTGGATCAGTCGAAGACGAACGGGCCCGGGGACTGCGGAGCGTCCGCCGTACAGGTGATCGTGATGCCGTAGATGGTCATCTTCAGTGAGCCACCGTAGAACTCCAGGCTGTCACCGGAGGCGACGGTGCCGTCGAGGGGGCCCACCGACACTCCGCTGCCGGCGGCCATCGCCGGGTTCTTCTTGCCGCTGAACGCGGTGGTCCCGCCGTTCGCGTTCACCAGGGAGAGGGTCGAGGTGACCGAGTCCGCGGCGATGGGGATCGGGGCCGTGATGGCGGTGGAGCTGAGGGTGATGGTCGCGGCCGTGCCGTCCTGGGTGGCCGTGAGGGTGGCCGCACCGCCGCCACCGATGGTGCAGGTCGCGTTGATGGTGGCCGACTGGGGAGTGACGGCCGCGGCGGCCGGCGCGAAGGCCAGACCGGTCGCGGCCAGGGTGCCGACGGCTAACGCCGAGACCGTTGCGAGTCGCTTGCCTCTCATCGAAATCCCTTCCCTTGTGGGGGAATTGCCATGTGGGGATGGTCGGGACGGAGCCGTCCGCCCTGGTCCGGGCACACGGGCTCCTCACCTCTGTGCCCGGTGAGGGTGCGGGGAGACGTGTACGCGGACCGTCCGCTCGTGGGGTGCGGGACGCCGTGCGGAGGCGTAACTGACGGTCCGTCGGAACGTGCGGTTCCATTGAGTCGCGGGTGCCTCACGATTGCAAGGGAAGGGGACCCTTTCCTTCAACGGTTGGGAAAAGTGGCCGAAGTTGGCTCCCGGGCCCGGGGCGGGCGCCCGGCGTCACCTCGGACCGGTCGGCGGCCCGGCGGCCGGAGCCATGTTCTGCAGGCCCACCACGCGCAGCAGCCGGAGGCGCTCGTACGACTCGGTGCCGGGGCGCGCCGTGTGGACGATGAGCTGCTGGTGGTCGCCGGAGCTGAGCAGGAGCTCGCAGTCGAGTTCCAGCAGACCCACCGTGGGATGCAGGAACCGCTTGGTCGCGGCGCGCCGCACCGCGACCTCGTGGGACTCCCAGAGGAGCGCGAACTCCTCGCTCGTGGAGCGGAGTTCGGCCACCAGGGCGGCGGGGGCCGGGTCGTCGGGGCGGGCCGCGGTGACCGCGCGCAGGTTGGCGACATGAGAGCGGGCGTGCTCGGGGCGGTCCTCGGGAGGGCAGAGGGCACGGGCCCGTGGGTCGGTGAAGAACCGCCGTACGAGATTGCTCCCGGCCGTCGCCTCGCCCGCCAGTGCCACCGCCATCGCGTTCTGCGCCAGCACGTCGCCGTAGTCGGTCATGACCATCGCGGGCGCGTCGTGCAGCCGGTCGAGGATCAGGAGCAGTCCGGGGCGGACGTGTGCGGAGGCGCTCGTGGCGCGCGGCGGTTCCTCCCCGGCCAGGTGGAAGAGGTGGTCCCGCTCGTCGCCGGTGAGCCGCAGGGCCCGCGCCAGCGCGCCCAGCATCTGACGTGAGGGATGCGGCCCGCGCGCCTGTTCGAGCCGGGTGTAGTAGTCCACGGACATGCCGGTGAGCGCCGCCACCTCCTCGCGGCGCAGGCCGGGGGTGCGGCGCCGGGAACCGGCCGGGAGCCCCACGTCGGAGGGCTCCAGCCGGGCGCGGCCGCGGCGCAGGAAGTCGGCGAGCTCGGTTCGGTTCACCCCTCCAGCGTGACGCAGGCCGGCGGTCCCATCCAGGGACCGCCGGTCCCTGGATCAGGAGGTCTCTCCCGCCCCGCCCGGTACGGGGGGACGGTGGAGGCCGACGAGAGGAGCAGATCATGCTGACACTGGTGACCGGAACCACCGGCGAGGTCGGACGCCGCTTCGTACCCCGCCTCCTCAAGCAGGCACCCCCCGGCGACCGGGTGAGGGTCCTGGTCCGGGACGAGTCCCGGGCGACGGCTCTGGCAGACCTCGCCGGCCCCACCGGCCTCGGGGTCGAGATCGCCGTCGGGGACCTGCGCGACTCCGGGACGCTCGGCAAGGCCCTCGTGGGCGTCGACGCGGTCGTGAACATCGCCGCCGCCTTCCGCGGAGTGCCCGACGAGGAGGCCCGGTCGGTCAACCGCGATGCCGCGCTGGAGCTGGGCCGCGCCGCGCTCTCCTCCGGAGTGCGCAGGTTCGTGCAGGTCAGCACCAATCTGGTGTACGGGAAGGGTCGGGGCCGCTCGCTGACCGAGGACGACCCGACCGTCCCCGGTGCCGAGATGTGGGGTGCGTACCCGGAGTCCAAGAAGGCGGCGGAGGACGGTCTGCTCGCCCTGGAGGGCGACATGGACGTCCGGATCGGCCGCCTGGCCTTCGTCTACGGCGAGGGCGACCCCCATCTCGCCGCGTCGATGACGTGGGCCGCGCACTGGGCCGCCGGCCGACGGCTCCAGATGGTCCACCACGCGGATGTCGCCCAGGGCCTGTGCCGCCTGCTGTACGCCCCGGGGGTGGACGGCAACCGGATTTACAACATCGCCGACGACGCCCCCGTCACCACCGTCGACCTCCACCTGATCAACGGCGTCGAGGTACCGCCCGCCCTGTACGAGCTCACGGACCCGGACCCCTGGCACGGCATCGTGTCCACCGATCGCATCCGCCACGACCTGGGCTTCCGCCCGGTGTACCCGTCCCTGTGGACGGCCAGGGACGCCGGAGCGCTGTGACCGGGCCCTGTGACCGGGCCCTGTGACCGGGCCCTGTGACCGGGCCCGGGGGCCGTCCCGGGGATCCGGGCCGGTCCCTCAGTCCACCCCCTTGATCCGCACCACCAGCACCGCCCCCGCGAGGCCGATCACGGCCGCGACCAGGTACAGGACCCGGTAGCCCCCCAGGTACGTCACGATCGGGGCCGCCAGCACGGGGGCCGCGACCTGGGGGAGGGCGTTGGCGATGTTGATGACGCCGAGGTCCTTGCCGCGGTCGAGGGCCTTCGGCAGGACATCGGTCATCAGGGCGAAGTCGACGGAGGTGAAGACACCGAAGCCGATGCCGAGGACGGCCGCGGCGGCGATCGCGCCGGGCCAGGTCTGCCAGGAGGCCAGCGCCGCCGTGGCCACCGCCATCAGGACGCCGGACCAGATCACGAACGGCTTGCGGCGGCCGAGCCGGTCCGACCAGACCCCGCCCACCACGACCGTGGCGAGGAGCGTGATCCCGTTCACGGCGGTGAGGACGAGAACCCCCTGCTCGGGGTCGTCGAGGCGCAGCCTGTCACGCAGGTAGTAGAGCAGGTACAGCAGCACGAGGGCGTTGCTGAGGTTGATCAGGAAGCGGGTCAGCCAGGCCCACGCCAGGTCGGGGTGTTCGCGCGGACTCAGCCGGAAGGAGGCGAGGAAGGCCCGCCCCGACCAGGGCGGCCGGGCCGACACCGGCAGCCGCAGGTCCTCGTGGCGCAGTACGTACGGCAGGACGCCCACCAGGGTGAACACCGCGCACGCCGCGTACCCGCCGCCGATGCCCCCGGCGACCGTCGCGAGCCCCGTGCCGCCGACCACGCCGAGGATCTGCGCCGCCCCCAGCCAGCCGCCCACGCTGCCGCGCTGGAGCCGCGGCACCCGGTCGGGCACGGCCGCGGTGACGGCGGCGAACGCGGCGTTCAGGGTGAGCTGGACCAGACACCAGCCCGCCGCCATCGTCCAGACGCCGCCCGCGCCCGCGAGGAGCAGCAGGGACAGCGCGCCCCCGGCCGCTCCGGCCACGATCCACGGCGTGCGGCGCCCCCACCGTCCGGTCGTACGGTCGGACAGCGCGCCGAAGAGCGGGTTGGCGACCAGCGACACGACCGCGCCCGCACCTGTCACCCAGGCCAGCATCGTCTCCTTGGACATGCCGGTGCCGGGAGCGAAGTCCTCCGCCTGGGAGGCGAGGAGGATCTGCAGCGGGCCGTACCAGCCCACCCAGATCGCCCCGTTGGCGAGCGAGAGCGCCGAGGTCCAGCCCCGGCCGACCCGTTCGACGGGCTCGGCGAGCGCGGGCAGGGGCGCGACCCTGTCGGCTGCGGTCATCTCTGCGCCCGCAGGGCGTCCCGCAGCCAGTTGTACGAGGCCTTGGGAGTCCGTTCCAGCGTGTCGTAGTCGACGTGCACGAGACCGAAGCGGCGCTCGTACCCCTCCGCCCACTCGAAGTTGTCCATCAGCGACCACACGAAATAGCCGCGTACGTCGACGCCGTGCTCCAACGCCCGGTGCAGCGCCCGGACATGACCGTCCAGGAAGGCGATCCGCTCCTGGTCGTCGATGCCGTCGTAACTGCAGCCGTTCTCGGTGATGACGACGGGCGGGAGCCGGTCGCCGTAGCGCTCGCGGAAGCCGACCAGCAGTTCGGTGAGCGCCTCGGGCACCACCGGCCAGCCGAAGTCGGTGACCGGGTACCCCTCCAGCTCCTTGACGGTGAAGGGCAGTTCGGCGGGCAGGGTGAGTCCGCCGAACTCGATCTCGGCTCCCTCGGGGGCGCCCACCTTCGTCGGCTGGTAGTAGTTGATCCCGTACCAGTCGACCGGCTCGCCGATGATCTTCAGGTCCGACTCGACGTCGCCGGGCATCAACTCGCCGATGCCGTCGGGGTAGCGGCCCAGTAGGACGGGGTCGGCGAAGAGCCGGTTGAGCAGGAGGTCGTAGAAGTCGGCCGCCTCCACATCCTCGGTACGGTCCGAGGCCGCCCAGGTCGGGCCGTGCGAGTTGGCGATCCCGATGTCGCCCGCCCCGGCCGCGCGCAGGGCCCGTACGGCCAGACCGTGGGCGAGGAGCTGGTGGTGGGCCACCGGCAGGGCGTCGAACAGGAGCCGCTTGCCGGGGGCGTGCGCGCCGAGCGCGTGCCCCAGCAGGGTGTGCTCGGCGGGCTCGTTGAGGGTGATCCACTTCTTGACGCGGTCGCCGAGGCGTCCGGCGACGACCGAGGCGTACTCGGCGAACCGCTCGGCGGTGTCCCGGTCCATCCAGTCCAGCTCCGCCGGCAGATCCCAGTGGAAGAGGGTCGGCACGGGCCGTATGCCGGCCGCGCACAGCGCGTCGGTCAGGCGGTCGTAGAAGTCGAGGCCGCCGGGGGAGCTCACCCGGGGCCAGGAGACCGAGAAGCGGTACGCGTCCACGCCGAGGCCGGCGAGGAGCGCCACGTCCTCGGGGTAGCGGTGGACGTGGTCGCAGGCCACCGCCGCCGTGGAGCCGTCCTTGATGTGTCCGGGCCCGGCGGTGAAGGTGTCCCACACCGAGGGGGCGCGTTCGGCCACGGCGCCCTCGATCTGATGGGCCGAGGTGGACACGCCCCAGAGGAAGCCGTCCGGGAACTGCGGGAGGGGGTTCGTCGCCATGGGCGATCATCTGTACCCGCGGTAACGGAAGTCAACGGGTCGGCGTGAACCCGCGGCCGCCGTTCACTCACCGCCCCGGGACATCCCTCGTCACGCCCCTTCAGGCCCCCTTCTTCAGGCCCCCTTCTTCAGGCCCCCTCCTTCAATACGCGGGAGATCAGCTCGCGCTGGTCCTCCGTGAGTACCGGGTCGGCGGCGTGGACGGTCCTGCCGTCCACGGTGATCTCGTAGTGGAAGCCGTCCGGGACGCCGGCCGGGGGCGTGTTCCGTCCGGCGGCGAGTGCCCGCTGGGCCAGGGCGTGCCACTCGGGGGCGTCGGGCCGTGCCGAGGTGTCCACCCCGGCACGGCGCTCGATGCCCGCGAACCCGCCCGTACGCCGCACTTCGATACGCATGGGGTCCTCTCTGGTACGAGTCGGGCGCCCGGGGCCGTGACGCTTTCCGCCGGGCCTACGCGGACGGCACTCCGACCTGTTCCCAGGCCTTCGTCACCGCCTGCAGTTCCTCCCCCTCGTTGTACCGGGTCCGGGCGGCGGCGAGCGTGAGCCGCGCGAAGTCCGAGAAGAGGGCCTGCTCCGGCAGCTCCCCTCCGGTCAGCACGTCGTACCAGATCTGTCCGGCCCGCTCCCACGCGTGGCCGCCGAGGGCCTGGGCGACGAGGTAGAAGGCGTGGTTGGGGATGCCGGAGTTGATGTGGACGCCGCCGTTGTCCCGGCCGGTGCTGACATAGCCGTCCATCGTCCCGGGCTGCGGGTCCCTGCCGAGCACGTCGTCGTCGTACGCGGTGCCCGGCGCCTTCATGGAGCGCAGGGCGGTGCCGGTGACCCGCGAGGCGAGCAGCCCGGCGCCGATCAGCCAGTCGGCCTCGCCCGCGGTCTGGCCGAGCGTGTACTGCTTGATCAGCGAGCCGAAGACGTCCGACATGGACTCGTTCAGGGCGCCCGGCTGGCCGTAGTAGGTGAGGTTCGCCGTGTACTGGGTGACGCCGTGGGTCAGCTCGTGGCCGATGACGTCGACCGGGAGGGTGAAGTCGAGGAAGATCTCGCCGTCGCCGTCGCCGAACACCATCTGCTCGCCGTTCCAGAAGGCGTTGTTGTAGTCCCTGTCGAAGTGCACGGTGGCGTCGAGCGGCAGGCCCTCACCGTTGATCGAGGTGCGCCCGTAGGCGTTGAGGTAGAGGTCGAAGGTCGCGCCGAGGCCGGCGTAGGCGCGGTTGACCGTGGCGTCCTTGCCCGGCTTGTCGCCCTCGCCGCGGACCTTCTTGCCCGGGAGGTCCTGGCGGTGGCGGGCGTCGTAGATCGTGCGGTGCGGCGCGTTGTCGGGGGCGCCCGCGGGCGGGGCGACGGCGGGCGCGCCGATGACGGTGGTCAGCCGGCGGTGGGTGCGCTCGTAGGCGTCGCGCTCCAGGGTCTGGCGCGCGGGACCGGAGAGCGCGGGGTCCTCGTGCCGGGCGAGCCGGTCGAGGACATGGGGCGGAACGATGGTGCAGTGGACGGGCTCGAAGCCCCCGTTGGTCGTCATGCCCGGCACCCTTGCACTGAGTGATGTGTATGTCACTACGTGCAACCATGATTGGTGAAATGGGGGGATAAGGAGCCGGAGATTCCGGCTGGAAGTGGTATGGCGCACGTTTTGTCCCTTTCGGGGCGCGTGATCCCGCATACTGATACAGCCCTCCGTACGGAGCGCGGCTCCGCTAGGCTGCGGAGCATCATGCGTTTCGGGCTGCTTCTCCTTAGCTGCCGCGGCGAGGGCCTGTAGTCGAGGCCGACCCCCTCCCCGCGGAGTCTGGCGTTGCGCCGTCGGCCGTCCTTTCGGACATCCTGAGGAGCCCACGCATCATGGCGAACAGCCACAGCAGCGAGCAGACCCGCGCCAACCGTCAGCGGCCCACGTCGATGCCGGTCCACAAGTACGGCCGGTACGACCAGGTCGACATCCCCGACCGCGACTGGCCGAACAACCGGATCACGGTCGCCCCCCGCTGGCTCTCCACGGATCTGCGCGACGGCAACCAGGCACTGATCGACCCCATGTCGCCCGCGCGCAAGCGCGAGATGTTCGACCTGCTGGTCAAGATGGGCTACAAGGAGATCGAGGTCGGCTTCCCGGCGTCGGGCCAGACGGACTTCGACTTCGTCCGCTCGATCATCGAGGACGAGACCGCGATCCCGGACGACGTCACGATCTCCGTACTGACCCAGGCCCGCGAGGACCTGATCGAGCGGACCGTCGAGTCGCTGAAGGGCGCCAAGCGCGCCAACGTGCACCTGTACAACGCGACCGCCCCGGTCTTCCGCCGCGTCGTCTTCCGCGGCTCCAAGGACGACATCAAGCAGATCGCCGTCGACGGCACGCGTCTGGTCGTCGAGTACGCGGAGAAGCTGCTGGGTCCCGAGACCGAGTTCGGGTACCAGTACAGCCCCGAGATCTTCACCGACACCGAGCTGGACTTCGCCCTGGAGGTCTGCGAGGCGGTCATGGACGTCTGGCTGCCCGGTCCGGGCCGCGAGATCATCCTCAACCTGCCCGCCACGGTGGAGCGTTCGACCCCCTCCACGCACGCGGACCGCTTCGAGTGGATGGGCCGTCACCTGTCCCGCCGCGAGTACGTGTGCCTGTCGATCCACCCCCACAACGACCGCGGCACCGCCGTCGCCGCCGCCGAACTGGCCCTGATGGCCGGCGCCGACCGCGTCGAGGGCTGCCTGTTCGGCCAGGGCGAGCGCACCGGCAACGTCGACCTGGTCACCCTGGGCATGAACCTGTTCTCGCAGGGCGTCGACCCGCAGATCGACTTCTCCGACATCGACGAGATCCGCCGTACGTGGGAGTACTGCAACCAGATGGAGGTCCACGCGCGCCACCCGTACGTGGGCGACCTGGTCTACACGTCCTTCTCCGGCTCCCACCAGGACGCCATCAAGAAGGGCTTCGACGCGATGGAGGCCGACGCGGCCGCCAAGGGCGTCACCGTCGACGACATCGAGTGGGCCGTCCCGTACCTGCCCATCGACCCGAAGGACGTCGGCCGCTCCTACGAGGCCGTCATCCGGGTCAACTCGCAGTCGGGCAAGGGCGGTATCGCGTACGTCCTGAAGAACGACCACAAGCTGGACCTGCCGCGCCGGATGCAGATCGAGTTCTCGAAGATCATCCAGGCCAAGACGGACGCCGAGGGCGGCGAGGTCACGCCGAAGGACATCTGGGCGACCTTCCAGGACGAGTTCCTGCCCAACCCCGGGAACCCGTGGGGTCGTATCCAGGTCAGGACCGGCCAGTCCACCACGGACAAGGACGGCGTCGACACCCTGACCGTCGAGGCCACGGTCGACGGCACGGACACCGTCCTGAGCGGTACCGGCAACGGTCCGATCTCCGCCTTCTTCGACGCCCTGCAGTCCATCGGCGTCGACGTACGCCTGCTGGACTACCAGGAGCACACGATGAGCGAGGGAGCCTCCGCGCAGGCCGCCTCCTACATCGAGTGCGCGATCGGCGACAAGGTCCTGTGGGGAATCGGCATCGACGCGAATACGACACGTGCCTCGCTGAAGGCCGTCGTCTCCGCCGTCAACCGCGCGGCCCGCTGACCTCTTTCACCTGGTTCTTTCCGGCCCCGTCCGCCTTTCGAGGCGGGCGGGGCCCGGTCGTATCCCGGCCAATCCATGTGCAGGTCACGAGCAGGTCTCGTCCCAGGTACTGACTACACCTCAACAATGTGGCTAACATCACGCCAGCGCGGCGATGTTGCCGTGGCGTTACGGAGGTGTGCGACGTGCTGCCAGGATGGGGACGAAACGGTCGTGCAGTTCAGGTTCCCCGCATCCTGGGCACCCGTACGGCGTGGAGCACCGTCGGCGACGGGGAGTTCTTCTGCCCCGGCTGCGGGGGCGACCGCAACTATCAGCGGCTCACCGGCCGGCGCCGCTTCACCCTTCTGGGTGTCCCCGTCCTCCCGCGCGGCGAGACGGGGCCCGTAGTCGAGTGCGCGGCCTGCAGCAGCCACTACGGCGCCGACGTCCTCGACCACCCCACCACCACCCGCTTCTCCGCGATGCTCCGCGACGCCGTCCACACCGTCGCCCTCGCGGTCCTCGCGGCGGGCGGCGGCTGCGCCCGCGCGTCCCTGGAGACCGCCGCCGCGACCGTCCGCTCGGCCGGCTTCGACGACTGCACCGAGGACCAGCTCGGCGCCCTCGTCGACGCCCTCGCCGCCGACACGGGCCGCTTCTTCGGCGAGCCCTGCGGAGCGAGCCTGGCCATAGAGCTCCACGAGGCCCTGGACCCGCTGGCCCCGCACCTCGCCCCGGCCGGCCGCGAGGCCATCCTCCTCCAGGGCGCCCGCATCGCCCTCGCCGACGGCCCCTACACCCCCGCCGAACGGGACGTCCTCGCCACCGTCGGCGCGGCCCTGACGATCTGCTCGGACGACGTGACCCGCCTCCTGGCAACGGCGCGGACACCGTCGTAGACGCCCTCCGCCGCACTACTCCCCAGGGAGTAACGACAGCCCCGGCACACCCGGCGCAGTAGGGCCCGGCTCGGTCCTTCGAGCGACGAAAGGGATCTCCCGGTCCGGAAGTCTGGAACACGGAAAACAGACAACCGGAGCGAAGGGAGGCCCTGTCCATGGGGGCTGGGGAGACAAGTACGCGGTCACGCCGACGCGCCGTGCCGTGGGCGGTGCTCGCGCTGTGGATCGGGCTGCTGGCCGTGGTCGGCCCGTTCGCGGCGAAGCTGTCGGACGTGCAGCACGACCGTGCCGTCGACTATCTGCCGTCGAGCGCCGACTCCACCCGGGTCGCGAAGACCGAGGACCGGCTGCCCGGCGGCGAGACCACCGAGCTGGTGCTCGTCTACCACCGCGACGGGGGGCTCCGTCCGGCCGACCGGGACACCGCGGCCCGCCAGGTCGCCGCGATCACCCGGGCGAACCCGCTCACCGGCACCCCTCGTGCCGTGCCGTCCGACGACGGCAGCACCCTGATGTACCCGGTCGCCAGCACCGCGCCCGGCACCGACGAGAAGAAGCGCGACGCGTTCGTGAACGACGTCCGCGACGTGGCCCGGCCGACGGACGGGATGAACGTCGTCGTCGGCGGTCCCGGCGCCCTGGCCACCGACGCGGGCGAGGTGTACGACTCGCTCGGCGGACCGCTGCTCTACACCACCGTCGCCGTGGTGGCGATCCTGCTGATCCTCATCTACCGCAGCCCGCTGCTGTGGCTCGTACCGCTCGCCGTCGCCGGCGTCGCCGACTATCTGTCGATGGGCGTCGCCTACGGACTCCACCAGGCGTTCGGCACCAGCGTCTCCGGCCAGAGCTCGGGCGTGATGACGATCCTCGTCTTCGGCGCCGGAACCGACTACGCCCTGCTGATCATCTCCCGCTACCGGGAGGAACTGCGGCGCGTGGAACGGCCCTACGACGCCATGAAGGAGGCCCTGCGCGGCTGCGGGCCCGCCGTGCTCGCCTCCTCCGGCACGGTCGCCGCCGGACTGCTGTGCCTGCTCGCGGCCGACCTCAACAGCAGCCGGGGCATGGGCCCGACGGGCACCGTCGGGGTGCTCTGCGCCCTCGTCGCCATGCTGACCCTGCTGCCCGCCGTACTCGTCCTGCTCGGGCGCCGGGTGTTCTGGCCGCTCGTTCCCGTCCACGGCGCCGAGCCCAGGCAGCGGCGGAGCCTGTTCGCCGCGATGGGGTCCTCGGCCGGACGCAGGCCGCTCGTCGTCCTGGCGAGCGGAGCGGCCCTGCTCGGGGCGCTCGCCCTCGGCACCCTGAACCTGCCGGGACCGCTCAAGCAGCAGGACTCCTTCGCCCACCGGCCCGACTCGGTCACCGCCATGGAGACGCTCGCCCGCGCCTACCCGGGGCGGGGCACCCAGCCGATCACCGTGATCACCCCGACCGGACGGGCGGACACGACGCTGTCCGCCACCCGCGGGCACGCCGGTGTCGCGAGCGCCGAACGCGGACGCAGCGGCGGAGGCTGGACGGAGATCTCCGTCATCGCGCGCGGCGCCCCGCAGTCGGCGGCCGAGACCGCCACGATCAAGTCCCTGCGGGCGGACCTCCGCGGATCGTACGTCGGCGGCCCGAGCGCCGAGCAGATCGACCTCCAGGACACCAACGCCCGCGACCGGCTCGTCGTCGTCCCGATCGTGCTCGTCTCGGTGCTGCTGATCCTGGTCCTGCTGCTGCGCTCGCTCGTGGCGCCGCTGCTGCTCGTCGCCGCCGTCATCGCGGTGTGGGGAGCGGCACTCGGCATCGGCGGCCTCGTCTTCGGCCCGCTGTTCGGGTTCGATGGCACCGATCCCGGCCTCGGCCTGCTGTCCTTCGTGTTCCTGGTCGCCCTCGGCGTCGACTACGGAATCTTCCTCATGCACCGGATGCGGGAGGAATCCCTCTCCGGAGCCGAACCGGCCGCCGCCGCGCTCACCGCGCTGCGCACCACCGGGGGCGTGATCGCCTCGGCCGGCCTCGTCCTCGCGGCCACCTTCGCGGTGCTCACCAACATGGGGCTCCTCCAGCTCGTCGAGCTCGGCTTCGTCATCTCGGTCGGCGTACTGCTGGACACCTTCCTCGTCCGTACGTACCTGGTGACCAGCGCGAGCGTGGCGCTGGGGCGGAAGATGTGGTGGCCGGGCGGCCTCTCGCGCGAGCCGGACACCGAGGCGGCCGGGAAGCAGGAGCCCGTCGCCGTAGGCTGAGCGGTCCGGCAGCCCCCTGCGCAGACAACGGACATCGGGCGCCCCTCTCTCCCGGAGGGGCGCCCCCTCACGGAGGACGAAGCGGTGGACGTCAAACGCATGCTGCACCTCACCGGCTTCGGACACCGGGGGAACGTCGACCCGGCGCGGGTCCTGCGCCAGGACGCGTTCCTCGCCGGTGTGCTGCTGATCGCCGATGTCACCGTGGCGCTCACCGTGCCCATGGACGGCCGGCGACCGGACGCGCTCGGCTGGACCCTGCTGATCGCCGCGCACGTCGCGGTGGTCTGGCGGCGGCGCGCCCCGCTCGCCGCGTTCCTCGCGCTCGTCGCCTGCGTAGGGCCGTACCACGCGCTCGACTTCGACCACGAAGCGCCGCTGCTCGTCTCGATGACCGCGCTGTTCACCGTCGCCGTCACGGGGCGCCCGCTGCGTTCCCTGGTCATCGGCGCCGGTGTCATCGGCATCATGCTCGCGGTCAAGTTCGGGCAGGGCGCCTCCGAGGGTGCCGAGGCGCTGCGCATCACCGGCTGGATCGTCGCGTTGATCGTGCTCGGTGTTTACGTCCGGGTGCACGGTCAGTACTTCGCCTCGGTCGTCGAACGCGCCGAGCGGGCCGAGCGCACCCGGGAGGAGGAGGCCCGCCGCCGGGTCGCCGAGGAACGCCTGCGCATCGCCCGGGACCTGCACGACCTGCTCGCCCACAGCATCACCCTGATCGGCGTGCAGACCTCCGTCGCCGCGCACGTCCTGGCCGCCGACCCCGACCGCCTCGACCGCAAGGCCGTCGCCGAAGCCCTCGACGACATCTCCGAGACCTGCCGGAGCGCGCGCGGCGAACTGCGGTCCACGCTGGAGGTGCTGCGCGACTCCGAGCACGGCGGCAGCGACGGGCGGGGGCCCCTGCCCGGCCTCGACGGGGTACCCGATCTGGTGGCGGCGGCCCGTTCGGCGGGCGCCAGGGTGGAGACGCCGACCGCGCTACGGGCGGACGGCGTTCCCTCCGCCGTGGGCGCCGCCGCCTACCGCATCGTCCAGGAAGCGCTGACCAACGCGGTACGGCACGCGGGTCCCGGGGTGGGCGTCCGGGTGGACCTGAGCACGGACGGCTGGGCCCTGCGCGTGACGGTCACGGACGACGGCATCGGCGACGCGGGCGGCCCGCCCGGCTTCGGCCTGGTGGGGATGCGGGAGCGGGCCCGCAGTGTGGGCGGCACCGTGGAGACCGGGACGCGGGAGGAAGGCGGATTCGCGGTGGTGGCGGTACTGCCCTTGGGTACGACGGTGCCGGAGCAGCGGACGGCGGCGGACAGCGAGGACCGGCTCGGAGCGCCGGGCGCTTCCGAGGACGTACGGGATGCCGATGACGTACGCGGCTCCGGACTCGATTCCGTAGCCGTGTCCGAGCCCGGAAGGGGCGAGCCCCGATGACCATCCGCGTGATCCTCGCCGATGACCAGAACCTCGTGCGGGCCGCGTTCGCCATGCTCGTGGAGTCGGCGCGGGACATGGAGGTGGTCGGGCAGGCGGCCACCGGGCGGCAGGCCGTCGAGCTGGCGCGCAGCGAGCGGGCCGACCTGATCGTGATGGACATCCGTATGCCCGACCTGGACGGCATCGAGGCGACCCGGCTCATCGCGGCCGACGAGAGCCTGGCCGGAGTCAGGGTGCTCGTCCTCACCACGTACGACACCGACGAGCACATCGTGGAGGCGCTGCGCGCGGGCGCCTCCGGCTTCCTGGTCAAGGACACCCGGCCCGCCGAACTCCTCGACGCGATCCGCACGGTGGCCGCCGGGGACGCGCTGCTCTCTCCGGGCCCCACCGCCCGCCTGGTCGCCCGTTTCCTGCGCACCCCCTCGGTCCCCGCGCTCGCGGTGGGCGGCCCCGAGGGACTCTCCGAGCGCGAGCGCGAGGTGCTCACCCTGGTCGCGCGAGGCCTCAACAACACCGAGATCGCGGCGGTGTTGGGGCTCAGTCCGCTCACCGCGAAGACCCATGTCAGCCGCATCATGGGCAAGCTCGGCGCCCGCGACCGGACCCAGCTCGTCATCGTGGCGTACGAGTCGGGCCTGGTGGCCCCGGGAGACACCGGCCGCACCTGACCCGGCGGGGGCCGCCCACAGCGTGGTGCGACGAACTGACGTCACCTCAGCATGCCGTGAGAACACGGGTATTGCCGCGGCTCCCGGGGCACATTAGGTTCACCGGGACATCCCACGTCCCATGTTCCATGTTCCATCTCCGATGCAGTCGACGCAGTCATGCAGTCGACGTAGTCCAGGGAGTGTCATGGCCAGCATGAGCCGCATGGTCGCGTTCGCCGCCACCGGACTCCTCACCACCCTCACGACGCTCACGACCCTCACCGCCACCGGCGGCACCGCCTCGGCCGCGCCCCTGGCCGGCGGGGTCTGCACCTCCTCCGTCCCGTACACCGCGGGCCAGGACGGCTACGACACGTACCGCATCCCGGCGACCGTCACGACCAGGGCCGGTACGCTGCTCGCCTTCGCCGAGGGGCGGCACAGCGGCGCCGGTGACACGGGGAACATCGATGTCGTCCTCAGGCGTTCGTTCGACAGCGGCTGCACCTGGAGCCCGCTCCAGGTCGTCGCGTCGGGCGGCGGCGACACCCGGGGCAACCCCGCGCCGGTGGTGGACCGCCGGACCGGCCGGATCGTCCTGCTCACGTCCTACAACAGCGGTGCGGTGACCGAGGCGCAGATCATGCGCGGCGAGGTCACGGCGGAGCAGAGCCGACGCGTCTTCGTCCAGACCAGCCGGGACGACGGGCGGCACTTCACCGACCCGCGGGACATCACGGACCAGGCGAAGCTGCCGGACTGGCGCTGGTACGCCACCGGGCCCGGCCACGCGATCGCCCTGCGCCACGGACCCCACGCGGGGCGCCTGGTCGTGCCCGCCAACCACTCCGCCGCCCCGCCCGCCGGGTCCGCCGACACCGGCCAGGAGTCCAGGTACTACGGGGCGCACGCGCTCTACAGCGACGACGGCGGGCTCACCTGGCGGCTCGGCTTCGTCGACGACTCCTACGACGGGCTCGACAACGCCAACGAGAGCTCGGTGGCCGAACTCCCCGACGGACGGCTCTACTTCACCTCGCGCGACCAGAACGGCGCGAGTACCGGCAACCGCCTCGACTCCTACTCCAGCGACGGCGCCGAAACCCTGGACCGCCCCTTCGCCGTCCAGCCCGCCCTGGACGACGTCCCCGTCGTCCAGGGCAGTGTCCTCCAGTTGACCGGCCGCTTCGCCCCGCTCCTCTTCTCCGGTCCCTCCGTCCCCACCGTCCGCCAGTCCATGGCCGTCTGGCGCAGCACGACCGGCGGCGCGGCCTTCGTGAAGGCGACCACCCTGTCCACGCAGCGGGCCGCCTACTCGGACCTCGTCCAGCTCGGCGCCTTCCGGGTCGGCATCCTCTACGAGACGGGCGTCGCGGGACCGTACGAGACCATCGAGTTCCGGCGCCTGCCGGTGAGCGGACTGCTGGGGTAGTGCTGTCCGGCCCCGGACAGGTCCTAGAGGAGTCCCGCCGACGCCAGGTACTTCCCGACCCGCTCCACCTCGCCCTGCGACAGCGGCACCTGGGGTTCCGCCGTCGCGGGGCAGGCGATGACGCCCCGCAGGGACAGCGCGGCCTTGAAGGCGCCGAGGGCCGAGGAGCTGCCGCCCATCCGGGCCGGGTCGCCGACGCCCACCATGGCGAACAGCTCGCACAGCCGCTCCTGCTCCGCCCGCGCCCGCTGCCAGTCGCCCGCCGCGCACAGCTCGTACAGCCGTACGTAGCCCGCCGGGTCCACATTGGCCAGGCCGGGGACCACGCCGTCCGCACCCAGGGCCAGCGCCGAGTCGACGACCACCTCGGAGCCGGTGAGGGTGCTGAAGCCGTCGATACCGGGGTGCGTACGAGCGCCGGTGACGACCGTGCGGAAGGCGCCGAGGTCGCCGCTGGAGTCCTTGAGACCGGCCAGGACACCGTCGGCGGCGAGTCCGAGGACCAGTTCGGGGCTCAGCTTGGTGTGGACGGAGGCCGGCAGGTCGTACGCGAACACGGGGAGCGACGCGCGGGCGGCGACGAGGCGGAAGTGGCGGTCGACCTCCGCGGGATGGGTGCGGGTGTAGAAGGGGGCCGTGACGACGACCGCATCCGCGCCCGCGTCGCCAGCGGTGTGCGCGTGGTCCAGGACGCGCGGCGTCGTCATGTCGATCGCACCGGCCAGGACGGGGAGCTGACCGGCGACGTGCCCCGCCGCCGTCTCCACCACCAGCCTGCGCTGCGCGTCCGTCAGATAGGCCACCTCGGACGTCGAGCCGAGGACGAACAGACCGTGCACCCCGCCGTCCACCAGATGGTCGATCAGCCGGGTGAGCGACGGGACGTCCACCTCGCGGTCCGGTGTCAGGGGCGTGCAGACGGGCGGTACGACACCGGTCAGCGGGGCGGGGAAGGTCATCAAGGCTCCCTGATGTGCTGCTGGAACGGAACGTCGGCCAGGGCGGCGGCCTCCGCGGCGCCCTCGGCCTGCGCGACCAGGGCGCGCGTCGACCGGCCCTCCTCGACAGGATGGTGACACCGGAAGCGGTGGCCGGGCGCCGACGCGGCCGTGAACTCCGGCATCCGGGTCGCGCACTCCCCGTCCGCCTTCCAGCAGCGGGTACGGAACGGGCAGCCGCTCGGCGGGCGCGTCGCCGAGGGGACCGGCCCGGTCAGCGGAATCGGCTCGATCGGATCCAGCAGCCCCGGAGTCGCCGAGAACAGCGCCCGGGTGTACGGGTGACGGGAGCGGTCGGTGACCTCGTCGGCCGGGGACTCCTCCACGATCCGGCCGAGGTACATCGTGATCACCCGGTCGCTCATCCGGCGGACCGTCTGGATGTCGTGGGACACGAACACCAGGGCGAGGCCCAGGCGTTCCCTCAGATCGAGCAGGAGATTGAGGATCTGCGCGCGCACCGACACGTCCAGCGCGCTCGTCGGCTCGTCGGCCACCACCAGGCCGGGGTCCAGGGCCAGGGCGCGGGCGATCGCCACCCGCTGGCGCTGACCGCCGGAGAGCTGGCCGGGCAGGGCGTCCGCGAGCGCCCGGGGCAGGCCTACCAGGGACATCAGCTCCTTGACCCGTTCGGCCCGTTCGGCCGCCGTGCCGCGCCGGTGCACATCCAGCGGGTCGCGCAGGATCCGGCTCACGGGCAGCCGGCGGTTCAGGGCGGTCGAGGGATCCTGGAAGATCATGCCTGTGCTCGCGCCGACGGCCGTGCGCCGCTCGTCCGGCTTCATGGACCACAGGTCGCGGCCGCGGAAGGTCACCGTGCCGGAGGTCGGCCGCTGCACCCCCACCAGCACCTTCGCGAGCGTCGACTTGCCGCAGCCCGACTCGCCGACGACGCCGACCGTCTCGCCGGGCGCGACGGTGAGATCGGCGCCCGTCAGCGCGTACACCCGGTCCCGGGTGAACACACCGCCGCTGCGCGCCTTGTGGACGACATGCGCGTCGGTGAGCCGGACGATCGCGTCCGTCCGGCGGTCCCCGGCCTCCCGCACCGGCGCGGTCATGTGACGGCCTCGGTCGCCGTCGGCGGAATCCTCACGTCGGGCGGAATCCTCACGTCACGGCCTCGCTCTCCGCGGTCACCAGGTCGACGGCCGGGTGGTGGCAGGCCGCCGTGTGCGTGTGCGTGCCGACGAGGTCCGGCGCCGTAGTCCGGCACACGTCGTCCGCCATCGGACACCGGTCGGCGAACCGGCAGCCGGCCGGGAAGTCGGCGGGGGAGGGGACGACCCCCTTGATCTGCGTCATGCGCTCGGCCGCCGACTCCAGGGACAGGACGCTGCCGAGCAGGCCGCGCGTGTAGTGGTGGGCCGGGGACTCCACCAGGTCCGCCGTCACCCCCGTCTCCACGATCTGGCCGCCGTACATCACGACCACCCGGTCGGTGACCGCCGAGATCAGCGCGAGGTCGTGCGAGACGAGGACCAGGGCGAAGTCCAGTTCCGCCCGCAGTCGCAGCAGCAGCTCCATGATCTGTGCCTGGACCGTCACGTCCAGGGCCGTCGTCGGTTCGTCCGCGACGATCAGCGCGGGCTCGCGGGACAACGCCATCGCGATCAGGACGCGCTGGCGCTGTCCTCCGGAGAGTTCGTGGGGGTAACTGCGCAGGGTCCGCTCGGGATCGAGGCCGACCAGGGCGAGCAGTTCGGCCGCCGTGCGCCTGCCGCCGCGCCGTATCACCTGCTTGAGCTGTGCCCTGATCGTCATCGCCGGGTTCAGGGACGACAGCGCGTCCTGGTAGACCATCGCCATCTCGTGGCCCAGCAGCCGGCGCCGGACCCGCATGGGCTCGCCGACCAACTGCCGCTGACGGAACCGGACCTGGCCGCGCACCCGGGCGCCCTTCGGTTCCAGGCCCATCACCGTCAGGGCCGTCAGCGACTTCCCGCAGCCCGACTCGCCCACCAGGCCCAGGACTTCGCCGGGATACACCTCGAAGCTGATGCCGTCGACGATGTCCACCCCGCCGTGCCGTTCGTCGAAGCCGATGGCCAGCCGCTCGACGGCGAGAACGGGCTGCCCGTCCGTGACCGGCGGGCGGGCCCGGGCGCGCAGCCGGGCCGCGGCCTGTGCCAGTCCCGGCAGTTCGACGACCGTGCCGCTGCCCGGCTCCGGGGCTTCCAGCCGGTCCTCGGCGGGAGGTACGGACACCTCGCGGGCGGCCGGCGCGGCCCACGCGTCGGAGACACCCTCGGAGAGGATGTTCAGCGACAGCACGGTGACCAGCATCAGCAGGCCGGGGAAGACGGTGGCCCACCAGCCGCCGGTCAGCACCATGTTCTTGCCGTCGGCGATGACACTGCCCCAGGACGGGTCCGGGGGCCGCACGCCCGCGCCGATGAACGACAGCGAGGCCTCGAACACGATGGCCTCGGCGACCTGAACGGTGCAGAACACCAGGACCGGGGCCGCGCAGTTGACGGCCACGTGCCGCAGCACGATGTGCGGGGTGCGGGCGCCGATCACCTGCTCGGCGGTGACGTAGTCCTCGCCGTACTGGTCGAGGACGTTCGCCCGCACGACCCGGGCGACGGGCGGGGTGAACAGGAACGCGATCGCGCAGATCAGTACGGTGATGCCGCCGCCGAACACGGCGACGAGAACGGCGGCGAGCGCGATGCCGGGGAACGCCATCACCACGTCCAGACAGCGCATCAGCGTCTCGTCGACCGCCTTCCGCGAGGTCGCGGCGAGGGCACCGAGCAGTGCTCCCACGACCAGGGCCAGGGCGGTGGCGCCGAGACCGATGGCCAGGGACCAGCGCGCCCCGTACATCAGCCGGCTGAGGATGTCCCGGCCGAGGCTGTCCTGCCCCATCCAGTGGTCCGCCGAGGGATGCCCGGTGCCGTCCGCCTGCGGTTGCTGGTCGAGCGGGTCGTGCGGGGCGAGCAGCGGGGCGAACACCGCCACCACGAGCACCACGGCCAGGAAGCCGACCGCGATCCTCGACAGCGGCGGCAGCCTGCGCCAGCCCCGCAGCCGGACGCCGGGCCGGGCGAGGGCCCCCGCGAGATCCTTCCGCGTGAACATCAGGTCGCCTCCCTCAGCCGTGGGTTGACCAGCAGATACAGGATGTCGATGACGAGGTTCACGACCACGAAGCCGATGGCCGTGGTCAGCACGACGCCCTGCACGACGGCCGGGTCCCCGTTCTGCACGGCGTCGATCATCAGCTTGCCCATGCCGGGCAGCGAGAAGATCGTCTCGATGACGACCGCGCCGCCCAGCAGATAGCCCACGCGCAGGCCCAGCACGGTGAGCGGGTTCATCAGGGCGTTGCGCAGGACGTTGCGGCCGACGACCACCCGGGGCGGCAGCCCGCTGCCGATCGCGGTGCGCACGTAGTCCTTGTCGAGCTCCTCGACCACGGACGTCCGGACGATCCGGGTGAGCTGGGCCGCGACCGGCAGGGAGAGCGCGAGCGCGGGCAGTGCCATGGTCTTCAGCCAGCCGGTCAGCGAGTCGGCCGGGTTGATGTAGCCGCCGGTCGGGAACCAGCCCTGGTCGACGGCGAGGTACTGGATCATCAGCAGGGCCAGCCAGAAGCCCGGTGCGGCGACCCCGGTCAGGGACACCACCCGGATGATCTGGTCGGGCAGCCGGTCGCGGTGGATCGCGGCCGTGACCCCGCCGAGGAGCGCCAGCACCACCGCGATGCCGAGCCCCAGGAAGGTGAGCTGGAGCGTGAGCGGCAGCGCGGTGGTGACCTGTTCGACGACCGGCGCCCTGGTCAGCGCGCTGGTGCCCATGTCGCCGTGCAGCAGGTCACCCACGAAGTCGAAGTAGCGCACGGGCAGGGGGTCGAGCAGTCCGTTGCGTTCCCTGAAGTCGTGGAGCTGCTGCGGGGTCGGGTTGGCGCCCTGGAAGAACGCGGACGCCGGGTCGACGTCCGAGAACCGCATCACCAGGAAGACGAACAGGACGATCCCGAGCATCAGCGGCACGAGCAGCGCGACGCGGCGCAGCAGGATCCTGACGATGGCGACCACGTACGAACTCCCTTGTCGCCTAGACCCACTTGGCTTGCAGCAGGTTGATGCCCGGATAGGGCTGAGGCCTTATCCCCGCGAGCCGGCGCGGATTCCACGCCGTCATCAGCTCGTTGTGCACGACCGGGTAGAGCACGGCCTGTTCGGCGACGACGTCGATGTAGTCCTGGATCATCGCCTTCTTCCTGTCGGCGTCCGGTTCCTGGGTCGCCCGGTCCATGTCCTTGAAGAGCTGCTTGGCGACCGGGTCACCGGCCCAGCGGGCGTAGCCCATCCAGAGGTTCTGGGGGCCGTAGTTGTAGTGCATGATCAGGTCGGCGTCGAGGCCGAACTGGTTGGGGTTCGAGGCGGCGGCGACGACCTGGTAGTCCTGCTTCTGGTCCATCTTGGTGAACACGGCCGTGGTCTCCTGCGGGGCCAGCGTCGTCTGCACGCCGATCGCGTCCCAGGACGCCTTGACGGTCGGCAGGCAGTCGACGATCCAGCTCACGTTCACCGACAGGATCTCGATCTTCAGCCCCTTGACCCCGGCCTCCTTCAGGAGCTTCTTCGCCTTCTCCGGGTCGTAGGCGTAGACGGTCTTCGCCGGCCGGTAGGAGGGGTTGGCCTCGTTGAGGAAGGAACTCGACGGCTTCCCGTGCCCCTTGAGCGCGACCTCGACCATCTTGTCGGTGTCGATGGCGTAGCGCAGCGCCTGCCGGACGCGCACGTCGTCGAACGGCTTGTGCCGGGTGTTGAACATCAGGAACAGGTTGTTCATGCCGGCGCCGCCCTGGACGGTCATGCCGCCCTCGCGGAGCCGCGTGATGTTGGCGTACGGGACGTTGTCGGCGATCTGGGCCCCGGCGCTCGCCCCGGAGATCTTCGCGACGCGGGGCGCGGCGTCCACTATGGTCAGCCAGTTCATCTTCTTGAACGCGGGCTTGCGGGGCCCGTTGTAGGCGGCGAACGCCTCGAAGGTCGTGTTGGACTTCGGGTGGTGCGCGGTCTGCCGGTACGGTCCCGAACCGATCGCCTTGCCCTTGATCGCGTCGTCCCAGGCGCCCGGCTGCGAGAAGACGTGCTTGGGCATGATCTTCGCCAGGGTGAGCCGGGAGACCCCTTCCGGGAAGGGGAACTTGAGGACCAGCTCGACGTTCTGCGCGTCGATCCTGCGGACTTCCTTCAGCCAGCTCGCGAAGAAGCCCTTGGCGAGCGTCTGGGTCTTCGGATCGAGGATCCGGTCGAAGACGAAGACCACGTCGTCGGCGGTGACGGGCTTCCCGTCGTGGAACGTGGCACCGGCGCGCAGCGTGAACTTCCAGGACGTGCCGGTGAGGTCGGCGGGTACCTGGGTGGCGAGCGCGGCGTAGGGCTCGCGGGAGATCGGGTCGGTGTCGAGCAGGCCTTCGTAGATGTGGTTGTTGGCGGCCATGCAGAAGGCCGACGCGGTCTGCGTCGGATCCCAGCTTCCGTCGTTCCCGTAGCCGATCACGGCCGTCAGGGTGGCGTTCTGTCCGCCGCCCGAGCCGCCGGTGTCGTTCGTGGACTCCGGCCCCGACGAGCAGGCGGACAGGGACGAGGAGAGGGCGGCGGCCGCGCCCAGGGCCCCGGTGTACTTCAGGAACGACCGGCGGTGCGGCGCCGGAGTGCGGTTCACGTCGCGCACGGTTCCTCCAGCAAGGAGTGGTCCAGTTGAGCGGTCCGGTGAGGCGGTGGAGCGGTCGGTGCGGCCGGCCCGGGAAGCAGGAGATACGACGTCCTACGTCATGGGGGGCAGCGCGACCATAGGAGGGGGCGCGGAGAGGGTCAAGGGCCCGCACACGAATGGCGTATCTTCCACAGGTGCGACCAATGGCGGTATGAAACAGGGCAGTTGGCCGAACTTGGCGTTTAATCAGCCCGGAGGTGGGACGTCCGATGTCCAGCGAGCGTACGATGCGGCGCATGCCTGAGGAGACCGGGAACCGGCGCCGGCCCGAGCGCCGGGTGAGCAGCCAGATCCAGCGCGAGGTCATGCAGTTGATCCTCGACCAGGGGCTTCGGGCCGGTGCGCCGCTGCCCACCGAGACCGAGCTGATGAGCGATCTCGGCGTGAGCCGCAATTCGGTCCGTGAGGCGCTCAAGGCCCTTCAGGCGCTCGACATAGTCGAGATCCGGCACGGCTACGGCACCTATGTGGGTGAGGCGTCCATGACGCCGTTCGTCGACGGACTGACCTTCCGCACACTCGCCCGTCCGGACGATCCGACCGCGGCGCTGGCCGAGATCCTCCAGGTCCGCGAAGTGCTGGAGGAGGGGCTGATAAGCCGGGTGGCCGAGGTGCTGACCGAGGAGGAGCTGGACCGGCTCGAAGCCGTCGTCACGGAGATGGAGACGGCGGGCGACGACGGCCGGTCCTTCCCCGAACTCGACAGCCGGTTCCATGAGTTGCTGTACGCCTCGCTCGGCAACCCGCTCGTTCCCCAGTTGCTCGGCGCGTTCTGGACCGTGTTCCGGAGGGTCGCCGTGGTGCGCGGCTGGACCGACGACATCACCCCGGAGGTGACGGCCCGCCGCCACCGCGACATCCTCACGGCCCTGCGGGTACGGGACGTCGAGGGCGCCCAGCGCGCGATGTCGGACCACTTCCGGGGCATCGAGGCCCGCGCCGCCCAGGGCGCCCGCGGCGTGAGCTGACCGAAGACCCCGTTCGCCTCCGCACCCGACCCCGGGCTCCAGGCCCCACGCACCGGCCTACGCTGGTCCCGTGGCCGAAACCGAACCCGAAACCGAACCCGAAACCGAACCCGGCGCGCGATCAGGCACCGGCTCCGACGGCGGAACCTGGGACCCGGACGGCGCCGGGGTGCTGGCGCTGCCCTCCGGACGGCTGATCCGGGGCCGGGCACTGCGCCGCCCGCTTCCGGCCGACGGAGGTCCCGAGCCGACGTACGCCGTGTATCTGCTCGGCAAGGAGCCGCCCCCGGTCCCCTGGGAGGCCCACTGGCTGCGCTGGCCGGACTTCCGGCTGCCCGCCGACCGGGCGGAGGCCCGCGAGGTGCTCACAAAGGCCTGGCGGCGGGCCGCCGGTGAACGCGTCGAGATCGCCTGCTTCGGCGGCCGGGGCCGCACCGGCACGGCCCTGGCCTGCGTCGCGGTCCTCGACGGCGTACCGCCCCGCGAGGCGGTGGCGTACGTGCGCGGACACTACGACCGGCACGCGGTGGAGACTCCGTGGCAGCGCGCGTACGTAGGCCGCTTCGGCGCCCGGGACTGATCCGGACAGCCGTCCCGGCCCCCGGGCCCAGGGGGCGGGTGAGGCGGGACGACGTGGAGTGAGCCGGAGCGTTGTCGACCTCGGTTGTACGTCCCCGGTCCGATGTCCGCGCCGCACCGCCTGCCTACGATCGGGCGCATGCATGTCACGCCGTCGCTTCCCCCGCTCAAGCGTGTCCCGCCCGGCGCCTGGGTGGCCCTGGCCTGGTGCGCCAGCACCGTGTTCACGGTCCTCGCGCGTATCCGGCTCCCCGGCCAGGGCGGGCCGAACGAACTGGTCGCCGCCCAGTTCTACCGTTGGGACGGCCTGCTGTTCCTCACCGTGGCATGCGTCCTGGCCCTGGCCGGCGGCGTCTGGCTCGGGCGCCGTCCCCTGACCGCCCTGACCCTGCTGCTCGCGGCGGCCGCCCTGCTCACCGTCAACCTCGCCGTCGCGGCGATCCAGCTCGCCCAGTACCTGGCCGTCGACGTGGCCCTCTACTTCATCGCGGCCACCCGCCCCCGCCGCACCGGGGTCACCGGGCTCGCCATGGCGCTCGCCGTCCTGGTCGCCTGGCTGTCGGTACGGCTGTTACAGGGCTGGGGTATCGGCACCCTCGTCGAGCTGACCGTGGCGCTGACCGTCGTCGTCTCCTGGCTGCTCGGCGACGCCTCCCACCGCACCCGTGTCCACGCCGGGCAACTGCGGATCCGGGCCTCGGCCCAGGCCGTCACCGACGAACGCCTGCGCATCGCCCGCGAGATGCACGACATGGTCGCCCACAGCATCGGCATCATCGCCCTCCAGGCGGGCGCGGCGGCCCGGGTCGCGCACACCCAGCCGGACGCCGCGCGCGAAGCCATGGCGGCGGTCGAGACGGCCGGCCGCGAGACCCTCGCCGGGTTGCGCCGCATGCTCGTCGCGCTGCGCCAGGCGGACCACGGGGAGCAGGCCGGCGGGACGGAGGGGGGTGAGCGGCCCCGCTCGTCGGGGTACCCGGACGGGCGCGGCGGCCTGTCCGAAGCGCCGGACTGCCCAAGTGGCGACGGCGAACCGGCCCCGCAGGGCCGGTCCCACGAACACGGCACCGGAGAGACGGGAAGTCCGCCGTCTTCCGGCGAGGACGGGTCCCGCATCGCGCGGGCCGTGCCGCTGAGCCCCGCCGAGGGGCTGGCCGACCTGGACCGGCTGGCCGCTGCGGCGACCGCGGCAGGGGTTCGCGTGGACATCCGCTGGACCGGCGAGCGGCGTCAACTCCCGCCGGAGATCGACCTGTCCGCGTTCCGGATCGTCCAGGAGTCCATCACCAACGTCCTGCGGCACGCGGCGACGACCATGTGCCGGGTGACCGTCGACCACCGGGACACAGAGATCGCGGTCGAGATCACCGACGACGGCCGGGGCAGGGGCAGCACCACGGACACGGGGTTCGGTCTCATCGGCATGAGGGAGCGAGCCGCCCTGCTGCACGGCGAGTTCACCGCGGGCCCGCGTCCCGAGGGCGGTTTCCGGGTGAGCGCCCGCCTTCCGCTCCCGGCCACGGGCCAGGTGGGCGCCCGATGACGGTCCGCGTGGTCCTCGCCGACGACCAGCAGCTCATCCGCACGGCCCTGCGCATGGTCATGGCCGACATCGAGGACATCGAGGTGGTCGGGGAGGCGGAGAACGGCGAGGAGGCGGTGGCGCTCGCCGGTCGACTGCGCCCCGATGTAGTCGTCATGGACATCCGCATGCCCGGCATGAACGGCATCGAGGCGACCCGCCGGATCACCGCGGACACCACGGGGCCGAACGGTGAATCGAGGATCGTCATCCTGACCACGTTCGACGACGACGATTACGTGTACGGGGCGCTGCGCGCGGGCGCGTCCGGTTTCCTGGTCAAGGACATGGGCCTGGACGACATCATCGCGGCGGTCCGCGTGGTGGCGGCCGGGGACGCACTCATCGCCCCCGCTGTCACCCGTCGGCTCATCCAGGACTTCACCGCCGCCCGCCCGGAACTCGCCCGTGGACGATCCGAGTTGAAGGGCGTCACCGACCGCGAGCGCGAGGTCCTGACACTGGTCGGCAGCGGGCTGTCCAATACGGAGATAGCCGAGCGGCTCTTCATCAGCGTGGCCACGGCGAAGACGTATCTCACCCGCCTGCTCGCGAAGCTGGACGCGCGGGACCGCGTCCAGCTCGTGATCATCGCGTACGAGGCGGGGCTGGTGTCGGTGAACCGGTGAGCGCGGACCGGTCGGCTTTCTCAGAGGGTCAGGTCCCTCCGGGCCGGTGACGCGGAGGCCGGTGAATCGGAGAAGAGCTCGTGGCGGATGAACCACTCCGTGGCCAGCAGTCTCTCCCGGCCGGCCGGGGGGAGGGCGGCGATCCGGCCCGGCAGCGCTCCCCGTTCCACCTCGGAGCGGTGCGCCAGTACGGCCTCGATCTTCCGGTCCAGCCAGGGACGTACATCGACCGTCTCGCCGACCCACGCGTCCGGGACGCTGAACATCGGCCTGCCCTCCCTGAGCAGCTGCGGGCCCAGGGCGCGGGCCGCGGACTCGGGGTGCGTGGCCAGAAGGAGCGAACGCGGCCGCCACGCGGCGCCGGTGTCGGGATACATCCGGTCCAGCCCGGCGGCCTCGACCGCGAGCACGGTCACCCGGTGGGTGTGGACATGGTCGGGATGGCCGGGCAGTCCGCCGTAGGCGTCGTGCGTGACCACGACGTCCGGGCGGACCTCACGGATGTGCGCGACCAGCCGCCGCACCGATTCGTCGAGCGGAGCGTCGCGGAACGGCACGGCTCCGGGGGCCGACTCCGGCACCCGGCCGTCGGCGTAGCCCAGCAGCCGGGGCGGGCCCGCGCCGAGGACGCGCAACGCCTCGGCCAGTTCCGCGGCACGCCGGTGCCCTCCGCCCAGGTCGCCGTGACGACCGCGGTCCGGGCTCCCCAGGCCGCGTGCCGGGCGAGTACCCCGCCCGCCGACAGGGACTCGTCGTCAGGGTGCGCGAACACCGCGAGAAGGCTCGGAAGGACCATCGCCGGGGCGCCCTCGCTCAGCCCTCGACGCCGGCCACGAACGCGGCCCAGGCGTCGGCGCCGATCAGCAGTACGGGGCCGTCCGGCAGCTTGCTGTCCCGGACGGGGACGACACCGGGGACTCCGTCGGCGACTTCGAGGCAACTGCCGCCGTTGTCGTCGCTGTAGGTACTTTTGCGCCACTGAGGAAGGCTCAGGTCGTACTCGCGCATCGTCTGTGGTCCTCCGTCGCCGATTCGATCAGAGACAGGGACGCGTCCGGCGGTAGCGCGGCGGCCCTGAGCAGATCGTATGCGTCCTGCACCCGCTTAACCAGGGCGGGTTCGTCCAGCAGGTTGCCCGAATACACGGCCTCTGTATAGGCGGTCGGCGGGGCGTCGGCGAACTCCATGAGCTGGACCATCCGGCCTATCAGGGGGTACGCCCCCACCGAGCACGGCAGCACCTGAACGAGCACGCGCCGTCGGCGTACGAGGCCGACGATGTGCTCCAGTTGCTCGGCCATCGCCGCGTGGCCGCCGACCGGAATCCGCAGCACCTGCTCGTGCAGGATCACCCAGTAGCCGGGCAGCGCGGCGACGTCCAGGATCCGCGCCCGTTCGCGGCGGGCGGTCACCTTCTCCTCGACGTATTCGTCGGCGACGAGGGGATTGCCGGCCAGGGTCACGGCCCGCGCATACCCCGCCGTCTGCAACAGACCCGGCACCAGCGCGGGCGCGAACTCCGCGATCTTCGTGGCCGTCCGCTCCAGTTCGACCACCGCCGCGAAATACCCCGCGTACCGCTTGTCGTCGATGAGCTTGTGCCACATGCGCTCGAAGAAGCCGTCGCTGTGCAGCAGCGTGTCGATGCGCTGAGCCACGTCCAACTGAGGTTTGCGGATGGCCTGTTCGAACTGGCCGATATAGCCGCCGGAGACGAAGACCCGAGCCCCGAGTTCCGCTTGGGTGAAACCCGCGCCCTCCCTGCGTCGTTTCAGTTCTGAACCGAAAAATTCCCAGGCAGCCTGCCGCGAACCGTTGGCCATGGGTCAACCCCCCTTGCACTGCACCGTGCTTGTAGCGAGCGGGACCCTGCCGATTTTAGATGCGGAGCGTCACGATAAGGATGCGAAGCGTGAAATCGACAAGGGCCGGTGGAACAGGTGAAGGAAGAGCACGCACGAGGACAAGCGCCAACGCAGGGACGAACGCACGGACGGACGCACGTACACGCGCCACCTGACGGTCGGCGGGACTCGGCGCACCGCGTCGAAGAGGCGGAGGAAACTGTGCAGGACTTACGGACGGCGCTCGCACGGGCCGGGATCACCTTGCCGTCCCTACGGGTCGACCCGGCGAGCGTGGCGCGCGACACACCCTGTCCGCTGATCGTCCTGGGCGGCTGCTCCGTCGAGGTCGCGGCCCGGCTCGCGGCGGCCCTGCGATGAAGGCGGTACAGCCGCCGACCGGCTCCTGTGCCGTCGACACGCTTACCGGGAGGGTCGGCGTGGTCATGGGGTACGAAGGGCCGTACGTACAGCTCAGGCCGCTCGGCGGCGGCAGGGAGTGGGACTGCGTGCCGGAGGCGGTCCGGCAGGCGACCTCGGCGGAGCGGATCAGCGCGGCGACCGCGTACGTCAACGCCCGCAGCCGCGGCGAGGTGCTGTGAACCAGTCGGGGCGCAGCGAAGCGCAGGGGTGTCCCCGGGGCGCTCCCGGGGCGCGGTGAGGTGTCCCGGGCGGCGCTCCGGAGAAGGCCCCGGGCGCAAAGCGACCCATCCGGGCCGGGCCGCGTGCGCCGTAGGCGAGAATGGGCCGCATGAGTCTGTTCCGCGACGACGGCATCGTGCTGCGCACCCAGAAGCTGGGTGAGGCGGACCGGATCATCACGTTGCTCACGCGCGGTCACGGCCGCGTACGGGCGGTGGCGCGCGGGGTCCGGCGGACCAAGTCGAAGTTCGGGGCGCGCCTCGAACCCTTCTCCCACGTGGACGTGCAGTTCTTCGCGCGGGGCGGTGAACTCATCGGCCGCGGACTGCCCCTGTGCACACAGAGCGAGACGATCGCTCCGTACGGTAGCGGGATCGTCACCGACTACCCGCGGTACACCGCGGGCACCGCGATGCTGGAGACCGCCGAGCGGTTCACCGACCACGAGGGGGAGCCCGCGGTGCAGCAGTACCTGCTGCTGGTCGGCGGGCTGCGCACGCTCGCCCGGGGTGAGCACGAGCCGCACCTCGTCCTCGACGCCTTCCTGCTGCGCTCCCTCGCGGTCAACGGCTACGCGCCCAGCTTCAGCGACTGTGCCAAATGCGGCATGCCGGGACCGAACCCCTTCTTCTCGGTCGCCGCGGGAGGAACCGTCTGCGTCGACTGCCGGGTGCCCGGCAGCGTCGTACCCTCGCCTCAGGCCCTCGAACTTCTCGGCGCGCTGCTCACGGGAGACTGGGAGACCGCGGACGCGTGCGAGCCGCGGCACGTCCGGGAGGGCAGCGGGCTGGTGTCGGCCTATCTCCACTGGCATCTGGAGCGCGGACTGCGCTCCCTGCGGTACGTGGAGAAGTAGGCGCCGTCCGGCAGGCCAGGGTGGCGACAGCGCACCGGCGCGGCACAACAGCACAGACAAGCAAGCAGAGCGAGACGAGCGCCAGGCGCACGCGAGCAAGAGGGAGACGAGAAGCACATGGTCGTACGCGGGATCCTGGGCAGCCGGCGCCGCGAGTACAAGGCGCCGGAACCGCACCCCTCCGGTGCCCGCGCGCCCAAACTCCCCGGCGAGCTCGTCCCGAACCATGTCGCGATCGTCATGGACGGGAACGGCCGCTGGGCCAAGGAGCGCGGGCTGCCCCGGACCGAGGGGCACAAGGTCGGTGCCGAGCGCGTCCTCGACGTGCTCCAGGGCGCGGTCGAGGTCGGCGTCGGCAGCATCTCCCTGTACGCCTTCTCCACCGAGAACTGGAAGCGCTCGCCCGACGAGGTGCGCTTCCTGATGAACTTCAACCGCGACTTCATCCGCAAGACCCGCGACACCCTCGACGGGCTCGGCATCCGGGTGCGCTGGGTGGGACGCATGCCCAAGCTGTGGAAGTCGGTCGCCAAGGAGCTCCAGATCGCCCAGGAGCAGACCAAGGACAACGACGCGCTCACGCTGTACTTCTGCATGAACTACGGCGGCCGCGCCGAGATCGCCGACGCGGCGCAGGCGCTGGCCGAGGACGTGAAGGCCGGCCGCCTCGACCCGTCCAAGGTCAACGAGAAGACCCTCCAGAAGTACATGTACTTCCCGGACATGCCGGACGTGGACCTGTTCCTGCGCCCGAGTGGCGAGCAGCGCACCTCCAACTACCTTCTCTGGCAGAGCGCCTACGCCGAGATGGTCTTCCAGGACGTGCTGTGGCCCGACTTCGACCGCCGTGACCTGTGGCGGGCCTGCGTCGAGTACGCGCAGCGCGACCGCCGCTTCGGCGGCGCCGTCCCGAACGAGCAACTGCTCGCGATGGAGAAGGCCATGCGGGGCGACGGCTCGTAACACCCGCAGCCCGGGGCGTTGTCCGAACCCGGCCTTACGATCATGGCGCGTCACCACCGAACCGGGGAGGGGTCGTGGTCGAGGGCCAGGGTGCTGCGCCGCAGCAGGAGTTGTCGGGGCAGCCGCAGGGGTACGGGGCGGATGCGGACGCCTTCGTCATGTTCAGCCCCGACAAGAACGCCGTCGGCTTCACCGTGCTGCCCGAGCGCGCCGCGCGCACTCCCGAGGACGTGGACAGGTTGCGGGCGATCCTCGACCGCAACCTGACGCGCGCCTGACGCGTCGAGGGGCTCAGCCCTTCGCCGCCGCGCACTCCGCGCACGTGCCGAAGATCTCCACGGTGTGGGCCACGTTCACGTAGCCGTGCTCCGCGGCGATGGCCTCGGCCCACTTCTCCACCGCGGGGCCCTCCACCTCCACGGCCTTGCCGCAGACGCGGCAGACGAGGTGGTGGTGGTGCTCGCCGGTGGAGCAGCGCCGGTAGACGGACTCGCCCTCCGAGGTGCGCAGGACGTCGACCTCGCCGGCGTCGGCGAGGGACTGGAGCGTGCGGTAGACCGTGGTGAGTCCGACCGAGTCGCCCTTGTGCTTGAGCATGTCGTGGAGCTCCTGCGCGCTGCGGAACTCGGTCACCTCGTCGAGCGCGGCCGCCACGGCGGCACGCTGCCGGGTGGAGCGGCCCCGGACGGGCGATCCAGCGGTTGTCACCGTTGCCTCCTCACGTCTGCACTTGCCCGGCCATTGTGCCAGTCCGGGCTGTGCCCGGTCAGACGCCGACGGTGCTCTCCGGTTCGCGGGTGGCCGGAATCGCGCACTCCGCCGGATCCCCGGCGGCCTGGGCGGCGGCCAGCGCACGGGCCCGGCGCCGGGCCAGCGGTGTCGCCAGCGCCGTCAGCGCGATGAACGCGCCGATCGTCAGCAGGACGATCGTCGAGCCGGGCGGCACGTCCTGGTAGAACGACGTCACCGTGCCGCCGATCGTCACGCTCACCCCGATCGCCACCGCGACGGCGAACGTCGCCGCGAAGCTCCGGGTGAGCTGCTGGGCCGCCGCGACCGGCACGACCATCAGCGCGCTCACCAGCAGCAGGCCGACCACGCGCATCGCGACGGTGACCGTGACCGCCGCCGTGACCGCCGTCAGCAGGTTCAGGGCCCGCACCGGAAGACCGGTCACCCGCGCGAACTCCTCGTCCTGGCTGACCGCGAACAACTGCCGGCGCAGTCCGAGCGTGACCACCAGGACGAAGGCGGCCAGCAGGAAGATCGCCGTCACGTCGGACTCGCTCACCGTCGACAGCGAGCCGAAGAGGTACGAGGTCAGATTGGCGGTCGAGCCGCCCGCGAGGCTGGTGAACATCACGCCGCCCGCCATGCCCCCGTAGAAGAGCATGGCCAGGGCGATGTCGCCGCGCGTCCTGCCGTACCAGCGGATCAGCTCCATGAGCACGGCGCCCAGCACGGAGACGGCCGTCGCCATCCACACCGGTGACGTGTTGAGCAGGAAGCCGAGGCCGACGCCCGTCATCGCCACATGGCCGATGCCGTCGCCCATCAGGGCCTGACGGCGCTGGACGAGGTAGATGCCGACGGCGGGCGCGATGACGCCCACCAGGACGGCGGCGAGCAGTGCCCGCTGCATGAAGGCGTAGTCGAGGATGTCCATCAGCTCAGCAGTCCCGTCCGGTGGGGTTCGGCGTCATGGGCCGCGTGCGGGTGTACGTGGTCGTGGCCCGGCAGGGCGTGCTGGCCGACCGCCCGCGGTGGCGGGCCGTCGTGCAGGACGCAGCCGTCCCGCAGGACGACGGCGCGGTCGATCAGCGGCTCCAGGGGGCCCAGCTCGTGCAGGACGAGCAGCACGGACGTGCCCTGGGCGACCTGGTCGCGCAGGGTCGCGGCCAGCACCTCCTGGCTGGCGAGGTCCACGCCCGCCATCGGCTCGTCCATGATCAGCAGTTCGGGTTCGGAGGCCAGCGCGCGGGCGATGAGGACCCGCTGGTGCTGTCCGCCCGACAGGGCGTTCACGGAGTCCTTGGCGCGGTCCGCCATCCCGACGAGCTCCAGGGCCCGTCGTACGGCCGCGTGATCGGCCTTGCGCAGGATGCCGAGGCGGGTACGGGACAGCCGTCCCGAGGCGACGATCTCGGTGACCGTCGCCGGCACGCCGCCCGCGGCCGTGGTCCGCTGCGGGACGTAGCCCACCTTGTGCCAGTCGCGGAAGCGGCGGCGCGCAACGCCGAAGATCTCGATCTCGCCGGCGCTGACGGCGACCTGGCCGATGACGCTGCGCACGGCGGTCGACTTGCCGGAGCCGTTGGCGCCGAGCAGCGCGACGACCTCCCCGCGGCGCACGGTCAGGTCCACGCCGCGCAGGACCGGGCGTGAACCCAGCTCCGCCCGGACACCGCGCAGGGTTACGACGGACTCGCTCACGACGTCCTCCACAGTGATCACTTCGTTCCGAGAGCCGTCTGGAGGGCCTTCAGGTTCGACCGCATGACCTGCATGTAGTCGCTGCCCCTGGACTTGTCGGTGATGCCTTCGAGGGGGTCGAGGACGTCCGTCCGCAGTCCCACGTCCCGGGCGATGGTGCCGGCGGTCCGGTCGCTGACGAGCGTCTCGTAGAACACCGTCGTGACGCCGTCGGCCTTCGCCATGTTCTCCAGGGCCTTCACCCGGTTCGCGCTGGGCTCCGACTCGGGGTCGAGGCCGTTGACGGCCTCCTCGGTGAGCCCGTAGCGCTCGGCGAGGTAGCCGAACGCGGCGTGGGTGGTGATGAAGGTCTTGGTCTTCGTGTTCGCGAGCCCGTCGCGGAAGTCCTTGTCCAGCGCGGTGAACTTCGTCCGCAGCGCCGCCGTGTTCTTCTCGTAGTCCGCGGCGTGCTTCGGGTCGGCCTTCTTCAGCGCGGCCGACACGCCCTCGGCCACCTGGCCGAAGCGCACGGGGTCGAGCCAGACGTGCGGGTCGGCGGCGCCGGTGTCCTCGCCCTCGCTGTGGTCGTGGGCGGCGGCGTGCCCGCCGACCTCGTTGCCGTGCTTCTCCAGGGTCGTCAGCGAGGCCGCGTCGACCTTGGTCTTCACGCCGGACTGGGCCACCGCGTCGTCGACGGCCGGCTGGAGGTTCTTGAGGTAGAGGACGGCGTCGGCGTCCTGGAGCCGCGCGGTCTCCCGGGCGCTGATCTCCAGGTCGTGCGGTTCCTGGCCGGGCCGGGTCAGAGTCGTGACGCTCACGTGCGACCCGCCGATCTCCTCGGCGAGGTACTGGAGCGGGTAGAACGACGCGACGACGTCGAGTCTGCCGTCGTTGCGGGCGTCGGCCGAGGCGGAACCCGAGCAGGCCGTGAGGGCGCCGAGGCCGAGGGCGGTGGCCGCCACGGCGGCGGCCCCTGTTATGAGGCGTCGTCGTACGTTCATGACAGTCATTTTCAACAAATTTGGAAACGATTGTCAACAAGCCCTCGTGGGGGTGCCCGCGCGCTCTCCGGCAACGGGTATCAAGCGGATCCAATCGGCAGGAAGCGGCCTACCGCGGGAACCGATTTGATGCGGGGGTGGCTGGCGCCGGTAACCTGAAGCATTCGCTGCCGTCCGTTCGTAATGAAGAGAGCACCGTGGCCGCCGACAAGATCGATTCCATCGTCAGCCTGAGCAAGCGCCGTGGCTTCGTTTTCCCCTGTAGTGAGATCTACGGCGGACAGCGTGCCGCCTGGGACTACGGCCCGCACGGCGTGGAACTCAAGGAGAACCTGAAGCGCCAGTGGTGGCGTTACATGGTCACGTCGCGCGAGGACGTGGTCGGTCTCGATTCGTCCGTGATCCTGGCCCCCGAGGTGTGGGTCGCCTCCGGTCACGTCGCCACCTTCACGGACCCGCTGACCGAGTGCACCTCGTGCCACAAGCGGTTCCGCGCCGACCACCTGGAGGAGCACTACGAGGCCAAGCACGGCCGCCTCCCGGAGAACGGCCTGGCCGACCTGAACTGCCCGCACTGCGGCAACAAGGGCACCTTCACCGAGCCCAAGCAGTTCTCGGGCCTGCTCTCCACCCACCTCGGCCCGACCCAGGACAGCGGCTCCGTCGCCTACCTGCGCCCCGAGACCGCCCAGGGCATCTTCACCAACTTCGCCCAGGTGCAGACCGCCTCGCGCAAGAAGCCGCCGTTCGGTATCGCCCAGATGGGCAAGTCCTTCCGCAACGAGATCACGCCCGGCAACTTCATCTTCCGCACCCGCGAGTTCGAGCAGATGGAGATGGAGTTCTTCGTCAAGCCGGGCGAGGACGAGCAGTGGCAGGAGTACTGGATGGAGCAGCGCTGGAACTGGTACACCGGTCTCGGCATGCGCGAGGAGAACATGCGGTGGTTCGACCACCCGAAGGAGAAGCTCTCCCACTACTCCAAGCGCACCGCCGACATCGAGTACCGCTTCCAGTTCGGCGGCAACGAGTGGGGTGAGCTGGAAGGCGTCGCCAACCGCACCGACTACGACCTCGGCGCGCACTCCAAGGCCTCCGGCCAGGACCTCTCCTACTTCGACCAGGAAGCCGGAGAGCGCTGGACCCCGTACGTCATCGAGCCCGCCGCCGGTGTCGGCCGCGCCATGCTCGCGTTCCTCCTCGACGCCTACATCGAGGACGAGGCCCCGAACGCCAAGGGCAAGATGGAGAAGCGCACGGTGCTGCGCCTCGACCACCGTCTCGCCCCGGTGAAGGTCGCGGTGCTGCCGCTGTCCCGCAACCCGGAGCTGTCCCCGAAGGCCAAGGGCCTGGCCGCGGCCCTGCGCCAGAACTGGAACATCGAGTTCGACGACGCCGGTGCCATCGGCCGCCGCTACCGCCGTCAGGACGAGATCGGCACCCCGTTCTGCGTCACCGTCGACTTCGACACCCTGGACGACAACGCCGTCACGGTGCGCGAGCGCGACTCCATGAAGCAGGAGCGTGTCTCGCTCGACCAGATCGAGGGCTACCTGGCCGGCCGCCTCGTCGGCTGCTGACCTGCGCCTGCGCGCTCACGAAGCCCCCGGTTCCCGAGCAGGGAACCGGGGGCTTCGCGTTGTCCCGGACCATGGGGTGTCCGGGCGTCGGTGCGGCCGGCGGCGGAGCGCCGTCCTGTGGCCCGGCGGGCCTCAGCGGCCCTGCAGCGCCTTCACGTTGTCGCCGAAGGTCCAGTTCTTCGAGCCGTCCCAGTTGACCGACCACGTCATCAGGCCCTTGAGGGAGGTGCCGTAGTGGCGCCAGGCCTGGGAGACCAGGCTTGGCGTCATGTAGCCGCCGCCCGCGCCGGACTGGGCGGGCAGCCCCGGGACCTGCTTGTCGTAGGGGACCTTGACGGTGGTCCCCTGCACTACAAGCCCCTTGTCGAGACAGTCGGTCTGGGCGGTGAAGCCCTGCACGGTGCCCGCGGAGTAGGAGTCACCGGAGCAGCCGTACATGCTGCCGTTGTAGTACTGCATGTTCAGCCACCACAGGCGCCCGTTGTCCGCGTACTTCTTCACGATGGGCAGGTAGGCGCCCCAGATCGACCCGTACGTGATGCTTCCGCCCGTGACGTAGGCGGTCTCCGGTGCCATCGTCAGCCCGAAGTTCGACGGCATCCGGGACAGCACCCCGTCGATGATCCGGATCAGGTTGGCCTGCGACGTGGAGAGCTGCCCGATGCTGCCGCTGCCGACGAGACCGGTCTCGATGTCGATGTCGATGCCGTCGAAGTTGTACTTCTTCAGGAGGGGCACGATCGTCGCGACGAAACGGTCGGCGACCGCGGTCGAGTTCAGGTCGATACCGGCGGCAGCTCCGCCGATGGACAGCAGGACCGTCTGCCCCGACGCCTTGGCCGCGCACATCTCGGCGGGCGTGGCGACCTTCACGCCCGCGTCCATCCCGTCCTCCCACAGCGCGGTGCCGTCCGAGCGGATGACGGGGAACGCCGCGTTGATCACGTTGTAGCCGTGGGCGGCGATACGGGAGTCGGTGATCGGCGTCCACCCGAAGGGCGGGTGCACACCGTTGGCCGAACCGTCCCAGTTCTCCCAGTAGCCCTGGAGGACCTTTCCGGCGGGACGGGACTTCACCGCGCAGGTGTCCGCGGCGTGGGCGCCGGGGGCGCCCGCGATCGACAGAGGGGTGAGGACGGCCGCGGCCAGCGCGACGGCGAGCAGACGCAGTTTCCGACGGATCATGCGAGGCCTCCCGGTGGGGGTGCGGTGAGGTGTCGTAGGCATGACAGTCGCGCGGTCCAGACCTTTCGTCAATAGGTCTGGACCAAAGTGATGGCGGGCCTCACGTCCCCTTCGGCGCCGCCCTCAGGCCTCTACGGGGTCGCCCTCGCGCCCCTTCGGCGCCGTCCTCACGCCTCTTCGGCGCCGCTCTCACCCCTCTTTGGGGTCGACCGTCGCCTGGTGTTCCTCGGCCAGGTGCTCCTCCGCCTTCAGCCAGGGCAGGAACTGGGTGTTCTTGCGCCAGCCGCACGTCTCGCACCGGATGGTGCGCTGGACGCCCGCCCGTTGCACGTGAACGGTGTGCTCGCGGCCGTGCTGGTCCCAGCGGCTCACTTTGCTCGTGTTCATCTGAAGCATGACGCCTCCTGGTTCTCCCGCTTCGTCTGCGCAGCAAGGAGTGTGCAGCATGGCGAAGATCAACGGGGGTTCTTCGGAGGTGAGTTCGCCGAGCCCGGCACGGGTGCCGTCGCGGTCAGGACGGGGCGAGGTGACCCTCGGCGGCCTCCACGGCGGCCGTGGTGACGTTGACCTGGTGTTCTATCTGCCGGTCCACCGGTACCCAGGTCGCCGTGAAACTCGCCGCATAGGCGGCGCACCAGCGCGCGACGAGGGCTTCCAGCTCGGTGCGCTGGGACGCGGTCCCCGGAGCGGGCGCGTACTCCTCCAGCAGGCGCAGCAGCATGGCCGCGGCCCGGAGCGGGGTTCGCCGGGCGAAACCCTCGATGCTGGCCGTGCGGGCGCGGGTGAGGCCGGGGAGCGGGGTGAACGACGGGTGCGCGGGGTCCCAGCTGTCGGCCAACGGGCCGCACACACGCAGCGTTTCGGCCACGGCCCTGCGCATGCTGAAGCCGGGGTCCGGGCCGGGGTCCGGGAGATGGGGGCGGGCCCGTTCGTAGTGGCCGCGGACGGTGTGGGCGTAGTCCCGCAGCCGTTCCGCCCAGTGCCGCAGCCGTTGTTCCGGAGCGGGATGGGGCGCGAGGTCGGCGAATCCGGTGGCGGCCCAGACCGGTACCTCCAGCACCGCGGTGACGCCACCGTGGGCGTGCGGGGCGAGCCAGGTGGAGCGGTGGGCGTTCTCCGGGAAGGCGGTGGGGCGTTCGGGCGCTCCGGGCGGCGGCAGGACGAAGACGCCGGGAGCGCTCGTGGGCCAGTGCAGGGCGTCCAGCGGGGCCCTCTCGACCGGGATGCCGAGCCGTTCGGCGGAGGCCGCGAGGGTCCGGTCGAGGCCGGGGACGTCCCGGGTGAGCTGGGCGAAGGTGCCGCCGATGTCCGTGCCGTGCAGGGAGATCTGGATGTAGGGCCGCAGCCGGTGGATGACGTCGAGCAGGGCGCGGCTCTCCGGCAGGAACCGCGGGCGGGGAAGAGCGGGGGCCCATTCGGGCTGTTCGTCGGCGGTGGGGCGGAAGAAGGACCGGTAGTGGCCGAAGAGGGTGTCGGCCCCGTGCCCGCCTTCGTTGAGGCGTGCCCCGTCTGGATCGAGGCACAGCACCAAGTGCCATACGGTGCCCGGCCGTTCGCCGCCCAGTGCCCGGTGGGCCAGCTCCAGAAGGGTGCCTCCGCCGACGTACTCGTTGGGGTGTGCGCCCGCGACCACGAGGGCGTGCCGTGCCCCTCTTCCGACGCTCAGCATCCGCAGCGGGACGCCGTGCCGGGAGTGGCCGATCGTGCTCAGTCGGCACAGGCCGGGATGCCGGGCGGTCAGGGCCTCGGCGGTGCGGGTGACGTCGGCGGGCGTGGGATAGCTCAGTGTCCGGAACCGCTGTCGTCCCGGGCCGTTCTCCGGTCCAGCGCGCGGATCTTGATCTCGGCCACGGAGTCTCCTCGGATCGTGGATCGTGGATCGCGGGTCGGCCGGACGGAACGCGCCGGGCCATCGCCGGGCGCGCTCCGTTCGACTTCGGTGCGACTCAGTACGACATGACGCACCACTGGTGTCAACAGCCCCCGAGGGGAAGGCGGCAGGCTCATGGCCAGTGCATATGCCGGTGGCCGCAAGGAGGTCGGGCGCCGGACGACGGGCCGGCGCGGCCGGTGCGCCCGGCGCGGCGGAACGTCCGGCGAGGACCCGCGAAGGCCCGCGGCAGGCCTTCGCCGCGGGTCGGCCCCTCAGCCGATCGTGCGCGGCAGCCGCAGACTCAGCGTGGTGGTCAGGGCCACGCCGGCCAGCTGGACCAGGAGGGTCGTCACCAGGGCGTCCCGCATCCCGTGGGACGGGACGAGGGACAGGAACAGGGTGCCGAGCGTGGCCACCCCGACGGCGAGCGCCGCCTGCTGGGTGGTGGCCATCACGCCGCTGCCCACGCCCGCCCGCGCGGGCGGCACCTCGGACAGGATGATCCGGATCAGGACGGGCAGCTGGAGCGCCTGGCCCGCGCCGGCGACGGCCGCTCCGGGCAGCAGTTCCGCCACCCCGAGGTCCGGCCAGGAGTGCCGGGCGGCCAGCGCGATCAGGGCCAGACCCACCCCTTGGATCAGCCCGCCCGCGGTGACCACCCGGGTGCCGTACCGGGCGATCAGCCGGGGTCCGCACAGGGACGTGACGAAGAAGACGAACGCCATCGGCGCGAGGGCCAGCCCCGCCGGGACGGGACCGAGCCCCTCGCCGCGCTGCAGCGCCACCGCGATCACGAACATGAAGCCGCTGAAGCCGATGGAGAACGGCACGATCATGATCAGGCCCCGGCGCAGCGAGGTCAGCTCGAACAGGCTCGGCGGGACCAGCGGGGTGCGGCCGCGGCGGTCCGCCCGGCGTTCGACGAGGTAGAAGGTTGCGGCCGCGAGCGGGAACAGGGCGAGGGACATCCAGGTCCACAGCGGCCAGCCCGCGGCCCGGCCCTCGGTGAGCGGGGCGAGCAGGGCCAGCAGGGCGACCGCGAGCAGGATCGTGCCGGGGGTGTCGATCGGCTCCGGGCGCTGCGAGCGCGTCTCGGGGACGGCACGGCGGGCCAGGACCAGGCCGAGCACGACGACGGGCACGTTCACGAGGAAGACCGAGCGCCAGCCGGTGCCCGCGATGTCGGCCGCGACCAGCAGGCCGCCGAGGATCTGCCCGGTCACCATGGACAGCCCGGCCGTGGCGCCGTACAGGCTCATCGCCTTGGCCCGGCGGGGTCCGGAGGTCGCCGACTGGATGGTGGCGAGGACCTGCGGCAGCATCGCCGCGGACGCCGCGCCCTGCGCGACCCGCGCCGCCACCAGGGTCCAGGCGGTGGGCGCGAGGCCGCAGGCGAGCGAGGTCAGGCCGAAGGCCGCCATGCCGCCGAGGAAGAGCCGGCGGCGCCCGAACAGGTCGCCGAGCCGTCCGCCGAGGACGAGCAGGACGGCGTACGCGACCCCGTAGCCGGCGACGACGAGTTCGAGGACCGCCTCGCTCGCGTTCAGGTCATGCCCGATGGTCGGAAGGGCTACGTTGACGATGAAGAAGTCGATCAGGGGGAGCGCCGCGCCGAGCAGCACGGTGAAGAGTCCGAGGCCGCTGAGCGCGGGTGGCGCCGTGGGGGCGCGGACGGTGGTCGTGAGAGTTCCGGTGTCGGTCACGTCCTCCAGACTTCTCCCGTACTCAGACGGGTACCAGAGTCTTCTTATCCTGGTACAAGCACTACCTGGCAACAGGCTGCGCCGAGCGGCAGGCTGGAGGCATGACGACGATGGCACGCGAGACGGCCACGAGCGCGGTGCCCGCGCGACCGGCGGCCACGGTCAGGGGTCCGGACCCGGTGCCTCCGGCCGGCGGTGGGGTGGCGCCGGGCGCCGGTGCGGCGTCCCGTGCGGGGGAGGTCCGGCGGCACGAGCTGGCCACCTTCCTGCGCAGCCGCCGCGAACGCATCACGCCCGAGCAGGTCCAGCTTCCCCGTGGCCGCCGACGGCGCACGCCGGGCCTGCGCCGCGAGGAGGTCGCCCAGCTCTCCGCGGTGGGCGTCACCTGGTACACGTGGATCGAGCAAGGGCGCGACATCCAGGTCTCCGAGCAGGTTCTCGACGCCCTGGCCCGCACCCTGCTGCTGGACACCAGTGAGCGGGCCCACCTCTTCCAGCTCGCCGGCGCGGTCGACCCCACGCCCGCCGCGCAGTGCGCGGTGATCACCCCGGCGCTCCGCCAGGTCCTGACGCAGCTGGAGCCGGTTCCGGCCTGCATCCAGAACAGCCGGTACGACATCCTGGCGTACAACCGCACCTACGCCCGGCTGATGATGCGCGACCTCGACACGGTCCCGCCCGCCGACCGCAACTGCGTCCTGCTCGCCTACACCAACGCGGAGTGGCGCGCCTCGATCGTCCTGCTCGACGAGACCACGAGGCTGATGGCCGCGAAGCTGCGCGCGTCGATGGCCGGGCACCTGGGGGAGCCCGCCTGGAAGACGCTGCTGAAGCGGCTGCGGGCCGAGTCGGCCGAGTTCCGCGAGAACTGGGACCGGTACGAGGTGGCCGCCACCCGAGGCAAGACCAAGAAGTTCGCGAACCCGTACGTCGGCCTGGTCACCGTCGATCACACGGACCTGTGGCTCGCCCCCGACCTGGGCGCCCGGATGGTGGCGTACCCGCCTCACGACGAGGAGAGCCGCGCACGGCTGGAGAAGCTGCACGCGATCGCCCTGGAGGCCGAGGCCGAGGCCGAGGCGCGAGCGGAGAACGAGGACCGGGCCGGAGCGCGGTCCCGGGTGGAGGCGGCGGGGGCGGTCTGATCCGGGGACGGCCCCGCACCGCCGGTCCAGGCGCAACCGGTCCAGACGCCGCCGGTCCGGTCAGGCGGCGGAGGGGTCCTGGGCGCGTACGCCCGCCGTGTCCCGGATCTCCGGGGACTCCAGCAGGCGGGCCGTTTCCTCGGCCGAGGCGCGGGCCCGGCGCCCGCTGCTGAGCCAGCCGAGGACGAGGACGGCGACACCGCAGGCGGTGATGATCCACCAGCCGGGGCGGGAGGCCGCGACGAAGGTGTCCCGGTAGGCGGAGGCCCGGATGCCGGAGGCGAGCGCCGCGCCGATGACGGCGACCCCGAGGGTGCCGCCGATCTGCCGGCTGGTCGAGGCGACGGCGGCGGCCACGCCCGCCTGGGCGCGGGGCATGCCGGAGACGGCCGTGTTGGTGATGGGCGCGTTCACGAAGCCGAAGCCGATGCCGAAGAAGACGTAGCCGACGACGAGCGTGACGTTCGACGTCTCCGCCTCGAACGCGGCGAACAGCACCCCGCTCACGGTCATCGCGACACCGGCGATCAGCAGCGACGGCCGGGAACCGCGGTTGCCGACCAGGCGTCCCGACACGGGCGCGCAGACGAAGCACAGGAACGCCATGGGCAGCATCCACAGACCCGCGTGCAGGGCGTTCAGGCCGCGCACGTTCTGGAGGTACAGCGTCGACAGGAACAGGAAGCCGCTGAGCGCGGCGAACGCGCTCACCGCGATGACGGTGGCTCCGCTGAACGGCACCGAGCGGAAGAAGCGCAGGTCGATGAGGGGTTCGTCGCGCCGGGGCTCGTACCACAGGAGGCCCAGCAGCGCGGCGAGGGCGACCGCGCCGAAGGACAGGGTGTGGACGGTCCCGGAGGTGGGCGCCTCGATGATCGCGTACGTCAGGGAGCCGAGCAGGGCGATGACGAGGAGCTGGCCGACCGGGTCGGGGCGGCGGGCCTTCGGGGCGCGGGACTCGGGGACGAAGCGCAGGGTCAGCAGGAGCGCGGCGAGGCCTACGGGGAGGTTGATCCAGAAGATGGAGCGCCAGCCCACGGTGTCGACGAGCAGTCCGCCCACCAGCGGTCCCGCGGCCATCGAGATGCCGACCACGGCGCCCCAGACGCCGATCGCGCGGGCCCGTTCGCGCGGGTCCGTGAAGGTGTTGGTGATGATCGACATCGCCACCGGGTTGAGCATCGAGCCGCCGACGGCCTGGACCATCCGGAAGACGATGAGCGTGTCGAGGTTCGGGGCCAGCGAGCAGAGCACCGAGCCGATGGTGAACAGGACCAGGCCCGTCATGAACACCTTGCGCCGGCCGATGCGGTCGGCGGTGGAGCCCGCGAGCATCAGCAGGGACGCCAGCACCAGGGTGTACGCGTCGATGGTCCACTGCATCCCCGCGACGCTCGCGTGCAGCTCCTGCTGCATCGAGGGCAGGGCGACGTTCAGAACCGTGACGTCGAGGCTCACGATCAGCAGACTCATGCAGCAGATCGCGAGCACCAGCATCCGGTGACGGTGGCTGAGCTCAGGCATGCGGTCAGGGTACGTCGTTGTCGATAGTGTGTCTAACTAATGACCGCTACACGATCTTCCGTGCGAGCATCCGGCGCGGTACGCCACAATGGGGTAATGCCCACGCCCACGTCCACGGTGGACTCCACGCTGAACTCCTCGCTCTCGATCGGCCCCCACAAGGCGCAGCCGCCCGTCGTCCTGGCCCCCATGGCCGGGATCACGAACGCGCCGTTCCGCACGCTGTGCCGCGAGTTCAGCGGCGGCAAGGGTCTGTTCGTCAGCGAGATGATCACCACGCGGGCGCTGGTCGAGCGCAACGAGAAGACCATGCAGCTGATCCACTTCGACGCGACCGAGAAGCCGCGCTCGATCCAGCTCTACGGGGTCGACCCCGCCACCGTCGGCAAGGCCGTCCGCATGATCGCGGAAGAGGACCTCGCCGACCACATCGACCTCAACTTCGGCTGCCCGGTCCCCAAGGTCACCCGCAAGGGCGGCGGCTCCGCCCTCCCGTACAAGCGCAACCTGCTGCGCGCGATCCTGCGCGAGGCCGTCAGCGGTGCCGGGGACCTGCCCGTCACCATGAAGATGCGCAAGGGCATCGACGACGACCACATCACCTTCCTCGACGCGGGACGGATCGCGGTCGAGGAGGGCGTGACGGCCATCGCGCTGCACGGCCGTACCGCGGCCCAGCACTACGGCGGCACGGCCGACTGGGACGCCATCGCCCGGCTGAAGGAGCACGTGCCCGAGATCCCCGTCCTCGGCAACGGCGACATCTGGTCGGCGGACGACGCGCTGCGCATGATGCGCGAGACCGGGTGCGACGGGGTCGTCGTCGGGCGCGGCTGCCTCGGCCGGCCGTGGCTGTTCGGCGACCTGGTGGCCGCCTTCGAGGGCCGCCCCGACGCCTACGCGCGGCCGACGCTCCGCGAGGTCGCGGCCGTCATGGTCCGCCACGCCACCCTGCTCGGCGAGTGGATCGGCGACGAGGCGCGCGGTGTCATCGACTTCCGCAAGCACGTCGCCTGGTACCTCAAGGGCTTCTCCGTCGGCTCGGAGATGCGCAAGCGCCTCGCGATCACCTCCTCGCTCGCCGAACTCTCCGACGGGCTGGCCGAGCTGGACCAGGACCAGCCGTGGCCGTCGGGCGCCGACGGGCCGCGCGGCCGTACCTCCGGCAACAACCGGGTCGTGCTGCCGGACGGCTGGCTCAAGGACCCCTACGACTGCGCGGGCGTGTCCGAGGACGCCGAACTGGACACCTCCGGCGGCTGACCCGCCGGCCGTTCGGTGCGCGCCGCCCACGCGCGCACCGAACGGCCCGGGCGCCGCCCCCCGACGCCCGTCTTCCCGGCGCGGACAGGCCCAGGGCGTGTCCGCCCTAGGCCCCGCCCACCGCCGCGAGCAGGGCCAGCGGTGCCGCCGCCGAACGGGACTCCCGTACGCAGGCGTGCGGGTAGGGCACCGGCTCGGCATGGGTGTCCCTGCCGTAGCCCGCGATGACCTCGGGGAGGCGGTGCCCCGCGGCCGTGGCCGCGTCCACGAGCCCGTGCGCCACCGTACGGGCCTCGTCGTGCAGTCCGTACCGCGCCAGCCCCAAGGTGATCAGGGCGTTGTCGTGCGGCCAGACGGAACCGCGGTGGTACGACAGCGGGTGGTACGCGGGCTGGCCCGAAGCGAGCGTGCGCACTCCCCAGCCGGAGAAGAAGTCCGGTTCGAGCAGCCGCCGGCCGACCAGTTCGCCGTACTCCTTGTCCAGCAGACCGGACCACAGCAGATGCCCCGCGTCCGAGGCGAGCGCGTCGACATGCCGGCCGTCGCCGTCGAGCGCCAGCGCGGGGAAGGCGTGCTCGTTCATCCAGAAGTCCCGCTGGAAACGGTCGCGCAGATCGGCGGCGGCCTGTTCCAGGAGCGCCGCGTAGACCTCGTCGTCCCAGACCGTGCGGGCCAGTTGGGCGGTGCGGCGCAGCGCGTCGTACGCGTACCCCTGCGCGCCCGCCGCCATCACCGGCCCGGTGGGGCGGCTGCCGTCGGCCGAGCAGATGGCGCCCGGGGAGTCCTTCCAGTTCTGGTTGGCGAGGCCGCCACCGTCCGCGCGGTAGACGAGATAGCCGCGCGAGGTCAGCCCGCCGTGGTCCAGCATCCAGCCGATCGCCGCACGGGCGTTGGGCTCCAGCCGACGGGCCAGGGCCATGTCGCCGGTGTGCTCGGTGTAGGCGCCGAGCAGCACCAGGAACAGCGGAGTCGCGTCCACCGAACCGTAGTACCGCCCGTACGGCACCTGCCCGAAGTGCGCCAGCTCGCCGTGCCGCACCTCGTGCACGATCTTGCCGGGCTGGGCGACCGCGCCCGCTCCCACCTCGACCGCCTGGGTGGCGGCCAGCGCGGGCAGGGTAGCGGCGGCGAGCTGAGGCCGGTAGGGCAGCGCGAACAGCGAGGTGAGCAGGGCGTCGCGGCCCAGCAGGGTGAGGAACCAGGGGACCCCGGCCGCGGGCACCCGCAGCTCCTCGCCGTCCAGGCCCGTCGCCGACACCTGGAGGACGGCCAGATCGGACAGGCCGCGCGCACAGGCCGCGGCCAGCTCGGGCCAGCCGGTCGGGAACGGCACCCCCTGCGCGAACTCGCCCTCCAGGGCGAGGAGTCGCTCGCCCGCCGCGGCCGGCGAGGCGGGAACCCGTGGCTCGTGCGTGGCGCCGTGCGGACGGGCCGCGACGCGCAGCGCCAGCTCCGCCGAGCCGTGCGGTTCGAGGTCGAGGGTCCATACGAGGCGACGCGCGCCCGTGCCCGTCTCCTCCACCCCGTCCGGCGCGGGCTCGGAGGTGACCGTCGTACGGGACTGCCACTCCCCGCGCCGGTAGCTGAACTCGACCCCGTCGTCCAGGACCTGGCGCTGGCGTACGACACCTGTCTTGGCGTACGTCCGGTGGTCGGAACGCAGTTCGAACTGATCCGTGAAGTCGGCGTCCGCGGTGACCGCGATCCGGACCGTCGTGGCCGTCGGACGATTGCTGGTGACGCGCAGCGCCTCCACGAACGAACCCTCGGCGACGGCCTGTTCACGGAAGAGCGTGTAGGCGGGCGGCTCGTTGCGGCCGCCGCGCGGAACCAGTACGCAGCGTGCCGTGTCACCGTCCGCGACCGGCGTCAGTGCCTCGGGCACCGCGCCGTCCACGGTGAGCTGCCAGCGGCTCAGGTGCCGGGCGTCCCGTACGAATAACCCGTCCGGCGAGCTGCCGCCCCGTACTCCGCTGATGTCCCCTCCGTCGCCCACGGCGGCGAACGTTCCACCGTGCACGAGCAGATGATGCCGGTCCGTCATCCCCGGTCCCCTCCCTTGGCGTCCGTCCCGAACTCGCATGCGCGCTGTCCCGCACCGTCGGCGCCGGCGTCGGTGCCGAGTGCCGTGTCGGTCAACGCGTCGCGCCCCTGCGGGGACACGACCGATGGTGCCCCGGAGGGCTCGTGCAGCAGATCGAGCGTCAGTGCCGCCGTCCAGCTGAACCCGAGTGCTCCGCAGGCCTCGCCGGTGAACGGGTCCACGTACTCCGCGAACCCGGACTCCCCGGCGGTGTCCAGCAGGGCGGTCCGCAGCGCGTCCGCCCGTCCGTGTTCTCCGTGCAGCCGCATCCCGCGCTCCAGCAGCCAGTTGGTGTTGAACCAGGCCGGCCCCCGCCAGTAGCGGTGCGGATCGAACGCCTCGCCGGTCAGGTCGTAGCTGGGCACGAGGCGCGTCGCGCCGCCCAGCCCGAAGTGCGGCCCGCCCGCGGTCCGTACGAGCGTGGCGGCGATGTCGCGCGGCAGCGCGGGCAGGATGAGGGGCAGCAGCCCGGCGACACTGCGCTCGGGAATCAGCACCCCACGCCCGCCCGGCCCGCCCCTCCCGCTGCCCGCGCCGGCCCTGTCGCCGTCGCCGCCGCTCGCCCCGCTCCGCTCGTCGCGGCAGAAGAACATGCCCTCCGCCGGGTCCCACAGCCGCTCCACCAGGGCCGCCGTCAGCCGCTCCGCGCGCGCGTGCCGGGCCGTCCCCGTCGCGCCCAGTTCCCGCGCGATCTCGGCCAGCGCGTGCTCCGAGGCGATCAGCAGGGCGTTGAACAGCGGGTCCTCGACGGCGAACTCGCCGCCGCCGTCGGTGTATCCCCGGTCCCGGTAGTCCGCGGCCAGCCGTACGTACCGCCCGTAGTCGAGATCCGTCGGCCGGTCCTCGGGAGCGCCGTGGTCGAGGTCGGCGCGCCGGAAGGAGCGGGCCGGCGCCGGGGTGACGCGGCTGAGCGGGGCGTCCCAGCAGGGGCTGTTGTCCATGCCCTGCTCCCAGGGGTGGACCACGCTGGCGAGGCCGCCGCCGCCCAGGTCCCGGCGGTGCAGGAGATAGCGGTGCCAGGCCGCCAGGCGGGGATACATCCGGGAGAGGAACGAGCGGGCCCTGGACAGTCCCGGGTCCGCCCGGTGCACCAGCCACACCGCGAGCGCGTGCACCGGTGGCTGCACGATGCCCGACGTCTGTACCGTGCGCGGGGCGCCCGCGGCGCGCCCGGCGGTGGAGGAGCGCCAGAAGTCGGGGCTCGGGAAGTACGCGTCGAGCGGGACGGAGGGGTTGAACACGATGTGCGGCACACGCCCGTCGGCCCACTGCGCGCCGAGCAGGGTCTCCAGCTCCGTCTGCGCCCGCAGCGGGGACAGATGGCGCAGGCCGATCGCGATGAACGCGGAGTCCCAGGACCACTGGTGCGGGTACAGACCGCGGGAGGGCACCGTGGACGTTCCGGTCCAGTTGCCGTCCAGCACCCGGGAAGCCCTGAGGTGCAGCGACCCCGGCGGTCCGCCGGGATCGTATACGGGTGCTCCGCTCCGGACGATCTCGGCCGCATGCGGCGGGGAGGGCGGGCCGGAGGCGCGCGAGGGAATCCCGGTGGTGCTCACAGGAGCCATGGGGCCCCTGTGCAGGGCGGTGAGCTGGGTTGTGCTGTCCACTCAGGTCTCCCCGAAGACGTCCGGCCGGCCGGTTCGGCAGTGTCTGCCGTAGGGTTACGTCTATTTAACACGCAAAACTCAATATGTAATGCAGAGTTGGGGAACGCAAGAGGGTGCGCATGACAGAAAGGCGGGGAGTGACCGTGAGGACCGGGAACCAGGCAAGCGCCGGAGAACTGCTCGAACTGGTGCGCAGCGGCCGGGCCACCACGCGCGGGGCGCTCCAGCGGGCCACCGGTCTGTCGCGGGCCACGGTCGGCCAGCGCCTGGACCGGCTGTTCCGCGCGGGCTGGCTCCGCGAGGGGGCCGGCGGCCCCGTCGACTCACCCCTCGGCGGCCGTCCCTCCATCACCCTGGAGTTCGACGACGAGCACGCCGTCGTCCTCGCCGCCGACCTCGACACCCGGCACGGCCGGGCCGCCGTCCTCACCCTGACCGGCGAGATCCTCGCCGAGCACGCGGGACCCCTGGTGATCGACGACGGCCCCGAGGCGGTCCTCGGTGAGCTCGGACGCTGGTTCGCCGACCTGGTCGGGAAGTCCGGCCGGCCGGCCGACGCCGTCTGCGGCATCGGGCTCGCGGTGCCGGGCCCCGTCGACAGCGAGACCGGCCGCGTGGTCCAGCCGCCGATCATGCCGGGCTGGGACGGCTACGACATAAGGGGGCGGCTGGGCCGCGCCTTCGCCGAACACGCGGGCACCGGCGCCGCCCGCGTCCCCGTGCTCGTCGACAACGACGCCAACCTCATGGCGTACGGGGAGCAGCGCGCCGGCTATCCGGACTGCTCGGCGTTCGCGCTGGTCAAGGTTTCCACGGGTATAGGCGCCGGCATGGTCGTCGGCGGCACCGTCTACCGGGGCGTCGACGGCGGCGCGGGCGACATCGGGCACATCCGGGTCGGCGCCGACGCGCTGTGCCGGTGCGGCTCGTACGGCTGTCTCGCCGCCGTCGCCAGTGGCGGCGCGGTGGCGCGCCGGCTCGCGGAGTCCGGGATCCCGGCCGCGTCCGGCTCGGACGTGCGCGAACTGCTGGCGGCCGGCCACCCCGAGGCGACGGCGCTCGCGCGGGAGGCGGGCCGCCGGGTCGGGGACGTCCTGGCCACCGTGGTGACGCTGCTCAACCCGGGCGTGCTGATGATCGCCGGGGATCTGGCCGGAACCCCGTTCCTCACGGGTGTACGGGAGCTGCTGTACCAGCGGGCGCTGCCCCGTTCCACCGCTCACCTGGACGTGGTGACCTCCCGGCTCGGCGAGCGGGCCGGCCTCGTGGGCGCGGGGGCGCTGGTCGTGGAGCACCTGTACGCGCCGGAGCGGGCCGAGGAGCGGCTGGCGGCTCTCGGGGTGTGACGGGCGGGGCCGTGCGTTCCGGGGTGATCCGTTCCGGGTCACTCGCGCGGGCATCGCGGCCGGGTCACTCGTACGGGCATCACGGCCGGGGGTCACCCGTGCGGGGATCGCGGCGCGGGGTCACCCGTGCGGGGATCGCGGCGCGGCATCCGTGTGAGACATCCGTGGGCCGTGCTCGTACCTCCGTGTGTCGCGCCCCGGATCGTGGTCCGGATGATGAAATCTGACTTCTCCTGGTGGCGTGATTCTCGCCACCCTTGATAGGGGTCACGCTCAGATGAGCGGATCTTGCACGACTGCACTTCCCTAAGGGGTGGCACTGAGTGCCACCCTCTGATCGTTCATCGATTAAACTCAAACGCGCCCGAGTCTGCTCACTTGAGCGAAAAGGGTGGTCTGTGGGCGCCGATTCGTTCAAGAGTTGAAAACATCCGCATCGATGACTTGCCAAGCCTTGACTTTGGATCTGGTGGCGGACGACTGGTTACAGGCACATGACGCACAAGTGGACGTACCCAGGTGCCTTCGATCTGGGTATGTTCCCCGTCGTCAGGGCAGCCACCGCGACGTCGAGGAGTCGAGACTCGTGTCGGAAAACAAAGATCCCCACGTAGCCGAAAGCGGCGTTGGTGGAGCGAAGTTCGTTTATGACTTCACCGAGGGCAACAGGGACCTCAAGGACCTGCTCGGGGGCAAGGGTGCCAACCTCGCCGAAATGACCAACCTGGGTCTTCCCGTCCCGCCCGGCTTCACCATCACCACCGAGGCGTGCAAGACCTACCTCGACAGTGGCGAGGAGCCGGCGGCACTGCGTGACGAGGTGAGTGCGCACCTCGAGGCCCTCGAAGCCAAGATGGGCAAGAAGCTCGGCCAGGCCGACGACCCCCTGCTCGTCTCCGTCCGCTCCGGGGCCAAGTTCTCCATGCCCGGCATGATGGACACCGTCCTGAACATCGGCCTCTCCGACAAGTCCGTGCTGGGCCTGTCCCGGCAGTCCGGCGACGACCGCTTCGCGTGGGACTCCTACCGCCGTCTCATCCAGATGTTCGGCAAGACGGTCCTCGGCGTGGACGGCGAGCTCTTCGAGGAGGCTCTGGACGCGGCGAAGGACCTCAAGAAGGTCACCGTCGACACGGACCTCGAGGCGGCCGACCTCAAGAAGCTCGTCACCAAGTTCAAGAAGATCGTCAAGACCGAGGCCGGCCGGGACTTCCCGCAGGACCCGCGCGAGCAGATGGACCTCGCCATCCACGCGGTCTTCGACTCCTGGAACACCGAGCGCGCCAAGCTCTACCGCCGCCAGGAGCGCATCCCGCACGACCTCGGCACGGCCGTCAACGTCTGCTCGATGGTCTTCGGCAACCTCGGCCCCGACTCCGGCACCGGCGTCGCCTTCACCCGCGACCCCGCCTCCGGCCACCAGGGCGTCTACGGCGACTACCTCCAGAACGCCCAGGGCGAGGACGTCGTCGCGGGTATCCGCAACACGGTCCCGCTCGCCGAGCTGGAGTCGATCGACAAGAAGTCGTACGACCAGCTCATGCAGATCATGGAGACCCTGGAGAACCACTACAAGGATCTCTGCGACATCGAGTTCACCATCGAGCGCGGCCAGCTCTGGATGCTCCAGACCCGGGTCGGCAAGCGCACGGCGGGCGCGGCCTTCCGCATCGCCACGCAGCTCGTGGACCAGGGCCTGATCGACGAGGCCGAGGCGCTCCAGCGCGTGACGGGCGCCCAGCTCGCGCAGCTGATGTTCCCGCGCTTCGACGAGGAGGCGAAGGTCGCGCAGGTCGGCCGGGGCATCGCCGCGTCGCCGGGCGCCGCCGTCGGCAAGGCCGTCTTCGACTCGTACACCGCGGTGAAGTGGTCCCGTTCCGGCGAGAAGGTCATCCTGGTCCGCCGCGAGACGAACCCCGACGACCTGGACGGCATGATCGCGGCCGAGGGCATCCTCACCTCGCGCGGCGGCAAGACCTCCCACGCGGCCGTCGTCGCCCGCGGCATGGGCAAGACCTGTGTCTGCGGTGCCGAGGAGCTGGAGGTCGACACCAAGCGCCGCCGGATGACCGTGCCCGGCGGGCACGTCGTCGAGGAGGGCGACCTCATCTCGATCGACGGCTCCAGCGGCAAGGTGTACCTCGGTGAGGTCCCCGTCGTCCCGTCCCCGGTCGTCGAGTACTTCGAGGGCCGGATGCATGCCGGCGCCGACGACGCCGACGAGCTGGTCGAGGCCGTCCACCGGATCATGGCCTTCGCCGACCGCAAGCGCAGCCTGCGCGTACGCGCCAACGCCGACAACGCCGAGGACGCGCTGCGCGCCCGCCGCTTCGGCGCCCAGGGCATCGGTCTGTGCCGTACGGAGCACATGTTCCTGGGCGACCGCCGTGGGCTGGTCGAGCGCCTGATCCTCGCGGACACCGAGACCGAGCGCGAGGAGTCGCTGAAGGCCCTCCTGCCGCTCCAGAAGCAGGACTTCGTGGACCTGTTCTCGGCGATGGACGGCCTCCCGGTCACGGTCCGTCTCCTGGACCCGCCGCTGCACGAGTTCCTGCCGGACATCACCGAGCTGTCGGTGCGTGTCGCGCTCGCCGAGTCCCGCAAGGACTCCAACGAGAACGACCTCCGTCTCCTCCAGGCCGTGCACCGCCTGCACGAGCAGAACCCGATGCTGGGCCTGCGCGGTGTGCGTCTCGGCCTGGTCATCCCCGGTCTGTTCACCATGCAGGTACGGGCCATCGCGGAGGCGGCCGCCGAGCGCAAGAACGCCAAGGGCGACCCGCGCGCCGAGATCATGATCCCGCTCGTGGGCACCGTCCAGGAGCTGGAGATCGTCCGCGAGGAGGCCGACCAGGTCATCGCGGAGGTCGAGGCGGCCACCGGCGTGCACCTGAAGCTGGCGATCGGCACGATGATCGAGCTGCCGCGCGCCGCGCTGACGGCCGGGCAGATCGCCGAGGCGGCGGAGTTCTTCTCCTTCGGCACGAACGACCTCACCCAGACGGTGTGGGGCTTCAGTCGCGACGACGTGGAGGCCTCCTTCTTCACGGCGTACCTGGAGAAGGGCATCTTCGGCGTCAGCCCGTTCGAGACGATCGACAAGGACGGCGTCGGCTCCCTGGTCAAGTCCGCGGTGAAGGCCGGCCGCGAGACGCGCCCCGACCTGAAGCTCGGCGTCTGCGGCGAGCACGGCGGTGACCCCGAGTCGGTCCACTTCTTCCACGAGGTGGGACTCGACTACGTCTCCTGCTCCCCGTTCCGCATCCCGGTCGCCCGCCTGGAAGCGGGCCGCGCGGCCTCCAGCTCGAAGGGCAGCGACCACCGCTAGCCCCCGAGCACAGGACCCCGGGTCCGCCGCCCGTCCCCGACCCTCAACACCGATGGGCGGCGGCCCCGGCCCACGAGAAAGGGCGGCACCCTGTGCGGGGGTGCCGCCCTTTCGGGCATGGTCTGCGGGGGCTGTCGAGCTACGTCGCCGGCCAGGGAAGTTGGCGTTGAATGGGGCGGCTGGTGGTGGTCCGAGAAGGAACGGCAAGGCCTCCGCCCCCGCTGAGACCGAGGTGGGCAGAGGCGCACGCGTCACTTCTCACCGGAAGGCTTCGACGTTACGGCGGGCCCATTCGGCGAAGGGGCGGGGCGTGCGGCCGAGTACCCGCTCGACGTCCGGGCTGAGCCGTAGCTCGGCGGCGTTGGGCTCGGAGAGTACGGCCAGCGTGGTCTCTACGACCGGCTCCGGCATGAACGCGGCCATCCGCGCGTGCGCCTCGGCCCGGGTCAGCTCCACGAACCGCACCGGCTCGCCGAGGGCCGCGCCGATCGCCTCGGCCTGCTGCCGGGGCGTGACGGCCGCGGGCCCGTTCAACTCGTAGACGTGACCCGTGTGTTCGTCCTTGCGCAGGGCCACGGCCGCGACCTCCGCGATGTCCGCCGGATCGATCACCGGGATCGCGACGTCACCGAACGGCGCGGCGACGATCCGCTCGGCGCGTACAGACTCCACCCAGGCACAGGCGTTGGACGCGAAGCCGCCGGGCCGCAGGATCGTCCAGGCCAGGCCCGACTCTCGCACCGCTTCCTCGATCGCCCGCATGACGCCTCCGTGCGAGGGCGACTCCGGCCTGGTCACCACGCCCTGCGAGGACAGCAGTACCACCCGCCGGACCCCGGCGTTCCTGGTCTTGTCCAGGACGGCTCGCGGGTCGAGCCCGTGGCCACCCGCGCCGCCGTCGTGCAGGAACAGGGCTTCGGCGCCGTCGAGGGCGGGCCGCAGGGTCTCCGGCGCGGTCAGGTCGGCCAACACATGTCCGGTCCCCCTCGGCAGGTCGACCGGGGCTGTCCCCCTCGACACCGCCGTCACCCGTTCCCCGGCCAACGCCAGGGCCTGCACCAGCGACCGCCCGACGTTCCCGGTGGCACCTGTCACCACGATCATGTTCAACTCCCTTATCTTTCCTGTGGTTTCTCGCGATGACGGCGACGCTAACAAGCTCGGTGCAGTAGGTACCTAGAGGAAAGTGACTACCTCGGAGGATGAAATCCTTGCCGACCGGGATGAGCCGGCGACGGCGAGCACGTAGCCGACCTCGCGCTCCTCCAACGCGGACCGCGGTTTCGGGTTGCCGCCGCAGACCTCGTGGGTTCCGTCAAGCTCTCTGTCCGGCAGGGCTGTTGTGCGTCGCCCGTGTGCAACCATCGGCCGCATTCGAATGTCTGAACGGGCATCCCGAGGTCGGCCGCGGGGTGGATCCGGCAGGGGCCGGGTGCAGGACCCCGGGGCGGCGGAGCACAGACGGAGGACCGTGGACACGCAAGGCGGCAGCAACATCGACCCCGCGGACCAGTGGGTCCTCGACCCCGAGACCGGTGAGTACCGGCTGGAGACAGGAGCCGATGGCGCTCCGGCCGCCACGGTGCCGGGGCAGCGAAGGAGGCGCGCGCGCCGCGAGGGGGAACGGCGGCCCGTCCCGGAGCCGGGCGAGGGCACTCGCCGCGGCTCGGTGAGATCCCGGAAAGCCAAGCGGTCCACGAAGCGGAAGGTCCTGACGTGGACCGCGGGGACGCTGGGCTTCGTACTGCTGGCGGGCAGTGCCGGGGCCTACATGCTGTACCGGCACTTCAACGACAACATCAGCACGGTGGACGTCGGCACGGCGGGAAGCAAGAACGCGACCAGCGACGACGCGGTGAACATCCTGGTCATCGGCACCGACAGCCGAATAGGCCTGGGCGGGAAGTACGGAGACGCCGGGAGCCCGGGCCACGCCGACACCACGATCCTCTTCCATGTGGCGAAGGACCGGTCGAACGCGACGGCGATGAGCATTCCGCGCGACATGGTCACCGGCATCCCGGACTGCCCGACCAAGCAGAAGGACGGCTCCACCAAGACGATCAAGGGGACGCCCGAAGCGCCGTTCGGCCCGCGCTTCAACGAGAGTCTCGGTCAGGCGGGCCGCGACCCGGGCTGCACCATGCGGACCGTCAGCCAGCTCACCGGCCTGCCGGTCGACCACTTCATCCTGGTCGACTTCGAGGCCGTGAAGACCCTCTCCACGGCTGTCGGAGGCGTCCCGATCTGCCTCACCCACGCCATCGACGACACGGACCGCCAGGGCCAGGGCTCCCATCTGCGCCTGGCCGCCGGCCCGCACACGGTCCAGGGCGAACAGGCTCTGCAGTTCGTCAGGACCCGTCACTCGCTGAAGAACGGCAGCGACCTGGACCGCATCGACCTGCAGAAGCAGTTCCTGGGTTCGATGATCCGTCAGATGAAGTCCCGCAACACCCTCACCGATCCCGGGAAGCTCTTCAAACTGGCGAACGCGGCCACCAAGTCGCTCACGGTGGACACCGGGATCGGCGGCGTCGGCAAGCTCACCGACCTCGCCAAGGATCTCAACCGGGTCGATTCCGAGCACATCACCTTCACGACGTTCCCGGTCGTCGACAATCCGGCCGAGGGGAAGAATCACAGGACCGTGGTGGCCGACGGGACCAGGGCGCCCGAGCTCCTCGCGGCGATCAAGAACGACGTCTCGCTGACCGAGGTCACGAAGAAGCCCAAGGCCTCGGACGCCAAGCTCCAGGGCTCCAAGGCGGACCCGTCGCGGGTGCGGGTCCTCGTCTACAACGGGGGTGGCCCCCAGGGCGCGGCGCAGACCACCCTGCAGTGGCTGCAGAACACCAAGGGCGTCGCCCACTCCACCAACGGCGGCAACGCCCCCGGGGCGCGGCAGGACCGTACGACCCTGGCCTACGGGCCCGACCAGGCCGACCAGGCCCGGGCCCTCGCCGCGATGGTGGGCCTGCCCGCCTCGGCGCTCCACCCCGGCAAGGACGGCTCAGGACCCGGCACCGACATGACACTTGTCCTCGGACGCGACTTCCAAGGCCCCGGAGTGCCTCTCACCGGCGCGGCCAAGCCCCCGGCCGGCATCCCGCAGTCGCATGCCGACAAGAACGTGTGCGTCGGCTGACAGCGGGCGGACGCGCGTGCCGCACCCCGGGCGCTCCGGGGAGCCGAACGGGGTAGCTCCGCGTGCACCGGGCCATCGCGGGTTCCAGTCTGGGCCCATGATGAGCATCCGTCCCTGGGTCGTTGTCGAGCCGCCGGACAGCCGTGGGCTGCGGCGGGTCGTCGTGGGCGGAGAGACGGTGGGCCATGCCTGGTCGGCAGCCGGACTGCGGAGGATCCTCGGGCGCCTCGGTCATCCGGAGGACCTGGATCTGGAGGATCCGGCTACCGTCTGCTGGCGCGGAGGCGACAGCGGGACGTGGCCCGACCGCGCGGGGAGACGGCACGCGGTCACCGTGCTCATGGTGGCCGGGCTGCTCGCGTCCATGGCCCTCAGCGCGGTCGTCGGGGGGCCCGACGCCTTCGGGGCCCTGACCTTCGCGCAACGGCTCAATGGGATCGTGTTCGTCCTGTCGGGTGCGGTGCAGGGCGTGGCGGCCGTCGCGGCACTCGACTACGGGGGAAAACGACAGTTCCGTGCCTCCGGGGCGATCGTCCTGCTCGGCGTGCTCATCGCGCTGGCCACCGACAGCCTGCTGCTGTTCATGTGGCTCGAAGAGATGGAGTTCACGCCCTATGTGCTGGTGTTCATGCCGCTTTGGTGTTGGTCTCTGTGGGCCCTGTGTCTTCTTGTGCGGAACAGGTCGTGGAAGGAAATCCCACAGCCCAAGAGGTTCGCGGCCGGAGTGGTCGCCACCGCGCTCCTGACAGGCGTCAGCCTGGCGTATTCGACCATGTACCAGCCTGCGGCGGCCCCGATGCACCTCACTCTGAAGGCGGAATTCGGGAGGTCGCGGGTGGATCGTTCGCTCGGGTTTCTCCAGGTCCCGCTGACGCTGTACATGAAGAACACCGGAGGGATTCCGGTGTACATCCTCAACGACACCTACAGAGTCTCCGGCAGAGGGGGTGTGTACTCCAAAAACCCTGCCGACAGGGACCTGATGCGGGAGTGGCGGGAAAGTGCGGGCCGGCGGGGCGAGGACTCGGGGGAAGCGGAGCGCTATGTCGACCACCTCGTGTACAGCGCGATCAGCAGCGGGCATTTCTACGGTCCCGGCAACCGGCTCGAAATCGGGGAGGAATACACGCGCAAGCATGTGGTCCAGCTTCCCAAGGACGCCAAGTACGACATCCTGAGCGTCGACCTCACGATCTCGTACATGAGGAAGGATCGAGGGAAGCTCGGAGTGGAGGAATTCAAAACTCCTCATTATTCATGGGATCCGGATGCCGGGCGATACTACTGCGCCCCGGAATTGGGGTGTTTCCAGCAGATCATTTACCACGGGAGAGTGCGGCACAACGACAACCTTGTGAATCTGACGCGCAAGCCGCGCTACGTGACGGCGATCTGGTCCCCGAAACGCGACCCTGAGTCGTTCATTTCTCCGTTCGATTTCAAAGGGGAGACGGGTCTGGGCCGGAAGGAGAGGAGAGAGCTGGGAAGATACGGGGTTGCGGAGGCGCATATGAGTTACGAGGTCTCCCTCGCCGAGCTGCTGGCTCCGCCCCCTGTTCTGCTACCACCGGGTTATTCGAGCCAGGTGCCGACGGCGACCCCGTAGTCCTCGTCGAGGTAGGCGGCGGTCGACCGGCAGTAAGAAGCCCGCTGGCCGATGGTGGACCACAGATCGTCCCTCGGAACGACCTTGGCGAGCTCCATGATGAGCGGTGCGATCTTGATCGGTGCGCGGACGTTCTCGTTGTTCTCCAACTCGGCGAGGACGTCGAGCAGGACGTTGCTCTTTTCCTTGCTCTTCCAGAAGTCCTTGACTCCTTCCGGACGCCAACTGCCGGGAACCAGGTCCTTCAGCTCCTCGGGGAGTTCGTCCCCGGCCGACGATTGGAATATGGCGGTGCTGCAGGTCTCGGCCGCCTTGCCGAGAGGGTCCTTCGGCCGTCCCTGGGCCGAGGCCGCCTCCTCCTGCTGGTCGCTGATGCGAGCGGACCGATCCCGCATGTCCTTCTCGGCTTCGGCCCGGTCCTTGGACGACGACTCGGGATTGTTGAACACCTGCAGCTTCTCGTTCTGCTCGTACACGGCCCGAACGAGCTCGTTCCGGTGCTTCGGAGGCATCGCCGCGGCTGCGCTCGCCGGGGACGTTTCCGGGGTGGCGGTGGCGTCCGCCTGCGCGACGCCCATCTGTTCCTCGAACCCCCGGAGCGAGGCCGTCTGACGGCCCCCCGTCACCGCGCTGCTCAACCCTCCCGTAATCGCCAGCAGCTGTCCTCGCAGCTCCGCGGGTGTCCGGGAGTCGCAGATCATGTCCAGCGCGGACGTCGTGCGCATCATGACCAGGAGAACGGAGGACCGCGTCTCGGACGGCACCTGCGCGTCGTACCCCACCTTTAGGGCGGAGGACACCTGCTTCACGAGCGCGGTCAGCTGTTTCCGGAGCTGCGGAGGTGTGCTGTCGTCACCGGTGGCCGTCAGCGCGATGGTCAGATGTCCGACGCTCTCGATGACCCCTTGCCGGTCCCGCAGCGACGTCTCGGGGTCCTTGACCGCTTCGAGCGTGGTGGTCAATTCGTCGACAGTCGGCGTGAGTTCCTCGGGAACGATTCCCTTCGTCTCGTTCAGGCGCGTCGTGGTTTCATCGATTTGTTTCTTTTGTTCCGTGAGGGGGTCGGTATCCCCTTGCTCCGTGTCACCGGAACCCGGCGGCTGTGACGACCGGTCAGAGTCCGGTGTGTGTTCCTGATCCGACGACGCGCCGGTCGGTGCGGAGGTGGTGCCGCTGGGTGTCGGCGTCCCACTCGGTGTGGAGGTGGTGCCGCTGGGCGTCGGCGTGCCACTCGGCGTCGACGAGGGAGGCGGACTGTCCCCCGGTTCAGGAGGCGGTGTTGTCCCGACTGCCGACGTCCTGCTCGCGCTGGGGGCCTGGAGCGCTGCTGTCGCACTTGTCAGACCGGCTGGAAATGCGAGCGTCGTCGCCAAGAGGGATGCGTTGACGCTGTGGACGGCGCGTCGCCTGAAGGTTCTGGCCATGGGGGTTCCAGATGCGCTTCGCGGGGTGCTTGCTTCATCCGTTGCGGACCGGGCCCACATTCCACTCTTCACCTGGTCGGTGCCCCCCGCAACGCGGGCGCCGCGCTCGGTGTCGTCCTCACGGAGTGCGGGACTTGGCAGGTGATCGGGGCAGGCGCGCGGTACGGGATCCGGAGGGGTGTGCGCCGGGCGGAGCGGCGTCCGTAGGGTGGGGCCGACGGTGAGACAGTGGGAGGAGTGGCGCATGGGTGGTTGGGGTGCGAAGGACATGCCCGGGCAGCGGGGGCGGGTCGCCGTCGTCACCGGGGCCAACAGCGGGCTGGGGCTCGTCACCGCGCGCGAGCTGGCGCGCGGCGGGGCCCGGGTGGTGCTCGCCTGCCGCAGCGAGACCCGCGGCAGGGAAGCGGCCGAGCGGATCGCCGCCGAAGTTCCCGGCGCCGAGGTGGAGTTCGGCCGTCTCGACCTCGGGGACCTCGCGTCCGTAAGGGAGTTCGCGGACTCCTTCTCCTACGACCGCCTCGACCTGCTCGTGAACAACGCGGGCGTGATGGCGCTGCCGTACGGAACGACGGCCGACGGATTCGAGACGCAGTTCGGTGTGAACCACCTCGGGCACTTCGCGCTCACCGGGCTGCTGTTCCCCATGATCGTGAAGACCCCCGGCGCGCGGATCGTCACCGTGTCGAGCATGGTCCACGCGCTCTCGGACATCGACCTCGACGACCTCGACAGCGAGAAGGGGCCGTATCGCAAGTGGATCGCCTACGGCCGGTCCAAGAGCGCCAATCTCCTCTTCACGCACGAGCTCGCGCGGCGGCTGTCCGTCGTCGGGTCCGATGTCGTCGCGGCCGCGGCGCACCCCGGGTACGCCTCCACCAACCTGCAGACCGCCGGGCCCCGGCTGGAGGGACGCAAGCGCGCCGAGCGGCTGATGGAGATCGGCAACCGTGTCTTCGCACAGAGCGCCGAGTCCGGCGCCCTGCCGTCGCTGTACGCGGCCACCGCCCCCGGTGTGCGGCCCGACACCTTCGTCGGACCGTCGTTCGCGATGTGGCGCGGCTCGCCCGCGACGTCCTGGCGGGCCGGCCGGACCCGCGACGACACCAGGGCGGAGCTGCTCTGGGCCGCCTCGGAGCGGCTGACGGGCGTCACGTACGAGGGACTCAAGGGCTGACAGCGCGGCTGCACCCCGGGAGACCCGGCCCGGCCCGGGTCAGGCTGTCCGGCCCGGACAGGCCTGGCCCGGCCCGGCTCAGGCGGCCCGCACCTCGTACGTCTCCACCCGTACCTCCTCGTCGTCCAGGCACCGCCCGGACTCCAGGTCGAAGCGCTGCTTGAGCAGCGGCGAGGCGACGAACGGGCGGCCCCGGTGGGTTCCGGTCAGCCCGCGGGAGAGCACCGCCGCCCCGCTGAACGGATCACGGTTGTCGATCGCGTACGTCCGTCCCGCGCGGTCGGTGAACAGGGCGACCTGGCGGCCGTCCGGGAGGAGGGCGGCGACGCCCCGCCCCGGGGTCAGCAGGGACAGCTCGCAGACCGTGAACCAGCCGCCCTCCAGCAGGAGCTGGAGCGTGAGGGCCGTCGTCGGCCGGGTCGTCTCGGGTGCCAGGGTCATCGCTGGGCACTTCCTTCCAGGGCTTCCAGGGGTCGGTGTCCGATGGTCAGCAGCGGCAGGTCGGGCTTGATCTGGTCGCGCTCGGGAACGAAGCCGACGACCGGGTCCGGGGTGTCGGGGGCGTTCACGAACGACACGAACCGGCCCAGCTTCTCCGGGTCGTTGATGGTCTCGGCCCACTCGTCCCGGTAGTTCGCGACATGCGCGGTCATCAGCGACTCCAGCTCCTCGCAGATGCCGAGCGAGTCCTCCACGACCACCTCGCGGACGTGGTCGAGGCCGCCGGGAATCCGCTCCAGCCAGGTCGAGGTGCGCTCCAGGCGGTCCGCGGTGCGGATGTAGAACATCAGGAAGCGGTCGATCAGACGGACCAGTTCGGCGTCCGACAGGTCCTGGGCCAGCAGGTCGGCGTGGCGTGGGGTCGCGCCGCCGTTGCCGCCGACGTAGAGGTTCCAGCCGTTGGAGGTGGCGATGATGCCGAAGTCCTTGGACTGGGCCTCGGCGCACTCGCGGGCGCACCCGGAGACCGCCGACTTGAGCTTGTGCGGGGACCGCAGACCCCGGTAGCGCAGCTCCAGGTCGATCGCCATCCGCACCGAGTCCTGCACGCCGTACCGGCACCAGGTCTGTCCGACGCAGGACTTCACCGTCCGCAGCGACTTGCCGTACGCGTGCCCGGACTCGAAGCCGGCGTCCACCAGCCGTGCCCAGATCAGCGGGAGTTGCTCCACCCGCGCACCGAACAGGTCGATGCGCTGACCGCCGGTGATCTTCGTGTAGAGCCCGAAGTCCCGTGCCACCTCGCCGATCACGATGAGCTTCTCGGGAGTGATCTCGCCGCCGGGGATGCGCGGCACGATCGAGTACGAGCCGTTCTTCTGGAGGTTGGCGAGGAAGTGGTCGTTGGTGTCCTGGAGCGCGGCCTGTTCGCCGTCCAGGACGTAGCCGTCGGCGCCGATCGTGGGGGCGAGGGAGGCGATGATCGAACCCACGGCGGGCTTGCAGACCTCGCAGCCGTCACCGCCCCGGGCGTCCTCGCGGCCGTACCGGTCCAGCAGCGTCCGGTACGAGGCGATCCTGAGCGCCAGGACGATCTCGTACAGCTCCTCGCGGGTCTGTCCGAAGCAGCCGCACAGGCCCTTGTCGACCTCGACGCCGCTCGCCTCCAGCTCGGCGGTGACCAGCTGGCCGAGCACCTTGACGCAACTGCCGCAGCCCGTACCGGCCTTGGTGCACTTCTTGACCTCGGGCACGGTGGTGCAGGAGTGCTCGGTCACCGCGCCGCGGATCGTGCCCTTGGTGACGTTGTGGCAGGAGCAGACGACCGCCTCGTCCGGCAGCGCGGACGGGCCGAGCTGCACGGGGGCGCCCGCCCCCGCCGGCAGGACCAGGGACTCCGGGGAGACCGGCGGGACCGAGCCGGTGAAGGCGCGCAGCGTTCCGTACGCCTCCGCGTCGCCGATCAGGATGCCGCCGAGCAGTGTGCCGTCCCGGCCGATGACCAGCTTCTTGTACAGGCCCGCGCGGGAGTCGGAGTAGACGACGTCCAGGCAGTCCTCGGTGGTGCCGTGGGCGTCGCCGAAGGACGCCACGTCGACGCCGAGCAGCTTGAGCTTGGTGGACAGGTCCGCGCCCGTGAACGCCCTCTCGTCCTCGGCGATGGTCGCCGCGGCCGTCTCCGCCTGCTCGTAGCCGGGCGCCACCAGGCCGTACACCCGGCCGTCCGCCGCCAGCGCGCACTCGCCGATCGCGAACACCTGAGGATCGGTGACCGTACGGCACTGCTCGTCGACGGTGATGCCGCCGCGCTCGCCGACCGTCAGACCGCAGTCGCGGGCCAGTTGGTCGCGGGGGCGGACACCGGCGGAGAACACCACCAGGTCGGTGGCGAGTTCGGAGCCGTCGGACAGCTTCATTCCGGTGACAGCGCCGTCCTCGCCGACCACGATCGCCTGTGTGCCCACGCCCGTGTGGACGGACAGGCCCATGTCCTCGATCGTGCGCAGGAGCGCGGCCCCGCCGCCCTCGTCGACCTGCACCGGCATCAGACGGGGCGCGAACTCCACGATGTGGCTGGTGAGTCCGAGGCCCTTGAGCGCACCCGCGGCCTCCAGGCCCAGCAGACCGCCGCCGACGACGGCTCCGGTCGTCGCCCGCGACCTCGCGTACTCCTCGATGGCGAGCAGGTCGTCGATCGTGCGGTAGACGAAACAGCCCTCGGCGTCCTTGCCGGGGACCGGCGGGACGAACGGGAACGAGCCGGTGGCCAGAACGAGGGTGTCGTAGCCGACCGTCAGACCGGACCTGGCCGTCACGGTGCGCGCGGCCCGGTCGACCGACTCGGCCGGGTCGCCGACGTGCAGCTCGATGCCGTGCCCGCGGATGAACTCCATGTCGGTCATGGAGAGGTCCTCGGGGGTCTTCCCGGAGAAGTACGAGGTGAGGGCGACGCGGTCGTAGGCGGGGCGCGGCTCCTCGCACAGCACGACCACGCGGTGTGTGGCGGTCAGACCGCGTTCGGCGAGCGCTTCGAGGAAGCGCTGGCCGACCATGCCGTGGCCGACGAGCACGATCGTGGGGCGGGGCCCGCCCCCGTCGGTAGCGGTCGTGGACATCAGGAGCCTCCATCGTTGGTGAGCAGGTGGAGCAGGGGGGCGCCGTCCGCGGGGAGCGGCTCGGCTCCCTCCCAGGCGCGGGCGAGCGCGCCGACGGTGCCGAGTTCGCCGACGAGAACCCCGCCGACCAGGCGGTCGTCGCGGACGACGACCTTGCGGTAGGTGCCGCGGGTGGCGTCCGTGAGCTGGACGACGTCGTCGCCCGGGCGTGGTTCGGTCTCGCCGAACGCGGCCAGGTCGAAGGGGGCGAGGCCGGAGGGGGTGCGTCCGGAGGGGGCGTCCCGTCCGGTCAGGGTGAGCCGGGTCAGGGAACGGGTGCCGGAGTAGCGGGCGTTCGCGTCCCCCGCGAGCAGTTCGGCCAGCAGGTCCGCCTGTTCGAGGGCGGGGGCGGCGAGACCGTAGACCGTGCCGTCGTGCTGGGCGCAGTCACCGAGGGCGCGTATGTGCGGGTCGCTGGTGCGCAGTTCGTCGTCGACGAGGACGCCCTTGTGGACGGCGAGACCGGCCTTCTCGGCCAGGCCCGCGCGCGGACGCACCCCGCAGGCCAGCACCACCAGGTCGGCGTCGAGCGTGTAGCCGTCGGCCAGTTCCACCGAGCGGACCGCGCCGCCCAGGCAGCGCACGTCCCGTACCCGGCACTCGGTGTGCACCTCGACGCCGAGGCCGAGCAGATGCCGCAGCACCAGCTTCGAGGCGCTCGGGTCGAGCTGGCGCTCCATGAGCCGCTCGGCCTGCTGGGTGAGGACCACCTGGGCGCCGCGCACGGCGAGCGCCCGGGCGGCGGAGACGCCCAGCAGACCGCCGCCGACGACGACCGCCCGTACCCCCGGCCGCAGCGCCTTCGACAGGCCCAGGCAGTCGTCCATGGTGCGGAACGCGTGGACGCCCTCGGGCAGTACGTGGTCGGGGGTGCTGTGCGGTCCCGGGGGACAACCCCCGGACCCCCGGCCGGAAAAGCGGGCCGGATCGCCTGCCCCGTGTGTCGATGCGAGGTACAGGTCCGTGAACAGGCCGCGCAGCGGCGGCAGCACCGGGTTGGAGCCGGTGGCCAGGACCAGCGTGTCGTATGCGATCTCCGTACCGTCCGCGCAGCGCACGGTCCGCGCGAGGCGGTCGATGCCGGTGACCCGGGCGCGGACCAGCTCCGGCGGGGCCGGGAGCGAGATCACCTCCGGCGCGTAGCGTCCGGCCAGCACCTCGGCGAGCAGCACCCGGTTGTAGGGCCGGTGTTCCTCCTCGCCGACGACCAGCGCGGACCTGCCGAGCTCACCGAGCCGCCGGGCGAGCCGGACGCCCGCGAGGCCGGCGCCGATCACCACCACACGCGTATTCGAGGTCATGACCACACCGTGCGGTGCCGGTGTTACCCGGTGGCATCACCTCTGTTTCCCGGGAGGAACGCTGCCCTCAGCCGGGGCGGGGCGGCGGTGTGAGGCCGCGGGGGAGGGTACGGAGCGAGGCAGGGGAGGTGTCGGGGGAGTGGGCCGGCGGACGCGGGATCCGCCGCGCGAACCTCAGGAATCGCTCAAGCTTCACGGGGTCCGTGCATCGCACATCCACCCGTCCCTTAGTGTCGCGATCATGCCCGACATATCGCTGACCATGCTTCTTGTGCTCTGCGCCGCCGCTCTGGCGGCCGGCTGGATCGACGCGGTGGTCGGCGGCGGAGGGCTGCTCCTGCTGCCCGCCATGCTGCTCGGACTGCCCACCGGTACCTCGGCGGCGTACGCGCTCGGCACGAACAAGGCGGTCGCGATCGTCGGCACCGCGGGCGCCGCGGTGACGTACGCGCGCAAGACACCCGTGGACGTGCGGCTGGCCGTACGGATCGGCCTCGCGGCCCTCGCCGGTTCGACCGGGGGCGCGTTCGTCGCGGCCGGGCTGAGCACCGACGTGCTCAAGCCGGTCGTCATGGTCGTCCTGCTCGCCGTCGGTACCTTCGTGATCCTGCGGCCCGCCTTCGGCACGGCGCCGCCGACCACCCCGGTCAGCGCGCGCCGCGTCCTCGCCGCGATCGGCCTGGCGGGCCTCGGCATCGGCTTCTACGACGGGCTCATCGGCCCCGGCACGGGCACGTTCCTCGTCCTCGCCCTCACCGCGCTGCTCCACCTCGACCTGGTGACGGCCTCCGCCACCGCAAAGATCGTCAACTGCTGCACCAACGCCGGCGCCCTCGCGACCTTCGCCTGGAAGGGCACGGTGTTCTGGGAGCTGGCCGCGCTGATGGCCGTGTTCAATCTGGCGGGCGGCATGGTGGGGGCGCGGACCGCGCTCAAGCAGGGCAGCGGGTTCGTCCGGGCGGTCCTGCTGACGGTGGTGTTCGCGCTGGTGGCGAACATGGCGTACCAGCAGTGGCTCGCCTGAACCCGGGACCTCGGCAGCCGTTCGCGGCCCGGCTGAACCCGGACCTCGGCGGCTGTCAGCGGCCCGCCCGAACCCGGCCTCGGCAGTCGTCAGCGGCCCGCCCGAGCCCACGGCGGTAGTCCGTGGTTCGCCCGGACTGCCGACGGCGGCCTGCGGCCCACGGCCTGCGCGACACCCGGCGACGCTTCGCGGCTCGTCCCGGGCTACCGGCTGCTGCCGGTGAGATGGGCGAAGACGACCACGTTCCCCTGGTAGCCCGTCGTCGGCGAGTAGCCGCCGCCGCAGGTGATGACCCGCAGTTCGGGCCGGCGCGCGGCGCCGTACACCTTCGCGTCGGGGAAGGAGCGGGAGTCGTACACCTTGACCGCGTCGACGGTGAAGACGGCCGTTCTGCCGTCGAGCCGGTCCACCTCGACCTTGCTGCCCGTGCGGAGCGAGCCCAGGTCGTAGAAGACGGCGGGGCCTTCCGCGTTGTCGACGTGGCCGGCCACGATCGCGGTGCCGCGTTCACCGGGACTGGTCCCGGCCTCGTACCAGCCCGCCAGGTTCTTCTTCCGCGCGGGCGGCACGTCCAGGCTGCCCTGCGGGGTGAGGCCGAGGCCGATCAGGGGGGCGTCCACGCCGATCGCGGGGATGCGGATGCGGTCCGGCGGGGAGTGGGGCATCGCGGGGCCGGTGGACCGCGCACTGTCTCCGGCGGTCGCCGACTGCGCCGCGGACGGCTGGGGAGGCGGGTGCGCCTCGGCGCCGCTGCCCAGCAGCCAGGCACCCGAGCACAGGGCGACGACCGTGACCGACGCTATGACGGCATTGCTGACCCGGCGCACGCGACCCTCCTCACGGGTTCTCTTCCGGGGTGGGACCGGCCGGCGCCCGCGACGGCCGTGGGGTGTTCGACGATGCCGGTCCCTTCCCCCTCCGGGCCGCGAGGGGCGTCGGGCCACGGAGGGGGAGGGACGGCGGTACCGGCGGACGGACAGCGGAGGGTGTCCGTCAGATCCCGTCGCCTCTCGCCCGGCGATGCAGGAGCCAGGTACCGCCCGCGGCGGCGACGGCCAGTGCCGCCACTCCCGCCGCGGTCTGAACGGGGTCGGGGCCCAGCGCGCCGCCGACACCCGTGTCCACATGCCCGCGCGGCTGGACCTGCTCGCGCGTGGCGGCGAGGGTCACCAGGAGGTCGCCGGTGACGCGCCGGCCGTGGGAGCACGTCGCGACGATCTCGTACGTTCCCGGCTGCGCGCTCGGCGGCACCTGGAACTGGCCGATCGCGTCGTGCTCGTGCGCGCTGGCGGCGAGCGTGAAGGAACCGCCGCCCACCGCGCCCGCGTCCCCGCTCGCGGTGCCGTCCGAGCCGCACGCGGCCGTGTTGACGGTGACGTCCTCGCCGGGGACGACGCTGGAGGGGAACACTTCCAGACTTCCGGTGTCCCCGCCGTACACGGGCGCGGCGGCCAGCCCCGCGACGGCGACGGCGAGCGCGGTACCGGTCAGCAGACGGGCGGTACGTCGCATCGTGCCAGCTCCTCCGAGGGGGCGCGGCCCGCGGCACCCCCAAGTGCCGCAGCGTCGGTCGCACCCCTGCGCTTCCGAGGTAAGTGGCACATGACCGCGACCGCTCTCTGATGGGTCGTCAGAAATGATGTGAACGGGTGTCAGGCGGGACGCCGGGCGGGGCGGGAGCCCCGGCATTCCGGCAGGTCACCGGTGTGAACCCCTTGTGCCGCGCACGGGAATCCGAAGGAGCCGGGGCGGGGGTGTGAATGGGTGACCCAGGCGTTGTCCGCCGGGGCTGTTCGGCGAGGGTGCGGGCTCGTTCGCCGGGGAGTCCGAGTTCGTCCGCCGGGAGTACGGGCCTGTCCGTCAGGAGTCCGGGATCGTCCGCCGGCGGCACCCACGGGCCGGCCTGCGGGTGGCCCCGGTCGGCGGCCCGCAGCTGCCCTCGGCCCGGCGGCCCGCTCGTCGGCCCGCCTGTCGGTCGAGGGGGATGATCTTCCCGAGGGCCGGACGAAACGCCCGCTCGAACACGTTTCCACCGTCACCGCGAAGACGGGAGGGGAAGTGAGTGCGCACGGGTCGGTGCGGGAGGACTATCGGCCGCAGGGGACGGACATGCTCCCCGGGAGCCGTGGGCAGGCGAACCTGACGGCGCCTGCCCACGGCGACCGGGGAAGCTCCGGACCCTTCGCGACTCTTCGCGGCCGGAAGACGTCCGGCGCGGGTCAGCTCACGGAGACCGCCGACCAGGCCGCCGCCACGGCCGCGTACTCGGCGCTGCCCGCTCCGTAGAGGTCCTTGGCCGCGTTCAGTGTGGCGGTGCGCGCGCCCGCGTACTTCGTCGACGAGGTCATGTAGACCGTCAGCGCGCGGTACCAGATCCTGCCCACCTTGTCGTGCCCGATGCCGGACACCGTGGAGCCGTTGCAGGTGGGGGAGTCGTAGCCGACGCCGTTGACGGTCTTCGCCCCGCTGCCCTCCGAGAGGAGGTAGGCGAAGTGGTTGGCGACGCCGGAGGAGTAGTGGACGTCCAGGTTGCCGACCGAACTGCTCCAGCAGTCGGCCGAGTTGCCGTCCTTGGAGGGCTTGTCCATGAAGCGGAGGGCGGGCTTGCCGAAGCCGGAGCGGACGATCTCCTCGCCGATCAGGTAGTCACCGGCGTCCGAGGGGTTGTTCGCGTACCACTCCACCATGGTGCCGAAGATGTCGGACGTCGCCTCGTTCAGGCCGCCGGACTCGCCCGAGTAGGTCAGCGCGGCCGTCTTCGAGGTGACGCCGTGCGACATCTCGTGCCCGGCGACGTCCAGCGCGACGAGCGGCCCGAACGTCGAGCCGTCCCCGTCCCCGTACGTCATGCAGAAGCAACTGTCGTCCCAGAAGGCGTTGTTGTAGTTGTTGCCGTAGTGCACGCGGTTGTACGAGCCCTTGCCGTCGCCCGCGATGCCGTTCCGCCCGTGGACGTTCTTGTAGTAGTCCCAGGTCTCGTTCGTGCCGTACTGTGCGTCCACCGCGGCGGATGAGCGGTCCGAAGTCGCGCCCGTGCCCCAGTGGTTGTCGGCGTCGGTGAAGAGCGTCGCGGGCGCCCGGCTGATGCAGATCCCGAAGATGCACAGGTCCGTCTTGTTCGCCGCGTCGCCCGTGTACGTGTTCCCGCGCGTCGGGTCCTTCAGCTGGTACGTCGATCCGGACTGCGTCGTCTCCAGCGGAACCGTGCCGCCGTAGAGCGAGTTGCCGTCGCCCGTCGCCGTCTCGACGCTGTCCCACGCGTCGATCCGCGCGCCGGTGCGGGCGTCGGTCAGCACCGTGCGCGCGACCGGGTTGCCGAGCCGGTCCTGGCCCACCGCGTCGGTGCGCCAGGTCAGCCTCGGAGTTCCGTGCAGGGCGTCGACGATCAGCCGCGGTCTCGCCGTCACTTTCTTCAGTGCCTCACCGGGGTTGGCGGCGCGCAGCGCGTTCACCGCCAGGCCGGCCGCCTTGGCGCCGGAGAGTTCCGGAGTGACGTCGGCCAGCGAAATGGCCTTGCTCGTCGCGCGGTTCGCGCCTCGGTACGAGCCGTCCGGAGCCAGGTGGACCACGAAGTCGCCGCCCAGTACGGGCAGTTCGCGATAGGTCCGGTCGTAGCGCACGTGCTGGGTGCCGTCCTTGTCGACGACGACATCCCGGACGGTGGTGTGCTGAGCCGCGGTGAGACCCAGGTTCGCGGCGTGGGCCGCCAGTACCGAGGCCGCGTTCTCGACGGCGGTCGCCCGGGTCGGCCCGCTGTCGGCGTTCGCGGCCGGGGCGAGCGCGGCGGCCAGCAGGGTGGCCGCGGTCACGGCGGCGCCTGCGGTGGCGAGAGAGGAACCTCGGATGTGCCGTATTCGACTCATCGGTCTCCTTGGAAAGGTGCCTTGGGGAGGGCGTGTGGGGGGAGGGGCCTGTGGGGGAGGCGCTGGAAGTCCGAACCGATTTAAAGGTGCATGACATGTCATGTCCATAGAGATTGCCGAGTGCGTGCGGGATGCGGCGAGAATCGTTTCCGTACCCTCACGAATGGAGGCGATCATGGAACTGCCGGCCTGCCTGGCCGTCCTGACCACGACGGACGCGGCGGAGAAGGCCGAGGCGCTGGCCCGGGGCGCGGTGGCGGCGCGGGTCGCGGCCTGTGCCCAGATCTCGGGGCCGGTCACCTCCGTCTACCGCTGGGAGGGCGCCGTGGAGACGGCCTCCGAATGGCGGATCCAGTTCAAGACGACCGTGGCGCGCTACCCGGCGCTGGAGGCGTATCTCCTGGACGCCCACGACTACGACACACCCGAGATCATCGCGACCCCGGTCGCGGCGGGAAGCCCGGACTATCTGCGCTGGCTGGAGGAGGAGACGGCCCCTTGAGCCCGGTCGGCCCCCGCGGCGAAGCGGAGTTGCCCTTCTTCGTCTACGGCACCCTGCGGCCCGGCGAGCACAACCACGACCTGTTCCTGCGCGGCCGTACCCGCTCCGAGGAGCCCGGACGGATGCGCGGGCTCGCGCTGTACGCGGGGCCCGGATACCCGTACGCCGTCGACGAACCCGGTGGCGCGGTGTGCGGCGAGATCGTGACCGCCCGGGCCGAAGCCTACGAGCAACTGCTGTTTGAGCTGGATGAGTTGGAGGAGTACGTGCCGGGCGACGCGCGCAGTCTGTACGAACGCGTCGCACGTGACGCTGTGCGGGCGGACGGCGTCACGGTCGTGCGGGCCTGGGTGTACGTCGCCGCGCCCGCGGTGGCGGCCCGCCTGCGGTCCGGCGGCAAGCTGATCGAGGACGGGGACTGGCGCGGAGGCAGGGACGGGGACGGGGACTGCCACGGGCAGGAGGGCGGGGACGGGGACGGGGGAGACGGTTCGGCGGGCGGGGCCGGCTGAAGCGCGCCTGTGCGGCGGGGGAGCGGGCGGGATGCGCCGACCGTGCCCCGGCGCGCGTGGGCGGGGGAGAGGGTCCGGGGCGTGCTCGCCGCGCCTGACGCACCTGTGCGGCTGGGCGGGGACGGGGTGTGCCCGCTGCTCCCCGGGTGCGCCCGTGCGGGTGGCCGTTCCGTGCGCCCCCGGAGCCGTGGCCCGTCCCGCCCCTAGGGTGCGGCCATGGCCGACCGCGACTTGACCCGACGACGTCTCCTCGCGCTCAGCGGGGCGGCCGTCGGCGCCACCCTGGGCATCGGAATCAGCTCCTGCTCGACGCAGGCTCCCAAACCGGGCAAGCACCCCGGCTCGGGCTCGACGGAAGCACCCGGGACCGCCGGGAAGTCCGGGCCGGAAGGCCCGAGCGCCCGCTGACGGGCCCGGGCGGCGCAGCGCCCACCCCGTCAGTCCTTCCGCGCCGCCTCCACCCGTACCGCGCACGCCTTGAACTCCGGCATCCGGGAGACCGGATCCAGGGCCGGGTTGGTGAGGGTGTTGGCGCGGCCCTCTCCGGGCCAGTGGAAGGGCATGAACACGGTGTCGGGGCGGATGGCCGTGGTGAGCCGGGCCGGTGCGACGGCCCGGCCGCGCCGCGACACCACCGTCACGGCGTCCCCGTCCGCCGCGCCGAGCCGTTCGGCCAGCCGCGGATGCATCTCCACGTACGGGCCGGGCGCGGCGGCGTTCAGTTCGTCCACGCGCCGCGTCTGCGCCCCCGACTGGTACTGGGCCACCACCCGCCCGGTGGTCAGCAGCACCGGGTACTCGTCGTCCGGCTCCTCGGCGGCGGGCCGGTGCGACACGGGGACGAACCGCGCCCGGCCGTCCTCGGTGGCGAACCGTTCGAGGAAGAGGCGCGGCGTGCCCGGATGCTGCCTGGGGCTGGGGTCGGAACTGAGGCTGGAGCCGGGGCTGGGGTCGGAACTGGGGCTGGGGCTGGAGCCGGAACCGCCCGCCGCCGAGGTGTCCGCGACCGCCGGAGTCCCGTCCGGGGTCTTCCGGAAGGCGTCCGGGGCCCCTGGGCCCGTGCCCCGGGCTTCCGTGCCCGCGTCCGGAATCCCCGGGGCCGGGCAGGGCCAGAACACCCCGTTCTCCTCGGCCAGCCGGCGGTAGGTGATCCCCGAATAGTCCGCCGGACCACCCGCACTCGCCCGGCGCAGTTCCTCGAAGACCTCCTCCGGGTCGGCGGGAAAACCCTTCTCCACGCCGAGGAGCGCGGCGAGTCCGTGCAGCACCTCGAGATCGCTGCGCACCCCCTCGGGAGGGGTGAGCGCGCGCCGGCGGAGCAGCACACGGCCCTCCAGGTTCGTCGTCGTGCCGGTCTCCTCGGCCCACTGGGCGACCGGCAGGACGACGTCCGCGAGGGCGGCGGTCTCGGAGAGGACGACATCGGCGACCGCGAGGAAGTCCAGCGACTTCAGGCGTTCCTCGATGTGCGCGGCGCGGGGCGCGGACACCACCGGGTTCGACCCCATCAGCAGCAGGGAGCGGATGTCCGTCCCCATCGCGTCGAGGAGCTCGTACGCGCTGCGCCCGGGTCCGGGCAGCGTGGCGGGGTCGATGCCCCACACCTCGGCCACATGCCGCCGCGCGGCCGGATCGGTGAGCTTGCGGTAGCCGGGCAACTGGTCGGCCTTCTGGCCGTGTTCGCGCCCGCCCTGCCCGTTGCCCTGCCCGGTGAGACAGCCGTATCCCGACAGCGGCCGGCCCGAACGCCCGGTGGCCAGGCACAGGTTGATCCAGGCGCCCACCGTGTCGGTGCCCTTGGAGTGCTGCTCGGGCCCGCGCGCGGTCAGGACCATCGCGTTCTCGGGCTCGCAGAACATCCGCACGGCGTGGCGGAGCTGGGGAACGGACACCCCCGTGATCCGTTCCACGTACTCCGGCCAGTGCACCATCGCGGCCGCCCGCGCCTCCTCCCAGCCGCTCGTACGGTCCCGGATGTACTCCTCGTCCGTACGTCCCTCGGCGACGACCAGATGCAGCATCCCGAGCGCGAGCGCCAGATCCGTTCCCGGGCGCGGTGCCAGGTGCAGGTCCGCCTGTTCGGCCGTGCGGGTGCGGCGCGGGTCGATGACGATCAGCGTGCCGCCGTTCTCCTTCAGCTCGGTGACGAACCGCAGCGCGGGCGGCATCGTCTCGGCGAGGTTGGAGCCGACGAGGATCACACATCCGGTCCGCGGAACGTCCTCCAGCGGAAAGGGCAGTCCCCGGTCGAGACCGAAGGCCCTGATGCCGGCCGCCGCCGCGGACGACATGCAGAAGCGGCCGTTGTAGTCGATCTGCGAGGTGCCGAGGACGACGCGGGCGAACTTCCCGAGGGCGTAGGCCTTCTCGTTCGTCAGTCCGCCGCCGCCGAACACCCCGCAGGCGTCCGGCCCGTGGTCCGCGCGCGTGCGGGCCAGGCCCCCGGCGATCCGGGACAGGGCCTCGTCCCAGCCCGCGGGCCTGAGGACGCCCCCGGTGCGCACGAGCGGCGAGGTGAGCCGCACCCGGGACGACAGCAGCGCCGGCGCCGTGCGCCCCTTGCCGCACAGCGCGCCCCGGTTCACCGGGAAGTCCGCACGCTCGGTCACCGTGACGCCGCCGCCCGGCGCGGGCGTCAGGTTCATCCCGCACTGCAGGGCGCAGTACGGGCAGTGGGTGGGCGTCACGGAGGCCGTCATGGCCCCCAGCCTGCGGCGGGCGTGTTACGCGCCGGGGAGGCAGGCGTTACGCCACCGGGGCGGAGACCTCCCGCCGGCGCCGTGCCCGCGGTGAGAATCTCCCGGTGGACACGCCCTAGCGGGCCGCCGCCAGAGCCCGGGTCACCCCGTGCTCCTTCGGGCCGAGGAAATGCGGATCCGGCTCGAACACCGCGTCCAGCGCGGCCTTGCCCGCCGCGAAGATCTCCCGGGTGTTGCCGTAGTACCAGGTGGCGTCGTGCCTGGCGGCCACGCCGACGCCGTACGAGCGCACCCCCGCCGCCCGGCACAGGGCGAGAGCCCGGCGGATGTGGAAGTCCTGGCTGATCAGGACGGCCTCGTGGACACCGAAGATCTTCCGGGCACGGACGCAGGAGTCCCAGGTGTCGAAGCCGGCGTAGTCGCTGACGATCCGCCGGCCGGGCACCCCGTGCGCGGTGAGGTAGGCGCGCATCGCGTCGGGCTCGTCGTAGTCCTCGCGGCTGTTGTCGCCGGTGACGAGGACGACCTGGATCCGGCCGGCCCGGTACAGCTTCGCGGCGGCGTCCAGGCGGTGGGCGAGATACGGGGACGGCTCGCCGTCCCACAGGCCCGCGCCGAACACGATCGCGACCTCGGTGCGCGGGGCGTCCGCCGTCGTCCGCAGCCGGTCGCCCGTCGACACGTACAGCCAGGTCGCCGGGAGCAGCGCCAGTACGCACAGGAGCATCAGCGCCTGCACGGCCCGCCGTTGCCCCCTGTGCGTACGCGGCAGGCGCGGCAGACGGGGCCTGCGGAAGCTCGGGCGCTTCGGGCGCGGCAGACGCGGCATGATCGATGTCCCCCAGGTGTCGTCACTCGCGACGGCGCGGGCCCGTGTCCCCGGGAGGGCCGGCGCCGGATTCCGCGCCGGGGCCCGCGTGCCCGTTCAGCAGATGAAGACGCATCGTAGGACCGTTCGGTTCGCCCGGATGCCCCGGCCTGGGCTTTCCCGCAGGAGAGAGCCGCAGGCGGGAACCCTCACAGCGCGCCTCCGCCGTTCGGTGGAACGCTGGAAAACGTCCGACATACCCACGCAACGGCCCGGCAACTTCCTCCCGCCAGGATCGACGTATGACGGCCTCGAACCCCGCTCGCGACGCGTTCTCCCACGGCCTCGGCGGCCCGCCGCCCCGCGGCGCCGACCTCGAAGGCCACCTCGGCAACGCGGCGCAGCTCCTGAACCGGATCGCCGGCCAGCTCGGCAGCAGCCTCGCTCTCGTCTCGCCCGACGGCACCCGCCGCCCGCCGCCGCCCGCCCTCGTCCTGGTCGCCCACGGCAGCCGTGACCCGCGCGCGCTCGCCACCGTACGCACCCTGATGGAACGCGTCCGCGAGCTGCGCCCGCACCTGCCCGTGCACCTCGGCCACATCGAGCTCAACGAGCCCCTCCTCGGCGACACGCTCGCCTCCCTGGCCGGCCGGCAGGACACCGTCCTCGTACCGCTGCTGCTCGGCCGCGGCTACCACGTCCGGCGCGACATCCCCGAGACCGCCGCCGCCGTCCCCGGCCTGAACGCCCGTGTCGCCGGCCCGCTCGGTCCGCACCCGCTGCTCGTGGAAACCCTCTACGCCCGCCTCGTGGAGGCCGGATGGCGCACCCGGATGAGCGACGCGGCCCGCCGCGCGAGCGCCGTCGTCCTCGCGTCCGCCGGATCCCGTGCCCCGGACTCGGCCGCCGACACGCGCCGCACCGCCCAGCTCCTCGCCGAACGCCTCGGCGTCCCGGTCGTCCCGGCCTACGCCTCCGCCGCCGCGCCCACCGTCCCCGCCGCCATGCGCGCGCTGGCCGCCCGGGGCCGCCACCGGATCGCCGTCGCCTCGTACTTCACCGCCCCCGGCCGCTTCGCCACGCAGTGCGCCGAGCAGGCCCCCTGGATCTGCGCCGGACCGCTGGGCGACCACCCGGCGATGGCCCGCCTCGTCCTGCACCGCTACGACCAGGCCGTAGCGGCCCCCGAGCCCTCCCCGGAGCGCACCCTGGTCCCGGCCTGAACCCGGCGCGTCTCCCCGCGCCCGGCACCGCGCCGACGTCGCCCCCGCCCCGATTGTCACCGCCTGCGTCTAGGGTCGGTGCATGGAAGGCATGGCACCGAGGACCGAAGACACCGCACGGCAGACACCCGAAGACACCGCACCACAGGCCCACGAGAACCACACGGCCCACGAGAACCAAACGGCCCATGAGAACCAAACGGCCCACGACGAGTACGACCTGTCGGCCGTCGAGCGCTGGGCCGCCGAGCCCGACAAACGACCGGGCCGCACCGCCTTCCAGCGCGACCGCGCACGCGTGCTGCACTCCGCGGCCCTGCGCCGCCTCGCGGGCAAGACCCAGGTCGTCACGCCCGGAACCCTTCCCCAGGTGCTCGGCGCCTCCGGATCCGGCGGCGCGCCCATCCAGGTGTGGGATGCCAGCCCGCGCACCCGGCTGACCCACTCCCTGGAGTGCGCCCAGGTGGGCCGCGAGCTGGGAGCCGCCCTGGGCTGCGACCCGGACCTGGTCGAGGCGGCCTGCCTCTCGCACGACCTGGGCCACCCTCCCTTCGGACACAACGGCGAACAGGCGCTCAACGAATTCGCCGAGGACTGCGGCGGATTCGAGGGCAACGCCCAGTCGCTGCGCCTGCTCACCCGGATCGAGCCCAAGCGCTTCGTGCGCAGCCGCATGGTCACCTCGGCCTTCGCCGGCGCGGGCGACGACCTCGTCAGCGTCGGCCTCAACCTCACCCGCGCCGCCCTCGACGCCGCCACCAAGTACCCGTGGCCGAGAGGCGCCCGTCCAGCCGATCCGAAGTCGCCGAAGTTCGGGGTCTACGAGGACGACCGGCCGGTGTTCGACTGGGTCCGCAAGGGCGCACCCGGCACCCGTACGTGCTTCGAGGCCCAGGTGATGGACTGGGCCGACGACGTCGCGTACTCGGTGCACGACATCGAGGACGGCCTGCACGCGGGCCACATCGACCCCGCCAGCCTGTACGCCGGACCGGAACGCCGGGAGATCTTCGCCGTGGCCGTCGGGCGGTACGTGCCCGCGGACACCGATCCCGCCGAGCTGGCCGAGGCCCTCGACCGGCTCCTCGGCCAGGAGTGGTGGCCGCACGGGTACGACGGATCGGCCGTCGCGCAGGCCCGCCTGAAGGACGCCACCAGCCAGCTCATCGGCCGGTTCTGCCTGGCCGCGGAGGGTGCCACCCGCGCCCGGTACGGCTCCGGACGCCTCACCCGGTACGCGGCGGAACTCGTCGTCCCGCGGGCCGCCAGGCTGGAGTGCGCCGTCCTCAAGGCGGTCGCCGACCGGTACGTGATGCAGCGCGCCGAACAGGAGCTGCTCCGCGCCGACCAGCGGGTCGTCGTCGCCGAACTGGCCGAGGCGCTCACCGCCCGCGCCCCCGAGGTGCTGGATCCGCAGTTCCGGGCGCTGTTCGACCAGGCGGCCGACGACCGTGCCCGCAAGCGCGTGATCGTGGACCAGATCGCATCGCTCACCGATGCCTCGGCGCGTTCCCTGCACCTCAGACTCACCACGCGTTCCCATGGGGGCGGACAAGTGTGACCCTGCGTGGCCTGATCGGGCCACTACCCCTTCCCGCATCACGCTCCGTGCGGGAGGCTCGCATATGGCGACATCCTTACGAGGAGGCATCAAGTGGTCGACGCGGATCAGACATTCGTCATCGTCGGAGGAGGCCTGGCAGGCGCCAAGGCGGCCGAGACGCTCCGAGCGGAGGGCTTCACCGGCCGCGTGATACTGATCTGCGACGAGCGCGACCACCCCTACGAACGTCCGCCGCTGTCCAAGGGCTACCTCCTCGGCAAGGAGGGACGCGACAGCGTCTTCGTGCACGAACCCGCGTGGTACGCGCAGAACGACATCGAGCTGCACCTCGGCCAGACCGTCGACGCGATCGACCGCGCGGCCAAGACCGTCCGCTTCGGTGACGACGGCACCCTCGTCCACTACGACAAACTGCTCATCGTGACCGGCGCCGAGCCGCGCCGCCTCGACATCCCGGGCACCGGCCTCGCAGGCGTCCACCATCTGCGCCGCCTCGCCCACGCCGAGCGCCTCAAGGGCGTCCTCGCCGCGCTCGGCCGGGACAACGGCCACCTCGTCATCGCCGGAGCCGGCTGGATCGGCCTGGAGGTCGCCGCCGCGGCCCGCGAGTACGGCGCCGAGGTCACCGTCATCGAACCCGCTCCGACCCCGCTGCACAACGTGCTCGGCCCGGAGCTGGGCGAGCTCTTCACCGAACTGCACCGCGAGCACGGGGTGCGTTTCCACTTCGGCGTCCAGCTCACCGAGATCGTCGGGCAGGACGGCATGGTCCTGGCCGCCCGCACCGACGACGGAGAGGAGCACCCCGCCCACGACGTCCTCGCGGCCATCGGGGCCGCCCCGCGCACCGGCCTCGCCGAGGCCGCCGGCCTGGAGATGGCCGACCGCGCGCACGGCGGCGGCATCGCCGTCGACGAGCAGCTGCGGACCTCCGACCCCGACGTGTACGCCGCCGGTGACGTCGCCTCCTTCCACCACGGCCTCTTCGACACCCGGCTGCGCGTCGAGCACTGGGCCAACGCCCTCAACGGCGGACCGGCCGCCGCCCGCTCGATGCTGGGCCGCGGGGCGGTGTACGACCGCGTGCCCTACTTCTTCTCCGACCAGTACGACCTGGGCCTGGAGTACTCGGGCTGGGCACCCCCGGGGACGTACGACCAGGTGGTGATCCGCGGCGACGCGGCCAAGCGGGAGTTCATCGCCTTCTGGGTGAAGGACGGCAGACTGCTCGCCGGGATGAACGTGAACGTGTGGGACGTCACCGATCCGATCCAGCGGCTCATCCGCTCCCGGTCCCAGGTGGACATCGAGGCGCTCGCCGACCCGCACGTCCCGCTGGAGAGCCTGGCCCCGTGACGCCGCCGGACGGCTCCGCGAGGGCCGCGCCGGCCGGCTCGCGGGCCGTCCGCCGTGCCGGGATTTCCGGGGGTGCGCCCCGGACCCCGGCACGGTGGCCGTCCACCTGCCCCGGGAGTGTCGGCGCGGCCCCGTAGAATCACCACGTGGCAGGCAGGATCAATGACGAGGACGTGAAGGCTGTTCGGGACGCGGTCCCGATCGACGCCGTGGTGTCCGAGTACCTCCAGCTGCGCAACGCGGGCGGCGGAAACCTCAAGGGCCTCTGCCCCTTCCACGACGAGAAGTCACCGTCGTTCCAGGTCAGCCCCAGCAAGGGCCTCTTCCACTGTTTCGGCTGCCAGGAGGGCGGCGACACCATCACGTTCGTGATGAAGGTCGACCACCTCACCTTCTCGGAGTCGGTCGAGCGCCTCGCCGCCCAGGCCGGCATCACCCTGCGCTACGAGGAGGGCGGGTACAACCCCGCCCACCAGCGCGGCGAGCGCATCCGCCTGGTCGAGGCGCACAAGGCGGCCGCCCAGTTCTACATCGAGCAGCTCGGCACCAGCTCCGAGGCCGACACCGGCCGTACGTTCCTCGCCGAGCGCGGCTTCGACCAGGCCGCCGCCGCCCACTTCGGAGTCGGCTACAGCCCCCAGGGCTGGGACCACCTCACCCGCCATCTGCGCGGCAAGGGCTTCACCGACAAGGAGCTGGTCCTCTCCGGCCTCGCCCAGGAGGGCCGCCGCGGCCCCATCGACCGCTTCCGCGGCCGTCTCATGTGGCCGATCCGCGACATCGGCGGCGAGGTCGTCGGCTTCGGCGCCCGCAAGCTGTACGAGTCCGACAACGGCCCGAAGTACCTGAACACGCCCGACACGGCGATCTACAAGAAGTCCCAGGTGCTGTACGGCATCGACCTCGCCAAGAAGGACATCGCCAAGAGCAGCCGGGCGGTCGTCGTCGAGGGCTACACCGACGTCATGGCCTGCCACCTGGCCGGGATCACCACCGCCATCGCGACCTGCGGCACGGCGTTCGGCGGCGACCACATCAAGATCCTCCGCCGTCTCCTGATGGACAATGGCTCGGCCCGGGTGATCTTCACCTTCGACGGCGACGCGGCCGGACAGAAGGCCGCCCTGCGCGCCTTCGAGGACGACCAGAAGTTCGCCGCCGAGACCTACATCGCCATCGCGCCCGACGGCATGGACCCCTGCGAGCTGCGTCTCGCCAAGGGCGACGCGGCGGTCGCCGACCTGGTCGAACCCCGCACCCCCCTCTTCGAGTTCGCACTGCGCCAGATCGTCCTGCGCTACGACCTGGAGACCCCCGCCGGACGCGCGGCCGCGCTCGACGAGGCCGCCCCGGTCGTCGCCCGCATCAAGAACAGCGGCGCACAGCACGAGGTCGCCGTGCAGCTCGCCGGCATGCTCGGCATCCTCGACACCCAGTTCGTCGTCAAGAGGGTTGCCCAGCTCGCCCGTTGGGCCCGTGACCGAGGCGGCATGGGACCGGCCCCGGCCGGCGGCCGCCCCCAGCAGACCTACACCGCGACCCAGGCGCCCACCGGCGGCGGCCCTGCTCTCACCCTGCGCAACCCCGTCTTCGCCACCGAGCGCGAGCTGCTCAAACTCGCCCTCCAGCGGCCGGAGCTGGTCGCCCCGGCGTTCGACGCGTACGGCATGGACGAGTTCACGGCCGCGCCCTACGCGGCCGTGCGCCAGGCCGTCATGGACGCGGGCGGCACCGAGTACGGCGTCCAGGACCCCCAGGAGTATCTGATCCGGGTCCGCGACGCCGCCCCGGACGACGTGGTGCGCGCGATGGTCACCGAGCTGGCCGTCGAGGCGATCATGCGCAGGACCGTCGACGAGATGTACGCGGGCGACCAGCTCGTCGCGGTCCGCCGCCGCGCCGTCGACCGCCGCATCCGGGACGTCCAGGGCTCCCTGTCCCGCCTCAGCGCGGGCGGCGACCCGGCCCAACTGGCCGCCGTACAGAACGAGCTGTGGGTGCTTCAGCAGTACGGCCAGGCACTGCGCGAGCGGGGCGCCGAAGCCCTCTGAGGCCGCACCACGGGCCTTCGGGGAGGGTCCGCGAGCGGCCCGGCGGGGCGTGACGGGCGGCCGGAGCGGTCGGCGCACATGCCAATACCGCATCCCCCTTTGAAGGTTTCGTCTCCGCTGAGCTGCGCACTCGTCCTGGACAGTAACCGCGCGGTCACGGACCGGACGCAAAAAGTCACCGCACGCCCCTCGTGGCGGCGATGTGTCGTACTCCACACTGGGTTCCGGTGCCTGAGTCCTCGGAGCGCGGCCGACCCGCACGCGACGGGTTCCCGATTCCCGCGGTTCCGCCAAACGACTGCGGGATGGACAGCGGCGAGGCCGTCGACCCCATCCCCGACGTACCGCTGCCGCACGCCTCAGCAGCGACATTCCTGGAGGTCGCCCCCGTGCAGACCCAGACCCTCGCCCAGACCGACAACGCCACCGACACGGACGCGGATCCCGGCGTCGTCGGGGCGGTCCCCGCGCAGCGGCGTGCCGCGCACCATCCCGAGGGCGGCCCGGAAAGCCCTCCCGAGGCCCTCGGAGAGGCTCCGGAGGCCGAGGTGGAGGCCGAGGTGGAGGTGGAGACCGAGGCCCCCGAACCCGTGGAACCGGCCCGGAGCCGCGCCGCCGACACCGGTGGCCCCTCGTCCGACCTGTTCCGCCAGTATCTGCGGGAGATCGGGCGGATCCCGCTGCTCACGGCGGCCGAGGAGGTCGACCTCGCCCGGCGCGTCGAGGCCGGGCTGTTCGCCGAGGAGAAGCTCCGGCTCACGCCCGACCTGGACAGCCAGCTCGCCCTGGACCTCGACAAGATTGTCGTCATGGGCCGGATGGCGAAGCGCCGGCTCATCGAGGCGAACCTGCGGCTCGTCGTCTCCGTGGCCAAGAGGTACGTGGGCCGCGGCCTGACCATGCTCGACCTGGTCCAGGAGGGCAACCTCGGCCTGATCAGGGCCGTCGAGAAGTTCGACTACGCCCGCGGCTACAAGTTCTCCACGTACGCCACCTGGTGGATCCGGCAGGCCATGTCGCGCGCGCTCGCCGACCAGGCGCGCACCATCCGCGTCCCCGTACATGTGGTCGAGCTGATCAACCGGGTGGTCCGCGTCCAGCGGCGGATGCTCCAGGAACGCGGCTACGAACCCACGCCCGAAGAGGTCGCGGCGCAGCTCGACCTGCCCGGCGAACGGGTGAGCGAAGTCCTGCGGCTGGCCCAGGAGCCGGTGTCCCTGCACGCCCCCGTGGGCGAGGAGGACGACGTGGCCCTCGGTGACCTCATCGAGGACGGTGACGCGACGTCTCCGGTGGAGTCCGCCGCGTTCCTCCTGCTCCGGCAGCATCTGGAAGCGGTGCTCTCCACGCTCGGCGAGCGGGAGCGCAAGGTGGTCCAGCTCCGGTACGGGCTGGCGGACGGGCGTCCGCGCACGCTGGAGGAGATCGGCCGCATCTTCGGTGTCACGCGCGAGCGCATCCGGCAGATCGAGTCCAAGACCCTGAACAAGCTCAGGGACCACGCTTTTGCCGACCAGCTCCGGGGCTATCTGGACTGAGGGGGCTCGCCGGGGCCGTATCGGGGGCGCTGCCCCCGGACCCCCGCTCCTCAAACACCGGAGGGGCTGATTTCTCGCCGGACGGGTGAATTCCAGCGGGGGTCCAAGGGGAGGCGGGGCCTAGTCGACCTCGGCTACCGCCTGCGCGAACTGGGCCTGGTAGAGGCGGGCGTAGGCGCCGCCGGACTCCAGCAGGTCCGCGTGGGCGCCCTGTTCCACGATGGACCCGTCCTCCATCACGAGGATCGTGTCCGCGTCCCGGATCGTCGACAGACGGTGGGCGATCACGAACGACGTCCGCCCGTGCGCCAGCTTCGCCATCGCCTTCTGGATCAGCACCTCGGTGCGGGTGTCGACGGAGCTGGTCGCCTCGTCGAGCACCAGGATCACCGGGTCCGACAGGAACGCCCGGGCGATCGTGATCAGCTGCTTCTCACCCGCGCTGACCCCCGATCCCTCGTCGTCGATCACCGTGTCGTAGCCCTCGGGCAGCGTGCGGACGAACCGGTCGGCGTGTGCCGCGCGCGCCGCCTCCTCGATCTCCCCGCGGGTGACGTCCCGCGAGGCCCCGTACGCGATGTTGTCGGCGATCGTGCCCCCGAACAGCCAGGTGTCCTGGAGCACCATGCCGATCCTCGACCTCAGGTCGTCCCGGGACATGGAGGTCACGTCGACCCCGTCGAGGGTGATCCGGCCGCCCGTGACGTCGTAGAACCGCATGAGCAGGTTCACCAGGGTCGTCTTGCCGGCGCCGGTCGGGCCGACGATGGCCACGGTGTGGCCCGGCTCCACCTTCAGCGAGAGGTCCTCGATGAGCGGCTTCTCCGGGTCGTACCGGAAGGAGACGTGCTCCAGCGCCACGCGCCCGCGCAGCTCCTCGGGACGGGCCGACACCTTCGGGTCCGCCTCCTGCTCGTCCGCGTCCAGGACCTCGAAGACCCGCTCCGCCGACGCGACACCCGACTGCACCAGGTTCGCCATCGACGCGACCTGCGTCAGCGGCATCGAGAACTGGCGGGAGTACTGGATGAAGGCCTGCACGTCACCGATCGACAGCGAGCCCGAGGCCACCCGCAGCCCGCCGACCACCGCCACCAGCACGTAGTTCAGGTTCGACACGAACATCATCAGCGGCTGCATGACGCCGCTGTTGAACTGGGCCCGGAAACCGGCCTCGTACAGCTTGTCGTTCTGCTCGGCGAACTGCGCCGCCGACTCCTCCGCCCGACCGAACACCTTCACCAGGTTGTGGCCGGTGTACATCTCCTCGATGTGGGCGTTGAGCTTGCCGGTGGTGCGCCACTGCTGCACGAAGTGCGGCTGCGAGCGCTTGCCGATCCGAGTGGCGACGACGAACGACAGCGGCACCGTGACCAGCGCGACGAGCGCCAGCAGCGGCGACACCCAGAACATCATCGCGAGCACACCCACGATGGTCAGCAGCGAGTTGACGAGCTGGCCCATCGACTGCTGGAGGGTCTGCTGGATGTTGTCCATGTCGTTGGTGGCGCGGCTGAGGACCTCACCGCGCTGGCGCTTGTCGAAGTACGACAGCGGCAGCCGCGACAGCTTCGCCTGGAGGTCCTCGCGCATGCGGTAGACCGTCTTGTTGACGGCCCGGTTCACGAGCCGTGTGGCCACCGCCATCAGCAGTCCGGCCAGCAGGAACGTGCCGAGCGCGAACAGCAGGACGTGCCCGACGGCGGTGAAGTCGATGCCCTGGCCGGGGGTGAAGTCCGTCCCCGAGAGCATGTCGGCGACGCCGCCCTTGCCGCTCGCGCGCAGCGAGTCGAGAGCCTGGGCCTTGGTGGTCCCGGCCGGCATCTGGCGGCCGACGATCCCCGCGAAGACCAGGTCGGTGGCCCTGCCGAGGATCTTCGGGCCGACCACCGAGAGGCCGACGCTCAGCACGACGGCGACGAGCATCACGTACAGCGTGGCGCGCTCGGGCTTGAACTGGGTGAGGAGCCGTCGGCCCGACACCTTGAAATCCATCGAGCGCTGGTCAGGGCCGCCCCCGGCCATCATGCGCCCCATCGGCCCGGCCATCAGGCGGCCTCCGCTTCCGTCAGCTGGGAGAGCACGATCTCCCGATAGGTCTCGTTGTCCGCCATCAGTTCGTGGTGGCGTCCGGTGCCGACGACCCGGCCCTCGTCGAGGACCACGATCCGGTCGGCCTCCCTGATGGTCGACACCCGCTGGGCCACGATCACCACGGTCGCCTCGGCGGTCTCCTCGGTGAGCGCCGCGCGCAGCGCCGCGTCGGTCGCGTAGTCGAGGGCCGAGAAGGAGTCGTCGAACAGGTAGATCTCGGGGCGCTGCACGAGCGTGCGGGCGATCGCCAGGCGCTGGCGCTGGCCGCCGGACACGTTCGTGCCGCCCTGCGCGATCGGCGAGTCCAGCCCGTTCTCGAGCTGTTCCACGAAGCCCTTGGCCTGCGCCACCTCCAGCGCGTGCCACAGCTCCTCGTCGGTCGCCTCCGGGTTGCCGTACCGCAGGTTCGTGGCGACCGTCCCCGCGAACAGATAGGGCTTCTGCGGGACCAGTCCGACCGTCCTGGCCAGCAGCTTCGGCTCGATCGTCGCGACGTCCACGCCGTCGACGAGCACCTGGCCGTCGGTGGCGTCGAACAGGCGGGGGATCATGCCGAGCAGCGTCGACTTGCCGCTGCCCGTCGAACCGATGACCGCGGTGACCTCACCGGGCCGCGCGACCAGGTCGACGGACCTCAGGACCGGCTCCTCGGCGCCGGGGTAGCGGAACCCGGCCTCGCGGATCTCCAGGTGGCCGTGCCGGCGCAGCTCCAGGACGGGCGCGACCGGCGGGACCACGCTGCTCTCGGTGTCCAGGACCTCCTGGATGCGCTCGGCGCAGACCTCCGCGCGCGGCACCATCATGAACATGAAGGTGGCCATCATCACGGACATCACGATCTGCATCAGGTAGGCCAGGAACGCGGTCAGATCGCCGATCTGCATCTCGCCGCTGTCGATGCGGTGGGCGCCGAACCAGACGACCGCGATGGACGACAGGTTCACCACCGTCATGACGATCGGGAACATCAGGGCCAGCATCCGGCCGGTGGCCAGCGACGTCTCCGTGAGGTCGGTGTTGGCGCCCTTGAAGCGGTCCTTCTCGTAGCCGTCGCGCACGAACGCGCGGATCACGCGGTTGCCGGTGATCTGCTCGCGCAGCACCCGGTTCACGGTGTCCAGGCGCACCTGCATGGTCCGGAACAGCGGGCGCAGCCGGCGCACGATGAGCGTCACGCAGATGCCGAGCGTCGGCACCACGGCGACGAGCACCGCGGACAGCGGCACGTCCAGGCCGAGGGCGAGGATGATGCCGCCCACACACATGATCGGCGCCGACACCAGCAGGGTGAACGTCATCAGCGCGAGCATCTGCACCTGCTGGACGTCATTGGTGGTGCGCGTGATCAGCGACGGCGCGCCGAAGTGGCCCACCTCACGCGCCGAGAACGACTGCACGCGGTCGAAGACGGCGCCCCGGATGTCCCGGCCCACCGCGGACGCCGTACGGGCTCCGTAGTAGACGGCCCCGATGTTGCAGACGACCTGGGCCAGCGAGATGCCGATCATCAGGGCGCCGAAGGTCAGGATGTAACCCGTGTCACCCTTCACGACACCGTTGTCGATGATGTGCGCGTTGAGGGTGGGCAGGTAGAGCGTGGCGCAGGTCTGCAGGAACTGCAGCAGCACCAGCAGGGCGATGGGTTTCTTGTACGGACTGAGGTGGGTCCGCAGGAGTCGTATGAGCACGCGGGGTCTCTCGGAATCGTGGACGGCGGGGGTGACCGACGGGCTGTGCATGGTGCACGCACCACCCCCTATCGTCGGACACTCCCCCCGCGTTACCTCAACCGATTAACCCAAGTGCGGTCCAAAAATGGACGCCGCCTCCGCCTTCGGTCGTACGTCCTCGGAGGGGTTACGCCCGGAACGCCCCGGGATGCGCCTGTTCGCGCACGGTGACGTACTGCTGCCGTACGGCCTGTCCCACGGCGAGTTCGTCACCGGGCTCCAGCACCTGGGCGACCGGACCCTGCCACAGGGGCGGGGTCCGCGGGTCGAGCGTGCCCCGCGCGGCGCCGAGGGCCCAGGCGGCCTGACGGGCGGCGCCGAGCGCCGCGTAGTCCGCGGGCTGCGGTACGACGACCTGCGCGCCGAACAGCGCGGGCGCCACGGCCTGGACGGCGGGCAGCTCGGCGGCCTGGCCGAGCAGGAAGATCCGGCGCACGTCGACACCCCGGCCGCGCAGGACGTCCAGCGCGTCCGCGAGTCCGCACAGCATGCCTTCGAAGGCCGCCCGCGCCAGGTGCTCGGGCTTCATCGACTCCCGGCGCAGACCGGCCAGCGTCCCCGCCGTGTGCGGCAGGTTCGGCGTGCGCTCGCCCTCCAGGTACGGCAGCAGGACGAGCCCGTGCGAGCCCGGCGTCGACTTCATCGCCAGCTCGGACAGTCCCTCCAGGTCGGGCACGCCGAGGAGCTCCGCGGCCCCGCGCAGGGCCCGTACGGCGTTGAGCGTGGTGACGACCGGGAGGTGCATGCCGGTCGCGTCCGCCAGGGAGGTGATCATGCCGGTGGAGTCCGCCAGCGCCTCGACATGGACGGCCATCACGGAGCCCGAGGCGCCCAGCGACACCACCGCGTCGCCGAGCCCGATGCCGAGCCCGAACGCCGCCGCCATGGTCTCGCCGGTCCCGGCGGATATCAGCAGGCCCTCGGGCGTGGTCCCCGCGGCCTCGGAGGGGCCGAGCACGTCCGGCAGCCCGGCCTGGTGGCCGAGCGCCAGTTCGACCAGGTCCTGCCGGTACGCGCCGGTCGCCGCCGACCAGTACCCGGTCGCCGAGGCGCCGCCCCGGTCCGTGGTCCTGCGCACGGGCCGTCCGAGAAGCTGCCACACCAGCCAGTCGTGGGCCTGGAGCAGCATGCTGGTGCGCCGGGCGGCGTCGGGTTCGGTCTTGCTCAGCCAGCGCAGCTTGGTCACCGGCTGCGCGGCCTGCGGGACACTGCCCACCGCCTGCGCCCACGCCTCGCGACCGCCGAGCGCGTCGATCAGATCGGCCGCCGAGACCTGCGCCCGCTTGTCGCCCCCGACCATCGCGGGGCGCACGGTGTTGCCCTGCGGGTCCAACGGGACGAGCCCGTTCTGCTGGGCGGACACGCCGATGGCCTGGACGCCCTCGAGCAGCCCGCCTCCCGCGGCCTCGCCCAGGGACAGCAGCCAGGCCTGGGGGTCCACGTCGGAAGGACGGCCGCCACCCTCGGCGCCGTCGAGCGGATGTGGCGCATAACCCTGCCTCAGCACGGCACCCGTGTCCGAGTCGCAGACGACGATGCGAGTGAAATCGGGCGCACTGTCCAGCCCGGCGACTATCCCCATGGCGGGAATTCTGCCGTACGGCGGGAGCCGGTGCCGCCGGGCCGTCCCAAGGACGGGCGGCATCGGCCTCCTGGGGTCTGCCGTCCGGACCAGGCGGGGCCGAGGCGCGGTGCCTTGCCGGCTGCCCCGCGTCCCGCCCCATGATCCGGACGACACGCCCTACGTGTTGCTGGTGCCCCAGTCGTCCTCGCCGGTGCCGGCCGCGTTCCGCTCGCGCAGGGAACGCACCCGGTCCGTGACCGAGTCGGGGACGCGGTCGCCCACCTTCTCGCTCACGGTGTGCAGCGCCTTGCCCGCGATCTCGCGGCCCTGGTGCGCGGCGGTCTCCGCGGTGTTGCGCACCGCGGGGTTCTGCGCGACCTGGCGCATGGACTTCTTCAGCTGTTCGTAGCGCTCGCGCCCGGCCCGCGTGCCGAGCACGTAACCCAGGGCCAGTCCGGCGACGAACGTGAGCCGGTAGCGCATGACGACCACCCTTCCCTTGCGTCGGCATCGGTGCGGAGGGAACCGATTGGCGGAGCACCCCCCTGCTTGCGCTAATGTATGTGTCGCAGCAAGCGCACGCCCCCTGGCGAATACCCAGGTGGGTGCGTTCGATGCAAAGATCAATCCCCTGTAGCTCAATTGGCAGAGCAGCCGGCTGTTAACCGGCAGGTTACTGGTTCGAGTCCAGTCGGGGGAGCTCGATCTCCTGTAGCTCAATTGGCAGAGCAGCCGGCTGTTAACCGGCAGGTTACTGGTTCGAGTCCAGTCGGGAGAGCAACGAAAGAGGACCCTTCGGGGTCCTTTTTCATGTCCGCGGGAACCGCCCAGGGCATGCCGAAGGCATCATGGTCGCGCGAAGCCGACCAGCTGGAGCAGGAGATCGTATGAGCGGCTATGCTGCGGCAGACGGCGCGCACAAATGTGCGCGGCGCGCCGTAACGGGGCGGTAGCTCAGCCGGTTAGAGCAGCGGACTCATAATCCGTCGGCCGTGGGTTCGAGTCCCACCCGCCCCACCACGCAGGCGTCCGATCGGCGAATCGCCGGCAGTGAGAACGGCCTCGACCCGCACGGACAGCTCGTTCCGCAGTCGGGAGCACGGCCGCAGGCGGCCCCTGTGGGCGGTGGCACGGTCGTCGGGGACAGCACCCGGGCCAGGCTGACAGAGGATCACCCCAACGGCTTGTCCTGCCCCCGCACACCGTCCGGACGGCGACCTTCCGTACCCGCCCCGCCGAGGGCCCCACATCACCCGAGGGCCTGAGAACTCCAGGGGTGAGCCGCCCCGCGCGAGAGCGCCCCTCGGTGGCCGTCCGAGACGTACGGAGCCCGTCCGCCGCCCTCACCGGCCATCGCGGGTCGGTGAACGCCATGGCGTTCAGCCCCGACGGGTGGCTGCCGGCCGGCGGGGGCGCGCCGACGGGACGGTGATGTTGCGGGACACGCGTTGACGTGCTTTTCGGCGTGGCGCCGGACCTGTCGAATGACGATTTGTCACATACGGTCGTTCACAAGGCTGTTGACGATCGCATTCCGGCACTCAAAGAGCGCGCACAGATTCCGCGGTGTAGCTTCTACCCGTCAGTAGAGGGCTTGAGCAAGGGTGGATGCGTGGCTGCCCCTTCGCAAACCGAAAAGTTCGCCGCCTGCCTTCGGATGCTGAAGGACCGCAGTGGCCGGGGCTATGACCGCCTCGGGAAGGAAGCGGGCGTCAGCGGCTCCAGTCTGCATCGCTACTGCTCCGGCCTCGGCGTCCCGACGGACTACCGGGTCGTGCACTCCTTCGGCAAGGTGTGCGGAGCCAGTCCGGAGGAACTCCGCGAACTCCACCGGCTGTGGGCGCTGGCGGACACCGACCGGAACGCACCGGCCGTGACCGCCGTGACCACCGAGGGCGGCCCCGAACCGGAACCGACGCCGGAGGGTCCTGTCGTGACCGCGCGGACGGCCCCCGGACCCGACGCCGCCGCCCCGCCGGAGACCGCCCCCGCCGGAACCGGGAAGCCGCTACGGCCCCGGGTGCCCGAGAAGCTGTCCTCCCGCTTCGCGGTACTGGCCGGCGCGGTCGTGGTCGTGATGGGTCTGGTGGCCGGTTTCGTGTGGATGCCGGCCGACGCCCCGCCGTCGGCCGAGGACGGCCTGCTGTACTCCTCCGCGTGCAAGTCGGTGAGCATGGGACAACACGACGAGTGCGTGCGCGAGGTCCAGACCCTGCTGGTGCGGGCCAAGGGCAGGCTCGCCGTCGACGGTGACTTCGGGCCCGAGACCCTGCGCAGGCTCACCGCGTTCCAGGTGCTGGCGGGCATGCCGGCCAGCAGCGTCGTCGACGAGGAGACGAAGAAGGCGCTCTACGCGCAGAAGGTGAGCATGGCGACCTGGTCGCCGGACAAAGTGGCGAAGCGCATCCGTGAGGTGTTCGCCGAGGACCCCGGCACCGCCGTGGCCGTCGCCCGCTGCGCCTCGTTCCTCGACCCGCTGTGGGTGCTGCCCAACACCAACGGCAGCCGCAACTGGGGCGTGTTCCAGATCTCCGACGTCCGCCTGCGGGAGCTCGGCGGCACACCGCTGCGGGCGTTCGACCCGGAGTGGAACATCCGGGCGGCCCACCGGTTGTGGAGCGCCCGGCACGACTTCCACGACTGGCCCTCCTGCGAGGCGGCGCTGAAGGACGCGAAGAGCACGGAGAACGCGAAGAGCGCGGAGAACGCGAAGGACGCGAAGGACGTGCCGAAGGGCTGAAGCCCGCAAGCCGGACGCCCGCAAGCCCGCAGCCTGAAGCGCGCAAGCCGGAAGCCGGAAGCCGGACGTCGGACGCCCGCAAGCCGGAAGTCCCGGGTACCGCCGCCGCGGTACCCGGGACTTCCGGCTCCGGATCACCCGGGACGGTGTCAGACCGTGCCGCTCTCCCACCACCAGTCGCGGCCGAGGTCGGCCCGGCTGTCGACGTGCTGGTGGTCGACGGTGTACCGCTCCAGGCCGGAGAACCCGCAGGTCTCCGCCTTCTGGTAGACGGTCTTGGTGGCCACGCCGGGAACGTCGAGGTCGGCCGCGGTGCCGTACAGGTGCATGCTGTCGCTGGCCCCGCCGATGTCGGCGTTGTGCTCGATGCTGCGGAAGCCGGAGTTGACCGTGATCGGCTTGTCGCCGAGCTTCTTGCGCAGCGCCTCCAGCTTGTACATGCAGCGTCGGGCGTTCTCCTTCACCTGCGCCGCGCTCACCTTGCCGCCGTTGAAGTTGCCGCTCGCCTGGTCGTAGAACTCGCTCCAATTGAAGTGGGCCGTGGAGCCGTCCGACTGCTCCAGCGCGTTGAGCTTCGCGTGGGTGTTCGGACCGGCGATCCCGTCGTCGTCGAGACCGTACGCCGCCTGGAACCGCTTGACGGCCGCGGCCGTGCCGGGACCGAAGTCGCCGTCCAGGCCGACCCGGGTCTGGCTCGCACTGTTGGCCGCCCAGCCCGAGACCCGGATCTGCAGCTCCAGCACGTCGGCGCCGCTGTCGCCCTGCTTCATGGTGCGCGACCACGAGTAGGCCTGCGCGGTACCGGAGAACAGCAGCGGGCCGAACGCCAGGCCGGCGCCGACAGCCAGCGTGCCGCGCAGCATGCTGCGGCGGTCGAGCGGGCGGCTGCCGGCGGAGCGGCCGCCGGCGGAACGGAAGAGGAAGGTCATCGTCGTCCTTTCGGAACGGTGGTGCGAGAAGGAGCGGAAAGAGGTCAGTAGGCGAGCTGGAAGTCCACGTTCTGCGCGTCGGTGTCATAGGGGCCGACGCGCAGGACGAAGCGGGTGCCGTCCTTGACGTCGGTGGCGACGGTCGCCCACGAGGTGCCGTGGAGGGAGTACGTGTTGTCGTGGTTGCACTTGTCGGTGTGGTCGACGAACACCACGCAGGCGTACAGGAACACCCCGTCGTCCGTGGTGAGCCGCATGTTGATGTCACCGCACCGTGAGGACGTGGTGTAGGAGCCGTACTCCTTGGGTCCCACCTGGTAGCGGTAGTTCAGGTTCTTCGCGCCGCCGTAGCAGCTGGTCGCCGCGGCCGAGGACTGTGCGGCGGCGGGCGCGGCACCCGCTCCCAGCAATGCGGCCACGGTGATGAGAGCCGAGGCGAGCGCCCTGGTCTTGATCATGGTGGTCTCCGTTCGGTGAGGTGGGTGAGGGGGTCAGAAGGCGATCTGGAAGGTGGCGGAACTGCCTTCCAGGTCGACGCCGTTGGGCACGGTGAACCTGGTTCCGTTCAGGACGTCGGTGGCGATGGTCGTCCAGCTCCGGCCGATCTTGGTCCAGTAGTTGCAGGCGCCGGCCCTCGCGAACTGCACGCAGGCCCAGCCGAACTCGGCGTCGCCGCCGGTCATCCGCATGTTGATGTCCGTGCAGCGGCTCGTGGTCACGTACGGGCCGAAGTCGCGCACCTCCCCGTAGTGCACCGTGACCGCGCCGCCGTAACAGCTCGTGGCGGCGGCAGCGGCGGGGGCGGCCGAGGCGGGCGCCGGAACGGTGAAGCCCAGGGCGACGAGCAGCGCGACGAGGGACGCGCGGGCGAATCGGCCGGTCATGCGGGTCCTCCTCGATACGTCGATACGTCCGGGATCACCGGTTGGCCAGCCGGTCCAGATCGGCCTGGGTGCCGTTGAACACGTCCCCGGTCGCCGGCGCCCGGACGCCCGGGAAGATCGCGGCGTCGGTGTACTGCCACATCGCCCAGGTCGTCGAGCCGTTCGGCACCGGCGGCTGGGTGATCGACTGGCGGTAGTCGGCGAGTTGCAGCGGATACCGGGCGAAGGCGGTGGTCGACCCCATGCAGTCGTCCAGGAAGGACTTCTGGGTGTAGATCATCGGGACCCGGCCGAAGGCGCTCTCCACCCGGTCGAGCCAGGCCTTGGCGTCGGCCACCGTGCCGTAGGTGGGACAGCGCCCGCTGCCGTCGTCCATGCGCTCCAGGTCGAAGATCGGCGGCAGGTCGCCCGCCCGCTTCCCCGTGTAGCCGGTCGCCCGCACCGCGGCGATGAACCGGTCGGCCTGCGCGGCACCCGTGTCGGCCGCCGTGCCCGTGTAGAAGTGGTACGGCGCCACGGCCAGCCCTGCCGTCCTGGCCCCCTCGAGGTCTGTGGCGAGGTATTCGTCCGTGACGTTCATGCCCCGGGTGGCCTTGACCGTCGCGAACTCGGCACCCGAGGCCCGTACGGCCTTCCAGTCGATCGGCGCCCCGCCGGGGTGCTGGTACTTGGCCGTGTCCAGACCGTCGATCGGGTGACCGGCGGGGTGGGGCGGCGTGCAGTACGCGTTACGGCTGGACCAGTCCACCAGCTTGGCCCAGGTGTTCGGGCCCACGGTGCCGTCGGCGCTGAGGTTGGCGCAGTGCTGGAGCTCGATGACCCGGTCCTCGGTGCCGCCCCCGAAGTCGCCGTCGATGGTCAGCGGCGGATAGTGGAACGGCTCCATGGCGAGGTTCAGCCGGCACTGGACCTCCTTGACCTCATCGCTCTTCGTGCCCTTCTTGAGGGTCGGGCGCGCGTCGGTGTGGCCGCACACGGTCGCCTGCGCCGTGCCCGCCGTGCCCTGGGTCGCGCAGGTGTGCGGCTGTGCGGCCCAGGTGTTCAGCGCTGCCCAGGTCTGCGGGCCGAGCACGCCGTCCGCGCTCAGCCCGGCGCACCGCTGGAACTCCTTGACCCGCGTCTCCGTCCCCGGTCCGAACGAGCCGTCCGTCGCGATCGGCGTGTACCGGCTCGGCTTCGTCGCCAGGTCGAGTTCGCACTGCGCCTCGACCGTCGCGTCCCCCGTGGATCCCTGCTTCAGCGTGGGCTGTTCGCTCGTGTGCCCGCAGACCGCGACTGCCGCGGCCGGCGCCGCCTGCACCGCCGCGGGTCCGCACAGGGGCAGGACCGCTGCCACGGCGAGGGTCAGGCCCCGCAGTAGCGTCCTTGTTCCCATCTGGTGTTCCCCCTCTGATGATCAGAGCCGGGAATCCCCAGCCGCCGCCATGCTGGCAGCGCCGGTTCCCGCGGGGGATCCTCTTGATCGGGATCGGGACGTCGGGACAGTCCCACGCATGTGACCTGCGGGAACGCATCACCGCTGGGACGGGCATGGGACACGGGCGGCGACGGGACCCGGTCCGGGCGCGGGCATGCGGATCGGCGCCGTCCGGCGGCCCCACCGGGGAGAGGGGGCATCGTGGTCCCCGGGGCCCGCCGGACGGCGTCTTCGCGCGCGCTGTCGGCCTGTCGGCCTGTCGGTGTCTCGGTCCGCGGGGCGGACGGTCAGGTGTTCGCGGACCGCTGTTCGGCGAGGAACTCCACCAGCTCCCCGGGCACGAGGTGCCCGGCTTCCGGCTCCTCGTGCTGGACGGGATGAATGCCGTGGTCCGTGAGGCCCCGCACGAACTGCTCGGGCAGTCTGTCGCCCTCGACCAGGTGGAGATCGAGGAGGGCCTTCCGTGCAGCGGGATCCAGTGCTTCCCACCACTGCGTGACGCGCGCGCTGTGTCTGCTGTTCATGCGCCCCAGGTGAACACGGACAAACGGCCGTGAACAACCGAAAACGCCGGTCGCGTCGGACAGGTCGGGATGGGGCGTGCCGATCCAGCGGGTGACAGAACATCCTGCTCGGAGGGTAGGAGGGGCGATTCCGTGGGCACCATGCGTCTATGCGCGTCGACGAGGACGCCGGTCTCATCAGTCATGAGGAGGGGTCATGAACCGTCAGATCCGGATTCGCGTCAACCGGCGGCCCGCCGCTCCGCGCGAGACGCCGATCGACCGCAGGACCCCCTCGGGACGTCTCCTGCCGTACTGATCCACGCGCCCTGACCCGTCCGCACCGACTCACCTGTACGTGCGGAGAGCACGGCCCGCCGGGCGGATGCCCGGCGGGCCGTGTCATGTCCGGGGTGTGGTCCGGTCGTCGGTTCCGGGCCGCGCGGCGGCGTACGACGAGGACCGCGCCCGCACCGGTGGCGGATGGTTGTACGGTCCGGCGGAGCTCGAGGTCCGTCCTCCGCCGCGGAACCGGCCCCGCCGCCCGTCCGCGCCGGGCCCGCTCCTCCGTCCGTCGGCGGCGGGCCCGCTCCTCCGTCCGTCGGCGGCGGGCCCTAACGGCCCAGTGCCGCACCGCCGTTGACGTGCAGCAGCTGACCCGTCAGGTACGCCGCCTCCGGGGACGCGACGTACCGGATCGCGGCCGCGATCTGCGCGGGGTGGCCGGGCTGCCCGGTGAGGGACTGGGCCACGCGGGCGGCGACGAACTCCGGGGTGGCGCGGTCCCCGAAGAACTCGGTGTCGCCGACGAAGCCGGGGGCCACCGCGTTCACGGTGATGCCCTCGGAACCCACGCGCTGGGCGAGATCGTAGGTGTACGTGTTGATCCAGCCCTTCGAGCCGCCGTACGAGCCGGGGCCGCGCAGCGAGGCGATCGAGGAGAGCTGCACGATGCGGCCCCCGGGGCGGCGCACGTGGGGGAGCAGCGCCTCGGTGAGCAGGACGGCGGTCAGCACGTTGGCGTCGAAGTTGCGCCGGTAGCTGTCGGCGACGGAGGCGAGGCTGCCGTCGTGCGCCACGGCGGCGTTGCCGCCCGCGTTGGCGACCAGGACGTCCACCGGAGTGCCGTCCGCGACGATGGAGTCCCGGGCCGCGCCGACCTGTTCGGGGTCCGCCAGATCCACCGCGTGCCAGGACGCGGCCGCGGGCCCGAACCGCTCGTTCAGCGCGTCGGCGGCCTTGCGCAGAACGTTCTCGCGGCGGCCCAGAAGCACCACCCGGTCCCCGTCTGCGGCGAACACCTCCGCCGTCGCCAGCCCGATCCCCGTACCCCCGCCGGAGACCACCACATGCCGTCCACCCATGTCCGCCCACCCCGTCCCGGTATTCCTGGATGTGAATCTCGGTCATGTACAGATACTGATCGGGAGGCTACGGAGGGTCTGAAGCGACGTCAAGTGATCCGGCTGTGCGCTCGGTTGACCTGTGGAGGGCCGCTACACCGGTGACTGCCAGACGACGTCCGTGCCGGGGGCGCCCATGTCGTCTCCGCCGCCCGGCGCGTTTTCGGCCGAGGTGCCCGAAGCCTCGGAGGCGCCGTTCGGGGCGCCGTCGTCGTGGACCGTCAGGCGGACGCCGGGACGGCCGTCCGGCAGGGTCACCGTCACGTCGACGACGACCTCGATCCGTGACACCCCGGGGCGTCGCGAGGCGGCGGCCAGGGCGCGCCGCAGTGCGGCGAGGAGCCGGCCGGCCACCGGCTCGGTGATCCGGTTCTCCACCGGGCCCGCGAACCGGGTGGACGGCTGGACCCTGAGGACCGCCGCCGCGCCGGCCGTCTCGCGCAGGACCCTGCCGCGCAAGGTGGTGGGGGCGTCGGCCGGCGGCTGCTGCAGCGCGAAGATCGCGGTGCGTACCTCCTGGACCGTGGCCTCGAGTTCGTCGACCGCACGGCCGAGGGCCGCGGACACCTCCTCGGCCTCGCCGTCACCGCCGTCTTCGTGGGCTGCGTTCCTGCGCTGGGTCGACTCCAGCATCATGCCGGTCGCGAAGAGGCGCTGCACGACCAGATCGTGCAGGTCACGGGCGATGCGGTCGCGGTCCTGGTACACCGCGAGGAGTTCACGGCTGTGCCGGGCGTCGGCCAGGACCAGGGCGAGCGCGGCCTGTGAGGCGAACTGGGTGGCCAGCAGGCGTTCGACCTCCGTGTACGGGCGGTCGCCCCGCCCGCGCGGCAGGGCCAGCGTGCCGATGAGCCGGCCCTCGGTCTGCAGGGGCAGCATCATGCTCGGCCCGAACCGGGACCGTACAGGGGTCGTCATCCGCGGGTCGGTCGCCGAGTCCTCGATGAACACCGGCTCCCCGCCGAGGAGTTGTTCGAGGACGGGGCTGCCGGGCGCGATGGTCGTACCCACGATGCCGGTGGGGTCCCCGGGGGTGGAGGCGACCACGATCTCCATGCCGCCCTCGTCCGTGGGCTTGAGGATGATCCCCGCCGAGGCTCCCGCGAGAATCCGGGCGCGTTCGGCGACCGTCGTCAGCGCGTCGGCTCCGACCCCGCCGCTGAGCAGGGTGGTGGTGACGGCGGCGGCACCCTCGATCCAGCGCTCCCGCTGCCGGGCCGTCTCGTACAGCCGGGCGTTGGCGATCGCGATGCCGGCCTGCGTGGCGAGCAGGCGCACCAGCTGTTCGTCCTCGAGGGTCACCGGCCCGGTGGACTTGTCCGCCAGGTAGAGGTTGCCGAACACCTCGTCGTCGACCCGGATGGGAACGTCCAGGCAGATGTCGGGCTCGGGGGAGCCGGGGGAGCCGGGGGAGCCGGGGTGCCCGGGAGCGACGGGGTGTCCGGGAGTGGCGGGGGGCCCGGAAGTGACGGGGTGTCCGGGAGCGCCGGAAGACCCGGAAGACCCTTGCGTCTCCGGCTCCTCGGGTGCCTTCGGCTCCTCAGGTGCTTCCGGCTCCTCGGGCCGAGGGCCCGTCTCCGGGATGTGCGGGCTCGCCGTGCGGATCCGTACCAGCCCGTCCCGCCCCGGATCCCGCATCCCCAGCGCCGCGTACCGGGCCCCGGTCAGCTCGGCGGCGGCGTCCACGATCCGCTGGAGGGTCGCGCGCAGTTCGAGCTCGGTGCCGACGCTGAGGACCGCTTCCAGGAGGGGTGTGAGACCGGGCGCGGGGTCGGTCATGCGAGGCCCTCGGACGCCGGTTCGTCAGTTCGCCAGCGGGTTCAGGACCATCGGCTCGATCTTGCCCTCCAGCATGTAGCCGAGCCCCTGGACGGCACAGACGTCGGGCCGCTCGGCGATGTGGACGGGTACACCGGTCGCCTGCCGGAGCATCTGGTCGAGCCCGGGGAGCAGCGCGCTGCCGCCGACCATCATGATCCCGCGGTCGGCGACATCGGCCACCAGATCGGGCGGGCAGGACCGCAGCACCTTGCCGACACCGTCCAGCACGGCGGTCAGCGGTGTCTCGATCGCCAGGCGTACGGCGGCGGTGTCGACCTTCACGGAACGCGCCAGCCCGGTCGCCACGTCCCGCCCGTGGATCTCGGTCAGGGCCGGTCCGTGCGGGGTCAGCCCGTTCCCGGAGAGGGCGAGCTGAAGGGGCCGTACGGCCTGACTCGGCAGCATCAGCTCGTGCTGGTGGCGCAGGTGCTGGACGATCGCGTGGTCCACGGCCTCACCGCCGACCGGGATGCGTTCGGCGGTGACGATCGAACCCAGCGACAGCACGGCGAGCTGGGTCGCGGCGGCCCCGCAGACCATGATCATGGTGGCTTCGGGCCGCTCGACGGGCAGCCCGCAGCCGACCGCCGCGGCGATCAGCGTGTCGACGAGCTCGACCCGCCGCGCCCCCAGCCCGACCAGCGTCTCGATCGTGGCGCGCTGCGCCAGCGGGTCCGCGTCGTGCGGCGTGCAGGCCGCGGCCCGCAGCCGGGGCTTGCGGCGCAGGGTGCGCCGGACCTTGTCGCCGAGCAGATTGCGCAGCATCCGCTGGGCCATGTCGATGTCGACGACGGTGCCGCCGGACACCGGGCGCACCACCCGGATGTAGTCGGGCGTACGGCCCGTCATGCGCTCCGCGAACTCCCCGACCGCGATCAGCGCGCCCGTCTTCGTGTTGATCGCCGCGACGCTCGGCTGATCGACGACCAGGCCCACGCCCCGCACCCAGACACGGGTCCGCGAGGCGCCCAGGTCGACGGCGAAGTGACAGCGGCGCAGCTGCTCCAGACTGGCGGTCATGGCAGGTCCTCCCGAGAGCGCAGACCGTGGGGCTCCGCCGGGCGGCGGTCCTCTCTCGCATCCTGCGGGCGTGGGGAGGGCGGCGCCCCTTTTGGACGGCCGGGCGAGGTGCCGCCGGACGGGTGGTCCGACTCGTTCCCCGGACCCGGCCCCCGACCCGATCCCCGGGACCGCCCCACTCGATCGCCGAACTCGGCCTCGCCACTTGGGGGCTGTCCCGGTTTCTGCGGCTCCTACCGGCATGTCCTGGCGGGAAGCCGCCAGGGCGCCTTCCCGCCAGGCTTCGTCGGCGCCTTCGCGGCACGAGCCCCCCGACACTCTTCGCAAGCACCGGGCGCCACCCCCTGCCCGGCGCGCGCACGGCCGACGAAGAGAGGCCATGAATGACCAGAGGACCACTGATACGTCCGGCGGCGCTGCTGTCGGCCGGGCTCGTGCTCGCCCTGTTGCCCACGGGGCAGGCCGGCGCCCTCGCCGCCGCGGACACCGCGGACCCCGGGACCACCGGCGCCCCGGCGAAGGCGAGTGCCGCCGGTGCCGCGCACACCGTCACCCTCGTGACCGGCGACAAGGTGACCGTCACCGACGTCGGCGGCGGAAAGAAGACCGTCTCCGTCGTACGCCCCCGCGGGGCCGACGGGGCCGTGCGCACCCAGGTCGCCGACGGCGCCGTCACCGTCGTACCGGACGAGGCGCTGCCGTATCTGCGGGCCGGCACCCTCGACCGGCGGCTGTTCGACGTGAGCGAGCTGATACGGCAGGGGCTCACCGACCGGCAGACGGGCGAACTGCCGCTGATCGTGACGTACGACCCGAAGGCGCGGACCACGGTCCCGGGCGGGGCCGAGCGGACCCGCTCGCTGCCGAGCATCCGCGGCGCGGCCGTCGACGCGGACAAGGGCCGGACCTTCTGGAAGGCGATGACCCGTCAGGCGGGGATCGGCAAAGTCTGGCTCGACGGGCGGGTCGAGGCCGACATGGCCGGGAGCAACGCGCAGATCGGCACCCCGAAGGCCTGGGAGGCCGGGCTCACCGGCAAGGGCGTGACCGTCGCCGTCCTCGACACCGGCGTCGACACGAGCCACCCCGACCTGGCGGGCCGGGTCTCGCAGACCAAGAGCTTCATCGACGGGCAGGAGGTCGCCGACCGCAACGGGCACGGCACGCACGTCACCTCCACCGTGGGCGGCACCGGCGCCGCATCCGACGGCAAGGAGCAGGGCGTCGCGCCCGAGGCCACGCTCGCCGTCGGCAAGGTGCTCAGCGACCAGGGTTCGGGCAGCGAGTCGCAGATCATCGCCGGCATGGAGTGGGCCGCGCGCGACGTGCACGCCAAAGTGATCTCGATGAGCCTCGGCTCGACCGAGCCCAGCGACGGCACCGACCCCATGGCCGCAGCCGTCGACACCCTCTCCGAGGAGACCGGCGCCCTCTTCGTCATCGCGGCCGGCAACACCGGCGCCCGCTCCTCCATCGGCTCGCCCGGCGCCGCCGACTCCGCCCTGACCGTCGGCGCGGTGGACTCCAACGATGACGCCGCCTACTTCACCAGCGCCGGGCCCCGCTACGGCGACAACGCGCTCAAGCCCGACCTCTCCGCACCCGGCGTCGGCATCCTCGCCGCCCGCTCCCAGCTCGTGAGCGGCAGCGGCTACTACACCTCCATGAGCGGTACGTCGATGGCGACACCGCACGTCGCCGGCGTGGCCGTGCTGCTCGCCCAGGAACACCCCGACTGGACCGGCGCCCGGCTCAAGGACGCGCTGATGTCGACGTCGAAGCAACTCGACGCCTCTGCCTACCAGTTGGGCTCCGGCCGGGTGAGCGTCCCGGACGCGGTCGACGCGAAGATCACCGCCACCGGCAGCGCCGACCTCGGCTTCTACAGCTGGCCCTACGAGGACGACAAGCCGGTCACCCGGACGCTCACCTACACCAACTCCTCCGACGCGGCGGTGCGGTTGACGCTCGCCGCGGAGGGGGCCGGCGAGGGTGTCGCCACCCTCGCCGACACCACGCTCACGGTGCCCGCGCACGGCACCGCGTCCACCACGGTCACCGGCGACGGCTCGAAGGCGCCGGTGGGCGAGACCTCGGGGCGGATCGTGGCGTCGGTGGACGGCACGCCCGTCGCACACACCGCGTTCGGGCTGGTCAAGGAGGAGGAGCGGTACACGCTCACCGTCCACGTGAAGGACCGGGACGGCGCCCCGACGGCTGCCTATCTCGCGGTGCAGCAGCTGGCGCAGGACGTCGACGCGTACTCCGCCTCCGTCGGAGACTCCGGCACCCTGGAACTGCGGCTGAGGCCCGGCACGTACAGCCTCACGTCCTTCCTCGACGTACGCGGCAGCCACGGCGCCGACTCTCTCGGCGTCGGCTTCCTCGCCGCACCCCAGATCACTCTCGACCAGGACCGCGAAGTCACCCTGGACGGGCGGACGTTGCGGGAGATCAGCGCGAAGGTCGACCGGCGCACCGAGACCCGGCAGCTCCTCATGGAGTACGACCGCAACGGCGGCGGCTCCGACCTGTTCGACGCGATCCAGGTACCCGTCAAGTACGACAGCATCTTCGCCGCGCCGACCCCGAAGGTCACCGAGGGCACCTTCGACTACCGGACCGTGTGGCGGCTCGGGAAGCCGCTCCTCGAGGTCGCGGGCGTCAAGGAGGCCGTCGCCCAGCCGGGCGGCACCCTGATCGAGGGCCGCAGCAGGCTGCCGCTGGCCGACGTCGGGGACGGGCCGTTCACCGGGGTGAGCGGCAAGGCCGTCCTCGCCCGGCTCACCGACGGCGCCGACCCGTCCGCGCTCGCCCAGGCGGCCCAGGACGCGGGAGCCAAGGCCCTGTTCGTCACCGACGACAAGGCGGGACGCCTCAACGCCTGGTTCGGCACGGACGACAACGAGAACCGGCCGCTGCAGATCGCCACCGTCAACGCGGCGGACGCGGCACGACTGCGCGCGACCCGGACCGTCGACATGACCGGCACGCGCAACACGCCCTACGTGTACGACCTTTCGCACGGCTACAGGAACGCCGTGCCGGACCGGAGTCTCACCTACGAACCCAAGCGCGGTGAACTGGCCGTGCTGGACGCCAGGTTCCACGCCGCGAAGCCCGTCCCGGGCAGCGAGTTCCGCTGGTCGATCGCCGACCCCTTCCCCATCGGCCTCGGCTTCCAGGAGCGGATCGACTACCCGGCCGAGCGGACCGACTACGTCTCCACCGGCCCCGGACAGACCTGGACGGAGTCCTCGTACGTCGGGGACGGAGCGCTGGAGGAGCGCAGCGGCCTGGTCCCCTACCGGGGCGGCAGCCACGAGACCCTGAACTGGTTCAAGCCCGTCCGGCACCCCTGGCTCGGCACCGGACTGGGCTGGGGCCAGCAGCGCGCGGGCAACGACATCCGGTTCAACACACCCGGCTGGGGCGACTCCGGTCCCGACCACACCGGCTTCGGCGACGTGTGGAGCGAGGACACCGGGATGACGCAGTTCACCGAGGTCTATCAGGACGGTGTCCTGGTCGACCAGGGGAAGAGCTCCGCCGGATACGTCTGGGACGCGCCCGCCGACGAGCACACCTACAAGGTCGTCACGGACACCACCCTCGACCCGGAGCGCTGGAAGCTCTCCACGAAGGGCCACACCGAGTGGACCGTCCGCTCGGCGGCCACCCCCGAGGACCACTACACGTTCCTCCCGCTCATCAACCTCGGCTACGACATCGACACGGACCTCGCGGGTGACGTGCGCGGCGGCCGGGTCCCGGTGAGCGTCTACGCCGAGTACGTGAAGGGCGCGCCCGGCACCGGCACCATCGGGGGCGGAAAGCTGGAGGTCTCCTACGACGACGGGACGACCTGGAAGACGGTCCCGCTCACCGGCGGCGGCAAGGCCCGCTGGCAGGGCACGCTGAACGTGCCGCGCGGCGCCGGGTTCGTGTCGCTGCGGGCCTCCGCCCGCGACGACCGGGGCGGCACGGTCGGCCAGGAGACCATCCGGGCGGTGGGCGTCCGGTGACCGGCCGCCGGGCGGCGGGCTCCCCGGGGGAGAGCCCGCCGCCCGGCCCACGTCCCCGCGAACGCCCGATCAGGGCGGCCACCGCGCTGGTGGCCCACCGAGCGGACGGCCGTCGGTCCCTCTTGGGAGGGAGGAACCGACGGCCGTCGTCCGTTCACCCTCCGGTGCGGTGCGGCGAGATGCCCCGGATCACTCCCAGGTCCAGCAGATCCTGCGGCCGGAGCCGCAGTTGAGCCGCCGTGGCCCGGACCTCGTCGGCGGGCCGCTTGAGGATGGCGGCCGCCGACTCCGGCGCGATGACGGAGAAGTAACTGTCCGGCGTGGCCCAGGTGTTGCCCGGAGCGGCCAGCGCCAGCGCACCGCCCGAACCGCCCTCGCCGATCACCAGCGTGGTGACGGGAGTCCGGGCCGTGGCGACCGCCGCGAACAGGTCCGCGATCGCCGCGCCGGCCCCCTGCCGCTCGGCGAGCGCGTCGTTCGCGGCGCCGGGGGTGTCCACCAGCGTCAGCACCGGGATGCCGAGCCGTCCAGCCATCCGGACCAGCCGGGCGGCCGTGCGGTATCCGGCGGGACGGGTCGGGGTCCCGCGCTGTGCGGCGTACGCGACGGTCCGCCCGTCGTACGCGCGGCCGAAGCCGCACAGCACGCCGTCGTCCGTGCCGCCGCAGCGGTCCCCGCCGATCGCGACCCGGCGGGTGAAGTACGAGTCCAAGTAGGCTTCGGCGCGCGGCCGTTCGGCGGCCCGGGCGCGCCGCACCGCGTCCCAGCCGGTCGCGGGCAGATCGGCCGCCTCGCCCAGCGCGGCCGGGACGGGCGCCGCCCCGCCGGCGGGCCGGGTGAGCAGGTCCAGCCACAGGGCGAGCGCCTCCCGCAGCCCGTCCTTCGGTACCAGGGCGTCGACCGAGCCCGCCGCGACCTGCGCCTCGGCCGTGTACGCGGCCGGGTCCGCGTCGGGCGGGCGGACCCGGGAGCCCGCGAAGGCGACCTGGGCGCCCGGCAGCGCCAGGGTCACATCGGCGCCCGCGCCGAGCGTGGCCCAGCCGCCGCCCGTCGTCGGGTCCCGCAGGACCGCGATCTGCGCGAGTCCCGCCTCCCTGGTGAGCGCCGACTGCCGTGCCACCCGCTGGAGCTGGGTCAGCGCGAGCATGCCCTCCTGCATCCGGCTGCCGCCCGTGGCGACGAGCGAGACGACGGGCAGCCGGTGCGTACGGGCATGGTCGTAGGCCGCCTCCAGACGGTCCCCGGTGCGTTCTCCGAGGGAACCGCCGAGGAAGCCGAACTCGAAGGCGACGAGGACGGCGGTGACCGGACCGAGCGGAGCCCTGCCGTCGATCGTGGTGCCGAAACTCGCCGTCCCGAAGGTCGCGGTGCCGCAGACGACGGACTCCTCCTCGCCGGTGCGGTCCGCGGCGCGCGCCCGCGCCTCGCCGTACCCCTCCCAGGAGAGCGGGCCGTCGGGCGGGAACCCGCCGTCGGAGGAGGGGAGTTCGGCGAAGCTGTCGGTGACCAGGGCGATGGCCTCACGGGCCGAGATCCGTTCAGTCACGCGGCAGCTCCCGCTTCAGGATCTTGCCCATGTCGTTGCGGGGCAGCTCGTCCAGGAAACGCACGGTGCGAGGCCGCTTGTGCGGGGCCAGCAGGCGGGCGACGTGGTCGGCGAGCGCGTCGGCGGACGGCGGCGCGTGCGGGTCGAGCGGGACGATCCAGGCCGCGACGCGCTCACCGAGGTCGGCGTCCGGTTCCCCGGCGACGGCGGCCTCGCGCACCCCCGGGTGTTCGAGGAGCGCGTTCTCGATCTCGCCCGCGCCGATCTTGTAGCCGCCGCTCTTGATCAGGTCGGTGGCCTTGCGGCCGACGATACGGACCGAACCGTCGGGGTCGAGGACCGCCATGTCGCCCGTGCGGAACCAGCCGTCCGCCGTGTGAGCGGCGGCGGTGGCGTCGGGCCGGTTCAGGTACTCGGTGAACAGATTCGGCCCGCGCACCTGGATCTCGCCGACGCTCACACCGTCGTACGCGCCGGTCGGGGTGCCGTCCGCCTCGTACCCGGCGATCGTCGTCCCGTCCTCCTCGACGAGCCGCAGACCGACGCCGGGCAGCGGCACGCCGACCGTGCCGGGGCGGACCTCCCCGTCCGCCCGCACGCTGGTGTTCATCAGGGTCTCCGTCATGCCGTACCGCTCGACCACCCCGCGACCGGTCGCGGCCCTGATCCGCTCGTGGTCGTGCAGGGGCAGCGCCGCGGAGCCCGACACCAGCAGCCGCGCCCGGCCCAGCGCCCCGGAGAGCCCGGGGTCCTCGCCGAGTGCCTCGGCGAGCCGGTGGTACATCGTCGGCACCCCGAACACCATGGTCGCCCCGGCGTCCAGCTCCCGCGCCACGCCCTCGGCGCTGAACCGGCCCAGATGCCGTACGGACCCGCCGCGCCGCAGCGGGCCCAGGATGCCGATGATCAGCCCGTGCACATGGAACAGGGGCAGACCGTGCACCAGCACGTCGTCGCCGGTCCACTGCCAGGCGTCGGCCAGGGCGTCCAGGGTCGCGGCGATCGCCCGGCGCGGGATGACCGCGCCCTTGGGCGGCCCGGTGGTGCCGGAGGTGTAGACGACCAGGGCGGGGGCGGCGGGGTCGGTGACGGTCCCGGGGGCCGTGGCGGGGGCGGTGGGTTCGGTGGGCGTGGCGGAGCCCGGGGATCCCGTGCCGCCGGAGACCCCGGCCGCTGCCCCCGTTTCCCCCTCCGTGTCCGCCTTCGCGTCGGCTTCCGCATCCGCGTTCACCTGGACGTCGATACGGTCCAGCGTGCCGAGCGGAGCGGGAAGAACATCGCCCGGGGCCGCGAGCACGAGGGACGGCGCGCTGTCCCCCACGATGTGGCCGAGCTCCGTCTCCCCGGACTTCGGGTTCAGCGGTACGGCCGGCACCCCGGCGAGCAGCGCGGCGACGACGCCGACGGCCGTCTCCAGGGTCGGCGTCGCCCAGACGGCGACCCTCCCGGCACCGTCGAGCCGTACGGCCAGCGCTTGAGCGGAGGCGGCCAGTTCCGCGTACGTCAGGGACCGATCGCCGAAGCGCAGCGCGGACCGGTCCGCGACCGAACCGCCCACCAGGGCCGGGAAGAGGGAGAACACGAGGACTCCTTGCCGAGAGGACTTCACCGGGAGGGACAGGCTCTTCCTACACGATCGGGCTCCGGGATCGGGTGGCCTGCCGCACGATCGCGCCGAGGACGTGGAGGGGGCGCGCAGGCGCCGTAAGGATCGTTCCGAAACCGGGAACGATCGCCGGGGAACCGTGGCGTGGACGGACCCGGACACGTAGTGTCGGCCTCGCGTCACAACTTGACGAGTCAACTGCCGGGAGACCTTTGGTGAGTGAGTCCCCGTCGCTCTTTCCCGACGTCCCGCCCGACGGCGAGGGGGCGGAGCGATGACGACGAAGCCGTCCGGCTCCGTCGGAAGGTTCGTGGCGGCGCTGCGCCCGCGCGGAGCCCGCTCCGAGATGCGGGCGCTCGCGGTGGAGCTCGGCCGGGTACTGCGCAGAAGGATCGATACGCCCGTCGACATGAGGGAGCTGGCGCAGGCCCTCTGCGAGGAGATGAGCCGGCGCCGGGGCGGCCGTCCGGTCCAGCTCCGCTTCGAGCGCTTCCCCGACGAGATCGAAGTCACCGGTCTGTGGATGGAGTTCGGCGACTTCGACCTCGTCGTCGTCGAGGAGCGCGCCGAGACGGTGCAGCAACTCGTCATCCTGGGGCACGAGTTGTGGCACATGAAGGAAGGCCACCGCGACCACCACGTGGACGGCGCCAGGGCCGTCGCACGGGCGGCCCTCTCGGACCGGTCCGGCTGGCACGACTCCGGATCCCGGGCGACGCCGTTCCGGCAGGAGGTCGCCCGCGCCGTCGCCGCCCGCGACGGATCACGTCAGGCGGACGAGGCTCAGGCCGAGGCCTTCGGCCTGCAACTGGCCAGCGTCTTCCGTACCTGGGTGACCAGCCGCGGCGACAGTGCCCCCGTCGACCCGGTGGGGCGCGCCATCGAGGCCTCCCTCGGCTACCGAGATTCCTTCGCAGTGCTCCGGACTTCAGACAGGGAGTGAAGCGAATCCTGTGGCGGCGTCGCGGTGGCGTTCTGGCGGAGCCGGGCTCTGCCCGGTGACGGTGACGGTTCGCGCGTGTGTTCCCGGTGACGTCGCGGGTTCGATGTGTCTAGTGTGATCGTCGTGCAGCTCCGGTACAGCTTTCGCCTGTACCCGGACGCCGGTCAGCGGACCGCGTTGGCGAGGGTGTTCGGGTGCGCGCGTGTCGTGTTCAACGACGCGGTGCGCGCCCGCGAGGACGCCCGGAAGGCGGGTGCGGCATTCCCGACGGCAGGTGAGCTGTCCCGGAAGCTGATCACCGAGGCGAAACAGACGAAGGAGCGTTGCTGGCTGGGCGAGGTGTCCGCGGTCGTGCTCCAGCAGGCTCTGCGCGACGCCGAGGCCGCCTACCGCAACTTCTTCGCCTCCCTGAAGGGAACCCGTAAGGGCCCAAGGCTGGGTGCGCCCCGCTTCAAGTCCCGCAAGGATGCCCGCCAGTCCGTCCGGTTCACGGCCAACGCCCGCTGGAACATCACCGCCGACGGCCGTCTGAACCTGCCGAAGATCGGCGCGGTGAAGGTGAAGTGGTCCCGCACCCTGCCCACCGTCCCCACCTCCGTCACCGTCGTCAAGGACGCGGCCGGACGGTACTTCGCCTCCTTCGTCGTCGACACCGACCCCGCCGCCGACGCAACCCGGATGCCCGACACCGACCACACCATCGGCATCGACCTCGGCCTGACCCACTTCGCGGTCCTCTCGGACGGCACGAAGATCGACTCTCCCCGGTTCCTGCGCCGCGCGGAGAAGAAACTGAAGAAGGCCCAGCGGGAGCTGTCCCGCAAACAGAAGGGATCAAAGAACCGGGCCAAGGCCCGCCTCAAGGTCGCCCGCGTCCACGCCAAGGTGGCCGATGCCCGCCGCGAGTTCCACCACCAGGTCTCCACGAAGCTGATCCGCGACAACCAAGCGATCGGCGTGGAGGACCTGGCGGTCAAGGGACTCGCACGCACCAGGCTGGCCAAGAGCGTGCACGACGCGGGCTGGGCTTCGTTCGTGAACATGCTGGCGTACAAGGCCGCCCGGTACGGCCGCATCCTGGTGAAGATCGGCCGGTTCGAACCAACCTCCCAGACCTGCTCCACTTGTGGGGTCAAGGACGGGCCCAAACCCCTCGGCGTGAGGGAATGGACCTGCACCGCCTGCGGCACCGTCCACGACCGGGACCAGAACGCCGCACTCAACATCAAAACGGCCGCCGGACTGGCGGCATCGGCCTGCGGAGCGCCGGTAAGCCCAGAATCCGTTCTGGCACAGCGCGAAGAAACAGGAAGCCACGGATTCAAGACCGGAAACCGCGCCGCATAGCGGCACGGCAACCAGTCGAGAAGGCCAGAATCCTCACCCCGCAGGGCGAGGAGCATGTCAACGCAGGCCCCAGGACTGCCAGTGCCCGCCCAGACGGGCCCTAACCGAGCCGGAATCCTTCCGGACGGGCCGCCGCCTCGACCACGTCCGCGACGACGCAGCTGACGTTGTCCGGGCCGCCGGCGTCGTTCGCCGCCCCGATCAGGGCCCGGACGGCAGCGTCGGGGTCGGGAGCGCAGGCGAGAAGCCGCTCGATCCCCTCGTCCGGCACGGCGGTGGACAGGCCGTCCGAGCAGAGCAGGTAGCGGTCGCCCGGCCGGACGTCGTGCAGCCGCAGATCGGGTACGTGCGCGTCGCCGCCCAGCGCCTTGAGCAGGATGGCGCGCTGCGGATGCGTGGTCGCCTCCTCCGGGGTGAGGCGGCCCTCGTCGATCATCGACTGGACCACCGTGTGGTCGTGGGTGATCCGGAGCAGCCCGCCGTCGCGCAGGACATAGGCCCGGGAGTCCCCGATGTGGACGAGAGCGAGCTGGGAGCCGGTCCACACCAGGGCCGTGAGCGTGCTGCCGGTGCCACCTCCGTCCGGGGCCCCGTCCGTGGCGTGTCGCGGCACCAGGTCCGCCACGGCTTGTGCCGCGCCCTCCACGGCGTCCTCCAGCAGGTTGAGCACACCACCGGCCGACAGCGGCTCGTCGTCAAGGAACGTGAGGGCCCGTACCGCCGCCGTGCTCGCGTGGGCGCCGCCCGGCCCGCAGCCGTCGGCGACCGCGAGGACGCGGGCGCCCGCGTGGACGCTGTCCTGGTTCGCCGCACGGACCCGACCGGTGTCGGAGTGTGCGGAATAGCGGAGTTCCAGCATGCTGGTGTCCTTTCCCGGGGACGGTGACAGGTGGTTCACGAGGAACGCCGCCAGATCCCGGCGGGCGGCCGTCTCGGCCTCGACCCCGGCCCAGTACGCGCCGATCTCCCGCGCGGCCGGCTCCGGTTCCAGGGCGCACACCCGCCGGATCCGGGCGAGCGGCATGCCGAGCCGCCGCAGCCACGCGACCAGCCGGGCCTCTCGGAGCTGCTCGGCCGCGTAGTAGCGGTAGCCGGTCTCGGGGTCCACCCGGGCGGGGCGCAGCAGCTCCAGTTCGTCGTAGAGCCGCAGTGCCTTGGGCGACAGCCGGGAGGCCTTCGCGAAGGCCCCGATCGTCAGCATGTCCACGCGTCCACCCCGTCGTTCCGTGTCCGGGTCGTACCTGGTCCCGGCCCTGGTTCCTCGTTCCGTCACCGATGCTGGGCCCTGCCCCTTGGTGAAGGTCAAGTGCGGCCCGTCAGGGGGCACGTGCGGTTGTTACCCTGCGGCGGGGTCTGCCCCGGGACGGCGTCCCGACGGGGTGCGCCCGATGCCGTGCACTGATGCCGTGCAGCGGTGCCGTGTCGCGGTGCCGGTGCCGTACGAGGAGGGAGTCCGAAGTGGCCCGTATCGCGCTCGTCACCTACGACCCGGGCGAGGAGCCCGGCGCCGACCGGGATCTGCCGGTGCTGAGGGGAGCGCTGGAGGACGCCGGGGCGGTGGCGGAGATCGTGCACTGGGACGACCCCGGGGTCGACTGGGCGCGGTTCGATCTGGCGCTGATCCGGTCGACCTGGGACTACAGCCTGCGTGTGGCGGAGTTCGTGGGGTGGGCGGAGCGGTGCGCGGGGCTCACGCGGCTGATGAATCCGGCGCCGGTCGTGCGATGGAACACGGACAAGCGCTACCTCGGTGACCTCGCGGACGCGGGAGTGCCGGTCGTGCCGACCCGGTATCTCGCGCCGGGGGACCCGGCCGACCTGCCCGTCGATCACGAGTTCGTCGTGAAGCCCACGGCGGGGGCGGGGGCGCGCTACGCCGCCCGGTACGCGCCGAAGGAGCGGGAGACGGCCCTCGGGCAGCTCGCGCGGATGCACGCCGAAGGGCTGACCGCCATGGTCCAGCCGTACGTGACGGACATCGACAGCCGGGGCGAGCGGGCGCTCCAGTTCTTCGGCGGACGGCTGCTGCACGCCAGCCGCAAGGGAGCCGTGCTGGAGCCGGGGACGCCTTACGACGGGGACAAGACGCCCCACCCGCGCCTGGAGGCATGGGAGCCTACTGCGGCCGAACTGGCCGTCGCCGAAAGGGCGTTGGCCGCCGTCCCGGGAGGCGCGGACAGCGTGCTCTACGCCCGGGTCGACCTCGTCGACGGCGCCGACGGCGAGCCCTGGCTTATGGAGCTGGAACTCGTCGAGCCGAATCTCTTCCTGTGGCTCCACCCCGGGTCGCTGCCCGTCGTCGTGGACCGTGTCATCGAGGCCGCCGCTCCCTGAGGGGGTTCGCCCCGGAGCCCTCGGTCCCGTCGGCACCCCTCCCCGGACCGGCGAACCCGGCGCTCTCCGGGACCGGCGACCGCCCGCGGACCAGTGAACCCCGAGGAGCAGCGACCGCGGACGTGCCTGCGACTACCGCCCGGGGCCCCCGGGGTGTTCCGGCACGGGCCCCTTGACGCCCACCCGTTGCAGCAGCCCCCAGGTGAACTCCGCCGCGCACGCGTGCGGTACGCCCGACGCGTCGGGTGCCGCGAACGCCAGACCCCACCGGGTCGGTGCCGTGCCCTCCAGGGGCCGGGCGGGGGCGAAGGCGCGGGCCGCCTCGTCGACCGTGCAGCACCACGGGGCCAGGTCCTCCAGGGTCTCCAGCACCGGGGCGGGGGCACCCGGGGCCCGTACCAGCCATTCGTTCCAGGCGACGCCGTTCGGGGCGAGCAGGACCTCGAAGCGCAGACCGGGCCACAGTGGCACCGGCCATTGCAGGGCCTCGCAGGTCAGATCGCCGATCCGGCGCTCGCGTGCGGACTCGGGGGCGCCGAGGACCGAGCGATAGCGCGAGGCGGCGGACCGTCCGCGCGGGGAGTGCAGCATCGCCTGCCAGCGCCGGTTGGCCTCGCGCATGTCCGCGATGGACACCCCCAGCTCGTGACGGGCGTCCTCGACCAGGCCGGGGTTGTGGTCGGCCATGCGGCGCAGCAGGACGAGCTGGAAGTCGAGCGGGGTGAAGGGGGTGACGGGGTGTTTGGCCGGCATGCGCTCCATGGTCGCGTACCGGCCCCCGGCGGGGCGGCGCCCGGGGGACTCGACGGCCCGGACCCGGTCGGGCTCGACTCGGGCGTGGTCGGGCGTGGTCGGGCTGCGTCGGACATGGCCGGGCTCGGTCGGGCCCGTTTCGGCCGGGTGGTCCGGCCGGTCCGGTCCGGGTGGTCCGGCAGGGGCCGTTCGTGCCGTCCGGAGCGCGGCCCGTCGTGAGCCGGCGCGGGGGGCGTGCGAGCAGGGGCCCTGCAAACCATTGCCCGCCCCCGGGCGAATGACTAGCCTGTGTTCGTCATCCCGATCGTCTGTTGAAATTTCGAACAAAAGAGAGGGGGCCGGTTGTGGGACGCCTCGTACCTGCCGTGACCCGGGCTCTGGACATACTGGAGCTCTTTCTCGACGGGGACGGGACGCTCTCCGCCCCCGACATCGTGCGCAAGCTCCAGCTGCCGCGCACGACCGTGCACGAGCTGGTGACCACGCTCGCCGCCCGGTCGTACATCGTGCAGGTGCCCGGCCAGCCGGGACGCTACCGGCTCGGCGTGCGCCCGTACCAGCTCGGCAGCCGCTACGCCGAGCAGCTCGACCTCGCGGCCGAGGGCCAGCAGGTCGCCCGTTCCGTCGCCGAGACCTGTGACGAGACCGTACACGTGGCGATCCTCGAAGGCACCGATGTCATCTACATCGCGAAGGTCGACTCCACGCACGCGGTGCGCATGGTCTCGGCGGCCGGGCGCAGGCTTCCCGCGCACTGCACCTCCGTCGGCAAGATGCTGCTGGCCTCCCTCTCCGAGCCGGAGCTGACCTCACGCGTCCCGGACGACGCCGACCTCGTGGCGATGACCCCGAACAGCATCACCGAGCCGGGCGCCCTGCGCGAGGCCCTCGCCGAGATCCGCAGTCGCGGGATCGCCGTCGAGAGCCGTGAGTCCAACCCGGACGTCAGCTGTGTCGCCGCCCCCGTGTGCGACCGGGCCGGACAGGTCGTCGCCGCGCTCTCGATCTCCGTGCCGATGATCCGCTGGAGCGACGAGCGCCGCGTCGAACTGGAACAGCTCGCGGTGAAGGGCGCCGCGGACCTGTCCGAGCGGCTCGGCCACCGGAACGCGCGGTGAGCGCCGTCGAGGTCGCGGTCCGGGCGCACGCGGCCCTCGGCGAGGGCCCGACCTGGGACGCCCGGGCGGGGCGGCTCATCTGGGTGGACATCCTCGGCTCCCGGATCCACACCTACGACCCCGTCTCCGGCCGTCGCACGGTGCTGGCCACCGAGCAGCACGTGGGCGCGGCCAAGCCCCGGGCCGGTGGTGGACTGGTCGTCAACCTCCGTGACGGAGTGGGGCTTTACGGGCCGGCGGGCTCCGGCGGGTCCCCTGCGGCGGCGGGATCCACCGGGACCGCGCCGGCCGGCGGCTCGTTCCGCTGGCTGCACCGGGAACCCGTGCCCGGCCGGCGGGCCAACGACGCGGCCGTCGCGCCCGACGGCTCGCTGTGGTGCGGCACCATGCGCTACGACGAGGCACCCGGCGGAGGCACGCTCTCGCGCATCGCCCCCGACGGCACGGTCTGCCCCATCCTCGACGACGTGAGCGTCAGCAACGGCATGGGCTGGAGCCCGGACGGCCGCCGTGTCTACTACATAGACTCGCCGACCCGCCGTATCGACGTGTTCGACATCGGCGACGATCAACTGCCGGTCGACAGGCGTCCGTTCGCCACCGTGGAGGACGGATTCCCCGACGGTCTGACGGTGGACGCGGAGGGCGGCGTCTGGGTGGCCCTCTGGGACGGCGGAGCGGTCCGCCGCTACACGCCGGACGGTGAACTGGACCGGGTTCTCGAACTGCCCGTCCGCCGCCCCACCGCCTGCGCGTTCGGCGGCGCCGACCTCACCGACCTCTACATCACCACCGCGCGTACGGGCCTCGCGGCACCGCACCCGATGTCCGGCTCCCTGCTCGTCGTCCCCGGCGCGGGCAAGGGTCTGCCGCAGCCGGAGTTCGCCGGATAACCGAACACCCGCGAGTCCCCGCCCGGTTGACGGCCACCGGACGGGGACTCGCTTTTTTGCGCGCCCACCGTATCTCTGGCCCGCACCGTATCTCCGGCCCGCACCGCCTCCGGCCCGCGCCGTCTCCGGCGCCCATATTCTCCGGCACTGACCGTCTCCGGAGCCCTCCGTCCCGCGCACCCAACGCCGTTTCGAGCGCACGGTTTTTGCGCAAACCATTGACGAGAAAGCGCTTCCTATCTACGGTCCCGTTCGAAGTTGCGATCATCTTCCGAAATATCGAACAGTGGAGGCAGGGTATGGGACTACCTGGCCTGACTCGCAGGCAACTCCTGTCCACAGTGGGCGGGTTGACGGTCGCGGGGAGCCTCGGCTTCGCCGCGCTCGGCACCGGAGCGGACGCGCTCGCCTCGGGCGCGAGCACCCGGGTGCGGTACTGGAACCTCTTCACCGGGGGCGACGGAGCCAACATGGTCGCGATGGTGGACGCCTTCCGGAAGGAGCATCCCGGCATCGCGGTCAAGGACTCCACGCTCACCTGGGGCGACCCGTACTACACGAAGCTCGCGATGGCCGCCGCGGGCAACCGCGCTCCGGACCTCGGCGTCATGCACCAGGGCCGCGTCCCCGGTTTCGCGCCCGGCCGTCTCCTGGACCCCTGGGACATGGACCTGCTCACCAAGTACGGCGTCCGGGAAGCCGACTTCAACCCCGTGCTCTGGAAACGCGGCATCGTCGACGGCAAGCTCTACGCCCTGCCCCTCGACATCCACGTCCAGCTGAGCTTCTACCGCACGGACGTCTGCCGGAAGGCCGGACTGCTCGACGCGGACGGGAGGCTGCCGACCGCGAACTCCACCGACGAGTGGTTCGCCCTCCTCAAGGAGGCCAGGAAGCAGCTGAAGGACGGGCAGCAGACCCTCGGCCTGCACGCCTTCGACCAGAACTTCTCCTGGTGGTTCTTCGTCGCCTTCTACCAGCAGCTCGGCGGCGGCTACTTCAGCGACGACCGCACCGACGTCACCTTCGACACCGACAAGGCCACCCAGGTCCTGGAGTTCTTCCACCAGCACGTCGCCGACGGCTACACGATCGTCGGCCAGGCCGACGGCGAGGCGTTCCTCGCCGGATCGCCGTTCGTGTGGGAGGGAAACTGGTCGGTGCCGTACTTCAGCGGCGAGAAGGTCGGCTACGGGGCCCAGCCGCTGCCCCCGGTCTTCGGCACCCCGGCCACGCACGCCGAGTCGCACTCCTTCGTCCTGCCGCACCAGGCCGACCGCGGCGGTGCCGCCAACGAGGGCGCGCACCTGCTGGCCGCCTACATGGTCAAGAACGCCACCGCCTGGGCGGGCGGCGGCCATGTCCCCGCCTATCTGCCGACGTTCGAGGACCCGGCCTATCTGAAGCTGACCCCGCAGAGCGAGTACTCCCGCCCGGCCATGGAACACCCGGCCACCGAACCGCGCATCTGGTTCGCCGGCTCCACCGGCACCCTCGCCAAGCGGATCGGCCCGGTCGTCGCGTCGTCCAACGTCGGCTCCGCGAAACCGGAGGCCGCCGCCCGCCGGATGAAATCCGTCCTGGAGGAACTGCTGGCCATGCGGAATCCGATGGACGGCCGGACCGCCGCCCAGGAACTGAAGGGAGCCGCCGCATGACCACGACCCTCGCCCCCGCCACCGGCCTGCGGGCCCGCGCGGCCACCGGGACGGAGTCCGCCCGCGCCCGCTGGGGCCGCCGGTTCCAGCACGGCGGCTGGTTCGTCGCCCCGTTCTTCGTGCTGTACGGGCTGTTCGTCGTCGTGCCCGTCGTCCGCGGCCTCTACCTCAGCCTGACCGACGCCAACATCTCCGGCGACCACACGGGCTTCGTCGGCCTCGACAACTACCGCGAGGCGTTCCAGGACCATCTGGTGTGGAACTCCCTGGGACACAGCGTCCAGTTCACCCTCTACGTCGTCCCGTGCATCGTCGTCGTGGCCCTGCTCATGGCCCTGATCGCCCACCACATCACCCATCTCAAGTGGCTGTGGCGGCTGTGCTTCTTCGCACCGTTCCTGCTGCCGTCGGCCGTGGTCGGCAACCTGTGGTGGTGGCTGTTCCAGCCCACCAACGGCATGGTCAACCACGTCCTGGGCATCGACACCCCCTGGCTCACCCAGAAGTCCACCGCCATGATCGCGGTGGTCGTCGCGACCCTGTGGTGGACGGTCGGCTTCTCCTTCCTGCTCTACCTGGCCGCGCTCCAGAACATCCCGCACCACCTCTACGAGGCGGCCGAACTGGACGGGGCGGGCGCCTTCCAGCGGATGCTGCACATCACCGTGCCGAACCTGCGCACCATCACCGGCCTGGTGCTCGCCCTCCAGATCCTCGCCTCGCTCCAGGTCTTCGACCAGGCCGTCGTCATGTACCAGTTCGGCCCGGGACCCGAGGAATCGACCCGCACCTTCGTCCAGTACACCCTCGAACAGGGCTTCACCAGCTACCGAGTCGGCTACGCCTCCGCGATCTCCTTCATCCTGTTCCTCATCATCGCGGCCGTCGCCCTCGGGCGGATGTGGCTGCTGCGGCTCCGCGAGGAGGACGCCCGATGACCACCACCCACCCGACTCCCGTACCGCGCAAGCCCCGTGGCTCCTGGACACCGGCACAGATCGCCCTGACGGCGGTCGCCGCCGCCCTGTCCCTGGTGTGGATGGCCCCGCTGGCCTGGGCCCTGTCGACCTCGCTGAAGACCCCCACCGAGTCGGTGACCTCCCCGCACTGGATCCCGCAGCACCTCACGGCGGCGTCCTGGAAGGGCGTCATCGAGGCTGGCAACATCCCCAACTGGTTCGTGAACTCCCTGGTGGTGTCCGTCTGCGTCACCTTCGTCGTGCTGCTCGTCGCGGCCCTCGCCGGATACGGCTTCGCCCGCACCGAGTTCCGCGGCAAGTCCGCCCTGATGGCCCTCACGATGGCCGGCCTGATGTTCTCCCCGGCCGTCCTCGGCGTCCCGCTCTTCGCGACCGTGCAGTCGCTCGGCATGGTCGACACCTACTGGGGCATGATCCTGCCGCAGTGCGCCCCGGCGGCCATGGTCTACATCCTGTACAAGTTCTTCCAGTCGCTGCCCCGTGAACTGGAGGAGGCCGCGTTCATCGACGGCGCGGGCCGCTGGCGGATCTTCTTCACCATCGTCCTCCCGCTCTCCAGGCCGTCCCTGTCCGCGGTCGGGATCTTCACCTTCATCGCCTCGTGGAACAACTTCCTGTGGCCGTACATGGTGACCAGCAATCCCGACCTGATGACCATGCCGAACGGCATCGCCACCGTGCAGAACTCCTTCGGCATCATCTGGCCGCAGCTCATGGCGGGCGGTCTGATCGCGGGCCTTCCGCTGATCGTCGTGTTCGTCTTCTTCCAGAGCCAGATCGTGCGGGGCATCGCCCACACCGGTCTGGCCGGTCAATAACCTGACGAGGAGCCTCAGTTGACCGGACGCAGAACCGCAGCGCTGATCGTCGCGGCCGTCGTCGCCCTGCTGCCGACCACCGCGCAGGCCGACGTCGGCTACCCCGACCCGGAGCCCGTCACCGGACAGCAGATCATCCACGACCCGACCGTCCTCCAGCTCAAGTCCGGTGCATACGTCGCCTATTCGACCGGCGGTGTGATCGGCGCCCGTCTCTCCCGGGACCGCACTCAGTGGGACGACGCGGGCAACGCCTTCGCCTCTCCGCCTAGTTGGTGGTACGAGTACAACGCGACCGGCGACCCCTGGGCCCCGGACCTCTCCTACCGCGCCGGCCGCTACTGGCTCTACTACGCGGTCTCCTCCTGGGGCACCAACCACTCCGCGATCGGCGTCGCCACCTCCCCGAGCGGTCTGCCCGGCACCTGGACCGACCACGGCAAGGCCTTCGCCTCGGACACCGACGACACCTGGAACGCCATCGACCCGGCGGTGACCGCCGCCGACGGCAGGCTGTGGATGACGTTCGGCTCGTACTGGACCGGCATCCGCATGGTCGAACTGGACCCGGTGACCGGCAAGGCCGTGGCGGACGCGCCGGTCCACCACCTGGCGACCCGCCCGGACGCCCCGTACGCCGTCGAGGGCCCGTACGTGGTCCGACACGGCGGCCACTACTACCTGTTCGCCTCGTACGACGCGTGCTGCGCGGGGGTGGACTCCACGTACAGGATCCGGGTGGGCAGGTCCACGTCGGTGACCGGCCCGTACGTGGACAGCACCGGTAAGCCGATGCTCGACGGCGGCGGCGACCTTCTGCTCGCCGGGCACGGCCGCTACATCGGCCCCGGCGGCGAGTCGGTCTTCCGGGACGGCGGCCAGGACTGGCTGGCGTACCACTACTACGACGCGGACGACAACGGCACACCCAAGCTGGGCCTGAACCGGCTGACCTGGACCGCGAACGGCTGGCCCCGCCTGGGATAGGGCCTGCCGTTCGGACCATGCGGCGGGACGCGGGGCAGACCCTGGGCCGCCCGCACCCGACCCGCACCCGACCCTGGGCCGCCCCACCCGCCCCGCATCCGCACTCGCTCACGGGCCGCACCCGCACCGCACCCGCACCGCACCCGCTCAACGGGCCGCACCCGACCCGCACCCGCCGCCCCCGCGGCTGAACCGTCCCACCCTCCGGCGCCCCGAAAGGACCCCATGCGCACCGCCCGCTTCGCCCTCGACCCCGCCTTCACCATCGGTGAGGTCGACCCCCGTCTCTTCGGTTCCTTCGTCGAGCACCTCGGCCGTTGCGTCTACACCGGCATCTTCGAACCCGGTCACCCGGCGGCCGACGCCGACGGCCTGCGCACCGACGTGCTGGACCTCGTCCGCGAGCTCGGTGTCACGGCCGTCCGCTATCCCGGCGGCAACTTCGTCTCCGGTTACGACTGGGAGGACTCGGTGGGCCCTGTCGAGGAGCGGCCCCGCCGCCTCGACCTCGCCTGGCGCTCCACCGAGTCCAACCGCTTCGGGCTCAGCGAGTTCATCGGCTTCGTGCGCAAGATCGGCCCGCAGGCCGAGCCGATGATGGCCGTCAACCTCGGCACCCGCGGGGTCGCCGAGGCCCTGGCGCTCCAGGAGTACGCCAACCACCCCTCGGGGACCGCCCGTTCCGAGCGGCGGATCGAGCACGGCGACAAGGACCCCTTCGGCATCCGGCTGTGGTGCCTCGGCAACGAGATGGACGGGCCCTGGCAGACCGGTCACAAGACCGCCGAGGAGTACGGCCGGCTCGCCGCCGAGACCGCCCGCGCGATGCGGCAGATCGAGCCCGGCCTCGAACTCGTCGCGTGCGGCTCGTCCGGACAGGGGATGGCGACCTTCGCCGAGTGGGAGGCGACGGTCCTCGCCGAGACGTACGACCTCGTCGACCACATCTCCCTGCACGCCTACTACGAGGAGACCGACGGCGACCGGGACTCCTTCCTCGCCTCCGCCGTCGACACCGAGTCGTTCATCGAGAACGTGGTGGCGACCTGCGACCACGTGGGTGCCCGGCTGAAGTCCAAGAAGAAGATCAACCTCTCCTTCGACGAATGGAACGTCTGGTACCAGAGCCGGACCGACCCGCACCCGGTCGAGGACTGGCAGGAGGCCCCGCGCCTGCTGGAGGACGTCTACTCCGTCACGGACGCGGTCGTGTTCGGCTCGCTGCTCATCGCGCTGCTGCGGCACGCGGACCGGGTGCGTGTCGCCTGTCTCGCCCAGCTCGTCAACGTCATCGCGCCGATCATGACCGAACCGGGCGGCCCCGCCTGGCGGCAGACGACGTTCCACCCGTTCGCGCAGGCCTCGGCCCACGGGCGCGGGCAGGTCCTCGACGTCCGGGTGGACTCGCCGACGTACGAGACCCGCAAGTACGGCGAGGCGGACCTGCTGCACGCCACCGCGGTACGCGCCGAGGACGGCTCGGTCACCGTCTTCGCCGTCAACCGCAGCCGGACCGAGCCGCTGCCGCTCGAAGTGGCCCTGAACCGGCTGGGGCTGACGACGGTCGTCGAGCACAGCGCGCTCGCCGACGCCGATCCGGACGCCGTCAACAGCCTGCACGACCAGGAGCGGGTCACCCCGCACCCGGTCGAGGGGACCACGCTCCGGGACGGCACGCTCAGCGCCGTCCTGGAGCCGCTGTCCTGGAACGTGATCAGGCTGGCCTAGGACCCGCGCTGTGCGGTCGTGGGGCCGGGGGAGGCGACCGGTGTCACCGGTACTCCTCCGGCCGCGCTGCCCAGCAGCGTCAGTTCCACCCGGCCGGGGCCTGCGGGCGTGGTCCCGTCGGACAGCACGGCGAGGGCCAGCGTGTTGTGCCCCCGGGTGCGCAGCACCCCGTTGGGGAGGACGAACGTGTGCTGCGGGCCCACGTCGTTGATGTACTGGCCCATGTTCCAGCCGTTCAGGAAGATCTGGACACGATAGGCGCGGGCCGGATCGTCCGTGAGGGTGAGCCCGATCGACGCGTCCAGCCCGCTGTCCACACCGAGCCGGAATCCGGTGCGGTACCAGGTGACACCCTGGCGCCGCTCGGCGCGCGGGAGGCCGGCGGGCTTCCAGCCGCCGTCCGCGAAGCCCGGCAGATGCCAGCCGTGCCGCTCCCCGTGCAGACCTCCGGCGTTGAGCGGTCCGCGCACCGGGTCGGGGGCCGCCTCGCCCTGGATGCGCCAGCGGACCGTAGGGGAGGCTCCGGTGAAGGTGACGGCCGTCAGGCCCCGGGCCGCCTTGTGCGTGTCGTCGGCCCTGCCGTCCTCGTCGTGCTGCATCCGCCGGACCAGGACGGACAGCACAGGGGAACGCCGCTCCCGGGGCCGGACGGGGAAGGTGGCGGTGGCCGCCCAGGTGCCCTTGCGTACGGTCTTCTTGTCCGGCACCGGCATCCGGTGCGTGCCGAGCGGTTCGCCGTCCAGCCAGGCCATCAACAGCCCCTGGGTACCGGCGACATAGGTCAGGGACACGGAGTCCGCGTCGTCCGCGTCCGCGAAGTGTCCCCGGTACCAGACGTCTCCGTAGTGGAAGCCGTAGTCGTCGGCGAACAGCACGGGCTGCCCGGCGGGCACCGGGGTGACGCTGTACGAGGACGTCCTGTCGGCCACCCGCCATCCGGTGTCGTCGTGGTCGGGGGCCGACTCGGGATTCCCCTCGGCCCGGCGCCAGCCGGTGAGCGCGGGCAGCCGGACCGGGCCCGGTCCGGCGAGCGGCCGCTCGGCCCGCAGACTCCCGGAGGAGGTGGCGTGGGCCTTCAACGCGTGCTCGTTCCAGACGAGTTCGGTCACCCCGCGCGGCCCCCACACCTCCAGGTCCGCCGTCCCCGCCGTGTCGCCGGTGAGACGCGCGGCCGTGCCGCGCAGGACGGCCGTGCGCAGCAGCGCCGGGCCGCGCACCAGCACCGGACCCGACGGGGTGTCGTGGCGCCACAGCAGACGGGAGCTCTCGTCATCGGCGAACAGCAGCAGGAGGGGAGCCCGGACCCCGCCGCCCTCCACCCGGACCCGGGTGATGCCGTCGAGCACGGCGTCGATCCGCAGGACCCCGTCCTCGTAGCCGTACCCGGCGTCCCCGTCCAGCACGGTGACCTTCGGCTCGCTCGTGGCCTCCAGACAGGTGCGCGTGGACTCGCCCGCCCGGCCGGTGAACACGGCGATGTCCTGCCGTCCCGCGGTCAGCCACAGCATCGGCTGGGCGGTGGACCAGCTCAGCTTCCGGTGCCCCAGGGAGATCCCGGCGGCGAGCAGCCGTGCGTCGAGACCCGGCACCGGCACCTCGACGGCCGTTCCGGCGAGCGCCACGGTCGCGACGGCCTCGGTGGGGGAGTCGTTGCGCAGCACATGGAAGCGCGCCTGCGTGTCCGGATTGACCAGGTGGTACGCCTTGATGCCGGGGCCCGCCCCCATGTCGTCGCCGGGGAGCGGCTCGGCGCGGTCGAGCTTGGCCAGGTCGGGCACCGACTGCAGCAGGCGGCCGATCTGGTGCATGGGGAGGAGCTTCCCGGTCGGCCGGCGTGCCTCGTCGATGGCGGCCCCGTAGTCGTACGACGTGTAGACGATCGGCGCGGGCAGCCAGCCCCAGGAGGTGCCGCCGAAGGTCATGTAGACGTTGTGGACCGTGATGCCGTTGGCGAGGTTGGTGAGGTAGAAGCGCCGTTCGTAGGCCGCGTCCCGGGTGCGGCGGGACTCGGCGTATCCGAGGCCGTCGAACTCCGTCCCGCCCCACGGGTCGAACCAGCCGCCGCCGAACTCGGGGATGAACCCCGGGGTGTCCGGGCTGGCGGTCGAGCCGCCCTTCATGCCGCCGGGGCCGAAGTACCCCCAGTCCGGAGGTGTCTTGAAGGGGGAGGGATAGCCGTCGAAGCCGTACAGGTAACGCCCGCGCTCGCCGCCCGTGTCGAAGGTGCCGGGGGCCCAGTGCCCGTTCCTGCCCTTGTCGTTGTGGAAGAGGGGGACGTCGATGCCGTCGGCGCGCACCTTGGCGTACAGGTGAGCCATGTAGTCGCGGCCCGCGGGCTCGTCCACATGGTTGTCGTACTCGTTCTCCAGCTGGTACAGGACGATCGTGCCGCCGCCGTCGGTGTAGAGGTGGCGGGCCGCGATGCGGTCGACCGCGGTGAGCCATCCGTCGACGTGCTTCAGGTAGGTGGGGTCGGACGTGCGGGCCACTCCGGGGGTGGCCGTCAGCCAGCCGGGGAAGCCGCCGGCGTCGACCTCGGCGTTGATGTACGGGCCGGGGCGCAGGATGACGTACAGCCCCGTCTCGGCGGCGGTGCGCAGGAACAGGTCGAGGTCGCGGACCCCGGTGAAGTCGTGCTGCCCGGGCGCGGGGGAGTGGTAGTTCCACGCGACGTAGATGCTGACCGCGTTGTAGCCGTGGGCGCGCATTTTCTGCAGGACGTCCCGCCACAGGGACGGGCTCGGCAGCCGGAAGGGGTGGAACTCGCCCGACCAGATCACCAGGCGTCTGCCGTCGATCAGCATCGAGTAGCGGTCGAATCCGACCGTGTGCTTCCCGCCGTCGGCGGTGGGCGGTGCGGGCGGGGGTCCGGTGGGTGCGAGGGGCGCCCTTCCGGCCGCGCACGCCGCGTCGCTCCCGGAGCCGCTCACTGAGAGGCCGAGGGCCGCGGTGCCGGCGAGTGCGTTGAAGGTACGTCTGCTCAACACCATGCGGGTTCTCCCGGAGGACGGCGACGGGGATCCCCCCGCTCGGCTCGGTCCGAGCCCGGGAAGCCGGGGGAAGGTGCGGCCATTGTCCATAGGGGCAGGTCATTTGATGGTCGTATGACGATTCCGGCGCGGGGGGATTACGCGAGATGGCCGTGAGCGGAGCGGGTGGCAAGCCGGAAGCGGCGGCTTCGTCGTCCCGACGGCAGCGGACCGGGATCGTCGTCCTGACGGCCGCGGGCGGGCCCTGTCGTCCCGACGGTCGCGGCCGGGGGCGGCCCGCGGGTGCGCGGACCGCCCCCGGCCTTCGTGGGGGGAGGGGACGGGTCAGCTCGTCTCGACGCCGAGCGTCAGGGTGCCGGTGTAGCCGGCGGAGGTGGTGCTGCCGAGGGCCGTCAGGGTCAGGAGGCCGGAGGAGGCGCCTCCGTCGTCGTAGATGGAGTCCTGGGCGAGGGTGGTGCGGGTGACCGTGTTGGTGGAGTACGGGGACACCCTGGCCATCGCCGTGGTGATCGTCTCGCTGCAGAAGAGCTGGCCGGTGTGGAGTTCCCTGCCGCCGGTGAAGGAGCCGTCGGAGGTGAGGGTGACGCCGGTGTGCACCTTGACGTGGATGTGCACGCAGCGGCCCCGGTACCAGCCGGGATAGATCGTGGTGATGTTCGCGACGCCGGACGTGTTCGTCAGGACGCCGCCGCGCAGGAACGTGCCGTCGTCCGGCTCGCTGTGGCCGTTGTTGCCGACGAAGCCGGAGTACTCGCCGAGCGCGTCGCAGTGCCAGATCTCGACGAGGGCGTTGCTGATCGGCGCGCAGGTGTCGTCGTCGACGACGGTGAGCACCAGCTTGAGCGGGGCGCCCGCCTTGCCTTCGGTGACGTCGGCGCGGACGAGCTGGCCGTCGAGGTAGTAGGGGCCTTCGGTCATCTCCTTGGTGAGGGTGCAGACGGCCGCCGCGGCGGGGGCCGCGTCCGCCGGGTCGGCGACGGGGGCGGGGGTGGGGGTGGCGGTGACGGGTGCCGCGGCGGCCACGGCGAGTGCCGCGGCCGAGGCGCCCGTGGCGATCAGTACGGTCCGGCGCCCGAGAGGGGCCTCTGACGTGTCTTTCGTGGGGGAATCTGTCATGAACACGGCACCGTAGAGACGGTTGCTGTCGGTCGGCTGTCAGTTCCGTAAAGCGCCGACGCGTCAAGTTCGATGTCGGACACGTTGTCCGGCCGCCGGCCGCACAGGGGTGCGACAGGGCGGGGACATGGAAGAAGCGGAGACGCCGGGGGTTCGATCCGCCCGGCGCTCCGCTGTGTGGTCCGGCGCCGTAACGCGGCGCGGGACACGAGGGTCCTCAAGCGCCGGGCGGGGATACCGCTGCCCCTGCCCGCGCCTTCGGTCGTGACGGTTCCCCGCGGCCGGCCTGTGGGGAGGCCGGCCATGCGGGGATCCCGCCCGGCCTGTGGGGAGGCCGGCCGCGCGGGGGTCCCGCGCGGCGGTGTGAGTGGCCTAGCCGGCCTGGTTGTACAGGATGGCGCCCACGGCTCCCCAGCCGCCGCTCGGCTGCGGTGGGGGAGGTTCCGGCTGTGTCCTGCCGCGGACCTGGGCCGCCGTCAGGCCGCCCTGCGCGCCCATGGAGGCGCCGCCCGCCATGCCGGGCATACCCGTCTGGGCGGCCGGCTGGAGCCCGGGCGAGGGGGCCGGTGCCTGCATCGCGGCGGGCGGCATCTGGGCGGGCATCGCCCCCGGGCTCTGGGCCGGGGCCGGCCAGCTGGCGGGCCCCGGGGCGGGGTAGCCCTGGGCCGCCAGGGGCTGCTGGGGGGCGGGATAGCCCGGGGCGGCGGCGGGCTGCTGGGCCGGGTAGGGCGAAGCGGCGGGCCGCGGCTGGGGAGCGGACGGCAGGCTGGGCTGCGGGGCGGCGGCGGCCACCGGCTGGGGGACCGCCGGGGCGGGCTGTCCGGGCCACGCGTTCGCCTGCGCGGCCAGCCCCTGCATGCCGGCTCCGTTGGTGGCGCCGACGAGACGGTCCACCATGGCGTTACCCGAGCCGTAGCCGGTCCCACTATTGCTCAGCTCGGGTACGGCGGTTTCCTGTCTGGACCCGTAGAGGACCTGTTCCAGGCCGGCCACCAGACGGCGTACATCCGACTGGGGGCGTACCACGAGTCGCAGGAAGCGGCTGGACGAGCCGACCTTGTTGCCGCACTCGCGGACCAGGATGCGGTGCTCGGTGAGCAGCCGGTCCCGGACCACGGTGCCCTCGGCGCCGACGGGAAGACGGACGAACAGGAAGTTGCCCTGCGAGGGGTAGATCGTCAGACCGGGCAGCGCGGAGAGCTGGCGGGCCATGTCGAGCCGGTCGCGGCGGACCATGTGCAGGCTCTCCATGTACTCCTTGCCGTGGTTCTTGAGCATGAACACCACGGTCTCCGCGAAGGAGTTGAGGTTCCACTTCGGCAGCATCGAGCGGACCTTGCCCGCGAGCGAGGGGTTGGCGACCATGTAGCCGAAGCGGATGCCGTGCAGGCCGAAGTTCTTGCCGAGGCTGCGCAGCACGATGACGTTGGGCCGCATGACCGCGTCCTCGACCACGCTGGGCTCCGACTCGGCGTCGGCGAACTCCAGGAAGGACTCGTCGATGACGACCAGGTCCAGGTCGGCCATCGCGTCCATGAACTGGATGACCGACTGGCGCGGCAGGAAGCCGCCGTCGGGGTTGTTCGGGTTGCAGATGACGGCGACCTTGGTGCCGCGCGAGCGGATGAACTTGGCGTACGAGGCGAGGTCGAGCGCGAAGCCGGTGGACTCCTGGAGCGGGAACATGTCGACCCGCTTGCCGGTCTCCATGGGCTGGTCGGTCCAGCGGCCGAACGTGGGGACGGGTATCGCGAGGGACTCACGGACCAGCAAGTGATCGATCCATGTGATGAGTTCGGTCGAACCGTTGCCCATCGCGACGCACTGCGGCGGAAGTTGGAGCAGCGAGCACAGCTCACTGGTGATCGTGTCGGCGCTGCTCGGGTAATAGGTGATGATCTCGCGCAACCGGCCCGCGAGTTCGTCGAACATCGCGGGCGTGGGGAAGTACGGGTTGCAGGGGATACAGAAGTCCACCGGGCCGGCTCCGTCGCCCTCCCGCGTCAGTGCGGCCATCGACGGGCTGTGCGCCGCGGTGCCGCGAAAGAGCGAGGTGACATTGCCGGCCATGGAACCTCCGTATAAGGCGAGCCCGCTGGGGAGGACGGGCCCCCGTTCTTTGGGTGGCCCGCGCGGGGGAGCACGGGCCGCCCTCTCATACGGATACGGATGTGGCGCTGTTCAATCGTTGTGAGGTCGTGCGGATTTTGTGAACTGGCTGTGAGGTCGTGTCACGCGCCGAACGAGTGAACCGTGCTGGTCCGGTAGGTCTGCCCCGGCCGCAGCACCGTCGAGGGGAACGACGGCTGGTTCGGGGAGTCCGGGAAGTGCTGGGTCTCCAGGCACAGGGCGTCGCCCTGACGGTAGATGTGACCGCCGGTGCCGACCAGGGTGCCGTCGAGGAAGTTGCCCGAGTAGAACTGGAGGCCGGGCTCGTTCGACGCGATCGTCAGGGTGCGACCTGAGGAGGGGTCGCGGAGTGTCGCGACAGGCTCGGGCTTCGCCGTGATCCCCTTGTCGAGGACCCAGTTGTGGTCGATGCCCTTGCCGTACAGGAGCTGCTGGTGGGCGACCCGGATGTCCCGGCCGACGGTCTTGGTCCGGCGGAAGTCGAAGGGGGTGCCGGCGACCTTCGCGAGTTCCCCGGTGGGGATCAGGCCCGAGTCGACGGGGGTGTAGCGGGAGGCCGCGATCTCGAGCTCGTGGTCGTAGATCGAGCCGCTGCCCTCACCGGCGAGGTTCCAGTACACATGGCTGGTGAGGTTGACGACGGTGGCCTTGTCGGTGGTGGCCTCGTAGTCGATGCGCCAGTCGCCGTTCCGGGTCAGGGTGTAGGTGACCTTCGCCCTGAGCGTGCCCGGGTAGCCCATCTCGCCGTCGATGCTGGTGTAGTGCAGGACGAGTCCGACGTCGGAGCCGGAGGTGAAGCCCTCCACGTCCCAGACGCGCTTGTCGAAGCCCTTGGTGCCGCCGTGCAGGCTGTTGACACCGTCGTTGACGGAGAGCTGGTGGCTCGTGCCGTCGAGGGTGAACTGTCCCTTGCCTATGCGGTTTCCGTACCGGCCGATCAGGGCGCCGAAGTACGGGGTCCTGGCGACGTAGTCGTCGATGTTGTCGAAGCCCAGCGAGACGTTCCTGTACCGGCCGTGCCGGTCGGGGATCTCCAGGGACTGGACGATTCCGCCGTAGGACAGGACCTTGAGCCGTGTCCCGCCGTTCGCCAGCGACCACCGGTGGATCTTGGTGCCGTCGGCGAGCTTGCCGAAGAGTTCTCTCACGGGCTTGCTGCCGCCCGCTGCGTGCGCCGTGCCGATGGTGGCCGCGGTTAACCCCGCTGCCGCCGCCGCTGCGATGACCGTGCGTCTGCTTGTTTCCATTTTGCGGCTCCTGCCCAATGGAGGGGCCCCGCCTTCCGGCGGGGCCCCGGCTGACTTACGAACCGACCTTGCGCTTGTTCCACACGTCGAACCCGACCGCGGCCAGCAGGACGAGACCCTTGATGACCTGCTGGTAGTCGCTGCCGATGCCGACGAGGTTCATTCCGTTGTTCAGCACGCCCAGGACGAGACCACCGATGATCGCGCCGAGGACCGTGCCCACGCCGCCGCTCATCGACGCACCGCCGATGAACGAGGCCGCGATGGCTTCGAGTTCGAAGTTCAGACCCGCCTTCGGCGAGGCCGCGTTGAAGCGGGCCGCGAAGACCAGGCCCGCGAGTGCGGCGAGCATGCCCATGTTGAGGAAGACCAGGAAGGTGACCTTCTTGTCCTTCACACCCGACAGCTTGGCCGCCGGAAGGTTGCCGCCGATCGCGTAGATGTGCCGGCCGATGACCGCGTTGCGCATGACGTAGCCGAAGCCGGCGACGAGGACGCCGAGGATCAGCAGCACCACCGGAGCACCCTTGTAGCTGGCGAGCAGCATGGTGACGGTGAGCACGGCGGCGACCAGCGCGACGAGCTTGAGCAGGAAGAGGTTCTTCGGCAGGACGTCGAGCGAGAACTCCTGCTGCCGCTTGCGGTCGCGGACCTCCTGGAGCACCACGAACGCGATCAGGCCGATGCCGAGCAGCAGCGTGAGGTTGTGGTAGTTGGTGGTGGGTCCGACCTCGGGCAGGAAGCTGTTGGCGACCTTCTGCAGGCCCTCGGGGAACGGGCCGATCGTCTGGCCCTCGAGGAAGATCTCGGTCAGACCGCGGAAGGTCAGCATGCCCGCCAGGGTCACGATGAACGACGGTATGCCGGCGTACGCGATGAGGAAGCCCTGAGCGGCGCCTGCCATCGCGCCCATGACCAGGCACAGCACCACGGCTATGGGCCACGGGATGTCGTGGTTGACCATCAGCACGGCTCCCACCGCGCCCACGAACGCCGTCAGCGAGCCGACCGACAGGTCGATGTGGCCCGCGATGATGACGAGCATCATGCCGATCGCGAGGATCAGGATGTAGCTGTTCTGCAGCACCAGGTTGGAGACGTTGCGCGGCAGCAGCAGGTCGCCGCCGGTCCACACGGCGAACAGCACCACGATCAGACCGAGGGCGAACAGCATGCCGTACTGCCGCATGTTGCGGCGCATGCCGTTCAGCATCAGCTGAAGCAGGTTCTCTCCCGTGTCCGGGCCGCTCTTGCCGGCCGGCGCCGGGGCCGGCGTCTTGGCGGTCACATCCGTGCTCATCGGGTTACCTCTTTGTCCTTCGTCATCTGGCGCATCAGCGTTTCCTGCGAGGCCTCCGCCCGCGAGAACTCACCCGTCAGCCGTCCCGCGGCCATCGTGTAGATGCGGTCGCACATACCGAGCAGCTCCGGCAGCTCGGAGGAGATGAAGACGACCGCCTTGCCCTCGGCCGCCAGCTTGTCGATGACCGTGTAGATCTCGAACTTGGCGCCCACGTCGATCCCGCGGGTCGGCTCGTCGAGGATCAGCACCTCGGGGCCGGCGAAGATCCACTTGCTGAGGACGACCTTCTGCTGGTTGCCGCCGGACAGCTTGCCCACCGGCTCGAAGACGGTCGGCGCCTTGATGTTCATGGAGGTGCGGTAGCCCTCGGAGACCTGCCGCTCCTCGTGCTCGTCGACCACACCGCGCTTCGCGACCTTGTTCAGGGCGCTGAGCGTGATGTTGCGGTTGATGGTGTCGATGAGGTTGAGGCCGTAGTGCTTGCGGTCCTCGGTGACGTACGCGATTCCGTGCTTGACCGCTTCGGACACGGACTTCGTACGGATCTCCTTGCCGTCCCTGACCACCGTGCCGCCGGCGTACCGGCCGTAGGAGCGCCCGAAGACGCTCATCGCCAGTTCGGTGCGGCCGGCGCCCATGAGTCCCGCGATGCCGACGATCTCACCGCGCCGCACGGAGATCGACACATCGTCGACCACCTTGCGCTGCTGGTCGATCGGGTGGAACACGGTCCAGTCGCGGATCTCCAGGGCGGGCGCGGCGCCCGCCTCCGGCTCGTGCGGCGTCCGCTCCGGGAAGCGGTGTTCGAGGTCGCGGCCGACCATGCCGCTGATGATCCGGTCCTCGGTGGTCTCCGGGGCCTTCACGTCGAGCGTCTCGATCGTCCGCCCGTCACGCAGGATGGTCACCGAGTCGGCGACCCGCTCGATCTCGTTCAGCTTGTGCGAGATGATGATCGAGGTGATGCCCTGAGCCTTCAGCTCCAGGATGAGATCGAGGAGTTTGCCGCTGTCCTCGTCGTTCAGGGCGGCCGTCGGCTCATCCAGGATGAGCAGTTTCACCTTCTTCGACAGCGCCTTCGCGATCTCGACGAGCTGCTGCTTTCCCACGCCGATGTCGGCGACGCGGGTCTGCGGGTTCTCGTCGAGCCCGACACGGCGCAGCAGTTCGGCGGCGTGGCGCAGCGTCTCGGTCCAGCTGATGAACCCGCGCGTGGCGTGCTCGTTGCCGAGGAAGATGTTCTCCGCGATGGAGAGGTAGGGCACCAGGGCCAGTTCCTGGTGGATGATCACGATGCCGTGGTGCTCACTGGCCCTGATGTCCTTGAAGGAGCAGACCTCCCCCTCGAAGAGGATGTCCCCTTCGTAGCTGCCGCTCGGGTGGACGCCGGAGAGGACCTTCATGAGGGTCGACTTGCCGGCGCCGTTCTCGCCGCAGATGGCGTGGACCTCGCCCTGCTGGACGGTCAGTGTGACGTCCGAGAGCGCCTTGACGCCGGGAAAGGTCTTGACGATCGAGCGCATTTCCAGGACGGGTCCCGCCATGGTCGTGCCTTCCAATCACTAGGGGGTGGCGGTTACTTGAGGTCGCTGTCCTTGTAGTAGCCCGTGCCGACGAGCTCCTTCTCGTAGTTGCTCTTGTCGACGCCGACCGGCTGCAGCAGGTAGGCGGGAACGACCTTGGTGCCGTTGTCGTACGTCGTGGTGTCGTTGAGCTCGGGCTTCTTGCCCTTGAGCGCGGCGTCGACCATGTTCCCGGCGACCTTCGCGAGCTCGCGGGTGTCCTTGTAGACGGTCATCGTCTGCTCGTCCGCGATGATCGACTTCACCGAGGCGAGCTCGGCGTCCTGGCCGGTGACGACCGGCAGCGGCTTGCTCTTGGAGCCGTAGTCGTCCGACTTCAGCGCGGACAGGATGCCGATCGAGATGCCGTCGTAGGGCGAGAGCACCGCGTCGACCCGGGCGCTCTTGTACGACGAGGTCAGGATGTCGTCCATGCGCTTCTGGGCGGTGCCGCCGTCCCAGCGCAGGGTGGTGACCTGGTTCAGCGCGGTCTGGCCGGACTTGACGACGAGCTGCTTCTTGTCGATGTACGGCTGCAGGACCTTCATCGCGCCGCCGAAGAAGTACTTCGTGTTGTTGTCGTCGTTCGAGCCGGCGAAGAGCTCGACGTTGAACGGGCCCTTCTTGGAGCCGTCCGCGAGACCGAGCTTCTGCAGGATGTAGTTGCCCTGGAGCTCGCCGACCTTCGAGTTGTCGAAGGACGCGTAGTAGTCGACGTTCTTGGTGCCGAGGATCAGGCGGTCGTAGGAGATGACCGGGATCTTGGCGTCGGCGGCCTGCTGGAGCACGTTGTTCATCGACTTGTTGTCGATGGCCGCGATGATCAGGGCCTTCACACCCTGCGTGATCATGTTCTCGATCTGCGAGACCTGCTGGTCCGGGTCGTCCTCACCGAACGCGAGCTTGGTCTTGTAGCCCTTGGCCTCAAGGTCCTTGACCACGTTGTTGCCGTCGCCGATCCAGCGCTCGGAGGACTTCGTCGGCATCGAGATGCCGATCGTGGCGCCCTTGGTGTCTCCCGAGGTGTCCTTGCTGCCGCCGTCGCTGTTCTGGCCGCAGGCGGACAGGGCGAGGGCGAGGGAGGCTGCTCCGGCTATGGCGGTGAGGGCGGCTCTGCGGTTACGCATGATCATCATCCTTGATGTCTTGGACCGGACTCGGTCTCGCGGAGCTCGGAAGCTCCGGGAGCTTTGAGAGAGGAAGGCCGAGAAGGTGTGTTGGATTGTGCGCGACTGTGTCGTCTTCTGTGAAGGGGGTTTGTCCGAACGTTATGAGGGAGTGTCGAACCGTGTGAGCGTGCCGGGCAGGCGGGAGCCGAGCGGGGCCATGTCGCCGCCCGCTCCGTGCCGTGACAGCAGGTCAAGGGCGAGCCGGCCGCGCCGCACCCGTTCCCGGGCCGTGCTCAGGGTCAGGTCCCGCAGATGGTGTCCGTACGGGTAGATCCCGGGGGTCTTGGACAGCCCGAACTTCAGATACAGCGGTGCGCCGCGCCGGATCAGCTCGGCGACCTCGTACATCCGGATGTACCCGCCGAGATCGTCGGGGGCCTCGATGTACATGTCCATGGGGGCGGCGGAGACCCGCCGGATCTCGGTGAGGTGATCGAGTGTCAGATCGCTCGGCACGTTCAGCGAGTCACCGCCGAGCTTCTCGTACACGGCGTACGAGGCCGGATTGACCGGACCGATCAGCGCCGAGACCTTGAGGGTGGTGTCGGCCGGGATGATCCCGGCGACCCGTGCCCGGTGCAGTGTCCACAGCACGCCCTCGTCGGCGACGAGCAGGCATTTGACGCCCAGCTCCGTCGCCCGGACGGCGTCCTCGACACAGCCGGCCACCGCGTCGTGGCCGCGGGCACGCAGCCCGGCGCCGCGCGAGTCGGTGCGGACCGAGGCGCCGATGTCCCAGCTGCCGCGGGGACCGGTGAACAGGCAGAGCTCGATGTCGCGTTCACCGGTGGCCTCGACCATCTCGGTGATCTCGGCGTCGGTCAGCATCCAGACACCGCTGCCCTGGCTGATCCGGTGGATCGGCACATCGAGCCGCGAGGCCTCCTTGAGGACCACGGCGAGCGCCTCGGGCCCCTCCACGGAGGGGACCTCGGTGCGCCAGCGGCCGCCTCCGGGGAAGGTGTGCGGCGAGGCGTCGTCGGGGGAGAGGGCGGGCGCGCCCAGGCCGAGTGCGGCCAGGGCCGGCTCGCCGGGGCGACGGGGCGCCGTGGGAGAGGCGTCGGTCACAAGCTGTCCTTCATCGTTCGATATTTCGGGCATGGTTCGTGACGTTGGGCGCGCGGGTGCTTGGTGTGCGCCGGTACGGGGCCGTCAGGAAACCCCGTACCGGCGCACGGCTCGGAGGGTCACGGCCTCAGCAGGACCTTGCCGACCTTGGGATCACCGGAACCCACCAGGTCGATGGCCTCCGGGAACGCGGCGAGCGGCAGCTCGTGCGTCACCAGCGGCGACGGGTTCAGCAGCCCCGCCCCGAAGACCCGCACCGTGTGCGCCCAGGCCTCCGGCGGCGCCCCGAACACGGTGTGCACCTCCAGCTGCCGTACGACGAGATCGGTCGGGTCGAGACCCTCGGCACCCGGCGCCGGGATCCCCGTGAGGACCAGGCGCCCGCCGCGCCGCAGCAGGGAGGCGGCGGTGCGCGCGGCGGACGCGGACCCGGCGGTCTCGATGACGACGTCGAAGTCGTCGGGGAGCTGCTGCTCCCTGGTACGGAACTCGGTGGCGCCGAACTCCCTCGACAGTGCGGCCCGGTCGGGGCGGGTGCCCACCACGAGCAGCTCGGCCGGGGAACCCGCCTTCAGGAACTGCACGGCGAACATCCCGAGCGTCCCGGTGCCCACCACGGCCACGCGCTCGCCGGGCCGGGCGTTCGCCTTGAGCGCGGCGGCCGCGATGCAGGCGGCCGGCTCCAGCAGGGCGGCGGCCGTCAGATCGGCGTCGTCGGGCAGCACGTGCAGCAGCCGGGCCGGCAGCGTCAGCGTGCCCGCCATGGCACCGGGGACGGTGAAACCCGTCTCCTCGTACCCGGCCGTGCACAACGTTGTCTCGCCCGCGTGGCAACGGTCGCAGACCTGGCAGTTGCGGAAGCCCTCGCCGACGACCTTGCGGCCGACCAGCGTCGCCGGGACACCGGCGCCGACCTTCTCGACGGTCCCGGACCACTCGTGGCCCGGGGTCAGGGGGTAGCGGACGTACCCCTCGGGCCGGTTGCCCTGGTAGACCTCGCGGTCGCTGCCGCAGATGCCGACCGCGTGCACCCGCACGAGCGCCTCGCCCGCCGACGGCGGGACCGGCTCGTGCGGGGCCAGACGGTGCTCGCCCGGGCCCTCGACGACGACCGCGGTGCTCACTTCGCCCCCTTGGGCTTGCGCTGCTCCCAGCCGTCGGCCCACAGGTCGAACCGGGCCTGCTGCTGGGGGAACTCGGCCGCCGCGTCGACGTCCAGCTCGACGCCGAGCCCCGGCTCGTGGGACAGCTCGAAGTAGCCGTCCACGACCTGCGGGGCGCCCTTGACGACCTTCTTGATCTCCGCGTCGGCGAAGTCGTTGAAGTGCTCCAGGATCTTGAAGTTCGGCGATGTGAAGCCGACCTGGAGGGAGGCGGCGGTCAGGACCGGGCCGCCGACGTTGTGCGGCGCGACCAGGACGTAGTGCGCCTCGGCGGTGGCGGCGAGCTTGCGGGTCTCCCAGATGCCGCCGATGTGGCCGACGTCGGGCTGGATGATGTCGACCGCCTGGCTCTCGAAGAGCTCGCGGAACTCGATGCGGTCGTGGATCCGTTCGCCCGTGGCGAGGGGCATGTCGACCTTGGCGGCCACCTTCTCCAGCGCCTTGAGGTTCTCCGGCGGCACCGGCTCCTCCAGCCACGCGGGCTTGAAGGGCGCGAGCTCGCGGGCCAGCCGGACGGCGGTGGCCGGCGAGAAGCGGCCGTGCATCTCCAGCATCAGCTCGGTCTCGGGCCCGATCGCGTCGCGCACGGCCTCGATGAGCGACACCGAGTACAGCGTGGCCTCGTGGTCGAGCTCGAAGTGCCCGGTGCCGAAGGGGTCGATCTTGAGGGCCTTGTAGCCCCGCGCGACGACCTCCTGGGCGGCCTTGTGATAGGCCTCCGGGGTGCGTTCGGTGGTGTACCAGCCGTTGGCGTACGCCTTGACCCTGTCGGTGACCTTGCCGCCGAGGAGCTGCCAGACCGGCACCCCGAGCGCCTTGCCCTTGATGTCCCAGCAGGCCATCTCGATGACCGCGATGCCGGACATCACGATCTCGCCGGCGCGCCCGTAGTCGCCGTACTTCATCCGGCGGACCAGGTCCTCGACGGCGAACGGGTCGGACCCGAGAATATGGTTGGCCTGTGCCTCGTGCAGGTAACCGAGCAGCGCGTCGGTGTGGCCCAGCATGCGGGTCTCGCCGACGCCGGTGATGCCCTCGTCGGTGTGCACCTGGACGTAGGTCAGGTTCCTCCAGGGTGTCCCGACCACGTGTGTGGTGATTCCCGTGATGCGCACGGCAGATGCCCCCTGTGCTTTCAGCTCTGTTCGAAATTTCGTCACACGTTCGAAATGCTGGCGTGACAGTAAGGACGCGGCCCGGGGGGTGTCAATGGGTCGCGCACATAACGGTTTCGATGCGATGGGCGCAGGATGGCGGGGAATGTTCGGTGGTGTCGGTGTCCGACGGACCGGAATACTGGATTCCGCACAACATCTTCACAACTGCGCCTAGGAACGTTACCGGCGGTGACCCTAGTCTTCCCGCGTCATGGACTACTGCCACGTGTGCCGCAGGCACCTCAACGGCGCCCTCGCCTGTCCCGGGTGCGGTACCCCGGTCGACGAACTCGGCGCGGACACCGACGAGGCCGGCGCGCGCCCGCCGACGGGCGCGGACGCCGACGCGCGCCACGGCGCGGACGGTGACGTCGAGTGGCGCTCCCGCCGGGCCGCGCGGCGGCGCGGGGGCCGTGTCCTGGACGCGGAGGCCGGGAGTCCGGGTGGCCCGCAGGCTCCGGCAGGCGCCAGCCGGCGCGACCGCAAGGCGGCCGCGCATCGCCGACGCCGCCGCCGCACCCTGTACATAGCCGTGGGCTTCGTCCTCGCGGCCGGCGGTCTGAGCCTCGCCGAGCTCGGCGTCGACGCGCCCGGTCTCGGCCCCAGCCCCGCGGCGGCGGAGTCGCCCGACGGCTCGGCCGCGCCGGCGGCGTCCTCGCTCCCGAAGAAGTCCGCCTCCAAGTCCCCCTCGGCCGCCCGCACGCCCAGCTCCTCCGCGTCGGCCTCCGGATCACCCTCCGCCTCCGCCTCCGCGTCTCCCACCGCGACGAGCGAGAAGAGCACCGCGGGTTCCGGATCCCCGACCCTCGGCACCCGCCCGGGTCACTCCGGCTCGGCCCCGGCGACCGCCTCCGCGGGCTCGGGCGCGTCGGCCCCCGCCGGCACGGACCCGACGACATCGGCGCCTACGCCGACGCCCTCGTCCTCGGACGACTGCAACCGCTTCCTGTGGTGGTGCTCGTAGGCGGGTCGCCCGGTACGGGGTGATCCCTCCGGCCCCGCTGCCCGCCGGACAGAGCCCGTCGCTGCCCGCTGCCCGCGAACAAAACCCGTCGCTGCCCGCCGAACCGTGCCCGTCGCTCCCCGCGGCCCGCCGCACTCCGGCCGGCCCGCCGTCGAAGGCGCCCGCGTCTCGGTCGCCGGCGCCGGGGGTGCCGGGTCTCAGCCGCCGGCGCCGGCGGTGCCGGGGGCCTCGCCCAGCATGCGGAGCAGCAGGTCGCGCAGGGACAGCCGTTCCTGGTCCGAGAGCTCCGCCAGGGGCTCGCGGGCGAAGTCGAGCGAGTCGCGCAGCCCTCCGGCGATTCTGCGGCCCTCGGCCGTCGCCGCCGCCAGTTTCACCCGGCGGTCCGCCGGGTCGGGGCGGCGTTCCACCAGCCCCCGTGTCTCCAGCCGGTCCACGATCCCCGTGACGTTCGACGGCTCGCACCTCAGCTTCTGCGCCAGACGGCGCATCGGCAGCGGCTCCAGCGAGAGCAGGCTCAGCAGCCGCGCCTGTGCGCCGGTGAGGGCGTGCGCGGCGGCCGCGTCCTCGTACTCCTCGTGGTAACGGGCCACGACCGTGCCGATCAACTCGACGACCTCCATGGTCAAGGGGTCGATCCGTGGTCTCTTGTGGGTGGCCATGCCCTCGATCGTACCGCGTTACTTGACATCGTGAAATATTCATGAGCATCGTTGTTTCAGGTACTCATTGTTTGAAGTACTGAAGCATTATTCGCTCGCCGGTCACCCTGAAAGGCGCACCCTCATGTCCGAGACCCCCCAGCTTCCCTCCACCGGCCGTGAATGGCACCTGGTCAGCCGCCCGGTCGGCCCGCCCCAGCCCGCCGACTTCGCCCTGGTCGAGGCCGAGGTCCGGCAGCCGGGTCCGGGCGAGGTCCTGGTACGGAACGCCTACGTCTCCGTCGACCCGTACATGCGCGGCCGGATGAGCGCCGCCAAGTCCTACATCGCCCCCTTCGGGCTGGGCGAGACCATGCAGGGCGGAGCGGTCGGCGAGGTCATCGTCTCGAACGCCGAGGGCATCGAGGCCGGCGACCACGTGCTGCACTTCCTCGGCTGGCGCGAGTACGCCGTCGTGGACGCCAAGCAGGCCGTCAAGGTGGACCCGGGGGCCGCGCCGCTGTCGACGTACCTCGGCGTCCTCGGCATGACCGGCCTCACCGCGTACGCCGGTCTCCTGCGCACCGCCGCCTTCAAGGAGGGCGACTCCGTCTTCGTGTCCGGCGCCGCCGGTGCCGTCGGCAGCCAGGTGGGCCAGATCGCCCGGCTCAAGGGCGCCTCGCGCGTCATCGGCTCCGCCGGGTCCGACGAGAAGGTCAGACTGCTCGTCGAGGAGTACGGCTTCGACGCCGCCTTCAACTACAAGAACGGCCCGGTCTCCCAGCAGCTGCGCGAGGCCGCGCCCGACGGCGTCGACGTCTACTTCGACAACGTGGGCGGTGACCACCTGGAGGCCGCCATCGGCTCGCTGAACCGGGACGGCCGTATCGCGATCTGCGGCATGATCTCCGTCTACAACAACACCGAGCCCGCCCCCGGCCCCCGGAACCTGGCCCGGCTGATCCAGACCCGCGGCCGCATCCAGGGCTTCCTCGTCGGCGACAACTACGACCTCCAGCAGGAGTTCGTCCAGGAGGTCGGCGCCTGGATCCGCTCCGGCGAGCTGAAGTACGCCGAGACGGTCGTCGAGGGCATCGAGAACAACCTGGAGGCGTTCTTCGGCGTCCTGCGCGGCGACAACATCGGAAAGATGATCGTCAAGCTCTGACCGAAGCCGAAGCCGAAGCCGAAGCCGAAGCCGAAGCCGAAGCCGAAGCCGGGCAGCCCGGGACCTCTCGGGGCGTCTCCCAGGACGCCCGGGAGTGCTCGGGCCGCCCCGGGCCCGCCCGGGGCGGCGAAGGCCGCCGCCACCGCGGGCTGTGGCCCGGCGCGGCACCCCGATAAGGTCTCCCCATGCGCGATCTTGGGGTGGGTTTCGGCTATCTGCTGCGCGGCCAGAGATGGGTGGCCCGGCACGGGAAGAGTTTCGGGTTCGGGCTGCTGCCGGGACTCATCACGCTCGTGCTCTACGCGGCGGCGCTCGTCGCCCTCGGCATGTACGGGGAGGGGTTCGTCACCTGGGCGACGCCGTTCGCGGACGACTGGAGCAGCCCCTGGGAGGGACTCTTCCGCGGCTTCCTCACCGCCGTCCTGTTCGCCCTGGCACTCCTCCTCGCCGTCCTCACCTTCACCGCGGTCACCCTGCTCATAGGCCAGCCCTTCTACGAGAACCTCTCGGAGAAGGTCGACCGCGACGTGTCCCCGGACGGCACGGCACCCGAGTCCGGTCTGCCGCTCTGGCGCGAGCTGTGGATCTCCGCGCGCGACAGCCTCCGTGTCCTCGCGCGGGCCCTCGTGTGGGGGGTCCTCCTCCTCGCGCTCGGCTTCGTCCCGCTCATCGGCCAGACCGTCGTCCCGGTGCTCGGCTTCTTCGTCACGGGCTTCTTCCTCACCGAGGAACTCGTCGCCGTCGCCCTGCAGCGCCGCGACGTCGACCTCCGGGCGCGCCTCGCGCTGCTCCGCTCCCGCAAGACACTGGTCTGGGGCTTCGGCACCCCGCTGGGTCTCGCCTTCCTCGTTCCGTTCGTCGCGGTGTTCCTGATGCCGGGGGCCGTCGCGGGCGCCACGCTGATGGCCCGGGACCTGCTCGGCGAGGAGATCCGCGAGGGCGACGCGGACGAGGACGCCGACACGGCCTCCGACGGGGCGTCCGAGGAGCACAGCGCCACCTCGTGACCGGGGACGCTCCCCGTCGCCGTCACGCTCGCTCCGGAGCCCGCCCGCCCGTGATCGGGCGGGAATCCTCGCCGCCGGCTCCCGAGGCGCGGCCGGGAACGCCCGCGCGCCGGCGCCGGGGCCCTCCCCCGCACCGTCGCCGCGTACGACGATGGGGCGGATCCGACGGCTAGGGTCTGTCGTTTGGATCAGGTGGCATCGAGGAGCGGTGCCTTGTCGGCTGGGCCGAGCGGGGCAGGGTGCGTGCAGCTGCAAGGCGGAGGAGGGCGACGACGCGGAGCGTCGGCAACCGACGACAACGCCGCTGGGGGTCCCCCCTGCTCGCAGAGCTTGGGGGAGTGCGTGCCCTGCCCCGCGTCCCGCCGCATGATCCAAACGACAGGCCCTAGTGGCCTGTCGGGCACTAGCGACGAGGAGGTGCCGCCATGGCGGACACTGCGGTGGGGACGGCTGGGGACCAAAAGGACGCGGAGGCGGACGCGGACGCGGCCCGCGAGGCCGTCGTCGAGGCGGCCCTCGCCCGCCTCGGCCTGGACGCGAAGGCCCGGCTGCTGTCCGGCCGGAACATGTGGACGCTGCCCGCGCTCCCCGAGATCGGCCTGGAGTCCCTCGTGATGTCGGACGGCCCGATCGGCGTCCGCGGCGTCCACTGGAGCGCCGACGACCCCTCCGTCGCGCTCCCCTCGCCCACCGCGCTCGCCGCCGCCTGGGACCCGGAGCTGGCCCGCCGCGTCGGCACGCTGCTCGCCCAGGAGGCCCGCCGCAAGGGCGTCCACGTCCTGCTCGCCCCCACCGTCAACCTCCACCGCTCACCGCTCGGCGGCCGCCACTTCGAGGCGTACAGCGAGGACCCGCTCCTGACCGGCGTGATCGGCGGCGGCTATGTCCGGGGCGTCCAGTCCGGCGGGGTCGCCACCACCGTCAAGCATTTCGTCGCCAACGACGCCGAGACCGACCGCTTCACGGTGGACAACCTCGTCTCCGAACGCGCCCTGCGCGAGCTGTACCTGGCGCCCTTCGAGGCCATCGTCGGCGGTGCCCGCCCGTGGGGCGTCATGACCGCCTACAACTCCGTCAACGGCACGACGATGAGCGAGCACCGCAGTCTCGTGAACGAGGTCCTGCGCGGCGAATGGGGCTTCGACGGCTTCAACGTCTCCGACTGGATGGCCGCCCGCTCCACGAAGGCCGCGATCGAGGGCGGTCTCGACGTTGCCATGCCCGGCCCCCGGACCGTCTACGGAGAACCGCTCGCCGCCGCCGTGCGCGCCGGCGAGGTCGCGGAGGCCACGGTCGACGCGGCCGTGCGCAACGTACTCCGTCTCGCCGCCCGCGTCGGCGCCCTGGAAGGCGCCGAACCCGTCGTGACCGAACCGCCCACGACCGTGGACGGGGAGGCGCTGGCCCGCGAGGTGGCCCGCCGCGGCTTCGTCCTCGTCCGCAACGAAGGCGCCCTGCCGCTCCCCGAAGGGCACCGGGTCGCCCTCATCGGCGCCGCCGCCCGCGACGCCCGCGTCCAGGGCGGCGGCTCCGCCACCGTCTTCCCCGCCCGGATCGTCTCGCCCCTCGACGGCCTCACCGCCGCCCTCCCCGAGGGCGGTCCTACGTACGCGGTCGGCGCCGACCCGGCCGTCGAACTCCCCGTCGCCGACGCGGGGTTCGAGCTGCGTGCGGTCTGCCGCGACGCCGCCGGCGAGGTCATCGCCACCGCCTCCGTCCCGAACGGCCAGATCAAGTGGATGGGCGACGACCTGCCCGCGGGGGTCACCGGGGACACCCTCCACAGCGTCGAACTCACCGGCAGCCTCACCCCGCGCGAGTCCGGCCCGCACACCTTCGGCATCAAGGGCCTCGGCGCGTTCACCCTCACCGTCGACGGCACGACGTACTTCGACGACGTCCAGAGCACCGACAGGGACGACCCCTTCGTGACGTTCTTCGGCGCCCCGATCCCCCGTGGCCGGGCCGAACTCACCGCGGGCGAACCGGTGGAGGTCTCCCTGACCCATGTCGTCACGGTCCCCGGCAAAGCCCCCCTGAAGGCCGTCGGCTTCTCGCTCGCCCACCAGGAGCCCGTGCGCGACGCGGACGAGCTGATCGCCGAGGCGGTCGAGGCGGCCCGCGCTGCCGACACCGTCGTCGTCGTGGTCGCGACCACCGACCGCGTCGAGTCCGAGGGCTTCGACCGCGCGGACCTCAGGCTCCCCGGCCGTCAGGACGAGCTGGTGCACGCCGTGGCCGCCGCCAACCCGAACACCGTCGTGGTCGTCAACTCCGGAGCCCCGGTGGAACTCCCCTGGCGCGACGAGGTCGCCGCCGTGCTCCTGAGCTGGTTCCCGGGCCAGGAGGGCGGCGCCGCCCTCGCGGACGTCCTCACCGGCGCCCACGAGCCGGGCGGCCGCCTCCCCACCACCTGGGGCTCCCTGGCCGACGCCCCGGTCACCCGGGTCCGCCCGGCCGACGGCGAACTCCCGTACACCGAGGACGTCTTCATCGGCTACCGCGCCTGGGAGAAAGCGGGCAGGACCCCCTCGTACCCCTTCGGGCACGGCCTCGGCTACACCGACTGGACGTACGAGTCCATCGAGATCGAGGACCTGACCGTCACCGTCCGTGTCCGCAACTCCGGCCGGCGGGCCGGGCGCGAGGTCGTCCAGGTCTACCTCGCCCCGGCGGAACCCGGCACCGGCCGGCCCGCCCGCGCGCTCGCCGGTTTCGCCGGGGTCGAGGCCGCGCCCGGTGAGAGCGTCGAAGCCGTCGTGGAGCTCCCGCGCCGCGCCTTCGAGATCTGGGACACGGCCGCGGACACGTGGGCGTTCGTGAAGGGTTTGTACGAGGTCCAGGCAGGTCGTTCCCTTCTGGACCGCCGTCTGAGCACGATCATCGAGGCGTAACCTTCGCGCCCCCTTCGGCCGCCCCCGGCCCGGAACCTGACATCCGGACCGGGGCCGGCCGACAAGTACTAGGACCGCACGGAGAACCCGTACATGGTCTGCGACCTGTACACCGCGCCCGGCCGCAGTTCGGTGCTCGGGAAGTCCGGCCGGTTCGGGGAGTCGGGGAAGTGCTGCGTCTCCAGCGCGATGCCGTCGTTGGGGGCGAAGGGGTCGCTCAGGTGGTCCGCGGTGTAGAACTGGAGACCGGGTTCGGTGGTCGCGACCGTGAGCACCCGCCCGGACGCCGGGTCGTACAGCTCGGCGACCTCCACGGGAGCGTCGGTGAGCCCCTTGTCGAGCACGTAGTTGTGGTCGTATCCCGCGCCGGTCTTGCGGGGCTCACGGAAGTCGAAGCGGGTGCCCTCGACCGGGTCGAGTTCCCCGGTCGGGACGAGGTTCCCGTCCACCCGTGTCAGCCGCGAGGCGTCGAGCCGGAGCTCGTGTCCCAGCGCGCTGCCGGAGCCGCCGAGGTTCCAGTACGTGTGGTTCGTCAGGTTCACCACGGTCGGCGCGTCGGTGACCGCCTCGTAGGCGATCCGCAGAGCGCCCCGCTCGTCGAGCGTGTACGTCGCCGAGACCTCCAGGCGCCCCGGGAAACCCTCCTCGCCGTCCGGGCTGACCCGGGAGAGCCGGACCCCGTGTTCGAGCGGCTCCGCGTCCCACACGCGCTTGTCGAAACCGCCGTCGCCGCCGTGCAGCGTGTTGGGCCCGTTGTTCGGCTCCAGGCGGTACGTCACCCCGTCCAGCGGGAAGCCCGCACCCCCGATCCGGTTCGCGTACCGCCCGACCAGCGCGCCGAGATACGGCTCGGGATGGGCCGTGTACCCCTCCAGCGCGGGGAAGCCCAGGGTCACGTCCACGGCCCGCCCGTCCCGGTCCGGCACCTCGGCCGACTGCACGATCCCGCCGTAGGTGAGCACACGCACCCGGACACCGGCGCGCTCCAGCGTCCAGCGGTGGACCCGGGTGCCGTCGGAAAGTGTGCCGAAAAGTTCGCTCATGAGGAAAAGCCTAGGTCACGGGTTCGCGTGCCGTCACAGTCCGGTAGGCGATCTCGGCGAGTCGCGCCTGGCCGTCCCTGCTCGGGTGGAACCAGTCCCAGTGGCTCAACTGGTCCGTGCCGAAGCGGTAGTCGAAGACGGCGTTCCCGTCGAAGCGGCAGCGCCGGTCCTTGGCGCACACCTCGCGCAGCACCTGGTTGTACTCCTTCACCCGGTCCTGCACCTGCCCGCGCCGCAGGGTCGCCGCCGCGTTCAGCGAGTCCGCGTCCCCGAGCATCGAGGGGCAGATGCCCAGTTTCCAGACCTGCTTGCCCAGCGGGTTGCCGCGCCCCTGGGACCAGAGCCGTTTCAGGTCCGGCACGCTCGACACGTACACCTGGGTCTTGGGCAGCGCGCCGCGCAGCGTCTTCATCGCGTCCTGGAACTCGGCGCGGAAGTCGGCGACGGACGTCATCGCCGAGGCGGAGGAGCGGCAGGCGTCGTTGGCGCCCGCCATCACCGTGACCAGCTCGGGCCCGCGGGTCGCCGCCTGGGCCATCTGGCCGGGAAGGTCCGCCATCCGCGCCCCGGTCACCGCGTAGTTCCAGCTGCGCTCGGCCGCCCCGGCCGTGCCGAGCAGCCGTACGGCGAGACTGCCGACGCGCGGATCGCTGCCGGTCGCCCACGACACCTCCGGGCAGTCGGACAGCACACTGCACGCGTCGAAACCGCGCGTGATGGAGTCGCCGACCGCGGCCATCGAGTCCGGGCTGCGGTCCCAGACCGGCGTGGGCCTCGGGGACGGCCGGGCCCCCGCCGTCCCGCTGGACGCCGAGGAGTTGCCACCGGTGGCGTCGCAGGCGGTGACGCCCAGGAGAGCCGCCGCCGCGGCGACGGCGAGGACGGCCCGCGAACGGTGGCTGCGATTCCGCATCCCCTGGTCTCCTCGTTCGTTGTACAGGGTTGGTCGGCACCCGCTCCACGCGGTCGGTCGCACCACGTCGTACACGGCCGGTCGCACCGCGTTTCCGCGGTGTGGCCGTCTTCGCCCGGGAGACGGGCCCGGACCCCCGGCAAGGGAGTCCGGACACGTCCCGCCGGGTGAAACCTCGGAGGTTCACGGCGCTTGGACCGACGGTACGTCACACTCCTTGCGCCGCCGCAGGGTAGCCTCGCCACGTGGCCGCCCTGCCACTGCCGTTCCGCTAAGTTACAAGATGTCTCGCTCTGTCCGGAGGCCCCAGTGACGACACGTGGAGTTCTCTACGTGCACTCCGCGCCCCGCGCGTTGTGTCCGCATGTCGAGTGGGCGGTCGCGGGGGTGCTCGGCACGCGCGTCAGCCTCGACTGGATCCGGCAGCCCGCCGCCCCCGGCACCTGGAGATCCGAGTTCTCCTGGAAGGGCGAGGTCGGCACCGCCTCCAAGCTCGCCTCCGCGCTGCGCGGCTGGCATCTGCTGCGCTTCGAGGTCACCGCCGAGCCCTGCCCCACCGCCGAGGGCGAGCGCTACAGCTGCACGCCCGAGCTCGGCATCTTCCACGCCGTCACAGGGATCCACGGCGACATCCTGATCCCCGAGGACCGGCTGCGCGCCGCGCTGCTGCGCTCCCAGCGCGGGGAGAGCGACCTGGAGGCCGACCTCGCCAAGCTCCTCGGCAAGCCCTGGGACGACGAACTGGAGCCCTTCCGGTACGCGGGCGAGGGCGCCCCGGTCCGCTGGCTGCACCAGGTGGTGTGACACCCCGTCAGGGGCGCGGCACCGTAACCGAAGAACGTACGGCGTGTGGCCCGTACCCCTGGAACCAGGGGTACGGGCCACACGCCGTACGGAACGGACTACCGGCGTCAGACGGAACGGAACGCCAGCACCACGTTGTGACCACCGAAACCGAACGAGTCGTTCAGCGCGGCGATACGGCCTTCGACGGGCAGCTTGCGGGCCTCGCCGCGGACGATGTCGGCGGCGGCCTCGGCCTCGGGGTCGAGGTTCTCCACGTTGATGGTCGGCGGCGCGAGACGGTGGTACAGCGCGAGCACGGTCGCGACCGACTCGACACCACCGGCGCCACCGAGGAGGTGACCGGTCATCGACTTGGTCGCCGAGACCGCGAAGTGGTCGGCCTCGTCGCCGAAGACCTTGCGCAGCGCCTTCAGTTCGGCCACGTCACCGGCCGGCGTCGAGGTGGCGTGCGCGTTCACGTGCACGATCTCGGCCGGGTTCAGGTCGGTGTTGTCGAGCAGGTTCTGCAGGGCGTGCGAGATGCCGCGGCCCTCGGGCTCCGGCTGCACGATGTCGTGCGCGTCGGCCGAGATGCCCTGGCCGACCGCCTCGGCGTACACCCGGGCGCCGCGCTTGGCGGCGTGCTCGGCGGACTCCAGGACCAGGACGCCGGCGCCCTCGCCCAGCACGAAGCCGTCACGGGCGACGTCGTAGGGGCGCGAGGCACCCTGGGGGTCGTCGTTGTTCTTGGACATCGCCATCATGTTGCCGAACGCGGCGATGGGAAGCGGGTGGATGGCCGCCTCGGTGCCACCGGCGACGACGATGTCGGCGCGGCCCGTGCGGATCATCTCGATGGCGTAGCCGATGGCCTCGGCGCCGGAGGCGCAGGCGGAGACCGGGGTGTGCACACCGGCGCGGGCGCCCACGGCGAGCCCCACGTTGGCGGACGGACCGTTCGGCATCAGCATCGGAACGGTGTGCGGGGAGACACGGCGTACGCCCTTCTCCTTCAGCACGTCGTACTGGTCGAGCAGGGTCGTCACACCACCGATGCCGGAGGCGATGACCGTGCCCAGCCGATCGGGGTCGGCGCTCGGGTCCTCGCCCGCCTTGTCGGTGAAACCGGCGTCGGCCCAGGCTTCCTTGGCCGCGATCAGCGCGAACTGCGCCGAGCGGTCCAGCCGGCGGGCCTGCGGGCGGGGAATGACCTCGCCCGGCTCCACGGCGATCTGCGCCGCGATACGGACTGCCTGGTCGGCGGCCCACTCCTGCTCGAGAGGGCGGACGCCGGAACGTCCGGCGATCAGGCCCTCCCAGGTAGAGGCTGCGTCGCCACCCAGCGGTGTGGTTGCGCCGATACCGGTGACGACCACGGTGCGATTGGTCGGGCTCACGGGAATTCTTTCTCCAACGGATACGAGGATTCAGCGGCGCCACCGCCGGGTGGCGGGGCATCAGACCGGGTGAACCAGGGCACGGGGCCCCGGCGAACCCGGACGGTCGGCCCAGGTGACCGGAAGATCAGGCCTGGTTCTTGAGGATGTAGGCGGTGGCGTCGCCGACCGTCTTGAGGTTCTTCACGTCGTCGTCCGGGATCTTGACGTCGAAGCGCTCTTCGGCGGCGACGACGACCTCGACCATGGACAGCGAGTCGACGTCCAGGTCGTCGGTGAAGGACTTGTCCAGCTGGACGTCCTCGGTGGGGATCCCGGCGATCTCGTTGACGATCTCGGCGAGACCTTCGACGATCTCTTCCTGAGTGGCGGCCATGTCAGGCGCTCCTTCGGTGTGTTTCCAGAGGGGTGGCGATATTCCGTACGGACCGGATGATCCGGTACGGAGTGCCTAGGGGAGGGTAACGACCGTCGCGGCGTACACGAGACCCGCCCCGAAGCCGATGACGAGCGCGGTGTCGCCGCTCTTCGCCTCACCGGTCGCCAGGAGCCGCTCCATCGCGAGCGGGATCGAGGCGGCCGAGGTGTTGCCGGTGGTGCGCACGTCACGCGCGACCGTGACGTGTCCCGGCAGTTTCAGCGTCTTCACCATCGAGTCGATGATCCGCTCGTTGGCCTGGTGGGGAATGAAGACATCCAGGTCGTCCGGCGAAAGTCCGGAGGCTTCCAGCGCCTCCTTGGCGACCTTCGCCATCTCGAACACGGCCCAGCGGAACACCGCCTGGCCTTCCTGCGTGATGGCAGGGAACTTGATCTCGCCCTTGGAGTCGAGCGGGAGATTGGAGACGTCGCCGACCTTGAAGCGGTCCCACGGCACGGTCTGCTTGATCGTGCCGGCCTTGTCGCCCTCGCTGCCCCAGACCGTGGGGCCGATGTGCGGCTCGTCGGAGGGACCGACGACGACCGCGCCCGCGCCGTCGCCGAACAGGAAGGCCGTCGCGCGGTCCTCCAGGTCGGTGAGGTCGGACAGCCGCTCCACGCCGATGACGAGGACGTACTCCGCGGAACCCTCGACGATCATGCCCTTGGCGAGGGTCAGGCCGTAACCGAAGCCCGCGCAGCCGGCCGAGATGTCGAAGGCCGCGGCCTTGTTCGTGCCGAGCTTGTCGGCGATCTCGGTGGCGATGGCCGGGGTCTGGGAGAAGTGCGACACGGTGGAGACCACCACGGCGCCGATCTGGTCGGCGCTGATCCCGGCGTCGGACAGGGCCTTGCCGGACGCCTCGACCGACATCGCGGCCACGGTCTCCTCGTCGGAGGCCCAGTGCCGGGTCTCGATGCCGGAGCGCGAACGGATCCATTCGTCGGACGAGTCGATCGTCTCCAGGATCACCTCGTTGGGCACCACCCGGACGGGACGGTAGCCGCCGACGCCGAGGATGCGCGCGAACGGAGCGCCCTTGGGTGCCTTGATCTTCGACATGCTCTCGGGCTCCTCAGGCAGCGCCGTGCTCGGCGATGAGCTCGCGAGCCGCGTCCAGGTCGTCGGGGGTCTTCAGGGCCAGCGTCGTGACACCGGGCAGCGCGCGCTTGGCCAGACCGGTGAGCGTGCCGCCGGGGCACACCTCGATCAGCGCGGTCGCGCCGAGCTTCTGGAAGGTCTCCATGCACAGGTCCCAGCGGACCGGGTTGGCGACCTGGCCGACCAGGCGGGAGACGACCTCGGTACCGGAGGCGACCGTCTGGCCGTCCCGGTTCGACACGTAGGTGACCCGCGGGTCCGCCGGAGTCAGGTCCTCGGCGGCCTTGGCCAGCGCCTCGACCGCGGGTGCCATGTGGACGGTGTGGAACGCGCCCGCCACCTTCAGGGCCACGACACGCCGGACACCCTCGGGCTTGTCCGCCTCCAGGGCGGCCAGCTGCTCCAGCGTGCCGGCGGCCACGATCTGGCCCGCGCCGTTCACGTTCGCCGGGGTCAGACCGAGCTTCTCCAGGTGCGCGACCGTCGTGTCGGGGTCCCCGCCGAGCAGCGCCGACATACCGGTCTGCGTGATGGCGGCGGCGTCGGCCATCGCGAGGCCGCGCTTGCGTACGAGGGTCAGCGCGGCGGTGTCGTCGAGCACTCCCGCGAACGCGGCGGCGGTGATCTCGCCGACGCTGTGGCCGGCGACGGCACCGGGGGTGACGTCACCGAGTGCCGCGGCGGACAGGAGACCGGCGGCGACCAGGAGCGGCTGGGCGACAGCCGTGTCGCGGATCGCGTCCGCGTCGGCCTGGGTGCCGTAGTGGGCAAGGTCCAGCCCGATGGCGTCCGACCACGCGGCGAGGCGTTCGGCGGCGCCGGGGAGGTCGAGCCAAGGAGTCAGGAAGCCGGGCGTCTGAGCGCCCTGGCCGGGAGCGACGAGTACGAGCACTCTCACACTCTCTCTTGTGGACGGCCACGGCCGCCCGTGGGGACAGGGACGAAGAACACGAGGGGGAATTGTAGGTCCCCGACAAAAGCCTAGGTTTGCGGATCTCCATCGGCCAGACGCCCCAGGATCAGCGCGATCCGCAGCGTGAACGCCGATCGAACATCCGAGGGCGACCAGCCGGTGACGTCAGTCACACGTCGGAGCCGGTAGCGCACGGTGTTGGGATGGACGAACAGCATCCGGGCCGCGCCTTCGAGGCTGCTCGCCTGCTCCAGGTAGACGGCCAGTGTCTCCAGGAGCGCGGAGCCGGCTTCCTCCAGCGGTCTGTAGATCTCCTCCACCAACTGCTCGCGGGCCGACGGGTCTCCGGCGATCGCGCGCTCCGGCAGCAGATCGTCCGCCAGTACCGGGCGCGGGGCGTCCTGCCAGGCGAAACACGCCTTCAGCCCGGCCGCCGCGGCCTGTGCCGACCGGGTCGCGGCCAGCAGATCGGGCACGATCGGCCCGGCCACCACCGATCCGGCGGCATACGGACCGATCAGCGACTTGGCGACGGCGAGCGGGTTGTCGCTGCCACCCGCGATGACGACCAGCCGGTCCCCGAGCACGCCCGTCAGCACCTGGAGCTTGGCGTGCCGGGCCGCCCGCCGGATCGCCTCGACCGTCAGCTCGCTGTCACCGTCGGGCGCCGTGCCCAGCACCACGCAGACATGGTCGGGCGAGTTCCACCCGAGCGCGGCGGCCCGGGAGACGGCGCCCTCGTCGGCCTCGCCGGAGAGCACCGCGTTCACCACGAGCGACTCGAGCCGGGCGTCCCAGGCACCGCGTGCCTCCGCGGCCTGCGCGTACACCTGGGCGGTGGCGAAGGCGATCTCGCGGGCGTAGACGAGCAGCGCCTCACGCAGCACGGACTCGTCGCCGGGCGCCGCCACCTCGTCGATGGCCGATTCCATGACCTCGATTGTCGTCCGCACCATCTCCACCGTCTGGCGCAGCGTGATGGCCCTGGTCAGCTCGCGTGGCGCGGTGCCGAAGACGTCGGTGGAGATGGCCTGCGGCGCGTCCGGGTGCCGGAACCACTCCGTGAAGGCCGCGATGCCGGCCTGGGCGACCAGCCCGATCCACGACCGGTTCTCCGGTGGCATGGCCCGGTACCACGGCAGCGTCTCGTCCATCCGCGTGATGGCCTGGGCGGCGAGACTGCCGGCCGACTTCTCCAGCCGCTTGAGGGTCGCGGTGTGCGAGTCGACTTCGTGCGCTGGGCGCTCGGTGTTGCTGGCATGGGGTTCGGGCACGGGACAAGACTGCCTTATCCGGACGGAGCTGTGCGGCGGCGGGTCGCAAGTAAGCGAGAGGCGGCCGCCGGGCCAGGGCCGGGGCCTGCCGTCCGGATCATGGGGCGGGACGCACCTCGGTGCCGACCGATCGGGACGACAGGCCCTACCGTGGAGGCGTGATGGACGTCCGCCGCGCCGACGAGCGCTACCGCGGAGGGGACCCGGCGGCCGGGATCTCCTCGCTCCACGCCTTTTCCTTCGGCCCGCACTACGACCCCGACAACCTCCGCTTCGGCGCGGTGATCGCCTGCAACGAGGAGCGGCTCGCCCCCGGCGCGGGCTTCGACGAGCACCCGCACAGCCACACCGAGATCGTCACCTGGGTGGTGGAGGGCGAGCTGACCCATCGCGACTCGGCGGGGAACGAGTCGGTGCTGCGCCACGGGGACGTCCAGCGGCTGAGTTCGGCGGGAGGCGTCCGCCATGTCGAGCGCAACGACGGCGAGCTGCCGCTGGTCTTCGTCCAGATGTGGCTGGCCCCGGTGGAACCGGGCGGCGACCCCGCGTACGAGACCGTCCGCGGCATCGCCGACTCCACCCCGTACGCCGTTCCCGAGGCGGGAGCCATGCTCCATGTGCGCCGGCTGACGGCGGGTGAGCGCACGGCCGTTCCCGACGCGCCCCACGTCTACCTCCATGTCGTGCGCGGCGAGGTCCGGCTGGACGGCGTGGAACTGGGGGAGGGGGACGCGGCCCGGGTCACGGACGCGAAGGACCTGGAGCTGGTCGCCGGGGCCCCGGCGGAGCTGCTGATGTGGGAGATGGCGGCCGGCTGACGCCGGGGTTCGGCGCGAGGCGCCGGCCTTCCGCGGGCCGACCGGACGCGGCGGCCTTCCCCTGCCGGCTCCGAGGCTGACGCCGGCCCGCGTCAGGAGGCGAGGTCGGCCAGCACCGCGTCCGTGAAGGGCGTCCACGCCTCGATCGCCCAGGGCCCGAAGTTCCGGTCGGTCAGCGCGACGCAGGCGGCGCCCACGGCCGGGTCGACCCACAGGAACGTACCGGCCTGGCCGAAGTGGCCGAAGGTGCGCGGCGAGGACGAACTCCCCGTCCAGTGCGGTGACTTGGAGTCGCGGATCTCGAAGCCCAGCCCCCAGTCGTTGGGGTTCTGGTGGCCGTACCCCGGAAGGACGCCCTTGGTGCCGGGGTACTGGACGGTCATCGCCTCCGCGACCGTACGCGGGTCAAGGAGCCGCGGCGCCTGGAGCTCGGCGGCGAAGCGGACGAGGTCGTCGACGGTCGAGACACCGTCCCTCGCGGGCGAACCGTCCAGCGTCGTCGCGGTCATGCCGAGCGGTTCGAGAACCGCCTGCCGCAGATACTCCGCGAACGGCATGTCCGCCGCCTTGGCGATGTGGTCCCCGAGCACCTCGAACCCGGCGTTGGAGTACAGCCGCCGCTCCCCGGGCGTGAAGGTCGCCCGGTGCTCGTCGAAGGCCAGACCCGAGGTGTGCGCGAGCAGATGCCGGACCGTCGAACCGGCGGGCCCGGCGGGTTCGTCGAGCTCGATCGCCCCCTCCTCGTACGCGACGAGCGCGGCGTACGCGGCGAGCGGCTTGGTGACGGACGCCAGCGCGAACCGGTGCCCGCCCGGCCCGTGCGAGCCGGCCACGGTGCCGTCCGCGCGGACGACCGCGGCCGCGGCGGTGGGAACGGGCCAGTTCGAGATCAGCGCCAGGCTCTGCAAGGACATGCCCCGAGCCTAAGCGGCTCAGAGGCACAGCCGCATCGAGGGGTCCGGCTTGCGGACGAACCCGAGGGCCGCGTAGAGCGGCTCGGCCTCGGTGGAGGCGTTGAGGTCGACCTGGGCGACACCGCGCTCACGGAACCAGCCGAGGAGCGTCTCCATGCAGGCGCGGGCGTAGCCGCGGCGCCGGGTGCCCGGATCGGTGGCGACGCTGAAGACGTACCCCACCGCGCCGTGCGGATTGTCCGCCCGCCCGATCCGGTACTCGACCGTCCCGGCGACGAGGGCCGCGAGGGTGCCCGGCCGCTCCGGGTGGTCGATCACGAAGGCGACGAAGGATTCCTCGGCATCGGCGAGCTTCGCGCGTACGGTCGGCAGCGACGCGGCGTGCCACGCGCTGGAGGAGCCCACGTCGAAGACCGAGTCGATCATCACCTGGCGCAGGCGCAGCACTTCGGAGGCGTCCTCGGGAGTGGCGCGGCGTACGAGGCTCATGATCCGCACGGTAACCATCGCCTCCCGGCCATGTCCTGGGATTTTCGGCCGGTTCGGTTGCCTGGAGTGGACTCCAAGGTTTTAGCGTGGAGGGCATGACCGTGATGGAGACCACAGCCGAGGCCACCGGGACCGCGAGCGGGGCCGACACCTGCGCCGGCCCTCCCGAGCAGGAGCGGCGCCCGGACGGCCGGGACAACTACACGATCAGCGAGGTCGTCGCGTTTACCGGCCTCAGTGCGCACACCCTGCGCTGGTACGAGCGCATCGGGCTGATGCCGCACATCGACCGCTCGCACACCGGCCAGCGCCGCTACAGCAACCGCGACCTGGACTGGCTGGACCTCGTCGGCAAGCTCCGGCTCACCGGGATGCCGGTCGCCGACATGGTCCGCTACGCGGAGATGGTGCGCGCCGGCGACCACACGTACATGGACCGCTACGAGCTCCTGGAGGCGACCCGCCGGGACGTCCGGGCCCGTATCGCGGAGCTCCAGGACACCCTCGCGGTGCTCGACCGGAAGATCAGTTTCTATGCGGACGCGGGGCACGTCCTCGCGTCGGAGAGGTCTTGATGACCGACAGCAGGATCACGGCGGTACGGCTCGGCGATGACGGGCCCGAGGTCGGTGTGCAGGGCCTCGGCTGCATGGGCATGAGCTGGGCGTACGGGCCGCCGGACGCCGACGCGTCGAGGGCCGCCCTGGGCCGGGCGCTGGAACTCGGCGTCACGCTCTACGACACCGCCGAGGGGTACGGCCGCGGCGAGAACGAGAGGTTCCTGGCGCCGTTCCTCAAGGCGCACCGGGACGAGATCGTCATCGCGACCAAGTACGGCGTCACGGTCCCGCCGGACAACCCCCGCAAGCGGATCATCCGCAACGACCCGCCGTACATCCGCCAGGCCGTCGAGGGCAGCCTCCAGCGCCTCGGCGTCGACGTGATCGACCTCTATTACATGCACCGACGCGATGTGAACGTGCCGATCGAGGAGAGCGTCGGCGCCATGGCCGGCCTGGTCCGCGAGGGCAAGGTCAAGCATCTGGGCCTGAGCGAGGTCACCGCGGGGGAGCTGCGCGCCGCCCAGGCCGTGCATCCCATCGCGGCGGTCCAGTCGGAGTGGTCGCTGTTCAGCCGAGACATCGAGACGAACGTGGTGCCCGCCGCCCGCGAGCTGGGCGTGGCGCTCGTCCCGTACTCACCGCTGGGCCGTGGCTTCCTCACCGGCTCCTTCGGCAACGCCGACCAGGACCTCGGGCAGGACGACGTCCGCCGCACCCAGCCCCGCTTCACCGGCGAGAACGCGGCGGCGAACGCGGCGCTGCTCGACCCGATCCGTACCGTCGCCGACGCCCGTGGCGCCTCGCTCGGCCAGATCGCGCTGGCCTGGGTCCAGCAGCGGGCGAGTGTCCACGGTCTGACCGTCGTACCGATCCCGGGCACCACGCGGCGCGCGCGGGTGGAGGAGAACACGGCGGCCACGGGCATCGCCCTGACCGAGGACGAGCTGGCCCTCCTGGAACCGATCGCGGCCAAGGTGGCGGGCGACCGCTACCCGGACATGTCGTTCTCGTCGGCGGGCCGGGAGTGAGCGGGGCCCGGAGCGTCCCGGCCCCCGCGGCTACAGCTGGGCGAGGAGTTCCGCCTTCTTCACGGAGAACTCCTCGTCCGTGACGAGCCCCGCCTCGTGCAGCTCCCCGAGATGCCGGATCCGGTCCGCGATGTCGGCCGGGTCGCGGTGCGGCGCCGGGACCGCGTTCACCGGAGCGGGACTCGCGGAGCGCGCGGCGGCGAGCACGGCCGCCGCGAACGGCAGCGACTCGTGGACGGGCCCGTACCCGAGCCCGAAGACGACCGCCGCCGGGTCCTGGTCCGCCTGCGCGGGATGGGCCGGGGCGGGCTCCCGCCGCAGCAGCCGCAGATGCCCCTCGAAAACCTCGGGGGAGCGCCACTCGACCCCGCACAGCGAGGAGACCGGGAAGGTCTGGTCGCCGGCCTTCCACTTCGCCGAGGACGCGCCCGTCCAGAACCACCGGAAGGACACCGTCTTGCCGTCGAAGGTGGCCTTTCCGTCGTAGGCCTTGAAGGTCAGCGGCCCCTCGGGCGGCTTCACGAGAAAGCGCTCGGCGGGCTCGTCGTCCGTGGTGAGCTGTCCGCGCAGCTCGTCCGCGTAGTACTCGGCGAGCGTCTCGCGTTCGGCGGGCAGCACCAGCCGATAGGGGTCGCACCCCTCCTTGAGCTGTCCCGCGGCCGCTTCCATCAGCGGATCGGCGCCGGGTCTCGGCACCGCACGCAGAACGACCGTGCCTCGCTTCCCGGGCGTCAGCGTCACCGCCGCGAGCGCCTCCAGGGGAACACGGCGTTCGCCGAGCGCCTGGAACAGCTTCGGTGTACGGATCCCCCGTTCGAAGCGGATGAGCACGGAGTCGGACTCGAACTCCCAGGCGGCATGAAATCCGGCCAGTACGTCACCCATGCGGGCCATCGTATGCGGCACGCAAGCCTCCGTCGCCTCTCTGGGCGGACCGCAGTTTTTCGTCCTCTACGCGCGTCAGGCCGACGCGCCGGCGGACAAACCCGTCCGGCAGGCGTCGTCATCACGCGCGCAGCTGACAGCGCGGTACGCGCCGATCCCGATCTCCGCGAAGTTGCGGAGACTCTCCGTGCCCGGCTGGAAGTAGCCGGCGTGACCCTTCGCGCCCTCGGCCGACAGGACGCGCGCCCCGAACCCCTTCGACACCGGGTCCGCGCCGTGCCCGAGGCCGCCGACCTCCATGTGCGGCACGTCCTGGATCCAGTCGTCCGCGTCGCGCATCGCCCAGACCCGGGCCGTGGTGTGCAGGTTGGCCGCCTTCGCCGCCCGCATGCCGGGGCTGCCCGCCACCGCTATGTCGGACACCCGGGAGGGCAGCGAAGAGGCCGCCACCCCGCACAGGACCGAGCCGTAGCTGTGGCAGTACAGCGCCACCTCGGAACTGCCCGGCAGCGCCCGCACCAGCGCGTTCAGCCGCACCGCGCCGTCCTCGGCCCGCATGGCGGTGGCCGAGTCGATACCGAGTCCGCTGGGCGTCGTGTAGTCGGCCCACGCGATCACGGCCGTCCGTATGCCCGGGTCCGCCGAGCGCTCGGCCCTGTACAGCGAGCCCGCCATGCCGACCGGCGCCGAGTACTGCTTGTACGTGCGCTGGAAGGTGAGCAGGTCGGTGTCGACACCGGGGACCACGACCGAGACCCGGCGGGCCTTGTCGAGGTCGCCGAAGACCTCGGCGACCCGGCCCGAGCCGTTGGGGTCGAAGGCCAGGATCCTGCGGTCCTTGTGCAGCAGCGCTTCGTAGCGGTGCATGCGGCGGCCCGCGTCGTACTGGCCGAGCGAGGACAGCCGGTTGTCGTGCATGCGCCCGCGCTCGACCGTGCGCTCGTGCTTGAGCGCCAGACGGTTCGCCGCGTAGCGCAGGGTCACCGGCGCACCGTTCATGTTGCCGACCGCGAGCGGATAACGGTGGGCGAGCTGCGAACGCTGCTGCGCGTCGAGCGTGGTGAAGAACTGGGACAGCGAACCCGGAGCGGAGTCCGGGTCGGGCAGCTTGTGCCCGGCGATGCTGCCGCGTTCCCACGCGGAGCGCGACGCCTGGAGCGGAGATGCTGCCCGGTGGCTGTGGAGCGCGGTCCAGCCACTGGTGGCCAGCATCACGAACACCACGGCCAGCGCGAGCAGTGCGCGCCAGACGTTGAGTTGGGGGGTGGTGTCGAAGGAAGTCACTGAGAGGACACCCTAGGAGAAGTGAAGAGCCTCCCGTTAAACGAGTGACTGGGATCACGTTTCTGATGGGGTAATTAGGGCAAACCGGGTTCAGTTTGAGTTAAATAGTGACGCTGTGTACGTGCTTTTCCGCTATGCGTGTGCGATATGTGACGCTCTGCATGGGGGTGTTGTGATGGTCCGGTGCCTTCGCGGAGCGTCCCGCGCGGGCGGCATCCGTACAACGAGCGCGGGCGTGCGGGAGGTTCCGTACGCCCGCGTGCGTCAGCTCGCGTACGGGTTCTGGGCCGGACCGTGTACGCGGGAGGGCGGCGTATTCCGTACGCCGGTCCGAACCGGCTCTCCCGCCCGGGCGGGTACCGGGTGTCGCGCCGGGGCTCCCCGAGGGTGTCGCGCCGGCTTCCAAGAGGTGGCCTGGCGGGTTGCCAAGGGTGACCTGGCGGACTTCCGAAGCGTGACCCGGTGGGCTTCCAAGAGGTGACCCGGCGGTACGAGGCGTCACCGGGGGATCACCGGGCCGTCACCGCGGCGCGCTGCCCCACTTCTCCGCCAACGCGGGCCCCACATGGTCGAGATAGGTCGCGGTCAGCTCGCGGATCGCCTCGACGCTGGTGTCCTCGCCCGCGCCCCACAGCCGGCCCGTCACCCGCATCACCCCGCCGAACACCGCGACCGCGATGCGCGGGCGCGGGTCCGTGTCCACGTCGAGGCCCTCGCGCTCGGCGATGAGCCGCGCGATCTCCTCCTCGATCTCCTCCGAGCGGCGCAGGTGCGCGGCGAGCAGCGCGGGGGTCGACTCGATCAATTGATAGGTGCGCATGTGCAGTTCGATGGGCACCACCTCCTCGATCGCCTCGCCGATCGTGTCCCAGCTCTCCAGGACGGCCCGGCGCAGTGCCTCCAACGGGGCCTCGTCGGGCGGTCGTTCGCGCACCGCGTCGATGAAACGTGTTTCCGTGAGCCGCTGGAGGAACAGGGCGGCGTCCTCCTTGCCCGCGAAGTAGCGGAAGAAGGTGCGCTGGGAGACGTCGACGGCCTCGGTGATCTCGTCGACCGTGGTCCGCTCGTAACCCTGGGTGGTGAACAGTTCGAGGGCGGCCCGCAGCAGGGCGTCCCGGGTGCGCTGCTTCTTGCGCTCCCGAAGCCCGGGGCGTGGCACCACCGACTCCGCCGACTCCGCCGACGCCACCGACTCCATGGGCTCCGCCGACGCCGTCGCGCCGACGGCCGACGCCCCCGTCCCGGCCGCCGGCTCCGCCGTTCCGGCCGTGTCTGCCGCGCCTGCCACGCCTGCCACGCCTGTCGTGTCCACCGTTTCCGTCATCTGTCGCGTTCTCCCCCAACCGAACTGTTCGCGCAGTTCAGCCTATCTGTGAGCGACGTGACAGTTACCGACTTGTGAATCAGTTTGTCAATTGTCAGCGGCTGTCACTAGCCTCGAAAAATGACTAGTCAGACCACCATCGACAAGACGGGCCCGGAGGACAAGACTCCGGACTCCCCGTTGGACCGGGCTCCGTCCACGGGCCTGCGCGGCCATCCGTGGTTCACCCTCATCACCGTGGCCGTCGGGGTCATGATGGTGGCCCTGGACGGCACCATCGTGGCCATCGCCAACCCGGCCATCGCCAAGGACCTCGGCGCGACCTTCGCCGACGTCCAGTGGATCACCAACGCCTACTTCCTCGCCCTCGCGGTCTCCCTCATCACCGCGGGCAAGCTCGGCGACCGCTTCGGCCACCGGCAGACCTTCCTGATCGGCGTGACCGGCTTCGCCGCCGCGTCCGGCGCGATCGGCCTGTCGCACAGCATCGCCCTCGTGGTCACCTTCCGCGTCTTCCAGGGCCTGTTCGGCGCGCTGCTCATGCCGGCCGCGCTGGGCCTGCTCCGCGCGACCTTCCCGGCCGAGAAGCTGAACATGGCGATCGGCATCTGGGGCATGGTCATCGGCGCCTCCACCGCGGGCGGCCCGATCCTCGGCGGACTGCTCGTCCAGCACGTCAGCTGGCAGTCGGTGTTCTTCATCAACGTGCCGGTCGGCCTGATCGCCCTCGTGCTGGGCCTGCTGATCCTGCTCGACCACCGCGCCGAGAACGCCCCGCGCTCCTTCGACATCCTCGGCATCGTGCTGCTGTCCGGCGCGATGTTCTGCCTGGTGTGGGCCCTGATCAAGGCCCCGGCCTGGGGCTGGGGCGACGGCAAGACCTGGCTCTTCCTGGGGCTGTCGGTCCTGGGCTTCGCGCTGTTCTCCATCTGGGAGACGCGGGTGAAGGAACCGCTGATCCCGCTCGCCCTCTTCCGCTCCGTCCCGCTCTCGGCGGGTGTGGTGCTGATGGTGCTCATGGCCATCGCCTTCATGGGCGGCCTGTTCTTCGTGACGTTCTACCTCCAGAGCGTGCACGGCATGAGCCCGGTCGACGCGGGCCTGCACCTGCTCCCGCTCACCGGCATGATGATCGTCGGCTCCCCGCTCGCGGGTCTGGCCATCACCAAGCTCGGCCCGCGCATCCCGCTCGCGAGCGGCATGGCGGCCACCGCGATCGCCATGTACGGCATGTCGACGCTGGAGGCCGACACCTCCAGCGGCGTGATGTCCGTCTGGTTCGCCCTGCTGGGCTTCGGCCTCGCGCCGGTCATGGTCGGCGCGACCGAGGTCATCGTCGGCAACGCGCCGATGGAGCTCTCCGGCGTCGCCGGCGGTCTCCAGCAGGCCGCCATGCAGGTCGGCGGAAGCCTCGGTACGGCCGTCCTGGGCGCCGTGATGGCCTCCAAGGTCGACAGCGACCTCCCGGGCAACTGGACCGACGCCAAGCTGCCGCCGCTCACCCCGGCCCAGCTCGACCAGGCCTCCGAGGCGGTCCGGGTCGGCGTCGCGCCGGTCACCAAGGACACCCCGGCCGCGATCGCCGCGCAGATCACCGACGTCGCCCACGAGACCTTCATCTCCGGCATGAGCCTCGCCTGCCTCGTCGCCGCGGGTGTCGCCGTCGTGGCCGTCTTCGTCGCGCTGCTCACCAAGCGGGGCGAGAACGCGGAGGCCGGCGCGGGCGTCGGCCACATCTGACCCTCTCGCCTCCGACAGACCCGTCCGGGCCCGGGCGGGTCTGTCGGCGTGAAACGGGGGTACCCGGTCCATCGACCCGAACCGACCGACAGGTCACGGGAGTTCAGGAGCGGATGATGGCGGGTTTCGGAAACGGTACGCGCAGGCACCCCCGTTCACGTGGCCGTACAGGATCACGGACCGGGCCGGACAGCGCGACCCTGGGGATCGTCGGCACCGTGTGTGCGGTGGCCGGGTTCTTCACGCTGGGGATCGTCCTCGGGCCGGCCGCGATGGTTTGCGGGTGGCTCGCGATGGGCCGCCGCTGGACCGGCTCGGGGCCGGTGCCGGCACTGATAGCCCTGGTGCTGGGAGCGATCGACACACTCCTGGCGGTCATCTGGCTGGGCGGCGGACCGGGCAACGGCCTGCTCTGACACCGGAGGGGCCGAACCGGATACGGGCCCGTGTGCCGCCTGTGCGGCGCGCGGGCCCGTCGGCGTGTTCGGGGCGGGCCCACCGGTCCGTACGAGCGGCCCACCGGTCCGTATGAGCGTTTCCACCGGTCCGTACGAGCGAGCAGCCGTCCCCCCACCCTCCCCGGGCTAGGTGGGCGAGTGTTCCTCCGACCCCGCCGACAAGGGATGCGGCAGGATTCCCGGGCCGCCCGTCAGGGCCGCGACCTCGGCCCGCAGCGCCCGCACCTCGGCCGTCAGCGCCTCGATCGCCGCGGTCTGCCGCCGCTCCTCCACGTCGTCCTTCTCGAACCGGGAGATGAACCAGGCGGCGATGTTCGCGGTGACCACACCGAGGAGGGCGATCCCGGAGAGCATCAGGCCGACCGCGAGGACGCGGCCCATCCCCGTCGTCGGGGCGTGGTCGCCGTACCCCACGGTCGTCATCGTCGTAAACGACCACCACACCGCGTCACCCAGCGTCTTGATGTTCCCGTTCGGCGAGTCCCGCTCCACCGACAGCACGGCCAGCGAGCCGAACATCAGCAGGCCGACGACCGCGCCCCCGACGTACGTCGTGAGCCGGATCTGCGAGGCCATCCGCGCGCGCCGCCCCACCAGCATCAGCGTGGCGACGAGCCGCAGCAGCCGCAGCGGCTGGAGGATCGGCAGGATCACGGCGCACAGGTCGAGCCAGTGGCCGCGGACGAAGGACATCCGTCGCGGTGTGAGGGCGAGCCGCACGAGGTAGTCGGTCGCGAAGGCCCCCCACACCACCCACTCCACCACCGTGCAGGTGAACGCCAGGGTTCGGCCGGCGTCGCTGTCCACGATCGGCACGGCGTACGCGAGGGCGAACGCCACCGCGAGGACGAGCAGGGGCCGCTGGGTGCGCAGTTCCCAACGGGCCTGTGCCGAGTCTTCCTTCATGCCCCGCATCGTAGAAAGAAAACGGGCGAGGGGCGGCGGGCCCACGGCCCGTCGCCCCTCGCCCCTCGCCCGTCGTACCGGCGGCCAGGACCTGTCCTACGCGTCGCCGCCCGCCGCGCCCGGTCCGGCCGCCCTCACGTCGAGGAGCTGGTAGCGGTCGACGGCCTGCTTCAGCACCGAACGGTCCACCTTGCCCTCACGGGCCAGCTCGGTCAGCACGGCGACCACGATCGACTGCGCGTCGATGTGGAAGAAGCGCCGGGCCGCGCCGCGCGTGTCCGCGAAGCCGAAACCGTCCGCGCCGAGGGACTGGTAGGTGCCGGGCACCCACCGGGCGATCTGGTCGGGAACCGATCGCATCCAGTCGGAGACGGCCACGAACGGACCCTGGGCGGAGGACAGCTTCCGCGTCACGTACGGGACGCGCTGCTCCTCCTCGGGGTGCAGCAGGTTGTGCCGCTCCACGTCGACCGCCTCGCGCCGCAGCTCGTTCCAGGAGGTCGCCGACCAGACGTCGGCCCTGACGCTCCACTCCTCGGCGAGGATCCGCTGGGCCTCCAGAGCCCACGTGACGCCGATACCGGACGCCATGATCTGGGCGGGGATGGTGCCCGAGGTGCCCTCGCTGAAGCGGTAGAGGCCCTTCAGGATGCCCTCGGCGTCCACGTTCTCCGGCTCGGCCGGGTGCTGGAGCGGCTCGTTGTAGACGGTCAGGTAGTAGAAGACGTCCTCGCCGTGCGGGTGCTCCTCGGACGAGCCGTACATACGGCGCAGACCGTCCTGGACGATGTGCGCGATCTCGAAGCCGAACGCCGGGTCGTAGGCGACACAGCCCGGGTTCGTCGAGGCGAGCAGCTGCGAGTGGCCGTCCGCGTGCTGCAGACCCTCACCGGTCAGCGTCGTCCGTCCGGCGGTCGCGCCCAGCACGAAGCCGCGCGCCAGCTGGTCGGCCATCTGCCAGAACTGGTCACCCGTTCGCTGGAAACCGAACATCGAGTAGAAGACGTAGACCGGGATGAGCGGTTCGCCGTGCGTGGCGTACGCCGAACCCGCGGCGATCAGCGAGGCCGTGCAGCCCGCCTCCGAGATGCCGTCGTGCAGCATCTGGCCGGTCGGCGACTCCTTGTAGGCGAGCAGCAGTTCGCGGTCCACCGACTCGTACTGCTGGCCGAGCGGGTTGTAGATCTTCGCGCTCGGGAAGAACGAGTCCATGCCGAACGTGCGGTACTCGTCGGGCGCGATCAGCACGAACCGCTTGCCGATCTCCTTGTCCCGCATGAGGTCCTTGAGCAGTCGCACAAAGGCCATGGTCGTGGCGATGGACTGCTGACCCGAGCCCTTCTTCACGCTCGCGTACGTCTTGTCCTCGGGCAGGACCAGCGGCTTCGACCGCACGACGCGCGTCGGGACGTACCCGCCGAGCCCCTTGCGGCGGTCGTGCATGTACTGGATCTCCTCCGAGTTCCGGCCCGGGTGGTAGTACGGCGGCGCGCCGTCCTCCAGCTCCTTGTCGGAGATCGGCAGGTGCAGCCGGTCGCGGAAACCCTTGAGGTCGGCGACCGTCAGCTTCTTCATCTGGTGCGTGGCGTTGCGGCCCTCGAAGTTCGGGCCGAGCGTCCAGCCCTTGACCGTCTGCGCCAGGATCACCGTCGGCTGGCCCGCGTGCGCCTTGGCCGCCGAGAACGCCGCGAAGATCTTCTTGTGGTCGTGACCGCCGCGCCCGAGGTGCAGGATCTGGTCGTCGGTCATGCCCTCGACCATCGAGCGCAGCCGGTGGTCGTCGCCGAAGAAGTGGTCGCGGATGTACGAACCCGTCTCCGTGGCGTACGTCTGGAACTGGCCGTCCGGCGTGGTGTTCAGCCGGTTGACGAGCACCCCGTCGCGGTCCTGCGCGAGCAGCGGGTCCCAGGTGCGGTCCCAGACGAGCTTGACGACGTTCCAGCCGGCGCCCCGGAACTGCGACTCCAGTTCCTGGATGATCTTGCCGTTGCCGCGTACCGGGCCGTCGAGGCGCTGGAGGTTGCAGTTCACGACGAAGGTCAGGTTGTCCAGGCCCTCGCGCGCGGCGATCGACAGCTGGCCGAGCGATTCCGGCTCGTCCATCTCGCCGTCGCCGAGGAACGCCCAGACGTGGGACTTGGAGGTGTCCGCGATACCGCGCGCCTCCATGTAGCGGTTCATCCGCGCCTGGAAGATCGCGCCGAGCGGGCCGAGGCCCATCGACACGGTCGGGAACTCCCAGAAGTCCGGCATCAGCCGCGGGTGCGGGTACGAGGACAGTCCGTTGGGCGCCTTCGACTTCTCCTGGCGGAACGCGTCGAGCTGCTGCTCGGAGAGCCGGTCGAGGAGGAACGCGCGGGCGTAGATGCCCGGCGAGGCGTGGCCCTGGAAGAAGATCTGGTCGCCGCCGTCGCCCTCGTCCTTGCCGCGGAAGAAGTGGTTGAAGCCGACGTCGTAGAGCGAGGCGGAGGAGGCGAAGGTCGCGATGTGGCCGCCCACGCCGATGCCGGGGCGCTGCGCCCTGGAGACCATGACGGCGGCGTTCCAGCGGGTCGCGTTGAGGATCTTGCGCTCGATCTCCTCGTTGCCGGGGAAGAACGGCTCGTCCTTGGTCGCGATCGTGTTGACGTAGTCCGTGCTGCGCATCTCGGGCACGGCCACGCGCTTCTCACGGGCTCGCTCGATCAGCCGCAGCATCAGATAGCGGGCCCGCTCCCGGCCGCGCTCGTCGACGGCGGCGTCGAGGGAGTCGAGCCACTCCTGAGTCTCCTCAGGGTCGAAGTCCGGGACCTGGCTGGGAAGGCCGCCAATGATGATCGGGTTGCGATCGGATCCGGAAGCCACGCTGTTCCTTCGCTGTCAGAGGGCTGTCTTCGGTGGGTTTTCCCTGCATCTGCACCGATCCCCATCGTGTACCCCGCGAACGAGTACGTCATCTCTACCAGGGGGTAATAGAGACACCCGTGCGGACCGTTGGGACGGTCTCGACCAAAACGTAACGATACGCTCAGGGCGTGACGCGTTCCGCAAAGCCGTTCGGCTTTCGCACGCTCCAAGGGTTCCGAAGGGGACAAATGGGGCAGAAGTGTGTGGTGCCCGTCACGCGGCGTCATGATGGCCCGTCGGGAGTTGCGTCGGCACTGCCAGGATCGTCACCGTTTCGACGGTCTCGACGGCCGGGTACTTGCGCGATCCGCTCCGCCCGTGTGGACTACGGCCAACGCTTCGCGTACGCGCGTGGCTGAGATCCCCCGGCTCTGGACGAGCAGAGGGAGACCCCAATTCCGAAACATGATCAGGAGGCAAGCCGTGAGCGCGACCGCGGACCACGCGGAGGAGCGGACCAACCCGGCCGCCAGGCTGGGGTTCGAGCCCGGACAGGTGGTCCAGGAGATCGGCTTCGACGACGACGTTGACCACGAGCTCCGTGAAGGCATCGAATCGCTGATCGGCCAGGATCTGGTCGACGAGGACTACGACGACGTCGCAGACGTGGTGTTGTTGTGGTTCCGGGACGAGGACGGCGATCTCACGGACGCACTGGTGGACGTCATCGGTCTCCTTGAGGACGGCGGCCAGATCTGGCTGCTGACCCCGAAGACCGGCAGGGACGGTTACGTCGAGCCCAGCGACATCAGTGATGCCGCACAGACAGCCGGCCTCTCCCAGACGAAGAGCATCTCCGTCGGCAAGGAATGGTCGGGCACCCGCCTGGCCACCCCCAAGTCGAAGCGCTGAGCTGCAGCCCCGTCTGCAAGCAGAGCATCCGTGAGGCCCCCGCCGAGCCACCTCGGCGGGGGCCTCACGCATGCCCCGAACCGGCACCCGGGCGACCCGGTGGGGGTCGCGCCGCCGCCGGGAGCCGATCACTGCGTACGCTGGTCGTCACCCGAACAGACCCTTGGAAGGGAAGCGAGTGACTATGGCCATCGAGGTCGGCACCAAGGCCCCGGACTTCGAGCTGAAGGACAACCACGGCGCCACCGTGAAACTGTCCGACTTCCGTGGCGAGAAGAACGTCGTACTGCTCTTCTATCCCTTCGCTTTCACCGGCGTGTGCACCGGCGAGCTGTGCTCCCTGCGTGACAACCTGCCGCAGTTCACGGACCGCGACACCCAGCTCCTCGCGGTCTCCAACGACTCCATCCACACCCTGCGCGTCTTCGCCGAGCAGGAGGGTCTGGAGTACCCGCTTCTCTCCGACTTCTGGCCGCACGGCAACATTTCGCGCGCGTACGGCGTCTTCGACGAGGACAAGGGCTGCGCCGTGCGCGGCACGTTCATCATCGACAAGGAAGGCGTCGTCCGCTGGACGGTCGTCAACGCGCTGCCGGACGCGCGTGACCTGAACGAGTACGTCAAGGCGCTCGACACCCTGTGATTCTTCGGTTCCAAGCCCTGCAAGGCACGGGAACCCGTCACTAGGATCGAACCGTTGATCCGATACCAACGCACCTACGGGGCTCCCCGCCCCTGAACACCATTGGGAGGATTCGTGGGAGTCAGCCTCAGCAAGGGCGGCAACGTATCGCTGTCGAAGGAGGCCCCGGGACTGACCGCGGTCATCGTCGGTCTGGGATGGGACGCCCGTACCACCACCGGCGTGGACTTCGACCTCGATGCCAGCGCCATCCTCACGAACGCGGACGGCAAGGTCAGCTCCGACCAGAACTTCGTGTTCTTCAACAACCTGAAGAGCCCGGACGGTTCGGTGGAGCACACCGGCGACAACATCACCGGTGAGGGCGAGGGTGACGACGAGCAGATCAAGGTCAATCTCGCCACCGTTCCCGCCGACATCACGAAGATCGTGTTCCCGGTCTCCATCTACGAGGCCGAGAACCGCCAGCAGTCCTTCGGGCAGGTCCGCAACGCGTACATCCGCGTGGTGAACCAGGCCGGCGAGGCGGAGATCGCGCGCTACGACCTCTCGGAGGACGCCTCGACGGAGACCGCGATGGTCTTCGGCGAGCTCTACCGCAACGGCGCCGAGTGGAAGTTCCGGGCCATCGGCCAGGGCTACGCCTCGGGCCTGCGCGGCATCGCGCAGGACTTCGGCGTCAACGTCTGAGTCCCGCAGGCCCTCGGGCATCCCGGTCCGGTGCCGCACCGCTTCGGTGCGGCACCGGACCGGCCGTACCAAGTGAAGATCGAACCTCGGGGAGGACCAGCATCATGGGCGTCACGCTCGCCAAGGGGGGCAATGTCTCCCTCTCGAAGGCCGCACCGAACCTCACACACGTGTTGATCGGGCTCGGATGGGACGCGCGCTCCACCACCGGAGCCGACTTCGACCTCGACGCCAGCGCCCTGCTGTGCAGCGGCGGCCGTGTGCTCGGGGACGAGTGGTTCATCTTCTACAACCAGCTCAAGAGCCCGGACGGCTCCGTGGAGCACACCGGCGACAACCTCACGGGTGAGGGAGAGGGCGACGACGAGTCGATCCTGATCGATCTCGCCAAGGTCCCCGCCGTGGTCGACAAGATCGTCTTCCCGGTGTCCATCCATGACGCGGACAATCGCGGCCAGACCTTCGGCCAGGTCAACAACGCCTTCATCCGTGTCGTCAACCAGGCCGACGGCCAGGAGCTCGCCCGTTACGACCTCTCCGAGGACGCCTCCACCGAAACGGCGATGATCTTCGGCGAGGTCTACCGCTACAACGCCGAGTGGAAGTTCCGTGCCGTCGGTCAGGGGTACGCGTCGGGCTTGCGGGGGATCGCACTCGACTTCGGGGTCAATGTTTCCTAGACCCACCTGTATCAGCTGAAGGCGGCCCCTTAGACTTCGTGGTCAACAGTAGGTAAAGCCGAGTACGGCACGGGGGTTGCGCACTTCCCGAGCCACCGCTTGGGGGTGCCCCCACCACACGATGATTGGGTAGCCAGTGCTTCTGAAAACCTTCGGCTGGTCGTTCGCGATCACCGTGCTAGGGCTGGCGGCGGCGGCCGCCTATGACGGGTGGACCGCTTTTGGGATCGTGGCGATCCTGGCCGTCCTGGAGATCTCGCTGTCCTTCGACAACGCGGTCGTCAACGCCGGGATCCTGAAGAAGATGAATGCCTTCTGGCAGAAGATCTTCCTCACCATCGGCGTCCTGATCGCCGTCTTCGGCATGCGGCTGATCTTCCCCGTCGTGATCGTCGCCATGAGCGCCAAGATCGGCCCGATCGACGCGGTCGATCTCGCGCTGAACGACAAGGACCAGTACCAGCAGCTGGTGACCGACGCCCACCCGTCGATCGCGGCCTTCGGCGGCATGTTCCTGCTGATGATCTTCCTCGACTTCATCTTCGAGGACCGGGACATCCAGTGGCTGCGCTGGATCGAGCGGCCGCTGGCCAAGCTCGGCAAGGTCGACATGCTGTCGGTCTGCATCGCCCTGATCGTCCTGCTGATCACTTCCATGACCTTCGCGGTCCACGCCCACCAGCACGGCGGCGGACACGTCGACAAGGCGCAGACGGTGCTCATCTCCGGCGTCGCCGGCCTGATCACGTACATGATCGTCGGCGGTCTCTCCGGCTACTTCGAGGACAAGCTCGAAGAGGAGGAGGAGCGCGAACACGAGGCCGAGGAGGAGGCCGAGCGGACCGGCAAGAAGAAGCCGGCCGTCGTCCTCGCCGGCCAGGCCGCGTTCTTCATGTTCCTCTACCTGGAAGTGCTGGACGCCTCCTTCTCCTTCGACGGCGTCATCGGCGCCTTCGCCATCACCAACGACATCGTGCTCATGGCGCTCGGCCTCGGCATCGGCGCCATGTACGTCCGGTCGCTCACGGTCTACCTGGTCCGCCAGGGCACCCTCGACGACTACGTCTACCTGGAGCACGGCGCGCACTACGCGATCGGCGCCCTCGCCGCGATCCTCCTCGTGACCATCCAGTACGAGATCAACGAGGTCATCACCGGCCTCGTCGGCGTCGTCCTGATCGGCTGGTCCTTCTGGTCCTCCGTGCGCCGCAACAAGGCGCTCGCCGAGGCCGAGGGAAAAGGCCCGACCTCGGACGAGAAGGCTGAGGTCTCGTCCGGGGTGTGACACCCCTCCGGCTGAGGAACGCTCTGATCGGGGCGGCTGTCGAGGACGAGTCCTCGACAGCCGCCCCGCCGCATACCGACCGACGTGGGGGGCCGAATGGGCATCTGGCAGGACCTGTGGCGCGGCCGCTCGGCGGACTTCGACTCCGGCAGCGCGGCGTCCAACTCCATCGAACTGACCAAGCGCAACCACACGGTCTCACTCACCAAGCAGGGCGCGGCCAGCGGCAACCTCCGCATCAACCTGTCCTGGCGGATGCGCACCTCCGACATCGGCGGGCCGCAGCGCGGCAGCCTGCTGCGCCATCCCTTCCGCACCTTCAAGCCGGAAGTGGTCCAGGCGCACACCCAGAGCATGGTCAACGTCGACCTCGACCTCGGCGTCATGTACGAGCTGACGGACGGCACCAAAGGCGTCGTCCAGCCGCTCGGCAGCTTCTTCGGGGAACTCAACGCCCCGCCGTTCGTGAAGCTCAGCGGCGACGACCGCTTCGGTTCCGGGTCGGGCGAGACGGCCTACGTCAACCTCGACCACCGCGACGACATCAAACGTCTGCTGGTCTTCGTCTACATCTACGACCAGACCCCGGCCTTCGACCGTACGCACGCCGTCATCACGCTCTATCCGAGCAACGGCCCGCGCATCGAGATCGGCCTGGAGGAACGCCATCCGCAGGCCCGTTCCTGCGCCGTCGTCATGATCGAGTGCGACAAGGGCGAGGTGACCGTACGCCGCGAGGTCAGGTTCGTGTACGGCTTCCAGGCCGAACTCGACCGCCTCTACGGCTGGGGGCTCCAGTGGGGCCGCGGCTACAAGTCGAAGGCCGGCCGTTAGCGGCCGGCCGGATCCGGCCGGCCGCTCGTGCTCGCGTCCGCCGGACTCAGCGGGACAGGAACTGCGGCCCCTGCGGGGGCAGCCGGAAGTCCGGGTCCGGCCCGGAGCCCACCGCCTGCGGGAAGCCGTACGCGGGCTGCGTGGCCGGCGCGCTCTGCGGCTGCGGGTAGCCGTAGGCGGAAGGATCCGCCTGCCGGCCGGCCGGCTGCGGGTAGCCGTACGCCGGGCCGGTCGTGGCCGGGGCGGCGGCGGGCCCGGGATAGCCGTAGGCGGGCTGCTGCGGGACCGGGGCCGGCTGCTGGGTGACCGGGGCGGAATGCTCGGGCGGCAGCGGCTGCGAGGTCTCGGGAGCCGTGGCGGGCGAGGCCCAGGCGGTCGGCTCCGGCGCGGAGGCGGCCGCCGCCTCCGACTCGTCCACCGAGATCCCGAAATCGGTCGCGAGTCCCACCAGACCGTTGGAGTAGCCCTCGCCGAGCGCCCGGAACTTCCATCCCTCACCGCGGCGGTACAGCTCGCCACAGATCAGCGCCGTTTCCGCACCGGTCTCCGGCTTGATGTCGAAGTACGCCAGAGGTTCACCGTCCGCGACGGCAGCGTCGTACAGCAGAATGCGCAGATCACGTACGCGGTCGAAGGCGACGTCATCGGCCGATGCGACCAGGAGAATCTGTCCGACGCCGGGCTCGACACCCGTCAGATCCGTCTGGATCGTGTCGGTGAGGCCCTCGGCACCGCGCTTCTTGCCGAGCCGCCACACCTTGCCCGACGGATGGCGGGGCTGGTTGTAGAAGACGAAGTCCTCGTCGGATCGCACACGACCGTCGGGGCCGAGGAGCAGCGCGGAGGCATCGACATCGGGGACACCCTGCCCGGGCGTCCAGCGCAGGACGGCGCGCACCGCTGTGGCGTCCAGCGGGACGTTCGACCCTTTCAGCATCGCGTGCGTCATGCGGTCATCCTGCCCTGTCGGTCCTGGTCACGACAATGCGGGGTCGTTCGCGAACCGGCCGGTGTTGGACATGGCGCAGTTACCTGAACTTCACGCCCGGTGGGAATCCCTGACATGGATAAGTACGTACTATTACCGGCCACATCACATTCGGCCACCTAGCCGCCACGGGGGAGTCCCATGCGTCATTTCGGTCACGTCACCCCGGTGGAGCGGCAGCGTCTCTTCCACCGCGAGCCCAGCGTCTTCACCTCCGACTCTCCGGCCAGAGTGCTCGCCGCCGCCCTCGGCGCGACGCTGTACAGCCCGGCGACCCGGCCGACACTGGCCGACGACATCGTCAAGCAGACCACGCGCGGTGTGGTCTCGATGGTGCTGTGCCTGGAGGACTCGATCGACGACTCCGAGGTCGTCGGCGCCGAGGAGAACCTGGTCCGCCAGTTCACCGACCTCGCGACCCGCCCGGACGCCGGCGAACCGCCCCTGCTGTTCGTCCGCGTCCGCCACCCCGAACAGATCCCCGATCTCGTACGGCGCCTCGGCCCCGCCGTCCGGCTGCTGTCGGGCTTCGTGATGCCCAAATTCACCGAGGACCGCGGCACTCCCTTCCTGGAGGCCCTCGCCGACGCCGAGGCGGAGAGCGGCAGACGGCTGTTCGCCATGCCCGTCCTGGAGTCGCCCGAGCTGCTCTACCGCGAATCACGCGTGGAGACCCTGGAGGGCATCTCCCGCGCCGTCGACAAGTACCGCGACCGCGTGCTCGCGCTGCGCCTCGGCGTGACGGACTTCTGCTCCTCGTACGGACTGCGCCGTGCCCCCGACATGACCGCCTACGACGTCCAGGTGGTCGCCTCCGTGATCGCCGACGTGGTGAACATGCTGGGGCGGGCCGACGGCACCGGCTTCACCGTCACCGGGCCCGTGTGGGAGTACTTCCGCGTCCAGGAACGCATGTTCAAGCCGCTGCTGCGCCGCAGCCCCTTCCTGGAGGGGGAGGCGGAGGAACTGCGCGAGAGGCTGCTCGAACACGCGATGGACGGACTGCTGCGCGAGATCGCCCTCGACCAGGCCAACGGCCTGATGGGCAAGACCTGCATCCACCCCTCGCACGTGCTGCCCGTACACGCACTGTCCGTGGTCAGCCACGAGGAATTCAGTGACGCCCAGGACATCCTCAGGCCCGAGCGCGGCGGCGGGGGTGTACTGAGGTCGGCGTACACGAACAAAATGAACGAGGTGAAGCCGCATCGCGCCTGGGCCGAGCGCACCCTGCTGCGCGCCGAGGTCTTCGGGGTCGCCCACGAGGACATCGGCTTCGTCGAGCTGCTCACCGCCGGACTCCCGGCGTGAGCCGGCCCGGCCGAGCGACGCGCACCCCCGACAGCAAGGAACAGATGAACCTCCCCGCTCATGACCCGAACCACCCCGACGGCGGCAGCGGCCCGGACGGCACGAACAGCCCGGACCCCACGGGCGCCACGGACGCCGCGGTGTGGACCGGGACCTGGGTCGCCGAGCGGCTCGGCGTCGAGCTCGTCGGCGACGAAGGGCTGAACGGCCTGCTGGGACTCGCGCTGCGACGCAACCCCAAGCGCGCCCACCTGCTCGTCTCGAACATCCTCGGCAAGCACGTGCCGCAGTCGCCGGCCGTGGTCCACGGGTACGGCGTCGAGCTCGGCCGCCGGGTACGCGAGCTGCTGGGCACCGAGGACGCCCGCGCGGCGGTCGTCCTCGGGTACGCCGAGACGGCCACCGGGCTCGGCCACTCCGTCGCGGACGGGATCGGCGTCGCCCCCTACCTCCACTCCACCCGCCGCCCGGTCCGCGGGGTCCGGCAGGCGGGCGGCTTCGAGGAGTCCCACTCGCACGCCACCTCGCACCTCCTCCTCCCCGAGGACCCGGGCCTGCTCGCGGGCTCCGGCCCGCTGGTCCTCGTCGACGACGAGTTCTCCACCGGCAACACCGTCCTCAACACGATCCGCGACCTGCACCGGCGCTACCCGCGCGAGCGGTACGTCGTCGTGGCACTGGTCGACATGCGGTCCGAGGCCGACCACGCCCGCTTCGAGAAGTTCGCCGGGGACATCGGCGCCCGCGTCGACCTGGTCGCGGCCGCGTCCGGCACGGTGCGCCTGCCCGAGGACGTCCTGGCGAAGGGCACCGCCCTGGTCGCCCGGCACGAACCGGCGGCACCTGAGGCCCCCGCCCCCGCGAGCCCGGCCGTCCGCGTCGGCCTCGGCTGGCCGCACGGCCTCCCCGACGGCGGACGGCACGGGTTCACCCCGGGACACCGAATACGCCTGGAGGCGGCCCTGCCCGCCATGGCGGCACGGCTCGCCGACGCCCTGCCCGACGGCGCGAGCCGCGTCCTGGTCCTGGGCTTCGAGGAACTGATGTACGCGCCGCTGCGACTGGCCGGTGAGCTGGAGCGGGCCGTCCCCGCCGAGGTGCGCTTCTCCACCACGACCCGCTCCCCGGTGCTCGCCCTCGACGACCCCGGCTACGCGATCCGCAGCCGCATCGCCTTCCCGGCCCACGACGACCCGGACGACGGCCCCGGCGAGCGCTACGCCTACAACGTCGCGGGCGCCGGCTTCGACGCCGTCGTGGCGGTCGTCGACTCCACCGCCGACACCCCCGAACTGCACGCACCCGACGGCCTGTTGGCACAGTTGGCGGCGCACACCCCGCACGTCCTGCTCGCCGTCGTGCCCTCGTACGTCCCCGCACGGCCGTCCACCGAAAGGCCCTCCATGCTGCCCGAGCCCCTCCGCGGCCCCGCCTTCTCCTCGTACGCCCCCGACGAGGTCGGGTGGCTGCTCCAGGACCTGTCGGACGTGACGCTGGAGGCGCCGACCGAGGAGCGCGAGGAGGCGATCCAGAGCGGCGGCGCCCACTACGCCGAATCGCTGCCGGTCGAGTACCAGCCGAGCGCCGAGTACCAGAACCTGTTCCGCGCCGCCCTCGACGCCTCCGCCGCCCGGATCGCCGAGGCCGTCGGCGCCGTGACCGAACTCGTGCTCGCCGACCGGTCCCCGCGTCCCGTCCTGGTGTCCCTGGCCCGCGCCGGCACCCCCGTCGGCGTCCTGATGCGCCGCTGGGCCCAGCACCAGCACGGCCTCGACCTGCCCCACTACGCCGTCTCCATCGTCCGCGGCCGCGGCATCGACGCCAACGCGCTGCGCTGGCTCGCCGCCCACCACGACCCGGCCGACGTCGTGTTCGTCGACGGCTGGACCGGCAAGGGCGCCATCACCCGCGAACTTGCCGACGCCATCAAGGAGTTCGAGGAGGCCGAAGGCGTCACCGGCTTCGACCCGGAGATAGCGGTGCTCGCCGACCCGGGCTCCTGCGTGCGCACGTACGGCACCCGCGAGGACTTCCTCATCCCCTCCGCCTGCCTCAACTCGACCGTCTCCGGGCTCATTTCACGCACCGTCCTGCGCTCCGACCTGGTCGGCGAACACGACTTCCACGGCGCGAAGTTCTACCGCGAACTCGCCGGCTCCGACGTCTCCGTCGAGTTCCTGGACGCCGTCGCCGCCCACTTCCCCGACGTCGCCGAATCGGCCCGCGACCGGGCGAAGGAACTCCTCGCCGCCGACCGCGAACCCACCTGGGAGGGCTGGGCCGCGGTCGAGCGGATCAGCGAGGAGTACGGCATCCACGACGTGAACCTCGTCAAGCCGGGCGTCGGAGAGACCACCCGGGTGCTGCTGCGCCGGGTCCCCTGGAAGATCCTCGCGCGCGCCGGAGCGGGTGCCGACCTTGACCACGTCCGGCTGCTCGCCGGGCAGCGCGGGGTACCCGTCGAGGAGGTCGAGGAACTCCCCTACACCTGCGTGGGGTTGATCCATCCGAAGTACACGCGTGGCGCGACCGGTGCCGACGGCAAGGCGGTGACCCTCTGATGTCCACGCCCAAGGTGCTCGTCGCCAGCGACCTCGACCGCACGCTCATCTACTCCTCCGCCGCGCTCGCCCTCACCATGCCGGACGCCCGCGCGCCCCGGCTGCTCTGCGTCGAGGTGCACGAGAGCAGACCGCTCTCCTTCATGACGGAGACGGCCGCCGCGCTGCTCACGGAACTCGGTGACCTCGCGCACTTCGTGCCGACCACGACCCGCACCCGCAAGCAGTACCAGCGCATCAACCTGCCCGGCCCGGCCCCGGAGTACGCGATCTGCGCCAACGGCGGGCATCTGCTCGTCGACGGCGTCACCGACCTCGACTGGCACACGGTCGTGAAGGAGCGGCTCGCCTCCGAGTGCGCGCCGCTCGACGAGGTGCGCGAGCACCTGGAGGCCACCGCGGACCCGGAATGGGTACGCAAGCACCGGGTCGCCGAGGACCTGTTCGTCTATCTGGTGGTGGAGCGCGAGCTTCTCCCCGAGGAGTGGGTCAAGAACCTGGCCGTGTGGGCGGAGGAGCGCGGCTGGACGGTCTCGTTGCAGGGCCGCAAGATCTACGCCGTGCCCAGGCCGCTCACCAAGAGCGCGGCCGTGCGCGAGGTCGCCCGCCGCACCGGAGCCGTCCTCACCCTCGCCGCCGGGGACTCGCTGCTCGACGCCGACCTGCTGCTCGCCGCCGACCGCGGCTGGCGTCCGGGTCACGGTGAACTCGCCGAGGACGACTGGACGGCACCGGCGGTCACCTCGCTGCCGGAGCGGGGTGTCGTGGCGGGGGAGCGGATCCTGCGCGAGTTCGTGGGCATCTGCGCCGACCGTGGCCCCGGCGCCGGTGGCGTCCCCGGAACGGTCTGACAGGCACACGGAACCCGGTTCCGGTCCCGTACGAAGGCGTGGGTGTGCCGGGGGCGTTCCCTCCGGCACACCCGGCCGGGCGCGCTCGGGGCACACCCCGCCGGGCATGCTCGCGGCACACCCGCCTTCGCGCCCCCGGCACAGTCGCCTTCGTGCCCCCGGCACACCCGCGCCTTCGCACGCTTCTGGCGCAACCGCCTTCGCACGCTCCCGGCACGCCCGGCCGGATCCCTGAAGTTCCCAGGTTTCAGCGCCCACTTCCCGCGCCCGGTTCATGAACGGGTGAGCGGTATGGCGAACTTCGTGCGATACGGGCGAATCGAGAGTCTGTACGTCGTTTCGCGGGCGACGCGCCCGGTTCGGGGCGCTCCAGGGGATGTGTACAACTTTGTCCCGGCGCCGTCCTGTTGGTGTGACCGAGACCATGTCGCGGTGAACACGCCGGTGCGGATTCGGGCGTTGGAGAAGAGTTGGTAAGAAATCCCCCGCGATCAGCCGCAGCAGCCTCCGCCGCAGCACCCGCCTCCGCCGCCGCCCGAACGCGGTGCGGGTGCCGGCGCGGACCCCGAACCACCCCTGGCGACGGAGACCGTCGACAGCAGTTTGACGGTGTCGTCGTGCCCGGCGGGGCATGCCGCGGGAGCGGCCGATTCGGCCATGGGGCGGGTCAGTTCGAAGGTGTCGCCGCAGGTCCGGCAGCGGTACTCGTAGCGAGGCATGCGCACAGGCTATCCGGAACGGGCCGCCGTCCGAGGGCTCGGCGGCCTTCGCCGTGCGTGGCGCGACGAGGCTTCCGGAGAGGGAGTGACGGCCGCTCGCACAGGGTGAACCAGTGAACTCCGTTGGCCTCTGAGCTTTTTTGTCTCGTTGCTGATCGAAGCGATTTCATTGGTCGCTGATAATTTAATAGGGCCGCGACGAGCCGCAAGGTCGGGGAGGGGGGCTCGCAGCCGCGAAAGCGGCCGCTGCAACTACCCGCGCGCGCAGATCCGGAGTGCGGAGGGAGACGCAGTCGTGACCAGGACCCGGCATCGCAACGATGCCTCGAATCCCCTGTCTTTGGGCCGCCGAGGCGCGGGAGTGTGCCGTGGCTGACGCATCCGGACCGCAGCGCGGTCGCGGCAGCCGTCGCAAACCCTCGCAGCCCTCCGCGCCGGCCCGGCTGGCCGCCCGCCTCGCGCCGTACACCCGGCGCCTCAAGCCCGCCTATCCACGCCCCGGCCGGACCGGCCTGCGGCGCTGGCTGCCCTCCTGGCGGCAATGGCTCGGCGCCTTCGCGCTGTCCATAGGCCTGAGCGGTTCGCTGCTCGTCATTGCCTACGCGGCAACGGACATACCCCAGAACCTGAACACATATGCCACCCAGCAGGACAATGTCTACTTCTGGTCGGACGGCAGCCCGATGGCCCGTACCGGCTGGGTGCGACGCCAGGACATGCCGCTGAAGGACATACCCGAGGACGTGCGCTCGGCGGTCCTCGCGGCGGAGAACGAGAGCTTCTACAGCGACCCCGGCATCTCCGCCAAGGGTCTGGCCCGCGCCCTGGTGAAGACGGTCGGCCAGGGGGACACCCAGGGCGGCTCCACCATCACCCAGCAGTACGTCAAGAACGTCTACCTGACCCAGAACCGTTCGGTGACCCGCAAGTTCACCGAGGCCATGATCGCCCTCAAGCTCGACAACAAGATGAGCAAGGACAAGATCCTCGAGGGCTATCTCAACACGAGCTGGTTCGGACGCGGCACCTACGGCCTCCAGCGCGCCTCGCAGGCCTACTACGGCAAGGACGTGAGCCGCCTCAACGCCAGCGAGGGCGCCCTCCTCGCCTCGCTCCTCAAGGGCGCCGGTCTCTACGATCCGACCCTCAGCAAGGCCAACCACGAGCGCGCCGAGGAACGGTGGTCCTGGATCCTCGACCGCATGGTCAAGACCGGCAAGCTCTCCGCCGCAGAGCGGGCCAAGTACACGAAGTTCCCCGAGCCGATCAAGCAGACCGGGAGCTACGACACCGGAAAGCAGACCGACTACCTGGTCCAGCTGGCGACCCAGTACGCCAAGAAGGCCGGGCACATCTCCGACCGGGACTTCGACCTCGGCGGCTACCAGATCTACACGACCTTCGACCGCAAGCGCGAGAGCGCGCTCACCGACGCCGTGGCCAAGGCCCGCAAGCAGGCGAAGAAGGACGACCCGGCCAACGCGAAGGCCGCCCACTACGGTGCCGCCTCGATCTCCGACGACGGCCGGATCCTCGCCGTCTACGGCGGCCCCGACCACCGTAAACAGGGATACAACGAGTCCAACGCGACCACCGTCCCCGCCGGTTCGGCCTTCCTGCCCTTCGTCTACGCGGCCGCCCTGGAGAACGGCGTCCACAAGACCCGCGAGGGCGCGGCCACACCGGTCACCCCCGAGACGCTGTACAACGGTGACAACGGCGTCCCGGTCAGCACGCCCGAGGGCCCCTACTGGGACCGAGGCGGCAAGAAGGTCGCCGCCCGCAACGAGGGCGACCGCAACTACGGCCAGATCTCCCTGCGTTCGGCGCTCGCCCAGAACGTGAACACACCGTTCATGCAGCTCGGCATGGACACCGGCCTGGACAAGGTGCGCAAGACCGCCGAGGCGTCGGGCCTGCTCCCCTCCAGCATCGGACCGCAGGTGCCGGGCATGTCCCTCGGCGCCGCCACCCCCAGCGCGATCCGCATGGCCAGCGCCTACGCCACCTTCGCCGCCGACGGAACGCACTACGAGCCGTACTCGGTCCGGCGCATCACCCGCAACGGTTCCCGCGTCCGGCTGGACATGCCCGCACCCCACCGCGCGATGCGCGCCGAGGTGGCCCGCCAGGTCACCGAGGCACTCGCGGACTCCTTCCGCATCGGCCACCCGGGCGCGGCCCCCCTCTCGGTGAAGGTGGCCGGCAAGCGGGGCGCCACGCTGGACGACAAGGCCGCCTGGTACGCGGGCTCGAACGATTCCGTGTCGACGGCGGTGGTCCTGTACCGCATCGACCTCACCAAGAGCCTCGAACCGCTCCCGCTCGAGGGGATCGCCGGCGCACCCGTCGCCGACGTGCCGTACGGCATCTGGTCCGGTGCGATGAGCCCGCTTCGCTGATCCCGTCGGCCGACCGTCCGGCTCGGCCCCCGCCGACGGCCACCCCGTGGCCGCGCCACGCTCCTTCCGTCCCCCTCGCAGAATGTGCCCCGTATGAACTCGAAGCACAGCCGGCGCCGACGCCGTGAGTCCGATCCCGCCGCGGCCGCCGCCTCCGCACGTCAGGGCTTCGCGGCCATGACGGCCTTCCTCGTCGTCACGTCCACGGCCGCCACCTACCTGGCCCTGAACACCGACCACACCACCCCGGCCGCGTCCGCCCGCGCGCACGGTCAGGCCACCAAGGCGAAGAAGGGACCGGTCTGGGACGGCAAGACCCATGTACTGGGCGACGGCTCCACGTCCTACACCGGCCCGCAGAAGGGCGAGTTGAAGGCCGTACCGCTCAAGCCCGGTGAGAAACCGCCCCAGTTCGTCGTCTTCTCCTGGGACGGCGCCCTCCAGGGCGACGACGAACTCTTCTCCCACTACCGGGAGCTGGCCGCGCAGTACAACGCCCACATGACGTTCTTCCTGACCGGCATCTACCTGCTGCCCAAGGACAAGAAGGCGCTCTACGAACCGCCGATGCACTCGCCCGGTTCGGCGGCCATCAGCTACGCCACCGACGACCACATACGCACCACGCTGGAGGAGCTCGGCAAGACGTGGAAGGCCGGCAACGAGATCGGCACCCACTTCAACGGCCACTTCTGCGGCGACAAGGGCGGCGGGGACTGGAGTGTCGAGGAGTGGGAGAGCGAGATCAACCAGTTCTTCTCCTTCGTGGAGAAGTGGAGAACCAACACCGGCTACACCGACCTGGCGTCGCTCCCCTTCGACCCGGCGAAGGCCATCAGCGGCGGCCGCGCGCCCTGCCTCGAAGGGCAGAAGAACCTGCTCAAGGCCATGAAGGCCACGGCCAAGAAGTACAACTGGCGCTACGACGCCAGCTCCGCGGGCGACTTCCAGATCTGGCCGAAGAAGAAGGAGGGCGTGTGGGACTTCCCGCTGCAGATGCTTCCCTACGAGAACGGCAAGTACCAAGGCCTGTCCATGGACTTCAACTTCCTCTACAACCAGTCCGATGGTGAGACCGAGGGGGACCCGGCCCAGTACCCGCAGTGGGAGCAGCAGACCGTCAACTCCTACATGGCCGGCTTCAACCGTGTGTACTACGGCAGCCGGGCACCGCTGTTCATCGGCAACCACTTCGAGGACTGGAACGGCGGCATCTACATGAGGGCCATCGATCAGGTCATCAAGACTGTGTGCACGAAGAAGGGCGTCAAGTGCGTGTCCTTCCAAGAGCTGTCCGACTGGCTCGACGTGCAGAAGCCCGAGACCCTGGAACGCCTGCGCGGCCTGGACCCCGCTCAGTCACCGGACTGGTCGACCGTGGTGAAGTAGGGTCCGCTGTCGGGCCGATGGCCCCCCGGCAGCGCATTGAGATCAACTTACCTCCGACATATGGGACTTGGTTGCACTCGACGCGAACTCCCCCCGGATTCCGCACAGTTGAGTGGGACATGTAAAGATTCCCTTCCCTGGAGTCCGACCGGGGATCAAGGAGAATCACCAGTGACACCGAAGAACTTAAGCCGCAGTTGTTCCGTCGTGGGGGCGATCACCCTCTCCGCCCTCCTGCTGCCCCTGTCCGCCGCCCACGCGGCGGCCCCCGCCCCCCGGGTGACCGCGTCGACGGCCGATGCCTTCGGCCGCGTGGCCGACGCCGTCTTCACCGACCGCACCGCCGCCCTGCTGGACCGGGCCCCGACGGCCCGTACGGCCCTCAAGGCGACCACCGCGGGCATACGGGTGTCCGGCACCCTCGCCCACACCGAGAGCGCCGCTCTCTCCTCGCTGCGCGGCACGCGGTCCCGTCTCGCCGCCCTCGGTGAGGCCTACAGCGCCGCCGACACCGAGGTCGCCGTGGACCGGACCCGGGTGACGGGCCGGCTGGCCACCGCCTGGGTCACCGAGACCACCACCCTCACCTACCGGAAGATCCGCGGCGACGAACCCGCCACCACGGGCTTTCGCGCCCACCACGTCCTGACCTTCGCCGCCCAGCCGGACGGCACCTGGAAGCTGACGGGCGAGCGCTCGACGGACAAGGGTCCCCGGCAGGTCAACGAGCCCGTCACGACAGCACCGCGCAGGACCACGATGGCCGTTGTCGACGCCCCCCGGGCAGCGACCACGTACCCCGCGCCCGCCAACCCCAAGACGCTCACCGGCGGCCCGTACGACTACGCGGGCATGGCGACGTACGCCGAGAAGTACTGGAAGAACTACAACCCCGCCTACCGCAGCTTCAACTCCGTCGGCGGCGACTGCACCAACTACGTCAGCCAGTCCCTGAAGGCGGGCGGCTGGGCGACGGTCGCCGGCTCCGACGAGGAGTACGGCACCTGGAACTACACCTCGTCCACCCAGACCGACACCTGGGTCGGCGTCAACGAGTGGTCCTGGTTCACCCAGACCGCCCAGCGTTCCACGCCCCTGGCGAACGTCTACCAGATGGACATCGGTGACGTGATGCAGATGGACTTCGACAAGGACGGGTCCAAGGACCACTCCATGATCACGTCGTACCGGAGCGCCAGTGGGGTGCCGTACCTGACCTACCACGACACCGACACCTACCGCCGCTCGCTGTCGAGCCTCCTCGCGGCGTACCCGAACGCGGCGTACTACGGATACCGCACCTGATCGGACCCGGCCGGAGTCCGATCGGCCCCTGATCGGCCGGTGGCAGGAGTTGTGCGGGAGGACTCCTGAGAGGGCTCCGAGGAAGGCACAGGGGCTCTGAGGAAGGCACAGGGGCTCCGGGGAAGCCGCGAGGGCTCCGAGGGGCCGCGAGGGGCTCCGGGGATGGCCCAGACGACCTCGGAGCCCCTTCAGGGCTTTCCGCCGCCACCTGGGGGTTTCCGGTCACGCGGGACGTCTCGGTCTCCCCGCGTGACCGCGGGGCGTCTCAGGCGCCGCCGCGCTCCTCGCGGATCTGCGCGACCACGCGGGCCACCGTCTGCCGCACGGCCTCCGTCTCGGTCAGGAAATGCCAGTAGTCGGGGTGCCGGCCCTCCAGCGTGGCCACGGCCCGGTCGAGCCGGCCGACGGATTCGTCGAGCGGGCGGGCCTGCCGGGGGTCGGGCGTCGAGCGGCCCGCCATGGCCAGCCGCTGCGCGTCCCGGATCGCGAACCGGGTGCGGTCGATCTCCTGCTGGGGATCCTTCTGCACGGCGTTCAGCCTCCGCAGCCGGTCACCGGCTGCGGACACCGCCTCGTCCGTGCTGTTCAGCAGCGCGCGCACGGTCGCCAGCAGCGAGGTCGCGTCCGGCCAGCGCTGCGCCTCCCGCGCGGTCCGCGCCTCGTTCAGCTTCGCCTCTGCCTGCCGCACGTTCTCCGTGGCCTGCTCCGGCACATGCTGGAGGTCCTGCCAGCACGCCGCCGAGAACCGCCGCCGCAACTCGCTCAGCACCGGTTCCACCTGCCCCGAGCGGGTCGTCAGCGCCTGCGCCCGGGTCCGCAGCGAAACGAGCCGGTGGTCGATCTCCGCGGCCCGCTCCGGCAGCCGCTCCGCCTCCGAGCGCACCGCCTCGGCCTCGCGCGACACCCGTTCGGCCCGCTCCAGCGTCTCCGGCACGCCGTGCTGCCCGGCCCCCTGGTTGAGCTTGGTCAGCTCGGGGCCGAGAGCGGCGAGCCGGGCGGCGAGATCGTCGGCCTTCAGCCCGGACTGCCGTACGGAATCGAGGGCGTTGGACGCGGCGATCAGTGCCTGGCGGGCACGTTCGACGGCCGGGGCCAGCCGGGCGAGCTGGGTCTCGGCCTTGCCGAGCAGCGGCCCGAGGCTCTGCTCGAACCGGTCCAGATCGGCCTTCACACGGCCGAGTTCGTCCTTCGCGGCGACGAGTTCGGCGCGGGCCCGCTCCGCGACCGACGCCTCCAGCTCGTCCCGGTCGAGATCGTGGGCGTCGACGGCGGTGATGTACTTCTGGCTGGCCTCGTCGATCCGCTGTCCCAGCGCCGCGAAGTCGGAGACCACGCGGCGGGCGGCCGGCGAGTCGTCCACGGCCGTGATGGTCTCGATCGAGATCCGCAGGTCGCGCTGGGCGGTGTCGAGTTCGTAGAACGCCGCCGCCGCGGCGTCCTTGGCTGCCTGCGCCTCGGCCCGCTGGCTCTCGGACCGCCCGCCGAACCAGCGCCGGGTGCCGCCTCCCGCGAAGGCCGCGGGCAGCGCGAGGGCGGCCAGCAGGGGTAGAGCGACGAGCGTGAGAACGTCACGGACAGCGACGTACGTACGAGGGGGGCGCCCCGACCGTGCCGACGGGCGGCCCCGCCGGAAGCCGGGCGAGTGTGGGTGTGGGTGTGCAGGCCGCGCGGGTCCCGCGAACGGCGAGTACGGCCGCGAAGGTGTCGCCGTCACATCCCTCTCCCGTGCTGTCATCCGCCTAGCCCGGCTGTCATTCTCCCACCGGTTGAAGACGAACACACGGGCCGGTCAGTTCGCTGTTCGTACCGTGATCTTTCCGTCGTCGGTGTGCGCGGAGACCCGGTGGGAGCTGGAACCGTCGCGAGGCACGTCCACGTGGACCGAGCCGTCACCGCTCCCGGCCGTCACCCGGTAGGCGGCCCGGGGCAGCACGATCGAGACGGAGCCGTCGCCGCTGCGGGAGTCCACCAGGTCCGGCACGGTGCCGAGTTCGAGCTGCACCGAGCCGTCGTCGGTACGGGCCCGCACGCTGCGGGCGTCCACGCCGACGGCCCGGATGGAGCCGTCGCCGCTGCGCAGATCCAGCGCTCCCGAGGAGTCGCTGACCCGCACCGAACCGTCCGCCGTACGAATGCTCAGCGCTTCCTCGAAGCCCTGCGCGCTCACCGACCCGTCCCCGTCCTCCACCTTGACGGCCACCCCGCGCGGCACCACGATCCGGTGCCGGGCCGAGCAGTCGGCGACGACACCCGAGCACTTCATCCGCAGCACCAGCCGGTCGCCGCCCTTCATGCCCCAGGTGACCTCGGGGTCCCCGCCGAGGGTGACGTGCCCCTGGAACCACCGGGTGACCCGGACCTCACCGGCCTCGGCAGAGTCCGACACCACCAGATCGAGCGCGGAGTCGTCCGAGTCGACGGTCAGGGTCCGCCCGTGCAGCCCGAAGGACCGCGTCTCGGGCTCCTTGTCGTCCCCCGCGGACGCCCCGCACGCGCTGACACCGGCGACGAGCGCGAGCGCGAGTGCGGTGAGGGCGGCGGGGCGGGTGGCGCGGGTGGGGCTGTGGGTACGGTTCCTGCTGGTGCCGCGGGTGCGCGTGCGGGCCATGACGATCTCCCCCTGGGACGGTCGGTCGGAACTTCGCAAACGTCGAGCCCGGATGCGGGATCCCGGATGCCTGGACACCTGGACACCTGGACACCTCGACCGGAGCCGGTCGGCGAAGCATCTTCGACGGTAGGCACCCACGGAGCCCTGGACGATCCGGGCCGCTCCCGAATGAAAGGTGGGGATAACCCCCGGACCACGGGCCCCGAGCCCCCGTGGCCCCCGCCACGGACCGACCTGGCGGGCCCCGTCACCCCGAGCCTTCGTCCCCCCGCCACCCGCTCGCCCGATACGGGTTTGCGGGGTATCCCCCCGGGCCATGTAGGCTGTCGAATCGTCCTGGGCGCGTAGCTCAGCGGTAGAGCGCCGCCCTTACAAGGCGGATGTCGGCGGTTCGAAACCGTCCGCGCCCACCAGTCTCAGGACACGAACAAGGCCCAGGTCAGCCGGTGTGAAGCCGGTGATCTGGGCCTCTGTCGTTTCCGGTCGGTGGGGGCTGTCGTGCCACTCACGTGCCAGATGGACCGCGCGGAGGGCGCCGCACCTTCCTGATCTGACCGTCCACGTAGTCGGCGATCTGGTGGTCGCGTCCGTTGACGAGGTGCTGATAGACCAGCGCGGCCCGCACCGACGAGTGGCCCATGCGCTGCATCAGCTCACGGGTCGTGGCGCCGCCGGTCGCCGCGAGGGTGTTCCCGGTGTGCCGGAGATCGTGGAAGTGGACGTCACCGAGACCGGTCGAGGCGAGCGTGCGGAGCCAGATCCGCCGGAAGTTGTTCCGCCGCAGGACACCACCGCGGGCCCCGACGAAGACGAGCCCGGTTCGGCGGCCTCCGCGTGCTCGGCCAGGTGGTGCGCCGGCTCGGGCACGAGCGAGGCCGGGAACGCCACGGTGCGGACGCCCGCCGCGCTCTTGGGAGCCTTGACCGTCAGGCCATGCGTCCGGGTCTCGGCGTACGAGCGGCGGACGGAGACGGTACGGGCCTCCAGGTCGACGTCCCGGCGCTGGAGCGCGGCCAGCTCACCGAAGCGGAGCGCGGCGAACGCGGCGAGGAGCACCAGGGCGCGGCAGCGAGGCGGGACCGCATCGGCGAGCCGGTACACCTCGGGTACGGAGAGGAACGGCCGCTCGGTGTGGGTGACCGTGCCCGCGCCCTTGACCCGGCACGGATTGCGTTCGATCAGCTCGTCATCCACGGCCGTGTTCAGGATGGCCCGGAGCACTTGGTACGCCTTGGAGAGGGTGGCCGGCCCGACCCCGGCATCGAGCAGGTCGGTACGCCAGCGCCGTACCTGCGGCGTGGTGATCTCCCGCAGGGGGACCGCGCGAAACGTCGGCAGGATGTGCCGGTTGAGGACGCCCGCGTTGCGCTCACGCGTGGTGGCCGCGTAGCCACGATCCTTGAACCAGGACGCCGCGAAGTCGCCGAACGCGATCTTCACGTCAGGGTTCTTCCAGTCACCGTCAAGGATCTTGGCCTCTTGCCTGACCAGCTAGCGGTCCGCATCGGTCTGCGTCGCGAAGGTCGCGTCAGCCGTCCGCATCAAACCGTCCGGGCCCCGGTAGCGGGCTTGGAAGCGCCCGGAGGGCAGCTTGCGCACGGACCCGAAGCGGCGGCGGCGCCCCTTGGAGTGGTGATCGGTGAGGACGGCCGACTCCTGGCGATCCGCCGCGCGGACAACGGCACTTGGGAGCTCCCCGGCGGCGTACTCGAACTCAACGAGACCCCCGAGGCCGGCGTCGCCCGCGAGGTCCTGGAGGAGACGGGCATTCACGTCGAGGTGGACCAGCTCACCGGCGTCTACAAGAACACGACCAGGGGCGTCGTCGCTTTGGTCTTCCGGTGCAAGCCCTCCGGGGGCACCGAGCGCACGTCCAGCGAATCGACCGCGGTTGACTGGCTCACGCCCGAAGAGGTCAGTGAGCGCATGGCCGAGGTCTTCGCGATCCGGCTCCTAGACGCCTTGGACGGCAACGGCCCGCACGTGCGGAGCCACGATGGCAAGCAACTGCTGCGCCGCTAAGGTGCCCCGATGACTGCACCAGATGGAACACGGCAGAAGCCGAGGCAGCTGACCGAGCTGGGCGACGTACACGACTTCCTTGACGAGGTCCGCCTGCGCCCCGGGATGTGGCTGCCTGACAGTTCCCTGCAGCATCTCGACTCCATGCTTGTCGGATACCGAGTCGCGTTGGCAGTGCACGGCACCGCAGAGGACTTCGACTTCTGGAACCCTGGCTGCCAGGGGCCATTCGCCGAGTGGCTGTGGAAGCGGCTGGATAGGCACAGCTCCCTGGGATGGGCAGCTGAGATCGAGCGCGAGGCCGAGGCCTCCAACACACCAGCGGTCGAGCTGTTCTTCAGCCTGCTGGACGAGTACCGCGCTGAGCGCAGCCAGCCCAAGGGATAGAACTTTCTCTACTTCATCAAGTGCCCGCGCGAGCGCGGGCTGGCCCTTGGGCTTTGGCCCCTCTGCGCCTTCGGCGCCGGGGCCAAGCCCTGGGCCGCAGCGAGTGCGGGCCCGAGTCGAGAACGGTAAACACGCTGATGGGGCGGTTGGCTCCGAGACTTTAGGCAGCCACCATGGGGCGAGCCTCGAAGATCATGGCCCCAACGTCGTGCTTTAACGGGCAGGTCCACAGACTGCCCGACTCGCGATGAGCTTACGGGGCCATGATCACTCGCCCCATGGCAGCTCCCGCCCAAAGTCTCGGAGCCAACCTCTCGCCGTTGTCAGCCCTCGGCAGGCGAGATGCTGGACGGTCTCCGAGCCGTGCCACTCTCGTGCCAGAACGGACAGAAACTCACGGGGAACTGGGGTCCGCAGGGGTGAGCGAGGTGTGGGCAGCCGTCAGATGCTGTGATTGCCGGTTGCGAGTTCGGGTTGTGGGCTTTGCCGCAGGAGGCGGTTGCCGATGGCGTGGACGACGGCGAGGCCGATGACGAGGATGGCGACGCCGGCGAGGATTTCGAAGCCCCGGTGCTCGGCCTCAACGGCGACCTGGCCGGGGGAAGCGAGTGCGAGGACGAGGGCGAAGGTGTAGAGGCCGTACATCAGCCAGTACTTGTCGGCCTGAGTGAGAGCGGCGATGAACGCAGCGGTGGCGATAGCCGAGGTGACCCAGACGGACGGGGCGAGGATCGCCACGGGCAGGGCGGCGGCGATACCGACTGCGGTGCCGATGGCCTTGCCCCGGATCCGGTCGCGTTTTCCTGTGACGATGTACAGCGCGAGGATGATGATCGGCTCCGGCACCCAGTAGGGCTCGGTCCACCCGAGTGCGACCCCGAGTGCGGCCCCGGCACCGAGGGCGACGCCGAACACGAGCGCCACCACGGCGGCCACCCCGGCGGGCAGGCGGTCGCCTTCGACGACGGGGGCGGTGCCGAAGCGGTGGGCGATCACGATGCCGTAGCCCACACCGAGGGCGGCCATGATGCCGGAGATCAGCGCGTCGGTGCCGGACGGCGTCGGTGCCGCGAATGTGGCAGCGAAGGCGAGCGTCAGCAGCGGCGGGAACCAGCCGAAGCCGATCCCCGCCCCCACGACGGCGCCGGTCACCGCGAGGAGCGCCACCCACCACCAGTCGTAGGCGGTGAACGAGCCCAGGCCGACCGCGACCCCCACCGCGGGGGCGAGGTACAGCATGCGACGGGTTCCGCCCAGCTTCGCCCCGACAACGCCGAGGAGCAGTCCGAGGAACACAGCCCGGGCACCCAGTTGCCCGGCAACGATCCCGGCCACCGCGACCGGCAGCACGATCGCCACCACGACAGCGCCAAGAATGTGCAGCCACCTGCGGGCGCCCGACTGCTTGACCGGGCTCGCTGCCGCGTCCGGCTTACCGCCGTTCGGAACGTCCCCGTGCTCAGCCTCGCCCACCGCACGACCCTTCCCGCGTCCGGGGCCGGTTCACTCGCCTGCCCGGCTCTTCGGTCACCCTACGCAACCGGGCATCCCAGGCCGACGAACGCCGCTGATGCATTCGGGTGCTGGCAGGTCGCGTGCGGCGCGGTCGCAGGTCGGCCGCACTCACAAACGCGATCTTCCAAACTGGTTGCTGTACAGCAGCGAAGTACAGCAACCAGCATGACCGCAGCCGACCTCCACCAGCGCTTGGCGACCGGTTCACCAGCCCGGCAGACCTCAACAACCGTCGCGCCCATAGTTCGCATCGAGGGGGTCCAGGCAACGGGAAACACGGCGGTCCCGGAATTGTCTCCGGGCCGTCCGAGGTGGCCGCCGACGACAGTCAAGGACAGCGAACGTGCAGCTCCCCGGCGAGTTTCGGCGCAGCGCCGCACTTCGTCAGAGGCCGTATTCAGTACCAGAAGCAATCGTTCAGCCACCTGCCGGTGTCACGGATAGTGATGTAAGGAACGGTCTACGGTCGCGCGATCCTTGGTAGCTCGCTGTGCTCGCACGTGGCTGCTGCGCGGTACGGCACGGGGCGCCTCCGAATTGCTCGGAGGTGCGTGGCGCGGCTTCGGCCGCAAGACTGGAGCCAACGGTTGGCGTGTGCGCCCAGGATCGGCGGTGCCCGGATGACAACGTGGGACGGCCCGGTACGTCGAATGCTGGTCGACCTGCTGGAGACCAGCCACCTCGCGCCCCTGGAGTCGTTGCCCGAGTCCCTGGACCGCTGCGCCGCTCCCGCAGGATTCCCGACTGTGCTCGTGTACCTGTCGGACCTGGAGCTGCGGTGCCTGCGGCTGCTCACCGGCAAAGGACCGGATGCCGGCGAGGATCCCGGGGATGACCCGGCGGAGTTGCGGATCGACGGCACCTTGGCGGGACGTACCTACCAGACTGGGGAGATCCTCCCTGCGGGACCTGTAAATGACGATGGTGTCCGCGCCTGGTGGGTTCCGGTACTGAACGGCATGGAACGCTTCGGGGTGATGAAGGTCTGCACCTCTCGTGAGGACGATATGGTGCGCGAGGACGCCGATGCCTTGGCCGCACTCACTGCCCTGGTCGTCGCGAGCAAGCGGGACCGCAGCGACTCCTACGCCCGGCTCACGCGGACCGCGCCCATGGCCGTCGGCGCGGAGATGCAGTGGAATCTCATGCCGCCGCACGCCTATGCCGACGGCCGGGTTGTCATCGCGGCAGCACTGGAGCCCGCTTATGAAGTCAGTGGCGACGCCTACGACTACGCGACGGCCGGAACCCACGTCCATCTGTCGATCTTCGACGCCATGGGCCACGACACCGCGGCAGGGCTTACTGCGAACCTGGCCATGGCCACCTGCCGCAACTCCCGACGCCATGGATGCGATCTGGTCGAGACCAGCGAACGGATCGAGGCCGACCTGATCGAGCAGTTCCACCACCAGCGCTACGCCACCGGCATCCTTGCAGAGTTGAACGCCGCCACCGGTCTGCTCACTTTCGTCAACCGCGGCCACCACCTGCCCCTGATCATCCGGGGCGGCCGCTGGAACAGTCGGCTGCGGTGCGAGCCTGCCCTCCCCATGGGCATCGACCTCGGCCTGCCTGTGCATCTGTGCCGCGAACAGCTGGAACCCGGCGACCGGGTCGTGCTGTATACCGATGGCATCACCGAAGCACGACGAGCGGGAGGTTCGGAATTCGGCCTCGCCCGGTTCGTGGAACTCCTCATCCGGTGCCACGCCGACGGGCTACCCGTTCCCGAGACTCTTCGCCGCGTCATCCACGCCGTCTTGGACCACCACCACGGACAGCTCCAGGACGACGCCACCATCCTGTTCTGCGAGTGGCTGGGAACAGACACCCAGCCCTCCGCCCAGGCCGCGTACCTGGAGAACGTATCGAGTTCGTGATCAATCAGCGCCCTGGGTGAGGTCTTTGATCCAGATCATCGACGCGCACAGGCGGAGTCCGGCGAGGTAGCTGTCCGGAAGCTGTCACAGCGCAGCCCGCACCACAACCGCACCAGATCGTGCGGGGAACAGCGGGAAAACACGGTGAAAGCGGCCGAGACCGTCAAGGCTGCACCCATCGGTCCGACCAGGTCAGCGCCTGAACTGCCCGCAAAGGACCGCAGCTTCCCAAGCTGATAGCTCAAGGGATGGATCTGAGTAGCTGTCGTGAGCAGTTGTCTCCGTCGGCGGATTTGGTCGTGCGGGCTCTGCGAGACTCCGCTCATGGGGCGTTGTGCCGGTGTGACACTGCGGGGGCGAGCGTGCGGAAACTCGGCCGGGTGGAACGGTTACTGCCATCTGCATGGCGGTGGCAGTCCGCGGCGCAGAAGCGTCCGTACTCCGCGCCGGCCTTCCCGCACGCTGCCAAGTCCGGTCCTGCAGCCGCACGGAAGGCGGAGAGGCTGGCTATGGCGTCTTCGGTGGCTCCTTACCGGTTGGCTCGAAGCACTGCGTAATGCTGTAGACCGACGCTCATGATGGCGTTTGCTGGGCCGTCTCTGGGCCGTCCGACGTCGCTCAACAGTGGCCACTGATGACCAACGACGACCACCAGGAGCACGAGGCCACTGCTCCTGACCAGCAAAAACCCAGCTCACCAAGATCTCCGGCAAGACCCAGGGCAAGAAGAAGTAGAGAATGTGATCACGCCCCCGACCTGCGTTAACGGCGCAGATCGGGGGCATTTTCATGCTGTGGAACATCTCTGGAACCTCAGCCCTCGTGATCTTGCGGCCGGAGAGCCTTCCGGGCCCGGTCCCGGCTGCTCGGCATGAGGTGCGCGTACACCTTCAACGTCAGGCCCGGGTCGGAGTGCCCGAGGTACTCCGCGAGGGCCTTGATGCTCTCCCCGGCATCCAGAAGCACGGACGCGTAGAAGTGCCGGAGCGCGTGCATGCCGTGCTCCCGAGCGGCGGCGTGCTCGCGGCTCTTGGCCTTGGGGATGACGCCGGCCTTGGCGAGCGCGGGCTTCCAGTGGTCTTCGTTCAGCGACGTACGCCAGACGTGCCCACCATTGGGGCCCGTGAAGATGAGGCGCCGGGTCACCGGCTGGCCGTTCGCTCGCATCCACGGGAGCTTGATTTCCACAGGCGGGAACCGCTTGATGTGCTCCTGTAGCGACTCTGCCACAGGGTCGGGCAGAGAGGGACGTCACGGAGCTTGCCGCCCTTCGGGGGCGCGAACACGGCCTTGCTCAGGCTTAGCTTGAGCTGTTGCACCACGTGCACCGAGCGGGAGGAGTGCAAGGCGACCGCCGTGGCCACCAACTCCCCGTTCGCCGAGTGGGACAAGACCTTCGGAGACCCCCGGCTCTGCGCGGCCATCGCCGACCGGATCACCTTCCGCTGCACGCTCATCCAGACCGGCACCGACTCCTACCGCTACCAGGCCACTCAGGACGAACGCCAGAGCAAGAAACGGTGATGTCCGTGGCATGCACCTCCGCACCCGGTGCAGGCGGTTGCGCTCATCCCAACGGGGCGCTCAGCTCCATGGAACGCAAAGCCGCCGCAAGGGCCGGTTCATCGCCGACATCGAGGGCTGTATCTGTCAGCTTGATGACGTGTTCATCGCCGTGCGCCAAGGCGCGTTCAAAAACCTCTTCGGGAGTGAAGGTGCCGGGCGGGGCGTATGCAACCGAGGTGGCCGGTGCGTACATCGCGGTCACTGCCGCGGAGGCCGTCCAGGCTGCCCGCAGGCTCGATAGCCACAGGGCGTGGGGGAGCGCGGGCAGGGTGCGCAGGACAGCGTTGGGAGCCGTGGCCGCGTGGACCAGCATCGTTTCCTCGCCGTGGCCGTGGGTGGCATATCGGTGTGTTGCCGCCCGCACCAGTTCGGCGAGGTGGCGGTATGCGTCGCTCGGTTCCGTTACCGAGGCCGCCCACACTGGCAGGGCCGTGACGCGGTTGAGTCGGGTGGAGAAGCCACCGTCCTGTATGGCGATGGGCGATATCGTGTCGAGGGCGGCAGCTGCGCTGTCGGCGCCGGGCAGCGGGGCAAGAACCGCGACGGTGCGGTGGCGCGCGGCCCAGTAGCCGAGACCGTGAGCAAGTTCAGCCAGACGAGGTTCGGTCACCTCGCCGGACAGCAATGTGCGCACGGCGTGGCCCACCCGAATCACCGGATGTGTCGAGCCGCCGTACATGCCGGGCAGAAGACGGGGCCACCACTGAGTGAGCACCTCGCGCCACGGACGCTCGGCGATCTCGCGCTCGAAGTAGCCAATCCAGTCGGCCGCGCGACGCGGATCGCCAAGCGCGGAAAACCAACTGCCGTCCGTGACTGGCTCGACACGGGACGGGAACTCCTCAAGCTTGCGTGCGTACAGGTCGAGCCAGCGGTGCACCGAATGTGCCTGTCCGTGAGTAGCGAGGGCCTCGACGGCCATCGGCGCGTGATTGGTGAGCCGTCCAAGCCGCTCGGGCCCCGAGTTGTGCAGTCGTTCAAGCGCCTCATCCAGAGTCCCTGTCGTATCCATGACATGGATAGTAGGCAGGGCGCCACGGTGGCGTAACGGGCTGGAGACGTAAGCCCGACCTAGGACCTCCGACCCACTACTCGCCACGGCAGAACGAGGCCGGGCCCTCCCCGACCGCGCCTGTCAGGGACACGGACCGGCAGGGCCCGGGGCCCACGAGCTACCTGCTCAAGGCCACATCCCCGCCACAGACACTCCCGCATGCAAACCGGGCTGACCGAAGTCACCCGATAGGGGCGGCTCCCGTTTCCGCCGCCGATCATGGTGCTGTGCCGTTGTCCATTCTCCTCGCGGATGGCCCAACGTGGCTCCAGAATCCGCCGTTCCACTGGCTCTCATACATCCCGCCGAAAACACCCTGGGTGTCTCCAGAGAGCGGGCCTGGCGGGGCCATTGGGTAATGAGGGACGGCACCCCACTACCCAGTAGGCACCCCAGTCAGGGCGCTCCGAGGCCTCTACTGGGGCGTTTCTACTGGGGACCCCACTACCCGCTACCCAGTAGACGCCCGCGTGCGGGAGCTCCCATGGCGAGTGGGCGCCCGAAGGGCGGTCCTTTTGACTCGGCTTGAGCGGTCACTCCCCGAAGAGGCGGTCCAGGAGACGGGACCCGAGAATGCCGTTCGCCTTGGCGTCACTGTGGCAGGAAAGCGAACGGCGTTCTGGGGCCACGCTTGTGGGAAGCTCGTGCAGTTCGAATTCGCACGCTTCTGCTGGGAGGCAGCCCTGAAGACGTTTGAGGAACTGTCCAGGATACTTGCCTCGTCGGGGGTCACTCTGCTCGCTGTCGAGCGAACGGTGACCTCCTGTCCGCCCCAAGCGGCTCATGCAACGTCATGTGGACCGCAAGACGGGCGCGTCGACATCGTCGTCGCATACGACAGTCCCGATCCTCTCCAGGAGGTCGACGACGCCTGGTTTGGTCTGGCATCGCGATTCGGGCTGTTCGGGGAGAGCGGAGAGTTCCTCCTCATGGTCAATCTGCACGACGACGAACCATACGACAGTGACCTTTACTGGGCGCGAGTGCGGCTCCAGGCGCAATGGACCGTTGCCGGCTCCAACAGGGAGACCATCAACGGGCCCGCGTTGGAAGGACTTGCCACGATGTCTCCGACGGGGGACGTCATCATCGTCGGAACGAAGAACCAGGAGGACCTGTCGGTTTTGGCGGTGCCGCGTCCTCACCGCGCTTCAGCGATCAGGAAGTTTGCCCAGTTCATGCTCAGGAACGGCGAACTCACGACGGATGAGGCCGATAACGTCAAGAGATGGCTCGCACGGGACTGAGTGCCGATTCAAAAAGGGGCGACCTTGAGGTCCTCCAGGGGATCACGGTCCCGGGCCGTGCCACTCTCGTGCCAGAACGCACGGGGGCTCACGGGGTGTCGGGGGTTGCCAGGGCAATACCGCCGACCTGTTCCCAAGCCAGGGAATCCGCAGGTCACGCCTGGGATCGCCCAACCTCGCTCCTAAAGCGGTGGGTCTATTCGTCCGCCTAACCCGCATCGAACAGGCCGCCATGAGGCGGCTACCCCTGGACGGGAAGATCAGGATGGGTGGCCAGAAAGATCATGTAGGTGATCGCCGCTGCCGCCCCCAAGAGGGACAACACGCCACCTGCTACGGCTCGCGTCCTGTTCGCTCGCCCCGACTTTGATGCGCTGTACTCGACAAAGGCCCGCACCAGGCCAACGAGCGCCAGAGGCAGCGCGACGAAGCTGACCAGTATCCAGAACGGACAGCAGAACCAGAACGCCAAGGACGCTCCGCCGAACCAGACCGCAAGCTCTGCTTTCTCTTGCGTCTCGTCCGGGGTGCCAACAGAAATCATGGGCCGATCCAAGCAGGGCCCTTCCTGGCGTACAGCAGTGAAGTACAGCAACCCTCCCGACCCTAGGTGACCGACAGCAGCCGCAAGACCCCGACTGACCAGCCCGGCAGACCTCAGTGACCTCTCGGCCGAGAGTTCGGGACGAAGAGGTCGTGGGTTCAAATGCCGCCCCCCGAAAGGGGTTCTCAAAGCTGGGTCCTGGCCGGTGCGCTCAAGTTCCGAGTTCGAGAGGTGCCGTCCTCAAGTGCAGGCGCCGTGAGAGGTTGAGGTGGCAGATCAGTGCAGGGCGTTGATCGCATAGAGGGTGCCGAGTCCGGCCGCCAGTGTGCCAAGGAGCAGGCGGAGCAGGTTCTCGGGTAGGCGCGGTTGGATGCGGGCTCCGAGGTAGCCGCCGATGAGGCCGCCCAGACCGCAGCTCAGGCCGAGGAACCAGTCGGGGGCGATGCTGCCGCTCTGGGTCAGGGACAGCAGGGCGAAGGTGGAGGCGCCGACCAGCGAGGTCGCGAAGGTGGAGGCGAGCGCGGCGGGGGCGACTTGGGAGACAGGGACGCCGCGGCCGACGAGGACGGGGCCGAGGATCGAGCCGCCACCGATGCCGTAGATGCCGCCCACGACCCCGACCACAAGGGCCAGGCCGGTGACTGTCCTCGGGGCAGGCTCAGGGCGTCGGGCCTCCGGAGGCTCAGGGCGCAGGGTCCGGAAGATGAGCCAGGTGCCGAGCGGCAGCATCAGGGCGGCGACCAGGAGGCGGAAGATGTTCGGACCCGGAAGGGCGAATACGCGGATGACCGCTCCGAGGACGACGCCGGGCAGGGTACCCAGCAGCAGTCGGCGCACGAGCGGTCCCCGCAGGGCGCCGTCGCGTCGGTAGCGGAGCAGGGCGCCGGGTCCCGCCACCACGTTGTAGAGCAGATTCGTGGGCGTGACGGACGGGTTCGGCACGGCGAAGACGCTGAGCTGCACCGGCAGCAGGAACACCGCCCCGGACACTCCAACCGGCGCAGTCACCACGGCAATCAGCATCCCGACCGCCAGCCCGGCCGCACCCAGCTCCCAGTTCACCTGATGGCCCGCCTCGCCCAGCCCGTCCCCGCTCGCTCTGATGCGACAGACTAGAGCGCCCGGTACACCGGGGATGACGCCAGTACCGCGCCCCGATCAGTGGTTACGTGGGGCGTACATGATCACAGCCATTCCGGCGAGGCAGACCAGAGCGCCGATGACGTCCCAGCGGTCGGGGCGGTATCCGTCGGCGATCATGCCCCAGGCGATCGATCCGGCGACGAAGATCCCGCCGTAGGCGGCGAGGATGCGGCCAAAGTTGTCATCGCTCTGCCAGGTGGCCACGACGCCGTACAGCCCGAGGGTGATGACGCCGGCGCCGACCCAGATCCAGCCCTTGTGCTCGCGGATGCCCTGCCACACCAGCCAGGCCCCACCGATTTCGAAGAGGGCAGCGACGGCGAACAGAGCAAGGGAGCGGGCGACGACCATGGATCGGGACCCTACCCAGCACTAGAGTCTGTGATCTTCGCCGGGTGCGTACGGTTCCCGCACCCGCAGCCAGCGTCGCTTCCGGTCGACGGAGCGCAGGAGCACGAGGGGCGTCGCTGGATGGCCCACCAGGTCACTCCGGCCAGGGCGGCCAGGGTGATGGCGATGGCGGGCAGCCATCCCACGATCGCGGAGGCTCCCGCGCCCACCACGCCTGCGGTGATGAGGACGGGCAGCAGGCAGCACGCCAGGCAGGCCAGCCCGGCTAGGCTCGCCAGCGCGTTGGTGGTCCGGGGCGGGCGGGGATCAGCAGCAGGGGCCGGCATTGCGGTTCTCCTCGGCTAGGTCGGTGAAGGGGATCGGGCAGCAGGCATTCGCCGCGCACTCGGTCAGGTCATCGCACCCGGCCTCGACGGCCGTGACCAGCGCGGTGCGAATCGTGGTCAGGTCCGCGATCTTCGCGTCGACCTCGGCGAGCTTGGCCGCCGCACGCTCCTGCAAGCCCGCGACGGGGCGGCCGTGGCGGTGGCGTCCGGTCTCCAGCAGCTCGGCCACCTCGTCCAGCGTGAAGCCCAGGCGCTGAGCAGCCTTGATTATGCGCAGCGTGGTCACCGCTTCACCCCCGTACAGGCGGTGACCTCCGGGGCTTCGATCCGGCTCGGCGAGCAGCCCGCGGCGCTCGTAATAGCGCAGGGTCTGGATGTTCACCCCGGCGGCATCGGCGACCTGGCCACTGCGCAGGTCTGCGCCGCTCACTGCAGTTCCTGAGAGGCGACTGCGGCGCCCGCCCGTGCCGCCAGAGCGTTCAGCACGGCCTCATGTTCCTGACCCACCGAGATATCGAGTACAACCGCGGCCGAGGTACCGGTGACCGTGAAGCCGAAGAACGAGCAGCAACCGTTCTCCCGCTCCGCCAGGTCCCGCGTCCGTTCCTCGCACTCCGCTCCACCGGGCAGCTCCAGCCGAACCCGCAGCGGCTCCAGCCGCATAGGCGCCGTGACCTGCGTGGCGAACAGGGCATCCCACTCAGCCAGCCGCAACGGCTGCTCCTCGGTCGGCAGCGTGCACGACTGCGGTACCCAGCCCAGCTCTGTCATCGCGCTCACTCCCGTCATCACGTCCCCTCTCTGGGACACCTCCGACGGTAAACCTGTACCTGAGTACCGATTGCAAGGGGCGCCGGATGGTCACGCCTGGAGGGACCTTGGGCACTGTGCGGCCCGGCTGACATCAGCGGCTGACACCAACAGGCACGAACACGAGCGGTCGGCGCGGGACCTCAATGGACGATCGAGCGGGACGTAGGGCCGGTTGAGCGACGCTGATAGGACCCTGTGATCGACCTGATAAGGATGAGGCCAGACTTCAAAGCCTGTGTCAGGGGCGCGGCACGGTCGGCAAGCGATGAACGGCGCCCCACCAGCCAGGCTCCACTGATCGCGGGCCAACGGTGCCCTGTGTCAGAGGTTTTCGCGCATTACCGCCTGAAGGTCCTTGCGTGCTTCGTGGAACTGATCAAGAGCTTCGATGTACTCCGCTGAGGTCAAGGAGAGGTCCGGCCTTGTGTCGAGCAGGTCTCGCCACTGACGCAAGAGTCGGTACACGCGATCCGACTTCTCCTTGACTGCCGGCGGTGCCTGCAGATTGATTTCATAGCGCCGCATGAGCACCGAGGAGTCTCGAAAGGCATCCAAAGCGGCCTGGTAGCGAACAGTTGGGTCAGCCTCCCTCAGGATGATCAGCCGCAAGGAGGATGAACTCTCGGTCAGGGCCGTGAGGTACCTGGTGTAGAGATCTCGTCGTACATCCTGAACACGGCTCGCATGATCACGGCGGTACCGCACGCGATCGACGAGCAAGGTGGCACCGATGCCCAGCATGGCGCCGATGACCGTGCTGATCTGTGTCCCCCAGTTCACGAGCGGCACCGTAGTGCTAATGGATCGCTCATGGAACCCCGCAAGGCGGGACGCAGGCTGCACCACCGCCGACTCTGTCACGGATCGTCGCGCTCTCGGTGCTCTTCGGAGAGCGGCCGGGCGTAGGGAGAGGCAGGTCAGCCGAGGGTGGACGCTCTACCCGCAAAGTGCCTTCTAGACCCTCGGTCGTTCGGAACGTGCCACAGCCGTGCCACATCGTGCGGTCAACCACGGTCAACGACGGCTCGCCGCAGTCGAGATGCGCCGTTCGCCTGGGCTGCCGCAAGGGCCGTAGTGACCTGGGCGAACATGTCACCGACCACGTCCGCCCTTACAAGGCGGATGTCGGCGGTTCGAAACCGTCCGCGCCCACCAGTCTCAGGACACGAACAAGGCCCAGGTCAGCCGGTGTGAAGCCGGTGATCTGGGCCTCTGTCGTTTCCGGCCGGTGGGGGCCGCTGCGCCATTCACGTGCTAACGCCCGCGCTGTTGCTGAGCCGCCCGGCGGATCCGTACGAGCCTCAGGACATGCTGCCCCGGCACACCGTCCCCGGGGCCGGGGTGCGGCCCGTGCGGAGGTAGTGGTCGACCGTCTCCGTGACGCAGCGGTTCTGCGGGTATGTGCCGTGGCCCTCCTCCTCGGCCGTCAGGAGGACGCCGACGCCGTCGCCCAGGGCGCGGGCCATGTGGCGGGCGCCGGGGTAGGGGGTGGTCGGGTCGCCGGTGCCGCCGACCACCAGGACGGGAGCAGCGCCGTCGGCGTTCACCTGGAGCGTGGCGCGCTCGCCGTCGAACGGCCAGTCGTAGCAGAGGTAGACGCCGCTGGACCAGGCCGCGCCGAAGACGGGTGAGGCGGCTTTGACGCGGGCCGCGTCCCGGTCGAGGCGTTCGAAGCCGGGGCGCAGGCTGGAGTCCGCGCAGGTGATCGCAATCAGGGCGGCGCGGATGCTGTCGCGCGGGCTCGCCGCGCGGTCGGCGGAGCCGATGTCGTCCGGGTCCTTGATCAGCGGACGGCCGTCGTTGTGGTCGATCAGCGCGGTGAGGGCCTTGGCGAGCGGCGCCCAGCCGTCCGTGCCGAGGCGGAGATGGTCGCTGACGGAGAACGCGAGGTCGTCGGCGTCGAGGTTCCTTCCGGCGCCGGCCGGGGCGGGCTTCTTCTCCAGGCGGTCGGCCAGGCGCGCCATGCGCCGCGCGGCCTCCTCGGGCCCGTCGCCGGTCGGGCAGTGGCGGATACGGGCCGCGCAGTGCGCGGCGAACCGGTCGAACGCCGCCTGGACCGCCTTGACCTGCGACACCTGCTCCTCGTCGAGGTCCTCGGTCGGATCGACGGACGCTTCGAGGACGAGCCGTCCGACGTGCGACGGGTACAGGTGGGCGTAGACCGCGCCGAGCGCCGTTCCGTACGAGACGCCGAAGTAGTGCAGCCGCTCGTCGCCGAGGAGGTAGCGCATCAGGTCGAGGTCGCGCGCGGTGTGCGAGGTGCCGATGTACGGGAGGAGCGCCCCAAAGTGCTCGGCGCAGGCCTCGGCCCCGTCGTAGCCGGTGTCGTCCGCGGTCTTCCCGCATCGCACGGGGATGGTGGCGCCGACGCCGCGCGGGTCGAAGGAGACCAGGTCGTAGCGGTCGAGGAGCGGTTCGTACTCGTTGAGGGATTCGGGCAGTCCGCTCACGCCGGACACGCCGGGGCCGCCGAAGTTGAGGACGAGCGAGCCGATGCGCCGGGCGTTCGGGCCGGTGGCCTTGCGGCGGATCAGGGCGACGTCGATCGTCCTGCCGTCCGGTTTCCGGTAGTCGAGGGGGGCCTTCATGGTGGCGCAGTCGTAGCCCGTGCGCGCGGTGGGCGGCGAGGTGCAGTCGGACCAGTGGAGGTGCTGGCCGGTGGTGAGCGCGGTGGGCAGACCGGCGGGCGGGTTGTTCGCGGTGAACTCCGTACGCGGCTCCGCACTCCGGCCGGGAGCGTCGTGCTGGAGCCAGGCGCTGACGGCCCCGATCGCGACGAGGACGACCACGGCGATGATGCGCGCGCCGACCGAGAGGCCCGGTCTATGGCTTTGTATCGGATGTGCGTCACTCATCGAAATCCCCGCGCTCCCGCCCCTGGACGCCCGCCCCGTGCCCGCATGCCCGCATGCCCGTATCCGTGATCGTTTGATCGTCGAATGCGTGCAGGATACAAGCCGCCTCCGACAGCACGGCCGGACGCCCGGCGTGCGATGTCCGGGGCCCAAGTCGGGAACCTCCCGCGACGACCAATGACGACCGTCAACAACTGCTCCTCAACCAATGGTCAATTGAGGTGCGTACTCCCGTGGCCAGGCCGACAGCAGGGGTCATCGTCGCCGCCAAAGTCTCTGGTGCGGTTCTTGGATGGGGGCAATTTCCGTGTTCCGGGGGCGAGATGCCCTCTTCCAACTGACCCAGGCCCCCCACGAGAACCAGGCACTGGCGACCAGGCCGCGGATGACGCTTGGGGCGTCGTGTCCATGTGCGGCGCTGAGCAAGCCGCCGATGGCGGCGACGATGAGGAACAGGGCAAGGAAGGACCAGATCACGATCTTCATGTCGGGGAACGGTATCCGGCCCGCGCCGGCCCTTGGGGCGCAACGGGAGCAACTCCCCGGCCCGGCGGTCGCCGCCGTACGGTGCTTCCGGTCGTCCCTCGTCAGCCGACGAGCTGTTGGCGATGACCGAGCGCACCCAACCTCAGATCACGTACGGGCCCACGTTCAGGGCAGCCGAGCACGACCAAGCGAAGCCGCTGCAACGAGTGCTGCGGTACAGCAGCGAAGTACAGCGACCACAGCGGCCGACCCCGCCCGGCAAGGTTCGCTGAGAACCGTTGGCCGAGCGGTTTGACCTTCATCGACCGACCTGCGTAGTGCTACGGATCAGAAGGTCGCGTGCCACAGTCGTGCCACATCCTGCGGTCAACCACGGTCAACAACGGTTTGCCGCAGTTGAGATGCACCGTTCCCCCGGGCTGCCGCTACAGCCGGAACGACCTGGGGAACTCCGCCGCCGGCCACGTCCGCCCTTACAAGGCGGATGTCGGCGGTTCGAAACCGTCCGCGCCCACCAGGAACAAGGCCCCCAGCCGATCATGGCTGGGGGCCTTTGACATCCAGATCTGACATCAGTGCCGTGACTACTCGCGCTGCGTGTCCTGGACGACGTGCGCGTAGACGTTCATCGTGACGGCGATCTGGCTGTGCCCCAGGATTTCCATCACGACGCGGGGCGCCACGCCGGCCGCGGTGAGCAGGGTCGCGCAGCAGTGCCGGGCATCGTGCAGCCGGATGACCCGAATGCTTCCTGGTTCCGGCGGCAGGCAAGGATGAGTCGACCAACCACCCTGCGGCCTGGGCTATGGCTCTCTCCAGGCCGGGTACTGCAAGGACTCACTCTTGACCCACAACCGGACAATGGCCCTGATTCTGGTGTTCTCGGGATTGATGCTTTCGGCATGCGCCACGGACTCACCCACGCGCGTGAAAACCGGCGAGCAGGTGGTCCACGACCGGCTGGCCGCAGCCGACGACACCCCCTACTCGGCAGCGCTCAAAGCTGTCACGCAGTCTGGTACCAGACGACTGCAGCGTGTTGTCGGGCGGATCAACCTCAACGCGCCCTTCACTGGGCGCACGAGAGACGAGACCGAGCAGTACACCGAGGACGTCGTGATCACCCGGCAAAAGGTGTACCGGAGGGCCACTGGCTCCCATGGTGTGTGGCAGGAGTTCCCCGCATCGGTGGCCAAGGGCGGCATTCCCGTGGACCGACTTCCTCAGTACGTGGATCTCATCCTTGATCACGGCGGCTCGGTGCACCGGGAGAGCGAACCCGTCCGTGTGTCGGGCCGCCTCACTCCGAAGGACATCGAATCGGTCGACAAGATCAGCGGGCGCAACCTGCGCCCCGCCATCGCGATCAACGCCGATGTATGGATCGACAAGGACGGCCGGATCGTACGCGTACGTCAGGACGTCCACTTCGCGTCCGAGCCCGGCTTTCAGAGCACGCTCACGCTGACCGATTTCAAGAGCGCGGTTCCAGTGAGCGCGCCGGTCGCGAAGTGAGCAACGCTCGCCGGAAGCTTAAGGGTCCATGATCACTCGCCCCATGGCAGCTCCCTCCCAAGGTCTCGGAGCCGACCTCCTGCCGTCATCAGGCGGATGGATGAGCCCTTGATACCGTCCCGCCTGTGAAGGATCCGCACTGGTGGCCGAAGGCAAGGCCCCTGCTCCTGGCATGGCTCATTACGACGCCGGCCCTCTGGGCGTTGAGCAAGCTGACGGGAGAACCCGAAGGCATCGGTACGTGTGCCGTCGCCGCCGCCTGGGTGGCCGTGTGCGGTGAGCTTGCGCCAAGGTGGCACCGGTACCGCCGATCAAGGAGGCAGGCTCGGAACGCTGCCAGCAGCAGCTAGTGCCGCATCAGGCAACGTTTGCCCTGTTGATGAACCACGCGAACACAGCCGCGCCGACGGGTACGGCGACAACGTAGCCGATGAGGATACCGACGTCTGAGTCAGCCGACGCGGGAAGGGCCCAGTTCGCTACTGCAGCCACGAGCAGTGTCACCGTTGCCAGCGCAAGGACAGCGGCAACAACGGCGAGCCGTCGGGGCGGTCCCGCACGGTGCAACTCAACCGCAGGCCAGAGCGCAAGCATGCTCGTAGTCAACATGCCGAGAGTGGGATCGGGCAGCCACCCAAAAAACAGCCACGCCAACAGGCCCGCCGAATCCTCATCGCCGAATCGGGCGGGCGCGTGGCGGCACCATGTCATCATCGGCCGATGCTGACCGAGGGGGACGCGCGCCGACTGGTGCTTGCCGAGATCGAAGGCGTGCGAGGCTGCGTCGAGTACGACCTTCAGATCCTGCGCGTAGAGGCCTTGCCGTTCGGGTGGATCTTCTACTGGGGAGCAGTCTGGGACGGTCGGAGCGGACAGCGCCCTCGATTGGGAGGCAACGGACCCTTCTTGGTGGATCGCGACAATGAGCGGTTGATCCGAACTGGTACCGGCGTCCCCGTGGCTCGTCAGATCGCCGACTACGAACGGCGACTACGACGCGAAGCTCACGCCCGGAACACGGCAGCGAAGCGGGCTGCGCGGGAGCGCGATACCGCACCCCCCGCGACCGCCCCTGTCCGCTGCCGTCCCTCCGAGGCCTCGGAGCGACCGGAATGACCGACGCTGACCGACGCTGACCGGCGCTGACCGAACTGGCTGGAGCTACGGCTCAGAAGGCTGCCCAGATGGAGACGGAGATGGAGATGATCTGGCCTCGTGCCAGGCCGTCTCAGTTTCCGTCTCATTCAGCGACGTTCAGAACGACAGGTGGGTCGGCACCCCGCTCCTGGAGTCCGGGTGTGCACAACACCCTCCACCTGGGGCATGGTTGTACGTACACCTCAGGTCGGCCCGAGTCGGTCAAGGCCCCGGCGTTCGCCCGGCCGTTCAGCAGCCTCTCAACCGGTCGCGGGCCCCGGTGGCTTCGAGGCCAAGGCTCCAGGTAGGGGCCGGCGCAGACAGAGCCCATAGGGTGCTGCCCATGGTGACTGCGACTGTCCGCGAGTGGAACGACGAGGAAGGGTGGGGCGTGCTCGACTCCCCCGAGACCCCCGGCGGCTGCTTCGGCCACTACTCCGACATCCAGATGACCGGCTTCCGCACGCTGTCTCCCGGACAGCGGATCGACCTCACATGGGAAGCCCCCGGTTTCAAGCAGGACGGGTACGACTACCGCGCCGTGAGCATCGTGCCTCGGCCCGCCTGACATCCGCGCCTGACATCCGTTCCTACATCCGCGCCTGACATCAACGGCGGCAGACGACGTGCGCGTGGGCCATGAGCGGTCCCCGGCAGTCCGCTACGCCGCCGCGCCCCTTGCCGCTGCATGCGGTAGCGCCATGGACCGAACTCCTGAAGTGGTGCTCAACTCGGTGCAACGGCAGGAGCCCCCGGAGATCCACCAGTGGCGATCATGGGCTCAAGTCGAGCTGTGTGATGATGCGCTGAACATTGCCGGTCCGGGGGAGGGCCTGGCGCGCGCGAAAGGTGGGGCCCGTCGTGGGCAAGGGTGGGGAGTCCATACCGGACGAAGAGTGGGAGCGCTTCCTTCGCGAAGCCGAGGCGGGGACCAAGGGCGCGCCCAAGGAGCCGTCGGCGCGAGCCCGTATGGTGGCGCGGCGCCTGGAGGAGACCGCCCGACCGGAGCCGTGGCGGAGTCATCAACCGGCCCGGCGGCAAAGAGGCAAGGGCTGGTACGCCGTCGGTCTGCTGGCTGCGGCCGCCTTGCTGGTCGTGGCTCTGGATCCCGGGCGGGTCACGGGATGGTTCGGAGGCGGGGGCGGCGAGAGCGCGCCGCTCGCCGCGGAATCGGAGAGCCCGGATCAGCCGCCGCCGACGGAAGCAGTAGCCCAACAAGCCACCTTGGACGAGCCGTTCAAGGGGTCGCCTGCGGTGCGGTGGGGTGACGGGACGGATGGGATCGGTCTGCCCGAGGCGCAGGCGACCGGCTGGATGAACAAGCGGCAGGTCGCACAGGCACTCGAAAAGACCCGGGACTTCCTCGACGCGTCCAGTCTGGATCCTGGTGTGCTGCGCGGGGAGATGCCGAAGAAGGCGATCGCGTTGATCAATCCTCATCAGCGGGATGTCCAGGACTTCCTGGCGACCGCGTTCCGTTCGCCGAGCCGTGAGAACGATCCTCTGCTGCTGTTCAGCCGGTTCGAGAAGTCGAAGGTCCGGCTTGTCGGGGATGTGGTCAAGACACGGGGGCGGATCACCTACCGAGAGGGCAAGCGCGGTGCGGTCGAGGTGACCACCGATGTCACGTACGTATATCCGGTCGTACGCGCCGCAGCGGGAAGCGACGAAGTCGTGCGCACGATCGTGCGCCGCGAGGTCGTGATGAGTTGGGACGACCCGGCGAAGGTCGTCATCGAGCCGGGTACGTTCTCCTTCGTCTCCTACAAGGTGGACAGCACCAACGGCGGCTGCGACACCTTCACCGGTTACCTCACCCCCAAGTTCGAGGCGGAGCGCGCGACTTCGAGCCCAGGAGACGGCCCTGAGGTCGATCCCTACAACCGGAGCAAGTCGATGGAAACACGTATGCGGGAAGCCGGCGACGCGGGGTGCGGAACGGCCACGCGAGAATGACCGGCGCTGACGACTGCTTGCGGTGCATCGGCTCGCGGGTGGTGGCGCCGCCGGGGGCAGGGAGAGTGCTGCCGGTGTGCCGGAGATCGTGAGCCCGGGTCCGGCCTCTGGGCGCTTGCTCCGCCAACTCCCCGGTTTCTAAAAGAACATGAAGCCGGGAGTCGTGGCCTTGGTCGTCCGCCGCGAGCCGTCGGCCGGCATCGAGCACACGCCCAGCGAGCCCAACTGCCGTTGCCCGGCCTGCGTCCGAAGAGGTTCAGGAGCGCACGCGCCGAGCACCGTGACCGGCATGCCGGCGGGAGGCGGCTCGCACAGTGCGCTCTCAGCGGGTCAACGTCACCAGACCCGGAATCGCCAACCCGGCTCCCAGGAACCCGCATTGCAGTCTCATGCGTCCGAGGCTCTTCCAAGGCGTCCCCCAAGGGGTCCGGTAGCGCGGTGAGAACGTCACGTCCGCCCAGTCCCCTACCCATACGTCCGCGCCGCGGTAGCCACCGGCCACCACGAGGAGCGCGCCGCCCGCTGTCAGTGCGAGCACGCCGATAAGAAGCACACGTTCCCCCTTCCTCGCCAGGATCAGCGTCGGCACCGCTGCAGTGTCGCAAGGCGCCGACTCGAAGGCGTCGAACGGTCGGGCGGACGCCGGCATCACGGAATCAGAGACCTCGGCCGACGGCGGAGGACAGGAAGAGCTGTGCGGCGACGGTACGTACAGCTATTCCGCGCACCGGCGAGGTACGTGCTCGCATCACGGCGGCGTGGCCGGCCGGCTTGCCGGGGCGCCCTCGTAGGGGACGCGGACCCGCGACGAAGCGGCCCGCGTCGCCTCAGGGCGGAGTGTCGCGTGTGTGCTTCAGTCGCATCCGGGCGTCCACCTTGTCCGGAGGGGTGATCTCCGACCAGAAGCGGTGGCCGGACACGAACACGGTGAGCTCGCGCTCGCGCTGCCGGAGCTTTTCCACCTCGGCCTGTTCGTCGTCGGTCCAGCCGGGGGAAGCGGGGCGCTCCACCTTGCGCCAGCCACCGGTGTCACTGAAGCCGTCCAGCGGCTCCACCGACCAGGGGAGTCGTTTCAGCAGGGCCAGCAGCTCGGCCCGGACCTGGTGCAGCTCCTCCTGACCGGCGAGGAGGTCACTTGGAAAGTCATAGGTCGCAGCCACGGCGGCAATGCTACGCCTGTTCGATTTTGAGGTGCGAGTTCCTTCCGGGACTTCACGCGAACGGGTGTTCCGAACGCCTGTTCCAGTAAGGGTGGGAATCTCGCCCGCGGCAGGGGTGGCGGACGGTGAATCCCGCCCGTCGTAGGGGCGACAAATTGAACAGGCTGGACTGTACAGTTTGAACTGGACAGTTTGGGCTGGGCGATCTACCGTGGCGGTATGGATGTGAGCGGCAAGGGGTCGAACGAAGCGGGCGTCTCGGATTCCGCGGCGCGGGCCGCGCAGGATCTTCGGGTCGCGTTCAGCCTGCTCCGGCGGCGGATCCGCGAGGTGTCCGAGGCGCAGGACCTCACGCCCTCCCAGATCTCCGCGCTCACCCTGGTGAGCAAGAGCGGGGCCGCCACGGCCAGTGCGCTGGCGGCGGCCGAAGGGGTGCGCCCGCAGTCGATGGCCGCCACGCTCGCGGCCCTCGACCAGTTCGGACTCATCCAGCGCAACCCCGACCCCGGGGACGGCCGGCGTCAGCTGGTGACGCTCACGGATGCCGGGCGCGAGCGCGTCGAAGGCACCCGGCAGGCCCGTTCGGAGTGGCTCGCCCGAGCCTTCGAGGAGCGCTGCACTGAGGACGAGCGGCAGACCGTCATCGAGGCCATGGCACTGCTGGAACGGCTCACCCGGTCGTGATGGCCACCCTCCGCGACTGGCTCCAGCACCGGATCACCCCCGCACGTCACCGCCCGCCCGACCGCTTCGACCGTCGGCTGATCGCCCCGATGGTCCTCGGGTCCGTACTGAACCCCGTCAACTCCTCGATGATCGCCGTGGCGCTGGTGCCGATCGGCAGGGCGCTCGGAGCGTCCCCGGCGGAGACGGCGTGGCTGGTCTCCGGGCTGTATCTCGCCACCGCGGTGGGGCAGCCCGTCATCGGGCGTCTCGTCGACCTGTACGGGCCCCGCCGCCTCTACCTCGTCGGTACGGCCATGGTGGGCGTCGCCGGACTCCTCGGCGCCCTCTCCCCGGATCTCGGCGCGCTGGTCGCCGCCCGGGTGCTGCTCGGACTCGGCACCTCGGCCGCGTATCCCGCCGCGATGCACCTGACCCGGAGCGAGGCGGAACGCACCGGGCAGAGCAGCCCGGCCGGCGTGCTGACCGCGCTCGCCGTCTCCGCGCAGACCGTCGCCGTGGTCGGGCCGACGCTGGGCGGCCTGCTCATCGGCGTGGGCGGCTGGCGCACCATCTTCCTCGTCAACGTGCCCCTGTCCCTGGCCTGTCTGGTCCTCGGAACCCTGCGGCTGCCGAAAGCCGCGAAGCCAGCACCGGAGGAGTCACCAGCGTCCGCCTCGCGCGGTGTCGACCTCGTCGGCATGGCCCTGTTCACCGCGCTGCTCGTCGCTCTGATGCTGTTCCTGATGAGACCGCGGGCCGCCGACTGGTACCTGCCGGTGCTCGCGCTCGTCGCCGGGGCCGCCTTCGCCCGGCGGGAACTCCGCGTTCCGGCCCCGTTCATCGACCTGCGGGTGCTCGGCGGCAACGGACCGATGCTCGCCACCTTCCTGCGCCAGTTCCTCGGCTACACCACCGCGTACGCCTTCCTCTACGGGTTCACACAGTGGATGGAGGAGGGGCGCGGGCTGCACGCTGCCGGTGCCGGGCTGGTCCTGCTGCCGCTGTCGCTGAGCGGACTCGTCGTCTCCGGCGTCACCGGACGGCGGGAAGCCGTCCGCGGCAAGCTCGTGGTCGGCAGTCTCGTCCAGATCGCGGGCTGCCTGGTGCTGCTGACGATGAACTCCACCAGTGCGATCTGGCTGCTGGCCGGCGTCGGCGCCCTGATGGGCGTTCCGCAGGGTCTCAATGGCCTGGCCAATCAGAACGCCCTGTACCGGCAGGCCGACCCCGCCCGGATGGGCTCCGCGGCCGGACTGCTGCGCACCTTCACCTACCTGGGCGCGATGGCCGCCTCCGCCGCCGACGCCGCCTTCTTCACGCACGGCGCCGACACCGGCGGCCTGCACCATCTGGCCCTTTTCATGCTCGCCGGAGCGGTGCTGCTCCTGGCGGTGACCCTCATCGACCGATCCCTTCGCGATCTCACCCCCCCCCGAAAGGCCTGACCATGGCAGTCACCACGCTCGACCCCCGCACCGCGCTCGTCCTCATCGACCTTCAGCACGGCATCGTCGGCAACCCGGGCCTCGCCCCGCACGCCGCCGCCGACGTCGTGGAGCGCTCCGTCCGGCTCGCGGACGCCTTCCGCGGCCACGGCCTCCCGGTCGTCCTCGTCCGGGTCACCGCCGCCGCCGACGGCGCGGACGCCGTACACGGCCGGATCGACGGCCAGGGCCCCGGCCGCTCCTTCCCCGAGGGCTGGGACGTCATCGTCGACGACCTGGCCGGGCACCCCGGGGACATCACCGTGACCAAGCGGAACTGGGGCGCCTTCTACGGCACCGACCTCGACCTGCAGCTCCGCCGCCGCGGGATCACCCAGATCGTGCTGGCCGGCATCGCCACCAGCATCGGCGTGGAGTCCTCGGCGCGCGCCGCCCACGAACACGGCTACCACGTCACCCTCGCCACCGACGCCATGTCCGACATCGACCCCGAGACGCACCGCAACAGCGTCGAGCGGATCTTCCCCCGCCTCGGCGAGACCGGCACGAGCGAGGAGATCGTCGAGCTGCTCGACAAGACCCGAGCCTGATCGGCCAACTCCACCGGTCCACAGGTACCTTGGGGCCGTGACCCTGGATGATCTTCGTGTGTTCGTCGCCGTCTGCCGGGCCGGGAGCCTGAGCGCGGTGGCCCGGGAACTGGGCTGCACGCAGTCGGCGGTGAGCCAGCACGTACGCCGGCTGGAACGCGAGGTCGGGCTGGGGCTCGTCGAGCGGCAGGCCCGGGGCGTGGTGCCCACCCGCGCCGGGCGGCTCCTCGAACGGGCCGCCGCCGACGGCATCGCCGGGCTCGACCTCGCGCTGCGCGGGCTCGACGAGCTGGCGCGCGGGGGCGGCGGTACGGTGCGGATCGCCACCGGCGGCACCACCGTGCGGCACTTCATGGCCGAGGCCGTGGTCGAGTTCCGGGGGCGGTACCCCAAGGTGAGCCTGGAGTTCCAGACCGAGAACTCCAGCCGGAGCTGTTTCGACGCGCTCGCCGACCACGGGCTCGACCTCGCCTGGGTCACCCTCGGCCCTCCCGTACGCGGGGTCGAGCAGCGGGCCGTCGCCGAACTCCCCTGGGTGCTCGCCGTGCACGCCGACCACGAACTCGCGGCGCGGGAACGGATCGAGGCGCGGGAGCTGGCCGGACTGCGGATCGTGGGGCTGCCCGAGCGCTCCACCTCCCGTGCCCATCTCGACGCCGCCTACCGGGAGTTGGGGATACCGACGGGTACCTCCGACACCAGTGTCGCGGACTGGGACACCGCGATCCTGCTCGCCGAACTCGGGCTCGGCCACGCCGTCGTCCCCGCCCTGCCCGGGTTGCCCGGACCCGGCCACCCCTGCCTCCGCTTCCTCCCCGTACCGGCCCTGCCACCTCTCGCGGTCGGCTGGGCCGTCCGCCGCTGGGACGCCCTGTCACCCGCGGCGCACGCCTTCGCCGACACGGTGGCCCGGCACTGCTCGGGCGCCGGGACGGCGGCGGGGGACTGACCCCGGCACCGGCCCCACGACACCCGGACGCCGTCGGGCACCGCCCCCGCCCTCCCGGTACGGCGCCCTCGCTCTCGGCCCAGCCGTAGTGCCGCGGTACCGCCGTCAGTTGCCCGTGCCGGCGATCGGCGTCAGGTGCCCGACCAGTTCGCTCGCCACCGGTACCGGCACCCCGGTCCGCTCCGCCGCTCGCAGCAAAGCGCCGCCGATCGCGTCGAGTTCGAGTGTCCGGCCCGCCTCGTGGTCCCGCTGCATGGAGGACTTGGTGGCCGCCGGGAAGGCGTCGTAGCGGGCGAGGGCGGTCGCCGGATCGGTGGCGGCTCCGCACGCACGGCCCACCGCGGCCGTCTCCTCGACGAGAGCGGTCAACTCCTCGCGGTGCAGCGTGCGCACGTCGCCCACCGGCACCCCGTACCGCGTCGTCAGCAGCGCGAACGGCGCGAGGAACGACATCTTCGCCCAGAGCGTCGCCGACTCCCCGTCCTGGACCCGGGCCCGCGCTCCGGCCCACTCCAGCGCCCCGGCGAGTGCCTCGACCCGCGCTCGGGGCGCGGTGTCGGCGGTCAGATCGAGCTCGGCGAACGGACTGCCGTGCTCGATCACTCCCGGGGCGACCCGCGTCGACTCCACGCGGATCACCGCGGGGGCCACCTGCTCGGAGCGGTAGCGCTCGCGCAGCAGCGCCGGATGCTCGACACCGTTCAGGAGCGGGACGATCAGGCACTCCTCGCCCAGGGCCTTCGCCGGGAGGCGCTCCAGCGCGGCGTCCAGGGCCGTCGCCTTGACGGCGATCAAGCACACGTCGGCCGGCTCGCGCAGTTCGGTGTCCGCCTCCACCCGCGCCGTGAAATCACCGAAGTGGCCGCTGCGCACCTCGATGCCGTCCGCGGCCAGCTTCCGCACGGTCTCGTCACCGGCGAGGCAGATGACCCGGTGACCGGCGCGGGACAGGAGTCCCGCGAGCAGCCCGCCGACCCCTCCCGGACCCAGCACCGCCACCGTCAGCGCGTCGTTCGCCATGGATCCTCGCTTCTCTCCACGGGACCCGGACGGCCCCCGGAGATCGTCACAACTCGCGGCGATCCGAGTCAATCCTCGGAGAAGCTTGCCGAACTCCAAGCATTCGCCAGGGTATTGCGCGAACCGGGCCGCGCCGGTGCAGCGGGAGCACCCGGACGGCGTCGAGGATCACCGCCGCCCGTGCCGCGTCCTCGCTGGTCAGGGTGAGCGGGGCGGCCGGTACCAGCGGGGTGCGCGCCGCGCCCGCGAACAGCACGGCCACATCGAAGGGGCCCTCTTGGTCCGCGATCTCCCGTACGGCGTCCAGGGACGCGTTGTCACCGCTCATGTACACCTTGGGCAGCCCGTCCCCGAAGCCGCAGGCCACCGATCGCGATGTCGGCGGTGGGACCGCCGACGTAAGTGATCTCCACTGAGGCCGTGTTCCGCTCGGTCCACGGATCCGGCGGCGGTATTCCCGGCCGTGGCGGGCCGCCTTGCGCGAGCGGTGACCAGGACGGCGCCGGACGCGCAAGACTGGACGCATGTGCCGCAGCATCAAGACACTTCGCCCGCCCGCGATCCCCGAGGAAGCGACCGAGGAGGAGATCCGCGCCGCCGCTCTCCAGTACGTCCGCAAGGTCTCCGGGTTCCGTGCCCCGGCCGCCCACAACCGTGAGGTCTTCGACCGCGCCGTCGAGGCGGTCGCGGCGGCCACGGCCGAGTTGCTCGACCACCTGGAGGTGCGCGGGGCGGCGGCCCAGCGCGCCGGATGACGCACCCGCCGCCCGGAACCCGACCGCCGCCCCGGGCGCGCGCACCCAGGGCGGCACGCGGGCCACGGGCTCACGGCCGTGGCTCACGGCTTCGGCCGCACCCCGTGGTCGGTGCCCCCGTACCCGTACCCGTACCCGTACCCGTGAACGCCGGTGCCGGCCTGTGCGGTGGCTCAGGCGCCGGTTTCCTGCTCCCGCAGCGCGGGCCGGCGTACGACATAGGCCGCGCCCGCCCCCGCGACGAACAGCGCCCCCACCGAGATGGCCGTCGTGAGCCAGGTGGCGCCCAGCCACTGGCCGCCGAAGTAGCCGAGGGCCACGCTGTAACCGGCCCACGCCAGGCCGGCGAGGACCGACCAGGGCAGGAAGTCGCGGACCCGGCGGTGCGCGGCGCCCGCACCGAGCGACACGACCGAGCGGCCGGCCGGCGCGAACCGGGCGACGACCACGAGCACACCGCCGCCGTGCGCCAGGACCTCGCCGAGACGTTCCTGCGCCCGGGTCAGGCGGCGGGACCGGGCGATGGCGCGATCCAGACGGTCGCCGCCACGCCAGGCGAGGCGGTACGCCACCAGGTCGCCGAGGACCGAGGCCGTCGCCGCGCAGAGGGTGAGCACCAGGATGTCGGGCACGGCGTGGGGGACGCTGCCGGTCGCCGTGGCGGAGCCCGCGGCGGCCGTCGCCGCCGTGATGACCAGGACGCCACTCGGCAGGACAGGCAGGAAGACGTCAAGAACGATGGACACGGCGATCACCGCGTAGATCCATGGGCTGCTTGTCAGCGACCCCACACTCTCCAGCACCGGACTCTTCCCCCGACTCCCCCGTAAGCCCGGCCGCGCCGCTACTCGCGGGGAGTGGCATGGCAGCCATACAGCCATACAGCGTACGCCGCGGATGGGTCGGAAGATCCTCCGGGGACGCATGTGTCGGTCACATCACGTTCACGCCTCCCCACGCTCCGGTACTCCGTACGGCGTCGGCAACCGCAAGGAATGGACCTATTCCGGGGTGATCCGGGACTCCGACACCGTCGTCAGCCGGGCCGCTCGGCCCGTACCCTCGGCGCCGCCGCCCCGCACAGGCCGCGCCTGTTCGAGGCGCAGGGAGGCCGAACGGCCTTGCAGGGTAAGGGTCATGAGCTGATTGCCGAACCAAGGGCCACCGGTTTTGAGCCAGTCGACCGGCGGGTGCCCGCAACGGCCGTGCCGGGCAAGGAGGGTGCCGAGCAGTCGGGCCGGGCGGCTCCAGCCGAAGCGGAAGCCGAGCCGTACGGAGAGCGGGATGGAGTTGTGGACGGGGGAGCAGGTCAGCTGGAGCACCCGGGAGGAGGGCTGCTCGGCGGGGTCCGTCCAGACCGGATGGGCGACGTAGGCGTGATGCACGTCTCCCGACAGCACGCACACGGTCGCCGGTGCCCGCTCGCCCGAACCGGCCTCGGCGATCAGCTCCGCCAGCTCCCCGAACGACTCCGGGAACGCCGCCCAGTGCTCCAGGTCGGCCGCGCGCCGCAGCCGCTCGCCGAACCGCGCCCAGCGCCCGCCCCGCTCGCCCCGGCACAGAGCGGCGTCCCACGTCTCCACGTGATGGATCAGCGGGGGCAGCAGCCAGGGCAACGACGTGCCTATCAGCAGATGGTCCCGGGAGCCCGGCGCCTCCAGGGCCTGCTCGCGCAGCCAGGCCGCCTCCCCGGGATCGAGCATCGCGCGGTGCTTCTCGTCCAGGACGCGGGCCGCGCGGGTGTCGAGCATCAGGACACGGGTCCGGCCGAAGTCGCGGCGGTAGCTCCAGCGCACCGAGGCCGGGTCGGCGTCGGCCTGGGCGGCGAACGCGCGCAGCACGTCCGTGCCGTCGGGGGTCTCGCGTACGGCCGCGTACAGGAGGTCCGCGGAGAGCTCGGCGGGGGAGAGGTTGCCGAGGTGCTGGTGGACCCAGTACGACATCAGACCGCTGAGCACCCGCTCGCGCCACCACGGGGTCGCCCGGATCTCCGCGAGCCAGGCCTCGCTGGTGTTCCAGTCGTCGATGACGTCGTGGTCGTCGAAGATCATGCAGCTCGGCACGGTCGACAGCAGCCAGCGGATCTCGGGGTCGAGCCAGGATTCGTAGTAGAGGCGGGTGTACTCCTCGTAGTCCGCGACCTGATGGCCCGGGGGGTCCGCCAGACCTCTTCGTGCCGCGATCCACGCGCGGGTCGCCCTGGAGACCTCGTCCGCGTACACCTGGTCGCCCAGCAGCAGGAGCACGTCCGGGCGTTCGGCGTCCGGAGCCGAGGCGATCCGGGCGGCGAGGGTGTCCAGGGCGTCGGGTCCCACGGGGTCCTTCTCGTCCGCGGGCGGCGAGGCCCAGCGGCAGGAACCGAAGGTGACACGGACGACGGCGTCGTCGCCCTCGGGAGTGCGGACGACCGAGGGGGGAAAGCGCGAGTCGGGCAGCGGCCACACGGGCGTGCCGTCCAGCAGGATCTCGTACGGGGTGTCCGTGCCCGGTGTCAGTCCGCTCACCGGCACGAGCGCGTAGTGATGGCCCGCCACCTGGAAGGTGCGGGCCTGTCCGCGGGCGCCGTCCGCGCAGCGCACCTCGGCGGTGCACGGGCGGCTCGCCTCGACCCAGAAGGTCGCCGACGAGCCGTCCACATACCTCAGCAGCGGTCCCAGACGCAGCTCGGCCATGGTGATCCCCCTCCTCCGTCGCCCCGTACGGTACGGAACGACGGAGGCCTGTGGGGAGGTTCCGGAGACCGTGGGAACACCGTGGGGGGACGGTGTCCGGAACCCTGGCGGCTTACGGCCGCCGGTCTCTGGGCCGAGGGTGCGGGTCGAGGGTGCGGTCAGCAGCCGGCCAGGACCGAGCTCAGCTTGGTCTTCTCGGCGGAGTCGACCTTCAGGTTGTAGTAGTACTTCACCTGGACCCAGGCGCGGACGTAGGTGCAGGCGTACGCGGTGCGTGAGGGCATCCACGTGGCCGGGTCCTGGTCGCCCTTGGACTGGTTGACGTTGTCCGTGACGGCGATGAGCTGGGGGCGCGTCACGTCGTTGGCGAAGGCCTGGCGCTGGGCGGTGGTCCAGGCGCCGGCGCCGGAGTCCCAGGCCTCGGCGAGCGGTACGAGGTGGTCGATGTCGACGTCGGAGGCGGCGGTCCAGGTGGCGCCGTCGTACACGGAGTACCAGCTGCCGCTGGTGGACGCGCACGCGGAGTCGGTGACGACGTTCGAACCGTCGCGCTTGAGGATGTACTCACGGGTGTTGCAGGTGCCGCTGATGGTGATCCAGGTGGGGAACAGATCACGGTCGTAGCCGGTGCGGCTCTCCGTCGCGACGGTGAGGGACGCGAGGTAGGTGCGGGCGGTGGCCGCGCTGACCGGGGTGGGGAGGGCGGCGGAGGCGGGCGGGCCGGTGAAAACACTGGCCATGGCTATCAGACCCGTGATGCCTGCGAGTATGCTCAGGCGTCGACGCGCGTAGACCTTTGGCATGCGAACTCCCTTGTGGTGTGGGGGTGTTGGAGTGCGGGCGAACGAATGCTCGCGGCGTCGTGTTGCCGTGAGGTAAGTGCGCGGTTAGAAAATAATGACGCGTGCATGACATAACAAGGTTCATGACAGAACTTTCTCCGGCGTGAGGGTGTCCGGGCCGGGGGGCTTTCGGCCCTGTGGGGCCGCCGCGCGGGTCGCGTACTATGGACGGCGCAGAAGGGGAGTAGCTCTTCGCCGGACCGTCGACATACTGCTCAGCTCGTCTGAGCCGGCGCCCGGAGGCAGGCCTCGATCACGAGACCGGCCAGCGAGACCTTCGGCAAGCAGTGCACTTGCCCTGCCGGGCCTTTCCGGCGTGGGCGCTTGTGCCCGAGCCACCCGGTGCGGGCGTTGCTGTGTGCTGCCGTGCCGAAGTGGTCGCGCAGTCACAGCACGCGTCATCGCAACACTCTCGGCGGGGCAGCCCGACCGATTGAGGGATTTTGATCAGCTTCAGCGTGATGGCGCTCGTTTTCGGTGTCGTCTTCCTTGCCGAGCTGCCGGACAAGACCGCGCTCGCCGGCCTTGTCCTCGGCACGCGCTACCGCGCCTCGTACGTCTTCGTCGGTGTCGCCGCCGCGTTCGCCGTCCATGTGACGCTCGCCGTCGCGGCGGGCAGTGTGCTGACGCTGCTGCCGCAGCAGATCGTGCACGCCGTCACCGGTGTGCTCTTCCTCGGCGGCGCCGCGGTGCTGCTGATGAAGAAGGACGAGGACGAGGAAGAGGTCCGCAAGCCGGCGAACCAGAGCTTCTGGAAGGTGTCCGGGGCGGGCTTCATGCTCATCCTCGTCGCCGAGTTCGGCGACCTCACGCAGATCATGACGGCGAACCTCGCCGCGCGGTACGACGACCCGCTGTCGGTGGGGCTCGGCGCGGTGCTGGGGCTGTGGGCCGTCGCGGGGCTGGGGATCGTGGGCGGCAAGGCGCTGATGAAGCGGGTGCCGCTGTCGTTGATCACCAAGGTGGCGGCTGTGCTGATGCTGGGGCTGGGGGCTTGGAGCTTGTACGAGGCTGTGGCTGCCTGAGGGTTCGCTGCGTCGGCGTCGGCGTCGGCGTCTGTGGGTGTCGGTGCCGGGTGCGTTGTGGGTCGGGGCCGTGCCGGTGCATCAGCCCGTCGCCGTTGGATGAGGCGTGGCCGTCGGTGGCGACGGGCATCGATGTACCGGCACGGCCCCTTCCGTGCGTGGCCGACTGCGGGTGCGTTGTGGTGGCCGGTCCGGATTTCAGCCCCGGCCGGGGACGTTTCAGCCCCTCCGGCGTTCGAGGAGCGGGGGCTGGGGCGGAGCCTCAGGTACGGGACGGGTAGGGGCGGAGGGGTGAAAACCCTGCGCCCCGGACCAGCTTCCGTTGCCCCCGGACCTGCTCTCGTCGCCCCCGGGAGGGAGGTGGGGCCGGTGTCTGGGGTGGGGGCGGTGGCGCTGGGGGGAGTTGTTTTGTATCTTGTAGGAACAAAGTGGTTCCCGTCCGCATCTCCCTGACCGGCGGGCGGGGCCGCCTTGTTTCCCGGGGGTGCTTTTGTCCCCCTGTCTGCGTTTTGGAGCCTGCCGATGACCACGGCCACCACAGTTCTGACCGCTCGCGCCCTCCTGCTCGACATGGACGGCACCCTCGTCAACTCGGACGTCGTCGTCGAGCGCTGCTGGCGCGGCTGGGCCGACCGGCACGGGCTGGACGGGGACGAGGTCATGAAGGTCGTTCACGGCAGGCAGGGGTACGCCTCGATGGCGGTGCTGTTGCCGGACCGTCCCATGGAGCAGAACCACGCGGACAACGCGCGGATGCTGGCCGAGGAGACCGCCGACATGGAGGGCGTCGTCGCGATCCCGGGTGCGCAGGAGTTCCTCGCCTCCCTGGCCGGAGTGCCGCACGCGCTCGTCACCTCGGCGGATGTGGCGCTGTCCGGCGGGCGGATGGCCGCGGCCGGGCTCGGACTTCCCGATGTCCGTGTCACCGCCGAGTCCGTCGGTGCCAGCAAGCCCGATCCCGAAGGCTTCCTGAAGGGGGCGGCCGAGCTGGGGATCGCGCCCGAGGACTGTGTCGTCTTCGAGGACTCCGGAGCGGGGATCGCCGCGGGGCGGGCCGCCGGGATGCGGGTCGTGGGTGTCGGTCCCCGGGCCGGGTTCCATGGGCCGGATGTGCTCGTGCGTGATCTGACCGAGGTGCGGGTCGAGGTCGTCGGAGACGGCACCGTCCGCCTTCACATCGGCTGAGGTCCTCAGCACCGGCTGAGGATACGGATCCCCTCCGGGGGCGACGGGAGTGGGGCTGGGCGTAGGGTTTTCGCCCCCTCCGCCCCTACCCGTCCCGTACCTGGGGCTCCGCCCCGGACCCCGCTCCTCAAACGCCGGAGGGGCTGAAGCTTTCCCCGGCCGGGGCGGGAATTTCACGGCCGTGAGGCACTGCACCCAAGTCACCGCACACCCGCAGCCGGGATCCGGCGGAAGGGGCCGTGCCGGTACATCACATGCCCGTCGCTTACGTTCGGATCGAGCAGCGGCTCCCTACGAAACCCACGTCTGATCCAACGGCGACGGGCGGATGTACCGGCACGGCCCCGCCCCCCACCGAACCGGCACCGCAAACGCCAGCGCCGGGCTACGGCTACGGCTGGGACGTCTCCGCCTCCAGGCTCGCCCGGGTGGCCGGGCCGTACACCCCGGGTTCGTCTCCTGAGATGCCCCGTGCCCACTGGTACCAGCGCACGGCGTCTTCGAGGCGGCGGTCGAACTGGCCGTCCGCCTTCCGCATGTACATCCTCAGCCGGCTCAGCCGGAGCTGGAGCTCGGTCACCTCGGACCCGCTGTCGCCGCGCCGCAGGGTGGGCCCGGCCACTTCGTTCGAACCGCCGCTCCCGGTGGACGCCACGGATCCCGTCGCGGTCGCTGTCGGGCTCGGGTGCGCGGATGTCGCCGACGCCGTGGCCGACGAGGACGGTGACGCCGACGCGTCCGACTCGGACGCCGACGGCGACGGGCTCGTGCTCGGTGAGGCCGACGCGGACGCCGAGGCGGACTCCGACGAGGACGCGCTCGCCGACGGCACCGCGGAGGCCGTGTCGGACAGGACGTCCGGGGCGCTCGCCCTGACGTCCTTCGGATGAGCCTCGTCCCGCGCGGGAGGGTCGTAGGAGAGCAGACCGCTCGCCACCCCCGCCGCGGCCACCACGGTCACCACGACTCCGGTGACGGCCAGGACACCGCTGCGCCGGCGACGCCTGGCCCGGCCCGCGGGCGAGGCCTCCTGGCCGGGCCCCGAGGCGCGCGCGTTCTCGTGGAAGAGGCGGACGTCGGTGGCGCGTGCCTCCGAGGGGAGCGCCTTCAGCCGCATGGTCGCGTCCGCCGGCATCGGTGCCGACGGCGTGGCCGCCTCGGGCGGCAGCGGTGCCGAGCGCGGGGCGGCATCCGCCGGTACCGGGGCCAGCCGCATGGTCGCGTCGGCCGGGATCACGGCGAGCTGCATGGTCGAAGCGGCCGCGTCCTCTCCGCCCGCGGCCGGCATCGGCATCCCGCCGGCCGGCTGGGCGCCGGCCACGGAGCCCGTCGGCTCGGCGCCGCCGGCCGGTGCGCCGCCGTGGAAGCGCGGGTCGTCACCGTTCACCGGCATGGCATCGGCCGCCCAGCCCCCGCCGCCCGGAGATGCCCCATAGGCGCTCACGGGCGCCGAGGTGCCCTCCGACGCCCAGGTGCCCGCTTCGGCGGACATCCAGGGCTCTCCAGCCGTCGGGGCGGCCTGCCAGGGGCCCATGGCCGCGCCGGCCGGACCCGGGGCGCCGGCGCCCTCGGCCGGCTCCCAGCCCCCTCCGGTGGGCCCGGGGTACTCCGGGCCCAGTTCTACGTAGGGCCGTATGCGCAGCGGGTTGAAGTCCTCCGCTGCCGCGGCCTGCGCCGAGCGCTCGTCGCGCAGGGCGTCGGACGCCCTGCGGGTGCAGGCGCAGGACGGGGTGCCGTCCTGCGCCCGGTGTGCGGCGCACTCGGGGCAGACATGCCCGGTCGGTTCAGTCACGAGTGGGTCCCTCCCCCCTGAAAACTCCAGTGATTATCCGGACGACCTTCATACAACCTTCAAGCAGCCCCCCTGAATCGTGGATTCTGGTTGTCTCGACAGGCCATAACCGGACACACCGATCAGGATGGAGGGTGACCGGGACCCTCGGTGCTCAGGGAGGCCGCATGACCGGGGACGCGCAGGGTTCCGACGCACCGTCCGGCCAGGGGCCGGAAGGGGTGGAGGCGCCGGCCGGCGGCGGCACGGGCGAGCCGCCCGGACTGCACGACTCGGTCGAGGTGAGCGAGTCGGCGGTGCGCCGCCGCACCGCGGCGGCGACCGACGCCCGGGACTCGGTGCACGGCAGCGTCTTCGTGTCCATCGGCGCCCTGCTGCTCGGCATGCTGCTCGCCGCGCTGGACCAGACGATCGTGTCCACCGCGCTGCCGACCATCGTGAGCGACCTCGGCGGCCTGGAGCACCTGTCCTGGGTGGTCACGGCGTACCTGCTCGCGTCGACGGCGGCGACCCCGCTGTGGGGCAAGCTCGGGGACCAGTACGGCCGCAAGAAGCTCTTCCAGGCGGCGATCGTGATCTTCCTGATCGGGTCGGCGCTGTGCGGCATGTCGCAGAACATGGGCGAGCTGATCGGCTTCCGCGCGTTGCAGGGACTCGGCGGCGGCGGGCTGATGGTGCTGTCGATGGCCATCGTCGGTGACCTCGTCCCACCGCGTGAACGCGGCAAGTACCAGGGACTGTTCGGAGCGGTGTTCGGCGCGACGAGTGTGCTGGGGCCGCTGCTCGGCGGGCTGTTCACGGAACACCTGAGCTGGCGCTGGGTCTTCTACATCAACCTGCCCGTCGGTGTCGTGGCGCTCGCGGTGATCGCCGCGGTCCTGCACATCCCGAGGAAGTCGGCACGGCACGTCATCGACTACGCCGGTACGTTCCTGATCGCCGCGGTCGCCACCTGCCTGGTCCTGGTGGCCTCGCTGGGCGGCACCACCTGGGACTGGGGCTCGCCGCAGGTCGTCGGGCTCGTGATCCTCGGTGTGGTCCTCGCCGTCGCCTTCGTCGCGGTGGAGCGGCGCGCGGCAGAACCCGTTCTGCCGCTGAAGCTGTTCCGGGTCCACACGTTCACGCTGTCCGCGATCATCAGCTTCATCGTGGGGTTCGCGATGTTCGGCGCGATGACCTATCTGCCGACGTTCCTCCAGGTCGTGCAGGGCGTCTCGCCCACGATGTCCGGCGTGCACATGCTGCCGATGGTGTTCGGGCTGCTGCTGTCCTCCACGGTCTCCGGTCAGATCGTCAGCCGTACCGGCCGCTGGAAGGTGTTCCCGGTCGCCGGTACCGGCGTCACCGCCCTCGGTCTGCTCCTGCTGCACCAGCTCGACGAGACCAGCGGCACGGGCGAGATGAGCGTGTACTTCTTCGTGTTCGGCCTGGGCCTCGGCCTGGTCATGCAGGTGCTGGTCCTCATCGTGCAGAACGCGGTGTCGTACGAGGATCTGGGCGTCGCCACCTCCGGGGCGACCTTCTTCCGGTCCATCGGGGCCTCGTTCGGCGTCGCGATCTTCGGCACGGTCTTCGCGGGCCGCCTCGGCGACAACCTGACGAAGGCGCTGGACGGGCAGCGGCTTCCACCCGGCATCACCACGGACTCACTGAAGGCCGACCCGAAGGGGATCACCCAGCTCCCGGCCGACCTGCGGCCGTCCGTCCTGCACGCGTTCGCGACATCGATCACCGATGTCTTCCTGTACGCCGCCCCGGTCGCCCTGCTCGGTTTCGTGCTGGCCTGGTTCCTGCGCGAGGACAAGCTGCGCGGCTCCGTCACGGCCCCCGACGTCACGGAGACACTCGCCAGCAACCCGGTCGAGCGGTCGTCGTACGACGAGGTGTGCCGGGCGCTGTCCGTGCTCGGCACCCGGGAGGGGCGCCGCGAGATCTACGAGAAGATCACCGCGCGCACGGGCTACGACCTGCTGCCGGCGGCGAGCTGGCTGCTGCTGCGGATCAAGAAGTACGGGTGGGCCGAACCCGCTCTGCTGGCCGAGCACAGTGCCGTGCCCCTGGACGTCGTCCTGGCCGCCGCCCGCCAGATCGAGGAACGCCGGCTCGTCCGCCGCGAGGGCCTGGACCTGGTCCTGACCGACGAGGGCCGCGTCGCCGCCGGGAACCTGTCACGGGCCCGCGAGGAGTCCCTCGCCGAACTCCTCGGCGACTGGTGGGGGCCGGACCGCCCGACCGACCTCACCCAGCTGGTCGCGGAGCTGAACGACGAGATGTGCGGCTCCGACGCGGAGCGGCCCCACGAGCGCATGCTGCTCGGCCGGCCCCAGGGAGAAATGGGCTGAGCGTCAGCCGGCCAGGTCCTTCCGGAACCAGTGTTCGGCGTAGGTCTCGTCGTTGTGCGCCGGGGTCTCCTGGTACCCGTGCCGGGCGTACAGGGCCCGCGCCTCGACGAGGTCGGAGCGGGTGTCGAGGACGAGCCGCCGGGCGCCCAGGTCACGGGCGGCCGTCTCGGCGGCCGCCAGCAGGAGCGGGGCCGCGCCCTTGCCGCGCAGGTCCGCGCGGACGAAGACCCGTTTCAGCTCGCCCGTCGTGGCGTCGAGCATCCGCACCCCCGCCGTGCCGCCGGGCTCACCGTCGTGGCGGGCGACCAGCAGCACCCCCGCCGGCAAGGTGAACTCGGTGCCCGTCTGCGCGGCGATCTCCCGCTCCAGTTCGTCGGGATCCGTCGTGCGCCCTTCGTGCACCTGGTACCACCGGTCGCTGAGCTCCGTGTAGTACGCCCGCCACAGGGCTTGGGCGGCAGGGGAGTCGAAGGGTTCCGGGGCCACGCTCCAGGAGTCCTGTGTGCCGGAAGGTGATCGGGTCATGGGCGCCATTGTCGGTGGGCGCCGCCCCCGGCGCGCAACCGGATAACGAGCTCGGCCGAACAGTGCGACGAGGAAGGGGCGTTGACGGCTCGCGACGGCACGGGGGCCGTTTGAGGAGCGGGTTCCGGGCAACCCGGTCCAGGAACCGGCCCGTTGGGTCGAGAACCCGGGAAGGCACCCATGTCCACAGGCGTGATCATCGCTCTGATCATCGTGGCGGCCGTTGCCGTTGTCGCGGCCGCCCTCATCCTCCGCGCCCGAAGGCCGCCGGGCGGGCGCTCCCTGCGGCGACGCTTCGGACCGGAGTACGACCGGACCGTCGCCCGGCACGACGGCGACACCCAGGCCGCCGAACGCGACCTCAACGAGCGGGTGAAGCGGCACGGCGCACTGCGGGCGCGGCCGCTGGAACCCGCGGCCAGGGAACGGTACGCGGCAGGCTGGACGGCCGCCCAGGAACGCTTCGTCGACTCGCCCCGGGAGGCGGTGACCGAGGCCGACCGGCTGCTCGGCGAGCTGGCCGGAGCACGTGGATTCCCCGACGGGGACCGTTACGAGGAGCAGGTGTCCGCGCTCTCCGTCCACCACGGACACCACGTCCACGGCTACCGCCGCGTGCACCGGGCCGCACTGGCCCGCACCGGCGGGAACGGCAACGGGAACGGCGGCGTCGACACCGAGAAGCTGCGCGAGGCCATGCTGGAGGCCCGCGACCTCTTCGACGACCTGCTGACCCCGACCCGCGAGGACACCTCGCCCGGCCGGGCGCGCGACACGGACGACGTGAGCGAGCCCCAGGCCGCCCGTCCGGAGCGCAGCAAGCGGTTCGCCCTGACCAAGGACGCCCGGCGCGCCGAGCCCGAGCCGACGCCGGCGAGCGCCGGGCACACCGAGCCGACGGAGCCGACGGAGCGCACCGGGCGCGCCGAGAGCACCGGGCACACGGAGAGCGCCGAGAGCGGCGCGAGCAGTGAGAACAGCACCAGGACCTCCACCCCCGACACTCGCTCCCACCTTCCCTGGTCCTTCACCAGGCGTCAGGCGAAGGGGAGTTGAAGAAGGTGAGCACCATGAAGCCAGAACAGGATCCCGAGCGGACCCCGTCCCGCGAGGCCGCTGCCATGAAGGGCCGTGTGACCCCGGTACCCGCCGGGCGTTCCTCGGACGACCGGGCGGACGAGAACCGCGGAGAGGCCGAGGACGTGTCGCGCCGCGAGGCACTGAAGGGCCAGGTGGAGCCCGCGCCCACCGAGACCGCTCCGGGCACCCCCGACAGGAACGGTGCCCCGGACAGGAACGGCGCCCCGGACAGGAACGGCGGCCGTGCCGCCGACCGTGACGACCGGGCAGTCCGTCCGGCCGGGACCGGTGGGACGGCCCGCGCGACGACGGGCGCCGACATCGACGAGCGAGAGGCTCCGGGCGACGGCCGTGCGGGGCGTACGGGCGCCGGCCCCGCATCCCGCGCGTCCGGGGCCCCCGAAGGCCCCGGGCCGCGCCCCGTGCCCCGTGACGCCGGGGGAGCCCTCAGGGGCGGCTCGGCGGACACCCCGGACCGTGCGGACGACTCCGCCGGGCGGGACGAGCGGATGCTGCCGCTGGACGAGCACGACAAGTTCTCGTTGCGGATGCGGCACGCGGTCGGCGGGTTCATCGACGGGCCGCAGGCTTCCGTCGAGGAGGCCGACCACGTGCTGGAGGAACTCGCGGGCCGGTTCACGGAAGCCGTGACCCGGCGGCGGCGCGCCCTGCGTACGTCCTGGCAGTCCGGCGGCGAGGGCAAGACGACGGATCCCGACACCGAGCGGCTCCGGCTCGCCCTGCGGGACTACCGCGAGATGACCGAGCGGCTCCTGCGGCTCTGATCCCGCTCCGACACCCTCCCCGGTGAAGTGAGGCCGCGTCCCGGACCATGCCCCGGGACGCGGCCTCACGCCCTTCGCGCCGCCTCACCGCGCCAGACGCAGGCTCCCCGTCGGCCCGTCGGCCCGTCGGGCTCAGGTTCGTCCCGCCGTTCGGTCGCGTCCGGGGGCGGCCGCGGGGTTCCTCGTGCCGACGGTGCCGACGGTTCCGGCCGGACCGCCTCCGGCGTTCCGCCGTCCGCCCCGGCTCACGCGGAGCCGGTATCTCACCGCTCGTCGGGCCCCGGGCCGTCGGGCCCCGGGCCGTCGGGCCCCGGGCCGTCGGGCCCCGGGCCGTCGGGCCCCGGGCCGTCGGGCCCCGGGCCGCCGGGGGCCGGGCTCTCGCGGGCCGTGCGCCACTCCCCGACGATCTTCTCCACGTCGTACGGCTTGAGCCCGAGCGGAGGCCCGGGCGGCGGCTTGAACATGACCTCGCGGATCTTGGCGTTGATGTCCTCGACCGCCCGCCGTACCGCCCGCTCCGAAGGAAGCGCGGGAATCGCCGCCAGCACGTCCTCCGCCTCCTTGCGCAGGGCCAGTGTGGGAGGCAGGACCGACAGACCCTCGCGGGCCATCTTCCGCTTGATCCACCAGAGTTCGTCGTACGGGGTGTCGGTGACCTCCGGCAGCGGCTTGCCCGCGCCGGGGAGTTCCGTGAATTCGCCGCGGGCCTCCGCCTGGCGGATCTGTCGGTCGACCCAGGACTCGAAGCTGACACCGGGTGGCTTGCGCTCGGTCATGAGTCCATTGTGCCGGAGGTCACACGGCGAGGGGAAAGGTCGAATTATCATGCGGCGGCGACGGGGCAACGACGTTCCCCGGCGGGACAATCGGACCAGCACCTCACGAAGGAGCGCGCGTTGCTCGAACTCACCATGGCCTCGGTGTCCGGAGGGGACGCCGGAGCGACGGCCGGGATGCAGATGGCCGACGCGCCGAGCGATCCCGGAGCCATGCTGCGGGTGGGCAGGGACCGGGCCGTGTGCCGTCTCGCGACCCCCGACGACTGGCTGTTCGTCTCCCGGGTCCACCTGGAGTTCCAGTGCGGCCCGGACGGCTCCTGGCAGGTCACCTGGCTCCGGGGTTCCCACGCGGAGCCGTCCTCCGAGGTCCGGCTGATCCTGACGGGACTGCAGCCCCAGCCGCTTCCGTACGGCGGGACGGCCAGACTCCCGGCGGGCGGCTCCGGTGAACTCGTCATCCAGGACCGCACCGGGCCCAACACCGTGAACGTGGGCTTCTACCACGAGCTCTAGGGCCGGTGCGGCGCTGCGGCGCTGCGGGGCGGGACCGGGGGTCAGGCTTCCACGCGGGCCAGGGCGAACCCGTCGTACCCCTTGATGCCCACCGTCTGCAGCGCCGTGCCGTTCAACTTCGGGTGGGAGGCGATCAGTTCGAGCGCGGCCCGGGTGCCCACCACGCTCGGGTCGGTGCTCGACCCGTCGATGACCGCTCCGCCGCGGACCACGTTGTCGAGGACGATCACGCTGCCGGGCCGGGTGAGCCGGACCGCCCACTCGACGTAGTGGGGGTTGTTCACCTTGTCCGCGTCGATGAAGACGAGGTCGAACGGCTCCGGATTCTCGTCCGCCAGCTTCGGCAGGGTCTCCAGGGCGGGACCCACCCGCACCTCGGCGATCTTGTCGAGGCCCGCCCGTGCGAGGTTGCCGCGGGCGACCTCGGCGTGCCGGGGGTCGTACTCGAGGGTGATCAGCCGACCGTCGGCCGGCAGCGCGCGGCCCATCCAGATCGTGCTGTAACCGCCGAGCGTGCCGATCTCCAGGATGCGGCGGGCGCCCTGGATCTCGGCGATCAGCCGGAGCAGCTTCCCGTGGCTCGGCGCGACGTTGATGGGGGGCAGTCCGGCCGCGTCGCTGTCGTGCAGCGCGGCGGCGAGGATCTCGTCGGCGGGGGCCAGGAGGTTGGTGAAGTGGTCGTCGACGTCGTTCCAGAGCTGCGACTCGCTCATGCACCGGGCCTTTCTCAGCCTATTTAGATGCGCTAAGGACTTCCGGATCCGAACCTAGCCGTCGGCGCTCCCGCGTGCCAGCGGGATCGGTGCCGCGCCGACGGCCTTCGGGCCTCGCGGATGTCAGTGGCTCGCGGGTTCCACGGCGGGCGCCGAGCCCGGCAGGGGCCGGCCCGCGGACTCCGTCATGAACCAGACCGCCGCACCGCCGATCACGGCCGCGGCCATCATGTAGTACGCGGGCATCATCATGTTCCCGGTCGCTCCGATGAGGGCGGTGACGACCAGCGGGGTCGTTCCACCGAAGAGCGAGACGGAGACGTTGAAGCCGATCGAGAGCGAGCCGTAGCGGACCCGTGTCGGGAAGAGCGCCGGGAGCGCGGCGGGCATCGCGGCCGTGAAGCAGACCAGCAGCAGGCCGAGCGCGCCCATGCCGAGCGCGACGGCGAGCAGACTGCCCTGACGGATCAGCAGCAGGGCCGGCACGGACAGGGCGAGGAAGCCGGCGCAGCCCGCGGCGATCACCGGGCGGCGGCCGATCCGGTCGGTCAGGGCGCCCGCGAACGGCTGCACGACCATCATCAGCGCCATCACGCCGAGGACCACGAGCAGACCGTGCGTCTCGTCGTACTTGAGCTCGCTGGTCAGGTAGCTCGGCATGTAGGACAGCAGCATGTAGTCGGTGACGTTGAAGACCAGCACCAGGCCCATGCACAGCAGCAGGGTGCGCCACTGGCCGGTGACCATCTCACGCAGCGGCACCTTGGGGCGGCCCGCCTCGGACTTCTCGAGCTCCGCGGCGAACGCCGGGGTCTCCTCAAGCCGCATCCGCAGATACAGGCCGACGATGCCCATCGGGCCCGCGATCAGGAACGGGACGCGCCAGCCCCAGGACAGCAGGTCGTCGGTGGACAGCAGGGCGGTCATGAGGGTCACCAGACCCGCGCCGCCGATGTATCCGGCCAGCGTGCCGAACTCCAGCCAGCTTCCGAAGAAGCCGCGCCTCTTGTCGGGCGCGTACTCGGCGATGAAGGTCGAGGCGCCCGCGTACTCGCCGCCGGTGGAGAAGCCCTGCACCAGACGGGCCGCGAGCAGCAGGACCGGAGCGCCGACGCCGATCGTGGCGTACGACGGGATCAGACCGATGGCGAAGGTGCCGGCCGCCATCATGATCATGGTGAGGGCGAGGACCTTCTGGCGGCCGATCCGGTCGCCGAGCGGGCCGAAGACCATGCCGCCGAGCGGGCGGACGAGGAAGGCCGCGGCGAAGGCGCCGAAGGTCGCGAGGAGCTGGGCGGTCGGGTTGCCCGAGGGGAAGAAGACCTTGCCCAGGGTCACCGCGATGTAGCTGTAGACGCCGAAGTCGAACCATTCCATCGCGTTGCCGAGCGCCGCCGCCTTCACGGCGCGCCTGACCAGCGCGGGGTCGGTGACGGTGACCTCGGGGGAGACGGGGCGGGCGGGATCGGGGAGGCGTACGGCGGGGGCTGTCGGGGTCGCGGTCGGCAAGGGCCTTCCTTTCGCCGGGGACAGGGACGGGTCCGCCCGGGGGCGGACCGGGGGCTCGCACAGGTGACCCGTGGGTCGCCCGGGGCGGACCCGGCGGCCCACCCGGAGGCGGGCCGAAAAGCGACCTTAGGCCCGTTCGTGCCCGTCACGTGGTGTATGCGGCCCGCCGCGCAGCGCACATAAAGGCCGCGTACGCAGGCGCGACGGGACGGCCGTAGCCGCCCCCGCGGAGGCTCGTCTGTGATCCATGTCGCGAGGCAGGCGGGGAACCGGCCCCTTCGCCGACCGTCGACATTCGGACAAAAGCGGAGAAGCTGTCGGGTCGATCGAGGGTTCCCGCGCCTTCCGGCGAGGGTGGCCGCGACACGCGAGGTCCTGATATGGGTTGACATAAGGGATCTGTGAGACACGGACCGGTCAATGGGTCAGGAGGGTCGACAAGGCGTGGCGAACGTGGAGCACGGCGGACGACCGGGCGAGAGCCTCGTGGGAGCGCCGGAGACGGTGCGAGCACGGCTGCGCGCCCTTCGCGTCGGGCTCTGGGCCGTCGCCGCGATACTGGCCGTACGACAGGTCGCCGCCGTCCTCAGCACCCCCAAGGCGGACCGGCTGACGGATCTGGAGACCTGGGTCGGCCCGAACGGCGTACTGCACGTGAAGGGCTCGCTGTACGACTCGACACGGTTCACCGGCACCCCGCTCGGCGGCCTCGTCCTCAAACCTCTCACCCGGTCGGCCGAACAGGCCCTCGGCTGGGGCTGGACCTTCGGCACCCTGCTGCTCGTCGTGGCGCTCGGCCTGGTGGCCGCCCGCGCCCTGCCGCCCCCCGTGAGCCGGCGGACGTCACTGCTCGCCGCGCCCGTGGCCGTCAGCCTGCTGATGCTGTCGCTCCCCGTACGCAACGCCCTCTACCTCGGCCAGACCAGCATCATCCCGGTGCTGCTCGTCCTGCTCGGCTGCTTCGTCGTCCGCGGGGAACGCGTCTGCGGGGTCCTCATCGGGCTCGCGGCGGCCCTCCAGCCGACCGTGCTGCTCTTCACGCCGCTTCTCTGGTTCACCGGCCGCCGCCGCGCCGCCGCCTCCACCGGGGCCACGTTCGCCGCCCTCACCGCGCTCGCCTGGGCCGCGATGCCGCACGACTCGAACACGTACTGGGTGCACCACCTGGCGGGCGTCGGCCTCGGCAAGGACGCCGACGACCTCGCCAACCAGTCCCTGCACGGCGCGCTCCTCCGGCTCGGTCTCACCGGGCCGCTGGAGGTCGGTCTCTTCCTGGCGCTCGGCGCGGCCGTCGCCTTCGTCGGACTCCGCCGCGCGGTGCGCTACGCCCGTGACGGACAGCTGCTGCTCGCCGTCGCGGTGACCGGCTGCGTCGCCGTCGCCGTCTCGCCCACCACCTGGCAGCACCAGGTGCTGTGGGTGCTGCTCGCGCTCGTCGGCCGGGTCGGCCGCAAGGCCTCGGACCGCTATGTGTGGCCCGTCGCGGTCGTCCTGGTCATGACGCTGCCCGCCCGGATGATGCTGCCGGACATGCCGGTGCTCCAGCCGCTGCGCGACAACGTCGTGCTGATCGCCGCGCTGGCCGCCGCCATCGTCGTACCGTTCCTGTCCCGTACGTCCGCGTACTACCGGGCCCCGGTCCCCGCCGGCCACGCGACGCCCGTCCCCACCCGGTGGAGGCGGGTCCCGCTGCTGCCGTCGGGCCGGGTCCTCACCCGTACGAACCTGCTGCTCGAACTGCTCCTGATCCGCGTCGGGTACTCCGCCTACCAGCAGGTCAGGCTGGCCGCGACGGGCGGCACCAACTCCGGCGGCAGGGCCACCGCCGAGCGCCACGGCGAGCAGATCCTCGCCGTCGAGCGGTTCCTGCACCTGGATGTCGAGCACTGGGTCAACCACTCGGTGGTCCAGGTCCCCGCCCTGAGGGATTTCTTCGACTTCTACTACCAGTCGTTCCACTTCGGCATCCCGCTCACCATCCTCGCCGTGCTCTACGTCCGTCGCCCGGCGGACCACCGCTGGGCCCGCTCCGCCCTCGGCTTCGCCACCCTCCTCGCCCTCGTCGGCTTCTGGCTCTACCCGCTCGCCCCGCCGCGCCTGATGCCGGGCCTCGGCGTGATCGACACCGTGCACGGCGTGCAGGACTTCTCCAAGCCCGACTACGGCACGCTGACCGAGCTGACCAACCAGTACGCGGCGATGCCCTCGCTGCACTTCGGCTGGTCCCTGTGGTGCGGGGTCGTCATCGCGGTGCTGGCACCCCGGTGGTGGATGAAGGCGCTGGGCCTGCTGCACCCGCTGCTGACGCTCTCCTCGATCGTGGCGACCGGAAATCACTGGGTCCTGGACGCCGGCGGCGGCGCGGCGGTGGTCGCCACGGGCTTCGGGCTGACGTATCTCCTCACCGGCCCGCGGTCCCGGACGCCCGTGGAGCAGGTCGGGGCGGGTGTGGAACCGCCGGTCCGCGCGGTGGGCCGGGCAGGCCGGACACAAGGCTGATCCGGTCACGTGCCGGGGCTGATCCGGTGCCGTGTCCGGGGCGGGGGCGGGGCGGTGTGCGCCGAGGTGAGGTGCGGGTGCGGGTGCGGGTGCGTGATGCGTCGTGTGTGGTGAGGGGTGTGGGTCTCGGGGGAGGCAGAGGCGGGCGCGGGGGGATGCCCCTGCCTCCCTCGGGACGGGCCGACGGTGCCGGGAGGACGTCGGCCCGAGCGTGCGGCGCCCGCTACGCGTGACGGACCTGGAGTTCCTTGACGCCGTTCAGCCAGGCGGAGCGGAGACGGCGGGGATCGCCCGCCAGCCGCAGATGCGGCATCGCGTCGGCGATCGCGTTGAAGATCAGGTCGATCTCCAGCGTGGCCAGGGACCTGCCGAGGCAGAAGTGCGGACCGCCGCCGCCGAAGCCGAGGTGCGGGTTGGGGTCACGGGTGATGTCGAAGACCTCGGGGTTCTCGAACACCTCGGGGTCGTTGTTGGCGGAGGAGTAGAAGATGCCGACGCGGTCGCCCTTCCTGATCCGCTGCCCGCCCAGTTCGGTGTCCTGGGTGGCGGTGCGCTGGAAGGCGACGACGGGGGTCGCCCAGCGGACGATCTCCTCGGCGGTGGTCTTCGGCCGTTCCCTCTTGTACAGGTCCCACTGGTCGGGGTGGGTGAGCAGGGCGTGCATCCCGTGGGTGATGGCGTTGCGGGTCGTCTCGTTGCCGGCGACCGCCAGCAGCAGGACGAAGAAGCCGAATTCGTCGGTGGCGAGGTTCCCCTGGTCCTCCGCCGCCACGAGCGTGCTGACGATGTCCTTGGCGGGGCACTGCTTGCGGTCCGCCGCCATGTTCATCGCGTACGAGATGAGTTCGGTGGCCGACTCGGCGCCGATCTCCTCGGTGATCGCGTACTCCGGATCGTCGTACGCCACCATCTTGTTGGACCAGTCGAAGATCTTGACCCGGTCCTCCTGCGGGACGCCGATGAGCTCGGCTATCGCCTGGAGCGGGAGTTCGCAGGCGACCTGGGTGACGAAGTCGAAGGAGCCGTCGGGGGCGGCCTGCGCGAGCGCGTTCGCGACGATCGAACCGGCACGGGCGCGCAGCGCGTCCTCCAGCGAGCGGATGGCGCGCGGGGTGAAGCCGCGCTGCACGATCTGCCGGACCCGGGTGTGCTCGGGCGGGTCCATGTTCAGCATGATGAGCCGCTGGACCTCGATCTGCTCGCGCTGGATGTGCTCGTTGAAGCGGATGACGGCGGTGTTGAGGAACGAGGAGAACAGTTCGGGGTGTGTCGAGACGTACTTGACGTCCGAGTGCCGGGTGACGGCCCAGTAGCCGTCGTCCTCGAAGCCGGCGACGCCGGGCTGTTGCGGGATCCAGTGGACCGGTCGGGCCCGGCGCAACTCGGCGAACTCCGGGAGGGGCACGCGGTGGTGCAGCACATCGGGGTCGGTGAAATCGAACCCGTCGGGCAGCGCTGGACAGGACATCGGCAACTCCAGGGGCGCTTCTGACGGTCCATCAGGAAAGGGAATCGCCGTGAAGGTAGTAACGGGTTCTACAAGTGGCAAGAGGTGCGGGCCCCCCAATTGCGTGCGGGATTCGTACAGATCACGACTTCGGGGGCTGCACGACCCTTGCGGCGCGGGGGGTTCGCTCAGCAAACTGCACGCAGAACTGGTACGCGTTCTAGTTCTGCGCGGTGGGTGGGCCGGGACGCCCCGCGCTGCGCGGGTCAGCTGGGCCTGACCGTCGGGCAGGCCTGAGGAGAGGACGAGCCCCCATGGCCGCGGAACCCGTGATCGTCGAAGCCGTACGGACGCCCATCGGCAAGCGCGGTGGCGCGCTCGCCAATCTGCACCCCGCCTATCTCCTGGGCGAGACCTACCGTGAACTCCTCGGCCGCACCGGCATTCCCGCCGACTGCGTCGAGCAGATCGTCGGCGGCACGGTGACCCATGCCGGCGAGCAGTCGATGAACCCCGCGCGCACCGCCTGGCTGACGGTGGGACTGCCCTACGAGACGGCGGCGACGACGGTCGACTGCCAGTGCGGGTCCTCGCAGCAGGCCTCCCACATGGTCGCCAACATGATCGCGGCGGGTGTCATCGACGTCGGGATCAGCTGCGGTGTCGAGGCGATGTCGCGGGTGCCGCTGGGCTCGGGATCCAAGCACGGGCCCGGCAAGCCGTTCCCCGACGAGTGGAACGTCGATCTGCCGAACCAGTTCGAGGCGGCCGAACGGATCGCGCGCCACCGCGGACTGACCCGCGAGAACGTCGACTCCCTCGGGCTCATCTCGCAGGAACGGGCCGCTGTCGCCTGGGCCGAGGAGCGCTTCAAGCGCGAGACGTTCGCCGTGCAGGTGCCCACCACCGAGGACGAACAGCGGGCGGGGCAGGGTATGTGGCGGCTCGTCGACCGGGACGAGGGGCTGCGCGACACGTCCATGGAGGCGCTGGCGAAGCTGAAGCCCGTGATGCCGACCGCCGTTCACACGGCCGGCAACTCCTCCCAGATCTCGGACGGTTCGGCGGCCATTCTGTGGGCCTCCAAGCGGATGGCGCGGGCGCTGAAGCTGCGGCCGCGGGCGCGGATCGTGGCCCAGGCGCTGGTGGGTTCGGACCCGCACTTCCATCTGGACGGTCCGATCGACGCCACCCGGGCCGTGCTCGGCAAGGCGGGGATGTCCCTGAAGGACATCGACCTCGTCGAGATCAACGAGGCTTTCGCGTCGGTCGTGCTGAGCTGGGCGCAGGTCTTCGGGCAGGACCTGGAGAAGGTGAACGTGAACGGGGGCGGGATCGCGCTCGGGCATCCCGTGGGGGCCACGGGGGCTCGGCTCATCACCACGGCGCTGCACGAACTGGAGCGAGCGGACAAGGAGTTCGCGCTGATCACGATGTGTGCGGGTGGGGGGCTGGCGACCGGGACGATCATTCAGCGGTTGTAGTTCGCGGTACCAGTCTCCCTTTGGACAAGTAGGGTTCGGCGTCAGGTCGGTTCCCGGACCATGCGTGGTGCGGACTGTTCGCGGCGGCGTTTCCGTGCCGCCGCGAACGCGTGGTCCCGCGGGGGCGGGGAGAAGGGGGTCCGGTTGTGGAGACCTTGCCCGAGGTGGGGGAGGCGCCGGGGCCCTGGTTCGCGGGGTTCCGCCTGGGTGCGCTTCTCGGAGTACCGACCTCGTTCGTCGCGGTTCTCGTCATCGACCGGGTGTGGGCGTCCTGCGACATCGGTGTGAACGCGTCGGCCGATTCGCTGTCCCTGCTTCTCGTCGCACCCGTCGTCTGGATGGGTACAGCGGCTTCCTGGACCCTTGTCCACGGCGCGATCGGAAGGTTCCGCCGAGGCGCCGCTGTTGCCGTGGGCGTCCTTCTCAACCTGTGGTTCCTCTGGTACGTCGTGACAGCGCTGGGCACGATGGGTTCCTACCCCGATCCGGTGTGTCCCGGGAATGTCCCGCCATGGTGGCCCGGGTTCGTTCCGGCCTGAGGGAGCCGACAGGTGCTCCGTCCGGCGGGGTTCGGGGCCGCGTCACTCCCGGCCGGAGGCCGTCACCGCCAGTGCCGCCGGTACGAGCGCGGCGATCAGCAGGGGGAGGGCGAGGCCGTGGTTCAGGACGAGCCACGCGCCGAGCAGGGCGCCTGCCGCCATCGCCAGTACGGAGGCGGTCCGGCGCGGGAAGTGATGGCCCGCGCCGCCGCCCAGGCGGGAGTCGGCGGCCAGGCCCGTCAGGGTCATCGTCAGGACGGTGGTCGTCAGGTCGGCGACGCCGAGCCTGCGGACCGTCGCGTTGCGCAGGCCCATCGCGAAGGCCGTGACGGCGATCACGGTGTAGGTGGTGGCGGTGGCGTGCGGGGCGGCGAAGGCCGCCGCCGCGCAGGCGAGGGTCAGGACGGCTTCGGCGGCGAACGCGGCGCGGGCCCAGGTGCGGCGTGAGCCGTCGCTCAGCCGGGTCGCCGTTCGTCCGCCGGTAGCGGCGCCCGCCACGAAGCAGGACAGCGAGGTGAGGGTGTGCGCTACGGAGAAGCCGGGTGCTCCGGCCGCGGCGAAGCCGAGCACCACCACGTTGCCGGTCATGTTCGCCGTGAAGACGTGGCCCAGGCCCAGGTAGCTCACCGCGTCGATGAGTCCGCTGACCACGGTCAGCGACAGCAGCGCGGGCACGAGCCGCAGGCCTCGTGACTCGGGGTCGTGAGGCGTGTCCGTCCGCGTGGTCATGGGGGTCAGTCCACCACGGAGGCCGGGTCGCTGCGCTGGCGTTCGCGGGTGCGGTGCCGGTTCGGTGGGGGGTCGGGGCCGTGCCGGTACATCCGCCCGTCGCCGTTGGATCAGACGTCGGTCCGGCAGGGAACCGCTGCTCGATCCGGCGTAAGCGACGGGCATGTGATGTACCGGCACGGCCCCTTCTGCCGGATCCCGGCTGCGGGTGCGTCGTGGTTCCGGCCGTTCGCTGCGGGTACGGGTCGGGTAGGGGCGGAGGGGGCGAAAGAACGCTTGTGGCTGTGCCCGGTGCCGGGCGCTGGGAGTCGGGGCTCGGGAGGGGAGCGGCGGGTACGACAAAGGCGGCAGCCCCGGGAACGGGGTGCCGCCTGTGTGTGCTGTGGGGCTGATCAGTACCAGCCGTTGGCCTGCCAGAAGCTCCAGGCGCCGGCCGGGCTGCCGTAGCGGGAGTTCATGTAGTCCAGGCCCCACTTGATCTGGGTCTTGGGGTTGGTCTTCCAGTCGGAGCCGGCGGAGGCCATCTTCGAACCGGGCAGGGCCTGGACCAGGCCGTACGCACCGGACGAGGAGTTCGTGGCGTTGACGTTCCAGCCACTCTCGTGCTCGACGATCTTGCTGAAGGCGTTGAACTGCCCGGCGTCCGGAATCATCGAGTGGGCGATCGACTTCGCGGCGGAGGCGCTGGTCGGCGTGGCGGCCTGGGCGGGCGCCGCGGCCAGGACCATACCGGCGGTGGCGGCGGCCACGGCGGTACCGGCGAGGGCCTTCTTCGGGGAAGAAACGATGCGGCGGATGACGGAGACGGACACGGAGAACCTGTTTCCTCGGGGACATGGGGTCGCTCGTACGTCGTGACCACGTGGTGTGTGGAAGGAGCGGCGTACGTCGGCGCCGCGGCCCGTGGGGGCTCGTGGTGCCTGGCGACGTCCACAAGACAAACAGGATCCGAGCTCGTCCGCAATGACCCTTTTTACTAGTTGTGGTCGCATCCGGGGTGAAGGTCCACTGTGTGACGTGGCTCTCAAACCCCAGGTCAGAGGGCATGACGACGCGTCCATGCCACGCCCGTTGATCTACTAAGCCGCTTCGTATGTGACGTGGGCCCTGTGGGCCGCTTCACCCCGTGGCTGACGGACGGTACGGGGCCGGCCACGCGGTGCTGCGGGGCGATGTGACGTGGGTCGCGGATCAGCGGGGCTCGAACGTGACCGGGCTCTCGAAGGCCGCCCGCCGCGTGGCCCGGCGCAGCGCCTTCAGGAGGGTCGTGCCGATCGTCAGGGTCAGGACGACGGTGACGACCGCCCGCCCCAGGTCCCAGCCGAGGGAGGTGGCCAGGCAGTAGGCGAGGAAGCGGGCGAGGTTGGCGGGGACGGCGGCGTGCGGGTCGAAGGCGATGTTCGAGGCCAGCGCGTCCATGAAGGGCCAGCCGGCCAGATTCATGACGGTGCCGTACGCGAAGGCGGCGAGGAAGCCGTATCCGGCGAGCATCAGGAGCTCCGCGCGGCCGCGCAGCCGGTCCGCCCCCGGCAGGAGCCCGGCCCCCATCGTGAACCAGCCCATGGCCAGCATCTGGAAGGGCATCCAGGGCCCCACCCCGCCGGTCAGCAGCGCCGACGCGAACATGGTCACGGACCCGAGCACATAGCCGAAACCAGGCCCGAGCACCCGCCCGCTCAGCACCATCAGGAAGAACATCGGCTCGATGCCGGCGGTCCCGGCCCCGATCGGGCGCAGCGCGGCGCCGGTCGCGGCCAGCACGCCGAGCATGGCGACCGCCTTCGGGCCGAGGCCCGACTCGGAGATCGTCGCCGCGGCCACCGCGACCAGCAGGACGAGGAGCCCGGCGAACAGCCACGGCGCGTCCTGGGCGTGCGCGCTGACCTGCGAGCCGGGACCCGCGAAGAGCGGCCAGGCGAACCCGGCGGCCCCGGTCGCGCTGACCAGGGCCAGGGCGGCGACGGAACGCGGGCCGAGGCGGACGGCTCGGGCCTGTGGCTGTGGGCGGGCGGCGGACGCGTCGGCGGTGGTCATGCGAGGGCCCTTCTGACCTGGGCGACGGTGAGCCATGGCGCGGGGGCCAGGATCTTGGCGACCTGCGGGGCGAAGGACGGGGACGCGACGACCACCTCGGCGGTGGGACCGTCGGCGACGACCTCGCCGTCCGCGAGGATCACCACACGGTCGGCGAGCTCGGCGGCGAGTTCCACGTCGTGGGTGGCCAGCACGATGGCGTGCCCCTCGGCGGCGAGCCCGCGCAGCACGGCGACCAGCCGGGCCTTGGCCGCGTAGTCGAGACCGCGGGTGGGCTCGTCGAGGAGCAGGAGCGGAGGGCGTGCGGTGAGGACGACGGCCAGCGCCAGCGCCAGCCGCTGCCCCTCGGACAGGTCACGGGGATGCGTGCCGTCCGCGATGTCCGGCAGCAGTTCGGACACCAGCGACCGGCAGGTTCCGGTGGCGGCCCCGGCGTCCTCGTCGGCTGCGGCGCACTCGGCGGCCACCGTGTCCGCGTACAGCAGATCCCGCGGTTCCTGCGGTACGAGTCCCACCCGCCGTACGAGGTCACGCGGTGCCAGGCGATGCGGTGCCGCCCCGCCGACCCGTACGGAACCGGCGGTCGGCTCGACGAGCCCGACCAGCGCTCCGAGCAGCGTCGACTTCCCGGCGCCGTTGCGGCCCATCAGCGCGATGGTCTCGCCCGGCCCCGCCGTCAGATCGACCTGGCGCAGAGCCTCGACGCGCCCGCGCCGGACGGCCAGCGACGCGACGACGGCCACCTCCGACGACGACGGGGCGGCGGCGGGGCCGCGACCGCCGCCACGACCGCGGAGGAGACGGGAGAGCGGGGAAGGGGAGGTGGCGGGGCGTTCCGGTGCCCCGGGAATCGGAAGGGGCGGGCTGAGGGGAGCGGCGGGTCCGGCCGGTGCCGGAGCGGTGGTGGCCAGGCGCTCGCGCAGTGCTCCCGCCCGGCGTCTCGCGTCGCGCACGGTCAGCGGGAGCGGGGACCAGCCGGCCAGGCGGCCGAGGTCCACCACCGGCGGGCAGACCGGGGAGACGGCCATGATCTCGGACGGGGTGCCGAGCGTCAGCGGCGCTCCCGGCGCGGGCAGGAGGGCGAGCCGGTCGGCGTACTGGACGACGCGTTCCAGGCGGTGCTCGGCCATCAGGACCGTGGTGCCGAGGTCGTGGACCAGGCGCTGGAGGACGGCGAGGACCTCCTCGGCGGCGCCGGGGTCCAGCGCCGAGGTGGGTTCGTCGAGGACCAGGACCCGCGGGTGCGGGGTGAGCACGGAACCGATCGCGACCCGCTGTTGCTGGCCGCCGGACAGGGTGGCGATCGGGCGGTCGCGCAGGTCGGCCAGCGAAAGGAGGTCGAGGGTCTCCTCGACGCGGCGGCGCATCACGGCCGGTGCCAGGCCCAACGACTCCATGCCGTAGGCGAGTTCGTCCTCCACCGTGTCCGTCACGAAGTGGGACAGCGGGTCCTGGCCCACGGTGCCGACCACGTCCGCGAGTTCGCGCGGCTTGTGGGTACGGGTGTCCCGCCCCGCGACGGTGACCCGGCCGCGCAGCGTTCCGCCCGTGAAGTGCGGGACCAGTCCGCTCACCGCGCCCAGCACCGTCGACTTGCCGACCCCGGACGGGCCGACCAGCAGGACCAGTTCGCCCTCCGGCACCTCGAAGCCCACTCCCCGGACGGAGGGTTCGGCCGCACCGGCGTACGTCACGGAGACATCCTCGAAGCGGATCACGAAGACTCCTCGGGGGCAGGGGTTCGCCGGGCGGCCGGGGCCGCGAAAGCGGGGAGCAGGCCGAGCAGGACCGCCGCCGCCGGCCGGAGCGGGAGGGTGGGGGCGACCAGGGGGATGACGCCGGGGCGCAGGGCGGCGGGGTCGCTGGAGGCGGCCACGATCATCAGGGCCGCGACCGCCACGCCCGACCCGGCGACCAGCCAGGCCCGGACGCCCCAGAGGTCGGGCCGGTACCGCGTCCGCGGTGTGCGGCGGCCGCCCAGCCACAGGCCGCCGAGTGCCGCGCCGAGCCCGGCCAGCAGGACCGGCAGGCCGTAGCTGTCGCCCGCCGCGGTCAGCAGTCCGTAGGTGCCGGCGCAGACGCCGAGCAGGCCGCCCAGGGTGAGGGCTCCGGTGGTCCGGCGGACGGCGGCCGGGACCTGTGCCGTACGCCCGTACCCGCGCGCGTCCATCGCTGCGGCCAGCGCGACCGAACGCTCCAGCGCGCCCTCCAGGACGGGGAGTCCGACGTGCAGGAGGCCGCGCAGCCCTCGGTCGGGACGGCCGCGGAGCCGGCGCGCGGCGCGCAGCCGCTGGACGTCGGCGATCAGGTGCGGCGCGAAGGTGAGCGCGACGACCACCGCGACGCCCGCCTCGTACAGCGCGCCCGGCAGCGACTTGAGCAGCCGTGCCGGGTTGGCGAGGGCGTTGGCCGCGCCGACGCAGACGAGCAGGGCGGCCAGCTTCAGGCCGTCGTAGAGCGCGAAGAGCAGGCCCTCGGCGGTGACCCGGCCACCGACGCGCACCCCCTGTGCCCAGTGCGGGAGGGGGATCTCGGGGAGGGTGACGATCACGTGCGTGCCGGGGATCGGGGAGCCGAGGAAGACGGCGAAGGCCAGGCGGATGACGAGGACGGCCGCCGCCAGTTTCACGAACGCGGTGTAGGAGCGGGCCCAGGGGGCGTCGGTGCGGTGCGTGGCCACCACGAACCCCGCCACCGCCATGAGCAGCGCGAGCAGAAGCGGATTCGTGGTGCGGGAGGCCGCCGTACCGAGCCCCAGCGCCCAGATCCACCAGGCCCCGGGGTGCAGGGCGTGGGCCCGGTTCGCCACGGAGACGGTACGCGTACCGCTCGTACGGCTCGTACCGCTGCGGGGGAGGGAGAGGGGGAGAGCGCGGGGGCGGGAGCGGGAGGTCGGCGACGGTCCCGCCGGGCCGGTGCTCGGCGGGAGCGTCGTCTCATGTGTGTCCGGGTCCGGGCGCCGGGGGCCCGACACCCGGGGTTCCCGGTCCCGTTCGGGCGGGGCGGAGCCCCATCGCGCCGTGGGGCGGTCGCCAGTGGATGTGGTGGGGCGGTCGCCAGTGGATGTGGTGGGGCGGTCGCCAGTGGAGGTGGTGGGGCGGTCGGACTCGGTCATGACCTGCGCCTAGCCCCTGCGCCGACGGGCCTGCCAGACGGCCGCCGCACCCAGCGCGGCCACCGCGGCCGCTCCCGCCAGCAGGCCCACCGAAGGGCCCTGCCGGGCCGGTGCGGAGGTGTGCGGGCGGGCGGACGCGGCCGGTCCGGCGGCCGCGACCGGGTCGCCGCAGCCCGTCCGCGGATAGCCCGTGATGGCGCACAGCAGGGCGTTGGTGTCGTAGCGCAGGGGACCTGCCACCGCGGCCAGGGCCTCCGCGGTGCTCGCGTCGGGAGCGACCTGGGCGCAGGCGGTGCGCGCGGACGGCGGCCGCTCGCCGGACGGCGCGTCGGCGGCGGTGCCCGGGTCGATGACCAGGGCCACCCGCTTCTTGCCGTGCCGGGCGGGCGTCTTGGCGCATATCGCGGCGAACTCCCGCTCCCCGCGCGGCTGTACGGCGTGCTGGGAGTCCTCGCTCACCGCGAAGCGGAAGCCCTGGACGTCGCCGTCGGACGGCCGCGCGGTCGACGGACCCTGGGTGGCGTAGGTCCACTTCCCGCCGGTCAGGTCCCAGAAGGACCAGTAGCGGTAGCCGACGGCTCCGGCCTGCCCCGCGCCGCCGAGGACGAGGAGCAGGAGAGCCAGCGCCAGGGCCAGAAGGGGCGCGGTCGTCCGACGGGCGGTCACAGCTGGCGCTTCTTGTTGCGGCCGCTGATCAGGAAGCCGATGCCGATGCCCGCGACCAGGCCGACGCCGACGATCCACCAGACGCCGAGCCCGTTGCCGTCGTCCTTCTTCTCGTCGTTCTTCTTCTCGCTCGGGCTCGCCGAGGCACCCGCCGCGGCCGGCGCCGGGCCCGTGGCGTTGAGCTGTGCCACGAGGTCCTTGCCGCCGAAGTCGCGCGGGTCGGTGCCGGTGGCGTGCGCGGCGAAGATCAGCTGTGCGTACGCGGCGGGGCCGGACTGAGCCGCCCAGTCCGCGGAGTTCTTCTCCAGCCAGGCGAGCGGCTTCTGCGCGGGCTTCGCCGCACCGATGGCCGACAGGGCCACGACCGCGTCCGCCGTGTTGCCGTAGTCGGGCTGGTCCTTGGCACCGGGGAGCGCGGACTTCAGGTACGAGGTCTTCGCCAGCGCCTTGGCGAGATAGCCGGCGCCGTTCCCCGCCGCGGTCGCGATGTCGGGAGTGTCGAGGGTGTGGCAACCCGTGAGGTCGAACTTGTAGCCGGTCGCCGCCACGAAGCCCTGGCCCATGCCGGCCGTCACGCCCGCCGCGGTCGCGTCCGCGTTCGCCGCCAGCTTGCCCTTCTTGTCGGGCTGGTAGGCGAAGGCGCCGTCGCCCTCCGCGTCGCAGGCCGTCGACAGCTTCAGCAGGGCGTCGAAGGGTGACTTGCCGTCCTTGGAGACGCTCGCGGGCTTCTTGCCGACCGCCTTCAGCGCGCCGATCACGACGGACGTCGAGTTGGCGTCGCTGGGTCCGCCGGCCATGTAGCCCCAGCCGCCGTCCTTGTTCTGCGCGGACTTCAGCCAGGTGACGGCCTTGCCGGTGGCGTCGTCGTGCCCGCCGAGTGCGGCGAGCGCCTGGACGGCGGCCGCGGTGCTGTTGGTGTCGACCTGGGTCTTCGCGTCGCACGCGGCACTCGCGTCGGCGCGGTACGCGGCGAAGGCGCCGTTCGCGCACTGCTGGCCGGTCAGCCAGTCCACGGCCTTCTCGGCGGGCCGCACACCGACGGTGTGCTGGGCGAGCAGCGCGAGCGACTGGCGCCACACGCCGTCGTAGGTCGGGTCGCCGGAGCCGAACAGGCCCGAGGGCAGCGCCACCGAGGGCGACGGCGACGGGGAGGAGTCGGCGGAGGCGGCCGGTGCGACGACCGCCCCGATGACGGCGGTGGCGGCCAGTACCGCTGCGGTGCGGCGAACAAACATGACTCTCCCTGCGGGGAGCCGGGCAGCACCGGGCACACAGAGGTATCCGGGCGGCTCCGGCTCCGTATCCCTCGACGATGCCGGCCGTCGGCGGGCTGCCGAGGGCGCGAGCCGGTCACGTCCCGTGCGAGGCGATCCGGCTCACCACCGAAGTGGATCACGGTTGCGGGTCAGCGCCGGATTCGCACCGGCTTCTCCTCGTAAGGGTGTGATGACGACGCGCACACTCTACCGGCCGCCCGGATTCCGCCGGGTGTTGCCTGGGGCACGGGCCCGGAGTGACCTGGGCGACATCCGCTAGGTTCGGGTCATGCGAACGGGGAGACTGCTCGGCTCGGGGCGTTCGGCGGACGTCTACGAGATCGACGAGGCGTGGGTGCTGCGGCGGGACCGCGAGGGCTGGGGCGACGCGACGGCCGAGGCGGCGGTGATGCAGCACGTGCGCTCGCACGGTTATCCGGTGCCGGGGGTGCGGGCCGCGACCGGCGGGGACCTGGTGATGGAGCGGCTGTCCGGGCCGACCATGCTGGAGGCCTTCGGCCAGGGCCTGCTCTCCGCCCAGGAGGCGGGCCTCACCCTGGCCAGGCTGCTGCGCAAGCTGCACGTCGTGCCCGCGCGGCTCTCCGCCGACCCCGCCGTCCGTGTGCTGCACCTGGATCTGCACCCCGACAACGTGATGCTCACCCCGGACGGGCCGAAGGTCATCGACTGGTCCAACGCCGAGGAGGGGGCACCCGGTCTCGACTGGGCCATGTCCGCCGTGATCCTCGCCCAGGTCGCCGTCGGCGGCGAGGCGGTCGGGGGCGTGGCCGAGGAGACGCTGGAGGCGCTGCTCGACGGGAACGAGGACCAGGTGACGGAGGAGGGGCTCGAGGAGGCGGCATCGCGCAGGGCGGCCAACCCGACGATGAGCACGCGTGAGACCGGACTCCTGGGCGAGGCGGACGCGTTGATACGGGAGCTGCTGGGCTGAGCGATCGGCCGGGTGCGGGAGCTGCTGGGCCGGGTGATCGGTGGGTGCGGGTGACGCCGGGCCGGGTGATCGGAGTGCCTGGGGTCGGTCGGGCCGGGTGATCGGAGTGCCTGGGGTCGGTCGGGCCGGGTGACCGGTGGGTCTGGGCTCGACCGGGCCTGGTGATCGGTGGGTGGGGCTGTGTCACACCGCCGTGTAGGTCACCGGGTCGCTGCCCGTCACGGCCTCCGCCCGGCCCAGCTTCACCAGTCGGCGAATGTGGGCCTCGGCCTCGGAGACCGCGATGTTCCGTGATCCGTAGGGGATGTCGGCCCAGGGGCGGTTCCACTCCATGCGTTCGGCGAGCTGCCAGGGCGTGAGCGGTACGGAGAGCAGCGTGAGCAGGCCGGTGAGCCGCTCCTCGTGGTGCGCGAGCAGCTCCGCGACCCGGGACGGGGCGTCGGTGAACACGTGCTGGTGGGCAGGGAGCACCTCGGCGGGGGCGAGGCGTCCGACGCGTTCCAGGGAGTCGAGGTAGTCGCCGAGCGGGTCGGCGATCTCCGCGAGGCCCTCGATCCCGTTCGCGTAGGGAGGGCGCCCGTGGGTGTCCGGGTCCTCGTAGAGACCGATGTGCGGGGTGATCCTCGGCAGCAGATGGTCGCCGGAGAACAGGCGTCCGTTGCCGGGCAGCCGGTCCGGGTGGGCCTCCTCCAGGTGGAGGCAGACGTGCCCGGGTGTGTGGCCGGGGGTCCAGACGGCGCGCAGCCGGCGGCCGGGCAGGGGCAGGAGTTCGCCGGGGACGATCTCGCGGTCGGGCAGCGCGGGCGAGAAGCCGGGCAGCGTACTGGGGCGGCGTACGGATGTGCGTGCCTCGCGCAGCGGGGCGATGTGCTCCTCCGGGGCTCCGGAGGCTGCCAACTTGGCGGCCATGTAGGCGAACCAGCCCTCGGGCCGGGTCTCCCGGGTGCGCCGGACGATCGCCGCGTCGGCGGCGTGCATCGCGATCCAGGCACCGGACGCCTCCCGGACCCGGCCCGACAGACCGTGGTGGTCGGGGTGGTGGTGGGTGATGACCACACCGTGGATCTCCGCGACCGAGGTCCCGCAGCCGGTGATCCCCTCGACGAGTGTGTCCCAGGAAGCCGGGTCGTCCCAGCCGGTGTCGACGAGCACGGGCCCCGCGTCGGTGTCGACCAGGTACACCAGCGTGTGGCCGAGGGGGTTGTCCGGGATGGGGACGCTGATGGACCGTACGCCCCCGCCGTGATCGGTCACCTGCGTCATGCGCTTCCACCCGTCGCCGATTCCCGCCACTATAACTAGAACGGGTTCCAATGGGAGCCCAAGTCGACTGTTCCGTCCGGGAGTACGACGGTGTCCGTGCCGTGGACTCATGTGGCGAGAACTGGTATCAGTTCTCATATCTGATGAACCGTCAGACATGGTGCCGGAGAGCGCCCCTGGGAGGCAGTCGGCCATGACCGAGCTCGTGGAACACGGACAGCTGTTCATCGGCGGGGAGTTGACCGACCCGCTCGGCAAGGACGTCATCGAGGTGATCTCACCGCACACCGAGGAGGTCATCGGCCGGGTGCCGCACGCCTCCGCCGCGGACGTCGACCGCGCCGTCGCCGCCGCGCGCCGGGCGTTCGACGAGGGGCCCTGGCCGCGCATGAGCCTCGACGAGCGGATCGCGGTCGTGACCCGGATCAAGGACGCCATCGCCGTACGGCACGAGGAGATCGCCCGCGTCATCTCCTCGGAGAACGGCTCCCCCTACTCCTGGAGCGTCCTCGCGCAGGCCCTCGGCGCGATGATGGTGTGGGACTCGGCGATCACGGTCGCGCGCGGCTACACGTACGAGGAGGCCCGCGCCGGAGTCCTCGGCAGGATCCTCGTCCGCCGTGAGCCGGTGGGCGTGGTGGCGGCCGTGGTCCCGTGGAACGTCCCGCAGTTCGTGGCGGCGGCCAAGCTCGCGCCCGCGCTGCTGACCGGTTGCACGGTCGTACTGAAGCCGTCCCCCGAATCGCCCCTGGACGCCTATCTGCTCGGGGAGATCGCGAAGGAGGCCGGGCTGCCCGAAGGGGTGCTGTCGATCCTCCCGGCCGACCGCGAGGTCAGCGAGTACCTGGTCGGACACCCGGGCGTCGACAAGGTCTCCTTCACCGGCTCGGTCGCGGCCGGCAAGCGGGTGATGGAGGTCGCCTCCCGTCATCTCACCCGCGTGACACTGGAGTTGGGCGGAAAGTCGGCGGCCGTGGTGCTGCCCGACGCGGACCTCGGCACCTCGGTTCCCGGGATCGTCTCGGCGGCCTGGATGAACAACGGCCAGGCCTGCGTGGCCCAGACCCGCATCCTCGTGCCCCGCTCGCGCTACGACGAGTTCGCGGACGCCTTCGCCACGGCGGCGAACGCGCTGGTCGTCGGCGATCCGCTCGACCCGGCCACCCAGGTCGGACCGCTGGTCGCCGAGCGGCAGCGGCGGCGCAACCTCGACTACATCCGCATCGGCCAGGAGGAGGGCGCCAAGATCCTGGCCGGCGGCGGACGCCCGCAGGGGCTGGACCGCGGCTGGTACGTCGAGCCGACCCTGTTCGGGGACGTCGACAACACCATGCGCATCGCCCGGGAGGAGATCTTCGGCCCGGTGATCTGTCTGCTCCCCTACGGCGACGAGGCCGAGGCCGTGAAGATCGCCAACGACTCCGACTACGGGCTGAGCGGCAGCGTCTGGACGGCGGACGTCGCCCATGGCATCGACATCGCCCGCCAGGTCCGTACCGGCACCTACTCGGTGAACACCTTCAGCCTCGACATGCTGGGCCCCTTCGGCGGCTACAAGAACTCGGGCCTGGGGCGGGAGTTCGGGCCCGAGGGGTACGGCGAGTTCCTGGAGCACAAGATGATCCACCTGCCGGCCGGCTGGGAGGCCTGAGGATGGGCGACCGCTGGCAGGTCGAGGTCGACCGTTCCGTCTGCATCGGCTCGGCCCAGTGCGTCCACCTCGCCCCGGACGCCTTCCGCCTCGACACCGGCATGCAGTCCCATCCCGTCGAGCCGGAGACCGACGCCAACGAGAAGATCCTCGAAGCGGCCGAGGGCTGCCCGGTCGAGGCCGTCATGATCTCGCTGCTGGCCGGCGGCGAGCCCGTGTTCCCGCCCGAGGAATAGGGCCTGTCGTGACCGCTTCGGCCGGCCGGGGCGCCCTGGGTCTTCCGGCCCTTCCGGTCCTCCCGGCCGGCCGGGGCGTCCCGGTCTTCCCGGTCGTCCCGGAGGGGCTACCGGCCGTTCGGGTCGGTCAGGTCGATCAGGCGGCAGACCGTCTCGATGTCTATCTTGACCTGGGCGATCGAGGCACGGCCGGAGAGCCAGGTGATCAGGGCCGAGTGCCAGGTGTGCTCGATGACGCGGACGGCGGAGAGCTGGGCCGGCGTCGGGTCGTCGAGGCCCATCGCGTCCAGGATGATGACCGTGGTCTGCCGCGAGACCTGGTCGACCTCGGGGCTGACACTGCGGTCCGCGAACGTGAGCGCGCGGACCATCGCGTCGGCCAGATGCGGCTCGCGCTGGAGTGCGCGGAACGCCCGCATCAGTGTCTCCGCCACCCGCTCCGCGGCCGTGTCCCCGGCCGGCGGCTTCTTGCGCAGCGTCCCGTGCATGTGTTCCAGCTGGTCCTGCATCGTGGCGACCAGCAGATGCACCTTCGAGGGGAAGTAGCGGTACAGGGTGCCGAGAGCGACCTGGGACGACTCCGCGACCTCGCGCATCTGCACGGCGTCGAAGCCGCCCCGGCTGGCGAGCTGCGCGCTCGCGTGCAGGATCCGGCGGCGGCGCGCCTCCTGCCGCTCGGTGAGCGGCGCGGAGGCGGGATGCGACATGGAGTGCGGCCGGGTGTGCGCGGCACCGGAAGGCACGGCGGGCGTGCCGCCCCCCGGCGCCGGCCGCGCGTTCTTCGAGTCCGCCTTGGCTTCCGCAGGCATGGGTCCGTTCCGTGACATCAGCGAGAGGGAGCGGCGAGCCGGCCCGCCAGGGGGTGACACCACCGGGTGGACCAGCTGATCCCGCCGCCCGTCGTGGCGTGAATCACCTGATCCACCGCTCACAGCGGCGCTACCTGCCGGTAGATTCAGTGCTCCGTGAACGATCAAGTCTGAAACTTGTTCTAGATTAGCGTCCCGGCGTAATCTCGCGGGAAAGTGCAGGGAGAAGGGGACCGGAAGTGACCGCTGAGGCCATGGAGGCGGACCCCGGGAAGGGTACGGCAGCCGACGGGGAACCATCCCTGCGCATCGCGCTTCTCACGTACAAGGGAAACCCGTTCTGCGGCGGCCAGGGTGTCTACGTACGGCATCTCTCGCGCGAACTCGCCCGCCTCGGCCACCGCGTCGAGGTCATCGGCTCCCAGCCCTACCCCGTGCTCGACGAGGGCCTTCCCGGGCTGAGCCTCACCGAGCTGCCCAGCCTGGACCTGTACCGCCAGCCGGACCCCTTCCGCACCCCCGCGCGCGACGAGTACCGCGACTGGATCGACTCCCTCGAGGTCGGCACCATGTGGACCGGCGGCTTCCCCGAGCCGCTGACCTTCTCGCTGCGCGCCCGCCGTCATCTGCGGGCCCGGCGCGGCGAGTTCGACGTCATCCATGACAACCAGACGCTCGGCTACGGACTGCTGGGGGACGTCGGCGCCCCGCTGGTGACCACCATCCACCACCCCATTACCGTCGACCGGCAGCTGGAACTGGACGCCGCCGAGGGCTGGCAGCGCCGGGCCTCGGTCCGCCGCTGGTACGCCTTCACCCGCATGCAGAAGCGCGTCGCGCGCCGCCTGCCGTCCGTCCTCACCGTCTCCGGCACCTCCCGGCAGGAGATCGTCGACCACCTGCGGGTGGAGCAGGACCGCATCCACGTCGTCCACATCGGCGCGGACACCGACCTCTTCTCGCCGGACCCCTCCGTACCCCAGGTGCCGGGCCGCATCGTCACCACGTCCAGCGCCGATGTCCCGCTCAAGGGCCTGGTGTTCCTCGTCGAGGCGCTCGCGAAGGTGCGTACCGAACACCCGGGCGCGCACCTCGTCGTCGTCGGCAGGCGCGCCGAGGACGGACCGGTCGCCCAGGCCATCGAGCGGTACGGCCTGGAGGGCGCCGTCGAGTTCGTCAAGGGCATCTCCGACGCCGAGCTCGTCGACCTCGTCCGCTCGGCCGAGGTCGCCTGCGTGCCCTCCCTGTACGAGGGCTTCTCGCTGCCCGCCGCCGAGGCGATGGCCACCGCCACCCCGCTCGTGGCCACCACGGGCGGAGCGATCCCGGAGGTCGCGGGACCCGACGGCGAGACCTGCCTCGCGGTTCCCCCGGGCGACCCGGGAGCGCTGGCCGCCGCCCTCGGCCGGCTCCTCGGTGATCCCGCACTCCGGGCACGGCTCGGATCCGCCGGGCGCGAGCGCGTCCTCGCGCGCTTCACCTGGGCCAGGGCGGCCGAGGGCACGGTGGCCCACTACCGTGCGGCGATGGCCCTTTCCGCGTCCCGGCTCCGCCCGCGCGGGGCCGCGGGCACCGACGGGCGCGGCGGCGCGCCGGACGCCGGCTCCCCGGCGACCCCGGGATCCGACCGTGCCGAGGCCGCGGAAGCCGCTCCCGCCGCCGAAGAACTAGTTGCAGCCAATCGCGAAAGCAGGGCCACGTGCTGACCGTCGACTTCTCCCGGTTCCCGCTCGCCCCCGGCGACCGCGTCCTGGACCTCGGATGCGGTGCCGGCCGGCACGCCTTCGAGTGCTACCGGCGCGGCGCGCAGGTCGTGGCGCTGGACCAGAACGGCGAGGAGATCCGCGAGGTCGCCAAGTGGTTCGCGGCGATGAAGGAGGCCGGGGAGGCGCCCGCGGGTGCCACCGCGACGGCCATGGAGGGCGACGCGCTCGCGCTGCCCTTCCCCGACGAGTCCTTCGACGTCGTGATCATCTCCGAGGTCATGGAGCACATCCCGGACGACAAGGGCGTCCTCGCCGAGATGGTCCGGGTGCTCAAGCCGGGCGGGCGCATCGCCATCACCGTGCCGCGCTACGGCCCGGAGAAGGTCTGCTGGGCGCTGTCCGACGCCTATCACGAGGTCGAGGGCGGCCACATCCGCATCTACAAGGCGGACGAACTGCTCGCGAAGATCCGCGAGGCCGGCCTGCGGCCCTACGGCTCGCACCACGCGCACGCGCTGCACTCGCCGTACTGGTGGCTGAAGTGCGCGTTCGGCGTCGACAACGACAAGGCGCTGCCCGTGCGGGCGTACCACAAGCTGCTGGTCTGGGACATCATGAAGAAGCCGCTGGCCACCCGGGTCGTCGAGCAGACGCTGAACCCCCTGATCGGCAAGAGTTTCGTGGCGTACGCGACCAAGCCGCACCTGCCGAAGCTCGCCGGGACGTCCGCGAAGTCCGCTTCCGAGGCGGACGCCACGTGACCACTCCCCGGCGGACAGAACACCTCGTCCTGCCCGGGGTCCTCACCGCCGAGGAGGCCGTCGCCACGGTGCGCGGGATCCTCGCGGTGCAGCGCCCCGACGGAGCCATCCCGTGGTTCCGCGGCCACCACCTCGACCCGTGGGACCACACCGAGGCCGCCATGGCGCTCGACGCGGCCGGCGAGCACGAGGCCGCCGAGCGCGCCTACGAGTGGCTGGCACGGCATCAGAACGAGGACGGGTCCTGGTACGCGGCCTACGCGGACGGGGACTTCGAGGACGTCACCGACCGCAGCCGCGAGACCAACTTCGTCGCGTACATCGCGGTGGGCGTCTGGCACCACTACCTGGCGACCGGCGACGACGTCTTCCTGGACCGCATGTGGCCCACGGTCTACGCGGCCATGGAGTTCGTGCTGCGGCTCCAGCAGAGCGGCGGACAGATCGGCTGGAAGCGCGAGGACGACGGAACGGCGGTCGACGACGCGCTGCTGACCGGGAGTTCGTCGGTCCACCACGCGCTGCGCTGCGCCCTCGCCATCGCCGAGCAGCGCGAGGAGGCGCAGCCCGACTGGGAGCTGGCGGTCGGCGCGCTGCGGCACGCGATCCGGCTGCACCCGGAGCGGTTCCTCGACAAGGACCGCTACTCCATGGACTGGTACTACCCGGTGCTCGGCGGCGCGTTGACGGGCGCCGAGGCCAAGTCCCGTATAGAGGAGGGCTGGGACCGCTTCGTGGTGCCCGGTCTCGGGGTGCGCTGCGTGGTTCCCAACCCGTGGGTGACCGGCGGTGAGTCGGCCGAACTCGCCCTGGCGCTCTGGGCGGTGGGTGAGTCGGACCGCGCTCTGGAGATCCTCCAGTCCATCCAGCACCTGCGCGATCCGCAGTCCGGTCTGTACTGGACGGGCTATGTCTTCGATGACCGGGCCGTCTGGCCCGAGGAGCTCACCACCTGGACGGCGGGCTCCCTGCTCCTGGCCGTCGCCGCACTGGGCGGCGACGAGGCCACCTGCGCGGTCTTCGGCGGCGAGCGACTGCCGGTCGGCCTGGACCCCGACTGCTGCACGCCCACCCGCTGAAGGTCCGGACGGTCCTGGCTTCCCGGACCGTCCGGACGCTCGGGTTCCGCGGGGCGCTCCCGGCGGCCGGCGCCGGTCAGTGCCGGTGAATCCGGTTGGCGACCGCGTGGCCGATGAACAGGTAGACGACGGCGGCGAGGCCGTAGCCGGCGACGACACGCGCCCACTCCTTGTCGAAGGTGAACAGGTCGCGCGACCAGCCGGCCAGCCAGGCCGCGGTGCTGTGGATGAACTGCACGAGGTCGTTGCCACGATTGGCGTCGAGCAGATACATCAGGATCCAGAGACCCAGGATGACGGCCATGACATCCGCGATGATCGCGATGACCGTTCCTGCCTGATTCGAACCGTTGCGATATCTAGGGGACATGTCCAGCGGATTGCCCGTCGGCCCCGGATGAAACCCGAACGGGCCGCGCCGACCGACACGGCCGCCGGGCCAGGGTCGGGCGGCCGGGGCGTCCTAGGTGTTCAGCTCGGCCAGTACACGCAGGGTGTGAAGGTCCGGGGACAGGACCAGCAGGTCGGTCACCGGGCCCTTGCGCCACAACTCCAGCCGCTCGGCGATGCGTTCACGCGGTCCGACGAGCGAGATCTCGTCCGCGAAGGCGTCGGGGACGGCCAGGACGGCCTCTTCCCGGCGCCCTTCGAGGAACAGCCGCTGGATTTTGCGGGCCTCTTCCTCGAAGCCCATCCGGGCCATCAGGTCGGCGTGGAAGTTGCGGGCCGCGTGCCCCATCCCGCCGATGTAGAAGCCGAGCATCGCCTTGACCGGCAGCAGCCCTTCGGCGACGTCGTCACAGACGTGCGCGCGGGCCATCGGCGCCACGAGGAAGCCCTCGGGCAGGTCGGTGAGCGAGGCCTCGTACGCCTGGGGGCGCGTCGGCGACCAGTACAGCGGCAGCCAGCCGTCCGCGATCCGGGTCGTCTGCGCGATGTTCTTCGGGCCCTCGGCGCCGAGCAGGATGGGCAGTTCGGCCCGCAGCGGGTGCGTGATCGGCTTGAGCGCCTTGCCGAGTCCCGTGCCGTCCGCGCCCCGGTAGGGGTGGGAGTGGAAGCGGCCGTCCAGCTCGACCGGCCCCTCCCGCCGCAGGACCTGGCGTACGACGTCGACGTACTCCCGGGTCGCGGTCAGCGGCGACCTCGGGAACGGCCGCCCGTACCAGCCCTCGACGACCTGGGGTCCCGACAGGCCGAGGCCCAGCATCATGCGCCCGCCGGAGAGATGGTCGAGGGTGAGCGCGTGCATCGCGGTGGTGGTGGGGGAGCGGGCGGCCATCTGCGCGATCGCCGTGCCGAGCCGGATGCGCGTGGTCTTCGCGGCGATCCAGGTGAGCGGGGTGAACGCGTCCGATCCCCAGGACTCCGCCGTCCACACCGAGTCGTAGCCGAGCCGCTCCGCCTCGACGGCGAGCGGCACATGGTCCGCCGAGGGGCCGCGCCCCCAGTAGCCGAGCGCGAGACCGAGCCGCATGTCGCCTCCGGAAACAGAGTCCTGACGGTCCGTCAGTTCATGGTGTGCTGCGACTGTACGACAACGGCCCCCCGCCGGAAAGGGCGAGGGGCCGTCGCGAGAGCGATGGGCGGATCAGCCGCGCTGGATCCCCGAGGTGTCCTGAAGCACACCACGACGGCCGTCCTGCGTCTGCGCCACCAGGGTCGCACCACGCTGCTCGACGGCCAGGTACCAGGTGCCCGGCGCCAGTTCGGCGATCGGCGACGGCGAGCCGTCCTCACCGAACAGCGGCCGCGCGACCGGAACGGCGAACCAGAACGGAGAGAAGTCCTGGGCCGGGGTCTGCGTCTGCGGCGCCGACGGCAGGCTCGGCTGCCCGCCGAACGGCTGCGTGGGCTGCGAGGGCTGGGCGCCGTAGGGCTGCTGGCCGGGCTGACCGGGCTGACCGGGCTGCGAGGCTCCCGGGTAGCCGTAACCACCCTGCGGCTGGCCGCCGTAGGGCTGCGGGGCGATCGGGGTCGCGGCGCCGACGAGCGCGGCCTGGAGGGCCGGAACGAGCGGGGTCGCGACGGCCGCGCCGGCCAGGACGAGGGCCGCGATGAAGCCGAGGATGAGACCCGCGGCGGCGCTGGCGCCGTCCCCGACGTCCACGAGCGACCAGAACAGGGTCCAGGCCGACAGTACCGTGAAGGCCGTGCCGACCGTGCCCAGGTCGAGTCCGAGAACCTTGCGCGGCTGCGGCAGGCAGCGGTTGACGACGATCAGGGCTGCGCCGATGACCCCGCCCAGGTAGACGCCGAGGCCGTAGCCGAGGTTGTCCCAGGCGTTCGTGTCAACGCTGTACCCCGAAACGGAGTAGAGATTGAGGAACGACGCGATGAAGAGCAACACCGCTGCTCCGATCACCACGCCGTCGCCTCGAGTGAGGGAGCGGATATTCACTTCAGGTCCTTCGTCAGTCGTCTCGTCATCGGTGAGGCATCGCTGTGCACCGTTCGCCGACATGGTGCCGCCGTCGGAACTCGGTGTGAAGCGCGGGGGATGGCCCTTTATCGTACGGACGACACTATCGCCCGTTCGAACAGGGTGTCGCAGGGTTGGATCCGTAGATCACTACCCGTGCAGGAAACCAACGATTCCTTCAGAGATCCCCCGTGCCGCTTTCTCTCGCCACACGCCACTGGTGAGCAGCGCAGCGTCCTTCGTATCGCGCATGTTGCCGCACTCGATGAACACCTTGGGAACCGTTGACAGATTGAGACCGCCGAGATCCTTTCGGACCACCAGTCCGGTTCCGTCACCGACGTAGTTGGAGGGCGCGCTGCCCGTCTCGCGGACGAACAGGCCCACGATGTGCTCGCCGAGGTCGCGGGAAGAGGCGACGATCGGACGGGTGTCCGCGGCGCCCGCGTGCACCGACGCCGGGAGGATCACATGGAAGCCGCGGTTGCCGGCCCCCGATCCGTCGGCGTGGAGGGAGACGACCGCGTCAGCGTGCGCCGTGTTGCCGATACGGGCCCGCTCGTCGACGCAGGGGCCGAAGGACCGGTCGCCGTCCTGGGTCAACTTCACCGTGGCGCCCTGCTTTTCGAGGATGGTTCGCATCCGGTGCGCGACGTCGAGCGTGAACCGGGCTTCCGTGTAACCCGCGTTGGTCGACGTGCCGGTCGTGTCGCATTCCTTCCAGTTCGTTCCGATGTTCACCTTGCGGTTGATCTCGGACGTGTGCCGGAAGTTGTCGGGGTTGTGCCCCGGGTCGATGACGATGACCTTGCCCTTGAGAGAGCCGGAGGCGGCGGGCTTCGAGGACGACGAGGACGAGGAGGAGGACGAGGACGAGGGTGCCGCGGTCGACGGCGTACCCCCCCTGCCGTCGTCCGTCGTGGAGGCGGATGCCCGCGAGGAGGGGGAGACGGAGTCCGGCGCTGAGGACGACGACCCGGGAACGGCCCGGTCGGACCCGCCCCCCGAATCGTCTCCCACGGCCTGGTACACCAGCCACCCGGCCAGCGCGCCCGGTACGAGCGCGGCGAGCGCGATGGTGAGCGGTCCGCGCCGGGAACGGCGCGGCTGGGGCGGTTCGAAGTCAGGGCCTACGTACGACACGTCAGCGACTCTAACCGGGCGCTCAGATCCCCGCTCCGGTTCGCCGCAGGACGCGCAGGGAGCTGGTCACCGCGATCTCGGTGAACGCGCCCGACTCCAGGGCCCGGAGGTACACGCGGTAGGGGGCCTGGCCGGTGAACTCGTCGGCGGGGTCCGGGAACACGTCGTGGATGACGAGAAGACCGCCCTCGGCGACATGCGGCGCCCAGCCCTCGTAGTCGCCGCTCGCGTGTTCGTCGGTGTGGCCGCCGTCGATGAACACGAGGCCGAGGGGCGTGCCCCAGAAGGCGGCGATCTGCGGCGAGCGGCCGACCAGCGCGACCACGTGGTCCTCCAGGCCCGCCCGGTGAAGGGTGCGGCGGAAGGTGGGGAGCGTGTCCATCAGGCCGATCTCCGGGTCGACCGTGGACGGGTCGTGGTACTCCCAGCCCGGCTGCTGCTCCTCGCTGCCCCGGTGGTGGTCGACCGTGATCGCGGTCACCCCGGCCTCGCGGGCCGCGTCGGCGAGCAGGATCGTGGAACGTCCGCAGTAGGTGCCGACCTCCAGGAGCGGCAGCCCGAGCCGTCCGGCCTCGACGGCGGCCTCGTACAGCGCGAGTCCCTCACCCCGCGGCATGAACCCCTTCGCGGCCTCGAAGGCGGCGAGGATCTCGGGCTTGGGTGCCGCGGGCATGGGTTCCTCCATCGGTGCGAACAGCAGGGGTGCGCGGAGCACTGCCCGGGTGTACGGATCCCGGGCCGCCCCATCGTGCACCACACTCCCGCCGTGTGGACGGCGGGAGTGTCGATGATCACTCCGGGGCGGGCCGCGGCGGGCCGGGGCGTCAGGCGGTGACCTCGGCGTTCTCGCCTGGGAGCGAGAGGTCGAGGGCGACCGGACGGTCGTCGCCGGTGTGCGTCGCCGACGAGGCGAGCGGGCCGTGGCCGGCGGCACGGGCGGCGAGCACGTAGGCGCCCCCGGCCGGTACGGCGAGCGCGTAGCCGCCGTCCTCGGCGGAGAAGGTGGCGCCCGCCTGGCGGCCGCGCCGGTCGATCAGCGTGACCTTGGCGCGGGCGACCGGGCCCCCCTCGGCGTCCAGGACCCGGCCGCGGAAACCGCCGAGCACCTCGTGTGCCCGCTCCAGCGCCGCGTCCTCCTCACTGCTGGCCACCAGCGAGGGCTTGGTGGCCGGGCGGCGGCCCGGCAGGAACAGCGCCATGAGCACACCGACCGCGACCGCGCCCGTGGCGATCAGGAAGGACACGCGGAAGCCGTGCATGGTCGGGACGGCGGCCCCGCCGACGTGGTGCGCCGTGTTGGCGAGCACCATGCCGATGACGGCGCTCGACACCGACGTACCGATGGAGCGCATCAGGGTGTTCAGACCGTTGGCCGCGCCCGTCTCCGAGGCCGGGACGGAGCCGATGATCAGGGCGGGCAGCGAGGAGTAGGCCAGGCCGATGCCCGCGCCCAGGATCACCGCGATGACCAGCGACTGCCAGGCGGCGCTCATCAGGCCGAGACCGGCGCCGTAGCCGATCCCGATGATCACCATGCCGATGATCAGCGTGACCTTCGGGCCGTACTTCGCCGACAGCCGGGCGTACACGGGGGCGGTGAGCATCATCGTCAGGCCGAGCGGTGCCACGATCAGGCCCGCGTTCACCATCGACTGGCCGAGGCCGTACCCGGTGGACGTCGGGAGCTGGAGGAGCTGCGGCAGGACCAGCGAGACGACGTAGAAGGAGACACCGACCATGATCGAGGCGAGGTTGGTGAAGAGGACCGCGGGGCGGGCCGTGGTGCGCAGGTCGACCAGCGGGGCCTTCAGTCGCAGCTCCATCACGCCCCACAGCAGCAGTACGGCGAGCGACGCGCCGAACAGGCCGAGCGTGGTGGGCGCGGTCCAGCCCCAGTCGCTGCCCTTGGTGATCGGCAGCAGGAAGAGCACGAGCCCGGCGGACAGGCCGATCGCGCCCAGCACGTCGAAGGTGCCCTCGGCGCGCATCGGGGACTCCGGCACGAAGACGAGGGTGAGGACGATCGAGAGGACGCCGAGTCCGGCGGCACCGTAGAAGAGGGCGTGCCAGTCCGCGTGCTGCGCGACGAGGGCCGCGGCGGGCAGCGCGAGTCCGCCGCCGACGCCGATCGAGGAGCTCATCAGGGCCATCGAGGAGCCGAGCTTCTCGCGGGGGAGCAGGTCGCGCATCAGGCCGATGCCCAGCGGGATCGCACCCATCGCGAAGCCCTGGAGCGAACGGCCCACGATCATCGGCACCAGGGCGCTGGTCAGCGCGCTGACCAGGGCGCCGACCACCATCACGGCCAGGCTGGTCAGCAGCATGCGCCGCTTGCCGAAGAGGTCGCCGAGGCGGCCCATGATCGGGGTGGCGACCGCGCCCGCGAGCAGGGTCGAGGTCAGGACCCAGGTGGCGTTGCTGGGCGCGGTGTCCAGGAGCGTCGGCAGATCCTTGATGACCGGGACGAGCAGGGTCTGCATCACCGCGACAACGATGCCCGCGAAGGCGAGCACCGGCACGGTCGCGCCGCCCGGCCTGCGCGCGGTCCTGCCGGTCGTCGTGTGCGTCATTGAGGGGGCCTCCAGGCCATGAGTCAAGGGGGCTCTCGGGAGAGCGAGGGGAGGGGTGGTCCCTGTGGATGCGGGGACGGTCGGTGGGGTGATCCCTGGGGGCAGGGGGATGCCGGTCGGGTGATCCACGCGGGGGTACGTGCAGAAGGAACCGGTCCGCCTGGGCAACTATTCCGATGCTTCGGCGTACTAACGAATTCTTGACCGAGTCATGGGTATCTGACCTATCGTCAGAATGAAACGTGTTCTAGTCTGGCGCGGATCCACGCACCTTGGGCCTTTGAGGAGGCACGCATGGGCATCGCGGTCACGCCGGAGCAACGGGAGCTCGCCGAGGCCGCGCGCGGCTGGATCGCCCGCGCCGTGCCGCCCGAGGAGGTCCGCAAGCTCCTGGACGCGCCGGGCGGCGGCAGACCTCCGTTCTGGGACGCGCTCGCCGCGCAGGGGCTGCTCGCCGTGCACCTTCCCGAAGCCTGCGGCGGTGGTGGCGGCGACCTCGTCGATCTCGCCGTCGTCGTGGAGGAGGCCGCGCGGGCCGCGCTGCCGGGGCCGTTCGCCGCGAACGTCCTGGCGGCCGCGGTGCTGGCGGCGGAGCTTCTGGGGGAAGCGGGCGAAGCGGGTGATTCCGTGCGCGGGCCCGGGTTCGACCCCCCGGTGGGGGCGCCGGGGCGCGAGGACCTCGTAGGGGAGGGGCCGGCTGATCTCGTACGGGATCCGGGTCGCGTCGATCTCTTACGGGACCCGGGTCGCGCCGATCTCTTACGGGCCCTGGGGTGCGGGGAGCGCATCGGTGCCGTCGCGTTCGGCGCGGGCTCCCTGACGGCCCGGGCGGTGGACGACGGATACGTGCTGGACGGGACGGCGCCGCCCGTGCTGTCCGGTGCCGACGCGGACGTGCTCGTACTGGCGGCGTCGGGTGTCGTGTCCGGCCACCCCCTCGGTGCGGGCGCCGTGTCCGACCGCACCCCCGACACGGGCGACGAGTCCGAGCGCACCCTCTGGCTGGTGGTGGACGCCGTCGATCTGGATGTCCGGCCGCACGACAGTGCCGATCCGACCCGGGGGACCGCCGAGGTCCGGGCCCGGGGGGTGCGGGTCCCCGCCGGCCGTGTCCTCGCGGTCGGCCCCTCACTGGTCCGGGACCTGGCCGCCGTCGTCCTCGCCGCGGACGCCTGTGGCACCGCGGCCTGGTCGCTGGACACGGCCGCCGGGCACGCCAGGGTCCGCGAGCAGTTCGGCCGCCCCATCGGACGCTTCCAGGGCGTCAAGCATCTGTGCGCCGACATGCTGCTGCGGCTGGAACAGGCGAGGGCGCTCACCTGGGACGCGGCACGTGCCGGGCAGGAGCCGCACGGCGTACGGGAGTTGGCGGCCGCGCTCGCGGCCGGCACCGCCCTCGACGCCGCCTGCTCCTGCGCCAAGGACTGCGTCCAGATCCTCGGCGGCATCGGGTTCACCTGGGAGCACGACGCCCACCTGTATCTGCGCCGGGCCCTGGTGGCGCGGCAGTTGCTCGGGGCGGGGAGCGGACACCTGCGGCGGGCGGTACGGCTCGCGCGCGACGGCGTACGGCGGGAACTGCGCCTGGAACTGCCGCCGGAGGCGTCCGCGTACCGGGCCGGGGCCCGTGAGGTGATCGACCGGGTGCGCGGGCTCGCTCCGGCGGACGCCCGCCGGTCCCTGGCGCCCACCGGGTACGCCGCCCCGCATCTGCCGCCGCCCTACGGCCTCGGCGCGGGACCCGTGCAACAGCTCGCCGTACAGCAGGAGTTGACCGAGGCCGGAGTGCGGATCAGCGAACTGGGGATTGCGGCCTGGGTCGTGCCGTCCCTCATCGCGCACGGGACCGACCGGCAGCAGGAGCGCTATCTGCTGCCCACCCTGCGTGGCGACCTCCTGTGGTGCCAGCTCTTCTCGGAGCCCGGCGCCGGATCCGACCTCGCCTCGCTGCGCACCCGCGCCGAGCGCACCGCCGACGGGCGGTGGCGGATCAACGGACAGAAGGTGTGGACGAGCGCGGCGCAGTGGGCCGACCACGGGATCCTCCTCGCCCGGACGAACCCGGCCGCGCCCAAGCACAAGGGGCTCACCTACTTCGTCGTCGACATGAAGAACACGGACGGCATCGGCATCCGCCCGCTGAAGGAGATCACCGGGGACTCCCTCTTCAACGAGGTCTGGTTCGACGACGTGCTGCTGCCCGCGGACGCCGTCGTCGGCGAGGTCGACGACGGCTGGCGGGTCGCCCGCAACACCCTCGGCAACGAACGCGTCCACATGGCCGACCAGTTGACCTTCGACACCGGCCTGGAGGCGCTGATACCGGCCGACGCCGACGGCCCCCGGCTGGGAGCACTGCTGGCCGAGGCGCACGCCCTGGCCTGCATCAGCCTGCGCACCACCCTCCGTCAGGTCTCCGGCGTCGAACCGGGCGCGGGCGCCTCCGTCCGCAAACTCGTGCAGACGGCACATCAGCAGAAGGTCGCCGAGCTCGCACTCGAACTCCTCGGCCCCGAGGGCGCGTTGTGCGAGGGCCCCGGCGAGCGGGCCGTGCACGGCTTCCTGCTCTCCCGCTGCCTGACCATCGCGGGCGGCACCACCCAGGTCCAGCTCAACGTCGTCGCCGAGCGCATTCTCGGCCTGCCGCGAGACTAGGAGCGCGCCATGAAGACGTACGTCGTCGGTGTCGGAATGACCAGGTTCGAGAAGCCCGAGACCCGGGACTGGCAGTACTGGGACATGGTCCGGGAGGCCGGCTCCGGCGCCCTGGCCGACGCGGGGATCTCGTACACGGACGTGGAACAGGTCCCCGTCGGCTACTGCTTCCAGGCGTCCACCGCCGGCCAGCGCGCCGCCTACGAACTCGGCCTGACCGGTGTGCCCGTCTACAACGTCAACAACAACTGCGCCACCGGAGCGAGCGCGCTGATGCTCGCCCGGCAGTTCGTCGAGGGCGGCCTCAGCGACTGCGTCCTCGCGCTGGGCTTCGAGAAGATGAAGCGGGGCTCGCTCGGATCGGGCGCCGACGGCGGGGACTTCGCCACATCACCCGTCGCCCGCCACTACGGAGTCATGGCCGCCCGGCACGGCTTCGAGATGTCCCCGCCCACCGCGCAGATCTTCGGCGACGCGGCCCGCGAGCACATGGAGCGGTACGGCACGACCGAGGCCCAGCTCGCCGCCGTCGGCGCCAAGAACCACCGCCACTCCGCGAACAATCCGTACGCCCAGTTCCAGGACGTGTACTCCGTCGAGGAGATCCTCGCCGCGAAGGCCGTGCACCGGCCGCTGACCCGGCTCCAGTGCTCACCCACCTCCGACGGGGCCGCCGCCGCCGTCGTCGTGTCCGAACGGTTCGCCGAGCGGCACGCGCTGGAGGACAGGGCGGTGGAGATCGTCGCGCAGGCGATGACCACCGACACCGAGGAGTCCTTCGCCTCCGGCTCCTGCGTCGACGTCGTCGGGCAGCCGATGTCGCGGGAGGCCGCGCGCCAGGTCTACGAGCGCTCCGGACTCGGCATCGAGGACGTGGACGTCGTGGAGCTCCACGACTGCTTCTCCGTCAACGAACTGCTGACCTACGAGGCGCTCGGCATGTGCGCGGAGGGCGAGTCGGGCGCACTCGTCGAGTCGGGGGCCACGACGTACGGCGGGCGCTGGGTGGTGAATCCCTCCGGCGGGCTGATCTCCAAGGGCCATCCGCTGGGAGCGACCGGAATCGCCCAGGTGGCCGAGCTGGTCTGGCAGTTGAGGGGACAGGCCGAGGCGCGCCAGGTCCAGGGGGCGCGGGTCGGACTCGCGCACAACATCGGGCTCGGCGGCGCGGCGGTGGTCACGCTGCTGCGCGCGGGAGCCTGACCGGTCCCAGGGTCTGTTGTTCGGGTCAGGTGGTGTCGAGGTGCCCCGCGCGTACCGCCGCGTGATTCGAACGACGGGCCTAGGTCCCATGCCGTACGCCGGTCTGCGTCGAAATCCTGATGCAAGGGGTGTAAGCGGGTTGAGAGCATGACAGCCATGCTCCGAGCCGCTGAAGACATCCGGACATCCGCCCCTGCCGCCCCGCCCACCTGGGTGGTGATCGCGCTCGCGTGTGCCGGACAGTTCCTGGTCGTTCTGGACGTGTCCGTCGTCAACGTGGCCCTGCCCTCCATGCGGGCAGACCTGGGGCTGAGCGCCCCCGGACTCCAGTGGGTGGTGAACGCCTACTCCATCGCGTTCGCCGGATTCATGCTCCTCGGCGGGCGGGCCGGTGACCTGTACGGGCGCAAGCGGATGTTCCTGGTGGGCCTCGCGCTCTTCACGCTCGCCTCGGTCGCCGGCGGCCTCGCCCAGGAGGGCACCCAACTGCTGCTCGCCCGCGCCGCGCAGGGCCTGGGGGCCGCGGTGCTCGCGCCCTCGACCCTGACGATCCTGACCTCGGCCGTCCCCGAGGGCGCCGCACGCGCGCGGGCCATCGCGACCTGGACCGCCGTGGGCGCCGGCGGCGGCGCGGCGGGCGGACTCGTCGGCGGACTGCTGGTCGACGGGCTGTCGTGGCGCTGGGTGCTCCTCATCAACGTGCCCGTCGGCGCGGTGGTGCTGGCCGGCGCGGCGCGATGGCTGCCGGAGAGCAGGGCGGGGGACGGGCGGCGGCTCGACCTGCGGGGCGCGCTCCTGGTGACGGCGGGACTGGCGACCCTGGCGTACGGGATCGTGCAGACGGAGGCCGAGGGCTGGACCGCGGCGGCGACGCTCGTACCGCTGGGCGCGGGAGCGGCTCTCATCGGGCTCTTCCTGGTCGTCGAGTCGCGGACGAGGGCGCCCCTGATGCCGCTGAAGCTCCTGCGGCTGCGGTCGGTGTCGTCGGCGAACGCGGCCGTGTTCGTCTCCGGCTCGGCGATGTTCTGCATGTGGTTCTTCATGACGCTGTACTCCCAGAACGTGCTCGGCTACTCGCCGCTCGGCGCGGGCCTCGCGCTGGTGCCGAGCTCGCTCGCCGTCGTCATCGGCTCGAAGTCGGCGCCCCGCCTCATGCCGGCCCTCGGCGCGCGCAACGTGGCGGTCCTCGGCACGCTCCTCGCCGCGGCCGGGTTCGGCTGGCAGTCGACCATGACGGCGGACGGCCCCTACCTCACCGCGATCATGTTCCCCGGCATCCTGATGATGGCGGGCGCCGGCCTGGCCGCGACACCGCTGGCCGCGGTCGCGACCTCGGGTGCGGCCCCGGAGGACGCCGGGGTGGTCTCGGGCCTGGTCAACACCTCTCGGGTGATGGGCGGTTCACTGGGGCTCGCGGTCATGTCCACGATCGCCGCAGCCCGTACCGGGGGAAGCGTCTCCGGGGAGGCCCTGACCGCCGGGTACGCGCTGGCGTTCCGTGTCAGCGGCGTCATGCTGCTGGCCGGGGCCGTCCTGATGTTCCTGTGGCTGCCGCGGACGACGTCCCGGCGGTGAGGCAACGAAATCCTGTGCCCGTGGACTCCTTGAGTCACTAGGAGGTGCCCATGGGGGTTCGGAAGCAGTCTCGGGACGAGGAGTTCCAGAGCTTCGTGGTCGGTCGCTGGCCGCGGCTGATGCGTACGGCGTTTCTCCTGACGGGGGAGCAGCACGTCGCCGAGGACCTGGTCCAGACGACGCTGGAGCAGGTGTACGTGGCATGGCACAGGGTCGGCTCGGCCGACGAACCGGACGCGTACGTGCGGCGCGTGATGATCAACGCGCACGCCCGAAGACACCGGCGAAAACTCAAGGAGTTCCTCGCGCCGAAGGACGATGCGGGGATCGGACGCGAGATCCCCGACAGCGCCGACCCGATCGCGCGCGCCGACGACCGCGGCGCCCTGATCGCCGCGCTGTCCCAACTGCCCCCGCGCCAGCGCGAGGCGGTGGTCCTGCGCTACTGGGAGGACCTGAGCGAGAGCCAGGCGGCCCAGGCGATGGGCTGCTCGGTGGGCACGGTGAAGAGCAATGCGGCCAAGGGGATCGCGAAACTCCGTGTCCTGCCGGGCCTGGCGGACACGGTGACGCACGGAGGGCGGAAATGATGAGCGCGAACCGGGAGACGCATCACGACATGGCGACGGACGCGGACATCGCCTTCCTGCTGGCCCGGGCGGCGGAGGAGGTCGAGATCGGCATGGCTCCCTACCAGGCGGTCGTGCGCGGCGGCCGGCGCCGCAAGGCGCGCCGCTGGGCGACGGCGGCGGCGGTCGCCCTGGTCGTCGCCGGTTCCACGGGGACGCTGGCGCTGGCGGGGGGTGCGGGCGGGGACGACGGTGGCAGGCGGGTCGAGCCGGCCGTGACCGCGCCGTCGACGCCCGAGCAGCGGCACGTGTACGAGCCGCAGGTGACCACCGTGGCGCGCGGGACCGAACACGGCAAGGAGTGGAGCGTCGAGGTCATCGTCTGGGGGGCGCCGAAGAACGAGACGGAGGCGCAGTACCAGCGGTCCAGGATGAGCGAGTACGCCCTCACGCCGACGGGCCCCCAGGTCGCCTCGGACCTCATCGGCAAGGGCTGGACGTTCGTCCGCCTCTTCGTGGGGGACGGCAGCCCGGAAACGGCGCTCGACTGGCCGGTCGACAAGGGCGACTCGTTCTCGGGCAAGGACATCGAGGCCGCGGCGGTGCCGCTGCGGACCGGCCGGGCCGGTACGGCGGGGGCGTCTCGGCTGCTGGTGATCGGCCAGGTCGCAACGACCGCCCAGGAGGTCACCTGCACCTGGGACGACGGCACGACGATCAAGGCCGGGAAGGCCGCCCCGGGGACCGGCCTCGGCTCGTCGTACGAGGATCTGATCCGGCCGGTGGACGGCTCCCGGCCGAACTGGTTCGTGTGCGCGGCGCCGGAAGGCAAGCACGTCGGGTCCGGGACGGCGAAGGTGACGAAGTAGCGAAGGCGGACGAGGAGTGATCGTGCGGGTGGCCCGCCGCCGGAACCCGGCGGCGGGCCACCCGCACGATCCGGACGAACAGGCCCTACAGCCAACCCTGTTGGCGGGCCTCCCGCATCGCCTCCATGCGGTTGCGGGTGCCCGTCTTGCCGATGGCCGAGGACAGGTAGTTGCGGACGGTGGACTCGGAGAGGTGCAGCTTGCCGGCGATGTCGGCGACGGTGGCGCCGTCCACCGAGGCCTTCAGGACGTCGCACTCGCGGGCCGTGAGCGGATTGGGCCCGGCGCTCAGCGCGGCGGCGGCGAGCGCCGGATCGATGACGGTCTCCCCGGTCAGCACCCGGCGGATCGCCTCGGCCAGTTCCTCCACGGGCCCGTCCTTGACCAGGAACCCGGCGGCACCCGCCTCCATGGCCCGCCGCAGATAGCCGGGACGGCCGAACGTGGTGAGGATGAGCACCCGGCAGTCGGGCACCTGCTCACGCAGTTCGGCGGCGGCGTCCAGCCCGCTCATCCCCGGCAACTCGATGTCCAGCAGGGCCACATCGGGCCGGCTGACCAGCGCCGTGTCCACGATCTCGTCCCCCGCTGACACCTGCGCGACCACCTCGATGTCCGGCTCCATCCCGAGCAGCAGGGCGAGCGCCCCGCGCATCATCTGCTGGTCCTCGGCGAGCAGGACACGGACGGACTTGGCGGGCCGGTGGTCCCGGGGCATCTCGTTCACGCGGCCAAGCGTAAGGCGAGAGGGGTGTCCGGCCGTCCGTTCCGCACGCTCCGGCGGTCTTCCGAAAAATCGTGGGGTTTCTGTCCGTGCGTCTTGACGGTCCTCGGTCACGGGCAAATAATCGCCTCGGAATTCAGCGCTCCCCTTTGTCATTTCCGAGCCGGGCCGCTTTCCGCAAACGTTCGGAATTTCGACCGGGAATTGGTTCGGTATCTCGATCGAACAATGTCCGGTATCTCGAACCGGACACCCGCACTGTCCTACACGGAACGGAAGAGGTGCACCGTGATGTCATCCTTCGTGCGCTTACAGCGCCTCAGAAACACGGTTCTGGCCGTGCTGTCGGTGATGGCGGCCGTCGTCGCGTTCGCCGTCGGCGCCCCGCAGGCCACCGCCGCGGGGTCGCTCCCCTGCGACATCTACGCCACCGCGGGCACCCCCTGCGTCGCCGCGCACAGCCTCGTCAGGGCGCTCTACTCGTCGTACAACGGCTCGCTCTACCAGGTGCAGCGCGCCTCCGACAGCGCCACCGCGAACATCGGTCTCCTGGCGGCCGGCGGATACGCGAACGCGGCGGCGCAGGACTCCTTCTGCAACGGCACCACCTGCATCATCACGCAGATCTACGACCAGTCCTCACGCCACAACGACCTCACGATCGAGGGCGCCGGCGGGGCGGGAGCCGCCGACGTCGGGGCGCCCGCGGACGCGCTGCCGGTGACCGCCGGCGGCCACCAGGTCTACGGTCTGGAGATCTCGGCCGGCATGGGCTACCGGGACAACTCCACCTCGGGAGTCGCCACGAACGGTGCCGCCGAGGGAATGTACATGGTGACCTCCGGCACCCACGTCAACGGCAGTTGCTGTTTCGACTACGGCAACGCCGAGACCAACAACCTGGACACCGGCAACGGCCACATGGACGCGATCAACTTCGGCACCGAGTGCTGGTTCTCGCCCTGCTACGGCGGAGGTCCCTGGGTGCAGGCCGACCTGGAGAACGGGCTCTTCCAGTCGGACGCCGGATACAGCAAGAACACGGCGAACACCGGGACCGGCGCGATGCCCTTCGTGACCGCTTTGCTGAAAAACAACGGTCAGGACCATTTCGCGCTGAAATACGGCAACGCCCAATCGGGCAGTCTCACGACCACCTATTCCGGGGGTGAACCCACCGCCGGCGGCTACTCGCCCATGCACCAGGAGGGCGCGATCGTCCTGGGCACCGGCGGCGACAACAGCAACGGCTCCATCGGGTCCTTCTTCGAGGGCGTCATGACCTCGGGCATCCCGACGGACGCCGCGGACAACCTGGTGCAGTCGAACATCGTCTCCGTCGGCTACGGCGGATCGACCGGCATCACCGGCTCGCTGACGGCCGGGTCCGAGATCTCGCTGCGCGCGACCACCTCGTGCTGCACGGCCGACTACATCCGCCACCAGGCCAACGCGGCGGTCGTCTCGGCGATCACGTCGAGCAGTCCGGCACTCGACAAGAGCGACGCCACCTGGATCGTCCGCCGGGGTCTCGCCGACAGCTCCTGCTACTCCTTCGAGTCACGGAACTACCCGGGCGACTTCCTGCGGCACTACAACTACCAGCTCCTCCGGCAACCCATGACCGGTACCACGCAGTTCAGACAGGACGCCACGTTCTGCGCCGGGACCGGCAAGAGCGGTACGGGGACCTCGTTCGCGTCGTACAACTACCCGACGCGATACCTCCGGCACTACAACTACAACGTCTACATAGCGAGCAACGGCGGCTCGAACGCCTTCGACAGCGCCACCTCGTGGACGGACGACGTGAGCTGGGCCGTCACGGCCCCCTGGGCTCCGTAACCGCCCGGCCGAAACGCGGCGGCGGGTCGGCCCGTGAGGGCCCGGCCCGCCGCCCCCTTCGAGGGGGCGCCGCTCACACCGACGCCTCCGTCAGATCGAGCGCCTCCACGGGGAGTTCGGCCCGCACCTCGAAACCGCCGCGCGAAGTCCGTCCCGCCCGCAGGGAGCCACCGGCCGTCGCGAGGCGTTCGGTGAGGCCCTTGAGACCGGTGCCGCCGATGCCCGCCTCGGGATCCGCCGAGGAGGCGTCGGTGCCGTTGTCCGAGACGGTCAGACGGACGAGGTCCGCGGTTCCGTCCACGGTGATCTCGCAGCGCGTCGCGTCGCTGTGGCGTACGACGTTGGTGACGGCCTCACGCAGTACCCAGCCGAGCAGGGCCTCGGTCTGCGGGACCAGGGGTGGCCCCGACTGCCGGACGACCGGCTCCACCCGCGCGGCGGACAGTGCCGAGCGGGCGCCGTCCAGCTCCGTGGCGAGGCTGCCCTCGCGGTAGCCGGTGACCGCCTCGCGGATCTCCGTCAGCGCCTGCCGGCCGACCGACTCGATGTCCGTGACCTGGACGAGTGCCGCGTCCAGATCGCGGGGAGCGAGGCGACGGGCCGCCTCCGACTTCACCACGATCACGGAGAGCGTGTGCCCGAGCAGGTCGTGCAGGTCGCGGGAGAAGCGCATCCGCTCCTTCTCCACCGCCCGGCGTGCCAACTCCTCGCGGGCCGCCCGCAGTTCGCGTACCGCCTCGGACAGGGAGAGGATCGCGGCCGTCACCATCGTGGACAGGAACGTGCCGTAGGCGACGTTCACCGCGTCCCAGCCCGCCCGGACGACGGAGACCGCCGCGGCGACCGCCGTCAGACCGAGGCCGATCCTCCCGAGCCAGGGGCCGCGCACCACCGCCCCGGTCGCCAGCCCGAGCAGCGGGAAGAAGAACAGCCAGCTTCCGCCGTACCCGAGGGCCAGCGCGAAGGTGATCACCCCCATCAGGACGAGCGCGACCCGGGTGGAGCGGGCCTCCCGCTTCGACTTCACGAACGCGCGGAACGTCACGTAGATGTACAGCGAGTTGAAGACGAACAGGCCCAGTGCGCCGACCCAGGGCTGCGGTGTCCTGCCCTGGAAGAGGTTGGAGAAGGCCCCCATCCCCAGCAGCAGCCACGGCAGCAGCGCGAAGCCGGTCGGCGGCGGGCCCGGGTACTCGGGCGTCTCGCCGTCGCTCCCGCCCCCGGACCGCCGCTCGGCCTTGAACCGTTCCATGTCGGCCTTCCAGCGGCTCCGTTCGGCCCGCAACGCGCGGACCTGGCAACCGATGCCTCTCATCCAGGACATGTCCCGATCCCCGTTCAGACGGTTCGTGCGGATCGACGGTACGAGACCACAGCGTACGAACCGAATGCCAGCAGCCAGGCGATCAGCACCGCCACCGCCGTGAGGTCCGGCGCCCGGCCCTCGGTGACCGACACGCCGAGCTGCGCGAAGCGGTTCGTGGGCGTGTACGCCGAGACCGAGCGCAGCCAGCCGGGGAAGAGGGCGAGCGGGAACCACAGGCCGCCGACCACCGCCAGCCCCAGATTGCACACCATGTTCGCGACACCCGTCGTCTGCGCGGTCATCCGGTACCCGTTGCCGAGCCCCAGCAGCGTGAAGGGGACCGAGCCGAGCCACAGCAGCAGGGCCGTCGCGGCCCACTGCCAGGCGTCCAGCCGTACGCCGTTGACCAGGCCGCCGGCCGCGAGCACCGCGACGATCGCGGGCAGTACGGTCACCGAACCGGTCAGCGCCCGCCCGAGCACCACCTCGCGCGACGTCATCGGGGTCACCCGGAGCTGCCTCAGCCAGCCGGTCACCTTGTCCTCGGCGACCCCGCCGCCCGTGTTCAGCGCCGAGCCGACCGCCCCGTACGCGGCCATGCCGACCATCGACGCGGTCTTCCACGCGCCGTCGTCGCCACCGCCGAGGTTGGTGAACAGCAGATACATCATCACCGGCATCGCGACGCCGCCGATCACGAAGCCGGTGTCGCGCAGCGTCCGGCGCACTTCGAGCCGCAGATAGTCGAACATCACACCGTCTCCCGATCGCGCGAGGTGAGGGCCATGAACGCGTCGTCCAAGGATGCGGGGACGACCTCCAGGCCGCGTATCGCCCCCCGCTCGGCCAGCGCGATCACCGTCGCGTCCGAGTCGTCCGTGCGCAGCCGGGCCCGGGGCCCGCGCACCTCCACGGCCACCACGCCGGGCAGCAGCGCCAGATCCTCCGTGCCGGGCCCCGCCAGGTCGAAGGAGACAACATTGCCGCCCGCCGACCGCCTGAGCTCCTCCCCGGTCCCGTTCGCGACGATCCGCCCCCGGTCGACGACGACGATCCGGTCGGCGTGCGCGTCGGCCTCCTCCAGGTAGTGCGTGGAGAACAGCACGGTGTGGCCGCGCCGGGCGTAGGCCCGCATCGACTCCCAGAACGCGTGCCGTGCCTCCACGTCGAGCGCGGCGGTGGGTTCGTCGAGCACGATCAGCGCGGGATCGCCGGCGAGCGCCACCGCGAACCGCACCCGCTGCGCCTGCCCTCCCGACAGCCGGTCGACGCGCCTCCCGGCCAGTTCCGTGATGCCCGCGAGCCGCAGCGCCTCGGCCACCGGCAGGGGTGCCGGATAGCGGCCCGCCACGAAGGACACCAGTTCCTGGACGGTGACCCGCGGCACCGGCCGGGCGTCCTGGAGCATCGCGCCGACCCGTCCGGCGCGCACCGACTTCTGCGGGCTGCCGCCGAAGAGCTCCACCGAGCCCTCGTCCGGCTCGTTCAGCCCGAGCAGCAGGGAGATCGCCGTCGACTTGCCCGCGCCGTTGCGGCCCAGCAGCGCCACCGTCTCGCCGCTCGCCACGTCGAGGTCGAGACCGTCCACGGCGCGCACGTCGCCGAACGTCTTGACCGCACCCCTGAAGCGCACTGCCGGTGCCGTCCCCGCCGGCGGCGGTGCGGACGTTCCCCGCGGCTTGCGCGCCGTCGTCCCCGTTGTCCGTGTCATGAGAACGACGCTAGGGGTCCGGGGCGGTGCCCCGGCAGATGCACTTGTCGGCGATCGGCCGGGACAAATGTCACGGCCGCCGGCGCGACGCGTTCCCCTGAAGGACCGGTACGGCCACTCGATCTGACATGGCGTCAGTAGTCTTCACAAGTACTGGACGCTGGGCTATACAAGGGTGCGCCGGACTGGAACGCGTTCTAGAACGAGCGGGTTCCACGGCCCAGTGTCGACCTCGGTGCGGCCGACGGTGCGGACGGCCGCACCGAGGTCTTTCGCGCAGTCGAGTCAGGAGCCCCATGCCCATTGACGCCGCCAAGGCCGTCGCAGCGGAACCGCGGACCGGCGAGATCGCCTGGAGCCACAAGGACGTCCAGCTCTACCACCTGGGCCTGGGCGCGGGCGTCCCCGCGACCGATCCCGACGAGCTGCGGTACACCCTCGAATCCAGGCTGCACGTCCTGCCGAGCTTCGCCACCGTCGCGGGCGCCGGCTCGCCGGGAGTGATCGGCGGACTCTCGATGCCCGGTGTCGACGTCGACCTCGCCCGCGTCCTGCACGGCGGCCAGAGCGTCCGGCTGCACCGCCCGATCCCCGCCGAGGGCACGGCCACCGCCACCGGGCGCATCGCCGCGGTCTACGACAAGGGCACCGCCGCCATCCTCGTCATGCGCACCGAAGTGGCGGACGCCCAGGGCCCGTTGTGGACCAACGACGCCCAGATCTTCGTACGCGGAGAAGGCGGCTGGGGCGGCGACCGCGGACCGGGCACCCGCCTCGAAGCCCCCGCCGGCCCGCCGGAGCGCACCGTGGAACGCCCGGTCCGCGAGGACCAGGCCCTGCTCTACCGCCTGTCCGGGGACTGGAACCCGCTGCACGCCGACCCCGAGTTCGCCAAGCTCGCCGGGTTCGACCGGCCCATCCTGCACGGGCTGTGCACGTACGGCATGACGCTCAAGGCCGTCGTCGACACCCTGCTCGGCGGCGATGTGACCCGCGTCCGCTCGTACACCACCCGCTTCGCCGGGGTCGTCTTCCCCGGCGAGACCCTGCGCGTCCGGATGTGGCGGAGCGAGAGCGGGATCCGGGTGGCGGTGAGCGCGGTCGAGCGGGACGACGCGCCGGTCCTCGCCGACACCGTCGTCGAACACGTCTGACACCCGTACGAACCGTCCTGAGGGGAGCCGCACCATGCGCGCAGCCGTACTGCACGAGATAGGCCAGGACAAACTCGAGGTCCTCGACGACGTCGAGGCGGTGGGCTTCGGGCCCGGCAAGGTGCGCATCCGGGTACGGGCCACGGGACTGTGCCACTCGGACCTGTCCGCGATGAACGGTGTGCTGCCCCAGCCCGCGCCGTTCGTGCCCGGGCACGAGGGCGCCGGCGAGATCACCGAGGTCGGCGAGGGCGTCACCCATGTGAAGCCCGGCGACCGTGTCGTCATCTGCTGGCTTCCCGCCTGCGGCGCCTGTCCGGCCTGCAAGAGGGGCCAGACCGAACTGTGCCTGGCCGGATTCATGAACGCGGGCACCCCCAACTTCAAGCGCCCCGGCGGTGACGTCTTCGGCTTCGCCGGCACCGGCACCTTCGCCGAGGAGGTCGTCGTCGCGGCCGGCTGCGCGGTCCCCATCCCCGACGACGTGCCCTTCGACATCGCCGCCCTGATCGGCTGCGGCGTCACCACCGGACTCGGCGCGGCCCTCAACACCGCGGACGTGGAGGCCGGTTCGTCGGTCGCCGTCATCGGCTGCGGAGGCGTCGGCGTCTCCGCGATCCAGGGCGCCCGGCTCATGGGGGCCGCGGAGATCGTCGCCGTCGACCCGGTCGCCTCACGCCGGGAGGCCGCCCTCGGCTTCGGCGCCACCAAGGCCGTCTCGCCCGACGAACTCGCCGACGCCAAACAGTCGGTGACCGCGGGCGAGGGCTTCGACTACGTCTTCGAGGTCGTCGGCAAGTCCGCCACCGCGCGCGCCGCCTACGACCACACCCGCCGCGGCGGCACCCTCGTGGTCGTCGGAGCAGGCGCCATGGACGACTTTCTCCAGCTCAACATGTTCGAGCTGTTCTTCGACGAGAAGCGCATCCTGCCCTCCATGTACGGCGGCGGGGACGTCCTTCGGTCGTACGAGCGCACGATCGCCCTGTGGCGCGCGGGCCGCATCGACCTCGAAGGCCTGATCACCCACCGGGTGCCGCTGGCCGGGATCAACGAGGCGCTCGACCAGATGCGTTCGGGCACCGCCCTGCGGACGTGCATCGAGATCTGACCCGGGCGGCCGCCGGAGTGGACCTCCACCACAACCGCTCCGGTGCGGACCTCCACCACAACCGCTAAGGACCCTGATGTCACTGCCACTCGAAGGGCTCACCGCGATCGTCACCGGCGCGGGCCGCGGGCTCGGCCGGGCCGAGGCGCTGGAACTCGGCCGGCTGGGCGCGGCCGTCGTCGTCAACGACTACGGACAGCCGGGACGGGACGGGTCGGGCGAGGCCTCGGCCACCCCGGCCGAGGAGGTCGCCGCCGAGATCCGCACGGCGGGCGGCCGGGCCACAGCCCACACCGGGGACGTCGCCGATCACGAACAGGCCCGAGAACTGGTCGAGTCGGCCGTCGCGGAGTTCGGGACGCTGGACATCCTCGTCAACAACGCGGGCATCCTGCGCGACCGGATGGTCTTCTCGATGACCGAGGACGAGTGGGACTCGGTCATCAGGGTCCACCTCAAAGGCCATTTCAACACCACCCACTTCGCCTCCGCGCACTGGCGGGCCCGCGCCAAGGCGGCCGACGGGCCCGTCTACGGACGGATCGTGAACACCTCGTCGGAAGCCTTCCTCGCGGGTTCCGCCGGACAGCCCAACTACGCGGCGGCGAAAGGCGGGATCGTCGGTCTGACCACCTCGACGGCGCTGGCGCTCGCCAAGTACGGCGTCACGGCCAACGTCATCTGCCCGCGCGCCCGCACCCGTATGACGGAGGACGTCTTCGCCGGACTCGGACAGCCCGACGAGGGCCTGGACCCGCTCGCCCCCGAGCATGTCGCCCCGCTCGTCGGCTACTTGGCCTCGCCCGCCGCCGGGCACGTCAACGGACAGCTCCTCGTCGTGCACGGAGGGATGGTCGCGGTCGTCGAACGCCCGCGGGTGGCCGCGAAGTTCGACAGCAAGCAGGACACGTTCAGCCACGACGAACTCGACGCGCTGCTCACTCCGTACTACGCACAGCGCCCGAGCGGCGAGACGTTCGCGGCGATGGAGGTCCTGGGGCTCAAGCGGGAGGGTTCTCCGCACTGAGCGGACGTCCGCCGGTGAGAGACCTGTACGACTTGTGTGACCTGTACGACCTGTACGGATACAGCCCCGCTCGCCATGGTGCGAGCGGGGCTGTATCCCGGTTCTCAGCTTGCCGTGAGGTCCGTCAGACCGTTGTGGCCGGCTGGCCGGACGGCTTGCGGTGGCGGCCCCGAGGGGGCGCCTCGCCGTCGTGGCCGGAGACCGGGCCGCGGTGTCTGCCGTGGCCTTCGGACCGGGCCGCCGACGTCTCGTGGACGTCCGTGCCCGGTGCTTCCATGGTGCTCGAGTCGTTCATTGAAGTGTTCACCCCGTATGCAAGATCCTTCTTTACAGCCGGGGGAGTCTAACGTGCGGTCATCGCACGGGAGTCGGAGGGTGACGTTTCTTCGCCCGTACTGCCCCTTTTCTCCTCGTCCGTGTGGGCGGGTCCACACGGACCCCCGGATTCCGCGGGCGTCCGCGGCAGGGCGGCGAGTGTCCCCGCCACGGTGGTGAGCGCCGAGGCCGGTTGGGTGTCGGGCCCCGGACGGCCGACCGCGGGCCTCAGCGCCACCTGGCCCCTGAACTCGCCGACGGCCGGCAGCGCGTCGGTGGTCCCGTCCCCGAGAACGGTGCCGCCCGCGGGTGTTGTACCGGCCCGGGTGCCGAGGCTCATGCCGGCCGGGGGAGTTTCGGCGACCTTGGTCCAGAGACCGGGCTCGGTGGTGGAGGCCCCGGCGACGCCGGTGACGCCCGCCCACGGGTTCGGCGGGAACGGCTCGGCGGGTTCGGCGGAGGGGCTCGCGACGGCCGGGAGGGGGCCGGTGGCCCCGTGACCGGGGCCCGCGACGGCCGGGAGCGGCTCGGCGGTCCGGGCGCGGTGACCCGCGACGGGCGGGAGCGGTTCGGCCGGGAGGTGTCCTTCGGCGGACGGAATCCCGTCGTCGGCACGGGTACGCGCGGTGACCCCGGCACCGTTACCGGCATGCGTGACGGCACCGGCAGCGGCGCCGGCCCTCCGACCCGGATAGGCGTACGCCCCGGTGGCGGCCGTGGTTCCGGTGCCGGAGTCGGTGTCGGGAGCGGCACCCACTCTCGCGACCGGGGGAAGCGGCTGTGCCGTTTCGACGACGACGGTCATGCCGCCCGGGAGCGTTCCGTCGGCCCTGGTCCTGAGGCCCATGCCGGGTGGGGGCGTTTCGGCGACCTTGGTCCAGAGGTTCGCCTCGGTCCTGGGTGTTCCGGCGGGCTCGGCCCGGCGCTCGGGCGCGGGCGCGGAGACGGGCGCGGGAGTCAGGGAAACCCTGGTCCAGCGGCTCGGCTGGGGCCGGGCGGCCGGTTCGCCGGATTCGGGGGCGCGCCGCACGACCGGCCGGGGCGGTTCGGGCTGTCCGCCGGCGGGCCGCGCGACCGGCGGGAGCGTCCCGCCGGGCTCGTGGCCGGGGTTGGTGTCCGCCCGCCGCGCTTCGGCGAAGGAGGGGGAGGCGGGGGAGGCGGGGGACGTCCTGGGGGTGAGGCTCGCCACCGTCGGCAGTGGCTCCCCGCCCCCGCCCCCGGGCGCGGGGCCCGTACCGGCGGACGGACCGGCGGACGGCACCCGGTGTGCGTCCAGGGCGCGGACCGCTTCGTCCTCCGGGGCGCGGGTGGTGCCGCTGCCCAGGGCCAGGTGGACCGGGAGCGCCCGGGGCGGCTCGGTTCCCCGGGCCGGGTGAGGCCGGCCGGCCGGCCGGACCGGCCGCAGGTGTGCCTGCTGGAGCGGGACCGGCCGTGGTGCCGGGAGCCCCGGGGAAGCCGGATCCCCCGTGTCCGGCTTCCCCGCACCCTCGGGCGCTTCCAGCCGGGCGACACCACACGGGACGACACCCGTGGCGTACGGCAGGCGGAGCACCCCCTCGGCGGTCCACAGCCCGGTGCCGGGGAACCAGCCCTCCGGTGCCGGGCGGTGGTGGATCCGGCGCTCGGCCGGGCGCCACACACCCACCCAGGTACCGCCGGGCCCGTCCATGCGCAGGGCGACAGCGCAGGACTCCGGGGTCAGCACCTGGCCCGGCTGGATCGCGAACGGGCTGACCGAACAGCCCGTCGCGGACAGACAGTCCGGGAAGCGGACGGGCAGGGTGCTGCCGAGCACGCCCCAGCCGAGACGGTCCCGGCCGGGGGACGGCGCGTCGGACCGGATGAGCAGAAGTCCGCTGTCCGCGTCCGCGAGGAGCAGCCGGTCGTTGCTGTGCTCGGCGATCTGGAGGAGCGGCGAGACCTCTCCGCCGCGCTCCAGGTCGACGACCACGGTCTTCGTGCGGCCGTTCTGGAAGCGGTCGAGCGCGAGCAGGCGCCCCGTGCCGTCCAGCCACACCCCTCCCGAGCAGTGGCCCGGCACCTCGGCCAGGTGCTCCGGGCCGAACGCGCCGCCCGCCACCAGCCACACCGCCGTCGACCCCCGGCCCACCGCGAGGGCGTAGGCGCGCTCCCCGTCCGGCGCGGGCGGCAGCAGCCGCAGCACGGTGCCCGCGTCGGGGCACTCCACCGCGCCCAGCGGGAGCTCGCCGGTGCCCGGCCCGGTCGGATACAGGAGGGAGAAGGCGTGGCGCCCGTCGTCCACCCGATGGATCAGCACCCTGCCGTCGGTCAGCGGCAGCACCTCGGTGCCCGGCTCCTCCGGCTGCGGACCGGGCAGCGGTACGGCGTACGGCTCGGGGCCGTCCAGGGTCCAGCGCTCCGGGTACCAGGACTCGCCGTCGCGGGCGAGCCGTGCTCCGTAGGTGCCGTCGGCGGTGATCACGCAGACGGGCGGAGCGGCCCACCGGCTCGCGCTGTCACCGTACTTGCCGCCGTCCGCGCGCTCGCTCCGCACCATGGGTTCTCTCGCACCGGCCGTCATCGTTCGGTCACCTCCGGCGACGAAGGTAGTTTTCGTACGCACAGACGGGGGAGCGACGGGCTGTTGCTTCACACATAAGGGTGGCCCTGTCGGGATTCGCCTGAGGGAACGGGGCGGATGTGCTGAACCATGGTGGAAAGACGCGCGCCGGGACGGGCGGGATCCGCGTCCCGCAGGCCGCCCCGGCACGGGCCCCGCACGTCCGCAGGCCGCCCCGGCACGGGCCCGTGGGCCACGACCGGTCGGACAGGGACGTAAGACAGGTAGCCTTTTCCCCGTGCCCCGTCTGTCTGAAGTCATCGCCGCGCTCGACGCCCTCTGGCCTCCGGAGCGGGCCGAGGGGTGGGACGCGGTCGGTACCGTCTGCGGCGACCCCGACCAGGACGTCACGCGCGTCCTGTTCGCCGTCGACCCGGTCCAGGACATCGTCGACGAGGCGGTGAAACTGGACGCCGACCTGCTCGTCACCCACCACCCGCTCTATCTGCGCGGTACGACGACGGTGGCGGCCGACACCTTCAAGGGCCGCGTCGTGCACACGCTGATCAAGAACGACATCGCGCTGCACGTCGCCCACACCAACGCCGACCGTGCCGACCCGGGAGTCAGCGACGCGCTGGCCGGGGCCCTGGACCTGCGGGTCGTACGGCCCCTCGTGCCCGACGCGACCGACCCCGAGGGACGCCGTGGCCTCGGCCGGGTCTGCGAGCTGGACCATCCGCTCACCGTGCGCGAGCTCGCCGCCCGGGCCGCCGAGCGGCTGCCCGCGACCGCGCAGGGCGTCCGCGTCGCGGGCGACCCCGAGGCGCTGGTGCGGACCGTCGCGGTCAGCGGCGGCTCCGGGGACAGCCTCTTCGACGACGTTCGCGCCGCGGGCGTGGACGCGTTCCTCACCGCGGACCTGCGGCACCACCCGGTGTCGGAGGCCCGCGCCCACAGTCCTCTCGCGCTGCTCGACGCGGCGCACTGGGCCACCGAGTGGCCCTGGTGCGAGCTGGCAGCAGCCCAGCTCGACGAGATCTCCGACCGGAAGGGATGGGGACTGCGCGTCCACGTCTCCCGGACGGTCACCGACCCCTGGACCGCTCACGCGGCCTCACACACCGACACATCAGGAGCCCCCAACTGAACGCCGAGCCCGCCGACCAGATCCGACTTCTCGACGTCCAGGCACTCGACGCCCGCCTTCAGCAGCTCGCGCACAAGCGGAGGTCGCTGCCCGAGCACGCCGAGATCGAGTCGCTGAACAAGGACCTCACCCAGCTGCGCGACCTGTTCGTCGCCGCGCAGACCGAGGAGAGCGACTGCGCCCGCGAGCAGACCAAGGCCGAGCAGGACGTCGACCAGGTGCGTCAGCGCGCCGTCCGCGACCAGCAGCGCCTCGACTCGGGTGCCGTCACCTCCCCCAAGGACCTGGAGAACCTCCAGCGCGAGATCGTCTCCCTCGCCAAGCGCCAGGGCGACCTGGAGGACGTCGTCCTCGAGGTCATGGAGCGCCGCGAGTCCGCCCAGGAGCGGGTCGCCGAGCTGACCGAGCGGGTCTCCTCCGTCCAGGCGAAGATCGACGACGCGACCGCGCGCCGGGACGCCGCCTTCGAGCAGTTCGACGGCGAGACGGCCTCGGTCACCAAGGAGCGCGAGGTCATCTCGGCCTCGGTGCCCGCCGATCTCCTCAAGCTGTACACCAAGCTGCGTGACCAGCAGGGTGGCGTCGGCGCCGCCCGGCTCTACCAGCGCCGCTGCGAGGGCTGCCGCCTGGAGCTCAACATCACCGAGGTGAACGACGTGAAGGCGGCCTCCCCCGACACCGTGCTGCGCTGCGAGAACTGCCACCGCATCCTCGTGCGTACGTCCGAGTCCGGCCTGTAGGGAGTTCGGCTCGTGCGGGAGTTCATCGTCGAGGCGGACGGGGGGTCCCGGGGCAACCCGGGGCCCGCGGGCTACGGCTCCGTGGTCATCGACGCGGCCACCGGGGAGACGCTGGCGGAGCGCGCCGAGTACATCGGCGTCGCCACCAACAACGTCGCCGAGTACCGGGGCCTGATCGCGGGTCTGGAGGCGGCCCGCGACCTCGACGCGAGCGTCCGGGTCAGGGTCCGGATGGACTCCAAGCTCGTCGTGGAGCAGATGTCCGGACGCTGGAAGATCAAGCACCCGGACATGAAGCCCCTGGCGGCGGGGGCGGCCCGGGTCCTTCCGGCCTCCCAGGTCACGTACGAGTGGATCCCGCGCGAGCGCAACAAGCACGCGGACCGGCTGGCCAACGAGGCGATGGACGCCGGCAAGCGCGGCGAGGCCTGGTCGCCGTCGGCGTCGACGGCCGAACTGAACGCCCGCGCGACCCGCTCCGCGGCACCGGAGCCGACGGGCCCGCCCGGCGACGCGACAGCGGGCGCGGCAAAGGCCCGAGCAGCCCTGAAGGAAACCCGCGGCGAAGCCCCCCGCGAGGGACGCGAGGAACTGCGCGCCCAGCCCACGGCGGGCGACGGCCCGGCGACGGCGATGGGTGGTACCCACGTGCCCCGTGAGGGGCGCGGGGAACTGCGCGCTCAGCCCGCGACGGGCGGCAGCCGGGCGACGGCCACGGGTGGCACCCCATCGTCCGGCGGCGAAGCCGGCGAGGCGGGCGCGGAGCCGGGAGACGCCGGCCGAGCCGGGAAGGCGGGCGACGATCAGCGGGCCGCGAGAAACGTGGCCGCCACCCCGACCACCACGCCCGCCGCAGGCTGGAGCGCACCCCCGGACATGGGCGCCCCCGCCACCTTCGTCCTGCTGCGGCACGGCGAGACACCGCTGACCCCGCAGAAGCGGTTCTCGGGCAGCGGCGGCAGCGATCCGTCGCTGTCCGACGTGGGCAGGGAGCAGGCCGAGCGCGTGGCCGCGGCGCTGGCGGCCCGCGGCACCATCCAGGCGATCGTGGCCTCCCCGCTGGCCCGGACCCGGGAGACCGCGGGTGCCGTCGCCGCCCGGCTCGGTCTCGACGTCGCCGTCGAGGACGGTCTGCGCGAGACGGACTTCGGCGCCTGGGAGGGACTGACCTTCGGAGAGGTGCGCGAACGCCACCCGGAGGACCTGAACGCCTGGCTCGCCTCACCGGAGGCCGAACCGACCGGCGGCGGCGAGAGCTTCGCCGCGACGGCGCACCGCATGGCGGCCACCCGCGACAAGCTGATCGCCGCCTACACCGGCCGCACGGTCCTGCTCGTCACGCACGTCACCCCGATCAAGACCCTCGTACGGCTGGCCCTCGGCGCCCCGCCGGAGTCCCTGTTCCGGATGGAACTGTCGGCGGCGTCGCTCTCGGCGGTCGCGTACTACGGGGACGGTAACGCGAGCGTCCGGCTGTTCAACGACACCTCACATCTGCGCTGACCCCGTGTGCGCTGATCCCGGCGGCGTCGGCCTCATCCCCGCCGGGCGGCGCGGTCGCGGAGGATCCCGGCGGTCTCCGGGTCCGCCGGGAGGAACGCCTCCAGATGGAGTTCGGCGAGCGTGACGTCCACCGCGGTCGCGAACGACGTCAGCGTGGTGAGCAGCCTCAACTCGCCCTCCGGACACCGCAGTCGCAGCGGCACGGCGAAGCCGAGGTAGTCCGCGCCGGGCTCGCTCGCCGGCACGTAGGCAGCCAACTCCGCCACCAGTGCGTCGAGACGGTGGTCGGGGCTGCGCAGGGAGCGGGCCCGCAGGTTCTCCACGATGTGCCGGCCCCAGGCGTCCAGGTTCACCACCCGTGACGCCATCCCGCGCGGATGCAGGGCCAGCCGCAGGACGTTCACCGGCGGTGCCAGCAGCTCGGGAGCCACTCCTTCGGTCAGGACGTCCAACGCCGCGTTGGCGGCGACGAGTTCACCGCGCGGCCCCGCCACCACCGCCGGATACGGCAGATGCCCTTCGAGGATGCTGTCCAGCGCCTCGCGTACGGGCTTCAGCGCGGCCGCGTCGAGCGCCGACTCGGTGAACGCGGGAGCGTAACCGGCCGCCAGGAGCAGCGCGTTGCGCTCCCGCAGGGTCAGGTCCAGCGACTCGGCGAGCCTGATCACGATCTCTCGGCCGGGGACCGAACGCCCGCGCTCGATGAAACTGACGTACCGCTGGGTCGTCCCCGCGCGGGAGGCGAGTTCCAGCTGGCTCACCCGGCGGACGTGCCGCCAGCGCAGCAGCTCCCGGGCGAAGGGAGGAGGCTCGGTGGGGATACCGGTCGTCATGCGGTCAGTTGTACGTCACGGGTGCGGCGGCGGCACGGCGGCACTCGTCATACCTCGCCGGGAATTGAGCGGGACATCGGCTCCCGCCAGCATGGACGCGACCACTCAGGAGCCCAACCGGGGAGCGGACATGCGCGCCTACCACCTCGAAACGCCCGGCACCGTCGACGGGATCGTGCCGCGTGAGTCGGCCCGCCCGGATCCGGGGCCCCGCGAGATCCTCGTCCGCGTCCGTGCCGCCTCCCTCAACAAGCGCGACCTGCTGATCCTGAGGGGGACCTACCCCCTGAAGGCCGTGCCGGACGTGATCCCGCTGAGCGACGGAGCGGGGGAGGTCGTCGCGGTGGGGCCGGAGGTGACCCGGTTCGCGGTGGGCGACCGGGTGGCCGGCACGTACTTCCCGCACTGGCTGGACGGCCGGATCACCCCGGACCGCTTCGACCAGCCGGGTGCCACCCTCGACGGCATGCTGACCGAGTACGCCTGCCTGGGCCAGGAGGGCGCCGTACGCGTTCCCGACCATCTGACCTGGGAGGAGGCGGCCTGTCTGCCCTGTGCCGGGGTGACCGCCTGGCACTGTCTGACGGGCGGCGAGCCGCTCACCCCCGGCCAGACCGTGCTCACCCTCGGCACCGGGGCGCTGTCCCTCTTCGTCGTGCAGTTCGCCAAGACGCTGGGCGCCGAGGTGATCGCGACGACATCGAGCGAGGCCAAGGCCGACCGCCTCAAGGCTCTCGGCGCGGACCATGTCGTCGACTATGTCGAGAACCCCGAATGGGGGCGCGCCGTCAGGGAGTTGACCGGCGGTCGCGGCGCCGACCTCGTCGTGGAGACCAACGGGCCCGACACCATCGAGCAGTCGGTGCGCGCCGCCGCGCTCTACGGCCAGGTCGTGCTCCTGATCACCGGCAACGGGCGCGGGTCCGGAATCGAGATCTCCAACGCGGCGTACGCGGCGAGTCTGGCCACGATCCGCCGGGTCTTCGTGGGCAGCCGCGCGCACTTCGAGTCCATGAACAGGGCCCTGGAACTGCACGGGACCCGCCCGGTCGTGGACCGCGTCCTCGGCTTCGACGAGGTGCGGGAGGCATTCCGGTACTACGAGAGCGGCGCGGCCTTCGGGAAGGTGGTCATCCGTGTGAGCTGAGCCGGGGCGAGGCCTCGTGAGCTGAGCGGGGGCCGAACCGTCTGAGCTGAACGGGTGCGAGCCGTCCGAGGTGAGCGGGGGCGAGCCGTCCGAGGTGAGCCGGGACGGGCCGCGGCTACCGCCGCAGTGCCGACGCCGCCCGTGCCAGGTCCTCCACCCGGCGCCAGTCCCGCGCGGCGACCGCGTCGGCCGGGAGCATCCAACTGCCGCCCACACAGCCCACGTTGGGGAGCGCGAGGTAGTCCGGCGCGCACTCGGGGCCGATGCCCCCCGTCGGGCAGAAGCGCGCCTGCGGGAGCGGCCCCGCCAGCGACTTCAGATAGGCCGTACCGCCCGCCGCCTGTGCGGGGAAGAACTTCATCTCGCGCACCCCCCGTTCCAGCAGCGCCACCACCTCGGAGGTCGTGGACACCCCCGGCAGGAACGGCACCCCGGAGGCCTTCATCGCGTCCAGCAGTCCGTCCGTCCAGCCGGGGCTGACCAGGAAACGGGCGCCCGCCGCCACCGACCCGGCCACGTGCTCCGGCGTCAGGACCGTGCCCGCGCCCACCACCGCGTCCGGCACCTCGGCCGCGATGGCCCGGATCGCGTCGAGTGCCGCCGGGGTCCGCAGCGTCACCTCGATCGCGGGCAGGCCGCCGGCGACGAGGGCCCGCGCCAGCGGCACCGCGTCGGACGCGTCCCCGATCACGACGACGGGGACGACGGGCGCGAGATCCAGGACGGAGGCATGCGGAGACGGGGGCGATGACGACGTCATGCGCTCATCCTGCCCGGGGTGCGCATCCTGCGCAAAGGTCGTTGCATATGTTGCAACGCCGCTGAAACGGCGACCACCGCACGCCGGACGGCCGGTCAGCCGGCACCTGTCACCGGCCGGCCGCTCGGCGAACCCCTGTCACCGGAAGGCCGTTCAGTGGATCTCCCTCACCACCACGTCGAGCGCCCACGGACTGCCCGCCCGGCCCGGGGCTTCCGCCTCCACCGTGTACCCGAGATCCCGCAGCGCCTCCACCAGCTCCGCCGGGTTCTTCGGCGCGGCGTTCGCGGTGAGCAGGCCGCGGACGATCCGGCCCTTGGTCGCCTTGTTGAAGTGGCTGACGACGGAACGCTTCTCGACCCCGTCCACCAGCTGCGCGTGCAGCACCCGTACGGTCGCCGTCCGCCCCGCCACCTCGCCCTTGGGCTTCCACGCCGCGGTGTACGCCGAGGACCGCAGGTCCAGCACGAGCCCGTCGCCGGCGGCTTCGGGGAGCGCGGCGGCCATCGGCGTACGCCAGTGCGCGCCCAGCGCTCCGAGACCCGGCAGCTTCACGCCCATCGAGCAGCGGTACGAGGGGATCCGGTCGGTCACCCGCACCGCGCCCCACAGCCCGGAGAAGACGAGCAGCGAACGGCCCGCGCGCCGCTTGGCCGCGGTGTCCAGCGAGGCCAGGTCCAGGGCGTCGTACAGGACCCCCGTGTAGATCTCCCCGGCCGGGCGCGTGCCCGCGGTCCTCAGTTCCGTGTTCTTCGCGATCTCGCCCCGCAGGCCCTCGCTCAGCCCGAGCACCTCGCGGGCCTTCTCCTCGTCGGCCACGCACAGCTCGACCAGCTCGTCGAGGACCGCCTGACGGGCCTCCGCGAGACCGGGCAGGGACAACGACTCCGGCTTGAGCGCGGTTCCCCGGCCGGAGGGTGCCTTGCCCTCGGAGGGCGGCAGCAGCACGAGCACGGTTGGTTCTCCTCACGGTGGATACGAGCGGCCGCCAGCCTACGGGGTACGGCCCGACCGCCTTTTCCGCCCGGCCCCGGGCCCACCGGCCCGGCCGGACTCTGCCGGGCCTGCGGGGCCACCAGACCCTGCCGGACCGGCCGAACCCTGCCAGGCGGGCCCGCCGGATACCGCGGGGCCTGTCGAACCCTGCCGGACCCCGGACCCTGCTTGAACCCCGAACCCTCCCAAGCCGGCCGGACCCCCGCCACCGCCACGCGCTGGCCACGCGGCACCGGCGCGGCGGGCGCGAACCGGTCCCCTCGCCCGGAGGGCGCCCCGCTCCGCGTGCTCAACGGTCGGCCCCGGCCTACGCTCGACCCATGCCTCGCCGTCACTTCCGCGTCACCGGTGCCCCGCAGGCTCCGCTGCGATCCGCTCTGCGCGCGCTGCGGACCGAGCTCGGCGTCCCCGGGAGTTTCCCGGCCGACGTCCTCGCCGAGGCCGGGCTGCCGGCCCGCCTGCCCGCGTACGACGCGACGGACATCCCCCTCTTCACCATCGACCCGCCGACGTCCGAGGACCTCGACCAGGCGATGCACCTGTCACGCCGCGAGCGGGGCGGCTACCGCGTCCAGTACGCCATCGCCGACGTCGCCGCCTTCGTGGCGCCCGGCGGAGCCCTGGACGCCGAGGCGCACCGGCGCGTGACGACCCTCTACTTCCCGGACGGCAAGGTCCCCCTCCATCCGACCCGCCTCTCCGAGGGCGTCGCGAGCCTGCTCCCGGGCCAGACCTGCCCGGCCGTCCTGTGGACGATCGACCTCGGTCCGGACGGCCGCACCGAGGTCACCGACGTCCGCCGTGCCCTGGTCCGCAGCCGCGCCAAACTGGACTACGCGACCGTGCAGCGCCGGATCGACGACGGAACCGCGGAGGAACCGCTCGCTCTGCTCAAGAAGGTCGGCACCCTGCGCGAGGCCCTGGAGGTCGAGCGCGGCGGCATCTCCCTCAACGTGCCCGAGCAGGAGATCGTCGAGAAGGACGGGACGTACGAACTCGCCTACCGGGCCCCGCTGCCCGCCGACGGCTGGAACGCGCAGATCTCCCTGCTCGCCGGTATGGCGGCGGCCGAGCTGATGCTCGACCACGGCACGGGAGTGCTGCGGACACTGCCCGCGGCGCCGGACGGGGCGGTCGGACGGCTGCGCCGTACCGCTCTGGCCCTGCGCATCGACTGGCCCCACCACGTCTCGTACGCGCAGCTCGTCCGCTCCCTCGACCCGCACCGGCCGCACCACGCCGCCTTCCTCCAGGAGTGCACGACCCTGCTGCGCGGCGCCGGATACACCGTCTTCCGGGACGGGGTGCTGCCCGAGGTCACCGCGCACGCCGCCGTCGCCGCGCCCTACGCCCACTGCACGGCCCCGCTGCGCCGGCTCGTCGACCGCTACGCCTCGGAGATCTGCCTCGCGGCCGCCGCCGGTCTGCCGACTCCCGAGTGGGTCCTCGCGGCTCTCGACGCCCTGCCCAAGGAGATGGCCGACGGCAGCAGGCGGGCCGGCACCGTCGAGCGCGAGTGCGTCGACATCGTGGAGGCCGCACTCCTCAAGGACCGCGTCGGCGAGATCTTCGAGGCCTGTGTGGTGGACGTACAGGAACACGACCCCACGGTCGGGACCGTGCAACTGGAGTCCCCGGCGGTCTTCGCCCGGATCTCGGGCGGGACGACCGGGCTGCCCCTGGGCGAACACCTGCGGGTCCGGCTCACCCAGGCGGACCCCGGAACCGCGAAGGCGCAGTTCGAGCCCGCCTGATCCGGTGACGGCCGCCGGCATGAAAACGGGGGCCGCGGGTGTTGCCCCGTACACGGGTGTTGCCCCGTACAGCGGACGCGGCGAGCGCGTCCTGCCACGCCGCGGAGGGGGAGGGACGGCCATGACCGGAGGGGGAGAGGCGACGACCGGGACCGTACGGCGCCGGCCCTCGCGGCACTCCGCGAAGGAGGAGGCCCGCTGGACCCGGACCGTCCTCGGCCGGGACGGCCGGCCCCTGGACCTTCTGACCGCGCGCTTCGACCAGCACCGCTACGCCCCGCACACCCACGACGAGTTCACCATCGGCGTCAGCGTCGGCGGCTCGGAGCTCATCGGCTACCGCGGCGGCCACATCCGCACCGGCCCGGGGTCCATTGTCGTACTGGCCCCCGGCGAGATGCACACCGGCGGTCCCGCCGCCTGCGACGGCTACGCCTACCGGGCCCTGTACGCGGAGCCGTCCCTGCTCTCCGAGGGCGCCGTCGGCGGCGTCCCGCACTTCCGGGAACCGCTGCTCGACGACCCCGAACTCGCCGCCGCGCTGCGCGCCGCGCACACCGAACTGAGCGTGTGCCCGGACCCGCTGGAGGCCGAGTCCCGCCTCCCGTGGCTGCTCGCCGCGCTGACCCGGCGCCACTCCACGGCCCGTCCGGACCGCGACGAGGTCCCCGGCGCCGCGCGCATAGCCGACGCCGTACGGGACCGCCTGGCCGGCGAACTCCAGGCCCCGCCCTCCCTCGCCTCCCTCGCCACGGACCTCGGCCTGTCCCGCTACCAGCTCCTGCGCGCCTTCCGTACGACGACGGGGATACCGCCGTACGCCTGGCTGGCCCAGCACCGGGTGAACCGGGCCCGCCGGCTCCTGGAGTCCGGCCTGCGCCCCGCCGAGGTCGCCGGACTCGTGGGCTTCGCCGACCAGGCGCATCTGACCCGCTGGTTCCGCCGTGTGCTCGGCGTGACGCCGGCCGCGTACCGCGCGAGCGTGCTCCCGGCGCCGTAGGGCAGTTGGTCACGGCGCCGGCGGCGGTGCGGCGCAACAGCGTTCAAGACGCCCCGCCGGACTGTGACCGAGACTGCCGCCATGACTGCACGCGGCTGGTTTCTGTTCTCCCTGATGGGAGTGATCTGGGGCATCCCCTATCTGATGATCAAAGTGGCGGTGGACGAGGTGTCCCCGTCGGTGGTGGTGTTCACCCGCTGTGCGGTCGGCGCCGCGCTGCTGCTCCCCTTCGCGATCCGCCAGGGCGGCCTGGCCGGGTCCGTACGGGCCCACTGGCGCCCGATGCTGGCCTTCGCGGTCATCGAGATCATGGTCCCCTGGTGGACCCTCACGGACGCCGAACGCCATCTGTCCAGCTCCACCGCGGGCCTGCTGATCGCGGGTGTGCCGATCGTCGGCGTCGCCGCGGCCCGCTTCCTCGGCGACACGGAGCGGCTCGGCGCCCGGCGCGTCACGGGCCTCGCCCTCGGCCTGGCCGGAGTCGCGGTCCTCACGGCACCGCATCTGACCGGCGGCGACGCCCGGTCGCTGGTCGAGGTGCTGCTGACGGTCGTCGGCTACGCCACCGCGCCGCTCATCGTCGCCCGCCGCCTCAAGGACGTCCCCTCGCTCCATCTGACGGCCCCCTGCCTGGCGTTGGCGGCCCTCGTCTACGCCCCCGCGGCGGCCTTCACCCGGCCGGAGGCGATACCTTCCGGACAGGTCCTGGCCTCCCTCGCGGCCCTCGGCGTCATCTGCACGGCCGTCGCCTTCGTGGCCTTCCTGGAGCTGATCAAGGAGGCCGGCCCGACCCGGGCGACGGTGATCACGTACGTCAACCCGGCGGTCGCGGTGGCGGCGGGCGCCCTCTTCCTGGACGAACGCCTGACTCCCGGGATCCTCGCCGCCTTCACCCTCATCCTGGCGGGCTCCGTCCTGGCCACGGCGACCGCCGGTCCCCGGCGTCCCGCCCGCCCGGTACCATGGTCGGCACGGCAGACGAGCCGGGCGGACGGCCGCGTGGAGGTCCTTGTGGACCTTCCCGAGGAACGTCCGGGCTCCACAGGGCAGGGTGGTGGCTAACGGCCACCCGGGGTGACCCGCGGGACAGTGCCACAGAAAGTAAACCGCCGAGAACTCCGGTTCCCGGTAAGGGTGAAACGGTGGTGTAAGAGACCACCAGCGCCTGAGGCGACTCAGGCGGCTAGGTAAACCCCACCCGGAGCAAGGTCAAGAGGAGCCGCTCTCCCGGAAGAGAAGGCGGCTCTGCGCGAACGTTCGAGGGCTGCTCGCCCGAGTTCGCGGGTAGACCGCACGAGGCCGGCGGCAACGCCGGCCCTAGATGGATGGCCGTCTCCCCGGCCGCCGCGAGGCGACCGGGCGACAGAACCCGGCGTACAGCCTGACTCGTCTGTCACTGAGGCCCACTGGTCAGCGAATACGCTGGGCAGTGGGCCTTTTTGTTTGGATCAGAGGGCTTGACCAGACCCCGTTCCGCACCGGTTCGAACGGGGTCGCGCGGCTACGTACGTAGCCATGAGAGTAGCCACGCATCGGGGGTGGAGACGGGCGGCTTCGGAGCCTGACCTCCGGCAAGCAGCCCCTGTCTTGGGCTTGTCCGGGTGGTCTCGCCGCGGCGACTGAGCAGCCTCCGTAGCCATGGCCGGACGGCCCGATTCCGCTGCTGCCGCTTGTGCCTTTACCCCGGCACTCGCGGCCAACGCCCTCACCCCACGGTCGGGCCTTCGGCCTGACTCTGATGTGTACCGAGGAGACACCCCGTATCGCCGTGTCTGGCACCGAGGTCGACCGGATTCCGGCCGATCATGGAGTTGCGGGCATTCGACGACGAAGTGCTCGGTAGGGCGGTTCGACAAGGAGTGATCACCACCGACGAGGCGGAACTCATCGGTCGTACGAGTATCGAGAGGGAAGCGCTGGCCGATGCGGCACGGCATCTCCGCCACCAGCCATCCGGGCCTTCCCGCCGATGTGGGTGCGGCCGTGGTGACCGGGGTGTCCAAGCCATGGATCGCAGTGCGGGCAGATCTGCAGGCCGACCTGAGGACAGCGCTCTGAGGGTTCTGCCTCGCGCTGGTGCTCGCCGTACGTGACGGTGTCGTATCGGTGGGAGGGGCCGGACGCTTGTACGTCGGGCTGGACAGGCTGCCGGTGGCCGGACCGGGCCGCGTGAGTGGACTGTTCTCCCCGATTTCCCCGACTTCCGACGGAGTGTCAGAGGCGATCCGTACGCTCGACAGCATGGAGGGGAACGAGTCGCACGCGCAGCGGACCGGGGCGGAGGCGTGGCAGCGGCTGAGCGCATACGCCTACCTCAGCGTTCCCGAACGCCTGGAGTACCTCGCGGTGATGCGGGTGTTCCGCGGCACACTGCTCGCGGATCTGTCCGTACCTGACGTGCTCGCCAAGCTGAAGCGGTCTGGTGGCTCGGGAGCGGCATGTGACGTCGAGACGCTCACCGCCCGGCTCGAGCAGTTGGTGCGTTGGGGCAACTTGCTGCGCAGCACGCACACGGTGAGGGCGACGACCATCGCCGAATACCAGCGCTCCCGGTCCCGCTACCAGCTGTCCAAACTCGGGGAGCGCGTACAGCGTGACGCGGACGAGGTGCTGGCAGGGGCGGATGCCGCCCGCGAGGTGAGCAGCGAGCTGCTCACGCTCGTCGACCGTGGGCTGAGCGAGATAGCCGCTCTCATCGCGGCACCGGGCAGCGCGAATCCGCAGCAGGCGCTGGAGCGGATCAGCACACTTTTCGTGCAGTTCGCCGAATTTGCCGAGTCGGTGCGGGACTTCTACGCCTACCTGGGCCAGGTTCTGGCGCGCTACGACCTGGACGGGGCCGAGTACCAGGGATTCAAGGAGCTGCTGCTCGACTACGTGGAGGCCATCACCGAGGAAGTCTCCTTCCGGGCCCCGCGCATCGCCACGCACCTGGATGCCATCTGGCCAAACCTGCCCGTGCTGCTCGCCGATATCGACGCACACGCCGCGGGGATCGGAGCCCTCGCCGAAGGGCTGCCCGAAACACGAGTGCAGCGCAGCCGCGGGCGGGACCTCGCCGACTGGGAGGGGCTGCGCGACTGGTTCGCCGACACCGGCGGGCACGGGCGCGGCAGTCAGGTGGACCAGCTTCGGGACGCCACCCTCCGCGCCCTGCAGTCACTGCTCGCGAACGCCAAGCGGATGCTGCGCTCGGCCTCCGGTGAGATGTCGCGCCGCAAGGACCTGCTGCGGCTCGCGGCCTGGTTCGATGCCGCGGAGCCGCAGGAGGCCCACGACATCGCGGTCGCCGCCTTCGGGATCTACGGGGCACGGCACCTGGGAGTGGCACCGGACCCGGACCGGTCCGTGCCGGCCTATGTGAGCTGGTGGACCGGACCCGTCGTGGACGTGCCCGTGGCGTTGCGAGAGCGCGGCAGCAGGGCGCCACGCGGACGCGCCGCGGCAGCCGAGGACCACGCCGAGCAGAAGCACCGCCTCATGGAGCAGGCGCGGGAGCAGACCGAGGCCCGACGAGCGGCAGCCGACGAACTACGCAGCGCGTCAGGCAGGTTCGACCAGGTGAGACTCAGCGCGGCAGCCATGCGACTGCTGCTGGAGCTCCTCACCTCAGCGCTGGGAAATGCCCGACTGCGCCAAGACACCGGGGACTTCATGATCGATGGCGCGCACGCGAGTGATGCGGACCTCGGCATCCGACTGACTGCGTGGCGCACCCCCGGACGCCACACGGTCCTGCGTTCCGCGGACGGTGACCTGACGGCGGACGACCTTGCGCTGGCGGTCGAAAGCGCGTCCTCGCCGATGGTGGGGAACATCTCGTCAGCAGGGGAGGCGAGCGCCTGATGCCCCTGCCCTCCGCCCACGACGTCGCGCTCGCGGCCGAGCGCCGCACTGCCGCCCGGCTCCTGCTGGCCCACCCCCTCGTCACCGGCGACGGACCGCACAGCGACACCTTCCCGCTCATCCGCCGCCACGCCGACTGGCTCGCCCAGCGCTTTCAACAGGTGTTCGGCTACCGGCTGCTGGTGGAGGCGACATACGCCCGTCTGTTCAAGGCCGGCCTCGGCCCGGGTTCGGGCCACCGACTGGAACGGCCCTCGACCGGGACACCATTCACCCCACGGACGTACGCCTACCTGGCCCTTGCTCTTTCGGTTCTCGTCACCGCCCCGGAACAGCTCTTGCTCTCCCAACTCGTCGCAGACCTGCGGGTCGCGGCCGTCGACGCCGGGATCGAGGTCAGCGACACCGGGCGGCAGGCCGAGCGGCGGACACTCGCCGCCGCGCTGCGACAACTCGTCGACTGGGGCGTCCTGGCCGAGACCGAGGGTCATGTCTCGGCGGTCGCCGAGGAACGGGCCGGCGAAGCACTGCTGACTGTGGACCGCGAGATCGCCCGGGCCGTCGTCGCCGGCCCGCTCGCCCAGAGCCGCGACGGCGCGGATCTCGTACGGCGGGCCGCCGACCCGGGTTTCGGAGGACCGCGTACGTACGTCCGCAGGCGCCTCGTCGAAACCCCCGTCGTGTACCTCGACGACCTCACGGATGCCGAGCGCGAATGGCTGCGCACGCGGCAGCGGCGCGAGGCGCAGGCGTTCTCCGAACTGCTCGGTCTGGAGGCCGAGATTCGCGCCGAGGGCATCGCTCTCATCGACCCGGACGGCGACCTCGCCGACCTGCATCTGCCGGGCACCGGCACCATCGCTCAGGCCGCTTTGTTGCTCGTGGAGCGGCTCGTCGACCGGCTGCGCCCCGAAGAGCCGGGGCACCCCGCGGTCGGAGGGCGGCTGGTCATCGGCGTACCCGTCCCGGAGGGGCTGCTGCCCGAACTGCTCGACGAACTGATCGAGGAGTACGGCAGGCGCAGCAACTGGCAGCGAGGCCACATCGAGGACCGGGACGGATTCGTCGCCGCCGTCCTGGACCTCCTCGTACGGATGCAGCTCATGGCGCCCGCGGGACCGGTGCGCGCCGGTAGCCACGGTCTGCCCGAGGGGTACGAGGAGTCGGTGGCCGACGGCCGTTCGGTCACGGACGTGTCGGCGGCCCGCGGCCGCCACGATGCGGCTGACTGGGTGCTCCTTGCTGCGGCGGCCCGGTACGCCACGACGGTTGCGATCAAACCCCGTACCGAACAGTCCTCACAGTCCACAGCGGACGACGTCACCGAGGAGCCGCCCCGATGAACCCCACCCCGGCCGCCCTCCACCGCTACCGCCTGCACCGGGCCGGCATCCGCAACGTCTGGCAGTACGACGAGCAGGAGTTCGCCTTCGGCGACGGCCGACTGCTGCTACGCGGCAAGAACGGCGCAGGCAAGTCCAAAGCCCTGGAGATGCTGCTGCCGTACCTGCTCGACGGCGACGCCCGTGCTCTGGACGCCACGGGCACGGGGCGCACCACCCTCCTCTGGCTGATGCTCGACGGATTCGAGCAGACCAACCGGCTGGGCTACCTCTGGGTGGAGTTCGTACGGACCGATGATGAGGGAGTCAACCACCACCTCACCCTCGGCGCAGCCGTCCGCGCGTCCCAGTCGACCAAGACGGCGAAGCCGTTCTTCTTCGTGACACCGCTCCGGGTCGGCGAAGACCTTCACTTGGCGCCTGCCGGCCAGCCGCTCTCCCTGGACCAGCTCAAGTCGCTCGTCGGCGCGGAAAACGTCACCGATCGTGCCGTGGAGCACCGGGCCAAGGTCGCCCGCGAACTGTTCGGCCTGACCGACCCGGCCCGCTACCGCAACCTGCTCCACCTCCTCCACCGGCTGCGCCGCCCCACGATCGGCGACCGTATCGACTCCGGAGGTCTGGTCTCTGTTCTGGCGGAGACGCTGCCCGCCCTCGACGACGAGGTCGTGGAGAAGGTGGCCCGCAATCTCGACGACCTCGACGCCGTGCGGGCCGACCTGGGACGCCTGGAGCGGACCGACCAGGCGCTGCGCACCTTCCTCTCCGGCTATCGCGGCTATCTGCAAGGGGCGTTGCGCCGCCGCGCCCAAGGAGCGAGTGGCGAACTGGACCAACTTGCGGAGCGTCGGAAGGCCGCAGGTGACGCGGCGCGGAATGCGGAGACGCTCCGCGAGCGCGAGAAGGAACTCGCCGCCCGCGTCGATACCCTGGACGACGAGAGGGCTGCCGCCGAGACGGACCTCGCCGCGCTGCACGCCAGCACGGGATACCGCAGCCTCAAGGAACTCGCGGAGAAGCGCGCCACTGTCGCCGCCCTGCACAGCGCGGCCGCCACCGCCTTCAAGTCCCTGCGTCAGGCTCACAGCAATCAGGAGGAGGCGGGACGGCGTCTCGTGGCCGAGGCCGGGCGGCTGGGTGTAGAGCTGGTCGAACTGAGCACGTCGCACGGTGAGTTGGTGCGAGAGGCGGAGCGGGCCGGTCTCGATCCAGTGCACTTGGGAGAGCCCGTCGCACTCGTCGCCGCGCCGATTGCGCCCGTAGTGACGGCCGAACTGACCGCGCCGGACGGCGATTTCCACCTCGTACGCCACAGCGAGGTACTGGCGGTCGACACCGATACCTGCGCGACCGCTCTGTCCGCGTGGGATGCCCAACTCGACACCGCGCAGCCGGTGATCAGGAACCGCTCCCGGACGGTGACCGAACTGGCTGCCCTCTTCGAGCGGTTGAACCAGGCCCAGCAGGAGGCGCACGGGGCCGATGTCGCCCGTGAGCGACTGGAGGAACAGGCAGACCGCGCACGCGTGCAGGCTGAACTGCGCCGACAGGAAACGGCACAGGAGGGAGAGGTGTACGCGGACGCGGTCGGGACCTGGACCGAGAGGCTGCGCAGTCTCACCGGGGTGGTCCTGGACTCCGTACTCGCCCTGCTCACACACGACCCGGCGGACGAGCCACTGCCCGCGCAGATCCCCGACGAGGTGGCCGACGTGGCCCGGTCGGCCGTCGACCCGTGGCTCGCGGAACTGGGGGAGGAACGCGATGCCCTTGCTGTCGCGGTCCGCGAACTCATCGGCGAACGCGACCGTATCCGGCGCAAGCGCGAGGAATGGGAACGCCGCACCGACCCCGAGCCTCCGCCTCCGCCCCACCGCGCGGCTCCCCGCACACCCGGCACCGGAGCGCCCTTGTACCGGTTGGTGGACTTTGCCGACGACCTGACTCCCGAAGGGCGGACGGGGCTGGAAGCCGCACTGGAGGCGAGCGGTCTGCTCGACGCCTGGGTTTGCGCCGACGGTACGGTCCTGGACCCGACCACGCGGGACACCCTGCTGGTTCCGGGAGCGCCGGTGGCCGGGGCGACGCTCGCCCGGGTGCTGCGGCCGGTTGCCGCGCCGGAGAGCGGGGTGACGGCCGAACAGGTGGAGCAGGTGCTGGCGGCGGTTGCTCTGGCCGGGGAGGGAGACGTCGTTGGCGGCGGTGCGGCGGACGCGGCAGATACGACCATCGGTACCGACGGTTTTTGGAAGCTCGGTATCGCCCACGGTCGCCACATCAAACAGGCGGCCGAGTACGTCGGCGCGGAGGTGCGCGCGGAGACCCGCCGCCGGGCTCTGGCGGAACTCGACCACCAACTGACAGCAGTGAACGTCGATCTGGCCGACCGCGAGCACAGCCTGCGGATCCTGACCGGGCATCGTGACCAGGTCGCGGACACCCTGCGACGACCGCCCCCGGCCCGGCGGCTGACCGATGCGTGGGTCCGTACCGCCGAGGCCGGGCGCACCGCCGAATCCCTCGCCGGGCAGGCGACCACGGCCGCTCGCGAGGCGGAGCAGGCGCGGGCCCGCGCGGTAGCGGCGCGGAGGGACACCGAAGCGACGGCGAGCGCCCACGGCCTCCCCGCGGACCCCGCCGCGCTGGACATGGTCCGTCTAGCCCTGGACCGCCTTGGTCAGGGCACGGCGGGGCTGCGGCGGCGGGTGCGCGCGGTCATGTCCACGGCCGACGGCCATCACGCCGGCCGTACGGACTACGCGCATGCCGAGTCGGCCCGCCGGGAAGCCGAATCCGACTATGCCCAACCGCTGGACCGTCTGGAGGCCACCCGCCGTACCGTCCGAGGCCTGGAGGAGTCGCTCGGCGCAACGGAGCAGGAGCTCCTGGCCTGCGAGGCCGAGGGGCAACGCCGCCTGGACGCCGTAGGGCGTCAACTGCCGCGCGTACGGCAGGACATGGCCGACGTACACGACAAGCGTGTGCGCGCGGAAGAGGACGAGAGGGTACGGCGCGAGGCTCTGGCCACTCAGGAGGGCGGGGCGCTGGCCTGCGGCAAACGACTGCGTACGGCCCTGTCGCTGCCGGGCGTGCTGAGGGGAGCGGGTCTGGGTGCCGAGGAGGACGAAGAGGCCCTGAAGAACCTGAAGACCGCGGAGCCGATCCACGACGATGTACGGGGACGCATCAAGGCGCTGCGCCTGCTGGTCGATGCCATGGTCGGCCACCTGGACGCCGAACGCCGCGACATCTCGGACACCACGCTCCTCAACCGCCACACCGAGCTGCGCGACCAGCTCTCCGGAGGCTACGACGCGACGATCGAGGAACACGACGGCATCAAGCTCTGCCGGCTCGTCGACGACCACGGCCCGCACGACATCGCTCTTGTCGGCGAGCGCATCGCGGCGCAGGCGGCCGAGGCACGGAACCGGCTGACGGAACGCGAGCGCGAGGTCTTTCAGCGCTTCCTTACGGGAGAACTGGGCGACCACCTGTCGACCCAGGTCCTGGCCGCGGGTGCTCTGGTGGCGGCCCTCAACGCCACCCTGTCCACGGTCCGCACGTCACACGGCCTTGGCGTCACCCTTGACTGGAAGCTGGCCGACGGCGTGGAAGCGGACGTCAAAGCTGCCGTCGACCTCCTGCGCAGCCCCTCGGGCCTGCGCACCCGCGAGCAGTCCGAGCAGCTCCGCGATGTCCTCCAGCGCCGTATCGAGGACGCCCGCCGTGCCGACCCGGCGGCGGGCTACGCGGCCCATCTGCGCACTGCCCTCGACTACCGCGACTGGTTCACCTTCACACCCTGGGTGGTGAACGACGCGGCACCGGGCAGGCGCAAGCTGTCGGGCCGTACGGGGCTCAGCCAGGGCGAGCAGCGGGTGCTGTCGTATCTGGTCCTGTTCGCCGCGGCGGCGGCTCACTTCACGAGCCTTGCGGAGCACGCCCCTTGGGCACCCCGCCTGATCCTCCTGGACGATGCCTTCGCCAAGGTCGACGAGCCCACCCACGCACGCCTCGGCCGCATCCTGGTCGACCTGGACCTCGACTTCGTCCTCACCAGCGAGCGCCTGATCGGCAACTGGCCCGACGTACCGTCCCTGCATATCTACGAGTGCCTGCGCGACCCGCATGTGCGCGGCGTGGCCACGCTCCACTACACGTGGAACGGGCGGCAGCGGAGGCTGGTGTCGGTTTGACGAACACCCGAGGGTTCGATGAGCCACCTCTGGACACCGAGACGCTGGCCTTTCTGACCCGGCCGGGCTTGAGGCGCCTGTGGGCAGCTGCACGGACGCGCCTCGAGCGCAATGGCCTCGAGCCGGCCGGCACGATCCGACTCCAGCACCTGGATGTGGAGGAACGCGAGGCGCTGTCGCTCCTCCAGGCGAGACCTGTCACCGGCCCGACCGCCACGATCCGTCTGCCGGACCTGGACGCCCGCTTGCGCGCCAGCGCGGTCGGCCGAGGCCTGGTCGGGACGCTGACCGAACTGGGCCCGCCTCTCATCGACCGCCGAGCGGCCCGCGACGCGGCGGCGGCAGAGCGCACGCGCCTGTGGTCCACGGCAGAGGCAGCGATGGCCAGCACCTCACTGGCCGATCGGCCCTGGGCCCACCAATGGCTGGAGGAGACACGGCGGACCGGCACCCTCACCCGCCAGCCGTACGGGACCGCCCTCACGACCATCACCCAGGCCATCCAGACCCTTGCGACGCTCTTCCCCGGTACGGGACCCGACCCCACCCCCGCAGCCTGGGGCCGCGGCGAACTGGCAACCCGCACCACAGGCTCGGCCCACGGCCTGGACGACGGCACCTTGCTGGCCCGCCTTGTCCTGCGAGGGATAGCCCTGGCGCAGGGCGCCGTTTTCCCGACCGACGCACCGGGCCGCCGAGCTCTGTGGCGCCGGGCCTCGGTCACGCCGGACGAGGTGTCCAGCACGGTGTTGACGTACGGTCTGCGCCCGAGGGGCGACACCTGGCAGGAGACGGCTCTGCGTGAGCGAGCTGAATATCATCTGGAGACGCACCTCACTCTGCGCGAACTCCGTATCCTGCAGCTGGAGTTGCCTCCGCATACGCGTGTTCACGTCTGCGAGAACCCGCGGGTGGTCGAGGCCGCCGCGGACGCCGGCTGCACCGCTCCCTTGATCTGCACCTCGGGAAGTGCGACGACGGTCGTCCTCACGCTCCTGGACGCGCTGGCTGCGACCGGCTGTGTTCTCGCCTACCACGGTGACTTCGACTGGCCGGGTATTGCGCTGGCCAACCGGATGATGCAGCGCTACGGGGCGGAGCCGTGGCGTATGGGGGCGGGGGATTACGAGTACCTCGCGACGCGTGCGGAGTTGCAGGGGGTGCCGACGCTTCCCCTCACCGGCGTGCTGGTCGAGGCGACGTGGGATGCGGAACTGGCCCCGGCCATGGATGTCTTGGGTATCGCCCTGCACGAGGAAGCGGCATTGGATCTGCTGCTGGGTGATCTGGCATAGCCCCTGCCGCGGGGCCCTTACCTACAGCTCTCATTGGTATGAAAAGCTGATCGGCATGGGGAATGGTTACGGCGCTGAGGCAATCTTCGACCCTGACTTGGTTCAGTGGGTGTTGCAGCCCCGAGGTCAGCGCAGCAAGCGCGGGCCTCAGCACTTCGAGCACTCAGTGCGGCAGGGAATCCGACTCGCGGACTATGAGCACGTCCTCGGGGAGCATGCGGGACTGCTGAAAGGTATCTTCCCTGATGGGGTGGCGCGGCTGTGGGGGGCGACCTCATGTGAGACGCCAGGGCATGCCAAGGCTGTTGCCATTCGGGGCCAGAAGGTCGGAGACGAGGTCCTGTTCTACGGCGAAGGGAACTTCATAGCCAAGGCTCGCATCCTGGGCCTGTTGCGCAGTCACCAGCTGGCGGCAGCGGTTTGGGGAGCGGACGAGGATCAGAAGGCGTGGGAACACGTCATGGCTCTGGGCGACATCGTCGAGTTCGACGTACCGGTACCGGCGGCCTCTCTCCTCGTCGAGTTGGTAAAGCAGAAAACGTTGCGCAGCCTCACCCTGGTGTCCGCCTCCGAACGTCGGCGCCACCTGGGTCTGCTGAACGACTTGCTCGGCGAGCACGCATCCCAGACGCGTCGGCCCTCCGAAGCAAAGCGGGCTGCTTCCGTCACAAGAATGCGGCGCGATGAGTTGCTGCATGCTCTCGGGACCTTGGAGGCTGGCCTTCCGGAGAAGCAGCGCACGCGCGATGTGTCACTCGCGCTGTTGTGGGCCATCGGCCGCTCGGCTTCCGGGGAGAGCCTGACGCCGGAGGACGTGTGCCGGAACGAAGTCGGCCCCCTTCTGCTTGACTTCGGAGCGCGTGACGTGAACTTCACGCTGGAGCACACGTTCCGGCATTTGCGAAGCACGGGGCTGTGGGAATCTGTGGGCGGTCTCCAGAGGGAGGCGGCGAGGCTCCTGCGAAAGCCGCTCACGCGTGCCGAGGCAATCGGCCTGTTGTGCAGCTCCTACCTCCAGGATGTCGACCAGGAGGAGCTGCTGGAGCGCGTCGGTCTCGCCGGGTATGGGAACGCCAGCGGGGCGACGGACGGCGAGGCCGGCGAAGGGGAGAATGAGGAGAGGCCGTCCGGGAGAAGGGAACGCCGACAGGTGAGCGGCTCGCGAGCCGGCCGGGACCCGCGCCTCGCCGAAGAGGTCAAGTCGCTCTACCAGCACCAGTGCCAGATATGCGGGGAACGTCTGGAAACACGTTTCAGTCACTACAGTGAGGCCGCGCACATTCAGGGGGTCGGGAGCCCGCACGACGGCCCGGACGACCTGTCGAATCTGCTGTGCCTCTGCCCCAATTGCCATGTTCAGTTCGACAAACTGTTCCTGTTCATTGACGAGGAGTGGAACGTACGGAAAAGCAGGGACGGGAAATTCGTCAAGGCCTTGATACGCAGCCCCGGGCACGCCATCGATGAGAAGTGTGTCGAGTACCACCGGGGGTTGTGCGGTCGGGGCGCCTACAGCATTGACCTGAACTGATCACTGTGCCTGGACGATGCTCTCCGCGGTCTCACCGACTCCTACCTTTGGTCCGTCGCAGTCGGACGTACGAATCTGACAGGCTCGCGCAATACCGCCGTCGCACCGTCCAGGTCGGCCAGACGTGCCGCGACGGTTGCTTCCGCGAGACGTGGTGGCAGTGCCGCGTTGAACTTCAGCCCGGCTACGGCTCGGGGATCCACGGTGGGCAGGCAGAGGTGCTCGGCGGCTTCCGCGGTGGCCTTCCGCCACTCTTGCGCTGTGATGTCCTCGCGCAGCCTCACGTAGGCGTCCGTCGGACGCTGGAGTGGGTCGGCGACCGAGGTGAGCGAGGCGGCGAGGGTGGTGTTGGCCCGGCTGCCCGCCCAGGTCCACCAGCGGACGTTCGTGTCCGGTCCGCCGCGAGTCAGCACGGTTCCGCCGACGTACACCGTCTCGTCGTACCGCTCCCGGGCCTGGGCCAGCGCCCCCTCCGCGCGTCGGGTCAGCTTGACCGGAGGTGTCGAGCCGAGCAGGACCTCCCGTACGGCACGGGAGAGTTCGTACGATGCGGTACGTGCGAATCCCACCCCACCCCAACGTGCCTTGCCGCCGCCCTCGACCGGCTCGACGAAACAGCGCCGCCGCGACCAATCGATGTACGTTACCTGCCAGCTGCGCCCCGCCAGGAGTAGTCGGCGAGGCCCGACGACCTCATTGGTCAGCAGTGCCGGATCCGTGGTGCCGATCTCTGTGCGGCCGGACAGTACGGTGAACTCCGGGGCTGCGGTGAACACCGCCGTCAGATCCATGAAGTGCCGGTACCCGAAGCGTTGTTCGGCTTCGGGACCGATGAACAGCATGCCGCCGTCCCTGTCGAGGTAGCCCTGCTCGACCAGGTGGCGCATCACAGGCTCGGCGGCAGGGCCGAAGGGACCGACGCCACCCCACCACTCCTGCCACAGTCGATCGCCTACCCGATGTTCCTGAAGGCACAGCGCGAGGATCTGTTGAGCGGCGATGTGCCGGGGCTCAGGGGGCGGTGTGATCGGTTCCACCCAGCCGCGTGACCAGAGCAGCAGCAGGGCCGCCGCGGACATCAGCCCCGCTTCGTCGACGGCGAGGAAAAGGCAGTTCCGTACGGATCCCGGCCGCCGCCCGGTGCGTCCGATGCGTTGCAGGAACGAGGCGACGGTACCTGGCGCGCCGACCTGGAGGACCCGGTCCAAGTCGCCAACGTCGATGCCGAGTTCCAGCGTGCTGGTGGAGACGATCACACAGTCGCGGGCCTCTGCGAATGCCTCTTCGGCCCGATTGCGCTCGTCGACGGAGAGAGAGGCGTGCGACAGGAACGTGGTCACGCCCTTCGCGCGCAGACTGGCGCCGAGTTCCTCGACCTCCCTGCGGGATTCGCAGAACACGAGCCGTTTCTCGCCCTGGTGCAGGGCGGCGATCACTCGCGCCGCGTTGTCCAGGGAACCGACGTAGTCGAGCTCGACCTCCCCGGGCGGGGGGAGGGCCGGGGAAGTGTCACGCAGATGGGGTGCGACGACTCGGGCGGGGCGCTTTCCGGCCCCCGAACCCTGAAGCCAGTGCAGCAGTTGCTCCGGATTGCCGACGGTGGCGGAGAGCCCGACACGCTGCACGGGATGTCCCGCCACGCGCTGAAGCCGTTCCAGTACGGCGAGCAGATGCCAGCCCCTGTCGTCCCCGGCGAAGGCATGCACCTCGTCGACGACGATCGCCCGCAAGCCCGAGAAGAACGCTCGGTGGTCGACGTTGGCGCTGACCAGCATGGCTTCCAGCGACTCAGGAGTGGTGAGCAGCACGTCCGGCCGGTCGCGGAGGATCCGCTTACGGCGTGAGTGCGTCACGTCACCGTGCCACAGCGCGGCTGTCCGCCCCAGCCAGGAGGTGTACGTCTCCAGGCGCGGACGCAGGTTGTTGAGCAGGGCCTTGAGGGGGCAGACGTAGAGCAGGGACGTGCCGGTCCAGCCATCCTGCGCCATCTTGGAGAGCAGCGGAAAGGACGCGGCCTCGGTCTTCCCGCCGGCCGTGGGTGCGAGCAGCACCGCGTCCGAGCCGTCGAGGAGGGGGAGGATCGACTCCTCCTGCAGTGGCCGGAGGCCGGGCCAGCCCAGGGTGTTGACTATGTGATGGACCAGGCCCGGGTGCAGCCGGTCCAGGGGGTCGGTTCCCTCGCTGTCTCCCACCTCACCTCCAGCCTGTGCCGCTGTCACGGCAGCTCCAGTTCCACGTCGTCCGCGCCGGACGCCGCGGCGTTCCGCTCGACTTCCGTGAGCTCGGAGACGCCGACGGTCAACGCGTAGTGCTTGCGCGGATCGAAGTCCTCGAACTGGTCTACACGGTCGAGGACATCACCCACCAGCTTCTTCAGGAACAGCCTGGGGGCCACCCCGACCTTGCCTCCCAGGGCACCGCCCACGGCGGTCGCCAGGTCCGCGACATAGGCGTCGTCAGCCATCGCCATGATTCGGTCCGGATCCGGGGATCCGCTCGCGTACAGGTCCCTGATGGTCTGCCCGAGAGCGACCAGCGAATCCTTCGTGAAACCGGGGAGTCGCAACTGCACCGCGCGTGGGTTGTCGAAGCGCGGTTCGGTGGTGAAGTCGGTGGCCAGCCGCTGGGCGAGGGGCGCCAGCCGCCGCACGCCCTGCTGGCCGTCGTAGAACGCCGGGGTGCCCGTGATGATCAGATAGAGGCCCGGGAAGCGCCCTGAGTGCACCTCGTCGATGAGTTGCCGCAGTGCGTTGAGCGCTTTGTCGCGGGCGTCAGAGCGAACGCGTTGCAGCGTTTCCACCTCGTCGAGGACGAGGAACAGGCCCGCGTGCCCACTGTCACGCAACACGGTGAGCAGCCCCTGGAGAAAGCCCAGCGCGCCGAAGTGGTCGAGGTCCCCCCGGACTCCGGCGGCTCTACGGGCCGCGGCGGCCACGTGGGGCTGTCCGCCGAGCCACGCCATGACGGCCGCCGCGGTGGCCTCGTCACCCGAGGCGAGCGCGGCGCGGTAGCCACGGAGCGCCGCGGAGAAGGACGGGGCATGCCGGGAGACCTCGGCCAGGCGTGCGACCAGCAGCCGCTCGACCGATTCGGTGAGCCCCTCTTCGGAGGCTCCGTCGGCGAGAGCGTCCTCCTCCAGGGTGTAGAACCAGGCGTCGACGACAGGCCGGAGCGCACTGGGCGGGAACCCGGGAGTGGCCAGCCGCTCGGTGAGCCGCCGGTAGACGGTCTCCAGCCGGTGCAGCGGGGTCTCGGTCTCCGAGATCTGGATCTCGGCCACGGCGAAGTTCCGGCGCTTGGCACGTTCGCCCAGCCACCGGGTGAAGAAGGTCTTGCCGGATCCGTACTCACCGCGGACCGCCTTGAACACCGACGCACCCGACGCCACCGCGGACAGCTCGGCGTCGAGCGCCGTCTCGAAGCGGTCCAGGCCGGTCGCCAGCAGGTCGAGGCCGCTCTCGGGCACCGCCCCTCGGCGCAGGGCGTCGATCACATCGCGTCGGCGGGCCGCGCTGACGGGGGACGTACGGGACGGCTGATCTGTACTCACGTCATCAGTCTTCCATCCGGGTGAGGGCAGCGTGGTGAGTGCGGGCCGTCATCGGCCTCGGCGAGGGCGTGGCCCGACCGGGCCGGCCCGAGGGGTCGCGAGTGTCCAAAAATATTCGTGATGGCCGAATTCAAGCAATGTGTGTGCGGATTCCTTGATTCCTTGACGATGCTCGGAACGGCTTGATGCAATAGGTTGTCCACCAAAGAGGTTTAAGACGGGGGAGATCGCGGCGTGTCGCTCGACAGTCCGAAGCTCAAGGAACTGCTCAAGCAGGTCGAGTCAGGGTCCTTGCAACTGCCCGATTTCCAGCGCGAGTGGAAATGGGACGACGAGCGCATCCGGGCGCTCATCGCGACGGTGACACTCAACTATCCCCTTGGCGTGGTCATGTCGCTGCAGACGGGCGGCGCCACCCCCTTCAAGCCCCGGCCGCTGAGCGGTGCGCAGGTCCCCGAGACCACGGTGCCCGACCTGCTCCTGCTCGACGGTCAACAGCGGATGACCTCCCTGTACCAGGCCCTGCGGCGCGACCAGCCCGTGGACACCGTGGACGCTCGCGGCAAGGACCTGCGGCGCTGGTACTACATCGACATCGCCAAGGCGATCGGCTCTCCCTCGGACCGTGACGAGGCGATCGTGTCGGTGCCCGAGGACCGGACGCTCAGGAGGAATTTCGCGCGCGAGATCGTCCTCGATCTGAGCACGACGGAGCTGGAGTGCGCCGCCGCCCATTTCCCGCTGAACCTGGTGTTCGACACCCCGCGCATGAATGCCTGGCACCGCGAATTCGTGAAGGCGGACGAGGCGAACTGGGAGATCTGGTCCCTTTTCGAGGAGCACGTCCTCAACCACGTGCAGTCGTTCGACGTACCGATGATCAACCTCAAGTCGTCCACGACGATGGACGCGGTGTGCGCGGTCTTCGAGCGGGTGAACACCGGTGGCGTTCCCCTGAACGTCTTCGAGCTTCTCACCGCCACCTACGCCGGCAACCAGGCACACGTGGCGGAGACCGGGGAGTACTACCGCCTCCCCGACGCGTGGCACCGCATCAAGTCGGACCTGACGTCCGCCTATCCGGTGCTCGGCCGGATGGAAGCCGGGCTCGAGGACGGTCTGAGCAGCAGCGACTTCCTGCAGTCGATCGCACTCGTCCGCACCTGGGAGCTCAAGCAGGACGGCCGCAGCAGTTCGGTCTCCTGCAAGCGCCGTGACCTGCTGGAGCTGCCGCTCGACGACTTCGTGCGCCTGGCCCCCCGGCTGGCGGAGGCCTTCGCCTGGGTCGGTGGCTTCCTGGAGCGGCAGTGCATTGTCGGGTGGGCGGACCTGCCGTACCGCACCCAACTCGTACCGCTCGCCGCCGTACGTGCCGTTCTCGGCGACGAGACGGACACGGCGGCCGGCGAGCAGCGCATCGAGCAGTGGTACTGGAACGGCGTGCTCGGTGAGATGTACGGCGGATCGACGGAGAGCCGGTTCCCGCGTGACGTGGAACAGCTTGTCGAGTGGATCCGAGGCGAGGGCGGCGACCCCGACACGGTCACCGAGGCCGTCTTCGTGTCCGACCGTCTCGACACCCTCAGCACCCGCAACAGCGCCGCGTACAAGGGCATTTACGCGCTGCTCATCAAGCAGGGCGCCGTGGACTGGTACTACACGGAGGCACCCCTCAGCCCCGGCCAGCTGGTCGCCCGCGGTGTCGACGTACGGCTGATCTTCCCGAAGCCCTGGGTCACCAAGGTGCATCCCGCCTACGGGGCACGCGCCAACTCGATCGTCAACAAGACCCCGTTGTCGTACCGGGCCAGCCGGAGCATGACCGGCCCGCCGGCCGCCTACCTCAAGTCGCTGATGCTGGAATCGGGCATGCGGCCCGAGTGGTTCGACGATGTCGTCGCGACGCATCTCATCGAGCCGTCGACGCTGCACGAGGGCGAGTTCGAGCGGTTCTACCGGGACCGGTCGAAGCAGCTCCTCGACCTGGTCCGGTCCGCCATGGGCAAGCGCACCGTCTTCCGTGACGCCGACGACACGTCGGGCCGGTGAGCGCCGCCATGACGACTCCGCCGTCCGACGACAGCCTCCTGGCACTCAAAGGCACGAGGATTTCCGTACCGGACCTGCTCGCGCTCTTCGGCACACGCCGGCGTGATGACCAGTCGGTGCTGGCCATTGCGCAGGCACTCAGGGACGTCGGCCTGTCCACGGTTCCGTCCTTCGCGACCTGCGGACGCGGGATCGAGGTCCATGTCGTAGCTCTGGAGACGGTCGCGGCACCGGACGACTCCGCTTCCGACGAGGAGTCCGAGGAGGAGCCGACGCCCGGTCTGCTTCCGCAGCACCCGCTGCGGATCGGCGACATCCCGGCGGCACGTGCGGGACTCGAGTCCCTGCCGTCGAGCGCGCAGCTCTCCGAGGCCACCTATCTGATGCGCACCAGGGACTATTCCCAACTGCCCATCATCGACGGGACGACAACGCTGTGCGGCGCCGTCACCTGGAACTCTGTGGCCCGGATGTACGAGAAGGCCAACGTCGACCGGGTGCTGGCCAACGCCATGGTGGACGACCCTCCGGTGGTCGAGGAGCACCAGAACTTCTTCGCCGCGCTGCCCTTGGTCTGCGAGAAGGGCTACGTACTGGTCCGGCGCTACGACGGCAGGTTCAGCGGGATCGTGACCTCCGCCGACATCACGGAACGCTTCGACGCCACAGCCAGGCCGTTCTTCATCGTCGGGGAGATCGAGTTCCTGCTCCGCAAGTGCCTCGGCGCCGCGATCGACCCCGAGGCCATCAAGGCTGTGCAGCCGAAGAAGCCTGAGCGCCAGACCGGCAAGATCTCCGACTTGATGTTCGGGGACTACGTCTCGCTGCTCGACGGCCAGCAGAGCAAGGAAGCACTGCGGCCGAAGGCGGACCAGAACTGGCAGGACCTCGGCTGGCCCATGGTCAACCGGGTCCAGTTCGTGTACCAGCTCGACCAGGTGCGCAGGATCCGCAACAAGATCGCGCACTTCGCCCCCGAGCCGCTGGACCAGCGGTCCCTCGACGAGTTGGGGCAGTTCCTGCGGGTACTCCGGCAGCTTGTCTGACCCTCGGACACGAAGAAGGACGCGAAAGAAGTACGTCGGCGGCCCGAGCGCGTGTCTCCCGCGTCGCTCGGGCCGACAACGATGACGCTTCTCAGTCCAGCTCGAACTGCCCCTTCAGCAAGCCGGTGTTCAGCCGCAGCGTGCGTCCGTCCGGAAGCGTCTCCAGCACCTGGGCACCGTCGTAGTTGAGCAGTTGCCGCAGGACCGCGCAGAAGCCCTCGGCGCCACGGGTGGCCGGAAGGCCGACGCGTTGCGCCAGTGCCGTCATCGGAAGCGTGCCTCCGACGTCCAGCAGGACCCGGACAGCCCGTTCCATCCGAGGCAGTTCGCGCTTGCGCGCCAGCACCTGCACCTGCACCTGATAGATCTCCGAAGCGAGGAGCGCGGCCATCAGGGCGTCGTGCGGCGAGGCGGATTGATCCGCTTCGTCCGGGGCGACAGCCGCGACGGACAGCAGTGCCTCCTCCTCGGTAGGCACGAGCACCATGTCGAAGAGCGAGTCACGGCTCGCCACGATCTCGACCGCCTCCTTCGCCGCCTTGCCGGTGGACGGGGAACCGCCCGCCTGCTTGGACGGGCTCGCCGCCGGTCGCGCTTCGGCGTGCTCGCCTGTCACTGCGCCGACTGTCGCGACGGTGTGCCCGGGCTCGGCCGCCTGACCATCGAGGCGCCACCACGAGGGCCGCTGGTCACCGAGTTCGCGCCAGCCCTTGGGCGGCTGCGCGCCGAACGGCAGGAACGCCAGTACGGGGATGGCGACTTCGGCGAGGGAAGCACCGCCGTGGTAGCCCGCCTTCTGCGCGGTGTAGCGGGAGTCGGCGTCCCAGAGTGCGACAACCTCACCGCCCCGCGTGCCACTGGACGCGGACTCGGTCGGGGGGACGACGACACGAGGCCCGGTCAGCAGCACCTCGGACTCCGCGAGCGGACCCCCAGGCACCCGGTGCCGGGCCGACAACGGGACTTCGGCCTCCAGCCGAGCCCCGTGGCGGTCGACGACGTGCCCGTGGTCGCTGGTCAGGATCACCGCCCGGCCCTGCAGCGCGGCATAGCGCAGCAGTTCCCTGAGCTGCCCTATGTCGGACAGCCGCCAGGCGCCATCCCCGAGTTTCTGCTCCTTCGCCAGCCGGTCGTCGATGGTGTTGAGGACCACCGCGACGTGCGTCTGCTCGTCGTTGAGCGCGGTGAGGAGTCCGGGGCCGAAGGAGTCCCCGGCGGCATGGGCCCGAAGATCGTCCTTGTGGAAGGCAGCGGCTTTCGCGTCCCCCCAGAACCGATGTGCGGGGAACGCCCGCTTCTCATCGGTCTGGGCGCCCGACGTCAGCTTGGCCGCGAACAGCGAGGTCCGCGACACCGCCGTGAGAGTGGGCAGCGCGGCTGCCATCGCCCGGCGGCGCGCCGCGTCCTTCGCGTCGGCGAGAGGGTCGTACTCGACCCAGTGCTCACGCAGTTCTTCGCCCAGCTCAGAGGCGATGGCCGCATTCATACCGTCGAGAACGAGCAGGAGTACCCCGCGATCCCCGGCCTTCACCACGGGGGCGACCACACGAGGGAGGAAGGTCTCCACCGCGAGCATCGTTCCGGGTGTCCCGCCGTCCGCTGTCCACGTGGCCAGGGCGTGTGCGAAGTTCCGGTCGATCTCCCGTCGGTGCGCCCGCACGGAGGCACACAGACTGTCGTACGCGGACTGCAGGGCAGGCTCGCTCTCGCCCCCGGCCTCGATGTGTTCGAGGGCGAGGTCCACCCAGCCGGTCTCCGCGATCTGGCGGCCGATCGCCGCCGCCACGTTCCCGGACGCGACAGGTGGGTCGCCCGCGAGCCACTGGGCGAGCCGCAGCGCCATGCCGGCGCGTGCGATACGGGTCCGGGCGTCGGGTTCTTTCGCGAGCGCATGGTCGTCGAGGGCGCCGACGGACCGCGTGACCTGCTGCGGATCCTTGTCGGTCAGAGCCTGCCCGACGGCAGCGAAGCGGGCCTCAAGTCCCGCCGCCAGCAGGGCACTTGACCGGGCTGCCCGCTCGGCTCCGAACTGCCGGATCAGTGAGTCCGCCCGGTCCAGGGCGATATGGCTCATCTTCCGGGCAGCCGCCGCCGACTCGTCGAACTCCGACCGCCCGCTCAGCAGCAGTGCGGACACGAACTCCTCGCAGGCCCGGCCGAAGGACGCTGCGAGCTGGTCGAGGGCCGCACCGTGCGCCGGCGGTTCGTCCCCGAACCAACGCTCGGCGCGCCCCCGTGCCCGGTAGTCCTCGGCGTCCACGGACTCGCCACCGGCCGCGGATCCCTCGTCCGCACGCCGACGGCCACGCGTGCGCCGCCCACCGGCGGCGTCCGGAAGTTCGGTGTCCCGCCAGAGCGCGCCACAGACGAGCCCGAACGCGACGGCGTCCGGCCCGTGCTCGGCGTCGACCAGGGAGACCAGGGCCCGCCCGGTGAGCCCCACCTGGTCGTCCTCGCCGAGGAACCGGGCGAGTCCGGCACGCTCGGGTGCCCGCAGCGAGAGGTAACGGTCGGGGCCGCCGGGCTGCAGCGACCAGCGCAGCAGCGCGTGAACGTCGAGACCGCCCGCGCCCGCCATCTGCCCGGGGTCGGCATCGGGGGCGTACCGTCCGATCCCGAGCCTGCGCATGGCGAGGGCGGCCAGCGCCTCGCGCCGGGACAGTGCACCGCCCGCCAGCTGCGGCCAGCCGCCCGGAGGCGTCGCGTCGAGGAGTGCTTCGGAGGCCCAGTTCTCCTCGGAGAGCCAGTGGTCGGTGGCGTCGGCGCCGAACGCCTCGCGGACGACGTCCCAGATGTTGACGGCGCTCACGCGTTGCCGGTGCACCTTGGCCAGCAGGTCGGGGCCGAGTTCGGCCTCCTCGCGGTCGGTGAGGACGACGAGGACCTCGGGTCCGGTGGCATCGGCCGCCTGGTGGGCCAGCACCAGCTCGTACACGGCGAGCGGCGAAGGGCCGACGGCGATCCGGGCGTGCCGTCCCGCACCCCACGGGAGCTGCGCGGGTCCCTCCCAGACTGGTGCCGCACGCAGCAGGACCACCCGGCGCTTCTCGGGGGTGAGGCTGGGCTGCGAGTTCAGGTACTGGGTGATCGTGGCGGCGTTGAGCCGCACCGCGCTGGTTGTCGTCGCCACGGTCACCCGCCTGCCCGCCTTGTCTCCGTGCTGGTCTTCATCGCTGGGCCCGTCATGCCCATGGTCTTCGCCGCCGTCACTCCACGACCCGCCAGCTGATCTCGATGGTGGCGTCCGGCTCGGCCGCCGCCAGCTCGGCAAGTTCCGCGCGCAGCTCGGCAAGGGCCTGGGACACCTTCGTACGGCCGCTGCCCGAGCGGCGCGCGGCACGCCCGGTGCCCGTCCGGCCGGTCGGGGTCGGAAGGGGCGGCTGGGTGGTGGGCACCGGCGGGTGGCTGCTGGCGGTGGTGAGGTCTATGGCGCCCGGCGAGGTCAGGGGACCGGGAGCGGGCTCGGCCGGGGTGGTCGGCCGAGCAGGGGCCCCGGCCGCCTGGTTGCGCTTGAGTACGGCGACCCCGGACACCCGCGCCTTCTCCAGGGCGTCCTTGAGGTTGACTGTGCGCTGGTCGGCGTTGGCCGCGCTGCGCAGTTGCGCGAGCACCGCCTCGCCCTCGGGGCCGCCGTTCGCCGCCAGCTCGAAGGTGTCCCAGCTGGCGCCCGCGAGCGCCGCCGCGACGGCTGCGGCCTGCTTGACGGAGGCGCCGTAACGGCTGGCGGAAGCGGCACCGAGGTCGAAGGTGGCGAAGGCCGTGATGATCTGCTTGGCGGCGGCCGTACCGCCCGCCGCCCCCTGGTCGAGTCCGGCCAGCTCGCCGAGCAGATCTCGCGACCGGCGGGCGAGGGCGAGCCGGCCGGACTCGTCACCGCCGTCCAGCGCGAGGAACACCGAGTGCCCTTCGAGCTGCTTCAGCAGATCGTCCGCGTGGGGCCGGAAGTGCCGGGCCTTGGCCAGGATCTGCCGTGCGAACTGGCTCACCAGACGTCCCCGGCGCAGTGTCGGAGGCTTCGCCTCCGCCCCCTCCACGCCGAAGATGTCCCAGTACCGGCTACGCGCCTCCTCCCAGACCTCTTCCTCTGGCAGGGGCTGGTCGCGAAGCGCGTCCTGTTGCCGGATCGCCGAGAGTTCGGGCGCCGGGTCGAGGACCGCGCCCGCGCGCACCCACACCCGGTCGTCCATCTCCGCGAAGGCCGCGATGACCAGGTGCGCGAGGAAGGGCTCCAGGCCCATGGGCTCGGGCCGGTCGATCCATTCGGTGAGCTTGGTGACGCTGAGGTCGCCGGGCCCGCCGTCCGTACGCGCCATCAGCGCGAAGTGCTCGGCCCACCGGTTCGACAGCCGGAAGTACGCCTCTTTCTGCTGCCCGAGGCCGAGCGGTACGGCGATCCGCTGCATCAACTCCCGTTCCTTGCCCGCGTTCTCGACCTGCCGGTCGGGTGCCTCAGCGGCATCCCGGACGAGTCCGAACACGGTCCGCGCCTCGCTGGGCTTGACCGCGGTGTTGTTGCCCCGCGGATCGAAGTCAGGGTGGGCGGGGAACTGGTGGGCGAGCAGCTTCGAGACGACGTGCCGGGCGCCGTCCTGCATCGACTGCCCGATGGAGACCCGGAGCTCGGGCACCTCGGGCAGGGCTTCGAGGTGATCGTTGAAAGAGATGTCGACGTCGGAGGCCTTCTTGTCGGCCAGCCCGTACGCCTGCTTGAACGCCGCCTTCACCGTCTGCGTGAGCGACTCCCGCTGCCCTTCGAGCAGGGCCTTGGCGCGCGCCCGGTTGTCGGCGTTGAGATGCTGCGCGTACTGCGTGTCGAAGCGCCGCTCGTCCGCGAGGGCGTAGTCGATGACGACAAGACGCTGGAAGTCCTTGAAACGCGCGACAGACAGATGCGTGGGAATCCAGCCCACGGTCTGCGGGTGCGCACCCGGCCGCTCACGCAGACCGCGCATCCGGTGGACGTCGTCGATCCACCCTCGCTCACCCTCGTCGTACGGCAGGTCGACGATGAGCCGCCACAGGCTCTCCTGGCTCGGCTGGAACTCGTGGTCGGGAAGGTCGTCCGGGTCGGCGATGTTGCCGAAGACGACTTCGACGGTGCGGTTGGACCCGCGCCATACGAGGTTCAGCTCGTCGGCGGTCAGCCGGTCCTGGAGGTCCAGACCGAGTTCCTCGGCGAGCAGCCGCTTGGCGAGCGTGCGCCGGTTGCCCCGGCTGTTGTTGACGTTGGCGTTGGCGATGACGGAGTCCACGTCCACACCGGCGAGTTCGAGCCGTACGCCCGGGTTCGTGTCGGTGCCGATCGCCTTGATCTCGGCGAACTGCGCCGCCCACTCACCGACCTTGGTCTTGATCATCCCGACGTCGGCGCCGGGGATCGGCGAGACGACCGACCCGTGGTTGAGCGCGCCGAGCCGCCGGATGGTGAGGTCGCGCAGCGCGGGCACGCTGGGTGCGAGCGCGGAGAGCAGCAGCGTGCACATCAGCCGGTTGTCCCCGACGAAGCTCTTGCACCGGCCGAGCAGCGCGGGGTCGGTGATCGACTCCCGCCGGTGCGTATAGCGCTCGACGTCCTCCTCGGTGACCTCGTACGTGCCGAGGAGATACGGCCGCAGCTTGGTCCGGTACAGCTTGTCGGCGGTCTGGAACTCGACCTTCAGACTGTCGACGAAGGGCGTGTCACCGCCGTCCGCGATCACCGGATACAGGTCGCCGAGGGGGATGAGCTGCTCAAGGGTGGCGTCGTCGCGGTGGTCGGCGAGCAGCTGCCCCATCAGCTTCAGACCGGTACGCGACCGCTGCAGCGCGGACGAGATGTGGACGAGCGTGTCCATGAAGGCGGGCGAGAAGGGGTACGTCAGCCGGAACGACTCCTCGTCCGCACCGGTCGTCCCCTCGTCCGACCCTAGGAGTACGTCCCACACCTGCGGCCCGACCCGCTTGATCTTCGCGAAGGCGGCGTCGAGCTTGACCGCGGCCTCGGCGTCCTTGGGCTTCAGCAGACGGGCGTGGGCGACCTGCGGAAGGTTGCGGTCTTCGAGGGTGATCTTGTCGAAGCGCCCGGAGGCCAGCCTGAGACTGTCCTGGATGGCCGCCTCGGCCGCCCCGGAGGTCTCCTGGCCGACCAGTTCACGCAGGTCGCGCTGACGGGCGATGAACGACACGATCGGGATGGCCCGGCGCGAGTCGGCACCTTCGACAAAGTTGGTGATCTTGTCGGCCTCGCGGGAGACGAACCGCTGGTCGTGGATGCGGTTGGCGAGCCAGAGGATCAGCTCGTCCATGAAGAGGATGAGCCCGTCGTAGCCGAGGGATTTGGCGTGCTCGGCGATCACGGCAAGCCCGGCATCGAGGGAGATGAACCCGTGCTCGTCCTCGGCGGCGTTCCTGGCGAAGCCGGGGAACCAGGTGGTACTGGCGTCGTGTACGAGTTTGGCGCGCAGCTCGGCCGGGGTGCTCGGGTTGACCAGGTCGAGGTTGACCTCGCCGCCGTCCAGCTCCTCGGCGGAGAGGGCACGGTCGAGCAGCTCGGAGGTCCAGGCGAAGGACTCGCCCCACTCGTCCTCATCGGCTGTGCTGTCCGCATCCCCGTCGGCGCCGGCGAGCCCCTCGATGAACTTCTCGTCGCCCATCCGTGCACGGTGGGAGTGGATGTCCTCGAAGAGGGAGTCGGTGCGGTAGACCTGCGGGGTCGGCGCGTCCGGGTGGAGGTCGCTGAGCGCCTTGATGTGACTGACGTACCCACCGAGCACCCGCTGCTCCAGCGACTTCGCGCCGAGCATGTGGTAGGGCACAAGCAGGAAGCGCTTCTGCTCGGTGTTCAGCCACTCGTGCTTGGTCAGTATTGGATCGAAGTCCGCACGGGCCCGTGCGGCGGGCTCGCCTCGCAGGATGGCGTGCAGTACCGCCATGAAGTGGGACTTACCGGAACCGAACGACCCGTGGAGGTAGGCGGCCTTCGACGTGTGCCCGTCGAGCGCGGCCTTGATCAGCCCGAGCGCCTCGTCGAAGTTGTCGAGCAGACGCTCCGTGACGACGTAGTCCCGCAGCGCGTTCGCCGCACCCTCCTCCGTGACCGCCTCGGCGAGCTTCAGCACGAAGTCGGAGGTGGAGATCGACGTCTTGATGTCGATGACGTCGCGGAGGAGGGGGGCGGTGGCGGCGGTCGGGGCCATGTTTGTCTCGCGTCTCCTGGGGCCGGTTGCGATGCGTTTGCGTGCATCTGTCTGTCTGGGTGGGTTCGGGTCCTGGGGAGCGGAGGCTGCGTGGCTGGCTCCGATTCCAGGTCCGAGGTCCGTCTCAGATCGTAACCGGGAGGTATGACACTGCGGAGGTGTGCGGGGTACGGGGTCGCTTGTGGGGCTGGGCGGGCGATCGCCAGGACCGCCTGCGCGCCCGCCCGCCGTGGCTTGTCGCCGAGGTGGTCAGCGCAGCCGGGACACGAAGGCACTCCAAGCGGCGTGGCCGAACGCGATGGCGGGGCCGGTGGGGCGCTTGCTGTCGCGGACGGGGACGAGGTCGGGGAGGTTGGTGGCGGTCTCGACGCACTCGCCCTGCCCGCCGCTGTAACTGCTGACCCGCCAGGCTGCCATCGCGAGGTCCGACGGGGAGATGTGGGCGTGGTTCATTGTCTGTGCTCCTTGGCGATGCGGCGGATCAGCCCGAGCGATTCCGTGGGAGCCAGCGCTGAAGTGCGAGCGTCGCCGAAGAGCTTCCGATAGTGAGCGACTTCGGACGCCTGCTCCATCCAGATGTTGCCGGTTGGGTTCTCCGTCAGCACGAGATCCAGCGCTGAGACCCGAGGAAAGCTCAGCAGCAGGTACGGGCCGACCATACTGGAGTGCGCACCGCGTGCGAACGGCAGTACCTGGACAGTGACGTTGGGTAGTTCGGTGATGCTCGCCAGATGTTCCAGCTGGTCGTGCATCACGGCAGGACCGCCCACCTGCTGCCGGAGAACTCCCTCTGCCAGTACGGCCCAAAGCTCTAGCGGATCCTCACTGGTAAGGCGCTCCTGCCGGGCGATCCGCACCTGGACGAACTGATCGATCTGCTCAGCGGTTTCCCACGAACGCGAAGCTACGGTGACCGCACGGCCGTACTCCGGAGTCTGGAGAAGGCCCGGGATCAGGAGCGCCTGGAACGTCTTGATGGTGTCGCAGATGCTCTCCATCTCGATGTAGTCGCGGTAGGTGTCACCGAGCACCGACCCGTACTGGTGCCACCATCCCTCGCGTCGGCGGCGGTTGGCCTTGCGCGCCAAGGTGGTCAGCCGATCGCTCAGAGCAGCATCTTGGGCCTGGTAGGCATGCAGCATCGCTGTGAGGTCGGGGAGTCGCACGGCCACTCGACCGTTTTCGATCCGGCTGATCTTCCCCTTGGTGCAGTCGAGGGAGTCCGCCGCCTGAGCCGTGGTGAGACCAGCCGCCTCTCGCAACTTGCGTAGCTCGTCGCCGAGTTGGCGACCGAGGACCGTAGACGGGCTGGGCGGCACGTTGTTGACAGGCATGGAACCACCTTGCAGCAGAGCGGATGCTTATGGGCTGTCGTAACTCGAAAGGGCGAACATGGGCATCAATCGAATCGGCAACGTTGCAGATTCGCATGCTACGGGTCCAGTCTGCTTCATGGCGTGAGGCTGAACTCCTTCAGTGAAAAGGGAGCGTTGGCCCATCAGCACGGAGGCCCCTGGAGGAGTCATGACGGACCACGACGGCTCGTACGAAGCTCGCTTCCGTATCTCCCGCCACCCGCGAGGCGTGGCCCGATCAAGGTCGATACTCCGAGACGCCCTCTGGGGCTGGGGCATGGAGCAGGAGGTCGCAGAGGCGGCGGAACTGGTGCTGTCGGAGCTGGTCACCAACGCGCTGCGCGTACGGGTGCCGAGCGACCGGCAGGTTGGCGTGGGCTTTGCCTATGACCCGGTGGAGGGGGTGCTGCGCTTGGAGGTGAGCGACGCGGGCGCGGGCTGCCCGGAGTTGAGGTCGCCGGGTGAGGACGAGACGTGCGGGCGCGGTCTGATGCTGGTGGATGCGCTGGCCGACTGCTGGGGCGTGTGTGGCCGGGAGGGTGGGATCGGAAAGACAGTCTGGGCAGCGTTCAAGGCTCCGCAGGTGGCGTTACCTCCAGCGCGTGAGTCGGCGTTTCCTGGATCTCCTGGATGACGACACGCGAAGACCCTGCCGAGGCACGGCAGTTGACGTGCGGCGCCTCGGCAGGGCCTGGACGGCTGTCAGTCCTTCGCGGCGGGGCGACGGCCCCTGCCTCGCGTGGCGGCCGGCGGGCTCCACGCGCGCAGGTCGTCGTCGGTCAGGCCGTGCTGGCCCTGGTAGAGGGAGCGGTGCCCGGCGAAGAAGCCTGCGGGGGAGCCGCCGTACCTGCCGTCGAACTCGTTGTGCCACTGGGTAAGCCAGGGCTGGAGTTCGAGTAGGCCAGCGAGGAGCGGGGTGATCTCCTCGGTGGCCAGCTCGTGCACGGTGAAGTAGGTGGCGAGCGCTTGCGCCTGCTCCCGGTGGTCCCAGCCGGCCCACCCGTACAACTCGGGAGTACCGGAGATCGGCCCGGTCGCGTAGGAGATGAATCGCTCCTTGGGCACGTCGAGCTTGCCGCGGGCTCGCCAGTAGGAGGGCTTGAGGAAGTCGGCCGAGGTGTACTTGGGCGGTACGGGGATGGAGTCCCGGATCTTCCGCTTTTCCGCCTCGGTTTCGGCGGCGTCCTCCTTGCGCTGAAGCTCCCAGACGTGTTCCCAGTCCTGGCGCTTCTTCAGGGCGGCGGGCTTGTAGCGGAGGGCGGCGAGGAAGGGGACGTGCTCGTCCGCGAGGAGTCCAGCTACGACGGTGGCCAGCTCGGTGCGGGGCTCGTACAACTCGGCGACAGAGACGAACTCCTCGTCACGGGACAGGATGTCGGTGAGCTGGGAGCGGGTGAGGAGGGTGGGCTGCCCGTCCTCGTCGAACCAGTGCTCACGTTTCTCGATCCGGTCGAGCAGCCAGGACTGCAAGGCCTTCTTCTGAAGGGCATCCCAACCGTCGGTTGCCCAACGTCGCTTGTACTCGGGCCTCTCGATCATGCCGATGGCGCGGCTGGTCTCGATGGCGTCGATGCGCTTCTGTACGACGGCCTTGTAGACGTCGGACCAGTGGGCGGGCAGCTCCGTAATGGGCGTAGCCCCATGCCGCTTGAACCATTCCCCGGAGGCCTCTCCGTTCTCCACTCGCCGAGCAAGCGCAATCTCGAAGGCCCGCTCGCCTAGCGCGAGTTCGGGAACCTCGGCTTCGGGGGCGCGCAGGTCTTCGGCGTGCAGGTTGTAGAGGGAGTAGACCTGCCAGTCGAGTTCCTCTTGGAGGGCGATCATTTGGGCTCGGGTGGAGCGCCAGTTGGCTTGGGCTTCGCGCAGCGTTGGGGCCGCGGGGGTAGCAGAATCGGTGACTGTCAGGTCTTGGGCAAGAGCGTCGAGGCGCTCAGTAATTGAGGCCGGGCATTTGGCTGGTAGCGGAAAATTTTCAATATTTCCTCCGTTGAATTGATAAAAGCGCTCCCAGTCATCGCTCGTAAATCCGCCGCCCTCTCCTCGGATTCCCTTGTCGTGACAGTTCATCTTAAGCCAAAAGCATGCTGTAGAGCTGTTCAGCAATCCGAGCAAGCCGAAGTGTTCTTGATCAGTTGCCTCCTCGCCGAGTTTAATGACCGGCGCTGTCTGTTTGAATACCTTCCCGCCCCTGTCGAGTACAAAGTTGTTGTGCGTAGCCACTTCGGCGAATGTGATTGAGAGAGGTGTGGAGTATGCCGATGCAGTGTACTGCATGTAGTCCCACCAGCTTAGTCCCGCATCAGACATGTCGCCCTGGAATGTGCGCCGAGCCTCAAGAACTCTGCGAAGTGGCCAAAGTTCGATCTCCAGAGTGTTAGAGTCGGCCTCTTTGGTGTAGGGGAACCAGATATTCTCCTGCGGTTGTGCGATCCAGTCTCGAACGGCCTCTCCGGCCATAAGTGGGCGCAAACCGCGGCGATCCGTTACTGTGCGATACGTGCTGCGAAGCGGTCGAACGTACGCATCGTCCGCTCCTGCTCGAATAGCTCGACCAATCGGGGGGACAATGGCTGCCTTTAGGCGCCGAGTGAGCGCCTTTTCGAGCCGCTCGATAACTTCGAGACCGCCTGCGGCTAGAATCCATGGATGTTTTCCGAAGTGTGCTTCGCGCTTCAAATCGTCTACGGAAACCCACTGGCTAACCGTTCCAGGATCGTCTACCTGGCTCGCGATCGCAGTCCATACCAGACCTTCAGAAGGATCCTCGGGCGCCTCAGGCTCGCCCTGCACGCTACGGACCGTCCGAATAGTCTCCCCCCGCGCATTCCCGGCCCGCCGCCGCCCCACCAAAATGACAGTCGGCGTCCCATGCCCAGGAATGTAAGCTCCCGAGGTGTCGATAACCTCAGTCAGCTCCACTTTATGTGCGAAGTACTCCTCGATCAACTTGGTTCCGAACTCTCGCTTCATAAACGAGTTAGCGGTGATCTTCCCGACCATCCCGTACCCGCGCCCATCCGGAACCCCAACCTTCGCCAGTTGGAAGAACCTTTCGGCAAACGGCACGGACAGTGCGTAGGTCCCCGCACAGGACTTATAAAGTTCCCGATAAAGCGAATTAAGCTTCTTGTCCTTGACGGTAATATAAGGCGGATTCCCTACCACCACGTCATATCGTCCGACCTCAAGGATCCCCTTGAACTCGGCCTCGTGTACATCCTCGGTAGCGTAAGAGAACTCCGCCAGCTCGTCCTTTTGCTCTGTGCTGAACTCCAGTTCCCCCTGCCCCTGGGTCCCCCGCACGCCAAACTCAAGCTGCCGAGCCTTGATCAGCGAGTCACCCACGGCCAAATGCACAGGCCAGTCATACCGCCCAGCCTCCGCGAGCGTCCGCACATTCGCCGCCGCCATCGCCGCCATCAGCAACCGGAACCGCGCGATGGCCACCGCGAACGGATTGATGTCCACCCCGTGCACAGAATCCAGCGCAGCCCGCACCCGCTCATGCGCGTCCTTGCCCGGCACCCGGTCCGCCCAAAGCGTCACCATCCGCTTGAACGCACCCAGCACGAAGTGACCGGACCCGCACGTCGGGTCGATCATCTTCAAGTCGCCGAACCGTGAACCCAGTTCACGCACCACCGGGCTCATCGTCCGGTCGAGGATGAACTCCTCCACGAACTCCGGAGTCTGGAGCAGCGCATACGTCTTACGGGCCGCCTCCGACAGATCCTGGTACAGGTCACCCAGGAACCGCGTGTCCCACCCCTTCGTACCGTCCTCATTCAGAGGGTCGGCGAAGTCATGAACGAGCTGCCCCTCCGCGTCCCGCTCACGCCAGAACTCCACCAGCGCCCGAGCCCCGGCGTGAGACAGAGGGACCTGGTACAGCGGGTTGCGCCGCTGGTCGAACAGCAGCTTGCCCGCCTGCCCCGACCCCAGCTCCGCGAACGCACGCTCCAGCCAGCCGCGAAACGTAGGGTCGGCGCCCTCCGAATCATCAGCGACGTACTGCCCGTACCGTGCCTCCGCCAGCTCCTGGCGCTCCTGAGCCGCCCCCGCAAGATACGGCTCGGGAATCAGCCTGTTGTCCTCGCAGAACCGTACGAACACCGTGCCCAGCACCCACGCAACCGCGACCTGCGTGACGCGTTCCTTCAGCCACTCGTTCCAGGTCGCCGCCGTACGCTCCAGCTCCCGGGCTCGGTCGTACTCCGCCCGCAGCCGAGCACCCACCTCCGGTACGGCCTTGACCTGCTTGTCGAGGTCCGCCTCGACCGCCTTGACCCGCTTGATCAGGTCGGCCAACAAAGCCTTGCGGTCGATCACGTCGCCACGTCTCCACTCGTCTGTTCATCGATCACTCATCGATCGAGCCGCGCTCACCATGCCGCGCCGCCCGCATGCCTCAGTCACCAGACCGGAGCCGGAGTCAGTCCGGCCACCGGCCCCAACTCATCCGCCGGCCAAGCCCCTCGCACCGGCCACGTCCGCCATCCCACCGCTCCGCTCGCCGTCTGCCCGATGCTGGTTCCCCACCCACGAGTCCGGCAGTACGACCCACTCACCCAGCCCCGCCTGATACGGAACCGCCGTCGTCCCCAGCCGGGGCGGTCGCGTCGGGTCGCTCTGCGGGCACAGCAACCACAGCCCCCGCCCGCCACGCCGGGACCGCTCAGCCAACCGATCCAGGACGCCCATCGCGTCGTACCGGGCGAACACCCCGGCGTCAGCGAGCAGCAGCGGCCCACCGGCCGGAGCCGAAGCAGACCCCAACCCCCCGGCCCTAGCCCCCACCAGCTCCCCAAGCCGAGGCTCCACCACTCCCCAGGCCGTCCGCGCGTACTCCGCGAACTTCATCGCCCCCTTGGACCCGGGATCCGCCACATCCGCCCGCAACAGCGTCTCCCACGTCGGCTTCGGACGCTGCTCCACCAGCTCGTGCAGCGCCTCCAAGAACAGCTCCGTCACCGAAACCGCCCCCGCCGCGAAGCGCTCCCCGGTCAACTCCTGTACTGCCGCGCCCGCCAGCGCCGTACGCACCGTGAGCACCCGGAAGCCGTCCCGCCGGGACGACGACATCAGCCTCTCCTCCGCGGCGACCGCGCCCGCGAGTTCCGTGTCGTCGGCGTACCGGTGGGCGGCGATCGTGCCGGTGGCCTGTCGCCGCGCGCCCGACGACAGGAAGCTCGACGCGTCCGTCAGTTTGCGGGGCAGGTAGCGCAGCGTTCGGGTGCCGGAGCGGGTGGACAGCTCCAGGTCGAAGCCCGCGTCCCGTAGCGCCGTCGTCAGTCGGCCGCCCCTCGGCAGCTCGTGGCTGCCTCGCTGGTCGAGCAGCTCCGGGAAGCGGGCCCGTACGCGCTCGTGGACCTCGTCGACCGTGAGGCCGGGCTGGCGTGAGCGCTCCAGGTCGGGGATGACCCGGACCAGGCCCGCCTGCGTGAGCCGCAGCGCCCGTACGAGCGGCAGGTCGCGGGGGTAGATCTCCAGGCGTGGGGTCGCGGCGGCGTTGCGGGAGGCCGCTGCCGCCAACTCCACCGTGCGGCGCTCGTCCCACTCCACCGCCGCGCTCGGCGGGGCGATGCTGCTCAGCTCGGCCAGGACGGTCGTGGCCGTCGGCAGGGTCGGGTGCTTGGCGAGCCGGTCGGCGATCTTGCCGAGGCGCTGGGCGTAGTCGAGGAGGCCGGGGGCGGACGGGGTCTCGGGGGCGTCGTCCTCGACGACCTCCAGGGCGAGCAGGCCGGCGCCCATGGCCGCGTCGGACGCCTCGCGGTTCGGCACGTGGCGGAACTCGCTTTCATCCGGGACGAGTTGCTCGACCTCGACCGCCGCCCGCACCGCCGCCAGCGCCAGCGCTCGCCGCTGCTCCCGCTCCTCCAGCTGCGTACCGCGGCGCACCACCAGCGCGTCGGCGACCTCCGCCGCCGGGGCTACCCGGCCCAGATCCCGCAGCAGCTCGAGGATCTCGGTACGCAGAGCCCGTACCGCCGGGTGCTTCTTCCACAGTCCGCGCTGGGTCTTCAGCATCTGGGGGATGCGGCCGGCCGACAGGCCCAGAGCCGCCGCCACGTCCTTCTGCTTCGGCCACACGCCGATGTCGGGCAGTTCGCCGCGCTCGTCCGGCAGGCGCAGCAGCAGCCGTACCATCTCGCACTCGTTGCGGTTCGACCCGTCCTTCTTCAGCTCGGGTGCGAAGACCGTGGCCAGGGCGTCCAGGCTGACCGTGCGCAGGGCCGCGTCCGGGAGGCCGACCACGCCTCCGCTCGCTGCGACCGCCAGGGCGGCGCTCGCCTCGGCTGCCGTCAGCTCCTCCTTCGCGGCCTTGCGGCCCGCCGGAGTCAGTGGCGCGGCGGGCTGTTCTGCGAGCTGGCGGCGCCACTGCTTGATCCGGCCGAGGACTTCCTTGCGGGTCTTGGCGCCGAGGCCGGGGGCGTTGACCAGCTGGCGCTGGCTGTAGTCGAGCAGTTCACCGACCGTGTGCACGCGCGGCCGAAGGCCGTACACGAACGACTCGGCGGCCGGGCCGAGACCCGAGGCCGAGATCGGCGTGTCACGCTCCACCTGCTTAGCCAGCCGGTCGCGCTGCCGCTCGGCGGTCTCCTCCTCGGCCGCCTCGATCACCGGCTCCAGCCGTGCGGCGACGCCTTCCGCGGCGATTGCCTCGGGCGCGGGGCGCGAGCGCCGCGACGAGGGCTTCGCCTCGTCCATCGCCAGGAAGACGCGCTTCCAGGCGTCCCGCATGGGCTTCAGGTCCTTGAAGCGCTGCGTCGCGTCGCGGTGCAGGGCCTGCTGGAAGAACTTCAGCAGCCCGTCCTTCACCGCCGGGTCGAAGGCGTCCACGGCGATCGCCGGATGCGGCTCCTTCTCCGGGTTCGTCTGCCGCGCCGAGACCCGGCCTCCGCCCCACACCGGCAGCTCACCCGAGGCCATCTCGTGCAGGGTGACTGCCAGCGCGTATCGCTCGGCATGGGCGTCGTACACCGAACGCTCGGTGAGTTCGCCGATGAACGGGTCCAGATAGCCGTCCGTCCCGGCGCCCGTCTCCTTCACGGGATAGCCGGCCAGCGAGAAGTCGATCAGTACGAGTTCCCGGGTGCGGTTCGGGCGGACCCGGATGGCGATGTTGTCCGGCTTGATGTCCCGGTGCCAGACACCCTCGCCCTCCAGGAAGTCGACGGCCCCGAACAGGTAGTCGCCGTACGCCTCCAGCTGGTCCACGGTCAGACGGCCGGACTCCCGCAGCCGTCGGGCGACCGTCTCCTCGCGCCGCCTCGTGCGGGAGGCGCCGGGCGCGGCCGGTTCGGCCTCGCGCTCGTCACCGACGTACTCCAGGACCAGCACCGTCTTGTCGGCGATGCGCTGTGGCTCGGGCTCTACCAGGCGGATGATCCGCGAGTCGGGGCGCAGCCGACCCATGACGTCGGCTTCGCGCTCCAGCACCTCGCCGGCCCGCTCCGACAGGGCGACCTTCAGGACCACGAGGGACTTGGAGAGCCGTACCTCGGGGCCCGCCGTCAGGTCCCGGACCAGGAACGCGCGACTCGTCGACCCCGTGCCCAGCCTGCGCCTGACCTCCCAGCGGTCGGCCAGGACGTCGCCCGCGACCGCCTCGAGAGGGTCCTTCTCGGGAGCGGGCGCCGGGGCAGGCTCTGGTTCCACCGGGAGAGGCGTTGCCGGACGGGCCGGCTCGGTCAGCGTCTCCTCGACGACCTCCAGCATGTCCAGGAAGTCGTCCACCGAGGTCAGACGGTCGGCGATGCTGTACGCCGTGGCCGACTGGACCAGCTCGTCGATGTCCTCCGACAGACCGTCCACCACGGCGCTGGGCCGCAGCCCCTCGCCCGCCTCGAAGCGCGCCAGCAGCTCGGCCTGGCTGGCCGCCGGAGCCTGGCCCGTGGCCAGCAGGTAGGTGAGGACACCGAGGCCGTAGACGTCCAAGGTGACGGGGTCGGCCTTCGGGGCGGTCAGTTCGGGTGCGAGGTACGAGTCCGCTCCCTCCGCCAGATGCGCTCCCGCCCGGGAGAACGTGGTCGGCGCGAACCGCTCGCCGCCACCCGGACCGCCCGAGCCGGCGTCGCGCTGCACGGCGACCTGCCAGTCCGAGATCTGCACGTACGGGTTGAGCCAGCCCGACTCCTCGCCGTCCGCCCCCGCCACCCGGCCGCGAGGCCGCGGCATCACGTGGATCGCCCGCGCCGCGAGCGTGCGGTGGAAGATCCGCCGCCCGTGCGCCGAACGCACCGTCTCGGCGAGCTGACGCACCAGCGCCATCCTGGTCAGCACGTCGAGTTTCCCGCCGTACTGCGCCAGGTACTCGTCCAGCCGCAGTGTCCGCGGGTCGTAGTCGAAGATCAGCGCGGGACCCGCCGGATGCCCGGACGGGTCGTACTGCTTCAGCTGCACGACACCGGGATGCCGGAAGCGGCGCAGCACCGCGGCCTCGCGCCGCGCCGCCCGCTCCACCGAGGCCCGCTGCTCGGCGTCCGAGCCGCGCTCCCGCAGATAGACCCGGACCCGGGCCGCCTCGGGCAGCTCGCTGTGCCGCGCCAGATAGTCCGCCCAGGTGGGTCCCGAATCGAACGACTTCCGGTCCAGCTGGTACGGCCCCACCCGGTACTCGGCGTCACTGGGCGCGATCCCGATCCGCTCCAGGGCGGTCGCGATGGCGCGGGACTTCGGGGCGTCGATGCGTCGGCGCTCCTCGAGAGGCGGGCGCTCCAGCATCCCGACGAGCTGGTGCACGGTGAACAGGCCGTGCTGATCGTGCGCGGGCAGACGATTGCGCAGGGAGGAGTCGGTGAAGCACACCGCCTCCGACACCCACACCTGCACGTTCTGCGCGCGCAACAGCGAGGCCAGCTCCTTGGCCTTCCTGTTCGCCAGATGCAGGGGATTGCCGTGCGACACCTGCCGGCCGCTCGGCTGGGTCTGCAGCCAGCTGCCGTTGCGGGACTCGACCGAGCCGTGCCAGTCCTTCAGCTCGATCAGATGCACCCCGCCCGGGGCGACCACGAGGAGATCGACTTCACGGACGTGACCGGTGCCCGCGGTGAAGACGAAATTGGACCACGCACGCCAAGGACCGTTGTCCCGGAGCTTCTCGCGGATGGCCGTCAGGCCACGCCGCTCGTGCTCGAACTGGGATTCGGTGACCGTGACCCACCGGCCGTCCCGCATACGTGATCCCCGCTTTGTCGAGAGTGTCGCTGTCGTGCCGTGCCATGGTGCCCGGTCGGCGAATAGACCCTCGAATGCTACCGGGCGCACACCGACGCGGGGACTGCACTGCGTGTTCAGCGCCTCGCGGACCGTCGCCGGACGCCCCAAAGGCCCAGGACCGGGGCGCACACCTTCCGGCCGGGTGACCGGATCGCGCCCTTTCCGCCCCCTTCACCCCGGCTCACGCTGATTCGAGACCAGCGCGGGGCAGTGTCGAGGGGGCCGCCATGTCCGGACCGCTGTACGTTCCCGTCCTACCGATCCGCGCCCACGCCGTGGGCGCCGTCAAGGATCTCGCCCCATGGGTCCGTGACCGGACGTCTCCCCTCTGGACGCTGCCGGCGATCGCCGCACAGGACACCCATCAGCTCAAACTGACCGTGGACAAGGAACTCCGACGTGTCGCAACGGTCCAGAAATACACCGCGGCATGGCTGGACGCCCCGCACACAGACCTCACCGCCGCCCCCTATGCGGACCTGCTCCACTCGTACTGGTCCCATACGGCACTCCGCCCTGTCACCGGCCCCGATCTCCCGGCAGCGCACCAGACCGCGGCCGCGGACAGCGCCCTCAACGGTGGCAACGGCCTCGGCATACGCGTCCGGCTCCCCGGCACCTGGACCGACGACCTCGCCGAACGCACCGCCGCCCTGCTCGACAGGACGGATCCCGAGGTGAGGGTGGATCTCCTCCTCGACCTCCAGACCGTGTCCCCTGGCCGTCCCGACGCGGGCAAGGAAGCGCTCCGCGCCCTCGACGCCCTGACCCCGCTCACCTCATGGCGCACGATCGCCGCGCTGTCCGGCGGCTTCCCGGACGAGGTGGACCGGCTCCTGGAAAGAGAGCGTGGCGAAGTGGACCGCGTGGACTGGGACACCTGGCACGAGATACGCACGAGCGGGCGGTCGTACGCGCATCTCGTCCGCTACGGCGACTACGGCACACTCCCCGCCCGCAACATCGGCAGGCCGGTGGACGACGGCGACCGGTCGAGGTTCGGACTGCTCCGGTACACGACGGAACGTTCCTTTCTGCTCGCCAGGTTCTGGGCAGCCAAACGGGGCGAGACCGGAGCGACGCGCGAAGCGGCCGGCTGGATCACGGAACAGCCGGACTATCGGGGCGCGGCGGCGAGCACCGGCGACCGCTGGTATCACCGATGCGCTCTCACCTCGGGTTCAGAAGGCACCGGCAATCCTACGACCTGGAACAAGGTCGGCAACATCCAGCACATGACGTACGTGGTCCGCTGCTTGTGCGGGGACGGGCACACGGAGTGCCCCTGACCTGCGGGAGTGGTCAGCGGCTGCCCAGCGCCTGGCGCAGATCGTGCGTGAACGACTGCCAGGAAGCGAGCCGCTTGACGGGCCCCTCCCGATCCAGCATTTGCAGGAGTCGCGCACGGTTTTCCGGGAAACGAGCCTGGAGCTTCTGCAGACCGCGTCCCTTTTCCTCGCTCGCTGTGGCGATCGCCTGCTTGAGCAGTGCCTTGGGGTCGGCCTCTGACTCCGCCCGGGCCGGTTTCGGAAGTTTGAGTGCCACTTTGCCGCTGGGGTTTCCGGCCACCTCGCGGATCGCCGCCTCGTCGAGCAGCAGCCAGGCCTCCAGCATCCGAACAGGGACGGCGGGCACATGCGTCAGGCCGGGACTCACGGCGGCGACTGCTTCCGCGATTTCTCTGCGGCGGTGGTCCGGCGGCTCGCGGTCGGAGTCGCGGTGGACCACGACGAGGTCGTACTGGTGCCCGCCGTCGCTGAGTTGTTGCGCGGCACGCAGCTTGTCCGCGACCGAGTGACCGGGCTTGTTCGGCAAACGGTTCAGGTCGGGGACCGTCACAAGGATCTCCGTGCCCATCTCTCCGGCGATCGCCTCGATGTGAAAGCGCAGGCCGGTGTCGCTGGATCCCTCACAGAGGTACAAGGCACGAACCGTCACGAGGCGCTCCCCTCAAGCGTCAGCCGGGCCTCCGGCGGACGTGTGAGGTACGCGAGGATGTCGGCCTTGGTGCCATAACCTTTCTCGGCACCGCCGGCCCGCCAGGTGCCGGCGAGCGGCCGCAACCGCAGGCCACGCGCGACCTTGCCCACGCTCCGGGGGACGCTCGCGGTGTCGGCGATCAGCAGGTCGGCCGCGTCCACGAGCTGTACGACACCTGGCGAGTGCGTGTTGATCAGGACTTGCCGGAACAGGTTGTCCTCGTCCACTGGAAGGGAAGGGTCCACCGCCAGATCGCGCACCAGCTCCACCATGGCGGAGAGGTTGGCCGGGTGGATGCCGTTCTCCGGCTCCTCCATGCACAGCAGACCGTGCGCCTGCGGGTCCTCGAGCAGGACGCACAGGGCCAGGAAGCGCAGGGTTCCCTCCGAGAGGCTGCGCGCCGGGAGCACCATGCCGTCGATCTCGTGGAGTTTGATGGTCAGCAGCTCGCGTGTGTCGTCGGCTTCGACGTGCAGTGTCCTGACGTGCAGCCCGGACAGATCCGACAGGCGTCCCGCGACCCGGGAGTAGACCCGGGCCGGGTCGTCAGGGAACTTCTTCCGCGCGATCCGGTCCAGGCTCCGAGGCAGATGCAGACCGTCGGGCTGCATCTCGCTGGGGTCGCGATAGTTGTCGGACGTGCGCAGGGCAGAGGGTTCGAGGGCCAGACGGCGCCACGACTGCATTTCCCGCCTGGCTGCCAGGATGGTCGGATCGTCGTTCAGATTGATGCTGGAGAGCAGGGTCTTGGCTGCCCGGCTCGCGGGTGCCGGACGCGGCTGCCCCTTGCGGCCGCCGTCGGCATGAACACGGATGACGGCGTCGCCCGTCTCAAGAGACGTGGAGATGTAGGGGGCGGATCTGCGACCGCGGATGACGGTGCTTCGGAAGTCTCTGCTGTACGGGCGAAGATGCGAGGCAGCTTCACTCGACCTGATCTGACTGAGGTCCTCGTAAAGCAGCGTCAGTCTGCCGCTCCGCTCCCCGCCCTGCGGCGGCTGATACCCGAGATGGAGCTCGTAGCGGAGGAAGGTGGACGTCGGTTCGGCAAGTCGGCCGAAGTCGTCCTCGACCTCACCCGGGACGATCATTTCCGCGGCGAACTCCATACGGTGTTCGTCGTCCGAGTAACCGTTCCAGAACAGGTCGCGCGCGTCGCCGTGCAGCGTGCCATGAGTACCGCGGACGGCCTGAGCCGCCTCGATCATGGAGTGGTCGGCGAGCAGGCTCAGGAACTGGATCGCGTCGAAGACATTGGACTTTCCGGTGCCGTTCTCCCCCGCGATGCAGGTGAAGGGGCCGAACTCGACCCTGAGGTCGAGCAGGTTCTTGAATCCACTGACTTCGAGCCGTGTCAGCATGTGTCCCCTCGGTGGTCCGACCCCGGTGTGACCTCGGTTCCGCGATGCCCGGTCGCGTCCGGGGCCGGTGCGCACAGAAATGATAGAGCGCCAGGCGGTGACGGTCGGTTCACATCCGGCTCGTGACGGGCGACGGAACCGGGGTGTCGGCCCCGAGAGCTGGCAGGATGTGCCCTGCAGGACAGTGGATCGTGAAGTCATCGACGTACGGAGGAGAGGTCGCCGCTGTGCCTCCGACTGGCGGAGCCGATACGGGGGTGTCCTCGCTGGACAGGCGGGCGCTCACCGCGGGCCTGCGCAAGCAGGTTCGGGCACTGGAGACGGATCTCCTTGAGCGCAGCGACAACGTCGACCAGTACCGCGACCGGCTCCGGGGGGCGTACGAGCAGGAGAGGGCCGCCGGGCGTACCGCCGCCACGTATGGCGCGTGGCGCGACGCATACATCACGCAGGCCGCGGTCGGGTGGGTGCTGGGCACAGTGTTCGTGCGCTACTGCGAGGACAATGAACTCATCGCCCGGCCGTTCCTCGCAGGGCCGGGAGGTCGGCTGGCAGAGGCGGAGGAACGGCAGAGCGCATACCTGGCGCAGCAGCACGGGGCGCACGACCGCGACTGGCTTGTCGAGGCGTTCAAGTATCTGGCGGGGTCCCATGCGGTGATGGCCCGCATCTTCGCACGCGAGCACAATCCCCTCTGGGAGCTGTCACCTTCTCCGCGGGCGGCGACCGGCCTGGTCGCGTTCTGGAGGCAGCGAGGTGAGGACGGCTCCCTCAGGTTCGATTTCACTGATCCGCAACTCGACACCCGCTTCCTCGGGGATCTGTACCAGGACATCAGCGAGGCGTCGCGGCAGACCTACGCGCTTATCCAGACTCCGGAATTCATCGAGGAATTCATCCTGGATGTGACGGCGGATCCGGCCATCGCGGAATTCGGTCTCCAGGGGTTTCGTGCCATTGATCCGGCATGCGGCTCGGGATCGTTCCTCCTCGGACTCTTCGGACGGATTCTGAGCGCCTGGCGGGCGGTTGAGCCCGGCACCCCGGACGATGAGCTGATCCACCGAACCCTGGAATCGGTCCACGGCTGCGATGCGAACCCGTTCGCCGTGAACATCACGCGATTCAGGCTGCTGATGGCCGCCGCACGGGCCAGCGGTTGTCGGATGCTGAACCAAGTGCCGGGGCGAGTGGTCAACGTCGCGGTGGGTGACGCTCTGCTCGACGGCCGTGGCGCCCCTGGCGGGCCGCGGCCGGCCCTTCTCCCCGGTGAGGCGGGCGACGGCGCTCGAAGGCCCGAGGACGTCGGAGAATTCTCCAGAACATGCGACCTCCTGGGGCAGAATTCCTACCACGTTGTAGTGGGTGAACCTCCCTATATTTCCGTGCGCGACAAGGTAAAAATCGCCGCTTACAGGGAATCCTATGATGTGGCTTCCGGGATGTTCCCGCTTTCGCTTCTTTTTGTGGAACGCATGTTCCGGCTGGCGGTGCGGAAACATAAGGGAACTTCCGCAGGCTATGTCGGGCAGTACACATCCAGCTCTTTCACTAAGCGCGCCTTCGGCGAGAAGCTGATCGAAGAGTTCCTTCCGCGTGTCGGACTTACCCATGTCATCGACACCTCAGGCGCCTATGTGCCGGGCCATGGGACACCGACCCTGATTTTGATCGGCCGGAACGACCCGACCCTGAGTGATGCACCGGTGCGGTCCGCATTGGGTGTGCACAGCGAACCGAGCGTGCCGGCCAATCCGGCCGAGGGGATGGTGTGGAGGTCGATCCTCGACCAGATCGACCGGCCTGGCAGCACTTCGGAATGGGTGAGCGTCGAGGACGAGCCCCGTCACCGCTTCGCGCGTTTCCCGTGGACCATGGCGGGTGGTGGGGCGACGGATCTGATGGATCTTCTGTCGGGAGCCCCCGGGCGGTTGGCCGACATTCTCTCCGGCCCGGCCCGCATCGTCGCCGACCCAGGAGAGCAGAGCGTCTTCGATCTTGGTCGGCCCTGGTTCACCCGGCACCCCGACGCGGCGGGTCTGGGCCTGGACCTCGTGACGGGCGAGTCCGTGCGGGACTGGCGTACGGAAGCCGTGGGGGAAGTTCTGGCCCCCTATGACGGGGACGGTTCACCGCTTCCCCTGGACCTCCGTGCCTCGTGGGGGCGTCACCTCTGGTCGATGCGGCAGGTTCTCCGCGCGGCCGCCGGGCCGCGGGAATCGTCGCAGAGCCGGCCCTGGTGGACCTGGCGGCGCCGGCTCCCCGAGCGTCATAGGGGCCCGCTGATCACGTTCGCCGCCGTGGCCACACACAATCACTTCGTGCCGGTACGCGGCGAAACGGTGTACAGCCGGACCGCGCCCGTACTTCAACTTCCTGCCGACACGGGGGAGGAGGCGTACCTCGGTCTGCTCGGAGTTCTCAACTCGTCCACGGCCTGCTTCTGGCTCAAGCAGACCAGCCACAGCAAGGGGGTCGCTGGGGCGACCCTCTCCTCGCCGGGTGAGGAATGGGCGAGTATCTATAACTTTGTGCCGAAATCTGTTCTCCAGCTTCCCCTTCCCTCCGACGCTCCCCGGACTCGGCCGCAGGAACTGGCCAGACTGGCCAGCGCTCTTGATGCCGCGGAGCCGAGCGCGGTCTGCGCGGATCGGCGTACGCCCAGCCGTAGCACGCTGGACGCGGCGAGAACCGCTTATGAGCAGACCAACCACGAGATGGTTGCCCTTCAGGAGGAACTGGACTGGGACGTCTATGGCTCGTACGGGCTGCTGTCCGCCGATGAGCGGGCGAGGCTGACCACCCCGCCGGCCTTCGAACTCCCCGCGTTGAGGCCGGGGGAGCGCGCGTTCGAGATCGTATGGGCTCGCAGGGTCGCCGACCGTACGGCCTCGCGGTCCTGGTTCGAGGAGCTGCGCTGGTTTGAGAGGCATGGAGTCACACCGGTGACCGACGTCCCGAATCATTGGCCGGCTGCCTACCGGGACGTTGTGCAGGCCCGGATCGACGCCATCGAGTCCCGTCCGGTGATCGCCCTCGTCGAGCGTCCGGAGTACAAGCGGCAGTGGCTGACAGAGCCATGGAAGAAGCGCGAGGAGCGAGCACTGCGCTCCTGGCTGCTCGACCGTTGCGAGGACGAACGGCTCTGGTTCGAGGAGAAGAACAGTGAAAGGCGCCCGTGCCCCCGAACAATCGGCCAGCTGGCGCGGGAACTCGGCGACGACGCCCAGGTCTGCTCCACAGCCGCCCTGTACGCGGCCGACCACCTAGGGCGGCGGAAGGCCACGCTCGCAGAGGTGCTGGCCGTGATCCTGGACGGTGAGCAGGTCCCGTATGCGGCAGCGCTGCGGTACAAGGAGTCGGGACTGCGTAAGCGTGCGCAGTGGGAGCAGGTCTGGGAGCTTCAGCGTCGCGAGGACGAGACGGGCGATGCATTGGGGATTCCCATCCCGCCCAAGTTCGCGAGCGTCGATTTCCAGCGTGCGTCCTATTGGTCGATCCGACGCAGGCTGGACATTCCCCGGGAACGCTTTATCTCCTATCCCGACGCTGCGGCGGAGGGTAACGGCTCGCTGCTCGGCTGGTCCGGCTGGAGCGACACGGATCGGGTTCGCGTCCTGTTCGATCTGATCACTGTGCGCCGACAGGAGCCTCGTCCGAGCGTGTACCGGATCGCTCCTCTGCTGGCCGGGATCCAGGAGCTGCTCCCCTGGGTGCGCCAGTGGGGGACGGGTTCGGAGCCGGGGCCGCAGGCCGACCTGGCTGGGGCACTCCAGCGTGAGTTCGACGACCTCCGCGCTACCTTCGGGCTCAGCGTCCACGACTTGGCCTCCTGGCGGCCGCGGCGCCCCGCATCCAAGCGCGATGACCGGTAATTCCGGGTGGACTCCGCCTGAGCCTGTTCGGTCGGTGAGCGGAGTCGGCGCAGCGCTCTGTTTGCAAGCTGAAGCTTCGTCCGTGGCGCGCAGTCCCCGTTTGGCCGGATCAGAATCTTCACCCCGTGGAAGGGCATAAAGTCCGGCCGGATGGCGATGCCTTGCGTATGCAACTGGAACAGGGGGATCACGTATGACGGGGGCCGAGCCGGGCCATCCGGTCGGTGAACTGATGCGAGCCGCCCGGCTGGAAGTCGCGGCGGAACTGCGCAGCGATGGAGGCAAGGGCCCGAAGGCATCCTTGCGGGAGGGGCGCAAGACGTCCCGGGCGGGCGAGAGGCAGGAATACGAGTTCCAGTGCAAGCGCTGGCCCGGTGCCCTGAACGGAAAGCCGCTGCTGATACGTGCCTCCCGGTCGCGTGGCAGCTGGGCGCCGGCGGAAGTCGTACCGCTGTCGGAGCAGAAGATCCAAGTCGTCACCGAGGCCGATCTCGGGCCGAATCCGGTGCAGGCGCAGGTCAGAGTTGATGATTCCGCCACGTGGCGGGTCCTGGTGGAGCGCCTGGCCACGGTCGGCGAGGAGAACCACCCGGTGCGACTGGAGAGCGCCGGCTGGATGATCGGCCGAGGCAGCCCGAAGGTCGCACGCGAGGCCGAGCCGGGCCGTTGGGTTGCCAACTGGCCCTCGCTGAAGCTCAATTCGCGTCAACGTCAAGCCGTGGAGCAGGCCCTCGCCAGCGAGATCACGTTCTTGTGGGGGCCGCCCGGAACCGGCAAGACCGATGTGATCGCCCACATCGTCGAGGGCAGTTGTCGGCAGGGGCTCAATGTCCTCTTCCTCGCTCCGACAAAGGTCGCCGTCGACCAGGCGCTCGAGCGGATCTGCGACCTGCTGGCCGGTGAGAACGGCTTCGGGGTCGGTCTGGTCCAGCGAGCCGGGGACATCGACGTCGATTCGCTGCGGGACCGCTACGGCGAGTATGTGGAGCCGGAGCGCATCGCGGCTCGCCTTTCCGCGCAGCTGCAGAGCCAGTTGACAGAATGGAACGCCGCACTGGCTGACGTACGCGCAGGCATCGCGCTCTACGACCGGACACGAGGTCTGGAGGAGGATCTCGCCGAGGCTCGCACGGCTTACGAGAAGGCGGGCAGGGCAGCGCAGAGCGCCCGGCAGATGTACGGCGCGGCGCAGACCGCAGCCGGGCAACTCGCCCTCCGCATGCAGGACATAGGACAGCCGACGGGCTGGCGCGCCGAGCGGAAGCAGGCCAAGCTCGATGACGCCCTCTCGGAATTCCAGGCAGCCAACCAGCGGGCCTCCGAAGCGAAGAACGCCGAGACCGCGGCGCAGTCTGCCCAGAGCAGGGCTCTAGCCGACATCACCCGCATGAGAGCGGACATCACACAGCTCACCCCTAAACTCACCGGACTTCCGACCCGCCCGGACCTGGTGAAGCAGGCCGACGCCCTGCAGCAGAGCATCGACGCGGCGGAGGCTGAGCTGCGCCGCATCACCGGTGCTGTACGCGCGAACTGCCGGGTGCTGGGAACCACCGTGGCCAAGGCCGTCCAGTCGCGTTCCCTGCTCCAGCGCACCGATGTCGTGGTGATCGACGAAGCGGGCATGGTCGACCTGCCGTCCGCCTGGTACGTGGCCGGTCTCGCCGGCAAACGCGTCGTCGTGGCCGGGGATTTCAGGCAGCTGCCCGCTATCACCAAGGCGGCCGACGACAAGGCCGCGACCCGTGACGACCAGGCCCATGCCCGCTGTTGGTCGGCGACAGACGCCTTCCGTGCCGCCGGGCTGGTCAGCCCGTCCGGGACCGTCCTCGAGCACCCTCGGCTCGTCGCGCTCAACACCCAGTACCGTATGAGGCCGTCGATCTGCGCCCTCGTGAACGCGGTGGCCTATCCCGACGCCCCGCTGACCACAGGCCGGGACGACGAGAGCCGTATCCCGTTCAACACCCTCGTCGACGCACCGATCATGATGATCGACACCTCACGGCACCGCGTTCCCGGCCCCAGCCACCTCAGCAATCCCGTCCACACGGCCGTCGTGCACGAACTCGTCCGAGGACTCCAGTACGACGGTGTCCTACCCGGCCGGAAATGGCAGAACGTCCCGCCGGGCGAACGGGCGACGGACCGCCTCGCGGTGATCACTCCCTACAACGACCAGGTCAAGGCCATCGGGCAGACCCTCACCGAACGCTTCGGAGCCGAGCACGAAGGCCTGGTCGCCACCGTGCACCGCTTCCAAGGCAGCCAGCGGCCGGTCGTCGTGCTGGACACCGTGGCCGGTTCCGGCGATCGCCTCGGACGGTTCTACGGGGAGACGGGCCTCGACTCGCAGACGTGCCGACTCCTGAACGTCGCCCTGAGCCGCGCTCAGGACCACTTGGTCGTGATCGCGGACGTGGAGTTCCTGCGTCAGAAGCTCCCCGCGCTCAGCGAGGCGCTGGTGATGCTCGACCACGTGGAGGCGCACGCGCAGACCCTCTCCGTGGATCAGCTGATCCCGATCAGAAGCGCGGCCGACCTCGCCAAGTTGCCGCAGGAAGAGCTGACCCGCCCGGCCTTCTTCCCCGCCGACCAGGTGGACCGGGCGGTGCGTTGGGACATCGAACGGGCTGCGACCCGCATCGATATATACACCTTCCTGCTGTCGCCGACCCGGGTACGTCAGTGGGCGAAGCTCTTCGCCGCGCGGGCCGCAGCGGGCGTCGAGATCGTGATCCACACCCGTTCTCCGCTGGAGCAGCGAGACCCGTCCGGGGCAGAACGGCACCAGAGCCTCGTCGATCAGCTCAAGTCCATGGGCTGCACGGTTGCTTATCGGGAGCGCATGCACGAGAAGGTCTTCATCGTGGACGACACCGTGCTCTGGCACGGCTCTCTCAACCTGCTGGCGGCCATGGGCCCGACCGACCTCATGATGAGGCTGGAAGATCCCGAGTCGTGTGCTCAGGCGCGGAAGGTGATGGACCAGGCCCGCATGGAGAGGCCCGTCTATCAGCCACAGAGCCAATCGCGGACCGAGGGGAGGGCGGGCCGCGGTGGAGGAAGGAACCCTGGCAAGGAAGAGGGAGTGGAGGTGGGAGCCGTCGTCTGGGGCCGTCTGTATCTGAACGTTCCCTTCCGGCACAAGGACGAGGCCAAGCAACAGCTGAAGGCCCGTTGGGATGGGGACAACGAGCTCTGGTACGTGGACTCGGGCAGCGTCTCCCGGGACAAGCTCGAGCGCTGGCTGCGCCCCAAGCGCTGATCTCTACGAAGGGTTGGGACTGAAGTTGATGGGTGAGGGGTTCGGGCCAGGCAAGCACGGCTTTGCCCGACAGAACTCGGCGGCGATCCGAATGCTCATCACGGGGGAGTGCGCGGAGCACTGCAGTTACACCGGCGGGGCGACCCGCAGGGCCGCAGAGTTCCTGGCGGGACTCTCCACATGCTGATCACCTCGGGGAGGACAGGGCCCGGTGCCGACGAATCCGGTGCAGGGCCCTTGCGTGGGGTCTATCTGCGTCTGGCCGAGTCGTTCACCAAGCAGACTGGCGACGCGGTCCATGAGCGGTTCGTCGGCTTGCTGCTGAGAATCCGTGACCGTCACTGTCCCCGGCGTACAGCCCGACTCGTCTGCCGCAGACTGCGGCTTTGCCTGGCAAAGGGCCTCCGACCTGGGTCGGAGGCCCTTTCCCATGTCCGCCGCCCAAGAAGCCCGGGCCGGCGAACCGCTCCTCGGATCACAGGCGCTGAGCGGGCGGTGAGTCGTAGCGGAACTCGATTCCGCACAGCAGAACGGTCTGGCCGGGAGGGCAGATGATCTCGCGTTCCGGCCGGTCGGCGGTGCGGCAGCGCAGACGGATGGGGGGCCGCTGGCCCAGCGGGCCCGGCACGCTCATGATGCGCACCGTGCCGGTGCTCTCCAGCAGGGAGGAGAGGTCGGCCGTGACCTCACGGCGTCCCTGCTGGTGGCGTCGGTGAACAGCGCAGGTCGCCGCGGGCGTTACCGGTCGGTCCGGCGAAATTCCGCTCCCTGTACGGGCGTTGACGGATCGTCGAGCGAGCGGTCGGCCACGGACGCCAGACGGGCGGTGAAGACCTCACGCGCGTCCGGCGCGAGTGTGCGCAGCGCCACCATCGCCGTGATCACGACGTCGCACAGCTCCGACCGGACGTCGTCCCACGTGTGGCTCACGCCCTTGCGCGGATTTTGGCCCGTCGCGCCGATCACCACCTGGGCGACCTCGCCGACCTCCTCCGACAGCTTCAGGACGCGCAGCAGCAGTCCCTCGCGGCCGCCGTGCGCCCGGTCGGCGTCCAGCCAGGCATGCAGCCGGTCGATCGTCTCCCAGGGGTCCGTACCGTCGCTGGCCCGCTCTGCCGAAGCCCCGGACGGACCACCGCCCGGGGCGTCCCGGGCAGGATCGGCGATGTCGGCGCCGGTATGTCCGGCCTGGTCGTCGTCCGCAGCGTGGTCAGCCCCGGGGCGAGCATCCCCGGGGCCGCGGGGACGGCTCCTACTCGTCGAACAGGGCTTCCTGCATGCCCTCCCGTTTCGCGCGCACCCGCCTGTTCCGGACGCCCACGACGACCGCGGTGACCGCGGCCGTCGTACCCAGCGCGATCGGCACCATCCAGCCGCGGTTCACCGCGTGGCCCATCAGATGGTCCAGAGACAACCGGCCCGGACCCGTCACCGCGAGGCCCGCCGCCGCCAGGCCGAGCGAGGCCGTGTACTCGTAGCCACCGCTCTGCGCGAAGAACCCGTTCGGTACGTGCACGGCCGCCGCGCCCGCCATCGCGCCGGCCGCCGCCGCACCGGCCGCGGGTGTGGCGAGGCCCAGCGCCAGCAGAGTGCCGCCCCCGGCCTCGGCGAGGCCCGCGGCCGTGGCGCTGGCCTTCCCCGGCGCGTACCCCATGGCCTCCATGGCCTGTCCGGTGCCCTCGATACCGCCGCCGCCGAACCAGCCGAACAGCTTCTGCGCTCCGTGCGCGGCCAGGACACCGCCCGTGCTCAGACGGAGCAGCAGCAGTCCCAGATCACGCCGGTCGATACAGGTCACGGTGACTCCCAGTCCAGACGGCGGCAACGGTTTCCTCCCGGGTGACCACCGTCGCACCGATCGAACGGGGCCGACGGGCGCTGCGCCGCCGTTCGGGTGGCGGGTGCGGGGAGCCGGTGTGAGGGTGACTCCCATGACCATTCAGGTAACGCGCCTCAGCGACCCGGCGGTCCGGGCCTTCGTCACCGCGGTGAACGCCCATGACCAGGACGCCTTCGAGGCGCTTCTCGCGCCGGGCGCCACCATGTCGGACGACGGCTCCGACCGTGACCTCGGGGACTGGACCGACCGGGAGATCTTCTCCTCGCGCGGCCATATGGACGTCGACAACGAGTCCGACGAGGGGCGTTCCCTCCTCGTGCGGTACCGCAACGACACCTGGGGCGAGATGAAGACCAGGTGGAGCTTCACCGTCGACGACGGCGGCAGGATCAGCCGCTTCGAGACCGGCCAGGCGTGAACGCCGACGGGCCGTTCACCGAGGTTCGGTGAGCGGCCCGGAGGCGCGGGGAGCGCGAGGCGTGGGGGTGAGCGCGGAGGCCGGGGCCGCCGTCGGGCTCAGTGGCCCTGGGCGGCCCCGTACTGTTCCTGCGCGTACTGCGCCTCCGCGTACCCCTGCGGCGTGAACTGCTGCTGCGGGGCCGGGTGTCCGGCCCTCTCGGAGACGGCCCGGCGGGCACCCTGCTCGGTCAGGCTGATCTGCCCGGCCTTGATGGTCGCGAGGCGCGGCGCGCGGCGGGCGATGGACGAGTCGTGGGTCACCATGATGAAGGTCAGCCCGTACTCGTGCCACAGCCCTTCGAGCAGGCCCATGATGTCGTCGCGGGTGCCCTCGTCGAGGTTGCCGGTCGGCTCGTCGGCGAGCAGCACCTTGGGCTTCTTGACCAGGGCCCGGGCGATGGCCACGCGCTGCTGCTGACCTCCGGACAGCTCGGTCGGGACGTGCGTGAGCCGTTCCCCGAGGCCGACCGAGCGGAGTGCCTCGGCGGCCCGCTCGCGCCGCTCGGCGGGCTTGACCCCGAGGGGGACGAGGGCGGTCTCGACGTTCTCCTGCGCGGTCAGCGTCGGGATGAGGTTGAACGACTGGAAGATGATGCCGATCTTCTCGGCCCGCAGCCGGGTCAGCTTGGCCTCGCTGATGGTGGCGAGGTCCACGCCGTCCAGCTCGACGCTGCCGGAGGTCGGCCGGTCGAGCCCGCCGATCATCTGGAGCAGCGTCGACTTGCCGCCGCCCGTCGGGCCCTGGATGACGAGCTGGTCGCCGTCCTCGATGGTGAGGTCGACGCCACGCAGGGCATCGATCGTCTCCTTGCCCCGCGTGTAGCGCTTGGTGACGCCGGTGAGCTTGTACATGAGGTTTCTCCGAGGATGAAGGGGGTGGGGCGCCGCGGCCCGGGGGAAGTGGCCGCGGCGCCCCGGCTCAAGGGGTGTGGCCCGGGGGCGGGTTACGAGACGCTGCGGAGCGCGTCCGCCGGGCGCATCCGGGAGGCGCGCCAGCCGCCCATCGCGCCGGCGATCAGACCGCCGGTGACGGCCAGGCCCACGGCGAGCGCGATGGTGGTCAGCGAGACCGGAGCGGTGAGCGCGATGTCGATGGTGTTCTTGGCCGCGGAGGCCGCCTGTCCGCCGGGACCGCCACCGCCGGGACCGCCGCCCATGCCGCCACCGCCGCCGGTGGAGCCGAGCTCCGCCGTCAGCTTCGGGCTGATCGCGGTGACCGTGTAGGCCGCGCCGAGCCCGAGGGCGATACCGAGGACGCCGCCGAGCAGGCCGTTCACGATGGACTCGCCGACGACCTGACGGGTGACCTTGCGGGAGGGCCAGCCGAGCGCCTTCAGGGTGCCGAACTCGCGCACCCGGCGGGAGACGGCGGAGGAGGTGAGCAGCGCCGCGACCAGGAACGCGGCGACCAGGACAGCGATGGACAGCCACTTGCCGACGCTCGTGGCGAGGTTCGAGGCGGTGGACAGCGAGCCGGAGACGGTGTCCGCGAGGTCCGCGGAGGTGGTGACGGTCGTCCCGGAGATGTTCTTCTGGATGGTCGTCTTGACCGTGGAGATCTGCTTCGAGTCGGTCGCCTTGACGTAGATCGTGGTGACCTTGTTCTTGGCGTCACCGAGCGTCTGCGCCTGCTTCAGCGGCACGTAGACGTCGGTGGTCGACTCGCTGCTGTCGGGCGTCGCGATGCCGATGACCTTGTACTTGGCACCGGAGATCTTGAAGGTCGAGCCGACCTTGTACTTGTTCTCCTTGGCGTACGACTTGCTGAGCACCGCGACCTTCGCGGAGGTCTGCGCGGCCGTGAACGTCTTGCCCGTGGTGATCTTCGAGGTGGCCAGCGGACCGAGGTCCTGCTGGGTCACGTCGACGCCCGCGACGGAGTAGGAGTTCACGTCGAAGGAGGCGCCGCCGCCCTGCACCTGCGGCGCGCCGGTGCTGCCGCTCTGGCCGCCGGGTCCGCCCTGCTGACCGGAGCCCGAGGTGGTGGACTTCGCCTTGCCCTGGGTGAAGGAGCCGTCGACCTTGGTGACGTTCAGGCTCAGCGCGCCCACCGCGCTCGCCACGCCCTTCTGTGCCGCGACCTCGGTGACGAGCGAGGACTTCAGGGACTGTCCTCCCTGGGTCATCACCCGGTCCGAGCTCTGTGTCTTGCTGCTGTCCGACTTGGCGTCGAAGTCGAACTTCGGGCGGCCCGACGAGTTGCTCGACGGGGCCGCCTGCGCCTTGGTGACCGTCATGTCCGTGCCGAGCCCGTACAGCGACTTCAGGACCTTGTCCTGAGCCTGCTGCATGCCGGCCGACACCGAGTTGACGGTGATGACCAGCGCGATACCGAGCGCCAGACCCATGGCGATCACCAGCGCCGCCTTCTTGCGCCGGCTCAGCTCACGCTTGAGATAGATGCCAAACATCCCGTTCCTCAAAGGTTCTTGGCGCCCCTGTGGGCGCGGCCAAAAACTATGGAGAAACCTTTGAGCCGGGCTGAGTAAGAGATGTGTGAGGGCTGAGAATCCGGACCCCGGAATCAATATTGGGTCAGACAGCCCATTCTCAGCCTTTCAAGGGCCCATTGCCAGGAAACCCCTGTTGAGTGACTCCGCGTACGGGCAGGCGGGCCCGCCGCGGCGCATTTCCGGTGGGCGTGTGGCCTGTTCCGGCGGGTCGGCCCCGCTTCCGCGCGCACGGTTTGCGCTCGCTCGGGAATCGGCGTCCCTTCTCTTGGTCACCCCGCTGTCAGGCTGCGCGGACGGACTTTGTACGGTCCCGGGATGCGTGATTCTTCCGGGCTCTCCCGCCGTGCCGCTCTGGGCCTCGCCGCCGCCGTCCCCCTCGCCGCCGCGACGGCCACGACCGCGTACGCCACGACGACGATCGGCGGTGAGAGGCTGGCCCGCGCCGGGATCCAGATGAGCGGCGCGTCGGGGCTGCCCAAGCACCTCACCGCCCGCTCCTGGCTGGTCGCCGACCACACCAGCGGCGAGGTGCTCGCCTCGTACAACGCGCACCGGCGTCTCGCGCCCGCCTCCACCCTGAAGATGCTGTTCGCGGACGCCGTGCTGAAGAAGTTCGAGCGCACGCGGACGTACAAGGTGGTCGACGCCGACCTCGCCGACGTCCCCGCCGGGTCCAGCCTCGTCGGCGTCAAGCCCGGCATCACGTACACCGTCGATCAGTTGTGGCAGGGCGTGTTCCTGCGCTCCGGCAACGACGCGGTGCACGTGCTCAGCCACATGAACGGCGGCATCGAGGCCACGGTCGCCGAGATGCAGGCGCTCGCGAAGGACCTTCAGGCCCTGGACACCCATGTGGTCAGCCCCGACGGCTTCGACCACAAGGGCCAGCTGTCGTCCGCGTACGACCTGACGCTCTTCGCCCGGCACGGTCTCGCGGACGCCGATTTCCGCGGCTACTGCTCGACCAGGACCGCGGACTTCCCGGCCGGCGGCAAGAAGACCTTCCAGATCCAGAACACCGACCGCCTGCTGACGGGAGCGTGGGGCATGAAGCCGTACGAGGGCCTGATAGGCGTGAAGAACGGCTACACGAGCCATGCCGGCAACACCTTCACCGGCGCGGCGACCCGTGACGGACGGACCCTGCTCGTCACGGTGATGCACCCCAAGAGCGGCGGCAACGGCGTCTACGAGGAGACGGCGCAGCTCCTCGACTGGGGTTTCGGCAAGGGTGCGAGCGCCGAGCCGGTCGGCACGCTGGTCGGTCCGCTCAGCGCGGGAGGCGCGAGCGCGAAGCCCACGCGGAAGGCGGCGAAGGCGGCGGCGGGCGCTCCGGCTCCGGCTGCCGCCGGGCAGGGCGACGGCGCGCCGTGGGGGCTGATCGGCGGGGCCGGGGCGGCGGTGGCGCTCCTCGCGGGCGGCGCGCTCGCGCTGCGCAACCATAGGCGCCGGTCCGCCGGGGAACCGGCGGAGGCGGAAGGCGGCAGTCAGGACTGACGACGGGGGCAGCCGCTCCGCGGTCCGGTGCATGCCTCGCGGTCCCGCGCGAGGCCGGCCCCCGCCCGGGCCGCGGAGCGACTGCCACCTCCCCCTCGGAGTGGACCGTGGTCGTACCGAAGTCGTGTGCTCCAACTGTGAAGCCCTGATGGGGGAGATGATGAGCATAAGCGCACCAACGGCTTATATGGTCCGGAGATGCGGCTTCCGTATGTGAGGGTTGAGCCGTTGACCGTTTCTTGGTGAACCACCGGGGCCCGCCGTACGTGAGGCGCCCGACGGGTCCGGCCCCCTACGCCTGCGCCTCGCCGGGGTAGCGGACGCCGACGCGCTCGCGGATCGTGTCGAGCGTCCGCATCACGGCGAGCGTGCCGTCGAGCGGGACGAGCGGGGACTCGGTCTCGCCGGCGCGCAGGGCACGCATCACCTCGGCGGCCTCGTGCTTGAGGCTGTTGCGGGGGCCGGAGGAGGGGTCGGCGCGGAAGGTCTCCGGTTCGCGGCCGTCGCGGTGCAGGACGAAGTGCTCCGGGAAGAAGAAGCCGCCCGGGATGTCGATGCGGCCCGCGGAGCCGGTGACGGAGGCGGCGACGGGCGTACCACCGTTGATGGAGCAGTGCACCGAAGCCAGAGCGCCGCTCTCGAAGGAGAGCAGTGCACCCGTCTGGAGATCGACGCCCTCGTCGGAGAGCACTGCTCTCGCGACGATGTCCGAGGGCTCCCCGAGCAGCAGCTGCGCGAACGACACCGGATAGACGCCGAGATCGAGCAGCGCGCCGCCGCCCTGCGCGGGATCCCGCAGCCGGTGCGAGGGCGGGAACGGCCCGGCCAGACCGAAGTCGGCCTGCACCGTGCGCACATCACCGATCACCCCGTCGTCGACCAGCGCCTTCAGCCGCCGGACCAGCGGATTGCAGTACATCCACATGGCCTCCATCAGGAAGCGGCCGTTCCCCCGGGCGAGCGCGACCAGCTCCTGGGCCTCCCGCGCGTTCAGCGTGAACGCCTTCTCGCACAGGACATGGCGGCCCGCCTCCAGGCACATCCCCGCGGCCACCCGGTGCGCCGAGTGCGGCGTGGCGACGTACACGACATCGACGTCCTCGTCCGCGGCGAGCGAGGCCCAGTCCCCGTACGCCCGCGGGATCCCGAACCGCTCCGCGAACGCCTTCGCCGGGGCCTCGGACCGCGAGGCGACGGCCACCACCTCGGCGTCCGGCATGTCCACCAGATCCGCCGTGAACGCCGCGGCGATCCCGCCGGTCGCCAGAATCCCCCACCGCACGCGTTCACGCTCGCCCGTCATGCCCGCCCCTTGATCCGTACTCCGAACTCGCTGCTCGAACTGAGAGCATAGGGGCCGCATCTTTCCGAGAGGGGGGCACATGCCCGAGCGTGGCCGCACCGCGCGGGACCAGGAGAGCCCGCGAGGGCATATACCCGAGGCAGGGACCGCGGGCATCGCGCCGACGGTCGCCGAGGCGTCACCGCCGGCCGCCGGAGCCGGGTCCGGCGCCTCGGCGCGACCGCACGCGGAACCCCGCGGTCCGCGCCGCACCGGACTCCTCGTCACCCTCGTCCTCGGCGGGCTCACCGCCACACCCCCACTCGCGATGGACATGTACCTCCCCTCGCTGCCGGAGGTCACCGGCTCCCTGCACGCCCCGGCCGCCACCGTGCAGCTCACGCTCACCGCGTGCCTCGCGGGCATGGCGCTCGGGCAGCTCGTCGTCGGGCCCATGAGCGACAGGTGGGGCCGCCGGCGCCCGCTGCTCGGGGGCCTCGCCGTCTACGTCCTCGCCACCGCGCTGTGCGCCCTCGCGCCCGGCATCGGCCTCCTCGTCGCCTTCCGCCTCGTCCAGGGGCTCGCCGGCGCGGCCGGGATAGTGATCGCCCGCGCAATCGTCCGCGACCTGTACGACGGCGTGGCGATGGCCCGCTTCTTCTCCACCCTCATGCTGATCTCCGGCGTCGCCCCGGTCGTCGCGCCCCTCATCGGCGGACAGATCCTGCGCTTCACCGACTGGCGGGGCGTGTTCGTGGTCCTCACCGCCGTCGGCATCGGGCTGACGGCCCTCGTCTGGGCGAAACTGCCCGAGACCCTCGAACCCGCGGACCGGCACGGCGGCGGCGTCGGCGAGGCACTGCGCGCCATGCGCCGGCTGCTCGCCGACCGCGTCTTCACCGGGTACATGCTCGCGGGCGGCTTCACCTTCGCGGCCCTCTTCGCCTACATCTCGGCCTCCCCGTTCGTGATCCAGGACCTGTACGGCGCCTCCCCGCAGACCTTCAGCCTGCTCTTCGGCGTGAACTCCGTCGGCCTCGTGATCGCCGGGCAGATCAACGGCAAACTGCTGGTCGGCCGGGTCGCCCTGGAAAAGGTCCTCGCCACCGGCCTCGCCCTCGTCGTCCTCGCCGCGACCGCGCTGCTGCTCATGTCCACCGGCGCCCTCGGGCGGGTCGGGCTCGCCCCGGTCGCCGCCGCGCTGTTCGTGCTGATGTCCGCCATGGGCCTCGCCCTGCCCAACACACAGACGCTCGCCCTCATGCGCGTACGGCACACGGCCGGTTCCGCCTCCGCGCTGCTCGGCACCTCCTCCTTCCTCGTCGGCGCGGTCGCCTCACCGCTCGTCGGCGTCGCGGGAGAGCACACCGCCGTCCCGATGGCCGTTGTCCAGCTGGTGGCCGCGCTGGTGGCCGTCGGCTGCTTCGTGGGACTGTGCCGTCCCCGGCGGACGGGACGCACTGCGAACGGAAAAGGGGCGGAGAACTGAGCGCACCACGACTGCGGAACGGCACGCCGGAACGCGCCGGACTCGACGCCGGTGAACTGCGCGGGCTCGTCCACGAGGTCCGTGCCCTCACCCGCGGGGACGACCCGTGGGCGGCGGGCGTCGTGGTGGTCGCGGGGCGCGGCCCGGTCATCGCCGTCGAGGAGGCGGCGGGCTGGGCGGTCCGCTACACGGCCCACGACGAGGACAAGGACACCGGGGTCGAGCTGCCGCCGCACGCACGGGTGCCGATGACCGTGCACACGCCCTTCGACCTGGCCTCCCTCACCAAGCTGTTCACGGCGGTCGCCGCGGTGCAGCAGCTGGAGCGCGGCACGCTGGGCATCGAGGCGCGCGTCGGCGCGTACCTGCCGGAGTTCCGCGCGGCCCGCGAGCACGGCATCACCGTACGGCAGCTGCTCACCCACACCTCCGGGCTGCGCCCCGAACTCCCGCTGTACGACTGCCCGGACGACACGGCACGGCTGGCGCTGCTGCAGGCCGAGGCACCCTCGTCGAAGCCGGGCGAGTACCGGTACTCCGACATCAACCTCCTCCTGCTCCAGTTCGTCCTGGAACGCGTCACCGGCCGGGGGCTCGACGTCCTCGTCCGGGACGGCATCACGCGCCCGCTCGGGATGAACGCCACCGCCTTCGGACCCTGCCCCGGCGCGGCGGCCACGGAGGACCAGCGGCGGCCCTGGGCCAAGGCGGACCGGGGCATGCTGCGGGGTGTGGTGCACGACGAGAACGCCTGGGCGCTCGGCGGGGTCGCCGGGCACGCGGGTCTGTTCTCCACCGCGCGCGATCTGGCCGTGTTCTGCCGCACCCTGCTCGCGGGCGGTTCGTACGGCCCCGCCCGCATCCTCGGCCCCGACTTCGTCGAACTCCTCCTCACCCCGCCCGGCCTCGGATTCGCCCTCGACCAGCGCTGGTTCATGGGCACCCTCGCGGGCCACGGCGCGGCCGGCCACACCGGGTTCACCGGCACCTCCCTGGTCCTGGACCCGGCGACGGACACGTTCCTCGTCCTGCTCGCCAACACGGTCCACCCCCGGCGCCGCCCGGCGGACAACGCGCCCCGGGCGGCGGCGGCCACCCGGCTGCGGCGGGCGGTGCGCGGGACCTGAGCGGGCGCCCGGCGGGTCGGGGGCGCCCGCCTCCGAGACCCCGGGCCGGTACGGGAGCGCCGCCTCCGAGAGACGGCCGCCGGTACGGGGCGCCCGCCTCCAAGAGACCGCTGGCCGGTACGGGGGGATGCGCGGCACCTGAGAGAATCGGGCCGTGAACGCCCCCGTACCCCCCGCCGACACCCTGCGCAGCGCCCTCGCCGGACTGCTCGACGGTCTGCCGCCCAAGGCCGCTGCGCAGGCGGTCGAGCGGCTGATCGCGAACTACCGGGGGACCACCCCGACCCACACACCGATCCTGCGGGACCGCTCGGACGTGGCCGCCTACGCCGCGTACCGGATGCCCGCGACGTTCGAGGCGGTGTGCGCGGCGCTGGAGGCGTTCGCGGACGCGGTGCCCGGCTGGACGCCCGGGAGTCATGTGGACGTCGGCGGCGGCACGGGCGCGGCCACCTGGGCGGTGAACGCGACCTGGGACGGCGTCCGCCCGGTGACGGTGCTCGACTGGGCCGAACCGGCCCTCGCGCTCGGCCGGGAGATCGCCGCCGCCAACCCGGAACTGGAAGGCGCCGCGTGGCAGCGCTCTCGTATCGGAGCGGCGCTCACCATCGAGAGCACTGATCTCGTCACCGTCTCGTACGTCCTCGGCGAGCTCACCGAGGACGACCGCGCCTCGGTCGTGGACGCCGCCGCGAGCGCCGCCCGGGCGGTAGTGATCATCGAGCCCGGCACCCCCGACGGCTACACCCGGGTCCTCGCCGCGCGCGAGCGCCTGATCGGCGCCGGCTTCCACGTCGCCGCCCCCTGCCCGCACAGCGCCACCTGCCCCATCGTCCCGGGCGAGGACTGGTGCCACTTCTCCGCGCGGGTCGCCCGTTCCTCCCTGCACCGCCAGGTCAAGGGCGGCTCCCTGCCGTACGAGGACGAGAAGTTCAGCTACGTCGCCGCGACTCGCTTCGAGCCCGCCCCGGCGCCCTCGCGCGTCGTGCGCAAGCCGCAGATCCGCAAGGGGCAGGTCCTGCTCGACCTGTGCGGGCCGGACGAGGCGCTGCGCCGGGAGACGGTGACCAAGCGCCACGGACCGCTGTACAAGGCGGCCCGCGACGCCGAGTGGGGCGACGCCTGGCCGCCGCCCGGGGACGCCTCCTAGGTGCCCCGCAGTTCCTGGGTGCAGCACTTCACGCTTCCGCCGCCCTTGAGGAGCTCGCCGAGATCGACGCCGACGGGAACGAACCCGCGTTCCCGGAGCGGGTCGAAGAGGCCCGTCGCCTCCTGCGGCAGCAGCACGTGCAGTCCGTCCGAGACCGCGTTGAGGCCCATCGCGGCGGCGTCCTCCGGTGTGGCGGTCAGCGCCTCCGGGAACAGCCGGCGCAGGACCTCGCGGCTGCCGGGGGAGAAGGCCGGCGGGTGGTACATGATCTCGTCGGTGCCGTCGTCGAGGACGGCGAGGGCCGTGTCCAGGTGGTAGTAACGGGGGTCGACCAGGTCCAGGCCGATCACCGGGCGGCCGAGGAACTCCTGTGCCTCCCCGTGCGAGAGCGGGCTCGCGCGAAAGCCCCGGCCCGCGAGCAGGTACGACCCCGTGACGACGAAGTCGCCCTCTCCCTCGTTGACGTGCTCCGGCTCGCGGATCCGCCCGTACCCGCGGGCACGGAACCACTCCAGATGCGCCGCAGCCTCCGCCTCGCGCTGCGGGTAGGCGAACCGGGCACCCAGCACCCGCCCGTCCACGACCGTCGCGCCGTTCGCCGCGAAGACCATGTCCGGCAGACCCGGGCGGGGGGCGAGTTCCTCGACCGAGTGGCCGAGAGAGCGGTAGCGGTCCCGGAGGTCCTCCCACTGGGCGAGGGCGAGCGGCACGTCGACCGGCTTGGCGGGGTTCATCCACGGATTGATCGCGTACGTGACGTCGAAGTGCACCGGTGGGCACATGAGGTAGCGCCGGGGCGTGGCGCGGCGAAGAGGGTGCAAGGAGGGCTCCTTACGCAACCGCAGGGGCAGTTGATGCTCATGGTGCGGTGCGCCCGGCCCCGGGAGCGGGAGGCGTGCGGGAGGCGTACGGGCGGGGTTCCCCCGATCCGCCCCACGGCGCCCGGACCCCGCCTCCCGCGTCACCGGGCCCACGCCGCCCGGTCCCGCCCGAGTGGCGTCGGTCTCGTACGACTACACGGGCGCGCCGGTCGACTACACCCCGCACGGGCCGGCCCCCTGCCCGGAACCCATGAAATCGCCACTAATCATGCAATAACACTCGATCGGGGCCTGGTGGACGCATCGCCCCACCTACCCCGGTTGTCTGCTCCGGCCACCCGGAGCTCAGGATGGTGGGACGATGGGGCAAGGACGAGTCGCACTACGGCGAGGCGAGGGGATAGATGAGCGCGGAGTTCGGTCACCGCTCCGGCACGCGGGGCAGGATCTCGAAGTGGCTGCGCGGACGCCGGCCCAAAGCCCCGGCGCAGATGTCCGCCGACGGCCGTGAGGCCCTGCTGCTCGCCGCCGCCGCCGCGGGGCTGCCGCTCGCGCAGGCCGCGTACCCCTCCGGCTACCGCTGTTCCTGTGACCGCGTCGGCTGTCCCACCCCCGCGCGCCACCCCGTCTCCTTCGCCTGGCAGACGCAGTCGACCACCGACCGCGCGCAGATCGAGCGCTGGGCCCGGCACCAGCCGAAGGCGAACTTCATCACCGCGACCGGCATGGTGCACGACGTCCTGGACGTGCCGCTGGACGCCGGGCGCGAGGCGCTGGAGCGCCTGCTCGCCTCCGGCATCGAGGTCGGGCCCGTCGCGGAGACCGGCGACGGCCGCATGCTCTTCTTCACCCTCACCCGCGGTACGCCCGAGGACGAGGACGAGTGGTGGCCCTGCGAGCTGGACTGCCACCCCGAGACGATGGACGAACACCCCGGCCTGCGCTGGCACTGCCGCGGCTCGTACGTCCTCGTGCCGCCGGCCCAGCTCCCCGGTGGTCTGGGCGTCGACTGGGTGCGCGGCCCCGAGCATCCGCTGCCGGACCCGCTCACGCTCCTGGAGATCCTGACCGACGAATGCGCCCGCTACGCCGGGGCGAACGGCGCGGACCGGCTCGCCGCCTGGCCCCACCGGGGCTGAGCCCCGGCCCGGGCGGGGGACCGGCCCCGGGCTACTCGCCCTTGGCGCCCGTCAGCCCCTCGACCCGTCCGAGGACGGACACCTGCCCTCGGCCCGAGCCCTTCAACGGGTCGATGACGACCTGGTTGGAGACGAACTCCAGGGTCAGGGACTGGTTGATCTCACCCTTGGTCAGGGCCCGCACCTCCGCGCCGGGGGCCGGGATCGCGGTGCCCGCGGCGGCGGTCTCCTTCTCGAAGCGGTGCGTGGCGAAGAACACCAGCGCCCCGCCGTCCGCGGTGCGCAGCCCCACCGGCGCGTAGTCGCCCGAGGTCAGCGGCTGGTCGATGTACTGCCGGGCGAGTCCGGGCCGGCTGGCGAACTTCTCGCGCTGGGTCCGCCACTGCGAGGTGTGGACGCCGGTGGCGAAGGTGTCGCCGCCGGTCCTGAGATAGGTCGCGTACGACTGCCCGAGCTTGCGCGGCTCGACCGCGAGCGCCGCGTCGTCGGCGGCGACGGGCTGCGCCCACCCGCTCTCGTCCTTCGCGAACTCCGGTACGTCACCGGCCCCGAGGACCGTCAGATACGAGGCCTGCCACAGTTCGCGGGCGTCGTCCCGGGTGAAGACGAGCAGCCAGCGACTGCCCGGTACGCCCTTGTTGGCGGTCGCGTCCGCCACGAACCAGCGGGGCCAGCCCGCCTTCGCGGGGATCGAGAACTCGGCGTCGTCGAACTCCAGCGGCGAATGCGTGGGATTCCCGCCCGGTCTGCCGATGTGTCCGGCCTTCAGCTTCGCGCCGTCGATGTCCGCGAGCGGACCGGTCACCCGGTCCGCGTCCTTCGAACGGTCGTACGTCGCGTCCGCCTTGTTGTAGGCGGCGGTGAAGTCCTCCAGCGCGCGGGCGGCTTCGGCGCGGGTCGTGGCCGGCACGACCTCTCGTTCGCCGTGCACCACCACGCAGCCGCTCGCCGTCGCCCACAGCGCGGTCACCGTCGTCGCCGCCAGGGCGAGACGGCCGAAACGACGGAGACTAAGAGGCCTTCGAGGGCTGCGACCCGTGCGATCCCTGCTCATCAGGTGCCTTCACCTTCTTCTTCCCGGAGGCGAACCCTACCGGGGCGAAGAAGATCGTGAGCGTCGGCACCAAGTACAGCGCCCACACCGTGACCTGAAGGACGGTCGGGTCGGGCTGGAAGTTGAAGACGCCCTTCAGCAGGGTGCCGTACCAGCTCGACGGGTCGATCGTTCCGCTGATGTCGAAGGCCAGGTTCGTCAGTCCCGGGACGAAGTCGGCCTCCTGGAGGTCGTGGACGCCGTACGCGAGCACGCCCGCGGCGACGACGACCAGCATGCCGCCGGTCCAGGTGAAGAACTTGGCGAGGTTGATCCTCAGCGCGCCGCGGTAGAACAGCCAGCCGAGCAGGACCGCGGTGGCCAGGCCCAGCGCCACGCCGATCAGCGGGCGGGGCGTGCCGTCGCTGGCCGCGTGCACCGACGCCCACACGAACAGGGCCGTCTCCAGGCCCTCCCGGCCGACCGCCAGGAACGCGGTCGCGACCAGAGCGCCCGTTCCCATGGCGAGCGCCGCGTCCAGCCTGCCGTGCAGCTCGGACTTCAGGTGCCGGGCGGTGCGCCGCATCCAGAAGACCATCCACGTCACCAGGCCCACGGCGAGGATCGACAGCGAACCGCCGAGCAGCTCCTGGGCCTGGAACGTCATCTCCTGGGAGCCGAACTCCAGGGCGCAGCCGAAACCGAGCGCCACGGTGATCGCGACGCCGATGCCGATCCAGATCGGCTTCAGGGCGTCCCTGCGCTCCGTCTTCACCAGGTAGGCGATGAGGATGCAGACGACGAGGCTGGCCTCCAGGCCCTCGCGGAGTCCGATCAGGTAGTTGCTGAACACGGTCACGCCTCCTTGGAGAACAGCGCCCGGCCCCACCAGTCGTCCTTGTCCCGGACGCCGGGCGGAACGGCGAAGACCGCCGAACTCACGTGCTGGATGTACTCGTTGAGCGCGTCGGAGCGCGACAGGTTGCGCTGGAGGGGGATGAACCCCTTGCGCACGTCCCGCTGGTAGGCGAGGAAGAACAGGCCCGCTTCGAGGCGGCCGAGACCGTCCGTGCCGTCCGTGAAGGAGTAGCCGCGGCGCAGGATCGTCACCCCGTCGTTGGAGTCGGGGTGGGCGAGCCGGACGTGCGCGTCGGGCTTCATCGCCTTCAGGAACGGCTTGTCGTGCTCCTTGGCCTTGCCGACGGGGGCGCCCTCGCCCTTGTCGCGGCCGAAGATGTCCTCCTGCTCCTGGAGCGAGGTACGGTCCCAGGTCTCGATGTTCATCCGGATGCGCCGGGCGACGAGGTAGGAACCGCCGGTCATCCAGGCGGAGTCCGGACCGTTGTCCTTCTCGTCGGCCCACACGAACTTCTGCAGCCGCCCGGTCTCGGTGCCCGCGATGTTGCGGGTGCCGTCCTTGAAGCCCATCAGGTTGCGCGGGGTCTGCGCGTCCGGGGTCGTGGACGACGTCTTGCCGAAGCCGAGCTGCGACCAGCGGATGGCGACCTTGCCGAAGCCGATGCGGGCCAGGTTGCGGATGGCGTGCACCGCCACCTGCGGGTCGTCCGCGCAGGCCTGGATGCACAGGTCGCCGTCGCTGCGCGCCTTGTCCAGGTTGTCGCCCGAGAACGCCGGAAGATCGACGAGCGCCTCAGGCCGCCGGTCCGCCAGATCGAACTTCCCGAACAGCGACGGACCGAAGCCGATGGTCAGCGTCAGCCGGGACGGCTTGAGCCCCAGCGCCTCACCGGTGTCGTCCGGCGGCGCCTCGGCCAGACCGCCGTAGGCGCCCTCGCCGACCGCGTGTCCGGCGGTCATCCGGGCGGCGGCCTGCGTCCAGTCCTTGAGGAGCTGGACGAACTCGGCGCGGTCGTCCGTCTTCACGTCGAACGCGGCGAAGTGCAGCCGGTCCTGCACCGCTGTCGCGATGCCGGCCTGATGCGGGCCGTGGAAGGGGATGCCGGCACCGATGTCGGCGCCGGCCGGATCGACGTCGTTGCCGACGCGGGTCATCGCGACGGCACCGCCGGCCGCGGCGGCACCGAGGGCGAGCCCGGCACCGCCCCAGCCGATCAGGGAACGTCGGCTGGGCGCGGAGCCGGCGCGGGCGGGCCCGACGGGGCAGGCGCCGTCCGTGCCGTCCGTGGCGTTCGTGCTGTCCGGGGTGTCCGTCATGGCGCTGCTCCTACTTCACGACGGCGGCGGCGAGCTTGGACAGGGGCTCGGCGAGCGCGTTGACGGCGTCCGAGAGCTCCTTGCGGTCGGCCTTGCCGACCTTGTCGTACGAGGTGAAGTCGTACGAGGTCTTGTCCGTGCGGTACTTGTCGAGCAGCGTGTTCAGCGCGGCGAACTGCTTGTCGAGCTCCGCCGTCAGCGCCGCGTCGTTCTCCGAGGCGACCGGCTTGAGCAGCTCGTACGCCTTCTGCGCGCCCTCGACGTTGCCCTTGAAGTCGCTCAGGTCGGTGTGCGAGTAGCGGTCCTCCTCGCCGGTGACCTTGCCGCTGGCGACCTCGTCCAGCAGCTCCTTGGCGCCGTTGGCCATGGAGGTCGGGGTGATCTCGGCCTTGCCGACCCGCTTCTGCCAGTCGGTCAGGTCCGTGACCAGCAGGCCGGCGAGCTCCTTCTCACGGTCGCCGATCTTCTTGTCCTGCCACAGGGACTTCTCCAGACGGTGCCAGCCGGTCCAGTCCGTGGCCGGGTCCTGGCCCTCTTCCAGGCCGTCCTCGCGGACGTCGACCTTCGGGTCGATGTCACCGAAGGACTCCGCGACCGGCTCGGTGCGCTCCCAGCCCAGACGCGAGGAGGCGAACTCCTTCTTCGCGGCCTCGATGTCGCCGGCCTTGACGGCCTTGGCGAACGCCTCCGCCTTCGGCAGCGTGGCGTCGGCCTGCTCCTGCGCGTACTCGCGGTACGCGGCGACCGCCTTGTCCAGGCGCGGGTCGCGCTTGGCGACCTTGCCGCCGGTGACCTTGACGGCCTGGCGGATGCCCTTGCCCTTCATCCCGGGCTTGCAGGCGATGACGTACTCGCCGGCCTTCACCTCGGCGGTGACCCGCTGCTTGGTGCCGGGACCGATGTTCTCCCGCTCGCTGACGATCCGGTCGTCCGGGAACAGCAGGTAGACCTCGGTGACCTTGGAGCCCTTGTTCTCGATGTCGAGCTGGACGTGCCCCGCGGGGAACTCCTTCTTGGACACCTTGCACGCGGTGTCGCTGGCCGTCACCTGGATCGCGTCGCCGTTCTTCGCGTCGCTCTTCTGGGTGCAACCCGTGACGGCGGCCAGGGCGGCCGCGGTGGCGGCAGCGGTGACAACGGACAGTCGAACGGCTCGCATGCAGGCTCCAAGAGAAGTCGGACAAGCCGCACGGCGGGGCCCGCTCGGCATGGTGAGGCTGGCCTAACTTATCTGAGGCTTGCCTCACTGATACCCGCCCGTGCGGTGATTCACCTCTCACAGACGGCGTACAGGAACGGCTTGATCACGGTGACTCAAAACAGACCCCATGGGAGGGTCAAGAGATGGTCAAGTGGAAGGGTTCGTCGCGTTTCGGGGTGATGAGCGCGGCGCCGGTCCTGGGGTGCGGGAACACCTCGACCGGCTGCCGGTAGACCTCGGTCAGCAGTTCGCCGGTGAAGACCTCCGCCGGCCGGCCGTGGGCCGCGACACGACCGGCGCACAGGATCGCGACCCGGTGCGCGTACGCCGCCGCCAGCCCCAGATCGTGCAGCACCACGACCACCGCGTCACCGGCGTGCGCCCTTTCCCGGCACACCCGCAGCACCAACTCCTGGTGCCGCAGGTCGAGTGCGGCGGTCGGTTCGTCGAGCAGCAGCAGTGGCGCGCGCTGGGCGAGCACCCGGGCGAGTGCGACACGCGCGCGCTCCCCGCCGCTGAGCGCGGCGAACGAGCGTGGCGCGAAAGCGGTGACCTCGGTGGCGGCCATGGCGGCCGCGACCGCCGTGTCGTCGTCGTCCTGCGGAGCGCGGGCCCAGGGCGCCCGCCCCATCCGGACGACCTCCTCGACCGTGAACGGGAAGGAGAGCGACGCCGACTGGGGGAGAACGGCCCGGCGCAGGGCGAGTTCGGACGCGGTCCAGTGCGCCGCCGGGCGCCCGTGCAGGCGTACGACCCCTTCCGTGGCGGGCAGATCGGCCGCCAGCGCGGACAAGAGGGTTGATTTTCCCGCCCCGTTGGGCCCGACCAGCGCGAGGACCTCGCCCGCGCGGGCGGCGACGTCGACCCCGCGCAGCACCTCCCGGTCGCCGAGCCGGACCCGGAGGCCCTCGGTCTCGGCGAGCACGTCGCCGGGGGCGGGCGCGGACGGCGGCAGGAGCCGTGCCGTACGCGCGAGCCGCAGCCGCCCGGCGGTACGCGCGAGCCGGGTCCCGGCGGTCGTGCGGGGGAGTTTCGGGAGCGTGCGCCCGGTGTCGTTTCCGGCGGATCTCACGCCCAGCCTCCTTGCTTGCGACGGGTCCTGCGCAGCAGCCACAGGAAGAACGGGCTGCCCAGCAGGGCGGTCAGGACGCCGAGGGGGAGTTCGGCGGGTTGTGCGATCGTCCGGGCGGCGAGGTCGGCCGCCAGCAGCACGGCCGCGCCGCCGAGCGCGCTGCCCGGGATCAGGAAGCGGTGTCCGGGCCCGGCCGCCATGCGCAGCAGATGCGGTACGACCAGACCGATGAAGCCGATGATCCCGGAGACGCTGACGGCCGCCGCGGTGAGCAGCGCGATGACCAGCACGAGGACGAGCCGCAGCCGTTCGACGTCGACGCCCAGGTGCCGGGCCGGCCGTTCGCCGAGGGACAGCAGATCGAGTCGGCGGGCGTACAGCGGTGCCAGGGCCAGGCCGGTCGCGGCGCAGGGCAGGACCGCGAGAACCTTCGGCCAGGTCGCCTGAGCCAGCGATCCCAGCTGCCAGAAGGTGATCTGGCTGACGGCGGCGGAGTCCGCGAAGAACAGGAACAGTCCGATCAGGGCGCCGGTGAAGGCGTTCAGGGCGATCCCGGTGAGGATCAGTGTGACGACCTCGGTGCGGCCGCCCGAGCGGGACATCGCGTAGACGACCAGGACCGCGGCCAGTCCCGTGACGAAGGCGACGGCCGGGACGGTGAAGGTGCCGAGGAAGTCCAGGCCGAGCGCGATGGCGGCGACCGCGCCGACCGCCGCGCCCGACGAGACGCCGATGACGCCGGGTTCGGCCAGCGGATTGCCGAACACGCCCTGCATCAGAGCGCCCGCGCAGCCCAGCGAGGCGCCGATGAGCAGCGCGAGCACGATCCGCGGGAAGCGCACGTCCCACAGGACCGACTCCGGGACCCGGTCCAGCGCGGCGCCCCCGAGACCGGCGCGGTGCGCGACGGAGGCCAGCACGTCCCCGGTGGGGATGGGGTACGCGCCGAGCCCGGCGGCCACGGGGACCAGGACGAGCAGGGCGGCGAGCAGCCCGGCGGTCAGGAGCCAGGGGGTGCCGTGTGCCCGCCCGCGCACGGGAGCGGTGACGGCCTCGCCGGTGACCGGTTCGGCGGGCGCCCCGGACGCCGGGCGGTCGAGGGCGGTCATCGGGCGTCCCCGTACAACTGCCGTACCAGCGAGCGCAGTACCTGGTCCGTGCGCGGGCCGTAGTTGAGAAGCACCCCGTCCTCGACGGACACCACCCGGCGCTTCGTGCCGGCCGGGGTCTGTGCCACCCCCGGGATCTTGACGAGCCCGTCGGTTCCGCCGACGGACGCGAGGCCCTTGGACATCACGAGGATCGCGTCGGGCGCGGCCCGGACGAGCGCCTCGGTGGTGATGGCGGTGAAGTCCTTGTCCAGGCCCGACTCGGCGCCCGCGTCGACCGCCCCCGCCGCCTCCAGCAGCGAGGTCGCGCCCGAGCCGCGGCCGCCGATGAGATAGACGGAGGCGGAGCCGCGCAGGTAGAGGAAGGCGACGCGCGGGTGGTCGGCGTGCGGCGGAATCGCCTTGCGCACGGCGGCGATCCGGTCCTGCGACCGCTGTGCCAGCCGCTTCCCCGCCGCCGGTACGCCGAGGGCGTCGGCGACCGTCCGGATGCGCGGGCCCACGTCGGCGAGGCCGCGCGCGGGGGCGACGACCAGGACGGGGACACCGGCGTCGCGGATCTGCTCCATCGCCTCGTCCGGTCCGGTCGTCGACTCGGCGAGGACGAGGTCGGGGTGGAGGGAGAGCACGCTCTCGGCGGAGACGTCGTGGTTGCGGGTGACGACCGGCAGTTCCCTGGCCTGGTCGAAGGTGGCGGTGATGTCGCGGGCGACGACCCGGTCGCCGAGCCCGAGCGTGAAGACGATCTCGCTGAGGCTGCCGGACAGGGGGACGATCCTGTCGGCCTTCTCGACGGTCGTCCGCGGTCCGCCGAACGACCGCACCGTGACCGGGAGTCGGGGCTTGCCGGGGGACGCCAGGGGTTCGACCCGGTCGGTGCCGTCCGATCCGTTCGTCCCGGAGGCTCCGGTGGCCGCCGTCGGCGCGGGGCCGGCGGAGCCCCCGCATCCGGTCAGGGTGAGGGCGAGCGCGGACAGCAGCGCCCCCGCCAGTCGTGTGCGCAAGCGTTGCACTGTCCCGTTGTTCCTCTCGGTCCTCTTCCAGCACGTCCGGTCGATAGTTTAGGTTAGCCTTACCTAAGTCGCCAGGGGTTCTCCGGACCCCGGAATCCGGAGGACACCCATGACCGCGCGTTCGAGGGCCCTGGGGGCCGCCGTGGTCTGCGTGGCCGTGCTGGGGGCCCTGCTCACCGCCACGACCGCCCACGCGGCGAGCCGCACCGTGCGGGGCGGCCGGCTCGACTGGGGCATCAAGTCGTCCTTCCAGAGCTATGTCACCGGGCCCGTCGCGAAGGGGAGTTACTCCCTCACCGGGGGCGCGGCCACGGTCGGCGCGAGCCAGTTCCGCTTCCACTCCGCCACCGGCTCCTACGACGGCGACACGGGCGCCTTCACCGCCGCCTACTCCGGCGGAGTCCGCTTCGTCGGACACCGCAAGAGCGGCGGCGGCTACGAACTCGACCTCACGATCAGCCGTCCCGTCGTCCGCATCACCGGCGGTGGCGGCACCCTCTACGTCGACATCACCAGCAAGGCGAAGGGCACCGGGACGGTCACGACGTCCAGGGGGGTGCCCTTCGCCGCTCTCTCCCTCGGCGGCATCGACATGAAGGGCGGCGGCACCGCCGTCCGGCTCGACAACCTTCCGGCCAGGCTCACTTCACAGGGCGCCCGGTCCTTCGCCGGCTACTACGCGGCGGGCACGGCACTCGATCCCGTGAGCCTGGAGGCGGACGTCCTGGCCCCGGCCGGGCCGTCGGCCACGCCCACCGCGAAGCCGTCCAAGTCCCCGGCGAAGAAGGCCGGGAGAGCGAAGGCGGACGCGATCGAGGACGGAGCCGTCGACTGGGGGGTGCGCCGCACGTTCCGCGAGTACGTCACCGGGCCCGTCGCCGGCGGGAAGTGGACGCTGACCTCCGGGGCCCAGGACGGCGGCGCGCTCTTCCGGTTCCCCGCGGGCGAGGGCACGTACGACGGGAAGAAGCACGTCCTGACGGCCGCCTTCGACGGGGCACTGCGCTTCACCGGCCGGCAGGGGCTCGACCTCGGGCTCGGCGGAGTGCGGGTCACCGTCGAGGACGGCGAAGGCACGCTCTACGCCGATGTGGCGAGCGCGGACCTCACCGGGAAGAAGGTCCCGCTCGTGACCTTCTCCGCCAAGGGCATGAAGCCGAAGGGCGGACTGCTCCAACTCACCGAGGTGCCGAGCACGTTGACGGCCCGTGGCGCCAAGGCGTTCGGCGGGGTCTACCGAGCCGGCACGCGCATGGACCCGGTGACCCTCTCGATCGCCCTCACGGACGACGCACGGCTCCCCGCCCTGCCCGACCTCGGCGAGTCCGCGTCCCCCTCGCCCACGCCGCGCGCGTCGCGGGCGCCCGACGCGAAGGTTGCGCCCCGTGCCGAGAACACCGCGAGCGGCGGCCCCGTCGGCGGATCGGCCCTGCCGGTCGCCCTAGCCCTCGGAGCGCTGCTCGCGGCCGCGGTCGCCTTCGGCGTCGTCCGCAGGCGCCGCACGCCCACCGACTGACCCGACCCACCCTCACCCCCGACACACCCCCAACCGACCCCCGACGCCGGCTCGCCCCCCACCCCGACGCACCCCCCGAACCACTCCCCGTCCACCCCACTTCGTTCCCCGTACTCCACCGATCCCCGCGCCCCGGCGCAGGACGCCCATCCCCGAGGAGACCCACGACCATGGCCGCCCATCGCCACCGCCCTCTCGCACTCGCCGCCGCCGTCGCGGTCGCCCTGGGGGCCGGCGCCTTCGCCGTGACCAGCGCGTCCGCCGCCGAAGCGCCGCTCAAGGACTACGAGTTGACCTGGGGGATCAAGCAGTCCTACCGCTCGTACGTGACCGGGATGGCGGCCGGGACCTTCACCCCGTCCGGCGGGGCGACGCAGGCGGACGGCAACGGCGCGTTCACCTTCACCGACGGCAGCGGGACGTACGACTCCGGCACCCATGCCGTACGGCTCGGCTTCGCGGGCAGTCTGAAGATCGCCTCCAAGCTGCACGGCTTCGAACTCACCTTGTCCGACGTGAAGTTCGACAGCGCGGCGGCGGAGATCACCGCCGATGTCACGAGCGGCGGCACGATCCGGGAGGACGTCCCGCTCGCCGATGTCACCGTGACCCGCACGATGACGGACATGGAGACCAGGCTGACGAAGGAGGCGGCGACCGTCCTCGGCAGCGCGGGCTACGAGGGCGCCGCGGGCGATCCGCTCTCCGTGACGCAGAAGCCGGCCCCGACGCAGACGCCGACCGCGACCCCGACCGAGACCGCGACCGGCTCGGCGTCCCCGGAGCCGACCTCGTCCACGTCCACGTCCGCCTCGGCCTCCGCGTCACCCTCGTCCTCCTCCTCGGCGTCCCCGTCGTCCTCGGACCCGGCCTCGGAGAGTGCGAGCCCGACCGCCTCGGCCTCCGGGACCGGCGCCCCCGCCCGGGGCGAGATAGCGGACGGCACGCTCGGCTGGGGTGTGAAGCAGTCCTTCCGTACGTACGTCGTGGACGGTGCCGCCCAGGGGAAGATCACCGTGTCCGGCGGCGCCACGCAGGCCGCAGGCAACGGCGCCTTCACCTTCACGGACGCCACCGGCACCTATGACACCGACGCCGACACGCTCTCGGCCTCCTTCGAGGGCGCCGTCAACTTCAAGGGCCATGAGGCGAACGGCAGTTACGGCCTCGACCTCACCCTCAGCGACCTCGGCGTGGAACTCGACGGCGGTTCCGGCGAGCTGACCGCCGACGTCGACAGCCTCGGCAAGACCTCCGACGACGTCGTCCTCGCGGACCTGAGCACGGACACCGAGGGCCTGACGGCGCAGGACGACGTGATCACTCTCGACGGAGTGACCGCCAAGCTCACCAAGGCCGGCGCGGAGGCCTTCGGGGGCTTCTACGCCGAGGGCACCGAGCTGGACCCGGTCGGCCTCTCGGTGGCGCTGAGCGACGACGCCGAACTGCCGGACGGGAACGGCGGGTCGGGCTCCGGTTCCGGCTCGGGTTCCGGCTCGGGCTCGGACGGCTCCGGTACGTCGTCGGGCACCACGGGCGGCGCGGGGACGACCGGGTCCACGACGGGCGGTGTGAGCGGTGCCCTGGCCTCGACGGGGTCGGAGGTACCGGTCGGCGCTCTGGGAGCCGCGACCGCGGTGACCCTCGCGGCGGGCGCCGGCGTGGTGGTCGCCATGCGACGGCGGCAGAACGCCTGATCCGTCGGAAACCGGTCCGGACGCGTTCCCGTCCGGACCGGCGGACCGGACCGCCCGCCACCGACAGCGTTCCCGATGATCAGGGAGCTTCCGGAGGCGGGCGGTCCGGTCTTGTGGGTCACCGACCAGGCGGATGAATGTTTGAATGCCGGAGTGACTGACTACGACGTGCTGCGGGTCTTCTGCGGACCAGGCGGCGGGTATGGCAATGAGCTCGGTGTCGTGCGCGAGGGCTCGGTGATGCCGGACCGCGCCGAACGGCAGGAGCTCGCCGCGAAACTCGGCTTCAGCGAGACCGTGTTCGTCGACGACCCCGAGCGCGGGGTCATCGACATCTACACCCCTTCGCTGCGGCTGCCGTTCGCCGGACATCCGTGCGTCGGGGTGGGATGGCTGCTCGACGTGCCCGAACTGGTCACACCCGCCGGTGTGGTGGGAGTCCGGCTGGACGGCGAGTTCAGCTGGATCGAGGCGCGGGCCGAGTGGGCGCCGCCGAGGACGCTGCGGCGGCACGGGACCGCGGCCGAGGTCGAAGCGCTGGCCGTGCCGCCGTCGGGCGAGTGGATCTATGCCTGGGCCTGGGAGGACGAGGCCGCCGGCCGAGTGAGGGCCCGCGCCTTTCCCGGCCGCAACGACGGCATCGAGGAGGACGAGGCCACCGGAGCGGCGGCGATGCTGCTGACCCAGCAGCTCGGCCGGGCCCTCAACATCACCCAGGGCGTCGGTTCGCAGATCCTCACCGCACCGCAGCCGGGCGACTGGGTCGAGATGGGTGGCAGGGTCCACCTGGAACGCTGAAGCGGTGCCGGCCGGGGCGGCCGCGCCCGCGCCCTTCAGGGGCGCGGGGAACTGCGCGATCGGCCCCCACCGGCCCGTAGGCGTACGGACCGGGTGGTTCCCCCGCGCCGGGGGAACCCGGGGACACGGGCCCGGAGCATTCCGGCGGCTGGGGCCCGGGTGCTGACCCCGCGCCCGGGGCGAACCCTCAGGCGGTCAGCGGGAACTCCTCGCCGAGGGCCCTGAACACCCCGGTGTTCAGGGCGAACGCCCGCTTGCACTCCGCCACGATCCGCTGCTTCTCCAGATCGTCGGCCCGGACCCCGTCCAGCAGCTCGCGGTACTCCCGCTTGAACGCGGCCGGGTTGGAGATGTCCTCGAAGACGTAGAAGCGGACCCCGTCGCCCTTGCGGCTGAAGCCCCAGGTCCGCTCCGCCTTGCCGCGGATGATCTGGCCGCCGGAGAGGTCGCCCAGGTAGCGCGTGTAGTGGTGGGCCACATAGCCGCCCGGCCACGCGAGGGCGCACTCCGTGACCCGGTCCGCGTACGCGCGGGTCGCGGGCAGCGCGCTGAGCGTATCCCGCCAGTCCGGGCCCCGCAGATGGGCGAGGTCGCGCTCCAGAGCCGTGCGGCGCAGCAGTTCGGGCCGCAGGAACGGCGCGGCCACCGGATCGGCGGCCAGCCGCTCGGTCCCCGCCTCCAGTGCCTCGTACACGAACCACAGCTGTTCCGTGTAGCGCGCGTACGCCTCGACGCCGAGCCGGCCGCCGAGGAGGTCGCTCATGAACGTCGAGGTCTCCGCCTCGGTGTGCTGTTCGTGCGACGCGGTGCGGATGAGCGTCGAGAAGGGTGTGCCCGCCGGGTCCGTGGTGTCCGGCGCGCTCAGCGTGTCCGACGTGTCCGACGCGTTCATGGGGCCTCCGGAGCCGATGAGGAAGGGCGAGAGCCCGTTGTGAGATCAGTCGAATCTTCTATGGTTAGGCTTACCTAAGTCAATACTCTTCCCGACGTGCTGTCGGTAAAACCGTACCCCGATCGCGGGCCGCGCCCACATGGAAAAACCCGCCCTGTGGACAGGGCGGGTCTCAGTGGTTCCGGGAACTCCGGGCGGCTACGGCAGGGTCAGGATCTCCGCGCCGCTCGCCGTGACGACGAGGGTGTGCTCGAACTGGGCCGTGCGCTTGCGGTCCTTCGTCACGACGGTCCATCCGTCGTCCCACATGTCGTAGTCGTGCGTGCCGAGCGTGAGCATGGGCTCGATGGTGAAGGTCATCCCGGGCTGCATGACGGTGGTCGCCTGCGGGTTGTCGTAGTGCGGGACGATCAGCCCGGAGTGGAACGAGGAGTTGATCCCGTGCCCGGTGAAGTCACGGACGACCCCGTACCCGAAGCGCTTCGCGTACGACTCGATGACGCGCCCGATGATGTTGATCTGCCGTCCCGGCCTGACCGCCTTGATCGCGCGGTCGAGCGACTCCCGGGTCCGCTCCACGAGGAGCCTCGACTCGTCGTCGACGTCTCCGACCAGGTAGGTCGCGTTGTTGTCGCCGTGCACACCGCCGATGTACGCCGTCACGTCGAGGTTCACGATGTCACCGTCGCGCAGCACCGTGGAGTCGGGGATGCCGTGGCAGATGACCTCGTTGACCGAGGTGCACAGCGATTTGGGAAAGCCGCGGTAGCCGAGGGTCGAGGGGTAGGCGCCGTGGTCGCACATGTACGCGTGCGCCACCCGGTCCAGCTCGTCCGTCGTCACACCCGGCGCGATGAGCTTGGCGGCCTCGGCCATCGCCCGCGCGGCGATCCGCCCGGCGACACGCATCGCCTCGATCGTCTCGGGCGTCTGCACCTCCGGTCCGGTGTACGGCGTGGGGGCGGGCTTTCCCACGTACTCGGGGCGCCTGATGTTTCCCGGCACGGGGCGGGTGGGAGAAAGCTCCCCTGGTACGAGCAGCGACTGGCCAGACATGACAGCGAGTCTAACCAGCGGGCATGGGGGAACATGTCCCTGGCGAAAGGAGCTGGTGATGGCCCTGTTCAAGAAGCGGACGGTCGGCAAGCCCGGCGAGTGGTACTACTGCCTGGAGCACAAGAAGGTCGAGGAGGGGCCCGAGTGCCCCGCCAAGGACCGCTTCGGCCCGTACGCCACCCGCGGGGAGGCCGAACACGCGATGGACCTCGCGCGGGAGCGGAACCTCGAATGGGAGACCGACCCGAAGTGGCACGACGCGTCGGGCAAGGCGCCGGACGCCGAGGACGACTGAGGCGGGCGCCCCGGCCGGCCGCGGCACCGGGTTCCGGGACGGCCGACGGCTGACCGCCGAGGCGGGGCCAGGGGTGCGCCTGGGCGGACCCTCGTACGCGCTCGTCGGGACGCGGTCACCGGAGGTGCGGGCGCGGGATCCCCTCCGTCCGCGCGGAACGCCCAGGAGCTCCTTGCGGCTCCACCCGTAGCGCCCGACCTCGACGATGGACCGCAGGGACGGGTTCGCCGCCGCGTGCGAGGACTGGCCGACGGGGCCGACGACCCCGCGTCGGCCACGGTGCTTCCAGCGGCGCCGGGCGCCCGCCCTGTCGGCCCCGGCCGACCCGTCAGCCTCGCCGGGAAGGGGCAGAGGGCGGGGGAGGGCCCGCTACCACCGGTGCGACGGTGGGGCCGTCAACTGGTCCGCGAGTCGGGACAGGCGGTCGCGGAAGCGGTGGCGGCCCCGGGGCGAGGGCAGCGCGTTCTCCCCGGCAGCCGCGCTGACCAGATGCTGCACGGTGTCGAGGTCGAGCTCGGGGTCCGGCGGCACCGCGAGCGACTCGTGGGCCAGCGCCGGCAACTCGCCCTCCCCGTGGGACAGGGCCAGTACCGTCGCCCCGGCCCGCCGGGCGCCGTGCACCCGCTCCAGCAGCGCGTCCCCGGGAACGTCCGGCGCCACCACGAGCAGCGTCTCGCCGCGCCGGGCCGCCTCGATCCGTCCGAGGCCCACCGCGAGGTGGGCCGGATCCGACTGCCGCGCCCCGTGCCGCACCAGCGTCGGCGACAGCTCCGGCGTCCCCGACCAGGCCGCCTCGTCCACGAGGTGTGCCGCGAGGTGCCAGGGCTCGTACGCCTCGGAACCCACCAGCAGCAGACCGCCGCCGTGCGACACCACGGACCCCCGCAGCGTTCCCCCGAACCGCCTTGTCGCACCCAGCCATTCGGTCCCGGCAAGCACTTCGCGCAGCAACGCGACCCGTACGGCATCCATGGCCGCATCCTGCCGCAACGGGCCACTCGTGACCCGGAGTTCACCACGAATTCGCCCAAGTTGGGCAGAAGTCCACACCACCGACCCCATGAGCGACCGCAGCAGGGAGCCCGGCCATGACACAGTCGAGCGCAGAGACCGGCCCCGGTACGGACGGCACGACCGGCCCCGGTACGGGCACGGCGACCGGCACCGATACCGCGGTGAGCGTCCCCTTCCGTGCCGGGCGCGAGGGCTACGCCAGCTTCCGGATCCCCGCCGTCGTCGCCACCCGGACCGGCACACTGCTGGCCTTCTGCGAGGGCCGGGTCGGCTCCGCGAGGGACCACGGGCACATCGACATCGTGCTCAAGCGGTCCGCGGACGGCGGCCGGACCTGGGGCCCGCTCCAGGTCGTCGCGAACAACGGGACCAACCTCGCGGGCAACCCGGCGCCCGTCACCCTCGACACCGGCCGCGTCCTGCTCGTCCACGTGCGCAGCGCCGCCGCCGCCACCGAGGACGCCCTGCTGCGCGGCAAGGTGAAGGCGGCCGACGGGCGGCGCGTATGGGTGCAGCACAGCGACGACGACGGACGCACCTGGTCCGCTCCCAAGGAGATCACCGCACAGGTGAAGAAGGCGGGCTGGCGCTGGTACGCCACGACACCGGGGCACGCGCTCCAGCTCGGCTCCGGCCGGGTGGTGGTCCCCGGCAACCACACCCTGCCGCCCACCGGCACGGACAACGGCACCGAGGCGAAGTACAACAGCGGGCACTGTCTGCTCAGCGACGACCGCGGGGCGACCTGGTACCTCGGCTACCTCGACGAGAACACCAACGGATACGTCAACGTCAACGAGACCACCGCCGCCGAACTCCCGGACGGCCGCGTCTACTTCAACACCCGCAACGACTCCCCGTCCCCCGGCAACCGCGCCGACGCCCACTCCCTCGACGGCGGCAGAACCCTGGTCAAGCCCTTCCGCCCGCAGGCCGGCCTGGTCACCCCGGTCGTCCAGGGCAGCCTGCTCCAGCTCCGCGACCCGGACCTGCTCCTGTACTCCGGTCCCGCGGACCCGGATCTGCGCGCCCTGATGACGGTCCGCGCCTCGGCCGACGGCGGCACCACCTGGCGGTCCGCGCTCACGGTGGACGGGCTGCCCGCCGCGTACTCCGATCTGGTCCGCGTCGACACCACGACGGTCGGACTCCTCTACGAGACGGGCGACTTCGGCGCGTACGAGACGATCACCTTCCGGCGCCTCCCGGTGACCGCGCTCGGGTGACCGTCCTCACCCCGGGCGCTCGGCCGACCCGGACGTCCTGGCGCGGCCCGCGCACGTAAAGTCGGCCCATGACCTCTACTGACAGTGCACAGAAGGCCCCCGCCAAGGACCCCTGGGACCTGCCCGACGTGTCCGGGCTCGTTGTCGGCGTGCTCGGCGGCACCGGTCCGCAGGGCAAGGGCCTCGCCTACCGTCTCGCCAAGGCGGGGCAGAAGGTGATCATCGGCTCGCGCGCCGCCGACCGCGCGCGGGCCGCGGCCGAGGAGCTCGGCAACGGTGTGGAGGGCGCCGACAACGCGGAGACCGCGCGGCGCAGCGACATCGTGATCGTCGCCGTGCCGTGGGAGGGCCACGGCAAGACCCTCGAATCGCTGCGCGAGGAACTGGCCGGAAAGCTCGTCGTCGACTGCGTCAACCCGCTCGGCTTCGACAAGCAGGGCGCGTACGCGCTGAAGCCGGAGGAGGGCAGCGCCGCCGAACAGGCCGCCGCCCTGCTGCCCGGCTCCCGGGTCACCGCGGCCTTCCACCACCTCTCCGCCGTGCTGCTCGCGGACCCGGAGATCGAGGAGATCGACACCGATGTGATGGTCCTCGGCGAGGTGCGCGCCGATGTCGAGATCGTCCAGGCCCTCGCCGGCCGCATCCCCGGGATGCGGGGCGTCTTCTCCGGCCGGCTGCGCAACGCCCATCAGGTCGAGGCCCTGGTCGCCAACCTGATCTCGGTGAACCGGCGCTACAAGGCACACGCGGGCCTGCGGGTGACGGACGTCTAGAGTCGCCGTCCCGGTCGACGGCGGGGCCCGGGGGGTGCGCCACGCTCCGGCTCCCGTGGGGGACACTGGTGCCGAAGCAGTGTCCCCCCGACAGGAGCCGACCCCATGCCCCGCCTCGCTCTCTACGCCCTCGCCGTCTGTGTGCTGTCCGTGGCCGCGGCCGTCGTCTCGTTCGTCCAGGGCAGCTGGCTGGGCATCGTGTGGGTGCTGCTGGCGGGCCTGTCGTCGAACATGACCTGGTACTACGCACGGCGGGGCAGGGCGTAGCTTCCGGACAGGGCATAGCCGCTGGGCAGGGCCCGGCGGCCGGGGACATGCCGGGGACGTGGGTTCCCGCCCCCCGCCCCCCGCCCTGTCAGGAGGACCGCAGGCAGACGTCGCTGTTCGACTCCCAGAAGCGGTAGAGCCACTGTCCGCAGTCGGTGTCCCGGCCGTCGATGCCCAGGCCGCCCAGGACGGCGTCGATCAGGCGGAAGAACTCCTGGTTCACCTCCGGGATCCACAGCAGCCCGAACACCGCGAGCAGCCCGAACGGCGCGAAGGGCTCGACCTGACGGCGGACGCCGTACGACAGCCAGGGCTCGATCACGCCGTAGCCGTCCAGGCCGGGGACCGGCAGGGAGTTCAGGATCGCGGCCGTGACCTGGAGCAGCGCGAGGAACGCCAGCGCGTAGCGGAAGGCAGGGGGGACGCCGTCCAGGGCGTGCAGCCAGAACGGGGCCGTGCACACGACGGCGAACAGCACGTTCGTCAGCGGGCCCGCCGCCGAGATCAGGCTGTGCTTCCAGCGGCCCTGGATACGGCCCCGCTCGATGAAGACCGCGCCGCCCGGCAGACCGATGCCACCCATGATCACGAAGAGCAGCGGCAGCACGATGCTCAGCAGCGCGTGCGTGTACTTCAGAGGGTTCAGGGTCAGATAGCCCTTGGCGCCGATCGAGATGTCGCCGCTGTGCAGCGCGGTGCGGGCGTGCGCGTACTCGTGCAGGCAGAGGGAGACGACCCAGGCCGCTGTCACGAAGAGGAACACGGCCACGCCGGGCTGCTCGGCGAAGCCCGTCCACGCCGCCCAGCCGGTCACCCCCATGACGGCCACGATGCCGACGAAGACGGGGCTGATCCTCCGGTCACTGCGGCGGGTCGCGACGGTGGTCATGGGGCTCCCTGGACTGGCTCGGCCGACGATCGTGTGCTGGAGACTGCCCGACCGTACCGGGCTCATGCGGAAAACGTCTCGCCATGGGGCATCGGTTCCGGAGAGGCTGGGGGAATGGGGCTGTGGCGGGTGTTCTACGCGGACTGGCAGATGGAGTGCTGCGGCACCCCCTTCTCGGTCGGGGACGAGGTGACCTGGCCGCTCCTGCTGGACGAAGGGGGCGCGACGCTCGGCGGCGGCTGGTCCGGGGCACTCAGCGCGATCACGGCGACGCCGGAGTACGTGCGCGACGACGGAGCCGAGATCCGGGTGCTGCGCGCGGACGACGGCCTGGTCGTCGCCCTGCGCAGTGATCCCGACGACGACGCCGCGGACACGGACGGTGGCAGCAGGAGCAGGGGCAGGAGCGCCGGCACTCGTACTGGTACCGGTACTGGTACCGGCTCGGGCCGTGACGGGTCGGGGCCGGGTCCCGGCCGACGGGTCGCGAGGAGCGGTCTGCTCACCGTCGAGCGGCACGGTGCCCGGTGGCCCGGGACGACCGGCACGGTCCGTACGATCCACCTGGTGCACCAGGACTTCGCGGAGACCGCGCCCGGCTCGCGCACCCGGGAGCCGGTGCCCGCGTCGCGCTCGTCGGAGGCCGTGGACCGCAGCCCCAGGTGGTTCGGCGAGGGCCGGGCCGGAGTCCTGGCCGAACTGTACGTACCCGGCTCCCGCACCTGACGCCACCGGAGACAATGGACCCCGTGCGCTACCGCATTCTCGGCACCACCCAGGCACTCCGCCCCGACGGCACGCCCGTCCCGGTCGGCGGGGCGCGGCTGCGTGCCCTGCTGACCGTTCTCGCGCTGCGGCCCGGACGGACGGTTTCCGCAGCCGTCCTGGTCGACGAGGTGTGGGACGGCGACCCGCCCACCGACGCGACGGGAGCGCTGCAGGCATTGGTCGGGCGGTTGCGTCGGGCCATCGGCGCGGACTCCGTCGCCTCGGCCGACGGCGGCTACCGGCTCGAAGCCGCGCCCGACGACGTCGACCTGCACCGCTTCGAGCGACTCGCCGGTGAAGGCAGCCGGGCCGCCGCCGACGGGGACCCGGCCAAGGCCGCCGTCATCCTCGACGACGCCCTGGCTCTGTGGCGCGGCCCCGCCCTCGCGGACCTGCCCGACCGCACAGCTGAAGCAGCCCACTGGGAAACCCGGCACCTGCACGCCCGGCACGCTCGCCTCACCGCGGCGCTGGCCCTTGGACACGCCGAATCCGCCCTTCCCGAACTGACCGCCCTGTGCGACGCCCACCCCCTGGACGAGCCCCTCCAGGTCCTGCGTCTCCGCGCTCTGCGCGAAGCGGGCCGCACGGCGGAGGCCCTGGCCGCGTACGAGGACGTACGACAAGTGCTGGCCGATCGCCTGGGATCCGACCCCGGCTCGGAGCTGCAGTCCCTGTACGGGGAGTTGCTCCGCCCGGCCGGGGTCGGCGACGGGGCGCACACGCAAGGCGCGGAGGCTCGCTCCACGGGGGTCGACCACGACCTCGTCGAGCGGCGTGCCCGCCCCGTGTCACCACCCCCCGGCAACCTCCGTGCCCGGCTCACCTCCTTCGTGGGACGTGAGAAAGACATCGATGCCATCCAGGGCGATCTCGCGACCGCCCGGCTCGTGACCCTGCTCGGGCCCGGCGGCGCGGGCAAGACACGGCTGTCGCAGGAGACGGCCGAGGCCCTGGCCCCCACCCTGCGGGACGGGGTGTGGCTGGCCGAACTGGCCCCGGTGGACGACCCGAAGGCCGTGCCCGAGGCCGTACTGACCGCCGTCGGCGCCCGCGAGACCGTCCTGCGCGGAGCCGGTGCCGAGGAGATGCGCGCCGTGGCCGACCGGCACGACGACCCGCTCACCCGGCTCACCGAACACTGCGCCAAGCGCCGGATGCTGATCGTCCTCGACAACTGCGAACATGTCGTCGACGCCGCCGCGCACCTCGCCGAGGCCCTGCTGGAACGCTGTCCCGGTGTGACCGTGCTCGCCACCAGCCGTGAACCCCTCGGTGTGCCGGGGGAGTTGCTGCGCCCGGTGGACCCGCTGCCGGAGCCCGTCGCACTGCGGCTGCTCGCCGACCGGGGTGCCGCGGCCCGGCCCGGCTTCCGTGTCGAGGACGACCCCGGGGCGGCCGCCGAGATCTGCCGGCGCCTCGACGGCCTCCCGCTCGCCATCGAACTCGCCGCCGCCCGGCTGCGGATGCTCACCCCGCGCCAGATCGCCGACCGGCTCGACGACCGGTTCCGGCTGCTGACCTCGGGCAGCCGTACCGTGCTGCCCCGGCAGCAGACCCTGCGCGCCGTCGTCGACTGGTCCTGGGACCTGCTCGACGAGACCGAACGGGACACCCTCGGGCGGCTGTCGGTGTTCGCGGGCGGCTGCGACCTCGCCGCCGCCGAGGCCGTCTGCGGTCCCGCCGCGCTGGACGTCCTCGGCTCGCTCGTCGACAAGTCCCTCGTCGTCGCCGCCCCTTCGGGCGAAGCGGACCTGGAGATGCGCTACCGGCTGCTGGAGACCGTCGCCGAGTACGCGCGCGAACGCCTCGACGGGTCCGGCGCCCGCGAGGCCACCGAGCGTGCCCACCTCACGTACTACCGCGAACTCGCCCGCACCACCGACCCGTTGCTGCGCGGCCCCGGACAGCGTGCCGCGATCGACGTCATCGAGCGCGAGTACGAGAACCTGCGCACCGCCCTGCGGCACGCCGTCGCCGAACGCGACGAGCAGGAGGCGCTGTGCATGGTCCTCTCGCTGGCCTGGTACTGGCAGATCCGCGACCAGCGCGTCGACGCCCGTGCCTGGTCCATGGAGGTGATGGGCCTCGGCCCCGACCCCTTCGCGCCGCCCGTGCGCCCGGCCGTCCCGCTGTACGAGCGCTGCACGGACGCGCCGCCGCCGATGCGCGAGGAGGTCCTCGGAGAGGCCCGGCGCGGCGTCCACCTCGTCCATCTCGCCTATATGGACATGGACATGGGGGCCTGGCAGACCCCGGAGGCCCAGGAGAAGCTCCGTACCATCAGCGTGACCTACGAGCCCGGGATGCCGCAGACCTGCCGCACCCCCGGCTACCTCTGGTTCTACGCCGTGCTGCTCACCGGCACGATGGAGCGGTTCACCGAGGTGATCAACAAGACGGTCGACACCTGCCGCGAACTCGGCTACGACTGGGAACTGGCCACCGCCCTCCAGATGCGCGCCAACATCCTCGCCAACCGCACCGACATGGCGGGCGACGCCACCGTGGACGCCGACGAGGCGCTGGAGCTCTTCAGGCGCATCGGTGACGCCTGGGGCGCCGCCGAATCCCTCTCCGCGCGCGGGGAGGCCCATGAACGCAAGGGCGACTTCCGGGCCGCCGCCGCGGACTACGCGGAGGCGGGGAAGTACGCCGAGCGTCTGGGCGCGCGCGCCCAGACGGCCGTGCTCGACGTCCGGCTCGGCTGCATGTACATGGAGCTGGGGGAGGCCGAGCGCGGCGAGCGGATGATCCGCGACGTCCTCGCGAACGGACACGGCGCCCACAACGAGGCCATGCCGGCGGCCCACCTCCTCCTCGCGACCTGGCTCGGCCGCAGTGGCCGGATCGATGAGGCGCGTGAGCAGATACGGCTGCTCCGACAGGACTTCGGGGCCGGCTCCTTCGTCCTGTTCGACGGGTTCATGCTCGGCATCGAAGCCTGGCTGGACGCGATCGAGGGGCAGAGCGAGAGCGCCCTGGACAAGGTGCGCGTGGCTCTGGAACGGTCCGCCGACCGGCTGTCGCGGATGATCGCGCCGCACATGCCCTCCGCCCATCTGACGACGGCCGCCATCGCCCTCGGCGAACTGGACGGCGGCCGTCGCGCCCCGGACGCGGCCCGGCTGCTGGGCGCCGCGGACGCCCTGCTGCCGCCGGGCCACTTCGCCGGTCCCATGGAGGTCGAGGTGCGCGAGCGGGCCGAGGCGGGCGCGCGGGCCGTACTCGGCGACGCGGCGTACGAGGCGGCATACGCGGAGGGCGGTGGCCTCTCCCTGGAGGAGGCCACCGCCCTCATCTGAGGCGCGGACGCGAACCGGCGCGCCCCGGCCCCGGTGACGGAGCCGGGTCCGTGCGTCGGACGTCAGCTCTTGGTGCGGAACTTGTGGATGGCGATGGGCGCCATCACCAGCGTGAGGGCCGCCGACCAGGCGAGCGTCACCCACAGGCCGTGCGCGACCGGACCGCCCACCATCAGCCCGCGTGCCGCGTCCGCGAGGGAGGACAGCGGGTTGTACTCGGTGAAGTTCTGCAGCCAGCCCGGCATCGACTTGGTCGGAGCGAAGATCGACGAGCCGAACTGGAGCGGCATCAGCACCAGGAAGCCCATCGCCTGCACGGACTGCGCGCTCTTCATGACCACGCCGAGGGTGAGGAACACCCACATCAGGGCCGAGCCGAAGAGCGCCGACAGGCCGACGGAGGCGAACAGGCCGGGCCAGTTGGTGATGTGGAAGCCGACCAGGACGCCGACGACCATGAGGACCGCGGTCGCGATGAGCATCCGCATCACTTCCACCGCGATCTTGGCGAACAGCACCGAGCCGCGCCCGATCGGCAGGGACCGGAACCGGTCCATGACACCGGAGTTGAAGTCGGTGTTGAAGCCGGTGCCCACTCCCTGGGCCATGTTCATGCCCATCATGGCCATCAGGCCGGGCACGACGTACTGGACGTACGCCTCCTGTCCGCCGCCGAGCGACTGCCCGATGGAGCCGCCGAAGACGTAGACGAACAGCAGCGTGAAGATGACCGGGAACAGGATCGCGTCGAACATCGACTCCGGGTCCTGGCGGATCCACAGCAGGTTGCGGCGGATCAGCGCGCCGGTGTGGCGGGCGTGCGCGCGGAGCGAGATGCGGGGGTCGCCCTCGATGGTGAGGGGGGCTTCGACAACGGTGGTGCTCATGCGGAGACCTCCTCGTAGGCGCGGGCGGGGGTCTCGTCCTGCGGGGCACTGGCCTTGTGGCCGGTGAGGGAGAGGAACACCTCGTCCAGACTGGGCAGTTCGGTGGAGATGGAGGCGATCGTGATGCCGCGGGCGGTGACCGCGCCGACGACGGCGGTGAGCTGCTCGTCGCTGAGGATCGGGACCAGCACGCTGCCGGTCTCGCTGTCCACGATCGTCGTGGCGAGGCCGGTGAGCCCCATCTCGTCGAACATGGCGGCCAGCGGGCGCAGTTGCAGCGGGTCCACCGGGCGGATGCGCAGCGTCCGGCCGCCGACGCGGGCCTTCAGCTCGTCGATCCGGCCGTTGGCGATGACCTTGCCGCGGTCGATGACCGTCAGCTCGGAGGCGAGCTGCTCGGCCTCCTCCATGTACTGGGTGGTGAGCAGCACGGTGACGCCGTCGGCGACCATGCGCTTGACCTCCTGCCACACCTCGTTGCGGGTGCGCGGGTCGAGGCCGGTCGTCGGCTCGTCCAGGTACAGCACGGCCGGGCTGCCGATCATCGAGGCGGCGAGGTCGAGCCGGCGGCGCATACCGCCGGAGTACGTCGACGCCGGGCGCTTGGCGGCCTCGGTGAGGGAGAAGCGCTCCAGGAGCTCGTCGGCGCGGCGGCGGGCCTCCTTGCGGGGCAGGTCGAGCAGCCGCCCGATCATGTAGAGGTTCTCCCAGCCGGGGAGCTTCTCGTCGACCGAGGCGTACTGGCCGGTGAGGCCTATCACCCGGCGAAGCTGCCGGGGCTGCTTCAGCACGTCGAAGCCGGCGACCGTGGCCGTTCCGGCGTCGGGGGTGATGAGGGTGGACAGGCAGCGGACGAGGGTGGTCTTGCCGGCGCCGTTGGGTCCCAGGACTCCGAGGACGGTGCCCTCGCGCACATCCAGGTCGACCCCGTCCAGCGCCTTGGTCTCGCCGTAGTGCTTGACCAGCCCCCGTACGGTGACGGCGCTGCGGCCGGTCGCAGCTTGCCGGGGCGTGTTGTCGATTCGCGTCATGTCCATCAAGGTGCCAGGCGCCACCGACAAACGACCGACAGGCCGCCTACAGAATCCGACCGTTACCGATAGGTCGCCGACAGTCGGCCGACAGGACGCAGATATGCGGCGACAACCCGCCGACAGAACGCGCATACGCGGCGACAACCCGCCGACAGGACGCGAAAACGGCGACAACCCGCCGACAGGATGCGAAAACGGCGACAACCCGCCGACGGGGGAAGATCGGCGGGTTGTCTCTGGTGCCGCAGTGGCTCGGTGTCTCGGGACCCCCGGGTGTCTTGGAGGTCTTGGAGGTACAAGGGACTCGGCGTCCCATCGGCCGCGAGGGCCAGGGTCCCGGCGTCCATCGGCCGAGAGGGCCCGGGTCCCGGCGGCCGAGGTGCCTCAGTGGACGGAGTGCTCCTCCAGTGGGAACGTCCCGCCGACGACGTCCTCGGCGAACGCCTTCGCCGCGTCGCCCATGATGCCGCGTAGGTCGGCGTACTGCTTGACGAACTTGGGCATCTTGCCGCCGGTCAGGCCGAGCATGTCGGTCCACACCAGGACCTGCGCGTCGGTCTCGGCGCCGGCGCCGATGCCGACGGTCGGGATGTGCAGGGTGCGCGTGACCTCGGCGGCGAGCTCCGCCGGGACCAGTTCGAGGACGACGGCGAAGGCGCCCGCGTCCTGGACCGCCTTGGCGTCCCGCAGCAGCTGCTGCGCGGCCTCCTCGCCCCGGCCCTGGACGCGGTAACCCATGGAGTTCACGGACTGCGGGGTCAGGCCGATGTGCGCCATCACCGGGATGCCGGACTCCACCAGCAGCTCGATCTGGCGGTGCGAGCGCTCGCCGCCCTCCAGCTTCACCGCGCCCACCCCGGCCTCCTTGACCAGGCGGGTCGCCGAGCGCAGCGCCTGCACCGGACCCTCCTGGTAGGACCCGAAGGGCAGGTCGCCCACGATCAGAGCGCGGCTGGTGCCCCGGACGACCGCGGCGGACAGCATGGTCATCTCGTCCATGGTGACGGGGACGGTCGTCTCGTACCCCAGGTGGCAGTTGCCGGCCGAGTCGCCGACGAGCATGACCGGGATGCCGGCCTCGTCGAAGACGGACGCGGTCATCGCGTCGTAGGCGGTGAGCATGGGCCACTTCTCGCCGCGCTCCTTGGCGGCGGTGATGTCGCGCACCGTGATACGGCGGGTGCTCTTGCCCCCGTACAGCGCCTTGCTGCTGCCGGCGGCCTTGAGGACACCCTCCGCAGGCTGCTTCTGGGCAGCCGAAACCTGCGTCATCGCAACGGCTCCTTATGTCATCTCGAGGCACCCTGACGGCGTCCCCGGATCACCCCCCATGGTGACACTTCGTGCTACGCGAGGCTAGACCGGGCCCGCCCGGCCCGATGTCGTTCACGCCACGCTCCACCCCGCCCCTCCGTCTTCCCCTCCGCCTTTTCCTCGTCCTCCCCCGCCTCCGTCCGTAGCCCTAGGTCTCTTCGTAAGTTCTGCGTAAAGCATTTCGATACGAGACGGTGCCGTATCGAAATGCCTCTAAGGTGGTCGTCATGACAACTTCCGCTCCTCCGCTCGAACGACGAGTTCCCGAGGCGGTGCACCGGCGCCGCTGGGCGATCCTCGGCGCGCTCATGCTGAGCCTGCTGATCGTGGTGCTCGACAACTCCATCCTGAACGTCGCGATCAAGACGATCTCGACCCCCGCGCCCACCGGGCTCGGAGCCACCCAGGGCGAGCTGGAGTGGGCCATCAACGCCTACACGCTCGTCTTCGCCGGTCTCCTGTTCACCGCGGGCCTCCTCGGCGACCGGCTCGGCCGCAAGAAGATGCTGCTCGCCGGTCTGGCCGTCTTCGGCATCGGTTCCGCGCTGGCCGCCGAGTCCGGCTCGCCCGTCCAGCTCATCGCGTTCCGTGCGCTCATGGGTCTCGGCGCCGCCTTCGTGATGCCCGCGACCCTCGCCATCCTCATGAACGTCTTCGAGCGCGACGAGCAGCCCAAGGCCATCGGCATCTGGGCCGGCGGCGTCGGCCTCGCCATCGCGATCGGCCCGATCACCGGCGGCGTGCTCCTCGACCACTTCTGGTGGGGCTCGGTCTTCCTGATCAACGTGCCCATCGTGGTGCTCGCGATCGGCCTGATGATCTGGCTGGTCCCCGACTCCCGCGACCCGAACCCGGGCCGCCTGGACCCGGTCGGCGTGGTCCTCTCGATCATCGGCCTCGTCCTGCTCGTCTACGGCATCATCAAGGGCGGCCAGCTCGCCGACTTCACCGACCCACAGGTCCTCGCGACGATCGGCGCCGGACTCGCCGTCCTCATCGGCTTCGTGCTGTTCGAGAAGCGCAGCGACCACCCGTCCATCGACGTCACGTACTTCGGGAACAAGGTCTTCTCGGCGGCGATGTCGGCCATCGCGCTGGTCTTCTTCGCGCTGATGGGCGTGACCTTCTTCTCGGTCTTCTACACCCAGAGCGTGCGGGGCTACTCGCCGCTGCAGACCGGCCTGCTGATGCTGCCGCTGGCCGTGGCCCAGCTCATCTTCGCGCCGCGCGCCCGGCTGGTCGTCGACCGCTTCGGCAACCGTGCCACCTGCACGGCGGGCCTGGTGCTGATCGCCGCGATGCTGGCCGCGTTCGCCACCCTGGAGGCGGACACCCCGATCTGGCTCCTCGAAGTCATCTTCTTCCTGATGGGCACCGGCATGGCGCACATCATGACCCCGACCAGCGTCGTCATCATGCAGGCGCTGCCGCGCGAGAAGGCCGGCTCCGCGTCCGCGCTGAGCAACACCTTCCGCCAGGTCGGCGGCGCCCTCGGTATCGCGGTCCTCGGCTCCGTGCTCTCCACCGCCTACCGCAACGGCATCGAGGACAAGCTCTCCCTCGTCCCGGCCCCCCTGCGGCACACCGCGGGCGAGTCCATCGAGGCCACCCTCGGTGTCGCCGCCAAGCTCGGCCCGCAGGGCAAGGCCCTCGTCACCCCGGCGAACGACGCCTTCCTGCACGCGATGCACGTCACCGCCCTGTGCGGCGCGGGTGTCGCGGTCATCGGCGCGGTGGTCGTCGCGCTGTTCCTGCCCGGCCGTCCGGCGGCCGAGCAGGAAGGCGAGAAGGAGGCCGAGCTGGTGACGGCCGACCTCGGACAGGACTGACACGCGCGTACGCGACCGTGGGCACCCTCGACCGGGGTGTCCACGGCGGGCGCGTCGCGCGGTGTGCCGTTACCGCTGTGAACGGGGGAGAATGACACCTGGTCGCCGATGGGAACGGAGTTCGACGTGAGCCTCGCGGACAGCCGAGACATGCAGGTGTGCCCCAGCAGGGGACGTCCCCGCAGTGAGGCGGTGGAACGAGCCATCGTCGAGGGCGTGATGAAGCTCCTGGAGGACGGGGTTCCGCTCGCCGACATCTCCATCGAGCGGCTGGCGCGTACCGCCGGTGTCGGCAAGGCGACGATCTACCGCCGCTGGAGCGGCAAGGAAGAACTCTTCGTCGACGTCCTGCGCGGTGCCGAGCCCGCCGACCCCGAACTCCCCGGCGTCTCCATGCGCGACGACCTCGTCGTCCTGCTGGAGTCGCTGCGCCGCCGCGGTCTCGTCAGCCGCTCCTCGGCCATCCTGCACAACGTCTACGCGCAGATGAAGAGCAGCCCCAAACTGTGGGCCGCGTACGACGCCACGGTCATAGCGCCGCGACGCGAACTGGGCCACGAGGTGCTGCGCCGCGGACAGGAGAACGGCGAACTCCGCGACGACGTCGACATCGAGCTGCTCAACGACATCTTCGTCGGCCCCATGCTCGTCCGCTCCGTCATGCGCCCGGACACCGAACTCCCGGAGGGCCTCGCCGAACAGATCGTCGACACGCTGCTGGAGGGCCTGCGCCCCGCCCGGCCGTGACATGAGCTGTTTCTGACAGGGTGAATGTGCGCGTTTCGTCACAGAGGCCGCACCTTGTGCCAGGATGCGGAACTCCGAACGCGAAGTTGTACGTCCCCTTGCCTGTACGGCCGTCCTGGACGGCGAGAACCACACCGGACATCCCCTAGGGTCGTAGTCGAGGGGCAGACGGTGCGCACGGCATTTTGTGAGGCGACGGTATGGCGCAGGCGTATATGACGGAGACGGGCAGCGACGGCCGGGGGCCGGAGCGCAGAGATTCCCGGCTCCGGCGCCTGCTCGACGGCTGGCGCGGCGACCGTGGCATCTGGCGGCGCGGACTGATCCTCGCCGCCCTCGCGCTGCTGCTCGCCCTGGTGATGCTGACGCACGCGCGGATCCCGAACCGGATCGGCAACCTCGGCAGTCTCACCGAGACGTTCCTGCCGTGGCTCGGCGTGTTCATTCCGGTGCTGCTGCTCCTCGCCTTCGTGCGCAGGTCCGCCAGTGCCCTGATCGCCGTGCTGCTGACCGGCGCGGTCTGGCTGAACCTCTTCGGCGGACTGCTCACCGACAAGACCGGCGGGGGCGGCGATCTGACCGTCGCCACCCACAACGTCAACGCCGACAACCCGGACCCGTCCGGCACGGCCCAGGACGTGGCCGCCTCCGGCGCCGACGTGCTCGCCCTGGAGGAGCTGACGGCCTCGGCGGTGCCGGTGTACGAGAAGGCGCTCGCGTCGACGTACAAGTACCACTCGGTGCAGGGCACCGTCGGACTGTGGAGCAAGTACCCGCTCGGTGACGTCCGGCCGGTGGACATCAAGCTGGGCTGGACGCGCGCCATGCGGGCGACCGTGACGGCGCCGACCGGCCGGGTCGCGGTGTACGTGGCCCATCTGCCCTCGGTGCGGGTGAAGATGAAGGCCGGGTTCACCGCCCATCAGCGCGACAAGAGCGCGAACGCGCTGGGCGAGGCCATCGGCGACGATCCCCTGAAGCAGGTCGTCCTGCTCGGCGACCTCAACGGCACGATGAACGACCGGGCGTTGAACGCGGTCACCGCTCAGATGCGGTCCACGCAGGGCGCGGCGGGCAGCGGCTTCGGGTTCAGCTGGCCGGCCTCGTTCCCGATGGCCCGGATCGACCAGATCATGGTCAAGGGCATCGAGCCGGTGGCCTCCTGGACCCTGCCGTCGACCGGCAGCGACCACCTCCCGGTCGCGGCCCGCGTGAAGATGGACGCCACGGCCTCTTAACCCGCCCGGAATCGCCTTTCAACCTCCTGGAATACTGGGCTCGGCAGACTTTGTTCACCGGCTAAACTTAATAGCCGGTGTTCCACCGACCGTGTCCCGCGCACATCGCCGTGCGCGGACGCGCCCGTACCCGCGCGGCTTCCCGCGAACCGCCGCGCCCGTACGGAGTCCCGCTCGCCCCAGCTCCTTCGAAAGGCCTCTCATGCCTCTGGCCCTGCTCGCCCTCGCCGTGGGCGCCTTCGGCATCGGCACCACCGAGTTCGCCATGATGGGCCTGCTGCCCGACGTGGCGGGCGACCTGGGCATATCCATCCCGGAGGCCGGACACCTGGTCTCCGCCTACGCGCTCGGCGTCGTCATCGGCGCCCCGCTGCTCGCCGCGGCCACCTCCCGGATGTCCCGCCGCACGGTCCTCATCGCCCTGATGGGCCTCTTCGTCGCGGGCAACGCGCTCTCCGCCCTCGCCCCCGGCGAGAACTGGCTGCTCGCCGCCCGCTTCCTCAGCGGCCTGCCGCACGGCGCGTTCTTCGGCGTCGGCGCCGTCGTGGCCACCGGCCTGGTCGCGCCCGAGCGCAAGGCCCGCTCCGTGTCGCTCATGTTCCTCGGCCTGACCGTCGCGAACATCGCCGGAGTTCCGGCCGCCACCCTCGTGGGGCAGCACCTGGGCTGGCGGGCCACCTTCCTCGGGGTGAGCGCGATCGGCGTGGCCGCCATCGCCTCGCTGTACCTGCTGATCCCGCGGACTCCCGGTCACACCCCCGGCGTCGGCCTGCGCGGCGAACTCGCCGCCCTGCGCCCGCTGCCCGTATGGCTCGCCCTCGGCACGACGGTCACCGGATTCGCGGCCCTGTTCTCCGCGTACAGCTACATCACGCCCATGCTCACCGACGCCGCCGGATACGCCCACGGCAGTGTCACGCTGCTGCTGGCGCTGTTCGGGGTCGGCGCCACGGCCGGCAACCTGCTCGGCGGGCGGCTCGCGGACCACGCGATGCGCCGCACCCTGTTCGGCGGCCTGGCCTCGCTGGTGGCCGTACTGGCCGCCTTCCCGGTGCTGATGCGTACCGAGTGGAGCGCGGCGGTGGCGGTGGTGCTGCTCGGCACGGCCGCCTTCGTCACCGGCTCGCCCCTCCAGCTGATGGTCATGGAGAAGGCCGCCGCCGCGCCGTCCCTCGCGTCCTCCGCCAACCAGGCCGCGTTCAACCTGGCCAACGCGGGCGGCGCCTGGATCGGCGGGCTCGCCCTGGCGGCGGGCTTCGGCGCGACCTCTCCGGCCCTCGCCGGAGCGGGACTCGCGGTGCTGGGCCTCGCGGTGGCCGCCGCAGGCCTCGCGGTGGACCGCCGCCGCGCGGCGGCGGTCGCGGGGGCACCCGGCCGCCTCGTCGCCACCCACCTGCCCGCGCCCGCGGAACACGCGCACCGGTGAGGACGCCTGACGGCGTCGCCCGACGGCGCTGCCCCGGGCGGCGCGCCGTCGCCCTCCCGGGGGTGCGGCACCCCGCCGGGCTGCCGTACCGGCTCGCCCCGCGCGGCCGGTAGCACCGGCCGGGGCGCCCCGGGGAGGTCATCCGTCCCCGGGGAGTCATCCGTCCCCGGGGAAGTCAGCCCTCCGACCCCGGGAGGTCGAAGCGGGCCAGGTCGCGCAGCCAGGTGCGGGCCGAACTGTCGGACGGCGCCCGCCAGTCGCCGCGCGGCGAGAGCGAACCACCGGCCGAGACCTTCGGCCCGTTGGGCATGGCCGAGCGCTTGAACTGCGCGAACCCGAAGAAGCGGCGGCAGAACACCTCGAGCCAGCGCCGGATCTCCGGCAGGTCGTACGCGACCCGCTCGGCCTCGGGGAAGCCGGGCGGCCAGGCACCGCCGTCCGGGTCGTGCCACGCGTGCCAGGCCAGGAAGGCGATCTTCGACGGCCGGAAGCCGTAGCGCAGTACGTGGAAGAGGGTGAAGTCGTGCAGCGCGTACGGGCCGATCTTCGACTCGGTGGACTGCATCTCCTCGCCCGGCACCAGCTCCGGGCTGATCTCCGTGTCGAGGATCGCGGCGAGCGTCCGGTCGGTGTCCTCGCCGAACTGGCGGCTGCCGATGACCCAGCGGATCAGATGCTGGATCAGCGTCTTCGGTACACCCGAGTTGACGTTGTAGTGGCTCATCTGGTCGCCCACGCCGTACGTGGACCATCCGAGCGCCAGCTCCGACAGGTCACCGGTGCCGAGCACGATGCCGCCGCGCTGGTTGGCGAGCCGGAAGAGGTAGTCGGTGCGCAGACCTGCCTGCACGTTCTCGAAGGTGACGTCGTACACCGGCTCGCCGGACGCGAAGGGGTGGTCCATCTCCTTCAGCATCAGCCGGGCGGTCGGCGTGATGTCCAGCTCGGCCGCGGTGACGCCGAGGGAGCGCATCAGCTCGTGCGCGTTGCCCTTGGTGTGGTCGCTGGTGGCGAAGCCCGGCAGGGTGAAGGCGAGGATGTCGCTGCGCGGGCGGCCGGCCCGGTCCATCGCGCGGGCCGCGACGATCAGCGCGTGCGTGGAGTCGAGACCGCCGGACACCCCGATGACCACCTTCGGGCCGCCGATCGCCGCGAGCCGCTGCTGGAGCCCCGCGACCTGGATGTTGTACGCCTCGTAGCAGTCCTGGGCCAGCCGGTCGGGGTCCGCGGGCACGAACGGGAAGCGCTCGATACGCCGCCGCAGGCCCAGGTCGCCGGCCGGCGGGTCGAGCCGGAACGACAGGGTCCGGAAATCGGCGGTGCGGGCGGTGTGGGTACGCCGGTTGTCGTCGAAGCTGCCCGTCCGGCTCCGCTCCTGCCGCAGCAGGTCGAGGTCGACGTCCGCCACGGCGAACTGGTCGTCGAGCGGGAAGCGGTCGGACTCGGCCAGCAGCGCCCCGTTCTCGTAGATCATGGTCTGGCCGTCCCAGGACAGGTCGGTGGTCGACTCGCCCAGTCCGGCCGCCGCGTAGACGTACGCGGCGATGCAGCGTGAGGACGCCGAACGGCACATCAGCTTGCGGTCCTCGGCCCGGCCCACGGTGATCGGGCTGCCGGAGAGGTTGGCGAGGACGGTGGCGCCCGCCAGGGCCGCCTCGGCGCTCGGCGGCACCGGCACCCACATGTCCTCGCAGATCTCCGCGTGCAGCACCAGGCCCGGTACGTCCTCGGCGGCGAACAGCAGGTCCACGCCGAACGGCACCGACTCCCCGCCGACCCGGATCACGCCACCGCGCTCGTCGTCGCCGGCCGCGATCTGCCGGCGCTCGTAGAACTCCCGGTAGTTCGGCGGGTACGACTTGGGCACGACCCCGAGGACCCGGCCGCGGTGCACCACCACCGCGCAGTTGTAGACCCGGTTGCGGTGCCGCAGCGGGGCGCCGACGACCAGGACCGGCAGGAGCTGCGCCGACCCCGTCACCACCTCCTGGAGCGCCGTCTCCACCTGGTCGAGCAGCGCGTCCTGGAGCAGCAGGTCCTCGATCGAGTAGCCGCACAGCCCCATCTCCGGGAAGACGGCGACGGCGACGCCCTCCCCGTCGCACCTGCGCGCCTGCCGCAGTACGGCCTCGGCGTTGGCGTGCGGGTCCGCGATGACGGTGTGGCCCGTGCAGGCGGCGACGCGTGCGAAGCCGTGCTGGTAGAGGGACCGGAACTCCGGCGGCTGCTGGGGAGAAGGGTGAAGTCGAGGCACCCGCCCAGTGTAATCGTCAGACCGACGCGATGGGGTCCCGGGCCCCGCCGGACACCCCGGCCGCCGTACGTCCGACACGCGTCCCGGCCCCCGTACCCCGCCCCGCACGCACGAGCGCGCCCGCTCCCGGAGGAGGCGGGCGCGCCCGGCAGACGTCCGTGGAGCGGACGTCAGCGGTGGTGCCTGGTGGTGGCGTACGACTCGACGTAGCCGTTCGCGGGCGTGCCGACGCCGGTGACGTCGTCGTAGCCCTTGACCGCCTTCAGCGAGCTGTCCTTGCCGAGGCTGCGGACCGAGGTCGCCAGGCCGTCGGCGGCGTCGAAGCCGTTGACGAAGTCGACGCGGGCCACGGCGTACTGCTTGCCGCCGGGCGTGTCGGTGACGTCGTGGTACGCCTTCGAGCCGGCCTTGGCGTAGATCGACGGGTTGGCGAAACCGATCGCCTTGCCGCCGCGCGCCTCCTGGGCGAGCGCCTGGACGGCCGCGATCACCGGAGCCGCCAGCGAGGTGCCGCCGATCCGGTACTCGCTGTACTGCTCCGTCCCGTCCGGGAAGGTCTGCGTCTGGCCGACCTTGAAACCGGTGTTGGGGTCGGCGATCGCCGAGATGTCCGGGACGACCCGGTTGCCCGCCGCGTTGTTGGCCTTGACCAGCGCGTTCGGGACGACGCCCTTCTGGTAGTAGGGCGCTGCCACGGTCTTGCTGGTGCCGCCGCCGGCACCCGAGGTGAACGCGCCCGGGAACCCGGTCCAGCTCTTGCCGTCCTCGGACAGCGTGGCCTTCTCGGTGCCCCAGCCGGTCTCGAACAGGTACGTGTCGTTCTTGCCGACCGCCAGCGAGGTACCGCCGACCGCCGTCACCCACGCCGAGTTGGCCGGGGTGTCGACCTGCTTCGTACCGGTGTTGGCGACCTCGTCGCCGTTGTCACCGGAGGAGAAGTAGAAGCCGATGCCCTCGACCGCGCCGAACTGGAACGTCTGGTCGTAGGCCGCGGCCAGGTCCGGGGTCTGGTTGGCCTCGATGTCGCCCCACGAGTTGGAGACGATGTCGGCCAGGTGCCCGTCGACGATCTTGTTGAGCGAGTCGAGCAGATCGTCGTCGTAGCAGGAGGCGGCACCCACGTACGTGATGCTCGCGCCCGGCGCGACCGCGTGCACGGCCTCGACGTCGAGGGTCTCCTCGCCGTACCAGCCGGCCGCCCCGCACTCCTCGGTCTTCGTGTACTTCTTGGGCAGCACCTGACGGAGCTGACCGCTGGAGTACGCGGCGTCGCCGTGCTTGCCGGCGTAGGTGGCGGCGTCGAACGCGATGGTCGGCGAGGCGTACGCGTCGGTGATGGCGACCCGCACGTTCTTGCCGGTGCGCTTGCCCGCCCCGTACGCCGCACGCAGCTGCTTGCCGGTGTAGCCCTGGACGGCGTACGGGATCTTCGTTCCGTACGCGTCCGGCAGCGTGCTCGCGATCTTCGAGCCGTAGTACGAGGAGAACGGCCCGGAGTTCTTGAACACCGCGTCCGGAGGCGGCAGTTGATCGGCGTGCTGCGCCTTGTGCGGGGCGTTGTCCAGGCCGGTGACGGTCAGGACGGCGCCGTTCAGGGCGGCGGGCGCGGAAGCCGTCTTTGACGGCGCCCGGTAAGTCTTCTTGCCCTTGGCGTAGTTGTGCAGCTGGGTGCCGAACGCCTTCTCGGCGGCGGCCACGTCGCCGGTCACCGAGACGTAGTGCTGCGTTGTTCCGGTGACCTTCAGGCCCGCCGACTTCAGCCAGGTGGTCACCGCGGTGACCTGGGCCTTGGTGGCGCCGAAACGTGCCTGCGCCTTCTTGGCGCTGAGGTATTTCCCGTACGAAGCCGAGTGCGGGTCGGACACGGATCTGGCGTACGCCGCCAGGCCCTTGGCGTCCCGTCCGGCGAGGTACACCCGGGCCGAGACCTGGGAGCTGTCGGAAGCCGCTCCCTTGTCCGCGTGGGCGGTCGCCCACGCGGGTTTGGTGCCCGCGATGCTGTCCCGGCTCGGGCCGTCCGCGGCGGATGCCGCGGGTATGCCGAGCGCCAGCGCGCCGGCGAGCAGGGGCAGGGTCGCCGCCAGGCTCACTCCGGCGCGCGCGGTGGCGCGGTTGGATCTCATAGAACCCCCTGCGATGCGATTCGTCGCATGTAGTGGTTGCGGTGATCCATGCGAAGGCCCCACGTCCTGCCGGAGCGTGAGGAATGGATCACAGATGGGGGCAACTCTTACGGTGAACCGTTCATGTCAGGGGAATGAAAAAGCCAAGGAAAGACCAAGTGGCCGCGATTGGCGATCATTTGGGGTGGTTTGACATACACCCTCGCCCATAGTCGAGGGTTTTCCCTCGATCCCGATCCGAACTCTGTAAAGAGGCGCGCGACTTCTGTGAGCGGATCGAGTCTTCCCCCCACGTCCCCGCGCCGGTCAGGCTCCCGTCAGGCCCTAGGGTCTGTCGTTTGGATCAGGTGGCGTCGAGGCGCGGTGCGTTGTCGGCTGGGCCGAGCGGGGCAGGGTGCGTGCAGCTGCAAGGCGGAGGAGGGCGACGACGCGGTGGGGGCACCTCCCGGCCGAAGGCTGGGGGACGTCGTGGACCGACGACAACGCCGCTGGGGGTCCCCCCTGCTCGCAGAGCTTGGGGGAGTGCGTGCCCTGCCCCGCGTCCCGCCGCATGATCCAAACGTCAGACCCTAGTCGAGGGCCTTCGCGCCCCGGGCCTTCAGCATGTCGGCCATCAACGTGATCTCCGACTGCTGGGCGTCGACCATGCCCTGCGCGAGCCGCTTCTCCACGCCGACCGCGCACTTGGCGACACAGCCCTCGGCCATGTGGATACCGCCCTTGTGGTGATCGGTCATCAGCTGGAGGTAGAAGACCTCGGCCTGCTTCCCGTCGAGCGTGCCGAGCCGCTTCATCTCGGTGTTGGTGGCCATGCCCGGCATCAGCGAGCCGTCCTTCCCGGACGCCATGTCACCCATGCCCATCCAGGTCATCGGCGGGTCCGGGGACACCTTCGGCAGCTCCCACAGGTCGAGCCAGCCGAGCAGCATGCCCCGCTGGTTGGCCTGGGTCTGGGCGATGTCGTACGCGAGGCGCCGTACCTCCACGTCCTTGGTGCGGTCCCGCACGATGTAGGACATCTCGACGGCCTGCTGATGGTGGACCGCCATGTCCCGGGCGAAGCCCGCGTCCGCGGAGTCCGCGGCGGGCGTCCGCGTCCCGGAGTCGCCGCCGTCGGCGACCGCGTACGTGACCGCCCCGGCCGCGACGAGCACGGTCGCCGCGGCACCCGCGATCCACCCGACGTGCCTCACTGCGAAAGGCCGTTGGTGCAGGCCGCGCCCGGCTCGGGAGTCTGCTTGCCCTGCACGAACTCCGAGAGGAACGCGTCGACGTTCTTGTCCTTCGCGCCGGTCACCGTGCGCTGCTTGCCCCAGGCGCTCAGCATGATCGGGTCCTTCTGGTCCTCGACCGGGCTCATCAGCGTGTACGGCGTCTTCTCGACCTTCGCCGCGAGTGCCTTCACATCGGCCTCGGACGCCTTGCTGCTGTACGTCACCCACACCGCGCCGTGCTCCAGGGAGTGCACGGCGTTCATGTTGTTGACGGCCTTGGTGTAGACGTCGCCGTTGCAGTTCATCCACACCTGGTTGTGGTCACCGCCGACCGGCGGCTCCATCGCGTACGTCACGGTCTTCGCGACGTGGTTGCGCGCCAGGGTGCCCTTCCAGGTGTTCACCCCGTCCGCGCCCGTGACGAAGTGCCCCGACTGCTGCTTCGCGTCGCTCGCCGTGTCCTTCTTGCCGTCGTCCGACTGCGACTGGACGAGCACGACAGCACCGGCGACAAGACCGGCGACGGCGACCGTGCTGGCCGCGATCACGAGGAACCGGTTGCGCCGTTCACGGGCGCGCTCGGCACGGCGCAGCTCCTCGATGCGGTCCTTGCGCGATCCGGTGCTGGTGTTCTTGGCGGAACCCATGGTGAGTCCTTATGAGGATGGGACGGGCGGGTGCGCCGATCGTAATCGGGCAGGGAGGTGCGTCGGCAGGGAGGGCGCGGGATTGGCCCAGGGAATGCACGGGATTGGCCGAAGGAGTGGGTGGACGAGAGCGGGGCGGATGCGCGTGGGGCGGATACGCGTGGGGCGGTCCCGAGCCGCCCTCGGTCCTGAGTCGTCCCCGGTCCTGAGCCGTCCCCGGTCCCGAGCCGGAAAGAAAATTTGAACCGGAGATGCGTATTACCTACCCTGTCGGGTATGCGGCTGCTGCGCTCCACCGACCTGGCTCTTCGCGTCCTGATGCGACTTGCCGTCGTCGGCGACTCGACGCCCACCACGCGCGAGGTCGCGGACGACATGAGGGTCCCCTACACGCACACCGCCAAGGTCGTCGCCGAACTCCAGCACCTCGGGCTGCTCGACGCCCGGCGCGGCAGGGGAGGCGGTCTCACGCTCACCGAGAAGGGGCGCGCGGAGTCCGTCGGCGCGATCGTGCGCGTCTTCGAGGGAGAGGGCGACGTCGTCGAGTGCGAGGGCGCCACACCGTGCCCGCTCGTCTCGGCGTGCCGGCTGCGGGGCGCCCTGCGGCGGGCCCAGGAGGCCTTCTACGCCACTCTGGACCCGCTGACCATCGCCGACGTCGTCGCCGAGCCGACCGGGCCCGTGCTGCTGGGCATCACCCGCAGGCCGTAGCGGATCCGGACCGGTCCGAACGGCACCCCTTTGGGCCCGCGGCGGACCAGAGGTCCGGTGCGGGCCCTGGGCCGGTCAGGGGCCGGTCCCGGGTCGGTCCCGGGTTCAGCCCTGGGCCAGCCAGAGGTCCGGTCCGAACACCTCGTAGTGGATGTCGGAGGCGGGCACGCCCTTGTCGAGGAGCTGCGTCCGTACCGCGCGCATGAAGGGCAGCGGGCCGCACAGGTAGGCGTGCGTGCCCGGTCGCACGGTCACTCCGGAGAGGTCGACCAGACCGGTCCGCTCGGCGGGGTGGCCGGGCTCGGGCCGCTCGTACCAGAAGTGGGTCTCCGAGTCGGCGAGCTTGCCCGCGAACGCCTCGTGGTCGGCGCGCAGCGCGTGCTCGGCGGGGGAGCGGTCGGCGTGCACCACGGTGACCGGGGCCTTGTGGCCGGAGATCGTGAGCTGCTCCAGCATGGCGATCATCGGGGTGACACCGATGCCCGCCGAGGCGAGGAGGAGGGGGGCGTCCGTGTCGTCGAGGACCAGGTCGCCGTACGGCGCGGAGACCTCCAGGACGCTGCCCTCGCGGACGTGGGCGTGCAGATGGCCGGAGACCTCGCCCTCGGGGCTCGTCACGCCGTTCTCGTCGGCGCGTACCCGCTTGACGCTGATCCGGCGTACCGGGGAGCCGGGCGCGCTGGAGAGGCTGTACTGACGTATCTGGCGGGCGCCGTCCGGGAGCTCGACGCCGACCGAGACGTACTGGCCGGCCCGGAAGTCCGGCAGGGAAGAGCCGTCGGCCGGACGGATCAGGAAGGTGGCGACGTCGGGGGTCTCCTCGACGCGCTCGGTGACCACCCAGGGGCGCAGGGACCCGTCGTCCGCGTTCTCGTCGTACAGGCGCTTCTCGATGGCGATCAGGGCGTTCGCCATGAGCCAGTACACCTCGTCCCAGGCGGCTGCGACCTCCGCGGTGACCGCGTCGCCGAGCACCTCGACGATGGCGGCGAACAGGTGCTCGTGCACGACCTTGTACTGCTCGGGCGCGACACCCAGGGAGGCGTGCTTGTGGGCGATGCGGCTCAGCATCGCGTCGGGCCGCTCGTCGGGGTGGCCGACCAGGTAGGTCGCGAAGCCGGCGATGGATCCCGCGAGGGCCTGACGCTGGGTGCCCGCGGCCTGGTTGCCGCGGTTGAACAGGTCCCGGAGCAGCTCGGGGTGGGCGCTGAACAGCCGGGCGTAGAAGCGCTCGGTGATCTCACCTATGGCGGCGCCGACCACGGGGAGAGTCGCGCGCACGGTGACAGCGGATTGTTCGGACAGCATCAGGACTCCTCAAAGCCGGGGGCGGAGCGGTGGGTTGCACCTCTCCGCATGGATCGCACACTAATAAAACTTGCATCTGAGATGCAAATTTAAAAACGAGGGAGGGGCGAGTACCGGCCCGCCCTTACGGGCGCGCGCGTGAGCAGGCAGTATGTGCGGCAGAGCAGGACACCTTCCGTACGCGAGGCGTTCAGGCCGAGGTCGCCCGGCCGATCATGGTCCGCAACGCGCATGAAATGGTGTTGTGGTGGGATGCTCAGGTGCGCCGATCGTCTTCGAGGCGTGGGAGCAGGCGGCCTGACCAGCAAGGATGGGTGGAAGCGGAAGATGGACAAGCAGCAGGAGTTCGTGCTCCGGACGTTGGAGGAGCGTGACATCCGGTTCGTACGTCTGTGGTTCACGGACGTACTCGGCTTCCTCAAGTCGGTGGCCGTGGCCCCGGCCGAGCTGGAACAGGCCTTCGACGAGGGCATCGGCTTCGACGGCTCGGCCATCGAGGGCTTCGCCCGCGTGTACGAGTCGGACATGATCGCCAAGCCGGACCCGTCCACCTTCCAGGTCCTGCCCTGGCGTGCCGAGGCCCCCGGCACGGCCCGCATGTTCTGCGACATCCTCATGCCGGACGGCTCCCCGTCCTTCGCGGACCCGCGCTATGTCCTCAAGCGCGCCCTCGCCAAGACCTCGGACCTGGGTTTCACCTTCTACACCCACCCCGAGATCGAGTTCTTCCTGCTGAAGGACCGCCCGCTGGACGGCTCACGGCCCACCCCGGCCGACAACTCCGGCTACTTCGACCACACCCCGCAGAACGTCGGCCAGGACTTCCGGCGCCAGGCCATCACGATGCTGGAGTCGATGGGCATCTCGGTCGAGTTCAGCCACCACGAGGGCGCCCCCGGCCAGCAGGAGATCGACCTGCGCTACGCCGACGCGCTCTCCACGGCCGACAACATCATGACCTTCCGGCTGATCATGAAGCAGGTCGCGCTGGAGCAGGGCGTGCAGGCCACCTTCATGCCGAAGCCGTTCTCGGAGTACCCGGGCAGCGGCATGCACACCCACCTCTCCCTCTTCGAGGGCGACCGCAACGCGTTCTACGAGTCGGGCTCGGAGTACCAGCTCTCCAAGGTCGGACGCTCCTTCATCGCCGGCCTCCTGAAGCACGCCGCGGAGATCTCCGCCGTCACCAACCAGTGGGTCAACTCCTACAAGCGCATCTGGGGCGGCTCGGAGCGCACCGCGGGCGCCGGCGGCGAGGCCCCCTCGTACATCTGCTGGGGCCACAACAACCGCTCCGCCCTCGTCCGCGTGCCGATGTACAAGCCCGGCAAGACCGGCTCCGCGCGGGTCGAGGTCCGCTCGATCGACTCGGGCGCGAACCCGTACCTCGCCTACGCGCTGCTCCTGGCCGCGGGCCTGAAGGGCATCGAGGAGGGGTACGAGCTCCCGCCGGGCGCCGACGACGACGTCTGGGCCCTCTCCGACGGCGAGCGCCGCGCCATGGGCATCGAGCCCCTCCCGCAGAACCTCGGCGAGGCCCTGACGCTCATGCAGCGCAGCGAACTCGTCGCCGAGACCCTCGGCGAGCACGTCTTCGACTTCTTCCTGCGCAACAAGAAGGCGGAGTGGGAGGAATACCGCTCCGAGGTCACCACCTTCGAGCTGCGGAAGAACCTGCCGGTGCTGTAGGCGCAGGTCAGGGACGTTTTCCCTGGTCCAGCACGCGGGGCCCACGGTCGGTGACCGTGGGCCCCGCGGCTGTCCTCGCCGCCCCTGGGCCGTCTGTGGGGCTCAGGACCAGCCCGGTGTCGGCGGGAGCGGCCATCCGGGCGGGGTCGGCAGCGGAGCGTCCGATCGGGGCGGCGTGTCCGTGCCTCGACCGGCGAGCCAGGCGAGGATGGAGCGACCCGAGCCGGTGACGGTGGGGCCGGCCGGGGCCAGGGTCCAGGCGCGAGCGAGGTCGGTGGCCTGGATGCGGGCTACCGGGAAGCCGCGTGCAGCGAGCGCGGCGACGGTGTCGTCAAGCGCCCATGCGACGTAGCCGGAAGGCCAGTCGGCTGTGGTGTAACCCAGGTTCAGGTCGGCGTGATGGGTCTCGAGTTCGCGCCGGCAGCGCTGGAGAGTGAACCAGGCAGGGTGTCGCCACCCGGCGAGTGCGGTGACGAGGACGAACCAGCGTTCGGCCGGCATGGCCTGGGCCTCGTCGAGCAGTCGGTCAAGACTGCCGCGCAGGTCGGCGACGAGCTCACCGGCGGAGCGCTCGGCGCCCTCGCGCAGCGCACGGTCGAGGACGGCGGCGTTCGCCCGTGGGCCGGGCTCCATGCCGGTGCGGGCCAGTGTCAGCAGCCACCGGTAGACGTCGGCGCTGCGGGCGAGGTGGGTGATGACGTGGCCACGGCTCCAGCCGGGCAGTGCTGACGGCTCGCGGGCCTGGAGGTGGGTCAGCGAGCCGAGGCCGGCGCCGACTCGTGCGACGGAGGCCCGGATCTTGTGGAAGAGGAGATCGATGTCTGCGAGAACGATGTCGGTGGTCTCGGTCACGGCCGTCACCTTACGGTCGGCTGACGAGCCGGAGGGCGTGGGTGCAGCAGACAGCCCACGAGACGCCGCATCGAGGAGTGCCGATCCGAGGTGACCGCGGTCGACGTGCGGAAGAATCTGCCGGTGCCGTAGGTACGGGTCGGAGCCGGTCTGCAGAACGGGCGACGGGCCCGGGTCGCTTCTTGCGGTTCGGGCCCGTCGTCCGTCTGGTGTCGTGGTGCCGTCAGACGGTGGGGATCCCGCCGGCGTTCCGGACCTCGGACAGCGCCTTCTTGATGGTGACCTTCGCGAAGTAGCCGGCGCCGAAGAATATGCACTGGACGACGTACCAGAACTTCTCGGCCCCGGTCATCTCGACCAGCCCGTACTCGCTCAGCGCCTTCTTGACCGGGACCTTCTGCATGTAGGCGGCACCGAAGTAGATGCAACCCAGGATGTACCAGAACTTCTCCGCCGAGGTGGTGGAGCCCTGTCCGAGGTACTGACGTTCTGCCATGACGCTCTCTGCCTTCCGATGACCGTGGGGTCTCGGGGAGGCGCGCCGGTCCGGCCCCTTGCGGGCGGCCTCGGGCGGCGGCCGCGCACAGGCGCGGACGCCCGGGCACGCTGAAGCCCGACTTGAGACGGCGTGGGTGATGCGCATGTGTCACGGTGCCGGTCGTCAAGCAGGCCGGCCGCCCCCCGAATGCGCAAGCCGCAGCCTAGGGCGCTGATCGTCATCTTGAATATGCCCGAGTCATGAGCGAGTCATAAGCGAGTCTTGAGCGTTACCTGGAGTCGGGCGGTGGTGTTCTCCCGCCCCTCTTCTCGAACGGTCGCACAACCCTCGGCGCTTCTCGGGTGTCCAGTACGTGACCGGACGGTTGACCTCCGGTCGTCGTCCGTCCGGTTCCGACGAGGAGACCCCACCGTGCGTCAGCGCATCCGCACGTCACACCTTCGTAAGCCGGCGGCATTCGTGGCCGCCGCCGCGTTCGCCGCGGCCGTTCCCGCGCTCTCCGCGGCCCCGGCGTACGCCGATCCGGGTGAGGCCTCCCTGGAGATATCGACTCTGCCGGGCGCGTCCCCCAAGCCCGGCGACGTGTACGACAAGAACGTCGTCATCACCAACAAGGGCACCGCGGCCGCGGACGGCTTCACCTTCCGGGTCCGGCTGACCCGCGGGCTCGACTTCCCCGAGGACGTGAAGGGCTGCACCTACTCGACCATCGCGGACCAGGTCAGGCAGGCCCTCTGCGAGCTCGACGCGGTCATCGAGCCCGGTGCTTCGGTCGAGACGCCCGTGCGGTTCAAGGCGCTGCCCAAGACGCTGATGGAGGCGGTCGAGTACGGCACCTCGGCCACGGGCGCGGCCCCGGGCGAGGGATTCGGCGAGAGCTACCGGCGGCTGACGCTGACCGCCGACAGCTCCGCCGACCTCGTGGCCGTCGGTGAGGACACCGAAGCCCTCGCGGGCGGTCAGCAGTCCATCAACGTGCAGCTCCGCAACGACGGCCCCGGCTGGATCCAGAACCGGACGAGCGACGACCAGCCGGCGCTCATGGTGCGGATACCCAAGGGCACGACCGCCTCCAAGGTTCCCCAGGACTGCCGGCCGTTCGGGATCGACGGCCCGAACGCGCCCGGGGGAACGCCGGGCAGGGCCACGTACGTCTGCTCGCCCGACGACCACACCATCGAGGTCGGCCAGGCCCTCACGTACACCTTCATGCTGGACGTCGCGAAGGGCACGAAGACCACCGACGGCTCGGTGAAGGCGACCTCCGTCCACGACATCCACCCGGCCTTCGACAAGAACCCGGCCAACGACACGGCCAAGATCCACGTCGCCGTCCCCACCGACAACGAGGAGGACCCGAGCCCGTCGGCGTCCGCCACCTCCCCGGGGACCTCCTCCGGTGGCAACGGCCCCGAGGGCCAGTCCACCGGCGGCTCCGGCAGTACGGGCTCCGCCGGCTCCACGTCGGCCGGCTCCACGACCGGCGGCTCCACCACCGGCTCGGTCGACGGCAGCCTGGCGAACACCGGCTCCGACGGCACCCCGCTGCTCGTCGGGGCCGCGGCCGCCACGGCCGCCGTCGGAGGCGGCCTGGTCCTGGCCGTCCGCCGTCGCCGCGCCGTCTGATCCGGACGGCGGACGGCGGGCAACGGACGACGGACGGCAGGCGACGGGCGACGGGCGACCGGTCCTAACGCACGTACGCGGGTGACACGGCCGCGGTGCTGACGCGCCGCGGCTTTCCCGTGCCGTCGGACGGGAGTGTCCACAGGTCGGCCCCGTAGTCGCCGGGGAGGGCGTAGAGGAGGGTGTGGTCGTCGCGCCAGACCACCTGGTCGTCGACGCTGCGGGGCTCGGCGAGCGCCGTTTCGTGCCCGGTGCGCAGATCCAGGACGTACAGATGCCAAGGAGCGTCCTTGGGAAGGCCCTTGACCCGCTTCTTGAAGGCGACCCGGGTGCCGTCGGGGGAGAGGGACGGGCACTCCACGTTCGTGTGCAGGGTGGTGACGGTGCGGGCGGCCAGGTCGCCGCGGACCAGGTAGGTCGTGCCGTGCGTGGCCATGGTGGCGTAGAACCCGCGGTCGTCGTCCGTGAACGTGACACCCCAGAAGTTGACGTCGGCCGACCGGTAGGTCCTGCCGTCCCGCACCACCCGGTACGCCTCCAGGGACGGCGTCAGCCTCCCCGTGCGGGTGTCGACGATCGCCGCCCGGGTGGAGAAGTTCGTGCCCGCGTAGGAGTCGCCGCCCACGAACGCGGTCCAGGCGGCGTACCGGCCGCTGGGCGAGACGCGGGCGCGGGACGGGATGCCGGGCACGTCGTAGCGGGCCCTGACGTGCAGAGCGGCGTCGAGGATCACCGCCCGGTAGGTGTCCTGGACCGTGCCGCGCACCGCCTGGAGGCACACCCCGGTGCCCGAAGCGGCGTAGAAGCGCAGGCACTTGACTTTGGACGCGGTGCGCGGGCCCGACGGGTCGGACGCCGGGACGGACGTCAGCTCGTCGCGGTGGGGGCCCCACGCCATGTTGCGGAAGACCAGCCGCCGGGAGTCGGCCAGGGAGACCGGCCCCGCGGTGATCCGCGGGCCGCCCGGCTGGGCCTGGTCGCGGCGCTCCGTGCGGGCCGAGGCGTGCAGCACGGAGGCCGTCGCGACGCCCGCCAGGACGACCAGGGCCGAGACCAGGACCAGGATGCGGGTGCGCAGCGTCATGCGAGGCCTTCTGAGGGAGTGCGGCGGACAGGGCGCAGGATCGTCGAGAACAGGGCGCACAGGGCGAGTGCCACGGCCGACGCCGTGAGCGCCGTACGGTCGCCCCACGCCGTCCAGGCCGCGCCGAAGGCGAGCGAGCAGACGAAACGGGCCAGCGACTGTCCCGTCTGGACCAGCGCGAGCCCGGACGACCGCAGTTCCTCGGGCACGCTGTCCGAGGCCGCAGCCATGAGCACGCCGTCGGTCGCCGCGTAGAAGCCGCCGTGCAGGAACAGGACGGCGAACGGCAGCGCCGTACCGTGCCAGGACGTCAGCAGCAGGCCGTACGCGAGGAGCAGGGCGACGTGGCCGGCCAGGAACACCTGCCATCGGCCGGCCCGGTCCGCGAGCCGGCCGAGCGGGACGGCCAGCAGCAGGAACGCGGCGGCCGTGCCGACGGGCAGCAGCGCGAACCAGTGGTCCGGCACCCCGAGCCTGCGCTGGAGCAGCAGGAACATGAACGAGTCGCTGACGGTGGCGAGACCCAGCAGCAGCGCGCAGAGCGCGATCCCGCGCAGCTCCGGGCGGCGCAGCAGCGCGAGGGCGGCGCGCAGGGTGGGGCGGGGCTGGGCGCGGACGGCGGGCGCGACGGCGCCCTCGGCCGCCGCAAGCGGACTCCGGGAGCCCGGGGAGTCCGGGAGGCTTTCGGAGGCGCTGCCCGGGGTGCCCGTTTCCCGGATGTCCACGGTCGGGGCGGGGGAGGCCCCGGACCCCGGACGGGCGGCCGGTGCCGACGTCGGCGCCGATGCCGTACGCGTGGACCGCGCGCCCGGACCGCCCGGCACGAACAGCACCAGGACCAGGACGCCCACGACGGCCACGCAGAAGCTCACCATGAAGACCGCGTCGTAGCCGTCGACGGTCGCCCGGAGGATCAGGAAGGCGACGAGCGGGCCCAGCAGGGCGCCCGCCGTGTCCATCGCGCGGTGGACACCGAAGGCGCGGCCGCGGGTCTCCGGGCTGCTCGACAGGGAGATCAGGGCGTCGCGCGGGGCGGTGCGCAGGCCCTTGCCGGTGCGGTCGGCGGCGAGGACCAGGCCGATGGGGGTCAGGGTCTGTGCCACCAGGAGCAGCGGTTTGCAGGCGGCCGAGAGGGCGTATCCGGCCCCCGCCACCCACTTGTGGCGGCCGCCGCCCCGGTCGGCGAGATGTCCCCCGGCCAGGCGGACCAGGGCCGAGAAGCCGTTGTAGATCCCGTCGAGGAGCCCGAAGCCGAGGGGCGACAGGCCGAGTCCCGCCACCAGGTACAGGGGCAGGACCGCCGTCACCATCTCCGAGGAGACGTCGGTGATCAGGCTGACCGTGCCGAGTGCCAGCACCGTGGGCCCGACCGCGGTGAGGCGCCGCCCGGCTCGGGGCCGGGCGGCGCTCTCCGCGGACGCCGCCGTGCTCTCCGGTGTACCGGCGCGGCTGTCCGCAAGGTACATGTCAGGACGTCCAGATGCCCGTGATGTCCTTGGCGGAGGCCGCGTTGCCGGCGTGCGTGAGGCCGTGCATGTCCTCCAGCGTGCGCAGCAGGTCGTAGTGGTTGTACGTGGTGGTGGTGGAGGAACCCGCGGTCACCTGCTGGCCGTAGAGCACCGTCGGGATCCTGTTGCCGGCGAGCCGGTTGTCCTCGTCGAAGGTGACGACGAGCAGGCTGTTGTGGGTCTTGGCCCAGGTGGCGTAGGCGCCCAGGTTGTTCTTCAGCCAGGTGTCACCGGTGGCCACCGAGCAGTCGTGCATGTCGCTGCACAGGTTCGGGACGACGAAGGAGACCTGCGGAAGCGTCGTGTAGTCCGTCGGGAACTGGGTGAACGTCCTGGCGCTGGACGTCGGTACGTTGCTGAACCCGAACCAGGGGTTGTGCTTACGCGCGTACTTGCCGCTGCTGCACGTGGTCGAACCCTGGCTGGGCAGTGTCTCGTTGTAACTGCCCCAGGTCTTGCCCGCGGCGATCAGCTCGGAGGCGAGGTTGGGGGCGGAGGAGAAGCCGGGTGTGTAGCAGCTGTCGTCCGTGATGCCCTGGGTGGCGCCGGAGAACAGGGCGAAGTAGTTGGGCTGGCTCGGGTGCGTCTCGGCGTACGACTGGGAGAGGTTGGCCCCGCCGGTCCTGAGCGAGTTGATGTACGGGGCGCTGGAGGAGGCGATCACCTGGCTGTAGGCATGGTTCTCGAAGACCACGACGACGACGTGGTCCGGGGTCGGGACCGCGGCCGCGGCGTGCGCGGGAGCCGAGCCGGCGAAGCCCGTCCACAGCCCGACCGCGACCGCGGTGAAGGCGAGGGCGGATGCCACGACGGCACGGCTGCGGGTGTACACGTTTCTGCCGGACACTTCAGACCTCCGGTGGGGGAGAGGCGACGGTGGCGGTGCGGACAGAGCATGCACACGCCAACATTCCCCGGGCTCACATCCCTCAACCGGCGGGGTGAAGAGCCGGTGAACTACTGCCTTCCTGCCCTTTCCCCGGCCTCGCGCGGACGTCGGTACAGGGCGCTACCGTGCGAACGAGAGTTAGGCTCGGGCCCGTACGGCCTTGATCGGACCGGTGAGCGGGACGGGACCGGACGTACGGCATCGATCTACAGGAGGCCGGGATGACGGCGCCGGGGCGCAGGGGCAGTATCTTCACGCGGCTGCTGCGGCACGGCTTCACCGATCCGTCCGCGGCCGAGGGGCTCCTGGAAGGTCCCGAACTGGCACCCGTACGCTCCGACCCGGTCCTCCTGGACGCGCTCGGCGCCACCGCCGACCCCGATCTCGCCCTGCTCGGACTCGTCCGGCTCGTCGAGGCACAGGACGGCGACCCCGCCCGGCGGGAGCTCCTCGACACCCTGATCGCGTCCAAACCGCTGCGGGACCGGCTGCTCGGAGTGCTCGGAGCCTCCGCCGCGCTCGGCGACCACCTCGCCCGGCACCCGCACGACTGGCAGGCGCTCGTCACCTACGAGGCGCGGGACCTGCATCCCGGGGTCCAGGAGTTCGAGCGGGGACTGGCGGACGCCGCCGACCCCCTCTCGCTGCGCGTCGCCTACCGCCGCTGCCTGCTCTCCATCGCCGCGCGCGACGTGTGCGGCACCATCGACCTCGCCCAGACCGCCGCCGAACTCGCCGACCTCGCCACCGCGACCCTGCGCGCGGCGCTCGCCATCGCCGGGTCCGCCGCGCCCGACGACGCCGCGCTGTGCCGGCTCGCCGTCGTCGCGATGGGCAAGTGCGGGGGACACGAGCTGAACTACGTGTCCGACGTCGACGTGATCTTCGTCGGGGAGGGCGTGGAAGGGGCCGACGAGGCCAAGGCCGTGCAGGCGGCCACCCGGCTCGCCTCGCACATGATGCGGATCTGCTCGGAGACGACCGTCGAGGGCAGTATCTGGCCGGTCGACGCCAATCTGCGCCCCGAGGGACGCAACGGCCCCCTGGTGCGGACGCTCAGCAGCCATCTCGCCTACTACCAGCGGTGGGCCAAGACCTGGGAGTTCCAGGCGCTGCTCAAGGCCCGCCCGGTGGCCGGGGACCTGGAGCTGGGCGAGGAGTACGTCGCCACCCTGGCCCCGCTCGTGTGGCACGCCGCCGAGCGGGAGAACTTCGTCGCCGATGTGCAGAAGATGCGGCGCCGGGTGGTGGAGAACATCCCGGCCGCCGAGATCGAACGCGAGCTGAAGCTCGGCCCCGGAGGACTGCGGGACGTCGAATTCGCCGTGCAGCTGCTCCAGTTGGTGCACGGGCGGGCCGATACGACCGTGCGCAGCGGCACCACCCTGGACGCCCTGAAAGCACTTGCCGCGGGCGGATACGTGGGCCGCGCCGACGCCGTACAGCTCGACGAGGCCTACCGCTTCCTGCGGTCGATGGAGCACCGCATCCAGCTCTTCCGGCTGCGGCGCACCCATCTGGTGCCGACGGACGAGGCCGATCTGCGCCGGATCGGACGGTCGCTGGGGCTGCGCGTCGACCCGGTCAAAGAACTGAACCGGGAGTGGAAGCGGCACGCGGCCATGGTCCGGAGGCTGCACGAGAAGCTGTTCTACCGGCCGCTGCTCGACGCGGTCGCTCAACTGGCCCCGGGCGAGAGCAGGCTGAGCCCGGACGCGGCCAGGGAGCGGCTTGTCGCACTCGGGTACGCCGACCCGGCGTCCGCCATGCGCCACCTGGAGGCGCTGGCCTCCGGGGTCAGCCGCAAGGCCGCCATCCAACGGACCCTGCTCCCCGTGCTGTTGGGCTGGTTCGCGGACTCGGCCGATCCCGACGCCGGTCTGCTCAACTTCCGCAAGGTGTCGGACGCGCTGGGCAAGACCCCTTGGTATCTGCGGCTGTTGCGGGACGAGGGCGCAGCCGCAGAGAACCTCGCGCGGGTGCTCTCGGCGGGCCGGCTCGCCCCCGACCTGCTGATGCGTGCGCCGGAGGCGGTGGCCCTGCTGGGCGACGGGGAGAGCGGCGGCCTCGACCCGCGCGGCCGTGCCCAGCTCGAGCAGGAGATCCTCGCCGCGGTGCGGCGGGCCGACGGCGGCGAGCAGGCCGTGACCGTCGCCCGCGGTGTCCGGCGCCGGGAGCTGTTCCGTATCACCGCGACGGACATCGTCGCCTCGTACGGGACCGAGGAGACGCCGGCCGTCGCCGATCAGGGGGCGCTGGTCGACCTGGTCGGCGGGGCGGTCTCGGACCTGACGGCGGCGACGCTCGCGGGCACCCTGCGGGCCGTGGTGCGCGACGGCTGGGGCGACACCCTGCCCACCCGGTTCGCGGTGATCGGGATGGGCCGCTTCGGCGGCCACGAGCTCGGCTACGGCTCCGACGCGGACGTGCTCTTCGTGCACGAGCCCCGCGAGGGCGTGGACGAGCAGGAGGCGGCGCGGGCCGCGAACGCCGTGGTGTCCGAGATGCGGCGGCTGCTCCAGCTCCCCAGCGCGGATCCGCCGCTGCTGATCGACGCGGATCTGCGGCCCGAGGGAAAGTCCGGGCCGACGGTGCGGACACTGAAGTCCTACGAGGCGTACTACCGGCGATGGTCGCTCGTGTGGGAGTCGCAGGCGCTGCTGCGGGCGGAGACCGTGGCCGGGGACACGGACCTGGGGAGCCGGTTCATCGAGCTGATCGACCCGCTCCGGTACCCGGCGGAGGGGCTGGGCGAGGAGGCCGTACGGGAGATCCGGCGGCTGAAGGCCCGGATGGAGTCGGAGCGGATGCCGCGCGGCGCCGACCCCACCCTGCACACCAAGCTGGGGCGCGGCGGTCTGTCCGACGTGGAGTGGACGGTTCAGCTCCTCCAGCTCCGGCACGGCTGGGTCGAGCCGGGCCTGCGGACGACCCGGACCCGGCAGGCGCTGGCCGCGGCGCGAGCGGCGGAACTGCTGTCGACGGAGGACGCGGCGACCCTGGACGAGGCCTGGGTGCTGGCCACCCGGGTACGCAACGCCGTGATGCTCGTGCGGGGCAGGGCCGGCGACACCTTCCCCTCGGACGGGCGGGAGCTGGCCGCCGTGGGCCGCTATCTCGGGTACGACCCGGGGCACGTCGGCGACATGCTCGACGACTACCGGCGTACCACCCGGCGGGCCCGCGCCGTGGTGGACGAACTGTTCTACGGCGCGCCCGGCGGTCACTGAACGTGAGGGCCTGACGTCGTTCAGGCCCCCGAACGTCGTCCCGAACGGCCTCCGGACGCCTGAACGTGGCCGTTCAAGCCCTCGTCCGGACGCCGTCGCTCAGGCCCTCATCCGTACGTCGTTCAGGTCTTCGTCCGCAGGACCACCGGTGACCCGCCTCGTCCCCGGCACCCACTGAGGCAGCGCGTACGGCAGCGCGCCGTACCACAGGCGTGCCACCAGGAAGCCGAAGGCGAGGCAGAGCGCGCCGCCCACCGCGTCCAGCCAGAAGTGGTTGGCGGTGGCGACGATGACCACGAGGGTGGCCGTCGGGTAGAGGACGCCGAGGATGCGCGCCCAGGGGGCCTTGGCCAGTGCGAAGAGGCTCAGCCCGCACCACAGGGACCAGCCGATGTGCATGGACGGCATCGCCGCGTACTGGTTGGACATGTGCTTCAGATCGCCGGAGGCCATCGAGCCCCAGGTCTGGTGGACCGCGACCGTGTCGACGAAGGTACTGCCGGTCATCAGACGGGGTGGCGCCAGCGGGAAGAGGTAGTAGCCGACGAGTGCCACCACCGTGGTGGCGAAAAGTGCGAGACGGGCCGCCGCGTAGCGGCCCGGATGACAGCGGTACAGCCAGACCAGAACACTCAGCGTCACCACGAAGTGCAGGGTCGCGTAGTAGTAGTTCATCCCGATGATCAGCCACCCGACCGAGTTCACCGCGTGGTTGACCGATTCCTCGACGGCGACCCCGAGGTGGTGCTCCATCCGCCAGATCCAGTCCGCGTTGCGGAGCGCTTCGTGTCTCTGCTCCGGCACGGCGTTGCGGATCAGCGAGTACGTCCAGTAACTCATGGCGATGAGCAGGACTTCGAACCAGACGCGGGGGCGACGCGGGGCCCGCATACGACGCAGGAGTCTGTTCCCCGCCTTCTCCTCCGCGACGGGCTGTGGAGCGGCCTGATCCCGGCCTTCCAGTGTCGTCACGGTCGAATCACCCATAGGCACAGAGTCTGCCAGAAAAGCCTTCCCTCACCGATGATGCTCCGGTCGGGTCCTGGCCGCACTTTCTACACCTGTGGGAGTGCTTCGCCCCCTTTGTCGTCCTGCTCAGGGACGATTCCGGTCCCCAGGGGCAGAAGCGGTCGAACCGCGCACCACGAGTTCCGGCATGAACACGAATTCGCTGTGCGGCGCGGGCGTCCCGCCGATCTCCTCCAGCAGCGTGCGCACCGCGGCCTGGCCCATCGCCGGCACCGGCTTGCGGACCGTCGTGAGCGGCGGGTCGGTGAAGGCGATCAGCGGCGAGTCGTCGAATCCCACGACCGAGATGTCCGTGGGGACCTCCAGGCCGCGCTGACGTGCCGCCCGTATCGCACCGAGCGCCATCATGTCGCTGGCGCAGACGATCGCCGTGCAGCCGCGGTCCATGAGCGCGCTCGCGGCGGCCTGGCCGCCCTCCAGCGTGTACAGAGAGTGCTGGACCAGCCGCTCCTCGACGTCCGCGGGGCTCAGGTTCAGCTGCTCCTGCATCGTGCGCACGAAGCCCTCGATCTTGCGCTGCACCGGCACGAACCGCTTGGGGCCGAGGGCCAGTCCGATCTTGGTGTGCCCGAGGGAGGCGAGGTGGGTGACCGCCAGAGCCATCGCCGCGCGGTCGTCCGGCGAGATGAACGGCGCCTGCACCTTCGGCGAGAAGCCGTCGACCAGGACGAAGGGGACACCGCGTCCCCGAAGCTGCTCGTAGCGCTGCATGTCGGCCGAGGTGTCGGCGTGCAGTCCGGAGACGAAGATGATGCCGGCGACCCCGCGGTCGACCAGCATCTCGGTCAGCTCGTCCTCGGTGGATCCGCCCGGGGTCTGGGTCGCGAGCACGGGGGTGTAGCCCTGGCGCGTCAGGGCCTGCCCGATCACCTGCGCGAGAGCAGGGAATATCGGGTTCTCCAGCTCGGGGGTTATGAGGCCCACCAGGCCCTCGCTGCGCTGCCGCAGACGCACCGGGCGCTCGTAGCCCAGTACGTCGAGCGCGGCCAGGACGGACTGCCGCGTGGTCGCGGCGACGCCCGGCTTCCCGTTCAGGACGCGACTGACGGTCGCCTCACTGACCCCCGCCTGGGCTGCGATGTCGGCAAGCCGTGTGGTCACAGGATTGGACTGTACCGGTCGCATCTCACCCTGCCCACCAACCAGACGCCGTGTGCGGGCGGTTGATCGGCCCGCTCCGGGCTGCTGCGTCATCGCGCTCCCTCGTGTTCTGGTCGGCTCGGTGTCCCGTGCGTGCGCCGCGCGGAAAGGGGTGGCTCCTGCAAGGCGCTGACGGCCGATGATCCCCGTACGCGCCACCCGTGGCAAGAGCTTGCAGAGTCTTGCACAGACGTCCGTATGTCTGCTGATCGGCCTGGTAGCAGGGTTTCGGGACGGCTGCCGCGAGGTCACGGGCACGTAACTGTCGTCAGGTCTTGCACTTTTTTGCTGCAAGGTCTTTCGCGCCGCTTACATCGCTGTTACGTTCACGTCGCCCGGCGGACGCAACGGCGCAGTCGGCAAGTCGGCAAGGGGACCGGGCGGGACCGGTTCCCCACCTACTCGGGCTTTCACCCTCAAGGAGAACTCATGCGGCGTGGCATAGCGGCCAGTGCGCTGGTGGCGTCTTTCGCCCTCGCGGCGACGGCCTGCGGCGGCAGCGGCAGTGACAGCAGCGACAAGGCCAGCGGGCCGGTCACCATCACGTGGTGGGACACGTCCAACGCCACCAATGAGGCGCCGACGTACCAGGCCTTGGCCAAGGAGTTCGAGGCCGCCAACAAGAACATCAAGGTCAAGTACGTCAACGTGCCCTTCGACCAGGCGCAGAACAAGTTCGACACGGCCGCCGGTGCCTCCGGCGCCCCGGACGTCCTGCGCTCCGAGGTCGGCTGGACCCCGGCCTTCGCGAAGAAGAGCTACCTCCTGCCGCTCGACGGCACGGCGGCCCTCGCGGACCAGGCGAAGTTCCAGCCCAGTCTGATCGAGCAGGCCAAGTACGAGGGCAAGACGTACGGCGTGCCGTTCGTCACCGACACCCTCGCGCTCGTCTACAACAAGGCGCTGTACAAGAAGGCCGGCATCACCGAGGCCCCCAAGACCTGGGCCGACCTGAAGGCCGCCGCCGCGAAGATCAAGTCGAAGACCGGCGTCGACGGCTACTGGGGCTCGACCCAGGCCTACTACGCGCAGTCCTTCCTGTACGGCGAGGGCACCAACACGGTCGACGCCGCTGCCAAGAAGATCACGGTGAACTCGCCCGAGGCCAAGAAGGCGTTCAGCACCTGGCAGGGTCTGTTCTCCGGCAAGGGTCTGCACAAGGCGGACACCACCGCCGACGCGTACGCCCACATCCAGGACGCCTTCGTCAACGGCAAGGTCGCCTCGATCATCCAGGGCCCGTGGGAGATCACCAACTTCTACAAGGGCTCGGCGTTCGCGGACAAGGCGAACCTCGGTATCGCCACCGTCCCGGCCGGCTCCAGCGGCAAGGCGGGCGCCCCGACCGGCGGTCACAACCTCTCGGTCTACGCCGGCTCGGACAAGGCCCACCAGGCCGCGTCGCTGAAGTTCGTCAACTTCATGACCTCGGCGAAGTCCCAGGCCTCCATCGCGCTGAAGAACTCCACGCTGCCCACGCGTGACGACGCCTACACCGACGAGGTCAAGGCCAACCCGGGCATCGCCGGCTACCAGGGCGTCCTCCCCGCCGCCCAGCCGCGCCCGGCGCTGCCCGAGTACGGCTCCCTGTGGGGCCCGCTCGACACCGAGCTGCCGAAGATCGCGGGTGGCAAGGAGTCCCTGGACAAGGGCCTGAGCAACGTCGAGCTGGCCATCGCCAAGCTCGTGCCCGACTTCAGCAAGTGAGCCCGTGTGGCCGCCGGATCCTTCCCCGGCCCGACCTCGGTCGGGCCGGGGGACCCCCGAGAACCGGGGGAACGGAACCGGCGGCCACCGGCTGTGTGCGCCCAACTCCTGATCTTGCAGAAGGTGTCGAACCATGACAGTCGCCATCGACCGCGCGACCGGCAAGCGCCGCGGTGACCGAGCACCGCGTCCCGGCCGGATGCAGCGTCTCAAGCACTCGTACCAGAAGTACTGGTACGCGTACGCGATGATCGCCCCGGTCGTCGTCGTACTCGGCGGATTGGTGCTCTATCCCCTGGTACGGGGCCTCTATCTGACGCTGACGGACGCCAACAGCCTCAACTCGGCCCGCACGATCGGCGTCAATCACATCGACGCCACCTACAAGTTCATCGGTCTGGACAACTACAAGGACATCCTGTGGGGTCCGACGTCGTACGACCGCTTCTGGTCGCACTTCATCTGGACCATCGCCTGGACCGCCATCTGCGTCGCCCTGCACTACTGCGTCGGCCTGGGCCTCGCGCTGCTGCTCAACCAGAAGCTGCGCGGCCGTACGGTCTACCGGCTGATCCTGGTCCTGCCCTGGGCCGTGCCGACCTTCGTCACCGTCTTCGGCTGGCGCTTCATGCTCGCCGACGGCGGCATCATCAACTCCATGCTCGACGCGGTGCACCTGCCGGCGCCCGCGTGGCTGGAGGACACCTTCTGGCAGCGCTTCGCCGCCATCATGGTCAACACCTGGTGCGGTGTCCCGTTCATGATGGTCTCGCTGCTCGGCGGACTCCAGTCCATCGACGCGACGCTGTACGAGGCCGCCGAGATGGACGGCGCGAACAAGTGGCAGCAGTTCCGCTTCGTGACCCTGCCGGGTCTCAGGTCGGTCAGCTCCACCGTCGTGCTCCTCGGCATCATCTGGACGTTCAACCAGTTCGCCGTGATCTTCCTGCTGTTCGGCAGCACGGCACCGGACGCGCAGATCCTCGTCACCTGGGCCTACTACCTCGGCTTCGGACAGCAGCCGCGTGACTTCGCTCAGTCGGCGGCCTACGGCATGCTGCTGCTGGCCATCCTGATCGTCTTCACCTCCTTCTACCGCCGCTGGCTGAACCGCAATGACCAGCAGCTCGCGATCTGAGGCAGGAGTCTCCATGAGTACCACCACACTTCAGACGCCTCCGGCCGACCAGGCCACCAGGTCCGTCGAGCCGCCCCGCCCGGCCCGTGGGCGCGGCCGGCGCAGCCTCACCGGCTCGCTCGTCTCCCACGGCATCCTGACCGTCGCGAGCCTGGTCGCGCTGTTCCCGATCGCCTGGCTGGTCTACCTGTCCCTCGGTCCGGACAAGGACGACTACCTGCACCCCGGACGCATCTGGGACACGATGACGTTCGACAACTACACCTTCGTGCTCCAGCACACGAACTTCTTCGAGTGGATGAAGAGTTCGCTCATCGTGTCGCTCGGCACCACGGTCGTCGGCGTGATGGTCGCGGCCACCACCGGCTACGCCGTCTCGCGCATGCGCTTCCCCGGCTACAAGAAGTTCATGTGGGTCCTGCTGGTCACCCAGATGTTCCCGATCGCCGTACTGATCGTGCCGATGTACCAGATCCTCTCGGACCTGAAGCTCATCGACAGCTACTTCGGCCTGATCCTCGTCTACTGCTCGACGGCGGTGCCCTACAGCGCCTGGCTGCTCAAGGGCTACTTCGACACCATCCCGTTCGAGATCGACGAGGCCGGCCGGGTCGACGGACTGAGCCCCTTCGGCACCTTCTTCCGGCTGATCCTGCCGCTCGCCAAGCCGGGTCTCGCGGTGGCGGCCTTCTACAACTTCATCACCGCGTTCGGTGAGGTCGCCTTCGCCTCGACGTTCATGCTGGACGACTCGAAGTACACCTTCGCCGTCGGCCTCCAGAGCTTCGTCAGCGAGCACGACGCGCAGCGCAACCTGATGGCGGCCACCGCCGTGCTGGTCGCGATACCCGTCTCCGCCTTCTTCTACCTCGTGCAGAAGAACCTGGTGACCGGACTCACCGCGGGCGGCACGAAGGGCTGATCCGCCAGGACACCCCCAGAACGCCCCAGTCTCCCGCGCGCTCGTCGCGCGCGGGTGGCGGCCGCGGTGCCCATCCGACCCCGCCGGTACCGCGGCCGCCTCATCTCTTCCCCCGCCCCGAAGCCTTCCGCCCCGTGCTCCCGGCCTCGCGCGAGCAGGGTCTGCCCCCACAGCCGATTTCCTCCCCATGCCCGGCAGCGCCCGGACGCGGGGACCCTCATCGCATCAAGGACGCCATGAGCCAGCACTCCGCCGACCAGGCCCCGAACTCCGTTCTCGCCACCGTCGCCGCGCATCGCGACTGGTGGCGCGACGCGGTGATCTACCAGGTCTATCCGCGCAGCTTCGCCGACAGCAACGGCGACGGCATGGGCGACCTGGAGGGCGTACGTTCCCGACTCCCGTACCTGCGCGACCTCGGCGTGGACGCCGTGTGGCTCAGCCCCTTCTACGCCTCGCCGCAGGCCGACGCCGGCTACGACGTGGCGGACTACCGGGCCGTCGACCCCATGTTCGGCAACCTGCTGGACGCCGACGCCCTGATCCGCGACGCCCACGGTCTGGGGCTGCGCATCATCGTCGACCTCGTGCCCAACCACTCCTCGGACCAGCACGAGTGGTTCAAGCGCGCGCTGCGCGAGGGCCCCGGCTCCTCGCTGCGCGACCGCTACCACTTCCGTCCCGGCAAGGGCGAGAACGGCGAACTGCCCCCCAACGACTGGGAGTCCATCTTCGGCGGCCCGGCCTGGACCCGGGTCACCGAGCCCGACGGCACCGCCGGCGAGTGGTACCTGCACCTCTTCGCGCCCGAGCAGCCCGACTTCAACTGGGAACACCCGGCCGTGGGCGACGAGTTCCGCTCGATCCTGCGGTTCTGGCTGGACATGGGCGTCGACGGCTTCCGCATCGACGTCGCGCACGGCATGGTCAAGGCGGAGGGCCTGCCGGACCTCGGCGACCGCGAACAGCTGAAACTGCTGGGCAACGATGTCACGCCGTTCTTCGACCAGGACGGCGTCCACGACATCTACCGGCAGTGGCGCACGATCCTCGACGAGTATTCGGGCGAGCGCATCTTCGTCGCCGAGGCGTGGACGCCCACCGTCGAGCGCACCGCGAACTACGTGCGCCCCGACGAGCTGCACCAGGCGTTCAACTTCCAGTACCTGGGCTCCCACTGGGACGCGGCCGAGCTGCGCGCGGTGATCGACCGCACGCTCGACGCGATGCGCCCGGTCGGCGCCCCCTCCACCTGGGTGCTGTCCAACCACGACGTGACCCGGCACGCCACCCGGTTCGCCAACGAGGCCGGCCTCGGCACCCAGATCCGCACCGCGGGCGACCGGGAGCTCGGGCTGCGCCGGGCCCGCGCGGCGAGCCTGCTGATGCTGGCGCTGCCCGGCTCCGCCTACGTGTACCAGGGCGAGGAGCTCGGCCTGCCCGACGTCGTCGACCTGCCGGACGAGGTGCGTCAGGACCCGGCCTACTTCCGGGGCGCCGGACAGGACGGCTTCCGCGACGGCTGCCGGGTGCCGATCCCGTGGACCCGCGCCGGCTCCTCGTACGGCTTCGGCGACGGCGGCAGCTGGCTGCCGCAGCCCGCCGAGTGGGCCGAGCTGAGCATCGAGGCGCAGACCGGCGTGGCCGGTTCCACCCTGGAGCTGTACCGCGACGCGCTCGCCGTCCGGCGTGAGCGCGCCGACCTCGGCGCGGGCGACGGCGTCACGTGGCTGACCGCACCGGAGGGAGTTCTCGCCTTCCGGCGCGGTGACTTCGTCTGCACCGCGAACACGGGGAACAAGGCCGTGACCGTTCCCGCGTACGGCCGGGTGCTCGTCTCCAGCGGCGAGGTGACCCTGTCGAAGGACGGCGAGGCGAAGCTGCCCGCCGACACGACCGTGTGGTGGGCCGTCTGACCCACGCCTGAGCGGTGCTCCGGTCCTGACCACCGGCGCACCGCTCGTCCGACGGGCGGTCGACACACGCACGGAAAGCGGTGCTCCGGACCTGACGGCCGGAGCACCGCTTCCGTGTGTGTGCCTACTTCCAAGTGTCGCTCACGGCGTACCCGGCGCCCGAGCCCGTGGTGTAGGAACGGTTGTCACCGGACTCCCACGTCACCGCGCCCGACGCGTCCTTCTTGATGTACTTGTACGTGAACGACGTCGACCTGGGCACGATCGCCATCCGGCCCCAGTACGGGTACGACGCCGAGGACAGCGGGATCGCGTCGGCGGTGTTCCAGGAGCCGAGCGCGGGGATCGAGCCGACGACGTACACATTGGTGCCGTAGACGGTGGTCGCGGTCACCCCGAAGGTCAGATCCGTCGCGGCGGCGTCGGCCACGTTCCAGGAGTTCTGCGCCGTCACGGCCGCCGTGCCGGTGGTCAGGGTCCGGTTGGCGTTGGACTCCCAGGTGACGTTCCCCGAGGAATCCTTCTTGATGTACTTGTACGTGATCGCGCTGTTCGCCGGGACCTGGACGTCCGTCTTCCAGACCGGATAGCCGGACGAGGACAGCTTCACCGCGCTCGCCGTGTTCCAGCCGCCCAGCGCGGCGGCCGAACCGACGACGTACACGTCCGTGCCGGAGGGGGTCGACGCGTACTCGTCGAAGGTCGCCGTGACCGTGCCGGTGCCCGGATCGGTGCCGCCGCCACCGCAGTTGACCGTGCAGACGTAGTCCGGGTCGTAGAACGCGACGGCGCCCTTGGCGGGCACGCTCAGGGAGGCCTTGCCGCCGGTGACCGTGACCGAGCCGGCGCCGCCGTCGATGACGTTCGGGTAGGTGCCGTCCGCGAGACCGGTCGTGTACGTGTGGGTGTCGGCGGCCGAGCTGTTGTTGACGGCGACGAAACCGGCGCCGCCCCGGCCGAAGCCGATCACGTTGGACGCGGGGGACTGCCAGTTGGCGACGGCGTACCCGGCGGCCGCGTTGTGCCAGCCGACCATGCCGGAGACCGCGGTGTCACGGTCCAGGCAGTACCAGCCGGAGGCGCAGTCCGTGTCGGTGACGAAGCCGCCGCCCGAGTTCGGCGGGGCCTGGTCGCTCTGGCTGAAGGTCCAGCCGGAGTACACCGACGGCCTGCCGTAACCGCGGGCGAGCTGGTAGATGTTGGCGAGCAGGGCGGTCGCGCCGTCCTTGTAGCTCAGCGAGTAGCCGTTGCGCTCGGTGTCGTGGTTGGTGACGAAGGTGGTGGAGTTCGCCTCGGCGGCCAGCCCCCAACTGCTGCCGAAACCCGACAGGTTGGCGATGTCGCCCTGGAACTGTGCCTTGACCTGCGAGGCGAAGGTGAAGTCGAGGACGTCGCCGGTGCCGTAGTACTCGTCGAGCGAGGGCGGGGTGCCGGGATAGACCTCCTGGGTGATGTACGGCGCCGAACCCGAGGTCGTGGTGTGCAGTCCGGCGACGAGCGCGCTCATGTCGGCGGCCTCGATGTGCTTGGCCGCGTCGATCCGGAAGCCGTCGACGCCCAGGTCGATCTGCGCGTTGAGGAAACCGGTGATCTTCGAGCGGACGTTGCTCTCGGCGGTGTCCAGGTCGGGCAGGCCGAGCAGTTCGCAGTGCTGTACCTGATACCGGTTGGTCCAGTCGGTGATCGTCGTGGTGCAGTCGTCGCTGTCGGCCGGGTCGTAGTCCGGGGTGTCGTACTTGCCGGTGACGACCGTGCCGTTGTAGCCGGTGCCGGTCTGGGCGGCGGTGTGGTTGATCACCGCGTCGGTGTAGACCTTGATGCCGGCCGCGTGACACGTGTCGACCATGGCCTTGAAGCCGGCCGCCGTGCCGAAACGGCTGTTCAGGTTGTACGAGTACGGCTGGTAGACGTCCCACCAGTAGTAGCTGGACTGCTTCAACGACTCGGCGGGCGGGGCCACTTGGACGGCCCCGTAGCCGGCCGGGTCGAGCACGTTCGTACACTCCGACGCGACCGACCTCCAGTTCCACTCCCACAGGTTGGCGATCACGTCACCGTTGGGGACACCGGTGTCCGTCGCCGCCGCTGCCTGCTGGGCGGGCACTGCGGCCAGTCCGCCGAGCGTCAGCGCGACGGTCGCGAGCAGCAGGGGAACCCTTCTTCGTCGTAAGGCCATCGGGGATGCGGCTCCTCTCCGGATCGGTCAGCGCGGCCGCGGGGGTGCGGAACTGACCCGTGTGGAGCGTGAGACCGCCCAAGGGGGCGCGTCAATAAGGAAGTTGAAAGTTCTTTCGACATCTTGCTGAAACATGATTGCAAGCGGTACGTTCCGATCCCCCCACCCGCACGACGAAGTGCAGGAGTACCCCACATGGCAAGAAAATCGCTAGCGGCCTCGTTCGCCCTCGTGGCGGGCCTGGCGGTCACCGTGACCGTTCCCCCCGGTACGGCGGCGGCCTCGCCTCCCGGCACCAAGGACGTCACCGCCGTCATGTTCGAGTGGAAATTCGACTCGGTCGCCAAGGAATGCACCACCACACTGGGCCCCGCCGGATATGGCTACGTCCAGGTGTCCCCGCCCGCCGAGCACATACAGGGCTCGCAGTGGTGGACCTCGTACCAGCCCGTGAGCTACAAGATCGCCGGACGGCTCGGCGACGCCACCGCCTTCAAGAACATGGTCAGCGCCTGCCACACGGCCGGTGTGAAGGTCGTGGCGGACACCGTCATCAACCACATGGCGGCCGGATCCGGCACCGGCACGGGAGGCTCTTCGTACACGAAGTACAACTACCCGGGCCTCTATTCCTCCGCCGACATGGACAACTGCACCTCCAGCATCAGCGACTACACCAACCGTGCCAACGTCCAGAACTGCGAACTCGTCGGTCTCGCCGACCTGGACACCGGCGAGGAGTACGTCCGGTCGGCCATCGCCGGCTACATGAACACCCTGCTCGGCTACGGCGTCGACGGCTTCCGCGTCGACGCGGCCAAGCACATGCCGGCCGCCGACCTCGCCAACATCAAGTCCCGGCTGAGCAATCCGTCCGTCTACTGGAAGCAGGAGGCCATCTACGGCGCGGGCGAGGCCGTCCAGCCCACCGAGTACACCGGCAACGGTGACGTCCAGGAGTTCCGCTACTCCTACGACCTCAAGCGCGTCTTCAACAACGAGAACCTCGCCTACCTGAAGAACTACGGCGAGGGCTGGGGCTACATGAGCAGCTCGGTCTCGGCCGTCTTCGTCGACAACCACGACACCGAGCGCAACGGCTCGACGCTCAACTACAAGGACGGGGCGAACTACACCCTCGCCAACGTCTTCATGCTCGCCTACCCCTACGGCGCCCCCGACATCAACTCCGGCTACGAGTGGTCCGACATCGACGCCGGACCGCCCAACGGCGGTACGGTCAACGCCTGTTGGCAGGACGGCTGGAAGTGCCAGCACGCCTGGCCCGAGATCAAGTCGATGGTCGCCTTCCGCAACACCACCCGGGGGCAAGCGCTCTCCAACTGGTGGGACAACGGCAACGACGCGATCGCTTTCGGCCGGGGCAGCAAGGGCTTCGTGGCCATCAACCACGAGACCTCCGCGCTGAGCCGTACGTACAGCACTTCGCTGGCCGCGGGAACGTACTGCAACGTCCAGAACAACACGAGCATCACCGTGAACAGTTCGGGCCAGTTCACGGCGACGCTGGGCGCCAACACGGCCCTCGCGATCTACGCGGGCAAGTCCAGCTGCTGAAAACCTTTTCCGCATGTTGCAAGACTCTTGCTGTAAACCTTGCGTGAGCGATACGGTCACGCGGGCGTTCGGCATCGTGGCCGAAACGCTGCGCGGGGTCGGACCCGAGTACGCCGTAATCGCTAGGAGTTCACGACTGTGGACCTGATACCGAGAGGGCCGGCGAGCCGCACCAGCCGCCCCAGGCTGCGTGCAGCCGTCCTCGCCGCCGCACTGGCCGTATCGCTTGCGCAACCCCTCGTGGCGCGGGCCCAGACCCCGCCCGCACCGCCGTCGGACGCGAAGCTCGCCGCCGAGCCGTCACGGCACGACTCCACCCGTGACCAGTTCTACTTCGTCATGCCGGACCGTTTCGCCAACGGCGACACGTCCAACGACAAGGGCGGACTGACCGGTTCGAGGCTGTCGACCGGGTACGACCCCACCGACAAGGGCTTCTACCAGGGCGGCGACCTCAAGGGCCTGACGAAGCGGCTCGACTACATCAAGGACCTCGGCACCACCGCCATCTGGATGGCGCCGATCTTCAAGAACCAGCCCGTCCAGGGCACCGGCAAGGACGCCTCGGCCGGCTACCACGGATACTGGATCACCGACTTCACCCGGGTCGACCCGCACTTCGGCACCAACAAGGACCTGGAGACACTGATCTCCAAGGCCCACGCCAAGGGCATGAAGGTCTTCTTCGACGTCATCACCAACCACACCGCCGATGTCGTCGACTACGAGGAGAAGTCCTACAGCTACCTCTCCAAGGGCGCCTTCCCGTATCTGACCAAGGACGGGAAGCCGTTCGACGACGCGGACTACGCGGACGGCACCAAGGGGTTCCCGTCGGTGGACGCCGACTCCTTCCCCCGCACGCCGACGGTTCCCGCCGCGAAGAAGAACGCCAAGGTCCCGTCGTGGCTCAACGACTCGACCATGTACACCAACCGCGGTGACTCCACCTACGCCGGCGAGTCCACCACGTACGGCGACTTCTCCGGCCTCGACGACCTGTGGACCGAGCGTCCCGAGGTCGTCAGCGGCATGGAGAAGATCTACGAGCGCTGGGTCGAGGGCTTCGGCATCGACGGCTTCCGGATCGACACCGTGAAGCACGTGAACATGGAGTTCTGGACGCAGTGGGCGACCGCCCTCGACGCGTACGCCGCCAGGCACGGGCGCAAGAACTTCTTCATGTTCGGCGAGGTCTACTCCGCCGACACGTCGATCACCTCGCCGTACGTGACCCAGGGCCGCCTCGACGCCACGCTCGACTTCCCGTTCCAGGACGCCGCCCGCTCCTACGCCTCGCAGGGTGGCAGCGCGCAGAAGCTGGCGTCCGTCTTCGGCGACGACTACAAGTACACGACCGACAAGGCCAACGCCTACGAGCAGGTCACCTTCCTCGGCAACCACGACATGGGCCGCATCGGGTACTTCCTGGACCAGGACAACCCGAAGGCGACCGACGCCGAACTGCTGAAGAAGGACAAGCTCGCCAACGAGCTGATGTTCCTCAGCCGCGGCAACCCCGTCGTCTACTACGGCGACGAGCAGGGCTTCACCGGCTCCGGCGGCGACAAGGACGCCCGGCAGACGATGTTCGCCTCCAAGGTCGCCGACTATCTCGACGACGACGAGATCGGCACCGCCCGCACCCACGCGAGCGACGCCTACGACACGAGCGCGCCGCTCTACAAGACGATCAGTGCTCTCTCCAAGCTGCGCAAGGACAACCCCGCCCTCACCGACGGAGTCCAGACCGAGCGGTACGCCGCGGACGGCGCCGGTGTGTACGCCTTCTCCCGCACGGACGCGAGGACCGGCACCGAGTACGTCGTCGCCGTGAACAACGCCGACGAGGCGAAGTCGGCCACGTTCGCGACGGGCTCGGCGGACATGAGCTTCCGCGCCGTATACGGAACGTCGGACTCGGCGAAGAGCGACGGGGACAAGAAGGTCACGGTCACCGTGCCGGCCGGTTCGGCGATCGTCCTCAAGGCCGCGGGCCGGCTCGCCGCCCCCGCGACCAAGCCCACGCTGACGTTGAAGGCTCCCGCCGCGGGCGCCACCGGCACCGTCGAGCTGTCGGCGGACGTCACCGGCGGACAGCTCGACCGGGTCGTCTTCGCCGCCCAGACCGGCAACGGCAAGTGGCACACCCTCGGCTCCGCCGACCACGCCCCGTACAAGGTCACCCAGGCCATCGGCGAGGACGTACCGGCCGGAACCGCCCTGCGCTACAAGGCCGTCGTCGTCGACTCGGCCGGACGCACCGCGAGCGCGACGGCCGAGTCCACCACCGGCACCGCGCCCGCCGCGGAGGTCCCGACGGCCTCCTCGCGCGACTACGCGGTCGTCCACTACAAGCGCACCGACGGCGACTACACCGACTGGCGCCTGTACGCCTGGGGCGACATCGCCGACGGCGAGGGCACGACCTGGCCCGCCGGACACGACTTCGTCGGCCGCGACGCCTACGGCGCCTTCGCCTACGTCAAGCTGAAGCCCGGAGCCTCCAGTGTGGGCTTCCTGGTCATCGACAAGGACGGCAACAAGGACGTCGCGAGCGACCGCACGATCGACGTCACCAAGACCGGCGAGGTCTGGGTCGAGCAGGGCAAGGACACCGTCCTCACCGAGCGGCCCGAACTGCCCGCCCAGGACAAGACGAAGGCGGTCATCCACTACCACCGCGCCGACGGCGACTACGCCGGCTGGGGTCTGCACACCTGGACCGGCGCCGCGACGCCCACGGACTGGACGAAGCCCCTGGAGCCGGTACGGACCGACGCCTACGGCGCCGTCTACGAGGTGCCGCTCGCCGAGGGCGCCACGAGCCTCAGCTACATCCTCCACAAGGGCGACGACAAGGACCTGCCCACCGACCAGTCGCTGGACCTCACCGCGAACGGCCACGAGGTGTGGCTGCTCGGCGGCCAGGAGAAGTACCTGCTGCCGCAGCCCGCGGGCAGCGCGGCCGCGCTCGACCTGACCACCTCCAAGGCGGTCTGGATCGACCGCTACACGGTCGCCTGGAACGGCTCCGACGCCGCCGTCTCCACCCAGCTCCTCTCCTCCCGCGACGGCTCGATCGCCGTCAAGGACGGCGGGCTGACCAGCGACGACGAGCGCTGGCTGCGACTGGGGAAGACCACCCTCACCGACGCCCAGAAGGCGAAGTTCCCGCACCTGAAGGCGTACACCGCCTGGTCGATCGACCCGCGCGACCGCGACCGGGTGCGCTCCGCGCTCGGCGGCCAGCTCGTCGCCTCGCAGCGGGCCGCGAACGGCGCCGTGCTCGCGGCGACCGGCGTGCAGATCGCCGGAGCTCTCGACGACCTGTACCCCGCGACGAAGGCGCACCTCGGGCCGGTCTTCCACGACGGTGTCCCCACCCTCTCGGTGTGGGCCCCGACCGCGCAGTCGGTCGGCCTCGACCTCGACGGCTCCACCGTCGCCATGAAGCGCGACGACGCCACCGGCGTCTGGTCCGTGACCGGCAAGAAGTCCTGGACGGGCAAGCCCTACCGCTACGTGGTCAAGGTGTGGGCGCCGACCGTCCGCAAGATCGTCACCAACAAGGTGACCGACCCGTACTCGGTGGCCCTGACCACCGACTCGAAGCGCAGCCTGGTCGTCGACCTGGACGCCAAGTCCCTGGCCCCGTCCGGCTGGTCCTCGCTCAAGAAGCCCAAGGCCGTGCCGCTCAAGGACGCGCAGATCCAGGAACTGCACATCCGTGACTTCTCGGTGGCGGACAGGACCGTCCCCGCGAAGGACCAGGGCACCTACCTCGCCTTCGCCGACAAGAACAGCGACGGCTCGAAGCACCTGAGGAAGCTGGCCGCGTCCGGCACCTCGTACGTGCACCTGCTGCCCGCGTTCGACATCGCCACCATCCCCGAGAAGAAGGCGGACCGGCAGAGCACCGACTGCGATCTGGCCTCCTACGCCGCCGACTCCGAGAAGCAGCAGGAGTGCGTGGCGAAGACCGCCGCAAAGGACGCCTACAACTGGGGCTACGACCCGTACCACTACACGGTCCCCGAGGGTTCCTACGCCACCGACCCCGACGGCACCGGACGCACGGTCGAGTTCCGCAAGATGGTCAAGTCGCTGAACGAGGACGGACTTCGGGTCGTCATGGACGTGGTCTACAACCACACCGCCGCCAGCGGCCAGGCCGACACCAGCGTCCTCGACAAGGTCGTCCCCGGCTACTACCAGCGGCTCCTCGCCGACGGCAGCGTCGCCAACTCCACCTGCTGCTCCAACACGGCCACCGAGAACGCCATGATGGGCAAGCTGGTGGTCGACTCGATCGTCACGTGGGCCAAGGAGTACAAGGTCGACGGCTTCCGCTTCGACCTCATGGGACACCAGCCCAAGGCCAACATCCTCGCGGTCAGGAAGGCCCTCGACGGGCTGACCCCCGCCAAGGACGGCGTCGACGGCAAGAAGATCGTTCTGTACGGCGAGGGCTGGAACTTCGGCGAGGTCGCCGACGACGCCCGGTTCGTCCAGGCCACCCAGAAGAACATGGCGGGGACGGGCATCGCGACCTTCTCCGACCGTGCCCGTGACGCCGTCCGCGGCGGCGGCCCCTTCGACTCCGACCCCGGGGTCCAGGGCTTCGGCTCGGGCCTGTACACCGACCCCAACTCCTCCACCGCCAACGGCACCCCGGCCGAGCAGAAGGCCCGCCTGCTGCACTACCAGGACCTCATCAAGGTCGGCCTGGCCGGCAACCTGGCGGCGTACCGCTTCACCGACACCGCGGGCAAGGAGGTCAAGGGCTCCGAGGTCGACTACAACGGCCAGCCCGCCGGCTACGCGGCCGCGCCCGGCGACGCGCTCGCCTACGCCGACGCGCACGACAACGAGTCGCTGTACGACGCGCTGACGTACAAGCTGCCCGCGACGACGAGCGCCGCCGACCGGGCCCGGATGCAGGTCCTGGCGATGGCGACGGCCACCCTCTCGCAGGGTCCGTCCCTCTCCCAGGCCGGCTCCGACCTGCTGCGCTCCAAGTCGCTCGACCGCAACTCCTTCGACAGCGGCGACTGGTTCAACGCCGTCCACTGGAACTGCCAGGACGGCAACGGATTCGGGCGCGGACTGCCGATGGCCGCGGACAACACCTCGAAGTGGCCGTTCGCCAAGCCGCTGCTGACCTCCGTCACGGTGGGCTGCGAACAGATCGACGGCACCTCGGCCGCCTTCCAGGACCTGCAGCGGATCCGTACGGGGGAGACGGTCTTCTCGCTCTCCACGGCCGCCCAGGTGCAGTCGCAGCTCTCCTTCCCGCTGTCGGGCAAGGACGAGACCCCCGGAGTGATCACGGCGCGCCTCGGCGACCTCGTGATCGTCTTCAACGCGACCCCGGAGAAGCAGAAGCAGACCGTCGGCTCGCTGGCCGGTTCGGCGTACGCGCTGCACCCGGTGCAGGCGTCGGGCGCGGACGCGGTCGTCAAGTCCTCGTCCTACGCGAAGGACACGGGCTCCTTCACCGTTCCGGCCCGCACCGTGGCGGTGTTCACCCGGACCCCGTGACGGTGGCCTGACCCGGCCCGACCCGGTGGGGGCGGCCCCGGACACCCTGAGCACGACGGGTGTCCGGGGCCGCCCTCGTCAGTTCGCGCGGCCGGCGCTGCGGCTAGGGTGATCACGACTGTCCCTGAACAGGAGTGCTCATGCCGCAGATCACCGTCGACTACTCCGCACCGCTCGAAGACGCCTTCGACCGGCGCGGGTTCGCCCTGGCGCTGCACGCGGAGGTGGTCGAGACGGCCGCCGCGAAGATCGGCGCGTGCAAGACGCAGTTCCGCCGGACCGAGGACACCGTCGTCGGCGCGGACACCGGCGGACACGCCGTCGTCCATGTCACCCTCGGTCTGCTCGCAGGGCGGACCGAGGAGGTCAGGGCGAAGCTGACCGAGGCCGTGCTGGAGCTGCTGAAGTCCCATGTGAAGCACGCCGAGGGGCTGGAACTGCACGCCTCGGCCGAGGTGCGCGACCTCGACCCGTCCTACCGCAAGTTCGAGGCGTAACGCCCGCGCCTCAGGCCTCGGGCGGCGCGGCGAGCGCGAGCAGCCGGACGACGAGGTCGGTGAACGGCCCGTCGCCCGGTTCGTTCCCGAGGCTCCTGCGCAGCAGCGCGGCGACCTCCGGGTCGTAGGCGGCGCTCACCGACGCCAGGGCCGCGAAGTCGTGCACGAGCTGGACCTCCAGCTCGCCGCGCGGAATCCGCCGGCCGTCCAGCCAGATCAGCGCGGTCGACTCGACGAGCGAGATCCAGGAACGGATCACCAGTTCCAGCCGGGCGGGCGGGTTCTCGACCTCCAGATGCGACAGGATCTGGAGGTAGGCCGCCTGCCGTACGGCGTCCACGAGCGCGTTGGTGGTCGACGAGCCGACGGCCGGGCCGCCCCGCATCAACGCGGCGAAACCGGGCCCGTGGTCGTCCACGAAGTCGAAGAAGCGGCGCATCACCCGCAGCAGCCGCGCCCCCGGCGGGCCTTCGCGGGACTCCACGAACCGGCCCGCGAGGTCGTCCGCCGCGCGCTGCAACGCCGCTTCGTACAGGCTGAGTTTGCCCGGGAAGTAGTGGTACACCAGCGGTCGGGAGATGCCCGCGGCCGAGGCTATCTCGTCGATGGAGACCTCGTCGGGCGAGCGTTGGCTGAACAGGTCGAGGGCGACGCCGATGAGCTGTTGCCGTCGCTCCTCGACACCCATCCTGCGGCGTACCCCGGTTGTCATGCGGACACTTTACCGATCGGATCCGGCCTGGATCGGGCCGGTGCGGGCGGCGGATGTTCACATGTCCAGCACGATTCGCTCACCTCGTGTCCGCGAGACGCAGATGAGCATCGAGCCGTCACGTTCCGCGTCCGTCAGCAGCTCGTCCCGGTGCTCGATCTCCCCCTCCAGGACCCGCTGCCGGCAGGTTCCGCAGAATCCCTGCTCGCAGGAGTAGAGCGTGCCGGGCAGCTCGGTGCGGACCGCGGCGAGGACCGTCGAGCCGGCGGGCACGGTCACCGTGCGTCCGCTGCGCCGCAGTTCGACCTCGAAGGCGGTGTCGCCCCCGGTGGGCGCGCGGGCGGTGAACCGTTCCAGGTGCAGTGTCGCGTTCGCCGGGATCCGTGCCTCGACCGCGGCCGTGAGCCCGTCCGGTCCGCAGCAGTAGACCGCCGTGCCCGGGACGAGATCCGCGAACAGCGCGTCCAGGTCGGGCAGTCCGTCCTCGTCCTGTGCGACGACGGTGACCTTCGAGCGGTCCAGCTTCCCGATCTCCTCCAGGAACGGCATCGAGGCGCGGGTCCGGCCGCCGTACAGCAACCGCCAGTCGGTGCCCTCCGGGAGAGCCCGCAGCATCGGCAGGACCGGAGTGATCCCGATCCCGCCCACGACGAAGACGTACGCCGGCGCGGCCACGAGCGGGAAGCGGTTGCGCGGTCCGCGCACCTCGACCCGCACGCCCTGACGGAGATGTTCGTGCACCTCGCGCGATCCGCCCCGGCCGTCCTCGACGAGCCGGGTCGCGAGGGTGTAGGAGGAGCGGTCCTCCGGGTCCCCGCACAGGGAGTACTGCCGGACGAGGCCCGAGGGCAGCACCAGATCGAGATGGGCTCCCGGCTCCCAGGGCGGCAGCCCGGTCCCTTCCAGGCGCAGGAGGACGACCCCGTCGGCGACGCGCTCGTGCCGGGTGACCAGCAGCCGCAGGGCCCGGGTGCGGGGCCGGCCGGAGCGGGGATCCTCCAGAGCGGGCAGCGGCCACAGCGGCGACGCCCCGATCCGGCGGCGCAGCGCACGCCGTGCGAGCACGGCCGCGCCGGCGACGGCGACGAGGGTCCCCAGCCTGGCCATCACGCGGCACCCGTGTTCTTCTCGGCGGCCGTCGCGGCCGGGGAGGAGGCGAGATAGGCGACCGCCTGCTCGGTGGAGCCCTCCTGCGAGGGGTGGTAGGTGCGGCTGAGATAGCGGGGGACGGATCTCAGCAGGTCCCCGGTCGGCGGCAGCACGCCCCGTTTTCCGCTGGTGTAGAAGTCCTTGAAGCTCGCCCTGCCGTTCACGAGCGTCGGATCGTTCTCCATGAAGAAGCGGGCGCCGCGCTGCCACAGGAAGACGAGGACGGTGAAGGCGGTCGCCCAGGTCCGCGCCCGCCGCCGGTAGCTGCCGTCGAGGTGCAGGAACAGGTCGAACGCCACCGAGCGGTGCTCGACCTCCTCCGCGCCGTGCCAGCGCATCAGGTCCAGCATGACCGGATCGGCGCCGCGCCGGTCCAGCTCCTCGGCGTTCAGGATCCAGTCGCCGAGGAAGGCGGTGTAGTGCTCGATCGCGGCGATCAGGGCGACGCGCTCCAGCAGCCACCAGCGGCGCGCCCTGCCCGGGGGCAGCGTCCGGTCGCCGAGCAGTTTCTCGAAGAGCCAGTCGACCTGCGCGGTGTACGGCGTCGGGTCGAGCCCCAGCTCCGCCAGGTGGGGCAGCACCTCGTCGTGCGCCTGCGAGTGCGTGGCCTCCTGCCCGATGAACCCGATGACGTCCTGGCGCAGCCGCTCGTCCCGGATGAGGGGCAGGACCTGCCGGTAGACATGCACGAACCACCGCTCGCCGGCCGGCAGCAGCAGGTGCAGCACATTCATGGTGTGCGTGGCGAACGGCTCGTCGGGCACCCAGTGCAGCGGTGTGTCCTCCCACGAGAACGACACCTTCCGTGCCTTGAGAGCCGTCCGCTCGGACTCGACCGGCCGGGGCTGCCGGGCGTGCATGTTAGACATGGCGTCAATGTACTGACGGGTAGGCGCCTGGAGAAGCCCTGTGCGCCCACTTGTTTACGTCCATGTCAGCAATCCGCGCCGGGTGTCCGGTCCATTGTGGTGCACGGGCGTTCAGTGCAGCCCGCTGATCCCCCGGCCGTCCGTCAGGGTTCCCTTCAGCTCGGCCCGCGCTCCTTGCGCCGCCCGTACGGCGAGCAGGGGCCCCGTGGCGGAGCCGCGCACCCCGCCCGTCGCGGCGACCGATGCCGTCCCCTTGCCGCCGGCCGCGAGGAGGTACCACCTTCCCGCACCGGACTTCCACAGCACGCCGGCGAGCACATGCGGATCGCGCGAGCCGCAGGCCGGGGAGTTCTCGGCCTGCGCCACGACCGCCCCGTACGTCGCGCCGGGGGTACGGAACTGGGCCAGCACCCGGGGGCCGCCGCCCCGCCAGGTGTCGGCGCGGGTGCACAGCCAGGTGGCCGGTCCGCTCCCGTCGGGCAGCGGCTGGCTCGCGTACCGCCAGGCGTTCACGGTCCGCACGCCCTGCGAGCGCATGGAGGCCAGCGAGCACGCGAAGGGCGCCCATTCCCGCAGGTTCCGCGCTCCCGCCGCCTCCCGGGGCGCGGCCGGCCGGCCCGCGGTGAGATGGGCCGGGATCAGCTCGCCGAGGTCGGAGAGCAGCCGGGTGCCCGAGGCGTCCTCGACCTGGAGCACGTTCCACGACGTGCACGCGCCGGTCCCCGGTGCTCCGGCCAGCGGAGAGGTGGAGCCGTCCGCGGACAGGGTGAGGTCCATCGCCCCGGCGGAGGGCTTCAGCAGGTCGCGTTCGGCGGCCTTGGTCACCCAGGGGGCGGTCAGATAGCGGACGTTGCCGTCGGTCCGGCCCAGTACCACCGCGCTCGCCTCCGCCCCGCTCGCGCCGTCGGCCCGCGCGAAGTCGAGGGCCGCGCCGCCCGTGCCGTCCTTCGGCTCGGCGTAGCGCGCGATGCGCAGACCGTCGTGGAGGAGCACCACGTGGGCCTGGTCGACATCGCCCGCGTACAGCAGCTGGGGAGGTCCGGGCGGAGGGCCGGAGGGTGTGCCGGGCGCCGCCGAGACGTGGACGGACTCGCCGGGCCGGGCCCAGACGGCGAGCGCGCGGCGCAGCAGGGCGGTGTCGTCGACGAGGCCACCGCGCGCGGGCCAGACGGAGAAGTCGGTGCGGGCGGAGGACTCCCAGGCCGCGGGCGCCACCCGCTCCAGCCGGGCGGGGTCGAGCGCGGCCTCGGCGGCCGGGTTCTGTGCGTAGGAGGGGGCCGCGGCGCCGTCCGGGCCCCAGCCGTCGCCCGGCAGCGCGAGGAGCGAGCCGCAGACGGCCACGGCGGCGGTGGCGGCGAGCGCGGCCTTCAGGTGCTGCCTGCGCCGCATCAGATCGGTGGGCCGGGCCTGAAGGGAGCAGGCGTCGAACTCGGGGGAGTCGAGCAGCGCGTCCCGTGCCTCGACGCCCGAGGCCTCCTTCAGCGCCGCGGCCGGGTCCTCGACTCCCGCGGCCGCCAGCACCTGGCGCAGCCGCGGGTCGGCCAGCTTCTCCAGACCGCGCAGCACATACGCGGCGCGAGCCGGCCCCGAGAGCGCGGACAGCCGCTGTTCCAGGGCGAGTTCGTCGGCGCCGCCCGAGCGGGGGAAGAGCCGCAGGCCCCACACCAGGGGGAGGAACGGCGGAAGCTGGGACCGTTTGGGCCACGCCCGCCGCCTGAGCGGCAGTCCCGCCTCCAGCGCCGTACGCACCACCTGGAGGCGTACGAAGGCGTAGCCCGGGTCGCCGTCGCGGCCTCCGCCGCCCTGCTGGGCCGGGATCACCGAGGCGTCGCCCGCCGCCCGGCCCCGCGGCAGGGCGCGCTGGGTGAGGGCGTGCGCGGTCAGTACGCGCCGGTTGCGGCCGAGGCCCGGCGGAAGCATCAGATAGGCGAGCCGGACCAGCCGCGGGTAGTGCTCGACGAGGGCGGCCTCGGCCTGCTCGACGTCGACGAGGGCTCCGGAGGAGGGCGCGGGGCGCGGGGCTACATCCTGTGACTGCACGTTCAGCAGAACGAGCGAATCCGCGGATGGTCACCGGACCCGCCGAGGACCCGGTCCGAGGAGTCGGTTCGAGGACTCAGTCCGAGGATTCCCCGGGTTCCACGAGAAGCCGTGCGTAGTTCGCCATCGACCGCTGGTAGCGCGGCAAATGGGGGGCCAGCGCGCCGATCACCAGGGCCAGGCCCTCGCGTTCGCGGCCGAGGTCGGCGAGACAGAGCGCCAGACAGGCCCGCACCGCGTCGTCCAACTCGTCCGAGGTTCCGACCAGTTCCGGGGTGAGGAGCTTGACGCCCTCGTCCGCCTGTCCGATGTTCCGCAGCGAACTGGAGAGCTGGATCTTCGCCCGGCGGCCCTTGTACCCGCTCAGGCCCCGGGCGAGTGCCTCCCGGTACAGGGGGACGGCCTTGTCGGAGTGGCCGGTCGAGTCCCAGGCGCAGGCCTGCTCGAAGGGGCCGAGGGGACTGTCCGCGGGCAGTTCGGCGACCAGCGCGTCGATCACGGCCCGGAAGTCCGCCGCCCGCTCTTCCTCGTAGTCGTCGAAGCCGGCCCAGGCCGCCGTCGTACGCTCTTCCCAGTCTTCGTTCACGGGTGCCACCCTCGCACAGCCGTGTCCTGGGCGGTACCGGGTTCCCTGTCCGCCGAAAGGGCGGATTGAGCACCGGGCGGCCCGGAGCCGTATCGAAGGCAGAGCCCCTGCCGGGGCTCTTCTCGGCGTGAACGCCGACAGGTACCGGAGGAACGTATGAGGTTGACACGCGGGAAGCTTCTGGCCGGGGCCGCCCTGCTGGCACTGACGGGCTGCGGCGGATCGGACGGCAAGGACGCGGCGGCGAAGGAGACCGTCCCGGCCACGGCGACCGGCAGTCTGGAGGAGCTGGCCGCCGAGGTGAAGTGCAAGCCGAGCATCCAGACCGACGCGGACGAGATACGCCAGGCTGTCTGCAAGATCAGCACCGGCAAGTTCATCCTGGCGACCTTCGCCACCGACCGCGGCCAGCGCGAGTGGCTCGACGGGGCCAAGGACTACGGCGGTTCGTACCTCGTGGGCGCCAAGTGGGTCGCCGTCGGAGACCAGAAGATGGTCACGACGCTGCGTGGCCGGCTCGGCGGGAACCTGGAGCAGGGGACCTCGCACCACGCGGGAGGCAGCGGTGACGGGGGAACCGGGACCGGGCACTCCGGTCACCACAGCGGCTGACCGCGCGGGACCCGGGAACGAGAAGGAAGAAGGCCGGTGGCGGGATCTCCCGCCACCGGCCTTCTCAGGTGTTGCTTACAACTCAGGTGTTACTTACAACGCTGACCGTTGTTGATGCAGGTGACCATCTTGTTCATCAGGGCGTCGTCGAAGACGTTGATGAAGTCGTCGTGGTCGGTGGTGGCCTTGTGCAGCTGCTCCGGGAAACCGTCCACCGCGTAGGCGTTCTTGATCTGCCCGTTGGTGAGGGTCGGGGCCCGGAAGCCGTAGACCAGGCGCATCGTGAGCTGCGGGATCGCCTTGAAGCCGTTGGCGCAGTTGCCCTGGGCGTCGGCGAAGGCCACGTGCGTACGGTGGTTCGCGCTGTCGGCGTTCACCCCGTCCCAGCAGCTCTGGAAGGCGAAGGTGCGGACCACGTTGCTGCCGCGCGGGCAGATCGGGTACTGCGCCGTGAGCTGCACCTTGTTCTCGAAGCCGGTGCAGCTCCAGTGGGCGTTGGCGTTCGCGAGACCGTTGGTCGTGGTCTTCGCGTCACCGGTGATGATGCGCATGAACTTCGGCATCGCGACGACCTTGCTGGTCGGGCTGCCGACGAACTTGATCTGCGCCTGCCTCACCTGCTGGATCGCGCCGACGTTGAGTTCCTTGCCGCCGCCCAGGTTGTTCTGGTCGAAGTCCTGCGTACCGTTCTGGATACGCACGACCGGCCAGAAGTACGACGACTTGTCGCCCTGGTTGGCGCAGGAGGTCTGGGCCGCCGCGAAGGTGTCGTTGTTGGCGAAGGCGTCGTTCGACTGGTTGCCGACGTAGTCGTGCAGGTGGTGCGCACCGTTGGTGACACCGGGAGCCACGATCACGTTGTCCGTGTTGAACTTCTTGTTCGCGTTGACACCGCAGGACGTGCTGAACACACCGGACGAACCGGCCGCACCGGTCTGCGGCTTGCGGGCGACGTTCGGCTGGACCTTCGTGATGTCGACGAAGTCGGCCGCGACCGGACCGTTTCCGGCCTGTCCGCCGTTGCCCGGCTGCGCCGCACCACCGGCAGGGGCGCTCGCGCTTGCGGAGGCACCCGCACCGGCACCCGCACCGGCACCCGCGCCCGCACCGGCACTCGCGCCGGCGGACGGAGCGGCCGTGGCGCCGCCGTTGTTCTGCCCGCCGTTGGCCTGTCCGGCCGCGGGCTGTCCCGTGCAGTTGGAGAGACCGTCGAGCCAGCTCGGAGCCTTGCCGCCGACGCGGTTGATCTCCAGCTTGATCCGGTCGATGATCACCGACCGGTTCTGCTTGAGCGGCGTGAGGATGGAGTTCTGGACGAAGCTCGCGTCTCTCGTCTGCGCGTCACGGGTGGTCGCGAGGCGCTGGTAGGCGTCGGTGATCTGCTGGTCGAGCGTCGCCAGTTCCCCGTCGACCTCGCCCCGCGCCTGCTTCGGGACGTTGGACAGCTTCTGGCCGACGTCCGGACACTGGATGGTGGCCACTTGTGCGCCCGCGGCCTTGGTGGTGTTTCGGCCCGAGTTGTTGCTCTCGTGTGCCGAGGCGTAGAAATTCGCCCAGACCAGCCCACCCCCGCCGATCGCGAGCGCTGCCGACGCGGCAACGGCGCGAACGGCCAGCGGCGAACGTCGTTTTCGAATGTTGCGTCCCATGGAACTCCTCTGACTTCCTTGCGGGGCAGCGAGGCGCCCGACAGGAGTGAAGCGGCTCCTTTCCATACGCGGGAGGTGCGCGAGGTGTTCAGGGGTCTCGAAAGAATCTTAGAAAGTCGTGAGGCCAATTCGGTCACAATGGTCTCAGAAGCCCGCGAATTCACGAGAGTTGATCTCGAAATTCAGGTTTGAGGGCGATTTCTTGACTCGTATTCAGTAGTCGGGCTCGAGGAGCGCAGCCCGCCGGCCGTCGCGTGACTCGGGCGGGCGGCCTCAACTGCCCCGCCGAACGGCCAAGTTCATGGCCGGCTCCGGCCGCCGGGTGAGCGGAGGATGCCTGCCGGCGGACAAGAGCGGTTCGCCGTGCCGAATCCCTCCGAGGGGCACGGCGAACCCGTCCGCACGACGGGCCCGGAATGTCCGGGCCGGGAATTTCCGGGTTTCACATTCCGAGGACCTTCGCCTCCACCGCAGGATCCAGTCCCACCTTCGGCCGGTCGGCGCGCCGGGGTTCGGGGCCCCCGAGCGACCGGAGCCAGCTCCATGTGTCCTCGACGGTCTCCTCGACGGGCCGGCACCGCAGGCCCGTCCGCAGTGCCCGTGAGACATCGCCCGAGTACACCGAGGCGTGCAGTTCGCTCCCGGGCGGCACCCACACCGGCAGCTGCGTCCACGGCTCGATCCCGGCCGCGAGCACGGTCTCGGGGTCCGTCCAGCGGAGCTCGGCCCGTGCCCCGGTGGCCCGGACACACGCGTCGAGCAGCGCCCCCATCGTGCCGTGCCCCGGGGGACCGGCCAGGTTGTACGCCCCGCCGAGTTCCGCCTCCACCGCACCGAGCGTCCACTCCGCCAGGTCCCGGACGTCGATGTACTGGAGGGGCAGGTCCCGTGGCCCCGGAGCCAGCACCGGACCCCCCGCCGCGATCCGGTTCAGCCACCACGGCAGCCGCCCGATGTTCTCGTAGGGCCCGAGGATCAGCCCGCACCGCACGAGCAGCGAACGCCCGCCGCCGAAGGCCTCGACGGTGGCCAGTTCCCCGCCCCGCTTGTCCCGGGCGTAGTCGCTCGCGTCCGCGCCGGCCGACGCGCCCTCCACGAGCGGCGCGTTCTCGGTGTACCCGGCGGCACGGGGCCAGGCGTACACCGAGCAGCTCGACACGTACACATGGCGGGACACCCGTCCCGCCAGCAGGCGGGCCGCGTCCCGGACGGCCCGCGGCGCCGCCGACCAGGTGTCGACGACGGCGTCCCAGGTGTCCGTGGTGCCGGCGAGCGCCGCGAGCCCGTCCGGCGAGGTGCGGTCGCCCAGCAGCGACCGCGCCCCGGCCGGCGGTTCGTGGCGGCCGCGGTGGAAGACCGTGACGTCCCACCCCCGGGCGAGCGCGGCCTCCACGACCGCGCGCCCCACGAACTCCGTACCACCCAGCATCAGAAGTCTCCGTGTCATACGGACGACTCTGCCCGCACGGCCCGCCTGGAGGCACGCGAATCTGCCGACAGAAGATTCGCGGGGCGGGCCGACACCCGGCCGGAACCGGGCCGTTCACCGGACGGACGGGTCAACGGCCCATCGGCGGGGTGTACTTGTACCCCACCCGGCGCACTGTCTGGATCGCCTGCCGGTGCTGGGTGCCGAGCTTGCGGCGCAGTCGCGCGACATGGACGTCGACGGTCCGTCCGTCGCCGACATGTCCGTAGCCCCACACCGTGGAGACCAGCTGGTCGCGGGTGTGCACCCGGTGCGGATGGCGGACGAGATGCGCGAGCAGCTCGAACTCCAGGTACGTGAGGTCCAGTTCCCGCCCGTCGACCTCGGCGGTGCGCTGCACGGCGTCGACGCGCACCAGCGGGTCGGCGGAGCCGTCGCCGGTGGCCTCGGTGAGGTCACCGGTGGCGGCCGGGAGTTCGGCCGGGCCGGTCACGCCGACTGGGAACAGGGGCTGCTGGTCGGCCGGTACGAGGACCAGGTAGCCGATCATCGGCGGCTGTCCCGGCAGGACGGGCAGCGCGTTCTGGGGGGCGGGCAGCCAGGTGGCGCCCGGCGGAAGGAAGGTGGCCACGTCCGGGACCTCGTCCCGGTCGACGGCACGCAGGCGGTGCCGTCCCGGGGCGGTCGAGGGGACGGGGGACGTCGCGACGGAGGAGAAGGATCGAGTGGTCGCCATGAGAGGTCAGCTCTTTCGCGCGAGAAGTTCGTCGGGAGGTTCGACGGCCGCGAGTTCGTGGTCGGGCTCGTCGAGGACGTACGTCGTGCGCGCTGGCCGAAGGCCGGGGTGTACGGCTTTAGAGGGCCGGCGCGTTCGTCGCGCGACAACACACCCGGTCGAAGTCGTGGTGCTGACGGGAGGGCCAGAAGGGCTCGAGGTCATGGCGACCCGTCGCGATGCACTTCTGGAAGTTGGCCATGAACCTATTGAAGCAGACACGGCCCCGTGACAGGAGCCTCCTCTCACCGCTCGGACGCTTCCTGGCGTGAAGCCGACGTCGCCCGCGGATCAGCCCGTCAGGCGTTTGCGCCGGATCAGGGGTGTCACCTCGGTCGCCTGGTCCGGATCGCCGTCCCGGGCCACGGACAGTCCGGCCTTCTCGCGCACGTCGTCCGGCAGTTCGGGCACCGGTCGCCCCGGCCGCCGGTCCCCACCGCCAGCGCGCGCAGTGCGGGCGCCGGGACAGCCCCCACCGACAACGCGAGGGGGCGCCCACCGTGACGGTGGGCGCCCCCTCGGGACGAGCTGGGCGGGATCAGACCTGGCCGGCCTTCTCCAGGGCGGTGCAGCAGGTGTCGACGATGAGACGCGTCACGACGTACGGGTCGACGTTCGCGTTCGGACGACGGTCCTCGATGTAGCCCTTGCCGTCCTTCTCGACCTGCCACGGGATGCGGACCGAGGCGCCGCGGTCGGAGACGCCGTAGCTGTACTCGTTCCACGGGGCGGTCTCGTGCAGGCCCGTCAGACGGTCGTCGATGCCGGCGCCGTAGTTCTTGACGTGGTCCATCGGCTTGGAGCCCTCGCCGAGCGACTCGCACGCGGTGATGATCGCGTCGTAGCCCTCGCGCATGGCCTTGGTGGAGAAGTTGGTGTGCGCGCCCGCGCCGTTCCAGTCGCCCTTCACCGGCTTCGGGTCCAGCGTCGCGGAGACACCGAAGTCCTCGGCGGTGCGGTAGAGCAGCCAGCGGGCGACCCAGAGCTGGTCCGAGACCTCGAGCGGCGCGAGCGGGCCGACCTGGAACTCCCACTGACCGGGCATGACCTCGGCGTTGATGCCGGAGATGCCGAGACCCGCCTTGAGGCAGTTGTCCAGGTGCGCCTCGACGACGTCACGGCCGAAGATCTCGTCCGCGCCGACACCGCAGTAGTAGCCGCCCTGCGCGGCCGGGAAGCCGCCCTCGGGGAAGCCGAGCGGGCGCGCGCCCTTGAAGAAGGTGTACTCCTGCTCGATGCCGAAGATCGACTCCTGCGCGGCGAACTTCTCCGCGACCTCGGCCAGCGCGGCACGGGTGTTGGACTCGTGCGGCGTCATGTCGATGTTCAGCACCTCGCACATGACGAGGATGTCGTCGCCGCCGCGGATCGGGTCCGGGAAGCTGGCCACGGGCTTGAGTACGCGGTCCGAGGCGTGACCCTCGGCCTGGTTCGTCGAGGAGCCGTCGAAGCCCCAGATCGGCAGCTCCGCACCCTTGGCGTCGTCGGCCAGGATCTTCGTCTTGGAACGGAGCTTGGCCGTCGGCTCGGTGCCGTCGATCCAGATGTACTCAGCCTTGAAGCTCACGGGCCACATCCTTCGGGGTGGGTCTTGAACGCACTTGCGGGTGCTGCGGCGCTGCGGCACTGGGGCGCCGCCGGGGATGTCCGGAAGCCTGTCAATCAGCGGTTTCCCGATCATTGCCCGAATGTGAACCCCGTGTTACCTGGGTCGTATGTGCCCGGTCTCACACGACCCGTTCCGGCGCGGCCGCCCGCGTGTGATGGTTCGCGGCCGCGATCGTCCGGACCGCCGCCCGCCCCGGACCCGGCGGTCCGCAGGGGGCTGCTCGTATGCGATCAGGGTGAGGACGGCATGGGCGGTGTGCCCCCTTGCGGGCCGGTTCGGGCGCCCCGGGGGCGCGCCGCCCGTCCTTGCGGGAAGTCGCCCCGCTCATGCGAAAGCCCCGCCGCCTCCGACCCGTGACAGGTCGGCGACGGCAGGGCTTTTGATCCGTTCTGCCTGTTATCCCACCTTCTCGATGAGGGCTCGGCGGATCAGGAACTTGCCCGGCTCGCGGACCTGCTCGAAGGCCGCGTTGTTGAGCAGGGCGCAACTGCCGGACACCGAGGTGACCTCGACGGTCGTGGACTTGTTGTTGTCCAGGTTGGTGACCTTCAGCTTCGTTCCGGCCGGGAACTGGTTGCTGGACGCGGCCGGCGCGCCGCCCTCGCCGGAGAGCGTGACGGTCGAACCGTTGCAGACCTGCTGACCGGTGGCGGCGCCACCGCCCGCGTTGTTCGCGGGGGCGCTCTGCGCCGGAGCCGCGGGGGCGGCCTGGGCCGGTGCGGACTGCGCGGGCTGCGCGGGCTGCTGGGCGTTCTGCTGGCCGGTCTGGGAGTCCTGAGCCGATTCCCCGACAGCGCAGCCCGACGCCTGCTGCTGAACCTTGATCTGCGCGATGACCGCTTCGCGGTTCGCGATTCTGGCCGCCGACTGGGAGTCGGGGTGGGCCTTCTGGTCGGCGATGAAGCTCTGGTTGTTGCCGAGCGCGCCGGCCAGGCCTTGACATGCCACCGAGGTCTGAGCGGTCTGCACGGACGCCGCGTTCGAGGTGGCGGCCAGGGCGAAGGCCCCGCCGCCGGCCACGGTCGCCGCGCTGACCAGCAGAGCGATCTTCTTCTTGGTGCTGAGAGTTCTCCTACGCGACATGCGCGCCTCCAGAGAGTGGGGGAGCGTTACGCCGCTATGTACGAGATGCCGAACGTGGTTACTCAACGGTTACGGCATTCACTTAAGTAACCTGGATCACACGGCAGTTGAGGAGGCCCCGGGCGCGGACCCGGCCGGCTGCCGGGACATGGCCTCCCGTACCGCCTCCTCCGTGCGGCCCACCAGCGCGGTCCCGTCGTCCGCGGTGATGATCGGCCGCTGGATGAGCTTCGGGTGCTCGGACAGCGCCTTGATCCACCGGTCCCGTGAACCGGCGTCCCGCGCCCACTCCTCGATCCCCAGCTCCTTCGCCTCGGCCTCCCCGGTCCGCGTGATGTCCCACGGTTCGAGACCGAGACGGTCGAGGACGTCGCGGATCTCGTCCTCGCCGGGCACGTCCTCCAGATAGCGGCGGACGGTGTACTCGGCGCCCTCGGCGTCGAGCAGGCTGATCGCGCTGCGGCACTTCGAACAGGCCGGATTGATCCAGATCTCCATGCCCCACACGTTACGGCAGGCACCTTCGGACACGGCTGTCACGGCACCCCCAGAGCCCCTGTGGCCAGCGACTTTGTCAGTGCCCGGCGGTAGAATAGAAGCAGTGTTCGAGGGTGTCGCCGGGGGGTCCGACGGCGCCCTGACCGCGACAGGAGGATGCCCGTGCCCGCTGCCGCACTGAAGCCGCTGCCCACCCAGTCCACATCGAAGACGGCGGTCCTGCTGGATCTGCCGTACGAGCCCGTGAAGAAGCGCCCGCTGCCGCCGGGGCGCCCCCGCGACTGGTACATCACGCACAACCGCCGGCTCAAGGCGATGCGACTCGCCATCGCCCTGCTCGACTCCGGTGTGTACGTACCGAACCAGGCCCGTGACGAGAAGATCCGCAGCACCGCGCAACTCATCGGCGTGCACCCGCCGTCGGACAGCACGTGCCACATGGTGCGTGCCCTGATGAGGTACGCGCGCTGACAGTCCGAGCGCGCCTTCACCGGCGCCGGGTGTCCCCGCCCCGTAGGGGGGACACCCGGCACCGGCCCGGACCGATCCCGGCGCCGGCACCGACCGGGGTGCCGGCGCCGGCCCGTGGTCCCGGCGCCGGTCGGTCGTCCGGGCCGGGCCGCCTCACTGCGCCGACAACTCCCGCTCCAGGGGCGTCCGGAAACGTGGGGTGATCCGGGTGTCGCCCACCCAGGCGCCGAGGCGCCCGGCCTCCGCCGAGATCGCGTCCAGGGCCTCACGGCCGACGCCGGTGTCCAGAAGCCGCCAGACGATGTCGCCGTCGGGCCGCTGCGCCCACCCCCCGACCACCCGTCCGTCCCACCACACCGTCGGCCCCACATTGCCGCTGCGGTCGAAGAGGGCGGGCCGCAGGGACGGTTCGAGGAACCAGTCCCGATCCGGCCGGCTCATGGGCGCCGGATCGAGGGCGGGCAGCAGGGCGGCCCAGGGCGCGTCCGGCCCCTCGACCGGGCCCTCGTCGCCCGCCGCCACGTACGCCGTGACCCCGTCGTCGAGCGAGACGGTCACCGCCCCGCTCGCGGCCAGCGCCCGCCGTACGTCGGTGACCTTCCACCCCGTCCACCACTTCAGGTCGGCCTCGGTGGCGGGCCCGCAGGCCGTGAGCCAGCGGTTCAGCAGCGCGGAGCGGGCCTCGGCGGGAGGGAGCGGGGGATGCGGCGGCGCGACCGCCCAGCGGAACTGGCTCGACGTCCAGGACCCGAGCGGACGCCCCCGCACCACCCGGCCCTCGGTCCCCAGCAGGCGCATCAGGCGGGACGACACGGTCTGCACGCTCTCGTAACTCTTCCCCGCCGCGTAGACGAACTGCTCCTTCAACCGCGGCTCGTCCCCGGTGAGTTCGTTCACCGTGGCCTGTCCGCGCCGGGCCAGCGCGGCGAGCGCGGACGCCTCGACCTCGTCGAGCCACGGCCCGGTCAGCCGCCCGTCGCTTCCGGCGGCCAGGTCCTTGACCAGTCCGGCACGGGTCTTCGCGGCGATGTCGAGCGCCGTCGAGGCGTGCACGACGGCCGCCAGGCCGGTGGGGAACACGAACACGGTGTTGCGCATGCCGTGCATCCGTACGAGCGAACGGTCCTCGTACAGGGCCCGCTCCACCCGCGCCACCGTCGTCCGGGCGTCCCTGAGCCGCGCGCCCACCGCGAGGTACACCGTCGCCGGGTCGGTGCCGTGCAGCGCGACCAGGGAGTCCGCCACCTCCTCAGGCGTCTTCGCCCGCGCGGCGGCCACGAGCCGCTGCCGCAGCCCGAGCCGTGCCCGCCGCTCCGCCACCCCGATATGCCGCGGCTTCCCCGTCACGTCGTCTCCGTCCCCTCGCTCCGTGCTCCTTGCTCCGCGTTCCTCATCCTCTCGGACGTCCGCCCCTCGCGGGACGACGTTCACCCGTTGGGCGCAGCCGGGCATGCGGCGGCCCCGCCCGCGGCCTTGACTGGGGCCACCGCGAGGAAGCGGGATCCGGAGGCGCACCAGGACCACGTGGGGAGAGACGATGCAGCAGAGGGACGGCATACGAGGACCGGTCCGACTCGCCCTGGCCGTGTCCGTGGTGGCGGCCCTGGCCGCGCAACTGACCGCCTGTTCCGACGACAGCAGCCCCTCCGACGCCGCGTCCAAGGCCGCGTCCGCCGCTTCCAAAGCCGCGTCCGCCGTCTCGGAGGCCGCGTCCGCCGTCACCGAGGCCGGTGACGCCCTCGCCTCCGCGACCGCCGAGGCCGGCCGGAAGTTCGACGAGTTCAAGGGCGGCGTGGACGCCAAGGGCGAGGTGAAGCTCGACGGAACCGCGAGCCCCGACTCCGACGGGCGCGCCACGGTCAAGGTCACCGTCACCAATCCCACCTCCTCGGCGAAGTCCTACGTCGTCCAGGTCGACTTCACCGACACCAGCGGCAACCTCCTCGACACGACCGTCGTGACGGTGGACGACGTCGCTGCAGGCGCCTCCAAGGACGGCACCGCCCGCAGCAACCGCTCCCTCACCGGTGACGTCAAGACCGACGTCGCCCGCGCCGTGAGGCACTGACGGCCGTGCTCCGCAACAGCGTCACGGCCACCACGGCGGACCGGGCGGCCCGGGGGCGGGCGGCCCGCAAACTGGTGCCCCGTTCCGCGCACGGCGTCTGGATCCCCGCCGCCGACCGCCCCGACCCCGTCGGCCTCCTCCAGGCGCAGGGCAGGGACCGGCTTCCGGAACTGCTGCCGATCCGGTACGCGCGGATGGCCGCTTCGCCGCTCGCCTTCCTGCGCGGGGGCGCCGCCGTCATGGCGGCCGACCTGGCCGCCCAGCCCCACACCGGGCTCACCGTCCAGCTGTGCGGCGACGCGCACCTGCTGAACTTCGGCCTGTACGCCGCCCCGGAACGCTCCCTGCTCTTCGACCTCAACGACTTCGACGAGACCTTCCCCGGCCCCTTCGAGTGGGACGTCAAACGCCTCGCGGCCAGCGTCGCGGTCGCGGCCCGGGAGAACGGGCACAAGGAGGAGCACGTCTTCGGCGCGGCACGAGCCGCCGCCGGGCAGTACCGCGAGGCCGTGCGACGGCTGGCCCGGCAGGGCGAACTGGCCGTCTGGTACCAGCACATCGACGCCGACCTGCTGCTGCCGCTGGTCCGCTCGGGACGCCGGCGCCGGCGCGCGGAGGCCACCCTCACCCGGGCCCGCCGCCGCACCAGCCTCCAGGCCCTCGGCAAACTCACCGAGACCGTCGGCGGACGCTGCCGCATCATCCACGACCCGCCCCTGCTGGAACCGGCCGGAGCCATGGACATGGCCTCGCTCCGCAAGATCTTCAGCGACTACCGCTCCACACTCCCCGAGGAACGCCGTCTGCTCCTGGACCGCTACCGGTTCGTCGACGCGGCCCGCAAGATCGTCGGCGTGGGCAGTGTCGGCACGCGCTGCTTCATCGTGCTGCTCGCCGGGCGGGACGCCGACGACCCGCTGTTCCTACAGATCAAGCAGGCGGGCCGGTCCGTACTCGAAGAACATCTGCCGAGCGGCCCGTACGTCCATCCCGGGCGCCGGGTCGTCGCGGGCCAGCGGCTGATGCAGGCCGCGGGCGATGTCTTCCTCGGCTGGACGACCGGCCCCGAAGGGCGCTCGTTCTACTGGCGCCAGCTCCACGACATGAAGGCCGGCGCGGACGTGGGCGGCATGAGTCCTGGTGAACTGCGCGCCTACGCCCGGCTGTGCGGCACCGCCCTGGCCCGCGCGCACGCCCGCTCCGGCGACCGCGTGGCGATCGCCGCCTATCTCGGCGGCGCCGACACCTTCGAGCGGGCCGTCGCGAACTTCGCGCTGCGCTACACCGACCGCAACGCCACCGACCACGCGGCTCTGGGCGCGGCGGTCATCGCGGGTGTGGTCCCGGCGACTCCGGGGGTGTGAGGCCGCCGGCCGGTCAGGCACCGGCGGCCGCGCGCACCGGGACGCCGAGGCCGGAGAGGGCGAGGCCCAGGAGCCGGCGCCGGTCCTCGGCGTGGTCCCGTGGCCGGACGGCTCCTTTTCGGGGGAGGCGGGCCGGCGGCGGAGCCCGTTCGGTTCAGGAAGAGGCGGGAGCGCCGTTCGCGTCCGGTTCGGGGGTGCCGGCCGGTTCGGGCGTGCCCGCGGCACCCGTCCCGGAGGCGGCCGTCGGCGCGCCCTTCGCGGGTGCGGCCGTACCGCCCGCTTCCGGTCCCGTTTCCGGCGGCGCGGTGGTGGCGGCCGCCTTCGCCCGGGCCGCGGCGACCGCCTCGCGCAGGTGGTCCTCCTGGTCCTGGCTCAGCGAGGTCTGCACCAACTGGCCGCCGAACTCGGCGATCTGCGGGATCACCTTGTCCCCGGCCGCCTGCTTGACCAGGACGAACAGCGCGGCCGCGCCCGGCCGCAGATTCTGGCTGAGATCCTTCATGAACTTGTCGTCGATGCCGGTGTCCGTGATCGCGCCTCCGGCGGCACCGGCCGCCGCGCCCACCGCCGCACCGAGCAGAGGCGCCAGGAAGAGCAGCCCGATGACACCGCCCCACAGCGCGCCGCCGGCCGCGCCGACGGCCGTGTGACTGACCGCCTGATGCAGCTTGATCCTGCCGTCCTCGCTCCGCTCGACGACGACCGCGTCCTCCAGCTCGACGAGATGCTGCTTCGACAGCTCGAACAGCTTGTCGCGTACCCGGCCGGCGGTGGCGACATCGTTGTAGGCGACGACGAACAGATTGCTCATGAGGGCACCCCTTGTGTCGATTTCGTACGACTTTATAGCGACATGAGGAGGGGTGCAGTCGGGGAAAAGTACGTCCTTTACGCCGCCAGGAACGCCGGAAGTGATGACGGACCCGGCGCGGTCACAGCCCCGGGGCGCCCCAGATCGGGAACCAGCGGGCGAGGTCCTGCTCGATGCGCAGGTCGTCGGCCAGGGCCGCCTTGATCTGGAGTTCGAGCGCGTTGTCGCGCCGTTCGCCGCCGTCGGCGAGCGGCGCGAAGGGAAAGAAGGTCCCGCGCTTGTACAGATAGACCAGACCGAGCCGCCGCTGCCCGGTGTCCTCGAAACCCACCACGGAGCACAGGAGCTGGGGACCGAAGCCGGTGCCCTCCAGGGAGCTGTTGACCGCGTGCAGATCGCTCACCAGCGCCGGCAGGTCGTCGGGCGCCCGGCGGGAGACCAGCCACGAGTAGCCGTACTCGTCCCGGATCGGTTCCACCCTCGGGCCCGTCCGCCCGGTGTCCGCGTCCAGCAGGTCCTGTGCCTCCTGACGGGCCTGGGCGAAGGCCCCGCCCTCGACGGAGGTGAAGCACACCGCTCCCGTGCCGGTCGGGACGAACCCGGTCGCCGCCTGGAGGGTCACGGCCGCCGACGGCAGGCCGAAGAGCCGGTCGAGGTCGGGTGCGGCGGGCTTGCTGCGGCCGAGCAGGATGTCGAGGAACCCCATGCGGTCAGAGAACCTCTCCGGGAGCCGGGGCGCCCGTGTCCGGCACCGCGGGCTCGCCCAGCTCGGCGGAGATGCGGGCCAGTTGTCCGAGCCGCTGCTCCAGGCTCGGGTGGGTGGAGAACAGGTTGGCGATGCCCGGCTGGGCGCCGAGCGCGGGGGTGAAGTAGAAGGCGTTGAAGGCCTGCGCGGTCCGCAGGTCCTTCGTCGGGATCCGGCCGATGTCACCGGTCACCTTGGTCAGCGCGGACGCCAGCGCCGAGGGGCGGCCCGTGAGCAGGGCGGCGGAGCGGTCGGCGGCCAGCTCGCGGTACCGGGAGAGCGCCCTGATCAGCATGAAACTGATGGCGTACACGGCCGCGGACACCGCCATCACCACGGCGAACACGGCCACGGTGTTCTGGTCCTTCTGGCCCCGCCCGCCGAAGAGCTGCGAGTAGAACGCGAACCGCACGATCAGCCCGGCGAGGACCCCGAGGAACGACGCCACGGTGATCACGGCGACATCCTTGTGCGCCACGTGCGACAGCTCGTGCGCGAGGACGCCCTCCAGTTCGTCGGGCTCCAGGCGGCGCAGCAGCCCCGTGGTCACGCAGAGGACCGCGTGATCGGCGTTGCGCCCCGTGGCGAACGCGTTCGGCATGTCGAGGTCCGACACTGCGACCAGCGGCTTGGGTATGTCGGCCACGGCGCACAGCCGGTCGACGACGCCGTGGAGCTGGGGATACTCCTCCCGCTCCACGATCCGTCCGTGCATGGCGTACAGCGCGATCCGGTCCGAGAACCAGTACTGCGCGACGAGGAGCCCGGCCGCGATCACGACGACGAGCACCCACGACTTCAGCAACACGATCAACGCGGCGACGAAGGCCACGTACAGCAATCCGAGCAGGAACAGCGTGACCGTCATCCGCACGGTCAGCTGCCGATCGCTCCGGAATCGGTTCCGCATCTCGCACCACCCTGCAGTCGGGCACTCGTCCCGCTCTCCATTGTGCGCCCGCGGTTCCCCATGAACAGGTGCCGATAGGCCCCGCGGTGGGCAAAGGAATTCCCCCTGGGCGCGCGGCCCCGCGCCCGTTGCCGACGGGGAGAAACGCGTCGGCCGCGCCCCTCCCGGAGGAAGGACGCGGCCGAGGACGTGTGCGGCTGGAGCGACGGGTTTACACGTCGAAGTACAGCTCGAACTCGTGCGGGTGCGGACGCAGCTGGAGCGGCGCGATCTCGTTCGTGCGCTTGTAGTCGATCCACGTCTCGATCAGGTCGGACGTGAAGACGTCGCCCGCGAGCAGGAACTCGTGGTCGCGCTCCAGCGAGTCGAGGACGGCCGGGAGCGAGGTCGGGACCTGGGCGACGTTCGCGTGCTCCTCGGGAGCCAGCTCGTAGAGGTCCTTGTCGATCGGCTCGGCCGGCTCGATCTTGTTCTTGACGCCGTCCAGACCGGCCATCAGCAGGGCCGCGAACGCCAGGTACGGGTTGCCGGAGGAGTCGGGCGCGCGGAACTCGACGCGCTTGGCCTTCGGGTTCGAGCCGGTGATCGGGATACGCATGGCCGCGGAGCGGTTGCGCTGCGAGTACACCAGGTTGACCGGGGCCTCGAAGCCGGGGACCAGGCGGTGGTACGAGTTCACCGTCGGGTTGGTGAAGGCGAGCAGCGACGGGGCGTGCTTGAGGATGCCGCCGATGTAGTAGCGGGCCATGTCCGACAGGCCCGCGTAGCCGGCCTCGTCGTAGAACAGCGGGGAGCCGCCACTCCACAGGGACTGGTGGACGTGCATGCCCGAGCCGTTGTCACCGAAGATCGGCTTCGGCATGAAGGTCGCGGTCTTGCCGTTGCGCCAGGCGACGTTCTTCACGATGTACTTGAAGAGCTGGAGGTCGTCGGCCGCGGCGAGCAGCGTGTTGAACTTGTAGTTGATCTCGGCCTGGCCGGCGGTGCCCACCTCGTGGTGCTGGCGCTCGACCTGGAGGCCGGACGCGGCCAGCTCCAGGGAGATCTCGGCACGGAGGTCGGCGAAGTGGTCGACCGGCGGGGTCGGGAAGTAGCCGCCCTTGTAGCGGACCTTGTAACCGCGGTTGTCCTCGAGCGCGCCGGTGTTCCAGGCGCCGGCCTCGGAGTCGATGTGGTAGAAGGACTCGTTCTCGGCGGTCTTGAAGCGCACGCTGTCGAAGACGTAGAACTCGGCCTCGGGGCCGAAGTACGCGGTGTCGGCGATGCCGGTGGACGCGAGGTAGGCCTCGGCCTTCTTGGCCACGTTGCGCGGGTCACGGGAGTACTGCTCGCCCGTGATCGGGTCGTGGATGAAGAAGTTGATGTTGACCGTCTTGTCGCGGCGGAAGGGGTCGACGCGCGCGGTGGACAGGTCGGCGCGGAGCGCCATGTCGGACTCGTGGATGGCCTGGAAGCCGCGGATGGAGGAGCCGTCGAACGCGAGCTCCTCGGTCGGGTCGAAGGCCTCGGCCGGGATCGTGAAGTGCTGCATCACACCCGGCAGGTCGCAGAAGCGGACATCGACGAACTTGACGTCCTCGTCCGCGATGAACTTCTTGGCCTCGTCGGCGTTCTGGAACATCCAGCTCCTCCTACTCCCGCCCACTGTGGACCGGGGTGGTAGTTCGTTCGTGCGGCCAGTGCGGTGGCACACGCTGGGGCCGACCATAGGGACGGGGGATTTCTCCAGCGTGACCCATTTGTTTCGCCCAAGTTAACCGACCACGGCCCTCCGGGCCCCTCCTGTCCGTATGGCAAAACGGGCACAGTACCTTGGACGGGTGGACAACAGGCAAGCAATCGGATCGTGGCTCTCCGGCCCCCGCGCGGCTGCGGAGGAAGCCGGTGTCGACTTCGGATACCGGGGCGAACAGCTCGGTCTCCCGGAGCACGGACCGGGCTCGATCGCCCGCCCCGGACGCCGTATGGGCGCCCTCGCCGTCGACTGGGGTCTGTGCCTCCTGATCGCATACGGGCTGCTCACCGACGGCTATGACCAGGCTACGGGCAACTGGGCCCTGCTGGTCTTCTTCGCTCTCGGTGTCCTCACGGTCGGTTCCGTCGGCTTCACTCCGGGCAAGCGTCTGCTGGGTCTGCGTGTCGTGGCCGAGGGCGGCGGGCGGCCGAACCCGCTGCGCGTCCTGCTGCGCACCGCGCTCCTGTGCGTGGCCGTTCCGGCCCTGATCTGGGACCGCGACGGCCGGGGCCTCCATGACCGCCTGGCCCACACGATCGAAGTCCGCACCTGACGCCGGCGCACACCCCCCCCGCCCGACCCCACCCCGACGAGTGAACGACCGGGCGACGGGGAAGGGCCACCCGCCACGGCGGGGCACCGGCCTGGTGAAGGGCGACCAGCCTCGGCGGAGGGCCACCTGCCACGGCGAAGGCCGCCCGCCCCGGCGAACGGCCACCGGCCACGGCGGGGCACCGCTCTGGCGAAGGGTGACCCGCCCCGGTAAGGGAACGACCGGCCCGGCGAACGGCCACCGGCCACGGCGGGCCACCGACCCTGGCGAAGACCGACCCGCCCCGGTGAGCGGACGACCGGCCCGGGCGAAGGGGTACCTGCCGCGCGGCGAAGGTTGCACGTTCCGACAAAGGGCCACCCGCCACGGCGGGGCACCCGACCCTGGCAAAGGGCCACCGCCCCGGTAAGGGAACGACCGGCCCGGCGAAGGGCCACCTGCCACGGTGGGGCACCCGACCCTGGCAAAGGGCCACCGCCCCGGTAAGGGAACGACCGGCCCGGCGAAGGGCCACCTGCCACGGTGGGGCACCGGCCTGGTGAAGGGCAACGCGCCCCGGCGAAGGACGACCCGCCACGAGGGAACGACCGACCTGCCCCCGCGGAGGAGAAGCTCGCCCCGCGGTGGGGACGCCGCCCGGCGGAGGAGAACCCCGCCCCGCGGAGAGGGCGCCCGCAACGACGATGGGGCGCCCGGAGAATTCCGGGCGCCCCATCGTCGTAGGACTGGTCAAGCCGGCGCGAGCGTCACCGCTTGGGACCGCCCCGCGGCATCCGCATGCCCTTGGGCATCGGGCCCTTCGGCAGCGGCATGTTGCTCATCAGGTCGCCCATCGCGCGCAGCCGGTCGTTGGTCGCGGTGACCTGGGGGCCGGCGAGCACACGCGGCAGCTTCAGCATCGTCGTGCGGAGCTTCTTCAGCTCGACCTGGCCCTCGCCGGTGCCCACGAGGATGTCGTGCACCGGGACGTCCGAGACGATCCGCGCCATCTTCTTCTTCTCGGCGGCCAGCAGGGTCTTGACCCGGTTCGGGTTGCCCTCGGCGACCAGCACGATGCCGGCCTTGCCGACCGCGCGGTGCACCACGTCCTGGCTGCGGTTCATCGCGACCGCCGGGGTCGTGGTCCAGCCTCGGCCGACGTTGTCGAGCACCGCCGCGGCCGCGCCCGGCTGGCCCTCCATCTGCCCGAAGGCGGCCCGCTCGGCCCTGCGTCCGAAGACGATCGCCGTCGCGAGGAGGGCGAGCAGAAGCCCGAGAATGCCGAGATAGACCGGGTGGCCGATCAAGAAGCCGATCGCGAGGAAGACACCGAGGGTGAGAATTCCGACAGCCGCGAGTACAAGACCGATCTTGGAATCGGCCTTGCGGGTCATTTTGTACGTCAGAGCGATCTGCTTGAGTCGCCCGGGGTTCGCAGCGTCCGCTGCGGTTTCCTTCCTCGCCATGTCCACGAGTCTACGTGGCCCGCGAAGTGCCGACGACGGCAGTACCGGGCGAGCGGGGCCGCGGCTGCCGTGACCGGATCGCCCGGCGCTGACCGGCGCCGATCAGGAACGGGTGACGGATTCCAGCACGCGCTGCGCCTCGACCCGGTCCTTGGCGCGGCGGCGGTCCTCCAGGACGGAGGTCCAGGCGTTGCGGCGGGCGGTGCGCTGCCCGCTGCTCATGAGCAGCGATTCGACGGCACGCAGTGCATCGGTGAACGACGGAATCGCGGTGGCGCGTACGGGCGCGGCCTGCATGATGCAGATCCCCCCTAGGGATCGACGGCTCGGACGGGGACGTGTGTGACGTGGAACCAGAGTCACTGACTGGTGTTACCAGTACGTGACCGAGCGGTCAAACACCAATGAAACCTTGATACCGCGGGTCGTTTTCCTACCCCCTTCCTGACGTCGCGTTCAGCTGCGGGGACGCCGTGAGGGGGTGTGAACGGGCCGTTGTGAAGGGCGAGTTGCTTGTGCGCGGATTCACACGAAAGCGGTGGCACTCGGTGCCACCGCTTTCCTTTCGCAACGTGTGCCGTTCGGGGGATCAGACCGCCTGGGAGGCGACGTACGCGCCGCGCTTCTCGATGGCCATCTGGTAGAGGCGGCCGGCCCGGTACGAGGAGCGGACCAGCGGGCCCGACATGACGCCGGAGAAGCCGATCTCCTCGGCCTCCTCCTTGAGCTCCACGAACTCCTGGGGCTTGACCCAGCGCTCCACGGGGTGGTGGCGCACGGAGGGGCGCAGGTACTGCGTGATCGTGATGAGCTCGCAGCCCGCCCCGTGCAGCTGCCGGAGCGCCTCGCTGACCTCTTCGCGGGTCTCGCCCATGCCGAGGATCAGGTTCGATTTCGTGACCAGACCGTAGTCACGGGCCTCGGTGATGACCTTGAGCGAGCGCTCGTAGCGGAAGCCCGGACGGATCCGCTTGAAGATCCGCGGGACCGTCTCGACGTTGTGCGCGAAGACCTCGGGGCGCGAGGAGAAGACCTCGGCGAGCTGCTCGGGCTCGGCGTTGAAGTCCGGGGCGAGCAGTTCGACCTTGGTGCGTCCGGCCTCGCGGCCGGCCGTCTGCGCGTGGATCTGGCGGACCGTCTCGGCGTACAGCCAGGCGCCGCCGTCCTCCAGGTCGTCGCGGGCGACGCCGGTGATGGTGGCGTAGTTCAGGTCCATCGTGACGACGGACTCACCGACACGGCGCGGCTCGTCCCGGTCCAGGGCCTCCGGCTTGCCGGTGTCGATCTGGCAGAAGTCGCAGCGCCGTGTGCACTGGTCACCGCCGATGAGGAACGTGGCCTCGCGGTCTTCCCAGCATTCGTAGATGTTGGGACAGCCCGCCTCCTGGCAGACGGTGTGCAGGCCCTCGCTCTTCACGAGTGCCTGCATCTTCGTGTACTCGGGGCCCATCTTCGCCCGGGTCTTGATCCACTCGGGCTTGCGCTCGATGGGGGTCTGGCTGTTCCGGACCTCCAGGCGCAGCATCTTGCGTCCGTCGGGTGCGACTGCGGACACATCGGCTCCCTGTAACTTCGATTCTTCGGCGTACACCAGGGTACGCCCGTGCGGTTCTCGGCCCCCGAGGTGGGCAACCTTCGGGAGCGGGGGTGCATTCCCGAGGGGTCTCCGCCGTGGAGGCGCGGGCTCAGGCCCGGGGTGCCTTCCACGACGCGCGGGCTCGGCTCTACGCCGGGGTGCGTTCCACGACGCGCGGCTTCAGGTCCGCGTTCGCCAGGATGTCCCCGAGGTGCTTCTCGGCCACCGGCAGGACCTCGTCGATGGTCACGTCACGGCCCAGCTCGCCCGCGAGCGAGGCGACGCCCGCGTCGCGGATGCCGCACGGGATGATCCGGTCGAACCAGGCGTTGTCCGGGTTCACGTTCAGCGCGAAGCCGTGCATGGTGACGCCCTTGGCGACGCGGATGCCGATCGCGGCGATCTTGCGGTCCTCGCGGCGCTGGCCCGCGTTGGACGGGGCGTACTCCGGGCCGTTGAGCCGGGGGTCGAACTCCTCGTCCTGGAGCCGGGGGTCGAAGTCGAGGGAGAGTCCCCCGAGCGCGGGGGCCCCCTGGGCGGGGTCCTTGGCGTCACCGAGGATCCAGACGCCGCTGCGGCCCTCGACCCGGCTCGTCTCCAGGCCGAACTCCGCGCAGGTGCGGATGAGCGCCTCTTCCAGACGGCGTACGTGGGCTACGACGTCCACGGGACGCGGGAGCTTCTGGATGGGGTAGCCGACCAGCTGGCCCGGACCGTGCCAGGTGATCTTGCCGCCGCGGTCCACGTCGATGACGGGAGTGCCGTCCAGGGGCCGCTCGTTGTCCGCCGTGCGCCGGCCCGCGGTGTACACCGGGGGGTGCTCCAGGAGCAGACAGGTGTCGGGGACCTCGTCCAGGAACCGGGCCGCGTGCACGCGGCGCTGCTCGTCCCACGCCTCCTGGTACTCGACGGCCTCGGCACCGAATCCCATGCGGACGAACCGCAACTCACTCACGGTAAGCGCCTCCCTAGAAGCTTCCTCGGACACGTGGTGGTCCCCGTGCGGGGGACGCGGAGGAACCTTTCGTCAGGTCCGTCGCGCGCCCACGCCACTGTACGTCCGCCGGATCCGCGTCAGCCCGACAGCTAATCCTCACACGATCGGATGAATGAATGTCGATGTGTGCGATGACGTGCTCACGCTCCGCTACATTCGCGCCGTTCACTAGGCCATAAGGGCTGCTCACAGGCAATCCGGGCACAGGGAGGCCTCGGGGGAGGCGCAAGAACGTTCCACGCCGCCCCGAAGCCCCTTGGAGACCCGAAGGCAGGAGACCGCACCGCAGATGACGGAACGACCCGCGCAGCGCACGCCCAATCGACAGCTCGCCGCGCTCATCGCAGAAGCGGGGTTCTCCAACGCAGGTCTCGCCCGTCGCGTGGACCAGCTCGGACTCGAACACGGACTGGACCTGAGATACGACAAGACATCGGTGACCCGGTGGCTGCGGGGCCAGCAGCCCCGCGGGACCACCCCCGCGCTCATCGCCGAGGTGTTCACCCGCCGCCTCGGCCGGCGCCTGAGCGCGCAGGACCTCGGGCTCGACGCCTGCGCGCCCGTGTACGCGGGGCTGGAGTTCGCCGCGACCCCCGAGGAGGCCGTGGACATCGTCAGCGGCCTGTGGCGCAAGGACTCCGGGAGCCACGCAGAGCTCCGCAAGATCGCCTTCACCCCGGCCGGGCTCGTCGTGCCCAGCCGTGACTGGCTGATCGGCCGGGCCGACGACCGGGTCGCCCGCGGCGAGCAGCCCTCCCGCATCCCCGCCCAGGGCCGCCCGGCCTCGCCCAAGGTCACGGCGCCGCCCGAGCCGGGGGGATCCGGCTTCCGGCGCGGCCGGACCGAGCGGGGCCCCGGCCAGCGGGTCAGCGGCGGGGACATCGCCGCGCTCCGCTCGGTCGGCGAACTCTTCCGCGCCCTCGACCACGCCTACGGCGGCGGCCACGCCCGCCAGGCACTGGTCCGCTACCTGGAACACGAGGCCGAGCCCATGCTGCGCGGCGTGTACGGCGAGCAGACCGGCCGCCACCTGTTCGCGGCCGCCGCCGACCTCACCCGGCTCGCCGGCTGGACGTCGTACGACATCGGCGCGCACGGACTCGCGCAGCGGTACTTCGTCCAGGCGCTGCGCCTGGCGCAGGCGGCGGGCGACCGGGTGTACGGCTCCTACGTGCTCATCACGATGAGCCGGCAGGCCGTCTACCTCGGGCACGGGCGCGAGGCCGTACAGCTCGCGCGGGTCGCGCAGCAGGGTCTCGGCTCCGGGGGGCCGCACGTCGTCCAGGCGCTGCTGCACGCCGTCGAGGCGCGCGGCCACGGGGTGCTGGGCGAGGTGAGGGCCTGCACGGCCTCGCTGGTCCGGGCCGAACGCGCGCTGGAGGCGTCCCGGACCGGCGACGAGGTCCCGCACTGGGCCCGCTACTTCGACGAGGCGCAGCTCGCCGACGAGTTCGGGCACTGCCACCGGGACCTTCAGCAGTTCCGGGCGGCGGCGCAGCACGCCGAGCGCTCGCTCCAGCTCCGGGCGCCCGGCTACGCGCGCAGCCGGCTGTTCTGCCGGGTGGTGCTCGCCTCGGCGCGGCTCGGGCTCGGCGAGCTCGACCAGGCCTGTCTGCTCGGCGCGGAGGCCGCGGGGCAGGCGGCGGAGATGCGGTCGGCGCGGGCCGTCGAGTACGTACGGGACTTCGAGAAACGGCTCGAACCGTACAGGGACGCCGCGCCCGTCCGCGGCTATCGCGACAAGGTGGCCGCGCTGAGCTGAGCGCGCGGGCGGGAACGGCCGGACAGGCCCTGGGCCGGGGCGTCCCCGGTCTCCGGCCTGGGGTACCGGAGACCGGGGAGCTCGATGCGCGCACCGGGGCGGGGGTGCGCCCGCCCTCGCGCGGCGGGTCCGCCGGGAGCCGGGTCCGCGGCCTCCGGGAGTGCCCGGAGGCCGCGGGGCCCGCGCGCCGGGGCTCCGGAACTCCGGAACTCCGGAGCCCCGCGCCGGAGTTCCGGAGCCCGGGGTCAGGCGGCGGCGGACTCCAGAGGCTCGGCCGACGGGGCCGCCGCGCGGACGTCCAGGTCCGTCAGGAGGGCGTGGGCGGCCCGCCGGGCCGAGTGCAGCGCGCCCTGCACCGTGCCGGTGTCCCGGTGGTCACCGCACACGTACAGGCCCGCGAGCAGCCGTACGGGGCGGCGCGGATCGTGCGGCGGCGGCATCGCCGGGACCGCTTCCGGCTCGTGATGGACCGCCAGCAGTTCCCAGCGGGTCGTCGACGTGCCGTAGACGCGGGCGAGCTGGGCGCGGACCGTCGCGTCCAGGTGGGGCGCGGCGGGCGGTGTGCCGAGCACGGTCGAGGAGATCAGGGCGCGGCCCGCGGGTGCCCGGGTCGGGTCGACCTGGCTGACGACCGCCGTGTGCGCCACCGGGCCGCCGCGGTCGGCGTCCAGGAGCAGCGCCGGCTCGGTGAGCGGCGGTTCGTCGGTGGTGTGGTGCAGGACGGTCACCGGATGGAAGGCGGGGACGTGCAGTCCGGGCAGGAACCGGGCGGCGGCACGTGCCCCGGTCGCCAACAGGATTGCCCGGCAACGGAGTTCACCGTGGTCCTTCGTCGTGACGCGGGTCGTGGAGACGGCGGTGACCTCGACGCCTGTGTGCACGGTGCCGGGTGGAAGGGCGGCCGCGAGCAGCTCGGGGAGCGCGTCCGCGCCGCCTTCGGGCAGACACAGCCTCCCCGTCGCGAAGGAGTGCAGCGCGAGGTCGGCGAGGCGGCTCGACGTCCGTAGCTCCGGGTCGCACAGCAGGGCCGCGAGAAGGGGGCGCAGAAAGGCCTCGACCGTACGGGCCGGAAGCCCCCGGGCGGTCAGCGCGTTCGCCGCGGTGAGGTCGGGGCGGGCGAGCAGGCGCTCCGGCGGAGTGGCGGCGAGGCGCGCGAGGGCGGCGCCGAGACGGGACTGGTCGAGGGGGCTGCCGAGCGGGCCGGGGCGGGTGGTTCCGCGCGCGGGCCGGGGCAGCGGAAGCCGGGGGGCGCTCGCGAGGGCGCGCGCGGTGGTGAGTGCGCCCCTCGCGCTCCGGGATGTGCCGGGCGTGCCCGTGGGGTGGCGCCGGCCGTCGCTGTGCAGCAGCACGCCCGGCGAGAACGGGCACAGGACGAGGCCGTCCAGGCCCGGGGTGTGGCGCAGTTCCGGGTACGAGGTGGACAGGAGCCGGCCGATCCGGTCCAGCCGGAAGCCGTCGACCTTCTCCGTGGACATACGGCCGCCGACGTGAGGGGCGGCCTCGAGGACGGCGGTCCTCAGCCCCGCCCCGGTCAGATGCCGTGCGGCCGCGAGGCCGGCGACACCGGCTCCCACGACGACGACGTCGACGTCTTCCGTGATCTGTGCCGTGTGCGCGGCGTGGCGTGCGGGCTCTAGCACGTGCCCCTCCTCGAGGTTGCGCGGCCGGTGGGGACGTCATGCCCCCAACACGCTTCTGGAATGCCCCGGTTCGGATCGAGGGTGCGAGGTTCGGCCGCGCGGCGGAAGCCGCGCGGCGGCCGGGCACGGGAGCATGGGGGGTGCATGTACCCGCCCGGCGGGGGTGGCCGAACCCGTCCGGGCGGGCCCACGAGCCTCGGGCCCACTCGTCCGTCCGGGCGCCGGGAGTCCTCGCCTCCCCGGGCGGCGTTCCTCAGCCGAGGGCCGCCCGCAGGGCTCCGTCGATCGAGGGGAACGCGAAGGTGAAGCCCGATTCCAGGAGGCGGGCGGGCAGGACGCGCTGGCTGCCCAGGACGTCCTCGGCCATGTCGCCGAGGGCGAGGCGCAGCAGCGGGGCGGGCGCGGTCAGCAGGGTCGGGCGGTGCAGGACCCGGCCCATGGCCTCGGTGATCTCGCCGTTGGTGAGCGGGTCGGGGGCGGTCAGGTTCACCGGCCCGGACAGCGACTCCGTGTCGATGAGATGCCGGATCGCGGCCACCTCGTCGTGCAGCGCGATATAGCTCCAGTACTGGCGCCCGTTCCCCATCCGCCCCCCGGCACCCGCCTTGAACAGCGGAATCAGCCGTGCCCAGGCCCCGCCCTCGCGGGCCACCACGAGCCCGGTCCTGGGAAGCACCGTGCGCACCCCCGCCTCCTGCGCGGGAGCGGTCGCCTCCTCCCACTCCACACAGACGGACGGCAGGAACCCGTCCCCGGGCGGCGCGGACTCGTCCACCGCGCGGCCGTCCGTGTCGCCGTAGAACCCGATCGCGCTCCCGTTGACGAAGACCCGCGGCGGTTCGTCGAGCGAGGCCACCGCCTCCGCGAGCGTCACCGTCCCGAGCACCCGGCTGTCCCGGATCATCCGCTTGTACGCACGCGTCCAGGGCCGCCCCGCCACCGGCGCCCCCGCCAGATTGACCACGGCGGCACAGCCGATGAGCCCCACCGCGTCGATCCGCTGCCGCTGCGGATCCCACCGGATCTCGTCCGGCGAACGCGGCTCACGGCGTACGAGCCGGACCACCTCGTGCCCCTCGGCGCTCAGGGAGCGTGCCAGCGCGGAGCCGATCAGGCCGGACGCGCCGGCGATCACGATGCGGGAACCCGGGGACAGCGGTGAGTCGCTCATGGGTCCATCCTGCCCCCGCCACCCAGGACTTCACGGAAGGCCGCAGCGCGGCGGCCGTACAGTGACCGGTATGTCAGCTGCTCCGCGGATACGCCCCGCCACCCTGGACGACGAGGACGCGCTCGGCCGGATCGACCGCGACACCTGGTCCACGCTGCACGCGGTCATGCCGCGCCCCCGGCCGCCGTACGAGCCCTTCTACAGCGAGCGGTTCGGTCCCCGGGACCATGTCGTCGCCGAGCTCGACGGCCGTCTCGTGGGGTACATCCGGCTGGGCTTCCCGACCCGGCTGGCCTGCAACGCGCACGTCCGGCAGATCCTCGGACTGGCCGTCGCCGACGAGGCCCGCGGCGCCGGGGTGGGCCGCGCGCTGCTGCGGGCGGCGCGCGAGGAGGCCCGCCGCCAGGGCGCCCGGCGCATCACCCTGCGCGTGCTCGGCCACAACACCCCGGCGCGCGCTCTCTACGAGTCCGAGGGGTTCGTCGTCGAGGGGATCCTGCCCGGGGAGTTCCTGCTGGACGGCGCCTACGTGGACGACGTCATGATGGGACGCCCGCTCTGACCGGCTCTCCCCTTCGGGACCGTGTTCCGTGAGGTGTTCGCTCAGGAGGTGACGAGGTCGCCCGTGTCCACCCGTGCGGTGGCGTGCGCGGCCTTCTTGGCGTCGCTCGCGACCTCGTGCGCCGTCAGGACGTAGCCGGTCTCGTCGTCCGAGGTCGAACGGGCGAAGACCACGCCGTACACCTCGCCGTCGGTGGTCAGGAGCGGACCGCCGGAGTTGCCGGGCCGGACGGTCGAGCGGATCGAGTAGATCTCGCGGGTGACCGTGCCGGAGTTGTAGATGTTCTGGCCCGTCGCGTTGATGCGGCCCGCGACGGTGGCCGCCTGGAGGTCGAGGCCGCCGTCCTGCGGGTAGCCCGCGACCACGGCGGAGTCCCCGCGCGAGGCGACCCCGTCGAAGTGGAGGACCGGGGCCCGGAGAGCCGGCACGTACAGGACGGCGACGTCCTTCTGCGGATCGAAGAGGACCACCCGCGCCTGGTACGGGCGGCCGACCCCGCCCACCCGCACGGTCGGCCGGTCGATGCCCGCCACCACGTGCGCGTTGGTCATCACCCGGTGCGGGGCGTAGACGAAGCCGCTGCCCTCCCGGCCCTGGTTGCCCGAGACGCCCTCGACCTTCACGGTGCTCAGCTTGGCGGCGTTCGTCGCGGACGGCGTGACACTGTCCCCGGAGGGCTTGGCGACACCGGCCGCCGGTTCGTTCTCGAACGGGTTGAAGACCTGGGGGAAGCCCGCCTCCGTGAGTGCCGAGGTCGCGCGCGAGAACCAGGCCGGCGTGGTCTCCGGCATCGTGTTCTGCACGGCGCCCAGCAGCGCCGAGTTGCGGATCGACTGCGTGACGACCGTCGAGGAGGACGCGCCCAGGACGCTCGCCGCCACCCAGGCCACCAGCAGCACGGCCAGGGTGTTCGCCGCGGCTCCGCCGATCCCGTCGGCCACCCGCAGCGGCCCCTGGTCCAGCTCGCGGCGCAGCTTCAGCGCCAGCCGCCCGGCCAGCTCGTGGCCCACCACGGCGGGCACCAGCACCGTGAGGACCGCCGTGACCGTCGCCGCCGGTGTCCCCGCCGTGACCAGCTCCATCATCCACGGCAGCACCCATACGCCGATGACGGCGCCACCCACGAAGCCGGCCAGGGAGACACAGCCGGCCACCAGGCCGCGACGGTACCCGGACGCCGCGTAGACCAGGATGACCAGCATCAGCAGGAGGTCGAGAACATCCACGGAGCCGCCTTTCTCTAGGGCCCCTTAGTACGCGTCGGGCGGGCCCAGTGATCAGCCACGCGCGTTCGGTGCCGCGGAAACGGCCACACACCCGTGGACCTGTAGAAACGTCCCGGACACGCTCGATGGTTCCACCAGGTGGCACACCACACATCGCGGCCCGCGAGGATCCGGGTCAGGGTGGCTCCATGCGTGTCTTCCGGAAGCCGCGGGGACCTCGAATACGGAGCGGGGAGCGGGCTTCCCGGCACGGGCGGCACGGACGCCCGGGGCCCGGGGCGTCCGAGAGGCTCACCCGCGGCGTGGCGCGAGCCCCCTGGGTGCCTCTGCCACCCCGTGTGCGCCGGCATGCGCCGGTGGGGCTGCCGAAACCGGTCCTCGTCGCCCTCGGGTGCGTGCCGGGCCTGCTCGCCGTCCTGGCGCTGGTGATGTGCGCGGCCGGGGTGGACCGCTCGGCGGCCCGCGGCGCCGCCCCGCCCCCGGTCGCGGCCCGGATCACCGTTCCCCGTCCCGTCGCCAGGCCGCCCATCGTGCCGCGGACGGCGTGGCTGGACGCCGTGAGCACCCGCGAGCAGCCGCCGCCCCGCTACGACGACCGCGTCGTGGCGGTCTTCATCCACCACACCGATTCGCCGAGCGACTACGACTGCGCCGACGTGCCCCGCGTCATCCGTGACGTGTACGCGGGCCAGACGGGCGCCAAGGACTGGGACGACATCGGCTACAACTTCCTCGTCGACCGCTGCGGCACGATCTACGAGGGCCGCGCGGGCGGGATCGACCGGCCCGTCACCGGGGCGCACACGCAGGGCTTCAACCACCGCTCCGCCGGGATCGCCGCGATCGGCACCTTCACGGCCGGATCACCGGTGCCGAAGGCGATGACCGACGCGATCGCCCGTCTCGTGGCCTGGAAGCTCGGGCTCAGCGGCGTGGACCCCCGGGGCACCGTCCGCCTCGTCTCCAGCAACAGCCTCAGCCGTTACGCCGCGGGCACCGCCACCGTGCTCTCCACCGTCTCCGGCCACGACGCCGCCTTCATGACGAGCTGTCCGGGCGCCGCCCTCAGCGCCCGCCTCCCCGAGATCCGCGACCGAGCGGCCCGCATCCAGGGCCGCTGAGCGCCCGGCTCCACATCAGTCACAGGAACACCCCCGTCAGTCACAGGAACACCCCCGGCGGCTCACAGAGTCCCCAGAGCCGGGCGCCCTACCGTCCACGTACGGCGCCGCACGGCGTCGTACGCGCTGACCGGAGGCGGGGATCATGAGGATCAGTCGGACGGGGAGCGGGGCGCACGCGGGGCGCACCGGGGGCGGACAGGACATACGGGCCGTGGAGCCGTCCACTGGCCGGACGACGGCGGCGCGGGGGCCGTGGGCGGTGGTGTGCGCCGTGGCCACGGTCGTCCTGGGCCCGGCGGCGGTGACGGCGTCCGCGCTGGACCAGGCCAACGCGGCCCCGCAGCACCACACGGCGCGAGCCGACGGCCCGCAGGCGTACATCCCCGCGGACCGGACGCGCCTGCCGGCCGTACCCCGGAGCCGCACGGGCACGCCCTGACACCCCGGTCCGGCCGGCCCGTCAGTCCTCCCTGAAACGCTCCCACAGTTTGGGATAGCGTCCCGCGATGACGGACTCGTTCTCGAACTCGAGCGGGGCTCCCTCGGGCTCGGCGGGGGCGGCCGGGATGCCGAGTGAGGGGGCGACGGCACCGGTCAGCTGCTCGTAGGCCTCGTCGGCCGCGTACCCCAGCTCCTCGCCGTCGCCGTCGATCTCCTCGTCGAAGTCGTCCAGGAGCTCGGCGAGCGTGTCGGGGTCGTGCATCGCCCCCTCGAAGACCTCCCGGCCCTGGCCGATCAGCCAGCACCGGAAGAAGTCGAACGCGTCGTCGCTGGCCCCGTCGAGCAGCACCCAGGCCGCGCCCCACAGATCCCAGCGGTACGCGCGGTTGTAGCGGGACTCGAAGTGCCGGGAGAAGTCCAGGACGGAGTCCGGGTCCAGCTGGACGAGCCGCTCGACGAGCAGATCCGCCTGTTCCTCGGGGTCTCCCTCGGCAGTCTCGCGGGTCGTGTCCACCAGCTGCCAGAACTCCGTCTCGTCCATCACGGGTCCAGCATCGGGCCTGGGCGGGAGGGACGCACGTGGAGCGGCGCAGATTGTTATGCATGCACATGCCGAAGGTAAAACCGCCGGGTTCATACGGATTTCAAGCGGGCGGAGGCGAACGATTCCCCAGGCCGCGCGCCCTGGGCCCGCGATCACCGGCGCGGCACCACCGATCGGCCCGCGATCACCAGCGGAGCACGGCCGACCGGCCCGTGTCACCGGTAGAACGCCGCCGCCGCGGCCGCGTCCTCGGCGCAGCGCTTCCGCAGGGCCTCCGGAGCAAGCACCTCCACCTCGGGCCCGAGGCCCCGCAGCTGTATACGGGCGACCTCCTCGGACTCGACCGGCAGGGTGAGGGTCACCCAGCCCCGCCCGTCCGGGGTGCCGGAGGCGGCGAGTCCCTCCTTCGCCGACGTGGGATCGAGAGCGTACGGCAGCAGTCGTACGCCCTCCGGGGACAGCCGTACGACGGCCTCGGACCGCAGGACGGACCGGGCGAACTCCTCGGCCCGCTCCTCCCAGAACGCCGGCAGATCGAAGCCCTCGTCCCGCCGGAACCGCTCCGCGCCGGGGTCGACGGCGGTGAACCGGTCGATCCTGTACACGCGGAAGGCCTCCGCGTCCGGCACCCGCGCGCACAGGTACCAGAGCCCCGCCTTCAGGACGAGCCCGTACGGTTCGAGGGTCCGCTCCGCCTCCGACCCGCGGCGCCGGTAGCGCGCGAGGACCGGGCGGTCGTCCCACACCGCGTCCGCGAGCGCGGGCAGCAGCTCGGGCGTCCGCGGCTCGCTGAACCAGGCGGGCGCGTCCAGATGGAAGCGCTGCGCCGCCGATCGCGAGGCGCCTTGCGCGGAGGGCGTCAGTGCCGCCGACACCTTCAGCCGGGCCGCCGACGCCGTGTCCTGAAGGCCCATGTCGCGCAGCGCCCCCGGCACCCCGCTCAGGAACAGTGCCTCCGCCTCGCTCCGCGCGAGTCCCGTCAGCCGTGTGCGGTACCCGCCGACCAGGCGGTAGCCGCCGGCCCGGCCCCGGTCCGCGTAGACCGGAATTCCCGCCTCGGACAGTGCCTGCGCGTCCCGGGCGACCGTGCGCTCGGACACCTCCAGCTCCCGCGCCAGCTCGGCGGCGGTCATCGACGCGCGGGTCTGGAGCAACAGCACCATCTTGATCAGACGAGCGGCACGCATGTCCTCATGATGCCGGGCACCACCGACAACGACGGGACGGGCGCCCACCCGGCGGGGTCCGGCGGAAGGAACCGGGAAAGCGAGAAGGGGTACGGCGACCGCCGTACCCCTTCTCCGTGTTCAGCTCCCGGGCAGACGGGAATTGTCAGCAGACGGGAATTGCCAGACAGGCCCTACAGGCCGTAGCGCTCCCGGGCCTCCTTCACCGCCGACGCCTTGACCTCGCCGCGGCGGGCGAGCTGCGCCAGCGCGGCGACGACGATCGACTGGGCGTCCACGCCGAAGTGACGGCGGGCCGCCACACGCGTGTCCGAGAGACCGAAGCCGTCGGCACCGAGCGAGGACCAGTCCTGCTCGACCCACTGCGCGATCTGGTCCGGGACCTGGCGCATGTAGTCGGAGACCGCGAGCACCGGGCCCTCGGCGCCCTGCAGCGCCTGGCGGACGAACGGCACCCGCTCCTCGCCACGCAGCAGGGCCGCGTCGGCCTCCAGCGCGTCACGGCGCAGCTCGGTCCAGGAGGTCGCGGACCACACGTCGGCGGCCACGCCCCACTCCTCGGCGAGCAGCCGCTGGGCCTCCAGGGTCCAGTGGATGGCCGTACCGGAGCCGAGCAGCTGGATGCGCGGGGCGTTCGCCGCGGCCACGTTCAGGCCCGCCGACTCCGCCGTGTTGAAGCGGTACAGGCCCTTGAGGATGCCCTCGTCGACACCGGCCGGCTTGGCGGGCTGCGGCATCGGCTCGTTGTAGACGGTCAGGTAGTAGAAGACGTCCTGGTCCTCGCCCGGGGCCGCCTCGCCGTACATCCGGCGCAGACCGTCCTTGACGATCGCCGCGATCTCGTACGCGAACGCCGGGTCGTAGGACAGCGCGGCCGGGTTGGTCGCCGCGATGACGGGGGAGTGGCCGTCCGCGTGCTGCAGGCCCTCACCGGTCAGGGTCGTACGGCCCGCCGTCGCGCCGACCAGGAAGCCGCGGCCGAGCTGGTCGCCGAGCTGCCACATCTGGTCGGCCGTGCGCTGCCAGCCGAACATCGAGTAGAAGATGTAGAAGGGGATCATCGCTTCGCCGTGCGTGGAGTACGCGGTGGACGCGGCGATGAAGTCCGCCATGGAACCGGCCTCGGTGATCCCCTCGTTGAGGATCTGGCCGTCCTTGGCCTCCTTGTAGTACATCAGCTGGTCGCGGTCGACCGGCTCGTACGTCTGGCCCTTGGGCGAGTAGATGCCCAGCGACGGGAACAGCGACTCCATACCGAAGGTACGGGCCTCGTCCGGGACGATCGGCACCCAGCGCCGGCCGGTCTGCTTGTCGCGGACCAGATCCTTGACCAGGCGGACGAACGCCATCGTCGTCGCCAGGTTCTGCGTGCCGGAGCCCTTGTCGAAGGACGCGAACGTCTTGTCGGCGGGGGCCGGCAGCGGGGCCAGCGCGTGCGTGCGGCGGGCCGGGGCCGGGCCGCCGAGGGCCGCCCGGCGCTCCTGGAGGTAACGGACCTCGGGGGAGTCGGCGCCCGGGTGGCCGTAGGGCACCACACCGTCGACGAACCGGCTGTCGGAGATCGGCAGTTCGAGCAGATCACGCATCTGCTTGAACTCGTCCGTCGACAGCTTCTTCATCTGGTGGTTGGCGTTCTTCGACGCGAAGCCGTCACCGAGGGTGTGGCCCTTGACCGTCTGGGCCAGGATCACCGTCGGCGCGCCCTTGTGGGCGAGGGCGGCGCGGTAGGCCGCGTACACCTTGCGCGCCTCGTGCCCGCCGCGGGAGAGGTGGAAGCACTCGAAGATCTTGTCGTCGCTCAGCAGCTTCGCCATCTCGACGAGCGCCGGGTCGGCGCCGAAGAAGTCCTGGCGGATGTAGGCGGCGTCGCGGGTCTGGTACGTCTGCACCTGCGCGTCGGGCACCTGGCGCAGGCGGCGGACGAGCGCGCCCGTGGTGTCGAGCTGGAACAGCTCGTCCCAGGCGTTGCCCCACAGCGACTTCACGACGTTCCAGCCGGCGCCGCGGAACTGGGCCTCCAGCTCCTGCACGATCTTGAAGTTCGCGCGGACCGGGCCGTCGAGGCGCTGCAGGTTGCAGTTGATGACGAAGGTCAGGTTGTCCAGACCCTCGCGGGAGGCGAGCGCGAGTGCCGCCGTCGACTCCGGCTCGTCCATCTCGCCGTCACCGAGGAACGCCCACACGTGGGACGCGGAGACGTCCTTGATGTTGCGGTTCGTCAGGTAGCGGTTGAAGCGCGCCTGGTAGATCGCCGACAGCGGGCCGAGGCCCATGGAGACGGTCGGGAACTCCCACAGCCAGGGCAGCCGGCGCGGGTGCGGGTACGACGGGAGACCGTTGCCGCCCGCCTCCTGGCGGAAGTTGTCCAGGTGGTGCTCGGTCAGGCGTCCGTCGAGGAAGGCGCGGGCGTAGATGCCGGGAGAGGCGTGGCCCTGGATATAGAGCTGGTCGCCGGAGCCGTCACCCTCCTTGCCCTTGAAGAAGTGGTTGAAGCCGGTCTCGTAGAGCCAGGCCGCGGAGGCGAAGGTGGCGATGTGGCCGCCGACGCCGTGCTTCGCGCCCCGGGTCACCATCGCGGCCGCGTTCCAGCGGTTCCACGCGGTGATCCTGGCTTCCATCGCCTCGTCGCCGTCCACGGTGGGCTCGGCGGCGGTGGGGATGGTGTTGACGTAGTCGGTCTCGAGCAGCTTGGGCAGCGCGAGACCGTTGCCCTCGGCGCGCTCCAGCGTGCGGCGCATCAGGTACGCGGCACGGTGCGGCCCGGCCGCCTGGGTGACGGCGTCCAGGGAGGCCTGCCATTCGGCGGTCTCCTCGGGGTCGCGGTCCGGGAGCTGGTCGAGCTCGCTCGGCTGGATTGCGGTGGGGTCGGTCATTGCGCCGCCTTCCGGATGCGGAGGGGGGTTCCCTCATCGGCAAGGGGTGTTCGGGGGTGCCCTTGGTCTATGGCAGGACAGGGCGATGGGCTCTTGTGGGAGCCCGTCGAGGACTGTAACCCCCTGATCGATGATCGATCAAAGGATTCCGGGGGAAATCCTCTTCAGATCGGAAAGTCGGCACGGGGTGCCTTGGAGACAGGCACCGGGTGCCGTGAAAATCGACGGTTTTCGCAGGTGGGAGCACGGTTGAGCGCGGGTGTGCTCCCCTGCGCCGATGTCGTCGGCGCTTCTCTCAGGGGCGCGGGGCGCAGCCGAGGACGTGGGCCTTCACGAGCTCGGCGATCAGCGGATCGCGCCGCCGGAAGGCGTCCACGAGGGCCTCGTGCTCCTCCGCGTACGACTGCTGCACGGTCCCGAGCCAGCGGATGGACAGGGCCGTGAAGACCTCGATGCCCAGGCCCTCCCAGGTGTGCAGGAGGACGGAGTTCCCGGCCGCCCGGACCAGCTCGCGGTGGAACCCCACGGTGTGCCGCACCTGGCCGGTCCCGTCGGCCAGCCGGTCGGCCTCGTACAGCGCCGTCACATGGGGTTCGAGGGCCGAGCAGTCCTCCGCCAGCCGGCCGGCCGCCAGCTCCGCCGCGATGGCCTCCAGACCGGCTCGTACGGGGTAGCTCTCCTCCAGGTCGGCGGCCGTCAGGTTCCGTACCCGCACGCCCTTGTTCGGCGCCGACTCGATCAGCCGCAGTGACTCCAGCTCGCGCAGTGCCTCGCGCACCGGGGTCTGGCTGACCTCCAGCTCGGTGGCGATCCGCCGCTCCACGATCCGCTCGCCCGGCTTCCAGCGCCCGCTGACGATCCCCTCCACGATGTGCTCGCGGATCTGTTCGCGCAGCGAGTGGACGACGGGCGCGGTCATGAAGGCTCCTTTGACAGGGGTGGCGGGACCCCGAGGGCGTTTGACCTTTAGACAATAAGGCCGTGGCTCGGTCGGTGAGGGGCGCATGGCGGCGCTTTCCCGCAGGTGAGACGAGGCTTACACGCTGTGGGAGTGTTCCCGTCCGTAGGGTCTCGTACCGGGTGAAGTCCGGATTCGTGCCGTCGATGTGATCGTCGGACGCGGGCCCCGGCGGAAGAACGGCGGCCGCGGGAACCCGGCCCCGGGGAAACACTGCACCTCCGCCCGGAGATCCGGGGCGGGGAACGCGGCACCTCCGCGCGGAGACAGGGGCGAGGAACGCGGCACCTCCGCGCGGAGACAGGGGCGGGGGGACACGGCACCGCCGCCCCGGAAGTCCCCGCCCCCGCCCCGGAAGTCCCGCAGGAAACACGGCACCCCCGCCCGGAAGTCCGGACGGGGGTGCCGTGTCGGCGTGCCGCGTGCGAGCGGTGCGGGTTACAGGCCGAGCTCGACCTCGAACTCGCCCGCTTCCAGGATCGCCTTGACCGCGGTCAGGTAGCGGGCGGCGTCGGCGCCGTCCACCAGACGGTGGTCGTAGGACAGCGTCAGGTAGGTCATGTCGCGGACACCGATGACGGTGCCCTCTTCCGTCTCGATGACGGCCGGACGCTTGACCGTGGCGCCGATGCCCAGGATCGCGACCTGGTTCGGCGGCACGATGATCGTGTCGAAGAGCGCGCCGCGCGAGCCGGTGTTGGAGATGGTGAAGGTCGCGCCGGACAGCTCGTCCGGGGTGATCTTGTTCGCCCGGACCTTGCCCGCCAGGTCGGCGGTCGCCTTCGAGATACCGGCGATGTTCAGGTCGCCCGCGCGCTTGATGACCGGGGTCATCAGGCCCTTCTCCGAGTCCACCGCGATACCGATGTTCTCGGTGTCGAAGTAGGTGATCGTGCCCTCGTCCACGTTGATCCGGGCGTTGACGGCCGGGTGGGCCTTCAGCGCCTGGGCCGCGGCCTTCACGAAGAACGGCATCGGGGAGAGCTTGACGCCCTCGCGGGCCGCGAAGGAGTCCTTCGCCTGCGCGCGGAGCCTCATCAGCTTGGTGATGTCGACCTCGACGACCGAGGACAGCTGCGCCTGCTCGTGCAGGGCCTTCACCATGTTGTCGCCGATGACCTTGCGGATGCGGGTCATCTTGACGGTCTGGCCGCGCAGCGGGGAGACCTCCAGGGCCGGCGCCTTCTTGGCGGCGGCGGCCGGGGCGGCGGCCGGAGCCTGAGCCTTGGCGGCGGCCTTCGCGGCCTCGGCGGCGGCGACGACGTCCTGCTTGCGGATGCGGCCGCCGACGCCGGTGCCCTTGACGGCGGCCAGGTCGACGCCGTTCTCGGCGGCGAGCTTGCGCACCAGCGGGGTCACGTACGCGCCGTCGTCACCGGTGGTCGCGGCGGGCGCCGGAGCAGGGGTGACGGGGGCGGGCGCGGCCACCGGCGCGGGGGCCGGGGCGGCGGGCGCGGCCGGAGCGGCCGGCTGGACCGGAGCCGGGGCGGCGGCGGCCGGGGCGGCCGGAGCAGCCGGGGCCGGGGCCGGAGCAGCCGGGGCCGGGGCCGGAGCAGCCGGGGCCGGGGCCGGAGCAGCCGGAGCCGGCGCCGGAGCGGCCGGAGCCGCGGCGGGGGCGGCGGGGGCGGCCGGGGCGGCAGCGGCCGGAGCCGCGCCCGGAGCGCCGATGACGGCCAGCTTCGCGCCGACCTCAGCGGTCTCGTCCTCGCCGACGACGATCTCCAGCAGTACGCCGGCGACCGGCGCGGGGATCTCGGTGTCGACCTTGTCCGTGGAGACCTCGAGCAGGGGCTCGTCCTCCGCGACCTCCTCGCCGACCTGCTTCAGCCAGCGGGTGACGGTGCCCTCGGTGACCGACTCGCCCAGCGCGGGCAGCACGACGTCGGTACCGGAGGCGCCACCGGCCGGAGCGGCGGGCGCGGCGGCGGGAGCGGCCGGGGCCGGGGCCGCGGGGGCCTCGGCGACCGGGGCAGGGGCGGCCGGAGCGGCGGCCGGGGCCTCGGCGGCGGCGGGAGCGGGGGCGGCGGCGGGCGCGCCCGTGCCGTCGTCGATGACGGCCAGCTCGGCGCCGACCTCGACGGTCTCGTCCTCGGCGACCTTGATGGACGCCAGGATGCCGGCGGCGGGGGAGGGGATCTCGGTGTCGACCTTGTCCGTCGACACCTCCAGCAGCGGCTCGTCGGCCTCGACGCGCTCGCCCTCGGCCTTCAGCCAGCGGGTGACAGTGCCCTCGGTGACGCTCTCACCGAGTGCCGGAAGGGTTACGGAAACCGGCATGGTTTCTGTTGCTCCTTATTGGGGTCTCCCCTGCCCGACCGGGATCGAGAGCTCGGGGAAGTGCGGAAGTCTGTGGTCGTCGTCGAGCCCTGCTCGACGCGGTGACTGGGGACGGCCGGTGGCCGGGGAGTCCCCCCGGCCGGGCCGATCAGTCGTGCGCGTGCAGCGGCTTGCCCGCGAGCGCGAGGTGGGCCTCGCCGAGCGCCTCGTTCTGCGTCGGGTGGGCGTGGATGAGCTGGGCGACCTCGGCGGGCAGCGCTTCCCAGTTGTAGATCAGCTGGGCCTCGCCGACCTGCTCGCCCATGCGGTCGCCGACCATGTGGACGCCGACCACGGCACCGTCCTTCACCTGGACGAGCTTGATCTCGCCCGAGGTGTTGAGGATCTTGCTCTTGCCGTTGCCCGCGAGGCTGTACTTCAGGGCGACGACCTTGTCCGCGCCGTAGATCTCCTTGGCCTTGGCCTCGGTGATGCCGACGGAGGCGACCTCGGGGTGGCAGTACGTCACGCGCGGCACGCCGTCGTAGTCGATCGGGACGGTCTTCAGACCGGCCAGCCGCTCCGCGACCAGCATGCCCTCGGCGAAGCCGACGTGGGCGAGCTGGAGCGTCGGGACGAGGTCGCCGACGGCGGAGATGGTCGGGACGTTCGTGCGCATGTACTCGTCGACCAGGACGTAGCCGCGGTCCATCGCGACGCCCTGCTCCTCGTAGCCGAGACCGGCCGAGACCGGGCCGCGGCCGACGGCGACGAGCAGGACCTCGGCCTCGAACTCCTTGCCGTCGGCGAGGGTGACCTTGACACCGTTCTGGGTGTACTCGGCCTTCGAGAAGAAGGTGCCCAGGTTGAACTTGATGCCCCGCTTGCGGAACGCGCGCTCGAGAAGCTTGGAGGAGTTCTCGTCCTCGACCGGGACGAGGTGCTTGAGGCCCTCGATGACGGTCACCTCGGCACCGAAGGACTTCCACGCCGAGGCGAACTCGACGCCGATGACGCCGCCGCCCAGGATGATCGCGGACTGCGGCACGCGGTCCAGGACGAGCGCGTGGTCCGAGGAGATGATGCGGTTGCCGTCGATCTCCAGGCCCGGCAGCGACTTCGGCACGGAGCCGGTCGCGAGGAGCACGTGGCGGCCCTGGACGCGCTGCCCGTTCACGTCGACGGAGGTCGGGGAGGACAGACGGCCCTCACCCTCGATGTACGTCACCTTGCGGGACGCGATGAGACCCTGCAGACCCTTGTACAGGCCGGAGACGACGCCGTCCTTGTACTTGTGGACGGCGGGTACGTCGATGCCCTCGAAGGTGGCCTTGACGCCGAACTGCGCGCTCTCGCGGGCCTGGTCGGCGATCTCGCCCGCGTGCAGCAGGGCCTTCGTGGGGATGCACCCACGGTGCAGGCAGGTACCGCCGACCTTGTCCTTCTCGATCAGGGCGACGTCCAGGCCCAACTGCGCTCCGCGCAGCGCCGCGGCGTAACCGCCGCTACCGCCGCCGAGGATCACTAGGTCGAAAACGGTGCTGGCGTCGTTCGCCACGTCACGTCCTCCATGCATGTGCGCCGTTACGCCGGGCACCTTTGTCCCTTACGGGCGGTTGACCGGTCGGTCGGCTGGTGTCCGGCCGCTCTTTCTACGGCCCTGTGGTGGGGGCCCTGTCCTGCCGAGAACCCATCTTCGCACTTGTCGAGGGCGAGCGAGACGCCGGGCCGGTGTGTGGGACGTCTGATCCATCACGTCGACGGGGTGCGGAGCCGGGTGAACCTGCGGATTTCGTCGAGGGCGAAACCTCCGTTCGGCCATACGAGCGGCCCCGGGCGCGCGGACGCCCGGGGCCGTATGCCGTGTCGTACGAGGGCTCAGCCCAGATCGCCGGCCGCGGTCAGCTCGGCGAGACGGACCAGGGTGCGGACCGCGGAACCGGTGCCGCCCTTGGGGGTGTAGCCGAACGGGCCGGCCTCGTTGAACGCGGGGCCCGCGATGTCCAGGTGCGCCCAGGTGATGCCCTCGCCCACGAACTCCTGCAGGAACAGGCCGGCGACGAGGCCGCCGCCCATGCGCTCGCCCATGTTGGCGATGTCGGCGGTGGGGGAGTCCATGCCCTTGCGCAGGTGCTCGGGCAGCGGCATCGGCCAGGACTCCTCGCCGACCTCGTCGGCGGCCTCGACGATCGCGGCACGGAACGCGTCGTCGTTGGCCATCACGCCGAAGGTGCGGTTGCCGAGCGCCAGCACCATCGCGCCGGTCAGCGTCGCCACGTCGACGATCGCGTCCGGCTTCTCCTCGGAGGCCTTCCACAGCGCGTCCGCCAGGACCAGCCGGCCCTCGGCGTCGGTGTTCAGGACCTCGACGGTCTTGCCGCTGTACATGCGCAGCACGTCACCCGGACGGGTGGCTGAGCCGGACGGCATGTTCTCGGCGAGCGCGAGCCAGCCGGTGACGTTGACCTCCAGACCCAGGCGCGCGGCGGTGACCACGGCGGCGAAGACCGCGGCGGCGCCGGCCATGTCGCACTTCATCGTCTCGTTGTGCCCGGCGGGCTTGAGCGAGATGCCGCCCGAGTCGTAGGTGATGCCCTTGCCGACGAAGGCGAGGTGCTTCTCGGCCTTCGAGGAGGTGTACGACAGCTTCACCAGGCGGGGACCGGCGACCGCTCCGGCGCCGACGCCGAGGATGCCGCCGAAGCCGCCCTTGGCCAGGGCCTTCTCGTCGAGCACCTGCACCTTGATGCCGTGCTCCTTGCCGGCCGCGGTGGCGACGGCGGCGAAGGACTCCGGGTTGAGGTCGTTCGGCGGGGTGTTGACGAGGTCGCGGGCGCGGTTGAGCTCCTCGGTCACGGCGGTGGCGCGCGCGAGGGCGGCCTTGAACGCGGCGTCGCGGGGCTTGCCGCCGAGGACGGTCACCTCGCCGAGCGGACCCTTGCGGCCCTTGGCGGCCTCGTTGCGGCCCGTCTCCTTGTAGGCGTCGAAGCCGTACGCGCCCAGGCGGGCTCCCTCGGCGACGGCACCGGCGTCGGCGGCGTCCGAGACCGGCAGCGCGAACACGGCCTTCTTGGCGCCGGCGAGCGCGCGGGCGGCGACACCGGCCGCGCGGCGCAGCGCCTCGGCGTCGTAGCCGGCCTCGTCCCCGGGGACGGCTCCCAGGCCGACGGCCACCACGACGGGGGCCTTGAAACCGGACGGCGCGGGCAGCTTGGTCACCTCGCCCTCGGATCCCGAGGCCCCGAGGGTCTCGAGGATCCCGGCGAGCCCGCCGTCGTAGGCGTTGTCCACGGACTCGGCGCCCGGTGCGACGACCGGGCCCTTGGGGCCCTTCGCGACACCGACGACGATCGCGTCGGCCCGCAGCCCGGACGCTGCGGCGGTGCTGAGAGTGAGAGCAGTCACGGTGGTGAGATCTCCGCTTCCATTGAAAGGTTCGTGTGTGGCCGAGAAGGGGTGGGTCGACCGGGCCCGACGGCTGACCCTAGATCCGTCCTCGGGGGCGGTCCTTGCCGGGGCCCCTGGCAGGGCGGGCGAGTACCCGGGACGAGCCTACGCTCGGGGTCGGGTTTCGCTCATTCCTACGGACGTTCACCCACAGGTGGCGCTTGTCGGATTTTCGCCCCTCACTCCCGGTGACCTGAGACACACTCATCGTGTTCAGTGGGCACATCGCCCACTGCTTTGCACGATTTCCACAGATTCCCCATGGTTTCCACCCGTGGGGGATGCTCGAGGGGGAGAAAGCTACATATGGCACAGAGTCTGCAACGGTGGAGAGGGACGGCTGCCGTCCTGGGGGCCGCCGGACTCCTTGCGCTGGGCATGGGGGCGCCCGGCGCGTCCGCGGCGGTCACGCCGCGGATCGACCTGAAGGTCCTGGTCGTGGACAACGGCGCGGGCCAGGTCGGAGCCATCACCGCGGAGCTCAGGAACTCCGGTGTCCCGTACACCACGGTCAACCTGGGCGACACGAACCGCCCGACCGTCAACGCGACGTTCCTGAGCGACACCGTGAACGGCGTCCCGCGCGCCAAGTACCAGGGCGTCGTCCTGCCGAACGAGGCTCCGTTCGGCGCGGGTTCGGCCGAACAGACCGCGCTGGAGTCGTACGAGAAGACGTTCGGCATCCCGCAGGTCGACGCCTACACCTGGGCCCACCCCGAGGTCGGTCTCGACTACACCGACCAGAACGGCGGCTGGTCCGGCGTGCTGGACGGCCAGACCACCCAGATCACCGCGGCGGGCACGACCGGCCCGTTCCGCTACCTCGACGGACCGCTGACCTTCGAGGACAACGACCCGGCCGTGCAGGAGACCTACGGCTACGCGGCCCACCCGAGGGAGGGGTTCACCAGCTACCTGAACGCGCCCAGCGGCGGCTCGATGCTCGGGCAGTACGAGCACGACGGGCGCCGCGAGCTCGTGGTGACCTTCGCGTACAACCAGTACCAGAAGCAGTTCAAGGTCCTGGCGCGCGGAATCGTCGAATGGCTCACCCAGGGAGTGCACCTCGGACAGGCCAGGAACTACTTCGCCGTCCACGTCGACGACGTCTTCGCGCCCGACGCCCGCTGGGACTCCGAGCGCAACTGCACCCCGGGCGACATCGACTGCGCGGGCGGCAACGGCGAGGACACCACCACGCCGATCCGGATGACCGCGGCCGACGCCGCCTACGCCGCCCAGTGGGAGGCCGACCACGGGTTCACGCTCGACATGGTCTTCAACGCGGGCGCGGGCGAGGAGTGGAAGGCCGAGAACGGCGGCACCGACGCCCTCACCACGCGACTGCTCGCCGACAAGGCCAAGTTCCGCTGGATGAACCACACCTACACGCACCCGTTCCTCGGCTGCGTCCAGGACACCACGACCGTGCCCTGGACCTGCTCGAAGAACGCCGACGGCTCGACGAAGTACATGAGCCGGGCCGACATCTCCGCGCAGATCTCGCAGAACAACAACTGGGCGTCCTCCCACGGCCTCTCCATCGACCGCACCGAACTGGTGACAGGCGAGCACTCGGGCCTCAAGACGCTGCCCCAGCAGCCCGTCGACAACCCGAACCTCGCTCGCGCCATGTCCGAGAACGGCGTCAGGTGGACCGGGTCCGACAACTCCCGTGAGCCCGAGCAGCGTTCGGTCGGCAACGGCGTGATGACCGTCCCCCGCTACCCGATGAACATCTACTACAACACCGGCACGCCCGAGGAGATGGCCGACGAGTACAACTTCATCTACACCTCGAAGGCCGCCGGCGGCAGCGGCCTGTGCGAGAACAACGCGACGTCCACCTGCCTGCCGGCCCCGCTGAACGCGGCCACCGGCTACGCCGACTACATCGTCCCGGCCGAGGCGCGCACCGCGCTCGGGCACGCCATCGGCAACGACCCGCGTCCGCACTACGTCCACCAGTCCAACCTGGCCGAGGGCCGCGTCCTCTACCCGGTCCTGGACAAGGTGCTCGCCGACTACAAGGCGATCTACGCCGACAACACCCCGCTGCAGAACCCCCGCCAGAGCGCGATCGGCACGGAACTCCAGCGCCGTACCGCCTGGCAGACGGCCCTGGCGAGCGGCAAGGTCACGGCCTACCGCGTCGGCAACACCGTCACCGTCACTGCCCCGTCCGGGACCGACATCCCGGTGACCGTGCCCGAGGGGACCAAGAAGCAACTCCTGGTCGGCACCACCGCGTTCGGCACGCCGTACGCGGGAGCGCGCAACGACTGGACCAAGCCGGAGCTCCTTCAGTCCGCGGTCAAGCTGAACCTGCCCGCGTAAGCACGGCGGTACCGCGGCTCACGACGCGCACCCCGGCCCCGACCCGGCCGGGGCGCGCTCGTGAGCCGTGCGACGGGGAGCCGGGGGGCTCTCCGAAGAAACAGTCCCAGGGGGGAACCACACATGATGCGCACAGGCCGTCATGTCACCATGCTCACCGAAGGCACCTACCCACATGTCCACGGCGGGGTCAGCACCTGGTGCGACCAGCTGATCAAGGGCATGCCGGAGGTCGACTTCCACATCGTCTCGCTCACCGGCAGCGGCCGCGAACCCGTGACCTGGGAACTGCCGCCCAACGTCTACCGGCACACCCGTGTACCGACCTGGGGACCGCGCCCCGGCCGCGCCCGCCCGCCACTGGGCCGCGCCCAGCGCCGCTTCGCCGAGATCTACGAACGCTTCCTGCTCTCCTTCCTCGACCCCGACTCGCCCGAGGACTTCGGCGACGCCCTGTACGAACTGGCCGCGCTCGCCCGCGACGGACGCCTCTCGGCCGCCCTGCGCGGCGAATCGGCGCTGCGCTCGCTGATGTGGATCTGGACCATGCCGCACCTGCCGACGGCGGCGGCCCGGCCCACCGTGCACGACGCGCTCACGGCGACGGACCTGCTGGAACACGCGCTGCGCCCGCTCGGCGTCCGGATCCCGGAGGACTCCGTCGCCCACGCGGTCAGCAGCGGCCTCGCCACGCTGCCCGCCCTCGTCGCGCACCACCTGGACGGGGTCCCGTTCCTGCTCACCGAGCACGGCATCTATCTGCGCGAGCGCTACCTCGGCTACCGCGGCGCCGGACAGCGCTGGCCCGTCAAGGCGTTCATGCTCGGCTTCTACCGCGAACTGAACTCCCTCGGCTACCGCGCCGCCGACCTCATCACCCCCTGCAACCAGTACAACCGCCGCTGGGAGGAGCGCGGCGGCGCCGACGGGGACCGGATCCGCACGGTCTACAACGGCGTCGACCCGCACGCCTTCCCGCACGCGGGACCCGAACCCGCCGTGCCCACCCTCACCTGGTGCGGCCGGGTCGACCCCATCAAGGACCTGGAGACCCTCCTTCGCGCGTACGCCATGGTGCGCGCCGAACTGCCCGAGACCCGGCTGCGGCTCTTCGGTCCCGTGCCGCCCGGCGGGGAGGCGTACCGCACCCGCCTGGAGAAGCTCGCCGCCGAACTGGGCGTCACCGACGGGCTGACCTTCGAGGGGCGCATCACCGAGGTGTGGCGCGCCTACGCGGCCGGCCACGTCGTCATGCTGTCCTCCATCTCGGAGGGCTTCCCGTTCTCGATCATCGAAGCCATGTCCTGCGGCCGTACGACGGTCTCCACGGACGTGGGCGGGGTGCGGGAGGCGGTCGGCGACACCGGGATCGTCGTCCCGCCCCGCGAACCGGAGAAGATGGCCGCCGCCGCCCTCACCCTGCTGCGGGACGAGGAACGGCGCCTGGACCTCGGCGAGTTGTCCCGCCAGCGAGTCATCGACCGGTTCACGCTGCGCCGTTCCGTCGACGCGTTCAGGACGGTCTACCAGGAACTGGCCGGGCGGCCCGCGGTGTACGAGCCCGCCGTGGAGACCGTCGACGACTGGACCCTCGAACTGCGCGACCCCTGGTACCAGGCCGTCGCCACGGACGGGACCGGCTGGTGAGCGGCTCCCTGCGCACCCGGCCCGGGGCGCACGAGGCCACCCGTCCCCTGGTGCCGAGCCAGCGCCGCTCGACGAGCTGGGGACGGCCCGACCCGATCGACGAACTCGCCGCGGACCTCGCGGAGTCCGTGACCGCCGCCGTCCATCCCGACGAGGTGGCCGCGCTCCTCGAATCCGACGGCCTCTCGGACGACCAGATCCGCGAACGGTACGGCGTCACCAACTCCTTCGCCCTCGCCGAGGAGTTGTTCGAGCGGGTCGAGCGCGCTTATCCCGAGCCCGGGGAGCCGGCCCCCGACCCCTGGCGGACGGGTCTGATCGGCTGCCTCCTGCGCGGCATCGTCTTCGCCCTCCCCGGCCTCGGCTACGTCCTCGCCGGACCCCTCCTCGCGGGACCGAAGGGCGCCTTCGGACTTCCGGCGGGCACCGTTCCGATGCTCGCCGGGGCGCTGTGCGGCTGGACCTGGAACCAGGGCCTCGCCCACCGCGCGTACACCTGGATGGGGCTCGGCGACCGCTCGGCCGCCCGCCGCGCGCTGCTCGTCGGCACCCCGGCCGGTGTCCTGCTCGGCTCCCTGGTGGCCTTCGCGGCGGCGGGATCGGCCGGCCGGGGCGCCGTCGCCTTCGCCGCCGGACAGTCCGGCTACCTGGGCGCGGCCACCGTTCTGCTGGTCATGGGCAGGGAACGCACGCTGCTCGCCGCCCTGGCCCCCATGACGGCGGGCGCCGCCGTCACCGTGTTCCACCCGGTCCCCGACCTGGCGCGCGTGGCCCTGCTGCTGGGCTCCCTGGCGGCGGTCGCCCTGCTCGGACTCCTCGAAGTGGCCCCCGCGGTACGCGAGCTGGGCGAGGGGAGCTGGGGCGCGGGACTGATCGCGCTGCTGCCGTACGGCTGTCTGCGGGGCGGCGCCGAGCCGTCCGGGCGGGCCGGGGAGCCGCGCGCGGCCTCCACGGGCCGGCCGGCCGCGGGGAAGCCGGGAATCGCTCCGAGCCGCCTCGGCACGGTCACCGCGCGGCTGCGCGCCCGCCGGTCCGCCGCCCGCCGGAACGCCGGCACCGTCGCGTACGCCCTCTTCGGGCTCGGCAGCGGTGTCCTCGTGCTGTACGCGGCGCTCGGAGACGTCCTGACGGGAGCCCGTACGGCGGTCGCCGCACCGGCCGCGGTCGCGCTGACCCTCAGCATGGGCCCCGCCGAGTGGCTGCTGTTCCGGTTCCGCAGCGGGAGCCTCGCCGGACTGCGCTCCAGCACCTCGGCGAGGAGCTTCCGGCGGGCCTCCGCCGGCACGCTCCTGAGATGCCTGACCGGCTACCTCGCCTCCCTGCTCGTGCTCGGCCTCGGTGTCTCCGCGCTGTGGCCGCACGCGCCCGCGGCCGCGGACGGGGTCAGGCTCGGCGGACTGCTCCTGCTGGGGGTGGTCATGTGGACCGGGCTGCTGCTCCAGTCCTTCGGCGCCGTCACCGGCACCGCCGCCGTCGTCTGTGCCGCCGCGCTCGCCCAGACCGCGGCACTGGTCACGCACACGGGCGACGCGCACTGGGTGGGCCTGATCGTGTACGGCGCGGCGGCGGGCGCCCAGACCCTGCTCGTCTGCGCCCGGCTGGGAAAGGTGACGGCCCACCGGTGAAGGCACTCCTCGTCCCGTACTACGAACACCCCGCCGTCCGCCCGGCCGAGTGGGACACGCTCGTCGCCGCCGCGCCCCGGCTCTACGGCGTGGTGCTCAACCCCGCCAGCGGCCCCGGCGACCGCCCCGACCCGGAGTTCGCGGCGGTCGCCGGACGGCTGCGCGCCGCGGACGTCCGGGTCCTCGGCTACGTCGACACGGCGTACGGGCGCAGGCCGCCCGGTGACGTCCAGGGCGAACTGGTCCGGCACCGCGACTGGTTCGGCACCGACGGTGTGTTCCTCGACCAGGTGGCCGCCACGGAAGCCGAGTTCGGTTACTACCGGCGGTTGGCCACGGCGGTGCGGGCATCGGGCGGCGGCACCCTCGTCCTCAACCACGGCACGGCACCGCACCCCTCGTACGCCCGTATCGCCGACGTCCTGGTCACCTTCGAGGGCACCTGGGCCACCTACCGCAGGAAGCCCCCGCCGCCGTGGACGGGCACGGGCGTGCGCCTGTGCCATCTCGTCCACGGAGCGCCGGCCGACGCCGACACGGCGGCGCGGGCCGGGGAGAGGGGGGCCGGACTGTACTGCGCGGTCCCCGGCACGGGAGACCATCCCTGGGGCACCCTGCCCCACGGCCTGGCCCCCGCCCCGTGACCGCGGTGATCAGCCCAGCGAGAGCACCACGAGCGCGGTCGTCGCCGCCGTCTCCGCCAGGCCGCCGAACACATCGCCGGTGACACCGCCGAAGCGCCGGGTGCAGTGTCGCAGCAGCAGTTCGGCGGCCAGACACGACAGGCCCACCGCCACCGCGGCGCGCACGAGGTCGTACGTCCCCACGAGCGCGCCGGCGCCCGCCGCCACGCCGGTCACGGCCGCCGCCACCAGCAGCGCGCCGCGCACCGGCACGGTGCCGGCGACCGCCGCGCCCAGCCCCCCGGGGCGGGCCGCGGGCACCCCGGTGCGGGCGGCGAGCGTGAGAGCGAGGCGGGCCGCGGCCGCCGAGACGACGGCCGCGAGGACACCCCGGCCCCACGAGACCTCGTACGCCTGGGCGAGTGCGGCCACCTGGGCGAGCAGGGCGAACAGGAGGGTGATCACACCGAACGGCCCGATGTCCGACTGCTTCATGATCCGCAGCGCGTCCTCGGCGGGCTTCGCGCTGCCCAGCCCGTCGGCGGTGTCGGCGAGACCGTCGAGGTGCAGGCCCCGGGTCAGCGCGGCCGGTACGGCGGCGGTGGCCACGGCCGCGAGCAGCGCGCCCGATCCCATGGCCAGCAGCGCCACGCCGACCAGTGCCGCGCCCGCCCCGACCACCAGGCCGGCCAGGGGGGCGCACAGCATGCCGCCGCGCGCCGCGTCACGGTCCCAGCGGGTCACCTTCACCGGGAGCACGGTGAGGGTGCCGAAGGCGAAACGGAGGCTGTCGGGCAGCGAGGCGCCGGAGGCGGTCTTGGGCATCGGCGCAGGCTACCCGGACGCCCGGAGGGCGGATACGGCGGCTGTGGATAAAGTTCGCATATGGGTCATTGGTTGCATCGGAACATCGTCGAGCCCGGGAAGCTCCCCCTGTTCCTGGCGCTGGCCTCGTTCGTCGTGACCTTCGCGGTCACGCGCGCCATCGTGCGGATGATCCGGGCCGGCAAGGGACCCTTCGGCAACGTCAAGGCCGGTGATCTGCACATCCACCACGTGGTTCCCGGTGTCGTGCTCACGGTGATCGGAGGCTTCGGCGCCGTCGCCGGCAGCCGGTACGGATTCTGGCCCTGCGTGAGTGCCGTGGTGTTCGGCATCGGAACCGGCCTCGTGCTCGACGAGTTCGCGCTGATCCTGCATCTCGACGACGTCTACTGGACCGAGGACGGGCGCAAGAGCGTCGAGGTCGTGGTGCTCACGGCCGCCCTCGTCGGCCTGATGCTCAGCGGCTTCTCGCCGCTCGGCGTCAACGACCTCAGCGACCAGGAGGCGCAGAACCGCGCCGGCGCGATCGTGACCATCGCCCTGAACTTCTTCTTCGCGCTGCTCACCCTGAGCAAGGGCAAGGCCCGCACGGCGATCTTCGGGGTGATCGTCCCCTTCATCGCCCTCATCGGCGCCGTCCGGCTGGCCAAGCCCGCGTCGCCGTGGGCCAAGCGCTTCTACCGGAACCGGCCGCGAACCCGGGCCCGGGCACGGCTGCGCGCCTACCGGCACGACCGCCGCTGGGCGGGTCCCGCCCGCAGGGTTCAGGAATGGATCGGCGGCAAACCCGACCCGGCCGCCGCCCGCTCCCTGCCCGAACAGCGGTGACGCGCGGCGGAGAGACAGCACACCACCAGCACCGCGGCGATCGCCGCCAGGTGTTCCTTGCCCGCCAGGTTGTCCTTGACGATCACCTCGGCCGCCATGGCCCCGATCACGATCCCCGCCGTCGCGTACGCCCGGTAGCGCCAGCACAGGAACACGGCGAGGCCCACCACCGCCGCCGACGGACCGGTGTCGACGACCAGCGCGTCCGCCCCGGGCAGCCCCAGCAGCGGACGGTGCGGGCCGAGCGCGATGCCGGCACGGGCGTACAGCGTCCCGGCCAGCGTGGCGACGTACGCGACGACAAGGGTGCGCCACCAGCCCAGACAGATCTCGGCGATCCCGAAGACGACCAGGATCTGTGCCAGCGCGCCCCACACGGGCAGATCCAGCGCCGGCACGAACAGGGAGAGCGGGGTGCGGACCAGGGCGAGCCACAGCGGGTCCCCGGCCCGGACGGCACCCGTGTCCTGCACCAGCCGGTAGCCCCAGGACTGGTTCTGGACGACCTGGAGGACGGCCGTCAGGCACACCGCGCCGAGGGTCATCGGGACCGCCCGCCACCCCCTCGCCCGCAGCGCCCGGCGCACGGTCGCGTACAGCAGACCCCACTCGGCGCGGGCCCAGTGGGCGGGTGCGCTCATCCGGTCGTCCCCACGGCTCTCCCCCCGCGGGTCCGCGCCGGTCTCATCTGTGCGACTCCAGGTGCTTGCGGTGCAGCCACTTCGGCAGGCCCGGTGCCTCCAGGAACCCCTCGGCGCGCGCGGACGCGACCCCGATGCGCAGCAGGTCCGCGCTCTTCTCGAAGAGCAGGAACCGCGGCTCCCAGATCGGCCGGTACTTGGCGTTGGCCCGGTACAGCGACTCGATCTGCCACCAGCGGGAGAAGAAGCTGAGCAGCGAGCGCCACAGCCGCAGCACGGGGCCCGCGCCGAGACGTGCCCCCCGCTCGAAGACCGAACGGAACATGGCGAAGTTGAGCGAGACCTGGGTGATCCCGATCTCCCGGGCGCGCCGCAGGAGTTCGATCACCATGAACTCCATCAGCCCGTTCTCCGCGTCGCGGTCGCGCCGCATCAGGTCGAGGGAGAGCCCGCCGGGGCCCCAGGGCACGAAGGACAGCACCGCCCGCAAGCAGCCCTCGGCGTCCGTGCATTCGAGCATCACGCAGCGCCCGTCCTCGGGGTCGCCGAGCCGGCCCAGCGCCATGCTGAAACCGCGCTCGGTCGCGCCGTCGCGCCAGTCGTCCGCGCGCTGGAGCAGATACGCCATCTCGGCGGCCGGGATGTCCTCGTGCCGCCGGATGCGCACCCGGTACCCGGCCCGCTTCACCCGGTTGTAAGCCTGCCGGACGGTCCGCATGGCCCGTCCTTCGAGGGTGAACTCGGCCGTCTCGACGAGGGCTTCGTCGCCCAGCTCCAAGGCGTCGAGTCCATGCCGGGAGTAGACGGTGCCGGCTTCCTCGCTCGCGCCCATCACCGCCGGGATCCAGCCGTGCTCCCGGGCCTCGGCGAGCCAGGGCTCGATGGCTCCGGGCCAGGCCTCCGGGTCGCCGATGGGGTCGCCGCTCGCCAGGGAGACCCCGCCCACCACCCGGTACGCCACCGCCGCCTTGCCGGTGGGCGACCAGACCACGCTCTTCTCCCGGCGCAGCGCGAAATAGCCCAGTGAGTCGCGGTCCCCGTTGCGGTCGAGGAGTTCCCGCAGCCGCTTCTCGTCGTCCTCGGTGAGCGGGTCGACGGCGCGCCAGGAGCGGAAGGCCGCGTAGAGCACGGCGAGCACCAGCAGGGTGCTGAGCACGTTGACGGTGACGTCGGCCCAGTTCGGTGTCGAGATCCTCGGGTAGTGGGAGTCGTCGGCGGCGACCGAGACGAGCCGCAGGGTGCCGTAGCGCCAGCGGTCCAGGAAGGTCGAACGGTGCGCGTCGTGCGCGTCGTTGGTGACGGTGACCAGCAGCGCGGCGAGCAGCGAGGTGACCAGGAGTCCCCCGAGCGCGACGGCCGCGGCCAGCTTCGGGTTCGACCGGTCGCCCTTGGCGTAGAACTCCCGGCGGCCGACGGCCAGGGAGCCCACGAAGGCCGCGGTCAGCGCGAGCGAGACCCAGTTCTGCGCGTACTGGCGGATCTCCGGGAACGCCATCGCGATGCCGAACAGCAGCAGGAACAGCCCGCTGAGCACCGAGTTGAGGATCCACGCGGCCCGCTTGCGCCGCCGCATCGTGATGGCCAGGAACATCGTGAACACACCGGAGGCGAAGCCCGCGGTCAGCAGATACGGCGTGAAGTAGTTCTCGGTGTTGTGCCGTCGGACGTCCTGCCCGAGCGACACCCAGGCGGCGCTCAGAAAGTTGATGAACGTGACCGCGCGCAGGTACCACACGGCGAACGCGGCGGACCGCCGGGAGGCAGCCGTGGACCGCCGGTCCCCATCACTCCGGCGGCCCGAAGCCCGCTCCTGCTCGACGGCAACGGCAACGGCAATCCGGGCATCTCCCATAGAGCGGGATGATATGGCGCATAACGGTCACCACGAGGGAGGTCCGGTCCGACCGCGGCTACGTGAAATTCAGCCCCCGCCGGGGAAAGCCCAGCTCCGGCCGAGCCGATCCAGCCTCTCCGGCCCGCTTCTCGGCCGCGGGAAGAATCCAGCCGTTCCGGCCCGCCTCTTTCGGGTGCGGGGCAGGATCCAGCCCCTCCGGCGTTTGAGGAGCGGGGTCTGGGGCGGAGCCCCAGGTACGGGATGGGCAGGGGCGGAGGGGGCGAAAGAAGATGGTGGTGACGCCGCCCGACCGGACCCGGAACCCGGCCTGGGCCCGACTCCGGCCGGGACCTGGCCAGGGCAACGCGTCGGAGCCGGGCCCGGGTTCGGGCTCCGGCTCGGGACCTGGGCCGGTGCTACGCGTCGGAGCCGGCGCTCGAATCGGGCTCGGAGCCGGACGCGGGGCCGGAGTCGGACGCGGGGCCGGAGTCGGACTCGGACTCGGGCTTGGAGGGCTCCTCCAGGGATTCCTCCGTCGCCGGAACAGAGGCCTCCGGAAGCTCCGCCGCGAGGCTCGCCGCAGCCTGGACCAGCGGCAGGGCGAGCAGCGCGCCCGCCCCCTCACCCACCGTCACCCCGTGGTCGAGCAGCGGCTCGAGAGCCATCCGGTCCAGCGCCTTCGCCTGGGCCGGCTCCCCGCTGCGCTGCCCGGCGAGCCACCAGTCCGGCGCACGGAAGGCGACCCGCTGGCCGACCAGCGCGCACGCCGCCGACACCACACCGTCGAGGATCACCGGCATCTTCCGTGCCGCGCTCTGGAGCAGGAACCCGGTCATCGCCGCCAGGTCGGGCCCGCCCACCGTCGCCAGGAGCTGGAGCTGGTCCCCGAGCACGGGCCGCGCCCGCCGCAGCGCGTCGCGCACCGCGGCGCACTTGCGCATCCACGCGAGGTCGTCGATGGCCTGTCCGCCCCGCCCGGTCACGACGGACGCGTCGGTCCCGCACAGCGCCGCGATCAGGACGGCCGCAGCCGTGGTCCCGCCCACGCTGATGTCGCCGAGCACCACCAGATCCGTACCGGAGTCCGCCTCCTCGTCCGCGATGGCGACCCCGGCCCGGAACGCGGCCTCCGCCTCCTCCAGGGTCATCGCGTCCTCGACGTCGATCCGCCCCGAACCGCGCCGGACCCGGTGCCGTACGACCTCGCCGGGCAGCCCCTCGGGGTCGGCCTCCAGCGACATGTCGATCACCCGCACCGGCACACCGAGCCTGCGGGCCAGCACCGACGCGGGGCTCGCGCCCTCCAGGACCGCCCGCACCAGTCGGCCCGCCCCGCCCGCGGGGCGCGCCGACACGCCGAGGGCCGCGATCCCGTGGTCGCCCGCGAACAGCAGGGCGCGCGGGTGCTCGATCGGCCGTACCGGCACCGCGGACTGCGCCGCCGCCAGCCATTCACCCAGGTCGTCGAGGCGGCCCAGTGCCCCGGGCGGCACGTTCCGGCGCTCCCGGTGCGCCTCGGCGTCCCGGCGGACGCCTCCGTCGGGACGCTCGATCAGATCGGTGAAGTCGTCGAGATTAAGCGAGCTCATTCGCCGAACAGTACCGGCACTGATCGAACGTGTCCGCGCCACGTCGTTGCGCTCCGGATCGCCATCGCATACGTACCGTTTGTATCGGATTGTCGTACGGCTCGTCCCCGACAGGAGCGTCCATGCCCCCCACCCCCCAGCCGATCGCCGAACGCCGTGCCGCCTACGCGGCCGAACTCGCCCGGGGCACCGCCCGGTTCCACGAACCGCGCCGCGCCGACTGCCCGTGGTGCGGTTCGAAGCGCCTGCGCACCCGGCTGCGCACACCGGATCTGCGGCAGCGCAAGCCGGGAACGTTCGCCGTCGACGTGTGCGGGGACTGCGCCCACGCCTTCCAGAACCCCCGGCTCACCCCCGAGGGGCTGGCCTTCTACCGGAGGGACCCCCGCGAGGACACCCACGACGGCCTCGCCGAACGGCTGCTCCGTGCCCGCGGCGGCACCGGACACCACCTCGCGGCAGCCCGCGCCCTGCTGCCCTTCGCGGAACCGGAGAGCTGGCTCGACATCGGCACCGGGCACGGACACTTCCCGGCGGCGGCCAAGGAGATCCACCCGTACACGTCCTTCGACGGCCTCGACCCGACACGGCGCGTCGAGAAGGCGCGGGCCGCGGGACGGGTGGAGGAGGCGCACGTCGGACGGCTCACCGACCCGCGGATCGCGGAGCGGCTGCGCGCCCGCTACGACGTCGTGAGCATGTTCCACCACCTGGAGCACACGCCCGAACCGCGCCAGGAACTGCGCGCCGCGCTCGCGGTGTTGAGACCCGGCGGACACCTTCTGGTCGAAGTGCCCGACCCCGACTGCGCGTTCGGCGCGCTGCTCGGCAAGTGGTGGCCGGCGTACGGCCAGCCGCGCCATCTGCACCTCATGCCGCTGCCCAACCTGCTCGGCGAACTCGAGTCCCTGGGCTGTGTGGTCGTCGCCACGGACCGGCGCGAACCGCACATCCCCCACGACCTCTCGGCGGCTCTCGCCCTGGCGCTCGGGCGTGCCCTCCCCGGCCCCGACGCCCCCTGGCGCCCGGCACCGCCGACCCCCTTCCAGCGCACCGCGCGCCGGGCCCTGAGCCGGGCGTCCCTCCCGCTCCTCGCCTCCGCCGCCGCGCTGGACCGGCTGTCGGCCCCCCTGCTGCGCCGCACCCGCTTCTCGAACGCGTACCGCGTCGTCGCCCGCAAGGAGGCCTGAACCGCCGACGCCCGCGGTCAGCCCCGCAGCGTCAGGGCCTGCCCCGCCACCACCAGCAGCACGTGCTCGCACTCCCCGGCGAAGGCCGCGTTCAGCCGCCCGAGTTCGTCGCGGTAGCGGCGACCGGAGGCCGTGGCCGGCACGATGCCCGAGCCGACCTCGTTCGAGACGGCCACAAGCGTCCGGCGGGTGCGGCGGACCGCGGCGACGAGTTCCTCCACGCGGGCGCGCAGGGCGCGTTCACCGCCCCCGGACCACTCGGCGTCGTCCCACGCGTCGACCGAGTCCATCGCGTCCGTCAGCCACAGCGAGAGACAGTCGACGAGCAGCGGCGGGCCGTCCTCGTCGAGGAGGGGGACCAGGTCGCACGTCTCGAGGGTCTGCCAGGAGCCGGGCCGCCGCTCACGGTGGGCGCCGACCCGCTGCGCCCACTCGGTGTCCCCGCCGCGCGTGCCACCCGTGGCGACGTACAGGACGTCGGCGAAGGTCTCCATCCGCCGTTCCGCCTCCACCGACTTGCCCGAACGCGCCCCTCCGAGCACCAGCGTCCTGCGCGGCACATCGGGCACGTCCTCGTACACGCCCACGTCGAGCGTGGCCCCGTCGGGCACGGCCCGCGCGCCCGCCGCGGCGAGCCTCCTGCGCAGCTCGGCCCCCGGGGGCACGTCGTGGCCGATGTGCACCGCGATCACGTCCGTCGTCGGGTCGACCGCGCCGACCGCGCGCAGCTTCGCCAGGGCGTCAGGACGTCCCACCACGTCCAGGAGCACCATGTGATACGCCTCGCCGTTCTCGTCCAGGCCGGCCGGCGCCGCCCCCGGCGGCAGGTACAGCAGCCGCTGTCCGGCCGGGCCGGTCACCGCGTATCCCGTGCCGGGCGCGTCCATCGCCACCGCCCGCACCCGATGTCCCGTCATCAGCGCCAACTCCCGTCCGTCGGGCACCCGGCCGGGCTGCGGCAGCCCGGCCGGCACCTCCATCGCGGGCCCGTCGTGCGGGTGGGAGAGCAGTACCTGCCGTACGCCGCCCAGCGAGTGTCCGGCGCGGGCCGCCGCGAACGCGGCGCCGGGGGTGAGGTCGAGCAGCAGCGTGCCGTCCACGAGCAGCGCGGTGGCCGCCCGCGCCTCCTCGCCGAGCGCGCTCGCGCAGGCAGCGCAGGGACAGTCGGGGCGGGGCAGGCCCGCGGGGGCACCGGTGCCGAGCAGAGTCAGTTCCACGCCGCCGATCTTTCCGTGTCCCCGCACGTCTTGCGCGTCCGGCTAGGCTTCGGACGGAAGACGGATCTTGTCCGGCTTCCGCTGTGCAGTGTGCTCACACCTTGGAGGCGTACATGGCGGCATGGACGTGGCGGTTCGAGAAGTCCGACGGGACAGAGGTCCAACCCGCGGTGCAGCCCGAGGAGTTCACCACCCAGGGTGACGCCGAGTCCTGGATCGGTGAGGTGTGGAAGGACCTTGTGGCGGGCGGCGCGGACCAGGTGTTCCTCTTCGAGGACAGCACGCAGATCTACGGCCCGATGAGCCTGCACGCCGAAACGGAGTAGGCCGGTAGGGGTTGCCGGGGACACCCCGGCAACCCGCCGCCCGCCATGCCACCCGTGCGAGCGACATCAGCGGCCCGGGGCCGGTCAGTGGCCGGGGTTGATCAGCGGACCAGGGCGGGGCCGACGGACCGGGGCCGACCAGCGGACCGGGGCCGGTCAGCCCCGCACGCCGCACAGATGAAGAAGGGCCGCCACCTGCCGGTAGGGGTCCGTCCGGCCGGCCCGCTCCTCGGCGGCCAGCATCGTCTCCGCGTCCGGAGGCACCGGCGCGCCGTCGGCCGCCGTGTCCGTGAAGACGCGCACCCCGTACCAGGCGTGCAGCGGAGCCCCGATCCCGGCGAGCGTGCCGGTCAGAGTGGCGAGCCGGTCGGCGCGGACGTCGAGACCGAGCCGGTTCGTGTACGCGGTCGTGTCGAACGAGGCCAGCGCCGTCGCCCAGTCCCCGCCGATCCCGGGCCGCATGGCCAGCGCGTCCGCGTTGCGCACCAGCAGCGAGAGCAGCCCGCCCGGGGCCAGCATCCTCGCCAGCCCGGCCAGCAGGGCGTCCGGCTCCTCGGCGTACATCAGGACGCCGTGGCACAGCACCACGTCGAAACTGCCCGGCAGGAAGTGCACACCCGTCTCGTGCCCGTCGCCCTCGATGAGGCGCACCCGGCTCCGGATGCCCTCGGGCTCGGCGGCCAGCGCCTCACGGGCCACCGACATCATCGTGGCGTCCCGTTCGAGCCCGGTCACCTGGTGGCCGGCCCGCGCGAGCCGCAGGGCCTGTGTGCCCTGGCCCGCCCCGACGTCGAGCACCCGCAGGCGCTGCCCCACCGGATAACGCCCGGTTATCTGCTCATCGAGCTGCCGGGCCACCAGTTCCTGCCGTACGACATCCCGCAGCCCGCCCAGCCTGCTCAGCCAGGCATCCGCCGCGCCCCCGGAGAACGACGTAGTGCTCAGGGCCGCTCTCCGCGCTTGACCTGCGGCTTCGGCAGCCGGAGTCGACGCATCTGGAGAGTGCGCATCAGCGCGTAACGGACCGCGCCCTTGGTGTTCTCCTCCGGGAAGCGCTCGTTGAGCTGCTTCCTCAGGCGGATCGCGATGACGAACGAGTCGACCACGATCATCACGATGACGACCAGCCAGAGCAGCAGCGCCACGTTCTTGAGCACGGCGACCGGCACCACGCTCAGCATGAGGATGATCACGGCCAGCGGCAGGAAGAGCTCGGCGATGCAGAGCCGCGAGTCCACGTAGTCACGCGCGAACCGGCGCACCTTGCCCTTGTCGCGCACGGGCAGATAGCGCTCGTCGCCACTGGCCAGGGCCTGGCGCTGCCGCTCCATCGCCGCACGCCGGTCGTCACGCTGGCGCTTGGCCGCCTCCTTGCGCGTCGACGGCGTCTGGGCGACGCTGCGGCGCTGGGTCTGGGCCTCACTGCGCTTGGGCGTGGGGCGGCCCTTGGGGGCCTGAGGGTCACGGGTCACTTTGGAGTCGGTCACCGGCGCCTTGTCGGCGGGTGCCTTCTCTTCCTTCGCACGGCTACGGAACACAAAACCCAAGGGTACGGGGTCCGCGAGCATGGACGTCGATCGAGTGGGGAACGATCCGGCAACACCGTGCGTCTGTGGTGGACAGAGGGGACGTCGCTCCGGGGTACACCCCCGGGTGCCACCTACTCCTTACGCCGGAGCGGTGGCGGGCGCAGTCGTCCTTGGGGATGAGCGCATCCGTCCCCGAACAGTGCGGTAATGGATGCAGGGCCCGTACTGTGGGTCCTGTTGCAGTACCTGGAGCTGGAGTCCGTCAGAAGGGGGCGCGCGAAGCCCATGAGCGGTGTCATGAAGCGTATGGGGATGATCTTCCGCGCGAAGGCGAACAAGGCCCTTGACCGGGCCGAGGACCCGCGCGAAACCCTCGATTACTCCTATCAGAAGCAGCTGGAGCTGCTCCAGAAGGTCCGGCGCGGTGTCGCCGACGTGGCGACCAGCCGCAAGCGTCTCGAACTGCAGCTGAACCAGCTCCAGAACCAGTCCTCCAAGCTGGAGGACCAGGGCCGCAAGGCCCTCGCGCTCGGCCGCGAGGACCTCGCCCGTGAGGCGCTGTCCCGCCGCGCGGCGCTCCAGCAGCAGGTCACCGACCTGGAGACGCAGCACCAGACCCTCCAGGGCGAGGAGGAGAAGCTCACCCTCGCCGCGCAGCGTCTGCAGGCCAAGGTCGACGCCTTCCGTACGAAGAAGGAGACGATCAAGGCGACGTACACGGCGGCCCAGGCACAGACCCGGATCGGTGAGGCCTTCTCCGGCATCTCCGAGGAGATGGGCGACGTGGGGCTTGCCATCCAGCGTGCCGAGGACAAGACCGCGCAGCTCCAGGCGCGGGCCGGAGCGATCGACGAGCTGCTCGCCTCCGGCGCCCTCGACGACCAGTCCGGGCTGGCGAAGGACGACATCCAGAGCGAGCTGGACCGGATCTCGGGTGGTTCGGACGTGGAACTGGAGCTCCAGCGCATGAAGGCCGAGCTGGCCGGCGGTTCCTCGTCGCAGAAGCAGGCGATCGAGGGCGGCGCGGGCCAGTCCCAGCCGTCGTCGCAGCCGCAGGACACTCCGCGCTTCGACAAGCAGTGACCTGGCGGGCCCATGCCTGAGGAGGCGACATGATCGTACGGATCATGGGGGAGGGGCAGGTGAGGCTGGACGACGGCCGGCTCACCGCCCTGAACAAGCTGGACAACGAACTGCTCACCGAGATGGAGAGGGGTGACGAGTCCGGCTTCCGCCGCACTCTGGCGGCCCTCCTGGACGCGGTGCGCGGTGCGGGGACCCCGCTCCCCGACGACTCGCTGGAGCCGTCGGAGCTCATCCTCCCGTCTCCGGACGCCACGCTCGAAGAGGTCCGCGAGATGCTGAGCGACGACGGCCTGATCCCCGGCTGACCGCTCCCGCACCGGCTGCCGGGCCCGAGGACACAGCCCGCCGGCCCGGCAGCCCCGGGACACGGGGACCCACAGGCGCGGGGGAGCACACGGTACGGACCGCGTCACGTTCCCCGGACGCGCCACCGGGACCCCGGCACCACCCCCCCGGGCCCGACGAACCCCCGTCACGGCAACCCGGCGCGCCACCGGGACGCCGGCACCACCCCTGGCCCCGGGCCCCGTCACGGCACCCGAGCGCGATGCCGGGAGGCACGTGCCACCCCGCACCCCGGCCGGGAGACGGACCGGGCGCGGAGTGGTGCCGTACCGGCCGGTCCCCAGCCCGGCAGGGCCCCGTACCGTGGACCGGATGAGCACTCTGGAGCGTATGAGGGACTGGCTGCGGGACCACCGCCTCGCCCTGGACGCCGCCCTCGCCGCCGGCGTCCTCGTCAGCATGGTGGCCGGCTCCTTCGTCGACGCGCACGGCGCCGACGGAACGACCTGGAGCGCCCGCACCCCCGACATCCTCAGCCTCGCCCTGATGGTCCTCGCCGCAGCGGCCCTGGTCTTCCGCCGCAGCGCCCCGATGAAGGTCCTCGCGGCGACCGTCGGTGTCTCTCTGGTGGAGCTGGTGACCGCCGACCCCCGCGCCCCGGTCACCATGTCCGCCGTCGTCGCCCTCTTCACCGTGGCCTCGGCCACCGACCGCCCCACCACCTGGCGCGTCGGCCTGCTCACCATGACCGTCCTCACGGCGGTCGCCATGCTCGCCGGACCGTTGCCCTGGTACGCCCAGGAGAACCTCGGCGTCTTTGCCTGGACCGGCATGGCCGCGGCGGCCGGTGACGCCGTCCGCAGCCGGCGCGCCTTCGTGCACGCGATCAAGGAACGCGCGCTGCGGGCCGAGCGCACCCGGGAGGAGGAGGCGCGCCGCCGTGTCGCCGAGGAGCGGCTGCGGATCGCCCGCGATCTGCACGACGTCGTCGCCCACCACATCGCCCTCGTCAACGTGCAGGCCGGAGTCGCCGCCCACGTCATGGACAAGCGCCCCGACCAGGCCAAGGAGGCCCTCGCCCACGTACGGGAGGCCAGCCGGTCCGCGCTGAACGAACTGCGCGCCACCGTGGGCCTGCTGCGTCAGTCCGGCGACCCCGAGGCCCCGACCGAGCCCGCTCCCGGGCTGGCCCGGCTCGACGAGCTCGCGGACACCTTCCGCAACGCGGGGCTCCCCGTCGAGGTGGCCCGTTCCGACTCCGGCACGGTGCTGCCCGCGGCCGCCGACCTCGCCGCGTACCGGGTGATCCAGGAGGCCCTGACCAATGTGCGCAAGCACGCGGGCCAGGGAGCGAAGGCCGAGGTCAGCGTGGTCCGCGTCGGGCCGGTGGTGGAGGTGACCGTCCTCGACAACGGCCCGGGCCGGGACATGATCCCCGGACAGGACACCAGCCCGGAACAGGAGTACGGCCGGGGACACGAGCACGGCTCCGGACCGGACACCGGACCGCAGGAGGGCGGCGGCCACGGGCTGCTCGGCATGCGCGAACGCGTCACCGCGATCGGCGGGAGCTGCACGGCCGGTCCCCGCTACGGAGGCGGTTTCCGCGTCCATGCGATCCTTCCGGTCAAGAACCACGCGTCTGCCCTGGGGGACCCCGTATGACGATCCGTGTCGTGCTCGCCGACGACCAGGCATTGCTGCGCAGCGCGTTTCGCGTGCTGGTCGACTCGGAACCCGACATGGAGGTCGTGGGGGAGGCGTCCGACGGCGCCGAGGCCGTGACGGTGACCCGGGACGAGCGGGCCGACGTGGTGCTGATGGACATCAGGATGCCGGGCACCGACGGACTCGCCGCCACCCGGATGATCACCGCCGACCCCGGCCTCGCGCACGTACGGGTCGTGATGCTGACGACGTTCGAGGTCGACGAGTACGTGGTGCAGTCGCTGCGCGCCGGCGCCTCGGGGTTCCTCGGCAAGGGCGCCGAGCCGGAGGAACTCCTCAACGCCATCCGGATCGCCGCGGGCGGGGAGGCGCTGCTGTCCCCGGCGGCCACCAAGGGCCTCATCGCGCGGTTCCTCGCACGGGGCGACGACGAGGGGCCCGGGGGCGCCCGCTCCGAGCGGCTCGGAGCGCTCACCGGGCGCGAGCGCGAGGTGCTCGTCCAGGTCGCCGCGGGCCACTCCAACGACGAGATCGCCGAGCGCCTCGAAGTGAGTCCGCTCACGGTGAAGACCCACGTCAACCGGGCCATGGCCAAACTCGGCGCCCGCGACCGGGCTCAGCTGGTGGTCATCGCGTACGAGTCGGGGCTGGTACGCCCGAGGGTGGACTGAGCGTTACCTGGGCGTACTGCGCCTGGAGTAGGTTCCCGGTAAGGAAATGGACCCAGGGGCTACGGATCGTCGCCCGTTCATGGCCCAAGGTGTGACGTGGGGCGTTCCCCAGTTCACCGCCTTCCGCTCGAACCACAGAAGAGAGACCCACCACCCATGTCCTGGCTGTCCAGATTCAGCCTCGCGCAGCGGGCCCTCATCGGGCTGATGTCGATCATCGCGCTCGCTTTCGGGGCGATAGCGATCCCCCAGCTCAAGCAGCAGTTGCTGCCCACCATCGAACTGCCCATGGTGTCCGTGCTCGCGCCGTACCAGGGTGCGTCTCCGGATGTGGTCGAGAAGCAGGTCGTCGAGCCCATCGAGGACAACCTCGAAGCCGTCGACGGCATCACCGGTGTCACCTCCACCGCGAGCGAGGGCAACGCCGTCATCATGGCGTCCTTCGACTACGGCAACGACACCAAGCAGCTCGTCGCCGACGTCCAGCAGGCCGTCAACCGGGCTCGCGCCCAGCTCCCGGACGACGTCGACCCGCAGGTCATCGCCGGTTCGACGGACGACATGCCGACCGTCGTCCTCGCCGTCACCTCCGGCAAGGACCAGCAGGCCCTCGCCGACCAGCTCGACCGCACGGTCGTCCCCGCCCTCGACGGCATCGACGGTGTCGGCCGGGTCGCGGTCACCGGTGTGCGTGACCTCCAGGTCACCGTCACGCCCGACGACAAGAAGCTGGCGAAGGCCGGCCTCACCACGGCCGCCCTCGGCCAGGCCCTCCAGGCCGGAGGGGCGACCGTCCCGGCCGGATCCTTCGACGAGGACGGCAGCAACCACACCGTGCGGGTCGGCGGCGGCTTCACCTCGCTGGGGCAGATCCAGGACCTGATGGTCGCGGGTCAGCCCGGCAAGAAGCCGGTGCGTCTCGGCAGCGTCGCCACCGTGAAGCAGGAGCCGGCCAAGGCCGACTCCATCACGCGCACCGACGGCAGCCCGAGCCTCGCCGTGATGGTCACCATGGACCACGACGGCAGCGCCGTCGCCATCTCCGACGCGGTCAAGGACAAGCTCCCCGCCCTGCGCGCCGACCTGGGCGCCGGATCGGCGATCACCGTCGTCAGCGACCAGGGCCCGGCGGTGTCCAAGTCCATCCACGGGCTGACCACCGAGGGCGCCCTCGGCCTGCTGTTCGCGGTCCTGGTCATCCTGCTCTTCCTGGCGTCGGTCCGCTCGACGCTGGTCACCGCGGTGTCCATCCCGCTGTCCGTGGTGCTGGCCCTGGTCGTGCTGTGGACGCGTGACCTGTCGCTCAACATGCTGACGCTCGGCGCGCTCACCATCGCGATCGGCCGGGTCGTCGACGACTCGATCGTCGTCCTGGAGAACATCAAGCGGCACCTCGGGTACGGCGAGGAGCGCGAGGAGGCGATCCTCACCGCGGTCCGCGAGGTGGCCGGAGCGGTCACCTCCTCGACGCTCACCACGGTCGCCGTCTTCCTGCCGATCGGTCTGACCGGCGGCATGGTCGGCGAACTGTTCGGCTCCTTCAGCCTCACGGTCACGGCGGCGCTCCTCGCGTCCCTGCTCGTCTCGCTGACGGTCGTCCCCGTGCTCTCGTACTGGTTCCTGCGCGCGCCCAAGGGCACCCCGGCGGACGCCGAGGAGGCCCGCCGCCAGGCCGAGGAGAAGGAGGAGCGCAGCCGTCTCCAGCGCTTCTACGTCCCGGTCCTGCGCTTCGCCACCCGCCGCAGGCTGACCAGCGTGCTGATCGCGGCCGCGGTCCTCGTCGGCACCTTCGGTATGGCGCCCCTGCTCAAGACGAACTTCTTCGACCAGGGCGAGCAGGAAGTCCTCAGCGTCAAGCAGCAGTTGAAGCCGGGCACCAGCCTGGCCACGACCGACGCGCAGGCGAAGAAGGTCGAGAAGGTCCTCGACGGCGTCAAGGGCGTCAAGGACTACCAGGTCACCATCGGTTCCTCCGGCTTCATGGCGGCCTTCGGCGGCGGTACGGACACCAACCAGGCGTCGTACCAGATCATGCTGGAGGACTCCGCGTCCTCGAAGGACGTCCAGGACCGCGTGGAGAGCGAGCTCGGCAAGCTCTCCGGCGCCGGCACCATCACGGTCGCGGCCGGCGACGGGTTCGGCAGCCAGGACCTCAAGGTCGTGGTGAAGGCCGCGGACGGGGACGTGCTGCGCAAGGCGGCCGGCCAGGTCCGCGACGAGGTCGCGAAGCTCGACGACGTCACCGACGTCACGAGCGACCTGTCGCAGAGCGTGCCGCGCATCTCGGTCAAGGCCAACTCCAAGGCGGCGGCGGCCGGTTTCAACGACGCCACGCTCGGCGCGGCGGTCGGCCAGGCGGTACGCGGAACCACCAGCGGCAAGGCGATCCTGGACGACACCGAGCGGGACGTCGTCATCAGGTCCGCCGAGCCGGTCACCACGATCCAGGAGCTGCGCGGGCTGCGGCTCGGCGCGGTGAAGCTCGGTGACATCGCGGACGTGAAGCTGGTCGACGGGCCGGTCTCGATGACCCGGATCGACGGGCAGCGGGCCGCCACGATCACCGCCAGGCCGACCGGCGACAACACCGGCGCGGTCAGCAACGACCTCACGGCGAAGCTCGCCAAGCTGAAGCTGCCCTCCGGCGCCACGGCGTCGATCGGCGGTGTCTCCTCGGACCAGAGCGACGCGTTCAAGAACCTCGGCCTGGCGATGCTCGCGGCGATCGCGATCGTCTTCATGCTGCTGGTGGCGACGTTCCGCTCGCTGGTCCAGCCGCTGATCCTGCTCGTGTCGATCCCGTTCGCGGCGACCGGCGCGATCGGCCTGCTCGTCGTCACGGGCACCCCGATGGGTGTCCCCGCGATGATCGGCATGCTGATGCTCATCGGCATCGTGGTGACGAACGCGATCGTGCTGATCGACCTCGTCAACCAGTACCGGGCGCAGGGCTACGGCGTGGTCGAGGCCGTGATCGAGGGCGGCCGGCACCGGCTCCGCCCGATCCTGATGACGGCGCTGGCGACGATCTTCGCGCTGCTGCCGATGGCGCTGGGCGTGACCGGTGAGGGCGGCTTCATCGCGCAGCCGCTCGCGGTGGTCGTGATCGGCGGACTCATCAGCTCGACGCTGCTGACGCTGCTGCTCGTGCCGACGCTCTACGCGATGATCGAGCTGCGCAAGGAGCGCCGGGCGAAGAAGAAGGCGGCGAAGCGGGAGTCGCTGAAGAAGGAGTCCGAGCCGGCCGAGTCCGGCGAGAGCTCCGTGGGCGACGAGGACAAGTCCCCGGAGCCGGCCGGAGTCTGATCCGGTTCCAGGAAGCGGCCCCCGCCCCGGCGTTCACGCGCCGGGGCGGGGGCCCGCCGTTTTCCGGCCGTCGAACCGCCGTCGCCGTCGCCGTCGTCTCCGGCGTCGGCGGTTCGACGGCAAGGGGCGCCCCTCGGCCATGAGGGGCGCCCCTTGTGTGCGACTGCGCCGTGGGTGCCCGCGGCACGTCTACGGCAGCGCCAGCATCCGCTCCAGCGCCAGCTTCGCGAACGCCTCGGTCTCCTTGTCGACCTCGATGCGGTTGACGAGGTTGCCCTCGGCGAGGGACTCCAGGGTCCACACCAGGTGGGGCAGGTCGATGCGGTTCATCGTCGAGCAGAAGCAGACCGTCTTGTCGAGGAAGACGATCTCCTTGCCCTCGGGCGCGAACCGGTTCGCGAGACGCCGTACGAGGTTCAGCTCCGTGCCGATCGCCCACTTGGAGCCGGCCGGGGCGGCTTCCAGGGCCTTGATGATGTACTCGGTGGAGCCCACGTAGTCCGCCGCCGCGACGACCTCGTTCTTGCACTCGGGGTGCACGAGGACGTTGACGCCCGGGATGCGCTCGCGCACGTCGTTCACCGAGTCCACGCTGAAGCGGCCGTGCACCGAGCAGTGGCCGCGCCACAGGATCATCTTCGCGCCGCGCAGCTCCTCCGCGGTCAGCCCGCCGTTCGGCTTGTGCGGGTTGTAGAGCACGCAGTCGTCCAGCGACATGCCCATGTCGCGGACGGCGGTGTTGCGGCCGAGGTGCTGGTCGGGCAGGAACAGCACCTGCGACCCCTGCTCGAAGGCCCACTCCAGGGCGCGCTGGGCGTTCGACGACGTGCAGATCGTGCCGCCGTGCTTGCCGGTGAACGCCTTGATGTCCGCGGACGAGTTCATGTACGAGACGGGCACGACCTGCTCGGCTATGCCGGCCTCGGTCAGCACGTCCCAGCACTCGGCGACCTGCTCGGCGGTGGCCATGTCGGCCATCGAGCAGCCCGCGGCGAGGTCCGGCAGGACGACCTTCTGGGCGTCGCCCGTCAGGATGTCGGCGGACTCCGCCATGAAGTGCACACCGCAGAAGACGATGTACTCGGCCTCCGGGCGGGCCGCCGCGTCGCGGGCCAGCTTGAAGGAGTCGCCCGTGACGTCGGCGAACTGGATGACCTCGTCGCGCTGGTAGTGGTGGCCGAGCACGAAGACCTTGTCGCCGAGTTTCTCCTTGGCCGCCCGCGCCCGCTCGACCAGGTCCGGGTCGGACGGCGAGGGCAGGTCGCCGGGGCACTCCACGCCCCGCTCGCTCTTCGGGTCGGCCTGGCGGCCGAGCAGCAGCAGGGCGAGGGGCGTCGGCTGGACGTCGAGCTCCTGGGTCTGGGCGGTGGTCACGACACGCACCCTTTCTGTTCTGCGGGTCGCCGGGCTCGCAGGGGAGCGGTCCGGCGGTACGATGCCTTTTCGTCTATTTGACGCTATCTATCATAACCGCTTCACGTCACGTTGACGATGGCCATAGCGTCCATGTGACGTGAATCCCGGTCGCCTCTTCGGCGGGTGACCCCCGGGTGTCCGTGGGGTTGTCCACAGGCCGGTGTTCGTGCGCGGGAGCATGTGCGAGCATGAAGAGAGAAGGCAGAAGACATGAGCTCGGCCCGGAATGAATCCGCGGCCCCGCCGGTTTTAACCGTCGGCAAGCAGTCTCCGTACAACCCGGGAGAGAAGCAGATGTCCGTATCGGACGAGACCACCACCGTGAGCGACGGCATCATCCTGTCCGACGCCGCCGCTGCCAAGGTCAAGGCCCTGCTCGACCAGGAAGGCCGCGAGGACCTGGCGCTGCGCGTAGCCGTTCAGCCCGGCGGCTGCTCCGGCCTGCGGTACCAGCTCTTCTTCGACGAGCGCTCGCTCGACGGCGATGTCCTCAAGGACTTCGACGGTGTGAAGGTCGTCACCGACCGCATGAGCGCCCCGTACCTGGGCGGCGCCTCGATCGACTTCGTGGACACCATCGAGAAGCAGGGCTTCACGATCGACAACCCGAACGCGACGGGCTCCTGCGCCTGCGGCGACTCCTTCAGCTAGTCCCCGAGCACAAGCCGGTACGGACGAAGGGCGGCGCCCCCTGTGAGGGGGACGCCGCCCTTCGCGTGTCCAGGACCGGCCGACCGCTACCGGGGCCCGGCCGATGCCGCTCCGGAGGGCTCGGGGATGGCGAAGCGTCCGTGGTGGACCGCCTTGCCGTCGCTCCCCACGACCTCCCGGCCGCCGAGCGGCTCGTCCAGGCGCACCGTTTTCTCGTAGACCTTGGCGATCAGGATGCAGACCTTGTTCTTCCAGGGCTTCTCCGTCACGGTGACGGTGACCTTGCCGGAACTCTCGCTCGCCGACACCGTGTAGTCGGCGCACACTCCGCCGGTGAAGTCGACCGTCAGGTCCCTGCCGTCGGCCGTGTAGCCCTGGACACCGACGTCACGTGTGGCCGCCGGTGAGGACGGCTGCTCCGGAGGCTGCGTCGGATCCGCGCTCGGCGGCGCCGGCGACTCCGGTGAGGCCAGGAACGCCGGCTCGACCGCCGGATGCGTCACGGTGTACGTGTCCTGCGCGCCCGGCGACCGCACCTCGAACAGCCAGGACGGCACCAGTACCTGCCGCCCGTTCGCGCGCTGCGCCGCCAGTCCGAAGGTGGCCTTCTCGACGGTCACCGCCTCCGCCTTCGGCGCGGGGGAGGGGTGCTCGCACGGCGTCTCGTCCTGGTCCTTCAGCGGTACGGGGCTGGCACAGCCGCCGATGCCCATGCGCCGGCGGTCCGTCGCCGACGCTGACCCGTTCATCAGGTCCAGCGTCTTCTTCGCGCCGATGACCGGGTACGCGTCTCCCTCCACCGGTGTCTTCAACTGGCCGCTGCCGCCGACGACATGACCGTCCGGGCCGATCCGCAGGCCGGTCGTCCACCCGTACGTGGGCAGTCCGCCCACGACCGGGTCGGCGTTCACGACCCGTACCCGGTTCATGAGCTGGCTCGCGTCGAGCTTCGCGTCGTCCTGGCCCACCGCCTTCAGCACGGGCGCGGCAGCCTTCTCGGCCGCCGCCTCGCTCACCGGACCCGGCGCGGAAGCGGAATCGGACGTGGAGCCGGAGCCCACGGCCGCGCACACCGTGACCTTGGCGCAGTTGTCGCCTCCCGGAAGGGAGGAGCTGAAGGTCCAGGTCCCCGGTGCGTCCGCGGTCACCCGCAGATTGGGTTCGGTGCCGTCCGCGGCCGTGCCGACCGTCCAGGCGTCCCCGGCGAGCCGGGGTGTGCCCGCCAGCCCCAGGGCCTTCGCGAGCCGGGCCACCTCGGCCCGGGTCACCGTGCCCTCGGCCCACCGTACGTGCGCCGAGCCGGGTCCCGCGGGGAGTGTGCCGCTCGCGCGGTAGGTCGTGCCGTAGGGGTTGGGCTCGCCGGGCGCGATGCCGGCGGTACCGCCCGTGGACCCGTTGCCGGTGGTCGCCGCGGCGTAGCCGTCGAGGGCCAGGCGCGGGGGAGTGCCGTCGGCGGCGGGGGTACTGGAACTGCTGCCGCCGGACGCCGTCGCCGCGACGTACGCGCCGCCGCCCCCGACGAGCAGCACGGCGGCTACGACCGAGGCGATGGCCATCGGGGTGTGGCGCCGGCGAGCCCTGCCGACCTCGTCGTCCGCGAAGGGACCCGGGACGGGACCCGCGACGGACACGTCGGGGTGCTCGGCGCGGGAGTCCTCGCCATCAGTGCCGCCGTCGTCGTCGGCGTCGCTCCGCGAGGCGCCCACGTCGGCACCCGTGTCGGCACTCGCAACGGCACCCGCGGGGGATTCGGCGGAACCCTCGCCGGAACCTTCGTCGGTCTCCTGGCCGGAACCCGCGACGGTGCCGGGTGTGCCGGGGCCGGCCGATGCGGCGGCGCTATCCACCGTCCCGTCGGCCGCGTCCTCGGCGGGACCCTCGGCTGCGTCCTCGGCCGCGTTCTCGGCGGAACCCTCGGCCTGGCTCTCGGCGAAACTCTCGGCAAGGTCCTCGGCCCGGTCTTCGGCCGAACCCTCGGCCTGGTCCTCGGTGTGCCCCTCGGTGTGGCTCTCGGCGGCATTCTCGGCCCGCTGCTCGGCGGGATCCGCGGCGGCGTCCTCGGCGGGATCCGTGACGGCGCCCTCCGGAGGACCCGCGACGGCGTCCTCGGCCGCGCCCTCGACGGGACCCTCGGCGTGACCCCTGACGGGATCGGTCGCGTCGTTGTCGGGTCGCTCGGTGCTCACCGCATCGCTCCTTCGGCTCCACTGCTGTCCCACGACCCGGCCCTGTCGATGACGGGCACTCCAGGGTCGTACGGCGCATCCCTTTTACGGGGGACAGCGATGGGACGCAGCGGGGGAGCGCACGGTTCCCTGCGAGCGCACCCCTTCTTCACCCGGTCGGCGCCGCCGGACTCTCACCCGTCCGGCGGCGCCGCCCGGACGCCGCCGGTCAGTCGCCGTAGTCGGACATCGCGTCCAGCAGCCGTGCCGAGGCGGGCGGAACGGTCACCCCGTGGATGAGGGAGGGGGAGACATGGAGCGGAGGGACAGGTGCGGGGGCCGACCAGTGACCGGCCATCCGGGCGCAGTCGCCGCGCAGCGAGGCCAGACCGCCTTCCAGGTCGCCGACCGGGCCGAGCGGAGCGGTCCCATGGAGCTTGAGGTTCGTCATACCGGAACCGTATGCACCGTTGCCGTCACGAAGAAAGATCTACTATCGGGTAGTTTTGGCCCTTCAGGGCCGTGTGCGGACCCGGTAGCGTTAAGTGTCAATCCCCTCCCCTCGCAGGAGCGTGTCCTAGCCGTGCGTATCGCAGTCACCGGCTCCATCGCCACCGACCACCTCATGACCTTTCCCGGCCGTTTCGCCGACCAGCTGGTCGCCGACCAGCTGCACACGGTCTCCCTCTCCTTCCTGGTCGACAACCTCGATGTCCGCCGCGGCGGCGTCGGCGCGAACATCGCGTTCGGCATGGGCCAGCTCGGTACCCGTCCGATCCTGGTCGGAGCGGCCGGCTCCGACTTCGACGAGTACCGCGCCTGGCTGGACCGGCACGGCGTCGACACCCACTCCGTCCGGATCTCCGAGGTGCTCCACACCGCGCGCTTCGTGTGCACCACGGACGCCGACCACAACCAGATCGGCTCCTTCTACACGGGCGCGATGAGCGAGGCCCGCCTCATCGAGCTCAAGGCCGTCGCGGACCGCGTCGGCGGACTCGACCTCGTCCTGATCGGAGCGGACGACCCCGAGGGGATGCTCCGCCACACCGAGGAGTGCCGCTCGCGCGCGATCCCGTTCGCCGCCGACTTCTCGCAGCAGATCGCGCGCATGAACGGCGACGAGATCCGGGTCCTGCTGGACGGGGCGACGTTCCTCTTCTCGAACGAGTACGAGAAGGGGCTCATCGAGTCCAAGACGGGCTGGAGCGACGAGGAGATCCTCTCCAAGGTCGGCCACCGGGTGACCACCCTCGGCTCGCGCGGTGTCCGCATCGAGCGCGTCGGCCACGACCCGATCGAGGTCGGCTGCCCCGAGGAGGAGCTCAAGGCGGACCCGACGGGCGTCGGTGACGCGTTCCGCGCCGGCTTCCTCTCCGGTCTCGCCTGGGGCGTCGGCCTGGAGCGCGCCGCCCAGGTCGGCTGCATGCTCGCCACCCTGGTCATCGAGACGGTCGGCACCCAGGAGTACCAGCTGAGCCGGGCCCACTTCATGGACCGCTTCACCAAGGCGTACGGCGACGACGCCGCCACCGAGGTCCAGGCGCACCTGTCCTAGACCCGTGGACCGGGCCCGGCCCGCGTTCCGACGAGGAGGCCGGTCCGGCCCGGGGCGCGGGACTGTTCTACGACAGCCGGCGGACGACGTAGGCCGAGCCGTGATCCGCCGGCTCCTCCCCCACATACTCCTGGCCTCGCATCTCGCACCACGCGGGGATGTCGAGGCGGGCCGCCTCGTCGTCGGACAGGACCCGGACCGTGCCGCCGACCGGCACGTCCCCGATGACCTTGGCCAGCTCGATGACGGGGATCGGGCAGCGCCTGCCCAGTGCGTCGACCACCAGCGCGTCGACGGACGCGGGGACCTTCGACACCGCGGCCGGCGCCCCCAGCTTCTCGCGGACCCCCGAGACCACGCCCGGGAGCACCGACAGGAAGCGGTCGACGTCCTCCTCGTCGGCGCCGGGCGGCAGCGACACCCGCACATTGCCCTCGCTCAGGACACCCATGGCCTTCAGGACATGGCTGGGGGTCAGGGTGCTGCTCGTGCAGGACGAGCCCGAGGAGACCGAGAAGCCCGCGCGGTCCAGTTCGTGCAGCAGAGTCTCTCCGTCGACATAGAGACAGGAGAAGGTGACGATCCCCGGGAGCCGGCGGACCGCGTCGCCGACCACCTCGACGTCCGGCACCAGCACGGGCACCCGCGCCCGGATCCGCCCCGTCAGTTCCCGCAGCCGTACCGCCTCCGCCGCCGCCTCCGCGTGGACGGCACGCAGCGAGGCCGCCGCGGCGACGATCGCCGGGATGTTCTCGAAGCCGGCCGCCCGCCCCGACTCCCGCTCGTCCGCGGGCCCTTGGGGCGCGAACCGCGTGCCCTTGCGTACGACGAGGAGTCCGACACCCGAGGGGCCGCCCCATTTATGGGCACTTGCGGCCAACAGGGACCAGTCGCCCTCCACCCGCCCCCAGCCCAGCGACTGTGCCGCGTCCACCAGCAGGGGCACCCCCGCCTCCCGGCACATCTGTGCCACCTCCGCCACCGGTTGCTCCGTGCCCACCTCGTGGTTGGCGGACTGGAGGCAGGCCAGCGCGGTGCCCGGACCCAGGGCCTCGGCATAGGAAGAAGGGGACACCCTTCCGGTGCGCTCGACCTGAACGCGGGTCACCGCACCGCCCGACGCCTCGTGGGCGTCCGCCGAATGGAGGACCGACGAGTGTTCGACGGCTGACACGATCAGGTGGTTTCCGACGCGCCGCCGGCCCGCCAGGGCACCCTCGATCCCCGAGTGCACGGCGCGGGTGCCGGAGGTGGTGAAGGCCAGTTCGTCGGGACGGCAGCCCACCGCCTCGGCCGCCGCCTCGCGCGCCGCGTCGAGGAGCAGCCGGGCCCTCCTGCCCTCACGGTAGAGGCGGGCGGGATCGGCCCACCCCTCGTCGAACGAGGCCTGAAGGGCCTGCCGGGCGACGGGGTGCAGCGGGGCCGCGGACGCGGCGTCGAAGTAGGACACGCCCCCCACGCTAGTGCCGCGACAGGCGACGTTCGCCCGCCGCAGGGCCTTCCAAGGGGGCGTCAGAAGTCATCCGGACCGGGGCATTCCAGGTGTCCTGACGTGGCCTTGCAGGCGAAACAGCACTCCTTCGGGGAGTAGGGCGGCGCGTTGGGCACCCTCCCCGCGCGACCCCAAATAGCGTCCAGTAGGGTTTGGTCCGCATAAACATCCAAACCCCTGCCCGACGCAGGGCGGCGACCGACCAGCGAGAAGGCCGCAGCCAACAGCGCGGGCGAGACTCTCGGGAAGGCGCTACGTGAGTCCCAACGGCTCCGACCGCTCGCCGCGGCGCCCGATGCGGCGGAAGCTGCTGCAGGCAATGACTGCGGGCCTGGTCCTGGCGACAGCCACTGGTTGCTCGTACAACTGGGAAGACTTCCCCCGCCTTGGTATGCCCACCCCGGTCACGGAGGAGGCTCCGCGGATCCTCTCCCTCTGGCAGGGCTCGTGGGCGGCCGCGCTCGCCACGGGCGTGCTGGTCTGGGGCCTGATCCTGTGGAGCGTCATCTTCCACCGGCGCAGCCGGACCAAGGTCGAAGTTCCTCCGCAGACCCGGTACAACATGCCCATCGAGGCGCTGTACACGGTGGTCCCGCTCATCATCGTCTCCGTGCTGTTCTACTTCACGGCACGCGACGAGACGAAGCTCCTCAGCCTCAAGCCGGAGCCCGACGTCACGGTCAACGTGGTCGGCTTCCAGTGGAGCTGGGGCTTCAACTACATCGAGGACGTCCCCGGTTCCTCCGGGAACGCCAAGACCGACCCGAACCTGGCCGCCATTCCGGACCGGTTCAAGGACGACTTCCCGGCGAACGCCGGTGGTGTGTACGACGTCGGCACCCCCGCCACGCGGAACCCGCAGACGGGCAACCCCGGTCCGACCCTCTGGCTCCCCAAGGGCAAGACGGTCCGTTTCGTCCTCACTTCGCGCGACGTCATCCACTCCTTCTGGGTGGTGCCGTTCCTCATGAAGCAGGACGTCATCCCGGGGCACACCAACGCCTTCCAGGTGACCCCCAACCGTGAGGGCACCTTCCTGGGCAAGTGCGCCGAGCTGTGCGGCGTCGACCACTCCCGGATGCTCTTCAACGTGAAGGTCGTCTCCCCCGAGCGCTACGAGGCCCACCTCAAGGAGCTCGTGACCAAGGGACAGACCGGTTACGTCCCGGCCGGCATTGAGCAGACGGGCCACGAGAAGAACCGGGAGACGAACAACCTGTGAGCATCCTCAACGAACCCCAGGGTGCCGCCGAAGACTCGTACGAGAACGAGCTGCCGGTGCGGCGCAAGCAGCCCGGCAGTGTTGTGATCAAGTGGCTCACCACCACTGACCACAAGACGATCGGCACGCTCTATCTGGTCACGTCGTTCGCGTTCTTCATCGTCGGCGGCGTCATGGCGCTGCTCATGCGCGCCGAGCTGGCGCGTCCCGGACTGCAGATCATGTCGAACGAGCAGTTCAACCAGGCGTTCACGATGCACGGCACGATCATGCTGCTGATGTTCGCGACGCCGCTGTTCGCCGGTTTCACGAACTGGATCATGCCGCTGCAGATCGGCGCGCCCGACGTGGCGTTCCCGCGGCTGAACATGTTCGCCTACTGGCTGTACCTCTTCGGCTCGACGATCGCGGTCGGCGGCTTCCTCACCCCGCAGGGCGCGGCCGACTTCGGCTGGTTCGCCTACAGCCCGCTGTCGGACGCGGTCCGCTCGCCGGGCATCGGCGCCGACATGTGGATCATGGGTCTGGCCTTCTCCGGCTTCGGCACCATCCTCGGCGCGGTCAACTTCATCACCACGATCATCTGCATGCGCGCTCCGGGCATGACGATGTTCCGTATGCCGATCTTCGTGTGGAACGTGCTGCTCACCGCGGTTCTGGTGCTGCTGGCCTTCCCCGTCCTCGCGGCGGCGCTGTTCGCCCTGGAGGCGGACCGAAAATTCGGGGCGCATGTCTTCGACGCGTCAAACGGTGGAGCCTTGCTCTGGCAACACCTCTTCTGGTTCTTCGGCCATCCAGAGGTGTACATCATCGCCCTGCCGTTCTTCGGCATCATCTCCGAAGTCATCCCGGTGTTCTCGCGCAAGCCGATGTTCGGTTACATGGGCCTGATCGGCGCGACCATCGCGATCGCCGGTCTGTCCGTGACCGTGTGGGCGCACCACATGTACGTCACCGGTGGCGTTCTGCTCCCGTTCTTCTCCTTCATGACGTTCCTCATCGCCGTACCGACCGGCGTGAAGTTCTTCAACTGGATCGGAACGATGTGGAAGGGCTCGCTGTCCTTCGAGACACCGATGCTCTGGGCCGTCGGCTTCCTCATCACCTTCACCTTCGGTGGTCTGACCGGCGTCATCCTGGCCTCGCCGCCGATGGACTTCCACGTGTCCGACTCCTACTTCGTGGTGGCGCACTTCCACTACGTGGTGTTCGGCACCGTGGTGTTCGCGATGTTCTCCGGCTTCCACTTCTGGTGGCCGAAGATGACCGGCAAGATGCTCGACGAGCGTCTCGGCAAGGTCACCTTCTGGACGCTGTTCGTGGGCTTCCACGGCACGTTCCTGGTGCAGCACTGGCTGGGTGCCGAGGGCATGCCGCGTCGTTACGCGGACTACCTCGCGCAGGACGGCTTCACCGCGCTGAACACGATCTCGACGATCAGCTCGTTCCTGCTCGGCCTGTCGATCCTGCCCTTCCTCTACAACGTGTGGAAGACGGCCAAGTACGGCAAGAAGGTCGAGGTCGACGACCCGTGGGGCTACGGCCGTTCGCTCGAGTGGGCGACCTCCTGCCCGCCGCCGCGGCACAACTTCCTCACCCTGCCGCGGATCCGCAGTGAATCCCCGGCCTTCGACCTGCACCACCCGGAGATCGCCGCTCTCGACCAGCTCGAGAACGCCGGTCACGGTTCGTCGGCCCTTCCTGGTGGAAAGGAGGCCGGCAAGTGAAGGTCCAAGGCAAGATGTTCCTCTGGCTGGCCGTGTTCATCCTCGTCATGGGGATCGTCTACGGCGTGTGGTCCAAGGAGCCGGCCGGTTCGACGGCCCTCTTCATGGGCTTCGGCCTCTGCATCATGATCGGCTACTACCTGGCCTTCACGGCCCGGCGTGTCGACGCGATGGCCCAGGACGACAAGGAGGCCGACGTCGCGGACGAGGCCGGCGAAGTGGGCTTCTTCAGCCCGCACAGCTGGCAGCCGCTCTCGCTCGGCGTCGGTGGCGCGCTCGCCTTCCTGGGCGTCGTCTTCGGCTGGTGGCTGCTGTACTTCTCGGCGCCGCTGATCGTGCTCGGCCTGTGGGGCTGGGTCTTCGAGTACTACCACGGTGAGAACCGCACCCAGTAGCACCCGCGATACGCACGAGAGCCCGGACACTCCGTCAGGAGTGTCCGGGCTCCCTCGTTTGCCGTGACTTCCGTACCTCGCTCGGCTCACCCGGCGCGCCGTGCTTGACGGACGTTCATAGCGTGGACTCATGAATCACTCACCGCGAATCCGCACGGTCGTCAGCTGCACCGCGCTGGTGGTCGCCTTCGGCGCCGGCGCCGCCGCCTGCGGCTCCGACGACCACCCGCTCTCGGCGAAGCCGTACGACGCGGCGGGACAGATCTCGTTCAAGGGCCTCTCCGAGGACAGCAAGAAGCAGACCAAGGTCGACCCCGACAAGCCCCTGGAAATCACCTCCGAGAGTGACGGGGGGCGCATCACCGACGTGACCGCCACGGACGCGTCAGGACGTCATGTCGCGGGCGAACTGGCCGCCGACGGCAGCCGCTGGCACAGCACCTCGCCACTCGCCGCAGGAGCCCACTACACGGTGCACGTGAGCACCGAGGACGAGGACGGCGCCCCCGGCCGCAAGGTCATCGGCTTCGACACCAGCACGCCGAAGACGAAGAAGCTGCTGAACGTCGCATTCGGTCCCAAGGCGGGCAAGTACGGCGTCGGACAGCCGATAACCGCCGAACTCAGCGCCCCCGTCAAGGACAAGGCGGCCCGCACGATCGTCGAACGAGCCCTCAGGGTCGACTCCGTCCCCGCGGTGGACGGCACCTGGCACTGGGTGGACGACAAGACGCTGCACTACCGCCCCAAGGAGTACTGGCCCGCCCACGCCACCCTGACGGCCCACAGCAACCTCGCCGGCGTCAGGATCGGCGAACGCCTGTGGGGCGGCAACGCCAAGACTGTGAAGATCACCACGGGCGACCGCCTGATCGCCCTGACCGACGCCGCCACCCACTCCATGACGGTCTACCGCAACGGCCAGGACATCAAGAAGATCCCCGTCACCACGGGCAAGCCCGGCTTCGACACGCGCAACGGCGTCAAGGTCGTGCTCGGCAAGGAGTCCCTCGTACGGATGCGCGGTACCAGCATCGGAATCGCCGAGGGCAGTTCGGACTCCTACGACCTGGAGGTGCGCTACGCCACCCGGGTGACCTGGAGCGGTGAGTACGTCCACGCCGCGCCCTGGTCGACCGGCTCCCAGGGGTACGCCAACGTCAGCCACGGCTGCACCGGTATGAGCACCGAGAACGCCGAATGGTTCTTCAACACGTTCAACGAGGGCGACATAGTCAAGGTCGTCAACTCCGACGGCAAGACCATGGACGCGTTCGGCAACGGGTTCGGCGACTGGAACCTCGACTGGAAGAACTGGCGCGACGGCAGTGCGCTGATGGCCGGGTCCCCGGACGCCCCGAACCCGGCCCAGCGCGCCAGACTGCGCCCCGAGAGCGTGTGAGGCCGCGCCCCTTGGGGGCGCGGGTTCCTCAGGCGCTCAGAAGGTTCTTGCGACGCAGCAGGGAGGCCAGTGAGGCGGCGAACTCCACCGGGTCGACCGGCAGGGTCACCGCGGCGTCGGCGCGGCTCCAGGTGGCCAGCCAGGCGTCCTGCGGGCGTCCGATGAGCACCAGCGCGGGCGGGCAGTTGAAGATCTCGTCCTTGATCTGCCGGCACACCCCCATGCCGCCCATCGGCACCGCCTCACCGTCCAGCACGCAGACGTCGATGCCGCCCTTGTCGAGCTCCTTGATGACGGCGGCCGGCGTCGCGCACTCGATGAACTCGACGAGGGGAACGTCCGGGGCGGGCCTGCGCCCGGTGGCGAGCCGCACCTGCGCGCGGGTGTTGGAGTCGTCGCTGTAGACCAGCACCGTGGCGGTCGGCTGCATTCTTCCTCCGAGACGTCAGCGTCGTACGGACATCGTGCGATCGGGCTGATCGTCCCCGGCCCGATGCGCGGATGCTACTCCCTTGGACACCTCGTCAGCACCGGTTCGGACACGGCTTCGATGGTCCATCCGGGCTGGACACACCCGGTCAACACCCCGAACGGCACCCCCCGGCGTGAGGGCGGGATAAGCGACCGACATAATGTCGGTCGTGGCGACAGCAACGACAGTAGAAACCGGGCACGCGCACCCGTCGGTCAATCGGCCGAACCTCACCAGCGTCGGAACCATCATCTGGCTGAGTTCCGAGCTGATGTTCTTCGCGGCCCTCTTCGCGATGTACTTCACCCTGCGATCGGTGACCGGGCCGGATCACTGGAAGGAAATGGCGTCCAGCCTGAACCTTCCGTTCTCGGCGACGAACACCACGATCCTGGTGCTCTCCTCCCTGACCTGCCAGCTCGGCGTCTTCGCCGCCGAGCGCGGGGACGTGAAGAAGCTCCGGATGTGGTTCATCGTCACCTTCATCATGGGTGCGATCTTCATCGGCGGTCAGGTCTTCGAGTACACCGAACTGGTCACGAAGGACGGGCTCTCGCTCTCCTCCGACCCGTACGGCTCGGTGTTCTACCTGACCACCGGCTTCCACGGACTGCATGTGACGGGCGGACTCATCGCCTTCCTGCTGGTCCTCGGTCGCACCTACGCGGCTCGGAGGTTCACTCACGAGCAGGCGACCGCCGCCATCGTCGTGTCCTACTACTGGCACTTCGTCGATGTCGTCTGGATCGGCCTTTTCGCCACGATCTACCTGATCAAGTAATCGGGCGCACCGCCCGAAACATCCAGAAGCACCGACGCAGAAGATCCTGACACCGGGGTAATCCGTGAAAAAGCTCTCCGCACGACGACGCCATCCGCTGGCGGCGGTCGTCGTCCTACTCCTCGCGCTGGCGGCCACCGGGGGGCTGTACGCCGCGTTCGCACCCGCGGGCAAGGCGCAGGCCGACGAAACCGCCCAGTCCCTCGGGATCACCGAGGGCCAGAAGCTGTACTCCGTGGGCTGCGCAAGCTGCCACGGAACCGGCGGTCAGGGCAGCTCCGACGGTCCCAGCCTGGTGGGTGTGGGCGCCGCGGCGGTCGACTTCCAGGTCGGCACCGGCCGTATGCCGGCCCAGCAGCCGGGCGCTCAGATCCCGCGCAAGAAGGTGATCTACACGCAGGCCGAGATCGACCAGATGGCGGCCTACATCGCCTCGCTCGGCGCCGGCCCCGTGATCCCGACCAAGAACCAGGTCAGCCCCGAGGGCGCGGACATCGCCAAGGGCGGTGAACTCTTCCGTACCAACTGCGCCCAGTGCCACAACTTCACCGGCAAGGGCGGCGCGCTGACGCACGGCAAGTACGCGCCGAGCCTGGAGGGTGTCGACCCGAAGCACATCTACGAGGCCATGCAGACGGGCCCGCAGAACATGCCGTCCTTCCCCGACACCACGCTGACGGAGAAGAACAAGCAGGACATCATCGCGTACCTCGACGCGGTCAACGGTGACGACACCGAGAGCCCGGGCGGTCTTGAGCTGGGCGGCCTCGGGCCGGTCAGCGAGGGCCTGTTCGGCTGGGTCTTCGGTCTCGGAACCCTGATCGCCGTCGCCGTCTGGGTCGCCGCTCGGACCGCAAAGGCCAAGAAGTCATGAGTAGCCAAGACATTCCAGAAGAGAACGTGCCCGCTGAGCGGGCCTCCGACGACCACGCCGGTCACGGTCACGGTCCGGTAGCCGTCGCGGACGAGCAGAATCCGTTCGCGGACCCGGGGCTGCCGCCCCACGAGCACCGCATCCAGGACATCGACGAGCGGGCCGCCAGGCGGTCCGAGCGTCTGGTGGCCATGCTGTTCGTGCTGTCGATGGTGGCCACCGTCGGCTTCATCGCCTCCTACGTGGCGATCCCGAACGACAAGTCGGTCTACGTGTTCCCGCTCGGGCACATCAGCGCGCTGAACTTCGCGCTGGGCATGTCGCTCGGTGTGGCGCTGTTCGCGATCGGCGCGGGCGCGGTCCACTGGGCCCGCACCCTGATGTCCGACGTGGAGATCGCCGACGAGCGCCACCCGATCGAGGCGGAGCCCGCGGTCAAGGCCAAGGTCCTGGCCGACTTCAAGGAAGGCGCCAAGGAGTCCGCGCTCGGCCGCCGCAAGCTGATCCGCAACACGATGTTCGGCGCGCTGGCCCTGTTCCCGCTCTCCGGCGTCATGCTGCTGCGCGACCTCGGCCCGCTGCCCGGCACGAAGCTGCGCCACACGCTGTGGTCCAAGGGCAAGCTCCTCGTCAACATGAACACGAACGAGCCGCTGCGTCCCTCGGACCTGGCCGTCGGCTCGCTCACCTTCGCCAAGCCCGAGGGCCTGGAGGAGCACGACGAGGACTTCCAGAAGGAGATCGCCAAGGCGGCCCTGATGATCATCCGGCTCCAGCCGGAGGACATCAAGGACAAGCAGGAACTCGAGTGGTCCTACCAGGGCATCGTGGCGTACTCGAAGATCTGCACCCACGTCGGCTGCCCGATCTCCCTGTACGAGCAGCAGACGCACCACGCGCTGTGCCCGTGCCACCAGTCCACCTTCGACCTCTCCGACGGTGCCCGGGTCATCTTCGGCCCGGCGGGTCACGCCCTGCCGCAGCTGCAGATCGGCGTGAACGCTGAGGGCTACCTCGAGGCGCTCAGCGACTTCCAGGAGCCCGTCGGTCCTGCATTCTGGGAGCGCGGATGAGCACTACCACCACCTCCGACTCGCGCTCCTCGCGCGAGAAGGCACCCGCCGGTGAGCGGGTGGCCGACTGGGCCGACGGCCGTCTGGGGATCTACTCCCTGGCCAAGTCCAACATGCGCAAGATCTTCCCCGACCACTGGTCGTTCATGCTGGGTGAGATCTGCCTCTACAGCTTCATCATTATCATCCTCACGGGTGTGTACCTGACCCTGTTCTTCCACCCGTCGATGAACGAGGTGGAGTACCACGGCAGCTACGTCCCGCTGCAGGGCCAGCTGATGTCCGAGGCGTTCAACTCGACCATGCACATCTCCTTCGATGTGCGCGGTGGTCTGCTGATCCGGCAGATCCACCACTGGGCGGCGCTGATCTTCCTCGCGGGCATGTTCGTGCACATGATGCGCGTGTTCTTCACGGGTGCGTTCCGCAAGCCGCGTGAGGTCAACTGGGTCTTCGGATTCCTGCTGTTCGTCCTCGGCATGTTCACCGGGTTCACCGGTTACTCGCTCCCGGACGACCTGCTCTCCGGCACCGGTGTCCGCTTCATGGAGGGCGCGGTCCTGTCCGTGCCGATCGTGGGCACGTACCTGTCGTTCTTCCTGTTCGGCGGCGAGTTCCCGGGCGGCGACTTCGTTGCCCGCTTCTACTCGGTGCACGTGCTGCTGCTGCCGGGCATCATGCTCGGCCTCGTGGTGGGCCACCTGATCCTGGTCTTCTACCACAAGCACACGCAGTTCGCGGGCCCCGGCAAGACGAACAACAACGTCGTCGGCATGCCGCTGCTGCCGGTCTACATGGCCAAGGCCGGAGGCTTCTTCTTCCTGGTCTTCGGTGTCATCGCGGTCATCGCGGCGATCGCCTCGATCAACCCGATCTGGGCCATGGGTCCGTACCGGCCGGACCAGGTGTCCACCGGCGCCCAGCCCGACTGGTACATGGGCTTCTCCGAAGGCCTGATCCGTGTCATGCCGGGCTGGGAGATCAACCTCTGGGGTCACACGCTCGTCCTGGGCGTGTTCATCCCGCTGGTGATCTTCCCGCTGGTCCTGGTCGCGATCGCGGTCTACCCGTTCATCGAGTCCTGGGTCACCGGGGACAAGCGCGAGCACCACATCCTGGACCGCCCGCGCAACGTCCCGACCCGGACCGCGTTCGGCGCCGCCTGGATCAGCTGGTACTTCGTCCTGCTCGTCGGCGGCGGCAACGACATCTGGGCCACGCACTTCCACCTGGCGATCAACTCGATCACCTGGTTCGTGCGGATCGCGTTCTTCGTCGTGCCGGTGCTCACCTTCATGGCCACCAAGCGGATCTGCCTCGGCCTCCAGCGCCGGGACCGGGACAAGGTGCTGCACGGCCGCGAGTCGGGCATCATCAAGCGCCTGCCGCACGGTGAGTTCATCGAGGTCCACGAGCCGCTCAGCCAGGACGCGCTGCACACGCTCACCGCGCACGAGCAGTACAAGCCGGCCGAGATCGGCCCGACGGTCGACGAGAACGGTGTCGAGCGCAAGGTCTCGGGCGCGCAGAAGCTGCGCGCCAAGATGAGCGAGGGCTTCTACGGGGAGGAAGGCCAGATCCCCAAGCCCACCGTCGAGGAGTACAAGGAGATCACGAGCGGCCACGGCCACCACTGATCCCCGGCTGTTCGCCACGGCTGGAGCCCCGTCCATGACATGGACGGGGCTCTTTGCCGTCCCCCGGGCTGGATAGGGTGGACTCACCCGGTGCTGCGGGGCGATCCACCCCGCGTCACCCACGACCCGTGTCACCCGCGACCGCGTGACCCACGAACCCAGGAGCGACCATGAGCGCTGTGAACCCCGCTGGAGGCGACACCGCGGCGGGCCGTTCCTGGCCCGCGGTACTGAACGGCCTGCTCGAAGGCCGCGACCAGAGCGCGGACGACACGGCCTGGGCGATGGACCGCATCATGCGCGGCGAGGCGACCGACGCGCAGATCGCCGGGTTCGTGGTGGCCCTGCGGGCCAAGGGCGAGACCGTCCAGGAGATCACCGGACTCGTCCGGGCGATGTACGAGCACGCCAATGTCATCGAGGTGCCCGGACACACCGTCGACATCGTCGGAACGGGCGGCGACGGCGCGAAGACCGTCAACATCTCCACGATGTCCTCGATCGTGGTGGCCGGCACCGGCGCCAAGGTCGTCAAGCACGGCAACCGGGCCGCGTCCTCCGCGTCCGGGGCGTCGGACGTCCTGGAGAAGCTCGGCGTCAATCTCCAACTGCCGGTGAGCCGGGTCGCCCAGGTGGCCGAGGAGGCCGGGATCACCTTCTGCTTCGCGGTCAAGTTCCACCCGGCGCTGCGTCATGTGGCGGCGGCCCGCGGTCAGTTGGGCATCCGGACCACCTTCAACGTGCTCGGTCCGTTGACCAACCCGGCGCGCGTGAAGGCCCAGGCGGTCGGCGTCGCCGATCCCCGGATGGCGCCGATCGTGGCGGGCGTGTTCGCCGAGCGCGGCAACTCCTCGCTCGTCTTCCGCGGCGACGACGGCCTCGACGAGCTGACCACCACCGCGGGCTCCCACGTCTGGGTGGTCCGCGACGGCAAGGTCACCGAGGAGCGCTTCGACCCCCGCGACGTCGGGCTCGACATCGTCCCGGTGGAGGCCCTGCGCGGCGCCGACGCCTCGTACAACGCCGAGGTCGCCCGGCGCGTCCTGGACGGCGAGCAGGGGCCCGTACGGGACGCGGTCCTGCTGAACTCGGCGGCCGCCCTGGTGGCCCTGTCGCCGACCGGCGCGCCGCTCGCGGACCAGCTCCGCGCCGGAATGGCGAAAGCGGCCGAGTCGATCGACTCCGGCTCCGCGAAGCGCACCCTGGAGCGCTGGGTGGCCGCCAGCAACGCCTGATCCACCGGTGACACGGAGCGAGGCGCAGTCCAGAATCCGGACTGCGCCTTGCGCGTGGAAGATCCTCTGGCAAGATGCTGTATCAGGTCATGAGTGACAGTCATCAGGCCCCGGCCGACTGTCCGGCAACCCTCCGTCCGTGGCGGGGTGCCCCGGGTGAAGACCAGGTCGTAGGCAGCGAGGCCTACGGCAAGCGCGGACCCCTCCCGCCCGTCGGGCGGATGCAACCAGGGGTCCTGGTCGTTCGAGGGAGCCTTCTGTGAGCAAGCGAATGCGATAGGGCGTAGAGCCCCGCCTCCGCACACCCTTTTCACCTTTTCCCGCGCCGAGCCCAGCCCTGCCTCCGGGCGGCCGGCTCGCGCGGTGATCCCGCCTGCCTCTCACAGGAGCTCGCCATGTCTGTCTCCACCGTTGCCGCCGACCAGTCCGTTTGTGCCCCTCTGGCCGTTCTGGGCCGGGATGTGACCGTCCCGCTCGTCACCGGCGGCGAGGTGACCTACGCGGCCCTCGACTACGCCGCCAGCGCGCCCGCCCTCCAGCGGGTGTGGGACGACGTGGCCGCGTACGCGCCCTACTACGGCAGCGTCCACCGGGGCGCCGGCTACCTCTCGCAGCTCTCCACCGACCTCTTCGAGAACGCCCGCAGGACCGTCGAGGAGTTCCTCGACTGCCGCGCCGGTGACCAGGTGGTCTTCACCCGCTCCACCACCGACTCGCTCAACCTGCTCGCCGCCGCGCTCCCGGCCGACTGCCAGGTCTTCGTCTTCGAGACCGAGCACCACGCCTCGCTGCTGCCCTGGCGCGACGCCCGGGTGACGTACCTGAATGCCCCGCGCACCCCGGGCGAGGCCGTCGACACCCTGGAGCACGCCCTCGCCGCCCGTGACCCCTACGGACCGGCCCTGGTCTGCGTCACCGGCGCCTCGAACGTCACCGGGGAGCTGTGGCCGGTGCGGGAGCTGGCCGCCGCCGCGCACGCCCACGGCGCCCGCATCGTCCTCGACGCCGCGCAGCTCGCCCCGCACCACCCGGTGTCGGTCCAGGACCTCGACGTCGACTGGGTCGCGTTCTCCGGGCACAAGCTGTACGCGCCGTTCGGCTCCGGTGTCCTCGCGGGCCGCTCCGACTGGCTGCGCGAGGCCGACCCGTACCTCGCGGGCGGCGGCGCCAGCCGCAAGGTCACCCGGCGCGCGGACGGCGGCGTGGACGTGGAGTGGCACGACAGCGCCGCCCGGCACGAGGCCGGCTCGCCGAACGTCATCGGGGCCTACGCGATCGCCTCGGCCTGCAAGGCGCTCACCGAGGAGGGCTTCGACAGCCTTCTCGCCCGTGAGCGGCACCTGATCCGCACCGTCCGCGCGGGCCTCGCCGAGGTCCCCGAGGTCCGGGTCCTCTCCCTCTTCGGTGACGACGCCCCGCGGGTCGGCGTCATCTCCTTCGTCGTCGAGGGCTGGAACAGCTCGCACTTCGCGGCCGCGCTCTCCGCCGAGTACGGCATCGGCGTCCGCGACGGCCTCTTCTGCGCCCACCCGCTCGTCCGCACGCTGCTCGGCAGTGCCCCGGAGACCCAGGGGGAGTGCGGAGCCCCCGAGGCGGCGCCCGGGGAGAAGTCCCTCAACGCCATCCGCGTCAGCTTCGGCGCCGGTACCCCCGACGAGCACGTCGAGCGCTTCGTCCGCGCGGTGCGCGAGCTCGTCAGGGACGGCGCGCGCTGGCAGTACCGCACCGAGGACGGCCGCTGCGTCCCCGCGGTCTGACGCCCGCGGCGGCTTCGCCCGGAGGCGGTGCCGCGTCGGTCAGGAGTCGAGACCGATCGCGAACGCCGCCTCCAGGTCGTGCTGGGAGTACGTACGGAACGCCACGTGCGTGTCCGTCGCCTCGACGCCCGGGATCTTGCTGATCTTGCCGGGGATGACGTCGGCCAGGTCGTCGTGGGCCTGGACCCGGACCATGGCGATCAGGTCGTAGGTACCCGTGACGGAGAAGACCTCGCTGACGCTCTCCAGGGACGCGATCGACTCGGCGATCTCGGGGATCCGGTCCACGCTGGTCTTGATGAGGACGATCGCGGTGATCACGGCTGGTTCTCTCCCTAGGGGGCCGCTGCTGGGGATCTCACCCTACTCGCGGTCCACCTGGCCCGGCCGCTCCACCGGGGGCCCCGGCAGCACCCCCCGAACGGGCGCGAGCGGCCTTCGGGGCCGGAACCGCGCCCACGCGTAGACGAAACCCAGGGAGAAGCCCACGAGGTGGGCCAGATAGGCGACTCCGGGGCCCGGGGAGCTGCGGCCGGCCGCCAGCCACTGGAGCGTGAACCAGAACGGCAGCACCACCCAGGCGGGGAACCGCAGCGGCAGGAAGAACAGGAACGGGAAGAGACTGGTCACCCGGGCCCTGGGGAACAGGTACAGGAACGCGCCGAGCACCGCGGAGATCGCCCCGGAAGCGCCGACCAGGGACTGCTGCGAGGTCGCGTTGGCGGCGGCGTAGCCGAGCAGGGCCAGATAGCCGCAGCCCAGGTAGAAGAGGGCGAACTCCAGATGGCCCATGCGCTCCTCGGTCATGAGCCCGAAGACGTAGAAGAAGAGCATGTTGCCCAGGAGATGGAGCCAGCTTCCGTGGATGAACAGGGCGGTCGCGGGGGTGAGCGCCTCGCCGGGTGCCCCGCCGAACAGGGCCGTCGGCACCACGCCCCAGCGGCGGAAATAGGCCCGCTGCGCGACCAGCAGCTCGTCCCCGGTGCCGTACGCGGGATCCAGACCCGAGGCGGGACCGATCACGAAGATCAGACAGCACAGGACGATCAGCGCGTACGTCACCGGCGCCGGCCGGCCCCGCAGCGCCCTGCCGACCGTCGCAATCCAATTGCCGATCATGGTGCAGAGCATGACGTAACCGCACCGATGCACACGGACCGCCTCGCCGCCGCGGACGGCCGAGCGTCGAGTACCCGCCAGGCCGTAGGGTTACGAGCCATAGCACCGGGAAACCGGCGCCGGACGGACACGAGAAGGAAAGCGGCTGCCCTATGACAGTTCCCCTGCCCGACGCCAAGACCCGGTGGCGCTGTGCCCTCTGCGGCAACCTCACGCGTTTCGACGTGACCCGTTCGTCGAAGGTCGTCGAGTATGTGCACCTGGACCTGGCCGGTGAGCCCAAGGTCGAGGAGCGCGAGGTGGTCAGTGAGACCATCGAGTCGGTGCGGTGCCGTTGGTGCAACGCGGTGGATCAGGTCGAACTCGTGGACAGGCCGGGCGCCGGCTCCTGAGGGAGCGGGCCCCGCACGGATATTGGGGTGAACGGATGGTGGAGACCACGGGTGGGGAGCCGGACGACGGCACCGCCGAGGTGCTCGACCGTCCGCTGCCGGACGGCGTGCGCCGACGCGTCGTACAGATCGTCTCGGACGGCTTCGGCGGGCTGACGGTGTCCGAACTGCCCACACAGTTGCGGCAGTACGCCCGGTTCGCCCCGAATCGCCGTGCCAAGTTCGCCGGCAACGCGATGGCCTCGGCGCTGGAGACGGACCCGCTGTTCAGACAGCGCATCGCCGAGAAGCTCAGAGAGGCCCAGCCGGAGCTTGCCGGCGCCCTCGACTCGGGCGCGCCGCCCCCGGCCGCGGATCCGCTGGACGTGGCGGCCGCGGCCTATGTCGTGCGTCCCGTCGGCTGGGTGAAGCTGGTGACCGCCGCGGGCGAGGAGGCCCTGCGCGCGGACGCCGAGCGCGCCGGCGAGGAGAGCCGCGCCGAACTGGACCGGCTGCGCGCGGAACTCGCGGAGGCCCGCGGGCAGACGCGTGCCGAGACCGAACGGCTGCGCGCGGAACTGGAAGCGGCCCGCAAGGAAGCGGAATCGCTTCACCGCAAGCTGCGCGGGGCCCTCAGTGACGTCAAGCGCGGTGAGGCGGCCCTGCGCAAGCTCCAGGCCGAGACGGACGGGGCGAAGGCGGAGAGCCAGACCCAGGTGTCCGCGGCCGAGAGCGAGACGCGGCGGCTCAAGGCGCGTCTCTCGGAGGCCGAGGCGGCCCTGGAGGCCACCCGCAAGGCGGCCCGGGAGGGGCGCAGCGTCGAGGACATGCGGGTGCGGCTGCTGCTCGACACCGTGCTGGAGGCGGCCCAGGGGCTGCGCCGGGAACTGGCGTTGCCTCCCGTCTCGGTGCGGCCCGCGGAGACGGTCGAGGCGGTCGAGCCGGGACGGATGACCCCGAAGGACATCGCCGCCCGCGCTCTGTCCGAGAACGACCCGGCGATCCTGGACCAGTTGCTCGCGCTGCCCCAGGCGCATCTGGTCGTCGACGGCTACAACGTCACCAAGACCGGCTATCCCCAGATGCCGCTGGAGAAGCAGCGGCTGCGGCTGCTCGGACAGCTCTCGCAACTGGCCGCGCAGACCGGCGCCGAGGTCACCTGTGTCTTCGACGGGGCCGAACTGGCCGCGCCGGTGCTGCTCGCGCCTCCGCGCGGGGTGCGGGTGCTGTTCTCCAAGCCCGGCGTCACGGCCGACGAGCTGATCCGTCAGCTCGTTCGGGCCGAGCCGCCCGGCCGGCCGGTCATCGTGGTCTCGACCGACCGCGAGGTGGCGGACGGGATCGCCAAGGCGGGCGCCCGGCCGGTGGCGTCCGTGGTGCTCCTCAAGCGCTTCTCGCGCGGCTGAGCGACTCCCGCGGGCACGTCCCCGTCGCACGCCCTCTCCTCGCGATCCCCTCACGTCACGATCCCCTTGCGATCCCCTCGGGTTCCTTTCGCGATCCCCTCGCCCACCCGTTTCGCGCTTTTCCTCCGGCATAGATCCTTCCGTGCGTTTCCTCCTGTTCGTCATGTTCCGCGGGCTCTTCCGCGCATGCTCCGGAGCCTCATCTCGCTCTCCGGGGCCCGGGTTTCACGCGCGCGGCGATCGGTGCCCTAAGTCGCGTGAGTCGCGTACGCACCATGCGTAACGTCTGGGCCTGATGCCCCAATTCGCCGGATGTTCACGCGACGTAGTGTCAAGCGGACATCACTGCTGGTGAGTTGATGGCAAAGAATGCGCTCCGTGACAAAGAATTTTCAGGTTTGGATTTGAACTGATCACAAGTAGGTCACTAGGGTCATGGCCTGAACCTCCAACTAGGGTGATCACTCATGAGGAGTGACGGTGGAGGGGTACCGCCCGTCGGCGTTTTCGGCAGGCGGCTGGAGGAAGAAGGAGCTCGCCTTCGTGGCGTCCCACCGTCGACCCAAGCAGCCGAGCCGCGCCCGTGTGACCGTGCTCACCACCGCCGCCGCTGCCGCTGTTGTCCTCAGCGCGAATGCCGCCAACGCGGCGCCGTCCGAGAAGCCCAACAAGGACGAGGTCAAGACCAAGGTCGACAAGCTCTACGAAGAGGCCGAGCAGGCCACTGAGAAGCTCGACGGCGCCAAGGAGAAGCAGCAGAAGCTGCAGAAGCAGATCGGCGCTCTCCAGGACAACGTCGCCCGCGGCCAGGAAGAGCTCAACGAACTGCGCGAGGGCCTCGGTTCGATGGCCAGCGCGCAGTACCGCACCGGTGGCATCGACCCCTCCGTAGCGCTCTTCCTCTCCTCCGACCCGGACGACTTCCTGGACAAGGCCTCGGCCATGGACCAGCTGAGCGCCCAGCAGGTCGAGTCGCTCAAGAAGGTCCAGGAGAAGCAGCGTTCGCTCGCCCAGCAGCGTGCCGAGGCCTCCGCGAAGCTCAAGGACCTCGCCGACACCCGGGCCGAGCTCGCCAAGAAGAAGAAGGAAGTCCAGAACAAGCTGGGCTCCGCGCAGAAGCTCCTGAACACGCTGACGGCGCAGGAGAAGGCGGCGCTGGCCTCCGAGGAGCAGGAGCGGGCCACCCGCGCCAGCGAGCGCGTCGACCTCGGCGACACCCCGGCCGCCTCGGGCCGTGCCGCCGCCGCGTTCGCCGCTGCCAAGACCAGGATCGGCTCGCCGTACGTCTACGGTGCCTCCGGCCCCAGCTCGTTCGACTGCTCGGGCCTCACCTCCTGGGCCTACGCCCAGGCCGACGTGGGCATACCCCGCACCTCGCAGGCCCAGGCCAACGCGGGCACCCGCATCTACTCGCAGAGTGATCTACAGGTCGGCGACCTGGTCATCTTCTACGGCGACCAGCACCACGTCGGTCTCTACGCGGGCAACGGCCAGGTGCTGCACGCCCCGCGCACCGGCACGGTCGTCCGCTACGAGTCGATCGGCAACATGCCCTTCCAGTTCGGCGTCCGGATCTGATCCGCACGGGCGGACGGGGATGTGAAGCCCGTCGCCCGGAGCGCCCTCCTGTCGCGCCGCCCAAACGGGCGAATTGCGACAACTCGCGCTGACCCCACGCCCCGTCGGTGACCTGCGTCTCCGGCGGGGCGTCACTGTGTGTGCCCGCGGAGGGCTTTGGCTACCGCGTGGTCGCACGGTTACTGTCTGCCGCGTTCCCCCGGCGGAGGGGACCGTCAGCGGAAGGGAGTGCGGCAACTCGTGGGGTTTCATCGCCGCCTTGCACCGACCGGCTTCGACCGGGGCGCCGGCGCCTTCGGTGTCGCGGCCTGCGTGATGTCCGCGGCGGCCGCCGCGCTCGGCACCCTGCCCGCCTCCGCGGCGCCGCGGGGCGACACCCGGGCCGAGGTGGACCGCCTGTACGCCCAGGCGGAGAAGGCCACCGAGGCGTACAACAAGGCCGACGAACGCGGTGACCGGCTGCGTGAGCAGATCGGCACGGCGCAGGACGAGATCGCCCGGCAGCAGGACCGTGTCAACACCATGCGGGACGCGCTGGGTTCGCTCGCCGGGGCGCAGTACCGCTCGGGCGGCGTCGACCCCTCCCTCGCGCTGCTCTTCTCGGCCGACCCGGACGACTACCTCGACAAGGCCTCCGCGCTCGACCGGATGAGCACCCGCCGAGCCGGCGAACTCAGGGAACTCCGACTCGCCTTGCGCGGTCTCTCCCAGGAGCGTGAGGAGGCGGACGGGAAACTCGCCGAACTGGCGCGCAGCCGCACGACGGTCGCCCGGAGCAAGCGGGTCATCGAGGGCAAACTGGCCAAGGCCCGACAGTTGCTCGACTCGCTGCCGTACGCCGACCGCGCCGCCTACGACCGGGCGTCGCGCTCGCTGCGTACCGACGTGCCCGGCCTCGGCGGCCCGGTCGCCTCCTCGTCACGCGCGGCCGTCGCCGTCGCCGCGGCCCGCTCGGCACTCGGCCGCCCCTACGTGTGGGGCGCCAACGGGCCCGGCGGCTTCGACTGTTCGGGTCTCATGCAGTGGTCCTACGCGCACGCCGGAGTCGGTCTGCCGCGTACCTCGCAGGCCCAGCGGTTCGCCGGGCAGCAGATCCCGCTCTCCCAGGCGCGGCCCGGTGACCTGGTCACCTACCGGTCGGACGCCGGCCACGTCGGGATGTACGTGGGCAACGGCCAGGTGATCCACGCGCCCTATCCGGGCGCCCCGGTGCGCTACGACCCGGTCGGGATGATGCCGATCTCGTCCGTCACCCGGGTCTGACGGGGCGCGGACAGGCCCTAGGGGGGCGGGCGGGGCGGGCGTTCCGGCGGGCGGGTGCGGGCACCGTACGATCGGGAGAATGGCTGGTCGAAGGTGCGCGTCGCGAGCGGGGCTCTCCGTGGTGCTGCTGCTCGCCGGGCTCGTCGGCTGCGGCGGCCGGACGGCGCCGGACACCGCGGCGGCCGACGTGCAGCGCGTTCTCGACCGGCGGGCGGCCGCGGTCCTGGACCGGGACGACGCGGCGTTCCGGGCCACCGGCGCGGCGGCCGGCGCCGGAACCGGCCTCGCGAACCTGCGTGACGTACCGCTGGCGGGCTGGTCCTACCGGCTGGCCGGTCTCAGCCGCTCCGGCGACAGCGCCACCGCCCGCGCCGAACTGCGCTACCGCATCGCGGGCTACGACACCGCGCCGGTCAAGGTGGACCGGACCCTCGCACTGACCCGCGCCGACGGGACCTGGCGCGTCACCTCCGACAAGCCGTCGGGCAAGGGCGGCGACCAGCTGTGGGACGAGGGGGCCGTGACGGCCGTACGGGGTGAGCACAGCCTCGTCCTGGGGGTCGGGCAGTCCGGCGAGCGGCTGCGGGCCTTCGCGGGTCTCGCGGACCGTGCCGTGCCGGCCGTGTCGGACGCCTGGGGCGCGGACTGGTCGCGGCACGTCGTGGTCCTCGTACCGAAGTCGCTCGAGGGGATGGCGGGGCTGCTCGGGGCTCCGGCGTCCGGGTACCGGGGGATCGCCGCGGTCACCACCGGGGAGGCGGGACCTTCGGCGAAGGCGCCCGCGGACCGGATCATCGTCAACCCGGACGCGTACGGCGTTCTCGGCGGCCTCGGCAAGCAGGTCGTGCTCACCCACGAGACCACGCACGTGGCCACCCGCGCCCACACCACGGCCGCCACCCCGCTGTGGCTCTCCGAGGGGTACGCGGACTGGACCGGCTACCGGGGCAGCGGGCGGATGCCCGGGCAGGTCGCGCCGGAACTCCAGCGCGCGGTGGCCGAGGGGAGCGTCCCGGCCGCGCTGCCCGACGACAAGGACTTCGGGTTCACCGCGGACGCGAGCGCGCTGGCACGGGCGTACGAGGGCGGCTGGATGGCCTGCCGGCTGATCGCGGACCACTGGGGCGAGGTCCGGCTGAACGACTTCTACCGCGCGGTGGGCGACCACGGGAAGCGCGAGGGGGCGGTCGAGGGCGCGCTGCGGGACGTGCTGCACACGACGCCGGAGCGGTTCGCCGAGCTGTGGCGTCAGTACCTCGGGGACCAGCTCGGCTGACGCGTGGAGCCGTTCACCCCTCCAGCCGGTGAACGGCCTCCGCGAGCCAGGTCCGCTCCGCCTCGCCGGTCGCCCGCGCCACCCGCAGCATGCCCTGGCGGAACAGGTCGTCGGCTTCCTCCGCGCGCACAGGCCGGCCGCCCTCGTAGAAGAAGCTCGTCGGGGCCTCCAGGAACTCCTGGCGGCGCCGCAGCACCGCGGCCTGCTCGCGGGGGTCGCCCAGGTGGCGCAGGAAGGCCAGCAGGGTGTTGAAGCGGACGTGGTCGGTGATCTCGGCCTGCTTGGGGTGTCGCAGCCGCTCCAGGAGGTCCTCGCGGCCCTTGTCGGTGAGCGACAGGATGCGCCGCGGGGCCGCGCCGCTGCCGGGCTCGGTGTGCTGGTCGAGCAGGCCCGCGGCGACCAGGCGGGTGATCGCCGGGTAGAGGGCGCCGTCGCTGACCGGCCGGACATGGCCGGTGAGGGCCTTGATGCGCTCCTTCAGCTCATAGCCGTGCAGCGGCTCCTCGTACAGGAAGCCCAGGATCGACAGCTCCAGCATCAGGCCGGCCCTTCCTTCGTGGGCGCCGACGCCCCGCGAGGCCGGCGAGTCCGGGTGGTTGAAGGGTTCACCCGTCCATGGTACCTCTTATCGAGCTACCTCTAAACGAGGTAGCTCGTATCGAGGGAGCCTTCGTGAACGCGCACCGCAGGCAGCTCATAGCGCTCGCCCACCCCGTCTACCTCTCGCTGCTCGCCTCCGTCGTCGCCGGAATCATCAACACCGTCTGGGTCTCCCGGCTCGGCCGTGACGCCGTGGCCGCCGTCGCCGTCGCGACGAACACCGAGAACGTGCTGCTCGGCGTCGCCCTGGTCTTCGCCTCCGGCACCACCGTCCTGGTCGCGCACGCCCGGGGCGCCCGCGACCCGGGAGCGGTCCGGGCGGCCGTCCGCGGAGGCTGGGCGCTGTGCGCCGCCGTCACACCGGTGATCGCCCTGGGCGGCTTCCTGCTGCGCGAGCCGCTGGCCCGGCTGGTCCTCGGCGGCGACGGACGCGCGCTGACCCTCGCCGTCCAGTACTTCGCCGTCTCCCTGCCCGGCATCGCCGTCTTCTTCGCGCAGAACCTCGTCGACGGCATCCTCAAGGGCACCGGCGACACCCGCACCCCGATGCGCCTCGCCCTGCTGGCCAACGGCCTGATCCTCGTCCTCGACCCGCTGTTCATCCACGCGTACGGCGTCCGGGGCGCCGCCCTCTCGACCGTGCTGTGCCGCTCGGTGGCCCTCGTCGCGGGCCTGCGCGCCCTGCGCCGCGACACCCTGCTGTCGAAGGCGGCCCGTGCGACGCTGGCCGAGGGCACCGGCGCGGCCCTGCGCCGGTGCCTCACCACCGGGCTGCCCATGTCCGCCGACTTCACCGTGCGGCAGGGCGGCGCCCTGATCCTGGTCGCGATCGTGGCCAGGCTCGGGACGACGGCGGTGGCCGCCTACGCGATCGCCTACAAGGTCATGTACGTCGCCACCATGGCGTTCTACTCGGTCCGGCAGGCCGCCTCGATCCACACCGCGCACAGCCGGGGCGCGGGCCGTGACGAGCGTGGCGCCATCGGACGGCAGGCCGTCCTCGTCTCGGGGACCGCAGGCCTGCTCGCCGCGGGACTGCTCGGGGCCCTGGCTCCCTGGATCATGCGGGCCTTCGGCGCCGGCCCCGAGGTCGCCCACGACGGCGTGCTGTTCCTGCGCTGTGTCGGCCCTTACCTGCTGCTGATGGCCTGTTTCATCGCCCTCGGCGGGGTCTTCGAGGGCAGCGGGGGAGCGCCGGTGCTGCTGCGGGTGACGCTGACCGGCACGGCGGTCCAGCTGCCCCTGGCCCTCGCCCTGTCCGGACTGGGGCTGCCGGGCATCTGTCTGGCCCTCGCGCTGTCCATGGCGGTGCAGTGCGCGGCCCTGTGGCTGTGGGCCCGGCGGGCCGCGCGGACCGGGCGTCAGGAGGACGCCAGCGTCTCCTTGGCGCGGGCGGCCTGAGCGGGGAGATCGGGCGCCGGCCGGGAGACCGTGGAGCGCCACAGCTCCCGGGCGGCCAGCACCGAGGCGGCCACCAGCAGGCCGTTGCGCAGCACCAGGAGGGTGATGCCGAGGTCCGTGCTGTCGACGACGTCGCCGAACCAGGTCGGGAACTCCAGGACCGTCACGAAGCACGCGACCAGCACCAGGAAGGCGGGCAGCACCATCCGGCTCGCACGGAAGCACAGGCAGACCGCGGCGATCCCGACGAGCCACACCAGATACTGCGGGCTGATGACCCGGCTGGTCGCGGTGAACATCAGGACGGCGACGAACGCCGCGTCGGCGAGCGTGTGCGACAGGAACCGCTTGGCGCACAGCCGCCACAGCAGCAGCCAGCCGAAGGCGAACCCGGTCAGGACCAGGGCCGCCGTGCTCACCGCGTCGACGTAAGGGCCGACGAACTCCACCGAGCCGTAGTTGAGCAGCACCCGCCCGTTCCAGCCGTGGTGCCTGGCCACGTGGAAGACGAGGGAGCCGAGCGACTCCACCTCGGTGCCGCGGTCGCGCTGGAAGGTCAGGAAGGCGAACGCGCCCGGCATCGTCGCGAAGAACACCGCCGCGATCCCGGTCGCCGTCCCCGCCGTCCAGGCCCAGGACCGCCGGCGCACGGCGCCGAGCAGCAGCAGGACCGGCCAGACCTTCACCATCGCGCCGAAGCCCGTGAGCGCCCCCATCACCCGGGGGTGGCGGGAGCCGGCGAGGAGCGCGGCGACCGCGACGGCCGTCACCATCACGTCGTAGCGGGCGTACACGGTCGGACCGAGCAGCGGAACCCCGATCATCCACACCCAGGCACCGCGCACGCTCTTGCCGGAGCGCGAGCCCGCGTACAGGAGCAGCCCGAACACCAGCAGGTCGGCGACGAAGGCCAGCACGAAGAAGGCGTGCGCATAGTCGAGGAAGGGCAGCAGGGCGGGCGAGAGGATCGCGAGGGAGGCGGCCGGCGGGTACTGCCAGGTGACGTCGTGCAGCGGGAACCGGCCGTCCTGGAGGACCTCGTACCAGCCGTGGTAGATCACGGAGACGTCGCTGGTGACGTCCGGGCCGGGGAAGACGTACACCTTGGCCACGAAGAGCAGCAGCGCCAGCCTGGTCAGACCCCAGATCGCCAGCAGTGCGGTCATGGCGAAGGGGAACCTCGCGCTCCGTGCCCCGGTCATGCCCACCTGGCTCTCATCGTCCGGAATCCGTGTGTGTCTCGCGCCGCGCTTTCGCGGCCCCAGGGTGACCCACCGGTCTGTGTACGAGCCGTCAAGCGCGGCCGTGCGGAGCTGTGAGTATAGGTTCGGTACTGTCGAACACGATGCACAGGACCCTGATCGTGACGAACGACTTCCCGCCCCGCCCCGGCGGCATCCAGGCCTTTCTGCACAACATGGCGCTGCGCCTGGACCCCGGGCGGATCGTCGTCTACGCCTCGACCTGGAAGCGCGGCCACGAGGGCGCCGAGGCGACCGCCGCGTTCGACGCCGAGCAGCCCTTCACCGTCGTACGGGACCGTACGACCATGCTGCTTCCGACGCCGGGCGCCACCCGGCGGGCGGTCGGCCTGCTGCGTGAACACGGCTGTACGTCGGTGTGGTTCGGGGCGGCGGCACCGCTCGGCCTGATGGCGCCGGCCCTGCGCAGAGCGGGCGCGACCCGCCTCGTGGCGACCACGCACGGCCACGAGGCCGGCTGGGCCCAGCTTCCCGCCGCCCGGGCGCTGCTGCGCCGGATCGGCGAGTCCACGGACACGATCACCTACCTCGGGGAGTACACGCGCTCGCGGATCGCCTCCGCGCTGACCCCCGAGGCGGCCGCGCGCATGGTGCGGCTGCCGCCCGGCGTCGACGAGCGGACCTTCCACCCCGGCTCGGGCGGCGACGAGGTCCGGGCCCGCCTCGGCCTCACCGACCGGCCGGTCGTCGTCTGCGTCTCCCGCCTGGTCCCGCGCAAGGGCCAGGACACCCTCGTCCTCGCGATGCCGCGGATCCTGGCCAAGGAGCCGGACGCGGTGCTGCTGATCGTCGGGGGCGGGCCGTACGAGAAGGAGCTGCGCAAGCTCGCGCACGAGACCGGGGTCGCGGACTCGGTCCGGTTCACCGGGGCGGTGCCCTGGTCGGAACTGCCCGCGCACTACGGGGCCGGGGACGTGTTCGCGATGCCGTGCCGGACCCGCAGGGGCGGACTCGACGTCGAGGGGCTCGGCATCGTCTACCTGGAGGCGTCGGCGACGGGCCTTCCGGTGGTGGCCGGCGACTCGGGGGGCGCGCCCGACGCCGTGCTCGACGGCGAGACGGGCTGGGTCGTCCGCGGCGGCTCCGCCGAGGACGCGGCCGACCGCATCGTCACCCTGCTCGGCGACCCCGAGCTCCGCCGCCGCATGGGCGAACGCGGCCGGGCCTGGGTCGAGGAGAACTGGCGCTGGGACCTCCTGGCGGAACGCCTCCGAGAGCTGCTCTAGCGGTACCGGGTTCGCCCACGGGGCTGCCACTTGCTGCCCGTCGGCGCCTGCGAGTGCTGCTCTAGCGTCACCGGGTTCGCCCGTGGGGCTGCCACTTGCCGCCCGCCGGCACCTGCGGGCCGCCTTTGCCTGGCCGCGCAGTTCCCCGCGCCCCCGGACGGCCGCCCTGGCGGGCGCCTCGACGGGCGCCCGCCAGGGCGCTCAGGGGCGCGAGGAACTGCGCGAGCAACCACGCCGCACCGTCCGCCCGGGACGAACCCCACCCCCTACGGCGGGAGGCGGCCCCCCGTCGGGAGGCGGAACCCCACGCCGGGAGGCGGAACCCTGCACCCGCGCCCGAAGGCAAACGACCCCGGGACGGAAAACGGCTCGGCCCCCTTCACCGAAGGGGGCCGAGCCGTCTGTTCCGGCCGGGCTGGAACCCGGTCGCTCGGGCATCAGCCCCGATAAAGTGCCTCGATCTCGTTCGCGTAGTCCTTCGCCACCACGTTCCGCTTCAGCTTCAAGGACGGCGTCAGATGGCCCGACTCCTCGGTGAACTGGTGGTCGAGGATACGGAACTTGCGGACCGACTCGGCCTTGGACACCGCGGCGTTGCCGTCGTCGATCGCGTCCTGGATGGCGGCGGCCAGGTCCGCGTCCTCGCGCAGCGAGGCAGCGGTGGAGCCGGCCGGCTTCCCGTGCTCCGCGGCCCAGCGGGCCAGGAACTCCTCGTCGACCGTGACCAGCGCGCCGACGAACGGCCGTCCGTCGCCGACCACCATGCACTCCGCGACCAGCGCGTGGGCACGGATACGGTCCTCTATCACCGCCGGAGCGACGTTCTTGCCGCCCGCCGTGACGATGATCTCCTTCTTGCGGCCGGTGATGCGGAGGTAGCCGTCCTCGTCGAGGGTGCCGATGTCACCGGTGTGGAACCAGCCGTCGGCGAGTGCCTCGGCGGTGGCGGCCTCGTTGTTCCAGTACCCCTGGAACAGGTGCTCGCCGTGCAGCAGCACCTCGCCGTCGTCGGCGATACGGATCACGGAGCCGGGCAGCGGCTGGCCGACGGTGCCGATCTTCGTACGGTCCCACGGGTTGAAGGCCGTGGCCGCGCAGGACTCGGTGAGGCCGTAGCCCTCCAGCACCGTGAAGCCGATACCGCGGAAGAAGTGGCCGAGCCGCTCGCCCAGCGGGGCACCGCCGGAGATCGCGTACTCGCCGCGACCGCCGAGCACCGCGCGCAGCTTGCTGTAGACGAGCTTGTCGAACGTCTTGTACTTGATCTTCAGACCGAGGGACGGCCCCGAGGGGGTGTCCAGCGCGCGGCTGTACGCGATCGCCGTGTCCGCGGCCTTGTCGAAGATCTTGCCCTTGCCGTCCGCCTGGGCCTTGGCGCGCGCCGAGTTGTAGACCTTCTCGAAGACGCGCGGCACACCGAGGATCAGCGTCGGCCGGAACGAGGCCAGCTCGTCGGTGAGGTTCTTGATGTCCGGGACACAGCCCAGCTTGATCGGCGCCATCATCGGCGCGACCTGCACGAGCCGCCCGAAGACGTGCGCGAGCGGGAGGAACAGCAGGACCGAGCACTCGCCGGTGCGGAACAGCGGGCGCAGCCGCTCCACGATGTTGCCGCACTCCGCGAAGAAGGCGCGGTGGGTCAGGACGCAGCCCTTGGGGCGGCCGGTGGTCCCGGAGGTGTAGACGATGGTCGCCGGGTCGTCCGCCTTGGCGAACGAGCTGCGCTCCTCGACGGTGGCGTCACTGACGTCCGCGCCCAGGCGCCCCAGCTCCTCGACGCCGCCGGCCTCGATCTGCCAGACGTGTTCGAGGGCGGGCAGCCGGTCACGTACCGACTCGACGCAGGCCGCGTGCGCCGGCAGTTCCACGATGCAGGCGGTGGCGCCGGAGTCGCCGAGGATCCACTGCACCTGCTCGGGGGAGCTGGTCTCGTACACCGGCACGGTGATGGCGCCGGCGCTCCAGATCGCGAAGTCGAGCAGCGTCCACTCGTAGCGGGTACGGGACATCAGGCCGACCCGGTCACCGGGCCGCACGCCCGAGGCGATCAGACCCTTGGCCGCGGTCAGCACCTCGGCGAGGAAGGTCGTGGCGCTGACGTCCGTCCAGGTACCGCCCACCTTGCGGGCGATCACGGCTACGTCGGGATGCTGCGCGGCGTTTCTGCGGACGATGTCGGTGAGATTTCCGTCCGCAGGGACCTCGTACAAAGCCGGAAGGCTGAACTCGCGCAAGACTGCTGCTCCTCATAGGGCGCCGACGCCACGACTCTGTGTGATGCGACGGTGCGGTCCAAGGCTCGGGCAAGTACTCAAGAGATCATTTGTTGAAATCCCGAGTACGACTGGACTGCCCGGACGTTACCCGCCGGTATGGGGTCTTCGACAGGGGGTCCCGGCGAGATGTTCCATGCGTCACACGTGGTGGCGTTCCTGCGCGCACAGTAGTCCACGCCCTTCCGCGCATGCCAGTAATCGCAGGTCCGGCCGCCTCTGTTCACGTTTGCCGCACCCGCCTACGCTTGATCGTCATGGCATCCACACCTGTCGGCCGTCCGAGGACGCGCATTCATGTGGTCAGCGACGTGCACGGCAACGCCCGCGACCTGGCCCGGGCCGGCGACGGCGCCGACGCCCTGATCTGCCTCGGTGACCTGGTCCTCTTCCTCGACTACGCCGACCACGCGCGCGGCATCTTCCCGGACCTCTTCGGCGTGGAGAACGCCGACCGCATCGTCGAGCTGCGCACCGCCCGCCGCTTCGAGGAGGCGCGCGCGTTCGGTGCCCGGCTGTGGGCGGGCATCGGCACCGACCGGGCCGCGGCGATCGAGAAGGCGGTGCGCAAGCAGTACGCCGAGATGTTCGCCGCGTTCCCGGAGCCGACGTACGCGACCTACGGCAATGTCGACATGCCGGCTCTGTGGCCGGAGTACGCCGGCCAGGGCACCACCGTCCTGGACGGTGAGCGGGTCGAGATCGGCGGCCGCGTCTTCGGTTTCGTCGGAGGGGGACTGCGGACACCGATGCGGACGCCGTACGAGATCAGCGACGAGGAGTACGCGGCCAAGATCGAGGCGGTCGGCGAGGTCGACGTGCTGTGCACGCACATTCCGCCGGAGGTGCCGGAACTCGTGTACGACACCGTGGCGCGCCGCTTCGAGCGCGGCTCCCTCGCGCTGCTGGACGCGATCCGGCGCACGCGCCCCCGTTACGCGCTCTTCGGCCACGTCCATCAGCCTCTCGTCCGCCGGATGCGTGTGGGGGCGACGGAATGCGTCAATGTGGGGCACTTCGCGGGGTCGGGCCGACCCTGGGTGCTGGAGTGGTGACGCCGCGACGGTTCCGAGGGCCAGGTGGGGTGAGGCGTCCGTGGTCGTGCGCGGTAGCCTTCACGCTGCACACACGTGCGCACCGACCTCCCTCACCGGACCGCATCTGGAGGAGCCACCGCGATGGCGGAACACACCAGTTCGAGCATCACGATCGAAGCGGTACCGGCTGACGTCATGGCGGTGATCGCCGACTTCGCCCGGTACCCGGACTGGACGGGTGAGGTGAAGGAGGCCGAGGTCCTCAAGTCGGACGAACTCGGCCGCGCCGAACAGGTCCGGCTCGTCATGGACGCCGGCGCCATCAAGGACGACCAGACTCTCGGTTACACCTGGACCGGCGACCACGAGGTCTCCTGGACCCTGGTGAAGTCCCAGATGCTCCGCTCGCTGGACGGCTCCTACCTCCTCGAGCCCGCGGGCAAGGGCGCCACCGAGGTCACCTACCGGCTGACCGTCGACGTCAAGATCCCGATGCTCGGCATGATCAAGCGCAAGGCCGAGAAGGTCATCATCGACCGCGCCCTGGCCGGCCTGAAGAAGCGCGTAGAGGAAACGACCTAGTCCCTCTGGGGGCCCGCCTTCACGTCCCGCCCGGCCGCGCCCTCGCCACCCACGACCGCTTCTTCGCCCCCTCCGCCCCTACCCGTCCCACCCCTGGGGCTCCGCCCCCGACCCCGCTCCTCAAACGCCGGAGGGGCTGGATTCTCCCGGCCGGGGCTGTGACCGTCTGGATCGCGCACCCGCAGCCGGGAGCGCGCCGTCGGGGCCGTGCCGGTACATCGATGCCCGTCGCCACCGACGGCCACGCCTCATCCAACGGCGACGGGCTGATGCACCGGCGCGGCCCCGACCCACCCACCGGCCGGACCCGGAAACCGCCGAGGCCACCACACCGGTAGCGTTCACCCCCATGCGCACCATCCTGATCACCGGCCAAGGCGGCACAGGCCGTACCACCGTCGCCGCGGCCACCGCGCTGAAGGCGGCGAGGCAAGGCACCCGCACCCTGGTGCTCACCGCCGACCGCACCGACACCCTCGGCGCCGTGCTCGGCGTCCCCACCGGCCCCGACCCCGTGGAAGCCGCCCCCGGTCTCACGGCCTGGCGCCCCGACGCCGCCGCCCGGTTCCGCGACGACCTCACCGCCTTCCAGCGGCGCGCCACCACCGCCCTCGACCTCCTCGGCGCCTCCCGCCTGGACGCCGAGGAAGTCACCCCGCTCCCCGGCGCCGAGGAACTCGCCCTGCTGCGCGCCCTGCGCGACGCCGCGCTGTCGGATGCGTACGGCCTGCTCGTCGTGGACCTGCCCCCAACCCCGCAGGCCCTCGCCCTCCTGGCGCTGCCCGAGGAGCTCCGCCGCTATCTGCGCCGCCTGCTCCCGCCGGAGCGCCAGGCGGCCCGAGCCCTGCGTCCGGTCCTCGGGCGGCTCGCGGGCGTGCCCATGCCCGCCGAGTGGCTGTACGAGACCGCGGGGCGCTGGGACATCGAGCTGGCCGCCGTGCAAGGCGTGGTCGAGGACCGCGCCACGACCGTACGACTGGTCGCCGAGCCCGGACCCGCCGGAACCGACGCCGTCCGCACCGCCGCCACCGCCCTCGCCCTGCGCGGACTGCCCGTCGACGGACTCGTCGCGAACCGGGTGCTGCCCGGCGCCACCAACGACGCCTGGCTGGGAGCCCTCGCGGCCCAGCAGCGCAAGGCCCTGGACGAGTGGCGGGAGACGTACACGGTCCACGAGGTCCCGCACCGCGGCCACGACCCGCGCGGCACCGACGACCTCGCCGCGCTTGCCGTGCCCGGCGTCAACACCGCGCCCACCCCCGTCGAGTGGCCCGTCGCCGACCGGCTCGCCGACGACGGCGTGCTCGTGTGGCACATCCCGCTGCCCGGCGCGATACGCGACGAACTCGACCTCATCCGGCGCGGCGACGAACTCGTCGTCACCGTCGGCCAGTTCCGCAGGATCGTCCCGCTCCCGTCCGCGCTGCGCCGCTGCACGGTGTCCGGAGCCGCGCTGCGCGAGGGCGAGCTGCGCATCCGTTTCACGCCGGATCCCGGGCTGTGGCCGCGCGAGAAGTGACGTGCCGCCGAGAACCGGCCGTGCCCGATCCGGGGAGCCGGGCACGGTGAACGAGGTACCCCCGTTCGGGTAACGTCGAGAGCAAGGAAAACGTAGGCAGGAGTCCCGCCATGAGCGAAGAGCGCCCCCCATCCGACGCCGCTCAGGAGGAGACGGCCGACGAGGTACGCGTCGAGGAAGCGCACGCCACGGACGCCGACGCCTGGGCGAAGGCCTGCGCGGAGGACCTCGCCGCGGAGCAGGCCCGCCGTCGCGCCCAGCACGGCGCGCCGCCCGGCTCGGCCGCCGAGGAACTGCGCAAACTCGTCGACGCCGTCGCCGACAAGCTCTCCGGGCTCCAGTCGCCGCTGTTCGGAGCGGTCGCCTCCGGCACCGCCCAGCAGATGGTCAGCCAGGTCGTGCAGCAGGCCAAGGCCGCCGTGGAACCGGTGCTGGAGCGCAACCCCGAGGTGTTCGACCACCTGGCGGCCGCGGGCTCGGAACTGCTCGCCGCCTACCGCTCGGCCGTCGAGAACCAGGAGCGCCGCTGGACCACTCGGGGCACAGGTTCCCGCGACGACGAGTCCGGTCCGGGCGAACACATCGACTTGGACTAATCGCCCCTCGGGTACGGTTGGCCGTAGCGGGGCTCGACCGAAACTGAGGGATTCATGGGACTCACCATCGGCGTCGATATCGGCGGCACGAAGATCGCGGCCGGTGTGGTCGACGAGGAAGGCAATATCCTCTCGACGCACAAGGTGCCGACCCCGAGCACGTCCGAGGCCATTATCGACGCCATCGCCTCGGCAGTGGAGGGCGCGCGTGCCGGTCACGACATCGTCGGTGTCGGCATCGGTGCCGCCGGATACGTGAACCGCCAGCGCTCGACGGTCTATTTCGCGCCGAACATCGACTGGCGCAACGAGCCGCTCAAGGCCGAGGTCGAGCAGCGCGTGGGCCTGCCGGTCGTCGTGGAGAACGACGCGAACGCGGCAGCCTGGGGCGAGTACAAGTTCGGCGCCGGCAAGGGCCACCGCAACGTCATCTGCATCACCCTGGGCACCGGCCTCGGCGGCGGCATCATCATCGGCAACAAGCTGCGCCGCGGCCACTTCGGCGTGGCCGCCGAGTTCGGCCACATCCGGATGGTGCCGGACGGACTGCTGTGCGGCTGCGGCTCGCAGGGCTGCTGGGAGCAGTACGCCTCCGGCCGCGCCCTCGTCCGTTACGCCAAGCAGCGGGCCAACGCGACCCCGGAGGCGGCGGAGGTCCTCCTGGGCCTCGGCGACGGTACCCCCGACGGCATCGAGGGCAAGCACATCTCCATGGCCGCCCGGCAGGGCGACCACGTGGCGGTGGACTCCTACCGCGAGCTGGCCCGCTGGGCCGGCGCGGGTCTGGCCGACCTCGCCTCGCTCTTCGACCCGTCCGCCTTCATCGTCGGCGGCGGCCTCTCGGACGAGGGTGAGCTGGTCCTCGACCCGATCCGCAAGTCGTACAAGCGCTGGCTGGTCGGCGGCAACTGGCGTCCGGTCGCCGATGTGATCGCCGCGCAGCTGGGCAACAAGGCGGGTCTCGTCGGAGCGGCGGACCTGGCCCGGGAGCCCGACCCGATCATGTAGGTCCCGCACTTCTCGCACGGCAGCGCCCGCCGCACCCTCACAGGACGGCGGGCGCCCCCGTGTCCGCCCCATCCCCGGGAGGCGTCGGCCGCCATATCCTCCGGGAGGCTCCGGGGAGGCGTCGTCCCGCGCCCGCCGTATGCCCCGGGAGGCGCGTCGGGCCGCCGCGCCCGCCCGACTCCACGGGACACCAGCGGGCCGCCCCCCGTGTCCGCCGGTTCACCCGCCCCGGCGTCCGCCTCACCCGATCGAGGGGTCCCTCGGCGCGTCAGGAGCACCGCTCCACCAGCCGGTGCCCCCTGCGGGCGAGCCATGTGGTTCTTCGGCCCTTCCGGCGGGCTCCCGGCGCGTATCTTGATCGCCATGCCGACCAGCTCCTCCGCCAGTCCGCTGCCCGCGTCCCGCACCGAATCCGACGGTTCGGCCGTCATCCGCGTGCTCAGCTACAACATCCGCTCGATGCGCGACGACACCGCAGCGCTCGCCCGGGTGATCAGCGCCTGCGCACCGGACCTCGTACTGGTCCAGGAGGCGCCGCGCTTCTTCCGCTGGCGCAAGAAGCTCGCGCGTCTTGCCGCCGCCTCCGGGCTCGTCATCCTGTCCGGAGGCGCCACCGCCTCCGGGCCCGCGCTGCTGTGCACCCTGCGGGCCACCGTGGAGCGCACCGAGGACGTCCTGCTCCCGCTCACCCCGGGGCTGCACCGGCGGGGCTTCGCCACGGCGGTCGTGCGGTTCGGCGGAGCCCGGCTCGGCGTGCTGAGCTGCCATCTGTCGCTCCAGAAGGACGAGCGCTACGAGCAGAGCGGCCTGCTCCTCGACCGTCTCGCCGGTTTCGGCACCCCGCACGCCGTCGCGGGCGGCGACCTCAACGAACGCCCGACAGGACCGACGTTCCGCCGTCTGGCGGGCGCGCTCCAGGACGGCTGGGCGACCCGTCCCTGGGGCGGGGAACACACCTGGACGTTCGCGGGCCCCGACCGGCGCATCGACGCCGTCTTCGCCACGCCCGGCATCGAGGTCCTCGGCTGCGGAGTGCCGCTCGGCCTGCCCGGCGTGGGCGAGGACGACCTGAGGGCGGCCACGGACCATCTGCCCGTACTGGCCGCCCTCAGAGTGCCCGCGTCCTGAGCGCGGCTCGGATCACCCGTCCTGGGCGCGGCTCGGATCATCCGTCCTGGGACGGGCCGGAACCTCCCGCCGTATCCGGGGCCGAGGCGCGGCCGTGGTCAGACGACCGCGCCGCGCCCCGGGTCCTCGTGGTCCTCGTCGTCGTCCTTCATGCGCGTCACCAGGGTGGCGAAGCCGCCGAGGAAACCGCCGATGCCGAGGGAGGTGAGCCACCAGGTCATGTCCCAGCCGAACAGGACGGCCAGCAGAAGCAGCGCGGGGCCGCCGAGTACGCCGAGCCAGGCGAACTTGGCGGTCGTGTCCGCGGCGGGCAGCGGAGGCGGCTCGGGCGGAACGAAGTGGCCCTCGTCGTCCTCGTCGAAGTCGCCCTCGGACGGCTCGGGCGCGCGGTAGTCCCGCGGGCCGCCGACACCGGGCGCGAAGGCGATCGAGCTGCCGAGCGGCTTGACGACGGAGGGCAGGTCACCGGGGGAGGTCAGGTCGCCCGTGGAGGCCTCCGGCTCGGGCCCTGCTCCCGGAGCCGGGGCGTCGTCGCCCTCGCCGTCCCCGGTGCTCCCGCCACCGCCACCGCCATCGGTCCCGGAGTCGGTGTCCGGCCCGGGCTCGGGGAGTGCCAGGTCCTCGACCGACCGGAACGGCCGCGAGCCGGGCGGGTCCGGCGGCTCCTCGCCGTATCCCTCGACGATCGACTTCCAGGCGGCCTCCTCGTCGAACGGCACGCTCTGTTCGTCGCCGGAGGACTCCCCGCGGGCATCACCGGGCGATTCTTCGAGCCGCTCCCCGGCGGACTCGGTGAGCGCGTCGCCGAGGCCCTCGCCGCGAGCCCCGTCGAGCGGCTCGCCGACGGGTACGCCCTTCTCCTCCGGATCGCCGCGGTCCGCGTCGTGCTCAGCCACCGGCTGCCGTCCCTTCCTGTGGGCCCACCCGACCGGCGTCGGCCTCCTTGCCGGCACCGGGCGCGAGCCGGGTGACGAAGGAGTGGCTCTCCTCGAAGATCCGGTCCGCGTCCAGGTCCAACGTCGCGACGTGGTAGCTCTGTTCCAGCACGATCTCCGTCACGTCCGTGGAGGACACCCGGCCGAGGATGCGCGCCGAGTCGGCGGGGGAGACCACATGGTCCTGGAGGCTGTGCAGCAGCAGGAGCGGCTGGGTGACCTGCGGCAGCTCCGCGTCCACGATCCCGCACAGCAGACGCATCGAATGCGCGGCGTGCAGCGGCACCCGGCCGTAGCCGATCTCCTCGGAGCCCTCCTTCGCGATGTCGCTCGCGATGCCCTTCGTCGAGGGGACCAGGTGGCGCAGGACCGGCAGGAGACGGGCGGCGGCACCGTGCACCTTGTTCAGCGGGTTGACGACCACGATGCCGTCGATGTCGTCGCCGTGCCTGGCCGCGAGCCGCAGGGCCAGCGCGCCGCCCATCGACAGCCCGAAGACGAAGACCCGCGAGCACCTCTCGCGCAGCGCGCGCAGTTCGCGGTCGACCTCCGCGTACCAGTCCTGCCAGCCGGTGACCTGCATGTCCTCCCAGCGCGTGCCGTGCCCCGGGAGCAGGGGCAGCGCGACGGTCAGACCGCGCTCGGCGAGGTACTCCGCCCAGGGGCGCAGCGACTGCGGGGAGCCGGTGAAACCGTGGCAGAGAAGGACGCCGACCTCTCCGCCTTCGTGGCGGAACGGCTCGGCTCCAGGAAGGACCGGCACCTCGGTCTCCTGTTCATGAGTTGGGGCGGAAAACGACTCCGGGTGTGCTTCACCGTACGCGACCGTACTGACACCGACCAGGGTCGTCGGGTCCTTTGACGGTGCTCCGGGTTAAGGTCTGATCCACGACACAGGAGGCACGCGGGTGATCTACGGCGCAATGAAGTTTTCCATCGGAGGGCCACTGAAGCTCGCCTTCAGACCCTGGGTGGAAGGCCTCGAGAACATCCCCGCCGCGGGCCCGGCCATTCTGGCGAGCAATCATCTGTCGTTCTCGGACTCGTTCTTCCTGCCGGCGGTCCTCGAACGCAAGGTGACCTTCATCGCGAAGGCCGAGTACTTCACGACCCCGGGCATCAAGGGCCGGATGACGGCCGCCTTCTTCAAGGGCGTCGGCCAGCTCCCGGTGGACCGGTCCGGAGGGCGCGGCGCGGGCGAGGCGGCCATCAAGAGCGGCATAGACGTCATCGAGCGCGGTGAGCTGTTCGGCATCTACCCGGAGGGCACGCGCTCGCCCGACGGGCGCCTCTACCGCGGCAAGCCCGGCGGTCTCGCGCGCGTGGCCCTCGCCACCGGCGCGCCCGTCATCCCGGTGGCGATGATCGACACCGAGAAGATCCAGCCTCCGGGCAAGCTGATGCCCAAGCTGATGCGTCCGGGCATCCGCATCGGCAAGCCGCTCGACTTCAGCCGCTACAGCGGCATGGAGCACGACCGGTTCGTGCTCCGCGCGGTGACCGACGAGGTCATGTACGAAATCATGAAGCTGTCCGGCCAGGAGTACGTCGACATGTACGCGACGGCCGCCAAGCGGCAGATCGCGGAGGCGGCGAAGGCCGAGAAGGACGCCGAGAAGGCGGCCAGGGCGGCACTCGCCCAGGCCGAGAAGCAGGCGGCCAGGGAACAGGCCGAAGCGCAGGCCGAGAAGCAGACGGAAGCGCAGACCGAAGCGCTGAGCGAATCACAGGCCGAAGTACCGCCCGCGGACCAGACCGCGGACCAGGCAGAGGCCCCGGCCGGGGAACAAGGCGGGGAGCAGGCCGGTCCGTCGGACGGTCCAGGGGGAGCGGGGGAAGCCGAGCCGACCGACAGGCAACGGTCCGGCTCCCAGGAGCGTCCGTAGGGACGTCGGCAGTCGGGGGTGGGGGACATGGCCAAGCGCGAGAGAGTCATGAGGATGTCGGTCGAGCAGCCGCTGTGGCGTGCGCTGAGCGGCTACCGGGTGCTGACCGTGCTGTACGCGATCGGGCTCTTCGCCACCACGTACGACAAGTTTGCCCGCCCGTGGGTGGCCGTCGCGTTCTTCGCCTTCCTGCTCGTCTGGACGCTGGCCACGCTGCCGAGCGTCTCCGGCGCGGCCAACTGCACCAAGCGGTTCCTCGTCGCCGACCTCACCGTCGCACTGGCCGGGATCCTGCTCACCCGTGTCGCCGACTCCGCCGCGCGCATCGACGCGGGCGGCCCGACGCTGCCGTCGATATGGACGGCGGGTGCCGTCCTGGCCTTCGCGATCAAGGGCGGCTGGCGGTGGGCGGCCTTCGCCTCCACCCTCGTCGCCGCGGCCAACCTCGTCGAGCGCGGCGCCCCGGCCCGGGACACCGTGCACAACGTGATCCTCGTCTGGGTCGCCTCGATCGCCATCGGCTACGTCGTCGAGGTGGCCCGCGCCTCCGAGCGCACCCTCGCCCGCGCCCTGGAGATCGAGGCGGCCACCCGCGAACGCGAGCGCCTCGCCCGGGACATCCACGACGGTGTGCTCCAGGTCCTCGCCATGGTGCAGCGGCGTGGCAGCGCGCTCGGCGGCGAGGCCGCGGAGCTCGGCCGGATGGCCGGCGAGCAGGAGGCCGCGCTGCGCACGCTGGTGTCGGGCGGCATGGTGCCCGTCTCACGGGTGTCGGAGGACGCCGCGCTCGGCGCGGTGGTCCGCGCCGTCGACGAACCCGACGACGCGGACCCCGATGCTCCGCTCGACCTGCGCGCCCTGCTCGCCCCGTACGCCACCGCGCGCGTGACCCTCTCCGAGCCCGGCGCGCCGGTGCCGCTCGGCCCGCCCGCCGCGCGGGAGGTGGCAGCGGCCGTGGGCGCCGCCCTGGACAATGTCCGTCAGCACGTGGGCGAGGACGCCCGCGCCTGGATCCTGGTCGAGGACGAACCGGACGCCGTGATCGTGACGGTGCGCGACGACGGCCCCGGCATCCCGGAGGGGCGTCTGGCCCAGGCCGAGGGCGAGGGGCGGCTCGGAGTGGCGCTGTCGATCCGCGGCAGGCTGCGCGAGCTGGGCGGCACTGCGGAGCTGATCTCCGTCCCGGGACAGGGCACCGAGGTCGAGCTGAAGGTACCGAAGGACACACGGGGGAAGGCGAAGACGCGATGACGAAGGCGACGGTAGGGCGATGACGGGCGGGACTGCGGCGCAGCCGCGGGCGGAGGAGAGCCGCATCAGGGTCATGGTGGTGGACGACCATCCCATGTGGCGTGACGCCGTGGCCCGTGACCTGGCGGCCGCCGGGTTCGACGTGGTCGCGACCGCCGGCGACGGCGAACAGGCCGTGCGCCGTGCCCTGGCGGTGGCACCCGACGTGCTCGTCCTCGATCTGAACCTGCCCGCCAAGCCCGGCGTCCAGGTCTGCAAGGAGCTGGTCGGCGCCGATCAGTCCCTGCGCGTCCTGGTCCTGTCGGCCAGCGGCGAGCACGCCGACGTGCTGGAGGCGGTGAAGTCCGGCGCGACCGGCTACCTCCTGAAGTCGGCGTCCGCGGAGGAACTGACCGAGGCGGTGCGCCGGACCGCCGCCGGTGACCCGGTGTTCACCCCCGGCCTCGCGGGACTGGTCCTCGGCGAGTACCGCCGGCTGGCCTCGGAACCCGTCCCGGCCACGGGCGCCGACGAGCCGAGGGTCCCGCAGCTGACCGACCGCGAGACCGAGGTGCTGCGCCTGGTCGCCAAGGGCCTGAGCTACAAGCAGATCGCCGAGCGCCTGGTCATCTCCCACCGCACCGTCCAGAACCATGTGCAGAACACCCTGGGCAAGCTCCAGTTGCACAACCGGGTCGAGCTGGTCCGCTACGCCATAGAGCGCGGACTGGACGAGGCCTGACCGCCACAGATGCCGTCTTTCGGGTGATCTATTGATCAACTGGCCGACAATTCACCGGAACAGCCCTTCCGCACCATGCCGAAGTGACCTGGATCACTATTAGCGTGAGTCCGACAGCCAACCGTGGCGAAGGGACTTTCCATGCGGGTCGGAGTACTGACCGGAGGCGGCGACTGCCCCGGGCTCAACGCCGTCATCCGGGGCATCGTCCGCAAGGGCGTTCAGGAGTACGGCTATGACTTCGTCGGCTACCGGGACGGCTGGCGGGGGCCGCTCGAAGGCGACACCGTACGGCTCGACATCCCGGCCGTGCGCGGGATCCTGCCGCGCGGCGGCACCATCCTCGGATCCTCGCGCACCAACCCCCTCAAGCAGGAGAACGGCATCCGCCGGATCAAGGAGAACCTCGTCAAGCAGGAGGTCGAGGCGCTCATCGCGATCGGCGGCGAGGACACCCTGGGCGTCGCCGCGCGGCTCGGCGACGAGTACGGCATCAACGTCGTCGGCGTACCGAAGACCATCGACAACGACCTCTCCGCCACCGACTACACCTTCGGCTTCGACACGGCGGTCAACATCGCGACCGAGGCCATCGACCGCCTGCACACCACCGCCGAATCGCACATGCGCGTCCTCGTCTGCGAGGTGATGGGCCGCCACGCGGGCTGGATCGCCCTCCACTCGGGTCTGGCCGGCGGCGCGAACGTCATCCTCATCCCCGAGCAGCGCTTCGACGTGGACCAGGTCTGCGCCTGGGTGACCTCGCGCTTCAAGGCCTCGTACGCGCCGATCGTCGTCGTCGCCGAGGGCGCCATGCCCAAGGACGGCGACATGGTCCTCAAGGACGGCAGCCTGGACTCCTTCGGGCACGTCCGGCTCTCCGGTGTCGGCGAGTGGCTGGCCAAGGAGATCGAGCGGCGCACCGGCAAGGAGGCCCGCACCACGGTCCTCGGGCACGTCCAGCGCGGCGGGACGCCCAGCGCCTTCGACCGCTGGCTCGCCACCCGCTTCGGGCTGCACGCCATCGAGGCGGTCCGCGACGGCGACTTCGGCAAGATGGTGGCGCTGCGCGGCACCGACATCGTCCGTGTCCCGATCGCGGAGGCCACCGCCAGGCTGAAGACGGTCGACCCCGGCCTGTACGCGGAGGTCGGGGTGTTCTTCGGCTGAGGCGGCACCCCGCCCGTGCCTGAGCGGCTCCGGGGGTACGGGCCGTATATTCGGCCCGTACCCCAGCACGGGAGAGACCGGTGGAGATTCTGGCGTTCGGCGTCCAGTCCGACGAGAAGCCCCTGATCGAGAAGGCCTTCGAGGGACGCCACGAGGTCCGCTGCCTCGACGTCTTCCTCAGCGAGGACACCGCCCCCATCGCCACCGGCTACGAGGCCGTGTCCACCAGCGTCAACTGCGCCCTGGGACACCGCGTTCTGCAGACCCTGGCGGCCGGCGGCACCCAGCTCGTCGCCCAGCGCTCCACCGGGTTCAACAACATCGACCTCGACGTCGCCGAGCGCCTCGGGATGACGGTCGCCCGGGTCTCGTCCTACTCGCCCTACTCCGTCGCCGAGTTCGCCTGGACCCTCGGCCTGGCCGTCAACCGCCGCATCGTGCGCGCGTCCAACCGCACCCGCGACTTCGACTTCCGTCTCGAAGGGCTGATGGGCCGTGACATGCACGGCCGCACCGCAGGAGTCGTCGGCACCGGGAAGATCGGCGAGGCCTTCGCCCGGATCGCCCACGGTTTCGGCATGAAGCTGCTCGGCTGGGACATCGCCGAGAACCCGGCGTGCGTCGCACTCGGCATGACGTACGTCTCCAAGGAGCGCCTTCTCGCCGAGTCCGACCTCGTCACCCTGCACGTCCCGCTGATGCCGGGGACCCAGCACCTCATCGACGCCGACGCCCTGCGCATGATGAAGGACGACGCGATCCTGGTGAACTCCAGCCGCGGCGGCCTCATCGACAGCCAGGCCCTCGTCGCCCAGTTGCGCGAGGGCCGCTTCACGGGTGTCGGCCTCGACGTGTACGAGGCGGAGGCCGGACTGTTCTTCCTCGACAAGTCCCTCGAAACCGTCGAGGACGACACCCTGGCCCGCCTGGTCACCTTCCCGAACGTCCTGGTCACCTCGCACCAGGCCTACTACACCCGTGACGCGGTCGGCCAGATCGTCGACGCCACCGCCGCCAACGTCCTCGACTACACCGAGGGCCGCCGCTCGGAGAACGTGCTCGTGCCGCGCAGCTGACCCGTCAGCTCCCGTACGACGGCCGCGCCGTTGAGCGTCAGCACCGACTCCGGGTGGAACTGCACGCCCGCGAAGCCGGGACCGCGCAGCGCGTGCACCTCGCCGTTCGCGGCCCGGCTGACCTCGACGCCGTGCGCCGACAGCTCCGCCAGCGTCTCGTCGTCGCAGTGCGCCACGAAGCTGTTGTAGAAGCCGACGGTCTCGGGCCGCCCGAAGAGGTCGACGCGCGTCTGCGCTCCCTGGTAGGGCACGTCCTTGCGGACGATGTCCAGCCCCAGCTCGACCGCGATCAGCTCGTGGCCGAGGCAGACACCGAGGACGCCGTGCCGGTGCTCACGCAGCACCTCGGCGGTCAGGCCGCGCAGGAAGCGCATCTTGGGGTCCGTCGCGTTGCGGGGATCGCCGGGACCCGGCCCGAGGACCACCGGCCCCTCGTGCGCGAGGACGATCTCGCGCAGCCCCGGTTCGTCGTACCGGCGTACCGTCACCTCGAGCCCGGACGAGCGCAGGACATGCGCGAGCATCGCGGTGAAGGTGTCCTCGGCGTCCACGACCAGCGCGTGCCCGGCGAGCTCCTGGGACCGCTCCTGCATCCGCAGCCAGAACGGCGCCAGCGAGGCCCGCCGCCCGTCCAGCGACGCCCGCACCCGCGGATCGTCGCCCAGCCTCGCCCGTACGCCGTCCGGGCGCGGCCGGCCGGGCCGCACCCCCAGCGCCGCCAGCACCCCCGCCGCCTTGGCGTGCGTCTCGGCGACCTCGCCCGCCGGATCCGATCCCCGTACGAGAGTGGCGCCGACCGGCACGCGCAGCCGGCCGTCCGCGTCGATGTCGGCCGTGCGGATGAGGATCGGGGAGTCGAGGGTCTGCGCCCCGGGCCCGCCGTCCGGCCCGTCCTCCCGCTGCCGCCCGACCAGCGCCAGCGCCCCCGCGTAGTAGCCGCGCCCGCCCACCTCGTGACGCTCGATGACCCGGCAGGCGTTCTGCACGGGCGAGCCGGTGACGGTCGCCGCGAACATGGTCTCCCGCAGCACGTCCCGCACGTCCAGCGAGGAGCGGCCCCGCAACTCGTACTCGGTGTGCGCGAGATGGGCCATCTCCTTGAGCCGCGGCCCGATCACCACCCCGCCCATGTCCCCGACCGTGCACATCATCTTGAGCTCCTCGTCGACGACCATCGAGAGCTCCTCGATCTCCTTGCCGTCGGCGAGGAACGCGAGCAGGTCCTCGGGCGTCGGCCCCCCGTCCGGGTAGCGGTAGGTCCCGCTGATCGGGTTCATCACGACCGTCCCGGCGGACATCCGCACGTGCACCTCCGGGCTCGCCCCGACCAGCGTCCGCTCCCCGGTGTGCACGACGAACGTCCAGTACGCGCCCCGCTCGCCGACCAGCAGCCGGCGGAACAGCGCCAGGGCGTCGGCCCGTCCGAACCCCGGGATCCGGCCCTCGTACGTCCGCCGGATCACGAAGTTGGCGCCCTCGCCGCGCCCGATCTCCTCCCGCAGCACCCGCTCGACGATCCCGGAGTACTCCTCGTCACCGACGTCGAAGCCCCCGCCCTCGACCCGGACGTCGTGCGCCGGCAACTGCGCCAGCGCCCGCGCGAGCGGCAGTTCGTGGCGCTCCTCGGGGGTGAGCACCGCGAGCGGGGTGCCGTCGTCGCGGACGTCGAAGCCGCGCTCCCTGATCTGCCGGAACGGGATCAGCGCGAGACCCTCGTCGGGGATGTCGGCGAGGCGCTCCACCTCGCGCACCGGCCCCAGCAGCAGTTCGACCACGTCGTGGTCGCGGCCGGGAGTACGGCGGCGCAGCAGGGCGAAGGGACGGGGATCGTCCAGCAGGTCGAGCAGGTTCATCGGTGCGGTCCTTCTCTCGAATCGTGCATCTCGGAGAGGAACGGCCCGGGTCCGCAAACACCGAAGGCCGCCCCTCGGGCGGCCTTCGCGAAGTCGTGTCTACGCGCAGTCAGTGGGCCGCCGGATGAGCGGTCCACCACCAGTTCTGGTTCGAATGCGCGAACATGCGCCGCACCTTACCCGACGGTGAGGGGCGGGCAACAGCGTGAAACGGTCCCGCGGGGCGTTCCGACCGTCCGGTCACCGGCCATGGATGGCCAGACAGACCGAACGCACCGAGAAACGAGAACCATGCACGCAGTCCGTTCGTCCCAGCCCCGCCGGAAGGGCGTCCGCGCCCTGACGGTGCTCCTCGCGGCGGCCGCCCTCGCCGCCGGGCCACTCGTCCCCGCGAGCTCCGCCCCGCGCACGGGCGACGCCGAGGACCTCACCCAGGTCGCTTACCGCGGCTACATCTTCACCGTTCCCGACTCCTGGAAGATCGTGGACCTGAAGAGGCATCCCGACACCTGTGTCCGCTTCGACCGGCACGCCGTCTACCTCGGCACCCCCGGCACCGACCAGAACTGCCCGGCCAGGGCCAGCGGCCGTACCGAGGCGCTGCTGGTCCAGCCCGCCCCCGTGGCCCCCAGGGCCGTCACGGAGAACCCGACGGCCCGCACCTACCGGGCCACCGCCGACCGCATCGCCGTCACCGCGGCCTACGGATACGACCGCGCGCGCATCCAGGACGTCCTGAGCAGCGCCGGACTGCCCGTCGCCGCCGCCCGGCGCGAGGAACCCGGGCAGCAGCGCGCTGTGGCCCCGCTGCCGAAGGACGCGACCTCCTTCCGCGGCGAGGGCTTCGACGCCTGCACCGCGCCGAGCCAGTCGGCGATGGACGCCTGGCGCGACGACTCCCCGTACGGCGCCATCGGTGTCTACATCGGCGGTCTCAACCGCGCCTGCGCCCAGCAGCACCTGACCGCCGACTGGGTGCGGACGCAGTACACACGCGGCTGGCGGTTCTTCCCGCTGTACGTCGGCCGGCAGCCCTCCTCCGACGGCGGCAGCTGCGGAGGCGGCTGCGCGGCCATCACCAGCCCGGTGTCACAGGGCACCGCGGGCGCCGACGACGCCGTCAAGCAGGCGGCCGCGCTGGGCTTCGGCAAGGGCACGGTGCTCTATCTCGACCTGGAGCACTACGAGCCCGGAGGCAAGGTCACCGACTCGGTGCTCGCCTACCTCCAGGCGTACACCGTGCGCCTGCACGCACTCGGCTACCGCTCCGGCGCGTACGGCAACACCTCGTCCCTGGTGTCCGACCTGATCGCCAACAAGAGCCGCGTCACCCTGCCCGACGTGATCCACTTCGCCCGCTGGAACCGGGTGTCGAGCACGTCGGACTCCTCGATCCCCTCGACGCTGTGGAACAAGCACCAGCGCGTCCACCAGTACGTGGGCGACACGACCGAGACCCACGGCGGTGTACGGATCTCCATCGACCGTGACCGGCTCGACGTGGACTAGTGCCGCGACAGGCAACGTTCGCCCCGTCGCGACTCCCGGCACGCTCCCCCAAGCTCTTCGAGCAGGGGGCACCCCCACTCGCCGCACCGGCCGAAAGCCCAAGTACATCCAGTACGAGGACTTCCGGCCGGCACACCGAGAGCACGCACCGGGCGCCGCTCCTTGACGGGCAAACATTGCCTGCCGCGGCACTAGGCACCGGCCGTCTTCTCTCCGGGCCGCCGTACGGCCGCCCGGAGAGTCGCCGATCGAGCGCGGTTCGTCTCAATTGATGAGCATGTGAATGGACGCCGGAGCCGACCCCGTAGTGTTGTCCGGGTGACCGTGAACGCTAAGTCCAGCGCGAGCGCTGGCAACACCTGGCGAGACCTGCCCGCGGCGCAGCAGCCCGAGTACCCCGATGCCGAGGCTCTGCGCGATGTGATCGCGGAGCTCGCGTCGTATCCGCCGCTCGTCTTCGCGGGCGAGTGCGACCAGCTGCGCGCCCGGATGGCGTCCGTCGCCAAGGGAGAGGCGTTCCTTCTCCAGGGCGGCGACTGCGCCGAGGCCTTCGACGCCGTGTCGGCGGACCACATCCGCAACAAGCTCAAGACGCTGCTCCAGATGGGTGCCGTCCTCACGTACGCCGCCTCGGTACCGGTGGTGAAGGTCGGCCGGATCGCCGGCCAGTACTCCAAGCCCCGCTCCAAGGGCACCGAGACCCGCGACGGCGTGACCCTGCCGACGTACCGGGGCGACTCGGTCAACGGCTTCGACTTCGACGAGAAGTCCCGCATCCCGGACCCCGAGCGCTTGAAGCGGATGTACAACGCGTCCGCCTCCACGCTCAACCTGGTGCGCGCCTTCACCACCGGCGGTTACGCCGACCTGCGCCAGGTGCACGCCTGGAACCAGGACTTCGTGAAGTCGTCCCCGTCCGGCCAGCGCTACGAGCAGCTCGCGCGCGAGATCGACAACGCGATGAACTTCATGCGGGCCTGCGGCACCGACCCGGAGGAGTTCAAGACCGTCGAGTTCTACGCCTCCCACGAGGCGCTGCTCCTCGACTACGAGTCGGCGCTGACCCGCGTCGACTCGCGCACGGGCCACCTGTACGACGTCTCGGGCCACATGGTGTGGATCGGCGAGCGCACCCGTCAGCTCGACGGCGCGCACATCGAGTTCGCGTCGAAGATCCGCAACCCGATCGGGATCAAGCTGGGCCCGACGACGACGGCCGAGGAGGCGCTGCAGTACATCGAGCGCCTCGACCCGGACCGTGAGCCGGGCCGTCTCACCTTCATCGTGCGGATGGGCGCGGACAAGGTCCGCGACAAGCTGCCCGAGCTGGTCGAGAAGGTCACCGCCTCCGGTGCGACCGTGGCCTGGGTGACCGACCCGATGCACGGCAACACCTTCGAGGCCGCCTCGGGCCACAAGACCCGCCGCTTCGACGACGTGCTCGACGAGGTCAAGGGCTTCTTCGAGGTCCACAAGGGCCTCGGGACCCACCCGGGCGGCATCCATGTCGAGCTCACCGGTGACGACGTCACCGAGTGCGTGGGCGGCGGCGACGAGATCTTCGTCGACGATCTGCACCAGCGCTACGAGACGGCCTGCGACCCCCGTCTGAACCGCAGCCAGTCCCTTGACCTGGCCTTCCTCGTCGCCGAGATGTACCGCGACCAGTAGCAGATCAACAGGCGTCACGCCTGTTACGGGCACCTGCAGTGGGGCGCGGATCACATACGATCCGCGCCCCACGCCACTTTTGTGGTTCCTATGTGACGGGTAAGGTTAGGTTAGCCTCACCGATCATCGGGATGGCGTGACCCAACGATTCCGGCGGGAGGTGAACCGGGTGTACGTCTGCAGTTGCTTCGGGATCACCGAACAGCAGGTGAAGAAGCACGCGGCGGACGGTGCGTGCACTCCGCGGCAGATAGCCTCGGCCTCCAAGGCGGGTACGGACTGCGGTTCGTGCGTACGCCGGATCCAGGCGCTGCTGGGCAGGGGCTCGTGTCCGCGCCGTGAGCTGGCCGACCAGGGCATGCCGGTGCTCTCCGAGGTTCTCGCGGAGGCCGGGACCGGTCGGCGCGAGGCCGTCGAGTACGGGACCGCGGCGCGCGAGGCCGCCTAGCCCGGAAGCCCCGCCGGCCCTGAAGCCGCCTAGCTCTCCGGCTGCTCGATGAGCTGCGCGAGGTAGAGCGCCTCGCCGAGCTTCTCGACCAGTTCCAGCTGGGTGTCCAGGTAGTCGATGTGGTGCTCCTCGTCCTCGAGGATCGACTCGAAGATGTTCGCGGACGTGATGTCGCCCTTCGTGCGCATCACCTCGATCCCGCGCTTGAGGCGGTCGATCGCCTCGACCTCCACCTGCCGGTCGGCCTGGAACATCTCGGTGACGGTCTGCCCCACCCGGACATGGAAGAGCCGCTGGTAGTTCGGCAGTCCGTCCAGGAAGAGAATGCGGTCGGTGAGGACCTCCGCGTGCTTCATCTCGTCGAACGACTCGTGCCGGGTGTACTTCGCGAGCTTGGTCCAGCCGAAGTTCTCCTGCATCTTCGCGTGCAGGAAGTACTGGTTGATCGCGGTCAGCTCACCGGTCAGCTGCTCGTTGAGGAATTCGATGACCTCGGGGTCGCCCTGCATCGCAGAGGCTCCTTCCAAGCGGGGGACTGGGCAGATTGCGCCGCATCTTTGCACCGGTGTCCGGGAGCGTCCAGTAAGTGCATGCTTACTCCGAGTTGCCCCGATCCTGGCCGTGCTGGTCATGGGCACCGTTCCGGGTCTGTCAGGATGGAGTCATGGGTCAGCCGGTGGAGCGCGAATCTGGAGAAACGGCACAGTCGGAGCTTCCGCCGGGACAGCGACTTCAGCGCGGCTGGCCGGTCACGCACTACGGTCCCGTACCCAAGTTTCGCCCCGAGCGCTGGGAGTTCAGGGTCTTCGGAGCCACCGCCGACGGCGGGAAGCAGTGCTGGACCCACGACGAGTTCACCGCCCTCCCGTACTCCTCCGTCGTGGCCGATCTGCACTGCGTCACGAAGTTCAGCATGCTGGGGGCCGAATGGGGGGGTGTCCCCGCCCGTACGATCCTGGAGATAGCCCCGCCCGCGCCCGCCGTCACCCACGTGATGGTGTGGGCCGAGTACGGCTTCAGCTCGAACCTGCGTCTCGCGGACTTCGCGTCCGAGCGCACCATCTTCGCCACCCACAAGGACGGCGAACTGCTGACGGCGGAGCACGGCTTCCCGCTGCGCCTGGTCGTCCCGCATCTGTACGCGTGGAAGGGGCCCAAGTGGGTGCGCGGCGTCGAGTACATGACCGCCGACCGCCGCGGCTTCTGGGAGGAGCGCGGCTACCACAACGTCGGTGACCCCTGGCGCGAGCAGCGGTACTCCTACCAGGAGGAACCCGGGGACGGTCCCGAGCTCTGAGCCCCTGGCCCGAGTGCCGACCGCGTCCCCGGTGCCGGTGTCCCGGCAGGTCAGTGGTGGTACCGGTGCACCACGGCGTGCCCCCTGCCCCGGCCGATCGTCCACTTGTTGACCGGGGTCGTGACCACGAAGGCCACCACGAGCGAGATCAGCAGTGACCCCCAGAACAGCAGGTCGCCCAGCTGCGCGTCCATCGCGTCCGGCCACAGCGCGATGACGCCGTTGTCGATCAGCTCCATCACCGCGATGGACAGCGTGTCCGCGGCCAGCGCCACCCGGAAGGCGGTCCGGAAGCCGACGCCCGCCCTCAGCACTCCGCGCAGGGTGAGCGCGTAGCCGAAGAAGAAGGCCAGCGCGATGGCCAGGACCGTCGTCGGCAGGTTTCCCCACCCGAACGCCGTGCCCACCACCATGCCCAGCACCTCGCCGATGGCACAGCCGGTGAGGCAGTGCAGGGTGGCCAGGGCGGCCAGGGACCAGGTGGCCGCGGCCGGCCCGTGGTGGTGGGCGTGGTGCGGGTCTTCGTGCGTGCCCGCGTGCGTGTCCGTGTGCGCGGGCCTGTCCGTGTGTTCCCCGTGCTGCATGAGATCCCCCAATGTCGAGTCACGGCGCCTTCGCACAGAAGGAACCATATACCCCCCTGGGGTATTCCCGAGGGTTGCGGGACCGATCGCGGGACCGCGCGGCTCTATCCGTCGCGGAGCTTCTTCAGCCGCTCCACATCGCCCGCGTGCCCTTCCTTCCCGCCGGGGGTCTCGATGATCAGCGGGACCCCCTCCGTGGCGGGGTGTGTCATCAGGGCGCGGAACGGGTCCTCGCCTATGTGGCCGGAGCCGATGTTCTCGTGGCGGTCCTTGTGCGCGCCGACCACATCCTTGGAGTCGTTGGCGTGGATCAGCTTCAGGCGCCCCTCGCCGACGGTGTCGACCAGCAGATCGAGGGTCTGGTGCATGCCGCTCGGCCCGGTCAGATCGTGGCCCGCCGCGAAGATGTGGCAGGTGTCGAGGCAGACGCCCAGCTTGGGGTGGGCGTCCAGGGCCTCGAAGTAGGGGCCGAAGTCCCAGGTGCGGGAGCAGAGGGAGGCACCCTGCCCGGCCGTCGACTCCAGCAGCAGGAACGGGTCGTCGTCATGGGTCAGTTCGTCCAGCAGCGGCAGCAGACGGTCGCGCACCTGCTTCAGGGCGACGGACCGCTCCCGGCCGCCGGTGGCGCTCCCGGTGTGCACGACCACGCCCAGGGCGCCGATCTCCCGTCCGCGCCGCAGCGAGTGCCGCAGCGACTCCACCGACTTCTCGGCCGTCGCCTCGGTGTGCGAGCCGAAGTTGATCAGGTACGGGGCGTGGACGTACGCGGGAATCGATCCGGCGGCGCACGCGGCGCGGAAGTCCTCGTCCTGCTTCGGGTTCCCGGCGGGCGTCGCCCAGCCGCGCGGGTTGGCGACGAAGACCTGGACGGTCTCGGCCGCCAGGTCACGGGCGTAGGCCAGGCCGACGGAGTTGAGGCCGCCGGCCACGGGGACATGGCCGCCGACGGGGTTGCGGAGCTGCTTGCTGGTCACACCCGTCAGGGTGTCACGCGCCGTCGGGCACCCCGCGGGCGGACCCGTGAGGGGACCTGTACGCGGACTTCGCGGGGGAGCGGCCTCCGAGCGCTGCCCGGTCGGAGGCCGTACGTCGCAGGGGCCCGGCGGCGGATCGGCTCAGCGGATCTGGATCGTGATCGTCGAGCCCTTGGGCGCCGTGTCGCCGCCGTCCACCGACTGCTTCTTGACCGTGTCACCGAAGAGCCCGAGCAGCCCGCGGTCCTCGTCGACCTGGAACCCGGCGTCCTCCAGCGCCTTCTTGGCGTCGTCCACGCTGTCGCCCACGACGTCCGGGACCTCCACCATCTCGGGGCCCTTGGAGAGGGTCAGCGTCACCGTGTCCCCCGTGGCGGCCTCACGGCCCGCGCGCGGTGTCTGCTGGGCGACCTGGCCCTTGTCGAACTCCGAGTTGACCCGCTCCGCGGCGATCTTCACCTTCAGGCCCGCGCCCTCCAGCTCCGCCGTGGCGTCCTCGACCGACGAGCCGGTCACGTCGGGCAGCTCCACCGGGGCGCCCTTGCTCACGACGATCGCGATCGCCGAGCCCGAGTGCCGCTCGGTGCCCGAGGCCGGATCCGTACCGATCACGAACCCCTTGAGCACGTCCTGGCTGAACTCGCGCGTGACCATGCCCGCGGCGAGCCCGTCTCTCTTGAGCACCTCTCTCGCCTTGAACAGGGCGAGGCCCTTGAGGTCCGGCACCTTCACCGTCTGGGGGCCGTCGGAGACGGTCAGGGTCACGGAGTCGTTGTCGCGGATCCGCTCGCCGACACCGGGGTCGGTGCTGATGACCGTGCCCCGCTTCACGGTGTCGCTGTAGGCGTGCTTGACCCGCTTGACGTCCAGCCCTGCGCCCTGGAGCTGGGTCCTGGCCTGCTGCTCCGTCTTCGCCAGGACGGGCGGGACCTTGGTGAACTGGCCCGAGTTGATGTACCAGACACCGGCGCCGAGGCCGAGCACCAGCACGATCGCGGCGATGACCAGCATCATCCCGCGCCGCGGCCGCGTGCCCGGAACCTGCGGCGGCCCGACCGGCGCGGTGGTGAACGGGCTGCTCTGCTCGAACCGGCTGGTCCGGTCGAGGGCGCTGTCGTCCTCGTTCACGGGCAGCAGACGGGGGACGGACAGCGAGCGCGGGATCACGCTCGTACGGTCGTCGGCGTTGTCGTGGCCCACGGACAGCGCGCCCGGCGGGACCGCGTCGAGCTGATCGGCGGTGAGACCGGCCCGGGCTTCGAGGACCTGGCCGAGCAGGGCCACCGCGTCGGCCGGGCGGATCTCGGGATTGCGGGCCGTGGCCGCGGTGACCAGCTCGTCCAGCGCGTACGCCATGCCCGGCACGGTGGCCGACGGAGGCGGCACGTCCTCGTGGAGGTGCTGGTAGAGCACCTGCACGGGGGAGTCCGCGGTGTGCGGCTTGGCGCCGGTGAGCATTTCGTAGAGGACGACTCCGCAGGCGTAGACGTCGACACGGGTGTCGGAGGTGCCGTGCTCGATCTGCTCGGGGGCGAGGTACGACACGGTGCCGAGGACGGTGCCCGTCGTGCTGGTCACCGTGTCCACGGCGCGGACGAGACCGAAGTCCGCGACCTTCACCCGGCCGTCGTCCCCGATCAGGACGTTCTCCGGCTTCATGTCGCGGTGCACGAACCCGGCGCGGTGGGCCGCGCCGAGCGCGGCGAGCACCGGCTCCAGGATGTCGAGCGCGGCCCGGGGCTGGAGGGCGCCGCGCTCGCGCAGCACGTCGCGCAGGGTGCACCCGGCGATGTACTCCATGGCCAGATAGACGTACGACCCGTCCGCCCCCTGGTCGAAGACCTGCACCACATTGGGGTGCGCCAGCCGTGCCACCGATTTGGCCTCGCGGATGAAGCGCTCGACGAACGAGACGTCCGCGGCCAGCGTCGGGTGCATCACCTTGAGCGCGAGCACGCGGTCCAGACGGGTGTCCAAGGCCCTGTAGACCGTGGCCATCCCGCCGACCGCGATCCGTGCGTCGACGCGATAGCGGCCGTCGAGCACGTGTCCGACAAGCGGGTCCTGAAGGGTCGTATCCACGCAGGTGAGTCTACGAGCCGCCACTGTCACGAGGTCCCGTTCGGCCGATACAGGGGCCCGACTGCAGCCGACCTGTGACGCTCATCGCACGTACGAATGTCTGTTCGTCGTGCAGATGTCCGATCATGGCCCGTCTGTCACCGCAAGGCCACAACGCGACAACCCGCACGCCCGTCCGGCCGGAAACCGATGGAAGCCGATGGAGAAGCCGGCATGGAAACCGGTGCGGAGACTGGCGCGGAAACCGGCGGCCGGCGGACCTCGGTCAGAACGCCGGGCGCTCGGGGTCCAGCGCCGCCACACCCTCCACGGGAGAGGACGCCGTGGCGAAGTGCCTCCGGGGGATGCGCCCGGCCCGCCGTGCCAGGCGCCCCGCCTCCACCGCGTGCCGCATGGCCTCCGCCATCAGGACGGGTTCCTGAGCCCGTGTCACCGCCGAGGCCAGCATCACCCCCGCGCACCCCAGCTCCATCGCGAGCGCGGCGTCCGACGCCGTGCCCGCTCCCGCGTCGAGGATCACCGGCACGCGCGCGTGCTCGACGATCAGCTCGAAGTTGTGCGGGTTGCGGATCCCGAGCCCGGACCCGATGGGCGAGCCGAGCGGCATGATCGCCGCACAGCCGACGTCCTCCAGCTTCCGCGCCAGCACCGGGTCGTCGTTCGTGTAAGGCAGCACGGTGAAGCCGTCGTCGACCAGCGTCTCCGCCGCGTCGAGCAGCTCGATCGGATCGGGCAGCAGGGTCCGCTCGTCGGCGATGACCTCCAGCTTGACCAGATCGGTGCCCAGCGCCTCGCGCGCCAGACGAGCGGTCAGCACGGCCTCGCCCGCGGTGTAGCAGCCGGCCGTGTTCGGCAGGACACGGATGTTCAGCCGGCCGAGCACCGACAGGACCGAGCCGTGCACCGACGCGTCCACGCGCCGCATCGCGACCGTCGTCAGCTCCGTGCCGGACGCCACCAGGGAGCGCTCCAGCACGTCGAGGCTGGGCGCGCCGCCCGTCCCCATGATCAGCCGGGACGCATAGGTCGTACCGCCGAGGAGGAAGGGGTCGTCTGCCATGGGTCAGCCTCCTTGGACGGCGGTGAGGACCTCGACGCGGTCGCCCTCGGCGAGCGGGGTCGAGGGCCACTGCGCGCGCGGGACGACGGTTTCGTTCAGGGCGGCGGCCACCCCGGACGACGACGGGGTGAGGGTCGCGACGAGCGCGTCGAGAGCGGTTCCCGCGGCGATCAGCCGCCGCTCCCCGTTGACGACGATGTTCATACGTGCAGCTCCGTGCGGGCCGTGGCGCCGAAGCGCAGGGGGGTGAAGGGGCGGGCTTCGGCGGGGAGTTCGCCGGTGGTCAGGACGTGGGCCAGCACGTCTCCGGTCACGGGCGTCAGGAGCACACCGTTGCGATGGTGCCCGGTGGCCAGCAGCAGCCCGTCCAGCGCGCTCGGGCCGAGCAGCGGCGCGTTGTCGGGCGAGCAGGGGCGCAGCCCCGCGCGGGTCTCGGTGAGCGGCAGCTCGGTGATCCCGGGGACCAGCTCGTGGGCGTCGCGCAGCAGCTCGTACACGCCGCCCGCCGTCACGGTGGTGTCCCAGCCCAGCTCCTCGCTGGTCGCGCCCACCACGAGCTCGCCGTTCTCGCGCGGCACCAGGTAGACGTGGCTGCCGCGCACCACGGCCCGCACGGTGCGATGGAGGAAGGGCGCGTACCGCGCCGGCACGGTCAGCCGCAGTACCTGCCCCTTGACGGGGCGCACCGGCGGCACGACGTCGTCGGGGACGCCCGCCAGGCGGCCGCTGAGGCTGCCCCCGGCGAGCACCACCTGACCCGCGCCGAGCCCGGTGCCGTCCGCGGTGACGACCCCGGTGGCCCGTTCCCGTACGACGCTCAGACGCTCCGCCCAGGTCCGGTGCACGACCACCCCGGCCCGCTCGCAGGCCGTGACCAGGGCCGCCGCGAGGCGCCGCGGGTCGATCTGGTGGTCGCCGTCGACCCGCAGACCCCCGCGCACGCCGGGTGCGAGCATCGGCTCCAGGCGGCGGCACTCACGGCCGCTCAGCCACTCCGACTCCAGCCCCGACCGGACCTGCAGCGCGTGCAGTTCCCGCAGATGGGCGCGGTCGTCGGCGTCCAGCGCGACGGCCAGCGTGCCGCTCCGGCGGTAGCCGAGGTCCTGGCCGGTGGCCTCGGTGAGCTCGGCGGCGAAGTCCGGATAGCGGCGCGCCGAGGCGAGGTTGAGGCCCAGCAGGGTCTCCTCGCCGAAGTGCAGCTCGGTGACGGCGGCCAGCATCCCGGCCGCGACCTGCGCGGCCCCGCCGCCCGGTTCTGGGTCCACGAGCGCGGTCGTGAACCCGCGCTGCGCGGCCCGCCAGGCCGTCACCAGACCGATGATTCCGCCCCCGACGACGAGGACGTCCGACGAACGTGCAGACGGCATGGGCGTCCAGCCCCTCCCTTCGCCGGCATGACCCGGATCAGGTTCGTACGGTCGGAGGCCGCCCAGCCTCCCTCTCAGCCCGGTGCGTCCGGGCTCCCGCGAGTGCTTTACGTTGGCCACCCTAGCCCGCCCCCTCCGTCTCAGTAAGGGAGCCTCCACCATGGCGCGACCGCTCGACGGCCTCGTGCTCGCCCCCGTCGCCGACCAGGCCCCGGGCCAGGTGGGCACCGGCACCCGGTTCACGTACCACGAGCGGGACGGCGTGGTCTGGGCCGACTACGCGGGCGGCGACGTCGTCCGCGGACACCTCGTCGGCACCCGCGAGGGCGACCGCCTCGACTTCCGGTACGTACAGCTCAGGCGCGACGGGACCACCGCGTCCGGCCACTGCGTGTCGGCCGTCGTGGAACTGCCCGACGGGCGCCTGCGGCTGGAGGAGAGCTGGACGTGGGAGTCGCAGCCGGGCGCCGGGACGAGCGTGGTGGAGGAACCGCGCGCGACCGGCCGTGTGGAACAGGTCACCGAGCACGTCCGCTGACTGACGGATTGTCACGTGTCTAAGGTGATCTGTTGGTGGAGCCGTGCCGAACGTGCTGCTACCAGCAGGTTTGCTGCTGGTAGCAGTGTCGCTCAGGCCGCCTGGGCCGTCTCTGGGCCGTCGTGGGCTTTTCGGGCGGCCTCGTACATGCTGTCTACGGCTGACCGGGTGCGGCTTTCGCTGCTCGGCATGAGGTGTGTGTAGACCTTCAGGGTGAATCCCGGATCGCTGTGACCGAGGTACTGGCTCAGGGCCTTGATGTTCTCTCCCGCGTCCAGGAGGACGGAGGCGTAGAAGTGCCTCAGCGCGTGCATGCCGTCCTCGCGCGATGCCTGGGCCCGCTTGCCCCGCTCGGGCTCAGGGAGGACGCCTGCGGCCACGAGAGCGGGCTTCCAGACGCTGAGATTGAAGGTGTTCCGGTGCAGCGCCGAACCGTCCTCGTTGGTGAAGATCAGTTTCTTCGTCACTGGGGGACCGTCCAGCGTGCGCCACGGGAGGGTGACATCTACGGGCGGGAATCGCTTGATGTGAGCAGCAAGGGCGGTGCTGACCTCCTTGGGGAGAGGTACGTCACGGACCTTTCCGCCCTTCGGCGGCGCGAAGACCAGATGCCTGTTGATCGGCTTCACCTGGTAACCCACGTGCAGCCAACCCGTGAGGAACTCCACCTCATCGACCGGAAGGCCGAAGATTTCGCCTTGCCGAAGTCCGCAGCCTCCTCCGACGTCGGTGGTTGCCCGAAAGCGTTCCAGGAGCTCTGCACGCGTGGCGAACACACGGTCAACGCTCCACGGCCGTACACGGCCGGCAGCGGGCTTCGGGGCCTTGACCGATCCGGCGCGGCAGGGGTTCCTCGAGATGAGCCGATCGTCCACCGCGGCCCTGAAGACGGACGAGACGTTGCCGAAGATGGCCCGTCGGTATGACGTGGCCAGCCCAGACGATTCGAGAGTGTGGGACCACTCTCGGATGTGCTCGGGATGGAACGAGCCGAGCGGCCGGGAGCCGATGTACGGGAAGGCGTGCAGACGTAGCCGTGTCCCGACGGCCGCGCGAGTTGCCACGTCCGTGGTCTGGGCTGCGATCCAGCGTTCCGCGTATTGCTGGAACGTGGTCCGACTGGCGCGCGGGTCGATGTACTGGCCGCGCGTCATGTCGGCCTCAATGCCGGACAGCCATTTCTCGGCAACTCGCTTCTGTCCATCGGGGAAGCTCTTGGACTTCTCCGAGCCGTCGGGGCCGACGTAGCGGGCGCGGTAGCGCAGGCCGGTGCCGTGGCGGTCGGTCTTGGCTCGGGTGGTCTTGCCTTCAGCGTCGGTTTCGGTCTTGTACCAGCGGTCTTGGATGTGGCCAGCCATGGGGGCTGATCCCTTCTCGGTAGCGGGCGCCGGCGGGGCTCATTGAGGCCTGGCCGGCCGGTTTTTGGGTGTGCTGAGCCAGGCCCGCTACTTGCTAGGGGCCTGATCATCGGGGGTTTGGGGTGCTAGCGGGGTTGCTACCGGTAGCGGGTGGGGTCGCTACCGGTAGCAACCTCCGGCGGGGCTCAGGGAGGCCGAGACAGGGGCTCTCGGGTGCCTTCCTGATGGGGTTTCGGGGGCACTGGGGGCGCGCCTCCCTGCCTCCCTGAGAGGCCGTTTGCGCTGATCAGGCAGAGGGAGGCGGGTTAGGGAGGCGGCGAGGGAGTTCTCCCTGCCTCCCTCGGCCAGCGGGCCGTTCCTCCCTGCCGTTCGCGGCGTTCGTCGGGGCCGACGGGGAGGCAGAGACAGGGACTCCGGAGTGCCTCCAAGGGCCGTTTCTCGGGGTGCTGGGGTGGCGCCTCCCCGCCTCCCCGAAATGCTGTCTGCGCTGATCAGCGCGGGGGATGCGGAGGGGGAAGTGGGTTGGGGAGTTCTCCCCGCCTCCCCGGTCCGGCGGGTGGTGCCTCCCCGCGCTGGCGGCAGGGTTTCTAGCAACGGGAGGCGACCTCTCCGGGAGGGCGTATCCGGGCCGGATGACGGTTCCACGGAGAGGGGTTGCTAGGTGCTAGGCCGCAGGCCGGGAGCGGTTTCGGTTGCTAGCGGGGGCGCTAGGTCTAGCAACGGAGGTTGCTAGACCTAGCAACCGTTCAGGCCGCGTCGTCGAGGGCGGTCCGTTCGGCCTCCCACGCTTTTACGGCGGCGGGGTTGAAGCGGAGGTACCGGCCGACACGGAAGCCGGTCGGGCCGATGCGCTTGCGGCGCCACTGGTAGACGGTCTCGACGCTCGGGAGGCTGAACATGGTGACCAGGTCTTCGGGGGTGAGGTAGCGGTCCGGGAGGCCGCCGCGCAGGGTGCCGCGCGGGTCGGCCGGCTCTTCGATGGTGGCCATGGCGGTGGTGACTCCTCGTGTCCGTAGTGCGGTGCATGGGAGTGGTGCCGGTTGCCGTCCTGGAGAGTTGGTGTATTTCAGCGTCCGCAGCGCCCCAGCGTCCGCACGGCCGCGTTGCCGCAGCTCAGTCGGGGTGAGGGGTGTGGACGCTAGTGCGGACGCTGGACGGCTGTAGCGTCCGCAGTTTCGACGTGTCCGGGCCGCTGGTCTGCGGCCCGGTCCGGCTGGTCTTCCGGCTACGTCAAGGCTGTTCAGGCGGGGTTCTGCCCTGCCCGAGCGGGGCCACCTCCGGCCAGAGGGAGGATTGTTCGGGTGTGGACGCTGGATCGTCCTCGGGCGCCGCGCGGGCCAGCGTGAGGAGGCGGTGGCGGTGCCGGTCCTGACTACGTTGCGTGTCGTCCACGGTGATCCCGATGGACCGCAGCAGCGGGGCCAGTCGCTTTACGCGTCCGCTCGCGCGGGTGGCGTCCTTGGGCCAGTTCGGCGGCCGGACCAGCGGAGCGAGCAGCACTTCCAGGAGCTGTCCGGCGGTGCCCTGCCAGGTCCCGGCCTGGTCGACCAGGTGCGCAATCGCCATGGCGAACAGGTCGCCTTCCATCGCGTCGGTGGCGACGTTCGCGGAGGTGGCGAGATAGTCCCCGAGAGTGTTCCAGCCCTGGGACTGGTCGACCGCGGCAAGGACGCGGGCGAAGTCGGCCATGCGCGGCATGGACTCCAGCCGCACTGAGGGGAGCACGGCCAACGCACAGGCCAGCACGTCGAACAGCGCCCCGAGCACGGCCGGACGAACCGCCGCGAAGGTGGCGTCCAACTCCTCCTCGGAGCGGCGCCGGTGGGAGTCGATGAGCTGCAAGTCCAGCAGCAGAACCCGCTCCGCCAGGTCGCCCGCGAGAGCTCCCGCGTCGATGGTGGTCAGGGCCAGCACCCGTTTGAACGTCAGCACGACCACGTCGTCGTCGGTGTACAGGGCCCGGTCGACCACGCCGTCGCCGGTCACGGCCTTGCACAGGGTGTCCGACAGCCACGGTGGGATCGTTGAGACGTTGTCCAGGCACAGCGCCCATGAGCTGAACGCCTGCCGCGACCACGCCCTTTCATCGCGTGGCTGACTGCGTTTCGCGGCGGGGGACGGGTCGACCAGGTTGATGAACATCTGCGCGGCCTTCGACTTGCCGGTGCCTTGCTCGCCCTTGCACACCAATGCCGGGTGCGGGATCTCCGGAATCCACGCCGCGACCAACCATGCGACGAGTTGACGGAACGTGGACGCGTCCATGTTCAGCAGCGCATGCAGCTTGGCCAGGCCGTCTCCGTCCAGCACCGGCTCCGGCATCGGCGCCATGGCCCCGGAGCGGCGGAACAGCACCGGGGCCCGGTCGACCACCTGCCAGCCGAGACCGGAGACGACGACCGCGCGGCCGTCCGCGCTGCCGAGGTCGACCACGACCGCGCCAGCCGGATCCCGGCCCACCCGCAGGTTCACGGCGACCGGGTCGGTGTCCTCCGCGATCCCTTCGAGCACGGTCATCGCGTCCGCCAGGGCGGACTGTGAGGCCACCTCGCCCGGGTAGTCGTCCGCGAACTGCCGGGCCAGGCGCTGCCGTACGCCGGTCTTGCCCCGCAGCGGCAGCGCGATGTTCGGGCCGTCCACGGCGACCGCATACGGGCGACTGTCGGTGGACAGCACGAACCGGTACCGCTCGCGGGCCATGTCGACCAGCCGGGACGCGGCGGACGGCTTCTTGTCCTCCCCCGAGCCGCCGCGCGGGGGCCGTGCGGGCGTGCGGCCCGCACGCGCGGGTGCCCGATCCGCACGTGCGGACGGCTGTACGGGCGGAGTGTTCACGGCGGTGTTCACCGTGTTCACGCCAGTGTTCACGGGGCGAGCCGATCCGTTCACCGGACTGTTCACGGTGTTCACGCGGCAACCCCCTCTCCGGTCGACCCGTCACACGCCCTGATCGGTCGGGGCGCGCGCGGGTAGTCGGGTCGGTCCGACCACTGCCGTGTGGAAGGGCTGTGGCAGGTCGATTCGGGCTGATCGGAGGTCGACTCAAGGTCGACCGGATGGGGTGTGACGTCGGGTGTGACGCGGGCCGTCACGCTGGCCAGAGCCGTGCGATGGTCGGCGGCGAGTCCGGCCAACAGGGGCCAGTCGGCCGGCCGGACGACCGGCACGGTTGGGTCGGCCCACCGCAGCAGCAACAGGGCGAGCGAGAGCGGCAGTCGGTCGGCCTTGGCCTGGTTGCAGTCGAAGCAGGCCAGCATCAGGGAAGTGACCGACCACGACCACCACAGCGAGCACGGTGCGATGTGATCGAGGGTGGCCTCACTCAGGTCAGCGAACGGGCAACGGCAGTACGTGCAGCGCTGCCCATGGCGGCGCGCGAGCTGCTCCTTGCGCACGCGCCGCTTCGCGGAGTTGAGCGGGTGAACGCGGCTCACGCCTACCACTCCGTCCGGGCCGACCGCAGCCACAGGCCATCAGGCGCGGCGGGCGGTGTCAGCCCGACCAGGTAGCCCCCGGCGTCCGGACGCACGATCAGCGGCGCGGGCTGGCTCCGGTCCCACCGCACCAGGTCGAACGCGAACCGGCGGCGGCGGTAGTCCGGTAACGCCTGCTTGTACAGCCACTCACGGTCCCGATCGCGGTCGGCGGTCCGGCCGAACTCGCCGGACATCACAGCCCCGAGACGCATCAGGGTCTCGGTCGGCACGGCCGTCACACCCTCATGGATGGCACGGGACACCAGCAGCTTGCAGCGCGGGAACTCCCGGAACTCAGCCATGCGGTACCGGTCGAGACTGGACAGGTAGATTGCCACGCCGACTTCCCCGGCCGTCATCGGACGGGACCGGGCCCCCTCGTACCAGAACGACAGGGCCAGCCGGTAGGCGAAGCGGTGGCACGCGGCCACCTCGGGCCACTCGACCGGGTCGGCGTCCAGCTCCTCAAACTGGGGCGTGACGCCCGCGATCCCCGCCGGACCGAGCGTACGTACGGCGCCGTTGAGCGCGTCGTACAGGGTGTCGGTGTCCGGGACCGGCACGGCGAGTTCGTCGGCGGCCGTCTCGAACAGCGCGGCGGCGGCTTCCGTGACCGTCAGTTCCAACCCCGTGATCGGGATGGTGGGCAAGTCCTCCCCGGCGGGGCGCCGGTCCATCTCCGCAAGGGAGAAGACCGGCGCCGGGCTCGGAGCGACCCGCGCGTACAGCGCGTCCGTCGCGTTCGTCATGCCGCGACCCCGAACACGCGGGTGATCGTGGCGGCCAGAGCGCGGGCCCACTTCACGGTGTCCCGTTCCCCACGGCCGTGCAGAACCGTCAGGACGGCGGCGGCCTTGTCCTCGAACATGACGACGTCAGTGGCCAGCAGCGCGAACGCTAACGCGTCCCGCACGGCCTGGTCGTCGTCCAGCTCCTCGTACACGAGGCCGCCCGACTCGATCAGCAGCGCGAGCATGTCGGCGAACGACAGGTGCGCCACGACCGGAACCGCGACCCGAACGAACTCCTCTTCATCCGGCTCTCCGAAGACATTCACACGTCGGCCAGGCAGAGCCGGAAGACCGGACGGGAGAGTTGCAGGCATCATGGATGTACCCCTTCGAGGGTCAGGGAGCGGCGGCTTTGCTTGGCCGCGAGCGCCGCTCCCGTTCTGAAGCCCTGGCGGACCCGGTGCACCAACACCGGACAACCCGCCGGGGCTTTCTCGTGCCGCCACCTCCTGTAGCAGCGACACTGCGAACGTACTCGCAGCGTTTCTGTGAGTCAATAGAAGTTCTGCGACTAGCAACAGAAGGACTCCTATGGGAGGCTTGCTCCTAGTCGTTCAGAAGGGGTGTGACCATGGGATTCGGTCTGGTCGTGCGATTCACGACGCGGGACGCGGCTGCGACGGAAGGGTTCGACGCTCTTGCAGCTGAGACGCTCAAGGGGATCGAGGGTGAACCGGGGACCCTCGTGTACGTGAACCACAGTGTCCCCGGCGAGCCGAACGTCCGCGTGTTCTACGAGCTGTACGCGGACCGGGAGGCTTTCGAGGCACACGAGGAACAGCCGCATGTCCGCCGCTTCCTCGCGGAGCGGGAGCAGTTCCTGACATCGACGGAAGTGACCTTCCTGCACGACATCGCAGGTAAAGGCATCCCGCAGGACGGAGACCCGAAGAAATGACCCCGGAAGAGCGCCGCGCGTTCGGCAAGCAGGTGGCCCGACTGAGGTCTCAACGTGGCCTCACTCAAGCAGAGTTGGCCGCAGCGATCGGCCGTACGGCAAGCTGGATGTCTCAGGTTGAGCGCGGCATTCAGCCTGTCGTACGCCTGGACGTGTTGCAGCTCCTCGCCGATGGACTCGGGGTATCCGTTCACGTACTCCAGCCGACCGCACCGACCGAACCGCCGGCGCCTCCCCCGGCCGGCGAAGAGGCCAACGACCTGGATGCGGCGCGGCTGCTCATCTCTGGGCATCCCGCACTGGGGGTCCTGTTGGGCGACTCCCCGGAGGAAGAGCCGCCGAGCCTCGACGTGCTAGAGAGCGAGGTGGAGGAGGTCTGGAAGTTCACCCACGCTGCCCAATTCGCGGAGCTGAGTGCCGCTCTGGAAGTACTCGTACCCCGTCTTGAACGCGCTTCGCGTAGGACCCGCGGCAAGGACCGCGCGGCCGTCAACGAGTTGCTGGGGCGGATGTACCAGGCGCTCGCGGCGGCGTTCGTACGCCAAGACGAAGCGGACGCCGCATGGGTCGCGGCGGACAGAGCGATCCGTGCCGCAGAGCAGTCCGAGCAACCGTTCGCGGTATGCGCTGGGATCTTCCGGCTGGCACACGCCTTCCTGCGAGCCAAGCGCCTTGACCAGGCGGAGCACGCGGCAGCAACGGCGGTAGCCACGTTGCAGGCACACATCGCCGACGGAGAGGCTTCCCCAGAAGCCCTCTCCGTTCTCGGTGCACTGCACCTTGTGCTGGGGCAGGTTCACGCGAGAGCTGGGCGCAGGGCGGAAGCCCGCTCCGAGATCGCGAACGCTCGCAGCATCGGCGAACGGCTCGGGGAGGACCGGAACGACTTCAACCTGGAGTTCGGTCCGACGAACGTGGAACTCTGGGCCATCGCCATCGCATTGGATCTCGGCGATGCGGGCGAGGCCTTGGACATCGGCAGCAGCCTTGACGTCTCGGCTCTGTCGGCGGAGCGCCGGTCGCGCTTCCTTACGGACATGGGCCGGGCCCACACGCAGCGGCGCCACATCGGGGAGGCCACAGACTGCCTGTTGCGCGCCGAGGAGCTGGCACCAGAGTCGGTGCGCACGCACATCACAGTCCGCGAGTGCATCCGCGAGCTGGTGCTCATCGCAGGTAGGAGCGCGCCCGCCGAACTGCTGGAGCTCGCCGAACGGGCCGATGCCCTTTCGTAATCAAAACCACCGGTTAGGAGCGGCCACGGCCGCACGGTCCTTTGGCAGCTCGCTCCGCTCGTGCGCGGCAGCGTTCAGGAGCTCCCCGCCATCGCGCTCTTACGGTGAACCAACTGCGGAGCACGAAGTGGCCACCCCCCGGCGATGGGTGGCCTCTTCGTCGTTTCGGGGTGGTTAGTATCCGTGTCCCTCCCCTGCTAAGAGCTGCCCTGACCTGCGGGAAAGCGCTCTTAGTAGCGGAGGGCGTCCGGGCGCTAAACATTTTGTTTAGCGCCCCCAGGAGAGTGCAGGTCATAGGGGGCGAGTCATGCCCGGCGGACGCTGGGGACGCTATCTTCAGCCGCTCCCCACCTGAAGAGCCTTGGTGAGCCACGCACACGGGAACGGGCCCGGCGACACTCACCCAGGCTTGCTGTGCGCGACTGGAAGGCTTCAGGCTGGTCCCCGAACTGTCGGGCAGCTTGACCTCATCTTGGATTGTCACCCTCGCGTGTACAAACAAAAAGAGCACGATGCGCGCCATGGAGCTCTTCTTCTTTGCGGTGTGACGACGGGCCGGCATCTTGTCCGGCTCGCGGCAGATGAGGCCCCGGTCCTCGGCCAAGCTGGCGAACGCTGTGGCGAATGGACCATCGCTTGATGCCTTACCCCGCAAGGCGTGATTTGATCACTTCGGGAAGGAGGTGCGGTAATGCACATTTTCGTGGAGTGGAAAGAAGAAGTTGCCGCCTTGCTGCGGAACGGTGACGGGGGTATGAAAGAAAGATTCCGCGGCGTCAAATTTGACGATGTGGAATTTCAAGTCTGGATCCCGAGTGGCAATGCGGGTCAGATTGGCAGCGTCCTCAAGTATCTCGATGTTAGCTTTCGCTGGTCCCTTAGTATTGCCAGTGAATTTTCTCAGGCAGGCGAGCATCAGGAATGGAAAGGTTCAAGCCTCCACCCATTTCCCGTGTGTCTGACCGGCGGCGGCTTGCGCATCGTGGAAGCAAATGCTGGATCATTCTGGTCCAAGCTGAAGGCTTCCTATGACGCGACTAGCCAGGGAACACGCGACCTCGCAGCGATCGTTGCCCTATTTGGTGCGCTGACCGGGATTCATCCTCTTGCCCCCGATCAACCGCCTGCCCCGCCTCCTGTCGGATGCGAGCAGCTCACGCTTCCGTCTATTGAATCGGACGTATTCAATCCATTCAGAGAAGCTGGCCCTGGCGGATATACGGTTCGCGTAGTCTGCACTCCAAGCGATGGGAAGCCGTTCTACCTTGAATGGTCTATGGAAAGAAAGCCCATCGTTGATGACACTGCTCACGTCCACGCTGTTCAAGTTCTAATGAATCAAGCGTCGCGTTGGACAGGCCCGTGAGAAAATCCGCTACCAGGCGGGCTACGGGAGGACCGAAGAGACCACCCTGCGCGCCGGCGGGGGTGGTCTCTTCGTCGTTCCGCAGTCTTCAGCGTCCGCAGTCCTCCCCCTTGCTTAGAGTGGCCGTGGCCTGCGGAAAAGCGCTATTAGTAACTAAGGGTGACCGGACGCTGCGGACGCTGATGGACGCTAAACATTTTGTTTAGCGTCCGCACGGAAAATGCAGGTCAGAGGGGGCGAGTGATGCCCGGAGGACGCTGCGGACGCTACCTTCCCTCAATCTCTAGTAAGAGAGTGAAAGACAGCTCTTCAGGAGGTGGCGCCCCCCTCCTGAAGAGCCGCAGCAGGCCGCACGGAACGGAACGGGCCCAACGCCGCTCTCTCAAGCCCGAGCGCCTGCCCCTTGGAAGACGCTCGGGAAAGCCTTCCAGGCGGGGGGCAGGTCAATCGTGCCTCCTGGATTGCCGTCTGACGTACACGCAAGAGGAGCACCACGCGCGCCCTGGGTGCTCCTCTTGCTTGTACGCGGCGTTACGACCGTCGCCAGCCTGTCCGAGTTGCGGCGGTTGATGCCACCGGTTGCGTCGACAGCGGCGGTTGATCCCTGCAACCGCTCATTGACCTGCGGGTTTCCAAGTTGCCACGGTTTCCAGGGAGGGGCCCCTACGCGCACGCGCGCGTAGGGGCTCGGAAACTGGCGTCATACAGCATCCCCGTGAGGCGCCTACGGCCTTTGCCCCGAACGGCGCTCGCCGCGCGAGCGCAGCGAGCTGCCAAAGGGCGTACGGCCGTAGGGCGCCCCTGCTTGCTCTTCCTGCCGATACGGCCGGCCGCGCGGCACGACGGCACGCGCGGTCCGCTTGTCGCTTGTCGCTTGTCGCGAAGCAGCAGAACCGCCCTGCCCGGGAGTCAAAACAGGCTCTGACCTGCGAGCCGACAAGCGACAAGCGACAAGCGACAAGGGAGAAGATGGAGCAGGGTCCTTGAGTCAGGTCGGCTTCAATTGATTCCGCAGGGCTGAAGGCGGCACCCATGTCCGCCGCCTTGTGCTCTACGGAGCGGTCGCAGCCGCCTTGCGCTTCTGGAGCGCGACGACCAAGCCGTCGAGCATCGCGTTGACAGCCGCCGCCTGCGGCATGTCGTCCATGTCGATCCGGCTTCGGCGCCGGTCCATCTGTCGGTGCATCACATCGTCCCCCTGGTCGCGGAAGTCCGTAAGCTTCTTGAGGTACTTGCGGTCCGAATGGCCCCATTTGGCCTGCGCGACGACCGTGGCGAACGTTGTGCCGACGGGGAAGCCGAAGCCGGGCGGGACGTGGTCCATCACAGCGCGCAGCAGGCTGTTGCTGGCCAGCGGTTGGCCGTTTGCGCAGTTGAAGTTCAGCTCGCGCAGGAGCCCTACCAGCTTGTCGGTCCGCAGATCGCCGGCGCCGTCGAGGTCCTCCAACTCCGTGATGATTGCCTCCTTCACATACGCTCCGCGCGTCTCTCCGGAGGGTGTCTCCGTGGGTTGAGCGTCAGTCGTGCCGACCTCCACTCCGACCTGGCCAACGATCGGCGAGTTGTTGAAATGGGACGAGACGATCGAATCCAACGATGGGCCCGAAGAGTAGATCGTCGGCTGGTTGGACTTGCTGACCAGCTCGCAGGTCTTCGTCACGTACGCGTCGAGTGAGTCCGCGTCTTTGTAGTCGAAGATGTTGCGCTTGATCCGCCACTCCCATTCGCCGTCAGGCGACATCGAGGTGTGGTCGGCCTGGATGTATGGCTCGAACCGGAAGAGCTCCGGCAGCACAGCGATGAACTCAGGTCGCATGCGGGACATCACCTGGGCCAGCTCGCCGGAGCGGAGCACAGCGCGGACCGGCTCGCTGCTAACCATGTCGATCGGGCGGTTCCGGTGCAGCTCGACCATGTGATGCAGGACAGAAAGGAACGGGGTGCTGACCATTGCATTGAGATCAGGGAGCACGAGGCCGGCCGCCACGGTCGGACGAATCTCGCTCGTCTCATTCATGTAGCGCTCGGGCGGGGCTGTGAATCCGTAGCTCATCCCTACCTGATGGGAGCTGCCGACGCGAGGGAGCGAGTGCAGGACGGTCTCTGCCGTTTCCGCGTTCATGCCCGCCTTGTGTTCGGCGAGGTCGAGCACACGGCCCCATGTCGACGGCTTGCCCTCGTTGAGCAGGGGTAGAGAGATGATCTCCAGCAGGCGGACCTGCTCACGGTCGAGGGTGGAGGGCAGCTTGCTCAGGGCGGGCGGCATCACCCGGAACAACTCAGACATTGGCTTCGATCCGTTCGATCGCTGCCCGAAAGACGGGCACGCAGTCCGCATGCATGCGGAATCCAGAAGTTCGCTGGAACGCAGGGATGTTCGGGTCATACTGGGCCTGGACGGGGACGGGCATGTCCGCTGGCCAGTCCTTACGGGTTGCTCCGCGTTGGATCGCCTTGGTGATCGCTCCAGTCCGGCCGCGCAGGGAGGCTTTGCCGTCGGGGCCGCGGAATACTTCAGCCGAGGCCCAGCCATCGTCAGCCATGGCGGCGGCGCGGATGATCTCGATGGCGGCGGTTGGCAGGTCGCGCAGCAGGGCCGCTGCCCGGGACACGGTCCACTCCGGCGTGAAGGCGACCGGAAGTTTGTCGGCTTGGCCGAGTAGTGCGAACAGCTCGCGCGCCAGCTCGTCAGGTACTTCCTCCAAGACGATGCGCATGCGGCGCCCCCTCTCTAATAGACCCAATGTGAAGCCGAAGAAGAACGTAGCGGACGGGCAACGGTCTTCTCCACCGCTTTTGATGGGATGCCAGAAGGGCTTACGGGGCGAGACTTGCGCGGCCCAGCGCAGTCGAGCTGTCCTGCAACTTGGCTGCGCCCTGGCCCAGAACGGGGCCCACCCTGGGCCCTCCGGGACTTGTCGTGACATCGGCAGAGACCGTGGCTGGGAACCTGAGTCCGTCTTTGACCTGCGACCCGACAAGCGGCACGCCGCGGGGCCCAACATCGATCCGCCGGCGCTTCTCTCGGGAGCCCCGAGCGGCACGATTTGGGAGTCTGCCCAGATGGCTTGCTAACCGCTAACACACTGGTCCCGGGCGGCTTTGGTCGCTAGCGGGGTCGCTAACGTTAGCGGCCCCTGTCGCTAGCGCTAGCGGCTCCTGGGGGGCCGAGGCTGGGCCGTCTGTGGGCCGTCCGAGGGTGGCCAACCACGACAGACAACGACAGACGACGAGCGCTTTATCCCTGGTTACCGGGGCGCCGCGTACCCCATTTGCAGGCAAGCGATACCTGTCACGTGTCTATGGTGATCAGGTGAGCGATCAGACGCAGGCACAGTCACCGTCGCAGGGGCCCGCGGCCCGACGGGTCGTCGTGGCGGGCGCGGGCATGGCCGGGGTGCAGACCGCGGTCGCCCTGCGCGAACAGGGCTTCACGGGCACCGTCACGCTGATCGGCGCGGAGCCGCATCAGCCGTACGACCGGCCGCCGCTGTCCAAGGCCGTCCTGCTCGGCAAGGCCGAGGGCTCCGCCTTCGACATCGACTTCGAGGCCCTGGACATCGACCTCAGACTGGGCAGCGAGGCGCTCGGTGTGCGCCCCGGCGACCACGAACTGGACACGGACGCGGGGCCCGTTCCGTACGACGTCCTCGTCGTCGCCACCGGCGCCGAACCGATCCGGCTCCCCGGCGCCGAAGGCGTGCCCGGCGTGCATCTGCTGCGCACCCTGGACGACGCCGACCGGCTGCGTCCCGTTCTCACCCGGCAGCACGACATCGTGGTGGTCGGAGCGGGCTGGATCGGCGCCGAGTTCGCCACGGCGGCGCGCGAGGCGGGCTGCGCGGTCACGGTCGTCGAGGCCGCCGACCGGCCGCTGGCCGAGGCGCTGCCCGCCGAGGTGGCCGCCCCGATGGCCGCCTGGTACGCGGACAGCGGGGCCTCACTGCGCACCAGCGCGCGCGTGGAGCGCGTCGAGCCCGGGGCGGTCGTCCTGGACGACGGCTCCCGGGTGCCCGCGGACGCCGTCGTGGTCGGGATCGGCGCGCGGCCCGCCACGGCCTGGATCGCCGGCTCGGGCATCGAACTCGGCGCCCACCGCGAGATCGTCGCCGACGACCACCTGCGCACCTCCCTGCCGGATGTCTACGCGGTCGGCGACTGCGCCTCCTTCCCGTCCGGACGCTACGAGGAACGCCTCCTCGTCCACCACTGGGACAACGCCCTCCAGGGCCCGCGCACGGTCGCCCTGAACATCGTCGGACAGACCCCCGCCGCCTACGACCCCGTGCCGTACTTCTGGTCCGAGCAGTTCGGCCGCTTCGTCCAGTACGCCGGCCACCACACGCCCGCCGACACCCTGGTCTGGCGCGGCGACCCCTCGGGAGCCTCCTGGTCGGTGTGCTGGCTGCGCGAGACACGGCTCGTCGCCCTCCTGGCGGTGGGCCGCCCGAGGGATCTCGCCCAGGGCCGCAGGCTGATCGAGGCGGGCGCCGCCATGGATCCGGAGCTGCTCGCGGACGCGTCGAGGCCGCTGAAGGGCGCCACGGTCTGATCCGTCACCCCAGGTCGGACGCCCTCGGCTTCCGACTGTCGGTCCGGGATGGCAGGCTTGTCCCGTGACCGAGATTGACGCAAAGATCGATGCTCTCGTCCCCGCCTGGCTCACCCTCCCCGACATCGCCGAACAGTTCGGCGTCGAGGTGACGCGCGTCCGGCAGCTGGTCAAGGACGGCCAGCTGATCGCCGTACGCCGTGGTGAGAACCGCGCGCTGCACGTCCCCGCCGATTTCATCGACGTGGACGAACAGAAGGTCGTCAAGGGCCTGGCCGGCACCCTGACGCTCCTGAGGGACGACGGCTTCTCCGACGAAGAGGCCCTCGAGTGGCTCTTCACCCCCGACCCGAGCCTGCCCGGCACCCCCGCACAGGCTCTGAGCGAGAATCGCGGCACGGAGGTGAAGCGCCGCGCCCAGGCGCTCGCCGTCTGACCTGAACGCGACCGTCCGGCACGGGGAGCGCGGCGGCGGGACCATCCCGGCCGCCGCGCTCCCCGCGCACCGACCAACGGGGGACCCACGCATGCCCGAGAACGCCGCCACGACCCCACGGGGCCTGCTCGCCGACGCCCGCGTCTATCTGTGCACGGACGCCCGCAGACGCCAGGGCGACCTCGCCGAGTTCCTCGACGCGGTCCTGGCGGGCGGCGTCGACATCGTGCAGCTGCGCGACAAGGGCATGGAGGCGGGGGAGGAACTGGAGCACCTCCAGGTCTTCGCGGACGCCTGCGCCCGGCACGGCAAGCTCCTCGCGGTCAACGACCGGGCGGACGTGGCCCACGCCGCCCGCGCCGACGTCCTGCACCTGGGCCAGGGGGACCTCCCGGTGCCCGCGGCCCGCGCGATCCTCGGCGACGAGGTGCTCATCGGCCGTTCCACGCACTCCGCCTCCGAGGCCGGCGCCGCCGCCGTCCAGGAAGGCGTGGACTACTTCTGCACCGGCCCCTGCTGGCCCACCCCCACCAAGCCCGGCCGGCACGCACCCGGCCTCGACCTGGTCCGCAGCACGGCGGCCCTCGGCACCGGCCGTCCCTGGTTCGCGATCGGCGGCATCGACCTCGGCCGGCTGGACGAGGTGCTCGAAGCGGGCGCCCGCCGCGTGGTCGTCGTACGGGCGATCACCGACGCGGACGACCCGGGCGCGGCGGCGGCGGAATTCGCGAAGCGGCTGCGCACGGCGTAGGCCGCCGGCCGCCCGCGTGAAGAGTCCCGGCGGGGCCGCTGTCCGAGGGGTGGACAAGAAAGCGACAGATAGGACAAATGGCAGCGGTTCGGTTGGGTGGCCGACGCCCTCTGGCTAACCTGCGGGTATGGCCCTCGGATCTGCTTCCACCAGGACTGATCGCGCACGCACCGTGCGCGACATGCTCGCGACCGGCAAACAGACCTTTTCCTTCGAGTTCTCGGCGCCGAAGACTCCCAAGGGCGAGCGGAACCTGTGGAACGCCCTGCGGCGGGTCGAGGCCGTGGCTCCCGACTTCGTCTCCGTGACCTACGGGGCCGGCGGCTCCACGCGGGCCGGCACGGTCAAGGAGACCGAGCAGATCGTCCTCGACACGACTCTCACCCCGGTCGCGCACCTCACCGCGGTCAATCACTCCATCGCGGAACTGCGCAACATCATCGGGCAGTACGCGGACGCGGGCATCCGCAACATGCTCGCCGTGCGCGGCGACCCGCCCGGCGACCCCATGGGCGAGTGGGTGCCCCACCCCAAGGGTCTGGCCTACGCGGCCGAACTGGTGCGCCTCATCAAGGAATCCGGCGACTTCTGCGTCGGGGTCGCGGCCTTCCCCGAGATGCACCCCCGGTCCACGGAGTGGGACCTGGACGTCTCCCACTTCGTCGACAAATGCCGTGCCGGCGCCGACTACGCGATCACACAGATGTTCTTCCAGCCGGAGTCCTACCTCCGTCTGCGTGACCGCGTGGACGCGGCGGGTTGCGCGACGCCGGTCATCCCTGAAGTCATGCCCGTGACAAGTGTGAAGATGTTGGAACGGCTGCCCAAACTCTCGAATGCTTCGTTCCCGGACGCCCTGAAAGAGCGGATCCTCACAGTCAAAGACGATCCGGCGGCTGTACGCTCCATTGGGATCGAGTTCGCGACGGAGTTCTGTGCGAGGCTGCTGACCGAGGGAGTCCCCGGGCTGCACTTCATCACGCTCAACAACTCCACGGCGACGCTGGAAATCTACGAGAACCTGGGCCTGCATCACCCACAGCAGGCCTAGACCGGTCGCACCCACGTACGACACACTGCGTAGCGGCCACTGGGAGAGGGGCGTACATGGGCTTGACGGTCCTCTATCTGGCATTCGGCATTGTCGCGCTGTGGCTGCTCGGCGAGGTGCTGCTGCAGTACAAGGCGCGGCTGCGCTTCCGGCTGCTCGCCTTCGTCGGCTTCCTCGGTGTGGTCCTCGGCGTGCTCATGCACTCGGTCGTGGTCATCGGCCTGGGCGCGGCCGCCTTCACGGTCGGCCAGACCTATGTGACGCTGTCGTTCCGCCAGGGCTTCGCGCAGGGCTGGGCCATCAAGGGCCCCGGCGTGGAGGACAAGCCCGGCAAGCTCAGCAAGCGTCGCCGCGGCGAGCCGGACGAGGCGGACCCGGCGGAGGAGAACTCCGACCTCGAAGAGGTCGAGGTGGCCGCCTACCGGCGCGAGGACCAGTACGCCGACGAGGACGACGTCTTCACGCCCGCCCCGTCCGACCGGTTCGCGCCCCCGGAGCCGGCCGAGCCCACGGCCGCCGAGCCGGCCTCGGTCTACGAGCCGCAACCGCTGCCCGAGGACACCGGTTCCTACGGTGTCTACGACTCCGGCGCGTACGCCGCCGCCACCGACCAGTCCTACGCCGGTGCGTCCCAGGCCCAGGCCCAGGACCAGCAGGCCTACTCGACGGGCCAGAACCAGCAGGCCTACGCCACGGGCCAGAACCAGCAGGCCTACGCGTACGACGGCTACACGGGCTACGACCAGCAGCAGCAGTACGGCTACGGCAACGGCGAGCAGCAGTACGCCACCTATACGGACCCGTACACCGGCCAGCAGACGTACACGGGTGCCACGTACGACCAGACCGCCTACAACGGCGGCGACCAGCAGTACGCACAGCAGCAGAACTACGGCCAGGACCAGTACGCCACCGGCACGTACGGCGGCGAGACCCCGGCCGAGGGCGTCTGGGTGCCGCAGCAGCGCACCGACGAGTACGGCGGCGAAGTCCCGCCCGAGCAGCAGCAGTACCCGTACCAGGGCAACGGCAGCGCCGGGTACGACGAGCAGTACCGCTACTGACCGGCAGGCCGCGGCGACGGCCTCCCGCACCGCTGCCCGCCGGCACGTTCACTGCGAGCCCTGGAACTCCGGCCCTTCCACGATCAGTCCGGCCACCAGAGCGCCCGACATGCCGGCGTGCGGCAGACCGCCGCCGGGGTGTGCCCAGCCCCCGGCCGCGAACAGCCCCGGTATCCGCGTGGTGTTCGACGGGTGCAGCAGCCGGCCGTCCGCCGCGGCGAGCGCCGGGGCGGGAACCGCGCCGCCCTCCACACCGGTCGCCTCCGCGATGTCGGCCGGGGTGCGGACCTCGTGCCACAGGAGCCGGTCCCGCAGACCGGGCAGGGCCCGCTCGGCGGCGTCGAGAACCCGCTCCACGTCCTGCCCGGACACCTGAGCGCCGGACGGGACCGTGACGGTCAGCGTGACGGCCTCGTGCGCCGCGTCCGGAACGAGCGCCGGGTCGTCAGGACGTGCCACCACGACGGTCGGCGCCGCGGGCACGCCCGGACGCTCCCCGAAGAGCCGGTCCAGCTCACCCTCGCGGTCGGCCGAGTGGACCACCGTCCGGTGCGCCGTTCCGGCGGGCCGTCCGCCACGCAGCGCGAGCAGCAGCGTCAGTCTGCTGGACCTGGCGGGCCGCGGCGGCACCTCGTCACCGCCGCGGAGCGGCGCCCCGGCGACGAGGCCGTCCAGGGCCCCGGGCGCCACGCCCGCGACCACGAAGTCGGCCTGCTCGAACGTGTCTTCCCCGGATCCGGAGGAGTCCGGGCCGCTTCCGGCACCGGAAGCGGCGGAGTCGTCCCGGGAGAGCTCCACACCGACGACCCGGCCGTCCTTCTCGACGATCCCTCCGACGGGGGTCCCGAAACGGAACTCGACCCTGCGCTCCAGGCACCGCTCGTACACGGCGCGCGCCAGCTCCCGGATGCCACCGCGCACGTACCAGCTGCCGAAGGCGTGGTCCATGTACGGCAGTACGGCGGCGCTCGCCGGGGTGGCGCGCGGGTCCAGCCCGTACACCAGGGCGTGGCTCTCCAGGAGGGCTGTCAGGCGCGGGTCGCGCAGCTCCCAGGCGGCGACCTCGGCGAGGGTGCCGGCCCGGCGGGTGCGCAGCAGCTTCTTGTGCGGCACCGAGGGATAGGGCTCGCGTTCGGCCAGCACCGTCCAGTTGGGCCACAGCGGCTCCTCCAGGAGCGGCCGGCGCGAGCGGTCCCACGCCTCCCGGGCCCGCACCAGGAACTCGCCCCACCGCGCGCCCGCACCGTCGCCGAGCGTTTCGTCCAGCGCGGTGAGCACGCCCGCGCGCGAGGCGTTCGGCAGGGACACCCGGGTGCCGTCGGCGAAGACATGGGCGGCCGACGGGTCGACCTGCACCAGCTCGACGCACTCCTCCAGCGGCCGCTTCCCGGTCTTGACGAACAGGTCGCGATAGACCGCGGGCACCGGCAGCAGCCCCGGGCCCGTGTCGAACACGAACCCGTCCCGCTCGAAGCGGCGCACCGCACCGCCGTACGTCTCCGTCCGCTCGTACACCACCACCCGGTGGCCCGCGACGGCCAGCCGGGCGGCGGCCGCCATCGCGCCCATCCCGGCGCCGATCACCGCAATCCGTCCCATGGCGGCGACTTTATCCGCCGCCACCGACAGTCCCGTCAGTCGCGGTCCGCGTACGGCGCCCCGCCGGGTGGCCGCTCCACCGCCGCGGCCGTCCGCCGTTCCTCCCGGCGCCGCGCCCGGCGGCGCAGGAACCGTCTGACGCGCGAGAGAAGGAAGCAGAGCGCCGTGAGCCCGGTGAAGAGCAGGGCACCGGCCACGACCGCCGCGGCCCAGGGATGGAAGAGCGCGAGCGTGACGACGCCCGCGACCCCGAGATCCTCGACGGTGCTCACGGCGATGTTGCTGAACGGCTCCGGCGAGGTGTTGACCGCCATCCGTGTCCCGGCCTTGACCGTGTGGCTCGCCAGCGCCGTCGAACCGCCGAGCAGGGCCGCCGTCAGATCCGAGACCGAGCCGCTCTGCCCGGCGAGCAGCGCCCCGACCCAGGCACCCGCCGCCGGCCGGATCACGGTGTGCACGGAGTCCCACACCGAGTCGACGTACGGGATCTTGTCGGCGACCGCCTCGCAGAGGAAGAGAACGCCGACTGTGACCAGGATCTCAGGGCGTTGCAGGGCCTCCGGGACGTCGTCGCTCAGCCCGGTGGCGCCGAAGAGGCCGAGGAGCAGCACGACCGCGTACGCGTTGACGCCGCTGGCCCAGCCGCTGGTGAAGACCAGGGGGAGTACGGACACGGAGGGGATCGTAACCAGGGGGCGACGGGGGCGTCCTGGGGTTGAGCACGTATGTCTGAGTATCCGTACCTACTGGGTGAGATGAGTAGGCGCACGGATGGGTCCGACCTGCGCGAACGAGAGAGTGGAGACACGGAAAGGGGCGCGGCTCCGGCACCGCCGACACGGGGCGGCGGAACGGACCTCGCGCCCTTGTCCGCTCCTTCCGCCGGCTTGCTCGGCGGGAGCGAGACACGGGGGGGACCCGGGGGACAACCGAACGGGGGCCCAACGGGGGGCACGGGGGAGCACGAAGGAAGCGCCGGTACGGACGGCCCGCGGGGGAAGCGGCCGAACGGACCGGCGCTTTCGTGCGCACGGCGTGAAGCGGCGCGGCGGGGAGCCGCGCCCGGTGTCAGCGGTGGCCGCTCACCCGCCCCTGGAGCAGCCGGGACAGTGCCGCGTGCACGTCGTCCAGGGAGCGCTCCGGCTGGAAGGCCTGCCAGTCCAGGGCGGCCACGAGGACCATCCCGACCAGCGCCGCCGCGGTCAGCGGAATGTCGATCTCGTCGCTGAGTTCCCCGCCCGCCACCGCGTCGCGCAGAACGCCCTCGACGACCGCCACCGCCTGCTGCCGCACCACCATCAGGGTGGACTGCCAGGCCCGGTTGGTACGCCAGAGCTCCGCCACGTAGAGCTGGGTGAACGCCGGATAGCGGTTGATGAATTCGAGCCCGGCCCGGATCATCGCGTCCAGTGCGTCGACCTTGCTGCCGCCGTCCCGGTCGGTCTTCTCCGCCGCCTCCCGCAGCGAGGCGGTGAGGAGCCCGACGCCATGGCGCAGCAGCTCTTCGAAGAGGACCGATTTGCTCGCGAAGTTGTAGTAGACCGTGCCCTTCGCGACCCCGGCCCGCTCGGCGATCTCGTCCACCGTGGTGGCGGAGAAGCCCTGTTCGGCGATCAGGGTGACGGCCGCCTCGTAGAGCTTCTGCCGGGTCGCCTCGCGACGGCTGCCGCCGCCCGCCGTGGTGCTGCTGCTTTCCATGGCTCCGATTGTCACAGGAGCACCCGCGCGCGTGGTCACAGGCTCAGCTCCGGATGCAGCCGGTCGAGGGTCCAGACCTGCCTGCGCCGGGCCGTCAGGGCGGTGAGCGCGAGCGCGCCCACCGTGAAGGCCGTCAGGACGGCGCACGCGGTCCGTACCGGCTCCAGGCCGCCGCCGGTGATGAGCCTGCGGAGCGCCTCGACGATGTAACTCATCGGCAGGAAGGGGTGGATCGCGTTGAAGAAGCCCGGACTGGTCTGGACGGGGTACGTGCCGCCCGCCGACGTCAGCTGGAGCATCAGGAAGGCCAGGACGAGGATCCGGCCCGCGGCTCCGAAGCGGGCGTTCAGCCACTGCACGATCGCCGCGAAGCAGGCCGTCACCAGGAACAGGAAGCCGACCGTTCCCGCCGCACGGACCATCTGGAGCCCGATCGCCCAGTGCAGCACCGCCATCAGGGCGGCCGTCTGAAGGATGCCGACGACGACGACCGGAAGCCAGCCCGCCAGCGCGATGCGCCACGCCGAGGCGCCCGCCGCGAGCGCGCGCCGGTTCAGCGGCTGGATCAGCATGTACGCCACCATCGCGCCGACCCACAGGGACAACGGAATGAAGTACGGGGCGAATCCCGTGCCGTAGTTGGGCGCCTTGTGCAGGTCCCTGGAGGCCATCTGCACCGGGTCGGCCATGACCTGGGTGCGCAGATCGCGGTCGGGCTTGTCGTAGTCGGGGATCCGCTCGGCGCCGTCGTGCAGGCCGCCCGCCAGCTTCCCGGAGCCGCCGACGAGCTTGTACAGGCCGCCGTCGAGGTCGCCCGCACCGGTCTTCAGCCGGCCGACGCCCTTGTCGAGGGTCGCCGCACCGGTCCTGGCGGTGCCGAGACCGGAGTGCAGCCGCTTCGAGCCCCTGGCGACCGCGGCGGCGCCCTCGTTCAGCTTGTCGATCTTGGAGACGGCGTCGTCGAGGTCCTCGGCGAGATGCGGCGAGCGATCGGCGAGGGCGCGCGCCTGCTTCTCCAGCGTCGCCAGGTTCTTGTCCAGTTCGACGAGGTCGCCGTCCTGGTCGCCGATCAGGGCGTTCACGTCGTCGGCGACCTTGACGACGTCCGAGGCGGCCTCCGCCGCCTTCGTCAGCTCGGGACACGCCGGGTCGGGGACCGGCAGGGTCTCGCACCGCGAGCGGTGGACGGCGTTCAGCGCGTCGGAAGCGGTGCGCGCGCCCTTGGCCGCGGCCGGAGCGGTCTTCACCAGGGTGTCGAGGTTGTGGCGGATCCCCGCGGCGGAGTCGGCGACCAGCCGTGCGGTGTCGCCGATCGACTTCTCGTTGTCCTCCAGGAAGGGGCCCACCTTGTCCGCGACCCCGTCGACCTTGTCGGCCAGCGCCCGGGTGCCGTCCGCGACCTGCCGCGAACCGTCCTCCAGGTCGCCCGCGCCCGTGGTGAGCTTCCGGAGGCCCCCGGAGAGCTTTCCGCTGCCCTGCTTGGCCTCCTTCAGGCCGTCGGCGAGATCTTTGGAGCCCTGCTTGGCCCTGCCGATGCCGCTGTTGAGCCGGTCGGCGCCGTCGGCCGCCTGCACGGTCTTCCCGTGGATGTCCGAGAACGAGATGAAGATCTTGTCGAGGAACGAACGCGAGGCCTTCGTGGAGGCGGCCGTCCGTACCTCGCTGAACACCGTGCGGGAGATCTGTCCGACGATGTAGTTGTTCGCGTCGTTGGTCCGCACCTGGAGCGCGCTCGTCTCGGGGGAGGTCCCGGAGCTGGACGCGATCCTTCTGCTGAAGTCGCCCGGCATGGTCAGCGACAGGTAGTACGTGCCGTCCTCCACGCCCCGGCGGGCCTCGGCAGGGCTCACCTCGTGCCACTCGAAGGTGTCGCTGTCGCGCAGCCCCTTGGTGATGGTGTCCCCGACGGTGACCCTGCGGCCGTCGGCCGTCGCTCCCTCGTCGGCGTTCACCAGTGCCACGGGGATGCGGTCGAGACGGCTGTACGGGTCCCAGAACGACCACAGATAGAGGGCGCCGTAGAGCAGGGGCAGCAGCAGAAGCGCGACCAGGGCGGCGCGCGGGAGCTTGCCCCGGCCGAAGCGGCGGAGTTCGAGAAGGGCCAGTTCAGGCGAGCGCATCGGCCGTCTTCCTGTCGCGGTTCCCGCTGTCGCTGTCGCTGTCGCTGTCGGCGGCGGGGGTGGTGGCGGTGTCTGCGTCTTTGTTCGCGACCGGGTCCGCGTCAGCGTCCGGGTCCTGGTCCGCGTGCTTGTTTGCGCCCGCGTCCGCGTCTACGTCCGCGTCTTTGTTTGCGTCGGTGGTCATGTCGGCGGTGCCGACGCCGTCCTCGGATGGCGTGGCGGGCGTGGCGGGCGGGACGGTGCCGGGGGCCTCTTCGCAGGCGGTCCCCGCCGTGGCGACCGGCGTGGTGGAGACGACGACGGCGCCCTCGGGAGCCTCGCTGCACACCGCCACGACCGTCGTTCCGGACTCGGTGAGAGACGTCAACAGGGCCCAGACCTCGGACCGTTCGGCGTCCGAGAGCTTGAGGTCGGTGTCGTCGACGCCGAGCAGCCTCGGGCGGCCGATCAGGGCCAGCGCGAGGGACAGCCGCAGCGTCTCGACCCGTTCCAGATCGCGTACCGCGGTCCTCGGTCCCTTGGGCAGGGTGTCCGGGTCGAGCCCGGCGGCGGCCAGCGCGGCGTCGATCCGTGCCGCGGCCTCTCCCGCCCGCTCGCCGCGAGGCCGCAGCAGGGCGCGCAGCGAACCCCCGAACCGCCGCTGGAGCAGGGCTCGTTCCCGCAAGTGCTCCCCGACGGTCAGCGCGGGGTCGAGGTCCGTGACACCGGGCACGTGCGCGAGCGCGCTGGTCCGGCGCACCGCGGCCAGTTGCTTCGGCAGCCTCGCCGCACCCACGGCCGCCGTCCCCTCGGTGGCCTTCATCCGGCCCGTGAGGGCGAGCAGCAGGCACGTGCGGCCGGATCCCGACGGCCCCTCGATCGCGATGAGCGATCCGGGTTCCGCATCGAGACGGACCCCGCGGAAAGCCCACCCGCGGGGTCCCTCGAGTCCGAAGTCCTCGGCCGTGACACGCAGTCCGTGCGGACCGTCCACAGCTCCCCCATCCTCTGGAACACATCGAACTACTTTTGAACTGACTGGTCAGTGCAAAAACTAACCCGAACTTGCGATCGAAGCAAAAGCGCAGGTCAGAACGGATTGTCAGTGGCATACCGCACGATGGGCACATACGGCCACAGTGCCGTCACACGACGACAGGAGGTTCGTCATGGCCAACACTTCCGCAGCCGCCGCCCGTCGGCGCCGCGCCACCGGCCCTGCCCCCTCACTGACCACCGGACCGGCGGGCGACGTCCACCCCGTGCTCCGCCGGGCCACGGCCCCGCCCGCCGCCCTCGACCTGCTCTCCCAGGCCCGCGCCGGACTTGACGAGGCGACGGCACTGGAGACGTCCAACGAGCGTTACGCGACGGCCCATTTGGCCGCGCTGCGCACCGCCGCCGCCGTCCTCGCCGCGCGTGCCCGCCCGGAGCCCTCGTCGCGGCGCAGAGCCCGAATCCGCAGCGCCTGGGAAGTCCTCCCGGAGATCGCTCCCGAACTGACCGAGTGGAGCGCCCTGTTCGCCTCCGGGGCCACCCGCCGTGCCCGCGCGGAGGCCGGCATCCAGGGGGCGGCCACGACCCGTGACGCCGACGACCTGATACGCGACGTCGCCATGTTCCTGCGCCTGGTCGAGCGGATGCTGGCGTTGCAGCCCGTGCTGCCCCAGCCGCGCCAGGACGGAGACCGGGACCAGAGCCGGGACCGGGACCGGACGGACGGCGCGGACAGGGAGGTTCCGGACGCGGGTTGACGGGAGGGAACCCCGGACGGGCGGGCGATCCGGCGTGCGCGCCTCGCGTGATCCGGCGCGCGTGAGACGGAGGGCCGGTCACGGTGGCGGAGGCAATAGGGTGGAGGCGCCTGCTGCCTCCCCGCCGGGAGGCCCGAAGATCGCTCCGCCGTTTCAACAGGCGGTGCCGCGCCGAGGAGTCAACTGCCGTGTCGGACCCGATGCGCCCCCGCGCTTCTCTCCGTACCGCCGTGGTCTGGGAGGTCCTGAGGGACGCCCTGGACCGTCAGGTCAAGGCCGCTGGGCGGGAGTCGCTCGACGTACTCGACACGGGCGGCGGCAGTGGCAACTTCGCCGTGCCCGTGGCCCGCCTCGGCCACCGTGTCACCGTCGTCGACCCCAGCCCGAACGCGCTGTTCGCGCTGGAGCGGCGCGCCGCCGAGGCCGGCGTCGCCGACCGCGTGCAGGGTGTCCAGGGCGACGCCCACGGCCTCTTCGACGTGGTCGAGCGAGGCCGCTACGACGCCGTGCTGTGCCACGGCGTCCTCGAGTACGTGGACGATCCGGCCGAGGGCGTCCGCAACGTCGTGGACGCGCTGCGCCCCGAGGGTGTGCTCAGCCTCCTCGCCGCGGGCCTGGGCGGTGCCGTGCTGGCCCGCGCCCTCGCCGGGCACTTCAAGGAGGCCCGGCACGCGCTCGACGACCCGGACGGACGCTGGGGCGAGAGTGATCCCGTTCCGCACCGGTTCACCGCCGACCAGCTCACCTCCCTGGTCGCGGGCGCCGGCCTGCACGTCGCCGCCGTGCACGGCGTACGGGTCTTCGCGGACCTGGTGCCGGGGGTCCTGGTGGACACCGAGCCGGGTGCGCTGGAGGCACTGCTGAAGCTGGAGGCGGCGGCGGCCGAGCTGACCGCGTTCCACTCCGTGGCCACGCAGCTCCATGTGCTCGGTGAGGCCCGAGAGGCCACGGAGGACTGAGCGGCCCCCCGGTGCGGCGCTGATCAGGGGCTCGGCGGCGGATGGAGTACACCACAGACCACCCGATCGAGTGCTCGGCGCCGTATGATCGGGGGAGACCGTCCGGCATGACGGACCGTTCGCTGGGGAATGCACGCCTCAGCGCATCGGGGCGCCATGAAGGGTTCCGGTCGGTGAATTGGCGTAGAGGGCGGGTTTCACGGGGCCGATTCCCTGCCTATCCTGAAGGGGACCCCCGGTCGCCCCGGCGACTGCACGATGAGGAGGACTCCGTGCCGCTCTCGGAGCACGAGCAGCGAATGCTCGAGCAGATGGAGCGAGCGCTGTACGCCGAAGATCCCAAGTTCGCGACAGCGCTTGAGGGAAGCGGGCTGCGTACGTACACCCGGCGACGGGTCTACCAGGCGGTCGTCGGCTTCCTGGTTGGTATTGCGCTCCTCATGGCTGGAATGGTCGCGGTTCAGATCTGGCTGAGCGTGGTGGGCTTCCTCGTCATGCTGAGCTGTGCGGTGCTCGCCGTCACCGGTTGGCGCAAAGCTCCCAAGCCGGGTGAGCAGCCGACCGTGCCGGGCTCGCCCGCAGCTCGTCGGCAGAGCCGGCAACGCCGTTCCATGATGGACCGCATCGAGCAGCGCTGGCAGCGTCGTCGCGACGAGCAGGGCGGCAACTGAGCCTCCGGCTTCGCCGCCGCAGACATACGCGTGAAGGGGCGTCCACCCGCATCCGGGTGGACGCCCCTTCACGCGTATGCGCGGCCGAAGCCCCGGAAGCACCGGCCCTTGAAGCACCAAGCCCGGCGCACCAACCCCGAAGCGCCGACCGCGTGGTGCCGGCCGCATGGTGCCGGTCCAGTGGCGCCAGCCCCCCGCCAGGCCGGCCCCCGCCAGGCCGGGAAACGCTCAAGCCTGGCGGAGGGACCCGGGCCGGTCCGCGTCAGCCGTTCTGGCGTGACGGGCGGTGGAACAGGGCCTGCCGACGGGCGGACAGCCGGGTTCTCAGAGCTGCCCAGGCGGCCGAGGCCATCCAGATCATCCGGACGGCCGAACGGGGGAGGAGAAGAGCACGCAGGCGCGCGGGACCGCTCGCGGACGTCCTGAAGGACTTCCCGACCCGGCGCGCGTCGTTCGCGAGGCCCGCCGGCGGCCGGGGGTGCGGAGCGTAGAGAACCAGCTCCACGGCCACGGCCAGCCGGTACACCGCCGCCGTGGCCTCCGGATCCAGTTCCCCGAGCCCGACGATCCGCTCGGCCGTCATCCTCGGTGTCTGCGACTCCGTCGGCCCGATCCCGTAGTCCCACGCCGTATCGGTGACCTCCGACCAGGCCCCCAGCGTGTACGCCGCCACGTCCGCCTCGGTGCGGCCGTGGCCGCCGAGCCGGACCGCCCGTACCCGCATCCGCCACAGCATGGGCAGCAGCAGCATTCCCAGGACCAGGAGCCCGGCCAGCGTCAGCAGGAGGATCTCCGTCATGGGCCCGTCGTCGTCCGCGGGGCCGAGCGCCGTCGCCGCGGACTGTTCCGTGCAGGCTGCCAGCTTCCGCAGCTGGGGCGAGCAGCTCTCGCTCGCCGCCGGTTCGACCGAGGGTGCGGGGGACGTCGAGAGCGTCGGATTCGGGGCCGCGGACTCGACCGCGCCCGGCGTGTTCGTCTGGGTGTACAACGGCACCGAACCCCGGCTCGGGGTCGGCTCGAAACGGGTCCAGCCCACGCCCTCGAAGTACAGCTCGGGCCAGGCATGCGCGTCCCGCAGTCCCACCGCCATCGAACCGTCCGCCTGCGGGGTCCCCGAGGTGAAGCCGACCGCCACGCGGGCCGGAATCCCGAGGGTGCGCGCCATCGAGGCCATCGCGAAGGAGAAGTGGACGCAGAAACCCTCCTTCTCCTTCAAGAAGTTCGCGATCGCGGCGGAGCCGCTGCCAGCCTGCACCTGGGTGTTGTACCGGAAGTCGCCGCTGACCGCGAAGTAGTCCTGGAGCCTGACCGCCTGCTCGTAGTGGTTGGCCGAGCCCGCGGTGACCTTGCGGGCCGTTTTCGCCACCACCGCGGGCAGCGACTTCGGAACCTGGGTGTACTCGCGCCTCATCGCGGGCGAGGCCTCCGGGGCGCCCGCCAGCTGCTGCGCCGTCGGCGCCACCATCAGGCTCGTGACCTCGTACTGCACGCCACGGGTGTTCTGTCCGTGGTCGCCGACGAGGGTGCGCCCCACGGGTTCGTAGCGCCACCTGCCCTTGATGTCCACCTTGCTGGCCGGATACGGCATCGGCAGCCAGTCCTGCGCGTACCAGTCGGCCGCGGCGATCCGGGTGCGGATCGCCGCCCGCTTGACCTGGCCGTCCAGACCGGCCGGCGCCGGGAACGTCTTCGGCACGTCCACGATGTGGCGCTGCGCCGGCTTCCACGCGGTGCCGTCGAAGTCGTCCAGCGAGACGATCCGCAGATACAGGTTCTGTGTGTCCGCGGTGTCCGTGCGGTACGTCAGGACCGTGCGGTCCTCGTCCACGTTCAGGCTGTCGCGGAGCGAGACCAGCGGGTTCACCGCGGCGATCGTGCCGCCCCCGGGGCCGTTGCCGATGCCCCGGCCCGCGCCGCCCAGCAGACCGCCGTCGAGCCCGGGCAGCACGAACGGCACGAACAGCGCGACGACCACGGCGACCGCCCCGATCCGCCGCCCGAAGCGGACGGGCGCGACGACACCGCTCGCGGACTCCTGGCCGGGTGCCCGGGCCGCTCCGCCGAAGACGCGGCCCCACTGGGAGAGCCGGTCCCGGCTCTCGGTCAGCAGCAGCATCAGATAGCCGACCGCCGCGAGCAGGAAGCACAGCCAGCCCGCGCCGCCGTTGAGGCCCGCGGCGACCGAGTACAGGGCGAGCAGCGGAAGGCCGGCGGGCGCGGCGCTGCGGTAGGTCACCGCGAGGGTGTCCACCACGAGTCCGATCACCAGGACGCCGCCGATCACCATCAGCCGGATCCCGTCCGACAGCGGAGCCGGGATCGAGTACCTGCCGATGTCGTCGGTGCCCGCCTGGAGCAGCGCCGAGAAGTGCTGGAAGGCCTCGGGCCCGGGGACGATCCCGGCGAGGGCCTGTTCCCGGGCGAAGACCAGCGTCAGCAGCATCAGCGTCGCCAGCGCCTGCGCCGCCACGGTCAGCGGCCGGGCCAGCGGGACCCGCCGGGTCAGCGCCCCGACGCCGGTCTGCAAGGCCAGCAGGAACGCCGCCTGGAAGATCCATGTCTCCGGGCTCACCAGCGGCAGCAGCGCGCTCGACGTCATCACCGTGGCCGCCCACGCCCACAGCGCCAATCGGGCCCGCCCGCTCATACGCCACCATCCCCCGCGGTAGTACCCGTCGACGCCGCATGCGTGCGCTGACGGTCCGCCTCGCGCCACAGCTCGGCGAGCGACACCCCCCGCGGCACCCTCACGGCGGTCCAGCCCGCCTCGCGCAGCATGCGCAGCGGGTCCGTGCGCTCGACCGGCGGGCCGGGCGCCTCGGCCGGCTCCCGCACCCAGGACTCACTGTCCAGCAGAAAGGCGATGGCCCCGCCGCTGCGCTGGCGCATCTTGCCGAGCACGTCCGCCTGCTCCTCGTCGAGATCGCCGAGAAAGGCGATCAGCAGTCCTTCGTCGCCGCCGCGCAGCACTTCGTACGCCCGGGACAGGCCCGTGCCGTCCGAGTGGTCGACGACGGCGAGCGTGTCCATCATCATCCCCGCCGCGTCCGCCGACTCCTGGCTCGCGCCCGCGAACCCGTCGGCGCTCTCGCCGGGCACCGAACTGCCGGTGTCCGTCAGAAGGCGTACCGAGAAGCTCCGTTCGAGCATGTGCAGCAGCGTGGACGCCGTTCCCGAGACCGCCCATTCGAAGGCCGAGTCGGGTCCCACGCCCTGGAAGGCGATGCCCCGGGTGTCCAGCAGCACGGTGCAGCGGGAGCGCTGGGGCTGTTCCTCGCGGCGGACCATCAGCTCGCCGTAGCGGGCGGTCAGCCGCCAGTGCACACGGCGCAGGTCGTCGCCGTAGCGGTACCCGCGCGGAATGATGTCGTCCTCGCCGGCCAGGGTGAGCGAGCTCTGGCGCCCGTCGCCGTACCCCTTCGCGTCGCCGGTCAGCCGCACCGATGGCAGCGTCTCCACGCGCGGTATGACGGTCAGGGTGTCGTACGCCGAGAAGTCGCGGGTCAGCTCGCACATGCCGAACGCGTCGGTCAGCCGCAGTTGCAGCGGGCCGAGCGGATAGCGGCCGCGCAGGTCCGAGCGGACCCGGTAGGACACCTCGCGGCGGCCGCCCGCCTCCACCCGGTCCAGCACGAAGCGGGGGCGCGGACCGAGGACGTAGGGAACCTTGTCCTGGAGCATCAACAGGCCGGTGGGCAGCCGCGAGATGTTGTCCATGCGCAGATGCACGCGGGCTTCGGAGCCCGCGGACACGCGCCCGGGGGAGAGCCTGCGGCTGCCCGCGACCCGGTAGCGGGTGCGGTACAGCACGGCCGCGCAGAGCAGCGGCACGATCGCGAGGAGCAGGCCGACCCGGCGCAGATCGTTCTGCCCCAGCACGTACGCGCAGATCATGGCGGCCACACCGGCGGCCAGGAACGAGCGACCGCGTGTCGTGAGCCCGGCGAGCGCGGTGCGCAGCCCGCCCTTGTCCCCCTCGGCGGTGTGCTCCGTGCTCGCCTGCGTCATCACAGCCTCCGGGGCGGCTGCTGACCGAACGTGGGCGCGCCCCGGCCCATCGAGAGGCCGGACTGCTGGGGAGCGGCGGGCACCGGGGTGCGCTGGAGGATCTCCAGCACGACCTGCTCGGACGTGCGGCGGTTCAACTGCGCCTGGGCCGTGGGCAGCAGGCGGTGGGCCAGGACCGCGACGGCGAGCGCCTGCACATCGTCCGGCAGCGCGAAATCCCGGCCGCTGAGAGCGGCGGACGCCTTCGCGGCGCGCAGCAGATGCAGCGTGGCACGCGGTGAGGCGCCGAGTCTCAGGTCGGGGTGGGTGCGCGTGGCCGCCACGAGGTCCACCGCGTAGCGGCGCACCGGGTCGGCGACATGGACGGTGCGGACCGCGTCGATCAGTTTCACGATGTCGTGGGCGTGGGCGACAGGCTGGAGGTCGTCCAGCGGGCTCACGCCGCCGTGGATGTCCAGCATCTGCAGTTCGGCTTCCGCGCTGGGGTAGCCGATGGAGACACGGGCCATGAAGCGGTCGCGCTGGGCCTCCGGCAGAGGGTAGGTGCCCTCCATCTCGACCGGGTTCTGGGTGGCCACCACCATGAACGGGCTGGGCAGTTCGTAGGTCTGCCCGTCGATGGTGACCTGGCGCTCCTCCATCGACTCCAGCAGCGCGGACTGCGTCTTCGGCGAGGCGCGGTTGATCTCGTCGCCGATCACGATCTGCGCGAAGATCGCGCCCGGCTTGAACTCGAAGTCCCGGCGCTGCTGGTCCCAGATCGACACACCCGTGATGTCCGAGGGCAGCAGGTCGGGCGTGAACTGGATGCGCCGCACCGAGCAGTCGATGGAACGTGCCAGCGCCTTGGCGAGCATGGTCTTGCCGACGCCCGGGACATCCTCGATCAGAAGATGGCCCTCGGCGAGCAGCACGGTCAGCGAAAGCCGTACGACCTCTGGCTTGCCTTCGATCACTCTTTCCACCGAACTGCGGACACGCTCCGCAGTGGCGGTCAGATCTGTGAGGCTCGCTCGATCGTCATAGGTCGTCACCCGGCCCTCCTAGGCCCTTCGGGCCGACGCCCTGTGCGGACCGGCCCACCCCGAAACACGGGCACCACGCGCGAAGGTTCCGCGTGACGCCACACCCGCATTCTTGTTGCCGTTACCGGTTCGTGTCATCCGCCTGTGGACAAGTGGCCGCGATATGTCAGTTCTTGCGGCTCTTTGGGCGCCGGACAGCCGGGGTTTTGGTGCAGAGAGGGTCCCACGAGCTGCGGAGGACCGGCGACCGGGAGCTCCGGAGGGGCCCGTCAGGAGGGGTCGATCTCCCGCAGCAGACCCGTCGTGACGTCGAAGACGAAGCCCCGTACGTCGTCGGTGTGCACCAGAAAAGGGGAGGTGCGCACGCGCTGCATCGACTGCCGTACGTCCTGCTCGACGTCCCGGAAGGCCTCGACCGCCCAGGCGGGGCGCTGGCCGACCTCCATCTCCAGGTCGTGCCGGAACTCCTCCGTGAGGGATTCCAGGCCACAGCCGGTGTGGTGGATGAGGGCCACGCTGCGGGTGCCGAGGGCGCGCTGGCTGATGGTGAGGGAGCGGATCACGTCGTCGGTGACCACGCCGCCCGCGTTGCGGATGGTGTGGCAGTCGCCGAGCTGCAGGCCGAGCGCGGCGTGCAGGTCGAGACGGGCGTCCATGCACGCGACCACGGCGACCCGCAGCACGGGGTGGGCGTCCATTCCCGGGTCGGAGAAGGCGGCGGCGTATTTCCCGTTCGCGTCGACGAGTCGGTCGGTGACCGTGCGCTCGTCGTCTATGACGTCTTCGGGTTCGGCGGGAACAGATGCGGAAGTCGACATACCTGTGACGTTACTGGTCACGCTTGGGCCGGTCCTGTTGTGAGAGGGGACAAAGAATGCCATCGCGGCTTGTTGTGAGGTAATCCACACGGGCGGTGACGACGTGCACGTTCGGATGATTCTTCCGGATCCGCGGCTTCGGTCCGAGCGCCGTCCGCGACGCGCAAGCCAGTTGGTTGACCGCGCGACACCGTGGACTAAAGTGACGCGAAGCGGGAGGCGAGGCTCTCCCCGTTGGACTGTTTTCCCCAGGAGACCCGGCGACTTTCCGGAGTTTCCCCGCGTGCGCAGCGCGTACGTACGGCTCGGCCTCCTCCTGCTCCCGGTCGGCTGACGCCATTCATCCGGCGCCGGCAGGCCTCCCCTTCCCGAGCGGGTGGGGACCCGGCGGTGCGTACGGCCGCGCCGGACCTGAGAGGGCCCGGAATGAAAGGGCGCGAAGCGCTTCCCGACGAGGGTGACAGCGGGCGACCGGAGGGACAGAGCCGACACGTCCCGGTCATGCTCCGGCGGTGCCTGGACATGCTGGCCCCGGCCCTCGCCGAGCCGGGAGCCGTGGTCGTCGACTGCACGCTCGGGCTCGGCGGTCACAGCGAGGCACTGCTCACCCGGTTCCCCGGAGTGCGGCTCGTCGCCCTGGACCGTGACAAGGAGGCGCTGCGCCTCTCCGGAGAGCGGCTCGCCCCCTACGGTGACCGCGCCGCCCTGGTGCACGCCGTCTACGACGAACTGCCCGACGTGCTCGACCGTCTGGACATCCCGCGCGTCCAGGGCGTCCTGTTCGACCTCGGTGTCTCGTCCATGCAACTCGACGAGGCCGACCGGGGGTTCGCGTACGCGCAGGACGCCCCGCTCGACATGCGCATGGACCAGACGACCGGCATGAGCGCCGCCGAGGTGCTCAACACCTACCCGCCGGGTGAACTGGTGCGGATCCTGCGGGCGTACGGCGAGGAGAAGCAGGCCAAGCGGATCGTCTCCGCGGTCGTGCGCGAGCGCGACAAGGAGCCCTTCACCAACAGCGCGCGGCTCGTCGAGCTGATCCGTGACGCGCTGCCCCAGGCGGCCAAGCGCACCGGCGGCAACCCCGCCAAGCGCACCTTCCAGGCGCTGCGCATCGAGGTCAACGGCGAACTGAGTGTCCTGGAGAGGGCGATTCCCGCGGCCGTGAAGGCCCTCGCCGTCGGCGGCCGCATCGCCGTGCTGTCGTACCACTCGCTGGAGGACCGGCTGGTCAAGCAGGTGTTCGCGGCCGGCGCCGCCAACACCGCGCCGCCCGGACTGCCGGTGGTCCCCGAGCGCTACCAGCCCCGGCTCAAGCTCCTCACCCGCGGTGCCGAACTTCCCACCGAGGAAGAGGTCGCCGAGAACCGGCGGGCCGCTCCCGCCCGGCTGAGGGGAGCGGAGCGCATCCGCGAGGAGTCCGCCGAGTGAGGCGCGGGGAGAAGGAGGGGCCGTGAGGCGGAAACCCGGGCTCGCGCGACGCCGTGGGCCCGATTCCCGGACCCGCCGGCCTTCGGGGACCGGGCATCCGGACCCGCGCCGGTTCCCCGGGCCCGGGAACCGGACGCACGGTGGTTTCGTGAATAGGGGAACCGGACCCATGGAGCACCCGTGAAGGCGGCGCACCAGAGCCACAGGGAGGGCGCGTGAGCGGCAGACCCGAACTCAGGGGACGGGCCGCCCGGCTCGCGCGGCTCCTCCCGGCCGGGGCCGGGCAGGCGGCCCGCACCCCCTTCGTCCTCCTGGTCGTCCTTCTCCTCGGCGGCGGCCTCATCGGGCTCCTCGTGCTGAACTCGGCGCTCAGCGAAGGCGCGTTCCGCCTCGACGACCTCCAGAAGGAGACCAAGAGCCTGACCGACGAGGAACAGGCCCTCCAGCGGGACGTGGACTCCTACTCGGCCCCCGACGCCCTCCAGCGCCGCGCCCGCGAACTCGGCATGGTCCCCGGCGGCGATCCGGCCTTCCTCGGCCCCGACGGAAAGGTCAAGGGCGTTCCCGGAGCCGCCGGATCCGCCGCGCGCGCCCCGGTGATCACCCCGCCCGAGGCCCTCGCCCCCTCCCCGGCCCGTACCCCGAGCCGGGCCGCGGGTCCGGCGCCCGGCGCGACACCGGCTCCCGGCTCGCGGCAGCGCTCCGCGGGAGCGTCCACACAGCCCCCCACAACCCCTGGCAGGTGACGGAAGTGTCCGACAGGGAACCGCCGCGCCGCCGGGTGCCCGGCCCCGCCAGGCCCGCGCGACCCGCCGGCCGGAACCGTCCGGGGCCGGGTGCCCGCCCGGCACGCCGCCCGGCCGCGAACCGTTCCGACGGCCCGCGTCTCATCCGGCTCGGCAGCCCGCGCCCCCGTCTGCGCATGGTCAGCCTCGCCCTGACGCTGGTGATGATCGCGTTCGTCGTACGGCTGCTCCAGGTGCAGGCCGTGGACGCGGGCACCTACGCCGCCAAGGCCGAGCAGAACCGCTACGTCGGGCGCACCCTGGCCGCCGAGCGCGGCGGGATCACCGACCGGGACGGCGTCGAGCTGGCGACGAGCGTGGACGCGTACGACATCACCGCGGACCCGACGATGTTCACCCGCGAGGCCACCAAGGTGGGGGACGCGCCCGAACAGGCCGCCGCACTCCTCGGCCCGATCATCGGCCAGGACGTCGACACCGTCGCCAGGAAACTGCGGACGGCGAACACCCGCTACGTCCTCCTCGCGCACCGCCGCACCCCCCAGGTCTGGCAGCAGATCAAGGACCTCAAGAGCACCCTCGGGACCAAGGCCGAGACCGACCGGAGCACGGTCAACGTCCTCGCGGGCGTCCTCGCAGTACCGGCCAGCAAGCGGGTGTACCCGAACGGCGACCTCGCCGCCGGGATACTGGGCTGGGTCAACGCCGAGGGCAAGGGCGCCGGAGGCGTCGAGCAGCAGCTGGACAAGGAGCTCACCGGCAAGGACGGCAAGATCCGCTACGCCCAGTCCGGGGGCCGTCAGGTGCCGACCGTGGGTTCCACCGAGACACCGGCCGTGGCCGGTTCCGACGTCGAGCTCACCATCGACCGGGACATCCAGTGGGCCGCGCAGGACGCCATCAGCGAGCAGGTGAAGAAGTCCAGGGCGGACCGCGGCTACGTGATAGTGCAGGACACGAGGACCGGCCAGATCCTCGCCATGGCCAACGCGCCCGGCTTCGACCCCAACGACCTCACCCAGGCCAACGCGGCGGCCATGGGCAACGCGGCGCTCCAGGACGCGTACGAGCCCGGTTCCACCGCCAAGGTGATGTCGATGGCCGCCGTCCTCCAGGAGAACGCGGCGACCCCCGCGACCCATGTCGTCGTGCCCAACCGGCTGCACCGCGGCGACCGGCTCTTCCAGGACGACGTCGACCACAAGACCTGGAACCTCACGCTCAACGGCGTGCTCGCCATGTCCAGCAACATCGGCACCATCCTGGCGACCGGCCAGCTCGGAAAGACCCAGAAACAGGCCAACCAGGTCCTCTACTCGTATCTGCGCAAGTTCGGCATCGGCAGCCAGACCGGGCTCGCTTTCCCCGGCGAGACGGCGGGCATCCTCGCTCCCGCCGACAAGTGGTCGACCTCGCAGCAGTACACGATCCCTTTCGGCCAGGGCGTGTCGATCAACGCGATGCAGGCGGCCTCCGTCTACTCGACGATCGCCAACGGCGGCGTCCGCGTCGAACCGACCCTGGTGCGCGGAACGAAGGGGCCCGACGGCCGCTTCACACCCGCCGCCGAGCCGAGGAAGACCCGGGTCGTGAGCGAGAAGACGGCGAAGACACTCGCCCAGATGCTGGAGTCCGTGGTGGACGACAAGCAGGGCACCGGCATCAGGGCGCGCATCCCCGGGTACCGGGTCGCGGGCAAGACCGGTACGGCCAACCGCGTGGATCCGGCCACCGGGAAGTACCACGGCTACACCTCCTCCTTCGCCGGCTTCGCCCCCGCCGACAAGCCCCGGATCACCGTCTACTGCGCGATCCAGAACGCCACGAAGGGCAGCTACTACGGCGGCCAGATCTGCGGACCCGTCTTCAAGCAGGTGATGGAGTTCGCCCTCAAGACCCTTCAGGTCCCGCCCACCGGCGCGCACGCCGCCCGTCTGCCCGTGGAGTTCACGCCGTGACCGCCTCCGACCGCACGCCCTGATCAGCCCTCACGCACAACGGACCAGGAACCACTCGTGACAACGATCACCCCGGACCCCGGGAACCAGCCCACCCCTCACACCCCGTCCGCGCCCTCGCTTCGCCCCGGCGGGGGTGAGCCCGGTACGCTCACCGCCGTGCCACAAGCTGATCAGTCCCAAACCACCCAGAAGGGCGTCCCTGTGACATATCCGGGGCCGCCGCGTCCGGTTCACGTCTCCGCCATCCCCGTCGCGGAGCTGGCCGATCAGCTGGGCGCCGCGAGGCCGACGAGCGACGCCGGGGTCACGGGCATCACCCATGACTCCCGGGCGGTGCGGCCCGGCGACGTGTACGCCGCCCTGCCCGGCGCCCGTCTGCACGGAGCCGACTTCGTGACCCAGGCGGCCGGCCTCGGCGCCGTCGCCGTGCTCACCGACCCGACCGGCGCCGACCGCGCCGCGGCCACCGGTCTGCCGGTCCTCGTCGTCGAGAACCCGCGCGGATCGATGGGCGAGCTGGCGGCCACCATCTACGGCCACCCGGGACGCGATCTGCTCCAGATCGGCATCACGGGCACCTCCGGCAAGACCACGACGGCCTATCTCATCGAGGGCGGTCTGAAGACGGTCCACTCCACCGGCCTGATCGGCACGGTCGAGATGCGCATCGGCGACGAGCGCATCAAGTCGGAACGCACCACACCCGAGGCCACCGACCTCCAGGCCCTGTTCGCCGTCATGCGCGAGCGCGGGGTCGACTCCGTCGCGATGGAGGTCTCCAGCCACGCACTGGTCCTCGGCCGCGTCGACGGCTGCGTCTTCGACGTCGCCGTCTTCAACAACCTCAGCCCGGAACACATGGAGTTCCACACCGGCATGGAGGACTACTTCCAGGCCAAGGCGCAGCTGTTCACGGCCAGACGCAGCCGGCTCGGCGTCGTGAACCTCGACGACGAGTACGGTCGCCGGCTCTCCGGGGAGGCCACCGTCCCGGTCGTCACCTTTTCCGCCGAGGGCTACCCGGACGCCGACTGGCGCGCCGAGAACGTCGAAGTCGGTCCGATGGACTCGACATTCACCGCGGTCGGCCCCAAGGGCGAGCGGATCACCGCCCGCTCGCCGCTCGCGGGCCCCTTCAACGTGGCCAACGCCCTCGCCGCGATCGTCGCCCTCGCGGCCGCCGGACTCGACCCGCAGACCGCCGCGGACGGCGTCGCCGCCGTCCCGGGGGTCCCGGGTCGGCTGGAGCGCGTGGACGCGGGCCAGCCGTACCTCGCCGTCGTCGACTACGCCCACAAGACGGACGCCGTCGAATCCGTCCTGCGCGCCCTGCGCAAGGTGACCGAGGGCAGCCTGCACGTGGTGCTCGGCTGCGGCGGCGACCGTGACAAGACCAAGCGGAAGCCGATGGGCGCGGCCGTGGCCCGGCTCGCCGACACCGCCGTCCTCACGTCCGACAACCCCCGTTCCGAGGATCCGCTCGCGATCCTCGCCATGATGCTCGCGGGCGCCGCCGAAGTGCCGGCGCACGAGCGCGGCGAGGTCCAGGTCTTCGAGGACCGGGCCGCCGCCATCGCCGCGGCCGTCGCGCGCGCAAAGCCGGGAGACACCGTGCTGGTCGCGGGCAAGGGCCACGAGCAGGGCCAGGACATCGCCGGGGTGGTGCGTCCCTTCGACGACCGCCAGGTGCTTCGCGAAGCTATCCAGCAGACCCAGGGATGAACTTGTGATCGCCCTTTCTCTCGCCGAGATCGCAGCAGTCGTCGGCGGGCAGACGTACGACATACCGGATCCGGCGCTACAGGTCACCGGACCGGTCGTCAGAGACTCCCGTGAAGTGGAGTCCGGCAGCCTCTTCGTCGCCTTCGTCGGCGAACGCGTGGACGGGCACGACTACGCCGGGGCGGTGATCGCGGCCGGCGCGGCCGCCGTCCTGGCGTCCCGCCCCGTCGGCGTGCCCGCCATCGTCGTCGACGACGTGCAGACGGCTCTCGGCGCCCTCGCCCGCCATGTCGTGGAACGCCTCGGCGCGACCCTCGTGGCCCTCACCGGCTCCGCGGGCAAGACCAGCACCAAGGACCTGATCGCCCAGGTGCTGCGGAGCAAGGCGCCGACCGTCTTCACCCCCGGTTCCCTCAACAACGAGATCGGACTGCCGCTCACCGCGCTCAGCGCCACCGAGGAGACGAAGTTCCTCGTGCTGGAGATGGGCGCCCGCGGCATCGGCCACATCCGTTATCTGACGGAGCTCACCCCGCCGAGGATCGGTCTCGTCCTCAACGTCGGCACCGCCCACATCGGCGAGTTCGGCGGCCGCGAACAGATCGCGCAAGCAAAGGGCGAGCTCGTCGAGAGCCTCCCCGAGGACGGCGCCGCGATCCTGAACGCCGACGATCCCCTCGTCCGCGCCATGGCGTCGCGCACGAAGGCGCGCGTGATCCTCTTCGGAGAGTCCGACGAAGCGGACGTACGGGCCGAGAACGTCCGGCTCACGGAGAGCGGACAGCCTTCCTTCAGTCTTCGCACACCCTCCGGGTGCAGTGATGTGACCATGCGCCTGTACGGTGAGCACCACGTGTCGAACGCGCTCGCCGCGGCCGCCGTCGCCCATGAGCTGGGCATGTCCGCAGACGAGATCGCCCGCGCGCTCTCCGAGGCGGGCTCCCTCTCCCGCTGGCGGATGGAGGTCACCGAGCGTCCGGACGGCGTGACGGTCGTCAACGACGCCTACAACGCGAATCCCGAGTCCATGCGAGCCGCCCTGCGCGCGCTCGCGGCGATGGGCAAGGGACGTCGTACGTGGGCGGTGCTCGGTCAGATGGCCGAGCTCGGGGACGAGGCGCTCGCCGAGCACGACGCGGTCGGACGGCTTGCCGTCCGGCTCAATGTCGGCAAGCTCGTCGCGGTCGGGGGCAGGGAAGCGTCCTGGCTGCAACTGGGCGCATATAACGAGGGTTCGTGGGGTGAGGAGTCGGTGCACGTGTCCGACGCACAGGCGGCTGTCGACCTGTTGCGCAGCGAGCTGCGCCCAGGGGACGTCGTGCTCGTGAAGGCGTCCAGGTCCGTCGGGCTGGAACGGGTGGCGCTCGCGCTGCTCGCCGACGGTACCGAGGGTGAGGTTTCCGCCCGATGATGAAGCAGATCCTGTTCGCGGGAGTCCTCGGTCTGTTCCTGACCCTGGCCGGCACTCCGCTGCTGATCAAGCTGCTGGCCAAGAAGGGCTACGGCCAGTACATCCGCGACGACGGCCCGCGCGAGCACGCCAGCAAGCGCGGTACGCCGACCATGGGTGGTATCGCCTTCATCCTGGCGACGATCGCCGCCTACTTCCTGAGCAAGCTCATCACCGGCTACCCGCCGACCTACTCGGGTCTGCTGGTCCTCGGCCTGATGTTCGGCATGGGCATGGTCGGCTTCCTGGACGACTACATCAAGATCGTCAAGCGTCGTTCGCTCGGTCTGCGGGCCAAGGCGAAGATGGCAGGACAGCTGATCGTCGGCATCTCCTTCGCGGTGCTGGCCCTGATGTTCCCCGACAACCGGAACAACACCCCGGCCTCCACCAGGCTGTCGTTCATCACCGACTTCGGCTGGAAGATCGGCCCGGTGCTGTTCGTGCTCTGGGCGCTCTTCATGATCCTCGCGATGTCGAACGGCGTGAACCTCACCGACGGCCTCGACGGTCTCGCCACCGGCGCCTCCGTCCTCGTCTTCGGCGCCTACACGTTCATCGGCGTCTGGCAGTTCCAGGAGTCCTGCGCCAACGCGATCACCCTGACCAACCCGGGTGCCTGCTACGAGGTGCGCGATCCGCTCGACCTGGCCGTGGTGGCCTCCGCCCTGATGGGTGCCTGCCTGGGCTTCCTGTGGTGGAACACGTCGCCCGCCAAGATCTTCATGGGCGACACGGGTTCGCTCGCCCTCGGCGGTGTCCTCACCGGCCTGGCCATCCTCTCCCGCACCGAGTTGCTGGTGGCCATCATGGGCGGCCTGTTCGTCCTCATCACCATGTCGGTGGTCATCCAGGTCGGCTCCTTCAAGCTGACCGGGAAGCGTGTCTTCCGCATGGCCCCGCTTCAGCACCACTTCGAACTCAAGGGCTGGTCCGAAGTCCTTGTGGTGGTCCGATTCTGGATCATCCAGGGTATCTGCGTGATCGTCGGACTCGGCCTCTTCTACGCAGGATGGGCAGCCAAGAAGTGACCAACTGGCAGGGGAAGCGCGTCACCGTCGCCGGCCTCGGCGTCTCGGGAATCCCGGCGGCCAAGGTCCTGCACGGCCTCGGAGCGCTCGTCACGGTCGTCAACGACGGCGACGACGACCGGGCCCGTGCGCAGGCCGTGGAGCTGGAGGCGCTCGGCGTCACCGTGCGCCTCGGTGACGGCGCGACCCTGCCCGAGGGCACCGAGCTCATCGTGACCGCGCCCGGCTGGCAGCCGGACAAGCCGCTGTTCGCCGCGGCCGCCGAGGCGGGCGTCCCGGTCTGGGGCGACGTCGAACTCGCCTGGCGGCTGCGGGAGCTGGACGGCAGGGAGCCGGCCCCCTGGCTCGCGGTCACCGGCACCAACGGCAAGACCACGACCGTCCAGATGCTCGCCTCCATCCTGAAGGCGGCGGGCCTGCGCACGGCGGCGGTCGGAAACATCGGGGTCTCCCTCCTCGACGCCGTCCTCGGCGAGGAGAAGTACGACGTCCTCGCGGTCGAACTCTCCAGCTACCAGCTCCACTGGGCGCCCTCGCTGCGCGCCCACTCCGGGGCCGTGCTGAACCTCGCGCCCGACCATCTCGACTGGCACGGCTCCATGGAGGCGTACGCCGCCGACAAGGGCCGTATCTACGAGGGCAATCGGGTCGCGTGCGTCTACAACGTGGCCGACAAGGCCACCGAGGACCTGGTGCGCGCCGCGGACGTCGAGGAGGGCTGCCGCGCCGTCGGCTTCACCCTCGGCGCCCCGGGGCCCTCCCAACTCGGCGTCGTGGACGGCATCCTGGTCGACCGCGCCTTCGTCGAGAACCGGCAGAAGAACGCCCAGGAGCTGGCGGAGGTCTCCGACGTCACTCCGCCCGCCCCGCACAACATCGCCAACGCCCTTGCCGCGGCGGCCCTCGCGCGCGCCTTCGGGGTGCCTCCCCGGGCCGTACGGGACGGGCTGCGGGACTTCACCCCGGACGCGCACCGCATCGCGCACGTGGCCGACGTGGACGAGGTCGCCTACGTCGACGACTCCAAGGCCACCAACACGCATGCCGCGGAAGCCTCCTTGGCGGCCTACGAGTCGATCGTGTGGATCGCCGGAGGGCTCGCCAAGGGCGCGGCCTTCGACGAGCTCGTCGCCCGGTCGGCGAAGCGGCTGCGGGGCGTCGTCCTGATCGGCGCGGACCGCGCGCTGATCCGTGAAGCCCTGGCGCGACACGCCCCCGAGGTACCGGTCGTCGACCTCGACCGGACCGACACTGGGGCGATGCTCGCGGCTGTCCAGGAGGCCAGGAGGCTCGCCGAGCCGGGGGACACCGTGCTGCTGGCCCCGGCCTGCGCTTCGATGGACATGTTCGCCAACTACAACAAGCGCGGTGACGCGTTCGCGGAGGCGGTCCGCGAACTCGGCGCCTGACCCGGTTGCCTGGCCGGGCGAACCAGGGAGGGACGCACGCGTGACATCGCTGTGGACCGAAGACTCCGATGCCGACTAGCCGCACCGGCCGCCCTCCCGTGCGGCGGGCCGGCCGTCCACCCGCCGGGGTGCCGCGCGACAACCCCGTACGCCGTCTCTACCTGCGCGCCCGCAAGGCCTGGGACCGGCCGCTGACGGCGTACTACCTGATCCTGGGCGGCAGCCTGCTGATCACCGTGCTGGGGCTCGTGATGGTCTACTCGGCCTCGCAGATCACGGCGCTCCAGCTCTCGCTGCCCGGTTCGTACTTCTTCCGCAAGCAGTTCCTGGCCGCCCTGATCGGCGGTGTGCTGCTGTTCGCCGCCTCCCGGATGCCGGTGAAACTGCACCGGGCGCTGGCCTACCCGATCCTGGCGGGCGCCGTCTTCATGATGGTTCTGGTGCAGGTGCCCGGGATAGGTCTCTCGGTCAACGGCAACCAGAACTGGATCTCGCTGGGCGGCTCGTTCCAGATCCAGCCCAGCGAGTTCGGCAAGCTCGCGCTCGTGCTCTGGGGAGCCGATCTGCTCGCCCGCAAACAGGACAAGCGGCTGCTGACCCAGTGGAAGCACATGCTGGTTCCGCTCGTGCCCGCCGCCTTCATGCTGCTCGGCCTGATCATGCTGGGCGGCGACATGGGCACGGCGATCATCCTCACGGCCATCCTGTTCGGGCTGCTGTGGCTGGCCGGGGCGCCCACCCGGCTGTTCGTGGGCGTGCTCTCCGTCGCCCTGGCGATCGGCTTCCTCCTCATCAGGACGAGCCCCAACCGCATGTCCAGGCTGGCCTGCATCGGCGCGACCGAGCCGGGGCCGCACGACACCTGCTGGCAGGCCGTGCACGGCATCTACGCACTCGCCTCCGGCGGACTCTTCGGCTCCGGCCTCGGGGCCAGTGTGGAGAAATGGGGCCAACTGCCCGAAGCGCACACCGACTTCATTTTCGCCATCACCGGGGAGGAACTGGGCCTCGCGGGGACGCTGTCGGTGCTCGCCCTGTTCGCGGCTCTAGGCTATGCGGGTATCCGCGTGGCCGGACGCACGGAGGACCCCTTCGTGAGGTATGCCGCGGGAGGCGTGACCACCTGGATCACGGCGCAGGCCGTGATCAACATCGGTGCGGTGCTCGGTCTGCTGCCGATCGCCGGTGTCCCGCTCCCGCTGTTCTCCTACGGGGGTTCCGCCCTGCTGCCGACCATGTTCGCCATCGGGTTGCTGATCGCCTTCGCGCGTGAGGACCCCGCTGCGCGGGCGGCTCTCGCGATGCGGCAACCCCGCTTTGGCAGAAAGCGGGATGCGGTGAGAGAGTCCGCAAGGGCCGCGGGGCCCCGGAGATGGAACACGATGCGACGGCGTGCCTCTGCGGCGCGTTCGTCCGGAGAGCGGTGAATTTCGGTGCATGTCGTACTCGCCGGCGGGGGGACCGCCGGCCACATCGAGCCCGCGCTCGCCCTCGCGGATGCCCTGCGCAGGCAGGACCCGACCGTGGGAATCACGGCCCTGGGCACGGAACGCGGACTGGAGACCCGGCTCGTACCCGAGCGCGGCTACGAACTCGCGCTGATCCCGGCCGTACCGCTGCCGCGCAAGCCCACCCCCGAACTGATCACCGTCCCGGGACGGTTGCGCGGCACGATCAAGGCCGTCGAGCAGATCATGGAGCGGACCAAGGCGGACGCGGTCGTCGGCTTCGGCGGCTATGTGGCGCTGCCCGGCTACCTGGCGGCCAAGCGCCTCGGCGTGCCGATCATCGTCCACGAGGCCAACGCCCGCCCCGGCCTCGCCAACAAGATCGGATCGCGGTACGCGGCCCAGGTGGCCGTCTCCACGCCCGACAGCAAGCTCCGCGGGGCCCGCTACATCGGCATCCCGCTGCGCCGCTCCATCGCCACCCTCGACCGGGCCGCCGTACGGCCCGAGGCGCGCGCCGCGTTCGGGCTCGACCCGAACCTGCCGACGCTGCTCGTGTCGGGCGGCTCGCAGGGCGCCCGTCGCCTCAACGAGGTGGTCCAGCAGGCGGCTCCGTACCTCCAGCAGGCCGGGATCCAGATCCTGCACGTGGTGGGTCCGAAGAATGAACTGCCGCAGGTGCAGCAGATGCCGGGAATGCCCCCGTACATCCCGGTATCGTATGTGGACCGGATGGATCTCGCGTACGCCGCGGCCGACATGATGCTCTGCCGCTCGGGCGCGATGACCGTTGCCGAGCTCTCCGCCGTCGGACTGCCCGCCGCCTACGTCCCGCTGCCCATCGGCAACGGCGAACAGCGGCTGAACGCCCAGCCGGTGGTCAAGGCGGGCGGCGGACTGCTGGTCGACGACGCGGAGCTGACCCCGCAGTGGGTGCAGCAGAACGTGCTGCCCGTGCTCGCGGACCCGCACAGGCTGTACGAGATGTCCGTCGCCGCCAGCGAGTTCGGCCGCCGTGACGCCGACGACCTGCTCGTCGGCATGGTGTACGAGGCGATCGCCTCGCGCCACCGCTAGGACCGCACGAGGGAAGGCAGGGAGCGTGGCCGGACCGACGACCGCCGAGCGCGGTGAACGGCAGAAGCTGGAGTCCGGCCCGCCCCGGCCGCCCCTCACTGGGCGGCTCCGCCGCCTTCGTAGGCTCATCGTCCTTTTGCTCGTTGTGGTGTTGGCCGGGGCCGCCGCGGTGTGGATCCTCTACGGTTCCGCCTGGCTGCGCACGGAGCGCGTGTCCGTCTCCGGGACGCGGGTCCTGACCGTCGCGCAGGTGCGGGAGGCTGCCGGTGTACCGGTCGGATCCCCGCTGGTCTCCGTCGACACGGACGCGATCGAGGCGCGGCTGCTGAGGGAATTGCCCCGGATCGACTCGGTCGAGGTCTTCCGGTCCTGGCCGCACGGAATCGGCCTGCGCGTGACCGAACGGACTCCGGTCCTGATGGTCAGAAAAGGCACGAAATTCGTCGAAGTGGACGCCGGGGGCGTCCGGTTCGCCACGGTTTCCGCCGCTCCGAAGGGTGTGCCCGTCCTGGAGTTGACGGTGTCGAAGCGCGCCGCGGCGCGCCGCTTCCCTGCCGACCGTCTCGTACGCGAGGCGGTGCGGATCGCGCGGGACATCCCGGACGAAGTCGCCCGTGACACCCGTACCGTCAAGGTCCGTTCCTACGACGCCGTCTCGCTGGAGTTGAGCGGCGGCCGGACCGTCGAGTGGGGCAGCGCCGAGAAGGGCCGGGCGAAGGCCAGGACGCTCCTTGCTCTCATGAAAGCCGATTCCGGGGCCCGGCACTTCGACGTAAGTGCCCCCACTGCCCCCGCATCGTCGGGCAGTTGACTCGCATCGATGCAGGCCAGCACCCTGGTTGGGCAGTGTCGAGCCTGATCACATAGGGTGAAAAGAAAAACGGGAGGTTCGGCGTGTTCGTTGAACGCGCGCCACTTGTCGACTTAGTGTCCTGTTCGGAAGAGTCCAAGGAACAGACACACTGGTAACCCTAAACTTCAGCGTTAGGGTTCGGGTCGGCGTTCGGACCGTCCCATTCGGCATCAGTCGTCGGATCGCGAACGTGCGAGGCGACGACACGTAACTCGAGGCGAGAGGCCTTCGACGTGGCAGCACCGCAGAACTACCTCGCAGTCATCAAAGTCATCGGTGTCGGCGGCGGTGGTGTCAATGCCATCAACCGGATGATCGAGGTCGGTCTCAAGGGCGTCGAGTTCATCGCCATCAACACCGACGCTCAGGCGCTGTTGATGAGCGACGCCGACGTCAAGCTCGACGTCGGCCGGGAACTCACCCGCGGCCTCGGGGCCGGAGCCAACCCGGCAGTCGGCCGCAAGGCCGCCGAGGACCACCGTGAGGAGATCGAGGAGGTCCTCAAGGGGGCCGACATGGTCTTCGTGACGGCCGGCGAGGGTGGCGGCACCGGCACCGGCGGCGCGCCCGTCGTGGCCAACATCGCCCGCTCACTGGGCGCCCTCACCATCGGCGTGGTCACCCGCCCGTTCACCTTCGAGGGCCGGCGCCGCGCCAACCAGGCGGAGGACGGCATCGCGGAACTCCGCGAAGAGGTCGACACCCTCATCGTCATCCCGAACGACCGGCTGCTGTCCATCTCGGACCGCCAGGTCTCGGTCCTCGACGCCTTCAAGTCGGCGGACCAGGTCCTGCTGTCCGGCGTCCAGGGCATCACCGACCTGATCACCACGCCCGGTCTGATCAACCTCGACTTCGCCGACGTCAAGTCCGTGATGTCCGAGGCCGGTTCGGCTCTCATGGGCATCGGCTCCGCCCGCGGCGACGACCGCGCGGTGGCGGCGGCCGAGATGGCCATCTCCTCGCCGCTGCTGGAAGCCTCCATCGACGGCGCCCGCGGCGTCCTGCTGTCCATCTCCGGCGGCTCCGACCTCGGCCTGTTCGAGATCAACGAAGCGGCCCAGCTGGTCAGCGAGGCGGCGCACCCCGAGGCCAACATCATCTTCGGCGCGGTCATCGACGACGCCCTCGGCGACGAGGTGCGGGTCACCGTCATCGCCGCCGGCTTCGACGGCGGGCAGCCGCCGGCCAAGCGGGAGAACGTCCTCGGCTCGGCCGCGACCCGACGCGACGACCCTGTCCCGTCGCGTCCCGCCGAGAGCCGCCCGTCCTTCGGGTCGCTCGGCAGCGTCACGCCCAAGGAGCCCGCTCCGGAGCCCGCCCCGGAGCCGGTCAGCGAGCTGCCGGTGTCCCCGCCGGTCCCGCCGTCCCGCTCCTACTCGGACAGCGCGGCCGAGGAACTGGACGTGCCGGACTTCCTGAAGTGATAGGACAGCGCTCCGCCGCGAGCACCGTGAGCGGCGCCCACTTCGCCTTCACCGACAGGTGGGGCGGGGTGAGCGCCGTTCCGTACGAGGAGCTCAACCTCGGCGGGGCGGTCGGCGACGACCCCGACGCCGTACGCGCCAACCGGGAACTCGCCGCCAAGGCACTCGGGCTCGACGCGGCCCGGGTCGTCTGGATGAACCAGGTGCACGGGCCGGACGTGGCGGTCGTCGAGGAGCCCTGGGGCGCCTCGGAGATCCCCGCCGTCGACGCGATCGTCACGGCGCGGCGAGGGCTCGCGCTCGCCGTCCTCACCGCCGACTGCACGCCCGTCCTGCTGGCCGACCCCGTCGCCGGTGTGGCGGCCGCCGCGCACGCGGGACGGCCCGGCATGGTCGCCGGCGTGGTTCCCGCGGCCGTACGGGCCATGGTGGAACTCGGCGCCGACCCGGCCAGGATCGTCGCCCGCACCGGACCCGCGGTCTGTGGACGGTGCTACGAGGTGCCGGACGCGATGCGCGCCGAGGTCGCCGCCGTGGAACCCGCGGCGTACTCCGAGACCGGGTGGGGGACTCCCGCTGTCGACGTGACCGCCGGGGTGCACGCTCAGCTCGAACGGCTCGGAGTGCGCGACCGCGAGCAGTCGCCGGTGTGCACGCTCGAATCAAGGGACCACTTCTCGTACCGACGGGACCGCACTACCGGGCGGCTCGCGGGTTATGTCTGGCTGGACTGATGGGGCATGACAGACCGTAAGGCGCAACTCGCCGCGAACCTGGCGAAAGTGGAAGAGCGCATCACGGCGGCGTGCACGGCCGCCGGGCGCGAGCGCGAAGAGGTGACCCTGATCGTGGTCACCAAGACCTATCCCGCCAGTGATGTGCGGATCCTGTCGGAACTCGGTGTGCGTCACGTGGCGGAGAACCGGGACCAGGACGCTGCGCCCAAGAGGGCGGAGTGCTCGGACCTGCCCCTGTTGTGGCATTTTGTCGGTCAATTGCAGACCAACAAGGTGCGTTCCGTGGTCGGTTACGCGGATTTCGTGCAGTCCGTCGACCGTTCCCGCCTTGTTGCGGCCCTCTCGAAGGAAGCGGTGCTGGCGGAACGCGAAGTGGGATGCCTCGTCCAGGTCGCGCTGGACGCGCAGGAGAGCGGCCGGGGTGAGCGGGGAGGCGTGGGTGTCGGCGGGGTGGAGGAGTTGGCCGACCTCATCGCGCAGTCCCCGGGACTCCGGTTCGACGGGCTGATGACCGTCGCTCCGCTCACCGGCGCGTACGCGGGACGTCAACAACAGGCGTTCGAGCGGCTGATGGATTTGTCGACTGTCCTGCGCCGGACCCATCCGGCTGCGAACATGGTCTCGGCAGGGATGAGCTCGGATCTCGAACAGGCTGTGGCAGCCGGAGCGACACATGTACGCGTCGGTACTGCGGTACTCGGAGTCCGACCCGGCCTCCGGTAACGTCGCCAAGAAGTCGGACCACAGCAGAAAATATGGTCATTACCGCCAAATGCGGGCATAACGACCTCGTGGATCGCGGGCACTTGGCAATTCGTCAGCCGATCCACCACAGAGCGGAGGACTCAGAGCATGGCCGGCGCGATGCGCAAGATGGCGGTCTACCTCGGCCTCGTGGAGGACGATGGGTACGACGGCAGAGGATTCGACCCCGACGACGACTTCGAACCCGAGCTCGACCCGGAGCCCGAGCGGGACCGGCGACGGCATGAGCCGCCGCACCAGTCACATCAGGCGCACTTGTCCCAAAGGGACGAACCGGTACGAGTCGTACAGCCCCCGGCGCCTCGTGACCCGGCGCCGCATTCCGCCTCGCTCGCCTCGGAGTCCGGGCGTCCGGCGCGCATCGCCCCCGTGGCGTCCATCACACAAGAACGTCAGAGCCTGGAGAAGAACGCCCCGGTGATCATGCCCAAGGTCGTGTCGGAACGAGAGCCGTACCGGATCACCACGCTGCACCCCCGGACCTACAACGAGGCCCGTACCATCGGGGAACACTTCCGCGAGGGCACCCCGGTGATCATGAACCTGACGGAGATGGACGATACTGACGCCAAGCGACTTGTCGACTTCGCCGCCGGTTTGGTGTTCGGTCTCCACGGCAGCATCGAGCGGGTGACGCAGAAGGTGTTCCTGTTGTCGCCTGCTAACGTCGATGTCACGGCGGAGGACAAGGCCCGCATCGCAGAGGGCGGGTTCTTCAACCAGAGCTGAGACGCAGGACCGGGAACACCGTATGGAAAACAGGGGAGAGGGAAGCACGGATCATGAGCGTGGTCGGGCAGGTCTTCTACATCGCGCTGATGTGCTTCCTCATCGTGCTGATTTTCCGGTTGGTCATGGACTACGTCTTCCAGTTCGCCCGCTCATGGCAACCCGGCAAGCCGATGGTGGTCGTTCTGGAGGCCACCTACACTGTCACCGATCCACCGCTCAAGCTTCTGCGGCGGTTCATTCCGCCGCTGCGTCTCGGGGGCGTGGCGCTTGACCTGTCCTTCTTCGTGCTGATGATCATCGTTTTCATCTTGATCAGACTTGCGCAGAGCGTGATGTGAGCGATGTGAACGATACGGTCTTGCCGAATGCCGACGACTACGTTGAGGTGAAGAGATGCCGTTGACCCCCGAGGACGTGCGGAACAAACAGTTCACGACCGTCCGCCTCCGAGAAGGCTATGACGAGGACGAGGTCGATGCCTTCCTCGACGAGGTCGAAGCCGAACTGACTCGCCTGCTCCGCGAGAACGAGGACCTGCGCGCCAAGCTGGCCGCCGCCACGCGCGCGGCCGCGCAGAACCAGCAGCAGCAGGGTATGCGCAAGCCGCCCGAGCAGCAGGACCAGCAGGGCCCGCCGCAGGGTATGCGAGGGCCCGGCGCTCCTGTGCCCGCCGGAATATCAGGTCCGCCGCAGGGCATGGGCGGCCCCATGGGTGGTCCGCCTCAGCTGCCGAGCGGTGCTCCTGCGCTGCCCGCGGGCCCCAGTGGCCAGGGCGGCCCGCAGGGTCAGGGCCCCATGGGTCAGGGTCCGATGGGCCAGGGCGGCCCGATGGGTCAGGGTCCGATGGGCCAGGGTCCGATGGGCCAGGGCGGCCCGATGGGTCAGGGCCCGATGGGTCAGGGCGGCCCCATGGGCCAGGGTCCCGGCCAGATGCAGCAGATGGGTGGCCCGATGGGCCAGGGTCCCGGCCAGATGCAGCAGATGGGTGGCCCGATGGGCCAGGGTCCCGGCCAGATGCAGCAGATGGGTGGCCCCATGGGCGGTCCCATGGGCGGTCCGATGGGTGGCCCCATGGGCGGTCCGATGGGCGGTCCCGGTCAGCAGATGCCGCAGCAGGGCCCCGGTGGCGACAGCGCCGCGCGTGTCCTCTCGCTGGCTCAGCAGACCGCCGACCAGGCGATCGCCGAGGCGCGCTCCGAGGCCAACAAGATCGTCGGTGAGGCCCGCAGCCGCGCCGAGGGTCTGGAGCGCGACGCCCGTGCCAAGGCCGACGCCCTGGAGCGGGACGCGCAGGAGAAGCACCGCGTCGCGATGGGCTCCCTGGAGTCCGCCCGCGCCACGCTGGAGCGCAAGGTCGAGGACCTGCGCGGCTTCGAGCGCGAGTACCGCACGCGTCTGAAGTCCTACCTGGAGTCGCAGCTGCGCCAGCTGGAGACGCAGGCGGACGACTCGCTCGCTCCGCCGCGCACCCCGGCCGCCGCGTCGCTGCCGGCGGCCTCCGCGCCGTCGATGGCTCCCGCGGGTGCCGGTGCGCCGTCCTACGGCGGCAACCCGGGCATGGGCGGGCCGTCGCAGGGGGGACCGTCCTACGGCGGGCAGCAGCAGATGTCGCCCGCGATGACCCAGCCGATGGCTCCGGTGCGGCCCCAGGGCCCGTCGCCGATGCAGCAGGCGCCCTCGCCGATGCGCGGGTTCCTCATCGACGAGGACGACAACTGACGGCCACCGGAACGCCTTAGGCGTCGGCGGCATTCAGGGCGGGGCCCCCGGAGAGATCCGGGGGCCCCGCCCTTTTGCGTGCCCGTCAAAGGCTTGTGCGGGGGCCAGGAGGCGCTGGTAGGAGTGCGCGGGTCCATCGGCGGCCCGCGGGGCCCGGACGCCCTGTACGGGCCGCTCGCGACGCCGGGGTACGGCGGCGCGTTGAACCGAGGGCCCGAGGCCGGGAGCGGGGAGGAGGGCCGTTACGCCGAAGGCCTGAGGGCAGGGCGTGGGGAGCCGGCTGTGACGCCGAGGGCCCGGGGCGGGGCGTGGGGAGGCGGGCGTCACGCCGAAGGCCCGGGGCCACCAGGATGTCCTGGTGGCCCCGGGCCTTGACTACGGGTGTGGCGTCCTCGTCACGCCTTGCGGAGGCGGAACACCAGGGACAGGCCCTCGTCGGTGAACGGCTCCCCGTAGGTGTCGTCGGCCTCTCCCTGCGCGAAGTCCGTGGCGAGGACCTCGTCGGCGATGAGACCGGCGTGCTCGCCGAGAGCCGCGACGACCGCCGGGTCCGTGGAGGTCCAGCGGAGCGCGATGCGGTCGGCGACGTCGAGGCCGCTGTTCTTGCGGGCCTCCTGGATCAGCCGGATCGCGTCACGGGCGAGGCCCGCCTGCCGCAGCTCCTCGGTGATCTCCAGGTCGAGCGCGACGGTCGCGCCGGAGTCGGAGGCCACCGACCAGCCCTCGCGGGGGGTCTCCGTGATGATGACCTCGTCCGGGGCCAGGGTCACGGTCTCGCCGCCGACCTCGACCGACGCGTTGCCCTCGCGCAGGGCGAGGGACAGGGCGGCGGCATCGGTCCCGGCGATGGCCTTCGCCACATCCTGGACGCCCTTGCCGAAGCGCTTGCCCAGCGCGCGGAAGTTCGCCTTGGCCGTGGTGTCGACCAGTGAGCCGCCGACCTCGGAGAGCGAGGCGAGTGAACTCACATTCAGCTCCTCGGTGATCTGCGCGTGCAGTTCGGGGTCGAGGGTCCCGAAGCCGGTCGCGGCGATCAGCGCGCGGGACAGCGGCTGACGGGTCTTGACGCCCGACTCCGCGCGCGTGGCCCGGCCGAGCTCGACGAGACGGCGCACCAGCACCATCTGGCGCGACAGCTCCGGGTCGATGACGGACAGGTCCGCCTCCGGCCAGGTCGACAGGTGCACGGACTCGGGGGCGTCCGGGGAGACCGGGACGACCAGGTCCTGCCAGACGCGCTCGGTGATGAACGGCGTCAGCGGGGCCATCAGCCGCGTGACGGTCTCCACGACCTCGTGCAGCGTGCGCAGCGCGGCCTTGTCGCCCTGCCAGAAGCGGCGGCGGGAGCGGCGCACGTACCAGTTCGAGAGGTCGTCGACGAACGCCGACAGGAGCTTTCCGGCGCGCTGGGTGTCGTACGCCTCCAGAGCCTGCGTCACCTGGTCGGTGAGCGCGTGGAGTTCGGAGAGCAGCCAGCGGTCCAGGACCGGACGGTCCGCCGGGGCCGGATCGGCCTCGCTGGGCGCCCAGTCGCTGGTGCGGGCGTACAGCGCCTGGAAGGCGACGGTGTTCCAGTAGGTGAGGAGCGTCTTGCGGACGACCTCCTGGATCGTGCCGTGGCCCACGCGCCGGGCCGACCACGGGGAGCCGCCGGCCGCCATGAACCACCGCACGGCGTCGGCCCCGTGCTGGTCCATCAGCGGGATCGGCTGGAGGATGTTGCCCAGGTGCTTGGACATCTTGCGGCCGTCCTCGGCGAGGATGTGGCCGAGGCACACGACGTTCTCGTACGAGGACTTGTCGAACACCAGGGTGCCGACCGCCATCAGCGTGTAGAACCAGCCGCGTGTCTGGTCGATGGCCTCGGAGATGAACTGCGCCGGGTAGCGGCTCTCGAAGATCTCCTTGTTCTTGTACGGGTAGCCCCACTGCGCGAACGGCATCGAACCCGAGTCGTACCAGGCGTCGATGACCTCGGGGACGCGGGTCGCCGTCAGGCCGCAGCCGCCTTGCGGGCACGGGAAGGTCACCGCGTCGATGTACGGGCGGTGCGGGTCGAGTTCCGACTGGTCGGTGCCGGTCAGCTCGGACAGTTCCGCGCGCGAGCCGACACAGGTGAGGTGGCCCTCCTCGCAGGTCCACAGCGGCAGCGGGGTGCCCCAGTAACGGCTGCGCGAGAGTGCCCAGTCGATGTTGTTGTTCAGCCAGTCGCCGAAGCGGCCGTGCTTGACGGACTCCGGGAACCAGTTGGTGCCCTCGTTCTCCTCCAGGAGACGGTCCTTGACGGCCGTGGTGCGGATGTACCAGGAGGGCTGCGCGTAGTACAGGAGCGCGGTGTGGCAGCGCCAGCAGTGCGGGTAACTGTGCTCGTACGGCACGTGCTTGAAGAGCAGGCCGCGGTTCTGGAGGTCCTCGGTGAGCTTTTCGTCCGCCTTCTTGAAGAAGACGCCGCCCACGAGCGGGACGCTCTCCTCGAAGGTGCCGTTCGGGCGGATCGGGTTCACGACCGGAAGGCCGTACGAGCGGCAGACCTTGAGGTCGTCCTCGCCGAAGGCGGGGGACTGGTGGACCAGACCCGTACCGTCCTCGGTCGTCACGTACTCGGCGTTGACGACGAAGTGGGCGGGCTCGGGGAACTCGACGAGCTCGAACGGACGTTGATACGTCCAGCGCTCCATCTCGGCACCCGTGAAGGACTCGCCCGTGGCCTCCCAGCCCTCGCCGAGCGCCTTCTCCACGAGCGGCTGCGCGACGACGAGCTGCTCCTCGCCGTTCGTCACGACGACATAGGTGACACCCGGGTGGGCGGCGACCGCGGTGTTGGACACCAGCGTCCACGGGGTGGTCGTCCACACCAGGAGCGAGGCACGGCCGGCCAGCGGACCGGAGGTGAGCGGGAAACGGACGTACACGGAGGGGTCGACGATCGTCTCGTAGCCCTGGGCCAGCTCGTGGTCCGACAGGCCCGTCTCGTCGCGCGGGCACCAGGGCGCCACGCGGTAGTCCTGGACCAGCAGGCCCTTGTCGAAGATCTCCTTGAGCGACCACCACACGGACTCGATGTACTCGGGGTCCATGGTCCGGTAGGCGTCGTCGAGGTCGACCCAGTAGCCCATGCGGTTCGTCAGCTCGGTGAACGCGTCGGTGTGACGGGTCACGGACTCGCGGCACCGGTCGTTGAACTCGGCGATGCCGAACGCCTCGATGTCCTGCTTGCCGGTGAAGCCGAGCTCCTTCTCGACCGCCAGCTCGACCGGCAGGCCGTGGCAGTCCCAGCCGGCCTTGCGGGCCACGTGATAGCCGCGCATGGTGCGGAAGCGCGGGAAGACGTCCTTGAAGACGCGCGCTTCGATGTGGTGGGCGCCCGGCATGCCATTGGCGGTGGGCGGACCTTCGTAGAACACCCACTCCGGCCGGCCCTCGGACTGCTCGAGGCTCTTGGCGAAGATCTTCTGCTCACGCCAGAAGTCGAGCACGGCGTGCTCGAGGGCGGGCAGGTCGACCTGGGCGGGCACCTGGCGGTACGTCGGCGCTGTCATCGGCGAGCTTCCTCCAACGGACTTTCTGCCTTCCGTCGGAGGGACGAGAGCCGTGTTGCTACGGACGCCGTGTGCGGCGCGCTCCCGCGGTACCACCCTCCTTGGCCCTCCGACGCGCCGTTCGTGTCGGTGAGCCCCCTCATTGGGGTCGCGATGCCGGGTCTACTGGCCCCTCAGGGGTGTTCTTCCGGCGGCTCCGGGGTGATGTTCGCGTCGCGCTCGCCCCCGGGCTTCCACCGTCCCCGGGTCGCTCCTGGCCGCGTACGCCGCTACTCGTCCCCATCCACGCTTCTCGCTGCGCCCAGTGTACGGCGCCCCGGGGACGGCGGCCGACCGGTTTTCCCGGTCGCCGCCTTGGCCCGCGCGGTGACCCGAATGGCGACGTGCGCGCGTCCGGATCCCGGGACGCCGGTCCCGGCGGATTACCCGGCGGGGAGCTGGGCACAACGCAGGCAGACTCGCCGCGCGGGGCTCGCGTGGCGGGCGAATCGTGGGCAGGCCCCGTTGCCGCGGGCCGGAAGTCGATTTATCGTCCCAGCACGATTCGCGAGCAAGATCACAATATGTGAAGGGGCCGCGGCCATGGTGGCGAAGAAGACCGCCGTACAGCAGTCGGCGTCGGGCAGATCCACGAGTGCGGCGGCCAAGGACCCGGGCGGGAAGAAGGACGCGCGGGCGGCCTCCGCGAAGACGGCCGGGACGAAGGCGGCCTCCTCGGGGACCGCGTCCGCCAAGGCCGCCGCCAAGAAGACGGCCGGCGGGAAGACCACGGTGAGGAAGGCGGCGACGGCGGGAAAGTCCGCGTCCGGGAAATCGGCGGCCTCCGCAGCCTCCGCGGCGAGGAAGAGCACGGGCACGGCGAGGAAGAGCACCGGTACGGCCAGGAAGACCGCCGCTTCGGCGGCCCAGGGCGCGGCCGAGGCCGCGAAGACGACGGGAGCCACGACGGTGGTTGCGAAGAAGACCCGTGGCGCGGCCACGGCCGCGAAGAAGGCCACCGCGGTACCGAAGGCGAGGATCGCCGCGGTGGAGCCCGGAGAGCTCGCGGTGCGGCCGGGAGAGGACCCCTGGACACCGGAGGAGGTCGGTGCGGCCCGCGCGGAGCTCCAGTCGGAGGTGCTGCGGCTGCGCACCGAGATCTCTTCGTCCGAGGAGGCTCTCGCGGGCCTGATGCGGGACTCCGGCGACGGCGCGGGCGACGACCAGGCGGACACCGGTACGAAGAACATCACGCGCGAGCACGAGATGGCGCTCAACTCGAACGCGCGCGAAACGCTGGAACAGACCGAGCACGCCCTGGACCGCCTCGACGCGGGCACCTACGGGCTCTGCGAGAACTGCGGCAACCCCATCGGGAAGGCCCGTATGCAGGCCTTTCCGCGCGCCACCCTGTGCGTCGAGTGCAAGCAGAAGCAGGAACGCAGGCACTGAGCCCGGGGCGCCGCACGGGAGCGCGACCGCCTCGCGGCCGGGAGTGATCCTGAGCACATGGGCCCGCGAGCGTGTGACGTACCCTCGTCCTCAGTCAGGAACCTAGGTCGAGGGACTCACTCACGTGGCAGAGGCGGAGCGCATCATCGGTACGCCGGACATTCCGGGGGCGGCGGGGGCCGAACCGGAGCAGTCCGGCGGGAACGCGGCGTCCGGCGACCGGACCGGCGCCGACGCGCCGGCCCCGGCCGAGCGGCCCAGGGGCAAGCGCAGGATCGCCGTGCTCTTCACGGTGGCCGTACTGGCGTACGCCCTCGATCTCGTCAGCAAGATGATCGTGGTGGCGAAGCTGGAGCACCACGACTCGATCGACATCCTCGGGGACTGGCTGAAGTTCGAGGCGATCCGCAACGCGGGCGCCGCCTTCGGCTTCGGCCAGGCCTTCACGATCATCTTCACGGTGATCGCGGCGGCGGTGATCGTCGTCATCGCGCGGCTCGCCCGCAAGCTCTACAGCGTGCCGTGGGCCATCGCGCTCGGCCTGCTGCTGGGCGGCGCGCTCGGCAACCTGACCGACCGGGTCTTCCGCTCGCCCGGCGTCTTCGAGGGCGCGGTCGTGGACTTCATCGCACCCAAGCACTTCGCCGTCTTCAACCTCGCCGACTCGGCGATCGTCTGCGGCGGCATCCTGATCGTGCTGCTGTCCTTCCGGGGCCTGGACCCGGACGGCACGGTCCACAAGGACTGAGACCCGCCCCGAGTCCGTCGTACGGACCGTCCCACGGTCCGTACGACGGACTCGGGACGGCCCCGGCCGGGCACTGGCGTTCGGACAGTGGTCCGGCGGTGTCCGAGCCGTCCGGCATACTCGACGGGTGAGCACCGTTCCCGAGATCCGCACCCTGCCCGTGCCCGACGGCCTTGAGGGCGAGCGCGTCGACGCCGCCATCTCCCGCATGCTGGGCTTCTCCCGTACCAAGGCCGCAGAACTCGCCGCGGCGGGGAAGGTCACGGTCGACGGCTCGGTGGTCGGCAAGTCCGAGCGCGTGCACGGCGGCGCCTGGCTCGAGGTCGAGATGCCCGGGGCCCCCGCGCCCGTACAGATCGTCGCCGAGCCTGTCGAGGGCATGGAGATCGTCTACGACGACGACGACGTTCTCGTGATCGTCAAGCCCGTCGGCGTGGCCGCGCACCCCAGCCCCGGCTGGTCCGGCCCCACCGTCATCGGCGGCCTCGCGGCCGCCGGCTACCGCATCTCGACCTCCGGCGCCGCCGAGCGCCAGGGCATCGTCCACCGCCTGGACGTGGGCACCTCCGGCCTGATGACGGTCGCCAAGTCGGAGTACGCGTACACCTCGCTCAAGCGCCAGTTCAAGGAGCGCACGGTCGACAAGCGCTACCACGCGCTCGTGCAGGGCCACCCGGACCCGACCAGCGGCACCATCGACGCGCCCATCGGACGCCACCCGAACCACGACTACAAGTGGGCCGTCACCGCCGAGGGCAAGCCCTCGGTCACGCACTACGACCTGGTCGAGGCGTTCCGTGCCGCCTCCCTGCTCGACATCAAGCTGGAGACCGGGCGCACCCACCAGATCCGCGTCCACATGTCCGCCCACCGCCACCCCTGCGTCGGCGACCTGACCTACGGCGCGGACCCCACACTCTCCAAGCGTCTCGGCCTCACCCGCCAGTGGCTGCACGCGGTGCGTCTCGGCTTCGAGCACCCCGCGGACGGCCGGTGGGTGGAGTTCGAGGCCGGCTACCCCGAAGACCTCCAGCGGGCGCTGGACAAGGTCCGCGAGGAGAGCAACGCGTGAGCGGCGGTCCGGAGGGGACGGCGGCCGCCGTCCCCTCCGCACTGAGGGACGGTGCCTACGAGGTGCGGGTCGCCGAGCACGCCGGCGACCGTGAGGCCTGCTTCGCGGTGCGCAAGGACGTCTTCGTCGGCGAGCAGGGCGTCCCCGAGGACATCGAGTACGACGCGTACGACCCCGGCGCCCTGCACGTGCTGGCGGTCCGCGAGGACGGCGTGCCCCTCGGCACCGGACGGCTGCTGGAGGGCGAGGCGGCCGCGGCGAAGGTCGGCGGGGATCCCGCCGTCGGCTCGCTCGGGCGGCTCGCCGTGACGCGCGAGGCACGCGGCCTCGGCGTCGGCGCCGCGCTCGTGCGGGCCATCGAGACCGCGGCACGCGCGCGTGGCCTGGCCGCCGTGGACCTGCACGCGCAGACCCACGCGCTGGGGTTCTACGAACGGCTCGGATACGTGGCGTACGGTCCGGAGTTCGCGGACGCGGGAATGCCGCACCGCGCGATGCGCAAGGTGCTGTGAACCGGGGGATCGCCGTAGCGGCGTGGCACGCTTGAGGTCCGGATCGCCCGTGATCGTCTAGACCCCGCCGGAGCGCTGACCGTGGATCAGTTGGCCCTGCTGTTCGTGCTGCTGCTCGGGGCCGTGGTCAGCGTCCCGGTCGGAGAGCGGTTCGGGCTTCCCGCACCGGTCCTGATGACTCTGCTCGGCATAGTGCTGGCCGTGCTGGACTTCGTCCCGAACGTGGACATCCCGCCGGACCTGATCCTCCCCGCGCTGCTGCCGCCGCTGCTCTACGCCGCGGTGCGCCGCACGTCGTGGAGACAGTTCACCGCGAACAAACGCCCGATCTTCCTGCTCGCCGTGGCCCTGGTCTTCGTCACCACCCTGGCGGTCGCGGCTGTCGCGAGCTCGATCGTGCCGGGCCTGCCGCTCGCCGCCGCCTTCGCGCTGGGCGCCCTCGTGGCGCCGCCCGACCCCGTCGCGGCGACCGCCGTCGCGGGACAGCTCGGGCTGCCGCGCCGCCTCGTGTCGATCCTGGAGGGGGAGGGGCTCTTCAACGACGTGACGGCGATCGTGCTGTACCACGTCGCGATCGCCGCCGCGGTCAGCGGAACCTTCTCGCCCTGGCGGGCCGGACTCGACCTCGTGCTCTCCGCCGTCGTCGCGCTCGTCGTCGGGGTGGCCCTCGGGTGGGCCGCGAACAGGCTGATGACGCTGGTCGGCGACGCCACCCTCCAGATCGGGCTGACCCTGCTGGTGCCGTACGCCGCGTACGTGCTGGCCGAGGAACTGCACGGATCGGGGGTGCTCGCCGTGCTCACCACCGCCCTGTTCCTCGCGGAGTACGCCACCGACGCCGACGACGTCATGACCCGCCTCGCCGGGTCGACCGTCTGGGACGTGGTGGACACGCTCGTCACCGGCGTCGCCTTCGGGCTCATCGGCCTCGAACTCCACAACGCGATCCGTACGGCGTCGGGACGCTGGGGCGAGATGCTCGGCTGGGCCGCCACGATCGTGGTGGTGGTCGTGCTCGTACGCCTGGCCTGGCTGCTGCCCGCGACCTGGCTGACCAAGCGGCTGCACGCCAAGCGGGACTACGACGAGGAGATCCCGACCTCATGGCGGGAGACCGTGGTCATGTGGTGGGCCGGGATGCGCGGGGTCGCCTCCGTGGCCCTGGCGCTCGCGATCCCGCTGGAGATGGACGACGGGTCGCCGTTTCCCGACCGGGACGAGATCGTGTTCATCGCCTTCGGGGTGATCATGGCGACCCTGGTGCTCCAGGGGCTCACCCTGCCGTGGCTGGTCAGAAGACTCGGAGTGCGGGCCGACGAGGACGTGGAGAAGGCCTTCGAGAAGGAACTCGCGGTACGGGCCGCCAAGGCCGCGAAGCGCAGGCTGCGGGAGATCGAGGAGGTGGAGGAGCTGCCGGAGGAGGTCTCCGAGCAACTGCTGCGCCGGGCCTTCGAGATCGGTGTGCGGATCAGTCCCGACATGGGGGACGAGGAGCGGCGCGAGGCGCATCTGCAACGGGTCCGGCGGATGAAGCGGATGCGGCGGATCCAGGGGGAGATGATGAGCGCGGCCCGGCACGAGGTGCTGTCCGCGCGGAGCGAGCCCGGGGCCGACCCGGAGATCGTGGACCGCGTCCTGAGACACCTCGACGTCCGCAGCCTCCGCTGACGCCTGCCGGCGGTTCACCCGCGCGCCCTGCCGCCCGGACGGCCGTGCCCGGGGACCTGCCATGCCCGGCGGACCCGGCACGCCCGGCAGGGGCCGGACCTGGCATCCACCGGCAGATGGCACCGCGCTCGGGGGCCGGGAGACGGCCCCGCCAGGCTTGGCCGGGGCGCCACGCCCGGCGGTCCGGCCGATCCGGCATGTCCGGCGGCTCCGGCGGGTCGCCGGGTTCCCGTGCCCGGGGCCCCGGTCCCGGGGGAGTGGTCCTCAGCCTCGGCCGGGGCCGGTGCGGGGTGGTTCGTGGGCATGGCGGCCGTGGTTCGGGCGGGCCGCCACCGCGTCCGGCTCCGGGCGGCCCGTGCGCGGGCCCTGCCCGGGGAGCAGCGCCGCCTCGGCGGTGTTGACGCGGGGGAGCGCGTAGGGGTGCTGTTCGGCCAGCCAGCGGATCAGCTGCTCGCGGACCGTGACCCGTACCGTCCAGATGTCGTCCGCGTCCTTCGCGGTGACCAGGGCGCGCACCTGCATGGTGTTGGGCGTCGAGTCGGTGACGGCGAGCCCGTAGTCGCGGCCGTCCCAGGCCGGGCACTCGCGCAGGATGTCGCGCAGCTTCCCGCGCATCGCCTCCACCGGGGCGGAGTGGTCGAGGTGCAGGAAGACGATGCCGGTCATCTGGGGCGTGCCGCGCGACCAGTTCTCGAACGGCTTGGAGGTGAAGTACGAGACCGGCATGGTGATCCGGCGCTCGTCCCACGTCCGAACCGTCAGGAACGTCAGGGTGATCTCCTCGACCGTGCCCCACTCGCCGTCGACCACCACCGTGTCGCCGAGCCGCACCATGTCGCCGAAGGCGATCTGCAGTCCGGCGAAGAGGTTCGCGAGGGTGGACTGGGCGGCGACACCGGCGACGATGCCGAGGATTCCGGCCGAGGCCAGCAGCGAGGCACCGGCCGCGCGCATCGCGGGGAAGGTGAGCAGCATCGCGGCGGCCGCGACGACACCGACGACCGCGGTGACCACCCGCTGGATCAGCGTGACCTGGGTGCGGACCCGGCGGATCCGGGCCGGGTCGCGGTGCGCGTTCGCGTAGCGGCTGTACGAGGTCTCGACGACCGCCGTGGCGATGCTCACCACCAGCCAGGCGGCGGCGCCGATGAGGATCAGGGTGAGCGTCCGGCCGATGCCGACCCGGTGCTCGACCAGGAGCTTCGCCTGGGCGTAGGAACCTCTGAGCAGGGCCGCGAACAGGACCAGCTGGAAGGGGACACGGCCGCGGCGGAGCAGACCCCACAGGGAGGTCTCGCTGTGCCGGTCGTCAGCCCGGCGCAACAGACGGTCCACGGACCATCCGATGAGCAGGGTGAGCGCGACCGAGCCACCGACGACGATCACCGGGCGCAGTACGTTCTCCATGTCTGAGAACGTAACCGGCCACCGGCGTCATGAACATGTGTTCTCGGGGCGGAGCCGGGTATCCCAGAGGCCGCCGCCGATGCCGGACGGGTGCTGTCGGTACCGGCTGGCACCATGGAGTCCATGAACATCATGCTCTTTCACTCGACCTACGGACTGCGGCCGGCGGTGCGCGCGGCGGCGGACCGGCTGCGGGCCGCGGGACACGAGGTGTGGACCCCCGACCTCTTCGAGGGGCGCACCTTCGAGACCGTCGAGGAGGGCATGGCCTTCAGCGACGGGACCGGCAAGGACGAGCTGCTCAAGCGCGCGGTCCTGGCCGCCGCGCCCTACTCCGATCGAGGCCTGGTCTACGCGGGCTTCTCCCTCGGTGCCTCCGTGGCGCAGACCCTGGCCCTCGGCGACGAGAAGGCCCGCGGGCTGCTCCTGCTGCACGGCACGTCGGACATCGCCGAGAGCGCGTCCGTGGACGAACTGCCGGTCCAGCTGCATGTCGCCGAGCCCGACCAGTTCGAGACGGACGACTGGCTGAGCGCCTGGTATCTCCAGATGCAGAGAACCGGAGCGGACGTGGAGATCTACCGGTACGCGGGCGCCGGGCACATCTACACCGACCCCGGCCTGCCCGACTACGACGCCGAGGCGGCCGAGGCCACCTGGAAGGTGGCCCTCGGCTTCCTCGATTCGCTGTAGCCCGGGGGGACTACACCGGGTCGTACGTCCGCTCCACCGTCTGCGTGCCGCTGCGCGTCCGGTACGAACGGGCCCAGGACGAGGTCGCGTTCGGCTTCGTGCGGTCGGACAGCACGTAGTAGTCCATCTGCGCGCGGTCGGCCGTGATGTCCAGGACCCCGTAGCCGTGCCGGTCGGTGTCGACCCAGTGCACATGGCGGTTGGCCGCGCGGATGATCGGGGAGGCGACGGCCGAGACGACGCCCTCGGGGACCTTGACGATGTCGTCGAGGTTGTCCGACGTCATCGAGGTGACGACGAACTCCGTGGCGGCGGACGGGGACAGCGGGTACGTACCGGCGTCCACCGGCACGTCGTTGGCCCAGGCCATGTGGATGTCACCGGTCAGGAAGACCGTGTTGCGGATGGCGTTGGAACGCAGGTGCGCGAGGAGCTCGCGGCGGTCGTCGGTGTAGCCGTCCCACTGGTCGGTGTTGACGGCGATGCCCTCCTGCGGGAGTCCGAGCAGCTTGGCGAGCGGCTTCAGCAGGTCGGCGGAGAGGGCGCCCACCGCGAACGGCGAGATCATCACCGAGTTGCCGACCAGACGCCAGGTGGTGTCCGAGGACTTGAGCCCGGACTTCAGCCAGTCGAGCTGGGCGCGGCCGGTGATCGTACGGTCCGGGTCGTCGACCGAGCCGCTGGCGGTGGACGCCTGCTGCGACCGGAAAGAGCGCAGGTCGAGCAGCGCGAGGTCGGCGAGCTTGCCGAAGCGCAGCCTGCGGTAGGTGGTGCCGGCGATGGCCGGGCGGACCGGCATCCACTCGAAGTAGGCCTGCTTGGCCGCTGTCTGACGGTCCGTCCAGGCGCCCTCGGCGCCCTCGGTGTGGTTGACCGCGCCGCCCGACCAGGAGTTGTCGGCGAACTCGTGGTCGTCCCAGATGGCGACGACCGGTGCCTTGTGGTGCAGGGCCTGGAGGTCGGGGTCGGTCTTGTAACGGCCGTGCCGGGTGCGGTAGTCGGCGAGGGTGAGGATCTCGCCCGCGGGGGCGTGCGGCCGTACGACGGTGCCGCGGGTCCCGTACTCGCCCGACTTGTACTCGTAGATGTAGTCGCCGAGGTGCAGCCAGGCGTCCAGGTCGTTCCGGGCCGCGAGGTGGCGGTAGGCCGAGAAGTAGCCGGCCTCCCAGTTGGCGCAGGAGACCACGCCGAAGCGCAGACCGGCCACGGAGGCGTCGGCGGCCGGGGTGGTGCGGGTGCGCGCGACGGGCGAGTCCGTGCCGCCGGCGGAGAAGCGGAACCAGTAGTCGGTGGCGGGCTGCAGGCCGCGGATGTCCGCCTTGACGGTGTGGTCGGTGGCGGCCGTCGCGATGGTGGAACCCTTGGCGACGATCGTGGTGAAGGCCTTGTCCTTGGCGACGGTCCAGCTCACCTCGGTGTCCGGGCCGAGTCCGGAGCCCGGTATCGCCTGGGAGCCGGGCGTCACCCGGGTCCACAGCAGGATGCCGTCGGGCAGCGGGTCGCCGGAGGCGACTCCGTGCAGGAACGCGGGCGCCTCGGCGGCGCGGGCGGGCAGGGCGGCCGCGAGCGGGGCGGCGAGGACGGCGGTGGCGGCCGCGGCCTTGACGACCGTACGGCGGCGCGGAGCGCGGGAGTTGAGGTCTCCCGCGAAGTCGGATGATCTCTGTCGACTGGTCACGGGCGATGAGGTTACCGATCGGTACACGCCAAGAGCGGGCGAACTGGAAAAGTTCGCCCGCTCTTAGGCTTTTCGCCGCTCAGGTCGCACCGGCCACAAGGACCGCTCGCGTCACCGGGGTTGTCGCTCCGGACGGCCCGGGGGCCGCCGCGGCACCGGTCAGGCCTTGAGGGCCGCGTCGATCGCCGTGGTGAAGTCGGCGACCGTCATCGGCGCGTTGCCGTCCGAGGTGGTGACCTTCTTGCCGTCCATCACCAGGCTCGGCGTGCCGTTGACGCCGTCCTTGTTGGTGCTCCACGTCTCGGACATGGCCAGCGCCCAGGCGTCGTACGTGCCGTTCTTGACGGCGTTCTGGAACGTGGTGTTGTCCTTGAGCGCGTCGACCGTGTTCGCCACCTTGATCAGGTAGTCGTCGCCCTTGAACTTGTCGGTCGTCTCGTCGGGGTGGTACTTCGCCGAGTAGAGCGCGCTCTTGTACTCCAGGAAGGCTTCCTGGCTCACGTTCAGCGCGGCACCCATGGCGCTCATCGCGTTCTTCGAACCCTCGCCGCGGGAACCGATCTGGATCTTGCCCTTGTCGTCGGAGTCGCCGTCGAGGAACGTGCCGCCGATGTACTGGATCTTGTACTTGCCGGCGTCGAGGTCCTTCGTGACGGTCGGGCCGACGGTCTGCTCGAAGGTGGCGCAGATCGGGCAGCGCGGGTCCTCGTACAGCTTCAGGGTCTTCTTCGCGGTGCTCTTGCCGATGACGACCGTCGTGCCGTCCTTGCCCGTGGTGTTGGCCGGGGCGACCACCTTGTCGCTCGCGACGGCCTCCCACTGGGACGGCTTGTTGTTCTGCACGACCGCGTAGCCGATGCCGCCCGCTATCGCGAGGACCGCGACGAGGGAACCGGCGACGATCGCCTGGCGCTTGACCTTGTCGCGCTTGGCCTGACGCTCGCGCTCCTGGCGCAGCTTCTCGCGCGCCGCCGTCTTCGACGCCTGGTTGTTCCGCTTGCTCATGGTGGTGTTCTCCATCGGGGACGCGCACAACGTGGTACGCGGAATACGTAAGGGGGACTGCTGATGCTCAGGCCTGTTCGGAGGAACGTCCGTTCACCCGCGGTGGCCCGGAAACGGTGACCGGTGAGTTATGGCCGGGGCGGTCGCCCGCGTCGGCCGGCTCAGGCGGGAACGGCCCGCCGAGGCGGTCCGCGGCGTCCCAGGGAGTGCGTGAACAGGCGGGTGCGGGCGGCGGCCGGCCGGGGCGCGGTGCGCGGCAGCGGAAGAGCCGGAGAGAGTCGTACGGTCACCACGGCGACCGCGAGCAGCAGCGGCCGGAAGGTCGAGGCGGCCACCGCGCGCAGCAGCTGGTCCAGGGCGCGCTCGCCCCGGCGCAGCCACGCGGCCGCGAGCAGGCCGACGGTGACATGCGCGCCGAGCAGCAGCCAGGCGGCGGCCGGGTCGGCGTGCGCGAGCAGGGCGGCGGCACGGTCGGGGGCGCCGCCGGTCACCCTGGACAGCGGGGCCCCCACGCTGCCGCCGCCGCACAGCACGTCGAGGCCGACCGAGCGCAACGGGCCCGCGACCGGGCCGCCCGCTCTGCCGTAACAGACGTGCTGGCCCGTCGTGAACACGGTGTCGGCCGCCAGTTCCAGCGGGATGAGCAGGGCGGCGATGCGGCCGAAGCCCCGCTCGCGGCCCGCGAGGGCGAAGGAGAGGGCGAAGACGGCGGCGCTGATCGCGGCCACGGTGGTCAATGGCAGCGGCACCTGGGACAGCAGCACGTGCGACGCGGCGGAGAGCGTCACGACGACAGCCGTGAACACGGCCGCGCGCGCGGCTCTGAGCTGGGTCCCGGTTATGTCCATAGCGGAGGTGAGTCTCCCACGCGCTCCCGTAAGCGTCCCCTAAAGGGTTCCTGTGCGTACGGGAGCGCTGTGGGGCGGCCGGTCGCGGGGCGTGCGGCCCCGCGGTCGGCCGTGCGCTCTAGAGGCCCGGGATCCGTCCGTTGCGGAACAGGTCCACGAAGATCTGGTGGTCACCGCGCGCGCGGGTGCCGTAGCTGTGCGCGAAGTCCACCAGGAGGTCGGCGAAGCCGTCCTCGTCGGCCGCGATGGCCGCGTCGATGGCCCGTTCCGTGGAGAACGGCACCAGCTCCGAGTGCCCGCTCTCGTCGTCCGCCGCCGCGTGCATCGTGGCGGTGGAGCGGCCGAGGTCCGCGACCACCGCGGCGATCTCCTCGGGGTCGTCGATGTCGCCCCAGTCCAGGTCCACCGCGTACGGCGAGACCTCGGCGACGAGCTGGCCGGCGCCGTCCAGCTCGGTCCAGCCGAGCCACGGGTCGGCGTGCGCCTGCAGGGCGCGCTGCGAGATCACCGTGCGGTGGCCCTCGTGCTGGAAGTAGCCGCGGATCGCGGAGTCCGTGACGTGCCGGGACACGGCCGGGGTCTGCGCCTGCTTGATGTAGATCACCACATCGTTCTCCAGGGCGTCGCTGGTGCCCTCCAGAAGGATGTTGTACGAGGGCAGGCCGGCCGAGCCGATGCCGATGCCGCGGCGGCCCACGACGTCCTTCACCCGGTACGAGTCCGGGCGGGTCAGCGAGGACTCCGGGAGCGTCTCCAGATAGCCGTCGAAGGCCGCGAGGACCTTGTAGCGGGTGGCGGCGTCCAGCTCGATGGAGCCGCCGCCGGGTGCGAAGCGGCGCTCGAAGTCGCGGATCTCGGTCATCGAGTCCAGGAGCCCGAAGCGGGTCAGCGAGCGGGCGTCGCGCAGCGCGTCCAGGAGCGGGCCCTCGGCGGTGTCCAGATTGAAGGGCGGCACCTCGTCGCTCTTGGCGCCGGTGGCCAGGGCGTGGATGCGCTCGCGGTAGGCGGCCGCGTACACCCGCACCAGCTCGGTGATCTGCTCGTCACTGAGCGCCTTCGCGTAGCCGATGAGGGCCACGGAGGCGGCGAAGCGCTTGAGGTCCCAGGTGAAGGGGCCCACATAGGCCTCGTCGAAGTCGTTCACGTTGAAGATCAGACGGCCCTGGGCGTCCATGTACGTGCCGAAGTTCTCGGCGTGCAGGTCGCCGTGGATCCACACGCGTGAGGTGCGCTCGTCCAGGTACGGGCCGCCGCGCCGGTCCTGGTCGAGGTCGTGGTAGAAGAGCGCCGCGGTGCCGCGGTAGAACGCGAAGGCTGAGGCCGCCATCTTGCGGAACTTCACGCGGAACGCGGCCGGGTCGGCGGCCAGGAGCTCGCCGAAGGCGGTGTCGAAGACGGCGAGGATCTGCTCGCCGCGTTGCTCGGCGCTGAGCTGCGGGACCGACATCGCTGGGTGCCTCCTGGTGCAGGTGGTGCGTGGCTGACAGGGCGGGCGCGCCGCCCCGGGGACAAGGGGTCCGTCCACTTCCAACGGACGAAGATACGCGGGAGTGCCCGGGTTCCGGCGGCGAACCTACGCCCTGGATCCCGGCCCCCCGCATGAAGGTACGGGTGATCCTCCGCCGAGTGTCAGTCGCGCGTCATAGACTTCGACGCTGACCCCCCAGACTGTCCGCAGCCTGTCACCAATGGTTCTTCCTGGAGGCCGAAACCGTGTCGAAGCCGCCGTTCACGCACCTGCACGTCCACACCCAGTACTCGATGCTGGACGGTGCCGCGCGGCTCAAGGACATGTTCGACGCGTGCAACGAGATGGGCATGTCCCATATCGCGATGAGCGACCACGGCAACCTCCACGGTGCCTATGACTTCTTCCACACGGCGAAGAAGGCGGGCGTCACTCCGATCATCGGCATCGAGGCGTACGTCGCCCCGGAGTCCCGGCGCAACAAGCGCAAGATCAAGTGGGGCCAGCCGCACCAGAAGCGCGACGACGTGTCCGGTTCGGGTGGTTACACGCACAAGACGATCTGGGCGGCGAACCGGACGGGCCTGCACAACCTCTTCAAGCTCTCCTCGGACGCCTACGCCGAGGGCTGGCTCCAGAAGTGGCCCCGGATGGACAAGGAGACGATCTCCCAGTGGTCGGAGGGGCTCATCGCCTCCACCGGCTGTCCCTCCGGCGAGCTCCAGACCCGGCTGCGCCTCGGCCAGTTCGACGAGGCACTGAAGTCGGCCGCCGAGTACCAGGACATCTTCGGCAAGGACCGCTACTTCCTGGAGCTGATGGACCACGGCATCGAGATCGAGCGCCGGGTCCGCGACGGACTCCTGGAGATCGGCAAGAAGCTCGGCATCCCGCCCCTGGTGACGAACGACTCGCACTACACGTACGCGCACGAGGCGACCGCCCACGACGCGCTGCTGTGCATCCAGACCGGCAAGAACCTCTCCGACCCGGACCGCTTCCGCTTCGACGGCACCGGCTACTACCTGAAGACGACGGACGAGATGTACGCCGTCGACTCCTCGGACGCCTGGCAGGAGGGCTGCGCCAACACCCTCCTGGTGGCCGAGCAGATCGACACCACCGGCATGTTCGAGGCGAAGAACCTCATGCCGAAGTTCGACATCCCCGACGGCTTCACCGAGGTCACCTGGTTCAAGGAGGAAGTCCGGCTCGGCATGGAGCGCCGCTTCCCCGGCGGCGTCCCCGACGACCGCCAGAAGCAGGTCGAGTACGAGATGGACGTCATCATCCAGATGGGGTTCCCGGGATACTTCCTCGTGGTCGCCGACTTCATCATGTGGGCCAAGAACCAGGGCATCGCGGTCGGCCCCGGCCGTGGTTCCGCGGCCGGCTCGATCGTGGCGTACGCCATGGGCATCACCGACCTCGACCCGATCCCGCACGGTCTGATCTTCGAGCGGTTCCTCAACCCCGAGCGCGTCTCCATGCCCGACGTCGACATCGACTTCGACGAGCGCAGGCGCGTCGAGGTGATCAGGTACGTGACCGAGAAGTACGGCGCCGACAAGGTCGCCATGATCGGCACGTACGGCAAGATCAAGGCGAAGAACGCCATCAAGGACTCCGCGCGCGTGCTGGGCTACCCGTACGCGATGGGCGACCGGCTCACCAAGGCGATGCCCGCCGACGTCCTCGGCAAGGGCATCGACCTGAACGGCATCACCGACCCCTCGCACCCCCGCTACGGCGAGGCCGGCGAGATCCGCGCGATGTACGAGAACGAGCCGGACGTGAAGAAGGTCATCGACACCGCCAAGGGCGTCGAGGGCCTGGTCCGGCAGATGGGCGTCCACGCCGCCGGCGTGATCATGTCCAGCGAGCCCATCGTCGACCACGCCCCCATCTGGGTGCGGCACACCGACGGCGTGACGATCACCCAGTGGGACTACCCCCAGTGCGAATCGCTGGGCCTGCTCAAGATGGACTTCCTGGGCCTGCGCAACCTCACGATCATGGACGACGCCATCAAGATGGTGAAGGCCAACAAGGGCGTCGACCTGGAGATGCTCGCCCTCCCGCTGGACGACCCCAAGACCTTCGAACTGCTCTGCCGCGGCGACACCCTCGGCGTCTTCCAGTTCGACGGCGGCCCGATGCGCTCGCTGCTCCGCCAGATGCAGCCCGACAACTTCGAGGACATCTCCGCCGTCTCGGCCCTGTACCGGCCGGGCCCGATGGGCATGAACTCGCACATCAACTACGCGGAGCGCAAGAACAAGCGCCAGGAGATCACCCCGATCCACCCGGAGCTGGAGAAGCCGCTCGAAGAGGTCCTGGCCGTCACCTACGGCCTGATCGTCTACCAGGAGCAGGTCCAGAAGGCCGCCCAGATCATCGCCGGGTACTCGCTCGGCGAGGCCGACATCCTGCGCCGCGTGATGGGCAAGAAGAAGCCCGACGAGCTGGCGAAGAACTTCGTCCTCTTCCAGGAGGGCGCCCGCAAGAACAACTACAGCGACGAGGCGATCCAGGGCCTGTGGGACGTGCTGGTCCCGTTCGCCGGCTACGCCTTCAACAAGGCGCACTCCGCCGCGTACGGACTGGTCTCGTACTGGACCGGGTACCTGAAGGCGAACTACCCGGCCGAGTACATGGCGGCTCTGCTGACCTCGGTCAAGGACGACAAGGACAAGTCGGCCGTCTACCTCAACGAGTGCCGGCGCATGGGCATCAAGGTGCTGCCGCCCAACGTGAACGAGTCCGAGCAGAACTTCGCCGCCCAGGGCGACGACGTGATCCTCTTCGGCCTCTCGGCCGTCCGCAACGTCGGCACGAACGTGGTGGAATCGATCATCCGCAGCCGCAAGGCCAAGGGGAAGTACGCCTCCTTCCCGGACTACCTCGACAAGGTCGAGGCGGTCGCCTGCAACAAGCGCACCACGGAATCGCTGATCAAGGCCGGCGCGTTCGACACGATGGGGCACACCCGCAAGGGCCTCACCGCGCAGTTCGAGCCGATGATCGACAACGTGGTGGCGGTCAAGCGCAAGGAGGCCGAGGGCCAGTTCGACCTCTTCGGCGGCATGGGGGACGAGGACACCAGCGAACCCGGCTTCGGGCTCGACGTGGAGTTCACCACCGACGAGTGGGACAAGGCCTATCTGCTCGCCCAGGAGCGGGAGATGCTCGGCCTGTACGTCTCCGACCACCCGCTCTTCGGCCTGGAGCACGTCCTGTCCGACAAGGCCGACGCGGGCATCTCCCAGCTCACCGGGGGCGAGCACGCGGACGGCGCGGTCGTCACGATCGGCGGCATCATCTCGGGCCTCCAGCGCAAGATGACCAAGCAGGGCAACGCCTGGGCGATCGCCACCGTGGAGGACCTCGCGGGCTCCATGGAGTGCATGTTCTTCCCCGCGACCTACCAGCTGGTGTCGACCCAGCTGGTCGAGGACACGGTCGTCTTCGTCAAGGGGCGCCTCGACAAGCGCGAGGACGTGCCGAAGCTGGTCGCGATGGAACTCCAGGTCCCGGACCTGTCGAACGCGGGTACCAACGCTCCCGTGATCCTCACCATCCCGGCGCTGAAGGTGACTCCGCCGATGGTCAGCCGGCTCGGCGAGATCCTCAGCCACCACAAGGGCGAGAGCGAGGTCCGCATCCGGCTCCAGGGCCCGAGCAAGACCACGGTGCTGCGGCTCGACCGGCACCGGGTGAAGCCGGACCCGGCGCTCTTCGGCGATCTGAAGGTGCTGCTCGGCCCGGCCTGCCTGGCCGGCTGACGACCGCACGGCAGAGGCCGACGGCCGCACGCACGGCCACGAGAGAGGCCGACGGCCGCACGGCCACGGCACCGGCCGACGGCCGCACGGCGGAGACATACCGACGCACCGAGGGGCGCATCCGTCACGGGATGCGCCCCTCGGTGCGTTCCTGGGCTTCAACAGCCCGCGCGGCGGCCTCAGTTGTGGCCGAAACGCCTCTGATGCTTACGGGCAACATCAGCGGGGCTGCCCTGGGCCTGCGACATCGGCGACTGCTGTGCCTGCGCCGAAGACCGCTGGGCCTGCTCCTGCGCACGCTCGGCCTGCGAGGAGCGGTCCTGCTGGCCGCCCTGCTTGCGATTCTTGTTCTTGGCCATGGTGATCTGCCTCCTGTGGGGGATCTAGGGGCCGGGGCCGCGACCAGATTCACATAGGCTGACAAGCAGCGCATTTCGTAGAATTACCGTGCGTAACGAGACCTGTCGGCAGGTGTTCCTCCTATCCGCCACGCCGAAGATCGAGTTCCGGCCGTTAACCTCCGCACGGTCGGGCAGACTCCAAGGAAGCCCGAAGCAAACCTCCCGGAAAGAGGGTGGACCGCGTGGACCGATGCATCGTCCTGGTGGACGCCGGGTATCTGCTCGGGGCCGCCGCCAGCCTCCTCGCCGGGGAGCCGTCACGATCCCGGATCACCGTCGACCACACCTCCCTCATCCAGGGACTGCGCGAGCGCGCCGAGTCCGACACCGAGCGGCCCCTGCTGCGCATCTACTGGTTCGACGGCGCCCCCGACCGCGTACCGCAGCCCGAGCACCGCAGGCTGCGCGTGATGCCGCGGGTCACGGTGCGCCTGGGCGCGCTGACCCGCAGCGACGGGCGGTGGGCGCAGAAGGGCGTGGACGCCGCCATGCACGCCGAGCTGACCGAACTCGCGCGCAACCGCGCCTGCTCCGACATCGTCCTCGTGACCGGCGACGGTGATCTGCTGCCGGGCATGATGGCCGCCAAGGAGCACGGCGTGGCCGTACACCTGTGGGCCGTGCAGGCCGCGGACGGCGATTACAACCAGTCCGAGGACCTGGTGGCCGAGGCCGACGAGCGGCGGGTGCTCGATCGCGCCTGGATCACCAAGGCGGTCCGCGCCAAGGAGATCGGCGGGATCTGCGCACCGCCGCCCGTACCGCGCCCCGAGATCGCCGCCATCCTCTCCGCGCCGCTGCCCGAGTCGGCCCTCGCCGCCGCGGCCGAGCGCTCCGCCCAGGAGACCGAGCACCACCAGGCGGCCGAATCGGCGAACGGCACCCAGGAACGGGTTCACTCCGCCAAGGGGGTCCCCACACCGAAGGACCTGGCCGCGCTCCGCGGACCGGGCACCCAGGCCGCCCAGCACCCCGCCAACGCCACGCTGCGCTGGTCCTCGGACAAGGGCTGGGTCGACCGGCCCGGCACCACCACGGAGTCCCCGGAGGCGGCCGCCCTGCCCACGCTCGCCCAGCTCACCTCCGCGGAACAGCGGTGGGCGGACCGCGAGGAGGACATCACCACGGTCGGTGGCGACCCCTACGAGGTCGGGCAGGTCTTCGCGCGCCGCTGGATGGGGCGTCTCACCGACCCGAGCCACCTCCAGAAGCTGTCGGCGATGTACCCGCGGGTCCCCCACCGGGTGGACGGCGAACTGCTGCGCTATGCCGCCCGCTTCGGCCTGCTCGCGCACAAGGACGACCAGATCGACGAGCACGACCGCTACGCGATCCGGGCCGGATTCTGGCGGGAGATCGATGTGCGCACCGCGACCGAGCACGCGCCCGTGGGGGAGTGATCCCCAAGCCCCCGGACAGGGGCCGCGGAGGCCTCCGCTCGGTGCCCGCCACGGCCCCGGGCGCATAACAGGGCATCGGACCCCGTACTCTCGTCCTTCGTGAGTACGCGCACGGCACAGACGGCCCCGACGGGACACAGGGGCGATGTCGTGTGCGCCGTGCGAGGTCTCACCAAGACCTATCCGGCGGTCCGCGGCCGACGCGGCACCCCGGCGACACCCGAGGTCAGGGCCACCGACGGGGTACGCCTGGACATCCGCCGGGGCGAGATCTTCGGGCTGCTCGGGCCGAACGGCGCGGGCAAGTCCACCCTCGTGCGCCAGCTCACGGGGCTGATGCGTCCCGACAGCGGCAGCGTAGAGATCCTCGGGCACGACATCGTGCGCCACCCCGAGCGGGCGGCCCGTCTCCTGGCCTACCTCGGGCAGGAGTCCACCGCCCTGGACGAGCTGACCGTGTCCCTCGCCGCCGAGACGACCGGGCGGCTGCGCGGGCTCGACCTGCGCGCGGCACGGGCCGAACGGGACGCCGTCCTCGACGAACTGGGCCTGACCGCCCTCGCCTCCCGCCCCCTGAAGAAGCTCTCCGGCGGACAGCGCAGGCTCGCCTGCTTCGCCGCGGCCCTCGTCGGGCGGCGCCCGCTGCTCGTCCTCGACGAGCCCACCACCGGCATGGACCCCGTCGCCCGGCGCGCCGTGTGGGCCGCCGTCGACCGGCGCCGCGCGGAACAGGGCGCCACGGTCCTGCTCGTCACCCACAACGTCATCGAGGCCGAGACGGTCCTCGACCGGGTCGCCGTCCTCGACGAGGGACGGGTCATCGCCTGCGACACCCCGGCCGGACTCAAGGAACAGGTCGCCGGCGAGGTACGGGTCGAACTCGTCTGGCGCGAGACCGCCCCGCTGCACGTCCCCGAGGTCGCCGCGCTGCGCGCCCGCGCCGTCGAGTCCGGCCGTCGCTGGACCCTGCGGCTCGCGCCCGAGGAGGCCCGCGCGGCGGTGGCCACGGTCACCGGCGGAGCCGCCTTCACCGCACTCGACGATTTCACGCTGGCCACGCCGAGCCTGGAGGACGTGTACCTGGCCCTCGGCGGCCACGCGACACAGGGACTGGTGAAGGCATGAGTGTCCGGGGCGTGGAATCCGTACGGGAGAGGGGCGTCGTACGTGTGCGGAACAGGACGGCTGCCGACGAAGGGGAGCAGTTCGACGTGAGTGCCGTACCCGCTGGAGTGCTGCCGGGCAGCGTGCTGCCCCTGGCCGAGGACGACGCCGACGCCGACGTGGCGGAGCTGGGGCCGCGGGCGCGACTGTGGCCCTCGATGGCCGCCGTGTACCGGGCGCAGCTCTCCCGGGCCCGTGTCGCGCGCATCCCCTTGCTGTTCGTGGCCACCTTCCAGTCCCTCGGCATCATGATCATGATGCGCGGGGTGGTGGACGGAGGCGCCGAGGCGCGGGCCGTGGTCGCCGGGTCGACGGTCCTGGTCGTCGCCTTCGTCGCCCTCAACCTGCTCGCCCAGTACTTCGGGCAGCTCCGGGCGAGCGGCGGGCTCGACCACTACGCGACGCTGCCGGTGCCGCCGGCGGCCGTGGTGCTCGGTGCCGCGGCCGCGTACGCGTCCTTCACCGTGCCCGGCACCCTCGTCACCGCCGTCTTCGGGTGCCTGCTGTTCGGCCTGCCGCTGGCCCATCTGTGGGTGCTGGCCGCGGTCGTCCCGCTCGCGGGCGCCGCCCTCGCCGGGCTCGGGGCCGCGTTCGGGCTGCTCGCGCCGCGGCCCGAGCTGGCCACCCTGCTCGGCCAGATGGGCATGTCCGCGGCCCTGCTGCTGGGCGTTCTCCCGGCGGACCGGATGCCGGCCCCGGTGCAGTACCTCCGGGACCTGCTGCCCTCGACCTACGGTGTCGAGGCCTTCGCACGCACCTTCGGAGCGGCTCCCGACTGGGCCGCCGTCCTCGGTGATCTGGCCGTCTGCGCCGGAGTCGGGGTGGTCTCGCTGGCCCTCGCGGCCTGGGCCTACCGCCGGGCGGCCGTCCGGTGACGCGGCCGGCAGCGACGCCTGGCACGATGGCAGGGTGACCGCTCCGCTGACTCCACCTCCGCCGCCGCACGAACAGTCCCCCGAGGACCGGCGGGAACCGTACCCTGCCTGGCAGACCCAGCCCGCTCCCGGCTCGGCGGGTCACCCCGTGTACCCGGGCGCGTACGAGGTCTCCTACGGACAGGACGGACCCGGGATGAAGACCGAAGTGCGGGAGGCCGCCGTGATCACGATCGCGGTCGCTCTCGCGGGGGCTCTGCTCGGGGTGCTCTGGTCGTGGCTGGCGCCGCATGTGCCGTTGATCGCGGACGCCACCACGGTGTACATCAAGGACACCGAGGGCGAGCAGGCCATCGGCGTGGACGGAACCTTCACCCTGCTCGCGCTGGGCTTCGGGGCGCTGAGCGCCCTGGTCGTGTTCCTCGTACGACGGCGTGGCGGTGTGCCTCTGGTGATCGCGCTCGCCCTGGGCGGCCTGCTCGGATCGCTGCTCGCCTGGCGGGTCGGGATCTGGCTCGGACCCACGCAGAACGTGATCGCGCACGCCAAGGCCGTGGGCAAGGGCGTCACGTTCTCCGCGCCGCTGAAGCTCGGGGCCAGGGGCGCGCTGATGGCGTGGTCCCTGAGCGCCCTGGTGGTCCACCTCGGCCTCATGGCCCTGTTCGGCCCCCGCGACCCCGATCCGTACCAGCAGAAGCCCTACCCGTTCACCGCGCCGCCGCCGGGACCTCCGGCCGCCTAGGACCCCACCCCGCGTCTCCGCCCTGACCGGATGGGCCTGGCAGGTCCTCGGGCCCGCCCCGGACGGGCGGCAGGGCCGGCCGGGCGCCGGGAGAACGGCTGTCCGGGCCGGCCCTTCGGTGCGGAGCGTGGGTCATGCGGGACGGCGGCCGTGGTTCGAACGGCCCTTCTTGATGCGCCACCTGCGTTTCCGCGTTCTCTTCGACATGCCACTCGTGCTTAACCGAGGAAGGGGCATCCGTCGAGGGGCCGCGCAGGCCGCCGCCTTCGAGCGTCCCGGACGGCAGGACGGGCGCCGGCGCCGGCAGGGCCGCCGGGCGGCAGGTCACGCCCGTCCGACGGGCGCGGACACCGCCTCCGTGAGCTTCGCGAGGTCGGCGGGGGAGAGCTCGACCTCCATGCCGCGGCGGCCCGCCGAGACACAGATCGTGGCGTGCCCGGAGGCCGAGGAGTCCAGGACGGTCCGGAGCCTCTTGCGCTGGCCGAGGGGCGAGATGCCGCCGCGGACGTACCCCGTCGTGCGCTCGGCCGCCGCCGGGTCGGCCATCACCGCCCGCTTGCCGCCCACCGCCGTGGCGAGGGCCTTGAGGTCGAGCGAGCCCGCCACCGGGACGACCGCGACCACGAGCGCGCCGTCCACGTCCGCCACCAGGGTCTTGAAGACCCGCTCCGGCGACACGCCCATCGCCTCGGCCGCCTCCTCGCCGTAGGACGGGTGGGAGGGATCGTGCTCGTAGGCGTGGACGGTGAACGGGACGCCCGCCTCCGTCAGCGCCACCGTGGCGGGGGTGCCGCCGGACTGCTTCTTCGCCTTCTTGGCCATCGACCTTCTCGCAAGCGTCAGTTCAGGCTCGTCGGGCCGCGCGTCAGGTCCGACGCGGGCAACGACGGCAGATTACGGATGATGGCCGTCTCGGCGCGCAGCACCTTCAGCTCCTCGCGCAGCCGGGAGGCCGTGTCGGGGGCCTGGAGCAGCCGCTGTCTGGCCGGCACGTCCAGCATCACGGCGGCGGCGACGAGATAGGAGACGACAGCCGGTTCGTCCGGCAGGTCCGCGCCGGTCGACAGCGAGCGCTCGCGCGCACCGGCCAGCCGCTTCTGGTACTGCCGGAAGGCGCGCAGGACCCCCTCGGCGAGCGCCCCGGCCTCGTCGCCCGGGTCCTCCGGGAGCTCCTCCAGCTCGGCCGTCAGGAACGCCCCGGAGGCATCCACCGACAGCAGCCGGACCCGTGTCGTGCCGGTCGCCAGCACCTCGAAGCTGCCGTCGGCGCGCTCGCGGATGGTCGCCGCGTCCGCGACACAGCCCACCTCGTGGAAGGCCGCGAGCGGATCGTCCCCGAACCCGGCGGTGGGCCCGCGGTCGGGCACGGCGGTCCCGTCGGGCATGCCGGGCGCGCTGGGCGAGACCTCATGGCCGTCGCGGATGGCGACGACGGCGAATCGGCGGGATTCGTCCTCGGGCGTCTTGAGCAGATCGCGCATCATGGCGCGATAGCGCTCCTCGAACACGTTCAGAGGAAGCACGAGCCCGGGGAACAGCACCGAGTTCAGGGGGAAGAGCGGGAGCCGGACGGTGGTCACGACGGGAAAGCCTAATGGTCGACGGAGCGGACGAGTCCGCCGTACCCGATCCGTGGGAGCCGGCTGGGGGCACGATCCCGCAGCGGAAGCCCCGAGGCCACCTCCAGATGGACTCCGTCGCGCAGCTCCAGGTACCCGCCGAGCGGGTCGTCGGAGACCCGGGCCCAGGGGAACGAGGTCACGTACGGGCCGATGAGACGGAGCTGCTCCAGGGCGTCCTGCCAGCGCTCCAGCCGGACCAGGACGTAGGCCAGCAGGTTGCGCACCTCGGCGGGCCACGGGTCGGCGGCGGCGTAGGCGGCGGAGACCGAGATCGCGAGGTCGGCCGCGGCGTCCAGGCGCTCGCGCGGCACCTCGGGACCGCCGCCCTCGGTCAGATAGGCGAAGGCCGCGCGCACCGGCAGTGCCTGGACCAGGGAGCCCGGCAGGGCGTCCTGCGCGGCGGGCTCGGCGAAGTCGAAGCACTCGGTGTGCGAGCCGTACCAGGCGGCGGAGAGGTACTGCAGAGCGGCGACGTGACACCCGTAGTGGTGCGGGGAGCGGCGGACGGCCTGGGCCCAGAGCCGCTCGAACCCGGTGTGCCCGACGTTGGTGCCGCGGGCCTGGTCGAGCGCGATCCGCCACGGCACCGGGTCGCGCGGATCGCCCTCGGCGGCGGACATGATCAGCGGGCCGACCTCGCGCAGCAGTTCCACCCGAGCGGGCGACTCCCAGCCGCGGCGGACGGCCAGTTCGGCCTTGACGAGCAGGGCGTCCGGGTCGTGCGGGGCGTCGGCCTGCCACCGCCCGAGCCATTCGTCGCGGGAGCGCGCGAAGGCGGCGAGGCGTACGGCGTACCGGTCGCGGTCCTCCCACTCGGCGGACGCGCGGGTGGCGGCCAGCAGCGCGGCCGCGGGGGCGTACTCGCCCTGGGCCGCGGCGACGAGTGCCGGTCCCAGGCGGTGGTCGGGGGCGTCGAGCAGCACCTCCTCGTCGGCCGGCAGTCCGGCGGCGAGGCGTGAGGTGTGCCGTGCCATCCGGGCGGTACGGAGGAGCGCGCTCAGCAGTGCCATGGTGTCGACCATTGAAAACCGCAGGTCGGAGCTGTGCCAGAGGCGATCGGTGACGCTTTCGTAAAGCCAATTGGTTGTGCGCTACATGGTCAAGGTCGGGCAAAGCGTGATCTGCTTCCGGTGCGCCGACCGTGGACGGCTGTTCGACGGCCGTGGACGGCCGTGCGCCGAACGGGAACGTCTGTGCGAACAGGTGGATGTCCGTGCGGCGTCCGTGTCATGACCGCGCGATGCCCGCGCCATCGCCGGGCGATGCCTGTGCGCAGGCGGGGCGATGCCTGCGCGGCGACCGGGTGGTGTCAGCCGCGGCGCAGCAGCCGGGTGGCGCCGGCAGCCACCGTCGTCGCCAGGACCCAGCCGAGCAGAACCACCACCGCGGCCAGCCACTGCCAGCCGCCGCGCAGTTGCCAGAAGCCGGCCTGGCCCAGGTCGATGACCGGCAGCAGCAGATCCAGGGCGTAGAGCGAGGCGTTCCACGCGGGGTGCCCCTCGGTGTTGACCGGCCGGTGCTCGGCGTGCGCGAAGGCGACCGACGTGGCCGCCCACAGCACCGCCATCCACAGGGCGGCGCGCCCGGGACGGTATCCGTAGGCGACCGTCATGTCCTGCGCGTAGCCCCAGAGCTTGGCGGCCAGCGGCAGGGTCTCCCGGCGGCGGCGCTGCTTGGCGAGCAGCACCTCGCGGGCGTCCTCGTCCTCACCGGAGTCGCGCAGCACGGCGGCGAGGCGCTCGTACGGCTCCGGGGCGTATTCGGCGGTGGCCGCCGCCACCCACTCCAGGCGCCGGGTCAGCGGGAAGGCGCCCTGCGGGACCAGGTTCTCGTACGTGAAGCCGCCCATGTGCAGGCTGCCGGGGCCCGGCCAGCTCGACGCCCGGTCGACCAGGTTGACGACCCGCGCGCCGGACAGCACGACCGTGCCGCGCTCGGGCCGCTCGCCGAGGAAGCGCAGCTCGGGCGTCTGGACCCGGAGCAGCGACAGCCCCTGGTCGTCGTCGAAGGTGAAACGGGCCCGGTCGAAGTCGACCGCGTCCCCGAACCGCCCGTCGTCCAGACGGATCCCGCCCTGGCACTCGAACCGCTGCACCAGGGTGCCGCGTGCCGGTGTGGTGCCGCTGGTCATCAGCGGATTGCCGAGGCCCGCTGGGGTCATGTAGAGCGTGCGGTTGACGGTGAGCTGGGGGGCGTTGAGGGCGAGCCGGGTGTACGGGTTGCTGAGCCTGCTGCCGCGCAGGCTCAGCGACACGCCGACGGTCGCGCCGCGCAGACTGAGTTCGCCGTGCGACTCCAGCATCTCGGCCTGGAGGTCCTGGCCGACGGTCATGCCGTCGCCGGTGATCGAACGCCCGCGCCGGTCCCGGTAGACCACCGCCTGGTTGAGCAGCAGATCCGTGCCGATGTGCGCGTCGGTCAGCCGCACCCCGTTGTGGAAGCGGCAGCGCGGCAGATGCAGATCGCCCTCGGTGTGCAGCCGGGCAGCCTCCAGCCGGGGCACCGCGCAGTCCACCAGCCGCAGCGTCGTGAACCGGGACTCCGGCAGCAGCACCTCCTTCTCGAACCGGCACCCCTTCAGCTCCACGTACGGCACCACCGTGCCGCCCGCCAGGTCGAGCACACCGGTGATCCGTACGCCTGTCAGCTTCAGGGAGGGGACCCGGCCCTGGAGGGCGGGCGGCCCGTCGAGCAGCAGCCAGGCCACTATCCGGGCCCGGACACTGCGCTCGGGACCCCAGGGGCGGCCGCCGTGCGGATCGTCGACGGCCGTGTCCCCGTTGCGCAGGTCGTACGCGCTGCCGTTGCGGAAGGCCTGCCACATCCCCGCCTCGGCGGCGGTCAGCTCGTCCGGCAGGTCCCCGGTACGCAGGCCGGCACCATCGGTCACGGCACCTCACTTCCTCCCCGGCTACTCGCGGGTTCATACGTTCGTGCAATGCCCCGCTCAGTGACGGCGTGAACGCTCCTGGTGAAGGGGGATCTTCCGCGGAGGCGAAGGTGGCTTGTATCAGCCACTGATACAGGCGTCCGGCGCCCTGCCGCCGTCTGAGAGAATTGAGTCCGTGATCTCCCGAATCGATCTGCGCGGCGACGCCCTCCCCGAGGGCCCCGCCCTGCGCGACCTGCTGCCCCGAGCCGACTTCGACGTCTCGGCCGCCCTGGAGAAGGTGCGGCCGATCTGCGAGGCAGTGCACCATCGGGGCGACGCGGCGCTGATCGACTACGCGGAGAAGTTCGACGGAGTACGGCTGGAGTCCGTACGCGTCCCGGCCCAGGCCCTCGCCGACGCCCTGGAGCAGCTCGACCCCGCTGTGCGCGCGGCCCTGGAGGAGTCGATCCGCCGCACCCGTCTCGTCCACCGCGCACAGCGCCGTACGACGCACACCACCCAGGTCGTGCCCGGCGGCTCGGTCACCGAGAAGTGGGTGCCGGTCGACCGGGTCGGGCTGTACGCGCCCGGCGGCCGATCCGTGTACCCGTCATCCGTGATCATGAACGTGGTCCCGGCACAGGAAGCCGGCGTCGGGTCCATCGCGCTCGCCTCCCCGGCCCAGTCCGCGTTCGGCGGCCTGCCGCACCCGACGATCCTCGCCGCCTGCGCCCTGCTCGGCGTCGACGAGGTGTACGCGGCCGGCGGCGCCACGGCCGTCGCCATGTTCGCCTACGGCACCGAGTCCTGTCCCTCGGCCGACATGGTCACCGGGCCGGGCAACATCTGGGTCGCCGCGGCCAAGCGCTACTTCACCGGCCGCATCGGCATCGACGCCGAGGCCGGCCCGACCGAGATCGCGGTCCTCGCGGACGACACCGCCGACCCCGTGCACATCGCCGCCGACCTGATCAGCCAGGCCGAGCACGACCCGCTCGCCGCCGCTGTCCTGGTCACCGACTCGCCGGACCTCGCGGACGCCGTGGAGAAGGAACTGGAGCCGCAGGTCGCGGCCACCAAGCACATCGACGACCGGATCGTCCCGGCCCTGAGCGGCAGGCAGTCCGCGATCGTCCTCGTCGACGGCGTCGACGAGGGCCTCAGGGTCGTCGACGCGTACGGTGCCGAGCACCTGGAGATCCAGACCGCGGACGCGGCGGCGGTCGCCGACCGGGTCAGGAACGCCGGGGCGATCTTCGTCGGCCCCTGGGCCCCGGTCTCGCTCGGCGACTACGCCGCGGGCTCCAACCACGTCCTGCCCACCGGCGGCTGCGCCTGTCACTCCTCGGGCCTGTCCGTCCAGTCCTTCCTGCGCGGCATCCACATCGTCGACTACACGAAGGACGCGCTCGCCGACGTCGCCCATCACGTGGTGACGCTGGCGGAGGCGGAGGACCTGCCCGCGCACGGCGCGGCGATCAAGGCAAGGTTCGGCTGGAAGGTACCCGAGGGCAAGTGACCGGCATCGACGATCTCCCCGTACGGGACGAACTGCGGGGCAAGACCCCCTACGGCGCACCGCAGCTCGACGTCCCCGTACGCCTGAACACCAACGAGAACCCGTACCCGCTGCCCGAGGCGCTCGTCGAGCGGATCACCGAGCGGGTCCGCGAGGCCGCGCGCGGCCTCAACCGCTACCCCGACCGCGACGCGGTGGAGCTGCGCACCGAGCTGGCCGCCTATCTGACGAAGACCGGCAAGCACCCGGTCGGCGTCGAGAACGTCTGGGCCGCCAACGGCTCGAACGAGGTCATCCAGCAACTGCTCCAGACCTTCGGCGGACCCGGCCGCAGCGCGATCGGCTTCGAGCCGTCGTACTCGATGCACGCGCTCATCGCGCGCGGCACGGGCACGGCCTGGATCTCGGGCCCGCGCAACGAGGACTTCACCATCGACCTCGCCGCCGCCGAACGGGCGATCGCCGAGAACCGGCCGGACCTCGTCTTCATCACCACCCCGAACAACCCCACGGGCAACGCGGTCCCGCCCGAGACGGTCCTCGCGCTCTACGAGGCCGCCCAGGCGGCGAAGCCGTCGATGGTCGTGATCGACGAGGCGTACATCGAGTTCAGCCACGGCGACTCGCTGCTGCCGCTGCTGGAAGGACGGCCGAACCTCGTCGTCTCCCGGACGATGTCGAAGGCCTTCGGCGCGGCGGGACTGCGCCTCGGCTACCTCGCCGCCCACCCGGCGGTCGTGGACGCCGTCCAGCTCGTCCGGCTGCCGTACCACCTGTCGGCCGTCACCCAGGCGACCGCGCTGGCCGCTCTGGAACACACCGACACCCTGCTCGGGTACGTGGAGCAGCTGAAGGCCGAACGGGACCGGCTGGTCACCGAACTGCGCGCGATGGGCTGCGAGGTGACCGAGTCGGACGCGAACTTCGTGCAGTTCGGACGGTTCGCCGACACCCACGCGGCCTGGCGCGGGATCCTCGACCAGGGCGTCCTGGTCCGGGACAACGGCGTACCGGGGTGGCTGCGGGTCTCCGCGGGAACCCCGAAGGAAAACGACGCGTTCCTCGACGCGGTACGTGAACTACTGGGCTCTGTGGGGGACGACCCCACATCCCCGAAGGAGCAGAGCGCATGAACCGCGTAGGACGCGTGGAGCGGGTGACGAAGGAGACGTCGGTCCTCGTCGAGATCGATCTCGACGGCTCCGGCAAGGTCGACGTGGCCACCGGCGTCGGCTTCTACGACCACATGCTCGACCAGCTCGGCCGGCACGGTCTGTTCGACCTGACCGTGAAGACCGAGGGCGACCTGCACATCGACTCGCACCACACCATCGAGGACACCGCCCTCGCCCTCGGCGCCGCCTTCAAGCAGGCACTCGGCGACAAGGTGGGCATCTACCGCTTCGGCAACTGCACCGTCCCGCTGGACGAGTCGCTCGCCCAGGTCACCGTCGACCTGTCCGGCCGCCCCTACCTCGTGCACACCGAGCCCGAGAAGATGGCGCCGATGATCGGCGAGTACGACACGACGATGACCCGGCACATCCTGGAGTCCTTCGTCGCCCAGGCCCAGATCGCCCTGCACGTGCACGTCCCCTACGGACGCAACGCGCACCACATCGTGGAGTGCCAGTTCAAGGCGCTGGCCCGGGCCCTGCGTTACGCCTCCGAGCGCGACCCGCGCGCAGCCGGCATCCTCCCCTCCACTAAGGGCGCACTGTGACAGGCCTTTCCAGCATCCTCATCGTCGTCGGTCTCTTCCTCGCCGGAGGGATCTACTCCTTCGTCAAGCAGGACATGCCCAGGAGCCTCGTCGTCCTGCTCTCCATCGGCGCCGCGATGTGCCTCGTCGCGGGCGTCATGAGGCTGGAGGTCTGGAGTTGAGCGCCTCCAGGAAGGTCGTCGTCTTCGACTACGGCTTCGGGAACGTACGCTCCGCCGAGCGCGCCCTCGCCCGCGCGGGCGCCGAGGTCGAGATCACCCGCGACTTCGACACCGCGATGAACGCGGACGGGCTGCTGGTGCCGGGCGTCGGCGCCTTCGCCGCCTGTATGCAGGGCCTCAAGGAGGCGCGCGGCGACTGGATCATCGGGCGCCGGCTGTCCGGCGGACGCCCCGTCATGGGCATCTGCGTCGGCATGCAGATCCTTTTCACCCGCGGCATCGAGCACGGCGTGGAGACCGAGGGCCTCGACGAGTGGCCGGGCACGGTCGGACCGCTGGAGGCCGACGTCGTGCCCCACATGGGCTGGAACACCGTCGACACCCCGGAGGGCTCCGAGGCCTTCGCGGGCCTCGACGCCGACGCGCGGTTCTACTTCGTCCACTCCTACGCCGTCCACGACTGGTCGCTGGAAGTCGGCAACCCGCTGCTGCGCGCGCCCCTGGTGACGTGGTCCACGCACGGCAAGCCCTTTGTGGCGGCCGTCGAGAACGGTGCCCTGTGGGCCACCCAGTTCCACCCCGAGAAGTCCGGCGACGCCGGAGCCCAGCTCCTCACCAACTGGATCGGAACACTGTGAGCAAGCTCGAACTCCTCCCCGCCGTCGACGTCCGCGACGGCCAGGCCGTCCGTCTCGTGCACGGCGAGTCCGGAACCGAGACCTCCTACGGCTCCCCGCTGGAGGCCGCCCTGGCCTGGCAGAGCGCCGGCGCCGAGTGGCTGCACCTCGTCGACCTGGACGCCGCGTTCGGCACCGGCGACAACCGGGACCTGATCTCCGAGGTCACCAAGGCGATGGACATCAAGGTCGAGCTGTCCGGCGGCATCCGCGACGACGCCTCCCTGGCGGCCGCCCTCGCGACCGGCTGCACCCGGGTGAACCTCGGCACCGCCGCCCTGGAGACCCCCGAGTGGGTCGCCAAGATCATCGCCGAGCACGGCGACAAGATCGCGGTCGGCCTCGACGTCCGCGGCACGACCCTGCGCGGCCGCGGCTGGACCCGCGACGGCGGCGACCTCTACGAGACGCTGGCGCGCCTCGACTCCGAGGGCTGCGCCCGCTACGTGGTGACGGACATCGCCAAGGACGGCACGCTCCAGGGCCCGAACCTGGAGCTGCTGCGCAACGTGTGCGCGGTGACCGACCGCCCGGTGGTGGCCTCCGGCGGTGTGTCGTCGCTGGACGACCTGCGTGCCATCGCCGAACTCGTGCCGCTCGGCGTCGAGGGCTCGATCGTCGGCAAGGCCCTGTACGCCAAGGCGTTCACCCTGGAAGAGGCCCTGGCGGCGGTAGCCCGGTGAGCGCCGTACGCCGACTTTCGACCGGCACGCCCGCGGAGGAGGCCTTCGGGTACTCCCGAGCGGTGGAGCTGCCGAACGGCCTGGTGCTGGTGTCCGGCTGCAGCTCGATCATCGACGGCGACGTCGTCGAGGGCGACCCGTACGAGCAGGCGGTCAACGCCTTCGGCGTGGCGTTCGCGGTCCTGGAGCGGATTGGCCTGGGCCGTGAGGATGTTGTCCGCACACATGTGCACATCACCCATGCCCGGGACGTCGAGGATGTTGGCCGTGCCCACAAGGCGCTGTTCGACGACATCCGCCCCGCCGCATCCATGATCATCGTCGAGGGTCTGGTGGACCCGCGGCTGGTGGTCGAGGTCGAGGTGGAGGCGTTCCGTCCGGACGGGGACCGTACGGAACGGTCCGGCGAGGACGGCGGAGCACGGTCCGGCGGGGACACCACAGAGCGGGGAGAAGCTCAGTCATGACGCTGGCGGTCCGAGTGATTCCCTGCCTGGACGTGGACAACGGCCGGGTAGTCAAGGGCGTCAACTTCCAGAACCTGCGCGACGCGGGCGACCCCGTCGAGATGGCCAAGGTGTACGACGCCGAGGGCGCCGACGAGCTCACGTTCCTGGACATCACCGCGTCCTCGGGCAACCGTGAGACCACGTACGACGTGGTGCGTCGCACGGCCGAGCAGGTCTTCATCCCGCTGACGGTCGGCGGCGGTGTCCGTACCGCCGAGGACGTCGACAAGCTGTTGCGGGCCGGCGCCGACAAGGTCGGTGTCAACACGGCCGCCATCGCCCGTCCCGACCTCATCCGGGAGATCGCGGAGCGGTTCGGCCGTCAGGTGCTGGTGCTCTCCGTGGACGCGCGCAGGACCGAGAGCGGTTCCTTCGAGGTGACCACCCACGGCGGCCGCCAGGGCACCGGCATCGACGCCGTCGAGTGGGCCCACCGGGCCGCCGAGCTGGGCGCGGGCGAGATCCTGCTCAACTCGATGGACGCCGACGGCACGAAGGACGGCTACGACATCGAGATGATCGAGGCCGTACGCAAGCACGTCACCGTTCCGCTGATCGCCAGCGGCGGCGCGGGCCGGCTCGACCACTTCCCGCCGGCCATCGGGGCGGGCGCCGACGCGGTGCTGGCCGCGTCCGTCTTCCACTTCGGCGACCTGCGGATCGGCGAGGTCAAGGAGACCCTGCGCGCGGCGGGGCATCCCGTCCGCTAGCCGACCTCACTGGCGGCTTTCACAGCCGCGTACGGTCTCCGTCACGGTCACGGTCTCCGTCACGGTCACGGTCTCCGTCACGGTCACGGTCTCCGTCACGGTCACGGTCTCCGTCACGGCCCGTACCCGGGCAGCCTCCGCTGCCGGGTACGGGCCGTTCGCCGTGTTCCGTGGCCGGTGTGGGGCCCCGCGGTCGTGTTCCGGGGGCCGCTTCTCGGGAAAGGGGCGCCTGCCACCGCACCGTGAAGCCTCGTTCCGGTGGGGGAGGCCCGGCGGGGCGCAGGGCGCACGGGCACAGGGCGCAGGGGCGCGGTGGGCCAAGACCGGTGATTCTGCCGATGTACGGGCCGGGTCCGGGGCGGACAGTTGCCACCGCAACCACCGAGACGGACCCCCGCCGTCATCGCAGCGTGCGCCTTCCGACACCCATGCCAGGGCGGCGTTCCGACCGCGGCGCGGGTCCGTCCTCCCTCACCGAGAGGATGCAGCCACCGTGCAGCAGCCGAACCGCCCCTTCCCCGCCGCACCCGTCGGCCCTGATCCGTCCCCCCGCCGCCCGCACCGGCTTACGAGCCGTCTGGCGCGGGCCGGTCTCGCGGTGCTCCTGGCCGCGGGCGGCCTCGTCGCCGCGCAGGCCACCGGAGCGCAGGCCGTCGCCGGAGCACAGGCCGTCTCGGCACAGGCCGCCGCGAACCCGTACGAGCGCGGCCCCGCCCCCACGAACGCCAGTATCGAGGCCTCCCGTGGTTCGTACGCCGTCTCCCAGACCACCGTCTCCTCGCTGTCCGTGACCGGCTTCGGTGGCGGAACCGTCTACTACCCGACCTCGACCGCCGACGGGACCTTCGGGGCGGTCGTCATCTCACCCGGGTACACCGCCTACCAGTCGTCCATCTCCTGGCTCGGGCCCCGGCTCGCCTCCCAGGGCTTCGTGGTGTTCACCATCGACACCCTCACCACTCTCGACCAGCCCGACAGCCGCGGCCGGCAGTTGCTGGCCGCGCTCGACTACCTGACCCAGAGCAGTTCCGTCCGGACCAGGATCGACAACAGCCGGCTCGGCGTGATGGGCCACTCGATGGGCGGTGGCGGCACGCTGGAGGCCGCGAAGAGCCGTCCCTCGCTCCAGGCGGCGATCCCGCTCACCGGCTGGAACCTGGACACCACCTGGCCGGAGATCAAGACGCCGACCCTGATCGTGGGCGCCGACGGCGACACGATCGCCCCGGTGGCCACCCACTCCAAGCCCTTCTACGCGAGTCTGCCGAGCACGCTCGACAAGGCGTACCTGGAACTCAGGGGCGCCACCCACTTCACGCCCAACAGCTCGAACACCACGATCGCGAAGTACAGCATTTCGTGGCTCAAGCGGTTCATCGACAATGACACCCGCTACGAACAGTTCCTGTGCCCGCTGCCGCAGGCGTCCCTGACGATCGCCGAGTACCGGGGCAACTGCCCGCACACCTCCTGACCCGTTCCGCACGGTCCGTCCCGCACGGCCGGTCCACAGGGCCGGTCCGTGCGGGTCAGGGCCGTGCGGGAGTGACGGCCGCCGTCCTCCGGCGGCCGTCACGTGTGTGTCCGGCCGCGGCGCCCGGGAGGGGGCCGCGGCCGTTGTGCGGGCGCACAAGCCTGGCCCGCCGGGCCTGGGAGCCTGCCCACCCGCCGTCCCCGCGAGCGCCTTGTCTTCCCAGGTCGGATGGGCTTTCCGGGCCCAGTCCCGCAAGCGAACGCGGGGCTTCCGCCATCGTTTACGCGGAAGTAACGTGATGGTCGTGACGGGAAACGCGACTGTGCCAAGTCTCCTCCGGACGGCGGCCCGGAGCTCATTACCGTTGCTCGTCCGGCCCACGCCGAACGAGTCGAAGGAGCCGGACGAGCCGGACCGCTCGGACCAGTGCCGCGCCCCCGGACGGCTGCTCACCCCGGGGCACGATCCGCAACCGGACGCGCCCCGCCCGCCGGACGTGCCCCGCCCGTCCGGCGCGCCCGAGCCGGCCCGCCCGGCCGCCGGGACCGGGACGCCGGTGCCGGAGACCCGGGAAGGGGCCGTGCCCGGTGCGGCGCCCGGTGAGGGCGGAGGCGGGTGCCCGGGGCAGGGTGTCCTGGGCGGGGGCCCGACGGGTCTGCTGCTGCTGGTGGCGGCCGAGCGGGAGCGGGACGCGAGGAGCGCCGGGGCGGACGCCGCGGTGATTGTCGGGGCGGCCGGAGCGGGCGGACTCGACGCGGACGCCCTCGACGCCGCCGAGGACGCGGGACTGATCCGCCTCGCCGGAGGCCGCGTCCAGCTCGTCGATCCCGGCCTGGCCGGCACCGTGTACGCCGCCGTCCCGCCCGCCCGTCGGCGTGCCGCGCACCGGCTGCTGGCCGACGCCCACACCGGGGGCCCGCACGCCCTGCCGGTCCTCTTCCACCGGGCCTCGGCGGCCGTCGCTCCCGCACCCGGCCTCGGCGACGTGCTGGCCGCCGCGGCGGAGCCGCCGGACGGCGGACCGACGCACGCGGAGCGCTCGGCGGCCTGGGCGCGGTCCGCCGAACTCGCCGTGGGCCAGGGGGTGCGTGCCGCCCGCCTGGTCAACGCCGCGGACCAGGCCCGGCTGGCCGGACTGCCGCACCGCGCGCGGGAGTTGCTCGCGCGGGCCGGGTGCGAGGGTCCGGCCGGCGCCGTGCGCGGCGCGGCTCAGCGGGTGAGCGGGCTGCTCGCGCTCCAGGACGGCCCGGTCGCCGACGCCCGCGAAGCACTGCTGCTGGCCGGTGAGTCGCTGGCTCCCGTCGACGCGCACCTCGCCCAGACCGCGCGGCTCGCCGCCGTCGAGGCGTCCTGGGCGATGGGGGACGCGGCGGCATGCGTGGAAGCGCTGGACGGGGGTCCCGCCCAGCCGGGATCCGACCCACTGCTCGCTGCGTACCGGGCGGGGATGTCCGCGGTGATGCACGGCCGCCTGGACAGCGGACGGCAGTCGTTGCGGGAGGTGGTGGCCGCAGCGGGCGCCGCGGCCGGGGTGCTCGACGGCACGGAAGCCCTGCTGCGGGCCGGGAGCGCGGCCCTCGTCGTCGGCGACCTCGACGCGGCCGCTCGCGCCAACTCCCGTGCCCTCGCCGTCGCCAGGGCCCGGGGCCCGTACATCCTGGTCGCCCAGGCGCTGGAGCGGCTGGCCTACGGAGAGCTGCGGGCCGGCCGCCACGCCCGTGCCCGCGCCCACGCCGAGGACGGCCTGCGCACGGCTCTCGGCGCCGGTCAGGACAACCTCGCGGCGCACCACCACGCGATCCTCGCGCTGGTGGCGTCCGTGGAGGATTCTCCGGAGGCCGTCGCGGAGCACGCCGCGGCCGCCGAACGTGTCGCGGCGGCCCATGGACTCGCGCAGGCGGCCACGCTGTCCCAGTGGGCACGCGCCCGCGCCGACCTGGCCCGCGGCCGGCTCCCCGAGGCGGCGGCGCGGCTCGGCCCCCTGGTCGGCGCCGGCCCGTGCCGCGGCCACTTCGCGGTACGGATGCTCGCCGTTCCCTGCTTCGTGGAAGCGGCGGCCCGCACGGGACAGACGGAGGCCGCCCGGTCGGCCGTGGGCGAGTTCGTGCGCTGGGCCGCGCAGGGTGCCGACCCTCAGGCCCCCGCTCAACTCGCGCGTTGCCGTGCGCTGTTGAGCGGCCCCGAGGAATGCGAGGCACTGTTCGCCGCCGCGCTGGCCCGGCACGACGAGGTGGCCGGGGACTTCGAACGCGGCCGCACCCAGCTCCTCTACGGCGGCTGGCTGCGGCGCAGGCGCAGACCCGGTGAGGCGCGCGGCCGGCTGCGGGACGCGCTGGTGTCCTTCGAGCGGGGCGGGGCACTCGGCTGGGCCACGCAGGCGCGGGCCGAACTGCGGGCCACCGGCGACGCCGGACCGGGAGAACCGGCAGGTCAGCTAACGCTTCTGACGCCCCAGCAGCTTCGGATCGCCCGCTGTGTGGCGGAGGGCGCCACCAATCGCGAGGTGGCGCTGCGCCTGTCCGTGAGCACCCGCACCGTGGACCACCACCTGCGCAATGTCTTCGCCGCTCTGGGGGTCCGCTCCCGCGTCGAGCTGTCCCGTCTGGTGGACCGGGCCGAGAAGACCACCGCACACCCCTAGGTACCGACCGGGCGGTATGTCATCCTGCGGGATCAGGAGGTCCCGGCCACCCGTGTGCCGCGCGTCGGCCGAGCGGGCGGCCGGGCCGAGCCGACCCCGGTGGAGGACAGCGATGCAGCACCTCGTACCCGCCCATGTCCGGTCCCAGCCCGGAACCCGGTCCCCGGTACCGGCCGCCCGCCCGGCCGTCGACGCGGAGGCGCTCGCGGTGCTGCACCGCGCCGCCCGGGCGCTGATGGCGGGGCTGCCCGAACTCGGCGAACGCCTGGTGGACCTCCTGGTGGCGCGTGAACCCGCGTACCGCGCGGCCATGGAGGCGGACGCGGACAGTGTTCGCGACGAGGTGCGGCGCTCGCTGCGGCTCAACGTCGGATCCCTGATCCAGCCCGGCGAACTGCGCGAGGCCGCCCACCGCTGCTCCTGGGCCATCGGCAGGGCCCGCGCCGAACGCGGCCTTCCGCTGGACGCCCTGCTGCGCGCCTTCCGCCTGGGCGGCGGCATGATCTGGCAGGAGCTCGTCGACGAGACGACCCGCCGCCACCCCTCCGACGCGCGCCTGCTCGTGCATGTGGCCGCCGATGTCTGGAACTTCGTCGACGACCACTGCGCCGTGGCCGCCGACGCCTACCGCCAGACCGAGCGCGAGCTGATGTGGCGCAGGGAGAACCGGCTGCGGCTGATGACGGCCGCGCTCCTCGACGGCACCGCCCGGATCGCCGATCTGCCGGCCACGGCCGCCGCCCTGGGGCTTCCCGAACACGGCCGGTACGCGGTGGTGCTGGCCCGCCTGCCGTCCGGTCGCGCCTTCACGGACGTACGCGGCCAGGTGAGCCTCTCCGGCCTGCGGGTCCTCTGGTACCGCGACCGCGACCGGGACGGTGAGGGCAGCTACGGCATCGTCCTGCTCGGCGACCGCCCCCACGACGGGGAGCAGCCAGGCCGCGGCCACGACAGCGGGCTCCTCGGCGCGGGCCACGGGCCGGGCTCCGCTCCGGCGGCCGGGGCGGGTCCGGACGGCGCGGACGGCCGGGGAGGGGAGCACCCCGGGACGCACGGGCCCGACGTGGACGCCGGGGAGATCGCCCGCCGGCTGACCGCCCCGCCGGTGGCCCGGGTCGGAGTGAGCCCGGTCGTGGAGGGGCTCGCGGCGATCGGTGACGCCCGTCGCCTGGCCGACACGGCATTGCGGGCCTGCCCGCGCGTCGGCGGAACCGTCGTACTGGAGGAGCATCTGCCCGCCGCGCTCGTCGTCTCCTCTCCGGTCCTCGGCGCGGCACTGTCGGAGCGGGTTCTCGGGCCGCTGCTGCGGCTGGACCTGTCCGACCGGGACATCATGCTCGACACCCTCACGGTCTGGCTCGCCTGCGACGGCTCCGCCCAGCGGGCCGCGGGCCGCCTCTACTGCCACCGCAACACCGTCCTGAACCGGCTGCGCCGCTGCGAACAGCTCACCGGCCGCTCCCTGACCCGGCCCGCGGACGTCGTCGAGCTGTCCCTGGCCCTGGCGGCGCATTCTCTGCTCGATCCGTGACCTGCCCGCCGGGTCGCCTGCCCGCAGGGTCGCATCTCCTTGTCTCCCCTCTCCGCCGGGCCGCCGGGCCGGTGGACAGGCCTCCGCGAGGCGTTCGGCGCGCCGACCTGCGGCGCGCCGAACCCCGGCTGACCGACGGCCGACGGGAGGACGGACGGCGGCCGACCACCGGTGACCGGAAGGTTCCCGAGCCTCGGTGAAGCGGGCCTCGGCGGCCGGGCGACGCGGGGGCCGGCGGTCCGGTGACGCGGGTCCTCGCGGGCAGGTGATGTGGGGCCGGAGCGGGCCGGGGTTCTCAGATTCCCAGCTGTCTCGCCTCGTGGAGCTTGGTGATCGCGTCCTTGTCGCCGTCCAGTTCGACGTCCGCCACGTCCTGCCGGCCGAACGCGAACATCAGCAGCTCCGAGGGCTCGCCGGTCACCGTCACCACCGGCGTTCCCTTGTTCAGCACCGTCGTCTGGCCGTTCGGGCGGCGCAGGACCACACCCGTCGGAGCGCCGCGGCCCATCAGCCGGGCCGTTCGGTCCAGGCGCGACCACAGGGCCTCCTGGAACACCGCGTCCAGCTCGCGCGGTTTCCAGTCCGGCCGGGCGCGTCGCACGTCCTCGGTGTGGACGTAGAACTCCACCACGTTCGACGCCTCGTCCACCTGCTTCAGGGTGAACGGGGAGAACCGCGGCGGCCCCGTACGGATGAGCCGGATCAACTCCTCGTAGGGCTTCTCGGCGAACTCCGCCATCACCCGCCCCAGACGGGGCGCGAGCTGCTTGACGACGAGACCGCCGGCCGCGTCGGGGCGGCGCTCGCGCACCACCACGTGCGCGGCGAGATCCCGGCTGGTCCAGCCCTCGCACAGGGTGGGGGCGTCCGGTCCCACGGCTTCCAACAGATCGGCCAGAAGGAGCCGTTCGCGCTTCGCATGGGTCGACATGCCAGCCAGCCTACGACCGGGCGGTCGCCCCGCCCAGTGGAGAGCGCGGCGCGGCCCGCCGCTCCCGCCTGTGGACGGGCGCGGAGGTCCGGCCTGTGGACAACGGCCGGGCGGGACGGTCCGGCGCGGCACAATGGCACCCATGACCAGCACGCCTCCCGCCAGCAGCCTGGACCCCGAGATCGCCGCCCGCCTCAAGCGCAGCGCCGACGGACTCGTCCCCGCCATCGCCCAGCAGTACGACACCGGTGAGGTGCTGATGCTCGGCTGGATGGACGACGAGGCGCTGCACCGCACCCTCACCACGGGCCGCTGCACCTACTGGTCGCGCAGCCGCCAGGAGTACTGGGTCAAGGGCGACACCTCCGGCCACTTCCAGCACGTCAGGTCCGTGGCCCTGGACTGCGACGCCGACACCCTGCTGGTGCGCGTCGACCAGGTGGGCGCCGCCTGCCACACCGGCGCCCGCACCTGCTTCGACGCCGACGTGCTGCTGAAGGACGGCGCCGACAGGACCGAGGACACCGATTCCGGCGCACCGGCCGGGAATCAGTAAGGTCAGCCGCCATGGATCTCGAGACGTTCCGCAAGCTGGCCACCGACCGCCGTGTCATCCCCGTCAGCCGCAAACTGCTCGCGGACGGCGACACGCCGGTCGCGCTCTACCGCAAACTGGCCGCCGAGCGCCCCGGCACGTTCCTGCTCGAATCCGCCGAGAACGGCCGCACCTCCCTGTCCTGGTCCCGCTACTCCTTCGTGGGCGTCCGCTCCGCCGCGACCCTCACCGAGCGGGACGGACAGGCGCACTGGCTCGGCACCCCGCCCGTCGGCGTCCCCGTGGACGGCGACCCGCTCGCGGCCCTGCGCGCCACCATCGAGGCGCTGCACACCCCGCAGGGCGAGGGACTGCCCCCGTTCACCGGCGGCATGGTCGGCTATCTGGGCTACGACATCGTGCGCCGCCTGGAGAAGATCGGCCCCGGCGAGCGGGACGACCTGAAGCTGCCCGAGCTGACCATGCTGCTCACCAGCGACCTGGCCGTCCTGGACCACTGGGACGGCTCGGTCCAGCTGATCGCCAACGCGATCAACCACAACGACCTCGACACCGGCGTCGACGAGGCGTACGCGGACGCCGTCGCCCGCCTCGACGCCATGGAGGCCGACCTCTCGCGTGCGGTGTCCCAGCCGCCCGCGGCGCTCCCGCCCTCCGAGCTCCCCGAGTACACCGCGCTCTGGGGCGGCCCCGACTTCCAGGACGCCGTCGAGGACATCAAGGAGCGCATCCGGGCGGGCGAGGCCTTCCAGGTCGTCCCCTCCCAGCGCTTCGAAACCCCCTGCACCGCCAGCGCGTTGGACGTCTACCGCGTCCTGCGGGCGACCAACCCCTCGCCGTACATGTACCTGTTCCGCTTCGACGGCTTCGACGTCGTCGGCTCCTCCCCGGAAGCCCTGGTCAAGGTCGAGGGCGGACAGGCCATGGTGCACCCCATCGCGGGCACCCGGCCGCGCGGGGCGACCGTCCAGGACGACCAGGCCCTCGCCGACGAGCTGCTCGCCGACCCCAAGGAGCGCGCCGAGCACCTCATGCTCGTCGACCTGGGACGCAACGACCTCGGACGGGTCTGCGAGCCCGGCTCCGTCGAGGTCGTCGACTTCATGTCCATCGAGCGGTACTCGCACGTGATGCACATCGTCTCCACGGTGACCGGCCGGGTCGCCGCGGGCCGTACGGCTTTCGACGTGCTCACCGCCTGCTTCCCCGCCGGAACCCTCTCCGGCGCGCCCAAGCCGCGCGCGATGCAGATCATCGACGAACTGGAGCCGTCCCGGCGCGGGTTGTACGGCGGCTGCGTCGGCTACCTGGACTTCGCCGGCGACTCCGACACCGCCATCGCCATCCGTACGGCCCTGCTGCGCGACGGCACGGCCTACGTCCAGGCCGGCGCCGGCATCGTCGCCGACTCGGTCCCGGCGTCGGAGGACGACGAGTGCCGCAACAAGGCGGCGGCCGTGCTGCGCGCCGTCCACACCGCGAACCGCCTCGGAAACTAGGGCCGCGCACGACGGGCGCGTGCGGGGCCGGCCGGGGCCACCGGACCGGCTCGCGCGGTCCGGTGGCGGGCAGTTGGAGCAACGCCCGGCGTACGGCCCCGGCCGCGCCCGGGGCCGTACGACCCGTGCGAACCGCGCCCGAACGGAGCGAATAGGACGAGGCTCACGTAACCCCGGCTGACGGTTCGCCCGGGGTTCAGGCGATAGTGGGGTCTGTGACTGCTGTACCTCACCCCCGATCCGAAGCCGCGGGACCCGCCCGGTCCGGCCGCCGCAGCCTTGCCGTGACCCTCCTGAGCGGCGCGCTCGGCGCGGCCGTGGCCCTGCTGTCCACCCGGCAGAGCTGGGCGACGGGGACCGCGACCGTGGCCGGCGGAGCCTTCCCGCTGACCGCCAAGGGCAGCGACGTCACGGGTGTGCCCGCGGCGCTCGCGATAGTCGGCCTCGCCGCGCTCGTCGCCGTCTTCGCCGTCCGCCGCTCCGGCCGCTTCCTGGTTTCCGCGCTGCTCGCGCTCTCCGGCGCCGGCATCGTCGTCGCCTCCGTCCTCGGCGCGGGCGACAGCTCCGCCCTCGACGAGCGGGCCGCCGCCGCCTCCGGCAACACCGCCGCCACCGCGGCCGGGATCGGCCACACCGTCTGGCCGTACGTGACCGCGGCGGCCGGCGCGCTCATCCTGCTGGCCGGGCTGCTCGCGCTGCGCCACGGCCGCTCGTGGCCCGCCATGTCCGGCCGCTACGAGCGGGACGGCAGGCCCCGGCCCCGCAAGGCCAAGCCGGTCGACCCGGACCGTCCCGAGGACCTCTGGAAGGCACTCGACCGCGGCGAGGACCCCACCGGCCCCGACCCGGCCGGGACCTAGGTCCGTAGTCCAGGGGTCCTGGGCCCGGGTCCTCCGCCGTGACCCGGGCGGACCGGCACGCGAGGAGTGACCCCCCGCTCACGGCGGACCCGTGCGTACGGGACAATGGGCGGTGAGTGTCCGACTCACACACGCATACAGCAACGAGGAGCAAGTCATGGCGGGCAGCAGCCACGGTCACACCCCGGCCGCCTGGACCGGTGTCATCATCGCCTTCATCGGTTTCTGCGTCGCGGGTGCCTTCATGGTCAAGGCCGAACCGCTGGGCTTCTGGGCCGGCATGGTCGTCGTCGTCCTCGGCGGTGTCGTGGGCATGCTCATGCGGAGCATGGGCCTCGGCCAGCCGAAGGCCGCCCCGCACCCCGCGAACACGGCGCGCTCGACCGTGGGCGCCGACGCCTGACCCACTGAGGCTGTACGGAAGGCGGCCCCGGCACACCTGCCGGGGCCGCCTTCCGCGTACCCGGGCGAGCGCCCGGCCCGCGAGCGAGGCAGAATGCGTCGCGTGAACGCCGAAACCCGGAGGGTGACGCGGACCGTGCCGGACGCGGCGCGGCGGCTGGCCGTTCCCGGCGGGCTGCTCGCGGCCGTCGCCGGGGCCTTCGCGTACGTCGGGGCCGTCGACCCCAATCAGCCCGGCCACTATCCTGTCTGCCCGCTGCTGCGCCTCACGGGCCTGTACTGCCCCGGCTGCGGCGGTCTGCGCAGCGCGCATGCCTTCGTGCACGGGGACCTCGCCACGGCGCTCACGGACAACGCGCTCGCCGTCGGCGGCTACCTGGCGTTCGCGGTGCTGTGGGCCGTCTGGGTGATCCGCGTGGTGCGCGGACGCCCGGCGCGGCTCGATCTCGGACCGGTCCATCTGTGGAGCCTGGGCGCGTTGACGCTGGTCTTCACCGTGGTCCGGAACCTGCCGTCCGGCGGCTGGCTGCATCCTTGATCAAATGACAAATGTCCAGGTAATGGGACCGGCGTCAACCGGATGCGAGGGCTACGCCGTCCTCCGGATACCATCGCAGTGACCCGACTTATCCGTCAGGGACGGTTGAACCCGGGTCCGCTCGACCGCTTCAACCGTCCACCGCAGGGAAGGGGGCCGCTCGCGTGAGTGTGCTCGACGAGATCATCGACGGAGTCCGTGCCGACCTCGCGGAGCGGCAGGCGCGCGTCAGCCTCGACGAGCTCAAGGAGCGCGCGGCGAAGGCTCCGGCGGCCAAGGACGGCGTGGCCGCCCTGCGCGGTGACGGCGTCAAGGTCATCTGCGAGGTCAAGCGGTCCAGCCCGTCCAAGGGCGCGCTCGCCGCGATCGCCGACCCCGCGGCCCTGGCCGCCGACTACGAGGCGGGCGGCGCGGCCGTCATCTCCGTCCTCACCGAACAGCGCCGCTTCGGCGGTTCGCTCGCCGACCTGGAGGCCGTCCGCGCCCGCGTGGACATCCCGGTGCTGCGCAAGGACTTCATCGTCACGTCGTACCAGCTGTGGGAGGCCCGCGCGTACGGCGCCGACCTGGCCCTGCTCATCGTCGCGGCCCTCGACCAGCCCGCCCTGGAGTCCCTCATCGAGCGCGCCGAGTCCATCGGGCTCACGCCGCTGGTCGAGGTGCACGACGAGGACGAGGTCGAGCGCGCGGTGGACGCCGGCGCCAAGATCATCGGCGTCAACGCGCGCGACCTGAAGACGCTGAAGGTCGACCGCACGACCTTCGAGCGGATCGCCCCCGAGATCCCGGACCACCTCGTCAAGATCGCGGAGTCCGGTGTCCGCGGCCCCCACGACCTCATCGCGTACGCCAACGCGGGCGCCGACGCGGTCCTGGTCGGCGAGTCCCTCGTCACCGGCCGCGACCCGAAGACCGCCGTCTCCGATCTGGTGGCCGCGGGCGCCCACCCCGCCCTGCGGCACGGACGGGACTGACCTGCCGGTGTCCGCCCCGACCCTCGCCCCCGCCGTACCCCGTCCGGGCCAGTGCCCCGACGGGGTACCGGCGCGCGCGGGGTCGGCCGCTCCGGTTCCGGCCGGCGCGTTCCCGAGGGCGCGGGCCGGATCCTCCGGGCCCGGGGCGGAGGGCGAGGGCCCGATACCGCCCTTCGCGCACCACCCGCTCCCCGGGGATCCGTACGGGCGCCCGTACGTGCCCTCCGCCGCCGTGCTCCCGGTGCCTTCGGCGGCCCGTGACCCCTACGCCCGTCTCGCCCGCGGCTGCCGGCCGCGCGGCTGCCGTGCGCCGGCGCGCCGCGTGCACGGGCGCCGGGTCCGCTACGTCATCGGCGACGAGCCGGGTCAGGTCAACGGCATGCGATGGCCCGAGCGCGTACGCGCGCTCACGCCCTCCCCGGTCCGGTCCACCTCACGGGTGCGCCGGACCGAGTCCGCCGGACCGGTGGACCGGACCGTATCCACCGCACACGTGGACCGGGCCGAGTCCACGGCATAGGCGGACCGGGCCGCATCCACCCCGCACAAGGGACCGAGCCGGAATCCGGCACACCCCGGTCCTCGCGACGGTACGTCCGTCGGGTGCGCGGCCGGACCCGCGGCAGGGCGGGCGGAGTCACCGGCGAACGCGCCGGTGACGACGGAGCGCGGGTATGTCCGGCTTCCGTGACCTCTGTCCGATCCCGTAACCGGGGCTGTCGCCCCTGTGAGGTGTCCGCATGCCCAGCGAGTTCTTCATTCCCGACCCCGACGGTCAAGTCCCCACCGCCGAGGGCTATTTCGGCGCGTTCGGCGGCAAGTTCATCCCGGAGGCGCTGGTCGCCGCCGTGGACGAGGTCGCCGTCGAGTACGACAAGGCGAAGGCCGACCCCGAGTTCGCCCGCGAGCTCGACGACCTGCTCGTCCACTACACCGGACGCCCGAGCTCCCTCACCGAGGTGCCGCGCTTCGCCGAACACGCCGGCGGCGCGCGGATCTTCCTCAAGCGCGAGGACCTCAACCACACCGGCTCGCACAAGATCAATAATGTGCTCGGCCAGGCCCTGCTCACCCGGCGGATGGGCAAGACCCGGGTCATCGCGGAGACCGGCGCCGGCCAGCACGGCGTCGCCACGGCCACCGCCTGCGCGCTCTTCGGCCTCGAATGCACCATCTACATGGGCGAGATCGACACCCAGCGCCAGGCGCTGAACGTGGCCCGGATGCGCATGCTCGGCGCCGAGGTCATCGCGGTGAAGTCCGGCTCCCGCACCCTGAAGGACGCCATCAACGAGGCGTTCCGCGACTGGGTCGCCAACGTCGACCACACCCACTACCTCTTCGGCACCGTCGCCGGCCCGCACCCCTTCCCGGCCATGGTCCGCGACTTCCACCGCGTCATCGGCGTGGAGGCCCGCCGCCAGATCCTGGAGCGCGCCGGACGGCTGCCCGACGCCGCCGTCGCCTGCGTCGGCGGCGGCTCCAACGCCATCGGCCTCTTCCACGCCTTCATCCCCGACAGCGGCGTACGCCTGATCGGCTGCGAGCCCGCCGGGCACGGAGTGGAGACCGGCGAGCACGCGGCGACCCTGACCGCCGGCGAGCCCGGCATCCTGCACGGATCACGGTCGTACGTCCTCCAGGACGAGGAGGGCCAGATCACCGAGCCCTACTCGATCTCGGCCGGACTCGACTACCCCGGCATCGGCCCCGAGCACTCCTACCTCAAGGACAGCGGCCGGGCCGAGTACCGCGCGGTCACCGACGACGCGGCGATGCAGGCCCTGCGGCTGCTCTCCCGCACCGAGGGCATCATCCCGGCCATCGAGAGCGCCCACGCGCTCGCCGGGGCCCTGGAGGTCGGCAAGGAACTGGGCAAGGACGGGCTGATCGTCGTCAACCTGTCCGGGCGCGGCGACAAGGACATGGACACGGCCGCCCGCTACTTCGGCCTCTACGACAACGGCGTCGACGCGGTCGTCGCCGCGGACGCCGACAGCGAGAACGCCGAGATCGAGGGGGACGCCAAGTGAGCGGCAACATCGAGCTGTTGAGCGCCACCCTCGCCGGCGCCAGGGCGGAGGGGCGATCCGCCCTCATCGCGTACCTGCCGGCCGGCTTCCCGACCGTCGACGGCGGCATCGCGGCGATCAAGGCCGTCTTCGACGGCGGCGCCGACATCGTCGAGGTCGGACTGCCGCACAGCGACCCCGTCCTCGACGGCCCCGTCATCCAGACCGCCGACGACATCGCCCTGCGCGGCGGCGTCAGGATCGCGGACGTGATGCGGACCGTCCGGGAGGCCTTCGAGGCCACCGGCAAGCCCGTCCTCGTGATGACGTACTGGAACCCGATCGACCGCTACGGCGTCGAGCGCTTCACGGCCGAGCTCGCCGAGGCGGGCGGCGCGGGCTGCATCCTGCCCGACCTGCCCGTCCAGGAGTCTGCCCTGTGGAGGGAGCACGCCGAGAAGCACGGCCTCGCGACCGTCTTCGTCGTCGCGCCCAGCAGCAAGGACGCCCGGCTCGCCGAGATCACCGCGGCCGGCAGCGGCTTCGTGTACGCGGCCTCGCTGATGGGGGTCACCGGAACCCGGGCGTCGGTCGGGAACCAGGCCCAGAACCTGGTGGCGCGTACGAAGGCCACCACCGAGCTGCCCGTCTGCGTCGGCCTCGGCGTCTCCAACGCCGAGCAGGCCGCCGAGGTGGCCGGCTTCGCCGACGGAGTGATCGTCGGCTCGGCGTTCGTGAAGCGGATGCTGGACGCCCCGGACGAGGCGGCCGGCCTCGAAGCCGTACGGGAGCTCGCGGCCGACCTCGCGAAGGGTGTGCGCACGACGGCGTGACGCGACGGAGCGGATCCGCGCGGATCGGCCCGGTCACGTCCGCGCGGATCAGCCCCGTCACGTCCGCGCGGACACGATCGGGTGGATCCGCTCCGTACACGACTGGGGTAATCCGTGCGTAACGGACAATCCGCTCACCCGAACGAGTGGACCTTGGACCGGGGAGGCGCGCTGTGCCTTCCCGGTTCGTTCTGCCGGATGTGAGCGAGAAGAACCGTGACGGAAAGCGCAACGCCCGCGAGCGGCTGGCGGTCGAGCGAGAGAAGCAGAAGGCCGCGGACAAGCGCCGGCGGGCGCTGATCGTGGGGGCGTCGGTGATCTGCGTCCTCGGCCTGGCCGCCGTGATCGGCGTGGTGGCCGCCAACTCGGGCAAGGACAAGAAGAGCGACACGTCGGGTCCGGTCGTGTCGCCCTCGGGCGCCACCGGCAAGGACAGCCTCGCGATCCCCGTCGGCAAGGACGGCGCCAAGTCGACCCTCACGGTGTGGGAGGACTTCCGCTGCCCGGCCTGCCAGGCCTTCGAGGCGGCGTACCGCCCGACGATCAAGGAGCTGACCGACTCGGGGGAGCTGAAGGTCGAGTACCACCTCGTCACCCTGATCGACGGGAACATGGGCGGCAGCGGTTCCCGCAAGGCCGCCAACGCCGCGGCGTGCGCCCAGGACGCCGGCAAGTTCCGCGAGTACCACGACGTGCTGTACGACAATCAGCCCAAGGAGACCGACGACGCCTTCGCCGACAACGCCAAGCTGATCGAGCTCGCCGGCAAGGTCGACGGCCTGGACACCCCGGCCTTCCGCACATGCGTCAACGACGGCACCCACGACAGCTGGGTCCAGAAGTCGCACGCCGCGTTCCAGGCCGGCGGCTTCTCGGGCACCCCGACCGTGCTCCTGGGCGGCAAGAACATCTACGCGGACCAGTCGATGACCCCCGCCAAGCTCAAGCAGATGGTGCAGGACGCCAACAAGGGCTGAGCCGCTTCCGCGTGCTCCGGTGCCCCCGCCTCCATGGGCCGGGGGCACCGCACGTTATGGACCCGTTGCGGGGCTGCCCGTCGTGGGTGGCGTCCGGCACGGTAGCGTCGACCTTGCCATGGAACTTGCCTACATTCCCAGCCCGTCGCACGGTGTGCTGCACCTCGGCCCCATTCCGCTGCGCGGCTACGCGTTCTGCATCATCATCGGCGTCTTCCTTGCCGTCTGGCTCGGCAACAAGCGCTGGATCGCCCGCGGAGGGCGGGCCGGCACGGTGGCCGACATCGCGGTCTGGGCCGTGCCGTTCGGCCTCGTCGGCGGCCGGCTCTACCACGTGATCACGGACTACGAGCTGTATTTCAGCGAGGGCCGTGACTGGGTGGACGCCTTCAAGATCTGGCAGGGCGGGCTCGGCATCTGGGGCGCCATCGCCCTCGGTGCGCTCGGCGCCTGGATCGGATGCCGCCGACGCGGTATTCCGCTTCCCGCCTGGGCCGACGCCGTGGCACCCGGCATCGCCTTCGCCCAGGCGTGCGGGCGCTGGGGCAACTGGTTCAACCAGGAGCTGTACGGCAGGGCCACGGACCTTCCGTGGGCGCTGCACATCACGTCCTCCACGGACGGGCGCGTCCCCGGCTACTACCACCCGACCTTCCTGTACGAGTCGCTGTGGTGCGTCGGCGTCGGATTCCTGGTCATCTGGGCCGACCGCCGCTTCAAGCTCGGCCACGGGCGCGCCTTCGCCCTGTACGTCGCCGCCTACTGCGTCGGCCGCGGCTGGATCGAGTACATGCGCGTCGACGACGCCCACCACATCCTGGGCCTGCGTCTCAACGACTGGACCGCGATGGTGGTCTTCCTCCTCGCGGTGGTCTACATCGTGATCTCGTCCCGGCTGCGTCCGGGCCGGGAGGAGATCGTGGAGCCCCGCGCCGACGAGGAAGCGCCCGCCGCGGACGACGAGACCGCCTCCGCCGAGGACGCGGCGGACAAGGACGCCGACAAGACCGGGGACAAGGCCGAGGCCGAGACCGGGAGCGGCCGCGAGGGCACGGGCAAGGGCGAGGACGGGACCGAGGGCGACTCGGTCGACCTCGGCAAGGAGACCGTCACCGAGTCCGCCACGTCCTCGAAGTCCGCCACGTCCTCGGAGTCCGCCGGGTCCGCGTCCGCGGCGGAGTCCGAGAAGGAGTCCGGCGAGGAGTCCGAGGCCGGGTCCGGTGACCGGTCTGTGGCTCGCGACGAGGCCGGGTCGGCCAAGAAGGGCTGAGTTCTCCCCGTACGACGAAGGGGCGCCGCGTCCGGGACGCGGCGCCCCTTCGTGTCGTCCCGGGCCTTGTCGTCCCGGGTTGTTTCCCGGGCCTTGTCTCCCGGGCTCTGTCGTGCCGGGCCCGTGGACTCAGGCCAGGCGCTGGGCGAGGGCGAGGGTGCGGCGGGCGCCCGTGACCACCGCCGCGTCGATGAAACGGCCGTCCGGCAGGGCCTGCGCGCCCGGATCCGCGGCGGCCGCCCGGATGACGGCCTCGGCGGAGTCGACCTCGGCCGGGGTGGGGAGGTAGGCCCGCTCGATGATGGGGAGCTGGCGGGGGTGGATCGCCGCGCGCCCGAGGAAGCCGAGGGCGCGGCCGCGCGCGCAGGACGAGGCCAGGCCCTCCACGTCGCGGATGTCGGGGAAGACCGACTGGGCCGGCGGCGGCAGCCCCGCCGCCCGCGCGGCCACGACCAGACGGGCCCGGGACCAGTCGAGGCCCGTGTCGTCGCGGACGCCGAGATCGGCCCGCAGATCGCTCTCGCCGAGGGAGACACCGCGCAGGGCGCGATGGGACGAGGCGATGGAGTAGGCCTGTTCGATGCCCAGAGCCGTCTCCAGCAGGGCGTAGAGCGGGATCGTGCCGCCCTCCGCCGGGATCGCGCTCTCCGCCACCCGTACGACGTCGGCGCGCGAGGTCACCTTCGGCAGCCGCAGGCCGGACAGGCCGCGCAGTGGCGAGAGCGTCTTCAGATCGGCTTCGCAGAAGGGGCCGTCGAGGGCGTTGACCCGGACGTGCACCGGGACGGGCGGCGCGTCGGCGAGCAGGTCGGCGGTGGCGGAGCGGGCGTACTCCTTGCGGTGCGGCGCGACCGCGTCCTCCAGGTCGACGAGCACGACGTCCGCGCCGGAGGCCAGAGCCTTGGCCACCACCTCGGGGCGGTCTCCCGGCGCGTACAGCCAGGTCAGCGGCAGGAGGTCCGTGGTCACAGCACCCCCTCCGCCCTCAGTTCCCGGATCTCGGTCGGCGTCAGGCCGAGTTCGCCGAGGACGGCGTCGGTGTCCGCGCCGTGCGGGCGGCCCGCCCAGTGGATCGCACCGGGTGTGGCGGAGAGCCGGAAGAGGACGTTCTGCATGCGCAGCGGGCCCAGTTCGGGGTCGTCGACGCTGGTGACCGTGTCCAGGGCCTGGTACTGGGGGTCGCTCATGACGTCCCGGACGTCCTGGACGGGCGCGATCGCCGCTTCGGCCTTCTCGAAGGCGGCGAGAACCTCGTCCCGGGTGCGTCCGGCGATCCACGCGCCCACCGCCCCGTCCAGGACGTCGGCGTGGCGTGCCCGGTCCGCGCCGGTCGCGAACCACGGTTCGTCGATCACGTCGGGGCGGCCGACCAGCCGCATCACCCGCTCGGCGATCGACTGCGCCGAGGTCGAGACCGCGACCCAGGAGCCGTCCGCCGTGCGGTAGGTGTTGCGGGGCGCGTTGTTCGCCGAGCGGTTGCCGGTGCGGGGCTGGACGTGGCCGAGCTGGTCGTACCAGATCGGCTGCGGGCCGAGGACGGTCAGGATCGGCTCGATGATCGCCATGTCGATCACCTGGCCCTCGCCGGTGCGGTCGCGGGCCCTCAGCGCGGTCAGCACGGCGTACGCGGTCGCCAGGCCGGCGATCGAGTCGGCCAGGCCGAACGGCGGGAGGGTCGGTGGCGCGTCCGGCTCGCCGGTGATCGCGGCGAAGCCGCTCATCGCCTCCGCGAGCGTGCCGAAGCCGGGGCGGTGCGCGTACGGGCCGAACTGGCCGAAGGCGGTGACCCGGGCGAGGATCAGACGCGGGTTGGCCGCGGACAGCTCCGCCCAGCCCAGGTCCCACTTCTCCAGGGTGCCCGGACGGAAGTTCTCGATGATCACGTCGGCTTCGGCGGCGAGCCGGAGCAGGGTCGCGCGGCCGCCGCGCTTCGACAGATCGAGCGTGATCGTGCGCTTGTTGCGGCCGAGGAGCTTCCACCACAGCCCGATGCCCTCCTTCGACGGGCCGTGTCCCCGGGACGGGTCCGGCTGGGTGGGGTGTTCGACCTTGACGACCTCCGCGCCGAAGTCGCCGAGCATGGTGGCGGCGAGCGGTCCGGCGAACAGGGTCGCGAGGTCGAGGACGCGCACGCCGTCGAGGGAGCCGCCCTCGCCGGGCCCGCTCACGCGCCGGCCTGGGTGTCGATCTCGGAGCGGTACGGCATCGAGGACGTCGCCCCGTGCCGCTGCACGGACACCGAGGCGGCCGCCGACGCCCACACCATGGCCTCCGACATCTCCCGGCCCTCGGCGAGTGCCACCGCCAGCGTGCCGACGAAGGTGTCGCCGGCCGCGGTGGAGTCGACGGCGGTCACCTTGGGGGCGGGCACCGTGATGGGTGCGGCGCCCCGGGTGGCGTACAGGCTGCCCTCCGCGCCGAGCGTGACGACGACCTCCGGGACCTGTTCGAGCAGGGCCGCGGCGGCCCCGCCTGGGTCGGTGAAGCCGGTCAGCGCGGCGGCCTCGTGCTGGTTGGGCACCAACAGGTCGATGGTGGACAGCAGTTGGGGCGACAGGAACTGCGCGGGGGCCGGGGTCAGGATCGTACGGACGCCGTGTCTGCGTGCGGCCTCCGCGCCGGCGAGCACGGCTTCCAGCGGGATCTCCAGCTGGAGGAGGAGCGCGTCGGCGCTGGCGATGAGACCCTCGTCGCCGGGGGCCAGGGAGGTGACGGTGCCGTTGGCGCCGGGGATGACGACGATGGCGTTTCCGCCCTCGTCGTCGACCACGATGTGCGCGGTGCCGGAGGGGCCCTCGGTGGTGCGCAGATGGTCGGTGTTCACGCCGAAGTGCTCCAGCGTGGAGCGGAGTTGGCTGCCGAAGGAGTCGGCGCCCACCGCGCCGACCAGGGAGACGTCGGCGCCCGCGTGCGCGGCGGCCACCGCCTGGTTCGCGCCCTTGCCGCCGGGGATCGTGCGGAACTCCCGTCCCGTGACGGTCTCTCCGCGCTGCGGGGCTTTGGCGACATACGCGACGAGGTCCATGTTCGTGCTGCCGAGCACGGCGATATGGGTCATGGGCGAACGGTCTCCCGTTGTGTGAGGTGGGCGAGGGCGTCGAAGCCGATGCCGTTGAAGTCGGCGACGGAGGTGGCGAGCCGGTTCTTGAGGGGGCCGGTGAAGCGGTCGGGCAGCCCGGCGGGGTCGCCTGTGAGCAGGCCGGTGATGCTTCCGGCCGTCGCGCCGTTCGAGTCGGTGTCCAGGCCGCCGGACACCGCCCGGCAGACGGAGCCGCCGAAGTCGCCGTCCGCGTGGGTGAGGGCGGCGGCGATCAGCGCGGTGTTGGGGACGGCGTGGACCCAGTGGCAGTCGCGGTGGGCGGAGTGCAGTTCGTCGACGACCGCGTCGAAGTCCTGTGTCGTACGGGCCAGCCGGACGGCGTGGCGGACCGCTCGGGCCAGCCGTGAGTCGGGCGGGACGACTCTCAGTCCGGTGCGCAGGCATTCGTGGACGTCGCGGGTCGCGCCGGCCGCCTCGGCGATGGCGGCGGCCGTGAACATCGCCGCGTAGACGCCGTTGGCCGTGTGGGTCAGGGCCGCGTCGCGGTACGCCTGTTCGGCGGCCCTCGCCGGGTCGCCCGGGTTGGTCCAGCCGTGCACGTCCGCGCGGATCAGGGCGCCGATCCACTCGCGGAACGGGTTGTGCCGGCGGGCGGTGTCCGGGGGCTCGATGCCGCCGAGGAGGTTGCGGTACGCGACGCGTTCCGCGGTGAAGGTGCGGCCGGCGGGGAGTTCGTCGAGCCAGAGGCGGGCCACGTCCGCGGTGCTGAAGTCCCGGCCGTACCGCTGGAGCAACAGCAGGTTCAGGAGGGGGTAGTTGAGGTCGTCGTCCTCCGGCATGCCGTCGATGTTCTCGGCCAGGGAGGTGGCGGCGGAGCGCCGGTTCCAGGGGTGGGCCGCCAGCAGGTCCCCAGGGACGCCCCAGGCGGTGAACCAGGTGTGCAGGGGCCAGTTGCCGGAGGCTCTCGCGAGGGCCCGGATCGCTTCGAGGGGGAGCTTCTCCACGGGTTTGCCGAGCAGGCAGCCCACGGCCCGGCCGAGCCAGGCCGCTTCCAGGCGGGCCGGGCCGGGAGCGGGCACGGGCGCGTACCGAGGGGCCGGCCAGTCGGGGCACCGGTCCTTGATCAGTGCCAGATCCGTCGGTTCGTCGTCCGCCAGCCTGCCCGGCAGGGCGGCGAGTTCGTCGAGGAGCCCGGCCGCCAGCCGGCGCAGGGACGGCGAGGCCGGGGTCGCCGACGCTCCCGCGCGCAGCGGGGCGGGCCGCCCGCCCGCCGCGTACCAGCGGGCGGCGACGCGGGCCGGGTCGCGGCCGTCCTGCACGGCCTGGTTGAGCTCGTGCCCGAGGAGGTCCTCGGGCTGGACCCAGGTCAGCCGGAGCACGGTGTGCCCGCCAGCGCGGTGTACGCCGCCTCGTGGGCCCGGCGGCGGTGGACGTCACGGTCGAAGATCTCCCGGGTCACCTCGGCCAGCGTACGCGCCGGGGCGTCCAGGTCGAGGCGGCTGGACTCGGCCACGGTCTTGGCCCAGTCGTGCGGGACCTCGGCGCCGAGCGCGCCCGCGAGCGCTCCGGCCATGGTGGCGATGGAGTCGCAGTCGCGGCCGTAGTTGACCGAACCGAGGACCGCGTGCCGGAAGTCTCCGCCCGACACCAGCAACATGCCGAGCGCGACCGGGAGTTCCTCGATGGAGTGGAGCCGGGAGGGGCGCCGGGCGCCGAGCGAGGGGGAGCGGTAGTCGGGGCCGACCGTGTCGAAGGGGGCCACCGCCCGGCGCAGCGGGACGAGGGCGGACTCGAAGTCCGTGTGCCGCGAGGCGACTTCGCAGACGGCCTCGACGGCGGCGCGGGTGCCGTCCTTGGCCAGCGACAGACAGGCGGCGACGACCGAGCCGGGGGTCGCGCCGGGGGAGCAGGCAGCCGCCACGGCCGCCGCGAAGACGCCCGCGGCCTCGCGGCCGTACGAGGACTGGTGGGCGCCCGCGACGTCGAGCGCCTCGGCGTACGCGCCCGCCGGGTTCGCCGCGTTGACCAGGCCGACCGGGGCCATGTACATCGCGGCACCGCAGTTGACGATGTTGCCCGTGCCGGCCTCCCGGGGGTCCACATGGCCGTAGTGGAGGCGGGCGACCATCCACTTCTCGGCGAGGAAGATCCGCTGGAGCGGGAGGGCCTCGGCCTCCAGTTCCGGGATCCAGCGGGGGGTCGTCATCAGGTCGGGCACGAGATGCCCGGCGACCGCGTAGGCGTCGAGGTGGTCGCGGACCTCCGCGTACACCCGTACCAGCGCATGGGTCATCAGGGTGTCGTCGGTGACGTGTCCGTCGCCCTTGTGGTACGGGGCGATGGGGCGGGCGGTGGGCCAGGCGTCGCCGTTCCAGGGGCCGACGACGCCGTGCACGCGGCCGCCGTGGCGTTCGGTGATCTGCTCGGGGGAGTACCCCTCGACGGGGCCGCCGAGGGCGTCGCCGACGGCGGCTCCGACGAGGGCCCCGGTGATCCGTTCGTCGAGGGTTCCCGTTCCTTCTCCTTTGGGCGTCATGCCCGAATCATCCCTCCGGGGTCACCGGTTCCCGGGAATCGCGCGGGTCGGCGAGTCCCGTCGCCTCCAGGAGTTCGGCGAGGCCGATGAGATCCGTGCCGGTCAGCCGGGGCAGCGCGCAGCCGGACAGCGTGCGGCAGGCGTCGCGCCAGGCGGCGGGGATCGCGGCGGCGCCGCCGATCGCCCCGGTGAGCGCTCCGGCCAGGGCGGGGGCCGAGTCGGCGACCCGGGACAGACAGGCGGCGGCCGGTACGGCCTCGGCGATCCTGCCGCGCGCGGCCAGCGCCAGGGCCAGGGCCACGGGTACGGTCTCGGCGGCCGCGATCCCGTAGCTGTAGACGTGGTCGACGATCTGGTGCTCCAGCAGGGGGACCAGGGCGAAGGTGCTCTCGCTGCCCTGGGCCAGCGTCAGGGCGTGCCGGGTGTTGCGGCCGATCTCCGTGGCGGCGGGCAGTTCGGTCAGGGCCGCCTCCACGCAGGTGCCGACGTCGTGCCCGGCGAGGGCGAGCGCCACGGCGGCGGCCATGGCGCGGGCGCCGTGCACCCCGTCGCCGTCCTGGGTGTAGCGGGCGTCGAACTCGGCCAGTTCCGCGGCGAGTCGGGGGTCTCCCGGGTGCGCCACGGCGAGTACGCAGGCCCGTACGCAGGCCGCGTCGTCGAAGTAGTGGGGGTTGTCGTGGCCGGTGGCGGGCGGGCGCAGACCGGTGGCGAGGTTGCCGAGTCCGGCCCGCACCGAGATCCGGGCGCGCAGCGGGAGCAGGGCGGACTCGACCTCGGGGGCGCGGTCCGCCGCGGCGGCGACCTCGCTGGCGACGGCGTTCCAGGACAGGTCGATGGACGCGCGCATCCTGCGGCCGAGGCTCAGGTCGCCGAGCGCGGTGGTCTCCCCGGCCCGCAGGACGGCCTCCGCCGCGAACGCCGCCCACTCGGCGTCGTCCGAGGGACCGAGCCGCAGCGGTTCGGGGGGCTGGTTCAGCGCGATCGGCACGGGCAGGGTCGTCGTCGCGTTCTGCTCCGCGAAGGTGTCCAGCTCGCGGGTCAGCCGCCGGGTCCACTCGGGCATCCGCGCGGCCCGGTGGCGGGCGGCGGGCCAGCCCGCGGCATCCCCGGCGGCCAGCCCGAGCAGCAGCCCTTCGATCCGCCGCACCCTCACGCCGACGGGTGCCGCCCGCTCCGCGGCCTCGCCAGCCTCCACGGCTTCCGCGGCCTCCGGCACCTCCGCCGCGAAGCCCTCCGGCTCGCGTACGGCTGTCGCCGAGGCGGCGCCGCCCTCGCCCGCCCGGCCGGCGGGCTCGTCACCCGCCAGGCCGGGGCTCACCGGTGCACTCCGGCGCCATCGGCGGGAGTCCCGAGCGTCTCCAGGGTCGGATCGGCGTTCCCTGCGGCGTCCGGGGGCGGATCCGCGGTCCCGCAGGCGTCCAGGGGCGGGGCCGCGCAGGTCTCGGGGGTGGGCGGTACACGGCCCCCGGCGCCCCACTTCTCCTCGTGCTCCGGGGTCAGCAGTTCCGCCACGTCCAGGATGTGGTGGCCCTCCATGGAGGGGAGGCAGCTGCCGCGGGCCGGTCCGATGGCCGCCGCCCACGCGGCGGGGATCGAGGACATGCCCCGGGAAGCGCCCGCCAGCGCCCCGGCCACCGCGGCCGTCGTGTCGGCGTCGCGACCCATGTTCACCGCGGTGAGGACCGACTCGGCGAACGCCCCGTCCGCCGCCGCGTAGGCGCCGAAGGCGAGGGCCACGGCCTCGGGGGCCAGATCGGTCCACGGGTAGCCGCCGATCACCACGGCGGTGCGCACCGCGCGTTCGCCCCGGTGCGCCACCGCGACCGCGCGGCGCAGCGAGCGGGCCGTCCATGAGTCGTCCGGGACGACGGCCAGGGCGGAGGCGACGACCGTGGCGGTGGAGGCCCCCGCCATCGCGGCGGCGACCCCGGCCGCGACGGCCTGGCCGCCGTAGATGCCCTCGCCCTCGTGGCTCACCGAGCCGTCGATCGCCACGAGCCGGGCCGCCTCGGCGGGCCGCCCGGCCGCGAAGACGCCGAAGGGTGCCGCGCGCATGGCCAGACCGTCGCTCCAGGCGTGCCGGTGCTGGGCGGAGATGGGCGCCGCGAGCCCCCGGCGCAGGTTCTCCAGCGTGCCGCGCTCACTGAACCCGGCGCCGCGGAACGGCCCCTCGTCACGGTCCGCGATCCACTGGTGCCAGGCCGACTCGACGTGCGCCACGGTCAGCGCCGAGCCGTGCCGGGCCAGCAGCAGCCCCGAGAAGATCGCGTACTCGGTGTCGTCCGTCCCGGCCGGATGCTCGGCGACGTACCCGGTGATCCGGCCCCATCTGGCGCGGATCTCCGACGGCTTCATGTTCTCGGCCGGTGCGCCCAGCGCGTCCCCGACGGCGAGTCCGAGCAGTGCGCCGCGTGCCCGGTCGCGGAGACCGGCGGCGCTCCCGGCTACCGGGGCCGAGGGAATGCAGGCGATGGAAGCCATACGTGCCTCTCTCTCAGGGCCCTGCCGGCCTGCGGAATGCGGCGCGCGGAACCCTTTGCGGATCTGTGCCACGTTGGCGGTTGACAGGAGCGTCACGGGCTCCACTGTCACCCGGTCGACATATGTGCATGACATGCCACGGATGAGCACCGAGAGGTAAAACCGCAGGTTAGCCCAGCCTTTCCTTGCTGGCGGCGGGGAATTTCGCGGCGTACTTTCAGAGTTGTCGAAAAGTGGAAGTAGTCCAATCAAGCACTCTGGGGGACCGGCATGGCGATCATCGAGACCGAGGCGACGCTCCATGTGGCGCACCGCGACAACCACACCCACCGCGACGTCAACGGTGGCTGGCTGCGCCCTGCCGTGTTCGGCGCGATGGACGGCCTGGTCTCCAACCTCGCCCTGATGACCGGCGTCGCCGGCGGGTCCGTGTCCCAGCAGACGATCGTCATCACCGGACTCGCGGGCCTGGCCGCCGGAGCCTTCTCCATGGCCGCCGGCGAATACACCTCCGTCGCCTCGCAGCGCGAGCTCGTCGAGGCGGAGCTCGCTGTCGAGCGGCGCGAGCTGCGCAAGCACCCCAAGGACGAGGAGCGCGAGCTGGCCGAGCTCTACGAGGCCCGCGGTGTCGAGCCCGAGCTGGCCCGCGAGGTCGCCCGGCAGCTCTCCCACGATCCCGAGCAGGCCCTGGAGATCCATGCCCGCGAGGAACTCGGCATCGACCCCGGCGACCTTCCCTCCCCGGCCGTCGCCGCCGTGTCCAGTTTCGGCTCGTTCGCGCTCGGCGCCCTCCTGCCCGTGCTGCCGTATCTGCTGGGCGCGACCGTGCTGTGGCCGGCGCTGCTGCTCGCCATGATCGGGCTCTTCGCGTGCGGTGCCGTCGTGGCCAAGGTGACCGCGCGGTCCTGGTGGTTCAGCGGGCTGCGGCAGCTCGCCCTCGGTGGTGCCGCGGCGGGTGTGACGTACGCCCTGGGCAGTTTGTTCGGTGCGGCCGTAGGATGAGCACTCGATCACTTATGCGAGGGACCGCATAAGTAGTTGTTACCCGGCGGTTTCGATTCCGTGGCCACTGGGAATGAGCCGTAAGCGCCGCGGGCAATGACGCCCGCGCCGCATCTCTCGCGGCGGATCACGATCTCCGCCGCGTGCCGGACCGATGGTCATCGATCTGTCCGCTTAGGTCCCTGAACTTTCCACCGCTGAGCGCGATACCCCCGCCGCGCCCCTGTGGTGTCCGCATGTTGGAACGATGTATCCGGTTTCCGAGAATCGCTCCATCATGTAACCTGCACGAAATTTTGCACCCAGCAGAGGGCCAGAGTCGTCCCTCGGCAGATGTCTTCCCAGCGCCGCAAGAGCCCGGGAGACCCCCCGCCCCGACGACGACGGGAGAGCCGATGCGTACGACGCGCCAGCCGTCCCAGCACTCCACGAACGACCAGAAGTGGTCCTTCATGGATGCTCGCCCTGCTGCGCAGGGTATGTACGACCCCCGCAACGAGCACGACGCCTGCGGCGTCGGCTTCGTGGCCACCCTCACCGGCGAGGCGAGCCATGCGCTGGTCGAGCAGGCGCTCACCGTTCTGCGCAACCTGGAACACCGCGGTGCCACCGGCTCCGAGCCCGACTCGGGTGACGGCGCGGGCATCCTCTCTCAGGTCCCGGACGCCTTCTTCCGCGAAGTGGCCGGATTCGAACTTCCCGCAGCCGGTGCGTACGCGGTGGGCATCGCCTTCCTCCCCGAGGACGGCACGGCCGACGCCGTCTCGCGGATCGAGACGATCGCCGCCGAAGAGGGCCTCACCGTCCTCGGCTGGCGCGAGGTCCCGGTCGCCCCCGAGCTCCTCGGCGCCACCGCCCGCTCGACGATGCCCGCCTTCCACCAGATCTTCGTGAGCGACGGCGAGAGCCAGGGCATCGCCCTGGACCGCACCGCGTTCGTGCTGCGCAAGCGCGCCGAACGCGAGGCCGGGGTCTACTTCCCCTCGCTGTCCGCGCGGACCATCGTCTACAAGGGCATGCTGACCACCGGCCAGCTGGAGCCCTTCTTCCCGGACCTGTCCGACCGCCGCTTCGCCTCCGCGATCGCGCTCGTGCACTCCCGGTTCTCCACCAACACCTTCCCGAGCTGGCCGCTCGCCCACCCGTACCGCTTCGTCGCGCACAACGGCGAGATCAACACGGTCAAGGGCAACCGCAACTGGATGGTCGCCCGCGAGTCCCAGCTCGCCTCGGACCTGTTCGGGGACAACGACAAGCTGCAGCGGATCTTCCCCGTCTGCACCCCCGACGCCTCCGACTCGGCCTCCTTCGACGAGGTGCTCGAACTCCTGCACCTCGGCGGCCGCTCGCTCCCGCACTCCGTGCTGATGATGATCCCGGAGGCGTGGGAGAACCACGCGTCCATGGACCCGGCCCGGCGCGCCTTCTACCAGTTCCACTCCACGATGATGGAGCCCTGGGACGGCCCGGCCTGTGTCACCTTCACCGACGGCACCCAGGTCGGCGCGGTCCTCGACCGCAACGGTCTGCGCCCCGGCCGCTACTGGGTCACCGACGAGGGTCTCGTCGTCCTCGGTTCCGAGGTCGGCGTCCTCGACATCGACCCCGCCAAGGTCGTCCGCAAGGGCCGCCTCCAGCCCGGCAAGATGTTCCTCGTCGACACCGCCGAGCACCGCATCATCGAGGACGACGAGATCAAGGCCGGCCTCGCCGCCGAGAAGCCCTACGCCGAGTGGCTGGAAGCCGGCGAGATCGAGCTCTCCGACCTCCCCGAGCGCGAGCACATCGTGCACACCCACGCCTCGGTCACCCGCCGCCAGCAGACCTTCGGCTACACCGAGGAAGAGCTGCGGATCATCCTCGCGCCGATGGCCAACACCGCCGGTGAGCCGCTCGGCTCCATGGGCACCGACTCGCCGATCGCCGCGCTCTCGCAGCGCCCGCGTCTGCTCTTCGACTACTTCACCCAGCTGTTCGCCCAGGTCACCAACCCGCCGCTGGACGCGATCCGCGAAGAGCTGGTCACCTCCCTGCACTCCTCCCTCGGCCCGGCGAGCAACCTGCTGGAGCCGACGGCCGCCTCCTGTCGCAGCGTCACCCTGCCCTTCCCGGTGATCGACAACGATGAGCTCGCCAAGCTCATCCACATCAACGCCGACGGCGACATGCCCGGCATGAAGGCCGCCACGCTCTCCGGCCTGTACCGGGTCTCCGGCGGCGGCGACTCCCTCGCCGCCCGTATCGAGGAGATCTACGCCGAGGCCGACGCCGCCATCGAGAACGGTGCCCGGCTGATCGTCCTGTCGGACCGTCACTCCGACGCCGAGCACGCGCCGATCCCCTCGCTGCTGCTCACCGCGGCCGTCCACCACCACCTCATCCGCACCAAGCAGCGCACCCAGGTGGGTCTGCTGGTCGAGGCCGGCGACGTCCGCGAGGTCCACCACGTCGCCCTGCTCATCGGCTTCGGCGCCGCGGCTGTCAACCCGTACCTCGCCATGGAGTCCGTCGAGGACCTGGTCCGCGCCGGCACCTTCCTCCAGGGCATCGAGGCCGAGCAGGCCATCCGCAACCTGATCTACGCGCTCGGCAAGGGCGTCCTGAAGGTCATGTCCAAGATGGGCATCTCGACCGTCGCCTCCTACCGCGGCGCCCAGGTCTTCGAGGCCGTCGGCCTGGAGAAGGCCTTCGTCGAGAAGTACTTCAACGGCACGGCCACCAAGATCGGCGGCGCCGGCCTCGACGTCGTCGCCAAGGAGGTCGCCGCCCGGCACGCCAAGGCCTACCCGGCCTCCGGCATCGCGCCCGCGCACCGCGCCCTGGACATAGGGGGCGAGTACCAGTGGCGCCGCGAGGGCGAGCCGCACCTGTTCGACCCGGAGACGGTCTTCCGCCTCCAGCACTCGACGCGCTCCGGCAGCTACGAGATCTTCAAGAAGTACACCGGCCGCGTGAACGAGCAGTCCGAGCGCCTGATGACGCTGCGCGGCCTGTTCGGCTTCACCTCGGACCGCACCCCGATCTCCCTCGACGAGGTCGAGCCCGTCTCCGAGATCGTCAAGCGCTTCTCCACCGGCGCCATGTCGTACGGCTCCATCTCCAAGGAGGCGCACGAGACCCTCGCCATCGCCATGAACCAGCTGGGCGGCAAGTCCAACACCGGTGAGGGCGGCGAGGACGCGGACCGGCTGTACGACCCGGCCCGCCGCTCCAGCATCAAGCAGGTCGCCTCCGGCCGCTTCGGTGTCACGAGCGAGTACCTCGTCAACGCCGACGACATCCAGATCAAGATGGCGCAGGGCGCCAAGCCCGGCGAGGGCGGCCAGCTGCCCGGCCACAAGGTCTACCCGTGGGTGGCCAAGACCCGTCACTCCACCCCGGGTGTCGGCCTGATCTCCCCGCCGCCGCACCACGACATCTACTCCATCGAGGACCTGGCTCAGCTGATCCACGACCTCAAGAACGCCAACCCGCAGGCCCGCATCCACGTGAAGCTGGTCTCCGAGGTCGGCGTCGGCACGGTCGCCGCGGGTGTCTCCAAGGCCCACGCGGACGTCGTCCTGATCTCCGGCCACGACGGCGGAACGGGCGCCTCCCCGCTGACCTCCCTCAAGCACGCGGGCGGCCCCTGGGAGCTCGGCCTCGCCGAGACCCAGCAGACCCTGCTGCTCAACGGCCTGCGCGACCGCATCGTCGTGCAGACCGACGGCCAGCTCAAGACCGGCCGCGACGTCGTCATCGCCGCGCTGCTCGGCGCCGAGGAGTTCGGTTTCGCGACCGCGCCGCTCGTCGTCTCCGGCTGCGTCATGATGCGCGTCTGCCACCTGGACACCTGCCCGGTCGGCATCGCCACGCAGAACCCGGTGCTGCGCGAGCGGTTCGCCGGCAAGGCCGAGTACATCGTCAACTTCTTCAAGTTCATCGCCGAAGAGGTCCGCGAGATCCTCGCCGAGCTCGGCTTCCGCAGCATCGAGGAGGCCGTCGGCCACGCCGAGAACCTCGACGTGGAGCGCGCCGTCACCCACTGGAAGGCGCAGGGCCTGGACCTGACCCCGCTCTTCTACGTGCCCGAACTGCCCGAGGGCGCGGCCCTGCACCAGGTCATCGAACAGGACCACGGCCTGGAGAAGGCGCTCGACAACGAGCTCATCAAGCTCGCCGCCGACGCGCTGGCCGCGGACTCCGCGACCGACGCCCAGCCGGTCCGCGCCCAGGTCGCGATCCGCAACATCAACCGGACGGTCGGCACCATGCTCGGCCACGAGGTGACGAAGAAGTTCGGCGGCGCGGGCCTGCCCGACGACACCATCGACATCACCTTCACCGGCTCGGCGGGCCAGTCCTTCGGCGCCTTCCTCCCGCGCGGCGTCACGCTGCGCCTGGAGGGCGACGCCAACGACTACGTCGGCAAGGGCCTCTCCGGCGGCCGTGTCGTCGTCCGCCCCGACCGGGGCGCCGACCACCTCGCCGAGTACTCGACGATCGCGGGCAACACCATCGCCTACGGCGCGACCGGCGGCGAGCTGTTCCTGCGCGGCCGCACCGGCGAGCGCTTCTGCGTCCGCAACTCCGGCGCGCTGGTGGTCTCCGAGGGCGTGGGCGACCACGGCTGCGAGTACATGACCGGCGGTCACGCGGTCGTCCTCGGCGAGACGGGCCGCAACTTCGCGGCCGGCATGTCCGGCGGTGTCGCCTACGTGATCGACCTCGACCGCGACAACGTGAACGTCGCCAGCGTGAACGCCGTCGAGGAGCTCGACGACACCGACAGGCAGTGGCTGCACGACGTCGTGCGCCGCCACGCGGAGGAGACCGCTTCGACGGTCGCCGAGAAGCTGCTCGCCGAGTGGCCCGCCGCCGTGGAGCGCTTCAGCAAGATCATTCCCAGCACCTACAAGGCAGTGCTCGCCGCCAAGGACGCCGCCGAGCGAGCCGGACTCGACGAGTCCGAGATCACCGAGAAGATGATGGAGGCGGCGACCAATGGCTGATCCCAAGGGCTTTCTGAACCACGGCCGTGAGGTCGCCAAGTCCCGTCCCGTGGACGTGCGCCTCAAGGACTGGAACGAGGTCTACGTTCCGGGCTCGCTGCTCCCGATCATCTCCCAGCAGGCCTCGCGCTGCATGGACTGCGGCATCCCGTTCTGCCACAACGGTTGTCCGCTGGGCAACCTGATCCCCGAGTGGAACGACTACGCGTACCGCGAGGACTGGCAGGCCGCCTCCGAGCGCCTGCACGCCACGAACAACTTCCCGGAGTTCACGGGCCGGCTGTGCCCCGCGCCGTGCGAGTCCGCGTGTGTGCTGGGCATCAACCAGCCCGCCGTGACCATCAAGAACGTCGAGGTCTCGATCATCGACAAGGCGTGGGACACGGGCGACGTCGCCCCGCAGATCCCCGAGCGCCTGTCGGGCAAGACGGTCGCGGTCATCGGTTCGGGCCCCGCCGGTCTCGCCGCGGCGCAGCAGCTCACGCGGGCCGGTCACACGGTCGCCGTGTACGAGCGTGCCGACCGCGTCGGCGGTCTGCTCCGCTACGGCATCCCCGAGTTCAAGATGGAGAAGCGGCACATCAACCGCCGCATCGAGCAGATGCGCGCGGAGGGCACCCGCTTCCGCACGGGCATCGAGATCGGCCGCGACCTCAAGGCGACGGACCTGCGCAAGCGGTACGACGCCGTGGTCATCGCCGCCGGCGCCACGACCGCCCGTGACCTGCCCGTCCCCGGGCGGGAGCTGAGCGGCATCCACCAGGCCATGGAGTACCTGCCGCTGGCCAACAAGGTGCAGGAGGGCGACTTCGTGGCGCCCCCGATCACCGCCGAGGGCAAGCACGTCGTGGTCATCGGCGGCGGCGACACGGGCGCGGACTGTGTGGGCACCGCCCACCGCCAGGGCGCGGCCTCGGTCACGCAGCTGGAGATCATGCCGCGGCCGGGCGAGGAGCGGAACCCGGGCCAGCCCTGGCCGACGTTCCCGATGCTCTACAAGGTCACCTCCGCGCACGAGGAGGGCGGCGAGCGCGTCTACGCGGTCTCCACCACCCACTTCGAGGGCGACGAGGACGGCAACGTCCAGTGGCTGCACCTGGTGGAGGTAGAGTTCACCGGCGGCAAGCTGAACCAGAAGCCGGGCACGGAGCGCAAGATCCCCGCCCAGCTGGTGACGCTGGCGATGGGGTTCACCGGCACGGACGTCGAGAACGGCGTGGTCTCGCAGTTCGGCCTGGAGCTCGACGAGCGCGGCAACATCGCCCGCGACGCCGACTTCGCGACCAACGTTCCCGGTGTGTTCGTCGCCGGTGACGCGGGCCGAGGCCAGTCCCTCATCGTCTGGGCCATCGCGGAGGGCCGCTCGGCCGCCCGTGGTGTCGACCGCTTCCTCACCGGAGCGAGCGACCTGCCGGCCCCGATCCGCCCGACGGACCGCTCGCTGACGGTCTGACCCATGGATGCGTGACCTGACACGGTCACTCGAGAACGTCCCGCACAAAGGCGTGCGGAACACGAGACGGCGCCTGCCCCACTGTCCCCGACCGGACGACCGGGCAGGCGCCGCCGCATGCCCGCACCCGTCCGGCGCCTACGGCACGCGGTAGGTCTCGCCGTACACCTTCCACTCCAGCGGGGTGCGCAGGCCGAGGTTTCCCTCGTCGAGGAACCGGCGCTGGGCCGTGTCGACGCGGGTGGTGTCGCGGTCGGGGTTCTCGGACTTCATGGCCGCGCGGCGGATGTCCAGGAAGGTGCCGAGGTACGTCTTCTCGTCGCCGCCCCCGGACGGCGGGTCCGCCTCGCGCAGGGTGCGCTCGCGCAGCCCGTGGAAGCTGTGGCCGCCGGTGCCCGGACCGTGCATCACCATGGCGTCGTAGTAGAGGAACTGGCCGAGCGTGCCGAGGCCGTCGAGCTTGGCGAGCCGGACGGCGGGGCCGAAGTAGACCCGGTCGCGCTCGGCGTCCTGGGCCTCGCGGAACGCGGCGAGGGTGGCCTCGTGGCGCCAGGCCGCGGTGAAGCCCGGGTCCAGGCCCTCGTGGGAGTCCGTGCCGTCGACCTCGCGCAGGGCCGGGAGATAGCGGGCGAGCCCGTTGCCCGGGTGCGCCCGGGTGTAGCGCTCGACGAGGGTGAGCAGATCGTGGGTGCCGGTGCAGAAGCCGACGACGCCCGCCGTGTAGCCCTGGCCGTCACCGATGTCCTCGATGTAGCCGTACGCCTCGTGCCAGTTCAGCGTGGAGTTCTCGGCACTCGCCACGATCTGCTGGGCGAGCTCCTTCTTGGCCGGAGCGGCGAGGCCCGCCGGCATGTCGGCGACACGCCCGTCGTCGGCCGTGCGCTCCGCCCCGTCCTTCGCACGGGACCGCGACGCGGCCGAGGGGCCGCCCCTGGCGTCGGCCGTGGCGTGCTCGGGCGTGGTGAGGTGGACCGCCGCCGTGATCAGCAGGAGGGCGAGGGCGATGAACAGATAACCCGCGCGTTTCATGCCGCACACGGTACGCACGGGCGACGGGACCGGCGGGAAGGCCGGGGGGCCGTACGGGTGACGCACGGATGTGCCCCGGGACCCGGCACGGGGGCGCCGCTTCGGCCACGTCACCGGTCCGGCCACGTCACCGGTCCGGCCACCGGAGCGTTCGGCCCAGGCGTTCGGGCCAGGACTTCCGGGCGGGGCACGCGTCGCGTCCGCGCGGTGCCCGATCCGCGGGCGGCCGGCGGCTGTTGGCCCGCCCCGGGCATCGCGGCGGGTACCCGTGCCGGGCACGGCGGCGGGTACCCGTTGCCGGGCATCGCGGCGCAGGTCCGCCTCCGGCACCGTGGCGGGAGTCCGCCTCCCGCACCGGGACGGGTGTCCGTGCCGGGCATTGCGGCGGGGATCCTTGCCCGGCGCGGGCCCCCGACGTTCGCTCCCGTGCTACACCGCGCCCGTCCGCAGCGCCGACACCTTCAGCACCGTGAGGACCACCAGCAGGGCGAGAAGGCCCACGCAGACGGACGCCTGGATCAGGGTTCGGCGGCGGTCGCGGGGTGCGTACGCGTAGGCGGCGGTCACGAGCCCGCCCGCCAGCAGCCCGCCGAGGTGCCCCTGCCAGGACGTGAGCCCCGCCGAGATCAGGAGCCAGATCAGCAGACCCGCCATGAACCGGTTGATGTTCCCCATGTCCGCGCCCAGGCGGCGGCCCATCACGTAGTACGCGGCGCTGATGCCGAAGATCGCGCCGGACGCGCCGATCGTCTGCTGGTCCGGCGCGATCAGCAGCACGAGGACCGAGCCGCCGAGCGCCGACAGCAGATACAGCGCGAGGTAGCGGACCCGGCCGAGCTGGGACTCGACGATCCGGCCGACGTTCCACAGCGCGAACATGTTCATCACGATGTGGGCGATCCCGAACGTGCCCTCCGTGGGCGGCAGATGCAGGAACGCGCCGGTCAGCAGCCGGTACCACTCCCCGTCGACGAGGCCCTCCGCGTGATAGGACGCGGGGTACGCGGCGTCCCAGAGGTAGTGGAGCCCGTCCGAGTCCACCAGACCCGCGCCGAGCATCGAGAACCGGTCCACGACCGAGGCGCGCAGCAGTTCGGCCAGATAGGCCAGCACGTTCAGACCGATGAGGACGTACGTCACCGCCGGCACCGTCGATATCCGGCCGCCGAAGGCCGTGCGGGCCTGCCGGACGGACCTCGCGCCCTCCTTCACGCACTCCACGCACTGATGGCCGACGGCCGCCTCGCGCATACAGCTCGGACATATGTAGCGGTCGCATCGGGTGCAGCGCACATGCGACTCCACCTTGGGGTGGCGGTAGCAGGTGGTGACGGCGGACTCGGACTCCACGGCCGGCTCCTAGGAACGCACGGGTACAGGGGAAAGTGAGCCGGTGGGGACGGCGATGATCAAAATATCCAACGTGCCGGACGGCGGGTAACGGCAGGGCTACGATTTGCGGCGGCCGCCGGCGAACGCCGGTTGCCCGCGCCGGGGATCGACCGGCGCCGTGACGTCAGACCCTGCCGGATTCGTGGCCAACACCGCACCCGTGACGCCCCGTTGGCTTCGGCCGCCCGGCGTGCCACCCTGGTGGGCCGAGGGGAGCGGCGAATGGGCGCACGAGAGATCGACTCCGGCCGGACCGCGGGGACTTCGGCGGAGAAGGCACCCGGGGGCGGGACCGCGCAGGCCTCGGGCGGTACGGGGACCGTACGGGCCCGGCGCGCGCCGGAGACCGGCAAAGGGGAGAGGCTCGCCGACTGGGCCGACGGACGGCTGGGCGTCTACTCGCTGGCCAAGGCCAACATGCGCAAGGTCTTCCCGGACCACTGGTCGTTCATGCTGGGCGAGGTCTGCCTCTACAGCTTCCTCGTCCTGATCCTCACCGGCATCTATCTGACCCTGTTCTTCGAGCCGAGCGGCGTCGAGGTCGTCTACCACGGCTCCTACGGGCCGCTGAACGGCATCGTCATGACACGGGCCTACGAGTCCACGCTCGACATCAGCTTCGACGTGCGCGGCGGGCTGCTGATCCGGCAGATCCACCACTGGGCGGCGCTCGTCTTCCTCGCCGGGATGCTCGTGCACATGATGCGGGTGTTCTTCACCGGCGCGTTCCGCAAGCCGCGCGAGGTCAACTGGCTCTTCGGCTGGACCCTGCTGATGCTCGGCCTCATCACCGGGCTGACCGGCTACTCGCTCCCCGACGACCTGCTCTCCGGCACCGGCGTCCGCTTCGCGCAGGGCGCCATCCTGTCCATCCCGGTCGTGGGGACGTACATCTCCTTCTTCCTGTTCGGCGGGGAGTTCCCGGGGCACGACATCATCCCGCGGTTCTTCCCGATCCACGTCCTGCTGCTGCCGGGCATCATGCTGGGACTGGTCGTCGCCCATCTGATCCTGGTCTTCTACCACAAGCACACGCAGTACCCGGGGCCCGGACGGGACCAGAAGTCGGTCGTCGGCATGCCCTTCATGCCCGTCTACATGGCCAAGGCCGGCGGCTTCTTCTTCCTGGTCTTCGGCGTCCTGTCGGTCATGGGCGCGATCGCCACCATCAACCCCGTGTGGGCGTTCGGGCCCTACCGCCCCGACCTGGTGACCACCGGCGCCCAGCCCGACTGGTACCTCGGCTTCTCCGAAGGACTCATCCGCGTGATGCCGGGATGGGAGATCAACGCCTTCGGCCACACCCTCCAGCTGGGCGTCTTCATCCCCTTCTCGCTCTTCCCGCTCATCATGGCCGCCATCGCCGTCTACCCGTTCATCGAGGCCTGGGTCACCGGCGACAAGCGCGAGCACCACATCCTGGACCGGCCGCGCAACGTACCCACCCGCACCGCCCTCGGCGTCGCCTGGCTGACGCTGTACGCCGTCCTGCTGGTCGGCGGCGGCAACGACCTGTGGGCCACCCACTTCCATCTCTCGATCAACGCGATCACCTGGTTCGTCCGCGTCGCCGTCTTCGCCGGGCCCGCACTCGCCTACGTCGTCACGAAGAGGATCTGCCTCGGGCTGCAACGGGCCGACCGGGAACAGGTGTTGCACGGACGTGAGACCGGCACCATCAAGCGCCTTCCGCACGGCGAGTACGTCGAGGTCCACGAACCGCTCACCCCGGGCCGGCGGTTCACCCTCACCCAGCACGAACAGGCGCCGCCCTACGAGGTCGGCCCGCTCGTCGACGCGAACGGGGTGGCCCGCCGCGTAGGCCCGGCCGCCAGGCTGCGCGCCCGGCTGGCGCGCGCCCTGTACGGGCCCGGCACCAGGATCCCGAAGCCCACGGCGGAGGAGTACCGGGCGCTCACGAACGGGGACGACCAGCACCACTGAGACCGGCCAGCGCCTCGGCCCTGCACTCGGCCGGGGTGCCCCAGGCCGTCCGCAGGGCGCGGGCCTTGGTGAACCAGAGGGACAGGTCGTACTCGGCCGTGTAACCGATCGCGCCGTGCAGCTGCAACGCGGCCCGCGCCGTGGCGTACGCGGCCTCGCACGCCGTGACCTTCGCGGCGGCGACCTCCGCCGGCGCCGGCGACAGCGCGGCCCCGAACAGCAGCGGGCGCGCGAACTCCAGGGCGATCATCGCGTCCGCGAGCCGGTGCTTGACCGCCTGGAACGAGCCGACGGGAACACCGAACTGGGTCCGCTGCCCGACGTAGGCGACGGTCCGGCCGAGGAGCGCGAGGCCCACTCCGAGGGCCTGGGCCGCGGTGGCGAGCCGGGCCCAGGCCAGCGCCCGGAGCGCGGCGCGGGCGACCTGCGGGCCCGCCGCCAGGAGTTCACCGCCGCCCTGCGCACGCGCGAGCCTGCGGGCCCGGTCCACGGACACCCGCACCGGGCCGGGTCCGGGCGCGAGCCACAGACCCCGGCCGTCCACCGCGAGCAGCACCGTCGCCGCGTCCGCGTCGAGCGCCGGAGCACCGTCCGGGGCGAACGTGGCCACGCTCTTGCCCGAGGCGAGCCCCGGCAGCAGCCGTTCGGCCGGACCCGGCTCGCCCAGCGAGCTCAGCTCGCCCAGCAGTACGGCGGCGGCCACCGTCTCCACCACCGGACCCGGAACCGCGTGCCGGCCCAACTCCACAAAAGCGACCGCCAGTTCCACCGGAAGCAGGCCCGCCCCCTCGTACGCCTCCGGGACCGCCAGAGCGAACACGCCCGCCTCGGCCAGCCGCGACCACAGGACCCGCCCCGGCGCGTGGTCGCCGTCCGCCCACGCCCGCACCGCCGACGGAGTGTCCGCGGACGCCAGCATCGCGTCCAGGGACGAGGCGAAGGCCCGCTGTTCGGCGTCGAGCAGGAAGCGCATCAGCGGCGGCCCTTCGGAAGGCCGAGCAGCCGCTCGGCGACGATGTCGCGCTGGATCTCGTTCGTGCCCGCGTAGATCGGGCCCGCGAGCGCGAACACGTACCCCTCGCACCACCCGCTGTCCGCGAACTCGCCCTCGGCGCCCAGCAGATCGAGCGCCGTCTCGTGCAGCGCTATGTCCAGCTCCGACCAGAACACCTTGTTCAGGCTGGACTCCGGCCCGATGCCCTCCCCTTCGAGCAACCGGGAGGCGTGGGCGTACGCGAAGAGCTGGTAGGCGCGCGCGCCGATCACCGCGTCGGCCACCCGGTCGCGCAGGGCCGAGTCGGACGGGTCGCCGTGGGCCTGCCACAGTGCGGCCAGCCGGTCCGCGGCGGCCAGGAAACGGCCCGGCGAACGCAACGTCAGACCGCGCTCGTCGCCCGCCGTCGACATCGCCACCCGCCAGCCCTGCCCCGGCTCGCCGATCACGTCCTCGTCGGGGACGAACACATCGTCCAGGAACAGCTCCGCGAAGGCCGGCCTGCCGTCCAGGCGCCCGATCGGGCGGACCGTCACACCCGGCGCGCGCAGGTCGAACATCAGGTACGTCAGGCCCTGGTGGGGCTTCGCCAGGCCCGGCTCACTGCGGAACAGGCCGAAGGCGCGATCGGCGAACGCGGCCCGCGACGACCACGTCTTCAGCCCCCGCAGCAGCCAGCCGCCGTCCACCCGCACCGCGCGCGATCTCAGCGAGGCCAGGTCCGAACCCGCCTCGGGCTCGGACCAGGCCTGCGCCCAGACCACCTCGCCCGTGGCCATCGAAGGCAGCACACGCGCGCGCTGCTCCGCGGTGCCGTGGCCGAAGAGGGTCGGCGCGAGCAGGCTGATGCCGTTCTGCCCGACCCGGCCCGGCGCGCCCGCCGCGTGGTACTCCTCCTCGAACGCCAGCCAGCGCACGAGGTCCGCGTCCCGGCCGCCGTACTCCGCCGGCCACGACACCACCGACCAGCGGTCCGTGGCCAGTTCGGCCTCCCACGCGCGATGCGCGGCGAAGCCCTCCGCGGTCTCCAGGGAGGGCAGCGCGGCCGCCGGGACATGGGCGTCCAGCCAGGCACGGGCCTCGGCGCGGAACGCCTCGTCCGCGGGGGAGCGGGTGAGATCCATCGGCGGCACCTTCCGGCGGAGCTTCCCTAACAAGTGTTTGGTAGGTTAGCTTGGAGTCATGAGCGACGTCGAGAGCCCGGCGTACGTACCCGGCCACGGACTGCTGAAGGGCCGCAGCGCCGTCATCACCGCCGCGGCGGGCGCCGGCATCGGCGGAGCCACGGCACGCCGGTTCCTGGAGGAGGGAGCCCGCGTCCTGATCAGCGACGCGCACACCCGCCGGCTCAAGGAGACCGCCGAGACCCTGGCGGCGGAGTTCGGCCCCGGCCAGGTGACCGCACTGCCCTGCGACGTCACCGCCGAGGACCAGGTCCAGGCCCTCTTCGACACCGCCGAGCACCTTCACGGCCGACTGGACATCGTCGTCAACAACGCGGGCCTCGGCGGCACCGCGTCCCTCGTCGACATGACCGACGACCAGTGGTCCAAGGTCCTCGACGTGACCCTGAACGGCACCTTCCGCTGCACCCGGGCCGCCCTGCGGCGGCTCAAGGAACACGGCGACGGAGGAGTCGTCGTCAACAACGCCTCCGTCGTCGGCTGGCGCGCCCAGTCCGGGCAGGCCCACTACGCCGCGGCGAAAGCCGGCGTCATGGCCCTCACCCGCTGCGCCGCGGTCGAGGCCGCCGCGTACGGCGTCCGCGTCAACGCCGTCTCGCCCAGCCTCGCCCTGCACCCCCACCTGGTGAAGGTCACCACCCCCGAACTGCTGGAAGAGCTCACCGCCCGCGAGGCCTTCGGCCGCCACGCCGAACCCTGGGAGGTGGCCAACGTGATCGTGTTCCTCGCCTCCGGCTACTCCTCGTACCTGACCGGCGAGGTCGTGTCCGTGAGCAGCCAGCACGCGTAGGACGACATTGACTTCCTCCCCCGTCTAAAGGCGGGGGGTTCCAGCGGTCGCCCGCTGGGTTTCCTGCTTCATCGACGACTGCCCCGTCCGGGAGGGCTCCCGTTGAGGTCTTACACCGTCTCCACAGGCAGACACGGCCAGCCCGGCCGCGAGAATGTTCTTCGCCGCGTTCGCGTCGCGGTCGTGCACCGTGCCGCACTCGCACGTCCATGTACGGACGTGCAGCGGCAGTTTCGCCCGGATCGTGCCGCAGTTCCCGCACAGTTTGCTGGAGGGGAACCAGTGGTCGACCGTAACGAGTTCGCGTCCGTACCAGGCGCACTTGTACTCGAGCATCGTCCTCAGCTCACGCCAGGCCGCATCCGAAATGGCCCGGGCGAGCCCGTGGTTCTTGACCATGTTGCGGACGGTCAGGTCCTCGATCACGACCGTTTGGTTCTCACGGACGAGACGAGTGGTCAGCTTGTGCAGGTGGTCGCGGCGCCGGTCGGCGATCCGGGCGTGGACCTTGGCGACCTTGCGGCGCGCCTTCTCCCGGTTGGCGGAGTCCTTCGTCTTGCGGGACAGTTCCCGCTGGGCCTTGGCGAGGCGGGCGCGGTCACGGCGTTCGTGCCGGGGGTTGGTGATCTTCTCCCCGGTGGACAGGGTCACCAGGGAGGTGATCCCCGCATCGATTCCGACCGCCCTGGTGGTGGCCGGTGCCGGGGGGATCGTGTCGTTGCAGAGCAGCGACACGAACCAGCGTCCGGCCGCGTCCTGGGACACGGTCACCGTGGACGGCGTCGCGTCGTCGGGGAGCGGCCTCGACCACACGATGTCCAGGGGCTCGCTCATCTTGGCGAGCGTGAGCCGGCCGTCGCGGTAGCGGAACGCCGAGCTGGTGTACTCCGCGGAGCGGCGGGACTTCTTGTGCGACTTGAACCGGGGGTACTTCGACCGTCCCTCGAAGAAGCTCGTGAACGCCGCTTGAAGGTGCCGCAGGCACTGCTGCAGGGGCACCGAGGACACCTCGGACAGGTAGGTGAGTTCCTCGGTCTTCTTCCACGCGGTGAGCATCGCCGAGGTCGCGTTGTAGTTGACCCTCTCCCGTCGCTGGTACCACGCGGCGGTACGTGCTTCGAGTGCCAGGTTGTAGACCTTGCGCACACATCCGAAAGTGCGCGACAGCTCCGCCGCCTGCGCATCCGTCGGATAGAAGCGGAACTTGAACGCCCGCTTCACGTGAGAGGTCATAACTCACAAAGTAGCACGACAGATTGTGACTGTATGCTGACTGCGGGTGGTGAACGGCGATCCGCCCTGGCGGCAAGCCGTCTTTCCTGCCCTGCTCCGCGGGAGCCCGGTTCTCCCGTTGGCTGCGCCAGGGGCAATCCCATCCGGCCCGGAGGCCGGGGTACCCACCGAGGAAGCCCGATGACCGCGTGCCTACCAAGAAGAAGCCCCAGGTGACCGCCACCCCCGAGCGCCGCCGCGAACTCCTCGGCACCGCCGCCGAGGTGTTCGCCGAACAGGGCTACAACGCCACGACCGTCCGCAAGATCGCGGACGAGGCCGGGATGCTCGCGGGCAGCCTCTACTACCACTTCGACTCCAAGGAATCGATGCTGGAGGAGATCCTGCGGACCTTCCTCGACGAGCTCTGGGACGGCTACGACACCGTCCTCGACGCCGGACTCGGACCCCGGGAAACCCTGGAAGCCCTGGTCACCGAGTCCTTCCGGGAGATCGACCGGCACCGCGCCGCCGTCGCGATCTACCAGAAGGAGTCCCGCCACCTCGTGGCACAGCAGCGCTTCGCCTTCCTCGCCGAGTCCCAGCGCAACTTCGAGAAGGCGTGGCTGAGCACCCTGGAACGCGGCGTCGACGCCGGGATCTTCCGCGCCGACCTCGACATCCGGCTCACGTACCGCTTCGTGCGCGACACCGTGTGGGTCGCCGCCTCCTGGTACCGGCCCGGCGGTCAGCACAGCCCCGAGGAGATCGCCCGGCAGTACCTGTCGATGGTGCTCGACGGCATCTCCGTCCGCGAGGAGACGTAAGCGAACCACTCACACCCCCAAGGGAGTCGTCATGGCCGAGGCCTACATCGTCGAAGCGGTCCGTACGCCCGTCGGGCGCCGAAGGGGAGGACTCGGCGCGGTCCACCCGGCCGACCTCGGCGCGCACGTGCTCAAAGCCCTGGTCGAACGCTCCGGTGTGGACCCGGCCGCCGTCGAGGACGTCGTCCTCGGCTGCCTGGACACCGTCGGGCCGCAGGCCGGGGACATCGCCCGCACGAGCTGGCTGGCCGCCGGACTGCCCGAGGAGGTCCCCGGAGTCACCGTCGACCGGCAGTGCGGCTCCTCCCAGCAGGCCGTGCACTTCGCCGCCCAGGCCGTCCTCTCCGGCACCCAGGACCTCGTCGTCGCCGGCGGCGTACAGAACATGACCCAGATACCCATCGCCTTCGCCTCCCGCCAGGCCGCCGAACCCCTCGGTCTCACCGAAGGCCCCTTCGCGGGCAGCGAGGGCTGGCGGGCCCGCTACGGCGACCGCCCCGTCAACCAGTTCCACGGCGCCGAACTCATCGCCGCCAAATGGGGCATCAGCCGCCGCGACCAGGAGGAGTTCGCCCTCCGCTCCCACCGGCGCGCGATCCGCGCCGCCGACGAGGGCCGCTTCGCCCGCGAGACCGTCCCCCTCGCCGGCGTCACCGCGGACGAGGGACCCCGCCGCGACACCACCCTGGAGAAGATGGCGGCCCTGAAGCCGGTCGTCGAGGGCGGCACCATCACCGCCGCCTGCTCCTCCCAGGTCTCCGACGGCGCCGCCGCGATGCTGCTCGCCTCCGAACGGGCGGTCCGTGAACACGGGCTCACCCCCCGCGCCCGCGTCCACCATCTCTCCGCACGCGGCGAGGACCCCATCCGGATGCTCTCGGCCCCCATCCCGGCCACCGCCCACGCCCTGAAGAAGACCGGCATGTCCATCGGCGACATCGACCTCGTCGAGATCAACGAGGCGTTCGCCCCGGTCGTCCTCGCCTGGCTCAAGGAGACCGGCGCCGACCCCGCGAAGGTCAACGTCAACGGCGGCGCGATCGCTCTCGGCCACCCGCTCGGCGCCACGGGCGTACGGCTGATGACCACCCTGCTGCACGAACTGGAGCGCACCGGAGGCCGGTTCGGACTCCAGACGATGTGCGAGGGCGGCGGCCAGGCGAACGTGACGATCATCGAACGGATCTGACGACTGTCCCGCCGGGCGCCGCTCGCACTCCTGCCCGGCCGGTAACCGGCGTTCAGAGGGAGCGGTACACGTCGCGGCGGTTACCCACCTTGACCACAAGGACGATCAGTTGACCGTTGTCGATCTGGTAGGCGACACGGAAGTCCCCGACGCGCAGCCGGTACAAGCCCTCTTGCCCCGCGAGCTTCTTGACGTCCGCATCCTCACGGTAAGGGTCGTCGCCCAGCCGCGTCAGGGCGGTGAGGATGCGCATGGCGCTGGTCCGGTCGAGATCGCGAAGCTGTCGCTGGGCGGTGGCGGTGAACCGGAAGGCGTACTTCACGCGGCGCCCTGGTCATCACTGAACAGGTCGGCCAGAAGCTCCGCCATCGAGATCGTGGGCTCATCGAGATGCGCGGCTGCTTCCCGGGCGAGCAATTGGTCCGCCGCCTCCTCGACCGCGTCCAGAATCGCTATGGGCACGACGGCGCCGACTCGCTCGCCCTTGCGCGTGATCACCGTGACCTCGCCGACCTCGGCGTTACTCAGGATCTCGGCCAGTCGCGCACGGGCCTCGCGGATGCTCAGCGTCTCGGTCATAGCACAAGTGTACACCGGGTTGTGTACACAAGCGATCTGTGGGAAGGCCGCTGAGAGCCACCTCCGCTTCCGTCATCACCCGCTCGACCAGTTCCGCGCAGGACGGCAGGTCCTCGATCACTCCGGCGACCTGCCCCGACGCCATCACCCCCAGATCCGTCCGGCCGTCCACCATCGACGACTTCAGGAGCATCGGGGTGTTGGCGGCGAGCAGGACCTGACTCCAGGACAGGTCCCTGCCGTGCTTCATGGTGAGGCCGTCGCGGATCATGCGGGACCAGGAGAGGCCGGAGACCCGCCGGAACCCGGCCGCGTGGCGCACGGCCCGGACGAACGCCCTCGTGCGGCCCGCCCTCTCCAGCGCGTCGACGAGCTCACTGCGCAGCATGCGGTGCGGCAGCCCGTCCACGGCCGTCGTCAGCGTCACGTCCTTGACCGTCGCCGCCAGATACCGCGCCTTCACCGCGTCCGGGACGGTCGAGTCGGAGGTCAGCAGGAACCGCGTGCCCATCGCGATGCCCGCCGCCCCGTAGGCCAGCGCCGCCACCAGCCCCCGCCCGTCGTGGAAGCCGCCCGCCGCCACCACCGGGATGTCCACGGCGTCCACCACCTGGGGCAGCAGCACGCTCGTCGCCACCTCCCCGGTGTGGCCGCCGCCCTCACCGCCCTGCACGATCACCGCGTCGGCACCCCAGGCGGCCACCTTCTCGGCGTGCCGCCGGGCGCCGACGGACGGCACGACGACCACCCCCGCCTCCTTCAGCCCGGCGATCAGCTCGCGGGACGGGGCGAGCGCGAACGACGCGACCCGCACACCCTCGTCGACGATGATCCGCACCCGGTCGCCCGCGTCCCCGGCGTCGGCGCGCAGATTCACGCCGAAGGGCCGGTCCGTACGCGACTTGACCTCCCGTACGGCGTCACGGAGCTGGTCGAGCGTCATCGTCGCGGAGGCCAGGATGCCCAGCGCCCCCGCGTTCGCCGTCGCCGAGACCAGACGGGGCCCCGCCACCCAGCCCATGCCGGTCTGCACGACGGGATGCCGGACACCGACGAGCCGGGTCAGCGCGGTCTCCATCAGCTCCCGCCCCCGCCCGGACCACCGGTCGAGGTGCCCCGTGGATCGGGTACCTCGCGTTCACGCCGACCGGCCGGGTCGAGCACCGTGCGGATCAACTCCAGCTCCTCCGCGGTCGGTTCGCGGGTGAACGGCACTTCGTCCGGGACCGTCAGCCCGAACCCCGTCGCCTCCCCGACCTGTTCGACGCTCACGCCCGGGTGGACGGACACCAGCCGCATCGAGTGATCGGACGTCGCGAAGTCCAGGACGGCCAGGTCGGTCACCACACGAGGGAGACGATGGAAGCGGGTGGCGCTCGGCCCAGCGGCACCGGCCCGGTCGTACCCCACCCCGCACACCAGGTCGACCCGCTCCACGAACACCCGCGTCGAGTGTCTGGGGATCCAGTAACTGGTCGGATTGTTCAGGGTGTTGACCGGGGCTCCGCGCACGCCCAGCAACTGCCGCCGGGGCCGGGACCAGTCGCCGACGCACGCGATGTTCTGGTTGCCGAACCGGTCGATCTGGCTCGCGCCCATCATCACGTGCCGCCGCCCGCCGGTCACCGCCGTCAGATGCCTTCGGTACGGCAGCCAGCCCTCCGGGCTGCCGTCGAGACCGACGAGCAGCGCCTCACCGTCGGTCAGCAGCAGATCCGGCGAGAAGGTGTGCCGGGCCAGCCGGGCGCCGATCGACGGGATCAGACCCATCGGACTGGCGAGTACCTCGCCGTTGTCCCGCCACGCCTCGGCGCACGCGATCACGCAGTACTCGGCTCGGCTGACGCTCACTGGTCCCGCTCCTTCCGCCAGGTGCGCACGGCGCTCTGATAGGCCTCCTCGCCGCCGCCGAGGAACCGCTCGGCGAACCCGGCGTACGGCGTGGTCGCGTACAGCTTCTGGAAGGCCTCGTCCCGTCCGTAGTCCGGAACGCACGAGGTGAAGTGCGCCCCGTTCGGCGTCTCCACCACACCGGTCACGAAGGAACGCTGGAGCAGCAGGGTCTGCGGCGCCGCCTCCTTCGTCAGCTCCGCCGTGTCCACGATCCGCTCGCAGGAGACGTACGCCGCGTCCGCCGCCTCGCAGAACAGGTCGTCGAAGTATGGATCGGGTCCCAGATACTGGCCGTTGCCCGCGCGGTCCGCCCGGTTCATGTGGACCAGGGCCGCGTCCAGACGCAGCGCGGGCATCGCGACGAACTCCTCCCGTATCCCCGAGACCGGGTCCGGATACGGCGAAGTGACCGTCCGCAGACCTGGATCGACCCGCATCACGTCCGAACCGAGCCCCGCGCGCACCGGGAGGAACGGCAGCCGGTTCGCCGCCGCGTGCAGCCCCCACATGAACATCGCCTCGTCCACCTCCCTCAGCTCGAACGCGCCGCGCTCGCGGGCCGCGCGGTAGTGCGGTTCCAGCGGGACGGAATCGAGCGTCACGAAGGCGGTGACCAGGGTGCGGATCCGGCCGGCGGCGGCGAGCAGCCCGACGTCCGGGCCGCCGTACGACACGACGGTCAGATCGGTGATCTCGCTGCGGAGCAGCGCTCTCACCAGGGCCATCGGCTTGCGGCGCGAGCCCCAGCCGCCGATGCCGAGCGTCATCCCGCTCTCCAGCCGGCCGACGACGTCCTGCGCCGACATGGTCTTGTCGCTCACCGGGGTGCCTCCTTGCCGAAGGTGTCACGGACGCGGGCGGCCACACCGGCCAGAGCGGCCTCGAAGGTGAAGCCCTGCTCGAAGCGGTAGCTGCGGCGCACGTCGACGGGATCGATGCCGTTGATGGCGGCCTTGGCGAGCCGGACGAGCTGCCCGTCCTTGGCCGCGATCTCGCGCGCCAGCTCCAGCGCCGCCGCCCGCAGCTCCCCGCCCGGCACGACCCGCCACACCGAGCCGTGCGCGTGCAGCTCGGCCGCCGTCACCGTGCGCGAGGTGTAGTACAGGACCCGCATCAGATGCTGCGGGACGAGACGCGCCAGATGCGTGGCCGCCCCGAGCGCGCCGCGATCCAGCTCGGGCAGGCCGAAGACGGCGTCCTCGCTCGCCACGATCGCGTCCGCGTTCCCCACCAGCCCGATGCCGCCGCCCAGGCAGAAACCGTGCACCGCGGCCACGACGGGCACCTCGCACTCGTACACCGCGGCGAAGGCCTCGGCGCAGCCGCGGTTCGCGCCGATCAGCGCCCCCCGGCCGGTCGGGTCGCGCTGAAGCTCCTTGATGTCGACGCCCGCGTTGAACCCGCGCCCCTCCGCTCTCAGGACGACACAGCGGACCCCCGGGTCGCCGCCCGCCGCGCGCACGGCGTCGGCGAGGTCGAACCAGCCCCGCACCGGCAGCGCGTTCACCGGCGGGAAGTCGACCGTGACGACGGAAATCCCCTTTTCCGGGGACGAGGTGGAGACACCCATGGGCACATCAGCTACCTTTCCACCAAACGTTTGTTAGGTGTGATGCGAAGCTAGCAGCGATCGCGGTCGCGCGGGAGGCCCTGTGGACAACCCGGACACCATGGACCGGCCCGGATCCGCCGTGGACCTCGGCGGCCGGACCGTCGTCGTCACCGGCGGCACCCGAGGCGTCGGCGCGGGCATCACCCGCGCCTTCCAGCGAGCCGGCGCCCACGTCGTGGTCTGCGCCCGACGGCCGCCCGAAGCCCCCCTGGGCAAGGCCGACTTCGTCCCCCTCGACCTGCGCGACCCGGCCGCGGTACACGCCTTCTTCGACGCCCTGCCCCGGCTCGACGTCCTGGTCAACAACGCGGGCGGCGCCCCCTACCGGCCGCTGGCCGAGGCCGACGCCGAGCGGCACGCCCGGGTGATCGAGCTCAACCTCACCGCCCCGCTCACCGCGTCGATCGCGGCCCGCGACCACCTCAGGCGGAACCGGGGCTCGATCGTGATGATCGGCAGCGTGAGCGGATCGCGCCCCTCGCCCGGCTCCGCGGCCTACGGCGCCGCCAAGGCCGGACTGGAGCACCTGGCCCGCTCGATGGCCGTCGAGTGGGCACCGGAGATCCGGGTCAACACCCTGGTCGTCGGCATGGTCCGCACCGAACTCGCCCATCTGCACTACGGCGGCGAGGACGGCCTCGCCGCCGTCGCCCGCACCGTCCCGCTGGGCCGCCTCGCCCAGCCCTCCGACGTCGGCGCCGCCGCCGTCTTCCTCGCCTCCGACGCCGCCGCCTACATCAGCGGGGCCTCCGTCCTCGTCCACGGAGGCGGGGAGCGGCCCGCCTTCCTCGACGCCGCCACCGCCAACAAGGACCAGCGGGGAGAAACACGATGAGCGCACGACGGCTGTGCGAGGAGCGGGTCGTGATCGTCACGGGCGCGGGCCGCGGGCTCGGCAGGGCACACGCCCTGGCGTACGCCGCGGAGGGAGCCCGGCTCGTCGTCAACGACCTCGGCGTCGGCCTCGACGGCACCCCCGCGGCGGACAGCCCGGCCCGGCAGGTGGCCGACGAGATCTGCGCGGCGGGCGGCGAGGCGGTCGCCCACGGCGGCGACATCGCGACGGCCGAGGGCGCCGCGTCCCTCGTCCGCACCGCTCTGGAGACGTACGGGAGGCTCGACACCCTCGTCAACAACGCCGGATTCCTGCGCGACCGCATGCTGGTCAACCTCGACGAGGACGACTGGGACGCCGTCATGCGGGTCCACCTGAAGGGCCACTTCCTGCCGCTCAGGCAGGCGGCGGCACACTGGCGCGCGGAGGCGAAGGCGGGCCGCGCGCCCGACGCCAGGGTCGTCAACACCAGCAGCGGCGCGGGCCTGCTCGGGTCGGTCGGGCAGGGCAACTACAGCGCCGCCAAGGCCGGCATCGTCGCCCTGACACTGGTCGCGGCGGCCGAGATGGAACACCACGGCGTCCAGGTCAACGCCATCGCCCCGGCCGCCCGCACGCGGATGACCGAGCGCGCCTTCGCCGACACCATGGCGGTCCCCGGCAGCGGATTCGACACCATGGACCCCGGCAACGTCTCCCCGCTGGTCGTCTGGCTCGGATCGGCCGCCAGCGCCGGGGTCACCGGCCGCGTCTTCGAGACCGAGGGCGGCAGGATCACGGTGATGGAGGGCTGGCGGCCGGGCCCCGGCGCCGACAAGGGCGCCCGGTGGACCCCGGCGGAGGCCGGCGAGACGGCCCGCGAACTCCTGACGCGGGCCGGGACTCCGGGGGCGGTGTACGGGGCGCGGTGAGCCTCAGCGCCCGGAGCGGGTCGTGCTCGCCTTCAGCAGGGCGACGATCTCCGCGTGCCCGGTCTGGAGGTCGTCACCCGCGAACGGCCGGCCCCGGGCGTCCAGGAGCTGGACCTCGACGGTGACGCCCTCGGGCGAAGGATGCCGGTGGGTGACGAAAGCGTGGCCGGAGCCGTGCGCGCGGGCCAGACCCTCCCGCAGCTCCGCCTCGACGCCGACGCCGACGCCGAGCAGCCGGCGGGCCTCCGCCAGCGCCTCGCCCCGCGCGCCCGCCCCGTACGCGAGCAGCGCCCGTACACAGCCGGCCGAACCCCGGTGCGCCGCCGTCACCAGCGGGGGCTCGCCCGCCGGTCCGGGCCGGCCCGGGTCCGCGCCCGCCCCCAGGAGCGCCTCCGCGACGGCGGTGTGACCCCGCCGCAGGGCCCAGGTCAGCGCGGTGAAACCGAACGCCTCCACGGTGTCCGGGTACGCTCCCGCCGACAGCAGGGCGCGCACCACCTCCGTGTGACCGCCGCAGGCCGCCCCGCACAGCGGAGCGTCCGTGCCCAGACTCAGCCGGTCGGGCTCGGCGCCGGCGGCCAGCAGCAGCCGCACGACACCGGGCCGGTCGCTCACCGCCGCCAGATACAGGGCGCTCTGGCCGTCCTCGTCGACCGCCTCCGGGCTCACCCCGGCACGCAGCAGCCGTACGACCGCGTCCTCGTCGCCCTCGTACAGGGCGGGGAAGAGGAGTGCGGTGGGGTCGTTCGTGCTCATCCTTCGACCCTCGCTCGCCACGGACACGCGAGGCAAAGGCTTTCGGGGTGTTCTGCCTCACCCGGCCCGCCCCCCGGCGCCACGAACGGCGCACGCGCGGGGCGGCGCACGGGGCCGGCCCTCAGGTGTCGCACTCCAGCACCGTCCGGCACAGCGCGCAACGCGCCCGTACCCGGCCCCGGACCGGCACCCTGATGCGCTGGTGGCAGGTGGGGCACGGGAAGGAGACGCGCAGCGGTCCGCGGTCGTCGGGCGCGAAGGCGTAGGGCACGCCGGAGTGCTCGGGGGTGTGGTGCTCCTGGGCGTGGCGGCGGTCCCTGGCGTAACGGCGCCGCCCCGCCCAGCCGGCCGCGGTCAGCGGGGGCTGCCGCCCGTCACGCAGGGCCAGCTCCATGCCCTTGGTGTACGCGGTGTACGCCTGCGGGCTGGTGAACCACACCGAGGGGTCCTCGCCGAAGACCAGAGCGCGCTTGGCGAGGACGTAACCGAACTCCTCGGGTGTCAGATAGCCGAGTTTCTGCGAGGACGCGGCGTCCTCGCGGTAGGCGTCGAGAAGGAGCCAGCCCGTGCCGAGGTAGGCCGCGGCCGTGTCGGTGAGGATCTCGGTGTCGCGGGTGCCGGGGAACGAGAGGTCCAGGCGGTGCAGATAGACGTGCATCACCTCGTGGGCGAGGGCGGCGCCGATGTCCCTGCGGTGGGTGCGGAAGCGGTCGTTGAGCTCGATGAAGTACTCGGGCCCCGCGGCGAGTTCGACATGCGCCGCGTGGGTCATCTCGCGGAAGCCGACGATCATCCGGGCGTCCGGCAGCCGGTAGTGCCGCACCATCTCACGGGCGACGCGCTGCGCGCCCAGATGCAGGTCGTCGACGTCCGCGAAGGCCACGTCGGCGGGCGCCACGCTGGTCGCGAAGGTGTGGATGGTGTCGTACGAGAGCCGCTTGTAGAGCGCGGTGACCGATGCCCGCACCGTGTCCAGATGCGGGTAGCCGTGCTCCACGGGTCCGCCGTTCGCCACGCCCGCACCCCCAGAAGACGCCGGAACTCCTCTCCACTGTAAGCGGGGTTCCGCCCGGTGGCGGGGGCGCGGGGCGAGTGGCGTTCTGTCCGGAGGCGGGGCACCGCGGGGGCCGGGCGGCGGCCGGCCGGAGGTGGTGCGCCGCGGGGCCGGGCGGCGGCTGGCCGGAATGAGGCTCTTGCCCGCTGCGGCGGCCGGTCCTCATAATCCCCACCAGCTTGGCAGGTGCATGCCATCGAGCGTTCCCCGTGCATCCGCCCTGCCGACAACCCCCCCACGAAAGGAAGCACGTTGAAGTCTCTCAGGAAGTACGGCGTCGTCAGAAGACTGCTCACCGTCGCCGCGGTCGCCCTCGCCACCGTCTCCCTCCAGCCGACGGCCGCACACGCCGCACCCGCACCCGTCGTCGGCGGCACCCGCGCCGCCCAGGGCGAATTCCCCTTCATGGTCCGCCTCTCCATGGGCTGCGGCGGCGCCCTCTACACCCAGAGCATCGTCCTGACCGCCGCGCACTGCGTGAACGGCTCCGGCACCAACACCTCCATCACCGCCACCGCCGGCGTCGTGGACCTCCAGAGCAGCAGCGCCGTCAAGGTCAAGTCCACCAAGGTGCTCCAGGCCCCCGGCTACACCGGCAAGGGCAAGGACTGGGCCCTCATCAAACTCGCCACACCCATCGCCCTGCCCACCCTGAAGATCGCCACCAACACCACCTACAACAACGGCAACTTCACCGTCGCCGGCTGGGGCGCCACCCGCGAAGGCGGCGCACAGCAGCGCTACCTGCTCAAGGCCACCGTCCCCTTCGTCGACGACGCCACCTGCAAGCAGGCGTACGGCAGCGACCTCGTCCCCGGCGACGAGATCTGCGCCGGATTCGTCGCCCAGGGCGGCGTCGACACCTGCCAGGGCGACTCCGGCGGACCCATGTTCCGCAAGGACGACACGGGCGCCTACATCCAGGTCGGCATCGTGAGCTGGGGCGAGGGCTGCGCCGAGCCCGGATACCCCGGCGTGTACAGCGAGGTCTCGACCTTCGCCGCCGACATAGCCAGAGCCGCCGCCGGCCTCTGACCCCGCCCGCCGCACGGTTCGTTCCACCCGCACCACTCGTGTGACCTGTACGACCGTACGACCCGTACGCGCGGCGCCCGCCACCCGGTCGCGGGCGCCGCGCGTACGGAGTCCCGCCAAGGGGCGCGTACGGAGTCCCGCCAAGGGGCGCGTACGGCGCACAGGGGAGTGACGAACGGTGCGTGTGCGGCGGTAGAACCGGATCCGATTCCCGTCCTCGGACCGGCATACTCGCTGCCATGACCAGCCCACACCAGCCGCCCGTCACCGCGTCCCTGCTGATCGGCGCCAAGGACGCCGCACTGCAACAGCGCCTCGACGACGAACTCACCGCCTTCAACGCGAAGGCGACCGGCGCCGGCGACCCCGAACCGATCTCCGTCAAGGTGACCGACACCGACGGGGAACTCGTCGGCGGGCTCACCGCCTGGGTGTGGGGCAGCTGCTGCGCGGTCGACATGCTCTGGGTACGAGCCGACCAGCGCCACGCAGGCTGGGGCGGCAAGCTGCTCCGCGCAGCCGAGGAGGAGAGCGCCCGGCGCGGCTGCACCGAGATCATCGTCTCCTCCTTCACCTTCCAGGCCCCCGACTTCTACCGTGGCCACGGCTACCGGGAGACCGGCCGCACCGACGGCATCCCGGGCGGACACCAGGACGTGCACTTCCACAAGGTGCTCGCCCCACGTCCCTAGCCCCACCTCGACCGGGCCCGGCGCCGATGATCGAGCCCCCGCGGGCCACGTAGGGTTGGCTGTCATGACCACCAGCACACCCCAGGAAGCCGGCCCCGACGTCAGAGCGGAGCTCGCCCGGCTGCGCGACAGCATCGACAACATCGACGCCGCCGTCGTCCACATGCTCGCCGAACGCTTCAAATGCACCCAGCAGGTCGGCCACCTCAAGGCCGCCCACCAGCTTCCGCCCGCCGACCCCTCCCGCGAGGCCCACCAGATCGCCCGGCTGCGCCGCCTGGCCGAGAGCGCGAAGCTCGACCCGGCCTTCGCCGAGAAGCTGCTGAACTTCATCATCGCCGAGGTCATCCGGCACCACGAGCGCATCGCGGACGACGCGGGCGGCGGTACGACCGACCCGGCCGCCGAGACCACTACGGCCACCACAACCACCACAACCGGCACGGCCGCCACAACCGGCACGGCCGCCACGGCCGCCACGGCCGCCACGGCCGCCACGGCCGCCATGGCCGACCCGACCGGCACGGCCGATACGCGGGAGTGACGGCGGCGGGCCACCGCTCCGCCGGCCCGGCCGCCCCTCCCGCGCCCCCGACCGCAGTCCGTGACCAGGTGGCGTCAACGCGCATATACCGGACCGCCCCTGTGTCCCGACCCTCGCCATCGGGCAGCATGGCCTTATGTCCGTACTGACGCGCGACGAAGCGCAGACCCGTGCCAAGCTCCTCGACGTCCACCACTACGGGATCGAACTCGACCTGACCGGAGGGGACGAGACCTTCGACTCCCTGACCGTCATCCGGTTCACCGCCCGCGCCGGCGCGGACACCTTCGTCGAGATGAAGCCCGCCGAACTGCGCTCCGTCACCCTGGACGGCCGGCCCCTCGACCCCGCGGCCCTCGACGAGAACCGGCTCGCCCTCAAGGGACTCACCGCCGGCGAGCACGAACTGCGCGTCGACGCCTCCATGCGCTACTCCCGCACCGGGGAGGGCATGCACCGCTTCACCGACCCCACCGACGGCGAGACCTACGTCTACACCCAGCTCTTCATGGAAGACGTCCAGCGCGTCTTCGCCGCCTTCGACCAGCCCGACCTCAAGTCCGTCTTCGAGCTCTCCGTCACCGCCCCCGAAGGCTGGACCGTCCTCGCCAACGGCGTCACCGAACACCTCGGCGACGGCCACTGGAAAGCCGCCCCCACCCCGCTGATCTCCACCTACCTCGTCGCCGTCGCCGCAGGCCCCTGGCACTCCGTACGCACCGAACACGGCGGCCTGCCCTTCGGCCTCCACTGCCGCCGCTCCCTCGCCCCGTACCTCGACGCCGACGCCGACGAGATCCTCGACGTCACCCGCGCCTGCTTCGACCGCTACCACGAGAAGTTCGAGGAGCCCTACCCCTTCGACTCCTACGACCAGGCGTTCGTCCCCGAATTCAACGCCGGCGCCATGGAGAACCCCGGCCTCGTCACCTTCCGCGACGAGTTCATCTACCGCTCCGCCGTCACCGACACCGAGCGCCAGACCCGCGCCATGGTCATCGCCCACGAAATGGCCCACATGTGGTTCGGTGACCTCGTCACCCTGCGCTGGTGGGACGACATCTGGCTCAACGAGTCCTTCGCCGAGTACATGGGCTACCAGACCCTCACCGAAGCCACCCGCTTCACCGACACCTGGGTCGACTTCGGCGTCGCCCGCAAGTCCTGGGGCTACGACGCCGACCAGCGCCCCTCCACCCACCCCGTCGCCCCCGACCCGGACGCCGTCCCCGACACCGCGTCCGCCATGCTCAACTTCGACGGCATCTCCTACGCCAAGGGCGCCTCCGCACTGCGCCAACTCGTCGCCTGGCTCGGCGAGAAGGACTTCCTGGCCGGCATCAACACCCACTTCGCCCGCCACAAGTTCGCCAACGCCACCCTCGCCGACTTCATCGACAACCTCGCCTCCGCCACCGAACGCGACGTCCACGCCTGGGCCGACGCCTGGCTGCGCACCACCGGCGTCGACACCCTCACACCCGAGATCACCGAAGCCGACGGCCAGTGGCACCTCACCGTCGACCACCAGGGCAGCCGCCCCCATCGCATCGCCGTCGGCGCCTACGACATCGTCCCCGGCGAGGGCAACCGGCTCACCCTGCGCGACCGCTTCGAACTCGACGTCCCCCAGGGCGGCTCCACCGACCCCCGGCCCGGCCGCCGCCCCGACCTGCTCCTCCTCAACGACGGCGACCTCACCTACGCCAAGGTCCGCTTCGACACCAAGTCCTTCCAGACCGTACGAGGCGCCCTCGCCGGCCTCCCCGACCCCCTCACCCGGGCCGTCGTCTGGAACGCCCTGCGCGACGCCGTACGCGACGGCGAACTGCCCGCCACGGCCTACATCGAGACCGCCCGCACCCACCTGCCGCACGAGACCGACCTCGCCGTCGTCCAGGGCGTCCTCACCTTCGCCACCGCCCACGTCGCCGACCGGTACCTGAGCCCCGAACAGCGGGCCACCGCCCTCGCCACCCTCACCGACCTGTGCCGCGACCTCATCCGCCGCACCGAGGACGGCTCCCAGCCCGGACTGCGCCTGACCGCCGTACGCCACCTCATCGACGTCGCCGTCCACCCCGACACCATCAGCGCCTGGTTCTCCGAGAGCACCGTCCCCGGCGGCCCCGAACTCGACCCCGAGCTGCGCTGGCGCATCCTCTGCCGGCTCAGCGTCCTCGGCGCCGTCGACGACGCCGTGATCGAAGCCGAACTCGTCCAGGACCCCAGCGCCACCGGCCAGGAAGGCGCCGCCCGCTGCCGCGCCGCACTGCCCGACCCCCAGGCCAAACGCGCCGCCTGGGACGCGATGTTCGCCACCGACGACCTCTCCAACTACCTGTTCACCGCCACCGCCCAGGGCTTCTGGCAGCCCGAACAGGCCGGCCTCGTCCACGCCTACGTCGAGCGCTACTGGCCCGACGCCGTGGCCCTCGCCGAACGACGCGGCCCCGCCATCGCCGAAGCCGCAGGACGCTGGGCCTTCCCCGCCTGCGCCGTCACGCCCGAGACCCTCGCCCTCGGCGAGAGCTGCCTGCGCGACGCCGACCTCATCCCGGCCCTGCGCCGCAAACTCGCCGACCAACTGGACGACCTCGCACGCGCGTTGCGGGTGAGGCAGGCCTAGCCGCCAACCCGACGAAGACCGGACACCGGAGACCGGGCACAAGACCCGGCTCCGGACCCCGGAGTCCAGACACCAGACGCGAACCCGGACGCCGGACAGCTGCCCCCGCAGCCGTCCGGCGTCCCGCGTGTCCACCCCCGTCACACAAATCCTCCGTACGGCAGTACCCCCGCCGGGGCCGAATCGTTGTCCTTGGCGGGCGCACCTGCCCAAAACACGCACACGCCGGGAAGGACCCCGCCGCACGTCCACCGGAGGACACCCATGAGCACGCCGCCCCTCGCCTCAGGCCCCGAAGGCCCCGACGCACTGCGGCCGTTGCTCCACACCGTCCTGCACGCACTCGCCGAAGGAACCGCCGCCCGCGGAGGCCCCCTCCCCGCCGGAGGACCCGCACACGTCGCCGGGCGCCTGCGCACAGCCCTCGGCGACCCCCTGCCCCACCACGGCAGCCCCGATGCCCTGCACACCCTCGTCCGCGCCCTCGCCGAAGGCGCCGCCGACCCCGCCGACCCCCTGTGCGCGGCGCACCTGCACTGCCCGCCCCTGGCCGTCGCCACCGCCGCCGACCTCGCCGTCTCCGCCCTGAACCCCTCCCTCGACTCCTGGGACCAGGCGCCCGCCGCCTCCGAACTCGAGGCACTCCTCACCCGGGCCCTCGCCGACCTGGTCTACGGCAACCCGGACGACACCTCGCACACCTCAGGCACGGAGGGTACGAAGGTCACGGAGATCGCGGAGGGCACGCGAGGCGCGGAGGGAACGCGAGGCGCGCAGGGCGACGCCCTCGTCACCACCGGCGGCACCGAATCCAACCAACTCGCCCTCCTCCTCGCCCGCGAGAAACACCACGGCATCCAACTCGTCTGCGGAGCGAACGCCCACCACTCCCTCCACCGCGCCACCTGGCTCCTCGGCCTGCCCGAACCCGTCGTCCTCCCCGCACCCGCCGGCACCCTCGACCCCGCCGCCCTCGACAGCGCCCTCAGCGACCTGCGCGGCCCCCTCCTCGTCGCCGCCACCGCCGGCACCACCGACGCCGGACTCATCGACCCGCTGCCCGACATCGCCGACCTCTGCGCCACCCACGGCGCACGCCTCCACATCGACGCCGCCTACGGCGGAGGCCTCCTCTTCAGCGACCGGCACCGCACCAAACTCGACGGACTCGCCCACGCCGACACCGTCACCCTCGACCTGCACAAACTCGGCTGGCAGCCCGTCGCCGCCGGACTCCTCGCCGTACGCGACCCCACCGACCTCACCCCGCTCACCCACCGGGCCGACTACCTCAACGCCGACGACGACACCGAAGCAGGCCACCCCGACCTCCTCGGCCGCTCCCTGCGCACCACCCGCCGCCCCGACATCCTCAAGATCGCCGTCACCCTCAAGACCCTCGGACGCCACGGCATCGGCCACCTCGTCGACCAGGTCTGCGCCCACGCCCACGAACTCGCCGACCTCACCGCCGCACACCCCGGCTTCGAGCTCTACGACCACCCCGTCATCAGCACCGTCCTCTTCCGGCCCCGAGGCGCCACCGACGACACCGTCGCCGCCGTACGCCGCACCCTCCTCGACCAAGGCCGCGCCGTCCTCGGCCGCGCCACCCTCGACGGCCGCCGCTGGCTCAAAGCCACCCTCCTCAACCCCCACACCCGGCCGGGCGACCTGGCCACGCTCCTGAAACTGGTGGAAGGACACACCCCCCGATGAGACCGACACCCCACCCCCACCCCCAGCGCCCCGACGCCGAAACCCCCCGCGACCTGGTCGGCATCGGCATCGGCCCCTTCAACCTCTCCCTCGCCGCCCTCGCCCACCCCCTCACCGAACTCGACACCGTCTTCTACGAACAACGCCCCGGCTTCGACTGGCACCCCGGCCTCCTCATCGACGGCGCCACCCTCCAAGTCCCCTTCCTCGCCGACCTGGTCACCCTCGCCCACCCCACAAGCCCCTGGTCCTTCCTCAACTACCTCAAGGACCGCGACCGCCTCTTCCCCTTCTACTTCGCCGAGCGCTTCCACATCCAACGCGCCGAATACGACGCCTACTGCCGCTGGGTCGCCGACAACCTCCCCGGACTCCGCTTCGCCCACCAGGTCGACACCGTCCGCTGGAACCCCGAACACGAGCTCTTCGAAGTCGACTTCACCCAGCTCGACATCCACGGCCGAGCCCAGGCCCTCGGCCGCACCCACGCCCGCAACATCGTCCTCGGCGTCGGCACCGCCCCCCACATCCCCGAACCCCTGAAACCACTCGTCGAGGCTCCCGACGCACCCGTCATCCACGCCGCCGACTACCTCAAACACCGCGACCGGTTCCTCGCCGCCGACCACATCACCGTCATCGGCGCCGGCCAGTCAGGAGCCGAAGTCTTCCTCGACCTCCTCCGCAACCGCCCCACCGGAAAAGAAAAGATCCACTGGCTCGCCCGCACCGAGGCCTTCGCACCCATGGAGTACTCCAAACTCGGCCTCGAACACTTCACCCCCGACTACACCCGCTACTTCCACGCCCTCACCGAACCCGTCCGCGACAGGCTCCTCGCCGCCCAATGGCAACTCCACAAAGGCATCGACGCCGACACCATCGCCGCCATCCACGACGAGCTCTACCGCCGCACCCTCCACGGCGGCTGGCCCGACGCCGTCCTCACCCCCGCCGTCACCGTCCGCACCGCCGGCCGCATCGCCACCACCAAGATCGAACTCCACCTCGAACACACGCAGCAGGGCACCCGATCCCGCCACACCACCAACGCCGTCGTCCTCGCCACCGGCTACCGCGAACGCCCCATCGCCCCCCTCCTCGCCGGACTCGACCCCTACCTCCGCCGCGACAACGCCGAACGCCCCGACATCGACAACGAGTTCCGCCTCGTCCTCGACCCCACCGTCACCGGCCGCGTCTACGTCCAGAACGCCGAACTCCACACCCATGGCGTCGGCACCCCCGACCTCGGCCTCGCCGCCTGGCGCAGCGCCACCATCCTCAACTCCCTCACCGGCAAAGACCCCTACCCCCTCCCCGGCCGCACCGCCTTCACGACCTTCGGCCTCGAACACACCCCCCGCGTCCCCGCCGCCCGTCAGGAAACCCGAACCCTCACTCGCCTCGTCCCCCTCATCCCCCTCGTCGAAGGACGATGACCACCCCCACATCCCCTCATCGGACGAGCCCCGCCGATCGGTTCACACAGAGGCCGGGATCCTCCGATCGCCTTGCACAACCGCCCAAGACAAACGGCGCCGACGCGAGAAACCGCGCCGACGCCGCCGACCTGAACCAAAAACGCCCTAGAACACGGGCACACCCTCACGCGTCAGCTTCCAGTCCACCGACGCGAACTCCTTCGGGTCCAGCACACCCTTCGCCGTGACCCACTCCGCGATACGCGTCCGGATCTCCGTCGACTCCGACCACACCTCGGTCGCCGAAGCGACATGCGGAAACGCGCCGCCACCATTGGCACGGTAGTTGTTCACCGCGAACACGAACTGCTGAGCGTCGTCCAACGGCGCACCGCCGAACGTCAGGTTCTTGATCCGCGAACCCTCCGCCTGCGCGATGTCGATGTCGTACGCGAGCCCCGACACATAGTCGTAGTTGTAGTCCGGACGACTGTTCGCGTTCGTCAGCTTCTCCGTGTCGACCACCGCACCCACGGGCGTCTGCACGAAATAGTTCGCCGAGTACTCCAGGTACGCCCGCACCTGCGCACCCGTCAACACCTTCGCCACCAGCGTGTTGTCGTACACATACAGACTCGACAGATCCCGGATCGTCACATTCCCGGCCGGGATCTCCGACGTCCGCGAGAACGGCGACGCCTGCGCGATCACCGGCAACGACGCGTACTGCGTCCCCACCAGCGCCGCCCTGACCACGTCCTCCTGCACCTTGGTGATCAGATCGATGATCGGAGCGTCCTTGTAACGCGCCTCCACCGTCGTCAACGTCTCCGTCGCCGTGCCGACCACCTGGTTGACGTACGCCACGACCACGTCGTGCTCGTCCTTCAGCAGCCGCGTGATCTTCGGGTCGTCCGCCACCGAGTTCGTGTTGCGCACCGACGCGGCCACCGACTCGACCGTCCAGCGCCCCTTCTCGAAGACCAGCGCGAAGTCGAACACCGACATCCGCTCCGCGTACGCCAGCGGCTCCGACAGCACGACGGTCTTCCCCGTCGCCGTGTTCGTGACCTTCAACTCCGGGATCTCCAGGTGCGCGTGACCCACCAGGATCGCGTCGATCCCCGGCACCTGCTGCGCCACCAACGCCGCCGAATTCTCCACGTACGGCAACTGGTCACCGTACGACGACGTACCCGACGCACCCGAATGCGCCGACACGACCACCACATCCGCACCCATCGACCGCAGCTTCGGCACCCACTTCGCCGCCTGCTCCTCAAGGCCCGGGAACGTCAACTTCCCCTGCACATAAGCCTTGTCCCAGATCGCGATACCCGGGTTCGTCAGACCCAGCACCGCCACCTTCACCGGCGGCGCGCCGTGGACGTGGAACTCCTTCATGAAGTACGGAGGGAACGCCGGCTTCAGCGTCTTCGCGTCCAGCGCGTTCGCGCCCAGCAGCGGGAAACGGCACTGCGACTCGAACTTCCGCAGTGTCTCGATGCCGTAGTTGAACTCGTGGTTCCCGAGAGCCACCGCGTCATAGCCGATCGCGTTCATCGCCTGCGCCATCGGGTGCACCGGACCACCCTTGGCGGTGATCGGATCCACCTTCGCGTAGTAGTACGTCAACGGAGTGCCCTGGATCGTGTCACCGGCGTCCAGCAGCAGCGTGTTGCAACGCCCCTTCTCCGCACGGATCTCGTTCACCAGCGTCGAGATCCGTGCCAGACCCTGAGCGTTACCCGCCTTGTCCGCGTACTCCGCGTCCTTGAAGTAGTCCCAGTTGAAGACATGACCGTGCAGATCGGTGGTCCCCATCACCGTCAGCTCGTACCGCTTCACCGGCCGGCCCCCCTTCGCCCTCTCCGCGGCCTGGGCCACCGGAGCCGCGCCCACACCCGCGAGCGCCACCCCCGCACCCGTCACGGCGGACTCTTTCAGAAACTTCCGGCGGTTCAACGGCATGGCTCGAACTCCTCGGGAAATTGGTCAACGACGCGCGTAGATTCTGGCCCAACACACGCCCCCGCAAAAGACCCTGGAGGTTTCCATCTCGTGGCCGTACAGCGCCACTGACCCCCCACCTCCTGACAGAGTGGGACGTATGACCCCCGACACCGCCCCCGCCACCCACCCGACCCCACCCCCCGTCCCCTACGGCACCCCCGACACACCCCGCATCGCCGTCCGAGGCGAAGCCCGTCTCGAAGTCGACCCCGAGATCGCCCGCATCACCATCACCGTCACCGCCCGCGGCAAAGACCGACGCGAAACCCTCGCCGACCTCACCCGCCGCAACACCCTCGCCCTCGACCTCGTCAAAACCTACGGCGACGCCGTCGAACACCTCGAGACCAGTGCCCTCACCATCACCCCCGAACTCGGCCGCCACGGCCGCGGAGAACGCGTCCGCACCCACCACGGCCTCGTCCACATCACCGCCGAACTCAACGACTTCACCGCGCTGGGCGAACTCACCACCGCCCTCGCCGACCTCGACCTCACCCGCGTCGACGGCCCCTGGTGGACCCTGCGCCCCGACTCACCCGCCCACCGCACAGCACGCCAACAGGCCGTCCGTGAAGCCGTCCAACGCGCCCGCGAATACGCCGAAGCCCTCGGCACCACCCTCACCGCACTCGTCGAACTCGCCGACACCGGCGCCGAGGACACCCACCCCCGAGTCCCCCAGAGCGCCCGCGCGCTCAGCCGGGCCGCCTACGGCGCCGGCCCCACCGAGGACGAACCCGCCCCCCTCGACCTCGAACCCCAACGCCAGCACGTCCACGCCCAGGTCAACGCCCGCTTCACCATGGCACCTCCACGGCTCTAGCCACACCTGGAAGCATCACGGAAAGTCACCGCGAGGCTCTTCCTCGCACCCATCCCAGGGCCCGGCGCACACTGGACGGGCACAGGTCGAAGAACGCGCCCGCCACACCAAGCACCATGCTCCGCTCATCGGAGCGGCGCGGCGCACAATTCAACAGTTGTCAATAACCCTTCACGCAAAGGTTGTTGAGTAGTCATGCGCGACCAATTCTCTACCGACCGGTAAGGCCTAGGCTCGAATCATGCGCCGAGCGAAAATCGTCTGCACCTTGGGCCCCGCCACCGACTCGTACGACCAGATCAAAGCCCTGGTCGAAGCCGGAATGGACGTAGCCCGCTTCAACCTCAGCCACGGCACCCACGCCGACCACGAGGAACGCTACCGACACGTCCGAAAGGCATCCGACGAAACCGGCCGCAGCGTCGGAATCCTCGGCGACCTTCAAGGCCCGAAGATCCGCCTCGGCCGCTTCACCGAAGGCCCCGTACTCCTTGAACGCGGAGACACCTTCACCATCACCGTCGAAGAAGGCGCCGAAGGCGACCGCGACCACTGCGGAACCACCTACGACGGACTGGCAACGGACGTCACTCCCGGTGAACGCATCCTCGTCGACGACGGCAAGGTCTCCCTCGAAGTCACCTCCGTCGACGGCCCCCGCGTCCGCACCACCGTCATCGAAGGCGGCATGGTCTCCGACCACAAAGGCCTCAACCTCCCCGGCGTCGCCGTCTCCGTCCCGGCCCTCTCCGACAAGGACGAGGCCGACCTCCGCTGGGCCCTGCGCACCGGCTTCGACGTCATCGCCCTCTCCTTCGTCCGCAGCGGCAAGGACATCCACGACGTCCACCGCATCATGGACGAAGAAGGCCGCCGCCTCCCCGTCATCGCCAAAGTCGAAAAGCCCCAGGCCGTCGACAACATCGACGACATCGTCGCCGCCTTCGACGGCATCATGGTCGCCCGCGGCGACCTCGGCGTCGAAATGCCTCTGGAACAGGTCCCCATCGTCCAGAAGCGCGCCATCAAGCTCGCGAAGCGCAACGCCAAGCCGGTCATCGTCGCCACCCAGATGCTCGACTCGATGATCGAGAACTCCCGCCCCACCCGCGCCGAAGCCTCCGACGTCGCCAACGCCGTCATCGACGGCACCGACGCCGTCATGCTCTCCGGCGAGACCAGCGTCGGCAAATACCCCATCGAGACCGTCAGGACGATGTCCCGCATCGTCGAAGCGGCGGAAGAAGACATCCTCGCCAAGGGCCTTCCGCCTCTCACCGAACGCAACAAACCCCGCACCCAGGGCGGTGCCGTCGCCCGAGCCGCCGCCGAGATGGGCGACTTCCTCGGCGCCAAGTTCCTCGTCGCCTTCACCCAGTCCGGCGACACCGTCCGCCGCCTCTCCCGCTACCGCTCACCCATCCCCCTCCTCGCCTTCACCCCCACCCCCGCCACCCGCTCCCAGCTCAACCTCACCTGGGGCGTCGAAACCTTCCTCGGCCCCCACGTCGACTCCACCGACGCCATGGTCGACCAGGTCGACGAACTCCTCCTCAAGTACGGCCGCTGCGCCAAGGGCGACGTCGTCGTGATCACCGCCGGCTCCCCGCCCGGAGTCACCGGCTCCACGAACCTGGTCCGCGTCCACCACATCGGCGAGGACGACAGCCCCAAGTAGCAGGCGGAGGTGCTTCTCCGTCGCCGGTCAGTACTTGGGGCCCACGTGGGCGTCCATGAGGGCTACGGAGGCCTTCTTGGCGACGGAGATGTTGTACGGGTTCCCGTGGCGGGTGCAGTGCGTCCAGCCGACCCCGAGCTTGTCCAGGATGTCCGTGAAGAGCTGCCGGATGTCGTCCGAGACATTGGTGAAGAAGTACCGGGGGTACTCGTAACGCTTGCGCTCCCCGCCGACGACGCGGGTGGTCCAGTTGGTGATGCGACACCCGTCGGAGTGGATGAGCCCCCGGACGAACTCCCAGGGGTGGGCGTCGATGATCTCCTGCTGCCAGGGTTCGAGCACGATCGGGCGCTCGTGCTTCTTGCCGGGGCCGTGCTGGGGGAAGAGGCAGCCGAGGTGTTTGAAGTACACCTTGATGTTGTGTGCGCCCTTGCTTCGCACGCGGCACGTGGCGTTGTGGGGGAACACGGTCCGCAGGGCGCGTTCCGTGCTGTCCTGAATACCTGGCCAGGTGTCGTCGAGGGTGATCATGAGGCTGGGCACCTTGTGCTTCGCGTAGTGACTGATGTGCCCGTCGCCCAGATACAGGCCGAGGAGATAGCTGTACGAGGCCTTGTCGAGGTCACGGCCGTCGCACCTCGGGCAGAGGAGTGACGGGCGAACGGTGACCGGCTCGCCGCGTTTGACTCGGTCCACGTGCTTCCAGTAGCTGACCGTTCCCGGCGGAACGCCGAACCGTCGTGCCACGTCGGTGTTCTTGGCCCCGTCGCGGAGCAGGGTGAGAGCCTTTTGCCGTACTTCAGTTCCATGCGCGTTCATGTGAACGCTGTGCGTTGCTGATCGTCACCGTGTGCAGCAAAAAGCGGAGGTCCACGAGAACGTGGACCTCCGCTTTGCGATGATCTGTGCCGGGTGCGGGATTCGAACCCGCAAGCCCTCTCAGGCAGAGGTGTTTGAGACCTCCGTGTATACCCTTCCACCAACCCGGCGTGAGTGGCTCTGCGGAAGCATACCGGGTCATCGCAGCGCGCCGCCGCTAGGTAGTCTTCTTAAGCAGCACTACCTGCCCGGCCCGCAATGAGGAGCCCCCGTGACCGCCCCCGAGTCGCCCCAGCCCGTAGACGCGCCCGACGACAACAAGTCGCACGTGCCTCCGCTGACGACCCGTGTCGTCATCGCCGAGGACGAGGCGCTGATCCGCCTCGATCTCAAAGAGATGCTCGAAGAAGAGGGCTACACCGTCGTAGGTGAGGCCGGTGACGGTGAGCAGGCCGTCGAGCTGGCCCGGGAGCACAAGCCCGACCTGGTGATCCTCGACGTGAAGATGCCGAAGCTGGACGGCATCTCGGCGGCGGAGAAGATCGCCGAGGAGTCGATCGCCCCGGTGCTGATGCTGACCGCGTTCTCGCAGCGCGACCTGGTCGAGCGGGCCCGTGACGCGGGCGCGATGGCGTACCTGGTGAAGCCGTTCAGCAAGAGCGACGTGGTGCCGGCGATCGAGATGGCGGTGTCCCGGTTCGCGGAGCTGAAGGCGCTGGAGGGTGAGATCGCGGATCTCACGCAGCGTCTGGAGACGCGCAAGCTGGTGGACCGCGCGAAGTCGGTTCTGCAGACGGAGTACGGGCTGACGGAGCCGGCGGCGTTCCGGTGGATCCAGAAGACGTCGATGGACCGCCGTATGTCGATGCAGCAGGTGGCCGAGGCGGTCATCGAGGACGCCGCGGAGAAGAAGGCGGCGAAGGGCTAGTCCCGCGCCCCCCTGTCGTAGAGCTTGGTCCGCCTGGTCGTGGCGGACGGAAGAGGCCCGCACCCCTGACGGAGGTGCGGGCCTCTTCGTGTGTGCGGCCGGGCCGCGGTGGATCAGTCCTCGCCGAGGTACGCCTTGCGGACGGACTCGTCGTGGAGCAGGTCCTGGCCGGTGCCGGAGAGGACGATGCTGCCGACCTCCATGACGTGGGCCTGGTCGGCGAGGGAGAGCGCCGCCTGGGCGTTCTGCTCGACGAGGAGGATCGTCGTGCCGGCCGCCTTGAGTTCGGCGATGGTCGCGAGGATCTTCTGCATCATGATCGGCGAGAGGCCCATGGAGGGTTCGTCGAGCATGAGCAGCTTGGGCTGGGACATGAGGGCGCGTCCCATGGCGAGCATCTGCTGCTCGCCGCCCGAGAGGGTTCCGGCGGCCTGCTTACGGCGTTCTCCCAGGATGGGGAAGAGGTCGTAGGCGCGCTGGATGTCCTTCTCGATGCCCGCCTTGTCGCTGCGGAGGAAGGCTCCGAGCTGGAGGTTCTCCGCGATGGAGAGGCGGGGGAAGATGTGGCGTCCCTCGGGGGAGTGCGCGAGTCCGAGGGCGACGATCTTGTGGGCGGGGATGTTGGCGAGGGGCTGGCCGTCGAAGAGGATGCGGCCTCCGCTGGGCTTGAGGAGCCCGGAGAGGGTGCGCAGGGTCGTCGTCTTGCCGGCGCCGTTGGTGCCGATGAGGGTGACGATCTGGCCGGCTTCGACGCTGAAGGAGATGCCCTTGACGGCTTCGATCTTGCCGTAGGCGACCTTGAGGTCTTCGACCTCGAGCAGTGCGGTCACGGGGCGGTTCCTTCCTTGCTGGTGCTGCTGCCCTGTGCGTCGGAGTCGTCGGACGCGGTGGGGGCGTCGGAGTCGTCGGCCGGGGTGGCGTCCTCGGGCTCCTCGGTGGCCTCGGGGGCGTCGGACGTTTCCTCGGCCTCGGGGGCTTCGTCGGTGTCCGTGCTGTCCTCGGCGGCCGGAGTCTCTTCGGCTTCCTCGGCCTCGGGGGCGTCCGCCGTGTCGTCGGCCGGGGCGGTGTCCGTCGTGGTCACGGCTTCGGCGGCTCCCGCCGCTTCCGCGGCCTCGACCTCGGCGAGTTCCTCCGCGCCGGGGGCGCCCTCGAAGGGGGTCCCGAGGTAGGCGGCGACTACGCGCTCGTCGCCCTGGACGACCTCGGAGGTGCCTTCGACGAGCTTTTCGCCCTGGACGAGGCAGGCCACGCGGTCGGACAGGTTGAAGATGAAGCGCATGTCGTGCTCGATGACGAGGACGGCGATGCCCCGGTCGCGGATGGCGAAGACGAGTTCTTCGGTCGCGCGGGTTTCCTGGGGGTTCATGCCGGCGGTGGGCTCGTCCAGGAGGAGCAGGCCCGGCTCGCTCGCCATCGCGCGTGCGATCTCCAGCTTGCGCTGTTCGCCGTAGGGGAGGTTGCGGGAGAGGTGGTCGGCCTTGTGGGCGAGGCCGATGAACTCCAGCAGTTCCATGGCGCGTTCGCGGGAGGTGGCTTCGGCCTTGCGGAAGCCGGGGCCGCGCAGGAGGGCGGACCAGAGGCCTTCCTTGGTGCGGGTGTGGCGTCCGACGAGCACGTTTTCCAGGACGGTCATGTTGGCGAAGAGCCGGATGTTCTGGAAGGTGCGGGCGATGCCTGCGCTGGTGACGAGGTGCGGCTTGGGGGGCAGCACCGTGCCCTTGTAGGCGACTTTGCCCTCGGTGGGGACGTAGAGGCCGGTGAGGCAGTTGAAGAAGGTGGTCTTGCCCGCGCCGTTGGGGCCGATGAGGCCGACGATCTCTCCGGCGTTGACCGTGAGGTCGACGTTGCGGACGGCGGTGAGGCCGCCGAACCGCATGGTGACGCCGGTGGCTTCGAGGACGGGGCTGGGGGCTGTGGTGGTGGTCATGTTGGTTACGCCCCTGCCTTGGTGACGCCGACGGTGGAGTCGGGCAGGCCTTGTTCGGGGATGTGGACGGTCTCGTCGCTGTCGTCGCTGTCGTCGCTCTCGTGGAACTCGAGCTGGTTGCGGCGGTTGGCGATGATGCCTTCGGGGCGGAAGCGCATGAGGACGACGAGCGCGACGCCGAAGGCGAGGAGTTGGTACTCCTTGAGGAACTGGAGCTTCTCAGGGAGGAGGTAGAGCAGGGTGGCGCCGAGGATGGGTCCGCTGACGGTGCCCATGCCGCCGAGAACGACCGCCGCGAGGAGGAAGGCGGAGTTCGGGGGTACGGAGCCGGCGAACTGGTACGGGGCCGGGTTGACGCTGTAGCCGACGTGGGCGCTGACCGTTCCGGCGAGGCCGGCGAGGGAGGCGCCGAGGGCGAAGGCGACGAGCTTGACGCGGAAGCCGTTGATGCCCATGGCGGTGGCGGCGGTCTCGTCCTCGCGGATGGCGATCCAGGAGCGGCCGATCCGGGAGTCGGCGGCGCGGGAGAAGACGACGACCACGAGTCCGGTGATGAGCAGCATCAGCAGGAAGTAGTTGGCGAAGCGGCCGAGGGCGTGGCCGGCGACGTCGTGGGTGGAACCGAAGTCGAACCCGAAGATGTTGAGGTCCGGGATCATGGAGATGCCGTTGGGGCCGTTGGTGATGTTGGGTCCGGAGGCGCCGTCCAGGTTGTTGACGGCGATGCGGAAGATCTCTCCGAAGCCCAGGGTCACGATGGCGAGGTAGTCGCCGCGCAGTCGCAGGGTGGGGGCGCCGATGAGGACGCCGAAGACGAGCGACGCGGCCATGCCGGTGAGCATGGCGGCCCAGAAGGGGAACTGGACGCCGGAGAAGCGGGAGAACTCGGAGCCGGAGACGAGGGCCGCGGCGTAGGCGCCGACGCCGAGGAAGGCGACGTATCCGAGGTCGAGGAGTCCGGTGAGGCCGACGACGATGTTGAGGCCGAGGGCGACGGTGCCGACGACGAGGATGCTCACGCCGACGTTGGCGTTGTGCTCGTTGTCCGCGACGTAGGGGAAGACCGCCGCGGCGAGGAACGCCATGGTGGTGGCGAATCCCTTGTGGCGGGCGTTGAGCTGGGCGAAGCGGTCGAAGAGTCCGGCGGTCTGGAGGGCCCAGGTGCCGAGGACGACGAGGAGCAGGTAGCCCAGGAACGTTTCGCTCGCGTCGGGGTCGACGCCGATGCCGTACGTGAACGCGATGAGTGCGACGGCGGTGGCGGCGGTGATGACGAGGCGCTCGACCCAGGCGGGCAGCTTGGCGGCCGGCGGGATGAGGTCGGGCTTGGTGACGTAGTCCTTGAAGGTGTCACCGGGCTTGGGGAGTGCCAGGGTGCCGAGGAGGGCGATCAGGGAGCCGACGGTGGCGACGTAGGCGCCGGGGTCGAGTGCGACGAGGCCCTTGAGGTCGACGGCGATGGCGATGGCGCTGAACCAGCTGACGGCGAACGCGGAGGCGGCGGCGAGGACGACGGGCTGGGTGGCGCCCGCCGGGTTGAGCCAGCCGAGGCCGCGGACGTTCCAGAGGGTCAGGGCGAAGAGGAGGGTGAGCGCGCCGGCGACGATGTCGAGGATCTGGAGTCCGGCCGGGGAGCCGTAGTAGGTGAGGTCCCCGGGGAAGTCGGCCGTGTAGGTCCAGGACATGAACGTGCTGGCGATGGTGGCGATGGCGCCGAAGGCGATGAGGGCGCGGGCGGCGCTCTCGGGGAGTGCGATCAGGCCGCGCTCGGAGATGGTGGTCTCGGTGGTTGCCATGGTGCTCACGCCCTGTCCGCGACGCGTTCGCCGACGAGGCCTTGTGGCCTGAACAGCAGTACGAGGATGAGGAGTACGAAGGCCCAGACGGAGGACCAGCCGCCGCCGCCGAGCTGCTGCATGCCCGGGATGCCGTCGATGTAGCTGGTGGCCATGGTCTCGGCGAGGCCGAGGACGAGGCCGCCGATCATGGCGCCGTAGATGTTGCCGATGCCGCCGAGGACGGCCGCGGTGAAGGCCTTGAGGCCCATCTGGAAGCCCATGTCGTACTTGACGGTGCCGTAGCGCAGGCCGTAGGCGACGGCCGCGACGGCGGCGAAGAAGCCGCCGATGGCGAAGGCGATGACGATGATGCGGTTGGTGTCGATGCCCATGAGCTGTGCGGTGTCAGGGTCCTGCGCGGTGGCCTGCATGGCGCGGCCGGTGCGGGAGAGGCTGACGAACAGGGCGAGGGCCGCCATGCACAGGGGGGCGGCGACGATGACGAAGACCGAACCGCTCTGGATGCTGACCGAGCCGATGTGCACAGTGCCGAAGGGAAGTTGGGGGAACTTCAGGTCGGTCTTGGCATCGGGGTAGGTGTTGAAGACGATCTGCTGGAGGGCCAGGGACAGACCGATGGCGGTGATGAGCGGTGCGAGGCGTGGCGCTCCGCGCAGTGGCCGGTAGGCGAAGCGTTCGGCCCCGACGGCGATGAGGACGGAGACGATTCCGCCGCCTATCAGCATCGCTGGGAGGGCTATCCACATGGATGTGCCGTTTGGCAGAACGTACAGGTAGACCGAGAGTGCGCCGAAGCCGCCGGTCATGAAGATCTCGCCGTGGGCGAAGTTGATGAGCTGGACGATGCCGTACACCATCGTGTAGCCGATGGCGATCAGCCCGTACATCGAGCCGAGGAACAGCCCGTTGGCCAGCTGCTGCGGCAGGGTGTTCACCGCGTGGCCTCCATGTGGTGGGGAGAGTTGATCAGGGCGTATGAAGCGGGCCGCGCGGTGACGTGTGGTCGTGGCCGCGCGGCCCTGTGGTTGTGCTGAGGGCCTGTCCGATGGATCGGACCGGGCGTGTGGTGCCGCTCGGGGCGCCGTTGCCTGGTGGTGGACCGATCCATCGGAGTGGCCCGGGTGGTGCTGATCAGCCGTTGAACGTGCCGCTCTTGACGGCCTTCCACTTGCCGTCGACGACCTGGTAGACGGTGAGCTGCTTGTTGGTGGTGTCGCCGTACTCGTCGAAGGAGACGGGGCCGGCGATGCCGTCGAACTTGGTCTTCTGGACCTCGGCGACGATCTTGGCGCGGGCGCCGTCCGGGATCTTGCCGTCCTTCACGACAGCGCCGATGGCCTTGATGATGGCCGTGGCGGCGTCGTAGGAGTAGCCGCCGTAGGTGCCGTAGTCGCCCTTGAGGCCGGACGCCTTGTACTTCTTGATGAAGTCGGCGGCGGAGGCCAGGGAGTCGACGGGCTGGCCGACCGAGGTGACGAGGTCGCCCTTGGAGGCGTCGCCGGCGGTCTGGATGTAGGTGTCGGAGAACATGCCGTCGCCACCGAACAGCGGGACCTTGACTCCGCCGTCCTTGAGCTGCTTGGTGAGCTTCTCGGACTCGTCGTACTGGCCGCCGTAGTAGACGAGGTCGGCCTTGGAGTTCTTGATCTTGGTGACGAGGGCGGAGAAGTCCGTGTCGCCGGTGTTGACGTGGTCCTCGCCCGCGAGCTTGCCGCCGGACTTGGTGAAGCCGGCCTTGAAGAGCTTGGCGAGGCCGGCGCCGTAGGTCTGCTTGTCGTCGACCACGTACACCTTGCGCTTCTTCAGCGTGTTGTAGGCGTAGTCGGCCGCGAAGCCGCCCTGGAGGGCGTCGGTGGTGGCGGTGCGGAAGTAGGTCTTGAACGGGCGGGACTTGGCGGTCTGCCAGTTCTTGCCCTGGGTCAGCTCGGGCGCGGTGTTGGACGGCGAGATCTCGACGAGACCTGCGGTGTCGAAGACCTGCTGCATCTGGGTGGCGACGCCGGAGTTCAGCGGGCCGACCACGCCGAGGACCTTGTCGTCCTGGACGAGCTGGGTGGCGTTGGCCTGGCCGGAGGCCGGGATGGCCTTGTCGTCGAGCGCCTTGACCTTGAAGGTCACGCCGGGAACGGTGTTGTTCTTGTTGGCGTCGTCGACGGCGATCTGGACGCCGCCCTGGATGCCGAGGCCGGTGGCGGAGTTCTGACCAGTCAGCGGCGCGTCCACGCCGATGATGATCTCGGTCTTCTTGTCGCCCTTGCTGTCGCCGCTGTCGTCGCGCGAGCCGCAGGCGGTCAGCGTGAGTGCTCCTGTCGTGAGCACGGCGGTGAGTATGACCATAGAACGCTGTCGCACGTTGAATCCTCTCCCTGGCGCGGCACCCCAGGGTGGGGGCCGTGTTTCTCGCCGGGCCGTACTGGGTGAAGCAGGGCCATGCAGTGACGCGCCCGGCGGCGCGGTGACTGGCCGTGACTATAAGCGCAGGTTGGGGGGGTGGGGAGGAGCGTGGGGAAGGCTGTGACGCTCTTGTTATCCGGGGGGTGCCTCGCGGGGCGTGGGGCGGACGATCGGAGCATTTCGGCGCGTCGACCCGGGGCGGTTGTGTGTTCGCATGGTGAGAACGTGCTGTTCCGGGTTGATGGCGGATACCGGAAGCGGTACGTGTGGTGGCGGTTCGGGGAGCCGCTCGGAGCGGGGTGCGGTGCGGCTCGCGGCGCGGGGATTGCTTTATTGCGGCAGAGGTAACCGACTGTTACCGCCGTGTGATGTGGTCGTCGGCGTCCTGGCCGGGTGAAGTGGGTGCGGGGAAGAGCCTGTTGGGGTGGCTGGGGCCGGGTGGTACGGCCCGCGGGCCGAGCGGCAGTGTGCCGCCGAAGTGAGGCTTTGCTGTTGCTGTGCGTTGTCGTCGTGGACGGGCAGGTCGGGGTGGGGGGCCTCGGCGGCGTGCGGCGGCCCGGCGCGGTTGTATACGGCGCGGCGCAAGACGATGAGGCGGGCGTTTCCGGCCTTCACTGTCAGTGGCAGCGGGGGTGGGCTTTCGCGCTCAACTCGGCGGGTCCGATGTCTACTTGGCGGGCGCTGACGGCTGTCCGGCGGGCGGTGCCGGCCTCGAAGCGGAAGGAGACGCGCGTGCCGCCGGGGCGGTTGCGGCGGTGAGTTGTGCGCTCGGTGGTCACGGTCGGTGGCCGAGGCGGGGCGACGGGGTGCCGGTTGCGATAGCGATGACGGTCCGGGCCCTGGGTGGGCCGCGTCCCAACGGGCGCCGAGGGGTGGAGGGTCGGACTTCGGGCTTCGGCGGATCCGCGGATCCGGAGGATGCGACGAACTCCTGGAGGGGCTGCGAGCCTCTGGAGGGGGTGCGAGCCTCTGGATGGTCCGTGAACCAGTGGCGCTCGGCGAACGCTTTCGTGGCCCTGGAGCGCAGGGCGGGCCGGGGACGGGCCGGGGGAACCGGAGGGCTCGGGAGGGCCGGGCGGCAGGAGACCCTCGATGGGGCCGGCGGAGTTCGCGCGGCTCACGGTGCTCGGGGAGCCGCGTGCCCTGGAGAACCTCGGCTCCGAGGGTTCGTGTGTCCCGGGGGGTCTCGGGGCGACTCGGAGGGGCCCTGTGCCACCCAGGGGGCCTCGGAGCGGCTCCGGGGAGCCCGCGTGTCTCGGAAGGCCCTGGGGGCGTCCTGGAGGCCCCCGCAGCGCCCTGGAGGCACCCGGGCCGTCCTGGAGGGTTCGCGCCCCGGAGGGCTTGAGGGCGCCCCGGGGATCCGCGTGCCCCGGAGGGCATGGGAGTGCCCAGGGGATCAGTGCGGCCCCGGAGGGCTTCGGGCCGCCCCGGGGCCGTCCGGGTGTCAGCTCTGGGGTGCGTCCTTGAGGATGCAGGTGAGGCGGGCGCTGCAGACGCGCTTGCCGTCCTCGCCGGTGATGACGATCTCGTACGTCGCCGAGGTGCGTCCGCGGTGGACGGGTGTGGCCACGCCGGTGACGAGGCCGGAGCGGACGCCGCGGTGGTGGGTGCAGTTCAGGTCGACGCCGACGGCGATCTTGGTGATGCCGCCGTGGAGCATGGCGCCGACGGAGCCGATGGTCTCGGCGAGGACGGCGGAGGCTCCTCCGTGGAGGAGGCCGTAGGGCTGGGTGTTTCCCTCGACGGGCATGGTGCCCACGACGCGGTCCGCGGAGGCCTCGGTGATCTGGACGCCCATGCGGTTGCCGAGGTGGCCCGCGGAGAAGAGCGCCGGCAGATCGACACCGAGTGCGGCGTACTCGTCGATGACCCCTTGCGGGAACTTCGGGGTGTGCTGTTCGCCCATGGCGCCCGGCTCCGTTCGTCGTGGACCACTTCGTCGTGGATGTCCCTGCTGAGCGAACGCTCAGTCGGCTGTCGATTGTTCCAGACGGACGACCACGGATTTGCTGGCGGGGGTGTTGCTGGTGTCGGCGGTCGAGTCGAGGGGGACCAGGACGTTGGTCTCGGGGTAGTAGGCGGCGGCGCAGCCGCGGGCGGTGGGGTAGTGCACGACGCGGAAGCCGGGGGCGCGTCGTTCGACGCCGTCCTTCCATTCGCCGACGAGGTCGACGTACGAGCCGTCCGTGATCTTCAGTTCGCGGGCGTCGTCGGGGTTGACGAGGACGACCCGGCGGCCGTTCTTGATGCCCCGGTATCGGTCGTCGAGTCCGTAGATGGTGGTGTTGTACTGGTCGTGCGAGCGCAGGGTCTGCAGGAGCAGGCGGCCTTCGGGGAGTTCGGGGTGTTCGACGGGTGCGGCGGTGAAGTTGGCCTTGCCGGTGGCCGTCGGGAAGCGGCGTTCGTCGCGCGGGGCGTGCGGGAGGGCGAAGCCGGCGGGGTCGGCCACGCGCGCGTTGAAGTCCTGGAAGCCGGGGATCACGCGGGCGATGCGGTCGCGGATGGTCGCGTAGTCCTTCTCGAACTCTTCCCAGGGGGTGGTGCCGGCCTCGCCGAGGACCCTGCGGGCGAGGCGGGCGACGATGGCGGGCTCGGACAGCAGGTGGGGGCTCGCGGGCTCCAGGCGGCCGCGTGAGGCGTGCACCATGCCCATGGAGTCCTCGACGGTCACGAACTGTTCTCCGCTGCCCTGGAGGTCGCGTTCGGTGCGTCCGAGGGTGGGCAGGATGAGGGCGCGCGCTCCGGTGACCACGTGCGAGCGGTTCAGCTTGGTGGAGACGTGGACGGTGAGCCGGGCGCGGCGCATGGCCGCCTCGGTGACGTCGGTGTCGGGGGAGGCGGAGACGAAGTTGCCGCCCATGGCGAAGAAGACCTTCGCGTCGCCGTCGCGCAGGGCGCGGATGGCGCGTACGACGTCGTAGCCGTGTTCGCGGGGCGGCTTGAAGCCGAACTCCTTCTCCAGGGCGTCGAGGAAGGCGGGGGCGGGGCGTTCGAAGATGCCCATGGTGCGGTCGCCCTGGACGTTGGAGTGTCCGCGGACGGGGCAGACGCCGGCGCCGGGGCGGCCGATGTTGCCGCGCAGGAGCAGGAAGTTGACGACTTCGCGGATGGTGGGGACGGAGTGCTTGTGCTGGGTGAGGCCCATCGCCCAGCACACGATGGTGCGCTGTGAGGCGAGGACCATCTTCAGAGCCTCGTCGATGCTCTCGCGGGTGAGGCCGGTGGCGGTGAGGGTCCGGTCCCAGTCGGCGGCGCGGGCGGCCTGGGCGAATTCCTCGAATCCGTGGGTGTGTTCGGCGATGAAGGTGTCGTCGAGGGCGCCCTCGGTGTCGAGGATCAGCTTGTTCAGCAGGCGGAAGAGGGCCTGGTCGCCGCCGAGGCGGATCTGGAGGAAGAGGTCGGTGAGCGCTGCGCCCTTGACCATGCCCTGGGGGGTCTGCGGGTTCTTGAAGCGTTCCATGCCCGCTTCGGGCAGCGGGTTGACGGTGATGATCTTCGCGCCGTTGGCCTTGGCCTTCTCCAGGGCGGAGAGCATGCGCGGGTGGTTCGTGCCGGGGTTCTGGCCGGCGACGATGATCAGGTCGGCTCGGTAGAGGTCGTCGAGCAGGACGCTGCCCTTGCCGATGCCTATGGTCTCGTTGAGGGCCGAGCCGGACGACTCGTGGCACATGTTCGAGCAGTCCGGCAGGTTGTTCGTGCCGAGCTGGCGGGCGAAGAGCTGGTACAGGAAGGCGGCCTCGTTGCTGGTGCGGCCCGAGGTGTAGAAGAGGGCTTCGTCGGGGGAGCCGAGCGCGGCCAGTTCCTCGGCGACGATGTCGAAGGCGCGTTCCCAGGCGATGGGCTCGTAGTGGTCGGCGCCCTCGGGCAGGTACATGGGGTGGGTGAGGCGGCCCTGCTGGCCGAGCCAGTAGCCGCTGCGGCCGGCGAGGTCGGAGACGGGGTGCGCGGCGAAGAAGTCGGGGGTGACCCGGCGCAGGGTGGCTTCCTCGGCGACGGCTTTGGCGCCGTTCTCGCAGAACTCCGCGGTGTGCCGGTGCTCGGGTTCGGGCCAGGCACAGCCCGGGCAGTCGAAGCCGTCCTTCTGGTTGACGCGCAGGAGGGTGAGGGCGGTGCGGCGCACGCCCATCTGCTGCTGGGCGATGCGCAGGGTGTGTCCGATGGCGGGGAGTCCGGCCGCGGCGTGCTTCGGTCCGGCTACCTGCGGCGCGTCCTGGACCGGATCGCTTTTCGGCGGCTTGCTGGCCATCGCTGAACCCCTTCGCGTGCGCACGTCGGTGTGCGTGTGTTCGTACCTCTTCGATCCTCGCACGCGTGGCCGACAGCGAAGGCCGTGGGTTGTGGGAAGGCGGGGCGGGGAGGGGGTGTGCCGGGCCGGGAGGGCTCTCGTTGTCAGCGGGCCGTGGCAGGATCGGGGGTGTGGCAGAGACAGCATCGAAGCAGACCGAGAAAACCGCAGGTACGGGCCGCCCGCGCCTGATGCTCATGGATGGGCACTCGCTGGCCTACCGCGCGTTCTTCGCGCTGCCCGCGGAGAACTTCACCACCGCGACGGGCCAGCCGACGAACGCCATCTATGGTTTCGCGTCGATGCTGGCGAACACGCTGCGCGACGAGTCGCCCACGCACTTCGCGGTGGCGTTCGACGTCTCGCGCAAGACGTGGCGTTCCGAGGAGTTCACCGAGTACAAGGCGAACAGGTCGAAGACCCCGGACGAGTTCAAGGGCCAGGTCGAGCTGATCGGCGAGGTGCTGGACGCGATGCACGCGCAGCGGTTCGCGGTGGACGGCTTCGAGGCCGACGACATCATCGCGACGCTCGCCACCCAGGCCGAGGCCGAGGGCTTCGAGGTGCTGATCGTCACGGGTGACCGGGACTCCTTCCAGCTGGTCTCGGAGCACACGACGGTGCTGTATCCGACGAAGGGTGTCTCCGAGCTGACCCGGTTCACTCCGGAGAAGGTCGTCGAGAAGTACGGGCTGACGCCGGCGCAGTACCCGGATTTCGCGGCGCTGCGCGGTGACCCGTCGGACAACCTGCCGGGCATTCCCGGGGTCGGCGAGAAGACGGCCGCGAAGTGGATCAACCAGTTCGGTTCGTTCGCGGAGCTGGTCGAGCGGGTCGACGAGGTCAAGGGCAAGGTCGGGCAGAACCTGCGTGACCACCTGGAGGCGGTGAAGCTCAACCGCCGTCTCACGGAGATGGTCAAGGACGTCGAGCTGCCGCGGACGGTGGCGGACCTGGAGCGGGCCCCGTACGACCGTACGGCTGTGGCGATGGTCCTGGACACGCTGGAGATCCGTAACCCCTCGCTACGTGAGCGGCTGTTCGCCGTGGACCCGGGGGGCGCGGAGGCCGAGGAGGCGCGGCCGGCCGCCGAGGGTGTCGAGATCGACGGGGCGGTGCTGGGGGCGGGCGAGCTGGTGCCGTGGCTCGCCGAGCACGGCACCGGGGTGCTGGGTGTGTCGACGGTCGACTCGTGGGCGCTGGGCTCGGGGTCGGTCGCCGAGGTGGCGCTCGCGGCGGGTGCGGGGCCGGCGGTCTGGTTCGACCCGTCCCGGCTGGACGAGGCCGACGAGAACGCGTTCGCCGCGTGGCTCGCCGACTCCGGCCGGCACAAGGTGATGCACAACGCCAAGGGTGCGATGCGGGTCTTCGCCGAGCACGGCTGGAGCATCGAGGGTGTGACCATGGACACGGCGCTCGCGGCCTATCTGGTCAAGCCGGGCCGTCGTTCCTTCGCGCTGGACGCGCTCTCCCTGGAGTATCTGGGCCGGGAGCTCGGGCCCGCCGCCGCGGCCGACGGACAGCTCGCGTTCGGTGCGGACGAGCAGGCCGAGGCCGACGCACTGATGGCACAGGCCCGGACGATCCTCGATCTGGGGGAGGCGTTCGGGGAGAAGCTCCAGGAGGTCGGCGCGGCGGATCTGCTGCGGGACATGGAGCTGCCCACGTCCAGCCTGCTGGCGCGGCTGGAGCGGCACGGCATCACGGCGGACCGGGCGCATCTGGAGGCCATGGAGCAGATGTTCGCCGGCGCGGTGCAGCAGGCGGTGAAGGAGGCGCACGCGGCCGCCGGGCACGAGTTCAACCTCGGTTCGCCCAAGCAGCTCCAGGAAGTCCTCTTCGGTGAACTGGCCCTGCCGAAGACGAAGAAGACGAAGACGGGTTACACGACGGACGCGGACGCGTTGGCCTGGCTGGCGACGCAGACCGAGAACGAACTGCCCGTGATCATGCTCCGTCACCGTGAGCAGGCCAAGCTGCGTGTCACCGTCGAGGGCCTGATCAAGTCGATCGCCGCGGACGGCCGTATCCACACCACGTACAACCAGACGGTCGCGGCGACCGGCCGGCTGTCGTCGACCGATCCGAACCTGCAGAACATCCCGGTGCGCACGGACGAGGGCCGTGCGATCCGCCGCGGCTTCGTGGTCGGTGAGGGCTTCGAGTGCCTCATGACCGCGGACTACAGCCAGATCGAACTGCGGGTGATGGCCCATCTGTCCGAGGACGAGGGGCTGCTGGAGGCGTTCACCTCCGGTGAGGACCTGCACACCACCGTCGCCTCCCAGGTGTTCTCGGTGGAGCGGTCCGCGGTCGACGCCGAGATGCGCCGCAAGATCAAGGCGATGTCGTACGGCCTCGCGTACGGGCTGTCGGCCTTCGGTCTGTCGCAGCAGCTGAACATCGAGGCGGGCGAGGCCCGTGCGCTGATGGACACGTACTTCGAGCGCTTCGGCGGGGTGCGGGACTATCTGCGCCGGGCGGTCGACGAGGCCCGGGCCACGGGTTACACCGCGACGCTCTTCGGGCGCCGCCGCTATCTGCCCGATCTCAACAGCGACAACCGCCAGCGCCGTGAGGCGGCCGAGCGGATGGCCCTGAACGCGCCCATCCAGGGCACGGCGGCCGACATCGTGAAGATCGCGATGCTGAACGTGGACCGGGCGCTGCGCGAGGCGAAGCTCGACTCCCGCATGCTGCTTCAGGTCCATGACGAAATCGTCCTGGAGATCGCTCCCGGTGAGCGTGAGCGGACCGAGGAACTGCTGCGTCACGAGATGGCGTCCGCGGTCCGGCTCGATGTCCCGCTGGACGTCTCCGTAGGCGCGGGCCGGGACTGGGAGTCGGCGGCGCACTAGGCAGCGGACGACGCCTTCGGCCGAGGGCCGTGTCCCCGGCACCACGTGGTGCCGGGGACACGGCCCTCGGGCGTTCCCGGCCGTATGCCGGGCGGTTCGGGGCGGTTCGGGGCGGGCCCGTGGGGCGTCACCCGCGTGGCCCGTACAAGGAGCCCCGGGCCGGAGGGTGACGTAAGGATGCGGGCATGGGTATACGCACGCTCCACCGCCGTACGGCCACGGGTATGCGCACGCTCCACCGCCGTACAGTCATGGTCACGACCGTGGTGGTCGCGACCGCGACGGTGGCCGCGGCCGTCGTCCCGGTCCTGTTCGCGCCGGTACCCGCGGTCGCGGCCGAAGCGGGTTCTGCCCGGCTGCCGGGGCTCGTCGGTTCCTCCCGTGGCGAGGATCGCGAGGAGGATTTCGGAGCCCGGTTGTCCCGGGATCTCCAGGCGGCCCTGTCCGCGCGCCCGGGTACGGTCCTGGTGTCGGTGCCCGACGACACGAGCGGCGACCGGGCCCGCACGACGGCCGGTGACCGGTTGCGGTGGCCGGCGGTGGTCGCCGGCGTCCGCGCGTTCCTGAGGGCCGGCGCGGGCCGCCTGCGGGGGTTCATGCGGCTGCGTGAGGGCCGGCCCCGGAGGGTGTTCTTCGGTCCCTCGCGCGGACGGGGGGCGCACATCTCGACCGGCAGGCTGCCCCGGGCCGCGAACGGCGGGCGCGTCCACGGCATCGGTTCCTTCACCGGCCCGGCCCGCAGCTACCGCGTCATCGTCCTGTCGTACGACCATCCGACGACGCCCTACGGTGCCCGCGTCGTCGAGCGGGTCGCCCGAGCCGTGCACCGGGGCTTCTTCCGGGGCGGTGGTCTGTTCCGCGGTCTCACCGCCGGCAGGGCGGTCAGCGAGCGGCGGGACGGCTCGGCTCGGTACGCGCCGCCGCGGGACCGGGACGAGCCGGAGCGGGACGCCACATCCTGACGGCGATGACGTACAGACCGAGGCCGAGGACCAGGCCGGCGCCCCCGCCGAAGCACAGTGCCGGGATGAGTTCCCACGGCTTCGCGACGGATTTCCAGTACGTCCACCAGCGGATCGCCCGCTGTACCGCGGAGGCCAGCGCGAGGCCGCCGATCACCGTCGCGGCCAGCCACCGGTCGGCGGTGGACAGCACGGGCACCGCGACGGCGGGGCCGTCCGGTGCGCGGCGCAGCGCGAGCACCACGAAGGTCACGATCACGACGGCCGCGAGGGCCGAACTGCCGTACTGGACGTACCAGTAGAGCGGCGAGCCCGCGAGGTTGTGCCCGAGGACGGGGAACAGTCGTACCCCCCACCGGTCGTGATGGGTGAACGCGTCCCACACGACATGCGTCAGCGCGCCGAGCACCGCGGAGGCGTACCACCGCAGAACGGTCGGCGCGCGCACCGGCTCACGCGCGGCTCCGCAGCGCAGGAGTTGTGCCGTGCGCCCCTGTCGTGCCCCCGGCATCAACGCCACCAGGGGTTCGCGCAGCACCAGCCAGGCACCCGCCAGCGTCCATGCGATCAGCACATCGACCGTGAACACGCCGGTGAAGGCGTGGGTGAACGTGCCGAACTCCATCGCCCCGGGCACTACGCTCGCGGCGTAGTAGGTCAGGTCGGGCGCGAAGGAGCCCGCCACGAGAACGGCGGGAATCAATCGGCCGCGGCCGCTTCCGTTCCCGCGGATCGCGGGCAGTACGGCGGCCGCGTGGCTGAGGGTGAAGGGCAAATCGTCCCCCTGCGTCTTTTGTTGGCTGGTTATGGTCGGCCGGTTGATCACCGGAGGCCAGTATGCGGGACGGCGGTACATGGCCAACTGGTGAATATCGGGCGCGAACAGGTCCCTGGGCGACGGAAGTTGTCATAGGGTCGCCTGGGTTGCCGTGCGGGGAGCACGGCCGGAGGCAGTGGCAGCGCAGGACTGAGAGGCGACGGGTCACACCGGTCGTCCGTAGGAGGGGTTCACTCGATGGCGGCGCAATTCGGCAGGAGGCTGCGCAAGGGCGCGGCAACCACCGCAGTGGCCGCGGCCGCGGTCGCGGCTCTGTCCGCCTCCCAGGCCCCGGGAGTGATCACCGACGACCACGGCAGACAGTCGGCGGGCGCCGACCTCGGCCTGGGCACCGGCGACACGGGCGGTGACGGCACCGCGACCGGCAACGGGCGCTACTACACGGACCTTCCGCCGCTGCAGAGCCCCAACCCCGCGCCGACCACGGGAAGCGGCACGCCCGCCGCCACGGGCGTCGCCGAGGCGGGCATCCCGGCCACCGTGCTGGCCGCCTACAAGCAGGCCGAGGCGTCGCTGCGCGAGTCCAAGCCGACCTGCAACCTGCCCTGGCAGCTTCTCGCCGCCATCGGCAAGGTCGAGTCGGGCCAGGCCCGCGGCGGCCGCGTCGACGCGAACGGCACGACCCTGTCGCCCATTCTCGGCCCGGTCCTGAACGGCTACGGTTTCGCCAACATCAAGGACACCGACAACGGCGCGTACGACGGCGACAGCACCTACGACCGCGCCGTCGGGCCCATGCAGTTCATCCCCTCCACCTGGGAGTGGGCGGGCCGCGACGGCAACGGCGACGGCAAGAAGGACCCCAACAACATCTACGACGCGGCGCTGGCCGCGGGGCACTACCTGTGCCGATTCGACCACGACATGGCGGTCCAGGCGCACATGAACGCGGCGATCCTCAGCTACAACAACTCGACGGAGTACCTCAACACCGTCCTGTCGTGGCTGGAGTACTACCGCAAGGGCACGCACGAGGTACCGGACGGCACCGGCACGCTGCCCTCGCACAACAGCGACGACACGACCACGCCGAGCCCCACACCCACGCCGCCGGTGACCCCTCCGCCGGGCGGCGACCCGGCGAACCCCGCCCCGAAGCCGACCCCGCCGCCCTCCACCCCGCCTCCGACGACCCCGCCCACGCCCACGCCGACGCCCACCGAGACGGTGGACCACCTGACGAACATGGGCGCCGGGAAGCTCACGGCGACCGCCGGGGACACGTTCGCGCAGAAGATCGCCGTGCGGACCGAGGACAAGGCCGGCAAGCCGGTGGCGAAGGTCCGGGTGCGGTTCACGATCGTCGGTGACACCGACGCCACCTTCACCGGCGGCGAGAGCGTCGCCACACTGGTCACCAACGGGCTCGGCATCGCCGGCGCGCCCGCGCTCGTGGCGGGCGAGAAGACGGGCGACTTCACGGTCCGCGTCACCGTGGTGGGCCGCGTCATGGCCGGCCTCGACTACACGGCGGGTGTCAGCGCGCGCCAGGCCGACGCCCTGGCCCGCATCGGCGACACCGCGCCGACCTGCGTCCCGGGCGGCGAGTTCGCCGACCAGGTCGAGGTGAAGGCCACCTACAAGGGCGCCGTGGCGGGCAAGGTCGCCGCGACCGCGACCCTGGTCAAGTCCGCCGACGACGCCACCGAGAACGACAAGGGCCCCTACTTCAAGGACGCGGACGGCAGGACCGTACGCACCCTCACCGCCCTGACCACGGACGCGGACGGCCTGCTGAAGCTGCCGAAGCTGTACGCCGACGACACCACCGGCACCTTCCTGCTCCGCATCACCACCACGGGCGGGGCCACGCTGACCGTCGAACTGACGGTGGCCGCCGCTCCTGCCACCGCCACTCCCACGGCCTCTCCCACCGCCTCCTAGAACCGCCCCGCCACCGCGCGGCACCAGCTCGCCTCCAGGGCGCCCTCCCGGCTCATGCCGCGGGGGCGCCCTGATCCGTTGTGCGCGCGACGTGTTCTCATCTCGCCCCGCCGTTGCTACGGTGCCGGACCTGACGATGTATCAGCTCCTGGCCCCGGGAGGCCCGCATGCGTGCCCTCATCGCCGCCGCGACCGGTCTCGCCGCGGCACTCGCGCTGGTCCTGACCATCACGGCCATGGGCTCGCCCGCCGGACACACCTCGCCGAAGCCGTTGCTCACCACCGTCCCCAAGCACCCCTGACGCACGCACCGGGAGGGCCGTCGAGATGCGCCGCAAGGCAAGCCTGATCCTGCTCGCGCTCGCCGTGTTCTTCGCGGCGCTGTCCCCGCTGCTGCGCTGGTACGCCTTCCCGCGCCTGGCCAAGATCCCCGCCGGCCAGTATCAGGACATGGTCCTGGAGGCGAAGGGCGCGACCCTCCTCGACTACGGCACCATGAAGGCCAGGAAGGTCTCCAAGGTCACCGTCGTGCAGACCCTCAAGGGCAACGTCGAGGCCTCCGAGCGGATCGAGCGGACCGCGGGCCGTGACGTCGTCGTCTGGGACTCCCTGTCCTACGTCCAGGGACCCGACGGGAAGATGGTCTCCAAGCTCCCCGAGCGCTACATCTTCGACGCGCACAGCCAGGAACCCGTCCACGCCACCGGCGAGTCCGTCGACGGCGACCCCGTCACCCGCCAGGGCATCGAGTTCAAATGGCCCTTCAGGACCGAGAAACGGGACTACGAGTACTTCGACGCGCAGACCCGCACCTCGGCGCCCATCCACTACAAGGGCACCCGGACCTTCCGGGGCGTCAAGGTCTACTACTTCGAGCAGACCATCCCCTGGACCAAGGTGAAGTTCCCCAGGATCATGCCCGTCCAGGGCGTCACCCCGCAGTCCCTCGCCAAGACCGGCACCACCCGCTGGTACACCACCGTCCGCAGGTTCTGGGTCGAGCCGGTCACCGGAGCACCCGTCTACGGCGAGGAGAGCCACAAGGAGGAACTCCGCGGCGGCACCCTCCTGGGAGGGCGGGACAAGGTGACCGCCTTCTCCGGGGACGTGAAGATGCGCGAGGACTACATCCGGCACACCGTCGACCTCGTCAAGTCCAACCGCACCCTCGTCCTGATGATGACCTCCTACCTCCCCTGGGGCTTCCTGCTCCTGGGCGCGGCCCTGCTGGCCCTCTCCCTGTATCTGGAGGCCCGCGGCCGCAGGCCGGGCGAACCCGCGCCGACGCAGGCCGCCGACCCCGAGCCCGTCAGCGCCTGAGCCGGGCGTTGGTGTACCGCGTCGGCTCGGCGGTCGCCGGGTCCTCGGGCCACGGGTGCTTGGGGTAGCGGCCGCGCAGTTCGGCCCGTACGCCGTTGTAGCCGTCCTTCCAGAAGGACGCGAGATCGGCGGTCACCGCGGCCGGCCGGCCGGCGGGGGACAGGAGATGCACGAGCACGGGCACGCCGGCGACGGTGGGCGAGGCGTGGAGCCCGAACATCTCCTGGAGCTTCACGGCGAGCACCGGCTGTGCCGGGTCGGTGTAGTCGACGCGGATTCTCGAACCGCTCGGCACCTCGATCCGCTCGGGCGCGAGCTCGTCGAGCCGGGCCGCCTCGCCGGTGGCCCAGGGAAGCAGCCGGTTCAGTGCCTGCCCGGCGTCGATCCGCGCCAGGTCCGCCCGCCGCCGGGCACGGCTCAGCTCGGGCTCCAGCCACTCCTCCACGCGCGCGTGAAGAGCCTCTCCGGAGACGTCCGGCCACGGGTCGCCCAGCCGCCGGCGCAGGAACGCGAGCCGCAGTCGCAGCACCTCGGCGTCCGGCGACCACCGCAGCAGGCCGAAGCCCTCCTCCCGCAGCCCTTCGAGCAGCGCCTCCCGTACGAGCCCGGGGTCCGCCTCGCGCAGCGGCCGCACGGCCAGCTCCACCGCCCCCAGCCGCTCCACCCGCCGGGCGACGACATCGCCCCCGGCCCAGTGGACCTCGTCGCCCTCGGCGTACAGGCCGGCGGCGGCCCGCCGTGCCGTCGGCTCGTCGATCACCGCCGCGAGCCGCACGCGCGCGTGCCCCCTGCCGACGGGGCGGTCGGCGACGGCGACGGCGAGCCAGGGAGCACCGCGCAGGACGGATCCCTCGCCGGTGTCGGCTCGGGTCCCGTTGACCATGAGGTGGGAGCCGCCCTTCAGGTGCGCGACGCGTTCGGGGAACGCCAGTGCGGCGACGAGCCCGACGACCCGGTCGTCCCCGGGCTCCGCCTCACCGGCGCGCAGGCCCGGAGAGGAAGGGGAGGCGGAGGGGTCGGGGGAGGCTTCTGAGGAAGGGGAGCCGGAGGTGACGGCGGGGGAGCCCGAGGGCGATGCCGGGCCGCGAGAGCCGGAGGGCGAGGCCTGGCTGGGTGCGGGTGCGGGTGTGGGTGCGGAAGCCGAGGTGGAGGCGGGTGCGAGGCCGGCCGCCGACGAGCGGAGGCGGCGGGACTCGGCGCGCCAGCGGGCCGCGTAGGCGTCGCCGCCGCGCCGGGCGGTGCGCCAGGCCGAGGCCAGGTCGTCGCCGTACTCGCGCGGGGGTTCCTCGCTCAGCAGGGCGACCACGTCGGCGGCCCGCGCCGCGCCCACCAGCGGGGTCGCGTCCAGCAGGGCGCGCGCCAGCCGGGGGTGCAGTCCCAGGCGGGACATGCGGACACCGCGGTCCGTGGCCCGCCCCGTGGCGTCGACCGCGCCCACGGCCGACAGGACGGCCCGCGCCGCCGCCATCGCCCCGCCCGGCGGCGGATCCAGCAGGGCCAGCCCCGTCGCCCCGGGATCGCCCCAGCAGGCCGCCTGGAGCGCGAACGCCGTCAGGTCGGCCACCTTGATCTCGGGGGCCGGGAACCGCGTCAGACGGGCGTCCTCCGCCTCCGCCCAGCAACGGTAGACCGTGCCCGGCGCCTCACGCCCGGCCCGCCCCGCCCGCTGCCGCCCGGCCGCCTGCGAGGCCCGTACGGTCGCCAGGGCGCTCAGCCCGCGCGCGTGGTCCACCCGCGGCTCGCGCGCGAGCCCCGAGTCCACGACCACCCGCACCCCCGGAACCGTCAGCGACGACTCGGCCACCGAGGTCGAAAGGACCACGCGGCGCCGCGCACCGGCCGTGAGCACCGCGTCCTGCACGGCCGCCGGAGCCCGCCCGTGCACCTGAAGGACGTCGACATCCCCGATACCGCCCAGCTGCCCGGCCACCCGCGCGATCTCCCCGACCCCGGGAAGGAAGCACAGGACGTCACCCGAGCGCTCGGCCAGCGCCCGCCGCACCGTGGAGGCCACGTGCGTCAGCAGCGCCGGGTCCACCCGCATCCCGTGCGGGGGCCGCACGGGGCGCGCGGGCGGCGCCCACACTGTCTCGACCGGATACGCGACACCCTGCGCCTCGACGACCGGCGCGTCGCCCAGCAGCCGGGCCCAGCCTCCGGCGTCCGTCGTCGCGGACGCGGCGACCAGCCGCAGTTCAGGACGGAGCGCGGCCCGCACGTCCAGCAGGAACGCGGCCACCGTGTCGGCGTCCAGATGCCGCTCGTGACACTCGTCGAGCACGACCACGTCGACGCCCGCGAGTTCCTGGTCCCGCTGAAGCCGCTGGAGCAGGACCCCGGTCGTGACGACCTCCACGCGCGCGTGAGGGCCGACCACCCGTTCCCCGCGCACCGTGAAACCGACGCTCCGCCCGACCTTCTCGCCCAGCAGCCACGCCATCCGCCGGGCGGCGGCCCGCGCCGCGATCCGCCGCGGCTCGGCCACGACCACCCGGCGCGCCGGGCGCCCGTCGTCCAGGAGGCCTGCCAGGGCCAGCGGCACCAGCGTCGTCTTGCCGGTGCCGGGCGGCGCCACCAGCACCGCGGCGCCGTGCCCCTCCAGGGCATCGTCCACCGCGGGCAGGGCGCCGCGCACGGGCAGCGCGTCCAGGGCTTCGTAACGGATCACGCCCCCAGTCTCGTACGAGCGCCGAACCGGCCGCGCAGGAACTTCCGGGACAGCCCCCAGGCGCGCGGGCGCCACGCGACGAAACGGAGCCGCGACGCGACGAACCGGCACCGCGACGATGGGTGGGCGCGCGACACGACGAAGGGGAGCCGATCGGCTCCCCTTCGTCGTCGTCCTCGCCACGGGCCGTTGCTCGTGGACCGTGCGGGTCAGTCCCGCTCGCACACGAAGATCGCCGTGCCCGGAATGAGGTTCCCGCGCAGCGGGGACCAGCCGCCCCACTCCTGGGTGTTCCAGGCGGGCCACTCGGGTTCGACGACGTCGACCAGGCGGAAGCCGCCGGCCACCACGTCACGCACCCGGTCGCCGAGCGTCCTGTGGTGCTCGACGTAGACCGCGCGGCCGTCCTCGTCCTGCTCCACGTAGGGGGTTCGGTCGAAGTAGGACGCGGACACCGACAGGCCCTCGGGGCCCGGCTCGTCGGGGAACGCCCAGCGGACCGGGTGCGTGACCGAGAAGACGAAGCGGCCGCCGGGGCGCAGCACCCGGTGGATCTCCCTCAGCACCAGTACGGGGTCGGCGACGAAGGGCAGCGCGCCGTACGCCGAGCACGCGAGGTCGAAGGAGCCGTCCGCGAAGGGCAGCGCGCTCGCGTCCGCCTCCACGAGGGGCACGGCGCCTCCGATGCGCAGCGCGTGCTGGAGCTGGCGGTGGGAGAGGTCCAGGGCCACCGGGCGGGCGCCCTGCGCGGCCAGCCAGCGCGAGCACTGGGCCGCTCCGGCGCCGATCTCCAGGATGTCCTTGCCCTTGAGGTCCTCCGGAGGGCCGAGCAGCTCGGCCTCCACCTCGTCGAGACCCTCGGGACACCACACGAACCGGTCGTCGCCGAGGAACGTGCCGTGTTCGATCTGGTAGTCGTCCGCGTTCCGGTCCCACCAGCCCCGATTCGCCCGCGAACTCTCGATGAGGTCCGCATCACGTCGGGTGGCTTCCGGTTCGAACGGTTCGGGCTCTTGGATGATCGGCTCCCTCGTCGTACTCTTCCGTCCAACCCGTCTCGGGCGTGTCACGACAGAGGCGTCCTACCGCCCGCGTGGCCTTGTGAGACAGGTCTTGTGCCGGGATTGCGGCGATCCGCCCCGGGTGTGCGCCTTCGCGCATTGACCCTGCCCGGCTGCCCCCGTATGCTACAAGTTGCGCTGCGGGCCTGCGCTCCTCAGACATAGCAGGCTGTGCTCGCATCTGTATGTATGTCCCCTCGGTTCTCGAGGCGCCTTCCGGCTGTGCCGGGCCGGGCGCTTCCTTGGCTGTCCGGCTTCTACAGAGCGAAACGGGCTCCCGGCGTAAGCAGTACCTACGACTCACTGTCCGTACCGGAGCCCTTTCCCACATGACGAGCAGCACCGAGACCACCTCTACCACGCCGCAGGTAGCGGTCAACGACATCGGTAACGAGGAAGCATTCCTCGCCGCGATCGACGAGACGATCAAGTACTTCAACGACGGCGACATCGTCGACGGCGTCATCGTGAAGGTCGACCGGGACGAGGTCCTGCTCGACATCGGTTACAAGACCGAAGGTGTCATCCCGAGCCGCGAGCTCTCGATCAAGCACGACGTCGACCCGAACGAGGTCGTCAAGGTCGGCGACGAGATCGAAGCCCTTGTTCTCCAGAAGGAGGACAAGGAAGGCCGCCTGATCCTCTCGAAGAAGCGCGCCCAGTACGAGCGCGCCTGGGGCACCATCGAGAAGATCAAGGAAGAGGACGGCATCGTCACCGGCACCGTCATCGAGGTCGTCAAGGGTGGACTCATCCTCGACATCGGCCTCCGTGGCTTCCTGCCGGCTTCTCTCGTCGAGATGCGCCGTGTCCGCGACCTCCAGCCCTACGTGGGCAAGGAGCTCGAGGCCAAGATCATCGAGCTGGACAAGAACCGCAACAACGTGGTCCTGTCCCGCCGTGCCTGGCTGGAGCAGACCCAGTCCGAGGTCCGCCAGACGTTCCTCACCACCCTCCAGAAGGGTCAGGTCCGCTCCGGCGTCGTCTCCTCGATCGTCAACTTCGGTGCCTTCGTGGACCTGGGTGGCGTCGACGGTCTGGTGCACGTCTCCGAGCTCTCCTGGAAGCACATCGACCACCCCTCCGAGGTTGTCGAGGTCGGCCAGGAAGTCACCGTCGAGGTCCTCGACGTCGACATGGACCGCGAGCGTGTCTCGCTGTCGCTCAAGGCGACGCAGGAAGACCCGTGGCAGCAGTTCGCCCGGACGCACCAGATCGGTCAGGTCGTCCCGGGTAAGGTCACGAAGCTCGTCCCGTTCGGTGCGTTCGTCCGCGTGGACGAGGGCATCGAGGGTCTGGTCCACATCTCCGAGCTGGCCGAGCGCCACGTGGAGATCCCGGAGCAGGTCGTCCAGGTCAACGACGAGATCTTCGTCAAGGTCATCGACATCGACCTCGAGCGCCGCCGCATCAGCCTCTCGCTGAAGCAGGCCAACGAGGCCTTCGGTGCCGACCCGGCGTCGGTCGAGTTCGACCCGACCCTGTACGGCATGGCCGCGTCGTACGACGACCAGGGCAACTACATCTACCCCGAGGGCTTCGACCCCGAGACCAACGACTGGCTCGAGGGCTTCGAGTCCCAGCGTGAGGTGTGGGAGACGCAGTACGCCGAGGCGCAGCAGCGCTTCGAGCAGCACCAGGCTCAGGTCATCAAGTCCCGCGAGGCCGACGCGCAGGCCGAGGCCGAGGGTGCCAGCACCTCCAGCGCGGCTCCGGCCGCGTCCGGTGGCGGCGGCGGTTCGTACTCCTCGGAGTCGGACGACAACTCCGGCGCCCTGGCGTCGGACGAGGCGCTTGCCGCCCTCCGCGAGAAGCTCGCCGGCGGCCAGAGCTGAAAAGCTCACCGCTAGCAAGTAGCTGAAAGAAGTGGGCCCGCACCGATTCGGTGCGGGCCCACTTCCATGGGGGTCGTTCTCCGGGAGGGTGTCAGGGCGTCACCGTGATGTTGGTGAGCCCCTTGCCGCCCGTCACCGTGTTCGAGGTGTACACGGTGGTCCTGCAGTCGGTGCCGTAGTTGGTGACGTTGACCGCCAGTTGCTTGTCGCCCGTGGCGCCCCGCAGGTCCGAGGTGTTGCCCCGGAACACCGTGCCGCAGCCCCAGCCGGACTGCTGGGTGTGGGTCTCGTAGCCGTCGTTCGTCGTGGCCGTGCCCTTGTTGTTCTCCACGAGGACATCGTTGCCCTTCACGTCGACCCAGGAGTCGTCGTAGTTGGCGCCGGTCAGGCCGCTGCCGTCGAAGGTGTTGCCGGTGACGCGCGCCCCCGTCGTGCCTTCCTTGATGTCGACGTTCTCGCCGCCCACGTCCGGTCCGATCGTGTTGCCGGTGATCTGGATGCGGTCGCTCTTGTCCGAGGTCCCGCCGGCCGTGCCCACGTACACGCCCTCGCCCATGCCGCGGCCGTCGTTGCCGGTGTCGTAGATCTTCGAGTTGCTGATCACACCGTCCGTGCTGGAGTTGCGGAAGTGGACGCCCTCCATGTCGAGGCCGTGGACGGTGACCCTGTCGACGACGACACCCTTCGCCGAGTCGATCATGATGCCCTTCTGACCGCCGGTGACGGTGATGCCCTGGACCGTCCAGTACGAGGCGCCGTTGAGGTGCAGTCCGTAGCCGCCGCCCGCCGTGAGGACGGCCTTCGAGGAGCCGCTGAGGGTGATGCGGGAGCCCGCGCCCGCGGCCTTCGTCGCCTTGAAGTTGCCGGTGTACGTGCCGTCCGCGAGGTGGATCGTGCCGCCGGGGGCGGCCGAGGTGAGGGCGGACTTCAGCTGGGCGGCGGTGGATACCTCGATGACCTGGGCCGCGTTCGCCGAAAGCGCTGTCGACGGCGCCACGGCCGTGACCGCTGTCGCGCCGAGCAGGGGAATGAGAAGCGTGCGTCGGATGCGCATGTGGGGGTGACCTTCCCGTCGGTTCGCAAGAAGCTTGTTCTTGTACATGAACTTGGGGTGCCTATATGAACGTAGGGAGGTTGCAGGTCCGCGTCAAGGTCTGGACCAGGCCGGTGTGCGAGGAGAGAAACGTGTCGGATACACGAGTAACTGCAGGGCTGTAACAGGCCGTTGCCAGGATCCCCGGGTCATTCAAGATCGTGAGGGGAGTCGAAGGCATGGCAGCATACGAGCGATCGACAGCGGCGAGCCGGCGGGCGTTCCTGCGCAACGTCGGTCTGACCGGCGGCGCGGGCGCGATGTTCGCCACCATGGGAGCCCTCGGCCTTGCGCCCGCCGCGCAGGCCGCCCAGCGCGAACAGCCCTTCCGTGCACCGAAGCAGGGCGATTTCACGCTCTCCGGGAGGGGGGCCGCGAAGGTCGTGATCGTAGGCGGCGGCATCGCGGGTCTCGCCTCCGCGTACGAGCTCGGCAAGGCGGGCTACGACTGTACGGTCCTGGAGGCGAGAGACCGCACCGGTGGCCGCAACTTCACCGTGCGCGGCGGTGATTCGACCACCGACCTGTACGGCAACACGCAGACGGCCCGGTTCGGTGAGGGTCAGTACATGAACGCGGGTCCGGCCCGCCTCCCGCAGTGGATGGTCACCCTCGACTACTGCCGTGAACTCGGCGTCCCCGTCGAAGTGTTCACGAATACGAACGCGGACGCGTACATGTACAACGAGTCGGCCGGCATGACCAGGCCGATGCGTCACCGGACCGCGAAGGCCGACGTCTACGGCTACGTCTCCGAGTTGCTGGCCAAGGCCACCGACAAGGGTGCCCTGGACAAGGAGCTGACGGCCGCCGACCAGGAGAGGCTCGTCGAGTTCCTCAAGGACTTCGGCGAACTCGGCGACAAGCTCACCTATGAGGGAGGTCCGCGCCGCGGCTACACCACCGTCCCCGCCGCCGCCGGGACCCCGGGCGTGCTCCTCGGTGACGTCCCGAGCGCCTCCGAGGTCTTCGCCTCCGGTGTCGGCCGGTACTTCTCCTTCGAGTTCGAATTCGATCAGGCGATGCTGATGTTCCAGCCGGTGGGCGGCATGGACCAGATACCCAAGGCGCTCACCAGGGCGATCGGGGCCCACCGCATCCGTACCGGAGCGGCGGTCTCCCGGATCACCGACAAGGGGGACGGCGTCACCGTCACGTACACCCAGGGCGGGCGCACCAGGACCCTGGACGCCGACTTCTGCATCGGCGCCCTGCCGCCCAACATCCTCGCCAGGATCCCGCACAACCTCGGCTCCGGAGTCCAGAGCGCACTGGAGGCCATCACCCCGCAGTCCGCGGGCAAGATCGGTCTCGAATACCGGTCCCGCTGGTGGGAGCTCGACCACCGGATCTACGGCGGCATCACCGAGACCGACATGGACGTCACCCACATCTGGCACCCCTCGTACGGCTTCCACGGCCGGCGCGGAGTCATGATCGGCTACTACAACTACGGCTCCGACGCCGACTCGTACGCGAAGCTCACCCCCAAGGAGCGCGAGAAGCGCGCGGTGGCCGCCGGCGTGAAGATCTACGGCGAGAAGTACCGCACCGAACTCGACTCGTCCTTCTCCCACCACTGGCGCCAGACCCCGCACCTGGAAGGCGCCTGGCACAACACCCCCGGCGGGCCCGATGACGTCCGCTACAAGCCGTTGAACCGGCCCACCGGGCGGGTCTACTTCGCGGGCGACTGGCTCAGCTACGCCGACGCCTGGCAGCACGGCGCCTTCACGTCCGCCCGCAACGCCGTCACCGCGCTGCACGCGCGCGTGCTGTCCTCGTAACACCCGTGTGCTGTGCTGGTGGCGGTCGGCCGATGGTGCCCCAGTGTCCCCTGAACGCCTTCCGGCCGCTCGGGGAGGCCGATGGACCGGCATGAGGCAGTGGTGCGGAGCACGGACGGGAATGTCCGTGCTCCGCACCACGTTGTGCAGTACGAACACGAGGAGGAGCGGTCACAGTGCTTGATCCGCAGGGTTTGTACGCATGGGAGCCGAAGGGGCTGGCCGTGGTCGACATGGCGCTCGCCCAGGAGTCGGCCGGTCTTGTCATGCTCTACCACTTCGACGGATACATCGACGCGGGCGAAACCGGCGAGCAGATCGTCGACCGGGTGCTCGACTCGCTGCCCCACCAGGTCGTGGCCCGTTTCGACCATGACCGGCTCGTGGACTATCGCGCCCGCCGTCCGCTGCTGACGTTCAAGCGCGACCGCTGGGCCGAGTACGAGGAGCCGACCCTCGAGGTGAGGCTCGTGCAGGACGCCACCGGCGCGCCCTTCCTGCTGTTGTCGGGCCCCGAGCCGGACACCGAGTGGGAGCGCTTCGCCGCCGCTGTCCAGCAGATCGTGGAGCGGCTCGGAGTCCGCCTCTGCGTGAACTTCCACGGCATCCCCATGGGCGTCCCGCACACGCGCCCGGTGGGCCTCACCCCGCACGGCAACCGCACCGACCTGGTGCCCGGCCACCGCAGCCCCTTCGACGAGGCGCAGGTCCCCGGAAGCGCCGAGTCGCTGATCGAGTACCGCCTCATGGAGGCCGGTCACGACGTTCTCGGTGTCGCCGCGCATGTGCCCCACTACATCGCGCGCTCCCCGTACCCGGACGCGGCGCTGACCGTCCTGGAGTCCATCACGGCCGCGACCGGCCTGGTGCTCCCCGGGATAGCGCACGGCCTGCGGACCGAGGCGCACCGCACCCAGACGGAGATCGACCGCCAGATCCAGGAGGGCGACGAGGAACTCGTCGCGCTCGTCCAGGGCCTTGAGCACCAGTACGACGCCGCCGCGGGCGCCGAGACCCGCGGCAACATGCTCGCGGAACCGGTGGACATCCCCTCGGCGGACGAGATCGGCCAGGAGTTCGAGCGCTTCCTGGCGGAACGCGAAGGAGACGCCTGACCCCCTTTCGGGCTCCCGGGACTTCCGGGTTCCCGGGCGGAGAGCCTGTCAGTGGCAGGGCCTAAGCTGCGGGGCATGCTGAAGGTGGGCCTGACCGGTGGTATCGGCGCCGGCAAGAGCGAAGTGTCACGGCTGCTCGTCGCGCACGGCGCGGTGCTGATCGACGCGGACAGGATCGCGCGGGAGGTCGTCGCGCCCGGAACTCCCGGGCTGGCGGCGGTCGTCGACGCCTTCGGCGAGGAGATCCTCGCCGCGGACGGCGGCCTGGACCGGCCGAAGCTCGGCTCGATCGTCTTCGCCGACCCGGCGAAGCTCGCCGTCCTGAACTCGGTCGTGCACCCCTTGGTCGGTGCCCGCTCGCGGGCCCTCGAGGACGCCGCGCCCGAGGACGCCGTCGTCGTCCACGACGTACCCCTGCTCGCGGAGAACGGCCTGGCCGCGCTGTACGACCTCGTGATCGTCGTCGACGCCCGCCCCGAGACCCAGCTCGACCGTCTCGTCCGCCTGCGCGGCATGACGGAGGAGGACGCCCGCGCGCGCATGGCCGCACAGGCCTCCCGCGACAAGCGTCTGGCGATCGCGGACATCGTCATCGACAACGACGTGCCCCTGGAGACACTGGAGCGGCGCGTACGGGACGTATGGGTCGATCTCGTGCGCAGAGCCCGCCACCCCCAGGAGCGGCGCCCGGAATAGCGTCCCTCCGGAGGGGCGTTGAACCCTTCCAGCGAGGGAAGGACTCTGCCGTGCCCGAGACCAGCGGATCGATCGGACGAACTCCCGAGACGCATGTCATCGACTTCCGCGCCGCCGAGCAGCTGCTCGCCGCGCGTGACCCGCGGGGTGCGGTGAAGCTGCTCGACCCTGTCATCGCCGCACACCCGGAGAACACCGCGGCCCGGCTGCTGCGCGCGCGTGCCTTCTTCGCCGCCGCGCAACTGCGGCCCGCAGAGCTGGAGTTCACGATCGTCCTGGAGCGCGAGCCCGACAACGCGTTCGCGCACTTCGCGCTCGCCCGGACCTACGAGCGCCAGCGGCGCCCCGAGCAGGCGAAGCGGCACTTCAGACTGGCGGCCGCGCTCGACCCGCAGCCGCAGTATCTGCAGGCGGCGCGGTTCGACGTGTAGCGCGTCCGCGCGGAGCGGCACGGCCGCTCCGCCGTTTCACGCGCATCGGCACGGTCGACGCGCATCGGCACGGCCGCTCGGAGGTTTCAGGGGTGCGACGGCCTCGACGGCCGGCGGCGCTCCGGCGGCCGGTACACGCGCCGGTCGTCCACGGGCTCGTACGGTGGGACGTCACGGCCCGGCTGGTAGTGCGGGCCCTGCCTGATGTGCCGAAGGATCATGGTCATGTCGACCGTGACGATCACCCACAGCGCGGCACACGCGGCCGCCCACCCCGGCCGCCCCACCAGGATGAACGCGACCGTCCCGAAGACGGCCCAGATCAGGCCCCAGACGCTCAGCCAGAAGCGCATGCGCAGAGCACTGCGCGCTGTCACCGGTTCACTGCCCGTACGCATCAGGATCACCACTCCTACGAGGAAACGTACTCTTCGTGGTGCACGTTCACCAAGGGAGAGCGGTCGGGCGACGGCCGCCGGGGGAGGCGACGGTGCTGCTGAGGACGCTGCGGGCGGACGCGAGGACCGCCGAGTGGCTGCGAGACCTGGAGAGCGAGAGTTCCGATCTTCGGGAAGCGGCGCTCCCGGACGCCGACGCGTTGCCGGACATCCTGCTCGACCTGTCCGTGCCTCATGAACACATCAACGAACTCGTCGCGCTGCGGGCCCGGTTCGCCGCCGATCCGGAGGCCATGACCCTCCTCGCGCGCTGCGTCACCCGCTTCGTGCGGGACATGGGGGACATAGGGAAGGGCTGGGAGCCGCCCGTCTTTCCCGCGACGACGGGACTTCTCGGGCGCTGCTTCCCTCTGTACGTCTTCATAGCGGCGCTTCCGTACGTCCGCGCCCATCACCGGGAGCGCGGGGTGCCCGAGGACGTCTCGCGGCGCACACTCGCCGACCTCGGCCGTCATGTGTCCGTGCACCACAGACGGGCCGGCGGCCCCGGACTGCTGTTCCCCTGGTGGATCGCCCTGCACTTCCACGGCGAACTGTTCCAGCTGGGCCGGCTCCAGTTCCAGCGCGTCCTGCTGGGGCGGCGCACGGCAGGTGCCGCCGAGGCGGCGGGGCAGGCCCTGGACCCCGGCGCCCCCTGCCTGAGCCTGCACATCGCCGACTTCCGCGGCCCGCTCTCCCCGGCCGCGTGCGACCGTTCGCTCGCCCTGGCGCGGGAGTTCTTCGCCTGCCACTACCCCGAGGAGCGCCACGGGACAGCCGTCTGCGACTCCTGGCTGCTCGACCCGCAGCTCAAGCGCTATCTGCCGGCCGACTCCAACATCATTCGCTTCCAGGACCGCTTCCACCTGGTGCACGAGGAGAGGACCCCGGACGACACGATGCCCGTCGGCTTCGTCTTCGGTGATCCGGAGCTCCCGCTCGACGAACTGCCGCGGCGCAACAGTGTGGAGCGCGCGGTGGTCGATCATCTGCGCGCGGGCGGGCATTGGTACGGAGGACGGGGCTGGTTCGCGCTGTAGTCCCTCCCGCCGGACCCCGGACTCGGACGGATGCCCCTCGAACATGTCACCCGAACGAGTGACCGGGGAGAGGAACGGGCTTGCGGAAGCCGTCCGTTGGACGGGTATGAGGATCGAAATGCGTCAGGGATACGAGGGCACGGGACCGGGTGCCATCACACCGGACGGCTGCGCGGTCGAGCTCTACACCCGTCTGCCCGTCGGAACCGAACCGGACATCATCACCGCGGCCGTACCCGCCGCCTGCCACATCCTGGAGCTGGGCAGCGGGGTCGGCCGGATGACCCACCCGCTCCTGGAACTCGGTTTCGCGGTCACGGCGGTGGACGAGTCCGCCGAGATGCTGGAGCACGTCCGAGGGGCGCGCCGCATACGCAGCAGCATCGAGGACCTCGACCTCGGCGAGACGTTCGACGTCGTGCTGCTGGCGTCGTTCCTCGTGCACGCCGGGGACGTCCGGGTGCGACGGGCACTCCTGGACACCTGCGCCCGCCATGTCGCGGACGACGGCTGTGTGCTGATCCAGCGCGAGGGCGAGAACTACCACACCGATGTTCCGCGCGAGCGCGCCGACCCGTCCGGATTCGTCGTGCGCATCCTGTCCACCGAGCCGGTGGGGGACGGGGTCGACTCGGTGCGCGCGGAGTACACGTTCCCGGACGCCACCTGGACCCAGACGTTTCTGTCCCGCCCTTTGACGAAGGAGGCATTCGAGGAGGCGCTGGCGGAGGCGGGGCTCAAGGTCGACCGGTATCTGACGGACGACGGGATATGGGTGAGGGCCGTGAAGGTGAGGGCCGTGAAGGGGTGAGCGGCGGCCGCCGGGCGCGACAAAACCCGTTCAGCGCCGATGAGTTCCCGGCAGGCCCCAGGTCTACCTCTGTGAAAGCAGCCACCGCTTCCCACAGGAGACCACCGTGTCCGAGACCGCCGTCCCCCTCACCACCACCCGTGCCGCCCTCAGGCCCCGCTCCCGTGCCGCCCGGATCTCCCTGACCGCCCTCCAGGTCGTCCTCGGCCTCTTCTACGCGTTCGCGAGTGCCCTTCCGAAGCTGATCGCCCACCCTTCGGCGACGGAGTCGTTCGACAAGCTGGGCTGGGGCCACGCCGGCATGTACATCATCGGCGCGCTCGAACTCGCCGGAGGCCTGGCCCTGTTGATCCCGCTGCTGGACTCGGTGGCCGCGCTGGCACTGAGCGCTCTGATGGTCGGTGCGTTCATCGTCAACGTCACCGTCGTCCACGGCCCGTACGTGGCGACCCCGCTGATCCTGATGCTGCCGCTCGGCCTGATCGCCTGGGCCAGGCGCGGCCACACGACCGAACTGCTCCGCCTGGTACGCCGGCGGGCCGGACGCCGGGCGTGACGGCACAGCAAGGACGCAGGGCTCCTCCGGGACGGGGGAGCCCTCGATGCCGTACGCCCGCCGGGGAGTCGGCCCGTGCACCGGTGCGCCGACCGGTGAGTGGGCCCGTGTACCGGTGAGTCGGCCGGTGCCTCGGTGCGGCCGCGTTCCGGACGGCTGGGAAGCCGAGACGGGTGCCGGAGCGGCTCGCCGAACCGGGGCTCGCCGAACCAGAGCGGCTCGATGAACCAGGGCGGCTCGACGAACCGGAGGCGGAGGTGGGACAGGGAGGGGGATGTGACGGGCGCGGGGAGGGTTCAGTGGCGGGAGGAGCCTCCGGACCCGGTCGTGCCCGGGGACTTGGTCGAGCCGGTCGGTCCCGTGGAGGGGCCCGAGGTTCGGACGGGGCCGGACGAACCCGTCTGCATTCCCCGCAGGCGTTCCATGTCGCGACGGTCCCGCTTGGTCGGGCGTCCCGCGCCCCGGTCCCGGACACCCGCCGGAGCCACGGCCTCGCGCGGCGGAGGCGGCGGGCTGTTGTCGACGTAGCATTCGGCGGCGACGGGTGCGCCGACCCGCTTGCGGATCACGCGCTTCACGACGACGACCCGTTCGCGGCCCTCGTGCCACACGCGCACCTCGTCGCCGACGCGGACCGAGTACGCGGGTTTGACGCGCTCCCCGTTGACCCGAACATGACCGCCCTTGCAGGCCGTGGCACCGATCGAGCGGGTCTTGACGAGACGGACGGACCAGATCCAGGCGTCGACCCGCACACTCTCGCCCCCGGCGGGCCCTGCGGCGACGGCGGCCCTGACGGCGCCAGCGGTCGCGGAGGCCGCCGTGACAGCAGCATCGGAGTCGGTCACGGACTCGGTCCCGGAGGCGCCACCGGACTCGATCCCGGAAGCGGTCCTGGGGCCGGTCCCGGAGGCCGCCGTGGCAGAAGCCCTGGAGCCGGTCCAGCCAGTCCCGGACTCGGCCCCGGACTCGGCCTCGGTCCCGGAGTCGGTCCTTGAGCCGGCTGTGGAGGTCTTCCCGGCGTTCGTGCCGCGACCGGCCGTGCCGGTCCTCCCTGCGTTCGCGCCGCGCCCGCCTTCGGGCCCCGCGCCCTTCATCTCCCCGTCAGCACCCTGAGAAGCCATGACCCGACTCTAGTGCCCGCGGCTCGGGACACCGCATGCCTTTTCCATCGCACGGACCACACCGGATGCGTCGCTTCCGGGGCGGGCGGAGGCTGTCGGTGAAGCCGTCCGGGGAACAGGAGAGGGGACCGAGGGTGGAGACAGCAGCGAAGGTCGACGCGCTGATGGACGGCCTCCGCGCCGATCTGGAACGCCTCGCGGCCATCCCCTCCGTCGCGTTCCCCGGCTTCCCGGCCGAGCCGGTGCGGGAGGCCCACGATCTCCTCGTGGGCATGCTGCGGGACGCCGGAGTGGAGCGTGTCGAGAGCATCGATCTTCCCGGCACCGCCCCCGTGATCTTCGGGGAGATCCCGCCGCCGGACCCGGCCGCGCCGACCGTCCTGCTCTACTCGCACTACGACGTGCAGCCGCCCGGGGACGAGAAACTGTGGCTGTCGCCGCCCTTCGAGCCGACCCCCGTCGAGGGCGGTCTCCGGGCCCGCGGGATCGCCGACGACAAGTCCAACGTGATCGCTCATCTGGGGATGCTCCGGGCGTACGAGGGGCGGCCGCCGGTCGGGGTGAAGATCGTCTTCGAGGGGCAGGAGGAGTACGGCAGTCCCTTCGACGACTATCCGCCCAGCGATCCCGAGCGGTTCGCGTGCGACGCGATGGTCATCGCCGACCTGGGTAATCTCCGCCCCGGCAGCCCCACCCTGACCACCGCGCTGCGCGGTGCGGCCGAGGTCGTGGTCGAGGCGCGCACCCTCGAGGAGCCCCGGCACAGCGGGGAGTTCGGCGGTGCCGCGCCGGACGCCCTGCTCGTGCTGCTGACCGCCCTGTCCACGCTGCACGATGTGCAGGGCGATGTGGCCGTCGCGGGGCTGCGGCGTGAGGAGTGGAGCGGAACGACGTACACCGAGGACGAATTCCGTGAACTCGCCGGTGTCTGCGACGGAGTCCCGCTCATCGGCAGCGGAAGCCTCGGCGAGCGGCTGTGGAGCGGGCCCGCGATCACGGTGATCGGCCTGGACGCGCCGAGTGTCGAACACGCGGCCTCCGCCGTCGTCCCGTACGCGCGTGCCAAGCTCAATCTCCGCTTCCACCCGCGCCAGGACGCGAAGGAGGCGCGGGCCAAGCTGGTCGACCACCTGCGCTCGCTGCGGCCCTTCGGCGTCCCGCTCACTGTCACACCGGGCGACACGGGCCCCGGCTACAAGGCCTCGACCGGCGGCCCCGCCTATCGCGCCGCGCTGACCGCGCTGCGCGAGGCCTGGGGCGAGGAAGTGGCGTACATCGCGACCGGTGGATCGATTCCGCTGGTCAACGGGCTCGCACGAGCCGCACCCGACGCCGAGGTGCTGCTCTTCGGGGCGCAGGACAGCATGTGCAACCTGCACGCACCCAACGAGCGCGTCCTCTTCTCGGAGCTGCGCAACACCGTCGTGGCGATGTGTGCCTTCGTAAGGGAGTACGCGGCAGGCTTCCGCGCGGGAGCGGGGCAGAGCGCGTGACCCGGGACGGGACCGTCCGGTGACCACGCCGACCGGCACCGAGCCGGCCGGCACAGAAGAGCCGCCGCACCAGCACAGGTTCACGTTTCCGAGCGCGCTGACCGTCCTCGCGATCGTCACGATCGCCGTGTGGGCACTGGCGTTCCTGATCCCGGCAGGACAGTACGACCGCACGCCCGAGGGCAGGCCGATCCAGGGCACGTATCACCGCGTCGACTCGGGGCAGAGCTTCGTCGACCGCCTCAACGACCTCTTCCTCTCGCCCGTCAACGGCCTCTACGGAATCCTGGACGAGAAGACCGCGCAGGTCGGGCCGGACTTCGCCGGTGAACTGTACGGCAGCGCGGGTGTGTTCCTCTTCGTCCTCGCCATCGGGGCGTTCATCACGGTGGTGTTCGCGACGGGTGCCCTCGACCGGGGAATCGGCCTCCTCGCCCACCGGCTGCGCACGCGCGGAGCGATGCTCATCGCGGGCATCATGCTGGTGTTCTCGGTGCTCGGCACGGTGGAGGGCTTCGCCGAGGAGACCCTGGGGTTCTACGGGCTGATCGTGCCGTTGATGCTGGCGCTCGGCTACGACCGGATGGTGGCGGTCGGCACGATCATCCTCGGCGCCGGCATCGGGGTGCTGTGCTCGACGGTGAACCCGTTCGCGACGGGCGTCGCCTCGTCCGCCGCCGGCATCTCGCTCGGCGACGGCATCGTGCTGCGGTTCGTGATGTGGGTCGTGCTGACGGCAGTCACGATCGGGTACGTCATCCGGTACGCGCGCCGGGTGCAGCGGAGCCCCGACCGCTCGATCACCGGGTTCCTGCCGGGTGACCGCGAGCACGCCCAGGACGAGGCCGGAGAGGTTCCCGAGCTGACCGGTCTGCACAAGGCGGTCCTCGGCACCACGGCGCTGGTCTTCGCCTTCATGATCTTCTCCGTCGTGCCGTGGTCCAGCGCGCTCACCGGCGAGGCGGACGCGCGGCCGTACGGGTTCGAGCTCGGCTGGTCCTTCCCGGAGCTGGCGGCGCTGTTCCTGTGCGCGGCGGTGCTGGTCGGGGTGGTGGCGCGGATGGGCGAGCAGAAGCTGAGCGCGACGATCGTGCAGGGCGCCGCGGACTTCATCTCGCCCGCGCTGGTGATCGTGCTGGCCCGCGGGGTCACCGTGATCATGAACAACTCGAAGATCACCGACACGGTTCTGCACTCCATCGAGGGCATCGTGGAGGGCACCTCCTCCAGTCTCTTCGCGATCATCGTCTTCATCGTGAACCTGCCGCTGGCCTTCCTCATCCCCTCCACCTCCGGCCACGCGACCCTCGCCATGCCGATCCTCGCCCCGCTCGCCGACTTCGCAGGCGTCTCCCGGGCCGTCGTCGTGACCGCGTGGCAGGCCGCCAGCGGCTGGATGAACCTCTGGGTCCCCACCACCGCGGTCACCATCGGAGGCGTCGCCCTCGCCAAGGTCGGCTACGACAAGTACCTGCGCTTCATCTGGCCCCTCCTCGCCCTCCTCTTCCTGCTGATCTGCGGGTTCCTGGCGCTGGGAGCGGAGATGACTTAGCCGCCGGTGGGAGTGAGGGGCCGGGAAACGGAGCGGGGGAGTGCCGAGCAGTGGGATCGGGCACGGGCGGCCGGCCGGTCGTACGGCGGTCGTATATGGCGGTGTAGGCGTGTAGGGCGGTCGTACCGTGGTGATGTGGACAACGGCGTTCCGGCGGAAGGCGCGGCCCGCTCCGCCGATCTCACCGTGCTCGACGGGCGGATCGCCGGCTGCCGGGCCTGTCCACGGCTTGTCGCGTGGCGCGAAGAGGTGGCCGCCACCAAGCGTGCCGCCTTCGCCGGCCAGACGTACTGGGGGCGTCCGGTGCCCGGGTTCGGGCCGCCGGACGCGTCCCTCCTCGTCGTCGGGCTCGCCCCCGCCGCGCACGGCGGCAACCGGACCGGGCGGATGTTCACCGGGGACCGGTCGGGTGACGTGCTGTACGCGGCGCTGCACGACATCGGGCTCGCCTCGCAGGGCACCTCGGTGAGCGCCGACGACGGACTGGAGCTGTACGGGGTGCGTGTCACCTCTCCGGTGCACTGCGCGCCACCGGCCAACCGGCCGACGCCCGAGGAGCGGGACACCTGCCGGCCCTGGCTCGTCAGGGAGCTGGGGCTGTTGCGGCCCACGCTGCGCACGGTGGTCGTCCTCGGGGCCTTCGGCTGGGGGGCCGCCCTGCCGGCCCTCGCGGAGGCGGGCTGGACGGTGCCCCGGCCACGTCCGGTGTTCGCGCACGGGGCGCGGGTGACGCTCGTACGGCGGCCGGAACCGGACGACACGGGTATCGGCACAGGTATCGGCACCGACATCGATACCGCCCCCGCCTCCGTCGAGCTGTTCGGGTGCGTCAGCCGGCGGAACACCTTCACCGGGCGCCTCACGCCGGCGATGCTGAGGCAGGTCCTGACCGCGGCGGCGGAGTCCGCGGGGCTGACGACGCGCTCCCCGTGAGCGTTCCGCGGGTGTCAGGCGCGGCCGGGCCCACTGCCGGCCGTCGGTTCGGCCTCGGGGACGACGGCGGTCGCCGTGATCTCCACGAGCTGCCCGGTGTACCCGAGACAGGCCACGCCGAGCAGGGTCGAGGAGTGCGGGCCGATGCTCAGCCCCGAGGCCTCGACGACATTCCAGACCGCGGACAGCACCGCGGGCTCACCGCTGACGACGTACACGTCGGTCGACACGACATGGGCCATGTCGCTCCCCACCGCGCGCAGCTGCTCGTCGAGGTTGGCCAGTACCTGTTCGGCCTGGCGTACGGGATCGCCCGCGCCGACCAGCTTCCCGTCGGCGTCGAGCGGCACGGACCCGGCGAGGAAGGCGAGCTTCGTCCCCGCCTCGACGACGGACGCGTGCGCGTAGACGGGCGGCGCGAAGAGGCTGGGAACGGTGACGCGCTGGACCATGGGGGCTCCTGTGGGTGGGGTCCGCCGACGGGTGGCGGACAACCTGCCGATGATGCGGGTCCGGCACGGGCCCGCGCACCTCTATTACCGTCGACGGCGCGCCGGGCGCGGCCGACCGACGCGCGGCCGACCGACGCGCGGCCGACCGACGCGCGGCCGACCGACGCGCGGCCGACCGACGCGCGGCCGACCGACGCGCGGCCGACCGACGCGCGGCCGACCGACGCGCGGCGGACGGGCGTGCGGCGGACGGGCATGGGGCGAACCGACGCGGGGCGGAGACGCTGGGCCCGTCCCGGGCGAATAATCCCTCGAGTGATCCCCGTCGTCGCTGCTACGGTCACCGACGTGGCGAAACTCAATCAGATCATCGCAGTGGAGAAGGGCATCAAGTCCAAGTCCCATCAGGACCTGACGGCTGCTCATCATGGCCTGCAGAAGCCCGCGTTGCTCGCGGGCATCTCGCGGACGTACCAGCCGAAGGACGAGGAGGGCGAGCAGCTGCCGCCCGAGTCGACCCGGGTCCAGGTGCAGGCCGAGGACGTGCTGCGGGCCACCGCGGCGACCCTGACGCGGCTGTTCGACGTGACCGCCACCAAGGACTGGGCCAACTGCGCGGCGAGGGCCGATGTGGTGGTGGACGGGCGCGTACTCGTCGCCGAGGTGCCGGTGTCCTATCTGCTCTTCCTCGAGAAGCAGCTCACCGATCTCAACACCTTCGTAAGGAAGCTGCCCGTCCTCGACGCCTCCGAGTCCTGGGTGAGGGATCCCTCCACGGACGCCTGGAAGACCGAGCCGGTGCGGACCCTTCGTACGAAGAAGGTCCCGCGGAACCACGTCAAGGCCGAGGCCACCGAGAAGCACCCGGCCCAGGTCGAGGTGTACTACGAGGACATCCCCGTCGGGTACTGGACGACCGTCAAGTTCTCCGGCGCCCTGCCCGCGCGGCGCGTGAACGAACTCCTCGACCGTGTCGAGAAGTTGCAGCAGGCGGTCAAGTTCGCCCGCGAGGAGGCCAACGGCGCGGATGTCGTCGACCAGCGCGTCGGCGAGGCTGTCTTCGGCTACCTGTTCGCACAGGGGTAGCCTTTGAACTCCCCGGCCACAACGCACCGCGGCCGGGGTGCGCGAGGAGCGCAAGCTGAACCTGAGGCTTGTCGTGAATGCACGGTTCCAGTGGAGGTTCGAGTCCTCCCCGCGGCACCAAGCGGCACTCCGGATCCACGGAGTGTCCACGCGCCGCGGTAGCCCAACTCGGCAGAGGCAGACCGTGATCAATCTCAGACTATTGCTCCAGACTCAGCATTCGCCGCCGATCGCCGGATCGACCGGGCCCAGGCCCCAGTACGCCGAGATGCTGGTTCAAGTCCAGTCCGCGCAGCTCGATGCGTGGTGGTCCAAAGGCAGGACGCGGCGACATAACGACTGACCTGGGTTCTCAAGCGTGCCGGCGTGCGACATGGCGGCATCTCAGGGTCCGGGGGCCGGCTACGCCCTCGGACCCGCTCCTCCTCCCTCCCGAAACTCACCACGTCCGTCTCCCGTGAATGCTCCCGAAGCTGTTCACGCCAGTCGCCCGTGAATTGCTCCCGCAGCTCGTCATGTCCGTCTCCCCTGAGCTGCTTCCGAAGCCCGCTACGTCCGTCCCCCCCGTGAAATGTCACGTCGTGGAAATCCGCGCGTTCGCTGTCCGGGGACGACGCGCACTACCCTGGTAACGACACGAGCCCGGCCGACGTCGCCCGAAGGCACCCGCCCTCGCCCGACAGGAGCCCCGTGCGCATCACTCCCCTCGCCGTACCGCCCTGGCTCGCCCATGCCCTGCGCGCCCAGCGCGGACCGGTCCCCTGGAACGCGGTCGTGCGGGGTGCGCTGGCCTCCGGGCCGCTACTGCTCGCGGCCGTCCTGAGCGGGCATAGCTCACTCGGAGTGATCGCCGCCCTCGGCGCCATGCTGACGGGGATCAACGACCGGCCGGGCAGCCGACGGGTCGCCGTCGAACGGCTCGGGGTACCGGCCCTCGCCGGAGCCACCGGTCTGCTCATCGGTTCGTACGCCGGACAGCACACCGGCGCCGTGGCGCTCACCCTCGTTCTCACCGGGCTCGGACTGCTCGCCGGAGCCGTCAGTGCCGTCGGACCCGTGGCCTCCGGGGCCGGTACCCAGCTTCTGGTCGCCTCGGCGATCGGGGCCGGGATGCCGTTGCCCGAACCGGGCTGGGTGCGCGCGCTGTTCTTCCTCGGCGGGGCCGGCTGGCTGCTCGCGCTGCGGCTGGCGCTGCCGACGACCGCGGTGAACACCGGCGGCTACCGCTTCGACGGGGAGCGGGACGCGGTCGGCGGTGTGTACGACGCCATCGCCCTGCTGCTGCTCGCCGTGGGCGGACCCGACGCGACCCGGCGGCGCGTCGCGCTGACCGCGGCCCTCGACCACGCGCAGGACGCGCTCGACGGGCCCCGGCTGCGGCGGTACGCCAGTTCCGCTGCCGAGCGGCGGCTGCACGCGCAGTACGCCGCCGCCCTGCCGCTCGCCGAGGCCGCGACCGCGCTCGCCTGGGCGGGCGAGGCCGTGCCCGCACGGGCCGCGGAGGGCCCACGGCGGCTCGCCGTCGCGGTCCGCACCGGCGCCCCCACCGGGCCGCTGCCGGCGCCCGCCGTCCCCGGCGCCAGGTCCGGACCGCCCGGCGGCACACCCGTCGTGCCCGCGCTGCGCGCCCTCCACGAAGCCCTGCTGCATGCCGCCGAGACCTTCGACCGGGGCTTCGGGAACGCCCTGCACAACAGGCGGCGTACCGCTGCCTCCCTCGTCCGCACCGCGATCGGTGCCGCAGGGCGCGAGTACGGCCTCCGGGTCGCCCTCTGCTTCGGCGCGAGCGTCGCCGTGGCACAGGCCCTGCACCACGCGCGCTGGTACGGCAACCACCCGCACTGGTACTGGCTCCCCGCGACTGCCGTCTTCCTCGTCAAGCCCGATCTGGGGCCGCTCGCCTCCCGCGTGATGTGCCGTGCGGCCGGCACCGTCCTCGGCGCGGTCGTGTTCGCGGGGCTCGCTCTTCTGCTGCCGCGGCCGGAGGGGTTCGTCGCGCTGGTCGCGGTCAGCGGCGCCCTCATCCCCGTCGCCACCCGGCACTTCGCCGCGCAGACCGCCGTCGTCACGGTCCTCGTCCTCGCCCTGGTGATGGTCGGCGGTGAGCCGCAGGCTTCCTGGAACCGGATCGCGGAGACCCTGCTGGCCTGCGCGATCGTGCTGCTCGTCGGACATCTGCCGACACTCGGGCAGCGTGGCGGGACCGTGCGGGCGAGGCTCACCCGGGCCGGAGAGGCGGCGGACGTCTATCTCGCCCATGTGCTGAGCGACGGTACGGCCCGCGACCGTACAGGCCGCTGGGTGCTGCGCCGTGAGGCCTATCGCGCGCTCGCCGAGGCCCGTGCCGCGATCGATCTCGCCGCTGCCGAACTCCCCGCCCTGGCACGGCACTCCGAGGGCACCGACGCGGTCGCGGCCACCCTGGAACGGCTCGTCGACACGACCACGGCGTGTGCCGTGCAGCTCGACGACACCGGCCGGCTCACGCCCCGGCACACCGAGCGGATCGCCGAACTCCTCGGCGAACTGGCCGAGCGGCGCGAGCGCGCGGGACTGCAGACCGTGCCCACGCGGCCCGTCGCGGTGTGACGCTCGGGGCGCGGGTGCCGTACGCCTCGGGGACGGGACGGACGGGACGCCCGAGAGGGACCGACTGAGGCGTCGGCCGGCGGAGTGACTGGCTCACACGACGAGAAAGAGGACCCGCGGGGTCCGTCGCGGCTTTGCTGCCGCCCGGTGTGGACTTCGTCTCAGTACCGTCACTGCCAGAGCCGTTCACCCCATGGCAGGCGTTTTACTCTCCACAGCGGCGTGACATGGAGGTAGACGGTGAACGGGCGAATGGTGCTGGAGCGCTTTCCCGCAGGAGGACCACGCGGGTCGTGGCCCGCGGAGGAGTTCGCGCAGGCGCGCCGCCAGGAGGGCCAGGCGGCGGAGGTCGTCATGGATCTCGCCTCCGACGCGTTCCTGGTCGTCGTGGGCGGTGCCGACGGCGTCGATTGAGAGGCCGGGACCAGTCTCCACCGGAGACGGGACTACCTGCCTCCGCGACCGCCGGTACCGAAGCCTCACGCGCTGATCGGGCGTGACCAGGCGGGTGTCGTGCCCGTGACCTGGCACACCGCCAGATACAAGGGGATCGGCGGGGTATACGGAAGCGTACTATCCGGTTTGTGGATGAGCCCGGGAATCCGAGGTGCGTCCAGCACGACCGCCCCCGTGACGTAGTGGGCGGGCGTCGGCCACTCCAGGGCGACATCGGAGTCGGAGGGAACGATCCACCACCAGTGAGCCCCGTCGGCGTAGACGCAGCCCACGCGAGGCAGCCGCGACAGCAGCAACGGGCCGAAGCGGGCGGGCACCGACACCGCGTCGCAGCCCAGCGGCACGTTCATGTCCTCGGGAACGGGGAGACGCCTCGGCGGCCCGGGCTGTCGCCGTCCGCGGCTCACGCGGACCAGCGTGTCCAGGCTCAGGGCCCGCGCCGCAGACGTCCGACTCACAGGCTCTCCCGATCCCGATCCCGATCCTGTTCCCGGTTGTGCTCCCGACCCGGGTCCTCCCCAGCCTGACGGGGATCGCCGTTCCGACGTGGATCCCCGTCCCCACAGGGGTCCCCGTCCCGCCGCCGATCCCCGTCGCCGTTCCCGTTCCGGACGGAGGGAGGCTGGGGGTTCCCCACGATTCCCGCCCCCCAGGATCCCTCCGCCCCGGTGCCCCGACCGTCGTTCGGGGGCTTCTTCGCGCTCCAGCCGAGGTCCGCCCGCGGACCGGTGCCCGCTTCGGGCGAGCTTGGATCGGGCGCCCCCGGTTCGCGCCGGGTGTTTTCGGCCCGGTCTGCCGAGCGCGGGATCTCCGCCCACACCAGCAGACCGGGCCCGGTGTCCTGGGCCCCCCAGGCCCTGGACACTGCCGCGACGAGAAGCAATCCCCTCCCGTGCTCCTCGTCGGGCCGCTGTGGGGAGGGATGCGGCTCGCCGGGAGCGCACCCCTCGTCACACACGGCTATGCGCACCACGTCGTCGGCGTCGTGCAGTTCGCAGATCACGCGTTGTCCGGCGGCATGGACGATCGCGTTGGTGACCAGTTCCGAGACCACGAGGGTCGCCGCGTCACAGGTGTCCTCGCACACCGCCCAGCCGGCCAGGCGGGACCGGGCCAGGCGTCTCGCCTGTGCCACGGAGCCCGGGTGTGCGGCCAACTCGAAGCGGAACCGGCGCTCGGCGGCCGCACGGGGGCGCTGCCCCATGGCGGCACGGAGACCGAACCGGTCTTCGGCGGCGTCTGTTCCTAACGGCGCGGACGGAATCACGCTTGCCACTATCGCGTCGCCGCGAACACTTGGCAAGACTCACTCTGAAAAATGCAGAGTGCCGTGTGACGCTGTGGGGGCGCGTGGCACACTGCTGGCAACAGCTAGCGAAGCGGCGCCAGTTGGGATCGTCGAGGCGGACGAGGAAGAACCCGGACGGCGCCGAACGGGCTGCCCGGACTCAGTGGAGGTGGGACGTGAGCGAACCGCGGTCCGCGCCGACGGTCGGCCAGGTCGTTCTCGGACGGCGACTGCTGGACCTGCGGGAACGCGCGGGTCTCAAGCGCGAGGAGGCCGCGCGGATCCTGCGTGTCGCCCCCGCGACGGTCCGCCGGATGGAGATGGCCGAGGTCTCCCTCAAAATCCCGTACCTCCAGCTCCTGTTGAAGTCCTACGGCGTCGGCGACCGGGAGGCCGAAGCCTTCGTCCAGCTCGCGGAGGACGCCAACAAGCCCGGCTGGTGGCAGCGGTTCCACGACATCCTGCCCGACTGGTTCTCCATGCACGTCAGCCTGGAAGGCGCCGCCTCCCTGCTGCGCTCCTACGAACCGCACTTCGTTCCGGGCCTGTTGCAGACCGAGGACTACGCGCGCGGCGTCCTGAAGGCGGGAGCCATCGGGCAGACCAGGCCCGAGGACATCGAGCGCCATGTCGCGCTGCGCATGCAGCGCCAGAATCTGCTCACGCGTGAGGACGCGCCCCGGATCTGGGTGGTGATGGACGAGACGGTGCTGCGCCGCACCATCGGCGGCCCCGAGGTGATGCGCGCCCAGATCGACAAGTTGCTTCAGGCCACGAAGCTGCCCCATGTGACGTTGCAGGTGATCCCGTTCTCCTCGGGTCCGCATCCCGGCACGTACGGGCCCTTCGTGCTGTTCCGATTTGCCATGCCGGAACTTCCGGACATGGTCTACAGCGAGTACCTGACCGGCGCTGTCTACCTGGACGCGCGTTCCGAGGTGGCGACCCACCTGGAGGTCATGGACCGCATGGCGGCCCAAGCCGCTACGGCACATCGCACGAAGGAGATCCTCCGGGATCTCCGCAAGGAGCTGTGAATGGAACGCGTCACGCCGGAACGCATCAACCCGCGAATAGGCAACGTGCGCATCTACAACGGAATGCCCGCCCGTGAACTGGGCAGCGAGGGCTGGCACAAACCGTGGAGCGGAGGAAACGGCGGCAACTGCCTGGAGGCGATGAAACTCGCCGACGGCCGTATCGCCGTACGCCAGTCGGCGGACCCGGACGGTCCCGCCCTGATCTACACGCCCGGCGAGATAACCGCTTTCATCGAGGGTGCGAAAGCAGGAGAGGCGGACTTCCTTCTCTCCTGAACGACTTGCTTTCTCTTTTCCACGACTTCCCTGAATTTGGTTCCGAGTTGATCACTTACCACGGCGCGGACTTACGGAGACCGTCATGACCGGGCAGCCCCCGACCGGAACAGACACCGGCAAACCGCATCCGGCGCGGATGTACGACTGGTATCTCGGCGGCAAGGACAACTACCCCGTCGACGAGGAGATGGGCCGCCAGATGCTCGCCCTCGACCCGAGGGTGCCGGTGATGGCCCGGGTCAACCGCGCCTTCATGCACCGTGCCACACGCTGGCTGGCCCAGAACGGAGTGCGGCAGTTCCTCGACATCGGCACCGGCATCCCGACCGAGCCGAACCTGCACCAGATCGCCCAGGCCGTCGCGCCCGACGCGCGGGTCGTGTACTGCGACAACGACCCGATCGTGCTGGCCCACGCGGCAGCCCTGCTGCGCAGTTCGGACGCGGGAGCGACCGAGTACCTCCAGGCCGACGCGCGGGATCCGGAGGCCATCCTCGACGGGGCGCGGAAGGTCCTGGACTTCGGGCGGCCCGTGGCGCTCTCTCTCGTGGCGCTGCTCCACTTCGTCTCCGACGCGGACGGCGCGCACGCATTGGTCGACCGTCTGCTGTCCGAACTGCCGTCCGGCAGCTATCTGATGGTCACTCACGCCACCGCCGACTTCACTCCCGAGGAGTCGGCCGCGGCGATCGAGAAGCTCAAGGCGGCGGGCGTCACCCTGGCCCTGCGCTCCCGCGCGGAGTTCACCCGCTTCTTCGACGGCCTCGACCTGGTCGAGCCGGGCGTCGCGGTGGTCCACGAGTGGCACCCGGAACTGGGTGAACCGGTCCCGGGTCAGGACGACGGGGTCATCCCGGGATACGGAGCGGTGGCACGCAAACCGTAGGTCGCTCAAGGCGCGACGGTCCGATGGCGCGACGGTCCGATGGCGCGGGACGGGCCCGACGAGTGCGACGGGTGCGACGGTCCGCGTGCGCGGCCTGTGTTACGCGGTCATGGGGCGGTCGTACGGTCCGATCGGTGCCGGCAGACGCGAGCGGGCCGCCCCGCTGAGCGCCCGGTCCACCGCCGCGGCGACCGCCCGGCCCTCGGCGATGGCCCACACCACCAGCGACTGCCCGCGCGCCGCGTCCCCCGCCGCGTACACCCCGGGAACGTTCGTGCCGAAGTCGGCGCCGCGGGCGATCGTGCCGCGCGGCTCGAGTTCCAGCCGCAACTGGTCGATCACACCGTCGTGCGGGTCCGGGCCGGAGAAGCCGAGGGCGAGCAGGACGAGGTCGGCGGGCAGGGTCCGCGCGGAGTCGGGGATCGGGCGGCGCCCCTCGTCGACCTCGACGAGACGCAGTGAGCGCACCCGGCCGTCCGCGTCCCCCTCGAACCGGAGGGTGGACGCTGCGAAGAGCCGGGCGTCCGCGTCGGCGGCGGGGGCCGTGCCCAGCGCGCCGGCTTCCTCGTGTGCGGCGGAGAGCCGGTAGATCTTCGGATACGTCGGCCACGGCTCGGCGTCCTCGTCGCGTTCGGCCTCCGGCTGCGGATAGATGTCGAGCTGGGTCACGGAGGCGGCGCCCTCGCGCACCGCCGTCCCCAGACAGTCGGCGCCGGTGTCACCACCGCCGACGATCACCACATGCCTGCCCGCCGCCGACAACGGGGAGACCTCCAGATCCCCCTCGCACACCCGGTCGGCCAGCGGAAGGTACTCCATCGCTTGATGGATGCCGGACAACTGTCTGCCGGGTACGTCCAGTTCGCGCCAGGCGGTGGCGCCGAGCGCCAGAATCACGGCGTCGTAGCGGGCCTTGAGTTCGGCCGCCCCGATGTCGGTTCCGATCGCCGTCGACGTGCGGAACTTGGTTCCCTCCGCTCGCATCTGGGCCAGCCGGCGGTCCAGATGCCGCTTCTCCATCTTGAACGCGGGGATTCCGTACCGCAGCAGACCGCCGATCCGGTCCGCTCGTTCGTACACGGCCACCGTATGACCGGCCCGGGTCAACTGCTGTGCCGCGGCGAGCCCGGTGGGCCCCGACCCGACGACCGCGACCGTCCGCCCCGAGAGGCGGTCCGGAGGACTCGGCGGTGTGAACCCGTCCTCCCAGGCACGGTCGGCGATGGCGACCTCGACGTTCTTGATGGTGACCGCCGGCTGGTTGATCGCCAGCACACAGCCCGCCTCGCACGGAGCGGGGCACAACCGCCCGGTGAACTCGGGGAAGTTGTTCGTGGCGTGCAACCGGTCGCTCGCCGCCCGCCAGTCGTCGCGCGAGACGAGGTCGTTCCACTCGGGGATCAGATTGCCCAGGGGACAGGCGTCGTGACAGAAGGGGATGCCGCAGTCCATGCAGCGGTCGGCCTGTTTCTCGATGATCGGCAGCAGGCTTCCGGGAACGTACACCTCGTCCCAGTCCCGTACCCGCTCCGGGACTGGCCGGCGCGGATACTCCTGGCGTGGTGTGGTCATGAAACCCTTGGGATCGGCCATGGCCGTCTCCCTCATGGACGCGTACGAGGGGGTACAGCCGCACGGACATGGGCCGTCCTCGGCCACGGAATCCGGGCAGCAGTCCTTTCCAGCCACGATACGTCGCCCGCGCACCCGCCGCCGCCCCGGACGACAACGGGCCGAGGGCTCGGATCCCGACGACAGCGAGCCGAGGACTCGGACCCGGGCGGTCGCGGGCGGGGCGGCGCGACGCACCGGGGCGGGGAGGGACGCAGGGCTCAGGCGAGGGCGAGTGTGTAGGCCACCGCCGCCGCGGCCGAGGCGGCGGTGCGGACGTGGTTCCACATCGTCCACTGGCGCACGAATACGGGCCAGTAGGCGGCGGCCTCCGGTGTCTCGGGGTCCAGCTTCAGCAGCGCGTCGTTGCGTGGGACGTTCGCCGCGATCGTCACCCCGAACGCCCCGAACAGATACAGCGCGCTGCCGAGCAGCAACTCCACCGTCCCGTCGTCCGGCAGCAGCACGAACGTCACCACCGCCAGCACCGAGCTCAGTACCGCCGACCCGATGAACACCACCATGAACGGGGGACGGACCGCGGCGACGTTGATCGCGTTCATCGCGGCGACTCCCTGCGACGGCGGCAGCTGGGCGAGGGCTCTCATCACGAAGGTCGAGAAGCCGCAGAACACCCCGGCCATCAGCCCACAGCCGAGCACCCCCAGCAGAGTCAGCACGAAATACGGTCCATCGATCATGTCCACTCCCGTGTCGAACCGGCCGGAGCCAAGATCCTGCACAGCGCCGGCTGTCATCTCAAGCGAAATCCCCCACGCCGACAACGGCCATGGCCGAGCGCCGCACCCCCATGCGCGACCGTCTCGGCCGGCCCGCCCACCGTCCCCTCACGCCCCGGCCGACCACCCCACGATGGCCGCCAGCCGTCTCCTCACATCGCCGCCGACGCCCCGCGACGCCCGCCGACCGTCCGATCGCACCCGCGTGAAACCTTCGCTCGTACCTGGCTCCTACCCCGCGCGAGCCTTCGAGCCTTCCTGCGTTCCCCCCCCCCGCGAGCCCTCGCTCCTACACCCGCGCCCGCACCGGGGTGCCCCTTCGCTCACGCCTGTGCGGTGATGTCGTCGCGCCATTCCCAGAGCCTCGTGTCCACCGTCGCCGCGATCCGGCGGCGTGCCTCGTGACGCGAGACGCCGCTCATCAGCAGATGGTCGTACGGGGTCTCCACGTGCCGTACCGACGCGCGGACCGCCGCGGTCACCGCCGCCTCGGACAGCGCGCGGCCCGCCGAGCTGCGCCCGACCCGCCCGCTGCCGCGTACCGAGGCGTGTGCGGCGATCGCTCGTGCCCGGTCGGCCGGACAGGCCGGGAACAGCCGGGATATCTCCCGCGCGAACGCCTCCGTGAAGCGGACGTCCTCCGCCTCCCGGCGCCGCGCGTCCCGTGCCCGGCGTCGCCGCCGTGCCTCCGCGTCCGCCAGGCACCGTTCCTCGGCCAGGGCGAGCGCCGCCTCCTCGACCATGACGCCCTGCCGCTCGTAGCGCCCTCGCCGCCGGTTGAACCGCACCACCACCGCCGACAGCGTGCTGCCCTCCCGCGATCGGCGGGTCAGCGCCGTGTCGCCGCGCGGCAGGAACACCAGATGTCCGAGATCTGCACAGTCCAGACACCGCGGCGCCCCCTCCTCCAGCACCAGCAGCGGGAGCGGCCCGATCCGGCACTCGACACAGTGCCGCTTCCTGAGGGGCTGGACGACGAGAAGTCCGTTCCGGCGCGGGGGCTCAGCGATCGGTGCCATACGCGGTTCCTTCCCCGGACGGGTGCCGCATCTACGTCGTCGGGCGATACCCGTGTACGACGCACGCCCCGGTGGCCCGCTGCCCTTCACGTCCGCTCGCGGTCCGACGCACCGGCCGGGTCCCCTCACGCGCGCGGCATCATGGGGCCTGTGCGACTCGAAGCGATCACCTGGGAACGGCTCGGCGACCACCTCGCCGATCGTCTGCTCGACCTGAAACCGCAGGACGGTAGCCCCTGGCCACGCGTCGCCTTCGACGGAGCGCCGGCCGCCGGCACCGGCGAGCTCGCCCAGCGCGTCTTCGAGGCGCTGCGGGTACGCGGCCGTCCCTCGCTGGTCGTCGGGACGCAGGACTTCCTGCGTCCTGCGTCGCTCCGGCTCGAACACGGTCACCAGGACGTCGAGGCCTATTACGACGGCTGGTTCGACACCGGCGCCCTGTGGCGCGAGGTCTTCGGTCCCCTCGAACCGGGCGGCGACGGCAGGGTCCTGCCCGACCTCCGGGACCCCGTCTCCGACCGGGCCACCCGCAGTGCGTACGTCCAACTCCCGCCCGGTGGAATCCTGTTGCTCCACGGCCCCCTCCTGCTGCGTCACTGGTTCCCGTTCGACCTCAGCGTCCACATACTCCTTTCTCCGGGTGCCCTCCGTCGCCGTACTCCCGAGGCGGAGCACTGGACCCTGCCCGCGTTCGCCCTCTACGAGAGGGAGGTGGGTCCGGACGCCGCCGCCGACGTCCTGGTACGGGCGGACGACCCCCGCCACCCGGCCTGGAACGGCTGACCGGGGGCCGGATCCACGGATCTCCAGGTGCGTGGCTCCTGGGGCGCGGCGAGAATATAGGGCGCCGGGACTAGCGGTGTTTTCCGCGCCGCGCCGGCCGTCCGGCACCGGGAGGTACTCCATGACCACCGCCGGAGACATCATGCACCGTGGTGCCCAGTGGATCCCCGCCCACGAGACCCTGGACCGCGCCGCCCAGCTGATGCGCGAGCTCAACGTGGGCGCGCTGCCCATCAGCGACCAGGACGAACGCCTCTGCGGCATCCTCACGGACCGCGACATCGTCGTCGGCTGTGTGGCCATGGGCCATGACCCCGCGCAGATCACCGCGGGTGAGATGGCCAAGGGCACACCGCGTTGGATCGACGCGGGCGCCGATGTCGGCGAAGTCCTCCAGGAGATGAAGGGGCACCAGATCCGCCGGCTTCCGGTGATCGAGGACAAACGACTGGTCGGCATGATCAGCGAGGCCGACCTCGCCCAGCACCTCAACGACGAACAACTCGCCGCGTGGGTCGAGAGTGTCTACGCGAGGGGCGCTGGCAGCGCGATGGGCTGACCGGACGGTCCTCCGGCCCGCACCACCCCGACCGACCGGCCGGACGTGCCGGCGAGGCAGGTGCCAGAGCCTGTCAGAGCCAGCCGTTGCGCCGGAACCCTCGGTAGAGGACGAGGCAGCCGACGGATATGAGGCTGATGACGATGGGGTAACCGAACCTCCAGTGCAGTTCGGGCATGTTGTCGAAGTTCATGCCGTAGACGCCGCAGACCATGGTGGGGACGGCGATGACCGCCGCCCATGCCGTGATCTTCCGCATGTCCTCGTTCTGCGCCACCGTCACCTGCGCGAGATGCGCCTGCAGGATCGAGTTGAGCAGTTCGTCGAAGGCGGCTATCTGCTCGGTGACCCGCAGTAGATGGTCGGAGACGTCACGGAAGTACGCCTGTATCTCCGGGTCGACCACGCGGGTCGGCCGGGTCGCCAGCTCCTGGACGGGCCGGGCGAGCGGGACCACGGACCGCTTCAGTTCGAGGAGTTCACGCTTGAGCTGGTAGATGCGGCCCGCGTCGGCGCGTGCGCCGTTCGGGGCGAACACGTCGGCCTCGACCTGGTCGATGTCCGCCTGGACGGAGTCCGCGACGCTCACGAACTCGTCGACCACATGGTCCGCGACCGCGTGCAGGACCGCGGCCGGCCCTTTGGAGAGCTGCTGTGCGTCGGACTCCAGCTCCTCGCGCAGCGGGCCCAGGGATCCGTGGCGTCCGTGGCGCACGGTGATGACGAAGTCCGGACCGACGAACACCATGATCTCACCGGTGTTCACCACCTCACTGGTCGCCGTCAACTCCTTGTGCTCCACGTAGCAGACCGTTTTGAACACCGCGAACAGCGTGTCGCCGTACCACTCCAGTTTCGGACGCTGATGCGCCTCCACCGCGTCCTCGACGGCCAGGGGATGCAGGTCGAAGAGTTCCGCGATGCCCGCGAACTCGACGTCGGTCGGTTCGTGCAGTCCGAGCCAGACGAATCCCTCGTCGCGCTTGCGGATCCGCTGCACGGTGTCCACCAGATCGCGGCCCTCGGGGATGCGCACGCCGTCCCGGTACGCCACACAGTTCACCACCGAGGAGCCCAGCGGAGACCGGGCGGGGTGACTCAGGTCGACACGGCGGCTCCGCCGTGTCAGCCGTGCCACTCTGCGGAGACCGTCGACCGCGCCGAGAGCCGTCACCCTCCGCAAATTCCCTGCCATGGACATCTGGATCTCCTCGCGTGGATCTCCCCGGGCCGCACTTTGCGCCTGGCACGCCAGTCTGCCAGGCCTGGTCGGAGACCGGAAAAACCTGTGGGAACGGAGCATTCCGTTCCGTTGCGCGGAGGGCTCGGCCCGACGCGGCGGCACGGACCCCTCGCACGATGTCCGTGCCGACGACGGGAGCGTCGACGAACAGCGATGAGCAGGTCGGCTGGGATGATCTCCTCATGACGCGAGCCGACGGGTATCTCCTCGACAACCAGCAGACGGAGGCAGGCCGGCGTTTCGAGGCCCTCGCCAACCTCTTCGACCCCACGACGTTCCGGCACTTGGAGCGCTTCGGCGTCGGGTCCGGCTGGCGCTGCTGGGAGGTCGGCGCGGGGGGCACGTCCGTCGTGTCCTGGCTGGCCAAGAAGGTGGGGCCGACGGGGAAGGTCGTCGCCACCGACATCGACACCTCGTGGGCGGCCTCCGTGGCACGCTCGCCCGTCGAGGTCCGCGTCCACGACGTGGGCGCCGAGGAACCGCCGGGGGAGGGTTTCGACCTCGTGCACGCCCGGCTCGTACTGGTCCATGTGCCTGACCGGGAGCGCGCGTTGCAGTCGATGGTCAAAGCCCTGCGGCCCGGCGGCAGGCTCCTGGTCGAGGACGCGGATCCCGCCCTGCAGCCGCTGCTCTGCCCCGAGGAGTACGGCCCCGAGCAGCAGCTCGCGAACAGGCTGCGCCAGGGCTTTCGCTCACTGCTCGCCGATCGCGGTGCCGACCTCGCCTACGGCCGCAAGCTCCCGAGGCTGCTCCGGGACGCCGGGCTGCGGGGTGTGGAGGCCGACGCGTACTTCCCCGTCACCTCACCCGCCTGCGAGGCCCTGGAGTCCGCCACGGTCCGTCAGATCCGCGACCAGCTCGTCACGGCGGGCCTGGCAACCCAGGAGGAGATCGACCAGCACCTCGCGAACGTCGCCGCCGGGTCCATGGACCTGGCCACCGCGCCGATGATCTCGGCCTGGGGGCGCAAGAACTGAGCGGGGGCGAGGACGGCGGGCCCGGTCGGTCGCACGTGCGCGTCGTCGCGTGGCCGAGGCGTTCAGCGGCCGCGTGTCTCCCCTTCGTCTCGCCGGGCACTTCCCGTGGGCGGTCGTCCGCCGACCCGTTCCACTGCCTTCGCCCCGGCCGCGCACCCCGCCCCCGCCGCCTCTTCGGGGCCGGCGCCCATGAGCAGTGCCGCGAGGAACGCGCCGGTGAACGCGTCACCGGCGCCCGTCGTGTCCCGCGGCGTCGCCCGCAGCGCCGGGACATGGGCCCGGACGGATCCGGAACGGGCGACCACGGCGCCGTCACTCCCCAGCTTGGCGACGACCAGGGGGAAATGGCGGCTCAGTTTGGCGGCCGCGTCGGCCGGATCGGGCAGCCCGGTCAGCAGACACGCCTCGTCCCGGCTGGGCAACAGGACGTCCACGCCCGCGCAGAGCTCGAGAAAGCGGTCCACGCCCAGCTCGGTGAGGAATCCCGCCGACGCCGGGTCGACGCTCACCGGCACACCACGCGCCCGCGTCGACTCCAGCACCGCGGACACCAGAGCCCGGCTCGGCCCGGAGAAGAACAGGTAGCCCGACAGATGCAGCCGCGCGACCCCGTCGAGCAGCGAGGGCGACCAGTCGCCCGGTGCCAGCCGCAGTGACGCCCCGCTGTCCGTGAGGAACGTACGCTCCGCCGACGCACCGCCGTCCACCAGACAGATCACCGTCCCGGTCGGCGCCTTCGGATCCGTCACCAGGAGCGGCCGCACGCCGCTCGCCGTGAGTTCGCGTTCGTGCCACCCGGCGGCGTCGACGCCCACCCGGCCGAGCAGCCGTACGTCGGCGCAGCCCTCGTGCACGGCCCAACACGCGACGTTGGCGCCCGCGCCGCCGGGCACGGTCCGGATGGCGGCGACCGTGTCGGTGCCGGCCGCCAGCGGTCCGCGATGCCGGGCGACGACATCCGTGACCACGTCCCCGACGACGAGCAGAGCGCCTTCGGCGAGGCCGCCCCGGTCGGCAGCCTCGCCACCGTCGGCCTGGACGCCCCGGGCCGTGTCGCTCACGCCCCCGCCCAGGCCGCCGCGATCCGTCCCGCGAGGCGTACGTTGCCACGAACCGCCGCCAGGTTGGCGGCGAGTGACGCGCCGTCCGTGTGCCGGACCAGATAGGAGAGCAGGAACGGTGTCACCGCCTGTCCTGTCACACCCTCCGACTCGCACGCGCGCAGCGCCTCGGCGAGCACGCGCGCGTGCAGCACGGGATCGAGCTGCTCCTCCTCGGGGACGGGGTTCGCGACGACGAGTGAGGAGTCGGGGGCGTGCAGTGCGTCCTGGGCACGCATCACCTCCGCGACCTGCTCGGGAGAGTCGAGGGTCCAGTCCACGGGGTGCCCCGAGTCGGACAGATAGAAGCCGGGGAACCGGTCCGTGGCGTACCCGGCCACCGCCACGCCCAGCGTCTCCAGGCGCTGCAGTGTCGCGGGCACGTCCAGGATCGACTTGACCCCTGCGCACACCACCGTGATCCGGGTACGTGCCAACAGGCCCAGATCGGCGGACTCGTCCTGGGTCACCGTCCACTCGCGGTGCACACCGCCGAGCCCTCCCGTCGCGAACACCCGCACCCCCGCGCGGGCCGCCAGAAGGGCGGTCGCGGACACGGTCGTCGCCCCGCTCGCCCCCGCGGCCACCGCGAGCGGCAGGTCACGGTGGCCCAGCTTGCGGATGCCGTCCTCGTTCGCGACCCGCTCCAGCTGGCCCTTGTCCAGGCCTACGTGAGGCCGGCCGTCGAGCACGGCGATCGTCGCGGGTACGGCGCCCTCCTCGCGGACGACCTCCTCCAGTTCTAGGGCGACCTGCAGATTGCGCGGGCGCGGCAGCCCGTGGGCGATGATCGTGGACTCCAGGGCCACCACCGGCCGACGCGCGTCGAGCGCCTCCCGCACCTCTTCGGACGTCACGATCACGCGCCTGCCTCCTGTTGTCGGTCGACGTTTCCCTCCCTGATCTCTGGCGAGCGGCACGCCCGGCCAAACCCTTGCGACCCGCGGCGTACGGCACTCGCCCCGGCGGTACGACGGACAACTCGCCACGACTCGGCCATGTCGTCGTGCGGACAGGCGATCCGGCCGCTTCGGCCGGCTTCCACGAACGGCCCCGGGTACCTCCTGCGCCCCTGGAAAAAGTCGGGTACCTCCTCCGCCCTCGGAAAGAAAAAGGGGCACTCCATACGCGCGGGAGAGGGACCTTCGAACCGGCTTCGACACGGCCGGGCGGGGCGACCCTCGGCGCACCGAGTGGAGGGCAAGCCCTTAGGGTGTCCGCTCATGACCATGTACTCCCACACCACGCCGTCGTTCGCTGTGCACATTCCCGACGCCGAAATCGAACCCGAGCCGCTGGACCCGGCCCAGATCGTCTCCGGCGATCCCGCCGTGACGGGCAAGGTGTTGTGGGAGTCCGCCGACGGCAAGCAGCTGCGGGGCATCTGGCAGATCACGCCCGGCGTGGTGACCGACACCGAGGCCAACGAACTCTTCGTGGTAGTCAGCGGCCGTGCCACCATCGAGGTGGAGGGCGGCGACGTCATCGAGGTGGGTCCCGGCGACGCGGCGTTCCTGCGCGAGGGCGACCGCACGACGTGGACCGTCCACGAGACGCTGCGCAAGGCGTACCACATCAGTCTCTGAGGATCGGCGGACCGGACACTCCACCGCACCCTTTGCCGTCGGCCCCCGCGGCGACCTCAGAACAGCGGTTCCGGGAGAACGCCTTCGAGAGCCAGCAGTTTCCGCTTGGTCTCCAGACCGCCCCCGAAGCCGCCGATGCCGCCGTCGCTCTCGACCACCCGGTGGCAGGGCACCACGACCGGCAGTGGATTCGAGCCCATGGCCACCCCCACGGCCTGGGCCGCTCCGGGCGCGCCCACCCGCCCCGCCAGGTCGCCGTAGGCCACGACGGAACCGAACGGAACGCCCGAGTTCAGCTCACGCAGCACCTGGCGGTTGAACCCCGAGATCAGCGACCAGTCGAGCGGCAGGTCGAAATCGTGCCGCTCGCCCGCGAAGTACGCCTCGACCTGGCGTATCGCCTCGGCCAGCAGAGGGGACCCGGGCGCCTCGACCGGCTCGGAGCCGAGTCGGGACGCGAGCCGGTCGAGCGCCTTGTCGCGCACCGTGTCCGAGGCGTGAAAGACGACATTGACCAGGCCGTGGGGCGTCGCGGCGAGGAGCAGCGGACCGATGTCCGTGCCGACGACGGACCACACGATCTGCTGCTCGTACCGCCCGTGACTGTTCATGCGATCCACGGTACGGCCCGCCACTGACAACGCCCGGGGCGCGCGCCCGGAGCCCGTCCGCGCCCCGGGCGACGGCGCGCTAGCGCAGGGCCGCGCGGATCACGTCGGGAGTGTTCGTGATGACGCCGTCCGTGCCGAAGGCCGCCAGGCTCCGCGCGGTGGCCGCGTCGTCCACGGTCCAGGCGAAGACTTTCATCGGGCCGTGCGGGCCGTGGAGCGCGTGGACCGCCGAGACGTAGTCGGACGAGAGCGAGCGGTGATCGGAGTTGATCTGGTCGGCGAACCGCGCGTACCAGGGCAGCCGCGCGACCGGAGGCGTCCCCAGGAAGGCCGTCGTGATGCCGGGCCGCAGCCGGTGCACGGCCCGGACACTGTCCGCGCTGAAGCTCTGGACGATCAGCCTGTCGCGCAGATGCACGGGATCGAGCCAGCCCTGGTTGCTCAGGAGCCTGAGCGTCTGCCGCTCGATGCCCGGATACAGCTCAGGGTTCTTGATCTCCAGGACGAGTTTCTGATGGTTGCGCGAGACGCGATCCATGTACTCCCGCAGCGTCGGAACCTTCGCGCCCGCGAACCGAGGGCCGAACCAGCTCCCGGCATCCAGACGGGCGACCTCGGCCGCGGTGAAGTCCTTGACCTTCCAAGGGCTCCGGCCGGGATGGACCGCCTCGACGTCGGTCGTGCGCGCCAGCGAGGCGTCGTGGAGGACGACCAACTGACCGTCGCGGGTGCGCTGGACGTCGTTCTCGACCCATTCGAACCCCAGCTCGGCCGCCCGGTCGACGGCTGCCAGCGTGTTCTCCGGAGCGTAGGCCGAGGCGCCGCGGTGGGCGACGACCAGCGGTGCCGTGGTCCGGCCGCCGGCCTTGGCGTGCGGGCTGGGCAGTATCAGAACGGCTCCCCCAAGAAGCGCGGCGGTCGTGGCGGCGGCAACGCGCGCGTGCATGCGTTCTCCTCGCGTCGGACGATCACGGACAGCACAAGATTGACAGCAGAGAGTCGACACAGGGGGGAAGGGAGATGGCCGCGGATTGAATGGAGTTGTCCAAGTCCGCTCGCTGTCACCGCACAACTGGGGAGAGGTCGTGATTGTTTGCAGGATTATCGTTCGACCATTCCGGTGGGGTCGTACTCTCTGCCTCAACCCGGTCCGCTCCGGCGGTCGGGGCCGCGGGGGTGTTTCGGACGGTTCCAGGAGTAACAGGGCGGGAAAGGCAGCCGCGCATGCAAGGCACGGTCGACGGCTTCACCTACGGACTCGTCACACCGCTGGTGGCGTATTTCATGGCCTGCCTGGGCGGGGCGCTGGGCCTGCGCTGCACCGCCAGATCCGTGCTCGTCGGCGGCTCCTGGCGGGCCGGCTGGCTCGCGCTCGGCTCGGTCGCGATCGCCTCCGGCATCTGGACGATGCACTTCATCGCGATGATGGGTTTCACGGTCGAGGAGAGCCCCGTCCACTACGACCGGCCGACGACGTTCGCGAGCCTGGGCGTCGCGGTCCTGATGGTCGGCGCCGGGATCTTCATCGTCGGCTACCAGGGTTCGACCGGGACCGCGCTCTTCACCGGAGGGACCGTCACCGGCCTGGGCATCGCCTCGATGCACTACCTGGGCATGGCCGGGATGCGGCTCAACGGGAAGCTCGCCTACAACACCCTCACCGTCTCCGCCTCGGTCGTCATCGCCGTCGTGGCCGCCATCGCCGCCCTCTGGGCCGCCGGGCAAGTGCGTGGATTCCTCTGGAGCGTGGGTGCGAGCCTCGTCATGGGGCTGGCCGTCAGCGGCATGCACTACACGGGTATGGCGGCGCTCAGCGTGCATCTGCACGGCCCCGCCGACGGCACCCCCGCCGGGGACTCGGCGGCCTCGCTGCTCGCGCCCATGATGATCGGCCCTCTGGCCCTTCTCTGTCTGGCGGGCGTCGTCGTGATGTTCGATCCGCAGATGATCGTGGGCAAGCCCGACCGGCGCCCGGCGGAGATCCGGCGTCCGGGCGTCCCGGCCCACCCCGGCCCCGTGCACACCGGCCGCCGTCCGGCCGTCCGCCCCGTGCGGGAACGCGCCTACCGCCGCTCGAGGACCCCGCAGAGCAGGTGATCCGGCCCGGTTGTCAGTGCGGGGTCGTACGGTGGATCCATGCGGCCAGTATCCAAGATCGAACGTTCGGTGGCGCCCTTCGAGGTCATCAGCCACTTTCAGCCGAGCGGTGACCAGCCCACGGCCATCGCCGACCTGGAGAAGCGCATCCGCGCAGGTGAGAAGGATGTCGTCCTGCTGGGCGCGACCGGCACCGGCAAGTCTGCCACCACCGCGTGGATGATCGAGAAGCTCCAGCGCCCCACGCTCGTCATGGCGCCGAACAAGACGCTGGCCGCCCAGCTGGCCAACGAGTTCCGTGAGCTGCTGCCGAACAACGCGGTCGAATACTTCGTGTCGTACTACGACTACTACCAGCCCGAGGCCTACGTCCCGCAGTCGGACACCTACATCGAGAAGGACTCCTCGATCAACGAGGAGGTGGAGCGCCTGCGCCACTCCGCGACCAACTCGCTGCTGACCCGCCGCGATGTCGTCGTGGTCGCGTCGGTGTCCTGCATCTACGGTCTCGGTACTCCGCAGGAGTACGTGGACCGGATGGTCAACCTCAAGGTCGGCGACGAGATCGACCGAGACGCCCTGCTGCGCCGCTTCGTCGACATCCAGTACACCCGCAACGACGTCGCCTTCGCCCGCGGCACCTTCCGGGTCCGCGGCGACACCATCGAGATCTTCCCGGTCTACGAGGAGCTCGCGGTCCGCATCGAGATGTTCGGCGACGAGATCGAGGCCCTGTCCACGCTGCACCCGCTCACCGGCGAGGTCATCAGCGACGACAACCAGATCTACGTCTTCCCCGCGTCCCACTACGTCGCCGGTCCCGAGCGCATGGAACGCGCCGTCAACGACATCGAGAAGGAGCTGGGGGAGCGCCTCGCCGAACTGGAGAAGCAGAGCAAGCTCCTGGAGGCCCAGCGCCTGCGCATGCGGACGACGTACGACATCGAGATGCTCCGCCAGATCGGCTCCTGCTCCGGGGTCGAGAACTACTCGATGCATTTCGACGGCCGTGAACCCGGCTCCCCGCCGAACACACTGATCGACTACTTCCCGGACGACTTCCTGCTCGTCATCGACGAGTCGCACGTCACCGTGCCGCAGATCGGCGCGATGTACGAGGGCGACGCCTCCCGCAAGCGCACCCTCGTCGACCACGGCTTCCGGCTGCCCTCCGCCCTGGACAACCGCCCCCTGAAGTGGGAGGAGTTCCAGCAGCGCATCGGCCAGACCGTCTACCTCTCCGCGACCCCGGGCAACTACGAGCTCTCCCGCTCGGACGGCCACGTCGAGCAGATCATCCGTCCCACCGGCCTGATCGACCCCCAGGTGGTCGTCAAGTCCACCGAGGGCCAGATCGACGACCTGGTGCACGAGATCCGGCAGCGCACCGAGAAGGACGAGCGCGTCCTGGTCACCACGCTCACCAAGAAGATGGCCGAGGATCTCACGGACTACTTCCTGGAACTGGGCATCCAGGTGCGCTATCTGCACAGCGACGTCGACACCCTGCGTCGCGTCGAGCTGCTGCGCGAACTGCGTGCCGGCGAGTTCGACGTCCTGGTCGGCATCAACCTGCTGCGCGAGGGCCTCGACCTTCCCGAGGTCTCCCTGGTGGCGATCCTCGACGCCGACAAGGAGGGCTTCCTGCGCTCGGGGACCTCCCTGATCCAGACCATCGGCCGCGCGGCGCGCAATGTCTCCGGCCAGGTCCACATGTACGCGGACAGGATCACCCCGGCGATGGAGAAGGCCATCGAGGAGACCAATCGCCGCCGGGAGAAGCAGATCGCCTACAACACGGAGCGGGGCATCGATCCGCAGCCTCTCCGAAAGAAGATCAACGACATCGTCGCGCAGATCGCCCGCGAGGACGTCGACACCGAGCAACTGCTCGGCTCCGGCTACCGCAAGACGAAGGACGGCAAGGGTGCCAAGGCCCCGGTGCCCGCACTGGGCGCCAAGGCGACCCGCGCCGCCAAGTCCGCCAAAGCCAAGGACGCCGTGCCGACCGACCGCCCTGCGGCCGAGCTCGCCCAGCAGATCGAGGACCTGACGGAACGGATGCGCGCCGCGGCGGCGGACCTCCAGTTCGAGATCGCGGCCCGTCTGCGTGACGAGGTGTCCGAGATGAAAAAGGAGTTGCGGCAGATGAAGGAGGCGGGAATCGCCTGACGGCCCCGCAGCCTGCGTCGGACCCCGAAAGACGCGCGGTGTGTTGCAAGACCGACACAAAGTCCGCCCCAGGGTTCGGCGCTGTCAGTGCCGCTGCGTAGGGTTCTGTTCATCCGCGGACTCCGCGGCAACAGGGGACAGTTCGAGAGGGGAACAGCGCGTGACGGTCAACATGACCAAGGGTCAGGCCATCAATCTGCAGAAGAACGACGGGGGCACGCTGACCGCAGTCCGAATGGGACTCGGCTGGCAGGCGGCCCCCCGGCGCGGCCTGTTCGGCTCGCGCACCCGGGAGATCGACCTCGACGCGTCCGCCGTGCTCTTCGCGGACAAGCAGCCCGTCGACGTGGTGTTCTTCCGCCACCTCGTCAGCGACGACGGCTCGGTGCGGCACACCGGTGACAACCTCGTCGGTGGCGTGGGCCAGGGCGGCGACGACGAGGCCGTCCTCGTCGACCTGCAGCGCGTCCCGGTCCACATCGACCAGATCATCTTCACCGTGAACTCCTTCACGGGCCAGACCTTCCAGGAAGTGCAGAACGCGTTCTGCCGTCTGGTCGACGAGACCAACGGCCAGGAACTCGCCCGCTACACGCTGGCCGGCGGCGGCCAGTACACCGCCCAGATCATGGCCAAGGTGCACCGGTCCGGAACCGGCTGGCAGATGACGGCCCTCGGCACGCCGGCCAACGGCCGCACGTTCCAGGACCTGATGCCCGCCATCCTGCCGCACCTCTGAGCGGCCGGCGAACACGTACACAGCGACATAGGGGGACAAGACGATGACGGCCGAGCTGGTCAGGGGGCAGAACCACCCGCTCTCCCAGGTCCGTCTCGAGGTCCGTATCTCGGCCGGGAAGCCGATCGTGGCCGGGGCCACGCTCAGCGACGAGCAGGGCAGGGTCCGGGGCGTCGAGTGGGTGGCCCATCCGGGCGCGCCCACGCTTCCCGGGCTCGAGGTCTCCAAGCAGGCGGCGGCCGATCACCGGCTGGCCTTCGACCTTGACGCCCTGCCGCAGGCCGTGCACCGGGTCAGCGTGCTGCTCGCGCTGCCCACCGGTGTCGGCGGACCTGTCCGGTTCGGCGCCGTCGCCGCCCCCTTCGTCGCGGTCACCGGCCTCGACGGTCTCGAGGTCGCCAGCTACACCCTCACCGGACTGGACGCCGAGTCCGCCGTCGTGGCCCTGGAGCTCTACCGCCGGCAGGGCGCCTGGAAGGTGCGCGCGGTCGGCCAGGGCTACGCGGGCGGTCTCGCCGAACTCCTCGCCGACCAGGGGCTTCCGGAGGCCCGGCAGCTCGCGGTCGGCATCAACGAAGCCGTGGCCCAGGGCCTGGCGCGGTCGGTGGCGGCACCCCCGCCCCGCACCCCGGACGCGGACCGGTCACGGCAGGCCGCCGCCTCGGGACCGGACCAGCCCTACGCCGGACCCGGACCCCAGGGCACCTCAGGAACCGTGCCACCGCAGCAGACCCCGTACACGACCGGCCCGCAGGGAGCCGCGGCTCCGCAGACCGGTCGTCCGGGGAGCCCCGCGCAGTCCGACCCTTCCTCGGTCGCCCAGCCGCCGTCGCCCAGCGCCGGTGGCCCGGTCGACTACAGCCACCCCGGACGGCAGACCGCCGCTCCGCCGCCGCCCCCGCCGACCGCGCCGCCGGCCCAGCCCGGACAGCCCGCGCAGCCCGTCGCGGGAGACGCGACCGGCTGGTCCATGGAGGAGCGGCTGTACAACCAGGTATGGGGGATGTTCGAGGACCTGGCCCGGACCGTCGCCGCGTACCGCAGCGCCGTCGACTTCGCCGACTCCCGCATGGAGAAGGAGCTCGACCAGGTCCTCTCCGACCCGCGCAGCCGGATCGGAGGGCAGGGCGACGCCGCTCGCGAAGCCGCCCGCGCCAAACACGCCCTGCTGGTCGACCAGGCCCGAGTCGCCCTCGACCGGGACCTCGCCCAGCTCACCGCCGAGGCCGAGGTCGTGGAGCCCGCGCTGCCGACGGCGTACGCGAGCTGGGACAATCCGGTCTGGCACGCCTACCGTGCCCCCATGGAAGTACCCATGGCCCTGCGGCTCGGAGATCTCCGCCTGCCCGAGACCGAGAACCTGAGCATCCCCATGCTGGTGCGTCTGCCGCTGGAGAGGGGCCTGTGGATCGACAGCGGTCGCACCTCCCTGGAGGGCGCGCTCGCCGACTCCGACCAGGTGCGCCGCCTCGCCGTGGACACCGCCGTGGCGCACGCGGCCCGGCTGCTCGCCGTGTATCCCCCGGGCGAGTTCACCGTGCACGTCATCGACCCGGCCGGCGCCGGTGCCTCGTCCCTCGCGCCCCTGACGCAGTCCGGGGTGCTCGGAAGCCCTCCGGCCGCGGGTGCCACGGGCGTGGCCGACGTACTGCGACGTCTCACCCAGCGCGTCGACCTGGTGCAGATGGCGTTGCGCGGGGGAGCGGCCGACTCGTTGCCGCCGGATCTCGACACCGCCGAGCAACTACTGATCGTCAACGATTTTCCGCACGGTTTCGACGACCGTGCCGTCACCCAGCTCCGTTATCTCGCGGACGAGGGGCCGGCCGTCGGCGTCCATCTGATGATGGTGGCCGACCGGGAGGACGCGGCGGCGTACGGGCCCCTGCTCGACCCTCTGTGGCGGTCGCTGCTGCGGGTCACACCGGTGCCCGACGATCATCTCGCCGATCCGTGGGTCGGGCACGCGTGGACGTACGAGCCCTCGCTCGTCCCCGCGAACAGCCAGGTGCTCCAGCGGGTCCTGGCGGCGGTGGCGGCCGCCCGCCGGTCCTGGAACCGCTGACCTGATCCGGGCGCCTCCGGACCCCGGTGAACCTTCGGACCGCAAGGCCGAACGGCTTCACCAAGCAATCGTAAAGTGCTCTGAGCACGGGACTTGGTCTTTCTTTTACCAATCCCTTTACCTTTCCTTGGTGATTCGGGTACTCTTTTTCCATACGGAGGGGAGTACTCCCTACCTGCTGCGACGTACCCGTCAATACGGATCGAGTCGGATCCCGGGGCGTCGGCCCGCAGGCTCCCGGGCGCACCCAGCGCCCCGGCAGTCGCGGGCGGAAGAGACCTCCGGTAGCGCAACGACGCTGAAATCTGCCGTTACGAACTGCCGGAGGCGCAGTGGATGTTTCCCTGACCCTGTGGGTCCTGACCATCGTGGGGCTGGCCGCACTGATCGCGGTCGACTTCTTCATCGGCCGCAAGCCGCACGACGTATCGATCAAGGAAGCCGGAATCTGGACCGTCGTCTGGATCGCCCTCGCCGGGCTGTTCGGACTCGGACTGCTCCTCTTCGCCGGCGGACAGCCGGCCGGGGAGTTCTTCGCCGGCTTCATCACCGAGAAGTCGCTGAGTGTCGACAACCTCTTCGTCTTCGTCCTGATCATGGCTAAGTTCGCGGTGCCCTCGAAGTACCAGCAGCGCGTACTCCTCGTGGGCGTCCTGATCGCCCTTGTCCTGCGCACGATATTCATCGCCGCCGGCGCCGCGATCATCGCGAACTTCGCCTGGGTCTTCTACATCTTCGGCGCGTTCCTCATCTACACCGCCTGGAAGCTGATCCAGGAGGCAAGGGCCGACGAGGACGAGGAGGAGTTCGAGGAGAACAGGCTGCTCAAGGCCGCCGAGAGGCGGTTCGGCGTGGCCGACCGCTATCACGGCACCAAGCTGTGGATCCGCCGGAACGGCAAGCGCGTCATGACGCCGATGCTGGTCGTGATGCTGGCGATCGGCACCACCGACGTGCTCTTCGCCCTCGACTCGATCCCCGCGATCTTCGGCCTCACCCAGGACCCCTACATCGTCTTCACGGCCAACGCCTTCGCGCTGATGGGTCTGCGACAGCTGTACTTCCTCATCGGCGGCCTGCTCAAGAAGCTGGTCCACCTCAGCTACGGACTGTCGGTCATCCTCGGATTCATCGGCGTCAAGCTCGTCCTGCACGCACTGCACGAGTCCGGCGTCCACGTTCCCGAGATATCCATTCCGGTCTCGCTCGGCGTGATCTGCGCGGTCCTCGTGGTCACCACGATCACCAGCCTGACCGCCACCAGGAAGCAGGCGGCACGCGAGCAGTCGAAGAGCGCTCCGAAGGAGAGCATCGACGCCTGACCGCGTCGAACGCGGCGACGGCCACCTCCGGGAACGGCGCGCGGGGCATTGCCCGCCACCGCTCCCGGTGCCCTCCGGACTCGACCACCGCGATTGCGGACCGTGCCCCGCACCGCCGGAGTGCGGGGCACGCCGCCGACTGCGACGATCGCGGCATGATCGTTCGGCTCAGGTCACTCGTGACACGGTGGACCGCCGTGGTCCCCGTGATCGCGGTGGTGCTGCTGGCTCTCACCTGGGGGCGGGACCTGCCGGGCGCGGTCGTCGCACTGGTGACACTGGTCCTCGCGGGTTCCGTGCTCGCCGCGGTGCACCACGCCGAGGTGGTCGCCCACCGGGTGGGGGAACCCTTCGGATCCCTCGTCCTCGCCGTCGCGGTCACGGTCATCGAAGTCGCCCTCATCGTCACCCTGATGGCGGACGGCGGCGCCAAGAGTTCGACACTGGCCCGCGACACGGTGTTCGCGGCCGTGATGATCACCTGCAACGGGATCGTCGGCGTGTGTCTGCTCGTCGCGTCACTGCGCCACGGGCTCGCCGTCTTCAACGCCGAAGGAACCGGAGCCGCCCTGGCGACCGTCGCGACACTCGCCACACTCAGCCTCGTCTTCCCGACCTTCACCACGAGCAAGCCGGGCCCGGAGTTCTCCGCCGCGCAACTCACCTTCGCCGCGGTCGCCTCCCTGGTGCTGTACGGCCTGTTCGTGGCGACCCAGACCGTCCGGCACCGTGACTACTTCCTACCGATCACCCAGCAGGGCGAGGTCATCGACGTGGACGAGCACGCCGACGCGCCGTCCGCCCGCCAGGCGCGGTTCAGCCTGGGACTCCTCGGCCTGGCCCTGGTCGGCGTGGTCGGCCTCGCCAAGGGTGTGTCGCCCACCATCGAGTCCGGGGTCGAGGCGGCGGGCATGCCGGCCGCCGTGGTCGGTGTGATCATCGCGCTGCTCGTGCTGCTCCCCGAGACCATCGCCGCGCTGCGCTCCGCCCGCAGGGACCGGGTGCAGACCAGCCTGAACCTCGCCCTCGGCTCGGCGATGGCCAGCATCGGACTGACCATCCCCGCCGTCGCCCTGGCCTCGCTCTGGCTCTCCGGACCACTCGTTCTCGGACTCGGCGCCACCGAGATGGTGCTGCTCGCGCTGACCGTGGTGGTGAGCTCCCTGACGGTCGTTCCCGGGCGGGCCACCCCGCTTCAGGGGGGCGTCCACCTGGTCGTGTTCGCCGCCTATCTGGAACTGGCCGTCAACCCGTGACCGGCAGTCACTCCGTGACCGGTACGGCCGTCAGCCTGGGCACGGGCCGGGTCTCCGGCAGCAGCGCGAAGCACCCGAGGCTCAGCAGCGCGATCCCCGTCAGATAGGCGGCCACGCCCCACGGCACGCGCTCCCCGCTCGCCACCGCCGTCGCCACGACCGGGGTGAGCGCGCCTCCGAGGACCCCGCCCAGGTTGTACCCGAGAGCCGCGCCCGTGCAGCGCACCCGCGGCTCGTACAACTCCGGCAGATAGGCGGCGATCACCGCGAACATGGTGACGAAGGCGATCAGCGCCACCAGGAAGCCGAGGAACATCAGCAGGGGTTCGCCGGTCGACAGCAGTCCGATCATCGGGAACATCCACAGCGCGGCGCCCGCGCAGCCCGCCATGCACAGCGGCCGTCGGCCGTAGCGATCTCCCAGCAGGGCCACGAGGGGCGTCAGAGCCCCCTTCACCACCACCGCGGCCATGATGCAGACCAGCATGACCGTGCGGCTCACGCCGAGCCGGTCGACACCGTAGGCGAGCGCCCAGGTCGTCACCGCGTAGAAGACGGCGTATCCGACCGCGAGTCCACCGGCCGTCAGCAGGACGAGCCGCCAGTGGTCGCGCGCCACCTCGGCGAGCGGCACGCGCGCGTGGTCACCCATTTCGAGGAACCGCGGGCTCTCCTCGAGCGAACGGCGCAGCCACAGTCCCGCAGCCGCGAGCACCCCCGCAGCCCAGAACGGCACCCGCCAGCCCCACTGCGCGAACTGCGCGTCGGACAGCGTCGACGACAGCGCCAGCATCACGCCGTTGGCCAGCACGAACCCGAGGGACGGACCGATCTGCGGGAAGCTCGACCACAGCCCGCGCCGCCCGGCGGGCGCGTGCTCGGCCGTCAGCAGCACCGCCCCGCCCCACTCGCCGCCGAGTCCGAGCCCCTGGAGAAAACGCAGCACCAGCAGCAGTACGGGAGCCGCGGCACCGATACTGTCGTACGTCGGAACACAGCCGACGGCGACGGTCGCCGCGCCGGTCAGCAGCAGTGAGGCCAGCAGCACGGGCCGCCGCCCGCGCCGGTCCCCGATGTGCCCGAACAGCACCGAGCCCAGCGGACGGGCGACGAACCCGACGCCGAACGTCCCGAAGGCCGCCAGGGTGCCCGCGAGCGGCGAGAACGTCGGGAAGAACAGCGGTCCGAGAACCAGCGCCGCCGCCGTCCCGTAGACGAAGAAGTCGTAGAACTCGATGGCCGTGCCGGTCAGTGACGCGGCGGCGAGCCGCAGCATGGAAGGCGCCCTTACGGTGCGTACGTCGTGCATGCCGGATCAACTACCCACAGTGACCGATGGTTACGGGGGGCGTGCGGGAGCGCGGCGTGCGTCAGTAGGTGACGGTGATGCGCCGGGCCGGGCCGTCGACCCGGACGGTCCCTCCGTAGGGGATGACGACCTGCGGATCGGTGTGACCGAGATCCACATCGAGGACGACCATCATGTCCGGGGCGTATACGCCGACGGCCCGGAGGACCGCTTCGCGCTGGTCGCGGGCGTAACGGGCCCTGTCCTCCGGGTCGAGGGGCCGCTTGAACGACCACGCCTTCGGGCGGCCCATCAGGAGGGCCGGAAAGTGCCGCAGCAGGCCGCGCTCGCCCATCGCGCGCAGGATCCAGAAGACGTCGTCGGCCCCGGGCATGTCCTCCGAGGTCTCCAGGAAGAGCACGTGACCCTCGTACACGGAAGGATCACGGGCGATCTCGCGGTCGGCCATCAGCAGCCACGAGAGGATCTCGATGTTGCCGCCCCAGGAGCGGCCCTCGACCACCCTGTCCGGGCGGATCCAGGTCCAGCCCGTGCCCGGCTCGGTCCGCGGCTCGGCGAGGAAGCTCTCCGGCGCCTCCCACGGCACGTCCACCTCGCGGAAACGGTCGGCGGGACGCAGCTCGTAGGGCCCGGACGTGAACAGGGCGGCCCGCAGCGACTCCGCGGTCAGCGGGTCCATGGCACCCGGCCGGCCGAGCTCGCACATGACCGTCGCGCCGTGATAGCCGACGATCCCGGCGTTCCACAGGTGGACGAGGAGGTTCGTGTTGTCGCTGGATCCGAAGAACGGCTTCGGATGCGCCCGGATCAACGCGCGGTCCAGCAGCGGCAGTACGGTGATCTGGTCGTCGCCGCCGATGGACGCGATGACCGCCTTGACCGTCGGATCGGCGAACGCGGCGTGGATGTCGTCGGCCCGTTCCCGCGGAGTCGACCCCATCCTCCGAGTCGACGGGTATTCGACCGGTTCCAGGCCGAACTCCTTGCGCAGCCGCTCCAGGCCCAGTTCGTAAGGGAGCGGCAGGAGGCCGGGCAGGCCGCTGGACGGCGAGATCACGGCTATCCGGTCGCCGGGTACGGGCTTGGGAGGGTACGCGGGCGTCGTCATGGCGAGAGCGTACGAGCCGTCACCCTTTCGGTGCATCGTGATAAACCGGTTCCGAGCAGCGGTCCTTGACGGGCCGGCAGACCCGAAGGACCGGAGGAAACGTGCCCCGCACCCTCGCCAACGCCCCGATCATGGTTCTCAACGGCCCCAACCTGAACCTCCTCGGGCAGCGGCAGCCGGAGATCTACGGTTCCGACACGCTGGCGGACGTCGAGGCGCTGTGCGCCAAGGCGGCGGCCGCACACGGTGGCACGGTGGACTTCCGGCAGTCCAACCACGAGGGCGAGCTGGTGGACTGGATCCACGAGGCCCGCCGGAATCACGCGGGGATCGTCATCAACCCGGCCGCCTACTCGCACACCTCCGTCGCCATCCTCGACGCGCTCAACACCTGTGACGGACTTCCGGTGGTGGAGGTCCACATCTCCAACATCCATCAGCGTGAGGAGTTCCGGCACCACTCGTACGTCTCGCTGCGTGCCGACGGGGTCATCGCGGGCTGCGGCGTGCAGGGGTACGCGTTCGGGGTGGAGCGGGTGGCGACGCTCGCGGGAACGGGGCGCGCGGACACCTGACCGCGGCTCGCCGGGCGGACAGCCGAGGTCGCGGACGTCCGACTTCGCGCCCGCCGGAAACCGTCCCCGGCTTCGAGTCCGCCCGGCCGCGGGCGCCCGGGGGGCACGGGCGCCCAGGGGATCACAGGCGTCCCGCCTCCACGATCCGCCTGAGGAAGCGCCGGGTGCGCTCCTGCCGCGGGTCCCCGAAGACCTGTTCGGGCGTGCCGCGCTCCAGGATCACGCCCCCCTCCAGGAAGCAGACCTGGTCCGAGACCTCACGGGCGAAGCCCATCTCGTGGGTGGCCAGGACCATGGTCATGCCGTCCTCCTTCATGTCACGGACGACGTTCAGCACCTCGCCCACGAGTTCGGGGTCCAGGGCGGCGGTGATCTCGTCCAGAAGGAGCAGTTTGGGGCGCACCGCCAAGGCGCGGACGATCGCGGCCCGTTGCTGCTGGCCACCGCTCAGCCTGTCCGGGTATTCGGCCGCCTTGGCGCCGAGTCCGAGCCGTTCGAGCAGTTCCCGCGCGTGTGCCTCGGCGTCCGCGCGGCTCACGCCGTGCACCCGGCGCGGGGCGAGCGTGATGTTCTCCAGGACGGTCATGTGCGGGAAGAGGTTGTACGCCTGGAAGACGACGCCGATCCGCCGGCGCACCGCGTCCTGGTCGGCCCGCGGGTCGGTGATCTCCTCGCCGTCCAGCCAGATCGCGCCGTCGTCGATCTCCTCCAGGAGGTTGGCGCAGCGCAGCAGCGTGGACTTGCCGGAGCCTGAGGCGCCGATCAGCGTGGTCACGGTGTGCGGGGCGACCTCCAGGTCGACGTCCCGCAGGACGACCGACTCGCCGAAGGTCTTGCGGACGGACTCCATCCGCAGCATCGGGCCGTCGGGGACGGGGGTCTTGCTCATACGATGCCTCCCTGGCTGCGGCGCCGGTCCATACGGGCGGTGACCCAGTCGGTGAAGCGCGTCATGGGGATGGTCAGGGCCACGAACAGCAGCGCCGCGACGATGTACGCCGTGTAGTTGAGGCTGCGGCCCACGATGATGTCCGCGGAGCGCATCGCCTCCACCGCGCCGCCGATCGAGACGAGGCTGGTGTCCTTCTGCAGGGACACCATGTCGTTGAGGAGCGGCGGGACCTGGCGGCGGACAGCCTGTGGCAGCACCACATGGCGCAGGGTCTGCCGTGTGGTGAGGCCCAGTGAACGTGCCGCGGCCCGTTGCGAGGGGTGCACGGACTCGATGCCGGCGCGGACGACCTCGGCGACGTACGCCGAGTACGTCAGCACCAGTCCCGCACCGCCGAGCAGGACGGGGTCGTTGGTGACGCCCTGCAACCGGAGTGCCGGGACGCCGAACACGACGATCGACAGACAGATGATCAGCGGCAGACCGCGGAAGAAGTCGGTGTACGCGGTGGCGAGGGCGCGCACCGGCCAGTACATCGGTCCCCGCAGCGTCCGCGCCACGGCTATCAGCGTGCCGAGCACCAGCACCACGACGCCGCACACCACGAAGAGCCGGAGGTTCAGCCACAGGCCTTCGAGGACCTTCGGGAACGCCTCACGCGCGAACGACGCGTCGAAGAACGTCTCCTTCGTGCGCGGCCAGCCCGGCGCGTCGACGACGACGAGGTACAGCACCACGGCCGTGACGAGCGTGGACAGCGCGGCCACCGCCGCCGACCGGCGGGCCCGGCGGCGACGGTGGCGCTCGCGCTCGATCCTGCGCGGCGAGGGGACGTACGCCTCGTGCCCGTCGGTGGTGTCGCCGCCGGGCATCTCTCCGTCGGCTGCGTCCCCTCCCGACTCCTCCTTCGTCGCGGTCACTTGAGCACCGGGGCGTCGACGGCCTCGGACAGCCACTGCTTCTCGATCCTCGCGAGCGTGCCGTCCGCGCGCAGGGCGTCCACGGCCTTCGTCACGCAGGAGGTCAGGGCACTGCCCTTGTCGAGGACGAGTCCGAACTGCTCGGGCGTACCGCCCTGGTTCTCGAACTGTCCGACGATCCTGGCGTCGGTCACCTCGGCGGCCGTGATGTAGAAGGCGGTCGGCAGGTCGGTGACGATGGCGTCGACCTGGCCGTTCTTCAGCGCTGACTTGGCCTGGTCGTTCTTCGCGTAGGCGGCCGCCTTCTGGTCCGGCTTCACCACGTCGTCGATGTAGTTCAGGCTGGTGGTGCCGACCTGCGCGCCCAGCTTCAGATCCTTGAGGTCCGCGAGGCTCGTCGCCTTGGCCGCCTTGGAGCTCTTCAGCGCGATCACGGCCTGGCGCACGTCGTAGTAGCCGGACGAGAAGTCCACGGCCTTCTTGCGCTCGGCGCTGATCGACACCTGGTTGATGTCGAAGTCGAAGCTCTTCGCACCGGGCGCGAAGGCCTTGTTGAACGGCACGCTCTGCCAGACGACATCGCCGTCGGCGTAGCCGAGCTGCTTGGCCACGGCGTACGCCACGGCCGACTCGAAGCCCTTGCCGTTGGCGGGCTTGTCGTCCTTGAACCACGGCTCGTACGCGGGCTCGTCGGTCGCGATGGTGAGCTTGCCCGCTGCCTGGGTGCTCAACGAGCCCTTGGCGCAGGTCTCGGCGGTGCTCCCGGAAGCCTTGCCGGATGCCTTGTCCTCGGGCTGCGGGGCACAGCCCACGGCGAGGGCGAGCAGGGCGACGGTTCCGGCGGACGCGGCACGGCGCAGGGCGCGTTGGGGTCGATGCATGGCGGGAGAGTGGCAGCGAACCAGGTCGTTTGTCCAGGTCACAGCGGTAATTGTCCGCATGGTGGGAACGTGTGTTGCAGTCCCGTGAACACATGCGTCACAACCGTCCGACGCACCCGACGCACCCGACGCACCCGACGCACCCGACGCACCCGACGCGGTCGTCCGTTTCGCGCGGGCGTACGCGGCACTCTGGTCACGCGCGGTGTGGTGCTCCGTTCACGCGGGGCGCGGTGGGGTGCCCCGCGTGTGAGCCGCCCGGTTCACTCGGGGCGTGACGGAGGCGCCGCGCCCCGAGTGCCGGTCGTTCTCACGGTCACCCACCTCGCGCGTGCCACTCCGGCAGATGCGGGCGCTCGGCGCCCAGCGTCGTGTCGTTGCCGTGGCCGGGGTACACCCACGTCTCGTCCGCCAGTACGTCGAAGATCCTCGTCTCGACGTCGTGGATGAGACGGGCGAAGGCTTCCGGGTCCTTGCGCGTGTTGCCCACGCCGCCGGGGAACCTATGCGGTCAGAGCATCAGCGGCTTCGCCGGCTTCCTCCGACAGGACCTCGACTCCGTCACCGCAGGCCTCACCCTCCACTGGAGCTCAGGCATCGTCGAAGGCCGTGTCAACCTTGCAGATCGACCATCACGGAGCTCCGGTCAGAGCCGGTAGTGGCCCATCACCTCCTCACGAGTGCGGCCGGACAGCGACAGGTAGGCCTTGTCGGCGTCGGCGAACACCAGGTCCGGGCTGAGCAGGGCGACGGCGCCCGGCAGGGCGTGAAAGACCGACTCGAAGTCGATGTCGGAAGTGCTCATGCTCCACCTTCCCGGCGTGGGGCCCCGTGGTCCGCGAGTGCGTTCTCCCGCAGGTTCGGCGTGACGCGGAGGGTCCTGGTGAACCATGCGCCGTAGCGGTCGCCCAGGAAGGGAGCCGAGGCTCCGTGGAGCATGATGCTCAGGCCCACGGTCACGGCGATGACCTCGCTCAGCAAGGTCTCCCCAGGCAGGCGTTCTTCCAGGGCGAGCAGGCCGAACACCAGGGAAGCCAGCCCCCGCGGGCCGAACCAGCCGATGTACGCGACGGAGGCGGGGCGCAGGCCGGTGCCGGCCAGGGCGAGTGCGACGGGCACCATTCGGATGACAGTCAGGCTGAGCAGCGCGTAGACGACCACGCGCCACGTCAGGTGCTCGAGGGTCGGTCCCAGGATGACCGCGCCGAAGACGAGGAAACTGAGCGAGGCGAGCAGGAGGCCGAGGCGTTCGGTGAAGCTGGTGCTCTGCGCGGGATCCGCGTCCTCGGGACGGACGCCCAGACCGGCGGGGGTGCGGCGCAGGTGGATGCCGAAGGCCAGACCGGCGACCCAGGCACCGATGAAGCCACTGCCCTCGCTCACGGCGCACAGGACGTACGCGATGACCGGGACGACGAGTACCAGGAACTGTCGCCAGTCGGAGCTGCTCCATCCCCTCATGAGCGACCAGCGCAACAGGCTCGCCCCGCCCCAGCCGGCCGCGACTCCGATCACGCTGCTCAACAGCAACGCGCGCAGGAACGTCTCGGCGACGCCCGGATGGCCGTGGCCCTCGCCCGCCGCGGCGAGTGCCAGGACGAAGAACGGCAGGGCCAGGCCGTCGTTCAGACCGGATTCGATGGTCAGGCCGCCGCGGATCAGTGGGGGCACCCGCTTGTTGGAGAAGGCCTGCTGCCCGAGCGCGGCGTCCGTCGGCGCGAGGATGACGGCGGCCAGGGCCAGCTCCCACACGCCCAGGCCGGGCAGCAGGGGCCAGGCCGCCAGCCATCCCAGAGCGATCGTGGCCGGCAGGCCGACCGCGAGCAGCCGCAGCGGCAGGAACTCCTCCCGGCGCAGGTCCCGGGACCTGATCCCCGCCGCGTCCGCGAACAACAGGAGTACCAGTGCGCTTTCGAGCAGTGTCCGCGTGACCTCGGGATCCTTCGCCCGGTCCAGCAGGTCCAGGCCCAGCGGGCCGATCGCCAGCCCGCACAGCATGAACACCAGCGGTCCCGAGAGCACCGTGGTTGACAAGCGCCGGGAGAGCGCCCCGTATCCGACGACCACAGCCCCGGCGACCATGACGGCCCAGCCGTTCATCCGTACTCCTCACACCAGGCACCTGTCGTCGCCGGGGCGACCGCGCCAGGGGGCGGGCGGCAGCGTGCCGGGTCTCCCAGGGATGCCGTCCTGCCTCGCGCAGGGATGCGGAGTCTGACCCTATGGCGCTGTCGGCCGGGCCCAGGGGAACCCCGCTCCGAACCCGTTCAGCTCGGCCCGGTCGGCTCAACGAGCGGTGGTCGCACCGGGCCGGACGAGGGACGCCGACACGTGCCGCAGGAGGAGCGCGTCGAGGCGCTGGTGGACATCCCGAACGGCCACCGGTGGAGATCGCTCACCATTGACGGGCTGAGCCCGGCTGCTGGTCGGCGCCGCCCAGGCCTGGCGTCAGGAGCGCGCGTGGTTCGACATCCGGCCGGGCCTGCTGCCGGACGGCGTCGGCTGACCAGCGGTAAGCCCGGCCTGCGGGGCCCTTTTACCGGCGGGCCATGTGCATGCGCATCTCGCTGGGGGCGTCCTCCGTCACGCTGACGTCCGCGACACGAACAGTCACGATCACCTTCGGACCGTAAGCCCCGCTCCTTCCGCCGCGAGGCGCTACCAGCCTTCGTCATCGCTGACGCACGGGTGCGGCCCGGCCGTACAGAACCGGTCGACGTCGGACGGTTACCAGCCTCGTGCGTGCCACTCCGCGAGGTGGGGCCGCTCCGTGCCGAGGGTGGTGTCGTTGCCGTGGCCCGGGTAGATCCAGGTTTCGTCCGGGAGCACGAAGACCTTCGCCTCCAGGCCCGACATCAACGACTTGAAGTCTTCGGGGCGTGTTGTCCGTCCAGGACCCCCCGGGAAGAGACAGTCGCCCGTGAACACGTGAGGGTGACCGTGCGGGTCGTCGTAGACGAGGGCGATCGAGCCCGGCGTGTGCCCGACCAGGTGGCGCGCGGTGAGTTCCACGTTGCCCACCTTGACCGTGTCGCCGTCCTGGAGGGGGACGTCCGTCGGCACCGGGATACCGTCCGCGTCGTCCCTGCCCGCGTAGGTGCGCGCGCCCGTGGCGGCCACGACCTCGGCCAGCGCCTGCCAGTGGTCGCCGTGCTGATGGGTGGTCACCACGGACGCGATGCCGTCGTCGCCGATCAGGGTGAGCAGTGTCGAGGCGTCGTTCGCCGCGTCGATCAGGAGCTGCTCGTCGGTGGCCCGGCAGCGCAGCAGATACGCGTTGTTGTCCATGGGTCCGACCGCGACCTTGGAGATCATCAGGTCCTGCAGCTCGTGCACGTCGGCCGGGCCGCCGACCGTCACCGCTCCGCTGTACGTCATGACGGCAGCCTATAGCGGAGGCAGCGCCGGAAGCGGGCCGCCGCGTGCCGTCAGCCCGGAGCCGTCGCGGCGGCCGCAGAGCCAGCCGAGCAGATCGGCCGCCGGTCCGTGGACCTCGACCGGTCCGCCCTCGGCGCCGCCGCCCGTGGTCCACTCCCGGCCGTCCGCGGAGGCCAGCGCCGTGGAGGGCACGTCCTTGTGGCCGGCGAACCGCTCCGCGAGGAAGTCGATCTCCCGGGTCACGAACTCCTCCGGCAGATCCTCCAGCTCGTACCCGATGCCCAGATCCACGTGGTGCAGGTCGACCTCGACCCAGCGCCGGAACGGCACCCGGGCCGCGGAGTCGGTGACCCCGTTGCGCAGCGCCACCGTGCGGGACCAGTCCGCGGGGGCGGCTCCCGTCCCGTCGAAGCGGGCCGCGCTCTCCCGCAGGTCGGCGAGCTGTGTCTCCAGGGGGCGCGGCGCGTCCCGTTCGATGTCGGCGTCCCGCGTGCTCGCGGAGGCGTACATGGGACGTCCCTCCAGGACGTTCACCAGGGCGTCCGCGTTGCGGGACAGGTGGGCGAGCACATGCCCGCGGCTCCAGCCGGGAAGCCGTGACGGCTCGGCCACGGCGGCGTTGTCCAGTTTGGTGACCGCGGTGAGCAGTCGTTCCGTCGCGTCACGTACAGACGCCAGGTCGCGCACATGATCCATCATGAGGTCGACCCTAGCCCCGCCACACGATCGGGTGAAGCTGGTCGACCGCCCCCGTAAATCGAATGCGCGTGCTATACGCTCGTCGGTGGCGTCGGGCATGCTGGATGGCCCGGGATTGTTGTGAACCAGCGAAAGCAACCGGCGCTGTCAGTGGCTCGCCCTAGTCTGAGAAGACGGGGGCCTGCGGCCCCTGTCACTTCTCTCAAGAAAGGTACGGACCGGCGTGGCCGACCGTCTCATCGTCCGTGGAGCGCGCGAGCACAACCTGAAGAATGTCTCGCTCGACCTCCCGCGCGACTCGCTCATCGTCTTCACGGGCTTGTCGGGGTCGGGCAAGTCCTCCCTCGCCTTCGACACGATCTTCGCCGAGGGCCAGCGGCGCTACGTGGAGTCCCTGTCCTCGTACGCCCGGCAGTTCCTCGGCCAGATGGACAAGCCGGACGTGGACTTCATCGAGGGTCTCTCCCCGGCTGTCTCCATCGACCAGAAGTCGACCTCGCGCAACCCGCGCTCGACGGTCGGCACCATCACCGAGGTCTACGACTACCTGCGGCTGCTGTTCGCGCGCATCGGCAAGCCGCACTGCCCCGAGTGCCGCCGTCCCATCACACGCCAGTCGCCGCAGGCCATCGTCGACAAGGTGCTGGAGCTCCCGGAGGGGAGCCGCTTCCAGGTCCTGTCGCCGCTGGTGCGCGAGCGCAAGGGAGAGTTCGTCGACCTCTTCGCCGACCTCCAGACCAAGGGATACAGCCGTGCCCGGGTCGACGGCGAGACGATCCAGCTCAGCGAACCGCCGACCCTGAAGAAGCAGGAGAAGCACACCATCGAGGTGGTCATCGACCGTCTCACGGTGAAGGACTCCGCCAAGCGCCGCCTCACCGACTCGGTGGAGACCGCCCTCGGCCTGGCCGGCGGCATGGTCGTGCTCGACTTCGTCGACCTCCCCGAGGACGACCCCGAGCGCGAGCGTATGTACTCGGAGCACCTGTACTGCCCGTACGACGATCTGTCCTTCGAAGAGCTGGAGCCCCGCTCCTTCTCCTTCAACTCGCCGTTCGGCGCCTGTCCCGAGTGCACCGGCATCGGTACGCGGATGGAGGTCGACCCCGAGCTGATCGTCCCGGACGAGGACAAGTCCCTCGACGAGGGCGCCATCCACGCCTGGTCGCACGGACACACCAAGGACTACTTCGGCCGGCTGATCGGCGCCCTCGCGGACGCGCTGGGCTTCCGGACCGACATCCCCTTCGCCGGGCTGCCGCAGCGCGCCAAGAAGGCCCTGCTCTACGGCCACAAGACACAGATCGAGGTCCGCTACCGCAACCGGTACGGACGCGAGCGCGTGTACACCACGCCCTTCGAAGGGGCCGTCCCCTTCGTCAAGCGGCGCCACAGCGAGTCCGAGAGCGACGCCAGCCGCGAGCGCTTCGAGGGCTACATGCGCGAGGTGCCCTGCCCCACCTGTCAGGGCACGCGGCTGAAGCCGCTGGTCCTCGCGGTCACGGTCATGGAGAAGTCCATCGCCGAGGTCGCCGCCATGTCCATCAGCGACTGCGCGGACTTCCTGGGAAAGCTGAAGCTCAACGCGCGCGACAAGAAGATCGCCGAACGCGTCCTGAAGGAGGTCAACGAACGGCTGCGCTTCCTGGTCGACGTGGGCCTCGACTATCTGTCGCTGAACCGGGCGGCCGGCACCCTCTCCGGCGGCGAGGCCCAGCGCATCCGTCTGGCCACCCAGATCGGTTCCGGACTCGTCGGCGTCCTGTACGTCCTCGACGAGCCCTCCATCGGTCTGCACCAGCGTGACAACCACCGGCTGATCGAGACCCTCGTCCGCCTCCGCGACATGGGCAACACGCTCATCGTCGTCGAGCACGACGAGGACACCATCAAGGTCGCCGACTGGGTCGTCGACATCGGCCCCGGCGCGGGCGAGCACGGCGGCAAGGTCGTGCACAGCGGCCCCTTGAAGGAGCTGCTCGCCAACCCCGAGTCGGTGACCGGCCAGTACCTGTCGCGCAAGAAGGAGATCCCGACCCCGGACGTCCGCCGCCCGGCCGACCCGGGCCGCAGGCTCACGGTGCACGGCGCCCGCGAGAACAACCTCCAGGACATCGACGTGTCCTTCCCGCTGGGCGTCCTCACCGCCGTCACCGGCGTTTCGGGTTCGGGCAAGTCGACACTGGTCAACGACATCCTGTACACGCACCTGGCCCGTGAGCTGAACGGCGCGAGGAACGTGCCGGGGCGCCACACGCGCGTGGACGGCGACGACCTCGTCGACAAGGTCGTGCACGTGGACCAGTCGCCCATCGGCCGCACGCCCCGCTCCAACCCGGCGACGTACACCGGTGTCTTCGACCATGTCCGCAAGCTGTTCGCCGAGACCACCGAGGCGAAGGTGCGGGGCTATCTGCCCGGCCGCTTCTCCTTCAACGTCAAGGGCGGCCGCTGCGAGAACTGCTCCGGCGACGGCACCATCAAGATCGAGATGAACTTCCTGCCGGACGTGTACGTCCCCTGCGAGGTCTGCCACGGGGCGCGCTACAACCGGGAGACGCTGGAGGTCCACTACAAGGGCAAGTCCATCTCCGAGGTCCTGGACATGCCGATCGAGGAGGCGCTCGGCTTCTTCGAGGCCGTGCCGGCGATCGCCCGCCACCTCAGGACGCTCAACGACGTCGGCCTCGGCTACGTCAGGCTCGGCCAGTCCGCGCCGACGCTGTCCGGCGGTGAGGCGCAGCGCGTCAAGCTTGCCAGCGAGCTCCAGAAGCGCTCCACCGGCCGCACCGTGTACGTCCTCGACGAGCCGACCACCGGACTCCACTTCGAGGACATCAGCAAGCTCATCACGGTGCTGTCCGGTCTGGTCGACAAGGGCAACACGGTCATCGTCATCGAGCACAACCTCGACGTCATCAAGACCGCGGACTGGGTCATCGACATGGGACCCGAGGGCGGCAACGGCGGCGGTCTCGTGATCGCCGAGGGCACCCCCGAGGAGGTCGCCGGCGTTCCGGCCAGCCACACCGGCAAGTTCCTGCGCGAGATCCTCGGCGCCGACAGGATCAGCGACGCCGCTCCCGTGAAGGCCCCGCGCAAGACGGCCGCCAAGAAGACGGTCGCCGCCGGGACCACGGCGAGGAAGACGGCCACCAAGGCCGTCAACAGCACGGCCGTCAAGAAGACGGCCACTGCGAAGAAGACCGCCACGAAGGCGGTCGCCAAGACGGTGACCCCCGCGAAGAAGACCACGCGGGCCCGGAAGGCCTGACCCGACCTGTCCGCTCCGCCGGACCGGTCGGCCGTGTCGCGACGGACGGCGCCCCGCGGGAACTCCCCGCGGGGCGCCGTCCGTCGAGAACACGACCGCACGCGGGTTCGAGGATCGAGGGACGGCGGTCCGGTGTCCCTACAGCTCGTCGAGTTCGCGGGCGTACGGCGGTTCGGCTCCGGCGCGGGAGCAGGTGACGGCCGCCGCGCGGGCCGCGAAGCGCAGAAGCCCGGTCCAGCCCCGGGGGCCCAGCTCCGCCAGCGCGGTCGGGGACAGGGCGTCCCGGACGGAAAGGCCGTGCAGCAGTGCCGCGTTCACGGTGTCACCGGCGCCGATGGTGTCCACCACGTCCACCGGTTCGCCGGGCACGGAATGCACCGCGCCGTCCCGGGTGAACGCGGTCAGACCGTCGCCGCCCTGGGTGATCACCACCGCCGAGGGACCGGCGGCCAGCCACTCGCGCGGGGTGCCGCCGAGCCACCGGGCGTCCTCCTCGGACAGCTTGAGCAGTGACACCGACGGCAGCCAGCTCTTGAACCGGGCACGGTAGGCGTCCGGGTCGGGGATCAGACCGGCGCGGATGTTCGGGTCGAGGGCAGTGAAGACGCCCTGCGCGGCGGCGGTCCGCATCAGCTCCTCGTACGCGCTCGCACCCGGTTCCAGGGCGAGTGAACAGGTTCCGAAGGACACCGCCCTTACCCCGGCAGGGAGTCGGTCCGGGGCGGTGAACAGACGGTCCGCCGTGCCCTCGACGTAGAAGGAGTAGGCGGCCGAGCCGTCCGCCCCGATCGTGGCGACGGCCAGCGTCGTGGGCTCACCCCCGCGCTGTACGGACGACACGTCGACGCCGGCGTCCACGAGTCCGTCGAGGAGTGCCTCGCCGAACGCGTCGCGGGAGACGCGGGAGCAGAAGGCCGTGGGGGAGCCGAGGCGGCCGAGCGCCACCGCCGTGTTGTAAGGGCCGCCGCCCCGGCGGGGCAGCAGTTCCGCCAGGGCGCCGGAGTCCTGCGGCACCAGATCGATCAGAGCCTCACCGGCGACGACGATCACGACTCGGATCCTTTCCTCGGAATCCCGGTCCCGGGACTCTCGGTGTGTGCGACGCCTTCGGGGCAGCCGCACGAGGTGCGATGGACGAAGGCGGAGGGAAGCCGGACGGTGCGGCACTCCAGGTGCGGGGACGCCAGCCGTTCCAGGAGCAGCCGGACGGCCGTGGCACCGATCTCCTTGCTCGGCTGGGCGATCACGGTGAGCCGCGGTGTGAACAGATCCGCCCAGGAGAAGTCGTCGAAGCAGCACAGTGCCAGGTCCCCGGGCACGGACAGACCCCGGTCGCGCAGGGCCCGGAGCGCACCGACGGTCATGGCGTTGTCGGCGGTGACGAGCGCGCCCGGCGGCGCCCCGAGCGACAACAGCCGGTGGGTGGCCTCCTCGGCCGCCTCCGTCCCGGAGTCGCCGTGCGCCACGAGCCGTTCGTCGTAGGGGAGCCCGGCCCGCGCGAGGCCGTGCCGGTAGCCGGTGATCCGTTCCGCCGTGGTACTGAGTCCGGGCAGGCCCGCGACCAGCCCGATACGCCGGTGCCCCCGCTCGGCGAGGTGGGTCACCAGGCTCGCCATGGGCGCGGTGTTCTCGGAGCAGACCTGGTCGTAGGGGAAGCCGCTTCCGGCGGGGGTATCCACGAGCCGGTCCAGGAACACGGTGGGTACGTCGTGCTGCTCGAGGTAGCGCAGGAGCGCGTCGGGAGTCGCCGACGGCGCGATGATCATTCCGTCCACGCGCCGTTCGTGCAGCAGCCGGACGACTTTGCGCTCGTGCCCGGGGTCGTCGTGCGGATCGGCGATCAGCAGGCCGTAGCCGTGCTCCAGGGCCCCGGCCTCGACACCCTGGAGGATCTCCGTGAAGTAGGGGTTGCTGATCGCCGACACCGCGAGGCCGATGGACTGCGTACGGGAGGTGACGAGTGAACGGGCGAGGGTGTTGGGCGTGTAGCCCAGCTCGTCGATCGCGTCGAGAACGGCCTGGCGTGTCACGGGCAGCACCGGGCGGGTGCGGTTGAGGACGTGCGAGACGGTCGCGACGGACACACCCGCCCGCCGGGCCACATCGGCCATCGTCGCCATGCCGCTCCTTCTCGGGTTTCGGTCGCCGACCGCGAAGACCCGTGCCGGCCGGCGGACGGAACCTGGACGCCGGTCCGCGAACCGGACACCTCGATGCCGCTCCCCGGACGGACCCGGTCGCTCGCGGGTGAACGTATCATCCGGCTTCCTCGCGTAAACGCTTACGCATACGTTTGCGCAAGCGTTTACGTCCAAGGTGTCGAGGGCCGACCCCGCGACGAACGGAACGATCTGTGCCGGTACGGTCGGTGCGCGGCCCCCTTGCCGTGTTCAGCCCCGTCGCCGTCGGCGGAGTGTCCGCCGGCGCCCTGACCAGTGGAGATGCCATGTCCGGCCGTCCGTCCGCGAGCCGTCGTACCGTCCTGCGGGGAGCGGCGCTCACCCCGGTCGCCGGGCTCGGCCTCGCCGCGTGCTCCGGCGGCGGCGGTGGAGCCCCCGCCACGCCGACCGCTCCCGTCGTCCTCGGCTTGGGGAGCGAGGTCTCCAAGGGGGGTGCTCAGCTCTACGAGGACCACAACGTCGTGGTCAGCCGCGCCGAGGACGGTTCGCTCAAGGCGTTCAGCTCGATCTGCACCCACGCGGGGTGCGCCATCAACAAGCTGCAGGGCAGGACCCTCGTGTGCCCGTGTCACGGCAGCGAGTTCGACGCCGGGACCGGCAAGGTGCTGCGGGCACCGGCCACCGTGCCGCTCCACGAGCTGTCCGTCGAGGAGAAGAACGGGAACATCGTCGCGGGGCCGGGCGCCTGAGCCCGGGTGCGGTCACCGGCCCGGCCGGGTCCGCACCCGGGTGGGCGGTCACTCCCAGTCCCAGCCGATCCCGACGATCCCGGACCGCACGCGCGGCTCGACCAGGTGCACCGAGCGGTGACCGCTCAGCGGCAGTTCCTGCCGGCCGCTGCGGGGCGCGGCGGCCGAGTGCTGGGTGAAGCGGTGACAGCGCACCGGCAGCGCGTTCTCGGTGAAGTGCACCTGGAGCGCGTACTGTCCGCCCGCGAAGCCGAAGCCCCGGACGTACTCGCTGGACGTCCCGGCCGTGCCGTCCTCGAAGGCGTAGCGGAAGAGGAACGTCTCGCCTGCCCGCAGCCGCGTGTCGAAGAGCAGTTCGGCGACGAGCACGCCGGTGTCGCGATGCCAGCGCACCCGTCCCGTGCGGCAGTTCTCCAGGGCCCGGACCGTCGTCCGCTCCGGTGCGCATCCGGGGTCGCCGTGATGGATGGCCACATAGCGGTCCACGCCGTCCTTGTGTGCGCGCACTATGTGGTGCGACTCGCGACCCAGCAGTTCGCGACGGGCGCCTATGCGTACCCGCTCGTGATGGCCGAGCGTGTGCAGACCGCCGTCGAGCGGGGACTCCAGTTCGGCCAGCAGCCGTTCCAGGACACCGGAGGCCTCCACGAGGGAACGGTAGGAACGCCCCGTGGGACGTTCCGGATCCGAGCGCTCCTCGGCCTCGGCCAGCAGCCTGATCAGGGACTCGTCGGGAAGCTGGAGTATCTCCTCCAGGGCGCGGACCGCCCGCAGCGACTCGGGGCGCTGGGGGCGGCGGGCGCCCTGCTGCCAGTAACTCAGGCTCGTCACCCCGACTCTGACGCCGTAGCGCGACAGATGGTGCTGCACGCGCTGCAGCGGCAGCCCGCGGGCGGTGATCGCCGCGCGCAGTGCGACGTGGAAGGGGCCTCCCCGCAGGGCCGTTTCCAGTTCCGTCGTGGCGACGTCCGCGTGCTGTGTGCGGGTCCGCATGCAGGGGCCTTTCTGTGGATGTTCACCACGGCTGGTCAGACCGTGGGAGCGGTTCATCGGCGCCGCCCGGTGGGCGCGCGGGGGCCGTACACGCGCAGGTTTCGCCGTTCACGCCCCGAGTTCCCCCGCATTGAAGCGTGTTGACCAAGTCCCGACAACACCTGATGCTCAACATGGCTCACCGCAGCCCCCCGGACGCGCTCCGTCCCTTTCCGGCCCTCACCTGGGAGCCCGGCACGACGCGACCCCGATGGCCGGAAACGACGCATCCCGGGTGCCGCGCGGAGAGCGCGGGGACGATCGTCGCGGGAGCCCTCGCCGCGCTCGTCCTGAGCGTCCCGCGGGGCCCGCGCCGACGCCGCGGCCGGCTCCGCGAGGTTTTCCACAGGCGTACCGGGAGCCGGCCGCGCTGTCGGCCCGCGCCAGTAGGGTGTGTGACATGGCCGACCCCTCCAGCTACCGCCCCAAGCCGGGACAGATCCCGGACTCTCCCGGGGTGTACAAATTCCGCGACGAGCACCGCCGGGTGATCTACGTCGGAAAGGCGAAGAGCCTGCGTCAGCGCCTGGCGAGCTATTTCCAGGACCTGGCGAATCTCCACCCGCGCACCCGCACGATGGTCACCACGGCCACGTCGGTGGAGTGGACGGTCGTGTCCACGGAGGTCGAGGCCCTTCAGCTGGAGTACTCCTGGATCAAGGAGTACGACCCCCGGTTCAACGTCAAGTACCGAGACGACAAGAGCTACCCCTACCTCGCCGTGACGATGAACGAGGAGTTCCCGCGCGTGCAGGTGATGCGCGGCCACAAGAAGAAGGGCGTGCGCTACTTCGGTCCCTACGGGCACGCGTGGGCCATCCGCGACACCGTCGACCTGCTGCTGCGCGTCTTCCCGGTCCGCACCTGCTCCGCCGGTGTCTTCAAGAACGCCTCCCGCACCGGCCGGCCCTGTCTCCTCGGGTACATCGGCAAGTGCTCCGCCCCCTGTGTCGGCCGGGTCTCGCCCGAGGAGCACCGCGGGCTGGCCGAAGAGTTCTGCGACTTCATGGCGGGCCGTACGGGGACGTACATCCGCCGACAGGAACAGCAGATGCTGCAGGCCGCCGAGGAGATGGAGTACGAGCGGGCGGCCCGGCTGCGCGACGACATCGACGCCCTGAGGAAGGCCATGGAGAAGAGCGCGGTCGTCCTCGCGGACGCCACCGACGCCGACCTCATGGCCGTCGCCGAGGACGAGCTGGAAGCCGCGGTCCAGATCTTCCATGTGCGCGGCGGACGCGTGCGCGGACAGCGCGGCTGGGTCACGGACAAGGTGGAGGCCGTCACCACGGGTGACCTCGTCGAGCACGCGCTCCAGCAGCTCTACGGCGAGGAGACGGGCGACTCCGTTCCCAGGGAAGTGCTCGTCCCGGCGCTGCCCGAACCGGTGGAACCCGTTCAGGAATGGCTCACCGCCCGCCGTGGATCGAACGTGTCGCTCCGCATACCGCAGCGCGGAGACAAGAAGGCGCTCATGGAGACCGTGCAGCGCAACGCGCTCCAGGCGCTCGCCCTGCACAAGACCCGGCGTGCCTCCGACCTGACCACGCGCTCGCGTGCCCTGGAGGAGATCGCCGGGGCGCTCGGCCTGGACAGCGCGCCGCTGCGGGTCGAGTGCTACGACATCTCGCACCTCCAGGGCGACGACGTGGTGGCCTCGATGGTCGTCTTCGAGGACGGGCTCCAGCGCAAGAGCGAGTACCGGCGCTTCCAGATCAAGGGCTTCGCCGGCCAGGACGACGTCCGCTCCATGCACGAGGTGATCACCCGCCGCTTCAGGCGCTACCTCGTCGAGAAGGAGAAGACGGGGGAGTGGACGGACGGCGAGGACGCCGCGTCGGGAGCCTCGGAGCCGCCGGCCGACGCGCCCCTCTCCGGAGGCACCTTCCCGGAGGACGACGGCCGGCCCAAGCGCTTCGCCTACCCCCCGCAGCTCGTCGTCGTCGACGGTGGCCGGCCGCAGGTCGCCGCCGCCCAGCGGGCCCTCGACGAACTCGGCATCGACGACATCGCCGTCTGCGGGCTCGCCAAGCGACTGGAGGAGGTGTGGCTGCCCGGCGAGGACGACCCCGTGGTCCTGCCGCGCAGCAGCGAGAGCCTGTATCTGCTCCAGCGGATCCGGGACGAGGCCCACCGCTTCGCGATCACCTACCAGCGCGCCAAGCGGGCCAAACGCTTCAGGTCGGGCCCTCTGGACGATGTGCCGGGCCTGGGCGAGTCCCGCAAGCAGGCACTGATCAAGCACTTCGGCTCCGTGAAGAGGCTCCGGTCCGCGACGATCGACCAGATCTGCGAGGTTCCCGGCGTGGGGCGCAAGACGGCGGAGACCATCGCCGTGGCCCTCGCCCAGGCCACTCCCGCGGCACCGGCCGTGAACACGGCCACCGGAGAGATCATGGAAGACGACGAAGACGCGGCGCCCGGGACGACGGCGGGCCCCGCGGAGGAGCCCGTGACCGCGGGCGCCTCGGACGAGCGACGGGGGCAGGAAACATGACCGAGAACGACGCGCGCGAAGAGGAACGTCCGGCGCAGGACCGGGAAACACACAGCGAAACAGGCGAGGATCACGCGGAGCGTGATGCGCCACAGGAAGACGGAGCACAGGTGGGTACGGGCATCGAGACAGCCGGGGCGGGAGTCCCGGACGCCGTCATTCCCGAGCTGGTGATCATCTCCGGCATGTCCGGAGCAGGCCGGTCCACGGCCGCCAAGTGTCTGGAGGACCTCGGCTGGTTCGTCGTCGACAACCTGCCGCCCGCGCTGATCCCCACCATGGTGGAGCTCGGCGCCCGCTCCCAGGGCAACGTGGCACGGATCGCCGTCGTCGTCGACGTACGCGGCCGGCGGTTCTTCGACAACCTCCGCGAATCCCTCGCCGACCTGGAGTCCCGCAACGTCACCCGGCGGATCGTCTTCCTGGAGTCCTCCGACGAGGCCCTGGTGCGCCGCTTCGAGTCGGTGCGCCGGCCGCACCCCCTCCAGGGCGACGGCCGGATCGTGGACGGGATCGACGCCGAGCGCGAGCTGCTGCGCGAGCTGCGCGGTGACGCCGACCTGGTCATCGACACCTCCAGCCTGAACGTGCACGAGCTGCGCGCCAAGATGGACGCCCAGTTCGCGGGCGACGAGGAGCCCGAGCTGCGGGCCACCGTCATGTCCTTCGGCTTCAAGTACGGCCTGCCGGTCGACGCCGACCTGGTCGTGGACATGCGCTTCCTGCCGAACCCGCACTGGGTCCCCGAGCTGCGCCCCTTCACCGGCCTGAACGAAGAGGTCTCGGCGTACGTCTTCAACCAGCCCGGCGCCAAGGAGTTCCTCGACCGCTACTCCGAGCTGCTCCAGCTCATCGCCGCCGGTTACCGGCGCGAGGGCAAGCGCTATGTGACCATCGCGGTCGGCTGCACCGGCGGCAAGCACCGCTCGGTGGCGACCGCGGAGAAGCTCGTCGCCCGCCTCGCCTCCCAGGGCGTGGAGACCGTGCTCGTGCACCGGGACATGGGGCGCGAGTGACCGGACGTACTTCCCTGCGGCTGAGCCGACTGCGCCGGGAGACTCCCGGGAACCGAGCCGGCCAGCCGGCCACGGCGCGCGGTGCCAAGCCGCGCCGCCGCGGTACGCAGCCCAAGGTCGTCGCCCTCGGCGGCGGCATGGGGCTGTCCGCCTCGCTCGCCGCGCTGCGCCGGATCACCGGCGACCTCACCGCCGTCGTCACCGTGGCCGACGACGGCGGCTCCAGCGGACGGCTGCGCGACGAGCTGGGCGTCCTGCCGCCCGGCGACCTGCGCAAGGCGCTGGCAGCGCTCTGCGGCGACGACGACTGGGGCCAGACCTGGGCCCGCGTCATCCAGCACCGCTTCCAGTCCAAGGGCGAACTGCACGAACACGCGGTCGGCAATCTGCTGATCGTCGCGCTGTGGGAGCAGCTCGGCGACCATGTCCAGGCACTCGACCTGGTCGGCAAGCTGCTCGGCGCGCACGGCCGGGTGCTGCCCATGTCCGCCGTGCCCCTGGAGCTCCAGGCCCTGGTCAAGGGACACGACCCCGACCGGCCCGACGAGATCGGCACCATCCGGGGCCAGGCGAACGTGGCGCTCACCCCCGGCGAGGTCCAGTCCGTGCACGTCGTACCGCACGATCCGCCGGCCGTACCCGAGGCCGTGGCCGCGGTCCTCGACGCGGACTGGGTGGTTCTCGGCCCCGGCTCCTGGTTCTCGTCGGTCATACCGCATCTTCTGGTGCCCGAGCTTCTGGACGCGCTGAGCCAGACCCGGGCGCGCCGGGTACTCTCCCTGAACCTCGCACCGCAGCCCGGAGAAACCGAAGGCTTCTCCCCGCAGCGTCATTTGGAGGTTTTGGGGCGACACGCCCCTAAACTCGCCCTGGACGTGGTGCTGGCCGACGAGGCCGCCGTGCCCGACCGCGAATCTCTCGCCGACGCCGCCCAGCGGTTCGGTGCCGCGGTCGAGCTGGCGCCGGTGGCCAGGACCGACGGATCTCCGCGGCACGATCCGGAGCTGTTGGCCGCCGCGTACGACCGTATTTTTCGGATGCATGGAAGGATCGGCCCATGGCGATGACGGCAGCGGTGAAGGATGAGATCTCCCGGCTTCCCGTCACCCGGACCTGCTGCAGGAAGGCGGAGGTCTCCGCCGTCCTGCGGTTCGCCGGCGGCCTTCACCTGGTGAGCGGCCGGATCGTGATCGAGGCGGAGCTGGACACCGCGATGGCGGCGCGCCGGCTGAAGCGGGACATTCTGGAGATCTTCGGCCACAGTTCCGAACTGATCGTGATGGCGCCCGGCGGACTGCGCCGCGGTTCGCGCTATGTGGTGCGTGTCGTCGCGGGCGGTGACCAGCTGGCCCGTCAGACAGGGCTCGTGGACGGGCGTGGACGCCCGATCCGCGGACTGCCGCCGCAGGTGGTCTCGGGGGCCACCTGCGATGCCGAGGCGGCCTGGCGCGGGGCCTTCCTGGCCCACGGCTCGCTCACCGAGCCCGGCCGTTCCTCGTCCCTCGAGGTGACCTGCCCGGGGCCGGAGGCCGCGCTCGCGCTGGTCGGCGCCGCCCGCAGGCTGTCGATCGCGGCGAAGGCCCGCGAGGTGCGCGGTGTGGACCGGGTGGTCGTCCGCGACGGCGACGCGATCGGCGCGCTGCTGACCCGCCTCGGCGCGCACGAGTCGGTGCTGGCGTGGGAGGAGCGGCGGATGCGCCGTGAGGTCCGCGCCACGGCGAACCGGCTCGCCAACTTCGACGACGCCAACCTGCGCCGCTCGGCGCGTGCCGCCGTGGCCGCCGGTGCCCGCGTCCAGCGCGCCCTGGAGATCCTCGCGGACGAGGTGCCGGAGCATCTCGCCGCCGCCGGACGGCTGCGCATGGAGCACAAGCAGGCTTCCCTGGAGGAGCTGGGCGCGCTCGCCGACCCGCCGCTGACCAAGGACGCCGTCGCGGGCCGTATCCGCCGGCTGCTGGCGATGGCCGACAAGCGGGCGCAGGACCTCGGGATCCCCGGGACGGAGTCGAGTCTGTCCGAGGAGATGGCGGACAACCTCGCGGGCTGACCCGGATCCGCGGGGCGGCGTGAGAGACGTGAGCGAGCCCCGACACGCGCGGGCGGCGCGAAACCGCGCGATTCCCGGATCCGGGGACGTGACGGGCGTGCGGGGCCCCCGGAGCAGCGGGGGTGGCGCGAAAGTGGCATGCGATTCCCGGACCGGCGGGGGCTGCGCGAGAAGCACGCGGTTCCTGGACCCGTGGGGTCCGCGTGAAAGGTGCACGCGATTCCCGGACCCGCGGGGGCTCTGTGAAAGAACGGCCGGATCGTCTGACAGAAGCTCACTGCGCCGGTGCCGACGCCCACTTGGGAGATCGGCACCGGCCCTGTCGTCCCGCGAGGCACCCTTGACTTGACCATGAAGTGTCATGAGCCTGGCATCCGTTCGCTGCTGTGGCGGACCCGTGCAAGGGGGACTCATGAGACGAAGAGCGAGCGCGATCCTCGCCACCGGCGCGCTCCTGCTGGGCGGTGCGGCCGTGGCGCCGGTCGCCCGGGCGCAGGACGGCAGCTCACCCGAGCCCGACGCGAACGCCGTGAAGGTGTTCCGCGCGGAGGTCACGAAGCAGCAGGTACCCCTGCTGCTCGCGGCCGGCCAGGACAGTCACGAGCTCGGCGACACGACCTGGAAGAACGGCAGGAGCACGGTCGAGGTCTACGTCACCGACGAGCAGGCCGGGAAGCTGGAGAAGCAGGGCGTCGACCTCACCGAGCACACGCTCTCCGCCAAGGCGGAGAACCGGGTCGCGGACGCCGCTCAGGGGGTGTTCCGCCCGTACAGCGGGAAGGGCAACCTCCAGGAGGAGATCATCCGGACGGGTCAGGCCAACCCCGGCCTGACCAAGGTCGTCTCCATCGGCAAGACCCTGAACGGCCAGGACATCCTCGCGGTCAAACTGACCAAGGGCGCGCGGAAGACCAAGGACGGCTCCAAGCCGTCGGTGCTCTACATGTCCAACCAGCACGCGCGCGAGTGGATCACGCCCGAGATGACGCGGCGGCTGATGCACTACTACCTGGACAACTACTCCACGGACCAGCGCGTCAAGAAGATCGTCGACTCCACCGAGCTGTGGTTCGTCCTGTCGGCCAACCCCGACGGCTACGACTACACCTTCAAGGACGCCGACACCCGTCAGTGGCGCAAGAACCTGCGGGACGTGAACGGCGACGGCGTCATCGCCACGGGTGACGGCGTCGACCTCAACCGCAACTTCGCCTACAAGTGGGGCTACGACGACGAGGGTTCGTCACCCAACCCCACCAGCGAGACCTACCGCGGCGCGAGTCCCGCGTCCGAGCCCGAGACCAAGGCGCTCGACACCTTCGAGAAGCGCGTCGGCTTCACGTACGGGATCAACTACCACTCCGCAGCCGAACTGCTGCTCTACGGAGTGGGCTGGCAGGTGGCGACGCCGACGCCGGACGACGTGCTCTACAAGTCGCTCGCCGGAACCCCCGAGAACTCCGCGATCCCGGGCTATCACCCGCAGGTCTCCTCGGAGCTCTACACCACCAACGGCGAGGCCGACGGCCACGCGGGCAACGTCAACGGCACGGCGATGTTCACCCCCGAGATGTCGACCTGTCAGAGCGCCTCGGACCTCGACCCGGACGACGCCTGGAACGCGGCGGACTGCGCCTCGGTCTTCACCTTCCCGGACGACGAGAAGCTGATCGAGCAGGAGTTCGAGAAGAACGTCCCGTTCGCGCTCTCCGTCGCCGAGACCGCGGCCCACCCCGACCGGCCGTCCTCCTCGGTGGGCCTCGACGCGCCCGACTTCACCCCGGCCGCCTTCACGACGTCGTACTCCCGCGGCGCCGACCAGGAAGTCTCCGTCGTCGTCCGCAAGTCCGTACGCGACAAGGAGCTCAAGTACCGCGTCGACGGCGGCCGTACGCACGAGGCCGCGCTCAGGCCCTGGCGGGGCGGCGAGACCTACGGCGGCCGGGACAACCTCTACTTCGACGAGTACCGCGCCAGGATCGAGGACGGCGCCCCCGGCGACAAGGTCGAGGTCTGGTTCACCGGCGAGACCCGGAGCGGGAAGCCCACCTCCAGCACCCGCTTCACCTACACCGTGGCCGAGCGGCCGCGGGCCGACGTGCTCGTGGTCGCCGAGGAGGGCGCGGCCGCCACGCAGGCGCAGACCTACATCGACGCGCTGAAGGCCGCCGGAAAGAAGGCCCTGGTCTGGGACGTCTCCACCCAGGGCGCCCCGGACGCGCTCGGCGTCCTCGACCACTTCGGGACCGTCGTCCACTACACCGGCGCCCTGCGGCCCGGCAACGCCACCCAGCTCCAACTGCGGGCCTACGTCAACGAGGGCGGCAAGCTGGTCGAGGCGGGCGAGCTTGCCGGCGGCAGCGTCGACCTCGGCGGCGGCACCCTCTCGAACGACTTCAGCCAGTACTACCTGGGCGCCTACTCGCGTACGTCCACGCCCGGCGCCAAGGGCTTCAGCGGCTCCGGCGAGCTCGACGGCACCACCGGAACGCTCGGCGACGCGCCCGGCAACCCGCTGAACGCGGCGGGCACCTACGGCGTCACCTCGGACTCGCTCTCCGCGGCGCAGTACCCGCAGTTCGCCTCCGCCGCGGGAGCGGGCCTCTTCAGCGGGACCGTCAACCCGTACGGGCCGTACGAGGGCTCCTACATGGCCGCTGCGGTGCACACCGACGACGCCTACAAGCGTCTGACCCGCACCGTCGACCTCACCGGGGTCGCCGCCGCCGACAAGCCGACGCTGCGCTCCCAGATGCTCTGGGACACCGAGCCGGGCTACGACCACGCGGTCGTCGAGGTCCACACGACCGGGGCCGACGACTGGACCACGCTCCCCGAGGCGGGCGGTGCCACCTCGGCCGCCGTCCCGACCGAGTGCGAGGCCGGCTTCTTCGCCCGGGAACACCCCTGGATCAAGCACTACCTGACCGTGAGCGCGGCGGGCTGCACCGCCACGGGGTCCAGCGGACAGTGGAACAGCCTCACCGGCGCGTCCAGCGGCTGGCAGCCGGTCGCCTTCGACCTGAGCGCGTACGCGGGCAGGTCGATCGAGGTGTCGGTCAGCTACATCACCGACCCGAGCACGGGCGGCCACGGCCTCCTCGTCGACAACACCTCTCTCGTGGTCGGCGGCAACGCGGTGGACACGGAGGGCTTCGAGGTGTCCCTCGGTCCCTGGAGCGTCGCAGGTCCGCCCACGGGCAGCCCGGCCGTCCTGCGGGACTGGGCGCGTACCGGTGAACTCTTCAGGACGTACGGAGCGGTCACCACGGACGACACGGTGCTGCTGGGCTTCGGCCTGGAGCACGTCGCCGCCGCGGCCGACCGCGCTGCCCTCATCGGCAAGGCGCTCTCGGCACTGGAGAACTGACCGCCCGTGACAATCGCATGATCGACACGGGTGATCCGTACCCTACTGACGGGTACGGATCACCCTGCCGTGTATGGCCCTACTCGATGTCACTCCGGGGCCTTCAGAGAGGTAGGGTCGGAGGCGGTCGGGGACATCCCATACAACTCGCCGACACTTGAGTCGGCGTACCTAACGAGGAGATCGGTTCGTGACGATCCGCGTAGGCATCAACGGCTTTGGCCGCATCGGTCGTAACTACTTCCGCGCGCTGCTGGAGCAGGGTGCTGACATCGAGATCGTGGCTGTCAACGACCTGGGTGACACCGCGACCACCGCCCACCTGCTCAAGTACGACACCATCCTGGGCCGCCTCAAGGCCGAGGTGTCGCACACCGCCGACACGATCACCGTCGACGGTCACACGATCAAGGTCCTGTCCGAGCGCAACCCCGCCGACATCCCGTGGGGCGAGCTGGGCGTCGACATCGTCATCGAGTCGACCGGCATCTTCACGAAGAAGGCCGACGCCGAGAAGCACATCGCCGGCGGCGCCAAGAAGGTCCTCATCTCGGCTCCGGCCAAGGACGAGGACATCACCATCGTGATGGGTGTCAACCAGGACCAGTACGACCCGGCGAACCACAACATCATCTCCAACGCCTCCTGCACCACCAACTGTGTGGCGCCGATGGCCAAGGTTCTCGACGAGAACTTCGGCATCGTCAAGGGCCTGATGACGACGGTTCACGCGTACACGAACGACCAGCGCATCCTGGACTTCCCCCACTCGGACCTGCGCCGCGCCCGCGCCGCCGCCGAGAACATCATCCCGACCACGACCGGTGCCGCGAAGGCCACCGCCCTGGTCCTCCCGCAGCTCAAGGGCAAGCTGGACGGCATCGCCATGCGCGTGCCGGTCCCGACCGGCTCGGCCACCGACCTGGTCGTGACGCTCCAGCGCGAGGTCACCAAGGACGAGGTCAACGCCGCGTTCAAGAAGGCCTCCGAGGACGGCGACCTCAAGGGCTTCCTGGCGTACACCGAGGACCCGATCGTCTCCTCGGACATCGTCAGCGACCCGGCCTCCTGCACCTTCGACTCCTCCCTGACCATGGTCCAGGAGGGCAACACGGTGAAGATCCTCGGCTGGTACGACAACGAGTGGGGCTACTCCAACCGCCTCGTCGACCTCACGGTCTTCGTCGGCGGCCAGCTCTAACTCCCGGAGCAGGCACCTCGATGTGAGCCAGGGCTCGGGCAGCGCGCCGCCGCGCTGTCCGGGCCCTGCGCCACGTAGTGACCGATCAGCGCAGATCGGTCAGCCCTCGCGGATCCGAAGAGCCTTCCCTAGGAGTCCCTTTATGAAGACGATCGACGAGCTTCTCGCCGAAGGAGTGGCCGGCAAGCGGGTATTCGTCCGCGCCGACCTCAACGTGCCGCTGGCGAACGGCCTCATCACCGACGACGGCCGCATCCGCGCCGTCCTGCCCACCGTCAAGGCCCTGGCCGACGCGGGCGCCAAGGTCATCGTCGCCTCGCACCTGGGCCGCCCCAAGGGCGCCCCGGACCCGGCGTTCTCCCTCCTCCAACCCGCCGAGCGACTCGGTGAACTGCTGGGCACGCCGGTCGCGTTCGCGCAGGACACGGTCGGCCCCGCGGCCCACGACGCGGTGAACGGCCTGCAGCCCGGCCAGGTCGCGGTCATCGAGAACCTCCGCTTCAACGCCGGCGAGACGTCCAAGGACGACACCGAGCGCGGCGAGTTCGCCGACCAGCTGGCCGCCCTGGCCGACGTCTACGTGGGCGACGGTTTCGGCGCCGTGCACCGCAAGCACGCCTCGGTGTACGACCTCCCGGCCCGTCTGCCGCACTACGCCGGCTACCTCATCGCCACCGAGGTCGGCGTCCTGAAGAAGCTCACCGAGGACGTCAAGCGGCCCTACGTCGTCGCGCTCGGCGGCTCCAAGGTCTCCGACAAGCTCGCCGTCATCGACCAGCTGCTCGGCAAGGCCGACCGCATCCTGATCGGCGGCGGCATGGCCTTCACCTTCCTCAAGGCCAAGGGCTACGAGGTCGGCGCCTCCCTGCTGCAGGAGGACCAGATCCCGGCCGTCACCGAGTACATGGAGCGCGCCGACAAGCTGGGCGTCGAGCTGGTGCTCCCGGTCGACGTCGTGGTCTCCCCCGGATTCCCTGACCTGAAGGCCAAGGCGCCCACCGAGCACTCCGCCGTCGACGCGGACAAGATGCCCGAGGGGCAGCTCGGCCTGGACATCGGCCCGAAGGCCGGCGCCCTGTACGCGACCAAGCTCGCCGACGCCGAGACCGTGTTCTGGAACGGTCCCATGGGCGTCTTCGAGCACCCCGACTACGCCGAGGGCACCAAGGCGGTCGCCCAGGCTCTGGTCGAGTCCAAGGGCTTCACCGTCGTCGGCGGTGGTGACTCCGCCGCCGCGGTGCGCACCCTCGGTTTCGACGAGAACGCATTCGGCCACATCTCGACCGGTGGCGGCGCCTCCCTCGAATACCTCGAGGGCAAGACGCTCCCCGGCCTCGCCGCACTGGAGGACTGACCTAGATGAGCACGCGCACGCCGCTGATGGCGGGCAACTGGAAGATGAACCTCAACCACCTCGAGGCCATCGCGCACGTCCAGAAGCTCGCTTTCGCCCTGGCCGACAAGGACTACGAGGCCTGCGAGGTCGCCGTCCTGCCGCCCTTCACCGACCTGCGCTCCGTGCAGACCCTGGTCGACGGCGACAAGCTCAAGATCAAGTACGGGGCCCAGGACCTGTCCGCGCAGGACTCCGGCGCCTACACGGGCGAGATCTCCGGCTCGATGCTGGCCAAGCTCAAGTGCACGTACGTGGCCGTCGGCCACTCCGAGCGCCGCCAGTACCACAACGAGACCGACGAGATCGTGGGCGCCAAGGTCAAGGCCGCCTACAAGTACGGCCTGACCCCGATCCTGTGCGTCGGCGAGGAGCTGGACGTCCGCGAGGCGGGCAACCACGTCTCCCACACCCTCGCCCAGGTCGAGGGCGGTCTGAAGGACCTCCCGGCCGAGCAGGCCGAGTCCGTCGTGATCGCGTACGAGCCCGTCTGGGCCATCGGCACCGGCAAGGTCTGCGGCGCCGACGACGCGCAGGAGGTCTGCGCCGCGATCCGCGCCAAGCTCGCCGAGCTGTACTCCCAGGAGCTGGCCGACCAGGTCCGCATCCAGTACGGCGGCTCGGTGAAGTCCGGCAACGTCGCCGAGATCATGGCGAAGCCCGACATCGACGGCGCTCTGGTCGGCGGCGCGTCGCTGGACGCCGACGAGTTCGTCAAGATCGTCCGGTTCCGCGACCAGTAAGTATGCGGTAGCGGCGATTCGTCGTACCCTTGCGGGGGTCTGGTGCCGTTGCACCGGGCCCCCGTCGTCCATCCAGTTCCGAGGAAGTTGGTCCAGCCGTGGTTTTGGGGTTCTCGATCGCCCTGATCGTCTTCAGCCTGCTGCTGATGCTGCTGGTGCTGATGCACAAGGGAAAGGGCGGCGGCCTGTCCGACATGTTCGGTGGCGGCATGCAGTCGTCCGTCGGCGGCTCCTCGGTCGCCGAGCGCAACCTCGACCGCATCACCCTGATGATCGGTCTGCTCTGGTTCGCGTGCATTGTTGTTCTCGGTGTCCTGATGAAGATCAACAACTGATCGACGGCCGGCATCGGTAGGACAGCACAACTGCACATCACGCAGCACATTCCGTACGTAAGGCCCCATGTCCGGTACGCGCCTCCAAGCGCCGCCTATCATGGGGCTTGCGTCTAGGGGTGGGGATGTAACTCCAATCACTGGACGTGCGTTGGGCCTTACGTAGACTGAGGCGCTCGCAACGAAGCGAAACGCCGACTCGCTTCGCGGCACCATCACGCAGGGAGTTACACCGTGGCAAGTGGCAACGCGATCCGAGGAAGCCGGGTCGGGGCGGGGCCGATGGGCGAGGCCGAGCGCGGCGAGTCCGCGCCGCGGCTGCGCATCTCCTTCTGGTGCTCCAACGGGCACGAGACGCAGCCCAGCTTCGCCAGCGACGCGCAGGTTCCCGACACCTGGGACTGTCCGCGCTGCGGCTTCCCCGCCGGACAGGACCGGGACAACCCGCCGGACCCGCCGCGCACCGAGCCCTACAAGACGCATCTCGCGTACGTGCGGGAGCGGCGCAGCGACGCGGACGGCGAGGCGATCCTCGCCGAGGCGCTCGCCAAACTGCGGGGCGAGATCTAGGAGTTGAGAGCCGGCCGGGCGTCCCATGGATGTCTGGCCGGAACCGTTTCACGGCGACTTCGCGGCCGCGTTCCGGCCCGCCGCCGGATCCGCCGTGCCCGGATGCCCGCACCACGGCCCTGTCGCATCATCAGGACGCCCGCCGCGAGGGGCCGACTCATCCGCCGCGCGCCACGTCCTCGTACCCGCGCCCGCATCCTCGTACCGTGGCGAGCCGCCGTGTCACGGTGCGGCGCTCTGCGTGCCGTGTCGTGCCTTGTCGTGACGGGGTGGCCGGGTCACGCCGATGCAGCAGTGCGGGCCGAAAATCGAGCCGGATGTGTCGGCCCGGCATTCCCTGCGGCCCCGGCCCCACGCATCCCTCTCGCCGTCACCCCGCTGACACCTGCGGGCCGACGGGACGTATCTGTTGTTGAGCCGGTGGACGCACTACGACAGCTCGTGTCCAGCCCTGATCAATTAGGTTGGGACCGGCAGCGGGGCAAGGTACGCAGCAGCACAGGCAGGAAAGAAGGCGGAAGTCCGAGATGAACGCAGAAAGCCGTACCAGGCTCAACCAGACACCCGAGTGGACCGCTCTGGCCAAGCACCGCGAGGAGCTCGCCGGCACCCATCTGCGCGACCTGTTCGCGGCCGACCCCGGACGCGGCTCCGGCTACTCGCTCCAGGTCGGCGATCTGCACGTCGACTACTCCAAGCAGCTGGTCACCGACGAGACGCTCCGACTGCTGCGCGAGCTGGCCGCCGCCACGGACGTGTTCGGGCTGCGGGACGCGATGTTCCGGGGCGAGAAGATCAACGTGACCGAGGACCGGGCGGTGCTGCACACCGCGCTGCGGGCGCCGCGGGACGCGGTGGTAGAGGTCGACGGGGAGAACGTCGTGCCGGCCGTGCACGCGGTCCTGGACAAGATGGCGGACTTCGCCGGGCGGGTCCGTTCGGGCGAGTGGACCGGGCACACCGGCAGGCGCATCAAGAACGTCGTCAACATCGGCATCGGCGGCTCCGACCTCGGTCCGGCGATGGCCTACGAGGTGCTGCGTTCCTTCACCGACCGTTCGCTGAGCGTGCGGTTCGTGTCGAACGTGGACGGCGCGGACCTGCACGAGGCCGTGCGGGACCTGGACCCGGCCGAGACGCTGTTCGTCATCGCCTCGAAGACGTTCACCACGATCGAGACGATCACCAACGCCACCTCGGCGCGTGACTGGCTCCTGACCGGTCTGAAGGCCGGTCAGGAGGCGGTGGCGAAGCACTTCGTGGCGCTGTCGACGAACGCGGAGAAGGTGTCGGACTTCGGCATCGACACGGCGAACATGTTCGAGTTCTGGGACTGGGTCGGCGGGCGGTACTCGTACGACTCGGCGATCGGCCTGTCGCTGATGATCGCGATCGGTCCGGACCGTTTCCGCGAGATGCTCGACGGGTTCCACCTGGTCGACGAGCACTTCCGCACGGCTCCGGCGGAGGCCAACGTCCCGCTGCTGCTGGGTCTGCTGGGGGTCTGGTACGGCAACTTCCACGACGCGCAGTCGCACGCCGTGCTGCCGTACTCGCACTACCTGTCGAAGTTCGCGGCCTACCTCCAGCAGCTCGACATGGAGTCCAACGGCAAGTCCGTGGACCGTGACGGGCAGCGGGTCGAATGGCAGACCGGACCGGTGGTGTGGGGCACGCCCGGCACCAACGGCCAGCACGCCTACTACCAGTTGATCCACCAGGGCACGAAGCTGATCCCCGCCGACTTCATCGGCTTCGCCGAGCCCGTGGCCGACCTGCTGCCGGGCCTGATCGCGCAGCACGACCTGCTGATGGCGAACTTCTTCGCGCAGACGCAGGCGCTGGCCTTCGGCAAGACGCCGGAGGAGGTCCGTGCCGAGGGCGTGCCCGAGGAACTGGTGCCGCACAAGACGTTCGAGGGCAACCACCCCACCACCACGATCCTCGCCGCCGAACTCACCCCCTCGGTCCTGGGCCAGTTGATCGCCCTCTACGAGCACAAGGTGTTCGTCCAGGGCGCGATCTGGAACATCGACTCCTTCGACCAGTGGGGCGTCGAACTCGGCAAGGTGCTCGCCAAGCGCGTCGAGCCCGCCCTCACCGAAGGCGCCGACGTGCCGGGACTGGACGAGTCGACCAAGGCCCTGGTCGCCAAGTACCGGACGCTGCGCGGTCGTTGAGCATGACTGAGGGGAAGCGGGCGGCAAGGGTCCGCCCGCTTCCCGGGACCTTCCTGGCGATCACAGGGAGCCCGTAGGCCCGGTGAACGCACGAAGGGGCGGCAAGGTCGGTGACCCTGCCGCCCCTTCGGTGGTTCAGCCGTTCCGTGCGGCGGTCGCTCAGGCGGACGCCGGCGGATACAGCGAGCGTGGCAGCTGGGACGCCGCCGGCGCGTCCAGGAGCCACAGCGTGCGGGAGCGGCCGTACGCGCCGGCGGCCGGGGCCTGGATCTCGCCCGCGCCGGACAGGGCGATGGCGGCCGCCTGCGCCTTGTCCTCGCCGGCCGCGAGCAGCCACACCTCGCGGGCGGAGCGGATCGCGGGCAGGGTCAGCGAGATCCGGGTCGGCGGCGGCTTGGGCGCGCCGTGCACGCCGACCACCGTCCGCTCGGTCTCCCGCACCGCGGGCAGCTCCGGGAAGAGCGAGGCCACGTGGGTGTCCGGGCCGACGCCCAGCATCAGGACGTCGAAGGCCGGGACCGGACCGTGGTTCTCCGGGCCGGCGGCCTTCGCGAGCTCCGCCGCGTACGACTCGGCAGCCGCCTCCACGTCGGCGCCGAACGGACCGTCGGACGCGGGCATCGCGTGCACCCGCGCCGGGTCCAGCGGCACCGTGTCGAGCAGGGCTGCGCGGGCCTGTGTGTCGTTGCGGTCGGGGTCGCCCTCGGGGAGGTACCGCTCGTCGCCCCACCACAGGTCCAGGCGCGCCCAGTCGATCGCGTCCCGGGCGGGCGCGGCGGCGAGCGCCGCGAGGAGCCCGTTGCCGTTGCGCCCGCCGGTCAGCACGATCGAGGCGGAGCCGCGCGAGGCCTGCGCGTCCACGATCTTCGTGATCAGCCGCGCCGCCGCGGCCTGGGCCATCAGTTCCTTGTCGCGGTGGACGACGAGCTGCGGGGTGTTCACTCGGCGGCCGCCTTGTCCGCCGCCTTCTTGGCGAGCGTCTCCGCCACCCCGGCGGGGGAGTCCTTGGCGACCGGGGCCGCCTTGGTGGCGGTCGCGGTCCCGCCCGCGGAACCGGCGGTGTCCGCCGAGTTCAGCCGGTTCACCCCGTAGCGCAGCGCCGAGGCGTAGGTGTCGTCCGGGTCGAGGCGGCGCAGCTCCTCCGCCATCAGCTCGGCCGTGTCGCGGCGCTTGAGCGCCACCGCACGGTCGGGCTGCCCCTGGATGGACAGCGTCGCGAGGGTGCCGTCGGCGCGGTCCAGGACGATCGGGCCGCAGCTCGTCTCCAGCCGGACCGCGGTCAGGCCGGGGCCCGAGGACAGCGACCGCTTGACGGGGACCTCCAGCCGCTCCGCGAGCCACATCGCGAGCAGCTCGCAGCTCGGATTGAACTCCTCGCCCTCCACCTCGATCGCGTCCACATCGCAGGTGACCTGGTCCAGGGCCGCGGCCAGCATCGAACGCCAGGGCGTGATGCGGGTCCACGACAGGTCCGTGTCGCCCGGGGTGTACGCCTCAGCGCGGGCGTTGAGCTCCCGTACCGGGGCCTCGGCGGCGTAGGTGTCGGTCACCCGGCGCTGGGCGAGCGAACCGAGCGGGTCCTTCGCCGGGTCGAGCGGCGCGTTCACCGGCCACCAGACGACGACGGGCGCGTCCGGCAGCAGCAGCGGCAGGACGACCGACTGGGCGTGGTTGATCACTTCGCCGTACAGGCGCAGCACCACCGTCTCGCCGGTGCCCGCCTCCGCCCCGAGCCGTACCTCGGCGTCGAGCCGTGACGTCGTGCGGTCGCGGGGCGAGCGGGAGACACGCTTGATGACCACGAGGGTGCGTGAGGGGTGCTCGCGCGAGGCCTCGTTGGCGGCCTTCAGGGCGTCGTACGCGTTCTCCTCGTCGGTGACGATGACGAGGGTGAGCACCATGCCGACGGCGGGCGTGCCGATGGCGCGGCGGCCCTGGACGAGCGCCTTGTTGACCTTGCTGGCCGTGGTGTCCGTGAGATCGGTCTTCATGGGCGACGCCAGCTCCGTCCGTCTCGTTCGAGCATTTCGTCGGCCTCGACGGGGCCCCAGGTGCCCGAGGGGTACTGTGCGGGCTTGCCGTGCTTGTCCCAGTACTGCTCGATCGGGTCGAGGATCTTCCAGGACAGCTCGACCTCCTCGGTGCGCGGGAAGAGGTTCGAGTCACCGAGCAGCACGTCGAGGATCAGACGCTCGTACGCCTCCGGGCTCGACTCCGTGAAGGACTCGCCGTACGCGAAGTCCATCGAGACGTCCCGGATCTCCATGGAGGTGCCGGGCACCTTGGAACCGAAGCGGACCGTGACGCCCTCGTCGGGCTGGACGCGGAAGACGATCGCGTTCTGGCCCAGCTCCTCCGTCGCCGTGTGGTCGAAGGGGGAGTGCGGGGCGCGCTGGAAGACGACCGCGATCTCGGTGACGCGGCGGCCCAGGCGCTTGCCGGTGCGCAGGTAGAACGGGACTCCCGCCCAGCGGCGGTTGTCCACCTCGACCTTGATCGCGGCGAAGGTGTCGGTCTTCGACTTGGGGTCGATACCGTCCTCCTGGAGGTAGCCGACGACCTTCTCGCCGCCCTGCCACCCCGCCGCGTACTGGCCGCGGACCGTGCTCTTGCCCAGGTCCTTCGGCAGCCTGGTCGCGCCGAGCACCTTGGTCTTCTCCGCGGCGAGCGCGTCCGCGTCGAAGGAGGAGGGCTCCTCCATCGCGGTCAGCGCCATGAGCTGGAGCAGGTGGTTCTGGATGACGTCACGGGCGGCGCCGATGCCGTCGTAGTAGCCGGCCCGGCCGCCGATGCCGATGTCCTCGGCCATGGTGATCTGCACGTGGTCGACGAACGACCGGTTCCAGATCGGCTCGAACATCGTGTTGGCGAAGCGCAGCGCCAGGATGTTCTGGACGGTCTCCTTGCCCAGGTAGTGGTCGATGCGGAAGACCTGGTCCGGGGCGAAGACCTCGTGCACGATCGCGTTGAGCTCCTCGGCCGACCTGAGGTCGTGGCCGAAGGGCTTCTCGATGACCGCGCGGCGCCACTGGCCGTTCGACTGGTCGGCCAGCTTGTGCTTCTTCAGCTGCTGGATCACCACCGGGAACGCGGAGGGCGGCACGGACAGGTAGAAGGCGAAGTTGCCGCCCGTGCCCTGCGCCTTGTCGAGCTCCTCGATGGTCGAGCGCAGCCGGTCGAACGCGTCGTCGTCGTCGAAGGTGCCCTGGACGAAGCGCATGCCCTGGACGAGCTGCTGCCAGACCTCCTCGCGGAAGGGCGTGCGGGCGTGCTCCTTGACCGCGTCGTGGACCTCCTGGGCGAAGTCCTCGTGGGCCCACTCGCGGCGGGCGAACCCGACGAGCGAGAAGCCCGGCGGAAGAAGGCCCCGGTTGGCGAGGTCGTACACCGCGGGCATCAGCTTTTTACGTGACAAATCGCCCGTGACGCCGAAGATGACCAGGCCCGACGGCCCCGCGATACGCGGGAGCCGTCGGTCTGCGGGGTCACGCAGCGGGTTGCTGCTCGACAAGATTTCAGCCCTCCGAAGGGGCGAGGCGCTGGAGCTCCGCCTCGGTCGACTTGAGCAGGTCGTTCCAGGCGGACTCGAACTTCTCGACGCCCTCGTCCTCAAGGAGCTGGACCACGTCGTCGTAGGCGATCCCGAGCTTCTCGACGGCGTCGAGTTCGGTACGGGACTGCTCGTACGTACCGGCGATCGTGTTCCCGGTGATCCGGCCGTGATCCTCGGCGGCCCCCAGGGTTGCCTCCGGCATGGTGTTCACGGTGTTGGGCGCGACCAGCTCGTCGACGTACAGGGTGTCCTTGTACGCCGGGTCCTTGACGCCGGTCGAGGCCCACAGCGGGCGCTGCTTGTTGGCCTGCGCCCGGTCGAGGGCGGCCCAGCGGTCCGTGGAGAAGACCTCCTCGTACGCCTCGTAGGCGAGCCGGGCGTTGGCGAGGCCCGCCTTGCCGCGGGCGGCCTTGGCCTCGGGGGTGCCCAGGGCGTCGAGCCGCTTGTCGATCTCGGTGTCCACGCGGGACACGAAGAACGACGCCACGGAGTGGATCTTCGAGAGGTCCAGGCCGCGCTCCTTGGCCTTCTCCAGGCCGAGGAGGAAGGCCTCCATGACCTCGCGGTAGCGCTCCAGCGAGAAGATCAGCGTGACGTTGACGCTGATGCCGAGGCCGATGACCTCGGTGATCGCCGGCAGACCCGCCTTGGTGGCCGGGATCTTGATGAGGGTGTTGGGGCGGTCCACCAGCCAGGCAAGCTGCTTGGCCTCGGCGATGGTCGCCGCGGTGTTGTGCGCCAGACGCGGGTCGACCTCGATCGACACGCGGCCGTCCTGGCCCTCGGTGGCGTCGAAGACGGGGCGCAGGATGTCGGCGGCGTCGCGCACGTCCGCCGTGGTGATCATGCGCAGGGCCTCTTCGACGGTGACCTTGCGGGCAGCGAGCTCGGAAACCTGCTGCTCGTAGCCGTCTCCGCTGCTGATCGCCTTCTGGAAGATCGACGGGTTGGTGGTGACGCCGACGACGTGCTGCTGGTCGATCAGCTCGGCAAGGTTTCCGGACGTGATCCGCTTGCGCGACAGGTCGTCCAGCCAGATCGCGACGCCTTCCTCGGAGAGGCGCTTGAGTGCGTCTGTCATGGAAATTGCATCTCCTACGTGTCGTATGTCGGCGTCAGCGCTGGGCTGCGGCGATCGATTCCCGGGCGGCTTCCGCGACGTTCTCGGCAGTGAAACCGAATTCGCGGAAGAGCACCTTGCCGTCGGCCGAAGCACCGAAGTGCTCCAGCGAAACAATGCGTCCGGCGTCCCCGACGAATCGGTGCCAGGTGAGACCGATTCCGGCCTCGACGGAGACACGGGCCTTCACCGAAGGCGGCAGGACGCTGTCCCGGTACCCCTGGTCCTGCTCGTCGAACCACTCCACACACGGCATGGAGACCACCCGCGTGGGGATGCCCGCGGCCTGGAGCTGCTCACGCGCCTCGACGGCCACGTGCACCTCGGAGCCGGTGCCGATCAGGATGACCTCGGGCGAGCCGCCCTCGGCCTCGAACAGCACGTAACCGCCCTTGGCGGCGTCCTCGTTCGCCTCGTACGTCGGCACACCCTGACGGGTCAGGGCGAGACCGTGCGGGGCGCCCTTGCCGAACACCTTGGTGTAGCGCTTGAGGATCTCGCGCCAGGCGATGGCCGTCTCGTTGGCGTCCGCGGGACGGACGACGTTGAGGCCGGGGATGGCGCGCAGCGAGGCGAGGTGCTCGACCGGCTGGTGGGTGGGACCGTCCTCGCCGAGGCCGATCGAGTCGTGCGTCCACACGTACGTCACCGGCAGGTGCATCAGGGCCGACAGGCGGACCGAGTTGCGCATGTAGTCGGAGAACACCAGGAAGGTGCCGCCGTAGACGCGCGTGTTGCCGTGCAGCGCGATGCCGTTCATCTCCGCGGCCATGGAGTGCTCGCGGATGCCGAAGTGGATCGTGCGGCCATACGGGTCCGCCTCCGGCAGCGGGTTGTCCGCCGGGAGGAACGAGCTGCTCTTGTCGATCGTGGTGTTGTTCGAGCCGGCGAGGTCGGCGGAGCCGCCCCACAGCTCGGGGATGACCGCGCCGAGGGCCTGGAGCACCTTGCCGGACGCGGCGCGGGTGGCGACGCCCGTGCCCGCCTCGAAGACGGGGAGCTTCTCCTCCCAGCCGCTCGGCAGCTCGGTCGCGGCGATACGGTCGTACTCCGCCGCGCGCTCCGGGTTGGCGGTACGCCAGGCGGCGTAGCCCTTCTCCCACTCGGCCTTGGCCTGGGCACCCCGGTCCAGGGCCTGACGGGTGTGGGCCAGCACCTCGGCGGCGACGTCGAAGGACTTCTCCGGGTCGAAGCCGAGGACGCGCTTGGTGGCCGCGACCTCGTCGTCGCCGAGCGCCGAGCCGTGCGCGGCCTCGGTGTTCTGCGCGTTGGGGGCGGGCCAGGCGATGATCGAGCGCATCGCGATGAAGGACGGCTTGTCCGTCACCTTCTTCGCGGCCTCGATCGCGTTGTAGATGGCGTGCGGGTCCAGGTCGCCGTCCGGCTTCGGGGCGACGCGCTGCACGTGCCAGCCGTACGCCTCGTAGCGCTTGACGGTGTCCTCGGAGACCGCGGTCTCGGTGTCGCCCTCGATCGAGATGTGGTTGTCGTCCCACAGCAGGACCAGGTTGCCGAGCTTCTGGTGCCCGGCCATGGAGGAGGCCTCCGCGGAGATGCCCTCCTGGAGGCAGCCGTCACCGGCGATCGCGTAGATGAAGTGGTCGAACGGGGACTCGCCCTGCGGCGCCTGGGGGTCGAACAGACCACGCTCGTAGCGGGCGGCCATCGCCATGCCCACCGCGTTGGCGACACCCTGGCCGAGCGGACCGGTCGTGGTCTCCACGCCCGGCGTGTGACCGTACTCGGGGTGTCCGGGGGTCCTGCTGCCCCAGGTCCGGAAGGACTCCAGGTCGTCCAGCTCCAGGCCGAAACCGGCCAGGTAGAGCTGGGTGTAGAGGGTCAGGGACGAATGGCCGGCGGACAGCACGAAGCGGTCCCGTCCAACCCAGTCGGTGTCCGCCGGGTCGTGCCGCATCACCTTCTGGAAGAGGGTGTAGGCGGCGGGCGCCAGGCTCATGGCCGTACCGGGATGGCCGTTGCCGACCTTCTGTACGGCATCGGCGGCCAGGACGCGGGCGGTGTCCACGGCCCGCTGGTCCAGCTCGGTCCACTCGAGGTCTGTGGTGGTCGGCTTGGTGCTCACCCTGGGTCAGGGCTCCTCTCCACATGTCACGCATGTCGAAATGCCGGTGCACTGGGCGCCCCGGCCGTTGTCGAGCCTACCCCCGTGAGTACGCGCGTTTTTTCGAGTCATTCCAGACTGCCGGGACTCGTCGGGATCCGCCTCCCGACTAGGTCGTTCCGTGTTCGGCAAGTGAATACGGAGCCGCTCGTCCGAGTGCTCAATCGAGTCTCGATCAGCTCTTCCGGCCGCACTCCTCAACACGGGCCCACCCCCGCGAATGCCGGGGTCTGGGCAACGTCTACAGTGGCGTGGTACGCGCGGGCCTTTGCGGGGAATTCATCCCGAGGCCCGCTGGGATGTCTCTGTCAGGGGTGTGCGTGACGGCCGTCGAATCCCGTCCAGCGGGTGTGCTCGGGACGAGCAGCAGCCGGGGCCAGCGGCCGTTCGGGGCCCGTGTCAAGGCGTTCGTGGCGCTGACCAAGCCGCGGATCATCGAGCTGTTGCTGATCACCACCGTTCCGGTGATGTTCCTGGCCCAGCAAGGTGTGCCGGATCTGAAGCTGGTGCTCCTCACCTGCCTCGGCGGTTATCTGTCCGCGGGCGGCGCCAACGCGCTCAACATGTACATCGACCGCGACATCGACGCCCTCATGGAGCGCACCTCGCAGCGTCCGCTCGTCACCGGCATGGTCAGCCCCCGTGAGTGCCTCGCTTTCGGCATCACGCTGGCGGTCGTGTCGACCCTGCTGTTCGGTCTCGCCGTCAACTGGCTGTCCGCCTGGCTGTCGCTCGGGGCGCTCCTCTTCTACGTCGTCGTCTACACGATGATTCTCAAACGGCGTACCTCGCAGAACATCGTGTGGGGCGGCATCGCCGGCTGTCTGCCCGTGCTCATCGGATGGTCGTCCGTCACGAACTCCATGTCGTGGGCGCCGGTCATCCTCTTCCTCGTCATGTTCTTCTGGACGCCGCCGCACTACTGGCCGCTGTCCATGAAGGTGCGCGAGGACTACGCGCGCGTGGGCGTGCCGATGCTGCCGGTCGTCGCGAGCAACAAGGTGGTCGCCCGCCAGATCGTCCTCTACAGCTGGGTGATGGTCGCGGTCTCGCTGCTGCTCACCCCGCTCGGGTACACGGGCTGGTTCTACACCGCGGTCGCGCTCGGCGCGGGCGGGTTCTGGCTGTGGGAGGCGCACGGCCTGCAGAACCGCGCCAAGGCCGAGGCCACGGGCATCAAGCTCAAGGAGATGCGGCTGTTCCACTGGTCGATCACCTACGTGTCGATCCTCTTCGTGGCCGTCGCGGTGGACCCCTTCCTCCGCTAGACCCTCCGCCGGACCCGGTGAACCGTGGACGGGAGGGGTGCGTGGTCAAGGCCACGCACCCCTCCCGTCGCCGTTCGATCTACCCGTCGGTAGCATCCTGGCCATGGCAGACACCCAGCAGATCGACGAGACCCCCGGCGCCGTCCAGGACCCCAAGGCCGAACGCGCCGCCGCCAAGCTCGCGCAGCGGATCACCGCCTTCTCCAAGGCGCACGGCGGGGCCGAGGCGCAGGTCGCGTACATCGGACAGCGCGGCGCCCGCATCGTCCTCGTCGGCGAGGACGGCGGCTGGGGCGACCTCGTGGCGACGAGCTACGAGATCGCCGAGAAGGCAGTCAAGAAGGCCGGGATCACCGTCCACGAGGCGTTCGACGGCGAGTTCGCGGCCAAGGTGAAGACCGGCCCGTACGAGTGGAAGCGCATGGCCGGCATCCAGGTCGGCGGTCCCTCCAACGACTGACACGTCACCCCTCGCACGGACGGCCGACAATCGTCGGCTGTTCGCACGGGGTGTGCGCGACCAACACCTGACACCCGGCTCAGCCGTTAGGACCTGAAAAGCAACGGTCCATTCGCGGGAGTCCGGATGATCGAAACGCCGTCCCTGGTGGACCAGTACTGCCACGGCGTACTGCGGACGGAGCTGGGCCTCGGCACGTTCGAGGCCCACCTCACCAGGACCGAAGGGCCGCCTGCCGCGGGCACCACCTTCTTCGACACCCAGACCGGCTTCGCCGTACGACGCTGGTGCCCGCCCCTGCTCGGACTCGAACCGCACTGCACGCCCGCGCACTATCTGGCCCGGCGCCGCGAACTCGGCGTCCTGGAGTCGGGCCGCAGACTGCTGCGCGGCAGCGGCATCACCACGTATCTCGTCGACACCGGTCTGCCCGGAGATCTGACCGGGCCGGGCGAGATGGCCTCCACGGGAGACGCGCGAGCGCACGAGATCGTCCGGCTGGAGCTGCTCGCCGAACAGGTCGCCGACACCTCGGGAACCGGCGAGGCATTTCTCGCCAATCTCGCCGAATCCGTCCACGGAGCCGCCGTGAACGCCGTGGCCTTCACCTCCGTCGCGGGCGTGCGGCACGGTCTGGCCCTCGCGCCCGAACCGCCGGGACCGGGGGAGGTACGGGGCGCGGCGGGCCGCTGGCTCGCGGGCCGCCGGGTCGGCGGCACGCTCACCGACCCCGTCCTGCTCCGCCATCTGCTGTGGATCGCCGTCGCCTCGGGCCTGCCCCTCCAGCTCCACGCTGGCCTCGGCGAACCGGGCCAGCGCATCGACCGCACGGACCCGGTGCTGCTGACGGACTTCGTCCGGGCCACGGCAGGCCTCGGCACCGACCTGGTCCTGCTGCACGGCTACCCGTACCACCGGCACGCCGCCCACCTCGCCGGTGTCTTCGCGCACGTCTACGCCGACTCGGGCGCCGCCCTGGTGCGCACCGGAGCCCGGGCCGCGACCGTCCTCGCCGAGATCCTGGAACTGGCGCCGTTCGGCAAGATCCTCTTCTCCAGCGGGGCGCAGGGCCTGCCCGAGCTGCACGTGGTGGGTGCCCGCCTGTTCCGGGAGGCGCTCGGCCGGGTGTTCGGCGGCTGGGTCGCGGAAGGGGCGTGGTCCCTGGAGGACGCCCAGCGCGTGGCCACGATGGTGGCGGCGGGCAACGCGCGGCGGGTGTACGGGGTGGGGTGAGCGCACCGGCGCCCGCCGAGGGCTCACGCGCGTGAGGGCGCTCCCCGGCGGGCCGCGTGGGTGTTTTCCCCCGGATGGGCTACGCGTGCGAAGGCGCTCCCTGGACGGGCCGCGCGCGGGTGAACGCGGTGTCCCCGGACGGCCTGGACGGGCCACGGGCGGGTGAACGGTGTCCCTGGACGGCCCGGACGGGCCAGGCACAGGTCAACGGCGTCCCCGGACGGGCCGCCCGGACGAGCTACGCGCGGGTGAGGGCCGACGTGGTCGCGGGACCCGGCAGATCCGCCACGGTCTCCGGGCGCTCGCGCAGGGCCAGCAGCACCCGCAGCACCCCGATCCACACCAGGCAGGAGCCGAGCATGTGGAGGGCGACCAGGGCCTCGGGCAGGTCGGTGAAGTACTGGACGTAGCCGATGACGCCCTGGGCCAGGAGGATCAGGAACAGGTCGCGGGTGCGCCGCAGGGGACCCTGGGGGGCGTCCACCGCCTTCAGGACGAACCAGAGGGCGAAGGTCAGCGTGACGACGATCCAGGCCAGCACGGCGTGCAGCTTGGCGACGTTCTCCCAGCCGACGGGGATGCGGGCGACCTCGCTCGAGTCACCCGCGTGCGGTCCGGCACCGGTGACGACCGTGCCGACCGCGATCAGCAGGACCGAGGCGACGACCATGAACCACACGAGCTGCTGCACGGACTTGCCGACCAGCGGACGCGGCGCCGCGTCGCCCTCGCGGGTGCGCTGCCACATGAGCGCGGCGACCGTGATGAGCGCGGTGGAGAGCAGGAAGTGCGCGGCGACCGTGTACGGGTTGAGACCGACCAGGACGACGATCCCGCCGAGGACCGCGTTGCTCATGACGATCCAGAACTGGGCCCAGCCGAGCCGGGTGAGGCCGCGCCGCCACGGCTTCCGCGAGCGCGCCGCGATGATCGCCCACCCGACGGCGGCGCACAGCACGTACGTCAGCATGCGGTTGCCGAACTCGATGGCGCCGTGGAAGCCCATCGCGCTCGTCGCCGTGAGCGAGTCGTCGGTGCACTTGGGCCAGGTCGGGCAGCCGAGGCCGGAGCCGGTGAGCCGCACGGCACCGCCGGTGACCACGATGACGACCGCCATGACGAGCGCGGCGAGGGCCGCCCGCTGCACCGTCCGGGAGGTCGGGGTCCAGCGTTCGGCGATGAAGGCGAGCGGGTTGCGCACCGCGCTGAGGGCGTCGGCTCGGGTCAGGTTCTGCACGCGCACCATCGTAGGGGCCCGCTTGTGCACGCTTTCACGAGGGTCCGCCCGGGAGCGGCGGGTCGGCCGCCCTCCAGGGCGGGGCCCCTCACTCCCCGTGAAAGGTTCACCACTTCCGGTGGGGTGGGCCGGTCATTCCCAGCGGAAGAACCGGCCGGCCGCGCCGAGGCCCAGGACCGCCCAGACCGCCAGGATCCCGAGGTCGGCCCAGGGCATCCCGGCGCCGTGCTGGAGCACGTTCCGCAGTCCGTCCGAGAGCGCCGAGATGGGCAGCAGACCAAGCACGTCCTGGGCGCCCGCGGGGAACTTGTCCATCGGCACGATGACCCCGCCGCCGACCAGGAACAGCAGGAAGACGAGGTTCGCCGCGGCCAGTGTCGCCTCGGCCTTGAGCGTGCCCGCCATGAGCAGGCCGAGCCCGGAGAAGGCGGCCGTGCCGAGGACCAGCAGGAGCAGGACGGCGAACGGATTGCCGTGCGGCGACCAGCCCAGCGCGAACGCGATCGCGGTGAGCAGGATCACCTGGAGGATTTCGGTGACGAGGACCGACACCGTCTTCGCGGTCATCAGCCCCCAGCGGGGGAGCGGAGAGGCCGCCAGCCGCTTCAGGACGCCGTACCGGCGCTCGAAGCCCGTGGCGATGGCCTGGCCGGTGAACGCCGTCGACATCACGGCCAGCGCCAGGATGCCCGGCGCCAGGAAGTCGACGGCCTCGCCCGCGCCGGTGTCGATGATGTCCACCGAGCTGAACAGCACCAGGAGCAGGGTCGGGATGACGACCGTCAGGAGGAGCTGCTCGCCGTTGCGGAGCAGCATCTTCGTCTCCAGCGCGGCCTGCGCGCCGATCATGCGGGTCAGCGGGGCGGCGCCCGGCTTCGGGGTGTACGTACCGGCGGTCGTCACGGACTCGGCTCCTTGCCGGTCGGCTACGGGCTGTGCCTGGGTCATGAGCGCAGCTCCCTGCCGGTCAGTTCCAGAAAGACGTCTTCCAGGGTGTGGCGTTCGACCGAGATCTTCTCCGGCATCACACCGTGCTGGGCGCACCAGGACGTGACGGTCGCCAGCAGCTGCGGGTCGACCTTGCCGCCGACGCGGTAGGCCCCCGGTGTCAGCTCGGCCGCCGTGCAGTCCGCCGGAAGGGCCTTGAGCAGGGAGTTCACGTCGAGTCCGGGACGGCCGCCGAAGCGCAGGGTGTTCTCCGCGCCGCCGCGGCACAGCTCCTCGGGGGAGCCCTGGGCGACGACCCGGCCCGCGTCGATGATCGCGACGTCGTCGGCGAGCTGCTCGGCCTCGTCCATGTGGTGCGTGGTGAGGATCACCGAGACACCGTCGGAACGCAGGTCGCGGACCAGATCCCAGGTCGCGCGGCGGGCCTGCGGGTCGAGGCCCGCGGTCGGCTCGTCCAGGAAGACCAGCTCGGGACGGCCGACGACCGCCATGGCGAGCGCGAGGCGCTGCTGCTGGCCGCCCGAAAGCCGGCGGTACGTCGTGCGGCCGCAGCCCTCCAGGCCGAGTCGCTCGATGAGCGCGTCCACGTCCAGCGGGTGGGCGTGCAGTTTCGCCACATGGCGGAGCATCTCGTCGGCGCGGGCGCCCGAGTAGACGCCGCCGGACTGGAGCATCACGCCGATCCGGGTGTGGAGCTCGCCGGACTGTCTCGCCGGGTCGAGGCCCAGGACGCGCACCGTGCCGGAGTCCGGCGTGCGGTATCCCTCGCAGGTCTCGACCGTGGTGGTCTTGCCCGCTCCGTTGGGTCCGAGTACGGCGGTGACGCCCGCCGTGGCCACCAGGTCGAGGCCGTCCACCGCGGTCTTGGTTCCGTACCGCTTCACCAGGGCCTGGACCTGGACGACGGGCTCGCTTCGCATGAGGAGCAAGTCTAGGGACGTCGGCGCGTCCCGGAACCGCCGGGGGCCGCATCCACGTACAGGTCCCGCGGCCGGTGCAGCGACAGCCACCGCTCCGCGTACGCCACCGCGTCGGCCACCGGGAAGAGCCGCGCCCGGGCCGCGCCCACGGTCCCCCGTACGACGGGACGGTCCCGCTCGAAGTCGGCGCCCAGCTCCTCGAACAGCTCGGAGGTGATCGACACCTCCCGCACCGTCCGCCAGCCCGTGGGGGAGGGCCGGCCGACCTCCACGACGGGTGAGGGGATGCGGTACTCGGCCAGGTGGAAGCTGGTGCAGGTGTCGTAGCCGGCGCCGAGCAGCAGGACGCGGGCACCGCCGGCCTCCAGGCGGGCCAGCGGGCTCCGCTCGCCGAGCCGGCAGTCGGGCGCGTGTCCGTCCACGATGGCCGCCGCGCGCGGGCCGAGCGCCGCGAACGAGGTCTCCGGGTGCGCGCTGCGCAGGGCGCCGGGCCAGGTGCGGACGGTCTCGGGTATCACGCCGACCCCGCGGGAGGGCGTCACGCGCGGGTCGTAGACGGGCATGGTCGCCCGGATGGTCGACCACCACTCCTCGGGAACCGGAGGGCGGCTCCACAGCGCCGGGTCGGAGAGGTCGCCGGACTGGGTCGGGACCACCAGCGTGCCGTCCGGACCGAGTACGTCGAGCAGTCCTTGTACGACGGCCACGGGACCGCCGTTGACCCAGCCGAGGGCGCTGAGCGAGGAGTGCGCGAGGAGCGTTTCTCCCGCTCCCACACCCAGGGCGCGCAGGTCGGCGGCGAGGGTGTCCCGGGTGACGAGTGGGCCGGTCGGAGGGGGTGTCGGCATGGTCCCGGAGTCTTCCCGAGAGGCCGTCCGTACGCCAGCGGATTGATCGATCAAAGATCGTTTGCCCAGGTCACGTTAGGTATACCTAAGTGATGCAGCGCACCGTCCACCCCGAAGGGTGCGGCTTGTCAGGCCCTGAGGAATTACGCAACAATGGTGTTGTGAAAAACGTTGGCGAGGCTCGGGAGACCCCCACGGGGCCCCCGCAGGAGGAACTCGCGACCGGTGAGCGCTCGACGCGCAACCGGATCGCGCGGTCCATCCTGGACCACGGCCCGTCGACCGTCGCCGACCTGGCGGGCCGACTGGGCCTGACCCATGCCGCCGTACGCCGTCATCTGGACGCGCTGGTCGCCGACGACGTCGTGGAGGCGCGCGAGCAGCGGGTCTACGGAGCGCGGACACGCGGCCGTCCCGCCAAGGTGTTCGCCCTGACCGACTGTGGCCGGGACGCCTTCGACCAGTCCTACGACAAGCTCGCCGAGGACGCCCTGCGCTGGATCGCCGAGCGCGAGGGCGGGGACGACGCGATCCTCTCCTTCGCCCGCGCCCGGATCGCCGCGCAGGCCGGGGCGTACCGCGAGGCCATCGAGGCCGCGACGCCCGAGGAACGCACGGAAGCCCTGGCCAAGGCCCTCAGTGCGGACGGGTACGCTGCCACGGCGCGCAGCGCACCGGTCGGCGAGCAGCTCTGCCAGCACCACTGCCCGGTGGCGCACGTCGCCGAGCAGTTCCCGCAGCTGTGCGAGGCGGAGACGGAGTTCTTCTCCCAGCTGCTCGGCACGCACGTCCAGCGACTGGCCACCATCGCCCACGGCGACGGGGTGTGCACGACGTTCATCCCCAAGATTTCGCAAACCACTCATAACGCATCTGCAAGTACCGCCGGGAGGAACCCCGCATGACGCTCCCCATCGAGGAGACTGCCCACCCCGAGCTCGAGGGTCTGGGCACGTACGAATACGGCTGGGCCGACTCCGACGTGGCCGGTGCCTCCGCCAAGCGTGGCATCAACGAGGACGTCGTCCGCGACATCTCCGCGAAGAAGAGCGAGCCGGAGTGGATGACCAAGCTCCGTCTCAAGGGTCTGCGCCTCTTCGGTAAGAAGCCCATGCCCAACTGGGGTTCCGACCTGTCGGGCATCGACTTCGACAACATCAAGTACTTCGTGCGCTCCACGGAGAAGCAGGCGGAGTCCTGGGAGGACCTGCCCGAGGACATCAAGAACACGTACGACAAGCTCGGCATCCCCGAGGCGGAGAAGCAGCGCCTCGTCGCCGGTGTCGCGGCCCAGTACGAGTCCGAGGTCGTCTACCACCAGATCAACGAAGAGCTCGAGGCGCAGGGTGTCATCTTCATGGACACCGACACGGCGCTCAAGGAGCACCCGGAGCTCTTCAAGGAGTACTTCGGCACGGTCATCCCGGTCGGTGACAACAAGTTCGCGTCGCTGAACACCGCGGTGTGGTCCGGAGGCTCGTTCATCTACGTGCCGAAGGGTGTGCACGTCGAGATTCCGCTCCAGGCCTACTTCCGTATCAACACGGAGAACATGGGCCAGTTCGAGCGGACGCTGATCATCGTCGACGAGGACGCCTACGTCCACTACGTCGAGGGTTGTACGGCGCCGATCTACTCCTCGGACTCCCTGCACTCCGCGGTGGTCGAGATCATCGTGAAGAAGGGCGGCCGCTGCCGCTACACGACGATCCAGAACTGGTCGAACAACGTCTACAACCTGGTCACCAAGCGCGCCGTGGCGTACGAGGGCGCGACCATGGAGTGGATCGACGGCAACATCGGCTCCAAGGTCACCATGAAGTACCCGGCCGTCTACCTGATGGGCGAGCACGCCAAGGGCGAGACCCTGTCCATCGCCTTCGCGGGCGAGGGCCAGCACCAGGACGCCGGCTCCAAGATGGTCCACATGGCGCCGAACACCTCTTCGAACATCGTGTCGAAGTCGGTGGCGCGCGGTGGCGGCCGTACGTCCTACCGTGGTCTCGTCGAGATCGGCGAGGGCGCCCACGGCTCCAAGTCGAACGTCCTGTGCGACGCGCTGCTCGTCGACACGATCTCCCGCTCGGACACGTACCCGTACGTGGACGTCCGCGAGGACGACGTGTCCATGGGCCACGAGGCGACCGTCTCCAAGGTCTCCGAGGACCAGCTCTTCTACCTGATGAGCCGCGGTCTGACGGAGTTCGAGGCGATGGCGATGATCGTGCGCGGCTTCGTCGAGCCGATCGCCAAGGAACTGCCCATGGAGTACGCCCTCGAGCTCAACCGGCTGATCGAGCTCCAGATGGAAGGCTCGGTCGGCTAAGCGCCGACCGCCGTATCCATCAAGCCACTCACGTAAGAAAGCGAGCAGACCGACAGCCATGGCTGAGGCTCAGAACATTCCGGTGGGCAGCACGACCGCCGGCCAGATCGCGGTGGCCGCCGAGTCGACCGTCGCCACGCGCATGAGCGCGCCCCCCTCCTTCGACGTGGCGGACTTCCCCGTCCCCCACGGCCGCGAGGAGGAGTGGCGGTTCACGCCGCTGGAGCGCCTGCGCGGGCTGCACGACGGCACCGCCGTCGCGACCGGCGAAGGCGTACGGATCGACGTCGAGGCCCCCGAGGGCGTCACCGTCGAGACGGTCGCCCGCGACGACGCGCGGATCGGCAGGGCCGGCACCCCCGTGGACCGTGTCGCCGCCCAGGCGTACTCGGCCTTCGAGAAGGCCGGTGTCGTCACCGTCCCCAAGGAGACGGTGCTGACCGAGCCCATCCGGATCGCCGTGCACGGCGAGGGCGGGGTCGCCTACGGCCACCAGGTCATCGAGCTGGGAGCCTTCGCCGAGGCCGTCGTCGTCATCGACCACACCGGTGACGCGGTGCTCGCCGCCAACGTCGACTACGTCCTCGGCGACGGCGCCAAGCTGACCGTCGTCTCCGTCCAGGACTGGGACGACTCGGCCGTCCACGTCGGCCAGCACAACGCGCTGATCGGCCGCGACGCCACCTTCAAGTCGTTCGTGGTCACCTTCGGCGGCGACCTCGTACGCCTCCACCCGCGCATCGCCTACGCGGGCACCGGCGGCGAGGCCGAGCTGTTCGGCCTGTACTTCACGGATGCCGGCCAGCACCAGGAGCACCGTCTCCTGGTCGACCACAACACCCCGCACTGCAAGTCCAACGTCATGTACAAGGGCGCGCTGCAGGGCGAGGGCGCGCACGCGGTCTGGATCGGCGACGTCCTCATCGAGGCCAAGGCCGAGGGCACGGACACCTACGAGATGAACCGCAACCTGGTTCTGACCGACGGCGCCCGCGTCGACTCCGTGCCGAACCTGGAGATCGAGACCGGCGAGATCGTCGGCGCCGGCCACGCCTCCGCGACCGGCCGCTTCGACGACGAGCAGCTCTTCTACCTGATGGCCCGTGGCATCCCCGCCGACGAGGCCCGCCGTCTGGTGGTCCGCGGCTTCTTCGCCGGACTGGTCCAGCAGATCGGTGTCGACGACATCGAAGAGCGCCTTCTCGTGAAGATCGACGAGGAGCTGGAGGCGTCGCTCTGATGCCCGGCACCTTCGTGCGCGTCTGTGGGCTGAGCGAGCTGGAGGAGAACACCCCGAAGCGGGTGGAACTCGACGGCACGCCGGTCTCGGTCGTGAAGACCGAGGGGGAGGTGTTCGCGATCAACGACATCTGCTCGCACGCGAACGTCTCGCTCTCCGAGGGCGAGGTGGAGGACTGTCAGATCGAATGCTGGCTGCACGGCTCCGCGTTCGACCTCCGCACCGGCAAGCCGTCCGGTCTTCCCGCGACGCGCCCCGTCCCCGTATACCCCGTTCAGATCGAAGGGGACGACGTGCTCGTCTCCCTCAACCAGGAGTCCTGAGGAACCCATGGCAACGCTTGAAATCCACGACCTGCACGTCACCGTCGAGGCCGACAACGCCACGAAGGAGATTCTCAAGGGCGTCGACCTGACCGTGAAGCAGGGCGAGACGCACGCCATCATGGGCCCCAACGGCTCCGGCAAGTCGACCCTCGCCTACTCGCTCGCGGGCCACCCGAAGTACACGATCACCGGTGGCACCGTCACCCTCGACGGCGAGAACGTCCTGGAGATGTCCGTCGACGAGCGCGCCCGCGCGGGCCTGTTCCTCGCGATGCAGTACCCGGTCGAGATCCCCGGCGTCTCGGTCTCCAACTTCCTGCGCACCTCCGCCACCGCCGTCCGCGGCGAGGCCCCCAAGCTGCGTACGTGGGTGAAGGAGGTCAAGGAGACCATGGCGCGCCTCTCCATGGACCCGGCCTTCGCCGAGCGCAACGTCAACGAGGGCTTCTCCGGCGGTGAAAAGAAGCGCCACGAGATCCTTCAGCTGGAGCTGCTCAAGCCGAAGATCGCGATCCTCGACGAGACCGACTCCGGCCTGGACGTCGACGCCCTGCGCGTCGTCTCCGAGGGCGTCAACCGCGTCCGCGAGACCGGTGAGGTGGGCACCCTGCTCATCACCCACTACACGCGCATCCTGCGCTACATCAAGCCCGACTTCGTGCACGTGTTCTCCGGCGGCCGCATCGTCGAGTCCGGTGGCGCCGAGCTCGCCGACAAGCTGGAGAACGAGGGCTACGAGTCGTACGCACTCGACGCGAAGGGCGGCGTATCCGCGTGACACAGCTGCCGGGCCTCCTCGACACCGAGGCGATCCGCAAGGACTTCCCCATCCTGGACCGTCAGGTCCACGACGGTAAGAAGATCGTGTACCTGGACAACGCGGCGACCTCGCAGAAGCCGCGCCAGGTGCTGGACGCCCTGAACGAGTACTACGAGCGCTACAACGCCAACGTCCACCGCGGTGTGCATGTGCTCGCCGAGGAGGCCACGGCGCTGTACGAGGGTGCGCGCGACAAGGTCGCCGCGTTCATCAACGCGCCGAGCCGCGACGAGGTGATCTTCACCAAGAACGCCTCCGAGTCGCTCAACCTCGTGGCCAACATGCTGGGCTGGGCCGACGAGCCCTACCGCGTGGACCACGAGACCGAGATCGTCATCACCGAGATGGAGCACCACTCCAACATCGTTCCGTGGCAGCTGCTCTCGCAGCGCACCGGTGCGAAGCTGAAGTGGTTCGGCCTCACCGACGACGGCCGTCTCGACCTGTCGAACATCGACGAGATCATCACGGAGAAGACGAAGATCGTCTCCTTCGTGCTGGTGTCGAACATCCTGGGCACCGTGAACCCGGTCGAGGCGATAGTGCGCCGCGCCCAGGAGGTCGGCGCCCTGGTCCTGATCGACGCGTCGCAGGCCGCGCCGCACATGCCGCTCGACGTCCAGGCCCTCCAGGCCGACTTCGTGGCCTTCACCGGTCACAAGATGTGCGGTCCGACGGGCATCGGCGTCCTCTGGGGCCGCCAGGAACTCCTGGAGGACCTCCCGCCGTTCCTCGGCGGCGGCGAGATGATCGAGACCGTGTCGATGCACTCGTCGACGTACGCGCCGGCGCCGCACAAGTTCGAGGCGGGCACCCCGCCGATCGCGCAGGCGGTCGGTCTGGGCGCGGCGATCGACTACCTCTCCGCGATCGGCATGGACAAGATCCTCGCCCACGAGCACGCGCTCACCGAGTACGCGGTGAAGCGGCTCGCGGAGGTCCCCGACCTGAGGATCATCGGCCCCACCACGGCCGAGGACCGCGGCGCGGCGATCTCGTTCACGCTGGGCGACATCCACCCGCACGACGTGGGCCAGGTTCTCGACGAGCAGGGCATCGCGGTCCGGGTCGGTCACCATTGCGCCCGTCCGGTCTGCCTGAGGTACGGAATTCCTGCGACCACGCGGGCGTCGTTCTATCTGTACTCCACGCCGTCCGAGATCGACGCTCTGGTCGACGGCCTGGAGCACGTACGGAACTTCTTCGGCTGAGGGGCTGGCTGGGAACGTGAAGCTGGATTCGATGTACCAGGAAGTCATCCTGGACCACTACAAGCACCCGCACGGGCGCGGTCTCCGGGACGGCGACGCCGAGGTGCACCACGTCAATCCCACGTGCGGTGACGAGATCACCCTGCGGGTGAAGTACGACGGCGAGCGGATCGAGGACATCTCGTACGAGGGCCAGGGCTGCTCGATCAGCCAGGCCTCGGCCTCCGTTCTGAACGACCTCCTGGTCGGCAAGGACGTGTCCGACGCGCAGAAGATCCAGGAGACCTTCCTGGAACTGATGCAGTCCAAGGGCCGTATCGAGCCCGACGACGCGATGGAGGAGGTGCTGGAGGACGCGGTCGCGTTCGCCGGTGTCTCCAAGTACCCGGCCCGGGTCAAGTGCGCCCTCCTCAGCTGGATGGCGTGGAAGGACGCGACGGCCCAGGCTCTGGGCGAGAGCGCCGAGAGGAAGACGGCATGAGCGAGAACACTGTGACATCGGACGAGACCGTCGTGACGTCGGACGAGTCGGTGGCCGCGTCCGGCGAGACCGCCGTGGCGTCGGGCGACACCCTGACGACGAAGCCCGCCTCGGAGGAAGAGGTCCGCGAGGCGCTCTACGACGTCGTCGACCCTGAGCTGGGTATCGACGTCGTCAACCTCGGCCTCATCTACGGCATTCACATCGACGACGCGAACATCGCGACGATCGACATGACCCTGACGTCCGCGGCCTGCCCGCTCACCGACGTCATCGAGGACCAGGCCAAGTCCGCCACGGACGGTCTCGTCAACGAGCTGCGCATCAACTGGGTCTGGATGCCGCCGTGGGGCCCGGACAAGATCACGGACGACGGCCGCGAGCAGCTTCGCGCGCTCGGGTTCAACGTCTGAGTCCTCGGTCCAGGGCTTCGGCCCTCGAGTACCTCGCACGGGGCGGCACCTTCGGGTGCCGCCCCGTCGCGTTTTCCCGGCGGGAGCTCTGGGCTCAGGCCAGGCCCCGCACCAGGCGGAACGCGGAGTCCTCCCCGTAGAGCCTGTCGCGCTCGTAACGCGCGAGGACGAGCTGGAAGTTGCGGTGGCGCAGGAAACGGCCCGGGTAGTTGACCGCCTCCAGCATCACGGCGCCCGAGCGGGAGGACGCGCGGGGGCAGAAGGTGGCGTCCTCCCGGAAGATCGCGGAGCCGTCGTCGCGGTCGGCGCGCAGGATGAAGTCGCGGTGGCGCAGGTAGGAGCCGTCGGTGGTGGCGAAGGAGTAGCAGGAGGACTTCGCCAGTCCTGGAACCACCTTGAAGCTGGCGGCCCGCCGGGTCGTGGCCGGGCTGCCGGAGCCGACCGGGTCGAGCCGGACCTGACCGTCGCTCAGATGCCAGTAGCGGTCGGGGTAGTTGACCGCCTGGACGGACTTCAGCCGCGAGGACTGCTGGGGTGCGGAAGCGCTGCCGGAGGCGGCGGGCGTCGACTTCCCGGGGGTGGTCCCGCTGTCGGAGCCCTGGTCCGACGGATCCGGCGACACGGCGTCCCGGGACGCGGAATCCGCCGAGGCGGAGCGTGAGGTCTCCGGCGAGGACAGCGCGTCCTTGCCCGCCGGGGCGGTGGTCGCTCCCGCGGGCGCGCCGAAGAGGAAGGGGTTCGCCGTGTCGGCCACGGTCCTGTTGCCCGCCTGACGTGACGAGTCGTCAGAAGAGTTCGCCTGTACGGAGATCGCGGTGATGACGGTGACCGTGACCACCGCCGCGAGCCCACAGGCCAGCCAGAGCCGGCGGGTCCCCGGCAGCCTGCCCTCGTCGTCCGCCCCGAGGGCCTCCCAGGGTGTGGGGGACACGGGTACGAGGTCGGTCGACACCGGGTAGGGCGCGCCGCGCGGGGTGGGGTGCCAGGGCGCGATCTCCCTGGAGGGGGTGGACCCGTCGGGACCGGATCCGGGCGTCACTTCTGGCATACGCGTTCCTAAGCGGGGGAGGGCGAGCGCGTGAGGGGTGAAGCGAGAGGGTGAGGACGCGGCACACGGAGCGGGCGGTCATGGAGACCCGGTGTGCGGCTGGTGAAACAGTAGTGGAACCAGTGGCTACTGAGCAGTCGTTTACCACACCGATACCGGGAACATCCCGCGGCTTTTCTCGGGCAATCACCCACAGAGCCGCGGGAGTTGGGCGGGGGAGAGGCCCCTTCCGGATGAGGGGCCGCCGGCGGCCCCGCCAGGGCTGTCCCGGAGCGCCCGCCCGTGTGCGCCCGCAGGTGTGGCCCGGTGGCGGTGGCGGAGCCTCTGCCGCCGGGGGAGACTGCCGTTCATGGCTGTCTCTTTCTACCAACTGGTCATCGACGCCCACGACCTGCCGGCGCTCGCCCGCTTCTGGTGTCAGGTCCTCGACTGGCAGGTGCTGTTCGAGGACGAGGACGAGATCGTCATCGGCGCCGACGCGAACGCGCTCCCCGGAATCTGCTTCGTACCCGTCGGCGAGCGCAAGACCGTCAAGAACCGGCTCCACATCGATCTCACGCCGGACGACCGGGCCGCCGAGGTCGAGCGGATCCTCGCTCTCGGGGCAAGCCGGGCCGACGTGGGGCAGGGCGAGGACGTGACGTGGACCGTCCTCGCCGATCCCGAGGGCAACGAGTTCTGCGTGCTGCGCCCGAAGAAGTCGCTACTCGACTGACCCGGCCGGCTGCGGTCCGCCGGGTGCCTGCGGCCCGCCAGACGCGCCAGGTCCCCCGGGGGCTTCGGGTCCACCGGGTCCACCGGGCGTCCCCGTGCCGGCCGCGCGCACCAGTACGTCCGCCAGCCCCTCCCTGCGGATGCGCTGGTCGATGTACAGCAGGCTGCTCACCAGCGGCATGAACACCATGAAGAACACCTGGGCGAAGACACCGGCGATCGCCGAGAGCACCAGGGCCGGTCCCAGGTCGGGCAGCGACTGGACGTAGACCTCGCTCATGCTCACGGACGTCTGCGCCGAGGCGGTGTACGGCTGCGGGGTCGGCATCGCGAACCTGAACGGCACGTTGACCACGATGGCGACGACGAACGCGATCAGACCGCCCAGCAGGGTGATGCCGAACGTGCGCCACCACGCGCCGCGTACCAGCCGTGCCGATCGACGCAGCGCGGTCAAGGGGGACGCCCCCTCCAGCACGGCGGCGGCCGGGGCGAAGCTGAACCGGACGAGCAGCCAGAGCACCAGTGGCCCCGAGAGCAGCAGGAGCAGGAAGGCGAGACCGGCCGGGACGAACGGCTCGCCGTTCGAGGCGGCCATCATCAGCCCGAAGAACATCAAGGCGAACAGCGCCATCGGAATCGCGATGAACACGCCCATCAGCAGGGTCACCCCGAGGACGGACGGGGTGCGCGACCAGGCGCGCTTCCATACGGCGCCGAGGGGGACCCGGCGCCCGAGAACGGCGTCGTGCAGGGTGGCCGCGGACGAGGCCTGGATGAAGGAGCTCGCCACCAGCGAGACCAGCATGCCCACGGCCCACACGAAGCCGAACGCGATCAGGACGGTGCGCAGATCGGTCGGGTCGATGGACCGGGGCGCCGCGGACATGCGGTCCATCTGATCCTTCGTCGAGTGGAAGACGAGGACTTGCAGGCCCAGTGTCAGGGCCGCCAGGACCACGACGCCCGCGAGGGCGAGCCCGAACAGCGGCTTCGCGTAGCGGCGCATCGTGACAAAGGCGCCACCGAGGATGTGGTCCACGCCGAGCGGAGCCAGGGGGATCACACCCGGCTTGGGCGGTGGCGGCGGCGGTGGCATCCAGCCCCAGCCGCCCGGAGTACCCCAGTAAGGTCCCGACGGCCCTGACGGCCCCCACCCAGAACTGTCCGACATGCCCCTCGCGCTCCATGTGTTGTCGGGAGTCTGTTCGACTCCGGCCCCCTTGTGATCGCGAACGATATCCGCTGGGGCGCATGGTGCCCATGGCGTATACGGGATCCATGCGCGGACGGCCGCGGGCACTGGATGCGTACACCCGTACACAACTGCGGGCTCCATGTGTACAGTCGTACGCATGGGATATGTACTGCTCGCCGGTGCCATCGCGGCGGAGGTCGGCGCGACCACCGCGATGAAGTACACGGAGGGTTTCAGCAGGCTGTGGCCGTCCTTGCTGACCGTCCTCGGATACGTCGTCGCCTTCGCGCTGCTGGCGCAGACCCTGAAGACCGTGTCGGTCGGCACGGCGTACGCGATCTGGGCCGGCGTCGGCACCGCCGCCATCGCCGCGATCGGCATGCTGTTCCTCGGCGAGGGGTTCACGGCCGCGAAGGCCGCCGGGATCGTCCTGATCATCGGCGGGGTCGTCCTGCTGAACCTGGGCGGGGCGCACTGATGGCCGGGCCCGGAGCGGCGGACGGCGCACCGTGATGGCGCGGCGCCATGACCCCGAGCGGCGGCAGCGGATCATCGACGCGGCGATCCGAGTCGTCGGCGCCAAGGGCATCGCCGGGCTCAGCCACCGCTCCGTCGCGGCCGAGGCCGACGTACCGCTCGGCTCCACCACGTACCACTTCACGACCCTCGACGAACTCATGGTCGCCGCCCTGCGCCAGGCGAACGAGGGCTTCGCCGAGGTGGTCGCCGCCCGCGGCACCCTGGAGGACACCCGCGCGGACCTGGCCGCCGAACTCGCCGGACTGACCGGCGAATGGCTGGCCGGCGACCGCACGGGCGTGGAGCTGGAGTACGAGCTCTACCTCGCCGCCCTCCGCAGACCCGCGCTGCGCCCGGTGGCCGCCGAGTGGATCGACAGCCTCGTCGGACCACTGACCCACCGCACCGACGCGGTCACCGCACGGGCGCTCGTCGCCCTGCTGGACGGGATCTGCCTCCAGGTACTGCTGACCGGGACGCCGTACGACGAGGGGTACGCCCGGGAGGCGCTGGCGCGGATCCTGCGGGGCCGCGAGGGGGCCTCGGACGGTCCGGGCCGGTGACCGGACGCCCGCTCACCGAGACGCCCCGCGCACCGGTTCGCCCGCGCGGCCCCCGTCAAGTTAGGTTGCACTCATGACCGACACGACTGCTTCTCGTACCACCGGCGCCGTCGCCGCCGGGCTCGCCACCCTCGCCGCCGACGGCACCGTTCTCGACACCTGGTTCCCCGCACCCGAACTGTCCGAGGGCCCCGGCCCGTCCGGCACCGAGCGGCTGTCCACCGAGCGGGCCGTGGAACTGCTCGGCGAGGGAGCCGCGCAGGCCATCGGCCCGGACGCCCGCCGGGGCGTCGAGGTGGTCGCGGTCCGTACGGTCATCGCCTCGCTCGACGACAAGCCGCTCGACGCCCACGACGCGTACCTGCGTCTGCACCTTCTCTCGCACCGCCTGGTCAAGCCGCACGGCCAGAACCTGGACGGCGTGTTCGGGCTGCTCGCCAACGTCGCCTGGACCTCGCTCGGTCCGGTCGCCGTCGACGACGTCGAGAAGGTCCGGCTGAACGCGCGCGCCGCGGGCCTGCACCTCCAGGTCACCTCCATCGACAAGTTCCCGCGCATGACGGACTACGTCGCGCCCAAGGGCGTCCGCATCGCCGACGCCGACCGGGTCCGCCTCGGCGCGCACCTCGCCGCGGGCACGACCGTCATGCACGAGGGCTTCGTGAACTTCAACGCGGGCACGCTCGGCACCTCGATGGTCGAGGGCCGCATCTCGGCCGGTGTCGTCGTCGGCGACGGTTCGGACATCGGCGGCGGCGCGTCCACCATGGGCACCCTCTCGGGTGGCGGCAACGTCCGGATCACCATCGGCGAGCGCTGCCTCGTCGGCGCCGAGGCGGGCGTCGGCATCGCTCTCGGCGACGAGTGCGTGGTCGAGGCCGGGCTGTACGTCACCGCCGGTACGCGCGTGACGATGCCCGACGGGGACATCGTCAAGGCCCGCGAGCTGTCCGGGGCTTCGAACATTCTCTTCCGACGCAACTCGGTCACCGGAACCGTGGAGGCCCGCCCGAACAACGCGGTCTGGGGCGGCCTGAACGAGGTCCTGCACAGCCACAACTGACCATGGGCGGCCGTGACCTGCGGCCACCTTATCGATCACCGCTCTGACCTGCCGCTGAGCTGTCGGCAGTTGTCGACGCTGGTCACCATCGAGCGCCCTTCCACGGCCCCAGGACGGCCCGGGAGGGCGCTCGTGCGTTGGGGGAGACGGCCGCCTTGTAAGGGCGGCTGTGCAAGGCAGCGAAGGCGCCCAGGTCACCCAGCGTTCCGCGAGGGCACAGCTCAGCGGCAGATCTCGACTGCGGCTAACTGTCGTTGACCGTGATTGACCGCACGATGTGGCACGGCTGTGGCACGCGGCCCGGTCGCTGCAGCACAGCTAGCGGGCGGTGAGCGGTTCGTACTGCCCGGTAGTCTCACTCCGTTTATATGGCAACGAGGGGGGCGTTCGCGAGATGGCAAAGCCGGTACGTGCGGCCTGGGGCGAGGTCTGGATCACTTGTCAGTTCTGTGAGGGGGACCTGTTCCGCGTGCGGAACGTCATGCTCAACAGCTCCGGCATGGAGTTCATGAAGTTGGCTTGGGCCGACGAGAGCGCTACAGGCCTGATCTGCTGGGGGTGTGGGTACGTCCACCTCTTCGTCAACAAGGACATCAAGGTCTATCGAGCCGACAAGTAGCGGAGTTCGATCCGAGCCCCTTGACCCTCTCGATGCGAACTATGGGCGGGACGGTTGCTGAGGTCTCCTGAGCTGGTCAACTGGTCATCGAGCGCTGGTGACGGTCGGCCGGGGTCGCCGCAGTTGCTGTACATCCGTGCTGTACTACGGCGGTTCCGGAGTCGGCTGGCCGTCTTTGTGTGCGGGAACCGGTCACTCGTTCACCGCGTCAAGTCCAACTGGTAGAGGAAGGTGCGCATGAAGAAGTTGACCGTCTCGCTCGGCAGTGGCCTGCTGGTCGTCGGGATCACCGCAGGGGTGTGGTGGAACTGGTTTCACGAGCCCTATGCCCTGGCCGACGCGCCCAAGGTCGACGTGACGGTGCGCGCGGAAAAGTCCAAGTACCCCGACGTACAGGAGACGGCCGAGGACGTCGACACTCTCGTACGGGTCTACGTGCAGCGGCTCAAGGCCGGAGACGCGAAGGGGATCGCCGAGCTGGCCGGCCCCGCTTACAAGCAGCCCGGGCCCATCGCGGCCAAGTACGTGCGCATGTACGGCCAAGCGGCGGGCGGCTCCGTCGAAGCCACCGTGCTGGAGGGAGTCGTCCCCTACTTCAACTCGGTGACGGTGACGTACGAACGAACCGGCCAGCGGCAGGATTTGCTGCTGGTGAAGGATGACGGGCACTGGTGGATAGGCCTCGGCGACGGCGATCCTGCGGCGGGCTTGTAGCGACAGCTGCGGAAGACGAACTTTGACGTGCAGCCTCATCTTTATCAGGTCGATCACAGGGGACTGTCGACATCGGTCAACCTGGCCTGCGCCTCGGCCGATCGTCCACTGAGGTCCGCCGCCGAGCGCTGCTGTTCGTGCTTGTTGGTGTCAGCCGCTGATGTCAGCCGCCACACGCGGCTTTTGCAGGGGGCGACGCTGTTGAGCGATTGGGGCTGTCCCTGGTGTGGCGGAGGATGGTGCTCATGTGCGCTCTTTTCGACCCTCCCGAGCCTCGCCGCGTCTCGCCAGGCGAATACCCCGTGTGGGACCAGGCTCTCGCCCTTCTGAACCGAGACCTGGCGGTGACGCTTCCCCAGCTGGAACCCCTGCAGCTGCTGGCCCTTCCGTCCTACGATGCGGATGAGCCGGAGAACGTCTACGTCGCCATGGCCAACGGTGAGTGGCAGGGCAATTACCTGGACCCGAACTCACAGGACAGCCTTGCCTCTGCACTGGCGAGCGTCGCCGATGCCGCGCAGGAGACCGTCATGGAGCTTCTGTGGCAGGCGTGGCCCCTGTGCCCCGAGCATGGCCTGGGCATGCATCCAAGGGAGGATGCACAGGAGCGACTGTGCTGGTGGTGCGCGGGAGAACGGTTGCGTCGCGGCCCAGCTCATATCCACGCGGCCGTGGGCGCACTCGACGCTTTGAGGGCGTCGATCCGTACACGGTCTTGAAAACCGTCGTGGCGCGAGTCACCGTGGGTTCAAATCCCACACCCACCGCAGGTGAACGGCCCCTGACCAGGTAAATCGGTCGGGGGTCGATCTCGTGAGCGTTACCCGCGAGGGACCGTGGTTCCCCGCTGTTTCCCGACTGAACGGACAGGGGAGGGGCACGTCGACAGGCAGTCTCTCTGACCCGGTGTGTAGCCGGTGGTCTCTCAACAACGTCCGATGACCAGGTAAGTCGGTCAGGGCGCCGACTTTTGACTGTCGCGCAGCTGCCGCCCGCGCTCGTCCATGAGCGCCAGGTACTCCGCGTGCCACGGCTTGCCTGCTGCCTCACGGCACAGCTCACGCGACCGTCGCAGACGCCTCTGCTGCCGGATCGCTTCGCACAGCGCCCAGACTGCCAGCGCGGACAGAACCCAGGGGATCCATGCTTCCGGAAGCAGAGCGACCATCCCTGCCCCAATGGCTCCGATCACGACGAAAGTGAAGCGCATGCCCCAGATGTGGGCCGTCGGCCCCGGTGTGAACTCTGGCTCGTCGTCTTCGTGGTCACCGTCGCTACCCGCAGGTTCCGGGAGGCCATGGAGCCAGGCGCTGCGCCCGAACCGCGTGGAGACCGCCACTCCCCAGAGGGGCAGGCACAGCGTCGCGGCATAGGCCAACGGCCGGACCGCCTCAGCGGGTACGACCCATGACAGGCTGGCACAGGTCACGGCCACGGCCACATGAACCCACGGGAGAATGAGCCGTCGGATCGCAAGATCACCCTCGGCGCGGGCCAGCTCTTTCATTTCCTGCACTATTCCCCCTCCATCAGATTTGAACATTCGGGAACCATCCGGAGGAATCAATGGTTCCGGTTGGATGGGAAGGCTACATCTGGTGGGGTCGCGTGGATGGCCGGCCGTCTGCGGTCGACGACGGTGAGAGGTTGGCTCCGAGACTTTGGGCGGGAGCTGCCATGGGGCGAGTGATCATGGCCCCGTAAGCTCATCGCGAGTCGGGCAGTCTGTGGACCTGCCCGTAAAGCACGACGTTGGGGCCATGATCTTCGAGGCTCGCCCCATGGTGGCTGCCTAAAGTCTCGGAGCCAACCGGCCCATCTACGGGTTTACTGTTCTCGACTCGGGCCCGCACTCGCTGCGGCCCAGGGCTTGGCCCCGGCGCCGAAGGCGCAGAGGGGCCAAGGCCTAAGGGCCAGCCCGCGCTCGCGCGGGCACTTGATGAAGTAGGGAAAGTTCTACCGCGCTGGTGCTGCTGGGGCGTTCGACCATGGACTGTTGGCTGGGCGGCCGACTCGGATACGGTGCGATTCATGCCCTCTGCACTGGACACGCCCCAAGAAGCGGCCGCACTGGCCGAGTCTCTGTTGCCCCCGCTCGGGAACCGGTGGCTGCACACTCAGGCCGTAGCGGCTCGGGCTCGTGAGGTCTCCGCGGCTGTCCCAGAGAGCGAACGCGATCTCCTTGTATCCGCTGCATGGCTTCACGACCTCGGCTACGCACCAGAGCTTCATGACACCGGGTTTCACCCGATCGACGGGGCTCGGCACCTTGTGCGTCTCGGCGCTCCTGATCGACTGGTCCGGCTCGTCGCCCACCACTCTGGTGCCGTGTACGAAGCGGAGCAACGAGGCCTCTCGGCTGAGCTGGCAGCCTACGAGCGTGAAGACTCGCCGCTTCTCGATGCCTTGATCTACGCGGACATGACGACCGGCCCCGCCGGCCAGTCATTCGTCTTCGAGCGCCGGATTGACGAGATCCTTGTCCGCTATGAGGTGGGCAGCGTGGTGCACACCGCCATCAGCAAAGCACGGCCCTACCTCGCGGGAGCGATCCAACGAACTCAGGACCGCCTCACGCGGGCTGCGGATCAGAGCGCGAACGGTTTGTAGGCCAGGGCGCGATCAACGATCTGCTCAGCGGTAGGTTCCGCGGAGTCCCAGTAGATGTAGTCGCTGATGTAAGGGCAGGCGAGTCCGCGCTCGAGCTTGGCCAGGACTTCGTCTGCCTCGCCCTCGTCCGTGAAGTCGGCGTCCATGAGACGTCGTACGAGGGACAGGGCTTCTTCGCGGTCCATGCCGCGTGATGTTGTCATGGTCCGCCCGGCTCCTATCCGATGTACGGCTGCTCCCGGCCCGCGAGGCCGTGTTCGATCCGCATGCGCATGGACGGGTGAATGTTCAGCTCGTTCAGCCTTCTCGGGGCCACGAAGGCGACTTCCTTACTTTCGCTGCTGGTCCGCAGCTCGCCGCCGGTGATCCGGGCTGTGAAGCAGATCGAGAACTGCTGGCGTACCTCGCCGTCGTCGTACGCCATGACGTGCCCGGGGTTCGTGTAGATCCCGACGAGACCAGTCACCTCCACGTCAAACCCGGTCTCTTCCTTGGTCTCGCGTACGGCCGCGTCAGGAGCCGACTCGCCCAGGTCGATGCCGCCGCCGGGCAGTGCCCAGAGGTTGTTGTCCGTCTTGTGGATCAGCAAGACTTCTCCGGCCTCGTTGCGGGTCACCGCGGTCACGGAGGGGACGAGGCTGTTCGCCTTCGGGGCGTTCGGGTCATTGAAGTAGTCGATGCGCGCCATGCGTTCCAGCCTCGCACGTCTGGCGAGGGGTCAGGTTCGTCGCGCTGCGGGACCGAGGTCTCTTCCGTCCAGGATCTCGATGTCCACGATGACCGACCCGGTCGGATCAAGACTGAGCCAGATCACCACTTCGTCGTGCTCCTCCAGTTCGCACAGGTAGGGAGTGGGCGAACCCTGCGGCGCCGTCAAGAGGGCCCTACAGGTGGGCGTACAAGTGCACACGCCGTGGAAGCGCAAGGCTGGGATCTGCGCGATCAGGACCGGGTCATCGTCGCCAAGCAAGCGCACGATGTCGGCAGTCAGCTCGGGGAAGACTTCCGCGAGCAGCGGTAGTCCGTCGACGGTCACAGCACGATGGGAGTCCCGCGCTCCCAGGTGTAGTCGAAGCTTCGCATGTAGTGCCGGAACGTGCGGGCACCCGGAATGTATCGGAAGTGCAGTACCGGGTTCTGTCCTGCGGGAGCTCCGAGGACGTGCGGGTTCACCAACACGTCATCATCGAAGCGGTAGATGGAGTTGTAGAGGATCGTGTCGTGCAGCCTGATCTCCACGCCGCGCGTCTTGGCTGCCGGTTCGAGGTAGCGGCGGGTTATCCGGGCGCGGGCGGCAAGGTCGTCGCCGATGCCTTCCTCTTCGCCCCGCTGGCGGATCATCTGCGACTCCGGGTCGCCCAGGAGGACACGCACCTGGGTGCCGGCCGTTGCCTTCTCTGCGAGCTGGTCGGGGAGGTCGGGGTGATTGTCGAAGAGGAACAGTCCCGCGTATACGAGGATTTCGACCTGATCCTTCGCCCCCTCGATCAGCGACGACCACAGGGAAGCTGGAACGGCGCCGCGGTGCGGGTAGTACGTGACCAGCTCAGAAGTGCTCGCGGTCTCCGCCTGCTTCTCCACTGTCGGCCAGAGATAGACCTCATCGACGCCCAGGAAGCTCGCAGCCTTCCAGCGGTGACCCCGGTGCGGCGTGCGATTCGTCGTGATCCACCGCTCGACGCTCTTCGGGTCCACTCCGACGTGATCAGCGGTGGACTGGATGGTCTCGCCCTTCGCCGAAATCGCCGCGCGCAGACGCTCGTTCGCCATGAGGTGTCCTCCCCGTAGGACGTAGGGACGTTTTGACGGTAACTCAGACGTCCCTAAACGTCCAGACGGACCGTGATACGTCCGTGGGGTCTCGCGGTCTCCTGAACTCACCGACAAGCCCCGGTCAACTTCGCCTAGTTGCAAGAGACAAGACAATGCGTCAGATTCCCGTCGACACCACGAACGCGACCGTGATGGTCGCCAAGGCTCCGCAGCCGAAGATCAAGGACCGTCGTACCGGTGAGATCGCCGTGGACAAGGACGGCGTCACGCTGATGACGGTGGAGGTCATGTTCTCCACGCCGGACGAGGTGGAGATCCTGAAGCTCACTGTTCCCGAGCCGGGCGTCTCCGAGGACCTGGTCATGGGGACCCCGGTCGCGCTGACGGGCCTGGTGGCCTCGGCCTGGGAGAACGAGTTCAACGGGCAGAAGCGGCACGGGATCGCCTTCCGCGCGGTCGCGGTCACCTCGCTCGCCGCCGCCGGTTCGACATCGAAGGCGGCCTGATCATGACAGGGTTAAGCATCGGCCTGGTGGCACTGGTTGCTGCCGTGCTGGTCCTGCGGTGGCGGCGTCCCGCTTGGTACTGGCTGGCCTTCGGTGCCGTCTTCGCCACGGTGCGGGTCCTGGTCCACTACACGTCGGTGATGGACGCGTGCAGGCTGACCGTCCCGCCCTCGCGCTGGCGCCTGGCCCTGGCCCGGATGACCAACCGGCCCGTCCCGGAGTCGAGGGCCCCGCGCATCCTGCGCCTTCGCCCCACCCGGACCGGCCTGGTCCTGCGCCTCAAACTCCGCCCCGGGCAGGACGCGTTCGACGTCTCCGCTGCCACCGACCGGCTGCGCCACTCCTTCGGCATGTACGGCGTGACCTCGCGTGAGCTGCGCTCCGGTGTGGTCGAGGTGCGGATGACCGGCTATGACGTCCTCAAGCGGGTCCAGATGCCCGCCAAGGCTGATCCGGCGCCGATGCGGGTCCCCGGTCGCTCTGCGGGAGGACGGTGCGGTGCACTACCGCGACTACCGGGCCGTCCCGCATGGCCTTACTCTCGGCGCCACGGAGTCGGGGAAGTCGGTCTATCAGCGGAACCTGGTGGCCGGCCTCGCCCCGATGGACGTCGCCCTGGTCGGCATCGACTGCAAGCAGGGGGTTGAGCTCTTCCCGCTGGCACGGCGGTTCTCCGCGCTCGCCGACAACCCCGACACCGCTCTCGATCTCCTCGAAGCTCTCGTCTCGCACATGGCGGACGTCTATCAGGTGATCCGGGCTGAGCAGCGGATCACGGTGAACGTGCCGGTTTCACCCTCCGGACGTACACGCACCTGATGCCGAACAGCGAGGCACGCACTCGGGCCGCCGTCGACCGGGTCTTTCGGGATCCGGAGAGCACCGAAGACGGCCCCGATACGGCCCACGGGGCAAGTTGACCCCCTGACCTGCATCGCAATCAGAACAGCCACAACTGACCGACGGCGGCCGCGCCTCGCGGCCGTCCGCCGGCTCATCGCTCCGAACTGCCGCCGCACCGCGGGCAGTTGTCGGCGCTGGTGCCATCGAGCGCCCTTCCGCGGCCCCAGGCCGGCCCGGGAGGGCGCTCGTGCGTCACCTCTCGACGTCCGGCGTTCTCACAGCCGGGACGCGAACTCCGTCAGCGCGGCGAAGTCGGGCTCGCGCAGCCCGAGCCGGGGATCGACATGGCGCAGGAGGGCGGGGGCGGGGTGGTGGGCGGAGACGAACGTCTCGTCGGCCGGGCTCTGTTCGTCGTCCACCCAGGCGAACGGGCGGCCCTCGGCGTGGGCCACGATGCGCTCCGTCTTCCAGTGGACGCCGTCGGGGCGCTCGGCGAAGAGGGCGCCGGTGAAATCGACCCAGGGGAGTTCGGGCAGGCCGATCACGGGGCCGATCCAGCGGTTGGCGGAGTCCATCCAGGTGGTGGCCCAGCACAGGTCGTAGCCGAGCGCCAGGAGGGCACGGCCGTGGCCGGGGTGGAGCCAGACCCGCAGCGGCCGGCCGGGCTTCAGCGCCACGCGGATCGTGGTGTACCCAGAGGGCCGGCGCTCCTTCTGGGCCGCGTACGGATTGAGCGGGCCGTCGACGTCGAGGAACAGCAGGGGTCGGCTCATCGGGTCACCGTAGAGGGCGCCGGGGCCGGGGCGGGAAACCTTTTCGGCTCGGTTCGTGCCGGGAGGCATAGCGGGAGACGACGGCACGCGTCACCAGGGACACAGAGGTCGGTCGCAAGGGACCGCCGGGGACGAGAAGGTGACGATGGATGCCGAAGCGGATGAGACCTTCCGGGACTTCGTGGCGAACAGGTCGTCCGCGCTGCTGAAGACGGCGGTGCTGCTCAGCGGGGGAGACCGGCACGCCGCCGAGGACCTGCTGCAGAACGCGCTGATCAAGGTGGCCGGCCGCTGGAACCGGATCGACGAGCCCGAGGCGTACGTACGGCGGATCCTGTACCGGCAGCAGGTGAGCCGCTGGCGGCTGAAGTGGCCGAGACGCGAACTGAGCGTCGCCGAACCGCCCGAGACGTCCGGCCCCGCGGTCCCCGGCACGGACGCCTCGGCGGCCGCCGAACTGCGGATCGTCATGCGGGGCGCGCTGGCCCGGCTCACCGCGCGGCAGCGCACCGTGCTCGTGCTGCGCTACTTCGAGGATCTGCCCGAGGCCGAGGTGGCCCGGCTCCTCGGCTGCTCGGTCGGAACCGTGCGCTCCACGACCCATCGCTCGCTCGCCCGGCTGCGGACGCTCGCCCCCGAACTGGCCGCGCTCGGCCCGGGGCACGAGCCCCAGCCGCCGTCCCGTGACTTCTCGCCCGTGGAGGTACACCGGTGAACGTCGAAGAACTCCTCCGCGACACACTCCGGGAGCAGGCAGAGGACGGCCCGCGCACACCGCCCGGATTCGCCGACCGTGTGCTCGCCGTCCGCAGGCGCCGCAGGACCCGGCGCATCGCGTCCGTCGCGGCCGCCGCGGCCGTGGTGCTCACCGCCGCGATCGCGGTGCCGAGCCTGGACTCCGGAGGGCACGACGTACGTCCCTTGCGCGGGGTGGACCCCAAGCCGGCCACCACGCACCCGGTGCCCTCGGCGCACCCGGGGCAGTCACCGGTGCACGAGCTGGTCGCGGCCGGGAGAACGGCGATGGCCGCCTACTACACCCAGAAGACCGACTGGCAGAGCACCCACGACGGCATCCGCAAGGGCATCGGGGTGCGCACCTACTGGCTGCTCGACCCGAAGTCCGGCCACTACGAGAAGGACACCCGGTGGTCGTGGGTCGCCGTGGCCCCCGGCCTGCGGACCGCCGCCGTACTGGAGCGGCACCTGCCCGCGAGCCGGATCGGGCTGCTCGACCTCACGAGCGGCAAGGTCGCTCGGTGGATTCCGGTCGACCACCCGGTGGGCGGGCTGGAGTTCTCGCGCGACGGCACGAGACTCGTGGCCACGACGTACAGCGAGAATCCCGACAAGCGGATCAAGATGGACAACATCGACAGAGTTCCTGTGTCGGTGAAGCCCTCCCGCACCGGCTTCTACGTCTTCGACGTGGCCTCGGGCAAGGGCGCCTGGGCCGACGTGGGGGTGGTCAGGGACGACCAGGGCAACGAGATCAACACACGTCAGGACTTCGGGTTCTGCCGCGACGGGAGGACCATCACGGGCCTGCAGTCGCTCACGTCCGGCGACCGCTTCTACGACGTGTCCGGCCGGGAGGTGAGCGCGCCCCACGAAGAGCGGTACCGCACCTGGTTCGTCAAGGCTGGCCTGTCGCCCGACGGCACCAAGATGGCCGGGGACTTCGCGGGCGAGAAGTGGTACACCTCCTCCTGGATCCTCGACCCGCGCACCGGCAAGCACCTGGCCGAGGTCCACGGCCAGCAGCTCCTCGCCTGGGCCGACGACAAGTCCCTGATCGCCTGGGACATCGCCAAGGGCGAGAAGAACGAGTTCCACAATCGGCTGGTGCTGGTCACCATCGGCAGTGACAAAGAGGTGCCGCTCAGTGGCTTCCTCAAGGGCACCGACGGCTCGGCGGGGCGCTGGGAGCCCCTCTTCGCCGATCGCTGAGGCCCGCAGGTGATCCGCTAGGCCACGGCGAAATCGTCCGTGACCTGGGCGAGCACCGCCCGCAGCCCGTCGGCCGTCTCCCGGCCGGCGGGCCGCAGCGGCGCCCGGACCGGGCCCGCCGGCAGCCCGAGCGTGGCCAGCAGCGCCTTCGCGGTGACCGTGCCGGGCAGGCCCGCCGCCATCATCGCCTCGATCAGCGGCATGGCCCGCCGCGTCAGCCCGGCCGCCCCCGCCGTGTCGCCGCCGTCGAACGCGTCGAGCACGGCCCGCATCAGGCCCGGCACGACGTTCGCCACCGTGCTGACGCACCCGGCCGCGCCGATCGCGTACAGCGCGAGGACGTACTCGTCGCAGCCCGCGTAGTACGCCAACTCCGTCCGGGCCAGCACCTTTTGCGTACCGAGCAGGTCGTACGCGCAGTCCTTCACCGCCATGATCCGCGGATGCCCCGCGAGCCGGATCATCGTCTCCGGCTCGATCCGCGTCCCGGTGCGTCCCGGGATGTCGTACAGCATGAGCGGCAGCCCCGATGCGTCCGCGATCTCCCGGAAGTGCGCCTCGACCGCGTCCTGCGGAGGCCTGCTGTAGTACGGCGCGACCACCAACAGCCCGTCCGCGCCCGCCTTCTCGGCCGCCAGGGCCAGTTCCACGGTGTGCCGGGTGTCGGCGGTCCCCACCCCCGCCACGATCGACGCCCGGTCGCCCACCGCCTCCCGTACCGCCCGCACCAGCGTGGCCTTCTCGGCGTCCGACGTGGTCGGCGACTCGCCCGTCGTCCCGGAGAGCACCAGCCCGTCGCACCCCTCGGCCACCAGCCACCCGGCGAGCCGCTGCGCGCCCTCGACATCCAGCGCGCCCTCCCGCGTGAACGGCGTGACCATCGCGCAGAGGGCACGGCCGAAGGGAGGAGCGGGTCGCGCCGGGTGCGGGCCGGCGGTGACGGCCGGGGCAGGGGGGACGGGCGTCGCGGGAGTGGTCCTCGGAACGGTCATGAACGTAGTCTCGGCCACTCCATTGTGAAGCTCCACTTAAATCTTCTACGAGATGTCGTCAACGAGTGCTACGTCGTCGGGGTGTGGGGATGAGCGAGGCACTGGTGCCAAACCGGGGCGTCATGGGTCACCATGGCCTGAACGGCAGTCGTCGGCACAGCGGGAGGCGTCATGAGGCTCGGCAAGGCACTCGCCACCGGAGTCGCGGAGGAACAGGTCCACGCACACGAGGAAACGGCGGAAATCCCCGACCTCGTCGAGGAGCCGGAGGCTGCCTCCGTGCCCGAAGAGGTTCCGGCCGGCCGATGAGGCTGCGGCTCCCCGAGGAACGCCCGGCGGAGCCTCCGACCGGATACAAGATCGCCCACCCGGTGCTGTCCCAGGACGGCACCCGGGCCGGGTTCACCGGCGTATCGCTGGGTGGTGCCCTGCCCTACGGAGTGGTGGACGAGGCGCGCTGTGTCTACGGACGGCGGCACCGCGCCCCGCACCGCCGCTGCGACTGCGGCTTCCACTGCGTGCACGAGTCCGCCGTCGCCGAGGCGATGCTGTGCACCGCCGAACACCGGGCCGCCGTTCTCCTCGAAGTCTCCGTCCTCGGCGCCTACATCCGCTTCGAGCGGGGATTCCGCTACGCCCGTCAGCGGGTGCGCAGCGCCGACGTCGGTCCCTGCGGCTGCGGCGCCGTGGCCGCGGCGCTGGCCGATGCCGGCTGGGGGCGTCCGGGCTGGCGCGCCCTGACGGCGGCGTGCGCGGGCTGCGTACACGGCCGTACGTCGCTCTCGCTCGCCTCCTTCGCGCGGCTGGCCGGTGAGGGTCTGCGGGTCCGGGCCGCAGGCCGCCCCGTGGCCGGCGTCGAAGGTCCTGGGGGCGCCACGGCCGGTCCCGGGGGTGCCATGACCGGTCTCGGCGGTGCCGCGGCCGGCCTCGGGGTGGCCGAGCTGGTCGCGGAGGCCGCTCTGCTCCAGGCCCGACTCGACTGGTTCCAGAGCCAGTTGGGCCAGTTGCACGACCGGGGAACCCAGGGGTAGCGCGCGCCGGGCCGGGTAATCGAAGGAGCCGGAGGGGAATGACGCGGCGGCGGACCGGATGCCGGTCCGCCGCCGCGTCGTACGCACCCCGCCGGCCCTCTCCTCACACCCGCTCGGCGGTGTCCCGGCCGGCCTCGGCACGCGTCGGCGCGATCCCTGTCTCCACCTTCTCCCGGGCCGCGCGCAACGCCCGCAGACGAGGCGGCCACTTGCGGGTGTCGCGCGGTTCGACGTAGGGCTCCTCGGTCGGGGGCCGGCCGTGGGTGATGGCGCGCTGGCGGGCCAGTTCCGCGTCGAACTCCAGTCCCAGGAGGATGGCGAGGTTGGTGAGCCAGAGCCAGACGAGGAAGACGATGGCGCCCGCGAGCGTTCCGTACGTCTTGTTGTACGAGCCGTAGCCGGCGGCGTAGACGGCGAATCCCGCGGACGCGGTCAGCCAGGCCAGGGTGGCGAGGACGCTGCCTGCGCTGAACCAACGGAAGCCGCGGCCGGAGACGTTGGGCGCCGCCCAGTACAGCAGCCCGATCATCAGTTCCACGAACACCAGCAGGACAGGCCACTTGACGATCGACCACGTGGTGATCACCGCGCCACCGAGCCCGAACGCGGTACCGGCGCGTTCGGCCAGCGGTCCGGTGAAGACCACGATGATCGCGCTCCCGGTGAGGAGCAGCATCAGCGTGACGGTGAGCGCCAGCCTGAGCGGCGTGACCTTCCAGACCGGACGGCCCTCCGGCAGGTCGTACACGGCGTTGGACGCACGGATGAACGCGCCGACGTACCCGGACGCGGACCACAGCGCCGCGAGCAGCCCGACGATCGCCAGCACCCCGCCCGTACCGCCGCTGTGCGCCAGCTGCGTCACCGCGTCACGCAGGATGTCGCGTGCCGGGCCCGGCGCCAAGTCCCCCACGTTGTCGAGGAGTCTGTCCGTGACGCGCTGCCCCATGACACCCAGGAGGGAGACCACCACCAGCAGTGCGGGGAACAGTGACAGTACGCCGTAGTAGGTCAATGCCGCCGCGCGGTCGGCGAGTTCGTCGTCGCGGAACTCCTTCACCGTGCGCCAGGCCACGGAGCACCACGCTCGCGCGGTCAGCCTGACGGGACCGTCCTTCCCGCCGGGCCCCGCCGTCCGCGTGCCCGTGCCTGTGCCCGTACTCGTCCTGATGCCGGTGCTCGTGCCCGCGTCCGCGTCCGTGACCGGGTCCGGAAGAGCGCGCTGCTTCGATTCCGGTCGCTTCTCGTCCATGACCGCCGTCTTGCCCGGATCCGGCTCCTGAAGCCCGCCGGGAGCGCCCGGGCCGCTCCGGAACACGGGCCTTCTTGAACTCCGGCCCCGTGGCCACCGACGATTCGAATCGTCTGGACAAGAAAAGTTTTCGGTGGGAGGCTGGAGTCATGTTGGACGTGACCGTGATCGAGGACGCCGAGGCCGCCGCCGTGTCGCTGGACCCCATACGGGCCCGGCTGCTCGCCGAGCTGGCCGCCGGGCCCGCGTCGGCCGCCATGCTGGCCGGCAAGGTCGGCCTGCCCCGGCAGAAGGTGAACTACCACCTCAAGACCCTGGAGCGGCACGGCCTGGTCGAGCTGGCGGGCGAGCGCCGCAAGGGGAACGTCACCGAGCGGATGATGCGCGCGACCGCGGCGTCGTACGTCATCTCGCCCCAGGCGCTGGCCGCCGTACAGCCCGATCCGGACCGTTTCCGGGACCAGCTGTCCGCCCGCTGGCTCCTCGCGCTCGGCGCCCGGCTCGTCCGGGACGTCGGCCTTCTGGTCACCGGAGCCGCGAAGGCCCGTAAGCGGCTTGCGACGTACGCGCTCGACGGCGAGGTGACCTTCGCCTCGGCGGCCGACCGTGCCGCGTTCATCGAGGAGCTGACGGCCGGGGTGAGCGCGCTCATCCGCAAGTACCACGACGGGGACGCGGAGGCAGGGCGCCCGCACCGGATCGTCGTCGCCGTCCACCCCACGGTCAAACCCGAAGCCGTGGCCGGAGCCGTGGCACGGACCGAAGCCGAACCCGAACCCGAACCCGGAGCCGCGGCAGAACCCGAAGCTGCGGCGCGGACCGAAGCCGTGGAGGCCCCCGGGGGCCCCGAAACCACCCACTGATCAGCCAGGAGTCATCATCATGCCCAAGGAATTCGAGGTCGCCCGCGAGTACGAGGTCGACGTTCCGCCCAGCCGGGTGTGGGACGCGATCACCAGCGGCAGCGGCGGCTGGCTGTGGCCCATGGAGTACGAGCCGCGCGAGGGCGGGGCCGGCCCCTTCGGCAGCACCATCACCACCTGGGACCCGCCGCACCGGCTGACCGTGCGCACCGAGGACGTCGGGTTCCCGACGCAGAGCCTCAACCAGATCGACCACACCATCGAGCCCCGCGACGACGGCCGCAGTTCCTGGGTCCGGTACGTGCACAGCGGCATCTTCACCGACGACTGGGACAACCAGTACGACGGAGCCGACAAGCACACCGACTTCTACCTGCACACCCTGCGCGAGTACGTGACCCACTTCGCGGGCCGGCCGGTGGCCTTCGCGACCTTCGACGGGCCCGGCGTGTCCGCGGACTCCGACGCCTTCGCGGCCGTCGGAAGGGAGCTCGGCCTCTCGGACGACACCGCCGGGGGCGCGACGGTGCGGGCGAAGGGACCCGGCGGCGAGGACTTCGACGCCGTACTCGACTACCGCAACCCGTACTTCATCGGGCTGCGCACCGACAGTGCGCTCATCCGCTTCTTCGGGCGAGGCCGCTGGGGTGCGCCGGTCGGCATGAGCGTCCACGACTTCGCGCCCGGCGCCGACGCCAAGGCCAACGAGACCGCCTGGAAGGGCTGGCTCGACGGGGTCTTCGCGGGCTGACCCGCCCGTCGGCACTCCGTGCAGGCGAAGAGCCCGGCCCCCCGGACGACGGGGCCGGGCTCTCGCGTACCGGAGCGACTACGGACGGAACCGCAGCACCTGCGGGTCGTGGTCGCTGATCTGGTCGGAGAACTCCGAGTTGATGTGCACGCTGTCGTACTCCAGCCCGCAGTCCTTGCGGATCGACGGGCTGACCAGGATCTGGTCGAGAACCTGGGCGTTGCCCTGGTAGTCGTACGTGTAACGCTCGCTCTTCGGCAGCGACTTGATCGCCGACCAGAGCTCGCCGTCGCCCTCCAGGATCTTGGCCGTGTCGGAGAACTCGAAGTCGTTGATGTCGCCGAGCGTGATGACGTCGGCGTTCTTCTGCGACTTCAGGATCTCGTCGACGAAGGCGTTCACCGCGGTCGCCTGGGCGTGCCGCTGGACCTCCGAGCTGCGCGTCGGCGGCTGGTACTGCGCCGTCAGCCCCTGGTCACCGCCCTTGGAGTTGAGGTGGTTGGCGATCACGAAGACCGTGTGGCCGCGGAAGACGAACTCGCCCGCGAGCGGCTTGCGGCTGCTCTTCCAGGCCTCGTTCGCCGGGTCGACGCGGCCGGGCGACGCGGTGAGCTGCGTCTTGCCGTGCACCTTGGTGACCCCGACGGCGGTCGTCGAGTCGCCGCCCGCGCGGTCGGTGAAGGAGACCCGCTCGGGGTTGAAGAGGAAGACTTGGCGGATGTTGCCGCCGGGCTCGCCGCCGTCCTGGTCGTTGACCGGGTCGATGGAACGCCAGTCGTACGCCGGGCCGCCCGCCGCGGTGATCGCGGCGATGAGCTTCTGGACCGTCTGGGCGGCGGAGACCGTGCCGTCGTCCGTCGCGCCGTTGTCGTCCTGGATCTCCTCCAGGGACACGATGTCGGGCGACTTCAGATTGTTCACGATCGCGGACGCGTGGGCGTCGAACGTGGCGTCGCCCGGGTCCAGGTTCTCGACGTTGTACGTCGCCACCGCCAGCTCGCCGCGCGACTGCTTCCGCGTCGTTTCGCGCTCCAGGCCGCCCTTCTCCAGGGTGCCCAGCTGGTTGGCGACGAGGGTGTAGCCGCCGAACTGGTTGTAGTCGAGCGGACCCGCCGTGGTGCCGGTGAGCTTGTCGCCGACGTTCGCGGTCGGGAAGTCGGCGGTCGCGCCGAGGGACTGGATCTGTATCCGGCCGGTGTTCTGCGAGGTGTACGAGCCGTACACCGTGCCGCCGCGGTGGGTGGCGTGCTCGCGCGGCTTCACCGTGACCCACAGCTCCGTGTACGGGTCGGTGGCGGTGACCACCCGGGCGTCGGCGACCTGGACGGTCGTGCCCTCGAGGGACTCGTAGTAGTCCAGGGCGTAGTTCGCCGGCTCCAGGGTGAGGGCGTTCACCGAACCGCCCGCGGCGGTGTCGCCGGTGGGGGCGTAGGTGTTCGGCACGGACCTGGCGTCGACGACCGTCGCGGCCGGGACGGCGTTGTCACTGGAGACGACGGTGACCGTCGGCTTGGTGACCTCGGTGACCGACTGGTTGCCGGTGGAGACGCCGCCCGGGACGTACTCCGAGACCGTGCCCGTCACCGTGACCGAGTCGCCGACGGCGGCCTTGGGGGCGGAGCTGGTGAAGACGAAGACGCCCTCACTGGTGGCGGGGTCGGCGTCCGGGGTGGGGTCCTGGTACCAGAAGCCCTTGGACGAACCGTATGTCCGCACGCCGGTGACGATGCCGGGCACGTCCGTGACCTTCGTGCCCGCGAGGGGGGAGGTCCGGGTGGTGCCCTGGATGTCGTGGATGTGGACGGTGTCCGCCTGGGCCGGTGTGGTGAGCACAACGGCGGAGACGGTGGAACAGACCGCGGCGACGGTCAGCGCGCCGATGCGCGCGGTTCTCTTGCTCGGCAAGGGAATCCCTCCGGGGACGTTCGTGAGCGCCGGGACGAGGGTGGACTGGTGGGGGGAGCGCGACCTGCTTGCGGGCCAGTGACGCGCGTAGAAGAGTCTGGCCGTAAGGCTGTTGAACTTCTACGCGCGTCAATCTCGTGTGTGACAGGGGGAGTTGTCAAGGTTTCGACGGTGTACGAGACCTGTCGGACACATGAACCGGGCGGCATGGGTGGAAATCCGTCTAGGCTGAGCAGTCGGCACGGATTTCCCGGGCCGCCCCCGGGCCTCGGGCCCGCCGGCGCCCGGCGGGATCCGGCGCACGCCGTGACCGATGGTGTTCGGAGGAGAACTCAGCCGATGTCAGACAGCTCTTCCCTGCCGCCCGTGCAACTGCACTCCGAGGCGCGGCTGGCACGGGACGCACTCGCCGCGCCGCTGCTCTCCCGCGCCGCGCGGCTGGCCCGCTGGGCAGGCCCCGCCACCCGAGTCGGCGCCGGAGGCGAACTCGTCGAGGAACAGCTTCCCGAGGCGGCCGGAGTCCTCGGCCTGACCGGTGACGAAGCGGCCGCCCTCGCCGGTGAGGCCTGGCGGGTGGCCGTCGACACCGGGCTCGTCGAGATCGTGGACGAGGAGGACGAGGCGGAGGGCACCGTCACCCAGGGGGAGGACCTCGCCCTGCTCACCTCCGGCGCCCCGCAGGACGTCCTCGGCTTCTGGCTCGGCGCCCTCGACGTCGTGCTGGCCGACGCGAGCGTGCCCGACCTCGGCGGTCTCGTCGACGCCATGGACGAGGAGGGCGAGATCGACCTCTCCTCGCTGGACTGGGACCCGGACGCGGAGTCCGCGCTCCTCGACGGGGTGCTCGGCAACCTGTATCTGCTGACCGTCGGCGAGGACGCGCTCGGCGAGGTGCCGGTGCCGCTGCCCGCGCTCGCCGCCTCGGTGATCCTCCCCGACGACATGGGGGAGCCCACCGACGACGTCCTGGAGCAGGTCTCGGACGCCATGATGCGGCTCGACGAGCAGTTCAGGCTGCTGGAACCCATCGGACTCGTCGAGTACCAGCCGGTCGACGAGGCCCTGATGGCGGAAGCCGCCGAGGAGCCGGCCCCCGCGGACGACATGGACGTGTCACGGTACGGGGTGGTGCGCCTGACACCGCTCGGTCTGTACGGACTGCGCGCCCGGCTGATCGAGGCGGGCTTCTCCGCCCCCGCGGTCGGCGAGCTGACCGACAAGGGCGCGGACACACTGCTGGACGGCACGGTCGGCTTCCCTCCGACCGCCGCCCAGGCCGAGATCGAGCAGTGGCTCGCCCGGCGTGAACCGCTCCCCGCCGCGCGGGAGTTGCTCTCCGCGGCGCGTGGCGCGGACCCGAACGCCCCGCTGCGCCGCCTGCACTGCCAGCAGGCACTCGCGCTCGTCGGCACGGAGGCCGAGCCGGCGCTGCGCGAGGTGCTCGACGACGCCGAACTGGGCGGTCTCGCGCGGGTCTGGCTCTCCGAGCGCGGCGCGCCCGACGTGCCTCCGCCGTCCGAGGCGATGGTCTTCTGGCTGACCATCGACACGGTGGCGGCACAGCTCGCCGCGGAGGGGAACTCCGCGGAGCTCCAGTCCCTGGTCGAGGGCCTGGCCCGGCAGCACAGCGGCTTCTTCGACACGGCCTGGCGGGTCGATCACCCCGCCGCCCCGGACGTCCTGGAGGCCATGGGCCGTCTGCACCCCGACAAGAGGGTCGCCAAGGAGGCCCGCAAGGCGGCGTTCAAGGCCCGGTCGCAGCAGGGAGTGTGACACCGCCGGTGAGGTGACTCGGTCACCGTGTACCCGGAGCCTTGTGTTCGGGGCCGTTTGTCCGGCGCCGTCTGCCGGGCGCTGTGTGTCGTGTGCCGGGCCCGTGTGCCTGGCCTGGGCGGGTCGCTCCCCGGAGCGGCCCGTTCCGTACGCCGGTCGATTGGATTCACGCAAGCGGGCCCTCGGAAGTCGGCGCGCGTTCAACTCGTGTTCAGGGGAGGGCGGGACGGTGTGGCCGCGATCCGAGGTCGCCAGCCGCCCCCCCCAAGACAGTTCGAGTCCACCGTCACAGGAGACATCACATGTCGCTCTCTCGCAGGGACTTCGCCAGGCAGTCCGCGATCACCGGTGCAGGCGTGGCCCTGATCGGCAGCGTGGGCGCCCTTGCCACCGCCCCCAACGCGCTCGCCGCCACGGAGACGGAGACCGGGGGCGCGGGTGAGGACTCGGCGGAGTCCCGCCACGGCGGCGTCGGCTACGGCCCGCTCGTCACCGATCCCAAAGGCCTCCTCGCGCTGCCCGCCGGGTTCTCCTACCGCGTCATCACCCACAGCGGCAAGACCAAGCTGGAGTCGGGCGAGTTCACGCCCTCCAACCACGACGGAACGTCCACCTTCGAGGGCCCGCGCGGCGCCACCCTCCTGGTCAACAACCACGAGCTGGCCGGCCCCCGCGCCAACTGGCCCTACCCGGTGCCGCTCACCGAAGGCCTCGTCTACGACCCCGCCGCCGCGGGCGGCTGCACGGTCGTCGAGGTGCGCCGGGACAAGGTCGCCGAATGGGTCGGCATCGCCGGCACGGCCACCAACTGCGCGGGCGGCAACACCCCTTGGGGCACCTGGCTCACCTGCGAGGAGACCGAGGACAAGGCCGGCACCAACGGCTTCACCAAGAACCACGGCTACGTCTTCGAGGTCGACCCCGAGGACCGCCGCCGCAACCGGAACCCCAAGCCGATCAAGGCGCTCGGCCGCTACGCGCACGAGGCCGTCGTCGTCGACCCCAAGCGTGACCGCCTCTACCTCACCGAGGACGCCTCGAACCCCAACGGCCTGCTGTACCGCTGGACGCCCCCGCAGGGCTTCGAGCACGGCCACGGAAAGCTCCGCACCCTCGCCGACGACGCCGGGTCGCTCCAGGCCTTCAAGTGCTTCGACTCCGGCGGCAAGTTCGTCGACGACCTCTCCCGTGCCACGAAGATCGGCACCGTGTACGGCGTGGACTGGGTCGACGTCACGGACCGTGATGCCAGGACCGTGTCCGTCCGCAAGCAGTTCACCGCCGGTCAGGTCACCCGCGCCCGCAAGCTCGAGGGCATGTGGTGGAGCGACGGCGGCGTCTACATCGTCTCCTCCTACGCCCGCACCGAGAGCCCCGGCCAGGCGCACGACGGAGCGGTCTGGTTCTACGACCCCAAGCGCCGCACCCTGACGCTGAAGGTCCTCATCGGCGTGAACCCCGACCCGTCCGTCGACGGCGCCTTCGACGGCCCCGACAACATCACCGTCTCCCCGTACGGCGGCCTCGTCATCGCCGAGGACGGCGAGGGCGTCCAGCACCTCTTCGGCGCCACCGAGAGCGGCCGTACGTACCCGATCGCCCGCAACGAGCTGAACATCGGCACCGCCGAGGCGCCGGAATACAGCGAGTTCACCGGCGTCACCTTCTCGCCCGACGGCCGGACCCTCTACGCCAACATCCAGGTGCCGGGCATCATGCTCGCCATCACCGGCCCCTGGAAGCGCCAGAAGCGCGGCTGAACTCCTGTCGTTTCCCCGGCGATTTAATTCGCTCGCCCGACGCGCGGCCGCCCTCCTAAAGTGATGCCTGTCCAGGTGCGAAGGCAGGACCTACTTCCACTCATAATGGGGCGGCCGCGGGTTCGAGTCCCGCCACCGGTACAACGCGCCGGTGTAGCTCAGGGGTTAGAGCACCTACGTCGGTTCAGCCGAACCTGAACTCTGGACACCACAACTTCATGCACCTCCCGGTGCGCGGGCCGCGGCTACTTCTCTTCCAAAGAATCCATGCCGCGGCCGACTTGATCTCGGGAGGCGCAGCTCATGGTGGGTGCCCGGTGCGCAGGCAACGGTTACTTCTATTTGGGATCAGAGGGTTGCGGGTTCAAATCCCGTCATCGACTTCGGGTCGGTGTAGCTCAACGGTAGAGCATCTGCGCAAGTCCGTCGCCGACTTCTGACCTCGGGCACCCTCCATTTGCTGTGTCTCCCTCCGAAACGCGACGTCATCGTCGTAGAAAGAATTCGGGGGAATTCACCATGGCACGCTTCAACACCAAGGCCGCGAAGGCCCAGCCCACTTCTCGCGTGACGTCCACCGGCCGTGTGCTGCGGACGCACCAGGGCGGCCGGGGCCAGGAGCGCGACGCGCGCTCCGAGCTCTTCCTCCTGGCGATCGCCAACTTCGTCTCGCAGCAGACCTTCTACGAGACCGGCGAGGCCCGCGACGACCGGTTCGCCGCCCTCGTGCGCGAGCTCGCCGTCTCCGACCCGTCCTGGACCGCCGGACTGCTGGGCTGGCTGCGCGGAGAGGGAAACCTGCGCACGGCCGCGCTCGTGGGCGCCGCCGAGTACGTGAAGGCGCGCCTGGACGCGGGCGCCACCGACGGTCCGGCCAACCGGCAGGTCGTCGCCTCCGTACTGCGCCGGCCGGACGAGCCGGGCGAGCTGCTCGCCTACTGGACCTCCCGGTACGGCCGCAACGTGCCCAAGCCCGTCAAGCGGGGCATCGCCGACGCCGTACGACGTCTCTACCACGGCAAGTCGCTGCTGAAGTACGACACCGCGTCCAAGGGGTACCGCTTCGGCGACGTCCTCAACCTCGTCCACGCGGCGCCGGACCCGGACAAGTCCTGGCAGGGCGACCTGTTCCAGTACGCGCTGGACCGGCGCCACAACCCGGACACGGCCGTCGTCCCCACGTCGCTGCCCGTGCTGGCCGCCCACCGTGACCTCATGACGCTGCGGCCCGCCGAGCGGCGCGAGGTCGTGACCGGTGCGCAGGGGGCGCGGCGCCTGGCTGACGCGGGGATGACCTGGGAGGCGCTGGCGGGCTGGCTTCAGGGGCCGATGGACAAGGCGGCCTGGGAGGCCGTCATTCCGTCCATGGGCGCCATGGCGCTCGTCCGCAACCTGCGCAACTTCGACGAGGCCGGCGTCAGCGACGAGGTGGCGGCACAGGTCGCCGCGAAGATCAGTGACCCGGCGGAGGTCGCGCGCTCGCGGCAGTTCCCGTTCCGCTACCTCGCGGCCTACCGGCACGCGCCGTCGCTGCGCTGGTCGTACCCGCTGGAGCAGGCGCTCGGTCACTCGCTGGCCAACGTGCCCGCGCTGCCCGGCCGGACCCTGGTGCTCGTGGACCGTTCGGGCTCGATGTTCTACTCGCGTCTGTCGGAGCGTTCCGAGCTCAACCGGGCCGACGCGGCGGCGATCTTCGGCACGGCGCTCGCGCTGCGGGCGGCGGACGCGGATCTCGTCGAGTTCGGCACCACCAGCAAGCGGGTGAAGTTCCGCGAGGGCGAGTCGGTGCTCAAGGTCATCGAGCGGTTCGGCGACCTCGGCGGCACCAACACCAGCGAGGCGGTCCGCGCGCACTACAAGAAGCACGACCGGGTCCTCATCGTCACCGACGAGCAGGCCGCGTACAGCCACTACGGCGACCCGACCCAGCAGGTCCCGGCGCACATCCCGGTCTACACCTGGAACCTCGCCGGATACCGCGCGGGCCACGGCCCCTCGGGGAAGGGCAACCGGCACACGTTCGGGGGGCTCTCGGACGCGGCTTTCCGGATGGTTCCGCTTCTGGAGTCGGCGCGGGACGCGGACTGGCCGTGGGGCCAGGCCGGCTGAGGGGTGAGGCCCTCGGGTCCGGGACAGGGGCGCGGCCCGTACTTCGGTACGGGCCGCGCCCCCGTGCGTGCCGGGTCCGGCGGGACCGGCCTCTCAAGCCCCGCGTTCGCGTGCGGTGCCGGTGATCACGAACGCCGACAGCACCAGTGCGGTCAGGGCGATCAGGGAACCGGCGCCGAACGCGCGGGCCGAGCCCTCGGTGAGGATCTCCGGCGGTGAGCCGCGGGAGTGCCGGGTCGCCGTGCCGAAGACGGTGACCAGGACGGAGAGTCCGAGGGTGCCGCCGAGCCACTGGAGGGTCTGGAGCAGTCCGGACGCGGATCCCGCCTCACGCGGTCCGACACCCGCGAGGATGGTGGCGTTCAGCGGCAGGAAGCTCAGGCCGACGCCCAGCCCCATCACCAGCAACGGGCCCAGCAGGCCGGCGAGGTAGCCGTCGCCGGGCTCCAGTCGCCACAGCCAGGCGCCCGCGACGGCGATCAGGGACATGCCTGACAGCAGGACGGGCTTGGCGCCGAAGCGCTGGAGCAGTCGTGGCACGAGACGCACGGTCGTGAACATCACCAGAGTCATCGGCAGGAAGGCGAACCCCGTGCGCAACGGGCTGTATCCGAGGGCCTGTTGGCAGAACAGGGTGAGGAAGTAGAACGCGCCGAACATGCCGGCGGGCAGGAGCAGGACACCGGCGTAACCGCCCGCCCGGTTGCGGTCGGCGAAGAGACGCAGCGGCATGATCGGCTGCTCCGCGCGCGTCTCCACCAGGAGGAAGCCGACGAGCAGGGCCGCCGCCGTGCTGAAGCCCAGCATCGCCTGGGTGTCGCTCCAGCCCCGCTCCGAGACCCGGATGAACGCGTAGACCAGCGAGGCCGTGCCCGCCGTGCCGGTGAGCGCCCCCGCCGCGTCGAAGCGGCCCGCGTGGCGCGGGGTCTCGGTGACGAAGCGCGGCAGGGCGCCGGCGACGGCGATGCCGATCGGCACGTTGATCAGCAGGGACCAGCGCCAGGACGCCCACGACGTGAGCAGACCGCCGAGGACCAGGCCGACCGACGCGCCGATCCCGGCCATCGAGGAGTAGACGCCGAGGGCGTGGTGGCGGCGGGGGCCCTCGGGGAAACCGGTCGTGATGAGGGCGAGGGTGCTGGGAGCGATGAGTGCGGCGCCCACGCCCTGGAGCGCACGGGCCGCGAGCAGCCAGGAGCTCTCGGTTGCGAGGCCGCCGAGCAGGGAGGCGGCGGCGAAGAGGAGGGCGCCGGCGGTGAGGGTGCGACGGCGGCCCGCGATGTCGCCGATCCGGCCGCCGAGGAGGAGAAGGCCGCCGAAGGCGAGGGTGTAGGTGTTGAGGACCCAGGACAGGCCGGTGGGGGTGAAGCCGAGGTCCCGCTGGACGTCCGGCAGGGCGACGTTGACGACGGTGGAGTCGATTCCGACCATCAGATAGGCCGTCACGATGACGAGGAGGGCGGTGGTGCCGGTCTCGTCCGCGGGGCGGAGTCGGCTCGGGCGTAAGCCGGCTGACGGGCTGTCGGGGGCGGGGGTGCCGGTGGGCATGGAGTTCTCCTGGTCCGACGTCCCCGGTACGGTGCGAGTGGGCAGCACGGACTGCCCGCGAAATAAGCGGGGACTGTCTCCGTTTAACCCTCGCCAAGATACGGAGAGGGTCCCCGGTTCGCAAGGAGTATCTGAATGGCCCAGGTGAAGCCGATGCGGGCGGATGCGCGGCGGAACTATGAGCGGCTCCTCGCGGAGGCGGCGGTCGCGTTCGCCGAGCACGGGGAAGGCGCGTCTCTGGACGACATCGCCAAGCGGGCCGGCGTGGGATCCGGGACGCTGTACCGGCACTTTCCCACCCGGCAGGCGCTGCTCGAAGCGGTCTACGTGGACACCATCGAGGCGATCGCCGTGCGCGCGGACGAGATCGCGGCGGAGCTGCCGCCGGGGGAGGCGCTCGTGGAATGGCTCAACGAGCTGAGCCTCGGGATGATCCAGGTGCGTGGGCTGAAGGCGCTGCTCGGGTCGGCCGTCGCGGACGGGAGTTCCGAGCTGCTGGACCGGTGCGGGGCCTTTGTGAAGGGGGCGGCGGCGCGGCTGGTCGAGGCGGCTCAGCGCGAGGGGACCCTGCGGACCGATGTGGAGCCGATCGACGTGCTGCGGCTGGCGCACGGGGTGGCCACCGCGTCGGAGCTCGGGAGTGGCGACGGGGCGTACATCCGTCGGTATCTCTTGTTGTTGACGGAGGGGTTGCGGGCGTAGCCCTCCGGGGGGCACCGGGGGCGGGGGCGGCCCGGTGGGGGTGGGCCGGGGCCGTGCCGGTTCGCTGCGCCGGCGTTCGCGGGTGCCGGTTCGCTGCGCCGGCGTTCGCGGGTGCGGGTTCGCTGCGCTGGCGTTCGCGGGTGCGGGTTCGCTGCGCTGGCGTTCGCGGGTGCGGTGTGGCTCCGGTGGGTGGGGCGGGGCCGTGCCGGTACATCCGCCCGTCGCCGTTGGATCAGACCTCAGTCCGGGAGGGAGCCGCTGCTCGATCCGGGCGTAAGCGACGGGCATGTGATGTACCGGCACGGCCCCTTCCGTGCGTTCCCGACTGCGGGTGCGTCGTGGCCGGGCTGTGGGTTCGGGTGGCCTCCGGCCCGGCTGCGGGTGGGGTGTGGTCCGGGTGTCAGAGGGACTCTGCTGCCGGTTTCACCATGCCGCGGACCGTGCGGGACTTGACGAAGTTGCCCATGGCCGTCATGTCCCACTCGCCGGAGAACTGCTTGATCAGCTTGGCCATCATGACGCCCGTCTGGGCCTCGGCGCTGGTGAGGTCGAAGCGGACGAGCTCCTCGCCGCTGGCGGCGTCGATGAGGCGGCAGTAGGCCTTGGCCACCTCGGTGAACTTCTGGCCGGAGAAGGAGTTGACCGTGAAGACCAGACCGGTGACCTCCTGGGGGAGACGGCCGAGGTCGACGGTGATCACCTCGTCGTCCCCGCCGCCCTCGCCCGTGAGGTTGTCGCCGGAGTGCTTGATCGCGCCGTTCACGATCGAGAGCTTGCCGAAGTAGCAGCTGTCGATGTGGTTGCGCTGCGGGCCGTACGCGATGACCGAGGCGTCCAGGTCGATGTCCTTGCCGCGGAAGGCGGGTTCCCAGCCGAGGCCCATCTGGACCTTGGAGAGGAGCGGGGCGCCGCCCTTGACCAGGGACACCGTCTGGTTCTTCTGGAGGCTGACCCGGCCCTTGTCGAGGTTGATCTTGCCGGTGGCCGGAGGCGCGGGGGGCATGGGCGGGACCGGGGGAGCGGCCGGGGGCCGGGGAGCGGCGAGGCGGGGGTCCGGGGCCGGCGGCTGCGCCGCGGGGGCGGGCTGTGCGGCCGGGGCGGGTTCCTCCACGCTCACGCCGAAGTCGGTGGCGATGCCCGCCAGGCCGTTCGCGTAGCCCTGGCCGACCGCGCGGGCCTTCCAGGCGCCGTTGCGGAGGTAGACCTCGACGATCACGAGGGCTGTTTCCGTGCCCAGCTGGGGAGGGGTGAAGGTGGCCAGGACCGTGTTGTCGTCCGCGTTGCGGATCGTCGCGGTGGGCTCGATGCCCTGGAACGACTGGCCCGCGGCGTCGGGGCTCGCGGTGACGACGATCTTCTCGATGCCCGGGGGGACCGCGGTGGTGTCGACCGTGATCGCGTCCGGCGCCGTGCCGCCGCCGGAGCGGTAGGTCACGCCGGGGCCGGTGGGCTGGTTGTAGAAGATGAAGTCCTCGTCGGAGCGCACCTTGCCGTCGGCGGTGAGCAGCAGGCTCGACACGTCGAGCCGCACCGGGGCGGTGACGTCCACCGTCACGCGCGAGACGGGGAGAGGGATGTTCGAGCCGGGGGTCATAGCTGTCATGCCTGGGGTAACGAGCGGAGGCGCTTTACCGTTCCCTTACCCAACGGGTGAGTTGCGGGGCCATGTCCTCCTTCGCCCCCGACGCTCGGATTCGCTCCTGGTGGGTGCGTGAAGGAAGTCCTCGGAGGTCTGGGCGGAGCCCCGGTCGCAGGCGACGCTCGCGCGGTACCGCATCACTCCTTCGGTGGACGGATCGAACATCGGGATGAATTCGCTGTCCCCCTGGAGAGTGACGCGGGGCTTTGTCGATCTTGGTCGCATGCCGACGGGGAAGGGATGCCTCGGTCCGAACGATCAGCGGTGTCCGCGCGGGCGCCGCACGTCAGAAGTGGAGTCGGCCTTGACCTCCGTACCGAACGGAACCTGTGTGATCACCCGTCCCGGCGAGCAGATGCTCACCATGGAGCGAGGGTCGTCGGAGCCCAAGACGGCTGTTGTGCTGCTGCCGCCCACCGGCAATCCCGGCGAGCAGGAGTGGCAGCTGGAGAATCTCGGCAACGGCAACTGCACGATGCGCAACCTCAGGAGCGGGACGTATCTGTCCTTCGACTCCGATCCGGAGGTGAACAAGCCGATCGCCGGGTTCCCCGAAGCGCGCGAATGGGCGCTCTACCAGAGCGCGCAGCCGGGCATCTTCCACATCGTCGTCCCCGGAGGCCCCGTCGACGGCCAGGAGCTGGCCCTCGACCTCAGCCTGCTGCGGATCTTCCCGCCCAGGCTCGCCCTGCGGCCGCTCGACGTCGGCAACGCACGCCAGGCATGGATGTTCCAGCCCATGGAGTAGCGGCGTGAACCAGGTGCCCGGGCCGGCGACCGGCCCGGGCACCGGCCACGGCTCGCGTGCCTCGGTTCGCGTGCTCCGGTTCACGAAGCCACTGTCCGAGGGCTCCGGCCACGTGATGTCTCCCAGGGCGCTGCATCAGCACTTCCCGGGGCACTACTCGGGTACGACGACGATCTTGCGTCCCACGCCCGACGCGAACTGTTCCAGTGCCTCGGGATAGCTCGTCAGGGGGAGGCGGTCGCTGATGAGGACCGACGGGTCGAGGACACCCGCCGCGAAGAGTTCCGCTGCGCGTTCGAAGCTGTGGAGGACGGCCATCGAGCCGGTGATGGTGATCTCCTGGTTGTAGACGCGGTACGGGTCGATGGTGACCCGGGCCGCGTAGTCGGCCACGCCGAACTGGAGGAAGGTGCCCGCCTTCGCCACCCGGTCCAGGCCGTCCTGGATCGCCGCCGCGTTTCCGGTCGCGTCGACGACCACGTCCCAGCCCTGGGGGCGGTCCAGCTCGTCGGCGTTCGCCGCGGACGCGGAGACGCCGAGCAGCCGGGCGGTGGCCAGCCGGTCGGGGTTCACGTCGACGACGTCCACGCTCGCCGCGCCGGTGCGCTTGGCGAGTTCCAGCATCATCAGGCCCATCGTTCCGGAGCCGTAGACCAGGACGTGGGCGCCGAGCCGGGACCGCAGGACGTCGTAGCCGCGGACGGCGCAGGACAGCGGTTCGATCAGGGCCGCGTCCTGGGTGGCGACGTGCTCGGGGAGCTTCACGCAGTTGGCGACGGGGGCGGTCGCGTACTGGGCGGCGCCGCCCGCGGTGGTCACGCCGATCGCGGCCCACCGCTCGCAGAGGTTGTTGTGGCCCGTACGGCAGTAACGGCACTCGTGGCAGTACAGGGACGGGTCGACGGCCACCCGGTCGCCGACCGCGAGCTCCGTGACCCGGGTGCCGACGCCGACCACCTCGCCCGCGAACTCGTGGCCCGGCACGATCGGCAGCTTCGGCGCGAACTCGCCCTGGAGGATGTGCAGATCGGTGCCGCACAGGCCGCAGGCGGCGACCTCGACCACGACCTCGCGGGAACCCGGCGTCGGGTCGGGGACCTCGGCGACGACGGCGCGGCCCACGGACTCGATGACTGCGGCCTTCATTTCACGGCTCCCAACGACAGGCCCTGGACCAGTTTGTCCTGGGCGGCGAACCCCGCGGCGAGCACCGGCAGGGAGACGACGAGCGACGCGGCGCACACCTTCGCCAGGAACAGTCCCTGGCTGGTGATGAATCCGGTCAGGAAGACGGGGGCGGTCCCGGCGACCACACCCGTGAGCACCCGGGCGAAGAGCAGTTCGTTCCAGCTGAAGATGAAGCAGATCAGGGCCGTCGCCGCGATGCCGGGGAGGGCTATGGGGGCGACGACGCGGGCCAGGATTGTCGGCAGCCGGGCGCCGTCGATCTGCGCGGCCTCGATCACCGCGACCGGCACCTCGGCGAGGAACGACTGCATCATCCACACCGCGATCGGCAGGTTCATGGAGGTGTAGAGGATGACCAGCAGCCAGATGTTGTCGAGCAGGCCGGTGTTCTTGGCGAAGAGGTAGATGGGCAGGAGGCCCGCCACGACCGGCAGCATCTTCGTCGACAGGAAGAAGAACAGGACGTCCGTCCACTTCTTCACCGGGCGGATCGAGAGGGCGTACGCGGCGGGGAGGGCCAGCAGCAGGACGAGGAGGGTGGAGGCCACCGACGCCACGGTGGAGTTGATCAGCGCGGGCCAGGGGCTCGCGCCGCCGCCCGTGCCGAAGAACTCCCGGTAGCCGTCGAGGGTCAGGGCCGCGCCGAAGGCGGGCGGGTTCTTCGCCGCGTCCGGTTCGGAGTGGAAGGACGTCAGGGCCATCCAGGCGATCGGCAGGAAGAACACGATGCCGAGTGCCCAGGCCGCCAAGCTGAGGCCGGCGCCCCTGGTGCGGCGGGGGCGGGCGGGTGTCGCGGTGGCGCTCATCAGCGGGATCCCTCCTCGCGGAACAGGGACGACACCACGCGCAGGGCGAAGGTCGCGATGACGATGGAGCCGATCACCACCAGGACACCCGCGGCGGAGGCGAGGCCGTTCTCGTGGGCCTGGTAGAAGCTCTGGTACACGGTGTAGGGCAGGTTGGCGGTGCCCAGGCCGCCGGAGGTGAGCGTGAAGACCGCGTCGAAGTTCTGCACGATGTAGATCGAGCCCAGCAGGGCCCCCAGTTCGAGATAGCGGCGCAGGTGGGGGAGGGTGAGGTGGCGGAAGACCTGCCAGTCGTTCGCGCCGTCCACGCGCGCCGCCTCGAGCTGCTGGTGGTCGCGGCTCTGCAGGCCGGCGAGCAGGATCAGCATCATGAACGGTGTCCACTGCCAGACCAGGGACGCCTCGACCGCGAGCAGCGGGGTGTTCGAGATCCAGTCGGGCTGCGGGCCGCCGACGTAGTGCAACAGGCCGTTCAGTAGGCCGTATTCGGGGTTGAAGAGCACGTGTTTCCACAGCAGGGCGGCGGCGACCGGGACCACCAGGAACGGTGCGATCAACAAGGTGCGGACGATGCCGCGCCCCCGGAACCTGCGGTCGAGGAGCAGGGCCAGGACCAGCCCCAGGACGAGGCTGACCAGGACGACGGTGACGGTCAGCAGGATCGTCGTCCCGACGGAGTGCCGCAGGTCGGCGTCGGTCAGCACGTCCGTGTAGTTGCCGAGGCCGGTGAAGTGGCGGGCCTTCGGGTAGAGGGCGTTCCAGTCGAAGAACGAGATCACCAGCGTGGCCACGAACGGCAGTTGGGTCACCGCGATCATGAAGATCAGGGCCGGGAGCAGCGGTCCGCGTCGGGCCCAGGCGCGCAGCCGGGCCGACGGTTGTCCGTGGGTGCGTACGGGTGGAGCGGCCACGCGGGCCGTTGTCGTGGCGGTCATCGGCCCTCGTACTCCTTGGAGATCTTCTCGGCGAGTTTCTGGGACTTGTTCAGCGCCGAGTCGACGGACTGGCGTCCGGCGATGGCCGCGCTGATCTCCTGCGAGACCTTGGTGCCGAGGTCGGTGAACTCGGGGATGCCGACGAACTGGATGCCGGGCGCGGGGCGGGGCTGGACGCCGGGGTCACGCGGCCGGGCGCCCTCGATGGCCGCGCGGGTCATGTCCTGGAAGGCCGCGGCCTCTTTGACGTAGGCGGCGTTCGTGTACGTCGAGGCGCGCTTGCCCGCGGGGACGTTCGACCAGCCGGTGGTGTCCCCGACCAGTTGCTCGTATCCCTTGCCGGAGGCCCAGGAGACGAACTTCCAGGCCTTGTCCGGGTTGTGCGAGGCCTTCTGGAGTCCCCAGGCCCAGGTGTAGAGCCAGCCGGAGGACCCGGTCTTCTCGACCGGTGCGGGCACGTAGCCGAGCTTGCCCTTGACCGGGGAGTCCTTGGCCTCCAGCAGGCCCGCGGCGGAGGTGGCGTCGTACCACATGGCGGTCTTGCCCTGGGTCATGTTGTTGAGGCACTCGGCGAAGCCGGACTGGGCGGCGCCGGACTCGCCGTGCTCGCGTACGAGGTTCACGTAGAACCTGGTGGCCTTCTCGAACTCGGGGGAGTCCAGGCGCGCTTTCCAGTCCTTGTCGAACCAGGTGCCGCCGAAGGTGTTCACCACGGTGGTGAGCGGGGCCATGACCTCGCCCCAGCCGGGCAGTCCGCGCAGGCAGATGCCCTTCATGCCGGACTCGGCGCCGTCCGCCTTCGCCGCGAGGTCGCCGACCTGCTGCCAGGTGGGGTGCGCGGGCATCTTCAGGCCCTTCGCGGCGAACACGTCCTTGCGGTACATCAGGAACGACGATTCGCCGTAGAACGGCTGCCCGTAGAGCTTTCCGTCGGCGGCGGTGAGCGACTGCCGCATGGGTTTCAGGATGTCCCGCTCGTCGTACGCGCTGTCCTCGCGCACGTACGAGTCCATCTCGTGCAGCCAGCCGTTGCGGGCGTAGATCGGTATCTCGTAGTTGGACAGCGTGGCGACGTCGTACTGGCCGGCCTGGTTGGCGAAGTCCTGGCTGATCTTGTCGCGGACGTCGTTCTCCGGCAGGACGGTGAAGTTCACCTCGATGCCGGTCTCCCGGGTGAAGTGGGCCCTGGTGAGTTTCTGCAGCTCGACCATCTGCGGGTTGTTGACCATCAGGACGTTGATGGAGTTCCCGCCGGAGCCCGTCCCGCCCGCTCCGGTCCAGCAGCCGGAGAGGAGCGGGGTGAGCAGCGTCCCTGCGGCGGCCGCGACGAGCAGTGCGCGCGGCCTCCGTCGGCTCGGGGTTCGCATGGATCACTCCTGGAGGAAGGGGGGGAAGGGGGGAAGGGAGGAAAGGGAGGGACAAGGGGGGCGCGGGGCATGGGGGTGCCCCGGAGGGGTGAGTCGGGTGTTCACACGGGGTGGAGAGCGGAGTGGGTCGGGAGTCAGACGCGGATGACCTGGGGGCCCAGCAGCGAGTAGCGGTGCGCCTCGGAGGCCGGGAGCAGTGTGCTCGTGACGATCGTCTCCAGGGCGCCGATGCCGGCGAACCGGCAGAAGCTGACCGCGCCGAACTTGGTGTGCACACCGGCGAAGACCGTGCGCCGGGAAGCCCTGATCGCCTGGGCCTTGACCTCGCTGACCGCCGGGTCGGGGGTGGTGAGGCCGTGTTCGCGGGAGATGCCGTTGGCGCCGATGAACGCCAGGTCGATGACGAAGCCGGCGAGCATCTTCGTCGTCCAGTGGTCGACGGTCGCGAGTGTGCCGGGGCGGACCCGGCCGCCGAGCAGCAGGACGCTGGTGTTCTCGGCCCCGGCGAGCGCTCCGGCCGTGGCGAGGGAGGCGGTCACGACCGTCAACGGCCGGTCCCTGGGCAGCGCTTCGGCGATGAGCTGCGGGGTGAATCCCTCGTCGACGAAGACGGTCTCGGCGTCCTGGGCCAACTCGGCCGCCGCCGCGGCGATCCGGCGCTTCTCGGGCACATGGCTCGTCGTACGGAAGGCGAGCGTCGTCTCGAAACCCGCGCTCTCCACGGGGTAGGCGCCACCGTGGGTGCGCCGCACCAGCCCGTGGTCCTCCAGGGTGCGCAGATCCCGCCGTACGGTCTCCTTGGCGACGCCCAGTTCGCCGGCGAGCTCGGTGACGTCGACCGAGCCGGTGCGGCGCGCGGCCCGGACGATCTCGCGCTGCCGTTCTTCCGCCGTCATGGCCGTCATCGCCGTCACCCGCTTCCTCGCGCTCCGTCGCGCACTGCCCGTTCGGACCCGGTGGGCCCTTGAGGGAAGTTCTACAGCGGGTGTCTGCCACTGACCAGGCCTGTTACGGGCCCGATGCTGCCCGGCTGTGCCCGTTCGGTGCCGTGGCCGCCCGCGGCGGACCTGGGGTGGAGCGGGTGAGGAAGGAGAGTCGGGCAGGGACCGTGCCCGAACACGGGAGCGGGCGGGCCCGTTCGGTGCCCGCCCGCTCCTGCGCCGGGCGGTTCCGCTGTCCGCCCGCCCCCTGTGCCGGGCGGTTCCGCTGTCCGCCCGGCGTACACCGTTCCGGCCGCGTCAGTACGGCCAGATCGGCGGGTGTGTCGTGAAGTGCCCGCCCAGGTGGGCGTGGTCCGGGTTGCCGGGGTCGAGTTCACCCTGTTCTGCGATGAGCTTCTCGGCGTACGGCTCGGAGTCGTCGCGCGGTTCGTAGCCGAGGGCACGTGCCGTCGAAAGGTCCCACCACAGGCGGGTGTTGGCGGACGAGCCGTAGACGACCGTGTGTCCCACGTCCTTCGCGGTCAGGGCCGCGTGGAAGAGGCGGGCGCCGTCCTCGGGGCTCATCCACACCGAGAGCATGCGCACGCTGGACGGCTCCGCGAAGCAGGACCCGATGCGCACCGAGACGGTCTCCAGGCCGTGCTTGTCCCAGTAGAGCTGGGCCAGGTCCTCGCCGAACGACTTGGAGAGCCCGTAGAAGGTGTCGGGGCGGCGCGGGGTGCCGACCGGGATCAGGGGGTCGTCGCCCTGCGGGCGGGGGGTGAAGCCCACCGCGTGGTTGGAGGAGGCGGAGACGACACGGCGTACGCCCTCTTCGCGCGCCGCCTCGTACAGGTTGTAGGTCCCCTCGATGTTCGCCTTGAGGATCTTGTCGAAGGAGGCTTCCAGGGAGATGCCCGCGAGGTGGATGACCGCGTCGACGCCCCGCACCGCCTCGCGCAGCGCCGCCCGGTCGGCCAGATCCGCCGTGATCGCCTCCGGTTCGCCCTCGACCGGGAGCATGTCGAGCAGGCGCAGTTCGTAGCCGTACTCCGGCAGCAGCCCCCGCATCAGGGTGCCGAGTCCGCCGGCGGCGCCGGTGAGCAGAACGGTGCGGGGAGCGGGCATGCGGGGTCTCCTCCGTGCGGGACGGTGTGGCGGGTGCCGGGGCGGGGCCGGGTGCCGGGACGGTCGGCGGGGGCTCTACCCGTCAGCCGTATGCGTGTATGGCATTCATATCCATGGACACGCTAAGAGGGCTGACGTGCCGCGTCAAGTGTCGCGCGGAGGGGTGGAATCCGCCTTCGTGTTGCGCGTTTGCGTGCTTGACCGGCCCCGAGGTGGCGGCTTAGCGTGGGCGAGTTCAGAGATATGGACGTGGATCAGAAACATGCACTCGGTGGGCACCTTCTTTAGGGAGAGTCCGTGACGTCAGCCCCTCTTGCCGCTCGGCTGAGCATCCCCAGCGGGCCGCTCTTCTTCCCCGTCACCGCGTACGGTCCCGACGGCACCGTCGATCCCGGCGTCTACCGGGAGCATGTGCGGCGTGGCGTCGAGGCCGGCGCGGCGGCGGTCTTCGCCTGCTGCGGCACCGGCGAGTTCCACGCGCTCGTGCCCGAGGAGTTCGAGACCTGTGTACGGGCCGCGGTGGAGGCGGCCGGGGGGTGCGTCCCGGTGATCGCGGGCGCCGGATACGGGACCGCCCTCGCCGTGCGCTACGCGCGCCTCGCGGAGGCCGCCGGGGCCGACGGGCTGCTCGCCATGCCGCCGTATCTCGTGACGGCCGGGCAGGAGGGGCTGCTCCGGCACTACCGGGAGATCGCCGCCGCCACCTCCCTGGACGTCATCGTCTACCAGCGGGACAACGCCGTCTTCACCCCCGCGAGCGTGGTGGAACTCGCCCGCACCGAGGGGATCATCGGTTTCAAGGACGGGCTCGGCGACCTGGACCTGATGCAGCGCATCGTCAGCGCCGTACGGAGCGAGACACCGGGCGACTTCCTCTACTTCAACGGCATGCCCACGGCCGAACTGACCGGGCTCGCCTACCGGGGACTGGGCATCACGCTCTACTCCTCGGCGGTCTTCTGCTTCGCCCCCGAGATCGCGCTGGCCTTCCACCGGGCCCTGAACACCGGGGACGACACGACGGTGAACCGGCTGCTGGACGGCTTCTACCGGCCCTTCGTCGACCTGCGGGCGCAGGGACGAGGCTACGCGGTCGCCCTCGTCAAGGCGGGGGTCCGGCTGCGCGGACTGGACGTCGGAGAGGTCCGGCCCCCGCTGCACGAACCGGCCGAGGACCATGTCAAGCAGCTCGCGCAGCTCATCGAGCGCGGGTACGCGCTCATCGAGGAGGACCTGTGAGGACGTCCGCGTTCCTGTACCCCTGGGACGTCAACGGGGACCCGGAGGCCGCCGCCAGGACGGCCGGGCTCGGCGTCCGCCAGGTCACCCTCGCCTCCGCCTACCACTCCACGCGCGCGCTGACGCCCCGCCATCCCCGGCACCGGATCGTCACGGCCTCGCACGCCGCCGTGCTCCACCCGGTGGACGAGGCGCGATGGCGGGGCCGGGCCCTTCGCCCGTACCCGGCCGGCGACTGGGCGCCCGGTGACGCGTACGGCGAGGCCGCCGCAGCGCTCGCCGGGGCGGGGCTCGACGTGCACACCTGGGTCGTGCTCGCGCACAACTCCCTTATGGGGGAGGAGCATCCGGCGACGTCCGTCGTCAACGCCTATGGGGACCGTTACCCCTGGGCTCCCTGCGTCGCCCAGCCGGCCACCCGGGCCTACCTGGCGAGCCTCGCGGTGGAGGCAGCGGTCCGGCCCGGTGCGGCGGGCACGGAGCTGGAGTCGCTCGGCTGGTACGGGCTCGCCCATCTGCACGCCCACGACAAGACCGGCGGGGTGCCGCTCGGGGACGCCGGGCAGTATCTGATGTCCCTCTGCTTCTGCGCCGTGTGTGCGGACGGGTACGACCGACAGGGCCTCGACGCCGAGGAGTTGGCGTCCTTCGTGCGCGGAGCGCTGGAGCCGGTGTGGCGGGGGGAGCCGTCCGGCGGGGGCTGGGCCGGAGTGGAGAAGCTGCTCGGGGCGGGGACGGCGGCGGCCACCCGTGTGTGGCGCGACGAGGTGGCCCGTTCGCTCCAGGAGGAGACGGTCGCGGCGGTCCGTTCCGCCGCGCCGGCCGGGTTCCAGGTGCTGCTGCACGCCGACCCCGTCTCCTTCCACTGCGGGGCCAATGCCGGGGTGGACCCCGGGCACATCCTGTCCGTGGCCGACGGTGTGGTCGTGCCGTGCACCGGAGGAGCGGGCCTGCTGACGCCGTTCGCGGAAGCGGTGCGGGCGGGCGCGCGGGGGAGGGTCCTGGCCGCCAACTTCACCGTGGTGTCCGGGATGGAGGGCCGGCCGGACGGCTTGGCGGCCGACGCGGCCCGCGCGGCCGAGCTCGGCGCGACGGAACTGCGCCTGTATCACGCGGGGTTGGCTTCGGACGCCGATCTGGAGGCGGTGCGGGGGGCGCTGGCTGGGCTGGCGGCGCTGGACGACTAGAGGGGTCTCGTTCTCCGCGCTCACGCGGGGCTGCACCCACTCGGCTGCACCCACTCGGCTGCACCCACTCCGCCCCCTGCGCCCCGGACGGGGTGAAGGGGGCGAAGGAGAGCAGAGCGGGCCGTGACTTCAGTCCGTCACCGTGCGGGCGGTGATGTCGCCGTGGGCGGTGGTCGCGTGGATGGTCAGGCCGGGAGTTGCGTCGGCGTTCTTGAGCGTGTTGCTGACCCGGCCGAACGTGGTGCCGGCGTCCAGGGCCGCGGAGACGCCGGGGGCGGCGCCGACGGTGATGTTCCCCTTCTGGGTGCTCAGCGTGAGCGTTCCGCGGGCGGCCTCGGTGATCTTCAGGTCGCCCTTCTGGGTGCTGATCTCGGCGGGGCCGTTCAGGCGGCCGACGGTGATGTCGGCGTCGAGGCCGGTCAGGCGGACGCTGTCGGCCTCGTCGAGCTCGACCGAGCGGTGGCCGCCCTCGAAGGTGACCTCGCCGAGCCGTCCCACGCCGCGGAACTCGGCGGCGGCCGCCTTCGCCTCGATCCGGGAGCCGGCCGGAAGCTGCACGGTCACCTCGACGGACCCGGAAGAGCCGATGCTCCGGTTCCTCGCCTCCGGGATCTCGACACGCAGGACGCCGTCGGAGTAGGAGACCTCGGCCTGCTCCGCCGCCTTCACGTCGCGGCCCTTGGAGGCGTCGGCGGGCAGGACCTCGACAGTGGTGTCGGCGCGGTCGGCGGCGATGAACCGGATGCGTCCGGCGGGGATGTCGAGGACGGCCGAGACGGGGGCGGGGGTGTCGAACTTCTGCATGATGCTCTCCATGGTCTGCGTCGCGTGCGTTCCCTGTGTTTCTGACATTGGAAACGCTACGTTGCATTCGAAGATCGGGCAACATGCTTGTTGCGCAATACTGTTGCTATTGCAGGTAGATGCCGAGATTTCATTGCAATGGTTCTGGTTTTAATGCAACGTCTCTCGTTCCATACGTTGCAATGGGCTGAAGGTGAATGCTCCGCGGGTGGCGGGTGGCGGGTGGCGGGTGGCGGGTGGCGGACAAGGGCGGAGGGCGCCCGGAGCGGTCCGGGCGCCCTCGGGGGACTTCGTCAGTTCTTCAGCAGCGCGCAGACGAAATTCTCCTCGACCGCACGCAGCCGCTTCAGCAGCTCGGGCTTGGTCGTCTTGTTCACCTGGGTGGTGAGCGTGAAGGTCAGTGACCGCCGGCCGTCCGGTGTGGCGGCGATCAACTGGGTGTAGCCGGGGAAGTTGCCGGTGTGGCCGAGGACCACTCCGCAGCGGGTGGCGTAGCGGAAGATCGCCTCTCCCGCCTTGTTCACGCCGGGGCCCGCGGGCTCCGAGGCCCCGTCGATCCATCGGCGCTGCTCGCGCAGGGTGGCCTTGGAGATCAGGGCCCCGCCCGCGTACCCGCGGATGAAGCGGGTCAGGTCCGCCGGGGTGGAGATGATCCCGCCCGACGCCCACACGCCCGACGCGCTGAGCGCCTCGCTGACGTCCTCGGGGGGATTCGGCGGCGTGACGTCGTATCCGTGCATGTACGGCTCGGGCATCTCGTAGCCCTGGGGGAGGCTCGTGTCGCGCAGGCCGAGCGGCCGGTAGACGAGGTCCCGCAGCAACTGCTCGTAGGGCCGGCCGGTTGCCGCCTCGGCCATCAGCGCGACCGCGATGTTGTCCGAGTTCGAGTACTGGTACTTCGAGCCCGGCCGGAACAGTAGCGGTTCGTCGGCCACGTAGTCGAGCAGTCGGCGCGAGTCGAAGTGGTGGCGCGGATCGGCGGTGAGGATCTCCAGGAACTCGGGGGACTGCGTGTAGTCGGGCAGCCCGCTGGTGTGGTTCAGGAGCTGGCGCAGCGTCACGGAGCGCCACTGCCGGGGCAGTGACGGGAGCCGGCGGCCGATGGTGTCGTCGAGAGAAAGCGCGCGCCGGTCCACCAGGCGCAGCGCCACGGCACCGCTGAAGGCCTTCGCCGTACTCGCGATCCGCGTGTGGTCGTCCGCCCGGATCGGGCGTTTGCTGTCGAGGTCGGCGACTCCGGCGCGCACGATGCGGGACCCGCCCTCGCGGCGCAGGACGGCGATGACACCGGGCGGGCCGCCGGGGCTGTGCACCAGCTCTTCGAGCTGCTTCCGCAGAGCGCGGTCGTGGTCACGGTCCGCGGAGCCGGAGCCGGCGTCGGCCGGCCCGGACACGGCGCCGGTCAGACAGGCGGCGGCCAGCAGGACGCCGAGGGACGGACGCGGCCGGAGGCGGCGAGGCAGAGGCATGGGTTCTCCCGAGTCGGGGCCGGGCACGCCCCCTCCCGGGTCGGGCGGGGGCCGGGGCACGCCCAGCTTCGGTCCGGGGCGATCGGCTCGCCTGCGCCGCTGCTGCATACGGAGGAGCGGGCAGCCCGGTGTTGGGCCGTCCGGCTGGCCGTGTACGGGGCCCCGGGGCAAGGGCTTGCTCGCCTCCGTCGACGGCCTGCGCTTCGTCGTCCCCGTCCGTACCATCGGCGCAGCGCCGAGCCCCAAGTACTTCGCGAAGAAGAGGGGCATCACCTGGCTGAACGCGATCAACGGCATGCCCCGGGGCGTACGAGGTGGCGCATCGTCACGTCCTACTCATCCGGGTCCCAGGCGCTGAGCTGCTCGAAGAGACGTCGGTCGCCGTCGAGCTTCAGAGAGTTGATCGGGATACGGTCGTACAGGATGAAGACCAGCTCGCTGGCCGTGCCCCGAGCGGACAAGAAGGCGGCGGCCGCGTCCGGGTCCTGGCCGGCGGCGGTGGCCGGCATGGTGCCGGGCCCGGGGAGGCGGGTGGTCCGTGCGCCGTCGGCGGAGAGCCGGAGGCGCCAGGAGCGGCCCTCGGAGGCGTGGAAGTCGATGGCAGCGGGCTTGTGCGGCCAGGCACTTGTCGTTGCGACGCAGGTGGACAGGAACTCGTCGACACCGTCGAGCGCCACCTCGTCCGGCAGCGGCTGCGGAGCACCTACGGTGATCTGGGCGTCGTACGTGTGCACCGCGAACTGCTGGAGCTGGTGCCGAGCTACGGCACCGGAGGTCTGCGGCGACTGCGACGTCCCCCACCACGTCCAGCAACCGCGATCCGGGCCGGCCTTCCGCAACGCGTCCAGCAGTTGCTCCGTGGACTCCGCCAACCAGGCCAGCAGGGCCTCGCGCTCCCGAGGCGCAGCCGGGGCGCCCTCCGCTGCGGACTTGGCCGGAGCGGGCCCTGCGGCGACGGTGGCGGCCCAGTCGCGGCGCCCCTCGCCGATGTGCTGCGCCAGATCGAACAGCGTCCACTCGGGGCAGGTCGGCACCTGTACGTCGAGGCTGGGCGCGGAGGCGACCGCGGCGCGGAAGGCAGTCGACCGTTCGTCGATCAGTCGCAGCAGAACGGGGAACTCGAGTGTCGTTGTCACCCTGAAGCTCTATCACTGCGTTCCGACAATCGGACAGCGATTTTCACAGCCGCCATCGCGGGCGGACCCTCACCACCGCGGAGAAATGATGGAGGACCTCTCCGCCGCCGACCGTGCGTCACACACGGTCATTCTCGTTCCAACCGTGACCAGTAGCCTCTCGCCATGCAGACAGCGCTGATGATCTACGACGGCCCCGCACCGGCCGATTCCGACACCCCGCGTACCGGGGGCGTGCCGCTGGCTCCGGCCGGATTCGCCTGGCCCGTGTGCGGCTGCGGAGGGCCGCTGCAGTTCTTCGCCCATCTCCCCGTCGAGGGCGCTGTCCTGTCGGTGTTCGTGTGCCAGAACGACCCTGGCGCGTGTGAGTTCTGGGACGCGAGCTCCAGCGCGAACAGGGTCTATCTGTTTCCCCGGGAGGAACTGCTACCGGTGGCCGTGCCCGAGGCGGGATTGACGCTGCTGCCCGGCACCTCGGCCATCCGCACCCATGTCGTGACGATCGACCCCGAGGAGGCCGACGACGACGAGGGGATCGAGCCTGACGCGTACGACCTTGCCCGCTCGGGATGGAAGAGGGAACCCGAAGACCGATTCGGGAAGCAGCGCGAAGTGCTCGGGTCGCTCGGAGGCAGTCCCTCCTACCTTGAGGACGACCGCCTGCCCGTGTGCCCCTCCTGCACCGGCACGATGGAGTTCGCGGCACACCTGGAGGAGGGGATAACCCGGGAGACCGCGATGAACCTCGGCGGTCAGCTGGGCTACGTCTTCGTCTGCCGCCCTTGTCGCGAGGGAGCCTTCCTCACGGACTGAGGGCCACCCGCGATGGTTACTGACGGTGACGCTGTCGCCGGTTCGAGACGCCGCAGAGCGCCCCTGGGGCGGAACCGGAGCCCGGTCACCACCTGTCAAAACTTCTGACCCTGGGCCGGGGGCCGATGAGTCCGGTGCGGGAATCCCTGGCCGGGGTACCGATGACTTTCCGGTGCGGGCGGGGTCTACCCCACGGGGACGGCCCCACGGGCTTGCCCCGGAGCTCTCCGTTCACAGGAGTGCCCCGAGGAGCTGGTCCCGCGGGTTTCCCTCGCGGGGGTGCCCCGACGGGCTGGTCCCACGGGCCCTCGCGGGGTGCCCCGACGGGCTCGGCACCGGGTCCCGCTCGGGAGTGCCCCTGCGGGCTCGTCCCACGGTGTCCCCGCACCGGAGATACGACAACGGATTACGACAACGGATACGCGTTCTGAGGAGAATCGGATGACCGGCCAGACCTTCGACTTCGGCCCGCAGGCCCTCGTCGTGGCGCGCCTCGCGGCGGGTGTCACGGACGCACGGCTCGACGGGGTGACCCCCTGTCCGAAGTACGCGGTGCGTAACCTGCTCGGGCATCTGACCGGACTGGCCGTCGCCTTCCGCGACGCCGGGCGCAAGGACCTGGGACCGACGACCGACACCAGCCCGACCGCCGCCGTGCCCGACATCGAGCCGGGCTGGCGCGAGGCCCTGCCGAAGGCGCTCGACGAACTCGCCGACGCCTGGCGGGACCCGGCCGCCTGGACCGGCACGACCCGGGCGGGCGGAGTGACGCTCCCGGCCGGAGTCGCGGCGGCCGTCGCCGCCGACGAACTGGTGGTGCACGGCTGGGACCTCGCGCGGGCCACCGGCCAGGAGTACACGCCCGACGCCACCGCCCTTCAGGTGACGCAGCAGTTCCTCGTGGGCGTGGCCGACGACCCGACCCGCGTCGGAGGCATCTTCGGCCCCGTCGTCCCGGTACCCGACGACGCCCCGCTCCTCGACCGCGTGATCGGCCTCAGCGGCCGTGACCCGGGCTGGAAGCCGTGACGGAGGAGCCATCGACGCAAGCCGCCGTCGGCCGCCATCGCTTCACGGAAGCACACGGTCCGTGAGGGCCTGGATGCGGCCCGAAGCCCGGCACCCCGTCGGGCACCATCCACTCCTCCCCGCTGAAATACCGCTCTCCTGAAGTGTCACGGGCTGCCCGTCGAGCGGGCGGCCCGTACGTGTGTTCCCGGACGTCATCGCGAGAGCGAACATCCGACAGGCCTCGCCCCGGGGGAGGAGTCCGGACCCTCCGGCGCCGCGCGCCGCACATGTCTCCTGAACTTCCTCTGCCGGAAGCGTTGACGAAACACGGTCACGCTCCTACCTTCAACGCGTCGTACTTCGTACGTCATATATGAGACGCGATATGCGAGATCGGGGATCGGCGTCCGCGACCGATGCCCGGCTCCCGCGATCCGAGACGTGAGACCAGAGAGGCGCGCATGACCTCTGTGCCCACCCCGATCCCGTCCCGCACGCAGTTCGTGCTGGAAGGGATCAAACACCGCATCCTCACCGGGCAGTTGACCCCAGGGCAGGCCCTGGTCGAGACCGACCTCGCCGCGCAGTTCGGGGTGTCGAAGACCCCGGTGCGCGAGGCGCTCAAGACCCTGGCCGGCACCGGGCTCGTCGTGATGAACCAGTACAAGGGCGTCACGGTGCGCATGGTGGACGCGGACATGGCGCGCGAGGTGTACGACGTGCGGCTGCTCCTCGAACCCGAGGCTCTGCGGCGGGTGGTGCGCCGGGGGGCCTCCCTCGACGCCGCCCGCGACGCGCTCACCCGTGCCGACGACGCCGCCGACACCGCCGAACGCTCCCTGGCCAACCGGGAGTTCCACCGCGCCCTGTACACGCCCTGCGGAAATCCGCTGCTCGGCCGGATGCTCGACGAGGTGCGCGACCAGGCGGCCCTCGTCTCGGCGGTCGCCTGGGCGTCCGATCCCTCCTGGGAGCGGGAGGCGAACGAGCACCGGGAGATCCTGCGGCTCGCCCTCGACGGTGACGCCGACGGCGCGGCCGTGGCACTGCACGCGCACATCGCCTCGTTCGTGCGACGGGCCTTCCCGCAGGGCCAGGAAGAGGGCGGACAGGAATGACAGCGACGTTCGAGACCCAACGGGCCGCACTCGCCGAGGTCGTGGCGATCCCGGTGACCCCTTTCGCCGAGGACGGCACGATCGACCGTGACACCCACCGGGCCCTGCTGCGCCGGCTGATCGACGGCGGCGTCCGCACCCTCACCCCCAACGGCAACACCGGCGAGTTCTACGCCCTCACCCCCGAAGAGCGCCGCACCATCACCGAGTTGACCATCGAGGAGGCCGGCGACCGCGCGGTCGTCCTCGTCGGCGTCGGGCACGACCTGCCCACCGCCGTCGCCTCCGCACGGCACGCCCGTGCCCTCGGCGCACCGATGGTGATGGTCCATCAGCCCGTGCACCCGTACGTCTCGGAGGGCGGCTGGGTCGACTACCACCGGGCGATCGCCGAGTCCGTGCCGGAGCTGGGCGTCGTGCCGTACATCCGCAATCCGCTGCTCGCGGGTTCGCGGCTCGCCGAACTCGCGGACGCCTGCCCGAACGTCATCGGCGTGAAGTACGCCGTCCCCGACGCGGCGCGCTTCGCGTCCTTCGCGCGGGACGCCGGTCTCGAACGGTTCGTGTGGGTGGCCGGACTCGCCGAGCCGTACGCCCCCTCGTACTTCTCGGCCGGCGCCACCGGGTTCACCTCGGGCCTGGTGAACGTGGCTCCGGCCGTCTCGCTGAACATGATCGAGGCGCTCCGGTCCGGCGACTACCCGGCCGCGATGAAGGTCTGGGAGCGGATCCGCCGCTTCGAGGAACTGCGCGCCGCCGACGCCTCCGCGAACAACGTCACCGTCGTCAAGGAAGCCCTGTCCTCGCTCGGCCTGTGCCGCCGTGACGTGCGCCCGCCGAGCAGACCGCTGCCCGCGAGCGAGCGTTCCGAGGTCGCCGCCATAGCCGCCGGATGGTCCCTGTGAAACGGCCCGAGGAACTCAGAAGCCATCAGTGGTACGGCACCGACGGGCTCCGCTCGTTCAGCCACCGGGCCAGGACCCGGCAGCTCGGCTACCTCCCCGAGGAGCACCTGGGCAAGCCGGTCGTCGCGATCCTCAACACCTGGTCCGACATCAACCCGTGCCATGTGCACCTGCGCGACCGCGCGCAGGCCGTCAAGCGGGGCGTGTGGCAGGCCGGCGGATTCCCGCTCGAATTCCCGGTGTCCACGCTGAGCGAGACGTTCCAGAAGCCGACCCCGATGCTCTACCGCAACCTGCTCGCGATGGAGACCGAGGAACTGCTGCGGTCGTATCCGGTGGACGGGGCCGTGCTGATGGGCGGCTGCGACAAGACCACGCCCGCGCTGCTCATGGGCGCCGCCTCGGTCGACCTGCCGACCGTCTTCGTGCCCGCCGGGCCGATGCTCCCGGGCCACTGGCGCGACGAGGTCCTCGGGTCCGGAACCGACATGTGGAAGTACTGGGACGACAGGCGCGCGGGCCTCATCGGGGACTGCGAGATGACCGAGCTGGAGAGCGGGCTCGCCCGGTCGCCGGGGCACTGCATGACGATGGGCACCGCGTCCACGCTGACAGCGGCCGCGGAGGCGCTCGGCGTCACCGTTCCCGGCGCGTCGAGCATCCCCGCCGTCGACTCGGGACACGACCGGATGGCGGCCGCGGCCGGGCTCAGGATCGTCGAACTCGTCCACAAGGACCGCGTGTTGTCCGACATCCTCACGGCCGAGGCCTTCGAGGACGCGGTGACGACCGTCCTCGGCCTCGGCGGCTCCACCAACGCCGTGATCCATCTGATCGCCATGGCCGGACGGGCCGGGGTCACCCTGACCCTGGACGACTTCGACCGGATCGCCCGGACCGTGCCCGTCCTCGCCGACGTCCGGCCCGGCGGACAGAAGTACCTCATGGAGGACTTCCACTTCGCCGGCGGCCTGCCCGGGTTCCTCTCCCGGATCACCGACCTGCTGCACCTGGACCGGCCCACGGTGTCCCACGACAGCATGCGCGAGCAGCTGGCGACCGCCCGGGTGCACAACGACGACGTCATCCGCACCCGGGAGAACCCGGTCGCGGCCGAGGGCGGGGTGGCCGTCCTGCGCGGCAACCTCTGCCCCGACGGCGCCGTCATCAAGCACATCTCCGCCGAGCCGCACCTGCTCAGGCACACCGGTCCCGCGGTCGTCTTCGACGACTACCGCACCATGCAGCGGACCATCGACGACCCGTCGCTCGGCATCACCGCGGACAGTGTCCTCGTGCTGCGGGGCTCCGGCCCCAAGGGCGGTCCGGGCATGCCCGAGTACGGGATGCTGCCCATCCCCGGCCACCTGCTGAAGCAGGGCGTCCGGGACATGGTGCGGATCTCCGACGCCCGGATGAGCGGCACGAGTTACGGCGCGTGCGTGCTGCACGTGGCGCCCGAGTCGTACGTCGGCGGCCCGCTCGCCCTCGTACGGAGCGGGGACCCGATCACCCTCGACGTCGAGGCACGGTCACTCCGGCTCCACGTGGACGACGCGGAGCTGGAGCGCAGGCGGGCCGCGTGGACCCCGCCGCCCGCCCGGTACGAGCGAGGCTACGGCGCGCTCTACAACGACCAGATCACCCAGGCCGACACCGGCTGCGACTTCGCGTTCCTGGCCCGCCCGGGCAAGGTGCCGGACCCGTACGCGGGCTGAGACCCCCCACGACCGCACGTGGACGTGCCCGACCCATGGCGTCGTAGCAAGCGCTTCCTGTACCCGCTGTACCTGCCCCACTGCGAACGGAGAACAGTCATGGCCCAAGCCGCAGCCGTGGCGAAACCGCCCGCGCCACCCCGGCGGCGCCGTGCCTCAGCGACCCCGCGCAGGCTTCCGTATCTGCTGATCGCCCCGGCGGCGCTGCTGATGCTGGGCTTCATCGCCTACCCCGTCATCAGCGTCTTCTACTACAGCCTGCAGAACTACAACCCGACCAAGCCGTGGCGCAACGGCTACGCGGGCTTCGGCAACTTCGTGCACGCCTTCACCGACGACCCCCAGTTCTGGGACACGCTGACCTTCAGCGCGAAGTGGGTCGTCGTCGAGGTGGGCCTCCAGCTGCTGTTCGGCCTGGCGCTCGCGCTGATCGTCAACCAGACCTTCGTCGGCCGGGCCGCCGGACGCGCCCTGGTCTTCTCGCCCTGGGCCGTCTCCGGGGTGCTGACCTCCGCGATCTGGGTGCTGCTCTACAACTCCCAGACGGGCATCACCCGTTACCTCGCCGACGCGGGCATGGGCTCGTACGGGACGAGCTGGCTCTCGGACACCTCCACCGTCTTCCCGGCGGCCGTGGTCGCGGACCTGTGGCGCGGGGTGCCCTTCTTCGCGATCCTGATCCTCGCCGACCTCCAGTCCGTCTCCAAGGACCTGTACGAGGCCGCCGAGGTCGACGGAGCGAGCCGCGTCCGGCAGTTCCTGCACATCACGCTGCCGCACCTCAAGGACGCGATCATCCTCTCCACCCTGCTGCGCGCGGTGTGGGAGTTCAACAACGTCGACCTGCTCTACACCCTCACCGGCGGCGGCCCCGCGGGCGAGACGACGACCCTTCCGCTCTACATCGCCAACACCAGTGTCGACGCGCACAACTTCGGTTACGCCTCGGCCCTCACCACGGTCGCGTTCGTGATTCTGCTGTTCTGCTCGATCGTCTATCTGCGGCTGAGCAAGTTCGGAGGCGGGGACAAGTGATCACCAAGGACGCCGGGACGATCGCCCCGGCCGTACCCGCCCCGCCCAGGGAGGAACCCCGCCCGCGCGCGGGGAGGAAGCGGCGCGCCTGGGACGAGGCCCCGCGCTGGCAGATCTACGTCCCCCTGGGCGTCTATCTGCTCTTCACCCTGATCCCCTTCTACTGGATCCTGCTCTTCGCGCTGCGCCCGGCCGGGTCGACCTCCCTCGTGCCCTGGCCCATGACCTTCGAGCACTTCGACAAGGTGTGGACCGAGCGCAGTTTCGGGACCTACTTCCAGAACAGCGTGATCATCGCCGTCTCCACCCTGGTGATGACCACGCTCGTCGCCCTCGCCGGCGGCTACGCCCTCGCCCGCTTCGACTTCAGGATCAAGCGCGGCTTCATGCTCGCGCTGCTCTGCTCGCAGTTCGTGCCGGGCGCCCTGCTCCTGGTCCCGCTCTTCCAGATCTTCGCCGAGCTCCGGATGATCAACTCGCTGGTCAGTGTCGTCATCGCCGAGACGGTCTTCCAGCTTCCGCTGTCGATGATCCTCATCAGCGGGTTCATCAGGAACGTGCCGTACACCCTGGAGGAGGCCGCCTGGGTCGACGGCTGCAACCGCTTCGACGCCTTCCGGATCGTCGTCCTCCCGCTGCTGCGGCCCGGGCTGATCGCCGTCGGCTCCTTCGCCTTCGTCCACGCCTGGAACCACTTCCTGTTCGCCCTGATGTTCCTCAGCGACCAGAGCAAGCAGACCATCCCGGTCGGCCTCAACACCCTGCTGAGCTCCGACAGCGTCGACCTCGGCGCGCTCGCGGCGGGCGGCATCGTCGCCGCCGTCCCCGTGGTCGTCGTCTTCGCCTTCATCCAGAAATGGCTGATCACCGGATTCAGCGCCGGGGCGGTGAAGGGATGACCGCCACCTCGCGCCGGAGCGGCGACCCGCACCCGGACAGCCGGCCGTCCGCGTCCGGCGTCCAGGCGACGACGGGCCCCGGGCTCCCGCGGCCGGCCGGTTCCGCCCGGGCGGGCACGACGGCCCGGCTCCCGCTGCCCGTCGTCCTCGCGGGTGCACGGGGCCACGGCCGCTGGCACCTGGACAACATCGGCCGGCTCCAGGACAAGGGCCTGGTACGCCTCGCCGGGATCTGCGAGCTGACCCCGCTCACCGAGGAGGAGCTGGGCGGGCGAAGCGTCGAGCAGTCCGCCGACTTCGGTGCCCTCCTCGACTCCACCGGCGCCGCCGTCGCGGTGATCTGCACCCCCATCCCCACCCACACCGACCTCGCGCTGACCGCCGCGCGCAGGGGCGTCCACCTGCTCCTGGAGAAGCCGCCCGCGCCGTCCTACGCCGAGTTCCGGCGGATGGCCGACGGAGTCGCGGCGGCCGGAGTGGTCTGCCAGATCGGCTTCCAGTCGCTCGGCTCGCACGCCGTGCCGGCGATCAGGAAGCTGATCACCGAGGGCGCCATCGGCCGGGTGACCGGAATCGGCGGGGCGGGCGCCTGGGTCCGCGACGAGGCGTACTTCCGGCGCGCGCCCTGGGCGGGCAGACGCCGCCTCGACGGCGCCGACGTCGTCGACGGGGTCCTGACGAACCCGCTGGCCCACGCCGTCGCCACGGCCCTCGCCCTGGACGGCTCGACCCGCGCCGAGGACGTCACCGGCATCCGGACCGAACTGCTGCGGGCCAACGACATCGAGTCCGACGACACCTCGTGCGTGCGGGTGACGACCACCGGGGGCCGGATCACCGTCGCCGCCACGCTCTGCGCCGAACGCCCCGGCGAGCCGTACGTCCTGGTGCACGGCACGGGCGGCCGGATCACCTTCTGGTACAAGCAGGACCGGGTGCTCGTGCAGCGGTCCGGACACGGCCCCGAGGAGATCGAGTACGGCCGCACCGACCTGCTGGAGAACCTGGCCGGGCATCTGTCGGGCGGCGCCCCACTGCTGGTCCCGCCCGAGTCGACGGGCGCCTTCATGAAGGTCGTCGAGGCGATCCGGCAGGCCCCCGACCCGGTCGCGCTGCCCCCGGACGCCTGGGAGACGGTCCCCGGCGAACAGCGCCGCGTCGTGCCCGGCGTCGACGGATTCGTCGCGGCCGCCGCCGACACCCTCGCCCTCTACTCCGAGCTGGGCGCCTCCTGGGCGCTCCCGAAAGAGGTGAGCACCCCATGAACGACGACACGCAGCTCCTGCGGATCGCGGGCCGCCCCGTCGCCCGCTACGTCACCCGGCCCGCACTCCCCGCCCGGCTCTCCCCGCGCCCGTATCTGCACCCCGTCACCACCCTGGCCGGCACCGCCGTCACCGAGCTCAGCCCGGCCGACCACACCCACCACCTCGGCGTCGGTGTCGCCGTACCCGACGTCGAGGGGCACAACTTCTGGGGCGGGCGCACCTACGTCCGCGACCAGGGACCGACCGAGCTCGACAACCACGGCGCCCAGCGGCACGCCGGCTTCCAGCTGCGCGACCCGGACGGCTTCGTGGAGGAGCTGCGCTGGATGGCCGCGGGCACCGAACTGCTGCGGGAGCGCCGTACGGTCGCGGCCGTCGCCCTCACCGACACCGCCTGGGCGCTGGACTTCACCTTCTCCCTCACGAACGTCACCGCGCGCGGCCTGTCGATCGGCAGCCCCGCCACCAACGGACGGCCGGGCGCGGCCTACGGAGGCTTCTTCTGGCGGGCCCGCAAGGAACAGGACGCCCCGCGCGTGTTCACCGCCGACGCCGAGGGCGAGGAGGCCGTGCACGCGCGCCCCGCCGACTGGCTCGCCCTCGCGGGCGCCGGCTGGACGCTCGTCCTCGCCGGGGCGACCGGCGCGACCCGCCGTGACCCGTGGTTCGTCCGCACCGCCGAGTACCCGGGCGTCGGCTCCTCCCTGGCCCATGACGAGCGGCTGGCCGTCGAGGCGGGGGAGACGCTCGTACGCCGGGTCGTCACCGTCGTCGCCGACGGCACCCTCGACCGGAGCGGGGCCGCCGCGCTGGTCCGCAAGGCGGTGAGCCCCTGATGGCCCTGCCCTCCGCCGACCTCGGTGACGGCACCTACCGCAACCCCGTCCTCGACGCCGACTGGTCCGACCCCGATCTGCTGCGCGTCGGCGACGACTTCTACCTCACCGCCTCCAGCTTCGGCCGCGCCCCCGGCCTGCCGCTGCTGCACTCCCGGGACCTGGTGAACTGGACCCTCGTCGGGCACGCTCTCCAACGCCTGGAGCCCGCGCGCGAGTTCAGGAATCCCAGGCCCGACTGCGGGGTGTGGGCCCCCGCGTTGCGTCACCACGACGACCGTTTCTGGATCTTCTGGGGCGACCCCGACCACGGCATCTTCCAGGTCAACGCCCCTCAGATCAGGGGCCCTTGGACCCGGCCGCAGCTGGTGAAGGAGGGCAAGGGGCTCATCGACCCCTGCCCGCTGTGGGACGAGGAGAGTGGCGAGGCGTATCTCGTGCACGCCTGGGCCAGGTCCCGTTCGGGAGTGAAGAACCGGCTCACCGGGCACCGGATGCGTCCCGACGGCACAGGGCTGATCGACGAGGGCAAGGTGATCGTCGACGCCGACCTGATTCCCGGCTGGTTCACCCTCGAAGGGCCCAAGGCCTACCGTCACGACGGCTGGTTCTGGATCTTCGCGCCCGCCGGGGGAGTCGAGACCGGCTGGCAGGGTGCCTTCCGTTCGCGCGGCTTCTTCGGACCCTACGAGGAACGGGTGGTGCTGGAACAGGGGGACACCCGGGTCAACGGCCCGCACCAGGGCGGCTGGGTGCGCACGGCGGCGGGCGAGGACTGGTTCGCGCACTTCCAGCAGCGCGGACCCTACGGGCGGGTGGTCCACCTCCAGCCGATGCGCTGGGGCGAGGACGGCTGGCCGGTGCTCGGCGACCGGGGCGCCCCCGTGGCCGTCCACCGCAAGCCGGACCTGCCGGCCCAGCCGCCGTCCGCACCCGCCACCGACGACGACTTCCCGGGCGGCCGCTTCGGGCGCCAGTGGCAGTGGACCGCCAACCCCCAGGACGGCTGGGCCACCCAGCACTCCGGCGACGGACTCCGGCTGACCTGTGTCCGTACGGCGGACGCCCACGACCTGCGCCGGCTGCCCCATGTCCTCACCCAGCGGATACCGGGCGCGGCCGCCACCGTCCAGGTCGACCTGTGCCTCGACAGCGAGGAGCCCGGGGCGCGGGCCGGGATCGCGGTGCTCGGGGACGCGTTCGGCTGGATCGGCCTCCGGCGCGAGCCGGACGGATCGGTGCGGCTCGTGCACCGGTTCGCCGAGACCGCGGCCGTCGGGGCACCCGCCGTGCGCTCGGGGCCGTGCGAGGGCGAGCGCGACGCCGCTCCGGCACGCCCGGCGCCCGAGGGCCGGGCCCGGCTGTGGATCGAGATCGGCGCGGGGGCCCGCTGCCGCTTCTCCTACGACGTCGGTGGCGGCCGGCAGCCCTCCGGGCAGGCCTTCGCCGCCACGCCCTGGCGCTGGGTCGGCGCCCTGCTCGGCCTGTTCGCGCTCGCGCCGTCCGGCGCGGGCCACGCGGGGGCCGCCACGTTCACGCGTTTCCGAGTCGTCCCGACCCCCTGAGGGTCTTCGTCAGCCGTCGTCCGTCGTTCGTCCGCCTTGGGAGCCGCAATGAAGCAGCACCTCCGTAGCAAGCGCTTGCCGGATGGGGAGGGAAGGGCGCGTCCCTTCCGGAAGCAGCCGGGCGCCGATCTCCGAGGACACCGCACCGACCCCACCACCCCGTTGGATCCGGAAGAAGAGAGCCGATCGATGAAGACCAGCCCACTCAGGAACAACCCACCGGCGACCGGTCCCAGAAGGACCGGCGTCCATGGAGCCCGGCGCGCCGCCGTGGCCGTCGCCCTCGGATCCGTGCTCGCGCTGACCGTCACCGCCTGTGGTGACGACGGCAGCGGCAGCGCGGGGGACAAGGGGACCGAGGGCTCCGGCAAGGGCGAGATCACCTTCTGGGACAACAACGGCGGTGTCCGCACCGACATCTGGAAGCAGATCATCGCCGACTTCGAGAAGAAGTACCCGGACATCAAGGTCAACTACGTCGGCATCCCGGCCGCGAGCGCCCAGTCCAAGTACGACACCGCCATCCAGGGCGGCGGCCTGCCGGACGTCGGGGGTGTGGGCACCGCGATGCTCGCCGAGGTCGCCGTCCAGGGGGCGCTGGAGCCGCTGGACAGCCGGATCGAGAAGAGCGCGCTGAACGGAAAGCTGAGCCAGAACCTGCTCGACGTCAGCCGGGCCGCGGGCGGCGGAGACACGCTGTACCAGGTGCCGACCTCCGCCAACAACGGCACGCTCTGGTACCGCACCGACCTGTTCAAGGCGGCGGGCCTGGACGAGCCGGCCTCCTGGACGAAGTTCTACGACGCGGCCGCGAAGCTCACGGACACGGGCAAGAACAAGTTCGGCTTCACCATCCGCGGCGGAGAGGGCTCCATCGCCCCGGCGCTGGACGCGGCGTACGGCCAGACCGGCATCACCTCGTTCTGGAACGGCGACAAGACCACCGTCAACGACCCGAAGAACGTGGCGGCCCTGGAGAAGTACGTCGCCCTCTACAAGAAGTCCACCCCGTCCGCCGACGTCAACAACGACTTCACCAAGATGGTCGCGCAGTGGGACAGCGGCACCATCGGCATGCTGAGCCACAACCTCGGCTCCTACCAGGACCACCTGAAGGCGCTGGGCGCCGGCAAGTTCCGCGGCATCCCGAATCCCACGCTGGACGACGGCACGCGGGTGCAGATCTCCAACCCGGTCGACGGGCTGAGCCTGTTCAAGTCCGGCAAGAACAAGGCGGCCGCCTGGAAGTTCATCGAGTTCGCGGTCTCGGCGGCGGAGAACTCCAAGTTCAACGAGTCGGCCGGTCAGGTTCCGGCGAACACCGACGCGGCGAAGGACGCCTGGATCCAGCAGGCCGAGCCGACCAAGCTCGCCGCCGAGGCGCTGAACGGCGCCGGAACCAAGATCGTGCAGCTGCCGTACTACCTGCCCGACTGGAACACCATCTCCAAGGCCGACAACGAGCCGAACTTCCAGAAGGTGCTGCTCGGCAAGATGAGCGTGAAGGACTTCCTGGACACGCTGGCCGACCAGCTCGACAAGGCGCAGGCCGACTGGAAGGCCCACCACTGACCCGGTCCGCCCACAGGGCCCGGCCGTGGCGCGCGTCGCGCCGCGGCCGGCCCGGGGCCCGGCGGCTGTCTCCGCACGTCCGTCGGAACCTCAGCCGGAACCTCCGCCTGGTCGTCAGCCGGAACCTTTGCCTGGTCCTCTGCCGGTACCTCTGGCGGTCCTCTGTTGGAACCTCTGCCGGAACGTCGGCCGGGACCTTCCGTAGAAAGCTCAGCCGAACCCTCTGTCGAAAGGCACACGCCCGTGTCCCTCACGCGCAGACAGGTCACCTCGGCGGCCGTGGCCGCCCTGCCGCTCGCCGCCGCCGCGGCGGGCCCCGCGCTCGCCGCCCCGCACCACCGGCCGCGCACCCTCCACATCGCCGGTGACTCCACCGCCGCCCAGAAGTACGCCGACGCCGCACCCGAGACCGGGTGGGGCATGGCCCTCCCGTTCTTCCTCCGCGAGGACGTCGTGGTCGCCAACCACGCGGTGAACGGCCGGAGTTCGAAGAGCTTCATCGACGAGGGGCGCCTCGCCGCGATCCTCGACGTGATCCGGCCCGGCGACCTCCTGCTCGTCCAGTTCGGGCACAACGACGAGAAGAGCGCCGACCCGACGCGCTACACCGAGCCGTGGACGACGTTCCAGGACTGCCTGCGGCAGTACATCGCCGGGGCGCGGGCCCGGGGCGCCCGGCCGCTGCTCGCCACCCCGGTGGAGCGCAGAAAGTTCGACGCGGACGGCAACGCGGTGCCGACGCACGGCGACTACCCGGCGTCGATGCGGGCGCTCGCCGCGGACGAGCACGTGGCGCTCCTCGACATCCAGGCCCTGTCCATCGCGCTGTGGCAGCGGCTCGGCGTCGAGGAGACGAAGAAGTACTTCAACTGGACCGCGACCGAGCAGGACAACACGCACTTCAACCCGCCGGGTGCCATCGCCGTGGCCCGTCTCGTCACGGCCGGACTGCTGCACTCCCGGGTTCTCGCGCCCGGGGACGTACGCCGTCTCGACGCGGAGATTCCCGAGTCCTGGATCACCTGGCCGACCGCCTGAGTCCCTGAGTCCCTGAGTCCCTGAACTCCTGAGTCCCTGAGTCCCTGAGTCCTTGAGCCGAAGGAAAGAGAGCCGCACGATGAACACACAGAAATGGCATGGGCATGCCATAGCGTGGAGCGTGACCGCCACGCGGAGAACGGCCGCGCTGATGGGCTGCACCGCCCTCGTGCTCGCCGTCACCGGCACCCCCGCCCAGGCCCGGTCCGGCGAGCCCGCCCGGCAGACGCTCGCCGCGGGCGACGGCTGGGCGTCCGCCGGGACCGGCACCACCGGCGGCTCGGCCGCCAAGGCCGATCGGATCCACACGGTCACGACCTGGGCGGAGTTCAGGGCCGCGCTCGCCGCCGACGGCAGCGCGCCGAAGATCATCAAGGTCAAGGGCACGATCGACGCCAACGCCGACGGCTGCGACTCCTTCGCCGCGCCCGGTTACGACTTCGACCGCTACCTCGCCGACTACGACCCCGCGGTGTGGGGCTACGACCAGGTGGTCAGCGGCGAGCAGGAGGATCTGCGCGCCGCCTCCGCCGCCAACCAGGACACCGCCATGAAGGCGTACGTCCCCGCCAACACCACCATCGTCGGGATCGGCCGCGACGCCGGCATCAAGGGCGCGAGCCTGCAGATCAAGGACGTCGACAACGTCATCGTCCGCAACCTCGCCTTCGAGAGTCCCCTCGACTGCTTCCCGCAGTGGGACCCCACCGACGGCGACACCGGCAACTGGAACTCCGAGTACGACAGCGCGGTGGTCTACGGGGCCACGCACGTCTGGCTCGACCACAACACGTTCACCGACGGCGACCACCCGGACAGCTCGCTGCCGACGTACTACGGCCGGATCTACGAACAGCACGACGGCGAACTGGACATCGTCAAGGGCGCCGACTACGTGACGGCCTCCTGGAACGTCTTCGCCGACCACGACAAGACCATCCTGATCGGCAACAGCGACAGCGCGGCGACCGCCGCCGTGGACCGGGGCCATCTGAAGGTCACCCTCCACCACAACCTGTTCACCGGCCTCGTCGAGCGCGCCCCGCGCGTCCGCTTCGGGCAAGTGGACTCCTACAACAACCACTTCGTCGCCGACGCCACCTACTCCTACAGCTTCGGCATCGGGATGGAGTCCCAACTCGTCGCCGAACACAACGCGTTCACGCTGCCGGACTCGGTCGGTACCGGGAAGATCCTGAAGAAGTGGAAGGAGGCGCCGCTCACCGCCGCCGACAACTACGTCAACGGCGTACGGACCGATCTGATCGCCGTGCACAACGCGGAGATCCCGGCCGAGACGCTCCAGTCCGGCGCGGGATGGACACCGGTCCTGCGGACGAAGGTCGACCCGCCGAGGGCCGTTCCCGGCATCGTCGACCACCGCGCGGGCGCCGGAAAGATCTGCTGACCATGGCCGGACACCCCGTCAGCAGAAGGGCGTTCGTCGCCGCGGGCACCGGAGCCGCACTGGCTCTCGGCCTCGCGGCCCCCGCCCGCGCCACCGGGCGTTCGCCGTTCGGGCGCCACGGTTCGCCGTCCGCGCGGCGTGACGCGAGAACGCTGTACGTCCATCCCGGCGGCCTCGGCGACCACACCACCGTGCAGGCCGCCGTGACCGCCGCGACCGGCGCCGGATTCACCCTGGTCATCGCGCCCGGCGTGTACCGCGAGACGGTCTCGGTCGGAGCCGTCGACCCGGCGACCGGCCTGCCCGGCGCCGCCGGCTCCGAGATGACCTGGATCGGAGCCTCCGGCGACCCGCGCGACGTCGTCGTCGTGTACGACAACGCCAACGGCACGCCGAAGCCCGACGGTTCGGGCACCTACGGCACCACCGGGTCCGCGACGACCACGGTCCGCACCGACGGTTTCACCGCCCGCTCGGTCACCTTCGCCAACGACTGGCTGCGCGCCGACCACCCCGGGATCACCGGCACCCAGGCCGTGGCGGTCAAGGTGCAGGGCGACCGCTCGGCCTTCCACCGGTGCCGCTTCCTCGGCCACCAGGACACGCTGTACGCCGACTCCATCGCGCTCGCCACCTTCGCCCGGCAGTACTACCGGGACTGCTACGTCGAGGGGGACGTGGACTTCGTCTTCGGGCGGGCGACGGCGGTCTTCGAGTACTGCCACTTCCGCACCCTGGACCGCACGGACCTGGCCGGGGCCCCGTACGGCTTCGTCCTCGCGCCGTCCACGGCCGTCGCCGACCCGCGCGGTTACCTGGTCACCCGCAGCCGGATCAGCAGCGCCGCGCCGGACGCGTACTACAAGCTGGCCCGCCCCTGGGTGCCCGGCTCGGACCTCACCGCTCGCCCGATGCTGACCGTCCGCGACACCCGTCTGGACGCCGGCATCGACGCGGTGGCGCCCTACACGAACATGTCCGCCGCCTATCCGTGGCAGAGCCAGCGCTTCGCCGAGTACCGCAACACCGGGCCGGGCGCGGTGATCACCGTCCCGGAGAACCGTCCCCAGCTCACGGACGAACAGGCCCGTTCGGCGACCCGCGAGGCGTACCTCGGCGACTGGACTCCGTGGAAGGGGTGCTGAGATGCGCAGGCGAACCCTCCTCGCCGGTCTGGCGGCGTCGGTCACGGCCGTGGGCACGGCCCCGGCCGCCGCCCACGGCCGCCGTGTCCTGCACGTGCGTCCCGGCGACTCGGTCCAGGCCGCCGTCGACGCGGTGGACGGTCCCGGGCAGACGATCGTCATCCACCCGGGAACGTACCGCGAGGTGGTCCACATCCCCGCCGAAAAGGGGGAGTTGACGCTCCGTGGTACCACCCGCGACCCGCGCGACGCGGTCGTCGTCTTCGACCGGGCGAACGGCACGCCGCTACCGGACGGCTCCGGGACCTACGGGACCGCGGGCTCGGCCACCTTCACCTCGGCGGCTCCGGGACTGACCGTGCGCCGGCTGACGATCGCGAACGACTGGCTGCGCGCGGACCACCCGGAGATCACCGGCACACAGGCGGTCGCGGCCTACGTCACCGGCGACCGTTCGTACTTCGAGCGGGTGCGGCTGCTGGCCCACCAGGACACACTGTTCGCGGACACGACGGACCTGGCCGCCTTCGACCGGCACTGCTACCGCGACTGCCACATCGAGGGCGACGTCGACTTCGTGTTCGGCCGGGCCACCGCCGTCTTCGAGCGCTGCCGCTTCCACACCCTCGACCGGGACGTCTCGTTCAAGCCCGAGGGCATGGTCTTCGCGCCGTCCACGGCCCGCGCGAACCCCCACGGCTTCCTCGCCGTCGGCGGCCGTGTCACCTCGGGCGCCGAGGACGGGGCGTACAAGATCGCCCGGCCCTGGGTCCCGTCGTACGAGACCACCGCGTGGCCCTCGCTCGTGGTCCGCGGCTGCGAACTCGGGCCCGGCATCGACGCGGTGGCGCCCTACACCGACATGCGCGCGGCCTACCCGTGGCAGTCCATGCGCTTTCGCGAGTACCGCAACACCGGACCCGGCGCGGTGATCACCGTCCCGGAGAACCGCCCCCAGCTCACGGACGCGGAGGCCGAGCAGCACACCCGTGCCGCGTATCTCGGCGACTGGCGCCCGTGATTCCCCCGCTCCATTCCCCAGCACGACGAAAGGACCGCACTCCATGTCTCGTCGTACCGCTCTCGCCTTAGGCGCCACCCTGGCGCTCGGCGCAGGCCTCGCCGTCCTCCCCACCCAGGCACAGGCAGCCACCGTCGTCGTCGACACCACCGCCGAACTGACCAGCGCGATCTCCGGCGCCACCGCCGGAACCGTCATCCAGGTGCGCGGCGGCACCTACTCCCCGACGGCCACCCTCCAGTCCACGGCCAACGGCACGTCCTCCTCGCCGGTCACCCTCACGGCGTACGGCTCGGAGACCGTGAAGATCGACGGCTCCTCGCTCCCCTCGGGCTCCTGGATCTTCAAGTTGACCGCCGACTACTGGAACGTCTCCAACATCACCTTCCAGAACTCCCCGGACAGCGCGGTCGTCTGCCAGTCCTGCACCGGCACCGTCTGGAACAACATCAAGACCATCAACGGCGGCGACTCCGGCTTCACCCTGACCGGCGACGGCACCGTGAACAACACGGTCAAGAACATCGACGCGTACGGCAACTACGACGCCGCCACCCACGGCGAGAACGCGGACGGCGTCGCCGTGAAGTTCGGTTCGGGCAGCGGCAACCTGATCACCGGGGCCCGGCTGTACAACAACTCCGACGACGGCCTCGACTTCTGGTCCTTCTCCTCACCCGTCACCGTCGAACACACCTGGTCCTTCGGCAACGGCAAGAACCGCTGGAGCGACTCGGCCTTCGCGGGCGACGGCAACGGCTACAAGCTGGGCGGCGACGGCGAGGTCGTCGCGCACGTCATCAACAACTCCGCCGCCTGGGACGACGCGGGCAGCGGCTTCACCGAGAACTCCAACACCGGTGCCATCGTCATCAACCGCACCACCGCCTACGCCAACGGCAAGTACGGCTACTACTTCGCCACCGGCGCCGCCAAGCTCGGCAAGAACCTCGCCGTGAGCAACGGCACCGCGGTCTCCAAGGGATCCTCGGTGACGTCGGCCGGCAACAACTGGGACTCCGGCGTCTCCACCCCGGCGTTCATCTCCACGGACGCGACCTCCACGTACAACTCCCGCTCCTCCAGCGGGACACTGCCCGCGACCACCTTCCTCACGACGGGCAGCACGACCATCGGCGCGACCATGAACTGACACCCGCCGGGCAGTCCGTGAGGCCCGATTCGTGCGACGCGAGGCCCAAGTCGGCCGAAAAGTAGGTATCGATCCGGCAAAAGGCCTCGCGTCCAGCGACGTGACGCGCGTAGAAAACTGTCATGCATAAGTCACTGCGCATAGCGGCCGTCGCCGCAACCTGTGTCGTCGCCGGTTCCGCCCTGTACGGCACCGGCGTCGCCACCGCCGGTCAGTCCACGGCGAACTCGACGCACGAGCCTTACAACATCGGTGTTCTCGTCAAGGACATCGACACCTATTACGGCACCACGGCCGACGCCGGCGGGGTCTACCAGGCGTCCCCCGACAGCCCGTACGCCAAGGACCTGGCCCGCCTCGACGCCTCCGCCAAGCGGTACATCGACCAGGCGGCCCACAAGGCCCACCACCGCCACGGGAAGCCCGCGGTCGTCTTCGACATCGACGACACGCTGCTGCTCTCCCTCGACTACGAGAAGAAGACCAACTACACCTACAACTCGGCCTCCTGGGCCGCGTACGTCGCCCAGGCGGACCGTCCGGCCGTCTTCGGCAGCCCCGACCTCGTCAAGTACGCCGCGTCCAAGGGCGTCGAGGTGTTCTACAACTCCGGCCTGAAGGAGTCGCAGCGCGTCTCCGCGGTCGACAACCTCAAGAAGGTCGGCGTCGACATCAACCTCGACGCCTCGCACATGTTCCTCAAGGACGCGGCCAACCCGCCCGCGTACCTGAGCGGCTGTGCCACCGCCGCCGCCTGGAACTGCACGACCGTGCAGTACAAGGCCGGTACCCGCAAGCACATCGAGTCCCTCGGGTACGACATCGTCGCCAACTTCGGCGACCAGTACTCGGACCTCGACGGCGGCTACGCCGACAAGACCTACAAGCTCCCGAACCCCACGTACTTCGTGAGCTGACGCGCCCCCATCGTCGAACGCCCCCGCCGGTCGTCATCGGCGGGGGCGTTCGGCGTCGCCGGGAGGCGAACGCGCCCCCGCGTCCCGCCGCATGATCCGAACGCCAGGCCCTAGGGATCGCCGCCGTCGGTGTCCCGGTTCGCGAAGTCACCGGCCACGGAGGCCCGTTCGCCGCCCTTCGCGGTCGCCGTCACGGTGTAGCCGTCGTCCTTCGCGTCCCGGCCGCCACGATCGTGGCCGTACTGGCCGGCGAAGATCCACGCGCCCGGCCGGACCGTGCGACCCGGCCTGAGCGTCCAGGTGTAGACGAGGAAGCCGTCCCGCTCGGTGACCGTCGTCGTGAAGTCGCTCTCGGGCAGCGAGAGCCAGGCCCCCGCCTCGCTCACCCCGCCGGTCTGTCTGACCTCCAACGTGACCGAGAGCGAGGTGAGTTGCTCCGTGGTCCGCAGGCTGACATCGCTCTGCGCCCAGTAGTCGTCGCTGTGCGGGTCGACCGAGCCGTCCGACCGCAACGGGCCGTCCGCGGTGTCCCCGCCGGGCGCCCGGTCCGGGGCCGTGGGGCCGCTCGCCGTGGGGGCCCGGGAGGGTGACGGACGCGGCCTCCCCGACTCCTTCGGCGTCCCGGAACGAGGTCCGGCCCCGGGGGTGGCCGGCGCCCGGCCGGCCGGGTCCGGCGACGGGTCGGGCGCCGGGGGAACGGCCACGGTCCGCCGTGCCGGACCGTCGTCCCGCACCGCCGAGGCGACCGCGTAGCCGCCCGCCACCAGGACGCCCGCGACCGCGGCCGTGGCGCCCAGGACACGGGCCCAGCCGAGCAGCGGCGGGCGCGCGGTGCGCCGCGGGGGCCGCCGCTCGCCGGAGCCCGCCATGCCGCGCTCCACCCGGGCCAGGATGCGCGCGCGGTCCGGCTCGTGGACCCCGGCCGCCTCGCGCAGCCGGGCGCGCAGCTCGTCGTGCACCTCCCGCGACTCCCTCACCGGTCCCGTCCTCCGGTCCCACCCGTGGGCAGCGCCCCCGCGTGCATCCGTACCGACGCCTCGTCCGCGCCGAGCAGCCGTTTCAGCTCCGCCATGCCCTTGGACGTCTGGCTCTTCACCGTACCCACCGAGACGCCGAGGGCGAGCGCGGTGTCCTTCTCCGACAGGTCGAAGGCGTGCCGCAGCACGACACAGGCGCGCTTGCGGAACGGCAGCCGGCGCAGGGCCTGTCGGACATCGACCGTCCCCGGTACGTCGGGGTTCTCGGCCCTGTCCTCGCGCTGCGACCAGACGAGCGTGATCCGCCGGCGTTCCCGCACGGCGGCGCGGATCCGGGTGCGGGCGAGGTTGGCGACCACTCCGCGCGCGTACGCCGTCGGACGGTCCGCCGCCCGCACCCGGTCCCAGCGGTGCCACAGCGCGAGCAGAGCTTCGGCGGCCAGATCGTCTGCGGCATCCGGCTCACCGGTCAACAGATGGGCCAGCCGGGCCAGTTCGGCGTAGTGCCGCTCGAAGAAGGCGTGGAACTCCACCGAGGCGGCGTCGTCGACGAGCGTGCCCACGGGGTGCCTCCCCTCGCTTCGGCTGCGGCACCGGTGCGGGTGCGGTGGGTACGGATCCGTGATTCCGGTGTGGAGCACGGGAGTTCCGGCGGAGCGGGATGCGTGAGCGTACCAGCCGGTCGTACGGGCCTTCGAACGGCGTATGGCGGGCCGAACTCGATTCCGTAACACGGGGAAAACCTGAAACCCCTTGATCGGGGGAACAATCCAGCCAGCATCCGCACACGAGTCACGCAGGCAACGAGGAGTATCGCCATGTCCGAAGCGCAGAAGGTCGACAACCGGCCAAGTACCGCCCCACCGGCGGCAGGCGGGGTCGACGCCTTCTTCAAGATATCCGCCAGAGGCTCCACCGTCGGCCGGGAGATACGCGGCGGGTTCGCCACCTTCTTCACCATGGCCTACATCCTCGTCCTGAACCCCATCATCCTCGGCAGCGCCAAGGACAAGTTCGGGCACACGCTGGACACCGGCCAACTGGTCACCGCCACCGCGCTGGTGGCGTGTGTCATGACCGTCATCATGGGGATCGGAGGCAACCTTCCGCTCGCCATCGCGGCGGGTCTCGGCCTCAACGCCGTCGTGGCCTTCCAGCTCGCGCCGCTGATGAGCTGGGACGACGCCATGGGCCTGGTCGTCCTCGAAGGCGTCCTGATCTGCGTCCTGGTGCTCACCGGCCTCCGGGAAGCGATCATGAACGCGATCCCGCAGCAGCTCAAGCAGGCCATCGGCGTCGGCATCGGTCTGTTCATCGCCTTCATCGGCTTCGTGGACGCCGGGTTCGTCAGCCGTATCCCGGACATCGCCCACACCACCGTCCCGGTGCAGCTCGGTGCCGTGGGCCGCCTCACCGGCTGGCCCGTCCTCGTCTTCTGCCTCGGCGTCCTGCTGACCATCGCGCTGCTCGCCCGCAAGGTGAAGGGCGCGATCCTCATCAGCATCGTCACCATGACGGTCGTGGCGATCGTCATCGACGCCGTCGCCGACATCAAGAGCTGGGGCCTGACCACGCCCAAGGTCCCGGACAAGATCGTCGACACTCCGGACTTCGGGCTCATCGGTCACTTCAGCCTGTTCGGCGGCTTCGCCGAGGCCGGTGTCCTCACCGCGGTCCTGCTGATCTTCACGCTGGTCCTGTCGGACTTCTTCGACGCCATGGGGACCATCGTCGGGATCAGCGCCGAGGCCGGGCTGCTCGACGAGCAGGGCCAGGTCCCGGGCATCGGCCGGGTCCTGTTCATCGACGGCGCCGCCGCCGTCGCGGGCGGTGTGGGCTCCGCCTCCTCCAACACCGCCTACATCGAGTCCGCTGCCGGCGTCGGCGAGGGCGCCCGCACCGGCTTCGCCAACCTGATCACCGGCGGCCTCTTCGGCCTCGCCCTCTTCCTCACCCCGCTGCTGACCATCGTCCCGCTCCAGGCCGCGGCGCCCGCGCTGATCGCGGTCGGGTTCCTGATGATGACCCACGTCAAGCACATCGACTGGGACCGGTACGAGATCGCGATCCCGGCGTTCCTGACCATCGCCGTGATGCCGTTCACGTACTCCATCACCGACGGCATCGGGGCCGGCTTCCTGGCCTACGTCGTCATCAAGGCCGTCCTGGGCAAGGCGAAGGAGGTCCACTGGCTGCTGTGGGCCGTCTCGGCGCTGTTCCTGGTGTACTTCGCGATCGACCCGGTGGAGCAGGTGCTCGGCGTGAAGTGACCGGCCCGCACAGGGTGCCGGTGGCTGAAGCGACCGGCCGGCCGGTGGGAGCCGGTTCCTGAGGCGACCGGTCAGTCGGTGGGAGCCGGTTCCTGAGGCGACGGCCCGTGGCGACGGCCCGTCCGATGGGGCCGGGTTCTGTGGCGACGGCCCGTCCGACGGAGTCCTTGCGCGCGGCGGCCCCGCACCCGATGGGGTGCGGGGCCGCCTCACGTGTGGGGCCGGGCGCGCCTCAGTTCTTCAGCGCCGCCCGCATCATCGCCTTGGCGACCGGCGCCGCCAGTCCGTTGCCGCTGACCTCCGAGCGCGCCGCGTCCGACTGCTCGACCATGACCGCGACGGCGACCTCCTTGCCGTTCGAGTCGGACTTCGCGAACGACGTGAACCAGGCGTACGGCGTCTTGCTGTTCTTCTCGCCGTGCTGGGCCGTGCCGGTCTTGCCGCCCACGGTCGCGCCGGGGATCAGGGCGTTGGTGCCCGTGCCGTCCTCGACGACCGTCTGCATCGCGGACCGGAGCTGCCGGGCCGTCTCCGAGCTGACGATCTCCTTGGTGTCCGCGCTGTCGTCGTAGTTCTTCAGCACATTGCCGTCGGCGTCGCCGGTCTGCGACACCATGTGCGGCGAGACCAGCTTGCCGTCGTTGGCGATCGCGGCGGACACCATCGCCATCTGGAGCGGCGTGGCCGTGACGTCGAACTGCCCGATGCCGGTCAGCGCCGTGGACGACCTGTCCATGCCCGTGGGGTACACGCTGGCGTACGCCCGCACCGGCACGTCCTGCTCGGTGTTGTTGAAGCCGAACTTCTCCGCCATGGCCCGGACCTTGTCCTGGCCGAGGTCGACCGCCATCTTCGCGAAGACGTTGTTGCAGGAGTACTGGAGCGCGACCCGGATCGAGGCGTTCTCGCAGGGAGCGGACGCGTTCTCGTTCTTCAGGACGGTCGTCGTGCCCGGCAGGGTGTACGGGTCCGGGCTGGTCGTCTTCGCGTCCACGTCGGAGTAGAGCCCGTTCTCCAGCGCGGCGGCGGCCACGACCAGCTTGAAGGTCGAGCCCGGCGGCAGCGGCTGCCGCAGCGCGCGGTTGACCAGCGGCTTGTCGGCGTCCTTGGTCAGCTTCTGCCAGACGCTGTTGTTGCCCGCGCTGATCGACGTCGGGTCGTACGACGGTGTCGAGACGACCGCGAGGATCTTGCCGGTCTTCGGGTCGATCGCGACGGCCGCGCCCTTGTTGTCCCCGAGCGCGTTGTAGGCGGCCTTCTGGACGGCCGGGTCGATCGTCGTGACCACGTCACCGGGGTCGGCGCGCCTGTTGGTGAGCGTGTCCAGCGGGTTCTTCAGCTGGAGGTCCGAGCCGTCCAGCAGCTTCTGGTAGATGCCCTCCAGCTGGGTCGCGCCGTAGACCTGCGAGCTGTAGCCGGTGACCGCCGCGTACAGGCTGCCGTTCTTGTACGTCCGCTTGTACTTGAGGTCGCTCCCTGTCGTCTCCGCGGAGCCGGTGATCGCGTCGCCGGCCACGATGATGTTCCCGAGCGGGTTCGCGTACAGCGCGATCGCGTTCCGTCGGTTGTCCTTGTCGTCCGCGAGTGCCTGGCCGTCGTAGAACTGCACCCAGGTCGCCCTGATCAGCAGAGAGAGCACGAGCAGCAGTGAGAAGACGGCGGCACGCCTGATCGTCTTGTTCATCCCGCACAGAAGGACGAGCGATCCGGGGTGAATCGTTCCCGTCCGCCCGGTTTTCTCATCAATCCTTCATGGGGCCACCGGGCGGCCGTCCCGCCCTCAGAGCCTGCGGGTGGCCAGGGTGAGCCGGTCGCGGGCGTCGAACAGGGCGTCCTTGACCATCTGCTCGTGCGCGGGGGTGAGCCGGGCCACAGGCACCGAGCAGCTGATCGCGTCACGGGCGGGCGTGCGGTACGGGATCGCCACACCGAAGCAGCGCAGCCCCAGCGTGTTCTCCTCGCGGTCCACCGCGAAGCCCTGCTCCCGTACCTGGTGCAGCTCCTCGATGAGCTTCTCCCGGTCGGTGATCGTGTGCTCGGTCAGCGCGGGGAGCGTCTCCGGCAGCATCTTGCGGACCTGCTCGTCGCCGTACGTGGCCAGCAGCGCCTTGCCGAGCGAGGTGGAGTGGGCGGGGAGCCGGCGGCCGACCCGGGTGAAGGGGCGCAGATAGTGCTGCGACTGCCGGGTGGCCAGATAGACGACGTTCGTGCCGTCCAGACGCGCGAGGTGGATCGTCTCGGTGGTGTCGTCCGAGAGGCGGTCGAGCGTCGGGCGGGCCGCGGCGACCACCTCGTCGCCGTCGATGTACGAGGTGCCGACCAGCAGGGCCCGTACGCCGATGCCGTACCGCGTGCCCGTCGCGTCCGTCTCGACCCAGCCGAGCTCGACGAGCGTGCGCAGCAACATGTACAGGCTGGACTTGGGATATCCGACGGCCTCCTGGACCGCGGCGAGGGAGTGCATTCCGGGCCGGCCGGCGAAGTACTCCAGCAATTCAACGGTCCGCACCGCGGACTTGACCTGCGCCCCGCCACCTGTCTCGCCTGCCGACATCGCCCTTGACCCCTTCGTTGGACGGGAAATAGTCTCCGACAGGAGATTCACCATCAGAGACAGCGTTCAGCATATCGAACACCCCTGGTGAGTGACACAAGAACTGTGGCATCACATCTGAAGGGACCCGCGGTGGCAGCAGCACCAGTCTGGAGTGTCGACCCCCGTACCGGGAAGCAGCGGGAGCAGGTCGCGGTGGAGGCCACGGCCCAGGAGGTGGACGACTCCGTCCGCGCCGCGCACGCCGCGCGTTCCGCTCTCGCCGACCGCACCGTACGCGCCGCGTTCCTGCGTACCGCCGCCGACCTGCTCGAAGGGGCCAAGGACCTGCTCGTCGAGGCCGCCGACGCGGAGACCGCGCTCGGCCCGGTCCGGCTCACCGGTGAACTCGCCCGCACCTGCTACCAGTTGCGCGCATTCGCCGGAATCGTCGACGAGGGCGCCTTCCTCGATGTCGTGATCAACCACCCGGACGCCACGGCCACCCCGCCGATCCCGGACCTGCGCCGCTACAAGGTGCCGCTGGGCGTCGTCGCCGTGTACTCGGCCTCGAACTTCCCCTTCGCCTTCTCGGTGGCCGGCGGTGACACGGCCAGCGCGCTGGCGGCGGGCTGCCCGGTCGTGGTCAAGGCCCACCCCGACCACCCGGCGCTCTCCGAGCTCGTCGCGGCCGTCCTGCGCCGCGCGGCCGGCCGGCACGACATCCCCGAGGGCGTCGTCGGCCTCGTCCACGGCTTCGAGGCCGGCGTCGAACTGGTCCGGCACCCGCTGGTCACGGCGGCCGGGTTCACCGGTTCCGTCCGCGGCGGGCGCGCGCTGTTCGACGCGGCTTCCGCGCGTCCGGTGCCGATTCCGTTCCACGGCGAGCTGGGCTCCCTGAACCCCGTGGTCGTCACCGAGGCCGCGGCCGCCGAGCGCGCCGAGGAGATCGGCGCGGGACTCGCCGGCTCGATGACCCTGGGTGTCGGCCAGTTCTGTGTGAAGCCGGGCCTGGTGCTCGCTCCGGCCGGCGCGGCGGGCGACCGTCTGCTGAAGTCCCTGACCGACGCGGTGAGCGACACCGCCGCCGGGGTCCTGCTCGACCACCGCATGCGCGACAACTTCATCGCCGGGGTCGCCGAGCGTGCCGGGCTCCCGGACGTCCAGGCCCCGGTGACGCCGGGTGCGGCCGGCGCGCACACGGTGAGCCCCGGCTTCCTGACCGTGCCCGCGAGCAGGCTCGCGGCCGAGGGCGAGCACGATCTGCTGCTCGAGGAGTGCTTCGGGCCGCTCACGGTCGTGGCGCGCTACGAGGACGAGTCCGAGGCGGGCGCGGTGCTCTCCCGGCTCCCCGGCAACCTCACGGCCACGGTGCAGCTCTCCGCGGAGGAGGCCGCGGGCGAGGGGCGCGGTGCGGAGATCCTCGCCGAACTCACCCCCCTCGCGGGCCGGGTCCTGGTGAACGGCTGGCCGACCGGGGTCGCCGTCGCGGCGGCCCAGCACCACGGAGGGCCGTACCCCGCGACGACCTCGACGTCCACCTCGGTCGGCGGCACCGCCATCGAGCGCTGGATGCGGCCGGTCGCCTACCAGGGCGTGCCCGAGGCGCTGCTGCCGCCCGAGCTGCGCGACGACAACCCGCTGGGGCTGCCCCGACGGTACGACGGGCGCCTGGAGCGCTAGGTCGGGTCCGCGCCGGGCCGGTTCCGTGCCGGGCGGGCCGGTTCCGTGCCGGTCCGGACCGGTTCAGTGTGCGGTCGGTTGTGTGCCGGGCCGGCTCGTTCGGGGGACGGCCCGGTTCCCTCTCCCGAAGGAGCCGGACCTTTCCCGGAGGGGCCGGCCGAGAACCTGAGAGACTTCCGACCATGGACGTCACACTCCCCGAACTCCCCTTCTCCCTTCGTACCTACGGCCCCGACGGGAACTGGTCGTACGAGGACGGTGTCCTCACCGGCTGGGCCGGGCCTCGGCAGGACCGCTTCGTGCCGCCCACCGGCGAAGGACTCGACCCGGCTTCCGACGCGCCGAGGCTGCTCGGTTCGCCGGAGGGGGACTTCCAGCTGATCGCCCGCGTGACGGTGGGCTTCGGGGCGGCCTTCGACGCGGGCGTGCTGTACGTCCATGTCGGGGAGCGGGCCTGGGCGAAGCTGTGCCTGGAGTACTCCCCGGACGTGCCCACCGTCTGCACGGTGGTCACCCGGGGACACTCCGACGATGCCAACTCCTTCACCGTGGACGGCAGTTCCGTCTGGCTGCGGGTCAGCCGCACGGGCCGCGCCTTCGCCTTCCACGCCTCCCGCGACGGCGAGCGCTGGACCTTCGTCCGTCTGTTCACCCTGGACGGCGAGAAGGAGACCGGGGCTGCGCTGGTGGGCTTCATGACCCAGTCGCCGATGGGGGAGGGCTGCGTAGTGACCTACGACGGCATCGAGTTCAGGCCTGACTGGCCGAGCGACCTGAGAGACGGAAGCTGAGGGCGAACGTCACGGTGAGCAGGGCCGCGCTGACGGCCAGGCTCAGCCGCATCCCGGTCTCGAAACCGCTCGCGACCAGCGCCCCGAACACCGCGATGCCCAGGCCCCCGGACACCTGCCGGGCCGCGTTGAGCACACCGGCCGCCAGCCCCGCCCGCTCGGCGGGCACGGCGTCCATCATCGCGGCGGTGAGCGGCGGCACCGTCAGAGCGCACCCCAGCGCCAGCGGGACCAGCAGGACGGCCACCAGCACCGGGGACGTGCGGGCGTCGACGCAGAGGAGGGCGATCAGCCCGGCGGCGGCCACGGGCTGTCCCACCAGCATCGGCAGCCGCGGCCCGTAGCGCCCCGTGATCTTGCCGGCCACCACGTTCGTCACCGCGATCAGGCTCGTCATCGGCAGGAACAGCAGCCCGGCGTACAGCGCGGAGTGATGCTGGACCTGCTGGAAGAAGAGCGAGAAGACGAACACCATGCTGTAGAAGGCCACGCTGACCGCCGAGCCCACGGCGACCGTCGTGGCCACGGTCCGGTTGCGGAACAGGCCGAGCGGCACCACGGGGTGCGCCTGGCGCGCCTCGATCCGCAGGAACGCGGCGCCCGCGACCACGGCCGTCAGCAGCGCCACCAGGCCGGCCGTCCCGCCCTCGATCACCGCGAAGGTCAGCGCCGTGAGGGCCACCACCGCCGTCAGTTGGCCGGGCAGGTCCAGCGGAGCCGGGCGGGGCCGCGAGCGCGGGGCCCGGAGGAGCAGCAGCAGGATCACCGCTCCCACCGGCAGATTGACGAAGAAGATGCCCCGCCAGTTCCAGGCCGCGATCAGCGCGCCGCCGGCCACCGGCCCGAGCGCCACCGCCAGCGAACCGCCCGCCGCCCAGGCGGCCACCGCGCGTGCCCGCCGCGCCGGTTCCGCGTACGCCTGCCGCACCAGCGCCAGCGAGGCCGGGAGCACGACCGCCGCCGCCACACCCTGCACCACCCGGGCACCGACGAGGGCCGGCAGGTTCGGCGCCAGTCCGCAGGCCGCCGAGGCGAGAGTGAACACCACGGTGCCCAGCGCGTACGCCCGGCTCGCCCCGGCCCGGTCCGAGAAGGCGCCGGTGGACAGCATCAACGCGGCGAAGGCGAGGGTGTAGGCGTCCACGACCCACTGGAGGCCGGACATCCCGGCGCCGAAGGAGGAGCCGATCGTGGGCAGGGCCACGTTCACCACGGACGCGTCGAGACAGGTCAGCGCGAAGCCGAGCAGCGAGGCGGTGAGGGTGAGTGCGGAGGAGGGCTTCCCCGACCCCGACTCCGACCTCAACTCCCCCTGACCGAGGACGGGTTCGGAGGCCCTGGACATCTGGTTCGTTGGCATGTCCCCATGCTGCGGACCCGCGGCGCCGTACAGTAGTGGCCTGAATGCCATGCTTCCGGAGGTTCTGGCCATGCCCGAGCGACTCGCCCCGCACCGCGTCACCGTCATCGCCCCTTCCCCCGTCGCGCTGTTCAACCTTGCGATGCCGGAGATGCTGTTCGGCAAGGTCGTGGTGGACGGCCGGCCGGGTTACGAGGTGGTCGTCTGCACGGCCGAGCCGGGACCCGTGCCCACGACCGGTGGACTCGACCTGCACGTCCCGCACGGTCTGGAGGCCGTGCGGGAGGCGGACACGGTGGTCGTCGCGGGCACCGGGGCGCCGTTCGAGCCGGACCCGCGGATCGTGGCTGCGCTCCGCGAGGCGGCCGCCGCGGGCAAGCGCATCGCGTCCATCTGCACCGGCGCCTTCCAGCTCGCCGAGGCGGGCCTGCTCCAGGGCCGCAGGGCCACCACGTACTGGGCCCACGCCGAGGTGATGCGCCGGCGCTACCCGCAGGTCGAGCTGCGCGGAGACGTGCTGTACGTGCAGGACGGGCCGTTCCTGACGTCGTCCGGCTACGCCGCCGGCATCGACCTGTGTCTGCACGTCATCCGCACCGACTACGGCGCCGCCGTGGCCAACGAGGTCGCACGCCTGGCCCTGGTCGCCCCCGTACGGCCGGGCGGCCAGACCCAGTTCACCCAGACCCCGCTGCCCCCCGAGCGCGGCAACGCCTGTGCCGACACCCGCGGCTTCGCCATGCGCAACCTCGACAAGCCGCTCACCCTCACCGACCTGGCCCGGCACGCGGGTGTCAGTGTGCGCACCCTCACCCGCCGGTTCCACGCCGAGAGCGGGGTCAGTCCCCTTCAGTGGCTGCTGCACCAGCGCGTCGAACGCGCGAAGGAACTCCTGGAGACCACGACCCTGCCGATGGACCAGGTGGCCGCGGCCTGCGGACTCGGCACGGCCGACTCGCTGCGCGCCCACGTGGTCCGCCGGACCGGTCTCACCCCGAGCGCCTACCGGACCCAGTTCAGCCGGCACGGAACCGTGACCGGAGCCGTGACGTCCTCCGTTGCATGATCAGTGAACGTGTGACCGGCGCGCTGGTGATCCGCACCGCCGTGCCCGTCGAGGCCGAGACCATCGCCGATCTGCACTTCCGGGCCCGTTCGACGTACTACCCGGACGGCGCCCCGCAGGGCGACCTCGACTGGGCCGAGGCCTGGCGCGGCTCCATCGCCCGCCCCGACGCACATGTGCTGTGTGCCGTCGCGCAGGGCCGGATCGTCGGCATCGCCTCCTTCCGTACGGACGATGGCCGGCCCGCCGACACGGTCAGGCTCTTCCAGTTCCACGTCGACCCCGACCGCTGGCGCGCCGGTATCGGAAGGACCCTGCACGCTGCCTGCGTGGAGGAGTGGCAGGCGGACGGGAAGCGCACGGCGACGCTCGACGTGCACACCGACAACCTGCGCGCCCAGGCCTTTTACACCCGTCTGGGCTGGATCCCCGACCCGGAGAACCCACCGGAGGAGGGTGATCACCACCTGTGTCTGCGGTACGCCGTGCCCGGGCGCTCGGAGGGGACCGACGGCGCGGCCCGGAGTGCGGACACGACCGGGGAATGACCCGAGCCGCTTGAACGTTCACTTAAACGACGTCCCTGGAGGGTGTCCCGTACCGTCCCGTATCCGTACGACCTGGAGAGAGCCGAAGAATGCGCGTCGAGATCTGGTCCGACATCGCCTGTCCCTGGTGCTATGTCGGAAAGGCCCGTTTCGAGAAGGCGCTCGACGCCTTCCCGCACCGTGACGAGGTCGAGGTCGTGCACCGTTCGTTCGAGCTGGACCCCGGCCGCGCCAAGGGCGACATCCAGCCGGTGCTCACGATGCTCACCAAGAAGTACGGCATGAGCGAGGCCCAGGCGCAGGCGGGCGAGGAGAACCTCGGCACGCAGGCCGCCGCCGAGGGACTCGCGTACCGCACCCGGGACCGCGACCACGGCAACACCTTCGACATGCACCGCCTGCTGCATCTCGCCAAGGCGCGCGGCCGCCAGGACGAGCTGATAGGCCTGTTCTACCAGGCCAACTTCGCCGAGGAGCGGACCGTCTTCGGCGACGACGAGCGGCTCGTGGAGCTGGCCGTCGCCGCCGGGCTCGACGCCGACGAGGCCCGCCGGGTGCTCGCCGACCCGGCCGCCTACGCCGACGACGTCCGCGCCGACGAGCGCGAGGCCGCCGAGCTGGGCGCGAACGGCGTCCCCTTCTTCGTGCTGGACCGCACGTACGGTGTCTCCGGCGCGCAGCCCGCCGAGGTCTTCGCCCAGGCGCTGACCCAGGCCTGGGGTGAGCGTCCGCCGCTCACGCTGCTCCAGGACGAGGGCGCCGACGCCGAGGCCTGTGGTCCGGACGGCTGCGCCGTTCCGCAGAACTGAGAAGGGCGGGAGAGGGCCCCGGCGCCGGAAGACGCAGGTCGGGGCCCATTCATAAGCGCTGCTTGGGGAAACCGCGTAAAACTTCGCAATGGACTTGAGAACAGTCCGGGCCCACAGTGGTTCCATGGAGACCTTCGAGACCCTCGTCCGTGCCGAGTTCGCCCCGAAGAACACGTTTCTGAACACCGCGAGCACCGGCCTGCTCCCCGCCCGTACCGTAGCGGCCCTGCACGAGGCGGTGGCCCTGCGGGCCGCGGGCAGGCCGATCGACTCCCTCTTCGAGGACGTCGAGCTGGCCCGCGCCTCCTTCGCCCGGCTGGCCGGTGTCCCGGCCTCCCGGGTCGCGGCCGGCCCGTCCGTCGCGGCCCAGACCGCGCTGGTCGCCTCCGGGCTGGCCCCGGGGTCCGAAGTCCTCACCGCCGAGGACGACTTCACCTCCGTGCTGAACCCGTTCCACGTCCGCGGTGACCTCAAGGTGCGCGCCGTACCGCTGGAGCGGCTCGCCGAGTCCGTACGGCCCGGCACGGCGCTCGTCGCGGTCAGCGCCGCCCAGTCCGCCGACGGCCGGATCGCCGACCTGCCCGCGCTGCGCGAGGCGGCCCGCGCCCACGGGGCGCGCACCTACGTCGACTTCTCCCAGGCGGCGGGCTGGCTGCCGATCGACGCGGACGGCTACGACTTCACCGTGTGCACCACCTTCAAATGGCTGCTGGGCCCGCACGGCGCGGCCTACCTCGTGGTGCCCGAGGACTTCGGCGGGCTCACCCCGCTGTACGCGGGCTGGGTCGCCGCGGAGCGGCCCTGGGACGCCTGTTACGGCCCGGTGCAGGAACTCGCCCACTCCGCCCGCCGGTTCGACGTCAGCCCCGCCCTGTTCACCCATGCCGGGATGCGCCACTCCCTCGCCCTGATCGAGGAACTCGGCGTGGACGCCGTGCGCGAGCACGACCTGGCCCTCGCCGGACGGTTCCGTGCCGGGCTGGCCGCACTGGACCACGAGGCGCTGCCCGCGCCCGGTTCCGCCATCGTCTCCGTGCCCGGACTCGGCCACCGGCAGGGCGAGTTGGGTCGGGCCGGCATCGCGGTGTCCGACCGCGCGGGCAACCTGCGGGCGTCGTTCCACCTCTACAACACACCCGCCGACGTCGACCGTCTCCTGGACGTGCTGGCCGGCTGACACGGCCGACGGCCCCGGGGAGCACGCGCTCCCCGGGGCCGCCCGTCTCCCGCTCACCCCGCCGGAGACCTCACCGCACCGGAGTGAAGTCCCGCGCCCCGATGAACTCCGGCCTGCGCACCGGTGCCGCGAACGGCTCCACCGCGGCGTTGTCCACGCTGTTGAACACGATGAAGACGTTGCTGCGCGGGAACGGGGTGATGTTGTCCCCCGAGCCGTGCATGCAGTTGCAGTCGAACCAGGTCGCCGAACCGGCCCTGCCCGTGAAGAGCTTGATGCCGTGCCGGCTCGCGAGGCCGGTGAGCGCCTCGTCGGAGGGAGTTCCGGCGTCCTGCATCTGGAGCGACTTCTTGTAGTTGTCCTTCGGCGTGGCCCCCGCACACCCGAGGAACGTCCTGTGCGACCCCGGCATGATCATGAGGCCGCCGTTGGTGTCGTGGTTCTCGGTCAGCGCGATCGACACGGACACGGCCCGCATGTTCGGCAGACCGTCCTCCGCGTGCCAGGTCTCGAAGTCCGAGTGCCAGTAGAAGCCACTGGCCCCGAAGCCCGGCTTGACGTTGATCCGCGACTGGTGGACGTACACGTCCGAGCCGAGGATCTGCCGCGCCCGGCCGACGACGCGCTCGTCACGTACGAGACGGGCGAAGACCTCGCTGATCCGGTGCACCTCGAAGACGGACCGGATCTCCTGCGTCTGCGGCTCGATGATCGAGCGCTCGTCGGCGCGGACCGCCGGGTCGGTGACGAGCCGTTCCAGCTCCTGCCGGTAGACGGCGGCCTCGTCCTCGCCGATGAGCTGCTCGACGGAGAGGAACCCGTCGCGCTCGTAGGAGTGGAGTTCGGGGACCGAGATCGGGCCGGGCGCGTCCGGCGCGCCCCAGACGACCGGGTCCTGTCGGGGCACGGCCACTTCGGTGGCGGCGCGGCTGGGGTACGGATCGGTGAGTGTGGTCATCGGTCTGTCACACCTCCTCGGGTTCGGTGAGCAGCGGGTAGACGCCGTTCTCGTCGTGGTCCTCCCGTCCGGTGACGGGCGGGTTGAAGACGCAGACGCACCGGAAATCGGTCCTGGGACGCAGGGTGTGGCGCTCGTGGCCGTTCAGCAGGTACATCGTCCCGGGGGCGATCCAGTGCTTCTCGCCGGTCTCCTCGTCGGTGAGTTCGGCCTCGCCCTCCACGCAGAGCACGGCCTCGATGTGGTTCGCGTACCACATCGACGTCTCCGTACCCGCGTACAGGATCGTCTCGTGCAGGGAGAAGCCGACCTTCTCCCTGGCGAGGACGATGCGCTTGCTCTCCCACGTGCCGGTCGCCGCTTTCACGTGCCGGTCGGTGCCTTCGACATCCTTGAACGAACGGACTATCACGCTGGTGCGATACCTCTCTCGTGCTGGTCGTGCTTCTTGCGGGGTGCGGCCGTCCGGTCAGACGGTCTCGCGGACGGCGCGTTCGAGGGTGCGCAGGCCCTCGTCGAGTTCGTCGGGCGTGATGGTGAGGGCGGGCAGCAGTTTCACGACCTCGCTCTCCGGTCCCGACGTCTCGATGAGCAGCCCGAGTTCGAAGGCGCGCTGCGCGACCCGCCCGGCGCGGGCCTTGTCCTTGAACTCCAGGCCCCAGACGAGCCCGCGGCCCCGGTACTCCTTGACGTCGGCGAGGTTCTCCTCGGTGATGGAGATCAGCGCCTGTTCGATCTGCTCGCCGCGGGCGCGGGTCTGCTTCTCCATAGCGGACCCGTCGGCCCAGTAGGCCTCCAGGGCGGCGGCGGCCGTGACGAACGCCGGGTTGTTGCCGCGGAAGGTGCCGTTGTGCTCGCCCGGCTCCCAGATGTCCAGCTCGGGCTTGAACAGGCACAGCGACATCGGCAGCCCGTACCCGCTGATGGACTTGGACACGGTCACGATGTCGGGCACGATCCCCGCCTCCTCGAAGGAGAAGAACGCGCCGGTCCGCCCGCAGCCCATCTGGATGTCGTCGACGATCAGCAGCATGTCGCGGCGCCGGCACAGGTCGGCCAGGGCGCGCAGCCATTCGGGCCGCGCGACGTTGATGCCGCCCTCGCCCTGCACGGTCTCGACGATCACCGCGGCGGGCTGGTTGAGCCCCGAACCCTGGTCCTCCAGGAGCCGTTCGAACCACAGGAAGTCCGGTATCCGGCCGTCGAAGTAGTTGTCGAACGGCATCGGGGTGCCGTGCACCAGCGGGACGCCGGCACCCGCCCGCTTGAAGGCGTTGCCGGTCACGGCGAGCGAGCCGAGCGACATCCCGTGGAAGGCGTTGGTGAACGACACGATCGCCTCGCGCCCCTTCACCTTCCGCGCGAGCTTCAGCGCCGACTCGACCGCGTTGGTGCCGGTCGGACCGGGGAACATCACCTTGTACGGCAGGTCGCGCGGCCGCAGTACCAGGTTCTGGAAGGTCTCCAGGAAGCCTCGTTTGGCGGCTGTCGACATGTCGAGCCCGTGGGTGACACCGTCGCGCTCCAGGTAGTCGATCAGGGCCCGTTTGAGCACGGGGTTGTTGTGCCCGTAGTTCAGGGATCCGGCGCCGGCGAAGAAGTCGAGGTACTCGTGCCCGTCCTCGTCGTACATGCGGCTGCCCCGGGCCCGGTCGAAGACGGTGGGCCAGTTGCGGCAGTAGCTGCGGACCTCCGACTCCAGGGTCTCGAAAACACTCAGGTCCGGCTGGGTGATGGTCAAGGCGATTCGCTCCTCGAAGCGTGGGTGTGGGGGGAGGGGAGGAAGGAGGGGGTTCAGACGGAGAACGGGCCGATGCGGTACAGCACTTCGGGGTCGTGCGGCCCGTCGGGGAACTGGCCCGTCTCGAACAGCACCTCGCGCTCGACGGCCGCGCCACGACGCCTCGCGTACGAGGTGAACAGGCGCTCGGAGGCGGTGTTGCCCGGCGTGATGGTGGTCTCGAGGACGGACAGCCCGCGTTCGGCGGCCACCCGCGCGGTCAGCCCGTCGAGCAGCCGCGCGGCCAGCCCGCGGCCGCGGTGCGCCGCGTCGACGGCCACCTGCCACACGAGGAGGGTCTCGGGGCGCTCGGGGCGCACGTATGCGGTGACGAAACCGACGGGACGCCCCTCGGCGTCGCGCGCCACCGCCGAGGTGCCGGCGAAGTCACGGCACCACAGCAGGTAGCTGTAGGAGGAGTTCAGGTCGAGGGTCCGGGAGTCCTTGGCGATACGCCAGAGGGCGGCCCCGTCGGCCACCTCCGGACGGTCGATCCGAAGGCCTTCCGGCATTTCCAGGAATTCCGCTGACAGGTCTGCTTGGGCGACGGTCATGCGGGTTGAATTTACCGACGGAAAGTTCGGATTGCATCGTCGGACGGGGTTACGCGCGACGCGGTCATGTGTTATCACGCGCCCGTGAAAGATCACCGAAGAGAGTGACTTTATGGGTTGCTTCGCCCAGAAAATACCACAGAAAACGGACGCATTGTGGAGTGCGTCACAGGAATGAAATGTGCAGGAGACCTCCCCGAATCCCACCTCCTCGTGTTCGCAAAATCTTTGCGTTTAGGCGAGGAGAGAACGGGCAGGAGAATGCGGGAAGCTGCACCGAAGGAATTACCGAAGGAATTCGGGTCCGAATTGACGGCAGGATGAACGGGGGAGTGGATTTGGAATTCCCGCGCCATCGCGGGTGCGACGCGCACGCGTTCCCGTCCGGTGACCCGGCGGAGGCGCACACGCTCCCGTCCGGTGGCCCGGCGGACGCGCGGACGCCCCCGCCGGTCCTCTCCGGATCAGCCCCAGGCCAGGGCCACGGCCCGGCGCGCTCCCTCCAGGTCCACCGGGAAGCCGGACTCCGCCAGTGCCGCGCCGAGCCCCGCGAGGCCGGCCTGGACGGCGTTCCTTGTGGCGTCGGGGCCGTAGTGGTTCACGCGGATCATCGACTGCGCGAGCGCGCCGCCGCCCGCGGCGAGCGGCAGCGCGGGATCCGCGGCCAGTGCCTTCGCGACCACCGCGGACGCGTCGACGTCCTCGGGCACGCGCAGGGTGGTGGCGACGGGTGCCGCGTCACGGGCGGCGTCCACGTACGGGGCCAGGCCGCCGCCGAGGGCCACCGTTCCCGCCCGGGTGGCCGCGGCGGCCGAGGCGTGACGGGCCATCACCGCGTCGAGGCCCTCGACCTCGATCCGCTCGACACAGGCCTCGAGTGCCAGCATCTCCAGCTGGGCCGGCGCATGGAGCAGCGCCGTACGGCCGCCGTCGACCCACCGCTCCTTCCAGTCCAGCAGGGAGAGGTAGGAACGGCGCGGCGCGGCGGGGTTCGCGGCCATCCGCGCCCACGCCCGCTCGCTCACCGACACCGCCGACACCCCGGCGGGACCGCCCATCGCCTTCTGTGCCCCGATCACGCACAGGTCCACGCCCCAGGCGTCCGGCAGCACCGGCTCGGCGCCGATCGACGCGACGGCGTCCAGATAGAAGAGGGCGCCGTGCTCGCGTACGACCTCGCCGATCTCCGCCACCGGGTTGGTGTTCCCGGTCGCGGCCTCGGCGTGCACGAGCGACACGAAGTCGATCGACGGGTGCTCGGCGAAGGCCTCGCGGATCTGTCCGGCGGTGACCGCGGTGTGGAACGGCACGGCCAGATCGATCACGGTGGCCCCGCAGTCCCGCAGCCAGTTCCCGAACGTCTGGCCGTAGGGGCCGGTGATGACGTTCAGCGCGGTGGTGCCCGGACCGGCGGTGCCCCGGATGGCTCCTTCCAGGGGGAGCAGCGCCTCGCCCTGCATGATCACGACGTCCTGCGCGGTGCCGAGCAGCCGGGCCACACGGTCCTCGATCGACGCGAAGCGGGCGGCGCTCAGCGGCGCCAGGTCAAGGAAGGGGTGGGTCACGGCGGTGCTCTCTTCGCTCACGGGTGGGGTCGACGATCAGAGCGTAACCGGCGGCCCCCGCGTACCCGGACCGGCGAATTCTGAGGCCAGACGGCCCAGCGGCCATCGGATTGATTTGAGCGACCCAAACCTTTCCTTATAATCAGAACCCTCTTTTCCCCCCACTGGAGGTCCCCGTGTACTCGGTCCCCGGACGCCGGACCCGTGTTCTGGCCGCCACCACCGCCACGGCCGGGCTGCTGCTCGTGGCCGGCTGCTCCTCGGACAGCGGAGGCGGCAAGACCACGACCGCGAGCGGGGTCCCGCTGGTCAAGAGCGGTCAGCTCACCACCTGCACCCATCTGCCGTACCCGCCCTTCCAGTCGGAGATCGACGGCAAGGTGCAGGGCTTCGACGTGTCGCTGATCGACCTCGTCGCCGACGACCTGGGCGTGAAGCAGGCCATCGTCGACACGCCCTTCGAGAACTTCAAGACGGGCGCGTTCCTCAACTCCGACCAGTGCGACCTCGCCGCCGCCGGTATGACGATCACCGAGGAGCGCAAGAAGAACGTCGACTTCTCCAACCCGTACTTCGACGCCACCCAGGCCGTCCTGGTCGACAAGAACAGCGGGATCACCTCCCTCGCCGACGTCAAGGCCAAGGGCAAGAAGCTCGGCGCCCAGGCGCAGACCACCGGCGAGGACTACGCGAAGCAGCAGGGCTTCGACCCGGTCTCCTTCGAGTCCTCCGACGCGGTCCTCAGCGGACTGCGCAGCGGTCAGGTACAGGCCGTCGTCATCGACTACCCGGTCGTCCAGGGCTGGCTCAAGGACAAGGCGAACGCCGACGCCTTCGAGGTGGCCGACAACATCAACACCGGTGAGCAGTACGGCTTCACGGTGAAGAAGGGCAACACCAAGCTCGTCGCCGCCATCAACAAGGCCCTCGCGGACGCGAAGGACGACGGCACCTACAAGAAGCTCTACGAGAAGTGGATCGGCCCGTACGACGCGGCCGCGGCCTCCCCGTCCGCCTCATGAGTGATGCCGGTGCACCCGTCCAGCCCCGCAGGTCCGGCCTGAGCCGGCGCCGGAAGCGCTCGCTCTCGCGCGGCGCGCAGTACGTCGTCTTCGCCGCCGTCGTGATCGCCTTCGCGGTCACGGCGGACTGGGGCCGTCTGCAGAACCAGTTCTTCCAGTGGGACCTGGTCAAGCAGATGTTCCCGGAAGTCATCACGCTGGCACTGAAGAACACCGTCCTCTACACGACGTTCGGCTTCGTCGTCGGTCTCGTGCTGGGCATCGTCATCGCCCTGATGCGCCTGTCCTCGGTGGGCCCCTACCGCTGGTTCGCCGGAATCTACATCGAAGTGTTCCGCGGGCTGCCCGCCCTGGTGATCTTCATCTTCGTGGGCGTCGCGGTGCCGCTCGCGTTCCCCGGTACGGAGATCCCGGGCGGAACGTACGGAAAGGTCGCCATCGCGCTCGGTCTGGTGGGGGCCGCGTACATGGCCGAGACCTTCCGCGCGGGCATCCAGGCCGTGCCCAAGGGGCAGATGGAGGCGGCCCGTTCGCTGGGCTTCTCGCACGCGCGGGCCATGGTCTCGATCATCGTCCCGCAGGCGTTCCGGATCATCCTCCCGCCGCTCACCAACGAACTCGTGACCCTCTTCAAGGACTCCTCGCTGGTGCTGTTCCTCGGTGTCACCCTGGAGGAGCGCGAACTGTCCAAGTACGGCCGCGACCTGGCCAGCACGACCGCCAACTCCACGCCGATCCTGGTCGCGGGCCTGTGCTACCTGCTCGTCACGATCCCGCTCGGCTTCGTCGTACGGCGTCTCGAAGCGAAGTCGGGGGAGGTGTCCAAGTGAGCACACCCGAGATCCAGGTGAAGGACCTGCACAAGTCCTTCGGCGACAACGAGGTCCTGCGCGGCATCGACCTGGAGGTCGCCCGGGGCGAGGTCGTCTGTGTCATCGGCCCCTCCGGCTCCGGCAAGTCGACCCTGCTGCGCTGTGTGAACCTTCTGGAGGAACCCACCAAGGGCCAGGTGTTCGTGGGCGGCACGGAGGTCACGGACCCCGACGTCGACATCGACGCCGTACGCCGCCGTATCGGCATGGTCTTCCAGCAGTTCAACCTCTTCCCCCATCTGTCGGTGACCGCGAACCTCACGCTGCCGCAGCGCCGGGTGCTGAGGCGGAGCAAGGACGAGGCCGCCCGGACCGCCGCCGAGAACCTCGCCCGGGTGGGCCTCGCGGAGAAGGCGGACGCCTATCCGGCCTCGCTCTCCGGCGGCCAGCAGCAGCGCGTCGCGATCGCCCGCGCGCTCGCCATGGGCCCCGACGTGATGCTCTTCGACGAGCCGACCTCGGCGCTCGACCCCGAACTCGTCGGTGACGTCCTCGCCGTCATGCGGATGCTCGCCGACGAGGGCATGACGATGATGGTCGTCACCCACGAGATGACCTTCGCGCGCGAGGTCGCCGACCGGGTCGTCTTCATGGACGGCGGTGTGATCGTCGAGGACGGTGTCCCGGCGCAGGTCATCGGCAATCCGGCCCACGAGCGGACACGGCACTTCCTGTCCCGGCTGCTCGACCCGGCGATGGCGGACGTCGAGGAGGAGACACCGGACACCGCGGACCCGGAGTAGGACCGGCCGGGCGGGACCGGAGCAGGACCGGCGGGCGGGACCTGGCGGGACTTGGCGGGTGGCGGCCGGGTGAGGCCGGTTGAGAGCGGACCGGGGGAGCGGGGAGAGCGGGCTGCCTCACTAAGGTGCGTGACATGAGCGATCACCCGGTACTGCACGTGAAGGGGCGGGTCCTCGTCGGGCCCGACGACGTCCGCGACGAGCTGTGGGTCGTCGGCGGCCGGATCTCGTACGAGCGCCCCGGCGGCGCCCGTGACGTCCGCACCGTCGAGGGCTGGGCGCTGCCCGGCCTGGTCGACGCGCACTGCCACGTCGGGCTCGACGCCCACGGGCCGGTCCCCGCGGACGTCTCCGAGAAGCAGGCGCTGACCGACCGCGACGCCGGCACCCTCCTGATCCGGGACGCCGGCTCGCCCTCCGACACCCGCTGGACCGACGACCGCGACGACCTCCCGAAGATCATCCGCGCGGGCCGGCACATCGCCCGCACCCGCCGTTACATCCGCAACTACGCCCACGAGATCGAACCCGAGGACCTCGTCGCGTACGTGGCCCAGGAGGCCCGGCGCGGCGACGGCTGGGTCAAGCTCGTCGGGGACTGGATCGACCGCGGCACCGGCGACCTGAGCGACTGCTGGCCCCGCGAGGCCGTCGAGGCGGCGATCGCCGAGGCGCACCGGCTCGGCGCCCGGGTCACCGCGCACTGCTTCGCCGAGGATTCGCTCCGCGACCTGGTCGAGGCGGGCATCGACTGCATCGAGCACGCCACCGGCCTCACCGAGGACACCGTCCCGCTCTTCGCCGAGCGCGGTGTCGCCATCGTCCCGACCCTCGTGAACATCGCCACCTTCCCGCGGCTCGCGGACGGCGGCGAGGCCAGGTATCCCCAGTGGTCCGCGCACATGCGACGCCTCCACGAGCGTCGCTACGACACCGTGCGGGCCGCGTACGACGCCGGAATCCCCGTCTACGTGGGCACCGACGCGGGCGGCTCCCTCGCGCACGGCCTCGTCGCCGCCGAGGTCGCCGAGCTCGTCACCGCCGGCATCCCGCCCGTCGAGGCGCTCTCGGCCACCGCCTGGGGCGCCCGGCGCTGGCTCGGGCGGCCCGGTCTCGACGAGGGGGCGCCGGCGGACCTCGTGGTCTACGCAGGGGACCCGCGCGACGACGTACGGGTCCTGGCGGATCCGCGACGGGTGGTCCTGAACGGGCGGATCGTCGGCTGAGGCGGGCGTGGTTGACGGAGCGTGACGGCCGGGGCGCCGTGCTCGTTGAGCACCATCGGGCGCTCCGGCGTGCCGACCGCGCACCAGCCGCGGCGTCAACCAGCGCGTTCGTCCTCATGGGGTGAGCGAGTGACAGGGGAGAACAACCGTGCCCAAGGATTCGAAGGCGCGTGCGGAGAGCCCACGATGGAGTGAACTCACTTCAGGTGCCTGACTGTTCACTCTCAGTGCGTAATTCTTTCCGGGTCCCAGGCTTTCTCCTAGGGGGGTCCCACCCTTGAACAGCATCAACCACCGCATGCCCGCACGCCGTTTCGCGGTCACCGCGGCCGCCACCGTCCTCGCCGCGGGTCCCGCCGCGCTGGCCGGCGCGGGCTCCGCGCACGCGAGTGACGGCCACGGCCACGGCCGCGCGAGCGCCGTCGTGCTCCGCACCGGACTCGACGTGTCCCTCCTCAACAAGACCGTGAACGTCCCGCTCGAGGTCTCCCTGAACGAGGTGCAGGCACCGCGGAGTGCCGAGAAGACCGCGCTCACCGCGGAGTTGGACGGCGTCGACCACGGACGTCCGTTCAGCGTGCTGCGCGCGGACGTCGCCACCGCCGAGGCCACCGTCTCCGCGGAGAAGGCCGAGGGCTCCACCCGCCTCGCGCACGCCGCCGTCCATGTCCCCGGGCTGCCGCTGCTGTCGCTCATCGAGGTCCAGGACGTGACCTCGAAGGCGACCTGCGAGGCCGGGAAGAAGCCCGTCGCCACCGCCAACCTGCTGGGATCGGTCAAGGTTCTCGGCAAGAAGGTCACCCTGACGACGGGCGGCCCGACGCACGTGAAGGTGCCGGGGGTCGGTGAGGTGCGGCTCGACCTCTCCAAGACCGGGACCACCTCGCGTACGGCCGCCGCGTCGGCGCTCGAACTGAACGTGTCCGTCAACCCGTTGAAGCTGAACGTGGCCGAGGTCGAGGGCACGGTGACCCTGGCGAAGGCCACCTGCGAGTCACCGGCCGCGCCCGCTCGGGAGGCCGCGCCGGCCAAGCCCTCGGCGTCCGCCGAGCCGACAGCCGAGCCGGCGGCCGAGCCGAGCCCGCAGGGCGCTCGCGAGGAGGGCGGACTCGCCGAGACCGGTGGCAGTTCGATGACGCCGTACCTGGCCGGCGGCGCGGTGGCGCTGCTCGCCGCGGGCAGCGGAGCGGTCGCCGTCTCCCGTCGCCGCCGCAGCTGACGGCCGATGTGCCCCGATGCCGCGGGGGCTGACGGTCGGCTCGCCCCTGGTGCGGCTCGGGTGCGGCTCGGGGGCGAAGGCCGCCGTACCGGGTGTGCTGCGGCCGACGGGCGCCACGGCCCGGGGCGAGGGTGGCCCTGCCCCGGCACCGATGGGACCGATGGGACCGATGGGACCGACTGACGGTGGCCTCGCCCCGGCGGGCGCCTGAACCCTTGCTCCCCAAGCGCCGGAGCGGCCGAACGGGCGCAGCACGTCCGGGGCCCGAGGAACGAGCCGGTCAGGCCGAGGCGGAGGTCCGCGGCGACTCCGGGCGCGGGCCGGGCGGGGGCGGCCCGTGCGACGGGGGCCGGTGGGGCGGAACGATCCCCGTTCCGCCCCCACCGCCGTCCCCGCCGACGGTCATCGCCCGGTCCAGGGCCTGAAGGAACCGGTTGACCGTCGCCCGGTCCCGCACCGCGATGCGCAGCCACTCGTCCCCGAGTCCGGGGAACGTGTCCCCGCGCCGTACCGCGAACCCGAGACCGCGAAGAACGCGGCGCACTCCGGCGGCCCGCGGCAGCCGGACCAGGACGAAGGAGCCCTCCGCTGGCTCCACCACCCGCAGCCCGTCGGTGCAGGCGAACTCCCGCAGACCCGCGACCAGATGGTCCCGGTCCTTGGCGATCCGCCGTGCCGCGTGGGCCGCCTCCGCGAGCGCCTGCGAGGACACGCACGCCTCCGCGGCCGCGAGCGCGGGTGTGGACACCGGCCACAGCGGCTGGGCGCGCTCCAGCCGGGCGATCGTCTCGGGACCGGCGAGTACGTAGCCGATCCGCAGCCCCGCCAGGCCCCACGTCTTCGTGAGACTGCGCAGTACGACGAGACCGGGGACATCGGTCCGCCCGGCCAGGGTCTCGCGTTCGCCCGGCACCGCGTCCATGAACGCCTCGTCGACCACCAGCACCCGCCCGGGACGGGCCAGTCCGGCGATGGTCCCGGCCGGGTGCAGCACCGATGTCGGATTGGTCGGATTGCCGATCACTACGAGATCGGCGTCCTCGGGGACGGCGGCCGTATCGAGCCGGAAGCCGTCCTCCTCACGCAGCAGGACCCGGCCCACCGTGTGGCCGGCGTCCCGCAGGGCGGCCTCGGGCTCCGTGAACTGCGGATGCACCACGACCGGCCGGCGCACCTTCAGGGCGCGCGCGAGCAGCACGAAGGCCTCGGCCGCGCCCGCCGTGAGCAGCACCCGCTCCTCCGGCAGCCCGTGCCGCGCCGCCACCGCCGCCCGCGCGGCCCGCCCGTCCGGGTAGGCCGCGAGGGACGGCAGCGACGCGGCGATCCGGTCCAGCAGCCACGCGGGCGGGGTGTCGGCCCGGACGTTCACGGCCAGATCGGTCAGCTGGGAACCGTCGTCGCGCACCTCGGCGTCCCCGTGGTGCCGCAGATCGTGTCCGCCCTCGGCGGCCTCTTCAGTGGGCATGGGAATGCGCGTGTCCCCCGTGATGGTGGTGCCCGTCGTCGTCCGGGTGGAAGTGGGGCTGCTGGGGGAGTCCCACCTTGTCCTCGAAGCCGGGCAGCGCGATCCGGTACACGCACGAGTCGCAGTTCATCCGCAGATCGCCCGCGACGGCCTCCCGGTAGCGCTCCATGACCAGGTCGAGGAGCTCGGGCTCGGGACCGATGACGTCGGCGGAACCCACCTCGACCCGGGGGTGCGCGGCGGCCCAGTCCTCCGTCTGCCGCCGTACCCGGTCCGGGAGGATGCCGGTGAACAGGAAGTAGGGCAGGACCACGATCCTGCGCGCGCCCAGCTTCACACAGCGGTCGAGGCCGGAGGGCACGTCCGGCGCCGCCAGGGACACGAACGCGGTCTCGACGCCCGCGTACCCGCGGCCCTCCCACAGCAGCCTCGCGGCCTTGTGCACCTCGGCGTTGGCGTCCGGGTCGGTGGAGCCGCGGCCCACGAGGAGCACGGTCACCTCGGCCCGCTCCTCAGGGGTCGTCGCAGTGTCGCCGAGGGCCTCGTCCAGCCGTCGCTCCAGCACGGCGAGCAGCGACGGATGCGGGCCCAGCGGACGACCGTACGTGTACGAGATCCCGGGGTGCCGCTCCTTCTCACGGGCCAGCGCCGCCGGGATGTCGCCCTTGGCGTGCCCGGCCGACACCAGCATCAGCGGCACGGCGGCGAAACGCCGTACGCCCTGTCCGACGAGTTCGCCGACGGCTTCGCCGAGCGGCGGCGGCGACAGCTCGATGAACCCGCCGGCGACGGGCAGTTCGGGGTGGCGGCGGCCCAGTTCCCGTACGAAGGAACGGAAGGCCTCGGCTCCGGCCTCGTCGCGGGTGCCGTGTCCGGCGACGAGCAGCGCGGGGGGAGGGGTGGTCACGATGTCTCCTTGGCGGCCGGATGGGCCGCAGCGTTCGTCGGGGCCGGATCGGCCCGCGCGGTCTTCGGGGCCGGGTGGGCCCGCGGAACAAAGGGGTGGGGCAGAGCGCGCGCCGAAGGCGGACGCCGCGAGGTGTCCGGGCGGGTGAGCGGCCGCCGGACGGACTCCTTCTCGACGAGGCGCACACCCCGGGTCCCGGGGAACACCTCGCTCACTGGGCTCACTCGGCCTCCTTCTGCCAGCGGTAGCCACGCGGTGTCACCATGCGCCCGGCGATCTCGCGGGTCGCCGTGTTGCCGACGGTCACCACGGTCATCATGTCCACGATTCCCGGATCCAGGGACCCCAGCGTCGTGACCCGGCTCGACTCGTCCGGGCGGGAGGCGTTGCGCACCACACCCACCGGCGTCGCCGCCGCCCGGTGCTCCGCGAGGATCGTGAGCGCCTGGGGGAGCTGCCAGTCCCGGCCCCGGCTGCGCGGGTTGTAGAAGGTCACGACGATGTCGGCCTCGGCCGCCGCGCGCACCCGGCGCTCGATGACCTCCCACGGAGTGTGCAGGTCGGACAGGCTGATCGACACATGGTCGTGGCCGAGCGGCGCGCCGAGGATCGCCCCGGCCGCGAGCGCCGCCGTCACCCCCGGCACCCCGACGACGTCGATGTCGTCGGACGCCTCGGCCAGCGCGGGCGACGCCATCGCGTACACGCCCGCGTCGCCGCTGCCGATCAGCGCGACGGCCTGTCCGCGGCGCGCCTCGGCCACCGCCGTGCGCGCCCGCTCCTCCTCGGCGCCGAGACCCGACTCCAGGATCAGGGTGCCGGGCCGCAGCAGGTCGCGGATCTGGTCGACGTACTGGTCGAGACCGACGAGCACCGCGGCCCGCCGCAGCTCCGCCGTCGCCCGCGGGGTGAGCAGATCGCGGGCCCCGGGGCCGAGGCCGACGACCGAGAGCCGGCCGCGTGCCGGGCGGCGCACCACCGCGCAGGTCGCCATCGCGGGCTGCCCGTCCGCCCGTACCGACTTCCGCTTGGGTACGAGGAGTTCGCCGCCGCCCATCAGCGCGGCGGCCTCCGCCACGGACGGGGTTCCCACCGCGGCGAGGGGTGCGTCGGAGGGGTTCGGGACCGTCACCGCCGCCAGCTCCTCGGCGGTGTACGTGACGAGCGGGACCCCGAGGCGCCCGGCGGCCCCGACGATTCCGGGCTCCTCGGACTTGGCGTCCACGGTGGCGAGTCCGGCCACCGACCGCACGGAGAGGGAGGCCTCGCGCAGCGCGTCCCGGACGAGCGCGAGGACCTCCTCCACGGGCGCGCCCCGGGAGGCGCCGACACCGACGACGAGGGACGGCGGACGCAGGACGACCTCGCCCGCGGCCCTCTCCCGGACCCGGTCGCTCACCCGGACGACCGCGGCTCCCGGCGCCGCGGGACTGCCCACGTTCGGCGGCAGCGCGGGCAGCGGCCAGGGCGACTCCCGCTCCAGCACCACCGGTTCGCCGTCCAGCATGGCCCGCGAGACCCCGGCGAGATCCCCTTCCACCGGGAGGCCGAGGGTGTCGAGACCGGGCACCCCCACCGCGTCGGTCGCCGTCGTCACCACCGGCTCGGCGCCCAGCAACCCGCCCACCTCACGGGCGAGTTCGTTCGCCCCGCCCGCGTGGCCGCCGACCAGCGACACGGCGAACCGTCCCGCCTCGTCGACGCACACCACCCCGGGGTCCGACCCCTTGTCCGAGAGCAGCGGCGCGACGAGCCGTACGACCGCGCCCGTGGCGAGGAAGCACACCACCTGGTCGCACTCCGCGAAGGCCCGCCGCACGGCGTCCGCCACGGGCCCGTCGTACACCCGGGTACGCGTGGACCAGGCCGCGGCGAGCCGGTCACGGGCCGCCGCGCCCGCCGCCGTGGCGGAAATCAGGCCGATCACTGGGGAACTCCTTCGGTACGGGCCGGAGGCCGGACGCCCCACAGCACAAAGACGGGATTGGCCGCCGCGAGCCGGGAGACCCCGCCCGGCAGCGGAGCAAGCCGCGAGGACTGCAACAGCACGCCGTCGCAGGTGAACCCGGCGGCGGTGAGCGCGTCCCGGGCGGCCGGCACCCGGTCGAGCGAGGCCATCGCGATCACGACGGCCCGCCGGGCCCGGCGCGCGCACACCGAGACGATCTCGGGCAGTTCACGCCCGCCGCCGCCGATGAAGACCGCGTCCGGATCGTGGGAACCGTCCAGGCCGGACAGCACGCCGGGCGCGGCCCCCTGCACGACCCTTACGTCCACGCCGTGCGCAGCCGCGTTGGCACGGACCCGGTCGCAGCCGTCCGGGGTCTTCTCGACCGCGGTCACCGCGGCGCCGAACCGCGCGCACTCCACGGCGACGGACCCCGAGCCCGCGCCGATGTCCCAGACCAGGTCGCCGAGCCGCGGCCCGATCCGGGCCAGCACCAGCGCCCGCACCTCGAACTTGCTGATCATCGAGTCGCGGTGGGCGAACTCGCTCTCGTCCAGGGCCCATCGGCCGGGACCGGCCGTCGGACCGGCGACGGTCCGCACGGGAGCCAGGGACCGCGACGCGTCCAGGCACAGCACGACACTGACCGCCGGACCCCAGTCGCGGGCGGCGGCCTCGGCGGGCGTGACCCGCTCGACGCGCTCGTGCTCCGGGTCGCCGAGGGCGCTCGCCACGACCAGTTCGCGCTCCGCGCCCGCGTCGGCGAGGGCGGCGCCCAGCTCGGCCGGACCGGACCCGGGAGCGGTCAGCACGGCGACCTTGGGCCGCGACCGGCAGACCTGGACGGCCGTCCGCGGATCACGGCCGTGCGCGCTGACCACGACCGCGTCGTCCCAGGGCAGCCCGAGCCGGGCGAACGCGGTCGCCACCGAGGAGACACCGGGGCGGACGTCGAGACGCCCGGTCCCGAACCGCTCCGCGAGCGCCCGCACGATCCCGAAGAACCCCGGGTCGCCCGACGCGAGCACCACGACCGGGCCCCCGCGCGCCCCGCCGTCCGTGTACCGCTCGATGCGGTCCAGGGCGGGTGCCAGCGGCCCGAGCACCACCTGCTCCGCCCGTTCCGGCAGCCGGGCCGCCGCCAGATGCCGCCGGGCGCCCACGACCAGCCCGGCCCCGGCGAGCACAGCCCCGGCGTCCGGGGACAGCGGCACCCCCGTGCCCGTACCGACGACGGTGATCACGCCGGAGCGGTCCACCGGACCGGCGGATCCTCCCGTCGCGCCGGCCGGCCGGCCCGCCGCGCCCATGACGTCCACGCTCACGACGCGGGGCCCTGCGCGCCGCCCGCACCGCTCCGGCGCGCGGCACGCAGCTCGGCCCGCGCCTCGGGGTCGGCCTTGCGGAAGCCGTGGAAGTGACCGGGGTGGTAGAGGTGCGAGCGGGTGCCGCTCGCGTCGAGGGCCGGGCCGACCAGGAAGAGGGTGTGCTTCCAGAGCTTGTGCTCCTTGACGGTCTCCTCCAGCGTGCCGATCGTGCACTTCACGATCAGCTCCTCCGGCCAGGTCGCCTGGTAGGCGACCACGACCGGCGTGGTCGTCGGATAGCCGCCCTCCAGCAGTTCTCGCACGAGCTGGCCGCTGCGGGCCGCCGACAGGAACAGCGCCATCGTCGTGCCGTGCTTCGCGAACTCCCGTACCTCCTCCCCGGGCGGCATCGGCGTCTTGCCGCCGCCGAGCCGGGTGAGGATCACGGACTGCGCGACCTCGGGGATCGTCAGCTCGCGCTGCGCGAGCGCGGCCACGGCGGAGAAGGACGAGACACCCGGCACGATCTCGGTCTCGATACCGAGCTCGGCGCACCGGTCGACCTGCTCCTGCGTCCCGCCCCACAAGGCGGGGTCGCCGGAGTGGATCCGCGCCACCCGCAGGCCCTCGGCGTGGGCCCGCTCGTAGACGGCGACGACGTCCTCCAGCGACATCGTCGCGGAGTCGAGGATCTCGGCGCCCTCGCGCGCGTGGCCGAGGACCTCGGCCTGCACCAGGCTGGCCGCCCAGATCACGACGTCGGCCTCGGCGATGGCGCGCGCGGCGCGGAACGTCAGCAGGTCGGCGGCGCCGGGGCCGGCACCGACGAAGGTCACTTTGCCGGTGGGGGCATCGGCCATGGGAATCGGTCCTCTCCTACGAAAAATCAGGGGTGCTGCGAAGGCTTCGGTGGGCGCGGGGCCGTCGCCCCGGGTGCGCGAAGGGGGGTGCATCGGATAGCAAGGGCCTATGGCGGTCCTCGTCGCGCTCGGCGCGTTCCTGATGACGCTGGTCGGCGGCTGGACGGCGCAGCGGGTGACCGACCGCCGTCATCTGGTGCTCGGCCTGGCCGGGGGCCTGATGCTCGGGGTGGTCGGCCTCGACCTGCTGCCGGAGGCGCTGGCCGCGGCGGGCACCGAGGTGTTCGGCGTACCGGCCGCGCTGCTCCTCTTCGTGGCCGGCTTCCTGCTGGCCCATCTGGTCGAACGTCTCCTCGCCCACCGCCAGGCCGCGCACGGCGGCGAGGAGCACGACGGACGGGCGCCCGAGGTGGGCCTCACGGCGGCCGGTGCCATGGTCGGCCACAGCGCGATGGACGGCGTCGCGATCGGCGCCGCCTTCCAGGTCGGCGGGGGCATGGGACTCGCGGTGTCCCTCGCGGTGATCGCCCACGACTTCGCGGACGGCTTCAACACGTACACGATCGCGAGCCTGTACGGGAACGCCCGGCGCAAGGCCCTGCTCATGCTGTACGCGGACGCGGCGGCCCCCATGATCGGCGCCGCCTCGACGCTCTTCTTCACCATCCCCGAGCCGCTGCTCGGCGGCTACCTCGGACTCTTCGGCGGCGTGCTCCTCTACCTCGCCGCCGCCGAGATCCTCCCGGAGGCACACCACGAGCACCCCGCCCGTTCGACCCTGCTGTGCACGGTGGCGGGCGTGGCCTTCATCTGGCTGGTGGTGGGCCTCGCGGGCTGAGCCCGTACGGACCGCCGGATCCGGCGCGAAAGCCGCCGGGCGGGCGCGTTCCGCCGAGCGTGGCGCGGGTGCCGCCGGGACGGTGCGGTCCTCCGGACGCGGCGCGGGTGCCGCCGGGTGGGCGCGGGTCACAGTTTGCCGCCGCGTTTCCCGTCGCGGCGCGCGGGCGCGATGAGCGTCGAGAGGTACGGGAGCGGCTCCCCGTCGAGCTCGGCGGCCGGACGGATCGACTCGTCCTCCAGACCGAGCGCCGACCCCCAGACGGCGTCGTCGATCCGCCCGCTGTCCCGCAGTGCCTCGGCCACCTCGGCGGCCTGCCGCCCGAACTTGTACGCGACCACCGTGCCGGGCCCGTTCAGCGCGTCCTTGAGCACGGTCGCCCCCGCGGTCACCGGGACGAGCGTGAGCGGCTCGGTCCCCTCGGTGAGAACGGCCCCCGAGCGCGCGGCGAGGTCCTGCATCGCGGTGATGCCCGGCACCGTCTCCACGACCGTGCCGGGAACCAGCTCCCCGATCGTGTGGGCGAGATAGGTGAAGGTCGAGTACACGTTGGGGTCGCCGATGGTGGCGAAGGCGACCGTGGCGTGCCGGCCGAGCAGGTCCGCGACCCGCGCGCCGGCGGCGTCCCAGGCTGCTTCGCGCCGGCCCCGGTCGCTCCGCTCGTTGAGCGCGAACACGACCCGGAGGACCTTCTCCTCGGGCACGTAGTGCAGGACGGTCGCCTCGGCCCGTCCCCGCTCGCCGCCGTCCTTCCCGTCCGGCGCAGCCATGACGGGGACGACGACGACGTCCGCGGCGCGCAGGGCGTTGACGCCCTTGACGGTCACCAGCTCCGGGTCGCCGGGGCCGACCCCGACCCCGATCAGCTTGCTGCTCATGACGTCAGGCACCTCTCGACGAACCGACGGGTCACACCGGGCTCGGACGCCCAGTGCGTGTGCAGATAACTCGCGTGCACGCCGTGCTGCACGAAACCTTCGACGCGCCGCTCGGGGGCGCGCACCCCCCAGGCGGGAGACGCCCCGGCGCCGGGCTCCACGACGGTCCGGTGGAACTCGTGCCCGCGCATCCGGGTGCCGGCCACGGCGAGCACGCTGTCGCTGACCGCCACCGCGTCCCGGTAGCCGAGGGTGAGCCGCTCGTGCATCCGGGCCTTCGCGTCGATGACCCCGCACATGGGCTGCCCGTCGAGTTCCCGGGCCAGATACAGCAGTCCGGCGCACTCGGCCGCGACCGGCGCCCCGCCGAACGCCAGCTCGGCCACGGCCTTGCGCAGCGGCTCGTTGGCGGACAGCTCGGGTGCGTACATCTCGGGGAACCCGCCGCCGATGACCAACCCGCGCGTCCCTTCGGGCAGTTGCTGGTCCCGTAGCGGATCGAAGGTGACGACCTCGGCTCCGGCGGCGGTGAGCAGCTCGGCGTGCTCGGCGTAGGAGAAGGTGAACGCCTCCCCGCCGGCGACCGCCACGACGGGCGTGCGCTCCTGGGCCGAGCGAGCCGAGCGAGCCGGGTGGTCGTGGGTGGGCAGGGCAACGGCCTCGGCCGCGTCCCACGCCGCCCCCGGCAACGCACCGGCGCTCCGGGCCAGCGCCATGAGCGCGTCCAGATCACACCCGGCGCGTACCTGCTCCGCCATCGCCGCGACGGCCTCGACCGCGTCCGAACGCCGCTCTGCGACCGGTACCAGCCCCAGATGGCGCGACGGCGTATCGACCTGCGGAGCCCTTCGCAGCACCCCCAGCACCGGTACCCCGGACGCCTCCAGCGCCTCCCGGAGCATGGCCTCGTGCCGCTCGGACCCCACCTTGTTGAGGATCACTCCGGCAACCCGCACCTCGGGGTCCCAGGAGGCGAACCCGTGCACCAGTGCGGCCACGGACCGCGACTGCGAGGACGCGTCGACGACCAGCACCACCGGTGCCCGCAGCAGCTTCGCCACATGGGCCGTGGACGCGAGTTCCCCCTCGCCCGCGGCACCGTCGTACAGCCCCATCACGCCTTCGACGACAGCGAGATCGCACCCGCGCGCCCCGTGCGCGAACAGCGGCCCGATCAGCTCCGCGCCGCACAGGTAGGCGTCGAGATTCCGTCCCACACGCCCGGTGGCGAGCGCGTGATACCCGGGGTCGATGTAGTCCGGCCCCACCTTGTGCGGGGACACGGCGAGCCCCCGCGCGGCGAAGGCGGCCATCAGCCCCGTGGCGACGGTGGTCTTGCCGCTGCCCGAGGAGGGCGCGGCGATGACGAGCCGGGGAACGGAGGACATCACCACTCGATGCCTCTCTGGCCCTTCTGGCCCGCGTCCATCGGATGCTTGACCTTGGACATGTCGGTCACGAGGTCGGCGAGGTCCACCAGCTTCTCGGGGGCGTTGCGGCCGGTGATCACCACGTGCTGGGTGCCCGGCCGGTCCCGCAGCACCGCGACGACCTCGTCGGTGTCGATCCAGCCCCAGTGCATCGGGTACGCGAACTCGTCGAGCACGTACAGCTTGTACGTCTCGGCGGCGAGGTCGCGCTTGACCTGCTCCCAGCCCTCGCGGGCCTTCTCCTCGTTGTCCATCTGGGCGTCGCGCTGGACCCAGGACCAGCCCTCGCCCATCTTGTGCCAGTCGACGCTGCCGCCCTCGCCGGAGGCGCCGAGCACGCGCAGCGCGTTCTCCTCGCCGACCTTCCACTTCGCCGACTTGACGAACTGGAACACCCCGATGGGCCACCCCTGGTTCCAGGCGCGCAGCGCGAGCCCGAACGCGGCGGTGGACTTGCCCTTGCCGATCCCCGTGTGCACGACGACCAGCGGCCGGTTACGACGCTGACGGGTCGTCAGGCCGTCGTCCGGTACGACACTCGGCTGTCCCTGCGGCACTACGCGGCCCTCCTCGAAGTCCCCTGCACACCCTGCACGTCCCGGACGAGACCGGCGATGGAATCGGCCCGCAGCTCGTCCAGGGTCACCGGCGTGCCGCCCAGTTCCCCCGCGAGCTGCCCCGCGAGCCCGAGCCGTACCGGCCCCGTCTCGCAGTCGACGACCACGGACGCGACCCCGCCGGCCGCGAACAGCCGTGCAGCGCGCCCGGCCGTCGCGACCGGCTCCGGCCCGCCCGTGGCCCGTCCGTCGGTCACCACGACGACCAGCGGCCGCCGCGCGGAGTCCCGCAGCCGCTCGACGCGCAGCACCTCGTGCGCCCGCAGCAGCCCGGCCGCGAGCGGCGTCCGGCCGCCCGTCGGCAGCGACTCCAGCCGGGACGCGGCGGCGTCCACCGAGGAGGTGGGCGGCAGCGCGACCTCGGCGGCCGAACCGCGGAAGGTCACCAGACCCACCTTGTCCCGCCGCTGGTAGGCGTCGAGCAGCAGCGACAGCACGGCGCCCTTGACCGCGCCCATCCGCTGCCGCGCCGCCATCGAGCCGGAAGCGTCCACGACGAACAGCACGAGGTTGCCCTCACGGCCCTCGTGGGTCGCCTGGCGCAGATCGTCCCGCCGTACGACCAGACCGCGGCCCGACCGGCCGCGCGCCAGCTGGTGCGGGGCGGCGGCCTGCACGGTCGCCGCCAGGTGCAGCTTGGTGAGCGCCCCGCGGGGCCGCCGCGACCCGGTCGTGCGGCCGTGCTCGGTCCGCGCGCGCGAACGCCGCCCGGCCGCGCCCTCGCCGAGTCCGGGCACGCTGAGCACCTTCGTGCGGAACGGCTCGGCGGCCCGTACGGGGGACCGCTCGCCGGCGCCCTGCCCGGCCGGCGCCTGCCCGTCGTCCGACGGCTCGCCCTGCGCCGGGACGTCACCGGCGGGGGAACCGTCGTCCGGCCCGTCCTGCGGCGGCTGCCCGCCCCCGCCGGGCCCGTCCGGATCCGGGTCCGGGTCGTCGTCGGAGGGACCCTCGCCGGAGGTGTCGTCCGAGCCCGCGAACTCCTCCAGCGTCTCGTCGAGCTTGTCCTCGTCGAGTCCGGGCGCGTCGAACGGGTTGCGCCGCCGCCGGTGCGGCAGCGCGAGCAGCGCCGCCTGCCGCACGTCCTCGGCGATCACCTCGGTGCGTCCCGCCCACGCGGCGAGCGCGGTCGCGGTCCGGGCCATCACGATGTCGGCGCGCATGCCGTCCACTTCGAAGGCCGCGCAGGTCGCCGCGATCTGCCGCAGCGGCCCGTCGCCGAGGCGCACGGAGGGCAGCAGCGCGCGGGCCGCCACGATCCGGGCCCGCACGGCGGCCTCCTCGTCGGCCCAGCGCGCGGCGAAGCCGACCGGGTCGTCGTCGTAGGCGAGCCTGCGCCGCACGACCTCGACCCGCTGATCGGGTTCCCGTGAGGCGGCCACCTCGACGGTCAGCCCGAACCGGTCGAGCAACTGCGGCCGCAGCTCGCCCTCTTCGGGGTTCATCGTCCCGACGAGCAGGAACCGCGCGGCATGCCGTACGGAGACACCCTCGCGTTCCACGTACGAGGCGCCCATCGCGGCGGCGTCCAGCAGCAGGTCGACCAAGTGGTCGTGCAGCAGGTTCACTTCGTCGACGTAGAGAATCCCGCGGTGTGCGTCGGCCAGTAGGCCCGGCTCGAAGGCCTTCACGCCCTCCGCGAGCGCCCGCTCGATGTCGAGGGCGCCCACCAGCCGGTCCTCGGACGCGCCGACGGGCAACTCGACCATACGGGCCGGGCGTTGCGCTCCGGCCGCCGTCTCGTGCGGCCCGTCCGGGCACGCCGGGTCGGGAGCGGCCGGGTCGCACGAGAAACGGCACCCGGGTACGACGGCGACCTCCGGCAGCAGCGCCGAAAGGGCGCGCACCGCCGTCGACTTGGCGGTGCCCTTCTCGCCGCGCACCAGCACACCGCCCACGGCGGGCGACACGGCGTTCAGCAGCAGCGCGAGCCGCAGGTCGTCCTGGCCGACAACAGCCGTGAACGGGAACGGGGTACTCACTGGTCGTCGCCCTCCAAGTCGCCTTCGAGCTCCAGATAGGTGGCGCGCAGCCGCTCCAGCGTGTCCGCGTCCGGCTCCGCCCACAGCCCCCGGTCCGCCGCCTCCAGCAGCCGCTCCGTGATCCCGCGCAGGGCCCACGGGTTGGACTTCTTCATGAAGTCCCGGTTCTCCGCGTCGAAGACGTACTCCGCGCTGAGCTTCTCGTACATCCAGTCGTCCACGACCCCGGCCGTGGCGTCGTAGCCGAAGAGGTAGTCGACGGTCGCCGCCATCTCGAAGGCGCCCTTGTAGCCGTGGCGGCGCATCGCGGCCATCCAGCGCGGGTTGACCACCCGGGCACGGAAGACGCGGTGGGTCTCCTCGCCCAGTGTGCGGGTCTTGACCTGGTCGGGGACGGCCGAGTCACCGACGTACGCCTCGGGGCTGGTGCCCGTCAGATGGCGGACCATCGCGACCATGCCGCCGTGGTACTGGAAGTAGTCGTCGGCGTCGACGAGGTCGTGCTCGCGGGTGTCGACGTTCTTCGCCGCCACCGCGATGCGCTTGAACGCCGTCTCCATGTCCCCGCGCGCCGCCCGCCCGTCGAGCCCGCGCCCGTAGGCGTAGCCGCCCCAGACGGCGTACACCTCGGCGAGGTCGGCGTCGGAGCGCCAGTTGCGGGCGTCGATCAGCGGCAGCAGACCCGCGCCGTACGCGCCCGGCTTGGAGCCGAAGATACGGGCCGTCGCGCGCCGCCGGTCACCGTGCTCGGCGGTGTCCTCGTCGGCGTGCTTGCGCACGTAGTTCCGGTCGGCGGGCTCGTCCAGCTCGGCGACCGCGCGCACCGCGTCGTCGAGCAGACCGACGACGTGCGGGAACGCGTCCCGGAAGAAGCCGGAGATGCGCACCGTGACGTCGATGCGCGGGCGGCCGAGCTCGTCGAGCGGGACGATCTCGAAGCCGGTGACCCGGCGCGACGCGTCGTCCCACACCGGACGGCAGCCCAGCAGCGCGAGGATCTCCGCGATGTCGTCGCCCTGGGTGCGCATGGCGGACGTGCCCCACACCGTCAGTCCGACCGACGTCGGGTAGGCGCCGGTGTCCTGCAGATACCGCTGGACGAGGGAGTCCGCGAGCGACTGGCCGACCTCCCAACTGAGCCGGGACGGAATGGCCTTGGGGTCGACCGAGTAGAAGTTGCGGCCGGTCGGCAGGACGTTGACGAGCCCGCGGGTCGGTGAGCCCGAGGGGCCCGCCGGGACGTAACCGCCGTTCAGGGCCTTGAGGATGTGCCCGATCTCGTCCGTCGTCCGGGCGAGCCGCGGCACGACCTCGCGGCAGGCGAACTCCAGCACCGCGACGGCGTCGGGGAGTTCGGTGCCCAGCACCTCGCGCACGAGCGCGGGCACGGCCGCCGTGTCCCAGCCACGCTCCTCCATGCCCAGCGCCGCCCGGCGGCACAACTGCTCCAGCAGGTCGATCGCGTCGGCCGCCGTACGGGCCGGGCCCTCGACCAGGTCCGTCAGCTCGACCGACACCTTCACCGGAGCGCCCGGCTCGGCGAGCAGCTCCTTCTCCACCAGGCCGAAGTACTCGGCGAGACAGGCCCGGAGACCCGGCAGCGCGTTCGCCGCGCCGCCCCACACCTGCGAGGCGCGCAGCACGGCGAGCACGAGGTTCACCCGCGGCTCGGCCTCCGGGCCGCCGCCCAGGATGTGCAGGCCGTCGCGGATCTGCACGTCCTTGATCTCGCAGAGGTAGCCGTCGATGTGCATGACGAAGGAGTCGAAGTCGTCGTCGCCCGGCTGCTCGTCGACATGCAGGTCGTGGTGGAGCTCGGCCGCCTTGACCAGCGTCCAGATCTGCGCGCGGACCGCCGGGGCCTTCGTCGGGTCCAGGTCGGAGACCAGCGCGTACTCGTCGAGGAGCTGTTCCAGCTTCGCGAGGTCACCGTAGGTGTCCGCGCGCGCCATCGGCGGCACGAGGTGGTCGACCACGGTGGCGTGCCCGCGGCGCTTGGCCTGGGTGCCCTCGCCGGGGTCGTTGACGATGAACGGGTAGACCAGGGGGAGTTCGCCGAGGACGGCGTCGGGCGCGCAGCCGCCGCTGAGCCCGAGTCCCTTGCCGGGCAGCCACTCCATCGTGCCGTGCTTGCCCATGTGCACGACCGCGTCCGCGCCGAAACTGTTCTCCAGCCAGCGGTAGGCGGCCATGTAGTGGTGCGAGGGCGGCATGTCCGGGTCGTGGTAGATCGCGATCGGGTTCTCGCCGAAGCCGCGCGGAGGCTGGATCATCACGACGACGTTGCCGAACTCCAGGCAGGCGAGGACGATGTCGTCGCCGTCGACGTAGAGGGAACCCGGCGGTTCGCCCCAGGCCTCCAGCATGCCCTCGCGCAGAGCGGGGTCGAGCGTCTCGAACCAGGCCCGGTAGTCCGCGAGCGGCACCCGCGCGGGAGCGGCGGCGAGCTGCTCCTCGGTCAGCCACTCCACGTCGTGACCGCCGGCCGCGATCAGCCGGTGGATCAACTCGTCGCCGTTGTCCGGGTATTCGGTGAGGGAGTAGCCCGCGTCACGGAGCGCGTCGAGGACCCGTACCGCGGAGGCGGGCGTGTCGAGACCGACCGCGTTACCGACCCGCGAGTGCTTGGTCGGGTAGGCGGTGAAGACGATCCCGAGTTTTTTCTCCGCGTTCGGCTTGTGCTTCAACTGGGCGTGCCGCAGGGCGATCCCGGCGACCCGCGCGGCCCGCTCGGGGTCGGCGACGTACACCGGGACGTCGTCCGGTCCCTGCTCCTTGAAGGAGAAGGGCACCGTGATGAGACGGCCGTCGAACTCCGGGATCGCGACCTGCATCGCCGCGTCCATGGGGGACAGGGCCGCGTCCGACGCGTCCCAGGCGCTCTTCGACGAGGTCAGGCAGAGACCCTGGAGGACGGGGATGTCGAGGTCGGCGAGCGCCCCGATGTCCCACGCCTCCTCGTCGCCGCCCGCGGACGCCTCGGAGGCGTGGGTGCCGCCCGCCGCGAGGACGGTGGCGACGAGCGCGTCGGCCCGGCCGAGGATCTCGTACAGCCCCGGGTCGGCTCCGCGCAGCGAACCGCAGTACACGGCGAGGGCGTTGGCGCCGCGCGCCTCGATCGCGTCGCACAGCGTGTCCACGAACGCGGTGTTCCCGGACAGCTCGTGGGCCCGGTAGAACAGCACGCCGACGGTCGGGCGGCCCTCGACGAAGGCACGCTCGCCGTGGACGCCGAACTCCGCCGACTTCCGCGGCTCCTCGAAGCCCTCGCCCGTGAGCAGCACGGTGTCCGAGAGGAAGCGGGCCAGCTCGGCGAGGTTGGCCGGACCGCCCTCGACGAGATAGCGCAGCGACTCCGCGACGACACCCGCGGGCACCGACGACTCGGCCATCAGCTCGGCGTCCGGGACGGACTCGCCGCCCAGCAGCACCGTCGGGATCCCGGACGCCTTCAGGAAGGCCAGCCCGTCCTCCCAGGCCCGCTTGCCACCGAGCAGCCGCACGACGGCCAGGTCCGCGCCCTCGACGAGCGCGGGGAGTTCGCCCGTGACGTCCACCCGGGTCGGATTGCCGATCCGGTAACCGGCACCACTGGCGCGGGCCGCCAGCAGATCCGTGTCGGCGGTCGACAACAACAACACTGTGCTCATACGGGTGCTCCCGGTGGAATGAAGGGCAGTCCTTGCGGCGCGCCGGACTCGATGAGCCGCCACAGCGCGTCCGTGTCCGCGTGTTCCTCGATCAGGTCGCCGAGCAGGTCGAGCTGTTCCTCGCGCAGCGCCGCGAACGACGTGCCGGGGGCCGGTACGAAGCGGCGGCCCGCGGCGGCGGCCACCTCGCGCAGGAACGCCCGCCGGAAACCGTCCGACTCCAGCGAGCCGTGCCAGTGCGTGCCCCAGACGGCGCCGGCCCGGCACCCGTCCAGGCTGTGTCCGTGCTCATCGGAGAAGAACGCCTCGCCACCGGTCACCTCGGCGACTCCGTGATGGATCTCGTACCCCTCGACGTGCTCGCCGAGGGCCTCCCCGACCGGCCGTGCCAGGGTCTTCTCCCGCGCGAACCTCACGCGTACGGGGAGGAGTCCGAGACCCTCGACATGACCGGCGCGGGATTCGACGTCGTCCTCGATGTGCTCTCCGAGGAGCTGGTAGCCGCCGCAGACGCCGAGGACCGGCCGTCCCTCGGCGGCCCGGCGCGCGATCGCGTCCGCGAGGCCGCGCTCGCGCAGCCACCGGAGCGCCTTCACGGTGCCCCGGGTCCCGGGCACGACGACCAGGTCCGCGTCGGCCAGCTCCTCGGGCCGGTCCACGAACCGCACGACGACACCCGGTTCGGCGGCCAGCGCGTCCACGTCGGTGAAGTTGGACATCAGCGGGACCGCGCAGACGGCGACCCGCAGGATGTCCTCGCCGACGGGGGAGGAGACGGCCGACTCGCGGACGGCCCCGCGCAGCGAGACGCGCAGGCCGTCCTCCTCGTCGATGCCGAGTCCGTGCTGGAAGGGCAGGACGCCGTAGGTGCGCCGCCCGGTCAGGCCGTGCAGCATGTCGAGCCCGGGCTCCAGCAGACTGACGTCGCCCCGGAACTTGTTGACGAGGAACCCGGCGACGAGCGCCTGGTCCTCGGGTGACAGCAGCGCGACCGTCCCGAAGAACGAGGCGAACACCCCGCCCCGGTCGATGTCGCCGACGACGAGCACGGGAAGTCCCGCGTTGCGCGCCACCCCCATGTTCACGATGTCGGTGCGCCGCAGATTGATCTCGGCCGGGCTGCCGGCTCCCTCACAGATCACCGCGTCATACGTGCCCCGCAACTGAGCCAGACAGTCGAGGACGGTCGCCAGGAGTGCTTCCTGGCGACCCCCGCGCAGCCGGTCGCCGGACGACACGGCGCCCGGCGAGGGGTCCGTCACGGACCCGGCCGTCCCGAAGAACCCGCGCGCGCTCATCTCGCCCACCGGCTTGCCCATCAGGACGACCTGACTGGTGCGGTCGCCGCCCGGCTTGAGGAGCACGGGATTCATCAGCGCGGTCGGTTCCACGCGGGCGGCCTGCGCCTGCATGGCCTGCGCCCGCCCGATCTCGGCGCCCTCGCGCGTCACGAACGAGTTCAGGGACATGTTCTGCGCCTTGAAGGGCGCGACCTTGACGCCCTGGCGCGCCAGCCACCGGCAGATCCCGGCGGTCACGACACTCTTGCCGGCGTCCGAGGTGGTCCCGGCGATCAGCAGCCCGCCGCTCATGCGGTGCGTCCCTTCCTGGTGGACGAATCCCGTCCGGTTCCGGCGAGCAGAGCCCGTCCGGCGGCGCTCACGCCGAGCGCGAGCCAGCCGACGCGCCGGGACAGCCGTACGGCCCGTTCGATGTCGTGGACGTGGACGGCGCGCCCCGCGCCGTTGAGCACGGGCCGGTGCTCGACGCGTCCGCCGTACGAGAGGGTGCCGCCGAGCCGCACGCCGAGCGCGCCCGCGAACGAGGCCTCCACGGGCCCGGCGTTGGGGCTCGGATGCTTGCGGGCGTCCGCGCGCCAGGCACGTACGGCACCGCGTGGGTCGGATCCGGCCACGGCCGCGAGGACGGCGGTCAGCCGGGCTCCGGGCCAGCCGGCGACGTCGTCGAGCCGGGCGGAGGCCCAGCCGTAGCGCCGGTGACGGGGGGACTTGTGTCCGACCATCGCGTCGAGCGTGTTCACGGCGCGGAAGGCGACGAGTCCCGGCACTCCGCCGACGGCGCCCCAGACCAGGGCGCCCACGACGGCGTCGGAGGTGTTCTCGGCGACGGACTCGACGACGGCGCGCGCGACGCCGTCGGCGTCCAGCGCCTGAGGATCGCGTCCGCACAGATGCGGCAGCCGCTCCCGGGCCGCGTCGAGGTCACCGGCCGCGAGCGCGCCGCCGACCGCCCGCGCCTCGCGGCCGAGGGAGGTTCCCCCGACGACGGCCCAGGTGGCGGCGGCGGTCAGGGCGACGGAGGCGGTGCGTGAACCGCGTACGCCATGGCTCGCGAGCGCGGCGAGTCCGGTGGCGCCGCCGACGCAGATGGCGGTGTGCAGGGCGCCCCACCCGCGGTGGTCGCGCCACAGTGTCCGCTCCACGGCCGCGGCGGCCCGCCCGAACGCGGCGACCGGATGCCCCCGGCGGGGATCGCCGAGCAGCAGGTCGCCGAGGAGGCCGGCGGCGGCGCCGTACGCGAAGACGCGATCGGCACGCACGGGGTCAGCCGGCCGTGGGGTGGAGCGGAACCCTCGTACTCAGCGAAACGGGCAACGGGCAGCCGCGCATGGCGATATGTCCTCACTCAGGGTGTCCACGCCCTGGTTCGACGAGACCGGCGGTGAGAGTTCCTGGCTCCCGGGGAGTTTCTTCCCCGATGACAGTGGCGGGACCGCGCCGGATTCGCACCGGCTTCCTCTCATGCCGCCGTACTTGGCTCCGGCAGTCCACCACGGGGTGAGAACGGCCGTCAACTGGCTGTTGACCTGCGGAGGGACAGTGTGCGCAGGCCCACATACGCGTGGGGGCGGGACGGCATACGCGTGGGGTGCGGGACGGTGATCCGTCCCGCACCCCACGCGCGGTACCGCTCGGCGCGGCCCGGTTCCGGGCGGCGCCTGCCGGGTTACTTGGTGATGATCAGGGAGATGCCGTACACCACCGCCGCGGCGCAGGCCGCGAAGCAGACGTACGCGCCGGTGGCCGCCGCGACCGCGGATCCGCCCTGGGCGGACTCCTTCTTGGAGAGGCCGGCGACGCCGAGGGTGAAGAGGGCGACGAGGGCCACGGTCACTCCGAGGCTGACCCCGAAGACGGAGCCGAGGGCTGACCAGTCGATGTGCATGCTGTTTGTTCCTTCGGTTCTCAGGCCACGGGGGACGGCGCGGACGTGCTCGCCGTGGGCTCGGCCGGAGCCGGGATGGTGGCCGTGAGGCCTTCGGCCACGGTGCCGGCCGGGGGCGGGGTGACGGCGGCGATGGCCGCGGTCACCACACCGGCGGGCTCCTCGGTGTCGTTCACGTTGGTGTGGTCGATGACCTCGCGGCGCGAGCGGCGCCAGATCGCGAAGCTCGAAACGACCAGGAACACGGCGACCAGCGTGGTGCCCCAGGCGCCGAAACCGGTCACCCATTCGGCGAGCGCGCCGACCAGGGCGGCGGCGGGCAGCGTGAGGACCCAGGCGACGACCATCCGCTTGGCGGTGGACCAGCGGACCACACCGCCCTTGCGGCCGAGACCGGCGCCCATCACGGAACCGGAGACCGAGTGCGTGGTGGAGAGGGAGAAACCGATGTGCGAGGAGGCCAGGATGACCGTCGCCGCGCTGGTCTGGGCGGCGAAGCCCTGCCGCGGCTGGAGGTCGGTCAGACCCTTGCCCATCGTGCGGATGATGCGCCAGCCGCCCAGGTAGGTGCCGAGCGCGATGGCCAGACCGGCGGAGAGGATGACCCAGACCGGCGGGTCGGAGTCGGGAGCGACGGCGCCACCGGCGACCAGGGCCAGGGTGATGATGCCCATCGTCTTCTGCGCGTCGTTGGTGCCGTGGGCCAGCGAGACCAAGCCCGCGGAGGCTATCTGGCCGGCGCGGTAGCCCTTCTTGGTGGCCTTGGTGTCGGCGTTGCCACTGAGTTTGTACGACAGCCGGGTGGCGAACATCGCGGCCAGGCCGGCGACGATCGGGGCGGCGACGGCGGGCAGGAGCACCTTGCCGACCAGGACGTCCCCGTGCACGGCGCCGGTACCGGCGGAGGCGATGGTGGCGCCGACCAGGCCGCCCATGAGGGCGTGCGAGGAGCTGGACGGGAGTCCGACGAGCCACGTCACCAGGTTCCAGAGGATCGCGCCGACGAGGGCGGCGAAGATCACTTCTGGCTGGATGCCGGATTCGTCGACGAGGCCTTTGGAGATCGTGTTGGCGACCTCCACCGAGAGGAAGGCGCCGACAAGGTTGAGCGCGGCGGACATGGCCACCGCGACCTTGGGCTTGAGTGCGCCGGTCGAGATGGTGGTGGCCATCGCGTTGGCGGTGTCGTGGAAACCGTTCGTGAAATCGAACACGAGAGCGGTGACGATCACGATTCCGAGGAGGAGCGTGATGTGTTCCATTTACCCAGGCTTCTGTTGGACGTCAGTGGCAGGGGGACCGTAGGCAACCTGGGTGAACGGAAGGTGAACTGAGTCGGACTTGATGGTGTCTTGAACAGTGGATCGTCATTCCGCTTACGTCGACGGGCGGCCCGCCGGGTTCGAACGGATGCGGAATTCCGTACTCCGCTTGATGTCGGAGCTCGTGGTGGACCGTCCTGGTCGGAACGGGTTTGAGCGGTGAGATCCCCGTCACTCGCAGGCTGTAGCCGTGGTCACAGCGCCAGGAAGCCCGAAAGGGCCACTCTGAGGACGGAGTCCGAGTGCCGACCGGGCCGTAGTGACCCGACCACGGGGTGTGATCCGCGGCAAATGTCCGACCGGGGCGCCGTGGGTGTTCCCTCGGTACGGTGTGATGCAAGTCACATACAACCGTGTGCTGTTGGCGGCCCGCTGCCGCCCCGAAGCCCGCTCGCTCGGGGTGCGTGGAATGCGGTGCCTGGCAGGATCGCGTCATGACTGAGCCGCACCGGGACGCACGGGTCGGGCACGAGCACGCACGGACGACAGGCGAGGCCCGCGAGCGAGACGAGCGAGACGGGCCGGACGCGCGGGACACCCTCCGGCGGGCCTGGGACGAACTGGTCTCCACGGCCCGGCGCACGGTCGCCGACGGGCTGGTCGTCGGCACCTCCGGCAACGTCTCCGTCCGCGTCGGAGACACCGTCCTGGTCACACCCACGGGCGTGCCCTACGACCGGCTGACGCACGACGGCATCGTCGGCGTCGGCCTCGACGGCCGGCAGGTGCTCGGATCGCTGCGCCCGACCAGCGAACTGCCGATGCATCTCGCGGTCTACCGCGCGACCGAGGCGCGGGCCGTCGTCCACACCCACGCACCGCACGCGACGGCCGTCTCGCTCCTCGTCCCCGAACTCCCGCTGGTCCACTACATGGCGGCGGCCCTGGGCGGCCCGGTCCGCGTCGCCCCCTACGCGGCCTACGGCACACCGGAACTGGCCGAGAACACCCTCCGGGCCCTGGCCGGCCGCACCGCCTGCCTCCTGCGGAACCACGGCACCATCGCGTACGGAGACTCGCTGGACCAGGCGTACGACCGCACGGCCCAGCTGGAATGGATGTGCCGCGTCTGGCTCCTGTCCTCCTCGGTCCCCGGGCTCGCGCCCGCCCTGCTCTCACCGGACCAGCTCGCGGAGGCGGGGGAGCGGCTGCGGGGGTACGGCCGGCAGGAGTGAGGCCCCGCCGCGGCGCCGCCCGGCGCGGGGGTCCGGCGAGTAGGGGACGCGCAGACGCGCAGGTCCGGTGAGTACCGGACGCGGGGGTCCGGCGAGCGCCGGCCGTCACCCCTGGAGTCGCTCCCGCTGGCCGATGGCCGGGTCCCCCGGGAAACTGGTCGGGTGCGCACCCTAAGAGCCACGGCAGCGGCCGTCACCGTAGCCCTAGCCGCGGGCGTGGCCTCCGTGGCGGCGGGCCGGTTCGCCAGCGACGCCGCGCTGAAGACGAGGCCGGGCAAGCCTCTGCCCACCGAGCCCCGGCTCACCGTGCACGCCACGACGGCGGGCGGAATCACCCTGACCCGGGCCCTTGCGTCCCGGCGCCCGGGAACCTACGGCCTCGCGGGCGACGGCTCCCACGCGGTCGTCGGCCCCCTCCAGAACTCCGTGCCCCACACCGCCGACACCGTCGTACGCAGCCTGGAACGTGTCACGCACGGGTCCCTGGAGCGCGGCGACAAGGTGTGGCTCACCCCGAACCTGTACGTCGGCGACCCCGGGTCCGCCCTCGGGCTCGAACACGCCGACGTCGACGTGCCGGGCGAACTCGGCGCCCTGCCCGCCTGGTTCGTGCCCGCGGTCCGTGACACCTGGATCATCACCGTCCACGGCCTGGGCGCCACCCGGGAACACCCCATGAACCTGATGGGGTTCCTGAACAGCCGGCACTTCCCCGTCCTCGACCTCGCCTACCGGGGCGACCTCGGGGCACCCCGCCCGCCCGACGGCCTGAACCACCTCGGCGAGACCGAGTGGCGCGACCTCGACGCGGCCATCCGGTACGCCGTGCGGTTCGGTGCCGAGCGGGTCGTCCTGTACGGCTGGTCCACGGGCGCCACGATGGCCCTGCGCGCGGCCGCCCACTCCGCGCTGCGCGAGCGGATCTCCGGGCTCGTCCTCGACTCGCCTGTCCTCGACTGGGAGACGACGCTGCGCGCTCTCGCCGGCGCCCGCCACACCCCGCGATTCCTGCTGCCGCTCGCGGTGCGCGCCGCACAGGGGCGCACCGGCGTACGCGGAGACCGCATCGCGCACGCCGCGCACCCCGACCAGGTCAAGGTGCCGACCCTGCTCGTGCACGGCCCGGACGACCGCATCGCCCCCTGGGGTGCCTCCCGGCGCCTCGCCGCGAGCAGGCCCGACCTGGTCACCCTGTACACCGTCCCGAACGCCCCGCACGGCGCCATGTGGAACGCCGACCCGGCGACCTACGAGGAAGCCCTGCGCCGCTTCCTCACCCCCCTGATGTGAGCCGCAGCGTCCGGCGCCCCTGGTCCCGGCCGGTCCGGCGGGGGAGGCCGGGACTCGGTCCTGGACAGGCCGGCCCTGGCCCCGCTCGGGCCGGGGCCTTGGCCCGGGGCGGGGCCGTCGGGTGGGCGGGCCGGGGGCTTGCGTCCCGGGCGTCCGGTGGGGGAGGCCCGGCCTCGGGTCGGGCTCCGGGCCAGGCGGCGCGGCGGGTGCGACGGTGTGCTTCCGCTTCGGTTCCGGGCAACTCCTCGCGGCGCTCCTGCCCGCGTGCCGGGCACCCCGAGAGGGCCCCGCTCCCATCGCTCCACGACCTGCGACGGCATTCCGTTTGGGTTTTCGGACTGTCAACCGCAAGACTGCACCCGTGACGTCCCGTAACCCGCGCGACTCCAGGCTCCGACTCGTCAGCCCCCGGTCCCTCGCGACCGCTCCCCGAGCGGTGACCCAGCGCCGCACCCGCCGCCCCGCACCGCGTCCGCCGGAAGGCACACCGCCGCCCGCGGAACTCGCCCGCATGGCGCGCACCGGCCTGTCCGACGCGGCCCGCGTGGCGCGCTGGGCCGACGCCGCCCTGCGCCCGGGGCGCGACACCGCCGGCCCCGACGGCAAGGGCACCCTCTCCGACACCACCGCCGAGCGGGCCGCCACGGATCTCGGACTGACCCCGCTCAAGGTCCGCGCCGACTGGGACACCGCACGCCTGGCCGGCCTCATCGAGGTGCACGGCGACGACGCCCGCCCGGGCTGGCGGCTGCGCGCCTGGAGCCGCGACGACAGCGCCGTCCTGCGCGGCTGGGTCGCCCTCTTCGACGCCTGGTCCCTCGCGTACCCCGAACCGCTGGACCGCGAGCCCGCGGCCGTCGCCGAGGTCGTCTCCGCGATGCCCCAGGTGCTCTCCTTCCTCCAGCTCTCCGCCGGGCCCGTCCCCGTGGACCAGCTCCTCGACCTTCTCGGGCAGCGCGTCACGGAACTGCGCACCGAGCGCTGCGAGATCTCCTACGGCCCCGAGCCCGGGACCGAGCCCGCCCCGGAGCCCGCCGAGCTCCCGGACGCCCCCCTCGCCCCGCTCCTCGAATGGGCCCTCCAGGCCCTCGCCTCCGTCGGCGCGCTGACCTACGGCGAAGGACAGGCCACCCTCACCGCGCTCGGCAGCTGGGCGGTCTGGGTCAAGCTGGAGCAGATCTGCGTCGCCGCGCAGAGCCCCGCCGGCAACATCGAGCAGTCCGCCGAGGACATGCTCCGCGGCTGCGCCCAGCTCCGCCCCAACGCCGCCCGCGCCGAGTACCGTGCCTGGCTCGCCGCCCGCCCGGTCGGTGGCGCCGTCACCGAACTCATCGGCGCGGCCCGCGGCGAGGACGCCCTCACCCGCGGCCTCGCCTTCGAGGCACTGCGCGTCGTCGGCGCCCCCGCCGAGCCGGACGTGCGCGCCGTGGTCGAGGAGACCCCGCTGCGCCCCTACGCCCTGCTGTGGCTCGCCGAGCACGACGGCTACGACCCCGAGGACGCCCACGAGGTCCTCACCCGCGCCGAGTCCACCTGGCTGTGGGTCGACACCGCGGCAGCCGTAGCCGACCACGGTGAGGCCCCGCTCCTGGTCCGCCACCTGGAGTCCGCGGTGCAGCCCACCGTGCCCGCGCTCCTCGACGAGGTACGGGCCGTCGGGCACCCGCGCACGGTGCAGGTGCTGGTCGCGCTCGCCGCCGCCCACCCGGACCCGGCACTCGCCAAGGCCGTACGCAGGGCCGCCTTCCAGGTGCACACCGGGGGGAGCTGACCGGGGCCGGCCCGGAACCGCCGCGGGCCGGATCCCGGAGCGGTCCTGCGCGCCGTCCTACGCGCCTATCTCCGGGGCGTAGGTGCCGAAGCTCCAGATGTTGCCCTCGATATCGCGGGCCATGTAGTCCCGCGAGCCGTAGTCCTGGTCGGTCGGGGCCATCAGGATCTCGGCGCCGTGGTCCACGGCCCGCTGGTGGTGTGCGTCGACGTCGTCCACGACGATGTACACCCCGCACGGGCCCGCGCTCTTCATCGCCTCGTCGAAGCGTCCGCCGCGGCCCTTGGAGCCGAGCATCACCGCGCCGTTGCCCTGCACCAGCTCGGCGTGCATCACCGAGCCGTCCTCACCCTCGTAGACCGCCAGCTCGGTGAAGCCGAAGGCCTCCGTGAGCTGCCTGATCGCCGCCTTCGCGTCGGCGTACAGCATCGAGGGGTAGACGCTCGGGCGCCCGTTGCTCATGCCAGCCATACCGATCACTCCGTCTCGTCACGAACTGCCGGATTCCGATCCGCCGCCCAGTCTGGCACCGGCCACTGACAACGCCCCGAGGCCCGGAACCGGGCCCACCCCCCGGCGGCGTACCGGACCGCGTGCCGCCCCGCGCCGGGCGGGTGCCGTGCCCGGACCGCGTGCCGCCCCGCTCACCGGAACGTGTTGCACTGCGCCATGTCGCCGCTGGTGAAGCCCTGGTAGAACCACTGCTGCCGCTGCTCGGCCGACCCGTGCGTCCAGGTTTCCGGGGTCACCCGGCCCTGGTACCTCGCCTGGATCCGGTCGTCACCGACGGCCGCCGCCGCGTCCAGGCCGTCGCGGATGTCGGTGTCCGTCAGCGAGGTCAGCAGCGGCTTGCCCGACGAGGACGGCGTGGTGGTCGCGTTCCGCGCCCACACCCCCGCGTAGCAGTCGGCCTGGAGCTCCGTCCTCACCGAGTTGCTGTTCGCGCCGGTCACACCGTCCTGCGAGCGGGCCAGGGTGCCCGTCAGGTTCTGCACGTGATGCCCGTACTCGTGCGCCACCACATAGGCCTGCGCGAACGGTCCCCCGCCGGAGCCGAACTTCGTCCGCAGATCGTCGAAGAAGCCGAGGTCCAGATAGACCTTGCGGTCCACCGGACAGTAGAAGGGCCCGGCGGACGATGTGGCGGTGCCGCACCCGGTGTTCACCCGGCCGCTGAAGACCACCGTCGGGGCACGGGTGTAGGTGCCGCCCCTGCGCGCGAACTCCCGGGCCCAGTAGGCCTGGACGCTGTTGACCACCGCCACGATCCGGCAGTCCTCCTGGGCGTTGGCGTCCCGCCCCTTCAGACAGGTCCGCTGCACCTGGGCGAGGGAGGAGGCGGTGGCTCCCGGCTCGTCGCCGCCGGAGGTGAGCCCGAGCTGGTCGGGACCCACTCCGAAGAGCAGTCCGAGGACCAGGGCGATCAGACCGGCGAGCCCGCCGCCTATGGTCGCCCTGCCGCCGGGGATGCGACTGCCGCGTACGTCCCGGACCTCGGAGGTGTCCAGGTCGGCTTCGTCGTCGAACCGCATGAGCACACCACTTTCGTCGCTCCGTGGCGCCATCCTCGTACGCTCCCGGACCCCCGGCCCCGGCCCGCGGTCCGAACGGGCGACGCGCGCCCCCGGCCGCCGGCCCCGGCCGATCCGGGCGTCCGGAGCATCCCCGGAAGGGGGCGAGCATCACAGTGCGCACCGGAAAAGTGGTTGCACGGCCCCGTTAGACTTGGCCCATGGCCATTCTCCTCGCGCATTAGACGGCGGGAACGCCTCAGCCGCCCACCCCGCCACTCCCCATTGCTCTGGAGTCTGTCCGTGATCTCCGCCTCCGGTATCGAGCTGCGCGCCGGCGCCCGCATCCTCATCGAGTCCGCGACCTTCCGCATCACGAAGGGTGACCGCATCGGCCTGGTCGGCCGCAACGGCGCGGGCAAGACGACCCTCACCAAGGTCCTCGCGGGCGAGGGCCAGCCCGCCGCCGGGACCGTCGCCCGCTCCGGCGAGGTCGGTTACCTTCCGCAGGACCCGCGCACCGGCGACCTCGACGTCCTCGCCAGCGACCGCGTCCTGTCGGCCCGCGGCCTGGACGTGCTGATCCGCAAGATGCGCGAGAACGAACAGCGCATCGCCAACGGCTCGGGCGCCACCCGCGAGAAGGCCATGCGGCAGTACGAGCGCCAGGAGACGGAGTTCCTCACCAAGGGCGGGTATTCCGCCGAGGCCGAGGCCGCCACCATCGCCGCCGCGCTCAACCTGCCCGACCGGGTGCTCGGCCAGCCCCTGCACACGCTGTCCGGTGGTCAGCGCCGCCGTATCGAGCTGGCGCGCATCCTCTTCTCGGACGCCGACACCCTGCTGCTCGACGAGCCGACGAACCACCTCGACGCCGACTCGATCGTCTGGCTGCGCGACTACCTGAAGACCTACCGCGGCGGCTTCATCGTGATCTCCCACGATGTCGACCTCGTCGAGACGGTCGTCAACAAGGTCTTCTATCTGGACGCCAACCGCGCGCAGATCGACGTCTACAACATGGGCTGGAAGCTCTACCAGCAGCAGCGCGAGGCCGACGAGAAGCGCCGCAAGCGCGAGCGCCAGAACGCCGAGAAGAAGGCCGCCGCGCTGAACGCCCAGGCCGACAAGATGCGTGCCAAGGCCACCAAGACCGTCGCCGCGCAGAACATGGCCAAGCGCGCCGACCGGCTGCTCGCCGGCCTGGACGCCGTCCGTGTCTCCGACAAGGTCGCCAAGCTGCGCTTCCCCGAGCCCTCGCCTTGCGGCAAGACCCCGCTCATGGCGGAGGGCCTGTCGAAGTCGTACGGCTCCCTGGAGATCTTCACCGACGTCGACCTGGCCATCGACAAGGGCTCCCGTGTCGTCATCCTCGGCCTGAACGGCGCCGGCAAGACGACCCTTCTGCGCCTGCTCGGCGGCGCCGAGAAGCCCGACACCGGAGAGGTCATCGAGGGCCACGGGCTGAAGCTCGGCTACTACGCGCAGGAGCACGAGACCCTCGACCCCGAGCGCACGGTCCTGGAGAACATGCGCTCCGCCGCCCCCGACCTGGATCTGGTCGAGGTCCGCAAGACGCTCGGCTCGTTCCTCTTCTCCGGCGACGACGTCGACAAGCCGGCCGGTGTGCTCTCCGGCGGCGAGAAGACCCGGCTCGCGCTCGCGACCCTCGTCGTCTCGTCCGCGAACGTCCTGCTCCTCGACGAGCCGACGAACAACCTCGACCCGGCCAGCCGCGAGGAGATCCTCGGCGCGCTGCGCACCTACAAGGGCGCCGTCGTTCTCGTCACCCACGACGAGGGCGCCGTCGAGGCGCTCCAGCCGGAGCGGATCATCCTGCTGCCGGACGGTGTCGAGGACCTGTGGGGCGCCGACTACGCCGACCTGGTGGCCCTCGCCTGAGTCCCGCGCGGCCTCCTGGAGGGGGCGCGCGCCGCTTGATCGATTGACTGATCCACCACGTATGGATCATTCGGCCGATCCGTGATCCACCATCTGTGTGAGATCTCCTCGTACCGGGGTGTGTCGTACACCGATTTCACGGCCGAGTCCTTTGTTCCCAAGGGCTCGGCCGTTTTGCGTCGCTGACCAGGTACTTCTCGGAGGAACCCGTTCGGCTGTACGGGCCACGCCACCCGGAATCATTGATTCCACTCGTGGGGACGGGCTCCTGTCGTCAAAACCTTGTCTTACGGACCTTGCCGAATGGGTGGCCATGACGCCGGAAAGGGGTGATCATGAGAGTCCAGAGCGCACTTCCCATGAGGAGGACCGGGTGGCCGAGACTCTGAAGAAGGGCAGCCGGGTTACCGGCGCCGCGCGCGACAAGCTCGCGGCAGACCTGAAGAAGAAGTACGACTCCGGTGCGAGCATTCGAGCGCTGGCCGAAGAGACCGGCCGTTCGTATGGCTTCGTGCACCGGATGCTCAGCGAGTCGGGCGTCACGCTCCGAGGGCGTGGCGGCGCGACGCGGGGCAAGAAGGCCGCCTCGGCCTGAGGCCGGGCGTCCCCATCGGCTTCGGTGGTGACCACCCGGTCGGTCGGGTGACCGACCGGGTGGTTACTGTGCAGTCACTTAGGTGCGTTCCTCGTGTCTTCGCGAGGTGCGCGTCTGATCCGACCGCACCCATCGGAGGCACCCCATGGCTTCGCTCGACAAGGATCTCGACCCGGTACTCGACAAGGACGGCGTACGGCTCACCGTCGACGGCGCGACCGCCACGGTGACGCTGACCAATCCGGCCAAGCGCAATGCCCAGAGTCCTGCTCTCTGGCGGGCCTTGACGCAGGCCGGGCAGTCACTGCCGGGCTCCGTCCGGGTGGTCGTCCTGCGTGCCGAGGGCCAGTCCTTCTCCGCGGGGCTCGACCGGCAGGCGTTCACGCCCGAGGGTTTCGACGGGGAACCGTCGTTCATCGACCTCGCGCGCGGTTCCGACGCCGAGCTCGACGCGACCATCGCCGAGTACCAGGAGGCGTTCACCTGGTGGCGGCGCAGTGACATCGTGTCCATCGCCGCCGTGCGGGGGCACGCCATCGGTGCGGGGTTCCAGCTCGCACTCGCCTGTGACCTGCGCGTCGTCGCCGACGACGTGCAGTTCGCCATGCGCGAGACCAGTCTCGGCCTGGTGCCCGACCTCACGGGCACGCACCCGCTGGTCGGCCTCGTGGGATACGCCCGCGCGCTCGAGATCTGCGCCACGGGCCGCTTCGTCCTGGCCGAGGAGGCCGAGCGCACCGGGCTCGCCAACCTCGCCGTGCCCGGCGAGCAGCTCGACGCCGCGGTCGGCGATCTGGCCGCGGCGCTGCTGGCCGCGCCGCGGGACGCCGTGATCGAGACGAAGGCGCTGCTGCGCGGGGCCCAGGAACGGTCGTACGAGGAGCAGCGCTCCGCCGAGCGCGCGTCCCAGGCCCGCAGGCTCCGCGACCTCGCGGGCGTGGGCGACTAGGCCTCCGGCCGCTGACCAGACACCCCTCCCTCTGTGGCGGGTCCCGGTGAGGCCGGGCCTGCCGCCGCACAGGGTCACGTTCTCGGGCCGGGCGCTCCCACTCGTGGCGGTCCTGCTTTCCGGGTAGGGGTGCCCCGGTCTGCGGGCCGTTTCCCCGTGGCGGTCATGTCTTCCGGGAAGGGGCGGTCCGGCTCACGGCGGTCACCAGGACTGCCACGGACGGGGTGTCCTGGGCGGCCTGAGTGATCGCGGCTCTGACCGCGCGTGCCACGTCCACCGCCCGCTCGTCCCCGGAGACCTCCAGCTCGACGCGGACGTGGCGGCGTGGCAGGGCCGCTTCGGCGGCGGGCGCGCTCCCCACGTGGACCGGCCGGCCCAGGACGTCCGTCAGACGGGTGACGCCCGGGACGGCCAGGGCGGCCGCCGCGATCCGCACCTCCTCGGGGTCCTTCGGCACGGACGCCGTCCGCACGTCGTCGGCCGTCCCGGCGCCGGCCCCGTCCCGCGACCCGGCGGCCGACGCACCGCCGGGGTGTTCCCGTAGGCCGTCGGCCGGTGCCGCGGCCCGCTCCTGTACGCCGGCGGCCGGGACCGCCACGGCCGCACCTCGTTCACCGCCCGCCGGGTGTTCCGTGGGCGCCTCGGCCTCGTCCACGAGGCCCGTCACCCGCAGGTCCACCTCCGTGACGTCGAGACCCAGGAGCCGTGTCGCGGCGGACACCACGGTCAGGCGCAGCCGGGCCGCGACGGCCGGAAGGGGCTCTGCGCCCGGGGACGTGGGATTCACCGAGGCGCGGAACTCGGCGGTGACACGCAGCGGACCGGGCGGCAGCGCACTGGGCGGGGGAGGCACGGCCGGTGCTCCGGCCAGGTCCGGGTCGGCGAGCGCGATCCGCAACGCCCCGAGCCGTACCCCCTCGACGGCCGCGGTCTCCCGCCGCAGCACCGACTCGGCCGCCTCCTCCGTGATCCACGCGCCGTCGAGCGCGAGACCCAGCGGCAGGAGCCTGCCGAGCCCGAGCTGATGCCGTACCACTTGCGTCCACCGGTCCGCCGTCATTGCTCCAGCGTGCCCCATCCACGGCGCGCGACCGCGCGACCCGACCTAATGTGAGCAGAGGAGGACGACCGAAAGGGACGTACGGCGATGACCGACATGACCGAGCGGAACCGGACGGACAGCCCCGACACCGAGAAGGAGGGCCAGCAGACCCGTAAGCCCACCAGGCGCGGCGGTGGAGATCCCGCCTCGCGGGGACGGACCACGATCGCCGACGGAGTCGTGGAGAAGATCGCCGGGCTCGCCGCCCGTGACGTAGTCGGTGTCCACACGATGGGCAGCGGGCTGAGCCGGACCTTCGGAGCGGTACGCGACCGGGTGCCGGGCGGCTCCACCAAATCCGTGACGCGGGGTGTGAAGGCCGAGGTCGGCGAGGTGCAGACGGCGCTCGACCTGGAGATCGTCGTCGACTACGGCGTGTCGATCACCGAAGTGGCCCGAGCCGTACGCGAGAACGTCATCGCCGCCGTCGAGCGGATGACAGGGCTCGAAGTGGTGGAAGTCAACATCGCGGTGAGTGACGTGAAGCTTCCCGAGGAAGAGGACGAGGAGCCGGAGTCACGGCTTCAGTGACCCCAGGGCGGGGCACCGGAACTCCGGGACACCCGTCCACCGCACCATGAGTGATCACCGCGGCCACCGACTGCTGAGGAGCGCACCATGAGCTTGGCCGTGATCGGCATGATCGCCGGAATGGCGCTGGGCTTCGCCGGATACTTCGGCGGCTTCGGCGCCTTCCTCCTGGTGGCCGCCCTGGGGGCCGTCGGGTTCGTCGTCGGACGGCTCGTGGAGGGGGACCTGGACATCGGCGACTTCTTCCGCGCCCGTGACGACAGGCGGCGGTGACGCGTGCCAGGTCAGGCCGACCGGCTCGGTGAGACCAGGCCGGGCCTCACGACCGTCCCGCCACCCGAGCGGGGCGCCACCCGGATCGCCGACCGGGTCGTCGCGAAGATCGCGTCGCGGGCGGCGCGCGAGGCGCTGCCCCCGCCGCCCGCCGACGCCGTGCCCCCGCACGCGACGGTCGTCGTGCGGCGCCAGGCGTCGGGCTCCGGGGGGACGGACGGCACCCCGACGCACAGCGCCCGGGTCAGGCTCAGCCTCGAACTCGGCTACCCCGCCGACATCGGTGCCCAGTGCGGCGAGGTGCGTCGTCATGTCGCCGAGCGGGTAGAGGCGTTGGCGGGGATGGAAGTGCCCGAGGTGGCCGTCCACGTGGAGCGGCTGCATCTGACACCCGGGCCCGGCACGGCACAGGGGAGGACGCAATGAGCGAGCCCCAGGGCTCCGAGAACACCCGGAAGATGCCCGTACTGGAGAAGCCGGAGCACCCGGAGAAGGGGGACGGCGCGGGCGCCCTCGGGCAGTCCGCCTCCGCCGCGGCCTACGAACCGCTGTCCACCGTCGAGGACGAGGACGGCCGGCAGGGCCGGTTCTGGTCCGCGCGCCGTGTCCCCGCGGGCATCCTCGCGCTCGTGCTCCTCGTCGCGGCGGGCGCCTTCCTGTACGACGTCGTGGCCGTGCGCGCCGGACGGTCCGCGCTGCGCTGGCGGACCTGGCTGGCCGAACAGCTCGCCGAACGGCCGCTCGACGACACCGCGGTCCTCGTCGGCGCCGGAATCGCCGCCGCGCTGGGACTCTGGCTGATCGTCCTCGCGGCGACACCGGGACTGCGGGACGTGCTGCCGATGCGGCGCACCCACGCCGACGTCCGCGCCGGACTGCACCGGGGCGCCGCCGCGATGGCGCTCCGCGACCGGGCCATGGAGGTCGCCGGTGTGCAGTCGGTCCGCGTGCGCGTGAAGCGCCGGAAGGTCGACGTCCGCGCGCTGTCGCACTTCCGGGAGCTCGACGACGTGCGCGCCGACCTCGACATCACCCTCGCCGACGGCATCAAGGGTCTGGGACTGTCCCGTTCGCCTGCCCTGGCGGTGCATGTCGCGCGTCCCGGACGGAAGGGGTGAGATCCGTGCTGCGGATCGTCAACCGTGTGCTGATCGGCTTCATCGGGCTCGTGCTGATCGTCCTCGGCGGTTCCGTGCTCGCCGTGGGGCTCGGTGTACGGCCGCCGTCGTGGTGGATCCACGACGGGCGGCACGACGTGCTGCTCAGTACCGCCGAACGGACCAAGTGGCGGGAGCAGGGCTGGTGGTGGCCCGCCGTCATCGCCGCGCTCGCGGTGCTCCTGCTGCTCGCCCTGTGGTGGCTGGTCGCCGTCGTGCGGCGCCGGCGGCTGGCCGACGTGCTCGTCGACACCGGCGACGGCGCGGGCGCGCTGCTGCGCGGACGGGCCCTGGAGAGCGTGCTGGCCGCCGAATCGGCCCGGCTGGGCGGCGTCGACCGTGCCGACGTCCACCTGACCGGCCGGCGCAGCCTGCCCGAGGCGCGCGTGCGGCTTCTGCTGGAACCGCATGTGGACCCGGGGCACGCGCTGCGGCTGCTGACCGTGGAGGCGCTCGCGCACGCCAGGGATTCGGCCGGTCTAGCCGCCCTTCCGGCGGAGGTGCGGCTGCGCGGGGTCAAGCACCGCGCCGAGCGCGTGACCTGATCGGGCACCAGCCCCACCCGCTCGGCGAAGGCCCGGGCGGGCATCCGCCGGGGCAGAGCCCCGGCGCGCGGGACAGTCTGCCCGACGTGCGGCCGGGCCGTCCGGGCGGCCGACGAGTAGACCTGTCGACCGGCGGACGCGCGGACCTGTCGACCGGCGACGGGCTGCCGTGCGGACCGGCCGACGGAACCACAGGTGGCCTGTCGCCTGTCGCCGGTGACCGTGCCGACCTAGAACCCGCCCCGCATCCCGCCGTCCACCGGAAGCATGATGCCCGTGAGGTACGACGCGGCGGGGGAGAGCAGGAACGCGGCCGTACGGCCGAACTCCTCCGGGGCGCCGTAGCGGCGCAACGGGATGCGGGACTCGTTGGCCGCGCGGGTGGCCTCGGGGTCGGCGGACAGACCGTCGAGCTGGCGTACGCGGTCCGTGTCGATGCGGGACGGCAGCAGCCCGACGACGCGGATGCCGCGCGGGCCCAGCTCGTTCGCGAGGGACTTGGCGAAGCCGGCGAGGCCCGGACGCAGACCGTTGGAGATGGTGAGCCCGGGGATCGGCTCGTGCACCGAGCCGGAGAGCACGAAGCCGATGACCCCGCCCTCGCCGAGTTCCTCGGCGGCCGCGCGGGCCAGCCGTACCGCACCGAGGAAGACCGACTCGAACGCCACCATCCACTGTTCGTCGGTGTTGTCCGCCGCGAACCCGGGCGGCGGTCCGCCGACGCTGATCAGGATGCCGTCGAAGCCGCCGAAGTGCTCACGGGCACCGGCGATCAGCCGGGCCGGGGTCTCGGCGGCTCCGTTGTCGGCCGCGACGCCGACGGCGTTCGGGCCGAGCGCGGAGGCGGCGCCTGCCGCGGTCTCCTCGTCGCGTCCGGTGACGACCACCTTCGCGCCGTCGGCGACGAGTTCGCGCGCGGCGGCGTTGCCCAGGCCCCGGGTGGCTCCCGTGACGACGTACACACGATCCTTCAGTCCAAGATCCATGGCCTCATCCTCCCCTATCCCGGTGGTCCGGCCCCTGGTGCTTCCCCCGTCCCGTCGACGCCGAACAGGCTGAGGGCGGAGACCACCGGACCGATGTGGCTGAAGGCCCGCGGGAAGTCGCCGAGCCGGCGGCCGGCGGCCGGGTCGTACTCCTCGGACGGCAGCCCCAGGTCGTCGGTGAGGACGACCAGCCGCTCGAACAACTCGCGCGCCTCCCGCGTACGGCCCGTCATGTGCAGCGCGTCCGCGAGCCGGAACGAGCAGACGACGAAGGCGCCCTCGTCGCGCGGGAGCCCGTCGACGCCGGTCGTCGCGGCGCTGTAGCGGCGCACCAGGAAGCCGTCCGGTCGATGCGTCGGTGCACGGTGGACGGGTTCCCGACCGGGGTGACGGCCGGGGTGACGGCCGATCGGGCCGCCGGAGTGGCGTGGGCACCCGTGGCAGGGCGGGGCGGCCGGGGGCTCCCGCCGCCGCGCTACACGCCCGCCGGTTCCGCCTCCGGGGCGGTCCGCGCGGCGGCGGCCTCCGTCCGGTCGCGGCGCTCACGGCGGACGAGGACCACCCAGCCGAAGGGGACGCCCGCGGAGAAGAGCCACCACTGGATCGCGTACGCCATGTGCGGGCCGATGTCGCTGTGCTCGGGGTCCGGGATCAGCTCGGGGGAGCCGCCCTTGGGCGCCGGCGCGGTCTGCTCGACGTAGCCGCCGAGGACCTGCTTGCCGAGCCGCTGTGCCTCCTGCCCGCTGCTGATCAGCATGACCTGACGGTCGGGCAGGCCCCGCACGTTCTTGATGCCGCTGTCGGCGGTCGTCTGGTCGGCCATCAGCCGGCCGGTGACGGTGATCTCGCCCGGGGCGGGGGCCGGGATCTTCGGGAAGGCGGTCTGCGCGCCGTCCGCCGGGACCCAGCCCCGGTTGACCATGAGGACGCGGCCGTCGGCCAGGACGAACGGGGTCAGGACGTGGTAGCCGACCGCGCCGTCGGCGTTGGTGCGGCGGCGGACGACCTCTTCGTGCGCGGTGTCGAAGTGCCCCTTCGCGGTCACGCGGCGGTACAGGTCGTCGTCCCGGATCTGCCGGCCCGGCTCGGTGACGCTCTCCACGGGCACCGGCTTCGCGGCGAGCGAGTCGGAGATCACCGTGTTCAGGGCGACCTTGTGCTCGTGCCGGTGGAGCTGCCAGAAGCCCAGCTTGATCATCGTCGGGATGAGCACGAGGGCCACGAGAGTGAGGATCACCCACTGGCGGGTCAACAGGAAGCGGTACACCCCATTGACGGTACTCGGCATGATTCGGCCCCCGACGGGAGGGTCCCGCCGAGGGCCGTGCGATGCCCCCGTTCGGGGGACGGGCCGGTGCTCAGACCTTGTCGACGATCCCCGCCTTCCCCTCCGCCCGGGCACAGTGCGCGCCGCAGTACCAGTGGCCCTCGACCTCCACACCCTGGCCGATCACCTGCACGCGACAGTGCTCGCAGATCGGGGCCATCCGGTGGATGGCGCAGGAGAAGCAGTCGAAGACGTGCACAGCGCCCTGGGCGTGCACTTCGAAGGTCATTCCGTAGTCATTGCCGCATACTTCGCATCTCGCCATGCGCCACAGGGTGGGGTGCCGGGGCCGTGCGGGCGAGCGGGCGCGGGGCGAGTCGCCCGTCAATCACCCGTACGTCCGTCACCCTTCCGACGCGGGTTCGACGTCTCGCAAGAGTTGCCCGAACGCGGCCTCGTCGATCACCGGTGTCCCGAACTGTCTTGCTTTGACCACCTTTGAGGTGCCGGAGTCCGGGTCGTTGGTCACCAGCAGGCTGGTGAGCCGGGACAGGCTCGTCGCGACATGCAGTCCGGCCTCGACGGCCCGGTCCTCCAGCAGCTCGCGATCGATGGACGTGTCCCCGGAGAATGCGACCCGCATGCCCTGCTTGAGCGGTCTGTCCGCCGTGTAGCGTCCGGGGTTCGGATGGGGGCACGCGGGGCGCTTGCGGGAGGGGCGCCAACTTCCCGACGGGTAACCGCCGGACGCGTAGCCCCCGGACTGCCGTCCGATCCGCGGAGCCGCGGCGCTGTCCGACCACTCCTTGAGCGGCAGGCATTCGAGGAGCGGCAGCCGTACCCCGCCGTGCGCGGCGGCCCGCAGGCTCGGCCGGAACGCCTCGGCCAGCACGCGCGCGTCGTCCAGCGCGTGGTGCGCCCGCTGCTGGACGACACCGAAGTGCGCGGCCAGCGACTCCAGCTTGTGGTTGGGCAGCGGCAGGCCCAGCTCCTTGGAGAGCGCGATGGTGCACAGCCGGTGGCGCACAGGCGCCTCACGGTCCGCGCGCGCGTACTCCCGCGCGATCATCGACCAGTCGAAGATCGCGTTGTGCGCGACCAGCACACGGCCGTCGAGCCGGGCGGCGAACTCCTCGGCGACGTCCCTGAAGAGCGGCGCGCCTTCGAGTATCTCGCTCGTCAGGCCGTGGATCCACACCGGGCCGGGGTCCCGCTCCGGATTGACCATCGTGTACCAGTGGTCCTCGACCTCGCCGCGCGCGTCCAGCCGGTAGACGGCGGCGGAGATTATCCGGTCGTCGCGGGCCAGTCCTGTGGTCTCCACGTCGACGACCGCGTATCCCTGCGGATACGCGGCCGGCCAGGAGGCAGGGGACGCTGCGGTCGTGAGGTCTTCGAACATGGTCAATGAGGATACGGGCCGTGACTGACAGTCCCGTCCCCGCCTTCCCGGAACCGGCGCCCCCGCGGGCCCGCCACCGGGCCACCTGCCCGTGAGCCCCGCCACCGGGCACGGCGGGCCCGGCGTTGACGCGCTCGGCCCAGCGCCGCCCCCAGGTCCCCCGCCGTCAGGGCGGCCGGACCGCAGCCGTCGACCGGGCCGGGCAGCAGCCGGTGCACGGATCCGCTCGCTTCGGGCGGGGCGACACCTCCGTGCACCAGGGCGAGCAGCACATTCCTCTTCGCGGCCGTCTCGGCGGCGAGCCCCTCCGGGTCCTCGGCCGGGTACCGCCGCTCCGGGGGCTCCGGTGCCCGCACCCGGGCGGCGAAGGCCACGTCCGTCTCGCTCTCCCCGCGCGCGTAGTGCCACAGCTCGCCGCCCGACGGCGCCCGGTCGTACGGCCGGTGGTGAAGCGGGCGCACGGCGTCGCGCGTGCGCCGGTCCAGCAGGAGGCTGCCGAGCACCAGGGTCTTCGTCTCACGGACGGGGGTGTCCGCGGGCAGCCGTTCCGGAGTGGCAGGCGCGTGCGCCGGCAGCGGCTTCCTGGGGTTCGTGAAGCCGGTCGGTCCGGTCGGGGCCGGAACCCGGACGGCCGGTCGGCGCATGGCTATGGACCTTTCGTCCGTGCGGTGCAAGCGTGCTGCGCGCCCCAGCAGGTAGCGCCGACGAAGGGCGGTACGGACATGGCTCGAGTCAGGTACGGCGCGCGGACCGAGGCGGAGATCGCCGCCTCGCGCGCCGCGAGCTCCAAGCTCCCCGACATCTGGTCCACCGGTGTGGTGGCCGTCTGGGAGAGCGACCCGGACGCGGTCGCGGCGGTCCTGCCCCCGCCGCTGAAGCCCACAACGAGGCCCCTGGTGCGGGTCAGCGTCAGCAAGGTCGATCTGCCCGGATATCCGCTGGGCGCGGGCTCGTTCGCCGTGGCGGCCGCGCACGACGACGTCGAGGGCTGGTATCCGCTCGTCATGCCGATGACCCACGAGCGGGCCCTGACCGGCGGCCGTGAGGTCTTCGGGGAGCCCAAGAAGCTCGGCGAGGTGACCGTAGAGCGCGACGGTCTCGTCGTGCGCGGGGTGCTCGCCCGGCACGGCATCGCCTTCGTCGAGGTGCGCGGCGCGGTCAGCGGGACCCTGCCGCTGCCCGAGCCCTCCCAGAAGACCGACTTCTACTTCAAGTTCCTTCCCGCGGTGGATGGTTCGGGCTTCGACGCCGACCCGGTCCTCGTGCACTGCGTGCGCAACGAGAAGGTCCGCAGGCTGGAGCGCGTCACCGGGGACGTCGTCCTGCGCGAGTCGATGTACGACCCGGTAGCCGATCTGCCCGTACGCAGGCTGCTGGAGATCACCATCGGCGAGAAGACCACCGACCAGAGGGGCAGGGTTGCCGAACGCGTCAGCGCGCAGGCCCTGTTGCCGTACATCCACCAGCGCTACGACGATCCGCGGCAGATCCTCGACGGGCCGCCCGAGGGAAGCGTCTGATGGAACTGCGCGCGGGGCAGGTCGCCGTGGTCACCGGCGCGGCGAGTGGCATCGGGCTCGCCATGGCACGGCGGTTCGCGGCGGACGGACTGAGGGTGGTCCTCGCCGACGTCGAGGAGGGCGCGCTGGAGAAGGCCGCCGGGGAGCTGCGCGAGGACGGCGCCGACGTCCACGCGCGCGTGGTGGACGTGGGCGAGCGCTCGGAAGTCGTCGCGCTCGCCGAGGACGTGTACGGCACCTACGGGGCTGTGCACGTCCTGTGCAACAACGCCGGTGTCGGCTCCGGCGCCGAGGGCCGGATGTGGGAGCACGACCCGAACGACTGGAAGTGGGCCTTCGCCGTCAACGTGTGGGGCGTCTTCCACGGCATCCAGGCGTTCGTGCCCCGGATGCTCGCCGGGGGCGAGCCCGGCCACGTCGTCAACACCTCGTCCGGTGACGGCGGCATCGCCCCGCTGCCCACCGCCTCCGTGTACGCCGTCACCAAGGCGGCCGTGGTGACGATGACCGAGTCGCTGTACGCGCATCTGAAGGCGGAGCACGCGCGCGTGGGCGCCTCCGTGCTGTTCCCCGGACCGCACATGCTCCGCACGGGCCTGTGGGAGTCGCACCGCAACCGGCCCGCGCGGTACGCGAAGGAGCGGCCCCGCAGGACCCCTTACCGCAGCCTCGGCCAGTGGGAGGCCGCGATGAACGAGGCGGGCCACGAGGTGCGGTTCACCCCTGTCGAGGAGGTCGCCGACCTTGTCGCCGAGGGGATCCGCGAGAGCCGCTTCTGGCTGCTGCCCGAGAGCGAGCACAGCGACCGGCAGATCCGGGCGCGGTCGCGGTCGATGCTCGAGCGGGCGAATCCGTCGTACCTGGAAAGTTTCATCCTCGACTGAGGGGGCGCGGTGACCGAACAGGACCCGTATCTGATCATCTCCTCCGACTGCCACGCCGGACTTCCCACCGAGGAGTACCGGCCCTATCTGGACTCCCGGTTCCACCGGGACTTCGACGAGTTCCTCGCGGGCCAGGGCCGGCGCCGCGAGGAGATGAACCGTCTCGGCATCCGCAACGAGGCGTTCGCCGACAAGTGGTTCCAGGACAACGAGGAAGGCCTGCGCGGCGGTTGGGACACCGCCCAGCGCCTGAAGGAACTGGACGGTGATGGGGTGGCGGCCGAGGTCGTCTTCCCCGACGCGGACGCCGTGGACAGCCGCACCGCGGCCCCCTTCGGCGTGGGCCTCGGCCTCTCCGGCGACCAGGACCCGGAACTCGGCATGGCGGGCGCGCAGGCCCACAACCGCTGGCTCGCCGACTTCGTCTCCGAACACCCCGAACGGCACTGCGGGGTCGCCCTGCTGCCGGTCACAGGGGAGACGGGCAGAGTCGTCGCCGAGGTGTACCGCGCCAAGGAGTCGGGCCTCGGCGCCCTGATGATCCCCTCCATGTGGGTCGACAAGGAGCCCTACCATGACCGCCGTTACGACCCCGTGTGGGCGGCGGCCGCCGAGTGCGCGATGCCCGTGCTCACCCACTCCGGCGCGGCGCCGCGCCACGAGTACGGCGACCACCTGGGGATCTACGTCTCCGAAGTCACCTGGTGGCCCGCGCGCCCCCTGTGGTTCCTGCTCTGGTCGGGAGCCTTCGAGCGGCACCCCGGACTCCGGTTCGGTGTCGCCGAGTCGGGCTGCTGGTGGCTGCCCAACCTGCTGTGGTTCATGGACCGGCTGTACCTGGGCGCGCACGGCGGCAAGAAGCTGTCGCCCTTCGCCGAGCTGAAGCGGCCCCCGCACGCGTACCTGGACCGGCAGGTCTTCGTCTGCGCGACCAACACCAAGCGCCGCGAACTCGCCCAGCGCTACGAGATCGGCGTCGACAACATCCTGTGGGGCAGTGACTTCCCGCACCCCGAGGGCACCTGGCCCGACACCCGGGCCTGGCTGGCCAGGACCTTCCACGACATCCCGGTGGCGGAGACCCGCCGCATGCTCGGCCTCTCGGCGGCCGAGGTGTTCGGCTTCGACGTCGCCGAACTGGCCCCGATCGCCCGGCGGATCGGTCCGACCCCGGCCGAACTGGGCCAGGGGGAGGACCAGCCGGCGGTCGAGGCGTCCTGGGCGCGCTCGCGCGAGGTGGGCCGCCACTGGCTGACGGACCACGACTTCCCCGTACTGGGAGTGAGCCCGTGAGCGCCTGGGAGCCCGTGACCGCCGGGGAGCGAACGACCGCCGGAGACCGACTGGCCGCCGTGGAGCGCGCGAGCGCCGGGGGCCGTGCGGGCGCCGGAGACCGTGCCGGTGCCGAGGAGCGCTACACCGTCATCTCCGCCGACTGCCACGCGGGCGCCGATCTCCTCGACTACAAGCCGTACCTGGAGCGCCGGTACCACGACGACTTCGACGCCTGGGCGGCCGACTACGTCAACCCGTACGAGGACCTGCTCGCCGACACCGCCGACCGGAACTGGAACTCCGGGCGGCGCCTCGCGGAGCTGGAGGAGGACGGCATCGTCGCGGAGGTGGTCTTCCCGAACACCATCCCGCCGTTCTTCCCGTCGGCCTCCCTCATGGCACCGGCCCCGACGGCGACGGAGTTCGAGCGGCGCTGGGCGGGGCTGCGGGCCCACAACCGCTGGCTCGCCGACTTCTGCGCGGCGGCGCCCGGCCGGCGCGCGGGCGTCTTCCAGATCCTCCTGAACGACGTCGACGCGGCGGTCGAGGAGATCCACCGCTCGGCGGACGCGGGCCTGAGGGGCGGGCTGCTGCTGCCCGGTACGCCCCCGGGTTCGGGTCTGCCGGAGCTGTACTCGGGGGCGTACGACCCGATCTGGGCCGCCTGCGCCGAGCTGGGTGTACCGGTGAACCACCACGCGGGCTCCGCCTCGCCGCCGCTCGGGGACGAACCGGCGGCCCGCGCGGTCTTCATGGTGGAGACGACCTGGTTCTCGCACCGGGCGCTGTGGCACCTGGTGTTCGGCGGCGCGTTCCGCCGGCACCCCGGCCTGAGACTGGTGCTGACCGAGCAGGGATCGGGCTGGATCCCCGGGGTGCTCGACATGCTGGACTACTACCACGGGCGGCTCGTCGCGGCGGCGGGCAGGGCGTCGACGGCCGAGTCGAAGTTCGGCGCGGGGCTGGCCGCGACGATGGGCGAGCGCCCCTCCGAGGTCTGGCGCGAGAACTGCTTCGTCGGCGCCAGTTTCATGCGCCCCCACGAGGTGCCGCTGCGCGACCGCATCGGCCTCGACAAGATCATGTGGGGCAGCGACTACCCGCACGACGAAGGCACCCATCCCTACACCCGCGAGGGCCTGCGCATCGCCTACGCGGGCCTGCCGCGCGCCGAGATCGCCGCCATGGTCGGCGGCAACGCGGCCCGCGTCTACGGGTTCGACCTGGCGTACCTCGACGAGATCGCCGCCAAGGCCGGTCCCACGGTGGCCGAGATCGCCGAACCGCTGGACACCCCGCCCTCCGACGCGACGAGCCCGGTGTTCGCGAGAGGAGGCTCGGTGCGCGTGTGGTGAACCCGGGGATCTTGGCGGAGATGGCCGAGAAGTAAGCGCGTACCGCGGGTAATACTTGTTGGTAACAGCCTCTGTACGCGGCCGACCAGCGCATCTACGGTTCACCCATGCCGAATCTGCCCGATGTCGTGCTGTTGTCGATCCCCGCCTTCGTCCTCCTCGCCGTGATCGAGATGATCAGCGTCCGGATCCATCCGGACGAGGACGCCGCGGGGTACGGGACGAAGGACGCCGCGACGAGCCTCGGCATGGGACTCGGCAGCCTCCTCTTCGACTTCCTGTGGAAGTTCCCGATCGTCGCCGTCTACAGCGCGGTCTACGCACTGACGCCGCTGCGGGTGCCCGTCCTGTGGTGGACGATCCCGCTGATGCTGCTCGCGCAGGACTTCTTCTACTACTGGTCCCACCGCGGCCACCACGTGATCCGCCTCCTGTGGGCCTGCCACGTCGTGCACCACTCCAGCAGGAAGTTCAACCTCACCACCGCGTTGCGCCAGCCCTGGACGGGCTGGACGTCGTGGCCCTTCTACCTCCCGATGATCGCCCTCGGGGTGCACCCGGCCGCGCTCGCGTTCTGCTCGTCGGTGAGTCTCGTGTACCAGTTCTGGATCCACACCGAGCGCATCGACAAGATGCCCCGCTGGTTCGAGTTCGCCCTCAACACGCCCTCCCACCACCGCGTCCACCACGCCTCCCAGGGCGGCTACCTGGACCGCAACTTCGGCGGCATCCTCATCGTCTGGGACCGGCTCTTCGGATCGTTCGTCGCGGAGACCGAACGGCCCGTCTACGGGCTCACCAAGAACATCTCCACGTACAACCCGCTGCGCGTGGCCACCCACGAGTACACCGCCATCGCCCGCGACGTGCGGGCGGCGGCGAACTGGCGCGAGCGCGCCGGACGGCTCCTCGGCGGCCCCGGCTGGCAGCCCGCGCCGACGGCCACCGCCCAGGCCACCGCCCCGGCCCAGGCCCCGGCTACGGAACCCGTCGCGTGAGCCCCCGTACCCCACGCGTCCTGCTCGTCTGCTTCGCGCTGGCGGCGGCCGTCGACCTCGCCTCGCTGCTCGCCGGTGCCGACCCCGGGCACCGGATCGCCAAGGCGCTCCTGATGCCGCTGCTCGCCGCGTACGCCGGTGTGCGCGGCGCGCCCCGGCTGCTCCTCGCGGCCCTGCTCCTCGGCTGGTGCGGCGACCTGGCCCTGCTCTCCGACGCCGACCCCGCCTTCCTGGCCGGCATGGCCTCCTTCGCGGCCGGGCACGTGTGCTACCTCGTGCTCTTCTCCCGGACGCCACGCGTGCGGGACGCACGGCTCGTCGGCGCGTACGTCACCGCTCTCGTCGCCCTCGTCGTGCTGCTGTGGCCCGGTCTGCCGGCCGGCCTGCGCGTCCCCGTCGCCGGGTACAGCCTGCTGCTGACCGCGATGGCGTACGGGGCCACGCGCCTCGGGCCGCCCGCGGCGCTCGGCGGCGCTCTCTTCATGCTCTCGGACACCCTGATCGCCACCGGAGTCGCCGACTGGCCGCAGCTTCCGAAGGTGGCCTTCTGGATCATGCTCACGTACATCGCGGCCCAGTTCCTGCTGGTCCGAGGCGTGCTGGGCCCCCTCGCCGCGCGTCCCGCGCGCGGGGCGGCGTACGGTGAGATGCGCTCAACCACCCCCTGAGCGCATCTCACCCACGCTCCGCAACGAGAAGGATCCTCGCCATGCGCGCCACCACCATCCACGCCCCGTACGACATGCGTGTGGAGGAGGTGCCGGAGCCCATGGTGCAGCTGCCCACCGACGCGATCGTGCGGGTGCTGCGTTCCTGCATCTGCGGCAGCGACCTGTGGGCGTACCGGGGCGAGGCGGCCCGGCAGCCGGGCCAGCGGATCGGGCACGAGTTCCTCGGCGTCGTCGAGGAGACGGGCTCCGAGGTGACCGGCGTCCGGCGCGGCGACCTGGTCGTCGCCCCGTTCATGTGGTCCGACGGCGTGTGCGACTACTGCCGGGACGGACTCACCACCTCGTGCGTGCACGGCGGCTTCTGGGGTTCCGTCGGCTACGACGGCGGCCAGGGCGAGGCCGTGCGCGTCCCCTTCGCCGACGGCACCCTCGTACAGCTCCCCAAGGAGGCGGCCTCCGACGACCACCTGCTGACCGCGCTGCTGACGCTCTCCGACGTCCTCGGCACCGGTCACCACGCGGCCCTCGGCGCCGGTGTCCGCAAGGGCTCGACCGTCGCCGTCGTGGGCGACGGGGCCGTCGGACTGTGCGCCGTGCTCGCGGCCAAGCGGCTCGGCGCGGAGCGGATCATCGCGCTCGGCCGTCACCAGGTCCGCACCGACATCGCGCGCCGCTTCGGCGCCACGGACGTCGTCGCCGAGCGCGGCGAAGCGGCCGTCGCGGCCGTCCGCGAACTGACCCGGGGCCAGGGCGCGATGTGCGTCGTCGAGGCGGTCGGCACCGAGCAGTCCATGAGCACGGCGGTGAACATCACCCGCGACGGCGGCGCCATCGGCTTCGTCGGAGTGCCCCACGGCAGCGGTACGGGCCTCGACCTGGGCGTCATGTTCGACCGGAACATCGCCCTGCGCGGCGGGGTCGCCCCGGTGCGCGCGTACATCCCCGAGCTGCTGCCCGACGTCCTCGACGGCACCGTGGACCCCTCGCCGGTCTTCGACATGACCGTCGGCCTGGACCGCGTGCCCGAGGGCTACAAGGCGATGGACGAACGGACCGCGCTGAAGGTTCTTGTCACGGCCTGACCCGCACGGGAACGCAGGCGCCGGGCGGGTGCTCCGCCCGGCGCCGCGGTCTCTCAGGTCCAGCGGGCCGTGTCCGTGCCCCAACGGCCCGGCGGACGTGACCAGTCGGTGGGCCCGCCCGCGAAGGAGACCGGGGGCAGGGCATGTCCGAGAAGGCCGACGGGGCCGGCCCGCTCCGACAGCCAGGCGTCGGGACGGTCGTACGGTTCCGCCACCGAGAGGTCCGCCGGCACGCCGGGTCCTTCCTCCCGCCCGATCCCGTCCGTCAGCCACATCGCCGTGCGCGCCAGCGCCAGTCGTATGACGCATCCGTGGCCCCGCTCCGCCCGCTCGGTCAGCGCGCGCAGGACGGCCGCCGCCAGCAGATACCCGGTGCCGTGGTCGAGGGCCTGCGCCGGCAGCGCGCCCGGCCGCTCCGGCGATCCCTCGGTCACCGCGATCCCGGTGGCCACCTGCACCAGGCTGTCGAATCCCCGCCGGCCGCCCCAGGGCCCGTACGCCCCCCACGCCGACACCTGAGCCACCACCAGGCCAGGGTCGCGCTCGGCCAGCGCCTCGGGGGAGAGGCCGAAGCGGTCCAGCGCGCCGGGCCGGTACCCGGTGACGACCACGTCCGCCGACGCCAGCAGCTCATCGAGGGTGCGGTGGCCGGCCGCCAGGTCCAGCAGCGTCGAGCGCTTGCCGAAGCCCGTGTCCGCGTGCGTGTCCGGGTCCTCGGGCAGCCGCGGCGCGTCCACGCGCAGCACGTCGGCCCCCAGCAGGGCGAGGGTGCGGGTGGCGACCGGGCCCGCGATGACCCGGGTCAGATCCAGGACGCGCACCCCGGCGGCGGGCAGCAGCGGGCCGCCGCCGGACAACGGCCCGAGCCCCCGCCCGCGCCGGCCGCCCGGTTCGTCCTGCCCGGCTGACGCGCGGGCGCCCACCGGTCCGCCCTGCCCGGCGGGCCCGCCCCACTCGACCAGCGGGTGCTCCGCCAGCGCGAGGCCCTGGGCGTGGGCCGACCACTCCTTCGCTGTGCGCAGCGCGACGGCGAGCCCGCCGGCGTCGTACACGCTCTCCTCGATCTCCCGCGCGGACCGCCCGGCGAGCAGCGCGGCCACGTCCTCGGCGCTCGCGTCGTCCGGCGCGCCCAGCGCGTCCAGCAGCCTGGCCCGGTGATGCGGATAGTTCGCGTGCGTCCGCACCCAGCCGTCCGCCGTCCGCCAGAACCGGGACAGCGGGGCGAAGTTCACGGGAGCGCGCCCGTCGATCCGCAGATGCCGCTCGCTGACGAAGGCCGTGGCGACGGCGCCGTCGTCCACGCTCACCCGTGGCACCCGCGCGAGCCCGGCCCGCCGGGCCCCCAGCTCGGCGGCCGCCAGCGCGCAGGCGCCCACGCAGGCGCGCGCCAACTCACTTACGGGCAGGGCGGCTTCCAGAGCCCCCGCCCGCGCCACGGTCGAAACCCCGGGGAGCAGTGCCGGGTCTCCGCCCAGCTCTTCCCACACAGCGGCCATCGGTGCATGCGTCATACCGGCACTATGCAGCGTGGACGCGATCAACACGGGAGGCGGCCCCGACGGCGTGGCCCCGGCCGCCGCACAGGGCGGCGCCGGGGCCACGAAGGGTTTCGGCAGGCGCTACTTGACGGCCCGCAGGGCGTTGACGATCCCGGCTCCGTAGAAGCCGTTCACGCGCTTGCCGCCCACGCAGGTCGCGTCGACGACGCCGTCGCCGTTCCCGTCGTACGGCTCGGCCGGGCAACCCGGGTTGTCCGCCTGGACCTTGAGGAGGAGCTGGAGCTGAGCGGGCGTGGCCCAGGGGTACTTGGACTTCAGGAGCGCGGCCACGCCGGCGACGTGCGGGGTCGCCATCGAGGTGCCCTGGAGGTAGGCGTACTGGTTGTTCGGCATCGTGGAAAGGATGCGTCCGTTCTTCGACGGCGTGTCCGGGATCTGGTACCGGTCGCCGCCGGGCGCCGCGACGTCGATGACGCCGTCGCCGTAGCTGGAGAAGTACGACTTGGCGCCCTTGACGCCGGTCGAGGAGACCGTGACGACACCGGGCAACTGGGTCGGGATGTCGAAGCACTTGTGCGGGTCGACCGTCCGTGTCGTGGCGGTCGAGTCGTCGGGGCTGGACGCGTCGGTGAGCGCGTCCGAGTCGAGGTCGTCGTTGGAGTTGCCCGCCGCGGCGACGTTCAGCGTGCCCTTCTTCTGGGCGTACAGCTGGGCGCGGTTGACGGCGTCGACGATGGCCTTCTGGTCGGGGTCGTCGAGGCAGTTGTACAGCCACGGGTCCACGTAGTAGCTGTTGTTGGTGATCTCGACGCCGTGGTCGGCGGCGAACACGAAGGCGCACACGACGCTCTCCGGGAAGAACAGCTGGGTGGAGTCGGGCTCGGCGACGGTGATGCCGGATACCTTCACGCCCGGCGCGACACCCGCGACGCCCACGCCGTTGCGGGCCGCCGCGATCTCTCCCGCGACATGCGTGCCGTGATAGTGGTCGGCGTCCGCCGGGCGCCAGGAACCGTACGTCGTGTCCGGCTTGCCGCCCACGCAGTTCGCGGACTGCGAGGCGGAGAAGTTCGGCGCGATGTCGGGGTGTGTGTCGTCGACGCCGACGTCGATCACCGCGACGGTCACCTTCTTGCTGCCCGGGTTGATCGTGGCCGCCTTGTCGGCGCCTATCGCGCGCAGATCCCACTGGTCGGCCTCGAGGGGCTCCTGGCCCGCGTCGGCGCTCTTCGTGACCTTGGCGGCCTCGGCGGCGGACAGCACCTGCGCCGCGCCCTCGTCCGTCGTGCCCGCGGCCTTCAGTGGCGAGGTGCGGGTGGCACCCGCCGACTGCACTCCGCGTACCGTCCGGATCTGCCGGCCGAAGTCCGGGTTCGCGGAGTGGACGACGATCACGCCGATCTGCTCGTACGCGATGACGACACTGCCGCCGGCCGCGCCGATCGCCCGTCTCACCGACTCGATCGTGCGGTGGTCCGTCGTCGTGTTGACCACATACGAGAGGTTCGGCCCGTCCGCGGTCGTCGCGGCGGACGTGCCGAGAGGTGTGGCCGACGCGACGCCCGGCAGGAAGCCGAGCGAGGCGGTGAGCGACAGAACGACCGGCACGGCGAGTGCGAGACGGTGTCGGGAACGCAGATGAGCCATGGGATCTCCACATCATCCGGAGAACGGAGCTGCCCGAACACGGATGGTGCTCGGGCAGGTACATGACGGAACAGTGCAGGCTGAAGCTATCTCCCCGCCGACCGGGCCAGCAATGACTTCCGGCGACAACTTCTGAAAGAAGCGGGGCGAGTTGAACCGGTCCACGCGTGGCGCCGTGACCTTGGGCAGGGAGCCCGTGGACGATCGAGCCCCCCGCTCTGATCACGGAAAGGATGTGTTCGACAGCGGTCCGTCACGTGACGCATGCCGATGTGAGGTCGAAGTCCCATGTCCCTGCCCGAACAGTCCCCGTCCGCGAGCCCCGACCTGCCCCCGCCCACCGTCGTAACCGCACCCGCAACGCGAGGAGACACCGTGGCCACCGACGCACCACCACCCGCGCGGGCCGGAGCCCAGCTCCCGTCCACAGAACAGTTCGTCGAGATGCAGGAAAGCGCCGAATTCGGTGAACTCCGCAGCTCCCACCGCTCCTTCGCCTTCCCGCTGACCGTCGGGTTCATCGTCTGGTACCTGCTGTACGTGCTGCTCTCGAACTACGCGGGCGGCTTCATGGGCACCAAGCTGTTCGGCAACGTCAACGTCGCCCTGGTGCTCGGCCTCGCCCAGTTCCTCACCACGTTCCTCATCGCCTGGTGGTACTCCCGGCACGCGGCCACTCAACTGGACCCCAAGGCCGACGCCATCAAGTCCCGGATGGAGGGCGGCGCATGAGCCCCGTACAGACCACCGCGCACACGACCGTGCTGGCCGCGGGCGAGGCGAGCGAACACCGCCCGCTGATCATCACCCTGTTCGCGGTGTTCGTCGCCGCGACCCTCGTCATCACCGTCTGGGCCGGCCGCCAGACCAAGGACGCCGCCGACTTCTACGCGGGCGGACGCCAGTTCACCGGTTTCCAGAACGGACTCGCCGTCTCCGGCGACTACATGTCCGCCGCGTCCTTCCTCGGCATCGCCGGCGCGATCGCCCTCTTCGGCTACGACGGCTTCCTCTACTCCATCGGCTTCCTGGTCGCCTGGCTGGTCGCCCTGCTCCTGGTCGCCGAACCCCTGCGCAACTCCGGCCGTTACACGATGGGCGACGTCCTCGCCTACCGCATGCGCCAGCGCCCCGTCCGTACGGCCGCAGGTACCTCCACCATCGTCGTCTCGATCTTCTACCTGCTGGCCCAGATGGCGGGCGCGGGCGTCCTCGTCTCGCTGCTCCTCGGGATCACCAGCGACGGCGGCAAGATCGGCATCGTCGCGCTCGTCGGCGTCCTGATGATCGTGTACGTCACCATCGGCGGCATGAAGGGCACCACCTGGGTGCAGATGGTCAAGGCGGTCCTGCTCATCGCAGGCGCCGTGCTGCTCACCTTCCTGGTGCTGCTGAAGTTCCACTTCAACATCTCCGACCTGCTCGGCAGTGCCGCCGAGAACAGCGGCAAGGGCACGCCCTTCCTGGAACCCGGGCTCAAGTACGGCGCCACCTCCACCACGAAGCTGGACTTCATCTCCCTCGGCATGGCGCTGGTCCTCGGCACCGCGGGCCTGCCGCACATCCTGATCCGTTTCTACACCGTGCCCACCGCCAAGACCGCGCGGAAGTCCGTCAACTGGGCGATCGGCCTCATCGGCGCCTTCTACCTGATGACCCTCGCCCTCGGCTTCGGCGCCGCCGCGCTGATCAAGCCGGACGAGATCATCGCCTCCAACAAGGCGGGCAACACGGCGGCACCCCTGCTCGCCCTGCACCTCGGCGGCGTGGACTCCAGCTGGGGCGCGATCCTGCTCGCCACCATCTCCGCCGTCGCCTTCGCCACGATCCTCGCGGTCGTCGCGGGGCTGACGCTCGCCTCGTCCTCCTCCTTCGCGCACGACATCTACGCGAACGTGATCAAGAGGGGGCAGGCGTCGGAGAAGGAGGAGATGAAGGCCGCCCGGTACGCGACGGTCGGCATCGGCGCCGTGTCCATCCTGCTCGGCGCCCTCGCCCGCGACCTCAACGTCGCCGGCCTGGTCGCCCTCGCCTTCGCGGTCGCGGCCTCCGCCAACCTGCCGACGATCCTCTACAGCCTCTTCTGGAAGAAGTTCACCACCTCGGGCGCGCTCTGGTCGATCTACGGCGGTCTGGTCACCGCGGTCGGCCTGGTGCTGTTCTCCCCTGTCGTCTCGGGCAAGCCCACCTCGATGTTCCCGGACGTCGACTTCCACTGGTTCCCGCTGGAGAACCCGGGCCTCATTTCCATCCCGGTCGGCTTCCTGCTGGGCTGGCTGGGGACCACCCTGTCCAAGGAGAAGCCGGACGCCGGCAAGTACGCCGAGCTGGAGGTCCGCTCCCTCACCGGCACCGGAGCGCACTAGCCACCGCTCGGACACCGGCATCGCGCGGGCCCGTCGTAGGCCACCGGTGATCACCACTGGTAGGTCCCTACGACGGGCCCGCGCCGCGTCTCGTGGGATCGGGCCACTGTCGTCGTCAGTCCTGTCACGTAGGCTCACAGGTGTCCGGGAAATGTGTTCGGCGTCGAGGGAGGGGGCCCACGTGCTCATCGACACCTACGGCCGGGTGGCCACCGACCTGCGTGTCTCGCTGACGGACCGGTGCAATCTCCGCTGCACGTACTGCATGCCCGAAGAGGGCCTGCAGTGGCTCGCCAAGCCCGACCTGCTCACCGACGACGAGATCGTCCGCCTGATAGAGATCGCGGTCACCCGCCTCGGCATCGAAGAGGTCCGTTTCACCGGAGGCGAGCCCCTGCTGCGCCCCGGCCTCGTCGGCATCGTCGAGCGGGTCGCGGCCCTCGCCCCCCGCCCCCAGATGTCCCTCACGACCAACGGCATCGGCCTCAAGCGCACCGCGGCCGCCCTGAAAGCCGCCGGCCTGGACCGGGTGAACGTCTCGCTGGACACCCTGCGCCCCGACGTCTTCAAGACCCTCACCCGCCGTGACCGCCACAAAGACGTCATCGAGGGCCTCGAAGCCGCCCGTGACGCCGGCCTGACCCCCGTCAAGGTCAACTCGGTCCTCATGCCGGGCCTGAACGCCGACGAAGCCCCGGACCTGCTGGCCTGGGCCGTGGAGCACGACTACGAACTCCGCTTCATCGAGCAGATGCCCCTGGACGCCCAGCACGGCTGGAAGCGCGACGGCATGGTCACCGCCGGGGACATCCTGGCCTCGCTGCGCACCCGCTTCGAGCTCACCGAGGAAGGCGACGGCGAGCGGGGTTCCGCACCCGCCGAGCGCTGGATCGTCGACGGCGGCCCGCAGCGTGTCGGCGTGATCGCCTCGGTCACCCGCCCGTTCTGCTCGGCCTGTGACCGCACCCGCCTCACCGCCGACGGACAGGTGCGCACCTGTCTCTTCGCGACCGAGGAGACCGATCTGCGCGCCGCGCTGCGCTCGGGCGCCCCCGACGAGGAGATCGCCCGCGTCTGGCGCGCCGCGATGTGGGGCAAGAAGGCGGGGGCGGGTCTGGACGACCCGTCGTTCGTCCAGCCCGACCGCCCGATGTCGGCGATCGGCGGCTGACGGCAGCGGCTATTCCTCCCCGCGCTCCGCGGGCCCGGAATCCTCCCACTCGTCGAGGGCGACGACGTCCTTGAGGAAGCCGCGCACCCCGAGAAACGACGACAGGTGCTCGCGGTGCTCCTCGCACGCGAGCCAGGTCTTGCGGCGCTCGGGCGTGTGCAGCTTCGGGTTGTTCCAGGCGAGTACCCACACGGCATCCGCACGGCAGGCCTTGGCCGAGCAGACGGGGGAGGCGGGGCCGGAGCCGGGGGCGTTCGAGATCACCCTGCCGACCCTAGCCGAGGCCTGGCGGCACGCGCCGCGCGCGGTGGGCGGACGGTCCGAGAGCGGGGGCTCCGAGGGCTGAAAAGGCGACGCCGAGCAGCCACGGGGGGAGCTGCCCGGCGTCGGTCCGTCGCTCCGACGGGGGATGCGGAGCGCGTACGAAGTATGTCACGGGTGACCCGCCGCCCGGCACCGGAACAACATGATTGATCTGAGGTTTTCTTGAGCTTGCCCGCAGGCGGATATTCCGTTTTCGGCGAATGCGTCGACGTCCGTCCGGAGCTGAACCGGCTTTGTACCGGGGCGAGTTCACCCGCGGTTCGGCTCCGGTCCGGACTCAGCTCGGGTCGTGCGGCTCGGCCCCCGAACGCGCCTCGGGACCGCTCGCGGCGTCCTCGGGGAACGGCTTCTCGGAGCCGTCCTGCCGGGGCGGCGCGATCATCGGACGCGGCGCGGCGGTGACGAACGTCGAGGGGAGCGAGGGCGCGTTCTCGCGTCCGGCGTTGGCGATGACCACCGCGACGTACGGGAGGAGGATTCCGAGGACCAGAGCGACCAGAGCGACGGGCCGCTGGACGTTCCACAGGACGGCCGCCAGGATCACCGACACCGTGCGGACGGACATCGAGATGACATAGCGGCGCTGCCGGCCGCGCACGTCGTCGTCCAGGCTCTGTCTGGCTCCCGTGATCCGGAAGACCTGGACGTTGCTCTGCTTCCTGATCACACTGCACCACCTGCCTGTGTCGGACGCTCCCCGGTCCGTACCCGGCACGGACCCGTCGAGGAAGCGGGCCCGGACTGCTTCCACGGTACGCCGCGTCTGCGCCGCCTTCGAGACCGGGGCATGTCCCGTCCGGGCGGGCACGGTGCGCCGTAGCGCGTACGGCTCCGCCCGACATGCGCCGTATGGAGGACAGCCAGAGACTGGCGGTACCGCTCACGGGGAGCGGTGGGAGCGGTACGAGGAGGCGGACATGGGCTGGTTGTGGGCGATCATCGTCGGGTTCGTGCTGGGCCTGATCGCCAAGGCGATCATTCCGGGGAAGCAGCACAGCCCTCTCTGGCTGACCACCATCTTCGGCATCCTCGGAGCGATTGTCGGCAACGCGATCGCCCGGGGCATCGGCATCGCCGAGACCAGGGGCATCGACTGGGGACGGCACGCGCTGCAGCTGGCCGCCGCGATCGTGCTCGTCTTCCTCGGCGACATGCTCTACATGGCCCTGCGGGGCGACAAGGTCAAGACCTGAGACGGCCACCGGCCACCCTCCCGGCCCTCCCGGAAACGGCGCTACGACGAAGGGGCAGCTCCGCCAGGAGCTGCCCCTTCGTCCGCGCCTGCGGGTGACGCGGGAGGCCTCAGCCGCCCGTGACCTCGACCGCGGCCAGGCTCTTCTTGCCCCGGCGCAGCACGAGCCAGCGTCCGTGCAGCAGGTCCTCCGCGGCCGGCACCGCGTCCTCGGCGGCGACCTTCACGTTGTTCACGTACGCGCCGCCTTCCTTGACCGTGCGGCGCGCGGCGGACTTGCTGGCCACCAGGCCGACCTCCGCGAAGAGGTCCACCACGGGACCCGCCTCGGCGACCTGGATGTGCGGCACCTCGGACAGGGCCGCGGCGAGCGTCCGCTCGTCGAGGTCGGTCAGCTCGCCCTGCCCGAAGAGGGCCTTGGACGCGGCGATCACGGCGGCCGTCTGGTCGGCGCCGTGCACCAGCGTCGTCAGCTCCTCGGCCAGCGCGCGCTGGGCGGCACGGGCCTGCGGACGCTCCTCGGTCTGCTTCTCCAGCTCCTCCAGCTCCGCGGTGGACCTGAAGGACAGGATGCGCATGTACGTCGAGACGTCCCGGTCGTCCACGTTCAGCCAGAACTGGTAGAACGCGTACGGCGTCGTCATCTCGGGGTCGAGCCAGACGGCGCCGCCCTCGGTCTTGCCGAACTTGGTGCCGTCCGCCTTGACCATCAGCGGCGTCGCCAGCGCGTGGACATGGGCCCCCGGCTCCAGGCGGTGGATCAGGTCCAGGCCCGCCGTGAGGTTGCCCCACTGGTCGCTGCCGCCCTGCTGCAGGGTGCAGCCGTGGCGCCGGTACAGCTCCAGGAAGTCCATGCCCTGCAGCAGCTGGTAGCTGAACTCCGTGTAGCTGATGCCTTCCTCGGACTCCAGGCGACGGGCCACGGAGTCCTTGGTGAGCATCTTGTTGACGCGGAAGTGCTTGCCGATGTCCCGCAGGAACTCGATGGCCGACAGGCCGGCCGTCCAGTCGAGGTTGTTCACCATGACCGCGGCGTTCTCGCCCTCGAAGGACAGGAACGGCTCGATCTGCGACCGCAGTCGCGTCACCCAGTTCGCGACCGTCTCCGGGTCGTTCAGAGTGCGCTCGGCCGTCGGGCGGGGGTCACCGATCTGGCCCGTCGCCCCGCCCACCAGGGCGAGCGGCCGCAGTCCCGCCTGCTGGAGCCGGCGCATCGTGAGCACCTGCACCAGGTGACCGACGTGCAGGCTCGGCGCGGTCGGGTCGAAGCCGCAATAGAACGTGACGGGACCGTCCGCGAGCGCCTTGCGCAAAGCATCTTCGTCGGTGGACAGGGAGAACAGCCCCCGCCACTTCAGCTCGTCGACGATGTCCGTCACTGTTCTCGTATCTCCTTGAGTGGTCTCGTGAATCAGGTACGAGGTTATACGCCCTGGCTGACAGAGCTCATATTGAAGTCCGGCACCCGCAGGGCGGGCATCGCGGCCCTGGTGAACCAGTCGCTCCATTCACGGGGCAGCGTCTTCTCCGTCCGCCCCGCCTCCGTGGCCCGCCCCAGCAGGCCCACCGGCGACTCGTTGAACCGGAAGTTGTTCACCTCGCCGACGACCTCGCCGTTCTCGACGAGGTAGACGCCGTCCCGGGTCAGCCCGGTCAGCAGCAGCGTGGCCGGGTCGACCTCGCGGATGTACCAGAGGCAGGTCAGCAGCAGACCGCGCCCGGTCGCGGCGACCATCTCCTCCAAGGAGCGGTCCTCGCCGCCGTCGAGGACGAGGTTCCCGATCGTCGGCGTCACCGGCAGCCCGGTCAGCCCGGCGCTGTGCCGGGTGGTGGACAGATGCCGCAGCTCGCCCTGCCGGATCCAGTCGGTGGCCTTCAGCGGCAGCCCGTTGTCGAACACGGAGGCGTCGTCGCCCGAGGAGTGCGTGAGGACGAAGGGAGCGGACTCCAGGCCCGGCTCGTTCGGGTCGCTGCGCAGCGTCAGCGGCAGCTCGGTGAGCCGCTCGCCGATCCGGGTGCCGCCCCCGGGTTTGCTGAAGACGGTCCGGCCCTCGGCGGCGTCCCGGGCGGCGGCCGACCACATCTGGTAGATCAGCAGGTCCGCGACCGCGGTCGGCGGCAGCAGGGTCTCGTAGCGCCCGGCGGGCAGCTCGACGCGCCGCTCGGCCCAGCTGAGCCGTACCGCCAGCTCCGCGTCCATCGTGGCCGGGTCGACGTCCTTGAAGTCCCGCGTCGAGCGTCCCGCCCAGGCCGAACGCTTACGGTCCGGGGACTTGGCGTTGACCTCCAGCGTGCCGTTCGGCTGGTCGTGCCGCAGCCGCAGGCCCGTCGACGTGCCTAGGTAGCTGGAGACGAGCTCGTGGTTGGCGAAGCCGTACAGCTCACGGCCGCCCGCACGCGCGCGTGCGAACGCCTCGCCGAGCGCCGGCGCGAAGTCGGCGAAGACGGTGGACGAGGTCTCGGCGGGCGCGTCCGTGAAGTCGGGGGACTCCGGTACGCCCGTCACCAGCGCCCGGCCGTCCTCGGCGGGCCCGGCGCCCCGCGCCGCGGCCTCGGCCGCCCGTACCAGGGGCTCCAGCTCGTCGGCGGTCACGGCCGAGCGCGAGACCACACCGGACGAGGTGCCCTCGCGGCCGTCGACGGTGGCGATCACGGTGAGCGTGCGGCCGCGGGTGACCCCGTTCGTGGTGAGCGCGTTGCCCGCCCAGCGGAGGTTGGCGGTGGACTGCTCGTCGGCGATCACCACACAGCCGTCGGCCCGGGACAGTTCGAGGGCGCGCTCGACGATCTCGTGCGGCTTGTTCGTACGGGCACTCATCGACCGGCCTCCGACGTGGTGTTGAGGATGTTGACACCCTTGAAGAGGGCGGAAGGGCAGCCGTGCGACACCGCGGCGACCTGGCCGGGCTGGGCCTTGCCGCAGTTGAAGGCACCGCCGAGGACGTACGTCTGGGGGCCGCCCACCGCGGCCATCGAGCCCCAGAAGTCGGTGGTCGTCGCCTGGTACGCGACATCACGGAGCTGGCCCGTGATCCGGCCGTTCTCGATCTTGAAGAAGCGCTGGCCGGTGAACTGGAAGTTGTAGCGCTGCATGTCGATGGACCAGGAGCGGTCGCCGACGACGTAGATGCCGCGGTCGACGCCTCCGATCAGGTCCTCGGTGGACAGCCCGCCGGGGTCCGGCGCCAGCGAGACGTTGGCCATCCGCTGCACCGGCACATGCCCGGGGGAGTCGGCGTACGCGCAGCCGTTGGAGCGCTCGAAGCCGGTCAGGCTCGCGATCCGCCGGTCGAGCTGGTACCCGACGAGCGTGCCCTCCTTCACGAGATCCCAGGACTGGCCCTCGACGCCCTCGTCGTCGTACCCGATGGTCGCGAGGCCGTGCTCGGCGGTGCGGTCACCGGTCACGTTCATCAGATCGGAGCCGTACCTGAGCTTGCCGAGCTGGTCGAAGGTGGCGAAGGAGGTCCCGGCGTACGCGGCCTCGTAGCCGAGCGCGCGGTCCAGCTCGGTGGCGTGCCCGATGGACTCGTGGATGGTCAGCCACAGGTTGGACGGGTCGACGACGAGGTCGTACAGCCCCGCCTCGACGCTCGGCGCCCGCATCTTCTCCGCGAGCAGTACGGGAATCCGCTCCAGCTCGGAGTCCCAGTCCCAGCCGGTGCCCAGCAGGTACTCCCAGCCGCGCCCGACCGGCGGCGCGATCGTCCGCATCGAGTCGAACTCGCCGCTGGAGTCGTCGACGGCCACCGCGGTGAGCTGCGGGTGGAGCCGCACCCGCTGCTGCGTGGTCACGGTCCCGGCGGTGTCCGCGTAGAACTTGTTCTCGTGCACGGTCAGCAGGGACGCGTCGACGTGGTTGACGCCCTCGGCCGCCAGCAGCCGCGCGCTCCAGTCGGCCAGCAGCCCCGCCTTGTCCTCGTCCGGCACGGAGAAGGGGTCGATCTCGTACGACGAGACCCACGTCTTCTCGGCGTGCACCGGTTCCCGGGCCAGCTCCACCCGCTCGTCCGACCCGGCCGCCTTGATCACCTGGGCCGACAGCTTGGCCATCGCCACCGCCTGCGAGGCGACCTTCGCGGCCGCGTCCATCGTCAGGTCGACGCCCGACGCGAACCCCCAGGTCCCGCCGTGCACGACCCGTACGGCGTACCCCAGGTCCGTGGTGTCCGACGATCCGGCCGGCTTGGCGTCGCGCAGCCGCCAGGACGCGCTGCGCACCCGCTCGAACCGGAAGTCCGCATGGTCGGCGCCCAGCGCCCGCGCCCGCGCGAGCGCGGCGTCGGCGAGTGCGCGCAGCGGTAGCGCCGTGAAGGCTTCGTCGATGGAATGAGGCACCGAGGTCTCCCTGCTGTCGTGGCCCGTCGGGTCCGATCATGTCGCGCGGGCGGGTCCGGCGGCCACGCCTTTGCCGTGACCGGGCGCGTCTTTCGGCCGCGAGGCGTCCGTCTTCAGGCCGTGGAGCCCCGGCTTTCTGTAGGGATCCGACAGCAGCGACCCGAACCCACTGTCGGTGCCCGATTCTCTGGGAGGCCTGGCGGACCGATAGGTTTTCGGGGAAGGCGCCTGTATTGCAGGGGTTTCAGTCCGCTAACGAAAGGGTGATCCGTTGAGCCGCTCGGTTCTCGTCACCGGAGGCAACCGGGGCATCGGCCTCGCCATCGCCCGCGCATTCGCCGACGCAGGCGACAAGGTCGCGATCACGTACCGGTCCGGTGAGCCGCCGGCCGCCCTGACGGAATTGGGGTGCCTGGCGGTCAAGTGCGACATCACCGACACCGAGCAGGTGGAGCAGGCCTACAAGGAGATCGAGGCCGAGCACGGCCCGGTCGAGGTCCTCATCGCCAACGCCGGCGTCACCAAGGACCAGTTGCTGATGCGCATGTCCGAGGAGGACTTCACCTCGGTCATCGACACGAACCTCACCGGCACCTTCCGCGTGGTCAAGCGCGCCAACCGGGGCATGCTGCGGGCCAAGAAGGGCCGCGTCGTGCTCATCTCCTCGGTCGTCGGGCTGCTCGGCTCGGCGGGGCAGGCCAACTACGCCGCGTCCAAGGCCGCCCTTGTCGGCTTCGCGCGGTCGCTCGCCCGCGAGCTCGGCTCGCGCAACATCACCTTCAACGTCGTCGCGCCCGGCTTCGTCGACACCGACATGACGCAGGCGCTCACCGAGGAGCAGCGCGGCAACATCGTGTCGCAGGTACCGCTGGGCCGTTACGCGCAGCCCGAGGAGATCGCCGCGACGGTGCGGTTCCTCGCCTCGGACGACGCCTCGTACATCACTGGAGCCGTCATCCCTGTTGACGGCGGACTGGGAATGGGTCACTGATCACCATGAGTGGAATCCTCGAGGGCAAGCGCGTCCTGATCACCGGTGTGCTGACGGAGGCCTCCATCGCCTTCCACACGGCGAAGCTGGCCCAGGAGCAGGGCGCCGAGATCATCCTCACCGCGTTCCCGCGGCCCACGCTGACCGAGCGCATCGCCAAGAAGCTGCCCAAGCCCACCAAGGTCATCGAACTCGACGTCACCAACGACGAGCACCTGGGCCGGCTGGCCGACGTCGTCGGTCAGGAGCTCGGCGGCCTGGACGGCGTCGTGCACTCCATCGGCTTCGCGCCGCAGGACGCGCTCGGCGGCAACTTCCTCAACACGCCGTTCGAGTCGGTCGCCACCGCCATGCACGTCTCGGCGTTCTCCCTGAAGTCGCTGACCATGGCCTGCCTGCCGCTGATGCAGAACGGCGGCTCGGTCGTCGGTCTCACCTTCGACGCCTCGTTCGCCTGGCCGCAGTACGACTGGATGGGCCCGGCGAAGGCCGCCCTGGAGGCCACCAGCCGCTACATGGCGCGCGACCTGGGCAAGCAGAACATCCGCTGCAACCTCGTCTCGGCGGGCCCGCTCGGCTCCATGGCCGCCAAGTCCATCCCGGGCTTCGGCGAGCTGGCCTCCGTGTGGGACAACCGCTCCCCGCTGGAGTGGGACCTCAAGGACCCGGAGCCGGCCGGACGCGGTGTCGTCGCTCTCCTGAGCGACTGGTTCCCGAAGACCACGGGCGAGATCGTCCACGTGGACGGCGGCCTGCACGCCATCGGCGCGTAAACGCTTACGCCCGGTTCCGACGCCCCGTTTCCCGCAACGCGCGGGGAGCGGGGCGTCGCCCGTTCGGCCCAGTCGGCCGGGCGGGCGGGACCCCCTGACCGGCACTCTGGGAGAACGCACCGCCCGCCCCGCAGCCTTACGGCCGAGGAGGTCCCCTTGTGCGCCTGTCCCGCCGCTTCGTTCCGGTGTCCGCCGCTGTCGCTCTGGTTCTGGCCGTTCCGTACGACGCGATGTCCCACCCTCGCGCGCAGGGTGGGAACGAAGGGTCTGTGAACGAAGGGTCCCCGCGGGCTGCCGGGAACAAGGGGGCGCGGCGGCCGGCCGTGCCCCAGCCGTTCGGCGCCGAGTGCCGGATCACCGTCACCGGCTCCCGGGCCGTCGCGTACTGCCACAACCCCTATGTGGGCACCGACCGCGTCGCCCTGCACGTCGAATGCGCCCGCTGGTGGGACATCGACAGCGACAGCGCCCCGGTCGAGGTCGGACCGGCGACGACCGTCCGGCTGACCGGCCGCTGCTGGAAGGAGATCCGCGCGGTCTGGATCACCCATGAGGACTGAGATCCGCCGGCCCCGGGCTTCCGCGCCCGTCCCGGGGCCGGCGCTCCGTGTCCGTGCCTGCTCCCGGCGGGCCGGGCCGGCGCTCCGTGCCCGTGCCTACTCCCGGGCTCCCGGCGGGCCGGGCCGGCACTGGAAGGGATAGCTCGCGGCCTCCGCGGCCGCCGCCTCCGTGTCGCCCGTCCTGATCGCGTCGACGAGCAGGGCATGGTCCATGTACGACTCCGGCGTCAGCTCCTTGCCGACGTCCACGCGCAGCCAGTCGCGCAGCACCTCGCCCAGATCCGCGTGCATCGCCGTCATGACGTCGTTGTGGGACGCGGCCACCACCGCCAGGTGGAAGGTCGCGTCGGCGGCCACGAAGGCCTCCGCGTCGCCCGACTCCCAGGCCTCCTCACGGCGTACGAGGAGTGCCTCCAACTGCTTGAGATCGCGTTCCGTGCGCCGTTCGGCGGCCAGCCGCGCGGCGCTCGACTCCAGCGTGGAGCGCAGTTCGGCGATGTGCCGCGGATCGGCGTCCGCGAACCGGCGGTGCATCACGCCCGCCAGCTCGCTGGTCGCCACGACGTAGGTGCCCGATCCCTGCCGGATGTCCAGCAGCCCGTTGTGGGCGAGTGCCCGGACCGCCTCGCGCACGGTGTTGCGGGCGACGCCGAGCTGGTCGACGAGCTCCGGCTCGGTGGGGATACGGGAGCCCACCGGCCACTCGCCCGAGGTGATCTGGTTCCGCAGCTCGGCGATGACCTGCTCGGACAGGGCCGAACGGCGGGGATGGCTCAGCGGCATGACGGTCCTTCGTACGGGCCCGGGTGTGATCGTTCGCGCGGGGCCGGAGATTCCGGAGATTAACGCAGCGGCATTGGACAGCCAATCATCCCATGATTCTATGATGGCCTCATGGTCCCCGAGGAAACCCGCACGCCGACACGGCCTCCCGTGATACGCCGCCCCACCGGCAGCACGTCACCCGCAACGCCCCTCCCGCGCGCGTGGACGACACGGCTCATGGTGGCCGGCATCGTCCTCGCCGCCCTCAACCTGCGCCCGGCCATCACGAGCCTGGGCGCCCTCCTCGAAGAGGTGCGCGACGGCCTCGGTATGAGCGGCGGCACCGCGGGACTGCTCACCTCCGTGCCATCTCTGTGCTTCGCCGTCTTCGGCGTGACGGCACCGCGGCTCGCCCGCCGTTTCGGGCCCGCCGCCGTGGTCTGCGCGGGCATGGTCGCCATCGCGACCGGCCTCGCCGTGCGTCCGTACATCGGGGGAACGGCCGGCTTCCTGGCCATGAGCGCGCTCGCGCTCATGGGCATCGCCGTCAGCAACGTCCTGATGCCGGTGATCGTCAAACGCTGGTTCCCCGACAGGGTCGGCTCCATGACGGGCCTGTACTCGATGGCCCTGGCCCTGGGCACGTCCGCCGCCGCGGCGGCGACCGTCCCCATGACCGACGCCCTCGGCGGCGACTGGCGCTCCGGTCTCGTGGTGTGGGCGGGACTCGCGGCGGCGGCCGTCCTGCCGTGGGTGCTGCTGGTACGAGCGCGGGGCGCCGGTCCCGGCACCGGTGACCGTGAACCGGCCGCGTCCGGCGCGTCCCGTACCGGATACCGCGCGCCCGCCGCAGCCACCGCGCCCTCCTCCGCCACCGCGTCCCGTACCGGTGACCGCGCGCCCGCCGCCGCGTCCCGTGCAGGTGTCCCGGCGCCCGCTGCCGCCGCCGTCACCCGCCACGCGCCCGAGGGACTGCGCATCACCCGCAGCCGTACCGCCTGGGCCCTGGCCGTCTTCTTCGGCCTCCAGGCGACCGCCGCCTACATCACGATGGGCTGGATGGCCCAGATCTTCCGCGACGCGGGCGTCGCCGCCGGCACCGCGGGACTGCTCCTCGCCGTCACGATGGTGATGGGCGTGCCGCTGGCCTTCGTCATCCCGCGTCTCGCCACCCGCCTGCCCCGGCAGGGGCCCATCGTGGTCGTCCTCGGCCTCTGCGGACTCGCCGGATACGCGGGCCTCTACCTGGCCCCGGCGGCGGGCGCCTGGGCCTGGGCGCTGTTGCTCGGCGTCTCCAACTGCGCCTTCCCGCTGGCACTGACCATGGTCGGCATGCGCGCCCGCACCGGCGCCGGTGTCGCCGAACTGTCGGCGTTCGCCCAGAGCGCCGGTTACCTGATCTCGATCCCGGGCCCGCTGCTCGTGGGCGTGCTCTACCAGCACAGCGGCGGCTGGGGCCTGCCGCTCGCGCTGATGGCCGGGCTGATGGTCCCGCAGATCGCCGTCGGCATCATGGCGGGCCGCGACCGCACGGTGGAGGACGAGGCCGCCGGATGACCCCGGCTCCCGGAATCGGCCCCGGCAGCGGTACGGCGGAGCCCGGAAATGGGCCCCGGCGGAGCCCGGAAGCGGGGCCCCGGCGGCGGTACGGCGGACGAAGGGTGCGAGACTGGCCGTATGCCTGTGCTCGACCCGAACCCCCAGAACGGCCAGAAGAAGCTGCTGCTCGTGCTCGGCGCGATGCTGGCCATCACAGTGATCATCGGCATCATCGCGTCCGTCGCCTCCCCCTGACCGTCGCCTCCCGGTGACCGGCGGGGCCCCGGGCCCGGTGGCGTCGCGCCGACCGCCGTCGCACCGGTGCCGTGACGCCCCGCACGCCCCTCCGGCCCGCGCCGTCCGTGACATCGGCCGGCCCTCGCGCCCGGAGGTAGGGATAACCCCCCATCCCCTAGGGGGTGAGTGTCAGGGTCAAGTGGGTGGATCACCGGATGGGCCGAGGGCGGCGGATTCCGTAGCTTCGAATCGTGACCGCGAACCGCGGCCAGGGACCACTCGAAGACTCACGGAGGCGGCATGTCGGCCCCTACGCACACCCGCCCCCACCCGGCGACCACGGGACGCGTGGACATCCGGCTGCCCTGGTGGGCCCTCGCTCTGCCCACGCTCGCCTTCGTCACCCTGCTGCTCATGATCCTCAACCCGGCGGACGCGCACGCCGCGACCGGCGACCCGGCGATCACCCACCTGTTCGAGCGCGTCCAGCAAGCGGTCATGCACAACGCTCCGTGAGCCGCGGACCCCGGGCCCGGCCGCCGCGCACCAGGGAGTCCGGGCCCGCCCCGGCCCCCTTCGCGGGGGATGCCATTCCCCCTGACGGAGCAGGGCGTCACCCTCGCCGGGGGACCGCATCAACTCCCTGCGCCCCATGGCATGTTTCGTGCGAAGCTGGGACGCATGAGCGTCGCAGAATCCCGCAGGATCGTCCTCTTCCGGCATGCGAAAGCCGACTGGCCGCAGATGTCCGACCATGAGCGGCCGCTCTCCGACCGGGGCCGCATGGACGCCGCCGTCGCCGGACGCAGGCTGGCCGACAGCGGCATCCCCCTGGACCTGGCCCTCTGCTCCACCGCGATCCGGACTCGCGAGACATGGAAGCACGCCGTCCAGGAGCTCCCGCACCGGCCGAAAACGGTCTACGAGGAGCGGATCTACGAAGCCTCGCCCGGCGAGCTGATCGCGGTGCTCAACGAAACCCCGGACGACGCCCGGAACGCGATCCTGATCGGCCACAACCCGGGCGTGCACGGCCTCGCCGAGGTCCTGGCGGGCCGGGCGGAGGGCGACACCCGCGCCCGGATGAACGCCCACGGCTTCCACACCGCCGCGTTCGCGGTCCTCGCCTTCGACGGCCCCTGGAAGTCCCTCGAACCCGGATCGGCCACCCTGACCGACTACTGGGCCCCGACGGAGTGAACCCGCCACGACGACGGATGGGGGCCCGGCACCGTCACGGTGCCGGGCCCCCATCCGTCGTCGGGACCGTCACTCAGCCGGCGTTCTCGTCCTCGTGCATGTCGGCGGCCTCGACCTCTTCACGGGTCACGCCCAGCAGATACAGGACCGTGTCGAGGAACGGGAAGTTCACCGCGGTGTGCGCGGCCTGCCGTACGACCGGCTTCGCGTTGAACGCGACCCCGAGACCGGCGGCGTTGAGCATGTCGAGGTCGTTGGCGCCGTCGCCGATCGCCACGGTCTGGGCCAGTGGAACGCCGGCCTCGGCGGCGAACCGGCGCAGCAGCCGCGCCTTGCCCGCCCGGTCCACGATCTCGCCGGTGACCCGCCCGGTCAGTTTCCCGTCGACGATCTCCAGGGTGTTGGCCTGGGCGAAGTCGAGCCCGAGCCGCTCCTTCAGATCGTCGGTGACCTGGGTGAACCCGCCGGAGACTACGCCGACTTGGAAGCCGAGCCGCTTCAGCGTACGAATCAGGGTCCGCGCGCCCGGCGTCAGCCGTACCTCCTCGCGCACCTTCTGCACCACCGACGCGTCGAGCCCCTCGAGGAGCGCCACGCGCGCGTGCAGGGACTGCTCGAAGTCCAGCTCACCGCGCATCGCGGCCGCCGTGACCTCGGCGACCTTCTCCTCGCACCCGGCGTGTGCCGCGAAGAGCTCGATCACCTCGTCCTGGATGAGCGTGGAGTCCACGTCCATCACGACGAGCCGCTGGGCCCGCCGGTGCAGGCCCGCCGCCACGACCGCGATGTCGACACCGAGTGCCGAGGCCTCGGTCACCAGCGCGGTCCGCAGCACCTCGGTCTCCGTACCGGACACCGCGAACTCGACCGCGGTCACCGGGTACTTGGCCAGCCGGAAGATACGGTCGATGTTGCCGCCCGTCTTCGTGATCCGCGCGGCGATGGCGGCCGTCGACTCCGCGGTGAGCGGATGTCCGAGCACCGTGACCAGCGAACGTCCCGAGCCGCGCGGGCGGTTGTCGCCGAGGCCGGAGATGATCTCCGCCTGCATCTTCATCGACTCCGCCCAGCTGTGGACGGTCGACCGGAGATCGCCTTCGAGGCTTGCGGGCGGCTCGGTCACGAGCGCGCACAGCACGATCCGGCCCCGGGTGACGACCTGCTCGATGTCGACCACGTCGACGGAGTAGGCGGCGAGGGTGTCGAAGAGTCCGGCGGTGATGCCCGGCCGGTCCTTGCCGAAGATCTTGACAAGAAGAGTGGGCACATCAGGGGTATGTGAAGCGCTCATGGTATTTCCCACCGTATCCGGCACCCAGTGCCTTCCGCCCGCCCGGTCCGCCTAGCGGACACGGAACACTGGGTGACGCCCGCAGGACCCACGGGTGACGAACGTCCACCCGGCCGGCCCGGGGACCTCCCCACGGCACCCCGCACCCTCCGGTTCACCTCACCCCCGGTCCCACGTGCCCCACAACTTGTTCCTCGCCCCCTCCGCCCCTACCCTTCCCACCCCTGGGGCTCCGCCCCGGACCCCGCTCCTCAAACGCCGGAGGGGCTGAAATTCACGCCCGTGAGGGCCGACACCCAAGCCACCACACACTCGCGGTGAACGGCCTAAACCACGACGTATTCGCGGCCGGGATTCGGCGGAAGGGGCCGTGCCGGTACATCGGATGCCCGTCGCTTACGCCCGGATCGAGCAGCGGCTCCCCGGAAAACTCACGTCTGATCCAACGGCGACGGGCGGATGTACCGGCACGGCCCCGACCCACCCACCGAACGACACCGCAAACGCCGGCGCAGCGAACCCGCACGGCCCCGCCCCCACCGGACCGAGACCCGCGAACGCCGGCGCAGCGAACCGTCCTCAACGCCGGGGCCGACGCGGAGGCGGCGGCCCCTCGTCCGGCGGCGGCGGAACAGGCGGCGGGGGAGGCAGCGGCGGCGGCCCGTCCGGCCGCCGCTTCGACGACGGCCCGATCGGTCCCACCACGGTCGGCGCCCCGTACACATCACCCGGTGCCCGGGAACGAGAACCCCTCGGAGCCGCTCTCCGGTCCTCCGGTTCCCGCAACTCGTCCGGAACCCTCAGGTAGGGATTGGTGTCAGGGTTGGGCGCCCGGTACGACCCCCGAGGCCGATACGGCCCGACCGTCCCACCATCAGCAGCACCAGCACCATCAAGCCCATCGGATCCCGCAGCCCCCCAGGACCCCCCAGAAACCCCTGGTCCTTCTGGCCCCCCAAGCCCCCCAGCCTCCCCGTCCCCCCATGCCACCCCGGCAGCAAGGGCAGCCCCGGCGACCCTCCGCCCCGCGGCCCCGCTCGACCGAGCCAGCAACGCCCCCGCGCCCCCCGCCCCCGCCCCCCACAGCGCACCCAGCACCAGCGCCATCCCCAGGCGCCCGCGCAGCTCGATCCCCGCCCCGAAGGCGTCGAACCCGAACACGGACAGGGAGGCGTCCACCGACACCTCCGTCAGCCAGGCGAGCAGCGGCAGTGCCAGCGCCGTCACGACCCCCAGCCGAAGTGCGCAGCGCCCGGCGAACCGCAGCGCACTGTCCCCCCGTCCATCCGGCCCCCCCGAACCTCCCCCCGCCGTCGCACCGACCGCCCGTACGAATGGCGTACGCGCAGCCGTCAGGACGCCCGCGTACAGCATCATCAGAGCGGCCGCGAGCGCCAACAGCCATACGCGCCCGTCGAGTTCGGCGAGCCGTCCGAGGGTGACGGGCCGGGACGCGTCGGCGGTCAGCAGCTTGTCGAGGGGGTCGGGCAACAGCTTGGCGAGCTCGCCCGTGGCCTTGCCGTCCCAGGGGACGAAGAGCCCGAGGGGGATGCCGAGCCACACGCCGTTGGGCGCGCCGAGCAGCGCGGCTCCCGCGATCCGCTTCGGGTGGTCGTCGCCGATCGCCGCGTACGCGGCCGCCGCGAGCCCGGCGAGGACGGCGACCAGCAGGACGGTGACGAGCGAGGAGACGGCCGGCCGTACCGCGCGGTGCACGGCGTCCCAGCCGCGCGGCAACGGCGTACGCCGGGAGGCCAGCAGCGCGATCAGCAGCACCGCGGCGGCCCACGTGGCTCCGCCGAGCAGGGTCGGCACGGTGTCGACGGAGAACCCCACGGCCGCCTTGGCCTTCACGAGGTCGTCGATCCTGCCGGGCAGCAGTCCGCCGAGGTCCCCGAGGCCGCCGGGGAGTTTGTCGGTGATGGAACCGAGCCCGCCGTCACCGCCCGCGGCCTTGCCGAGTCCGAGCTTGTCGCCGTCGATCGTGATGACGTCGTGTCCGGCCCAGGCGAGCCCGCCCAGGGTCGCCACGAACAGGGCGACCACCGAGCCCGCGCGCGCCAGGAGTTCGGCCGGTGTGATGACGACTCCCGCCCCGCGCAAGGAGCGCAGGAAGAACCACGACAGCAGCAGGGCACCGACCAGCCCGACGCCGAGCGGCGTGATCTGTATGGCGGTGTGCGCCTGCGCTCCCTTCAGCCCGAAGGCCGAGACGTTGCCGGAGGGTGTCACCGTGCCGCCCGCTCCGAGCGCCACCATCGCGGCGGTCATGGGGCCGAGCGAGGCCGCCGCGTCCGCCCCGAGCAGGTGCAGACCGAGCGCGGCGGTGCCCGCCATCCCGATCAGCGCCCAGCTCACGGAGGCGACCGCCGACAACAGCACGTCCCCCCACGGCACCCTCCTGGCGCTCCCGCCGTGGTGCATGGTCCCGATGCTCATCGCCAGACCCCCCGATCAGCGCCGCGGTGATCCCGCGCATGTCCCCCTCGTGTGGGATTACCACTCTCCGGGCCGGTTTCAACCCCGTCAACGGATACGGGCAACCCGCCCGTCACCGACGTTCACAAGGCCCGACTTTCGGTCAGGGGGCCTGAACTGAAATAGTTCCCCACGATGTTCGACATCCCTAGACTCCCTGTGATGGGGGAAACTCGGGGGACAACTCAGTGGGGCTGGAGTGCCGGAACTCGTACTGGAATTGAATGGACGGACCTGGACGCTCGACGCGTCCAGGCCTCACACCCTCGGACGTGATCCGCAGGGGGACATCGTGCTCGAGGACGCCAGGGTCTCCTGGCGCCACGCCACGATCAGCTGGAACGGCCGCAGTTGGGTCATCGACGACCACGGGAGCACCAACGGCACGTTCATACAGGGGCAGCGGATCCACCAGCTGGAGATCGGTCCCGGATCGGCTGTGTTTCTCGGCAATGCGACCGACGGTCCGCGCCTGAGTGTGTCCGGTGCCGCGGCCCCGGTGGCGCAGCAGCCGTTCGCGGCGCAGGGCGCCGGCCCCGGCTGGGCTCAGCAGCCGACGCCGCAGGCGTCGACGCCTGCGCAGAACGCGCAGCAGGCGGGGGGCATTCCGCAGCAGCAGGGGCCCGGCGGTGGCGCGGGGGCACCGCCGGTCTACGGCGACCGCAGCCCGACGACCTTCCACCAGTTCTCGCTGGGCCGCGTGATACGCATCGGTCGTGCGCTGGAGAACGAACTGGTGGTCTCCGACCTCCAGGTCTCCCGCAATCACGCCGAGTTCCACGCGACGCCGGACGGCCGCTTCGAGATCCGCGACCTCGGCTCGCACAACGGCACGTACGTCAACGGTATGCCGATCGCCAAGGGCGGCTCCGCGCTGCTCGGCCCGAACGACATCGTCGGCGTCGGCCACTCGACGTTCCGGCTGGTCGGCGACCGGCTAGAGGAGTTCGTCGACACCGGCGAGGTCTCCTTCTCGGCCCGCCACCTGACGGTCACCGTCGACGGCGGCAAGCAGATCCTCAAGGACGTCTCCTTCGGCGTACCCGAGAAGTCGCTCGTCGCGGTCATCGGCCCCTCGGGTTCCGGCAAGTCGACGCTCCTGAAGGCGCTCACGGGCTATCGCCCCGCCAACCAGGGCGACGTCCTCTACGACAACCGGAACCTGTACAAGCAGTTCGCCGAGCTGCGCCAGCGCATCGGTCTGGTCCCGCAGGACGACATCCTGCACAAGGAACTGACCGTCAAGAAGGCCCTCAAGTACGCGGCCAAGCTGCGCTTCCCCGCCGACACCACGGGCGAGGAGCGCGATGCGCGCATAGACGAGGTGCTGCGCGAGCTGAAGCTGGACGTCCACAAGGAGAAGAAGGTCACCTCGCTCTCCGGTGGCCAGCGCAAGCGTGTCTCGGTGGCTCTGGAGCTGCTCACCAAGCCGTCGCTGATCTTCCTGGACGAGCCGACCTCCGGTCTCGACCCGGGCATGGACCGCGATGTCATGCAGCTGCTGCGCGGCCTGGCCGACGACGGCCGTACGGTCCTCGTCGTCACGCACTCGGTGGCGGAGCTCGCGATCTGCGACAAGCTCCTCGTGATGGCGCCCGGCGGCTCCGTCGCCTACTTCGGTCCGCCGGAGGAGGCGCTGAACTTCTTCGGCTACGAGACCTGGGCCGATGTGTTCTCCGCGTTCGAGAACTACCGCGACTACGACTGGGCGGGCCGCTGGAAGGGCTCGCAGCACTACCAGATGTACGCGGCGGACATCGACGCGGTGGCTCCGCAGTCGACGCAGATGCCGTCCGCGCAGGCGATGAAGCCGCCGAAGCCGCAGAGCTGGGGCTCCCAGCTGATGACGCTGATGCGCCGCTATGTCTCGGTGATCGTGTCGGACAAGGGCTTCCTCGCGCTGACGGTGATCCTGCCCGCTGTCCTGGGTTCGGTCAGTCTGCTCATCGACAACGGCAAGACGCTGCTGGTCAACGACAAGATCCTGCCGTCGGGCGCCCATGTCGCGAACGGCACCGCCACGACCGTGCTGCTGATCCTCGCGGTCGGGGCGTGTTTCGCGGGCGCCGCCAACTCGGTCCGTGAGCTGATCAAGGAACGGGTGATCTACGAGCGGGAGCGCGCGACGGGTCTGTCGCGTTCGGCGTACCTGATGTCCAAGGTGATCGTCCTCGGTGTGATCACCATGCTGCAGGGCGCGCTGGTCGGCGCCATCGGCTTCGGCAGCCGCGAGGTCCCGTCCGAGGGCCTGATCCTCAAGAGCCTGCCCAAGGTCGAGCTCACGCTGCCGATCATGGCTCTGGGCTTCGTGTCGATGATGTTCGGCCTGATCATCTCCTCGCTGGTGAAGACCGCGGAGAAGACCATGCCGCTGCTGGTCATGTTCGCGATCGTCCAGGTGGTCTTCACCGGCTGTCTGTTCATCCTGAACGGCACGGTGGGCGTCAACCAGTTCTCGTACCTGATGCCGGCCCGCTGGGCGGTGGCCGCGTCCGGGGCCACGCTGGACCTGAACAACATCTTCCCGAACCAGGACGACCCGACGAGCACGGACCCGTTGTGGGACCACACGGCCGGAGCCTGGACCGTGGACATGATCGCGCTGATCGTCCTCGGTATCGCCTGCGGCTTCTTCGTGGCCCGCTTCCTGCGCCGCCACGAGCCCGAGGTCATGCGCAAGTAGAGGCCCGGGAACGACGCGAGGGCGGCACCCCTGATCGGGGTGCCGCCCTTCGGCGTCTGTGGGGAACTCCGCGCTGAGTCCTCAGTACGCGCTGTTCACGTTGTCCATGGAACCGTACTTGTCAGCCGCGTAGTTGGCGGCGGCGGTGATGTTGGCGACCGGGTTGTAGATGTCCCACGAGGTGCCTTCCACGTGGTACGCCTTGAACGTCGGCGGGATGACCTGGAGCAGGCCCTTCGACGGGATGCCGTTGATGGCGTTGATGTCCCAGTCGTTGATGGCCATCGGGTTGCCCGAGGACTCACGCATGATGTTCTTGTGCAGCCCGTGGTACGAGCCGGGGATGCCCTTCGCCTTCATGATGTCGAGGGACTCGCGGATCCAGCCGTCGAGGTTGTTGGCGTACGTCTTCGCGGAGACCGGCTGCATCTTGATGCGCTGCGTGGAGCGGCTCGCGGCGGCGGCCTTCTTCCTCGCGTCGGCCTGGGCGGCGGCCTTCTTCTTCGCGTCGGCCTGGGCGGCGGCCTTCTTCTTGGCGGCCGCCGCCTGGGCGGCCTTCTTCTTCGCCGCGGCCGCGGAGTCCGCCGCCTTGTGCTTGGCCTCGATGGTCTTGGCCTTCAGAGCGGCGGCGCTCGTGCCGACCACGTCGGACTCGACGCCCTTGATCTGCTTTCCGCTGTAGGCGACGGGCGCCGTGGAGGCGGCGGCGGCGTCCGTGGTGGTGTGGGAGCCGCCCGGCGCCAGGGAGAACGCGAGGGTGGCGGCACCGAGGGTGGCCACACCGGCGACCGAGTACTTGTGGAGCTTCGTCAGCTTCGGACTACGACCACGAGCGGCAATGTTCTTGAGCATGACTGACAGACCTCTTCGAATAGCGCGGAGGTCGCTCTTCGTCCCGGTTGGGGACTGTGTTTCCGGAACAAACGCCCCGGGGGAGAACCCGAGGCGCTGAGCGACATGAGCAATTCTTAGCGGTCGCAAAATGCCCTGGCAAAGCTGTGACCTACGAAGCTGGGTAGTGGACGCAGATGGGACAAATTGGGGCAGAGTGGCATGTCTTCCCTGTTCACCTTGTCCCTTTTATCTCCTATGCACCTTCGTACGTGACGTGGACCCTATGCGCGGGCTCACAGGGGACCACGATCATTCTGACGTGGAGTTGCGAGAGTAACGCTCAGAGTGAGGCCCCTCGGGGAGGATGAGGTGCACGTCGCCGAACTCGTGCCAGAGGTAGCGCCCGCGCAGCGCCTCCTCGTACGCACGCTCGATCGCCGCCCCTCCCGCGATCGCCTCCAGCATCAGCAGATGCGAGGCCTCCGGCTCGTGCAGCCCGGTCAGCAGCCCGTCGACGGCCCGCACACCGCGCTCCGGAGTCACCACGAGACCGGTCCACCCCTTCGCCGCCCGGACCAGCCCGTCCTCACCGGTCGCGGACTCCACGGCCCGCACCGCCGTCGTACCGACCGCGATGATCCGGCCTCCGCCGGCCCGCGCGGCGTTGATCAGCCGGGCCGACACCGCCGGAACCTCGTACCGCTCCGGATACGGCGGCTCGTGCGACTCCGCCGAGGCGACCCCCGTGTGCAGGGTGACCGGCGCGAACTGCACCCCCCCGGCTCACCAGCTCCGCCACCAGACGCGAAGTGAAGGGGCGCGCCGCGCTCGGCATCTCCGCGCTTCCCGCCCCGTCGTCCGACGGCAGCGCGAAAACCGTCTGGTACACGGACAGCGGCTGGTCCCGGTCCGTGTAGGAGTAGCGGATGGGCCGCCCGTACCGCCGCAGCAGCCCCAGCACGTCCGCGTCCGGCACACGCCCCCACCACAGCCGCTGCCCCCGCGGGGTCAGCGGCTCCTCAAGGACGAGGCGCGCGTCCCCCGGCAGGCACACCACTGTCCCCGCGGGACCGCCCGCACGCGCGCGCGTGGTTCCCCGGCTGTCGGGATCCCGCAGTTCGACCGCCCACCGCCCGTCGTCGCCGCGCGTGGAGAAGTGCACCACCACGCGCGCGTGCCCGAGCCGCCCGTCCACGGCCGCCGCCAGAGTGGCCGAGGTGTTGACGATCAGCAGATCCCCGGCCCTCAGCCGCCCGGGCAGCTCCACGAACGCGTGATGCGACACCTCGGTACCGCGCGACACCAGCAGCCGTACGGAATCCCGGTCGCGGCCGGGACCGCGCTGTTCCGCCGGCACCCGCGCCGACAGCTCCTCCGGAACGCTTCCCCACGCCCGGCCGCGCCCGGCCCGGGAGACCCCCATCGCCGTCGTCACCGTTCCGCCGGCAGATCCGAGGCCGCGTAGCGCCCGCTGGCCGGCCGCTCGTCGAGCAGACGCAGGAAGGCCGGAACCGCGCTGGTCGGCGCCGGCCGCGGACCGTCGTCGTCCGGTACGGCCGCCGCGTAGAGGTCCGTCTCCATGTCCCCCGGATCCACCGCCCACACCCGCAGGCCCGGCTCCTCCTCGGCGAGCACCGCCGAGAGATGGTCCAGCGCCGCCTTCGAGGCCCCGTAGCCACCCCATGTCTCGTACGCCTGAACCGCGGCGTCCGAGCTGACGCCGACGACCGCGCCGGCCCCGGCCGCCCTCAACAGCGGCAGCGCCTCCTGGACCAGGCCCAGCACGGCGACCACATTGACCTCCAGAGCCCGCCGCAGCCCCTCGGGATCCAGCTCCTCCAGGCGCACCAGCGGCTCCGCGCCCAGCGCGCTCGCGTTGTTCACGAGCAGGTCGACACCGCCCAGCTTCCGGGCCGCGGCCACCAGGTCGGCGCGGTGACCGGCGTCCGTCACGTCCCCGGGGAGAGCCTCCACCCGCGTCCCGTACGCGCGGAGCGCCTCCGCGGTCTCCTCCAGCACCCCGGCCGTCCTGGCGTCGAGCACCAGATCCCAGCCGCGCTCGGCCAGAGCCGCTCCGAGCGCCCTCCCCAGTCCCTTCGAGGCCCCTGTGATGATCGCTACCGGCATGACATCCGTCCCCTCGCTCAGCCGCCTTCCCGGCGGGTGTCCTCACGGTAGGAACGCGGCCCGCCCGGGCGCCTCGTGCTCGGGCCGCAATGATCAGGGGCCCTTCGTCCTAGGCCCAATGGCCCGGAGGACGAGACCACCGGGCCGATACGCGGTGTCACACCCCGCCGGTAGTTTGGGGCCATGAGTCACGAACCCCGGTCGGGCCTGTACGCGGTGAGCTCCGCGTTGCTGGCCATGAGCAGGCATCTCGAAGTGCGCGACGTCCTCAAGACGATCGTCGCTTCGGCGCGCGAACTGCTCGACGCGCAGTACGCGGCGCTGGGCGTGCCCGACGACCACGGAGGCTTCGCCCAGTTCGTCGTCGACGGGGTCAGCGACGCGCAGTGGAAAGCCATCGGACCGCTCCCGCGCCAGCACGGCATCCTCGCCGCGATGCTGCGCGCGGCCCGCCCCGAGCGCCTGGCCGACGTGCGCAAGGACCCCCGCTTCGAGGGCTGGCCCGCGGCCCACCCCGACATGTCCGACTTCCTGGGCCTGCCCATCCGCGACGGCGACGAGATCATCGGCGCACTCTTCCTCGCGAACAAGGTGCGGCCCGAAGGGGAGCCGCCGTGTCCCCGGCCGGACGGCCGCTGCGGCTTCACCGAGGACGACGAGGAACTCCTCACCATCCTCGCCCAGCACGCGGCGATCGCCCTGACCAACGCCCGGCTCTACGAACGCAGCCGCGAACTCACCATCGCCGAGGAGCGCTCCCGGCTCGCGCACGAACTGCACGACGCCGTCAGCCAGAAGCTGTTCTCCCTGCGCCTGACCGCGCAGGCCGCCGCCACCCTCGTCGACCGCGACCCCTCCCGCGCCAAGGGCGAACTCCAGCACGTGGCTGCGCTCGCCGCGGAGGCCACCGAAGAACTGCGCGCCGCCGTCGTCGAGTTGCGCCCCGCGGCCCTCGACGAGGACGGGCTCGTCGCCACCCTGCGTACCCAGATCCAGGTCCTCGACCGCGCCCACTCCGCGCGCGTGACCTTCTCCAGCCACGGTGTACGAGCACTGCCCGCCTCCCAGGAGGAGGCCGTGCTGAGGGTCTCCCAGGAGGCCCTGCACAACGCGCTGCGGCACTCCGGCGCCGCCCGCGTCGACGTCACCCTGGACCGGCGCGGCCCCGGTGCCGTGCTGCACGTCCGTGACGACGGCAGCGGCTTCGACCCCACCGCGATACGCAGCGCCGGCCGCCATCTCGGCCTGGTGTCCATGCGGGACCGGGCGAGCGGGGTCGGCGGCACACTCACCGTGGAATCGGCGCCCGGGAAGGGCACCGTGATCGAGATGGAGGTCCCTGGTGGCTGACACAATCAAGGTGCTGCTCGTCGACGACCACCAGGTCGTCCGCCGGGGACTGCGCACGTTCCTGGAAGTTCAGGGCGACATCGAGGTCGTCGGGGAGGCGTCCGACGGAGCCGAAGGCGTAGCCCGCGCCGAGGAGTTGAAACCGGACATCGTCCTCATGGACGTCAAGATGCCGGGGATGGACGGCATCGACGCGCTGCGCAAGCTCCGCGAACTCGCCAACCCCGCGCGCGTGCTGATCGTCACCAGTTTCACCGAGCAGCGCACGGTGGTGCCGGCCCTGCGCGCGGGCGCCGCCGGGTATGTGTACAAGGACGTCGACCCGGACGCGCTGGCCGGGGCCATCCGCTCGGTCCACGCGGGACACGTCGTCCTGCAGTCCGAGGTCGCGAGCGCCCTGTTGTCCCAGGAGGAGGTCAACTCGGGCCAGGGGAGAGGTGTTTCGCTCACCGAACGGGAGCGGGAGGTGCTCGGCCTGATCGCGGACGGCCGCTCCAACCGGGAGATCGCCCGCGCCCTCGTCCTCTCCGAGAAGACGGTGAAGACCCACGTCTCGAACATCCTGATGAAACTCGACCTTGCCGACCGGACCCAGGCCGCGCTCTGGGCGGTGCGGAACGGAATCACGGACTGATCGTCAATTCGGAGGGTTTCGCTCCGGGATGAGATTCATACCGTCGTGTGTATGTCACCCGGATGGCGCATCCTCCGTGGGGCCCGGCCGTTCTCCAGTGCGCCGCGGTGGTCCGCCGCGGTGTGCGCGAGGAGGGGTTTCGCAAGTGAAGAACCTGAAGAAGTTCACGGCTGTCGCGATGGTGGCCGGCGGTCTGGTCGCCGCCGGTGCGGGCATGGCCTCGGCCGCGGACGGCGCGTCGGCGGGCGGCAAGGCCGTGGGCTCCCCGGGAGTCGTCTCCGGCAACCTCGTCCAGGCCCCGGTCGACGTCCCGGTGAACGTGGTCGGCAACAGCGTGAACGTCATCGGCGCCCTGAACCCGGCTTTCGGCAACCTCGGCCTCAACCGCTGAGGTTCCCCGTCGAGGCGACCACGACCACCGGCCTTCCAGGGACTCCCTGGGGGCCGGTCGGCTTGTCCGCTCATCCGTGGACTGAACCGGACGGGGCAACCGGCGGGGCCTTCCCGTGCCGTCTTCGGCTCCCGGGCGTTGCTCAGCGTACGACCCGCGACAGGGTCGGATCGTGAACGCAGGAGGAACGCTTCCCATGAACATCGCCAAGAAGGCCGCCCTGGCCGTCACCGTCGTCGGTATCGCCGCGGGTGCCGGTGCCGGTGCCGCTGTCGCCGACTCGGGTGCCGAGGGCGCCGCCGCGCACTCGCCGGGCGCCGTCTCGGGCAACGTCGCCCAGGTCCCCGTCCACGTCCCCGTCAACGTCGTGGGCGACTCCGTCAACGTCGTCGGCCTCCTGAACCCGGCGTTCGGCAACGTGGGCGTCAACGGCTGAGCCACCCCGTCCGGAAGGGCCCCACGAACGGAAACGTTTCGTGGGGCCCTTCCGGCGTCACGATCCGGCCACGCGGGTTCCCGAGGACGCGCGGGCATCCCCCCGTGCCCGCCTGCTCCGGCCCGCAGACGCTCAAGGCGCTTCACGCCCCCGGAGTGCGCGCCGTGCGAGGTGCGCGCTCCGGGCGTCCGCGCTCCGAGGAACCCGGGCCGCGAGCCGTGCGAGGAAGCGGGACCGCGGGCCGCACCCGGCACCGAGCCCGGCACCGCACCCGGCACCGAGCCCGGCACCGCACCCGGTACCGAGTTCACCACCGAGCGCCACCCCGCACCCCGCGCTCAGCGCACCCCGCGCTCGCGTTCCTCCACGAAGGCGTTGTACGCGGCCACCTGCGCCCGCCGGGCCGTCCGTTCCACCGGTCGCAGCGCCTCGGCCCGCGCGGCCATCTCCGACGCGCTCACCGCGCCGCCGTGCCCGCTCTCGTACGCCACGGAGATCAGCGCCCCGACCCGCTGAGCCAGTTCCAGCACCCGTACCGCACGCGGCGGGTACCCAGGGGCCAGCACCTCGCGCCCCCGTTCCGCCCGCGCCCGGAACGCGTCGATCGCCGCCGCCGCGACCGGCCCCGAGCCGGCCACGTCCAGCCGTGACAGCACCTCTGTGGCGTCGCGGAGCGCCTCCGCCAGTTCCCGCTCGGCCTCCCCGAGCGAGGGCACGTCGGCGGGCGGCGCCTCGCGTACGGCGAGGCAGTGCCAGACGACCTCGACATGCACATCGCCGACGGGCCCGGCCTCGTACACCTCGGGCACGAGCCCCAGTGCCGCGCCGTGGCAGACCACGGCCTCCTCGGCGTCGAGGGCGCGCGCGTTGAACTCGGGCGGTCCGCTGAGCCCGAGCGGATGCCCCGGCGCGGGCAGCGCGACCCGCAGTCCGGTCACCCCGAGCGTGCGCAGCCGGCCGAGGGCGAGCGTGAGCCCGACGGGCGCCGACTCGTCGGGCAACCCCTCGACCCGGTGCACCGCGTCGTCCCCGACGACGGCGAGCACGGCGTCGTCCGGAGAAACAAGTCCGGCCAATAGGGCATTTCCCCATGCCGTCAGCTGTCCTGAGCGTGGTTCCGAGAGCATGCCCCCACCCTAAGGACCGGCCGATGGGTCGGGGTGGCCGACCGGTGGCGTAGGTTTTCCCTGGGGGCTTCGTCCACAGACGTAAGCGACGGCCGAGACTGCAATGGGAGACAACGCGCTCATGAGCGATGTACTGGAGCTGGTGGACGTATCCGTGGTCCGCGAGGGCCGGGCTCTGGTGGACCAGGTCTCCTGGTCGGTCAAGGAGGGGGAGCGCTGGGTCATCCTCGGCCCCAACGGCGCCGGGAAGACGACCCTCCTGAACGTCGCCTCCAGCTACCTCTTCCCCAGCGCGGGCACCGCCACCATCCTCGGTGAGACCCTCGGCAAGGTCGACGTCTTCGACCTGCGCCCGCGCATCGGCATCGCCGGTATCGCGATGGCCGAGAAGCTCCCCAAGCGCCAGACAGTCCTCCAGACGGTCCTCACCGCCGCGTACGGCATGACCGCCGGCTGGCACGAGGACTACGAGGACATCGACGAGCAGCGCGCCCGTGCCTTCCTCGACCGCCTCGGCATGAGCGACTACCTGGAGCGCAGGTTCGGCACCCTCTCCGAGGGCGAGCGCAAGCGCACCCTGATCGCCCGCGCCCTGATGACCGACCCCGAGCTGCTGCTCCTCGACGAGCCCGCGGCCGGCCTCGACCTCGGTGGCCGTGAGGACCTCGTGCGCCGCCTCGGCCGGCTCGCCCGCGACCCGATCGCCCCCTCCATGATCATGGTCACGCACCACGTCGAGGAGATCGCCCCGGGCTTCACCCACGTCCTGATGATCCGTCAGGGCAAGGTGCTCGCCGCCGGCCCGCTGGAGCTCGAACTCACCTCGCGCAACCTCTCCCTCTGCTTCGGCCTGCCCCTCGTCGTCGAGCAGATCGGCGAGCGCTGGACCGCGCAGGGTCTGCCGATGGCCTGAAACCGTCACAACACGCGGACGCACCCCCGTCACCCGGCGTACCCGACTTGATCGCGCACTCTGTCCGCCGGGGGAGCGCGGTCCTACCATGACCACGTGAACGACATCAACGCATGGGTGTGGTGGCTGGTCGGGGCGGCCGGACTCGGCATCCCGCTCGTGGTGACCGCGATGCCGGAGTTCGGCATGCTCTCCGTGGGTGCCGTCGCGGCGGCGGTCGCCGCGGGCCTCGGCGGCGGTGTCGTCATCCAGGTACTCGTCTTCGTCGTCGTGTCGGTCGCGCTCATCGCCGTCATACGCCCCATCGCCGCCCGGCACCGTGCCCAGCGTCCCGAACTCGCGACCGGGATCGACGCGTTGAAGGGCAGGCAGGCCATCGTCCTGGAACGCGTGGACAGTTCGGGCGCCGGCCGCATCAAGCTCGGCGGAGAGATCTGGTCCGCGCGTGCCCTCGACGGCGCACAGGCCTACGAGGTGGGCCAGGAAGTGGATGTCGTGGACATCGACGGAGCCACGGCCATCGTCATGTGACCTCGTACAACGCAAGTGAACCGAACGCCCCACGTGGCAGACGACGTTCTGTCAGACTCGTCCAGCAAGATCTTCAACACCCATAAGATCTTTCGGAATTGCCGAGTGGAGAAGGGTACGGGGAGCATCGATGGAACCGATCATCATCGTCCTGATCATTCTGGTGGTGCTGGTCTTCATCGCCCTGATCAAGACCATCCAGGTCATCCCGCAGGCCAGCGCCGCCATCGTCGAGCGTTTCGGCCGCTACACGCGGACGCTGAACGCAGGCCTCAACATCGTCGTCCCGTTCATAGACTCCATCCGCAACCGCATCGACCTGCGTGAACAGGTCGTGCCGTTCCCGCCGCAGCCGGTGATCACCCAGGACAACCTGGTCGTCAACATCGACACCGTCATCTACTACCAGGTCACCGACGCGCGAGCCGCGACGTACGAGGTCGCCAGCTACATCCAGGCGATCGAGCAGCTCACCGTCACCACCCTGCGCAACATCATCGGCGGCATGGACCTGGAGCGGACCCTCACCTCGCGCGAGGAGATCAACGCGGCCCTGCGCGGCGTCCTCGACGAGGCCACCGGCAAGTGGGGCATCCGCGTCAACCGCGTCGAGCTGAAGGCGATCGAACCGCCCACCTCCATCCAGGACTCGATGGAGAAGCAGATGCGCGCCGACCGTGACAAGCGCGCCGCGATCCTCACCGCGGAAGGCATCCGCCAGTCCCAGATCCTCACCGCGGAAGGCGAGAAGCAGTCCGCGATCCTGCGCGCCGAAGGTGAGGCCAAGGCCGCGGCCCTGCGCGCCGAGGGCGAGGCCCAGGCCGTCCGCACGGTCTTCGAGGCCATCCACGCCGGAGACCCGGACCAGAAGCTCCTCTCCTACCAGTACCTCCAGATGCTCCCGAAGATCGCCGAGGGCGACGCCAACAAGCTCTGGATCGTGCCCAGCGAGATCGGCGACGCCCTCAAGGGCCTCAGCGGGGCCATGGGCAACTTCGGCAACCTGGGCGGGGGTTCGGGCAACCGGGGCTCCTCCGGGGATTCCGGCGGCAACAGCGAGCGCCGCGAGAAGCCGTCCATCACGGACTGACGCGCACGACGCTACGACGATGGGGCCCACCTCCCGCGGGAGGTGGGCCCCATCGTCATGTCGTACGGGCTATGCGGCCGGCTGGGCCAGCCACTCCGGCAGCGCGTCGAAGTCGTCCTGACCGAGCGCCAGCAGCATGGCGTCCGCGGGCGTCGGCTCGAACGGCTGCCGCAGCAAGGGCATCTGGGCCTGCTCCGGAGTACGGTCGGCCTTGCGGTGATTGTCCTCGGCACACGAGGCCACGGTGTTCAGCCAGGAGTCCTGACCGCCCTGAGCCCGCGGCACGACGTGGTCCACGGTCGTGGCCCGGCGCCCGCAGTAGGCGCACCGGTGCCGGTCGCGTACCAGCACACCCCGCCTCGACCACGGCGCTTGTCTTCGGAACGGCACCCGGACGTAACGGCAGAGCCTGATCACCCGGGGCACGGGTATGTCCAGCGCGGCGCCGCGCATGCGCAGTTCGGGGTGAGCCTGCTCGACGACGGCCTTGTCCGTCAGCACCAGAACGACGGCTCGGTTCAACGTCACCGTCGACAACGGCTCGAAGCTCGCGTTCAGTACCAGCGTGTCCCGCATCCAGCCCACCTCCTATCGCGCACCGGCCCACCTGCGGCGGGCTGGGATCAACTCTGGCCGGGCACGCCGAGATGGACAACGCAATAAAAAATGCCCGCCTCTGATCACTTCCATGACCAGAGGCGGGCAAACGTTCTATGAACGTCAGTCTTCGGCGGGAGCCGCGTACTCGCCGATCAACTGGGCGCGCGCCAGCGTGTGGAACCGCAGATTGAAGCCCACCACGGCGGGCGACACGTCCGCGTCGGGACCGAGCTTCTCCTGATCCACGGCGTACACCGTGAAGACGTACCGGTGCGCGGGGTCCCCGGCCGGCGGCGCGGCGCCGCCGAAGTCCCGGGACCCGTAGTCGTTGCGCACCTGGACGGCACCGTCGGGCAGACCCTCGAACTTGCCGCTGCCCGCGCCCGCGGGCAGTTCCGTCACCGAGACCGGGACGTCGAACAGCACCCAGTGCCAGAATCCGCTCCCCGTGGGGGCGTCCGGATCGAAGCACGTCACGGCGAAGCTCTTGGTCTCCGGCGGAAAGCCTTCCCAGCTCAGCTGCGGCGAGGTGTTCCCGCCCGCGTGGACCTGCGCGTCCTTCAGCACCGCGCCCGGTTCGACATCCTCGCTGGTGAGCGTGAACGCAGGCACCGGCGGATGGAAGTCGTGGGGAAGCGGCGGCCTCTTGAGCTCGGTCACGTCAGTACCTCCTGAACGGGCGGAAATCTCAGCTCCGAGCCTAGAACCAGCTGCGCTTGCTGCCGACCTCCGACAGCCACTGGTTCAGGTAGGCGGTCCAGTCCGTGCCCTGGAAGTCGTGCAGACCCACCTGGAAGGAACGGAACGAGTCGCTGCCCTCGCTGAAGAGGCCCGGCTTCTTGTCCATCTCCAGGATGACGTCCATGGCACGGTCGTCCGCGACGAAGCTCAGCTCCACCTGGTTCAGCCCGCGGTACTGCGACGGCGGGTAGAACTCGATCTCCTGGTAGAACGGCAGCCGCTGCCGCGTGCCCCGGATCTGGCCGCGCTCCATGTCCGCGTTCTTGAAGCGGAAGCCGAGCTGGATGAAGGCGTCGAGAATCGCCTTCTGCGCCGGCAGCGGGTGCACGTTGATCGGGTCCAGGTCACCCGAGTCGATGGCGCGGGCGATCTCCAGCTCGGTGGTGACACCGATGTTCATGCCGCGCAGGCTCTGCCCGTCGATCATGGTGATCGGCGTCTCCCACGGAATCTCCAGCCCGAACGGGACCGTGTGCACGGCGCCCGCCTGGAGCTGGAAGGCCCCGCCGAGGCGCAGCTTCGTGAACTCGATGTCCTGCTTGTACTCCTGGTCGTCGTGGCCCTCGACCTCGACCTTGGCCTGCAGGCCGACCGACAGACCCTCGATCGACTGGTCGACCGAACCACCCTGGATCCGCACCTCACCCTGGACGACGCCGCCCGGAACGGTGTTGGCCTCGGTCAGCACCGTCTCGACCGAAGCCCCACCGGCCCCCAAGCTCGCAAGCAGCCGCTTGAACCCCATGTCGTCACTTCCTCCCCAGGCAATGCCTGTTCGTTCTCTGCCCGTCTGGATCCTTTGATCCCTACAAACGCGATCCGGCCCCGACCGGTTCCGCGCCCTCACCCTTACAAGGGAGAGGACCCCTGACCACCCCGCGGGCACATATCCGTCCGGACTGCTCCGAACGGCTCCGGACTCCACCGCGCCGGGGAGGGCGGAGGGACTACGCTCGTATGCCGTGATCGCGGCCCCTGACCGTACGCCCCTGACGCGGGGCTCCTTCGACCGCCCTGTCCTGGACGCCACCCCCGACCTGCCAGGACGCGTCCTCGTACATGCCACCCCCGACGTCTCGATCGCGCAGCGCCGCGCGGAGACTCACGGCCCGGCAAGGCGGTCGGCATGAGGGCCGCCCTCGCCCGCCCCGCCGAAGAAGTCGCCCCCGACCTGCTCGGCGCCGTCCTCACCCACGCGACACCCGAGGGAACGGTGAGCATCACGATCACGGAGACCGAGGCGTACTCCGGCGCGGCCGACCCGGCCTCCCACGCCTACCGGGGCAGGACACCACGCAACGCGATCATGTTCGGCCCCGCAGGGCATCTGTACGTCTACAGGTCCCACGGTCTCCACTGGTGCGCCAACGTCGTCACCGGGGCGGACGGCATCGCTTCGGCTGTCCTCATCCGGGCAGGCAGGGTCATCGAAGGGGAAGACCTGGCACGCGAGCGACGGGGGGACAAGGTCGAGAGTCCACGTCTCGCACGGGGTCCGGGGAACTTCTGCCAGGCGCTCGGCATCATTGCGGAGCACAACGGCACAGACCTGCTGACGGACGCCTCGGTCGCCCTGTCCGTGGGCGAGCCGGTACCCGCCGCGCTCGTACGGACCGGACCTCGGGTAGGAGTGAGCAGAGCCCACGACTGGCAGCACCGCTTCTATCTCGCCGGTGATCCAACGGTCTCGGCGTACCGACTGAGCCCGAGAGCCAAGCCGTCAGCCGGAGCCTGAGCCGGCGCGCCGGCGAGTCGGCGCGGAACCGGTCCCGAAGATCCGTGATCGCCCGCGTGCGATGCGCGTCCCTCTGACGGACTACGCGCCGCGGTGCGCCAGATCCGCCGGAGCCGTCGGTCCCGGTCCGTGGCTCGGGCCGAGGACGCGGACCTCGCCTGTAAACGTCGACTCTCGGCCCGATACGGCAGGGAACTGGCCAAAGGGTCGGCGCGCCACGCGACGGCACTGGGGGTGGGCCGGTCGCTCGACGGAACGGACGCCTTCGGCCCGAAGGTTCGCTCCTGACCTTGCCGGGAGGTACCCCCGTCCCCTCCGACCAGGTACGCAACGGTCCACGTACCGGAGATTGCGGCGACGGAGGCGTTCACCCCAGGCGTTTCCGGGTCACCGACGACCCGACGGTGAGTCCTTATAGAGCGCATGCGCCACGCCGCTGTTCAACTTGACTAGCCCCTTCGGGATCCGTAATGTAGCCCGAGCCGCTTGAACCGGTTACGGCGTTCAGCCAGCAGCCGAGAGCGGCCATCCACTACCTACGACTTCCCCTCAGCGGGGGGTCTATTCGGTGTGCCTGCACGTCTGAATTCGAACCCGCGGAACTCGATTATGAGTCGCCGAGGGAATCGGTTAACGTAGTGAATGTCGAAAGGCCGCGAAACGCGAAAGCGCTGAAAGGCCGGAAGGCAAACCCCGCTGACTGGGGGTCGGGCCCGAAAGGTTCTGATAGAGTCGGACTCGCCGGAAAGGGAAACGCGAAAGCGGAAACCTGGAAAGCACCGAGGAAATCGGATACGGAAACGGTCTGATAGAGTCGGAAACGCAAGACCGAAGGGAAGCGCCCGGAGGAAAGCCCGAGAGGGTGAGTACAAAGGAAGCGTCCGTTCCTTGAGAACTCAACAGCGTGCCAAAAATCAACGCCAGATTTGTTGATACCCCGTCTCCGGCCGTTCGGTCGGGACGAGGTTCCTTTGAAAAAGTCCTGCCGGGCATTGTTCCGGCAGGCGCATCAGCGAGGACGCTGTGAACGCCGGTCCTATTCCGACCGGTTGTTCCGCTCTCGTGATGTTCCACCGGATTACCGGTAAACATTCACGGAGAGTTTGATCCTGGCTCAGGACGAACGCTGGCGGCGTGCTTAACACATGCAAGTCGAACGATGAAGCCCTTCGGGGTGGATTAGTGGCGAACGGGTGAGTAACACGTGGGCAATCTGCCCTTCACTCTGGGACAAGCCCTGGAAACGGGGTCTAATACCGGATAACACTCCTGCCTGCATGGGTGGGGGTTAAAAGCTCCGGCGGTGAAGGATGAGCCCGCGGCCTATCAGCTTGTTGGTGAGGTACTGGCTCACCAAGGCGACGACGGGTAGCCGGCCTGAGAGGGCGACCGGCCACACTGGGACTGAGACACGGCCCAGACTCCTACGGGAGGCAGCAGTGGGGAATATTGCACAATGGGCGAAAGCCTGATGCAGCGACGCCGCGTGAGGGATGACGGCCTTCGGGTTGTAAACCTCTTTCAGCAGGGAAGAAGCGAAAGTGACGGTACCTGCAGAAGAAGCGCCGGCTAACTACGTGCCAGCAGCCGCGGTAATACGTAGGGCGCAAGCGTTGTCCGGAATTATTGGGCGTAAAGAGCTCGTAGGCGGCTTGTCACGTCGGGTGTGAAAGCCCGGGGCTTAACCCCGGGTCTGCATTCGATACGGGCTAGCTAGAGTGTGGTAGGGGAGATCGGAATTCCTGGTGTAGCGGTGAAATGCGCAGATATCAGGAGGAACACCGGTGGCGAAGGCGGATCTCTGGGCCATTACTGACGCTGAGGAGCGAAAGCGTGGGGAGCGAACAGGATTAGATACCCTGGTAGTCCACGCCGTAAACGGTGGGAACTAGGTGTTGGCGACATTCCACGTCGTCGGTGCCGCAGCTAACGCATTAAGTTCCCCGCCTGGGGAGTACGGCCGCAAGGCTAAAACTCAAAGGAATTGACGGGGGCCCGCACAAGCAGCGGAGCATGTGGCTTAATTCGACGCAACGCGAAGAACCTTACCAAGGCTTGACATACACCGGAAAGCATTAGAGATAGTGCCCCCCTTGTGGTCGGTGTACAGGTGGTGCATGGCTGTCGTCAGCTCGTGTCGTGAGATGTTGGGTTAAGTCCCGCAACGAGCGCAACCCTTGTTCTGTGTTGCCAGCATGCCCTTCGGGGTGATGGGGACTCACAGGAGACTGCCGGGGTCAACTCGGAGGAAGGTGGGGACGACGTCAAGTCATCATGCCCCTTATGTCTTGGGCTGCACACGTGCTACAATGGCAGGTACAAAGAGCTGCGAAGCCGTGAGGCGGAGCGAATCTCAAAAAGCCTGTCTCAGTTCGGATTGGGGTCTGCAACTCGACCCCATGAAGTCGGAGTTGCTAGTAATCGCAGATCAGCATTGCTGCGGTGAATACGTTCCCGGGCCTTGTACACACCGCCCGTCACGTCACGAAAGTCGGTAACACCCGAAGCCGGTGACCCAACCCCTTGTGGGAGGGAGCTGTCGAAGGTGGGACTGGCGATTGGGACGAAGTCGTAACAAGGTAGCCGTACCGGAAGGTGCGGCTGGATCACCTCCTTTCTAAGGAGCATCTAGGCCGCCGGGCTTGCCCGGTGGTCCAGGGCCATTACGTCGGCACACGTCCGACGGTGGTTGCTCATGGGTGGAACGTTGATTATTCGGCACTCTCAGTCATCTCGGGCTGCAAGTACTGCTCTTCGGAGCGTGGAAAGCTGATCATGAGTGGCGAGGGTGCCGGGCACGCTGTTGGGTGTCTGAAGGTACGGCCGAAAAGGCTGCCTTCAGTGCCGGCCCCGGTGAAGCACCGCGTAAGTGGTGTGTGACGGGTGGTTGGTCGTTGTTTGAGAACTGCACAGTGGACGCGAGCATCTGTGGCCAAGTTTTTAAGGGCGCACGGTGGATGCCTTGGCACCAGGAACCGATGAAGGACGTGGGAGGCCACGATAGTCCCCGGGGAGCCGTCAACCAGGCTTTGATCCGGGGGTTTCCGAATGGGGAAACCCGGCAGTCGTCATGGGCTGTCACCCATACCTGAACACATAGGGTATGTGGAGGGAACGCGGGGAAGTGAAACATCTCAGTACCCGCAGGAAGAGAAAACAACCGTGATTCCGGGAGTAGTGGCGAGCGAAACCGGATGAGGCCAAACCTCAAGCGTGTGAGACCCGGCAGGGGTTGCGCTTGGGGGGTTGTGGGATCTCTCTTTCACAGTCTGCCGGCTGTGAGACGAGTCAGAAACCGTTGATGTAGGCGAAGGACATGCGAAAGGTCCGGCGTAGAGGGTAAGACCCCCGTAGTCGAAACATCAACGGCTCGTTTGAGAGACACCCAAGTAGCACGGGGCCCGAGAAATCCCGTGTGAATCTGGCGGGACCACCCGCTAAGCCTAAATATTCCCTGGTGACCGATAGCGGATAGTACCGTGAGGGAATGGTGAAAAGTACCGCGGGAGCGGAGTGAAATAGTACCTGAAACCGTGTGCCTACAAGCCGTGGGAGCGTCGCGCATTGAGTTTACTCGATGCGTCGTGACTGCGTGCCTTTTGAAGAATGAGCCTGCGAGTTTGCGGTGCGTTGCGAGGTTAACCCGTGTGGGGAAGCCGTAGCGAAAGCGAGTCCGAATAGGGCGATTCAGTAGCGCGCTCAAGACCCGAAGCGGAGTGATCTAGCCATGGGCAGGTTGAAGCGGCTGTAAGAGGTCGTGGAGGACCGAACCCACCAGGGTTGAAAACCTGGGGGATGACCTGTGGTTAGGGGTGAAAGGCCAATCAAACTCCGTGATAGCTGGTTCTCCCCGAAATGCATTTAGGTGCAGCGTCGTGTGTTTCTTGCCGGAGGTAGAGCACTGGATAGGCGATGGGCCCTACCGGGTTACTGACCTTAGCCAAACTCCGAATGCCGGTAAGTGAGAGCGCGGCAGTGAGACTGTGGGGGATAAGCTCCATGGTCGAGAGGGAAACAGCCCAGAGCATCGACTAAGGCCCCTAAGCGTACGCTAAGTGGGAAAGGATGTGGAGTCGCACAGACAACCAGGAGGTTGGCTTAGAAGCAGCCACCCTTGAAAGAGTGCGTAATAGCTCACTGGTCTAGTGATTCCGCGCCGACAATGTAGCGGGGCTCAAGCGTACCGCCGAAGTCGTGTCATTGCAGCAATAGGGCCAACGCCCGCTGTGATGGGTAGGGGAGCGTCGTGTGCCGGGTGAAGCCGCGCCGGAAGGCAGTGGTGGACGGTTCACGAGTGAGAATGCAGGCATGAGTAGCGATACACACGTGAGAAACGTGTGCGCCGATTGACTAAGGGTTCCTGGGTCAAGCTGATCTGCCCAGGGTAAGTCGGGACCTAAGGCGAGGCCGACAGGCGTAGTCGATGGATAACCGGTTGATATTCCGGTACCCGCTGTGAAGCGTCAAACATCGAACCAGGCGATGCTAAGTCCGTGAAGCCGCCCCGGAGCCTTCGGGCAAAGGGGAGTGGTGGAGCCGACGGACCAGACCTGTAGTAGGTGAGTGATGGGGTGACGCAGGAAGGTAGTCCATCCCGGGCGGTGGTTGTCCCGGGGTAAGGGTGTAGGCCGTGTGATAGGCAAATCCGTCACACATCAAGGCTGAGACCTGATGCCGAGCCGATTGTGGTGAAGTGGATGATCCTATGCTGTCGAGAAAAGCCTCTAGCGAGTTTCATGGCGGCCCGTACCCTAAACCGACTCAGGTGGTCAGGTAGAGAATACCGAGGCGTTCGGGTGAACTATGGTTAAGGAACTCGGCAAAATGCCCCCGTAACTTCGGGAGAAGGGGGGCCATCACTGGTGATCCGATTTACTCGGTGAGCTGGGGGTGGCCGCAGAGACCAGCGAGAAGCGACTGTTTACTAAAAACACAGGTCCGTGCGAAGCCGTAAGGCGATGTATACGGACTGACGCCTGCCCGGTGCTGGAACGTTAAGGGGACCGGTTAGTCACTCTTCGGGGTGGCGAAGCTGAGAACTTAAGCGCCAGTAAACGGCGGTGGTAACTATAACCATCCTAAGGTAGCGAAATTCCTTGTCGGGTAAGTTCCGACCTGCACGAATGGCGTAACGACTTCTCGACTGTCTCAACCATAGGCCCGGTGAAATTGCACTACGAGTAAAGATGCTCGTTTCGCGCAGCAGGACGGAAAGACCCCGGGACCTTTACTACAGTTTGATATTGGTGTTCGGTTCGGCTTGTGTAGGATAGCTGGGAGACTGTGAAGCTTGGACGCCAGTTCAGGTGGAGTCGTCGTTGAAATACCAGTCTGGTCGTGCTGGATGTCTAACCTGGGTCCGTGATCCGGATCAGGGACAGTGTCTGATGGGTAGTTTAACTGGGGCGGTTGCCTCCTAAAGAGTAACGGAGGCGCCCAAAGGTTCCCTCAGCCTGGTTGGCAATCAGGTGTTGAGTGTAAGTGCACAAGGGAGCTTGACTGTGAGACCGACGGGTCGAGCAGGGACGAAAGTCGGGACTAGTGATCCGGCGGTGGCTTGTGGAAGCGCCGTCGCTCAACGGATAAAAGGTACCCCGGGGATAACAGGCTGATCTTCCCCAAGAGTCCATATCGACGGGATGGTTTGGCACCTCGATGTCGGCTCGTCGCATCCTGGGGCTGGAGTCGGTCCCAAGGGTTGGGCTGTTCGCCCATTAAAGCGGTACGCGAGCTGGGTTTAGAACGTCGTGAGACAGTTCGGTCCCTATCCGCTGTGCGCGTAGGAATATTGAGAAGGGCTGTCCCTAGTACGAGAGGACCGGGACGGACGAACCTCTGGTGTGCCAGTTGTCCTGCCAAGGGCATGGCTGGTTGGCTACGTTCGGGAGGGATAACCGCTGAAAGCATCTAAGCGGGAAGCCTGCTTCGAGATGAGTATTCCCACCCCCTCGAGGGGTTAAGGCTCCCAGTAGACGACTGGGTTGATAGGCCAGATCTGGAAGCCCGGCAACGGGTGGAGGTGACTGGTACTAATAGGCCGAGGGCTTGTCCTCAGTTGCTCGCGTCCACTGTGTAGTTCCCAGACAACGAACGGTTGTGCTGGCTGAACAGTTCCACTTAATCAATTTAAAAGTGTGCTTGTTCGCTGCCCGTTCGAGGCCTCGTTTCATCACGAGGCGTCTAACAGGGTTTCGGTGGTCATAGCGTGAGGGAAACGCCCGGTTACATTCCGAACCCGGAAGCTAAGCCTCACAGCGCCGATGGTACTGCAGGGGGGACCCTGTGGGAGAGTAGGACGCCGCCGAACTAAAATTAGAGGACCCTTGGTCCCAGCGACTCGCTGGGCCCAAGGGTCTTTTTTTGTTTTGCCGAAGCGCGCCAGGTACCTGGCTGCGCGAGAATGACTTGCGGTACCGATGACAGGAGTCACCCATGTCCACCAACTCTCCCGACGAGCGACCGGAGCGCGACCAGCGCCGTCGTGACAGTGGTGACCGCGGTGACAACCGCGGCGGCCCGCGCCGAGACAACGACCGTGGCGGCTCCGGCCGGCGTGACGACAACCGCAGTGGCGGGGACCGTGGCGGCTTCCGTCGCGACGACAGTCGTGGTGGCAGCACCAGCGGCGGCAGCAGCAGCGGTGGCGGCGCCCCCCGCGGCCGTGACGACCGTCGTGAGGGCGATCGGGGCGGCCGGCCGCCGTTCCGTCGTGACGACCGCGGTGGCAGCGGCGGCGGATTCCGTCGGGACGACAGCCGTCCGGCCTTCAACCGCGACGATCGGCCCAGCAGCCCGCGCCGTGACGACGACCGCGGCGGTTTCCGTCGCGACGACCGCGGCAGTGCCGGCGGTGACCGCGGTGGCTTCCGCCGTGACGACAACCGCGGTGGCGGCGGTGACCGTGGAGGTTTCCGCCGTGACGACAACCGTGGCGGTGGCAGTGGTGGCGGCTTCCGTCGCGACGACCGCGGCGGCAGTGCCGGAGGTGACCGTCCGCCCTTCCGTCGTGACGACAACCGTGGGGGCAGTGGTGGCGGAGGTTTCCGCCGTGACGACCGTGGCGGCAGTGGTGGCGGCGACCGTCTGCCCTTCCGCCGTGACGACAACCGTGGCGGCAGCGGCAGCGGTGGCGGTGGCGGTTTCCGTCGCGACGACCGTGGCGGCAGTGCCGGAGGTGACCGTGGCGGTTTCCGTCGTGACGAGCGCCCCAGCAGCCCGCGCCGTGACGACGACCGCGGTGGGTTCCGCCGTGACGACAACCGGGGCGGCGGCAGTGGTGGCGGCTTCCGCCGCGACGACCGCGGCGGCAGCGGTGGCGGTGACCGTCCGCCCTTCCGTCGTGACGACAACCGTGGGGGCAGTGGTGGCGGAGGTTTCCGCCGTGACGACCGTGGCGGCAGTGCCGGAGGTGACCGTGGCGGTTTCCGTCGTGACGAGCGCCCCAGCAGCCCGCGCCGTGACGACGACCGCGGTGGGTTCCGCCGTGACGACAACCGCGGTGGCGGCAGTGGTGGCGGCTTCCGCCGTGACGACCGCGGCAGCGGTGGCGGCGACCGTCCGCCCTTCCGCCGCGACGACAACCGCGGTGGCAGTGCCGGAGGTGACCGTGGCGGTTTCCGTCGTGACGAGCGCCCCAGCAGCCCGCGCCGTGACGACGACCGCGGTGGGTTCCGCCGTGACGACAACCGGGGCGGCGGCAGTGGTGGCGGCTTCCGCCGTGACGACCGCGGCAGCGGTGGCGGCGACCGTCCGCCCTTCCGCCGCGACGACCGGGATGCTCGTGGGGACTTTCGTCGCGACGAGCGGCCCAGTAGCCCGCGTCGTGATGACGACCGTGGTGGGTTCCGTCGCGACGAGCGGCCCAGCAGCCCGCGTCGTGATGACGACCGCGGTGGGTTCCGCCGTGACGACAACCGGGGCGGCGGCTTCCGTGACCGTGACGACCGGGGCCGTGGCGGACCGCGCCACGACGACCGGGGCGGGCGCCCCGGTGGCTTCCGTGGCCGCGACGACCGCGGTGGCGACGACCGGCACGGTGGCGGCCGTTACCGCGACGAGCGGGAGCGGGACCGTGAGCCGATCAAGCGGCTGCCCATCCCGGACGACATCACGGGCGAGGAGATCGACAAGGACGTGCGCCAGGAGCTCATGAGCCTGCCCAAGGGGCTCGCCGAGGACGTCGCCCGCAACCTGGTGATGGTCGCCCGCCTCATCGACGAGGACCCCGAGGGCGCCTACGCGTACTCGAGGATCGCCCTGCGGCTGGCCTCGCGTGTCGCCGCCGTGCGCGAGGCGGCCGGTTTCGCCGCGTACGCGAACCAGAAGTTCAGCGAGGCGCTCGCGGAGTTCCGCGCCGCGCGCCGGATGACCGGCAGCGTGGAGCTGTGGCCCGTCATGGCGGACTGCGAGCGTGGCCTCGGCCGGCCCGAGAAGGCGCTGGAGATGGCCGGGGCGCCCGAGGTGCAGAAGCTGGACAAGGCGAGCCAGGTCGAGATGCGGCTCGTGGCCGCCGGCGCCCGGCGTGACATGGACCAGCTCGACGCGGCCATCGTCACCCTGCAGAGCCCCGAGCTCGCTTCGAACTCCGTCCAGCCCTGGACCGCGCGACTGCGGTACGCCTACGCCGACGCGCTCCTGGCCGCCGGACGTGAGGGCGAGGCACGCGAGTGGTTCGCCAAGACCGTCGAGTCCGACAAGGACGGCAGCACGGACGCCTCCGACCGCCTCGCCGAGATGGACGGTGTCGAGTTCGTCGACGTCCTCGTCGAGGACGACGAGGAAGCCGGGAACGGGGACACCACCGAGACCGCGACGGAGATCCGCGCCGAGGCCGAGCACCAGGACGCGGACGACGACGAAGGCGAAGACGACGAGGACGAAGACGAGGACGACGAGATCGAGTCCGTGACCACGGACGAGATCACGGACGACGTCGACGACCTCGACGAGGACGAGGACGAGAACGAGGACGAGGACGCCGACGAGGACGACGCTCCTCAGCGTCCGCAGAGCTGACGCCGGACACCACGGCGCAAACACGTGGGCGGCGGGACACCGGAAGGTGTGCCGCCGCCCACGTGGCGTTTTCGGGGACCACGCCCTCTCAGGGAGCGAGCGCCCGCAGAACCAGCCCGGACGCCGGCTTCGGCCCGAAGGAGGTCGACTTGCGCGGCATCGTGACCCCCTGGCGCGCCAGATCGCGTACGACGTCCTCGTGCACCGGGTGCATCAGGACGGCCGTGCCTCCGTCGCGTTCCGCCTTCTCGACGGTGGCGGTCGTGTCGTGGATGTACGCGATGTGTGCGGGAGAGTCCTCCGGGATGCCCCACACATGGTCCAGGAGCGTGGCGTGCAGGACCGTGGCGTCCAGTGAGCGCCAGGCCTCCGGGTGCTCGGCCGGGATCGTACGGGCCAGGAGGTCCGGCGACGGGCGGTCGACGAGGTGGAAGGAGCCGTCGCCGGCGAGGAGGAACGCGTTCCCCGCGGAGGCAGCCGAGGAAAGGGCCTCCAGAGCCTCGGCGAGGGGCACGTCGAGGTGGCGTACGCGGAAGGAGTCACCGAGGGCGGCCAGCGCCTCGGCGACCGGCAGGCCGTGCAGCAGGCGGTGGATGGCCCGGACGCGCAGTGGGTAACGGGCGGTGTCCACCAGGAGGACCAGACCGTAGTCCCAGGGGCTCGGGGAAGGATGCTCCGCGCGTAGACGAAGGTACGTGGCCCAGCGGTGGTGGCCGTCGGCGATCAGGGCCTGGTGCCGGCCGAGGTCCGTGCGGATCTCCGAGAGCTCCGCCGGGTCCGTGACCGCCCACAGACGATGGCTGATGCCGTCCTCCGTGGTGGTGGACAGCAGCGGCGGCAGGGCCGCGGTGCGTTCGATGACGGCGGCGGTGCCGTATCCGGAACCGTTGCCGCGATAGGTCAGCAGCAGGGGTTCGAGGTTGGCGGACGTGGCGCGCATCAGGGCCGCGCGGTCCGCGATGACGTGGGGCATCACGTCCTCGTGCGGGAGCACGACACCGTCGGCCGGATCGGACAGGCGCAGATTGCCGATCACGCCCCGTTGCAGCAGGGCCCCGTCGCGCTGCTCGTACACGTACAGGCCCGGCTCGGGATCGGCCGCCAGGACGCCTTCCGACAGCCAGCGGCGCAGCGTTTCGGCGGCCTGCCGGTTGCGGGCGGCGGGGGTGCCGTCCTGCGGCAGGATCAGCCGGACGATGTTGTACGGGTCGGCCGACTCGAGTTCGAGCAGTCCGTCGGGCCGGACGATCACGTCGTACGGCGGGGACGTCACGGCGGCCAGGCTGCCGACCCGGTCGGGGTCGTAGCGCAGGCCTCGGAACGGGGTGAGTTCGAGGCCGCTCCCTGCCGGTGTTTCCTCCTCGGGACCTGCATAGTTCATTGGGGCATCGTAAGTGTGTCAGTGGCATGCGCGATGATCGGGGCAACGGGATCGAACGAGGAGCGATGCGCAATGAGCCAGACCGTCAGGACGCGGCCCGAGGGCAGTGGGCAGGCCCTGAGCGAGGCGTACGACACGGCGCTGCTGGACCTGGACGGGGTGGTGTACGCGGGCGGTGACGCCATCGCCCACGCCGTCGATTCGCTGGCGACGGCGCGCGCGGGCGGCATGCACCTCGCGTACGTCACCAACAACGCGCTGCGCACCCCCGACGCGGTCGCCGGGCACCTTACGGAGCTGGGCATACCGACGGTGGCCTCGGACGTCATCACCTCGGCGCAGGCCGTGGCCCGGCTCATCAGCGAGCAGGTGCCGACGGGGGCGCGGGTGCTCGTCATCGGCGGCGAGGGGCTGCGGGTCGCCCTTCGCGAGCGCGGGCTGGAGCCGGTCGACTCGGCGGAGGACGAGCCCGTAGCGGTCGTCCAGGGGTACGGCGGTCCCGATCTGACCTGGTCCCGCTTCGCGGAGGCGTGCTACGCCATCGCGCGCGGGGTTCCGTGGTTCGCCTCCAACACCGATCTGACGATTCCGGGCGCGCGCGGGATCGCGCCCGGGAACGGCGCGGCGGTGGAGGTCGTCCGCATCGCCACGGGTGCCGAGCCGCAGGTGGCGGGCAAGCCGCTGCCCCCGATGCACCGCGAGACGATTCTGCGGACCGGGGCCGAGCGGCCGCTGGTGGTCGGGGACCGGCTGGACACGGACATCGAGGGCGCGTTCAACGGCGAGGTGGACTCGCTGCTCGTCCTCACCGGTGTGACGGACGGGGCACAGCTCCTCGCCGCGCCTCCGCAGCACCGGCCGACGTATGTCGACGCCGATCTGCGCGGGATGCTCACCGGGCAGCCCGAGGTCGTCGAGGCGGGCGACGGGTTCCGCTGCGGCGGCTGGACGGCGACGGCGGGCGGCCAGGAACTCGAGCTGACGGGCGAGGGCGAGGCCCTCGACGGACTGCGGGCCCTGTGCGCGGCGGCGTGGACGGCCGCGGGTGAGAGCGCGTGCGAGCTGGACGGGGGGAAGGCGCTGGCTCGGCTGGGCCTCTAGGGCTTGTCCGACCGGGCCGGTACCGGGATCGGACCTGGAGTGGACCGGATCGGACCTGGAGTGCACAGGGACCGGTCCCTGTCCTGGCCCATGGCCCCTGTCCCAGTACCGGTCCCTAGTCCCTGTGCACGCCAGGCGCCCGGGAAGGGCATGGGGGCTGGTGCTGCCGTTGCTCGCTCGTGGGCGGGGCGGGGTCGGTGGGGTGGCTGACCTGGGCCTCGGTGTGAGGCCGGGTGTGCGGGCGCCCCGAAACGCTGACGCGAGGGTAGGCTAACCTAACCTCGTGTTGGTCGACAGTCCTCCTGAACAGCGCGCGGAAACCGCCCCCGCGCCCCCAACCCGCCGGGCGATACGGGCCTTCGGGCTCCTCGTCTCCGTGGGCGTCCTGCTGCTGGTCGCGCTGGCGAGTATCGCGATCGGCGCGAAGGCGCTGCCGCTGGACCAGGTGTGGCACGGCCTGTTCCACGACTCGGGGACGTACGCCGATGTCGTGGTCGGCGACCGGATCTCGCGCACCGTGCTCGGGCTGCTGGTCGGCGCCGCGCTCGGGCTGTCCGGTGCCGTCCTCCAGGCGCTCACCCGCAATCCGCTGGCCGACCCCGGTCTGCTCGGGATCAACGCGGGCGCGTCCGCCGCCGTCGTCACCGCGATCACCTATTTCGGCGTCACCTCGCTGAGCGGCTACGTCTGGTTCGCCTTCCTCGGCGCGGCCGCGGTCGGAGCGCTGGTCTGGTTCCTGGGCGGAAGCCGGGGTGCGACGCCGATACGGCTCGCGCTCGCCGGAACCGCGATCAGCGCCGCGCTGTACGGCTATCTCCAGGCCGTGATGCTCATGGACGACGCGGCGCTCGGCAAGATGCGCTTCTGGACCGTAGGTTCGCTCGCCTCGGCGACCGACTCGACGATCGAGCAGGTAGCCCCCTTCCTCGCCGTCGGCACGCTCGTCGCGCTGGCTCTGGCCCGGCCGTTGAACGCGGTGTCCATGGGCGACGACACGGCCCGGGCGCTCGGCGCCAACCTGAACCGCACCCGGGCGCTGTCGATGGCCGCCGCGACCGTGCTCTGCGGGGCCGCGACCGCCGCCTGCGGACCGATCGTGTTCGTCGGGCTCATGGTCCCGCACGCCGTCCGCTCCTTCACCGGGCCCGACCTGCGCTGGATCCTGCCGTACGCCACCGTCCTGTCGCCCGTGCTGCTGCTCGGCGCCGATGTCCTGGGGCGGATGGTCGCCCGGCCGGCGGAGCTCCAGGTCGGCATCGTCACCGCGGTGCTGGGCGGTCCGGTCTTCATCTTTCTCGTACGGCGACGGAGGACGGCGCAGCTGTGACGACCCCACGTGTCCGAAGCATCCGAACCGCACGCGACCGGCGCGTCCCGGCACTTCCCGGTCGCCGTGTCCGTGCCGTCCGCACCGGCGGTGGACTGTCCGTCCGCCTCGACGTCCGCACGTTCCTGGTGGTCGTCCTGCTGCTGGTTGCGGCGGCCGCGGCGAGCGTGGTCCTCATCGGCACCGGCGACTTCCCGATCCCGGCCGGCGACGTGCTCAAGACCCTGGCCGGCGACGGCAGCCCCAGCCAGGAGTTCATCGTCAACGACCTGCGGCTGCCGCGCGTTCTCGTCGGGCTGCTGGTGGGGGCCTCGCTCGGGCTGGCCGGAGCGCTCTTCCAGTCCGTCTCCCGCAATCCGCTGGGCAGCCCCGACGTGCTCGGGCTCGGACAGGGTTCCACCGCCGGCGCGCTCATCGTGATCGTGCTGTACTCGGGCAGCGCGACCGAGGTCGCCCTCGGAGCGCTCGTCGGCGGACTCCTGACCGGATTCGCCATCTACCTGCTCGCGTGGAAGCAGGGCGTGCACGGCTACCGCCTGGTCCTCGTCGGCATCGGCGTCTCCGCGATCGTCACGGCGGTCAACGGCTACCTCCTCACCAAGGCCGACCTCGTCGACGCGGCCCGCGCCGTCGTCTGGATGACCGGCTCCCTCAACGGCCGGGACTGGGCCCAGGTCTGGCCGCTGCTCATCCTGTGCGCCGTCCTCGTCCCCCTCGTCCTCGGCAACGCGCGCGGGCTGCGGATGATGGAGATGGGCGACGACGTGTCGTACGCCCTCGGAGTGAGCGTCGAGCGGACGCGGCTGCTGCTGATGGTGGCCGCCGTGCTGCTCACCGCGGGTGCCACCGCCGCCGCGGGCCCCGTCGGTTTCGTGGCGCTCACCGCGCCGCAGCTCGCCCGGCGGCTCACCCGGTCGCCCGGACCGAACCTCATGCCGTCGATGTGCATGGGCGCGACCCTGCTCATCGTCGCGGACTGGGCCTCGCAGCGCGCCTTCGGCGCCGATCAGCTGCCGGTCGGCGTCGTGACCGGCGTCCTCGGCGGTGTCTACCTGCTGTGGCTGCTGGTCACCGAGCGCAAGGCGGGCCGGATATGAGCGGCCCGGCGGACCCGGCCGTGAGCCCGACGGACCCGGCTGTGAGCGGCTTGGCGGACCCGGCTGTGCGGGAAGCGAAGAACGCGGCGCGGGCGAACGACCAGGCGCACGAGAACACCCCAAGGAGCACTGTGAACCGCCTGTCCGCCGACAACGTCACCCTCGGCTACGACCAGCGCGTCATCGCGGAGAAGCTGTCGGTGGAGATTCCCGACAACTCCTTCACCGTGATCGTCGGCCCGAACGCCTGCGGCAAGTCCACGCTGCTGCGTGCCCTCTCGCGCATGCTGAAGCCCTCGGCCGGGCGGGTGCTGCTCGACGGACAGGCGATCCAGTCGATGCCCGCGAAGAAGGTGGCGCGCACCCTCGGGCTGCTGCCGCAGTCGTCGATCGCACCGGACGGGATCACGGTCGGCGACCTCGTCGGCCGGGGGCGCTACCCCCACCAGGGCCTGCTGCGCCAATGGTCCGCGGAGGACGAGCGCGTGGTGCAGGAGTCGATGGCCTCGACCGGGGTCGCCGAGCTCGCCGACCGCTACGTCGACGAATTGTCGGGCGGCCAGCGTCAGCGCGTGTGGATCGCGATGGCGCTCGCGCAGCAGACCCCGCTGCTCCTGCTGGACGAGCCGACGACCTATCTCGACATCCAGCACCAGATCGACGTCCTCGACCTGTGCGCCGAGCTCCACGAGACCCGGGGCCGCACCCTGGTCGCCGTGCTGCACGACCTCAACCACGCGGCCCGGTACGCCACCCACCTGATCGCCCTGCGCGGAGGCGAGGTCATCGCCGAGGGCGCCCCGAACGACATCGTCACGGCCGAGCTGGTCGAGGAGGTCTTCGGGCTGCGCTGCCAGATCATCGACGACCCCGAGACCGGGACACCGCTCGTGGTGCCCGCGGCTCGCAAGGCCAGGGTCCCCGCCGCCGCGTCCGTTAAAGAAGGGTCCTGAGCCGGAACAGGTCGCGCAGGCCCGCCTCCAGCTTCACCCGGCCCGAGCCCCAAGCCTTGGCGAAGTTCAGCTCGCCGTTCACCATCGACACCAGGTCGTCGCCGTTCATGGTCAGCCGGATCTGGGCCCGCTCGGGAGGCGGGCCCTGGAGCGTGTCGAGCACCTCGATCCGGCCGCCCCTGAGACGGCCGACGAAGGTGATGTCCAGGTCGGTGATACGGCAGCTCAGCGAGCGGTCCAGGGCCGCCGCGGCGCGTACGTCCCCGTCGGCGCCCGCCATGTTGTCCGAAAGCTTGTCGAGTGCGGTGCGGCACTCCTCTGTCGTCGCCATCGTGATCGACGGTACCGCAGCCCTTCGCGGTAGCGTCGGGGCATGAACGACTCAGTCCCCGAGGGGGAGCCTCCCGAGGCCATGGCCGAGCAGGAGCCCGGCCCGGCCGCGCAGGCGGAACCGGAACCCGCGTACGACCCCGCCGCACCGGCCCCGCTGAACATCCCGCGTGTCCCGACGGGCGACGCCGACGTCGACGCCCGGCTCGACCGCCTCGCCGACGCCGACCACCTCGCCACGGACGGACACCTCGAGGTGTACGAGGATGTGCACCGGGGGCTGCGCGACGCGCTCACCGCGCTCGACGGCCGCCCGGCCGCCGCCCCGCAATGAGATCCTTCGGGACACCCGGGGAACGTCCCGGGCGACCCTTTCCATCGCCGTACGACCGCAGGAGCTGAACCGAACGTGGCAGGAGTGGCACGCCGCCGCCTCGACGCCGAGCTGGTCCGCAGGAAGCTCGCCCGCTCGCGCGAGCACGCCGGACAGCTGATCGCCGCGGGCAGGGTCAGCGTGGGCAAGACCCTCGCGACCAAGCCCGCCACGCAGGTCGAGACCGCCGCGGCGATCGTGGTCAGCAAGGACGACAGCGACCCCGACTACGTCTCGCGCGGCGGACACAAGCTCGCCGGCGCGCTCGCCGTCTTCGGGCCGCAGGGCCTGAAGGTCGAGGGGCGGCGGGCACTGGACGCCGGCGCGTCCACCGGGGGCTTCACCGACGTACTGCTGCGCGCGGGCGCCGCCCATGTCGTCGCCGTGGACGTAGGTTACGGACAACTCGCGTGGTCTCTCCAGAGCGATGAACGCGTCACCGTCAAGGACCGTACGAACGTACGCGAGTTGACGTTGGAGGCGATCGATGGGGAGTCCGTGGACCTTGTTGTCGGGGATCTGTCCTTCATCCCGCTCGGACTGGTGCTGCCCGCCCTCGCGCGGTGCACGGTGCCGGATGCCGACCTGGTGATGATGGTCAAGCCGCAGTTCGAGGTGGGGAAGGACCGGCTGGGCAGCGGCGGTGTCGTGCGCAGTCCGGAGCTGCGCGCCGAGACCGTGCGCGGTGTGGCGGGGCGAGCCTACGAACTGGGGCTCGGAGTGAAGGGCGTGACAGCGAGCCCGTTGCCCGGACCGTCGGGCAACGTCGAGTACTTTCTGTGGCTGAGTGCCGGGGCACCCGAACTCGACCCGGCCGACGTTGACCGTGCAGTGGCGGAGGGGCCGCGTTGACACAGACCCGAGCTCGTACTGTTTTCCTGCTGGCCCACACCGGGCGGCCGGCAGCCATCCGCAGCGCCGAGCTGGTCGTCCAGGGGCTGCTGCGTTCCGGGATCGGCGTACGGGTCCTCGCGGCCGAGGCGGCCGATCTGCCGCTGCCGGCCGAGGTGGAGCTGGTCCAGGAGGCCACTCCGCAGTGCCTCGACGGCTGCGAGCTGCTCATCGTCCTCGGCGGTGACGGAACGCTGCTGCGCGGCGCCGAGTTCGCCCGCGCCTCCGGTGTGCCGATGCTCGGCGTCAACCTCGGGCGGGTCGGCTTCCTCGCCGAGGCCGAGCGCGACGATCTGGACAAGGTCGTCGACCGGGTCGTCACCCGGGCCTACGAGGTCGAGGAACGCATGACCGTCGACGTGGTCGTGCACCGCAACGGCGACATCGTGCACACCGACTGGGCGCTGAACGAGGCGGCCGTGCAGAAGGTGTCCGCCGAGAAGCTCCTCGAAGTGGTGCTGGAGATCGACGGGCGGCCCGTCACCGGGTTCGGCTGCGACGGGATCGTCTGCGCGACCCCGACCGGGTCGACGGCGTACGCCTTCTCCGCGGGCGGGCCCGTGGTCTGGCCCGAGGTCGAGGCCCTGCTGATGGTCCCGATCAGCGCGCACGCCCTGTTCGCCAAGCCGCTGGTGACCTCACCGGACTCGGTGCTCGCCGTGGAGGTGCTGCCGCACGTTCCGCCGGGCGTCCTGTGGTGCGACGGACGGCGGACCGTGGAGCTGCCGCCGGGCGCGCGGGTCGAGGTGCGGCGCGGTGCCGTGCCCGTGCGGCTCGCCCGGCTGCACCACGCGTCCTTCACCGACCGGCTCGTCGCCAAGTTCGCACTGCCCGTCTCCGGGTGGCGCGGAGCACCGCACTAGCCACAGCCACACCCCCGGCACCCGGTTCCGCCCGGGTGCCGGGCCGCCTCCGCGCGGGCCGTCGGCGAACGAGATCCCCCTCGGAAGGTAACGCTCGGTTCTCTTTGCGGGGGGCGGCGTCGCACGGCGCCGGGAAAACCTCGTATGGTCGGGGGCGTGTTGGAGGAGATGCGGATACGGTCGCTCGGAGTCATCGACGACGCGGTCGTCGAGTTGTCACCCGGCTTCACCGCCGTGACCGGTGAGACCGGTGCGGGCAAGACGATGGTGGTCACCAGCCTCGGGCTGCTGCTGGGCGGGCGTGCGGACCCGGCCCTCGTGCGGATCGGCGCCAAGAGCGCGGTCGTGGAGGGGCGGATCAGCGTACCCGCGGGCGGGACGGCCGTCGTACGGGCCGAGGAAGCGGGTGCCGAGCTCGACGAGGGCATGCTGCTGATCAGCCGTACCGTTTCGGCCGAGGGGCGTTCACGCGCGCATCTGGGCGGACGCTCGGTGCCGGTGGGCGTGCTCGCCGAACTCGCCGACGAACTCGTCGCGGTGCACGGCCAGACCGACCAGCAGGGGCTGCTCAAACTGTCCCGGCAGCGGCAGGCCCTGGACCGGTACGCGGGTGACGCGGTCGCCGTGCCGCTCGCCAAGTACGCGGGCGCCTACCGCCGGCTGCGGGCCGTCTCGGCCGAGCTGGACGAGATCACGACACGCGCGCGGGAGCGGGTCCAGGAAGCCGACCTGCTGCGCTTCGGACTCGACGAGGTCGCGGCCGTCGAGCCGCGCGCCGGCGAGGACGTCGAGCTGGCGGCGGAGGCGGAGCGGCTCGGTCACGCGGAGGCGCTGGCATCGGCCGCCACCGCCGCGCACGCGGCGCTGGCGGGCAATCCCGAGGACCCGGAGGGCATCGACGCGGCCACGCTGGTCGCGGGCGCCCACCGCGCTCTTGAGGCCGTACGGTCGCACGACTCGGCGCTCGCCACGCTGTCCGGGCGCATCGGGGAGATCGCCATCCTGCTCGGCGACGTGGCGGGCGAACTCGCGGGCTACGCCGACGACCTCGACGCCGACCCGCTGCGGCTGTCGGCCGTCGAGGAGCGCCGGGCCGCCCTCACCCAGCTGACACGGAAGTACGGCGCGGACATCGACGCCGTGATCGCCTGGGCCGAGCGGAGCTCCGAGCGGCTCACCGAACTCGACGGCGACGACGACCGGCTCGGCGAGCTGACCGCCGAGCGGGACGCGCTGCGCGGCGAACTGGGCGGCCTGGCCCAGGCGCTGACGGACGCCCGCGCGGAGGCCGCCGAACGGTTCGCCGCCGCCGTCACCGCCGAGCTGGCCTCGCTCGCGATGCCGCACGCGCGCGTGTCCTTCGAGCTCCGGCAGACGGACGACCCGGAGGGGGTGGAGGTCGGCGGACGCCCGGTGGCCTACGGCCCGGCCGGTGCCGACGAGGTCGAACTCCTGCTCGCCCCGCATCCGGGGGCGCCGCCGCGGCCCATCGCCAAGGGGGCGTCCGGCGGTGAGCTCTCGCGGGTCATGCTCGCGGTGGAGGTCGTGTTCGCCGGGACCGACCCCGTGCCGACGTACCTCTTCGACGAGGTCGACGCGGGCGTCGGCGGCAAGGCCGCGGTCGAGATCGGGCGGCGGCTGGCACGGCTCGCCAAGAGTGCGCAGGTCGTCGTCGTGACGCACCTGCCGCAGGTGGCCGCCTTCGCCGACCGGCAGCTCCTGGTCGAGAAGACCAACGACGGGTCCGTGACCCGGTCCGGTGTGAAGGTGCTGGAGGGCGAGGAGCGGATCCGCGAGCTGTCCCGGATGCTCGCCGGCCAGGAGGACTCCGTGACGGCCCGGGCGCACGCGGAGGAACTCCTGGCTGCGGCCCGCGCGGACGCCTAGCAGGGACGACCCTGCCCGGCGGGACTAGTCCGGCCGGGCCAGTCCACGTGGGCGGGTCCGCCCGGCTCCGTGGCCGTGTCGCCTGCTCTTTTCGCCCCCTCAGCCCCTGCCCATCCCGTACCCGGGGCTCCGCCCCAGACCCCGCTCCTCAAACGCCGGAGGGGCTGAATACGACGGGCGGGCCGGGGAGTGTGGGCTCCTGGGTGCGCCGTGTGCGGCTCGGCGCGCCTCTCGGTGCGCGGGTGCGCCTTCCGTGCCGGTGCGGCGCGCCGGGGCGTTTGCGGTACCGAGGTGGCGTGTGATGCGCCGGGGTCTTCCAGAGGTCCAGGTGACTCGCGGGGGTCAAGGGGCTTGTTCGGTCTGGTGATCCCGTCCTCCCCGGAATGGACTATTCATCACTCGTGCGGGTGATGGTCGTCGCCGGGTTGCCTTGTCTGACGTGCCCTCGTCGTGATGGCGGTGCCGGAACGCCCGGGAGGCCTGGCATCCTTGGCGTAGTACGCGGTGCACGACGTGCGGTACCCCCTCCTCCGCACGACCTTCTGTACGTTTCCTCGTGACCGTCCGACGCCGAACCAGGAGCCCCGGCCGCGTGAGCCACGTGAGCAGCCACTCAGCGCACGGCCAGTCGCCGCTGCGCACCGTGCAGGTGCTCGGCGGCGGAAGCGCGGGCAGCAGCGCGCACGTACGGTCGCTGGCCGCGGGTCTGGTCGCCCGAGGGGTCCGGGTCACCGTCTGCGCTCCCGCCGAGGCGGACCGCGTGTACGGGTTCACCGGGGTCGGCGCGCACCACGTTCCCGTGCCCCGCAGCAGCGACCCCGCCTCGGTGTCCGCGCTGCGGGCGGCCTGCGCGGACGCCGATCTCGTGCACGCGCACGGGATCCACGCGGCGCTGCGGGCCGTGCTGGCGCTCAGCGGGCGACGCGTTCCCCTCGTCGTCACCTGGCACACCCGCTCGGAGGCGGACGGCGCCCGGGCCCATGTCCTGCGGCTCCTCGAACGCAGGGTCGCCAGAGCCGCCGCCGTGGTGCTCGGGACCTCGTCGGACCTGGTGGACCGGGCCCGCAGGAGGGGAGCGCGGGACGCGCGGCTCGCCGCCGTCGCGCTTCCGGCGCCGCGCCTGCCCGTCGAGCCGGTGGAACCCGACCGGTTCCGGCACAAGGCGCGGGCCGAACTCGGTTCGACCGACCGCCCGTTGCTCATCGCGGTCGGCTCGCTCGACCGGCACCGCGGCTATCACACCCTCCTGGACGCCTCGCGCGCCTGGTGCCGCCTCGATCCCATGCCGCTGCTGGTGATCGCGGGGGAGGGGCCGCTGCGCGCCGTTCTCCAGCGCCGGATCGAGGACGAGGAACTGCCGGTCCGGCTCATCGGGCGGCACGAGGACGTCACGGAACTGCTGGCGGCCGCCGACCTCGTCCTGCTGCCCAGCCGCTGGGAGTCGCGCTCGGTGCTGGCGCAGGAGGCCCTTCACGCGCGTGTTCCGCTCGTCGCGACAGCGGTCGGCGGTATCCCCGAGACCGTCGGCGACGCGGCCGAACTCGTCCCGTACGGCAACGCGAAGGCGCTCGCCGACGCCGTCCTGCGACTGCTCGCCGATCCGGCGCTCCGGGAGGCGCTGCGGGAGAAGGGCGTCCGGCAGGCCGCCACGTGGCCGACGGAGGACGAGACGGTCGCCCAAGTGCTGAGTGTCTACGACGAGTTCACGCAGTTCCGGCCGCTGGTCTGACACCCGGACCTGGGGCGGGCAGGCGGGCCGTCCTCAGGGAACGTGTCTGCGTGCCCGCAGCGCCAGACTCAACGCCAGTACCGTCTGCGGGTCGTCCAGGTCCATGCCCAGCAACTCACCGATCCTGGCGAGGCGGTTGTACAGGGTCTGCCGGTTGAGATGCAGTTCGCGGGCGGTCTCCGCCTTGCGGCCCGCATGCGCCAAGTACGTCTGGAGGGTGGGAAGAAGAGGCGGTTTGGAGCGGACGTCGTGGTCGCGGAGCGGGCCGATCGCGCGCTCCACGAAGGCGGCCAGGTCGGGGTGCTCGCGCAGGCGCCACAGCAGCAGGTCGATGTCCAGACGGCGTGCGTCGTACCAGGGCCGGTCCGACAGTCCCTGTGCGGCCGTCGCCGTCTCCGCCGCGTGCCGCAGACCCGCCGACGCGGCCGCCCAGCCCCCGGCGACCCCGACCACCACCACCGGCGGCTGTGCCCCGGGCCGCTGCATGCCCGCACGTTCCACCCCGGCGCGCAGCGCCGCCGCGACCCGGTCCGCGACGGCCCCCCGCTCCGACTCCGAGCGCAGGCCCAGCAGCAGCGGGACCCGGCCCTCGACGGGACGTACGCCCAGCAGCACCGGGACGCCCACCGAGGCCAGCTCCTCGGCGACGGCGCGGGCCAGGACCGCCCAGCCGCCGCCGGGCGCGAGACCGTCGGCGAGTCGCATCACGACCGGCAGAAGCGGGCCGGAGCCGGGCTTGAAGCCGAGTACCCGGGCCTGTGCCGGCGCGTCCTCGGCCTCGATACGGCCCTCGGCCAGGTCGGTCAGGAAGTCGCCGCGCCCCCGCGCCGCCAGTTCCTCCTCCTGGCGGGCCTGCATCAGCACGACGGCCAGGATGCCGGCGGCCCGCTCGGCGGCGATCCGGTGCACCGGGGCGACCGGAGCGCCGACGGGCAGCAGCACCAGGCGGGCCCGTACGGAGCCGGTGCCGGGGCCGCCGCCGGGCACGTCCACCAGGGTGGTTCCCGCGGGCGGCTCCTCCTTGTGCTGGCCGCGCAGCCCCTCCCAGACCTGGAGCGGGTCGGCGCCCGTGGAACCGGTCCCGGCCGCGTACAGGAGCTGTCCGTCGGCCGTCTCCAGGAAGACCGGGTTGCCGCTGAAGTCGGCGAGGATGCGCAGGACCTGAGGCACTCCGCCGCCGCCGAGCAGGGCCTCGGTGCAGCGCCGGTGCACTTCCTCGGCCTGCTGGAGCAGCGCGTAGTGGCCGTTGACGATCTCGGTGTGGATCTCCTCCGTGACCGTCACGAAGGGCACCTCACGGTGCAGCTGGACCAGTGGCAGACCGGTGGAACGCGCCGTCTCCACGAGCGCGGCCGGGAGCCGGGTGAAGCGCGGGCCGAGCTCCACGACGAGCGCCGCGATCCCGCGTTCGGCCAGGGTGCGGACGAACGCGCGCTGGTCGGCCGGGCGGGTGCCGAGACCGTACCCGGTGGTCAGCAGCAGTTCGCCGCCCTTGAGCAGCGAGGCGATGTTCGGCACCTCGCCCGCGTGCACCCAGCGCACGGTCCGCTGCAGCCGGTCGGCCCCCGCGATGATCTCCGGCAGCCCGCTGCGCAGTCCGGGCAGCTCGAGGGCCCGCTGCACGGTGATTCCGGCGCCCTGCGTGTCGTAACGGCTGTCCATGGAGCGGACGCTACCCGCGGACGGCTCGCGGAGGCATCTCCGGGCCGGGGCGGGCGGCCGGGGGAGCCGCCGCGGGCGGTGTCCGGGTGAGTGCCGAGGTCAGGCGGCGGCCGGTACCGGGGCGATGTTGTGGTTGAAGCGGAAGACGTTGTCCGGGTCGTACTCGGCCTTCACCGCGGCCAGCCGCCTGAGGTTGTCCTCGCCGAGCCCGGCGGTGACGCGGTCCGTGCCCTCGTCCCCGATGAAGTTCAGATAGACCGCGCCGGTGCTCCACGGCCGGACGTCCTCGCGGACCTTCCTGACCCAGGCGACACACCGTTCGTCGTCGGCCGGGTCCTCCCAGATCCCGAAGGGGTGCACGGCCCAGGGCGCGTCGCGGTAGGGGACCGGGAACCGGGACGGTCCGGCGGCGATCGCGCCGCCCTGCGGGAACAGCACGTGCTGGTTGCCGGTGGGGACGGGCATGGCGTCGCCGAGGGCGCAGAAGACGTCCACGAAGTCGTCGGGTGCGCCGGTGAGGTATTCCGCCGACCAGTAGTTCCGCATGCCGGGCGGGTCGTCGAGCATGGAATTGAAGTCGGGGTAGGGCAGGGCCGTGACGATCTCGACCTCGTGCGGCAGCGCCAGCAGCGGCTGCGCGACCTTGCGCATGTCCTCCTCGCCGCCCGCGTACGCCACGAGGGCGGCGCACAGCCGCTTGCCGACCAGATGCCCGGGCATGAACTCCTCGGGCGGGCCGGTCAGGTAGAGGACGCCGCCGCTCGCCTCCGGCGGGCCGTTCTCGACGATCTCGCGGTAGACGCGCACGACGTCGGGGCCGGCGTCCGGCCGGAACATCACCATGGCGATCGAGAACTCGGGCAGCGGGTGCAGCTTGAGGGTCAGCGCGGTGGCGACGCCGAAGTTCCCGCCGCCGCCGTGCAGGGCCCAGAACAGCTCCGGGTTCTCCTGGTCGGTGGCGCGTACCGGGGAACCGTCGGCGGTCACCAGCTCGACCCCGAGGAGATTGTCGACGGCGAGGCCGAAGGAGCGGTCCAGCCAGCCGCTGCCGCCGCCGAGGACGAAGCCGCCGACGCCGGTCGTGGAGACGCGGCCGCCGGTGGTCGCGAGGCCGTACGGCTGGGTGGCCCGGTCGAGATGGCTCATCAGGGCTCCGCCCTCGACCCGGACCGTCTCGGACCCGGGGTGGACGGTGACGGCCTGCATGCGGCTGAGATCGATGACGAGACCGCCGTCGTTGAGCGACATGCCGGAGACGCTGTGACCGCCTCCGCGTACGGCGATCGGCAGATCGAGGTCACGCGCGAAGCGCACCGCGCGTGTCACGTCGGCCTCGCCCTCGCACCGCGCGATCACGGCGGGCCGCCGGTCGATCATGGCGTTGAAGATCGTCCGGGCTTCGTCGTACCCCGGATCGTCGGGGGTGACCACATCGCCGGAGAGACCCGCGCGGAACGCGGCCAGCGCCGCGCCGGCCTTCGAAAGGGGAGCCATGGAGGCAGCCCCCTTCCATGAGGGGACAGGACTCCTCCCAGGCTAGGCGGGTACGGCGCATCGGGCGCGTCGGGGACGGATCCCCCACGCGCCCGGCACGGGCCGGCTCAGCCGCCGTACGCCCCGCTCGCCGTCAGCCGCAGGGCCGTGTCGATGAGCGGGACGTGGCTGAAGGCCTGCGGGAAGTTCCCGACCTGGCGCTGCAGACGCGGGTCCCACTCCTCGGCCAGCAGACCGAGGTCGTTGCGCAGGGCCAGCAGACGCTCGAAGAGCTTGCGGGCCTCGTCGACCCGGCCGATCATCGCGAGGTCGTCGGCCATCCAGAACGAGCAGGCGAGGAAGGCGCCCTCGTCGCCCGCCAGACCGTCCACGCCCGCGTTCTCGCCGGAGGTCGGATAGCGCAGGATGAAGCCGTCGGAGGTGGACAGCTCGCGCTGGATCGCCTCGATGGTGCCGATCACCCGCTTGTCGTCCGGCGGCAGGAAGCCCATCTGCGGGATGAGCAGCAGGGAGGCGTCGAGCTCCTTCGAGCCGTAGGACTGCGTGAAGGTGTTCCGCTCCTGGTCGTAGCCCTTCTCGCACACGTCCCGGTGGATGTCGTCGCGCAGTTCGCGCCATTTCTCCAGCGGGCCGTGCGCGTCCCCGGACTCGATGAGCTTGATCGTGCGGTCGACGGCGACCCAGGCCATCACCTTGGAGTGCACGAAGTGCCGCCGCGGGCCCCGGACCTCCCAGATCCCCTCGTCCGGCTGGTCCCAGTGGGTCTCCAGGTAGCGGATCAGCTTCAACTGGAGGAGCGAGGCGTAGTCGTTGCGGGACAGGCCCGTCATATGGGCCAGGTGCAGGGCCTCGGTGACCTCGCCGTAGACGTCGAGCTGGAGCTGGTGCGCGGCGCCGTTGCCGACCCGGACGGGCGTCGAACCCTCGTACCCGGGAAGCCAGTCGAGTTCGGCCTCGCCCAACTCCCGTTCCCCGGCGATGCCGTACATGATCTGGAGGTTCTCCGGGTCGCCGGCGACCGCGCGCAGCAGCCACTCGCGCCAGGCGCGGGCCTCCTCGCGATAGCCGGTGCGCAGCAGCGAGGAGAGGGTGATGGCCGCGTCGCGCAGCCAGGTGTAGCGGTAGTCCCAGTTGCGTACGCCGCCGATCTCCTCCGGGAGGGAGGTGGTGGGCGCGGCGACGATGCCGCCCGTGGGCGCGTAGGTCAGGGCCTTCAGCGTGATCAGGGAGCGGACGACGGCCTCGCGGTAGGGGCCGTGGTACGTGCACTGGTCGACCCAGTCGCGCCAGAAGTCCTCGGTCGCCTCCAGCGACTGCTCCGGCTCGGGCAGCGGCGGCGGCTGCTTGTGCGAGGGCTCCCACGACACGGTGAAGGCGATGCGCTCGCCCGGTGCCACGGTGAAGTCGGCGTAGGTGGTCAGGTCCTTGCCGTACGTCTGGCAGTTCGTGTCGAACCAGACCGAGTCGGGTCCGGCGACCGCGACCGTGCGCCCCTCGTGCCGGCGCACCCAGGGCACGACGCGGCCGTACGAGAACCGCATGCGCAGCGTGGAGCGCATCGGCACCCGGCCCGTGACGCCCTCGACGATCCTGATCAGCTGCGGCGCGCCGTCGCGTGGGGGCATGAAATCGGTCACCCGGACCGTGCCGCGCGGTGTGTCCCACTCGGATTCGAGGATCAGCGAGTCGCCGCGGTACCGGCGGCGCGAGGCCGCGGGTGGCTGCGCGTCGGCGGCGTGCGCGGGACCGAGCCGCCAGAAGCCGTGATCCTCCGTGCCGAGCAGTCCCGCGAAGATGGCATGGGAGTCGAAGCGGGGCAGGCACAGCCAGTCGACTGTGCCGTCCCGGCAGACCAGCGCGGCTGTCTGCATGTCTCCGATGAGTGCGTAGTCCTCGATGCGCCCGGCCACGTGCATCTCCAGTCGAACGGCCACGGCGCCCCTTCGCGGGGCGGTCGCTCTTGCGGTCAAAGGGAACGTAGGTACTGCAAAAACAGTAGGCAATGGGAGTCGGTAACTGCGGAACGTCGATGATGGGGGACGTCCGTCGTGCGTCGCTGCGAAACGCCGGTTGTCGGTGCGATGGGCGATGCGATTGTCGTTTCGAACGAACTGACAGGCCCTCTTTGTTCCGGTTACGTACGGGATGGTGCCGTGTGCCGGAGGGGCTCGGCAGCGAGTGTCCGAGCAGGATACGACGCACGTGGAAGATCCGCGTGCCGCTCCGTACAACCCGGCTGAGCCGATCGAGTGAGCGGTGTGTGAGCTGTGTGCCGAGCCGGGTGCTCAGGTGTGCGCGGAGCGTGGCCGGAAGCGACCTCGTCCGGTCGCTGATACCCTGGTAGCCCGTGGACCGGTGGGCAAGAAACCCCCGAACCGCAGCGACGGCAACCCCCGGAAATCTCCGGGCCCCACGCCGGCACGCACCCCAGACCGACCACGGGAGCCCCCTCTTGGCCATGCCGCCCAGTGCTTTTCGAAACAGCACAGCCACGACGACCAAGCACATCTTCGTCACCGGGGGTGTCGCCTCCTCCCTCGGCAAGGGCCTGACCGCCTCCAGCCTGGGCGCGCTGCTCAAGGCGCGGGGTCTGCGCGTCACCATGCAGAAGCTCGACCCGTACCTGAACGTCGACCCGGGCACCATGAACCCGTTCCAGCACGGCGAGGTGTTCGTCACCAACGACGGCGCCGAGACGGACCTGGACATCGGGCACTACGAGCGCTTCCTCGACGTGGACCTGGACGGCTCGGCCAACGTGACCACCGGGCAGGTGTACTCCACCGTCATCGCCAAGGAGCGGCGCGGCGAGTACCTCGGTGACACCGTGCAGGTCATCCCGCACATCACCAACGAGATCAAGCACCGCATCCGCCGTATGGCGACCGACGACGTCGACGTCGTCATCACCGAGGTCGGCGGCACGGTCGGCGACATCGAGTCGCTGCCCTTCCTGGAGACGGTCCGCCAGGTCCGTCACGAGGTCGGCCGCGACAACGTGTTCGTCGTGCACATCTCGCTCCTCCCGTACATCGGCCCCGCCGGGGAGCTGAAGACGAAGCCGACGCAGCACTCGGTCGCGGCGCTGCGCAACATCGGTATCCAGCCGGACGCGATCGTGCTGCGGGCCGACCGTGAGGTGCCCACCGCCATCAAGCGCAAGATCTCGCTGATGTGCGACGTCGACGAGGCCGCCGTGGTCGCCGCGATCGACGCCAAGTCGATCTACGACATCCCGAAGGTCCTGCACACCGAGGGCCTGGACGCCTACGTCGTCCGCAAGCTGGACCTGCCCTTCCGCGACGTGAACTGGGCGACCTGGGACGATCTGCTCGACCGTGTCCACAACCCCGTCCACGAGATCACCATGGCGCTCGTCGGCAAGTACATCGACCTGCCCGACGCCTACCTCTCGGTCACCGAGGCGCTGCGCGCCGGCGGGTTCGCCAACAAGGCCCGCGTCAAGATCAAGTGGGTCACCTCGGACGACTGCAAGACCCCCGCGGGCGCGGCCAAGCAGCTCGGCGACGTCGACGCGATCTGCATCCCCGGCGGCTTCGGCGACCGCGGCGTCTCCGGCAAGGTCGGAGCGATCCAGTACGCCCGAGAGAACAAGATCCCGCTGCTCGGCCTCTGTCTCGGCCTCCAGTGCATCGTGATCGAGGCCGCGCGGAACCTGGCCGACATCCCCGACGCCAACTCCACCGAGTTCGACTCCGGCACCGGACACCCGGTCATCTCCACGATGGCCGAGCAGCTCGACATCGTGGCGGGCGAGGGCGACATGGGCGGCACCATGCGCCTGGGCATGTACCCGGCCAAGCTCGCCGAGGGCTCGATCGTGCGCGAGGTGTACGACGGCAAGGAGTACGTCGAGGAGCGGCACCGTCACCGCTACGAGGTGAACAACGCCTACCGCGCCGAGCTGGAGAAGAAGGCCGGCCTTCAGTTCTCCGGCACCTCCCCGGACGGCAAGCTCGTCGAGTACGTCGAGTACCCGCGCGACGTCCACCCGTACCTGGTCGCGACCCAGGCGCACCCCGAGCTGCGCTCCCGTCCGACCCGGCCGCACCCGCTCTTCGCGGGCCTGGTCAAGGCCGCGGTGGCACGCAAGACGGGCAAGTAGGGCCAAGTAGCACCAGGTTGTACGGTGACCGGGGCGCGGGTCCGCGGGAGTTCCCGCGGGCGCGTGCCCCGGTTCCGTCACCGGACCGGACTCTTTTTTTTGCGCGTGGGAGGACAGGCCATGACGATCAAGGACACCCCCGAGGAGTGGGAGGTCCGGGCGACCGAGACCCCCTTCAAGGGCAACAAGACCTCGGTGCGCACCGACGACGTGGTCATGCCCGGCGGATCCGTCGCCCGCCGCGACTACCAGGTCCACCCGGGCTCCGTGGCCGTGCTCGCCCTGGACGACGAGGACCGTGTCCTGGTCCTGAGCCAGTACCGCCACCCCGTGCGCCACAAGCTGTGGGAGATCCCGGCGGGCCTGCTCGACATCCCCGGCGAGAACCCGCTGCACGCCGCCCAGCGCGAGCTCTACGAGGAGGCGCACGTCAAGGCGGAGACCTGGCGCGTGCTGACCGACGTCTACACCACGCCCGGCGGCTGCGACGAAGCCATCCGGATCTTCCTGGCCCGTGACCTCTCCCAGGCGGAGGGCGAGCGGTTCGAGGTCGAGGACGAGGAGGCCGACATGGAACTGGCCCGCGTCCCCCTCGGTGAACTCGTCAGCGGTGTGCTCGCCGGCGACCTGCACAACAACTGCCTGGTCGTGGGCGTCCTCTCGCTGCTCGCCGCGCGACACGGCGCCGGACTCGACGCCCTGCGCCCGGCCGACGCGCCTTGGCCCGCGCGCCCCTTCGAGGCCTGACGTCCGCCTCCGGGCGGCCGTGCCGTCCCGGAAGCCCGCCTCGGACGGGCCGCGTACGCCCGTCCGGGGGCACCGGTCCTACGATCGCCTGATCCGATCGGGGGATATCGCCGCCGCGCTCCGCACGGATCGTCGCAGAGCGTGAACTAGGCTCGGGAAACGCCCGTACCGGAGTCCCGGCGGGCTTGCGCGTGCGGTGGAACGGGAGCGTGGCCCGTGGCGGATCAGGCGGTGGACGGCGGTGGCACCAAGGTGTCGTCCCAGGGGCAGCGGCCGGCTGCCGGGTCCCCTCCTACGAAGAGTCAGTTCCTGGGCCGTACAAGGGAGTTGAAGGAACTCCGGGCGGACATCGAGCGCGCCGGCCTCGACACCATCGCCGGCCGCAAGGCCCCGCGGGCCCGGGTGCTGCTCATCGCGGGCAAGCCCGGCTCCGGCCGGACCGCGCTGGCGGCCCAGCTCGCCGCGCAGGTCGCCGAGAGTTACCCCGACGGCATACTGCGCGCCCGTCTCACCGAACCCGACGGCACCCAGGTGCCCACCGAGGCCACCGCGCGGGAACTGCTCACCGCCCTCGGCCTGTCCGCACCCCCCGGAGCCGACGCCGACGACCTCGGCGAGCGGCTGCGCGAGGCCCTCGCGGTCCGCCGGGCGGTGCTCCTGCTCGACGACGCCGCCGACGCCGGGCAGGTCGACGCGCTGCTGCCCGACTCCCCGGACTGCCTGGTCGTCGCCGTCTCCGGCGGGCCGCTGACCGGAATCGCGGACGTCCGCCCCTGCACGCTCGGCGGCCTGGACACCAAGTCCGCCCTCGAACTCCTCGGCCACTTCACCGGCTCGGTCCGCATCACCGTCGACCCGCTCGCCGCCGAAGGACTGGTCGAACTGTGCGCGGGCCAGCCGACCGCCCTGGTGCTGGCCGGCGGCTGGCTCGCCGCGCGCCCCGCCGCCGCCGTCTCCGATCTCGCCAAGCAGCTGCGCACCGAGGGCGAGGACGGCACACCGCTGGACCGCGTGTTCCGGCTCTCGTACGCCTCCCTGGCGGGTACCGCCGCGCGGATACTGCGACTGCTCTCGCTGGCCCCCGCGGGCCTCGTCGACCCGCACACCGCCTCCGCGCTGGCCGGCTGCTCGGTCCAGACGGCGCACACCACGCTGGACGAGTTCGTCGGCCTCGGCCTGGTGCGGGCGGTCCCCTCGGAGCTGCCGCAGTACGAGGTTCCCGGCTGCCTCCATCCCCTGCTCCGGACGCTCGTCGACACCCATGACCGGGCCGCGGAGGTGCAGCTGGCCCGCGCCCGGATGCTGGAGCGGACCGTACGGCTCCTGGTGTCCTGCCGTGCCATCACCGAGACCGACAGCTCGCCCGCCCGGGAGAAGCTCGCGGGGATGCCGCGCGCCCTGCGCTTCTCCGGTCCCGGGGCGGCCGAGGACTGGCTGCGGGTGCGCCGGCCCGCGCTGCTCGCCTCGGCGCGGCTGGCGGTCGCCGACGGGGAGCTGGACACCCTCGCCCGGCGGCTGATGGCGGCCCTGGTGCGGGCGATGGCGGCTCATTTCGGCACCCGGGCCGCGGCGTCCGACCTGTACGGCATCCACCGTCTCGTGCTGGACGTCGCCGAGCGCCGGAACCTGCCGCGCGAGAAGGCGGCGGCCCTGCTCAATCTCGCCGACCTCGACGCGCAGACCGGCCGCGGGACCGACGCCCTCGCCCGCTACCGGGCCGCACTGGACGCCGGACGCGAGGCGAACGACCCGTACGCGACGGGCCGCGCGATGGAATCCGTAGGCGGCGCCCATCAGGAACTCGGGGACCACGACCGGGCCGCCGACTGGTACGGCAGGGCGCTCGCCCAGCGGCTCGCCCGGGACGAGCGCGTGGACGCCGCCCGGCTGTACGGGCGTATCGCCACCGCGCACACCTACGCGGGCCGCTACGGAGAGGCGCAGGTCAACTGGCGCGCCGCGGTCGCCTGGCACCGCAAGAACGGTGATGTCGCCTCCCAGGCAAGGGCGTTGAGCGAGATGGCCCGGGTCCAGGAGTACGCGGGACGTCCCGAGGAGTCGCTGCGCACCTGCCAGGAAGCCGTCGAGTGGGCGCGCCGCGCGGACGACGTACGTCTGCAGGCCGCGCTCCAGGTCAGGCTGGCCGACACCCTGGACCGGCTCGGCGACCCGGCGGCCGCCCGGCTGCACCGAGCGGCGGCCGAGCGCATGCTGGGAGATGAGCTCCCGGAGAGTGCGTCCGGAGGGGAACGCGACGCTAACGCCTACGAAATCCGCAGTTCATCCGCTGAAGATTGACGCATTGAAAGGCTAGACAGCGGGAATCCCTTCATTAGACTGGCTCCGCCGCGTTCTTCCGTGGTGTCTCCCGGTGTGCTCCCGTGCGTCGGGTATGACATGCATTGCCTGGCTTGCATCGCCTCGGCATGCATTCCCCAGAGCCCTCTGAGTCAAGGACCGTGATCGACGTGAAGGTCGGCATCCCCCGCGAGGTCAAGAACAACGAGTTCCGGGTGGCCATCACCCCCGCCGGTGTGCACGAGCTCGTGCGCCACGGCCACCAGGTCTTCGTCGAGCAGAACGCCGGTGTCGGCTCCTCGATCACGGACGAGGAGTACGTCTCCGCCGGAGCGCAGATCCTGTCCACCGCCGACGAGGTCTGGGCCACCGCCGACCTGCTGCTGAAGGTCAAGGAGCCCGTCGCGGAGGAGTACCACCGCCTCCGCAAGGACCAGACGCTCTTCACCTACCTGCACCTGGCCGCTTCCAAGGAGTGCACGGACGCCCTCCTGGAGTCCGGCACCACGGCGATCGCCTACGAGACCGTCGAACTGCCGAACCGCGCCCTGCCGCTGCTCGCCCCGATGTCCGAGGTCGCGGGCCGTCTCGCCCCGCAGGTCGGCGCCTACCACCTGATGCGCGCCAACGGCGGCCGCGGCGTCCTGCCCGGCGGTGTCCCGGGTGTGCTGCCGGCCAAGGCCGTCGTCATCGGCGGCGGTGTCTCCGGCTGGAACGCCGCGCAGATCGCCATCGGCATGGGCTTCGAGGTGACGCTGCTCGACCGCGACATCAACAAGCTGCGCGAGGCCGACAAGATCTTCGGCACGAAGGTCAAGGCCGTCATGTCCAACTCCTTCGAGCTGGAGAAGGCCTGCCTCGAGGCCGACCTCGTGATCGGTGCCGTCCTGATCCCCGGCGCCAAGGCGCCGAAGCTGGTCACCAACGAGCTCGTCGCGCGGATGAAGCCCGGGAGTGTCCTTGTCGACATCGCGATCGACCAGGGCGGCTGCTTCGAGGACTCGCGTCCCACCACGCACGCCGAGCCGACCTTCCCGGTCCACAATTCGGTCTTCTACTGCGTCGCCAACATGCCCGGCGCGGTCCCCAACACCTCGACGTACGCGCTGACCAACGCCACACTGCCGTACATCGTCGAGCTCGCCGACCGCGGCTGGACCGAGGCCCTGCGCCGTGACAACGCACTGGCCAAGGGCCTCAACACCCATGACGGCAAGGTTGTTTACCGCGAGGTCGCCGAGGCCCACGGGCTGGAGCACGTCGCGCTGGAGAGCCTGCTCGGCTGAGTTTCCCGACGGCTCCGGGGGTGACTCCGGGGGCCGGCATCGGCTGTCGACTCGGCGCCGAGAAAAGGCGATACGTCAACACGGGTCGTCAACAACGCACACCCGGCCGGACCTTGCCCGACAAGGTCCGGCCCGGTGTGTGTCGGGTCACTTTGCGGCACTCGTTCAACTCGCCACGAACGTAACTCTTCAACCGATTCGCACACCGGTGAAACCTGCCGTGCGACGGCCTTACGCCCTTGACAGAGGGATGTTCGGTTGCCGACACATCGGGTCGGGTCCGGCGGATTGTGTTGCTGCGGAGCGGTGACACGCCATAGAGTCGCCAATCGTCGGCATGGTGCCACGCTGACCTATCGAGAAGTTCCCTGGTCACCAAGGAGGTAAGACGACTTGTGAATGAGTCGACATTTACTCCCGGGGGTGGTCAACCAGGAATGCCGGCGCGGGGCCAGAGCCCCACGGGGCTCGAGGCTGTCGGCTCCGTCGCTGTCCGCACCTTCGCAGCCCATCAGAGTCCCCGGACGACTCAGACAGCACACCCGAGCATGGATGGCCATCACGTGAACGCCATGGCCGGCAACGGAAGTGGCGGGAACCACACCCACTTCGCCGACTACGACGAACTGCCCGAGGGGCACTTCTACGACCCCGACGCCGAGTACGAGCCCGATCCGGAGTACGCGGCCACGCTCGCGCCCGACGCGGCCCGTCAGCGCCGTGAGCGCATCGGCCCGACGGGGCGCCCGCTGCCCTACTTCCCGATCCCGGGTCCGCTGACCAGTCACGGCCCCGCGACGATCATCGCGATGTGCAACCAGAAGGGCGGCGTGGGCAAGACCACGTCGACCATCAACCTGGGTGCCGCGCTCGCGGAGTACGGACGCCGGGTGCTGCTCGTCGACTTCGACCCGCAGGGCGCGCTGTCCGTGGGACTCGGCGTCAACCCGATGGAGCTCGACCTCACCGTCTACAACCTGCTCATGGAGCGGGGCATGGCGGCCGACGAGGTGCTCCTGAAGACGGCGGTCCCGAACATGGACCTGCTGCCCAGCAACATCGACCTGTCCGCCGCCGAAGTGCAACTGGTGAGCGAGGTCGCCCGCGAGTCCACGCTCCAGCGCGCCCTGAAGCCGCTGTTGGCCGACTACGACTACATCGTGATCGACTGCCAGCCCTCGCTCGGCCTGCTCACCGTGAACGCGCTGACGGCGGCACACAAGGTGATCGTGCCGCTGGAGTGCGAGTTCTTCGCGCTGCGCGGTGTCGCGCTGCTCACCGAGACGATCGAGAAGGTCCAGGAACGGCTCAACCCCGATCTGGAGCTCGACGGCATCCTCGCCACGATGTACGACTCCCGCACGGTGCACAGCCGTGAGGTGCTCGCGCGCGTCGTCGAGGCCTTCGACGAGCACGTCTACCACACCGTGATCGGCCGGACCGTCCGCTTCCCGGAGACCACGGTCGCCGGTGAGCCGATCACCACCTACGCCTCCAACTCCGTCGGCGCCGCCGCCTATCGCCAGCTCGCCAGGGAGGTGCTCGCCCGGTGTCACGCCGAGTGAGTCTGCCGGGGGCCGACGAACTGTTCCGTACCACCGGGGGCATGGCGCTCCAGTCGTCCACCCCCAGCCGCCGCACCAACGGCGAGGCCCGGGTGCCGGCTCCGGCCGGCGAGAGCGACGCGGCGGCCGGGGAGGACGCGCCCCAGTCGGTACCCGTCCAGGGCGGTGACGGCGAGGGCGACGAACACGTCGCCGCCGGCACCGAGTCGTCCGACGCGGGGGAGTCCCGCAGCCGGGCCGGCGCCCCGGACCGTTCGGGGCGCGGCCGGCCGGCGCAGGAAGGTTCTGCCGCCCCTTCCACGTCCGTGCAGTCGTCCCGCAAGCGGGGACGCGCCGCGAACCGCCGGCCCAGCGGGCGGGAACGGCACGACGAGAAGATCACGGTGTACGTGTCCGCCGAGGAACTGATGGACCTCGAACACGCGCGCCTGGTGCTCCGCGGCGAACACGGTCTCGCCGTCGACCGCGGGAGGATCGTCCGCGAGGCGGTCGCCGTGGTCCTGGCGGATCTGGAGTCCCGCGGGGACGCGAGCATTCTCGTCCGGCGACTGCGCGGGCGGTAGCGGTAGCCTTCGACGGTTATGACCTCGAACGTCCCGCCCCCGTCAGCCGCCTCCGGCGGCCGTCGGCGCGCGCTGGGGCGCGGTCCCGGCACCGCGCCGGGGCCGGTCGAGGCACCGCCTGAGCCTTCCGTCCCGCCCGGCCCGTCGGCCGAACCCCCGAAGGCCCCCGCAGAGCCGCCCGAGACGCCCCGGGAGGGCGCCGGGAGGCCCGGCGGGCCCGGGACACCGGCCGAGCCCCCGGGGACGCCTGAAGGCCCCACCGCGCCCTCCGTGGCGCCGGAAGGGCCGGCGGAGCCGCCCGAGGGCGGCGGAGGGACGACCGAGGCGCCCACGGCACCCGGCGACCCCCCGCGGCCCGGTACGGACGGCGCGGGCGCCGGAGAGGCCCCCTCGGCCGACGAGGATTCCGGCGGCGCTCCCGCCGATTCCGGGAGCGGTGTCTTCAAGGTGCGGCTCTCGAATTTCGAGGGGCCCTTCGACCTGCTGCTCCAGCTCATCTCCAAGCACAAGCTCGATGTGACCGAAGTGGCGCTGTCCAAGGTCACCGACGAGTTCATGGCACACATCCGGGCGATGGGCCCGGACTGGGATCTCGACCAGACGACCGAGTTCCTGGTCGTCGCGGCGACCCTGCTCGACCTGAAGGCGGCCCGGCTGCTGCCCGCCGCCGAGGTCGAGGACGAGGCCGATCTGGCCCTGCTGGAGGCACGGGACCTGCTCTTCGCGCGGCTGCTGCAGTACCGCGCGTACAAACAGATCGCGGACATCTTCAACGCGCGCCTCGACGAGGAGGCCCGCCGCTACCCCCGTACCGTCGGCCTGGAGGCGCAGTACGCCGAACTGCTGCCCGAGGTCGTCATCAGCATCGGGGCCGAGGGCTTCGCGAGGCTCGCCGTGAAGGCGATGCAGCCCAGGCCCAAGCCCCAGGTGTACGTCGACCACATCCACGCGCCGCTCGTCAGCGTGCAGGAACAGGCCCGGATCGTGATGGCGCGGCTGCGGGAACTCGGCGAGGCGAGCTTCCGCTCGCTCGTGGAGGACACCGACGACACCCTCACCGTGGTCGCCCGCTTCCTGGCCCTGCTGGAGCTCTACCGGGAGAAGGCCGTCGCCCTGGACCAGGAGGAGGCTCTCGGGGACCTCCTGGTGCGCTGGACGGGCGGGGTGGACGGCGAGGGTCCGCGGGTGACGGACGAGTTCGACCGGCCGGCGGAAACGGCGAAGGGCGAGGCGAAGGGCGGGGCGAAGGACGCGGCAGGGCGCGGGAGCGAGAAGGAGAAGGCGTGAGCGAGGAGAGCACCGGCACCCCCGCGGGGCCGCCCACCGTCGCCGACCTCGATCTCGGGGCCGCCCTGGAGGCCGTCCTGATGGTCGTGGACGAGCCGGCCACCGAGGAACACCTGGCCAAGATCCTGGAGCGGCCCCGGCGGCAGGTCGCGGACGCGCTGCGCGCCCTGGCCGACGAGTACACCGTCCAGGGCCGCGGATTCGAGCTCAGACTGATCGCGGGCGGCTGGCGCTTCTACTCGCGTCCCGCGTACGCGAGCGCCGTCGAACGCTTCGTCCTGGACGGCCAGCAGGCCCGGCTCACCCAGGCGGCCCTGGAGACGCTCGCCGTCGTCGCGTACCGCCAGCCGGTCAGCCGGTCCAGGGTCTCCGCGGTCCGCGGAGTCAACTGTGACGGTGTGATGCGGACCCTCCTCCAGCGCGGTCTGGTCGAGGAGGCGGGCACGGAACCCGAAACAGGTGCGATCCTGTACACGACGACGAACTACTTCCTGGAGCGAATGGGCCTGCGTGGTCTGGACGAGCTCCCGGAGCTCGCGCCCTTCCTCCCCGAGGCGGACGCGATCGAGGCCGAGACGCTGGAAGGGGTCCCGTCGTTCGATCCGGATGCACCGGACGCAGACGCAGACGACACGACGACGACGGAACTTTGATGCGAAGCAGTGGCAGCGGCAGTGGCGGCAGTGGCAGGAACAGCGGGCGCGGCAACCCGCGGGGAACCGGCGGGAGCGGCGGTGGCGGTGGCTCCCGTGGGGCCGGCGGCGGTGGCGGTGGCTCCCGTGGGGCCGGCGGTGGCGGCGGTGGCTCCCGTGGGGCCGGCGGTGGCGGCGGTGGCTCGCGTGGGGCCGGCGGTGGCAGTGGCTCGCGCGGCGGGAGCGGCGGCGGCTCGCGCGGCAGCGGCGGGAGCGGCTCGCGGGGAACCGGCGGGAGCGGCTTCCAGCCGAGGAGCTCGGCGCAGGGGCGCGACGACCAGCCGAAGCGTCCCAGCAAGCCCCGTCCCGAGGAGCGTCGCTACGACGTAGGCCCCGGCGGCACGCACGAAGGCCCGAAGTCCGGTCGCGGAGCCTCCGCGCGCGGTGGCGCCAAGGGCGGCCCCAAGCAGGGCCAGCAGCGCGGCGGCCGCACCGAGCCCGCGCGCTCCCGTGAGTACGAGACGCGGACCGAGGAGCGCAACCGGGACCGGTACGCGGGCAAGCCGGACATCAAGCTGCCCAAGACGTTCCCGGGCGCCGAGGAGGAGGGCGAGCGCCTCCAGAAGATCCTCGCGCGAGCGGGCTACGGCTCCCGGCGTGCCTGCGAGGAGCTGGTCGACCAGGCCAGGGTCGAGGTCAACGGCGAGATCGTCATGGAGCAGGGGCTCCGCGTCGACACGGAGAAGGACGAGATCAAGGTCGACGGCCTGACGGTCGCGACGCAGTCGTACCAGTTCTTCTCGCTGAACAAGCCGGCCGGTGTCGTCTCCACGATGGAGGACAACGAGGGCCGCCAGTGCCTCGGCGACTACGTGACGAACCGCGAGACGCGGCTCTTCCACGTGGGCCGGCTCGACACCGAGACCGAGGGTGTCATCCTGCTCACCAACCACGGCGAGCTGGCGCACCGCCTGACCCACCCCAAGTACGGCGTGAAGAAGGTCTACCTCGCGCACATCGTGGGCCCGATCCCGCGCGACCTGGGCAAGCGGCTCAAGGACGGCATCCAGCTGGAGGACGGGTACGCCAAGGCGGACCACTTCCGTGTCGTCGAGCAGACCGGCAAGAACTACCTCGTCGAGGTGACCCTGCACGAGGGCCGCAAGCACATCGTGCGCCGCATGCTCGCCGAGGCCGGTTTCCCGGTCGACAAGCTGGTGCGCGTCGCCTTCGGCCCGATCACCCTGGGCGACCAGAAGTCGGGCTGGCTGCGCCGCCTGTCGAACACCGAGGTCGGCATGCTCATGGCCGAGGTCGGTCTCTGACCCCGGAAGCCCCCTGAGGCCCGGGAGCCCCACGGCTCCCGCGGCCCGCGGACATCCCGCGCGTGACACGGCCGGTCCCGGAACTTCTCCGGGGCCGGCCGATTCGTTTCCCGGTTCCCCGCCGGTCTGTACCAGTGAACGGAGCAAACCGTCCGCGCTCCCGGCCCGGAACGGAGGCCGTGGCTCCCGCGCCGGCTCCGGGAGTCACAACTGCACCGGCCGAAAGCCTTGTTGACACCCCCCGCTCCCTTTATAGTCGTAATGACCATGGTCAAGGTGACCATAAAAAGGGGGCGCGAGGGTGGCGACAGGGGAAGACCGCGCGCCGGGGGGTGAGGCACCCGAGGGCTATGACAAGTACGCCTTCGAGCCCTTCGCCGTCACCGTCGACCTGGCCGTCCTGACCGTACGCGCGGGCGCACTCCAGGTCCTGCTGATCGAGCGGGGCCGGGAACCGTACGCCGGCCGCTGGGCCCTGCCCGGCGGCTTCGTGCTGCCCCGCGAGTCCGCCGAGACGGCCGCACGGCGTGAACTCGCCGAGGAGACCGGCCTGTCGGACCTCTCGGGACTCCACCTGGAGCAGCTGCGCACCTACAGCGAACCCGACCGCGACCCCCGTATGCGGGTCGTCTCCGTCGCGTTCGCCGCACTGCTGCCCGACCCGCCCGAACCGCACGGCGGCGGCGACGCGGCGCAGGCCCGGTGGCTGCCGTTCGACGCGCTCGGCCCGCTCGCCTTCGACCACGACCGGATCCTGGCCGACGCCCATGAACGCGTGGGCGCCAAGCTGGAGTACTCCTGCCTCGCCACGTCCTTCTGCCCGCCCGAGTTCACCCTCGGGGAGCTTCAGCACGTCTACGAGACGGTGTGGGGCACCACGCTCGACCGGCCCAACTTCCGGCGCAAGGTCCTCGCCACGCCGGGGTTCGTCGAGCAGGTCCCCGGTGCCGCACGCCTCACCGGCGGCCGCGGCAAACCCGCCGCCCTCTACCGCGCGGGCGGCGCCAAGGTTCTGCACCCACCACTGCTGCGTCCCACCTCGTAAGGACGGCCCCGATGACCAGCACGACCCTGACCAAACGCGCAGCCACCGGTTCCCTCATCGGCCTGGCCCTCGGAGACGCGCTCGGGTTCCCCACCGAGTTCAACACCGTGCCCGCCATCCTCGAGAAGTTCGGCCCCTGGCGGCAGATGGCGCTGCCCAGGCCCGCGATCGTCACCGACGACACCCAGATGACCCTGGCGCTCGCCAACGGACTGCGCACCGCCATGGACCGCGGACTGCTGGGCCCGCTGCGGATGGAACGGCCGGTCCGCGAGGAGTTCGTGGACTGGTACCAGTCGCCCGAGAACAACCGGGCCCCCGGCCGGACCTGCCTGGTCGCCTGCGACCTCCTCAAGGACGAGAACCGCCGCTGGCAGGAGGCCAGCCAGACCGGTTCCAAGGGCTGCGGCGCCAACATGCGCGTGGCGCCCGTCGGGCTCGCCCGCGGACTCAGCGACGAACAGCGCGCCGGCGCCGCCCAGCTCCAGGCCGCGCTCACCCACGGCCACCCCACCGCGCTCGCCGCCTCGGACCTCACCGCGCACACCGTCCGGCTGCTCTCCCAGGGCGCCCGGCCCGCGGAACTGATCGGATTGCTGCTCGCGTACGCGCACGAGAACCGGCACCGCTACCACTCGCGCTGGCTCGGCGACCTGTGGACCTTCTGCCACGACGCCACACCCGAGGCGTACATCTCCCGCGGCTGGGACGAGTGCATCGCCGTCCTGGACAACCTCCGCCAGGCCGTGCGGACCGCGTCGCCCGAGGACGACCCCTGCCTGGCCACCGGTGAGGGCTGGATCGCCGAGGAGGCGTTCGCCACCGGCCTGCTGTGCTTCCTGATGTTCGTCGACGAACCCGTCACCGCGCTGCGCCGGGCCGCCTGCACCTCGGGCGACTCCGACTCCATCGCCTGCCTGACCGGGGCGTTCGCGGGCGCCCACCACGGCTCCGAGGCCTGGCCGACCGACTGGGCCGACCGCGTCGAGTACCAGAGCGACCTCATGTCGCTGGGAGCGCTCTGGGATGCTTGAGCCATGACAGACGTCCTCGGTCCCGGCGCCGACCTCGCGAGCGTGGTGGGCGAACAGCCCGACCCCGTGCTCTTCGCGACCGTCTCCGGAGCGCACCTGTACGGTTTCCCGTCCCGCGACTCCGACGTCGACCTGCGCGGTGTCCATGTGCTGCCGACGGCCGCCCTCGTCGGGCTGGGCGAGCCGGAGGAGACCCGGTCGCGCATGTGGTTCCGGGACGGGACCGAGATGGACCTGGTCACCCACGACCTGCGCAAGTTCGTACGCCTCATGCTGCGGCGCAACGGCTATGTGCTGGAGCAGCTCCTGTCGCCGCTGGTCGTGCGCACGAGCGACGAACACCGTGAGCTGATCTCGCTCGCCCCCGATGTCGTCACCCGTCACCACGCCCACCACTACCGGGGGTTCGCGGCCACACAGTGGCGGCTCTTCGAGAAGAGCGGCGAACTCAAGCCGCTGCTCTACACGTTCCGTGTGCTGCTCACCGGCATCCACCTCATGCGCAGCGGGGAGGTGCAGGCCGATCTGCCCACGCTGGCCGGGCAGATCGCCTCTCCCGCGTATCTCGCGGACCTGATCGCCGCGAAGGCGGAACGGGAACACGGGCCCGCGGACATCCCGCGCGCCCGTGTGGAGGAGGACGTGGAGCGGCTGCACGTACTCCTCGACGAGGCACAGGAGGCCTCCGAACTGCCGGACGCCGCCTCCGCGTACGACGCTCTGCAGGCCTTCGTGGTCAGGGTCCGGCTGGACGGGTTCGGGGGAGGCCAGGACGTGGTCCCGGGAGGACTAACGGTCTCCGGCGGTCTCCCGGAGCACTGAGGCCCGCCGGACCCGGATCAGGAAGTCCTCGACGCGCGCGGTGTCGGGCTCGGGCGGGAGCGGGCTGCCGACGGCCGCCTCGTCGGCCTCCGTGGCCAGCCGGAGCATCCAGCGCTCGACCTCGCTCCAGGGCACCTCGCCCCGCTTCACCGCCAGCAGCGGCTCGCGCTCCTCCCCGACCTCGATCGTCAGGGCGCCGGTGCGCAGCAGATCGCGCGCACTCATGAGCAGGCGCAGCAGATGCATGGCGTGCTTCCAGCGCGGGGCGCCGTGCGTACGGACGTCGGCCTCCAGCTTCTTGCGCTGGCCCAGGGCGTAGCGGGTGAACGTCTCGTGCGCCTGACGGGAGAGGAAAGCCTGGCGCAGGTCGAGGAGTTCGCGGCCGGTGTCGTCCACGTACGCGACGAGCGGGGAGTGCAGGCACTCCAGGATGTTCGGGTTGGCGCGCAGCGCGAGCGAGCAGAACCGCTCCAGTTCCCAGCTGAACTGCTCCGGCGCCGGGCCCTCGACATGGGTCGGAGGTTTCTCGAACCGCCAGAACAGCGCGGTCGGGGCGAGGAAGACGCCCCGGAGGTCCGTGTCACTGCCGTCCGTGGCCAGCCCGAAGGCGCGTGACCCCATCACACAGGAGTAGACCGTGTGGTCCCGCACCAGCGGGATCCCGGCCTCCGGTACCGCCGGGGCGGGCGAGCCGGACGGCACGGGCGACCCCGCGAGAGCGGAGGACGCAGGCTGTGCCGGGGCCGGCGGACCTGTCGGGGCCGCGTGGGGTACGGGGGCTTCGGAGCGCATGTCCGGAGCCTACGGGCCGTCTCACGCCAGGCGGATCGAGTTTCCCTCCACCGTGATCTTCTCCGCGGGCAGCGGACGCGGCGCGGGGCCGGCCTTCACCGCCCCGTCCTCGACACTGAACTTGCTTCCGTGGCAAGGGCAGTCGATGGTGCCGTCCGCGACCTTGTTCACCGTGCAGCCCGCGTGCGTACAGATCGCCGAGAAGGCCTTGAAGTCGCCCTTCGCCGGCTGGGTGACCACGACCTTCTGGTCCTTGAAGATCGTGCCTCCGCCGACCGGGATGTCACTCGTCGTGGCGAGCTGCTGTCCGCTGGACGCCTTCGGCGACTCGTCCGGGGAGCTGTTCTTGTCGCCGTACTCGCTGCACCCCGCGAGCAGCGCGGACGCCCCCGCGGCGAGGATCACGGTGCGCCGCGTCGAGCGGTCGGTCATGTCGTCACTCCGAACGTACGGAAGAACCAGAAGGCGGATGTCAGCCAGACGGCGGTGAGCACGGCGAAGACGAGTCCGCCGACGACGGGCAGCAGCCAGCCGGGCAGGCGCTCCGAGCGGAGCAGCAGCATCTTGGCACTGAAGGCACCGAAGAAGAAGCACCCCAGGAGCGAGTGCCACATGACGCGTGTGCTGTACGTCTGATAGCCCAACGCGTACAGACAGTGGACCGCGACCGGTACCGCCACCAGGAACGCGATCCGTCCCGACCACCGGTGCAGCCTCGCCGCCCAGCCCGGGCCCGGCAGCTTCCCGTACATCATGAGCGCCGAGACGAGCTGGACGAGGGCGAAGAAGAACGCCGTCGTCGCCAGCCAGGACTTCACGGCGCCCGTGCTGCTGAAACCGGCGAGATTGAAGGCCGTTCCCGTGGGGTCGTGGACCTTGCCGTAGACACCGAGGCCGACCGCGACGGCCGCGGCGACCAGGGCCGGGACGAGGTAGCGGGCCGCGTCGGCGCGGCCGTGGCCGGGCGGCGGGGAGGGGAAGCCCTGGGTGGCGGCGTTCGGGTCCACGGTCATGAACGGCTCCCGGTGGAAAGAGGCGGTCAGGGGGTGACAGGGCGGGCGATGATCTTCTGGCCGTCGATCGTCACGGCGCCGGTCTCCGGGTCGATCGACGGTGCCGCAGAAGGGGTGCCGTCGCGCTCGACGACGCCGACCTGCCGTCCGCCGGGCAGCACGATCCAGCCGCCGTCGACCTTCGCGCCGCGCACGGTGGCCGTCGCCCGGTACAGGCCGGAGGGCTTGACGGCCCTGTCGGCCGTGAAGGCGTACCGCTGCCCGCCGACATCGGCGGTGCCGCGGATCAGCTTGTCGCCCTGGAGGGTTCCGTTCAGCTCGTCGCCGTGACTGCCCGTGAGCTTCATGGTCCCGTCGTCCTCGACGGCACCCTTCAGCCAGGACTCCTTGTCGTGCCCGTCGCAGAAGTACGCGATCGCCTTGCCGCCCCGCAGGGAGACCGCGACCGCTGAGGTGTCGTCGTCGGTACGGCCCGCGTAGTCGGCGTTGGGAACGGCACTGCGGGACGCCGAGGGGCTCGGCGGGAGGCTCGGCGACGGCGACGGCGAGGCGGAGCCCGGTGGCGCGGTGGCCGACACCGAGACGCCCGGCGACGCCTCCCCGTACGGGTTCGACGTGCTCTTCGTCCCCGTCGTCGCGTTGAGCGTCAGCAGGAACACGCCGAACACCAGCCCCGCGAGGAGGGTGAGAAGGGGCCCTGGTCGTTTCATCCGGTCCTCCCCTGGGCGGTCTCCTGCCATGAGAGCGGACGCGCGCGCCCGAGTCCAGAGGCGCACGGGCGCATTCTCGCCAGAAGCAGTGGAATGGGGCGATTCGGGTGACATCACCGCGTCCGGGCAGCCGGTCCCGGCCGGATCCCGCACCCAGCCTCGTCTCGTCAGGCGGGCGCCGCACACCGGCGCCCCGGGGCTGACTACGCTGGTGTGACACGTCGTGCACACAGATCAGTGAGGAGCATCACCGTGGCGGTACGAGCGGTCCGGGGCGCCGTCCAACTGGAACGGGACGAGGCCGCCCACATGGACGAGCAGGTCAGCGAGCTGCTCACCGCCGTCCTGGAGCGCAACGCGCTCACCACGGACGACCTGATCAGCATCTGGTTCACCGCGACACCCGATCTGCACAGCGACTTCCCGGCCGCGGCGGCGCGCAAGCTCGGCATCGTCGACGTCCCGCTGATCTGCGCGCAGGAACTGGACATCGAGGGCGCGATGCCCCGGGTGGTCCGTGTTCTCGCCCACATCGAGTCCGACCGGCCGCGCGCCGAGGTCGTGCACGTCTACCTGGGCGCCGCGGGCGCGCTCCGCAAGGACATCGCCCAGTGAGGACCGCGCTCGTCATCGGAACCGGGCTGATCGGCACGTCCGCGGCCCTCGCGCTCGCCTCCCGCGGCGTCGTCGTCCACCTCGCCGACCACGACCCGGAGCAGGCCCGTACGGCGGCCGCGCTGGGCGCCGGCACGGACGAGGCACCCGAGGGGCCCGTCGACCTCGCGATCGTCGCCGCACCGCCGGCGCACGTCGCCGCGACCCTCGCGGACGCCATGCGGCGCGGTCTCGCCCGCGGCTATCTCGACGTCGCCAGCGTCAAGGGCGGTCCCCGCCGCGAGCTGGAGGCGCTCGGCCTCGACCTCACCCCGTACATCGGCACGCACCCCATGTCGGGCCGCGAGAAGTCCGGTCCGCTGGCCGCGAGCGGCGACCTCTTCGAGGGCCGGCCCTGGGTGCTCACCCCGACCCGGGACACGGACACCGAGGTCCTGAACCTCGCCCTGGAACTGGTGTCGCACTGCCGTGCCGTGCCCGTCGTCATGGACGCGGACGCCCACGACCGCGCCGTGGCGCTCGTCTCGCACATGCCCCACCTGGTCTCCAGCATGGTCGCCGCGCGCCTGGAGCACGCGGAGGAGACGGCGGTACGGCTCTGCGGGCAGGGCATCCGCGATGTGACGCGGATCGCCGCCTCCGACCCCCGGATGTGGATCGACATCCTCTCCGCGAACCCGGGCCCCGTCGCCGACCTCCTCGCGGACGTCTCCGCCGACCTCGGCGAGACGGTCCAGGCCCTGCGTGCCCTCCAGTCCTCCGACGAGGCCAAGCGCCGCCAGGGCGCCACGGGCATCGAGGACGTCCTGCGGCGCGGCAACGCGGGCCAGGTCCGTGTCCCCGGCAAGCACGGCTCCGCGCCGCGTGCCTACGAGGTCGTGGCCGTTCTCATCGACGACCAGCCCGGTCAGCTCGCCCGCATCTTCGCCGACGCGGGGATGGCCGGCGTCAACATCGAGGACGTACGCATCGAGCACGCGACCGGTCAGCAGGCCGGTCTGGTGCAGCTGATGGTGGAGCCGAAGGCGGTGCCGGTGCTCGGCGCGGCACTGCGGGAGCGGGGCTGGGCGCTGCGCCAGTGAGACGGCCGCCGGAAAGGGCCGGCGATACCGCCGCCGGGAAGGGCCAGTAATACGGGGTCCGCGGGGCCGGTAACCTTGTGCGGGGCGCGATCGCGTCCCGCAGAGACCTCCACCTCGCACCAGGAAGGTGTTCCCACCGTGGACAACGGCGCCGCCCGTACCGCTCCGGCTGTGATTGTCGCCATCGACGGCCCCTCCGGCACGGGCAAGTCGAGCACCTCGAAGGCCGTGGCCGCGAAGCTCGGTCTGAGCTACCTGGACACCGGGGCGCAGTACCGCGCCATCACGTGGTGGATGGTCAGCAACGACATCGACGTCACGGACCCCTCCGCGATCGCCGCCGCCGCGGGCAAGCCGGAGATCGTCTCCGGCACCGACCCGGCCGAGCCGACCATCACGGTCGACGGGGCCGACGTCGCCGGCCCGATCCGTACGCAGGAGGTCACCTCCAAGGTCAGCGCGGTCAGCGCCGTCCCCGAGGTGCGTGCCCGGATCACCGAGCTGCAGCGCACCCTCGCCGGGTCCGCGCCCGCCGGCATAGTGGTCGAGGGCCGCGACATCGGCACCACCGTGCTGCCCGACGCCGACCTGAAGATCTTCCTCACCGCCTCCCCGGAGGCGCGTGCCGCCCGGCGCAGCGGTGAGCTGAAGGGCGCGGACATCGACGCGACCCGTGAGGCGCTGGTCAAGCGGGACGCGGCCGACTCCAGCCGCAAGACCTCCCCCCTCGCCAAGGCGGACGACGCGGTCGAGGTGGACACCTCCGACCTCACGCTCCAGCAGGTCATCGAGTGCGTCGTCACCCTCGTCGAGGAGAAGCGGGACGCCAAGTGACCGCACCCTCCGCGAGACGTGCCGAGGTCGGGCGCCGGATCGGCGTCGGCCTGATGTACGGGCTGTGGAAGCCGCGCGTGCTCGGCGCCTGGAAGGTCCCCGCGACCGGCCCGGCGATCCTGGCCGTGAACCACTCCCACAACATCGACGGGCCGATGGTCATGGGCGTCGCGCCCAGGCCCACACACTTCCTGATCAAGAAGGAAGCGTTCGTCGGCCCGCTCGACCCGTTCCTGCTCGGCATCGGCCAGCTGAAGGTCGACCGGGAGATCGCCGACCGCGCCGCCATCACCGACGCCCTCGGCGTTCTGGCGTCCGGCGGAGTCCTCGGGATCTTTCCCGAGGGCACCCGGGGCGAGGGCGACTTCGCCTCGCTGCGGGCCGGGCTCGCGTACTTCGCGGTGCGCAGCGGAGCCCCGATCGTCCCGGTGGCGGTGCTGGGAAGCTCCGAGCGGGCCAGCCGGCTGACCAAGGCGCTGCCCCCGCTGCGCAGCAGGGTCGACGTCGTCTTCGGCGACCCCTTCGAAGCGGGCGACGGCAGCGGCCGGCGCACGCGACAGGCGCTGGACGAGGCCACCGGCCGGATCCAGAAGCAGCTCAGCGCCCACCTGGACGAGGCCATGCGTCTGACCGGACGCCGGGAAAACGCCGGGCGCCCCGCCGGGCGTTAGGCGACACTTAGTAGTGGATCACCCGGTTACGGGTGATCCACCGATCACCACGAATGAACGACGAGGTACGGACTTCATGAACGACCACATCCAGCCCGACGGCTCGGCGGAACACGAGCACGGGGCACTTGGCGATGCCGAGTACGCGGAGTTCATGGAGCTCGCCGCGGAAGAGGGCTTCGACATCCATGACGTCGAGGGCGCGATCGAGGAGGCGGGCCACGGCCCGCTGCCCGTCCTCGCCGTCGTCGGCCGCCCGAACGTCGGCAAGTCGACCCTGGTGAACCGCATCATCGGCCGCCGCGAGGCCGTCGTCGAGGACAAGCCCGGTGTCACCCGCGACCGCGTGACCTACGAGGCCGAGTGGGCGGGCCGCCGCTTCAAGCTCGTCGACACCGGCGGCTGGGAGCAGGACGTCCTCGGCATCGACGCGTCCGTCGCCGCGCAGGCGGAGTACGCGATCGAGGCCGCCGACGCGGTCGTGTTCGTCGTCGACGCCAAGGTCGGCGCGACCGACACCGACGAGGCGGTCGTACGCCTTCTCCGCAAGGCCGGCAAGCCCGTCATCCTGTGCGCCAACAAGGTCGACGGCATGAGCGGCGAGTCCGACGCCTCGTACCTCTGGGCCCTCGGTCTCGGCGAGCCGCACCCGGTCTCCGCGCTGCACGGCCGCGGCACCGGCGACATGCTCGACGCCGTCCTGGAGGCGCTGCCCGAGGCCCCGGCGCAGACCTTCGGCACCGCGGTGGGCGGCCCCCGCCGCATCGCCCTCATCGGCCGCCCGAACGTCGGCAAGTCCTCCCTGCTGAACAAGGTGGCGAACGAGGACCGCGTGGTCGTCAACGAGGTCGCGGGCACCACCCGTGACCCGGTCGACGAGCTCATCGAACTCGGCGGCATCACCTGGAAGTTCGTCGACACGGCGGGCATCCGCAAGCGTGTCCACCTCCAGCAGGGCGCGGACTACTACGCCTCGCTGCGCACCGCCGCCGCCGTCGAGAAGGCGGAGGTCGCGGTCATCCTGATCGACGCGTCCGAGACCATCTCCGTGCAGGACCAGCGCATCGTCACCATGGCGGTCGACGCGGGCCGCGCCATCGTCCTCGCCTTCAACAAGTGGGACACCCTCGACGAGGAGCGCCGCTACTACCTGGAGCGGGAGATCGAGACCGAGCTCGCCCAGGTGGCCTGGGCGCCCCGGGTGAACGTCTCGGCCCGTACCGGCCGTCACATGGAGAAGCTCGTCCCGGCGATCGAGACGGCTCTGGACGGCTGGGAGACCCGCGTTCCGACCGGCCGTCTGAACGCCTTCCTCGGCGAGCTGGTCGCCGCGCATCCGCACCCGGTCCGCGGCGGCAAGCAGCCGCGCATCCTGTTCGGCACGCAGGCGGGCACCAAGCCTCCGCGGTTCGTGCTCTTCGCCTCCGGCTTCATCGAGCACGGCTACCGCCGCTTCATCGAGCGCCGGCTGCGTGAGGAGTTCAGCTTCGCGGGCACGCCGATCCACATCTCGGTGCGGGTGCGCGAGAAGCGCGGTGCCAACAAGAAGAAGTAACGCCCACGGGCGAAGCGTGAGGGGCGGCTCCCCGGGGGAGCCGCCCCTCACGCGTCACCGCTCATGGATCCCGCCGCTCACAGCCCCCTGCGCGGGGCGGGCGGGAGCGCGGCCGGGATGTGATGCATCCCCGTGCCGTGCTGGCGCGCGCCCGGCTGCCAGACGGCCGTCGTCGCCGTGGTGTGCCCGTGCTGTGCGGTGATCTGCCGGGCGGTCTGCGCTCCCGCGCTGTACGAGCTGTACGTGCCCGACGAGCTGAACGAGTTCGGACCGCGCCCGAGGATCCCGAAGGCCTTGAACTCCAGGTTCTCCTCACCGTGACGGTCGCCGGGCAGGGTCCTGAACGCTCTGATCCACTCGGCGTGGAGCGCGTCGTAGATCGGCGTGGCTGATGAGCTGCCCTGATGAGGGTCCTGCACCGGTCGCGACGCCGGCACCTCTCTGCTCGAACGGAGGGGGGAGCCGGAGGGAAGGACCGGCTGGAAGGGCCGGTGGCCGGGGACGTCGTAGGTGTGCACGTACGTGCCAACGACCCCACCGCCCAACGGATGCGGCCGGAGCGGTCATTTCGCGGGCCGTCCGGAGTGAGCGGCGCGCGCGGGGGCGCGGGGAACCGCACGGGCACCCCTGAGTGGCCGGCGTCGGCCACCCGCCCGTGGTTCCCCGCCCCGTCCCGCTCTGTCGGCTGTCCCGCCGTCCTCAGATACCGGCGAGCGGCATCGTCGCCGCGACCAGCTTGCCGTTGGCGGCCGCCTTGTCGAGCGCGTCGCGCAGCAGGTCCTCCCGAGGCTGACGGCCGATCGAGCCGACCGGCGCCGCGAACAGGAGCACCTGCTGGAGCTTGTTCGCGGCGGCGCGCCAGCTGTCGGTGACCTGGAGCGCCTGGTGGGCCTGCCACCAGGCGACGGGCGAGCCGCCGCCGGTGCCCGGCTGGAGGACGGCGTGCAGCTGGCCCGCCGCGAGCAGCACGGACCAGCCGTGCAGGACCGGCGGCACCGAGTTCAGCTCGATCGCGGGCATGAAGCCCTGCTCGATCAGCAGGGGCAGGAAGTCGTCGCCGATATCGGTCGATCCGGGTCGCACGATCGGGCCGGTCGGCTCGACGACGAGTGCCGGGTGCAGCTCGCCGTTGATCAGGACGAGTCCGCTGGTGACGCCGAGCACGGCCTGCTCGGGGGCGGGGGCGTGGGCGGTGGGCGCGCCGTCGGGGTGGATCGAGCGGACGGCGCCCTGGAGTTGGTCCTCGGTGACCTGCACGACCTGCGAGGGCAGGCAGGTGGCGTGGGCGAAGGCGAGGACGGCGGTCTCGTCGCCGATGAACAGGACGGTGCTGGTGCGCTCCTGTTCCGAGTCGCCCGGGGTGCGGCACGACGTGCAGTCGTAACTGCCGGGGGCGTTCTCTCCGGCGAGCAGCCGGTCGGCTTCTTCGTCGCCGATCTCGGCGCGTACGTCGTCGCTGACGTCGAGCATGCGCGGCACGGTGGCTCCTCGGGATGCGGTGCGTGGCGGTGCCGGGTGGCTCCCGGCCCATGAACCGGGGGTTCCCGGCTCATGAAGATGTCAACGGGTGATCTGTGGCCGGAGTCACGCCCGAGGGCGAACGGAATCGAACCATCCGACGCCCAGCGTGAAGACGCCCCCGGAATCGGTTACTCCCAGTCAACTTCCGGAAGTACGGCGGAAGTTGAATGGGTGAAGTGGGTCACAGATCACAAGAGGCGAGGGTCGACAAATCCGGAAATCACCCAATGAAACGGGTGGCCGAAAATCGATGATACCCGCGGTAACCGCTAACTGGCCTCGAATGACAAGGAGTTGGTTGATATCGGGGCGCCGGGGTCCATAGATTCCTTCGCCGTGTGCAACGAGCACCGCTCGGGAACGTCCGCCGGCCGATCCGCTTCGGATCACAGCACGCCGCCGGTGGACGGGTCGGAGCGCGAGGGCCGCGTCCTACGCGCAGGTCACCGCGTCCCGTCCTGGGGGACCCCGGGTGTTTCGAGAGGGAAATACATGTCCGCATGTGCCGATAGCACTCACGAGAACGGTCACAAGGTTCGTACGGCGAACAGGACACGTACGACGGCGGTCCTCGCCGGGGCGGCACTGCTCGCCCCGCTCGGACTGCTCGCCGCGACCGGCGACGCCGCCGCGGCCGACAGTGGAGTGTGGGACCGCATCGCCCAGTGCGAGAGCGGCGGCAACTGGCACATCAACACCGGCAACGGCTACTACGGGGGGCTCCAGTTCTCCGCGGGCACCTGGCGCGCCTACGGCGGCACGGCGTACGCGCCGACCGCCGACCAGGCTTCCAGGAGCGCGCAGATAGCCGTCGCGACCAAGGTCCAGAGCGCACAGGGATGGGGTGCCTGGCCCACCTGCTCGGCCCGCGCCGGGGCCTACGGGAACGCGCCCGGCTCCTCGGGTTCCGGGCAGGCCGCCGGATCCGCGAGCACCGGGTCGGCCTCGAAGCCGGCGCACGAGTCGGCTCGGAAGTCCGCCCCGGCGAAGCGGGATGCGGCGAAGACGCCGGCCCGTACGCCGGGCCACGTCGGCCGCGGCTCGTCCCGCGGCGACTACACCGTCCGCGAAGGCGACACCCTGAGTGCCATCGCCGCGCGGCACGGGACCACCTGGCGGAAGATCTACGCCGCCAACGAGTCCGTCATCGGCGGTGATCCCGACCTGATCGTGCCCGGCCAGCGGCTCGACATCTGAGCCACGCTCCCCCTCGTGCCGGGCACAGGGGTCTGCCGTTCGGATCAGGTGGCGCCGAGGCGCGGTGCACTGCCCCGCGTCCCGCCGCGTGATCCGGGCGACAGACCCTGGGCCCCGCCCGGTCCTCCGACCGGGTGGGGCCCTGGGCGCGCCGGGCGCCGGCTGGGCGGGCGAGCGGGACGCGCTGCTTAGCGTGGCCCGATGTCCTTCATGCCGACCAGGCGGATTCCGCCCAGCACCCGCATCGCGTCCCGGCTGCCGAACGGACGTGCGCGGTACGCGGCCGTGGTCGCCGCCGTACTGGCCGCCCTCGTTCCCTGCGACGCGGACGCCGCGGCGCCGCCCCCGCTCCCGGGCCCCGGTTCCGTCCGGGGTGCCTCCGACTGCGCGAACGACGAGTGGCCCTGGACCTGTCTCGCCGAGTGCGAGAGCGGCGGCCGCTGGCACGCCAACACCGGGAACGGCTACTACGGCGGGCTCCAGTTCTGGCAGCCCACCTGGGTCCGCTTCGGCGGGCTCGCCTACGCTCCCCGCGCCGATCTCGCCACCCGCGCCCAGCAGATCAAGGTCGCCAAGAAGGTGCTGGCCGTCCAGGGCTGGGGTGCCTGGCCCGCCTGTTCCCGGTCGTACGGACTCCAGGGTCCCTTCCACGTGGTGAAGACCGGCGAGACGCTCGCGTCGATCGCCCGCAAGTACCGCGTGACGGGCGGCTGGCAGACGCTCTACAACGCCAACAAGAAGAAGATCGGCGGCAGCCCCGACCGGCTGGCCAAGGGCGTCCAGCTCGTCATCCCGAAGGCGGCGGGCGCCTCCCGTACCGGGGGTCCCGCCCTGTTCGGCCCGCCCCTGAACCCGGCGGCCCACCGATCCGCGCCGCCGTCTCGGTGGCCTCTCCGCTGAACACGACCGCGCCACGGCGCAGTTCGTGGACGTACGTCGTCCGGCCCGCCCGCTCCCGCAGAGCCTGCGGCAGCCGCTGCTCGGCGATCACCACGCACGCGTCGAGAGCGCCCAGCAGCGCGTACGTCCGGGCCGCGACCGCCGGCGACATGCCCTGCGCGGGTTCGTCGGCGAGCACCACGCGCGCGCGGGCCGACAGGGCGCGGGAGAGGGCCAGCATGCGCTGTTCGCCGCCGGAGAGGGTGCCCGCCCGGCGGGGGAGGAGCGGTTCCAGCGGCGGGTAGGCCTCCAGCGCGGCCGCGAGGCCGGCCGCCCCGAGTTCCAGGTTCTCGCGGACGGTCAGGGAGCCGAACACCGCCCGGCGCTCCGGGACGAGGCACAGTCCGCGCCGGGCCCGCTCGAACGCGGGCAGGCGCGTCACGTCGGCGCCGTCCCAGACGACGGCGCCGGCCGCCAGCGGCACGGTCCCGGCGAGGGCGCGCAGCGCGGTCGTACGGCCGGAGCCGTTGCGGCCCAGCAGTACGGTGAGGCCGGGGCCGGGGGCGGCCAGACTCACGCCGTGCAGGGCCTCCAGGGGGCCGTAGCGTACGCGCGCGCCGCGCAGGGCGATGCTCATCCGCCGGGCCTCGTGTCCAGGACGCGGTCGGCGGGCCCCGAGGCGACGATCCGTCCGGCAGCCATGACGTGCACGGTGTGCGCCAGGTCGGCGACCAGATCGAGATCGTGCTCGACGACCAGGAGGGCCATGCCGTCCGCGGCCAGCGCCCGCAGCACCCGGGCCAGCGCGGCCACCTCGCCGGTGTCGAGCCCGGCCGCGGGCTCGTCGAGCAGCAGCACCCGGGGGTTCCCGGCGAGCGCCCGGGCCAGTTCGACGCGCCGGAGTGTCCCGGTGGGCAGCCCCGCCGCGGGCAGTGACCGCACCGGCCCGTCGAGCCCGAGCAGCCGCAGCGCCCGCTCCGCCGCCCCAGGATCCGCGGTCCGGCCCTGCTCGGCGCCCACGCGCACGTTCTCGGCCACGGTCAGCGACGGGAAGACCGCCAGCTGCTGGAAGGTCCGTGCGATCCCCAGCCGCGTCCGCGCGTGCGCCGCGAGCCGTGTGATGTCCCGCCCTCCGAGCAGCACCTGTCCGCCCGAGGGGCGCAGCGTGCCCGCGAGACAGTGGAACAGGGTGCTCTTCCCGGCCCCGTTGGGCCCCACGACCGCGGTGACCCGGCCAGGCGGGACGTCGAGAGTCGCCCCGTCGAGCGCGGTGAACCCGCCATAGGCGACGCGGAGCCGACGGGTGGCCAGCGGTCGCGTGTCCGCCCCGGCCCGCCGGGCAGCTCCGGCGACCGTCCGCCGTACCGGCTCCGTCCCGGCGACCGCCCGCCTTCCCGCGCCGGACCTGCCCGCGGACGCGGCCCTTGCGGCGGGCCCCGGGCGCGGCCCGGGTTCCTGGCCGGCGTCGGACGGTGCGGTGGGTTCCGGGTGCGGTCCGGCTTGTCGGCCGGTGTCGCTGGGTGCCGGGTGGCCCGGGCCCTGTCCGGCTTCTCGGCGCGGGTCGGTTCGGGTGGCAGGTCCCGGGCGTCGTGCGGCTTTCGGGCTGATGCCGGCCGGTGCTGCCGGACCTCGGCGGGGCCCGGGTTCCCCGCCGGTGCCGGTCACCGCGGTCGCCGCAGCCGCGCCCTCCGCCGCCACGGCCGCCATGGCGCCCTTCGTCGGTACGGCCTCCGGGCCCGCCGGAGGCCCGAGTGCTTCGAGGCGGTCCCTGCCGACGGTGCGCAGGTGTCGGCGGACCCTGACGCCCCGGGGCGTCAGGGTCGCCCGGGGGCGGAGCCGGAACCGGGACGCCGCCGTGCGCAGGGCCTCGTACGGGCCCTCGGGGAAGCGGCCGACGAGGACGGCGAGGAGGCCGATCAGCGCGGCCGCCACCCCGCCCCGGGCCCCCGCGTCGAGCCCGACCAGCAGAGCCGCGGCGACGAGCGCGCCGAGGACACTGTCGGCGCCGAGCACGACGACCGCCGCGAACCAGAGCAGACTGCGGACCGGGTCGTACTGGGTGGCGTCGAAGGCACGCAGCCCCATGCCGAGCATGCCGCCGCCCAGCGCGGCCAGTGCGGCCCCCGCGACGAACGCGGTCAGTTTCAGTTCCGGGACACGGACGCCCGCCGCCGAGGCGCCCGCCTCGTGGTCCCGCATCGCGGCCAGGGCCCGGCCCGTCCGGCCCCGGCGCAGCGTGTGCGCGGCGAGCAGGGCGGCGGCCAGCAGGACGAGTTCGAGTACGTAGTACGCGCGGTCGCCGCCGAATCCGGCCGGGCGGTCCAGGGACAGACCGGACACCGCGTACGGCTGAGCGAAGACGAACCGGCTGACGCCCACGCCCACCGCGAAGGTGGCCACCGCGAGCGCCAGACCGTGCCGTCCGATGGCCGGCCAGCCGGTCAGCACACCGAGCGGGGCCACCAGCAGCACGGCCACCGCCAGCGCGGCCAGCTCGGGCAGCCGGGGCAGCCCCGGGAACCGGCCCGCGGCCAGCAGCGCCGTGAACAGGGCGCCCAGACCGGCGTACGCGGCCTGCCCCAGCGAGATCTGGCCACCGCGGCCGGTGACCACGACCAGCGACAGCAGGACGACACCGAGCGCGGGCACCTGCACCGACGTGCGCAGGTCCGAGCCCGCGAATCCCAGAGGCAGCAGGAACAGCACGACGGCCACGGCCCAGGCCCCGGGCGGTGTCGGCACGCGGACCGCCGCCTGGCGCGGGAGCGCGTCACGGGTGCCGATACCGGGCAGGACGAGCGCGGCGACGAGCAGCGCGACCACGAAGAGGTTGGCGCCGACCGCCTGGAGCAGCGGCTCCGCCCAGCCCGTGGGATGCAGCCGGGTCAGCTGACTCTGGGCCACCCCGATACCGAGCGCGACCACGATCGCCACCGGGAGGCTGCGCATCCGGGCCGCCACCGCGACCGCCATCACCTCGATGACGAGCAGCGGCAGGCCGTACGGGTCCAGCCGCACGTACGGCGCGAGGAGCACGCCCGTCAGGCCCGCCGTGAACGAGCCGAAGGCCCAGCCCGCCGCGGCCACCCGGTCCGCGTCGATACCGCCGAGCACCGCGAGCGGGCGGTCGTCGACGACCGCCCGCAGCTCCGTGCCGAAGCGGGTCCAGCGCGTCACCGCGCCCACACCCGCGGCCAGTGCGACGGCCACCGCGAGCTGCCCCCACGGATCCGCCGACACCAGCGTCGGCGCGTCCGCCCGCGCGCCGGTGCCCCACACGAGCGCAGCCCCGCCGACCAGAAGCACGAAGACCCCGATGCTCGCGACCAGGGTCTGCGCCGGGTCGCCGCCGAGGAGGGACAGCGGCCGGAACACGAAGCGCTCCAGGGCCATCCCGATGGCAGGGGCCACCACCAGCAGGGTCACCGACGCGCCGAGCGCGAGCGGCCAGCCCCACTCGACCGTGAACTGGCGCAGCAGATACGCGCACACCATCGCGATCGCGCCGTGCGCGAAGTTGAGCACACCGGTGGCGCGGTAGGTGACGATCAGCCCGATCCCGGTGAGCGCCGCGGCACCGCCGATCGACAGACCGGCAAGGGTGAGGTCGTACGTCAGCGAGGACATCGGCGAGGACCTCAGTCGTCGGGACCGGCGGAGGGACGCTCGGGGGCGGTCGGGCCATCGGGCGTGGACGGGCGATCGAGAGCGGCCGGCCGTTCGGCGAGGGGCGGGCCCGCGGCGGCGGGGGAGGGGGAGGGCGGCTCGGCGGTGGAGGCGTCGTCCTCGGCGTCGGGCTCGCAGATCGGGCACGGTCCCAGGTCCCCGCTCGCGAGGACGCGCGAGTCGGCCGGCAGTGCCTCCGGCTTCCCGGCGACCAGCGGGCAGTCCGCGCGGTGGTACAGGGTGCCGCCGGGCACCATGAGGAGGTCGCCGCTGACGGCCAGGGGCCCGGCCGCCGCCGGCCCCGGCTCCTCGGCGTCGGCGGCCCCGGCGGCCACCAGCAGCCCGTACAGCTCCTCGACGCGCGCCGCCGCCGAGGCGTTCCGGCCCTGGGCGAGCAGCACCGCGCCGGCGATGATCAGCGCGGCACCGGGCACCGTGCAGGAGGCGAGGTAGGGCAGCTGACGTTCCGCGTACCGCTCACCCGAGATGCCGTACCAGCCGATGACGCACAGCACCGCGCCGGCGGCCAGCGCGGCCCAGCCGGCCCACTGGACGGGGTGCACGCTCCGCAGTCGAGCTGTCCGCATCCGGACTCCCACACGTCGGGTATCTGTCCATGTCAGCCGATGGCTTGCACTATGCCTTCTGGAAGCTGACCCTGAAAGCACCGGGCGCTTCCGGCCCGGACCGACACCCGGTGGTGAGCCAGATGGTTCTCGGGAGCGACCTCAGGCGGGGGAACGTCGGGGGAGTGGCGGTGGCGGCGGTACTCGTCCTCGCCGCGGCCCTCACGGCGTGCAGCGACGACAGCGGCGGCGGAGGTTCCGCCTCGCCCACACCCTCGGTGGACCGGTCCACCGGCGTGCCGTCCGCCACGGCTCCGGCCGACCCGGCGGCGGCCCAGCAGGAGATCAGGCAGAACTGGGAGAAGTTCTTCGACCCGGCCGTCTCCGCGAAGGAGAAGCAGGCAGTCCTGCAGAACGGCGACCAGATGGCGCCGCTGCTCCAGGGCTTCAACGGCGACCAGCGCGGCCAGCAGGTGAAGGCGAACGTGGAGAAGATCGAGTTCACCTCGCCGACCGGGGCGGACGTGACCTACACGCTGACCCTGAACGGCGCCACCGCCCTGCCGAACGCCTCCGGGACGGCCGTCGAGCAGAACGGCACCTGGAAGGTCTCCGTCAAGACGCTCTGCGCGCTGGTGCAGCTGAGCGGCAACGGGTCGTCGAGTCCCGTCCCGGGCTGCTGATCAGCGGTGCGGCGCACAGCGACGGGCGCCGCCGTCGCGGGCCTGCTGCTCCTGCTCGGCACGGCCTGCGGCAGCCGGCTCCCCGAGAGCGACTTCGAGAACCGCGCCACGCCCACGCCCCGGGAATCCGCCGCGCCGATCCGCGTCGGCATCATCAGCAGCGCCACCAGCCCCGTCGGCGCCTCCGCGTTCACGGGACCGCGTGACGGGGCGAAGGCCTGGTTCGACCGGCTCGACGCCCGGGGCGGCATCGGCGGACGGCCGGTCGAGGTGAGGCTCTGCGACGACGGCGGCAGCGGCGTCGGCAACAGCGCCTGCGTGCAACGGCTGATCGAACAGGACAAGGTCGTCGCCCTCGTCGCGACGACCGCGTTCGACTACGCGGGCGCCTCCCAGGTGTCCCGCGCGGGCGTGCCCGACATCGGCGGCCAGCCCATCGGCGCCGCGTACGACACCTACCCGCACCTGTACGGGATCTACGGCAGCCTCGCGCCGCGCGACGGCACGCCCGGCTGGAACGGCGAGCTCTACGGCGGCACCGAGGTCTACCGCTACTTCAAGCGCGTCCACGGCGCCCGCACGGCCGCCGTCGTCTCCTACAACCAGTCCGCCTCCGCCGCCTACGCCCGGCTGGTCACCGAGGGGCTCAGGGCCGAGGGCTACCGGGTCGTCACCGAACAGGTCGACTTCGCGCTGCCCGACTTCCGGGCCGCCGCGGCCGACCTGAAGGCGCAGGGTGTCGACCTCGTCTTCGACGCCGTCGACACCCACGGAAACGCCCAGCTGTGCAAGGCCATGGACGCTGTCGGCGCCCACGTCACCGCCAAGGTGACCAACGTCCAGAACTGGACGTCCACCGTGCCCGAGGACTACAAGGACGCGCCGCGCTGCCGCAACGCGCTGTGGGCCACGGGGTCGAGCCGGAACTACGAGGACACGGACGACGGCGCCGTACGGGCGTTCCGCGACGCGACCAAGGCCCTGCCGACCCGTTCCCAGTGGCAGCTCGAGGGCTGGGCGGCGGCGCGGTGGTTCACGGACGCGGCGAAGTCCTGCGTCCGGACGGGCATCACCCGGGCGTGCGTCGACGCGTTCATGAACCGGGGCACGCCCTACACCGCGGGCGGGCTGCTGCTCCCCGTCACCTACGAGCGCCTGGCCGAGCCGCCCGGAACGCGTCGGACGTGCCTCTCGGTGGCCCGCTGGCGCGACGGCAGGGGCTGGGTCACCCAGGGCGACATGAACACGAACTGCTTCGACGTACCGCAGATCGCCTACCGGCCCTGAAGAACGTCCCAGCGCCAAGAACGTCCCAGCGCTTGCGGACAGTATCTGTCCGCAAGCGCTGGCAGACTCGGCGGCATGTTGGAGACATCCGCACGACTGCTGCGCCTGCTCTCACTGCTCCAGGCCCACCGCGAGTGGTCGGGCGCGGATCTCGCCGGGCGGCTGGGCGTCACCGCGCGCACCGTCCGCCGTGACGTGGAGCGGCTGCGCGAGCTGGGCTATCCCGTCAACGCCAGCCCGGGTACGGGCGGCGGTTACCAGCTCGGCGCCGGGGCCGAGCTGCCGCCGCTGCTCCTGGACGACGACGAGGCCGTCGCGGTGGCCGTAGGGCTGCGCACGGCGGCCGGGCAGGGCATCGAGGGCATCGGCGAGTCCTCCGTCCGCGCGCTCGCCAAGCTGGAACAGGTCCTGCCGAGCCGCCTGCGGCGCAGGGTCGGCGCGCTGAACGCCTTCACCGTGCCGATGCTGCGCGGTCCGGGGACCTCCGCCGTCGACCCCGCCGTCCTCACCGAACTGGCCAACGCCTGCCGTGACAGCGAGCGGCTGCGCTTCGAGTACCGCGATCACGGGGGCTCCGCGACGCGCCGTACCGTCGAGCCGTACCGGCTGGTGTGCACCGAGCACCGCTGGTACCTGGTCGCCTGGGACGTCGACCGCGACGACTGGCGTACGTTCCGGGCCGACCGCATCACGCCCAGGCCGCCGCACGGGCCGCGCTTCACGCCCCGTACGCCACCGGCCGAGAATCTGGCCGAGTACGTCTCCAAGGGCGTCTCCACCGGCGCCTACGCGACGAACGCCGTCGTCCGGCTGCTGGTGCCGCTGGAGCAGGCCGCCGCGCGGATCTCACCCTCGGCCGGGACCCTGGAGGCCTTGGGGAAGGACAGCTGCCTCCTGCGCACCGGGGCGCCGAGCCTCGATGTCATGGTCATCCACGTGATGATGACGGGCTTCGAGTTCGAGATCCTGGAGCCCGCCGAACTCGGCGACGCGATGAGGGCGGCCCGGGACCGGTTGTCCCGGGCGCTGGAGAGGCCGGGACCGGTGGTCCCGGGCGCTGGAGAGACAGGGCCCCGAGAAGCCGGTGCCTGAGCGGCCGGGGCCCGGGAAGCCAGGGCCTGAGACCGGGTCCCGAGGGGGCGCCGGTCACGGTCCGGGTGCCGTGGCGGAAGTCCCGGGTGCCGGCCGAGGAACGTGCGGGGGTTCTGTGATCGAAGCGTGCATTTCCTATGCGGCGTCAGCTTCCGCGGAGCGTGCCGTAATCGGAGCCGACCGGATAGGGAAATCCGCCGCCGGGCACGGGCCGACCCCCGCTCCGGCCATTTCGCCGGGTTATTCGGGACGTCCGGACGACGACTCAGAATTACGTTCGAAGGCGTGCGGAACACCGAAGGAACCCTTCATACGGGAGATCGAGTTCGGCGAAACACGTGTCGTGATCCTGTGACAGAAGTGTGACCGGCGGGGGACAGGTGACGCTTCGTCGCCGATCGGGCTTCCACCACCAGGGCGTGCCGCCTAACGTGGCGGTCATGGCACCCATTCCCCCCTCTCACGCAGAGCCGCAGGACAGTCCGGAGAGCTATGTCGGGATGGAGGTGAGCAGGGCGCGGGAGCGTGCGCAGGAGCAAGGCTGGCCGACGGTCCGCACGTTGCCCCACGGCGCGATCATCACCATGGAGTACCTGGTGGGGCGGCTCAACTTCGAGGTCACGGACGGCACGGTGACGCGCTGCTGGAAGGGCTGAGCGCCCCGCCCCGGCGGACCGCGGCCCGTTCGGCCGGCGGCGTGCCGAGCGCGGCCGAGTGCCGCGCCACGACGTGTGAAGGCCCCCGGCTCGACGAGCCGGGGGCCTTCACTGTGCGGGGAGAGGCTGTGCGTACCGGCCCCGCAGTTCTCAGCCGCCCGTCAGCGGGCGGGCCGTCGCGGCGGCCGCGCGCGCCGGACGGTCCGGGTGGGGCGGGCGGTCCGGGTGCGCCGGACGGCGACTGCCCGCCGGTGTCACCGGGGTGCGTTCCGAGCGGGCGGTGTGCGGGCCCGGCGCCAGGTGGGCGGGGGATCTGGGCGGACGGGAGGCGACGGCCCCGCGGGCCGGCATCTCGCTGTCCACCGCGACGGCCTGCGGGGACAGGACCGGTGCGGGGACCGGAGAGGGGGCCGGCGCGGGCACGGTACGGCCGCGACGGGTGCGGGTGCGCCACAGATCGCGAAGTGCGAAGATCCCGGCCTCGGAGCGCGCGATCAGCGGCTCGCACCAGGGCAGCGCCAGCAGGATCAGCAGACCCGCGGCCCAGCCCAGCAGGACATCGCTCAGCCAGTGCGTACCCAGGTAGACGGTGGTGAGGCCGACGCCCAGCGAGACCACGGCGGACAGCGCCGAGAGCCAGCGTCTGGCTCTCGGGGTCGACGCCAGATAGGCCAGGATTCCCCAGGTCACGACGGCGTTGGCGGTGTGGCCCGACGGAAATATATCGCCGCCCAGGCCCATCTCGTTCGAGCCGATGGTGATGGCGTAGTGCGGGCCGAGACGGCCCATGCCGAGCTTGGCCGCGCCGACCGTGAGGTTGAGCAGCAGCAGGGACGCGCCCAGGGTGAGCAGCGGGCGCAGTGTGTGCTGGCGCCAGGAGCGCCAGCCCAGCCACGCGGCGACCATCACCGCGGTGGGGCCGCGCTGGCCGAGCACCACGTAGTAGTCCAGGAACGCGTGGATCTCCGGCCACTGCTGGTAGGGCCGGAAGAACATGACCTGCCAGTCGAACCGGACCAGCCACGACGTGATCGCCACGGCCCACACGATCGCCAGGTAGAAGGCCAGGGTCGCCGCGAAGAGGACAACCCTGTGCCGACTCATCTTCGGCACATCGATGTGGGCCGGTCGTTCCGGCTCACGGTCCAGCCGGGCGAAGACCCGGTCCAGACGGGTGAGGTTTCGTTCGGTACGCACTCAATCGACGTTACAGCGAGTGAGCTGCGTTCCAGGCCGATTCACTCGGTTTGTGATGACGATGTGATGTGGGATTCCTCTCAGGATCATGTTCATTTCCAATGAATCGCTAATCCCGTGACCACGGAGCCTTCAATTCCATTGGTCTCCGAGGGTCTTCGATTTTATGGCACTTTTATATTCGTTCACCGGGTGATGGTGTGGAATTCGCCGCCCGCTCACCGGTCCCGCGCGGGGTGTCGCCGGGCGGGTCAGGGAGGTCCTGAGCCGTTCAGCCAGAAGGCCCCGTACGCCGCCGAGGCCACCGCGACGCCCCCGACGACCAGTGCCGACCTGGAGGTACGCAGCCTCGCCAGGGCCCTGGCGAGAGGGAACAGGAGCGGGAAGGCGGGGAGCAGCAGGCGCGGCTTCGAGCCGAAGTAGCTCGACGCGCACAGGGCGAGCGCGACGACGATCCCCGTGTAGACCAGGAGGGCCGGCGGCTGCCCCTGGCGCACGCATGTCACGTAGAGCGACAGGACGAGCACGACTCCGGCGATCAGGGCGGCACCGGCCAGGGCGGACGGGAACGAGGTGAACTTCTCGGCCACGAAGCGCCCGAAGGCGTAACCGCCGTCGAAGCCGTTGCGCCACCCCGCCTGGACGTCGAGATAGCCGAGCGGGCCCCTGCCCGTGCGCCGGCCCACCCACAGCACGTAACCGGCGGCGCCCAGCGGCGCGATGATCATGGCGAGGGCGCGCCGCCACGGACGCGCGCCGTCCGTCCGGGGCATGCTTCCGCCGCGCCGGTGTTCTCCCACGAACGAGCTAATCGCCGCCACCCACAGGGCCGCGACCACGGCGACTCCCACCGGCCGGGTCAGCCCGGCGAACGCGGCGAGCAGCCCGGCGGTCAGCCAGCGGCCGGTCAGCACCGCGTACAGCGACCACGCGGCGAGCGCGGTGAACAGTGACTCGCTGTACGCCATCGACTGCACGACGCCGACGGGCAGGACCGCCCACACCAGCGCCGCGCACACCCCGGCCCGCCGGCCGTGGACGTGGTCGGCGACCGCGAAGATCCCCCAGGCCGCGGCGAGCGAGGCCACCGCGGCGACCAGCAGCCCGGCGTCCGCGTACGACAGCGGTGTCACCGCATGGACGATCCGCTCCAGCCAGGGCAGCAGCGGGAAGAACGCGAGATTCGCGTGCACGTCACCGTTCGGGAGGCGGACCTCGTAGCCGTAGCCGAGCTCGGCGACCCTCGTGTACCAGAGCGAGTCCCAGCGCCCCGACAGCAGCCGGTGGGCGCTCTCGCCTCTCGCCGCGCTCCACACGGCGAGCGTGACGAGGCCCAGGGCGCGCACCGCCGCGTAACCGAGGAGCGCGGGTGCGGCTCGGCGCAGGGCGCTCCCGCGGGGCATCGGGGCGGGACTCTCCGGATCGGTCACGGGCCCGATTATCGGCGGACCGCGGAACCGGCAGGCCGCACGGGGCGTGACGACGTGCGGGCGGCGTGGCGTACGCCACACACCCCGCCGACGAACGTGAGAGGTCCGCCACGTGTCACGGGCGAGAACTCGCGTACGCTGACGGCTCACTCGCCTTTGTTGCGTGGGCCCGGGACTCCGCTCTCCGGGCCGCAACCCCAGGGAGTCCCCACCCTGCGGATCCGCAGAACGCGAGGGAACCTCTGGAGGTACGTACATGTCCGGGACGACCACGGCCGCTGCGCGATGCCGTCGGGAGACCGGAGCCGGTGCCAACCGCTGGGTCGTCCTCGTCGTCCTGTGCGTCAGCCTGCTGCTCGTTGCCATCGACGCCACCGTTCTCCATGTCGCGGTGCCCGCCGTCACCGAGGACCTGAAGCCCGGCGCGATGGAACTGCTCTGGATCGTCGACATCTATCCGCTCGTCTGCGCCTCGCTCCTCATCCTCTTCGGCACGCTCGGTGACCGGATCGGCAGACGACGGGTCCTCCTCCTCGGTTACGCCCTCTTCGGAGTCGCCTCCGGCATCGCGGCCTTCTCCGGGAACGCGCAGCTTCTGATAGGCGCCCGCGCCCTGCTCGGCATCGGCGGCGCCATGATCATGCCCGCCACGCTGTCGATCCTGCGCGAGGTCTTCCCCGACCGCCGCGAACGGGCGCTCGCGATCGGCATCTGGAGCGCCGTCGCCGCCGTCGGAGCGGCGGTCGGACCGCTCCTCGGCGGCTTCCTCCTCGAACACTTCTGGTGGGGATCGGTCTTCCTCGTCAACATTCCGCTGATGATCATCAGCCTGCCGGTCGGACGGCTGCTGCTGCCCGAGTCCCACGGCGACCGCGACGGTCCCTGGGACGTCGTCGGGGCGCTCATGGCCGCCGCCGGCCTGTTCGGACTCGTCCTCGGCGTGAAGCGTCTCGGCGGCGGCGAGGCGCCCTTCAGCCCCTTCACCCTCGTGCCGCTGCTCGTCGGCGCCGTGCTGATGGCCGTCTTCGTACGGCGGCAGCGGCGGCGCGCGCATCCCCTGGTCGACCTGCGCATGTTCGCGCGTCCCGCCTTCAGCACGTCGGTGGGGTGCATCGTCCTCGCCATGCTCGCCCTGGTGGGCCTGGAACTGATCGCCGCGCAGTACCTCCAGCTCGTACTCGGCCTGTCGCCCCTGCAGACCGGGCTGCGGCTGCTGCCGCTCACCATCGCGGCGATGGCCGCCGGTCTCGCCGGGGCGAAGCTGCTGCGCAGGTTCGGGCCGCGCGCGATGGTCTCCTTCGGGTTCTGTCTCACCGCGGCGGCCGTCGTCACGCTCACCGCGATGGGCGGGAACGACAACGCCACGCTGCTGCTCTTCGGCTTCGTGCTGCTGGGCTTCGGCCTGGAGACCACGCTCTTCGGGGCGTACGAGTCCATGCTCAGCGAGGCGCCGCAGGCGCAGTCGGGCGGCGCCGCGGCGATCGGCGAGACCTCGTACCAGCTCGGCGCGGGGATAGGGATCGCGCTGCTGGGGAGCGTGATGAACGCGGCGTACACGCCAGGGCTGTCGTCCGTCCCCGGGGTCCCGGCGGCCGATTCGGCGGCGGCGGGACACTCGCTGGGCGAGGCGTACCAGGTCGCCGACCGGCTCGGCGGCACGTCCGGCGGTGCCCTGCGGCAGGCCGCCAGGGACTCCTTCGTGCACGGACTGCACGTGACCCTGCTGGTGAGCGCCGGCCTGTTGCTGCTCGGCGCGGTGATGGCGCTGCGGCTGCCGCGGGTCATGGAGTGCGGCACCGCCGCGATTGCGGCTCCCGCCTCGGACGTCGTCGCCGTCCCGGCCTCCGCGCCGGGCCCCGCCGGTATTCCGGTGGCGCCGGGCCCGACCGGTATTCCGGTTCCCCGTGACGCCGCCGGGACCGCCGAGAGCCGCGTCTCCGCTTAGGTTCCCCGGTCCGCTCCTGGGCAGGGCCTCCGGCTCGCGAGCCGGTGCCGCACCCGCGAGCCGGAAGCCCTGGTCGCCCCGCGTCGCCCACTGGGCAGGCCGGCCGGGCGCCGGGCTCCCGGGTGCTGTGAGCAAGTGCCCTGGACTTGCGGGACACTGCGTCGTAACGTCGGGCCGAGATCCTTAACTAGCGGTGCTAGTTGTCACCCTGCCGGAGGCTGTCGTATGTCCGCGTCCTCGAAGCTGCCGCCCTTCGACCCCGCCGACCCGCTCGGGATCGACGACCTGCTGGACGCGGAGGAGCTGGCCGTCCGCGACACCGTGCGGAGCTGGGCCGCGGACCGGGTGCTGCCGTACGTAGCCGACTGGTACGAGAAGGGCGAGCTGCCCGGCATCCGGGAACTGGCGCGGGAGCTGGGCGGGATCGGCGCCCTCGGCATGTCGCTCCAGGGGTACGGGTGCGCGGGGGCCAGCGCCGTGCAGTACGGCCTCGCCTGCCTGGAGCTCGAAGCGGCCGACTCCGGGATCCGTTCGCTCGTCTCGGTTCAGGGCTCCCTGGCCATGTACGCCATCCACCGGTTCGGCAGCGAGGAGCAGAAGCGGGCCTGGCTGCCGGGCATGGCCTCCGGCGAGATCATCGGGTGCTTCGGGCTGACCGAGCCCGACCACGGCTCCGACCCCGCCTCCATGCGGACGCACGCCAAGCGCGACGGCGGGGACTGGATCCTGAACGGGCGCAAGATGTGGATCACCAACGGTTCCGTCGCCGGTGTCGCCGTCGTCTGGGCGCAGACCGACGACGGCATCCGCGGATTCGTCGTGCCCACCGACGCGCCCGGCTTCTCCGCCCCCGAGATCAAGCACAAGTGGTCCCTGCGGGCGAGCGTGACCAGCGAGCTCGTCCTCGACGACGTGCGGCTGCCGGCCGACGCCGTCCTGCCCGACGTCGTCGGCCTCAAGGGCCCGCTCGGCTGCCTCTCGCACGCGCGGTACGGGATCGTGTGGGGCGCCATGGGCGCGGCGCGGTCCAGTTTCGAGTCCGCCCTCGCGTACGCGAGGACGCGTGAGCAGTTCGGGCGCCCCATCGGCGGCTTCCAGCTCACCCAGGCCAAACTCGCCGACATGGCCCTCGAACTGCACAAGGGGATCCTGCTCGCCCATCACCTGGGCCGCCGCATGGACGCGGGACGGCTCCGCCCCGAGCAGATCAGCTTCGGCAAGCTCAACAACGTACGCGAGGCCATCGAGATCTGCCGTACCTCGCGCACGATCCTCGGTGCCAACGGGATCTCGCTGGAATACCCCGTGATGCGGCACGCCACGAACCTGGAGTCGGTGCTCACCTACGAGGGCACCGTCGAGATGCATCAGCTCGTGCTGGGCAAGGCGCTCACCGGGCTCGACGCCTTCCGGTGACGGTCCCGCGTGTGAAGCACCGGCCGGGCAGGGCCGGTGAGCGGCCCTGCCTCAGCTCTGGTTGAAGAAACCGTCCGTCTGACGGCCCGCGGCGTCGCCGCTGACGATCTCCGTATGCGCGGGGGTCAGCAGGAAGACCCGGGTCGCCACCCGCTCGATGGTGCCGCGCAGACCGAAGGTCAGGCCGGCCGCGAAGTCCACCACGCGCTTGGCGTCGGCGGCCTCCATGGACGTGAGGTTGATGATGACCGGGACGCCGTCCCGGAAGAGTTCGCCGATACCGCGTGCGTCCCGGAAGCTGTCCGGGGTGACCGTGCCGATCCGGCGGCCCTTCTCCTCCGCCGTCTCGGAAGCAACCTTCACGCGAGGGTCGGTGACCCAGGCGTTGCCGGAGTCCTGACCCTCGGCGTAGTCGTCGTCGTAGTAACGCTCGTCATCGTTGTCGTCGACGAGGCCAAGCCAGGCACTCGCCTTGCGCACCGATCCCATGGACGCCTCCTCTCACAGCGGTCTTTCGTGCTTCCGCATCCCCATGGTCGTCCATGATGCGGATGTCGCGCCAAGTGGATAGACGCCGCGTGGGGGTTTCGTGACGGTACTGGTGCACAGCGAATCCGTCGAGAGCCCGCGCCCCCCAAGGGTCGTACGGGGTAAGGCTGCTGACTGAGAGTGAAATATGATTTCTCGCGGCGACCGGGTGACGAGCGGGGCGTACGGGTGAACGGGAGGGTCGATACGATGCCCGACCTCAATGTCGTACGGGTCACGGGGGAGTGTCGTGTTCGGAATCGTGAGGCCCTGCAGCCACCGTCTCGGTGAGGGGCTCAAGACGCAGTGGATGGCGCATCTGTGCGGGCTCTGTCTCGCGCTGCGCGGGGACCACGGTCAGTTCGCGCGGGTGGTCACCAACTATGACGGCCTGCTGATATCGGTTCTGACGGAGGCTCAGGCCGAGCGGGCGACGGGATGGCGTCGCACGGCGGGCCCCTGTCCGCTGCGCGGCATGCGGACCGCCTCCGTCGCGCAGGGTGAGGGCGCGCGGCTCGCCGCCGCCGTCTCGCTGGTCCTCGCCTCGGCGAAGGTGCGCGACCATGTCGCCGACGGGGACGGGATCCTGGCGCGCAAGCCGGTCGCGTCGGCCGCGCGCCGGGTGGCCGCGAGCTGGGGCAGGGCCGGGGCGCGAACGGGAACCGCCGTCGGCTTCGACACGGCCGTGCTCGTCGACGCCGTGGACCGGCAGGTCGGGATCGAGGCGCTGGCCGGGCCGGGAACGCCGTTGCTGACCGTCACGGAACCCACCGAGACCGCCACCGCCGCCGCCTTCGCGTACACCGCCGTCCTCGCGGGCCGCCCCGGCAACGCCGCTCCGCTGGCCGAGGCCGGACGGCTCTTCGGACGGCTCGCTCATCTGCTGGACGCCGTGGAGGACAGGGAAACCGACGCCGCGTCAGGAGCCTGGAACCCCCTCTCCGCCACCGGGACCTCGCTCACCGAGGCCCGTCGGCTCGCCGATGACGCCCTGCACGGGATACGGCTCGCGCTGCGCGAGGCCGAGTTCACCGACGGCAGACTGGCGCATGTACTGCTCGCCCACGAACTGGGCCGCTCGGTGGACCGCGCGTTCGGGACGTCGGGGTGCGGGCACGCGGAGGACGGAGCACACGGACCGCACGGCTCCCTCGGCTCTCCCGGGTCCGGCCGTCTTCTCGACGCGCCGGGCTCCGCCGTCCTGCTCGGACCCGAGGGCTCCTTCGGTCCGCCCCGGCAGGGCGGGAATCCGTACACCGGTGGCGGCAACCCCTTCGGCGGCGGCCCTTCCGTCCAGCCTCCCAACCCCGGCAAGCGCGGATTCTGGGCCGGCTGCGCCGCCGCCGTCGGACTGTGCTGCACCTGCAAGATGTGCTGCGCCGATCAGTACGAGGGCCCGTGGTCGCGCAAGAAGCGCGAAGGATGCCTGAACAACTGCGACTGCGACTGCGGTTGCTGCGAGGCGTGCAAGTGCTGTGAGTGCTGCGAGTGCTGTGACTGCGGGTTGTGACGGGCGGAAAGGCGCATGGGGGGCGGTGCCGCAGACGGCTTCGTCCTCGCGCCCCGCGATGCCCTGCGGACCGGAGGAGTTCGCGGACCGGGTGATGGTGCCGCTCCAGGACCGCGGATCGTGCCGCACCGAATAACCGAATAGACGGGCATCGCGTCGCGCCCGCACCTCGACCTGGCCGAGCCGCTCGTGTGGAAGGGTTGATCACATGACGACGGACGCACCCGAGGACTGGAAGCACTGGCAGGAGCACCGCGTGGCGACGGTTTCGGCGCCGTACGGACCGCTCGCGCTCACCGGAACCCACTGGATCGAGGACTATCCGGAAGGGCGACTTCCGGACATCCCGGGGCATTGGGCCGTCAAGGGCGGCCAAGTGACCCTGACGGCTGCCGCCGAGGACGGGCTCACGGTCGACGGCGAGCCCTTCACCGGCGACATCGTGGTGGACGCCGACTACGGACCGGCCGGCGGAGCCCGGGTCGGACGCGGGGAGCGGCGGTTCGTCGTCCTGGCGCGCGAGGGGATGTGGGGCGTACGCGACTACGACCCCGACGCACCCGCCCGGAAAGCCTTCGCCGGCATCGAGGCGACCCCGTACGACGAGCGCTGGGCGGTGCCCGGACAGTTCACCCCGTACGGCGAGGGCCGTACCGTGCGCGTCGAGAACGCCGACGGGGTGACCCGCGGGCTCGCCCTCGGCGGAGTCCTCGCCTTCACCCTGGACGGGCAGGACATCACCCTCCAGGTGTCGGTCGAGAGCGACGGCACGCTGTGGGCCGTCTTCGCCGACACCACCAGCGGGGACAGCAGTTACCGCTTCCGGTTCCTGCGGCCCGCGGCGCCCGACGCCGAGGGGCGTACGACGGCGGACTTCAACCGGACCGTGCTTCCGCCGTGCGCGTTCGCCGACCATTTCGTCTGCCCGTTCCCGCCGCCCGGAAATACGCTGCGCGTGGCCGTCGCCGCGGGGGAGCGCCGATTGGCCCGAGGTCCCCGGGACTCCTGAAAACGCGCGGGAAATCCTGCGCCTTCAGTGGTCCGATGATCAACCTCCTTTGGATGAGGGCAAGTTGAACGCTGCACGGCCGAAAGGCGCCCTTGCGCCTGTCGGCCGCACAGCCGAATACTCCCCCTCAGCGCTTGTCAGGGGCATGGCTTGTTCGGAATCCGGACGGGCGGCTCCCGGCTGCGCCTCACGGGCCCCGACCCCACGACACGGGACCCCTTACTTCCCTTCGGAGGAACGAAACGTGAGGATCAAGCGCACCACCCCCCGCAGTGGCATCGCGAGACGGAGTCGGCTGATCGCCGTGACCACCGGACTCGTCGCCGCGGCAGCGTTCGCAATCCCCAGTGCGAACGCGTCCGACGTCCAGACCTTCAGCTCCACTCAGCTGAGCAGTGTCAACAAGTCGGTACTCCAGTCCGACATCGCGGGCACCGCCTGGGCGGTCGACGCCAAGACGAACCGTGTGGTCGTCACCGTCGACAGCACGGTCTCGAAAGCCGAGATCGCGCAGATCAAGAAGGACGCCGGCACCAACGCCGACGCCCTCACGATCAAGCACACCGCGGGCAAGTTCAACAAACTGATCGCCGGCGGCGACGCAATCTATGCGAGTAGCTGGCGCTGCTCGCTCGGCTTCAACGTCCAGGACAGCAGCGGGAACTACTACTTCCTGACCGCCGGTCACTGCACCGACGGCGCGGGCACCTGGTGGTCGAACTCCGGGCACACGACCACGCTCGGCACCACCGCCGGCTCCAGCTTCCCGACCAACGACTACGGCATCGTGCGCTACACGAACACGTCCGTCGCCAAGTCGGGCGCGGTCGGCAGCCAGGACATCACCAGCGCTGCCACGCCCTCCGTGGGTACCACCGTCTACCGTCGCGGCTCCACGACCGGCATCCACAGCGGCCGTGTCACCGCGCTCAACGCGACGGTCAACTACGGTTCCGGCGACATCGTCTACGGCATGATCCAGACCACGGTCTGCGCCGAGCCCGGTGACTCCGGCGGCTCGCTCTACGGCGGCACCGTCGCGTACGGTCTGACCTCCGGCGGCAGCGGCAACTGCACCTCCGGCGGTACGACGTTCTTCCAGCCCGTGACCGAGGCCCTCAGCGCCTACGGGGTCCACGTCTTCTGACCGGCGCGTACGACAACCCCCCACAGTCAGACCTGCGGTCAGCAGCAGGCGAGCCCCCGCACGCAACCAGCGTGCGGGGGCTCGCCCTTGCTCCGGTGACGGGTCTACCTTCGAAGCGCGCGCTCTGCACGCCCGGTGCGCCACGTCGGACCCTGGGGGGCCGTGATGGTCGAGGAACTGGTGGTGGCGGGAGTCTCCGTCGTGTCCGTGGGGCTGGTCTACACGATGGCCGCCGCCCGCGTCGTCAAACAGTACGAACGGGGCGTGGTGCTGCGGCTCGGCAGGCTGCGCTCCGAGGTCCGCGGCCCCGGCTTCACCATGGTCGTGCCGTTCGTGGACCGGCTGCGCAAGGTCAACATGCAGATCGTGACCCTGCCCATCCCGGCCCAGGAGGGCATCACCCGGGACAACGTCACGGTCCGCGTGGACGCGGTCGTCTACTTCAAGGTGGTGGACGCGGCGAATGCGATCATCCAGGTCGAGGACTACCGCTTCGCGGTCTCGCAGATGGCGCAGACCTCCCTCCGGTCGATCATCGGCAAGAGCGACCTGGACGATCTGCTCTCCAACCGCGAAAAGCTCAACCAGGGGCTGGAGTTGATGATCGACAGCCCGGCGATCGGCTGGGGCGTGCAGATCGACCGGGTCGAGATCAAGGACGTCTCGCTGCCCGAGACGATGAAACGGTCCATGGCCCGCCAGGCCGAGGCCGACCGCGAGCGCAGGGCCCGGATCATCAACGCGGACGCGGAACTTCAGGCGTCCAAGAAGCTCGCGGAGGCCGCCGGCGTGATGTCGGAACAGCCGGCCGCGCTCCAACTGCGGCTGCTCCAGACGGTGGTGGCCGTCGCGGCCGAGAAGAACTCCACCCTCGTCCTGCCCTTCCCGGTCGAACTGCTGCGCTTCCTGGAACGGGCCCAGTCGGGACAGCCGCCGACGGTTGCTCAGCCGCAGCCGCAGCCGCAGCCGCAGCCGCAGCCGCAGCCGGAGTCGGAGCGGACGCCGGGTGTGTCACCCGTGGTGGAACGGCAGCCCGGGGCCGAGCTCGAGTAGTCCGCCGCCGGGCGGAGCAACCGGTGCGGAAGCAACCGCCTTGCGGGAGAGCCTTCTTGGATGCGCCCCGCGCGAGGGCGATATCAAGACAGGGCCAGATCTCGTGAGCCGCTGCGGTGCGACGCGTGTTTCCGCGTTTGCTGTGCGAATCCACGGGGCGTGACCACGCACAGTCAGGACGTAGAAGGGGTACGGCTGTTGTCGTACAGGCGTCCTGAAGTCGACCTTGTGTGTTCCCTGTGCGTCTCGGAATAGTGGTCGAGGAACAACTGGCATGGACGCGACGGTACGGACTTTTCGTCGTGCCGGGCGCCCATGTCCGTACGCCTTCCGGTCCCGGAGGTCCCCACAACCTCCCGGACCGACCCCCCACAGGAGGACGTGAGTTGAAGCACCGACGTATGTCCAAGAGGCCTGCCCTCATCACGGGTGCGGGCATCGCCGCACTCGTCGCCGCCGGAGTCACCTTCCAGACTGCGAACGCGAGCGAGGCCCCGAAGAGCCGCGGGCCGCACACCCTCTCCGTCGCGGCGGCCGGAAAGCTCGCCTCAGCCCTCGGCGAGGACCTGGGCGCCGATGGCGCGGGAACGTACTACGACGCGAAGTCCCGGCACCTCGTCGTCAACGTGCTCGACGAGGCCGCGGCCAAGACCGTCACGGCGGCCGGAGCCAGGGCCAGGATCGTCGAGAACTCCCTCGCCGAGCTGTCCGGCGCCCGCACCACGCTCAAGAAGGACGCGAGCATCCCCGGTACGTCCTGGGCCACCGACCCGGAGACCAACCAGGTCGTCGTCACCGCCGACCGCACGGTCTCCGACGCCGAGTGGGCCAGACTTGCCAAGGTCGTCGACGGCCTCGGCGCCAAGGCCGAACTCAAGCGAACGAAGGGGGAGTTCAAGACCTTCATCGCCGGTGGTGACGCCATCAGCGGTTCCGGCGGGCGCTGTTCGCTCGGCTTCAACGTGGTCAAGGGCGGGCAGCCGTACTTCATCACCGCCGGGCACTGCACCGAGGCGATCTCCACCTGGTCGGACTCCGACGGCAAACAGATCGGCACGAACGAGCAGTCCAGCTTCCCCGACAACGACTTCGGCCTGGTCAAGTACACGGCGACCACGGACCACCCGAGCGAGGTCGACCTCTACAACGGCTCCACGCAGCCCATCACCAAGGCGGGCGACGCCACCGTCGGCATGAAGGTGACCCGCAGCGGCTCCACGACCCAGGTGCACGACGGCACGGTCAAGGGCCTGGACGCCACCGTGAACTACGGCAACGGCGATGTCGTCAACGGTCTCATCCAGACCGACGTCTGCGCCGAGCCCGGCGACAGCGGCGGCTCGCTCTTCTCCGGTGACACCGCGATAGGCCTCACCTCCGGCGGCAGCGGTGACTGCACCGCGGGCGGCGAGACCTTCTTCCAGCCGGTGCCCGAGGCGCTCTCGGCCTTCGGCGCCCAGATCGGCTGACCGGCTGACGGCCTTCCCGGTCAGGCCTCCCCCGGGAAGGCGGAGCCCCGCTCCCGCGCACGTCGCGGGGGCGGGGCTCCCGGGTTCTCCAGGCCGGGAGCCCCGGGCGGGAGGAACGCCGGCGCTCCTCCCGCATGCCCCGCGGTCCGAGCCGTCCGGTGTTCGCGCAGGTGGGACCGGGTCCCGACGGATATCGTGCAAGTGTTCGAGAGTTGGTGTGGTGGAGTGAGTAGCCGGGAACAAGTGTTCGAGAGTCGGTAAAGGCTCAGAGGTCGGGAGGTGTGCGTGCCGGGATTCGCGCATCTGTACACCGCCTCCGGGTTCTCCCTGCGGTACGGGGCCTCGCGCCCGGGCGCCTCGCCGAGCGGGGCATGGACGCCCTCGCGCTCACCGACCGGGACACCCTCGCGGGCTCGGTGGCGACGCCCTGCGCCTCGAAGCCGTCTGGCACGGCCGTCAAGGCACCGGCCCCGGCTCCCTGCGCCTCGCCGCCCGCATGGTCGGCTTCGCCGCCGAACAGCGTGTGCGTCCCGTGCTCAGCAACGCCGTCCGGTACGCCGACGCGGGCCTCGGCCCGGTCGCCGACGTCCTGGACGCCGCCCGCCGGCTCGTCCCCGTCGACCCCCGGCGCGAGCTGGACTCCGGCGAGGCCTGGCTCAAGGACGAGGCCGCCATGCCGGCCGCCGCCGAACGGATCGTCGAGGCGGCGGGCTGCTGACGCGACACCACGCACCGGCTGCTCGAACAGACGCGGGCCACCGTCGCCGCCTGCCGCGTCGACCCCGAGGACGACCTCGGCATCGGCGGCGTGCACTTCCCCGAACCGCGTCTCGTCGGCGCGGACCGGCACCGCGTACCGCATGTACGAGGCGCTGGGCCTCCAGCGTGCCCGGGTCCGTGTGATCGCCCTGCGCGCCGAGGGGCTGACCCCCGCGGCGCAGGCCTCCCGTCAGCTCACCTTCGACCCGGTCGACGAGAAGGTCCGCCGTATCGAGGAGGTCGCCGACCGGGCGCGGGCGAAGTTCGGCCCGCACGTGATCGGCCCGGGGACGCCGGCCGCGTGACGCCGTCCGGCGGTCGGCGTCCCCGGGGTGCCTAGTTCGCCCAGGGCGGTGTGAGGGTCGAGCCGTCGGCCAGTTCCGCCTGGAGGCCGATGGACGTGGTGACCCAGGAGAGCGCGGCCTCCTGGGTCGGGTTCTCGATGCCGAGGGTCGCGCCCGGGGTGATGATCACGGTGTCGCCCGCGGTGATCCGCTCGGTGCGGCCGTCGAGTGTGACCAGCAGTTCGCCGGAGAGGAGAAGGAAGATCTCCTCGCGGTTGACGGTGTGCACGGGGGCCTGATGCCCCGCGGGAATCTCCGCGCGCCAGGCGCACAGCTCCTTGCTGCCGCTGCGGGGAGCGGCGTACGAGACGAAACGGGCGCCGTGGATCTCGTGGGCGACGGCTTCGGACGAACGGACGACGGGCACGGTGCCTCCAGGATCGGTGAGCCGGCGGGGTCGCCGACTGCTGGAATGTGGTCAAGCGGCTTGACTACCTGTCTCGCGATTATGGTCAAGCGGCTTGACCGAATAGTCAAGGGTGTTTCAATGCGTGCGTGCAGAACTCCGAGGCCATGGCCCTGTCCGCCGCCCTGCTCGCCGCCGCCGGCGAGCTGACGCAACGTATCCACGAAGGCGTGGTCGCCCGGGGGTTCGAGGGGGTGCGGCCCGCGCACGGCTTCGCCTTCGCGCGGCTCGCTCCGGACGGAGCGACGGTCACCGACGTCGCCGCCCACCTGGGGGTCACCAAGCAGGCCGCCAGTCAGCTCGTCGAGGAGCTCGTCCGCAAGGGGTACGTGGAGCGGCGGCCGCACCCCGACGACGCGCGGGCCCGGCTCCTCGTGCTCACCGAGCTCGGATGGGCCTGCACCCGGGCGGCCGAAGAGGCGGCCGCGGACGCCGTACGGGCGTGGGCCGAAGTGCTGGGGGAGGGTGAAATGCGCGCGTTGCGCACGCGTTTGGCGAGCATCGCGCCCTACGGTCCCATCAGGCCCACCTGGTGACGTTCCGTCACCGGCGGCGGTCGTTCCGGCTATCACTGGAAGTTTTTACTGACGCGTAACTTCACACGTCTGCTACTCGCCCGTAACTTGACGAGTGAACAGCATCCTCGTGATCCGGATCACAGGGCGTAAACCCCCACAACTCCCTTGAGCCGCAAGGAGATCACCCGATGCTGCCCTGGAAGCGAGTGCTCAGACCCCTGGCCGCGCTGCTCCTGACCGCCACGGTCGCCGTCGTCCCCGCCGCCACAGCACAAGCTGATTCCGCCCCCAGCAGTGGCTGGAACAACTACTCCTGCAAGCCGTCCGCCACGCACCCGCGCCCCGTCGTCCTCGTCCACGGCACCTTCGGGAACTCCGTCGACAACTGGCTGGCCCTCGCCCCCTACCTGACCAGCCGCGGGTACTGCGTCTTCTCCCTCGACTACGGGCAGCTGCCCGGCGTCCCCTTCTTCAACGGCCTCGGCCCCATCGACAAGTCGGCCGCACAGCTCCAGGTCTTCGTAGACAAAGTGCTCGCCGCGACCGGCACCGCCAAGGTCGACGTGGTGGGCCACTCGCAGGGCGGCATGATGCCCCGCTACTACCTCAAGTTCCTCGGCGGAGCCGCCAAGGTGAACGCCCTCGTCGGTATCGCCCCCGACAACCACGGCACGTCCCTCAACGGACTCACCAAGCTGCTCCCGTACTTCCCGGGCGCGGAGGACCTGCTGTCCGCGGCGACTCCGGGACTTGCGGACCAGATCGCCGGCTCCGCGTTCCTGACCAAGCTCAACGCGGGTGGCGACACCGTCCCCGGCGTCCACTACACGGTCATCGCCACCAAGTACGACGAGGTGGTCACGCCGTACAGCTCCGGATTCCTGAGCGGATCCGACGTCCACAACGTCCTGTTGCAGAACCTGTGCGGGCTCGACCTCTCCGAGCACGTGGCCATCGGGATCTTCGACCGGATCGCGTACCACGAGGTGGCGAACGCGCTCGACCCGGCGCACGCGTCCACCACCACCTGCGCGTCGGTGTTCAGCTGACCGGCTCGGCGGACCACTCGTCCATGGTGGTCCGCCCGAGCACTCTGGCGTGATCGTCCGTCCGTCCGCGTCCCGCGTGTGCGGAACGCGGACGGCGGAGCACGCCGCCGGGGGCTGTCCGGCCTGAGCCGCCGGTCAGCCCCCGGAGTCGTCCGGCTCTCAGCGCCCGCGCCGGCTGCCCGGCGTCGCGCGCCGCCGCACCGAGGCGAACAGCGCCGCGGCACCGAGCGCGAGCGTGGCGGCACCGCCGATCGCGATGTACGAGGTGGAGGCGTCGCCGCCGGTCTCGGCGAGACTCCGAGCGGAACCGGCGGCTTCCGGCAGGTTCTCCGAGGAGTCCGAAGAGCCCGCGGAATCAGTGGAATTGGTGGAATCAGCGGTGGCCCCGGAGTCCTCGGCCGTCCCGGCCGACTTGGTGTCCTCGGCTGTCTTGGCGGTGTCCGTGCTCGCGGCCGGCTCCGCCGACGTACCGGCATCGTCGTCACCGTGGCCGTGGTGCTCCACGGTCGACTTGTCGCTGCCGTCCTCGATCTGCTTCTCGGACGGCGCCGAGGCGCTCGGTGCCGGGGCGCTGCCGCCGCCCGAGCCCTTGTCGCCACCTGTGCCCCCGAACGCCACATCGGAGCAGGAGTAGAAGGCTTCCGGGCTGTCCGAGCGCTGCCAGACCGCGTACAGGAGCTGCTTGCCGGAGCGCTCCGGGAGGGTGCCGGAGAACGTGTAGAAGCCGCCCGAGGCCGCCGGGTCGGTGGCCGTCGCGACCGGGTGCGCCAGGTCGAGGTCGCCCCAGGCCAGCGGCCGCGACGGGTCGTAGCCCGACTTCGTGACGTAGACCTTGAACGTGCCCTTGTGGGGGGCGGTCACCCGGTACTTGAAGGTGTACGAGCCACTGCTCACGCTCGTCGCGGGCCAGTCGGAGCGCGCCAGGTCGAGCCCCTTGAACTCGGCGTTGCCGGCGCTGCACAGTTTGCCGTCCGGGATCAGCTCCTGGTGCCGCCCGTTCGCGTCGCCGATACGGATGCCGTTCCAGTCGTAGAGCGCCTGGGTGCCGCCCGCCGAGACGGCCGCCTTGCAGGCATCCGACCGGGGGTTCTCCGGACCTTCCGCGTAACACTGGGACACCCGGCTCACCGGGTCCCCCATCGAGCCGTGCGCCGAGGCGGGCGCCGCGGCCAGCGCGGACAGGGCGAGCGGGGCGGCACCGAGGACGGCGACGCCGGCGGCCTTGCGGCGTGCGGACATGGGGAACTCCTCGAACGGTCCTGGTGCGTGGGGTGAGTCCCGCACGGCGCTCCGTGCGGGGGATCCCGTGGGGGGTGATCAGAAAGCTAGCCCCAAGAAGCCGTGGAATCGCCTGCTGGAGGCGGGTGACGGAGATCCTTATGGTGCCTTTAAGGCAGAGCTAACGGGGGGCTGAGGAAGGGCGTTCGGAGGGGGGGTGTCCCACCTGCCGGGTGCCGGTGCCGGGGTCGCTGAACGGTCCGTGGCCGTCCGCTCTCGCGCGCAGGTCACCGTGACAGCCGAGCGGTGGCCCGCACGGCTCGCACGGTGCTGTCTCCGGAGAGGCGGGGTGTTCTGCCGACGGCGACCCGTGGATTGGCCGGCCGGGCCGACGGGCACGGTTGATGGGGTGTCGCCTTGTAGGTCAATTGTCGAAGTCTGGTCTCGAAAGTCTGTTCTCGGAGGCAGTCGATGCAACCACGCCGTATCCGGAGACAAGAGGCTGTCGAGGTGTACCGGAACGCCTACGGAAGCCTGTACGACGACGCGGTCGTCTCTCCTGACGGGAAACCGGGGCACTATCTTCGATGGAAGTGGTCGACGCCGGGTGTTGTCGTTGTGCCTCGCTGGGCCGACACCGTCGCGCTCGTTCCCGCTTTCCGCTACCCGATCGGCGATCTGTCGTGGGAATTCCCGCGGGGAGGCCGGGAGTCCGGTGAGTCGGTCGAGGAAGCCGCGGCCCGGGAATTGAACGAAGAGACCGGCCTGACCGCGACCAGCACCAAACGTCTGGGCGTGCTCCACGCGGACACCGGCCTGATCGAGTCTTCCATCGAAGTGGTCGAGGCATTTGTGGCGACCCCTGAGTTCGGGAAGCGGTCACCGGAGGTCATGGAATCGGTGGAGGAACCGGTCTGGTTCAGCTCCGCCGAGTTGCGGAGAGCCTTCACGGAGCAGCGAGTACGGTGTGCGATCACCATCGCCGCCGCCGCACTGGCTTGGTCACGGGAGCCCTAGCGGACGGTCACTTCATTCGGGGGGTTCCGTCGGACTGACGATCCGCAGCAGCTTCTCATGCTCGGGGAGCTGCTTCTCGAGCCGCCAGGCGTTCTTGAGCCTTTCGGATTCCTTCTTCAGTTTCCTCTCCTTCTTGTCCTGGGCGATGTCGAAGGGCATGGAGAGGAGATTGAGCATGAGCGAAGCAGGGTTGAAGCCGGAACTTATCAATCCGATCAGGGTGTCGAGGGAACCGGTGGCAACGGAGGATGCCGAGACGTGGAGCCTGGCTTTGACCCGCTCGTCCCGGACAGCGGCCAGAGCGTCGGCGTCGAGGCCCCGGAAGGCGGCGACTGCGGCTTCCTGGAGGTGCATGCAGAAGTCTTCGACGCCGTCCCTCAGTGCGTCGGTGTCCACCGGTCGGCCGCTGTGAGCCTTCGCGAATTGATCGACGACCACTTTCCGGGATGCGAGCCCGACGGCTTCGTTGACCACGCCCGCGGGGAGGCGCGCCAGCACGTAGGGGTTCAGTGCGTAGCCAGGCAGGGTCAATTCGCCCTGGAGGGCGTCCCCTTGCAGCGCGACCGTGGACGGCGTGCGCACGGCACCCCATGCCACGGGTATCTCCAGTGCGGCGGGCAGTGAAGTTCTGAAGGACCAGTTCGCCGACCGCTCGACGGCTTCCAGCGCGACTTCGGAGCTCTCCCCGTGGGCCGCTCGCCGCTCCGCGATCCATCCGCGCAGGGAGTTGTAGTAAAGCGGATCCTGACCGTGGATCCATTCCACCGCGGCGCGCAGGGTCCGGGAATAGGAGTCGTCGGGCGGTCCGATCAGATCGGTCAGACGATCCGCAGTCCTCCGCTTGAAGCGCGCGCTCACCTCGTTCACCGAGTACGGAGCGAGATGCCCTTCGGTGATCTCGTCCATGAGCTCGGCGTATTCCTCGGTCGGAACATCGACGACATTGCGCGCCTTGTGTTCGTCCCGGATCTCACGAAAGGAACCCGCCGAGTCGCGTCGCACGATGACCAGCATGCCCGAGCTGATCAATTCGGCGAGATCCGCACGCCATTCGGGGGTCGACGGGGTCTGCCCGTCGAGGAGTGAGCGTAATGCCACGTTGTGGAGCACCTGAGAATCGGTGATGACCAGCCGCTCGGCGAAGAGAGCGTTCTGTACTATCCGCGCGCGTAGTCCTCCGGGGTCGGTGACGGTGCTGCCATGATGTTCCGTCTCGCTCAGAAAGACGTGGGTGCTGTTTCCCGCAGCAGGGGACACGGTTCCTCCACCGGTGGCGTTTTCGAGCGCACCTGAGGAAGGTCCGCTCGCGTCCTTTGCGGCGACACTATCGGCACTGGCACATCGCCCTCCAGCCGTCGCGGCTGAGGAGCTTCGGGGCGGCGTTCGGTATACAGGGGGTGTACGTGACTGCGATCAGGTAAGTGGGTGCGGGCATGGCGGAGACGTCGGGCGAATTCGGGGAGACGGCCGAGGGGTTCGGGGTACGGCGTGCCGGCGCCGGGGACGTGCCCGTCGTGAAAGCCGTGATCGACGCCGCCTTCCAGCCCTACGTGGAGCGCATCGGGCTCGTGCCGGTGCCCATGGAAGCGGACCACGCGGCGAACGTGGCCACGGGACGGGTGTTCGTCACGGGCGAGCCGGTCCTCGGGCTCGTGGTCGTCGAGGAGCGCCCGGACCATCTGTACCTCGACATCATCGCGGTCCGGCCCGATGCCCACGGCCAGGGCATCGGGGGCCGGCTGCTGCGCTTCGTCGAGGCACACGCGCGGGCGCTCGGGCTGGACGAGATCAGGCTCTACACCAACGCCATGATGTGGGAGAACCAGAAGATCTATCCGCGATACGGGTACGAGGTCGCCGAGCGGCGCGCCGACGGGCCGTACGACCGGATCCACTACCGCAAGCGGCTGGCCTGACGGTCTGACGGGATCCACGGTGAGCGGTCGGCAGGCCTTCACCTCGTGCCGACCGCGGGGCTTCACCGCCCGCCGTTGATCCGGCGGAACGCGTGCCGTGCCCGGCGCGCCGGCTCAGCCGTCCGGCCACCAGGTGCGCGCGATGTCCTTCCGGACCTCCGGACGCTCGGCGGGGCGCTCGTCGGGCTCGTCCCGTACACGGCGGGAGTCCGACTTCCTCAGGGGCTTCTGCACGGTCACACGGCGCATGGCTGCCTCCTCGTGTCTACCGGATTCCGCGGTTGTACGGAGGTAGACCGTTTCGGGGAGAGTTCCTCATCGGTCGCGAAATGTCTGTGGCGCGGGTCACTCGTCGGCCGTCCGTGATGGGCTCGGGCCGATTGTCAGTGGTGGGTGACATCGTGGAACGCATGGTGAGCGACGGCGGTACGAATACACGGGCGGGCGTCGACTGGGACGCGGAATCCGGCACGTTCGACGAGGAGCCCGACCACGGGCTGCGCGATCCCGAGGTCCGTGGTGCCTGGGTCGCCCGGATGCGGGACTGGCTGCCCGAGACGTCCGGTGACCTGCTCGACGTGGGCTGCGGCACCGGCAGCCTGTCGCTCATAGCGTCCGAGCAGGGCCACCGGGTCACCGGGGTCGACCTCGCCCCGGGCATGATCGACCAGGCACGCGCCAAGCTGGCCGGGCGGGACGCGGTCTTCCTCGTCGGCGACGCGGTGGCGCCGCCCGTCGGGGAGCAGCGCTTCGACGTCCTGCTCAGCCGCCATGTGCTGTGGACGCTGCCCGACCCCGGGCGGGTGCTGCGGCACTGGCGCGGGCTGCTGCGCCCGGGAGGAAGGCTGGTGCTCGTCGAGGGAGTGTGGGGGACCGTGAGCCCGGTCGGTATATCCGCCGAGCGGATGGCCACCCTGCTCCGGCCGCTGCTGTCCGACCCCGCCGACCTGCGGGTGGCCCCGCTGTCGGCCGACGCGCGGCTGTGGGGCCGCGACGTCGAGGACGAGCGGTACGCGGTGGTGGCCCGCTTCTGAGCAGCGCCGCTCATGGAGCAGCGCCGCTCATGGAGCAGCGCCGCTCATGGAGCAGCGCCGCTCATGGAGCAGCGCCGCTCATCGAGCGGGGCTGGTCATCGAGCGGAGCCAGTCACCGAGTGGCGCGTCCGGCGGTGTCGTCGGCTACGCCAGCAGCGCCTCGAAGCCGCCCTCGCGAGCCAGGTGTTCGAGGTCGTCCAGGGCTTTCTCGGCGGCGGCCGCGGCGGCCGGGTCGGTGGTCGCCAGGCCGCTCTCCGCGAACTCGTCCTCGTCCAGGCGCCGTACGTCCGTGCCGTCGGCCGATCGCCACAGGTCGAGGTCGAGATCCTCGACGACCAGCCGGCCGCCGGAGAGGGTGGCCGGACGGGTGATGTCGCAGTACCAGCCCTTGCGCTCACCCGCGGCGCCCTGGACCTCCTTCACCGAGTACCAGCGGTCCCGCCAGTAGTACTCGGTGAAGACATCACCCTTCTCGAACTGTACGAAGCCGAAGTCACGGACGCCGTCTCCCGCCCAGGGGGCGCGCACGACCACCCGGGTGCCGTCGTCGGCGAGCAGCTCGGCCGGGTAACTGATCTTCGTACGGCCTGCCTTGACGAGCACGATCTCCAACGTGCCGGGCGTGTCAGCCGAGGTCACGGACATACCTCACCTCCGTTGCGCAGATTTCATAGCCGAACCATGTGTTGATCGCCAGCATCGGGCCGTTGCCGGCGTCGTTGCCCGTGAACGCGTCCGTGAACCCGGCCGCGCGGGCCCGGTGCAGGGAGTGGTTCTTGGCGAGTTTGGCCAGACCCCGGCCCCGGAAGGCGCGGCCGGTGCCCGTCATCGCGGTGCCGTAGCGGGTGCCGCCGTCGGTGCGGGCCGCGCTGAACGCCGCCGGGCGGCCGTCGACGAGCGCTACGGACGTGAGTTCAAGGTTCAGGAGAGGGTGGTGCCAGGTCTCCGTCAGCCAGGCGTCGTAGTCCGTGAACTCGTGCTCGATGTCGCTCGGTTCGTCGAGGCTTGCCTCCGCGTCCAGCCGGAACAGTGGCCGGGGGTCGTCCGCGAAGTCCGCTCCGGTCCGCAACTCCACACCGTCCGGCGGGGACTGGAGCGGGGGCAGGGTGCCGTTCGCCAGGTCGAGGCGGAGGAAGTGCGCCGAGCGGGCGGCGCGATAGCCCCGCTTCTCGGCGAAGGCGCGGTTCTCGGGTGTGTCCAGCACCCAGGCGTGCAGTCGGGTCGCGCCCAGGGCGGCCAGCTGCTCCTCGGCGGTGCGGGCCAGCAGCGAACCCGCGCCGCGTCCCGTCCGTTCCGGGTGCACGTAGATGTTGAGGTTTCCCTGGCCGGGCTCGGGGCTGTCGTGGACGAGGAGCACCTGCGCGGTGCCGATCAGTTCCCCGTCCTCCTCGGCCACCAACGGCCGGTAGTGGGAGTCCGGATGCGCCCGCTCCAGGTCGTAGGCGACGGACTCGGGGGTGAAGAGCATGAACGGGAGGGCCTGGCGGCGAACGCGCGCGAAGCCCGCGGCGTCCACCGGGTCTCCGTGCCGCAGTTCGCGAACGATCACGGTCATGTGATCGCACGTTACGCGGGCGCAGCGTGCGGGTGCCTCTCATTTTCGTGCTGGTACGGGACAATCACCGCGTGACCCTGAAGATCCGCATCACAGAGGGGGCCGCGCCGTACGAGCAGGTGCGCGCCCAGATTTCCGAGCAGGCCCGGTCCGGAGCGCTGCCGGTCGGCCACAAGCTGCCCACGGTACGGGGGCTGGCCGAGTCGCTCGGCCTCGCGGCCAACACCGTCGCCAAGGCCTACCGGGCCCTGGAGTCGGACGGGGTGATCGAGACGCGGGGCCGCAACGGCACGTTCGTGGCGGCCGCCGGGGACGCCGCGTCCCGCGAGGCGGCGTCGGCCGCGCAGGCCTACGCCGAGCGCGCGCGACGGCTCGGCCTGACGGAGGACGCCGCCCTGGCCGCCGTACGAGACGCACTGCGGGCGGCCTTCGAGGACGTCTCCTAGCGCCGCAGGGGGCGACGGTCGGATCGGGCCGGTTACAGGTACAGCCCCGCGTCCGCGCCCTCGCGTTGGTCCGGGACGGATGTCGGGGTCGTCCCGCGGCGCAGCGCGTACAGCTCCGCGAGGGTCGCACCCTCGCGCGAGACGCCTTCCTCGGTGCCCAGCCAGCCCACCGCCTCGCGGCGGGTGAGCGGCCCGACCTCGATGCGGGCGAGGCAGCGGCCGGGGCGGACGACGGCGGGGTGGAGGCGCTCCAGGTCCTCGTTGGTCGTGACGCCCACGAGGACGTTGCGGCCCTGGCCGAGCAGTCCGTCGGTGAGGTTGAGCAGCCGGGACAGGGCCTGGCCCGCCGTGTGCTTCGCCTCGCCGCGGATCAGTTCGTCGCAGTCCTCCAGCAGGAGGAGCCGCCAGCGGCCCTTGCCGGTGCCGTCCTCCTCGCCGATCGCGATGTCCATCAGATAGCCGACGTCGGAGAAGAGGCGTTCGGGGTCCAGCACGCAGTCCACCTGGCACCAGTCGCGCCAGGAACGGGCCAGCGTGCGCAGGGCGGAGGTCTTGCCGGTGCCGGGCGGCCCGTGGAGCAGCAGCAGCCGGCCCGCGATGCCCTCCGGGGTCGTCTTCATCAGGTGGTCCATGGCGTCCGCCACCGGCGCCGTGTAGTTGGGGCGGATCTCCTCCCAGGTGCCCGCGGAGATCTGCCGGGTCGTGCGGTGCGGTCCCCGGCGCGGCGACACGTACCAGAAGCCCATCGTGACGTTCTCCGGCTGCGGTTCGGGTTCGTCCGCCGCGCCGTCCGTGGCCTGCTTCAGCACCTTCTCGGCGAGCTCGACGCTGGTCGCGGTCACCGTGACGTCGGCACCGCGGTTCCAGCGGGACACCAGCAGGGTCCAGCCGTCGCCCTCGGCGAGGGTGGCGCTGCGGTCGTCGTCGCGCGCGGAGCGCAGCACCCGGGCGCCCGGCGGGAGCAGAGTGGCCCCGGACCGTACGCGGTCGATGTTCGCCGCGTGCGAGTGCGGCTGCTCGCCCGTCGCGAAGCGGCCGAGGAACAGCGCGTCGACGACGTCCGACGGCGAGTCGCTGTCGTCGACGTTGAGCCTGATCGGCAGAGCGTCGTGTGGGTTCGCAGACATGTCGCCATGATCTGTCACAAGGGCGCCCTGTGCACCCGGTTTCCGCGGTGCGTCGTATGTGTCGCGCTCGGTCCCGCCCTTCCGGTGTATCCCCTCCCGCTGCTGCGGGGCCGTCCTGTTGCGGGACTGCGGTGCGACGGGATCCGTCCCACGGCCGGTTCCCCCGGTGCCGTGGACCACGGCGTGAATGCAACTTCCCATCAAACCAGGGGCGTTACTGCTTCGCCGTGCGGGACGGCCGCCGTTTCCATTGAGAACTCGGGGAGTTGACGAGCCGTCGGCCCGAGTCATCCGGCTGTCATCCGACCGTCATGGACATGTAGCGAAATATGTGATGAACGGGGGCGGATCGGCTGGTTGATGCGTTAAGAGTCTTGGCATGGACACTTCCTGTCAACATGCGTAGCTGCTACCAAAGTTGTGGCAGAGATCCTGCTAAAGGGAGGTTCCATGAGACGTCCCAGATTTTCGGCATACATGACCTCACTCCTCCTGGCCGTCGGCCTCGCCCTCACCGGGGCGGCCGCGGCGCAGGCGCAAACCGCGGCCGCCACCGGCTATGTGGCGCTCGGTGACTCCTATTCCTCCGGCGTCGGCGCGGGCAGCTACATCAGCTCGAGCGGCTCCTGCAACCGCAGCACGAAGGCGTACCCCTATCTCTGGAACGCCGCGCATTCACCCTCGTCGTTCGACTTCACCGCCTGCTCGGGCGCTCGTACGGGTGATGTCCTGGCGAACCAGCTCGGCCCGCTCAGCTCCTCCACGGGCCTCGTCTCGATCACCATCGGCGGCAACGACGCCGGCTTCTCGGACGTCATGACGACCTGCGTCCTGCAGTCCGAGAGCAACTGCCTCGCACGCATCGCCACGGCGAAGGCGTACGTCGACTCCACGCTCCCCGGCAAGCTCGACTCGGTCTACTCGGCGATCAGCGCGAAAGCCCCGGCCGGGCATGTGGTCGTCATCGGCTACCCCCGCTTCTACAAGCTCAACGGCAGCTGCCTGACCGGACTTTCGGAGAACGAACGGTCCGCCATCAACGGCGCCGCCGACTATCTGGACAGCGCGATCTCCGCTCGCGCCGGCGCACACGGCTTCACGTTCGCCGACGTCAGGGGCACCTTCACCGGCCACGAGATCTGCTCCGGCAGCGCTTGGCTGCACAGCCTGAACTGGCTCGACATCGGCGTGTCGTACCACCCGACCGCGAGCGGCCACTCCGGCGGCTACCTGCCGGCCTTCTCCGGAGCCGTCTGACCTCCGGGCCCCCACCCCGGAAACCCTTCGAGAGAACACCCGTCCCGGCGGGGCGAACGTCCGCCCCGCCGGGACATCGCCCGCCCTGTCAGGGGGATGCGGACACGGACGCGGAGGCCCCGTCCGTCGGGGTCTCCGTCACACACGTGATGGTGAACGGGACGGAGTCGGAGGTCACGCGCACCGGGCTGCGCACCTCCACGCTGATCGAGTTGGCGAACTCCCCGCTCGTGTCGTACGTCGTCGCCACCACCGTCTTCTGCTGCGTTCTGCCGCCGTTCGCGGGGAACGACAGCGTCTTCCAGCCCGGATCGGTCACCTCGCCCGTCTTCGTCACCCAGCGGTACTCGACGTCCACCGGGACACGGCCCACCGTGAACGTCGCCGTGAACGAGGGAGCCTGGGCGGCGGGCGGCGGACAGCTGCCCCGGTAGTCGCTGTGATGCCCCGAGAGCGTCACGTGGACGGACTGCGCGGGCGGCGCGGTGGTCGAACTCCCGCCCGCGGGAGCGCTGCTGGAGGGACTCTCGCCGCCGGTCGCACCGGCGGTGGCGTTCTCGCTCTTCTGGCCGCCCGAGGTCCCGCCGCCGTCGGTGGTGCCCCCGCTGCTGCTGTTCCCCCGCCCGGTGTTCCCGCCGTCGCCGTTGTCCTGGTTCAGCAGGGCGTACGTCAGCCCGCCGAGGGCGAGTGCCAGCGCGACCAGTCCCGCGATGATGGCGACGGCCGCCCGGCGGTTGCGGTCGGGCTCCGGTGCGGGAGTGGCCGAGGGCAGGGTCGCGGGAGGCGGACCGAACCCCTGGGGCGGTGTCGCGGAGGACGGCGCCGGCAGTCCGAACGCCCCGATCGTCGGTGCCTCGGAAGAGCGGGTCCCGGCGCCCATGGGACGCGTGGGCGCGCTACCGCCCGCCGCGACCACGCGCAGCTCGTGTTCGGCCGACCCGGCGCTCGTCCGTTCGGCAGGGTCCTTGGCGAGCAGCCCCTCGATGACGGGCGCGAGCGGGCCCGCGCGACGGGTCGGCGGCAGGGGTTCGTCGACGATGGCCCGCAGGGTGCTCAGCGGAGTGGGCTGCCGGAAGGGCGAGTTGCCCTCGACCGCCGCGTACAGCAGTACGCCGAGCGACCACAGATCCGACTCGGGTCCGGGGGTACGTCCCAACGCCCGCTCCGGGGCGAGGAATTCCGGCGATCCGATGACCTCGCCCGTCATGGTCAGGGCGGAGCTGCCCTCGACCGTCGCGATGCCGAAGTCCGTCAGGACGACCCGTCCGTCGTTCGCCATCAGCACGTTGCCCGGTTTGACGTCCCGGTGCAGGACCCCCGCCTCGTGCGCGGCGCGCAGCGCGGCGAGTACCTCGGCGCCGATGTGGGCGGCGCGCTGTGGGTCCAACGGCCCCTCGGCGTCCAGCAGATCGGAGAGGGCGATGCCGCGGACCAGCTCCATCACGATCCAGGGCCGACCGTCCTCCATGGCCACGTCGTACACCGTCACGACATTGCGGTGGGAGATACGGGCCGCAGCCCACGCCTCCCGCTCCAGACGCGCGTACATCCGCTCGATCTCGGACTCGAGAAGCCCGGCCGGGGCGCGGACCTCCTTCACGGCGACCTCGCGTTGCAGCACTTCGTCGCGAGCGCGCCACACCGTGCCCATACCGCCTTCGCCCAAGGGCGAGAGCAGCCGGTAGCGCCCCGCGATCACACGTTCACTGCCCGGATCTTCGGACACGTGCGTCCCCCATTCGCTTCCGCGCGATTTCTCCCCAAAAGTAGCTCAGCCGAGTACGGATGCCGCCCCCTTGAGCACCAATCCGGCCCCGAGGGCCACGACGATCAGTGCCGATCCGAGGGGCGCGGTCCTGCGGACCAGGAGCACGACGCGTCCCTCGGCCCACCGTCGGCGTCCTGCGAGGGCGCGGTTCACGCCGCTGCCGAGCTTGACCACGGCGAAACCGGCCGCCGTCAGCGTCAGGGCGAGTCCGACGCCGTACGCGAGCACGAGAAGAAGGCCGAACCAGGCCTGTCCGAGCGCCGCGGCGCCCACGAGGACGACGACCGCCGACGGACTGGGCACCAGCCCACCGGCGAAGCCGAGCAGGATCGTTCCACGGAGCGTGGGGGCGATCTCATGGGTGTGGGTGAAGCCGCCGTGGGTGTGTTCGAGGGTGGGGGAGTGGGGGGTGCCTCCCGAGCGGTGGTCGTGGTCGTGGCTGTGGTCATGGCTGTGACCGTGGTCGTGACTATGGTCGTGCGGGTGGGGGTGGTCGTGACCGTGGGGTCGGGTGGCCGTCGCCGTCGCCGTGGTCGTCGCGGTGGGGGTGCCGGACGCGGTGGCGTGGGCCAGTACCAGGGGGCGCGCGGTGTGACCGGCATGCCGGTGCGGAGCGTCCATGTGGTCGTGGTCGTGCGTGTGCGAAGGGACGGGCGGGTGCTCGTGGTCGTGCGTGTGGCCGGGTTCGGCGTCGTGCGTGTGGCCGGTGGCCGGGTCCCGGTCCCGGTCCCGGTCCTGACCGTGCTCGTGCTCGTGCCCGTGGGCGGACGCGTGGGTGTGGTCGTGCGGCTGCCCGTGGTCGTGCGCGTGGTCATGCCCGTGACCGTGCTCGTGGCTGTGCCCGTGGTCGTGGTCGTGTCCGTGTGCGGAGGGCCGGTTGCGCCAGGCTCGCCGCAGGAGCGTGGCGCCCGCCCCCGTGACGAGGACACCGCTGGACACGCCCAGCCAGGCGATCACGGAGGGGGCCGCCGCCGAGCCCGCGGTGACCAGCAGGCCGAGCGCGACGACGCCGAGGGTGTGGGTGACCGTCACCGAAGCGGCCAGGGGCAGTACGTCCTTGAACCGGGCCCGGCCCCCGCGCGCCGCCGCCGTCGCGGCCATCAGGGTCTTGCCGTGGCCGGGCGCGAGCGCGTGCATCGCCCCCAGGCCCACCGCGATGAGCAGGGCCAGGGAGGCGAAGCCGAAGGTGAGGTCATGACGGGCCACCAGGTTGTTCAGGGCCTGGGTCCAGCGGTCGGCGCCGCGCGGGAGCACGGAGGCGGCCGGAGCGTCGCGCCGTTCCTCGACGAGGGCGGGGCCGCCGGGGCGGATCCGCAGCGACGCGCCGGCGGTGTCGGCGGGCGAGGAGAGCAGCGCCTTGGGGTACTGGGTCAGCTCCGCCGAGACGGACTTCCGCGGTACGTCCGAGGAGGCGAGCGTCATCCGGTCGCCACGGGCGGTGATCTCGCGCCAGCCGGGGCCGCGGTCGGCGCCCGCGCCCCGGAAGCCCACGGTGAGCGTGCCCTTGCCGGACAGCGGAGCCGTCAGCCGGCACTCCACGCGCAGGGTGTCGAGTCCCGCCTGCCCCGGCCGCAGGTGTGCCCTGCTCGCGCCCGCGGTCAGTGTCACCGCTCGCCCGTTCACCGTGACCTCGCTGCCCTGCGCGGCGGTCTCGCACCGCTGCCGGGCCCAGCCGGCCATGCCGAGCCTCTTGATGTCCGGCTTCGCCTGGGTGGCGGGGATCTCGGCCAGGTCCTCGACGTGATCGACGCGCAACTGCCCGGGGGCGGCGACGAGTCCGTCGTAGCGGTTGACGGTGAAGTTGCCGAGCGGATGCGCGCTCGCCTGCACCGAGGGGACCAGCACGAGCGCGCAGGCCGCGGTCAGGACCGTGCCGCACAGGGCGAGGAACCGGGGCGCCCTCACTGCGAGGCCTCCAGTGCCTTACGGGCCGCGCGGGCGCCCAGCGGCGAGAAGCCCGGGTTCAGGTCCAGGGCCGCCTTGAGCGCGGTGCGGGACCTGTCGGTGTGGCCGGTGGCCTTCTCGATCACACCGAGGTGGTAGAGGAAGGACGCGTTGCGGTAGCCGGTCGCCGTGGCCTGGCGCGCGTACCGCAGGGCCTCCGCGTCGCGGCCCGACACATGCAGGGCCCAGCCGAGCGCGTCCGCGGTGTGCACCGTGTGCCGACGGGCCCACTCGGCGCGGGCCGCCGCCAGCGCCGCCTTGTGGTCGCCGTGGTCGGCGGCCGCCAGCGCGGTGTCGAGGTCGGCGTTGACGCCGTAGGCGTGGGCGAGGGAGATCCAGGCGTCGACCAGCGTGTACTGGTCGCGGGCCTTCTCCGCGTCGCCCGCCGCGCCACGGGCCTCGTACAACTCGCCGAGCTCGACGAGAGGCTGGGGCAGCGGAAAACGCTGCACGATCTGTTCCATCCCCTTGATCGCCGCCGCGCGGTCGCCCAGCGCGGCCTGGGTGCGGGCCCGGCCTTCGAGGGCGGGGAGATAGCTGTCGTCGGCGGCGAGCGCCCGCGCGTAGTAGGTGAGGGCGGAGTGGTAGTCGCCCTGGTTCCAGGCGAGTTGGCCGAGCGCGGACGTCACGTACGAGATGTCGCCGCGGCCGGTCGCCGTCGTGAGCGCCTGCTCCAGGACCCGGCGGGCGGTCTTCACGTCGCCGCGCAGCTCGTGGACGTAGGCGAACCGGGTGAAGACCGGTACGCCCGGGCGCCGCGAGTCCGCCAGGTCGGCCGCCTCGGACGCGTCGTCGTAGCGGCCGAGTTCGACGAGAGCGTCGATGCGGGAGGACAGGGCGCGTTCGCTGTAGGGGTTCTGCCTCAGCGCGAGGTCCGCGTACTTCAGGGCGCCGGTGAAGTCGTGCCGGGCGGCCGCGAGGGCGGCCCGTCCGGCGAGCGCCGGATCGTAGTCGGGGCGCAGCCTGAGGGACCGGTCGAACGCTTCCTGCGCCTGCGGATAGCGCGAGGGGTCGCCCTTGGTGCGGGCCTGTTCGACATAGGCGAGGCCGAGCGTGGCCCAGCCGCCGAAGTCCTTGGGCTGGGAGCGGAGATGGGCCTGGAGGGAGAGGACGCTCGCGTCGAGGTCGCCGCTCGCGAGCAGCTGGGGCGACACACCGTTGGACACGGCCGCGACGGCGGGAGTCGTTCCGTTGTCCCTCAGGGCGCCGAGCACCACCGCGCCCGCCGTCATGGCGACTGCCAACGCGGTCGCGCAGAAACCGAGTTGAGCCGCCCGCCAGCGCCGCTGCGACTGCGACAGCCGGCGTACGGCGGTCACCCGCTCGTCGGCCCCGTCCGCGCTGTTCTCACCGGACGGGCCATCGGAGGCGGCCTCGGCGGAGGCGGCCTCGGAGGCGGCCTCGGCGGGGGCGACGTCGGAGGTGGCCTCGGCAGGGGAGACTTCGGCGGCGACCTCGGTGATGGCGGCTTCCGGGGTGACCTCGGCGGGCGTGGCCCTTTCGGCGTCCGGCGTCGCGTTGTCGTTCGTACGCGGGGACATGCCCTCTCCTCAAAGTCCTTGGCGAAACGGTCGTTGTGGGGGGTGGGGGGCGGCGCGGCCCGCACCGTGGGGGGTGAACTGCGTGCGGGCCGCGCCAGTCGGTGAGCCGGGTCAGTAGGCCCGGTTGTACATCCGTCGGCGCCACCACAGCAGACCGGAGCCGATGAGCAGGATGCCGGCGGCACCCGCCGCGGCGGAGCCCGCGATCAGCATGGTGTCGGTCCCGCTGCCGGAGCCGGAGCCGGCCGGCTGGAGCGCGTCGCCGAGCTGGCTGCGCACATCGGTCCCGCTGGTCGTGCCCTTGGCGAGCGCGCCGCGCGAACCCGAGGTCGGCTCGGCCACGTACGGGAAGTACTTCTCGAACTTCTTGTCGTTCTTGTCGACCGCGTCACCCAAGTCGTTCTTGGAGCCGACGAGTTCACCCTCGACCACCTGGAGCGAGGCGTCGATCACGTCGTCCGTGAGCCGGCGTCCGTTCGGGAAGCCCGCGTTGTCGCCGTCGAGGACACCGAGCCGCTTGGGGTGCATGGCCGGCTTGATCGAGGTGTTGAGCCGCAGCTCCTCCGCCGGACGCACGTGCGGCGGCTGGTTGAGGCCCTTCACACCCTTCAGGAACACGTCGACCAGGTCGTTGCGGGGCTCGGCCGGGGCCTTGATCTTGTAGATCCCCTCGATGAGCTTCGGGAGCTCCGGGTTGGTCACGTTCTTCAGGAACTGGGCGTCTTCCCAGGGCGCGGACGCGTTGAACTTGTCCTTGTCCTTCTGCGGGTTGACGACCTCGTTGACCAGCGGCATGCCGAGACGCGAGACCTGGCGGTACTGGCCGCGGGCGTCCTTGCGCTGCGTGGTGGACCAGATGCCGACGACCGGCTGTCCGGCCGACTCGCGGATCATGTCGTTCGGTACCTGAAGGGCTATGGAGTTGACGTTGTAGCCCTTGAGGGTGTCCCGTCCGACCTCGGTCAGGTTCCCGCCGTACAGCAGGTCGAAGACGCGCAGGTCCAGGAAGAACGGGTCGTCCGCCTGGCCGGCGAACGTCGTCGTGCCGCCCGCGAGCTTGGAGATCGCGTGGTGGCGCAGCTTCGCGTAGTCCGGCATCGACGCCTTGCCGACGTTGGACGGGGCGACCGGAACGTCGTCCGCGACCTTGGTCTTCGACACCAGCTGCTGGTTGTGCAGCCGCAGCAGCTCGATGTCGTACGTCTGCGTGATGTTCAGGTCGGGGTCGTCGAGGCTGGTGACCGGACCCGTGTTGTACAGGAACGTGTCGCCGTTCTTGCGGTGCGTCTTGAAGGTGTAGCGGTAGATCAACTCACCTTGTGCGTCACCGTTGTTGTCGATGTGGAGGTCGTACTGGGCGTCGTCGGCGAACGTGTAGAAGTTCGGACCGCCCGCGGGCTCCTCGAAGGGAATCCAGTTCGCCACGATCGTCGTCGTGTCCGGCTTGTCCGGGCTGACGAACGCGTACACGTCCGTGTTGTCGTACTGGGGAGTGCCCGAGATCAGCGGGGCCTCCCGGTGGCTGGAGGCGGAGGCCGCCCCCGGCGCCAGCGCCGTCGCACCGGCGGCCGCGAGCCCCCCGGCAGCCAGCGCACCGCATACGAGGGTCGCGAGAGTCCTTCGACCCGCGCCGCTCCTGGAGATAGGTGTCATGCCGTCCGTCCTCTGTCCAACTTGCCTGACGCACGCCATTCGGAGCGGTCGCCCGGGTGGATTGGTCGAATCCCAAACGTCTTTACGGCGGTTATCCCAGCTTGTTTCATCGACGGGCCGGCTTCTTTCCCGGCGCCCGCCCGAACCGGTCGGCGCGGGACGTGCGACAGTGCCGGTCGCGGACAGGGGGACGGTCACCGGCGGACAGGGGACGAACAGGCCTCGGAGACAGGAACTGATCAGCGGTGGACGCGCGTTTTCGGCTCGCTGATCCGTAACCCATCCGTAGACAGGTTCGCTGCGAAGAAGTAGAGGAAAGGACGGGCCGTGCACGGCCGGAGAGGGGGACGGGTGGAGGCTGACGAGCTACTGGTACTGGTGGCCGGAGGCGACCAGAAGGCGTTCGAGGAGCTGTACGGACTGGTGTCCGGGCCGGTGTTCGGACTGGTGCGCCGCGTGGTGCGGGACCCGGCGCAGTCGGAGGAGGTGTCGCAGGAGGTGCTGCTCGAACTCTGGCGCTCCGCGCCGCGGTTCGACCCCGGACGCGGCAGCGCACTGTCCTGGATCCTCACGCTCGCGCACCGCCGTGCCGTCGACAGGGTGCGCAGCGCCCGCGCGGCCACCGAACGTGAGCAGCGCGAGGGGCAGCGCAACCACCACCCCGCCTTCGACCAGGTCGCCGAGGAGGTCGAGGCGGGGCTCGAACGCGAGTGGGTCCGCCGCTGCCTCGACCGGCTCACCGCCCTTCAGCGGCAGTCCGTCACCCTCGCCTACTACGACGGCTACACCTACCGAGAAGTCGCCGAGCGGCTCTCCCTGCCGCTGGGCACCGTCAAGACCCGTATGCGCGACGGGCTCACCCGCCTGCGCGATTGCCTGGGAGGAGTCGCGTGAACGCCGACGACCGCCTGCCGGGCCGTGATCCGAACGGAAGAGAGGGGGGTGCCGCATGAGCGTCCTCGACCGTCTGCTGGGCCGCGATCTTCACTCGCTCGCCGCCCCCTACGCCCTCGACGCGCTGGAGAGCGACGAGAGGCGCCGCTTCGAACGTCATCTGAAGGGCTGTGACCGCTGTGCCGAGGAGGTGCGGGCGCTGACCGAGGACGCCGTACGGCTCGCCTGGTCCACGGCGGCGGCCCCGCCGGCCGCGCTGCGCGCGCGGGTGCTGACCGCCGTACGGACGACACCGCAGGAACACACGGCCCGGGACCTGCCCCGTGCGCGGCCGGCCCATCAGCCCGCCCGTGCGCGTGCCCCCCGGCTCCGCCCGCTGTTCGCCCCGCTCGCCACCGCCACGGCCGCCGCGGCCCTCGTCGTCGCCGCGCTCTTCGCGGTGCAGGCGACCCAGGCGCGCGACGAGCTGAACCAGGAGCGCGCCCAGGCGCGTGAGATCGCCCACGTTCTCGCGGCACCGGACGCGCGGGCGACCGGTGAACGGGACGCGCGGGGCCGCGGAATCGGAGTAGTGGCCTCCGCGTCGGAGCGGCGCGCCGTCGTGACACTCAGCGGACTCGGCGAGCCCTCCGGCGGACGCGTCCGTCAGCTGTGGCTCATGCGCCCCAACGAGAAACCGCGTTCTCTCGGTCTCTTCGACGGCGACACGCCCCTCGTGGCCGACGGGCTGAACGCGAACGCGACGTCACTCGCAGTGACCGTCGAGCCTCACGGGGGCTCAGAACAGCCCACTACCTCGCCGGTTGTCCAACTCGCCCTGGAAACGGTTGGATTCGGAGAGTAACCGTCAACCCCCTTATGGGGAAGGTGAATCCTTTGTCCGAGATACACGCGCGCCATGAGGGGGCGATAGGGTTAGTCTGCCCGGGCCGGGTGGACTTGTACGGGTGGGGAGTGACATGGAACAGATAACGGTGCACAGCAGGGCGCGTGTCCCTGCGATCACGTGCGGGAGCAGCGCGACCAGTTCGCGCCTCGACCGACATCTCGCGGTGCTCGGTGGCCCTGCCATACCGCAGCGCGAGACGGTCGAGGCGACGTCGCTGATGCGTGAGCTCACGACCCGTGACCACGCGCACGACAGCGGCTCCATGGGTGCGCGCGTGCGGCGGGTCTCGCTGTTCGCACCGCTCAGGCGGCTGCGCCGCTCGCTGTTCGGCGACCGCTGACCGCTGTCGGTACCGGCCTTCTCGACCCGCGCTCCGGCGACTCCACCGAACCGGCGCAACGCTGCCCTTCCGCGTCCGTCATCCCCACGGCGGGCAGCGGCCCCGGTGATCACCACATCCGGAGCGCGGGTCACCACCATCACCGGGCCGTGAGGCTCAGCGCACCACTCCGTCCCGCCGCAGCTCGGCGACGTCCGCGTCCGTCATGCCCAGCGCCCGCAACACCACCCCTGTGTGCTCGCCGAGCCGCGGGACGGACCCCATCCGCGCCTCCGCCCCGCCCGGCAGGGTGATCGGAGGCAGCAGGGCCCGCAGCGGCCCGGCCGGCGATCCCACCTCCCGCCATCTGTTCCTGGCCGCCAGCTGTGGATGCTCCGCCACCTCCCCTACGTCCCGCAGCCGCGCGCAGGCGATGCCCGCGGCCTCCAGGCGGGCCACCGCCTCGTCGGTGCCCAGCGCGCCCAGCGCCTCGGCGACCAGCGCGTCCACGCGCTCCCGGTCCGCCACCCGCGCCGCGTTCGTCGCGAAACGAGGATCGTCCGCCGTCTCGGGCCGCCCCAGAACCTGTTGGGCGAGCCGCCGCCACTCCCGGTCGTTCTGCACCGACAACAGCACGCGCCCGCCGTCCGCCGTCGAATAGGCGTCGTAGGGAACGATGACGGCATGGGCGAGGCCGGTGCGAGCCGGTGCGGTCCCGTCGTGCATCGCGTGGTGCAGCGGATGCCCCATCCACTCCGCGAGCGCGTCCAGCATCGACACCTCGACCGGGCCCCCGCGCCCGGTCGTGCCGCGCCGGACCAGGGCCGCGAGGACCCCCGAGAAGGCGTACATGGCCGCCGCGATGTCCGCGGCCGGGATGCCCGCCTTCACCGGCTGCCCGGGGGTCCCGGTCACCGACACGAGCCCCGCCTCGCACTGCACGAGCATGTCGTACGCCCGTTTGCCGGCGTACGGCCCCGACGGCCCGTATCCGGAGATGTCCACGGCGATCAGCCGGGGATGCTCGGCACACAGGGTCGCCGCGTCCAGGCCCAGCCGCGCAGCCGCGCCCTGGGCGAGGTTCTGCACGAACACATCCGCGTCCGCGACGAGCCGGCGGACGACGTCGAGCCCGCGCGGGTCCTTCAGATCGAGGGCGATGGACTCCTTGCCCCGGTTGCACCACACGAAATGCGAGGCCAGGCCCTGGGCCGCGGTGTCGTAGCCACGCGCGAAGTCCCCGCCGTCGATCCGCTCGACCTTGACGACCCGGGCGCCGAGATCGGCGAGCTGCCGGGTCGCGAAGGGCGCGGCGACGGCTTGTTCGACGGCGACGACGGTGATGCCTTCGAGGGGCAGGGGCTCTGGCTGCATGCGATGGATCATGGCCCCCCGGCAATACTTTTGTCATGCACTGATTGCCACCGACAACTGAAGACAGGCCCTAGATCAGCGCGAACTGGCCTTCCGGGCCCTCTTCGTGGTGGTCGAGCACCGAGGCCGGGCGGCGCGCCGCGTCCGGGACCGGGAGCACCCCGGCCGTGCGCAGCTCCGTCCGGGTGATCGGTGACCGCGGTTCCAACGCGGCCTGCTGGGGGCGCAGTTCCGCGAGGAGTGCGAGCACCGTGATGAGTTCGAGGAGTTCGGACGTCCACGCCTGGGGCCAGCCGACGGGGCCGATCGCCTCCAGCGTGCCCGGCTCCGCCACCCCCGTCCTCGCCGCGAACCACTGTTCCAGCACGCGTACGCCGCCGACCTCGAAGTCCCAGGCCTCGGGCGGCACGGGCGAGATCCTGCCGTCGCCGAGGTGCAGGGACTCCTCGGCGCGGTCGTAGTACGGGTCGGTGAACGGGGGGCCCGCGGCCGGCCGGGGGCCCTGGGGGAGGGCGGACAGCGGCGCGCGGACGTACGGCCGCCGGCCGCCGGGGAGTTTGGGGCGCTCGCCCTCCCGGCGCATCAGCCGCAGCATGCGCCGGCCCAACTCGACGCCGTACGACCATACTTCGGGGTCGGCGGTGAGCGGGACCGCGCATCCGTCGCGGCCGTGCCGCGCGACCGCCATCGTCCAGGCGAGGACGTCGAAGGGAGCGGGAGTGTCGCCGAGGCGGGAGCCCAGATGCTCCAGCAGGCCCGGGGCCAGGTTCGGTTCACGGCCACCGGGGCGCCGGTAGAGCGGACGCACCCGCCCGCCGCGGCCCGCGCTCAACGGCAGCACGGACGCGGCCAGCAGAGCCGGACCGGAGGCCTCGGGCACCGGGCTCTGTTCGACCGTGAACACCTGCTCCTCGTCCGCCACCCGCCACAGTTCGGGGCGGGCCGAGTCGATCAGCCGGTGATCGGGAATCAGCCACTGCTCGTCGAAGGGGGCGCTCAGCACGCGGACCGGCGCCGGGCAGGAGTCCGACGCCCGGGCGAGGCGGCCCGTCCCGCTGGACTGGCCCGGAAGCTGGGCGACCGCGGAGTGCGTCGTGCGCGCCCGCGTCGGCCCGAACAGCGTCTCGCGGTCCTCCCCTACGGCCCGCACGAGGGCGTCCCAGCGGGCTTTCAGGGAGGCCGGGTCGGGTGCCGTCGGCCACCTCCGGCCCAGCCTCGGCGGTGCGACGGACCACGGCATGAGGTCCGCGAGCAGCGGAGCGGCGTCGGGCGTCACGCCCGGCATCGTACGACGCGGGCGCCGCGCGCCGCCCCCGTACGCCATCGTCAGTGCGCGTCGAGGGTGACCGTGAACGAGAAGCGGTCGCCCCGGTAGTGGATGACCGCCACGTCCAGCGCCTGCCCGTCCGTGCCGTGGATGACGCCCGTGTAGCGCAGGATCGGGCTGAGCAGCGGCACTTGGAGCAGACGCGCCGTCTCCGGGTCCGCGAGCGTGGCCTCCACCGTGTCGGTGATCCGGCTGATGCCGACCCCGAGCACGTCCCGCAGCACCTTGGTCATCGGCCAGCGGATCAGATCCTCCCGGTCGATACGGTCGGCCAGTTCCTGCCGGAGGTAGTTGCGCGCGTGGTTGGTCGGCTCGCCCGTCGTCTCGTCGCTGCGCAGCCGGTGGTACGTCGCCACCTCGGCCACATCCGGGAAGAATTCCGCCAGTTCGCCGGAAACGGGTGCCTTCCCCTGATCCAGCAGCTCGGTCGTCATGCCCGACTGCTGGGCCACGATCGCGTCCACCGAGCCGAGCAGCCGCACGGGCGCGCCGCGCCGCGCACTCGGCTCGATGAACGTGCCCCGCCGGCGGTGCCGGGTGATGAGCCCCTCGACCTCCAGCTCCTTGAGCGCCTGCCGCATGGTCAGCACGCTCACGCCGTAGTGCCCCGCGAGCTGCTCCTCGGTGGGCAGGCGCAGGGGATCCCGGGGAGCGCGGCCGAGTATCGAGGCACGCAGGGACTGCGACACCTGATACCACAGCGGCAGCTTGCGGTTCAGGACGATCGAGTCCGGAGCAAAGGAGGTCACGAGGTATCCGTACAGGTCGCGGGCGTGGAAGGCAACGGCCGGTGAAGGTCAGCCGGCCGGACGGAAGTGCCTTCCGAGCCCCTTCCACACGTCGTCGTAGCCCTGCTGGAGATGTTCCGCCCCGGCCGCCTGGGCCGTCGCGGTCATCGGCCAGCGGGTCTCGAACATGAACGCCAGACCGTCGTCGATCTTCTGGGGCTTCAGCTCGGCGGCGCTGGCACGGTCGAAGGTCTCCTGGTCCGGACCGTGCGCCGACATCATGTTGTGCAGCGAGCCGCCGCCCGGCACGAAGCCCTCCGCCTTCGCGTCGTAGGCGCCCTCGACGAGGCCCATGTACTCGCTCATCACGTTCCGGTGGAAGTACGGGGGCCGGAACGTGTCCTCGCCCACCAGCCAGCGCGGCGCGAACACGACGAAGTCGACACCGGCCAGACCCGGGGTGTCGGACGGCGAGGTCAGCACCGTGAAGATCGAGGGGTCCGGGTGGTCGTAGCTGATGGAGCCGATCACATTGAAACGATGCAGGTCGTAGACGTACGGCACATGGTTGCCGTGCCAGGCGACGACGTCCAGCGGCGAGTGGTCGTACGTCGCCGTCCAGAGGTTGCCGCAGAACTTGTTCACCACCTCGACGGGACCCTCGACGTCCTCGTAGGCGGCGACCGGGGCCAGGAAGTCGCGGGCGTTGGCGAGGCCGTTGGCGCCGATCGGGCCGAGGTCGGGCAGCTGGAAGGGCGCCCCGTAGTTCTCGCACACATAACCCCGGGCGCCGCGGCCGCGCCCGCCCTCCGGTGCCGTGTCCAGAAGCTCCACCCGGAAACGCACCCCCCGGGGGATCAGCGCCATCTGGCCCGGTTCCACGTGCAGCAGCCCGAACTCGGTGCGCAGCAGCAGGCCGCCGCGCTCCGGGACGATGAGCAGCTCGCCGTCGGCGTCGCTGAACACCCGCTCCATCGACGCGTTGGCGTGGTAGAGGTGCACCGCGATCCCGGTGCGCTGACCGGCGTCGCCGTTGCCGCCGAGCGTCCACAGGCCCGCGAGGAAGTCCGTCCCGGCGGGAGGCTCGGGGAGCGGGTTCCAGCGCAGCCGGTTCGGGTCGGGCACCGTCTCGGTGAACGGCGCCGTCCGCAGCGTGCCGTTGTCGGTGCGGGTGAACGCGGGGTGCGCGGCCGACGGCCGGATCCGGTAGAGCCACGAACGCCGGTTGGACGCTCGCGGCTCGGTGAACGCCGAACCGCTCAGCTGCTCCGCGTACAGGCCGAGGGGTGCTCGCTGCGGCGCGTTGCGGCCGTGCGGCAGGGCCCCCGGGACCGCCTCCGAGCTGTGTTCGTTGCCGAATCCGGAGAGGTAGGCCAGCCCCTCGGCCGTCTTCCTCGCGTCCCCGCTCATGATCGCTCCCTCGCGCCTGATTCCTATGCATCACCGTAGGATTCCCTCCCGCCCCGCGCAAGAGGCCGGCCGGGGCAGGTCGAGGGTTGGCCGGAATGTGCCAGGGGACTAGGACCTCTCCGGTCAGGTCCTAGTCCTCAAGGGTGTGCGGCCGCTCCAAGAACCCGACTTCAGGGGGATCCGGCCGTAAGGGGCCTTGTTCTACGCTCCCGGACATGCGGTGGATGTGTGGACTGCTCACCGCGCTCGTGGTCTGCGCCCTGTGCGGCGGAACCGCGGGCTGCGGCGCCGGTGATGCGCACGAGCGGGGGACCGCGGTCTCCGCCTCGCCCGTGGGCACGTTGCTCGACGAGACGGACGAGGAGGGACGGCTCTACCGTGCGGTGGACAAGAAGGGGGCACCCGAGGTCGCGATCGAGATCCAGCCGGACTCCGCCGACGGCTGGGACGTGCGGCTGACCGTCCGCGACTTCCGCTTCTCGCCCGAGGGCACGCGCGCCGTTCCGGTCGCCGGGCACGGCATCGCGCACCTCTATGTCGACGGCCGGACCGTCGCCCGGCTGCGCGCCACCGAGTACCACCTGGCCGGGCACCTCGTGCCGCGCGGCACCCACCACATCACCGCGCGGCTGTACGCGGACGACGGCACCGTCTGGGCCGTCCACGGCAAGCCCGTGGAGAGCACGGCCGACATCACCGCCTCGGGCTCCGGCGCGATACCCGGCCCGGAATCGCGGACACCGGAGGCCGAGGCCGCCGCCTCGACGGCGTCGCCCGCGGCGGGCTGACGCCGTCGGCCCCGGGGACCTCCCAGGTGGCGGGCCCGAGGCGTGACGCGTGGTCACGGCACGGATGTGCCCGCCGAAAATGAGTGGTCATGGCACGGAGGTGCGTACTGATGGGCGAGGTTCACCGGACCCCGTCGGAAAGGCATCATGAAGACCGTGCCCCACGCGACCTCGCTCCGCAGAGCGCCCGTACAACGGCGTAGCGCAGAACGACTGACCAGAATCCTCGACGCCTGCGCCGACCTCCTCGACGAGGTGGGCTACGACGGGCTGAGCACACGGGCCGTGGCCCAGCGGGCCGGTGTGCCCATCGGCTCCGTCTACCGCTTCTTCGGCAACAAGCGGGCGATGGCCGACGCGCTCGCCCAGCGCAACCTGGAGCTCTACAGCGAGCGCGTCACCGAGAGTCTGCGCGAGGCGGGCGGGGGAGGCTGGCGGGCCGCGATGGACGCGGTGCTCGACGAATACCTCGCCATGAAGCGCACCGCGCCGGGCTTCTCCCTCGTCGACTTCGGCAACCAGATTCCCGTCGGCGCCCGTTACGCCGAGCCCAACACCCGCGTCGCCGACCGCCTGACCGACCTGCTCTCCGGCTACCTGGACCGCGAACCTGACGACGACCTCCGCCGCTGCTTCCTGGTCGCCGTGGAGAGCGCCGACACCCTGGTCCACCTCGCCTTCCGGGTCGATCCCGAGGGGGACGAGCGGATCATCGCGGAGACCCGTGAGCTGCTGCGGGCGTATCTGGCCAGGGTTCTCGACTGACGGCCGACGTCCGGCGCGTGCAAGGGGGAGTCCCCGGGAGTTCTCGGACTCCCCGAATTCTCCGGATTTCCCGGACCTCTCGACCCCCTCCGGATCTCTCGGCCCCCCGGCCCCCCGGCCCCCCCGGATCTCTCGGACTCCCCGGATCTTTCGACCCCGGACTTCTCGCCCCGACCTCTCGGCCCCCCTGACCACCTCTCGCCCCCGGATCTCTCGGACTCCCCCGATCCCCGTCCCTTTCTCAGGGTGGCGATGTCCGTGGCGCGTCGCTCGCGGGGCGCGGGAACCCGGTGCGCGGAATTCCGACGGACGCCCGGAGGGCCCTCGCCGTCATGCGTACCGGTCGGTATGCTCACTCGCGTCCGTGTGCCACCCAAGCCACCGCCCTCCGGGAGGACCCCGTGTCCCGTACCTCCGGTACCACCCCCGACTCCCGAACCGCGCTGCGCGTCTGCCCCCTGTGCGAGGCCACCTGCGGGCTGACCCTGACCATCGAGGGCACCCGGGTGACCGGTGCCCGGGGTGACCGGGACGACGTGTTCAGCAAGGGCTTCATCTGTCCGAAGGGTGCCTCCTTCGGCGCCGCCGACGGCGACCCCGACCGACTGCGCACCCCCCTCGTCCGTGAGGACGGCGTCCTGCGCGAGGCCACCTGGGAGGAGGCCTTCGACGCGGTGGCCGCCGGACTGCGCCCGGTCGTCGAGCGGTACGGGCCGCACGCCCTCGGGGTCGTCCTCGGCAACCCGAACGTGCACACCATGGCCGGCGCCCTGTATCCGACCGTCCTGCTCGGCGCCCTGCGCACGCACAGCGTCTTCACCGCCTCCACGCTCGACCAGATGCCCAAGCACGTGTCGAGCGGACTGCTGTTCGGCGACGCCAACGCGATCCCCGTGCCGGACCTGGACCACACCGACCACCTGCTGCTCATCGGCGCCAACCCGCTGGAGTCCAACGGGAGTCTGTGCACGGCCCCCGACTTCCCCGGCAAGCTCCGGGCGCTGCGGGCCCGCGGCGGCACGCTGACCGTCATCGACCCGCGCCGCACCCGCACGGCCAAGCTCGCCGACCGCCACGTGGCCATCCGCCCCGGCACCGACGCGATGCTCCTCGCGGCGATGGCGTACGTCCTGTTCGAGGAGAAGCTCGTCGACCTCGGCGCACTCGCCCCGAACGTCCAAGGTGTCGACGAACTCCCGGACGCGCTGCGGGACTTCACCCCCGAGGCGGCGAGCGCGGCCTGCGACGTGGACGCCGTCACCATCCGGGAGCTGGCGCGCGAGCTGGCCGCCGCACCCACCGCCGCCGTCTACGGCCGCATCGGCAGCTGCACCGTTCCGCACGGCACCCTGGCCAGCTGGCTGGTGGACGTCCTCAACATCCTCACCGGCAACCTCGACCGGCCCGGCGGCGCCCTCTTCCCGACGGCCGCCACCGACCGGACACGCCCGGCGGGCCCCGGCCACGGCTTCGCCCTCGGCCGCTGGCACAGCCGGGTGAGCCGGCACCCGGAGGCCAAGGGCGAACTGCCCCTGGCCGCCCTGGCCGAGGAGATCGACACCCCGACCGAGGACGGCAGCCCGGTCCGCGCGGTCATCGCCGTCGCCGCCAACCCCGTCCTCTCCGCACCCGACGGCCTCCGGCTCGACAAGGCGCTCGAATCGCTGGACTTCATGGTCAGCGTCGACCCCTACCTGAACGAGACCTCGCGCCACGCCCACGTCGTGCTCCCGCCGCCCCCGCCCTCCCGGAGCGCGCACCACGACTTCGCGTTCAACACCCTCGCCGTCCGCAACCAGGTCCGCTACAACCGCCCCGCCGTCCCCCTGGAGGAGGGCCGGATGGCGGAGACCGAGATCCTCGCCCGGCTCGTCCTCGCCGCGACCGGCATGCACGGAGCCGACCCGTCCGCCGTGGACACCATGGTCATCGAGGGCACCCTCGCCAAGGCGGCCGGGGACAGTGCGTCCCCGGTGCACGGGCGCGACCCGCGTGAACTCGCCGCCGCCCTCACCGGCGAGAACGGCCCCGAACGCCGGCTCGACATGATGCTGCGCCTCGGCCCGTACGGCGACGGCTTCGGCGCCCGCTCCGACGGCCTGACCCTGGGCAAGCTGCTGGCGCACCCGCACGGCATCGACCTCGGACCGCTCTCCTCCAGCCTGCCGCGCCGGCTGAAGACCCGCAGCGGGAAGGTCGAGCTGCTTCCGGAGCCGATCGCCGCCGATCTGCCGCGCCTGCGCGAGGCGCTGCGCGAGCGCCCGGCGGCGATCGTCCTCGTCGGCCGCCGTCATCTGCGCTCCAACAACAGCTGGATGCACAACATCCCCGCGCTCACCGGCGGTTCCAACCGCTGCACCCTGCACATCCACCCCGACGACGCCGCCCGGCTGGGGCTCGCCGACGGGGCGGCGGTGCGGGTCAGGGGCGCCGGGGGCGAGGTGATCGCCCCGGCGGAGGTCACCGACACCGTACGGCGCGGGGTGGTGAGCCTTCCGCACGGCTGGGGCCACGACCGCCCCGGCACCCGGATGAACCATGCCGCCCTGGATCCGGGAGTCAACGTCAACCAGCTCCTCGACGGCTCGCTTCTCGACCCGCTGTCCGGAACGGCGGTCCTCAACGGGGTGCCGGTGGAACTGGCGGTCTGCCCCTGAGACGTCACCGGGCGCGCTGTCGCTGCTGTCGCCGGGGATCGCACCGAGGTCCCCGGCGAAGCCGGAGCGGGTGCGCGACGAGCCGCGGCGGACCGGGGTGCCCTTGCGCCGGAAGAGCGATACCTGGCGGGGTGCCAGGCGCAGTTGCGATCTTTTCCGGGGCGGATGTGAAAGGTAGTCAGATGAAGTGGGATTTGTATGAAAATCATCTGACTCGGAGGAACTCGCATGTCCATCTCGTCCCTCTCGCACCGCTCCGGCCCACGTCGCGGCGCCGGTGCCCTCGTGGCCCTCGCGGTCGCGGGCACCACCCTCCTGGGTGCCCCGGCCGTCGCCGCCCCCGGTGACAACGGCGACGTCAAGGTCCACGACGAGAACACCGCGGTCGACGACCAGCGGGACGATCCGAAGGTCTGCGTTTTCTACCTCGATGGCTTCAACTTCGACGGGGCACAGCAGATCACCTGGTCCATCGTGACCCAGCCTCCTGTCGCCGATGGTGCCACCCTCTCGGGCAACCTGATCGTGCCCGCGTCCGGGCACGGCTGGACAGGGGACCTCACGCTGCCCGACGGCCAGTACAAGCTGACCTGGAATTTCCAGGGCGAGAACGGCGCGGGCAAGAGCAAGGTCTTCAGGGTCGACTGCCCCCCCGGCAGTCCGTCCCCGTCCCCGTCCACGTCCCCGTCCACGTCCCCGTCCACGACGCCGAGCACGACGCCGAGCGCGACACCCACCCACCCGGGCGGATACCCGGGCGGACACCAGGGTGGACACCCCGGCGGCCCCAACGGAGGACCTCCGGCGGGCGGCGGCGGACTCGCTCACGAGCGGGACTTCTCGCCGGTGGCCGGTGCGGCGGCCGCGGGTCTCGTCGTGGCCGGGGGAGTCGTGTTCCTGCGGCTGCGCCGACGCGGCAATGGCGCCGCGTAGACGACGGAGGCCCTGGTACCGGACGCGCGCCTACCGCCTGACGCGGACCCTGGTGGTCACCGTCGCACTGGTGGCGGGCGGCGTCTGGTGGGCGGGGGACGGTGAGCCCGCCGGGACGGTGGCGTCCGGCGCCGTACGCGACGACGGCGCCGCCTCCCGGGCTCCGGCCGGCAAGGCGGGCACCCGGCACACGCCGGACGCCCGCCCCGGCGGCGGCGCGCGCGGAGCGCGGCGGCATCCGTCCCCGCCCGCCCGCCGGGCGGCCCGGCCCGCGTCCCCGCCCGCACCGCTGCCCCGCTCCCGGGCCGTCCGCCTGCGCATTGCCTCCCTCGGCGTCGACGCACAGGTCATCGGTCTCGGGCTGGACCGCCGAAGACGGCTCGCCGCGCCGCCCGTGGACGATCCGAAGCCCGTCGGCTGGTACACGGACGGTCCCACGCCGGGCGAACGCGGTACGGCCCTCGTCGTCGGCCACCGCGACACCCGGACGGGACCCGCCGTCTTCGCCCCGCTCGAACGGATCCGTCCCGGCGCGCGCGTCGAGGCGCGGCGCGTGGACGGGCGGACCGCCGTCTATACGGTGGACGTCGTACGTACGTACGCGAAGGCGCAGTTCCCCGACCAGGAGGTGTACGGCAGCCGGGGGCGCCCCGAACTGCGGCTGATCACCTGCGGCGGCGCCTACGACCACAGGTCCGGATACGCCGCCAACGTCATCGCCTTCGCCCACCTCACGCAGATCCTGGGGCGGGCCGGCCCCCGGTGAGGCGAACCGCGGTGCGGCGGACCGGAGTTGCGGCGAAGGATTCCCGTGCCCGGTCCCGGCCCGACCGGTATCCGATCGTCCGTTTCCGCCCGTACCGAACCCGCCCGTCCGATACCGCCACGTGTCTTCCCCCGGACGTGTGCGGTCCGTTAGCTTCCGTGACTCAAGGTCCCGTACGACCCGTGCGGGACGACCGGCCGCGGAGCACCAGCGCCTTGCACGCCCCCGGGGGCACCTGTCATGACACGCGCCATCTCCCTGCACCACGTCAGCAAGTCGTACGCCCGCGGGCCCCGTGCCGTGGAACGGTTCTCGCTGGACATCCGGCCCGGCGAATTCCTCGTGCTGCTCGGTCCCTCCGGCTGCGGCAAGTCGACCGTGCTCAGGATGATCGCGGGACTGGAGGAGGTCACCGAGGGCGAGGTGCGCCTGGACGGCGAGTACGCCAACGACCTGCCGCCCTCCGAGCGGAACATGGCGATGGTGTTCCAGAACTTCGCCCTCTATCCGAGCATGACCAGCCGCGACAACATCGGCTTCCCGCTGCGGATCGAGACACCCGGCGAGGATCCCCGGGCCCGGGTGGACGCCACCGCCCGGATGCTCGGTATCCAGGACCTCCTCGACCGCTTCCCCAGCCAGCTCTCCGGCGGCGAGCGGCAGCGCGTCGCGATGGGCCGGGCGATAGCGCGCCACCCCTCCACCTTCCTGATGGACGAACCGCTGTCCAATCTCGACGCCAAACTCCGCAACCACCTGCGGGCCGAGATCTCCCAGCTCACCAGGGACCTCGGCGCGACCACGGTCTACGTCACCCACGACCAGGCCGAGGCCATGTCGCTCGGTGACCGCGTCGCCGTGATGCGCGGCGGAGTCCTCCAGCAACTGGGCACGCCCCGCACGGTCTACGGGCTGCCCGCGAACGTCTTCGTCGCCGCCTTCATCGGCACCCCGCGGATCAACCTGCTGCGCGGCCTGGTCCGGGCCCCGCTCGACGGCGCCATGACGATCAGTCTCGGCAAGCAGTACCTACGGCTGCCCGAACCCCTCTGTCTGGACCACCAGTTGCTCCGGGTGCAGCAGGGCCGTGAGGTGATCGTCGGGCTGCGCTCCGAGGCCATACGGCTCGCCAGGGCGTCCGATGCCCGACCGGGCGAGGTGGCGATCACCGGTCTGGTCGAGCATGTGGAGTTCCAGGGGCACGAGGTCCTCGTCCACTTCAACACGGGCTCCCGGCCGGCCGTCGTGCCCGACCTGGAGTCGCCGCGCCCGTCCCGCCCGACGCGACGACGGCGCCGTGACGCCGGCACCGTCCTGGACCGGCTGCGGGGGCGCGCCGGGGCGCTGCGGGCCGGACCGGTCGTCGTCCTCGACCACCCCTCGGACGACGAGGCCGATCACCCCGGGCAGACACCACCCGAGGGGCGGCTGCCCGGCGATCTCGTCGTCCGCACCACGCCCGACATCGAACTCCGCCACGGCATGCAGATCCCGCTCCTCGTGGACCTCGCCCACCTGTTCGTCTTCGACCGGAGCGGCGAACGGATCTGCCCGGCACCGGAGCGGCTTCCCGACCTGGAGGAGTGACTCCCCGGGGTGCGCGGGGTGTGCGGGGTGCGGACTCCGCGCGGGGCCGGTGCCCGTGACCTGCGGTGCGGAAGGTCACCCTGGCGCCGCAAAACTATCATCGCTAGTTTAGGGTCCGGACGACGCTGCCCCCGCCCGGGAGGAACACGATGAAGGCACATGACGGCATGTACATCGACGGGGCGTGGCGCCCCGCGGCCGGACGGGACACGATCGAGGTCGTGAACCCGGTCGACGAGCAGGTGATCGGCCAGGTCCCGGCGGGCACGGCCCTGGACGTCGACACCGCCGTGCGCGCCGCGCGTGCCGCGTTCCCCGGCTGGGCCGCCACCCCGCCCGCCGAACGCGCCGCCCGCCTGTCCGCCCTGAGGGACGTGCTGGCCGCCCGCAAGGACGAGATCGCCGAGACCGTCACCGCCGAGCTGGGAGCGCCGCTCGCGTTCTCCCAGGCGGTGCACGCGGGCGTCCCGGTGCTGGTCGCCGGCTCCTACGCCGAGCTCGCGGCGACGTACGCCTTCGAGGAGAAGGTCGGCAACTCGACCGTCTACCAGGAGCCCGTCGGCGTCGTCGGCGCGATCACGCCCTGGAATTACCCGCTGCACCAGATCGTCGCCAAGGTCGCCCCCGCGCTCGCCGCGGGCTGCACGGTGGTGCTGAAGCCCGCCGAGGACACCCCGCTCACCGCCCAGCTCTTCGCCGAAGCCGTGGCCGAGGCGGGCGTCCCGGCGGGTGTCTTCAACCTCGTCACCGGCCTCGGCCCGGTCGCCGGCCAGGCGCTCGCCGAGCACCCGGACGTCGACCTCGTCTCCTTCACCGGCTCCACGGCCGTCGGCCGGCGCATCGGCGCGACCGCGGGCGCCGCGGTCAAGCGCGTCGCCCTCGAACTCGGCGGCAAGTCCGCGAACGTCATCCTGCCGAGCGCCGACCTCGCCAAGGCCGTGAACGTCGGCGTCGCCAACGTGATGTCCAACTCCGGCCAGACGTGCAGCGCGTGGACCCGCATGCTGGTCCCCGCCGAGCGTTACGACGAGGCGGTCGAGCTGGCCGCGGCCGCCGCCGCGAAGTACGGCGACCGCATCGGCCCCGTCGTCAACGCCAAGCAGCGTGACCGGGTGCGCGGTTACATAGAGAAGGGCGTCGCCGAGGGCGCGCGGCTCGTCGCGGGCGGCCCCGAATCCCCCCGCGAACAGGGCTACTTCGTCAGCCCCACCGTCTTCGCCGACGTCACCGAGCGGATGACGATCGCCCAGGAGGAGATCTTCGGCCCCGTCCTGTCGATCCTGCGTTACGAGGACACCGAGGACGCCCTGCGGATCGCCAACGGCACCGTCTACGGGCTCGCGGGCGCGGTGTGGGCGGGCGAGGAGTCCGAGGCGGTCGCCTTCGCGCGGCGGCTCGACACCGGCCAGGTCGACATCAACGGGGGACGCTTCAACCCCCTGGCCCCCTTCGGGGGTTACAAGCAGTCGGGCGTGGGGCGCGAACTCGGTGCCCACGGACTGTCCGAGTACCTCCAGACCAAGTCCCTCCAGTTCTAGGAGCGTTCACGTGGTTCGCGCCGCCGTCCTTCCCGCCGTGGGTGCCCCGCTGGAGATCGCCGAGATCGAACTCCCCGACCCCGGGCCGGGCCGGGTCCGGGTGAGACTCGCCGCCGCCGGGGTCTGTCACTCCGATCTGTCCCTGTCCAACGGCACCATGCGGGTGCCGGTACCCGCCGTGCTCGGCCATGAGGGTGCCGGCACCGTCGTCGCCGTCGGCGAGGGTGTCACCCAGGTCGCCCCGGGCTCCCGTGTCGTCCTCAACTGGGCTCCATCCTGCGGGAGTTGTCACGCCTGCTCGCTGGGCGAGGTGTGGCTGTGCGCCGACGCGCTCACCGGCGCCGGCACCGTGTACGCCCGCCGCGCCTCCGACGGCAGCGATCTGTACCCCGGCCTGAACGTCGCCGCGTTCGCGGAGGAGACGGTCGTCCCGGTGTCCTGCCTCCTGCCCGTCCCCGACGGCATCCCGCTCACCGACGCCGCCCTGCTCGGCTGCGCGGTCCTCACCGGATACGGCGCCGTCCACAACTCGGCGAAGGTCCGGCCCGGCGAGACCGTCGCCGTGTTCGGGGCCGGCGGGGTCGGGCTCGCCGCCCTCCAGGCCGCCCGGATCGCGGGCGCCTCGAAGATCGTCGCGGTCGACGTCTCGCCCGAGAAGGAGTCACTCGCCCGTGAGGCGGGCGCCACCGACTACGTCGTCGCCTCCGACACCACCGCCCGCGAGATCCGCGCCCTCACCGGCAAGCAGGGCGTCGACGTCGCCGTCGAGTGCGTCGGCCGCGCCGTCACCATCCGGACCGCCTGGGAGTCGACCCGGCGCGGTGGCCGCACCACCGTCGTCGGCATCGGCGGCAAGGACCAGCAGGTCACCTTCAACGCCCTGGAGATCTTCCACTGGGGCAGGACCCTCGCCGGCTGCGTGTACGGCAACTCCGACCCGGCCCGCGATCTCCCGGTGCTCGCCGAGCACGTACGCGCGGGCCGTCTCGACCTCGGGGGCCTGGTCACCGACCACATCGCCCTGGACGGTATCCCCGCGGCCTTCGACAACATGATCGCGGGCAAGGGGGGCCGGGCCCTGGTGGTCTTCTAGAGCCACCCGCCGCGGCCGGCACCTGCGGGCCGCCTCGGGCGGACGGGAGTCCGGGTCCCGAGGCGGCCCGGTGTCAGCCCTGTCCGGTCCGGTTCCCCGTCCCCGGGGCCGTCGTGGGCGCCGGAGCCGCCGTCGGGGCCGGCGCGGGTGCCGCATCGGGCACGGCGGCCGGTCCGGCGGCGGCACCCGGTACGGGCGGCTCCGCCGACGCCTGCCCCCGGCGCGGCCGGGAGCGCGAGACCGCCACACCCGCCAGGCACAGCACCCCGCCCGCCAGCGTCAGCAGCCCCGGGACCTCGTCGAGGAACAGCCAGGACATCAGCACCACGAGGGCGGGCACCGCGTACGTCGTCGCGCCCATGCGGCTGGCGCTCGTCCGGGCGAGGGCGTACGCCCACGTCGTGAAAGCCAGCGCGGTCGGGAAGACGCCCAGGTACACCATGTTGAGGGTCGCGGAGACGGGTGCGTCGGCCGCGTCGTGGACGAGCTGACCCGCGAACGGCAGACACATCACGGCCCCGACCAGACAGCCGAAGGTCGTCACCTGGAGCACACTCGCGCGCCCGAGCGCGGGCTTCTGCGCGACGACCCCGCCGGCGTACGCGACGGCGGCGAGCAGGCACAGCACGACACCGAGCACCGAGGAACCACCGCCACCGGACATCGACAGCCCCACCGCGACCGCGCCCGCGAACGACACCGCCATACCGGCCAGCAGTCGCGGCGGCATCGCGTCCCCCAGCAGCCGCGCGCCGAGCAGGGCGATCAGGATCGGGCCGATGTTCACCACCAGCGCCGCCGTACCGGCGTCCACCTGCTGCTCGCCCCAGTTCAGAGCCACCATGTAGAAGCCGAACCACAGCACCCCGGATATCGCGATCCCGCGCCAGGCGCCGCGCGGCGGCAGCCCCTCGCCGCGCGCCACGCACACGGCTCCGAGTACGAGGGCTCCCGCGAGCAGTCGCCCCAGTGCCAGCGCGCCGGGCGAGTACGCGGCGCCCGCGCTGCGGATCGAGACGAACGCGGAGGCCCACAGGCCGACGGTGACGGCCGCCGCACCGGCGGCGAGCAACTGCGCACGCCGACCGGGCGGTGCGACAGGGAAGGTGTTCATCATGCCCCGAGGCTAGGCGGGCCGCGGCCGTGGGTCGCGCGGATTTCGGACGCGCAGGTCGGCGCACGTCCGAGCCCGGCGTCGCGTGTGGAGCCGAGCCCGGTGCCGTGCCGGGGACCGGCCCGCTCAGCCCTCCCGGACCAGCCTCGCGTACTGCACGGCGAGGCCGTCCAGCAGCGCGCCGAGTCCCGTCTCGAAGGCCCGCTCGTCGATCTTCTCCTGCTGTTCGGCGAGGAGGTGCGCCTGCCCCAGGTGCGGATAGTCGTCCGGGTCGTAGGCGCTCTCGTCGTCCACGAAGCCGCCGGCGAAGGAACCCAGCGCGGACCCCATGATGAAGTACCGCATCAGCGCCCCGATCGAGGTGGCCTGGGCCGGCGGCCAGCCCGCCTCGACCATGGCGCCGAAGACGGCGTCGGCGAGCCGGAGCCCGGCCGGCCTGCGGCCCGGTCCGCGCGCGAGGACCGGGACGATGTTCGGGTGGTCGCGCAGGGCGGCGCGGTAGGAGACGGCCCAGTCGTGCAGCGCGGTCCGCCAGTCGCGGCCGTCCTGGAACATCGACAGCTCGACCTGGGCGCTCACCGAGTCCGCGACCGCCTCCAGGATCTGGTCCTTGGTGCGGAAGTGGTTGTAGAGGGAGGGCCCGCTCACCCCGAGTTCCGCCGCGAGCCGGCGGGTCGAGACGGCCGCCAGACCCTCGGCGTCCACCAGCGACCGTGCCGCCTCGACGATGCGGTCGGTGCTGAGGAGGGGCTTGCGCGGTCGGGCCATGGCGCACATAGTAGGGCTGCGCCAACAAACTAGCAGTGCTAATTTAAATGTACGGCTTTCAAAGTCCGCTATCCGATGTCAGCTACCTGTGGGGTGACCCGGCATGAACCTTGGGCTCAGCGATGAGCAGACCGCCGTCCGGCAGCTCGCCAAGGACTTCGTGCACCGCGAGATCACCCCGCACGTCGTCGCGTGGGACCGCGCGGAGGACGTGGACCGGTCCATCGTGAAGAAGCTCGGCGAGGTCGGCTTCCTCGGCCTCACCATCGACGAGGAGTACGGCGGCAGCGGCGGCGACCACCTCGCGTACTGTCTGGTCACCGAGGAACTCGGGCGCGGTGACTCCTCCGTGCGCGGGATCGTCTCCGTCTCGCTCGGGCTTGTCGCCAAGTCGATCGCCGCCTGGGGGAGCGAGGAGCAGAAGCGGCGCTGGCTGCCGGGGCTGACCTCCGGCGAGTACGTCGGCTGCTTCGGGCTCACCGAGCCGGGCACCGGCTCCGACGCGGGCCAGTTGTCGACGCGGGCCGTGCGCGACGGTGACGACTATGTGATCAACGGCAGCAAGATGTTCATCACGAACGGCACCTGGGCCGATGTCGTGCTGCTCTTCGCCCGTTCCACCGACGGCCCGGGCCACAAGGGCGTCTCCGCCTTCCTGGTGCCCACCGACACCCCCGGTCTGACCCGCCGCACCATCCACGGCAAGCTCGGGCTGCGCGGCCAGGCCACCGCCGAACTCGCCTTCGAGGACGTACGCGTGCCGGCGAGCGCCATGCTGGCCCCCGAGGGCAAGGGCTTCACGGTGGCCATGTCGGCACTCGCGAAGGGCCGGATGTCGGTGGCCGCGGGCTGCGTCGGCATCGCCCAGGCCGCCCTGGAAGCGGCGGTGACGTACGCGACCGAGCGGGAGCAGTTCGGCAAGACGATCGCCCACCACCAGCTCGTCCAGGAACTGATCAGCGACATCGCCGTCGACGTGGACGCGGCGCGGCTGCTGACCTGGCGGGTCGCCGACCTCGTCGACCGCGGACTGCCGTTCGCGACCGAGTCCTCCAAGGCCAAGCTCTTCGCCTCCGAGGCCGCCGTGCGCGCGGCGAACAACGCCCTCCAGGTCTACGGCGGCTACGGCTACATCGACGAGTACCCGGTCGGCAAACTCCTGCGCGACGCCCGGGTGATGACCCTCTACGAAGGCACCAGCCAGATACAGAAACTGGTCATCGGGCGCGCCCTGACGGGTGTCTCGGCGTTCTGACTCTGAGTACGTGCCTGAGTACGAGGGCGGATGTGGCGGCGGCCGCATCCGCCGACCCTTGTCCCATGACCGAGACACCCGTCAAACAGCAGAACACGGCCGCCTTCTACGGACAGGCCGTGGCCTCCTTCTCCGTCGCGATGGCCGCCACCGCGCTCGGCATCTTCAAGCTCCAGGCCGACGCGTGGGTACGGGGCTTCCTGGCCATCGCCGTCCTCTATCTGGTGACGTCCTCCTTCACGCTCGCCAAGGTGATCCGCGACCGCCAGGACGGGGGCCGTCCCGGCACCCGGGTGTACGACCCGTTCGAGAAGCTCTGATCCCCGCGCGGCCATGACCTGGCCGAAGGCGCTAAGCGCTCGCTCAGGTTCGGGGGTATGGTGTTCACCCTGTCAGTGAAGAAGGGGCGAACAGCGATGAGTGCGGCGCAGGAGACGACCGGCGGCGAGATGCAGCCGTGGTCCGAGGTGACCCCTGACGCGGCGCGGCGGCTGCTCGTGGCCGCGGTGGAGGCCTTCGCCGAGCGCGGGTACCACGCGACGACGACCCGGGACATCGCGGGCCGCGCGGGCATGAGCCCGGCCGCGCTGTACATCCACTACAAGACCAAGGAAGAGCTGCTCCACCGGATCAGCCGGATCGGCCACGACAAGGCGCTCGACATCGTGCGCACCGCCGCCGAGGCCGAGGGCACGGCGGCCGAACGGCTCTCCGACGCCGTGCGCTCCTTCGTACGGTGGCACGCGGGCCAGCACACCACGGCCCGCGTCGTCCAGTACGAGCTGGAGGCCCTCGGCCCCGACGCCCGCGCGGAGATCATCGCGCTGCGCCGGCAGGTCGACGCGGAGGTCCGCGGCATCATCCAGGACGGTGTCGCGACCGGCGAGTTCGACGTCCCGGACGTCCCCGGCACCACCGTCGCCGTACTGTCCCTGTGCATCGACGTGGCCCGCTGGTTCAACGTCGAGGGCCCCCGCACGCCCGACGAGGTCGGCGCGCTCTACGCCGACCTGGTCCGGCGGATGGTGGGATTCAAGGAGTAGGGCCCGGCCGGTCCTGTGCCCGTCCCCGGACTCGGCCGGGGCCGGGCCGGCGGACGCGTACACGCCGGGTCCGACCCGCATGCGCAGGGCCCGACCCGCACGCGCCGGTGCCGGGCCCGACCCGCACGCGGTTCAGAGGTAGTAACGAGAGACCGACTCCGCGACGCAGACCGGCTTGTCGCCGCCCTCGCGCTCCACGGTGAAGGCCAGGGAGACCTGCACGCCACCGGGCACGTCGTCCACCGCGGTGATCGTCCCGGTGGCACGCAGCCGCGAGCCGACCGGAACGGGGGCGGGGAAACGGACCTTGTTCGTCCCGTAGTTGACGCCCATCTTCACGCCTTCGACGCTGATCAGCTGCGGGCCGAAGAGCGGCAGCAGCGACAGGGTGAGATAGCCGTGGGCGATCGTGGTGCCGAACGGACCCGTCGCGGCCTTCTCGGGGTCGACGTGGATCCACTGGTGGTCGCCGGTGGCCTCCGCGAAGAGGTCGATGCGCTTCTGCTCGATCTCGACCCAGTCCGTGTGTCCCAGCTGCTCGCCCACGGCGCCCCGCAGTTCGTCGACCGTCGCGAACGTCCTCGGCTCTGCCATGTCCCTGGCCTCCCGCATCTCATAGTCTAAGCGACTGCTTAGCATGGTCGGCCGGGCGGCGCATGTCAACGGACCGGACACGTGGCGCGGTGGGTAGGTTGGAGGAGTGCCCCAGATCCCCGAGACGGTCCACGAGCTGACCGTCGGACAGTTGTCGGCCCGCAGCGGCGCGGCCGTCTCCGCCCTGCACTTCTACGAGTCCAAGGGCTTGATCAGCAGCCGCCGCACCACGGGCAACCAGCGCCGCTACCACCGTGACGCGCTGCGCCGGGTCGCCTTCGTCCGGGCCGCCCAGCGCGTCGGCATCCCGCTGGCCACCATCCGCGAGGCGCTCGCCGAGCTCCCCGAGGAGCGCACCCCGACGCGGGAGGACTGGGCCCGGCTGTCCCGGGCCTGGCGCTCCGAACTGGACGAGCGCATCAAACAGCTCGGCCGGCTGCGCGACCACCTCACGGACTGCATCGGCTGCGGCTGCCTCTCCCTGGAGACCTGTGTGCTCTCCAACCCCGACGACGTCCTCGGCGAGCGCCGGGCCGGCTCCCGCCTCATGGTGGAGCGGGCCGGAACGCAGCCGGCGCCGGCTCCCCGGGAGCGTGGGCCGGCGGCCGCGTGCGAACCCGGGCCGCGCCGGGAACCGGCGGCGGGGGACTGCCGCTGACGCGTGGTCCTCGACAGCCCCGCCCCCGACGCGTCAGCCGCCTCGCCCTGCCCGCGAGCACGTCACTCGTACTCCGTGCCGCCCTTGCGGGTCAGATAGGCCGGGCTGACCGCCTTCGCTATCGCCCGTCCTCCCGTCACCGGGCTGTACCGCTCGGCGGCGACGAAGGTCCCCTCCGGTCCGCCGGGAGCCGGAGCCCCGGGCCGGATCACGACCCCCTCGCGCAGATGCAGCCCGCGCCCGGACACGGTCTCCCGGCCGGAGGCGGTCTCCAGGACGCGCTCGACGTCGTACGGCCCCTCGTACAGCCTTGGTGCGAGGGGGAGTTCGCCCGCCAGCAGCTCCTGCGCGTCCAGCCAGCGGACCTCGCCGTCGATCTCCGCGGACACGTCGAACACGGCGTAACCGATCGTCTCGCGGCGGCCGTCGGCGCCGTACGACAGGTCCTGCACACCGGCCCCGTACACCTCGCCGAAGATGCCGACACGGCGTGCGCCCAGCCGTTCGGCGATCCCGGCGGCCGCCTCCGCGACACCGTGCCCGCGCACCGCGCGCCAGTACAGATTGCGTGGATCCTCCTTCAGCGCCAGGGACTTGGAGCCGAAGCCCTTCGAGGACACATGGACGCGGCCCTCGTCGGCGAGGTAGGTCAGCAGACAGGCCGAGCCGTGCAGCTTCTCCGTCACGACGACGGGCTCGCCCGGCGTGAAGATGTCCGGGTACCGCTGGATGTTCTCGATGTCGACCCAGGGCAGCAGATCGGGCGCCGCCTCGACATCGCCGTTCATCGTGGGCGGGATCGGAGGCACCCATTTCACGATGCCGAGGAACTCCGCGAAGTCCGTGCCGTCCTCGGCGGCCCGCGCCAGGTCCACGTCCGCCAGCGCCTTCGGGCGGCACACGATCCCCTGCGACAGCTCGCCGCGCAGCCGCACCGCCCTGACCCGGTCCGACGAGCTGCCCGCCAGACGTCCGGTCAGCCCCAGCTCCTCGATCAGCGGGGCCGGCAGCACCGACTGCTCCGGGATGTAGAGCGCCCACTCGCCGGTGCGGTACGCGCCCTTGGCGACCACGGCCCGGTACAGACCCACCTGGGCCAGTTCGAGCGCGTCGGCGTTCGGATGCTCGTGGACGGTCAGCACTTCGGCGGTGACGCGCAGCGTCGACATGGGGGACTCCAGGGGTCGCTCAGGGGTTCTTCATCGCCCCCAACTGTCCGCGGGAGAAACGGCTGGAGCCAGCGGTTTTACGGCTGGTACCGTCACCGCGATCCCGGCGCACGCCCGCGCCAGTCGGGCGGCCGTCGGCATCAGTCGGGTGCGGTCCTCGTGGGCGACAGAGGACACCTCGCAGCCCGGTCCGGATCCGGCGTCGTAGCGCACGGGGGCGGACCACCGCCTCGGCCGCGGCCCGGACGAAGAGAGCACCGGCCGTCGGCCGGACCGTCGTCCGGGCGGCATCGGCACGACGGTGGCGCCGTGCCGGTCCGGGCTCCGTCCGCACGGAGCCGCACCGAGTCCCCCGTCGGCGCGGGACACTCCCGGCCGACCCGGTGCTGCGGCAAGTACGCGCCAGGCCACGGACCTTCCGCGGCCGGCGGCTCACCCCCTGGGTCCGCCGCCCGGCCCGGCTCGGCCGGACGGGGCACTCACGCGGACACGAGCAGCCGGCCGCGCCTGGCGTCGGCCAGCGCCTCCGGGGTCAGGACGGGCCGCGGCACCACGATTCCGCAGCTCGTGCAGACGGGACCCGACGACGGTTCGTGGGCCAGTTCGTACATCCAGACAAGGCGCTCACCGGCGCACACGGGGCAGACGGTGCCCGGTTCGCGCTCCAGTGCCGCGATCAGCCGGCGCAGCACCTCGGCCAGTGGTTCATGGGGGTGGACACGGGGGTCGTCGCACCAGGCGACACCGAAGCCGCCCCAGGTCAGCCGGTGCCAGTCGTCGACACTGCCCGGCCTGCGCAGCCCGTCGTGCTTCTCCTTCTTGCGACGCTGCGCGAACGCGACCTCGTAGGCGAGCCAGACGGAGCGGGCCTCCTCCAGTTCGTCCAGTGCGGCCACGAGCCGCGCCGGATCGGGGGAGCGGTCCTCCGGGTCGAACCCGGCCCGGGAACACAGATGGTCCCAGGTCGCCCGATGCCCGTAAGGGGCGAACCGCTCCAGGCACTTGCGCAGTGAGTACCGCCGCAGCGCCAGATCACACCTCGGATCTCGCGCCTGTCTCGCCAGACTCCGGAAACCGGCCATCGTCCTGCACCTCCGTCACACCTGCACCTGTACTCCGGTCACTTCGGCGCCGTCCCGTACGGACGTCGTCGAGTAGACGTATCGACAAGCGATTCGGCTCCATCCAATTTTTCGACGACCCCCCGCGAGCCACCCGCCGAGTGTCCCGACCACGCCTCCCGTCGCCGCCGGCCGTCCGTCCGCCGGACCGCCGGTACGCCCTCACTCGCTGTGAATCCCAAAAACTGACGCATGTTCATCTTCAAACTCGGGGATACCGGCGGTAACGTCCGGCCCACCCCCCGTCGGTAGGAGCTGACATGCCACCGAGCACCCCACGCACCACCTTGGACAGACTGAGAACTCCCCGCAGATTCCCCAAGTTCCTCAAGGCGGCATCCCTATGCGTGCTCATTGCCGGTCTTTTGTCGCCGCTTTCCCCTGCGGCCGCCGCCGACACCTCGGCCGAGGCCGCCGCGAACGACTACTGCGGCGGTCAGTGCTCCGACATCCTGCCGCCCGGTGAGAACGGCAACGCCACCCTCGCCCAGATCCTGCTCAACCAGGCCTTCGGAACCCAGCCCGCTCACGCCGAGGACCAGCTCGGCCCCTACGGCAGCCTGCCCTCCGGCTACTCCGCGCTCACCGACGCCAAGATCAACGACTTCTTCAACGACGCCTCCTTCGGCGTCGCTTCCAACCAGGTCGAGTCGACCACCAAGCCCGGCGGCCGCACCGACGTGACGATCGTCCGCGACAAGAAGAAGGGCGTCCCGCACATCACCGGCACCACCCGCTACGGCACCGAGTACGGCGCCGGGTACGCGGCGGCCCAGGACCGGCTGTGGCTCATGGACGTCTTCCGGCACGTCGGACGCGGCCAGCTCACCAGCTTCGCCGGCGGCGCGGCCTCCAACCAGGGACTGGAGCAGGAGTTCTGGCGCAACGCGCCCTACACCGAGGCCGATCTGCAGGCCCAGATCGACAGCGCGACCAGCAAGGCCGGAGCCCGCGGGGTCCAGGCCCTCGCCGACGCCAACGCCTACATCGACGGCGTCAACGCCTACATCGACGCCTCGGACAGCGGCCGCTACTTCCCCGGCGAATACGTCCTGACCGGCCACAAGGACTCCATCACCAACGCCGGCACCATCGACCACTTCAAGCTCACCGACCTGGTCGCGCTGGCCTCCGTCATCGGCTCGCTGTTCGGCTCGGGAGGCGGCGGAGAGGTCAACAACGCCATCTCGCTGCTCGCCGCCCAGTCCAAGTACGGCGTCACCGAGGGCACCAAGGTCTGGGAGTCCTTCCGCGAGCGCAACGACCCCGAAGCCGCGCTCACCGTGCACAACGGCGAGAGCTTCCCGTACGCCTCCAAGCCCGACAGCGCGCAGGGCCAGGCCCTGCCCGACGCCGGCTCGGTGGCCCAGGAGCCGCTGGTCTACGACCGTACCGGCAGCGCGGCCGGCGCGAGTGCCACCAGCACCTCGGCCGCGGCCGCCACGACCGCGCTCACCTCCGCCAGGCGCGGCATGTCCAACGCCCTCGTGGTCAGCGGCAAGCACACGGCGAGCGGCCACCCGATCGCCGTCTTCGGCCCCCAGACCGGTTACTTCGCGCCACAGCTCCTCATGCTCCAGGAGATCCAGGGCCCGGGCCTGAGCGCCCGCGGCGCCTCCTTCGCGGGCCTGAGCATGTACGTCGAACTCGGCCGCGGCCAGGACTATTCCTGGAGCGCGACGACCTCCGGCCAGGACATCATCGACACCTACGCCGTCGAACTGTGCCAGGACGACTACCACTACCTGTACCACGGCACCTGCACGGCGATGGACAAGGTCGAGCGGACCAACTCCTGGAAGCCGACCACCGCCGACGGCACCGCCGCCGGGTCGTACCGGATGCAGGTCTACCGCACCAAGTACGGTCCCGTGGCCTACCGTGCGACCGTGGGCGGCAAGAAGGTCGCGTACACCACCCTGCGCTCCTCCTACATGCACGAGGCCGACTCGATCATCGGCTTCCAGATGCTCAACGACCCCGACTTCGTGAAGAGTCCGGCCACCTTCCAGAGCGCGGTCCAGAACATCAACTACACCTTCAACTGGTTCTACGCCGACTCGGCGCACACCGCCTACTACAACAGCGGTGACAACCCGGTGCGGGCGGGCGGCGTCGACGCTGAGTTCCCGGTGTGGGCGCAGGCCGCGTACGAGTGGCAGAACTGGGACCCGGCCACCAACACCGCCTCCTACACCCCGGCGTCCGCGCACCCCAACTCGGTGGACCAGGACTACTACATCTCCTGGAACAACAAGCAGGCCAAGGACTACACCACGGCCTCCTGGGGCGACGGCTCGGTGCACCGCGGCGACCTGCTGGAGGACCGGGTGTCCAAGCTGGTCGCGGCGGGCGGAGTGACCAGGTCCGCGCTGGTGAAGGCGATGGCCGACGCGGCACTCGCCGATCTGCGCGCCGAGGACGTGCTCCCCGACCTGCTCAAGGTCGTCAACAGCTCCCCGGTCACGGACTCCACGGCCGCCGCGGCCGTGAGCAAGCTGTCCGCCTGGGTGACGGCGGGCGCCAGGCGCAAGGAGACCTCCGCGGGTTCGCACACCTACGCCGACGCCGACGCGATCCGCATCCTGGACGCCTGGTGGCCGCTGCTGGTGAAGGCGGAGTTCCAGCCGGGGCTCGGCAGCGACCTGTACACCGCGTTCGGCAACAACCTCCCCGTCGACGAAGCACCGTCCGCCGGGCACGGACCGACCGGCTCGCACGCCGGAAGCTCCTTCCAGTACGGCTGGTGGAGCTATGTCGACAAGGACATCCGGGCAGTGCTCGGGGAGTCCGTGCAGGGCGGCCTGCCGCAGACGTACTGCGGCGGGGGCAGCCTCACCGCCTGCCGGGACGCCCTGATCGGCTCGCTGAAGGAGGCGGCCGGCAAGAGCGCGTCGACCGTGTACCCCGGCGACGACCAGTGCTCGGCGGGTGACCAGTGGTGCGCCGACTCGATCGTCCAGCGGACGCTCGGCGGCATCAAGCACGGCAAGATCACCTGGCAGAACCGGCCGACCTTCCAGCAGGTCGTCGAGTACACCTCGCACCGGTGAGCGCCGAGCGGCGCCGCCGGGACCGCCCCTAGGGGCGATCGGCGCTCAGGGCCTGTCCGGCGTGATCCGCCGGTCAGGCCCTGAACGGCGGCGGGTCACCTGACGCGGCCCGCCGCCAGCACCACCTGGGCCAGTTCGCGATGACAGATGTCGCTGTGCGCACCCGACGGGGCGCCGCCCCGGCGCACCACCGAGGCGGCGTCGACGTTCACGCACCCCGAGACCGGGAGCCGGGTGCGCAGCGCCTCGGCGAGCGTGAACGACCTCGTCCCCGGCACCGCCTGCACCCCGTCGTGGCCCATCGCGCCCCACTGCGCGCCGAGCGCACGGCCGATGCCGAAGTCCGCCACGACGGACCGGCCGTCCCCCGCCATCCGCGAGGCCAGCGGGTAGACCGTGCCGAGCGCCGAGTCGAAGCGGGAGTAGCAGCACACCAGCGGGCCGTCTATCCGGTGGTACTGGCCGTCCAGCACACCGCTCGCGCGCGGATCGTGGGGCAGCCGCGGGGCGAACGCGTAGTGCGAGAAGGCTCCTTGGAGCAGCGTCACCGACTTCACCGCGCGCACCCCGGGCGGCAGTCCGCGCAGCGCGAAGGAGACCAGCCGGGCGCCGAAGCTGTGCCCGACCAGATGCACCCGCACGTCAGGTGCCGCCGCCGCGAGCTGGCCGACCGCCCGGCCGAGCCCGCGCTCGCCGACCGTGCCCGCGCGTCTCTTCATCGCGTAGTACGTCGCCTGGCGCAGCAGTTCGAGCGCTCCGTCCCACAGCCGGGGCAGCGCGAACGTCTCGGCACCGGGGGTCCCGGTCCCGGCGAGCGCCTGCGCGAACTCGGCGCACACCGTCGCGGTGTTCCCGAAGAGCATCTCGGGATCGCTCTCCGGTACGCCCTCGGCGAGGGTGTCTGCCGCGAAGGAGGCCCCCGGACCCCCCGGCCGGACCTCGACGAGCAGCCGTACGAGCCGGCCGAACTCCTCCAACGAGGCTCCCTCGTCAGGCTGTTGGTCGAGCAGCCGGGCGATCTGTTCGACCACGGTGGCGCGGCCGGGGAACACCTCCAGAAGGGCGTGCCGGGTGTTCTTGCCGAGCGGCGAGGCGCTGTCCCCGGTGACATCGGGGGCCACGGACGGGGAGAAGTCCGGGACCGGTTCGTCCGAGAACCGCATGGAGGGCCAGACCACCCCCACGTATCCGAGCCGAGCGGTGGGCGCGAGACCGGGGACGGGTTCGAGGAACTGGCTGAACAGGCGGGTGGCCGCCGAACGGTCGTTGTTCCACCCGTGCGCGAAGACGATCAGGTCGCGGACCTTTCGCCGCGGTACCTCCTCGAGCCACCGGTCCCGTCGGCGGCCGTCCACGTCCCCGTCCGCGTCGAAGGTCAGTTCCCAGTAGGGAGAAACGCTCACTGCCGGTTCCGTCATGTCAGGCCCCCTGACCCCGCGGGCGGTGCGATATGGGCGCATCGTCCACCCGGCGGGGAAAGTTGGCCATACATGACGACCTATCCGTCACGCAGACTCACTCGTTCGTGGAAGCGTGCTCTGCCCTACTTGTAGATGAGGTAGTGCTTCCGGACCCTGCGGAAGGCCTCCAACTCGTCCTGCCAGGCCGCCACGACCTCGTCGGTGCCGGCACCCGCGTCGATCATCGTGCGCACCAGCGTCGAGCCCGTCAGTTTGTCGATCCAGTTGTCGGAGCGCCAGGCGAAGCCGCTCCACACCTTCTTCGCTGTCACCAGCAGGGCGATCCCGGTACGGACGGGTTCGAACGCCGCCCGGTCGTGCACATGGATCTGGACGCCCCCGATGGTCTTTCCCTGGAACTTGGAGAAGGTGGGAGCGAAGTAGGCCTCTCTGAAGTGCACGCCGGGCAGCCGCAGTTCACCGGCCGCAGCGGCCCAGCGCCCGTCGATGCCCTCCGCGCCGAGCAGCTCGAAGGGGCGTGTCGTACCCCGTCCCTCCGACAGGTTCGTCCCCTCGAAGAGACAGGTCCCGGAGTACACCAGCGCGGTGTCCGGCGTCGGCATGTTGGGGCTCGGCGGCACCCAGGGCAGCCCGGACGTGTCGTAGAACCGGTCGCGTCTCCAGCCCGACATGAGCACGGTGTCCAGTTCCACGGGTGCCGCCAGGAACTCCCCGTTGAAGAGCCGGGCCAGCTCCGCCACCGTCATCCCGTGCGCCTGCGCGATCGGCTGCCGCCCGACGAACGTCGCGAACTCCTTGTGCAGGACGGGCCCTTGGGCCGAGCGCCCGGTGACCGGGTTCGGCCGGTCGAGGACCACGAACCGTTTCCCGGCGAGCCGCGCCGCCTCCATGCAGTCGTACAGCGTCCAGATGTACGTGTAGAAGCGTGCCCCCACGTCCTGGATGTCGAAGACGACGGTGTCCACGCCGGACGCGGTGAAGATGTCGGCGAGGGCCTGACCGCTCTTCACGTACGTGTCGTAGACGGGCAGTCCGGTCGCCGGATCGTCGTAGCGTCCCTCGGACCCGCCCGCCTGCGCGGTGCCCCGGAAACCGTGCTCGGGGCCGAAGACGGCGGTCAGGTCCACCCGGGCGTCGGCGTGCATGACGTCGACGATGTGCCGGACGTCGCGGGTGACGCCCGTGGGGTTGGTGACCATGCCGACGCGTCCGCCGCCCAGGAGGGCGTACCCGTCCCCGGCCAGACGCTCGAAGCCGGTGCGCAGCCGGGTGCCGGGGCTCGCGGTACGCGCCGCCGCTTCGGCGGGCAGGGGGGTCAGGGCGGTCGCGGCGGTGCCGGCCGCGAGCAGTGACCGTCGGGACATGCGCATGGTGGGACCTCCGTGATCGCGGAAGGCTGGCACAGGCACGCTAAGGGCTTGCGGGGGAAGTTCGTAGGGCGCGGACCCGACCGGCCTGTCGTGGCTCGTCACGGCGCCGTCCGCGCGGCGGCAGAGAACCCTTCCCTAGCCACATACCGACCGGTTAGTCTGGCGTCGCAGCAGAGCCGTGTCACGTCGCGTCGAAGGAGACCCGTGGTGGAAGCCATGCAGGGTGCGGGAGTCGTCGTCACCGGAGCGGGGGGCGGGATCGGGGCCGCGCTGGCCCGCCGTTTCGCCGCCGAGGGAGCTCGGGTCGTGGTCAACGACCTCGACGCGGCCAAGGTGAAGGCCGTGGCCGACGAGATCGGCGGCATCGCGGTCGTGGGCGACGCCTCCGCGATAGTGGCCGAGGCCCGCGACGCCCTCGACGGCTCCGTCGACGTCTACTGCGCGAACGCGGGAGTCGCCTCGGGCGGCTCCGAGGCGGCCGACGCGAGCGTGTGGGCCCTGGCCTGGGACGTCAACGTGATGGCCCATGTGCGCGCCGCCCACGCGCTGCTCCCGGACTGGCTGGAGCGCGGCAGCGGCCGGTTCGTCTCGACCGTCTCGGCCGCCGGACTGCTCACGATGATCGGCGCCGCGCCGTACAGCGTCACCAAGCACGGCGCGTACGCGTTCGCCGAGTGGCTGTCCCTGACGTACCGCCACCGCGGTGTGAAGGTGCACGCGATCTGCCCCCAGGGCGTGCGCACCGACATGCTGGAGGCCACCGGCAGCGCGGGCGACCTGGTGCTCCAGCCCACCGCCATCGAGCCCGAGGCCGTCGCCGACGCGCTCATGAAGGGCATCGAGGAGGACCGCTTCCTGGTCCTGCCGCACCCCGAGGTCGCCGGGTACTACCAGGCGCGGGCCGCCGACCCCGACCGCTGGATGACGAACATGAACCACCTCCAGCAGAAGTGGGAGACCGCCGAGTGACCCGCTACTCCGACAGGCCCTGGACGGCCCTGCTCAGCGAGGCGCAGCGCGGTCCGGTGAACCCCGCCGACACCCTGGTGCACGCCCTCGCGGACGTCGTCGCGCACACCCCGGACCGCACCGCGCTCGCCTACTTCGACGGACGGCTGAGCTACCGCGAACTCGACGAGCTGAGCGACTCCGTGGCCGGGCACCTCGCCGCCCGGGGCGTGGAACGCGGCGACCGCGTGGCGATCATGCTCCAGAACTCCCCGCACTTCGTGTTCGCCCTGCTCGGCGCGTGGAAGGCCGGCGCGACGGTCGTGCCGGTCAACCCGATGTACAAGTCCGGCGAGGTCCGGCACGTCCTGCACGACGCCGAGACGGTCGCCCTCGTCTGCTCCGACCGCGCCTGGGACGCGTATCTGCGCGAGGCCGCCGCAGACTCGCCCGTACGCGTCGTCCTGACGGCCTGCGAACGGGACCTCCAGACCCGCGATGACGAACGCGTGCTGGCCTTCGGGCGACTGCCCGTGGACGAGGCGGCCGACGACCTCCTCGCCGTCGCCCGGCACGGGCACAAGGCACCCGGCGACCGCGCCCTCGGCCCGTCCGACATCGCGCTGATCAGCTACACCTCGGGCACCAGCGGCACCCCCAAGGGAGCCACCAACACGCACGGCAACATCATGTACAACGCCGAGCGGCAGCGGACCGGCCTCGCGCTGCCCGAGGCGCCCGTGTACTTCGCGATGGCACCGCTGTTCCACATCACCGGGATGGTCTGCGAGCTCGCCGCCTGCCTCGACAGCGCGGGCACGCTGGTCCTCGCCTACCGCTTCGAGGCCGGGGTCGTCCTCGACGCCTTCGCCGAACACCGGCCGCTCTACACCGTCGGCCCCTCGACCGCCTTCATGGCGCTGGCCGCCCACCCGGACGTCACGCCGGACCACTTCTCCTCCTTCGTGAACATCTCCTCCGGCGGGGCCCCGCTGCCGCCCGCCCTCGTCGAACGGTTCCGGGCCGGCTTCGGGCCGTACATCCGCAACGGTTACGGGCTCACCGAGTGCACCGCGCCCTGCGCCTCCGTGCCGCCCGGCCTGGAGGCACCGGTGGACCCGGCCTCCGGCACCCTGGCCGTGGGCGTTCCCGGCCCGGAGTCGGTCGTACGTATCGTCGACGACCTCGGCCAGGAGGTTCCCTTCGGAGAACAGGGCGAGATCCTCGTCCGCGGCCCGCAGGTGGTGCCCGGCTACTGGCGCCGCCCCGAAGCCACCGCCGAGACCTTCCCGGACGGCGAACTGCACACCGGCGACATCGGCTTCATGGACGAGAACGGCTGGCTCTACGTCGTCGACCGGAAGAAGGACATGATCAACGCGTCCGGCTTCAAGGTGTGGCCGCGCGAGGTCGAGGACGTCCTGCACACCCACCCGGCGGTCCGGGAGGCGGCCGTCGTCGGGATCCCGGACGGCTACCGCGGGGAGACCGTCATGGCGTACATCAGCCTGCGGCCCGGAGCCGTCGAGGACCCCGACGCGCTGGCCGCGTACTGCAAGGAGAGACTGGCCGCCTACAAGTATCCGCGGCGGGTGGAGATCCTGCCCGAACTGCCGAAGACGGCGAGTGGGAAGATCCTTCGTCGGGAACTGCGTTCCCGGTCCGAGGACTCCCCGTAGTCTCCAGGACTCCTCGCAGACTCCTCGCGGACGACGGACATCGATGTGAACGCACGAAAGGCAGGTGGCGGCAGTGCCCAGGACGACGGACGGTGACGGTACGCCCGTCCCGCAGCGGCTCCTTGCCGCCGCCACCCGGCTCTTCGCCGAGCAGGGCTACGACCGCACCTCGGTGCAGGAGATCGTCGAGGCCGCGGGCGTCACCAAGGGGGCGCTGTACCACTACTTCGGCTCCAAGGACGACCTCCTGCACGAGGTCTACGCGCGCGTGCTGCGCCTCCAGCAGGAGCGGCTGGACGCCTTCGCGGACGCCGACGCGCCGGTCGAGGAGCGGCTGCGGCGCGCGGCGGCCGACGTGGTCGTCACGACCATCGACAATCTCGACGACGCCTCGATCTTCTTCCGGTCGATGCACCACCTGGGCCCCGAGAAGCTCAAGCAGGTGCGGTCCGAGCGGCGCCGCTACCACGAGCGCTTCCGCGCCCTGGTCGAGGAGGGCCAGAAGAAGGGCGTCTTCTCCACGGCCACCCCCGCCGACCTGGTCGTCGACTACCACTTCGGCTCGGTCCACCACCTGTCCACGTGGTACCGCCCCGACGGCCCCCTGGCCCCCCAGGAGGTCGCCGACCACCTGGCGGACCTGCTCTTGCGCGCCCTGCGCCCCTGACGACGTCTCGTCCTCAAACGCCGGAGGGGCTGAAGAATCAGCCCCTCCGGCGTTTGAGGAGCGGGGGGCCGGGGGCAGCGCCCCCGGGTACGGGACGAGAAGGGGCGGAGGGGGCGAGAAAGTCCCCCGCCCCGCCGGGCGTCACGCGTACTTCTTGATCTCCCGGTACGCCAGCGAGCGCTGGTGGACCTCGTCGGGACCGTCGGCGAGCTTCAGCGTCCGCGCGGCGGCCCACAGCTCGGCCAGCGGGAAGTCCTGGCTGACGCCGCCGGCACCGTGCAGCTGGACCGCCTTGTCGAGGATGTCCACGACCGCGCGCGGAGTGGCGATCTTGATGGCCTGGATCTCGGTGTGGGCGCCCTTGTTGCCGACGGTGTCCATCATCCAGGCGGTCTTCAGGACCAGCAGACGAAGCTGCTCGACGGTGACCCGGGCGTCGGCGATCCAGTTCTGCACGACACCCTGCTGGGCCAGCGGCTTGCCGAACGCCGTACGGGACACCGCCCGGCGGCACATCAGCTCGATGGCCCGCTCCGCCATGCCGATCAGCCTCATGCAGTGGTGGATCCGGCCCGGACCGAGCCGCGCCTGCGCGATGGCGAACCCGCCGCCCTCCTGGCCGATCAGGTTGCTCGCCGGGACGCGGACGTGATCGAAGACGACCTCCGCGTGGCCGCCGTGGGAGTGGTCCTCGTAGCCGTACACCTGCATCGCGCGCCGGACCTCCAGGCCCGGGGTGTCACGCGGGACCAGGATCATCGACTGCTGGCGGCGGATGTCGGCGCCGTCCGGATCCGTCTTGCCCATCACGATGAAGATCTTGCAGTCGGGGTTCATCGCCCCTGAGATGTACCACTTGCGGCCGGTGACGACGTACTCGTCGCCGTCCCGCTCGATGAGCGTGGTGATGTTCGTCGCGTCCGAGGAGGCGACCTCGGGCTCCGTCATCGCGAACGCGGAACGGATCTCCCCGGCGAGCAGCGGCTCCAGCCACTGCTTGCGCTGCGCCTCGTCACCGAACTGGGTGAGCACCTCCATGTTCCCGGTGTCCGGAGCGGCGCAGTTCAGCGCGGTGGGCGCCAGGTGCGGGCTGCGGCCGGTGATTTCGGCGAGCGGCGCGTACTGGAGGTTGGTCAGCCCGGCACCGTACTCGGAGTCCGGAAGGAAGAGGTTCCACAGACCCTGCCTGCGGGCCTCGGCCTTCAGCTCACCGACCACGGCGGGCGTGTCCCACGGCGAGGCCAGCAGGGCGCGCTGCTCCTCCGCGACGGCCTCCGCCGGATACACGTACTCGTCCATGAAGGCGAGCAGCTTCCCGCGCAGCTCTTCGGTGCGCGCGTCGAATGCGAAGTCCATGGCGGATCAGCCTTCCTGAAGGGTGGTCAGGCCGTGCTCGATGAAGACGGGAACCAGCTCGCCGATGCGGTCGAAGCCCGCGCCGACCGTCTGGCCCTTGGTGTAGCGGTAGTGGATGCCCTCCAGGATCACGGCGAGCTTGAACCAGGCGAAGGCCGTGTACCAGGAGACCGCGGAGACGTCGCGCCCCGAGCGCGCGGCGTACCGCTCGACGATCTCGGCTGCCGCCGGGTGCCCGGCGGCCGAAGCGGTCGTGCTGATGGGGGAGTTGGGCAGGTCCAGGGGCGTGCTGTACATGACGAGCAGTCCCAGGTCGGTGAGCGGATCGCCGAGGGTGGACATCTCCCAGTCCAGGATCGCCATGATCCGGTCGTCGGGTCCGATCAGCACGTTGTCCAGGCGGTAGTCGCCGTGCACGACGGTGGGTGCGGGGGAGGTGGGCAGTTCGCGGCCCAGGGCGGCGTGCAGCTCGTCGATGCCTGCGAGCTCACGGTTGCGGGAGGCGGCCAGCTGCTTGCCCCAGCGCCGCAGTTGCCGGTCGAGGAAGCCCTCGGGGCGGCCGAAGTCGGCGAGGCCGACCGCGGCGGGGTCCACCGCGTGCAGTTCGACCAGGGTGTCCACCAGGCCGAGCACGGCGTCGCGGGTGCGCTGCGGGCCGAGCGGGGCGAGCTGGTCGGCCGTGCGGAAGGGGGTGCCCTCCACGAACTCCATGACGTAGAACGGGGCGCCGAGCACCGACTCGTCCTCGCACAGCAGCACGGGGTCCGGGACCGGCACGGCTGTCGGGTGCAGGGCGCTGATCACCCGGTGCTCACGCCTCATGTCGTGCGCCGTGGCCAGCACATGGCCCAGCGGAGGCCGTCGTACGACCCACCGGGCGGTGCCGTCGGTGACCGCGTACGTGAGGTTCGACCGTCCGCCCTCGATCAGCCGGCCGCTCAGCGGGCCGTTCACCAGTCCGGGCCGCTCGCGGTCGAGCAGGCCGCGCAGCCGGTCGAGATCGAGACCTGGCGGGTGGTCCGGGCTCATCTGTCGCTCCTCAGCACACGGGTATCGGGACATGACCATGATGCCGACCAGTCGGTATGTCGTCCAGCCGCTGCGTCAAACGTGATCGGCGTCTCCCCCGGACGAGCGCCGCTCGGGGGCAGCCGGCACCTGGAGGACCCGACGCCCGGACCCGACAGCCGGAAGACCTGACACCTGGAGCCGACGCCGGGAAGACCCGACGCCTAGAACACCAGTGCCACGGCGAACACGGCCAGCGCCACCGTGCACAGTGCCGTCGCCGCGGCCAGCCGGGGCGCGAGTGCGGCCGGACCCGCCGGGCCCGCGGCCGCCAGCGTCCGGATGCGACGGTGGGCGAGAGCCAGGAACGCGAGCCAGGCGACGCAGCAGAACGAGAACGCCAGGATCCCGGCGGCCGAGTCCCGCTCGTGCAGGGCCGCCTTCGCGGCGAGCACCGCGGCGACGGTGCAGGAGAGGGTCGTACGGCGCCAGGCCAGCCGCGTGCGTTCCGGCTGGAGGCCCGGATCGCGCTCCTCCCGGAGAGGGGTGGTCATCCCGCCCAGCCGACGAGGACGACGACGATCATCGCGACCGCGACGACCGCGACGACGATGCTCAGCAGCGCCGGGAAGCGCGACACCGGCAGGTCCTCGTCCCGCCGCATCGCCCGCTCGCAGCGCACCCAGTGATTGACGGCCCGCAGCGCGCAGAGCACGCCCGCCGCCAGCAGCGCCAGGGCCAGACCCGCGCGCCAGGCCCAGCGCAGGTCCGGCAGGAACTGGTCCACGGCGAAGCCGCCGCCGATGAGTGCGAGCGCGGTGCGCAGCCAGGCCAGAAAAGTCCGCTCATTGGCCAGCGAGAACCGGTAGTCCGGGGTCTTGCCCTCGGACCGGATCTCCTGCGGCGCGAACCACAACCGGACATTGCGCACGAGTTCGATCACGCCCAGGACCCTACCGGGGAGCCTTACGACGGGCTCCTCCGGTGCTGAACCGACCGCGTTCGGCCGGGCGGATCAGTCCATCGCCGATCAGTCCATCGCCCGGTAGTCCGTGAGCCGCTCGTAGGCCGCCAGCCCGTCCGGCACCCACGTCCACTCCTCCAGCCGGCGCTCCACCTCGTCCTCGGTGAGGAAGTCGTGCCAGGCGACCTCCTCCGCCTGCGGGTTCACCGGAAGCTCGCAGCGGACCTCGTACACGGCCGACCACCAGCTCGCGCCGGCCCCGTCGTCGTACAGGAACTTGAACAGCGGAGTCGGCCGGGGGAGCCCCGAGACGCCGAGTTCCTCCTCGGCCTCGCGGAGCGCCGCGTCGTCGTAGGACTCGCCGGCGCCGACGACCCCGCCCACGAACATGTCGTAGAACGAGGGGAACACCAGTTTGGTGGGGGTGCGCCGATGGACGAAGAGCCGGCCCCGGGCGTCCCGCGCCTCGATGAACACGGCCCGGTGGCGCAGCCCGCGCGCGTACGCCTCCCCGCGCGGGGACTGCCCGATGATCTCGTCGTTCTCGTCCACGATGTCGAGGATCTCGTCAGCAGCACTCATGGGTTCCATCCAAGCAGCTCCGGGCTCCGCGGCGGCGGTCCTCGCGGCCGTCGGGGTGGTCTGCGGGCCCGTCGGGGTGGCGAGCCGGCGCATCCGGCCGGGGCGTGTGCCGGATGGCGTAGTGCGCGGCCTCGACGGCGTCCGGTGCCTCGACGGCCTCCGGGTACGGCATCACGGGGCCGGGCGGTCCGGGGCTCGCTCAGTGCGGCTGGACGGCTGCCGGGTACGGCGTCAGGGCCCGGGCCGTCCAGGGGCTCGCTCAGTGCGGCTGGAGGTCCCGGGAGTGTTCCGGTTCCGCGGTGCCCGAGGGCATCGCCGGGTGCATGCCCAGCAGGACGATCCCCGTCACGATGCCGGCGAGCCCCGCGGCCTGCCAGGCGAGGGCGCCCGCGTCGGTGCGCAGCTGGTCCCCGAGGAAGCCCACCCCGCAGACGATGCCCGCCAGCGGCTGGGCGGCGGTGAGCGCGGGCAGAGACATCCGCAGCGGCGCGGTCTCGAAGGCGCTCTGGACGAGGACCAGCCCCGTCACGCCGAGGACGAGCACCGCGTACGGCTGCCAGCTGGTGAGCAGCTCGGCCAGCCCGTCGGCACTGAACCGCTGGCCACTGACCCGGGTGAGCGCGTCCTGGAGGCCGTACAGCAGGCCGGCGGCGGTGGCGAGCAGCACGGGTCCGGCGCTCAGCCGGGACCGTTTCGCACAGGTGGTGAGCAGCACGGCGAGCCCGACCACGATCCCGATGATCAGCCAGTGCCGCAGCGGGTCGTCGACGGCGTCGCCGCCCTGTGGCTGCCCGGCCACGATGAACGCCGAGACACCGCCGGCGAGCAGCAGCAGCCCGGCCCAGCCCTGCCGGCCCAGCGGCTGTTTGGTCTGATGTCGGGAGAGCGCCAGCGCGAAGAGCAGGTTGGTGGCGAGGAGCGGTTCCACCAGCGAGACCTCGCCGTTGCCGAGCGCGATCGCCCCGAGGACCATGCCGCACACCATGAGCCCGATACCGCCCAGCCAGCGGGGGACCCGGATGAGGTCGAGCAGGATGCGCGGCGAGAGGAAGTCGCTGAGCGGGGCGTGCGAGGCGGCGTTCTGCTGGAGCACGAACCCGAATCCCAGGCAGCAGGCCGCGCTCACGGCGAGGACCAGAACCAGTACCGACACGCTGGGTACCTCGATGCGTCAGAAGTCGGGGCGGGCCAGTGTTGCGTATCCCGCCGACTGTAGTGCCATGGTCCGCGCGCCCGCCCCCGGGAACAACCGGAACCAGGCAGTTGACTCGGTCACCTTTCGTACCGAAGGATTCGGACCGATCAGTAACAAGTGCTGGTCGGCCGCGTGGCCGACCGGCATCGATGTCTCCCCAACCAGCGACGCCACCGATCGGTTCGTGACAAACGTCATCAGGTCGTCCCCCGTGACGCCGACCCGATCAGACCCGTCGGAATTGCCGAGAGGACGGGCCCATGGCCTACGACGCAGATGTGATCGTCATCGGAGCGGGCCTCGCCGGGCTCGCGGCGACCGCGGAGCTCGTCGACGCCGGCCGCAAGGTGATCCTCCTCGACCAGGAGCCCGAGCAGTCGATCGGAGGCCAGGCGCACTGGTCCTTCGGCGGGCTCTTCTTCGTCGACTCGCCCGAGCAGCGCCGCATGCGGATCAAGGACACCCACGAGCTGGCTCTCCAGGACTGGATGGGCACGGCCGCCTTCGACCGGCCGGAGGACCACTGGCCGCGCCGCTGGGCCGAGGCGTACGTCGACTTCGCGGCCGGCGAGAAGCGGCCCTGGCTGCACGCGCAGGGCGTGCGCTTCTTCCCCGTGGTGGGCTGGGCCGAGCGCGGCGGCTACGACGCCAACGGGCACGGCAACTCGGTGCCGCGCTTCCACATCACCTGGGGGACCGGGCCCGGCCTCGTCGCACCCTTCGAGCGCCGGGTACGGGAAGGGGTCGCCCGCGGACTGGTCGAGCTGCGGTTCCGGCACCGGGTCACCGGTCTGTCCCGCAGCGCGGGCTCCGTCGACACCGTCACCGGGGAGATCCTGGAGCCGTCCGGCATCGAACGCGGCCAGGCCAGCAGCCGTACGGTCACCGGCGCCTTCGAGCTCAGGGCCCAGGCCGTGATCGTCACCTCCGGCGGCATCGGCGGCAACCACGACCTCGTGCGCGCCAACTGGCCGGAGCGGCTGGGCACCCCGCCCGAGCGGATGATCTCCGGTGTCCCCGCCCACGTCGACGGAGCCATGCTCGGGATCGCGGAGGAGACCGGCGCCCGCCTCATCAACCGCGACCGCATGTGGCACTACACCGAGGGCATCCAGAACTGGAACCCCATCTGGGACAAGCACGGCATCCGCATCCTGCCGGGCCCCTCGTCCCTCTGGCTGGACGCGCGCGGCAACCGGCTGCCGGTCCCACTCTTCCCGGGCTTCGACACGCTCGGCACCCTCGAACACATCATGAAGACCGGGTACGACTACACCTGGTTCGTGCTCGACCAGAAGATCATCGGCAAGGAGTTCGCGCTCTCCGGCTCGGAGCAGAACCCCGACCTGACCGGCAAGTCGATCCGCGGCGTCCTCGGCCGGGCCCGCGCGGACGTGCCCGGACCGGTCAAGGCGTTCATGGACAACGGTGTCGACTTCGTCGTCGAGAAGGATCTCGGGGCGCTGGTGCGCGGGATGAACGCGCTCACCGAGAAGCCCCTCATCGACGAGGCGGCGCTGCGCCACGAGATCGTCGCGCGGGACCGGGAGATCGCCAACCCCTTCACCAAGGACCTTCAGGTCATGTCGATCCGTGGGGCACGCAACTACCTGGGCGACAAACTGATCCGCACCGCGCCCCTGCACCGCATCCTCGACCCCGCGGCCGGCCCGCTGATCGCGGTGCGGCTCAACATCCTGACCCGCAAGACCCTCGGCGGCCTGGAGACGGACCTCTCCTCGCGGGTGCTGACCGAGGGCGGCGACCCGCTGGAGGGGGTGTACGCCGCCGGTGAGGCCGCAGGTTTCGGCGGCGGCGGAGTCCACGGCTACCGCTCGCTGGAGGGCACCTTCCTCGGCGGCTGCCTCTTCTCCGGCCGCACGGCGGGCCGGGCGGCGGCCAAGGCGGTGAAGTGATCGCGTCCGTCGGTCCTGCCCGACTCTGATCGGGCCCGGCTCTGATCGCGCCGATCTGCAAGTCGCTCGACCCGGGCGGCCGTTGTCATCAGGACAGTGACGGCCGCCCGCGGCTCGGCGACAAGAGAGCCCGCCAAGTCGGTTGGACGAGGCGCCTGTTCAGGACTTTGCGGGACGGTGTGCAGGTAACTGGTGTGTACAAGTGGCCAGTTGACACGTGTAGTGACCGGGCCCGAGCTTGACTTGAACCCGTGGCTCCGGGTTTGCTGTGCGTGATCACCCTTTGACGAACCGCGCCTGTGAGGTTGAGCAGCGGTGTCACCACCCCCACCTCCCCTGGGCCGCGGCCGCAAGCGGACGTCCCAGGCCTTCGACGCCGCCCTCGACGACGCCGAACTCGCGACCGCACGCACCGCGTTGAACCAGGGGCGGTGGACCGACGTCCGGACGCTGCTCGCCGCGACCGGCGACGACTGGGACCGCCGCGGGCACCGTGTCACCGTCCTCGCGCAGGAGCCGGCGACGCTCGCCTGGGCCCGCGACTGGCAGCTGGCCGAACCGGAATCCGCCGACGCCGCCGTACTCCTCGGCTGTGCCACCGTGGAACGCGCCCTGCACGGCAAGGAGCGCCCCGACAGCGCCCGCGAGGCCTGCCGGCGGGCGGCGGCCCTCGCCCCCGACGACCCCACCCCCTGGCTCGGGCTCCTCCTCCTGGAGCGCTCGCTCGGAGCCGAGGACGACGTGGTCCGCCTCTTCGACGAGGTGCGCCACCGGCACGCCGTCCATCACCACGCGCACCACCTGATGGTCGCCCGGCTCGCCGAGCGCCGCGCCGCCGCGGGCCAGGACCCGCTGCACGAGGTCTACGACTTCGCCAACTGGTCGGCCGAGCAGGCGCCCGCCGACTCGCCGCTCGCGATCCTTCCGGTCGTCGCGCACGCCGAGCGCTTCCGCGTGCTCGCCGGCGCCGGCAGCGAGCCCGCCGACCCGGTCGCCTCCGGGCACTGGGCCGGACGCCGGGCCCGCCAGGTGATGAAGGCCGCGTTCGACTGGTGGCTGGAGTGGGAGCACGGCGATCACCCGCGCCGCCTCGTCGACCTCAACTTCCTTGCCCACGCCAAGATCTGCGAGGGCCGGGACGGCGAGGCCGCCGCCCTGTTCCTCCGGATCGCGGACCACCCGACGGCGGCTCCGTGGTCGTATCCGGACCTCGACGGACACCAAGCCTTCCGTGCCGCGCGCGACCGCGTGCTCGGCACGGTGTGATCGCCCCCGATGATCTGACATCCGAAAGGACGACCCCGCGATGACGACGGGCAGTTCGAGCACACCGAGTACGTCGAGCACGGGAAGACCGGACGCCGACGGCGCCGGCATCAGCACGTTCAAGGGACAGGACCGGGCCTTGCGCGCCGGCCGGCTGGGCACGGCGGGTCTGCTGCTGTCCGTTCTCGCGGCCACCGCCCCGCTCATGGTGGTCGCGGGTGTCATGCCCACCACATTCGCGGTGATGGGGATCGTCGGGCAGCCGCTGCTCTTCGTCATCCTCGGCATCGTCCTGGTGCTCTTCAGCGTCGGGTACGCCGAGATGAGCCGGCACGTCCACAACGCGGGCGCCTTCTACGCGTACATCTCGCGCGGGCTCGGCGGCACCCCGGGCGCGGGCGCGGCCGCGGTCGCCCTCGTCGCCTACAGCGCGCTCCAGGTCGGGATCTACGGCCTCTTCGGCTTCGAGGTCTCCGGGCTGTTCGCCACCTACTTCGACCTCGAAGTCGTCTGGTGGATACCGGCGTTGGTCGCCGTGCTCATCGTGGGCGCGCTGTCCTGGCTGAAGATCGACGTCAACGCGTGGGTGCTCGGCGTGCTGCTGGTCGTCGAGGTGATACTCGTCGTCGTCTTCGACATCGCGGCCGTCGGCGATCCCGCCGAGGCGGGTCTGTCGCTGCACGCCTTCAACCCGGACACGCTCACCGGAGCGGGCCTGGGCACCGCGCTGTGCTTCTGCATCGCCGCCTTCATCGGCTTCGAACAGGCCCCGGTGTACGCCGAGGAGACCAGCCGCCCGCACATCCTCGTGCCGCGCGTCATGTTCGTGGCCATCGGCTTCGTCGCCGTCTTCTTCGCGATCAGTTCCTGGGCGCTCACCGTCGCCACCGGCCCCTCCCAGATCATCGGGACGTCCCAGAAGCAGAGCGTCGGGCTGCTGTTCTTCCTCACCGAGTCACGGCTCGGCACCACGTTCAGCGACGTTCTGCACGTGCTGTTCGTGACCGGCATGTTCGCCGCGCTGCTCAGCTTCCACAACGTCGTGGCGCGGTACGCCTTCGCCATGGGCCGCGAGGGTCTGCTGCCCGCCGCCTTCGGCCGTACCTCCGAGTCCAGCGGCGCCCCCGGCACCGGCTCGCTCCTGCACACCGTCGTCTCGCTCATCGTGGTCGGCGGCTTCGCCCTGGCCGACGACAAGCCGGCCGGCGACCCGACCGCGCCCGTGCTCCAGCTCTTCACCTGGGGCGGCAACATCGGAGCACTCGGCGTCATCCTTCTGATGGCGTCCGCCTCGCTCTCGGTCATCGTGTTCTTCGTCCGCCGGGGCGCCGCCCGCGCCCAGGCCTGGCGGCTGGCCGCCACCGCGGTCGCGGGCGTCTCCCTGCTCGGCATCGCGGTCTACACGGTCAAGGACTTCGACGTACTCGTCGGCTCGGGGCCGGACTCCGTCCTGAACGTGCTACTGCCCGCCGTCATCGGGGTCGCGCTGGTCGCCGGACTCGTCCAGGGGCTGCTGCTGCGCTCCCGCAAGCCCGAGGCGCACGCCCGGATCGGCCTCGGCAACGAGGCGTTCCAGTTGGACAAGGCGGCCGAGTCCGCCACCTGATGAGGCCCTGCCGTCCTCTCAGGGGCCGATGTTCCCGGTCCGCGGGTGAGAAGAGATGACGGAACGCTGACGAGCACCCGCCACCGCTGGCCTTTTGGGGGTCGCGGGTGCTCGAATCAAGGGGTGAACACTGAAAGGCCCGGGGAACCGGACCCGGAGCGACCGAGGCCACGGGAACCCGAGCGGCCGGAGCCCCGCGAGCCGGAACGCCCCGAACCACGGGAACCGGAAGACCGCGAGGAACTCGAGGCTCGCGACGACCGTGAAGTCCGCGAGGCCGGTGAGGTCCGTACGGGACGCGAGGAACACGAGGAACACGAGGCGTCCGGAGAGCGCGGCAGGCCCATCGGCCGCCGGGTGCTGCTCGGCACGCTCGGACTCGGCGCCCTCGGCCTGGTGACCGCGCCCACGCTCCAGCGCGCGATGGACGCCTTCCTCGCCGGTGCCTCCCAGAAGGACCCCACCGGCCTGACGGGGCTCTTGCCCAACGGCGGCGGCTTCCGCTACTACTCGGTGGCGGCGTCCGTCCCCCACAAGAACGAGACGAACTACCGTCTCACCGTCGACGGACTGGTCGACCGACCCACCAGCTACACCCTCGCCGACCTGCGCGCCCTGCCCCAGACCCGGCTGGTGCACGACGTCCAGTGCGTCACCGGCTGGCGGGTTCCGAGCACCCCCTTCGAGGGCGTACGCCTGTCGCATCTCCTGGACGCCGCCGGGGTGCACCACTCGGCCGGCGCCATCCGCTTCACCTGCTTCGACGGGACGTACACGGAGAGCCTCACCATGCGCCAGGCCCGGCGCCCGGACGTCCTGGTGGCCCTGCGCATGCAGGACAAGCCCGTCGGCCACAACCACGGCGGTCCCGTCCGTCTCTATGTGGCCCCGATGTACTTCTACAAATCCGCCAAGTGGCTCTCCGGCATCACCGTCACCGAGGACGTCCGTCCCGGGTACTGGGAGGACCGGGGGTACGACGTCGACGCCTGGGTCGGCCGTTCGAACGGACGCGACGATGAACCCACGAGCTGACGCGTCGCCGGCCGGAGCCGTGCACTCCTCCCGCGTACGGCGCTTCACCCGGGCCGAGCACTGGGTGCACCGGGTCACCGGCGCGCTGATGGGCGTGTGCGTGGCCACCGCGGCCTGTCTGTACATCCCTCAGTTCGCCGAACTCGTCGGCCGCCGCGAACTCGTCGTCCGCGTCCACGAATGGGCCGGTCTGATGCTGCCGGTCCCGGTCCTCGCGGGCCTCGTCTCCCGGGCGTTCCGCCGCGACCTGGGTTTCCTGAACCGCTTCGGCCCGCACGACCGGGTGTGGCTGCGGGCGGCACTGCGCCGAGACAAGGACCCGGAGTCCCGTCCGGCGGGCAAGTTCAACGCGGGGCAGAAGATCTACGCGGCCTGGATCGCGGGGGCGACCCTGGTGATGCTGGGCACCGGTCTGCTGATGTGGTTCACCCACCTCGCCCCGCTGATGTGGCGCACCTCGGCGACCTTCGTCCACGACTGGCTGGCCCTCACCGTCGGCATCGTCCTCGCGGGCCACATCGGTATGGCGCTGGGCGACCCGGAGGCGCGGCGGGGCCTGCGCACGGGATTGGTGAGCCGGGTGTGGGCGGACCGCGAACATCCGCTGTGGCGGCCGTGAGCAGAGGCTGACGGGCCGATCGGCCCATCGGCCAGAGACGGTCGATTTGGCACTCCGGCAGGCCGACGATGGCGGTGAAGGCCGATACAGGGCGCGGCAGAGGAGGGTGTCACATCCGTGGCGGTGTGAGGTCGTCGAGCGCAGTCACGGCCCGCTCGGTGATCTCGGCGGGGTCGCCGGACACGTCCACCTCGACGCCCGCCTCGTCCGCCGTCAGCGGCTGGAGCGTGGCGAACTGCGAGTCCAGGAGCACTGTAGGCATGAAGTGCCCCGTGCGGTGCGACATCCGGTCTTCGATGAGTTCACGGGTACCGGTCAGATGGACGAAGACGATCCCGGGCGCCGCCGCCCGCAGCCGGTCCCGGTAGGCGCGCTTGAGCGCCGAGCCGCTGACCACACCGCCGAGCCCGGCCCGGTCGTGCGCCCAGCGCCCGATGGCGTCCAGCCACGGCCACCGGTCGTCGTCGGTCAGCGGCGTCCCGGCCGTCATCTTGGCGATGTTCGCCTGCGGGTGGAAGTCGTCGCCCTCGGCGTACGGCACGCCGAGCCGGGCCGCGAGCAGCGGGCCGATGGTGGTCTTTCCGGTGCCCGCGACACCCATGACCACGACGACAAAGGGGGTCGGCAACTGCTGCTCCTAGGGTGTGTATGAGGGTGTTTTGGTGCGGGTGCTTGAGTGTCGGCGGCTTGCGTCCATGCCGGGTCCGGAAACTGAACGAGAGTTCTTGTTTCGCATGCGTGACCTTTATGTATAGCTGGTCGTTGGCTGTGGTGACGGGATCTTCGGACCGGGGGTGAGTGGGTTGCGGGTGGTGGGGGCATCGTTCGTGGTGCCCGGTCCGTCGGGTGTCGCGGTCCGGGATCGGCTCAAGGGCCTCACCGTCGAGGACGAGTCGGTGCTGCAGCTGGTCGGCGACCACCTGGGTTCGCTGGCGTCCCGGGATCTCAAAGCACGGTGTACGGCCGGTCTGAAGCACGACAACGAGGGGTGGGCGTCGCGTAAGCGTGTCCTGACGGAGGAGTCGTCGTCACGGTGGGCGGGGTCGCTGACGAAGGCCGCGCATGATCAGTGGGCGCTGGCCAGGCGTAGCCAGCAGGCGCATATTCAGCAGTTGGAAACCGGCGTGCGGACGATCCGGCACCGGCTGTCGCTCCCCCTCGGAGGGAAGGGTTCGAGGCGCGCTGGTGGTGGTTACCGGAGTCGGCGGGAGTGGCACGCCAAGGCGCGTCGGCTGCGGGTGCTGGAGGACCGGCTGGAGCGGGCGCGGGCCGACTGGGCGGCCGGTCGGGTGCGGGTGGTGCGGGGCGGGAAACGACTGCTCAATTCTCGCCACCATCTGGAACAGGCCCAGCTTACCGAGCCGGTATGGCGAGCCCGGTGGGAGGCGGCACGCCGGTTTTTGCAGGCGGACGGCGAGTCCGGCAAGCGGTACGGCAACGAGACCCTCCGGGTCAACCCCGACGGGCAGGTCAGCATCCGGCTCCCGGCCCCGCTTGCCCATCTCGCCAACGCCCCGCACGGCCGCTACGTCTTCACCGCGCGGGTGTCGTTCGCCCACCGGGGCGAGACATGGCGCGACCGCGTCCACGCCAACCGGGCAGTGGCCTACCGCATCCACGAGGACACCGGCCGAGCCCGCTGGTATTTGACCGCTTCCTGGACCATCCCACCTGTCCCCAACGTGCCCCTGGCGGCTGTGCGGGCCGGTGGCCTGATCGGCGTGGACACCAACGCCGATCACCTGGCGGCCTGGCGGTTGGACCAGCATGGCAACCCGGTCGGCGCCCCGTGCCGCTTCGACTACATCCTGTCCGGCACCACACAGCACCGCGACGCCCAGGTACGCCACGCCCTCACCCGCCTCCTGCACTGGGTCAGACGGCACCACCTCGCGATCGCCGTCGAAGACCTCGACTTCACCGCCGAGACCAGCCGGGAGAAACACGGCCACCGCAAACACTTCCGCAAGCTGATCTCCGGCATGCCCGTCGCCCGGCTGCGCGCCCGCCTGGTGTCCATGGCCACCGAACTCGGCATCCCGCTGGTCGCGGTCGATCCCGCCTACACCTCCCGCTGGGGCGCCCAGCACTGGCAGAAACCCCTCACCACCAGCAGACGCACCACCACCCGCCACGACGCTGCCGCCGTGGCCATCGGAAGGCGCGCCCTGGGGCATCCGATCAGGCGTCGGACGGCACCGCCCCGTACCCACCAGAGCGATGGGCACGGGCATCGGACCGTCCAGGCCGAACCGGACACTCCACGGCGTGAGGGACCCCGCCCCCGCATTCCCGGACCACGGACACGATCCGTGCCGCCCGGACGCGGAGCGAACACGGGCAACCAGAACGCCCAACACCGTCCGGGGCGTTCGACTGAGCATGGGTTCTGGCAACAGGACTCACTCCCGCTCAGCCCATAGGAACGGTGGGACTGTGCTGCATCGCGTCTTCGTCGACATCTGATACCGACGATACTGAAACGCATTAGGTACGACGAATTCAAGAGTATGTGACATATAAGTCTGACTTTTTATTCGTGGTGTATGCCTCGTACCCTGACCCCATGAGCACACGGGGCCGGGGCCTGCACGGACACGTACTGGAGACCCTCGGACCGGCGATCACGGCGGGCGACTACCCGCCGGGCAGCGTGCTGCGCACCGACGAACTCGCACAGCGCTTCGAGGTGTCACGCTCCGTGATGCGCGAGGCGGTCCGGGTGCTCGAATCCATGTACCTGGTCGAGTCCCGCCGCCGCGTGGGCGTGACGGTCCGTCCCAAGTCCGAGTGGAACGTCTACGATCCCCAGGTCATCCGCTGGCGACTGGCCGGCGCCGACCGTCCCCACCAGCTGCGTTCCCTCACCGTCCTGCGCTCGGCGATCGAACCCGTCGCCGCGGGACTGGCCGCCCGGCACGCCACCGCGGAGCAGTGCGCGGAGCTCACCGAGTGCGCGCTCGGCATGGTCGCCACCTCACGCGGACACCAGCTGGAGGGGTATCTCGTCCACGACGTCGCCTTCCACCGGGTGATTCTCAGGGCGTCGGGCAACGAGATGTTCGCCCGCCTCGGAGACGTCGTCGCGGAGGTCCTGTCCGGCCGCACCCATCACGAGGTCATGTTCGAGGACCCCGACCCCGCCGCCGTCACCCTGCACGTCCAGCTCGCCGAGGCCGTCCGCGAGGGCGACGCCGTCCGCGCCGAGAAGCTCACCCGCGAGATCACGGTCGGCGCGCTCCAGGAACTGGACGTCCTGGCCCCCTGACCGGAGCACCCCGGGGCCGGTCCGGGTCAGTCGAGGAACTCCCCGTCCACGTACACCCAGGCCCCGTCCACCCGCTCGAACCGGCTCCGCTCGTGCAGCGAACCGCCCCGGTAGGAGGCCCGGAAGGTCACGGTCCCCGTGGTGTGGAACGCCGAACCCTGACCCGTGTCCAGGATCTCCAGGCCGGTCCACCGCATCCCGGGATCGAAGTCCACCCGGGCCGGCCGCGTCCGCGGATGCCAGGTCACCAGCAGATACCCCTCGTCCTCCTTGACGAAGGCGCAGTAACGCGACCGCATCAGCGCCTCGGCGCTCGGCGCCGCGGCCTCACCGCGATGGAAGCGCCCGCAGCAGCGCGCGTACGGCTCGGCGAGCCCGCAGGGACAGGAACGGCTGGTCATCGCGTCATTCTCCCCGGACCCGGGCCGGGTCCGTGCTCGGGGGCGGAAAGGTCGGCGGATGGGCGGGCCGGGCGGGAAACTGCGGGGCCGCCTCCGGCAACGGTGGCAGCGCCGTCTCGTACAGCCACGCCGTGAAGAGCTCGTCCAGCGGCTCGGCCGCGTAGCGCGAGACGTGCGCGGTGAAGACGGACGTGGTGACCGTGCCGCCCCGGTGCAGCGTCGCCCAGCCGCGCAGCATGCGGAAGAAGGCCTCGTCGCCCATCGCGCAGCGGATCGCGTGCACGGTGAGCCCGCCGCGCTCGTAGAGCCGGTCGTCGAACATCAGCTTGCGGCCCGGGTCGGACAGCAGCAGATCCTGCGGCAGCGTGGACAGCTTCCGGTGCGCGGCGGCGGCCAGCTGACGCGCCGGGCGGCCGCCGGAGCGCTCCGACCACAGCCACTCGGCGTACTTCGCGAGCCCCTCGTTCAGCCAGATGTGCCGCCAGTCCGCGATCGTCACGCTGTTGCCGAACCACTGGTGCGCCAGCTCGTGCGCGATCAGCCGCTCCGAACCCCGCGACCCGTCCAGATGGTTGGCGCCGAACAGCGACAGACCCTGCGCCTCGACCGGGACGTCGAGCTCCTCCTCGGTCACCACCACCGCGTACTCGCCGAAGGGATACGGCCCGAAGAGGCCCTGGAACAGCTCCATCATCGCGGGCTGCCGCGCGAAGTCCCGGGAGAACTCCGGGAGCAGCTGCGCGGGCAGGTGCCCGGACTGCGGTACGCCCCCGAGGCCCGGGTCGCCGAGCAGCACCGTCTGGTACTTGCCTATCGACAGGCCCACCAGATAGCTGGAGGTCGGCGCCGACTGCTCGTACACCCAGGTGGTCGTCGACGCCTTCGTCGTCCGCGTCAGCAGACGCCCGCCGGCCACCACCGCGTACGCGGACGGCGTGGTGACCGAGATCTGGTACGCGGCCTTGTCGGCCGGCCGGTCGTTGCACGGATACCAGGACGGCGAACCGATCGGCTGGCTCGCCACCAGCGCCCCGTCCTCCAGCTCCTCCCAGCCGATCCCGCCCCAGGGGCTGTTGACCGGCTTGGGGTTGCCCGACCAGTGCACCTCGACGGTGAAGGCGGCGCCGGCCCGTATCGGCTTCGGCGGACGGATACGCAGCCTGCCGCCCCGGTGCGTGTAGTGCGGGGCCTTGCCGTCGACACGGACCCGGCCGATCCGGAAGTCCGCCAGGTTCAGCTGGAACTCGGGCAGCGCGGAACGGCCCGCTATGGCGTTGATCCGCGCGGTGCCGGAGAGCCGGTTCGGGCCGGGGCGGTAGTCCAGCGCCAGCTCGTACCGGTGCACCCGGTAACGGGGATCTCCGTTCGCCGGGAAATAGGGGTCCGGTCCCGCTGTCTGCTGAACGCTCACCGCTGCGACTGCTCCCTGCCCTGTGCTCGACGTGCCGCTGTACCGCCCTTCGTGTCCGATCAGGTCAAGTCTGCTACGAACGCCAGGCCTCGATCGGATTGCCCAGCCAGCGGGTGTCGTCGGGAACGGACTCCGCCGCCATCACGAGCGACGCGGGACCCAGAGTGGAGCGGGCCCCGACGGTGCTGCCGGGCAGGACGATTCCGCCCGGACCCAAAGTTGCGCCCTCACGGAGGACCACAGTATCCGTCCGCAAGATCCGGTCGTGGAAGAGGTGGGTCTGCAGGACACAGCCCCGGTTGACCGTGACCGCGTCCCCGAGCGTCACGAGGTCCGTCTCGGGCAGCCAGTAGCTCTCGACCCACGTGCCCCGGCCGATCCGGGCGCCCAGGCCGCGCAGCCACGCCGTCATCAGCGGAGTACCCGGCACGGATCCCGCCAGCCACGGCACCGCGACGACCTCCACGAACGTGTCGGCCAGCTCGTTGCGCCACACGAAACCGCTCCACAGCGGGTGCTCACCGGCACGGTGCCGGCCCACCAGCAGCCACTTCGCCACGATGGAGACGAGGCCTGCGAGCACGCCCACCGCGAGCAGCACGGCCCCCGAGAACGCCCACGCCCACGGCCCCAGCGCACACAGCGCGGCGACCGTCAGCACGGCCAGCGCCGCCGAACAGAACACCGGCACCAGCCGGCACAGCTCCACCAGACCGCGCGCCCACAGCAGCCGGGCGGGCGGGTCGTAGGTACGGCTCTGATCGCCGCCCTGCGCCGCACGCGGCAGCTTCATCGGCGGCAGCCCCAGATAGGAGCTGCCCTTCTTCGCCTTCTTCGGCGTCGCCGACAGCACACCGACCAGACCGCCGTCCGGCACACTGCGGCCGGGAGCGGTCATCCCGGAATTGCCGAGGAAGGCCCGGCGGCCGATCTCGGCCCGCCCGATGCGCATCCAGCCGCCCCCGAGCTCGTACGGCGCCGTCAGCGTGTCGTCGGCGAGGAACGCGCCCTCGCCGACCGTCGTCAGACTCGGCAGCGCGAGAACGGTCGACACCTCGGCGCCCCGGCCGATCCGCATGCCGAGCAGCCGCAGCCACACCGGCGTGATCAGCCCCGCGTACAGTGGGAACAGCGTCTCCCGGGAGAGGTCCATCAACTGCGTGACCGTCCAGGCCTGCCAGCCGATCCGGCTGTGCGTGGGATGCGTGCCCTCGTCCAGCCCGAGACTCAGCAGCCGTACGGCGATCAGGAGCAGCAGCGCGTACGCGAGACCGAACGCGAGCGTCGCCGGCACCAGGGCGATCCCGGCACCGCGCAGCGCCGCACCGAGCCCGGCGTCCGCGCTCACGAACACCCGGGCCACCAGCAGCGCCGGGACGGCGGCCAGCACGGGCAGCGCGCTCAGTGCGAGCCCGGTCGCGCCGTACATCACCCGCCAGTACGTGCCGCGCTGCGGCCGGTCCTTGGGCCACGCGTGCTTCGCCTTGCCGAGCTTGACCGCGGGCGCCCCGGCCCAGCGCTGCCCGGTCGGAATCTGGCCCGCCACTGCGGAGCCCGGCGCCACCTCGGCGTGCTTGCCCACCCGGGCCCCCGGGAAGAGGATGCTGCGCGTCCCGACCACGGCACCGGCGCCCACCTTCACCGGGCCGATCTCCAGCCGGTCGCCGTCCAGCCAGTACCCCGACAGGTCCACCTCGGACCCGACGGCGGCACCCCGGCCCATCTTGAGCATGCCGGTCACCGGCGGCAGCGAGTGCAGATCCACGTCCGGGCCGACCCTGGCGCCCAGCGCACGGGCGTACCGCTCCAGCCAGGACCCGGTCAGCGAGGTCGCGCCGCTGAAACCGGCGAGCCGCTCGGCCGTCCACAGCCGCAGATGGACACTCCCACCGCGCGGGTACCGTCCGGGCCTCACACCGCGCAGCAGCAGCCGCGCGCCGCCCGCCGCGACGGCGAGCCGCCCCGGCGGGCTGTAGAGAACCAGCGCACCGGCGCCCACCAGCCACCACGAGGTGCCCGGCGCCCACGGATACGGGCCGAACCAGTGCAGTACGTTGCCGAGCGCGGCCAGCGCCACCGTCCAGCGCAGCCCGAGCAGGCTGAACAGCGGGATCAGCACGAGCAGCTGGACCAGCTTGGCGCGCAGCGGGACCGGCGCGACGATCCGCTCGGCACCGTCGTCCTGGCCGGACTTCTCCAGATGCCGGGCCAGCTTGCGCAGCACGGGCTGCTGATAGATGTCGAGCACGGCGGCGTTCGGGTAACGGGCGCGCAGCTTCGTGGTGAGCTGGGCGGCCGCGAGACTGCTGCCGCCGATCGCGAAGAAGTCGTCGCCGGCTCCGCCGACGGGGATGCCCAGCACCTCGCTCCACTGCTCGGCGAGCCAGGCCTCGGTGCCGTACAGCTGCTCCTTGGCACCACCGGTCTCCAGACCCTCCAGCGGCCAGGGCAGCGCGTTCCGGTCGACCTTGCCGGACGTCCGGGTCGGCAGGTCCTCGACCGGCGCGATCAGCGGCACCAGCGCTGCGGGCAGCTCGGCGCGCAGCTTCTCGACGGCGGCCGCCTGGTCCCAGCCGTCCTGGGTGACGACATAGCCGACGAGGAGCTGATTGCCGCCGCGCGCGGTCCGCACGGCGGCGGCGGCCCCCGCGACACCGGGCAGCGCCTGGAGCGCCGCGTCCACCTCGCCGAGCTCGATGCGGCGTCCGCCGAGCTTGATCTGCTCGTCGGCCCGCCCGAGGAAGATCAGCCCCTCGGGTTCGGCCGTGACCAGGTCGCCGCTGCGGTACGCCCGCTCCCAGCCCAGCGAGGCGAGCGGCGCGTACTTCTCGGCGTCCTTCTCGGCGTCGAGGTAGCGGGCGAGCCCGACCCCGCCGATCACCAGCTGGCCGGTGCCGCCCATCGGCACCAGCTCGCCGGCCTCGTCGACGACCGCCAGCTCCCAGCCGTTGAGCGGCAGCCCGATACGGATGGGCTCGTCGCCGGTCAGCAGCGAGGCACAGGCCACGACCGTCGCCTCGGTCGGTCCGTACGTGTTCCAGACCTCCCGGCCCTCGGTCACCAGGCGCTGCGTCAGCTCGGGCGGGCAGGCCTCACCGCCGAAGATCAGCAGCCGGACGTCGTTGAGGGTCTCCGGCTCCCACAGGGCGGCGAGCGTGGGCACGGTGGAGACGACGGAGATGTCCTGCTCCGCCAGCCAGGGCCCGAGGTCGGCGCCGCTGCGCACCTGTGAGCGCGGTACGGGCACCAGACAGGCCCCGTACCGCCATGCCAGCCACATCTCCTCGCAGGAGGCGTCGAAGGCGACGGAGAGGCCCGCCATGACCCGGTCACCGGGGCCGATCGGCTCCTCGGTCAGGAAGAGGTCGGCCTCCGCGTCGACGAAGGCGGCGGCGCTGCGGTGGCTCACGGCGACGCCCTTGGGCCTGCCGGTGGAACCGGAGGTGAAGATGATCCACGCGTCGTGCTCGACACCGGGCCGCCCGGCGGGAATCTCCGAGCGTCCGTCGACGGTCAGCTCGAGCTCCGCGCCGACGACCGCCCGCACGCCGGCCTCGCCGAACACCAGCTCGGCCCGTTCGTCCGGGTCCTCGGCGTCCACCGGGACATAGGCGGCCCCGGCCGCGAGGACGGCGAGGATCGCCACGTACAGCTCGTTCGTACCGGACGGGACCCGCACGCCGACCCGGTCACCCAGTCCGACCCCGGCCTCCGCGAGCCGCCACCGGACGGCCTCGACCTCGGCGGCCAGGGCGCGGTAGGTGAGGGCGCGCCGGCCGTCGTCGAGAGCGGGCTCGTCGGGGTACGCCCGTACGGAGGCGTCGAAGATGTCGACGAGCGTGCGCGGCGAGGCGGCCGACGCGGCGGAGAAGCGCGCCTGGTCACCGAACTCCGCACGCACCTCGTCGTCGGACAACGCGACTGCGGGGCCTTGCTGGAGGGCTGCCATCGGGTCCTCACGTGTTGTTCCCGGATACTCCGGGGAGCCGGTGGGCCCGCAGGTACGCCTGGGGATATTCCGGTCCAGCTCCGAACAAGCCTGCAATTTTAGTACGACGCTAGCTTCGGACCTGCGGATCAGCGATGCGAGGCGTCCCCGAGGGGGGCTTCCCGCCCCCTCCTCCAACACTGTGACGTGGGAATATGTCAACGTGACGAGATCTGCCCCACATCTTTCCGTGACGCCGTGAACACAGCGAGCGAGGGCCCCGATCCGATGATCGGGGCCCTCGCCCGCCGTGCCGGGTGACGCCGTTCCTCGGTGCGGTCCCGCCGGGTCAGCTCGTGGTGCAGGAGACCGTCGGCCACGTCCACGTGCCGTTGGTCTGAACGGTGACGCCGAAGGTGTTGCCGTTGCCGTTGGGTTTGGCCGTCAGGACCTGGGCACTGGGGTAGGCGGCCGTGATGTTCCAGGTGGCGATGATCTTCTCGGGCGCGGGCACGTTCATCGTCACGGTCCAGTTGCTCGATCCGGTGACGGCGACGTTGAGGTTGTAGCGGTCGCTCCACTGCTGGCCCGCGGACAGCGTCGCGGTGCAGCCGCCACCGCCACCGCCGTCACCTGAGCCGCCGCTGTCGGGTGCCACGGCACGGCCGGTCCCCGGGGAGATCATCCCGGCGCACAGGCCGCGGGCGGCCAGTCCCTGCGCGATGCGCGGGATCGCGGCGATCGTGTTGGCCGGCCAGTCGTGCATGAGGATGATCTGGCCGTTGGTGAGCCGGCCGGCCGCCTGGACGATCGCGTCGGTGCTCGCGCCGTTCCAGTCCTGCGAGTCGACGTCCCAGATGATCTCGGTCAGCCCGTACTTGGCCTCGACCGCCTTCACCGTCGTGTTGGTCTCTCCGTACGGCGGACGGAACAGTTTCGGCGTGCCGCCGTCGGCGCCGGAGATGGCCTGCTGGGTCCGGGAGATCTCCGAGTCGATCTGCGCCTGGCTCTGCTGGACGAGGTGCGGGTGGGTGTAGCTGTGGTTGCCCACCCACATGCCGGCGTCGACCTGGGCCCGTACCTGCGCGGGGTTGGACGCCGCGTACTGGCCCTCGTTGAACATCGTGGCCCGCAGCCCGTTCTGCTTGAGGGCGTTGAGCAGGGTCGACGTGGTGCTGGACGGCCCGTCGTCGAAAGTGAGTCCGACGTACCCGTTGCAGGTGGCGGCGTGCGCGGCTCCGGCGTCGAGGGCGAGGGGGCTCGCGACGGCCGTCGCGACGACGGCCAGCCCCGTGATCAGCGAGCGTAACGAGCGAAGTCGTCCGGACGCCGTCCGGATTCTCGTGCGGAAGGTCATGCGAAGTGGTCCTTCGGCCTCGGGGGTGGGGGGAGGGCTCAGCTCGTGGTGCAGGAGACCGTGGGCCAGGTCCAGTTGCCGTTGGTCTGGATGGTGACGCCGAAGGTGTTGCCGCTGCCGTTGGGTTTGGCCGTCAGGACCTGGGCGCTGGGGTAACTGGCGCTGATGTTCCAGGTCGAGAGGATCTTCGCCGGGGCGGGCACGTTCATCGTCACGGTCCAGTTGCTCGATCCGGTGACGGCGACGTTGAGGTTGTAGCGGTCGTTCCACTGCTGGCCCGCGGACAGGGCCGCCGCGCACCCGCCGGTTCCGCCGCCGGAGCCGCCCCCGGTTCCGCCGCCCGATCCCGCGTCGCCCACCGTGATGTTGGAGTTCCCGCTGCTCTGATAACCCTCGGTGGCGAGGATCATGTAGTAGTTGAAGCTGCCCAGGCTCATTCCGGCGCGGGCCCAGGCGTCGAAGTGGTTGCCGGTGGTGATGGTCCCGCCCGTCCGCTTCGACTGCCGGACGCTCCAGTACTGGTCGAAGGTGCGGGTTCCCTCGACGGACGGCGCGTTCGTCCGTGTCGTCCTGTAGATGTCGTACGTGCCACCGTCGCTGGTGACCGTGCCTTTGAACGTTCCCGTGGGCCGGTAGGTGCCCCAGTTGTCGACGATGTAGTACTCGACGAGCGGATTGGACGTCCACCCGTAGAGGGCCAGATAGGCGTTGCCGGACGGGTTGAAGGTGCCCGAGTAGGTCACACTCCTGCGTCCGCCGTTGCTCCAGCCCTTGCCGGCGACGAAGTTCCCGGTGTTGCTCCACGAGGTGCTGTAGTTGCCGCCGGAGCCCAGGTTCATGGACACCGTGCCGCTGCTGTCGGTCCAGAACGAGTAGTAGTACCCGTTGTCGGTGCCGGTCTGGTTCGAGGTGACGACCGTGTCGGCCTGGGCGGTGCCGGGCAGCGTCATGGCGGCCACGGCGACGAGCAGCATGGTGCAGACACCGCTGATGAGCAGCCTGAGGTGACGGAACGCCCCTGAGCGGCCGCCGCGGCGGCCCGGAGGGGGTGCGGGTGCGTCGATCATGTGCGTGTTTCCTCCTCGTTCTCGTGAGGTGGCGCGCTGTGAATCGCCGACAGTTTTGAACCGGCCCTGTCAACTGTCAATACTTTCGACACTCAAGCCGAAACATTCGTCGGAGATGGCAATGTCGATGAGTGGCGTTATCCCTGCTCAAGTGCATCAGGCGACTCGCCTCGGGGTGGGTGCCTGTCGGGGATGCATCGACCAAGATCGGAAAAGGTTATGGATTCTTCGAAAGTTTCGAAGAATCGCCCGACCGTCCGGCGGGTGGCGCGGAGGAGCCGGGGCACCGGAAGATCTCCCGGCATGTGGACGCGAAGAGGTCCGGACATGCAAAAGACCCCACATGCAGTGGGGTCTCGCTGGTGTCCGAGGGGGGACTTGAACCCCCACGCCCGATAAAGGGCACTAGCACCTCAAGCTAGCGCGTCTGCCATTCCGCCACCCGGACAAGGTGTTTGTCGCGCGGGTTTCCCTCGCGGCGACAGGTGAAACATTACCAGGCTTTCGAGGGTCCCCGATCACCCCCCGTCGCGGCGTGAACTGCGTGTGACGGGTGGGGGCCGCTCTTGGGCGGGAAGGCGGGTCGGGGAGAGGATGAGGGGGACCACCAGCGGCGACAGTGGGAGGAACCAGCGTGAGCGAGAGCGGCACGACCAGGAACGTCACGGGCGAGGACGAGGTCGTGGACCTCTGTCGTGAGCTGATCCGGATCGACACCAGCAACTACGGGGACCACTCGGGCCCCGGCGAGCGCAAGGCCGCGGAGTACGTCGCCGAGAAGCTCGCCGAGGTCGGCCTCGAGCCGCGCGTCTTCGAGTCGCACAAGGGGCGTGCCTCCACCGTGGCCCGCATCGAGGGCGAGGACCCCTCGCGGCCCGCGCTCCTCATCCACGGCCACACCGATGTCGTACCGGCCAACGCGGCGGACTGGACCCACGACCCCTTCTCGGGCGAGATCGCCGACGGGATGGTCTGGGGCCGCGGCGCGGTCGACATGAAGGACATGGACGCCATGACCCTGGCGGTCGTGCGGGAGCGGATGCGCACCGGCCGCAAGCCTCCGCGCGACATCGTCCTCGCCTTCCTCGCCGACGAGGAGGCCGGCGGCACGTGGGGCGCCCGGCATCTGGTCGACAAGCACCCCGATCTCTTCGAGGGCGTCACCGAGGCGATCGGCGAGGTCGGCGGGTTCTCCTTCACGGTCAACGAGAAGCTGCGGCTGTACCTCGTGGAGACCGCGCAGAAGGGCATGCACTGGATGAAGCTGACCGTGGACGGCACCGCCGGGCACGGGTCGATGATCCACAAGGACAACGCGATCACGGAGCTGTCCGAGGCTGTCGGGAGGCTCGGCAGGCACAAGTTCCCGGTGCGGGTGACGAAGACCCTGCGGCACTTCCTCGACGAGCTCGGCGACGCCCTGGGCACCGAGCTCGACCCGGAGAACATGGACGAGACGCTCGCCAGGCTCGGCGGCATCGCCAAGCTCATCGGCGCCTCCCTGCAGAACACGGCCAACCCGACCCAGCTGGGCGCCGGCTACAAGGTCAACGTGATTCCGGGCCAGGCCACCGCGCATGTCGACGGCCGCTATCTGCCGGGCTACGAGGAGGAGTTCCTCGCCGACCTCGACCGGATCCTCGGCCCCCGGGTCAAGCGCGAGGACGTGCACGCGGACAAGGCGCTGGAGACCGGCTTCGACGGGGCCCTCGTCGACGCCATGCAGACCGCGCTCTCCGCCGAGGACCCGATCGCGCGTGCCGTTCCCTACATGCTCTCGGCCGGTACCGACGCCAAGTCCTTCGCCGATCTCGGCATCCGCTGCTTCGGGTTCGCCCCGCTGAAGCTGCCCCCGGAGCTGGACTTCGCGGGCATGTTCCACGGCGTCGACGAACGGGTGCCGGTGGACGCGCTCCAGTTCGGCGTCCGAGTACTGGACCGATTCATCGACGCGTCGTGACGTGCCGCCGGCGGAACGCCCCGGCACGGTGCCTGCGGGCTGACCTGCCGCGCCGCCGTGGAGGTGCGGGGTGTTGACGCCGGCATTCGCCCGCGCGTGCGGGGATCGCCCGGGATGGGTGAATGCGACCATAAGCCCATAGCCCTACTACTTCCTCCTCGTTACAGGTGTTGCGATCCGCTGCATTGGACCGCGTTTGCCTATCAGGAGGAATAATGATCAAGAAGATCGTCGCCGCCGCCGCTGCCACGGGTGGCCTGGTTCTCGCGGGTGCGGGTCTGGCCGTCGCCGACTCGGGCGCCCAGGGTGCCGCTGTGCAGTCCCCGGGCGTCGCCTCCGGCAACGTCGTTCAGGTGCCCGTCCACGTTCCGGTGAACGTCTGCGGCAACACGGTCTCCGTGATCGGGCTGCTGAACCCCGCCTTCGGCAACACCTGCTTCAACGGCTGACGTTGCGCCTCCTCCCCTGTGGGGGGATCCCATGGGTCACCTCATGAGGGTCACTTCGTGAAGGTCTGAGTCCGTCGGCCCCGGAGTGCGTGCCATGCGCTCCGGGGCCGACCGGCTTTCCCGCGCACGTCCTGTGGCGTGCGCGTGTTCTCGACGGTCCGCGTCCCAAGGACTGTCGGTCCACGTCCCAAGGACTGAAGGCAGGGATTTCAGCTATGCGACAGGTCACCCGCAAGGGCCTGATGACCGTGGTGGCGGCCGGTGGTGTGCTCGCGGTCACCGGCGTCTCCGCGCACGCCGACTCGGGGGCGATCGGCTCCGCGTCGGACTCTCCCGGCGTGCTGTCGGGCAACACGGTGCAGGCGCCGGTGCACGTGCCGGTCAACGTCTGCGGAAACACCGTGAACGTGGTCGGGCTGCTCAACCCGGCGATGGGCAACACCTGCGTCAACCGCGGCGGCCGAGGCGGCCGAGGCGCTTCGTCCGAAGGCCGGTCCGGTCAGGGCGGTCACAGCGGCCAGGGCGGTCACGCCGGCCGGGGGACCCACTCCGGCGGCGGTTCACGGGCCGTCGGCAGCGCCGCCCACTCGCCGGGCGTGGGCTCCGGCAACCACGTACAGGTGCCGGTCGACGCCCCGGTGAACGTCTGCGGCAACAGCGTGAACGTCGTGGGGATCGGCAACGCGGCGGCGGGCGACAGCTGCGCGAACGACGCGTCCACCGGCGGCCACCAGACACACCACCCCGGCCGGCCCGGACATCCGAGTCACCCCGGCCACCCTGGTCACCCGGGTCAGCCCGGTCACCCGGGTCACGACGGTCACTGTGAGCACCCAGGTCACCCAGGTCACCCGGGCGAGCCCGGTCACCCTGGCCACCCCGGTCACCCCAGCCACCCGGGCAACCCCGGAACCCCCGGTCACCCCAGCCACCCTGGCCAGCCCGGTCAGCCGGGCAACCCCGGAACCCCGGGTCACCCGGGTACGTCCACCTCGGGCGGCGGCAAGCACCGCGCCGGTGCCGTGCAGGTCGGCCGGCCCGGCTCGGGGGCCGCCGTGCGGACGCCGGGCACGGACGGTGCGCCCCAGCTGGCCCACACGGGCAGTGAGCTGCCGATCGGAGCGGCCGTACCGGCGGGAGCCGCCGCGCTGCTGGCCGGCGCCGTGCTCTACCGCAGGGCGCGCGCCGCGGCGTGAAGCCCTGGCCTGACAGGCTGACGGTGCGATGGTCGCATCGGAGAGTAAGGCGTGGACATCACCCGGCGCGCAGGTCTGATCGCTGCGCGGCACGACCGGGACCGGGGCGCCACAGCCTTCCCCCCGTGGAGTGACGGCGCGGGCCTCGTGATGACGGGGCCCGCGCCGGCTCAGCGGCCTTCCGTCACCACGTGGCGCGTACCTGGCGGATGATCCGCCGGCGCAACCGCACTCTGCGGCTGCCGTCACGGAGCAGGCTCAGGCGGTCCAACTCCCAGTGTCCGTACTCTGCATGGTCCGTCAGCAGACGTGTCGTGTCCTTGCGGGAGACCCCGCGAGGTACGTACACGTCGACAAATTCGTATTCCGGCATCGCATCTATTGTGCGGGCAGAGGCCCTGTACGGATAGCGTCTGCACTATGTCTGATGCTGTGCAGCCCACCGCTGCCGAGGTACGCGCCGCCGCAGAGGCGGTCAAGACCGCACTCGACCGCCACCTGGCCGCGGTCGAGCGCAGGACGGGCGATGACGACCCGGCCGTCTACGAGGCTTTCAACGAGCTCGCCGCGGCGGCCGAGGAGTATGACGAGCTCCTCTACGACCGCTACGACGAGGTCACGCCCTTCGAGATCCCCGGCGGTGACGACACCCTGCCTCCGTACACCGGACCCGAGGAGCCGAACGCGCTGAGCGTGGTGATCCGCCGGGACTACGCGGTGGTGGAGCCGCAGCGACTGCTGGCACAGGCCCAGCGGGTGGAGGCGGTGGAGGAGGACGGCGCCACCGCCGACGAGGGCTTCGACGCGGCGTCCGGCACCGTTCACGGCGCGCTCGGGGTCCTCTTCGGAGAGTTCGAGCCGGACGAGATCGCCACCCGGCACAAGGAATTCGGACTGGAGGAGGGCGACTCCACGCTCTGGGTGACTGCCTCCGACGAACCGGCCGAGCCCGGTGAATGGCTGGAGACACCCTTCGAGTCGATCGACCCGCAGCGTGTCGTCTGCCGCTTCGACGTCAGCGCGGTGTTCGACGAGGAGTCGGACGACGACCTGGACGACGAACTGGACAACGACCTCGGCTCCGACGGGGAGACCGAGTCCCTGGACCCACTGGACCCACTGGACGCGGATCGCTGAGCCGGCCCGGCACGGACCGGCGTACGCGGGTGGCGGTCACCGGATTCCGGTGACCGCCACCCGCGTTTTCCGGAGTCGCGGGAGCGCGGGTGCCGATCAGCCCGTCGTCGGTGTCTGCGCCTTCAGCAGGGACTGGAGGCGGGTCGTGCGCGGCTTCTGCGGGACCTCGGCCACCGCGTGCGGCAACGCCTGCTCCACCCCGTGCACGACGGAGAGATGACGCTCGGCCCGCCCGAAGGCCGTGTAGACCCAGGGCCGGGTCAGGGCCGCCGCGGCGTCGCCCGGGAGCACCACGACCGCGGCCGGCCAGCGCAGACCGACCGCCTGGTGCGCGGTGAGCGCCCAGCCGTGCCGCACGGTCTGCTCCACCCGCTCCTTCGGTACGACCACGGGGGCGCCCGAGCAGTCCAGGTGCAGCCCCTCGGCGTCGGCCTTCACCACGCGGCCCTGCAGCACCCGGCCCGGTGCGGGGGAGTGGACGATCCGGTCGCCCGGGTCGAAGCCGCCGAAACGGCCGGGACCGGGGTTCAGCCGCTCCTTGAGCGCGGTGTTCAGCGCGCGGGTGCCGACCGCGCCACCGTGCCCCGGGGTGATGACCTGTGTCTGTTCGGCCGGGACGCCGATCGCGCGCGGCACCGAGTCCGCGACGAGCTGGACCGTCCGGTGGACCGCCTCGCCCGCGTCGCGCACCGGGACGATCACGACCTCCTTGCCGGGCGCCTCGACCTGGTTGAGCTCGCCGATGCCGATCCCGGAGACCAGTTCGCCGATGGGCCCGGGGTCAGGGGTCCGCGAGGCCACCTGCGGGCAGGCGCGGCCGGCGAGCAGGTCCGCGAAGACCCGGCCCGGGCCCGCCGACCACAGCACGCCCGGATCACCGCTCAGCACGAGCCTCGCCCCGTCCGGCAGCGACTCCACGAGCATCGCCGCCGTCTCGACGTCGAGCTGCGGAGCGTCCAGGACCACCAGGACGTCCAGGTCCAGGGCGCCCTCCGCGTCCAGGCCCGGTCCTTCGGAGCCGGAGAGAAGTCCGGCGACGGTGGCGGCTTCCGTCGCCGCGCCGTCCGTGGGGTGCTCCGCGGCGCCGTCCGCAGGCTCGTGCCCGGCCGCGAAGGCGTCGCGCCCGCCGGAGGTGTGCGCGGCGGCCCAGCCGCGCAGGCCGAGCGCGCGTGCCGCGTGCAGCAGCGCCGCCGCCTCGGACCGCGAGGCCTCGCCGCCGGTGTGCAGCACGAGGCCGTGGGCGGCGACCGCCCGGATCAGCTCCCCGGCGGAGCGGGGTGCCGAGGCAGCGGCCCGCTCCCATTCGGCGGCCGGACCGTCCTGCTTCGGCACCGAGTTCATCAGCCGGGCGAGTCCGTCGGCGAGGCTCTCCTCGGCCAGCGCGTACCGCTCCAGGCCGATCAGGATCCGCACCGGCTGTTCCTGCGGTTCCTGCGGCTCCTCCGTGTCGTCCGGGGCCGCCGGGGCCGGGGGAGCGACGTCCAGCGCGTCCTGGAAGACCAGGGCCTCGCCCTCCGCGAGAGCGCTCTGCACGGCCGCGTCCGGGTCCGGCACCGAGCGCTGGGAGAGCGCGGCGGCGAGGGCCGGGGCGTCCAGCGCGGTGTGCCCGGCGACGGCCGCCTGCTCCAGCAGCCACACGGTCAGCGCCGTGCCACGGCGTTCGTCGTCCGGGCGGCATTCCGCGCCGAGCAGCGTCCGGGCGAACCCGTCGGCCTGCTCGGGGCGCACTCCGGGCACCCGCAGCAACTGCCAGGGGTCCTCGCGCAGCCGGTCGTCCGCGCCCTCGCCCAGAACCGCGACGACCTGCGCCGCGAGCGTCTCGGGTGCGCCGGTTCCGGCCAGCACGGCGCGGACGGCGGCGACCGCCTCCGGCGCCGCGCCGGGTGCCGGTGCGGCCGGAGCCACCATGGGCCGCGGTTGCCGTGCGGGTTCCGGAGCGGCCCTGCGCGGAGCGGGATCCGGCTCGCGGAAGGCGGTGGCCACGGGCTTCTCGCCGCTCTCCACGGCCCGCACCGCCGCGAGCAGGTCCGCGGCCGTGCCGCTGAGCTTGCCCCCGGCCTCGATCGGCGCCTGCTTCTCCGCCTTCCGCCGCTCGATCCGCTCCCGTTCCACGCGCTGGGCAGCCAACTCGGCGGCCGCCTCGGACACCTGCGCGGCGCCTTCGGCGGACGCGGTTCCCTCGGCGCCCGTGCCGTCGCCCGCTTCGGTGCCCTCGTCCCCGGAGCCGTCCCCGTCCCCGGAGGCGTCCCCCGGGCCGTCCCCGTCGCCGTCCCCGGGGCGCGGGTCCGCCCGGTCCACGTCCTCGCCCGTCGGCTCAGGGGCGTCGGCGGCCGTGTCCGCGCCCGGCGTCCCCGGCTCCGCGTCCTGAGTGGTCTCGGGCTCCGTGCTCACAGCGTGCTCCAGTCGTGATCGGGATAGTGGTGCACCGGGGCCGACACGTCGTCGAGCGCCCGGCAGATCTCGTCAGGAAGACTAAGCGCCTCCACTGACAACGCGGCCGTGAGCTGCTGTGCGTTGCGCGCGCCGACGATGGGGGCGACGACCCCCGGCCGGTCGCGGACCCAGGCGAGCGCCACCTGGAGCGCGGTCACGGCGAGGCCGTCCGCCGCGGTCGTCACCGCCTCCACGACGCCGCTCGCCGTGTCGTCGAGATACGGCGCCACGAAGGGTGCGAGGTCTTCCGAACCGCCCCGGGAGTCGGCCGGCGTCCCGCCCCGGTACTTGCCGGTGAGCACACCACGCCCGAGCGGCGAGGAGGGCAGCAGGCCGACGCCCAGGTCGAGGGCGGCGGGCAGCACCTCCCGCTCGACGCCGCGCTGCAACAGGGAGTACTCCATCTGCGTACTGGCCAGCCGGGTGCGTATACCGGGCGCCGAGAGCTGCCAGGTGGCGGCCTTGGCGAGCTGCCAGCCGCAGAAGTTGGACACGCCCGCGTAGCGCGCGCGGCCGCTGCTGACGGCCAGGTCGAGGGCCTGGAGGGTCTCGTCGAGAGGTGTCAGGGGGTCGTAGCCGTGCACGTGCCACACGTCCACGTAGTCGGTGCCCAGGCGGGCGAGCGAGGCGTCCAGCGCCGACAGCAGATGACTGCGCGAGCCGTCGAAGCGGCGGTCCGGCTCGCGCACGCTGCCCGCCTTCGTCGAGATGACCAGGTCCCGGCGCGGAACGAGCCCTTCCATCAGCTGCCCGAGGAGATACTCGGCGTCCCCGTCGCCGTACACGTCCGCCGTGTCGACGAGGTTCCCGCCCGCTTCCCAGAACGTCTTCAAGAGGTCCGCGGCGTCATGCTCGTCGGTGTCGCGCCCCCAGGTGAGGGTGCCGAGTCCGATCCGGGAAACACGCAGGCCGGTACGGCCGAGATGCCTCTGCTCCATGGACGCCGAGATTACTGTCCGGCACCGGCGGTGTGGGGGCCTGTGGACAACGGAAATCCCGGCGGGGGCGGTCCGGGACGGCCGGTGCCACGGGGCGGCGGACGTCACCGGCGCACGCGGACACGCGCGAAGGCGGCGCCGGACGGACGCGAGGGGCCGCGAGGCGCCGGGCACGGGCGGCCCCGGCGGCGCGCCGCGCCCGTACCGGGAACGAGAACGCGCCGCTCCCCGCCGGGGCGCCCGCACGCTAGGGTCTCGGGCACAAGGGACGTTACTGATCGGTAAGGAGATCGGCCATGCAGCTCGGCATCAATCTCGGCTACTGGGGCGCCGGAATGGACGCGGACAACCTCGCCGTCGCCCAGGAGGCCGACCGGCTCGGATACGCCGTCTGCTGGGCGGCCGAGGCGTACGGCTCCGACGCGGCCACCGTGCTCAGCTGGGTCGCCGCCCAGACCGAGCGCATCGACGTCGGTTCGGCCATCTTCCAGATCCCGGCCCGCCAGCCCGCGATGACCGCGATGACCGCCGCGACCCTCGACTCGCTGTCGGGGGGCCGTTTCCGCCTCGGCCTCGGCGTCTCAGGCCCGCAGGTCTCCGAGGGCTGGTACGGCGTCAAGTTCGACAAGCCGCTGGCCCGCACCCGCGAGTACGTGGAGATCGTGCGCAAGGCCATGACGCGCGAGCGGCTGTCCCACGACGGTGAGCACTGGACCCTGCCGCTGCCCGGCGGTCCGGGCAAGCCGCTCAAGCTGACCGTGCACCCGGAGCGCGAGCACATCCCGCTGTACATCGCCGCGATCGGCCCGAAGAACCTCGAGCAGACCGGCGAGATCGCGGACGGCGCGCTGCTCATCTTCCCCTCGGCCGAGCACCTCGAGGACACCGCGATCAGCCACCTGCGCGCGGGCCGCGAGAAGGCCGGCAAGACGATGGAGGGGTTCGACGTCTGCCCGACCCTGCCGCTCGCCGTCGGCGACGACAAGGACGTCCCCGCGCTCGCCGACATGTTCCGCCCGTACACCGCGCTGTACGTCGGCGGCATGGGCAGCTTCAAGCAGAACTTCTACAACCAGCTCGCCCAGCGCATGGGCTACGAGAAGGAAGCCGCCGAGATCCAGACCAAGTACCTGTCCGGCGACAAGGACGGGGCGGCCGCCGCGATTCCGCACTCGCTGATCGACCAGACGACGCTGCTCGGCTCGGTGGAGCGCATCGCCGAGCGCATGAAGGCGTACGCCGCCGTCGGCGTCACCACGCTCACGCTGGCCCCCGCGGGCTTCACGCTGGAGGACCGGATCGCCTCGCTGCGGGCCGGCTCCGAGGCCCTGGAGCGGGCCGGACTCGCGTAGCCCCGGCGGAACCGCCGCCGGGAAAGTTCTGCGGCCGTGGTGGGGGCTCGGGGGTCTTCCCCGCCACGGCCGTCACGGGGAACAACGCGCCGACGGCCGCTTGGTTACGCGTCCGGATCAGCCGCGCCGTCCATCGTTCGGCGGATTTGTCGGACACATCGGTTGCCGGGTTGCAAGCAACCCATTTGACTCGTTTTCTGCACAACTCTGCAGAGAGGGTGTCAATGATGCTGTCCGCCAAGAGCCTGTTCCAGGAAATCCTCGACAACGACGAGTCGTACCGCCTCTTCTGTTCCATCGCCGCCGGCGGGGAGTCGCAGGGCGGCTGGGAGAACGGCCGGATCGCCGCCCTGGTCCCGGAGAGCGAGCGTGCCCTCGCCCCCAAGATCGCCCGGCACGGCGCCGACGAGGACAAGCACGGCCGGATCTTCAACGCCCTCATGAAGAAGCGCGGCCTCGAACCCGTCGAGGTACCGTCCGACACCGACTACACGATGCTCCTGGAGCGGCACGGCATCGGCCTCGCACACGACAAGCTCAAGGGCGACGAGCCCCTCACCGTGCAGGACATCGTCACCTATCTGGCCCACAGCCGGGTCACCGAACAGCGCGCCTCCGAGCAGATGGACCTGCTGCGCAGGTACTTCGCCGACCACCCCGACATCGGCCGCGCGGTGCGGATGATCGCGGCCGACGAGGACAACCACCTCGCCTACTGCCACGAGGAACTGCTGCGCTTCGCCTACGCCGGCCACGGCCGCGCCATCCAGCGGGCCCTGCGCGAGTGCGCGCTCGCCGAGATCCGGATCTACCGGGACGTCAGCCTCGCCGTGATGGCCCGCATGGGCCGCGTCCTCGGCTGGTCCAGGGCCAGGGCGGCCGTCCTCGCCGCGGGCATCCACGCCGTGTACGCCTACGAGCGGGCCGCGGGCTGGCGCCGCATGGTCACCCTGAAGACGCCCGAGCGGCGCGGCGCGCTCGACGGCCCCGCCACGGCCGCGGCCGAATGCGCGTGACCGGCCCGCCTACAGCCAGCCCCTCCGCTTGAAGAGCCGGAACAGCAGGAACTCCAGGACGACCAGGCTCCCGATCACCACCGGATACGACCACAGCCAGTGCAGCTCGGGCATGTGGTCGAAGTTCATGCCGTAGATCCCCGCCACCATCGTGGGGACCGCCGCCATGGCCGCCCACGCGGAGATCTTCCGCATGTCGTCGTTCTGCCGCACGCTCATCTGGGCCAGATGAGCCGAGAGGATGTCCGACACGAGCCGGTCCAGACCCTCCACCGACTCGTTGACCCGCAGGAGGTGGTCGTTGACGTCACGGAAGAACGGCTGCGCCTTCTCGTTCACGAACGGCACGTCCGCCGCTTTGGGGCCCGGACCCGAGAGCCGGGCCAGCGGCACCGCCAGCGGGACCGTCGCCCTGCGGAACTCCTGGACCTGCCGCTTGAACGCGTAGATCCGCGACGCGGTGTTCCGCGAGCCTCCGGACTGCGGGGAGAAGACCTCGGCCTCCAGGTGCTCCAGGTCGGTGCCGAGCTCGGTGGCCACCTCCAGATAGTGGTCCACCGCGGCGTCGGCGATCGCGTACAGCACCGCCGTCGGCCCGTGCCGCATCGTCTCGGGATCCGACTCCAGACGCTCCCGGACCGCCTTGAGAGGCGACTCCTCGCCGTGCCGCACGGTCACCACGAACGAGTCGCCGACGAACACCATGACCTCGCCGGAGGTGACCGTGTCGCTCTCCGGCTCGTACGCCACCGGCTTCAGGACGACGAAGAGCGAATCCTCGTACACCTCGAGCTTGGGGCGCTGATGGGCCTTGAGGGCGTCCTCGACCGCCAGCGGGTGGAGCGCGAACTCCTCCGTGACCAGCTCGAACTCGTTCTCCGTGGGCTCGTACAGGCCGATCCACACGAAGGCGTCGCCCCCGGCGCGGCACTGGGCCAGGGCGTCGGAGAGGTCACCGCGGTCCTCGGTCCGCCGGCCGTCACGGTAGATGGCGCAGTCGACGATCACGGTGCGGATTCTCCCGCCGCCGGGGCCCCGCCGCACATGGGGAGCCGCTTTCCACAGGGCCCGCCGACTTTCCGGGCCCTCCGTTTACGCTGGGCCGCATGCCCACCCTGATCCTCGTCCGGCACGGACGTTCCACCGCCAACACCGCGGGACTGCTCGCCGGCTGGACGCCCGGCGTCGCCCTCGACGAGCGCGGTACGCAGCAGGCCGCGGCCCTGCCCGGCCGGCTGGCCGGGCTGCCGATCGCCGAGGTCGTCACCAGCCCCCTCCAGCGCTGCCGGGAGACCGTCCAGCCCCTGCTGGAGGCCCGCCCCGACGTCCCCGTGCACACCGAGGAACGGATCGGGGAGGCCCACTACGGCGACTGGTCGGGCCGCAAGCTCGCCGAACTCAAGGACGAGCCGCTCATGGACGTCGTCCAGGCGCACCCGTCCGCGGCCGCGTTCCCGGGCGGCGAATCGATGCGCGCCATGCAGACCCGCGCCGCCGAGGCGGTACGCGAGTGGAACGCGCGCGTGGAGCGCGACCACGGCGGTGACGCGGTCTACCTCATGTGTTCGCACGGCGACATCATCAAGTCGCTGGTCGCCGACGCACTCGGACTTCATCTCGACCTCTTTCAACGGATCTCTGTCGAACCGTGTTCCATCACCGCGATCCGTTACACCCGGCTGAGGCCCTTTCTCGTGCGTCTCGGGGACACCGGTGATTTCGCCTCCCTGGCCCCGCGCGAGGAACCGCCGGGCGGCGACGCACCGGTCGGGGGCGGTGCGGGCGCACCGTGATCGTCGGCCGCAGTAGGGTGAAGCGGTCGAACCAGCACAGCAGTTGTCAACCCGTTCTCAGCCGATGAGGGCCGGCGCCGTCAGCCGGTCCCCATGCCGATTCAATGGAGACAGGACGTGTCCCGTCAGGTGTTCCTCTACGACCCCCCGGACCGCTTCGTGGCCGGTACGGTCGGGTTGCCCGGACGTCGTACCTTCTTCCTGCAGGCATCCTCCGGCCCCCGGGTGACGAGTGTGGCTCTGGAGAAGACCCAGGTCGCCGCGCTCGCCGAGCGGATGGACGAACTCCTCGACGAGGTCGTCCGGCGCACCGGTGGCAGCGCCCCGGTCCCGGCGATGGCCCCGACCGAGGTGTCCGACACCGCCCCCCTCGACACCCCCGTGGAGGAGGAGTTCCGGGTCGGCACCATGGCGCTGGCCTGGGACGGTGAAGAACAGCGCATGATCGTCGAGGCGCAGGCCCTCGTGGAAGTCGAGGCGGAGTCCGACGAGGACCTCGCCGAGGCCGAGGAACGGCTGCTCCAGGACGAGGAGAACGGCCCGCCCATGCTCCGGGTCCGGCTCACCGGCGCGCAGGCCAGAGCCTTCGCCAAGCGCGCACTCGACGTCGTCAACGCCGGCCGGCCCCCCTGCCCGCTGTGCAGCCTCCCGCTCGACCCGGAAGGACACGTATGTCCGCGCCAGAACGGATACCGCCGCGGAGCGTGACGACCGCCGAGCTGCTCGCCCGGGGCGAGCTGAAGGTACGCGGACAGATCCGCGAGGCCTCGAACGCGGTGCTCTACTGCTCCGTGTCCTACGAGGGCCGCGAAGCCTTCTGCGTCTACAAGCCCGTCGCCGGGGAGCGGCCGCTGTGGGACTTCCCCGACGGCACGCTCGCCCAGCGCGAGGTCGCGGCCTACGAGGTCTCCGAGGCGACCGGCTGGGGGCTCGTGCCCACCACCGTGCTGCGCGACGGGCCGTACGGCGAGGGCATGTGCCAGATGTGGATCGAGCCGTCCGCCGCCGAGGACGGTGAGGGGCTCCTCGCCCTCGTGGAGGGCGAGGAGCCCGCCGAGGGCTGGAAGGCGATCGGTTTCGCCGAGGTCGGCGAGGGCGGGACGGCCCTGCTCGTGCACGCCGACGACGCCCGGCTGCGGCGGCTCGCCGTCCTCGACGCCGTGATCAACAACGCCGACCGCAAGGGCGGCCATCTGCTGCCCGCGCAGGAAGGCCGCCTCTACGCCATCGACCACGGGGTCACCTTCAACGCCGAGAACAAACTGCGCACCCTGCTGTGGGGATGGGCGGGGGAGCCGCTCACGGACGAGGCACTTCGGGTCCTGGCCTCCCTGCGTGACGCCCTGGCCCCGGGCGCGCCCCTGGCCACCCGCCTGGCCGAACTCGTCACCGCCGTCGAGACCGAGGCCACGCGCGCGCGGGTCGAGGCCATGCTCGCGTCCGGAAAGCACCCGGAACCGAGCGGGGACTGGCCCGCGATTCCCTGGCCCCCGGTGTAGCGCGGCGGCGTGTCCGCACCGCGCGACACGGCCTTGCCAACGTCAGTTCATGCCCAGTTCGTATACGGAAGTCCCGTCCGGTTAGGCTCATGCCATGTATGCCTGGCCCGCTTCTGAGGTCCCCGCCCTGCCTGGTGAGGGCCGCGACCTACGGATCCACGACACCGCGACCGGTGGGCTCGTCACCCTCGACCCCGGTCCCGTCGCCCGAATCTATGTCTGCGGCATCACGCCGTACGACGCCACCCACATGGGACACGCGGCGACCTACAACGCGTTCGACCTGGTGCAGCGCGTGTGGCTCGACACCAAGCGGCAGGTTCACTACGTCCAGAACGTGACGGACGTCGACGACCCGCTGCTGGAGCGGGCCGAGCGCGACGGCGTCGACTGGGTGGGACTCGCCGAGAAGGAGACCGCCCTCTTCCGCGAGGACATGACCGCCCTGCGGATGCTGCCGCCGCGCCACTACATAGGCGCCGTCGAGGCGATACCCGGCATCGTGCCGCTCGTCGAGCGGCTGCGGGACGCCGGAGCCGCCTACGAACTCGAAGGCGACGTCTACTTCTCCGTCGAGGCCGACCCCGCCTTCGGCAAGGTGTCCAACCTGGACGCCGCGACGATGCGCCTGCTCTCCGCCGAGCGCGGCGGCGACCCGGACCGGCCCGGCAAGAAGAACCCCCTCGACCCGATGCTGTGGATGGCCGCCCGTGACGGCGAGCCGAGCTGGGACGGCGGCTCGCTGGGCCGCGGCCGGCCCGGCTGGCACATCGAGTGCGTCGCCATCGCCCTCGACCACCTGGGCATGAGCTTCGACGTCCAGGGCGGCGGCTCCGATCTCGCCTTCCCGCACCACGAGATGGGCGCCTCGCACGCCCAGGTGCTGACCGGCGAGTTCCCCATGGCCAAGGCCTACGTCCACGCCGGCATGGTCGCGCTCGACGGCGAGAAGATGTCGAAGTCCAAGGGAAACCTCGTCTTCGTGTCCCGGCTGCGGCGTGACGGGGTCGACCCCGCCGCCATCCGGCTGGCGCTGCTGGCCCACCACTACCGCTCCGACTGGGAGTGGACGGACAGCGTCCTCGAAGAGGCCGTCGCGCGCCTGGACGACTGGCGGGCCGCGGTGTCGCGTCCCGACGGGCCGTCCGCGGACGCGCTCGTCGAGGAGATCCGCGCCGCGCTCGCCGAGGACCTCGACGCACCGGCCGCGCTCGCCGCGGTCGACCGCTGGGCGGCGCTCCAGCACGAGACGGGCGGCACGGACGAGGGCGCCCCCGGCATCGTCTCGCGGGCCGTCGACGCCCTCCTCGGCGTCGCCCTGTAGGACCTCGTCCCGCCGCACTCCACCGAGCGCGGCGGGACACGCGAGTGCCGGGCGGGGATTCTCCGCCCGGCACTCGCCATGTTCCTGGAACCTCCGTCCCTACCTGGTCACGATGACGGACTGGAGTGTGCCGGTGCCGGTGTCGTAGATCCCGTAGACCTGCTGCCCGAAGGCGAAGGCCTTCTGGACCACGTCGTGGGTCACCGGGTCGGGGTGGACGAGCCTGCGCCAGCCGTTGTCGATGAACAGGTACAGGGCCTGCGGCTGGCCGGGCAGCGGCGTCACGACGTCCTGGAAGTGCTGGGCCATGCCGATGGACAGGGCCCGGGTCTCGACGGCGCTCGGCAGGATCAGCGGCTCACCCTGCTGGATCTGCTGGTGCTGTTGGTGCTGCTGCTGACCGCCGAGCTGCTGGAGCAGCTGCTGGAACGGCTGCTGCTGGCCGAGCTGCTGGAGCTGCTGCTGGAGGTACTGCGGAACCTGCTGCCCGGTCTCGTGCCGGCCGAAGGACTGCTGAGCCTGCTGCCCCATCGGCGCCTGCTGTCCGATGAGCGTCTGCTGCCCGATGGGCATCTGCTGTCCGAACGGCTGCTGCTGGGCCATGCCCTGCTGCTGGTAGGGCGACGTGCTCGGGTACTGCTGCTGTCCCTGCTGTCCCTGCTGTCCCTGCTGGCTCATCTGCGGGATCGTGCTCATGCGGGGTGCCACCTTCCATCCATGGTTGGTTGCGTTCCGTCTCGGTCCGGTGGGACCACGTCCTCAGCCCGTCACGACCAGGCCGACGATCTCGTCGTCCGAGAACCAGACCCGTACATCGGGCCGTCCCCCCGCGAAGGCGGAGTGCACCGCCTGACGGACCTCGGGGGACGGGTGGTCGAGGTTGCGCCAGGCGCCGGACACGTACAGCCGGAGCCTCGGCGGGAGTTCGCGCGGATACGGCAGCAACTCGTCCCAGTACCGTTCGGCCCGGCCGGAGCCGACCGCCTCCGGCAGCAGACGGGTGACCGCCGCCTTGATGTCGGGCCGGCTGCCGATCCGCTGGGACGCGGGCCGGTCCGGCGCGTCCTGCTGCGGGGAACCCGTGGACCGCAGCAGTTCGCGCGCACGTTCCGGGGACATCGGCGGCCGGCCCGCGGCCCTGAGCATGCCCTGAAGCGCCGCCAGAGCGCCGACCACCACCGGGGAGGCGGAAGAGGTCCCGGAGAACGTGTCCGTGTACCAGGCGATCTCCTCGGCCCCGCCCTGCAGATCGCCGGGCCGGTCCCAGAAGCCACCGGTGGTCGTGACCTCGCGGCCCCAGCCCTGCGCGTCCACGCGCGCGCCGTGGTTGGAGAACGCGAGCCGTGAACGGTCCGGCCCGTGGTCGCGGCCGTGTGTGCCGGGCGGCGGTGCGCCCGCGCCGACCAGGATCGCCCCGGAGGACGGATTGGAGGGGTTGAAGGGATTGCGCCACCACTCCGGGAACTCCGGCGGGCGCCGCTCGTAGAGCGCGTCGTCCAGCGACTCGGCGCCGTTTCCGGCCGCCGCCACCACGAGGATGCCCCGGGAGGTCGCGTCCTGGACGGCGGCGAAGTCGTCGGGCCACCATTCGAGGGCGATGTAGCCCGCCTGGCTGTCGCGCTCCTCGAAGTCGAACCGGGGCCCCGGAGCGTGCAGTTCGACCAGGATGATGTCGCCGGGGCCCAGCCGTTCCGCCGCCGCGTGGATCGCCGCGGCCGTCCCGATGCCCCGGACGGACGCGGCCGCGGTCACGGCGTCCGGAACGATCCCGGTGATCCCGTGCTCATCGCGGTCGCCGCCGATCACGCCGATGGCCGCGGTTCCGTGGTTGCGCCAGGCGAGGTCCGTGTGCGGAGTGCCGACGACCACGCCGGCGAGCTTCGACGCCAGGTCCTCGTGTCCGAGCTGCCAGGCGCCCTCCACGTCGATCACGGTGACGCCCCGGCCCGAACCGCCCGGCCGCTGCCACGCCCAGTACGCGTCGACGCCCTCGGGCGCCGGGCGCAAGTAGCCCTGCCTGCTGGTGAAGTCGGGGGTGACGGGCGCCCCCTCCTTCAGCCGCCGGCCGTCCTCGGAGCTCCCGCCGGTCCACGGTCCCGGTTCCGGCGCCGCGGGAACGGCGCCGGGTTTCACGTACGCCGCGTCGATCCCCGGCAGCGCGGCGATCCGGGCGCGCAGTTCCTGGGCGCGGCTGCCCGCGCCGCGCAGCCGGTAGAAGAGCGCGAGGTCGGGACCGCTCCCGGTGCCCGCCGCCGCGGACTGCCGGAGACGTTCCTCGCTGCCGAACAGCGGCTCCAGGACGAGCTGTTCGTCGCTGAGGAACATGTCGAGGGCCGAGACGTCGGCGCCCGCCGCCGAGCGGACGCCCTCGGCCCGTGCGCGCAGCCTGGCTTCCGGACGGGCGACGACGATCAGCTCCCGCTCGGCTCCTCGGTAGGTGAATCCCGCTCCGTCGGGCCCCGGCCCGGTCGTTCCCGGGCCCTGCGCCGGCTGTACCTGGTCGGTCATCGCGTACCGCTCCCTTCGATCCCTGGGGTGCCGGTCCCTGCGTGTGCCGTTCCCTGCGTGTGCCGTACGCCGTGCCGTGCGCTGTCCTCCGGCCGGCGGCATGCGCCATGTCCCTTGCCGGGGCGGCGCCTTCGAGGCACAACCTGGCACGCCCACGGCGTCCCGTCCACCCCGAATTCGCCAACTTGGTTTGCCGACAAGTTGAATTGGGCAACGTGTGCAATCCGTCCTGAAACAGATGTCACGCCGAATTCAGGCCGAAGGTAGACGAGACGGATGTCATGCAGCGGGGCGGCAGTGGTGGTCGGCCGCCTATGGTGCGCCGGGACAGCACTCCTGAGGACGTGTGGGGGGCGTGCGGGGACGTGAAGGCGGGGCCGCGGCGATGGACCCGGACAGCCGGAAGGGGCGGTACGCGTGGCGCGCACCGCCCCTTCGGGTCCTGTCAGTCCTCGGTGGAGTCGTCCGCGTCGGAGGGGCCGGAGGAATCCGGCGTGTCCGTGGACTCCGGCGCGTCCGGCGCGTCCGGCGCGGCCTGCGTGCTCGACGTGCCCGGGGTGTCCCCGGAGTCGGACCCGCGGTCGTGGGCGTCCGGCCCGGTGCCGTCGCCGGCGCTGCCCGGCTCCCTGTCCTTCCCCGACTCCTCGTCCGGGCCGGTGTCCTGCCCGTTGTCGGACTCGGGGCGCTGGGCCAGCGGCGGCCGGGTGCGGCCGCCGGGAGTGTCGCGGAGGTACGAGGCCGGCTCGCCGCTCTCCGTCGCGTGGCCCGGAGCCCCCGCCGTCGGACCGCCGCCGTCCCTGCGGCGCAGATACCGCTCGAACTCGCGGGCGATCGCCTCGCCGGACGCCTCCGGCAGCTCGGCGGTGTCCCGTGCCTCCTCCAGCGTCTGCACGTACTCGGCGACCTCGCTGTCCTCGGCGGCGAGCTGGTCGACGCCCAACTGCCAGGCACGCGCGTCCTCGGGCAGCTCGCCCAGCGGAATGCGCAGGTCGATGAGGTCTTCCAGGCGGTTGAGCAGCGCCAGCGTCGCCTTCGGGTTGGGCGGCTGCGACACGTAGTGCGGTACGGCCGCCCACAGGGACACGGCGGGTACGCCCGCGTGCGTGCACGCCTCCTGGAGGATGCCGACGATGCCCGTGGGGCCCTCGTACTTGGTCTCCTCCAGATCCATCGTGCGGGCCAGGTCGGCGTCGGAGGTGACTCCGCTGACCGGCACCGGACGGGTGTGCGGGGTGTCGCCGAGCAACGCACCCAGGATGACCACCAGCTCCACGCCCAGTTCGTGCGCGAAACCGAGCAGTTCGTTGCAGAACGAGCGCCAACGCATCGACGGCTCGATGCCGCGGACCAGCACCAGATCGCGCGGCTTCTCGCCGCCGATCCGGACCACCGACAGACGCGTGGTCGGCCAGGTGATCTTGCGCACGCCGGCGTCCAGCCACACGGTCGGACGGTTCACCTGGAAGTCGTAGTAGTCCTCGGCGTCCAGCGCCGCGAACACCTCGCCCTTCCATTCCCGATCCAGATGCGCGACCGCGGCGGAGGCGGCGTCGCCGGCGTCGTTCCAGCCCTCGAACGCGGCCACCATGACTGGGTCGATCAGCTCGGGAACCCCCTCCAGCTCGATCACCCAGCGCCTCCTTCCGATGTGCCCTCGCGTACGCCTCAACCTTACGGCGTGCCGAGGGGACCTCCGCAGCCCCCTTGCACGGGGGAGTGAACGGATCACTGCCCCGTCGAAGGCCCGGAAACACGCGAGCCCGCCACCCCGCCCCGCCCGCGCCTCCGGGCCGTCCCGGTCAACTCGCCGGGCAGCCGTGAGGGTTGCCGCGCAGGAAGCGGCCACGAAGCGCGCGGCGCCCGCACACGGGCCGAGGGGCGGCACCCCCCCCCCGTGGGAGCCGCCCCTCAGCCCGGCCGTGGGCGCCTACTTGCCGTCGAGCAGATCCTGTACCTTGCCGCGGACCTCGTCCGTGGCCAGACCGCGGATCGTCAGCGTCGTACGGCGGCGCAGCACGTCGTCCGCCGTCTCGGCCCACTCGTTGTCCCGGGCGTAGACGACCTGCGCCCAGATCTCCGGGGCGTCCGGGTGGACGCGCTCGCCGAGCGCCGGGTTCTCGTTGGCCAGCCGGGCGATGTCGAAGGCCAGCGAGCCGTAGTGGGTGGCCAGATGCCGGGCCGTGTCGGCGGCCATGCGCGGACCGGGAGCCGGTCCGTCCACCAGCAGGCGGTGGGCGACCGCGCGCGGGTTGGCGACACCGGGCAGCGGCAGCTTCTTCGGCAGCGTGGACATCGGCTCGAAGTCCTCGCCCAGCGGGTGGCCGGGCAGCGACTCCAGCTTCTTCATGACCGTACGGCCGATGTGCCGGAAGGTGGTCCACTTGCCGCCCGCGACGGACAGCATGCCGCCGCGGCCCTCGGTGACGACCGTCTCGCGCTTGGCCTTCGACGTGTCGCCGGGGCCGCCGGGCAGCACCCGCAGACCGGCGAAGGAGTACGTGATCAGGTCGCGCGAGAGCTGCTGGTCGCGGATGGAGAACGCGGCCTCGTCGAGTATCTGGGCCGTGTCCTTCTCGTTGACCGAGACGTCCGCCGGGTCGCCCTCGTACTCCTCGTCGGTGGTGCCGAGCAGGAGCATGTCCTCCCAGGGGAGGGCGAAGGTGATGCGGTACTTGTCGATCGGGGTGGCCAGGGCCGCCTTCCACGGGGAGGTGCGCTTCAGGACCAGGTGCGCGCCCTTGGACAGACGTATGGAGGGAGCCGCGTTCGGGTCCTCCAGCTTGCGCAGGTGGTCGACCCACGGGCCGGTCGCGTTCAGCACGAGCCGGGCGTTCACGCCGAACTCGTCGCCGGACAGCCGGTCCCGCAGCTCCGCACCCGTCACCCGGCCCCGGGTGAAGCGCAGGCCCGTGACCTCGGCGTGGTTCAGGACCGCGGCCCCCGACTCGACGGCCGCGCGGACCGTCATCAGGGCCATGCGGGAGTCGTTCATCTGGTCGTCGCCGTACACGGCCACGGCCTTGAGGTTGGCGGTGCGCAGCTCGGGCACGTCCTGCGCGGCCTTGGAGGGGCTGAGCAGATGTCCCACGCCGTCACCGAACGCCGACAGGGCGGAGTAGGCGAAGACGCCCGCTCCGAGCTTCGCCGCGCCGTGCGGCCCGCCCTTGTACACGGGAAGGTAGAACGTGAGCGGGTTCGCCAGGTGGGGAGCCACCTGGCGGGAGACCGCACGGCGCTCGAAGTGGTTCTCCGCCACCAGCTTCACCGCGCCGGTCTGCAGGTAGCGCAGACCGCCGTGGAGGAGCTTGGAGGACGCGGAGGAGGTGGCGCCGGCGAAGTCGCCGGCGTCGACCAGAGCCACCCGCAGCCCGGACTGCGCGGCGTGCCAGGCGGTGGAGATGCCCAGGATGCCGCCGCCGATGACGAGAAGGTCGTACGTCGCCTTGGAGAGCTGCTCCCGGGTCTCGGCGCGGCTCGGGTTGGAGCCGGAGGCCGGGTGCGTACCGAGGGCAGGCACGGACTGCAGGGTGGACTGGCTGGTCATTGCGGGTTCTTACTCCTCGTCAGTTCTCGTCTTCGATCCAGCCCATGGTCCGTTCGACGGCCTTGAGCCAGCTCTTGTACTCACGGTCGCGGACGTCCGCGTCCATGTTGGGGGTCCATTCCGCGGCCCGGCGCCAGTTGGCGCGCAGGTCCTCGGTGTTGGTCCAGAAGCCGACGGCCAGACCGGCGGCGTAGGCGGCGCCGAGGCAGGTGGTCTCGGCGACCATCGGGCGCACCACGGGGGCGTCCAGGACGTCGGCCAGGGTCTGCATCAGCAGGTTGTTGGAGGTCATGCCGCCGTCGACCTTGAGTGCCGTGAGCTCGACGCCGGAGTCCTTGGTCATGGCGTCGCTGATCTCACGGGTCTGCCAGGCGGTGGCCTCCAGGACGGCGCGCGCGATGTGCGCCTTGGTGACGTACCGGGTCAGGCCGGTGATCACACCGCGGGCGTCGGGACGCCAGTACGGGGCGAACAGACCGGAGAAGGCCGGCACGAAGTACGCGCCGCCGTTGTCCTCGACCGAGGACGCGAGCGTCTCGATCTCGGCGGCGGACTTGATCAGGCCCATCTGGTCGCGCATCCACTGCACGAGCGAGCCGGTGACGGCGATGGAGCCTTCCAGGGCGTAGACCGGCTTCTGGTCGCCGATCCGGTAGCCGACCGTGGTCAGCAGGCCCGAGTACGAGTTGATGATCTTGTCACCGGTGTTCATCAGCATGAACGTGCCGGTGCCGTAGGTGGACTTGGCCTCGCCCTCGGAGAAACAGGTCTGGCCGAACAGGGCCGCCTGCTGGTCGCCGAGCGCGGAGGCGACCGGGATGCCGCCGAGCAGGTCGCCGAGCGGGCCGCCGGTGACCTCGCCGTACACCTCGGCGGAGGAGCGGATCTCGGGCAGCATCGCCAGCGGGACGCCGATGGACTCGGCGATCTTGTCGTCCCACGCCAGGGTGTGCAGGTTCATCAGCATGGTGCGGGAGGCGTTGGTGACGTCGGTGACGTGCTTGCCGCCGTCGACACCGCCGGTCAGGTTCCAGATGACCCAGGTGTCCATGGTGCCGAAGAGGATGTCCCCGGCCTCGGCGCGCTCGCGCAGGCCCTCGACGTTGTCCAGGAGCCAGCGGGCCTTGGGGCCGGCGAAGTACGACGCGAGCGGCAGGCCGGTCTCGCGGCGGAAACGGTCCTGCCCGACGTTGCGGCCGAGCTCCCGGCAGAGGGCGTCGGTGCGGGTGTCCTGCCAGACGAGCGCGTTGTGGACGGGCTCACCGGTGTTCTTGTCCCACAGCAGCGTGGTCTCACGCTGGTTGGTGATGCCGATGGCCTTGATGTCGTCACGGGTGATGCCGGCCTTCGAGATGGCTCCGGCGACGACCTCCTGGACGTTGGTCCAGATCTCGGTGGCGTCGTGCTCGACCCAGCCCGGCTTCGGGAAGATCTGCTCGTGCTCCTTCTGGTCGACGGAGACGATGCGTCCGTCGCGGTCGAAGACGATGCAGCGCGACGAGGTGGTGCCCTGGTCGATGGCGGCGATGAAGGGGCCGGCGGTGTGTGCGTCGGTCACGGTGTGCTCCTGGTGTCCGTGGGAGAGGGGCTGTATACGGCGCGGTGCTTCAAAGCGGTGCTGTGCGGCTCATGGTGCATGGGGCGCGGCTTCCAAGCGTGCTGGAGCAGGGCTCCTAGGCGAAGGCGACGTTGTATATGCCTGCTGCGATCGCGCCGCCGATGAGCGGGCCGACGACCGGTATCCAGGCGTAGCTCCAGTCGGAACCACCCTTGTTGGGCAGGGGGAGCAGGGCGTGCACGATGCGCGGACCGAGGTCACGGGCCGGGTTGATCGCGTAGCCGGTGGGGCCACCGAGGGAGAGGCCGATGCCCACCACCACGAAGGAGGTGATCAGGGCGCCGAGGACGCCCAGGCCGTCGCCGTCGTTGTTCAGTCCCTGCGTGAGGATCGCGAGGATCAGCACCACGGTGCCGATGATCTCGGTGGCGAGGTTCTGCACGGCGTTACGGATCTCGGGGCCGGTGGAGAAGATGCCGAGCACCGGTCCCGCGCCGGTCTCCTGGGCCTCGACGGCCTTGGTCCTGGTGGCCTGCGCACCCGGACCGCCGACGATCTCGCGGTCGGTGAGGTGCGCGAGGAACTGGCCGTAGTAGGCCACCCAGACCAGCGCCGCGCCGATCATGGCGCCGAGCAGCTGCCCGCCCCAGTAGGTGGCGAGGTTGCTGTAGTCGTCGTCCTTGATCGCGAGGGCGAGGGAGACGGCCGGGTTGAGGTGCGCGCCGGACAGCGGCGCCGAGATGTAGACCGCGGTCATGACCGCGAAGCCCCACCCGAAGGCGATGGCCAGCCATCCGGCGGCTCGCGCCTTGGAGGCCTTCAGCGTGACGGCGGCGCACACGCCACCGCCCAGCAGGATGAGAACGGCGGTACCGATGGTCTCGCCGATGAAGATGTCGGAGCTGGACACCCGCGACTCCTTTGTCCTTCGTCCAGGGGAAGCCGAACCCCGGGTCCCTCCGGTGGTTCGTGCTCTCGGGGAGTGAGAGCGATGTCGGCCCCGGCATTGCCACACCCTAACGTCTATTGCCGGTAGGTGTTCGACAATGCCGACCGATGGACGGGAGTCTCGCTCTCGCTTCGTCGCCTCGTCAAGGGTTCGGTTATCGAAAACGCGATCGTTATTGATTGATGTGTGCTATCGGTGCGTCGTCACTCGTCCGAGGGCATGCGAAGAAGGCCGGGAAGCATTCCGCTTCCCGGCCTCGGCTCCTGTGAATCCCGGCCTCGGCCGCTGTGAATCCCGGACCTCGCCGGGTACGAGACCGGGAGCGGCGCACGCCGAGGCCGACGCGCGCGTCGGAAGGGACCCGTGACGGTGTGCGTCCGGGAACGGTTGCGCGAACGGCGTACGGGTCGAAACCGCCCGGCGGGCGGTGTGTACGGTCAGGGCCGCCGGGCGAACAGTGTTCGGGTCGTCAGGCGAACGGTGGGCCCCAGGCGTCGAACGGCCCCTGGCGGCTGACAGACGTCAGGTGTTCCACGGACAGCGCGCGGTGGGACGGCCCGGCGAACGGCGTTCGCGTCAGAACCGGCCGGCGCCCAGGTCGCGCGATACCGCGCGGGCGCAGTCGCGCACCGCGGCGACCAGTTCCGGACGCAGCTCCCCGTCCTTGCACACCCGCTCCACGGCCCCGGTGATGCCCACCGCGCCCACCGGCATGCGGCGCCGGTTGTGGATCGGGGCGGCCACCGAGGCGACCCCCGTCCACGTCTCCTCGACGTCGTCCGCGTACCCTCGCGCGCGGGTCACGTCGAGGACGCCCTCGAAGTCGTCCAGTTCGCTGATCGTCCGCGGGGTGAACGCCTTGCGCTCGACCTCCAGGACCTCGCTGTGCGCCACCGGGTCGTACGCCGACAGCACCTTGCCCAGGGCCGTGGAGTGCAGAGGCTGCATCGCCCCCACCTCCAGGACCTGCCGGCTGTCGTCCGGCCGGAAGACGTGGTGCACGATCAGGACGCCCTGCTGGTGCAGCACGCCCAGGTAGACGCTCTCGCCGCTGGAGCGGGCCAGGTCGTCGGTCCACACCAGGGCGCGCGCACGCAGTTCGTGGACGTCGAGGTACGTGGTGCCCAGTCGCAGCAGTTCGGCGCCCAGTTGATAGCGCCCGGAGACCGTGTCCTGCTCGACGAACCCCTCCTGCTGGAGGGTGCGCAGGATGCCGTGGGCCGTACCCTTGGCCAGGCCCAGCGAGGAGGCGATGTCCGACAGGCCGAGCTGTCGCTCGCCGCCCGCGAGCAGCCGCAGCATGGCCGCTGCCCGTTCGAGCGACTGGATGTTCCGTGCCATCGCCGTGCTGCCTCCGTCCCCTTCGACCGCCGGCGCGACTACCCGCTCCCGTTCGGCAATGTCGAACACTACCGGTCGTCACCGAGCTCCCGCCAATGGGTGGTCGCCCCACGTTCCGTCCGTCTCCACACCGCCGTCACCCATGCCACGACCGTCCGTGTCGTGGACGCCCATGCCTGATTCGCGGTGCTGCGGATACCCTGACGGCGTGCGCCTTCCATGGGAAGCGCAAAGCCGACAGCCGTCGCACTCCAGGGAGCACCTTCATGGCCTCGTTGCCGAACCCGTCCCTTTCGTCCGGTCTTTCCGAAGGCCGGAAGCGAACCGAAGCACTCCGAGAAGCGCTCGCCACCCGTGTGGTGGTGGCCGACGGCGCGATGGGCACGATGCTCCAGGAGCAGGACCCCACCCTGGAGGACTTCCAGCAGCTGGAAGGCTGCAACGAGATCCTGAACGTCACCCGCCCCGACATCGTGCGCTCCGTCCACGAGGCGTACTTCGAGGTCGGCGTCGACTGCGTGGAGACGAACACCTTCGGTGCGAATCACTCGGCGATGGCGGAGTACGACATCGCGGACCGTGTCCATGAGCTTTCCGAGGCCGGGGCCAGGATCGCCCGTGAGGTCGCCGACTCCTTCGGTGCCCGTGACGGCCGTCAGCGCTGGGTGCTGGGCTCGATCGGTCCGGGCACGAAGCTGCCCACGCTCGGCCATGTCTCCTACGGGACGCTGCGTGACGGTTTCCAGGCCAATGCCGAGGGCCTGCTCGCGGGCGGTGCCGACGCGCTGATCGTGGAGACCACCCAGGACCTGCTGCAGACGAAGTCCTCCGTGCTGGGCGCGCACCGTGCGATGGAGGCGACCGGGGTGCGGGTGCCGCTGGTGGTCTCGATGGCTTTCGAGACGACCGGCACGATGCTGCTGGGCTCGGAGATCGGTGCGGCGCTGACCGCGCTGGAGCCGCTGGGCATCGACATGATCGGCCTGAACTGCTCGACCGGCCCCGCCGAGATGAGCGAGCACCTGCGCTACCTCACCCGGCACTCCCGCATCCCCCTGCTGTGCATGCCGAACGCGGGTCTGCCGGTCCTGACGAAGAACGGCGCCCATTTCCCGCTCGACGCGGAGGGCCTGGCCGACGCGCAGGAGAACTTCGTCCGGGATTACGGCCTGTCCCTGATCGGCGGCTGTTGCGGCACGACCCCCGAGCATCTGCGCCAGGTGGTGGAGCGGGTGAACGGTCTGACGCCCCCCGAGCGCAGCCCGCGGCCCGAGCCCGGTGCGGCCTCGCTCTACCAGACGGTCTCCTTCCGCCAGGACACCGCCTACATGGCGATCGGTGAGCGCACCAACGCCAACGGCTCGAAGAAGTTCCGCGAGGCGATGCTGGAGGGGCGCTGGGACGACTGTGTGGAGATGGCCCGCGACCAGATCCGTGAGGGCGCGCACATGCTCGACCTGTGCGTCGACTACGTCGGCCGGGACGGGGTCGCGGACATGGACGAGCTGGCCGGCCGGTTCGCCACCGCCTCCACGCTGCCGATCGTGCTGGACTCCACCGAGGTTCCGGTGCTGCGTGCGGGCCTGGAGCGCCTGGGCGGACGTGCGGTCCTGAACTCGGTCAACTACGAGGACGGCGACGGACCCGAGTCCCGGTTCGCGAAGGTCACCCAGCTCGCCCGCGAGCACGGTGCCGCGCTGATCGCGCTGACCATCGACGAACAGGGCCAGGCCCGCACGGTGGAGACCAAGGTCGCCATCGCCGAACGCCTCATCGAGGACCTGACGGGCAACTGGGGCATCCATGAGTCCGACATCCTCATCGACACCCTGACCTTCACGATCTGTACCGGTCAGGAGGAGTCCCGCAAGGACGGCATCGCGACGATCGAGGCGATCCGCGAGCTCAAGCGCCGCCGCCCGGACGTGCAGACCACGCTCGGCCTGTCCAACATCTCCTTCGGTCTGAACCCGGCCGCCCGCATCCTGCTCAACTCGGTCTTCCTCGACGAGTGTGTCAGGGCGGGCCTGGACTCGGCGATCGTGCACGCCTCCAAGATCCTGCCGATCGCCCGGTTCAGCGAGGAGGAGGTCACCACCGCCCTCGACCTCATTCATGACCGCAGGGCCGAGGGATATGACCCGCTGCAGAAGCTGATGGCGCTGTTCGAGGGCGCCACCACCAAGTCGCTGAAGGCGGGCAAGGCCGAGGAGCTGGCCGCGCTGCCGCTGGACGAACGCCTCAAGCGGCGGATCATCGACGGGGAGAAGAACGGCCTGGAGACCGACCTGGCCGAGGCGCTGCAGGACCGTCCGGCCCTCGACATCGTCAACGAGACGCTGCTGGACGGCATGAAGGTGGTCGGTGAACTGTTCGGCTCCGGCCAGATGCAGCTGCCGTTCGTGCTGCAGTCCGCCGAGGTCATGAAGACGGCCGTCGCCTACCTCGAACCCCACATGGAGAAGTCGGACTCCGAGGGCAAGGGCACCATCGTGCTGGCCACCGTGCGCGGCGACGTCCACGACATCGGCAAGAACCTCGTCGACATCATCCTGTCCAACAACGGCTACAACGTCGTCAACCTCGGCATCAAGCAGCCCGTCTCCGCGATCCTGGACGCCGCCCGGGAGCACAGGGCCGACGTCATCGGCATGTCCGGACTCCTGGTCAAATCCACAGTGATCATGAAGGAGAACCTGGAGGAGCTCAACCAGCGCGGCATGTCCGCCGACTACCCCGTCATCCTCGGCGGCGCCGCCCTGACCCGCGCCTACGTCGAACAGGACCTCCACGAGATCTACCAGGGCGAGGTCCGCTACGCCCGCGACGCCTTCGAGGGCCTGCGCCTGATGGACGCCCTGATCGGCGTCAAGCGCGGAGTGCCCGGCGCGGTCCTGCCCGAACTCAAGCAGCGCCGGGTGCGGGCCACCGCGTCCGCCGAGATCGAGGAGCGCCCGCAGGAGGGCCACGTCCGCTCCGACATCTCCACCGACAACCCCGTACCGAAGGCCCCCTTCACCGGCACCCGCGTGATCAAGGGCATCCAGCTCAAGGAGTACGCCTCCTGGCTGGACGAGGGCGCCCTCTTCAAGGGTCAGTGGGGCCTCAAGCAGGCCCGCGCCGGCGACGGCCCGACCTACGAGGAACTCGTCGAGACCGAGGGCCGGCCGCGACTGCGCGGGCTGCTCGACCGCCTCCAGCGGGACAACCTGCTGGAAGCCGCCGTGGTCTACGGCTACTTCCCCTGCGTCTCCAAGGACGACGACCTGATCATCCTCGACGACCAGGGCAACGAGCGGACCCGGTTCACCTTCCCCCGCCAGAGCCGCGGCCGCCGGCTGTGCCTGGCGGACTTCTTCCGCCCCGAGGAGTCGGGGGAGACCGACGTGGTCGGCCTCCAGGTCGTCACCGTGGGCTCGCGGATCGGTGAAGAGACCGCCAAGCTCTTCGAGGCCAACGCCTACCGCGACTACCTCGAACTGCACGGGCTGTCCGTGCAGCTCGCCGAAGCCCTCGCCGAGTACTGGCACGCGCGGGTGCGCTCGGAGCTGGGCTTCGCGGGGGAGGACCCGTCCGAGGTCGAGGACATGTTCGCCCTGAAGTACCGCGGCGCCCGCTTCTCCCTCGGCTACGGCGCCTGCCCGAACCTGGAGGACCGCGCCAAGATCGCGCAGCTCCTGGAACCCGAGCGCATCGGCGTCCACCTCTCCGAGGAGTTCCAGCTCCACCCCGAGCAGTCGACCGACGCCATCGTGATCCACCACCCCGAGGCCAAGTACTTCAACGCACGGTGAGGTTCCGACGCGCCGCGGCACGCGCCGTGGCGCACGCTGATCGGATAAGTCGTACACTTATCGGTCCATCGCAGGCCGGTTGTCCCCTGGCGCTCCAGGGAGCGACCGGCCTGGTCGTCCCTCAAGGAGGTGCGCCAGGATGACCAGTACGGTCCCCGCGCTCGGAATCCGTACGGCCGAAGGCTCAGCCCTGCAGGCCGTACTCCTCGACATGGACGGAACCCTGGTGGACACCGAGGGCTTCTGGTGGGACGTGGAGGTCGCGGTCTTCGCGACCCTCGGACACGCGCTGGACGACTCCTGGCGCCATGTGGTGGTCGGCGGCCCGATGACCCGCAGCGCGGGTTTCCTCATCGAGGCCACCGGCGCCGACATCACGCTGCCCGAACTGTCCGTGCTGCTCAACGACGGTTTCGAGGAGCGCATCGGCCACTCCCTGCCGCTGATGCCGGGCGCCGCCCGGCTGCTCGCCGAACTCGCGGCGCACGAGATCCCCACCGCGCTCGTCTCCGCCTCGCACCGGCGGATCATCGACCGCGTCCTGGACGCGATCGGCTCGCACTTCTTCCACCTGACCGTCGCGGGCGACGAGGTGGAGCGGACCAAGCCGTTCCCCGACCCGTACCTCCTCGCGGCCGCCCGGCTCGACGCCGAACCGGCACGCTGCGCCGTCATCGAGGACACCTCGACCGGTATCGCCTCCGCCGAGGCCGCGGGCTGCCAGGTGATCGCGGTGCCCTCGGTCGCGCCCATCGCCCCGGCCGCCCGTCGCACCGTCGTGAATTCCCTCGAAGAGGTCGACCTGCCCTTTCTGCATCGTCTGATGACAAAAGCCCACTCACGCGATCACTGAACGTCGCCGGAATCATTACGCAGCGTGCCGAGTCGAATGCGCGGCAAAGGCTCGGCCGTTCCGTGTGATAACCGCGAGCGAGGGCTCGGTGGAATGCATATCGGGGCGGAACGACCAATTCCGGAAGCTTCAATCAATTTTACTGTGTGACGTTCGCCACGTGGCGGAGGGTCGACAGCGGGACCGGCTTGTGCCCGCACCGCCCTTTCGTGGAGCCGCGACGTGCCCTTCTGTCCCGATTGGTGAAACCCTGCACTAATCCTTCCCGTGTCGGGTTATCGGTGCGTCCACGCCCCGTTTCGCAGCGTGAGCGAAAGGCGGCTCCCGCATCGGATTGCCGACCTTGTGGTGCGGACTAATGTCATCGCGAGAACATCGCCGTAACCCCGTGACCCGCCGCGCCACCCCTGCATGCCGGTTCGCGGAACCTACAGCTCTGGAGAAACACGAGCATGAACCGCAAGACTTTGGTGATGCCGGCCGTGGTCGGCCTGCTCGCCCCAGTGCTCGCCGCGTGCGGCGGGTCCGCCAGCGGGGGCGACAGCGGCGATGCCATCGTTGTTGGTACCACGGACCAGTTCACCGCGTCGAAGGAAGCCCCGGCACCGTTCGACCCGGCGTACGCGTACGACGTCGGCACCTGGAACGTCCTGCGCCAGACCGTGCAGACGCTGATGGTCCAGCCGCGTGGTGACGGCGAGCCCCAGCCCGAGGCGGCCGAGAAGTGCGGGTTCACCGACAGCGGGAACGAGCGCTACTCGTGCACCCTGCGCGAGGGCCTGGAGTTCTCCAACGGTGACTCGATCACCGCGAAGGACGTCAAGTTCTCGATCGACCGTGCGCGGGCCATCAAGGCCGACAGTGGTGTGGCCGGCCTGCTGTCCACCATCGACACCGTCGAGACCCGCGGCGACCGCGAGGTGATCTTCCACCTCAAGATCGCCGACGCGACCTTCCCGTTCAAGCTGTCGACCCCGGTCGCCGGCATCGTGAACCCGAACGACTACGAGAAGAACAAGCTGCGCGACGGCTTCTCCGTGGACGGCTCCGGTCCGTACAGCGTGAAGATCGAGGCCAGCGACGACACCGTCACCAAGGCCGTCTTCACGAAGAACTCCCGGTACAAGGGTCAGCTGAACGTCAAGAACTCCCAGGTCGAGCTGCGCTCCTTCACGGACGCCGACACCATGGGTGCGGCCCTCGAAAAGGGCGACATCGACCTGATGACGCGCTCGATGACGCCGGACCAGATCAACAAGCTGGACAACGCTTCGGGTGGCAACGTCAACCTGAACGAGATGCCCGGCCTCGAGATCCGCTACCTGGCCTTCAACACCAACGCCACGTCGGTGAAGTCGGCGGCCGTCCGCCAGGCCATGGCCCAGGTGATCAACCGCGGCGAGCTCATCTCCAAGGTCTACGGTTCCCAGGCCGAGCCGCTGTACTCGCTCGTCCCGGCGACCATCACGGGCCACTCCAACGCCTTCTTCAACAAGTACGGCGACCCGAGCGTCAGCAGGGCCCAGGGGCTGCTCACCAAGGCCGGCATCACCACTCCGGTCAAGATGACCCTGCACTACACGACCGACCACTACGGTGCGGTCACCGAGCAGGAGTTCCAGGTTCTGAAGAACCAGCTCAACAAGAGCGGCCTCTTCGACGTCGACATCCAGGGCACGCCCTGGGCCAAGTTCCGCCCGGCCGAGCAGAAGGGCGCCTACGACGTCTACGGGATGGGTTGGTTCCCCGACTTCCCCGACGCCGACAACTACCTGGCGCCGTTCCTCGACAAGGACAACTTCCTTGGCTCGCCGTACGTGAACAGCAAGATCAACAACGACCTGATCCCGGACTCCCGCCGCGAGGCCGACCGCCTCACCGCGTCCAAGAGCCTCAACGAGATCCAGAGCATCGTGGCCGACGATGTTCCCATCATCCCGCTCTGGCAGGGCAAGCAGTACATTGCCGCGCGTGACGACATCACGGGCTCGGAGTGGGCGCTCAACTCCTCCTCCACCCTTCAGCTGTGGGAGCTGAGCCGCGGCGTCAGCGAGTGACCCAAGCATCATCCGACCCGGGGCTGTGAAGCCCCGGGCCCGACCCGGGACCCGACGGTCCCGGGTCTTTCGGCTTCAACGACGCGGAACGTGCCCGTACCCACGCCGTGGCACGTGACGGCATCCACGCCCTGGCACATGCCCGCACGCACACCGCGGGACCGTCCGAGGTCCCGCCGGGCACCGCACCTGACCGTCACACGCGAAGGGCGCCCGTTCCCCAGGGGAACGGGCGCCCTTCGCGCTGCCTCGGACAGACCGGTACCGGCCGGCGCTACTGCGCCCCGGGACGCACCAGCCCGCTCTCGTACGCGTACACCGCGGCCTGCACCCGGTCACGCAGCCCCAGCTTCGTCAGGACATGCCCCACATGCGTCTTGACCGTCGTCTCGCTGACGAACAAATCCGCCGCGATCTCCGCGTTCGACAGACCGCGCGCCACCAGCTTCAGCACCTCGACCTCACGGTCGGTCAGCGTGTGCAACGTGTCCGGAACCGGATCGTCCCCGGACGGCAGATGACCCGCGTACTTGTCCAGCAGACGACGCGTGATGCTCGGCGCGAGCATCGCCTCGCCCGCCGCGACCACCCGGATCGCCTGCACCAGCTCATTGGCCGGCGCGTCCTTGAGGAGGAAACCGCTGGCCCCCGCCCGAAGCGCCTCCACCACGTACTCGTCGAGGTCGAACGTCGTCAGCACCAGGACCTTCGCCGGACCGTCCCGTCCCGGCCCGGTGATCTGCCGCGTCGCCTCCACACCGTCCATCCGCGGCATACGGATGTCCATCAGAACCACATCGGGCTGCAGGGCACGAACCTGATCGAGTGCCTGGAGACCGTCACCGGCCTCGCCGACGACCGCGAGATCCGGCTCCGCCTCCAGAATCATCCGGAAGCCGGTGCGCAGCAGCGGCTGGTCGTCGACCAGTAGGACGCGGATGGCCACGTAAGTCTCCTTCGCTAGTCCGGCCCCATTCTGCCCTGCTACCCGGTGCCCGACCCGGGCGCCCTGACCGGGAGCGGATACACCGGGGGAGTACCGCCGAATTCCGGACACACCGCCTGGTGATCACACCAGCCGCAGAGCTTCGTGGGACGCGGCCGCCACTCACCCGTCTCCGTCGCCTCCCGGATCGCTTCCCACAGCGCGAGCAGCTTGCGCTCGACCCGCTCCAGATCCCCGATCTCGGGGTCGTACGTCACCACGTCACCGCTGCCCAGATAGACGAGCTGAAGACGGCGCGGAACCACCCGCTTCAGCCGCCACACCACCAGCGCGTAGAACTTCATCTGGAACAGAGCACCCTCGGCGTACTCGGGCCGTGGCGCCTTCCCCGTCTTGTAGTCCACGATCCGGACCTCGCCCGACGGCGCCACATCGACCCGGTCGATGATCCCGCGCAGCGTCAGCCCGGAGTCCAGCCGCGCCTCCACGAACAGCTCCCGCTCGGCCGGCTCCAGCCGCGTCGGATCCTCCAGCGTGAACCAGCGCTCCACCAGCCGCTCCGCCTCGGACAGCCAGCGCGCCAGCCGCTCGCCCTCCGGGTCGTCCGCGAACAGCTCCACGACCTCCGGCTTCGTCTCCCGCAGCCGGTCCCACTGCGCGGGGATCAACGACTTGGCACGCGGTGCCGTCCGGTCCACGGCCGGCGCGTCGAACAGCCGCTCCAGGACCGCGTGCACCAGCGTCCCCCTGGTCGCCGCCTCACTCGGCTTCTCCGGCAGCTTGTCGATCACCCGGAACCGGTACAGCAACGGACACTGCATGAAGTCACTGGCACGCGAAGGCGACAGCGAGGCGGGCGCGCGCGCGACCGCGGGAGCCGGACCGTCGGCGACGGCCCCGCCGGTCACGGCCGCTTCTTCGGGCACGGCGCCCTCGGTGCTGGTTTCCATGACAACAGACCATACGGCCCGCCACCGACAGTGAACCGGTCCCGGCGGGCACGACGGCACGCAAAACAGAAGGGGTGCCGGGGCGGAACGCACCGCGACGGCCGCATACCATCGACCCAGACCCTCCCGCTCCGCATGAACCGGGGGCGGGGGACGCTTCGAACGAGGGGACATCGTGGACGAGAGCGGCGGGAGCGGGCAGCCGCGGTCCGGCACCGGCGAGGCGACCGAGCGCCACGGGAGGCCCTCGGCCTCCACCGGTCCGGCCTCCGACGCGCACCCCGGACCGGCAGGGCCCGAGACCACCGGGCCGGACCCCACGGCCCCCGATCACGACTCCCGGACCCGGACGCAGTCCGGCACGGACACCGGCACCCGGGCCGCGAGCGAGCCCCCCGCACGGTCCGAGGACACCCCCCGCCCGGGCGACGAAGCACCCGACCAGGCGGAGACCGGCCCCCACGACAGCACCACGGATCGCGGCCCCCACGACAGCTCCACGGATCGCGGTCGGCCCGGACCCGAGGCGACCCCCGCACCCGCGCCCGAGACCACGGCCCACCCCGAACCGGCCCGCGACCCCCTGGCGAAGACACCCGCCTCCACCGAGCGCACCGAGGAGATCGCAGCCCACGGCGAACCCTCCCAGCCCGCCGAGCCCTCCGAGCCGGCCTTCGGCCGGATCCAGGGCCAGGACCAGGACGGGCTCACCGGCGCCCGCCGCACCGGCACCACCAAAGGACGCCCCCCGCGCCGGCCCAAGGAACCCGGAGGCGGACTCCTCATGGGCCGGCCCTTCGGCGTACCCGTGTACGTCGCACCCAGCTGGTTCCTCGTAGCCGCCCTGATCACCTGGGTCTTCGGCGGCCAGCTCGACCGCGTCCTGCCCGAACTCGGCGCGGCCCGCTACCTCGTCTCCCTCTTCTTCGCCGTCGCCTTCTACGCCTCCGTACTCGTCCACGAACTCGCCCACACCGTCGCCGCCCTCCGCTTCAAACTCCCGGTCCGCCGCATCCAGCTCCAGTTCTTCGGCGGCGTCTCCGAGATCGAGAAGGAAGCCGAGACCCCCGGCCGCGAATTCGTCCTCGCCTTCGTCGGCCCCCTCCTCTCCCTCGTCCTGTCCGGCCTCTTCTACCTCGCCATGCTGCCCGTCGAGCCCGGCACCGTCCCCGGCGTCCTGCTCGCCGGCCTGATGATCTCCAACCTCATCGTCGCCGCCTTCAACCTCCTCCCGGGCCTCCCCCTCGACGGCGGCCGCATGCTCCGCGCCGTCGTCTGGAAGATCACCGGCAGAGCCATGAGCGGCACCGTCGCCGCCGCATGGGTCGGCCGCGCCCTCGCCGTCTCCGTACTCGTCGGACTGCCCCTCCTCACCCAGTCCGAGACACTCGGCGCGGCCCCCGAGAACGCCGGCAGCATGGACACCATCACCGACGCCCTCCTCGCCGCCATCCTCGCCGCCATCATCTGGACCGGCGCCGGCAACAGCCTCCGCATGGCCCGCCTGCGCGAACACCTGCCGGAACTGCGCGCCCGCTCCCTCACCCGCCGCGCCGTCCCCGTCGAGACCACCACCCCCCTCTCCGAGGCACTGCGCCGCGCCAACGACGTCGGCGCCCGCGCCCTCGTCGTCGTCGACGCCGACGGCGAACCCCTCTCCCTGGTCCGCGAAGCCGCCATCGTCGGCGTCCCCGAACACCGCCGCCCCTGGGTCGCCGTCAGCGGCCTCGCCCAGGACCTCACCGACGGCATGCGGGTCTCCGCCGAACTCGCCGGAGAGGACCTCCTCGACGTCCTGCGCGCCAGCCCCGCCACCGAGTACCTCGTCGTCGAGGACTCCGGCGAGATCTACGGCGTCCTGTCCGCCGCCGACGTGGAACGCGCCTTCGTCAAAGCCATGGCCCGCCCCTCCTGACCGTGGTCGGCGGCCCCGCCGGGGACCGGTAGGCTGTTCACATGTCCGAACCGACCGGTGCCGCCCGCAGGCGCGGGCCCTTCAAGGTCGGGGACCAGGTTCAGCTGACCGACCCCAAGGGCCGCCACTACACGTTCACGCTCGAGGCCGGGAAGAACTTCCACACCCACAAGGGTTCCTTCCCCCACGACGAGCTGATCGGCGCTCCCGAGGGCAGCGTTGTCCGCACCACGGGAAACGTCGCCTATCTCGCGCTGCGCCCCCTGCTCCCCGACTACGTCCTGTCCATGCCCCGCGGCGCCGCCGTGGTCTACCCCAAGGACGCGGGGCAGATCCTGGCCTTCGCCGACATCTTCCCCGGCGCCCGCGTCGTGGAAGCGGGAGTCGGCTCCGGCTCGCTGAGCAGCTTCCTGCTGCGCGCCATCGGCGACCAGGGCATGCTGCACTCCTACGAGCGCCGCGAGGACTTCGCCGAGATCGCCCAGCAGAACGTGGAGCGCTACTTCGGCGGACCCCACCCCGCCTGGCAGCTCACCGTCGGCGACCTCCAGGACAACCTGAGCGACGCCGACGTCGACCGGGTCATCCTCGACATGCTCGCTCCCTGGGAGTGCCTGGAGGCCGTCTCCAAGGCGCTCGTCCCCGGCGGCATCCTCTGCTGCTACGTGGCGACGACCACCCAGCTCGCCCGGACCGTCGAATCCATCCGCGAGATCGGCTGCTTCAACGAGCCGACCGCCTGGGAATCGATGATCCGCAACTGGCACATCGAGGGCCTGGCCGTCCGCCCGGACCACCGCATGATCGGCCACACCGGCTTCCTGCTGACCGCCCGCCGCCTCGCGGACGGCGTCGAGCCGCCCATGCGCCGCCGCCGCCCCGCCAAGGGCGCGTACGGCGAGGACTACTCCGGTCCCAACGCCGACGGCGGCGCCGCCCGCTGACGTACCCAACACACCACGCCTGTGGCCGAGTTCCCGGAACCCTCCGGGAACTCGGCCACAGTGTTTTGGTGTTGGCACACCGGCTGACCCGCCACCAGAAACCGGTGGACGGACCCGGGAAGCCGAGGCGACCGGCCCCCGAGCCCGGCCGGCGGGCCGTTCACAAGGCAGCCGACGGGCCGTGAGGTCCGCGGGCAAGGTCTGCCAAGAGGCAACGAGGTGCGCCGGGCGAAAGCCCGGCGGTCCCCCGGCGGCCTGGGCGGTGGGGGACCGCGGAGCGCGCCGACAGGCCTCCCGGAGTGCCTCCCGCAACGCCCACGGCACGGGCCTGCCGCAGGGCCGCGGCGGAGCGACGCCGGGGTTCCTCCAGCACTGTCTCCGGCCGGTCGGCGGGCGTCCGAGACAGCGCCGCCGGCCTGCAGTCCACCCGCCGTAGGCCCGCAGTCTGCTGCCGGCCCGGAGTCCGCCGTCGGCCTGCAGCCCGTTCGCCGACCTGCAGCCCGTCGGCGGCCGACGCCGCCGACGGCAGCCCCGTACACGCCCCTCACGCACGCGTCCCCGGGACCGAACCGCACCCGAGCCCCGACGACCGCCCCGCCATCCCCCCTGGGCACAGCGCCACGGCCCGTGGGCACAGCGCCAAGGCCCGCCGGGACCCGGCGGACAGCGCGCCCCTCCGGACCCCTCCCGGCGTCCCGGCCGGAGCCGTGCAGGGGCCCCGCCGAAGACCGCGCCGGAACGCCCCACAAGTCCGGACCCCGCCGTTCCGCCAGCCTGTGACGTGTGGCACCATGCGGGACACCCACCCCACCGGCACAGCCCTCGCGGGAGAAACCCCAAGTGCAGCAATCCGTTGTCCCGGAACTGGCACACACGCAGACCAGCCCCATCCAGTGGGTCGCCACGGCCACCGCCATCGCCGGAGTCGTGGCGCTGTCCTCCCTCGTCCAGCCCGACCCGGCGACGGCGGCCCAGCCCGGCGCAGGCCCCAGCGCGGCGACGGCACCGGCGGCAGCCCCCGACCCGACCGGCGTCGACTTCCCGATCGTCTGCGGACCCGTCAAGGTCCTCGTCGAGAAGAAGGCCTCCGGAGACCTGGACGGCGACGGCCGCCCGGAGACCGTGGCCGTCGTCCGCTGCGACGCCGGCTCGGGCACCCCGCCCAGCGGCGTCTACGTCCTCACCCAGGCCGAGGGAGCACAGCGGCCCCGGGTCGTCGCGACCCTGATCGACCCCAAGGACCGCCTCAGCGTCACGGACTTCGCGGTCGGCGACGGAGACGTCACCGCCACGCTGCTCGGCTACTCCTCGGCCGACGTACCGAGTTGCTGCCCCGACCTGAGGCAGAACGCCAAGTGGCAGTGGAAGAACGGCGCGTTCATCCGCTCGACACCGTCCGAAGCGCGCGGTGCCTGAACGCGCCCCCGGCGCAAGACCCGAACAAAAGGCAACACCCTCCGCGACGCGGAGGGTGTGAGGAACCCGGTCACACGATGACGCGGGGTGCCCGAACGGTCACTCCGCGTCAGGGCCGAAGATCTCGACCTTGTCCGAAACGCGACGGACATGGATGCAGTCCCCCGGGCACTCCTTCGCCGAGTCCGCCACATCGCGCAGAAGCGGCAGGGGTACGGGCGTTGTGGCCCCCACGGCCTGCAGAAGCTCGTCCTCGGCGCTCTTCACATAGGCCAGGCCGTCAATGTCCAGCTCAAAGACCTCGGGCGCGTACTGGACACAGATCCCGTCGCCGGTACAGAGATCCTGGTCGATCCAGACCTCAAGCGCCTCGCCGTCGACTCCGGCCTCCTGCTGCACGGTCATTTCTCCTGCCGTTTTCTGCGTCGAGCGGACCGAAGACTGGGGAATCGGGCCAGCTCTGACGGGTGTTGAACACTTCGACCCTACCTCCGCCCGCTTCCCAAGCATGTTCGGTGGGTATTCCCCTGGCGTGAGGGAGAGCGCAAGGGTGAAGATCGGACACACCCCGACAGTCTTTGTGATCTAGGGGTTTCAATCGACACCCACCCAGGTAGGGTCTGGAAGCGTCCAGCTCCCCTTGGAGGAGGTGAGGACCGTGGCAGCCCACGACGACGACATGAACCGCGGCATCCGCCCGGGAAGAGGGTCCGATGACCCCGCCGGGCAGATTGCCTACCTTGAGCAGGAGATCGCCGTCCTGCGACGCAAGCTCGCCGACTCTCCGCGACACACGAGGATTCTCGAAGAGCGGATCGTCGAGTTGCAGACCAACCTGGCAGGCGTGTCCGCACAGAACGAACGACTGGCGAACACACTCCGTGAGGCCCGCGACCAGATCGTGGCCCTCAAGGAGGAGGTCGACCGGCTCGCACAGCCGCCGGCCGGCTTCGGTGTCTTCCTCACGGCGAACGAGGACGGCACGGCCGACATCTTCACCGGGGGCCGCAAGCTCCGGGTGAACGTCAGCCCCAGCGTCGAGCTCGACGAGCTCAGGCGCGGCCAGGAAGTGATGCTCAACGAAGCTCTCAACGTGGTCGAGGCCATGGAGTACGAGAGCGTGGGCGAGATCGTCACCCTCAAGGAGATCCTGGAGGACGGCGAGCGCGCCCTCGTGCAGGGGCACACCGACGAGGAACGGGTGGTACGGCTCGCCGAGCCGCTCCTGGACGTCAATATCCGTCCCGGGGACGCCCTGCTCCTCGAACCCCGTTCCGGCTATGTCTACGAGATCGTTCCGAAGAGCGAGGTCGAGGAACTCGTCCTCGAAGAGGTCCCGGACATCGGCTACGAGCAGATCGGCGGTCTGGGCGGCCAGATCGAGATGATCCGCGACGCCGTCGAGCTCCCCTACCTCTACCCCGACCTCTTCAAGGAGCACGAGCTGCGGCCGCCCAAGGGCGTCCTGCTGTACGGGCCTCCCGGATGCGGAAAGACGCTCATCGCCAAGGCCGTGGCCAACTCGCTGGCCAAAAAGGTCGCCGAGGTGACCGGACAGGCCACCGGCAAGAGCTTCTTCCTCAACATCAAGGGCCCCGAGCTCCTGAACAAGTACGTCGGCGAGACCGAGCGGCAGATCCGACTCATCTTCCAGCGCGCACGGGAGAAGGCCAGCGAGGGCACCCCCGTCATCGTCTTCTTCGACGAGATGGAATCCCTCTTCCGCACCCGGGGATCAGGCGTCAGCTCGGACGTGGAGAACACCATCGTCCCGCAGCTGCTCGCCGAGATCGACGGCGTGGAAGGCCTGCAGAACGTCGTGGTCATCGGCGCCTCGAACCGCGAGGACATGATCGACCCCGCCATCCTGCGCCCAGGCCGGCTCGACGTGAAGATCAAGATCGAACGCCCGGACGCCGAGGCGGCGAAGGACATCTTCCAGAAGTACCTCACCGAGCGTCTCCCGCTGCACCCTGAGGACGTGGGAGAGCACGGCGGCGACAGGGCGGCCACCGTCCACGGCATGATCCAGACAGCCGTGGAGCAGATGTACGCCGAATCCGAGGAGAACCGCTTCCTGGAGGTCACCTACGCCAACGGTGACAAGGAAGTCCTTTACTTCAAGGACTTCAATTCCGGCGCCATGATCGAGAACATCGTGGGCCGCGCCAAGAAGATGGCCATCAAGGACTTCTTGGAGCACAGCCAGAAGGGCCTCCGGGTCTCCCACCTCCTCCAGGCATGCGTGGACGAGTTCAAGGAGAACGAGGACCTGCCCAACACCACCAACCCCGACGACTGGGCCAGGATCTCCGGAAAGAAGGGCGAACGGATCGTGTACATCCGTACGCTCATCACCGGAAAGCAGGGCGCGGACACCGGACGCTCCATCGACACGGTGGCCAACACCGGTCAGTACCTGTAAAAGACAGGGCGGCTGCGGGTGCCCCCGACGGGTACCCGCAGCCGACTGTTTTTCAGGACAAAGCCGGAGCACAGCAATGACGCAAATGATCTCCCCACCAGCGCAAAGGCGTTCTAGGCTCTTTCGTACCGCCGAGTCGCGCAGTGCGGGGACGGGCACCGCACACGCACCGGAGCGCCAGCGGTACTTGAGCAGCGCCCCCGACCGAGGGCGCCGCCGGGCAAGGAGGGCCGCATGACCGTACGGCGAGTAATGGGCATCGAGACGGAGTACGGGATCTCCGTCCCCGGTCACCCCAACGCCAATGCCATGCTCACCTCGTCCCAGATCGTCAACGCCTACGCGGCGGCGATGCACCGGGCGCGCCGCGCCCGCTGGGACTTCGAGGAGGAGAACCCGCTGCGGGACGCGCGAGGCTTCGACCTCGCCCGGGAGGCCGCCGACACCAGCCAGCTCACCGACGAGGACATCGGCCTGGCCAATGTCATCCTCACCAACGGTGCACGGCTGTACGTCGACCACGCACACCCGGAATACAGCTCCCCCGAAGTCACCAACCCGCGGGACGCGGTCCTGTGGGACAAGGCCGGCGAGCGCATCATGGCCGAGGCCGCGGAGCGCGCCGCCCAGCTTCCCGGCGCCCAGCCGATCCACCTCTACAAGAACAACACCGACAACAAGGGCGCCTCCTACGGCACGCACGAGAACTACCTGATGAAGCGGGAGACCCCCTTCTCGGACATCGTGCGGCACCTCACGCCGTTCTTCGTCTCACGCCAGGTCGTCACCGGAGCGGGCCGCGTCGGCATCGGCCAGGACGGACACGAGCACGGCTTTCAGCTCAGCCAGCGCGCCGACTACTTCGAGGTCGAGGTAGGCCTGGAGACGACGCTCAAGCGCCCCATCATCAACACCCGCGACGAACCGCACGCCGACGCCGAGAAGTACCGCCGGCTGCACGTGATCATCGGAGACGCCAACCTCTCCGAGATCTCGACCTACCTCAAGCTGGGCACGACGGCACTGGTCCTCTCCATGATCGAGGACGGCTTCATCGCCGTCGACCTGGCCGTCGACCAGCCCGTACGCACCCTCCACCAGGTCTCCCACGACCCGACCCTCAAGCGCCTGGTCACGCTCCGCAGCGGCCGCACACTCACCGCCGTGCAACTGCAGATGGAGTACTTCGAGCTGTCGCGCAAATACGTGGAGGAGCGGTTCGGGGCGGACGCCGACGAACAGACCATGGACGTCCTCCTGCGCTGGGAGGACACCCTGAACCGCCTGGAGAACGACCCGATGAGCCTCGCCGGAGAGCTCGACTGGGTCGCCAAGCGGGAGCTCATGGAGGGCTACCGGCGCCGCGACGACCTCGACTGGGACCACGCCCGGCTGCACCTGGTCGACCTCCAGTACGCCGACGTACGGGCCGAGAAGGGCCTCTACAACCGTCTGGCGGCCCGGGGCAAGATCAAGCGCCTGCTGGACGAGAGTGAGGTCGAGCGGGCCCGCACGACACCGCCGGAGGACACCCGCGCCTACTTCCGCGGACGCTGCCTGGAGCAGTACGCGGACGACGTTGCGGCGGCCTCCTGGGACTCGGTGATCTTCGACCTGCCCGGCCGGGACTCGCTCCAGCGCGTCCCAACCCTGGAGCCGCTTCGCGGAACGCGTAATCACGTCAAGGCACTCCTGGACCGCTGCCGTACGGCCGAGGACCTGGTCAGGGTGCTGTCGGGCAACTGAGCTTCCCCCGGGACGGCACCGGCCGGACAGGGTGGAATACCCGGCGTTACGGGAATCATCGAGATGGTCCCCGTGCGTTGTGGCAACTGCGGGGCCGATGTCGGACCCTGCTTGTAGGGTCTGATCAAGAACGTCGAACCGAGCGGGGTGAGGGTTATGGCGACCAAGGACACCGGCGGCGGACAGCAGAAGGCGACGCGTTCCACCGAGGAGGCCGAGGAGCAGACACAGGACGCGCAAGCGACCGACGACCTCAAGGAACGCCAGGAAAAGCTGAGCGACGACGTCGACTCGGTTCTTGACGAGATCGACGATGTCTTGGAGGAGAACGCCGAGGACTTCGTGAGGTCATTCGTTCAGAAAGGCGGCGAGTAACCTTCGAATCCAAGGTCGCGGGGGACTTCGGGTTGGGGAATGAAGAGGGTGTGAAGTGTTGCGTGCGGTGCGGCGAAGTCAAACCGCACGCGGCCTTCGCTCGTAAGCGGTCCAATCTGGACGGTCTGCAGCATCACTGTCGAGATTGTGCGTCGGACTATCACCGAAAGCGTCAGCTGAGCCTCGGGCGGAAAGTTCGCCCTCAGGTGGATGTGCCCGAGGGACACAAACTGTGCCTCAAATGCGGTGAGGTCAAGCCGTGGAGCGAGTGGCATCGCAATGCAACGGCTTCGGACGGGCTGTCGACGCGTTGCAAGGCGTGTCGAGCTGCCGAGGGACGTGCTGGGCACCTGAAACGCAACTACGGCCTCACTGAAGCTCAGCGCGACGCGATGGTCGCCTCTCAAAAGGGGCTCTGCGTGATCTGCCTGAAAGCTCCTGCCATTCATGTGGATCACTGCCACAAGACGGGTAGTGTCCGTGGCGTACTGTGCTTCAACTGCAATTCGGCCATCGGCAAGTTGGGAGACGATCCCGACGCTGTTCGTCGGGCTGCCGCCTACCTGGAGGGAAACGCGTGGAAGCCAACACTCGTAGCACCGGGCGTCTACCGGCTGCCTTCCTGACGCCCGGGTCGTCGTCCTTCATGGACTTCCTGTCCGAGCACCAGCCGGAGATGCTCCCGGGCAAGCGGCAACTGCCGCCCGTCCAGGGTGTGATCGAGGCCCCGCACGGCACGACGATCGTCGCCGTCACGTTCCCCGGTGGAGTCGTCCTCGCCGGTGACCGGCGGGCCACGATGGGGAACGTCATCGCCCAGCGCGACATCGAGAAGGTCTTCCCGGCCGACGAGTACTCGGCGGTGGGCATCGCCGGCACGGCGGGTCTGGCCGTGGAGATGGTGAAGCTGTTCCAGCTGGAGCTGGAGCACTTCGAGAAGGTGGAGGGCGCGCAGCTCTCCCTGGAGGGCAAGGCGAACCGCCTGTCCACGATGATCCGTTCCAACCTCGGCATGGCCATGCAGGGTCTCGCCGTGGTCCCCCTGTTCGCGGGCTTCGACGTGGACCGCGGCAAGGGCCGCATCTTCTCCTACGACGTCACCGGCGGCCGCTCCGAGGAGCACGGCTACGCGGCCACGGGCTCCGGCTCGCTCTTCGCGCGCGGTGCCATGAAGAAGCTCTACGCCAGGGATCTGACGGAGGACCAGGCGACGACGCTGGTCATCCAGGCCCTCTACGACGCGGCCGACGACGACTCGGCGACCGGTGGTCCCGATGTCGCGCGCCGGATCTACCCGATCGTCACCGTGATCACCGAGAGCGGCTTCCGCCGGCTCACCGACGAGGAGTCCTCCGAGATCGCCCGCACGATCCTGGAGCGGCGACTGGAGCAGCCCGACGGCCCGCGCGCCGCGCTGCTCTGAGTCCGGCCTCTTTTCCCAGGTGATCCAGTGACTTCGACAGAAAGGGACGGATAGCCGGTGTCGACGCCGTTCTATGTCTCACCCCAGCAGGCGATGGCCGACCGGGCGGAGTACGCCCGCAAGGGCATCGCCCGTGGCCGCAGCCTGGTCGTGCTGCAGTACGCCGACGGCATCGTGTTCGTCGGCGAGAACCCGTCCCGCGCGCTGCACAAGTTCAGCGAGATCTACGACCGGATCGGCTTCGCGGCCGCCGGTAAGTACAACGAGTACGAGAACCTGCGGATCGGCGGTGTGCGTTACGCCGATCTGCGTGGCTACACGTACGACCGTGCCGATGTGACCGCTCGTGGTCTGGCCAATGTGTACGCCCAGACGCTGGGCACGATCTTCTCGTCGGCGGCGGAGAAGCCGTACGAGGTGGAGCTGGTGGTCGCCGAGGTCGGGGAGACGCCGGACGGTGACCAGATCTACCGGCTGCCGCACGACGGTTCGATCGTGGACGAGCACGGTTCGGTCGCTGTCGGCGGTAACGCCGAGCAGATCAGTACGTATCTGGATACGCAGCACCGGGACGGCATGTCGCTGGCCGAGGCGCTGAAGCTGGCTGTCCAGTCGCTGTCCCGGGAGCCGAACGGTGGCGAGCGGGAGATTCCGGCGGAGCGGCTGGAGGTCGCGGTGCTGGACCGGACGCGGCCGCAGAAGCGGAAGTTCAAGCGGATCGTCGGCCGCCAGCTGGACAGGTTGCTGGAGGCCGGGGGCGCGGAGACGGCGACGGAGGCCGAGGACGCCGACGACGACGAGTGAGGTCGTGGTCGGACCTCGTGCCCGTTCGGGTGTTCGTACGGAAGGGGCCGCCCCGGTGCAGACCGGTGCGGCCCCTTCCGTGTGCTGTGGGAGGCGAGGGCCCTAGGTGCCAGGAGGGGCCGTGGAGCCCCGTACGACGAGTTCGACGGGGATGTCCTCCTGTGGGGGCGTGCGGCCGTCGAGGACGGCCAGGAGGGCTTTCATGCCCTGTTCGCCGAATCGTTCGGCGTCCAGGCGGACCGTGGTGAGTTCGGGGTCGAGGGCGCGGGCCAGGGCGAGGTCGTCGAGTCCGGTGACGGAGATGTCGTCGGGGATGCGCAGGCCGAGGCGGCGGGCGGCTTTGTAGGCGCCCGCGGCGAGTTTGTCGTCGTCGCAGACGATCGCGGTGGGGCGGGGGCCCGGGGTGGAGAGTGCGGTCTGCGCGGCGGCCAGGGCGTCTTCGAAGGAGATGGGGGCGTGGGCGACCCGCAGGCTGGTTCCGGGGACTTCGACGAGGCAGGAGGCCAGTTCGCGGGCGCGGACCTCGAAGGTCCAGGAGGGGATGTCGGCCGCGAGGTGCAGGAAGCGGCGGTGGCCGAGTGCGAGGAGGTGGTCGGTGACCTGGCGTACGCCGTCGGCGATGTCGAGGTTGACGGTGGCGGCGCCCTGGCTGCCGGCGGGGTCGCTGTCGAGCATGACGAGGGGAAGCTGGTCGCCGCGGATCGCGGTGAGGGCGTCGGCCGCCATGGAGGAGGCGATGACGCCGTCGAGGGCGGCCTGGGCGGAGCCGAAGGGGTCGCGGGCGGGGCCGATGCCTTCGGGGGAGGGGTAGAGGACGACTCCGAAGCCGTGCTGGGCGGCTACGCGGGCGGCGCCGGTGTATACGCCCGCGAAGAATTCGGTGGTGAGGGCGGGGACGACCAGCAGGACGGTGCGGGTGCGGCCGAGGCGGAGGTTGCGGGCGGCCAGGTTGGGGCGGTAGCCGAGTTCCTGGGCCGCGTCGCGGACGCGGTCGGCGGTCGCGGCGGAGACGCGGCCGCGCCACTTGTCGCCGAGGACGAGGGAGACGGCTGCCTGGGAGACCCCGGCGGCCTCGGCGACGTCCCGGCTGGTGGGGCGCGTGCTACCTCTTGCCACCGTGGGCCTGCTCCTTCGTCTGGACTCCCGGTCAGCGCACATGGTACGTATGGAGGGAGACGTTATACGTAACACTTGGACGTCACGCGCTACCGGAAGGGCATGCCATGGCCGCGGGATACCTGGAGATCCTCAGGGCGAGGCATGCCGCCAGGCTGCTCGCGGGGACGCTGGTGGGGCGGCTGCCGAACGCCACGGCGGCCATCGCCGTGGTGCTGTTCGTGCGGGCCGGGGGAGGCACGTACAGCCTGGCGGGCGCGCTCGCGGCGGTGTACGGGGTGGCCAACGCGGTCGGGCAGCCACTGCTCGGCCGGCTGGTGGACCTGTACGGCCAGCCCCGGGTGCAACTGCCCGCCGCGGTCGTCTCGGCGCTCGGCATGGGCGCCTTCGCCCTGGCCGGAACGGAGCCGGTGGCGCTCGCCTGCGCCGCGATGGCCGTGGCCGGGCTCTTCACGCCTCCTCTGGAGGGCGGCCTGCGGGCGCTGTGGCCCTCCGTGCTGGGCAAGGAGGAGCAGGTGCACACCGCGTACGCGATGGACGCGGTGGCGCAGGAAGTCATGTTCACCGTCGGGCCCTTGCTGGTGACGCTGTGCGTGTCGCTCTGGTCCGCGCAGGCCGCCCTGCTGATCCTGGCCGTCATCGGTGTCCTCGGTGCCCTCTCCGTGGTCGTCTCGGAGCCCTCGCGCGCGTGGCGTTCGGCTCCGCGCGAGGCGCACTGGCTGGGTGCTCTGCGTTCGCCGGGGCTGCTGGCCCTGCTCGGGGCGTTCCTGTTCGTCGGGATGGCGCTCGGCTCGATCACGGTGGCGGCGGTGTCGTACGCCGACGCGCACGGCGGGGACGTGGTGTACGGCTGGCTGATGGCGGGCATCGGGCTCGGGGCGCTGCTGGGCGGTGTGGTCTACGGCGCGCGTCGCTGGGGCGGGGCGCCGGAGCGGCGACTGCGGGTGCTGGTGGCCCTTCTGGCGGTGTGTTACGTCCCGCTGGTGCTGGTGCCGGGTCCGGTGGCCATGACGGGGCTTGCGACGCTTGCCGGGGTGTTCCTCGCGCCGAGCATCGCGTGTGCCTTCGTGCTGGTGGACCGGCACGCGCCCACCGGTACGGTCACCGAGGCTTTTTCCTGGCTTGTGACGACGTTCACCGTGGGTGCTTCGGTGGGAACGGGTGTCGCGGGGCCGGTCGTGGAGTGGGGCGGGGCGGGGCGGGGCTTCGCCGTTGCGGGGGTCGCGGGAGCTGCCGCGCTGGTGGTTCTGCTGGCCACGGGCAGGGTCCTCGCAGCTACCGGGAGGGGCGAGGTTGTTGCGGTCTCATCGGAAAATGATCCAAACCGAGCCGTCGAACCCCGTTTCAGCTCGGGGGATCGGGCGTAATGTTCAGTCATGGACCGCCGCATTTTCGGGCTGGAGAACGAGTACGGCGTCACGTGTACGTTCAGGGGACAGCGTCGGCTGTCTCCCGACGAGGTGGCGCGGTACCTCTTCCGCCGTGTCGTGTCATGGGGCCGCAGCAGCAATGTCTTTCTGCGGAACGGTGCCCGCCTTTATCTCGACGTGGGATCACATCCGGAATACGCGACACCCGAATGTGACAACGTGACGGAGCTCGTCACCCACGACAAGGCCGGCGAGCGCATTCTCGAAGGTCTTCTGGTGGACGCCGAACGACGCCTGCACGAGGAAGGGATCGCGGGCGACGTCTATCTGTTCAAGAACAACACCGACTCGGCAGGAAACTCCTACGGGTGCCACGAGAACTATCTGGTGGCCCGGCACGGGGAGTTCTCCCGGCTCGCGGACATTCTCATTCCGTTCCTGGTCACGAGGCAGTTGCTGTGTGGTGCGGGCAAGGTGCTGCAGACTCCGCGCGGTGCCGTGTACTGCGTCAGCCAGCGGGCGGAGCACATCTGGGAGGGCGTCAGCTCGGCGACGACCCGGTCCCGGCCCATCATCAACACGCGTGACGAGCCGCACGCGGACGCCGAGCGCTATCGCCGTCTGCATGTGATCGTCGGCGACTCGAACATGTCCGAGACGACGATGCTTCTCAAGGTCGGTGCCACGGACCTCGTGCTGCGCATGATCGAGGCGGGCACCGTGATGCGCGACCTGACTCTGGAGAACCCCATTCGGGCGATCCGCGAGGTCAGTCATGACATCACGGGCCGTCGGAAGGTGCGCCTGGCCAGTGGCCGTGAGGCCTCCGCGCTGGAGGTGCAGCGCGAGTACTACGAGAAGGCCGTGGACTTCTGTGAGCGCCGCGGTATCCGCACCGGGACCGTCGAACAGGTCCTCGAACTGTGGGGCCGTGTGCTCGACTCGATCGAGGCCGAGGACCTCGACCGGATCGGTACCGAGATCGACTGGGTGATGAAGTACCAGCTCATCGAGCGGTACCGGGCGAAGCACAACATGACCATGTCGCACCCCCGGGTCGCGCAGATAGACCTCGCCTACCACGACATCCACCGCCGTCGTGGCCTGTACTACCTGCTGGAGAGGAAGGGGCAAGCCGCGCGGATCTGCAACGACTTGAAGATCTTCGAGGGCAAGTCGGTGCCGCCGCAGACCACTCGGGCGCGTCTGCGCGGTGACTTCATCCGGCGGGCCCAGGAGCAGCGGCGGGACTTCACCGTCGACTGGGTGCACCTGAAGCTCAACGATCAGGCGCAGCGCACGGTGTTGTGCAAGGACCCGTTCCGTTCGGTGGACGATCGGGTGGAGAAGCTGATCGCCGGAATGTGAGCCGGGGGTTCCGTGGGTGACGCGGAACGCAACGCGGGGCGCCGTACGTTTTCCGTACGGCGCCCTGCTCACGTCGTAGAGTTGCGCGCACGCCATCCACCAAGATCGACCGATACGAGGCCCCCACCGTGCGCCGACGCTCACTCCTTCTCTCCGTACCCGCTGGACTGGTCACGCTCGCCGGATGCGGTGACGACGGCAAGTCAGACACGGCGAAGTCCAGCAACAGCCCGTCGCCTTCGGCGTCCGCGGCGGCGTCCGCGCCGCCCCCGCCGAAGATCGTCGACGGGCCGCTGCCGGCGATCACGGCCGGTACGAAGTTCGGTGAGAAGCCGACCGTGGCCAAGGGCACCGGGGAGCCGTCGAAGGATCTCGCGGTCAGGACGGTGATCGCGGGCAACGGCAAGACGGTCGCGGAGAACGACTACGTCCAGGCCAACTACCTGGGTCAGATCTGGGCCACGGCGAAGGTTTTCGACAACTCCTACGACCGGGGGGCGCCGCTGCTCATCCAGCTGGCGCAGGGCAGCATCATCGACGGCTGGCGCTATGGTCTGGTCGGCAAGAAGACCGGCAGCCGCGTCGAGATGGCGGTGCCGCCGACCTGGGGTTATGGCTCGGAGGGCAACGCGCAGGCGGGTATCAAGGGCACGGACACGCTGGTGTTCGTGGTGGACATCGAGGGCACGTTCAACTCCAAGAGTTCCGCCAAGGGCAAGAACGTGCCGCAGAACGACGCCTCGCTGCCGACGGTCGGCACGAACACGGACGGCGCCGCTCCCAAGATCACGGTGCCGAAGAAGGCCGCTCCCACGAAGCTCGTGGCGAACTACGTGATCGAGGGCGACGGCGACGAGCTCAAGGCCGACAGCAGCGTCCTGGTGCAGTACGAGGGTGTGCTGTGGGACAGCGGCAAGGAGTTCGACTCGACGTACAAGCGGGGCCAGCTGACGCAGTTCTCGCTGCAGCAGGTCGTCAAGGGCTGGGCGCAGGGGCTGACGGGCAAGAAGGTGGGCAGCCGCGTCCTGATCGTGATTCCGCCGGCTCTGGGCTACGGCGACAACCCGCCGGCGGGCAGCGGTATCGAGAAGGACTCCACTCTCGTCTTCTCGGTCGACATCCTGGCGACGTTCTGACCCCTCCGGGGATGTAAGACTGTCCATGTTGTCCTTACGTACACAAAGCAGGAGCAAAGACGTGAGCATCGAGAAGCCCGAGATCGATTTCCCCGAGGGCCAGCCGCCGGCGGACCTTGAGATCAAGGACATCTGGGAGGGCGACGGCCCCGAGGCCAAGTCGGGTCAGAACGTCACGGTGCACTACGTGGGTGTGTCGTTCAGCACGGGTGAGGAGTTCGACGCGAGCTGGAACCGGGGCGAGCCGTTCCGTTTCCCGCTCGGTGGTGGCCGTGTCATCAAGGGCTGGGACAAGGGTGTGCAGGGCATGAAGGTCGGCGGTCGTCGCCGGCTGACCATCCCCGCCCACCTCGCCTACGGCGACCAGAGCCCGACTCCGGCGATCAAGCCCGGTGAGACGCTGATCTTCGTGGTCGACCTGATCGCGGTCTGATCACGGCAGACCGGATCCGACCTGGATCCGATCATCTGGGGCCCATGTCCGTCCGGGCATGGGCCCTCGGCTTTTGCCGCGACACTCCGGGGCGGTACGGTCATCGGTCGGAAGCACCATAGGAAGGGCGTCGATGGCCATTGCCAAGGCCGAGCGGCTGATGAACCTCGCACTGTGTCTGCTCGGGACGCGGCGGCCGCTCAGCAAGCGGGAACTCCGCGGGTCCATCGAGGCCTACCTCGAAGCCGGCTCGGATGACGCCTTCAACCGGATGTTCGAGCGGGACAAGGACGATCTGCGCGAACTCGGCCTGGTCATCGAGACGGTGGAGAACCTCGACGGCGACGTCGGCTACCTCGCCCGCCGCGACAGCAACCGCCTGCCGCCGATCACCCTCGACGCCGAGGAGGCCGCCGCCCTCGGTCTGGCCGCCAAGGTCTGGCAGCAGGCACGGCTGGCCGGGGCCGCGAGCGGCGCGCTCCAGAAGCTGCGCGCCGCGGGTCTGCCCGAGGACGTGGACCCGTACGGATCCCACGGCGCCCTCGAACCGCACATCCCCGTCCACGAGGCGGCCTTCGAGCCCCTGATGCTCGCCTGCCGCGACCGTCGCCCGGTCGTCTTCGACTACCGCAAGGGCAACGCGGCGCAGCCCGGGACCCGGCATGTCGAGCCCTGGGCCCTGGAGTGCTGGCGCGGCCACTGGTATCTCGCGGGCTGGGACCGTGACCGCGGCGCCGAGCGCGTCTTCAGGCTCTCCCGGATCACCGGCAAGGTCCGCGCGCGTGCGGGCCGCTACACGGCCGAGGTCCCCGACGTCGTGACCGTGCGCGAGACGGTGGCCGGCTGGGCGGGGGAGATCACCGACCGTTCGGCGCTGATCCGGCTGCGTTCCGGCGCCGGCTACCCGCTGCGCTCCAAGGCCGTCTCCGTGCGGGAACTGGGCGACGGCTGGGACGAGTTGGAGATTCCGTACGGGCACGGTCTGGACGCCTGGCTCGTCGAGTTCGGGCCGGACGTGGTGGTCGTGGAGCCCGCCGAACTGCGGGCCGATGTGGTCGACCGGCTGCGTGCCGTGGCCAAGGGCTGAGGGGAAAAGTAAGAAAGTGGCAGGAAAACCGGCCAGGCCCACGAACGCGATCGACCAGACCCGGCGGATGCTCTCGCTGGTGACGTATCTGCGCGAGCGCCCCGGCGCCCGGGTCGGTGATGTCGCTCGCGCCTTCGGGATCACCGAGGACGAGCTGATCTCCGACCTCGACGTGCTGCCGCTGTGCGGGACGAGTTTCCGCGGCGGGGATCTGCTCGACATCGACACCGACGGCGACCGGATCTGGTGGCACAACCCGGACGACGTCGCCGAGCCGCTGCGGATCGCCGCCGACGAGGCGACCGCGCTGCTGGTGGCCGCCCGCGCGGTGTCCACCCTGCCCGGCCTGCGCGAGGGCGACCGGCAGGCGCTGCTGCGGGCCACCGCCAAGGTGGAGGCCGCCTCGGGCGAGGCGGCGGGTGCCAGTTCCCGGCTGTCGGTGACCTTCGAGTCCGAGGGCGGCGTCTTCGCCGACGTGGACCGGGCGATCTCCGAGCGGCGCCGACTGTGGATCCGCTACTACTCGCCCTCGCGGGACGAGCTGAGCGAACGCGAGATCGACCCGATCCGCCTGGTCAGCGTCGGGCACACCTATGTGGAGGCCTGGTGTCGCCGCTCCGAGGCGCGCCGGACCTTCCGGCTCGACCGGGTCGCCGAGATCCGCATCCTGGACGAGCCGTCCGCGCCGCCGGAGATCGAGCTGCGGGACCTGTCCGAGGGGCTGGTCCAGCCCGCGGCCGAGGATCCGGAGGTGGTCGTCGAGGTGGGTCCCGGCGGGCGCTGGGTCGCCGAGTACTACCCGCACGACAGCGCGGATGAGCTGCCGGACGGCGGGCTGCGTATCACCTTGCGGACCCCCGATCCCACGTCGCTGCGGCGGCTGGCCCTGCGTCTCGGCGGTGACGGCCGGATCGTCTCGCCGCAGGCTCTCGCGGACAGCGCCCGCAGCGCGGCCCGCGAGGCGCTCGCCGCCTACGACGGGCCGGACGGGCTCGGGGCGGTCCCGGACAGGCCGTACGAGGGGCGGGAGCAGGGGCTTTGAGGACGTCGTCGTCTGGTGCGCAGGGAAGGCCGGGGAGCCCGGAGAAGCCGGGTTCCGCGCGGCGGGCGGGGGCGCCGGGGCGCGCCGGGTCGGCCACGGGGACGGCGGGACGGGCCGGGTCGGCCCCGGGCGCGCCGGAGATGTCGGTGGGGACGGCCTTCGCCGGGATGCGCCGGGTGGTCGAGGTGATGTTCAAGGCCGCCTGCCCCGACTGCCGGGCCGGCTTCGAGCTCACGCCCGGTGCCCTGCGCCTGGCCATCGGCGCCAGCAGCCGCACGACGTTCTACTCGTTCACCTGCCCCGCCTGCGGATCCGCCGTCCGCAAGCCCGCCGGAGAACGCATCGTCGAACTCCTCACCGGGGGCGGGGTCCGCACGCTGCGGCTGCACTCCACTCTCTAGCGCCGGGGGTACTAGGGTCGTCGTCATGTTCTGGCCGATGTTTGCGATCGCCGCGGGTTTCCTGGGAATCACGGTTCTCGGGGTTCTCGCCGTCCGTGTCTTCCTGGAAGCGGAGCGTCTGGGCCGCCAGGTCGCCGATTCCGCCCGCCGTATCGGCTCAGCCTCCGACGACCTGGAAAGAGCCGCGGTCGGGGCGGCACGCTCCATGGACGCGGTATGAGTCGTTCCATGGATACGCAATGCGTCACGCCAGCCTGTCGACTTGTTACGGCGGCCAGGTACCCTCAGGGGCGCAGCCCGGAGAACGAGGCGCGGGCCGCGAACTGGGAGTACGCACAGGGATTGCCCCGCGTTTACCCCTGAGCGTTACGATCGCTGACATCACGATGACCGGACACATGTCCGATCGATCGGACGGCACCCCGACCATGCAGCCTCGGTGAGAAGGTAAAGACTTATGTTCGGAAGGCTCGGAGCTCCCGAGATCATTCTCATCCTCGTCGTCATCATCCTGCTGTTCGGCGCGAAGAAGCTTCCGGACATGGCGCGCTCCCTCGGCAAGTCTGCCCGGATCCTCAAGAGCGAAGCCAAGGCGATGAAGGACGACGGCGGCACCACTCCGGCCCCGGCCGGTCCGCCGAGCACCGATGAGCAGACCCCGGCTCAGCGCACCATCCAGGCGGCTCCCGGCGACGTGACCAGCTCGCGCCCGGTCAACGAGCCGACGGACACGACCCAGCGCTGACGCAGGGCCGGTGACATCCGGCCCGCCGCATGAGATGAGGATGTGGGTTGCTCAAGTCTGCCCGCAACACGGAGAAGGACCCCGAGGGGCGTATGCCTCTCGCGGACCATCTTCGCGAGCTCCGCAACCGGCTCGCGAAGGCGGTGCTGGCGATCGTCCTCGTGACCGTCGTCGCGGCCTTCTACTACAACGACATCATCAACTTCTTCACCAAGCCGGTCCTGAACTCCGTCGGGTGCCCGGAGACGTTCGCCGAACTGGCGAAGCAGCCCAAGAACCACCAGTGCGCGCAGATCACGATCAACGGTCTGCTCGCGCCGTTCACCCTGGCGCTGAAGGTCTCCCTGATGGCGGGCGTCGTGCTCGCCTCGCCGGTGTGGCTCTACCAGCTCTGGGCGTTCGTCGCCCCGGGGCTGCACAGGAGCGAGAAGAAGTACGCGTACGCGTTCGTCGGCACCGGCGTCCCGCTGTTCTTCGGCGGCGCGTTCTTCGCCTACAAGGTGCTTCCCACCACGGCGAAGGTCCTGATGGAGTTCACGCCGGACGGCGTGAACAACCTCCTGCCGCTGGACGACCTGCTCGACCTGGTCACGCGCATGGTGGTGGTCTTCGGTCTCTCCTTCGAGCTGCCCCTGCTGCTGGTGATGCTCAACCTCACGGGCATCATCACCGGCAAGCGCATGCTCGGCTGGTGGCGCGGCATGATCATCGGCATCACGGTCTTCGCCGCCGTCGCCACTCCCAGCACCGACCCGCTGACGATGCTCGCGCTCGCCGGGCCGATCTGGATCCTGTACTTCGGCGCGGTCCTGTTCTCCCTGCTCAACGACCGGCGCAGGCGCCGGCGCGACGAGTCCGGTCCCGCCGACGACGAGGCGTCCGACCTCGACCTCACCCCTGAGGACATCGGCGGCGTCGAGAGCGTGACGACCGCACCGACTCTTCCGGAGCAGGCCACCACGGACCGGGTCAACGGTTATGACGACGTGACCTGACGGAGTCCGTGACCTCGTAGGGTCAGCCTGTGACCAGCGAGATCACCCTCTTCGTCAACCCCACCGCGGGCCGCGGCCGGGGCGCCCGAGCGGCGCTGCCGGCCGCTTCCGCTTTGCGTGCCGCGGGATTCTCCGTCGAGACGGTCCAGGGCGAGGACCCGGTGGACGCCCTCGCGCGGGCGCGCGAGGCGGTCGCTTCCGGCACCGGTGCCCTGGTCGCGGTCGGCGGTGACGGCATGGCGAACCTGGCCCTCCAGGCCGTCGCCGGGACCCGTACCCCCTTCGGTCTGGTGGCCGCCGGGACGGGCAACGACTTCGCGCGCGCCCTCGGCCTGCCCGTGGGCGACCCCGCGGCGGCCGGACGGATGATCGCCGAGGCGCTGCGGGGCGAGAGGCTGCGCGAGGTCGACCTGGGCCGGGTGAACGGCACCTGGTTCGGCACCGTCCTCGCCTCCGGGTTCGACTCCCGCGTCAACGACCGCGGGAACCGGATGCGCCTGCCCGTCGGCCGTTTCAAGTACGACGTCGCCATGGTCGCCGAGCTGGCCGCCTTCCGGCCCGTCGGGTACCGCATCACGCTGGACGGCGGCGAGACGCTGGAGACCGAGGCGACGCTGGTCGCCGTCGGCAACGGCTCGTCGTACGGCGGCGGCATGAGGATCTGTCCCGGTGCGAGCCTCGGCGACGGGCTGTTCGACATCACGGTGGTCGGGGACTGCTCCCGCTCGACCCTGCTCAAGATCTTCCCGCGGGTCTACCGGGGCACCCACGTCGGCCATCCCGTGGTGAGCGTGCACCGGGCGGCCCGCGTCGAGCTCCTTGCCGAGGGCGTCACCGGGTACGCGGACGGCGAGCCGCTGGGCCCGCTGCCGCTCACCGCGGAGTGCATACGGGCCGCTGTGCGCGTCGCACTTCCCTGAGCTGCGGGGATCCGGGGTTTCACAGCCGCTGATACGGATAATGATCGTCCTTGTGTCAGTGCCTCCCGGTAGTCTCGAAAGCACGATGACAGAGGACCTCTCACCGGCCGAGCGGTACGCGGCAGCACGCAGGCGCGCTGCCGAGCAGGCCACCGCGCTCGCCTCCTTCCGCGAGATGTACGACTTCGGCCTCGACCCCTTCCAGATCGAGGCCTGCCAGGCGCTCGAAGCGGGCAAGGGTGTGCTGGTGGCGGCGCCCACCGGTTCGGGCAAGACGATCGTCGGCGAGTTCGCCGTCCATCTCGCCCTCCAGCAGGGCAAGAAGTGCTTCTACACCACGCCGATCAAGGCGCTCTCCAACCAGAAGTACGCCGACCTGTGCCGACGGTACGGCGCGGACAAGGTCGGTCTGCTCACCGGCGACAACAGCGTCAACTCCGAGGCTCCGGTGGTCGTCATGACCACCGAGGTCCTGCGGAACATGCTGTACGCGGGCTCGCAGACCCTGCTCGGTCTCGGCTATGTGGTGATGGACGAGGTGCACTACCTCTCCGACCGCTTCCGCGGCGCCGTCTGGGAGGAAGTGATCATCCATCTCCCCGAGTCGGTGACCCTGGTGTCGCTGTCGGCGACCGTGTCGAACGCGGAGGAGTTCGGCGACTGGCTGGACACCGTGCGCGGCGACACCCAGGTGATCGTCTCCGAGCACCGGCCCGTCCCGCTGTTCCAGCATGTGCTGGCCGGACGGCGGATGTACGACCTCTTCGAGGAGGGCGAGGGCCAGCGCAAGGCCGTCAACCCCGACCTCACGCGCATGGCGCGCATGGAGGCGAGCCGTCCGTCGTACCAGGACCGCAGACGGGGCCGCGCGATGCGCGAGGCCGACCGGGAGCGGGAGCGCAGACAGCGCTCGCGGATCTGGACGCCGGGCCGGCCCGAGGTCATCGAGCGGCTCGACTCCGAAGGGCTGCTGCCCGCCATCACGTTCATCTTCAGCCGGGCGGCCTGCGAGGCCGCCGTGCAGCAGTGCCTGCACGCCGGCCTGCGGCTGAACGACGACGCGGCCCGGGCGCGCGTGCGTGAGCTCGTCGAGGAGCGCACCGCCTCCATCCCGGACGAGGATCTGCACGTCCTCGGCTACTTCGAATGGCTGGAGGGCCTGGAGCGCGGCATCGCGGCCCACCACGCGGGCATGCTGCCCACGTTCAAGGAGGTCGTCGAGGAGCTCTTCGTCCGCGGCCTCGTCAAGGCCGTCTTCGCGACGGAGACCCTCGCGCTGGGCATCAACATGCCTGCCCGCTCGGTGGTGCTGGAGAAGCTCGTCAAGTGGAACGGCGAGCAGCACGCCGACATCACGCCCGGCGAGTACACCCAGCTGACCGGCCGTGCCGGCCGTCGCGGCATCGACATCGAGGGCCACGCGGTCGTGCTGTGGCAGCGCGGCTTCAGTCCCGAGCATCTCGCGGGACTCGCGGGCACCCGCACCTATCCGCTGCGCTCCAGCTTCAAGCCGTCGTACAACATGGCGGTGAACCTGGTCGAGCAGTTCGGCCGGCACCGCTCGCGCGAGCTGCTGGAGACGTCGTTCGCGCAGTTCCAGGCCGACAAGTCGGTCGTCGGGATCTCCCGGCAGGTGCAGCGCAACGAGGAGGGTCTCGAGGGCTACAAGGAGTCGATGACCTGCCATCTCGGGGACTTCGACGCCTACATGGGGCTGCGGCGCGAACTGAAGGACCGCGAGACCGAGTTGGCCAAGCAGGGGATGTCGCAGCGCCGTGCCGAGGCGGCCGTCGCCCTGGAGAGGCTGAAGCCGGGTGACGTGATCCATGTGCCGACCGGCAAGTACGCAGGGCTTGCGCTGGTGCTGGAACCCGGGCTGCCCGCCGGCCGGTCGAACGGCCACCGGGGCTTCGAGCAGCACGACGGCCCGCGCCCGCTGGTGCTCACCGCCGAGCGCCAGGTGAAGCGGCTGGCCTCGATGGACTTCCCCGTACCGGTCGAGGCGCTCGACCGGATGCGGATCCCCAAGTCCTTCAACCCGCGCTCGCCGCAGTCCCGGCGCGACCTGGCGTCCGCCCTGCGCACCAAGGCCGGGCACATCGTCCCGGACCGGCACCGCAAGAAGCGCGCCGACGCCGCCGACGACCGTGAGATCGCCCGGCTGCGCACGGCGATCCGCGCGCACCCCTGCCACGGGTGCAACGACCGCGAGGACCACGCCCGTTGGGCCGAGCGCTACCACCGCCTGCAGCGTGACACCTCGCAGTTGGAGCGCCGGATAGAAGGCCGGACGAACACCATCGCCCGCACCTTCGACCGGATCGTCGCCCTGCTCACCGAGCTGGACTATCTGCGTGCCGACGAGGTCACCGAGCACGGCAAGCGGCTCGCCCGCCTGTACGGCGAACTCGACCTGCTGGCCAGCGAATGTCTGCGCGCCGGAGTCTGGGACGGACTCTCCCCGGCCGAACTGGCCGCCTGCGTCTCGGCGTTGGTGTACGAGTCCCGGGCCGCCGACGACGCGATGGCGCCGAAGGTGCCGTCCGGCAAGGCCAAGGCCGCGCTCGGCGAGATGGTGCGCATCTGGGGCCGTCTTGACGCGCTGGAGGAGGACTTCGGGATCAGCCAGACCGAGGGGGTCGGCCAGCGCGAGCCGGACCTCGGCTTCGCCTGGGCCGCCCACGAGTGGGCGTCCGGCAAGGGCCTGGACGAGGTGCTGCGCGAGGCCGAGATGCCCGCCGGTGACTTCGTGCGCTGGTGCAAGCAGGTCATCGACGTCCTCGGCCAGATCGCGGCCGCCGCGCCCGTCTCGGGCGGCGAGAGGTCGACGGTCGCCAAGAACGCCCGCAAGGCGGTCGAAGCCCTGCTGCGCGGAGTGGTGGCCTACTCGTCGGTGGGCTGACGAACCGCGGTCCGGCGCTCGCGGAGCGATCCGGGCGCCGGAGCCGGCCTGGCCGGTGGTGTGCCGTCTTCCCGTCGGGGGAGGGGCACGTCACCGGCCGCGCCTGTCTCAGGAGCTCCGGCAGGCGGCCCGGCGCCCGCCCGGCCAGGGCGGGGCAGGCCGTCCTCCTGCCGGTCCGCTCTCGGCCGGGTGCCGTGAGCGGCTCATGCGGATCGCGTGGCCCGGGCGGGTCACCGGTCCCGTTCGCGGCCGAGATACCCGCGCCAGCCGCCGTAGGACGTGATGTCGGGCGCTTCGGCCAGTGCGCCGGGTTCGCACAGGAAGCCGGGCACATGGGTGCCGTCGGCCAGTTCGACGCTGCCCAGCGTCATCGGGCGGGGGAGTGCCGCCAGCAGCCGGCCCAGGCCGTCCGCGGGCAGGCTCCACACCTCGGCCTCGACAGCGGCGCCGCCCGCGCCGACATGGACGAGCCCCGGTTTCGGCGGACTGGTCGCCAGGGCGTGCAGCCTGTAGACGGCGGCGGTGGTCGTCGTACGTTCGAGGCGGGCGCCCAGGGAGAGCAGCTGGGCGTTGAGCGGCTGGCCGGACAGATGCGCCCCCACCACGGCGAGGCGGGTCTCCGGTTCCAGGAGACGGGCGATCCGTGCGAGCCGCTCATCGGTGAACGCACGTCCGATGAGCATCACGCCGAAAGGACCTCCCGCGGGTGTCCGCCCGGCCGGAACGGCGACCGCCGCCAGGTCGAACAGGTTCGTGGAGTTGGTGAAGCGGCCCAGGCGGGCGTTGGCGCCCAGCGGGTCGGCGGCGACCTCGGCGAGCGTGGGATGGCCGGGCGCGGTGGGCAGGAGCAGCGCGTCGGCGTCGGCCAGTTCCGCGAGGGCCCGGGTGCGCAGGGAGGCCAGGCGCTCCTGGTCCGCGTAGAGCTGGTGGGCCGGGATGTCCCGCGCGCGGGTGATGATTCCCGCGACGGTCGGGTCGAGCCCGGCGCCCCCCTCGGAGGTCAGCTTGTCGACAAAGTTCCCCACCGCGGTGTAGCGCTCGGCGACGAAGGCGCCCTCGTAGAGCATCGCGGCGGCCTCGGTGAACGGGGTGAGGTCGAGGGTGCGCACCTGTGCCCCGGCGGTGACGAGCCGGTTCACCGCCGCCTCGTAGGCCTGCGCCCAGCCCTCGTCGAGTTCGCCGAGCTGCGCTGTCGGTGGGACGGCGACGCGCCAGGGGCCGGGCGCGCGTTGTGCCAGGGGCGGCAGCTCGCGCCCGGAGGGGGACGTCAGATGGGCGAGGGCCTGTTCGGCCTCCGGGAGGGTGCGGGCGAACACGGTCACGCAGTCCAGGGAGGCGCAGGCCGGGACGACGCCGGTCGTCGGCACCAGGCCGGGGGTCGGTTTCAGGCCGACGATGCCGTTGAACGCGGCGGGCACGCGGCCGGAGCCGGCGGTGTCCGTGCCGAGCGCCAGGTCGACGATGCCCAGGGCCACCGCCACGGCCGATCCCGAGCTGGAGCCGCCGCTGATCCTTTCCGGGTCCAGGGCGCCCCGGACGGCGCCGTGCGGTGAGCGGGTGCCGACCAGGCCGGTGGCGAACTGGTCCAGGTTGGTGGTGCCGAGCACGACGGCTCCGGCCGCGCGGAGGCGGGCGACCGCGGGGGCGTCGGCCTCCGGTGCGTAGGCGTAGGCCGGGCAGCCGGCGGTGGTGGGCAGGCCCGCCACGTCGATGTTGCCCTTCACGGCCAGGAGCCTGCCGGCGAGCGGGAGGCGCTCTCCGGCGGCGACCCGCTCGTCCACGGCACGGGCCTCGCGCTCGGCCTCCGCCCGGGGGCGCAGGTCGATCCAGATCTCGGGGCGGTCCACGGCCTCGATACGGGCGTACGCCAGGCGGACTCGGGTGAGGGCGGACATCGGAACTCCTTGTGCTGGGAGGACGCCCCCGCCGACGGTCCGGCGGTCGTGGCGCGCACCCCGGGCCGCTTTCGGATTTCTGCCCCGGCGGACCGGGGTTCGACGGCGGACCTGAGAGGTGCGGACGACGGAGGGGGCGGGTTCGGACCGGGCGGACGGCTGCGGGGCAGGGCGCGGAGGGGCGGTCCGGCCCGTGGCGGACGGTGTCGACCGGCGGAGCGGCGGGTGCGGGCGGTCCGGGACGGGGCTCGTGCGCGGGTGGGGACGGGGCCGGGCCGGCGGATACGGGGCCGGGCGGGTGGTGGGGCGTCAGGACGCCGGCGGTTCCAGAGGGGCGAGTACCAGCAGTGGCGTGCCCGCCTCCACCTGGTCACCCGGCCGGGCGAGGATCTGCCGGACCACGCCGTCGGCCGGGGCGGGGACACGTGACTCCATCTTCATCGCTTCGAGGGCGAGCAACGGCTGCCCCGCCGTGACCTGTTCGCCCGGAGCCACGTTCAGCTGCCACACCGACGCGGCGAACTCGGCCTCGATCAGCCAGCCGCCCTCCGGGACGCTCACCGCGGCGGCCGGAGCCGGTGGGGCCGCGGCCGCCTCCGCGCGGGTGAACTCGCCCGCCGCCTCCCAGGCGTCCCGTTCGGCGGAGAACGCGCCGCCCTGCCGGCCCCGGAACTCCGCGATCGACTCGGCGTTCTCGGCGAGGAAGGTCTCGTACGCGGCGAGCGAGAAGGTGCCCTCCTCGACGCGCGGGACGAAGCGGCCGGAGATGATGTCGGCCCGCAGCTCCAGGAGTTCGTCCGCCTCCACCGGGTACCACTTGATCCGGTCGAAGAAGCGCAGCAGCCAGGGCGAGCCCGGCTCGAACGCGCCGCGCTGCTGCCACCCGGACCACACCTGGGTCGTACGGCCGACGAACTGGTAGCCGCCGGGGCCCTCCATGCCGTAGACGCAGAGGTAGGCGCCGCCGATCCCGACCGAGTTCTCGGCGGTCCAGGTGCGGGCGGGGTTGTACTTGGTGGTGACCAGCCGGTGGCGCGGGTCGAGCGGGGTGGCGACCGGCGCGCCCAGGTAGACGTCGCCCAGGCCGAGGACCAGGTACTCGGCGTCGAAGACGGTGCGGTAGACGTCGTCCACCGAGTCCAGGCCGTTGACCCGGCGGATGAACTCGATGTTCCAGGGGCACCAGGGAGCGTCGTCGCGGACGCCGGCCATGTAGCGGGCGATGGCCTCGCGGGTGGCCGGGTCGTCCCAGGACAGCGGGAGATGGACGGTGCGGGAGGGGACGACGAGCTGATCGCTCGGGGGCAGGGCCCGGACGGTGCGCCGTACGGTGTCCAGGAGTTCACGCTGGGGGAGCCGGCGCGGGTCCGCCTGGATCTGGAGCGAGCGGATGCCCGGTGTCAGGTCCGTGACGCCGTCGAGATCCGCGGCCGCCACCGCCTCCATCAGCGCGTGGACCCGCATCCGCAGGGCGAGGTCCAGTTGCATGGGACCGAACTCGACCAGCAGGTTGTCGTCGCCGCTGCGGCGGTACGTCACGTCGCCGTCCCGGGCGAGCACCCCGCCGTCGACGATCGCCGGCCGCGCCGAACCGTCGTCGGCGAGCGGTGCGAAGCGCACGGTGTCGCCGGGGCGGAGCTGGCCGAGCTTCCAGCGTTCCGTGCTGACGACGGTCGCCGGGCAGACGAAGCCGCCGAGGGAGGGGCCGTCCGGACCGAGGAGCACCGGCATGTCACCGGTGTAGTCGACGGCCCCGACCGAATAGGGGGTGTCGTGGATGTTGGACGGGTGCAGTCCGGCCTCGCCGCCGTCGGTGCGGGCCCAGCGGGGCTTGGGACCGATGAGCCGTACGCCGGTGCGGGCCGAGTTGAAGTGGACCTTCCAGTCGGCGGCGTAGAAGTCGTGGATGTCGTCCTCGGTGAAGAACTCCGGTGCGGCGTGCGGTCCTTCGAGGGCGCCGATCCGCCACTCGGCGGTGAGGCCGGGCCGTTCGGCGGGTGGCACGGGTGCCCCGGCTTCGGTGACCGTTCCGCCGTGCAGGACGTCACCGGTCCGCAGGGTCCGGCCCCCGTGGCCGCCGAACCGGCCGAGCGTGAAGGTGGAGGCGCTGCCGAGGAAGGCGGGCACGTCAAGGCCGCCGCCCGCGAACAGCACATAGGTGCGCAGGCCGTGCCCGGCGGGCGCCGCGACCTCCAGCACGGCTCCGGCCGGTACGGTCACCGGCTCCCACTGGGCGACGGCGGCCCCGTCCACGGTGACCGGCGCGGGTGCGCCCGTGACGCACACCGTCGTGGCGTGGGTGAACCTCAACGCCGGTCCTTGCAGGGTGCATTCGAGGCCCGGTGCGCCCTCGGGGTTGCCGAGCGCGCGGTTGCCGAGCCGGAAGGAGAGGTCGTCCATGGGGCCGCACGGCGGTACCCCGACCTGCCAGTGGCCGGTGCGTCCGGGCCAGTCCTGCACGGTGGTGAGCGTGCCGCCGGACACGACCTCGACGCGTGGGGTGGGATCGTTCACGCCGGCCAGCGTGGCCGTGGAGTGCGCCGCCCGCCGGAAGGACGGTTCGGCGAGCGCGGCCCGCACCAGACCGAGGTTCGTCTCGATCCCGTCCACCCGGGTCCCGGCCAGTGCCTCGTCGAGGCGTTCCAGGGCCTCGGCCCGGTCCGTCCCGTACGCGACGACCTTCGCGAGCATCGGGTCGTAGGAAGTGGTCACCTCGGTGCCGGTCTCGACCCAGCCGTCCACGCGGACCCCGGCGGGGAACTCGACCCGCGTCAACAGGCCCGCGCTGGGCCGGTGTTCGCGCGAGGGGTCCTCGGCGTAGACCCGCGCCTCGACGGCGTGACCCCGCGGTGCCCCCGGGTCCCGTACGACATCGGACTCGCCCCGGGCCAGGCGCAGCATCCAGGCGACGAGGTCGACGCCGTAGATCTCCTCGGTGACCGGGTGTTCCACCTGGAGGCGGGTGTTGACCTCCAGGAAGTACGCCTCCTCGCGGGCGGCGTCGTAGACGAACTCGACGGTCCCGGCCGAGCGGTAGCCGACCGAGGCGCACAACTCGCGTGCTGCGGAGGCTAGTTCGGCGCGTATGCGGGAGGGCAGGCCGGGGGCGGGCGCCTCCTCCAGGACCTTCTGGTTGCGGCGCTGGAGCGAGCAGTCGCGGTCGCCGAAGGTGACGACACGGCCCCGGCCGTCGCCGAAGACCTGCACCTCGACATGGCGGGCGTGTTCGACCAGTCGCTCCAGGAAGACCCCGGCCGAGGAGAAGGAGGCCGCCGCGACGCGCTGCACCCGGTCCCAGGCCTCGGTCAGTTCATCGGCGGATCGACATGCCGACATGCCGATGCCGCCGCCACCGCCGGTGGCCTTGAGCATGACGGGGTAGCCGATGCGGCCGGCCGCGTCCAGCGCCTCGGGGAGACCGGAGAGCAGTCCCGTGCCCGGCGCCAGCGGCACCCCGGCCGCCTCGGCCGCCGCCCGCGCGGTGTGCTTGGCGCCGAACAGCTCCAGCTGCTCCGGTGTCGGTCCGACGAACACGATCCCGGCGTCCTCGCAGCGCCGCGCGAACGCCGCGTCCTCGGACAGGAAGCCGTATCCGGGGTGGATGGCCCCGGCCCCGGTGTCCTTGGCGGCCTTCAGGACCAGGTCGCCGTCGAGGTAGGACTCCTTCGCGGGGGCGGGGCCGAGCCGTACGGCCTCGTCGGCGAGGCGGACGTGGGGTGCCGCGCGGTCGGCGTCGGAGTACACGGCGACGGTGCGCAGGCCCAGTTCACGGGCCGTGCGGATGATCCGGACGGCGATCTCGCCGCGGTTGGCGATCAGCAGGGTGTCGAAGCTCATGCGGAGGCCCCGATCGTCATCGCGACCGCGGTCGGCTCGAAGCCGTTGCACGGGTTGTTGATCTGGGGGCAGTTGGAGACCAGCACGATCACATCGCGTTCGGCGCGCAGGGCCAGCCGCAGTCCGGGGGCGGAGATGCCGTCGACGATGCCGAGGGTGCCGTCCTTCTCGACGGGCACGTTCATGTACCAGTTGATGTTGGACACGAGATCGCGCTTGCCGAGGCCGTGACGGGCGCCCTCGGCGAGGAAGTTGTCGACGCAGGCGTGCTGGGACCATGTGTGGTGCCCGTAGCGCAGGGTGTTCGACTCCTTGGAGCAGGCGCCGCCGACCGTGTCGTGCCGGCCGACCTCGTCCTCGACGACGGTCATCAGCGGTGTGTGCTCGTTCGACATCAGCACGCTGCCCGTGGTCAGGAAGATGTTGCCCTGGGCCTGGATCGTGTCGGGGGCGCTGTAGCGGACGGCGGTGTCCGCGGCGTCGTACACCAGGAAGTCGACGGCCTGGTTGCCGTGCAGGTCGGTGACGGTGAGCGTCTGGCCGGCGCGGACGACGGCGGACCAGGCAGCCCGGGCCGGGACGGTGACGTGCGTCATGCGAGCCCCCTCGTGGCAAGGAATTCGGCGGTGTTGAGGAAGGCGCGGCAGCCCTCGGGTGTGGCCTCCCACAGCGGGTCGCCCGCCGCGGTCGCCCGTGCGCGCCAGGCCAGCACCTCCAGCGGGGTGCTCGTGTAGTCGGGGCGCGGGTCGGCCGGGTGCGGCACGTTCGCGATCAGCACGGTGACGTCCTGTTCGGCGCGCAGGGTGACGGCGGCGCCGGGGCCGGCCGAGCCGGTGAAGGCCGGTGACCCGTCGTCGCGTATCTCCACGCCCTGGAAGAAGGAGAGCGAGGGCGGCAGATCGCGAGGACCGAGCCCGTTCTTCGCGGCGGCCAGTTTGAACAGCTCGCGGCCGGCCGGGGACGCGGACTGCGGGGTTCCGTCCCCGTAGCGTCCGGTGTTGCGTACGAGCGTGGAGGTGCCGCACAGGGCGTCGTGCCGGCCGGAGGTGTCGGAGACCACCGAGGCGAGCACCCGGCCCTGGTCGGACAGGAGCAGCCGCCCCTGGCTCAGATAGGCGTTCCACTGGACCTTGACGGTGTCGGCGACGTTCAGGCGTTCCCACGGCCGGTCGGCGACGTACAGCAGGAGGTGGGCGCAGGCGTCGCCGGTGAGGTCGGTCAGGCGCAGTTCGGTGCCGCGGGCCAGCACCTTGTGCGTGTAGTTGCCGCCCGCCACGGTCTCCGCCCACACCAGATGGCCCGCCTCGCAGGGCGGCGCCGGCCAGTCGCCCGCGGGGACCACGGGCATGGCCTCCGCACGGGTTCCCTGCTGGGCGCGGGCGTGGTCGCGTGCTCCGTGGGTGGTCGCTGTCGCCATCGCGGGTCCTCCGGCTCCTCGGTCATTTCTGTCGCGCGACAGAAATTAGGGGCGGGGTGGGTCGCGACCGTGTCCCGCGTGTTGCCGCGCGGTTACCGGTCCCTCACGTGGGGCGCGCCGCCGGTGAGGGGCCCTGCGCGCCGCGGACCGGTGTCCGCGGAGCGCGCCGGGGCGCCCTGTCGGGGCCTGCCGGGTGTGCGAGGATCGAACGCATGGGAACGGGTGGCGGACGGCGGGTCGGCAGGCCTCGGGCCGCGCAGCGGCCGGACAGCGGGCTGACGCCGCGCGCCGAACTGCTGGACGCCGCAGCCGAGTTGTTCACGACGCGGGGATACGCGGCCACCACCACCCGTGCCGTCGCCGAGCGGGCGGGCATGCGTCAGGCGTCCATGTACCACTACGTCACCGGCAAGGAGGAGTTGCTCGCCGAGCTCCTGGAGTCCACGGTCACCCCCTCACTTGCGTACGCCCGTGAACTCCTCGCCGACGACGCGGCGCCCGCGGAGGGCCGGCTGTGGGAGCTGTGCCGCACCGACGTGGAAGTGCTGTGCGGCGGGCCGCACAACCTCGGCGGTCTCTATCTGCTGCCCGAGGTGCGCACCGAACGCTTCGCCGGCTTCCATGCCGTGCGGGCCGAACTCAAGGACACCTACCGTCAGTTGCTGGCCGCCACGGCGGCCGGCGGCGCGCTCGCCAAGAGTGAGCTCGATCTGCGGACGGATCTGCTGTTCGGGCTGATCGAGGGTGTCATCCTCGTGCACCGCTCCGATCCGCAGCGCCCGGTGTCGGCGTTCGCCGAGGCCACGGCGGACGCGGCGCTGCGCATCGCCGGGGTCTGAGCCTCCGCACCGCTTCACCACGCTGTTCGCATGCCCGTACGTCATCACGCAGCGTGTGCGGATGGGGGCGCAGCGTGCAAATGGGGCTGAGGGTACTCCAGTCTTATGGGCGGTTTCAGGTGCTTGCTGAATATGACACAGCGTTGATCCGGTCGGACTAAGCTCGCCCGCAGCGCACCGAGTTGGGATGTATTCGTGCGCTTGTTCCCCAAAGTTCCGAAGATCGGGTTTGACCCGTACCGATCTGTTCCGTTTCCCCCGGAAACCTCCCCCACCCCCAGCCGACTTGTCTCAGAGGGCCTACATGGTGAGTGTTCAATCGCCTCCCGGTGGCAGTGAACTTCCCTACGCGCGCGTGCTGTTGCTGCCGGCCGTACTCATGGCGGTGGTGACCGGCGCCGCCGTCGCCGCCGTGACGGAGCCGGCCAAGGGCGCGGTGGCCCTGTGCGGCGGCTTCGCCACGCTGCTGGTCATCGCGATCGGCGGCGAAGCCGTCCGCCGCGGTCGCGTGGCCCGTGAACTGCGGGCCGACTTCGCGCACCGCGCCGCCTCCCTGGAACAGCGCGTCGCCGCGCACGATCAGGAGATCGTGCGCTTCACCCGGGAGGTCCTGCCGTACGCGATCGACCGGCTGCACGACGGCGACTCCCCCTCGGAGGTCGTCCGTACCCTGGGCCGCGACAACCCGGACTTCCATGAGATCGCCAAGTCCCAGAAGGACCTGCTGAAGCAGCTGCTCAAGATCATCGACGCCGAGGAGTCGATGCGCGACGCGGCACAGCGCTCCTTCGTCAACATCGCCCGGCGCGTCCAGGCCATCGTCCACCAGCAGAACAACGAACTGCGTGAGATGGAGGAGGACCACGGGCGCAATCCCGAGGTCTTCGACGACCTGCTGCGCATCGACCACGGAACCGCGCTGATCGGCCGGCTCGCCGACTCCATCGCCGTGCTCGGCGGCGGCCGCCCCGGACGCCAATGGCCCGAACCCGTACCGCTGTTCAGCGTCCTGCGCGGAGCGATGTCCCGCATCCTGGAGTACCGGCGCATCGAGCTGCACAACATCGTCGACATCGCCGTCAACGGCGTCTCCGTCGAACCGCTCATCCACGCCCTCGCCGAGCTCCTGGACAACGCCACCCGGTACTCACCGCCCCACACCAAGGTGCACGTCACCGCGATCGAGGTGCAGACGGGCATCGCCATCGAGATCGAGGACGGCGGCGTCAGCCTCAGCGACGAGGCCCGCGGCAAGATCGAGGAGCTGCTCCGGCTGGCCGCGGCGGGCGTCGACCCGAACATCATGGGCCAGGCGCCCCGGCTCGGCATGGCGGTCGTCGGACGACTCGCGCAGATGTACAGCATGCAGATCTCGCTGCGGCAGTCCGCGTACGGCGGCGTCCGCGCCGTCCTCGTAGCGCCGCGTGGCATGCTCACCACCGACTTCGCGCCCGGTCTCGCGCACGGCATCGGGGCCACCTCCGTGGCCGGCATCGACAACGGCGGGGTCGAGGGCCCCGCGCGCAAGCCCAAGAAGCGCAAGCCCACCACCGGTCCCCGCATCCCCTCGTCGAGCGGCGACCCCCGCGAGGACGACGTCCCGGTCGTCACGGAATGGACGCCCGGAGGCCTCCCGCAGCGCCGCAGCCGGATGAAGGTCCCGCTCAGCCGGCGGTACGCCGAGGCGCGCGCCGAGCAGGAGGCCGCCGAGGCCGCCGCCTCGTGGACACCCGACCCCGGTCCGCAGGAGAAGGAGCCCGAACCCGGGCTGTGGGTCGAGGCGTTCATGAACGGGCTCAAAGGCGACCCGGACCCGACCGCGTTCAGCACGGACAACCAGCCGGCCCCTGCCGAGGCCGACGACGAAGGGGACCGCAAGTGATCCAGCAGCGAGCCAACTTCGACTGGATGCTCAAGGAACTCGCCGACGGAGTGCCGGGCATCCAGCAGATCGTGGTGCTCTCCGCCGACGGACTGCGCATCGCCCGCTACGGCGGCGACCCGGACGCGGCCGACCGGGTCGCGGCGGCCTGCGCGGGCCTGCAGAGCCTGGCGGGAGCCGTCGCGGGCGAGATCCCCAAGAGCGACGGCCGGATGCGGATGGTCATCATCGAGATCAACGGCGGCTACTTCTACCTGATGTCGGCGGGGCCCAACGCCTACCTCGCCGTGCTCGCCAACCAGACCGCGGAACCCGGCCTGATGAGCAACCGCATGCGCGACCTCGTCGTGCGGATCGGCGCCCATCTCACGAGTCCGCCGCGCCACAACGGGCAGACCGTATGACTCCTCCGCAACGCCGTCGGCGCCAACCCAGGGAGCGGCCCCCGGAACCCCCCGCACCGCCCGCTCCTCTCGAGGGCCCGCGCGGCCCCGAGGGGGAGCAGGGCCAGGACAAACCGAAGAACCCGGAACGCCTGTACGTGCTCACGGGCGGCGGTGAGGGCGGCGACCGGGCCGAGGTCGACCTGGTCACCCTGGTCGTCGCCCGTGCCGTCCCGCCGCCGCCCGCCACCCAGCCGGAGCAGTCGGCACTGCTGCGGCTGTGCAGGACACCCCTGTCCGTGGCTGAGATCTCGGCCTATCTCAATCTGCCGTTCAGCGTGGTGACCGTCCTGCTCACCGAGCTGCTGGCGGCCGAACTGGTCCAGGCGCGCGCGCCGATCGTCCGTCAGGCGCTCCCCGACCGTTCCCTCCTCGAAGCGGTGATGCATGGACTTCAAAAGCTCTGACACCATCACGGGCCCTCGCGCCGAGGACCACCTCCCGCACACGGCACAGGCCGCGGTGAAGATCGTGATCGTGGGCGGCTTCGGAGTCGGCAAGACGACCATGGTGGGCTCCGTCAGCGAGATCAAGCCGCTGACGACCGAGGAGACCATGACGCAGGCCGGCGTCGGAGTCGACGACAACTACGGGTCCGAGACCAAGACCGCCACCACGGTGGCCATGGACTTCGGCCGGATCTCGATCACCGACCAGCTGGTGCTCTATCTGTTCGGCACACCGGGCCAGGAGCGCTTCTGGTTCCTGTGGAACGGTCTGTTCGAGGGAGCGCTCGGCGCGGTCGTCCTGATCGACACCCGCCGTCTGGAAGTCAGCTTCGATGTGATCGGACGCCTGGAGGAGCGCGGTGTTCCGTTCGTCGTCGCGGTCAACGACTTCCCCGACGCGCCCCGGTACCCGGTCGAGGATCTGCGGGCCGCGCTCGACCTCGCCGAGGAGATTCCGATCGTGCAGTGCGACGCCCGCCGCAGGGCGTCGAGCCGGGACACCTTGATGATCCTCATGCGGTTCCTGCATTCCCTGGCGATGACCTCGGCGCGCAGCTGAACGCCGTACCGTGAGGACGGCATCCGTACGCCAACTGCCCATCCACAGAACGTATTTGAGCTTCGGAGCGATCACTGTGACGACCGAATCCCATTCCCCCGCCGGTACGGAAGAACCCGCGTTCGGCCCCCCGCCGGGCTGCCCGGCCCACGGCATCGGCCCCGGCGACCCTCCGGGCGGACTGCGTCGCCTGTACGGGCCCGAGGCCGAGGACCTGGGCGCGCTGTACGAGAAGCTGCGAGCCGAACACGGCGCCGTCGCACCCGTGTTGCTGCACAACGACGTACCCATTTGGGTGGTCCTCGGCCATGCCGAGAACCTGCACATGGTCAGCACCCCCGCGCACTACGCCCGCGACAGCCGGCTGTGGACCGCCGTCCGGGACGGCACGGCGGGAGCCGACCATCCGCTCGCCCCCCATATCGCCTGGCAGCCCATCTGCTCCCACGCCGAGGGCGACGAGCACCTCAGACTGCGCGGCGCCGTCACCGGCGCCATGACGACCATCGACTTCCGCAGCCTGCGGCGCTACATCAACCGCGCCACACAGCGCCTGGTCAACGCGTTCTGCCCGCTCGGCAAGGCCGATCTGGTCGGACAGTTCGCCGAGCACCTGCCGATGTCCGTGCTCTGCGAGATCATCGGCATGCCCGAGGACTACAACGACCGCATGGTGCACGCCACCCGTGACCTGCTCAAGGGCACCGACACCGCCATCGCCAGCAACGAGTACGTCATGAGCCTGCTGACCCAGCACACCCTGCGGCGCCGCGCCGAGCCCGATGACGACTTCACCAGCCACCTCATCAACCACCCGGCCCGGCTCACCGACGACGAGGTCGCCCAGCACCTGCGGCTCGTCCTGCTCGCCGCCTACGAAGCCACCGCCAACCTCATCGCCAACGTGCTGCGCATGCTGCTCACCGACCCGCGATTCCGTGCCCAGCTCAACGGCGGCCAGATGACCGTGCCCGAGGCGGTCGAGCAGTCCCTGTGGAACGAGCCGCCGTTCAGCGCCGTCCTCGGCTACTTCGCCAAGCAGGAGACGGAGCTGGGCGGTCAGCGCATCCGCAAGGGCGACGGACTGCTGTTCGGGATCGCGCCCGGCAACGTCGACCCCCGGATCCGTCCCGACCTGGCCGCGAGCATGCAGGGCAACCGCTCCCACCTCGCCTTCGGCGGCGGTCCCCACGAGTGCCCGGGACAGGACATCGGCCGTGCCATCGCCGATGTCGGCGTCGACGCCCTGCTGTTGCGGCTGCCCGATGTCGAACTCGACTGCGACGAGAGCGACCTGCGCTGGCGGAGCACCATGTCCTCGCGCCACCTCGTCGATCTGCCCGTACGCTTCGAGCCCAAGCCGACGCAGGAGGTCACGCAGCGGCCGTCCGTGCGCGCGCTGCCTCCCCAGCGGTCCCACTGGCAGGTCACCACCGACAGCACGGCACCGGCCGCACCCGCACCGCAGCCGACGGCCCCCGAGCCCGTCCCGGCCACGCCGCCCGCCGGCCGGCTCGGCGCCTGGCAGCGCCTCCTGCGCTGGTGGCGCGGCTACTGATCCCCGGCGCCCGGCGCCCGCGGCACGGGCTGCCGAACCCCGGTGCCCCGGGCCGACCAGGTGTCGTACGAGGTCCACGCCTCCAGCGTCCGTCCGCTGGCGAACCGGTGGGCCCGGCCGGTGACCGGATCGGTGAACTCCAGCGTCCGCGCGAGCAGTTGCAGCGGACGCCGGAAGTCACCGGCCGGCACGGGTCCGGTCACCACCGGGTACAGCGGGTCGCCGAGGATCGGCACGCCCAACGCGCTCATGTGGACCCGGAGCTGATGGGTCTGCCCGGTACGAGGAGTCAGCCGGTAGCGCCCCAGCCCGTCCCGGCGCTCGACCAGGTCGATCCCGCTGACGGCGTTCGGCTCGCCCGCCACCTCCCGGGCGGCCATCACCCCGCGTTCCTTCAGGATGCGGCTGCTGACCGTGCGCGGCAGAGCGAGACCGGAGTCGTACGGCGCCACGGCCTCGTACTCCTTGCCGATCAGCCGGTCGCGGAACAGCGACTGGTACGCGCCGCGCTCCCCGGGCCGTACGGTGAACAGCACGAGCCCCGCCGTCAGCCGGTCGAGGCGGTGCGCCGCGCCCAGCTCCGGCAGGTCCAGCTCCCGTCGCAGCCGGGCCAGAGCCGTCTGGGCGACGTGGCTGCCGCGCGGCGTCGTCGCCAGGAAGTGCGGCTTGTCGGCGACGACGATGTGCTCGTCCCGGTACACCACGTCGAGCGGGAACGGCACCGGCTCCTCGTGGGGCAGCTCCCGGTGGAACCACAGGAACATCCCCGGCGCGTAGGCGGCTTCGGCGGTCAGCGGCCGTCCGTCCGCGTGGACGATCAGGCCCTCGCCGATCATCGTGTCGATGACTCCGTCGCCCGCCGCGAGCCGCTCCACCAGGTACGCCCGCGCCGTGGCCCAGCTCCCCTCCCGCGGCAGTCTGATCCGCACGGGGTCGACCCCGTGGCGCTGCGGGAGGGGAGAGGGCGGGATCCTGGGCTTGCGTCTCACCCGGTCAAGCCTACGAGGCGGGAACCATCTGGGGAGACCCCGCCGCCGTCGCCCGCGCCCGGTACGTCCGGTACCCCGCTCCCGCGACCAGGGTCACGGCGAGGAACAGCACGGTGAACCACTGGAAGTACCAGTGCCCGCCCGCCGGGTCGTACACCGCGGCACGCGGCCAGGCCAGGTTGACCGTCATGAAGAGGCCGTAGACCAGGGCGAGGGCGTTGACGGGGACGCCCCAGCGGCCGAGGGAGAAGAGCGGGGCCCCCGTCTCGTCGGCGCCTTCCGCGGTGAGCTGCCCGCGCAGACGGCGCACCAGCAGCGGCCCGGTGACCATCGCGTACGCGAGGTACAGCATCACGATGCAGGTGGTGCCGATCGCGAGGAACGCGTCCGGGGAGGCGAAGTTCAGGAGCAGCAGGGCGGCGGCGAGGACGCCGACGACCAGGGCGGGGGCGCTCGGCATGCCGGTGCGCGGGTCGACCTTCGCGAGACGGCCGGAGAAGGGGAGCTGCTTGTCGCGGGCCATCGAGAAGAGCATGCGGCAGGCGGCCGTCTGGATCGCCAGGGTGGCCACCGCGATGGCGACCACCACATCGGCGAGCAGGGCCCGGCCGACCCCGTCGCCGAGGCTGCTGGTCAGGACGTAGCTGAGTCCGTCGACGCCGAGCCTGCCGTCGGTCAGGCTCGGGGCGGCGAGCAGTCCACCGAGCACGATCAGTCCGCCGAGCAGGCCCGCCGCGCCGAGCGCGGTGAGGATCGTGCGGGGCGCGGTCCGCTTCGGGTGATGGGTCTCCTCGCTCATCTCTCCGGCGCTGTCGAAGCCGATCATGACGTACGCGGCCATGAACGAGCCCACCATCAGCGCCCCGAACAGTCCGGTGCCGCCCCCGCCGGTGTGGAAGGTGATGCCGGGGGAGCGCTCGGAGTGGGTGAACAGCAGCACGATGATCAGGACGGCGCCGATGATCTCGGCGGTGACGCCGATCCGGTTGACCGCCGACATCACACGGTTGTCGAGGACGTTCACCAGCGTCGTCAGGACGAGCAGGACGACGCCCAGGACGGCCGCGTTGGCGGCGCCGTCGGGGCTGGTCGGGGCCGGATCGTCGCCGATGAGCTGGAAGCCCGACCAGATCGCGGGCAGGACCATCTGAAGGGCCAGCGCCGCCGCCGCGACCACCACGATCTGCCCGATCACCATGATCCAGCCGGCGAACCAGCCGAAGGAGGGGTTCGACAGGCGCGAGGACCACTGGTAGATCGCGCCGGAGATCGGGTAGCGCGCGGCGAGTTCGGCGAAACAGGCGGCGACGGCGAGCTGGCCCGCGAACACGATCGGCCAGGTCCAGAAGAAGACCGGGCCGCCGAAGGCGTACCCGAAGGCGAAGAACTGGAAGACCGTGGTGAGGACGGAGATGAAGGAGAACCCGGCGGCGAACGAGGCGTACCGGCCGAGGCTGCGGTGCAGCTCCTGGCGGTAGCCGAACTCGGTCAGGGAGCGGTCGTCCGGGGAGTCGGGCGGATCGGGGCGTACGTCGGAGGGAGCGGTGGTGGTCACGGTGGCACCTGCCTTCGGCGCGAAGGATGAGCGGGATTCCTGTCGGGTGACAGAAATTAGGGAGACCCTGTTTCACCCGCGTGACGCGGCCGTGTCGGCGGCGGGCCCAATTCCTCACGCCCTGCACACCGTTGTCCCGGGAGCCGGGCCGGATCCGGCACGTCGCCGGCTTCGACCGGCTCAACCGGGCTGTGGTCGCGGGCCGTTCGGCGATGTCCGAACACCCCCGACCGAGGTGAGGTGCTCAGCCGGACGGGTGCGCCGTTCGGGCTTGTGCTCGTGCTCGTGCTTGCCCTCCTGCTCACGGTGGCGGCGGTCCGGCTGTCGATCCGTACGTTCCGGTCGTACCGGGGCCCGGTCCGGACCGCCGGACGAACGGCACCCGCACGAAACGTCAGGAGGCGGACCCGCGAGATGCGGGTCCGCCTCCTGACGTTCGGTGCGGCCGGGGGTGGCGAACCGGGTCAGCCTCCTGACCAGGTACGGGAAGTGTCCGGTGTCAGGCCGGTACCTCCTGCTCCGCCTCCACCCGGGCGTTCCAGTCACGCTTCGCGGCCTGCCAGCCGTCCTCGTTGTGGCCGAGGCGCCAGTAGCCGGAGATGGACAGGTCCTCGCGCGGGATCTGCAGCTCGACCCGCAGCAGCGCCCGCAGCTCCTTCACGAAGCCCGCCTCGCCGTGCACGAACGCGTGCAGCCGGCCCTCCGGGAACTCCAGGGCCCGTACGGCCTCCACCAGGGCCGTGCCGACAGGCCGGTCGCCGCGGTGCAGCCAGACGACCTCCGCGTCGGAGTCGATCTTCTGCTCCTCCTCGGGCCCGGAGACCTCGACGAAGGCGCGGACCGTGGCGCCGTCCGGCAGTGACTCCAGCGCGGCGGCGATCGCGGGCAGCGCGCTCTCGTCACCGGCGAGCAGGTGCCAGTCGGCGCTCGTGTCGGGTGCGTACGCGCCACCGGGGCCCATGAACCGGACGACGTCGCCCGGCTGCGCCCGCAGGGCCCACGGTCCGGCGAGTCCCTCGTCCCCGTGCACCACGAAGTCCAGGGTCAGCTCGCGCGTCTCGGGATCCCAGGCGCGCACCGTGTACGTGCGTGTCACCGGCCACTGCTCGCGCGGGAACTCCTCGCGGATGCGCTCCAGGTCGAAGGGCTCGGGGTAGGTGACGCCCGCGGGGCCGAACAGCAGCTTCACGTAGTGGTCGGTTCTGCCGCCCGTGGCGAAGTCGGCGAGGGTGTCACCGCCCAGCACCACCCGCTGCATGTGAGGGGTCAGCCGCTCGGTCCGCACGACCTTCGCGGAGTGGGGCTTCCGGGGCTTGCGTTCCGGGCGCTCTGCCATGACTGCCTCCTGATTCACATGGTTAGGCTTACCTAAGTTAGCATCTCTCCCTGTGCAATATCCACGGATGAACCGGCAGCAGTCATGCCAGAACGGTTCAGCTGTACCTGCAGTGCCGTGATCGGCTATGCCCGCAGTGTCGTGAGCAGACGGTGCAGCGAGCCGCCCAGTCCCCAGCGCGCGGCCAGTTCGTCCAGCGCTTCCGGACGGCGCGGCGCGTGCGGCAGCGCCGTGTCCACCTCGGGAAGCGGCACGTCCCCGGCGACCTTGACGACGGTCGGCGCCACGGCGATGTACGGCCGTGACTCGTCGAGCCGCTTGCGCTGCGAGGGCGTCAGCCTGGCCTTCGGGTCGTCGACCGCGGCCATGATGCCGGCCAGGTCGCCGAACTCGGCGAGCAGTTTGGCCGCCGTCTTCTCACCGATGCCGGGCACTCCGGGCAGTCCGTCGCTCGGGTCGCCGCGCAGCAGCGCCAGATCCGCGTACCCCGGACCGTCGACGCCGTACTTCTCGCGCAGCCAGGCCTCGTCGGTGAGCTGGAGCGTGCCGACACCCTTGAGCGGATACAGCACGCGCACCCCCCGTGTGTCGTCGACGAGTTGATACAGGTCGCGGTCGCCGGTGACGATGTCGACCGGACCGGTGGCGCGACCGGTGAACGTGCCGATCACGTCGTCCGCCTCGTACCCCTCGACGCCCACGCGCGCGATGCCCAGCGCGTCCAGGACCTCCTCGATGACGGGCACCTGCGGGGAGAGCGTGTCCGGCACCTCCTCCTGGTCCGGGCCGGTCTCCGTCTCCACCGCGACCCGGTGCGCCTTGTACGACGGGATCAGGTCGACCCGCCACTGCGGACGCCAGTCCGCGTCCATACAGGCCACCAGATCGTCCGGACGGTGGTCCTTGACCAGGCGGTCGATGAACTCCAGCAGTCCGCGCACGGCGTTCACCGGTGTGCCGTCCGGGGCCTTCACGGATTCCGGCATGCCGAAATAGGCGCGGAAATACAGCGAGGCGGTGTCGAGGAGCATGAGTCGTCGCGTCGGAAGTGTCACGTTCCGCATCATGCCGTACGCCACTGACAGTGACCTGGACCTCTCCCGTGTTCGCTCCGGGTGGGCGGGGCAGGCGCGGCCACTGCACGAACGCGGTTGTGTATTCGGAAGCCGTCGCCGCGTGGCTCGGGGAGCACCCGGACCTGGTGCAGCGGATGACTCCGCGGTAGCGGACGAGCCGTCCACGCCGGGGCGCGCTGCGCGGTTTCATTCCGAGGGGTGGTCCTCGTCGTCAGGGTTCTCTTGACCCGTACGACGAGGACCACCCCCCGTCGTGCTCCCGGGGCCCGCGGACTCCTCCCGAGGGCGGCCGCCGGTCCGCACGCGCGGGCGGAGCCGCCGGTGGTCGCGTACTGGCGTACGGCAAGGATCCGGACAACCGTGCCGCGGTCCGAGACCGCACCCCGCCGACGCGATCCGGGCCACGGCGCCGCCCGCGCGTCCGCCGAACCCGCCGTTCCCCTATGCCGTTCCGAGGGCTCGCCGCACATCAGCTCCGTGCGCGCGGGCCCGGCCGAACCCGACCGCCACCATGCGTCCACGGTCCGCGCCCCGACAGGCAACTGCGCGCCGGGGCACGGCACTTCAGGGTCCGATCGTGCCGTCGAAGGTCCAGGCGGGGTGTCCCGCCCCCGTGATCGGCCCTTTCGCCCCGTGCGAAGGGGCGGCGGCGCCAGGCGCGCGACGGCTCGCGCGGTGGCGCGAAGTGTAACCCTCACACTCCCTCGAAGTGACAGCGATGTGACGGGTCCATGAAACGGTTTGGCGAACATGCGTAGGGTGCAGACAACTCAACAGAAGCGGCGGGCCGGAAATCCGCACGGTTCGCGGACCGACGACGCGAGGGAGGGAGCCGGAGCGATGGGCGACCACAAAGAACAGCCCCTTCGGGTGGGTGCGGCCGTACGGCGACGGCGCCGGGCACTGCGGCTCACCCTCGCCGTCGTGGCCGAACGCAGCGGCCTGTCGGTGCCCTTTCTCAGCCAGGTGGAGAACGAGCGGGCCCGGCCCAGCCGAAGTTCGCTGGAGCGGGTCGCCGACGCCCTCGGCACCACGGCCGTCGACCTGCTCGCCGCCGCCGACCCGGCGTGCAGTGTCGACGTCGTGCGCGCCGACGCAGGGGCCGAGTTCACTCCCGGAGCCCGCACGCGCCCCCTGGTGCGCGGTCACCACCAGCTGCACGCAACCGAGTTCACCGGCGACCACGAGGAAGCCCGCGAACTCCAGCACCGCAACGACAAGTTGATGTACGTCGCCGACGGCGGTGTCGAGGTCGAGGCGGAGGGGCGTGCCCATCGGCTGGGGCGGGGTGACACGCTCTACCTCACGGGCGGTGTGCGGCACCGCTGGCGCGCCACCGTGCCGGACACCCGGGTCGTCGTCGTGGAGGTCGCCGACCACATCGACGCGGTGGAGGACCGGCACACCTTCGGCAAGCGCTGAGCGGCGCGGACGACGGGGTCCGGCCTGGGCGGGGCCGGGCGGGCGCGGGCGGCTCGGGAGAGGATGGCGGGAGACAGGACGGCGCGGGAGAGGCGGACGGTCATGCGGGTGGTGTCCCTCGTGCCCTCGCTGACGGAGGCCGTGGCCGTGTCCGTGCCCGCCGTCCTGGTCGGCGCGACCGACTGGTGCAGCCACCCGGCGGACCTGGACGTCGTCCGGATCGGGGGAACCAAGAACCCCGACGTCGATGCCGTCCTGCGGCTGGGGCCCGATCTCGTCGTCGCCAACGAGGAGGAGAACCGGGAACCCGATCTCGCCGCCCTGCGGGAGGCGGGGATCGAGGTGCTGGTCACCGAGGTGCGGGACGTGCCGGGGGCCTTTCGCGAGCTGGACCGGGTGCTCGCCGCCTGCGGCGCGCACGGCCGTCCGCGCTGGCTGGACGCGGCGGAGGCCGCCTGGGCCGAGCCGCCCGCCCCGGCCCGCCGCAGGACCGCGATCGTGCCGGTGTGGCGCCGGCCCTGGATGGTGCTGGGCCGGGACACCTTCGCCGGAGACGTGCTCGCCCGGCTGGGCGTCGACAACGTCTACGCGCGCCACGAGGAGCGCTATCCCCGCGTCCCGCTCACCGAGCTGACCGCGGCGGCCCCCGATCTCGTCGTGCTGCCCGACGAGCCGTACCGCTTCACCGCCGACGACGGTCCGGAATCCTTCACGGGGATTCCCTGCGCCCTGGTCGACGGCCGCCTGCTGACCTGGTACGGACCGTCACTGGTCGAGGCGCCGGCGCGGCTCGGGGAAGCATTGCGGGCAGCAGTGTCGTGACCACAGGCTCAGCCGCTGGAGCCGCTGGAGCCGCTGGAGCCGCTGGAGCCGCTGGAGCCGTCCGGGCCGCCGGGCCGGGGTTCCCGGCGGGGAGTTCCGGTCCGGCGGCGGGGTCCGTTCAGTCCTTGGGCCCCTCGGTCGCCAGCAGTTCCCGGAGTTCGTCCAGCGCCTCCCGGAGCCGGTCGGCGAACGTCCGCATCTGCGCGGCGACCGCCGACGGCGTGCTCAGGTAGAGGTTGAACCGGTCGGGAAGCAGCACGTAGGCCACACCGATGCACTGGCTGCTGGTCGACCCGAAGCCGAAGTACTGGATGTTGACGGACGGCGCGGAACTCGTGCTCAGGTAGTCGTCCCGCATGGTCAGCCAGCCCGGCGTCCGGTACAGCGCGGGCTGCTCGGTCACCCCGAGCTCGGCCCCCCGACGGCGCTGGATCAGCTCCAGCTCCCACAGGTGCTGCTCCGGCACCTGCCCGGCCTGGCACGCCTTCGCGCGCGACACGTGGGCCTCCGTGGCTGCCCGGAACGCGGTGCGCCGGGCGTCCGCGTCCGCCGCCGGGTCCTCCATCGCCGCCACGAAAGCCACCATCTCGGTGGTGACGACACGCATCGCCTCGGTCCGCCCGTGCCGGTACTGCCGGGTGGCGATCGATTCGTACGTGGCGCCCAGGTGCCCCTTGGCGCGCTGGTGGGCGAGCTGGTAGGCGGCCTGGACGAACGCGTCCGGCGAGACCCCCAACGCCTTGGCCGCGCCGCTGCCGAAGTCCGCGAACGACAGCGTGCTGGTCGCGGTGTTCTCCCCGTACGCCGCGAACGCGTCGGCGGCGGAGCGCGCCTGGTCCCGCAGCGCGTCGTCCAGTGCGAACACGATCGGCTCCATTGCCGGCAGCCCCTGGGAGCGGGCTCCGGACTGCCGGGACTGCTCCTCGGCCGGGGTGTCGAGCAGGGCGTCGGTGAAGGTGAGGATCGTGGTCCCGTCCAGCTCGCAGTGCTCGACGTTGATGCCCGCCCGTCCGTCGGCGAAGACGACGAACGACACGGCCTTGTCGAACCAGCGGTTGCCGCGGTCGCCGTACAGCAGCTGGTCACAGGCGTCCTGGACGTCCGCGGGGGCGAAGTCCTCCAGGGCGACGCAGAACAGCGCGGTCTCGACATCGTCCAGGGCTTCGGCGTTGCGGGGGTGGCAGGAGAGAAGGGACTCCCGGGCGGCCGCCCACTCCGCGCGGGCCATGGTGGTGAGGTGGCCCACCGAGGTGTCCGCGCCGGCCGGGTCGGCCTTCATCACGGCGCGCAGCCCCGCCTCGATGTCGTCCAGGCTGTGCGGGACGCCGTCCGGACCCAGCACGTCCAGCCGGAACATGCCGCCCCGGAAGAACACCACGACGTGCCGCGCCTCGGACGGGCCCGGCCACTCCTCGGTGTGGGGGGCGCGGACGGTGTCCTGCTGCGCGCCGGGGATACGCGTGCTGGAGAACAGGAACTTGTTCTGCACCATCGACTGAGGTGCTCCGCGCTGCACCACCGGCGGAATCAGCCCCTGATCGAGCTGCCGCTTGTAGTTGAGGGCCCCGGCGACGAGCCCTGCCGCCCGCTCCACCTGCGCCTGGCCGGAGTCCTTGAACAGGAAGAAGAAGTTGGCGTTGAGGGCGATCCGGTCCCGGCGGCCCAGGTACCGGTACGGCCAGAAGGTGTCGAGCCAGCTGTGCACGCCCTCCGTGGCGTCGTACTCCTGCAGCGCGGCATGCAGTACCCGGCCGGGGCCACCGGGCCGGAGGAAGGCGGCGACCTCCGCCTCGGTCGCCGACCGCTCGTCGGCGGTCAGCAGCGGCGTACACCAGGCGAGAAACCTCTCGCAGCTCGCGTCCAGCGTAGGCAGCGGCACGCGCGGGAGGCTGTCCTCCTGGGCGAAGGTCGGGTTGTCTGACGCGTCCTGACTGGTCTTCAACTCTGTTCTCGATTCGGATCGTCGGTACCTGTGCGCGGACCTGTGATGTCGTTGTGCGGCCGGGAAAGGTAGAGCTGTGCGTACAGCCAGCCTTCCGCCTCCAGGCCCCGTGGATCCACCCCCGCGGCCGACATGCTGTCGAGCACGAGCGTCTGCTCCTGCGGGGAGGCGAACCGTCGCTGTCTGAACACCTCGTCGACGCGGACGGTCCGGTAGCCCAGACTCGCCAAAGCGCGCTCGACGGGGTCGAACGGGAACATCCGCAGCACGAAGTGCGCCATCCAGGGCCGGCGGCTGCCCTGCGCCCGGACGACTCGCGTGAGCGTCCGCTCGGTGACATAGCCGACGCAGCCCGTCGAGATCACCAGGTCCGTACCCGAGAGCTCGGCGCGCTGTCGCGGTGTGGGCTCGTGCCGCTCCAGGTCGGCGTGCACCACGGCGTCGAGGAACCCGGCCTCGAGCGCGTAGGACAGAGCGCTGCCGGAGGTGTCGAGGCCGACGAAGCGGATGGCCTGCGGGGGTTGGCGTGACCGGGCCAGCTCCCGGTCGCGGGCCAGCAGAGTCTCGCGGCTCTCACCCGCAGGCTCGTCGTCGCCGTAGCGCGCGTACAGCTCGTCCATGGTCGCGTCGTACTTCAGCAGGGCGGCGTTGATCCCGTACGAGCAGCCGATGTCCAGCACCTTCGGTACCGCGACGTGCCGGGACTCCCGGTACTCCGTGATGAACTTGGCGAAGTAGGGCTTGGCCTGCTGCGGAACGCCGTAGTCGAGCGGGCGCAGCGCCCTGAAGTAGGTTCGCGGATCGGGCTGGTCGTAGATGTGGTCGAGTGAGACTTTTCCGGTCACGTCGAAACGCACAGGGCTTACTCCTCTGTGGATCGCGCAGGGGGAAGCAGAGGGAAGGAGGGGGAAGGGAAGGAGGGGGAGGGGAAGGAGGGGAGACGGACTGCGGCGGCTGCGCGTTCTCGCCGTCCGCTAGTCCAGGAGCCGGTCGCCGCGGACCGCCCGGCCCTCGGCCGCCAGGTGCTCGGGCAGCACCCGGCCGAAGAGCTGCCGGGTCCGTTCCACGCTCCCGATGACGCCGGGGCGCTCGCTGTAGGCGAATATCGCGGAGTGGCGCGCGACCTCGCCGCGCACCGGGCTCACCCGGTGCAGCGAGTAGCGCCCTTTGAACAACTGCAGGTCACCCGGTTGGAGGGGGAGACGCCGGGTCAACCGCTCGCCCCGGCCGTCCACCACGTCCCGGACGTCGTCGAAATTCTCGTCCTGCGCGGTCCGGATGTTCGGGCAGTACTCGAAGACGCCGCCGTCCTGCGCCTGCTGGGTGAGCATGCTCACGGTGAACTCGTTGGTGTCGAAGTGCCAGGGGTGCTCCATGCCCGGCGCGACGACGTTGAGCACCAGCCCGGAGAGCGGGTCCGCCAGCTCGTGCAGTTCCGGCAGTTCGAAGCAGCGGGCGATGAAGTGCCGGAACACCAGGTCGGAGTAGAGCCGGCTGATGAGGGAGTCCGCGGGGATGCGGTCCCGCGCGACGAACGCGTTACCCCGCTCGAAGGTCTTCCGGCCGGGATGGTCCTCCGGCAGCGCCGAGTCCACCGCGATGTTGTAGACGTTCACCGTCTCGACGTCGTGGTACGCCCGGGGGGCGATGTCCGAGCATTCCTGCCGCAGCGCATCGCGCAGCGACGGGCGGACGAAGTCCGGCAGCACGGTGCAGCCGAGAGCCGACAGGTCGTGCCGGGCACGGGAGACCACGGCCTGTCCCCGGGGGCTCGCGAGTTCCGACAGGGGATAGCGGGCCGTGTCCACCAGCTGATCAAGCGTCAGGGATTCCGAAGAACGCATTCGATCCTCTCCACGTGCGGGCCGCCCCTCGCGCTCGAGATGTCAGCAACTCGACTGGTGGGAAGGGCACTTGAAGTTCCCACAGCAGCGAGGTGTTGTCTGTGACGCGTCACACTGCCGCACTGTGAGCAGATTCTGGCCACCGACGTATACGTTCCACCCGGACCGGCGTGGTACGGCGCGACGGCATCCGCCCGGAACTCGGACGAGTATGCCGATGCCCCAACGGGAAGCCCTGCCCTCCGGATTCTCGTCGTCCGAAGGGCAGGGCGTCGTCCAAGGCGGGCAAGTCGGCCGCAGGAGGCTACGTCCGCGGCGCCGCGAGCAGCTTGCCGCTGATCAGGCCGTGGGCCGTGCGGACGGCGGCCACCGACCAGGCGGTCACCAGCAGGACGTACAGGGCGACGGCGAGCACCTCGAAGGCGGCCAGTCCGGTGTGCCGGGCCAGGCCCTCCGCGCCGGTCACACAGGTGCCCACCGGGAAGGTGAACGCCCACCAGGTCATCGCGAAACCCATGCCCTCGCGGCGGGCCCGTACGACCATCGCGACGGCCAGCGCGAGCCACAGCAGCGCGAAGCCCAGCACGGGGACGCCGTAGAGCACGGCCAGGAGCGCGAAGCCCTGGTCGTAGGGGGCGGGCACCACACCGGGCGCCGCGTCCGCGAACTTGCCCACCGCGGTCGTCGACTGGCCCAGCGGGCCGAGCACGAGGAACAGGGTCGGGGTGAGCGCGAGCGGCAGCGGACCCCCCGTGACGAGCCGGGCGAAGATGACCGGCAGCATCACGAAGGTGGCCAGCAGGCTGATCCCGAACATCGCGACGCAGGCGAGGAGCAGGGTCTCCCGGGGCTGTCCGGCCGGCAGATGGGGAACGAGGAGGGGGCCGACGGCGGCCGACACCATGGGGGCGACGATCGGCAGCAGCCACACGGGGGACGCCTGTCCGGGCTCTATGCGATGCCGTACGACCATGAGGTACGGGACGGCCACGGCGGCGACGAGTCCGATCAGCGTCCCGGCGGTGAACAGGACGGCGTCCACGGCGACCGCCGCCGGGGTCCCGATCCAGTCCCGGCCGACGAGCATGGTGCCGCCGCCCACGGCGAGCAGGGCCATCGAGAGGCAGCCGTAGAAGGGGGCCATGGCCGGGTCGAGGAGGTGGGCGCGGGCCTGGTCGCGGTGGTACGTCCAGTGCAGGGCGCGGGCGGCGAGCAGCGACACCAGCAGCGTGAGCGAGAGGGCCCACACGACGGTGCAGGCGGTGCGCAGGCCCGGCACGTCGAAGGGGAGCCCGGCCCCCGCCGTGGCCACGATGGCGGTGCCCATCACGGAGGCGTACCAGTTCGGGCCGAGCTGCCGGACAGCGGCGATGGCGCGGTTTCCCGGGACACGGGGGGTTTTCGTGCCGAGGACGGTTTCCGCCTGATGGGCGGACAGGGGCTGGGCTGCGGTGACCATGACCCCACGGTCGCGCCGCCGCGGGTTCCCCACCAGGGAGTGCGCGCCTATGACGGCATAAGCTGGCTTTATGAGCAGCAGCGCTGAGGATCGCCATGAGTAGCGGTGCTGAGGATCGGCCCGGCGTCGGGATCGCGCACCGGGTACCCGATCTGGGCGCGCTGGAACTGCTGCTGGCGGTGGCGCGCCTCGGCAGTCTCGGACGCGCCGCCCGTGAGGTGGGGATCACCCAGCCGGCGGCCAGCAGCCGCATCCGTTCCATGGAGCGGCTGCTCGGGGTGGCGCTCGTCGACCGTTCGCCGCGCGGGTCCCGGCTCACCCGTGAGGGGGCGCTCGTCACGGACTGGGCCCGGCGGGTGGTGGACGCGGCCGAGGCGTTCGACGCGGGGGCACAGGCCCTGCGCGACCGGCGCGACTCCCGGCTGCGGGTGGCCGCGAGCATGACCATCGCCGAGTATCTGCTGCCCGGCTGGCTGATCGCCCTGCGCGCCCAGCGTCCCGACACGGCCGTGTCCCTGCTCGCCGGGAACTCCGCAGGCGTCGCCGAGCGGCTGCTGACGGGTGAGGCGGACCTCGGGTTCGTCGAGGGGCTCTCGGTGCCGTCCGGTCTCGACGCCACCGTCATCGCGCACGACCGGCTGATCGTGGTGACGGCGCCCGGACATCCCTGGGCGCGTCGCCGGGCGCCGCTGGCGGCGGCGGAGCTGGCGGCCACGCCGCTCATCCTGCGCGAGGAGGGGTCGGGCACGCGTCAGGTCCTCGACTCCGCGCTCGGAGGGCTCGCGCGCCCGCTGATCGAGCTGTCGTCGACGACGGCGGTCAAGGCCTCCGCCGTCAGCGGCGCGGGACCCGCCGTGCTCAGCGAGCTCGCCCTGGGGGAGGAGCTGTCCGCCCACCGCCTGGTGGGCATCCCGCTCGCCGACGTGCAGCTCACCCGCGCCCTGCGGGCCGTCTGGCCGACGGGGCACCGGCCCACGGGCCCGGCCCGCGATCTGCTCTCGCTGACGCGGGGGGCGTAGCGGCACAGGCTTTTTTCGCCCCCTCCGCCCCTACCCTCCCCCAAGGTCTCGGCTTCGCTCGACCAGGGGGACCCCCATCGTCCCTGGAGGCTGCCGCCCCCGGACCCCCGCTTCGGCCTGAACGGCCTCGTCCTCAAGCGCCGGACGGGCCGAAACTTTCCGGCGCCCCGCACCTCAAGCGCCGGAGGGGCCGAACGTCGACGCCGCCGCGACCAGGCCCCGCATCACCCGCAGGTCGTCTCCCATCTCCGGGTGCCACTGGACCCCCAGCGCCCAGGCGGGGCCCGGGAGCTCGATCGCCTCCACGGTGCCGTCGGCCGCGTGCGCGCAGAACGTGAGACCGTCCCCGAGACGTTCCACCGCCTGATGGTGGTACGTCGGCACGGCGCACGGCTCCGGGACGAGACCGGCGTACCGCGTCCCCGGAACAGGGGTCACCTCGTGGTGCCCGACGACGCCCGTGGCCTTCACATGCCCGTCGAGGTGCTGGACGAGCGTGCCGCCGAGGGACACGTTCAGGAGCTGGTGGCCCCGGCAGATGCCGAGCAGCGGGGTGCCGGAGTCCAGCGCGGCCCGGATCAGGGCGAGTTCCCAGGCGTCGCGCACGTGGGCGGGCGGGCCCGTACGCCGTGAGCGCTCGGCACCGTACCGGGCGGGATCGACATCGGGGCCGCCCGCGACGACCACCGCGTCGAGCCGGGCGACGGTCTCGCGCGCCAGCGCCGGATCGTCCGGCGGCAGCATCACGGCGAGTCCGCCCGCCCGCTGCACGAGCCGCGGATAGCCGGCCGGCAGCAGCGCGGCCTCCAGCTCCCACACGCCCCAGCGCGCCCCGGCCTCCAGATACGTACTCACACCGATCAGCGGCCTGCCCACGCGCTACTCCCTCGGATCCGGGTCGCCACGGCGCCCATGAACGGCGACACCAATGGAAAGATCTCATACCTTTACGGAGCGAGGGGCGCAACGCGGGACTCCACGCGGCGCCTCCCGCTCACGCCGGGACCCGCGCCGCCCGCCCACACCGGGAACGCGTTTTCCGCTCACGCCGGGACCCGCGCCCCCGCTCACGCCAGGAACCCCCGCAGCAGCGCCGCCGTGCCCGCGCAGTGCTCCCGCATCATCTCCCGCGCCCCGTCCGCGTCCCCGTCGAGCACCGCCTCGACGATCGCGGTGTGCTGGCGCTGCGAGTGCTCCAGGTTGCGGACGAGCAGCGGGATGCAGTCGAGCAGGTCGTTGACCCCGGCGCGGACGGCCGCGTACCGCTCCGTGAGGGAAGGGGAGCCGCACAGCTCCGCGAGGGTGAGGTGGAGCCTGGTGTCCAGGCGCCGGTAGTCGGCCAGTGGGGCGTCGTTCGTGCGCTCCAGCGCCTCGCGCAGGCGCCCGGCCCGCTCCGCGTCGAGCCCGTGTGCCGCGCACAGCCCGGCCGCGCCCACCTCCAGGACCTCGCGGAAACGCAGCACGTCCTCGATGTCGACGGCGGCCACCCGGCGGCGCAGCTCGTGCTCGCCCGGTGTGTCGGTGCGCGCCAGTACGAAGGTGCCGCCGTACCGGCCGCGCCGCGACTCGACCAGACCCTGGTCCTGGAGCACCTTCAGGACCTCGCGCAGCGTCACCCGGCTGATGCCGAGCCGCTCGGCCAACTCCCGCTCCGAGGGCAGCCGTCCACCGCCCGGCACCAGGCCGAGCCGGACGATCTGGAGGATCTGCTCCAGCGCCTCCTCGAAGCCGTTGCCCGCCCGCACCGGCCGCAGGACCGGCGTCAGCCGGTCGTCCGTACCGCGGTCGGGTTGCGCCCGCGTCATCAGGTCGCGCCCCCTTCCCAAGCAATGGTTCTCCGCAATACCTTATGGCCCTCGGCTGACCCAAGGAGGCTTTTCCGGTGGCAGACCGCACACCCCCGCTCTCCGTCGAAGAACTGCGCCGTCTCGTCGAGGCAGGGGACATCGACACGGTCGTCCTGGCCTTCCCCGACATGCAGGGGCGGCTCCAGGGCAAGCGGTTCGCCGCGGCCTTCTTCCTCGACGAGGTCCTGGAACACGGCACGGAGGGCTGCAACTACCTCCTCGCCGTCGACACCGACATGAACACCGTCGACGGATACGCCATGTCCTCCTGGGACCGCGGCTACGGCGACTTCGCCATGCACCCCGATCTCGCCACCCTGCGGCGCGTCCCCTGGAACGAGGGCACCGCCCTGCTCATCGCCGACCTCGCCTGGAACGACGGATCCCCGGTGGTCGCCGCGCCCCGCCAGATCCTGCGCCGCCAGCTCGAACGCCTCGCCGAACTCGGCTACACCGCCCAGGTCGGCACCGAGCTGGAGTTCATCGTCTTCAAGGACACCTACGAGCAGGCATGGGACACCGGTTACCGCGGACTCACCCCGGCCAACCAGTACAACATCGACTACTCGGTCCTCGGGACCGGACGCATCGAGCCCCTGCTGCGCCGCATCCGCAACGAGATGCAGGCCGCGGGCCTCACCGTCGAGTCCGCCAAGGGGGAGTGCAACCCCGGCCAGCACGAGATCGCCTTCAAGTACGACGAGGCACTCGTCACCTGCGACCAGCACGCCGTCTACAAGACCGGCGCCAAGGAGATCGCCTCCCAGGAGGGCGTCTCTCTCACCTTCATGGCGAAGTACAACGAGCGCGAGGGCAACTCCTGCCACATCCACCTCTCGCTCGCCGACGCCGACGGAACCAACGTGATGGCCGGCTCCGCGCAGGACCCGGGTGGCATGTCGGAGGTCATGCGCCACTTCCTCGCCGGACAACTGGCCGCCCTGCGCGACTTCTCCCTCCTGTACGCGCCCAACATCAACTCGTACAAGCGGTTCCAGCCCGGCTCCTTCGCGCCGACCGCCGTCGCCTGGGGCCACGACAACCGCACCTGCTCGCTCCGCGTCGTCGGCCACGGCCGCTCGATGCGCTTCGAGAACCGGCTGCCCGGCGGCGACGTCAACCCGCATCTGGCCGTCGCCGGACTCGTGGCGGCCGGCCTGTACGGCATCGAGCGGAAGCTGGAGCTGCCCGAGGCGTGCTCGGGCAACGCCTACACCGCCGAGTACGCGCACGTGCCCACCACCCTGCGCGAGGCCGCCGAGCTCTGGGAGAACAGCCCGATCGCCCGGGCCGCCTTCGGTGACGAGGTGGTCGAGCACTACCGCAACATGGCGCGCGTCGAACTGGAGGCCTTCGACGCCGCGGTGACCGACTGGGAGCTGCGCCGCTCCTTCGAACGCATGTGAGGACCCCCTTGCCGCACCCGCACGCATCGCAGCCGCACGCATCGCACCCGGACGCGCCGCGCCCGTCGTACCCGTACACCTCGCCCCCGTACGACCACGAACTCCAGGTGCTCGACCCGGCCACCGAAGAGGTCGTCGCCACCGTCCCGGCCGCCACCGCCCAGGACGTCGGGGACGCCGTCGTACGGGCCGCGAAGGCGCAGGTCCGCTGGGCCGCCCTCGCGCCCGCCGACCGGGCCAGGCTGCTGCGCCGCTTCGCGGCCGTCGTCGACGGTCACATCGAAGAACTGGCCCGCCTGGAGGTCCGCGAGGCCGGCCACACCCTCGGCAACGCCCGCTGGGAGGCGGGCAACGTCCGCGATCTGCTCGACTACGCCGCCGGGGGAGTGGAGCGGCTGACCGGCCGTCAGATCCCCGTCCCCGGCGGCCTCGACATCACCCTTCTCGAACCGCTCGGCGTCGTCGGCGTCATCGCGCCCTGGAACTTCCCGATGCCCATCGCCGCCTGGGGCACCGCACCGGCCCTCGCCGCGGGCAACGCCGTCATCCTCAAGCCCGCCGAGACGACCCCGCTCACGGCACTGCGGCTGGCCGAACTCGCCCTGGAGGCCGGCCTGCCCGACCACCTCTTCCAGGTGCTGCCCGGCGCGGGGCCCGTCGCGGGCGCCGCGCTCGTCGACCACCCCGGCGTCGCGAAGATCGTCTTCACCGGGTCGACCGCCGTCGGCAAGCAGGTGCTGGCGAAGGGCTCCGCCCTCCTCAAGCGCGTCACCCTCGAACTCGGCGGCAAGAGCCCCAACATCGTCTTCGCCGACGCCGACATCGAGGCCGCCGCGGCCGCCGCCCCCATGTCCTTCCTCGACAACTCCGGCCAGGACTGCTGCGCCCGCACCCGCATCCTCGTCCAGCGCTCCGTCCACGACCGCTTCCTCGGACTCCTCGCCCCGGCCGTCGAGTCCGTCGTCGTCGGCGACCCCTCCGACGAGCGGACCCAGATGGGCCCGCTCATCTCCAGGGCCCAGCTGGAACGCGTACGGTCCTACGTCGACACCGACGCCCCCGGTATCCGGGGCAAGGCCCCCGAGGGCCCCGGCTTCTGGTTCGCGCCCACCGTCCTCACCGGCGTCGACCCCGGCGCGCCCGTGGCGGTCGAGGAGGTCTTCGGCCCCGTCGCCGTCGTGCTGCCCTTCGAGGACGAGGCCGACGCGATCCGGCTCGCCAACGCCACCGACTACGGCCTGTCCGGCTCCATCTGGACCCGCGACGTCGGCCGCGCCCTGCGCGTCTCCCAGGCCGTCCGGGCCGGCAACCTGTCCGTCAACTCCCACTCCAGCGTCCGCTACTGGACCCCCTTCGGCGGCTTCAAGCAGTCGGGAATCGGCCGCGAACTCGGCCCGGACGCCCTCACCGCCTTCACCGAGACCAAGAACGTCTTCATCAGCACGGAGGGTCCCGCACAGTGACTTCAGACACCCCCGAGATCATCTGCCGCCGCCTGGTGGGCCGCACCGCCGTCATCACCGGCGCCGCCAGCGGCATCGGCCTCGCCACCGCGCGCAGGCTCGCCTCCGAGGGAGCCCACGTCGTCTGCGGCGACATCGACGAACAGCACGGGAAGGCCGTGGCCGCGGAGGTCGGCGGTACCTTCGTCAAGGTCGACGTGACCGACCCCGAGCAGGTCGAGACCCTGTTCAGGACGGCGTACGACACCTACGGCTCGGTCGACATCGCCTTCAACAACGCGGGTATCTCGCCGCCCGACGACGACTCCATCCTGGACACGGGACTGGAGGCCTGGAAGCGCGTCCAGGAGGTCAACCTCACCTCCGTCTACCTGTGCTGCAAGGCCGCCATCCCCTACATGCGCCGCCAGGGCAGGGGCTCCATCATCAACACCGCCTCCTTCGTGGCCCGCATGGGCGCGGCGACCTCCCAGATCTCGTACACGGCCTCCAAGGGCGGTGTCCTGGCCATGTCCCGTGAACTGGGCGTCCAGTTCGCCCGGGAGGGCATCCGGGTCAACGCCCTGTGCCCCGGACCGGTCAACACCCCACTGCTCCAGGAGCTGTTCGCCAAGGACCCCGAGCGGGCCGCGCGCCGGCTGGTGCACATCCCGGTCGGGCGCTTCGCCGAGGCGGACGAGATCGCGGCGGCCGTCGCGTTCCTCGCCAGCGACGACTCCTCCTTCGTGAACGCCACCGACTTCCTTGTGGACGGGGGCATTTCAGGCGCCTACGTCACACCGCTGTAGCCCGCACGCGTGAGCGGTCCGCGGGCGCCAGGCTCTGGGGGACGGCCCCGTGCCCGATCCCGCGGACCCGTTGTACCGCTCGTCCCGGCACGTCCTAGAGTGCCGGGATGAGCATGACGCCTCCACCCGGCTGGTACCGCGACCCTTCGTACCCGCTCGTCGAGCGCTGGTGGGACGGGACCACGTGGACCGACCACCGGCGTCAGCCCGAGACCCCCCAACAGCCCCTGATACAGACCCCGCCGCCCGGCGGCTCCGGACGCGCCAAGGCCGTCGCCCTCGTGACGGCCGCCGTCGTCCTCGTGGCCGCGATCGTCACCGGCGCCGTACTGCTGCGCCACGACGACGGCGGCGACGAGGCCGCGGCGCGGACCACGCCCGCGGCCACCTCCCCCACCCGGAGCGACGACCCCTCACCGTCACCGTCCGGCCCCTCGCCGTCGGCCGGTGACCCGTCCGTCGTCGTGGACGAACTCGACGGCATCACCTTCCCGGTCCTCGACGGCTGGGCGAAACCGCAGTACGTCGCCGACCACGACATGGTGCTGACGACCCCGCGAACCTACGACTGCCCGGGCGACCCCGGCCTGTGCCGGCACGGACGGGTCGAGGCGCGTACCGCGACGGCCACCGACGAGACGTCGCCGAAGGCCCTCGCCGAGGGGGACATCGAGGACGCCGCCGACAGCGCGTACGGCCACGACCTCGTCGGCAGCCGCCCCTTCCGGGGCATCACCTCCCACCGGCTGGTGAAGTCCGGCTCGGTCGCCGTCGCCGGGCGCGCCGGGTATCTCGTCCGCTGGAAGGTCAAGACCGGTGTGGGGCCCGGGGGTTACGTCGAGTCGTTGGCCTTCCCGTCCAGCGTGGGCTCGCAGTCCCTGGTCATCGTCCGGTTCGCCTTCGACGCCGGTGCCGACGGGCCGCCGCTGTCCGACATGGACCGGATCACCGCAGGCATCCGCTCGGTGGGCGACAAGGACACCGGCGGCGGTGTGGGCAGCAGCATCGGCCCGTCCGAGTGAACGACGCCCGCCGGGCCGGGGACAGGCGTCCCCGGTCCGGCGGGCGTGATCCCGCGGATCAGAGGAAGGTGTGGCCCTCGCCGCGATACGTCGGGACGGAGGCCGTGACGGTGTCGCCCTCCACGAGGTGCAGGGTGTCGAACCGCTCGCACAGCTCACCGGCCTTCGCGTGCCGGAACCACACCTTGTCGCCGATGAGCAGATCGTCCGCCGGGGAGCCGAGCAGCGGGGTCTGCACCTCGCCGGGACCCTCCTGGGGGTCGTACGACAGTCCCTCCGGCAGATACGGGACGGGCAGCCGGTCCGCGCCCGCGGCCCCGGACGCGGGATATCCGCCGCCCAGCACGGTCACCACACCCACACCGGGCCGGCGCACCACGGGCTGGGCGAACAGCGCCGCCGGGCGTCCGCTGAAGGACGTGTAGTTGTCGAAGAGCCTCGGCACGTACAGTCCCGACCCGGCCGCGATCTCCGTGACCGCGTCCTCGGCCGCCGTGTGCTGGACGCTGCCGGTGCCGCCACCGTTGACGAATTCGAGGTCCGGTTCGACGGCCCGTACGGCCCGGACGACCTCAGCGCGCCGCTCGGCGAGCTCCTTGCGCGCCGTGGCCTGCATCAGCCGCACGGCACGCGAGCGCAGCGGCCGTCCCGAGACCGCGTCGCCGACGCCCGCTATGTGGCCCTCGTACGCCATGATCCCCACCAGCTTGAACCCGGGGGCGCGTCCGATGGCACGGGCCATCTCGGCCACCTGGGCGGGGGAGTGCAGCGGCGAACGCAGCGCTCCGACCCGGACCCGGCCGCCGAACAGCTTGAGCGAGGTGTCCAGCTCCAGGCAGACCCGCACGACCTCGGTGCCGCCCTCGCGTGCCTCGTCGATGAGGCGGAGCTGCGCCGGATCGTCGACCATGACGGTCACCGAGGCGGCGAGCTTGGGGTCGGCGGTCAGCTCGGCGTAGCCCTTGCGGTCGGCCGACGGATAGGCGAGCAGGACGTCGTCGAAACCGGACCTGGCCAGCCACAGAGACTCGGCGAGGGTGAACGACATGATCCCCGCGAAGCCGTCCCGGTCCAGGACGCGTTCCAGGAGAGCGCGGCAGCGGACGGACTTGCTGGCGACACGGACCGGCTTCCCGCCGGCCCTGCGAACCAGGTCGTCCGCGTTCGCGTCGAAGGCCTCCAGGTCGACGATGGCGACGGGGGCGTCGAGGTGAGCGGTGGCCCGGTCGTAGCGGGCCCTGTCGGCGGCACGGGCAGTCATGGACGAAGACTGCCAGACTCCATTACCGCAGGGTAGGGGGACGTTCCGGGCAGATGCCCCGGGGCCTCGTACTGGTTCCCGCCCGAGGCGCGTCAACCCGTAGAGTGACGCGGACGCAGGGAGGAACGACCTTGCCCCGGCGGACCCTGCCCGGGTGACGGTCCACCGGTGCGGGTATGCGTGCCCGTGGCGAACCTTCAGCGCACACGAACGGCTCGCCGGGTTACGGGGCGTCCGACAGCCCGGTACGAGGAAACGGGGGGTGTATGGGTACGGAAGCGCGGCGCGCCTCGCATCCCCAGCGTCCCTCCGTCCCGCCCGCCTCGGCGCCGCCGGCCCCCAGGACTCCGCCGCCCCCCGCGAACCCACCGGGCGGTCCGGCTCCCGCTCACCCGCCGGTTCCGCCGAAGCCGGTCCGCTCGCCCGGGCCGGATCTGTCGGGCGGGGAGGACTGGTCCGCCGAGGGCCCCACGCCGAGCGCCCAGGGGTCCCCCTACGGATCCGGGCAGGCGGCGTCCGACCGCGCCGCGGCGGTCCCGCCGCGCCCCGCGAGCCCGCCCCGTGGCGCGGCCCCGTCGGTGCCGCCCCAGCCCGCAGGGCCGCCGTCCGCGCCGACGCGGTCCGGTGCGCCGGGTGGACGATCCGCGGGCGGTGGTGCCTTCCGCTCCTCCGGCGATGCCTCCGCGCCGGGTTCCGCCCCGGCTTCATCCGCCGAGCCGAGGCCCGGACACGCCCCTCGGGTGCCCGCGCCGCCGCCGTCCTTCGACTTCTTCGACATGTCCACGGAGCCCGAGGCGCCGTCCGGTACGACGAACGCCCCGAGGCCTGCTCCGCCGTCCGAGCCGCGGCCGGCCTCGTCGGGTACGCGGGCGTCCACCGGGCCCCACGGGACCGCTGCCGTTTCGGCAGGCAGGCAGGGTGCTGCCACGTCCGGTGCGTCCGGCAGGCAGGGTGCTGCCGCGTCCGGTGTGCCGGATTCAGCCGCTCCCAGTGCCCCGAGGCCGGATTCTCTCGCTCGCCCGAGGGCGGCTTCGGGGGGTGCGTCCGGCCGGCAGGGTGCTGCGACGTCCGGTGTGCCGGATTCAGCCGCTCCCAGTGCCCCGAGGCCCGACTCGCTCGCCCGGCCGAGGGCTGCTTCGGCCGGTGCGTCCGGTACCCCTGGGACTGCTTCGTCCGGCGGGCCGGCATCCGCCTCGACCCGCGCGGGGGACTCCTCGGAGCCGGGCTCGTCCCGTGCGCCGGGGTTCGCCTCACCCGGCGCACGGGGGTCCGCCTCACCTGCCGCACCGGAGTCCGTCCCGCCAGGCAGGCCATGGCCGGCCTCGTCCGGTACACCAGGGTCCGACGTGCCGCGGTCCACTCCGACGGGGACGCCGGGGGCCGACCGCCGAGGGGACGCCGCAACCGGCATGCAGGGGTCCGACGCGGCAGGCTCCGACTCGTCCGGAACGCCGGAGCGCGACCCGCGACGGTCCGCCCCGACCGGTTCGGCGTCGTCCGCCGTGCCACGCCCGGCGACGCCGTCCGACGCGCCGCGCCCCGTGTCGCGAGCCACCCCGTACGGCTCCGCGACCTCCCCGTCGGCGAGCCCCGCCCCACCGTCGGCGGCCTCGCGGCACTTCGCGTCGGACGCGGCTCCGCAGGGTCCCGGATCCGCGTCGAGGCCGGAGGCCCGGCGCTACCCCCACCTGCGCCCCGAGGGCCGGACGGGGCCGTCGGCCCCGCCGCCCCCCGCGGCCTCCGCACGCTTCCCGGACGCGCCCCCCGTGTCCGGCGGCCCGGCACGTCCCGACGAGGCGCCGCACACCGCGGGGCCGTCGCGACCCGGCGGGACACAGCGTCCCGCGCCGCGCCCGGCCCGGCTGTCGCACCCGGCGGCGCCTCAGCGCCCCTCCGAGCCCCCGCGCGCCTTCGAACCCCCGCGATCCTCCGAGTCCGGGGCGTCCGAGCGGGCCGGGGCGGCAGGGCGGGGCCCCGGTTCCGGGGAGCGGGTCGCGGAGGCGACCTGGGAGACGCCGGAGCCGCGGCCCGGGCGGAACGATCAGGCATTCCCGGCCTCCGCGGCCGCACGGCCGTTCGTTCCGGCCCCGTCGGCCCCGTCGGCGGCGCCCGCCGAAGCGACCCAGGCGACCCCCCACGTACAGCGCCCCGTCGTGTCGTTCGCGGAGCCCGAGACGTACGGCGGCGGCACCGCGCGTGTGCGTCCGTTCCGTCGGCGGGCCCGGCCCGGCGTCGTCACCGCCGCGACCTGTGTCGTGCTCGGACTCGGGCTCATCGGCGGCGCGGTGACCGGCAGTTGGCTCACCGGCGACAACACGGACGCACCTGGTTCGCCCGGCGCCTTCACGTCGGCCGGAGAGCTCTGGCACAGCGTGCCCGTGGACCGGCTCTTCCCGCCGACCGTGCGCGGGGACGGCGCGGGCCCCGGCGGTTCCGACCGCACCTGGACGCGGATCGCCGTCGCCCCCGACACCGGCTGCAAGGACGCCTTCGACCCGCTGCTGCGCCAGGCCCTCGCCCCCGTCGGCTGCCTGCGCCTGCTGCGTGCCACCTACGTGGACGCGACCCGCAGCCATGTCACCACCGTCGGCCTGCTGTTCACCAAGGCGGACGCGGCGGGCATGACCTCCCTGAAGGCCCGTTTCCGCAAGGAGGGCCTGGACCGGCGCACCGACCTGCTGCCCCTGCCCTACGCGGTCAAGGGCACCGCGGCCGAGGGTTTCGGCAAGGCCCAGCGCGCCTCCTGGACCGAGTCGGTCCTCACGGACGCCCCCGTCGTCGTGTACGCGGTCTCCGGGTTCGCGGACAGGCGTACGGTCGCCGCCCCGCAGCCCGCCGCCGACGCGATGAAGCCGGACTCGACCACGGCCGCGGCCCAGGCGGGCCTCGGCCATGAGGCGCAGGGCCTCGCAGACCGGGTCGAGCGAGGCCTTCGCAAGACCGTCACCTCGTCCACGGAGAAGCCGTCATGAACCGCGACGACGGCCCCTACGGCCGCATCCGGCAGTCCCGCACGACCGGTCCTGCCGATACGACCACAGGGACGGCGCCCCCCGTCGGCCGGGCCCGGCGCCCGCGCCCGGCCCCGGAGGCCCGTAGGCCCCGGATCTCCCGCAGAGCCGGCACCCTCGCCGCCCTGCTCGCCGCCTCCCTCACGCTGGTGCCCTCGGCCGTCGCGCACGCCGACGGCATACGCGCCCAGCAGTGGGGCCTCGACGCGATGCACACGCAGCAGGCGTGGCGCACGACCAAGGGCAAGGGCATCACCGTCGCCGTCCTCGACACCGGCGTCGACGCCCTGCACCCGGATCTCAAGGGCAATGTGCTCGGGGACAAGGACCTGGTCGGTTTCGGCGCGAGCCGCGGCGACGTGACCTGGGCCCGGCACGGCACCGCCATGGCGGGCATCATCGCCGGGCACGGCCACGGACCGGGCGACGCCGACGGCGTCATGGGAATCGCCCCGGAGGCGAAGATCCTGCCCGTCCGCGTCATCCTCGAGGACAAGGACCCGGCCCGCTCCAAGGCCCGCAACACCCGTGGCAACGCCCTCGCGGACGGCATCCGCTGGGCCACCGACCACGGCGCCGACGTCATCAACCTCTCCCTCGGCGACGACTCCCGGTCCGCCCACCCCGAACCCGCCGAGGACGAAGCCGTCCAGTACGCGCTGAAGAAGGGTGTCGCCGTCGTCGCCTCCGCCGGCAACGGAGGGGAGAAGGGCGACCACATCTCGTACCCCGCCGCCTACCCGGGCGTCATCGCGGCGACGGCCGTGGACCGCTACGGAACCCACGCGTCCTTCTCCACCCGCCGCTGGTACGCCACCGTCAGCGCCCCGGGCGTCGACGTGGTCATCGCCGACCCGGACGACCGGTACTACGAGGGCTGGGGCACCAGCGCGGCGTCCGCGTTCGTCTCCGGAGCGGTCGCGCTCGTCAAGGCCGCCCACCCGGGTCTGTCGCCCGCGCAGATCAAACGGCTGCTGGAGGACACCGCCCGCAACGTTCCCTCCGGGGGCCGCGACGACTCCCGCGGCTACGGCTTCGTCGACCCGGCCGCCGCCATCAAGGCAGCCGGCCGGATCGAGCCGGAAAGCGGTCTCACGTCGGCCGAGTACGGCCACAAGTACTTCGGCACAGGCCCCGCCGCCCCCGACGACGACGGCGGTCCGGCCGTATGGGCGGCCCCCCTCGCGGGCGCCCTGGGCCTCGCCCTGCTGACCGCCGCGGTGTTCCTGTGGCGCGGCCGCAGAGACACGAATCCCTTCCAACAGCCTTGAACGTGCGGGTCGTCGGAGAACCCCGCACTCCCTGCCCACCGACTCCCGCCGGCCGGCCCTGTGGTGGCGGGCCTCAGTCCTCGGCCGTGTCCTGGAACGCGGACACCGCGGCCTTCGACACCGCTTCCACCAGCGAAATACCCTTCGCCTGCGTGGAGTTCCCGTTCGACAGCGTCGCCACCAGATAGTCGTGGCCGTCGGCCGAGATCCGCCCGATGCTGTTGACGTCCCACAGCCCGGTCGTGCTGCGCGCCAACCACCCGTTCTTCAGCGCCCATCGAGAACCGTCGGCAGCGGCGGACACTCCCCACTGCTGGTCGGTCTCGATCTCGCCCATGAGTCCCTGGAGATAGGACCGCGAGGCCGCGCTGAGTTCGGAGTCGTCCCCGAACACCTGGCGCAGCAGCGTGAGCTGGTCGCTCGCGGTGGTCTGGGTCAGCCCCCACAGCTCGCCGTCGCCGCCCTGCGTGTCCTTCAGGCCGAAGCGCTTGTTCGCCGCGTCCAGACCGTCGGCCCGCCCGATGGAGGCCCACAGGGCGGTCGCCGACACGTTGTCGCTGTTCTCGATCATCGCGGTGGCGTTCGTCTTCTCCCGCGCCGTCAGATGCCGGTCCGCGTCCTGCGCCTGGAGCAGCAGCGCGGCCAGGATGTTCACCTTGACGATGCTCGCGGTGTCGAAGGCCGCGTCACCGTAGGCGGCGCTCTCACCGGAGTCCACGTCGAGGACGGCCACCGACGTCTTCGCTCCGGCCGCCACCGTCACCGACTTCAGCGCCTTCGCGAGCAGCGCGTCCCGGTCCACGGAGGGCTCCGCCACGGGTTCCACCGATGTCTCCTCGCTCACGGACGGCGACGGCGAGGGTGACGCCGACGCGGCCGACGATACGACGGCGGGACCGTCGTGCGCCTGTGCCTTCATGTACACCGTCCCGGCCGCCGTGGCGCCCACGAGGACGGCCGAGGCCACCGCGGTGTACAGAAGTGGCTTGCGTCGGGAGGGCCGGGCTCGGCGCCCGCGTGCTCTGTGACGGTCCATCCGCTGATGCTGGACGGCCGGGCTGTGCCTGCGGTTAGACGGGTGTTAGAGGTGTGTCAGGGAAGACTGAGAAACTCGTTAATCCCGTCAACCCGGGGTTTCAGGGGCCGCACAAGCCCAGCAGCATCCCCCCTATAGGGTCGGGGACCGTGGCGAACAAGAACATTCCCGACCCCGGCTTCCCCGACGACGACGGCTCCGCCGACCCCCGGCTGAGCGCGGCCCTCACGGCCTGGTCCGCCGACCGCGCCGCCGTACCGCCGGTCCTGGAGGCGCTCACGGGTGCCCGGCTGCTCGTGCCCGTCGTGGCGATCCTCGGCGAGGTCGAGGAGGACGAGAACGGGCTGCGCCGCGAGAAGACCAGCGACATGGCGGTGCCCACGCTCAAGGCGGGGAACCGTACGGCCCTGCCCGCCTTCACGTCCACGGACGCGCTGGCCCGCTGGGATCCCGAGGCCCGCCCCGTCGCCGTACGCCTGAACCAGGTCCTGGAGGCCGCGGCGCACGAGAAGGCCGACACGATCGTGCTGGACCTGGCCGGGCCCGTGTCCTACGAGCTGACCGGTTCCGCCCTGCTGGCGCTCGCCGAGGGACGTACGACCGCCGATCCGCTCGCCGATCCCGCCGTGGTCGAGGCGGTACGCGCCGTGGTCGCCGCGGAGCCCCTGGTGGTCCGCGCCCATCTCGGCCCCGGTCCGGCGGACGGCACCCTGGCGCTCGTGCTCGACCCGTCGGCCGCCCCCGCCGAGGCGGCCCGCGCGGTGGCCGAGCGGCTCGCGGCCGACGAAACGCTGAGGGCCCGCCTGGTGCGCGGCCTCGACCTGGCACTGCTGCCGGCCGAGGTCACGCCTCCGGGCGAGCCCCTGTACGTACGCGCATAGGTACGCGGGTGGCCCGTGTCCGTACGACGGACGGACACGGGCCGGCCGTTGTCAGCCGTAGACGGGTCCCGTGTACTTCTCGCCGGGGCCCTGGCCCGGCTCGTCCGGGACGAGGGACGCCTCGCGGAAGGCCAGCTGGAGGGACTTCAGGCCGTCGCGCAGCGGCGCCGCGTGGAAGGAGCTGATCTCGGTCGTGCTCGCGTCGAGCAGTCCGGCGAGCGCGGTGACCAGCTTGCGCGCCTCGTCCAGGTCCTTGTGCTCGTCGCCCTCCTCGGTGAGACCGAGCTTCACGGCGGCGGCGCTCATCAGGTTCACGGCGACCGTCACGATGACCTCGACCGCGGGGACCTCGGCGATGTCGCGGGTCATGGTGTCGTAGTCGGGGTTCTGGGGAGGGGTGTCACTCATGCCTCACACGATAGGCCCCGGCGCGCGTGACCCCGTCCACGGGAGCCTTCCGCCCGGTGAGCGGCGGTGATGCGGCCTCCGGTTAGCGCGTACCCGGCGGAACTGCTAACCTTGTGTAACGACCGGCTGGACACGTATGTGCTCACGTATGTGCTCAGCCCACAAGTGGAGGCTCCGATCTCCCACCCGACTGTCCTCCGGGACGGCGGGTCATCCGGTCAGGTGGCCACCACCGTTCCGTACGGACGGTGGAGTCGCCCGAATGCGCGCCCCGCGGTTGACCGCGGCGGTGCTCCGGTTAGCCATGGAGCCCCGCCTGTGTCCCGTCCGGGGCATTTTTCATGTGCCGCGATGGTTGGTCCACTGTCATCAGAGACATACGCGGCGGTCCGCCAGACCGTCGTGTGGTGCTACCGAGGAGGATCCATCAGCACCGAGCCCCGCATCAACGACCGGATTCGCGTTCCCGAAGTGCGACTTGTCGGTCCCAGCGGCGAGCAGGTCGGGATTGTTCCGCTTGCCAAGGCCCTGGAGCTTGCTCAGGAGTACGACCTCGACCTGGTCGAGGTGGCGGCGAGCGCTCGCCCGCCCGTCTGCAAGCTCATGGACTACGGGAAGTTCAAGTACGAGTCGGCCATGAAGGCCCGTGAGGCGCGCAAGAACCAGGCGCACACGGTCATCAAGGAAATGAAGCTCCGGCCGAAGATCGACCCGCACGACTACGACACCAAAAAGGGTCACGTCGTCCGGTTCCTCAAGCAGGGCGACAAGGTCAAGATCACGATCATGTTCCGTGGTCGCGAGCAGTCCCGGCCGGAACTCGGCTACCGACTGCTGCAGCGTCTCGCGACGGACGTCGAGGATCTCGGGTTCATCGAGTCGAACCCGAAGCAGGACGGCCGAAACATGATCATGGTTCTCGGTCCGCACAAGAAGAAGACCGAGGCGATGGCCGAGGCCCGTGAGGCTCAGGCGGCTCGCAAGGCGGAAGCGAAGGCCAACCCGGGTCGCTCGCAGAACGCCGCCGATGACGACATCGCCGAGGGTGAAGCCGTCGAGGGTGAAGCCGTCGAGGGTGAAGCCGTCGAGGGTGAGACCACCGAGGGTGAGACCACCGAGGCCGAGTCCGCCGAGGCTCCGGCCGAGGCATCAGCCGAGGCCTGATCCCAGGGCTGACGCCCCGGGACGCCAATCCATACATATGACGTTCCACCGTGCCCGGTCTTGCGACCGGGCACCGGAACGCCACTGACGAGGAGAGAACGGCGCTATGCCGAAGAACAAGTCGCACAGCGGTGCCAGCAAGCGCTTCAAGATCACCGGCTCCGGCAAGGTGCTCCGTGAGCGCGCCGGCAAGCGCCACCTGCTCGAGCACAAGTCGTCCCGCGTGACCCGTCGTCTCACCGGCACCGCCGAGATGGCCCCGGGCGACGCCGCGAAGATCAAGAAGCTTCTCGGCAAGTGACGTACCGGCGCCCAGGCGCCGCACGTCTGATCCGGGACCCCATCGATTTCGGGCCGTGTGAGTCCAACCACGGCCCCGCTACAAGGAGTTAAAAGTGGCACGCGTCAAGCGGGCAGTAAACGCACACAAGAAGCGCCGGGCGATCCTCGAGGCGGCCAAGGGCTACCGCGGCCAGCGTTCGCGCCTGTACCGCAAGGCCAAGGAGCAGGTCACCCACTCCCTGGTCTACAACTACAACGACCGCAAGAAGCGCAAGGGCGACTTCCGTCAGCTGTGGATCCAGCGCATCAACGCTGCGGCCCGCCAGAACGGCATGACGTACAACCGCCTCATCCAGGGTCTGAAGGCCGCCAACATCGAGGTGGACCGCAAGATCCTCGCGGAGCTGGCCGTCAACGACGCCAACGCGTTCGCCGCGCTGGTCGAGGTCGCGCAGAAGGCCCTGCCGTCGGACGTCAACGCGCCGAAGGCTGCGTGACGCTGCGCCGGCTCCAGCCGACGTGACTGAAGGACCCGCAGGTTTCGGCCTGCGGGTCCTTTGCTGCTGACGCCCGCGGACGCTGTTTCTTCGGGTGCCGGCCGTCGGGGGGCTGATCGCTCCCCCGAGTTCTCGGCTCCGCTCGAACAGGGGGACCCCCATCGCGGCGGAGCCGCAGACCGGCACGGGCCCGCGCCCCCAGTGGGTTGCAGTTGTCCCCAGATACCGAAGGTGAACCAGAACATGCCCCCCGCCGCCCCCGAGCTGATCTCCCCGCGCTCGCCGCGTGTCCTGGCCGCCCGGCGGCTCGCCAGGCGGAACTTCCGGGGCAAGGAGCGGCTGTTCCTCGCCGAGGGGCCGCAGGCCGTCCGGGAGGCCGCCGCGCACCGCGCCGACGGCACCGCGACCCTGGTGGAACTGTTCGCCACCGTCGAGGCCGCGGAGCGCTACGCCGACATCATCGACGGCGCCCGCCGGGTCGACGCCCGGGTGCACCTCGCCGACGAGCAGGTCATCGCCGACATCTCCACCACCGTCACCCCGCAGGGCCTCGTCGGCGTCTGCCGCTTCCTCGACACCCCCTTCGAGGACATCCTCAAGGCCCGGCCCCGTCTCGTCGCCGTGCTCGCCCACGTCCGCGACCCCGGGAACGCCGGGACCGTGCTGCGCTGCGCCGACGCCGCGGGCGCCGACGCCGTCGTCCTCACCGACGCGTCCGTCGACCTCTACAACCCCAAGGCCGTACGCGCCTCCGTCGGCTCCCTGTTCCACCTGCCCGTCGCCGTCGGCGTGCCCGTCGAGCAGGCCGTGGCCGGACTCAAGGCCGCCGGCGTCCGCATCCTCGCCGCCGACGGCGCCGGTGAGGACGACCTCGACGACGAACTCGACAAGGGGACCATGGGCGGCCCCACCGCCTGGGTCTTCGGCAACGAGGCCTGGGGGCTTCCGGAGGAGACCCGCGCGCTGGCCGACGCCGTCGTGCGCGTTCCGATCCACGGAAAGGCCGAGAGCCTGAACCTGGCCACGGCCGCGGCCGTATGTCTCTACGCGTCAGCCCGTGCACAGCGCGCCTCCACAGGGTGCCGTTCCGTCACCGGCAGCTAGTAGGGTGACGGGCCCGGGGGCCCTCTGCGCCAGACGAGAGGTGGGGTACGGGGATGAGTGTCGGCACGGGCGGTGCCCACAGCGCGCTGCGAGCACGGGACGCGCGCGGCACATCCGCGCCCCTGCACGATGACACCGCCGAAGCCGGTCCCGGTCTCGGCATAGACCCCGACGACCTGCCCGACGGGATCGTCGTCGCCGACGAACACGGCCGTGTCGTCTGCTTCAACGTCGCCGCCGCCCGGATCACGGCGGTCCCCGCCGCCGAGGCCCTCGGCCGCCGCCTCGAAGCGGCCCTCCCGCTGGAAGACCTCGAGGGCCGGCGCTGGTGGCAGCTCACGGACCCCTACGGCGGACTCGCCATCCGCAACGGCCAGCCCGAACGGAACCTGCTGCTCCCCGGCGGCCGCGAGATCCTCGTCTCCGCCCGCTATGTGCGCACCCACCCCACCGGACCGGTCCGCCGGGTCGTCGTCTGCCTGCGCGACACCGAGGCCCGCCGCCGCACCGAGCGCAGCCACGCCGAGCTGATCGCCACGGTCGCCCACGAACTGCGCTCGCCGCTCACCTCCGTCAAGGGCTTCACCGCGACCCTGCTCGCCAAATGGGAACGCTTCACCGACGACCAGAAGAAACTGATGCTGGAGACCGTCGACGCCGACGCGAACCGCGTCACCCGGCTCATCGCCGAGCTCCTCGACATCTCCCGCATCGACTCCGGTCGCCTCGAACTGCGCCGCCAGCCCGTCGACATCGGCGCCGCCGTGGGCCGGCACATCCAGGCGTACGTCGCCTCGGGCCAGCCCGCCGACCGCTTCCTGCTGCGCATCGAGCAGCCCCTGCCCGCCCTCTGGGCCGACCCCGACAAGGTCGACCAGGTGCTCAGCAACCTGATCGAAAATGCGGTGCGCCACGGCGAGGGAACCGTCACCATTGACGTGGCACCCTCCACCTCCCCGCGCGAGCGGCCGGACGAGGAGGGCACGGCGAACGCCGTCACGTCGGTCACCGTGAGCGACGAGGGCACCGGAATCCCGGAGGAGTCCATGAACCGCGTCTTCACCCGCTTCTGGCGGGGCAGCAAGCGCGGCGGCACCGGCCTCGGGCTCTACATCGTCAAGGGCATCGTCGAAGCCCACGGCGGCACCATCACGGTCGGCCGCGCCCCCGGCGGGGGAGCGGAGTTCCGATTTACGTTGCCCGTGGGCACCCCGGCGTACCTTCTGTAACGCCACAGCGGCCCCCACGGGCGCATCCGCACGGGAGCACCGCGAGGACGCCCAGTCCTGGGCAGGCCCCCACCCCCGTTAGACTCGGCCTTTGGCACCTTTGCGTCCTCTCATCTGCGGACGATTCGTCTCCGAGTCGATGACGGGGACCCTCAGCCAGCCAACCGGAAGCACGGGAAGAGATGTCGGCACCTAATAAGTCGTACGACCCTGTAGAGGTCGAGGCCTTGAAACCGGAAGAGATCGAGCGCATGCGGGACGAGGCGCTCGCCGCCTTCGCCGCCGCCGGCGACCTCGACGCGCTCCAGGAGGCCAAGGTCGCCCACACCGGCGGCACCTCTCCGCTGGCCCTCGCCAACCGCGAGATCGGCGCACTGCCCCCGCAGGCCAAGGCCGCGGCCGGCAAGCTCGTCGGCCAGGCCCGCGGCGCCGTGAACAAGGCCCTCGCCGCCCGCCAGGCCGAACTGGAGGCCGAGCGCGACGCGCGCGTACTGGTCGAGGAGGCGGTGGACGTCACCCTGCCGTACGACCGCGTACCGTCCGGCGCACGGCACCCGCTCACCACCATGATGGAGCGGGTCGCGGACGTCTTCGTGTCCATGGGATACGAGGTCGCCGAGGGCCCCGAGGTCGAGGCGGAGTGGTTCAACTTCGACGCCCTCAACTTCACGCCCGACCACCCGGCCCGGCAGATGCAGGACACCTTCTTCGTCCAGGGCCCCGAGGGCACCCACGGCGACGAGTCCGGTGTCGTGCTGCGCACCCACACCTCGCCGGTGCAGGCCCGCGCCCTGCTCGACCGGGAGCCGCCCGTCTACGTCGTGTGCCCCGGCCGCGTCTACCGCACGGACGAGCTCGACGCCACGCACACCCCGGTCTTCCACCAGATCGAGCTGCTGGCCGTCGACGAGGGCCTGACCATGGCCGACCTCAAGGGCACCATGGACCACATGGTCCAGTCGCTCTTCGGCTCGGACATGAAGACCCGGCTGCGCCCGAACTACTTCCCCTTCACCGAGCCGTCCGCCGAGATGGACATGCTCTGCTACGTCTGCAAGGGCGAGTCCGTCGGCAACCCCGACCGCCCCTGCCGGACCTGCTCCTCCGAGGGCTGGATCGAGCTCGGCGGCTGCGGCATGGTCAACCCGCGGGTGCTGGTCGCCTGTGGCGTCGACCCGGAGAAGTACAGCGGATTCGCCTTCGGGTTCGGCATCGAGCGGATGCTGATGTTCCGTCACAACGTTGAAGACATGCGAGACATGGTCGAGGGTGACGTCCGGTTCACCCGGCCGTTCGGGATGGAGATCTGATGCGGGTCCCGCTTTCTTGGCTGCGGGAGTACGTCGACCTGCCGGCGACGGAGACCGGGCGTGACGTCCAGGCCAAGCTCATTTCGGCAGGCCTCGAGGTCGAGACGGTCGAGCAGCTCGGCGCCGGCCTCAAGGGCCCCCTGGTCGTCGGCCAGGTGCTCACGATCGAGGAACTGACGGAGTTCAAGAAGCCCATCCGCTTCTGCACCGTCGACGTCGGCACCGCCAACGGCACCGGTGAGCCCCAGGAGATCGTCTGCGGCGCGCGCAACTTCGCCGTCGGCGACAAGGTCGTCGTGGTCCTGCCCGGCGCCGTCCTGCCCGGCGACTTCGCGATCGCCGCGCGCAAGACGTACGGCAAGACCTCGCACGGCATGATCTGCTCCGGCGACGAGCTGGGCATGGGCGACGACGGCAGCGGCGGCATCATCGTGCTGCCGCCGGAGATGGAGCCCGGCACCGACGCGATCGAGCTGCTCCAGCTCGTCGACGAGGTCCTCGACATCGCCGTCACGCCCGACCGCGGCTACGCCCTGTCGCTGCGCGGTGTGGCCCGCGAGGCCGCCACCGCCTACGGCCTGTCGCTGCGCGACCCCGCGCTGCTCGACGTACCGGCCCCGAACGCGTTCGGCCACCCGGTGCAGATCTCCGACCCGATGGGCTGCGACCGCTTCACCGCGCGCACGGTGACCGGCCTGGACCCCGACGCGCAGTCCCCGATCTGGCTGCGCCGCCGGCTCCAGAAGGCCGGCATGCGCCCGGTCTCGCTCGCCGTCGACATCACCAACTACGTGATGCTGGAGCTCGGCCAGCCCCTGCACGCCTACGACCGCAGCCGGGTCCAGGGCACCATCGGCGTGCGCCGGGCCGAGCAGGGCGAGAAGCTCACCACCCTCGACGGAGTCAAGCGCACGCTGGACGCCGGCGACCTGGTGATCACCGACGACCGCGGCCCCATCGGCCTCGCGGGCGTCATGGGCGGCGCCCACACCGAGATCGACGACACCGAGGGCACCACCACCGAGGTCGTCATCGAGGCCGCGCACTTCGACCCGATCACCATCGCGCGCACGGCCCGCCGTCACAAGCTGGCCTCCGAGGCGTCCAAGCGCTTCGAGCGCGGCGCCGACCCCGAGGCCACCTCGGCCGCGGCCCAGCGGACCGTCGACCTCCTCGTGCTCCTCGCGGGCGGCACCGCCGACGCCGGGGTCACCGAGGTGATCGCGCCGTCCGCGCCGCACACCATCACCATCCCGGCCGACCACCCGGACAAGGTGGCCGGTGTCGCGTACGGACGCGAGACCGTCGTACGCCGCCTCCAGGAGGTCGGCTGCGACGTCTACGGGCAGGACGAGCTGATCGTCACCGTGCCGTCCTGGCGGCCCGACCTGACCGACCCGAACGACCTCGCGGAAGAGGTCATCCGGCTCGAGGGCTACGAGAACCTGCCCTCCACCCTGCCCAAGCCCCCGGCGGGCCTCGGCCTCACGGACCGGCAGCGGCTGCACCGCCGGGCCGGCCGCGCGCTGGCCGGCGCCGGATACGTCGAGGCGCTGAACTACCCGTTCATCGGCGAGCACGTCTTCGACCAGTTCGGCCTCGCCGAGGACGACCCGAAGCGCAAGGTCGTCAAGCTGGTCAACCCGCTCTCCGACGAGGAGCCCGCGCTCCGTACGACGCTGCTGCCGGGCCTGCTGCACGCCCTGCGCCGCAACGACGGACGCGGCAGCCACGACCTGGCGCTCTTCGAGACCGGCCTGGTCTTCCACCCCCGGGAGGAACTGCGTGTCGCCGGGCGGCTGCCCGTCGACCACCGTCCCACCGACGAGGACGTCGCGGCCCTGACCGCCGCGCTTCCCGCCCAGCCCCGGCACGCCGCCGTCGTCCTCGCGGGCGCCCGTGAGCAGGCCGGCTGGTGGGGCAAGGGGCGCCCGGCCGACTGGGCCGACGCGATCGAGGCCGCGCGCACCCTGGCCCGCGAGTCGGGGACCGAACTCCTCGTCCGCTCCGGTCAGTACGGGCCGTGGCACCCGGGCCGCTGTGCCGAGCTCGCGGTCGTCGTGGACGGCGCGGAACAGGTCATCGGGTACGCCGGTGAGCTGCACCCCGGTGTCCTGAAGACGCTGGGCCTGCCCGCGCGCACCTGCGCGATGGAGCTGGACCTGGACGCGCTGGAGCGGGCGAGCTCGGGCCACCCCAAGGGCCCGAAGATCTCGACCTTCCCGGTCGCCACGCAGGACGTCGCCCTTGTCGTCGACAAGAGCGTCCCGCACACGGACGTCGAGGCGGCCCTGCACGAGGGCGCGGGTGAACTCCTGGAGTCCATCCGGCTGTTCGACGAGTACGAGAGCGAGCAGCTCGGCGCGGACAAGAAGTCCCTCGCCTACGCGCTGCGGTTCCGTGCCGCCGACCGCACGCTGACCGTCGACGAGGCCTCCGCGGCCCGCGACGCGGCGGTGGCGCTCGCCGCAGAGCGCACGGGGGCGGTGCTGCGCGGAGCCTGACCGCTCCACCGGGTGTGCCGGGGAACTGTGCGCCGTGAAGGGGCCGCGGATCGTTTCGCGGCCTGGCGCACGGTTCCCCGCACCTGTTTCAGCGGGTTCCACCACCTCCTGTACGGGGGTTCCGTGGCTCCTGCCCGGCCGTTCCGTGGCCCCTGCCTGCATAAATGCGGGTCTCCGAAGACACCTCACTCATTCGGGTGACATGCCCGGGAGATCGGGCCCGGGCGGGCCGGGCGGTCGACAGAATCGGAGCGGTCTCTCCGAGGCCGTCTGCGCTGTCAGGTGCCTATTGGGGGGCCAATCGGCATGATCCGTATCAAGGCTGGGGCTCCCCGCAGGGCGACGCTCCACACGCATTCGCGGAACCCGGCCCGGGCGGTCCCCGGCCCGCGTCGCCGACGTGACCGGCTGAGAGCCGGATTCGACCGGGCGGTGCGCGGTCGCCGGTCCTGCCTCGGCTTCACCCGCGCGGTGTGCGGACGTGGCGCGCCCGGCCACCGGGTCCTGCGCACCGCCGACCGGCCACCGCTGCGCCGGGCGGTGAACCTGGGGCTGCCCGCGGTCTGGGGCGCGCTGGCGATCTCGTACACGATGGCCTGTCCGCTCGCTCAGGAGAACGGGCTCGGCGCCCGCGTCGTCACCAGCGCCGTCTTCTTCGCGGTCGGAGCCGGTCTGATACTCCACGTCAGAAGAGTGCTGCTGCGTGAGCTCCGGCAGATCCGCAAGGTCGCGGGAGCCGCTCAGAGCGTCCTGCTGCGCCCGCTGCCACCGCGTATCGACGGGCTGGACATCGCGGCGGCCCAGCTCTCCGCGGACCAGGGCGCCAGCATCGGCGGCGATCTGTACGAGGCGATCGCCACCGAGCACGGTGTGAGGGTCGTGATGGGGGACGTGCGCGGGCACGGACTGGGGGCCATCGGGACCGTCGCCGCCGTCCTCGGCAGTTTCCGCGAGGCCGCGCACGACGAAGACGAACTCGGCGACGTCCTCAGAAGACTGGAGCGGGCGCTGGCCCGGCACCTGTGCGAGCGGGACCGGGCCGGACACCCCTCCTCCGGGCCCGGCTCCGACAGCGACACCGCCGAGGAGTTCGTCACCGTCCTGCTCCTGGAGATCCGCGGGGACGGCGAGGTGCACGCCCTCAACTGCGGCCACCCGTGGCCGTATCTGCTCACCAGGGGCCGCGTGCAGCCACTCGTCCGCGCCGAACCACTGCCCCCGCTCGGGCCGTTCCCGCTGCCGGCCCGTCTCCCGGCCGAATCCTGCGGCCGGCTCCGGCCCGGCGAGGGTCTCTTCCTGCACACCGACGGTGCCGAGGACGCGCGGGACACCCGGGGGCGGTTCTTTCCGCTGCTGCCGGCGCTCACCGCGGCCGTCCGCGACGGACCCGTCGTACCGCAGGCCGTGCTGCGCTCGGTGCTCACCGGCCTGCTGAGCCACACCGGCGGCCGGCCCGCCGACGACGTGGCCCTCCTGGTGCTCCACAACGACCGCCGTCCCCTCGCCCTGAAGCCGGGCCGTGTGTCCCAGTACGTGCCTCGCTAGTGCCGCGTCAGCCAAGGTTCGCCCCGTCGCGACGCCCGGCACGCCCTCTCGCCGCACCGGCCGAAAGCCCAAGTACGTCCAGTACGAGGACTTTCGGCCGGCACGCCGAGAGCACGCACCGGACGCCGCTCCTCAAAGGGCAAACCTTGACTGACGCGGCACTAGCGCGCGGCGAGCACGGGCGGCCACCGGTCGCGCTTCGCCGTCCCGGCCGGGGCGACCGGCCACGGGACCCGCACCCGGACGACCGGAGTCCCGCGGTCGCCCCGGCCGAACCGGCTCTGCCGTCCGCCCGGCCACGGAGTGTCGGGCAGGCGGCCGGGCGGACGGCGCGGAGCGGGCCGCCGTACTGTACGAGGGGGAGCCCGGCGGCCCGGCCGGCCTCTTGCGAGGCATTTCAGTCAACCGGGGCGAAACTCTCCGCGACAGCGCGCGCACAGCGCGGATACGGGCATTCCCATCACACCCCGTGTGAAAGGGGACGCACTACTCTCTCTGATGCGGCCGGGCGCGGTCGGGCCTGACCGGCGCCGTCGGCAACGAGCCACTGGGGGGCCTCCCATGCAGCCCAACACTCTGCTCGACTCGATCCTCGACGAGGCGGGCATATCGCACGCGGGACTCGCCGCCCACGTCAACCAGGCGGGCCGGGCCCGCGGTCTGGCCCTGCGCTACGAACACACCGCCGTGGCACGGTGGCTGAAGGGCCAGCGACCGCGTGGTCAGGTGCCCGACCTGATCTGCGAGGTGCTCGCGGGACGCCTGCACCGGCCGGTCACGCTCGACGACATCGGCCTCGGGGTCCCCGGCGAGCCCTCCACCCCGCACGCCGGCTCGCTCTCGGGTTTCGTCGAACGCGCCACCGCTCTGTGGCGCTCCGACGAACAGCAGCGCCCGCACATACTCGGCGCCCCGGCCGTCACCGGAACCCCGGCCGTGATGCCCGTGTGGGAGTGGGAGAACCCGCCCGAGGACGTGGACGTCTCCCGCGGCGGGCGCCATCAGGTCAGCATGGCCGACATCGAGATGCTGCGCGCGGCGCGGGCCCACTACGAGCAGATGTACCGCAAGGCCGGCGGCATAGCGACCCGCACCCGGATCGTCGGCTTCCTCAACTCCGAGACCGCCCCCCTGCTGCGCGGCAGCTACACCGATGCCACCGGGCGCCAACTCCACCGTGCGACGGGCGGTCTGGTGGCCATCGCGGGCATCTGCGCCTACGACTCCGACGCGCACGGACTCGCGCAGCGCTACTTCCACCAGGCACTGCGTCTGGCGAAAGCCAGTGGGGACAGGGGACTTGGAGCGTACGTGATAGCGCTGCTGGTCAACCAGTCGCTGTTCATGCGCGAGTACCGGCAGGCGGTCGCCTTCGCCGAGGCCGCGCTGCGAGCGGCGGGGCGCCACATCACCCCGGCCCTCGCCTCCGACCTCTACGCCATGCAGGCCAAGGCGTACGCACACCTCGGCGACGGCAGCAGCGCGCTGTCCTGCATACGGCGTGCCGAGCAGGCCGCCGAGCGTATCCGGCGCGGTTACGAGCCCGACGAGACCGGCTATGTCCAGCCGGGACTGGTCAACGTACAGGTGGCGGAGGCCCTGCTCAGCCTCGGCGACCTGGTGGCCGCCGCGGAGCACGCGGCGGCCGCGGTCGACACTCCGGCGCACGACCGGGGGCGTGTGCACCGGCTCGCCATGCTCAGCCAGATCGAACTGCGCCAGGGCAACGCCGACAAAGCGGTGGCGACGGCCGTCCGGATGGCGGAGCAGGCACGGGGGATGGAGTCCCAGCGGCTGCGCGACAGACTGCGCGCGGTACGCGAACACCTGGTGCGCAGCGGCTGTTCGGGCACGACCGAGGCAGCCGAACTCATCGACGGCGCACTGCGCGTACCGCTGTAGGGAGCAGTCCGGCAAGCCGTTTCACCGGCCGCGCCGGAGCGCCGAGGCACGAGCGGCGCCTGAACGCGGGCCACCGTTTCGTCCGGCCGTGTTCAGGCGCCGCTGTGCTGCGCCCCGACCCCAGTGAGCCCTGCTGTCGGAACGCGGCTGCTGCGATATTGCCATCACTCGGCGGAAGGTGGCAGAACCGTGCAGTGGACGAAACAGAACGAACAAACTGTGTATGAAAATCGCTGGTTCAGCGTCAATCTCGCGGATGTGGAGCTGCCGGACGGGCGGCATCTCGATCACTTCCTGATACGGCTGCGGCCCGTCGCCGTGGCCACGGTGGTGAACGACGCCAACGAGGTGCTGCTCCTGTGGCGGCATCGCTTCATCACCGACAGCTGGGGATGGGAGCTCCCGGCGGGCGTCGTGGAGGACGGCGAGGACATCGCCGTGGCGGCGGCCCGCGAACTGGAGGAGGAGACCGGGTGGCGGCCGGGACCCCTGAGGCATCTGATGAGTGTCGAGCCCTCCAACGGGCTCACCGACGCCCGGCATCACATCTACTGGGCCGACGAGGGCGCGTACATCGGACACCCCGTGGACGACTTCGAGTCGGACCGCCGGGAGTGGGTTCCCCTGAAGCTCGTTCCCGACATGGTCGCCCGCGGTGAGGTCCCGGCCGCCAACATGGCGGCCGCACTGCTCCTCCTGCACCATCTCAGGCTCGGGCAGGACGCGTTGCCCTGATCCGGTCCCCCCTCACAGCCCCCTGGGCCTAGTGCCCCAGAGCCTGCCAGACCGCCACGGCCAGCGCGCCCACGGCCGCGACGACGGCGACGGTGGGCAGTGGCCAGCGGGTGTGTTCGAGCGCGACGATCCGGGTGCTGAGGTCATCGAGGTCCTTGGCCGTCTGGTCGTCGCGCTGGGTGAGCAGCGCCAGTCCTCCCTCGATGCGGGTGAACCCCACTTCGAGAGACCGGCGTAACTCCGCGAGTTCCTTCGGTGCCGCGGGATGCTCGGGGTCGGCGGTCACGAGTCCGCTCCTTTCCGTGGTCGGCACATCCCTTGTCTGTGCACGGAAAGTCAACTCGCCTGGTGGGCACGTGGGGAGAGTGTGCGCCAGGCATATGCGGGCCCGGCACGCACACGGCGTGTGAACGCCGCGGGCCCGGCACCACAGAAGGTGCCGGGCCCGTGCGAACTCCGGTGAGCGGAGCGGGTGTTCCGTCGATGTTCGGCCTGGTCAGCCGTAGGTGTAGAACCCCGAGCCGGACTTGCGGCCGAGGCGGCCGGCGTCGACCATGCGCTGGAGCAGCGGGGGAGCGGCGTACAGCGGCTCCTTGTACTCCTCGTACATCGAGTACGCGACCGAGGCCACGGTGTCGAGGCCGATCAGGTCGGACAGCTTGAGCGGGCCCATCGGGTGGGCGCAGCCCATCTCCATGCCGTTGTCGATGTCCTCGCGGCTCGCCATGCCCGACTCGAACATCCGGATCGCGGACAGGAGATAGGGGATCAGCAGCGCGTTGACGACGAAGCCCGAGCGGTCCTGGGCGCGGATCGCGTGCTTGCCGAGCGCCTTCTCGGCGAACAGCTGGGCGCGGCTGATGGTGCCCTCGGAGGTGGTCAGCGCCGGGATCAGCTCCACGAGCTGCTGCACCGGGGCCGGGTTGAAGAAGTGGATGCCGATGACCTGGTCGGGACGCGAGGTCGCGACGGCCAGCTTCACCAGCGGGATCGAGGAGGTGTTGGAGGCCAGGATCGCGTCCGGCCTGGTCATCACCTGGTCGAGCACCTGGAAGATCTCGGTCTTCACCTGCTCGTTCTCGACGACGGCCTCGATCACCAGGTCACGGTCGGCGAACTCGCCGAGGTCCGTGGTGAAGCTCAGCCGGTCCTGGGTGGCCTTGAGCTCTTCCTCGGAGATCTTTCCGCGCCCGGCCGCCTTGGACAGGGAGGAGAAGAGCCGGGTCCGGCCGATCTCCAGGGCTTCGCCGGTGGTCTCGGCGACCTTGACGTCCAGTCCGGCGCGGGCGCACACCTCGGCAATGCCCGCTCCCATCTGGCCGCAGCCCACCACTCCGACGCGTTCGATGTCGGTCACATCGTCCCCTTCGCTGATCCGTACGGCCCGGCAGGTAGTCCGTTGTTCGGGCCCTGCTCCGAACGTGCACGTTACTCCCAAGTATCGATGATCGATCGTCGGGGTGGTGCATGCTGGGTTCCGGTACGGCGTGTGACCGGACGGATTCGCAGCGTAGGGGGTAGGGGTATGGGGCGACTGCCACGCCGGACGTTCGCGGCGGCCGCGCTCGCGACGCTGTCGGGGTTCGGCACGGCGGGGGACGCCGCGGCCGCCCGGGACGCGGCCCCACCGCACCGGTCGGCGGCCCCGCGCGCCATGCGCGGCATGTGGCTCGCGACCGCCTCGAACCGCGACTGGCCCTCCCGCACCGGCCTGAGCCCCGCACGCCAGCGCGCCGAACTCGTCGGCCATCTGGACACGGCGGTACGCCTGCGCCTCAACACCGTGTTCCTCCAGGTCCGTCCCGCCGCCGACGCGCTGTGGCCCTCGCCGTACGAGCCGTGGTCCCGCTACCTGACCGGCGTCCAGGGCAAGGATCCCGGCTGGGACCCGCTGGGCACCGCCGTGCGCGAGGCCCACGCGCGCGGTCTGGAACTGCACGCCTGGTTCAACCCGTACCGCGTGTCCGGACAGCCGGACCCCGGCAGGCTCGCCCCCTCGCACCCCGCGCGTCTCCACCCGGACTGGACCGTGCGGTACGGCGGGAAGCTCTACTACAACCCCGGACTGCCCCCGGTCCGTACGTTCGTCCGGGCCGCGATGCTCGACGCGGTGCGCCGGTACCCCGTCGACGGCGTGCACTGGGACGACTACTTCTACCCCTACCCGGTGCCCGGCGAGCGCTTCGACGACGACGCGGCGTACGCCGAACACGGCGCGGGCTTCCCGGACCGGGCGGCCTGGCGGCGCCACAACATCGACCGGCTGGTGCAGGAGATGGCGGAGGGCGTCAAGAAGGCCCGCCCCGGGGTCCGCTTCGGGATCAGCCCCTTCGGCGTCTGGCGCAACGCGTCGACCGACCCGCTCGGCTCGCCGACCCGGGCCGGCGTCGAGACCTACGACGACCTGTACGCCGACACCAGGAAATGGGTCGGGCGGCGCTGGGTGGACTACATCTGCCCCCAGCTCTACTGGAACATCGGCTTCGCCGCCGCCGACTACGCGAAGCTGCTGCCCTGGTGGGCGCGGGTCACCCGGGGTACGGGCGTACACCTGTACGCGGGCGAGGCGCTCTACAAGGCGGGCGACCCGGCGCAGCCGGCCGCCTGGCGGGACCCGGCCGAACTCTCCCGGCATCTCACCCTCGCCCGCGGCCACGCCGAAGTGCGCGGGCATGTCTTCTTCGCGGCCTCGGAGGCGGGCGTCGACCGGACCGGCGCGATGGCACGGGTCGTCGCAGACCACTACCGGCAGCCGGCGAAGCCCCCGCGCTGAGCGGACGCCGGCATCCCGGCGTCCGCTCCCGCCGTTCTACCGCGGCGGCATGTCCCGGTGGCGGATCTCGGAGTCCGGGCCCGGCGAGCACACGGCCTCGTGACCGTCCTCGAACCGCACGCGGTAGGGGGGAGAGCCTTCGGCTCCCATGACCTCGGTGATCTCCGCGACCTTGTCGTGCTGGCCGACGGTCCTGCCGTGCTGCACCAGCTGGTCGCCTTTGGTTGCGTGCATCTGAACGGTCTCCTCGCCTGTACGGGAGCAACGGTTCGTGGCCCTGGGTCGAAAGGCCCGGGGCGCGGGTCGGTGCGGCCTGTTCGTGCGGGTCAGCCCCGTGCCCGCTGGGTCAGGGCGATGCAGACGAGGACGGCGGCCGCTGTCAGGGGTGCCGCCGGGGTGAGCCGCTCGCCCAGGAGCAGTACCGACCACACCAGTGTGAGCAGCGGCTGAGCCAGCTGCAACTGGCTGGCCTTGGGAATCCCGATCGACGCCATCCCCCGGTACCAGACGACCAGGCCGAGGAACTGCGAACCGACCGCGACCCAGAGCAGCCCGGTCAGGCTGTGCGCCGTCAGCTCCACCGGTTCGTACGACAGCGCCAGCAGCGCGCCCGGAACGCTGAGCGGCAGACACAGGACCAGGGCCCAGCCGATGACCTGCCAGCCCGGCATCACCCGGGCCAGCCGGCCGCCCTCGGTGTAGCCCGCCGCGCAGATCAGCAGGGCCCCGAAGAGATAGGCGTCCGCACCGGTCAGGGCACCGCCGCTCTGCTGCACGGTGAACGCGATCACGGCCGCGGCGCCCGCGCAGGCCGCCACCCAGAACGTCCGCGACGGCCGCGCGCCGGTGCGCAGCGCCGAGAACAGCGCCGTCGTCAGCGGCAGCAGCCCGACGACGACGGCCGCGTGGGCGGTGGTCGACGTCCCCAGGGCGAGTGTCGTCAGGAGCGGGAAGCCGAGGACGACACCGGCGGCGACGACGGCGAGGCCCGCCAGATGCCGCCGGGCGGGCCGGGGGACCCGCAGCGCGAGGAGGCAGCCGCCCGCGAGGAGCGCCGCCAGGACACAGCGCACGGTCACCAGCGACCAGGGGCCGAAGCCCTCCAGGCCCCAGGCTGTCGCGGGGAAGGTGAGGGAGAAGGCGGTGACCCCCAGGGCCGCCTGAAGGGTGCCCGAACGGCGGTCCGCCGGAGCGGGGCTCCGGGGCGGGGCGGAGGCCGGGGGCTCGATGCCGGTGCTGACCGCTATCCCGGTCCGGTCGATAGCGCTACTCTCTGCTCTCATGCAAGAGCGTAGCAGTGTGGGCGATCTGGCGGATCAGCTGCGACAGGAGCTGAATCGCTACTCTCCAGGTGGAAAGCTGCCGTCCAGCCGGGCGCTCGTCGAACGGTTCCGCGTGAGCCCGGTGACCGTGTCACGGGCGCTGGCGCAACTGGCCGCCGAGGGGCTCGTGATCACCCGGCCCGGCGCGGGCGCCTTCCGGGCGAGGCCCCGGCCCGCCGTCACCTCCACCGGGGACACCTCCTGGCAGGAGGTCGCGCTCAGCGCGGACGCCGCGACGGAGGCCGTCCCGCGCACCGTTGACGCCTCCGGCGTCCTCGCCTCGCTCGCCGCGCCGCCCCCCGGCGTCGTCGAGTTCAACGGCGGCTATCTGCACCCCTCGCTCCAGCCGGAGCGGGCGATGGGCGCGGCCCTCTCCCGGGCCGGCCGTCGCCCCGGGGCCTGGTCACGGCCGCCCATGGAGGGACTGCCCGAACTGCGCGAGTGGTTCGCGCGCGGTATCGGCGGGGCGATCGGCGCCGCCGAGGTGCTGGTCGCGGCCGGCGGCCAGACCGCCCTGACGACCGCCCTGCGCGCGCTCGCGCCGCCCGGCGCCCCGGTTCTGGTCGAGTCGCCCACGTATCCGGGCATGCTGGCCATCGCCCGCGCCGCCGGTCTTCGCCCCGTTCCGGTCCCGGTGGACCCCGACGGCGTGAAACCCGGGCTCCTGGCCGACGCCTTCAGGGCGACCGGCTCCCGGGTCTTCGTCTGCCAGCCGCTGTTCCAGAATCCGACCGGCGCCGTGCTCGCGCCCGAGCGGCGCGGCGAGGTGCTGCGCATCGCGCGGGACGCCGGAGCCTTCGTCGTCGAGGACGACTTCGTACGCCGCCTGGTGCACGAGGACGCGGGCCCGCTGCCGCGGCCGCTGGCCGCCGAGGACCCCGACGGAGTCGTGGTGCACGTCGGTTCCCTGACCAAGGCGACCTCGCCGAGCTTCCGGGTGAGCGCCCTGGCCGCACGCGGTCCGGTACTGGAGCGACTGCGCGCCATCCAGGTCGTCGACACCTTCTTCGTGCCGCGCCCGCTCCAGGAGGCCGCGCTCGAACTCGTCGGCTCGCCGGCCTGGCCGCGTCATCTGCGCACCGTGTCGGCCGAGTTGAAGGTCCGGCGGGACACCATGACCGCCGCACTGCGGCTGCGGCTCCCCGAACTCGCCCTGCCCCACATCCCGTTCGGCGGCTACCACCTGTGGGCGCGGCTGCCCGACGGCACCGACGAGTCCGCGCTCGTCGCCGCCGCCCTGCGCGCGGGGGTGGCCGTGACTCCCGGCCGCCCCTACTACAGCGCCGAACCCCCGGCCGCCCAGATCCGGTTGAGCTTCGCGGCGGTGGCGGGGACGGAGGAGATCACGGAGGGCGTACGACGACTGACGGCGGCGTACGACGAGGTGCGGGCCTGAGCGGAGGCGGCGGGACGTCGCGCCACGGGGAGCCGCGGGGGCGCAACGGCGGGAGTGGGTACAGAGCGTCGGCACTGTCGGTGCACAGGCCAGAAGCCGATGTTCCGTGAATATTCGGATACTCTGCGTGACACCCTTGACCTGCGGAGTCCGGCGCTCCACGATCTGCGCATGCATCTTCGGGTCACGTTCGTCGCCGCCGCGCGCAGCTCCGCGCTGCTGGCGGAGCGCTTCGAGGACGACCGGCCGCTGGACCAGGCGGGATGGGAGGAAGCCCAGCGCGCCGCCGCGGGGCTGCTGCCACTGGCGGCGGCCGAGCTGCGCTACTGCGCGCCGACACCCCGCAGCCGGGCCACCGGTGACGTCCTCGGCTACGCGCCACTGGTTCAGCTCGCGCTGCGTGACTGCGACATGGGCCGCTGGCGAGGCTTCACCCTCGGCGAGGCCATGGCCCGCGAGCCCGAGGCCGTGGACTCCTGGCTGTCCGATCCGCGCTCCACGCCCCACGGCGGTGAGAGCCTGCTGACCTTCATCGCCCGGGTCGGTGCCTGGCTCGACACCCGGCCGGGGGAGGACGGCGGCAGCATCGTCGCGGTGGCCGAGCCGTCGGTGGTACGGGCCGCGCTGGTCTACGCGCTGAAGGCGCCGCCGTCGACGTACTGGAACATCGACGTCCGTCCGCTGTCGGCGATCACCGTGACGGGCCGGGCGGGCCGCTGGAACCTGCGCGTCGACGGGGCGCCCGCTCAGATCGGGCGCGCGTAACCGGTGGTGAGCACGAGGTCCTTCGCGGGTCCCCGGACCCGCCAGACGGACCGCCAGTGGTGCTCGTCCCGGACGGTGAACTCGCCCCGGTAGAGATCCGCGGCGCAGGGGTGGTCGGCGACGTACCGCCCGGTCGTCAGGTCCAGGTCGTGGAACGGGCGGCCGTCGGAGAACCGTACGAGCGCGCTCCCGGGGCCCTGGCCCGGCAGGAACCGCAGTGTCCGTTCGGCGGGCCGCGCGACGCCCTGCCACACGAACGTGCCCGACTCCCGGTGCAGCAGCCCGCCCTCCTCCAGCGGCTCGAACACCGTCGTGCCGGTGAAGCGCCCTTCGGCGTCGCTCGCGAGGTCCCGTACGGTGCGCTCGACCCGCCAGTTTCCGCCCAGGTACGTCAGCACGTCCTCGACCGGCCAGAACTCGCCCATGCCGTCCCGCTCTCCGTCCCGTCCGATGCGGCGCGCCCCGTCGACGCGCGCCGGCCTCCCTCTGTCCTGCCGTCCCGGTCGCCTTCCGGGGCAGGGCCGGGCCGGAGCCCGGTCAGGAACTGCGGCGGGGCTTGCCGCGCTTCGCGCCGCCCTTCGGGCCGCCGGTGCCGCCGCCCCGGGTGTTCTTGGCCGCGGCCCTGCCGCCGCCGCCCTTGCCGCCGGTCTTGCCGGGCGCGGGCTTGCGCCGGGCGCCGCCGCCCGAGTCCGACTTCCGGGGGGCGGACTTCGCCGCGCCCCGGTCCTTCTGCGCCGCCGCGGGCGGGGTCTGGGAACGCCCTCGGGTGCTGTTGGCCGTGCGTCCGCGCACGATGCCGATGAAGTCCTCCACCAGATCGGTGGTCCGCTCCTCGGGCCAGGCCAGCGCGACCCGTGACTCGGGGGCGTCCGTGACCGTCCGGTACGTGAGGTCCTTGCGGTGGTGCAGACGGGCGAGGGACTGCGGCACGACCACGACCCCGATGCCCGCCGCGACGAGTTCCACGGCGTCCTCGGTGGCCGCGGGGCGCTCCAGCGCGGGCCTGCCCGGCAGACGCTCCCAGTCCAGCGGGTCGTCGAGGGGGTGCAGCACGATGTCGTCGGCGAGGTCCTCGCCACTGACCTGCTCGACCGCCGCCACGATGTGATCCTTCGGGACCACGACGACCGTCGTCTCGGTGTAGAGGGGGATCGCGCTGAGGTCGGTCCCGTCGACCGGCAGCCGGACGAAGCCCGCGTCGGCGTCGCCGCGCCGCAGGACGTCGTACACCTCGCCGGCGGACACCGGGACGAGAGCCAGAGGCACGCCGGGCATCCGCTCGTTCCAGATCCGCACCCACTTCGAGGGCGTCACCCCCGGAACGTAGGCGAGCCTGAACGAGGGGGATGCTTCGGAGCCGGTCACCACGTCAGATTACCCGGCGTGGCCGCGGCACCGTACCGGCGATGGTCGGCGGGGGTCCGCGCGCTCGATACCCTTGACCCATGAGTTCGCACCAGACCGCCCAGACGATGAAGCCCGCCACAGCGGCGAAGAAGCTGGGTGTGTACCTCGAGGCCACCCCCGCCGAGTTCCAGGAGGGTGTCGTCTCTCGTGCCGAGCTGAACGCCTTGCAGACCGACCCGCCCGCGTGGCTCCAGGAACTGCGCCGCACCGGCCCGCACCCGCGGCCGGTCGTCGCGGCCAAGCTCGGTGTCTCCATCGCGGGACTCGCCCGCGGCGGCGTCAGCGACGCCCTCACGACCGAGCAGATCGAGGCGCTGAAGACGGAGGACCCCGAGTGGCTGCGGCGCGAGCGCGCCACCCAGGCGGACGTCCGCAAGGAGACGGTACGCATCAAGGAGAAGAACGCGGAGCGGGACGCCAAGCGCTCCTGACCCGAGGCGCCCCCGCCGCGGCCGCCGGCCGGGGGCACCCGAGCCGCCCCGCGCCGGGATCTCAGCCGCCGGTCCCGGGGTGCCGGGCCCGCCGGCACCGGGCGTTCAGGGGCCGTTCGCGCCGGGCGGGGAGCCCTGGCCGCCCGTGTGCCCGAACGCCTTGACGAGCAGGTGGATCACCGCGGCCGACGGATCAGGAAGATGACGACGGGGAACCGGAACGTGCCCGTCGTCCGATGGGCGACATACCGCCCGTAACAGGTGAGGAAGATCCCGCCCGGAGCGGCCCGGACACGGTTCTTGAACGAGTTTCCGGGGACGAACGCCGCTCCGATCGGGATGATTCCCGACAGGACGGCGAAGACCTCGTACGCGCTCCGGTGCGCGGACGACGACGATGACACGGGCGGTCCTCCAGAGGTTTTCGGGGCGGGACTCACCGCACGGCTCGTACGGCACCCCTTCAGCGCGGGAGCCGGGTCACGCCGGTGACGGTCACAGGGGCCGGGAGAGCGCCCGAGCCGAGGGCGACGGCGAGCCGCTCGGCCGACTCCCGGGTGAAGCTTCCGTAGATGTCGGCGGTGCCGTCGCCGAGCCGCTGGTTCATGGACGGGGCCGAGATCGCGGCGCCGTCCAGGACGACGGCCATCCCGTCCACCACCGTCGGCCCCAGCGCGAACGTGGCGCGGGCGGCGGATCCGCCACCGGCGGTCCCGCAGGCGACGACCGAGCCCCGCGCGGCGCCCTCCCGCTCCGTCGCGGGCCTCTCCCGTGCCGTGCGGTCCAGCGTCGCGAAGCGCGCCTGGAGCGCCGCGTCACCACGGACCGCCGCGCGTCCGCCGCGGCGGAGGGTGCCCCAGAGGAGGAGAGCTCTGCGGGGCCCAGGGGGAGACGCGTGCGGGGATGGTTCCCATCCGGTGCCCTCCGGCGAAGGTGATGCCGGGCTTTGACAGGAATCAATCCGGAGTGTGTGTGCTGTTCCACCGGATCCGATCGTGTGGTGTCCGAGTGGAGGGACAGCGACTCTGGGCATGATTCCCACCGTGCCGACGGACGGGGGCGTCGCGGAGTCGCGCGTGCCCTCGGTGGCAGTCCGGGGAGGATTGCATAAACGTGCATGGAAACGTATAGTCATGCCATCCAAGAGGAGGGTTCCATGGCGATGCGTGCGGCGGTGGCGGGAGCGAGTGGATACGCGGGCGGGGAACTGCTGCGCCTGCTCCTGGCACACCCCGAGATCGAGATCGGCACCCTGACCGGCAACTCCAACGCGGGCCGGCGGCTCGGCGGGATCCAGCCCCATCTGCTGCCGCTCGCCGACCGTGTCCTCGCCGCGACCACCGCCGAGGCGCTGAGCGGCCACGACGTGGTGTTCCTCGCGCTGCCCCACGGCCAGTCCGCCGAGGTCGCCGAACAGCTCGGTCCCGAGGTCCTCGTGGTCGACATGGGCGCCGACTTCCGGCTGAAGGACCCGGCCGACTGGGAGCGGTTCTACGGCTCCGCCCACGCCGGGACCTGGCCGTACGGCCTCCCCGAACTGCCGGGTGCCCGCGCCGCGCTGGAGGGGTCCAAGCGCATCGCGGTACCCGGCTGCTATCCGACGGCCGTCTCGCTGGCCCTCTTCCCCGCCTACGCGGCCGGGCTGGCGGAGACCGAGGCCGTGATCGTCGCCGCCTCAGGCACCTCGGGGGCCGGCAAGGCACCCAAGGCGCACCTGCTCGGCAGCGAGGTCATGGGATCGATGAGCCCGTACGGCGTCGGCGGCGTCCACCGGCACACCCCCGAGATGATCCAGAACCTCACCGCCGCCGCCGGTGAGCCCGTCACCGTCTCCTTCACCCCCACCCTCGCGCCCATGCCCCGCGGCATCCTCGCCACGTGCAGCGCCAAGGCGAAGCCGGGGGTCACCGCCGAGTCAGTCCGGGCAACCTACGAGAAGGCCTTCGCCGACGAGCCCTTCGTCCACCTTCTCCCCGAGGGGCAGTGGCCCGCCACGGCGTCCGTCTACGGTTCCAACGCCGTTCAGGTCCAGGTCGCGTACGACGCCGCCGCACACCGCATCATCGCGATCAGCGCCATCGACAACCTGACCAAGGGCACCGCGGGCGGTGCCGTCCAGAGCATGAACCTCGCCCTCGGCCTCCCCGAGGAGCTGGGACTTTCCACGATCGGAGTCGCACCGTGAGCGTCACGGCAGCACAGGGATTCACCGCGGCCGGAGTCGCCGCGGGAATCAAGCAGAACGGCAACCCGGACCTGGCCCTCGTGGTCAACAACGGGCCCCGCCGCGCCGCCGCGGGCGTCTTCACCTCCAACCGCGTGAAGGCCGCGCCGGTCCTGTGGTCGGAACAGGTCCTCAAGAGCGGCGAGCTGACCGCGGTCGTCCTCAACTCGGGCGGTGCCAACGCCTGTACGGGACCCAAGGGCTTCCAGGACACCCACGCCACCGCCGAGAAGGTCGCCGAGGCGCTCGGTGACACCGGCGCGGGCAGCGTCGCCGTGTGCTCGACGGGCCTCATCGGCGTCCTGCTGCCGATGGACAAGCTGATTCCGGGAATCGACCTGGCCGTCGCCGGACTCGGCCCGCACGGCGGCGAGAAGGCCGCCATCGCCATCAAGACGACCGACACCGTGCACAAGACGTCGGTCGTGACGCGGGGAGGCTGGACCGTCGGCGGCATGGCCAAGGGCGCCGGCATGCTCGCCCCCGGCCTCGCCACCATGCTCGTCGTGCTCACCACCGACGCGGACGTGGACAGCGAGAACCTCGACCGGGCGCTGCGCGACGCCACCCGCACCACCTTCGACCGCGTCGACTCCGACGGCTGCATGTCCACCAACGACACCGTGCTGCTGCTCGCCTCCGGAGCCAGTGAAGTCGCCCCGGAGTACGCGGAGTTCGCCGAGGCCGTACGCACGGTCTGCGACGACCTCGGTCAGCAGCTGATCCGCGACGCCGAGGGCGCCAGCAAGGACATCAAGGTCGAGGTGATCAACGCCGCGACCGAGGACGACGCCGTCGAGGTGGGCCGCTCCATCGCCCGCAACAACCTCCTCAAGTGCGCCATCCACGGCGAGGACCCCAACTGGGGCCGCGTGCTGTCCGCGATCGGCACCACCCGGGCCGCCTTCGAGCCGGACCGGCTGAACGTCGCCATCAACGGCGTGTGGGTCTGCAAGAACGGCGGCGTCGGCGAGGACCGCGACAAGGTCGACATGCGCTACCGCGAGGTCCACATCGTCGCGGACCTCGCCGCGGGCGACGCGACCGCCACGATCTGGACCAACGACCTCACCGCCGACTACGTCCACGAGAACAGCGCGTACTCATCATGAGCAATGTGACCCGCAAGCACACCGCGCTCCCCAAGGCGCAGATCCTCATCGAGGCGCTGCCCTGGCTGACCCGGCACCGTGGCAAGACCGTCGTCGTCAAGTTCGGCGGCAATGCCATGATCGACGCCGAGCTGAAGGCCGCCTTCGCCCAGGACATCGTGTTCCTGCACCACGCGGGCCTCAAGCCCGTCGTCGTGCACGGCGGCGGCCCGCAGATCAGCGCCGCCCTCGACCGGCACGGCATCGTCAGCGAGTTCAAGGCGGGCCTGCGCGTCACCACCGAGGACGCGATGGACGTCGTCCGCATGGTGCTGGCGGGACAGGTCCAGCGCGAACTGGTCGGACTCCTCAACCAGCACGGACCCCTCGCCGTCGGCCTCACCGGCGAGGACGCGCACACCATCACCGCGACCAAGCACCGGCCCACGATCGACGGCCAGTTGGTCGACATCGGGCGGGTCGGCGAGATCACCGCGATCGACACGGGCGCGATCGAGGCACTGCTCGCCGACGGCCGCATCCCGGTCGTCTCCTCGATCGCCCGGAGCCAGGACGACGGACATGTCTACAACGTCAATGCTGATACGGCGGCTGCGGCACTCGCTGCCGCACTGGATGCCGAAACCCTCATGGTCCTCACGGACGTCGAGGGACTCTACGAGGACTGGCCGAACAGCGACGAGGTGATCAGCCGCCTCACCGCCACCCAGCTGGAGAAGCTCCTTCCCGAGCTGGCCAGCGGCATGGTGCCGAAGATGGAGGGCTGTCTGCACGCCGTACGCAACGGCGTCACCACCGCCCGTGTCATCGACGGCCGGGTCCAGCACTCGATCCTGCTGGAGATCTTCACCGACGAAGGCATCGGCACGATGGTCGTGCCGGACGACGAGGAAGCGGGGGACGCCGAATGACCGGCAGCGCGAGCAACGCGGAGCTCACCGAGCGGTGGCAGGGCGCGCTCATGGACAACTACGGCACCCCGCGGCTGCCCCTCGTCCGCGGTGCCGGAACCAAGCTGTGGGACGCCGACGGCAACGAGTACCTCGACTTCGTCGGCGGCATCGCGGTCAACGCCCTCGGACACGGCCACCCCGCGATCGTCGAGGCCGTGACCCGCCAGATCGGCTCCCTCGGCCATGTCTCGAACCTCTTCGTCGCCGAACCGCCCGTCGCGCTCGCCGAACGGCTGCTCCAGCTCTTCGGCCGCGAGGGCCGGGTGTACTTCTGCAACTCGGGCGCCGAGGCCAACGAGGGCGCGTTCAAGATCGGCCGGCTGACCGGCCGGACCCACATGGTCGCCACCACGGGCGGCTTCCACGGGCGGACCATGGGCGCCCTCGCGCTCACCGGCCAGCCCGCCAAGCAGGAGCCCTTCCTGCCGCTGCCCGGCGACGTCACGCACGTCCCGTACGGCGACGCGCAGGCACTCGCCCAGGCGGTCACCGACGACACCGCGCTGGTGATCATCGAGCCGATCCAGGGTGAGAACGGCGTCGTCGTCCCGCCCCCCGGCTACCTGAAGGCGGCCCGCGCCATCACCGCGGCCCGTGGTGCCCTGCTCGTCCTGGACGAGGTGCAGACCGGTATCGGCCGCACCGGCCACTGGTTCGAGTACCAGGCCCACGAAGGCGTCCTGCCCGACATCGTCACGCTCGCCAAGGGGCTCGGCGGCGGACTGCCGCTCGGTGCCACGGTCGCCTTCGGCCGCGCCGCCGGGCTGCTGAAGCCCGGCCACCACGGCACGACCTTCGGCGGCAACCCGGTCGTCTGCGCGGCGGGACTCGCCGTGCTCGACACGATCGGGTCCGAGGGACTCCTGGAGAACGTCAAGCGCGCCGGCGAGAAGCTGTGGGACGGGATCGAGGGGCTCGGGGACGGTTCCGGCCATCCGTTGATCGACCACGTCAGAGGCGCCGGCCTGCTCCTGGGTATCGTGCTCACCGAGCCGCTCGCGCCCCAGGTGCAGCAGGCGGCTCAGGACGCCGGTCTCCTGGTGAACGCGCCCGCCCCCGATGTCGTACGGCTGATGCCGCCGCTGAACCTCGGCGACGACGAGGTGGACACGTTCCTCCGGGCCCTTCCCGGCATCCTCGACGCAGCCAACGGGGACGGGTGATCACGGGAATGGGACGACGACGATGACTCAGGCGCAGGACCACGAGCACGCAGGGCCTGCCGTGCCGCAGACCCGCACCGCACGCCACCGCCGGATCGTGGACATCCTCAACCGGCAACCGGTGCGCTCGCAGAGCCAGTTGGCGAAACTTCTGGCCGACGACGGGCTGAACGTCACTCAGGCGACGCTCTCCCGGGACCTCGACGAGCTGAACGCGGTGAAGATCCGCAACAACGACGGCGACCTCATCTACGCGGTGCCGAGCGAGGGCGGTTTCCGCACTCCGCGCGCACCGCTGGGGGAGTCGGCGAAGGAGGAGCGGATGCGCCGGCTCTCCTCGGAGCTGCTGATCTCCGCGGAGGCCTCGGCCAATCTCGTGGTCCTGCGCACCCCGCCGGGCGCCGCGCAGTTCCTCGCCTCGGCGATCGACCAGGCGGAGCTGCACGACGTCCTGGGCACGATCGCGGGGGACGACACCCTGATGCTGATCAGCCGCGATCCGACGGGCGGCCAGGCGCTGGCCGACCATATGCTGCGGCTGGCCCAGAACGATCACTGACACGTACGACGGTGGAGGCGCACCCCGCTCCGGGGTGCGCCTCCACCGTCGTACGCCCCGACGCGGGTGCGCCGGGGGACCGTGCCCGTGAACGGGTGCCGGTCACCCCAGGCGCTGGGCGAGGCCTCCCGTGCACCGGACCTCGTTGCCGGCCGTGATGAGCAGCGCCTCCACGTCGGGAAGCGACTCCAGCCAGTCGAGGCCCGCTCGCGAGCCCATCGCGAAGGCCGCGGTCGCCCAGGCGTCCGCCCAGATCAGATTCGGGCCCACCACGGTCACGGCCACCAGGTCGGTGACCGCCGACTTCCCGGTGCGCGGGTCGACGATATGAGCACCGCGTTCGGCGGTGCCCGAGGTCGCGACGGCCAGCCGGTCGACGCCGGCCGCGGAGACCACCGCGGCGAGCGAGCCCGGGCGGAGCGGGTCGGACACGCCCACCCGCCAGGGGCGGTGCGGCCCGGGGACGCCGCAGAGCTGGACGTCGCCGCCGCCGTTGACGCTCACTCCGCTCGCCCCGGCCGCGGCGAGACTCAGGGCCGCGCGCTCCACCGCCCAGCCCTTGACGATCCCCGTGGGGTCGAGCTGTCCCTCGTAGCGTGTGCTGAACCAGCCGTCACTGACCCGTTCCGCCTCGGCGCCCAGGTCGAGCACCTCGGCGACCTCCGGGTCGCACTCCTCGACGGTCAGCTCTCCGCGCACCAGCCGCGAGATCTGGCTGTCCTCGCGGTAGGTGCTGAACACCGCGTCCACGCGGTGCAGTTGGGTGACCGCCTCCTCCAGCGCCGTCCGCACGGAATCGGGTTCGCCGCCGCGCACGTCGAAGGAGAAGACCGTGCCCATCACCTCCTCGGCGTGGCGCAGCTCCTGCGGTGCGTCCTGCGCGGGCTCAGACACCGGCCTTGTCCAGCGCCGACTGCAGGGACTTCTTGTAGCCCTCGCTCGTGTAGGTCGCGCCGGAGACGGTGTCGATCTGGGCACTGCCCGCGGCGACGGCCTCCTGGTTGAGCTTGGGCACGGCGAGTTCGGTCTTCTGGGAGCTGGTCCCGCCCGAGGGTGCCTGGACCGCCTCGGCCTTGGTGATCTTCTTGCCGTCGAGGGTGAGCCGGACCTGGACGGGGCCGTACTGGGTGTCGGACACGGTCCCGGTGACGACGCGCGCCTGCGCGGCCGGTGCCGCCGGGGACGCCCCGGCCTTGCCCGAGGACCCGGAGGACCCCGATGCGCCGCCGGCGGCCTTCGCCTTGTCCAGGGCCGACTGGAGGGACTTCTTGTAGCCCTCGCTCGTGTAGGTCGCGCCGGAGACGGTGTCGACGTCGGCGCTGCCCGCGGCGACGGCCTCCTGGTTGAGCTTGGGCACGGCGAGTTCGGTCTTCTGGGAGCTGGTCCCGCCCGAGGGTGCCTGGACCGCGTCCGCCTTGGTGATCTTGCCGCCGCTCATGGTGAGCTGCACCTGGACCGGCCCGTACTGCGTCTGCACCACGTCACCGAGGACGGTGGCGGTACCCGACTGCTGAGCGGTGCCGCCCTGCGGCGTTCCCTGCCCGGTGGCGCTCTGCTGGGGCGCCGCGCCCGCCTGCGCCGACGCGGCGGCCGGGTCGGTCGCCGGCTTGAGCGCCAGCAGCAGCACGATCCCGGACACGGTGGCGGCGCTCGCCAGTACGAACCGCCGGATGGGGTGATTTGTCTTCATCGTTCCTGACTCCCGTCGCTCACATCTCGAACGACTCGTGATGGATGCGGCGGGCGGGGACACCCGCGCCGCGCAGTGCCGCGTACACCTCCTGGGCGAAGCCGGGCGGCCCGCACATGAAGACGTCGTGGTGGTCGATGTCGGGCAGTTTGCGGCGCAGGGATTCCGCCGAGATGTCGGGCCGCTCACCCTCGGGGCTGTTCACCGCGTACATCAGACGTGCCCCGCGCTCCTTGGAGATGGCGGCCAGCTCGTCCCACAGGGCCAGGTCCTGGGTGGTGTTGGCCCGGTAGAGCAGCGTGAGGTCGCCGGACGCGCCGGGAAGGGTCTCGAACAGGGCCCGCATCGGGGTGATGCCGACGCCGCCCGCCACCAGGAGCACCTTGCCGCGGCTGCGCTTTCCGGCGGTCAGCGCGCCGTACGGGCCCTCGGCCCAGACCCGGGTGCCCGGCTCCAGATCGCGCAGGGCGGAACTGTGGTCGCCGATCGCCTTCACGGTGATGCGCAGCATGTTGGGGCGGGGTGCCGCCGAGAGCGAGTACGGGTGGGAGCTGAACCGCATCCCGGGAGCCAGGAAGCGCCAGCGGAAGAACTGCCCGGCCTCGGCGCCCATCCGGTGCAGCTTGCGTCCGCTGATCAGCACCGACACGATGCCGGGCGTCTCCTCGATGACGGCCTGGACCCGCATCCGGTGCTTCAGGTTCAGCCGGATCGGAGAAAGGATTCGGTACCAGATGACCAGCGCGGTCACCGATCCGTAGAGCCCGTACCAGACGGTCTTGGCGACCGGTTCCACCGCGAAGTCGTTGCCGGTGGAGAGCTGGTGCCAGAACGTCAGGAACACCGCGGCGTACGTCAGCAGGTGGACGTGGTACCAGGTGTCGTACGGGATCAGCTTGCGGAGCCAGCCGACGGATATGAACCCGATGAGCACGAGCAGACCCGTGCCGATCGCGGCCTTGCCCATGTCGGGCAGCTGGTTGACCGAGTCGACGGTCTGCTGCACGATCCCGCCGAGCCCTTTGCCGGACTGCAGGGCATAGCCCCACATCGTCAGGAAGAGATGGGCGAGGACCAGACAGATGGTGTAACGGCCGGTCATCGCGTGCCAGCGCGCCACCCGGTCGGATCCCACCCGGCGTTCGAGGGCGGGGACGCGGGCCATCTGCAGCACCACGAGGGCCATCAGATATCCGGCGAGCAGCCCGGTGATGCGGCCGGCGTTGAGGATCCTGCTGTTGTTGTCCGCGATGGACGGGGTGTTGTGCCACCACAGCCACAGGACCGCGGCGGCGCCGGCCCAGACGGCGATCAACAGCGGGACGGCGGGCGAGCGGCGAGGGCGGATTCGGCGCATGGTCTGGCGCCGCGCGGCGCGACCACCGGCGATCGTGGACACGGTTCCTCCGTGTTCGTCCTGGAGAGACGGGGTGAGGGGAGTGGCCCCCTGGCCCAGAGATACGGTCCGCGACGCCCGTGCGTTCAGAAGCCCGCCGAGTCCAGTGCGGACTGCAGCGACTGCCTGTATCCGTCACTGGTGTACGTGGCTCCGGACACCGAGTCGATCTGGGCGCTCTGTGCGGCCAGCGTCTCGCGCCTGAGCTCGGGAAGCGCGTAACCGTTGATCTCCTGGTCCCTGGGATTGTCCGAAGGATAGACGACTGCCGTGGATTCGGTGATCTTGCCGTCCTTCAGCGTGATCCGCACCTGGACCGGCCCCCAACGGGTCTGCACCGAGTCGCCGGTGACGGTCCCCGTCCCCGTGCTCTTGGAGCCCCCGGACGCTCCCGAGGAGTCCCCGGACGAGCTTCCCGACGAGGACGAGGACGACGAGGACGAGGACGAGGACGGGGAACGGCCCGCGGACGACGCGGCGTCGGCCGCTGTCGGCGCTGTGTGCGGCTTCAGCGACAGCAGCAGGACGAAACCGGTGACCGTGGCGGCGGCCGCCAGCGTCACCCGGCGCAGCGGACGGTTCTTCTTCAGGGCGTGCACGGCGGCCTCACAGCTCGAACGACTCGTGGTGGATACGGCGGTCGGGGACTCCCGCGGCGCGCAGCTCCCCGTACAGATCCCGCGCCATCGCGGGAGGTCCGCAGAGATAGACGTCGTGCTCGGCGATGTCGGGCACGGTCGCGCGCAGCGACTCGGCGGTGAGCCGCGGTCGGGTGCCGTCGGCGGCGTTGAGGGCGTACAGGACACGGGCCCCGCGCCAGCGTGCGATGTCCTCCAGCTCGCCGCCCAGCGCCAAGTCCTCGGCCGTGCGCGCCCGGTAGAGCAGCGTGACCCGGCCGGGCAGGGTCTCGAACAGGGCGCGCAGCGGTGTGATGCCGACGCCGCCCGCTATCAGCAGCGCCTTCGACGCCGTGCTCCGGTCCGCCGTCAGCGAGCCGTAGGGCCCCTCCGCCCACACCCGGGTGCCGGGGCGCAGCATGCCCACGGCCGCGCTGTGGTCCCCGAGTGCCTTCACCGTGATCCGCATCCGGTCGGGACGGGGCGGTGCCGACAGGGAGTACGGCGTCGAGGTCCACCGCATCCCGTCGGCGAGGAAGCGCCAGCGGAAGAACTGGCCGGCCCGCGCGTCCAGTTCGTCCAGGTGCTCCCCGCGGATCACGATGGAGAAGACCCCGGGGGACTCCCGGTGCACGGACTCCACGCGCAGCCGGTGGCGCCGGTTGAGCCGTACGGGGGCGAGCAGCCGGAACCACACGACGAGCCCGGCCGTACCGAGGTAGAGGGCGTACCAGGCGGCCCGCGCCGCCGCGTCGCCGACGAAGTCGGAGCCGAGCGCGAGCTGGTGGAAGAAGGCCAGGAAGACCGCCGCGTACGTCAGCAGGTGCACGTAGTACCAGAACTCGTGACTGATCCGGCGGCGGGCCAGGCGTGCCGAGGTGATCCCGACGGCGAACAGGATGACCGTGCCGGTCGTCGCCTTGAGCATGTCCGGGTAGTCGAACACCACGCTGAGCGTCTCGTGGACGATGCCGGTCCCGTCCTGGGCCGCGTAGCCGAAGAGGATCAGTGTCACGTGCGCGACCAGCAGGCAGATCGTGTACCGGCCGGCCATGGCGTGCCAGCGGGCCACGCGGTCGGAGCCGACGCGCCGCTCCAGGAGCGGGACCCGCGCCATGAGCGCCACCAGAACGGCGCAGCCGTAGCCGCACAGCAGCCCGGCGATCCGCCCGGCGTCCGTCAGCCAGCCGGCCAGGCCCACCACCGACCGTGTGTCGGTCCACCACAGGGCGAGGACCGCAGCCGCTCCCGCCCACAGCAGGGCCAGCAGCGGCCCGGCGGGCGAGGGACGGGGCCGCCCGCCTCCCCGCGTCGTGCGCGGGTGAGCCGCCCGCTGGTACACCGTGGTCATCTGTCCGCCCTTCTTTCGCGCCATCCGGAAGAGAACTGTGCGTGGTGAACCTCTGAGCAGGCTCTGAACCGGCCCCTTCCGCGCCGACTCACAGGGAACTCAGAGGTCGCGCGGCGTGGAGCGGCCGCCGGGAGGGGCGATGCTGGAAGGCGACATGAAGACTCCCGCCCCGGACCCCGGCCTCTCCCGCGCCCCGGACCCCGGCCTCTCCCGGGACCCGGCCCCTGGTACTCCCCGGGACCCGGACTCCGGCACTCCTCGGGACCCGGACTCCGGCGCTCTCCGTGACCCGGCACCCGGCACTCCCCGGCACCCGGTGTCCGGTGCCGTCGGTGACCCTGGCGCCGGTGCTGTCCTGTCCCGCGGGACCGGCAGGCCGCCCTCGCTCACCCGGCCCGACGGCACCTCCGTGCGTGTCCTGGTCGTCGACGACGATCCGGACCTGGCCGAGGTCCTGTCCGGCGCGCTGCGCTACGAGGGCTGGGAGGTCCGCACCGCCTGCGACGGCACCTCGGCCGCCGCGAGGGCGCGCGAGCTGCTGCCCGACGCCGTCGTCCTCGACGTGATGCTCCCGGACACCGACGGCTTCGCCGTGCTGCGCGACCTGCACACCGTGCTGCCGGACGTCTGCGTCCTCTTCCTCACCGCCCGGGACGCGGTGGAGGACCGCATCGCCGGCATCACGGCGGGCGGCGACGACTACGTCACCAAGCCGTTCAGTCTGGAAGAGGTCGTCGCCCGGCTGCGCGGACTGCTGCGCCGTGCCGGTATGGCCCGCCGCGCCGACGAGGGCCCGCGGCTCGTCGTCGGGGACCTGGCGATGGACGAGGAGGCCCGGGAGGTGACCCGGGGCGGCGACCTGATCGAGCTGTCGCCGACCGAGTTCGAGCTGCTGCGCTTCCTCATGCGCAACCCGCGCCGCGTGCTCAGCAAGGCACAGATCCTCGACCGCGTCTGGTCGTACGACTTCGGGGGCCAGGCCCATGTCGTCGAGCTGTACATCTCCTACCTGCGCAAGAAGGTCGACGCGGGCCGGGACCCGATGATCCACACGGTCCGGGGCGCCGGGTACGTCATCAAGCCCGTGGTGGGCCGGTGAACCCGGACACGCGGGACCGGGCCGGGGCCGGCCGCCGCTGGTGTGCCCGGCCGGGGGCGGCCCTGCGCGCGCTGCCGCGGCCCCGCACGATGCGCGCCCGCCTCACCGCCGGCCTCGTGGTGCTCCTGGCCGTGAGCTGCGCGGCCGTCGGCGTGGCCGCGGTCTACGAACTGGACGGCTTCCTGACCGGCCGCCTCGACCAGCAGCTCCAGGAAGCCGGGCCGCGGTTCCCGGCGAGCCTGGAGCACGGTTCGGCGATGCCGTCCGGCAAGCCGTCCGACCACGACGGAGACGAACGCGGCGACACCCGGCGTCAGGCAACCGGCACGTTCGGAGCACGCCTGCTCGGCGACGACGTCACCAACGCCGCCGTTGTGCCGCCGGGCTCCGGCACAGCCGTGCGGAACGTGGATCCGACCGCTCACGACGAGGCGGTCCTGGCCGCGGTGCCGGTGGACGGCCGGGCCCACACCGTCCGTCTTTCGGCCCTGGGCGGCTACCGCGTCCTCGCGGTACCCGGCAAGGACGGTGACGTGCTGGTCACCGGGCTGCCCACGGAGCCGGTCGACGCGGCCGTCCACCGTCTGGAACTCGTCGCCGCCCTGGTCTTCGGCGTGGCCCTCGTGGTCGCCGGGGTCGCCGGAGCCCTGTGGGTGCGCTGGTCGCTCCGACCGCTGAACCGGGTCGCCGAGACCGCCACCCGGGTGAGCGAACTGCCGCTCGCCAGTGGCGAGGTGGCACTGCCTCCACGGGCGCCAGGGTCGGACCCGCGCAGCGAGGTGGGCCGCGTCGCCGGCGCCTTCGACCGCATGCTCGGCCATGTCGAGGACGCGCTCACCAAGCGGCACGCGAGCGAGGAACGGCTGCGCACCTTCGCCGCCGACGCCAGCCACGAGCTGCGCACCCCGGTCGCCTCGGTCCGCGGCCACGCCGAGCTGGCGCTGCTGCACCCCGGCCCGGTCCCCCCGAAGGTGACGCGCGCCCTCGAACGGATCGCCGCGGAGTCGGCGCGCATGGGCGAGATGGTCGACGACCTGCTGCTGCTGGCCCGCCTCGACGCGGGCCGCCCCCTGGAACGTCTTCCCGTCGACCTCACCCACCTCGTCCTCGACGCGGTCACCGACGCCCGCGCGGCGGGCCCCGGCCACCGCTGGGTCCTGGAACTGCCGGAGGAGCCGGTGATCGTGACGGGCGACGCGCACCGGCTCCAGCAGGTGTCGGCCAATCTGCTGGCCAACGCGCGGGTCCACACGCCCGAGGGCACCCGGGTGACGGTGTCCCTGGAGCGTGCCGGCAAGGAGGCCGTGCTGAAGGTCCACGACGACGGCCCCGGGGTTCCCGAGGAGGTCCGGCCCGGCGTCTTCGAGCGCTTCACCCGCGCGGACCGCCGCCGCGCCGACGGCTCCGGCGGCGGAGCCGGGCTCGGCCTGTCGATCGTCGCGGCCGTGGTCGAGGCACACGACGGCACGGTCACCCTGGAGAGCGGCCCGGGAGCGACCACGTTCACGGTCAGACTCCCGGCGGCCTGAACCACGGCCTGAAACGCGGCCCGTACCCCCGTACCGGGTCGCCGCCGCTCCCTCGGAGCCGTCAGTACCGGGTGATCGCCGTCGCCCCGCCCGTCGTGCCGATGGCGATGTGCGGCCTGCGCGCGGGATCGGCCCACACGAGGATCCGCCGCATCGCGTCCGCCGGCACGGACACGCAACCGGCCGTGGGCCCGCTCCCGTCGACGTGCAGGAAGATCCCCGCGCCACGCCCCCGCACCGGCCGCGCGTAGTTGAACCCGATGACGAGGGCGTACGCGTACTGCTTCTCGTAGGCGATCAGATGCTCGGACTCCCCGGCCCGGCAGTCCGCGGGGCGCGGCTCCGTCCACCGGTTGTACGACCGGGAGGCGTTGTCCTGGCACCACCAGGAGTCCTGGTTCACCCGGCGGTACGCCATCGAGGTCCCGTCCGGTGCCGCCCGGGTCCCGAACGCGTACGGCAGCTCGTACAGTCCCGTGGGTGTCGTGTCGGTGCCCTGGCGCCGGGCTCCGCCCTCGACGAGTCCTCGCGCCCCGAACCGCGCGGGCGCGGAGCCGGCCCGCACCCAGCGCCCGCCCCGCAGGTCCCACCAGGTGAGGGTCCCCGAGGTCGCGTTCGCGCGTGGTGCCTCGGCGGTGAGGATCTGGCTCCCGCCGCCGGTGCCGGCCAGCCGCGAGGGCAGTACGGCGACGGGCGGCGGTCCGCTCGGGGCCAGGGCGAGCAGGGACACGGACGCGAGGGCGGCGGCTCCGAGGCGCATGGCTCAGACCGTACTGGGGGGCAACGGCAGCGGCAGCCCGGGAAGTCCGTCCAGGCTCGTCGCGATGTGCTCCTTCTTGGTGAAGTACGCGTTCAGCGACGCGTCGTCCTCGCGCGCGAAGCGCCTGCCGTGCAGGTCGCGGTCCTCGTCGTAGGACATGTAGGGCACCGCGTAGCCGCAGGAGTCGCGGACGAGCTCGGCCGTCACGACGATGATCGCGCGCAGCCCGTGAGCGGTCGGGTCGACACCGCCGAAGTGGGTGAGGAGTTCCGCGAAGCGCGGGTCGTCGCGGAAGACCGGCTCGCCGCGGCCGTGCACCCGGACGATGTTGGGCGGACCCTGGAAGGCGCACCACATCAGGGTGATCCGGCCGTTCTCGCGCAGATGCGCGATCGTCTCCGCGGTGCTCCCGGCGAAGTCCAGATAGGCCACGGTCAGTTCGTCGAGAACGGCGAACGAGCCGCTGAGCCCTTTGGGGGAGAGGTTGACCGTGCCGTCCCCGGACAGGGGCGCGGTCGCGGTGAAGAAGAGGGGCTGTGCCTCGATGAAGGTGCGGAGGCGGCCGTCGATGCGCTCATAGGTCTTTCCCATGTCTAACGATTATCGGGGAAAACCTTTCGCCTGTCTAAGGGGTTGCGGGTTCCGGCGGCGTCGTTCAGGGGCACCGCCGGAACCCGCGTACCGCCCCGGCCCTTGCCGGCGGGGCGGTACGCATGGCGGGTCAGGTCACTTGTTGAGCGTGCAGGCGGCGAGGGTGTCCAGGCCGGTGGGCTTGGCGGCGGTGCGGCCGATGGAGATCGCGATGCGGTCGATGGTGGAGACCCGCTTGTCCTTGAGGGGGCCGAGGATCGCGTTCTGGACGAAGTTCGGGCCGCCCTGTCCGACGGTGTCGACCAGCCGCTTGTTCGCCTCGGCGATCTGGGTGTTCAGCAGGGCCAGGTTGCGGTCGACCTCGGCCTTGGCGGAGGCCGGCACGGCGGGCAGCTGCGAGGCGACGTCCGGGCAGGTGATGGTGCCGGCGGCGGTGGCGGCACCCGCTCCGGAGGCGTCACCGCCCGCCTGCGCCGTGGCCGGCGCGCTCGGCGCGGTGGAGGCGGCGCCCGCACCGCCGGCGGCCGCGCCCGCGGTGTTGAGCGTGCAGGCGGCGAGGGTGTCCAGGCCGGTGGGCTTGGCGGCGGTGCGGCCGATGGAGATCGCGATGCGGTCGATGGTGGAGGCCCGCTTGTCCTTGAGGGGGCCGAGGATCGCGTTCTGGACGAAGTTCGGGCCGCCCTGTCCGACGGTGTCGACCAGCCGCTTGTTCGCCTCGGCGATCTGGGTGTTCAGCAGGGCCAGGTTGCGGTCGACCTCGGCCTTCGCGGAGGCGGGGACCGAGGGCAGGCTCGGGGCGACCGCCGGGCAGTTCACCGTGTTCGCCGCGGCCTTCGTCGTGGCGTTCTGCGCGGTGTCGTGCGACTCGCCCGCCAGGGCGCTGCCGGCGATCACCGCCGCGGACAGCACCACGGCGGAGGCTCCGCCGATCATCACGACGCGCCGCTTGTTGTACTTCGGAAGAGCCCTGGACATGCGGAATCCTCACTCGGGTCGGGGGCTGACGACCGCCCGGTGTTCGTCCGGTCGGTCATCGTTCGTGTGCCTGCCGTGCGCGAACGCGGCGCCTGCGTTCAGCGGGAGATACGCGAAAGCGGTTTCGGGTGTTCAACCCTCCGTGAAGATTCCTCGGCTGCGCGTGCCGGGAAGGCGCCGCCATGGTGCAGGAGGATTCCGCCGCCGGACACCGGAGGAGGTCACCGTCCGGACGCCGGATGGGGACCAGCGCCCGGACGCCGGATGGGGACCAGCGCCCGGACGCCGGAGGAAGTCGCAGTCCCGCGGGCCGAGATTGACGAACCATGCAGAGTGTTGCATACTCATGCATGTCAGCGAATGCACTGTGAGGAGAATCCCGTGACCGAGCGCGTCGTACTCGCCTACTCGGGCGGTCTGGACACCTCCGTCGCCATCGGCTGGATCGCCGAGGAGACGGGCGCCGAGGTCATCGCCGTTGCGGTCGACGTCGGCCAGGGCGGCGAGGACCTGGACGTCATCCGCAAGCGAGCACTCGCCTGCGGTGCCGTCGAGGCCGAGGTCGCGGACGCCAAGGACGAGTTCGCCGATGAGTACTGCCTCCCGGCGATCAAGGCCAACGCCCTCTACATGGACCGCTACCCGCTGGTCTCCGCCCTCTCCCGGCCGACGATCGTCAAGCACCTCGTCGCCGCCGCCCAGAAGCACGGTGCCACCACGGTCGCCCACGGCTGCACCGGCAAGGGCAACGACCAGGTGCGGTTCGAGGCCGGCATCGTCGCCCTCGCCCCCGACCTCAAGTGCATCGCCCCGGTCCGCGACTACGCGATGACCCGGGACAAGGCGATCGCCTTCTGCGAGGAGAAGCAGCTCCCGATCGCCACCACCAAGAAGTCCCCGTACTCCATCGACCAGAACGTCTTCGGGCGCGCGGTCGAGACGGGCTTCCTGGAGGACATCTGGAACGCGCCGATCGAGGACATCTACGAGTACACCTCGAACCCGGCCGAGCACCGCGAGGCCGACGAGGTGATCATCACCTTCAAGCAGGGCGTCCCGGTCGCGATCGACGGCAAGCCCGTCAGCGTGCTCCAGGCGATCCAGCAGCTCAACGAGCGCGCCGGCGCCCAGGGCATCGGCCGGATCGACATGGTCGAGGACCGGCTCGTGGGCATCAAGTCCCGTGAGGTGTACGAGGCTCCGGGCGCGATCGCGCTGATCACCGCGCACCAGGAGCTGGAGAACGTCACGGTCGAGCGTGAACTCGCCCGCTACAAGCGGCAGGTCGAGCAGCGCTGGGGCGAACTGGTCTACGACGGCCAGTGGTTCTCCCCGCTCAAGCGCGCCCTGGACGGCTTCATCGACGAGGCCAGCCAGCACGTCAACGGCGACATCCGGATGACCCTGCACGGCGGCCGCGCGGTCGTCACGGGCCGGCGCTCCGACACCTCGCTCTACGACTTCGACCTCGCCACGTACGACACCGGCGACACCTTCGACCAGGCCGCGGCCAAGGGCTTCATCGACATCTACAGCCTGTCGTCGAAGATCGCTGCGAAGCGGGACCTGGCCTGAGCCGTAAGGGACTCGGCGCGGACCGTGTCGTGTCCGCCGCCCCTGAGCCTCCCGAGCACTAGCCTGGCAGCCGCCTCCTCACGCACGCGTGGGGAGGCGGCGGCACATCCACACCTTTCGAGGAGTAACGCAAGTGAGCAGCAACAGCGGTGACGTCCGGCTCTGGGGCGGACGGTTCGCCGACGGTCCCGCCGAGGCCCTGGCCAAGCTGTCCGCGTCGGTCCACTTCGACTGGCGCCTCGCGCCGTACGACATCGCCGGTTCGCGTGCCCACGCGCGCGTGCTGCACAAGGCGGGCCTGCTCACCGAGGACGAGCTCACGCGCATGATCGGGGGCCTGGACCGGCTGGAGTCGGACGTCGCCGACGGCTCCTTCGTGGGCACGATCGCCGACGAGGACGTGCACACGGCTCTCGAGCGCGGCCTCCTCGAACGCCTCGGCCCCGACCTCGGCGGCAAGCTCCGCGCCGGCCGCTCCCGCAACGACCAGGTGGCCACGCTCTTCCGGATGTACCTGCGCGACCACGCCCGGATCATCGGCGGTCTGATCGCCGACCTCCAGGAGGCGCTGATCGGTCTGGCGGAGGCCCACCCGGATGTGGCGATGCCGGGGCGCACCCACCTCCAGCACGCCCAGCCGGTGCTGTTCGCGCATCACGTCCTGGCCCACGTCCAGTCCCTGTCCCGGGACGCGGAACGGCTGCGCCAGTGGGACGAGCGGACGGCCGTCTCGCCGTACGGCTCCGGCGCCCTGGCCGGTTCCTCCCTCGGCCTGGACCCCGAGGCGGTGGCGAAGGACCTCGGATTCGAGCACGGCAGTGTCGCCAACTCCATCGACGGCACGGCCTCCCGCGACTTCGTGGCGGAGTTCGCCTTCGTCACCGCGATGATCGGCGTGAACCTCTCCCGGATCGCCGAGGAGGTCATCATCTGGAACACGAAGGAGTTCTCCTTCGTCACCCTCCACGACGCGTTCTCCACCGGCTCCTCGATCATGCCGCAGAAGAAGAACCCGGACATCGCCGAACTCGCGCGCGGCAAGTCGGGCCGGCTGATCGGCAACCTGACCGGGCTGATGGCCACGCTCAAGGCCCTGCCCCTCGCGTACAACCGCGACCTCCAGGAGGACAAGGAACCGGTCTTCGACTCCTGCGACCAGCTGGAGGTCCTGCTCCCCGCCTTCACCGGCATGATGGCCACGCTGACCGTCCACCGCGAGCGCATGGAGGAGCTGGCCCCGGCCGGTTTCTCGCTCGCCACCGACATCGCCGAGTGGCTGGTCAAGCAGGGCGTGCCCTTCCGCGTCGCGCACGAGGTCGCCGGTGAGTGCGTGAAGGTCGCGGAGGCGGACGGCAAGGAACTGGACGAGCTGACCGACGAGCAGTTCGCGAAGATCTCGGCGCACCTGACGCCCGAGGTGCGGACGGTCCTCGACGTCTCCGGAGCCCTCGCCTCCCGCGACGGCCGCGGCGGTACGGCACCGAGCGCCGTCGCCGTCCAGCTCGCCGAGATCAAGACGGACGTCGCCGCGCAGCAGACCTGGGCGGCGGCCAAGCGGAAGAAGTAGACCGACGGCACTCTGTCCCACCCGCGGAGCGGACACGGTCCGCGGACCGGGGCGGGTGCGTACGACGGAGGGTGTCGCGGGTTACGTTGGCCGGGAGCCGTAAAGGAGCCGACCGAACGGAGCCGCGATGCCCTTCGCACGTCTCGCCTCAGCCACGACTCCCACCGCCCACCTCGGCCTGGGGCTCGCCGCCGTGGGCCGCCCCGGCTACATCAACCTCGGGCGCGAGGAGGACCTCCCGGCCGACCGCAGTGTCGACGCCCTGCGCGAGCGCACCCGTGAACTCCTCGAAGCCGCCTACGCCCAGGGCGTGCGCTATTTCGACGTGGCCCGCTCCTACGGCCGTTCGGAGGAGTTCCTCGCCGGCTGGCTGAACAGCCGCCCGGACGTCGACGACGTCGTCATCGGCAGCAAGTGGGGCTACGCCTACACGGCCGACTGGCGCACCGACGCCGAGGCGCACGAGGTCAAGGACCACGGCCTCGCCATGTACGAGCGCCAGCGCGCCGAGACCGCGGAACTGCTCGGCGACCGGCTCGACCTCTACCAGATCCACTCGGTGACCCCGGACAGCCCGGCCCTCACTGACAAGGAACTGCATGCGGCCCTCGCCGAAGCGGCCGCCCAGGGCCTGTCGATCGGCTTCTCCACCAGCGGGCCCGCCCAGGCGGAGGCGATCCGTGCCGCGCTCGCCGTCACGGTGGACGGCGAGCCGCTCTTCCGTACCGTCCAGTCCACGTACAACGTCCTGGAGACCTCCGCCGCCCCGGCGCTCGCCGAGGCCCACGACGCCGGGCTCACGGTGATCGTCAAGGAGGGCATGGGCAATGGCCGGCTCGCCGGTCCTCACGCGCCGGAGGCGCTGCGCGCCGTCGCCGCAGAGACCTCCCTCGGCTGCGACGCGGTCGCCCTCGCGGTGATCCTGCGGCAGCCCTGGGCCGGTGTCGTGCTCTCGGGGGCGGCCACCGCCAACCAGCTCGTCTCCAACCTGCACGCCGCGGTCGTCGACCTCGACGACGGCCAGCTCTCCCGGCTCGCCGCCCTCGTGGAGGAACCGCGGGCGTACTGGGAGCGACGCGGACAACTCCCCTGGCACTGAGCGCCCTGAGTCCCTGGTGTCCTGAGCGCCTGGGTGCGAGGAGTCGCGGAGCAGGCGCATCGGAAGGGCTTCGAGCAACGTCTGGACCAGACAAGTGTGAGACACACATGCGCCGCATGAGACATTGATGTCTCAGGTGCGGTACCGTTGTCTCATGGCTGTCGACCGTGATCACGTGCTGCGCAGCGCAGCCGCCCTGCTCACCCGGAAATCCACCGCGACCATGGACGAGGTCGCCAAGGCCGCCGGGATCAGCCGGGCCACGCTGCACCGCCAGTTCGCCGGCCGGGACGCGCTCGTACGCGCGCTGGAGGCGCTCGGCATCGAGGAGTGCGAGGCCGCCCTGGACGCGGCCCGCCTCGACGACGGCACCGCCCAGGAAGCCGTGCGCCGTCTGGTGCGGGAGCTGGAGAAGGTGGCCGGACTGCTCGCCTTCCTCTACACGGAGAACCAGCTCTTCGAGGGCGACGGGCAGCACGAGGGCTGGGCCCGGCTCGACGCGCGGATGGCCGCGCTGTTCCGGCGCGGCCAGCAGAGCGGCGAGTTCCGCATCGACCTCAGCCCGGCCTGGCTCACCGAGGCGCTCTACGGGCTGATGGCCTCGGCGGCCTGGGCCGTGACCGAGGGCCGGGTCGCCGCCAACGACTTCCACCACATGATCGTCGAGCTGCTGCTCGGCGGCGCGCTCAGGAGAGAGGAACCATGACCAGCACCCTGCGGCCGGCCGTTGTGACGGAGACGCCGAAGCGCCCGGGCCGCTGGCTCGCGCTCTGCGTCCTCGTCCTCGCCGTGCTGCTGGTGGCCGTCGACGCGACCGTCCTCGGCCTCGCGACCCCGTACATCAGCGAGGACCTCGAACCCTCGGGCACCCAGCTTCTGTGGATCGGTGACGTCTACTCCTTCGTCATCGCCGGTCTGCTCGTCTCCATGGGCAGTCTCGGCGACCGCATCGGCCGCAAGAGGCTGCTGCTGGCCGGCGCCACGGCGTTCGGCCTGATATCTGTGCTCAACGCCTATGCCACGACACCCGAGACGATGATCCTGGCGCGGGCGCTGCTCGGCGTCGCGGGCGCGACCCTGATGCCCGCCACCCTCGCCCTGATCCGCAACATCTTCCACGACTCGCGCGAACGCAGCCTCGCCATCGGCATCTGGGGCGCGACGGCCTCCGCGGGCACGGCGGTCGGTCCCGTCGTCGGCGGCCTTCTGCTCGAACACTTCTGGTGGGGTTCGGTCTTCCTCATCAACCTTCCGGTGATGGTGGTCCTCGTCCTCGTCGGGCGCAGGCTGCTCCCCGAGTCGAAGAGCCCGAACCCCGGGCCCTGGGACCTGATCAGTGTGACGCTCTCGCTCGTCGGAGTCATCGGTGTGGTGTACGCGGTGAAGGAGCTCGCCGCGCACGGACCAGGCGGCCGGGCGCTCGTCGTGGGCCTGCTGGGCGGGGGCGCCCTCGTCTGGTTCGTGCGTCGCCAACTGACACTTCCCGCACCGCTGTTGGACGTCCGTCTGTTCCGCAACCGGGGATTCTCCGGCGCGGTGCTCGCCGACCTGTTCACGGTGCTCGGCATGTCCGGGCTCGTGTTCTTCCTCTCCCAGTACCTGCAACTCGTGCAGGGACGCGGGCCGTTCGAGGCGGGGCTCGCCGAAGTCCCCGCCGCGGTGGGCGCGGTGGCGGCGGGTCTGGTCGCGGGACGGTTCGCCCGGCGCTTCTCCGTGCGCACCGTCGTGTCCGGCGGACTCGCCGCCGTGGGTCTCGCGCTCGGCGCGCTCACCGTGCTGGACCGGTCCACCGGCTATCCGCTGCTCGGCGCGGCCCTGCTGGTCGTCGGCGTCGGCGCGGGCTTCTCGTTCACCGTCACCGCCGACGTCATCCTCTCCGCCGTGCCCAAGGAGCAGGCGGGCGCCGCGTCCGCGGTCTCCGAGACGGCGTACGAACTCGGCGCGGCCCTGGGCATCGCGCTGCTCGGCTCCGTCGTGACCGGCGTCTACGCGGGCTTCACAGGCCCCGCGGGCACACCGGCCGCGGCGCACGAATCGCTCGGCGGAGCGGTGGAGGCCGCCGGAAACCTCCCCGGGCACACCGCCGACGCGCTGCTGACCGCGGCCAGGGAGTCCTTCGTGGACGGCCTGGCGCTGGCCTCGGCCGCGGGAGCGGTGGTCCTGCTGGCCACCGCGGTGGCGGCCTGGTTCCTGCTGCGCGGCCAGAGGCTGGACGCGTAGGAGCACGGTCCACGTTCCGGGCGCGGGCGGCTCGGCGGAGCCCGGTCCCGTCCTGAACGGTCCGGGCACACGCCGCGACCCGAACGCAAAGGACGGGCCCCGGCCGGAAGCTTCCGGCCGGGGCCCGTCCTTTGCGATGTCGTGGCGCGGGGCGAAGAGAAGGGAGCCTTCGCGCGGCCGGTGTGTCAGGCGGCCTTCGCCTTGGTGGCGTACATGTCGACGTACTCCTGGCCGGAGAGCCGCATGACCTCGGTCATCACGGAGTCGGTGACGGCGCGCAGCACGTACCGGTCGCGGTCCATGCCCTCGTAGCGGGAGAACTCCATGGCCGGCCCGAAGCGGACGGTGACCTTGCCCGGTCGCGGCATGCCCGCGCCGCCCGGCTGGAGCTTGTCCGTGCCGACCATCGCGAACGGGACGACAGGGGCGCCGGTCATCATGGTGAGCCGGGCGATGCCGGTGCGGCCGCGGTACAGGCGGCCGTCGGGGGAGCGGGTGCCCTCGGGGTAGATGCCGAAGATCTTGCCCTCCTCCAGGACGCGGCGGCCGGTCATCAGCGCGGCCACGCCGCCGTTGGCGCCGTCCCGGTCCACCGGGATCATGCCGGTGCCGGTGAAGAACCACGCCATGAGCCGGCCCTTGAGGCCCTTGCCCGTGACGTACTCGTCCTTGCCGATGAAGAACACCTGGCGGTCGCAGACCAGCGGAAGGATCATCGAGTCGATGAACGTGAGGTGGTTGCCGGCCAGGATCACGGGACCCTTGCCGGGGATGTGCTCCACGCCTTCCACCCTGAGGCGGAACATCAGGCGGATGATCGTTCCGAGCACTGCCTTGATGAGCGCGAAGCGGGACAACGGGCCCTCCGGTGTCAAGGGATCGGTATGGAGTCTGTGCAGGTGAGGACGATACTCGCGGTTCCCGGTCGATTGCACATCGGGTTCATCGACCGGATACGCACTGTTGACCTATGTTTACCTGCGGTTGTGTGCCTGTGGGCGGTGGACACGGGTCCGGTCCGGTGTGACGGACATCGCGCGCGGGTACCGGCGAACGGGTGAGCGCCCGGCGGAGGGCCGTACGCCCCCCTCCGCCTCACGCCTACCCCCGACCGCCCGACCGATGCCGACGGACCGTCATGTTCCGCATCCTGCGGGGGATCCGAGGTCACCCACTGTTCCGCCGCGGGCCTCCCTCCCGTCACGCCAGGACACCTACGATCGTCCCGCTTCGACAGGCAGGCACCTACGGCGGGAGGAGCGCTCATGCGGGCGCAGGAGTCGAACGGTCAGGAGCGGGGCACGGCGCGACGGACACTGCTGGGAGCCGCGGTGCTCGGGGCGGGCGGAGCGGCCCTCGGCCTGCCCGGCACCGCGAGCGCGGACGAACGCCACGGAGGCGGCGGCTACCGGAGTCTGCCCAGACCGACCGTCATCGGTCACCGCGGAGCCAGCGGCTACCGGCCGGAGCACACCTTCGGCTCGTACCAGCTCGCCCTCGACCTGGGCGCCGACGTCGTCGAGGCCGGCGACCTGGTGCCCACCAGGGACGGCCATCTCGTATGCCGTCACGAGCCGGAAATCGGCGGGACGACGGATGTCTCGGCGCACCCCGAGTTCGCCGGCCGCAAGACGACCAAGACGCTCGACGGGGTACCCACCACCGGCTGGTTCACCGAGGACTTCACCCTCGCCGAGCTGAAGACCCTGCGCGCCGTCGAGCGCATCCCCGCGAACCGCCCGCACAACACCCTCTACAACGGCCGCTGGGAGATCCCCACCTTCGAAGAGGTGCTCCGCTGGCAGGACGAGCAGACCCGCAGGCGCGGCAAGCAGGTCTGGATCTACCCCGAGACCAAGCACCCCACCTACTTCCGGGCCCTCGGCCTCGGCCTGGAGGAGCGGGTCGCGAAACTGCTGCGCAAGTACGGCAAGGACAAGAAGGACTCGCCGGTCATCCTCCAGTCCTTCGAGCCGAGCAGCATCCAGCGGCTGGACAAGCTCGTCGGCAACCCGCTCGTCGTCCTGCTCTCGGCCGCGAGCACCCGCCCCTGGGACTTCGTCGCGGCGGGTGACCCCCGCACGGTCGCCGACCTCGTCACGCCCGCGGGCCTGCAGTGGATCGCCTCGTACGCGCAGGGCATCGGCCCCACCCTCGACCTGGTCATCCCGAAGGACGCGGCCGGCAACCTGACCACGCCGACCACGCTCGTCGCCGACGCGCACCGCGCGGGCCTCATCCTGCACCCGTACACCATGCGCAACGAGAACCCCTTCCTGCCCGCGAACTTCCGCCAGGGCACCGCAGCGGACGCCTACGGGGACCCCTTCGGCGCGTTCAAGGTCTACTTCGAGACGGGCATCGACGGCGTGTTCTCCGACAACGCGGACACCGCGGTGCTGGCCCGCGCGGACTTCCTCGGGCGATGAGGCCACGGCCCCGGTCCGCCGACGGACCGGGGCACGGAACGGGACGGATGCCCGCCCTCCGTCAACGGACGACCCCCTCACCCCGGATGGGGTGAGAAACGGCCGCCCCGGCAACCTCGTGCCGGGGCGGCCGCGTCGTGCCGCACATGACCCACGAGCTGGTTACCGCCCTGCGCCCGCTGCTGTCCGCCGAGGCGTCGGCGGAGGCCCACGCCTCGGGTGCCGAGCCGGGCGACCTGGAACAGGCCGTCTGGCTGCGGCTGCTGGAACGCCTGGACACGACGGGACCGCCCGCCGACCCGCGGCGCTGGGTGCGCCGGGCCGTGCGCTCGGAGGCCCGCCGCAGCCGCCGCACGGCCCGCGTCGAGCAGCCCTACGCCACCGAGCCCGCGGACGACAGCGGTTCTGGCCCGGAGCAGCGGGCGATGGCCGCCGTCCGCGGTCGCGAGCTGCACGAGGCGGTACGCCGACTGCCCGGCCGCTGTCCGGGCCTGATGGCCGCCCTGCTCTCCCCCAGGGACCTCACCTACCAGGAGATCGCAGGCGAGTTGGGTATCTCACAGGGCAGTCTTGGTCCGGAACGCTCCAGATGTCTTGGATGTCTTCGTCGATTGCTGACGGCGGAGGTTGCGGCCCGCTGACGACGGGGATAGGAGTGGGGGACGACCGGAACAGGTGAGCGGGAGGCATGCACACATGGGCATGAGCGTGACCATCTCGGCGGCGACCGAGCAGGATGCGGAATCGATCCTGAAGCTGCAGTACCTCTGCTATCAGAGCGAGGCCGAGCTGTACGGCGACTACGGCATCGAGCCGCTCACCCAGCCGCTCGACTCGCTCAGGGCGGAACTGGCGGGCGGCACCGTGCTGGTGGCCCGGCTCGGCGACGAGGTGGTGGCCTCGGTGCGCGGCGCCGTCGACACCGACGGCACGGCCCGCATCAACAAGCTCATCGTGCACCCGCGCATGCAGCGGCACGGCCTGGGCGGACGTCTGCTCGACGCGATCGAGACCCGCCTCGGCGCCGAAGGAACGGCCAAGTCCTTCCAGCTGTTCACGGGCCACCGCAGCGAGCGCAACCTGCGCCTGTACCTCAAGCACGGCTACGCGCCCGTCTCGCAGGAACGGGTGGGCGAGCGCATGACGCTGGTGACCCTGGCCAAGGGCGCCGACACCGGCGTGTACGCGACCAGCGCCTGAGCGCGGCCGGCTTCGGCCGGTTCGTCAGACAGCGGCGGTCCTACGCGCCTTGCGCAGCCAGTACATCGCCGACAGCGGCAGCAGGACCGGGATGAAGAGATAGCCCATGCCGTAGTCCGACCACACCGTGGCGTCGGGGAAGGCGGAGGGCTCGGCCAGCGTCCAGGTCCCGACGATCAGTACACCCGCGAGCTCGGCGGCGCAGCACACCAGCGCCGCCCTGCGCGCCCTCTCGCCGCCGCGCACGAGCGAGTACGTGATGAATCCGTACACGAGACCGGCGACCGCGGACAGCGAGTAGGCGAGCGGTGCCTTGTCGAACTGCGTGGAGATCTGCACGGCCGACCGCGACACGGCGCCGACCACCATCACTCCGTACAGCCACACCAGCAGGATCCCGGGGCCGCCGATCAGCCGCGCGCGCTTCGTGCCGGCGGCCGGCTCCGGCGTCGTTCCGTCCTGCACGCCCTGCACGCCCTGCACGCCCTGCGCGTTCCGCTCGTCCCGAGGCACGGTCGTGTTCTCCTCCGTGGCCGTCATCTCAGCCTCCCCAGATGTCGTAGAGCCGGACTTCGAGCACGGCCAGTACGATGCCGCCGGCCGCCACCGTGACCGAACCCCAGCGGGTGCGCTCCGCCAGCGACATGAATCCCGCGGCGGGGATGCAGGCGAAGGCGCCGATCAGATACGCCACGAAGATCGTCGTGCCCTGTTCCGGCTTCTCGCCGCGCGCCAGCTGGACGACGCCGATCACCAGCTGGACCAGGACCAGCACGCTCACCACGGCCATGCCGATGAAGTGCCAGTCCTTGGTGGGCTGATCGCGATGGGCGGCCCAGCCGCACCAGGCGGCGAGCGCGAGCGCGGCGACGGCCGTCGCGACCGTCAGGGCATCAAACATGCCGTGACCCTATTACGGGCCAAAAGACCTGATGCGCTCGCCCCCGGGCTCCCCCGTAGGGTCGAAGCCATGACGATCCACGCTGAAGCCCTCCTGTTCGACAACGACGGCACCCTCGTCTCGTCCCTCGAGTCGGTGAACCGCTGCTGGACCCTGTGGGCCGAGGAGTACGGGATCACCGCCGAGGACTTCGCCGCGATCGGCCTGCACGGCCGCCCCGCCGTCGAGATAGCCGCCGACCTGCTGCCCGCCGCCCTCGTCCCCGAGGCGCTCGCCCGCATCGAGCAGCTGGAGGTCGACGACGTGCCGGGCGGGGTCGAGGCGCTGCCCGGCACCCTCGCGCTGCTCGCCGGACTGCCCGCCGAGCGCTGGGCCGTCGTGACCTCCGCCACCCGCAGGCTCGCCGAAGCCCGGCTCGACGAGGTGGGGATCCGCCCCAAGACGATGGTCTGCGCCGACGACGTCACCCGGGGAAAGCCCGACCCCGAGCCCTATCTGCTGGCCGCCCGCGAACTGGGCGTCGACCCGGCCCGCTGCGTCGTCTTCGAGGACGCCCCCGCCGGGCTCCGGGCGGGCCGCGCCGCGGGCATGACCACCGTGGCGTTGGCCACAACGCACCAGGCCGGCGAACTCGACGCGGACCTCGTGGTCGAGGACCTCTCCGCCTTGTCCGTACTGGTGACGGACAAGGGGATGGAGATCTCCGTCCGGGCCTGAGAAGGCGTCCGCCGGTGTCCACCGCTGTCCGCTATTCGGACAGCGGTGGCGGCCCCCGGCCCCCGGTCTGCTTTACTTCCTCCCATGACCACGACGAGCGACCGCATCCTTGCGACCGAGGCGACCATGACGCCCGGTGCTCGTTGTATGTGTCGAATGTGTGCCTGCTAGAGGGCCCCCCGCACCACCGCCTGATCCCGCGCCCCGAAGCGGGACCGCCGCGCCCCGTGTCCGTACCGCGTACGTGACCGGGCTGCCCCGCGCACACGTTCTCCTTCCGGTTCCATCGCCATCGCGAGAACCGTGCCGCGTTGCGACCGAATGCACCCGTGCCCGGCGCACACCCACGCCCCGCACTCGACAGTGACGGAATCCCCTGTGATCACGACAACGGGCCTCACCAAGGTCTACCGCTCGCGCGGCCGTGAAGTGACCGCCCTCGACGGCGTCGATCTGCACGTCCGCGAAGGCGAGGTGTTCGGCGTCATCGGCCAGTCCGGTGCCGGCAAGTCCTCGCTCATCCGCTGCGTCAACCTCCTGGAGCGTCCGACCTCCGGCACGGTCACCGTCGACGGCCGGGACCTCACCGCTCTCGTCGGGCGCGGTCCGCGCGCCGGCCGGGAGCTGCGCCAGGCCCGCAGCCGGATCGGCATGGTCTTCCAGCACTTCAACCTGCTGTCCTCGCGGACCGTCCAGGACAACGTCGAGCTGCCGCTCGAGATTCTCGGCCTCTCCAGGAGGGAGCGCAGCCACAAGGCCCGCCAACTCCTGGACCTGGTCGGCCTGTCCGACAAGGCGGGGTCCTACCCGGCCCAGCTCTCCGGCGGCCAGAAGCAGCGAGTCGGCATCGCCCGCGCGCTGGCCGGCGACCCGAAGGTGCTGCTCTCCGACGAGGCGACCAGCGCCCTCGACCCCGAGACCACCCGCTCCATCCTCCAGCTCCTGCGCGACCTGAACCGGCAGCTGGGTCTGACCGTCCTGCTCATCACCCACGAGATGGACGTCGTCAAGACCGTCTGCGACTCGGCCGCGCTGATGGACAACGGCCGCATCGTCGAGTCCGGAACGGTCGGCGAACTGCTCGCGACCCCGGGCTCCGAGCTGGCCGCCTCGCTCTTCCCCGTCAGCGGCGAGGCCTCCGGCGACGACCGCACGGTCATCGACGTCACCTTCCACGGCGAGTCGGCGACCCAGCCCGTCATCTCGCAGCTCTCGCGCACGTACAACATCGACATCTCGATCCTCGGGGCCGCGATGGACACCGTCGCGGGCAGGCAGGTCGGCCGGATGCGCATCGAGCTGCCCGGCCGCTACGAGGAGAACGTCGTGCCGATCGGGTTCCTCCGCGAGCAGGGCCTGCAGATCGACATCCAGGGGCAGCAGCCCACGCTGGTCAAGGAAGGTGCCAAGTGAGCTGGTCCGAGATGCAGCCGCTGCTGTCCGAGGAGTGTTGGAACACGCTCTACATGGTCGGCTGGTCCACCCTCATCGCGATCGCCGGCGGCCTGCCGCTCGGTGTCCTGCTGGTGCTGACGGACCGCGGGGGCCTGTTGCAGAACGTCGTCGCCAACAAGGTCGTCGGGCAGGTCGTGAACATCGCCCGCTCGATGCCGTTCATCATCCTGATGGTCGCGCTGATGACCTTCACCCGGTGGATCACCGGCACGACCATCGGCCGCGAGGCCGCCATCGTGCCGCTCGCCATCGGTGCGATCCCGTTCTTCGCGCGTCTGGTCGAGACGGCCGTCCGTGAGGTGGACGGCGGGCTCGTCGAGGCCGTGCAGTCGATGGGCGGCAACACCTGGACCGTCGTCCGCAAGGTTCTCGTCCCCGAGTCGCTGCCGTCGCTGATCTCCTCGGGGACCACCACGGTCGTGGCCCTCATCGGCTACTCCGCGATGGCCGGCACCGTCGGCGCGGGCGGACTGGGCGATCTCGCCATCCGCTACGGCTACCAGCGCTTCGAGACCGAGCTGATGTGGATCATCGTCGCCCTCCTCGCCGTGGTCATCTCGGCCATCCAGTTCGCCGGCGACTACGCGGCCCGCACCCTGGACCGCCGGAGCGGTCACTCGGGCCCCGCCCCGAGGCTGCGCCTGCTGAAGTCCGGCCGGCCCGTGACCACGGACGTCGGCGAGGCAGCCTGAACAACCGCGGACCCACCCGTGGTCCCCGGCCCCACCCGCAGATTTCCCCGTCCACCCCATGACGGGGCCGCTTCACCCCTCAGGAAAGGCACTTTTCGTGCGTAACACTGCCAAGATCACCACTGCCGTCCTCGCCGCCGGAGCCCTCACCCTCGGGCTTTCCGCCTGCGGCTCGGACAAGGACTCCACCGCCTCCGACACCAGCGGCCCGCTCATCGTCGCGGCCAGCCCGGTCCCCCACGCCGAGATCCTGAACTTCATCGAGAAGAACCTGGCGAAGAAGGCGGGACTCGACCTGGAGGTCAAGGAGTTCCAGGACTACATCGTGCCGAACACGGCGACCGAGGACGGCTCGGTGGACGCCAACTACTTCCAGAACCAGCCGTACCTGGACGACTTCAACAAGAAGCGCGGCACGCACATCGTGCCCGTCGTCACGGTGCACCTGGAGCCGCTCGGCCTCTACTCGCACAAGGTGAAGAGCGTCGACGCCCTGAAGAGCGGCGCGACCGTCGCGGTGCCGAACGACGCCGTGAACGAGGCGCGTGCCCTGAAGCTGCTCGCGTCCAAGGGGCTCATCACCCTCAAGGACGGCGCCGGCAGCGAGGCGACCCCGCAGGACATCTCCAAGAACCCGAAGAACCTCAAGTTCAAGGAGGTCGAGGCGGCTCAGACCCCGCGCTCCCTGGACGACGTGGACGCCGCGGTGATCAACGGCAACTACGCCATATCCTCCGGCCTCAAGCCCGCCAAGGACGCCCTCGTCCTGGAGTCGGCGACGAACAACCCGTACGGCAACTTCCTCGCCGTCAAGAAGGGCAACGAGAACGACCCGCGTGTGAAGAAGCTGGCGAAGCTCCTCACCTCGCCCGAGGTCAAGAAGTTCATCGAGGACAAGTACGCCGGCTCCGTCATCCCGTCGTTCAAGTAGGCCCCCGCCCGGGCCGATCTGCCGTCCCCGGCCCGACTCGTCACCGCACGGGGTCCGCTCCATTACCGGGAGTGGACCCCGTTGTGCCGTTCAGTGGTTTCATGCTGCATGCTGGGCAGTTCAGCGGACCCGACGGTACATCAGGTCCGAAGTCCCCGACGGTTACGGAGCGTCGCATGACGAGCACCTTCCCCGACATCTCCATCAGCACGGAGCGGTTGGTCCTGCGTGCGCTCGACGAGGACGACGTGCCCGCGCTGACCGAGATGATGAACGACGAGATGGTGGCGGCCTGGACGTCGATTCCGCAGCCGTTCACCGAGGACGGTGCCCGCGACTGGATCGCCGACTACGCGCCCACCGAACGCGCCCGCGGGCGTGGACTCGACCTCGCCGTCACCGAGTTCCTCACCCAGCGCCTGGTCGGCGTCATCCAGCTCGGCAAGACCAACTGGCGGGTCAGGTCCACCGAGCTGTCGTACATCATCGCCCCCTGGGCGCGCGGCGAGGGATACGCGTCCGAGGCCGCACTCGCCACCGCCCGCTGGCTCTTCCGCGAGCAGAAGTTCGAGCGCGTGGAACTGCGCACGGCCGCCGGCAACACCGCCTCGCAGCAGGTGGCCCAGAAGATCGGCTGCATCAGCGAGGGCGTGCTGCGCAACGCCTGCATAGCGCGCACCCGGACCGAGGAGGGCACCTGGGTCGACCTGCGCACCGACTTCATCGTGTGGAGCCTGCTGCCCGAGGACCTCGACGGAATGGACGGGCAGCACCTCACCGACACGGGCCGCTACTCCTCTTTCAACGACTGGAACTGAGGGTCCCGGCCGACGCACGGCAGCCCGTGCGCGGGCCCGCCCCGACAAGCGGAAACCGTCACGGCAGGTCGCGTCCGGTCACGACGGGTCGTATACGGTCGGGTCGAGTCACATGGGTGTACGGGAGTCACCTCAGCGGATTCCGGCCCCGGGGACCCCGGACCCGTCGACCCGGCACGGCGGGACCGCTCCCCGCGCCACACCGGCCGCCACACCCCCGCCGGGCCGCACCGGGGTACCCTCACGAAGCCCGCCCGGGCTGCACCCGAGACCTGCGAAGACCTTCTGGAGACTGACGACGATGGCCGACCGGGTCACGGTGATCGGCTGGGACGGCTCGCCGCTGGCCGACGCGGCGCGCTCCGCCCTCGGTGCCGCCACGCTGGTGGCCGGCGCGGCCCACCATCTCGAACTCCCCGAAGTGCCCGAGAACGCCGAACGCGTCCGGCTGGGCAGCGTCGCCCTCGCCGCCCGCCGTATCGCGGGCCACCGGGGCACCGCCGTCGTCCTCGCCGACGGGGACCCTGGATTCTTCGGCGTCGTACGCACCCTGCGCGCACCCGAGTTCGGCCTGGAGGTCGAAGTCGTGCCCGCCGTCTCCGCGGTGGCAGCCGCCTTCGCCCGCGCCGGAATGCCCTGGGACGACGCGCAAGTGGTCGTGGCACACAGTCGTACGCTGCGACGCGCGGTGAATGTATGCCGCGCCCATACCAAGGTCGCCGTCCTCACCTCGCCCGGCGCCGGCCCCGCCGAACTCGGGCTGTTGCTCGAAGGAGTTCACCGCTCCTTCGTCATCTGCGAGGAACTCGGCACCGCCCGGGAACAGGTCACGATCCTCACCTCCGACAAGGCGGCCGACCACACCTGGCGCGACCCGAACGTCGTGATCGTCATCGGCGGCTTCGTGGCCGCGGCCGAGGGCGGCGGCTGGATCGCCGGACGGGAACCCGGCGCCGGGCCGCGCGGCTGGGCGCTGCCCGCGCGCGCGTACGGCGGCGCGCTCGGCGAGGGCGAGACGGATCTGCTGCGCGCCGCCCAGCTCGCCAGGCTGGGACCGCGTGTCGGCGACCTCGTCTGGGACATCGGCTGCGGCAGCGGCGCCTTCGCCACCGAGGCGGCCCGCACCGGTGCCGCCGTCATCGCGGTCGACCGCAGTCCGGGCTCCTGTGCCCGCACCGAGCACTCGGCCCGCCGCTACGGCGTGCAGATGCAGATCGTGCACGGCAGCGCCCCGCACGTCCTCGAGGACCTGCCCGAACCCGATGTCGTGCGGGTCGGAGGTGGGGGAGCGGCGGTCGTCTCCGCGGTCGCGGACCGCCGTCCCCAGCGCATCGTCGCGGACGCCGCGACCCGTGACGCCGCCGAACTCATCGGCCGCGATCTGACCGAACACGGCTATGACGTCGAGTGCGCTCTCATTCAGTCCGTCGAACTCGATACACGGGCCTGGACGGAGAAGGAGCGGAGCGTCGCGTTCCTGCTCAGCGGCCGTCTGCCGGATCGCGCCCCGTGATCCTGTTGTCGTACTGCGCGCGGTAGGCTGGCCGATCGTTGTACCGCTCCCGGGGGTCGGCCTTTCGTAGGTCAATGTCCGGAAAACCCGCCCGTTTTGAGGCGTGTGTGGTACGGCAGAACCGGAGGACGCGCAACGTGGCGCAGTCCACAGCGGCCACTCGCGGATCACGCTGTCGCGAGGGCGGGATGACCGGGACAATGCCTGTTAATGGCTTTGTCGCCTTTGTTGGCCGGTCGTACGTGCCGCTGGGCATGCACGCTCGTTCTTCACTGTGGGGCGGTCGGTGCGCCGTTCCCGGCGAGCTGGACTTTGGAGCACTAACCGATGGGCGAGGGGTACGCATGACCGACACCGGCCAGGTCCCGGGCGAGGGATTGCCGGAGAACGCAGGCATGGTGGAGCAGCCGGGCGTCTCCGCGCCGGGCGCGTACACCTACCTCGACTCCTCCGAGAGCTCTGTCGAGGAGGACGACCTCCTTCTCCTGCCGGGCGCGCCCGGTGCCCAGGGTGCCTGGGGCAACGAGGTGCCACCGCCGGCCCCGATGCCCTTCACGGACGAACCCGGCCCGCACGAGACGGACGGACGCGACACCGGCGCGATCGACCTCGGCGCCGTGCGCGCGCCGAGCCCGGCGCCCGTGCCCCAGCCGGTTCCGCAGCCCGTGACGCCGCGCCGTCCGCTGCACCTGGGCCCGCCCACGCCGGACGGTTCCTCCAGCCCGGTGCGCTCGCTGGCGGACCGCGGACCCGCGGGCGCCCGCCCGAGCTCCATGCCCACCCCGGTCACTCCGCTGCGCCTGGCGGGCCTGGCGAGCGCCGGCCCCGAGTACCTGGACGTGCCGGGGGCCGGCGACGCCCTGCCGCAGAGCGCGGCGGTGTGGGGGACCGTGCCGGCGGGCGGCGAGGCCGCGGCCGCGGACACGGTCGTCCCCGAGGCGGCACAGCTGCCCGGGTCCGCGGTGATGACGGAACCCGCACCGGGTCCCGAGGCACCGCAGGCCGCGGACGCCGAGCAGGCGCCCGGCGTCGTGGCGGCGCACTTCGTCCACGACCCGGCCCCGGCGTTCGACGCCGCCCAGGCGCCGGTACCGGGAGCCGACGGGACGTCGCTCGACCTCCAGGACCCGGTGAACGGCCCGGTTTCCGAAGCGGTGCCCGCGGCGGACGGCTCGGCCGCCCCGCAGATCCCCGGAACCCCGCAGTTCCAGGACGTCCCGGACGCCCTGGGCGTGCCGGACACTGCCGACGTCGGCGGACCGGCCCCGAGCGAGGGGGAGACCTCCGCGCACGAGGCCGTACCGGCGCAGATCACCGAGGACCTCGGACCTGCCGTGCCCGCGCAGCCGTTCGCCCCGGCCGAGGGTCTCGTGCCCGCCGAGGACCCCGCCGCCGCGCAGGTCCCGCCGCAGCTCGCCGTCCAGGACACCCACGGAGCCGGCCTGGCCGTACCCGGTGTCCAGGAGGCCGGGTTCGCGGAGCCCGCCGCCCACCTGCAGGAACCCGCTGTCCTCTTCGTGGACGAAGCCTCCCTGTCCGGTGCCGAGCAGCCCGCCGACGTACCGGCCCCGCACGTCTACGAGACCCCGGAGTCCGCCCTGTCGGCGCTCTCCGCGCGCTCGGCGGAAGCCTCGCTGGGCGGACAGGACCTCACTCTCGACGAGGTCCAGGTCCAGGTCCAGGGTCAGCGGCTGACCGGCCCGCCCGCCTTCGCCGAGAACGGCACCGTCCTGTCCGAGGACGACGCCCTCGACCACGACGCCCTCGCCGACGACGCCCTCGACCACGAAGGCATCGCCCTGTCCGCGCCCGGCACCACCGAGGCCCCGCACGCCGTACCGGTCGGCGTGGCCGCGCAGGCCGAGGCCGCCCACGAGACCGTCGGCGACCCGCACCTCCCGGCCCTCGGCGACCAGTACTCCGAGAGCGCGCCGGACGCGACGGGCGCCCCCGGATTCCCCGGCGCCCCCGTCGTACCCCAGGCCGACCGGAGCCTCGGCGGGTTCGTGCCCGTGGACGGCACGGTGCCCACGACCGCGCACCTCGCCCCGACCCCGCCGCACGGCATGACCATGGCTCCGGAGGCCGAGGAGCAGCCGCCGGCCCAGGAGCCCGCGCAGGCCGCCCCGGCGCCGGCGCCCCTCCCGGCTGAGGACACCGCCGTGGCGCAGGCCGAGCCGGTCGCGCAGGCGTCGGTGCCCGCCCCCCGGGAAGCGGAGGCCGAGTCCGAGGCCACCACCCCCGTTCCGCAGCCGCTCCCCGCGGAGCCGGAACCCGTGGCCGCACAGCAAGCGGAGGACCTGCACACCCAGGTCGCCGACCAGGAAGAGAGCACGGCCGTGGTGGAAGACGTACGCGAGTCCACCGGCCCGGCGGCCCCCGGCTACAACGACGCCGAACGCGAGGCCGTCCTGCGCGTGATCCGCGAGCGCCGTGACATCCGCAACGGCTTCCGCAGCGACCCGATCCCGCACGACGTGCTGCTGCGCGTCCTGGAGGCCGCGCACACCGCTCCGTCCGTCGGCCACTCCCAGCCCTGGGACTTCGTCGTCATCCGCTCCGCCGAAACCCGGCGCAGCATGCACGAACTCGCCCAGCGCCAGCGTGAGGCCTACGCCAAATCGCTTCCCAAGGGCCGTGCCAAGCAGTTCAAGGAACTGAAGATCGAGGCCATCCTCGACACCCCGGTCAACATCCTCGTCACCGCCGACCCGACCCGGGGCGGCCGCCACACCCTGGGCCGGCACACCCAGCCGCAGATGGCGCCGTACTCCTCCGCCCTCGCGGTCGAAAACCTGTGGCTCGCGGCCCGCGCCGAGGGTCTCGGCGTCGGCTGGGTCAGCTTCTTCGACGAGCGCGAGATGGTCCGCGCGCTGGGCCTTCCCGAGCACCTCGAAGCGGTGGCCTACCTCTGTGTCGGATACGTGGACGAGTTCCCCGACGAGCCCGAGCTGATGCAGGCCGGCTGGTCCAAGCGCCGCCCCCTGTCGTGGGTCGTGCACGAGGAGACGTACGGCCGCCGTGCCCTGCCCGGCGAGGAGCCGCACGACCTGCTCGCCGAGACGGTCTCCAACATCCGTCCCCTGGACGCGAAGGCGCTGGGCGAGGCCTGGGAGCGCCAGAAGCGGATGACCAAGCCCGCGGGCGCCCTCGGCATGCTGGAGATCATCTCCGCGCAGCTGTCGGGCCTGTCCCGGATGTGCCCGCCGCCGATCCCGGAGCCGGCCGCCGTCGCGATCTTCGCCGGCGACCACGGTGTCCACGCGCAGGGCGTCACCCCCTGGCCGCAGGAGGTCACCGGCCAGATGGTGGCCAACTTCCTCGGCGGCGGCGCGGTCTGCAACGCCTTCGCCAACCAGGTGGGCGCCGAGGTCTGTGTCGTCGACGTGGGCGTCGCCTCCGACCTGCCGGCCACGCCGGGTCTGCTGCCGCGCAAGGTCCGCGCGGGCACCGCCGACATGACCACGGGTCCCGCCATGACCAGGGACGAGGTCGTCGCCGCGCTGGAGGTGGGCATCGAGACGGCCCGCGACCTGGTGGCCGCGGGCAACAAGGCGCTGCTGACCGGCGAGATGGGCATCGCCAACACGACCGCGTCGGCGGCCCTGATCTCGGTCTTCACGGGGGCCGACCCCGCCGAGGTGACGGGCCGCGGCACGGGCATCAACGACGAGACCCTGGCCCGCAAGACCGAGGTCGTGCGCCGGGCCATCGACTTCCATCAGCCGGACCCGGCGGACCCGATCGGCGTTCTCGCGGCGATCGGCGGCCTGGAACACGCCGCCATGGTCGGCCTCCTCCTCGGCGGCGCGTCCCTGCGTACGCCGGTGATCCTGGACGGCGTCAGCGCGGGCGCCGCCGCACTGGTGGCCCGAGCCATCGCCCCCGAGGTCCTGGCCGCCTGCATCGCGGGCCACCGCAGCGCCGAGCCCGGTCACGTGGCCGCTCTGAACAAGCTGGGCCTGCGCCCCCTGATCGACCTCGACCTGCGCCTGGGCGAGGGCACCGGCGCCCTGCTGGCCCTGCCGATCGTGCAGAGCGCGGCGCGTGCGATGCACGAGGTCGCGACGTTCGACTCGGCCGGGGTGACCGAGAAGTAGCCCCCGGCACCGGTGGGGTGGGCAGGCGTCCCGAGCTGCCCACCCGGCCCCGCCGTACTCTGGACCTCTACCGAAGAACCCCACGTCAGGGCCGCTCCAAAGCCGCAGCGCCCGCCCGTACCGCCTGCTCGTACGAGGAGCCGCACCTCCATGGCCGAACACCCCGCCTACCCCGTGGGCCTCCGTCTCGCCGGCCGTCGTGTCGTCGTCCTCGGCGGTGGCCAGGTGGCCCAGCGCCGGCTTCCCGCGCTCATCGCGGCGGGCGCGGACATCCACCTCGTGTCACCGCAGGCGACCCCGTCCGTCGAGGCCATGGCCGACGCGGGCGAGATCACCTGGACCAGGCGCCCGTACGAGGAGGGCGACCTCGCCGACGCCTGGTACGCGCTGATCGCCACCAGCGACCCGCGGGCCGCCGCCGAGGCGTCGGCCGAGGCGGAGCGCCACCGTGTCTGGTGCGTCCGCTCCGACGACGCCGACGCGGCGACCGCGTGGACCCCGGCCACCGGTCACAGCGAGGGCGTGACCGTCGCCGTCCTCACCACCGACGCCAAGGGCCGCGACCCCCGCCACACCGCCGCGATCCGCGACGCCGTCGTCGAGGGGCTGCGGGACGGCACACTCGTCGCACCGCACCACCGCACCCGTACCGCCGGAGTGGCCCTGGTCGGCGGAGGTCCCGGCGACCCCGACCTGATCACGGTCCGCGGACGCCGGCTGCTCGCCGAGGCCGACGTGGTCATCGCCGACCGCCTCGGCCCCCGCGACCTGCTCGCCGAACTCCCGCCGCACGTCGAGGTGATCGACGCGGCGAAGATCCCGTACGGCAGGTTCATGGCCCAGGAGGCCATCAACAACGCGCTCATCGAGCACGCCAGGCAGGGCAAGGCCGTCGTCCGGCTGAAGGGCGGCGACCCGTTCGTCTTCGGCCGTGGCATGGAGGAGGCCCAGGCGCTCGCCGAGGCGGGCATCGCCTGCACGATCGTCCCCGGCATCTCCAGCTCCATCTCGGTGCCGGGCGCCGCGGGCATCCCGGTCACCCACCGGGGCGTCGCGCACGAATTCACCGTGGTCAGCGGTCATGTGGCCCCCGACGACGAGCGCTCCCTCGTCGACTGGCCCGCTCTCGCCAAGCTGCGCGGCACCCTCGTCGTCCTCATGGGCGTCGACAAGATCGGCAGGATCGCCGAGACGCTCATGGCGCACGGCAAGCCGGCCGACACCCCCGTCGCCCTCGTCCAGGAGGGCACGACCGCCGCACAGCGCCGCGTCGACGCCACCCTGGCCACCGTCGCCGACACCGTCCGCGCCGAGGACGTGCGGCCGCCCGCGGTCATCGTCATCGGCGAGGTCGTGGGCGTCGGCTCCGGGCTTCCCGAGTAACCACGGGTAACCCAACCCGTTCCCAGCCGTTGGCACCGCACCCAGGACAAGGCAGTATCACCCTGTGGCCGATCTCATCACCGTCGAGAACCCCGACGACCCTCGTCTGCGCGACTACACGGGCCTGACCGACGTGGAACTGCGCCGCAAGCGCGAACCCGCCGAGGGTCTGTTCATCGCCGAGGGCGAGAAGGTCATCAGACGGGCCAAGGACGCCGGCTACGAGATGCGCTCGATGCTGCTGTCCGCGAAGTGGGTCGACGTCATGCGCGACGTCATCGACGAACTCCCGGCACCCGTCTACGCGGTCAGCCCCGAGCTCGCCGAGCAGGTCACCGGCTATCACGTGCACCGGGGAGCGCTCGCCTCGATGCAGCGCAAGCCGCTGCCGACGGCGGACGAACTGCTGCGGTCCGCGCGCCGGGTCGTCGTCATGGAGTCGGTCAACGACCACACCAACATCGGCGCCATCTTCCGGTCCGCCGCCGCCCTCGGCATGGACGCGGTGCTGCTCTCCCCGGACTGCGCGGACCCCCTCTACCGCCGCTCGGTGAAGGTGTCGATGGGCGCGGTGTTCTCGGTCCCGTACGCCCGTCTCGACACCTGGCCCAAGGGCCTGGAGTCGGTGCGCGACGCCGGGTTCGACCTGCTCGCCCTCACCCCGGACGAGAAGGCGAGGTCCCTCGACGAGGCCGCCCCGCACACGATGGACCGGGTCGCGCTGATGCTGGGCGCGGAGGGCGACGGGCTGTCCACCCGGGCCCTGATGGCGGCCGACGAATGGGTGCGCATCCCGATGGCGCACGGCGTCGACTCCCTGAACGTCGGCGCGGCGGCCGCGGTCGCCTTCTACGCGGTGGCGACGGGCCGTCCCGCGAGCTGAGGGCCGCGCGGCAGTACCAGGCCGCTAGTGCCCCGGCAGGCAACGTTCGCCCCGTCGGGCAAACGTTGCCTGCCGCGGCACTAGCTTTCCGCTCGGTGCGCGCTTCCGTACGGATCGGTGATCGCGTCGCCTGCGGGCAGTCGCCCGGACGCCGACTGTTCCTGGTGTACGCCGCCCCGCGGCCCGTCGTCGAGTCCGCGGGACGGCCCCTGGCACCCCTGCGCCGCCGCGATACCGAGCGCGACCAGCAGTGTCACCACCACGAACACGAAGAGCCGCTGGCGCAGCAGCCGCGGATTGGCGGGCCGCCTGCCGGTGCCGGTGGTGCGCGGACCGGGCCGTCCGGCGCCGCTGCGGGGCGCGGGCCTGTTCCCGGTGCGGCCGGTGTTGCGGGCGGGCGCCGGACGCGAACCCGACCGCGATCCGCCGTTCGTCCCGCCGGCGCGCGGTGGGGGAGTGGTCCCCGGCCGCCGCTGGGTGCGCTGCTCGGCGTACTGCTCGGCCAGGCGTCCCGTCGGCCGGTCCGGATCCGAGCGTGGCGCGGGCGGCCGTGCGTCCACCATGCCCTGGGCCTCGCGGGCGGCGATCTCCTTGAGCCGCAGGGACAGTTGGAGGGTGCTGGGCCGTTCCTCGGGGTCCTTCGCCAGACAGGCCCGGACGAGCGGGGCGAGCGCGTCCGGGACCCCGTGCAGATGCGGCTCCTCGTGCACCACCCGGTAGAGCATCACCTCGGAACTGCCCTGACCGAAGGGTGAGTCCTGGGTCGCCGCGTACGCGAGCGTGGCCCCGAGCGCGAACACGTCCGTGGCCGGGGTGACGGCGACGCCGCGTACCTGCTCCGGCGCCAGGAAGCCCGGGGAGCCGACCGCCGTGCCGACGTGGGTGAGGGTGCTCGCCCCGGTCGCCCACGCGATACCGAAGTCGATGATCCGCGGCCCCTTCGGGGACAGCAGGATGTTGGACGGCTTGAGGTCACGGTGGACGACCCCGGCCTCGTGCACCGCGACCAGCCCCTCGGAGAGGGCGGCACCCACGGCGGCCACGTCGGCGGCCGACAGCGGACCCTCCTCGGCGACCTTGTCGTGCAGGGAGGGACCGGGCACGTACTGGGTGGCGAACCACGGCCGGTCCGCCTCCAGGTCGGCGGCGACGAGCCGTGCCGTGCAGCCGCCCCTGATCCGCCGGGCCGCCGAGACCTCGCGCGCGAACCGGGAACGGAACTCCTGATCCTCCGCCAGATCAGGCCGGATCACCTTCAGTGCGACCCGCTGGCCGCGCCGGTCGGAGCCCAGGTAGACGACCCCCATACCCCCCGCGCCGAGCCGTCGGTGAAGCCTGAACGAGCCGACGACACGCGGGTCCTCGCGCCTCAGGCGCATCATCGCCATGTCCATCCCCGCTGCCCGGTCCGTTTGACGAGCCACAGCTTACGTTTTCGCGGCCGGGTGCGCGCAGAGGCCGCGCCCTCTCGTTCCGATCGATTGTCAGTGCCGGGTGGGAAACTTGAGAGGTGGTCAGGGAGCGTGCGAACAGCGCCTCTTTGGCCTGCTCTTGATCCCAACCATCCATCGCTGAAGGGGGATTGAGCCCGTGAGGGGTGACCGCGTGGAGATAGTCGTGGACGCAGGGGACACGACGCGTACGTACGAGGTGGTGGCGAGCAGGGCGGGTCGCCGGGTGGAGACGGCGGTGCGCCGAGGTGTCGTAGAAGTGAGCGAAGTCACTCGAAACGGAACAGTGGTACGGACCGCCCGCTTCATGGCGACTCGGGTGCTGGCGCTCGTGGAGCAGCCGGTTCCCCGGGAGGACAGTTCGGAACAGTAGGGCACATCGGACGTCCCCTCCGGGAAGACCCTGAGACCTGGGTCCGCGTCTCCACCCACGGTAGTACTCGGCAGGTCATGGCTCATCCTCCGGGAGGCCCGGCAATCGGTACGAGGGCATGACGACCCGACGTCGTCGCGCGCCTAGATTTGAGGTCAAGCGGCGGGTGCAGCACTCGTCCCCCGAGGTCAGACACCCGCCGCTGCCAGGCACAACAGAATCTCGGTCAGGAGAGGGACCATGGCCCACATGGCACCGCGGACAGAGCTCCGCACGCAGGGACGCAAGGCGTTCACCGCCGCGTTCGGCACCCGCCAGGGTCAGCGCCACCCCTTGGTGGCGACAGCGATGGTCCTTCCCCTGGCGGCCCTGCTCGTGGTCGTCTTCGGCGGCTGGGACGCGGTGGTCACACAGGCGTCGTCCGTGGGCGTGATGCTGGGGCGCTGAGCGGCGCCCCAGGCCCGGAAGAGCGGTCCGGGCGGGGACATCCGGCCATGAAACCCCGTGGGGACGGGGGTGCGGCGGACGGCAGGAAGATGCCCGCGCAGCTGGGGAGCTGCGCGGGCATCTCTTTGTGCCCGCTGCCTGCTGCCCGGTGCCCGCTGCCCGGCGCTGGGCAGCGGGGCCTGGGCAAAGGTCCGCCGTGAGGCCGGGAGCCTCACGGCGGACCCTCCGCTCCTGGACTCGCTTCGTGCCGGGCCGTGCGGCGAGGGGGTGTCCGGCTGGCGGGCTGGGCGCAGGGGTGGTTCGGCACCCGTCCCCGCCCCGGGATCCGGGACAGGTGCGGTGATGGGTGACCGGGGGCCGTGCTGTCGCGGGTGCCGGGTGCCGGGTGCCGGGCGTCGGCCTTGGGTGCGTACTCTCGCCGGCAGGCGTCCTGACCGGCGGGCGCCCTCGGCGTCAGGGTCGTACCGGCACGTCGTCCAGCACAGGGGGATCCGTGACCGTACCCAGCCTGGTGTCCGCGCTCGCCGCCGCGGCGCGCGGCGCGGCCCACCCGGCGGCTGTGCCCGGCCCCCGCGGAGCCTGCTCCTGCGGCGCCGAGGACACACTCCTCGCGGACCGTGACGACGGCACCGTGGTCCGTCACGGCGGCATCGTCGCCAAGGCCCACGCCCCGGACACGGAACCCCGCGCGCTCGCCCGCCGTGTCGCCGCGGCCACGCGCCTCCCCGGCATCCTCCTGCCGCCGTCGGACCCGGTCCCCGCCGGCCTCCTCGGCCGCCGGGTGACCCTCTGGCCGTACGGCGCTCCCGTCGATCCCGACACCCCGGAGGCGGCCCCCTGGGAGGCGGCGGCGACCCTGCTGGCCCGGCTGCACCGGGCTCCCGCCCCGGACGGGCTGCCGCCCATGCGGGGGCCCGTCAAGGCCGTCCGCGCGATGGCCCGGATGCGCGCGGCCGGCCCGCACCCGGCCGCAGCCCCGGTCCTGCGGGCCTGGGCCGCCCTGCCCGGCTGGGCGCGGGCCGAGGCCCCGATGCCGGACGCCACGACCCTGTGCCACGGCGACCTGCACCTCGGCCAGCTCGTACGCCACCCCGCGCCGGACGGTCCCTGGCTTCTCATCGACGTCGACGACCTGGGCGTCGGCACGCCGGCCTGGGACCTGGCCCGCCCCGCAGCCTGGTACGCCTGCGGGCTGCTGCCGCCCGACGAGTGGTTCCGCTTCCTGGCCGCCTACCGGGACGCCGGCGGCCCCGCCGTGCCCGCCGACGGCGATCCGTGGCCCGCCCTGGACGTCGCGGCCCGCGCCCTCACCGTGCAGACCGCGGCCCTCGCGGTCGCCAAATCCGCAGCCGCGGAACGGCCGTTGGACGAGGTGCAGCGGGCCGTGGTCGACGCCTGTGACCGGATGAGTGCCATCCCGCCCGAGTTGACCCGAGGTTTCGCGACGTAGGCTGCAACCGACCGAAGCCGGGCGGTGTCTGTCCTGGCGGAAGCAGTACCGACCGGCGAGGAGTTGAGCCGAGCATGCAGTGTCCGAAATGCCATGCGCAGATGCACACGTACAACCGCAATGGCGTCCAGATCGAGCAGTGCAGCGGCTGCCGAGGGATATTCCTCGACTACGGCGAGCTGGAGGCCCTGACCCGCGTGGAGTCGCAGTGGTCCCAGCCCGCGGCGCCGCCCCAGGGCGCCCCGCAGGCGTACCCGTCCGCTCCGGCTCCCGCGTGGGGCGCCCCGCAGCACGGCGGCGGTCACGGAGGCCACTACGGCGGTCACGGCGGCCACCAGCGCCACAAGAGCTTCGGCCACATGCTCTTCTCGTCCTGAGCCACCCGAAGGGGCCTCTTCCGAACGGAGGGGCCCCTTCGGCGTGTCCAGGCCCCCGTGGGTCGGGTCACAGGTCCGGCAGGCAGGCCGGGGAACGACGAAGCCCCCGGTCGTCGAGACGACCGGGGGCTTGCTTGTGCGCGATACTGGGATTGAACCAGTGACCTCTTCCGTGTCAGGGAAGCGCTCTCCCGCTGAGCTAATCGCGCAGGTCACGCGACCTGAGCCACGTTTGCTGCTGATGCTGCGTGCGCGATACTGGGATTGAACCAGTGACCTCTTCCGTGTCAGGGAAGCGCTCTCCCGCTGAGCTAATCGCGCGGGGATCCTTGCGGACCAGTGGACGATACTGGGATTGAACCAGTGACCTCTTCCGTGTCAGGGAAGCGCTCTCCCGCTGAGCTAATCGTCCTTGGAGGTGGAGACGGGATTTGAACCCGTGTAGACGGCTTTGCAGGCCGTTGCCTCGCCTCTCGGCCACTCCACCAGGAGTGCGGGTTCGGGAAGATCCCCCACTTCCTGCGAGCGGACGACCAGGTTCGAACTGGCGACCTCAACCTTGGCAAGGTTGCGCTCTACCAACTGAGCTACGTCCGCTTGTCGTTTCCGTTTCGCTTGCGCGTCCCGGCGACGAGTTGAACTCTAGCGGATTCCCGGGCCAGCACAAAAACGCGTTTGTGCAGCGTGCTGCGGTCTGTCCGCCCGAGGACACGGTCAGGGCACCCGCGGGACACCCGCCCTAGACTCGTCTGCGTGCTCGATCTGCCTCCTCTCGCCCGCTTCGGCGGCCTCGTAGCAACCGGTCTCCTCGATGTCACCAGCGATCCCGCGGCCCTGGACTCGTCCGGCTTCTGGGCCGTCTCGGCCGACTTCGAAGGGCGGCTGACCTGCGCCCGCTTCCGCGACGTACGAGAGGAGCCGGTGCCCGCGCCGGTGCCCGGACGTTGGCACGGCCCGGCGGCCGGTGACTGGACGTCGTCCCTCGACCGCGCCGCGTACACCGCCGGTGTCCGGCGGATCCGGGAGCACATCGCGGCCGGCGAGGTCTATCAGGCGAACCTCTGCCGCGTGCTCTCCGCGCCCGTCCCGGCCGACGCCGACGTCGACGCGCTGACCGCTCTGCTGGCCCGCGGCAACCCGGCACCGTACGCGGGAACGATTCGGCTGCCGGACCACGGTGTCGAGATAGCCACCGCCTCCCCGGAACTCTTCGTGCGCCGCGCGGGCCGCTCCGTCGAGTCGGGCCCCATCAAAGGCACCGGACGTACCGAGGCGGATCTCCTGGACAAGGACTACGCCGAGAACGTGATGATCGTGGACCTCGTCCGCAACGACATCGGCCAGGTCTGCGCCACCGGCACCGTGACCGTGCCCGACCTGTGCGTCGTCGAGAAGCACCCGGGGCTCGTGCACCTCGTCTCCACCGTCGGCGGCGAACTGCGCGAGGGCGTCGGCTGGCCCGGACTCCTGTCCGCCGCCTTCCCGCCCGGTTCCGTCACCGGCGCGCCCAAGTCCAGCGCCCTGCGGATCATCGACGCCCTGGAGACCGCGCCGCGCGGCCCGTACTGCGGAGGTATCGGCTGGGTCGACGCCGACCGCGGCACCGGCGAGCTGGCCGTGGGCATCCGTACGTTCTGGATCGACCGTGCCGACGGCGTCCTGCGCTTCGGCACGGGGGCCGGCATCACCTGGGGGTCCGACCCCGAGGGGGAGTGGCGGGAGACCGAGCTGAAGGCGTCCCGGCTGCTCGCGGTAGCGTCGGGAACGTACGACGCGGGTGACGGGACCCTCACCGACTGACCCGGTTCTCGGGGGCGGCGCGGGGGACCGGGGCCGGAAACGCCGTGCCGGACGAGACGTCCGGCACATTCACATGCGAGGTAGACCAGTGAAGCTTTGGCTCGACGGCGGGCTCCAGGACATCGAGGCCGCCCGCGTCTCCGTCTTCGACCACGGACTGACCGTGGGTGACGGCATCTTCGAGACCGTGAAGGCCGTCGACGGCCGGCCCTTCGCGCTGACCCGCCACCTCGACCGGCTGGCCCGCTCGGCGCGCGGCCTCGGTCTGCCCGAGCCCGACGCCGACGAGGTGCGCCGCGCCTGCGCCGCGGTCCTCGACGCCAATCCGATGCCGCTCGGCCGGCTCCGCATCACCTACACCGGCGGTCACGGCCCGCTCGGCTCCGACCGCGGAGAGCACGGTCCGACCCTCGTCGTCGCGCTCGGCGGCTCGGCCCCGCGCCCCGACTCCACGGCCGTCGTCACCGTTCCCTGGACCCGCAACGAGCGCGGTGCCCTGACCGGCCTCAAGACCACCTCGTACGCCGAGAACGTCGTCGCCCTGGCCCGCGCGCGTGAACACGGCGCGTCCGAGGCGCTGTTCGCCAACACGGTGGGCCAACTCTGCGAAGGCACCGGGTCGAACGTCTTCGTCGTCCTCGACGGCGAGATCCACACCCCGCCGGTCGCCTCCGGCTGCCTCGCCGGCATCACCCGTGCCCTCACGGTCGAATGGACCGGCGCCAAGGAGACCGACCTGCCGCTGGACGTCCTGGAGCGCGCCGACGAGATCTTCCTGACGTCGACGCTGCGCGATGTGCAGGCCGTGCACCGCGTCGACACCCGTGAACTGCCGGGCGCACCGGGCCCGGTGACCGCCAAGGCGATGCGCGTCTTCGACGAGCGGGCCGGGGACGACCTCGATCCCTGACCGGCCGTTTCGGGGCCACCGGCCTCAGGCCGCCCGGCAATTCGGCTGACGACCGCCCGGTAATTCGGCTGACGACGCGTGCGTCAGCGGGTACAACACCCCTGATGACCACGACCCTGCGGCCGACCGAGCCGCTCCACCGCGCCGCCGACGGGACCCTCTCACGCCGCTACCGGGTGTGCGTGAACAGCCGTCCCGTCGGCCGGGTACACCTGGCCACGGAACCCGGCTCGGGACCGCCCGCGGCCAGGATCCACGAGCTTCGCATCGACGAGCCGGACCGGGGCCGGGGCCGGGGCACCGTGGCCGCGCTGGCGGCGGAGGAGGTCGCCCGGGGGTGGGGCTGCCGGCAGATCGCGGTGACCGTGCCCGGAGAAGCCGCCGCGGCCCTGGAGCTCACCAGAGCGCTCGGTTACGTCCTGCGCAACCGCATCATGGCGAAGGCGCTCGACGGCCCCGCGGTCGTACTCCCCCCGGGCAGCGCCGACCGTCCCATGACGCGGGACGAGTACGAGATCTGGGACCGGGCGGGCAGGCGGGACTACGCCGAGGACTGGATCCGGCGCGGTGTGCCGGAGGCCGAGGCGCTCGCCAAGGCGGACCGCGACTTCGGCGGCGCGCTGCCGCAGGGCCCGGACACCGCGAACATGTGGCTGAGCGTCCTGGAGCACGAGGGCGTCCCGGTGGGCGATCTGTGGCTGGGGCGCCGGAGCGGACACGCCTTCGTCTACGACGTCCTGGTACGCGCCGACCAGCGCGGCCGCGGACACGGCCGTACGCTCATGCGGCTCGCCGAGGCCCGCGCGACCGGCGCCGGACTGAACCGCATCGTCCTCAACGTCTTCGCGGGAAACACCCCGGCCGAGCGGCTCTACGAGTCGCTCGGCTACGAGACGACGGAGTACCACCTGTACAAGACGCTGCTCTAGGGTCCGTCGTTCGGATCAGGTGGTGCCGCGGCGCGGCGCGTTGCCGGCCGGGCCGAGCGGGGCAGGACTCTTCCCCGGGTGTCAGGCCTGTTCGGCGAGCAGCCGGTCGGCGATCTCCTCGATCCGCTCGCGCAGTCCCTCCTGGCTCTTGCCGCCGTCCAGGCGCTCACCGCCGATGACGTACGTCGGGGTGCCGGTGACGCCGATCGCCTTGCCCTCGGCCTGGTCCGCGTCGACGATCAGGATGTGCCGGCCGTCGATCAGGGCCGTGTCGAACTCCTCGGCGTCCAGGCCGAGTTCCCGTGCGACCTCGACCAGGAAGGCTTCGCCGTCCTTGCGGTCCAGCTCCTCGACGCGACCGAGCACGGCCTCGATGTACGGCCAGGCGTCCCCCTGCTCGGCGGCCTCCTCGGCGGCCTGCGCCGCGGCGAAGGCGTGCTTGTGCTTCTCCAGGGGGAAGTGCCGCAGCCGCAGCTCCAGGCGGTCGCCGTAGCGGGCGCGCAGCGCGCGCAGGTCGGCGAGAGCGTCACGGCAGTCGGGGCACTGCAGCTCGCACCAGACGTCCAGGACGACGGGGGCCGGGTGCGTGGCGGAGGAGCCGGAGAAGTCGTTCATGGGATCCAGTCTCCCAGTCCCATGAGGGGGAGGCCGCACCGGGACCTGAGGGGGACGGTGACCCCGAGATGTCCCTGAGGTCTGCCCGGACCGTGGCATACCGGGCATGGGGCGGTGCAGGATGGAAGGGATGGGGAACATGTCGCACCGAACCCTGCCTGGAGGACCGGAATGATCGCAGAGACCGTCTGCTCCGCAGTCTCCGTCGCCGGCCTGGGCATCGCCGCGGTGACGGCCTACCGCAAGCGTTTCCTGGCGGCCGCCCGGATCGCCGCCTACTCCCTGGTGCCGATCGGCCTGGTCATGACCGGAGTGGTCGGCTGGCTGGCCGACACCGCGTTCAGCCCGACCGCCTGGGCCGGCTTCGTGGTGCTCGGCGGCGCCTGGGCGCTGTTCATGATCACCCGTGCCGTGGAGCGACGCGGCGGCGGGACCCGGAAGGAACGCAGGGCGGCGAAGGCAGCGGCCCGGCGCGAGGCGGCGGCTCCCGCGGCTTCGGCCCCGTCGCTGGGCCAGGGCGCACCTCCCGCCACCCGGCCTGCGGCGACACCGGGGGCGAAGGGCTCCGGGGACGACTTCAGTGACATCGAGGCGATTCTGAAGAAGCACGGCATATGACCGGCAGAAGCGACACAAGATCACATGCGTGACACAGGGAACGCGCGGAACCGTTCACGTTCGAGCGCGCCTGTCACATCATCCAGCGAACTCCCGTGTATTCCGGGCGTGTTGATCGCGAAGCAGGCGCCCTCTGCGTCATCATCGCCCGCGAGATGCTGGACACAACAACGAGCGACACCGCTGCTCCGCCCGAGGAGCGGCGCGGTTGTCTCTTCGCGCTCTCCCAGCCGCCGCTGATGATCTTCCTTGCGGTGATCGGCTGTCTGCTGCTCATGGCTTCGCTGCACGACCTGCTGCTGCTCTGAGCTGTACACGGAGCCCCTGGCGTCACCCGCCGAGGGCTCCGTCGGTCCGGCCAGGAGCCGGACCCCTCCCCGTGGTGCGAGCCGCTCAGCCCGCGGCTTCCTTGCGGCGTGCCCGGTAGGCGGCCACGTGAAGCCGGTTCCCGCAGGTGCGGCTGTCGCAGTAGCGGCGGGAGCGGTTGCGGGAGAGATCGACGAAGGCCCGCCGGCAGTCCGGGGCCTCGCAGCGGCGCAGCCGGTCCTGCTCTCCGGCGACCACGAAGAAGGCCAGCGCCATCCCGCAGTCGGCCGCGAGATGGTCGGCGACCGAGGCGCCCGGCGCGAAGTAGTGGACATGCCAGTCATAGCCGTCGTGGTCCGTCAGCCGGGGCGTGGTGCCGGCGGCCGCGACCAGTTCGTTGATGAGTGAGGCGGCGGTCCGTGGATCATCGGCGGCGAAGATCCCGGCGAACAGGCCGCGAACGTCCCGTACGGCCGCCAGATCCCGCTCCGACAGCACCCCGACATCGCTGATGTCGTGCTTTCGTACGAAATCGGCGAGGGACGGCACATCGGCGAGCCCGTCTGCCGTCTCGTCCTCCGGCGCGGTGTTCACCAGATCCACCACGGCGTCGAGTGCGCACCGGGTGTCGTGGGTGATCAGCACGTTTCGCTCCCTGGCCTGGGGGTCGGGCGAGGGCGCCCGCCCGATGCTGGCCGATGGTAGTGGCTTCCCGGCGCGGCCGAGACGGGCGTGGGGGCGTTGGGTGCGAGAGCGGGGAGCCCGTGCCGGTGGACGCGCAGCGGCGCCGCCACCGCGAACCTTCCGCGGTGCCGACGCCGGCGCCTTCCCTATGCGGTTGTCTGAGCCCGAGCCGTCTCCCCGAGTGGACGGCGCCGGGCGGCTCTGTGGTGACGCGTCAGCTCTCGGCCAGGATGTGTGAGAGCTCCGTGTCGAGATCGAAGTGCCGGTGTTCCGTGCCGGGCGGCACGGCTGCGTCCGTTCGCTTCAGGAATGACTCCAGGGCCCGCGCTGGGGCTTCGAGCAGGGCTTCACCCTCCGGAGAGCTCAGGGCGATGCATACGACACCCTGGCCGTGGCTCCGGGACGGCCAGACTCGGACGTCGCCGGTACCGGTGGGCCGGTGGAGGCCCTCGGCGAGGAGGTCGCGGGCGAACACCCACTCGACGGTTTCCTCGGCTCCGGTGTGGAAGGTGGCGTGCACGGCATAGGGATCGGCCGTGTCATACCGCAGTCCTGCGGGTACAGGCAGTGAGGACTCGCTCGACACAACGAGGCGCAGGTGCAGCTCGCAGCTGACCGTGGTGTTCATAAGCGCCAGGGCCTTTCGCTCAGTGTGCGCTCGGGGATTCGCACGTCGGCGAAATCGACATGCCACCTACGGTGCCGTTGTAAACCCCTCTGAGGGTTTTGCCTGTCTTTATGTAACTCATCCGGCCGAGGGCGCGTTCTCCGGATAGGGCCATTCCGGTGACTGGTTTCTCTCGGGTAGGGTTTGGTCGTATGAATACGGGGAGTGACGAGTCGGGCGAGGTCGCCACGGCGGGCGACGAGGCGAACAATGAGCGAGCGCTCGGTTCACGGGCGCCTCAATTCATCAAGGCTCGCCGGGCGCTGCACGTGAGCTGGCAGGTGGGTGTCTTCGTCGTCGGGCTCGCGGTGGTGGCCGCGGGCGTGATCATGCTTCCGCTGCCGGGGCCCGGCTGGCTGGTGATCTTCGGTGGCATGGCGATCTGGGCGACCGAGTTCGTCTGGGCCCAGCTGGTGCTTCGCTGGACGAAGCGCAAGGTCACGGAAGCTACGCAGCGGGCGCTCGACCCCAGGGTCCGGCGTCGCAACATCATCCTCACCTCGATCGGCCTCGTGATCGTCGCCGTCCTGGTGGGTGTGTACCTCTGGAAGTTCGGCTTCGTGATGCCGTGGAGCATCTCCGAATGACGCGGACGGCCCGGACGCCGTCCGGGCCGTCTCGGCTGGTCGAAGCCACCCCCTGACATGGGGTAATGTTCTCCCTGCGCCCGGGCGATTAGCTCAGCGGGAGAGCGCTTCGTTCACACCGAAGAGGTCACTGGTTCGAACCCAGTATCGCCCACACGTAGGAAAGACGGCTCCAGTCCACGACACCGTGGACCGGGGCCGTTTTCGTGTTGCCGGGGGCTGCGGGTTCGCTGCGCCGGCGTCTGCGGGTCTCGGTCCGGTTCGGTGGGTGGGTCGGGGCCGTGCCGGTACATCCGCCCGTCGCCGTTGGATCAGACGTGGGTCCGGGAGCGAACCGCTGCTCGATCCGGACGTAAGCGACGGGCATGTGATGTACCGGCACGGCCCCTCCCGTGCGCTCCCGACTGCGGGTGCGTCGTGGTTCCGACGGGTGCATCCCGGCGCCCTGCCGACTACAGGTGCGTGCATTCCAGCGCCTTGGGCGCGTCCTCGGGTGCGGGGGAAAAATCAGCCCCTCCGGCGTTTGAGGAGCGGGGTCCGGGGCGGAGCCCCAGGGGGTGAGCGCCGGTGCCGGGCGGAGCTGCACGCGCGGGTCGGGTGGGTGGAGAGAGGGTGAAAGCGGGCTGCGGCTGTACCCGGGGGCGGGAGGCGGGGTCCCGGCAGCGTTGCCGCAAGCTCACGCTCCGTTTCCGTCGGGGCCGCCGACACCCCGTCAGCACCCCTCGCGGCAGTACGTTTTCGGCCGCGCCGCCAAGCCGTCCTGTCGTCCACGGGATGTTCGGCCGGCCGACCGCGCGGGCCCGACCTGCGTACTCCCGTGCGAGTGCCCCGGAAGGGGTGCGGCGGCCGCCGCGACGGGATCCGACCGCCGCACATCAATTCCTGTCCGAATCATTGACGCGCCCCGAGTGCCTCCGTAACTTGTGCCAGCAAGCGCTTACTTGAAACGATTCATGCAGGCGGCGTCGACGTTGCGGGGAGGCCCGGCAGTGGGGAACAACGGGAGTGTCGAGAGGCGGACGGTGCTCAAGGCGGCCGGGGCTTCGGTGGCCGCGCTGGGGCTGGCGGCGACGACGGGCTGCGGTGGGAGCGGAAGCGGCGCCGGGGACGGGACGGTGACGATCCGTTACGCCTGGTGGGGTGCGGACGAGCGGGCGAAGCGGATCAACCAGTCCATCGCGCTCTTCGAGAAGAAGTATCCGAAGATCAAGGTGCAGACGGACTTCCAGGATTATGTGGCCTTCTGGGAGAAGTTCCAGACCCAGGCCGCCGGCGGAAATCCGCCGGACGTATTCCAGAACGCCGTCGGATTTCTGCGGAAGTACGACAAGCGAGGGATCCTGCTCGACCTCAAGTCCCAGATGGACGCCGGAAATCTCAGCCTGAAAGGCTTCCGTGCCGGCGTGGAGAAGGTCGGCCAGGTCGACGGAAAGCAGCTCGGAATTCCCGTCGGATCCAACACCATGTCACTTGTCATCGACGAGAAGGTGTTCGAGAAGGCCGGTATCAAGCCGAAGCAGGGCTGGACCTGGGACGAGTACTTCGCCGCGCTCAAGAAGATTCACGACACGCAGAAGGTCGCGGGCGACACGGGCTACTTCAGCATCATGTACCTGTACGACCTCTACCTCCGGCAGAACGGCAAGGCGTTCTTCACCGCGGACGGACTCGGTTTCGACGAGGCCGACCTGACGGAGTGGTGGACCGACGGCTACAGCCGTGTGAAGGCCGGCATCGTCACCGATCCCAAGCGGGTCGAACAGGACAAGCCCAAGTCCTCCCTCTCGGCGGGCCACGCGGCCTCCGAGTTCACGTGGGACAACTTCACGGTGCGCTATACGGCCGAGGGTGACAGCAGTTACGGTCTGGCGCCGATCCCGACGACCGACGGCAAGCAGACCGGCCAGTACCTCGCCTCGCTGATGCTCAGCGCGTCCGCGCGCACCAAGCACCCCAAAGAAGTGGCCCAGTTCATCGATTTCATGGTCCACGATCCCGAGGTCGGAAAGATCATGGGTTACGACCGCGGAATTCTCGCCACCACCGAGCAGTTCGACGCGTTCCAGCCCGCCGACGCCCCCAGCAAGGCCATCGCGCAGTACGAGCAGGACGTCGCCGCGGCCGGGGTACTGGGCACCATCACCCCGCATCCGGCAGGCGCCGACACCGTCGAATCCGCCTTCCTGCGCATAGGCGGTGACATGTCGCAGGGCACCACCAAGGTCTCCGACGCGGTGAAGCAGTTCTTCTCCGAGGCGAAGACCGCCCTCGCCGTCTGATGGGAACCGCAGTGACGCTCGTCAAGGACTCTCCGCCCGACGCGGCACAAAGACGCCCCGAGGCACCCGGCGCCGCCAAGCGCCGGCGGAGCGGGGACAATCTCGCCGGCTATCTCTTCATGTCGCCCTGGATCGCGGGCTTCCTGCTCCTGACCGCGGGCCCGATGGCCGCCTCCCTCTACTTCGCCTTCACCGACTACAACCTGTTCGACGCACCGCGGTGGATCGGCTTCGACAACTTCACCACCATGTTCGACGACCCCCGGTGGCAGAAGTCCGTCGAGGTGACGGCCAAGTACGTCGTCATCGGTACGCCGCTCAAACTGCTGCTGGCGCTCGGGGTGGCGCTGCTCCTCGCCCAGAGCCGCCGCGGCCAGGCCTTCTACCGGGCCGCGTTCTACGCCCCGTCGCTGATCGGCGCGAGCGTCTCGGTCGGCTTCGTCTGGCGCGCGCTGTTCTCCGACGACGCCGTCGTGGACCGTACGCAGTCCTTCCTCGGCTTCTCCTCCGGAGGCTGGGTCGGCGACCCGGAACGGGTTCTCTACAGCCTGGTGGCACTCACCGTCTGGCAGTTCGGCGCCCCCATGGTCATCTTCCTGGCCGGGCTCAAGCAGGTGCCGAAGGAGTTGTACGAGGCGGCCGAGGTGGACGGCGCCGGACCACTGCGCCGATTCTGGAGCATCACGCTGCCGATGCTGTCCCCGGTGCTGTTCTTCAACGTGCTCCTGGAGACGATCCACTCGTTCCAGATCTTCGGTTCGGCGTACGTGGTCTCCAACACCACCTGCGGTCCGGCCGACGCCACGCTCGTCTACACCTGCTACCTCTACCAGAAGGGATTCAGGGAGTCCCAGATGGGCTTCGCCTCCGCCATGGCCTGGATGCTGCTGCTCGCCGTCGCACTGGTGACGGCCGTCCTCTTCTGGTCGCAGAAGCGCTGGGTGCACTACGAGGAGGACGCCCGATGAGCAGTATCACCGGCAAGGCGATCGGCTCCGGGGCCGCGACCGCCTCGGGAAACCCCGGGAGGTCCGGACGCAAGCGCGCCGCCTCCCTCGGCTGGCACATCGGGGCCCTGCTGATCCTCGCGGTCGTCCTCTACCCCGTGCTCTGGGTGCTCGGCGCCTCCTTCAAACCCAGCCGCGAGATCATCGGCAGCCTGGAACTGTTCCCGGCCGGTCCGATCCTGGCCAACTTCAGGGGGCTCGCCGACGGGATCGCCGACATCTCGATCGCCACCTTCTTCCAGAACTCCCTCTTCTACGCGCTCGGTTCCGTCGCCGGCATCCTGATCTCCTGCTCGCTGACCGCGTACGCCTTCGCCAGGATCCGGTTCGCCGGGCGGAACGTGCTGTTCTCGCTGATGATCGGCACGCTCCTGCTGCCGTATCACGTGCTGCTCATTCCGCAGTACGTGATGTTCCAGAAGGCGGGGCTGATCAACACCTATGTGCCGCTGCTGATCGGCAAGTACCTGGCCACCGAGGCGTTCTTCGTCTTCCTCATGGTGCAGTTCATGCGGAACCTGCCGCGCGAACTGGACGAGGCGGCGCGGCTCGACGGCTGCGGGCACCTGCGGATCTACTGGTCGATCGTGCTGCCGCTGTGCCGCCCGGCCCTCATCACCAGCGCCATCTTCACCTTCATCAACGCCTGGAACGACTTCATGGGCCCGCTGATCTACCTCAACGAGCCCGGCAAGTACACGGTCTCGCTCGGCATGATGATGTTCCGCGACCAGGAGGGGGTCGCCAACTACGGCGGCATGATCGCGATGTCGCTGGTGGCGCTGCTGCCCGTGCTCCTCTTCTTCCTCGCCTTCCAGCGCTATCTGATCGACGGCATGGCGACCTCGGGGCTGAAGGGCTGACATGACGGTCACTCAGCCGAAGGCCCGCGCCCGGGCGCGGGCCCGCCGGGCGCCCCGGGAGTCCGTTCTCGCCGAGAGGTTCGCCGTCTTCGCGGAGTGTCTGCTGACAGGTGTGTGGATCGCGGTGGCCTCGCTGCCCCTCGTGACCGTTCCCGCCGCGTTCGCGGCCGGAGCGCGGCATCTGCGCCGGCGCACGGCTCATGAGGGAGGCGGGCGGCGGGAGTTCGTGGCCGACTTCCGGGCGGCCGCACGCGGCGGCTGGCTCGTCGGAATCGCCGGATGGGCCGGGGCGGCGGCGGTCCGGGTGGACGTCCAGGCCGTACGTGCCGGAATCCCCGGAGGTCCGCTCGTCGGGGCCGTCGGGATCCTCGCGCTGATCGGGGGAGTCGTCGCCGGACTGCGCGCGGCCGCTGTCTGGGAGCCGGGAGCGGCCTGGCGCGGGCTGCTCGCGGACGCCGGACGCCGGACCGTGCTCGATCCCGCCGGGTCGTTCCTGCTCGTCGGCGGGCTGGCCGTGGTGGTCTGCTCCGCTCTGCTCGTCGCGCCGTTGGCGGTTCCCGTCCTGGGGGCCCTGGCCGCGGCGGCCGTCGCCGTCGAGGAGCGCCGGCGGCGCCGCTGAGCGCGCACTCCAGCGGGCCGGAGCGCCGAGCGCCCGGCCCTGTTCCGCCGCGCCCTCAAGACTGTCATGCCCCTGACTATCCCGTAAGGAGAGGAAAGGCCATGTCGCCCATCCCTCGCAGGTCCCTTCTCAAGGCGGCCGCCGTCGCCGGTGCCGCCGCGCAGTTCAGCTGGGCCCTCGGAACCACGAACGCGCAGGCCGCTTCCGGAGCCGAGGCCGCCGACCCGGATCCCGTCAGCCTCGACTGGCTGGAGGACGGTGGCCTCGGCGCCGCCCCCGGCTCCACCGTCGGCGTGCCCTGGCCGAGGGGGACCTACCGGCAGGACCAGACGTTCGCGCTGGCGGATGCCGACGGCAACGCCGTACCCGTGCAGTCCTGGCCGATCGCCTACTGGCCGGACGGCTCCCTCAAGTGGACCGCCCACGCGGTGAGTTCGGACGCCGGGAAGCTCACGCTGACCGCGGGGGAACCCGCCGCGCCGGAGCGGAAGGTCACCGTCGACACGAGCGGAGGCACCGTCACCGTCTCGACCGGGGTCATCACCGCGAAGATCGGCAGGAGTGGCTCGGCACTGGTCAAGTCCGTGACCCGCGGTACGACCGAGATCGCCAGGAACGGCCGCCTGGTCCTCATCCGCCGGCCGGAGATCGAGGACGAGGACCAGGGCACCGCGAAGTCCGAGCGCTTCGAGAGCGTGATCTCCGCGACCGAGGTCGAACAGGACGGCCCGGTGCGGGCCGTCGTCCGCATCGACGGCAAACACCGCAAGGGCGACCGTAGTTGGCTGCCCTTCTCGGTCCGCCTCTACTTCTACGCGGGCGCCGACTCCTTCCGCATGGTGCACACGATCACCTTCGACGGGAAGCAGGAACCCGGGAAGAGCAGCGGCGACTTCGTGGGCGGGCTCGGCGTCCGCTTCACCGTGCCGATGCGGGACGCCGCCTACGACCGGCACATCCGGATCGGCGGAGACGGCACCGGTCTGCTGCGCGAGGCGGTCAAGGGGGTCACCGGGCTGCGCCGCGACCCCGGAGCGGCCGTCCAGGCGGCCCAGTTCGCCGGCGAGAGGCTCGCCGACCCGTCCACCTGGGACCAGCGGGTCACCACCCGGCTCCAGTACATCCCCGAGTGGGGCGACTACACCCTCTCCCAGCTCTCGGCCGACGGCTTCACCCTGCGCAAGCGCACCAAGAAGGGCCACGGCTGGATCGCCGCGGGCGGTGGCCGGCGCGCCTCCGGATTCGGATACGTCGGCGGGCCGAGCGGCGGATTCTCCTTCGGGCTGCGGGACTTCTGGGAGAAGTTCCCCGCCCAGCTCGACATCCGCGACGCCCACACCGACGAGGCCGAGGTCACCCTCTGGCTCTGGTCGCCCGAGGCACAGCCCATGGACCTGCGCTTCTACCACGACGGCATGGGCCAGGACACGTACGCCGAACAGCTCGAAGGCCTCAACATCACCTATGAGGACTACGAGCCGTGCTTCGGCACCCCCTACGGCATCGCCCGCACCTCCGAACTGCTCTTCTGGGCCAACGAGTCGACCCCCACGCCCGAGAAGCTCGCCGAACAGGTCGACGCCGTACGCGTGCTGCCGCAGCTCGCCACCCCGCCCAGGCAGCTGATCGAGGCGCAGGTCTTCGGCCCCGGTCTCTACTCGGAGCCCGACCGGTCCACCCCCGCCAAGGCGAAGATCGAGGACCACCTCGACTTCCTCTTCACCTACTACAAGGACCAGGTGGAGATGCGCCGTTGGTACGGCTTCTGGGACTACGGCGACATCATGCACTCCTACGACCCGGTCAGACACCAGTGGCGTTACGACGTCGGCGGCTACGCCTGGGACAACTCCGAGCTGTCGCCGGACCTCTGGCTGTGGTTCGCGTACCTGCGCAGCGGCCGCGCGGACATCTTCCGCTTCGCCGAGGCGATGACCCGGCACACCGGCGAGGTCGACGTCTACCACCTCGGCCAGTGGGCGGGCCTCGGCACCCGGCACGGCGTGCAGCACTACGCCGACAGTGCCAAACAGCAGCGCATCGCCAACACCACCTACCGGCGCTACTACTACTTCCTCACCGCCGACGAACGCGTCGGCGACCTCATGCACGCGAACGTCGACTCCGACGAGACCTTCCTCGTCCTCGACCCGATCCGCAAGATCCGCACCGAGCCCTACACACCCGACCGGCACGCCCTGTCGATCGGCTTCGGTACGGACTGGAGCGGGCTCGTCTCGGCGTGGCTGACCGAATGGGAGCGCAAGGGCCCCAAGTGGGAGAAGGCCAGGGCGCGCGTGCTGTCGACGATGGAGACCATCGCCGCGCAGCCCAACGGATTCGTCCAGGGCACCGGCCTGTACGACCTCGACACCGGCCGGTTCGCCGTCGCCGCCGAGCCGGTGGTCGGCGTCTCGCACCTGTCCGCGGTCTTCGGCCTGAACGAACTGTGCGCCGAACTCATCGATCTCGTCGACATGCCCGCCTTCAAGGAGGCCTACCTCGACTACTGCCGCTACTTCAACGCCACCAAGACCGAACAGGCGGCCCGCTACGGCACCAACTTCGGCACCCTGCTGCTCTTCCAGGGCCATTCACGCCTCGACGCGTACGCCGCCGTGCAGACCGGCGAGGCCCAACTCGCCACCCGCGCCTGGGCGAAGTTCTACAGCTCCGACGGCTACACCGAGGCCTCGCCCTGGAAGACGGAGAAGCTGAGCGGACCGGTCACGCTGGTGCCGGGCAGCGAGGCCAATTGGGTCTATACGAACGACACAGCGCTCTACGGCCTCGCCGCCATCGAGAACCTGGCGCTCCTCGGGGACCGGATGCCGTCGTGACCGGTCCCCGGTGACCGCCCGCTAGCCCATCCTCCCCAGTACCTCCCGCACCCGCCGTGCGTCGCGGATCCGCTGCTCGTAGGTGGCGCCCAGCGCGAGCAGCAGCAGGCCGGCGAGCGCGGGAGGCGTCCAGCGGGGCAGCGCGTCCACCACCTGCACGATGAACGGGGCGAGTTCGTGCAGCGCGTCCAGGACGAGCACGGCGCCGCCCAGCACCAGCGGAGCCTGGAGCCGGTGCCGGGCACCCAGCAGGGTGACGGCGAGCGCCGCCGCGCCCAGCAGCAGCGGACGCGGCCACTGCCCGTCGCCCCACGCCGAGAACAGGCTCGGCACGAGGGTCGCGGACAGGCCCGGCGCGTATGCCGTCCACGACGACACCGAGGTGTCCGAGCGGCGCCTGAACGCGCCCAGGAGCAGTGCCGGCACGGTCACCGGCAGCGTGTACGCCTCCGGGGAGCCGACGTCCCAGGACGCGAGGCGCACCCACGAGGCCAGCACGAACAGGGCGGCGGCCGCGTATCCGACGGCGCGCCGGTCCTCCCGTACGGCCGTACCCGCGGCGATCAGTCCGCACAGGGCCAGGACCGTGGCCAGCAGCGCCGGTTCGGCCACCGCGAGCCCGACGGCGAGCAGCCCGGCGAGGGCACCGGTGATCTCGATCGACACGGTCGTCGGCACGTCCTCGGCGCGTGCGGCGAGCAGCGCGGCGACCACGGGCACGACCAGCACGAGCAGCGCCGTGTGCTGGGGCTGGAAGCCGAGTGAGGCGCCCGCCGCGCAGGCGAGGGCCGACGCGTATCCGAGCGCGGCGGGCGCCGCGACCGGGCCCTGGCCGGGCCGCACGGCGGCCGCCGCGAACAGGACGGTCAGCGCGGCGAGCACGGTCAGGGTCGCGCCCTCGGAGGCCAGCGCGAGGAAGGCGAGACCGAGGGAGGTGACCAGGGCCAGCACCAGCGCCGTCGGCGGGAGGACGGTCCGGCGGGCATACCCGAGCAGGGCCGCCGTGATGATGCCGTGGACCGACAGCGCGGCCACGTAGGGGAGTTCGAGGGTCGCCGGAAGGACGAGGGCCGTCGCCCACGCCAGGGTCAGCGCGCAGGCCAGGGCGTACGGACGCCAGGCGGCGGCGCGGACGGCCACCACCAGGACGGCGGCGACGAGCGCGAGCACGAGCGGTGCCGTGACCGCGTCCGCGGGCCAGGGCAGGCCGTTCGTCATCGCGTCCCGCGCGTTCTCCGGAGCACCGGACCAGGCGGAGCCCGCCCGGCCGGCCGGGCCCAGCAGGGTGATCACGACCACGGGCAGGGCCCAGGCCACGGCGAGGGCGCCCACGCACCCCGAGGCCAGGGCGATCCCCCGCCGCACCGGCGTGGGGACACCCGCTCCGGCGACGGCCAGCAGGGCGATCGCGCACGCCAGATGACCGGGGACCGTCCACTCGCCCGGCAGGGACGTGCGCAGCAGCCCGCCGAACGCGACGACACCGATCAGTCCGCCGGCCGTCGCGACGCCCGTCGCGGTGTTCGTGGTGAGGCCCGGCTTCGGGGCGCCCCACGCCGCCGTCAGCGCGATCGACGCGGCGAGGAGGAGGAGCGCCGCCGCACGGGCGGCGGCGCCCGGGCCGGCGGACGTCCAGGACAGCCAGCCGGCCGCGAAGGTGCCCCAGCCGCCCAGACCGTACGCCCCGACGGCGGCGACGGCGCGGACGGACCGCACGGGCAGGCGCAGGGCGAGCGCCGTGTCGAGCGCCGCCGTGACCAGCAGGGCGGCCGTGACGGCGTACGCGCCCGCCGAGGCGGCCACCGCCCACAGGAGCAGCGGAAGCTGTGCGGCGACCACGGCGGCGGGCAGCGGCAGCCGCAGCGACGCACGCGCGCCGGGGCCGACCGTCCGGAGCGGCGCGCCCAGTGCGATGCCGTACGCCGCCCAGACGGCGGCCAGCGCCGTCGAGGCGAGCGCCGCGTAGCCGACGCCGTCCGTCCGGGGGAGCGCCACCGCGTACAGCGCGTACGCGTCCAGGACCGTCAGTACGAGGCCGGTCCCCGCCAGCGCCTCGGCCGTCGAGCGCAGCCCTCGGCGCAGCAGGGGCACGGGAGCGCCGAGCGCGGCGAGCGTCACCGCGCCGAGCACCAGCGACCGTCCCGCGATCCCGAGGTGCCCCCAGCCGACCAGGGTGAACGCGACGGCGGCGACGGCCAGCAGGATGCCGCCGAGGAGCAGGAGCGCGTTCTGCACCCCGGGTGCGCTGGTCTCGGGCCGCCGGACCCCGGGCGCCGGGGGCGCGGTCCGTACGGGTGTCGGCTGGAGCACGTGGACCAGCCAGGCGCGGCGGGTCAGCAACATGGCCCGGCGGGCGTCGAGTTGCCGCAACTCGGTGTCCAGGAGCCGCAACTCCTCGGCCGGGGACGGGATCTGGGTCATGGTTGGGAGTGTGGTCCGCGTCACGCCCCCGGACATGAGCGCACGTACTCACGCCGTACTCAGATCCGCGGACATGCCCAGCGGGTACTTCCGGTACCTCCGCCGCGTCGGCACACTCGGTCCATGGACTGGACCCACTACCGCTTCCACACCGTGTGGGAGCTGCCCGCGCCGCCCGCGGACGTCTACACGGTCCTGGAACAGGCCGAGACCTACCCGCGCTGGTGGCCCCAGGTGCGCGAGGTGACCCCCGTCGACGGACACAGCGCCGTCATCCGGATCCGCTCCGTCCTTCCGTACGACATCACCATCACCGCTCACGAGGCGCGCCGGGACCCGGCGGCCGGTGTCCTGGAGACGGAGATGTCGGGCGATCTCGACGGCTGGGCACGCTGGACGCTCGACGCGGCCGGCCCGGGAACCCGTGCCCGCTACGACCAGAACGTGCACGTCACCACACCGTTGCTGCGGCGGCTCGCCGTGCCGGGACGCCCGTTCTTCCGTGCCAACCACGCCCTGATGATGCGCGCGGGACGGCGCGGCCTCCGGGCTCACCTCGAAGCGGTTTGAACCCCACCCGCCGGGACCTGTATTGTTCAGTCCGTTCCCGGGCGATTAGCTCAGTGGGAGAGCGCTTCGTTCACACCGAAGAGGTCACTGGTTCGAACCCAGTATCGCCCACCGGGAGAAGACCGGTCCGTCATCGACGGACCGGTTTTTTCGTTGTGCCCGACGGCATCGTGCCCGGTCAGGCCGCCGCCGGCAGGTCCGGTCGCAGCGGCCACGCCGGATCGACCGCCTCCGGTGTACCGCTGCGCGCGAACCAGGCCTGGAGCCCGCGCGCCTGTGCCGCGTGCCACACCGCCTGGAGCGTATGCAGCTCGGACGGCGACAACCGCTCGAGACGGGCCGCGAAACGCCGCCCCACCGCTCGGACGACCTCCATCGAGGCCAGTGCGTCGGCCGCCGCGTCGTGCGCGCCCTCCAGCGCCACCTCGTAGTGCGCGCACAGATCGGTCAGGGTGCGGCGGCCCTTGCGATAGCGGTCCAGATGCTTGTCCAGGACCCGGGGATCCAGCACGCGCAGCGACGTCGACTCGAACCAGCGGTCGAGGGACGACGCCCGATGCCTGCGCAACTCCCGGTCCAGCAGCGTCAGATCGAACGGGGCGTTCATCACCACCAGCGGCCGGCCCGCCGCGGCCTGCTCACTCAGTTCTCTCGCTATCTCCTCCATCACGGGCGACGGCCAGCGGCCGTTGCGCTGCAGATGTTCGTCCGTGAGCCCGTGCACCGCCGTCGCCCCCGCGGGCACCGGCACTCCCGGGTTCACCAGCCATCGGGTCACCCGCGGACGGGAACCCGGGGCGTCCTGGACGACGACGGCGGCCGACACGATCCTGTCGGTCTCGACGTCCACGCCCGTGGTCTCCGTGTCGAACGCGGCCAAAGGGCCTTCGTACCAGCACGTCATACGTACACAACTCCTCGTTCAACCACGGCAGCTGACGCACCGTCTTCTGCCCGTTTGGTGATACCCGGGCTGTTTGCGCCGTACGCCGGAAGGAGACAACAGAGGTACGGGTCTTTGCAGTTCAGCGACCCGTCGCGGGGATACATCAAGCCTGGAAGGCTGTTGGACTCATGGCACTCGCGCAGCCCGAACGGGGCGGGCTGCTGCCCCAGCGGACGGCACCCCATCGTGGATCACTCGCCACCACCGCCTGCATGGAGACCTTGCAGGTGGGCTACCTTCACGCGGTCGCGGCGGCCGCGGGCTGTTCGCTGTCCCAGCCGTTTCCCGACAACGGCATCGACTGGCACGTCAGCCACAGCGCCCCCGGGCACACGGTCGACGACGAAGTCACCATCAAGGTGCAGCTCAAGTGCACGTACCAGATCCCGCCCAACCCCCCGGGGCCCGCCTTCTCCTTCACGCTCGACAACGAGCACCTGGCGAAGCTCGCGCGCACCCCGGTCTCGGTGCACAAGATCCTGGTCGTGATGCTCGTGCCCAGATCCCAGGACGACTGGCTGCGCGCCAGCCACGACCGGCTCGACCTCAGGCACTGCTGCTACTGGATCAACCTCGCCGGACACGCCATCACGGGCCGGCGCCGGACCACCGTCCGCATCCCGACGGCCCGGATCTTCGACGACCGGGCCCTGTGCGAGATCATGGCGAGGGTCGGGACGGGAGGCAGACCATGACACACCGCCCCATCGACGAGGCGCTCCGGCCGGTCAGGCCCCACCCCGCCGAAGCCTTCTGGAACGATCCGCCGGCCCCCGACCAGGTGGACCCGGCCGTGCTCGGCGCGCTGCTGCGGCGGCACGGCTGGCAGCGCCGCGGGGGAGCCGCCGGGCGGTACGGCCGGTGGACCCCACCCGGGCCCGGGGGCGGCGGCACCAGCCTGCTGGTGCCGGAGAACCGGGCCTTCCCCGACAGCGACGACCTCCTCGGCGAGGCACTCGTCGCGCTCTCCCGCAGCGGCTCCCCGGCCGCGCGGGACGTGCTCGTCGCCCTCGCCGTGCCCAGCGACGAGATCCGCTGGTGGCGGGACGTGCCGACCGGTCCCGTGGGCGCGGCGCCCTGGACCGTCGAGGAACAGACGCGTGGGGCCGCCCGCCAGATCCTGGTCGCCGGCGCGCTCGCGGCACACGCGCGTGCCGGCTACTACGGCGCCCGCCACCGCAGGGCGGCCACCGCCTCCCTGGAGAACGTCCTGGTGGGCGCGGAACCGGGCGGCCGCGGTCTCACCGCGTTCGTGCCCGTCACCACGGGCCGGCCGCTCGCCGTACGCCTGCACGAGGCGCTGTGCGCCGCCCGCGAGGCCATCGACTACCAGCGGGCCACCGGCGGCATGGACGCCTTCGACGCGGCCGTGGAGGCGGGTGTCAGTCATGAACTGATGGAAGCCCTGGTGGCCCTCGTCCGGGGCACCGAGGGCGCCCGGATCACCGTCGAGTGGTCACCGGCCGCGGGCGTCCCCGAGGGCGGCGCGAACCCCGCCGAGCCCGTCGAGTTCTCGCCCGGCGACCTGCCCGTGCTGCGCGAGGCCGGGGCCCGCTATCTGCGCGAGGAGCCGTCCGTGCCGGTACGGCTCACCGGTGCCGTGGTCCGGATGCGCAGGTCGGGTCCGCGCGGGGCGGGCACGGTACGGCTGCGGGTCATCGCGGGCGCCGAGGTCCCGCACGTCCGGATGACCCTGGACGAGGAGGCGTACCGGATAGCGGGCCAGGCCCATCTGGTGGGGCTGCCGGTACGGGTGCACGGCCGCCTGGAGAGCCGCGGCGGCTTCCGCAGGCTCACGGACGCCACCGGTGTCGTACCCGTCCAGGTGGACGAGGCCGAACGGGACCGGCTGATGAAGTCGCTCCAGGAGAATCTGGACTTCTTCGAGGAGGCGTGCAGCGAGGACTGAGGCGGTCCGGCGGGGAGGACCGAGGCACGTCTGCGGCAAGGACCGAGGCGGTTCAGCGGCGAGGACCGAGGCGGTTCTGCGGCGAGGACCGAGGGGCGCGCGGGGAGGGCCGAGACGCCCTGTCCACAACCGTTTCGCGGAGGGCACCCCGGGCTCGGTAGGATTCGGGGCATTGCCATGCCATCCCGTATGTGGTGTGGCACCCCTTCAGTCAGGAGAGACCGGTGTCAGACGTCCGTGTGATCATCCAACGCGATTCCGAGCGGGAAGAGCGCGTGGTGACGACGGGGACTACGGCCGCCGACCTCTTCACCGGCGACCGCACCATCGTCGCGGCCCGTGTCGCGGGCGAGCTGAGGGACCTCGCGTACGAGGTGCAGGACGGCGAGGAGGTCGAGCCCGTCGAGATCTCCTCCGAGGACGGCCTGAACATCCTGCGCCACTCCACCGCGCACGTGATGGCCCAGGCCGTGCAGGAGCTCTTCCCCGACGCCAAGCTGGGCATCGGCCCGCCGGTCAAGGACGGCTTCTACTACGACTTCGACGTCGAGAAGCCCTTCACGCCCGAGGACCTCAAGGCCGTCGAGAAGAAGATGCAGGAGATCCAGAAGCGCGGGCAGCGCTTCTCCCGCCGCGTCGTCACCGACGAGGATGCCCGCGAGGAGCTCGCGGCCGAGCCGTACAAGCTGGAGCTCATCGGCATCAAGGGCTCCGCGTCCTCGGACGACGGCGCGAACGTCGAGGTGGGCGGCGGCGAGCTGACCATCTACGACAACCTCGACGCCAAGACCGGCGAGCTGTGCTGGAAGGACCTCTGCCGCGGTCCCCACCTGCCCACCACCCGCAACATCCCGGCGTTCAAGCTGATGCGCAACGCCGCCGCGTACTGGCGCGGCAGCGAGAAGAACCCCATGCTCCAGCGCATCTACGGCACCGCCTGGCCCTCCAAGGAGGAGCTGAAGGCGCACCTCGACTTCCTCGCCGAGGCCGAGAAGCGCGACCACCGCAAGCTGGGCAACGAGCTGGACCTGTTCTCCATCCCGGACCAGATCGGCTCCGGCCTCGCCGTCTTCCACCCCAAGGGCGGCATCATCCGCCGGGTCATGGAGGACTACTCGCGCCGCCGGCACGAGGAGGAGGGCTACGAGTTCGTCTACACCCCCCACGCCACCAAGGGGAAGCTCTTCGAGACCTCGGGCCACCTGGACTGGTACGCCGACGGCATGTACCCGCCCATGCAGCTCGACGAGGGCGTGGACTACTACCTCAAGCCCATGAACTGCCCGATGCACAACCTGATCTTCGACGCGCGCGGCCGCTCGTACCGTGAACTGCCGCTGCGCCTGTTCGAGTTCGGCACCGTGTACCGGTACGAGAAGTCGGGCGTCGTGCACGGCCTGACCCGCGCCCGGGGCTTCACGCAGGACGACGCGCACATCTACTGCACCAAGGAGCAGATGGCGGACGAGCTCGACAAGACGCTCACCTTCGTCCTGAACCTGCTCCGCGACTACGGCCTCACCGACTTCTACCTGGAGCTGTCCACCAAGGACCCGGAGAAGTTCGTCGGCTCGGACGAGATCTGGGAAGAGGCCACCGAGACGCTGCGCCAGGTCGCCGAGAAGCAGGGCCTCCCGCTGGTCCCGGACCCGGGCGGCGCCGCCTTCTACGGCCCCAAGATCTCGGTGCAGGCCAAGGACGCCATCGGCCGCACCTGGCAGATGTCGACCGTGCAGCTCGACTTCAACCTGCCCGAGCGCTTCGACCTGGAGTACACCGGCCCCGACGGCTCCAAGCAGCGTCCGGTCATGATCCACCGTGCGCTCTTCGGCTCCATCGAGCGCTTCTTCGCCGTGCTCCTGGAGCACTACGCGGGCGCGTTCCCGGCGTGGCTGGCGCCCGTCCAGGCGATCGGCATCCCGATCGGCGACGCGCACGTGGAGTACCTCCAGAAGTTCGCCGCCGAGGCCAGGAAGAAGGGCCTGCGCGTCGAGGTGGACGCGTCCTCGGACCGGATGCAGAAGAAGATCCGCAACGCGCAGAAGCAGAAGGTGCCCTTCATGGTCATCGCGGGCGACGAGGACATGACGGCCGGTGCCGTCTCCTTCCGCTACCGCGACGGTTCCCAGGAGAACGGCATCCCGCTCGACGAGGCCATCGCCAAGATCGCGAAGGTCGTCGAGGAGCGCGCCCAGATCTGACCGGCCCCTTCGGCCGAGCCCGAAGCCCCCGGGAAGCTCAGCTTCCCGGGGGCTTCTCGTCGCCCTCGCGCGAGAACAGCTGCAACAGCCACGAGGAGAAGGAACCCGTCACCGCGCCGAGCAGCGCCAGACCGCAGACCATCATGGCGACGGCGATCGTGCGGCCCCGAGGGGTCACCGGTGTCACGTCCCCGTACCCGACCGTCGAAAGGGTGGAGGCGGCCCACCACACCGAGTCGCCGAAGGTGACGATCGTCGCGTGCGGCGCCTGGTACTCGGCCTGGTAGACGGCGAGGGAACCCGAGAAGCCGAGCAGCAGGACCGCGATGCTCGCGTAGAAGATCACCCGTGCGTACAGCGGGAGACGGGGCTCTCCGCGGCGTCGCAGTACGGCGTCGTAGAGCTTGACGACCCGCAACGGGCGCAGCAGCGGCAGGACGAGCACCACGGTGTCCAGCAGATGGGTCCGGACGAACCGCGGACCCTGTCCGCTCAGCCGCCAGAGCACCAGGTAGTCGACGAGGAACGCCGCCCAGGCGGCCGCGATCACCGCCAGGCAGGCGTCGCGCCCGCCCTCGGACAGGCCGTGCGCCAGTACATGCACGGCGTAGGCGGCGAGGAACAGCAGAGACGCGACCGCCAGCGGTACCTCGGTGCGGTGCTCCCATCGGATCATCGGGCTGTCGTCGTCCATGGCCACAGCTTGGCCGCAGGCTCCTTTGCCCGGCACCCGCCGACACGCCGCGAACGGGCGAAGCAATATGCTGCAACACATGACGAGTGAGCCGGAGCAGCAGATCGGAGTGGGAACGCAGGACGCGTTCCAGCGCCTTTGGACGCCCCACCGGATGGCTTACATCCAGGGCGAGAACAAGCCCACCGGCCCGGGGGCCGACGACGGTTGTCCGTTCTGCTCGATACCGGCCAAGTCCGACGAGGACGGGCTGATCGTGAGGCGCGCGGAGCACGTGTACGCGGTGCTCAACCTCTACCCGTACAACGGTGGACACCTGATGGTCGTGCCCTACCGGCACGTCGCCGACTACACGGACCTCACCGGGCCGGAGACGGCCGAACTGGGTGAGCTGACCAAGCAGGCCATGACCGCCCTGCGCACCGCCTCCGGCGCCCACGGCTTCAACATCGGCATGAACCAGGGAACGGTCGCGGGCGCCGGCATCGCCGCCCATCTGCACCAGCACATCGTGCCCCGCTGGGGCGGCGACACCAACTTCATGCCGGTCGTCGGCCACACCAAGGTCCTGCCGCAGCTTCTCGCGGACACCCGCACGATGCTGGCGGAGGCCTGGCCCACCGCCTAGCCGGCCCGGGGCGCCCCACCGGGCGCCCCGTCCGCCTCCGCGTCGGGGCTCGTCCGCCGTCCGGAGCCCGTCCGGTGTCCGCGTCCGGGTCTCGTTTCAGGCGTGCGGCTACGCGTCGTACACGTCGGCCTTGCGCGGAGAGGGGTCCTGGACCGCCGTGCTCAGGAACGCCGAGCGGCTGCCGAACTTCTCCGTGTCGACGCCGTTCTCCTCAAGGACCCTGATCGCCGCCGCGTGCACCACGCGCAGCACGGGCGTCGCGGCCCGCAGCGCGTCGTCCGCCATGAAACGGTGCCGCCACGGCTGATCGGCCCAGGCGTGGCGCAGCCCGAACGGCTCGGGCAGCGCGAGGCTGCCGCCGAGCCAGTTCAGCAGCGGCGGATACCAGGTCAGGGGCGCCCGCGCCGCGAGCCGCACGACCTCGTCCGCGGTGACCAGCGGCAGGCTCACCGTGCGGGTCTCCCAGAACTTGACGGTCTTCGCGATCTGCTTGGACGGGGCTTCGGGCTTGCTGGTGAACAGCGGGTTCACCGGTCCCAGCGCATGCCCGGTCACCTCGATGCGCAGCGTCTCGTGCAGGACGGTCACCGTGATCATCATCGTGATGATCAACTGGCCGTCCCAGAGCGTCCACTGGACCCCGAGATAGTGCCGGTCGCCGCTGCCGAACTGCTGCTTGTTGCAGATGTCCTGCACGGCGTGCGTCTTGATCGTGTAGGCGTCGACGTCCGTGCCGCCCGGCCGGGACACCGACTTCGCGTTCTCGCCGATCGGTGTGACGATCCAGTGCTTTATCGAAGGCGCCGGAAAACCACCGGTGTTGAGCGGGCCGCGCTCCAGCATGCGCAACTTGTCGTGGATGCTGCGGATGACGTCCCAGCTGCGGAAGGGGTGGATCTCCTTCTTCGGGTCCTGCGCCACCAGGTTCTCGGCGAGCTGCCAGCTCCCCCAGCGGGTGCCCATGCCGAGTATGCCCTTGGGGCCCGCGTAGAAGACCGAGTTGGACTGCTGCTCCGCGGTGAGCCGGGCGAGCGACTGGCGCAGCTGCTCCGCCGCCGTCTCACCCGGGCTGCCGGGCACCGCCTCGGGGATCTTGGCGCCGATGCCGCCGCCCGACAGCATGCTGTCCCAGCGCTCCCGCAGATCCTTGGCGGTGCGCTCACAGATCCGCTTCGCCCACAGCCAGCCCACGACCGGGAGGACCACCGCGGCGCGCGCGTACCAGGCCCAGAAGCCGGTGAACGGCATACGGATGAGGAAGAGGACGGCCAGGGCGCCGACGGCGAACAGGAGCGTGGTGCCGAGCGCGGACCCCCGCTTGTCCGCGCGCTTGGCGATCTGCGTACGGATCTGGAAGACCATCAGCCAGATCAGCAGTCCGGGCAGGAACAGCAGCCCGCAGAGCACCATGACGGCCGAGAGCCAGTTGTCGCGCTCCCGGCGGATGTTGGTGGCCGCGAGACAGTGCTCCACGACGACCTGCGGCTCGGTGCCGAAGGACTGGATGAGCGCACCGCGGCCCGCGCCCAGCATGCGGGCCGTGACGGCCCCCGCGAAGGCCTCGCCGAGATTCGGCGTGAACAGTTTGATGCGGCCGGCCTTCACCGTGGACTGGTGCCACTCGTTGTCGGCCTTGAGGATCTCCTCCATCGGACTGTCGCGGTACGCCGCCGAGGCCAGGGCGAAGGTCGCCGCCGTCTGCCCCGCGGAGCCCGTGAGCGGCACCTGCGCCCCGGGAGTGAAATCGAAACCGTCGAACGCCACTTCCGCCCCCATCGCCGCCGCACCCGCTCCTGCGGCCTTCCCGACTTCGGTGTCCCGCACACCTGTTGATCAGGTCTTCGTCTTGATCAGTTCTCAGAGTATCGGCCGCGGCCGACATTCGTCGGCGGACGGCCGAAGCCGCCCACCGACGGATGAAACCCCCGGCGAAGCGCCCGAAGTCCCCCTGGCCTCAGGCGCTCGCCTCCTGTTCGCGGAGCCGCTCGGCGATGTGCTGCGGCATGGGTTCGTGCCGTGCGTAGCTCCGGTCGAAGCGCGCGGTGCCGTGCGAGACGGACCGCAGATCCACGGCGTACCGCCCGATCTCGATCTCGGGCACCTCGGCACGGACGAGCGTGCGCCCGCCGGCCGCCTGCTCGGTGCCGACCACCCGGCCTCGCCGTCCCGACAGGTCGCTCATCACCGGGCCCACGTAGTCGTCGCCGACCAGGACGGTCACCTCCGCCACCGGCTCCAGGAGATGGATCGTGGCGTCACGGGCCGCCTCGCGCAGCGCGAGCGCGCCCGCCGTCTGGAACGCGGCGTCGGAGGAGTCCACCGAGTGCGCCTTGCCGTCCTTCAGCGTGACCCGTACGTCGATGAGCGGATAGCCGGCGACCACGCCCTTGGCCGCCTGGGCGCGCACCCCCTTCTCCACGGAGGGGATGAACTGCCGGGGCACGGCGCCGCCGACGACCTTGTCCACGAACTCGATGCCCGAGCCGTTCGGCAGCGGTTCGACCTCGATCTCGCAGATCGCGAACTGGCCGTGCCCGCCGGACTGTTTGACATGGCGTCCGCGCCCGGCGGACGGGCCGGCGAACGTCTCGCGCAGGGAGACCTTGTGCGGCACCACGTCGACCTGCACGCCGTAGCGGTTGCGCAGCCGTTCCAGGGCGACGTCCGCGTGTGCCTCGCCCAGGCACCACAGGACCACCTGATGGGTGTTCTGATTCTGCTCCAGACGCATCGTGGGATCCTCGGCCACCAGCCGGCCGAGCCCCTGGGAGAGCTTGTCCTCGTCCGCCTTGCTGTGCGCCTCGATGGCGAGCGGGAGCAGCGGGTCGGGCATCCGCCACGGCTTCATCAGCAGCGGGTCGTCCTTGGCCGAAAGAGTGTCTCCCGTCTCGGCGCGGCTCAGCTTCGCCACACTGGCGAGGTCGCCCGCGATGCAGTGGGTGAGGGCGCGCTGCTGTTTGCCGAACGGCGCGGACAGGGCGCCGATCCGCTCGTCGACGTCGTGGTCCTCGTGTCCGCGGTCGGTCAGCCCGTGCCCGGAGACATGCACCGTCGCGTCGGGGCGAAGGGTCCCGGAGAAGACCCGGACCAGGGAGACCCGGCCCACGTAGGGGTCGGACGCGGTCTTCACGACCTCCGCGACCAGCGGGCCGTCCGGGTCGCAGGCCCTCACCTCGCGCGGTGCGCCGTCCGGCGTGGTCACCGCGGGCGCCGGACGTTCCAGCGGGGTGGGGAAGCCGCCGGTGATCAGTTCGAGGAGTTCGACCGTGCCGAGGCCCTGCCGGGCTCCCTCGGCGGCGGGCGCGGCGGCCAGCACGGGGAAGAAGCTCCCGCGGGCCACGGCCTGTTCCAGGTCCTGTACGAGCGTTTTGAGGTCGATCTCCTCGCCGCCGAGGTAGCGGTCCATGAGCGTCTCGTCCTCGCTCTCGGCGATGATCCCCTCGATCAGCCGGTTGCGGGCCGTGTCGATGAACGGCTGCTGCTCGGGCCCCGGATCCGCCTCCTTGCGCTCCCCGGAGGAGTAGTCGAACAACTGCCGGGTGAGCAGGCCGATCAGGCCGGTCACGGGCGCGTGCCCGTCCGGCCCCGCCGCGCCGTGCAGCGGAAGGTACAGCGGCAGGACGGCGTCGGGGTCGTCGCCGCCGAACGCCTGCGCGCAGATCGCGGTCATCTCCTCGAAGTCGGACCTGGCCGATTCGAGGTGGGTGACCACGATGGCCCGGGGCATGCCGACGGCCGCGCACTCCTCCCACAGCATGCGGGTCGAGCCGTCGACCCCGTCCGAGGCCGAGACGACGAAGAGGGCCGCGTCCGCCGCTCGCAGACCGGCCCTCAGTTCGCCGACGAAGTCGGCGTATCCAGGAGTATCGAGAAGGTTGATCTTCAGCCCGTCCCAGTCGACGGGCACCAGGGAGAGCTGCACCGAACGCTGCTGCCGGTGCTCGATCTCGTCGTAGTCCGAGACGGTGCCGCCGTCCTCCACGCGGCCCGCCCGGTTCACCGCTCCCGCCGTCAGCGCGAGAGCCTCCACCAATGTCGTCTTGCCCGATCCGCTGTGGCCGACCAGCACCACATTCCGTACGGACGCGGGGTGGTCGGCCGCCGTAGCCCTGCCGGCGGCTCCGGTGTGTGTGTTCGCCTTGTCGCCCATGGCCTTGCCTCCCGTGCACGGTGAGGTCTCTGTGGGCGCGGGACATGCCGAAGCCGCGTGCGGTGGCGGCACCGGTGACGCCCGCGGTCCTTCGAGCTTTGCACTCGCGTCACTGTGCGTCCATACAAGGGACGCGATCGCGCCGTGACACCGGCGGCATCGGGTCGTGACACGGGGCGCGGGTGCCCGGCCATCGCACAAGCGCACGCGTGACTACGATGGGCCAGCCGACGGCCAGCAGGGGCCCCCGGCGACACCGACCCTCGGGAAGGCCATGCTGAACAAGTACGCGCGTGCATTCTTCACGCGTGTCCTCACACCGTTCGCCGCGTTTCTCGTCCGCCGGGGGGTGAGCCCCGACACGGTCACCCTCCTGGGCACGGCCGGAGTCATGGCGGGGGCGCTGGTCTTCTTCCCCCGGGGAGAGTTCTTCTGGGGAACGATCGTCATCACGCTCTTCGTGTTCTCCGACCTGGTCGACGGGAACATGGCGCGCCAGCTCGGCCGCTCCAGCCGCTGGGGCGCCTTCCTGGACTCCACCCTCGACCGGGTCGCCGACGGCGCGATCTTCGGCGGCTTCGCGCTCTGGTACGCGGGCAACGGTGACGACAACGTCCTGTGCGCCGTCTCGATCTTCTGTCTCGCCAGCGGCCAGGTGGTGTCGTACACCAAGGCCCGCGGCGAGTCGATCGGCCTGCCGGTCGCGGTCAACGGTCTCGTCGAGCGCGCGGAGCGGCTGGTGATCTCGCTGGTCGCGGCCGGTCTGGCGGGACTGCACACGTTCGGTGTGCCCGGCGTCCAGGTGCTGCTGCCCATCGCGCTGTGGATCGTCGCCGTCGGCAGCCTCGTCACGCTGATCCAGCGCGTCGTCACCGTCCGCCGGGAGGCCGCCGAGGCGGACGCCGGGGTCGCCGGGCAGAGCAGTGAGGCCACCTCGTGACCAGCCTGCGGGACAGGCTGGTCGACGGTGCCTACGCCGTGGGCTGGAGCGTCGTCAAGAAGCTTCCCGAGCCGGTCGCCGTGGGCCTAGGCCGCACGATCGCCGACATCGCCTGGAAGCGGCGCGGCAAGGGGGTCCAGCGACTGGAGAGCAACTACGCGCGCGTGGTGCCGGACGCGACACCGCAGCGGCTCGCGGAGCTCTCCAGGGCCGGCATGCGTTCGTACCTGCGCTACTGGATGGAGTCGTTCCGGCTTCCCGCGTGGAGCGAGGAGCGGGTGGCGAACGGCTTCGAGGCCAAGGACGAGCACCGCCTCACCGACGGCATCGCCTCCGACCGGGGCGTCATCCTGGCCCTTCCGCACATGGCGAACTGGGACCTCGCCGGCGCCTGGGTGACCACCGGCCTCAAGACGCCGTTCACGACCGTCGCGGAACGCCTCAAGCCCGAATCGCTGTACGACCGTTTCGTCGCCTATCGCGAGGGCCTCGGCATGGAGGTCCTGCCGCACAGCGGGGGTGCCGCGTTCGGCACGCTGGCCCGGCGCCTGCGCGACGGCGGACTGATCTGCCTGGTCGCCGAACGGGACCTGTCCGCCTCGGGCGTCGAGGTGGAGTTCTTCGGCGAGACGACTCGGATGCCCGCCGGGCCCGCCCTGCTCGCCCAGCAGACCGGCGCCCTCCTGCTGCCCGTGACGCTCTGGTACGACGACTCGCCCGTCATGCGGGGCCAGATTCATCCGCCCGTCGAGGTCCCCGAGGCAGGCACCCGTGCCGAAAAGACGTCTGTCATGACACAGGCGCTGGCCGACGCCTTCGCCCACGGCATCGCCGAGCACCCGGAGGACTGGCACATGTTGCAGCGGTTGTGGCTCAAGGACCTCGACGCCGGGAAGGCTCCCCCAGAGGGGTCCGGCACAGCGGATCCCGAGAAGAGGGCCTCGTGAGGATCGGCATCGTCTGCCCGTACTCCTGGGACGTCCCGGGCGGCGTCCAGTTCCACATCCGCGACCTGGCCGAACACCTCATCGGCCTCGGGCACCACGTGTCCGTCCTCGCCCCCGCGGACGACGACACGCCCCTGCCGCCGTACGTCGTCTCGGCGGGCCGCGCTGTCCCGGTTCCGTACAACGGCTCGGTGGCGCGGCTGAACTTCGGCTTCCTGTCGGCGGCCCGGGTGCGGCGCTGGCTGCACGACGGCACCTTCGACGTGGTGCACATCCACGAGCCGTCCTCGCCGTCGCTCGGCCTGCTCACGTGCTGGGCGGCGCAGGGCCCGATCGTCGCGACCTTCCACACCTCGAACCCGCGCTCGCGGGCGATGGTCGCCGCGTACTCCATCCTTCAGGCCGCCCTGGAGAAGATCAGCGCGCGGATCGCCGTGAGCGAGTACGCCCGGCGCACCCTGGTCGAGCACCTCGGCGGTGACGCCGTCGTCATCCCGAACGGCGTCGACGTCGACTTCTTCGCCCGTGCCAAGCCCAAGCCCGAGTGGCAGGGCGACACCATCGGGTTCGTCGGCCGCATCGACGAGCCCCGCAAGGGCCTGCCGGTGCTCATGAAGGCCCTGCCGAAGATCCTGGCCGAGCGCCCGCAGACGCGGCTGCTGGTCGCCGGGCGCGGCGACGAGAAGGAGGCCGTGGAGTCTCTGCCCGCCGAGATGCGTTCGCGCGTCGAGTTCCTCGGCATGGTCAGCGACGAGGACAAGGCCCGCTTCCTGCGCAGCATCGACCTCTACGTCGCGCCCAACACGGGCGGCGAGAGCTTCGGGATCATCCTGGTCGAGGCGATGTCCGCCGGAGCACCCGTGCTCGCCGCGGATCTCGACGCGTTCGCCCAGGTCCTCGACCAGGGCGCGGCGGGTGAGCTGTTCGCCAACGAGGACGCCGACGACCTGGCCGCCGCCGCGCTGCGGCTGCTCGCCGACCCGGACCGCCGGGCCGCGCTGCGGGAGCGGGGGAGCGAGCACGTACGGCGCTTCGACTGGTCGACGGTCGGCGCGGACATCCTGTCCGTGTACGAGACGGTGACGGATGGCGCCGCCGCGGTGGCCACGGACGAACGCACGGGTCTCCGAGCCCGCTTCGGCCTGGCCCGGGACTGACACCCCGCACGCACGTCCCGGCGGGATGGACCGCCCCGGGCCGCGCGGCCCTGCCGTGGGCCGCGGTGGCGGCCCTGTGGGCGGGGCTCACGTCGTGGTGCGGGCCCCGGCGGGCCGGTGACCGGCACGGGTAGCCTTGCCGCCCGTGACCGCAACCCTCATCTGGATCCTCGTCGGCCTTGTCGCGATCGGCCTCTACCTGAGCTGGACCGCCGGGCGGCTCGACCGGCTGCACGCCCGCATCGACGCCGCCCGCGCCGCTCTCGACGCGCAACTGCTGCGCCGGGCCTCCGTGACCCAGGAGCTGGCCACCTCCGGGGTGCTCGACCCGGCCGCCTCGATCGTGCTCTACGAAGCGGCGCACGCGGCCCGGCAGGCCGAGGAGGAGCAGCGTGAGGTGGCCGAGAGCGAGCTGAGCCAGGCACTGCGGGCGGTGTTCGGGGAGACACAGCAGGTCGAGGCGGTACGCGAGGTGCCCGGCGGCGAGGAGGCGGCCGGCGAGCTGGCCCAGGCCGTGCGCCGGGTGCCGATGGCGCGGCGCTTCCACAACGACGCCGTACGCGCCGCCCGAGCCCTGCGCCGCCACCGCAAGGTCCGCTGGTTCCGCCTCGCGGGCCATGCCCCGTTCCCGATGGCCTTCGAGATGGACGACGAGCCCCCGACGGCCCTGGCGGACCGCCCGACGACCTGATGTACAGGGGTGGGCGGGGACGAAAACGATCCACCGCCTCCCCATTGGCCCTTGCAGTGGACTGGTCACCTCGCGTTTCCTCGGAGCTGCAGAAATCCTCTTTCACCGAGTGAGGTCAACCCGTGTCCAGCACCCTCCCCAACTCCGCCGAGAACACTGCGATCGGTACCGCCCGCGTCAAGCGCGGCATGGCCGAGCAGCTCAAGGGCGGTGTGATCATGGACGTGGTCAACGCCGAGCAGGCGAAGATCGCCGAGGACGCCGGCGCCGTGGCCGTCATGGCCCTGGAGCGGGTCCCCGCCGACATCCGCAAGGACGGCGGCGTCGCCCGGATGTCGGACCCGAACATGATCGAGGAGATCATCGAGGCGGTCTCCATCCCGGTGATGGCCAAGTCCCGCATCGGCCACTTCGTCGAGGCCCAGGTCCTTCAGTCCCTCGGCGTCGACTACATCGACGAGTCCGAGGTCCTCACCCCGGCCGACGAGGTCAACCACTCCGACAAGTGGGCGTTCACCACCCCCTTCGTCTGCGGTGCCACCAACCTGGGCGAGGCCCTGCGCCGTATCGCCGAGGGCGCGGCCATGATCCGCTCCAAGGGCGAGGCCGGCACCGGCAACGTCGTCGAGGCCGTCCGCCACCTGCGCCAGATCAAGAACGAGATCGCCCGCCTGCGCGGCTTCGACAACAACGAGCTGTACGCCGCCGCCAAGGACCTGCGCGCCCCGTACGAGCTCGTCAAGGAGGTCGCCGAGCTCGGCAAGCTGCCGGTCGTGCTGTTCTCCGCCGGTGGTGTCGCCACCCCCGCCGACGCCGCGCTCATGCGTCAGCTCGGCGCCGAGGGCGTCTTCGTCGGCTCCGGCATCTTCAAGTCCGGCGACCCGGCCAAGCGCGCCGCCGCCATCGTGAAGGCCACCACCTTCTACGACGACCCGAAGATCATCGCGGACGCGTCCCGCAATCTCGGCGAGGCCATGGTCGGCATCAACTGCGACACCCTCCCCGAGACCGAGCGCTACGCCAACCGCGGCTGGTAGTCACATGAGCACTCCTGTCATTGGCGTCCTGGCTCTCCAGGGCGACGTACGGGAACACCTCATCGCCCTGGCCGCGGCGGACGCCGTGGCCAGGCCGGTGCGGCGCCCCGAGGAGCTCGCCGAGATCGACGGCCTGGTCATCCCCGGCGGCGAGTCCACCACCATCTCCAAGCTGGCGGTCCTCTTCGGAGTGATGGAACCGCTGCGCGCACGGGTCCGCGACGGCCTGCCCGTCTACGGCACCTGCGCCGGCATGATCATGCTCGCCGACAAGATCCTCGACCCGCGCTCGGGCCAGGAGACCATCGGCGGCATCGACATGATCGTGCGCCGCAACGCCTTCGGACGGCAGAACGAGTCCTTCGAGGCGGCGGTCGACGTCAAGGGCGTCGAGGGCGATCCTGTAGAGGGCGTCTTCATCCGCGCCCCCTGGGTCGAGTCCGTGGGCGCCGAGGTCGAGGTGCTCGCCGAGCATGAGGGCCACATCGTCGCGGTACGCCAGGGAAACGCGCTCGCCACGTCGTTCCACCCGGAACTGACGGGCGATCACCGCGTGCACGGTCTGTTCGTCGACATGGTGCGCGCGAACCGGACACCGGCGTCCTTGTAGGATCTGTGGGGTCTTCCCAGGCTCCCAATGTCTGGGGGAGTCCGTACAGGTTGGGTTACGCGAAGGAGACAGGCAGATGTCCGGCCACTCTAAATGGGCTACGACGAAGCACAAGAAGGCCGTGATCGACGCCAAGCGCGGCAAGCTCTTCGCGAAGATGATCAAGAACATCGAGGTCGCGGCCCGCACGGGCGGCGCCGACGTGTCCGGCAATCCGACGCTGTTCGACGCCATCCAGAAGGCCAAGAAGAGCTCGGTCCCGAACAAGAACATCGACTCCGCGGTCAAGCGCGGCGCCGGTCTCGAGGCCGGTGGCGCGGACTACGAGACGATCATGTACGAGGGTTACGGCCCGAACGGTGTCGCCGTGCTCATCGAGTGCCTCACCGACAACCGCAACCGCGCGGCCTCGGACGTCCGCGTCGCCATGACCCGCAACGGCGGGAACATGGCCGACCCCGGCTCCGTCTCGTACCTGTTCAACCGCAAGGGCGTCGTCATCGTCCCCAAGGGCGAGCTGAGCGAGGACGACGTCCTCGGTGCCGTGCTCGACGCGGGCGCCGAGGAGGTCAACGACCTCGGTGAGTCCTTCGAGGTCCTGTCCGAGGCCACCGACCTGGTCGCGGTGCGCACCGCGCTCCAGGAAGCCGGCATCGACTACGACTCCGCCGACGCCAACTTCGTCCCGACCATGCAGGTCGAGCTCGACGAGGAGGGCGCCCGGAAGATCTTCAAGCTGATCGACGCCCTGGAGGACAGCGACGACGTGCAGAACGTCTTCGCCAACTTCGACGTCAGCGACGAGGTCATGGAGAAGGTCGACGCCTGACCGAGGGCCTGCCCGAAGCGACGGGCCGACGGGACACCCCCCGTCGGCCCGTCGCTCTGTCAGTGGCACCCGATAGCCTGCACGAACCGGGGAAACCCCCGGTGACGACGTGCGCGATCGAAGGAGGGCCCGGGTGCGGGTGCTGGGTGTCGACCCCGGGCTGACCCGGTGCGGTGTCGGAGTGGTCGAAGGAGTCGCTGGGCGGCCCCTGACCATGCTCGGCGTCGGAGTCGTGCGCACCCCCGCGGACGCCGAGCTCGGTCTTCGCCTGGTCGCCGTCGAGCAGGGGATCGAGCGGTGGCTCGACGAGTACGAACCCGAGTACGTCGCCGTGGAGCGCGTGTTCAGCCAGCACAACGTCCGGACCGTGATGGGCACCGCCCAGGCCAGCGCCGTCGCCATGCTCTGCGCGGCCCGGCGCGGCATCCCCGTCGCCCTGCACACCCCGAGCGAGGTCAAAGCCGCCGTCACCGGCAGCGGACGCGCGGACAAGGCCCAGGTCGGCGCGATGGTCACCCGGCTGCTCCGGCTCTCGGCGCCGCCCAAGCCCGCCGACGCGGCGGACGCCCTCGCGCTCGCCATCTGCCACATCTGGCGCGCCCCCGCCCAGACCAGACTTCAGCAGGCCGCCGCGCGGATCGGCCCCGACCGGGCCGTCGCGCAGAACAGACTTCAGCAGGCCGCAGCCGCGCACGCCTCGCACCAAGCATCGAAAGGCCGTACCGCATGATCGCCTTCGTCAGCGGCCCGGTCGCCGCCCTCGCCCCCGACTCCGCGGTCGTCGAGGTCGGCGGCATCGGCATCGCCGTCCAGTGCTCGCCCAATACGCTCTCCGGGCTCCGCACGGGACAGCAGGCCAAACTCGCCACCTCCCTCGTCGTCCGCGAGGACTCGCTCACCCTCTACGGCTTCGCCGACGACGACGAACGCCAGGTCTTCGAGCTGCTCCAGACCGCGAGCGGCGTCGGCCCGCGCCTGGCTCAGGCGATGCTCGCCGTGCACAGCCCCGACGCCCTGCGCCGCGCCGTGTCCACCGGAGACGAGAAGGCCCTCATCGCCGTCCCCGGCATCGGCAAGAAGGGCGCCCAGAAGCTGCTGCTGGACCTCAAGGACCGGCTCGGCGAGCCCCTCGGCCCCGGCGGCCCCGCCATCGGCACGGCGGTCACCGCCGGCTGGCGCGAACAGCTGCACGCCGCGCTCATCGGCCTCGGGTACGCGACCCGCGAGGCCGACGAGGCGGTCGCCGCCGTCGCCCCGCAGGCCGAGGCCGCCGAGGGCACCCCGCAGGTCGGCCGGCTCCTCCGGGCCGCCCTGCAGACCCTGAACCGGACACGCTGAACGGCCCGGGCCCCCGGGACGGGCGCGCGCCCCGGTGCGGCCCGCCGCACCGCCGACCGCCCCACCACCACGAGACCGCGAGGCACCACCGATGAACTGGGACGACACGACAGACGAAGCCGCAGACGAGCGGCTCGTCGGCGCCACCGCGGAGCGGCTGGTGCGATCGGTCGCCGACGGAGAGGACCAGGCCGTCGAGGCCGCCCTGCGCCCCAAGGACCTGGACGAGTTCATCGGCCAGGAAAAGGTCCGCGAGCAGCTCGACCTGGTCCTGCGCGCCGCACGCGCGCGCGGGGCCACCGCCGACCACGTGCTGCTCTCCGGCGCCCCGGGCCTCGGCAAGACCACCCTCTCCATGATCATCGCGGCCGAGATGGGCGCCCCCATCCGCATCACCAGCGGCCCCGCCATCCAGCACGCCGGCGACCTCGCCGCGATCCTCTCCTCCCTCCAGGAGGGCGAGGTCCTCTTCCTCGACGAGATCCACCGCATGTCCCGGCCCGCCGAGGAGATGCTCTACATGGCGATGGAGGACTTCCGCGTCGACGTCATCGTCGGCAAGGGCCCCGGCGCCACCGCCATCCCGCTGGAGCTGCCCCCGTTCACGCTGGTCGGCGCCACCACCCGCGCGGGACTGCTGCCCCCGCCGCTGCGCGACCGCTTCGGCTTCACCGCGCACATGGAGTTCTACGAACCCGCCGAACTGGAGCGGGTCGTCCACCGCTCCGCCGGCCTTCTGGACGTCGAGATCGGCGCCGAGGGCGCCGCGGAGATCGCCGGCCGCTCCCGTGGCACGCCCCGTATCGCCAACCGCCTGCTGCGCCGCGTACGCGACTACGCGCAGGTCAGAGCGGACGGGATCATCACCAGGGAGATCGCCAACGCGGCCCTGAAGGTCTACGAGGTCGACGCGCGGGGTCTGGACCGGCTCGACCGCGGAGTTCTCGAAGCCCTGATCAAGCTTTTCGGCGGCGGCCCTGTCGGATTGTCCACACTTGCTGTCGCTGTGGGGGAGGAGCGTGAGACCGTGGAGGAGGTCGCCGAGCCCTTCCTCGTGAGGGAGGGACTCCTCGCGCGCACTCCCCGTGGCCGGGTGGCGACACCCGCGGCATGGGCGCATCTCGGCCTCACGCCGCCCCGCCGTTCGGCAGGCGGAAACGGACAAGAAGACCTGTTCGGGGCGTGACGGCGTGCGTACGTACCGGGGCAGGAACCCCGGTGCCATGCTGAGCGTTGTTCCCTGAGTGCGGACTCGCTTAGACTCCGCCGATGCCGCCCTTGTCGACGGCATACATACCCCCATCCAGCAGGCCGCTCACCTTTGCGGTTGAAGAAGGAAGTCCCGACCCGTGAGTCCTCTGACCCTCCTCCCGTTCATCGTGCTCATCGGGGCCATGTTCCTGATGACCCGGTCGGCCAAGAAGAAGCAGCAGCAGGCGGCTTCCATGCGCAATGAGCTGCAGCCCGGCTCGGGCGTGCGCACGATCGGCGGTATGTACGCCACCGTCAAGGAGGTCAACGAGGACACGGTCCTCCTCGACGCCGCCCCGGGCGTCGACCTGCTCTTCGCGAAGAACGCGATCGGCGCCGTCCTCACGGACGACGAGTACAACCGCATCGTTCACGGCATCGAGCACGACCTGAAGGCCGACGGAACCGTCGTGCCGGACGACGCCTCCTCCCTCACCGAGACCGACGAGCCCGCCGCCGACGCCTCTTCCGACGCCTCCGACGACAAGCCCCTCGACCTCGGCAAGAAGGACGCGGCGGACAAGCCGGCCGACGAGGCCGTCGCGGCGAAGGCCGACGAGGCCGTCGCCGACGCGGAGCCGAAGAAGACCGACGGCGGGGCCGACGCGAAGTAGTCACGACCCGGGAGTACGGCCCGATCCGCTCGCGCCGCACACCTCCCGGGACGTGCTGTTCTCGCACGGAGTCCCGACACCATGGCATGGCCGTTCCGCGCTCACCCGGCGCAGGGCGGCCCGAGAGGGAGTACGAGAAGGTGGCAGCACCGAAGAAGGGCCGGAGCGCGAGCGCCCAGAGCAGGCCGGGGCGCTCGCTGGCCCTGATCCTGATCGCCATCGCGGCGCTCACCGGGGGGATGTTCGCCTCCGGGCACACCACTCCGCGTCTTGGCATCGATCTCGCCGGCGGCACGAGCATCACGCTCACGGCGAAGAACGAGCCGGGCCAGCCCAACGCGATCAACAAGACCAACATGGACACCGCGGTCGACATCATGAACCGCCGTGTCAACGGTCTCGGTGTCTCCGAGGCCGAGGTTCAGACCCAGGGCTCCGACAACATCATTGTCAACATCCCCAAGGGCACGAACTCGGAGCAGGCCCGCGCGCAGGTCGGCACCACCGCCAAGCTCTACTTCCGTCCCGTGCTGATCACCGACGTCTCCGGGGCGGCGGCATCGTCCAGCCCGTCGCCGAGCGCCTCCAGCAGTGCCTCCGGCAAGGCCGAGGACAAGGCGACCCCGTCCTCCTCGTCCTCCGCGACGCCGTCGGCCTCCGCCACCACCCAGGGCCGTGTGGTCACCGACGCCCTGAAGGCGGGCTCCTCGCCGTCCGCGAGCAGCACCCCGAGCGCCTCGGCCTCCGCCAGCGCCTCGCCGTCCGCGAGCGCCAGCGTGGACCCGGCGACCGCCAAGCTTCAGGCCGAGTACGCCGCGATCGACTGCACCGACAAGTCGGTCCGTGCCAAGGCCGGTGCTGGCACCAAGCCGACCGACCCGATCGTGGCCTGCGGCCAGGACAAGAACTCCGCGGGTGAGTGGCAGAAGTACATCCTCGGCCCGGCCGAGGTGGCCGGCACGGACATCAAGAAGGCCGGCGCGCTCTTCGACACGCAGACCGCCGCGGGCTGGAAGGTCACCATGGACTTCACGTCCGGTGGCTCCAAGAAGTTCGCCGCCATCACCGGCAAGCTCGCCCAGAACCAGCAGCCGCAGAACCAGTTCGCGATCGTCCTCGACGGCCAGGTCGTCTCCGACCCCTCGGTCAGCCAGTCGCTGAGCGGTCCCGCCGAGATCTCCGGCAGCTTCACCCAGACCGAGGCCGAAGACCTGGCCAACATGCTGAAGTACGGCGCCCTGCCGCTCAGCTTCAAGGAGTCCAGCGTCACCACGGTGACCGCCGCGCTCGGTGGCGAGCAGCTGCACGCCGGTCTGATCGCGGGCGCCATCGGCCTCGCCCTGGTCGTCCTCTACCTGGTGATCTACTACCGGGGCCTGTCGGTCATCGCCATCGCGTCCCTGGGTGTCTCGGCGATCCTCACCTACGTGCTCATGGCGCTGCTCGGCCCGGCCATCGGCTTCGCGCTGAACCTCCCGGCCGTCTGCGGTGCGATCGTCGCGATCGGTATCACCGCGGACTCGTTCATCGTGTTCTTCGAACGCATCCGTGACGAGATCCGCGAGGGCCGCACCCTGCGCCCGGCCGTCGAGCGTGCCTGGCCGCGTGCCCGTCGCACCATCCTGGTCTCCGACTTCGTGTCGTTCCTGGCCGCCGCCGTGCTCTTCATCGTCACCGTCGGCAAGGTCCAGGGCTTCGCGTTTACCCTCGGTCTGACCACCGTGCTCGACGTCGTCGTCGTGTTCTTCTTCACCAAGCCGCTGATGACGATCCTCGCCCGCAGGAAGTTCTTCGCGGAGGGTCACAGCTGGTCCGGCCTCGACCCGAAGCGACTGGGCGCCAAGCCGCCGCTGCGCCGCACCCGTCGCGCGTCCGCCCCCGTCGACACGAAGGAGGCGTGAGATGTCGAAACTCGGCACCCTCGGCGCCCGGCTCCACCGCGGCGAGATCGGCTACGACTTCGTCGGCAAGCGCAAGATCTGGTACGGCGTCTCGATCCTGATCACCATCACGGCCATCCTCGGCCTGACGGTGCGCGGCCTGAACATGGGCATCGAGTTCCAGGGCGGCGCCGTCTTCACCACCACCGGGAAGAGCAGTGTCTCGGTGAGCCAGGCCGAGACGATCGCGGAGGAGGCCTCCGGCCACGACGCGATCGTCCAGCAGCTCGGCAAGGGCGGCCTGCGCATCCAGATCGCCGGTATCGACACCGACAAGTCCGACTCGATCAAGCAGAAGCTCGCCGCGGACCTGAAGGTCGACTCCGAGGACATCAACGCCGACCTGGTCGGTCCGAGCTGGGGTGACCAGATCGCCAACAAGGCCTGGGAGGGCCTGGCGATCTTCATGGTCCTGGTCGTGATCTACCTGGCGATCGCCTTCGAGTGGCGCATGGCCATCGCCGCCCTGGTGGCCCTGATCCACGACATCACCATCACGGTCGGCATCTACGCCCTGGTCGGCTTCGAGGTCACCCCGGGCACCGTGATCGGTCTGCTCACGATCCTCGGTTACTCGCTCTACGACACGGTCGTCGTCTTCGACAGCCTCAAGGAGCAGACGAAGGACATCACCAAGCAGACCCGCTGGACCTACAGCGACGTCGCCGACCGCTCGATCAACAGCACCCTGGTGCGTTCCATCAACACCACGGTGGTCGCGCTCCTGCCGGTCGCCGGCCTGCTGTTCATCGGCGGCGGTGTGCTCGGCGCCGGCATGCTCAACGACATCTCGCTGTCGCTGTTCGTCGGTCTCGCGGCCGGTGCGTACTCCTCGATCTTCATCGCCACGCCGCTCGTCGCCGACCTCAAGGAGCGCGAGCCGGAGATGAAGGCCCTGCGCAAGCGGGTCCTCGCCAAGCGGGCCCAGGCGGCCGCCAAGGGCGAGTCCCTGGAGCCGCAGGCCGCCGAGCCGTCGTACGAGGACGGCGAGCCGGACGACGTCACCCCGGCGGTCGTCGGCCCCCGTAACCAGCCCGCGTCCCGCGCCCGCGGCCGCGGCCGCCCCTCGGGGAAGCGCCGATGACCGGCATCGAAGAGCTGCTGACCAGCCGTATCCGTGACGTGGCCGACTACCCGGAGCCGGGAGTGATGTTCAAGGACATCACCCCGCTCCTGGCCGACCCGGCCGCGTTCGGCGCCCTGACCGGCGCCCTGGCGGAGATCGCCGTGCGCAACGGCGCCACCAAGATCGTCGGTCTGGAGGCCCGCGGCTTCATCCTCGGGGCCCCGGTCGCCGTCCACGCGGGCATCGGCTTCATCCCCGTGCGCAAGGCGGGCAAGCTCCCCGGAGCGACCCTGTCGCAGGCGTACGACCTGGAGTACGGCTCCGCCGAGATCGAGGTGCACGCCGAGGACCTGAGCGCGGCCGACCGCGTGCTGGTCGTCGACGACGTCCTCGCCACCGGCGGCACCGCCGAGGCGTCGCTCCAGCTCATCCGCCGGGCGGGCGCCGAGGTCGCGGGCGTCGCCGTGCTGATGGAGCTCGGCTTCCTGGGCGGCCGCGGCCGTCTGGAGCCGGCCCTGGCCGGGGCTCCCCTGGAGGCGCTCCTGACGGTCTGAGGACCGCGTGCGCGCCACCCGGGAGTCCGCTCCCGGAAAGGCCCCCGAAAGGCCTGAGGCACCCGTAGGACACCCTGGAGGCGGGCCCGGAGGAATCCGGCGCCCGCCTCCGGCGTTTCCCCTGTGAGGCCGCTGCCGGCGGCCGACAGCGAGTCCGGCGCGAAGGATCGCTACCATGGGGTTTCCGGAGCCTGACCGGGGGACCCGGATCGCGCACGAGGAGCCCTCTTGCCAGACGAGGCCCAGCCACTCGCCCCCAGCGCGGAACGCCTGGAGCGAACCGCCTCCACCCAGCCCGAGCCCGCCCCGGGTGCCGCGGAGAAGCCCGCACAAAACGGAGCGAGCGGGCCGGTCGAGCACGCCCAGTCCGCGCCCGACGGAGCGGCGGCCGAGGGAGCACGTCCCAAGCCGGTGCCGCCCGAGCGCCCCGCGAACACCCCGGCGGTCCGTCCCACGGCAGCGCAGCCCACCCGCTCCGGCGGCTCCTCGAACCGCGTCCGAGCCCGCCTCGCCCGTCTGGGCGTCCAGCGCTCGAACCCGTACAACCCGGTTCTGGAACCGTTGCTGCGCATAGTCCGCAGCAACGACCCCAAGATCGAGACGTCGACGCTCCGGCAGATCGAGAAGGCGTACCAGGTCGCCGAGCGCTGGCACCGCGGCCAGAAGCGCAAGAGCGGCGACCCGTACATCACGCACCCGCTCGCCGTCACGACCATCCTCGCCGAGCTGGGCATGGACCCGGCGACGCTCATGGCCGGTCTGCTGCACGACACGGTCGAGGACACCGAGTACGGCCTCGACACCCTGCGCCGCGACTTCGGCGAACCTGTCGGGCTGCTCGTCGACGGCGTCACCAAGCTGGACAAGGTCAAGTTCGGCGAGGCCGCCCAGGCCGAGACCGTGCGCAAGATGGTCGTGGCGATGGCAAAGGACCCCCGCGTCCTGGTCATCAAGCTCGCCGACCGCCTGCACAACATGCGCACCATGCGCTATCTCAAGCGCGAGAAGCAGGAGAAGAAGGCGCGCGAGACCCTGGAGATCTACGCGCCGCTCGCCCACCGCCTGGGCATGAACACCATCAAGTGGGAGCTGGAGGACCTCGCCTTCGCGATCCTCTACCCCAAGATGTACGACGAGATCGTGCGCCTGGTCGCCGAGCGCGCCCCCAAGCGCGACGAGTACCTCGCCATAGTGACCGACGAGGTCCAGTCCGACCTGCGCGCGGCCCGCATCAAGGCGACCGTCACCGGCCGCCCGAAGCACTACTACAGCGTCTACCAGAAGATGATCGTCCGCGGCCGTGACTTCGCGGAGATCTACGACCTGGTGGGCATCCGCGTCCTCGTGGACACCGTCCGCGACTGCTACGCGGCACTCGGCACCGTGCACGCGCGATGGAACCCGGTCCCCGGCCGGTTCAAGGACTACATCGCGATGCCGAAGTTCAACATGTACCAGTCGCTGCACACGACGGTGATCGGCCCCAACGGCAAGCCCGTCGAACTCCAGATCCGTACGTTCGACATGCACCGCCGTGCCGAGTACGGCATCGCCGCGCACTGGAAGTACAAGCAGGAGACCGTCGCCGGCTCCTCCAAGATCCGCACCGACGTGCCCCGGGCGGCCAAGGGCAGCGCGGGCCAGGACACCGTCAACGACATGGCGTGGCTGCGCCAGTTGCTCGACTGGCAGAAGGAGACCGAGGACCCCAGCGAGTTCCTGGAGTCGCTGCGCTTCGACCTGTCGCGCAACGAGGTCTTCGTCTTCACGCCGAAGGGCGACGTCATAGCGCTTCCGGCCGGTGCGACACCGGTGGACTTCGCGTACGCCGTCCACACGGAGGTCGGCCACCGGACGATAGGAGCACGGGTCAACGGCCGCCTGGTGCCCCTCGAATCGACCCTGGACAACGGCGACCTGGTGGAGGTCTTCACCTCCAAGGCGGCCGGCGCGGGCCCCTCCCGCGACTGGCTCGGCTTCGTGAAGTCGCCGCGGGCCCGCAACAAGATCCGCGCGTGGTTCTCCAAGGAACGCCGTGACGAGGCGATCGAGCACGGCAAGGACGCCATCGCCCGCGCGATGCGCAAGCAGAACCTGCCGATCCAGCGGATCCTCACCGGCGACTCCCTGGTCACTCTCGCCCACGAGATGCGCTACCCCGACATCTCGTCGCTGTACGCGGCGATCGGCGAGGGGCACGTCACCGCCCAGAGCGTCGTCCAGAAGCTCGTCCAGGCGCTCGGCGGCGAGGAGGCGGCCACCGAGGAGATGGACGAGGCCGTACCGTCCGCTCGGGGCCGTGGCCGCAAGCGGCGCAGCAACAACGACCCCGGGGTGGTCGTCAAGGGCGTCGACGACGTGTGGGTCAAGCTCGCCCGCTGCTGCACACCGGTGCCGGGCGACCCGATCATCGGGTTCGTCACCCGCGGCAGCGGTGTCTCGGTCCACCGCAGCGACTGCGTCAACGTCGACTCGCTCTCGCGCGAGCCCGAACGCATCCTCGAGGTCGAGTGGGCGCCCACCCAGTCCTCGGTCTTCCTGGTCGCCATACAGGTCGAGGCCCTGGACCGGTCCCGGCTGCTGTCGGACGTCACCCGCGTCCTGTCCGACCAGCACGTCAACATCCTGTCCGCGGCCGTCCAGACCTCGCGCGACCGGGTCGCCACCTCCCGGTTCACCTTCGAGATGGGCGACCCCAAGCACCTGGGGCACGTCCTGAAGGCCGTACGAGGCGTCGAGGGCGTCTACGACGTGTACCGCGTGACATCGGCGCGCAGGCCCTCGGAAGCCTGACGCCCGCCGTCCGCCCGTCCGCCCGTCCGCCCGTCCGCCCGTCCGCCCGGCCTCACGGCCGGGCGGACGGGCAGCGGGGCGCAGACACGCGAAGGGGCTCCCGTACGGACCGTACGGGAGCCCCTTCGCGTGTCTGCGGCGTTGTCAGCCGCCGAACTCGTGAAGACCCTTCAGAGCCTGGTCCAGCAGCGCCTGACGGCCGTCCAGCTCCCTCTGGAGCTTGTCGGCCTTCGCGGTGTTGCCCGCGGAGCGCGCCGCCTCGATCTGGCCCTGGAGCTTGTCCACGGCAGCCTGAAGCTGACCGGTCAGACCCTCGGCACGCGCGCGTGCCTCAGGGTTCGTCCGGCGCCACTCGGTCTCCTCCGATTCCTGGAGAGCCCGCTCCACCGCGTGCATCCGGCCCTCGACCTTCGGGCGGGAGTCGCGCGGCACGTGGCCGATGGCCTCCCAGCGCTCGTTGAGGGAACGGAAGGCCGCACGAGCCGCCTTCAGGTCCTGCACCGGGACGAGCTTCTCGGCCTCCTCGGCCAGCTCCTCCTTGAGCTTCAGGTTCTCCGTCTGCTCCGCGTCGCGCTCGGCGAAGACCGAGCTGCGCGCCGCGAAGAACACGTCCTGGGCGCCGCGGAAGCGGTTCCACAGGTCGTCCTCGTGCTCGCGCTGGGCACGGCCCGCGGCCTTCCAGTCCGCCATCAGCTCGCGGTAACGGGCCGCGGTCGGGCCCCAGTCCGACGATCCGGACAGCGACTCGGCCTCCGCGACCAGCTTCTCCTTGGTCTTGCGGGCCTCCTCGCGCTGCGCGTCCAGCGACGCGAAGTGCGCCTTGCGCCGCTTGGAGAACGCCGAGCGGGCATGCGAGAAGCGGTGCCACAGCTCGTCGTCCGACTTGCGGTCGAGTCGCGGCAGCCCCTTCCACGTGTCCACCAGCGCACGCAGCCGCTCACCGGCCGCCCGCCACTGGTCGCTCTGCGCCAGCTCCTCGGCCTCGACGACCAGCGCCTCCTTGGAGTGCCGGGCCTCGTCGGACTGCTTGGCCCGTTGGACCTTGCGTTCCTCACGGCGCGCGTCGACGGTCTCCACGAGCTTGTCCAGCCGCACCTTCAACGCGTCCAGATCACCGACCGCGTGGTGGGCGTCCACCTGCCCGCGGATGTGATCGATGGCGGTCTGGGCGTCCTTCGCCGACAGGTCGGTGGTCTTCACTCGCTTTTCGAGGAGGCCGATCTCGACAACCAGGCCTTCGTACTTGCGCTCGAAGTAGGCCAGCGCCTCATCAGGGGTGCCGGCCTGCCAGGAACCGACGACCTGCTCGCCGTCGGCCGTACGCACGTACACGGTCCCCGTCTCGTCGACGCGGCCCCACGGGTCGCTGCTCACAGCGCCTCCTCCACATGATGCCTGTGTGGGGCTTCAGGGCCCCCTGGCATCGTCCACAGTTTCGTCACGGCCAACATAGGCGACCGGCGGGGCGGCTGTCCGCATCCCGCGCGACCGAAATTCAGCAGCTGACGGTCAGGATTTCGTCACGGTCAGCTTGTTGACGACGACGGTCGCGTTCGGTGCGCCGTCGCCCTGACCCGTGTTCTCACCGGCGGCCGCGATCTTCTTCAGGACCGTCATGCCGGACTTGGAAATAGTTCCGAACGGTGTGTAGCTGGGCGGAAGCTGACTGTCCTGGTACACCAGGAAGAACTGGCTGCCGCCGGTGTGCTTCTGCCCGGTGTTGGCCATGGCGATCGTGCCCGCCGGGTACACGTTGCCCTTGAGCGTCGTGTCCTTCAGGTTCTCGTCCGGGATCGTGTAGCCGGGACCGCCGCTGCCCTGGGCCGTCGGGTCACCGCACTGAAGGACGTAGATCCCGTTGGTGGTGAGCCGGTGGCACTTGGTGTGGTCGAAATAGCCCTTGCCGGCGAGGAACGCGAACGAGTTCACCGTGTGCGGGGCGGCGGACGCCTTGAGAGCGATGTCGATGTCGCCGCAGGTCGTCGCCATCTTCATGGTGTAGGCGGCGGCCTTGTCGATGGTGACCGCCGGCTCCTTCTTCCACGTGAGCGACTTCACCTGGCCCTCTGCGGGCTTCTCGCACGGATCGGGCGCCTTGCTCGTCGGCGTCGCGCTGGGCGTCGCCTCGGCGCCCGCGTTGGCCTTCTTCCCGTCGCTCTCGAAGACCCCGGTCGCGTACGCCGTCGCACCGCCCGCGACGACCACGCCGACGACCGCCGCGATCACCGCGTTACGTGTATGGGTCCTTCGTCGAGCGGATGTGCGGCGCTGCTGCTGTCGCAAGAACTTCTCCCGGGCGAGCTGACGCCGCCGCTGTTCCTGGCTGACCACCGGGTTTCTCCTCGTGCGTCTCGTACGTCGAGTGGGACGCGTGCGTCGCCTGAGCCGACCGCCTGCGTGTGACCCGTACCGTATATGGGTTAGCTGAGGAATCGGCAGCGCCGGTAGGCTCTGATCCACAGCCGCCCGCCCGTACGACGCTCGCGCGTACGCCACCACGAAGGACGATCGTGCTCATTGCCGGGTTCCCCGCCGGGGCCTGGGGGACCAACTGTTACCTGGTCGCCCCCGCCGCGGGTGAGGAGTGCGTGATCATCGACCCGGGCCATCAGGCCGCCCAGGGAGTCGAGGACGCGCTCAAGAAGCATCGGCTCAAGCCCGTCGCGGTCATCCTCACCCATGGCCACATCGACCACGTCGCCTCGGTCGTCCCGGTGTGCGGAGCGCACGACGTTCCGGCCTGGATCCACCCCGAGGACCGGTACATGATGAGCGACCCCGAGAAGGCGCTCGGCCGGTCCATCGGCATGCCGCTGATGGGCGAGCTGACCGTGGGGGAGCCCGACGACGTGCGGACGCTGACCGACGGCGCGGAGCTGAAGCTGGCGGGCCTCGACCTCTCCGTCGCGCACACGCCGGGCCATACGAAGGGGTCGGTGACCTTCCGGATGCCCGAGAGCGCGGAGATCCCGTCCGTGTTCTTCTCCGGGGATCTGCTCTTCGCCGGCTCCATCGGACGCACCGACCTGCCGGGCGGCAGCATGGACGAGATGCTCGACTCGCTGGGCCGTGTGTGCCTGCCGCTCGACGACTCGACCGTGGTGCTGTCCGGCCACGGCCCCCAGACGACCATCGGCCAGGAACGCGCCACCAACCCGTATCTGCGGCAGGTGGCCGCCGGCCTGGGAGCGGACCCGAACTCCGCTCCTCGACGAGGAATGTGACCAGACTTCCGTGAGCACCTTCAGGGCCCCCAAGGGCACGTACGACCTCATTCCGCCGGACAGCGCCAAGTACCTCGCTGTACGCGAGGCCATCGCGGCCCCGCTGCGCAACTCCGGCTACGGCTACGTCGAGACGCCCGGTTTCGAGAACGTCGAACTGTTCGCCCGCGGTGTCGGTGAGTCCACCGACATCGTGACCAAGGAGATGTACGCCTTCGAGACCAAGGGCGGCGACAGGCTGGCCCTGCGTCCGGAGGGCACCGCCTCCGTGCTGCGCGCGGCCCTCGAGGCCAACCTGCACAAGACCGGCAACCTCCCCGTCAAGCTCTGGTACTCGGGCTCGTACTACCGCTACGAGCGCCCCCAGAAGGGCCGTTACCGCCACTTCTCCCAGGTGGGCGCCGAGGCGATCGGAGCCGAGGACCCGGCGCTCGACGCCGAGCTCATCATCCTGGCCGACCAGGCGTACCGCTCGCTGGGTCTGCGGAACTTCCGCATCCTGCTCAACAGCCTGGGCGACAAGGAGTGCCGTCCCGTGTACCGGGCCGCGCTGCAGGACTTCCTGCGCGGCCTGGAACTCGACGAGGACACGCTGCGCCGCGCGGAGATCAACCCGCTGCGCGTGCTCGACGACAAGCGCGAGGACGTCCAGAAGCAGCTCGGCGGGGCGCCGTTGCTGCGTGACTACCTCTGTGACGCCTGCAAGGCGTACCACGAGGAGGTGCGCGACCTGATCACGGCCGCGGGCGTCTCCTTCGAGGACGACGCGAAGCTGGTGCGCGGTCTGGACTACTACACGCGCACGACCTTCGAGTTCGTGCACGACGGTCTCGGCTCGCAGTCCGCGGTCGGCGGCGGCGGCCGCTACGACGGGCTGTCCGAGATGATCGGCGGCCCCGCGCTGCCGTCCGTCGGCTGGGCGCTGGGCGTCGACCGTACGGTGCTGGCGCTGGAGGCGGAGGGCGTGGAGCTCGAACTCCCCGCGGCCACCAGTGTGTTCGCGGTGCCGCTCGGGGAGGAGGCCCGCCGGGTGCTCTTCGGTGTGGTCACCGAACTGCGCAGGCTCGGCGTCGCCGCCGACTTCTCGTACGGCGCGAAGGGGCTCAAGGGCGCGATGAAGAACGCGAACCGCAGCGGGGCCCGCTTCACGGTCGTCGCCGGTGAGCGTGACCTCGCCGAGGGTGTCGTGCAGCTCAAGGACATGGAGTCCGGGGAGCAGGCTGCGGTCGCGGTCGACGCGATCGTGGCCGAACTGCGGTCGCGCCTGGCCTGAGGGCGAGCCTGGGCCGAGACGGATCCTCCCGCCTCGGCGGCCGCCCTGCCAGGGCCGGTCTCCCGGCCGGCCCGGTCAGGCATCGGGCCGACTCCTGCGACGGGGTTCTCCCGGGGAGGTGGCGGTCTCGGCGTCGGTGACGCCGGGCCCGCCGGTGTCGGCCGGACGCTTTCTGCCGTCCGTCCGGCCCCGGGGGCTCCACCCCGGACCAATCTCCGCGAACGCCGGTGGGGCTGGAGGACTCTTCAGCCCCACCGGCCTCGGGGAAGCGGCGGGACAGGCCGGGGGAGCCTCACTCCAGCAGCCCGAAGCGCATCGCGCTCGTCACCGCGGCCGTCCGGTCGTCCACGCCCAGCTTCCCGAAGGCCCGCAGCAGATGCGTCTTCACGGTGGACTCGCCGATGAAGAGCCGGCGTCCGATCTCCGCGTTCGTGCAGCCCTCGGCCACCAGTCGCAGCACGGCGGTCTCCCGCGCGGAGAGGCGGGGCCGCTCCGGCCTGGTACGGAGCTGATCGACCAGCCGGGCCGCGACGGACGGGGCCAGCACGGTCTCGCCCCGCGCGGCGGCCCGTACGGCGTCCGCCAGTTCGGCACGGGGCAGATCCTTCAGCAGATATCCCGCGGCCCCGGCCTCCACCGCCCGCAGGATGTCCCGGTCCGTCTCGTACGTCGTCAGCACGATCACCCGGCAGGGCAGCCCGGTCCGCGTCATCCGCTCGATCGCGTCGACGCCCCCGCCCTCGGGCATCCGCAGGTCCATGAGCACGATGTCGGGCCGGAGTTCGGCGGCCAGCGCCTCCGCGCGGGGCCCACTGGACGCGTCGGCGACCACCTCGAGATCGGGCTCCGCGCTGAGCATCGCGCGCAGCCCTTCGCGTACGACGGGATGGTCGTCGGCGAGGATGATCCGGATCACGCGTCACTCCTGGGGACGGGCAGGCGCACGGTGACGGTCGTGCCGTCGCCCGGCGCGCTGCGGATCAGCGCGGTACCGCCCACCTCGGCCGCCCGCGCGCGCAGCCCCGCAAGACCGTACCCGCCGACCGGCACACCGGGGTCGAAACCCCTGCCGTCGTCGCGTACGGAGAGGGCCAGCGAGTCGGCGGTGTAGGTCAGGGCGACCGCGACGGCGGGGGAACTCCCGGCGTGCTTGCGGGCGTTGGTCAGCGCCTCCTGGCACGAGCGGAGGATCACCACTTCGGGGCCCGCGGGCAGGGGCCGTACCGGTCCGGTCACGTCGAGGCTCGCGTCATGGCGGGCGGCCAGCCGGCGCAGCGCGTCGGGCAGCGTGGCGCCGTCCAGGTCGGCGGGCGTGCCCCCGGTCACCAGGGCCCGTGCCTCGGCGAGGTTCTGCCGGGCGGTCTCGTCCATCAGGGCCAGATGGCGGCGGGCCTGCGGCAGGTCGTGGTCGAGCTCGGCCTCGACGGCCTGGACCAGCATCAGCAGGCTGGTGAAGCCCTGGGCGAGGGTGTCGTGGATCTCCCTGGAGAACCGTTCGCGCTCCGCCAGCGCTCCGTGCGCGGCCGAGAGCCGGGCGATCTCGTGGCGGCTGGCGTCCAACTCGGTGATCAGCGCGGCCCGTTCCCGGCTCTGCTCCATGATGCGGATGATCCAGCTGCCCATGGCCGTCGAGAACACGAGCGTGACCACGGCGAAGACCGTGTTGAAGAAGAGGACCTGTCCCTCGGGCCGCCACAGCAGGGCCCAGCCCGCCACCGGCGCGATGTTGATGACGGTCGTGGCGGCGAGTGCCCGGCGCAGCCGCAGCGCGTTGAAGCACTGGGGGATGAGCGCGAAGGTCATCAGCCGGGTCTCACCGACCAGTACTCCGGGAGGCAGGAACAGCAGGACCGCGCCCGCGATGTAGCCGAGGGCGCGGCGCTCGTCGGGGGCGCCGGAGGTGAGGACCGGGCGCCCGACCAGCAGATACCAGGGGATCAGCAGCAGAAGGAGCCCGCCGGCCGCGAGTCGGACGTGGAACCCGGGGTGGGCCGTGCCGAGCACGAACACCAGGGTGGCCACCCACACGACCGCGAAGTACGCGTCCCAGAGCCGGAACGAGAGCTCCCAGGTGTTCGAAGCGCGGGCCCCGCCCGGCGCGGGACGCCCCTGAGCACCGTCCGGCTCCGGCGCCGGACGCGGTGCGTCCGGCGCCGGGCCGGGGCGCGCGGCCGGAGCCCTCATCCGTCGCGCCGGTTCTTCCAGCGGAAGGTCAGCAGGCACAGCAGCAATCCTCCGACGCACCATGCCCCGAGCACCAGGGCGATCCGCCCGAACTCCCAGCCTCCCGCCTGTTCGAGGACCTTGGCGGACTCGGGCAGGAACACCCCGCGCAGCCCCTGGCACATCCACTTGAGGGGGAACAGCGCGCCGATGTTCAGCATCCAGTCGGGGATGGTGTCGATGGCGATGTAGACGCCGGAGATGAACTGGAGGACCAGGAAGGGCAGGACGACCACCGACGTGGCACTCCTGCCCGACTTCGGGACCGTACTGATCGCGATGCCGAGCAGGGCGCAGGCCGTGAGCCCCAGCACGAAGATCCAGGCGAAGTCCGCCCACTTGCCGGGGTCCGAGGGCAGGTCGACGTCGTACAGAGAGGTGCCGACGAGGAGCAGGATCGCCGTCTCCAGGGCGCCGGTCGCGAGAACCAGCCATATCTTGCCGAGGAAGTACGCGGCCGGAGGCATCGGTGTCCCGCGCAGCCGGCGCAGCACCTTCTCGTCCCGCTCGATCGCGATCGAGATGCCGAGGGACTGGAAGCTGGTCGACATGATGCCCGCGGCCATCATCGCCGGGACGTACAGCTGGGAGGCGGTGATGCCCGCGCCCGCCACGTCGTCGCTGAAGATCGACGCGAACAGGAACAGGAAGACGACCGGGAAGGCGAAGGTGAACACCACCTGGTCGCGCTGGCGGAAGAACTGCCGGAGCTCCAGGCCGCCGCGGCGCAGCCCCAGTCCCCAGGCGCCGGGCAGCCGGCCGGACGCGTTCTTCGTGCCCGGTCGTACGTCGGTCGTGGTCATCGCGCGTCCTCCGGGCCGGTCAGTCGCAGATAGACGTCCTCCAGGGTGGGGCGGCTCACCCGGAGCCCCGGGATCTCCCCGTCGAAGCGGCGCGTGAGCGCGGCGACGGTCCTGGTGGGGGTGTCCGTGCGTTCGCTGCGCGGGCTGCCGTCGGCCTCCGTCCACTCGACCGTCGCCCCGGTGCCGAAGCGCTCGCGGAGCGCGGCCGGGTCGCCCTCGGCGACGACACGGCCCCGCGCGACGACCGCCAGCCGGTCCGCGAGGGACTCCGCCTCCTCCAGGTAGTGCGTGGTCAGGAGGATCGTCGTGCCCTCGTCGGCCAGCTTGCGGATCAGGTCCCAGAACTGCCGTCGCGCCGCCGGGTCGAAGCCCGTCGTCGGCTCGTCCAGGAGCAGCAGTTCGGGGCCGCCGATCACCCCGAGGGCGACATCGAGCCGTCGCCGCTGGCCGCCCGAGAGCGACTTGATCCGGCTGCCCGCCTTCTCCTCCAGGCCGACCAGGCCGATGACCTCCTCCGGATCACGGTGATTCGGGTAATAACGGGAGAAATGCCTCACCGTCTCGCCCACCGTCAACTCGGCGGGCGCGGATTCGTCCTGCCAGACGATTCCGACACGGGACCGCCACGCGCGCGTGGCGGTCGCCGGGTCCGAGCCGAGCACGGAGACCTCGCCCGCGTCCCGCCGCCGGTTGCCCTGGAGGATCTCCACGGTGGTGCTCTTGCCCGCCCCGTTGGGTCCGAGCAGGCCGAACACCTCGCCCTGCCGGATGCCGAGATCGATGCCGTCGACGGCGGTCACGTCCCCGTACCGCTTGCGCAGTCCCCGTACGTCCACCACGAGCCGGTCCGCGTCTGTTGTCATGACGGCGAGCCTCCCGCCGAACCGAACGCTCCGGAACGACCGTGCGTACCTTCTTATGTCCACCGAACGGTGGACGAGCGGGCGGGTGCGGCACAATGAGCCTGCCCGCAGGCCCCTTCGAAGCTACGGAAACGGCGTGATGAACCAGACGACAGTCAAGGACGTCCCGACCGATCAGGAACGCCCCGCCACCGCTGTGCGGACGGCCGGCGGCAGTCGCGCCCTCGCGGTGCTGCTGGTGATCACGGGTGCGGCCGGTCTCCTTGCCTCGTGGGTCATCACGATCGACAAGTTCAAGCTGCTGGAGAACCCGAACTTCGTCCCGGGGTGCAGCCTGAACCCGGTGGTCTCCTGCGGCAACATCATGAAGAGCGACCAGGCCTCGGCCTTCGGCTTCCCGAACCCCATGATGGGGCTCGTCGCCTACGGCATCGTGATCTGCGTCGGCATGAGCCTGCTCGCGCGGGCCGCCTTCCCCCGGTGGTACTGGCTGACCTTCAACGCGGGCACGCTCTTCGGCGTCGCGTTCTGCACCTGGCTCCAGTTCCAGTCGCTGTACCGCATCGGCTCGCTCTGCCTGTGGTGCAACCTGGCCTGGGTCGCCACGATCATCATGTTCTGGTACGTGACCTCCTTCAACGTCCGCAACGGCTTCCTGCCCGCCCCGCGCTGGGCCAAGAGCTTCTTCGGCGAGTTCACCTGGGTCCTGCCCACGCTGCACATCGGCATCATCGGCGTGCTGATCCTGACCCGCTGGTGGGACTTCTGGACCAGCTGACGGTCCCGCGGGGATTGTCAGCGGGGTGACATAGGGTTTCGGACGTGGAGCCCGACCTGTTCACCGCCGCCGCCGAAGAGCGCCAGGAGAAGGACCCGTCCGCCAGCCCGCTGGCGGTGCGGATGCGTCCGCGCACCCTCGACGAGGTCGTGGGACAGCAGCATCTGCTGAAGCCGGGCTCGCCCCTGCGCAGACTCGTCGCCGAGGGGAGCGGCGGCCCCGCCGGACCGTCCTCGGTGATCCTGTGGGGCCCGCCGGGCACCGGCAAGACGACCCTCGCGTACGTCGTCTCCAAGGCCACCGACAAGCGCTTCGTCGAGCTCTCCGCGATCACCGCGGGCGTCAAGGAAGTACGCGCGGTCATCGAAGGAGCCCGCCGCGCCACCGGCGGCTACGGCAAGGAGACCGTCCTCTTCCTGGACGAGATCCACCGCTTCAGCAAGGCCCAGCAGGACTCCCTGCTCCCCGCCGTGGAGAACCGCTGGGTGACCCTGATCGCGGCGACCACCGAGAACCCGTACTTCTCGGTGATCTCGCCCCTGCTCTCCCGCTCCCTCCTCCTGACCCTCGAACCGCTCACCGACGACGACCTGCGCGGCCTGCTGCGCCGCGCGCTCGGCTCGGAACGTGGCCTCAAGGAGTCCGTGGCCCTGCCCGGGGACGCCGAGAACCACCTGCTGAGGATCGCCGGCGGTGACGCCCGCCGCGCCCTGACGGCCCTGGAGGCCGCGGCCGGCGCCGCGCTCGACAAGGGCGAGCCGGAGATCACCCTCCAGACGCTGGAGGAGACGGTCGACCGCGCCGCCGTGAAGTACGACCGCGACGGTGACCAGCACTACGACGTGGCGAGCGCGCTCATCAAGTCCATCCGCGGCTCCGACGTGGACGCCGCCCTGCACTACCTGGCCCGGATGATCGAGGCGGGCGAGGACCCCCGCTTCATCGCCCGCCGCCTGATGATCTCCGCCAGCGAGGACATCGGCCTCGCCGACCCGAACGCGCTGCCCATAGCCGTGGCCGCCGCCCAGGCCGTCGCGATGATCGGCTTCCCCGAGGCCGCGCTCACCCTGAGCCACGCCACGATCGCCCTCGCGCTGGCCCCGAAGTCCAACGCCGCGACCATGGCCATCGGCGCCGCCATGGAGGACGTGCGCAAGGGCCACGCCGGCCCGGTGCCGACGCATCTGCGCGACGGGCACTACAAGGGCGCGGCCAAGCTCGGGCACGCCCAGGGGTACGTGTATCCGCACGACCTGCCCGAGGGCATCGCCGCCCAGCAGTACGCGCCCGAGGAGCTCGCGGACCGGGAGTACTACACACCGACCCGGCACGGCGCGGAGGCCCGGTACGCCGACGCGGTGGAGTGGACCAGGAAACGCCTCGGTAGAGGGCGGTCCTGAGCACCCTGTAGCATGGCTCGAAGCGCTGCGTCCCGTGTCCGGCTCCGGTCGGTACCACCAGAACGGGACATCCAGCCGGAGCCCCTGCCTCCACGGGGGGATTCCAGGAGCGTCGCGCACCGTCGAAGGTGTCGCGGGCAGCCCACCACCACCCGGATTTCCGGGACCGGCCGGTGGGTTATTCGCGTGCTGCACGTATGTGCCCAGACCCAGGAGCGGCTGCCCGCCCCGTCCACGTGGTTCGCCACGGCGGCGAGGAGGGTTTCCCGGGCTGCGGATTGCGACCTCCCCTAACCCTGGTGAAGCCGTATTCGCATCAGAAACATGAGGTGTTTGGTTCATGGCGAACCAGTCCCGCCCCAAGGTCAAGAAGTCGCGTGCGCTCGGTATCGCGCTGACCCCGAAGGCTGTCAAGTACTTCGAGGCCCGCCCCTACCCGCCGGGTGAGCACGGCCGTGGCCGCAAGCAGAACTCGGACTACAAGGTCCGTCTGCTCGAGAAGCAGCGTCTGCGCGCGCAGTACGACGTGTCCGAGCGCCAGCTCGTCCGCGCCTACGAGCGTGCCTCCAAGGTCCAGGGCAAGACCGGTGAGGCCCTGATCATCGAGCTGGAGCGTCGTCTCGACGCGCTGGTCCTTCGTTCGGGCATCGCCCGCACGATCTACCAGGCCCGCCAGATGGTCGTTCACGGTCACATCGAGGTCAACGGCCAGAAGGTCGACAAGCCCTCGTTCCGCGTCCGTCCCGACGACGTCGTGATGGTCCGCGAGCGCAGCCGCAGCAAGACGCTGTTCGAGGTTTCCCGCGCGGGCGGCTTCGCCCCCGACGGTGAGACCCCGCGCTACCTCCAGGTGAACCTCCCGGCCCTGGCGTTCCGCCTGGACCGCGAGCCGAACCGCAAGGAGATCCCGGTGATCTGCGACGAGCAGCTCGTCGTCGAGTACTACGCCCGCTGATCTTCCGACAGCGGACGCGGTACCACCTGCGCGTCAGTGTCAGCCCGTCGTCTCCCCGCCCTTCGAGGTGGGCGAGACGGCGGGCTCTCGCACGTCCGGGGGCAGTCTGCGCGGCGACGGCACCGCCCCGAGCGGAGGCACCCCGGCACCACCCAGCGCACGGGCGACCGCCGCGTCCTGCCCGAGCAGCGCTCCCGCCCGTACGCACTCCTCGTAGCGCTCGTCGCCCAGCTGCTGCCGGGAAAGAGCCGCACAGCGCTCGTGCGGCGCGTTGTAGTACGCCGAACCGAACAGCGGCAGGCCCACCGACGGCCACATCCGCGACGCCGCCCCCTGGAGCACCGCGGCCTCGGCCGGATCGCCCTCCGCCACCGTGACCAGGGCGAGCAGCTCGACCGCGAGAACGGCACCGAGCAGATCGTGGAAGCCGTGCGCGATACCGAGCCCCTGCTCCAGCAGTCCGCGGGCCCGCGCCTGATCGCCCTCGGCCTGGGCCTCGTACGCGAGGACGTACAACGCGTACGCCAGCGCCCAGCGCTCCCCGTGGTCCTCGCAGACCCCGCGGACGTCCTCGCACAGCTTCACCGCGCCCGGCAGATCGCCCTGGAAGGCGAGCGCCATCGCCAGTTCGACCTGGGCCATCAGCACATTGCTGTTGAGCTCGCCGATCTCGTGATAGCGGTCCAGCGCCGAGCGCAGCAGTTCCTCGGCACGCGTCATGTCGTCCGTGACCAGGGCCAGACAGCCGGTGCGATGCTCGGCGTAGGCGACCGCGACGGCGTTCTCGCAGCGCTCCGCCTCCTCGCGGCACTCCTGGAGCGCGGACAGCGCGGGCACCGAGTCCCCCTGGAGGACCGCCACATAGCCGAGCACCCACAGGGCCTTCAGCCGTGACTGGTCACGGTCGCCGTCGAGTTCGACACTGCGCTCCAGCCAGTGCCTGCCCTCGGAGATGCGGCCGCAGCCGACCCAGTAGAACCACAGGGCGCCCGCCAGATACTGGCCCAGATGCGCCTCGTCGGGTTCGCCGAGCGAGTACTCCAGCGCGCAGCGCAGATTCGGCAGTTCCGTCTCGACGCGTACCGCCACCTCGGCCTGCCGCGGAGAGAACCAGTCCAGCTCGCACCAGGTGACCAGGCCCATGTACCAGTCGCGGTGGCGGCGGCGCAGCCGCTCCGCGTCCCCCGTCGCCTCCAGCCAGTGCGCGCCGTAGGCCCGGACCGTGTCCAGCATCCGGTAGCGCACACCCGCCGCGGTCTCCTCGCGTGACAGCACCGACTGCGCGAGCAGCTCGCCGAGCACGTCCAGTACGTCGTCGGCGTGCAGCCCGTCCCCGCTGCACACGTACTCGGCGGCCTCCAGGTCGAACTGCCCGGCGAACACCGAAAGACGGGCCCACAGGAGCCGTTCAGCCGGTGTGCACAGTTCGTGGCTCCAGCCGATCGCCGTCCGCAGGGTCTGGTGCCGCGGCGGCGCGTCGCGCACGCCGCCGGTCAGCAGCCGGAACCGGTCCTCCAGGCGGGCCAGGAGCTGCGCGGGGGCCAGGGCGCCGACGCGTCCCGCCGCCAGTTCCAGCGCCAGCGGGATCCCGTCCAGCCGCCGGCACAGCTCCCGGACGTCGGAGCTGTTGCCCTCGTCCAGTGCGAAGCCGGGCACCCGGGCCGCCGCCCGGTCCGCGAACAGCTCGACCGCCTCCGCCGCGGCCAGCGGAGCCAGCGGGAACACCCGCTCGCCCGCGATGCCCAGCGGTCTGCGGCCCACGGCCAGCACCCGCAGTCCCGGCGCCCGCCGCAGCAACTCGCCCGCCAAGGAGGCACTCACGTCGACCAGATGCTCGAAGCCGTCCAGGACCAGCAGGAGCCGGCGCCCGGCGAGGTGGTCGAGCAGCGTCCGGCGTACCGGCTTCGCCGTGTGGTCGGTCAGGCCGAGGGCCTCGGCCACGGCGTACTCGACGAGTTCCGGTTCCTGCACCGCGGACAGGTCCACGCGCCACACGCCGTCGCGCGGGTACGTCCCCGCCGCGGCGTGCGTGGCGAACCGGGTCTTGCCGACACCTCCCATGCCGGTCACGGTCACCAGGCGGACCGTCTCCAGTGCCTCGGCCAGCCGCGCGAGCTCGGCGGAGCGCCCCACGAACGCGTCGAGTTCCAGGGGCAGATTGCCGGGTGCGGCAGGACCGGAGTGTCGGGCGGGCTGAGAACGCTGCATGAGATACGGAGCGTACTGACCCGTTAGCGCTCCGTACAATCGGTTCCCGCAACTCCACACTCCGGAGCGGATAAATGCGGTACGGAGCCCCGGCCCCGGCGCGATAGGCTCGGGTGACGACTTTTCGATGTTCAGGCACACAGTCAGGGAGCGGGTGCACAGTGTCCGGTGGTGAGGTGGCCGGGATCCTGGTGGCCGTCTTCTGGGCGATCCTGGTCTCCTTCCTCGCCGTCGCGCTGGTGAGGCTGGCCCAGACGCTCAGGGCGACCACCAAGCTCGTGGCGGACGTGACCGACCAGGCCGTCCCGCTCCTGGCCGACGCCTCGGCGGCGGTGCGCTCCGCGCAGACGCAGATCGACCGGGTCGACGCCATCGCGTCGGACGTCCAGGAGGTCACGTCGAACGCCTCGGCGCTGTCGACGACCGTCGCCTCCACGTTCGGCGGCCCGCTGGTCAAGGTCGCGGCGTTCGGGTACGGCGTGCGCCGGGCCATCGGAGGCCGTCGTGAGAATGTGCCCGACAAAGCGTCCCGGCGTACCGTGATCGTGGGCCGCACCGTCCCGTCCGCGCGGCGGGGAAAGCGGAAGAAGGACTGACGCAGCGATGTTCCGCCGTACGTTCTGGTTCACCGCGGGCGCAGCCGCGGGTGTATGGGCCACCACCAAGGTCAACCGCAAGCTCAAGAAGCTGACCCCCGAGAGCCTCGCGGCACAGGCCGCGAACAAGGCGATCGACGCGGGCCACCGGCTCAAGGAGTTCGCCCTCGACGTCCGCGACGGGATGGCCCAGCGAGAGGCCGAACTCGGCGAGGTGCTCGGTCTGAACGCGCACCCGGATCCCGAACTGCCCACGCAGCGCCGCATCGCCGCGATCGGCGGCGAGCAGTCGGGCGACAACAAGCAGATCAAGTACATCGACAACACGACGTACTCGTACAACCGGAATGAGGACCACTGATGGAGTCGGCTGAAATCCGCCGCCGCTGGTTGAGCTTCTACGAGGAGCGCGGTCACACCGTCGTCCCTTCGGCGTCGCTCATCGCGGACGACCCGACTCTGCTCCTGGTCCCCGCCGGCATGGTCCCCTTCAAGCCGTACTTCCTCGGTGAGGTCAAGGCTCCCTGGGCGCGCGCCACCAGCGTGCAGAAGTGCGTGCGCACGCCCGACATCGAAGAGGTCGGCAAGACCACGCGGCACGGCACGTTCTTCCAGATGTGCGGCAACTTCTCCTTCGGTGACTACTTCAAGGAAGGTGCCATCACCTACGCCTGGGAGCTGCTCACCACGCCCCAGGACAAGGGTGGTTACGGGCTCGACCCGGAGCGCCTGTGGATCACGGTCTACCTCGACGACGACGAGGCCGAGACCATCTGGCGCGACAAGATCGGCGTCCCGGCCGAGCGCATCCAGCGCCTCGGCAAGAAGGACAACTACTGGTCCATGGGCGTTCCCGGCCCCTGCGGCCCGTGTTCCGAGATCAACTACGACCGCGGCCCCGAGTTCGGCGTCGAGGGCGGCCCGGCCGTCAACGACGAGCGGTACGTGGAGATCTGGAACCTGGTCTTCATGCAGTACGAGCGCGGCGAGGGCACCTCGAAGGAGGACTTCGAGATCCTCGGCGACCTGCCCAGCAAGAACATCGACACGGGCCTCGGCCTGGAACGCCTCGCGATGATCCTGCAGGACGTGCAGAACCTGTACGAGATCGACACCTCGATGGCCGTCATCAAGAAGGCCACCGAACTGACCGGGGTCGCGTACGGCGCCGCCCCGGAGTCCGACGTGTCGCTGCGCGTGGTCACCGACCACATGCGCACCTCCGTGATGCTCATCGGCGACGGCGTGAGCCCCGGCAACGAGGGCCGCGGCTATGTGCTGCGCCGCATCATGCGCCGCGCCATCCGCAACATGAGGCTGCTCGGCGCCACCGGTCCGGTCGTCAAGGACCTCGTCGACGTCGTCATCGAGATGATGGGCCAGCAGTACCCGGACCTGGTCAGCGACCGGCAGCGGATCGAGACCGTGGCCCTCGCCGAGGAGGCCGCCTTCCTCAAGACGCTGAAGGCCGGCACGAACATCCTCGACACGGCCATCACCGACACCAAGGAGACCGGCGGCACGGTCCTCGCCGGCGACAAGGCGTTCCTGCTCCACGACACCTGGGGCTTCCCGATCGACCTCACCCTCGAGATGGCCGCCGAACAGGGCCTCTCGGTGGACGAGGACGGCTTCCGCCGGCTCATGAAGGAGCAGCGGGACAAGGCCAAGGCCGACGCCCGGGCCAAGAAGTCCGGCCACGCCGACCTCGGCGCCTACCGTCAGATCGCCGACGCCGCCGGCGAGACCGACTTCATCGGCTACGACCGCACCGAGGTCGAGTCGACGGTCGTCGGCATCCTCGTCGACGGCGTCTCCTCCCCGGCCGCCACCGAGGGCGACGAGGTCGAGATCGTCCTCGACCGCACCCCGTTCTACGCCGAGGGCGGCGGCCAGATCGGTGACACGGGCCGCATCCGGGTCGACACCGGTGCCGTCATCGAGATCCGCGACTGCCAGAAGCCCGTCCCGGGCGTGTACGTCCACAAGGGCGTCGTCCAGGTCGGCGAGGTCACCGTAGGCGCCAAGGCCCAGGCCGCCATCGACGTACGCCGTCGTACGGCCATCGCCCGCGCCCACTCGGCCACCCACCTGACGCACCAGGCGCTGCGCGACGCCCTCGGCCCGACGGCCGCCCAGGCCGGTTCCGAGAACCAGCCCGGCCGCTTCCGCTTCGACTTCGGCTCCCCGTCCGCCGTCCCGACGGCCGTGATGACCGACGTCGAGCAGCAGATCAACGAGGTGCTCGCCCGGGACCTGGACGTGCACGCCGAGATCCTGAGCCTGGACGAGGCGAAGAAGCAGGGCGCCATCGCCGAGTTCGGCGAGAAGTACGGCGAGCGCGTCCGCGTCGTGACCATCGGCGACTTCTCCAAGGAGCTGTGCGGCGGCACCCACGTGCACAACACCTCCCAGCTCGGCCTGGTCAAGCTGCTCGGCGAGTCGTCCATCGGCTCCGGCGTGCGACGCATCGAGGCCCTGGTCGGCGTCGACGCGTACAACTTCCTGGCCCGTGAGCACACGGTCGTCGCCCAGCTCCAGGAACTGGTCAAGGGCCGCCCGGAGGAGCTTCCGGAGAAGATCTCCGCCATGCTCGGCAAGCTGAAGGACGCCGAGAAGGAGATCGAGAGGTTCCGCGCGGAGAAGGTCCTCCAGGCCGCCGCCGGTCTCGTCGAGTCCGCCAAGGACGTCAACGGAGTGGCCCTGGTCACCGGTCAGGTCCCGGACGGCACGGGCGCCGACGACCTGCGCAAGCTGGTCCTCGACGTGCGCGGCCGCATCCAGGGCGGACGGGCCGCCGTCGTGGCCCTGTTCACCCTGTCGGGCGGCAAGCCGCTGACGGTCATCGCCACCAACGAGGCCGCCCGTGAGCGCGGCCTCAAGGCCGGCGAGCTGGTCCGGGCCGCCGCCAAGACCCTCGGTGGCGGCGGTGGCGGCAAGCCGGACGTCGCCCAGGGCGGTGGCCAGAACCCCGCCGCCGTCGGCGACGCCATCGACGCGGTGCAGCGCCTCGTCGCCGAGACGGCCAAGTAAGGGCCGCGGACATGCGCAGAGGACGTCGGCTCGCGATCGACGTCGGGGACGCCCGGATCGGGGTCGCCTCGTGCGACCCCGACGGGATCCTGGCGACACCGGTGGAGACGGTCCCGGGACGTGACGTCCCGGCCGCCCACCGCCGGTTGCGGCAGCTCGTCGAGGAGTACGAGCCGATCGAGGTCGTCGTCGGACTCCCTCGCTCCCTCAAGGGGGGCGAGGGTCCCGCCGCGGTCAAGGTCCGTGCTTTCGCCCAGGAGCTCGCGGAAGGGATTGCTCCTGTTCCGGTACGGCTCGTGGATGAGAGGATGACCACGGTCACGGCCAGTCAGGGCTTGCGCGCCTCGGGCGTGAAGTCGAAGAAGGGCCGGTCCGTGATCGACCAGGCGGCAGCCGTCGTCATCCTTCAGCAAGCCCTGGAATCCGAACGGGTGTCAGGCAAGTCGCCCGGCGAGGGCGTCGAAGTGGTCATGTGATCGCGATACGGTAACGTTCCGCCCGATGCGGTGGTGTTCGAACAGCCGTCGCACAGTAAAGAGGCGGACGGGAGCCGGGCCATAGGAGCCGGCCGTTGCCGGCTCGCGGCTCGTAGGGGATCGATGACTGAGTATGGCCGGGGCTCTGGCTCCGAACCGTGGCATCCGGAGGACCCGTTGTACGGGGACGGCGGATGGGGCGGGCAGGCCGCCGACGGCCAGTCCGCCTACGACGGCGGCCAGCCGCAGCATTATCCGCAGCAGGGCGACTGGGGCCAGGGTCAGCAGTACCAGGGCCAGCAGTACCCGCCGCAGGGCCAGCACGGTCAGTACCCGGGCCAGCAGCAGTACCAGGACCAGCAGTTCCAGGGGCAGCAGCAGTACCCGAACCAGGGTCAGCAGCAGTACCCGGGCCAGGGTCAGCAGCAGTACGACACCCAGGGCGGGCAGCAGTACCCGAACCAGGGTCAGCAGCAGTACCCGGGCCAGGGGCAGCAGCAGTTCGACGGTCAGGGGCAGCAGCAGTACCCGAACCAGGGGCAGCAGCAGTACCCGGGCCAGGGGCAGCAGCAGTACGACACCCAGGGCGGGCAGCAGTACCCGAACCAGGGGCAGCAGCAGTACGCGGACAACGGCACCGGCGCGCAGTCCCAGGTGCCGTACGCGGCCGACCCCGCAGACCCCTACGCGGGCCAGTACACGGCTGAGCAGCCCGACGGCTACAACACCCCGGACGCCTATCCGCCGCCCGAGCCGCCCGCCCGGCGCCGTGCCGAGCCCGACCCCGAGCCGGACTGGGACCCGGGACCGGACCAGGGCGAGCACGCCTTCTTCGCCGGCGGCGACGACGACGAGGACGACCTCGACGAGGACGACGACGACCCGAAGAAGCGCCGGGGCCGCGGGGACCGCAAGGAGCGCGGTGGCGGCAAGGGCAAGAAGCGCCGCAACGGTTTCGCCTGTCTGGTGGTCGTCATGGTCTTCGGCGGCGGTATCGCCGGAGCCGGGTATTTCGGGTACCAGTACTACCAGAATCGTTTCAGCGCGGCTCCCGACTTCGCGGGCGAGGGTTCGGGGCAAGTCCCCGTCGAGATTTCCAAGGGCGAGGTCGGTTATGTGATCGGCCAGAAGCTCAAAGCGGCCGGTGTCGTCAAGAGCGTGGACGCGTTCGTGTCCGCTCAGGCGGAGAATCCCAAGGGCAAGTCGATCCAGGCGGGCGCCTATATTCTGCGCAAGGGGATGTCGGCCAAGAGCGCCGTCGCGCTGATGCTCGACCCCAAGAGCCAGAACAATGTGGTCGTGCCTCCCGGCGCCCGCAACGTCCAGGTGTACGCGAAGATCGACGAAAAGCTCGGACTCGCCAAGGGCACGACGAGCGCCGTCGCGAAGAAGAAGTACAAGACCCTCGGGCTGCCGAGCTGGGCGAACAGCGAAAAGGACATAAAAGACCCCTTGGAGGGGTTCCTCTATCCGCTCACGTATCCCGCCGCCAAGGGCATGAAGCCCGAGGTCGTGCTGAAGAGCATGGTCGCGCAGGCCAACAAGAGGTACACGGCGTTGGGGCTCGTGGCGAAGGCGAAGGCGCTCAAGCTCGACAATCCCCTTCAGGTGGTCACGGTCGCGAGCCTGGTCCAGGCCGAGGGCAAGACGCACGACGACTACCGCAAGATGGCCGAGGTCGTCTACAACCGTCTGAAGAGCACCAACACCGAGACCAACCAGAAGCTGCAGTTCGACTCGACCTTCAATTACCTGAAGGGCCAGAGCAAGATCAACATCGGCGAGTCCGAGATCAACAGCAATCCGGACCCGTACAACACGTATTACCACAGGGGTCTGCCGCCCGGTCCGATCGGCAATCCGGGCGACGACGCCTTCAGGGCGGTGTTCAACCCCACGAAGGACGGCTGGATGTATTTCGTGGCGACCGACGGTCAGAACAATACGGAATTCGCCAAGACGCTGGCCCAGTTCGAGAAACTCAAGGACAAGTTCAATGCCAGCTCGGGCAACTGACGCTCGCCGGGCTGCCGTGCTCGGTTCGCCGATCGCGCACTCCCTCTCGCCGGTGCTGCACCGCGCCGCGTACCGGGAACTGGGCCTCGGCGCGTGGACGTACGACCGCTTCGAGATCGACGAGGCGGCGCTGCCGGCCTTCGTCGAGGGCCTCGGACCGGAGTGGGCCGGGCTGTCGCTGACGATGCCGCTCAAGCGGGCCGTCATGCCGCTGCTCGACGAGATCACCGAGACGGCCGCCTCCGTCGAGGCCGTCAACACCGTCGTGTTCACCGAGGACGGGCGGCGCGTCGGCGACAACACCGACATCCCCGGGATGGTCGCCGCGCTGCGCGAGCGGGGGATCGAGCAGGTCGACTCGGCCGCCGTTCTCGGCGCCGGCGCCACCGCTTCGTCGGCACTGGCCGCCCTCGCCCGGATCTGCACCGGTGAGGTCGTCGCGTACGTACGAAGCCGGGAGCGGGCCGCCGAGATGCGGCAGTGGGGCGAGCGCCTCGGCGTCGAGGTGCGCACCGAGGACTGGGGCGACGCCGAACAGGCGCTGCGGGCGCCGCTGGTGATCGCCACGACGCCGGCCGGGACCACGGACGCGCTGGCCGCCGCCGTACCGGGGCGCCCCACGACTCTCTTCGACGTGCTGTACGACCCCTGGCCGACCGACCTCGCCGCGCGCTGGTCCGCGTACGGCGGAGCGGTGGTCGGCGGACTGGATCTGCTCGTGCACCAGGCGGTGCTCCAGGTGGAGCAGATGACCGGGCGGCACCCGGCCCCTCTGGGTGCCATGAGAAAAGCCGGGGAACACGCGCTCGCTTCCCGCTAGGATCCGCTGAGTTCCGCAGGGAGCGGAGCACGGGGTAGGGGGAGTCAGGTACATGACCAGCGTGTCCACCGGGGTGCCACTGGCGTCCGGCAAGGGCGAGATCGTCGAGCTCGTCCTGAAGTTCATGCCCGACTGGGTGCAGGTCACGGTGCTCGCGCTGATCGTGCTCGCCGTCCTCGGCTCGTGGATCCTGAAGCTCACGCGCAAGATCCAGTACTGGCGTGCCGTGCGGGCGGGTGTGCCCGTGCACGCCGCGGCGCGGCACGGGCAGGGACGCGGCGCGGACTACCTGGGCGCGTACGCCCCGCAGCAGAACCAGAACCAGAACCAGCAGGACCCGCAGAACCAGCTCCCGCCGACCCCGACCCCGACGCAGAGCGGGCCCAGCGGTGCCGACTTCCTCGGTTCCTACGCTCCGGGCCAGGGGCAGAGTCAAGGGCAGAACGCGACGCACTGAGCCCGCCGTCCGTGCCCGGCCGTCCCGCCTGATGGACTTGCGGCCGGTTCCCGCCTCCGGACGTGGGAGGATCGGACATGGCGGGCCTGGGCCGCGCACCCGGTCGCGCCGTCGCCGTACGCGAGGACACGTGTACGCAGCAGCAGTACAGGGCGCGAGCATGAGGAGCACCGTTGAGCAGGTTGCGCTGGCTGACCGCTGGGGAGTCCCACGGTCCCGCACTTGTCGCGACGCTGGAGGGTCTTCCCGCCGGCGTGCCGATCACGACGGAGATGGTCGGTGACCATCTGGCGCGGCGCCGGCTGGGCTATGGCCGTGGTGCGCGGATGAAGTTCGAGCGTGACGAGGTCACCTTCCTGGGTGGTGTCCGGCACGGTCTCACCCTCGGCTCGCCGGTCGCGGTCATGGTCGGCAACACCGAATGGCCCAAGTGGGACCAGGTGATGGCGGCCGACCCGGTGGACCGGGAGATTCTCGACGGTCTGGCCCGCAACGCCCCGCTGACCCGGCCGCGGCCCGGTCACGCGGATCTGGCCGGGATGCAGAAGTACGGCTTCGACGAGGCCCGCCCGATCCTGGAGCGCGCCTCGGCCCGGGAGACCGCGGCCCGCGTGGCGCTGGGCGCGGTGGCCCGCTCGTATCTGAAGGAGACGGCCGGGATCGAGATCGTCTCCCACGTCGTCGAACTCTGCGCCGTGAAGGCCCCGCAGGGTGTCTACCCCACCCCGGCCGACGTCGAGAAGCTCGACGCGGACCCGCTGCGCTGCCTGGACGCCGACACCTCGAAGGCGATGGTCGCCGAGGTCGACCAGGCCCACAAGGACGGCGACACCCTCGGCGGCGTCGTCGAGGTACTCGCCTACGGCGTTCCGGTGGGGCTTGGCTCGCACGTTCACTGGGACCGCAAGCTGGACGCCCGGCTGGCCGGTGCCCTGATGGGCATCCAGGCGATCAAGGGCGTCGAGATCGGCGACGGCTTCGAACTGGCCCGGGTGCCCGGCTCCCAGGCCCACGACGAGATCGTCAACACCCCCGAGGGCATCCGCCGTGTCTCCGGCCGCGCCGGCGGCACCGAGGGCGGTCTGAGCACCGGTGAACTGCTGCGGGTGCGTGCCGCGATGAAGCCGATCGCCACCGTGCCGCGCGCGCTGGCCACCATCGACGTCGCCACCGGCGAGGCCGCCAAGGCCCACCACCAGCGCTCCGACGTCTCCGCGGTGCCGGCCGCCGGCATCGTCGCCGAGGCCATGGTCGCCCTCGTGCTGGCGGACGCGGTGGCCGAGAAGTTCGGCGGCGACAGCGTGACCGAGACCCGCCGCAACGTCCGCTCGTACCTCGAGAACCTGGCCATCCGGTGACCGCCCCACGGCTGGTCCTGGTCGGACCTATGGGGGTCGGCAAGTCCACGGTGGGCGCGCTCGTCGCCGAGCGGCTCGGCTGCGCCTACCGGGACACGGACGACGACATCGTGGCCGCCGAGGGCCGCACGATCGCCGACATCTTCCTCGACGAGGGCGAGACGGCCTTCCGCGCGATCGAGAAGCGGGCGGTGCGCGAGGCGCTCGCCGGGCACGAGGGTGTCCTGGCGCTGGGCGGCGGTTCGATCCTCGACGCCGACACCCGGGCGCTGCTCGCCGGCCACCAGGTCGTCTATCTCTCCATGGACGTCGAGGAGGCGGTGCAGCGCACCGGCCTGAACGCAGCCCGGCCGCTGCTCGCCGTCAACCCCCGCCGACAGTGGCGCGAGCTGATGGAGGCACGCCGCCACCTGTACACCGAAGTCGCCCGCGCGGTCGTGGCGACCGACGGCCGCACCCCCGATGAGGTCGCCCAAGGGGTCCTCGACGCACTGGAGTTGAAGGAAGCATGAGCGAGGCAGTGACCCGTGTCCAGGTCGGCGGCACCGCGGGCACCGACCCCTACGAGGTCCTGATCGGCCGTCAGCTCCTCGGTGAGCTGGGCGGGCTGATCGGCAGCAAGGCCAAGCGTGTCGCGGTGATTCACCCCGAGGCGCTCGCCGACACCGGTGAGGCGCTGCGCGCCGACCTGGCGGAGCAGGGCTTCGAGACCGTCGCCATCCAGGTGCCGAACGCCGAGGAGGCCAAGACCGCCGAGGTCGCGGCCTACTGCTGGAAGGCGCTGGGCCAGTCCGGCTTCACCCGCACCGACGTCATCGTCGGCGTCGGCGGAGGCGCCACCACCGACCTCGCCGGATTCGTGGCCGCGACCTGGCTGCGCGGGGTCCGCTGGATCGCCGTCCCCACCACCGTGCTCGCCATGGTCGACGCGGCGGTCGGCGGCAAGACCGGCATCAATACCGCCGAGGGCAAGAACCTCGTCGGCGCCTTCCACCCGCCCGCGGGCGTGCTGTGCGACCTGGCCGCGCTGGACTCGCTGCCGGTCAACGACTACGTCTCCGGACTCGCGGAGATCATCAAGGCCGGCTTCATCGCCGACCCGGCGATCCTGGAACTCATCGAGTCCGACCCGGAAGCGGCCCGGACGCCCGCGGGCCCGCACACCGCCGAGCTGATCGAACGCTCCGTCAAGGTCAAGGCCGAGGTCGTCTCCGGCGACCTCAAGGAGTCGGGGCTGCGCGAGATCCTCAACTACGGCCACACCCTCGCGCACGCCATCGAGAAGAACGAGCGCTACAAATGGCGCCACGGCGCGGCCGTCTCCGTCGGCATGCACTTCGCCGCCGAACTCGGCCGCCTCGCGGGCCGGCTGGACGACGCGACCGCCGACCGGCACCGCACGATCCTTCAGTCCGTCGGTCTCCCGCTCAGCTACCGCTACGACCAGTGGCCCAAACTCGTGGAGAACATGAAGGTCGACAAGAAGTCCCGCGGCGACCTGCTGCGCTTCATCGTCCTCGACGGGCTGGCCAAGCCGACCGTCCTGGAGGGCCCGGATCCGGCCGTCCTGCTCGCGGCCTACGGCGAGGTCGGCGAGTAACGGGCGGCGCCCGGCGACGACGTAAGGTCCGAAGAACACCTGCTCAGCCCGTTTTGCCTCTCCTCACCGGGCACTTCGCACGGTCCCCGGCCGTTCACACAACGGCGGCCGGGGAAGGTACCGTTCGGTAGCGACGGGACCGGCGTCCCGTCCGCCAGCGCACATCGCCTGTACGAGACGGAGTGGCACCGGATGCAGCACGCAGTGGGGGCTCCGCTGCCGCCGCCCCACCAGCCGGGGCAAGGGCCGGCCGCCGGATGGTCGCCGGCCGGACAGTACCCGGGGCAGCAGGGCCCCGCGCCCGCTCCGGGCTTCTCCGGAGCGCCGGTGCCGCCCGGCGCCCCACCCGCCCAGGTGCCGCAGCATCATCTGCCACCGCATCAGATGCCCCAGCAGCCTCCGCAGCACCCGTCGGTGCAGCCGCAGCATCCGTCGGCGCAGCCTCCGCAGCACCCGCCGGTGCCGCCCGCGCCGGACACCACCGGGCATGTGCGGCTGCCTCCGGGTGTGTCGGTGGCCATGCCGAGCCTGCCGCCCGCCACGGGCGCGCCCGACCCGGCGGCGACCACGCTCGCGGTCCTGCTCATCGGGCCCGCGGGCGCCGGGAAGACCAGCGTCGCCAAGTACTGGGCCGACCACCGCCGGGTACCCACGGCCCACATCAGCCTCGACGACGTACGCGAATGGGTGCGCTCGGGCTTCGCCGACCCGCAGTCGGGCTGGAACGACCATTCCGAGGCGCAGTATCGTCTCGCCCGCCGAACCTGCGGCTTCGCCGCCCGCAATTTCCTGGCCAACGGCATCTCGTGCATCCTCGACGACGCCGTCTTCCCGGACCGGCCGGTCGTCGGCCTCGGCGGCTGGAAGCGGCACGTGGGCCCCGGGCTGCTGCCGGTCGTGCTCCTGCCGGGCCTGGAAGTGGTCCTCGAGCGCAACGCGGAGCGCTCGGGGAACCGCAGGCTCAGCGACGAGGAGGTCGCGCGCATCCACGGCCGCATGGCGGGCTGGTACGGCTCCGGGCTCCCGATCATCGACAACTCCCAGCTCGACGTGGCGGCCACGGCCCGCGTCCTGGACGACGTCCTGGCACGCTCGATCGCCAGCCCGCCGCAGTGGTGAAAGGGTCCGGCCCGCCGAAGTGAAGAAAGGGTTCGGCCCGCCGCGCGGTCGTGAAAGGATCCGGCCCGCCGCGGTGCTGAAAGGGTCCGGCCCGCGGCTCCGTGGCCGTCCGTCCGGCGCCGGACCTACCCGTCCGGCCCTCTGAACCGGCGACATCCGGCCACCGCTCGTAGGCTCGGGTCATGCCAGAGGTGTACGCGACCCGCAGAGAGCGGCTCCGGGAGCGTTGTACGGCGGGCGGCAGCGCGACAGCGCTCGTCACCCGTCCCGCCAACGTGAGGTATCTCGCCGGCGCCGCGCCGCCCGGCGCGGTGCTGCTGCTCGGCAGCGACGAGGACATGCTGCTGTGCGCCGGCCCGCCGTCCGGCGAAGCCATGGAAGGGCGCCCCGACGAGGCGCTGGACGTCAGGGTGCTGCCGCGTGCCGGAGGTGATCCGGCCGTCGCCGCCGCAGGACTGGCGGCCGATCAGGGCGCCGATTCCCTCGCGGTCGAGGAACACCACCTGACCGTGACCCGGCACCGCGCCCTCGGCTCGGTCGCGCCGCGCTTGCGCCTGGACGACCTGGGCGGCGCGGTGGAGCAGCTGCGCGTGATCAAGGACGAGGAGGAGATCTCCGCGCTGCGGATCGGCGCCGAGATCGCCGACCAGGCGCTCGGCGAACTCCTCGAATCCATTCTCGTCGGCCGCACGGAACGCCATCTCGCCCTGGAACTGGAGCGCCGGCTCGTCGACCACGGCGCCGACGGACCGGCCTTCGCGACCTCGGTCGGCACCGGCCCGAACTCGGGACGCCGCGGCCACCGGCCCAGTGACCGGCGTGTCGAGGAGGGCGACTTCCTCTCCGTCTGTCTCGGTGCGACCTACCGCGGCTACCGCTGTGAGATCGGTCGTACGTTCGTGATCGGCACCTCGCCGGCCGGCTGGCAGATCGAGCTGTACGACCTCGTCTTCGCCGCCCAGCGCGCCGGCCGGGAGGCGCTGGCACCCGGCGCCGCCTACCGGGACGTGGACCGCGCGGCCCGTCAGGTACTGGACGCCGGAGGCCATACCGAAGGCCTTCCGCCCCTGACGGGACACGGGGTCGGGCTCGAAATCGACGAGGACCCGCAGCTTGCCCCCGCGGCCATGGGTAAACTGGACGCTTGCGTGCCGGTCACCGTCGAACCGGGGGTCCACCTTCCGGGCCGGGGCGGTGTCAGGATCGATGACACGCTCGTCGTACGCCCTGAGGCGGACGGCGGACCCGAGCTACTCACCATCACGACCAAGGAGCTGCTCGCGCTCTAGCTCTCGCAGCTGTGCGCGTGCGCCGGGGTCGTCCACGTCAGTCCAGGAGATTCCGCAACCGTGGCTTCCACGAACGACCTCAAGAACGGCCTGGTGCTCAAGCTCGACGGAGGCCAGCTCTGGTCCGTCGTCGAGTTCCAGCACGTCAAGCCCGGCAAGGGCCCGGCCTTCGTGCGCACCAAGCTGAAGAACGTGCTTTCCGGCAAGGTCGTCGACAAGACGTTCAACGCCGGCGTCAAGGTCGAGACGGCCACGATCGACAAGCGCGACATGCAGTTCTCGTACATGGACGGCGAGTACTTCGTCTTCATGGACATGGACACGTACGACCAGCTCATGGTCGACCGCAAGTCCGTCGGCGATGCCGCCAACTTCCTGATCGAGGGCTTCACGGCCACCGTCGCCCAGCACGAGGGCGAGGTGCTCTTCGTCGAGCTGCCCGCCGCCGTCGAGCTGGTCATCCAGGAGACCGAGCCGGGTGTCCAGGGCGACCGTTCCACCGGTGGCACCAAGCCCGCCACCCTGGAGACCGGTCACCAGATCCAGGTCCCCCTCTTCATCACCACCGGTGAGAAGATCAAGGTCGACACCCGCAGCAGTGACTACCTCGGCCGGGTGAACAGCTAACCGTGGCTGCCCGCAACACGGCCCGCAAGCGCGCCTTCCAGATCCTCTTCGAGGGCGACCAGCGCGGTGTGGACGTACTGACGGTCCTCGCGGACTGGATCCGGCACTCCCGGTCTGACACCCGGCAGCCGCCGGTCAGCGAATACACGATGGAGCTGGTCGAGGGCTACGCCACCAAGACGCGGCGGATCGACGACCTGCTCGCGCAGTACGCCGTCGGCTGGACGCTGGACAGGATGCCGGTCGTCGACCGCAACATCCTGCGCCTCGGTGCCTACGAGCTGATCTGGGTCGACGAGACCCCGGACGCCGTGGTGCTCGACGAGGCGGTCCAGCTGGCGAAGGAGTTCTCCACGGACGAGTCGCCCTCGTTCGTGAACGGCCTGCTGGGCCGGCTGAAGGACCTGAAGCCGTCGCTCCGCCGCGACGAGGACTGACCGGCAGCAGCAACCGCCGTAGCCGTACGGCCCCAAGGGGGCGTACGGAACGCCGGAGGGCCCGCAGCGATCACGCTGCGGGCCCTCCGGCGTTCGTGTACCCCGACGACTCCTCAGGCCCGCAGACGGCCGCCGGGGTGGCCGGAACCATCAGGTTCCGGCCACCCCGGCGGCACGTTTCTGCTGAGCTGTCCTAAGGGATTCAGCCCTCGTCGTGGGCGACCGCGCGGCGCGCGTCCGCGTCCAGGACGCCCCAGCTGATCAGCTGCTCGGTCAGGACCGAGGGGGACTGGTCGTAGATCACGGCGAGGGTGCGCAGGTCGTCCTGGCGGATCGACAGCACCTTGCCGTTGTAGTCGCCGCGCTGCGACTGGATCGTCGCCGCGTAGCGCTGGAGCGGGCCCGCCTTCTCGGCCGGCACGTGCGCGAGCCGCTCGAGGTCGAGAACCAGCTTCGGCGGCGGCTCGGCGGCCCCGCCCGGAGTGGTCCCGGGCAGCAGCTCCTGGACCGGAACCCCGTAGAAGTCCGCCAGCTCGGCGAGACGCTGTACGGTGACGGCGCGGTCGCCGCGCTCGTACGAACCGACCACGACCGCCTTCCAGCGGCCCTGCGACTTCTCCTCCACGCCATGGAGGGAAAGGCCCTGCTGGGTGCGGATGGCGCGGAGCTTGGCCCCGAGTTGTTTGGCGTATTCGCTGGACATATAGCTCCCCGGACGCTGTATCAACGTGCGGCTCCGCCGCGCGGCTGGTGACTCACTGTGAGGTTACGCAGCGTTACTCTCCCCCGTCAAGCCGAAGGATTTTCGACCGGTCCCGCACCGGGGTCACCGGGGGTGGCTCAAAGGGGGGTGATCAGGTCCGTTGCCGGGCTGGTACCGTTGATGGCGCAAATCCGACGTCCTTTAATGATCCGTCCCGTGAGGCGGAGAAGGAGGTCCGTTTCTTATGGACACCGAGCACGACAAGCAGCAGTACGAAGCCGATGCGCGGCCCGTTCTGGAGGCGCCCGACATCGCGCGGGTGCTGACCCGCATCGCCCACGAGATCGTCGAACGCGCCAAGGGCGCCGACGACGTGGTGCTCCTCGGCATTCCGACCCGGGGTGTGTTTCTGGCCCGCAGGCTGGCCGACAAGCTCGAGGAGATCACCGACCGCAAGATCCCGGTCGGCTCCCTCGACATCACCATGTACCGCGATGACCTGCGCATGCACCCGCCCCGTGCGCTGGCCCGCACCGAGATCCCCGGTGACGGCATCGACGGCCGCCTCGTCGTCCTCGTCGACGACGTGCTCTTCTCCGGCCGCACCATCCGCGCCGCGCTCGACGCGCTGAACGACATCGGCCGGCCGCGCGCCGTGCAGCTCGCGGTCCTCGTCGACCGGGGCCACCGCGAACTGCCCATCCGCGCCGACTACGTCGGCAAGAACCTCCCCACGTCGTTGCGGGAGACGGTCAAGGTCCAGCTCGCCGAGGAGGACGGTCGCGACACCGTGCTGCTCGGTGCCAAGCGGACCTCCCCGGGCGAGCGCCAGTAGCACTCCGGCCCGTGCCGCGACGTGCGCTCCCGCGCGCCCGCATGTCCGAATCCTCCCTGAACTTCCCTACGGAGCCTGACAGATGCAGCGTCATCTCATCTCGGCCGCCGACCTCACCCGCGACGACGCCGTCCTGATCCTCGACACCGCCGAGGAGATGGCCCGGGTCGCCGACCGGCCGATCAAGAAACTGCCGACCCTGCGCGGCCGCACGATCGTCAACCTCTTCTTCGAGGACTCGACCCGCACCCGGATCTCCTTCGAGGCCGCCGAGAAGCGCCTCTCCGCGGACGTCATCAACTTCACCGCCAAGGGGTCGAGCGTCTCCAAGGGCGAGTCCCTCAAGGACACCGCCCAGACCCTGGAGGCGATGGGTGTCGACGCCGTCGTCATCCGGCACGGCGCCTCCGGCGCCCCGTACCGCCTGGCCACCTCGGACTGGATCGACGCCGTCGTCATCAACGCGGGCGACGGCACCCACCAGCACCCCACGCAGGCCCTGCTCGACGCCTTCACCATGCGCCGCCGGCTCGTCGGCCGGGACGCCGGGATCGGCCAGGACCTGGCCGGCAAGCGCATCACGATCGTCGGCGACGTCCTGCACAGCCGCGTCGCCCGCTCCAACGTCGACCTGCTGCACACCCTCGGGGCCGAGGTCACCCTCGTCGCGCCGCCCACCCTGGTGCCGGTCGGCGTGGAGAGCTGGCCCTGCGAGATCTCGTACGACCTCGACAGCACCCTCTCCAAGTCCGACGCCGTGATGATGCTGCGCGTGCAGCGCGAGCGGATGAACGCGGCGTTCTTCCCCACCGAGCGCGAGTACTCGCGTCGCTACGGGCTCGACGGCGACCGCATGGCGAAAATGCCGGAGCACGCCATCGTGATGCACCCCGGTCCGATGGTCCGCGGCATGGAGATCACCGCGGAGGTCGCCGACTCCGAGCGCTGCACCGTCGTCGAGCAGGTCGCCAACGGTGTCTCCATCCGCATGGCCGTCCTGTACCTGCTCCTGGGCGGCAACGAACCCGCCGTCACCCACACCCGTACCGAGGAGAAGTAAGAACATGAGCAAGATCCTTATCCGTGGTGCGAGGGTGCTCGGCGGCGAGCCGCAGGACGTCCTGATCGACGGCGAGGTCATCGAGGCCGTCGGCGCCGGGCTGTCCGCCGAGGGCGCGGAGGTCGTCGAGGCCGACGGCAAGGTGCTGCTGCCGGGCCTGGTCGACCTGCACACCCATCTGCGCGAGCCCGGCCGCGAGGACTCCGAGACCGTGCTGACCGGCACCCGTGCCGCGGCGAGCGGCGGCTTCACGGCCGTGTTCGCCATGGCCAACACCTTCCCGGTCGCCGACACCGCCGGTGTGGTCGAGCAGGTCTACCGGCTCGGCCGGGAGCACGGTTATTGCGATGTGCAGCCCATCGGCGCAGTCACCGTCGGCCTGGAGGGCAAGAAGCTCGCCGAGCTGGGCGCGATGCACGAGTCCGCCGCCGGTGTCACGGTCTTCTCCGACGACGGCAAGTGCGTCGACGACGCGGTGATCATGCGCCGCGCGCTGGAGTACGTGAAGGCCTTCGGCGGTGTCGTCGCCCAGCACGCCCAGGAGCCCCGCCTCACCGAGGGCGCCCAGATGAACGAGGGCGTCGTCTCCGCCGAGCTCGGTCTCGGCGGCTGGCCCGCGGTGGCCGAGGAGTCGATCATCGCCCGGGACGTCCTGCTCGCCGAGCACGTCGGCTCCCGCGTCCACATCTGCCACCTGTCGACCGCCGGTTCCGTCGAGATCGTCCGCTGGGCCAAGTCCCGCGGCATCGACGTCACCGCCGAGGTCACCCCGCACCACCTGCTCCTCACCGACGAACTGGTGCGGTCGTACAACCCGGTCTACAAGGTCAACCCGCCGCTGCGCACCGAGCGGGACGTCATGGCGCTGCGTGAGGCCCTCGCCGACGGCACGATCGACATCGTCGCCACCGACCACGCGCCGCACCCGCACGAGGACAAGGACTGCGAGTGGGCCGCCGCCGCCATGGGCATGGTCGGCCTGGAGACCGCGCTGTCCGTCGTCCAGCAGACGATGGTCGAGACGGGACTGCTCGACTGGGCCGGCGTCGCCGACCGCATGTCCGTGAAGCCCGCCGCGATCGGCCGGGCCACCGGCCACGGACGTCCCGTCTCGGCAGGTGAGCCCGCCAACCTCACGCTCGTCGACACCGCATACCGTGGGGCGGTGGACCCCGCTGGCTTCGCCTCGCGCAGCCGCAACACCCCCTACGAGGGCCGTGAGCTGCCGGGCCGGGTCACCCACACCTGGCTGCGGGGCAAGGCCACCCTCGTCGACGGGAAGCTCGCGTGACACCTCTCCTCTCCATCGCCGCCGCACAGAAGTCCGCGGAAGTGACCGACTGGTCCGCCCGGATCGGCTGGCTCGTCGGCCTCGCGCTCTTCGTCGCGCTCGTCTACTGGCTGATGCGCGAGGGCTGGAAGTGGCGCGGCACCCTCCAGGGCGACCTGCCCGAGCTTCCCGACGCGCCGGAAGACCCCGGTCCGGCGAGACTGAGCATGAGCGGCCGCTACCACGGCTCCACCACCGCCGGGCAGTGGCTCGACCGCATCGTGGCGCACGGCCTGGGCACCCGCAGCCGGGCCGAGCTCACCCTGACGGACGCGGGACTGGACGTCGTACGCCCCGGAGCCGGCGATTTCTTCATCCCGGTCTCGCAGCTGCGCGAGGCCCGGCTCGACAAGGGCATCGCGGGCAAGGTCCTCACCGAGGGCGGACTCCTCGTCGTCACCTGGGCGCACGGCGACAGGCTCCTCGACTCCGGATTCCGTTCGGACCGCGCGGCCGAGCACAACGAATGGGCCGACACCCTGAACGACATGATCAACAAGACGGAAACGGAAGGCGCACGATGACGACCTCCACTCAGGGGAACGCCTCACAGAAGGAAAAGGCGCTTCCCGCCGTACTCGTCCTGGAGGACGGCCGGGTCTTCCGCGGCCGTTCCTACGGGGCCGTGGGGGAGACCTTCGGCGAAGCGGTGTTCTCCACCGGCATGACCGGCTACCAGGAGACCCTCACCGACCCGTCGTACCACCGCCAGGTCGTCGTGATGACCGCCCCGCACGTCGGCAACACCGGCGTCAACGACGAGGACCCCGAGTCGCAGCGGATCTGGGTCGCCGGATACGTCGTCCGCGACCCCGCGCGCGTGCCCTCCAACTGGCGCTCCCGGCGCTCCCTGGACGAGGAACTGCGCAACCAGGGCGTCGTCGGCATCAGCGGCATCGACACCCGCGCCCTCACCCGCCACCTGCGGGAGCGCGGCGCCATGCGCGTCGGCATCTTCTCCGGCAACGCGCTGCCCGACGCGGGCACCATGCTCGCCGAGGTGCGCCAGGCGCCCGAGATGAAGGGCGCGAACCTCGCCGCCGAGGTCGCCACCAAGGAGACGTACGTCGTCCCCGCGATCGGCACGAAGAAGTTCACCGTCGCCGCCGTCGACCTGGGCATCAAGGGCATGACCCCGCACCGGATGGCCGAACGCGGCATCGAGGTGCACGTGCTGCCCGCGACGGCCACCGCCGAGGACATCTACGCCGTGAACCCGGACGGCGTCTTCTTCTCCAACGGCCCCGGTGACCCGGCGACCGCCGACGGTCCCGTCGCCGTCATGCAGGAAGTCCTCGCCCGCAAGACCCCGCTCTTCGGCATCTGCTTCGGCAACCAGATCCTCGGCCGGGCCCTCGGCTTCGGCACGTACAAGCTGAAGTACGGCCACCGCGGCATCAACCAGCCCGTGCAGGACCGTACGACCGGCAAGGTCGAGGTGACCGCGCACAACCACGGCTTCGCCGTCGACGCCCCGCTCGACAAGGTCTCCGAGACCCCCTACGGCCGCGCCGAGGTCTCCCACGTCTGCCTCAACGACAACGTGGTGGAGGGCCTCCACCTGCTCGACCAGCCGGCCTTCAGCGTCCAGTACCACCCCGAAGCGGCAGCCGGCCCGCACGACGCCGCCTACCTGTTCGACCGCTTCACGTCTTTGATGGAAACAGCTCTGATGGAGGGCCAGCGTGCCTAAGCGCACCGATATCCAGTCCGTCCTGGTCATCGGCTCCGGCCCGATCGTCATCGGCCAGGCCGCCGAGTTCGACTACTCCGGCACCCAGGCGTGCCGCGTCCTGCGCGCCGAGGGCCTGCGGGTCATCCTCGTCAACTCCAACCCGGCGACGATCATGACCGACCCGGAGATCGCCGACGCCACCTACGTCGAGCCGATCACCCCCGAGTTCGTCGAGAAGATCATCGCCAAGGAGCGCCCCGACGTCCTGCTGCCGACCCTCGGCGGCCAGACGGCCCTCAACACCGCGATCTCCATGCACGAGCAGGGTGTGCTGGAGAAGTACGGCGTCGAGCTCATCGGCGCCAACATCGAGGCGATCAACAAGGGCGAGGACCGCGACCTCTTCAAGGGCGTCGTCGAGGCCGTGCGCGAGAAGATCGGCCACGGCGAGTCCGCCCGGTCCGTCATCTGCCACACCATGGACGACGTGATCGGGGGCGTCGACACGCTCGGCGGCTACCCCGTCGTCGTCCGCCCCTCCTTCACCATGGGCGGCGCCGGCTCCGGCTTCGCGCACGACGAGGAGGAGCTGCGCCGCATCGCCGGCCAGGGCCTCACGCTCTCCCCGACCACCGAGGTGCTCCTGGAGGAGTCCATCCTCGGCTGGAAGGAGTACGAGCTGGAGCTGATGCGCGACAGGAACGACAACGTCGTGGTCGTCTGCTCCATCGAGAACTTCGACCCGATGGGCGTCCACACCGGCGACTCCATCACCGTCGCCCCGTCCATGACGCTGACCGACCGCGAGTACCAGCGGCTGCGCGACATCGGCATCGCGATCATCCGCGAGGTCGGCGTCGACACCGGCGGCTGCAACATCCAGTTCGCCGTCAACCCCGACGACGGCCGCATCATCGTCATCGAGATGAACCCGCGCGTCTCGCGGTCCTCAGCGCTCGCCTCCAAGGCGACCGGCTTCCCCATCGCCAAGATCGCGGCCAAGCTCGCCGTCGGCTACACGCTCGACGAGATCCCGAACGACATCACCGAGAAGACCCCGGCGTCCTTCGAGCCGACCCTCGACTACGTCGTCGTGAAGGCCCCGCGCTTCGCCTTCGAGAAGTTCCCCTCCGCCGACTCCACCCTCACGACCACCATGAAGTCGGTCGGCGAGGCCATGGCGATCGGCCGCAACTTCACCGAGGCGCTGCAGAAGGCGCTGCGCTCGCTGGAGAAGAAGGGCAGCCAGTTCACCTTCGTCGGCGAGCCCGGCGACAAGGCCGAGCTGCTGCGCGAGGCCGTCCGGCCCACCGACGGCCGCATCAACACCGTCATGCAGGCCATCCGCGCGGGCGCCACGCAGGAGGAGGTCTTCGAGTCCACGAAGATCGACCCGTGGTTCGTCGACCAGCTGTTCCTGATCAAGGAGATCGCGGACGAGCTGGCCGCCGCCGACAAGCTCTACCCCGAGCTGCTCGCCGAGGCCAAGCGGCACGGCTTCTCCGACACGCAGATCGCCGAGATCCGCGGGCTGCGCGAGGACGTCGTCCGCGAGGTGCGGCACGCGCTGGGCGTGCGCCCGGTCTACAAGACGGTCGACACCTGCGCCGCCGAGTTCGCCGCGAACACGCCGTACTTCTACTCCTCCTACGACGAGGAGACCGAGGTCGCGCCCCGCGAGAAGCCCGCGGTGATCATCCTGGGCTCCGGCCCGAACCGCATCGGCCAGGGCATCGAGTTCGACTACTCCTGCGTCCACGCCTCCTTCGCGCTCAGCGACGCGGGCTACGAGACCGTGATGGTCAACTGCAACCCCGAGACCGTCTCCACGGACTACGACACCTCCGACCGCCTGTACTTCGAGCCGCTCACGCTGGAAGACGTGCTGGAGATCGTGCACGCGGAGTCCCTGGCCGGTCCGGTCGCCGGTGTGATCGTGCAGCTCGGCGGCCAGACGCCGCTCGGCCTCGCGCAGGCGCTGAAGGACAACGGCGTGCCGATCGTGGGCACCCCGCCCGAGGCGATCCACGCCGCCGAGGACCGCGGCGCCTTCGGACGCGTCCTCGCGGAGGCGGGTCTGCCGGCTCCCAAGCACGGCACCGCCACCACCTTCACCGAGGCCAAGGCCATCGCCGACGAGATCGGCTACCCCGTCCTGGTGCGCCCCTCGTACGTCCTCGGCGGACGCGGCATGGAGATCGTCTACGACGAGACCCGGCTGGCCTCCTACATCGCCGAGTCCACCGAGATCAGCCCCTCCCGGCCGGTCCTGGTCGACCGGTTCCTCGACGACGCGATCGAGATCGACGTCGACGCGCTGTACGACGGCGAGGAGCTCTACCTCGGCGGCGTCATGGAGCACATCGAGGAGGCCGGCATCCACTCCGGCGACTCGGCGTGCGCGCTGCCGCCGATCACCCTCGGCGGGTTCGACATCAAGCGGCTGCGCGCCTCGACCGAGGCCATCGCCAAGGGCGTCGGCGTCCGCGGCCTGATCAACATCCAGTTCGCGATGGCCGGCGACATCCTCTACGTCCTCGAAGCCAACCCGCGTGCCTCGCGCACCGTCCCCTTCACCTCGAAGGCGACCGCGGTGCCGCTCGCGAAGGCCGCCGCCCGCATCTCGCTGGGCGCGACCGTCGCCGAGCTGCGCGCCGAGGGCCTGCTCCCGGCGAACGGCGACGGCGGAACGCTGCCGCTCGACGCGCCGATCTCCGTCAAGGAGGCCGTCATGCCGTGGTCGCGCTTCCGCGACATCCACGGCCGCGGCGTCGACACGGTGCTCGGCCCGGAGATGCGCTCCACCGGCGAGGTCATGGGCATCGACTCGGTGTTCGGCACCGCGTACGCCAAGTCGCAGGCCGGCGCCTACGGCCCGCTGCCCACCAAGGGCCGCGCCTTCATCTCGGTCGCCAACCGCGACAAGCGCTCGATGATCTTCCCGGCGCGGGAACTCGTCGCCCACGGCTTCGAGCTGATGGCCACCTCCGGCACGGCCGAGGTGCTCAAGCGCAACGGCATCAACGCCACGGTCGTGCGCAAGCAGAGCGAGGGCGAGGGCCCGAACGGCGAGAAGACCATCGTCCAGCTCATCCACGACGGCGAGGTCGACCTCATCGTCAACACGCCGTACGGCACCGGCGGCCGTCTCGACGGCTACGAGATCCGCACGGCGGCCGTGGCCCGCTCGGTCCCGTGCCTGACGACGGTGCAGGCGCTCGCCGCCGCCGTCCAGGGCATCGACGCGCTCAACCACGGCGACGTGGGCGTGCGCTCGCTCCAGGAACACGCCGAGCATCTGACCGCGGCGCGCGACTAGCAGCCCTGAGGGGGACACCGGAAACGGTGTCCCCCTCTTCATGAGGCCCCCTGCCCCTTCAAGAGGCGCCCTTCACCGGGCACTTTCGAGGACATGATCATGTACAAGCTGTTCTTCAACCTCGTCTTCAAGCGGATGGACCCGGAGCAGGCCCACCATCTCGCCTTCCGCTGGATCCGGCTCGTCGCCCGCGTCCCCGTCCTGCGCACCTTCGTCGCCGCCGCGCTCGCGCCCCGCTACAAGGAGCTGCGCACCGAGGCGCTCGGCCTGCGTATGCACGGGCCCTTCGGCCTCGCGGCGGGCTTCGACAAGAACGCCGTGGCCATCGACGGGATGTCGATGCTCGGCTTCGACCACATCGAGATCGGCACGGTCACCGGGGAGCCGCAGCCGGGCAACCCCAAAAAACGGCTGTTCCGCCTCGTGCCGGACCGCGGGCTGATCAACCGCATGGGATTCAACAACGAGGGCTCCGCGGCCGTCTCCGAGCGCCTGGCGGCCCGTACGCCCGTGTTCAGGACCGTCGTGGGCGTCAACATCGGCAAGACCAAGACCGTCCCCGAGGCGGAAGCCGTCGGCGACTACGTGAAGTCCGCCGAACGCCTCGCCCGGCACGCCGACTACCTCGTCGTGAACGTGTCCTCCCCGAACACCCCGGGACTGCGCAACCTCCAGGCCACCGAGGCGCTGCGGCCGCTGCTCAGCGCCGTGCGCGAGGCCGCCGACCGTGCCGTCACCGACCGGCGCGTCCCGCTCCTCGTCAAGATCGCGCCCGATCTCGCCGACGAGGACATCGACGCGGTCGCCGACCTCGCCGTCGAGCTCGGCCTGGACGGGATCATCGCCACGAACACGACCATCGCCCGAGAGGGACTCGGACTGACGTCCGACCCCTCCCTGGTCGAGGAGACCGGCGGCCTCTCCGGCGCGCCGCTCAAGGCGCGCTCCCTGGAGGTGCTGCGCCGCCTCTACGCGCGCGTGGGCGACCGGATCACCCTGGTGGGTGTCGGCGGTATCGAGAGCGCCGAGGACGCCTGGCAGCGCATCCTGGCCGGCGCCACCCTGGTCCAGGGCTACAGCGCCTTCATCTACGAGGGCCCCTTCTGGGGCCGCGCCATCCACAAGGGTCTCGCCGCCCGTCTGCGGACGAGCCCGTACGCCACCCTCGCCGACGCGGTCGGCGCCGACGTGAGGAAGTCCGTATGAGCCTGGAACCCTTCGGCGCGCGCCTTCGCCGCGCCATGGACGAGCGCGGTCCCCTGTGCGTGGGCATCGACCCGCACGCGTCCCTGCTCGCCGACTGGGGGCTCGGCGACGACATCGCGGGCCTGGAGCGCTTCAGCCGTACGGTCGTCGAGGCGCTCGCCGAGCGGGTCGCCGTCCTCAAGCCGCAGAGCGCGTTCTTCGAGCGGTTCGGCTCGCGCGGGATCGCCGTTCTGGAGAAGTCGGTCGAACAGGCGCGGGAGGCCGGCGCGCTGGTCGTGATGGACGCCAAGCGCGGCGACATCGGCTCGACCATGGCCGCGTACGCCGAGACCTTCCTGCGCAAGGACGCGCCGCTCTTCTCGGACGCGCTGACCGTGTCGCCGTACCTCGGCTACGGCTCGCTGAAGCCCGCGGTGGAGCTGGCGCGCGAGAGCGGGGCCGGGCTCTTCGTCCTCGCGCTCACCTCCAACCCGGAGGGCGGCGAGGTGCAGCACGCGGTCCGGGCGGACGGACGCAGCGTCGGGGCGACGATGCTCGGGCACCTGGCCGCCGAGAACGCGGACGAGAGCCCGCTCGGCTCCTTCGGAGCGGTCGTCGGCGCCACCCTGGGCGATCTCTCCTCCTACGACCTGGACATCAACGGCCCGCTCCTCGCGCCCGGCATCGGCGCCCAGGGGGCGACGGCGGCCGATCTGGCGGGTGTCTTCGGGTCCGCCGTGCGCAACGTCGTCCCGAACGTGAGCCGGGGTGTTCTGCGTCACGGTCCCGACGTCATGGCCCTGCGTGAGTCGGCCGAGGGGTTCGCGGAGGAGATCAGGGCGGCCGTGGCGGCCGCCTGAGACCTCCGACAACCGTTCGAGAGTCCTCCGACGAGTGCCTTGCGGGCTCCCCGAGTCTGAATACATTCTCAAATCCGGGGAGTTATGTCGTAAATGTCGGGCTCCAGGGAGGCTGACCAGGACTTTTCCTCTGTTCTCGCTGACTCCGGCGCACTTGCCCGCTAGTCTCCGTCGAGTGGGAGCACCTCCCGCGCTGTCAAGGCGGCGGGGGAGAACGGGCGAGCGTGTTGCCCGTGGCTCCCAGGTGTGGGGCGACTAGGTTCCTCACCGGTCCGTATCCGACAGTTCGACATCCGAGGTGACGTAGGCGTGGCTCTTCCGCCCCTTACCCCTGAACAGCGCGCAGCCGCGCTCGAAAAGGCCGCCGCGGCTCGCCGGGAGCGGGCCGAGGTCAAGAATCGACTCAAGCACTCCGGCGCCTCTCTTCACGAGGTCATCAAGCAGGGTCAGGAGAACGACGTCATCGGCAAGATGAAGGTCTCCGCTCTCCTGGAGTCCCTGCCGGGCGTGGGCAAGGTCCGCGCCAAGCAGATCATGGAGCGACTCGGGATCTCCGAGAGCCGCCGCGTGCGCGGTCTCGGCTCGAACCAGATCGCCTCTTTGGAGCGCGAGTTCGGCGGTTCCGGCGCCTGAGTCCTGGACACACCAGGATTGCTGGAATAATCGCTGTATGGCTGCAACACCCCGGGGGACAACCCCCGTACCCCCGGACGTACGTCCGCGGCTGACCGTGCTCTCCGGCCCCTCAGGGGTCGGCAAGAGCACGGTCGTCGCTCATATGCGCAAGGCGCACCCCGAGGTCTGGCTCTCGGTGTCGGCGACGACCCGCAAGCCCCGCCCCGGCGAGAAGCATGGAGTCCACTACTTCTTCGTCACCGACGACGAGATGGACAAGCTGATCGCCAACGGCGAGCTCCTGGAGTGGGCCGAATTCGCCGGCAACCGCTACGGCACTCCGCGTGCCGCGGTCCTGGAGCACCTGGAGTCGGGTGTACCGGTCCTCCTGGAGATCGACCTCCAGGGAGCCCGGCAGGTCCGCGAGTCCATGCGGGAAGCGCTGCTCGTGTTCCTGGCCCCGCCCTCCTGGGAGGAGCTGGTGCGCAGGCTCACCGGGCGCGGCACCGAACCGCCCGAGGTGATCGAGCGCCGACTGGACGCGGCCAAGATCGAACTGGCCGCCGAGCCGGAGTTCGACGTCACCCTTGTCAACACCTCCGTCGAGGACGTGGCGCGTGAGCTGCTAGCCTTGGTGGCAGTTGTTTGATCTTTCAGGTCAATTTCCACCTTTCGGAAGGCAGAGCGTGTCCTCTTCCATCACTGCTCCCGAGGGCATCATCAACCCTCCGATCGACGAGCTTCTCGAGGCCACCGACTCGAAGTACAGCCTGGTGATCTACGCGGCCAAGCGTGCCCGCCAGATCAACGCGTACTACTCGCAGCTCGGCGAGGGCCTCCTCGAGTACGTCGGTCCGCTCGTCGACACCCACGTCCACGAGAAGCCGCTGTCGATCGCCCTGCGCGAGATCAACGCGGGACTGCTGACCTCCGAGGCCGTCGAGGGCCCCGCTCAGTAGTCGTTCACTTGCTCATCCCAGGCCCGGCGGCGCGACTGTCGGGCCTGTGGTGTGTCATGGAGTCGTAGATTTCCGAGCCCGGGGAGAAACGGTGGACAAGCCGAAGGTCGTTCTGGGGGTCAGCGGTGGCATCGCCGCGTACAAGGCCTGTGAGCTGCTGCGACGACTGACGGAGTCGGGACACGACGTACGCGTCGTGCCCACCGCCTCCGCGCTGAACTTCGTCGGCGCCGCCACCTGGTCCGCCCTCTCGGGCCACCCCGTGTCCACCGAGGTCTGGTCGGACGTCCACGAGGTCCCGCACGTCCGCATCGGACAGCACGCCGACCTCGTGGTGGTCGCCCCCGCGACGGCCGACATGCTCGCCAAGGCCGCCCACGGGCTGGCCGACGACCTCCTGACCAACACGCTGCTCACCGCCCGCTCTCCGGTCGTCTTCGCGCCCGCCATGCACACCGAGATGTGGGAGCACCCGGCGACGCAGGAGAACGTGGCGACGCTGCGGCGGCGCGGCGCCGTCGTCATCGAGCCCGCCGTGGGGCGTCTGACCGGCGTCGACACCGGCAAGGGGCGGCTGTCCGACCCGGGAGAGATCTTCGAGGTCTGCCGCCGTGTCCTCGCCCGCGGGGTCACCGAGCCGGATCTCGCCGGACGGCACGTCGTCGTCAGCGCCGGCGGCACCCGCGAGCCCCTCGACCCGGTCCGCTTCCTCGGCAACCGCTCCTCCGGCAAGCAGGGGTACGCGCTCGCCCGCACCGCCGCCGCGCGCGGCGCCAGGGTCACCCTGATCGCCGCGAACACGGGGCTCGCGGACCCGGCCGGGGTCGACGTGGTCCAGGTCGGCACCGCCGTGCAGATGCGGGAAGCCGTGCTGAAGGCGGCCCCGGACGCCGACGCGGTGGTGATGGCGGCCGCGGTGGCCGACTTCCGCCCCCAGGTGTACGCGGCCGGGAAGATCAAGAAGAAGGACGGCAAGGAACCGGAGCCGATCGTTCTGGTCCGTAATCCGGACATCCTCGCGGAGATCTCCGCGGACCGCGCGCGCCCCGGCCAGGTCGTGGTGGGATTCGCCGCCGAGACCGACGACGTCCTGTCCAACGGACGGACCAAACTGGAGCGCAAGGGCTGCGATCTCCTGGTGGTGAACGAGGTGGGGGAGCGCAAGACCTTCGGTTCCGAGGAGAACGAGGCGGTGGTGCTCGGAGCCGACGGAAGTGAGACCGCGGTGCCCCACGGACCCAAGGAAGCGCTGGCCGAGACGGTGTGGGACCTGGTGGCACGCCGACTCGTGTGAAAAGCTCATCCATCACACCCGTCACCACAAAGCCCGCAAAATCGGGCGTGGCGACCCTGGCGGAGAGCCCCGACGATGGCGCAGAATGCCCGTGCCGCAGGTCACAGGCCTTCCGAGAGGCGAGACAGGGGTCCCGCGGCCGAGTGCGACCGATAAACTGTTCTCGGACGACGCCGGGCGCAGCCCCCGACCCGTCCACCCATGATCAGCCAGCAGCCGCTGCAACCACAGGGAGCGTTGTGTCCCGTCGCCTGTTCACCTCGGAGTCCGTGACCGAGGGTCACCCCGACAAGATCGCTGACCAGATCAGCGACACCATTCTCGATGCCCTTCTGCGCGAGGACCCGACATCCCGGGTCGCCGTGGAGACGCTCATCACCACCGGCCTGGTGCACGTGGCCGGAGAGGTCACGACCAAGGCGTACGCGCCGATCGCCCAGCTCGTCCGCGACAAGATCCTGGAGATCGGTTACGACTCCTCGAAGAAGGGCTTCGACGGAGCGTCCTGTGGCGTGTCGGTGTCGATCGGGTCCCAGTCCCCGGACATCGCGCAGGGTGTCGACACGGCGTACGAGTCCCGTGTCGAGGGCGACGAGGACGAGCTGGACAGGCAGGGCGCCGGCGACCAGGGCCTGATGTTCGGGTACGCGACGGACGAGACCCCGAACCTGATGCCGCTCCCGATCCACCTCGCGCACCGGCTCGCGCGCCGGCTGTCCGACGTCCGCAAGAACGGGACCATCCCGTACCTGCGTCCCGACGGCAAGACCCAGGTCACCATCGAGTACGACGGCGACAAGGCGGTCCGCCTGGACACCGTCGTCGTGTCCTCGCAGCACGCCTCGGACATCGACCTGGACTCCCTGCTCGCTCCCGACATCCGCGAGTTCGTGGTGGAGCCGGAGCTGAAGGCCCTCCTCGACGACGGCATCAAGCTGGAGACCGAGGGCTACCGCCTGCTGGTGAACCCGACCGGCCGCTTCGAGATCGGCGGCCCGATGGGCGACGCCGGCCTCACCGGCCGCAAGATCATCATCGACACGTACGGCGGCATGGCCCGCCACGGCGGCGGCGCCTTCTCCGGCAAGGACCCGTCCAAGGTCGACCGCTCGGCCGCCTACGCGATGCGCTGGGTCGCGAAGAACGTCGTGGCCGCGGGCCTCGCCTCGCGCTGCGAGGTCCAGGTCGCCTACGCGATCGGCAAGGCCGAGCCGGTCGGTCTGTTCGTCGAGACCTTCGGCACCGCCAAGGTCGACGCGGAGAAGATCGAGACCGCCATCACGGACGTCTTCGACCTCCGTCCGGCGGCCATCATCCGCGACCTCGACCTGCTCCGCCCGATCTACTCCCAGACCGCCGCCTACGGCCACTTCGGCCGTGAGCTGCCCGACTTCACGTGGGAGCGGACGGACCGGGTGGACGCGCTGCGCAAGGCCGCGGGCCTGTAGTCCGCGAACGCTTCGCCACAGCCGTGAGGCCCGGTACCCCGAGGGGTGCCGGGCCTCACGGCTGCGCGGAAAAACGGTGGCCGGTCCGGGCCTGGGTTCGTACGCTGATGATCTCCCGGTGCGATGGCCGCGGTTACTTCGGTGGAGTACGCCCACGGCGTGCGGTGAATCTGGATCACGTTCCGCTGCCGCCCTGATCTCGGGAGAACCGGCGTCGCTGGCCCGATCTCGGGCGGGCGGCGCTGTCAGTGCGGTCTGGTAGGAATACTGCTGTGAGCAGCGCGAACGGGCGATCCGAGGACAGCGCGGGCGGCGCGGACGGCGCACCGCCCGAGCAGCTTGCGCTGATCCGGGAGGCCGTGCGGCAGGTCAAGGCACCGAAGGCGAAGCCGCGGACCTGGCGGGGTGCCCCGCTGGCGAAGGAACTGCCCGTCGCGCGGGTGCTCGTCGACAAGGGCGTACTGCACCTCGACCGGTACTTCGACTACGCCGTGCCCGAGGACCTCGACGCCGCCGCGCAGCCGGGCGTGCGGGTGCGGGTCCGCTTCGGCGCGGGCGGGCGCACGGTGCGCGAGGGACGGCGCGAGGGCGGCGGTCTCATCGACGGGTATCTCGTCGAGCGGGTCGCCGAGTCCGACTACTCCGGGCCGCTGGCCGCCCTCGCCCAGGTCGTCTCGCCCGAACCCGTCCTCGGACCCGAACTGCTGGGGCTGGCCCGCGCCGTCGCCGACCGGTACGCGGGTTCGCTGGCCGACGTTCTGCAGCTGGCCGTGCCGCCCCGGCACGCCCGTGCCGAGGCGCGGGAGTCGCCGGAGCCCCCGCCGCCGCCCGCCGCACCCGACCCCGGGACCTGGCGGCGCTACGGGCGAGGTGCCGACTTCCTCGCCTCGCTGGCCTCAGGCGGCGCCCCGCGCGCGGTGTGGACCGCGCTGCCCGGTCCCGAGTGGGCCGAGGAGATCGCCCGCGCGGTGCAGGCGACGCTCGCCTCCGGGCGCGGCGCGCTCGTCGTCGTCCCGGCGGGCCGGCCCGCCGCCCGCGTCGACACGGCCCTCAAGTCCCTGCTGGGCGAGGGGCATCACGCCGTGCTGACCGCCGACGCGGGACCGGAGCGGCGCTACCGCGACTGGCTCGCCGTACGGCGCGGGTCCGTCCGGGCCGTGGTCGGTACCCGGGCCGCCATGTTCGCGCCGGTGCGGGATCTGGGCCTGGTCGTCGTCTGGGACGACGGCGACGACGGACACAGCGACGACAACGCTCCCTTCCCGCATGTCAGGGAAGTCCTGGAGCTGCGCGCCTCACGTGACAAGTGCGGCTTCCTGTTGGGGAGCTGGACGTGCACGGTGGAGGCGGCACAACTGGTCGAGAGTGGCTGGGCGCTGCCGCTGGCCGCCGACCGGGACCAGGTACGTGCCGCCGCGCCGCTGGTGCGGACCGTCTCGGACGGCGATCTCGCCCGCGACGAGGCCGCACGGGCCGCCCGGCTGCCGACGCTCGCCTGGCAGACCGTCAGGGAAGGGCTGAAGCACGGGCCCGTGCTGGTCCAGGTGCCCCGGCGGGGATATGTGCCCCGGATGGCCTGTGCGCGGTGCCGGGAGCCCGCGCGGTGCCGGCACTGCGCGGGGCCGTTGGAGGCGCAGGACGCCCAGGCGCTGCGCTGCGGGTGGTGCGGGCGGGACGAGACCGCCTGGCACTGCCAGGAGTGCGGCGGGTTCCGGCTGCGGGCGCAGGTCGTCGGTGCCCGGCGGACCGCCGAGGAGCTGGGGCGGGCGTTCCCGGCCGTGCCGGTGCGCACGTCCGGGCGGGAGCAGGTGCTGGACACGGTGTCCGCGGCACCCGCCCTGGTGGTCAGCACGCCGGGGGCCGAACCGGTCGCCGAGGGCGGGTACGCGGCGGCCCTGCTGCTCGACGGCTGGGCCATGCTCGGACGGCCCGATCTGCGGGCCGGCGAGGACGCGTTGCGCCGGTGGACGGCGGCCGCCGCGCTGGTCCGTCCGCAGGGAGAGGGCGGCACGGTCGCGGTCGTGGCCGAACCGACCCTGCGGCCCGTGCAGGCGCTCGTGCGATGGGATCCGGTCGGGCACGCGGTGCGTGAACTCGCCGAGCGGGCCGAGCTGGGATTTCCGCCCGTCTCCCGGATGGCGGCGGTGTCCGGGGCGCCGGAGGCGCTCGCCGGGTTTCTCGCGGCTGCCGAACTGCCGGGCGACGCCGAGGTGTTGGGGCCCGTGCCGCTGTCGGCCGGTGAGGCGGGGCGGCCCAGGCGGCCCGGTGGACCGCCTCCCGGGGAGCCCGGGGAACGGGTGCTCATCCGGGTGCCCCCGGGCAGTGGCGCCGCTCTGGCGGCGGCGCTGAAGAGCGCGCAGGCGGCGCGCATGGCCCGCGGGGGCGTTGACCCCGTACGCATCCGGATCGATCCGCCCGACATCGGGTGAGGCAGCCGGGTGGGATCGGATGAGACCGGGTGAGATCCGGTGGGGTCGCGCCGAGCACGGGTCGCGGACCGTGTGCCGCACGGGTGCCCGCCGTGGACCGGGGGGTGGCCGGGTGGCCCGATGCCAGGGGGCATGCCTCCGCGCATCGGCAGGGGGTGCAGGCCGGGCCGGGGGATGGAGCGGGAAGGCGGACTCGGGCACGGGCGTGCGCAGGGGACTGCCCCCCGGGGTCTGGCGCCGGGAGGCAGTTGTCGTCTCGGGGAGTCGGGTCAGCCGTTGCGCGGGCCCGGGAAGGCCGTGGACCTGACCTCGTCGCGGAGCGTCGGGCTGCCGGCCGTCGGCTGGGTCGGCATGGAACGGGCGGCGGGGACGGTCGGCACCGACGGCAGAGCGGCGTCGACGGCGACCGTACGCGTGTCGGCGGCCTCCGTGGCGCGCTCCGCCTCGGCGGCGGCCTGGGCGGCGGCTCGGCGGGCACCGTAACGCCGGTGCACCGCCTGCTTGGTGACCCCGAGGGCCGATCCCACCGCGTCCCACGAGAAGCCGAGGGAGCGGTCGAAGTCCACGGCGGCGGTGACCAGGGTCTCGACGCTGTCCCGCAGTTCCTGGGCGAGACGGACGGTCGGCGCGGGGGCGCGTCCGTAGACGACGAAGCCCGTGGAGGGGCCGGCGCGGCGTGGGCGGTAGACGTTGCCCAACTGGGCGGTGAGCGTGCGCAGTGCGTCCACCTGCCGACGGACCCGCTCGATGTCCCGCACCAGCAAGTGCAGGCTGGCCCGAGCCTGGGCGTCGTGGGTTGCATGGTCGGCCATGAACAAGCCTCTCGAACCGTCGTTGAAAGGGATCGGGCCGCTGGTCTGCGGTCCGCTGTGGTCAACTCTTTCTTGACCAACGCGTGGACGGGTGAGTGGTCACGGGTGCAAGGGCGCAAGAGCATATGAACGGGGCGCGTCCCGCGCTGTACGCCCCCTGTCGTGCGATCGACGCGCCCCGTGCGCCTACGGGCGGCCCCCTCCGCCTGTGCCGACGGCCGGTCCGCACCACCCGGGCCTGTGCGCGGACGGCGCGGACAGCGCGTACCGCCGGAGCCCGGCTTCGGCGGGCCGACGCGCATCCGCCCGGCCAAGTTCCTCCCACGTACGCCGCCCACAGCCCGTCACCGTGCGCCGCCCACAGCCCGTCACCGAACGCCGCCCACAGCCCGTTCCCGTGCCCCGTCCGCGCGGCCGTACCGCCCGTGCGGGCCCGGGGACATGGCCCTGCGGAGAACGCCCGGGCTCTCGGGTCCCGCGCGGCATAGACTGGTGCGCTGCCCCGTGCATGGCCCGAACCGGTACGCGCGCGGGGGATGGAAGTGCTCCCGCCCGAGAGGCCAACCACCACCCATGAAGCTCGTCTTCGCAGGCACCCCCGAGGTCGCCGTTCCCGCCCTGGACGCCCTGATCGCCTCTGGGCGGCACGAGGTGGCCGCCGTCGTGACCCGGCCGGACGCGCCGGCCGGACGGGGGCGACGGCTCGTCGCGAGTCCGGTCGCCGAGCGGGCGGAGCATGCCGGGATCGAGGTGCTCAAGCCCGCGAAGCCCCGGGACGAGGAATTCCTGGCCCGGCTGCGGGAGATCGGCCCGGACTGCTGTCCCGTCGTCGCGTACGGGGCGCTGCTGCCCCGGGTCGCCCTCGACATCCCCGCCCAGGGCTGGGTCAACCTGCACTTCTCGCTGCTGCCCGCCTGGCGCGGCGCGGCTCCCGTGCAGCACGCGATCATGGCCGGGGACGAGATCACCGGCGCCTCCACCTTCCTGATCGAGGAGGGCCTCGACTCGGGGCCGGTGTACGGGACCGTCACCGAGGAGATCCGGCCCACCGACACCAGCGGGGACCTGCTCACACGGCTCGCCTTCGCCGGGTCGGGACTGCTCGCCGCGACGATGGACGGGATCGAGGACGGCACGCTCAAGGCCGTGCCGCAGCCCGCCGACGGCATCAGCTCCGCGCCGAAGATCACCGTGGAGAGCGCTCACGTCGACTGGGCCGCCCCGGCGCTGCGCGTCGACCGCGTGGTGCGCGGGTGCACGCCCGCACCCGGCTCCTGGACCGTCTTCCGCGACGAGCGCCTCAAGCTCATCCAGGTCGCGATGGTGCCCGACCGCACGGATCTCGCCCCGGGCGAGCTGTCGGTCGCCAAGAACAATGTGTACGTGGGCACCGGTTCCTTCGCCGTGGAGCTGCTCTGGGTGCAGGCCCAGGGCAAGAAGCCCATGCGCGCGGCCGACTGGGCCCGCGGGGTGCGGATTCCGTCCGGGGAGCGGCTCGGAGTCTGACGCCGGACCTGCGGCGTACGCTGATAAGCGCATCTTTTTTCCTGGATCCGGAGCACCTTTTTCGTGAGTGAGCAGCCCCGTCGGCCGCAGAAGCCCGGCAAGCCCTACCGCCGCCCCCAGAAGGACCCGGTCCGCATGCTCGCCTTCGAGGCGCTGCGGGCCGTGGACGAGCGGGACGCCTACGCGAACCTCGTCCTGCCTCCGCTGCTGCGCAAGGCGAGGCAGAAGGACGACTTCGATGCACGGGACGCCGCGCTCGCCACCGAGCTGGTGTACGGCACGCTGCGCCGCCAGGGGACGTACGACGCCGTCATCTCGGCCTGCGTCGACCGGCCGCTGCGGGAGGTCGACCCGCCGGTCCTCGATGTGCTCAGCCTCGGGGTCCACCAGCTGCTGGGCACGCGCATCCCGACGCACGCGGCCGTCTCCGCCTCGGTCGAGCTGGCCCGGGTGGTGCTCGGCGACGGGCGGGCCAAGTTCGTGAACGCCGTGCTGCGCAAGGTCGCGCGGCAGGACCTCGACGCCTGGCTGGAACAGGTCGCCCCGCCCTACGCCGAGGACGCCGAGGAACACCTCGCCGTCGTGCACTCGCACCCGCGCTGGGTCGTCTCCGCGCTCTGGGACTCCCTCGGCGGCGGCCGGGCCGGCATCGAGGACCTGCTGGAGGCCGACAACGAGCGGCCCGAGGTGACCCTGGTCGCCCGGCCCGGACGCTCCACCGCCGGGGAACTCCTCGACGCCCTCGACGAGGACTCGGCGCTTCCTGGGCGCTGGTCCCCGTACGCCGTGCGGCTCACCGAGGGCGGTGAGCCGGGCGCCATCGACGCCGTACGGGAGGGCCGTGCGGGTGTCCAGGACGAGGGCAGCCAGCTGGTGGCGATCGCCCTGGCGAACGCGCCGCTCGACGGCCCCGACCGGGTCTGGCTGGACGGCTGCGCCGGACCCGGCGGCAAGGCCGCGATGCTGGCCGGCCTCGCCTCCCAGCGGGGCGCGACGCTGCTCGCCTCCGAGAAGCAGCTGCACCGCGCGGGGCTCGTCGCCAAGGCACTCGCCGGGAACCCCGGCCCCTACCAGGTCATCGCCGCCGACGGCACCCGCCCGCCGTGGCGGCCCGGCACCTTCGACCGGGTGCTCATGGACGTGCCCTGCACGGGCCTGGGCGCGCTGCGCCGCCGTCCCGAGGCCCGCTGGCGTCGTCGCCCCGAGGACCTCGACGGCTTCGCGTCGCTCCAGCGCGGGCTGCTGCGCACGGCGCTCGCATCGGTGCGGGTCGGCGGTGTCGTCGGGTACGCGACCTGCTCGCCGCACCTCGCCGAGACCCGCGCGGTGGTCGACGACGTCCTCAAGCACTTCGAGGACGGCTCCGCCGAACTGCTCGACGCCCGCCCGCTGCTGCCCGGCGTGCCCGCGCTCGGCGACGGCCCCGACGTCCAGCTGTGGCCGCACCTGCACGGGACGGACGCGATGTACCTGGCCCTGATCCGCCGAACCGCCTGACCCGACGTTCCCAGGTCCGTCGTCCGGCTCGGTCCGGGTCATCGCTCCGGCGACCGGCCCGGGCTCCGGTGCGTGCCGGGAGTCGCGACGGGGCGAACGTTGCCTGTCGCGGCACTAGTCAGTCGGGCGGCCGGGCGGGTCTCGTGGAGTCGTCCGGGTCCCCGGTGTCCTGGGGTCCCGCGGGCCCCGGGGACGCCGCGAGCTCCCCGGACTGCTCCGGGTCCGGTGTGTCCGGGTGCCGGGAGCCGCCGTCCTCGTGGGCGAGCCGGTTCGGCCACCACACCTTCGGGCCGACATCGAGGAAGAGCGAGGTGACCAGCACCGAGCGCACCACGAAGGTGTCCAGGAGCACGCCGAGGGCGACCGCGAAGCCGATCTCCGCGAACCCCACGATCGGCAGGGTGCCCAGTGCCGCGAACGTGCCCGCGAGAACCAGGCCGGCCGAGGTGATCACCGCCCCGGTGGTGGCGAGGCCCGTCACCACACCCTGCCGGGTGCCGTGGCGGCCGGCCTCCTCGCGGATACGGGTGGTCAGGAAGATGTTGTAGTCGATGCCGAGCGCCACCAGGAACACGAAGACGAACAGCGGGAACGCCACGTCCTCGCCCGCGTAGTCGAAGACGTGCCGGAACGCCAGCGCGCTCACACCGAGGGCGGTGGCCAGCGACAGCACCACGGTCCCGATCAGCAGGAGCGGAGCGATCAGCGCGCGCAGCAGGACGCTCAGGACCAGCAGGACCACCACCAGGACGAGCGGGATGACCAGGTAGTTGTCGTGCGTCTGGGCGTTCTCCATGTCCAGCAGGGCCGCCGAGCCGCCGCCCACCTTCGCGTCGGCCCCGGGCACGGCGTGCACCGCGTCGCGCACCCGCTCCACCGTGTCCTTGGCCGCCGCGCTGTCGGCGGGGGCGCGGGTGGTCGCCTCGAACAGCACCTTGCCGTCGTGCACCGGCGCGGTGCCCGGGGGCACACCGATGCTCGCCGGCACCACGCCCGGATCCGCCGCCACGGCCTCGCCGACCTGTCTGCCCTGCGCCGTGTCGGACACGATGACCAGCGGATCCCCGTCGCCCGCGGGGAAGTAGCGCGCCGACACCTCCTGGCCGACGATCGAGTCCGGTTTCCCGGTGAACTGGTCGGCGTTGGGGATGCCCGCGGCGCGGAGCTGGATCAGGCCGAGGGACAGCAGCCCGAGCGCCAGCGCCGTGGCCACCCAGAAGGTCCGCGGGCGGCGGGCGATCCGCCGGCCCATGTGCGCCCAGACGCCGCTCCTGGTCGGATCGGCCGAGCCGAGGTGCGGGACGGCGGGCCAGAAGATCCAGCGGCCGAAGACCAGCAGCAGGGCGGGGAAGAGCGTGAGCATGGCGAGCAGGCCGACGGCCACGCCGATCGCCGCGACCGGGCCGAGCCCCCGCGTCGAGTTCATCTCGGCGACCAGGAGCACCAGCATGCTCAGCACGACCGTGGCGCCCGACGCGAGGATGGCGGGCCCCGCCCGGTTCATGGCGAGGGTCATCGCCTCGTGCCGGTCCTCGTGACGGCGCAGTTCCTCGCGGTAGCGGGCGACCAGCAGCAGCGCGTAGTCGGTCCCCGCGCCGAACACGAGCACGGTGAGAATGCCCGCGCTCTGGCCGTTGACGGTCAGACCGGCGTGTTTCGCCAGCAGATAGATCAGCGCCTGCGCCGTGAACAGGGCGACGACCACACCGAGCAGGGGGACGAACAGCAGGATCGGGCTGCGGAAGGTGATCAGCAGCATCACGATGACGACGGCCATCGCGGAGAACAGCAGCGTCGAGTCGATGCCCTCGAAGGCCTTGGAGGAGTCGGCGGCCGTACCCCCGGGCCCGGTGATGTGCACCGAGAGCCCGTCGCCGCCCTTGCCGACCTGGTCACGGATGGAGTCGACGGCGGGGGCGATCCGCTGCCAGCCCGCCGCGTCCATGGTGATGGGGACGTAGATCTGCGCCGCGCGCGGGTCCGGCTGCCGGTCGAGGACCGGCCCGCGGGTCTCGGCGCCGCGGATGCCGTGGTCCCGCAGCGTCTTGAGCTGCCGGACGTCCTCGGAGATCTGTCGTCGGTCCTGTGCCGTCAGGCCGTCGGGGCGCGCGTAGACGACGACCGCGGGGATCTGCTCGGGCCTGAACCCGTTCGAGATGTCGAGGACCTGGGTGGATTCGGCGGAGCCCGGCAGCCAGGACTGCGCGTCGTTGTCCTGGGCGTCGCTCAGCTTCGCTCCGAGCGGTGCCACGAAGAGCAGGATCAGCAGCCACAGGGCCAGGACCAGCCACTTGGACCGCCGGCCGCACACGACTCCGATGGTGCCGCGCTTCCAGACGTCGAGCCGCTTCATGCCCACCCCCGGGACCGGACACAGCGCCGCTGGGCCGCCCAGCATGGCACGGCGGACCCTCGTACGGCAGCCGCGGGACGATCCAGGTCCGGACCGGGGCGGGCAACGGGCCCGGGGCATGGCAGTCTTGGGGCATGGCCGCGCAGATCAACCCCAGCATCCTGTCCGCCGACTTCGCCCGTCTTGCCGAGGAGGCAAAGTCGGTGGAAGGCGCGGACTGGCTCCATGTCGACGTCATGGACAACCATTTCGTACCGAACCTCACCCTCGGGGTGCCGGTCGTAGAGTCTTTGGCCCGTGCGACGGACACTCCGCTGGACTGCCATCTGATGATCGAGGACGCCGATCGGTGGGCGCCCCAGTACGTGGAAGCCGGTGCCGGCTCCGTCACCTTCCATGTGGAGGCCGCCGCCGCGCCCGTCCGGCTCGCCCGCGAGATCCGGGCCATGGGCGCCCGTGCCTCCATGGCGCTCAAGCCCGCGACCCCCATCGAGCCGTACGAGGATCTGCTCCCCGAGCTCGACATGCTGCTCATCATGACGGTCGAGCCCGGATTCGGGGGCCAGGCTTTTCTTGACATCATGCTCCCCAAGATCCGCCGCACGCGCGAGTTGATCAGCAAGCACGGCCTGGAACTGTGGCTCCAGGTCGACGGTGGAGTGTCGGCCTCGACCATCGAGCGGTGCGCGGAGGCGGGAGCCGACGTGTTCGTCGCCGGTTCGGCGGTGTACGGGGCCGCGGACCCCGCTCAGGCGGTACGTGCACTGCGCACCCAGGCCGAGGAGGCGACGGCCCGTGCGTCATGGGCGTGCGGCCACTGAGCCAAGGGAACGTGAACGCCGCCCATCAGGGCGGATCAAGTGCGCCGGATCTGCAAGGATGAACGGCGAATCCAGAGTGTGAACAGAAGTGAGGAGAACGCCGTGTCGGGTATGTCGGCGGGCCGGTCAGCCATGCGGATGGGACCCGCTGAGCTGGTCCAGGCGGCGGCCATGGCCCGCCGCTTCTACCTCGAGGGCAAATCCAAGATCCAGATCGCCGAGGAGTTCGGCGTCAGCCGCTTCAAGGTGGCCCGGGTCCTGGAGACCGCTCTCGAACGGGATCTCGTGAGGATCGAGATCCGCGTCCCCGCCGAGCTGGACGCGGAGCGCTCGGACGCGCTGCGCGCTCGCTACGGCCTGCGGCACGCCGTGGTCGTCGAGTCCCCGGCGGAGGCCGAGGAGTCGCCCGACCCGGAGAACCTCGGTGAGGTGGCCGCCGACCTGCTCGGCGAGCTCGTCAACGAGGGCGACGTGCTCGGCCTCGCCTGGGGCCGCTCCACCATCCACATGGCGGCGGCCCTGGACCGGCTCCCGCCCTGCACCGTGGTGCAGCTGACGGGGGTGTACGACGCCGGGACGGCCGAACGCGGCTCCGTCGAGGCCGTCCGCCGCGCCGCGCAGGTGTCCGGCGGCGACGCCCACCCCATCTACGCGCCGATGCTCCTGCCCGACGCGGCCACCGCGGCGGCGCTGCGCAACCAGACGGGGATCGCCCGCGCCTTCGAGTACTTCGACAAGGTGACGGTGGCCTGCGTCTCCATCGGCTCCTGGGAGCCCGGCATCTCCACGGTGCACGACATGCTCAGCGACGAGGAACGCGCGCACTACGCGTCGCTCGGTGTCGCCGCCGAGATGTCCGCGCACCTCTTCGACGCCGAGGGCCGTCGGGTCGGGCGTGACCTGGGCGAGCGCTGCATCACGGTCGAGGCCGACCGGCTGCGCCGTATCCCCGAGGTCGTCGCCATAGCGGGTGGGCACCGCAAGGCGGCCGCCATCGACGCGGTACTGCGGTCCGGGCTCGTCACCAGCCTGGTCACGGACACGTCGGCCGCGGACGCCCTGATGACGGCGGGCCCACCGCCGCGTCCGGCGCTGAACCGGGCGGACCCGGACGGGGCCTGAGGACAGCACACAGCGCGCGCCGCGAGGGGACGGCCGTGGCAGCATCGACGACATGCCGCTGCGGCCGTCCCCTCGCGCGTTCACGGGCCGTCTGTTCGCCGGCCTGCTGGTCTGTCTGACGGTCCTGCTGGCGGGCTGCGCGCCGACGGGCGCGGCCGGTCCGCGAGACCCGGCGGCCACCGCCGCGAGCCGTGCCACGGCGGTCCCGTCCTGGGCCGGCGGTCTGCCGGCCGTTTCCGTGGCCGCGCTCCCCGCCGAGGCGCGGGCGACCCTCGCCCTCATCGACCGGGGCGGCCCCTTCCCGTACGCCAAGGACGGCGCCGTCTTCGGCAACTTCGAGCGGGAGCTGCCGGGGCATGCCAGGGGCTACTACCGCGAGTACACGGTGCGGACCCCTGGTGAGCGCGACCGCGGGGCCCGGCGCATGGTCACGGGGCGGGGCGGGGAGATCTTCTACACCGACGATCACTACAACTCCTTCAAGGCGGTGCTGAGATGACGCACGGTCCGCTCGCGGCGGTATGCCGTTCGGCCGGGTGGCAGGTCACCGAACTCGACCTCACCGGGGTCCTCGACAAGGGCGCCTTCATGGCGCGCTGCGTCCGCGACCTCGGCCTGCCGGAGTGGTTCGGGCGGAACTGGGACGCGCTCGGCGACGTCCTGGGCGACCCCGACTGGGGCCCGGCCAGTCCGGGCAGACTGATCGTGGTGACCGGCTGGCGCCCCTACGCGCGAGCACGGCCCGACGAGTGGGAGACCGTGCAGGGGGTGCTGGCGGCGGCCTCCGGTCACTACGAGGCCTCCGACGCGGCGCTCGCGGTCGTCCTCTCCCTTGGAGGATCCGACCAGCTGCCCCCTGACCAGCCTGGATGATCCGCCCGGGGACCGCATACCGGCCGTCATGGGACAATGAGGTACGTGCTCTTCCCCCTGGCTGACCTGTCCGGGGGCCACCTCTGATCGACTGGGATGTGCAGCACGTGCGTTTCCTCAACGACATCCAGCCCCCGTACGACCTGACGTACGACGACGTCTTCATGGTGCCCAGCCGCTCCGCCGTGGGCTCGCGTCAGGCAGTGGACCTCGCCTCTCCCGACGGCACCGGCACCACCATCCCGCTCGTCGTCGCCAACATGACGGCGATCGCCGGCCGCCGGATGGCCGAGACCGTCGCCCGCCGCGGTGGCCTTGTCGTCATTCCGCAGGACATCCCGATCGAGGTCATCACCGAGGTCGTCTCCTGGGTCAAGGGACGCCATCTGGTGCTCGACACCCCGATCGTCCTCGCGCCCCACCAGACCGTCGCCGACGCGCTGGCGCTGCTGCCCAAGCGCGCGCACAACGCGGGCGTCGTCGTCGACGACGACGGCCGCCCCGTCGGTGTGGTCACCGACGCCGACCTCACCGGCGTGGACCGCTTCAGCCAGCTGTCCGAGGTCATGTCCAAGGACCTGCTGCTCCTCGACGCGGACATCGAGCCGCGCGAGGCGTTCAACCGCCTCGACAACGCCAACCGCCGCTACGCCCCCGCCGTGGACGCGGACGGCAAGCTGGCCGGCATCCTCACCCGCAAGGGCGCTCTGCGCGCCACGCTGTACTCGCCGGCCACCGACGCGAACGGCAGGCTGCGCATCGCCGCCGCCGTCGGCATCAACGGCGATGTGGAGGGCAAGGCCAAGCAGCTGCTCGACGCGGGCGTCGACACGCTCGTCATCGACACGGCGCACGGCCACCAGGAGTCGATGATCAGCGCCGTCAGGACGGTGCGCGCGCTGGATCCGCAGGTGCCGATCGTCGCGGGCAACATCGTCGCCGCCGAGGGCGTCAAGGACCTGATCGACGCGGGCGCCGACATCATCAAGGTCGGTGTGGGCCCGGGTGCCATGTGCACCACCCGCATGATGACCGGCGTCGGCCGGCCGCAGTTCTCCGCGGTGCTGGAGTGCGCGGCCGAGGCGAAGAAGTACGGCAAGCACGTGTGGGCCGACGGCGGTGTCCGCCACCCCCGTGACGTCGCGATGGCGCTGGCCGCCGGCGCGTCCAACGTCATGATCGGCTCGTGGTTCGCCGGCACGTACGAGTCCCCGGGCGACCTTCACCAGGACGCCGGCGGACGCCTGTACAAGGAGTCGTTCGGCATGGCGTCCGCGCGGGCCGTCAAGAACCGCACCAGCGAGGAGTCCGCGTACGACCGGGCCCGCAAGGCGCTGTTCGAGGAGGGCATCTCCACCTCGCGGATGTTCCTCGACCCGTCCCGTCCGGGCGTCGAGGACCTGATCGACTCGATCATCGCGGGCGTCCGTTCCTCCTGCACCTACGCGGGCGCCAACTCCCTGGAGGAGTTCGCCGAGAACGCGATCGTCGGCATCCAGAGCGCGGCCGGCTACGCCGAGGGCCAGCCGCTGCACGCCAGCTGGAGCTGATCCGCCCAGTTCCCGTACGGCCCCTGTTCCCCTGCCGGGAGCGGGGGCCGCACGCGTGGGAGAGCTTCTACGACGGGCCGGGGACTGCCGCGGCGGACGCGCCCGGCCGTGCGCCGTACGTTCCGGGTTCCGCTCGCGCCGGTGCCGCCCGGGATCGGCTTCCTGCCGTGCGTGTGGATGCTGGCCGGTCTCTCCGCCGTCACCTGGGTGGTCTTCGGGGTCCGGACGGCCGTCGGGCTCGTGTTCTACTTCAGTCACGGCTACCGCCGGTCCCGGACGGCGACCGCGGAAGCCTTCGCCGAGCAGCTGTAGAACCGTCGCAGGACCCCCTCGCAGAAAAGTGAACCACCCGCAGTGCTGAACGATCTCGACGAACGCATCGTGCACGCCCTCGCCGAGGACGCCCGTCGCTCCTACGCGGACATCGGGCAACTGGTCGGCCTGTCCGCGCCCGCCGTGAAGCGGAGGGTCGACCGGCTGCGGGCCACCGGGGCCATCACCGGGTTCACCGTACGGGTGGACCCGGCGGCGCTCGGCTGGGAGACGGAGGGCTTCGTCGAGATCTACTGCCGCCGGAACACCTCGCCGGAGACCATCCAGCGCGGTCTGGAGCGGTACCAGGAAGTCGTGGCCGCCTCCACCGTCACCGGGGAGGCGGACGCGGTGGTGCAGGTGTTCGCCTCGGACATGCGGCACTTCGAGCGGGTGCTCGAACGGATCGCGGGGGAGCCGTTCGTGGAGCGGACGAAGTCCGTTCTGGTGCTGTCGCCACTGCTGCGGAGGTTTTCCTCGGGGTCGCCCACATAGTCGGCGCCCCCATAACCGCGGGTGCGCCGCAGGGGGTGGGGGTTGTGACTCCGCGCGGCCGCGGGCCCGTAGTGGCTGGCCGTGCAGTTCCCCGCGCCCCTGACGGGGCGCTCCGCAGCCCGTCAGGCGCTTACTCCGCCGTCTTCCTGGCCAGGGCGTTGTTGCCGATCGAGTTGTGGACGCTGAAGCTCACGGCGTCCGAGCGGTAGCGGTCGTCGGACCACTCCACCGGGCGGCCCTCGCGCGTGGTGGTGACCCGGCGGACGCGCAGCAGGGGACTGGTGCGGCGGACTCCGAGGAGGTCGGCGTCCTGGGCGCCCGCCGCGACGGCGTCGATGACGTGCTCGCCGTACGCGAAGACCAGGCCGGTGTCCTCGAGGAGCCGCTGGGTGACGGACGGGCAGTCGGGCTCGATCGCCGCGACGGCGGGGGAGATCCAGTCCGCGTACACCGTGCGCTCCAGCAGCACCGGTTCGCCGTCCAGTCCCCGGACCCGCAGCACGTGCAACACCGGCGTCCCCTCCTGGAGCTGGAGGCGGACGACGTCCTCAGCCGTCGCCGGACGGTACTCCTGGGCCACCACGTGCCCCGTCGCCTCGCGCCCCATCGCCCGCGCCCACTGGGCGAAGCTGCGCAGTTCGGCGAAGCTCTGGCTGCGACGGCCGGCCAGGACCACGCGCCGGGCGCCCTGGCGTGACCCGATGAGGCCCTCGGCGGTCAGGGCCGCGACGGCCTGGCGGACCGTGCCGCGCGCGACGCCGTAGTGGGCCGCGAGGTCCGTCTCCGCCGGCAGCAGACTGCCCACGGTGTACTCCTCGCGGTCGATCGCCCGCCGCAGCTCCTCGGCGATCTCCTCGTGTCGCGCCGCCATTCTTCCCCTCTGATTCGACTGCTGTGCACAGCTTGATCAGCCTAATCGACATCGGGCGGTGATCCGCGTCGGCCGGGATTGTGCAGGGAATAGGGGGTAACGGTTTCACCAAAGTTTACGAACAGGACACCATCGGCGTGCCTACTGGGGCCAACTTGTTCAGACAAGTTCTCCGTCCCGCCCCACCCTCGTGCGTCACCCTGGAGAGACCGTGACCGTGTTCCTGCCGAGGACCGCCCTCCTCACCGGCGGCCTCGCCGTCGCCGCAGCGCTCACCCTGAGCGCCTGCGGCGCCGCTCCCGACGACAAGGCGACCACCGCCGACGGCAAGAGCGCGGCCACCGCGACCTCCGCCGCGGACTTCGGCGGTCTCGACGCCCTGGTCAAGGCCGCGAAGAAGGAGGGCACGCTGCACGCGATCGCCCTTCCCCGCGACTGGGCCAACTACGGCGCTCTCATCGACGGCTTCACCAAGAAGTACGGCATCAAGATCCAGGTCGAGAGCCCCGACGGCTCCAGCCAGGACGAGATCAACGCCGTCACCTCGCGCAAGGGCCAGGACCGCGCCCCCGACGTCCTCGACCTCGGCAGCTCCTTCGCGCTGAGCGCGGCCCAGCAGGGGCTGCTCGCCCCGTACAAGGTGACCGCCTTCGGCGACCTCCCCGAGGGGCAGAAGGACACCGCGGGCCGCTGGTTCAACGACTACGGCGGCTACATCTCCATCGGCTGCGACGCCAAGAAGGTCAAGGAGTGCCCCACGACCTTCAAGGACCTGCTCAAGCCGCAGTACAAGGGCCAGGTCGCGCTCAACGGCAACCCCACCAAGTCCGGTTCCGCCTTCGGCGGCGTGTATGCCGCCGCCCTGGCCAACGGCGGCTCCTTCGACGACATCCAGCCCGGCCTCGACTTCTTCGCCGAGTTGAAGAAGAACGGCAACTACACGCCTGTCGAGTCGACCCCGGCCACCGTCGAGAAGGGCGAGACGCCCATCAGCATCGACTGGGACTACCTGAACGCCGGATACGCCGACGAGTTCAAGTCCAAGGGTGTCGACTGGAAGGTCTCGGTGCCCTCCGACGGCCAGTTCTCCCAGTACTACTCCCAGGCCGTCAACAAGGACGCCCCGCACCCGGCAGCGGCCCGTCTGTGGCAGGAGTACCTCTACAGCGCCGAGGGCCAGAACCTGTGGCTCAAGGGATACGCCCGCCCGGCCCTGATGACCGCGATGGAGAAGGCCGGCACGCTCGACAAGGCCGCCGCCGCGAAGCTCCCCGCCGTCTCGGGCACCCCGAGCTTCCCGACCGAGGCCCAGCAGAGCAAGGCCAAGACCGTGCTGGCCCAGGGCTGGGGCAAGGCCGTCTCCGGATGACCACCGCTCTCACCGAGGCCCCGGCCGACGTGGCGCCCGCCGCTGCCCACCGGCAGCGGCGGCGCCGCCGCGCCACCGGCCCGCTCGCCGTCCTCCCGCTGCTCGTCTTCGTGGCCATCTCCTTCGGTGTCCCCGCGCTGGCCATGCTCAACGGCGCGTTCACCGTCAAGGACCAGGCCACCGGCGCCAGTTCGTACACCACGGCCAACCTGACCGGTTCGTTCCAGGGCGCCTACCTGACCGCGCTGATCGGCAGCGTCAAGCTGTCCGCCGTCTCCGCGGGCCTCGCGACCGTCCTTGGACTCCCGCTCGCCCAGGCCGTGGTGACCTCCCGGTTCCGCGCGCTGCGTGAGGCCGTGCTCACCGCGTCCGGGGTGCTCGCCAACTTCGGCGGTGTCCCGCTCGCCTTCGCCTTCGTCGCCACACTCGGCAACTCCGGTGTCCTGACACGGGAATTGAGCCTCACCGACCGAGGCTGGAACCTCTACAGCTTCTGGGGCCTGGTCGTCGTCTACCTGTACTTCCTGATCCCGCTCATGGTCCTCACCATCACGCCCGCCCTCGACGGCCTGCGCCCCCAGTGGCGCGAGGCGGCGCGGAACAACGGCGCCACCACCGTCCAGTACTGGCGGCACGTGGCTCTGCCCGTCCTCGCGCCCTCGCTCCTCGGCGGACTCGTGCTCCTCTTCGGCAGCGCCTTCGCCGCGTACGCCACCGCCGCCGCCATGGTGGGCAGTGCGGTGCCGCTGGTCACCCTCCAGATCGCCGACGCCATCTCCGGCAACGTGCTGGTCGGCCAGGAGAACGTGGCGCTCGCCCTCAGCCTCGACATGGTCCTCATCGCGGGCCTGGTCATGGCCGTGTACCTGCCCCTGCAACGACGGAGCGCGCGATGGCTCGCCTGAACCTGTGGCGCTGGGCCGTCCTCGCCCTCGCCGCGCTGTACTTCCTGGTGCCCATGGCCGCGTCGGTGATCTTCACGGTCGACGTGCCGGGGCAGGGCGTCACCTTCGACGCCTACCGCTCGATCGTGTCCGCCGACGGATTCGTCTCCAGCCTGCTGCTCTCGCTGGAACTCGCCGCCGTGACCATCGCCGTGGTGCTGCTCCTGATGGTGCCCGCCACGGTCGCGCTGCGGCTCGGCTCACCCCGGCTGCGGCCGGTCGTCGAGGTGGTCTGTTCACTGCCGCTCGTCGTGCCGCCGATCGCGTTCGTCGCCGGCATCTCCACCGTCCTCAAATGGGGGCCCGAACACCTCTCGCGCACCCCGCTGTTCCAGACGTTCGTGGCGATCCAGGATCCCGGCTTCCCGGTCGTCCTCGTCCTCGCGTACGTCGTGATGGCGCTGCCGTTCGTGTACCGGGCCCTGGACGCGGGACTGCGCGCCGTCGACGTGCGCACGCTCGTCGAGGCGGCCCGGAGCTGCGGCGCGAGCATGCCGCAGGCACTCGTGCGCGCTGTGCTGCCCAATCTGCGCGGCGCGCTGCTCAACGCCTCCTTCCTCACCCTGGCCCTGGTGCTGGGCGAGTTCACGGTCGCCGCCCTGCTCGGCTATCAGCCCTTCGCCGTGTGGATCTACAGCGTCGGCGGCTCGCAGGCCCAGATGTCCGTCGCCGTCTCCGTGCTCAGCCTGTTCCTCACCTGGGCACTCCTCCTCGCGCTCGCCGTCCTCGGCGGCCGCTCCCGTACCGCTTCCGCCTCCCAGGGATGAACATGACCGTCGCCACGCTCGACAAGGCCGCCACCGTCGAATTCCGGGGACTCCGGCGGGAGTTCGGCCCGACCGTCGCTCTCGACGGCCTCGACCTCACCGTCCGGCCCGGTGAACTGCTCGCCCTGCTCGGTCCCTCCGGCTGCGGCAAGACCACCGCGCTGCGCATGCTCGCCGGCTTCGAACACCCCGACTCCGGCGAGGTGCTGGTCGACGGCGAGGACATCACCCGGGTTCCGGCGCACCGGCGCGACGCGGGGATGGTCTTCCAGTCGTACAGCCTCTTCCCGCATCTGAACGCACGGGACAACGTGGCCTTCGGACTGCGGATGCGTAAGGTGCGTACGGCCGAACGGCGCTCCCGTGCCGCCGAGTTGCTCGATCTGGTGGGCCTCGGGGACAAGGGCGGCCGGTTCCCGCACCAGCTCTCCGGCGGCCAGCAGCAGCGGGTCGCGCTGGCCCGCGCGCTCGCCCTGCGGCCCCGTGTCCTGCTGCTCGACGAGCCGCTGTCGGCGCTGGACGCCAAGGTGCGGCTCTCGTTGCGCGAGGAGATCCGCCGGCTCCAGCTCGAACTCGGCATCACCACCCTGTTCGTGACCCACGACCAGGAAGAGGCGTTGTCCATGGCGGACCGGGTCGCGGTGATGCGGGCCGGCCGGTTGGAACAGTGCGCGTCGCCCGCCGACCTGTACGGGCGTCCCGCCACCGCCTTCGTCGCCGAGTTCGTGGGCACGATGAGCCGGATCCCGGGGACCCTCGACGGCGACCGGGTCGAGGTACTCGGCCGACGGCTGCCGGTGGACGGGGACGCGCCCGCACCGGGGGAGGTGGATGTGCTGGTACGGCCCGAGGCGGTCCGGGTGAGCGCCGACGCGTCGGGTGCGGCCCGGGTCATGGCCACCGCGTTCCTCGGCGCGGCCACCCGGGTGACCGTGCGGCTCGCCGACGGTACCGAGGCCAAGGCCGACCTGCCCACGCACGAGGCCGCGACGCTCGCGTCGGGCGCCGCTGTGACCGTCACCCTGCCGGACCGTCCGGTCCTGGTCGCCGAGCGCACGAGCTGAGGCACACCCGGTGCCGCCCCGGACGAGGGGTACCCTCCCCGGCCAGCGGCCAGCGGCCAGCGGTCAGCGGGCCATCGATGACCGGTCACCGGCCCCGGCTTCCGGTCACGGGCTCCCGGCCTCTGGCTTCGGCCTTCGGCTTCCGGCTCCCGGTCTTTGGCCTTGGCCTCCGGCTCTTGGCTTCCGGTGTCGGACTTCGGCTCTTGGCCCTCGGCCCTCGGCTCAGGGCCTCCGGCTTCCAGCCCCGGCCCTTGGCCCCCGCTCCCGGGCCCCGGCCCTCGGCCTCCGGCCTCCGGCTTGCGGCCCCGGCTCCTGGCACCCGGCGCCTGGCACCCGGCCTCGGCGCCCGGGCCTTGGCCCTGCCCCCGGCCCCCTGACCCCGCCCTCGACCTCTGACCCTGACCCCTGACTCCGACCTCGGCCCCCGACCTCGGCCCCTGACCCCGCCCCCGGCCACACGTGCCGCCCCGGTGCCTGCGGTCGGGATGTCGCCCCGGCCCCGGGGCGGCAGGTGGTCCCCCGGCCCCCGGGGGCGGGGCCGCCGCACCACGCTCGATCCCCCCACCGAAGAAAGAGATCACCGTGACCCGTCGCACCACCGCCCGACCTCCCCTCCAGGCCGTTCTGTTCGACATGGACGGCACGCTCGTGGACACCGAGCGGCTGTGGTGGGAGGCGGTGGAGGAGGTGGCCGGCGGGCTCGGGCACGTACTGACGGCGGCCGATCAGCCGCATGTCCTCGGACGGCCCGTCGAGCACACCGCCGCATGGCTGGCCGGCGTCACCGGCGCGCCGGGGGAGGAGACCGCCGCCGAGCTGCACCGACAGTTCGCGGACCGGGTCCGTACGGGCGTCGTCCCTCGCCCCGGGGCGAGGGAACTGCTCCGGGCGCTCGCCCGCGAACGCGTGCCCACCGCCCTCGTGACCGCCTCCCCGCGCGCGGTCGCCGACACCGTGCTGGAGGCGCTCGGCACCGGACACTTCGCCGTTTCCGTCACCGCCGACGACACCGGGCGCACCAAGCCCGCCCCCGACCCCTACCTCGCCGCCTGCCGCGCCCTCGGTGTCGACCCCGCGGCCTGCGTCGCCGTCGAGGACACCCAGACCGGTGTCACCTCGGCCGAGTCGGCCGGCTGCGCCGTCCTCGCGGTGCCCTCGCTCGCGCCGATCGAGCCCGCGGCCGGCCGGACCGTGCTCGGCAGCCTGGAGGGCGTCTCCCCGGCCCGGCTGCGGGCCATGGTCGCCCCGGGTGAGCTGCGGGTGATGAGCTGGAACCTCTGGTTCGGCGGCACCCAGGTCGACGGGTACCGCGAGAAGCAGCTCAAGGTCATCACGGAGACCGGCGCGGACGTGGTCGGTCTCCAGGAGACGTACGGGGACGCGGCCCGCGAACTCGCCGACGCCCTCGGCTGGTACCACCACCGGGCGGGCGACAACCTCGGCGTCATCAGCCGCCACCCGATCACCTCCGTGCTCGGCGACCCGGACGTCGGCTTCTACGGGGGAACCGGGGTCCGGATCGAACTGGACGGCGGGCAGCGGGTGGACGTCTGGAGCGTCCACCTCGACTGTGCGCCGTACGGTCCCTACGAGGCCCGCTTCGACGGGCTCCCGGCGGCCGGACTGATCGCGCACGAGAGCGGCCGGCTCGCCCGGATGCGGGAGATCCTGCGGAGGGTCGCCGACACCCGCGACGAGTCCGTGCCGGTCGTCCTGACCGGTGACTTCAACGTGCCCTCGCACCTGGACTGGCCCGATGTCGCCTGGCCGGTGACGCGCGCCGCCGAGGAGGCGGGCCTGCGCGACTCCTACCGGGAGGCCCACCCCGACCCGGTTCGGGATCCGGGACACACCTGGTCGCCCGTCCACGCCGAGCACGAGGACGGCAGCGGGCGCCCGGAGCCGCAGGACCGGATCGACTTCGTCCTGCACCGGGGCCTGACCGTCCTCGACTCCCGCACCCTGGTCAGCGGTGACCCGCGGCCCTTGCCGGATGTCGCGGGCAACGACTGGCCCTCCGATCACGCGGCGGTCGTCACCGTCTTCGCCGTGGCCAGGGGCGACTGACGGGACGGATCCGGTGACGGCGCGCAGCGCGCGTTGAACGCTCAGTCAGTCCGGACCATTGCGGTCCGGGCGCGGCATCGACTAGTTTGAGCCGCGCGCCCGCTACCCGCGAGTAACACACGGGTCACCACACGTCACCCGGCCACCCGACCGTCCCGTCGCCCTGGGGAGACCATGCGCTGGCCCTTCGGCCGTACGCCCACGGTCCGTTCGCGGATCGTGGCCCTCTCGATCGCTCCGGTGATCGCCCTCATGACGCTGTGGAGTTTCGCCATGGTGTCCGTCACCGGCGATCTGCGCGCACTCGTCCGTCTGCAGGATGTCTACAACACCTTCGGCACTCCGGCCGACACGGCGATCGGCCAGATCCAGATCGAACGCCGCCTCGCCGCCGCGTATCTGGGCGCGAAGCGCGGGACGACGGCGGGCGTCGACCTGCTGACCCAGCAACGCCGCACCGACCGCGCCGTGACCGCCCTGCGCGCGGCGGTCAGGGACGGGGACCGCAGCAGCCTCTCCGGACAGCAGCGCCAGGCGCTCGACGCCCTGCTCCACTCCGTCGACGGGCTGGAGGGGCTGCGCGGCCGGGTACTGGCACACACCGTCACCTGGGACCGGGCCGTGGCCGAATACAGCACCCTGGTGGAACCGTCCTTCGACGTCCAGTCCGCGCTCACGGCGCTCCAGGCGGGACAACTGGCCCGCGAGGCCCAGGTCGTCGTCGAGCTGGTGCGGGTACGGGAGTTCGTGTCGCGCGAGGACGCGCTCGTCGCCGGGGCACGGGCCGCCGGCACGCTCACCGACCGCCAGTACGACACCCTCACCGCGACCATCGAGGACCGCCGGGTCTTCGAGCAGACCTATGTGCCCGACCTGCCGGCCGACTCGCGCGCCCTCTTCGAGACCTTCCAGCGCGACGACCTGCACCGGGAACTGACCCGGGACGAGGACGCACTGCTGCGGGCGGGCGCGCGGCAGGCGGGCAAGGCCGTCGCGGCCGGCACCTGGCGCACCACCAGCGACCGCGCCGTCAAGCGGTACATGCGGCTGTGCACCCAGTCCGCGATCAACTCCGCCGCGCGCGGGCGGACGTTCGCCTACCGGGAGCTGACCAAGGCGGCGATCGTCGGTGTGCTCGGACTGGCAGCCGTCGGACTGTCCCTCTGGTTCGCGGTGCGCGGCGCCCGTCGCATCTCGCGCCGCCTGGAGGCGCTGCGCGACGCCGCCGACCTGCTGACCAATCGCCAACTGCCTCAGGTCATGGAGCGGTTGGGCGCCGGTGAGGAGGTCGACGCGGCCGCCGAGGCGCCGCCGCTGGCGGACGTGGAGGCGGTGGCCGACGAGATCGGCCAGGTCGGCCGGTCCTTCAACACCGCCCGTCTCGCCGCCGTCGAGGCCGCCGTCAAGCAAGCCACCCTGCGCCGCGGGCTGTTCGCGGTGCTCCTGAACATCGCCCGCCGCAACCAGGCGCTCGTCCACCGCCAGCTCAAGCTGGTCGACACGCTGGAGCGCCGTACCGACGACCCCGACGTGCTGGACGACCTGTTCCGGATCGATCACCTCACCACCCGCATGCGGCGCCACGCGGAGAGCCTCATCATCCTCTCCGGCTCCGCCCCGGGCCGCCGTTGGCGACGGCCGGTACCCGTCGCCGAGGTGGTGTCCTCCGCGGTGAGCGAGATCGAGCAGTACACACGCGTCGTGGTCCCCCCGATGCCCGAGGTGGGCATCGCCGCGGACGCCGTCGCCGATGTCGTGCACCTGATCGCCGAACTCGTCGAGAACGCCACCGTGTTCTCGCCGCCCCGCACCCAGGTCACCCTGCGCACCGGGCGGGCCGGGAGCGGGTTCGTCCTGGAGATCGACGACCGGGGTCTCGGCCTCGAACCCGACCAGATCGACGAGGCCCACCGCACCCTCACCACGCCGGAGGACTTCGACCCGACCCGGCACGACCGGCTCGGTCTGTACGTCGTGGGCCGGCTCGCCGCACGGCACGGCATCAAGGTCACGCTGTGCCGCTCCCCGTACGGCGGTACGACGGCAGTGGTGCTGCTCCCCGAGGCCGTCCTCGCACCGGTGGAAACCACGCAGCCGGCGGCGGACACGGCTCCGGTGGCGCTTCCCACGCGGACCGGCACCGCGCTCCTGCCGGCGCAGCGCAAGGCGTCCGGGGAACAGAAGGCCGACTCCGTGCCGCCGGAGGCACCGGAACAGCCCGTGCTGCCCACCCGGGTCCGTCAGCGGGCCCTGGCCCCGGAGCTGCGCACCGCGGCACCGGTGGCCGACGGGACGCCGGAACGTGAGATCACGCCGGAGGAGATGCGCGCGGTCTTCGGAGCCTTCCAGCGTGGTCTCGACCGAGGCCGCAAGGGACTGCCCGCGGAGCCGGACACCGGCGGGTCCGGTTCCGCGCCGTCCGGCCCCGCGCAGCGAACCGACACAGAGGAAGGGACGGACGCCCACGATGCGCCCTGACCAGCTCCCAGAGCACCCCGCCCGGACCCTGGAGGCCCGGCACCCGGATCCGGCGGGCGGCGGCCTCGGGTCCGGGGACGACGCCGAACGGCCCGGCACCGATCTCGGGTGGCTGCTCGACGATCTCGTGGCCAGGACCGACCACGTCCGTCAGGCCGTGCTCCTCACCGCCGACGGCCTCCCGCTGAGCTGCTCGGACGGCATGCGCAGACGGGACATCGAACATCTCGCCGCGGTCTGCTCGGGCTTCCACAGCCTCGCCCGCTCGGTGGGCGAGCGCTTCGCCGCGGGCGGGGTGCGCCAGACCATGGTGATGCTCGACGACGCCTACCTCTTCATCACCCCGGCGGGTGACGGGAGCCGGCTCGCCGTGCTGAGCGAGGTGCAGACGGACGTCGGCCAGCTCGCGCACGAGATGGAACTGCTCGTCCGCCGCGTCGGCCGCCACATGGCCGCCGCCGTACGCTCGGCGGCAGACCCCGCGGGCCACTGATCCGGCTGTGACCGACGAGCACTGGTACGAGGACGAGACCGGGCCGATGGTGCGGCCCTACACCGTCACCGGGGGCCGCACCCGGCCCTCGCGGCGGCACGTCATCGACCTGATGTCGCGGGTCACGGTCCTGGAGACGGACACCGGTCGGCCCGGTCTCGACCACGCGGCGGCCGCGCTGCTCGACCTGGCCCGCCGCGGCCCCCGGCCGGTCGTCGAGCTCGCCGCGGACGCCGACCTGCCGCTGACCGTCGTACGTGTCCTGCTCGGCGACCTGGCCGAGGCCGGTCTGCTGACCATCGACGAGCCGTACCGTCCGCCGGACGGCGCTCCCGCGGCCGACCCGGAGCTGCTCCGCGAGATCGTGGAGCGGCTGCGCGAGCTGTGACCCCGGCCGGGAGGGGGCATCCCGGGGACGGGGGCGGGGACCCCGGCCCGGGGAGCCCGAGCCGGCATCCCGGGGCCGGCGCACCCCGCCGTGGCGGCCTCGTCCCGGCGTCGGGCCGCCTCCGTCCCGTCACAGGGACCGCCCCCGCCTGTGACCTGCGTCTCCCGGGGTTCAGGACGTTCGGTACTTGACCGCAGGGGGCGCGGCGGGGCGCGCAACGAATCGCCGCCGGGGGCCGAAGGCACGCAACGAATCGTTCAGTGGCGCGCAACGGGTCCTTCTTGTTCCCCCGAGCCGGCCGACCGTACCGTCTAGGTGGCCCCCCGAACCCCCTCGTACCGGCGGAGAACCCGTATGCGCACAGCCCTGCTCCAGAGCTCCGGCCGCCCCGGCTCGGTCGCCGAGAACCTCAAGGTCCTCGACGAGGCCGCGGGCCGTGCCGCCGCAGCGGGCGCCGGGCTGATCGTGACGTCGGAGATGTTCCTGACCGGCTACGCCATCGGCGACGACATCGCGCGCCTCGCCGAGCCCGCCGACGGCGACTCCGCCGACGCGGTGGCCGAGATCGCCACCCGGCACGGCGTCGCCGTCGCCTACGGCTACCCCGAGCGCGAGGCCGCGCGGACAGAGAGCGAGGCCCCCGGGACCGACGGCGGGGCGAGGATCTTCAACTCCGTGCAGCTGATCTCCGCGGAGGGCACCCGGCTCGCGAACTACCGCAAGACCCACCTCTTCGGCTGCTTCGAGCACGACCACTTCACACCCGGCGACCAGCCCGTCGTACAGGCGGAACTGAACGGCCTGCGGGTCGGCCTCATGATCTGCTACGACGTCGAGTTCCCGGAGAACGTCCGCGGGCACGCTCTCGCCGGCACCGACCTGCTGCTCGTGCCGACCGCGCAGATGCACCCGTTCCAGTTCGTCGCCGAGTCCGTCGTCCCGGTGCGCGCGTTCGAGAACCAGATGTACGTCGCCTACGTCAACCGCACCGGCCCGGAAGGGGAGTTCGAGTTCGTCGGACTGTCCACGCTGGCCGGTCCCGACGGCGTCGCCCGTGCCCGCGCCGGTCGCGGCGAGGAACTGGTCGTGGCGGACGCCGACCCGGTCTTCCTGGCCGCCTCGCGCGAGACGAACCCGTATCTGAAGGACCGCCGCCCCGGACTCTACGGGTCCCTCGTCTGACCTCCCGCCCGGCCTGTCCCCGGCCGGTCACGCAAGCCCTCCCTCACCAGTTTCCGCGCAAGGAGTCCGTACCCCATGACGTCCACCGTGCCCAACGCCGTCCAGCACGCCGACGTGCAGCAGCCGCCGATCACCATGTTCGGCCCGGACTTCCCCTACGCCTACGACGACTTCCTCGCGCACCCCGCGGGCCTCGGGCAGATACCCGCGACCGAGCACGGCACCGAGATCGCGGTGATCGGCGGCGGACTGTCCGGCATCGTGGCCGCGTACGAGCTGATGAAGATGGGCCTCAAGCCCGTCGTGTACGAGGCCGACGAGATCGGCGGCCGGCTGCGCACGGTCGGCTTCGAGGGCTGCGACCCCTCGCTGACCGCCGAGATGGGCGCGATGCGCTTCCCGCCCTCCTCCACCGCCCTCCAGCACTACATCGACCTGGCCGGCCTTCAGACCCGCCCGTTCCCCAACCCCCTTGCCGAGTCCACGCCTTCGACGGTCGTCGACCTCAAGGGCGAGTCGCACTACGCGACCTCCGTCGACGACCTCCCGCAGGTCTACCGCGACGTCATGAACGCCTGGAACGCCTGCCTGGAGGACGGCGCCGACTTCTCCGACATGAACCAGGCCATGCGGGAGCGCGACGTTCCGCGCATCCGGGAGATCTGGTCGAAGCTCGTCGAGAAGCTCGACAACCAGACCTTCTACGGCTTCCTGTGCGACTCGGAGTCCTTCAAGTCCTTCCGCCACCGTGAGATCTTCGGTCAGGTCGGCTTCGGCACCGGCGGCTGGGACACCGACTTCCCGAACTCCATCCTGGAGATCCTGCGGGTCGTCTACACCGAGGCCGACGACCACCACCGCGGCATCGTCGGCGGCTCCCAGCAGCTCCCGCTGCGGCTGTGGGAGCGCGAACCGGAGAAGATCGTGCACTGGGCGTACGGCACCTCGCTGTCGACGCTGCACGACGGCACCCCGCGTCCGGCCGTGACCCGGCTGAACCGCACCGCGGGCAACGGCATCACGGTGACGGACGCGAACGGCGACATCCGTACCTTCAAGGCGGCGATCTTCACCGCCCAGTCCTGGATGCTGCTCTCCAAGGTCGCCTGCGACGACTCGCTCTTCCCGATCGACCACTGGACGGCGATCGAGCGCACGCACTACATGGAGTCCAGCAAGCTCTTCGTGCCCGTCGACCGGCCGTTCTGGCTGGACAAGGACGAGGAGACCGGCCGTGACGTCATGTCGATGACGCTCACCGACCGGATGACGCGCGGCACCTACCTCCTCGACGACGGCCCGGACAAGCCCGCCGTCATCTGCCTCTCGTACACGTGGTGCGACGACAGCCTGAAGTGGCTGCCGCTGTCCGCGAGCGAGCGCATGGAGGTCATGCTGAAGTCGCTCGGCGAGATCTATCCGAAGGTCGACATCAGGAAGCACATCATCGGCAACCCGGTGACCGTGTCCTGGGAGAACGAGCCCTACTTCATGGGCGCCTTCAAGGCCAACCTGCCGGGTCACTACCGCTACCAGCGCCGCCTGTTCACCCACTTCATGCAGGAGTCGCTGCCCGAGGACAAGCGGGGCATCTTCCTCGCCGGCGACGACATCTCCTGGACGGCCGGCTGGGCCGAGGGCGCCGTCCAGACCGCGCTGAACGCGGTCTGGGGCGTCATGCACCAGCTCGGCGGGACGACCGACCCGACCAACCCCGGGCCCGGCGACGTGTACGACGAGATCGCGCCGGTGGAACTGCCCGAGGACTGATCCTCGAACGGGAGGCGCGGGCGGTCGGGTCACACCCCGGCCGCCCGCGCCGCCTCGTACACCTCGGCCGCCACGTCCTTCAGCTCCTCGGCGTCCCGCATCGCGCTCTGGAGATCGAGGAAGATCTCGTCGAGGCCGATCTCGGCGTGGGCGACCAGGTCCGCCACGATCTGCCCGACGTCGCCCTGGAAGGCCTGGCGGTCGTCGCCCGCGTACGGCTTGGGCGTGTAGCGCGGGTTCGTGCGCAGCACGGTCCGCAGCGGCCGGGTGCGCCCACGTTCGGCGGCCAGGTCCTGCAACTGGCGCCACTGCGAGGCCAGTTGGTCGACGCCCATGCCGACCGGCATCCAGCCGTCCGCGTGGTCGACGAGCCTGCGGCGCGCCTTGCCCGTGTTGGCGGCGAGCAGGATCGGGATCGGCCGGGCCGGCTTGGGGCCGACGACGGCCGAGGCGATCCTGGTGAGGGTGCCGTCGTAGACCACCGGGTCGGGGCCCCACACCGCGCGGCACACCTCGATCACCTCGTCCAGGGCGTCGCCGCGCTCCGCGAAGGGCCGCGCGGAGGCCGCCGCGTACTCGTCGAGAGACCAGCCCGTGCCGAGGCCCGCCACGACCCGGCCGCCGCTGGCCGCGTCGAGGGAGGCGAGGGACTTGGCGAGCTGGAAGGGCGTGTGCAGCGGAGCGACCAGGACACTGGTGCCGAGCTCGGCGCGCTCGGTCACCGCGGCCGCGAGGGTCAGGGTCACCAGCGGGTCGGCGACAGCCCGGTAGGAGTCCGGCCAGGCCAGCCCCGCGACGCCGTACAGCCCTTGGGTCGGGGGGTCCGGGAACAGGGCCCGCTCGAAGACCCAGAGGCTGTCGAACCCGATCGCCTCAGCGGCGCGTGCCACGGCGGGCACGTCCCGTCCGAGGTCGTACTGCTTCATCTGCGGGAGAGTGAGGCCGAGTCGCGTCGTCATACAGCTGTACTCCTTCGCATCGGGGTGTGCCGAAGTGTCAACGTACAGTGAGCGTCCGGCTGTTCCGGCGAGGACCGTGGCGCGTGGCCGGATCAGGCCCGCAGGGGAGTGAGCAGCATCCGGCCGACCAGGCCCACCGCCGCGTCGAGACGGTCGCCGAACTCCTCGGCCAGGTCGGGGATCCCGCGCAGCGCCCACAGGGCGCGCGCCGCCGCCCAGGTCGCCTCGCGGGCCCGCTCCAGACTCCAGGAGCCGAGCAGATGGGTGAGCGGATCGGCGATCTGGAGCAGGTCGGGGCCCGGCATCAGCTCTTCGCGGACGCGTTCCTCCAGCGAGACGAGGAGATCGCCCACACGGTCGAACTCGTCCTCCAGGTCGGCCGGTTCGCAGTCGAGCGTACGACAGCTGTCCACCACGGCGAGCGCGAGATCGTGCCCGATGTGCGCGTTGATGCCCGCGAGCGCGAACTGCAGGGGGCGTACTCCCGGATGGCGGCGGAAGCGCAGCAGCGGCTGCCAGCAGGCGGGCGCCCGGCCCTCCTCGGCCACCGCCAGATAGCGTTCCGCGAACCGTACGTCCAGTGTCTGCGCGGCCCGTCGGTCGGGGAACACCCCGGCGTCCAGACGGCGGTCGAACTCCTCGGTGACCGTGAGGTAGACGCGGTTGAAGACCGCGAGTCCGTCCCGCTCGGGAAGGGTCGCGTCCAGGGCGCGCATACGGGCGACGACCGTGTCAACGGGAACGGTGAACTGTGCCGACTGCGCCATGGGGGCAGCGTCCCAGTCCTAGGGTGGCCCGCGTGCCGCCGGGCCGACGGCTTCCCCAGAACGGGGGAACGCGGACGGGGCCGGAGTGGGGGAACCGTACGTGTCAGGCTTACGTGTCCAACGGCTCGTCGAGCGCGGGGCGGAGCGCGGCAGATCCGTGGGACGCGGTGTCATGGTCGCCGTCGCCTCGGTCGTGGTCGCGGCCGGCACCGTGACGGGGACCGTGTCCGCGCTCGGCGACGGGAGCCCGTCGCCGGAGGCCCGAGCGCCGGTGACCCGCTCGTCCGCCCCCTCGCCGTCCGGTGCGCGGACACCGGCTGGCGGTTCGGCCACGCCGTCCCCTTCGCGGCCGCCCTCCCCGGAACCGGCCGTCGATCCCTCGCCCGGTAAGGGCCGGCCACGGACCGCGGCGAGGCCCGCCCTCCTCTACCGCCACCCCGATTCCCAGGTGCGCGCATGGGTCGACGGCCACCCCGGTGATCCCCGGCGCGCGGTCATCGCGTCCCGGATCGCCGACCGTCCGGCCGCGGTGTGGTTCGCGGACTTCGCACCGTCCACGATCACCGCGCGGGTCGAGGCCGTGACCTCGGCCGCCGCCGAGCGGGGCGGGGTGCCGGTCCTCGTGCCGTACGCCGTCCCGCGTCGAGACTGCGGCGGGGCCTCGGAGGGCGGGGCGCCCGACCTCGCCGCCTACGACGGCTGGATCGACGGTTTCGCGGCGGGGCTGGGCTCCCGCGAGGCCGTCGTCGTCCTGGAGCCCGACTCGATCGCCCAGGCCGACTGCCTCACCGGGCCGGAGCGGGCGGGCCGCCTCGCCTCCCTGGCCCGCGCGGGACGCGTCCTGAAGGCGGCGGACCCCAGGGCCCGGGTCTACTACGACGCGGGCAACTCCGACTGGAACCCGGCGGCCGCGCAGGCCGCGCTGCTGCGGCGGGCGGGCGCTTCCTCCGCCGCCTCCTCCGACGGTGTCTTCACCAACGTCTCCAACTTCAACCGGACGACTGACGAGATCGCGTACGCCCGGCGCGTCCTCGCCGCGCTCGGCGGGTCCTCGGGCCTCGGTGCCGTCATCGACACCAGCCGCAACGGCAACGGCGCCGCCCCGGGCGGAGCTTGGTGCGATCCGCCGGGCCGCAGGATCGGTCCGGCGCCGACGCTGAGCACCGGGGAGGCCGGGATCGACGCCTATCTGTGGGTGAAGCCACCGGGGGAGTCGGACGGCTGCCGGGGCGAACCGGGAACCTTCTCGGCCGAGTACGCCTATGAGCTGGCGGGCTGATCACCGGGCCCGTCGTACGCCGAGGTCCCCGAGTCGAGCAGCGGTTCCTGGCGGAGGTGGGCCGGGGCCATCGCCCGCAGCGCGTGGTAGCCGGTGATCACGACGATGGTGCCCAGCGCGATGCCGTTCAGCGAGAAGTTGTCCGTGAACTTCAGGGTGACGCCGCCGATGCCGATGATGATGCCCGCGGCGGCGGGCACCAGGTTCAGCGGATTGCGCAGGTCCACCCGGGCGTTGAGCCAGATCTGGGCACCGAGCAGGCCGATCATGCCGTAGAGGATGACGGTGATGCCGCCGAGGACACCACCCGGGATCGCCGCGACCACCGCGCCGAACTTGGGGCACAGTCCGAAGAGCAGGGCGAAGCCGGCGGCGGCCCAGTAGGCGGCGGTGGAGTAGACCCGGGTCGCGGCCATCACGCCGATGTTCTCGGAGTACGTGGTGTTGGGCGGGCCGCCGACCGCGGTGGAGAGCATGGAGGCGGCGCCGTCCGCGGAGATCGCGGTGCCCAGTTCGTCGTCCAGCGGGTCTCCGGTCATCTCGCCGACGGCCTTGACGTGCCCCGCGTTCTCCGCGACCAGCGCGATGACCACCGGCAGGGCGACGAGGATCGCGGACCACTGGAACGAGGGTCCGTGGAACGACGGCAGTCCGATCCAGTCGGCCTTCCCGACCCCGGAGAGGTCCAGGCGCCAGTGGTCGGTGACCTTGCCGCTCGCGTCCGCCGAGTGGATCCGGCCGAAGATCCGGTCGAAGGCCCAGGAGACGGCGTAACCGAAGAGCAGCCCCAGGAAGATCGCGATGCGTGACCAGAAACCTCGCAGGCACACCACGGCCGCGCCGGTCACCAGCATGGTGAGCAGGGCCGTCCACTGGTCCTGCGGCCAGTAGGTGGAGGCGGTCACCGGCGCCAGGTTGAAGCCGATCAGCATGACGACCGCGCCGGTCACGATCGGCGGCATCGCGGCATGGATGATCCTCGCCCCGAACCGCTGGACGGCCAGACCCGCCAGGAACAGCGCGACGCCGACCACGAAGCACGCGCCGGTCACCGTGGCGCTGGTGCCGCCCTGCGCGCGGATCACGGCGGCGACGCCCACGAAGGAGAGCGAACAGCCCAGGTAGCTGGGCACGCGGCCGCGGGTGGCGAGCAGGAAGATGACGGTCGCGACACCGGACATCATGATCGCGAGGTTGGGGTCGAGCCCCATCAGGACGGGTGCCACGAAGGACGCCCCGAACATGGCCACCACATGCTGGGCGCCGAGACCGAAGGTCCGGGGCCAGGAGAGGCGTTCATCGGGGCGGACGACCGCTCCGGGGGCGGGAGTCCGCCCGTCGCCGTGCAGTGTCCAGCGCACGCCGAGGTCCATGGTGAGGGTTCGCTTTCTCTGTACGTGAATCTGTCCGGCCCATTGTCACGTCCAACCAGCCGCTCTACGCTCGCACGGTCCTTCTCATGAACATCGTTCATATCTCTGATCGGAGTGTTCTGTGAGTGCACGATCCGGACTGGGCCTGGTGGCCGTGGCGGCCACCGTCATGTTCGCGACCCTCGTCGCCCCCTCGGCGTCCGCTCGTACGGCGTCCGCGGACGCGCCTCGGGCATCCGGCCGCGCCGCGTCCGCGGCCACCCACGCGGTGTCGGCGCGTACGGAGTCCACGGGCGGCCCCGCGGTGTCCGGACGGGCCGCGACCGGGCTGCCGAGGACCGTGGTCCTCGACGGCGGCCGGCTGAGGCGCACCCGCGCCCGCCTGGACCACGGCGACCGCCGGCTCGCCCTGGCTCTGCGCCGGTTGACGGCCCGCGCCGACAACTGGCTGGACCAGGGCCCCTGGACGGTCGTCGACAAGCCGAAACCCGCCCCGGGCGGCGATGTTCACGACTACCTCAGCCAGGCCCCCTACTGGTGGCCCTCGCAGCCGGCCACCGCGGACAACCCCTGGGGCTGTCCGTACGTCCAGCGCGACGGGCAGCGCAATCCCGAGGTGGACACCGGTACGGACCGCCAGGACGTCGAGAAGGTCTTCGACTCGACGTACGACCTCGCGCTCGCCTGGTACTACACCGGTGAGAAGCGGTACGCCGTGAAAGCCTCCCAGGTTCTGCGCACATGGTTCCTGGACCCCGCCACACGGATGAACCCGAACTTGGACCACGGCCAGTTCATCCCCTGCAAGTACGACGGCCGGGCCATCGGCGTCATCGACTTCTCGCAGTCCTACACGAGCGTCCTCGACGCGATCGCCCTCCTCGACACCGGTGCCCCCGGCTGGTCCCGGCGCGACCGGGCCGCGATGCTCGCCTGGAACACCGGCTACCGCGACTGGCTGACGGACAGCGCCTTCGGCAAGGAGGAGGGCGCTGCGCGGAACAACCACGGCACCTTCTACGACATGCAGCTCGCCGCCCTCGCGTACGCGACCGGCGACAAGGGCCTCGCCCGGCGGACCGTGCTCGCCGCGCGCGGCCTGCGTATCGACCCGCAGATCGCAGCCGACGGCAGCCAGCCCCAGGAGCTCGCCCGCACCCGCAGCTGGCACTACTCGACCTTCGACCTGGTGGCGTACACCCGGCTCGCCGCCGTCGGCCGGAAGGTCGGCGTGGACCTGTGGGCGTACCGGGGACCGGACGGCCAGAGCCTGTTCGAAGCGGTCGGCTACCTGCTGCCCGCGGCGACCGGAGCCGAGCCGTGGAGCCACCCTGAGCTGGAGTTCCACCGCTTCGCGGCGACCGATGTGGTGCACGCGGCGGCGGACGCGGGGGACCGGGCCGCGCAGGCCGCCGTGGCGGGGCTCGAGGCGCCGCCCGGCGGTGATCTGTGGGAGCTGCGGCCGGCCGCCGAGCAGCTCGACTCCATCGCGGGCTGATCCCGCCCGGACGGGGCTCCTGAGCGTTTGCTTAGGATGGGGAGCGTCGTTTCAGCCAGGCCCGCCCAGTCCGCGTGCCGCAGTACGCCCCAGGAGCCCCGCCCGTGACCGCCGAAGCCCCCGCCGCCCCTGCCCTCCCGTACGGACGCCTCCTGCCCGTCACCGTCCACTTCGACGACCTCGACGCGCTCGGACTGCTGCACAACGCCCGCTACCCGGTCATGGTCGAACGCGCCTGGACCGCGCTGTGGAACGAGCGCGGCTTCGGCTTCGAGGGTGACTGGGAGGCGGCGGGCGACTCGTGCAACGCGGTCAAGGAACTGCGGATCACCTACGAGGCCCCGGTCAGCCGCCCCGGCGCGTACGCCGTCCACCTCTGGCTGGAAAGGCTCGGTAACACCGGACTGACGTACGGCTTCCGCTTCTGCTCCCTGGACGGCGCGGTCACCTACGCGCACGGAACCCGGGTGCTCGTACGGCTCGACGCCGGGACCCTGCGCCCGACGCCGTGGAGCGACCGGTTCAGGGCCGTGGGCCGGGAACTGCTGCGCTCGGGGGACTGACCTTCGACGTGACGCGGTCTCCGGCCCGCAGCACACCCGCGAGCACGGTGAGCCCGAACGCCAGGATCGTGACCAGCCCGAACGACACGACCAGACTCGTCGCCTGCGCCACCGACCCGATCAGGCTCGGCGCGATCAGCCCTGACGTGTACGTGATGGTCGCGACGCCCGCGATGGCCTGACTGGGGTTGGGGCCGCTGCGCCCGGCCGCCGCGAAGCAGAGCGGGACCACGACCGCGATGCCGAGGCCGAGGAGCGCGAAGCCGCCCATCGCCACCGCCGGATGCTCCGCCACGACGATCAGCAGTCCGCCGAGCACGGCCAGCACACCGCCCGCCCGCACGGTGCGCACGGCGCCGAACCGGTTCACCACCGTGTCGCCCACCAGTCGGGCCACCGCCATGGTCAGCATGAAACCGGTGGTCGACGCCGCGGCGAGACCCGCCGAGCTGTCCAGCTGGTCGCGCAGGTAGACGGCCGACCAGTCCAGGCTCGCGCCCTCCGCGAAGACCGCGCAGAAGCCGACCGCGCCGATGAGCAGCGCCGACCGGGGCGGCAGCGCGAACCGCGGCGGCGGCTCCTCGTCCTCGGTGGGCTGAAGATCGAGCACCCAGCGGCAGGCGACGAGACCGAGGAGCGTGAGGGTCGCCGCGGCCAGGGCGTGGTGCAGGCGCGCGTCCGAGCCCAGATGCGCGGCGAGCGTGCCAGCCGCCGCGCCGACCAGGGCACCGGCGCTCCACATGCCGTGCAGCCCGGACATGATCGACTTGTCGAGGCGGTTCTCGACCTCGACACCCAGCGCGTTCATGGCGACGTCCGCCATCCCCGCCGTGGCGCCGTAGACGAACATCGCGAGGCACAGGGTCGGCAGGTTCGGCGCCAGGGACGGCAGGATCAGGGCCAGCGTCCACAGGGCCATGAGTCCGCGCAGCGCCGTACGGCTGCCGAAGCGGTGGGTGATGCGGCCGGCCAGCGGCATCGAGCAGGACGCGCCGAGCGCGGTGAAGGCGAGCGCGAAACCGAGCTGCCCCGCGCTGACCGACGCGTGGTCCTGGATCCAGGGCACGCGGGTCGCGAAGGACCCGGTGACGGCTCCGTGCACGGCGAACACGGCCGCCACGGCGTACCGGGCGCGTCTGACCTCGCGCTGGTCGTAGACCACTCCACTCATGCTCGGGCCCTCCCCAGGTGATGGTTCCACGTCGTGCCGCCGTAAACTATCAGGAACCCTGCCTGATAAATAGATGACCGCTCGCCGCCCGGTCGCCCGGTGGCCCGGCGGGCTCGCCGATCTGGGAGGATTCCCGCCATGCCCGCATCCCCGAGCACCGCACGGGCCATCAACGACCGGCTCGCCCTGCGGCTGTTGCAGCAGGAAGGCCCTTTGACGGCAGCGCGGCTGAAGCAGCTCACCGGCCTGTCCCGGCCGACCGTCGCCGACCTCGTCGAACGCCTCACCGCCTCCGGTCTCGTCACCGTCGTCGGGGAATCGGGGGAGCAGCGGCGCGGCCCGAACGCCCGGGTCTACGGGATCGTCGCGGACCGCGCGCATCTGGCCGCGCTGGACGTCCGTACGGAGGGAGTCTCGGTCGTCGTCTCCGATCTGGTCGGCCGGGTCCTGGCCGAGGCGTCGGTCCCCATCGGCGAGGGCACCGGGACCGGGCCGGCGGTGGAGCAGGCGGTCGCGCTGGTCGAGCGGGCGGCGAAGGAGGCCGGCTCCCTCGGGGTGTCGCCCCCGCGCGAACTCGTCCCGGGGTGGGGCAGGCTGCACACCGTCGGCATCGGGGCGCCCGGCCTGATCGACCCCGCCAGTGGCGAACTCCGCAACTCCACCGGGCTGCCCGCGTGGCACCGGCGGCTGGTCGCGGCCCTTCAGGAACGGCTGCCCGAGGCCCGCGTCCTCGTCGAGAACGAGACCAACCTCGCGGCCCTCGCCGAACAGCGCGAAGGAGTCGCCCGCGACCGCGACACGTTCGTCCTGCTGTGGATCGGCCACGGCACCGGCGCCGCCGTCGTCCTCGACGGCGCCCTGCGCCGCGGCGCCTCCGGAGGTACCGGGGAGATCGGGTTCCTTCCGGTGCCGGGCACCACGAGTCTCCCCTCGGCGACCGACTGCGGGGGCGGCTTCCACTCGCTGGTCGGGTCCGCGGCGATCGCGGAGCTCGCGGCGGAGCACGGTGTCTCGGCGCGGCCCGAGGGCTACGAACCGCACGCCGCGGCGCTGGTGCGGCAGGCGCTGGCGACTGCCGGCTCACCGGCCGCCGACGGCTTCCTCGACGCCCTCGCCGACCGCCTGGCCATCGGGGCGGCCTCCGTCAGTGCCGTGCTGGACCCCGGGTGCGTGGTCCTGGGCGGCGAGGTCGGCCAGGCGGGCGGCGCGGCGCTCGCCGCTCGGGTCGGGCGGCGGCTCGCCCGTATGTCGCCGCTCCCGACCGAGGTGCGCGCGAGCCCGCTGGGCGGGGGTGCGGTGCTGCGCGGCGCCCTCCTGACCGCACGCGACGGCGCCCAGGACGAGCTGTTCGCCCCGCGGTCGTCGCGGTAGGCCGGCCCAGGGCCGGCTGGAGACCCGGCGGCGGGGCAAGGGCCTTCGTCACCGCCGCCGGGTCGATCGTGGGGGGACCGGCAATGAATGATCACGCAGTCTTGATCGAGGACACTAAGAGGACTAGACCAGAGCGTCAATAGGTATGGACCAGCTGGGGGAACCTGTGACCTGCCCCAAGGTCGCCCGGAGTCAGGGAAGTTGGCCGGGGGGCTGTTCCGGGGAAGTCCATGCCGACCGGTTGTGAGCCACCCCACAGAGGTACGGCCCTCTGGCCGACGATCGGGCGTGGCACACTGGCCATGTACCAGAAGCAGCGCACTCCGGGGTCGGTGTAATTCCGAACCGGCGGTTATAGTCCGCGACCCGGTCGCTTCCAGCGGCCGGTTGACCAGGTGAAATTCCTGGACCGACGGTTAAAGTCCGGATGGGAGGCAGTGCGCGGCGGGCGGGTATGTCGTGCGCGCTGCCGTTTGTCGCCGCTCGTCCCACGGGACGGGTGTCCTTCCGGCGTCGCTCCCGGTGTGCCGCGGTCCGCTCATTATGTCGTCATCGACAGCCCCGGAGTCCGTGCCCCATGAGGCAGGAGGACCCGGGAAGTGTTCACCGGAATCGTCGAAGAGCTGGGTGAGGTCACCGCCGTCGAGATTCTCGACGACGCCTCGCGTTTCCGGCTGCGTGGCCCCGTCGTCACGCAGGGCGCGCAGCACGGCGACTCCATCGCCGTCAACGGAGTCTGTCTCACCGTCGTCGAGCACGAGGGCGACGAGTTCACCGCCGACGTCATGGCCGAGACCCTGAACCGCTCCAGCCTCGGGGCCCTCACCGTCGGCTCCCGCGTCAACCTGGAACGGCCGATGGCCGTGGGCGAGCGCCTCGGCGGCCACATCGTGCAGGGACACGTCGACGGCACCGGCGCGGTCATCGAGCGCAAGCCGTCCGAGAACTGGGAGATCGTCAAGATCTCGCTGCCCGCCGACCTTTCGCGCTATGTGGTCGAGAAGGGTTCCATCACCGTCGACGGCATCAGCCTGACGGTGGTCGACGCCGGCCCCGACTTCTTCACCGTGAGCCTCATTCCCACCACCCTCGACCTGACCACACTGGGCCACAAGCAGCCCGGTGACCCGGTCAACCTCGAGGTCGACGTGATCGCCAAGTACGTCGAGCGGCTGCTGGGCGCACGCGGTGGGCAGTCCGCCGGTCTGCCCGGCGTCCAGGGGGCCGGGCAGTGAACTGGCTGAACTCCGAGGCCTTCGTCCTCCTCGACCAGCACATCATGTGGTCGGACATGATCGGCAACGTGATCGGTCTGATCGCCCTCGCGCTCGGCTGGCGGCGCTCCGTGTGGAGCTGGCCCGTCCAGCTCCTCTCCGGAATCGTCCTCTTCGCCGCCTTCTTCGGTCACCTCACCGGCAGCGCCGGCAAGCAGGTCGTGGTCATCGTCGTCGCCCTGTGGGGCTGGTGGCAGTGGAACCGCGGCGAGGGCAAGGACGGACGCGTCTCCGTGCGGTTCGCCACCTGGCGCGAACGCGCGTACATGGCGGGCGCCGCCCTCGTGGGCACCCTCGCCGTCAGCGGCCTGTTCCACGCCTACCCGACGCTGTCCTGGGACCCCTGGCCCGACGCGTACATCTTCGTCGGCACGATCGTCGCCATGTACGCGCAGGCCCGCGGCATGGTCGAGTTCTGGTTCGCCTGGCTTCTGGTCGACGTCGTGGGCGTCCCGCTCAACTTCGCCAACGGCTACGCCTTCTCCGGTTTCGTCTACGTCCTGTACGGCGCGCTCGTCCTGTGGGGCATGCGCGACTGGTGGCTGCGCTCCCGTGAGGCCGGGCAGCCCGTCATGGAAGGAGCCCCGGCATGACAACGGCGCCGGTTTGGTACAGCACCGGGCACGATCAGGATGCCTCGGACTTCGCGCTCGACCCCGTCGAGCAGGCCATCGCCGACATCGCGGCCGGCCGCCCGATCGTGGTCGTCGACGACGAGGACCGGGAGAACGAGGGAGACCTCGTCGTCGCCGCCGAGATGGCGACCCCCGAGATCGTCGCCTTCATGATGAGCGAGTGCCGCGGACTGATCTGCGCGCCCATGGAGGGCGACGAACTCGACCGGCTGCGCCTTCCGCAGATGGTCGACGACAACACCGAGTCGATGAAGACCGCGTTCACGGTGTCGGTGGACGCGTCCGCCGCCCACGGGGTGACCACCGGCATCTCGGCGGCCGACCGCGCGGCCACCCTGCGGCTCCTCGCGGACGGCGTCTCGGGGGCCGAGGACTTCGTGCGCCCCGGCCACGTCTTCCCGCTGCGCGCCCGGCCCGGAGGCGTGCTGGCCCGCAACGGCCACACCGAGGCCGCCGTCGACCTGGCCCGGCTGGCGGGACTTCGCCCAGCCGGAGCGATCGTCGAGATCGCCGGCGAGGACGGCCGGATGCTCCGGCTGCCCGAACTGATCCCCTTCGCCCGCAAGCACGGCCTGACGATCATCTCCATCGAGGACCTGATCGACTACCGCCGCTCGGCCGAGAGCACCCTGGCTGCCGCGACCGGGGCGGCCCCCGCCGCACCCACCGTCCGGCGCGAGGCCGAGGTCCGTCTCCCCACCGCCTTCGGCGAGTTCACCGCGTACGGCTACCGCTCCACCGCCGACGGCGTCGAGCATGTCGCCCTCGTCCACGGCGAGATCGGCGAGGGCGAGGACGTCCTGGTCCGGGTCCACTCCGAGTGCCTCACCGGCGATGTCTTCCACTCGCACCGCTGCGACTGCGGACCCCAGCTCCAGACCTCCATGCAGCGCATCCAGACCGAGGGCCGCGGCATCGTCGTCTACCTCCGCGGTCACGAGGGGCGCGGCATCGGGCTGCTGTCCAAGCTCCGCGCGTACGAACTCCAGGAACGCGGCCGGGACACCCTCGACGCCAACCTGGAACTCGGCCTGCCCGCCGACGCCCGGGACTACGGCGCGAGCGCGCGGATCCTGGAGGACCTCGGCGTCCGCAGCCTGCGCCTGATGACCAACAACCCCGACAAGACCGACGCGCTCGTCCGGTACGGCCTGCGGGTCAGCGGACGGGAGCCGATGCCCGTCCAGGCGGGCGAGCACAATCTCGGCTACCTGCGGACCAAGCGGGACCGGATGGGCCACGACCTCCCCTGGCTCGACGCGACCACCGTGTCGGCCTGCGGGAGCCAGTGACCCCGTACGCCCGGCGCCACCGCGGGACACGGCACCACCGGCACGACCGGCACCATCGGCACGACAGCACAACCGGTGCGGCACAGCACCGGCGGCACAGCACTATCGGCAACACGGCACAGCGGGACTGAAGGAGAGACGTGAGCGGCAAGGGTGCACCTGAACTGTCCGTACGCAACTGCGGCGACCTGCGGGTCGCGGTCATCGCGGCGCAGTGGCACGACAAGGTGATGGACGGTCTCGTCGACGGCGCTCTGCGCGCCCTGCGCGAGCTGGGAATCGACGAGCCGACCCTGTTGCGGGTCCCCGGCAGCTTCGAACTGCCGGTCGCGGCCAAGGTCCTCGCGGGCCGCGGCTACGACGCGATCGTGGCGCTCGGCGTCGTCATCCGCGGCGGAACGCCCCACTTCGAGTATGTGTGCCAGGGCGTCACCCAGGGCCTCACCCAGGTATCCATCGACACCGGCGTCCCCATCGGCTTCGGTGTGCTGACCTGTGACACCGAGGAGCAGGCCCTGGACCGTGCCGGCATCGAGGGCTCCAACGAGGACAAGGGCCACGAGGCGGTGACGGCCGCCGTGGCGACCGCGGCCACCCTCCGCTCAGTATCTGAACCCTGGCACTGAGGTACGGCACCGAGCGCGTAGGGTGAGGACCACCATGTCCAAGAAGACTTTCGAGGAGCTCTTCACCGAGCTCCAGCACAAGGCCGCCACGGGCGATCCCGCCACTTCGCGCACCGCCGAACTCGTCGGCAAGGGCGTTCATGCCATCGGCAAGAAGGTCGTCGAAGAGGCCGCAGAGGTCTGGATGGCCGCCGAGTACGAGGGCAAGGACGCCGCCGCCGAGGAGATCTCGCAGCTCCTCTACCACGTCCAGGTGATGATGGTCGCGCGCGGGATCTCCCTCGACGACGTGTACGCGCATCTCTAGGGGCGAACTCAGCAGCGCCCCCACCGAGCACGCCCGTCCGTCCCACCACCCGAAGAATCTCTAGCAAAGGAAGCCGACCTCATGCTGCGCATCGCCGTCCCCAACAAGGGTTCCCTCTCAGGACCTGCGGCGGACATGCTGCATGAGGCCGGCTACCAGCAGCGCCGGGAGTCCAAGGAGCTGCGGATCGTCGACCCGAACAACGAGGTCGAGTTCTTCTACCTCCGCCCCCGCGACATCGCGATCTACGTCTCCTCCGGCCGTCTCGACATCGGCATCACCGGCCGCGACCTGCTGGTCGACTCCGGAGCCAACGCCGAGGTGATCCTCCCGCTCGGCTTCGCCCGCTCCACCTTCCGCTTCGCCTCCAAGCCGGGCACCGCCAAGGGCATCGCGGACCTGAACGGCATGACGATCGCCACCTCCTACGAGGGCATCGTCGCGGGGCACCTCGCCGACCACGGCGTCGACGCCTCCGTCGTGCACCTCGACGGCGCCGTCGAGACCGCCATCGAACTCGGTGTCGCCGAGGTCATCGCCGACGTCGTCGAGACGGGCACCTCGCTGCGCAACGCGGGCCTGGAGATCTTCGGCGAGCCGATCATGAAGTCCGAGGCCGTCGTCATCCGCCGTGTCGGAGCCGGCCCCACCGAGGACGCCGAGCCCAAGGTCCAGCAGTTCCTGCGCCGCCTCCAGGGCGTGCTGGTCGCGCGGACGTACGTGATGATGGACTACGACTGCCGCGCCGAGCACCTGGAGAAGGCCGTCGCGCTCACTCCCGGCCTGGAGTCGCCGACCATCTCGCCGCTGCACAACGAGGGCTGGGTCGCCGTCCGCGCCATGGTCCCCTCCAAGGAGGCCCAGCGGATCATGGACGACCTGTACGAGCTCGGCGCGCGGGCCATCCTGACCACGGCCATCCACGCCTGCCGGCTCTGACGGGATCAACGCACATGTCGGACCTTCCCACCCTTCCCATAACCTTCCGTCCCTCCCGTACCCGGGCGGTGCTGCTCACCGCGGGCGCGTCGATCCTTGTGGTCATCACCACGGTCGCCATGCTTCTGGAGCAACTCGGCCCGGGGGAGCGGCTCAGCTTCATCTTCACCGCGGCGCTGCTCTTCGGAGTGCTCCTGCTGCTCTCGCGGCCCAAGGTCGTCGCCGACGAGAGCGGTGTCACGGTCGTCAACATCGCGAGCCGCCGGCACCTCGACTGGGCGGAGATCGTCCAGGTCAACCTGCGTCCCGGCGACCCCTGGGTGTTCCTCGACCTCAGTGACGGCACCAGTCTCCCGGTGCTCGGCATCCAGCCGGGCATCGCCCGGCAGCGCGCCATCGAGGACGCCCGTGCCCTGCGCGCCCTGGCTTCGGCCCGTGGAATCCAGGAGCCCGACGGGCACCGTGACGAACATCAGGGCTGACTCTCGGCCTTCCACCCTGCCCTGAGAGCCCATGTCTTGATTAATCTGTCGGCGGAGGCGTTTTTCATCGCGCCTCCGCCTCCGATGTGCTCCCGCCCTCAGAGGCCCCCTGCTACCCGAGGAGTGATTCCCTCCAGCGATGGACGGATCGTCCTGTAGTACCTGCGCCGCCCCCTTCCGACATATCGAGGCGGCGGCATGACCATCCCCCTGTTGCTCCTTGGCGCGGCGTTCCTGCTGATTCTCGCCAACGGCTTCTTCGTGGCCGCGGAGTTCGGCCTCGTCACCGTGGAGCGCCCCGACGCCGAGAAGGCCGCGGCCGACGGCGACAGACGTGCCGGCACGGTCGTCGAGTCGCTCAAGGAGCTGTCCTTCCAGCTCTCCGGCACCCAGCTCGGCATCACCATCACCTCGCTCGTCGTCGGCATGCTCGCCGAACCGGCGCTCGCCGAGCTCCTGCACGGCCCGTTCACGGCGATCGGGCTGCCCGAGGGCGCCGTGCCCGGCGTCGCCGTGGTGGTCGGCATGCTGCTGGCCTCCGCCGTGCAGATGGTGGTCGGGGAACTCGTGCCCAAGAACTGGGCGGTGTCCAAGCCGCTCCAGGTGGCCCGTTTCGTGGCCGGCCCGCAGCACGTCTTCTCCAGCCTCTTCCGGCCGGTGATCGCCGCGCTGAACACGGTCGCCAACCGGCTCGTCCGCGCCCTGGGCGTGGAACCCGCCGAGGAGCTGGCCTCCGCCCGCACCCCGGGCGAACTCATCTCCCTCGCCCGCCACTCCGCCCGCGCGGGAGCCCTGGAGCAGGACACCGCGGACCTCTTCGTCCGCACGATGTCCCTGGCCGACCTCACCGCGCAGCACGTCATGACGCCGCGGGTGAAGGTCAGCGCCCTCCAGTCGTCGGCCACCGCCGAGGACGTGGTCAACCTCACCCGTGCCACCGGCCTCTCCCGGTTCCCGGTCTACCGGGAGCGGATCGACGAGATCGTCGGCATGGTGCACCTCAAGGACGCCCTCGCGATCCCCTCGCGCGACCGGCTCCGCACACCCGTCGGCCGGATCGCCCAGGTCCCCCTGCTCGTCCCGGAGACCCTGCCCGTGCAGCCCCTCCTGGAGCGGCTGCGCAGTGAACAGCCGATCGCCGTCGTCGTCGACGAGTACGGCGGCACGGCCGGCGTGGTCACCCTGGAGGACATCGTCGAGGAACTCGTCGGCGAGGTCCGCGACGAGCACGACGACGAGCAGGGCGAGCCGCCCGAGCTCGCGGCCGCGCCCCCCGAGGACGGCAGGCCCGCCTGGGACGCCGACGGCAGTTGCCGGGTCGACATCCTGCAGCGCATAGGCCTCGACGTGCCCGAGGGACCGTACGAGACCGTGGCGGGCCTCGTCGCCGACCTGCTCGGCAGGATCCCGGCCCCCGGTGACAAGGCCGAGCTCCCGGGCTGGCGCCTCGTCGTGCGACAGGTCGGGCACTACCGTGCCGAACGCGTCCGCCTCGTGCGCACCGCGCTCGCTCCGGAGGCCGTCCGATGACCATGCTCCAACTGCTGTTCGCGGGTCTGCTGGTGCTCGCCAACGGCTTCTTCGTCGGTGCCGAGTTCGCGCTCGTGTCCGTACGGCGCAGCCAGATCGAACCGCTGGGCACCGCCCGCTCCCGGCAGGTCCTGTACGGCCTGGAGCGCCTTCCGCAGATGATGGCGGCGGCGCAGTTCGGCATCACCGTCTGCTCGCTGACGCTCGGCGCGGTCGCCGAGCCCACGATCGCCCGTCTGCTGGAGCCGCTGTTCGAGGCGGTCCACCTGCCGGACGGGGTGATCCACCCCCTCGGCTATGTGATCGCGCTCGCCTTCGTCGTGTTCTTCCACCTCGTCATCGGCGAGATGGTCCCGAAGAACCTGGCGATGGCCGCGCCCGAGAAGACGGCCCTGTGGCTCAGCCCCGGACTGGTCGCCTTCGCACGGGTGTGCCGCCCGGTCACGGTGGGCCTCGGCGCCTGTGCCCAGCTGATCCTCCGGCTGTTCCGGGTCGAGCCCAAGGACGAGGTCGAAGCGGTCTTCACGAGCGAGCAGCTCAACCGGCTCGTCGAGGACTCCGGACAGGCGGGACTCCTCGATCCCGAGGAACAGGAGCGCCTCGAGGACGCCCTGGAACTCGGTTCCCGTCCGGTCACCGACGTCCTGCTCGACAGCGCCTCGCTGGTCACTGTGGACCCTTCGGTCACCCCGGGCCAGGTGGTCGCGCTCACCGCGCGCACCGGGTACTCCCGGTTCCCGGTGGTCGCGGAGAACGGCGCCTCCATGGGCTGCTACCTCCATGTGAAGGACGTACTCGACCTGGAGGGGTCGGAGCGTGCGGTCCCGCAGCAGGTGTGGCGGCCGATGGCCACCCTGCGCTCCGAACTCCCCCTGGACGACGCCCTCACCGTGATGCGTCGTGCCGCCACTCATCTGGCCCAGGTCGCCGACGGCTCCGGGAAGGTCCTCGGCCTCGTGGCCCTTGAGGACGTACTGGAGCTGCTCGTCGGCGAGGTACGGGATCCTGCGCACCGCGATGTCACGCCGGTACGGGTCACGGACCCCCGCGTCGGCCAGGCCGAGGAGGCGCTGGCGAGCTGACCGCGAGCGTGGGCCCCGGTTCCCGGGGGCCGTACGACCCGTGACGGTCGAACGGCCCCAGTGGGACCGGGGCCTTCTCACATCGCCGACGGATCCTGCGGGCCCCGGCCCGAGAGGACTTCCCCGTAGGCCTGCATGAGGTCGGGCAGACGCAGCGTCGACAGGTCGTCGCGCGAGGGTGTGCCGGGGTATCCCGACAGCCGCAGATCGCGGTACGCGCAGCTCTTCTCGTACAGGGTGCGCAGGAAGCGGCCGTTGCCGAGCTCGTCGATCCAGCCCTGGTCGACGACGTGCCCGGCGATCGAACGGAGCTCGTCCAGCGCCTCCTCGTCCCAGATGTCACCGTTCTCGGCGGCCAGCACCTCGCCGATGGAGGTCAGTTCGAGCGGGCGGTAGGAGGGGAAGTCCACGCGGCTGGTGAAGCGCGAGGACAGGCCGGGGTTCGCGGCGAGCAGCCGGTCCATGCCCTCGGGGTAGCCGGCGAGGATGACGACCAGGTGGTCCCGGTTGTCCTCGGCCCGCTTCAGCAGCACCTGGAGGGCCTCGTCGCCGTACGCGTCGCCCTTGCCGTAGCCGGAGTTGGACAGGGAGTACGCCTCGTCCACGAACAGGACGCCGCCGATCGCCGAGTCGATGAGCTCGTTGGCCTTCACGGCGGTCTGGCCGAGGTACTCGCCGACCAGGTCGGCTCGCTGGGCCTCGACCAGATGGTCCCCGCCGAGCAGCCCGAGCGCGTAGAACACCCGGCCGAGAATGCGTGCCACCGTGGTCTTGCCGGTGCCGGAGGGGCCGGAGAAGACGAAGTGCCGTTTCGGCGGCTGCACCGGCAGACCCTGCCCGGTGCGCAGCCTGGCCATGTTCAACTGCGCCGACAACGCCTTGACCTGACGTTTCACCGGTTCTAGGCCCACCATGCGCTCCAGTTCGGCGAGCGCCTCGTCGAGCAGGGCGGGGTCGGTCGGGCCCGCCGGCATCGGCTGCACCGGGATCACGGCCTTCTCCCGGAAGCCGTCGGTCTGGGCCGGCAGCCCGCCGGGCGGCGACGGATCGGCGTCCGGGAGCCTCAGGTCGCGCCCCTCGGTGCCGAACAGCGCGTCCATGCCGTCCGGGCCCTCCAGCACGTCCTGCCCGATCCCGGCGAGCGTGATCGCCGCGAGGTCGGCGGCGGCATCGTCGTACCCGTCCCCCTCGGCGATGGCGGCGAGCCGGGCCGAGGTGTCCATGAAGGAGGGGTCGACCCGGTGCACCGCCCGGTACAGGGGGAGCGCGGCGGCGGACCGTCCGGTGCCCTCGTGGGCGCGGGCCAGCCAGTACCGCAGCTCCTTGCGCTGCGGCTGTTCGCTGCGGCAGCGCATCAGCGCGGACGACAGCAGCGGCTCGGCCTGTCCGTACATCTCCAGCCGGACCCGCGCCATGCCGCCGAACAGTCCGGCCTCGATGCCGAGCATGGCATCGTTGATCAGCGGATCGGTGTGCCGCACCAGCTGTTCCCAGTCCTTGACCAGATAGGCGCGGCACGCGTGCAGGAACCGCACCTGGTGGTCCGCGTCGACCGGCGGCAGCCCGGCCAACGCCCGGTCCAGTTCGGGGACATGACGCCCGTCGAGCCAGTGCGAGGCGTGCGCGAGCAGCAGGTCGCGCGGACTCTCCAGCACCGGCTGGACCCACCAGCCCAGCCAGTACCAGGAGTTGAGGGTGCGCCGGTGGCGGGAGCGCTGCTCGCCGAAGCGGTCCCGGTGCCGGAACATCCGCAGCAGCGCGGTCGTCGTGTCCACCCGTAGCGCGTGCAGTCCGAGCCAGCCGTCCGCCATGCCGGGGTCCATCCGGACCGCGGCGCGGAACTCCTCCTCCGCCTGCGGGTAGGCGCCCATCGTGTAGGCGTCCACACCCCGCAGCCAGGCGAGGTCGGCCGGGGCCTCGGGGCCCTGCGTGCCGAAGTCCATCCGTCCCCCACAAACCGTGCCCCCGATGGTCGGGGAGTGCCTCGCGGATCAGGACATCCCCTTGCCGCCGGGCCGGTGCCCGTCGGCAGCTCTGGTCGAACGACTGTGCCGCGGACGGGAGTTGAAGCGGTGCGGCACAGCAACCGTCCGAAAGTCGCACCGAGAGGCATCGTACCTGCGGTGGACGGGCCTGCCGAAGGGTGCCGCACAGCCCGTTCCACGAGGTGGGAGCATATGGGGCGCACTGCGAACGGTGACCCAGGGTGAGCGAATCACGCCGTGGGGCGTCCGGAAAGAGAGGGTGTGGGCAGAACGAAGCCCCCGATCACGGGGGAACAACCGGGGGCTTCGCGACTGCGGGCGGCTCCCGAAGGGCCGCTGCTTCAGAACGTAAGACCTGTACGGCCCCCTGGTCAAGCAGAGTTGGGGCACTGAGGCAACTTCTCCGGAGTGGGTCTTCACAACTTCAGCACGCTGCGGATGGTCCATCACGGTGCGTGATGAACTGGTCCGGTCCAGCCGTCCCAGCAGGCCCCCGTAGCACCTCGTATCCCTCTGGACACTGCCGCACCACATGGTCCGCGAACGGTCGCGTGGGGTCCTCGGCGAAGTGCCGGCGCTCGGCGCGGACCCATCCGTCCCAGAACTCGCTCTGTGCCTCCCCGTCCCGTCGCCGTCCCCGCGCCCAGGCCTGCTCGTGGGGCAACTCCATCCACAGCAGTCGCGCGAGCCACGGCCGCAGCGCACGGCGTCCCGCGCCGACGCCCTCCAGGAGCACCACGGGCGCGGCCGGCAGCTCGCACACCGGTCCGAACTCCCGGGTCGTCCAGTCGTAGGGGGCGTAGCGTGCTGGCTCGCCGCGCCCGAACGGCTCGATCACCCCGCTCAGCAGGCGCTCGGTCCAGCCGAAGAGCTCCTCGTGGGTGGCGATGTCGTCGAGGTGCAGGACGGGCGCCCCGCCCAGTGCCGTCGCCAGTCTCCCGGCGAACGTGGTCTTTCCGGAGCCGGCGTGACCGTCCACGCCGACGAGGCGGACGGGCCCGCAGGAGGGCGGCAGCCGGCGCAGCCGTGAGGCGAGGTCGTGAATGGGTTTTCCCGGGGTGAGGTGCGAGGTTGGCACAGTCCTGTGGAACATTCTATCGAGGCGCCGTCCACAGCGGATCCATGGGTTCAGGATGGTGTCGTATTGAACCATTCATTGAACAATCCTCAAGAACTTCGGGGGCCGCGCCGAAAATTCCCGGCCCCACGGAACGAGGTATTTCGGATAGGACGTTCCGGTACTCGTAGATGCTGAGTAGGGTTCCTGTCGGGGAACGCAAGCGTCGTACGGGGATGGACTGGGGAAGATGGCCGCGGGCTTATTCGAGGGGCAGTATGTGTGGCATCCGGCGGCCGACGACCGCAGACTCGCGAGCGTCTGCACGGACGTCAGAGCCGGCCGCTATCTGAGGGCCCACGAAGCTCTGAAGGAGACCCGCTCCGACTACGGATTACGGGCCCATCGGTCCCTGGTCCTCGCCTCCGAGGCCGCCGACTCCGATCTCACCGAACGCTGGCTGGCGGAGGAACAGACCCCCGAGGCCGCCCTGATGTGGGCCCGCGTGGCCGTGCTGCGGGCGTTACGCGCGGCCGACGCCAAGGACGACCGGGCCGAGGCGCTGGAACGCATAGCGCTGACCGCCTGCGACCGGGCCGCGGTGATGGACCGCGCCGATCCCACGCCCTGGGTCGCCCGGCTGTCCATGGCCCGGCTGCACGACCTGCGCGATCCGGCCCCGCAGGGGCTGCTGACCCAGCCTCTCGGCCCCTGGCGCCTGTTCTCGCACGTCCTGCGCCTCGACCCCTGGAACCGTGAAGGCCATCACCGGTTCCTGGCCTTCTTCTTCACGCGCTACGGCGGTTCCGTGAACGCCGCCTGGGACGTCGCCGCCTTCCTGAGCCAGCGTGCCCCCGCCTCCTCGCCCCTTCGGCTGCTGCCGCTGGTGGCCCTGGTGGAGAGCTACAACCCCACGCAGCTCCTGGTCGACCGCACCTGGGAGCAGCCGCAGTGGCGCTCCACGGCGCTCGCGATCTACCAGAACTGGCTGCCTGAGGCGTCCGGATACCGCTTCACGCCGGTGCTCGATCTGGCGTACCTGGCGCACGCGCTCTTCATGGCGCAGCGCGAGTTCGAGGCCCGCGCGGTGCTCATGGCGATGGGGCCGTACGCCTGCCGGATGCCGTGGAGCGTGTTCGGCGAACCCGAGGAGCAGCTCTCCCGCGCCCGCCGCGCCTGCGGCCTGCCCGTGCCGGGGGCCGGCTGACCGGCGGCCCTCCCCGACGTCCTCATCGACCCCCGAGAGAAAGGTCAGTTGTGTCGGAACGAATATCGGCCCCAAGTCGGAGAACCGACGTCGGAAATGATTCCGCCGCCTTCGACGACGATGCCACGCTTCACGCGATGGGATATCCGAGAAAGCTCACCCGTCGATTCCAGGCATTCGACAACTTCGCGATATCCTTCACGATCATCAACATCATTTCGGGTATTTTCTCGTCCTTCGGTTTCGGATTGAATGCAGGCGGCCCTCGCGTTCTCGTGTTCGGCTGGATCGGCGTATCCGTGATGGTGCTCTTCATCGGTGCCGCGATGGCGGAAGTCGCCTCCGCCTATCCGACGAGCGGGGCGCTCTATTTCTCCGCCGGCAAGCTCGCCAAGCGGCACAAGGGCGCCTGGTCCTGGTACACGGGGTGGCTGAATTTCGTGGGTCAGGTGGGAGGCACGGCCGCCACCGGATACGCGGCCGCCACCTTCATCCAGGCGTTCGTCGCCCTGCAGTGGCACTCGTACGAGCCGACCGCCCAGCAGACGGTCCTGATCACCGCGGTGATCATCGTGCTCCAGGGTTTGGCCAATACCTACACCGTCCAGCTCGTCGCCGTGCTCAACCGGATCTCCGTGTGGTGGCTGCTCGTCGGACTCGTCGTGATCGTGAGCACACTCATCGTGATGCCCGACGACCACCAGTCGGCCTCGTTCGTCACGCATTTCGCGAACAACACCGGTTTCACGAACGGGATTTACGGAGGGATGCTCGGTCTGCTGGTCACCAGCTGGACCTTCACGGGCTTCGACGGCAGCTTCCACATGTCCGAGGAAACGGTGCGGGCCACGGTCAACGCGCCAAAGGGGATCACCCGTTCGATCGCCTATTCGGCGATCACCGGGCTCATCCTGATGCTTGCCCTTGTGTACAGCATTCATGATTATGACCGGGTCGCCGGATCGTCGGCGCCGCCCGTGCAGATCCTCATCGATGGACTTGGCATGGGCATGGCTAAGGTCATCCTGCTCGTGGTGATCGGCTCCATGCTGTTCTGCGGGCTGGCCAACCTGACCAGCAACACCCGGCAGATCTTCGCCTTCTCCCGGGACGGCGCGATGCCGGGCTCCCGCTGGTGGCACTCCGTCTCGCCGCGCACCCGTACACCCGTCAAGGCCGTATGGCTGGCGGTCGCCTGCTCGCTGGTCCTCGTCCTGCCCGGATGGTGGTCGCACACCGCGTTCACGGCCATCGTCAGCGTCAACGTCGTCGGACTCTTCCTCGCCTACGCCGTTCCGGTCTTCCTGCGGCTGCGGCTCGGCGACGAGTTCCAGCCCGGCCCCTGGAACCTGGGCCGCTGGAGCAAGCCCGTCGGCTGGGTGGCCGTGACCTGGATCCTCGCCAGCAGCGTGCTCTTCATGCTGCCCCAGGTCTCACCGATCACCGGGGACAACTTCAACTACGCCTCGATCGCCCTGGCCGTGGTGCTGATCGTCGCGACGGTGTGGTGGTTCGCCACGGCGCGCCGCCGCTTCCAGGGCCCCGTCAGCTACGGCCGCCCCGACGAGGTCGCAGCCATGGACCTCGTCTGACCGCCCGCCCCTCGGCCCGGCACCCGCCGGGCCGAGGGGCCGTGGACCGAGGCGCCCCAGGTCATGCCAGTGGTCCCGACCAATATTGGTGGGCGTGGCACGGGCCGAAGTGCTGGCAGAAGTCACCCTCCGGCGTCCATAGTTGGCGCACGACAGAGCATTGGGCCCGCCCGTTCCGGACACCTGGGGGTTCTCCACCCATGAGCAGAGCCGAACAGCCGTCCCGCAGAATCGTCCTGGCCGCCGCGGTGGCCGCGGCGACGGTGGGGGCCGTGGGCCCGCCGGCCGCCGCCGCTCCGGCCCGCCGGACCGGAGCGCCCGGCCGTCTTGTCGACAACCGCGCCTGGACCTCGTACAGCGACTGGCGCGCGGGCAGCGTGCACGGCGCGCGGGCCGTGCCGGGCGTCCGCCCCGGGCTGGTGATCGCAGCCCCGGCCGGCACGACGGACTACACCGACCCGCACACCGGCAGGACCGCCACCTGGGAGTACGCGACCTGGACCTCGCCGGTCCACCGTCTCGCCGTCCCCTCGACGGAGGTCATCTCCTCCTGGAACGCGCACACCCCGGCCGGCACCTGGCTCCAGGTCGAGCTGACCGGCACCTACTCCGACGGCACGGACACGCCCTGGTACGTGATGGGCCGCTGGGCCTCCGGTGACCAGGACATCAGGCGCACCTCCGTGGACGACCAGACCGACGGCCGCAGCACGATCTGGACGGACACCTTCTCCATCGACGACGCCGCCTCCGGCCTGCGCCTCGTCTCGTACCGGCTGCGCCTGACCCTCTACCGCACCCCGGGTACCAGGATCACGCCCACCGTGTGGCGGCTGGGCGCGATGGGCTCCGACATCCCGGACCGCTTCACCGTCCCCGCCTCGGCCCCGGGCCTGGCCCGGGAACTGAACGTTCCGCGCTACTCGCAGGAGATCCACGCCGGTCAGTACCCCGAGTACGACAACGGCGGCGAGGCCTGGTGCAGCCCCACCTCCTCGCAGATGATCATCGAGTACTGGGGGCGCAGGCCGACCGCGGAGCAGCTCGCCTGGGTCGACCCGTCGTACACCGACCCACAGGTGTGCCTCGCGGCCCGCTCCACCTACGACTACCAGTACGCCGGCTGCGGCAACTGGCCCTTCAACGCCGCCTACGCGGCCACGTACAAGGACCTCCAGGGCGTGGTGACCCGGCTCGGGTCGCTCGCCGACCTGGAGACGCTGATCGCCGCCGGCATCCCGGCCATAACGTCCCAGTCGTTCCTCAAGACCGAGCTGACGGGCGCGGGTTACGGCACCTCGGGCCACCTCATGACGGTCATAGGGTTCACCGCGGACGGCGACGTGATCGCCAACGACCCGGCGTCGCCCGGCGACGACGCGGTGCGCAGGATCTACAAGCGCTCCGAGTGGGAGAACATCTGGCTGCGGACCAAGCGCTACAACGCCTCCGGGAAGGTCGTCTCCGGTACCGGCGGGGTCTGCTACCTGTACTTCCCGGCGCATCCCTCGCCGCGTCAGCGCAAGGCGCTCGCGGCGGTGGGCATCCGCTGATGTGAGGCGCGGCCCCGCCGGGCGGGTCCGGGCTCGCCCGGACACCCGTCCATGGGCCGGTCCTGAGTCGTTCCGAAGCCCGCCGTGGGCCGGCCGGAGCCTGGCCGACGGCGGGCTTCCGGCCGTCCTGGGCGCCGTGTGACGAGACGCACACGCGGGCCCGCCGGGTGGAATCCGGCGGGATCGGGAGCCGCCGGGCCGGCGGAGGTGACCTGGGTCTCTACCGGTGACGGCGGCTCCGGTGGCAAGGTGGTCGGGTCGGTGGGGAGCCGACGGGAGGCGGGGGACGTCACCGCACCACTACGTCAGCGAGATGCCATGACCGCGAGTTCCGCCACCGCCCCTCGTCTCCGTACCCGTACCGGAGGCCCCGAGGACAACGGCCCGAAGATCCTCGAACACGTCCTGGGCTGGATCTTCGTGGTGGTGGTGGCGATGCTGGTGACACGGCTCGGTCTGCTCTGAGGCGGCGCCGGCGCCAGGGGCCCACGGCGCGCTGCCCCGCATGACGGCCAGGGCGGCGATCGCCCCCGGATGACGGTCGGCACGGTTCTGCCATACTGCGGATGTTCCGTCGGCAGTTGGAGACCAGGGCCGGAATTGAATAATAGTCAACAGCGCGAGATCGGCCGCCCCCGAGCGCGGGGAACCGACCGCTCACTGGCGCGCCGCGCCGAACTCATCGCCATCGGGCGGAAGTTGTTCGCCGACACGTCGTACGACGCCCTGTCGATGGACGACATCGCACGGCAGGCTCATGTCGCCAAGGGGCTGATCTACTACTACTTCAAGTCCAAGCGCGGCTATTACCTCGCCATCGTCGAGGACTCGGTCGCGGATCTGGTCTCCCGGGCCGCCGACGGTCGGGATCTTCCTCCGGTGGAGCGGGTCCAGCGCACGATCGACGGCTATCTCCTCTATGCCGAGCACAATCAGGCCGCGTACCGCACGATCATCGCGGGCGGAGTGGGCTTCGACACCGAGGTGCAGGCGATCCGCGACGGGGTGCGCGAGGCGATCGTCGCGACGATCGCGGAGGGGGCGTACGGCAGGGGCAGGGTCGGACCGCTGCCGCGCATAGCCCTGCTCGGCTGGCTGCACAGCGTGGAGGGAGCCACCCTCGACTGGATCGGCCATCCGGTGCTGCCGCGCGACACCATGCGCGAACTGCTGGTGAAGATGCTGGGGGGCGCGATGCGCGCCGTCGAAGAACTCGATCCCACGTACGTGGCCCCGCCCGACGCCCGGCGGGACGACTGACGGAACGGTATGAGGACTAGACCACCCTGTCAATGGTTCGGACCAATCGGCAGGCCTCCTCGGCGACTGGCCGGCATCCGGAGCGGATGAGCGGATGGTCCTCCTTTCGGGCGTACTCCCGGCGCCACGGCCGCCGTTCGCCGGGTTCCGCGACCGGGACCGGGAGCATCGGCGGGGCCGGGTGAGACCCGGCGCCGTCGCTCCTGGAGGAGCGCCGGCGATGTGCCCGACCAGGGAGGAGCGCCGCCGTGCCCGATCCCGCCCCGCGGCCGGTGGACCGTCAGCTGCCCACGGACGAGGCCCGGGACCTGATCGCGCTCGTCCGTGACATGGCGCGCCGCGAGATCGCCCCGGACGCGGCCGAGGAGGAGGACGCCGGGCGCTTTCCGCGCGAGCTCTTCGGGCTGCTCTCGGAGTCCGGACTGCTCGGACTGCCCTACGACGTCGCCCACGGCGGCGGCGGCCAGCCGTACGAGGTCTACCTCCAGGTTCTCGAGGAACTCGCCATGGCCCGCCTCACCGTGGGCCTCGGCGTCAGCGTCCACACCCTGGCCTGCCACGCGCTGGCGAACCACGGGACCGAGGCGCAGCGGGCCGCGCACCTGCCCGCGATGCTCGGCGGTGGTCTGCTCGGCGCGTACTGCCTCTCCGGGCCGTCCTCGGGTTCCGACGCCGCCGCGCTGCGGACGAAGGCGGTGCGGCAGGGGGACGACTGGGTCGTCACCGGCACCAAGGCGTGGACCACCCACGGCGGGGTGGCCGACTTCTACACGGTGTTCGCGCGAACCGGCGGCGAGGGCGCGCGGGGCATCACGGCCTTCCTGGTGCCCGGCGACGCCGAGGGGCTGAGTGCTTCGCCGCCCGAGCGGAAGATGGGCCTGAAGGGTTCGCCGACCGCCCAGGTCCACTTCGACGGGGTGCGGGTCGCCGACGGCCGCCGCCTCGGCGACGAGGGCCGGGGTTTCGCGATCGCCCTGTCGGCACTCGACTCCGGGCGGCTCGGCATCGCGGCCTGCGCGACAGGTCTGGCCCAGGCCGCGCTGGACGAGGCGGTCGCGTACGCCACCGTCCGACGCCAGTTCGGGAGGCGGATCGCGGACTTCCAGGGGCTCCGCTTCCTGCTCGCGGACATGGCCACCCGGGTCGAGGCCGGCCGCGCGCTCTGTCTGTCCGCCGCCCGGCTGCGCGACGCGGGCCGGCCCTTCTCCCGGCAGGCGGCCATGGCGAAACTGCTGTGCACGGACGGGGCGATGAAGGTCACCACGGACGCCGTCCAGGTCCTGGGCGGGTACGGGTACACCGCCGACTTCCCGGCCGAGCGGTACCTGCGCGAGGCGAAGGCGCTTCAGATCGTCGAGGGCACCAACCAGATCCAGCGCATGGTCATCGCACGGCACCTCGTGGGTCCCGGGACGGGCTGAGGTCGCCGCGCGGCTCCGCGCTCATGCCGAACTCGTTCCGCGGATCCCGGGACGCGTCGAGCCGGCCGTCGCCGCGCGGGTCCCGGCCCGGGGTGAAGCGCTCCTCCCCCCGCGGTTCCGTGAGCGCGCCGAACTGCCCGTACGCGTACATCACCGACGGCGCCGACAGGCGCACCCACTCGGGGTCGTGGTGCCCCGGCAGTGTGCGGCCGCGATCGGCCCAGGCGCGCATCAGGGCGCGGTAGATGGGCGGATCCTGAGCGGGCGGGGGTGGCGGTGGCGGCGGTACCCAGTGAACCGATTCCGCCGGAGCCGGGACGAGGATCCGGCGGCGGCGCCCGGTGGCGGAAGGTGTGGGGCTCATGCCGGGGCAACGTGCGGGCAGGCGGACAGGTCACCCGCACGTGGAATCGGGTGTGTGTTCGCGACGGGACCCCTGCGAGGGCCCCGCGGAGGTGCGCTGCGTCGGCCCCTGGCAGGCATCCGACACAGGCATCTGACGAACCGTCAATTCCGCTGCCGGGGGGCCGCGTCCTTGCGGGCGACGTGCGGCAGGCGATCGGCATGCCGCACGTCGCCTGCCGCCAGGGGCACTTCGGCGAGGCGAGCGTCCCCCGGACCCGGACGCACTGGTCCTGCACCACGGCAGCCTGCGGGCCATGGTGCAGGGCAGCTTCTGGGACGAAGCGGGCTACACCCGCCGAACGTGCCGAGCGGTCAGGCCGCGCGCCGCATCTCGGAGGCCCGCCTGGGGACCGAGCCCGGACCGCCCACGTGGGAGAACGGCTGCGTACGCCAGTTCAGGCCCTGAGGGAGCGTCAACAGGAGGGCGGTGTCCTGCTGCTGGGGTTCCGCGGAGTCGTCCGCGGACCGCGCCTCGGCGGCCGCACGGCCCGTGCCCGAACAGACGGTGAGCCCGAACGGGTTCCACGGGGAGGCGCACAGGGCGTGCTCCGGCAGGACCTCCTCGTCCGCGAGCAGCGCGATGGGCTGCGCGCAGTCCGGGCAGATCACCCGGTACATCTCGAACGTGTCGTACGCGTCGAACTCGTCACCGTCCAGGTCGTCGGATTCGACGCCCTCCGGCTCGGGTTCGAGAACGGCCTGCTGCCGCTTGGGTGCGGTACGACCAGGGCGCTTAAGACTCTGCATGGGATTCTCCCCCTCGGGTGGGCCGACAAGGCGCTGCGACCTCGACCACAGCAAGCACTTCCCGTCCGGTCTCCGAGGTAATCACGTGAACATCGCCGACGCGGTTGCATTCATGTGTCGTTCGTCACATGCCGTCCGCAGATGCCCGGCGCCCCGCGGGACTTGGCGGCCGGATGACGTGCGAGCGACGCCCGTCCACATCACAAAGCGGGTATGACCTGCGCCGCTGAGGTATCCGGGGGGATCGGCGGCCCTGTAGGTTCTTGCGCCATGGAGGAGCTGGACCGACAGATCGTGCAGCTGCTCGTCGCAGACGGGCGGATGAGTTACACCGACCTGGGCAAGGCCACGGGCCTGTCCACGTCCGCCGTGCATCAGCGGGTGCGCCGTCTCGAACAGCGCGGCGTCATCCGGGGCTATGCCGCGGTCGTGGACCCGGAGGCCGTCGGGCTGCCCCTGACCGCCTTCATCTCGGTGAAGCCGTTCGACCCCAGCGCCCCCGACGACATCGCCGAACGCCTCGCGGGCGTCCCGGAGATCGAGGCCTGCCACAGTGTCGCGGGCGACGAGAACTACATCCTCAAGGTGCGTGTCTCGACCCCGCACGAACTCGAGGAACTCCTCGGGCGGCTGCGGGCACTCGCCGGTGTGTCGACGCGTACCACCGTCGTCCTGTCGACGCCGTACGAATCCCGCCCACCCCGCATCTGAGGGACAGCCGGGACCCGGGCGCGCGATCACGCGGATCCCTCCGGACGGACGGGCGCACCCGCCCGCCACGCCGTGCCGACCCCACCCGGGCGACGACCGGCCGCCCGCAGGCGCGAGACTGTTCCCATGAGTGAGAGCACCGCCCCGTCGGACACCGTGCTGCTGCGCGGTGGAGAAGTCCACAGCCCCGCCGACCCCTTCGCCACCGCCATGGTCGTGGAACGGGGGCAAGTCGCCTGGGTCGGTTCGGAAGGCGCGGCCGACGCCTTCGCCGACGGTGTCGACGAGGTCGTCGACCTCGAAGGCGCCCTGGTGACCCCGGCGTTCACCGACGCGCATGTGCACACCACCGCCACCGGACTGGCCCTCACCGGCCTCGACCTGTCCGACGCGCCGTCCCTGGACGCGGCGCTCGCCCTCGTCCGTGATTTCGCTGCCGCCCGTCCGGCCGACCGCGTGCTGCTCGGCCACGGCTGGGACGCGGCCCGCTGGCCCGGCGGACGTCCCCCGGCCCGCACCGAACTCGACGCCGCGACCGGCGGACGTCCGCTGTACCTCTCCCGTATCGACGTGCACTCCGCCGTCGCCACCACCGCCCTCCTGGACCTGGTCCCCGGCGTCACGGCGCTCGCCGGGTACGTGCCCGACGGCCCCCTGACCCGTGACGCCCACCACGCCGTGCGCGCGGCGGCGCTCGGCGCGATCGGCGGCGCGCAGCGCACCGAGGCCCAGCGCGCCGCGCTCGCCCACGCCGCCTCGCTCGGCATCGGCTCCGTGCACGAGTGCGCGGGCCCCGAGATCTCCTCCGAGGACGACTTCACCGGACTGCTGCGGCTCGCCGCCGAGGAACCGGGACCGAGGGTCGTCGGCTACTGGGCCGACCGCGATGTCGAGAAGGCGCGGGCTCTCGGCGCACTCGGAGCGGCCGGCGACCTGTTCGTCGACGGCTCCCTCGGCTCGCACACCGCCTGCCTGCACGAGCCGTACCTCGACGCGGACCACACGGGCGTCGTCCACCTCGACGCGGACGCCGTCGCCGCGCATGTCGTCGCCTGCACCGAGGCGGGCCTCCAGGCGGGCTTCCACGCGATCGGGGACGCCGCGGTGGCCTCGGTGACCGAGGGCGTCCGCGCCGCCGCCGAGAAGGTCGGCCTGGCCCGTGTGCGCGCCGCCCGGCACCGCGTCGAGCACGCCGAGATGCTCACCCCGGAGACCGTCGCGGGCTTCGCCGAACTCGGCCTCACCGCCTCCGTGCAGCCCGCCTTCGACGCGCTGTGGGGCGGCGAGGACGGCATGTACGCCCAGCGCCTGGGCGCCGAGCGGGCCCGCACCCTCAACCCGTTCGCGGCCCTGCTGCGCGCCGGGGTGCCGCTGGCCTTCGGGTCCGACAGCCCCGTGACGCCGCTCGACCCGTGGGGCACCGTGCGGGCGGCGGCCTTCCACCGCACGCCCGAGCATCGGGTGTCCGTGCGGGCCGCTTTCACGGCCCACACGCGGGGCGGCTGGCGGGCCGTCGGACGCGACGACGCGGGGGTCCTGGTGCCCGGCGCGCCCGCGGACTACGCCGTGTGGCGCACCGGCCATCTCGTGGTGCAGGCCCCCGACGACCGGGTCGCGCGCTGGTCCACCGACCCTCGCTCGGGCACACCGGGACTCCCGGATCTGACCCCCGGCGGCGACCTGCCCGTCTGCCTGCGCACCGTGGTCGGCGGACGGACGGTATTCGTACGGCCCAACGAGTGATGTCCCCGGGTGCGCAGTGCTCCTCCAGGGCCCGGCATCCCGTCGTTCGACCTGCGCATCCTCGGCGCTGACCTGGGGTTTGTCGGAAAAGGCGCAGATCAAGCCAGTGTTGACAGCCTGCCGAGGGAGGCGGGTAGGTTCGGCCGGGTCCACCACCGGACGGCCGACCGGGGAACTCCGCACGGCCTCGCGGCGCCGCTGGGTCAGGGGTGGTGCGCCGCACCGGCGCACCGCCACTGGGAAGCCAGGCCCAGCGTCGGCGCCGCGAGGCGAGGGAACGTTCCGACACGTCGGCAGGTGCGACCCGGGTGGGGCCCGGACGTTCAGTAGACAACGGCTTTCGGTCGACCCGCAGCCAGCGGGTCCCAGGTCGGCCCGAAGGGCGCCGGGCCCCGATCCGAAGGAGCGATTTCCGCTCCGGCGCGTCCGCTCTTACCCGCCTCTTGGCGAATCGACACCCCTGTAGCGCCGCCGCGACGCAATGGCGCAGGCTGGGCGCACTATGGTGGAGCCCTGCGTACGGATACGAAGGGGCAGCAGTGAACGACGGCGACGGGACCCTCGCGGCGGAAGCCCAGGGGAGGCGGTTCGGTCCGCTCGGCACGGCCTTGGTGATCATTCCGACCTATAACGAGGCGGAGAACATCAAGAAGATCGTCGGCCGGGTGCGATCCGCCGTGCCCGAGGCGCACGTTCTGGTGGCGGACGACAACAGCCCCGACGGCACGGGCAAGCTCGCCGACGAGCTGGCCGCCGACGACGAGAACGTCCAGGTCCTCCACCGCAAGGGCAAGGAAGGGCTCGGTGCCGCCTACCTCGCGGGATTCCGCTGGGGTCTGGAGCACGGCTACGGCGTACTCATCGAGATGGACGCCGACGGATCGCACCAGCCGGAGGAACTTCCCCGCCTGCTGACTGCGCTCAAGGGCGCCGACCTCGTCCTCGGCTCGCGCTGGGTGCCCGGCGGCCGCGTGGTGAACTGGCCCAAGTCCCGCGAGTTCATCTCGCGCGGCGGCAGCCTGTACTCCCGTGTCCTGCTCGACGTGCCGATCCGGGACGTGACCGGAGGCTACCGGGCCTTCCGCCGCGAGACCCTCGAAGGCCTCGGCCTCGGTGAGGTCGCCTCCCAGGGCTACTGCTTCCAGGTCGATCTGGCCCGCCGCGCGGTGAAGGCGGGCTACCACGTGGTCGAGGTCCCGATCACCTTCGTCGAGCGTGAACTGGGCGACTCCAAGATGAGCCGCGACATCCTCGTGGAGGCGCTGTGGCGCGTCACCACCTGGGGTGTGAGCGAGCGGGTCGGCCGGATCGCCGCCCGCCGCAAGCAGCCCTGACACAGTCCGGGCACCGCGCGGGGGCTCACCGGTCCGTCCAGGCGACACGACGGGCCCGTGAGCCGCGCCGAGGGGCGCGGCGAGCGGCGGCCGGCCACGGTCAGGGGGCGTGAGCGGTGCCACCGGGGCGGGCGCAGGCGTCCGCCGACGCGGTTGAGCGTCCGCTTATCCCGAACTGAGGCATGCCCAGGCACACTGGGAGCATGACGACAGGCGTTCCGACCCCCACCCCCTCCCGCCCGCGGCGCTCGCGGCTGCGCACGTTCCTGCCGCTCGGTGTCGCGGTGTGGCTGGTGCTGGAGATCTGGCTGCTGACGCTCGTCGCGCGCGCCACGAGCGGCTTCACGGTGTTCCTGCTGCTGGCCGCCGGGTTCGTCCTCGGCTCCGTGGTCATCAAGCGGGCCGGCCGCCGGGCCTTCCGCAATCTCAGCCAGACGCTGCAACAGGCACAGGGCGGTGTCACGCCGACGGGCGGCGACAGCGGCAGGGGCAACGGCCTGACGATGCTCGGCGGCCTGCTCCTGATGATCCCGGGTCTGATCTCCGACGCGATCGGCCTGCTGCTGCTGGTCCCCCCGGTCCAGAAGGGCGTCAGCCGCTACGGACAGCGCGCTTTCGAGCGCAGGATGCGGCTGGCCGCCCCCGGTTCCGTCGGCGACGCCTTCCAGCAGGCTCGTATGCATCGCCCCGACGGCAAGGTGGTCCAGGGCGAGGTCATCAGGGACGAGGCCCCGCGCGAGCCCGGCGGCACCTACCCGCCGCTGAACCGCTAGCAGCCCCTCCGGCAGCCCCCTGCCGTACCGCCGCCGGTGCCCCGGCGGCGTTACGGCAAACGGCGTCCCTGACGCCCCTGAACCCACTTCCGGCTTCCGGTGGATTCGGGGGCGCCGTTTCCCGTGCCGAAGGCGGAACGCACGAGACCGCGAGCCCCGTACCTGAAGTACGGTGCTCGCGGTCTCGGCGTGCGGTGTATGCCGCTCGACCCTCGAAGGGGTCAGGCGGACTTGCGGCTGTCCCGCGGATGCACCGCGATGTTCATCGCGCCGGAGCGAAGAACGGCCAGACGCTCCTCGAGGACCTCTTCGAGCTCCTCGCGAGTGCGCCGTTCCATCAGCATGTCCCAGTGCGTGCGCGCGGGCTTCGCCTTCTTTTCCTCAGGGCCGTCGCCGTCGACGAGAAGTGCCTGGGCCCCGCAGACCTTGCACTCCCACTCCGCCGGAATTTCGGCCTCCACCGAGAAGGGCATCTCAAAACGATGCCCCTTCTCGCATGCGTACTCCACGGCCTGGCGCGGGGCCAGGTCGATGCCGCGGTCCGTCTCATAGCTGGTCACTACGAGGCGTGTGCCGCGAAGAGCTCGCTCACTCATGAATCGTGCCTCCCGGGCTTGTCGCCCACAGGACAGGTGTCGCTGTCGTCGTCATCCGGTCAACGTCCGGTCGGCGGTAAAGATTCCCGTTGATGGGTCATGCGTCGCCGTCGTAGCCGCCCCTTGTTGTACCCACCGTCGCCCGGTTTGTCACATCTGGCATCAGATGTCACCCAACGCTTCAGTATCATTGACGCGCAGTAACGGTACGGCAGGCAGGCCAAACGCGTACACTACCGCTCTTTGGCCCCCGGCGCTAAATCCTCTCGGGTACGGGATTGCCCGCGTCCCGCACGGCCCGGCGCACCGGTACCCGCGCGAGCAGGACGAAGCCGATGACGAAGAAGACCACGAGCGAGATGATCGCGTCCCGATAACTTCCCGTCAGCTGGTAGGTCAGTCCGAACAGCAGCGGGCCGAGCCAGCTCATCCCGCGGTCGCTCATCTCGTACGCGGAGAAGTACTCGGCCTCCTTGCCGCTCGGCACGAGGTGCGAGAACAGGGAGCGCGACAGCGCCTGGCTGCCGCCCAGGACCAGTCCGATGCCCGAGGCGAGGACGAAGAACCACACGGGCGCGCCGGCGGGCAGGAAGTACCCGGCGGCGAGGGTGAGCGTCCAGGCGACGAGTGAGCCGAGGATGGTGCGTTTGGCGCCGTACGTGCGGGCCAGCCGGCCCATGCCCAGTGCGCCCCCGACCGCGAGCACCTGGACCAGGAGTACGGCGGTGATCAGCGTCGACTGGCTGAGGCCCAGCTCCTCGGAGCCGTAGACCGAGGCCTGCGAGATGACGGTCTGGATGCCGTCGTTGTAGATGAGGTAGGCGAGCAGGAAGGAGAGCGTGAGGGGCTGGCGGCGCATGTCGCGCACCGTGGCGGCCAGCTGCCGCCATCCGTGTGCGGACGCCTGTCCGGCGGAGGGGGTACGGCGGTCGCGCAGCCGCTTCAGCGGGACGAGTGTGAAGGCGCCCCACCAGACACCCGCCGAGGCCAGGCAGATGCGTACGGCCGTCGACTCGGACACGCCGAAACTGTCATGGGCCGTGAAAAGGACCAGGTTCGCCACCAGGACCACGGCGCCCGCCGCGTACCCGAAGGCCCAGCCCCGGGAGGAGACGGCGTCGCGCTCCTCGGGCGGGGCGATCTGCGGGAGGTAGGAGTTGTACAGCACCATCGACACGGCCAGCGAGGCGTTCGCGACGATCAGCAGCAGTCCGCCCAGCAGATAGCGGTCGCCGTCCAGGAAGAACATGCCCGTGGTGGCTCCGGCGCCCAGGTAGGCCGCCGCCGCGAGCAGCGGCTTCTTGCGGCCCGTGCGGTCGGCGGCGGCACCGGCCATCGGCATCACGACGATCGACACGATCACCGAGGCGGAGACCGCGTACGCGAAGAAGGAGCCGGCGCGGACCGGTACCCCCAGCGGGTGGACGAACCCGTCCGCGTCCGCCGCGTGCTTGGCCACCGCCGTCAGATAGGGGCCGAGGAACACGGTGAGCACGCTCGTCGAGTAGACGGAGCAGGCCCAGTCGTAGAAGTACCAGCCGCGTTGTTCTCGCCGGCGCTCCGCGGCCTCCTCGGCCGCCCCCGCCCGCACGGTGTCCGTGCTCACCCGTGCCCTCGCTTCCCCGTGAACGGACCGCGCGAGGAGGCTCAGAACCAGGTGCCCCGGTCTTCCAGGACCTTGCGCAGTGTGTCGATGTGATCGGTCATGATGCCATCGACTCCCAGGTCCAGGAGCCGGTGCATGCGTTCCGATTCGTTCACGGTCCACACGTGCACCTGGAGCCCGCGCGCGTGGGCCGCCCGTACGAAGCGGCGGTCGACCACCGGCACGCCCGACTGTGTCTCGGGGACCTGCGCCGCGACCGCCGAGCGGCGCACCGCGGCGGGCACGCCCCACGAGCGCAGCCGCAGGTTGAGTACTCCCCGGGTGCCGAACGAGGTCGCCAGGCGCGGCCCGGCGAGATGCTGGGCACGGGTCACGCGGGCCTCGGAGAACGAACCGACACAGACGCGGTCCCAGGCGTCGGTGCGGTCGATCAGGTCGAGCAGGGGGACGAGCGCGGGTTCGGCCTTGACGTCGACGTTCCAGCGCGTCTCGGGAAACTCTTCGAGCAGGTCCTCGAAGAGGGGGACCGGTTCCTTGCCCGCCACGCGCGCCTGGCGCACGTCGTCCCAGGGGAGGTCCGCGATCCGGCCCGCGCCGTCGGTCACCCGGTCGAGGGTCGTGTCGTGGAAGGCGACCAGCCTGCCGTCCGCCGTGGCGTGCACGTCGGTCTCGATATAGCGGTATCCGGCGTTCACCGCCCGCCGGAACTGCGTGAGGGTGTTCTCCAGGCCGTCCGCAGATCCGCCGCGGTGGGCGAAGGGGATCGGGCCGGGGTGGTCGAGGTAGGGGTGAAGAGTGCGCGTGCTCACCCGGGCAGTATGGCGCGCTCGGGTTGACCTGGGGCGACAACGGCGCAGCGGAGCGGTGCCGGACGGGCGGCGAACACCTTCAGGAAGAGCTGGGCCAGGGGGCCGATGGCTACGGCGTAGAGCACCGTGCCGACTCCGACCGTCCCGCCGAGGGCGAAGCCCGTCGCCACGACGGCCACTTCGAGCACCGTGCGCACCAGACGGACCGATCGGCCCGTACGCCGGTGCAGTCCCGTCATCAGGCCGTCGCGGGGACCCGGACCGAAGCTGGCCGAGATGTACAGGCCCGTGGCCACGCCGTTCAGCGCAACGCCCGCCACCAGCAGCGGAATCCGCAGGGCCAGGGAGTGGACGTCCGGGATCAGCGCCAGGGTGCCGTCCATGGCCAGGCCGACCACGAAGACGTTGGAGACGGTGCCGAGGCCGGGCCGCTGGCGCAGCGGGATCCACAGGAGCAGCACCGCGGCCCCCACGATGATCGACACGACACCGATCGTCAGGCCGGTCAGCTCGGCGAGGCCCTGGTGCAGCACGCCCCACGGCTCGAGGCCGAGACCCGCTTCCACGAGGAGTGCCGCGCTCGCGCCGTACAGGGCGAGCCCGGCGTAGAGCTGGACGAGACGGCGGGGGAGCCGCCCGGACCCGGGAGTCTCGGCGGGTGCGGACTCGGAGCGTGTGGACAAGGGATGCCCCCGGTGGTGGTAGTGGCCTGGCGCATGACACTCTGTGGCTTGAGAAGTGGCTTCAACCATGGCCAATTCGGGGAAGGTGGACTGGAATCATGGCGCAGTGGACTTCGGCGGTGGGGGCCGCGCAGCTCGCCCGGCTCCTCAACTCCCAGCAGGAGCGCCCCGCGGGCCCGGGCACCCGTCGTCCGCCCGCGTACCGCGCGCTCGCCGACGGTGTCAGGCTGCTGGTGCTCGAAGGACGGGTACCGGTCGCCGCGCGGCTGCCCGCCGAGCGGGAACTGGCACTGGCCCTTTCCGTCAGCCGTACGACCGTCGCCGCGGCCTACGAGGCGCTGCGCGCGGAGGGCTTCCTCGAGTCGCGCCGCGGAGCCGGGAGCTGGACCGCGGTCCCCGCCGGGAATCCGCTGCCCGCGCGCGGTCTGGAACCCCTGCCCCCCGAGACCCTCGGTTCGATGATCGACCTCGGCTGCGCGGCGCTGCCCGCGCCGGAGCCGTGGCTGACCCGAGCCGTCCAGGGCGCCCTGGAGGAACTGCCCCCGTACGCGCACACGCACGGCGACTACCCCGCCGGCCTCCCCGCGCTGCGTGCCATGCTCGCCGAGCGGTACACGGCGCGCGGTATCCCCACCATGCCCGAACAGATCATGGTGACCACCGGGGCGATGGGCGCGATCGACGCGATCTGTCATCTCTTCGCGGGCCGCGGCGAACGCATCGCCGTCGAGTCCCCCTCCTATGCCAACATCCTCCAGCTGATGAGGGAGGCCGGTGCCCGGCTGGTGCCCGTCGCGATGGCCGAGGAGCTGGCCGGCTGGGACATGGACCGCTGGCGCCAGGTCCTGCGCGACGCCGCGCCCCGGCTCGCGTACGTGGTCGCCGACTTCCACAACCCCACCGGCGCGCTCGCCGGCGAGGACCAGCGACGCGGGCTCGTGGACGCGGCGCGCTCGGCCGGCACGGTCCTCGTCGTCGACGAGACGATGAGCGAACTGCACCTGGACGACGATCTGGAGATGCCGCGTCCCGTGTGCGGCTTCGATCCGGCGGGCTCGACCGTGATCACCGTGGGTTCGGCCAGCAAGGCCTTCTGGGCGGGCATGCGGATCGGCTGGGTGCGGGCCGCGCCCGACATCATCCGCAGCCTGGTCGCCGCCCGCGCCTACGCCGACCTCGGCACTCCCGTGCTGGAACAGCTCGCCGTGAACTGGCTGCTGAGCACGGGAGGCTGGGAGGAGGCCGTCGACATCCGGCGCGGCCAGGCCCGCGAGAACCGCGACGCTCTCGTCGCGGCCCTCCGAAGGGAGCTGCCCCGGTGGGAGTTCACCGTCCCGCGCGGCGGTCTCACCCTGTGGGTGCGTACGGGCGGTCTGTCCGGTTCGCGGCTGGCCGAGGTCGGCGAGCGCGTGGGCGTGCGGGTGCCCTCGGGGCCCCGATTCGGCGTGGACGGCGCCTTCGAGGGATATGTGCGGCTGCCGTTCACGGTGGGCGGCGCGGTCGCGGACGAGGCGGCGACGCGGCTGGCGGCGGCGGCCCGGCTGGTGGAGACCGGCGCGAGCGGAGGGGACGAGGGGCCCCGGACGTTCGTGGCGTAGCCGTACGGGCGGCCGGGGAGCGGAACCCGGGGAGCGGAACCCGGGGAGCGGAACCCGGGGAGCGGAGTCAGGAGTCGAGTTCGGGAGGTCGAGTTCCGGGCGCCGAGTCCGGGGCGGCATCCGGGTGCGCGGACGCCGGGGACGTTCGGGTGAGGAACAGATGCCGACGGGGCCGGAGACCCGCCTGGGTTTCCGGCCCCGCCTGCACGCCCGCACGCGTGGACCTCGGAGTCGGTGCCTGACTCCTACCCCTCGGCCACCGCGACCCCGGCGACCCCGGTGACCTCGGAGGGCACTTTTTCCGCGTCCGCCGGTGTCGTGCGCTCCGGCAGCAGGGCGAGCACGGCCCGCCGCTGCGCCTCGCTCGTGGCATCGTCGTACGGGTCCGGTGTGGCGGGGACCTGGAGGCGCAGGACGGGGCCGGTGCCCAGGCGCGCGTAGCCGCGGCCGGGGGGCACGTCCCGGGTCGGGGTGGTGTGCGGGGGCGCGCCCAGGACCGCTTCCAGCTGAGCGGCCGAGGCGGTGCCGAGCACCACACGCGCGCGGGTGTGCCGGCGTACCGCGTCGCTGAGGAAATCGAGGTTCTCGAAGTGCTCGGCGACCACGACCGTGACGTTCGCGGCGCGGCCGTGCCGCAGCGGGACCTGGAGCAGCGACTGCGGGTCCTTGCGCCCGTCGGCGGCGGCCAGATGGCCGAGCGCGCTCGGTCGGTCCAGCAGGATCCACAGCGGGTTCCTGGTGTTGTCGGGGGCGGGATGTCCCGCCTGGCGGGCGCGGTTCGCGGCGATCAGCCGCCGCTCGGTCTCGTGCGCCGCCCACTCCAGGCTGGCGAGTGCCCCGCCCGTCGAGCACTCGACGGCCAGGACGCCCTCCCGCCCGGTCAGGCACGCGTACTCGCCGGTGCCTCCGCCGTCGACGACGACGACATCGCCGTACTGGAGGGACTGCAGGGCGATGGAGCGCAGGAGGGTGGTCGTTCCGGTGCCCGGTTCGCCCGTGATCAGCAGGTGCGGCTCGGTGGAGCGGGGGCCCGTGCGCCAGACGACCGGCGGAACGTCGCGCTGCTCCTCGCCGTGGGTGAGGGGGAGCGTGCGCTGGACATCGGCCGGATCGGTGAATCCGAGGACCGTCTCGCCGGGGGCGGTGACGAAGCGCTGGGCGGCGATGTCGGTGGGCAGGGGCGCGAGGACCGTGACGGTGAGTTCGTTGCCCTCCTCGTCCCAGTCGAAGTGGTACTCACGGCCGCGGCCCGACTTGGCGTGCAGGAGCTGTTCGATACGCGCGCGGGAGTCCGGCTCGCCGTCCGTGAAGTACGCCGGGTAGTGGAGGTGCAGACGGGAGATCCGTCCGTCGCCGTCGAAGTCGTACGAGGCGAAGGCCTTCTCCCAGTCGCCGCCGTGGGCGTACAGGGGAGCGGGGTCGTCGGCCGTGGAGAAGTACGGGACGAGTGCCTCGTAGAGCGACTGGAGGCGTCCGGCCTGCGCCTCGTCCGGGCCGGTCGCGGGCGGTGGGGTGCGCTCGCGACCGGCCCAGGCCGCCGCCGCCATCAAAGTGATGACGGCGAGCAGAGGTCCGTACGGCACCAGGGCCACGATCAGGACCACCGAGGCCACCAGGAACAGCAGCGGCCCGCGACGGTCCTTGGGTGTGGCGGCCCACTTGCGCCGTCCGGCGGCTGCCAGCCGGCGCAGTCCACGGGTCACCGTGATCAGCGGATGGAGGACATCGGTGGCGCTGTCGGCTGCCGTCCGGGCCAGCTCCCGGCTCTTGGCGATCTGTGCGGTGCCGTTGCTGAGGATGCGGGGGAGAGGGCGCCGAGCCACTGCTGTCTCCTGGAGGTGCGTACGAGGTGGGGACGTCGTCAGAACTTGATCCCGCCGAGGAGGCCCGCCAGGCTCTCCCCGCCGGCCTTGATGCTCGGCGCGATGGCCGTGCTGGCGAGGTAGAAGCCGAAGAGCGCGGCCACGAAGGCGTGCGACGCCTTCAGCCCGTCCTTCTTGAAGAAGAGGAAGACGATGATGCCGAGAAGGACGACGCCTGACATGGACAGAATCATTTGAGCTCTCCTGGTTCGTGGGGACGGTCACCATGAGTTGTTCCAGGATCACAGCATGTATCCATACGATAAAAGGTGCAACTGGGTGAAAAATGGATGATTTCACCCGAGCGATGGAGCTGCCTTGCGCCGCCTGAGCTGCTCTGTTGCGCTCGATGTGCACTTTGTGATCTTTGCCGCGGAGGATGCCTGTGATGTGCCGTGGGAGCCAGTACCCTGTCGATTCACCCGAACGGTTGCAGTGAGAGGCGGTCCGGCAGATGAGCGAAGCCCCCGACCCCGAGGTCGTGGAGCTCGCGACCAAGATCTTCGATCTGGCGCGACGCGGCGAGACGGAGGCGCTCGTGGCGTATGTCGACGCCGGTGTCCCGGCCGACCTCACCAACGACCGCGGCGACTCGCTCGTGATGCTCGCCGCCTACCACGGGCACGCCGACGCGGTCCGCGCCCTGCTGGAGCGCGGCGCCGAGGCCGACCGTGTCAACGACCGCGGCCAAACCCCCCTCGCCGGGGCCGTGTTCAAGGGCGAGGAGGCCGTCATCCGGGTCCTCCTGGCCGCTGGCGTCGACCCGGCCGCGGGCACCCCGTCGGCTGTCGACACGGCGCGCATGTTCGCCAAGACGGACCTGCTCGAATTGTTCGGCACGTCATGAATCGAACGCCCTGACCAGGTGAAACGCAGGAAAAAAGGGAGGCGGAACGGGGCCGCCGGAAATACGGTCGCGGCAGGAAGAACCGCCGAGTCATCATGACGACGTGATTCACGGACGCGATGGCTGGGCAGAAGTTGCCGCACCGCGCGGGCCGTGACTCGGCCCGCATGGGCCACCGACGAGAGGCAGAGGAAGATGGTCTACAGCAAGCAAGAGACGGCGGGCGCCCCGACGTGTTGTCACGCGGCCAGGTAATGCAGGATCCCGGTTGCGTCGACGCTTGATGTGAGGCTGTTTCCCATGTTCGATCCGGTCATAGCGCCCAGCGGAACCCTGCTCGGCCTTCTCCAGAGGGGCCGCGGCGACGGCACGCTGCACGCACTCACCGCACCGCGGGCCGAAGCGCTCGCGGCACTGAACCACTGCGTTCTCAGGGACCCGCGCCACGACTGGCAGGTGGAGAACCGCTCCCTGTACTACGCCCGTCTCTATCTCGATCTGAGTGGCGAGCTCGACGAGATCGAGCGGCACCTCTTCGACGCCGAGGACATCCTCGACGACTGCGAGTCACGCACAGGGCTCGCCCTGGCGGTCCTCGGACACCTCGCCTCCTACGGCAGGCGCGACGCGCTCGCGCTGCTGCGCCGGTACGCCGCGGTCGGCTCCAACTGGGCCTGGGCCCTGGACGAGCTGGCCCTGCGCGACGACGACGCGGGCCTGCGCGCCCTCGCCGCCCCCGTGCTCGCCCGGTTCCCGGCCGATCCCGAGGGCGACGCCGCCCTCGCCGCCGTCGTACGCGACTCCTTCGAGCCACGGCCGTGGCGGCTGTGGGCCGACGACTCCCGTACGTCCATCGCCACGCGTGTGCGCGCCGCCCAGGAAGCCGGGTCCTTCGACCGCTGGCAACGACAGATGCGACCCTCGGGGCCCCGCCCCGGGTGGAGCGTCGAAGCCGTCTTCGCGTGGGCCCAGCAGGGCATCGAACGCGGGGCCGCGCTGCACGTCCCCGCCGCCGCCGCCCGCTGCCTGACCGCCGTCGCCGGACCCGAGGACCGTCCCGAGATCGTCGAGGCCGCGCGCCACGGCGGGGAGGGCGCGCGCTGCACGGCTCTGCGCTACCTCGCCGACGGCAACGACCCGGACGCCCTCGACCTGATCGAGGCGGCCGTCGCGGACGGGTCGACGCCCGTCGCCGAGGCCGCCGTCGACGCCTTCGAACGGATGCGGAGCGCCGCCGCCGTCGACCGGGCCCGCGGCTGGGCGCACCGGCCCGACGCCCTCGGCGCCGCCGCGGGCCGCGTACTCGCCTGCCGGGGCGGCGCACAGGACCGCGATCCGGTCCTGGCCGCCCTGCGCGAGGCGGTACGGGGCGAGGGCCCCGACGCGCCGACCCTGTGGACGCTCGTCGACGGCACCGGACGGCTCGGCATCGCCTGCGCCGCCCCTGTTCTGCGGCACATCTACCGCGAGACCGCGTCGTCACATCTGCGGCAGCGCGCCGCACGTGCCCTCGCCGTCACGGACCCGTCCTTCGCCGCGGGCTTCGCCGTCGAGTGCCTCTGGGACTGCGAGGAGACCACCCGCGAGATCGCCGCACGGCACGCCGAGACCGGTGACGCGCGCGTAGTCGATCAGTTGCGCAGGCTGGCCGCGGATCCGGCCGAGGAGGCCGAAGTCCAGACAGCGGTACGGAGCCGGATCGGACCCGACATGCCGGCCGTATGAACGTTCGGTGACCCGGGAGTCAGTAGTTCGTGGACGCGGGCTGACCTGGACGGGTGCGGTGCGCAACGCTCACGGGACGTTCATCGTTCGCATAGATCCACGTTGACGCGGCCACGTCCAGCGGGGCGAGAACACCCGTATGCGAGTCGTCATCGTGACCGAATCCTTTCCCCCCGATGTGAACGGCGTGGCCCACTGCGCGCTCCAGACCGCCCGGCACCTCGTCGATCGCGGTCACGTTCCCCTGGTCGTCGCCCCGGCCACCTCCCCCAAGTTCTCGGCCTCCCCCGAACAGGGAAGCGCATTCACCCGGAGCGGGCCCGACGCTCTCGCGCCGTGCCCGGTCGTCCGCGTCCCCTCCATTCCGCTACCGGGCTATCCCCAGGTCCGCGTAGCCCTCCCCAGTCGCCGCGTCGCCGCGGCCATCACCGAACACCGCGCCGACATAGTCCACCTGGCCAGCCCCTTCATCCTCGGCGTCCGCGGCATGGCGGCCGCCTCCCGGCTCGGCATCCCCGCCGTGGCGGTCTACCAGACCGACCTCGCCGGATACGCCCGTACGTACATCAGCGCGGGCGAGGCCACCGCGTGGCGGCGCATCCGCTCGGTGCACGCCGCGGCCGACCGGACGCTCGCCCCGTCCAGCGCGGCCCTGCACGACCTGGAGACGCACGGTGTGCCCCGGGTACGGCTCTGGGCGCGCGGTGTCGACACGGTCCGCTTCCGCCCCGGCCACCGCGACGAGGCGCTCCGCCGCGAACTGGCTCCGAACGGCGAGCTGATCGTCGGCTACGTCGGCCGGCTCGCCCCCGAGAAGCACGTCGAACTGCTCTCCGGGGTCTGTGAGATGGACGGCGTCCGCGTCGTCGTGGTCGGCGACGGACCCAGCGAGGCCACCTTGCGCGGCGCGCTCCCCGGCGCGGTCTTCCTCGGCCGCCGCACCGGCGACGAACTCGCCCGGATCTTCGCCTCGCTGGACGTCTTCGCGCACACCGGCCCCTTCGAGACCTTCTGCCAGACCGTGCAGGAGGCCATGGCCAGCGGAGTGCCCGTCGTCGCGCCCGCCGCCGGCGGACCGCTCGACCTGGTCGACCACGGGCGCACCGGGCTGCTCGTCCCGCCGCGCGACGCCGACGCCGTACGGGACGCGGTGCGCACCCTGGTCGCCGATCCCGCGATGCGGGCGGCCTACGGCGCCGCCGGGCACGCCATGGTCGAGGGCCGTACCTGGGCCGCGGTGGGCGATCAGCTCATCGCTCACTACGAGGATGTGCTCTCCGCACGGAAGCTGGTGGCGGCATGAGTCTGCGCATCGTACGGCTCGCCAACTTCGTCGCCCCCTCCTCCGGAGGGCTGCGCACCGCACTGCGGGAGCTGGGCGCCGGATACCGGGCGGCCGGACACGAACCGGTCCTCGTCATACCCGGCGAGCGCGCGAGTGACCGCGACACCGGGCAGGGACGGGTGATCACGCTGCCCGGCCCGCTGCTGCCCGGCACCGGCGGCTACCGGGTCCTCACGGACAAGCGGCGGGTGGCCCGGCTTCTGGAGTCGCTCGCCCCCGACCGCCTGGAGGTCTCCGACCGGACCACCCTGCGCTGGACCGGAGTGTGGGCACGACGGGCCCGGGTGCCCGCCGTGATGGTCTCCCACGAGACCGCCGACGGTGTACTGCGCACCTGGGGACTGTCCGAGGCGATGGCCCGGCGGACCGCCGACGCCCTCAACGTCCGCACGGCTCACTCCTATGCGCGCGTGGTGTGCACCACGGAGTTCGCCGAGCGCGAGTTCGTGCGGATCGGCGCCCGCAACGTCGTACGAGCACCCCTGGGCGTCGATCTGGTGGACCGGCACCCCGCGCTGCGTGACCCGGTGCTGCGTGCCCGGCACGCGCGCGCGGACCAGGTCCTGCTCGTCATGTGCTCCCGCCTGTCCGTGGAGAAGCGGCCCGGTACGGCGCTCGACGCGCTGGAGGCTCTGCTGCGGCGCGGTGAGCGGGCCGTGCTCGTCGTCGCCGGGGACGGACCGCTCAGGGCCCGGCTGGAACAGCGCGCCCGGGATCGGAGGCTGCCCGTCACCTTCCTCGGGCACGTATCCGACCGCACCCTGCTCGGCTCGCTCCAGGCCTCGGCGGACGTGTGCCTGGCACCCGGGCCCGCGGAGACCTTCGGGCTCGCCGCCCTGGAGGCGATGGCCTGCGGCACCCCCGTGGTCGCCAGCTCGATCTCCGCCCTGCCGGAGATCGTCGGCTCCGCCGGGGCCACCGCCGGAGACAGCGGGGACTCCTTCGCGGACGCGGTACGGCTGCTGCTCGGCCGCGCCGAGAGCGAGCGCAGGCAGGCCGCACGCGCGCGTGCCGAGTGCTTCGGCTGGGACGCCGCCGTGACGGGTTTCCTCGCCGCGCACGACGCGGTGGCCGTGAACAGGCCGCGTCTTCAGGAGGGCGTCGCATGAGACCGGTTCGGTTCGTCGCTCTCGGGGACTCCCTCACGGAGGGTGTGGGCGACCCCGTCGGGGACGGGTGGCGGGGGTGGGCCGAACTGCTCGCTCCGGGGCTCGCCCCGGCGGACGCGCCCGTGCGGTTCACCAACCTCGCGGTCAGCGGGGCGCAGACACGGGACGTCCTGGAACGGCAGACCCCGGCGGCGCTCGCCCTGGAGCCCGACATCGTCTCCGTCGTGATCGGCGTCAACGACACCCTGCGGTACACCTTCGACATCCACTCGGTGGCCGAACGGCTCGACACGGTGTACGCGGCGTTCCGCGCGCGGAACGCGATCGTGCTGACGGCCTGCCTCCCGGACCCCGGCTCGATGCTCGGGCTCCCGGGAGCGCTGGCCCGCCCGCTGGCCCGGCGTCAGCACGCGGTCAACGCGGTGGTGCACGCCCTCTCGAAGCGGCACGGGGCGATGCATCTGCACGCGGCGGAGGAGGCCTGGCTCAAGGACCGCGCCGTGTGGAGTGCCGACCGGCTGCACCCGGGGGAGCTGGGGCACCGTCAACTGGCCCTGCGCTTCCACGAGCTGCTCGCCGAGGAGGGCGTCGCCGACGGGATCACCCCGTTGGCCGAGGCCGAGTTCCCCGCGCCGACCCGTGCCGCGAGCCTTCTGTGGCTGGCCACGGCGGGAACGGGCTGGGTGGCCAGGCGCTGCACGGACCTGCTGCCCCAGCTGCTCACCCTCGCCGCGTCCGAGGTGCGCCACCGGGCCCGGGGCACCAGCGCCCGCCTCGACCTGAGCGCCTCGCACGCCGTCGCGTCCGCCCTGGCGGCCCTGTCCGTGGCGGAACAGCCGGACGTGGCCTGACGGGCGGAGGAAGTCCGGCGGCCGGACGTGGCCTGACGGCTGGACGCGGCCCTGCGGGCCCGCGAGGCGGGCACCGGTGGAAGCGGCCGGTGCCCCTTTCGCCGGCGCACGGCCCGCGGCGGCCTCAGCGACGGCGAACGGCCAGGAACCGCACCGGGGCTCCCGGGACCGCCTGAGCGGCCGCCGGGAGATCGGCGGACCGGACGACCGCGATCACCGGGTAGCCCCCGGTGGTCGGATGGTCGGCGAGGAAGACGACCGGGCGGCCGTCGGGCGGCACCTGGACGGCACCCAGCACCAGGCCCTCACTGGGGAGTTCGCCGGAGACGGCCCTCTCCAGCGAGGGCCCCTCCGTGCGCAGGCCGATGCGGTTGCTCGCCGACGAGACCCGGTACACGCGCGTCGTGAGCGTCCGCAGGGCCGGCCCGGTGAACCAGCCGTCGCGTGGGCCGAGCGTCACGCGCAGCACCAGCTCGGCGGGCGGGGCGCGGTGCGGGACGACGTCCACGCGCGCGTGAAGGGCGCCGGGACTCCCCAGGGGAAGCGTGCCCAGGGGAAGCACCGCGCCGTCCGTCAGAGGTGGCGGGCCGAGCCCCGAGAGCAGGTCGGTCGAGCGGCTGCCGAGCACCGGATCGACCGCCACGCCGCCGGACACGGCCACATAACTCCGTAGCCCCGCGCGCGCGGAGCCGACGTCCAGGAGCGCCCCCGCGGGCACCCGGACAGGAGCCCCCCAGGCGACCGGGCGGCCGTCCACCCGTACCGGGCAGGGTGCTCCGGTCACGGCCACCGTGACCGTCGAACGGGGGCGCAGGGCACAGCCGTCGACCGTCGTCTCCAGTACGGCGGCCTCGGCCGGGTTGGCGACGAGCCGGTTGGCCAGCGCCGCCGCGGGCGTGTCGAGCGCTCCGGAGCACGGCACACCGAGATGGGCGTGCCCGGGCCGCCCCTGGTCCTGGACGGTGGTCAGGGCCCCGGCCCGCACCACCGCGAGGGCCCGGTCGCTCATGAACACCTCTGCGGTACGAAGCGCACCCGCGCGCCGGGGGCCAGCAGCGCGGCCGGTACGCGCGCGTGGTCCCACAACAACGCGTCCGTCGTGCCGATGAGCTGCCAGCCACCCGGCGAACTGCGCGGGTACACACCGGTGTACGGGCCCGCCAGCGCCACGGAGCCCGCGGGCACCGCCGTGCGCGGGGTCGCCCGGCGCGGCACGTCGTACCGTGCCGGCAGTCCGGTGAGATAGCCGAAGCCGGGCGCGAACCCGCAGAAGGCGACCCGGAACCCGGCCGCGGCGTGGATCTCCGGCACCTCGCGCACCGCCACCCCCCACAGGGCAGCCACATCCGCCAGGTCGGGACCGTCGTACCGTACCGGGATCTCGACGGTGTCGTCCGCGCGCGCGGTCAGCGGGGGGATCTCCCAGCCGGGCAGCAGCTCCGCGAGCCGGCCGGGGTCGTCCAGGCCGTCCAGGAGCACCGTGCGGGCCGCCGGGACGATCTCCCGTACGGACAGCGAGCCGTCCGCGCGGCGTCGCAGCAGCTCGGCGTGCAGTGCCTGGGCGGCCTCCCCCGAGGGGACCTCGACCAGCAGCGCCCGGTCGCCGACGGGCAGGGTCTTCAGGCCGGGGCCTGTCACGTCGACGCCGGGCGGCACCGGGGCCCTCCCGCCGTCGGCGGGCCGGGCGCTCACGCGAACGCCCGCACGAGCACGCCCGCGGACTCCAGCCGGGCTCGCACCCGGCGGGCCAGTTCGACCGCGCCCGGTGTGTCCCCGTGCAGGCACAGGGAGCGCGCGCGGACCTGCACGCGCTCCCCGGAACGGGAGGTGACCACCCCGGAGCGCGCGAGGCCCAGGGAGCGTTCGACGACGGCCTCGGCCTCCGTGATCACCGCGCCCTCCTGCGTACGCGGCACCAGCGTGCCCTCCTCCGTGTACGCGCGGTCCGCGAACGCCTCCGGGACGACGGGCAGCCCGGCCCCCTCGGCGATCTTCAGGAAGCGCGAGGACGGGAGACCGAGCACGGGCAGATCCGCGCCCGCCAGCAGGACACCGTCGACGACCGCCGCCGCCTGCTCCTCGTCGTGCACGACCCGGTTGTAGAGCGCGCCGTGCGGCTTCACGTACGCCACCCGCGAACCCGCCGCGCGCGCGAAGACCTCCAGGGCGCCGATCTGGTACGCCACTTCGGCCGCCAGCTCGTCGGGCGGCACGTCCATCGCCCGCCGCCCGAACCCCGCCAGGTCACGGTAGGAGACCTGGGCGCCGATCCGTACCCCCCGCTCCGCCGCCAGCTCGCACACCCGCCGCATGGTGGCCGCGTCCCCGGCGTGGAAACCACAGGCCACATTGGCGCTGGTCACGACGGACAGCAGCTGTTCGTCGTCGGTCAGCCGCCAGCGGCCGAAGCCCTCGCCGAGATCGGCGTTGAGATCGATGGGGGTCATGGGCTGCCGTTCCTCCTCCTCCGGCCCGTTCAGGCCACTCGGTACTGCTCGTCACGGGTGTCCGTGATGAACATCCGGCCGGGCGCGTGGGTGATCGCGAACGGCGGACGGGATGCCATCACGGCAGCCTGCGGCGTCACTCCGCAGGCCCAGAACACCGGGATGTCGTCCGGGGCCACGACCACCGGATCGCCGAAGTCGGGGCGCGAGAGATCCTCGATGCCCAGCCCCGAGGGGTCGCCGCAGTGCACCGGACTGCCGTGTACGGCGGGCAGCAGACTGCTCTCCCGGATCGCCGTGCCCAGGTGTTCGGGCGGCACCGGACGCATCGACACGACCATGGGGCCGCGCAGCCGCCCCGCCGGCCGGCACTGACGCGTCGTCACGTACATCGAGACGTTGCGGCCCTGCTCGATGTGGCGCAGCGGGACACCCGCGGAGCTCAGCGCCCACTCGAAGGTGAAGCTGCACCCGATCAGGAACGACACCAGGTCGGACCGCCAGTGGTCGACGACGTCCGTGGGCTCGGCCGCCAACGCGCCGTGCTCCCACACCCGGTAGCCCGGCAGATCGGTGCGCAGGTCGGCGCCCGGGGCGAGCACGGTGGTCCAGGAACCGGCGTCGGTGACGTCGAGGACGGGACACGGTTTCGGGTTGCGCTGGCAGAACAGCAGCATCTCGTACGCCCAGTCGGCGGGCACCGACACGAGGTTGGCCTGGGCGTGGCCCGCGGCGATCCCGGCGGTGGGAACCGACAGCCCCGAACGGAACCGCCTGCGGGCCCTCCCGGGGGTCCACGCGCGCGCGTGGCCGGGGGTCTTCAGCGGGCCCGGTGAGCCGTCCCCGGGCAGGGCGGGCGGGCGGACCTGGACGGTGTCGTTCACAGGAGATCCTTGCCACGCGTCTCGGGGAGTCCGGTCAGGGCGAGCGCGGCGAGGGCGTATCCGATCGCGCCGAAGACCAGCGCTCCGCCGACGCCCCAGCTGTCGGCCAGGAAACCGACCGTGGTGGGGAAGGCCGCGCCGACGGCACGCCCGGTGTTGTACGCGAAGCCCTGTCCCGTGCCGCGCACCGCCACCGGGTACAGCTCGCTGAGGAACGAGCCGAAACCGCTGAAGATCGCCGACATGCAGAAGCCGAGAGGGAAGCCGAGCACCAGGAGAAGGGTGTTGGCGCCGCTCGGGATGTTCGCGTAGGCGAGGACGCAGGCCGCGGAGAGGACCGCGAAGAGCAGGATGTTGCGCTTGCGGCCCAGTCTGTCGGTGAGGAGACCGCCGGTGAGGTAGCCGAGGAAGGCTCCGGAGATCAGGAGCGTCAGATAGCCGCCGGTACCGACGACGGACAGTCCACGCTCCGTCTTCAGATAGGTGGGCACCCAGGTGGCCAGCGTGTAGTAGCCGCCCTGGACACCGGTGGAGAGCAGGACCGCGAAGAAGGTGGTGCGCAGCAGGCCCGGGACCTCGGCCGTGCCGGGCCTGAAGATCGCGGCGAACGACCCCTTGCCGGCGCTCCTCTCGCGCGCCGCGGCCGCCTCGGGCGCGTCCCGCACCTCGCGCCTGACCCAGACCACGAGCAGAGCGGGCAGCGCGCCGGTCCAGAACATCACGCGCCAGGCGAGGTCGTCGTCGAGAAGCTGGAAGACCAGCGTGTAGACGGCCACGGCGAGGCCCCAGCCGACGGCCCAGGCGCTCTGGACCGCGCCGAGCGTACGCCCGCGGTTCCGGGGGCTCGCGTACTCGGCGACCAGGACGGCGCCGACCGCCCACTCGCCGCCGAAGCCGAGACCCTGAAGCGCACGGAACACCAGCAGCGTCTCGTAGTTCGGCGCGAAGCCACAGGCCACGGTGAACACCGCGTAGGTGATCACCGTGATCATCAGCGCTTTGACGCGTCCGATCCGGTCCGCGACCACACCCGCGACGGCACCGCCGACCGCGGACACGACCAGTGTGACGGTGGTGAACAGGCCGGTCTGGCCGCTGTCGAGGCCGAAGTACGCCGCGAGGGCGACCATGCTCAGCGGCAGGGTGAAGTAGTCGTACGAGTCGAGGCCGTAGCCGCCGAACGCGCCGCCGAACGCGCGCCGGCCCTGCGGGCCGAGGGCGCGCAGCCAGCCGAACGCGCCTTCCGGGGCGGTGGGTTCACCTGTGACGGGTTGCTTGCCGGGGGTCAGGGCCTGGGGTGGAGGGGTCGTGCTCATGGGCACCTCGCATTGAGGGACGGAGAGTGCATGAGGACTGAGCCGGGCCGTGCGGAAGCCTTTGGACGCTTGGCAGTTCGTCGTGGTGCGGAGAGCGCCTGCCCGACAAGGTAGAGGATCGTTGAACGATCCCTCAATACCCGTGTTGTTTCGTTCTCGTGTCTGCGGTTGAATTCCGGGCATGGCAGAGCTGACGGAACTGGCCGACGATCGCGCCCTGTTGGGCCGCACCAGCACCGCCGAGCGGGTCTCGGACATCCTCAGGAGCCGGATCGCCGAGGGCTTCTTCCCGCCTGGGACGCGATTGTCGGAGGACAGCATCGGCGGCGCCCTCGGGGTCTCCCGCAACACGCTGCGCGAGGCGTTCCGGCTGCTCACGCACGAGCGGCTGCTGGTGCACGAACTCAACCGAGGGGTCTTCGTACGGGTGCTCACGGTCGAGGACGTCGAGGACATCTACCGCACCCGGTCCCTCGTCGAGTGCGCCGTGGTCCGCGGGCTTGGCGCGCCGCCCTATGCCGTGGAGGGGATCGCCGGAGCCGTTTCCGCCGGGCAGCGGGCGGCGCGCGAAGGTGACTGGAAAGGAGTGGCGACCGCCAACATCCACTTCCACCGCGAACTGGTCGCGCTCGCCGGCAGCGCCCGTACCGACGAGGTGATGCGCAGCGTCTTCGCGGAGCTGCGTCTCGCCTTCCACGTCGTGGACGACCCCCAGCGGCTCCACGAGCCCTACCTCGCGCGCAACCACGAGATCCTCCAGACCCTGCGGGCCGGCGACCGGGACGGCGCGGAGCGCCTCCTCGCGGCATATCTCGACGACTCGCTCGCCGGCCTCGTCGAGGTGTACGCGCACCGCGTGGCCGACGGGGGAGAGGGCGCCGGCTGACGGCCTCGCGCCACGCGCCTGCCGGCTGGGCCCGGTGTGTGGCGTCGGCCACGTGGGGCCGGTGCCATGGCCCGGACACGCACGGCGGCTGTCCGTGTGTCCGGCCGTGCCCACGGCGACCGGGTCGGCCGGTTCGTGGTCCGGCGGGGACGGCGGTCGCTTCTGCGCCGTTTCGACCGTTGTCGGACCGAGGACCTACTCTGTGCAGCGTGACTTCGCCTGCATCGACGGACAGCGTTCCGCCCCAGTTCAGCGCGGCGCGGCGCCCGGCGCCGGGCCCGGCCGCCGACGAGGGCCTGGCGCGGCGGCTGCGCGCGCTCGCCTGCACCGCGCCGCTGCACGACCTGGACATGCGCAAGGCGAATCTCGCGGGTGAGTACACGGTGTACGGCATGGCCGAGGTCGCCCTCGCCGCCATCGATCTCGTCACACTCAACATGGACTTCGACACGGGCGCCGACCACGACCAGATAGTGGCCAGGCTCATCCCGCGTATCGCCGCCCAGGCTCCCGGGCGACCGGTCGCCGAGCACGAGCGCGTGGCCCGCTGGGTCCTGGAGAACCTGATCAACGTCGGCAGCGTCGACCGGGGCTTCCGGGCCGTGTACGGCACCTTCGCACCCGACGGCACCTATGTGCGCCGCGACTACGACTTCAAGCTGATCGAGGAAGTGCCGGGCTACGGGGGCAGCGTCTACCTCCGTACGACCGACGAAGCGGTCAACGTCCTCGTCGGCGCCCTCGACACCGATGTCACCAGCGCGCAGATCGCCGCAGAGGTCAAGCTGGAGGTCCTGATCAGCCGCGGCCGACTGGCCGACGCGCAGCTCGCCGCCGAGCAGGCCCGCTACCGGACCGTGCAGTACGCGGAAACGCTGCGCAAGGCCCTCGACGCCACCCGCCGCAACGTCAGGGCCGTCGACTGGCTCCAGGCCGTGCCCGACATGATCGCCGAGGCCCTGGACCACGTGGCCGACCGGTACCGCCACGAGAACGCGATCCTCACCAACATCCGCAAGGCCCGTGACGAGTCCGAGGACCCCGAGCAGAAGCGGCGCGCGGCCGAGCTCGTCGACATAGTCAAGGACTGCATCCGCCGGCACACCCAGCTCCAGTCCCGCCTGCTCGAAGCCGGCCCGCTGTTCCGCGCCGAGCAGGACCGGCAGGCCTTCGGCACCCCCATGACCACCTCGGGGATCGACCTCTACGGCCATCTCGTCGCGCCGGTGCTGCCCCTGCCGGTGGAGCGGGCTCTACGCGTCACCGACGCCTTCTTCAAGTGCGGGACGGGCCTGCGCACCCCCGTCGCCGTACGGGTCGCGGATCTCGTCGACATCCTGCTGACGCCGCCGCTGGAGCGAGAGCACCTCGGCGCGGAGATGCCCGAGCCCGACCTGATCGCCACACCGGACGACAGCCGCTTCAGCGAGGAGCAGCTCGCCTCGGCCAAGGAACTGCTGAACCTGCCGCCCGACGCGCCCCGCCGGCTGTCCGGACTGCTCGCGGAGGCCCGCCGTCGCGATCCCGAGCTGCCCTACCTGGTGGCTCTCCTGGCCGTGCACGCCGCGAGTCCGCCGGTCGGCACCGCCTACCGGCAGGGCGAGGAGCGCCTGCTGTTCGCCGTGGACGACGGGACCGAGCTGGACGACCCGGAGTTCGGCGGGGCCGATCTGATCGTGGGCATGGCGCTGCTCGACGCGGCCAGGATGAAGGCGGACCGGGCATGAACCGTCCACCGCGAGAGCGCGCGCACCGTGGGACACCCCGGAACCCCGCCACCGGCCGCACCGCTCCGGTGAAGGCGCACGCCGGTCCTGCGGAGCCGGGCGCCTCCGGTCCGCGAGCCCCGCACGGGGCACCCGCCCGTACCCCCGCACGTACCCTCGTACTTTCGACCAAGGAGCCCCAGCCGTGACCGAGCACGTCGAGTGGAGTGAACCGGAGGCCACCGCCGCACCGGCGAATGCCCCCGTCACCCCTGCCGACGCCGCCGACGCGGCGCGGCTCGTCGCCTTCGGGCTCCAGCCCAAACTCCAGCCCGCGCGCGATCAGGAGTACACCGAGCTGCTGCGCCGCTACCGCGAGGACCCGCCCTTCGCGCGGCTCGCCGACGCGGTGGCCGCCGGCCTCGGGCTCGTCGTCCTCGAGGTGTCCCCGCGCGCGGGGATGGCGGTGACCGCCGCCGAGGACTCGGTCTTCGCCGTCCGCATGGGCGACTACGCGCGCCGCGCCTCGACCGACTCCGGGGACCGGTTCCTGCACGGACTCGCCCACCTCGCCGTGGCCGCCCTGGCCTTCCCACGCCCCGAGGACCTCGCCGACGACGGATACATCGGGCGCGTCTCGGTCAACGGCGTCGACGCGTTCGTACGACAGGCCTGCAGGCGCCTGGAGGAGCGGGCCGAGGAGACCGGCGAGAACACCGACCCGGCGACCGACGCGCCCGGACTGGAGGCGGCCTGGCGGATCTGGGCACGGCGCAGCTCCACCGGGGCCACCAAGGACGCGCGAAGACTGGCCGGCTCGACGACGGGCATCATCGCGAAGGCCGTCGCCTTCCTCACCGACTCCGGGTTCCTCCAGCGCACCGGCGACGAATCCGGCGGGACCTACCGGACGACGGCCCGCTATCAGCTCCAGGTCCGCGACATGGCGGGCAGCGCGGCCATGGCCGAGCTGCTGGAACTGGGCATCGTCCCGGTGACGGACGGCACGGCGAGCCTGCTGCCCGCCGAGGACACCGACGACCTGGAGCTCGTGGCCGGAGCCGGACTTCCGTTCCACTCCTGACGTCCGCCCGCCCTCCCCGGCTCCCCCTTACGACCTCACCCCCCTTTCGACTACGAGAGTCCGCCGCCATGTACGAGCTGTCCCGGGTCCGCCTCTACTCCATCGGGCCCGCCGGCGCGCGTTACGCCGACACCGTGCTGGACCTGCGCGGAGTCGGCGAGCCCGTGCCCGACCCCGCGCCCACCCAGGCGGAGTTCTTCGCGGAGGAACCGGTCGGCCCGCCGCGCCGGCCCGCGCCGGCCGGTGTGCTCTTCCTGGAGAACGGCGGCGGCAAGTCGGTGCTGCTCAAGCTGATCTTCTCGGTCATGCTCCCCGGCCACCGCAACACCCTGGGCGGCGCCAGTTCCGGCGTGCTGCGCAAGTTCCTGCTCGCCGACGACTGCGGACACGTCGCGCTGGAGTGGCAGCACACGCTGACCGGTGAGTGCGTGGTGGTCGGCAAGGCGAGCGAGTGGCGGGGGCGGCAGGTCTCCAACGACCCGCGGAAGTTCGCCGAAGCCTGGTACTCGTTCCGGCCGGGACCGGGGCTCAGCCTCGACAACCTGCCCGTCGCCGAAGCCACTTCGGTACGGCCGCCCGTCGAGGGCGCCTCCGGAGCGCAGGGGCGGCGGCGCACCATGAAGGGCTTCCGCGACGCGATCACCGAGGCCGGCAAGGCCTACCCGCACCTGGAGGTGCACTGGGAGGAGATCCACGACCGCTGGAACGAGCACCTCGGCGACCTGGGCCTGGACCCCGAACTCTTCCGCTACCAGCGGGAGATGAACGCCGACGAGGGCGAGGCCGCCGGCCTCTTCGCGGTCAAGAAGGACTCCGACTTCACCGATCTGCTGCTGCGCGCCGTCACCGACACCCGCGACACCGACGGGCTCGCCGACCTCGTCGGCGGCTTCGGCAACAAGCTGGGGCGCAGGGCCGAGCTCATCGCCGAGCGCGACTTCACCGCCGGTTCCGCGGATCTGCTCGGCCGGATCGTCGACGCCGCCGGGTCACGGGCACGCGCGCGTGACATCCACACCGGCGCCGAGCGGCGGACCAGGACCCTGGCACGCCGGCTGTCCGCGCGGGCCGTGCGGGAGCGCGTGCGTGCCGGTGAACTCGCCCAGCGCGTGACCGCCGCCGCGTACGGCGTCACCCACGCCGAGGGTGCCCGTGAGCGCAGCGCCCTGATCGCCGCCGAACTCGCCTACCGTCACGCCTCGCTGGCCCTCGCCGGCGCGGAGAAGTCGGCCGCCGCACAGAAGCGCGAGCTCGCCGACGCGCGGACCCTGCACGCCGCCTGGCAGGCCGCCGAGGCCGTGCTGCGCCACCGTGCCGCCGCCGACCGTTCCACCCGCGTCGCCGACGCGATCCGCGAGGCCGAACGGGACGCAGCTCCCGCGCTCGCGGCCCGTGCCACGGCCGCCGTCGATCTCGTCCGCGCGCTGCACCGGGCCGCCGAGGGCGCCGAGGCGCTCGCCAACGAGGAGGAGGAGCGGTCCGCGGGCCTCCAGGAGGCCGGCGAGACGGCGCACGCCGACGCGACGGCCGCCGCCACCGCCGCGCAGCGGGCCCGCAGCGAGGTCGGGCATCTGCGCCAGCGGCTGTCCGAGGTCGAGCAGGAGACCACCGAGGCGGTCCGGGCCGGCTGGCTCGACGACAGCGCCCCCGACGCCGACCCGGCCAGGGCGGCCCTCGCCGCCAGCGACGCGGAGAAGAACGCCGTCGCCGCCTGGGACACCGCGCGCGAGGCCTCGCGGCGCGCCGCCGACCATGCGCGGGAAGCGGCGTCCGCCGAGTCCCGCGCCGAGCTGACGGCCGCCCGCGCTGCGGACGCGGCGACAGCCGCGGAGCGGTCGCACGAAGCGGAGCGGCGCACGGCCGAGGCCCTGGCCCAGGAGGAACGGCTCGCGGAGCTGCTCAGCCTGCCGGGCACCGGCACCCGCCTCGGCGTTCCCCAGCCGCGCCGTGACGCGGACTCCGACGGCCCGGTCGGCTCACCGGCCGGTCCGCCGCTGGCTGCCGAAGAATTGGACCGGTGCGCCGACGAACTCCGCGGGCTTCTCGACGAGACGGTCGCCTCCGCGGAGCGGCAGCTCTTCGAACTGCGCACCGCGGCGGCCGACGACGCCCGGATTCTCGGGGCGCTCGGCGACGGCGGGCTGCTGCCGCCCGGCCCCGACGTCCTCGCCGCCGTCGAGTACCTCGGCGAGCACGGCATCCCCGCGCTGCCCGGGTGGCGCTACCTCGCCCAGGCCGTCGACCCCGTCGACCACGCGCGCGTCCTGGCCGCCCGGCCCGAACTCGTCGACGGCGTGATCATCACCGACCCGGACACCCATGCGCGGGCCCGTGACGTCCTCGGCGACGCGGCGCTGCTGCCCCGCTCGACGGTCGCCGTCGGCACGGCCGCCGCCCTGCTCGCCCCGACCCCGGCCGCCGACGCGGACGACGGCGGCGTCTTCCTCGTACCGCCGAACCCGGCCATGCACGACGAGCACGCCGCCGACGAGGAGCGCCAGGCCCTGCGGGCCCGGACGGGCCTGCGGGACGAAGAGATCCGCACGCTCGCCGCTCGCCTGGGCAAGGACCGGGAGCTGGCCGCGCGCCTCGCGTCCTGGCGCACGGGCTGCCCCGCCGGCCGGCTCGCCGAGCTGGCCGCGACCGCCCGCGACGCGCGCGCGTTCGCGGAGGAGAGCGAGGCCGAGCTGGCCGAGGCCCGCACCGTCCGGGCGGAGTCCGACGAGACGGCGGCCGAAGCGGCCCACGTACGCGACGAGCGGCAGGAGACCGCGCAGAAGGCCCGGCGTGCCGCCGACGCGCTCGCCGGACTCGCCTTCCGGCTGCGCGAACGCGCCGGATGGCAGGTCCAGCTGCGCGAGCTCGCCGACGAGGCGGCGGAGTCGGAGGCCCGCGCCCAGGTATGCCTGGAACGCGCCCGCGCCGCCGACGAGGACCGCCGCGCCACCCAGCGTGCCGCCGACGACGCCCGCCGCACGGCCCGCGCGCTGCGCGCCGAACGCGCGGAGATCGCCGGGGCCCCCGACGAGGTGACACACGACGGGACGGCCGCGGCCAAGGCCTCACTGCCTGCTCTGCGCGAGGCCTACCGGGCCGCGTCGCAGCTCTACGAGAAGGTCGGCGTGGGCGCCGACCTGCGGGCGGAGCAGGCACGGGCCGAGAGCGACGAGAGCGCGGCCCTCGCGGACCTGAACCGGCTCAGCAACAAGGTCCGCACCCGCGCCGGGCAGCTCCTGGAGTCACCGGACGGCTCGGACGGCCCCTCCCGCCAGGCCGCCGCGGCACGTGCCGAGGAACTGGTGCAGCTCCTGGAGACCCGGATGTCGACCGCGAGCGAACAGCTCGGACGGCTGCGCGGCGAGGCGGAGCGGCACGCGCCCGAGGAGGGCGAGGTCCACACCGAGCTGGCGGAGGAGCTGGTTCCGGTCGACGCCGAGCAGGCCCAGGCCCTCCTGCGCACCGCCACGACCGAACTCGCCTCCCGCACCGAGGCGTTGAACCAAGCCCGCGAGGCGCACGCGGAGTTCCTCGACGCCCACCGGTCCGCCGAGGACGGGGCCGGCGGCTTCGACGAGACGGCCGCACTCCTCAGGGACCTGCTCCGCGAACACGTCGACGAGGAGCAGGACGAGCCCGAGCCCTATCCGGGCACGCTCGACGAGGCACGGAACTCCGCCGCCGAGAGCCGCCGCTCGCTGCGCGGCTGCGCCGCCGACCTGACCACGGCCGAGGCCGCCGTCCGTGAGGCCTGCGACATCCTCGTGCGCCACGCCAACGCCACCCGCTACGAGCAGGTACGCACCCCCGCCCGGCAGCAGATCCGCGAGCTGCCCGCCTCCTCCCTGCCCGAGCACGCACAGAAGTGGGCGGACGCGTTCGCCCCCAGGCTGCGTGTGCTGACCGACGAACTGGCGCAGCTGGAGCGCAACCGGGACTCGATCGTGGACCGGCTGCGCGGACTCGTCGAGTCCTCGCTCGCCACCCTTCGGTCCGCCCAGCGGCTGTCCAGACTGCCGGAGGGACTGGGGGAGTGGTCCGGACAGGAGTTCCTGCGCATCCGCTTCGAGGAACCCGACCAGGCCACCCTCACCGAGCGGCTCGGCGAGGTCGTGGACGACGCCACCCGCGCGGCGGTCAAGAAGAACTCCGACATGCGGCGCGACGGCATGTCGCTGCTGCTGCGCGGAGTCAGCGCCGCGCTCCAGTCCAAGGGCGTCGCCGTCGAGATCCTCAAGCCGGACGCCGTGCTGCGCGCCGAACGCGTCCCCGTCGGACAGATGGGCGACGTGTTCTCCGGCGGCCAGCTCCTCACCGCTGCCATCGCCCTGTACTGCACGATGGCAGCACTGCGCAGCAACGACCGCGGCCGTGACAAGCACCGGCACGCCGGCACCCTGTTCCTCGACAACCCCATCGGGCGCGCCAACGCGACGTATCTGCTGGAGCTCCAGCGGGCAGTCTCGGACGCGCTCGGCGTCCAGCTCCTCTACACCACCGGCCTGTTCGACACGACCGCGCTCGCCGAGTTCCCCCTTGTCATCCGGTTGCGCAATGACGCCGACCTTCGCGCCGGGCTGAAGTACATCAGGGTGGAGGAACATCTGCGGCCGGGACTGCCGCGCGAGGCCCCCGCCGGGGAAGCCGTGCACACCGAGATCACCGCGACACGGATGTTCAAGCGACCGGCGCCGGTCACCCCGTAGCGACGGAGCCGTGGGACGGGGACGGGTGGGGGGAATCGCGTGCCGCCGACCGCCGACGACGCGGTCCCCCACTCTTCTTCGGCGACGCGGTTCCCCGCACTCTTCTTCATGGTGTGCTCGTCCACCCGGGCTGCTTCCTCCCGGCACGGCCGCCGGAGCGAAACTGTCCGGCGGCCGCTCCCCGCACGCCTGAGTCGTGATAACCGACGTCGGCGGCTGCCGCTCCGCTACGAGTGCGACAGCTGTCCGGCCCCGCCCCGCCTGCGTATCCGCTCTTGCGCCCGCGCGGAGATCCGTGCCTGACGCCTGGCCTTGCGGCGCTCGCGCCGCAGCGCCCGCGCCGTGCTGCTCGGCACCGACACCACGCCGTTCCGCTGGTTCCACACCTGCCGTGTCACCCAGACGTCAAGGGCGGCCCAGGTGGCGACGACCGTACTGGCCACGCTGCTGAGAACCATCGGGAACGCCAGCCAGGACTCCGCCATCGTGCACAGGAACGCCACCACGGCCTGTATCAGCGTGACCGCGATGACGAGCACCGCACGCACGGCGGACGTACGCACCGGATCGGGCAACCGGCGCTTGCGCGCGGGCTCCTCGATCCACAACGGCCGGTAGTACGCCCGCTCTTCGTGGTCCTCGTATCCGTCCGTGGCGGCGCCTTTCTCCTCGGCTCGGCCGCCCCTGTCGGGGGCGGTGTCCTGGAGGTCCGCCGTGCCGGGCCTGTCCGCCGCCGACCGCGCGTCCGGACGGCCTTGCCCCGCCGCCGGAATGCCGTCATCCGGTACCCGGGTGGCCAGTTGTGCCGCCTTCCGTGTCGCAACCTCAGCAGCGGGTGACCCGCTCCGCTCCGCCGTGCCCATCAACTTGTCACTCCCCACCGCCCAGCAGTCCTCTCGCACGGGTGTCTTGCGACCCCCGCCCCCCAGTGACTGCCCGGCTTGCGTCCTTTTACGCCGACTGGGCGCGGCATGCGGCACCTGTGGCCGATTCCGCCCCCAATTCCCGTACAGACAGACGAACGACCTGCCCCGAAGATTCCCGCTGAGCGAAGAATTTCGGCCAACTGACAAAGTTCCCCGATCCGATGGGATCCGGCCCCAACTGCCATATCCAGGGGAGCAATCTCCCCCAATGAACGGACAACTCCCCATGTCTCGTTCCCCGTCGAGCCGGAACCACGCTCCAGACGCCTTTCGAGTCGGCTCCGTGTCAGTAGTAGGCTCACGCCGTTTGTTGACGCACATGTGTACCCCCGGCCTGGAGGGGGTCGAGCTGGGGGAGGCCATGCGCTTTCGCGGGAAGTCCATCCGCCGGAAGATTGTGGCGCTGCTCCTCGTGCCCTTGGTGTCGCTGGCCGCGATCTGGGCTTTCGCCACCCTGCTCACGGGTCGTGAAGCCAGCCAACTCTTCAGCGTTTCCGAAGTCGTGAAGAAGATCGGCTACCCGACCGAGGACACCGTCAGGGTTCTCCAGCGGGAACGCCGTCAGACACTCGTCTACTTGGCCGATCCCCGCGCGTCCGACGGGCTCGCGGCGCTCAAGCGCAGCCGTGGTGCCACGGACCGCGTCCTGGCGAAGGTCCGCAGGAACGCCAAGGACAAGAGCGTGCGCCAGGAACTCGGCGGGGGCACCGCGGAGCGCCTCACCTCGCTCCTGGACGCCGTCGACGGGATCTCCTCGCTGCGCAGCGGCATAGAGGACGGCACCTTCGACCGCGTCCAGGCACTCGGCCTCTACGACCGTCTCATCGATCCCTGCTACGTGCTGCTGGCCAACCTGCACGTGGTCGACGACGTGGAACTGGACAAGGAGAGCCGCGCCCTCGTCAATGTGTCCCGCGCCCGCGAACTGCTCTCCCGTGAGGACGCCCTTCTCGGCTCCGCACTGGTCGCCGGTCACATCACCCGGGACGAACTCCGCGAAGTCTCCGACCTCGTGGCCCAGCGCACGCTGCTGTACGACATCAGCCTGCCGCTCCTTCCCGCCGCGGACCGCGCCCGCTTCGAGCGCTACTGGGACAACGCCGGCACCGGGCCGCTGCGCGCGGCCGAACAGACGGTCGCCGCCTCCACGGACGGCTCGCCGAGCGGCGTCACGGCGAAGAGCTGGGACGGCGCGGCCGGGCATGTGCTCGCCGAGCTCGGCGAACTCGAGGACCGGGCGGGCGACCACTACCGGGACCGCGTCAGGCCCGTGGCCCTGGGCGTCATCCTCCAGGCCGTCGGCGCCGGCGTGGTCGGACTGATCGCCCTGCTGATCTCGCTCGTCATGTCCGTCCGCATCGGCCGGAGCCTCATCCGCGACCTGCGACGCCTGCGCATGGAAGCCCACGAGGCGTCCGGCGTAAGGCTTCCCAGCGTCATGCGCCGGCTCTCCGCGGGTGAGCAGGTCGACGTCGAGACCGAAGTGCCGCGCCTGGAGTACGACAGGAACGAGATGGGTGAGGTCGGCCAGGCCCTCAACACCCTTCAGCGTGCCGCCGTCGAGGCGGCCGTCAAACAGTCCGAACTGCGTGAGGGTGTCTCCGAGGTCTTCGTCAATCTCGCGCGCCGCAGCCAGGTGCTGCTCCACAAGCAGCTCACCCTCCTCGACACCATGGAACGCAGGACCGAGGACACCGACGAACTCGCCGACCTGTTCCGCCTCGACCACCTGACCACCCGCATGCGCCGCCATGCCGAGGGACTCGTCATCCTGTCCGGCGCGGCGCCGTCCCGGCAGTGGCGCAAACCCGTCCAGCTCATGGACATCGTCCGCGCCGCCGTCGCCGAGGTGGAGGACTACGAACGCGTCGAGGTGCGCCGACTGCCGCGCGTCGCCGTCACGGGTCCCACCGTCGCCGACGTCACCCATCTCGTGGCCGAGCTCCTGGAGAACGCGACGGTGTTCTCGCCGCCGCACACGGCCGTCCACGTCGTCGGCGAACGCGTCGCCAACGGCTTCACCCTGGAGATCCACGACCGCGGCCTCGGCATGACCGCCGAGGCGCTGCTCGACGCCAACCTGCGGCTCGCCGAGACCCCCGAGTTCGAACTCTCCGACACCGACCGGCTCGGCCTCTTCGTGGTCAGCAGGCTCGCCCAGCGGCAGAACGTCCGCGTCTCGCTCCAGCCTTCCCCGTACGGCGGCACCACCGCGGTCGTCTTCATGCCGGACGCACTGCTCACCGACGACGTCCCGGACACCAACGGCATCGGATTCCGCCTCGACCGCACCCTGCCCGCCAAGGAGCGCAAGACCCAGGACCGGGCCGGCGCGGCACTCACCGAGTCGTCGGCGCGGCTGCCCGGTCTGCCCGCCTCGGTCCTCGACGGCCCCGTCGAGCTGGACGTGCCCGTCGACCTGGACACGCTCACCGGATTCCCCGGCGCACTCGGCGACGACGACAGCGAACGCGGAGGACTGTTCCGGCCGCGGCGCTCCATCACCGGGGTTCCCGCAGGGCGGCACCAGCAGACCGGCGACGGCGACGAGCCCGCCGGCCCGGGGGACGACGACCGTCCGGACGGCGCTCCGGTCCCCTTGCCGCGACGCGGGACCCCCAAGCTCGTCAGCTCCCACGGCCGTCCGGTCACGACGACCAGATCCTGGCGCGACCAGGCGGACGAGGGCACGACCCAGGACCTCGAAACGCGGCGGGACCCCGGACGGGGCGAGAACGCGGATCACCGGGAACACCGTGTGCCCGAACTCGAAGGCGCGAAGCCACTGCCCAAGCGGCGCGGCGAGCGATCGGCCGCCTCGGTCCGGCGCGGCGGTGAACGCTCCGGTGCCCCCGGGACACCCGGAGCCATCGGCGCACCCGGGAGACCCGCTCTCCACGAGGCCCCCGAACCTACCGGAACTCCCGGTCTCCGTGAGGGCACCGACCGTCCGAACGCATCCGGCCGCCACGACGCCCCGGCTCTGCCCCGGCGCACTCGTACGACGGCGTCCGCCGCGAGCCCGGAGGAAACGACTTTGCGCCGCGACACCGCGGCGGGGCAGACGGAAGCGGGTACAGCCCCGCTTCCCCGGCGTGTCCGGCAGGCGAACCTGGCCCCGCAGCTGAAGGACGGACCGGCACGGCTCGCGGAGCGCGGCAAGGGCCGCGACGGCACGGGCCCGGACCCCGTCGAACGGGACGCCGAAGAAGTACGCAGCCGTATGGCCTCGCTCCAGCATGGCTGGCAGCGCGGCCGCGAAGAGAACGCCGAGGGCGACCAGGCCCAGGACGGCTCAGCACGAGGAACGACAAAGGGGGATGGTCGATGACCGCACCGAAGGCCGCAGGGCCCACCGCGACCAGCAATGTGTCCGGTGAACTGAACTGGCTGCTCGACGAACTGGTGGACCGCGTCGCCAGTATCAACAAGGCGATCGTGCTCTCCGGCGACGGCCTTCCCACCGGGGCCTCGAAGGACCTCACCCGGGAGGACAGCGAACACCTGGCCGCCGTCGCCTCCGGCTTCCACAGCCTCGCCAAGGGCGTCGGCCGGCACTTCGAGGTGGGCAGTGTCCGCCAGACCGTCGTCGAACTCGACGAGGCCTTCCTGTTCGTCACGGCCGCCGGCGACGGCAGCTGCCTCGCCGTCCTCTCGGACGCCGACTCCGACGTGGGCCAGGTCGCGTACGAGATGACGCTGCTCGTCAAGCGAGTCGGCGTACATCTGGCCTCCAGCCCGCGCACCGATCTGTCCTCGGGCGGGTAGTGGGATGACATGAGCGGAGACGGTCAGGGAAGACGCCACTGGTTCGACGACGAGGCGGGACCGGTGGTCCGCCCGTACGCCATGACCCGCGGCCGCACCACCAGCGCGGCCCAGCACCGCCTCGATCTGATCGCGCTGGTGGTCACGGAACAGCACGCCGAGGACCCCGAGGCGGACCACACGCTGTCCCCGGAACACGTGGACATCGTCGAACTCTGCCGTGGTGTCCCCCAGTCGGTCGCCGAACTCGCGGCGGAACTCGATCTGCCCATCGGAGTGGTGCGGGTCCTGATCGGCGACCTGGTGGATGACGAAATGGTCCATGTGACACGTCCCGTTCCCCCTGCCGAACTGCCGGACGAGAGTATTCTGCGCGACGTGATCAGCGGCCTCCGGGCGCTCTGAGCTCGGCGGAAACGGGGAACAGACGTGACAGGCTGGCAGTTCTGGGTCGACCGGGGCGGGACCTTCACGGACATCGTCGCGCGATGCCCCGACGGCCGGCTGCTCACGCACAAACTGCTGTCCGACAATCCGGACCGCTACGCCGACGCGGCCGTCGCGGGCGTCCGTGAACTCCTCGGCGGCAAAGAGGACGACGCGGGCGCCCGGGTCGACGCCGTCCGCATGGGCACCACCGTCGCGACCAACGCTCTGCTGGAACGCAAGGGGGAGCGCACCCTCCTCGTCACCACCCGGGGCTTCCGCGACGCCCTGCGCATCGCCTACCAGAACCGCCCGGCCATCTTCGCCCGCGCGATCGAACTCCCCGAACTGCTCCACGAACGCGTGATCGAGGTCGACGAACGGATCGCCGCCGACGGCACCGTCCTTCGTGCCCCCGATCTGGACGCCCTCGCCGCATCCCTCCAGGAGGCGTACGACGACGGCATCCGCGCGGTCGCCGTGGTCTGCATGCACAGCCATCTCCACCCCGCCCACGAACAGGCCGTGGGCGAGCTGGCGACACGTGTCGGCTTCCCACAGGTCTCCCTCTCCAGCGAGGTCAGCCCGCTGATGAAGCTGGTGCCGCGCGGTGACACGGCCGTCGTCGACGCCTACCTGTCGCCCGTGCTGCGCCGCTACGTCCAGCAGGTAGCGGCCGAACTCCGGGGCGTACGGCTGATGTTCATGCAGTCCAACGGAGGCCTCGCCGAGGCCGGACAGTTCCGCGGCAAGGACGCCATCCTGTCGGGCCCCGCGGGCGGCATCGTCGGCATGGCCCGGATGTCGCAGCTCGCCGGCTACGACCGCGTCATCGGCTTCGACATGGGAGGAACGTCCACGGACGTCTCCCACTTCGCCGGAGACTACGAACGGACCTACACCACCCGGATCGCGGGGGTCCGGCTGCGCGCCCCCATGCTCGACATCCACACCGTCGCCGCGGGCGGCGGATCGGTGCTCCACTTCGACGGCTCCCGCTACCGCGTAGGCCCCGACTCGGCCGGAGCCGCCCCCGGACCCGCCTGCTACCGCAACGGCGGTCCGCTGACGGTCACCGACGCCAACGTCGCCCTCGGCCGCGTCCAGCCCGCCCACTTCCCGAAAGTGTTCGGCCCCGGCGGGGACCAGCCCCTCGACGACACTCTCGTCCGGGACCGGTTCGCCGCCCTCGCCCGCGAGATCCACGACAGGACCGGCGACGCCCGCACCCCCGAGCAGGTCGCCGAGGGCTACCTGCAGATCGCCGTGGCCAACATCGCCAACGCCGTCAAGCGGATCTCCGTACAGAAGGGCCACGACGTCACCCGCTACGCGCTCACCACGTTCGGTGGCGCCGGCGGCCAGCACGCGTGCATGGTGGCCGACTCGCTCGGCATCCGCACCGTCCTGGTCCCGCCCATGGCAGGCGTCCTGTCCGCCCTCGGTATCGGACTCGCCGACACCACGGCCATGCGCGAACAGTCCGTCGAAGCACGCCTCGAACCGTCCTCGATGCCCGGCATCCTCAAAACCGCCGACGATCTGGAAAGCGCCACCCGCGCCGAACTCCTCGCCGAGGACGTCCCCGAACACCGCATCCGGATCACCCGCCGGGCCCAGCTCCGTTATGACGGCACGGACACGGCACTGACCGTCGAGCTCACCGAACCCGACACCATGACCCACGCCTTCGAAGAACGTCATCACGCCACCTACTCCTTCACCCTCGACCGCCCGGTCGTCGTCGAAGCCCTCTCCGTGGAAGCCACCGGTCTCACCGAACCCCCCGACCTCTCCGCCCTCGCACCGCGCGAAGCCGGATCCGCATCCCGCCCTGCCGCCGCGCCGACCGTCCGACTCCACACCGACGGCTCCTGGCGCGAAGTGCCCCTGCACCGCCGCGAGGAACTCCCGCCCGGTGAGACCGTGGACGGACCCGCGATCATCGCCGAGGCAGGCACGACAACCGTCGTCGACGACGGCTGGCGGGCCGCAACGACCGACGACGGGCATCTGGTCATGGAACGCGCGACGGTCACGGAGAGTTCCGATCTCGGCACGCAAGCGGATCCCGTTCTGCTCGAGGTTTTCAACAACCTCTTCATGTCCATCGCCGAACAAATGGGCGCCCGACTCGAATCGACCGCCCAGTCCGTCAACATCAAGGAGCGCCTGGACTTCTCCTGCGCCCTGTTCGACCCCGACGGCAACCTGGTGGCCAACGCCCCTCACATCCCGGTCCACCTGGGCTCCATGGGCACGAGCGTGCAGGAGGTCGTCCGGCGGCGCGGCGACACCATGCGGCCCGGCGACACCTACGCCGTCAACGACCCCTACCACGGCGGCACCCACCTCCCCGATGTCACCGTGATCACCCCGGTCTTCGGCACGGAGAGTGAGCGGATCCTGTTCTACGTCGCCTCGCGCGGCCACCACGCCGAGATCGGCGGCATCGCCCCGGGCTCCATGCCGGCGAACAGCCGGACCATCGACGAGGAGGGCGTCCTCTTCGACAACTGGCTGCTCGCCGAGAACGGACAGTTCCGGGAGGCGGAGACACTGGCCCTGCTCACTGCGCCGCCTCACCCGTCGCGCAACCCGAAGACGAACCTCGCCGACCTGCGCGCCCAGATCGCCGCCAACCGGAAGGGCGTCGACGAAGTCGGCCGCATGATCGAGGACTTCGGGCTCGACGTCGTCCAGGCGTACATGAGGCACGTCCAGGACAACGCGGAGGAAGCGGTGCGCCGCGTCATCGACACGCTCGAGGACGGAGAGTGCGCCTACGAGACGGACTCCGGGGCGGTCATCCGGGTCCGCGTCTCCGTGGACCGCGCGACACGCTCGGCCACCGTCGACTTCACGGGCACGTCCGCACAGCTCGCCACCAACTTCAACGCACCCTTCGCCGTCGTCAACGCCGCGGTCCTGTACGTCTTCCGCACCCTGGTGGACGACGACATCCCGCTCAACGACGGCTGTCTGCGCCCCCTGCGCATCGTGGTGCCGCCGGGGTCGATGCTCGCCCCCGAGCCCCCGGCCGCCGTCGTCGCCGGCAACGTGGAGACGTCCCAGGCGATCACCGGCGCCCTCTACGCGGCCCTGGGAGTGCAGGCCGAGGGCTCCGGCACCATGAACAACGTCACCTTCGGCAACGAGCGCCACCAGTACTACGAGACCGTGGCCTCCGGCTCGGGCGCCGGCGACGGCTTCCCCGGTGCTCCCGTCGTGCAGACCCATATGACCAACTCGCGGCTCACCGACCCCGAGGTCCTCGAGTGGCGACTGCCCGTCAGGCTCGACGAGTTCGCGATTCGACACGGCAGCGGCGGCCCCGGACACTGGAGGGGCGGCGACGGCGCCGTACGACGTATTCGTTTCCTGGAGCCGATGACCGTCTCGACGCTCTCACAGCACCGCAGGGTGCCGCCGTACGGCATGGCGGGCGGCGGGCCCGGTGCTCTCGGCGTCAACCGGGTCGAGCGCGCCGACGGCACCGTCACGGAACTCGGCGGAAGCGATACGGCGGACGTCGGCCCCGGAGACGTACTCGTCATCGAAACCCCCGGCGGCGGGGGCTACGGCCCACCGTCGCACAACCCCCACACAGCAGGAGAAGAGACCGATGATCTTCGGGCGTTCTGAGCGCGGCAAGCCTCCGGTCGAGCCCGTCACGCTCAAGATCCTTGTCGCGGGCGGCTTCGGCGTGGGCAAGACGACCCTCGTCGGCGCGGTCAGCGAGATCAGGCCGCTGCGCACCGAGGAAGTCCTCACAGAGGCGGGCCGGCCCATCGACGACATCAGCGGTGTGGAGGGCAAGCACACCACGACCGTCGCCATGGACTTCGGCCGGATCACGCTCCGCGAGGACCTGGTGCTCTATCTGTTCGGGACCCCCGGACAGGACCGTTTCTGGTTCCTCTGGGACGAGCTCGCCACCGGTGCCCTGGGCGCCGTCGTGCTGGCCGACACCCGCCGCCTGGAGGACTGTTTCGCCGCGGTCGACTACTTCGAGCGACGCTCCATTCCCTTCGTGGTCGGAGTCAACTGCTTCGAGGACGCGTCCCGTTACCCCGCGGACGCCGTCCGCCAGGCCCTCGACCTCGACCCGGATGTGCCCGTCGTCCTGGGCGACGCGCGGGACCGCGAGTCGGTCAAGGAGGTTCTCATCCGCGTCGTCCAGCACGCCATGGCGCAGGCGGCCGCCGCCCGTGAGGCCGTCACGACCTGACGCACGCGCGGCCCCGCGGCCGTCACGTCGCGTGGGTGCGGCCCGTACCCCCGCCGACCGGGGTACGGGCCGCGGTCATGTACGCGCGCGTGCCTCACCCGAGCCGCACACGCGCGTGGGCGCCGGGGTCACCCGACGGTGTCGTCGTGCCAGCCGAAGCTCTTCTCCACCGCCTTGCGCCAGTTGTCGTACTCGCTGTCGCGCACCGATGCCTCCATGGACGGCGTCCATTCGACGTCCTTCTGCCAGTGCGACTTCAGTTCGTCGAGGTCGTTCCACACCCCGGTCGCGAGCCCCGCCGCGTACGCGGCACCCAGACTGGTCGTCTCGGAGACCTTCGGACGGATCACCGGCACGCCGAGGACATCCGCCTGATGCTGCATCAGCAGATGGTTCCTGGTCATGCCGCCGTCCACCTTCAGGGTGGTGATCCGTACCCCGGAGTCCTGGTACATGGCGTCCACGACCTCACGCGTCTGCCAGCTCGTGGCCTCCAGGACCGCCCGTGCGAGGTGCGCCTTCGTGACGTACCGCGTGAGCCCGGTGACGACACCGCGCGCGTCCGAGCGCCAGTAGGGGGCGAACAGGCCCGAGAAGGCAGGCACGATGTACGCGCCGCCGTTGTCCTCGACGCTCGCCGCCAGTGTCTCGATCTCGTCGGCGGAACGGATGATGCCCAACTGGTCCCGGAACCACTGGACCAGGGCGCCCGTGATCGCGATCGACCCTTCGAGGCAGTAGACCGGGGCCTCGGTGCCGATCTTGTACCCCATGGTGGTCAGCAGTCCGTTCTTCGACGGAACGGGCCTGTTGCCGGTGTTCAACAGCAGGAAGCTGCCCGTGCCGTAGGTGTTCTTGGCCGTGCCGACGTCGTAGCAGGCCTGGCCGAAGACCGCCGCCTGCTGGTCGCCCAGCGCCGACGCGACCGGCACACCGCCGAGTTGGCCCACGGCGGTCCCGTACACCTCTGCGGAGGACCTGATCTCGGGAAGCACCGCCTCCGGGATGTTCATCGCGGAGAGGATGGACGGGTCCCACTGGAGGGTGTCCAGGTTCATCAGCATGGTGCGCCCGGCGTTGGTCACGTCCGTGACGTGCCGCCCGCCGTCGGTGCCGCCGGTGAGGTTCCAGATGAGCCACGAGTCGATGGTGCCGAAGGCGATCTCACCGTGCTCGGCGCGGGCGCGCAGGCCCGGGACGTTGTCGAGCAGCCAGGCCGCCTTGGGCCCGGAGAAGTAGCTCGCCAGCGGGAGTCCGGTCTGCTCGCGGAAGCGGTCCTGGCCGTCCGGGCCGCCCAGTTCGTTGCACAGCGCCGACGTGCGGGTGTCCTGCCAGACGATGGCGTTGTGGACGGGCTTGCCCGTGGTCCGGTCCCACAGAACCGTCGTCTCGCGCTGGTTGGTGATGCCGAGCGCGCTGAGCCGGCCGGGGCGCAGTCCGGCCTTGGCGAGCGCTCCGGCGACCACGGCCTGCACCTTGGACCAGATCTCGGTGGCGTCGTGCTCCACCCAGCCCGGTTTGGGGAAGATCTGGCGGTGTTCGCGCTGGTCGACGGCGACGATCGCGCCGCCGTGGTCGAAGATGATGCAGCGGCTGGAGGTGGTGCCCTGGTCGATCGCGGCGACGTACTTCTCGGATGTGTCCGTCATGTCGTCCCCTTACGTGTTCTTCGTCAGGAGGCTGCTGTCTCGTCAGGAGGCCGCACTTCGGGTGGTGGCGTTACGTCAGAAGGCCACGTTGTAGATCCCGGCGCCGACGGCGGCACCCGCGATCGGGCCGACCACCGGGATCCAGGAATATCTCCACTCCGAAGTGCCCTTGTTGGGGATCGGCAGCAGCGTGTGGGCGAGGCGCGGTCCCAGGTCGCGGGCCGGGTTGATGGCGTACCCGGTGGGGCCGCCCAACGAGAGACCGATGCCGACGACGAGGAAGGAGATGAGCAGGACCGGCAGACCCGCGGCGCCGATGCCGGCGACATGCTTGCCGCCGCCGACGAGTCCGAGGATGGGAAGCATCAGGGCGGCGGTGGCGATGATCTCGGTGATCAGGTTCTGTACCGGATTGTCGATCTCGGGACGCGTCGAGAAGATTCCCAGCGTCTCGATGGCCTTGTCGTCCTCGGCGTTGAGGTTGAACTGGCCGAGGTAGAGCAGCCAGCACAGGACCGCGCCGATGACGGCGCCGGCGAACTGGCCGAGGATGTAGAAGGGCACGTCCGACCACTTCGTGGAACCCTCGATCGCGAACCCGATGGTGACCGCCGGGTTGATCTGCCCTCCCGACAGCGGCGCCGAGGTGTAGGCACCGGCCAGGACGCCGAAGCCCCAGCCGAAGGTGATGACGATCCAGCCCGCTCCCTGGGCCTTCGATCTGTTCAGGGTGACGGCGGCGCACACACCCGCGCCGAAGAGAATCAGAATCGCTGTGCCGATCAACTCGCCGACAAAGATGTCTCCGTTGCTCATGGCGGCTCCTGGACTCTCGCCCGGAACGATTCGCTCCGGGCCACCGTGCAGAGTGCGTTCCCATGGCTGCTTCAGCCGAAGGCAGGGAGTTCCCGCGCCCCGCCCGGCGTCCGTGACGAGCGTGCATTTGCTGTGGAATCGCCTGTGGGGAACGGCCCTGGGCTCGGGCCGGAACCCGAGCGATGCGGTGCCTGAGGGCGCCCGATTGCGGCGATGCCGACGACACCCGGAAGTGTTCACCGGCGCCCAGGGGGCGTCAAGGTTGTGGACCGCACCGGTTGGAGGCGCGAAATGGACGTCCCGCGGAGGGCGTCGGCGCCGTACGAGTGGACCATTTCCGGCCAGACGGCCAGACGGCCAGACGGCCAGATGCCCAGACTGTCGGATGGTCATGTGATCGCTCGTCAGGCGGTGCCGGATGATCAGGCGGTCGAGTGATCGGGCAGTCGGTCCGTCAGGTGATCGGATGTTCGCCCGGTCGGGGAGGGCGAGGTGCTCGTTCGGTTCAGCCGGTCAGCGTCTGACCGTACGACTCCGTCGGACCGGTCCCGGTGCCGCGCCGGATCTCATGCCCGGGCAACCCCGCCCGCCCCAGCACCCAGCTCGCCCCGTCCAGAGCCTTGGCGGCCTGCTTGAGGGGGGCCAGAGAGGTGGCCGCCTGCCGGTGGTCGATCACGCTGCCGGGCGCGCACAGAACCGTGGCCAGCGACAGCGTGACCGCGCGGCCGCCCGCGGACCAGGGTGTGTCGAGCACCGACGCGGCCAGCGGGTCGAGGGTGTCGGGGTCGGCGAGGACCAGGAAGTCGTCGCCGCCGATGTGGCCGACCAGCGTCGCCTCGGACGCCGAGTGCTGGAGCATCCGGCCCACCGCCCGGATCAGCTCGTCGCCGGCCGCGAACCCCGCTCCGTCGTTGACCTGCTTGAAATGGTCGATGTCCAGCCAGCTCAGTGCGAACATCCGGCCGTCCGCGATCCGCCGGTCCACCTCCCCGGTGATCGTGTCCGAACCGGGCAGCCGGGTCAGCGGGTTGAGCCCCGCCGCCTCCTCGACCCGGCTCTCCGACAGCGCCCGTACGAGGTCCGCGAGGCGTACGACGCCCACGCACCGCCCGTAGCGGTCGACGACCGCGACATCGTCGGAGGTACGGTCCCGGTCCCCGTCCGCGACGACGTCGAGCACTTCCCAGGCCGTGGCGTCGACGCCGACCGTACGTGGCGCGTCACCCAGTTTGGCGGCGGGCCGGTCGGCGTACAGGGCGTGCCCGTAGCGCCCGGACATCGACAGCAGGAAGCGTGACCGGTGCACCGAGCGGACCGGTATCCCGGACGGATCCACGAGCAGCACACCGGACACGTCGGGCGACCCGGTGAGCAGGGCTCTGACCTCTCCGGCCGACGCGGTGGCCGGCAGCAGCGCGGCCGGGCGGACGAACTGCCCCACGGACGGCCCGGACCGGGGTACGCCGCGGACGGCGGGCGACAGCGCCGGAACGTATACGTCCGCCGAGGGCAGCCGGGCGGGCGGGGCGAACAGATCGCCCTGCGCGAGCTGCGCGCCCGCCGACACCGCCGCGGCGCACTGCAGTTCCGTCTCTACGCCTTCGACGGACAGCAGCGCGCCGAGCTGTTCGCACAGTGTCCGCATCGCCCGGACCGCCGCGGGCCGCGACAGCAGGGACACGTCGAGCTTCATCAGCTCCGGGGCGAGATCCGTGAGCAGGCGCAGCGGTACGTCGCCGTCGCCGATCCCGTCCGCGCAGATCCGGAAGCCCTCGCTGCGCACGGTGGCCACCGCCTCCAGCAGGGCGTGCTGCGGCACGTGCGTGTACGGCGGGACGATGTCGACGGTGATCTCCCAGGGAAGCCGCCCGGCCTGCCGTACCTCGTTGCGCAGCGCGGAGAGCCGGCCGAGGTCGGCCAGTGTTCCGGCGAACACGTTGACGTGCAGGGGGAGCAGTGACTCCCTGCGGGCGGCGGCCCGGATGGCCAACGCGGCAAGCCGGCCGTCCAGTTCGGGCTCGCGGCGGGCTCGCGCCAGGATGTCGCCGGACTCCGGACGGGCGAGCGTCTCCAGCGCCGCGACCCCTCCGGTCGTCAGATTGACGACCGGTTGGAAGGCGAAACGGACCATATCCGTCCAGGAGGGCACAGCAGCATGGTCCCGCCGACGGCGTACGCCGGTGGGCGATTCACGAGGTGTTCACGCAGGATTCCGGGGTCGTCACAGTAGGTGTGGAGGAGGCTCCGGGCGCGCCGCGCGCATCGACTCCCCCGGAGTGACGCGCGCCCGGTGCGGCCCGTGTCGGACAAGGCGCTCGGGGCGTCCCAGGAAGCAGCCGACCGAGGGCCGGCCGCGTCTCCCGTGGCCTTCGGATCCCCCCGGTCCGATGAGGACCGCCGCGTGGCTACCGAACCGCCACGACCGAAGAGCCGTGGCCGAACAGCCCCTGGTTCGCGGTGATCCCCACCCGTGCCCCGGCGACCTGCCGGTCACCCGCACCGTCGCGCAACTGCCAGGTCAGCTCGCACACCTGGGCGATGGCCTGCGCCGGAACGGCCTCTCCGAAGGAGGCGAGTCCGCCGCTGACGTTCACCGGTATGCGTCCGCCGAGTGCCGTGGCGCCTTCCCGTAGGAGTTTGGCGGCCTCGCCCTCCCCGCAGAGCCCGAGGTCTTCGTACCACTGCAGTTCCAGCGCGGTCGACAGGTCGTAGACCTCCGCGAACGAGAGATCCTCGGGGCCGATACCCGCCTCCTCGTAAGCCGCTCGGGCGATGGACGCCCGGAAGGTTCCGGCCGCGGGCTCGACGGTGGCCGCCGAGTCCGTGGCGATGTCCGGCAGATCCAGCACGGTGTTCGGGTAGTGCGGCGACACGGTCGACACCGCGCGGATCCGGACCGGGTCGGCGATCCCGTGCCGGTGTGCGAACTCCATGCCGGCCAGCACCACGGCGGCGCCGCCGTCCGAGGTCGCGCAGATGTCGAGCAGCCGCAGTGGATCGGCGACCACGGCCGACGCGGCGACCTCCTCGGCCGTGACCGGCTTGCGGTAGCGGGCGTTGGGGTTGAGCGCGCCCAGGGCCGCGTTCTTCACCTTCACCTGGGCGAAATCCTCCGGGGTGTCGCCGTACAGAGCCATCCGGCGTCGCGCGTACAGCCCGAAGTACGTCGGATTCGTCGCCCCGAGGACACGGAAGCGCAGCCAGTCCGGATCGTCCGGCCGGTCCCCGCCGGCGGGGCGGAAGAACCCCTTGGGTGCCGCGTCCGCGCCCACCACGAGGACCACCTCGGCGAGGCCGGAGAGTATCTGGGCGCGTGCTGTGCCGAGCGCCTGCGCCCCGGAGGCGCAGGCCGCGTACACACTCGCCACGCGTGCTCCCTGCCACCCCAGGGCCTTCGCGAACGTCGCCCCCGCCACATACCCCGGATACCCTCCGCGCACGGTGGCCGCGCCCACGACCGAGTCGACGTCCCGCCAGCCGATCCCCGCGTCGGCCAGTGCCGCGTGCGCCGCGGCGACTCCGTACTCGACGAAACGGCGCCCCCACTTGCCCCACGGGTGCATCCCCACACCCAGCACCGCCACATCACCGGTCACGCCGTCACCTCTGTCCGCCCCGAGTCGTTCATGCCGTCACCTCTGCAGGCCGCCAGTGCCACGTCGTCCAGGTCGTCTCCTCGTCCTCGTGCAGGACACCGGGGACGACCTCCACCTCCATGCCCACCGTCAGATCGGCGACGGTGATCCCGGGAACCGCCTGGCCGAGCACCACGAGGCGCTCGGATTCCAGTTCCACGGCGATCAACGCGTAGGGCTCCCATTCGAGTTCCGGATCGGTGACATACGGTGACGGAGGCCGGTACCGGCTGTCCGTGTAGGACCAGACGCGTCCTCGGGGGGACAGGGGCACCTCCGCCAGCTCGCCGCCCGTGCACCCTGGATTGCGGCAGAAGGCGTCCTCACGGGGGAAGAACACCGAGGCACACACCGAGCACCGTGTGCCGAGCAGGCGGAAGCCGTTTCCTTCCCCGGTGAACCACCCGGTGACGACGGGTGTGCGTGTGCGCGACACGGTCCCTCCAGGACACTCGATCTGACGGAACGTCAGAAGTGTGCCACGAGGGGAGGCGATTGGGCAGGGCGTCCGCACGGACCGACGGGTGCCCGCGGACGCCGGAGCACCAGCCGCGGCGGACCGCGGCGCGGGATGTGCCTTCGGCCGCCTCGTCCGCCCCGCCCGAGCCGTTCCGCCTCAGGCGCCTCGTCGGGTCCGACCCGAAGACGTCGGTTCGGTGATGGACTACAGTCCGCGGCGTGTCCGAAACCCCGCACCCGCCTGCCGACTTCGCGCCCGATTCGCACTGCTCGAGCTGTGGCGCCCCCTACGGAGAGGGCATCTCCGGCTGGCCCCGCACCTGCGCCGCCTGCGGCACGGTCGCCTACCGCAATCCGCTGCCGGTCGCGGTGGCCCTGCAGCCCGTCTACGACGACCGGGGTGCCGCCCTGGTCGTCATCACCCGGACCATCGCCCCCGCGCGCGGGGGCGTGGCCCTGCCCGGAGGCTTCATCGACCACCGGGAGGACTGGCGGCAGGCCGTCGTGCGCGAGCTCAAGGAGGAGACGGGCATCGACGCGGCGAGCAGGGAAGTGCGGCTCGCCGACGCGATGAGCTCTCCGGCGGGCCATCTGCTGCTTTTCGGGCTCCTCCCGGAACGCCCCGCCGCCGAACTTCCGCGGTCCGCCGCCACCGACGAGACGGAAGGCTGGCATCTGCTGCGCCGGCCCGCCGAACTCGCCTTCCCGCTCCACACCCTGGCGGCCCGTGCCTGGTTCGAGGGGCGGTACATCTGAGGGTCAGGGACGGGGTCCCCCGAGTCCCCGCACCCGTACGGGGTACGCCGGCTCGCCCAGGCCTCCCGCGCCGTCGGCCCGTCGCACCACCACCTCGTCCTCCTGCCAGCTGGACACATGGCGCTGGGCCTCCGGTTCCTCCCACCCGTCGCCCGAGTCCGGCACGAGCAGACCGCTTCCGCCGCTTCCCCGCGGGGGCGCCCACGCCTCCAGCTCCAGACCGCCGTCGGCACCGCGTACGGGCAGGACGGCACCGGCCCGCGCGAGCACCGGAATCCGCGACAAGGGGGCGTCGACCACCACCTGCTGGGGTCCCTCGTACGCCTCCTCGGTGACCGTGTCGTACCAGCGCCCGCGCGGCAGCTGCACCGTCCGCCGGACCGCACCCGGGGCCAGCACCGGAGCCACCAGGAGGCTGTCGCCGAGCAGGAAGGCGTCCTCGCAGTCGCGCAGCGCCCGGTCCTCGGGACTGCCCCACCACAACGGCCGGACGTAGGGAGCGCCCGTGCGGCGCGCCATGTGCGCCAGCGTCATGAAGTACGGGAGCAGCCGCCGCCGTTCGACGAGCGCCACGCGCGCGTGCTCCAGCACCTCGTCACCGAACTCCCAGGGCTCCCTGCGCCCGGCCCGCAGGCTCGCGTGCGTGCGGAACAGCGGGAGGTACGACCCGAGCTGGAACCACCGCAGGTAGAGCTCGGGCGACGGGCTGCCGTCGAAGCCGCCCACATCGGGGCCCGAGTAGGGCACCCCGCACAGCCCGAGCCCCAGCACCAGGGACAACGACGCCCGCAGCCCCGGCCAGCCCGTGGCCACGTCCCCGGACCACGTTCCCGCGTAGCGCTGCAGTCCGGCCCAGCCGGAACGCGAGAACAGGAACGGTCGCTCCTGGGGCGCGAGTTCACGCAGGCCCTCGTAGGCGGCCCGGGCCATGCCCAGCGCGTACACGTTGTGCGCCTCACGGTGGTCACCCCCGCGGCCCTCCAGGGCGTGCCGCGCCGAACGCGGCAGCGTCGGCTCCCCGAACGCCGTGAACGACGTCGGCTCGTTCATGTCGTGCCAGAACCCCGCGAACCCCTGGGCGAGCCGCTCCTCGTAGAGACCGCCCCACCACGCGCGCGCCCGCGCGTCCGTGAAGTCCGGGAAGACGGCCTCCCCGGGCCATACGACGCCCCGCACGAGCCGCCCCGAGGCGTCCCGGACAAAGGCGTCCTCGGCGAGGCCGCTGTCGTACACGGCGTTGCCCGGCTCCGCCTTGACGGCCGGGTCGATGACGGACACCAGCCGGATCCCGTCGCGCCGCAGCTCCTCGGCGAGCACGGGAAGCTTCGGGAACCTGTCGCGATCGACGGTGAACACCTGGTGGGCGTCGTAGTGGTCGATGTCCAGGTGTACGGCGTCCAGCGGCAGGTCCCGCTCCTGGTAGCCCGCGACGATCCTCCGCACCTCCTGCTCGCTGCCGAAGCCCCACCGAGCGTGCTGGTGCCCGAGGGCCCACGCGGGCGGCAGAGCCGCGGCACCGGTCAGCGACGCCCAGGAGTGCAGCACGCGCGCGGGAGTCCCCACCATCATCCAGCAGCGCAGCGGTCCGCCGTCCATGCGCAGCTCGCACGATCCGGCCCGGTCGTGCCCCGAACCGGCGCCTTCCTTGCCCTCGCGCAGGATCACCGTGCCGTCCCAGGACGTGTCGTGGAACACGAGATGCGTGCCCGCGTCTGCCACGACCATCTGCACAGGCATCGTGAGGTACAGCGGATCGTCGCCCGGCCCGAAGGCCTGTCCCGGATCCGTGTTCCACAACCGGTACGTCCCCCCGCGCAGCCGGAGCCCCGCGGCCCGGCCGCCCAGACCGAAGAACCGTGCGTCGGCCGCCACTTCGGAACGCTGCATCCAGCGGGCGGTGCCGCCGTCGACGGGTTCCCACCACCGGGGCGGCAGATCCCGGCGCAGGACCACACCACCGGGCGTGAGGACCTGGACCGCGCCGTGCCGTGAGACCGCCACCGTGACCCGCTCGGCCACGACGCGCCAGCCGCCGTCCTTGTCCGGCTCCAGAACGGCCCGCGGGTCGGGTTCGGGGGAGCGGCCCGCGAGGGCGTACGACGGCTCCGGCGCGACCGCGTCCCAGCCCCAGAAGACCGCCCCGCCCATCGTGACGGTGATCCGCAGTTCCGAGCGGGTGAAGCGGACGACTCCGCCACCGGGGCCCGGCTCCACACCGAGCACCGGCCCCGGTACCCGTGCCCGCTCGGCCCCCCGCTGCGGCAGCCCGGCGGCGTCGGCACGCTTCCTGCGCCACGCGGCTCGTACTGTGAGCAACCCCTGAGTGGTACCCCCCGAGCCGACCGCTTTCACCGAACGCACCAGGTCACGACCGTCCATGCTGCTCACCCTGCCACTACCGTCGCCCGTTGAGTGAGCCGTTCAACTGCCGTTCACCTGTTGTCACGCCACATCTTCATGTCGCCGACTATGTGCGGTGTGCCCTGGTAAAGAAGTCGATCACATGGCATCGTCCGTGTCAGCCGCGTGACGCGCACACCCCCGCTCGTGCGCGACCGACGCACACGACGCGTACAGCCCGGGAGCCGCCCCATGTCCACCACGAACCCCTCACCGCTCTGGCAGCCCTCCGCCGAGGGCATCGCCCAGGCGCAGGTCACGAAGTTCCAGGCCTGGGCGGCCGAACGGCACGGAGCGCCGGCCGACGGAGGCTACGCGGCCCTGCACCGCTGGTCGGTCGACGAGCTGGACACGTTCTGGAAGGCCGTCACCGAGTGGTTCGACGTCCGGTTTTCAACCCCCTACGCGCGCGTGCTCGGCGACCGCGCCATGCCCGGTGCCGAGTGGTTCCCCGGAGGGACCCTCAACTACGCGGAGCACGCGCTGCGCGCCGCGGAGATCCGCGCGGACGAACCAGCCCTCCTGTATGTCGACGAGACCCACGAGTCCGTCCCCGTGACGTGGTCCGACCTGCGCCGCCAGGTCGGCTCCCTGGCCGCCGAACTGCGCGCCCTCGGTGTACGCCCGGGAGACCGGGTCAGCGGTTACCTCCCCAACATCCCCGAGGCCGTGGTCGCCCTCCTGGCCACGGCCGCCGTGGGCGGGGTCTGGACCTCCTGTGCCCCCGACTTCGGCGCCCGCAGCGTCCTCGACCGCTTCCAGCAGGTCGAACCCGTGGTCCTGTTCGCCGTCGACGGCTACCGCTACGGCGGCAAGGAGCACGACCGCCGCGACACGGTCGCCGAGCTGCGCCGTGAACTGCCCACCCTGAACGCCGTCGTACACATCCCGCTCCTGGGCACGCAGGCGCCCGAGGACGCCCTCGAGTGGTCGGCGCTGACCTCCGCCGACGTGGAGCCCGTCTTCGAGCAGGTCCCCTTCGACCACCCCTTGTGGGTGCTCTACTCCTCCGGTACGACGGGCCTGCCCAAGGCGATCGTGCAGTCCCAGGGCGGCATCCTCGTCGAACACCTCAAGCAGCTCGGCCTGCACTGCGACCTGGGTCCCGAGGACCGCTTCTTCTGGTACACCTCCACCGGCTGGATGATGTGGAACTTCCTCGTCTCCGGCCTGCTCACGGGCACCACGATCGTGCTGTACGACGGCAGCCCCGGCTATCCGGACACGGGCGCCCAGTGGCGTATCGCCGAACGCACGGGAGCGACCCTCTTCGGCACGTCCGCCGCGTACGTGATGGCCTGCCGCAAGGCGGAGGTCCACCCCTCGCGCGACTTCGACCTCGCCCGTGTGCGGTGCGTCGCCACCACCGGCTCGCCGCTGCCGCCGGACGGATTCCGCTGGCTGCACGACGAGGTCCGCGAGGACCTGTGGATCGCCTCCGTCAGCGGCGGCACCGATGTGTGCTCCTGCTTCGCCGGAGCGGTACCGACGCTCCCGGTGTACATCGGCGAACTCCAGGCCGCCGGCCTCGGCACCGACCTCCAGTCCTGGGACCCCAGTGGAAAGCCCCTCACCGACGAGGTCGGCGAACTGGTCGTCACCAACCCGATGCCGTCGATGCCCATCCGCTTCTGGAACGACCCCGACGGCAGCCGCTACCACGACAGCTACTTCGACACGTACCCCGGAGTGTGGCGCCACGGCGACTGGATCACCGTCACCTCACGAGGTTCGGTCGTCATCCACGGCCGCTCCGATTCCACGCTCAACCGCCAGGGCGTGCGCATGGGCTCGGCCGACATCTACGAGGCCGTCGAGCGTCTTCCCGAGATCAAGGAGTCGCTGGTCATCGGTGTCGAACAGCCCGACGGCGGCTACTGGATGCCGCTGTTCGTCCATCTCGCACCCGGAGCCGTGCTGGACGAGGACCTCCTGAACCGCATCAAGGGCACCATCCGTGAACAGCTCTCCCCGCGTCACGTTCCCGACGAGGTCATCGAAGTACCCGGAGTGCCGCACACCCTGACCGGCAAGCGCATCGAGGTCCCGGTCAAGCGCCTCCTCCAGGGCGCGTCCATGGAGAAGGCCGTCAACGTCGGCTCCGTGGACAACGTCGAACTTCTGCGCTTCTACGAGAAGCTGGCCCGCGAGCGCGGCTGATCAGCCTCCGTAGGTGGCCTCCGACTCGCCGAGCACGGCGGCGAAGTCGGAGGCCAGCCGCACGGCGTCGGCGGCTGAGAGTTCCGCCACCGAGATGCGTACACCGGGCGCGGCCGAGGTCCTGAAACGCGCGCCCGCCGCGACCCACCATCCGTACGAGCGCAGCCCGTTCACCACCGCCGACTCGTCCCGCACGGGCACCCAGACGTTCAGCCCGCTCACGCCGTGGGCCTGTGTGCCGCGATCCGCGAACTCACGGAGCAGCGCGTTCCGGCGCAGCGTGTACGTCTCCCGGGCACGCCCCACCAGCGCGCGCGTGCTCTCGTCCGTCATCAGTCCGAGCACCGTCTCCTGCAACAGGTGACTGACCCAGCCCGACGTCAGCAGCATGCGTCCGTCGTGCCGGGCCAGTGTCGTCGGGTCACATGCCGCGGCCGCCCACCGTAGGTCGGTTCCCAGGAACTTGCTCACCGTGCGTACATGGACCCAGCGGTTCAGACCGCCCGCGGTCAGTGTGCGCAGCGGTACGCCGGCGAGGGACGACGCGTGATCGTTCTCCACGACCAGCACATCGGGCACCTTCCGGAGCACGTCGACGAGCGCGTCCCGCCGTCCCGCCGAGAAGCTGCCGCCGCAGGGATTCTGCGCCCGCGGACTGCACACCACCGCGCGCACACCCGTCCGCAGAGCCGTCCGCAGGGCATCCGGTCGGATGCCCTGGCCGTCCACCGCGACCGGAACCGTGCGCAGTCCCAGCGCCGTGACCAGGTCCAGCAGATGGTGATAGCCGGGGTCCTCCATCGCGACCGCGTCCCCCGGACGCAGCTCCACCGACAGCAACCGCCCGATCAGGTCGAGCGCGCCATGAGCGAACGTCACATGCTCCGACGGCACCCCATCGGGCCCCAGCCAGTCGCGTACGGCCTCCTCCAGTCGCGCCAGACGCGGCGTGCCGCGATGCGAGCGGGCACCCGGGGAGAGCCGCGACGGCGGCACCAGGACGGGGAGCAGCGCGGGATCCGGATGCCCGCCCGCAAGGTCGCGCAGTCCGTCCGGCACGCGTGGTGGGCGCCGAGACGCCACGGCGGGCGCGGCGGCGACCACGGTCCCACCACGTCCGCGGGTCACCACGATCGCCCGTTGCCGCAGTTCCTTGTACGCCGTCGCGACCGTCCCGGGACTGACGCCGAGCCGTTCGGCCAGGCCGCGCACCGGGGGCAGCGCCGTGCCCGGCTCCAGGGCGCCTTCGGTCACGCCCCGTTCCACGGACGCGGCAATTCCCTTGGCCGTCGTACCACTGATCGAATATTGTGTTGCCACGTTACTAAGTATGTATCAATACATACTGGGGAGCAAGGGGGAGTCGTGAGCCCGATGCGCCGCGCGGCCGCATGGCCGACACGCATTCCAGGAGGCCTCGACGGCCGAAGAATGCTCTGGATCGCCCTGGTCGACCGCATCGGCAGCGGCCTGTGGGCATCCGTCTCCGTCCTGTACTTCACCTACGTCGCCGGTCTCTCGGTCGCACAGATCGGCACCCTCGCGGCCGCGGCAGGAGCGGTCGGAATCGCCGGCGCGCCCCTGGGCGGGCGCCTCGCCGACCGACTGCCCCTGACCCACGTGCTGATCGCGCTCCAACTCCTGCGCGCCCTCGCCTCCTTCGCACTGCTCACCACGGACGACTACACCCTCCTGCTGGCGTACTCCGCCGCGGGCAGCTTCGGTGACCGGGCGGCCAACGTCCTCACCAAGCTGTACGCCACCCGCGTCTCGGGCCCCGACCGCGTCCGCTACCAAGCCCTCAACCGCACCGTCGCCAACGCCGGTTGGGCCATCGGAGGCCTCGCCGCGGCGGGAGCCCTCACCATCGGCACCGCCGCCGCGTACCAGTGGCTGCTCGCCGGCGACGCCGTCTCCTTCGTGGCCGTCGCCCTTGCGACAGCCCGCTGCGGCGAACCGCCCTCGGCCACCCGCACGATCGCCACATCGAAGGACCCGGCTCCCGCGACCCGACCCGCCGGCCCGTGGCGCGACCGCACCTACCTCGCCTACGTCGCCACGGAGGCCGTCCTCTTCCTCGACGACGCCGTGTTCAAAGTCGGGCTGCCGCTGTGCGTCGCCCACTCCGAACAGGCTCCTCACGGCCTCGCACCCCTGCTGATGGTCCTGAACAACGTGATGGTCGTGACCCTCCAGGTCCCCCTGGCCCGGCTCGGCGCCACCACTGCCGCGGCCCGTGCCCTACTCGTCCCGCTCTCCGTGTTCTCCGCCCTCGGAGGCGTCGTCCTGGCGCTCTCCGCAACAGGCGGAACCGTGGCCGTGACCCTCTTCCTCACCGCGGCGGCCGTCACCTTCACGGTGACGGAGATGCTCCATGCCACCGTCTCGTGGGAACTCTCCGTGGCCCTCGCCCCGGACACCGCACAGGGCAGCTACCTCGGCGTCCACGGACTCGCGCAAGCCGTACAGCGCAGCGTCGGGCCACTCGCTGTCACAGCAGCCATCGCGGCCGGCCCCCTCGGCTGGACTCTCTTCGGCGCGACCATAGCCACGACCTGCATGTTCCAGCACCGCCTGGTGCGCGACCGGCTCACCCGCCCCGCATTGTCAGTGCCGCCAGTTACTGTGAGTGAGCATTGATCGACTGCGCACAGGGGGAAATTCAATGGCGCACACCCAGCACCACACCATGCGACGCGTCCTGCGCCGCGAAATCGCGGGCACCATCGGCCTGCTGACCGACGAACAGGACTTCCGGGCGATGCGGCGCTATCGCACCTTCGCCTTCGACGACCACACGACCTATCTCCAGCAGGTCGAAGCCCTGCTCAAGACGCTCGCCGCCCAGGGCAGCCACACCACAGTGGCACTCTTCGATCCCGAGGAATACGCCGAATTCTGCGCCGAAAGCGGCCTGGAACCCGACACCCCGGTCAGCCGAACCCGCTTCACCGCCCAACTGGCGGCGACCGGCCCCACCATCCCCTACGACGGCCAGCCCCTCGACGAACTGGTCCCGGACCTCGTCGACGAAGCGGTCCGACGGGCCACCTGGGAGTACGCCACCACGCTCCTGGCCCGCATCGGCACCTGCGCGACCTGCGGCGAGGACATCGGCCGAGCCTCCTTCATCCGCGCTGCCCACCTCCTCACCCGGGTCGTGGACACCGCAGGACCAGGAGAACTCCACCTCGTGTGCAGCGTCACCTCCGCCCCCGACACGCTCGTCGCCGTACTCCGGACGGAGGGACGCATCGAGGGCACGACATGCCTCGACGAATCCGAAGCCCTCGAATTCACCACCGTCCTGGCCCTCGGTATCGCCACCCGGAGCGCCTGCGGACTCGTCATGCGCACCACCGCACCCGACACCACCGACCGCGTCTACGGATGGCGCCTGCGCGGCGAAGACCTGGAGCCCCTCACCGCGGGCGAGGTGTTCGACGCCTACTGCACCGACCTCGATTCCGGGGATCTGGTCTCCCCGGAATCGGGCGTCGACTATTGCGTACCGCCCGACCTCGGAGACGAGGGAAACGGGACGGGCCACACGCACTGAGCACGAAAGGGGCGCCCCATCCGCAGATGGAGCGCCCCTCCGTACCGAAACCGCTGTCGCCCGAAGGCGCCGTCCGGCTACTCGCCCGACAGCACCGCCTGCGCCGCGGTGCGCGCCTCGTCCGCCGTGTCCGCGGCACGCGCGGCCGAGGCCGCCCGCTCGCACTGGGCCAGCGTGTACTTCGCCAGTGTCGCCCGCACATAGGGAATCGACGCGGCACCCATCGACAGGGAGGTGACGCCCAGACCGGTCAGCACACACGCCAGCAGCGGGTCCGACGCGGCCTCACCGCAGACACCACAGCTCTTGCCCTCGGCCTTCGCCGCCTCGGCGGACAGCGCGACCAGGTCGAGCAGCGCCGGCTGCCACGGGTCCTGGAGACGGGACACCGCGCCCACCTGCCGGTCGGCGGCGAACGTGTACTGCGCGAGGTCGTTGGTTCCCAGAGACAGGAACTCGACCTCCTGGAGAATCGACCGCGCCCGCAGCGCGGCCGACGGGATCTCCACCATCGCGCCGAACTTCGCCCGCAGCCCGGCCGCACGGCACGCGTCCGCGAACGCCTTGGCGTCCGTACGGTCCGCGACCATCGGAGCCATCACCTCGAGATAGACCGGCAGCCCCTCCGAGGCCTTCGCGAGAGCGGTGAGCTGCGTACGCAGCACATCGGGGTGGTCGAGCAGCGAACGCAGGCCCCGCACGCCGAGCGCGGGATTCGGCTCGTCGGCCGGCGTCAGGAAGTCCAGCGGCTTGTCCGCGCCCGCGTCCAGCACCCGCACCACGACACGGCCCTCGGGGAAGGCCTCGAGCACCTGGCGGTACGACTCGACCTGCTTCTCCTCGGACGGCGCCGTCTTGCTGTCGTCGAGGAACAGGAATTCGGTACGGAACAGACCGACGCCCTCGGCACCGGCCTCCACGGCCGCCGGCACGTCCGCCGGGCCGCCGACGTTGGCCAGCAGCGGCACCTTGTGCCCGTCGGAGGTCGCGCCGGGGCCCGTCGAGGCGGAGAGTGCCGCCTTGCGCCGCGCCGCCGCGGCCTCCAACTCCGCCTTCTTCTCCGCACTCGGCTCCACGAAGATCTCACCCGTGCTGCCGTCGACGGCGATCACCGTGCCCTCGGCGAGCTCGCCCGCGCCCGGGAGCGCCACGACGGCCGGCACGCCCAGCGCACGCGCCAGGATCGCGCTGTGGCTGGTCGGCCCGCCCTCCTCGGTGACGAAGCCGAGGACCAGGGTCGGGTCCAGCAGTGCCGTGTCGGCGGGCGCGAGGTCACGCGCGATAAGAACGTAGGGCTCGTCGCTGTCCGGGACGCCCGGCATGGGCACACCGAGCAGCCGAGCGACGATACGGTTCCGCACGTCGTCGAGGTCGGCGACGCGTCCGGCGAGGTACTCACCGGCGCCGGCCAGCAGCGCCCGGTAGGCGGCGAGCGCGTCGTAGACCGCACGCTCGGCCGTGCTGCCGACGGCGATCCGCCGGTTCACGTCAGCCGTCAGTTCCGGGTCCTGGGCCATCATGGCCTGGGCTTCGAGCACCGCCTGGGCCTCGCCCCCCGCCAGATTGCCGCGCGCAATCAGGTCGGCCGCCACGTCCTCCACAGCCTTGCGGGCGCGTGCCTGTTCGCGGGCAGCGTCCTCCGGGGGGATCTGCTTGGCAGGCGGTTCGAGAACCGCCGTTCCCATGTGCCGAACCTCGCCGATGGCCACACCGTGGCTCACGCCGACGCCTCGCAGCGTTGTCTCCATCTCACCCGTCTCCGAATAGTGCGGCGTGTACCGCCGCCGTGATGGTTGTCGAAGCGCCGTCCAGGACAGCGTCGATGTCACTGCCAGCCGAAGAGCGCGTCGCCGGCCTTCACATCGCCGTCCTCACGGACGTCCGAGAGGGAGTCCGCCGTGGCTTCGAGGGCCACGACCGGACACACCGGGGACTTGCCGGCCTCCTCGACGGCGGCGGGGTTCCACCGCACGACACTCTGGCCGCGCGTCACGGTGTCCCCCTTGTTGACGAGCAGCTCGAAGCCCTCGCCGTTGAGCTGCACGGTGTCGATACCCAGGTGTGTGAGCACGCCGTGGCCTTCACCGTCGACGACGACGAACGCGTGCGGGTGAAGAGAGACGATCACTCCGTCCACGGGTGCGACAGCCTCCGAGGGCTCACGCACGGGGTCGATCGCCGTGCCGGGGCCGACCATCGCTCCGGAGAAGACGGGATCCGGTACCGCGGCGAGTCCGATGGCGCGTCCTGCAAGAGGGGACGTCACGGTGGTCATGGGAAGCCTCCGAGGGGTGGAGATCTATACGGGCCGTCACTGCCTGTCCCGGACAGCGCACTGTTGAGCAGGGTATGTCATATGAAGTGCCGGTTCCGCGCGAGAGATCCCGGTTGGCGCCGTAGAGGACAGGGCAAACGATTTGCGCCTGCTCCCGCACCCCATGTAGAGTCGTACTCCTGCTTGAGGCTGAGCGGCGTGACCAAGGCGTCGTTGCCCGGCAGCACCCAACTTGTCAGATCCTATCTCGGGGTCCTGTTCCGCATGTCTGCGGGACGGTGGTCAGCGAGAGGGAAAAGGACTGATAGAGTTTGGACTCGCCGGAAAGGGAAACGCGAAAGCGGAAACCTGGAAAGCGCCGAGGAAATCGGATACGGAAACGGTCTGATAGAGTCGGAAACGCAAGACCGAAGGGAAGCGCCCGGAGGAAAGCCCGAGAGGGTGAGTACAAAGGAAGCGTCCGTTCCTTGAGAACTCAACAGCGTGCCAAAAATCAACGCCAGATTTGTTGATACCCCGTCTCCGGCCGTTCGGTCGGGACGAGGTTCCTTTGAAAAAGTCCTGTCGGGCATTGTTCCGGCAGGCGCATCAGCGAGGACGCTGTGAACGCCGGTCCTATTCCGACCGGTTGTTCCGCTCTCGTGATGTTCCACCGGATTACCGGTAAACATTCACGGAGAGTTTGATCCTGGCTCAGGACGAACGCTGGCGGCGTGCTTAACACATGCAAGTCGAACGATGAAGCCCTTCGGGGTGGATTAGTGGCGAACGGGTGAGTAACACGTGGGCAATCTGCCCTTCACTCTGGGACAAGCCCTGGAAACGGGGTCTAATACCGGATAACACTCCTGCCTGCATGGGTGGGGGTTAAAAGCTCCGGCGGTGAAGGATGAGCCCGCGGCCTATCAGCTTGTTGGTGAGGTAGTGGCTCACCAAGGCGACGACGGGTAGCCGGCCTGAGAGGGCGACCGGCCACACTGGGACTGAGACACGGCCCAGACTCCTACGGGAGGCAGCAGTGGGGAATATTGCACAATGGGCGAAAGCCTGATGCAGCGACGCCGCGTGAGGGATGACGGCCTTCGGGTTGTAAACCTCTTTCAGCAGGGAAGAAGCGAAAGTGACGGTACCTGCAGAAGAAGCGCCGGCTAACTACGTGCCAGCAGCCGCGGTAATACGTAGGGCGCAAGCGTTGTCCGGAATTATTGGGCGTAAAGAGCTCGTAGGCGGCTTGTCACGTCGGGTGTGAAAGCCCGGGGCTTAACCCCGGGTCTGCATTCGATACGGGCTAGCTAGAGTGTGGTAGGGGAGATCGGAATTCCTGGTGTAGCGGTGAAATGCGCAGATATCAGGAGGAACACCGGTGGCGAAGGCGGATCTCTGGGCCATTACTGACGCTGAGGAGCGAAAGCGTGGGGAGCGAACAGGATTAGATACCCTGGTAGTCCACGCCGTAAACGGTGGGAACTAGGTGTTGGCGACATTCCACGTCGTCGGTGCCGCAGCTAACGCATTAAGTTCCCCGCCTGGGGAGTACGGCCGCAAGGCTAAAACTCAAAGGAATTGACGGGGGCCCGCACAAGCAGCGGAGCATGTGGCTTAATTCGACGCAACGCGAAGAACCTTACCAAGGCTTGACATACACCGGAAAGCATTAGAGATAGTGCCCCCCTTGTGGTCGGTGTACAGGTGGTGCATGGCTGTCGTCAGCTCGTGTCGTGAGATGTTGGGTTAAGTCCCGCAACGAGCGCAACCCTTGTTCTGTGTTGCCAGCATGCCCTTCGGGGTGATGGGGACTCACAGGAGACTGCCGGGGTCAACTCGGAGGAAGGTGGGGACGACGTCAAGTCATCATGCCCCTTATGTCTTGGGCTGCACACGTGCTACAATGGCAGGTACAAAGAGCTGCGAAGCCGTGAGGCGGAGCGAATCTCAAAAAGCCTGTCTCAGTTCGGATTGGGGTCTGCAACTCGACCCCATGAAGTCGGAGTTGCTAGTAATCGCAGATCAGCATTGCTGCGGTGAATACGTTCCCGGGCCTTGTACACACCGCCCGTCACGTCACGAAAGTCGGTAACACCCGAAGCCGGTGGCCCAACCCCTTGTGGGAGGGAGCTGTCGAAGGTGGGACTGGCGATTGGGACGAAGTCGTAACAAGGTAGCCGTACCGGAAGGTGCGGCTGGATCACCTCCTTTCTAAGGAGCATCTAGGCCGCCGGGCTTGCCCGGTGGTCCAGGGCCATTACGTCGGCAGATGTCCGACGGTGGTTGCTCATGGGTGGAACGTTGATTATTCGGCACTCTCAGTCATCTCGGGCTGCAAGTACTGCTCTTCGGAGCGTGGAAAGCTGATCATGAGTGGCGAGGGTGCCGGGCACGCTGTTGGGTGTCTGAAGGTACGGCCGAAAAGGCTGCCTTCAGTGTCGGCCCCGGTGAAGCACCGCGTAAGTGGTGTGTGACGGGTGGTTGGTCGTTGTTTGAGAACTGCACAGTGGACGCGAGCATCTGTGGCCAAGTTTTTAAGGGCGCACGGTGGATGCCTTGGCACCAGGAACCGATGAAGGACGTGGGAGGCCACGATAGTCCCCGGGGAGCCGTCAACCAGGCTTTGATCCGGGGGTTTCCGAATGGGGAAACCCGGCAGTCGTCATGGGCTGTCACCCATACCTGAACACATAGGGTATGTGGAGGGAACGCGGGGAAGTGAAACATCTCAGTACCCGCAGGAAGAGAAAACAACCGTGATTCCGGGAGTAGTGGCGAGCGAAACCGGATGAGGCCAAACCTCAAGCGTGTGAGACCCGGCAGGGGTTGCGCTTGGGGGGTTGTGGGATCTCTCTTTCACAGTCTGCCGGCTGTGAGACGAGTCAGAAACCGTTGATGTAGGCGAAGGACATGCGAAAGGTCCGGCGTAGAGGGTAAGACCCCCGTAGTCGAAACATCAACGGCTCGTTTGAGAGACACCCAAGTAGCACGGGGCCCGAGAAATCCCGTGTGAATCTGGCGGGACCACCCGCTAAGCCTAAATATTCCCTGGTGACCGATAGCGGATAGTACCGTGAGGGAATGGTGAAAAGTACCGCGGGAGCGGAGTGAAATAGTACCTGAAACCGTGTGCCTACAAGCCGTGGGAGCGTCGGGCAAGCACTTGTGCTTGCCTCGTGACTGCGTGCCTTTTGAAGAATGAGCCTGCGAGTTTGCGGTGCGTTGCGAGGTTAACCCGTGTGGGGAAGCCGTAGCGAAAGCGAGTCCGAATAGGGCGATTCAGTAGCGCGCTCAAGACCCGAAGCGGAGTGATCTAGCCATGGGCAGGTTGAAGCGGCTGTAAGAGGTCGTGGAGGACCGAACCCACCAGGGTTGAAAACCTGGGGGATGACCTGTGGTTAGGGGTGAAAGGCCAATCAAACTCCGTGATAGCTGGTTCTCCCCGAAATGCATTTAGGTGCAGCGTCGTGTGTTTCTTGCCGGAGGTAGAGCACTGGATAGGCGATGGGCCCTACCGGGTTACTGACCTTAGCCAAACTCCGAATGCCGGTAAGTGAGAGCGCGGCAGTGAGACTGTGGGGGATAAGCTCCATGGTCGAGAGGGAAACAGCCCAGAGCATCGACTAAGGCCCCTAAGCGTACGCTAAGTGGGAAAGGATGTGGAGTCGCACAGACAACCAGGAGGTTGGCTTAGAAGCAGCCACCCTTGAAAGAGTGCGTAATAGCTCACTGGTCTAGTGATTCCGCGCCGACAATGTAGCGGGGCTCAAGCGTACCGCCGAAGTCGTGTCATTGCAGCAATAGGGCCAACGCCCGCTGTGATGGGTAGGGGAGCGTCGTGTGCCGGGTGAAGCCGCGCCGGAAGGCAGTGGTGGACGGTTCACGAGTGAGAATGCAGGCATGAGTAGCGATACACACGTGAGAAACGTGTGCGCCGATTGACTAAGGGTTCCTGGGTCAAGCTGATCTGCCCAGGGTAAGTCGGGACCTAAGGCGAGGCCGACAGGCGTAGTCGATGGATAACCGGTTGATATTCCGGTACCCGCTGTGAAGCGTCAAACATCGAACCAGGCGATGCTAAGTCCGTGAAGCCGCCCCGGAGCCTTCGGGCAAAGGGGAGTGGTGGAGCCGACGGACCAGACCTGTAGTAGGTGAGTGATGGGGTGACGCAGGAAGGTAGTCCATCCCGGGCGGTGGTTGTCCCGGGGTAAGGGTGTAGGCCGTGTGATAGGCAAATCCGTCACACATCAAGGCTGAGACCTGATGCCGAGCCGATTGTGGTGAAGTGGATGATCCTATGCTGTCGAGAAAAGCCTCTAGCGAGTTTCATGGCGGCCCGTACCCTAAACCGACTCAGGTGGTCAGGTAGAGAATACCGAGGCGTTCGGGTGAACTATGGTTAAGGAACTCGGCAAAATGCCCCCGTAACTTCGGGAGAAGGGGGCCATCACTGGTGATCCGATTTACTCGGTGAGCTGGGGGTGGCCGCAGAGACCAGCGAGAAGCGACTGTTTACTAAAAACACAGGTCCGTGCGAAGCCGTAAGGCGATGTATACGGACTGACGCCTGCCCGGTGCTGGAACGTTAAGGGGACCGGTTAGTCACTCTTCGGGGTGGCGAAGCTGAGAACTTAAGCGCCAGTAAACGGCGGTGGTAACTATAACCATCCTAAGGTAGCGAAATTCCTTGTCGGGTAAGTTCCGACCTGCACGAATGGCGTAACGACTTCTCGACTGTCTCAACCATAGGCCCGGTGAAATTGCACTACGAGTAAAGATGCTCGTTTCGCGCAGCAGGACGGAAAGACCCCGGGACCTTTACTACAGTTTGATATTGGTGTTCGGTTCGGCTTGTGTAGGATAGCTGGGAGACTGTGAAGCTTGGACGCCAGTTCAGGTGGAGTCGTCGTTGAAATACCAGTCTGGTCGTGCTGGATGTCTAACCTGGGTCCGTGATCCGGATCAGGGACAGTGTCTGATGGGTAGTTTAACTGGGGCGGTTGCCTCCTAAAGAGTAACGGAGGCGCCCAAAGGTTCCCTCAGCCTGGTTGGCAATCAGGTGTTGAGTGTAAGTGCACAAGGGAGCTTGACTGTGAGACCGACGGGTCGAGCAGGGACGAAAGTCGGGACTAGTGATCCGGCGGTGGCTTGTGGAAGCGCCGTCGCTCAACGGATAAAAGGTACCCCGGGGATAACAGGCTGATCTTCCCCAAGAGTCCATATCGACGGGATGGTTTGGCACCTCGATGTCGGCTCGTCGCATCCTGGGGCTGGAGTCGGTCCCAAGGGTTGGGCTGTTCGCCCATTAAAGCGGTACGCGAGCTGGGTTTAGAACGTCGTGAGACAGTTCGGTCCCTATCCGCTGTGCGCGTAGGAATATTGAGAAGGGCTGTCCCTAGTACGAGAGGACCGGGACGGACGAACCTCTGGTGTGCCAGTTGTCCTGCCAAGGGCATGGCTGGTTGGCTACGTTCGGGAGGGATAACCGCTGAAAGCATCTAAGCGGGAAGCCTGCTTCGAGATGAGTATTCCCACCCCCTCGAGGGGTTAAGGCTCCCAGTAGACGACTGGGTTGATAGGCCAGATCTGGAAGCCCGGCAACGGGTGGAGGTGACTGGTACTAATAGGCCGAGGGCTTGTCCTCAGTTGCTCGCGTCCACTGTGTTGGTTCTGAAACCACGAACAACCCCACGTTTGTCACAGAGCGTGGTCCGGTTGACAGTTTCATAGTGTTTCGGTGGTCATAGCGTGAGGGAAACGCCCGGTTACATTCCGAACCCGGAAGCTAAGCCTCACAGCGCCGATGGTACTGCAGGGGGGACCCTGTGGGAGAGTAGGACGCCGCCGAACTAAAATTAGAGCTCCGGCTCTCGGGAATTTTCCCGAGAGCCGGAGCTTTTTTGTTTTCCGGCAGTATTCCCCGATGACGTCCCCGCGCTTGCCTCCCCCTCTGCGCTGTGGCGCCGGAGCTGCGGGTAAGGTCAGGGGGCATCGTTGGCTCGTTTCCCACAGGAGGCCCCCGGGTGGAGGTCCAGGAGACCCGCGTTCAGACGAACCGGGTCCTCACCATCCCGAACATCCTCAGCATGGCGCGCCTCGCCGGCGTGCCCCTCTTCCTGTGGTTGATCCTCAGGCCGGAGTTCGGTGGTCCCAACAGCGACGGTTGGGCGCTGCTCGTCCTCATGCTGAGCGGTATCAGCGACTATCTGGACGGCAAGCTCGCCCGGCGCTGGAACCAGATCAGCAGCCTCGGCCGGCTGCTGGATCCCGCGGCGGACCGGCTCTACATTCTGTCGACGCTTGTCGGACTCACCTGGCGCGAGATTCTTCCGATCTGGCTCACGGCCGCTCTTCTCGCACGCGAGCTGGTTCTGCTGGTGATGGTGTGGATCCTCCGGCGCCACGGCTATCCGCCCCCGCAGGTGAACTTCCTCGGGAAGGCGGCCACCTTCAACCTGATGTACGCCTTCCCGTTGCTGCTGCTCAGTGATGCCAGCGGCTGGATCGCGACACTCGGCGCTATTTTCGGATGGGCGTTCGCCGGATGGGGTACAACCCTCTATTGGTGGGCAGGAGTCCTCTACGTGGTACAGGTCCGCCGGTTGATCCGAGCGGACGCCATGGCCGATTGAGCTTGGCCCGATTGGGCGGCAGTAGTGCCCGATGGCCCCCGCTCGAAATCTGCGGGACAATCAGGACGGGTGAAGTCGGCTGTACCGTCGTCTCTTCAAGGAGGACGCTTCCGACATGAAGGCCGTCGTGATGGCCGGAGGCGAAGGCACACGCCTTCGCCCGATGACCTCAAGCATGCCCAAGCCGCTCCTGCCCGTGGCGAACCGCCCGATCATGGAGCACGTGCTCAGGCTGCTCAAAAGGCATGGGCTCAACGAAACCGTCGTCACTGTCCAGTTCCTGGCCTCAATGGTCAAGAACTACTTCGGCGACGGCGAAGAGCTCGGCATGGAGCTCACCTATGCCAATGAGGAGAAGCCACTCGGTACTGCCGGCAGCGTCAAGAACGCCGAAGAGGCGTTGAAGGACGACGCCTTCCTCGTCATCTCCGGTGACGCCCTTACCGACTTCGATCTCACCGAACTCATCAACTTCCACAAGGAAAAGGGCGCCCTCGTCACCGTCTGTCTGACGCGCGTTCCCAATCCGCTGGAATTCGGCATCACCATCGTGGACGAGGAAGGCAAGGTCGAGCGCTTCCTGGAGAAGCCGACCTGGGGCCAGGTCTTCTCGGACACCGTGAACACGGGCATCTACGTCATGGAGCCCGAGGTCTTCGACTACGTCGAGGCCGATGTCTCCGTCGACTGGTCCGGTGACGTCTTCCCCCAGCTGATGAAGGAAGGCAAGCCCGTCTACGGCTATATCGCCGAGGGCTACTGGGAGGACGTCGGCACCCACGAGAGCTATGTGAAGGCCCAGGCCGACGTCCTGGAGGGCAAGGTCGACGTCGAACTCGACGGGTTCGAGATCTCCCCGGGCGTCTGGGTGGCCGAGGGTGCGGAGGTGCACCCCGACGCGGTGCTGCGCGGGCCGCTCTACATCGGTGACTACGCCAAGGTCGAGGCCGACGCCGAGATCCGTGAGCACACCGTCGTCGGCTCCAACGTCGTCGTCAAGACCGGCGCGTTCCTGCACCGGGCCGTCGTGCACGACAACGTGTACATCGGGCAGCACAGCAATCTGCGCGGCTGTGTGGTCGGAAAGAACACCGACATCATGCGGGCCGCCCGCATCGAGGACGGCGCCGTGATCGGCGACGAGTGCCTCGTCGGTGAAGAATCGATCATTCAGGGCAACGTCCGCGTCTATCCGTTCAAGACCATCGAGGCCGGCGCGTTCGTCAACACCTCGGTGATCTGGGAGTCGCGGGGCCAGGCCCACCTCTTCGGCGCTCGTGGCGTCTCCGGGATCCTGAACGTCGAGATCACCCCGGAGCTGGCCGTGCGTCTGGCGGGTGCCTACGCGACGACCCTCAAGAAGGGCTCCACCGTCACCACGGCCCGCGACCACTCCCGAGGCGCTCGCGCGCTGAAGCGGGCGGTGATCTCCGCGTTGCAGGCCAGCGCCATCGACGTACGCGACCTGGAGAACGTACCGCTGCCCGTGGCCCGGCAGCAGACGGCCCGGGGCAGTGCCGGCGGAATCATGATCCGGACGACGCCAGGAGTGCCGGACTCCGTCGACATCATGTTCTTCGACGGGCAGGGTGCCGATCTGTCGCAGGGCGGTCAGCGGAAGCTGGACCGGGTGTTCGCGCGGCAGGAGTACCGGCGCGCCTTCCCCGGCGAGATCGGGGACCTGCACTTCCCCGCGAGCGTCTTCGACTCCTACACGGGATCGCTGCTGCGCAACGTCGACACCACCGGGATCGCGGATTCCGGGCTGAAAGTGGTCGTCGACGCCTCCAACGGCAGTGCCGGACTGGTGCTGCCCAGCCTGCTGGGCAAGCTCGGTGTGGACTCCCTGGTGATCAATCCCGGTCTCGACGAGTCGAGGCCGACCGAGACGGTGGAGACGCGGCGGGCCGGCCTGGTGCGGCTGGGCGAGATCGTCGCCTCCGCGCGGGCCGCGTTCGGTGTGCGCTTCGACCCGGTGGGCGAGCGGCTTTCGCTCGTCGACGAGAAGGGGCGGATCGTCGAGGACGACCGGGCTCTGCTCGTGATGCTCGACCTGGTGGCCGCCGAGCGGCGCAGCGGACGGGTGGCGCTGCCCGTCACGACCACACGGATCGCCGAGCAGGTGGCGGCGTACCACGGCACGCAGGTGGAGTGGACGACCACGTCGCCGGACGACCTGACCCGGGTCGGCCGCGAGGAGTCGACGATCTTCGGCGGCGACGCGCGCGGCGGGTTCATCATTCCCGAGTTCAGCGGCGTCTTCGACGGCGCGGCCGCCTTCGTACGGCTCATCGGTCTGGTCGCGCGGACTCAGCTCACGCTCAGCCAGATCGACGCCCGGATTCCGCGGGCGCATGTCCTCAAGCGGGATCTCGCGACTCCGTGGGCCGTGAAGGGGCTCGTGATGCGCCGGGTCGTGGAGGAGGCGGGAGACCGCTTCGTGGACACGACGGACGGTGTCCGTGTCGTGGAGACGGACGGGCGCTGGGTGATGGTGCTGCCGGACCCCGCCGAGGCCGTCACCCATCTGTGGGCGGAGGGGCCGGACGACGCCTCCGCGGAGGCTCTGCTCGACGAGTGGGCGGCCGTCGTGGACAGCGCCGGCCGCTGAAACGATCTTCACCCGTACGTGTCGGACAAGTGCCCTCAAGGGGGCCTGTCCGGCACGTTGGTGGGGCCATTCGGAGGTAGTACCCGCGACGTGCGACGATGTGCGGCATGCCGCAGCAGCCCCCCGTTCGGAGCAGCGCTCCGCGCCCCTCGCGCCCGGACGCCTCCATGTCGCTGCTCACCAACGTCATGGACCACAGCCTCGACGAGGGCTACGCCGAAGCGGCGGCCCGCAGGGAGGCCGAGGGCGCCGGTGGCCTGCCGAAGACGGTCAGGGCCAAGCTGGCTCTGGCGGCCGGTCTGGTGCTCGCCGCGCTCGTGGTCACCGTCGGGGCGGCGAACGCCCGGCTCGCGGCTCCCGTCGTCGCCAAGGAGCGCCAGGAGCTCATCGACCGCATCGAGCGCGAGACGACGGCCGCGGACAAGCTGGAGAGCGGCGTCGACACCCTGCGCGCCGATGTGAGCGCCCGCCAGCGTGCGGCGCTGAAGAAGGACGGCGGTGAGCAGGCCGATCTCGTGAGCGTCCTGTCCGGCGCCACCGATGTGCACGGACCGGGTGTGAAGCTCGTCGTCAACGACGCCAAGGAAGCCAGCACGGGCGGTGACGGCACCAACCCGCGGGAGACCTCGGGATTCTCCGACACCGGACGGGTGCGGGACCGTGACATGCAGCGCGTGGTCAACGGCCTGTGGGAGTCGGGTGCCGAGGCCATCTCCGTCAATGGACAGCGGCTGACCGCTCTGTCGGCCATCAGGGCCGCGGGTGACGCGATACTGGTCGACAACAAGCCGCTGGTGCCGCCGTACACGGTGCTCGCGGTGGGGGACGGCCAGCGGCTCAGCACCAGGTTCCAGAACAGCGCCGACGGGCTGTATCTGCATGCCCTGCAGGAGAACTACGGCATCAGGACCGGTATCTCCGTCGAGGGGGACGTCCGGTTGTCCGCCGCACCGAGTGTGATCGTACGTACAGCAGAGCCGAGAACAGAGAAGGGCACACCGTGATCGCCGTACTGGGCCTCGTCGTGGGAGTCGTGGCTGGACTGTTGGTCCGGCCCGAGGTTCCGGCGGTCGTCGAGCCTTACCTTCCGATCGCCGTCGTGGCGGCGCTCGACGCCGTGTTCGGCGGTCTGCGCGCGATGCTCGACGGCATCTTCGACGACAAGGTCTTCGTGGTCTCGTTCCTGTCGAACGTGGTCGTCGCCGCGCTGATCGTTTTCCTGGGTGACAAGTTGGGTGTGGGCGCCCAGCTTTCCACGGGTGTCGTGGTCGTCCTCGGCATCCGGATCTTCTCCAACGCCGCGGCCATCCGCCGGCACGTGTTCCGGGCGTGAGGCCGATGAGCAACGAGAACGAAGCCGAGACCCCCGAGACCCCCGAGAACCCCCTGCGCAGGGAGTTGCCGGAAGAGGTCCCCCCGGCCGTGGAGGAGTCCGAGCCGCAGGTGGCCGAGGAGAGTGGCGTGCCGCCGCTGTCCGGCCGTCAGAGGCTGGTCAAGGGGCTGTGGCCGCCGCGGGTGTCGCGTGCCCAACTCATCGTCGCCGTGCTGCTGTTCGGCCTCGGGTTCGGCCTGGCCGTCCAGGTGGCGTCCAACAGCGACGGCGACAGCGCGCTGCGCGGCGCGCGTCAGGAAGATCTCGTGCGCATTCTCGATGAACTCGACAGCCGGACTCAGCGTCTTGAGGACGAGAAGCAGGGTCTCGAGGATCAGCGCACCGAGCTGGAGAACAGCTCGGACCAGGCCGAGGAGGCCCGCAAGCAGACGGTCGAGAAGGAGAAGCAACTCGGCATTCTGGCGGGCACCGTGGCCGCTCAGGGGCCCGGCATCACTCTGACCATCGACGACGCGAAGGGGACGGTCAAGGCGGACATGCTGCTCGACGCCGTCCAGGAGCTGCGTGCCGCCGGTGCGGAGGCGATCCAGGTGAACGGCGTGCGTGTGGTCGCCGGTACCTATCTGTCCGACTCCGGAAGCGGAGTGAAGGTCGACGGGAACAAGATCACCCAGCCCTATCGTTTCAAGGTCATCGGCAAGCCGCAGGACCTGGAGCCGGCGCTGAACATTCCGGGAGGCGTGGTGCAGACACTGGAGAAGGAGCAGGCCACCGTCACGGTGGACCGTTCCACGAAGATCATCGTAGATGCCTTGCGACCGGCCGAGCGCCCTGACTACGCTCGGTCGTCCTCCCGGTGAACGGCGGTCGGATGGGGGCCGTCGGGCGCGGGCAGGAGGTTGCGGGGGGTCGGCGCACCGAATGGGTGGTGCGTGGTGGAAACTGTCTGGTGGATACGGACGTTGTGAGGATGTCCGGGTCGACCGGTGTGTTCAATCAGGGTTCGTCCTGCCCCACGGGCGGGTCTGTTTCGGTCAAGGGGAATCGCCCGTGAAGTTGTTTGCGAAGTTGTTCGGCAAGAGCACGCGAGAGGACAGTGGCGACAGCGCGTCCGCCCGTCACCGCGCACCGCGCCAGGGAGACGCGGAAGCCCAGGGCGGCGACCGCCCGCTGTTCCGGGACCAGGTCACCGGTCCCGGTGGTCAGGGCGCGTCGTCTGTTGACCCTGGCCAGCCCGGCCGCATAGGTTTCGGGGAACCGTCAGCCTCGAGCGCGGGTGGAGGGTTCGCCTCCGATCCGTATGCGTCCCATGCCCCTGGTGGGCAGCCGCGGCAGGAGGATCCGTCCATGTCGGCCCAGGTGTGTACGAGGTGCGGTAACCGGAACGCGGAGAACAGCCGGTTCTGTTCCAACTGCGGTGCGCCGCTGCGGGGTGGACCGGAGCGTCCGTCGGAGCAGACGTCCACGATCTCCATCTCCGGCATCGAGGCTTACGACGCCGAGGTGACGGGCCAGACCGCCTCGCCGATGCTCTCCCCGGAGGCTCAGGCGGCGGTCGACGCGCTGCCGGTCGGCTCGGCGCTCCTGGTGGTGCGCCGTGGTCCCAACTCGGGCAGCCGCTTCCTGCTGGACGGTGAGCTGACCACGGCGGGGCGTCATCCGCAGAGCGACATCTTCCTCGACGACGTGACGGTTTCGCGTCGTCATGTGGAGTTCCGTCGTGTCGCGGACGGCTCGTTCACGGTCGCCGACGTCGGCAGCCTGAACGGTACGTACGTCAACCGGGAGCGGATCGACCAGGTCCCTCTGTCGAACGGTGACGAGGTGCAGATCGGCAAGTACCGGCTGGTGTTCTACGCGAGCCAGCGGGGCATCTGACCCTCCCCCAATTCCGTCCGGGGGGACACCGAGGGAATGTCCATGCTTCAAACACCGAGCGGCGGTGCCGGCAGCGGTACCGCCGCCGCGGACAGTGGGCTGATGAGCATCGGCGCGGTGCTGAGCCTGCTGCGCGACGAGTTCCCCGAAGTCACCATCTCCAAGATCAGGTTCCTGGAGTCGGAGGGGCTCGTCGAGCCGCGGCGGACCCCTTCGGGGTACCGCAAGTTCAGCGCGGACGATGTCGAGCGTCTCGGCCACATCCTGAGGATGCAGCGTGACCACTACCTCCCACTGAAGGTGATCCGCGAACATCTGGACGCCCTGGCGCGCGGTGAGCAGGTGCGTCTGCCCTCCGTGGGCCGCCAGCGCGACGCGGGGGAGGGTGAACCCTCCGGAGAGCTCTACGGGGAGCCCGAGGAGCCCACGGTGGCCCGGGTGGGCCGTGAGGAGCTGCTGGCCGCCGCCGAGATCGGTGAGCAGCAGCTCCAGGAGTGGGAGTCGTACGGGCTGATCGGTCCGTTGCCCGACGGTGTCTACGACGCGGAGGCGGTGACCGTCGCCGCGCTCGTCGTCGAGCTTGGACGCTTCGGGATCGAGCCGCGCCATCTGCGGGCGATGAAGGCCGCGGCGGAGCGGGACGCGGGACTGGTGGACCAGGTGGTCGCCCCCCTGCGGCGCCATCGCAATCCGCAGACGCGGGCCCATGCGGAGGCCCGTACCAAGGAACTCGCGGGCCTCACGGTGAAGCTGCACGCGGCGCTCGTGCAGACGGCGCTGGGCGTGCGTCTGCGCTGATCCGTGCCACCGGCGCGGGCCGCGGATCGTCCACCCGTTCTGTGCCCGACTACCCAAACGTCCCGGGCACGGCCTAGGGTTGCTGTGTGAACGAGCTCGATGTCGTAGGTGTCCGGGTCGAAATGCCCTCCAACCAACCGATCGTGCTTCTGCGTGAAGTGGGAGGCGACCGCTACCTCCCCATCTGGATCGGACCGGGGGAGGCGACGGCGATCGCCTTCGCCCAGCAGGGCATGGCCCCCGCACGACCGCTGACCCACGACCTGTTCAAGGACGTGCTGGAGGCCGTCGGCCAGGAGCTCACCGAAGTACGTATCACCGACCTGCGCGAGGGCGTCTTCTACGCCGAGCTCGTCTTCGCCAGCGGGGTCGAGGTGAGTGCCCGGCCGTCCGACGCCATAGCGCTCGCGCTGCGCACCGGAACGCCCATCTACGGCAGCGACGGGGTGCTCGACGACGCGGGCATCGCGATCCCGGACGAGCAGGAGGACGAGGTGGAGAAGTTCCGCGAGTTCCTCGACCAGATCTCGCCCGAGGACTTCGGCACCAACAGCCAGTGATCCGGCCGGGCGGACGCCTCTCCGGGTGGCATTTGCCCGCGGCGAGTGTGGTGTGCCGCGGCCCGCGCCGGGAGCATTCGGCTAGCCTTTCCCCGCGGTAGGGCACGGGAAACCACTCTTAGGGTGATTATCACTCGGCGTGCCGAGTGTGGCGATCGTTGACGCGCCCCTGGTGACTGCCTACCGTCGAGAAGGCAGGTCAAGGACGGAGGTCGGCGTGAGAAGCAGCGGCGACGGTACGGCTGGGGGTGCTCCCGGACACGGTCCGGGAGAGAGCGGCCCGTACCCTCCCCCAAGCTCTCGGCTCGGCTCGAGCAGGGGGCGCCCTCAGCATGGCAGCGCGGCCGATCACGTTCCGGTGCGGCCGGCGGCAGTGTCCGACGAAGAAGGGACTGTTCCCGAGGAGGTCGGTTACCGGGGACCCACGGCGTGCGCCGCCGCGGGCATCACCTACCGGCAGCTCGACTACTGGGCGCGGACCGGACTGGTCGAGCCCAGCGTGCGTCCCGCCTACGGGTCGGGGACACAGCGCCTCTACAGTTTCCGGGACGTGGTGGTCCTCAAGATCGTCAAGCGGTTCCTGGACACCGGGGTGTCGTTGCAGAACATCCGCACCACGGTCCAGCACCTGAGGGAGCGCGGCTTCCAGGACCTGGAGCGCATGACGCTCATGAGCGACGGCGCGACGGTCTACGAGTGCACCTCCCCGGACGAGGTCCACGCCCTGCTTCAGGGCGGCCAGGGCGTCTTCGGTATCGCCGTGGGAGTGGTGTGGCGGGACGTCGAGGGCGCCCTGTCCCAGTTGCACGGAGAGCGCGTGGACACCGGCGAGACGCTTCTCGCGCACCATCCCGCCGACGAACTGGCGCGCAGGCGCAACCGCGCGGTGTGAGCCGCTCCGATGACGTGATGCCCCGGCGTGCCGGGGCATTGTCAGTGGCGTAGGGCAGCATCGGAGATGTGAGAACCGCGCCCACGATCCTGCATCTCGACATGGATGCCTTCTTCGCCTCGGCGGAGCAGGCATCCAAGCCGAGCCTGCGCGGGAAGGCCGTCGTGGTGGGCGGGCTCGGGCCCCGTGGAGTGGTCGCCACCGCCTCGTACGAGGCACGCGTCTTCGGGGTGAACTCCGCGATGCCCATGGCCCAGGCCCGCAGACGGGCACCGAACGCCGCCTATCTCGTGCCGCGCTTCGGGCTGTACCGAGAGGTCAGCGAGCAGGTGATGGGGCTGCTGCGGGGCCTGTCGCCGCTGGTGGAGCCGCTCAGCCTGGACGAGGCGTTCGTGGACCTGGAGGCGGGCGGGACGGCGTGGGACGAGGCGTCGGCGCGGCTGACCGGTGCCAGGCTGCGCGCGGACATCCGGGCCGTCACGGGGCTCACGGGGTCGGTGGGGCTCGCCGCCTCCAAGATGCTGGCGAAGATCGCCTCGGAGCAGGCCAAGCCGGACGGTCTCGTCCTGATCGAGCCGGGCACCGAGCGCGCGCTGCTGGGACCGATGCCGGTGCGGACGCTGCCGGGCGTGGGGCCGGCCACCGGCGACCATCTGCGCCGGGCGGGCATCACCACCGTCGAGGAGCTCGCCGAGGCGGGCGAGGACGAGCTCGTACGGCTGCTGGGGAAGGCCCACGGGCACGCGCTGTTCGCGATGGCGCTGGCCCACGACGAGCGGCCCGTGGTGGCCGAGCGGGAGACCAAGTCCGTGTCGGTCGAGGACACGTACGACGTGGACATCCACGACCGGGTCCGGGTGGAGCTGGAGGTGCAGCGGCTCGCGGACCGGTGCGTGCGGCGGCTGCGCCGGGCCGGACTGTCGGGCCGGACCATCGTGCTGAAGGTGCGCCGGTACGACTTCTCGACGCTGACCCGGTCCGAGACGCTGCGGGGGCCCACGGACGACCCCGGAGTCGTCAGGGAGGCCGCCGCCCGGCTGCTGGAGGGCGTGGACACGACCGGTGGCGTCCGTCTGCTGGGGGTCGGCGTCACCGGGCTCGCCGACTACACGCAGGAGGACCTGTTCGCGCAGGCGCAGGCCGCGGCCGCGGGGGAACCGGCGGCCGAGGAGCACGCGGCGGACGAACCGGCCGAGGTGGCCGTCGCGGACGGGGAGACGGCGCCGGCGGAGCGGCGGTGGCCCTCCGGACACGATGTGCGGCATGCCGAGTTCGGGCACGGCTGGGTGCAGGGGAGCGGGCTGGGACGGGTCACGGTGCGGTTCGAGACGCCGTACTCCGGGCCCGGCCGGGTGCGGACCTTCCGGACGGACGATGCGCAGCTGGAACCGGCCGACCCGCTGCCCCTGGTGGAGCGAAGACCCGAGGACGCCGACGGGCTGCCGGCCGGCCCCGGGCCGTCGGTGTCAGCGGTCGGGACGCACGGTCCCGGCCCTGGGGATCAGGTGTCCTCCGAGCCCGCGAGCCGGCCGAAGTCCCGGTCCGGCGGCGGAGGGGACGCCACGTCGAGTCCGTAGTGGTGGTAGAGCTGGAGCTCCTGTTCGGGGGAGAGGTGCCGCCCGACGCCGAAGTCGGGGGCGTCCTTGATCAGGGCCCGGTCGAAGGGGATGCGCAGGGTCCCCTCGATGATCTCGCTGGGCTCCAGGGGCACGAAGGCGTCCCTGCTGAACAGCCCGGTGCGTATGGCCGCCCACTCCGGGACACCGGTCGCGTCGTCGAGGTAGACCTCGTCGATCGTGCCGATCTTGGTGCCGTTGCTGTCGAACGCCTTGCGGCCGATCAGGTTGCGCGGATCGATGTCGGTCTGCACGGTCCCTCCAGTGGTCGCAAACTCATCCGTAAGTACTACAAAAGAGCACATTTGTGAAGGTGGCCACTCGAAGGCTGCTGTCTTGTCCTCGCTGGTAGGCTGGCAAGTGGCTGCTGATCCCGTGCGGGAGAGTCCTCCGGATTTCGCGGAGGCGCCGAAGGAGCAACTCCTCCCCGGAATCTCTCAGGCTCACGTACCGCACGGACGAGGTCACTCTGGAAAGCAGGGCGGGTGCCGATGGCCTCCGCCCTCACCGACGGTGAAAGCCGGATCGTCCACGGGACCATCCGGTGAAACTCTCAGGTTGAGATGACAGAGGGGGAGGCCGTCGGGGTACCCGTGCCGGGGTGCCCCTCGAAGGTCGCGTCAGACCAGGAGGCCTCCGCCATGACCGCCCCTCGCATTCCGCTCTCCGAGCTCGAACAGGGAATTCCCTTCGAGCAGCGCCACATCGGGCCCGACTCCGAAGCCCGGGCCAAGATGCTCGCGCAGGTCGGATACGGCTCGCTCGACGAGCTGACGGCCGCCGCGGTGCCGGATGTGATCAAGAACGCCGAGGCCCTGAAGCTGCCGGCCGCCCGCACCGAGGCCGAGGTACTGGCCGAGCTCCGCTCCCTCGCGGACCGCAACCAGGTGCTCGGTTCGATGATCGGCCTCGGTTACTACGGCACGTTCACGCCGCCGGTGATCCTGCGCAACGTCATGGAGAACCCGGCCTGGTACACCGCGTACACGCCGTACCAGCCGGAGATCTCGCAGGGCCGTCTCGAGGCGCTGCTGAACTTCCAGACCGTCGTCGCCGAGCTGACCGGGCTGCCGACCTCAGGCGCCTCCCTCCTCGACGAGGGCACCGCCGCCGCCGAGGCCATGGCGCTGTCCCGCCGGATGGGCAAGAACAAGAAGGGCCTCTTCCTGGTCGACGCGGACGCGCTGCCGCAGACCATCGCCGTCATAGAGACCCGCGCCGAGCCGACCGGCGTCGAGATCGTCGTCGCCGACCTCGCCGACGGCATCCCGGCCGACCTCGCCGGGCGCGAGATCAACGGCGTGCTGATCCAGTACCCGGGCGCCTCCGGTGCCGTACGCGACATCAAGCCGATCATCGAGCAGGCGCACGAGCTCGGCGCTGTCGTCACCGTCGCCGCCGATCTGCTCGCCCTGACCCTGCTGACCTCGCCCGGCGAGCTCGACGCGGACATCGCGGTCGGTACGACGCAGCGCTTCGGCGTGCCGATGGGCTTCGGCGGCCCGCACGCCGGTTACATGGCGGTGCGCGAGAAGTTCGCGCGCAGCCTCCCCGGCCGACTGGTCGGTGTGTCCGTGGACGCCGACGGGAACAAGGCGTACCGCCTCGCCCTGCAGACGCGTGAGCAGCACATCCGCCGTGAGAAGGCGACCAGCAACATCTGCACCGCCCAGGTGCTGCTCGCCGTGATGGCCGGCATGTACGCCGTCTACCACGGTCCCGAGGGCCTGCGGACCATCGCACGGCGTACCCATCGCTACGCCACCGTCCTGGCCGCGGGTCTCACCGCCGGCGGCGTCGAGGTCGTGCACGGCGCGTACTTCGACACGCTCACCGTGCGGGTCCCGGGCCGTGCCGCCGACATAGTGGCCGCCGCCCGCGACAACGGCGTCAACCTCCACCCCGTCGACGCCGACCAGGTGTCGATCTCGTGCGACGAGACGACCACGCGCGAGCAGCTCGCCGCCGTGTGGACCGCGTTCGGTGTCGAGGGCGACGTCGAGGCGCTGGACGCGAGCGCCGAGGACACCCTGCCGGCCGCGCTGCTGCGCACCGACGAGTACCTCACGCACCCCGTGTTCCACGACCACCGCTCCGAGACGGCGATGCTGCGCTACCTGCGCAAGCTCTCCGACCGCGACTACGCGCTCGACCGCGGCATGATCCCGCTGGGCTCCTGCACCATGAAGCTCAACGCGACCACCGAGATGGAGCCGGTCACCTGGCCCGAGTTCGGACAGCTGCACCCCTTCGTGCCCGCCGAGCAGGCACAGGGCTACCTGACGCTGATCCACGAGCTGGAGGACCAGCTCGCCGAGGTCACCGGCTACGACAAGGTGTCGCTCCAGCCCAACGCCGGTTCGCAGGGCGAGCTGGCCGGTCTGCTGGCCGTCCGCGGCTACCACCGCGCCAACGGTGACGACCAGCGCACCGTCTGCCTCATCCCGTCCTCCGCGCACGGCACCAACGCCGCCAGCGCCGTGATGGCCGGCATGAAGGTCGTCGTCGTGAAGACCGCGGACGACGGCGAGATCGACGTCGCGGACCTGCGCGCCAAGATCGAGCAGTACCGCGACGAGCTGTCGGTGCTGATGATCACGTACCCCTCGACGCACGGTGTGTTCGAGGAGCACGTCGCCGACATCTGCGCCCAGGTGCACGAGGCCGGCGGCCAGGTCTACGTCGACGGCGCCAACCTCAACGCCCTGGTGGGCCTCGCCAAGCCGGGTCACTTCGGCGGCGACGTCTCGCACCTCAACCTGCACAAGACCTTCTGCATCCCGCACGGCGGCGGCGGCCCCGGCGTCGGCCCGGTCGGTGTGCGCGCGCACCTGGCGCCGTACCTGCCGAACCACCCGCTCCAGCCGGAGGCCGGTCCGGAGACCGGTGTCGGCCCGATCTCGGCCGCTCCCTGGGGCTCCGCGGGCATCCTGCCCATCTCCTGGTCGTACGTCCGGCTGATGGGCGGCGAGGGCCTCAAGCGCGCCACGCAGGTGGCCGTGCTCTCCGCCAACTACATCGCCAAGCGCCTGGAGCCGCACTACCCGGTGCTGTACACCGGCCCCGGCGGTCTGGTCGCCCACGAGTGCATCATCGACCTGCGCCCGCTCACCAAGGCGACCGGCGTGAGCGTCGACGACATCGCCAAGCGCCTGATCGACTACGGCTTCCACGCGCCGACGATGTCGTTCCCGGTGGCCGGCACGCTGATGATCGAGCCGACCGAGTCCGAGGACCTGGGCGAGCTCGACCGGTTCTGCGACGCGATGATCGCGATCCGCGCGGAGATCGAGAAGGTCGGCAGCGGCGAGTGGTCGGTGGACGACAACCCGCTGCGCGGGGCGCCGCACACGGCCGCCGCGCTCGGCGGCGACTGGGAGCACCCGTACAGCCGCGAGGTGGCCGTCTTCCCGGCCGGTGTCTCGGCCGCCGACAAGTACTGGCCGCCGGTGCGCCGCATCGACCAGGCGTACGGCGACCGGAACCTCGTCTGTTCCTGCCCGCCGCTGGACGCCTACGAGGACTGATCAGCGCTCGGCACGTGGACGCCTACGAGGAGTGACCATCCTCGGACATGCGTCGGGGCCGGTTCGGAGAGTACGTCTCCGGGCCGGCCCCTTGTGTGTCTGGGCGGCCTGGCGCGGCCGCCCGGGGTCGTGCGGGTCAGGCGGCCGTCATCACCGGCGCGCCGCCCAGCGGGCGGTGCGGGGCGATGATCTGGCCGTCCGGCAGGAGCTCACCGGTGTCCTCGAAGAGCAGAACGCCGTTGCACAGCAGGCTCCATCCCTGCTCCGGGTGGTGCGCCGCGAGGCGGGCGGACTCCCGGTCGGCTGATTCGGCTGACGGACACGGTGGCTGGTGCTGGCACATGGATGGGATCTTTCGCTGGGTCGAGATGTGAGTGTTGGCTGTGGTGGCTGTCTTGCGGCTTGAGGTACTCATGGCCGCCCCCCGTTGGTGTGTGGTCTGACCCCAGTGTTGCCCCACGGGCGCCAATCCGCAGGGATTTGGGGGCACCGCTTCTCACAGGTTTATGACGCGTCACCCGTGCGGAGGGTTCACCCCAACTGCGCTGTCCTTTCGGGTGGTTCGAGGGGGCCGGATCGGGCTAGTCCGGTTGGGCGTTCGGCGCGTTTCCCCTCGTACGAGCGGTCTTCGGCCCTAACGAGCGAGCCGCTCTCGGGGTTCGTGACAGCGCCGTGCCCCGCGGCAGGTTTACCCGTGTGGGGCACGGCTGCGGGGCACGGACGCGAGGGGCGGAGACTCGGGCCGGCGAGTCGGAGACTCAGGCCGGCGAGCTGAGGAGCGGTGCCGGGGTGACCCGGTGGGTGAGGACCGGCAGCAGTTCGGTGACGAGGTACGGTCGGTGCGCGGCGATGCCGGGCGGGGCGGGTGCGAGCGGGACCAGGAGGTCGGTGGCGGCCGGATGGCCGGTGGCGCCGTCCGCGGTGCAGTCGCCGTGCAGCCAGAGCGTCAGCATGTACAGCTCCGGCACGGACAACAAGCGTGCTTGGTAGGACTGTTGCATGGTCTCGGCCTGCCGCAGGGCGAGCTCGGTGGCGGTGACGTAAGGGCCCTCGAAGAAGCGCGAGAAGGCCCAGCCGTCCGGGGTCAGCATGGTGTCGGCGGCGGCCACCGCGCGATCGCCGGCGCGGATCAGGAAACGCCACCCGGCGAGCCGGGTGGCGGAGGCGCCCGCGGGAGTGATGCGATCCAGGACGTGGACGGGCAGCGGGAGTTCGGGGGTGACGGGTCCCTGTGCCAGGCGCAGGGACGGGGTACGGGCTTCGCGGACAGCGGTGGGGGAACCGAGTGCCGTGAGTACGGTGCGCAGGGCGGGCGCGGGAGCCGGGGGTACGTGCAGCGGCATGGTGGGTCGCCTCTCATTCGACAGGCACAGTGGCGCGAGGGCGGGGGCGGACGGCGCTGTCAGCTCTCGGGTCAGAGGGCGAGGGGTCTGGATCTGCCGACAGGGTGTCGCCTGCCGCCGTCACCGTGACGACAGGACCTAGGACCGCGAGCGCCAACTCTCTGCCTCGGTAGCGGAGTTTATACGACGCGTGTTCAGGCGGTGTTTCGTCTAGTCGCCCCGAATTCGAAGAACAAGTCGATATCCGGTCGGCGAAATGCGGGATTCATCCCGGTTCTGCGCGATCGAATCGCGGTGACCTCGGAATACTTCGCCCGAGCGGTCGGCCGATTCTCGTCGGTGTTTTTCACGAGATCGTTTCGGACGGCAAACTTGCTGAATGCTCCATGCCTCGTGAATGTGCCCGGGGCCGATGTCCAGACTAGCGGTCGAAGAGCGCGCGCGGGACGTTATGGATCGTGTTGCCTGGGCATCATCCCTCGTGACCCGGGACGCCAGGGCCGGAAACGTCGGCCTGCCCATCCGAGGAGGGACACTTCGATGGGGGAGAAGGTCGTGGCAGGGACGTTCGGCCTGTCCGATCGGCAGCGCCACCGCGACAAGCTCCGACAGTGTCTGGCGGGGCTGGAGCGACTGCTGGAGGAGAAGCGGTTCGACCGCCCGAAGAACCTGATGGGCCTGGAGATCGAATTGAATCTCGCGGGCCCCGATGGCATGCCCAGAATGATGAACGGGCAAGTGCTCGAAAGGATTGCGAGCCGCGACTTCCAGACAGAACTCGCCATGTTCAACCTGGAAGTCAACATAGCCCCACACCGATTGGGCGGCCGGGTATTCGACCGGCTCGCCGAGGAGATCCGTACCTCGCTCGCCTACGCCCACCGGAAAGCCAGTGAGGTCGACGCCGGAATCGTCATGATCGGTATTCTGCCGACGCTCGGCCAGGACGATCTGGTGTCCTCCAACCTGTCGGACGTCGACCGGTACACGCTGCTCAACGATCAGATCGTGGCCGCGCGCGGAGAGGATTTCGAACTCGACATCGACGGTGTGGAGCGTCTGGTCTGCCGGTCGGCCTCCATCGCCCCCGAAGCCGCCTGCACCTCCGTGCAGTTGCACCTCCAGGTCACACCGGGCCGGTTCGCGGACGTGTGGAACGCGGCGCAGGCGGTCGCGGCCCCACAGGTCGCGATCGGTGCCAACTCGCCCTTCCTGTTCGGGCGTGAGCTGTGGCGGGAGTCGAGGCCCCCGCTCTTCCAGCAGTCCACCGACACCCGGCCGCCGGAGCTCCAGGCGCAGGGAGTCCGGCCGCGCACCTGGTTCGGCGAACGGTGGGTGACCTCGGCGTACGAGCTCTTCGAGGAGAACCTGCGGTTCTTCCCGCCGCTGCTGCCCATCTGCGACGAGGAGGACCCGCTCGGTGTCCTCGATGCCGGGGGCGTGCCCAGGCTCGCCGAACTGGTGCTGCACAACGGCACGGTGTACCGCTGGAACCGGCCCGTGTACGGCATCGCCGACGGCGTCCCGCATCTGCGCGTCGAGAACCGGGTGCTGCCCGCGGGGCCGACCGTCACCGACGTCCTCGCCAACGCGGCCTTCTACTACGGTCTGGTCCGCGCGCTCGCCGAGGAGCAGCGTCCGGTGTGGACCCGGCTGTCCTTCGAGGCGGCCGCCGCCAACTTCGACGCGGCCTGCCGGCACGGCATCGACGCGCGCCTGGAGTGGCCGCGGCGTGGCCGTTACGGCGGGACCACGCAGGTGGACGCCGTGAGTCTGGTGCGTGACGAACTGCTGCCGCTGGCCGCCGCCGGCCTGGACGCCTGGGGTGTCGAGCCCGCCGACCGGGACTTCTATCTGGGCGTGATCGAGGACCGGTGCCGACTGCGCGTCAACGGTGCGACCTGGCAGGCGGCCACCTTCCACCGGGCGCTGGAGAAGGGGCTCGGCCGCGAGGCCGCGCTGGCCGCGACGACGCGGCGCTACGGCGAGCTGATGCATCTCGGAGAGCCCGTGCACACCTGGCCGGTGGGACTGCCGGAGCCGGTTCCGCTGGGGTGACGCGCGGCGGTGCGCGGGTGCGTCCGGCCGGGCGCCGGCCACCCGCCCTCGGGGTCTGTCGTCGAGGCGCGTCCACGACGGTTCGGCGGGGAAGGCGGGACAGTGGCCCGCGGGGGCGGGTGGTCGTGGCCGGTGAAGGATGTTCGCGTGTTTCGCGTGTCCAGGTGCTCGTGGCCGTGGTCGGTCCGGGCTGCCCGCGTGGGTGTGGTCAGCCCGGTGGCGCGTGTGGGCGTGGTCAGCCGGGGTTGCGTGCGCCGGCGGCTGTGATCGCCTTGAGCATCGCCGCGTGGATCTGTGAAGGCTCGTTGACCCGCTGGCCGGAGCCGCCGGTCGCCCTGGCGATCTGGTCGACCTCCCGCCGGTCGCTGTCGGGGCCCACCGCGATGGCGATCAGCGGTACCGGGTGCTCCGGGTCGGCCAGCTTCTGGAGCTCGGATACGAGCTCGGACCGGGAGATGCTGCCGGGGTCCCGGTTGACCCCGTCGGTGAGGACGACCAGCGCGTTGAACCGGCCCTTCGCGTAGGAGGCGACCGCCTCCTTGTACGCGGCGAGCGTGGTGTCGTACAGACCGGTCTCTCCGTGCGGGACCGGTTTCAGGGACTTGAACGCGGCGGTCAGCTTCGCGCGCTGGCCGCCCTTCTTCTTGCTGTCCCCGAGCCGTCCGGTCGGCACCAGCACGCGGTAGTCCTTGTCGCCGTCGAGCTTCGTGGAGAACTTCCACAGCCCGATCTCGTCCTCGGCGGTGAAGGTGGCGAGGGCCTGGAGCAGGGACTCCTTCGTGACGTCCATACGGGACCGGCCGTCGCCCGGCAGTGTCACGCCCATGGAGGAGGAGGCGTCGACGACCGTGGTGATCCGGGCGCTCTCCACCGTGATCGTCCACATGCCGAGGGCCTCCTGGACCGCGCCTTTCGATGCGGAGTCGGCCAGGATCCGTGTGTACGGCTGCGGGGACCTTCCGCCGGCCTCGGCGACGAGTGAGGCCGACGGGCTCTCCGCGTCCGTGCGGAACCCGAACACCCGCAGGAACTGCCGGGGTCCCGCCTCTCCGAGCAAGGTCATGAACCGCAGGGCCGCACGGCCCTCGTCGGTGCTCAGTTGCGGCTCGTCGACCAGCGTGTACGGGTAGTTGAGCAGCGGCGAGCCGTCCTCGGGGTAGAAGAGGTCGAGGTCCTGGCCGCCGTCCGGAGCGCTGTTGTGCGCGAACGCCGCCTGCTCGGAGAGGATCAGCGCCTGATTGCGGCCGGCGCTGTTCCCCCCGGTGGCCGAGCCGTCGTGCGGCAGTGTGCCGAGGAGTTCGGTGTCGCTGTCGGACGTGTGCCGCGAGAGCGCCTTGGCCATGGCGGCCGCCCGGACGTCGCCGTCCTTGGCATCGGAGGTGGCCGCGCTGATCCTGGCCAGCGCGAGCAGTCCCGTCGAGCTGCGGGCGGGATCGACCGCGCCCAGTTCGAGCTTCTCGGCCCGGGTCGTCTCCCCGGCCAGCTCGGTCCAGGTGTACGTCTTCGCGGGCCAGCCCAGCCTCTTGGCGGCCGACGGGACGACAGCGACGCCGACGGGCGAGGAGGCGACGTTGCCCAGGCTGGTGACCTGCGTGGCCGAGCCGGTGTCGGCGACCCGCTCCACCCATGCGTCGGAGTCGGGCACCCACACCTGCACGTCGGACTTCCTGCCCGCCCCGAGCGAGGCGGCGACCTTGTACGACTCGCGCGCGGTCACGCCGACGTCGAGACAGCGGCCGTCGGAGGTGATGTTCTTCTCGCGGGCGTCCTTCGCGACGGCCCGTAGCGCGGGCGCGATGTCCGGCGAGGCGGCCACCTCGATGTGCACGACATCGTCCTCGCAGGAGCCTCCGAAGGAGAACAGGCTCCCGCGGACCGCGGCGGCCGTGCCTCCGACGACAGTGAGGACGAGTGCTGTCGCGAGGGCCGTATTGCGGCGGCGGGCGCGGATCCGGGGGTCGGCGGAGCCCGCCCGTCGAGCGTCGGGCAAGCTGTGACGTCCCATGACGGTGAGGTCCTCCCAGATGAGCCTGAGCCGTGAGACAGCCGTAGAACAGGCGAAAGGGGACGTACGCCCCGTACGGTGCCCGCCCCCCGACGGCCTGTCGCGCACGATCTTCGTAACTTCTTTCGAGACCCTAGCGGGGCGAGGACGGGGATGCGGTGGGAATACCCAACTGGAGGCGGGAGTGCAGGTGGAGGCGGGATCGGTGGCCGATTCTTTTCCGGGGGAGAGGCTGACCCGACGGATTCTCCGGGACGAGACGCTGCTCGTCCTGGCGCTGTCGCTCGGTGCGAGCGGAGTGTCCGCGCTGATCAGTTTTGTCGGGTCGGTCACGAAACCCGGAGGTCTCAAGGATCAGGCGGCCACGCTCAACGCTTCGGCGGCGCCGGGCCGGCCCTGGCTCGACCTGGCCTGGCAGCTCTTCGGTATCGCGTCCGCCCTGGTGCCGGTCGCGCTCGTCGCGCACCTGCTGCTGCGCGAGGGTCAGGGCATGCGCGTGATCGGCTTCGACCGTACGCGCCCCTGGCCGGACCTCGGACGCGGCGCCATGGTCGCGGCGGTGATCGGCAGCTCGGGAATCGCCTTCTATCTGGCGGCGCGCGCATTCGGCGCCAACCTCACGGTGGTGCCCGAGGCGTTGCCGGACGTCTGGTGGAAGTTCCCCGTACTGATCCTTTCGGCCGTGCAGAACGCTGTGCTGGAGGAGGTCATCGTCGTCGGGTATCTGCTGCGCCGGCTCGGGCAGTTGGGCTGGACACCGGGGACGGCGCTGATGGCGAGTGCGGTGCTGCGCGGTTCGTACCACCTCTACCAGGGCATCGGCGGGTTCGTCGGCAACATGGTGATGGGTGTGGTCTTCGTGTATCTGTACCGGCGTTGGGGCCGGGTCGGGCCGCTCGTGGTCGCGCACTCGCTGCTCGACATCGGTGCCTTCGTCGGGTACGCGCTGCTCGCGGGGAAGGTGGGATGGCTCCCGACGGCTTGAGCCGCGCTCGCGAGGACCGAGCGGCGGAGCCGGTTCCCGAAGGGGTGCGGCGGATCCGGTTCCGGAAGGAGCGTACGACCGGTCTCGTACGCCCCTTCTCGTGTGCCGTCGTGCCCTCGTACGGGGCCTGTCGTACGGGTCCCGGGGGTCGTTGTGCCGGATCCCGCGGGCTCGCTAGGCGAGCAGGTCGCCCTCGATGACCGTGACCGCGTGGCCCGAGAGCAGCGTGCGGTCGCCGCGCACTTCGGTGCGGACCAGGCCGGAGCGGGGTGAGGCCTGCAGACCGGTGAGGGCGGGGCGGCCGAGGCGATCCGACCAGAACGGGGCCAGGGCCGTGTGGGCGCTGCCGGTGACCGGGTCCTCGTCGATGCCGACGTTCGGGAAGAAGCAGCGGGAGACGAAGTCGTAGCCGCGTGACGGGTCTTCGGCGCGGGCGGTCGCGATGATGCCGCGCTCGGAGTAGCGGGCGAGCGCCTTGTGGTCCGGGGCGAGGGCGCGGACCGTCTTCTCGTCGGCGACCTCGACCAGCAGGTCACCGGTGTTCGGGCCGGTGTCGAGGGTGCGGAGCGGCTCGGCGCCGAGCGCCCCGGCGACACCGTCGGGGGTCTCGACCGGGGTGAGGGGCGCGGTCGGAAAGTCGAGGGTGATCGAGCCGTCGGTTTCCGGGGTGGCGACGAGGACACCGCTGCGCGTGGCGAAGCGCACCGGGCCCTGATGGGCGCCGGTGGTGGTGAGGACGTGTGCTGCCGCGAGGGTCGCGTGTCCGCACAGGGCGACCTCGGTGGCGGGGGTGAACCAGCGCAGCGCCCAGTCGGCCTCGCCGCCCTCCGGCAGGCGGTGGGTGAATGCCGTCTCCGCGTGGTTGACCTCCGTGGCCACGCTCTGGAGCCAGGCATCGCCGGGGAAGGAGTCGAGGAGGAGGACCCCTGCCGGGTTGCCGGCGAAGGGGCGGTCGGTGAAGGCGTCGACGATACGAATCCGCATGCTCATACTCCGAAGCTAGCGGCGGCTGCGGGCCACTGGCCAAGGCCAATCCGGGGGATCCGGCTCTTTATCGCACAGGCGTTCAGGGTCCGTCATCACCAGGGCTTGGGGACGGGGCAACTGCTCCGTCTGAGCGGAGCGCGCGTCCGAGGTCCCCGACGAGAACACGCGGAAGGGGGTTGTCATGCGAACGGTACCGATATATCGTTGACGCATCGCGACCGATCAACGATGGAATGGAGTGATTGCGATGCGTTCCCGTGGAGAAGACTTCGGATACGAGCACGGACACGGACATGGACACCACGGCGGACCCGGCCATCGGGGTCGGGGCGGCTTCGAGGGGCTGCGGGGGGCTTTCGGTCCCTTCGGGCCGGGTGGTCCCGGTGGCGGCCCTGGTGGTCCCGGTTTCGGCTTCGGCGGGCCCGGCTTCGGACCGGGCCCCTGGGGCGGGCGCGGCGGCCGGGGCGGACCGCGGGGCAGGGCGCGGCGCGGCGACGTACGCGCGTCGATCCTCGCCCTGCTCAAGGACCGGTCCATGCACGGTTACGAGATGATCCAGGAGATCGCCGAGCGCAGCGGCGGGGCGTGGAAGCCCAGCCCGGGTTCGGTGTACCCGACCCTTCAGCTGCTGGAGGACGAGGGCCTGATCACCAGTGAGGCCGAGGGCGGCAAGAAGCTGTTCTCGCTCACCGAGTCGGGCCGCAGCGCGGCCGACGAGGGTCCCGACGCGCCGTGGGAAGAGGCCGGGCGCGGGGTCGACTGGGAGACGCTGCACGAGATCCGGCAGGCCGGGTTCGGTCTTATGGAGGCCTTCGGCCAGGTCTGGAAGACCGGCAGCAAGGGCCAGCGCGACAAGGCGCTGGCGGTCATCAACGAAGCCCGCAAGAAGCTGTACTTGATCCTCGCCGACGAGGACTGACGGCGTGCTGTGGTACCTGCCGGCGCCCCGTGGAAGTGTTTCCGCGGGGCGCCTGTCGGTATATGGAGCGCCGGGCACCGCTTCGGGCGTCGTGCGGACATGCGGGACTCAGGTCACCAGCCCGGCCAGTTTGCGCAGCGACTCGTCGAGGGCGGCCGTCGCCGAGTCCTTGAGCTTGCCGGCCATCAGCGAGACGGCCGCACCCGTGAACTCCCCGTCGATGCGCACCGAGGTGGCGTCGCCGTCGGGGGTGAGCGTGTAGCGGGTGGTGACGTTCACCGACATCGGACCCTTGCCGCGGATGGCCAGGGTGCGGCCGGGCTCCAGTTCCTCGATGGTCCAGGTGACCTCGGCCGGGAAGCCCATGAGCTTCATGTTCTCCGCGAAGGTGCCGCCCACCTCGAGCTTTTCCGGGCCGCCCTGGGGGAAGTTGGTGTGCGTCGCGTTCCACTCGCCGTAGGCGGACCAGTCGGTGAGCTGGGACCAGATCTTCTCGGCGGGCGCCTCGATCCGTGCTTCCGCGCTGACTTCGGCCATGCGACCACCCCTTCGTGTCGGGCGCTGCGCCCGGCGCAGCTACGGTGTCGCGGAACGTAGCTCCAGGACCTGGAACATTCAATACTGATGGACCGTCAGGAAATGTGGAGAGGGCGCCGACCTCTGCCCCGCACCCGGGCTGGGGGCGGGGAGTGCCGGCCGGGAAAGCGCGAGGCAAGGCGGCGCGCGCTCCCTGGGGGAACCGGCGCGAAGTCATCCGCAAGGAGGAGAATCGGCGCAGGGATGCCCACCCTGTGCCGGACCCGAAGATGCTGCCCGCCGCGGATGACGTGGCGTGGCGCGACTGATGGGATGGAGCTTGTGCCGCCCCGCATTCCCCAGCAGTCCGCCACCGCGAGCGGACCGAAGCATGTCGGCGTCGAGGCTGGACCAGGCGCAGAGCTGGCCCCGGTGGTCTCCGGCGCGCGCAGAAGAGCGCTGCGTGACGGGGACCGGCAGATCGACACGGCTCATCTGCTGCACTCGCTGCTGGAAAGCGACCCCGAGGTATGTGCCGTCTTCGAGGGCGGGCCGCAGCTCGCCCGGCTGCTCGGCTACCTCGTGCAGCGCAGCATCGGATACGGACTCCGCTGGCAGAGCGCCGTCGAGAACTCGGGCGCCGGACCGGTGGCGGCCGGAGGCAACAACTGGTCCCCGGTGGCGGCCGGTGCCATGGGGGAGGCGTACGAGCGTGCGGTGCTGCGGGGCGACGAGCGGGCCCGTGGTCTCGACCTGCTCACGGCGCTCGTCGCCGATCCCCGGTCGCGGGCCGTCGAGGTTCTCGAACGGGCCGGTGTCGATGTCCCGCGGCTGCTGGAACGCGTCGAGAGCGGATACGTGGAGCGCGTCGAGGGCGGTCATGGGGGGCGGGTCCAGAGCGGACGTGGGGAGCGCGTCGGCCGGGAAGGCGCCGGCTGACGGGCGTCCGGAGCCCGACGGCCTTTCGGGGCAAGGGTCTGTCGCAGCCGACCTCTCGGGTGGGGCTGTCGGTGTGAGCTCGTCGGAGTGGGCCTGCCTGCGTGGGTGGGGTGGCGCGGGTGCGCGAGGGTCTGGACACCCGTGACCGGGACGCGCGTAGCCCGGACGCCCGGAACCTGGACGCGAAGTCCGACCGGGCGAGCCCGCGGCGGTCGTCGTGGGTCCGTTCCGGAGTCCAGCCGCTGAGACAGGTGTCTTCGGGCGTGACGGTCATGTCGTCGCCTGTCATCATGTGCCGGTGCATACGTCTCAGGGCAGTCAGGGCAACCACGGAAGAGGCGTCGGTCTGGGCCTGGCGCTCGTGTCGGCGGTCGCTTTCGGCGGATCGGGTGTCGCGGCCAAGCCGCTGATCGAGGCAGGTCTCGACCCGCTCCACGTGGTGTGGCTGAGGGTCGCCGGTGCCGCCCTCGTCATGCTGCCGCTCGCCGTGCGGCACCGGGCGCTGGTCAAGCGGCGCCCCGCGCTGCTCGCCGGGTTCGGACTGCTCGGCGTGGCCGGTGTCCAGGCCTGCTATTTCGCCGCGATATCCCGTATCCCCGTGGGCGTCGCCCTCCTCGTGGAGTACCTCGCCCCCGCGCTGGTTCTCGGCTGGGTGCGCTTCGTGCAGCGCCGGCCTGTCACACGTGCCGCGGCTCTCGGAGTCGTCCTCGCGGCCGGCGGACTCGCCTGCGTGGTGGAGGTGTGGTCGGGGCTCGGCTTCGATGCCCTCGGACTGCTGCTCGCGCTGGGCGCCGCCTGCTGCCAGGTCGGCTACTTCGTCCTGTCCGACCAGGGCAGCGACGCGGGCGACGAGGCACCTGACCCGCTGGGCGTGATCGCGTACGGGCTCCTCGTCGGCACCCTCGTGCTGACCGCGGTCGCGCGTCCCTGGACCATGCGGTGGTCCGTTCTCGGGGGCAGCGCGGACATGGACGGGACGTCCGTGCCCGCCTCGCTGCTCCTCGGCTGGATCGTCCTCGTCGCCACCGTCGTCGCCTACGCCACCGGTGTCCTCTCCGTGCGCAGGCTCTCCCCGCAGGTCGCGGGCGTGGTGGCGTGTCTCGAAGCGGTGATCGCCACGGTCCTGGCGTGGGTGCTGCTGGGTGAACACCTCTCGGCGCCCCAGATCGCCGGCGGAGCGGTGGTCCTGCTCGGCGCGTTCATCGCGCAGTCCTCGGCACCGGCGAAGTCCTCGCAGGAGCCGGTCGCGCGGGGGACGAGCGAGACCGGACGAGAGTTGTCGGCCAACGGAACGGCCGTCTAAAGTGCTGATCATGCCTGCGACGCTCGTTCTTCCGCCTCCGGCCGCCTGAGGCGGGCGTACCGGAACACCGCCCGGCCCCCTGCCGGGCGGAACGGCGCTGCCCGCAGAAGAAGTCCGAGGACCTTCCGTACGCCCCTGCCCCCGTGGCACGGGCTGCGACGCGGTCCCTTCCCGAACTTCTGCGGAACTGCGGAGAGAACACGTGTCGAACACCGCTGTCGGCCTGCCCGTCGGGCGAGGCCTGCTCTATCTGATCGTCGCCGGTGCCGCCTGGGGCACCGCGGGCGCCGCCGCGTCACTGGTCTACCGGGCCAGTGACATGGGGCCGGTCGCCCTCTCCTTCTGGCGCTGCGCGGGCGGACTCGCCCTGCTGCTCGCCGTACGCCTGCGCCGTGGCCCGGGCCTTCGCCCGCGCCGTCTCCCCGACCGGCGAGGGGCCCGCCCCGCCGGGCGGGAACTCCGCGGCCCCAAGGTGCTGCGCATCGGTCTGACCGGCCTCGGGCTGGCTCTCTTCCAGACCGCCTACTTCGCCGCCGTCGAGGCGACGGGCCTGGCGGTGGCGACGGTGGTCACCCTGGGCGCGGGGCCCGTTCTCATCGCGGTCGGCGCCCGGCTGACCATGGGGGAGCGTCTCGGCCGGGGCGGGTGCGCCGCCGTCGTCGGAGCACTGAGCGGACTCGGCGTGCTGGTCCTGGGCGGCGGGGACGCCACCGTGCGCCCCTGGGGTGTCCTGCTCGCGGTGCTCTCCGCGGCCGGATACTCCGCGATGACGCTGCTCACCCGGTGGTGGGGGCGCGACGGCCGCGTCGACGGGTCGAGCACGACGGTGTGGGCGTTCGCCGTCACGACCGTGTGCCTGCTGCCGCTCGGGCTCGCCGAGGGGCTGATCCCGCACACCGCCCAGCCTGTTCACCTGCTGGCGCTGCTGGCCTACATCGCCGCGGTCCCCACGGCCCTGGCCTACGCGCTCTTCTTCGCGGGCGCAGCCGTCGTCCGCTCCGCCGCCGTGTCCGTGATCATGCTCCTGGAGCCGGTCTGCGCGGCTGTGCTCGCCGTCGGGCTGCTCGGCGAGCGGCTCACCCCGGCGACACTCATCGGCACCCTGCTGATGCTCGGCTCGGTCGCCGGACTCGCGGTGGCGGAGGCGCGCGCCGCGGGCGCCGAACGGCTCGCGGTGCCCCAGGAGGCGCTTCTCGTGTGACCCCGGCCCTCGCCACCGGTTCCGGCGGAGGCCGGTGCCGGTGGCGAGGGCAGTGGCGGTTCGAGGCGTAGGGCTCGCGGGTCGTCTCAGTCCGAGGGACGACCGGCTCCGGCGCTCACAGGGCCTTCAGGTAGTCGGGCAGTTCGATGCCCGGTGCCAGGGTGTCCGCCGGGACCGGGACGCCGTACCCCTTGGCCAGCGGGACCACGCCGGTCCAGTAAGGAAGCGAGAGGTCCTCGGGATCGTCGTTCGGGCCGCCGGTGCGCAGCTTGGCGGAGACCTCGTCGAGATCCAGGCTGATCACGGCCGTGGCGGCGAGTTCCTTGGCGTTGGCGGGACGGGAGTCGGCCGAGCGGCCGGGGACGGCGTGGTCGACCAGCGCGTCCAGCGCCAGGCGCTTCTCCTCGGGGTCCGTCACCTGGTGGGCGATGCCGTGCACGACCACGGAGCGGTAGTTGAGCGAGTGATGGAAGGCCGAGCGGGCCAGCACGAGTCCGTCGACATGGCTCACGGTGAGGCAGACGGCCAGTCCGGGATCAGTGCGGCTCGTCATGCGCAGGGGCCGTGAACCCGTCGATCCGTGCACGTAGAGCCGCTCGCCGACCCGTGCGTACAGCGTGGGCAGGACGACGGGCGCGCCGTCACGGACGAACCCGAGATGGCAGATGTACCCCTCGTCGAGTATCGCGTGCACCCGTTCCCGGTCGTACGAGGCGCGTTCCTTGGATCGGGTGGGAACAGTGCGGTCGGTCGGGGTGTAGGCGACGGACGCCGTCGTCCTCGGCTGCTGGGTGCTCGTCTCCGACATTGCCATCTCCATTGCACTAGTGCATAATCTCTTTTGTGCTAGGAGAGTATCGGATCGAAGGGCGTCGCGCAGCAGAGATTGCCGCCGACGTCGAGCGGGCGGTCGGAGCGGGGGAGCTGGAGCCGGGGCAACTCCTGCCGCCCATGAGAGAGCTGGCGGAGGAACTGGGGGTCAACCCGAATACGGTCGCGGCGGCCTATCGCACGCTGCGTGAACGCGGGGTCATCGAGACCGACGGCCGCCGGGGCAGCCGGGTGCGCCCGAAGCCGGCCACCACGGGCCGGGAACACCTGCGCGTCGAGGCGCCCGAGGGTGTGCGGGACCTGGGCGAGGGCAATCCCGATCCGGCCTTGCTGCCGGCACTCTCCGAGGCCTTCGCGGTGGCGGCCCGGCAGTCGGACCGTGACCCCGTGCAGTACGGGCAGGACGCCGTCGAGCCGGAGCTGGAGCGCCTCGCCCGCGCCGGGCTCGCCGCGGACGGGGTGCCCGAGGGGCCCGTCGTCGTCACCTCCGGATCGCTCGACGCGATCGAGCGTGTCCTGATGGCCCATCTCAGGCCCGGCGACACCGTGGCCGTCGAGGACCCCGGCTGGGGCAGCCTGTTCGACCTGCTACCCGCGCTGGGGCTGCGTACGGCCGGGGTCGGTGTCGACGACGAGGGCCCGCTTCCCGCCGACGTACGGCGCGCGCTGGCGGCAGGGGCGCGGGCCCTGATCGTCACCGACCGGGCGCAGAACCCCACCGGCGCCGCGGTCACCGCCGCCCGCGCGAGTGACCTGCGCTCGGTGCTCCGCGCGTACCCGCGGACCCTGCTCATCGAGGACGACCACGGCCATCGGATCGTCGACCTGCCATTGCATCCGCTCGCCGGAATCACACACAACTGGGCTTTCGTGCGTTCCGTCGCCAAGGCGTACGGGCCCGATCTCCGGCTCGCCGTACTCACCGGGGACCCCGTCACGGTCGACCGTGTGCACGGGCGGCAGCGGCTCGGCCCCGGCTGGGTGAGCCGGCTGCTCCAGAAGGCCGTGGTCCACCTGTGGACCTCCGGCGCGGTCGAGGCGGGGGCCGTGGCGGCGGCCTACGGGGCACGCCGCGACATGCTGATCGACGCTCTGCGGGAACGCGGTGTCGAAGCGCGCGGGCGCAGCGGGATGAACGTCTGGATCCCCGTTCCGGACGAGACCGGGGCCGTCTCCCGGCTGCTGCACAGCGGATGGGCGGTCGCTCCCGGCGCCCGCTTCCGGATGAGCTCGCCGCCGGGTATCCGGATCACTGTCTCGACGCTTCGGCCCGAGGACGCCGGGCCGCTCGCGGACGCCGTCGCGTCGGCGGTGGGACCGGCCCCCGCCCGCCGTTACGTCTGAGCCGTGTTCCTGAGCCGCGTCGGCCGGGGCGGCGGGTGTGCGGGCTGCGGGTGTCGCGGGCGTCAGTGGCGCGGCTTCGCCTGGGTCAGGGCCGCGCCCGCGAGGACGATCACCGCGCCGACCGGCGTCGACCAGGCAAGCGACTCGCCGAGGATCGCGACACCGGCCGCGGTGGCGATGACCGGGATGAAGTACGTGACCATCTGGGCCGTCGTCGGGCCGACCTCGGCGACGATGCCGTACTGGAGGAGCATGGCCAGACCGGTGCCGAGCGCGCCCAGGGCCGCGATCGCGAGCAGCGGCACCCATGCGACCTGGCTCGGGAACGTGGTGAACAGCGGGGTGACGAAAGCCAGTTGGGCGGTGGCCAGGAGCAGTTGGGCGCCGGTCATCGACAGATGCGAGTGGCCGGTGCCCGCGAGGGTCCGGCGGACGTATATCCAGCCGACCGGGTAGCTCAGCGACGCCAGCAGCGCCATCGCCGTGCCCGTGGCGTCCAGGCCGTGGAAGCCCTGCCAGACACCGAGAACCGTCAGGACGCCGAGGAAGCCGATGCCGAGACCGGCCACTCTGCGCCGGGTCGGCCTGTCCTCGGAGAGGGCGACCAGGGACAGGGCCATGCCCCACAGCGGCGACGTCGCGTTGCAGATGCCCGCGAGCGTGGACGGGATCGTCAGCTCGGAGTAGGCGAAGAGGGAGAACGGCAGCGCGTTCAGCAGGAGAGCCGCGACCGCGAGGTGCCCCCATGTCCGCGCCCCGCGCGGCAGCCGCTCCCGCTTCACCGCCATCGCCGCCACGAGCACCACGCTTCCGAACAGCAGCCGGCCCAAGGTGACCTGGAACGGCGCGTACCCGTCGGTGCCGACCTTGATGAGCAGGAAGCTGAAGCCCCAGATCAGCGACAGGACGCCGAAGCGGATCCGCCAGTCGAGGGCGGTGCGGCGGCGGGGTGCGACGCCGTTCGGCGTGACGGGGCGGGGAGAGGCGACGGTGCTCATGCGGTCAAGAATGAGGCAGAACAATCTCGTAGCACAAGCGAGAATACTCAAGCGATATCTCGTAGCATTGCTTACATGTTGAATCTGGAGCGACTGCGCACCCTCGACGCCCTCGCCCGGCACGGCTCGGTGAGCGGCGCCGCCGAGGGGCTGCACGTGACCACTTCCGCCGTCTCCCAGCAGATGTCGAAGCTGGAGCGCGAGGTGGGACAGCAGCTGCTCGCCAGGAACGGCCGGGGAGTGCGTCTGACCGACGCCGGGCGGCTCCTCGCCGAGCACGCGGCCCGCATCCTGTCCCAGGTCGAGCTCGCCCAGTCCGACCTGGAGGCACAGCGCGGTCAGGTGGCCGGCGAGCTGAGACTGTCCGCGTTCCCGACCGCGGCGCGCGGACTGTTCCCGGCGGCGCTCGCGGAACTGCGTGCCGAGCACCCGGCACTGCGGGTGCGCTCCAGCGAGCTGGAGCCGGAGGCCGGGGTCGCGGGAGTGGTGCGCGGGGACCTGGACCTCGCGGTCGTGCTCGACTGGTACAACAAGCCGATGCCCCTGCCCGACGGACTGGTGAAGGCGTCGATCCTCGACGACCCCGCCGATGTGGCGATGCCGGCCGGCCATCGGCTCGCCGGCCGCGACGAGGTGGACCTCGGGGACTTCGCCGACGACGAGTGGATCACCTGGGCGGAGGGCGAGTTCTGCCACGAATGGCTGATGTTCACGCTGCGCTCCCAGGGCGTCGAGCCGCGCATCGGACACCGCGCCGGGGAGACGCACACCCAACTCGGACTCGTCGCCGCGGGGCTGGGCGTGTGCGTGGCTCCGCTCCTCGGTCGCCGTCCGATGCCCGAGGGGGTCGTCACGGTGCCGGTCCGGCAGCGTGTGCGCCGCCATGTCTACGTCGTGTGGCGGGCCGACGCCGACCGCCGGCCCTCGATCAGGGCGGCGGTGGACGCCTTGCGCAGGGCCGGAGCGGCCGTCGAGTAGCGGGAGGCGAACAGCGGGAGGCGAAAGTGGTTCGGCTCCGGCTCCGGCTCCGACTCCGGTTGTGGTTGTGGCTGTTCGGCTCGGGCCGCGCGGGCAGGGCTGTTCGGCCCCCGCTGTGTGGGTGGGGTTGTTCGGCCCTGACCTGCATCGGGGGAGGTTCGGTCCCGGCTGCGTCGACAGCGGGTTCGGTCCGGCTGCAGCGGTACGGGGTTCGACCCGGCTACAGCGGGGGGAGCTTGCGGAAGTCCCACGAGGCGATCGCCGCCGGGGTCAGTCGCATCCACGCGTGCCGGCCGTCGTGCGGCATCTCCTCCAGGCCGAAGTTCTTGCGGGCGAACAGCGTCTCCGGGACGTCGAGTTCGGCGCACAGTTCCCCCGTGCGCGGGAACTCGCCGACGAACTCCACCGTGCCGGACAGCTCGACACCCCGCAATTCCCCGTACTCCTCACCGGAGTCGATCACCACCGCGACCCGAGGGTCGTTCCGCAGCTGCACCCAGCGCTTGCTGCGCACCACCGAGTACAGCCACAACGAGGTGCCGTCCCAGGTGAACCAGAGGGCACTCACATGGGGGACTCCGTCCTTCGACACGGAGGCGACACGGCAGGTGCGCTGGGTGGTGAGAAACTCGTCCAGTTCACCGGGAGTCATCATGATCTTCCGGCCCCTGCGCTGCGTGACGGTCATACGGTCCTCTCTTGTCCTGTGGATCGGCCAGGTCCTGCCGATCTTGTCGTGTGTACCGGCTCTGTCCGCCGAAGCTTCCGGTAAAGCTTTCTGACGTTCCGTCAGGAAATCATGAGCCGTCTTCCGTCCTCGCGCAATGGTCGTTACGCTCCGCCGTCCCGAACCGCGACGACAAGGAGAGCCATGCCGTCGTTCGAGCACCTCAGTGAACTCCTCGACCCCGCCGGCACGGTACTGCTCACCGTGGAGTGCCAGCAGGGCGTCGTGGGCCCGGACAGCGCGCTGCCCGAACTCGCCCAGGAGGCGAGGTCGTCCGGAGCGCTCGGCCGGATCGCCCGGCTGGTGGGCGCCGCGCACGAGAGCGGGGTGCAGGTGATCCACGCGGTCGCCGAGCGCCGTCCGGACGGCCGCGGCGCCAACCGCAACGCCCGGCTTTTCCGGGCCGCCGAACGACTGCCCGTGCGGCAGCTGACCGGCACGACGGCCGTGCGGATCGCGCCGCCCGTCGAGGTCGCCGAGGAGGACTTCGTCGTACGCCGGCTGCACGGTCTGTCGCCGATCTCGGGCACCGACGTCGACCCGCTGCTGCGCAACCTGGGCTGCCGCACCCTCGTGGTGACCGGAGTCTCGGCCAACATCGCCGTTCCCAACGCCGTGTTCGACGCCGTGAACCGCGGCTACACCGTCGTCGTTCCCGCGGACGCCATCGCGGGGGTGCCCTCCGAGTACACCCCCGCGATGGTCCGGAACACGCTCGCGCTGGTCGCCACCATCACGACCACCGACGACGTGCTCGCCTGCTTCGAGCGACGACGCTGACGCTCCGGCGGCGCGCTGGTCCCGCGGCCGGCGCCGGCGGTCAGGCGAGCTTGATGGCGTCCCCGTCGACGGTGATGGCCGTGGCGGCCAGTCCGGTTGTCGCGGGCCCCTTCTTCACACTGCCGTCGGTGGCGGAGAACTCGCTGTTGTGGCAGGGGCAGGTGATGACACCGTTCGCGATGCCCTTGACCGCACAGCCCTGATGGGTGCACTTGGACGAGAAGGCCTTGAACGTGCCCGCCGTCGGCTGGGTCACCACGACCCCCTTGTCGGCGAAGACCTTGCCCCCGCCCTCCGGGATGTCGCTGGTCTTGGCGAGTTCCGTACCGGCCGCGTTCCCGGCGGCGCCGTTGTCGGAGCCCACGTTGTCGGAGGCCTTGTCGTCCGCCCCGCACGCGGTCAGCGCGACGGCGAGCCCTGCCGCGCCGACCGCCGCCACGACGGTGCGCCGGGCCGGTGTCTGCGCGGAGTGAAGCGATTCGCTGGTCATGCTGGCTTTCCCTTCAGCGGACATGATCTGGATCTGCTCAGAGGTACGGTCCACCAGTGCGTACTGTTCAGGCAATGGCGACTTCTTGACCTGATCCACAGCGCGCCGACAGCCGGGCGTGCGTGGTCACGATCCGCCCCCGCCCCGGACACGGGGCACCGCTCCCGTCAGCTCCCGTCGCCATCACCGGGTCGCGTCCCCCGGGCGGGACCACCCCAGTAACCTGGGGCGATGCTCAAGGAAGTGAACGCCTCCCGCTACATCACGCCGTTGCGCGAGGGCGGCTCGCTGCCGGGACTCGTCGAGGCCGACGACCTCGGGACGTACGTCATGAAATTCACCGGCGCCGGACAGGGGCGCAAGACGCTCGTCGCGGAGGTCGTCTGCGGTGAACTCGCCCGCCGGCTCGGCCTGCGGGTGCCCGGACTGGTGACGATCGGCCTCGACCCGGTCCTCGGACTCGGCGAACCGGACCAGGAGGTCCAGGACCTGCTGAAGGCGAGCGGGGGGCCGAACCTCGGGATGGACTTCCTGCCCCGCGCCATCGGCTTCGACCCCCTCGCCTTCGAGGTGAGCGCCGAGGAAGCCGGCCGGATCGTCTGGTTCGACGCCCTCGTCAACAACGTCGACCGCTCCTGGCGCAACCCCAACCTGCTGATGTGGCACGGCGATCTGTGGCTCATCGACCACGGCGCCACGATGATCTGGCACCACCACTGGCCCGGCGCCGAGACCTCCGCCGCCAAGCCGTACGACATCTCCGACCACGCGCTCGCCCCCTTCGGCCCCGACATCGCCTCGGCCGCCGCCGAACTGGCCCCGCTGGTCACCGAGGACCTGCTCGCGGAGGTCACGGCCGAGATCCCCGAGGCCTGGCTGGCCGACGAGCCGGGCTTCGACACGGTGGACGCGCTGCGACGCGCCTACGCGCGGCCCCTGCTGGCGCGCGCCGCCGTCATCCACGAACGGATCAAGGGCGTCGACGGCATCGACGGCGCGAAGGGGGACAGGTGAACGAGCGGAACGTCTTCGAGTACGCGCTGCTGCGTGTGGTGCCACGGGTCGAGCGCGGCGAGTGCTTCAACGCGGGCGTGCTGGTGTACTGCCGCGCCCACTCCTTCGTCGCGGCCCGCACCCATCTGGACGAGAACAAGCTGTTCGCGCTCGACCCGGACGCGGACGTGCGGGGAGTACGGGCCGCGCTGCGCGCCGTCGAAGGTGTCTGCACCGGAGGGGAAGCCGCTGGTCAAGCGGCGCACGACGATGCCGGCCGGCGTTTTCGCTGGCTGATCGCGCCGCGTTCGACCGTGGTCCAGCCGGGCCCCGTGCACACCGGCCTGACCGCCGATCCCGAGGCCGAGACCGAGCGGTTGCTCCAGCTCCTGGTCAGGTAATGGATCACATGCGCGCGGTGCGCCGTTGACACCGGGTGCCAGGGCTTCTAGCGTCACGTCTGCTGAAGGTACTAAGCGGTCGCTCACCGGATGGGCGTACCGTATGAGCCGCAGGTCTTTCGGGACCACCGAAGGCGCCGCAAGGTTGTCGAGACAGCTTGGCCGGGCTTGGGCCGGCTTTTCCAAGGGCGAGGAGAACCAGCAATGTCCACCACTGAGCAGCGCGTCGCCGTAGTCACCGGTGCCGCGCGCGGCATCGGTGCCGCGACCGCCGTACGACTGGCCGCGGAGGGCCGCGCCGTCGCGGTGATCGACCTCGACGAGGCCGCGTGCAAGGACACCGTCGAGAAGATCACCGCCGCCGGCGGCAAGGCTCTCGCGGTCGGCTGTGACGTCTCCGACGAGGCCCAGGTGGAGGCCGCCGTCGCGCGGATCGCCGAGGAGCTCGGCGCGCCGACCATCCTGGTGAACAACGCGGGTGTCCTCCGTGACAACCTGCTGTTCAAGATGAGCGCGTCCGACTGGGACACCGTCATGAACGTGCACCTGCGCGGTGCGTTCCTGATGGCGAAGGCCGTCCAGAAGTACATGGTGGAGGCCAAGTTCGGCCGCATCGTCAACCTGTCGTCCTCGTCGGCGCTGGGCAACCGCGGCCAGGCCAACTACTCCACCGCCAAGGCCGGTCTCCAGGGCCTCACCAAGACCCTGGCCATCGAGCTCGGCAAGTTCGGCGTGACCGCGAACGCCGTGGCACCCGGCTTCATCGTCACCGACATGACCGCCGCCACCGCCGCCCGCGTCGGGATGGACTTCGACGACTTCCAGGCCGCGGCCGCGACCCAGATCCCCGTGCAGCGTGTCGGCAACCCCGACGACATCGCCAACAGCATCGCCTTCTTCACCGGCGAGGCCGCCGGATTCGTCTCCGGCCAGGTGCTGTACGTGGCCGGCGGACCGCTCAACTAGACGCAGGGGAAACACACATGACCACGCTCCCCGAACTCTCGGGCAAGGTCGCGCTCATCACGGGCGCGAGCCGCGGCATCGGCTACGGCGTCGCGGAGGCCCTGGTCGCCCGCGGCGACCGTGTCTGCATCACCGGCCGCAACGAGGACGCCCTCAAGGAGGCCGTCGAGACGCTCGGCGCCGACCGCGTCATCGGTGTGGCCGGCAAGGCCCACGACGAGGCCCACCAGGCCGCCGCCGTGGAGCGCACCATGGAGGCCTTCGGGCGCGTCGACTTCCTGGTCAACAACGCCGGTACGAACCCGGTGTTCGGGCCGATCGCCGAGCTGGACCTCAACGTGGCGCGCAAGGTCTTCGAGACCAACGTCATCTCCGCGCTCGGCTTCGCCCAGCAGACCTGGAAGGCCTGGCAGAGCGAGAACGGCGGCGCGATCGTCAACATCGCCTCCGTCGCCGGTCTCGCGCCCTCGCCCTTCATCGGCGCGTACGGCGTCAGCAAGGCGGCGATGATCAACCTGACGGTGCAGCTCGCGCACGAGTTCGCGCCCAAGGTGCGGGTCAACGCGATCGCGCCCGCCGTGGTGAAGACGAAGTTTGCTGCCGCGCTCTACGAGGGCCGGGAGGCGGAGGCCGCCGCGGCCTACCCGCTCGGCCGGCTCGGCGTGCCCTCCGACATCGGAGGGGCGGCCGCGTTCCTCACTTCGCAGCAGTCGGACTGGGTCACCGGCCAGACGCTCGTGGTCGACGGCGGGATGTTCCTCAACGCCGGAGTCGAGTGACACGAGGGCCGGTCGGACGCTTCCCGCGCGACGGGAACGTCCGACCGGCCTTTTGTTGGAAGTTGACAAACACTCGGCCCGCGTCGAGCGGTGCGGAGTCCGGGTGTCCGGAGTACCGGCGCGTTCACGGGATCCTGACAACGTAGTCACATACATGCTGCAGCAGCGCCTTCGTGGCGGCCGGGATCGCCGCCAGGAGCCGGGCGGGGCAAACGGGGTCGGTCCCTTCAGGCAGTCAACTGTGCCCTCCCGAACCTGGTGACACCTCTGGCCGATCGTCTATGCAGGGGAGGGTCTGTTTCGCCTACCGAAAGAGTCGCTCATGCCTGCCCGAGACACCGCGAAAGCAGCAGACGGACGGGAGAGGAACACCGACCGCTCACCCGCCCGCACTCCGGTCGCCGCCCCGTCCGCAGCGAGCGGCGGAGCCATGTCCTTCCTTGCCCTGCAACGCACCGTCGGCAACGCCGCCGTCGTCCAGTTGCTCCGGCAGTCCGGACACCCCCGGGCGCAGGAGCAGCATCAGCACGGCGCGGGCTGCGGCCACCAGCATGCTGAACAGCCTGCGGTCCAGCGCTCCGCCGTCCACGACGTGCTGCGCACCGGCGGGCGTCCCCTCGACGACTCGACGCGTACCGACATGGAGGCACGTCTCGGCGCGGACTTCTCCGACGTGCGCCTGCACACCGACACAGCCGCCCGGGCCTCGGCCGCCGAGATCGGTGCCCGGGCGTACACCTCCGGCAGCCATGTGGTCATCGGCGATGGAGGCGGTGACCGGCACACCCTCGCGCACGAGCTGACCCACGTCATCCAGCAGCGGCAGGGCCCGGTCGCCGGCACGGACAACGGATCGGGCCTGCGGGTCAGCGAACCCTCCGACCGGTTCGAACGGGAGGCCGAGAGCAACGCCCGGCGGGTGCTCGGGGGATCACCGGCCGGGCTTGAACCCCAGGGCGGCGGTCAGGCCCGGACCGTCGGCGCCGATCAGGCGCCGTCTGTGCAGCGGGCCATCGGACTGGAGATCGAAATCGACCGCCCGGTGGTGAACCACGACGGGTCGGACGTGCGTAATGGGAACAGCTCCGGGCAGATGATGATGGAGCACGAGAGGCAGGGCATCAAACTGGTGTCGGACCTGCGCAAGTCTCCCGAAGGCGGTCTGTACTCCAATGCGGAGCTCGTGTCCAAGCCAAGCGCCGTGCTTCCCGGGGAAGCGGACAGGCTCCCGCCTGTCGAGGAGACGCTGAACCATCTCGAAGAGGCGCATCGGCGTCTCTACCAGCCCCAGAGCGAGTCCCCGGACAGCGAGAAGAAGATGCAGAAGCTGTTCCCGAAGAAGGAGGGATACGGGCCCGGGCAACCCGGTTACAAGTTGGCCCGGGTGGCTCCGGAGAAGGCTCACGACGAGCGGAACGGACAGCCGGGCAAGGGGCAGGGCCTGTTCGTCCACCAGACCGTCGGCGTCCCGCTGCATGGAATGGCGGGGTTCTTCGCGCAGGCGCTCAACGAGGCGGAACCCGAGAACCAGGCCCGAGGCGGGCGCAAGATCCGGACGGACAGGCACGACTCCCACAAACATCTCGCTCAGTCGATCCAGTTCGGCACCCGACTGGCCGCGGACTTCAGGAAGTGGCACCCGCAGGCACAGCAGGACACCGAGGAGATTCGCGGGTTCGGAGCGCTGATGTACACGCAGCTCGCCGCCCTGACCGACAAGCGCCGCGCGGACCATGGAGCCGGTCAGGTCAAGAACAAGACCGCCGTCCTGTCCCGGGTCGGCCTGGGCACCGCTGTCCAGACGCTCTCCGCGGAAGCCAGGCTCTACCTGTCGACCAACACCCGCCAGATCATGGAGCTCTTCTTCGAGGAGTACCTCCAGGTCCACCCCTGGGCGTCGGGCACGGACCTGGCGGGCAATGTGGCCGCTGACGAGGCCCAGGTCCTCCAGAACTACGCCCACTCGGCACTCACCGGTGGGGATGCGCGGCAGGACGACCCGGCGGCATTCGGGGGCATGACACAACTGGACAGCCCGGACCTTGTACAGGGCGTCCCCGTCTTTCCCGTGGAGCTGCGTACCTTCGGGCCCAACCTCACCAGCTTCGACAATCTGCGTCAGGATGTCCGTCTGCTGAGCCAGTGGTCGAACGAGGCTCTGACCGGCGCGGTGAACGCACGCAACGGTGTGCACGCCCCCTTCGGCCCGATCGAGGCGACCGCCCCCGGGGCCGCCCAGGCACAGCCCTATCCGGATGTCGTCCGGGGGGCGTACGAAGAGGCCATGACGGTCTTCCACGCCAGCACCCAGAACGCCGATCTCCTGCGGCCTCTCGTTCAACTGCTGCAAATCACCCGTGCGATGGCAGAGCAGCCTGTTCCGGACGGTCGGGATGCGGCAGCTTGGGGGAACGGCTTCTCCCAGGGCGCCAGGCTGCTGCTGGGCGCGGTCCAGGCCGGCGCGCAGAACGGCCGGATCGACACCACCGCGGTCCGGACGTTCGCCCAACAGCTTGCGATCGAGGCGCCGACAGTGGGCAATCCGCAGTTCGCCCGGCAGATAGGCTTTCTGCTTTCGCGCCACCTCAAAGCCTGACGGCCCGGGGCTCCGGGGCCGGATCAGCCCGGCCGGTTGACGCTCTTGAACGTCTGCCGCCCGGCCTCGCAGACGGCGACCACATCGTCCTCGGCGTCCTCCAGGCGGAGTTCAGCGAGCTCAAGCGCCAGCTCGACGGCTCCGGACTGTTCACCGTCATGCTCAGGAGCCGCCCCTGGAAGGCGTACGAAGCGGGCTGCCGCAGCGGCGAGTACCCGGTGTTCGGGCGCGGCTGGTTCCCCGACTTCCCCGACGCCGAGAACTTCATCGCGCCCTTCGTGGGGGAGCGGAACGCCCTGGGGACGCCCTACCCGGCCCCGCGGATCACCGACGTCCTGCTGCCGGAGTCGCGCCGTGTGCGCGGTCGCGGGGAGGTGGTCGAGGAGTTCGAGGAGGCCCAGCGGATCCTCGTCGTCGACGCCCGGCTGCTGCCCCTGCGGCAGGGCAGGCAGTATGTGGCCGCGAGCGAGGGGATCTCGGGCGGAGAGCGGGCCCTGGACCCCTCGACGATCATGATGATGTGGGAGCTGGACCGCAAGGCCAGCTGGTAGCCCCCGGGGACCGGGTGACGCAGGGGCGACGGAGGGGCCGCCCGCGTGCCCCCGCGGTGCGTGCGGGGGCATACCGTACCCGTCATTCGCCCTCGGCACGGGCCCGGGACCGATTGTCAGTGGGCGACGGTAGGTTCTGTGGTCTGGAAGTCACCGCACATCGAAGGAAGTTGACGTGACCGATATCGCCATGTTGCCCGAGTCCTGGCGCGGAGTCCTGGGCGACGAGCTTCAGCAGCCCTACTTCAAGGAACTCACCGAGTTCGTCGAGGAGGAGCGCGCGAAGGGTCCCGTCTACCCGCCCCGGGAGGAGGTCTTCGCCGCGCTCGACGCCACTCCGTACGAGCGGGTGAAGGTGCTGATCCTCGGCCAGGACCCGTACCACGGCGAGGGCCAGGGGCACGGCCTGTGCTTCTCCGTCCGTCCTGGAGTCAAGACCCCGCCCTCGCTGCGGAACATCTACAAGGAGATGAAGGAGGAGCTGGGCACCCCGATCCCGGACAACGGCTATCTGATGCCGTGGGCCGAACAGGGCGTGCTGCTGCTGAACGCCGTGCTGACGGTCCGCTCCGGCGAGGCGAACTCGCACAAGGGCAAGGGCTGGGAGAAGTTCACCGACGCGGTCATCCGCGCGGTGGCCGACCGCCCCGACCCGGCCGTCTTCGTCCTCTGGGGCAACTACGCGCAGAAGAAACTCCCGCTGATCGACGAGGAGCGGCATGTGGTGGTGAAGGGGGCACACCCCTCACCGCTGTCCGCGAAGAAGTTCTTCGGCTCGCGTCCCTTCACGCAGATCGACGAGGCCGTGGCCGCCCAGGGCCATGAGCCGATCGACTGGAGCATCCCGGACCTGGGCTGACCGCCGAGCCGCTGGCCAGGACCCGTCACCGGCCTGGCCCAGCGGCGTACGGGGGCGCCTGAGCGGGATTGTCACCGGCTGCGGCTAGCTTCGTGAGGGACAGTGACGAGCCTGGAGGACGCGGTGGCGGAGCAGCAGGAGCAGGCGGCGCCGGACGCCATGATGACCCGGATCGGACAGGCCGTCATGCTGCACCACGCCGGTGACCGCGAGGAGGCCCGGGGCCGCTTCCTGGATCTGTGGGGGGAGATCGGGGACGGCGGCGACGCACTGCACCGCTGCACACTGGCGCACTACATGGCCGACACCCAGGACGACCCCGCCGACGAACTCGCCTGGGACCTGCGGGCCCTGGCGGCGGCCGAGGAACTGAGCGAGGGCAGCGCCGCCGAGCCCCACCAGTCGCTTGCCGTGCGCGCGTTCTACCCCTCGTTGCATCTGAACCTCGCGGCCGACTACGCGAAGCTCGGCCGCTCGGAGGCCGCCCGCACTCATCTGCGCCGGGCCCGCGGTGCGGCCGGCGCCCTCGCGGACGACCGGTACGGGGACGGCGTACGCGCGGCGATCGGCCGCCTGGAGCTGCGGCTTCGCGACACCGGCACCGCGGCGGAGGCCGGCGGATCCGGCCGCTTCGACGGACCGGGCGGTGAGACCCTGGGGCCACCGAGACAGCGGCCCTGAAACCCGCCCCGCCCGGCATGTCCCGGGACCGAGCGCCGGTGCGCCGGTCCACGGGACGTGGTGCCGCGGTGTTCAGATCTTCAGGTGCCGGGTTCCGGCCTCGGTGGGTCCCGGGGTGCGGCGCATTCCCCGGGCCGGTGCCGCCGGCGCCGTCATCGTCCGTACGTCTTCGCGCAGATGACCGCCTCCGGGCTGTCCGCGTTCCAATTCCCGTACTTCCTGCCGAGCGCGCACACGTCCGGATGCTTCCCCAGGTCGGGGACACCGGGCGGAACGGCCGTACGGTGCCTGGGCTGCCGTGGCTCCGGACGCGGGACCGGACGGACATGCTGCGGAGGCGCCGGGGGTGCCACCGCCCGGGGCGGAGGAGCCACCCGGTGCCGGGCCGCCGCGTCGGGTGAGGGTTCCCGAGAGGGGCCGACGCGCTGCAGCGCCTCCCGAGCCGGAGCCTGCACGGTCCGGGGTCCCCCCTTGCTGTCCGGATGTGGCGCGGTACGCCCCGCCGGGGCGGCGGGAGGTCCGGAGGCGGGCGGCCGCTGGACGGTCACACAGCCGGTGAGGGCGGTGACTGCCACGGCGACCAGAAGCGTTGCGGAAGTCGTCGTTCGATGCACCCGCCCAACTCTGCTGGTTCCGGACCGCTTCCAGGGAGCGGAGAGGCGCAGGATGCCCCGCACGGGTGATCCTTCCGCCCCTCCGGCGGGCACGGACGTCGGCGGGCTGACACGCTGAACACGATCCGCGCCCGTGCCGCGGACCTTCCGCGCGAACACCGGCCGTGGGGCCGAGGCGGCGGCCGTATGCTTCCGACGGACCCCGCGTCGGCGACTGAAGGAGACTCCTGTGAAGGTCGGCTGCATCGGACTCGGCGACATCGCGCAGAAGGCGTATCTGCCGGTGCTCGGCGTGCGGCCCGAGATCGAACTGCATCTCCAGACGCGGACGCCGGCCACGCTCGACCGGGTCGCCGACAGCCTGCACCTGCCACCGGCCCGGCGCCACGGCGACCTGGAGACGCTGCTGGCCCAGGACCTCGACGCGGCGTTCGTGCACGCGCCCACCGCCGCCCACCCGGAGATCGTCACCCGGCTGCTGGAGGCGGGCGTACCCACGTACGTCGACAAGCCGCTGGCGTACGACCTGGGCGAGTCGGAGCGGCTCGTGCGGCTCGCGGAGGAGCGGAACGTCAGCCTCGCGGTCGGTTTCAACCGGCGTCACGCACCCGCGTACGCGCAGTGCGCCGAACACCCCCGCGAGCTGATCCTGATGCAGAAGAACCGCACGGGGCTGCCCGAGGAGCCGCGCACCATGGTCCTCGACGACTTCATCCACGTCGTCGACACCCTGCGCTTCCTGGTGCCGGGTCCGGTCGACGACGTGACGGTGCGGGCCCGTACCGTGGACGGGCTGCTGCACCATGTGGTGCTCCAGCTCGCCGGGGACGGTTTCACGGCACTCGGAGTGATGAACCGGCTGAGCGGATCGAGCGAGGAGATCCTCGAGGTCTCGGGCCAGGACACCAAGCGGCAGGTGGTCAACCTCGCCGAGGTGATCGACCACAAGGGACAGCCGACCGTGCGCCGGCGCGGCGACTGGGTGCCGGTGGCCCGACAGCGCGGCATCGAGCAGGCGGTCCTCGCGTTCCTCGACGCCGTGCGCTCCGGAAAGGTGCTCAGCGCCCGGGACGCGCTGGCGACTCACGAGTTGTGCGAGCGGGTGGTACAAGCGATTCAGGAGCGGGCCGCCGCAGTCTGAACGTGCGAGCGCCCTCCGCCACGCACAGTGCCGCCATCACCAGCAGGGCGCCGTGCACCGGCCAGTCGCCGAACCGGACGTACGGCGTCACGCCCCGGGCCAGCGGCACGTCGTAGACCGTCGCGCCGCTCGTGTTCGTGCCGAGCCAGGAGCCGATGCGTTCGCCGTCCGGGCCGTAGACGGCGGAGACGCCGGTGAGCGTCGCGTGCACCATGGTCCGGCCGGTCTCGGCGGCACGCAGCGCGGCGAGCGAGGCATGCTGCCCGGGGGCCCAGCTGTGCTGGAACGTCGACGTCGAGGACTGGGCCACCAGTACCTCGGCGCCGTCCTGGGCGAGGCGGCGGCTCATGTCGGGGAACGCCGACTCGAAGCAGATCATGGGACCGACGCGCAGCCCGTGCCCGACGTTCATCACCACCTGTTCGGTGCCCCGCCTGCGGTCCTCGCCCGCGGCCTTGCCGACGGAGGTGGCCCAGCCGAGCAGGGAACGCGCGGGCACGTACTCGCCGAACGGGACCAGCCGCATCTTGTCGTAGCGGTCGCCGGTCGCGCCGTGCGGCCCCACCAGGACCGAGCTCTTGTAGATGCCCGGCCGGTCGGAGCGGCGCGCGTCGACGTTCACCAGGATGTCGGCGCCGACCTCGCGGGACAACGCCGCGACGCGGAGCGCCAGATCGGGCCGGTCGGCCAGGTCGAAGCCGACACTGCTCTCGCCCCAGACGACCAGGTCCGCGCCCTGGCCCGCGAGTTCACGGGTCAGCGCCTCCTCACGCGCGAAGCGCTTGTCGCCGCTCGTGCTCCCGTCCACGACACCGGGTTGTACGACCGCGATCCGCACCCGGCCGTCGACGTCCGGGCGCGGCGACCACACCCAGGCCGCCGAGGTCGCGGCGGCCGTCGCGACGAGTCCGGCCACCGCGGGCATACGGGACTCACGCACCGAGACCAGCACGGCGACCGCGACGTTGACCGCCACGACCAGGAAGCTGAGCAGCCACACCCCGCCGACCGAGGCCAGCCGCAGCGCCGGCTCCACCTGCCACTGACTCGATCCGAGCAGACCCCAGGGACCGCCCAGACCTTGCCAGGAGCGGGCGAGTTCCACCATCAGCCACCCCGACGGCAGGACGAGGAGGGCGGCACCGACCCGGCCAGGAGACGGCACCCCGGCCAGGAACCGCCGGACGAGCCAGCCCCACGGAGCCCACAGCGCGCCGAGCAGCGCCGCTATGACCACCGTGAAGACATGCAGGCTCGGCAGCAGCCAATGATGCACGGCCAGGATGAAACCGAACCCGCCGAACCAGCCGTCGTACGCGGCACGCCTGCCCGTGGGGGCCGAGCGCGCCAGGAGGATCCAGGGCACCACAGCCACGTACGCGAACCACCACCACGACGGGGCGGGGAACGCGAGCATCGGCAGCGCGCCCGCCATCGCGGCGACGGCACCGCGCCGCCAGGGGGAGACCAGCCATGGGCCGAACGCACGGTCGGGCCTGTTCATCCTTCGCCTCCCTGCCCCGAGGTGTCTCCAGTGTGCGCGTCGGCGGCGATCTACGACAGGGGGCGTGGTGATCAGAAGGGGGCGCGCCGGCGGGCGGGCGCCCCAGGGGCGTGGAGGCCGGGCGGAAACCCGCCGGTGGCCGGGCATCCCGGGGCGCGGAGGCCGGGCGGGAACCCGCGGGCAGGGACGGAGCGCCGGTGACTCAGGTGTTCGCGGGTGTGTGCCGAGGCTGGGGCATCCGGCGCCATTTCTCCTGGACGACCACCTGGCGCAGCCGCCAGCCGTCGTGGGTGCGCAGCAGGCCGAAGGTGTAGCGGCCGCCGCACACGAGGTCGGGCGCGGTCGAGTCGCCGTCCTGCCCCGCGAACCGCATCGGATTGATGTAGTCCGCCCGCACCTCGGCCGTGTCGCCGGTGTCCTGGTCCAGGACGCCGAACCGGACCCGCCGGTTGACGATCAGATGCTGGCGCATGGCGAACAGGTCCAGGCTCCGCGCGAGCCACTCGGCGACCTCGTCCGCGTCACCCTCGATGCCACCGGCCGAGCGGTAGTCGGCGCGGCCCTTCGGTGCGAACAGCCCCCGGTATCCCTCCCAGTCGCCGTCGTCCACGGCCACCGCGTACGCGGTGACGATCTCGTCCACGGAGAACCGGTCCAGCACGGTCGCGAGCTCCACACGCTGCGTCATCGGCTCAGTGTTGGCCACTCCGCTTCCCACGCCAAGGGGCTGGGCGGGGGTATTCCGCGTCCGGCGGCGTTCGGTCCGGCGTCGATCGCCCCGGTCCGGCGTCGCCCACGCGGTCGCGGAGGGCTCGTGGGGCAAGCGGCGCCCGGGCTCGGGAGGGGGCCGTGCGGTGTTACGGGGGTCGGCGGGCGGTGAGCCTGTGCGTGGCGGAAGCTCGGACGGACCTACGCCGCTTCGATGATCTCGCCGCGTATCGCCTCGGCCCACTTCACGATCAAGAGCTCGTACTCCGCCCGCTCCTGTGCGGACAGGGAGCCGCCTGTCCGCGTCCACAGGGCGCGGATCTGTTCGTTCAACGCGGCGGCAGACCGCACGGAACCAGGCGGAGTGACATCGGGGGACATGCGGACCAGCCTAGGCGCAAGGACTGACACTGCGCTACCGGGCGGCTACTCAAGTCGTATGTGCTGCGTCACGGTGTTTACGCGCGAGGCCTCTTGGTTGGCCGAACTCCTTTGCCAGTGGCTTGAGTTGGTCATGGTGGTACCTGTTCCCCGGGAGGGGGCCGAACGGCCGGGGAACGTGCGGGCCCGTCGCCGGCGGCATCCACGCGAGACGGGCGGGACGGCCGGGACGGGCAGGGCGGGCGCTGTCGGGGGCTGTCAGGGTGTCAAGTGTTCGGCCCGCCCGTCTCCCCCCGTCTCCGCCCGTTCCGCCCAGACTCGCGCCGCGAGCGCCTCCGCCTCTTCCTGAGGAATACCGGCGCTCACCAGGATGACCCCGCGGCTGCCGTCCGGGAACTTCACACTGCGCGCTTCTGTGCCCAACCGGCCCAGCGCGGGATCTTTCGGCATGCTCCACCTCCAGTCGGAGAGACCACGCTAAAGCGCCGCAACACGAACCGCAGAAGCGTTCGGCCAGACGGCCTACCGCTCCGGTCGCCGCGGCACGACGGGTACCTGGAGCGCCGTTTCAGTGCGGCAGCACGTCGGAGAGGTACTTCCGCACGGGCTCGAAAACGCCATCCGGAACCAGCCGGTGAAGGTCCCCGAGCCGTGCCCAGGTGACCTCCGCCACCTCCCGCGGAGAGGCCGCCCGCGCTTCACCGGACACCAGACGGCAGGCGACGTAGACCACCCGCCAACCGGTCACCGGATGTACGCGCTCGCCGAGCAGCGGCCCCGGCTCCACGGTGACCCCCGTCTCCTCCAGGGCCTCTCTGGCCGCGGCTTCCGACGGAGACTCGTCCGCCTCGACCTTCCCCGACGGGAACGTCCAGAGAACCGAACCCGCGGGCACGCTTCGGCGCATCATCAGCACGCGCCCGGCGTGCACGATCACCGCACCGGCGACCGTCGCGTCGTCAGCGGGCATACGACCTCGGACCTCCCTCGGGGAGCGGCGATCAGCGCTCCGCTCAGCCGGACGACTCGGCCGCGTGGGGGCTGAGGACATCGGTGCCGACCAGGCCGATGATGACGAAGCCGAGGACGATCCGGTACCAGACGAACGGCATGAAGCTCTTGTGGGAGATGAACTTCATGAACCACGCGATGACGGCGTATCCGACCGCGAAGGCGATGACCGTCGCGAAGGCGGTGGGCCCCCAGGAGACATGGCCCTCGGCGGCCGCGTCCTTGAGTTCGAAGACTCCGGAGGCGAGGACGGCCGGCATGGCGAGGAGGAAGGAGTAGCGGGCCGCCGCCGCACGGCTGTAACCCATGAACAGGCCGCCACTGATGGTCGCGCCGGACCGGGAGACGCCGGGGACCAGGGCCATGGCCTGGCAGACGCCGTACAGCAGGCCGTCCCGGGTGCTGAGGTCCTCGAGTCCCTTGCGCTGCTTGGCCGCCCGGTGCCTGCCGCCCGACTCGTCGCGGGCCGCGAGCCGGTCGGCGATGCCTATGACGATGCCCATCACGATCAGCATGGTGGCGGTGACCCGCAGATCGCGGAACGGCCCCTCGATCTGGTCCTTGAGCGTGACCCCGAGCACCCCGATCGGGATCGAGCCGACGATCACCAGCCACCCCATCTGGGCGTCGTGGTCGCGGCGCATCGCCTTGTTGGTGAGCGAGCGGAACCACGCCGACAGGATCCTGCCCACGTCCTTGCGGAAGTAGATCAGCACCGCGGCCTCCGTGCCGAGCTGCGTGATCGCGGTGAACGCCGCACCGGGGTCGTCCCAGCCCGCGAAGGCGGCGGTCAGCCGCAGATGCGCGCTGGAGGAGACGGGAAGGAATTCGGTCAGCCCTTGGACGAGCCCGAGGACGAGGGATTGAAACCAAGACATGAAGTTACGTGGTCCAAGTGCTGATCGCGGAAAGGGAGATGGGCACGCCCGATCACGGTGGAAGGCGATCGTGGACGCTGAGGGAAGCCTAACCGCCGCCGGTGACAGCCCGGCCATGGGGGGTTTCGGGGTGCGGTGGCTACTCCGGCACGGGGCCCGTCACCGTCCAGCCCGGGACTTGGGGGTGGGAGGTGAGTGACTCGTGCCGGACCTGCTCGCCGCATTCCCGGCAGACGACCTGGGGGACCAGTTCGTGGCCGCAGGTGTGCTCCAGCACCATGGGCCGGAAGCCGCCCTCCTGGAGGTACCGGTCCCCCCAGGACATCAGCATCAGCAGGACGGGTCCCAGTTCGAGGCTCGCCGGCGTGGGCCGGTACTCGTAGCGCTTGGGACGGTCGCTGTACTCCGCCTTCTCCAGCAGCCCGGCGTCGACGAGGCGCTTCAGCCTGGCGGTCAGCACGTCGCGAGGAGCGCCGATGTTGCGTGCCAGCTGGTCGAAGCGCGTGGCGCCGAGCGACACCTCACGCAGGACCAGCAGGGAGTACTTCTCCCCGACGAGGGCGAGTGTCGCGGCGATCGAGCAGGGGCGGGGGTCCTTCATGCCGCCAGTCTACGAAGGTGGGTTGGATGTTCCAACTCACTGGGTTACTCTTGGGTCACTTAGTGGGTTTGGAAATCCAACTCACTTGCTTCGGTGGCCGGCCCCGCCCGGTCGCCGGTTCCTCGACCTCAGAGATCCGACCGACCTGAGAGGCATCCGATGCGTGACGCCGTGATCGTCGAAGCCGTACGCACCCCCGTGGGCAAGGGCAAGCCGAACGGTTCGCTCGCCCACGTCCACCCGGTGGAACTCCTCGCCCACACCCTCCGCGCGCTCGTCGAGCGCTCCGGGATCGACCCGGCGCTGATCGACGACGTCATCGGCGGCACCGTCGACCAGGTCGGCGAGCAGGCCATGAACACCACCCGCTACGCCGTGCTCTCCGCGGGATTCCCCGAGACGGTCCCCGCGACCACCGTGGACCGCCAGTGCGGCTCGTCGCAGCAGGCGGTGCACTTCGCCGCGCAGGGCGTCATGTCGGGGGCGTACGACATGGTCGTGGCCTGCGGCGTGGAATCGATGAGCCGTGTGCCGATGTGGTCCAACGTGCCGGCGGGCGCGGACCCCTTCGGGCCCGGGGTCGCGGAGCGCTACCCCGAGGGCCTGGTGCCCCAGGGCATCAGTGCCGAGCTCATCGCTGCCAAGTGGGGCATCGCCCGCGAACGGATGGACGCCTTCGCGATCGGCTCGCACCTGAAGGCGGCACAGGCTTGGGACGGCGGCCTGTTCGACGCGGAGGTCGCGCCCCTGGAAGGCCTGGTCCGGGACGAGAGCGTCCGCCCCGGCAGCACCCCCGAGATACTCGCCGGGCTGAAGCCCGCGTACTACGACCCGGGCTTCGCCGAGCGCTTTCCGCAGATCGACTGGTCCGTCACGGCCGGGAACGCGAGCCCGGTCAACGACGGCGCCTCCGCCGTGCTCATCACGTCGAGCGAGACCGCCGCCCGCCTCGGCCTGCGGCCCGTCGCCCGGCTGCACAGCTTCGCCGTCACCGGTTCCGATCCGCTGCTGATGCTCACCGGCGTCGTCCCGGCCACCGAGAAGGTGCTGCGCAAGGCCGGTCTCGACCTCGGTGACATCGACCTCTTCGAGGTGAACGAGGCTTTCGCCGCCGTCGTTCTCGCCTGGCAGCAGGAGACGGGTGCCGACCTGTCCAAGGTCAACGTGCACGGCGGAGCGATCGCGATCGGGCACCCGCTCGGCGCCAGCGGCACCCGCCTGACCACGACCCTCGTCCACGCGATGCGCGCCCGGGGTGCCCGCTACGCGCTGCAGACGATGTGCGAGGCGGGCGGACTGGCGAACGCGATGATCCTGGAAGCCGTGCGTCCGTAGCGGGCGCGCTCGTTCCGGCGTACCGGCGCCGTGCGTGCCTCAGCGGCCGCGCAGGTGGTGGCGCTTGCGCCAGGCCACCACCGTTCCGACCAGGGCCGGGACCGTGATCAAGGCCATCGCGATCAGGAACGCCGGGGAGGTCGGTGACGACGCGCGGGCGCCGGCGACGGCGTACGCGGCGGTGTTCGGGATCGAGCCGAGCGCCGTCGCGGCCAGGAAGGGCAGCCAGCCCATGCGGGACACGGCCGCGCAGTAGTTCGCCGCCCAGAACGGCACACCGGGGAACAGCCGGGCCGCCATCATCGAGCGGAAGCCGTGCCGGCTGAGCTGGCCGTCCGCCGCCTTCAGCCAGCGGGCCCGTAGCAGCGACCGCAGCGCGTCCTGCCCGAGGATCCGGCCGAGCCCGAAAGCGGCCCCCGCGCCGAGCACCGTGCCCGCCATCGCGGTTCCCAGCCCCAGTTGGGAGCCGAACACGGCTCCGGCCGCCAGATTGAGCAGCGGCCGGGGCACGAAGGCGACCGTGCACAGCCCGTACGCCACGGTGAACGTGACGGCCGCCGCGGCGCCGCCGAGCTGGGGCGGCCAGCCGTCGGCGAGCAGTCGCTGCGGATCGAAGAGAAGCACACTCGACGCCGCCGCCGCGAGCAGCACGACCAGCAGCGAGAGCCGCGACCACGGCGAGAGCAGCGCTCTCAGGAAGCGGGAGGCAGGGTAGGCGCGTACGGCGGTCGGGACCGCGGGTGCGGCGACGGAGATCTCCGGGCCGCCGACCGGGTCGGCGGCGACGGTGAGCTCCGTGGCGGCGGCCTGGGGAGTGGCCGTGGCGGTGCCCCCAGAGCGGGTGGTGGCATCGAGCATTCCGGTGACACTAGCCGACGCGTGTGTGTGATCGCCGTATGGTTCGTCTCATGGGCGTCACAGCTTCCGGAACGTCGGGTGCGCGGTTCGACGTGCCGGACAGCGTGCTCGCGGACACTCTCCTGGAGCGCCTCACGACCGTGTATCCGGCGGCGGCCGACCCACGGCGGGCCGCGTCGATGCGCGCCTACATGAAGGACATCGCCCCCTTCCTCGGGCTGACGACACCCGAGCGCCGCACCCTGTCCCGCACCGTGCTCCTGGACACCGCCCGGCCCGACGAGCGGGACTGCGCCGCGCTCGCCCTGCGCTGCTGGCGACTGCCGGAACGCGAGTACCAGTACTTCGCCGTCGACTGTCTGCGCCGCCATGTGACACGCCTGTCGTCGGACTTCCTGCCGGTGGCCAGGCATCTCGTCTCCACCGTCTCCTGGTGGGACACCGTCGACGCGCTCGCCGCGCACGTGGTCGGAGGCATGGTGGCCGCCGACCCGCGCCTGCGCACCGACATGGACGCCTGGATCGAGGACGACGATCTGTGGATCGCCCGTACGGCGCTGCTCCATCAGCTCCGGTACAAGGAGGCCACCGACACCGGGCGGCTCTTCGCGTACTGCGTCCGGCAGTCCGGCCATCCCGACTTCTTCATCCGCAAAGCCATCGGATGGTGTCTGCGCGAATACGCCAAGACCGACCCGGGCGCCGTACGGGACTTCGTCGCCGCGCAGCGGGCGGGACTCGCGCCGCTGTCCGTGCGTGAGGCGCTCAAGAACATCGGTCCCTGAGACCGCCGACGCCCCTCGTGTCACACCGGTCCGCGGGGCACCGAAAATCGTTCGACGCGGCGGGACACGTCGGAGATGATCTCCTCATGTTCCGGTACGCCTTCCTCCTCGCAGCATCCGCAGTCGCGGACGCGCCGAAGGCTGCCGTCCAGATCATCACGGCAGCCGTCGACGGCGCCCGAAGCTGACCCTTCCCGGATCGTCCGGCGGACCCCGCAGGGGGAGGGTCGGTAACTCCTGGGGGTCCCCGTCCCGGCCGGAACGCGCCGGGGCCATCACTCAGCTCCGCTGACACCGAAGAGGCTTCGAGGAACAGTCATGCCCAAGACCGCTTACGTGCGCACCAAACCGCATCTGAACATCGGCACCATGGGTCACGTCGACCACGGGAAGACCACCCTGACCGCCGCCATCACCAAGGTCCTCGCCGAGCGGGGTTCCGGCACCTTCGTCCCGTTCGACCGCATCGACCGGGCGCCGGAGGAGGCCGCCCGCGGCATCACCATCAACATCGCGCACGTCGAGTACGAGACCGACACCCGGCACTACGCGCACGTGGACATGCCGGGTCACGCCGACTACGTCAAGAACATGGTCACCGGCGCGGCCCAGCTCGACGGGGCGATCCTCGTCGTGTCCGCGCTGGACGGGATCATGCCCCAGACCGCCGAACACGTGCTGCTGGCCCGGCAGGTGGGTGTCGACCACATCGTCGTCGCCCTGAACAAGGCCGACGCGGGCGACGAGGAGCTCACCGACCTCGTGGAGCTGGAGGTCCGCGAGCTGCTCTCCTCGCAGGGCTACGGGGGCGACTCGGTACCCGTCGTACGGGTGTCCGGCCTCAAGGCCCTCGAGGGGGACCCCCGGTGGACGGCCGCGATCGACGCGCTGCTCGACGCCGTGGACACCTACGTGCCCATGCCCGAGCGCTATCTCGACGCGCCGTTCCTGATGCCGGTCGAGAACGTGCTCACCATCACCGGACGTGGAACGGTCGTCACCGGTGCCGTGGAGCGCGGCACGATCCGTGTCGGCGACCGCGTCGAGGTGCTCGGCGCCGGCGTCGACACGGTGGTCACCGGCCTGGAGACCTTCGGCAAGCCCATGGAGGAGGCGCAGGCCGGCGACAACGTGGCGCTGCTGCTGCGCGGTGTGCCCCGCGACGCGGTCCGCCGCGGACACATCGTCGCCGCGCCCGGCAGCGTCGTGCCCAGCAGTCGCTTCACGGCGCGGGTCTACGTCCTGTCGACGCGCGAGGGCGGCCGTACGACAGCGGTCTCCACCGGGTACCGGCCGCAGTTCTACATCCGCACCGCGGACGTGGTCGGCGACGTCGACCTCGGCGAGCAGGCCGTCGCCCGGCCCGGCGACACCGTCGTCATGACCGTCGAGCTCGGCCGTGAGGTGCCGCTGGAGCCGGGCCTCGGCTTCGCGATCCGTGAGGGCGGCCGCACGGTCGGCGCCGGGACGGTGACGTCGGTCGGCTGACGCCCGGCCCGGTACGGCGACGCGGGTGCCCGCCCCGAGAGGGCGGGCACCCGTTCGTGCCGCCGTCGGCGCCGCACTTTCGTGATGTTGCCGGTACCGCACAATGGACCCGTGAACGAGCCGATACCCGTGATGCGGGCCGTGGAGCACGGGACCGCCAAGCTGATGCCCGACGTGGACCGCGAGCGGGCATGGCTGCTGACCGTGGACGGCGCACCCCAGTCGTACGTCGATCTGGACGAACCGACGCACCTGGAGTTCGAGTACACCCGGCGGCTCGGGCACGTGCTGGACACGGTGGCGGAACCGGGACGCGCTCTGGACGTCCTGCACCTGGGCGGCGGGGCGCTCACCCTGCCCCGCTACGTCGCGGCCACCCGGCCCGGTTCACGCCAGGACGTGATCGAGGCGGACCAGGGACTGCTGGCCATGATCGGCGAGTGTCTGCCGGTACCCGGCGGCACGGGCATCGCACTGCACCACGCCGACGCCCGCGCCTGGATCGAGGCCGCCGCCCCCGGCTCCGCGGACATCCTGATCGCGGACGTCTTCGGCGGCTCGCGCGTACCGGCACATCTGACGTCCACCGCCTACGCGAACGCCGCCGAGCGCGTGCTGCGCCCCGGCGGTGTCTACCTCGCCAACCTCGCGGACGCGGCGCCCTTCGCCTTTCTGCGCTCCCAGCTCGCCACGTTCTCCACGGTGTTCGAGGAGATCGCCCTCATCGCCGAGCCCGGTGTGCTGCGCGGGCGGCGTTTCGGCAACGCCGTGCTCGTGGCCTCCCACCACCCGCTCGACACGGCAGCCCTGGCCCGTCGTACCGCCGCCGACGCCTTTCCGGCCCGCGTCGAACACGGCCCCGCGCTGCGGGACTTCATCGGTGGGGCCGCTCCGGTGCGCGACGAGGACGCGGTTCCGTCACCCGAGCCGCCCGGCGGGTCCTTCAGCATCGGCTGACGCGTGCTCCGTGGCGGACACCGCGGCGGGGGCGCCCTGCGCCACCGACCGGGAGCGCCGTGTCAGATTCCGGACGTCCGGGACGCACAGCACCGCCGCGGTGACCACCACGACGAGCGTCGCGCAGCCCCACAGCGCGGGCGTCCGGCCGAAGGCCTGCTCCGCCGGGCCCGCCAGCGCCGTGGCAAGCGGGACCATCGCGATCGAGCCGAACCAGTCGTACGCCGAGACCCGTGAGAGCTTGTCCTCGGGGATCTCCTGGTGGAGCGCCGTCATCCACGACACACCGAAGACCTCGATCGCCAGACCGCTGACGAACATCACGGCGTACAGCGGTCCCACCGGCAGGGGGACCGCGAGCGCGGCGGCGGGTGCCGCGAGCGGGAAGACGCACAAGGTGCCCGCGAGCAGCAGGCGACGGGGCTTCCAGCGGGTCATGAGCAGCGCGCCGCCCACGGTCCCGGCGCCGAACGCGCCGAGCGCCAGACCCCAGGGTCCCGGCCCGCCGAGGCTGTCCCGGGCGACCAGCGGACCGTAGACCGCGTCCGCGGCTCCGACGACCGCGACCACCACGGAGAACTGCGCGACGATCGTCCACAGCCAGGGCCGTCCGACGAATTCGTGCCAGCCGTCGCGCAGGTCGGCGAGCAGACCGCCGCCCGGTTCACGCGGCGGTATGTGGCTCACGTCGAGGAAGCAACGCAGCGCACCGGCGACCGCGAAGGCGACCGCGTCCACGGCGAGCACCCAGCCCGGTCCGATCACGGCCACCAGCGCGCCGCCCAGGGCCGCGCCGCCGAGACCCGCGCCCTGCATCGCCATCCGGAACATCGCGAACGCGCGGCTCGCCTGCTCACCGCGGACGGAGGACATGAGCATGCCCTCGGCGGCCGGGTTGAAGAAGGCCTGCCCGGTGCCGCCGAGCGCGGACAGCAGCATCATCTGCCACAGCCGTGCATCGCCGGAGATGACCAGTACGGCGAACGCCGCCTGCGACACACAGTTGAGGGCGTTGGCCGCGACCATCACCCGATGCCGCGGCAGCCGGTCCGCGACCGCTCCGCCGATCAGCAGGAAGAGCACCAGCGGCAGCGTGCGCGCCGCGGCCACCAGGCCGACGTCGCCTCCGTCGCCGCCCGCTCCGAGCACCGCGAACGCCGCGGCGATCAGCGCGCCCTGGCTGCCCAGGTTGGTGACGACCGCGGCGGCGGTCAGGAGGGTGTAGTTCCGGCCCGCCCAGGAGGGGCGGCGGGAGGGTCGGGCGAGGTCGGCGGCTGAGGTCACCGGGAGACTATCGCCGCCCGGTGCCCGACTTGCCAAACCCGTTTTGAACACCCTTCCGGGCGCTCACGCCGCCCGGCACCGGCACGTATACGCCGACCGGCCCACCCGGCCCCGGCCGTACGCGCGCCGGCACCCCTGTCCGTCGTGTGCGCCGACGGCAGCGGCGGCGGAACAGGCTCCGCTCAGCCGGGACTCCGTTCCGGCCGGGGACCGGAGGCTGTGCCCGCAGTCGCGCGCCTCGGCCGGGGGCTCAGGAACCCGTCGGCTCGCCGTGCAGCCGTACGGTGCTGAGGATCTTCTTCACGGTCGCGTCCGGGATCTCCTCCGAGACACCCTTGGCGCCGTAGAGGGTCCAGGACACGAAGTCGCCCGCCGAGTTCTTGAAGGCGAAGGTGGTCGCCTTGCCGTCGGAGTCGCACTTGCCCTTCTTGGCGACACCCTTGGAGTACGTTGTCGCGACGCTGCCCTCGATGCCCGAGGCCGTGGTGTACGCCTCGGGCTTGCCGATCTTCAGCAGCTTCTTCGAAGCGTCCTTCTGGTCGGTGTAGCCGCCGAAGACCCACCACGCCGAGTCGTTGCGCGCCACGTCGTCGGTGTTCTTGGCGCCGCTCTGACCCTTCGTGCCGGCGGCGGCGAGCGAGGTGTCCTCGGTGCGGCCGTCCTTGTTCGCGTCGGACGTGCACCACTTCTCCTTGAGGAACGCGGGCGCGGACATGCCGATGAGCACGGAGCCGTCGCCCTTCTTGTCGTCCTCGAAGCCGATGAAGGTGCCGGAACTGCCGATGTTCCATTCCGGCGGCACGTCGAAGGCGGTGCCCCACTTCGGGTTCACCACGACCTTCCAGCCGTCGATCGTCGCCTTCTCGCCGTCGCCGCCGCGCGGGTTGGCCTCGCTCGCGCTCGCCGACGTGGAGGCGGACGCCTTCGGGGACTTGGAGGTGTCCCCGCCGGCCTTGTCGTCCGAGTCGCCGTCTCCGCCCAGGACGAGGAAACCGGTGACCCCGGCGGCGATCACGACGGCAAGGGCCGCGACGATCGCGGTGATCTTCGTCTTGTTGCCGTCACCGCCGTTGCCGCCGGGCACCTGGGGCGGGCCGAGGGGATCCGACGGCGCTCCCCACTGCGGCTGCCCCGGCTGCTGTCCGTACGGGCCGGGCTGCGGATACCCCGTCTGCTGGTATCCGGGCTGCTGATACGGATTCGGCTGCTGGTAACCCGGCTGCTGATACGGGTTCTGGTCCTGCGGGTTCTGCTCGCCCCCGGGCGGCTGCTGTCCTGGCCACATGGCTGGTAACGATAGAGGGGCCTGTGACCCGGGTGCCACGGCGGTCCCCGAAACGACCGCACCATCAGGCAACTTGTCCCATTGATCCCGGATCGGCACGCGTCTGATGCCGGGTCAGGACTCCGTCGGGTCACCGTGCAGGCGGACGGTGCTCAGGATCTTCAAGACGGTCGCGTCGGGGATCTCGTCCTGGACGCCCGTGGCCCCGTAGAGATTCCACGCCACGAAGTCGCCGGCGGAGTTCTTGAATCCGAACGTGACGGCCTTGCCGTCGCTCGCGCACTTCCCCTTCCGGGGCGTGTTCTTGGACCTGGCCCAGGCGACGCTCCCCGTGATGCCCGAGTCCGTGGTGTACGGCCGGGTCTTCTTGTCGAAGGTCAGACTCTTCTTGTCCGGCTGCGTGTAGCCGCCGAACACCCACCAGGGGACCTGGTTCACGGCGACCTCGTCGGTACTCTTCGCTCCGCTCGCGCCCTTGGTGCCCGCGGCGCCGAGCGCGGTGTCCTCCGTGCGGCCGTCCTTGTCGCCGTCGGTGGTGCACCACTTGGACTTGAAGTAGGCGGGAGCCGACATCATGATCAGCGGCTTGTCGTCGGCCTTCGCGTCGTGCTTCTCGAACCCGATCGACGTGCCCGGTGAGCCCACCTCCCAGTCCGCGGGGACGTCGAAGGCCGTGCCCCACTTGGGGTTGACGACGACCTTCCAGCCGGGGACGGTCGGCTGCTCGGCGGCCCCGCCGCGCGGATCGCCGTCGGAGGGGGAGGCGTCCGGGCTCTTCGGGGCACTCGCCGGGGGCTTCGAGCCCGCGCCCTTGTCGCCGTCGCCGGCCCGGTCCTCCTTCCCGCCGCCGAGCAGGACGGCGCCGGTCACCCCGGCGGCCACGACCACGGCGGTGGCCGCCACGACGGCGATCACCTTCGTCCGGTTCCCGTTCCCCCGCGGCGGCACGGGTGGGCCCGCGGTGGCGGCCGCGTCCCACGGCTGCTGCCCGGGTTGCGTTCCGTAGGCACCGGGCTGCTGCGGCCGCTCCGGCTGCTGTCCGTACGGGCCCGGCTGCTGGTATCCGGGCTGCTGGTACGGGTTCGGCTGCTGGTACCCCGGCTGCTGGTACGGGTTCTGCCCGTGCGGGTGCTGTCCCTGTGGGGTCTGTCCCTGCGGGGTCTGCTCGCCTCCGGGCGGCTGCTGTCCTGGCCACATGGGCAGTCACGTTAGCGGCGCCTGTGAAACGTTTCTGTCACCGCGTTTCGTCAGGCCTGTACCGGAGTGCCCACCGCAGTGCCCAGAACGGTGCCCACCGCGGTGCCGACCGGTGTGCGGCTCAGGCTCTCGGTGCCGCCCCGGCTTCGATGCCGTGCGGAGGGGCTGGTCAAGGATTGCTACTCATGGGTAACCTCGCGGTATGAGCGCAGACCAGATGACGATCGGCGAGATGCTCGCCGCGACCGTGCCGATGGCCCGGACCCTGAACCTCGAGTTCGTGGAGACCACTCCGGAGAAGGCCGTTGTGGCGCTCCCGGACCAGGGTGACTTCCACAACCATGTCGGCGGACCGCATGCCGGAGCCATGTTCACGCTGGGCGAGTCGGCGAGCGGGGCCATCGTGCTCGCCGCCTTCGGGGACCAGCTCTCCCGCGCCGTGCCGCTCGCGGTCAGCGCCGAGATCGCGTACAAGAAGCTCGCGATGGGCCCCGTCACGGCCACCGCCACGCTCGGGCGGCCCGCCGCAGACGTCGTCGCCGAGCTCGACGCCGGCCAGCGCCCCGAGTTCCCGGTCGCCATCGCCATCCGGCGCGGCGACGGCGCGGTGACCGGCGAGATGACGGTCGTCTGGACCCTTCGCCCGAACGGCTGACTCGGCGGCCTGTGAAATCCTGGCTCCCTTGAGGTTCACGACGAGCCTCAGGGGGCAGCCAGGGTGACCTTTTACGGACCGGCTGCGAGCCCGCACCCATCGCGGCGCGCCCTCGGCCGTCCGTCCCGGGCGTCATGTGCGCAGAGATCCGCACGTTCCTCGTTTCGGTGCAACCCGGCCAACCGGCAGCCGGAGCCGCTCCACCGTCGCTAGCATCCCGAATCCGCACAACTTGGGGATAGCCATGACGAACCAGTTGCCACCGATGCCCGACACCCCGCCCCCCGTCGTACCGAAGCCGACCGCGACGAAGCGCCGCACCCTGATCCTGGCCGCCGCCGTCGCAGGTGCCCTCGCCGTCGGTGGAAGCGTTTACTGGATCAGCCGGCCGTCTTACGACGACATCGTCAAGGGATGCCAGAGAGCCCTCGTCGCTCAGTACCAGGCGGATGGGAGAGGCAAGCCCTCCGCCTGTGACGGCGTGAAGGGCGACGACTACGACGTGCTCGTCGTCAACGCGGCCATGGGCGACCTCGGCTGGCTCGACGACGACGGCGACTTCGACAAGGACAAGGTGCTCGAGGGCACACTCGACCAGCCGTAGCTCACCCGGAGACGGCGGTGTGAGCCGATCAGGGTTCTGAACCGTCGGGTGCCCGTTCAGCCGCGCGGCACTCGTATGCTCACCGTCTGGGTGACTCGTGTGCAGAGCCGGTGCCTGTCGTCCTCGATGTCGCATTCCACGACCGCCGTGTCGCGTCCCACCCGCAGCACCCGGGCCTTCGCGTACGCGCCTCCCTCGAGTACCGGCCGCAGGAAGTGCGTGGTCGAGGTGGTGGTGGCCGGGACCGCGCCCGCGGGGCCGTTCAGCGCGGCGCACACCGCCGAGGCGACGTCGGCCAGGCCCATCAGGGCGCCCCCGTGCAACCCGCCTCCCACAGTGGACAGTTCGGGCACGAAATCGAGTTCGGCGTCCACTCCCTCGGCGGACAGAGCCGTGAAGCGGACGCCCAGGGTCCTGGCGTAGGGGGCCATCGCGTAGATGTCGTCGGCGGTCACGGTCACATCGGGCTCCTTGTGGGAACGGCGGGACGCAAGTCGGTGATCCTTTCTATCAACTCCCTTGCTGTCAAAGGGTGTTCCGGCGGTGCAGAGTGTGTGCGCGATCCGGTCGTCCGCCGCCCCGGCGTGCCGGACGTCAATCGTGCGGCGATCACAACGCGTCGTTCAGCTCGCTGCCACCGCCCGGTCATGGCCGGTCACCAGCGTGCCCCCTGACACCGATCCCGCTCACCTGGAGGGCACATGGGCACGGCAGGACAGCAGAACGGGCCGGACAGACGGGCGTTGCTGCGCGCGGCGGTCGCCGTCCCGGCGGCCGGCGCGGCGACGGCGGCCTTCACGACGGCCCCGGCACGGGCCGCGACCACGGGCGGGGGAGGCCGGTTCGACACCGAGAGCCCGCGCTTCGCGCTGGCCGTGCTTCCCGACACGCAGTACCTCTTCGACGCCGACAGCGCGGACCCGGAGCCGCTGCGGGAGACCTTCCGGTACCTCGTGGCGGAGCGGGCCGAGGCCAACATCGCCTTCATGACGCACCTCGGCGATGTCACCGAACACGGCACCGAGGACGAGATCGGACGCGCCGCCGACACCTTCCGCACCCTCCACGGCAAGGTCCCCTACAGCGTCCTGGCCGGCAACCACGACATTCCCTCGTCCACCGACGACCAGCGCGGAGCCACGGCCTACCTGGCCGCGTTCGGCCCCGAGCGCTACGCCTCCATGCCCACCTTCCGCGGTGCCTCTCCCGACGGCTACAACAGCTACCACGTGCTGCGCGCCGCCGGCCGGGAGTGGCTGGTGCTCGCCCTGGACTGGCGGGTGTCGGACAAGGGGCTGCGCTGGGCCCAGAGTGTCCTGGACGCTCATCCGACGCTTCCCGCCGTCCTCACCACACACGACATCGCGTGGTCGGACGACGACGGAAAGGCCCGGCTCTCCGACAACGGCAAGCGCCTGTGGGACGGGCTCGTCCGGGGCAACGACCAGATCTTCCTCGCCCTCGGCGGCCACTACTGGCCGCCAGGGCGCACGGTCCTGACCAACGACGACGACAACGATGTCCACGTCCACATCACCAACTACCAGGACCGCTACTACGGCGGCGCCGGGATGATCCGCACCTACTCCTTCGACCTGGCCAGGGGCGTCATCGACGTCGAGACGTTCGCGCCGTGGTTCCTCGCCCGCGACCCGGAGAAGCGGACCCCGCTGGAGGCCGAGACGATCGAACTGAGCGGCCCTGTCGACCGGTTCAGCCTGAGCATCGACTTCGACGAGCGTTTCGAGGGCTTCGCGCCCGTCGTCCCGCCGAAGCCGCGCCCCGCCTCCGCGGTGATGCCGCACGGAACGGTGGCCTACTGGCGCTTCGACGACTCCGGGACGGCGCCGGGTGCTCCCGTCGAGGACGGCACCGTCGTACGGGACCTCACGGGCCACGGGAACGACCTGACCGTGAGCCGGCTGCACGCGAGTAGCCCGGCCGTCCTGACCTGGTCGGCGGACCACCATCCGGGCCAGCCCGCCCACGCCAGTCTCCGCTTCGACGGCGGGAAGAGCCCCGACCGCGGCGCCATCCTCACGACGCGCGCCGGGGCCGCCCTGAACAGTGCGAGGTTCACCCGGGGCTACACCATCGAGACGTTCATCAAACTGCCGGATCCCTTCGAGGGCGACCACTCCTGGATGGGCATCCTGAGCTGGGAGGGCCGCAACGGCGCCGCGGGCAAGACGACCGGCTGGTCTCCGCTGGAGCCCACCTGCAGCCTCAATCTGTCGCCGGAGCGGTTCCTGCAGTTCGTCGTGTATCCGGAGCGGCAGGACGCCGACCCGACCTCGTGGAGCCACGCGCTCCCGGTGGGCCGCTGGACCCATGTCGCGGTCGTGAACGACGGCCGTCGTACCGTGCTCTACGTCGACGGCTCGAAGATCGCCCGCAACCCCGCACAGCCGTCCACCGGGATCGCGACGCTCGGCAAGCCCTTCGTCATCGGTGCCACCCAGTTCGACGAGAGCTTCGGTCAGGGCTTCTACGGCTGGATCGGCGACACCCGCGTCGTCGACCGCGCCCTGCCCGTACGGGACTTTCTCAAGCCTCTGTCCTAGAGCGTCTGTTCCCTTCCGGCCGTCCATGCCCGACTCTGGCTTTCGGGCGGTGCGCGCGCACCGCCCGAAAGCCAGAGTCGGGTACCGGGATCGAGGAGTACGGGCGTGGGTGTACGCGGGCGGGGTGCCGTTCTGGTGACCGGTGGCAGCGGCTTCGTCGGAAGCCATCTGGTGCGGCGGCTGCTGGAACGGGGCTACCGGGTCCACACCACCGTACGAACGACCGCCGACACGGCGAAGGTGTCGCCGCTCCGGGAGATGCAGGAGGCCTTTCCCGGCAGGCTCACGCTGTTCGAGGCGGATCTGCTGGCCGACGGGTCCTTCGACGCGGCGATGAGCGGCTGCGGCGTGGTCTTCCACGTGGCGTCGCCGTTCCTGATGCCGGAGAAGATCAAGGACGGCCGCCGGGACATGGTCGACCCGGCGCTGCTCGGCACACGCAATGTGCTGGCCGGGGTGGAACGGACACCGACGGTCGGGAAACTGGTCCTCACCTCCACCGTCGGCGCGATCTTCGGCGACTACGTCGACGTGCGGAGCATGGACGGCGGTGTCCTGTCGGAGAAGTACTTCAACACCACCAGCACGGTCGAGAACAACCCGTACCACTACGCGAAGACGCTCGCGGAACGCGCGGCCTGGGAGGCGGAGGCGGCCCAGGACCGCTGGCGCCTGGTGTCCGTCAACCCCGGTCTGGTCCTCGGCCCGTCGCTCACCCCCGCGTCGGAATCCGGCAGCCTGTTCCTGCTGGACGAACTGTTCAAGGGCTGGTTCTTCTACGGCGCACCCGATTTCAGCTTCACCACGGCGGACGTCCGCGAGGTCGCGGACGCGCACATCACGGCGGCGGAACACGACGGCGCCAAGGGCCGGTACATCGTGGCGGCCGAGACGATGACGTCCTTCCACGACATGGCACGCGTCATCCGGGGCCGGTACCCCCGAGCCCTCCGGCTGCCCCGCACCGCGCTTCCGCACTGGCCTGTCCGCATCCTCGGTCCGGCGTTCGGACTGACCCAGGACTACATCCGCAAGCACCTCGGCATCCGGTTCCGCGTGGACAACAGCCGCAGCGTGCGGGAACTGGGGATCACCTACCGACCTGTCGAGGAGACCCTGCTCGACCACTACGAGAGCTGGAGGCGGCGGACGTGACGCGTCCCACGTCCGGGCCGCTGTTCAGGACGAGCAGGTAGTCTCTTTGGCGGGCGCTCCGGGGAAGCGCACCTCGGTGATCACGCGAAACGCGAAACGCGGTCGCCCGGGTCACGTACACCGAAACGGGAGGAACCGGCGTTGCACGTCCAGGACTGGCTCGAGACGGTGCCTGCGGTCAGTATCTACGCGCTCGTGGGCCTGGTCATCGGCCTGGAGAGCCTGGGTATCCCGCTGCCCGGGGAGATCGTCCTGGTCTCGGCGGCGCTGCTCTCCTCGCAGCACGAGGGCATCAACCCGTTCATCCTCGGCGCCTGCGCCAGCATCGGGGCGATCGTCGGCGACTCCATCGGCTACGCCATCGGCCGCAAGGGCGGACGCCCGCTGCTGGCCTGGCTCGGCGCGAAGTTCCCCAGACACTTCGGCGAGGCCCATGTCGCCACGGCCGAGCGTTCCTTCCAGAAGTGGGGCATGTGGGCCGTCTTCTTCGGCCGCTTCATCGCCCTGCTGCGGATCTTCGCGGGACCGCTCGCCGGTGTGCTGCGGATGCCGTACTGGAAGTTCCTGATCGCCAACGTCCTCGGCGGCATCATCTGGGCCGGCGGCACCACCGCCGTCATCTACTACGTGGGCGTCGTCGCCGAGTCCTGGCTCAAGCGCTTCTCGTACCTCGGCCTGGTCGCCGCGGTACTCGTCGGGCTCGCCTCGATGCTGATCGTCCGCCGCAAGGCCAAGCAGACCGCGACGGAGCACGCCACGGCGGAGACGGAGCCCGTCCCCGCCGCCGAGTAGCGAAGCTGCCCGTACGGTCCCGCGGTGCGAGTGCCCGGAAGCGCGGCGCGGGGCGGCTCGGGGCAGCAGGGATCTACTCGTGGATCTCGCGGTGCGCTTTCGCCAGTTCCACGTAGAAGACGCCGTTCAGCGAGAGACCCTCGCGTTCCTCGTCGGTCAGCGGGCGCTTGACCTTGGCGGGGACACCCGCGACGAGTGAGCCCGGCGGGACCCGCATCCCCTGCGGGACCAGTGCCTGCGCGGCCACGAGCGAGCCGGCCCCGATCACGGCCCCGTTGAGCACCGTGGCCCCCATGCCGATCAGGCAGTCGTCCTCCACGGTGGCGCCGTGCAGGACGGCGTTGTGGCCGACCGAGACCCGCTCCCCGACGGTGATGGGGAATCCGGGGTCCACATGCAGACTGCAGTTGTCCTGCACATTGCTGCCGGCGCCGATGACGATCGGGCCGCAGTCGGCGCGCAGCACCGCGCCGTACCAGACACTCGCGCCCGCCCCCAGCGTGACGTCTCCGATGACCACGGAGGTGGGGGAGACGAACGCCTCCTCGTCCAGCTGCGGATCCTTGCCGCCGATCCCCTTGATCAGCGCCTGATGCGTCGTCACCGTGTCACCGTCTCGTCGTCTCGTGGTCCGGCCCTCTGAGTACACCGGCACCGTATGTCATCGCCCCCGGGTACCTCCGGTGGGGCGAAGATCACAGGCGCCCGGCCGCGTCCGCATGCCCCGCGCTGAGTACCGTGAGCGGGTGTCCAGGAGCAAGAACACGTTCTCATCATGGCGGCGACGCCTCGCGCAGCGGGCCGTCCACGCGGGCTGGGCCTGGGTGCGGCGCGCGGGCACGGTCTCGGCCGAGCGGCCGGGCCGCTTCCGCTTCGGTGCCATAGGGGAGAACACCAGGCTGGCCTTCCCCCTGGGCACGGTCTTCGGTGAACCCTGGATCCACCTCGGCTCGTACTGCATCGTCGCCGAGCAGGTCACGCTGACCGCGGGCCTGATGCCCGATCTGGACCTCGGTCCCGACCCGATCCTGCGCATCGGGGACGGCGTGGTGCTCGGCCGCGGCAGCCATGTCATCGCCGACACGACGGTCACGATCGGCAACGACTGCTACTTCGGGCCCTACGTGTACGTCACGTCCACGAACCACTCGTACGACGATCCGCACGAGCCCATCGGCAAGCAGTGGCCGCGGATGGAGCCCGTGGAGATCGGGCCCGGCTGCTGGATCGGGACCAACGCGGTGATCCTTCCCGGCGCGCGGATCGGCCGGAACGTCGTGGTCGCCGCGGGTGCGGTGGTACGCGGATCGGTGCCGGACCACTCGGTCGTCGCCGGAGCCCCCGCGAAGGTCGTCCGGCGGTGGGATCCGGTCGCCGGATGGCAGCCGCCGCTGCGCACACCGCCGCCGGTGCCCATCCCCGACGGCGTGACTCCCGAGCAGCTCCAGGCGCTCGCGGAACTGGACGAGGAGACCGTCGCGCGGCTCGCCGAGCTGGACCTCGACCCGCGGGACGCGGCCCAGGACGTACACGCGCGGTCGGGGGACGTCCGCGCCGAGTCCTGACCGCGGAGCCGCGGACGGACCGCGGTCCCGGCGGTGCGTTCCGATGGCGCGTCCCGGCGGTGCGTCCCAACGGCCGGAGCCGGCTCAGCCGGTCGCCAGCAGGACCGTGCCGACCAGCGCCAGCGCCGCTCCGGTGGCCTGCACCCCTCGCAGCCGTTCCCTGAGGACGCCACGCGCGGCCAGGGCCGTGACCACCGGGTAGAGCGAGGCGAGGACGGCGGCCACGGTGACCGGGCCGTGCTGGGCGGCGACCGAGTACGTGCCGTTGGCCGCGACGTCGGCCAGGCCCACGAAGGCGAGTGCGGGCAGGGAGGCCCAGGGGAAGCCGCCCTCGGGCAGGGCCGCGGCGCCGCGCCGGACGGAAAAGGCCAGAGCCGCGCCGCCGGTGACGACATTCGTCAGGCGCTGCACGAACAGTGCCAGAAAGAGCCCGGTGAGCGACGACGAGGCTTCCGCGATCAGCGCGAACACCGTGCCGAAGCCGGCGGCCGCGATCAGGGTCAGCAGGATCGCCTGCCGCTGCACGGGCGCGCCCCGCAGCTGGGGCCCGCCGGCGAGGACGATCCCCGCGACGGCGACCGCGATGCCCGCGACCTGCGTCAGTCCGGGACGCTCCCCGAGGAACAGGCCGACGCCGATGGGGACGGCCACCGCAAGCGAGCCGAGCGGCGAGACCACGCCCATCGGCCCGAGCGCGAGCGCCTTGTAGAAGGAGAGCAGCGCGACCGGGCCCACCAGGCCCGCGGCGACCGCGAACCACAGCTGCGGTCCCGCCGCGCTCCAGCCGCCGGTGGCCAGGACGATCGCGCCGAGGACCACCGCGGCGATCGACTGGGACACGACGACCACCGTGAGAGCGGGGGTGCGCCGGGTCAGCAGACCTCCGCCGAAGTCGGCCAGGCCCCACAGGAGGCTGGTGGCCAGGGCGAAGAGTGCTGTCACGGGGGCCTCGCAGTACAGTTCGGTGAACGATCAGGTGCACCACACGATAGTTCACCGGATTGAACTCTGTCATTCAAAATATTGGACGGAATGTGGCGGATCTCGACCTGCTGACTCAATCCCTGGCGCGCAATGTGAAGCGCTGGCGCACCGAGCGGGGCTTCACCCTGGAGGCGCTCGCCGCTCGCGCCGGAGTCAGCCGTGGCATGCTCATCCAGATCGAGCAGGCCAGGACCAATCCCAGCCTGGGTACCGTCGTCAAGATCGGGGACGCGCTCGGCGTCAGCATCACCACCCTTCTCGACTACGAGCAGGGGCCCCGGGTCAGGATCGTCCCCGCCGACCAGGCCGTACGGCTGTGGCACACCGAAGCGGGCAGCTACAACCGGCTGCTGGCCGGCACCGAGGCGCCCGGCCCGCTGGAGATGTGGGACTGGCGGCTCATGCCGGGCGAGGGCAGTCCCTCGGACCCGCACCCCTCCGGCACCGTCGAACTCGTGCATGTCATCTCGGGCGACCTGACCCTCACCGTCGACGGCGTCGAGCACCGCGTCCCCGAGGGGGCGAGCGTGTCGTTCGAGGCCGACACCCCGCACACGTACGGCAACAAGGGCGAGGTCCCGGTCGCGATGGTCATGGCCGTGTCGGTCCCGCTCGTGCACTGAGGCCCGGCGCCGCTCGGTCCGCCTCTGACGGGGCCTGTCCCGGCGCCGCTCGGTCCGCCTCTGACGGGGCCTGTCCCGACGTCGCCCGGTCCGCCCCTGACGGGCCGGTCCCGGCGGGCGCGGCGGCTTCCCGCCGGGCGGGTCCGCAGGGCTGTTAGCGTGCCGTCATGCGCGCACCCATCGGACACTTCGACCAAGCCTTCCCGGCTCCCGACCGCCTGGACGACCTCATCCGCCCCGTCGCCGACGCGGTGCGCGGGTGGCGCGGCGGCACCCCCGCCGAGCAGATCGTCTACGTCGAGACGGACCCCGAGTGGGCCGACACCGCCGTCTTCGTCGAGCACTACGGCAAGGAGCTGCTCGACACGTCCGCCAACTGCGTGGTCGTCGCGGGCAAGCGCGGCGGCGAGACCACGCTCGCCGCGTGTCTCGTCCTCTCCGCCACCCGCGTCGACGTCAACGGCGTCGTACGCCGTCAACTGGGCGCCCGGAAGGCCTCGTTCGCCCCGATGGACCTCGCGACCGGCGAGACCGGCATGGAGTACGGCGGCATCACCCCCGTCGGACTCCCCGGCGACTGGCCGGTGTTGGTCGACTCGGCCGTCGTCGAGCTGCCGTACGTACTGGTGGGCAGCGGCCGCCGGCGCGGCAAACTCCTGGTTCCGGGCAAGGCGTTCGCGGAACTGCCGAACGCGGTGGTCCTGGAGGGCCTGGGCATCGCCGGATGACGTAGGTCCGCCAGTGAGGCGAATCCTGCCGGAAGCCGCTGTCCGTTCACGCGGCGGCGTGATGCGCCAGCGTCCGGTGCGGGTCCGCCTCGCCGGGTGCCGGGGCCGGATCGGCGTGGACCAGGGCGGCGGTCAGCCTCGGGACGGCGTGCAGCAGAGCGTGTTCGGCGTCCACGGCGATGGCGTGGGCGTGGCGAACGGTCGCCTCGCCGTCCACCACGACCGCCACCTCGGCGCGCAGCCTGTGCCCGATCCAGCGCAGCCGCAGTTCCCCCACGTCGCGTACGCCGTCGACCCGCCGCAGTGCCTCCTCGGCCCGGTCCACCAATTCCGGCTCCACGGCGTCCATCACGCGCCGGAAGACCTCCCTGGCGGCATCGCGCAGCACCAGCAGGATCGCGGCGGTGATCGCCAGCCCCACCAGCGGGTCGGCGAGTTGCCACCCGAGTGCCGCGCCGCCCGCGCCCACCAGTACGGCGAGTGAGGTGAACCCGTCGGTACGGGCGTGGAGTCCGTCCGCGACCAGAGCGGCCGAGCCGATCTCGCGCCCGACGCGGATGCGGTACCGGGCGACCCACTCGTTGCCGGCGAAGCCGATGAGCGCGGCGAGCGCGACCGCCGGAAGGTGCCGTACGGGCTGCGGATCGAGCAGCCGGCCGACCGCCGCCCAGGCCGCGAAGGCGCCGGAGGCCGCGATCGTCAGCACGATCACGATGCCCGCCAGGTCTTCCGCCCGCCCGTAGCCGTAGGTGAAGCGCCGTGTCGCAGCGCGGCGGCCCAGAGTGAAGGCGACTCCGAGCGGCAGGGCGGTCAGCGCGTCGGCCGCGTTGTGCACGGTGTCGCCGAGCAGTGCGACCGACGCCGACAGTACGACAACGGCCGCCTGCGCCACGGCCGTTGTGCCGAGGACGGCCAGAGAGACCCACAGCGCGCGCATGCCCCGGGCCGACGCCTCCAGCGCGGAGTCGAGCTTGTCCGCCGTTTCGTGGGAGTGCGGGGTGAGGAGATGGCGCAGCCGGCTCCGGTGGCCGTGCGGGTGACTGTGGCCCCCCGGACGCGTGCGCGTGCGCGGGTGCGGCCGGCCCGGGGGGTGCGCATGGGCGTGGCCCGGGCCGTGGCCGTCCTCGTCGGCGTGAGCGTGAGCGTGCCCGTTCCCGTCCGGGTGCGGGTGGCTGTGACGGTGTGCCCGCCCGCCGGTGCCCTCGCCCCCGTGGCTGCCGCCGCCGTGACTGCCGTTGCTGTCGCCGGGGTCGCCGCCGCGACCGCCCCCGTGGTGATGGTCATGGCCGCCGTCCCCGTGATGGTCGTGGCCGTGCCGCTCGTTCACGTGCGTCCCCTTCCGTGCGCGGGAGTGGACGCGCTGGTGTCCACGAGGCCATTATGTGCGTATGAGCGCACGCATGCACCTATCACCTGCGCACGATGCGCACCCGCGCACCCCCGGCGAGGAACAGTTCGCGCTCGCGGCCGAACTTCTCGCCCTCCTCGCCGACCGCACCAGGCTCACGCTGCTGCATGCCCTGACCGGTGGCGAGGCCGATGTCACGACGCTGACCGAGAGGTGCGGAGCGGCCCGCCCGGCCGTCAGCCAGCACCTGGCCCGGCTCCGTCTCGCCGGGCTCGTGAACACGAGGAAGGAAGGGCGCCGGGTGATCTACTCGCTCGGCGACGGTCATCTGCGCCGGGTGGTCGACGAGGCGCTGAGCCTGGCCGACCACCGGCTCTCCGACCGCCCGGCGCACGACTGAGGCCGCGTCCGGCCGTGTCCGGACGGGGGCGCGGCCGTCAGCGCGTGAGCGTGCCGTCGCCCGTGACCGCGTGGCCGATCGCGGACGTGGCGTCGTCCTCGCCCTCCTCCAGCAGGTTCGCCGCCGCGCCCACGATGCTCGGGTCGGGGCTGCCGACGACCTCCTCGTCCTTGTCGGCGTAGGCGAAGCGGGCGAGGACGCTGCGCATGGCCTCGACGCGGGCCCGCTTCTTGTCGTTGCTCTTCACCACGGACCAGGGCGCCTGCGTGGTGTCCGTCTCGCGGAACATCGCGACCTTGGCCGCCGTGTATTCGTCCCAGAGGTCCAGTGAGGCCAGGTCCATGGGGCTCAGTTTCCACTGCCGTACCGGGTCGACCTGACGGATCGTGAAGCGGGTGCGCTGCTCACTCTGCGAGACCGAGAACCAGAACTTGATCAGGTCCACGCCGTCGTCGACCAGCATCCGCTCGAAGGCCGGTGCCTGACGCATGAACCGCCGGTACTCGTCGTCGGTGCAGAAGCCCATGACCCGCTCCACGCCCGCCCGGTTGTACCAGGACCGGTCGAACATCACGATCTCGCCCGCGGTCGGCAGGTGTTCCACGTACCGCTGGAAGTACCACTGCCCGCGCTCCCGCTCGGTCGGCTTCTCCAGCGCCACCACGCGGGCGCCGCGCGGGTTGAGATGCTCGGTGAACCGCTTGATCGTGCCGCCCTTGCCCGCCGCGTCGCGCCCCTCGAAGACGACGACGAGCCGTCGGCCGGTCGCCTTGATCCAGCTCTGCAGCTTCAGCAGCTCGATCTGCTGGAGCCGCTTGTGCCACTCGTACTCCTTGCGTTCCATGCGCTGCTCGTACGGGTAGTTCTCCCGCCAGGTGTTTACCGGGCTGCCGTCCGGCCGGATCAGTACGGGGTCGTCGTGGTCGGTGTAGTCCACCCGCATCCCTGTCGGCAGTTCCGTCATCCGGCCCTCCTCTTCCCGTGCTCCGATTGTCCGCCGATCACCTTGTTCGTGCCGTTTCGCCGGAACGACGGAACGGCCGAATGGATCCCGTACACCACCACGACCGCGCGGCGCCGAGGGAGCGCGCTGACGTGATGTGGTCCATTCCTCGATGGAAGCAATCGGAGGCGTACGGCGGGAGAACCGGAGACGAAGGCGACGCGAGCCGGAGTCGAGATGCCCGCACGCACGAGGGCCCACAACCCTCAACCATTGCGTGTCACACGCTGTTTGACGAGGCGTCAGGCAACGTGGCCCACGTGAAGCCGTACGGATGACGACGACCGGCGTGCCGGCTCTCGTCTCCGCGGACGGAACCCGGCTCGCCCGGGGCTCAGCCCAGTCTCAGGTCGACCCATTCGGCGGTCTCGCCGGGGAGGACGTAGCGCTCGATCTCGGTGAAACCGTGTCGCCGGGCGAAGCGCAGTCCGTCCTCGTTGGCCGCGAGGACGACGGTCTCGATCACCCGGGCCCCCGACGAGCGAGCCTGTTCCAGGCCGCGTGTGTACAGCTGCTCGCCGAGACCCCGCCCGCGGTGCTCGGCCAGCACCCGCGCGATCACGGTCGCCGTCGCGCTGTCGCCGGTGGGCGGACGCACGGTCGTACAGCCCACAAGGACGTCGCCGAGGTAGGCGACCTCCAGGCGGTAGCGCCGGACGCGCTCGCGCACCTCGGCGAGCGACATCGAGGCGGGCGGGACGATCGTGTTGTGGACGTGCTGCCAGTCCGCGAGGCGGGCCTCGTCGTCCGGCGATTCGATACGAAGAATGGGCACCGGAGCAGGAAACCGGTGCGGGCCGCCCCCCGTCAACAGCGTCGGCCCCAGCCGTCGGCGGGACCCGCCGGAAGCGGGGCCGCCCCGCCCCGTCGCGTCAGCCCAGTCGCGGAATCTCGATGGCCGGGCAGCGGTCCATCACCATGTCGAGTCCGGCGGCACGCGTCCGCGCGTACGCGGCCTCGTCGATCACGTCGAGCTGGAACCAGACGGCCTTGGCGCCGATGGCGACCGCCTCGTCCGCGACCGGCCCGGCGAGGTGACTGTTCACGAAGACGTCGACGACATCGACCTCGAAGGGGATGTCCGCGAGAGAGGCGTATCCCTGCTCCCCGTGGACGGTCTCGGCCTTCGGGTGCACGGGCACGATCCGCTTGCCGTAGCGCTGGAGGACGTCGGCGACGCCGTGGGCCGCGCGGCGCTGGTTCGACGAGAGCCCGACGATCGCCCAGGTGTCGCCCTGCTCGGTCAGGATCCTGCGGATCGTCTCTGAGTCGCCGTACACGCTCGGCCTCCGGGGGTATCGGTCAGTGTCTGCCGTTCTCGTCAACGGTGAGCGGAGCGCGATGATTCCGCCCGCCGTCCGCTCGCAGATGGTCGAGCAGCAGTCGGTTCAGTGTCTCGGGTGCCTCTTCCGGGATCCAGTGGCTGGGGCCGGGGAGGACCTCGAACCGGTACGGCGCGTCGACCCAACGCCCGGTCTCCTGTGCGGGGCCCGGGCCGAACGCGGTGTCCTCCGTGCTCCAGACGTACAGCGTGGGCACCTCGACGGAGCCGATCTCGCCGTCGGGGCGGCCCGACCGGTACCAGTTCAGTGCCGCGGTGAGGGCGCCCGGCCGGGACAGGTGGCGAACGTAGGCGTCGGCACTGGCCTGCGGGACCTTTCCCGCGTAGAGCGCCCGAAGGAGCGCCGCGTCGTCGGCCAGCAGGCGATTCTCGGTCGCGGGCGCCTCGCGCCAGTCCTTCATGTACTGGGACCGTGCGCGCTGGTCGTCGTCCGAGCGCAGAGCCTCGGCGAGGGCGCCCGGGTGCGGGGTGGAGACGACCGTCAGGGTGCGTACGCGGTCCGGATGGCCGGCGGCGGTCCACCAGGCCACCGCGCCGCCCCAGTCGTGACCGACCAGGTCGAACGTCGGCCAGCCCAGCTCCTCGGTGATCGCGACGACGTCCGCGACCAGGACGCCGATGCGATAGTCCTCGGCCCGTTCCGGGCGGACCCCGGGGGAGTAGCCGCGCTGGTCCGGCGCCACGACGCGGCAGCCCTCGGCGGCCAGCGCCGCGATCTGCCGCCGCCAGGCCAGACCCGTCTGCGGGAAGCCGTGCAGCAGCAGTACCGGGCGACCGTCGTGCGGACCCGCCGCGACGGCGTCGAACACACCGGCGGCGGTGGAGATGTGAATGCCGTTCACGACCCACTCCTTCATACCGACTGGTCGGTCAGCCTCCCGGTGGCGGAAGCGGATTGTCAAGGCTGCGCCCTGTGCCCGCTCCGGCGCGGTGTCGAGCCTGGTGGCTGCCGATCCTCGGTGCTCCGCGACCGCGGAGACGCGGTGCGCGTCACGCGGTGACTTTCAGCAGCTCGGCGTTGCGGTCGCCCGGGCCGCCCGCCCATCCCTCCTGGACACCGGCCCGCATGCCCTCGGCGAGCCCGGGAGCGTTGTAGGCCAGTTCCCGGTACAGCGAGGCGAGACCGGTCGCCGACAGGTCGGAGAAGTCGGCGGAGGTGCGGTGCGGGGCTGCGGACTCGACGAGGGTGGTGAACAGGGACACCGTCCCGTCCCCGTTGTCGGCGAGTTCGAGCAGCCGGGCGTGGTGCGGATAGTCCACGTGGGAGGCGGTGTTGACCTCCCAGAAGGAGCGGTCCGGGGCCGGGTGCGCGTGCGGGGTGACGCGGTTGACGTGGCTGTGGCCGTTGATCCAGGCCACCACGTTCGGGAAGCGGGAGAGCAGGGCGATGACCTCGGTGCCGTCGTGACGTGGCTCGTCGGTGCGGGCGGCGTCGGGGCGGCGGGTCATGCTCGGACTGTGGTGGTGGCTGAACACCAGGACGTGGGCGTCGTCGGCGCCGGGACGGCGGACGAGCCGGCCCTCGGTGTCGTAGGACCGCGAACTGTGCGCGGTCAGGGTCCGCTCCAGCCGGCGGAGCTGGTCGGTGCCGAGTGAGCCCTCGTAGTGGCCGCTGCGGTACGTCGTGTCGATGCTGACGCCGACGACGTTCTCGGCGATCCGGAAGGAGTAGTACAGGCGGTCCCCGTCCAGATGGTCCGGCGTGTAGCCGTGCCCGACCGGTCCCGCACCCGTGTACGCGGGGTCGAGATGGGCGGTCAGGTAGTCGTGCGGGGTGCACAGCCGGCGGCGCTCGTCGGGGGTCACCTGCCGTGCCTCTGCCGCGTGCCGGCGCAGGATGGCGGTGAGGACCGCGCTCTTGGGATCGTCGCCGGTCCGCAGCGCGTTCGCGTAGGCGGCCGCCTCCGCGTCCGGTACCGAGAGGAGCTTGCGGGAGCCGACGGCGATGTCGCCGAGCGCGGGGGAGAGACAGCCGCCCGGCAGGGCGTCGTGGTTGCCGGCCGTGGAGTACCAGGGGATCCGCAGCCCCGGGCTGGTCACCGGCCGGGTCGCGGCGGCGAGGAGGCCGGGGATCAGCGGCAGCCCGCGCCGCTTGTCCAGATCGCGTACGGTCGCGTCGCCGGGGTGCCAGAAGAGGGGCAGTCCGGAGTCCTGGACGCCTTCGTACGCGGTCGGGTCACCCGTGTTCGGCGTGATCCGGCCGCCGCTCATGAGCGTGAGGAACCACTCCAGCTCGATCGCCGCGTTGTTGTCGAGGTTGTCGCCGGTCGTCATCACGAACGCGGGCGGCAGCCCGGTGTGCGGGCCCGCCCGGAGCGCGTTGACCTGTTCCACCAGCGACACCGCGCCCGCGACGGTCAGTGTTTCCTGCGGCCGCCACGCGGTCGCCGACCGCGCCCGCAGGAACTCGGTGCGCAGCGGGTTCTGCACGTCGGCGAGATGCAGATCGGTGAACTGGACGAAGCAGGCGAGCGGGGTGCGCCGGTCCTCGCGCCCGGTGCGGGCCGCGGCCAGTTCCTCGCGTACGACGGTCGGCCAGCCGGGGCCGGAGACCAGCCGCCGGTAGGCGCCGGGGCGGGAGGGGCCGCCGAGACGGGCGGTCGTCTCCAGGGTGGTGGACGCGGTGCGGGTCGCATCCGTGCGTACGGCCCTGGCGGGCCGCCGTTCGGACGCGTGATGCCGTTGGCGGGGCAGCAGGGCCCCCGCGGTGCCCGTCAGGCCCGCCGCCACGGCGGCGCCCGAGGCGAGCAGAAGACCACGACGGCCGATGACGGACGTGGGTTCGGTCCCGGTCATGGGGCAGCCCTCCGGTGCCTCCGAGCGACTCACTGAGCGGAACCACTCATTCAGGCCTCGGTGGCCCAGCGTGTGGCGCGGCCGTGAACGCCGCGTGATGGCTTGCGGAAGCCGGTGGGCCCCGGTGCACGGCGGGCCGGCGTCCGCGGACGCTCATCCGCCGACCTTCATCCGCCGATGCTCATCCGCCGGGCCTCACCTGCCGGGCCTCACCTGCCGGGCGCGTGCGCCCGGAGACTCCGAAAGGCGCGCGGACATCCTGAAGTGCGGGGCGCATGTCCGGAACGGCCCCCACCTCCCCGCGCCCGGCCGTACCTCCGCCTAGGCTCACCTCGTGCTCCGTATCCTCGACGCCCGCACGGGCGAACCCATCGACGCAGCCCTCGCCCGCCGCGGTCTGGTCCGCGTCCACGCGCACCTGCCCGGGTTCGACCTCACCGGTCTACGGGTGCTCCTGGTCGCCGATGTCCTGGTACGCGCCCTGGAGATCGGCGGCAACCCCGTCTGGGCGACGCTGACTTCGGCGCCCGAAGGGGCAGCCACCCGGGACGCGGGACATCCCGCGGACCCGTCCGACGCACCGGACCCGGCAGGCCCCTGGGGCGAGGCCGGACTTCGGGCGCGCGCCGCCGAACTGGGAATCCGGCCGTTCGAGGAGCACCGCGAGACGGAGCCGGGACCGGCGGCGACGCGGACCGTGCGCGTCCTCGCTCCGGGAGCCGCGGGGACGGACGGGCCGCGCGTCGAGGTGGCGGCCGTCGACACCGGGAGCGGTGCCGCGCCCCTTCCCGGGGATCCCACCGTGCTGCGGCTGGCTCTGCTCGCGCGGCGCCGGGACCTGCCCCTGCGCCTCGACGCGGAGGCCCTGGCAGAGGCGGAGAGCACGCTCAAGCGCTGGCGCTCCGCCGTCGCCGGATGGGCCACCCGTCCCTCCAAGCCGGTCCCCGAGGACGTACGCCTGCGGTTGCGCGCCGCTTGGGAGGACGATCTGGACGTCCTCGCCGTGCTGGACGTGCTGCGCTGGGTCGAGACGTCGGACGTGACGGAGGGCGCCCGCTTCGAGACGTACGCCTACGCCGACCGGCTGCTCGGTCTCGAACTCACCCGCGAGATCGGAGCGTCGCTGTGAAAACGCGCGCCGCCGCCGGCCCGAGGCGAAGACTGGTCGTCCTGCGGCACGCCAAGTCCGCCTGGCCCGACGGAGTGCCCGACCACGAACGGCCGCTCGCGGCGCGCGGCCGTCGAGACGCACCCGCCGCCGGACGCGCCATGGCGGGAGCCGATCTGCTGCCGGACCTCGCGCTGTGCTCGACCGCCGTACGCGCCCGGGAGACCTGGGAGTTGGCGGCCGAACAGTGGGGTACTCCGCCGCCCGTACGGTTCGATGAGCGGTTGTACGGGGCGGACATACCGGAGTTGCTGCAAGCCGTGAGCGAAGTCCCGGAACATGTACGGACCTTGCTGCTCGTCGGGCACAACCCGGGCCTTGAGGAGCTGGTTCTCGAACTGGCGGGGGACGGCTTCGACGACACGCTGGACCATGTCCGGACGAAGTTCCCGACCTCCGCCGTCGCGGTCCTGGTCTGGCACGGCAGCGCCTGGCACCAACTCGGTCCCGGCGAGGCGCTGTTGACGGACGTCGTCGTGCCGAGGGGCAAGAAGGAGTGAATCTCGGCCGACGTGCGCCCGGGGCCGACGGGCAGGGCCGGCCGTCACCCGGCGCGGTACCTCGCGTGTGACAGCGCGCCCGCGCGGCCACCCGGGACGAGGGTGCGCACCGGTGGCCGAGCGGGGAGACGACGTGACCGCGCCGCTCGCCCGGACGAGCTCGCTTCGTCCGCCGTTTCCCGTCCACCATCCGCCACGCACGCGCGCCCGCGGGACGCGGACGAGCTCGCGCCGTCCGCCGTTCGTCGGCCACGCGCGTGTGCGGTGCCTGATCGTGGGTTCGGGTGTCGGCCGGGGGCCGGTCCGTCGGCCGCGTGCGCTTGCAGCGCATACGCTGGCGTGATGCAGGACGAGTACCGCACAGTGGCCCACGCGGGCGTGCACGAGACCGAGGTCAGCCGCTCCCGATTCCTGTGCGCCCTCGCCCCGGCCGCCACCGAGCGGGAGGCCCAGGACTTCGTCGCGGCCGTCAGGAAGGAACACGCGGACGCCACGCACAACTGCTTCGCGTACGTCATCGGAGCCGACGGCGCCGTGCAGAAGGCGAGCGACGACGGCGAACCGGGCGGCACCGCGGGCGTCCCCATGCTCCAGATGCTGCTGCGCCGAGACATGCGGTACGTCGTCGCCGTCGTCACCCGCTACTACGGCGGGGTCAAGCTGGGCGCCGGCGGGCTGATCAGGGCGTACGGCGGCTCGGTGGGCGAGGCGCTGGACGCGGTGGGCACGATCACCCGGCGGCGCTTCCGGCTGGCCACGGTCACCGTCGACCACCAGCGGGCCGGCAAGGTGCAGAACGATCTGCGGTCGACCGGCCGCGAGGTACGTGATGTGCGTTACGGCGAGGCCGTCACCATCGAGATCGGGCTGCCGGACGCCGATGTGGAGTCCTTCCGGGCCTGGTTGGCCGACGTGACCGCGGGGACGGCCGGCTTCGAGCTGGGTGGGGAGGCCTACGGGGACGCGTGACAATCCGGGCGAACCGGGATTGATCGCTGTGTTCCGGGGTGGTCGGGGTGGGCCGATACGGGAGTAACCGCCCGTGATGTCAGACCCGGCCGTTACCCTTCGGGGATCATGAGGCTCCTGCACACTTCCGACTGGCATCTGGGCCGGGCGTTCCACCGGGTGAACATGCTCGAGGCCCAGTCCCGCTTCATCGGCCATCTCGTCACGACCGCGCGCGAGCGCGAGGTCGACGCGGTGGTCGTCTCGGGAGACGTGTACGACCGTGCCGTGCCGTCCCTGGCCGCGGTCCAGCTCTTCGACGACGCCCTGCACCGCCTGGCCGACCTCGGCGTGCCCACCGTGATGATCTCCGGGAACCACGACTCGGCGCGTCGGCTCGGCGTCGGCGCCGGACTCATCGGGCGCGCGGGCGTTCATCTGCGCACCGACCCCGCGGGCTGCGGGGCACCGGTGGTGCTGGCCGACGCCCACGGCGATGTCGCCTTCTACGGCCTGCCCTATCTCGAACCCGCCCTGGTGAAGGACGAGTTCGGGGTGGAGAAGGCCGGTCACGAGACCGTGCTGGCCGCCGCCATGGACCGGGTGCGCGCCGACCTCGCCGGCCGTGCGTCGGGCACCCGCTCCGTCGTCCTCGCCCATGCCTTCGTCACCGGCGGTGAGGTGAGCGACAGCGAGCGGGACATCACCGTCGGCGGCGTCGCCTCCGTGCCCGCCGGAGTCTTCGACGGAGTCGACTACACCGCCCTCGGGCACCTGCACGGCAGCCAGGTCATCGCCGAGCGCGTGCGCTACTCGGGATCCCCGCTGCCGTACTCCTTCTCGGAGGCCGACCACCGCAAGAGCATGTGGCTCGTGGATCTCGGCCCCGACGGCTCCCTGGCCGCCGAGCGGATCGACTGCCCGGTGCCCCGCCCGCTCGCCCGCCTGCGCGGGCACCTGGAGGACCTGCTCGCCGACCCGGCGCTCGACGGTCACACAGGCTCCTGGGTCGAGGCGACCCTCACCGACCCGGTGCGGCCCTCCGACCCCATGGCGCGGCTGGCCGGGCGCTTCCCCCACACGCTCAGCCTCGTCTTCGACCCGGAACGCTCCCCGCAGGCGCCGGGCGTCTCGTACGCCCGCCGGATCGCGGGCCGCAGCGAGGAACAGATCGCCGAGGACTTCGTGGCCCATGTCCGCGGCGTGGGTCCCGACGCCCGGGAACAGGCCGTGCTCCAGGACGCGTTCGACGCCGTCCGGGCCGACGAGACCGTACGGGAGAGCGCCCGGTGACAACACGTCCGCCGCACACCCAGGGGGCCACCCGCCCGGAGACCGAGGGAACCCGATGAGGCTGCACCGCCTGGACATCACCGCCTTCGGCCCGTTCGGCGCTGCCCAGCGGGTCGACTTCGACGAGCTGTCCGCCGCCGGGCTCTTCCTGCTGCACGGACCGACGGGCGCGGGCAAGACCTCCGTCCTCGACGCCGTCTGCTACGCGCTGTACGGAGCGGTTCCCGGCGCCCGGCAGAGCGGTCAGGGCCTCGGACTGCGCAGCGACCACGCGACACCCGACGTCCGCACCGAGATCCGCCTGGAACTCAGCGTCGCCGGACGCCGGCTCGAAGTCACCCGGCAGCCGCCCTGGGAGCGCCCGAAATTGCGCGGCAAGGGCATGACGACCGACAAGGCCCAGACCTGGCTGCGCGAATACGACTCGGCGGCCAGCTCCTGGAAGGACCTCAGCCGATCCCACCAGGAGATCGGCGAGGAGATCACGCAACTGCTCGGAATGAGCCGCGAACAGTTCTGCCAGGTCGTGCTGCTGCCCCAGGGAGACTTCGCGCGCTTCCTGCGGGCCGACGCCGAGGCCCGCGGCAAACTGCTCGGCAGGCTCTTCGACACCCACCGCTTCGCCGAGGTCGAAAAGCGCCTCGCCGAGCGGCGGCGCGCCGCCGAGGCCGAAGTGCGGTCCGGGGACACCGCGTTGCTGGCCGACGCGCACCGGATGCAGCAGGCGGCCGGACACATCGTCGAGGAGCCGCTGCCCGACCTCGCGCCCGGCGATCCGGGCCTCGCCGGCTCGGTGCTCGCCTGGGCCGCGGTGGCCCGCAGCACGGCTCGCGAGGTGCTGACCGTCGCCGACTGCGCCCGCGACGCCGCGGAATCGGCGCAGGCCGCGGCCGACCGCGCGCTCGACGACGTACGCGAAGTCGACCGGCTGCAGCGCCGGTTCACCGAGGCGCAGGAACGGGCCGCACGGCTGGAGCAGCGCGCCGACGCCCACCGGGACGCCCGTACGCGCATGGAGCGAGCCCGCAAGGCCGAGACCGTGGCTCCCGCACTCGAACTGCGCGACGCCGCCGAAGCCGAGCACCGGCGCGCGGCCACCGAGGAGACCCGCACGCGAGCCGCCCTGCCGGAGACGTACGCCGGTGCCGGAGCGCCCGGTCTCGCGGCCGCCGCGCGCAAGGCAGCCGAGGAACTGGGCGGCCTGGAATCGGCACGCCGCGCCGAACGACGCCTCGGTGAACTCGGCACGGAACGCGCCTCCTTGGACCGTCAGGAACGCGCCGACGAGGACGTCCTCCAGGACGCCGAGAGCTGGCTGGCCGACTGGGAGGAGACCCGCGCGGGAGTCGAGGCGCGGGTCGACACCGCGCAGGAGGCCGCGGCGCGCGCCGAGCAGCTCGCCGTGCAGCGCGAACCGGCTTTCAAGCGGCTCGCCGCGGCCCGGCTGCGCGACGAGCTGGCCCAGGACACGGAGACCGCACACGCCCGGAGCCTGGCCGCGCGCGAGCAGGCCACCGAGGCACACGCCCACTGGCTCGACCTGAAGGAACAGCGTCTCCAGGGCATCGCCGCCGAACTCGCCGCCGGTCTGGTGGACGGAGAGTCCTGCGCCGTCTGCGGTGCCACCGAACACCCGGCGCCCGCCCGGAAGATCGCCGGCCATGTCGACCGTGAGACGGAGGAACGGGCTCTCGCCGCCCATCGAGGCGCCGACGAGAAACGAGCCGAGGCCGAGCGCCGGCTCGGCCTCGTACGCGAGGCGCTGGCCGCCGCGACCGCGGAGGCGGGCGACGCGTCGACCCGCCGACTCGAAGAACAGGCCGAGGAGCTGGAGCGGCTGCACCGCGAGGCCCGTACGGTGGCCTCCGGGCTGCATGCCGCGCGCGAGGCCCGTGAGCAGGCCGAACGGGAACACGCGCGGCGGCTGACCACCCAGCAGGAGGCAGCCCGGCGGGTCGCCGCACGGGCCTCGCACCGGGATTCCCTCGACCGTGAAAAGGCTTCGCTGGAAGGGGAGTTGGAGCAGGCGCGAGGCGCCGCGGCGAGTGTGTCCGCGCGGGCCACGCAGCTCGAGCGGCAGGTCGCGCTGCTCACCGAGGCCGCGGACGGCGTCCGGGCGGCGGAGGACATCGCGCGGCGCCTCAAGGACGCCGACGCGCGTCTCGCCGACGCTGCCTTCCGCGCCGGTTTCGAGACCCCGCAGGCCGCGGCCGCCGCGATGCTCGACGACGTGGCCCACCGTGATCTCCAACGACAGCTCGACGCCTGGCAGTCGGAGGAGTCCGCGGTGCGCGCCGTACTCGCCGAGACGGACACCGCGGCCGCGGCGCGGCGCCCTCCCGTCGACCTGCGGGCCGTCGAGCGGGCGGCCGAGTCCGCCTCCCGACGGCTGCGGGACACGGCGTCGGCGCAGGACGCCGCGGCCCGCCGCTGCACCGAGCTGAACGCGCTCTCCACCCGCGCGACCGGCGGAGCGCGCCGGCTCGCCCCGCTGCGCGAGGAGTACGAACGCGTGGCCCGCCTCGCCGGTCTGGCGGCCGGCACCTCGGCGGACAACGAACGCAGGATGCGCCTGGAGGCGTACGTCCTCGCCGCCCGTCTGGAGCAGGTCGCCGCCGCCGCCACGGTCCGCCTCCAGCGGATGTCCTCGGGGCGCTACACCCTGGTGCACTCCGACGACCGGGCGGGCCGCGGACGCAGCGGGCTCGGACTGCATGTCGTGGACGCCTGGACCGGACGGGAGCGCGACACGGCGACGCTGTCCGGAGGCGAGACCTTCTTCGCCTCCCTCGCCCTGGCGCTCGGCCTCGCCGATGTGGTCACCGACGAGGCCGGCGGGGTGCGGCTGGACACGCTCTTCATCGACGAGGGCTTCGGAAGCCTCGACGACCAGACCCTCGACGAGGTGCTCGACGTCCTCGACTCGCTGCGGGAACGCGACCGCAGCGTCGGCATCGTCAGCCACGTCGGTGACCTGCGCCGCCGCATCCACGCTCAGCTGGAGGTCGTGAAGGGGAGAACGGGGTCGGTCGTCCGGCAGCGGGGTGCGTGATCGTCGCCGGCAAGGGACTGTCCCGGCCGTCGCCGGGAACGGGCTGTACGGGCTGGCTGTACGGGCTTGTGCCGACCGTCGCCGGGAACGGGCTGTACGGGCTGTACGAGCTGTTCCGACTGTCGTCGCGGCGGTCTCAGTGACCCAGCGGCCGGCGCGGCAGCGGTGAGGAGTAGACGACGCTCGTCGTCACCGACCCGAGCGTGCCGATCTTGCCCGTCACCGTCTCCAGATGCCCCATCGACCGTGCCGCGACCTTGATGACGAAGCAGTCGTCACCGGTGACGTGGTGTGCTTCCAGGATCTCGGGTGTGACCTCGACGAGGTCGTGGAACGGCTTGTAGTTGCCGTTCGGATATCTGAGCCGGACGAAGGCCAGGATCGGCAGTCCCAGGCTCTCGGGGTCGACGACGGCCGCGTACCCCTGAATGACGCCCGCCTCCTCCAGGCGGCGCACCCGCTCGGTGACCGCGCTCGCGGACATGGAGACGGCCCGTGCCAGCTCGGCGAAGCTGGCCCGGCCCTCGCGCTGGAGGACGTCGAGGATGCGCCAGTCGGTGGCGTCCGGGGAATACGCGGTCATCCATGATGAATACCAGGGGAATCCCCGGCGGATCAACTGCACTGCCGTGGATCGTCACTTCAGGAAGGACACCGGCGGACGTAGATTTCTGGTCGGGAAGTCCCGCGGGATGCGGTGCGGAGGAAGCACCGGGGTGGCAAGGGCGGCATCGGTCCGGCGGGGCCACGTTTCAAGGAAAGGCCAGGCCATGACTACGACTGCCGAAGGCATCACGAACGGCACGGTGACCGGTTCCACGGCGACGACCGAGGCGACCGTGGGGGCCGACGCACCGCACGGCTCCACGCCGGGCACGGCCGGGGCGGACGCGGTCACCGCTTCCACGGCCGGTTCCGCGGCGGCGAACCCCGTTCTGCGGATGCCGCCGGCGTCCCCCGCCGCGGCCGCCGCCCACTTCCGCGCGAGCCTCGCGTTCCACGCGGACGTGTCCGACGTGGCAGGGGTCCTCGCGGCCGGCGGCGACCCCGGGTTCGTCGTCCTCGACTCCCGCTCCGCCGCTTCATGGGACCAGGGCCACGTTCCCGGCGCGGTCCACCTGCCCACCGCGCTCATCCCCGAGCAGGCCGAGCGGCTTCTGGACAAGTCGGTTCCGGTCATCACCTATTGCTGGGGACCCGGATGCAACGGCGCGACCCGCGCGGCCCTCGCCCTGGCCGAACTCGGCTTCCAGGTCAAGGAGATGCTCGGCGGCTTCGAGTACTGGGTGCGCGAGGGCTTCGAGTTCGAGACCTGGCAGGGCCGTGAGCGCCCCGCGGCGGACCCGTTGACGGCGCCCGTGGACGCGGAGGACTGCGGCTGCTGACCTGAGGAAGGAGGCCGAACCGGCGCTCTCGGCGCCGTGTTGCCGCCGGTGTCCGGAATCCGTTTCCCCGGACCGCCTGGCATACGGGGGCGGAGGCGTGCCGTGTAACTTCTGCGCATGCCAAGATACGCGGACCCCGGTGCGGTCCAGTGGGTGGAGTCGGGCGGCGGGCCGCTCATAGCGATTCCGGAGACGGTGCTCCCGTTCTGGGCGGGGGCCGACGGCGACGACATGTCCTGCGACTACGACCGGGCCTGTGATATCGACGGATTCGTCGGCCTCCTGCCCGTGGGCGACACCCGAGCCCTCGTCCTGGGCGACGATCCCGCCTCGACCACCTATCTTCCCGAGCACGGCGCCTTCGTCCGCTGGTGCGCCGCCGATTCCGAGGACGAACTGCTCGCCGTCGTGCCGACGGCGCTGTCGCAGGCACGGTGGGAGCGGGAAGTGGTGTGGACGGTGCCGGGCCCCGTCGTCCTCTTCGACGCCGCGTGGCCCGGCACCGCCTCCGGGCGCACGGATCACCTCAGGGTGGCGCTCGAACCGGGCCGGTACGGGGTCCGCGCGGCGCGCGTCGAACCGGGACCCGAGACGTGGGTGGGCCTCGTACAACTGCGTCGGTTGACGCCCTGAGGCCTTGAGTCCTTGCCTGACACTCTGGCCCTCTGAGGTCCTGAGGTCCTGACGCGGGGACGCTTCGGGCATCGGAGGCGTCCCCGCGCGGGGGCGTGCTGATGTCGGGGCACCATGGTGATGCGCGCGCGGCGGCCGGGATCCGGCCGCCGCGCGGTGCCGTCAGAGCCTGGAGAGCTCGTCCACCAGGTCGTCCAGGCCCAGCGAACCCTGGGACAGGGCGGCCATGTGCCAGGCCTTGGCGTCGAACGCGTCACCGTGGCGCTTCCTCGCGTTCTCACGGCCGAGGAGCCAGGCGCGCTCGCCGAGCTTGTAGCCGATGGCCTGGCCGGGCATCGTGAGATAGCGGGTCAGTTCGCTCTCCACGAAGTCGGCCGGCCGGCTGCTGTGCGCGCCGAAGAACTCCTGCGCCAGCTCCGGGGTCCACCGCTCACCCGGGTGGAAGGGCGAGTCGGCCGGGATCTCCAGCTCCAGGTGCATGCCGATGTCGACGATGACCCGGGCGGCACGCATCATCTGCGCGTCGAGGTAGCCGAGCCGCTGTTCCGCATCGGTGAGGAAGCCGAGCTCGTCCATCAGCCGCTCCGCGTACAGCGCCCAGCCCTCGCAGTTGGCGCTGACCTGGCCGACGGTCGCCTGGTAGCGGGACAGGTCGTCGACGACGTACGCCCACTGCGCGAGCTGGAGGTGATGGCCGGGCACGCCCTCGTGGTACCAGGTCGAGACGAGATCGTAGACGGGGAAGCGGGTCTGTCCCATCGTGGGCAGCCAGGTGCGGCCGGGCCGCGAGAAGTCCTGCGACGGGGCGGTGTAGTACGGGGCCGCCGCACCGCCGGGCGGGGCGATGCGGGACTCCACCTTCCGTACCGGCTCGGCGAGTTCGAAGTGCGTGCCGTCCAAGGCCGCGATCGCCTCGTCCATCAGCCCCTGGAGCCACCGCTGCACCTCCTCGACGCCCTCGATGTGACGGCCGTGCTCGTCCAGGTGCGCGAGGGCCACCCAGGGGGTCGCCGCTCCGGGGAGGATCTTCTCGGCCTCGGTCCTCATCTCGGCCAGCAGACGGTGGTACTCGGCCCAGCCGTACACGTACGCCTCGTCGAGGTCGAGATCCGTGCCGTTGAAGTAGCGCGCCAGCCGCGCGTACCGCTCGTGGCCCACGGTGTCCGGAGCACCCTCGATCGTGGGCGCGTACACGTCACGCATCCAGTCCCGCAGGGCGATCACGGCCTCCGTCGCGGTACGCGCCGCCGCGTCCAGCTCCTCGCGCGCGGAGCCGGGGCCCGCCGAGACGAAGTCCTCGAACCAGCCGCGGCCCTCTCCGTCCGTGTCCGACCACTCCGTGAGCTGTTCGACGAACGTCGCGGTCGGACGCGGCCCCGCGTACAGCTTGCGGTCGAGCCCGAGCGCGAGGGACTCCCGGTAGCCGGCGAGCGCGGCCGGTACCGCACGCAGCCGCTCGGCGACCGTGGCCCAGTCCTCGTCGGTCTCGGTCGGCGTCAGGGTGAAGACCTGCCGCACGGAGTGCACCGGTGTGTGCAGGTTGCCCACCGCCCGCAGGCCCTCGCCGGCCTCGTGGACCGCGAGCGCGGCGGTGAGCCGCTCACGCAGCAGCCGGGCACAACGGCGCTCGATGTCACGTTCCGCGTCCGGCAGCCGCTCCGCCTCGTCCAGCCGCGCGAGGGTCGCCCGCGCCAGCTCGGCGACGGCCTCCTGACCGGCGGGCGAGGTGTCGGGCAGCCTGCTGTGACTCTCCTTCACGCCGAGGTAGGTACCGAGAACCGGGTCGAGGGCGATGAGCTCGTCGACGTACGCGTCGGCGACCTCACGGGGCAGCGGCTTCTTCGTCTCTGACATGCGCACATCCTCGTACGAGCAGCCGCGCCGCGTCAGCCCGCCCAACCGGGCTTTTCACCGCATCAGCCGGATTTGGCCGGGGACGACGGGCCCGGCGCGGCGGGCGGCAGCAAGGGGCCGCAGTCCCACTGCTGGAATATCAACCGCGTCTCGACCCGCGCCACCTCACGCTGCGAGGTGAACTCGTCGAGCACCAGTCGCTGCAGATCCGCCATGTCCGCGACCGCGACATGCACGAGGTAGTCGTCGGGGCCGGTCAGATGGAAGACGGTCCGCGACTCCGGCAGTACCCGGATGCGGTCGACGAAAGGTCCCACCAGTTCCCGGCGGTGCGGCCGGACCTGCACGGACAGCAGCGCCTCCAGACCCCGTCCGAGCTTCGCCGGGTCCAGTCGCAGCTGATGGCCGAGAATCACTCCCGCCCGGCGCAGTCGGGTCACCCGGTCGAGGCAGGTCGACGGCGCGACGCCGACCTGAGCCGCGAGATCCCGGTAGGTCGTCCGTGCGTCGTTCTGCAACAGCCGCAACAGATGAAGATCGACCGGATCGAGTACGACGGAATCAGCCATGGCGCGAACGTAACACGGGATGCGGCGCCGAAACCCCGCCCGGTGTTCAGGCTTCGGCGCATGGACTCCGTTGTGTACGACACGCAGGGCGCGCAGGGCGCGCACGACGACCTGAGCGGAAGCGGCCAGGTCATCACGGCTCCGACCCGGGCACTCGCCACGGAAGCCGTGCACGCCGGCCGGGAGGACCTGGCCGCCCTCGGGCTGCACGCGGCCCCGATCGACCTGTCCACCACCTACCCCTCGTACGACAGCCGCGGCGAGGCCGCCCGGATCGACGCCTTCGCGGCCGACGGCGCCGAACCCGAGGGACCGCCGGTCTACGCCCGCCTCGGCAATCCGACCGTGGCCCGCTTCGAGACCGCCCTCGCGCGCCTCGAAGGCACCGAGAGCGCGGTCGCCTTCGCGAGCGGTATGGCCGCGCTGAGCGCCGTCCTCCTCGTACGCAACGCGATGGGCCTGCGCCATGTCGTCGCCGTACGTCCGCTGTACGGCTGCAGCGACCACCTCCTGACCGCCGGGCTGCTCGGCAGCGAGGTCACCTGGGTCGACCCGGCCGGGATCGCCGACGCGCTGCGGCCCGACACGGGCCTCGTGATGGTCGAGTCCCCGGCCAACCCGACGCTCGCCGAACTCGACCTGCGTGCCGTGGCCCACTCCTGCGGGTCCGTCCCGCTCCTCGCCGACAACACCTTCGCCACCCCCGTGCTGCAACGCCCCGCCGAGCACGGCGCGCGACTGGTCCTGCACAGCGCCACCAAGTACCTGGGCGGACACGGGGACGTCATGGCCGGAGTGGTCGCGTGCGACGAGGACTTCGCCCGCAAGCTGCGTCAGGTGCGGTTCGCGACGGGCGGCGTCCTGCATCCGCTGGCCGGCTACCTGCTGCTGCGCGGCCTGTCGACCCTGCCCGTCCGGGTCCGGGCCGCCTCCTCGAACGCCGCGGAACTCGCCCGCCGGCTCGCCGACGATCCCCGCGTCGCCCGCGTCCACTACCCGCGGATCGGCGGGGCGATGATCGCCTTCGAGGTGCACGGCGACCCGCACGACGTCATCGCCGGGGTCCGGCTGATCACCCCCGCCGTGAGCCTCGGCAGCGTGGACAGCCTCATCCAGCACCCGGCGTCCATAAGCCACCGCATCGTCCCCACGGCGGACCGCCAGGACGCGGGCGTCAGCGACCGCCTGCTGCGCCTGTCGGTGGGCCTGGAGGACGTGGACGACCTGTGGTCCGACCTGGACACCGCACTGGGGTTCCACGGCGGGGAGTGAGGGGGCGAGCGCCCGGGGTGCGGGGCGTGCGCCCGGTGGTGCCGGGCGCACACCGCGCAGTGGGTGTGGGTGTGGGTGTGGGTGTGGACCGGGGCTTTCGGGCTAGGCCCGCCCCGTCCCCCTGCTCCCCTGGCCGATCTCCTTCCCCGTCCCGTGCGGAGTGTGGCTGTGACCGTGGTGCCGGTCGTACGGCTGCGGCGATGTCACCGGTGTCGTGTCCAGGCGGGCGGTGATGACCAGGGTGCCCTCCTCGATCTGGTAGTCGAGCGGGAGGCCGAGGCCGCGCATGGCGGCGACCATGCCGGTGTTCGACGCCTGCGTGACGGCGTACACGCTCGCGCAGCCCGCCTCGACGGCCATCGCCACCAGGCGGCCGAGCAGTTCGACGCCGATTCCCCGCCGCTGCCAGTCGTCCTCGACGAGCAGGGCGACCTCCGTCTCGTCGCCGTCCCAGAGGAGATGACCGAGTCCGACGATCCTGCCGGACGCCGTCCGGACGGCGAGCGTGCGCCCGAAACTGGGGCTGAGCAGGTGGTTGAGGTAGCGGTCCGCGTCCCCGACGGGGCCGTGGTACCGCATGCTCAACGTGCGCGGCGAGCAGCGCTCGTGCATCTCCTTGGCGGCCTCGACGTCGGAGACGTCCGCGCGCTGCACCGTGATCGCGTTGCCCTCGGGCAGCGTCAGCATGTCCTGCCCGCGCGGAACGCGGGGGCCGAGCCGCGCGTCCAGTTCGACCAGCGCCCGCGCCCGGGCGAACTCGGTCGGTGTGAACGGCAGATACGGCCGCTCCACCGTGATCACTCCGCCCTCCGGCGCGCGCAGCCGCATCACCGTGTCCTCAAGGGCCCCCTCCACGGGAGCCCCCTGTGTCGCCCGGCCGGAGACGGGAGAGGTGGCGGGCAGTGAACGGATCGTGCACCGGCCGAGCAACTGCCTCAGCGCGAGCGGCAGTTCGGAGGCGTCGAGGGCGGTACGGGTGGCCAGACCGAGCACCCGGGTCGGCGCGTCCACCAGGTCGTGGGCGTCGGCCCGCTCGATCCACGTCGAGGTGCCGCCTGCCTGCGCCACGCTGCGGGTGATCTCGGAGGTGGCCAGCTCGGCGGGCGCGCGCAGCAGGAACTCGTCGACCGTTCCGTCCGCCAGCGGGTGCGTCTGGAGGCTCAGGATGTCGACCTGGCGCTGTGCGAGCGCCGTGCACAGCGCGGCGAGCGAACCCGGCGCGTCCTGGACCGTCGTACGCATCCGCAGCAGCACGGTCGCCTCTACGGCGGGCAGTGGCGCGGAGGCAGCCGCGTCCTCCCCGGAAAGCGCGCCCGTTCGCCCCTCCGAGGGCGGCCGGGCGCCGGGATCGCTCGTCGGCGGGGCATGACCGTGGCGGCGTGCCCACCATGTGTGGAATCCGGCCGTGGCGGCCAGGAGCACCGCCGATATCACCAGCAGCGCGGGGCCGTCGGGCCCGTGCCCGATCAGATTGGCCACACCGTCCGCGACCGCCACGGCCGTGAACAGCGCGGCGAGTTCGACGAGGTCCCGTCGCCAGTGGTGAACGGGCCGTCCATGCTTCGCACGCGTCACATCAGACATGTCTGGAGTCATACCTTCACTGTGAAGGAATGGTGTTGCGTGATCACGAACGGCTTGTGACTGATCGGTTAAGTGTAGTTCTGTCCTTTTTGCAGTTCTTTTTACGGGTCTTTTGCCTCGAACACAGGACCTCGCTGCCCACCTGGTCGGGGCCGCCGGACCCTTGATCGTCCTGCGTCACAAGTGCGGCGGCCCCGTTTCGGGCGGCTGCCTTCCGCCTCAGGCGACGGCCTCCCGCGTCAGCGCGGTCCGCAGTCGTCGGGCCTGGGTCACGACCTTGGACGAGCCGTGCCGCTCGGCGGTACCGGCGAGATGGGCCAGATCACCGCTCGCCCCGGATCGCTCGGCGCAGTCGGCGGCGATGGCCAGCAGTTCACCGAGCCCCCGCACCGCGCCGCCGCCCGCCCCGTCGGCGGCGAGGTCGGCCAGCAGGGCCGGCAGCAGGCCGAGCAGCACCGACCAGACCGTGGCGTACGCACCCGTGGCCGCCGCCGTGCGTATCGACTCGGCCAGCCGGGACTTCTTCAGCGCGCCCCTGCGCACCAGCTCCCCGATGTCCGAGCCGAGCCGCCCGGCGTCGAGCTGTCCCCGGGCGGCGAGGACCAGCAGGGCGTCCACCGCGGCGAGCCGGTCCTCGGGATGCCGGGCCCCGAGCCCGTACGCCAGGCACAGATGCAGCGCCTCGCCCGCTGTGCCGTCGGCCTCGGCGAGCAGCGGCAGCATCGCGGCGACCATGCGGCCGTCCTCCACCGCGGCCGTGCTGATGTCGCGCAGCAGACGCGCCGCCACCAGTTCCCGGCGTCCCGGTACGACGGCCGGCCAGTACCGCTGGTCCGTGACACCCCAGTGCCGGCAGTACCTGTGGTCCTTGAACACCGTGAGGGGGCGTCCCAGCGGCCGGAACTCCTTGGGGAACAGGCCCTGTATCTCGCCCAGTTCGCCCAGTTCCAGAAGGATGCGGGCGCCCGAGGTCCGTCGGCGGCTCGTCGGGAGCAGCGGCCCCTCGGCGGTGAGCCACTGGGCCAGCCGGTACCCCTCGGGGCTGCCGAGCGCGCGGGCCCGCGCCGCGGCTGCCTCCGCCGTCGCACGGTCGTCGCGCCGTACGCGCAGAAGTGCCTGCGCGAAGTCGGCCGTGCCCGGCCGGGCGTCGAGCCGCCGGTACTCGGTGAGGCGTTCCACCAGCTCGTCCGGCTCCAACAGGCCGGTGTCCCAGGTGGGCGTGGCCAGCAGGAACGGCATCGGGTCGGTGCGAAGGCGGTAGCCCGCCTCCCACAGGCGCGCGTCGAGAGCGTGGGAGAGCGCGCTGTGATGGCAGTTCCCGCTCGTCGGTCCCTGCTGCACCGCCGCATGGAGCGTTTCCATGCCGACCCCCTCGAACAGGGCCGCCAGGACGACTTCGAGACCCTGCGCCGACTCACGGAAGCTTCGGTCCACGACCGGGTAGCTCGGATCGCGGTCCTTCCACCAGCAGCGCGCGACCACGGGGCCGAGGGCCTCCATCAGAGCGTCCCGATCACGGTGGGCGTGGCGGACCAGACCGTCCAGAGTGCGCTCGAACGCCGCGACTCCGCCACCGGAAGCCAGTATCGCGCTGACCTCCTCGGCCAGTTCGGTCACCGATTCCGGTGCCGGCGCCAGCCGCGCCCGCTCAGGAACGGGCGGCAGCACCTCCTCATGGACCGTCGAAGCGGAGTCCGGCGACTCGATGCCGAGGACTCGCTGCGCCCGGAGCCGCAGCCCAGGGCTCAGGTCGGCGGTGAGCTCGCCGAGCCGTTCCCGCGCGCCGCTCGTATCGGGCAGCGCGGTGACATGGCGCTCCACCAGCTTGAGCGCACGCTCCTGCACCTCCGTGTCCTCGTGCCCGTAGGCCTCCGCCAGCGCGGGCAGCAGCACGTCCGCCGTGGACGGATCACGCTTGAGGACCTTCCCCAGCAGGACGAGCTGGGCGCGTACCAGCTTCTTCTCCGTACGGAAGAGCACCCCCGAGGACATCTCGGCCAGCTGCCGGGACGTCAACTCACCGTCCAGCGCGAGAGAGGCGAGCACCGATTGCGCGTACCCGGCGACGGTCGGCACGGCCTGGCAGGCGAGCACCGTCCAGTCGGCGGAGCGCTCGCGTTCCTCGTCACGCGTCGGAGCCAGCGACGACAGCAGACGCAGGAAGACCCGCTGGTCGGCCGGGGCGCCACCGCGCAGGAGCCGCGCGACGCAGGCGTCCAACACGACCTTTCGGTCGAGGGTGCCCTCCTCGGACAGCTCGGCGAGTGCGCTGTACCAACTGCCCGGTCCGTCGCCGAACAGCCAGGCGATCTGACTCGTGACCTCCAGCGACTCGAAGAGCGCGGTGACCAGCACGGACACGTGCGGCTCCTTGCGCAGTCGCTGCGCCACCGTGCCTCCGCCGTGCCATGAAGCACCGATGTGCTCCAACCAGCCCCGCACATAGGCGTCGGTCGTCGGGACCTCGCAGCCGGACAAGGCCACCAGGCCCGACACCAGGGCGAACGGGACCCGGGACGTCGCCGGCCGGGCGGCGAGCCGGTGCGTCAGATCGGCGAGCCAGTCGGTCTCGCGATCGCCCAGCACGTGGAGCAGGACACCGGGGGAGGCCTGGGACCAGCGCATGTCCACGCCGGCGATCCAGGTCGCCGCACCGGCGGCGCCCGTGTGACACGCGGCTCCCGCCGCGTGCAGCGCGGGATGGGCCACGCGGGACGCCGCGTTCCACGGCGCCGACCGCAACTCCTTGCGGAGTTCCTTCAACGCGGGCAGACAGGACCGGCGTTCACCGTCGGTCATCCCGTCCAGGAGTCCGGCGGCCTCGACCGTCCGCCCCGCCCGTACCGCCTTCAGCAGTGCCTCGCCACTCATCGCCCATCGCCCCCGTCGAACCGAACTTCCAGGAATTCCTCACGTCGTTGCACGGCCGGAGCCGGAGCCGGAGCCGGAGCCGGAGCCGGAGCCGGGACCTGAGCCAGGGCCGGGACCTGAGCCAGGGCCGGAGTCGCGGTCGTAGCCTGACCGTTGCCGTTGCCGTTGCCGTTCCCGTTCCCGTTCGCGCTCCCGTTCCTGTGCTCGGCCCGAGCGCCCCGCCGAACCATCCGCACCGCGAGAGCGTGCTTGCACGGCCCGCGGCCGCCCCGGTACTTCGCCCACCACAGGCAGGAACAGCTCAGCGTTCCCGCGTCGTCGCGGACGCGGTGCACATGTCCGTCGTCCGCGGTCACCGTGCCGATGGCTCCGTCCAGGGAGACCGCGCCCGCGCCGACCAGGGCGTGGGCCGACCGCAGACGCGGGTTGTGCCGCTCGGCCCGCCCCGCGTCGTACGGCAGTTCCCGGTGGAAGTACGCCGCTTCCGCGGTGTCGTAGCCCACGCGCCCCGATGTGCCCAGCCGGACCAGGGCGGCTCTCACCCGCTCGGCCGGCAGGCCGGAGGCGGCGGCCAGTTCGCCCACATCGACGCGCGGCTCCCACGCCAGGAGCACCGCGATCAGCTCCGCGTCCTCGGCGGCCTCGTCGGTGGCGAGGGCGTCCAGCACCCCGCCCTCTCCGGAGAAGCCCCGGGAGGCATCGGGCGACAGCGTGAGCGTCAGCCGCATTCCGGGCAGGACCGCTTCCCAGGCACCGGCCAGGGCGCTGTCTCCGGTGGCCGGTGGGCCGTACACGCGCAGCGCCGTCGCATGGCGCAGTACCCGCTGGAGCGCGATCAGCCGGTCGGGCCCGGGCAGACACACGGCTCCCGGAACCGGCCGGGTCGTCGGACGCAGACCCCGGCCCGCCGGCACCACCCACTGGGCGCCGCCCGACCGGCCGCGTACCGTGCCACGCGGGAGGGAACGCAGGAACCGCACGGCCTCGGCCGCGGGGAGCTCGGCCCGTAGATCGAATCCCGCCGCCGTCACCTGGGCCTCCGCGAATCCGCGCAGCCAGCGGTCGGGCAACGGAACCTTCTTCTCCACCACCGGTCCGTCCAGCGTGGTCACGGCCATTTCGTCGGGGCCGACGCGGAGATGCAGTGGATCGTCCGTGCCGATGCGGGAAAGGGCCTCGCGCAGCGGGTTGTTGACGTCGACGTTCGTCGTCCCATGCCCGATCTCGTCGCCGTCGAGGCCGGGTGCCAGCACGTCCAGACGCGCGTACACCCCGCCACAGCCGGAGAAGGACTCGAACCGCAGACGGTCACCGTTGCCCGTGACCACCGGGTCGAGGGACGCGCGCAGCTGAGGCTGGTAGTAACGCGCCGCGGCGACATCGGCCACCGCCAGCAGCCCCGCGGCGGCCACCTGTGGTGACGTCAGAAAGCCCGCGAAGAACCGGGGATGGTCCTCGAAACCCGTGGGCGTCGAGCCCCGCGAGGTCTCGAGTCCCAGCCGCCGCCCGCCGGGCGCGGACTCCAGAGCGGAGGGTCGGGTGTAGGCCACGGCCTGCAACGATCGCGTCATGGAAAAACCGTAGAGGCGACCACTGACAATCACCTCTGACCTGCGAGGTGTGGGCCGGGGTGAGGCGGACCGGTGCCGCCCCTACTGGCCCACGCGCCCCGGCTGGAGCACCTGTGAGAACAGCACGGTCCCGTCCTGCTCCCGCAGCCGCACCGTCAACTCGCCGCTGTCGCCGTCGATGTCGACCTCACCGAAGAACTGATAACCGCCGGCGGGCGAGACGTTCGCGGCTACGGGTGCCTTCACGAACACCCGCTCCGGACCGAACGTGTTGTCCAGCGCGCTGGCCGGGAAGGCTCCGGCGTTCAGGGGACCGGAGACGAACTCCCAGAACGGCTCGAAGTCGGTGAACGCGGCCCGCGACGGCTGGTAGTGCTGCGCCGACGTGTGGTGCACATCCGCGGTCAGCCACACGGTGCCCGTGATCCGACGGTGCTTGATGAAGCGCAGCAGCTCGGCCAGCTGGAGTTCCCGTCCGAGGGGCAGGCCGGGGTCGCCCTGCGCCACGGCCTCGATGTTCGGCTTTCCTTCGGTGGTGTCCGGTACGACGAGGCCGAGCGGCATGTCCGCGGCGATCACCTTCCACACGGCCCGCGAGCGCGACAGCTCGCGCTTCAGCCACTCCAACTGCCCGGCGCCGAGGATGCCCTGTGGATCCGTCGTCTGGTTGTCCGGCGAGTTGGCGTTGCGGTAGGTGCGCATGTCGAGGACGAACACGTCCAGGAGCGGACCGTGACGCATGACCCGGTGCACGCGTCCGTCCCGGTCACCCGGGCGCAGGGTCGACACGGGGAAGTACTCGCTGAACGCGCGCCGGGCTCGGGCCGCCAGGACGTCCACGCTCTTCTCCGTGTAGCGCGTGTCCGTGGTGGCGACCACCTCACCGGGGTACCAGTTGTTGCGCACCTCGTGGTCGTCCCACTGGATGACGGAAGGCACCTGGGCGTTGAACCGTTTGAGGTTCTCGTCGAGCAGGTTGTAGCGGAAATTGCCGCGGAACTCCGCCAGCGACTCGGCGACCTTGGACTTCTCCTCGGTCGTGATGTTCCGCCAGGTGCTGCCGTCGGGGAGGGCGGCCGTCGCGGCGATCGGGCCGTCCGCGTAGATGTTGTCACCGCTGCACAGGAAGAAGTCGGGGTCGAGCCGGGCCATCGCGTCGTAGATGCGGTAGCCGCCGATGTCCGGGTTGATGCCCCAGCCCTGTCCCGCCAGGTCGCCCGACCACAGGAAGCGCACGCCGCCGCGCCGGCTGTGCGGAGCCGTACGGAACGTCCCGCTCACCGGCTCCCCGGTGCGCCGGGGGTCGTCCGGGTCGGCGAGCAGGACGCGGTAGTGGATCTGTTCACCGGACGGCAGTCCGCGCAGCCGGGTGGTCCCCGTGAAGTCCGTGTCCGCGCCGAGCAGCGGACCGTGCCATCTGCGCGAGTCGCGGAACGACGCGGTCGCCGAGGTCTCGACGATCATCCGTGCGGGCCGGTCGGAGCGGACCCACACCAGGCCGGAGTCGGTGGTCACGTCGCCGGTCTGGATGCCCCAGCCCGCCTTCGGCCGGCCGGACAGGGCGAGTGCCGGTGCCGAGCCGATCGTGGTGGGCAGGGCCAGCGCCGCCGACGCGGCCAGGGAGCCGCGCAGCACGCTGCGGCGGCCGGGGATCGAGCTGAGCGGACGGTGCGACATGGATACGCCTCCGGGGACGGATTCGGCCAGTGTGCAGAGCCACAACTACTGGTACGCCGCAGCGCGCACGCAAACCACGGGTGAACAACCGGCCCTGGGATGTGCGGAATCGACGCGGATCCTGCGGGGCCGGACCGGTCGACGGCGTGGGGCCCGGAGATGCCCGCCCCGATCCTGGTGTGGTGCTTCAGGGCGCCGAGGACTCGTCGAGTGCGCCCCGGCCGCGTACGGCCTCCGCCATCAGTCGCACGCCGTCCCGTATCCGTGCGGGCGGCAGATGGGCGTACCCCAGCACGAGCCGTACGCCGTCCGCGGCCGTTGCTCCGTAGTGTGCCGATGGCCGGACCACGACCCCGGCCGCCGCGGCCCGTACGACGAAGCGGTCCTGTGGCCCGTACCGGCCGGGGAGCGCGGCGACGACGTGCAGGCCGGCCGCGATGCCGGAGACCTCCGTGCCCGGAAAATGCTCCTCCAGGGCCGCGACCAGGACGTCTCGCCGCTCCCGGTAGGCGCGCTGGCAGCGGCGCAGCTGACGGTCGTAGTCGCCGCGCTCCACGAAACGGGCCAGGAGCGCCTGATCGAGGACCGGATTGCCGAGGTCCATGGTGCGTTTGCGCTCGACGACCTCCTCGAAATGGCGCGCCGGAACGAGGAGCCAGCCCAGCCGAAGCCCCGGAGCGAGCGATTTGCTGACCGAGCCCGTGTACCCGACATGCTCGGGGTCGAGTCCCTGAAGGGCGCCCACCGGGGCACGGTCGTAGCGGAAATCGCCGTCGTAGTCGTCCTCGATCACCAGTCCGTCCACGGACCGGGCCCAGTCGAGGAGTTCGGCGCGGCGCCGCGCCGAGTACGCGATCCCCGTGGGGAACTGGTGGGCCGGCGTCGTCACCACGGCTCGTACACCGGAGGCACGGAGCGGAGCGACCGCCAGGCCCTCGTCGTCCAGCGGCAGCCGTACGGTGCCGACGCCGGCCGAGGCGAACAGCGAGCCCAGCTCCGGACTGCCCGGCTGCTCGACGCCCACGGTGGGTGTCCCGCGCGCGTGGAGCACGAATCCGAGCAGAGTCATCGCCTGGGCGACCCCGGAGACCACGACGACGCGCTCCGGGTCCGCGACCACGCCCCGGCGGCGTACGAGGAGTTCGGCGAGGGCGGTCCGCAGTCCCGGCAGACCACGCGGATCCGGGTAGCCCAGTGCCTGGTGGGGCAGTTCGGCCAGCACTCCGCGGTGCGCCGCGGCCCACGCGGAGCGCGGAAAGAGAGACAGGTCGGGGGTTCCCGCGACGAAGTCGGCCCGCACCCCGGCCGCCCGCGGGGCACGGTCACGCGCGCGCGGGCCGACCGCCCGGACCGCGTCACCGACCCAGGTACCGGCGCCGCGGTCACTGCGCAGATACCCTTCCGCGGTCAACTGCTCGTACGCCTCGGTGACCAGCCCCCGCGACACGCCGAGATCACCGGCCAGCTCGCGACTGGACGGAAGCCGGGTGCCGGGAGCGAGCCGCCCGGAGCGGACCGCCTCGCGCAGTGCGGCCTGAAGGGTGCGGCCACGCGCGCGGGGCGGCGCCGACGCGGCCGGCAGGAGCAGCTCCCACGCGGCCGTCCACGAGGGTGCCGCCGCTGTCGGAGCGGGACGTGGCGGCCCGCCGCGATTGGTCCCCGATGACGTCATGGAAGTGGACCTTAAACCGGGCCACGCCCGTCCATAGCGTCGGAGTCATGAACGCCACCACCACCCGGGGCGCGCTGCTCGCCGCCCTTGCCTGCGTCCTCGTCGGAGGTTCCTTCACCGCCAACAGCGTCATGGGCCACTATCCCTACGCGGGCGGCCAGTTCCTGCGCTACGGCCTCGCCTGTGTCCTTCTGCTGCCTCTCGTCGGCCGGGGCGGAGCCGCCCCGCTGCGGCGGCTCACGGTCCGCCAGTGGGGGCGCCTCGCGCTGATCGCGGCCGTCGGCATGGTCGGCTTCAACCTCGCCGTGCTCGCCGCCGAGCGCACGGCGGAACCGGCCGTCCCCGGCGTCTTCGTGGGCTGCGCCCCGGTCGTCGTCGCGGTGCTCGTACCGCTTCAGGAGGGGCGTCGTCCGCAACGCCGGGTCCTGTACGGGGCGTTGCTCGTCGCTCTCGGCGCGTCCGCCGTTCAGGGGTGGGGCCGCACGGACGCGGCCGGGATCACGTACTCCCTGGGCGCGCTGGCCGGGGAAGTCGGCTTCGCCGTCCTGGCCGTGCCGGTCCTGCGTCCGCTCGGGCCTCGGCTGTTGTCGGCCACCGTGTGCGGTGTCGCCGCGGCGGAGTCGGCGGTGGTCGGGGTGATCACCGGCGGCGGCAGATGGCTGCGGGTGCCGGACGCGACGGAGGCGACCGCGTTGGTGTGGCAGGCGGCGGTCGTCACGGTCGTCGGCTTCGTGTGCTGGTACACGGGCGTGCAGCGCATCGGCGCGGAGCGCGCCACGCTCTTCTCCGGACTCATCCCGGTCTCCGCCGCCTGCACCGCGCCGCTCGTGGGCACGGGCGCCTACGGGATCGCGCAGGCCGCGGGATCTGCCCTCGTGGGCACCGGAGTCGCCCTCGGATCAGGCGCGTTGAGCCTCGTCGTCGGGCGCGGCCGCCGGGCTGCCGCGAGGTGCCGCTCGACGACAGCCGCCCATGACCGATCGGAAGCAGTCGCCCACGGCCGTACGGCCATTACCGACCAGGGCCGTACGACCGCTGCCGACCAGGGCCGTAAGAACTCCTAACAGAATGATCTTCGAGGTGGTTGGATGGCTCCGGAAGTGACGATCCGGGGGTGTGAGGTGGCTCGGCCGAAGCCGTGGCATGTTGAGGACGAGCTGTGGGCGATGATCGAACCGCTGTTGCCGAAGGTAGAGCGCCGCACTCGCTATCCCGGGCGCAAGCGGCATCCGGACCGGCTGGTTTTCCAGGGCATCCTGTTCGTGCTGAACACCGGGATCGCCTGGGAACACTTGCCGCAGGAACTCGGCTTCGGCTCGGGTATGACCTGCTGGCGCCGCCTGGCTGAGTGGACCGAGGCCGGCGTCTGGCCCCGGCTGCACGAGATCCTTCTCGCCGAACTCCGTGCTGCGAACGCCCTGGACTTCTCCCAGGCGGCGGTCGACGGCTCCCACATTCGGGCGTTAAAGGGGGAGCCAAGACCGGGCGAAGCCCTGTCGACCGGGGCAGGACGGGCAGCAAACACCACCTCATCACCGACGCCAGCGGCATCCCGCTCGCCGTCACCCTGACCGGCGGCAACCGCAACGACGTCACGCAGTTGATCCCACTACTCCAGGCCGTGCCGCCTGTGCGGGGCAAACGTGGTCGGCCCCGACGCCGACCGGACGCGGTGCTCGGTGACCGCGGCTACGACCACGACAAGTACCGCCGACTCGTCTGGGGCCTCGGCGTGAAACCGCTGATCGCCCGCCGGGGCACCGAACACGGCTCCGGACTCGGCGCCCAACGTTGGGTCGTGGAGCGCGCGTTCGCTCACCTTCACTGGTTCCGCCGCCTGCGGATCCGCTGGGAGATCCGCGACGACATCCACGAAGCGTTCCTCACTCTGGGATGCGCACTCATCTGCTGGCGACGCCTGCGTGCCCTTGAAAAGTGGGCCTGAAATTTAGTTGGGTCCTACCTCATGAGCCACTACGTCAAGACGTTCCATGCCATTGAGATCGGTGACGGCGCAGACGGTCGGTGGGCCGCGCATGTCTGTTCAGCCATGGCGAAGGCAGAGGACTGGCTGACCGAGGAGGGCCGCACCCTCGAGGGCGCAGCGCAGGCCCGACGACTCTTCGATACGCACATGCCCGAACTGGTCCCCGTGCTCGACCGGCTCGCGGATCAACTGGAATCTCCACAGGCCAGGACGCTTCTCACCATGGCGACCGTGCGTCCGTTCTTCTCTGGCTGCACCCAGATCGGCCACGAGGGCACGCTGCTCAGAAACTACGACTTCGCCCCGGATCACTGCGAAGGCACCATCGTTTCCTCCCAGTTCCTCCGCCCAGTTATCGGAATGCAGGAAGCAGGATGGGGCCTGCTGGACGGTATGAACGACGCCGGACTCGCAGTGTCACTCACCTTCGGCGGGCGATTCGTCCATGGGCCCGGATTCGCCATTCCCCTCGTGCTGCGCTACCTACTGGAAACCTGCCGGACCGTTGACGAGGCCATCGACAGACTGCGCACGATACCCATCGCGATTCCGCAGAACGTCACCCTCGTCGACGAGCACCAGAGCCTGACGGTCTATGTGGGTCCCGACATCCCGATGACCGAGGCCCACGACGCCTGCGCCGCCAATCACCAGCACCTACCCGTGTCTGACGAGCAGGAACGAACCACCCGGACACGAGCACGACTGGCCGCCGTTCAGGCAGCGGGAGTTGATGTTCCGTCGATGCTGCGACCACCGCTGTACCAGTGCAGCTACGACCAGTGGCTGGGCACTGTGTATACCGCCCACTACCGCCCCGCCGAGGGGCGCGTGACGTACCACTGGCCCGGCGAGCACTGGGAACACACCATCGTCGGCTTCACACCGGGAGCACGCACCGTTGCCCTGGGGTTGTCCGGCGACAGCAACGACCACTGACGCATAACCGACCGTCGCCCGCACTCATTTCGTTAGGGGTTCTAAGCTTCGCTTTTATCCCTGTGAGTGTCGGATCGCAGGTCTTGCAGCTGTTTTGACTGCGGGGTGGCGGGTGGCTGGGCCTCGTCGGGTGCCTTGTGGACGGCCTGTGGAGCGTCCGCAGGGTTGTGGCGGCTTGGCCGGTGTTCCCATTGCTGCCTGGACGTGACGAAATCGTCGGCGGACGCGGCCGGGTGTGAGATGGGTCTGCGGCAAAGGCTGTTCCCAGGGCAGCCGATGGTCGGCCACCAGGGAGCGGGCAAGGCGGAGTTGGGTGTAGGCGGCGATGACCAGCCAGGTCCATCGGTCGGCCTGCTCCGGAGTGCGGGGCCGGGGCAGAGTCCAGTTCAGGGTCTGGCGGGCGAACCGGAAGGTGTGCTCGATGTCGAACCGGCGGGTGTAGGCCCGCCAGAGCAGGTCCGGATCGGGGGTCTGGCCAAAGGGGCCTGTCCACCACAGCCACAGAGTCTTCGGGGCCCGGCTCCGGCCGGGCAGCCGGTCGACGGTGAGCCGGACCAGGGTGCCGGGGACGATGGGGCGAGGGCCTCGGCTGCCGTGTCCGTCGTGCTGCTGGGTCTTGGCGTGCAGGCGGTGCCACATCTGCACGCTCACCGCGCCGTATTGCTCGTCCGCGCAGGTGTGGACGGCGTCCGGGACCGGCCAGGTGGTGGGGTCGGGACAAGTGAACTTCGCGCCGTGGCGGCGCGGCCGCCCCGAGCCTGTCGCCCTGATGGGTGGCGGGTCGGCGTAGAACGACCGGTCGGAGCGGACCCGGACCAGGATCTGGGCCGCAGTTCCGGCGAGTTCGAGAGCCAGGCGGACGGAATCGTAGCCGCCGTCGAATACAAACAGCGGGGTCTTGAGGCCAAGTTCGGGACTCCGTCGCAGCAGACCGTGGATCTGGAGGGCGGCGACCGTGCTGGGATTCTGCCCCGGCAGCAGCCGCTGGGCATCTACTGGCGCGGTCCACGAGTTCGTCGTCAGCTCCAGGCCAACGAGCCAGGAGTAGGCCCAGCCGGCAACGATTGGCTGTCCCGCCGAGTGCTTGGAGGGGTGGTAGTAGTAGCCGCGGTCAGGCGAGCACTCGGCATCGCTGCGGACCCACACGCTCACGTCCACCGCGAACACAGGGCACGAAGCACCGGGCAGCGAGGCAGCGAGCAGCTCACGCACCTTTTCGGCATCCACGTAGCCTTCAGCCAGGGCCGCATAGGTACTCCCGTGGCCGCGGCGGTGCAGCCCATCGAGTGACAGGTAGGGCAGCGAGATGACCGGGCCGGCCGCCAGCAGGGCATCCGTCAGCTCGAACAACGCGTCACCCCGCCGGGCCAGGCAGTCGTACCAACCCCTGCGGAACCGCGCCAAGCTGGCTCCGCTCTGGCGGCCCGCCCCCGCCCCGAGCACGCTGACAGCGACGGCCATCGCACCCTCCCCTGGTCTTCACCTACCTGGAGAGTCCCGCGATGGCCGTTCCATGTCCCGGCTACCGAGCAACCAACCATGCACGACCAGAGCACACGGATAAAAGCGAAGCTAAGACCGCTGCCGCCGAGGACGGCTCAGCGGCTTCCGTCGAGGATGACGCGGGCGACGAGCGCCGGGTCGTCGTTCATCGGGACGTGGCCGCAGCCGGGCAGCCGCACCAGTCGCGCCCGCGGAATGATCTGCTTGGCCCGGACACCCTGGCGGCGGAGCAGCAGCCGGTCGCGGGTGCCCCAGGCCACCGTGACGGGGAGTGTCGGGATGTCGTCCGTGAACTGGACGTTCGTACCCGCCCGCAACGTTTCGTCGAATCCCTCGGCGTGGGCCAGGGCGAGGGTCTCGGCGACGACCGCTTCAGGTGAACGGCGGCCGGGCCGGGCGTAGATGGAGCTGGTCAGCACCGTCCGCCCGGCCGCCGAGCGGGAGAGCCGCTCGATGACCGGGACGGGCGTGCGGCGGGCAGCCTGCCGCATGGCGATCAGCAGGCCGAAGGCGTAACGCCGTTCCACCGGTGACCAGAAGCCGGCGGGCGAGAGCGCGGTGACGGACCGTACGAGCTTCTCGCGCCCCAGTTCCAGGGCCAGCAACCCGCCGAGCGAGTTGCCGGCGACGTGCGGCCGTTCGATCTCCAGCGCCTCGCACAGCGCGCCGAGCAGGGGCACCACCGTCGGCAGGTCGTGGGTCATTCCCTCGGGCAGCGCCGGGGACGCGCCGAAGCCGGGAAGGTCGACGGCGATCACGTCGCGTTCGGCGGCGAGGATGGGGATGACCGGGTCCCAGGCCTGACGGTGGTGGCCGATGCCATGCAGCAGGAGCAGCGGTTCGCCGGTGCCCACGCGCGCGTAGGACACGGTGACGTCCTTGGGGCCGCGCGGTGAGGGGAGGCTGACGGTGACCGTGTCGGGCATGGGACTGCTCCTCGTCTGAACGCTGTGACGAACCATCTTGTAGACAGCTTGTCAGCAAGTGCTACCGACGGGTAGCCCCGAGCCGTCACGAACCGTGCGTCGGCCGTCACGCGCCAGTCATCACACGCCGGCCGCCGCCCCGGTCGCACGCCTCCGTGGGGCACTAACGCGCTCTGCGCACCTCCACGTTGAAGTCCGCGTGCCCGATGCCCTGCATGAGCTTGACCCACAGCGGCACGTACATCTCCACGACCCGCGCGGTGTGGATGCCCCCCAGGTCGAACACACGCCGCGCGGGCCAGCCGAACTCGCCCAGCAGCGCCGTCACCTGTTCTTTGGCGCTCTCGTCGTCACCGGAGACGAAGATCTGGTGCTCGCCCGGCACCCTGGAAGGCTCGACCATCACTTGGCAGTTGACGGTGTTGAGACTCTTCACCACCCGGGCCCCCGGGAACTCGCGCTGGATCTGCTCGCCCACACTGTCCGACTCGACGGGAGACAGCCGTAGCTCGCCGTCCTCGAACGCCAGGGGGTTGGAGACGTCCAACAGCACTTTGCCGTCCAGGTGTTCCTCCCCTGCCGACCGCAGTACGGCGAGCGCGATCCGCCCGCCCACCGCGTTCACGACCACCTCGCCGAACGCCGCGGCGTCCGCGAAGGTACCGTGATGGGCGGTGGGCCCCGCGCCGTCGGCCCACTCGACGGCCGTCGCGTTGTCCTTGGTGCGCGAGCCCAAGGAGACCTCGTGGCCCAGTTCGACCAGCTTGCCGGCAAGGGCGCGCCCCACGTCGCCCGTGCCCAGTACCCCGTATCGCATCGTCGTTCCTCCCGTTTTCGGGACCGCCGGCCACCGGCGGCCCGCGGCCATTGTGCTCCGGGGCGGCCGATTCGCCTGGACACCGGGGAATGTGTCGGGTGGGATGGTCCGGTGGCAAGCGACACGGCGACCGATGTCTTCGAAGAACACCGCCCCTTACTGATGGGTGTTGCGTACCGCATGCTCGCCCGAGTGGCCGACGCGGAGGACGTCGTCCAGGAGGCGTGGCTGCGCTGGTCCGGCAAGGGCCGGTCGGATGTGCGGGAAGCACGCGGGTATCTGGTCCGCGTCACGACCCGGCTCGCCATCGACCGGCTGCGCCAGGTCCGGTCGCGCCGTGAAGCCTACGTCGGACCGTGGCTCCCGGAACCGTACGTCACCGACTTCGGCGAGACCGTGCCCGACAGCGCCGAGCGGGCCGTTCTCGCGGACTCCGTCTCCCTCGCCGTCCTCGTCGTCCTGGAGTCCCTGTCACCGCTGGAACGCGCGGTGTTCGTCCTGAGAGAGGCGTTCGGCTATCCGTACGCCGACATCGCCGCCGTCCTCGACCGGGGCGAGCCTGCGGTGCGTCAACTCGCCGGGCGGGCGCGCAAGCACGTGGAGGAACGGCGGCCGCGCTACGAGGTCGACCCGGCCGAACGCCGTGACCTCACCGAGCGGTTCCTCGCCGCGGCGGGCGAGGGCGATCTGGAGGGACTCGTGTCCCTGCTGGCACCGGAGGCGCGGCTCATCGGCGACAGCGGAGGCCGAGCCCAGGCGCCGCTGCGGATCCTCGACACGGCCGAGAAGGTCGGCCGCTTCGTCGTCGGCGTCACCAAGAAGGGTGCGTCCGGCCTGTCGCTGCGCTTCCTCGAGGTCAACGGCGGTCTCGCGGTGCTCGCGCTGTCCGACGGCAAGCCCGACAGCATCATCCAACTGGACGTCGCGGACGGCCGTATCCAGTGCGTCTACATCGTGCGCAACCCGGAGAAGCTGATGTCGATCCCCGCGGCCTGATGCCCCGGAGGACGCCTCCGTCCGAGGCGCCGCAGAAGAGCGAAAGCCCCCGTCTTTGTACGGGGGCTTTCGGCGTTGTGTCGCGAACGTCGCCCGGCGAGAACACCCCGTGAACGCTCCGCGGCGGGGTGCCTGTGCAATCCGTAAGGGTTCGAGGATTGGTCTTGACCAAGGGTGGGGGCGGCTCTATCGTCGCAGGGATAGTGCAGGAACCTTTAATAAACAAGGGCGTGAAAACGCCGCCGGGCCACGGCGATTGCGGAGGACAGGGTGGGGACCACGCAGTTGGAATCGGTGCCGGAACCGAAGTACTGGCACCTGAGGACCGTGCTGAGCGAGGCGCTGGACTCCGAGTTCACGGTGGGCGAGATCCTGCCCAACGAACGTGATTTGGCGGCCCGCTTCGGTGTCGCTCGGGCGACCCTGCGCCAAGCGCTCGAACAGCTCGAACTGGACGGCCGCCTGCAGCGCCGTCGCGGCGTGGGCACCACCGTCGCGCCACCGCGCGTGGGCGTGGCCGTCGGAACCGAACAGCACGTGTGGCCGGGGGCCGTCGGTGACGCCTGGCACGCCGCGGACTGCACCGTGGCGGCGCCGCCCGCGCCGGTGGCCGGCATCCTGGAGACCGCCGACGGCGAGTTGCTGCACACCGTACGCCGTTCCCTGGTGACACACGGTCAGCCCGTCGCCGCCGAACTTCTGTACATCCCGGCTTCCTCGGTGCCGGACCTGTCGGCGATCGACGCGCCCTCGGGTGCCGCCCGTGCGCGTGCCGTGCTGCGCGAGCTCCAGCGGCTGGAACTGGAAGGCCAGGACCGTGCCGTCGAGCTGGGCTCGGCCCGCGCGGACGACGCCAAGGAGCTCGACCGCCTTCCCGGGGCGCCCGTTCTCGTGGTCACGACCCGTTTCTTCACCGAGGGGCGCACCGCGGCGGTGTCCGTCGCCACGTACCGCGCGGACACCTGCCGGCTCACGTTCGGTGACTCCGGCGGTGTGGAGATCCACCACGACCCGGAGCGTCGCGCCTCCTGAGCCGTCCGGCCCGGACCGCCGCCCTCGTCGAGCCGCGTCCCTGACCACACCCGTCCGACCACACCCGTCGCACCCCGGAACCCTTCGGAGCGCGACGGGTTTTGTGGCTGTGGCTGTGGCTGTGGCTGTGGCTGTGGCTGTGGCTGTGGCCGGGGCGGCGGTCGGCGTCGTCGCGTCACCCACGCCTCAGCGGCGCGCGGTCACGGTTCCCTCCACCGCGAACAACTGCTCCTCCACATGGTCGAGGGCCAGCCGCAGCGCACCGGTCGCCACGGCCGCTTCCCCCAGCATCGAGAGGGCCACCCTCGGCGGACGCAGGCAGTAGCGTGCCAACTCCCTCCGCAGCGGCTCCAGTACGCCGTCCAGGCCGGCCGCCCAGCCCCCGATGACGACCAGCTCCGGGTCGAGGGCGAGGACCAGGGCCGCCACGTCGTGCACCAGCCGCTGGATGAAGCGGTCGACCGCGGCACGCGCCCGCTGGTCACCGTCCCTGGCCAGAGCGAACACCTTGGCGACGGCCTGCTCGTCGAGCGGGTGCAACGGCTCGTCCGTCGTCGACAGCAGCGTCTCGGGGGTGACATCACGGCCCAGCAGGTGCAGCGCTCCGATCTCGCCGGCCGCCCCGCCGAACCCCCGGTGCAGCCGCCCGCCGATCAGCGAGCCGGCACCCGGACTCAGCCCCGCCAGGACGAACACGACGTCGTCGGAGTCGGTCGCCGCGCCCTTCCAGTGCTCCGCGACCGCCGCCGCGTTGGCGTCGTTCTCCACGAGCACCGGGCATTTGAAGGAGCGGCTCAGCCGCTCGCCCAGCGGCAGGCCCGTCCACTCCGGCAGTGCCGTGCCCAGGCGCACGGTGCCGTCCGCCTCCACGATGCCTGGGCTTCCCACACCCACCGCGCGCAGAGAACTGCGGGCGACACCCGCCCTGCGCAGCAGCTCGGCGACCGCCACCCGTAGCCGTTCCAGCCGCTCGTCGGCGGACGCCGTCTCGTCCACGTCCTTGGCCATCGCGCCCATCACGCGCCCGTCCAGGTCCGCGAGCAGCGCCGCGACGCGGTGAGGTCCGATCTCCAGGCCCAGCAGATGCCCCGCCTCGGCCCGGAACCGGAACCTGCGCGCCGGACGCCCCTGGCGCCGTGCGGCACCCTCCTCGGCCGCCTTCTCGACGACGAGCCCGTTATCGATCAGCCCCTCGACGACCCCTTCGACCGTCGGCCGTGACAATCCGGTCACCCGGGTGATCTCGGTGAGGGTCGCGCAGTCCGTGGCACGCAAGGCGTGCAGGACCACCGCGGAATTGATCCGTCGCAGCAGAGAGGGATCCCCGCCGGTCAACCGCCCCAACGTCCGTCCTCCCAGCTTGTACGCGTGTTGGCCGGATCGTACTCGTCGCGGGGGACCCCGGCGAGGGCCGGGGACCCTTTCCCGTGCACGGGCCGCCGTCAGCCCGGCGCCACGAACCCCGACTCGTAGGCCGCGATGACCGCCTGAGTACGGTCCCGGGCACCCAGCTTCGTCAGTACGGAGCTGACGTGCGACTTGACCGTCTCCGTGCCGACGACCAGCCGCGCGGCGATCTCGGCGTTGGACATGCCCCGTGCCATCAGCCGCAGCACGTCCGCCTCGCGCTCGGTCAGCGCGGCCCGATCCATGACCGCCCGCGCCGCCGGATTCCCGCCTGTCTCCCCGTACTCGGCCGCCAACTGCCGTACGGAGGCGGGGAACAGCAGGGACTCGCCCTCGGCCACCAGCCGCACCGCGTGCACGATCTCGGCCGGCCGCGCCCGCTTCAGGAGGAAGCCGTCGGCCCCGGCGCGCAGCGCCTCGTAGACGTACTCGTCGTTCTCGAACGTCGTCACGACAAGGATCTTCGGCGGATCGGTGACGGTCCGCAGCACCGCGCGGGTGGCCTCGATGCCGTCCATCAGCGGCATCCGGACATCCATGGCGACCACGTCCGGCCGCAACTGCCGGACGAGCGGGATCACGGCGGCGCCGTCGGCGGCCTCACCGACGACCTCGATGTCGGGCTGCGCCTCCAGCACGGCGCGCAGCCCCGCGCGTACGAGGGGTTCGTCGTCGACGAGCAGAACGGTGACCGGCATCCGGCCAGCGTAGATCAGTGCGACGGAATCTCGGCGTGCACCTGCCAGTCACCCTCGTGCGGGCCCGTCCGGGCGCTGCCGCCGAGCAGCGCGGCCCGCTCCCGAATGCCGCGCAGACCGCTGCCCCGCCCGGGACCGGCTCTGCCGTCCGGCAGCGGATTGCGGACCTCCAGGGAGAGCGTGCCGTCCCTGACCTCGATACGGACCCGCACCGGGACGCTCCCGGCATGGCGGAGCACATTGGTGAGCGACTCCTGGAGGATGCGGTAGCCCTCTCTGGACACCGGACCGGCCACCGTCTCCAACGGGCCCGAGACCTCTGCGTCCACCTTGGCCCCCGAGGTGCGCGCGGACTCCAGCAGCCGGTCGGCGTCGGTCAGCGTGGGACGGCTGCTCACGGGACGCCGCGCCTCGCGCAGCACGCCCAGCACCCGCTCCAGATCCTCCAGGGCGGACCGTCCGGTCTCCTCGATGGCGGCCAGGGCACGGGAGGTGAACTCCGGGTCGCCGGCCGCGCGCGCGGCGCCGGCCTGCACCACCGCGACCGTCAGCGCGTGTCCGATGGAGTCGTGGAGCTCGCGGGCGATGCGATTGCGCTCCAGGAGCTGTTCGGTCCGCTCCTCCAACGCGGCGAGCCGCTCGGTGGGGGAGGGACCGAGGAGCCGCCGAGCGAGCGCCGTGGTCAGCTCACCGAGGCCGACCACCACGCCGTACAGGGCCAGCAGGGGCAGCGGGATGAGCAGCGCGCAGCTCCAGTGCGGGTCCAGGAGCATTACCGCGGGATCGTCGGTGGGCCGGTAACCGGTGGCCGCTCTGCCGAGATCGACAGCGAACACGGGCAGCCAGACGGTGACACCGCAAGCCACCCAGCCCAGCAGGATGCGCGCTTCCAGCCAGAGCACGGTCCGCCACCGGTCCCGCCACCCGACGGAAGGAGCGATCGAGAACGCCGTGTCCTCACCGCCCCGCTCACCCGGCGCCAGCATGAAACGGGCCTGCACACCCTCGCCCCGCCGCACGGCCGGGATCAGCCCCAGGGGAATCACCATCACCGCGGGCACCCACGGCTTCGACAAGTCGATGAACAGCCACACACTGGTGAACAGCATCGGCACCCACAAGTGCAGCAAACGCGTGTACGTCGTCCCCCACAGCAGCGGGCGCAGAAATTGGGCCATTGCGCCATCCTGCCAGCGAGCACTGACAACGGACCTCCCCCGGGCGGGGGAGAGGATCTCCACCCGCGGGGGAGGCGGGAGCCGGTCCGCGGCCGCCACGCTGGGCCCATGACCAGCATCGACGTCCGAGACCTGACCAAGGAGTACGGCAGCAAGCGTGCCGTGGACCACCTGACCTTCAGCGTTCTCCCCGGCCGTGTCACCGGATTCCTCGGCCCCAACGGCGCCGGAAAGTCCACCACCATGCGGCTCGTGCTGGGCCTGGACCGGCCCACTTCCGGCACCGCCACCATCGGGGGCCACGCGTACGCCACCCTCGACGAACCGCTCCGGAAGGTGGGCGCCCTCCTCGACGCGGGAGCCGCGCACGGATCGCGGACCGCCCGGAACCACCTGCGGGCCCTCGCCGCGACCAACCGCATCCCCGAACGCCGGGTCGACGAGGTGCTGGAGGAGACGGGGCTCGCCGCGGTGGCCCGGCACCGGGTGAAGACGTACTCCCTGGGCATGCGTCAGCGTCTGGGCATCGCGGCCGCCCTGCTCGGCGACCCGCCCGTGATGCTCCTGGACGAACCGTCGAACGGCCTGGACCCCGAAGGGATCATCTGGATCCGGGAGCTGCTGCGCCGGCTGGCCAGGGAAGGGCGCACCGTCCTCGTCTCCAGCCACCTCATGAACGAGACCGCCTCCTTCGCCGACCAGCTAGTCGTCCTCGGCCGCGGCAGACTCCTGGCCGACATGCCCATGCGCGCGTTCATCGACGCGCGCGTGCGGCCTCGCGTCCGGGTCCGCAGCACGGACAGCCGTGCCCTGGGGGGCCTGCTGGCGGAGCGCGGCATCGAGGCCGTCGAGGGCGAGGACGGCCGCTGGACCGCGTTCGACGCAGGACTGGAGGACATCGGGCGCCTCACCTCGGCCGCGGGTCTCTCCATCCTCGAACTCGCTGCGGAAGAAGGGACGTTGGAGCAGGCCTATCTGGATCTGACGGCCGCCGAGACCGAGTTCGCCGCCGCCCCGACACAGCCTCAGGAGGTCTGACCGTGTCCTTCGCACCCGTACTCCGCGCGGAATGGATCAAGATCCGAACCCTGCGCTCGCTCCTCTGGAGCCTGCTCGCCGTCCTCGTGGCCACGGTCGCGTTCTCGGCGCTCGCCGGACTCGACAACTCCGACGACCCGGAGTTCGACCCGCTCTTCTCGACCTTCTTCGGTGTCAGTTTCGGCCAGATCGCGGCCATCACCTTCGGAGCCCAGGCGGTCTCGGCCGAGTACCAGGGCGGCGCGCTCCGCGTCTCGCTGGCCGCGGTGCCCGTCCGGGGGCGCTGGTTCCTGGCCAAGACGGTGGCGATCGGCGTACCGGCTCTGGGGATCGGCCTGGTCACGGGCGTGATCGGTCTGGTCGTCGGGACGTCCGTGCTCGGTTCCCGGGCCGACGCCCTGACCTGGACGGAGGAGCTCCGGGGCGTGGTCGGCTGCGCCGTCTACCTGTCCTTGATGGCCCTGTTCGCGGCGGGCCTGGCAGCCGTCCTGCGCAGCGGGGTCGCCACGCTGAGCATCCTGATCCCGTTCCTCCTGATCGTGTCCTTCGTCGTGGGGAGCGCGTCGGGGAGTGTGGCGGACTTCCTGCCGGACAAGGCCGGGCAGACGGTCCTGCACGCGTCGTGGGACGGCGCCCTTGGGCCCTGGAGCGGGCTCGCCGTGACCGCGCTGTGGACCGCCGCGGCTCTGGGCGCGGGGGCGTGGTGCGTCCGGCGCAGGGACGCGTGACCGCACTGGCTTCCTGAGCCTCACCCATTGTCAGTGGCGGCGGCTTTACTGGACGTCATGACCATCGCGCAGCATCTCGCCACGATCGACCGGCTGTGCGCCGAGGACTTCACACGGGCACGGCGGGTCGGTCGCCGGGTCGTACGGCGGTCCCGGGGTTGCCGGCGGTGATCACGGAGACCGACCCGCCCTGACGCGGTGAGCGCGGAGACCGGTCGGCTTTGATGCGGTGAGCGCGGAGACTAACCGGCCTTGATTCGGTGATCGCGGAGGCAGACCTGCCGTGAGGGGGTGACCGCGCCGGCGTGACCACCATGATGCGGTGACACGGAGACCATCCCGTTCGGGACCCGATCAGCCGTCGAGGCGACCGCACACCTCGGCGACCAGGCCCTCGGCGTCGTCGAGCGCGGCAGCCAGTGTCTCCGGGGTGGTGCCCAGCGCGGAAAACAGTCCCTGAGCCCGTCCGGCGAACTCCCGCGGGGCGACCGCGAGTTCTCCCGCCGCCCGGACCGCCCCCTTTTCGTTGAGCACCCAACGTCGGGCCTGGGCGTGGAGGGCGTGAACGAGAAGTCCGACCGCGCGGAAGAGACAGCCGGAGACGTAGAAGACATCTCCGCGAGCAGCTCCCTTGCGGGCGCCCGCAAGGATGAACGGTGCCTCCCACCGCGCGTTGTCCATGAGTGCTTCGCGCAGCGGCTCGGGGTAGCGGCGCGTCTGCTCCCGCAGGGTCCGCAGCTCACCGCCGGGGTCGGCGAGGATCCGTCCGACGGCCAGCTCACCGGCGTAGGTGTGGGAGTAGACACCCAGGGGATGTCCTGGCTGGACACCGATCTCGAACCGCCCGGCGAGGCACTGCCGCCAGACGCGGCGCACCCGGTCCAGGTCACGGTAGATCCAGTCGACCCGGTGACCGTCGACGGTCAGCCAGCCGCCGCCGTCCACCCACGGTCCCCAGCCGCCCGGCTCGGTGACGTCCACCGGGCCACCGGTCAGCCGGGCCGCGAGCAGGCGCAGGGCCGCGGTGTCCAGCGGCGGCCGGTAGTAGAGGCCCAGATCGAAGTCGGAGTCGGGGCCGTGCGTGCCACTGGCCCGGCTGCCTCCCAGACACACACCGACGACGCCGTCGACCTCGGTCAGCAGGTTCGCGATCTCCGTCAGACGCTCCATACCCCGGATTCTGCCGAGGCGCGTTTCCGGCCGCGACCCGTTTCAGAGCGGCCGCACACCACCGGAGAACGCCGAGAGGCCGACCGCGAGGGTGTCCGGCACGAGCGGCCGGTCGCGGGCGGCCTCCAGGTCCGCTTGAGCGAGGTGTGTCAGAGGATCGCGCCGGGCGTGTAGCCCGCGGCCTCCGGGTGCTGCTTCACGATCTCCTCGACGCGGCCGACGACGACGGCCACCTGGTCGGCCGCGGCTCCCGTGAAGGACAGCTTGTCGGCCATCAGCTCGTCGAGCTGCGCACGGTCCAGCGGGATCCGCTCGTCCGCGGCGAGCTTGTCGAGCAGCTCGTTGCGCTCGGTGCCCTGCTCGCGCATGGCCAGGGCGGAGGCGACGGCGTTCTCCTTGATCGCCTCGTGGGCGACCTCACGGCCGACACCGGCGCGCACCGCACCCATCAGGACCTTGGTCGTCGCGAGGAACGGCAGGTAGCGGTCCAGCTCGCGGGCGACGACCGCAGGGAAGGCGCCGAACTCGTCGAGGACGGTCAGGAACGTCTCCAGCAGGCCGTCCAGCGCGAAGAACGCGTCCGGCAGCGCGACCCGGCGCACCACCGAGCACGACACGTCGCCCTCGTTCCACTGGTCGCCGGCCAGCTCGCCGGTCATCGACGCGTAGCCGCGCAGGATGACCATCAGACCGTTGACGCGCTCGCACGAGCGGGTGTTCATCTTGTGCGGCATCGCCGAGGAGCCGACCTGGCCGGGCTTGAAGCCCTCGGTGACCAGCTCGTGCCCGGCCATGAGCCGGATCGTCTTGGCGGTCGAGGACGGGGCGGCCGCGAGCTGCACCAGGGCGGTCACGACGTCGTAGTCCAGGGAGCGGGGGTAGACCTGGCCGACGGAGGTGAAGGCCTGCGAGAAGCCGAGGTGCCCGGCGATCCGCTGCTCCAGGTCCGCGAGCTTGGCCGCGTCGCCGCCCAGCAGGTCGAGCATGTCCTGGGCCGTGCCGACCGGGCCCTTGATGCCGCGCAGCGGGTAGCGGCCGAGCAGCTCCTCGAGGCGGCCGTATGCGACGAGCATCTCGTCCGCGGCGGTCGCGAAGCGCTTGCCCAGGGTGGTGGCCTGCGCGGCCACGTTGTGCGAGCGGCCGGCCATGACCAGCTCGGCGTACTCGCCGGCGAGCTTGGCCAGCCGGGCGAGGACCGCCACCGTACGGTCGCGCATCAGCTCCAGGGAGAGCCGGATCTGCAGCTGCTCGACGTTCTCGGTGAGGTCGCGGGACGTCATGCCCTTGTGCACGTGCTCGTGGCCGGCGAGGTCGTTGAACTCCTCGATCCGCGCCTTCACGTCGTGCCGGGTGACCTTCTCGCGCTCGGCGATGGAGGCGAGGTCGACCTGGTCGAGGACGCGCTCGTAGTCGGCGACGGCGGCGTCCGGCACCTCGATCCCGAGGTCCTTCTGGGCCCGCAGCACGGCGAGCCAGAGCTGACGCTCCAGCTTGACCTTCTGCTCGGGGGACCAGAGCGTGGCGAGCTCGGCGGAGGCGTAGCGTCCGGCGAGAACGTTGGGGATACGGGGCTTTGCAGGCGCGGCAGTCACGTGAATGGAGCATACCGGCTGTCCGGCGCGGCTCCTGTTATGTCCGGGGCGTCCTGGATGCGCAGGTCGCGGCGGAGCGGCACCCCCCGGCGGACCGGGGCGTGCGTGAGAGGTGCGGGGACGGGACGGAGGTGTCGCGTTCGGTGCGCACCGCAGACCACGTCGTCGCTCCTGCGCCCGCCGGTGAATCCGGCGGATTGACGCTCAACTCCTTTGAACGGAAGGGAGTTGTTCACCGTATGGATGGGTGGACGGTTCGGTGGAACGTTTTCGCAGGGTGGTGCTCAGGATCCAGATCGCGGGGGACGGTTTCCGTAACCTGCCTGTGCGTGTGGGTCGGGGTGGGGCCGCTCGCTGCCGACAACAGCGCGCAGACCCCCGTACGTCTTCGAGGTGAACCGGTCGTGGGCGAAGGTGAGCTCTGCCGTGATCAGTTGGTTGCGCTCGTCGTTGACTTCCTCGATCTCCTGCATGAGCTGGGAGTTCTTGGCGCGGAGTGCCGTGTTCGCGTTCCGCGCCTCGTCGAGGGCTCTGGCATGGCTGCCGAGTCTGATGGCTGTGACGGTGGCCCTGCGGGCCATGGCTTTCTCTCGCTGGGCCAGGTCCAGCTCGCGCTTCTGCATGTCCAGCTCGAGGCGGCGTCTGTGCTCCGCCATGACGCTGAGATCATGTCGTGTGCGGGCGTCGACCTGCGTCACCATGTGACGGAGCACGGCCGCAAGTGCTCCGGCCAAGCCCATGGTTAACAGGCCGATCCCGACTGTCGCCAACTCCCATGTATGGTGCCAGACACCCGCGCCCACGAATGTCCAGCCGGCTGTGCAGCTGGCGGTGGACGCGGATGCCAGTCTGTACGCCACGTTTCGTTACCCCCTTGCAGTGGCCCCCCGGCTGTCGTCGGCGTCGAGATCCTTTTGGAGCTCGATAGCTTGGACGATGTTCCCGCTGAGCAGTGTGCGGATTCTGAGATCAGTGATTCCCCATGCGTCCATGGCCTCCTCCGGGGTGAGTGTTACTGAGGCTACCCTCCGCACCGCGGGCTGAGGCCCGTGTTCCGGGGGAAGCATCCCGCTGTTGACCAACATCTCTCGCTGGTCGAGGCCAAGTACTGACGCCCATGTGGTCAGTTGCGAGGGAAGGGGGAGGGTCCGTCCTTCCAGTGTTCTGCTGATCGTCGTCAGGCTCACTCCTATCGCGATGGCCAGCTGAGCCCGGCCACCGGCTCGTGGGCGTACGTCGTACCCGGCCGCTGTCGCGGCATTTGTGAGGTACTCGCCCACCCTCCTTGCGAGAGCTTGTCGCTCACCGCGGGACTCGTGGGGGGACTCTTCCATGCTCCGCATGTTCCGGAGAGTAGCGCGCGTGTATGCAAGTTGCACGCGACTTGCATGCGTGCATCTTCGCAGGTCAGTAGGCGTTTATGTGTCATGCCAGGCCAAGGGGGACGCATCGCACTCCAGTTCCCACCAAAAAGTCTCGCCGTGATACCGGCGAAGCAACTTGCGCACGTGTACGCAAGTTGCATATGTTGCATGACTGTGAGTTAGTCGCACGTATGCAAGTCCCTTTGAGGGGACCCTGATTGCACCGCCTCGGCATCGGCTCGACCAGGCTCCGGAGCTGCGAGGCATCTGCGGGGGACGCCTCGAAACCTTCGGACACGACGACCCGGTCATCCGGCGCCCGAGCCCGGCCATGGCCGGAGCGGACCGTCGCAGCACATGCCCACCACCAGTTCATCCACTCATGAACGGAGTAGGCCTTGATCGCCGAGGCTAACGCCGCCACACCGCGGTTCGACACCAGAGAACCGGCCCTTATCGCCCGAGCGCTCGCGGGTGACCGGGACGCGTTCGGGGAGCTCTACGCTCTGCATCACCCCGCGGTACTGGCTTACGTACAGCGCCGTGTACGCAATCGGCAGGTCGCCGAGGACATCACCGGCGAGACCTTTCTCAACGCATGGATGAAACGCGAGACTTTCACCTACCGCGGCATCGGCTTCGTCGGATGGCTGATCACCATCGCCCGGAACAAGGTCATCGACCATTGCAAGAGTGCTCAGCGCCGTGAGTTCGTCGTCGAGGACATGCTCGGCTTCGACGAGGATCTCACGGTCAGCACCGAGGACACCGTTTTGATCAGTCTGGACGAGGAGTTGCTGCGCCGGGCCCTGGAGCAACTGCGGCCGCCGCAACGCGAGGTCCTCACGCGCCGGTTCCTCATGGAGTTCTCGGTGCTGGAGACGGCGCGTCAGATGTCACGGTCCGAAGGTGCGGTGAAGACCCTGCAGTTCCGGGCTCTGGCCAAGCTGCGCAGTGAGTATCTGGGGGTGGCGGCATGACCACCGTGCCCGAGATCCGTTCCGCCGTCGAGGCCAATCTCGCCGAGCAACTCAGCGCGTTCGCCCGGGAGTTCGTCGCCGACCTGGAGGCGCAGGGGCGTCTGGTGGAAGCGGGCGGGGCAGGTGTTCTCGAACGGCTGCGGACACAGGTCGAGGCCGGGCAGAACTGTCCGGAGGCCTATCACGCGGCCGTCGACACGATCGTCGAGGACTGCGGTTACCCGAGCGAGGTCGCGATGCGGATCGCCACCGCGCTGAACCGCAAGGGACTGATCCCCGGCGACGACGTCGAGCCGCGGCACGATCACGATCACGATCACGATCACGATCACGATCACGCGCACGGGCCGGACGCGCGGCACGATCACGATCACGCGCACGGGCCGGACGCGCGGCACGACCATGCCCACGCGCCCGGCCCGGACCACAGGGAGCAGGTTCCCGGGGGCGAGGACTCCGAGCCACGGCATGATCGCGCTCCCGCGCCCGTTCCGGACCACAGGGAGCAGGTTCCCGGGGGCGAGGACCCCGAGCCGCGGCACGACCGGGCTTCCATCGCCTTGCCGCTCGTGCCGCCCGCGCGGGGTGCGATCGTCCTGCATCTCGCCGACCGCGGTGCCGGACGGGCCATGGCGGAGCACGGGGCGGCGCCGGTGCCGCAACGCGTGGACGGGCAGGTTCCCCGGGTGAGGCCGGCCGCCGCGCGGTCACGCCCCGTCGGATGGGGCAGCGCCTCCGCCCGCGCCGTCTCCGTCGCCGCGAGCCTTCAGTCCGACCACCTCGCACGCCTGGAAGCCATGCAGATCAAGGCGGACGGCGAGCGGGTGACGGTGGCCATCAAGGCCACCTGTCTGGACGACTGGGAGTACTGGCTCGACGCGATCGGGGCTCCCCGCAACGTCCGGACCAGGACGGCCGGGCACGCTCAGGTGGCCGCGGGAACCCTCGACGGCGTCGCCGTCCACCTCACCGCGCACGGTGTCCCCGAACTCCTCCAGGAGGCGAGCGACACGGCCACCGATCCCTTCTTCCTCTGGGGGCGGATCTACGACCTCGGGATGGGGCAGGTCGACCGCGCCGACCGCATCTGGCTGTCGCTCGGCCGGCGCCAGGACGAGCGGGGGATGCCTCTGCTGGTCCTGCGCGGCACGGACGGTCCCCCCTATCCGCTCGCCTCGATCGTCATGGCGCACGGCCCGCTGGCGGCGACCCCCCTGCCCTCCGGCGGAATGGCCGGGGACAGCGCTTGATCGCAGCCGGGGCGCCGCTTCGGCTGACTGTTTCTCACTCGTGACGCACGCGCCTCTGCATGAGGTGAACCGGGGCGACGCGTCCACATATGCTCACAGTCCGTGTACTGCACCTGGCGCAGAGCGACCTTGGCCTGTTGTAGGCGAGGTTGCTCGGTATGGCTGGTTTCCCACCCTGCCGACAGTCCGTCGCAAGGGTGCTGATGGGGCACATCAGCCCTGATCGGTCCACTGGTGGCGTGTCGGTGTCAAAAGGTACGCACCTGCCTTTGCCCCGGCCACGCCCATGGACAGGTGCAGGCAAGTTCCCCGGGCAGTGCTCAGGGGCGTACTTCTCAGGCCCACGCTTCAGTGCTTGGATGCTGATTCCAGCGGGAACTCCCCGCTGGCCTGTTACTTGCCATCCTCTCCGGGGTGGCGAGACGGCTCCTCTCCATGCTCCGCAAAGCTGGAGGGGCCGTCGGCGGGGCCCGGCGTACGCGCCGGGCCCGGCCGTAGTTCCAGGCGCATCCAACGGCGCTCCCGCGCTGTCGAGCGCCCCCCGTGCGCCCTGTGGCGCCCGCGGGGTGAACCGGTAGCGTCCTCCTCTATGCGGAGCATGGGCCGCCGTGTCACTCGAGAGAGCGGCACGGCGGAAGCCGCCCGCCTGACGCTTCGCCCAGCCCCCGAGGCCAGCCTCTGCGGCCACCGTGCTCGGGAACGAACGTCGGCACGTGAACAGGGTCCGCGGCGTCCGGAGACACCTCGGTGGATCGCGGACTCAGCCGCCGTGGCCGCCCGTGACGTGATCCTCGTAGGGCAGCAGTTCCGGCCGTTTCGCCGGCCGTCCGTCCCCGGACGAGCGCCCCGTCAGCCGTCGCCCGATCCACGGCAGCAGATGCTGCCGGGCGAAGCGGGCGTCGGCGGTGCGGCGGGAGGCCCAGCCGGGAGGCGCGGTGGGCGCCGACGGGACGCGCCACTCCGGGTCCTCGGCTTCGTAGCCGAGCGTCTGCCACACGGCTTCCGCCACCCGGCGGTGTCCATCGGCGGTCAGGTGCAGCCGGTCGACGTCCCAGGAGCGGGGGTCGGCGAGCGAGGGTGCCCCGTAGAGGTCGACCACCAGGGCGCCGTGCCGCTCGGCGAGGGCGTCGACGACGGTGAAGAGCTCCTCCATGCGGGGCCGGAAGCGTTCGAGGACCGGACCGTTGCGGCCGGGGCTGCGCATCAGGACGAGCTGCTCGCAGGCCGGGGCCAGGCGCTCCACGGCCTCCTCCAGGAGACCCCGGACGCGTCCCATGTCGACCTTGGGCCGCAGGGTGTCGTTGAGACCGCCCACCAGCGTGATCACATCCGGCCGCATGGCGGCGGCCGCGTCCACCTGCTCGTCGACGATCTGCCCGATCAGCTTGCCGCGCACCGCGAGGTTGGCGTAGCGGAAACCGGGCGTCCGGGCCGCCATCCGGCCCGCGAGGAGGTCGGCCCATCCTCGGTACGAACCGTCGGGCAACCGGTCCGACATGCCCTCGGTGAAGGAGTCGCCGACCGCGACGAGGCTGGTGTATGAGGCATTCATCTGCATGGCGAGAAAGATGGTAACCCGAACACATACCCATCGGTCGGTCGGACCGTCCCACCGGAGCGGGGAGGGTGACCCCGGCGCCGAGCGGGCCCCGGGTTCCTGCCGCTCTCCCGCACCGGAGCCCGAGCGTCTCTCCTACGCGGGCTGTCCGAACAGTTCTCTCAGGACGTCCTCCATCGTCACCAGTCCCGTGAGCCGTCCGTCGCTGCCCATGACCGCCGCGAGATGCGTACGACTGCGGCGCATCGCGGTCAGGACGTCGTCCAGAGGGGTGCTCTCGCGGACGCGGGCGATGTGCCGCATGTCCTCCACACGGAACGGCACCTCGCGAGGGACCGCGTCCAGCGCGTCCTTGACGTGCAGATAACCGACGATCCGGCGCCCCTCGTCGACGACGGGGAAGCGGGAGAACCCCGACTCGGCGGACAAGCGCTCCAGCTCCTCCGGAGTGACGCCGACGCGTGCGTAGACGACGCGTTCCACCGGGAGCACGACGTCGTGCACCGGGCGGCGGCCCAGTTCCAGGGCGTCACGCAGCCGCTCCTGGGCGCGGTGGTCGATGAGCCCCGCCGCACTGGAGTCCTTGACCAGGCGGGCGAGTTCGTCGTCGGAGAAGGTCGCCACGACCTCGTCCTTCGTCTCGACCCGCAGTAGCTTCAGCAGGGCGTTGGAGAAGGCGTTGACCGCGAAGATCACCGGGCGCAGCGCGCGGGAGAGCGTGACCAGCGGCGGTCCGAGCACCAGCGCCGTGCGTACGGGCTCCGCCAGCGCCACGTTCTTCGGCACCATCTCGCCGAGCAGCATGTGCAGATACGTCGCCAGGGCGAGCGCGATGACGAAGGAGACCGCGTGGCCCGCGCCGGAGGGGACGCCCACCGCGTGGAACACCGGCTCCAGCAGGTGCGCGATGGCGGGCTCGGCCACGATGCCGAGCACCAGGGTGCACAGCGTGATGCCGAGCTGCGCGGTCGCGAGCAGGGCCGAGACGTGTTCGAGGCCCCAGAGAACGCTCCGTGCCCGCCGGTCGCCCCGTTCGGCGTGCGGTTCGATCTGGCTGCGGCGTACAGAGATCAGGCCGAACTCGGCGCCGACGAAGAAGGCGTTCACGACGAGGGTCGCGAGTCCGACCAGCAGTTGTACGGCGGTCATCGCGTGCTCTCCTCGGCGTTGTGCGGGGCGTGCAGCAGCACCCGTGCGGCCCGCCGTCCCGAGGCGTCCACGACATCGAGCCGCCAGTCGTCGGCCTCGACTCTGTCCCCCTCGGCGGGGATCCGGCCGAGCTCGGTCGCGATGAAACCGGCCAGGGTCTCGTACGGTCCGTCGGGCACCCGCAGTCCGACCCGGGCGAGCTGGTCGGTACGGGCGAATCCGTCGGCCGAGTACAGTGCCCGGCCCTCGGCGTCCGTGCCGACCGGGGCGAGGTCGGGCGTCTCGTGCGGGTCGTGCTCGTCGCGTACCTCGCCGACGACCTCCTCCACGATGTCCTCCAGGGTGGCGACGCCGGCCGTACCGCCGTATTCATCGATGACCACGGCCATCGTGCGCTTGCCGGCCAGCCGGTCCAGGAGCCTGTCGACGGTCAGCGACTCCGGTACGAGCAGCGGCTCGCGCATGATCTGCGAGACCGGCGTCTGGGTCCGGCTGGAGGCGTGCACGGTCAGCACGTCCCTGATGTGTGCGACGCCGACGACCTCGTCGAGGCTCCCGTGGTAGACCGGGAACCGGGACAGGCCGGTCGCCCGGGTCGCGTTCGCCACGTCCTCGCAGGTCGCCTGGACGTCCAGCGCGATGACCTGGACGCGCGGTGTCATCACGTTCTCCGCGGTCAGGTCGGCGAGGTTCAGGGTGCGCACGAACAGCTCGGCGGTGTCCGCCTCCAGGGCGCCCTCCTTGGCGGAGTGCCGGGCGAGCGCCGCCAGCTCCTGGGGCCCGCGGGCGGAGGCCAGCTCCTCGGCGGGTTCGAGGCCGAAGCGGCGTACGACGTGGTTCGCGGTGTTGTTGAGATGGGCGATGAACGGGCGGAACGCCGCGCTGAACCAGCGCTGCGGCGTCGCCACCCGCTTGGCCACGGCCAGCGGTGAGGAGATCGCCCAGTTCTTGGGCACCAGCTCGCCGACGACCATCAGGAAGAGGGTCGAGAGCGCCGTACCGATGACCAGTGCCACCGAGTTCGACGCGGAGGGCGGGACGCCCAGTGATTCCAGGGGGCCCGCGATGAGTTTGGCGATCGACGCCTCGGAGAGCATGCCGACGACCAGGTTCGTCACGGTGATGCCGAGCTGGGCGCCGGAGAGCTGGAAGGTGAGGTTCCGTACGGCCTTGAGGGCCCCGGAGGCGCCCCGCTCGCCGCGCTCCGCGGCACGTTCCAGCTCGCTGCGCTCGACGGTGGTGAGGGAGAACTCGGCCGCCACGAAGCCGCCGCAGGCCAGCGACAGCAGAACTGCGACCAGCAGGAGGAACACTTCGGTCATCGGGTCACCTCCGTCCCATGATCGGCCAGGGACTGGGGGATCGCGCGATGTCCCGGGCCGCCGTGCGTATCACGGCCGCGGGTACTGGGAGGCTCGCCCATGGATGGACGCTCACGCCTTTCGTCGGAGGAGCGATGGTCCAACAAGGGTAAAGGATCGGCAAAGTGACCTTTCCGGGTGATGGTGCCGCGGCCGGTGCCGGCCGCCCCCGCCGGGCCCGGGGGAGAGACCACCGCCCCTGCGGACAACCGCCCACCGGTCGGCGGCCGGCGGTCGTGGCTAGTCGGTGAGCGGCTTCACCCAGCGCCGCCACTGTTCCTCCGGCGTATACCCGGCGGCCCGCCAGGCATGGTGGGCGGTCTCGTTCCGTTCCAGGACCATGGCGTCCCCGCGCCGCCCCCCGAGCCGTACGAAGCGCTCCTCCGCCGCGGCGAGCAGCGCGGAGCCGATGCCGAGGCGCCGCCGGTCGGGATGGACCGCCAGCCGGTACAGATGGCAGCGCCAGCCGTCGAAGCCGGCGATCACCGTGCCCACGAGCTCCCCGGCGCGCTCCGCGAGCAGGAGTGCCCCGGGGTCCCGGGTGACGAGCCGTTCCGTGCCGCTGAGGTCGTCACTGATGCTGGTGCCCTCGGCGGCCGCCTTCCAGAAGGCGAGCACGGCGTCGAGGTCCTCGGGCCGAGCGGCCCGTATCCGCAAGTCGGTCATGATCCGATCCCATCACGCCCGCCGGGCGCCGGAACGGCATTTCCGCCATGCGGACGATCACCGGCCGCTCAGTTCGCGGACCACGGGAGCGAAGGCCTCCAGGTTCGGCTCCAGCACCGTCAGATACGAGAATCCGTAGCACTCCCGCAGGTCCCGGACCTGGCCTACGAGCTGTTCCACAGTGCCGATCAGGACGATGGGCAGCTCCAGCACCTCCCGCTCGGTCAGCTGCGGGAGCCGGGGCAGCCACGGCCGGACAGCGGCGTCGCGGTCGTCGGTGACGGTGACGATCTGGATCAGCAGATTGAGCTCGGCGGGTTCCTCGCGGGCGGCGGACGCCTTCCGGTAGAGCGCGACACGCTGGTCGAGCTCGGTGGGCGTGAGCGGTTCCAGCGTGCCGTTCTCCCGGGTGCGCGCTCCCGTGAACGACGCGATGTCCGCGTGTTCCGCGGCGATGCCGAGCATCCGGTCGCCGTTGGCCCCGATCAGCAGGGGTACCCGCGGCGGCACGCCGCTCGGCCGCTCAGGCGCCTTCCCGCCCGGCCACGGCGTGCCGGAGGAGAGTCCGTCCGGGCCGAGCAGGCGCTCCAACTCCTCGACCGTGCGCAGGAGATGGTCGACCCGCTCGCGCGGGGTGCCGAAGGGCAGACCCGCCGTCTCGTGTTCGGCCGGTACGTATCCGGTGCCGAGGCCGAGTTCGAGACGGCCGTCCGTCAGCGCGTCCGTGGTGGCCACCTCACGCGCCAGCAACGCGGGGTTCCAGAAGGCCGCGTTGAGCACGAACGTGCCGAGCCGCGGCCGTTGGGTCGCTGCCGCGGCGGCGACCAGCGAGGGGAAGGGGGCGGGCATGCCCAGATGGTCCGCCACGGTGATCACGTCATAGCCGAGTTCCTCGGCGCGGCGGCACTTGGCGGCCCACTCGCCGGCGGTCGCCGGGGCGATGAGGCTGACACCGAAACGGAACGGGCGTGACATGAACCATCCCTTCCTCGGGGGGACTTGCCCCGGCCGGGCGGGCCGGGGCAAGCGATGGCAGGTCCCGGGCCCTGGTGGACCGGGCGGCAGTGTGAGTCGATGGGAACGCCCCGGCCCTGGTGGACCGGGGCGAGCCCGTGGTCACTCGTGGGCGATGGCCGCGAGCACATTCATGCGCGACGCGCGCAGGGCCGGAAGCAGCGCCGCGACGATTCCGACGACGGCCGAGCCGACCACGACCGCGACGATCGTCGTCCAGGGGACGGCGAGCGCCTCCATGCCCTGGAGCGCGAGCACCTGCTGCACGCAGACACCCCAGATGATCCCCAGCGCCAGCCCGAGGATCGCGCCGAACACGGCGATCACCACGGACTCCAGACGGATCATCCGGCGCAGTTGGCGCCGGCCGAGACCGATGGCGCGCAGCAGTCCGATCTCACGGGTGCGCTCCACGACGGACAGGGCGAGGGTGTTGACCACGCCGAGCACGGCGATGACGATCGCGAGCCCGAGCAGCGCGTACACGAGGTACAGCAGGACGGCGATCTGGTCGTGGACGAGCTTCTTGTAGTCGGCCTGGTCGCGGACCTGGACCTGCGGATACGGCTCCAGGGTCTTCTCCAGGCGGGGGCGCAGCCGGTCCGGGGCGGTGCCCGGGGCCGCGTTCACGTACAGCGACGAGTCCTGCCCGCCGGGCACGTACTTCTCGATCGTGCCGAAACCGAAGAAGAGTCCGCCCTGCATTCCGAACCCTCCGCTGCCGGCCTGGTCGGTCAGCGCGCCCACCGTCAGTTCGGTCTTGCGCCCTGCGGGGAACTCGACGGGAATCGTGCTGCCGACCCGCACGTCGTGATCCTCGGCGAACTTCGCGTCCATGGCGATGCGGCCCTCGCCGAGCGCCGCCGCCGTGTCACCCCGCGCGTACGTGATGTGGGCGACGTCGTCGAGCCGCGGATCGTAGGCCGCGGCGGTCGTCTCCACCCGCTTGCCGTCGGGCAGTTCGACCGCGACCGGGGTGAACCGCTGCCTGACGACCAGTCCGACCCCGTCGGTGGCGCGCACCTTGTCCGTGACCTCGTGCGAGAACGGCACGAAATTGGCGTTCTGGAGCACGAAGTCGGCGCCGAGGGTTTTGTCGATCTGCTGGTCGAAGGACTTGCTCATGGACGCGCTGGCCACGGACATCCCGCCGACCAGGGCAAGACCGACCATCAGGGCGGCGGCGGTGGCACCGGTGCGCCGTGGATTGCGCAGCGCGTTGCGCTGGCTCATCCGGCCCACCGGGCCGAAGATCGCCGGGAACGCGCCGCCGAGGACGCGGATCACCGGGCGGACGAGCAGTGGTCCGGCGATCACCGTGGCGATCAGTGTCAGGACGACACCGAGTCCCAGCAGTGAGGCCGCGGTCGAGGTCGTGGACGAGGCCGCGCATCCCGCGAGGGCCGCGGCCCCGGCCGCGCCGACGACGCCGCCCACCACGGCCCGTACCCGCAACGGCCGTCCCACGCCCGCGATTTCGGCGTCCGAGAGGGCCGCCATGGGGGAGACGCCCGCCGCACGCCTGGCCGGCAGATAGGCCGCGACGTACGTGACGCCGACCCCGACGACGTACGCCGCCACGGGGGTCGGCCAACCGATCACCATCTCCGTGGACTTGAGGTTCATGCCGAAGGCGGACATCAGCTTGATCAGCCCGACCGCCAGCCCGATCCCGGCCGCGAGGCCGAGTGTCGAACCGACCAGGCCGAGGAGCAGCGCCTCGGTGAGCACCGACCGGCGGACCTGACGCCGGTCGGCGCCCAGGGCCCGCAGCAGCCCGAGTTCCCGGGTGCGCTGGGCGATCAGCATGGAGAAGGTGTTGACGATGAGGAATATGCCGACGAGCACCGCGATCCCGGCAAAGCCGAGCATCACGTACTTGATCACGTCGAGGAATCCGCCGAGCGCCTCGGCGGAGGACTTCGCCTGCTCTTCGGCCGTCTTCACGTCGTAGGGCCCGCCGCCGAGTTCGGCGGAGACGCGCTGCTTGAGCGCCGCGTCGCCGACACCCGGCGCGGCGTCGACGGAGATGCTCGTGGCGGCGTCGGAGCGGCCGAGGAGCTTCGACTGCGCGGTCGGGGTGTCGAGGAAGACCAGCGCTGCACCGGGGTTGGTGGTGGTGAAGGTGGCGATCCCGACGATCCGCACCTCGAAGGAGCCGGGCTGCGCCTGCACCGTGAGGGTGTCGCCGATGCCGAGGTGCTTCTTGTCGGCGGTGTCCGCGTCGAGCAGTGCCTCTTCGCCGCCGTGCGGTTCGTGCCCGGAGGTCAGTTTCACCGGACTGCGTTCGGTGATCTCCCAGTTGGTGACGATGGTGGGGGCGCCGGTCGTCGGTCCGACCGACTTGTTCGCGCTGTCGACGACCGGGGCGTTCTCCACCGACGCGTCCACATGCGTGGCGGCGACTCCGTCCACCCCGGCGAGCCGGTCCGCGAGGGAGGCCGGAACGGTCTCGGTGGCGCCGGTCGGCAGTTGGGACTTCAGGTCGTTCTTGGGCTCCACGGTCACATCGGCCGCGGTCGAGGCGAAGAGCCGGTCGAACGTACGGGTCACCGTGTCCGAGAAGATGAGACTGCCCGCGACGAAGGCCACGGACAGCACGATGGCCAGGGCCGAGAGCAGCAGTCGCCCTTTGTGCGCGAGAAAGCTTCGCAGTGTCGCCTTGAGCACGACCGCCTCAGTCCTTGTCGGGGGTTACGTCACCGGAGCCACCGCCGGGAGCGGTGCCGCCGGGGCTGCCGTGGGCCGTGTCGCCGGCGGCGGGAGCCGTGTCGTCCGCGCCGTGGACGCCGGCCGCAAGACCCGCGTCGCCCTCGGACGCCGTTCCACCGGGCCCGCCGCGCCCGCCGTCGAAGGTCACCCGAACCGTGTCGAAACGCTTCATCCGCTCCAGTACCGCGTCTGCCGAGGGCCGCTCCATCTCGTCCACGATCCGCCCGTCCGCGAGGAAGAGCACCAGGTCGGAGTGGGCGGCGGCGCCGGGGTCGTGCGTGACCATGACGACGGTCTGGCCCAGCTCGTCCACGGCCTCGCGCAGGAATCCGAGGACTTCGAGGCCCGCCCGTGAGTCCAGGTTGCCGGTCGGCTCGTCGGCGAAGATCAGCTCGGGCCGGGAGGCGAGCGCCCGCGCGCAGGCGACGCGCTGCTGCTGTCCTCCGGAGAGCTGGGCGGGCCGGTGCTTCAGCCGGTCGCGCAGCCCGAGGGTGTCGATGACCTGGTCGAGCCACTTCTGGTCGGGCTTCTGGCCCGCGATGTCCATGGGCAGCGTGATGTTCTCGGCCGCGTTCAGGGTGGGGATCAGGTTGAACGACTGGAACATGAAGCCGATCCGGTCCCGCCGCAGCCGGGTCAGCTCGCGGTCCTTCAGCCCGGTGATCTCCGTGTCGCCCAGCCACACCTGCCCGGCCGAGACGGTGTCCAGGCCCGCCAGACAGTGCATGAGGGTGGACTTCCCGGAGCCCGAGGGGCCCATGACGGCAGTGAACCGGCCGCGCGCGATGTCCACGTCGACCGAGTCGAGGGCCAGTACGGCGGTCTCGCCGGAACCGTACGCCTTGGTCAGGCCGCGGGCGCGGGCGGCGATCCCGTCCCCCTCCGCGCGGCCCGGAATCTGCTCCGCAGCAGCTGTGGACAAGACCGCCTCCTCTGTGATGGATGGTCCGGACTCCTCGTCCGGCCCGAGCGTAGTGTGATCGGAGGCACACCCGGTATCCCCCCTAGGTGCCGCACCGTCTCCGTCCCAGGGTGTGCCCCTGATGTCGATGTAAGGGGCAATCTCCACCGAGGCTCTCCACCGAGGCTCTCCACCGTGGTCCACCGAGGTTCTCCACCCGGCTTCACACCCTGGCCGCGCACCCTTGGCTCTCCACCCTGGACCAGGCCCTCTTGCCGGTGCTAGCGATATCGCGCTAGCTTCGAAGGATGGCGAAGACTCAGCTGAACGTCCGGGTGGACGAAGGCACCGCGAGGGCCGCTCGGGAGCGCGCCCTGGAACGGGGGATGAGCGTGAACCGCTATATCGAGGAACTGGTCCGGCAGGACACCGGGGAAGTGGGCCACACCTTCGTGGAAGCCGCCGCCGATTTCATGAAGCAGTACGAGTCCGTCTTCGTCGAGGAGTTCGGCGCGGACCGCGAAGGCACCAGCGAAGGTCGTCGTTGATCCCTTGAGCAGTCTCAGAGTCGATCTTGCCTGGCTCCTCATGATCGCCGAACAGAAGACACCCGGAGACCCCCAGGTCACCGATTGGGGATCCCTCGTCGCCGCGGTCAGCCGGCACGAGGCGGAGATCCTCGGCATTCCCGTCTACGACAGCCCGCACGCCCGCGCCGCCGCGCTGCTCCAGCTCCTGCTGCACGTCCCGGCGCTCGAACGCTCCAACGCGATGTTCGCCTCGGCCGTCGCCTACGCCTATCTCGTCGCCAGCGGCCTGAAGGTCGTCACCTCGCCCGAACAGGTGCGGGAACTGGCCCGCCTGGTGAAGAGCGGCGAGGCCACCGTGCACGAGATCGCCGACGAACTGCGTCGCTGGAGTCTGTGACACCCGGTGTCCTGGGCGCCGGGGGTGCGCTCGTCAGTCGAGCGGCCGACGGGCCGTGCCCAGGACGCAGTACGACGTGGGCAGGCGTGGCCCCTTCTCCGGCATCAACAGCCGTCGGTACGGGCCCAGTTCGAACCCCGCCTCACGCAGTGCGGCGATCGGTTCGCGGGCCACGTGACAGCCGCCGCACAGCCGCGGCCACACCGTGGCGTCCAGGCCCCGCTGGACGGACCCCATGACCCGTCCGCCGCCCCGGCCGTGCTCGAAGAACCGCACCGTGCCGCCGGGGCGCAGTACCCGCCGCACCTCGGAGAGCGCCTTCGGTACGTCCCGCACGCTGCACAGCACCAGCGAGAGCACGGCGGCGTCGTAGGCCTCGCTCTTGACCGGCAGGGCCTCCGCGGCACCCGGGGCCACATCGACGGGCACCTCGCAGCGCATAGCCGCCTCCACCGCCAACTGCCGCAGCAGCCGCTCGGGTTCGATGGCGACGACCTCCGAGACGGTGCCGGGATAGTGGGCGAAGTTCAGGCCGTTGCCCGCGCCGATCTCGATCACCCGCCCGGACAGTCCGGCGAGCAGCCGTTCACGCAGCCGGCCGATCCCCATCCGGGTCTCGGCGCCGGTGCTGAAGCGGGCGTAGTAGCGGGCGAACACCGGATGGTGCACGGCGTGCGCGGAGACCTTGCCGGGGCCGGCCGGCCGGAGCGGCTTGAACGGCATTTCGGACCTCCCGGGAGACAGGGTTCACCGGGATTGTCCCCCCGGGAGGTCCACCGCACGCGCCGCGCGTCGCGTACGAGACGGGTTCACCCGACCGGGAACCCGGTCACGGCCGAACCCGCGGCGGTTGCCCGGTCACCGGTGACTGCCGGACGGACGCGCGACGCGCGACAACGCGGCGGTCGCCGGGTTACCCGTGACCGCTGACGGACGCGCGACGCGGGCCGCCGCGAGTGGTGTGTCGCGACCGGTGACGTGCCGATGGCTGGTGACGGGTGACCGGTGACGGGTCACCTGTCGCCGGTGACAGGGACGTGCGGCGGCGGCTCAGGCTGTGTGCGCCGCCGTGAAGACCCCGGCGTTCCAGCGTCCGCCCAGCCGGTGATCCAGCCAACTCGGCGCTCCGGCACGGAAGTCCGCGGGCGAGAGGCCACCCGCGCCCGCCGGGACCGCGCCCAGCAGGGGCGCCCCGGACACGGCCGGGAGGTCCGCGAGATTGCACCGCATCGCCAGATCGGGGGAGTCCGGCCAGCTCCCGATCACGACCCCCGCGAACTCCAGCTCCCGCAGCCGCAGTTCACGGGCCGTCAGTTCCGTCGTGTTGAGCGTGCCCAGCCCCGCGGAAGCGACGACCAGCACGGGTGCGTCCAGCAGCCGGGCCACGTCCGCTAGCGTCCCGTCCTCGTGGTCCATCCGGACGAGCAGACCGCCCGCGCCCTCGACCAGCACCAGGTCGTGCTCGGTGGCGAGCTTCGCCGCGGCCTCCGCCGCCGACTGCGGGGACACGGCCGCCAGTCCGGCCCGCCGGGCGGCCGTCGCGGGCGCCAACGGCTCGGGGTAGCGGCCCAGTTCGAGGGTCGTGACGGCACCGGCGAGCCGGGCCACCTCGTCCGCGTCGCCGCGCTCGTCCGGTCGTACACCCGTTTGCGCGGGCTTCAGGACGGCCACGGACCGCCCGGCCGCGAGAGCCGTGGCGGCGACGGCGGCCGTGACGACCGTCTTGCCCACCTCCGTGCCCGTACCCGTGATCACCAGTACCGTCATCTCAGCCCTCCCGCGCCGCCGCGCACACCGCGCGGGCGATCCGTGCCAGATCCGTGTCGCCGGTGACGTACGGCGGCATCGTGTAGACGAGGTCGCGGAACGGCCGCAGCCACACGCCCTCGCGCACCGCGGCCGCCGTCGCCGCCTTCATGTCCACCTCGTGGTCGAGCTGGACGACTCCGATCGCGCCGAGCACGCGCACGTCCCGGACGCCCGGCAGCGAGGCGGCCTCCGCGAGGCCCTCCCGCAGACCGGCCTCGATCCGCTTCACCTCGGTCCGCCAGTCCTGGCCCAGCAGCAGGTCGATCGAGGCGCACGCCACCGCGGCGGCGAGCGGATTGCCCATGAAGGTCGGGCCGTGCGCGAGCACCGGGACCTCACCGCGCGAGATGCCGTCGGCCACCCGCGAGGTGCACAGCGTCGCCGCCATCGTCAGATATCCGCCGGTCAGCGCCTTGCCGACACACATCACGTCCGGGGTCACCCCCGCGTGGTCCGCGGCGAACAGCTCACCCGTACGGCCGAAACCCGTCGCGATCTCGTCGAACACCAGCAGGACGTCGTGCTCGTCGCAGGCCTCGCGCAGCACCCGCAGATACGCGGGGGAGTGGAAGCGCATCCCGCCCGCGCCCTGCACCACCGGTTCCACGATGACGGCGGCGAGCTCGTCGGCGTGCCGCCCGACGAGTTCGCGCAGCCGGTCCGCGTACGACTCCTCGTACCCGGCCGGCGGCGCGTCGGCGAAGACCTGGCGCTGGAGCACGCCCTGCCACAGCTCGTGCATCCCGCCCTCGGGGTCGCACACCGACATGGGCTGCCAGGTGTCCCCGTGATAGCCGCCCCGCCAGGTCAGCAGCCGCTGCTTGCCCGGACGGCCGAGCGAGCGCCAGTGCTGGAGGCACATCTTGACGGCGACCTCGACCGCCACCGAGCCGGAGTCGGCGAGGAAGACGTGCTCCAGACCCTCCGGCGAGATGTCGGCCAGCAGCTTCGCCAGCCGGACGGCGGGCTCGTGGGTGAGCCCGCCGAACATGACATGGCTCATCCGCTCCAGCTGGCCGCGTGCCGCGTCGTTCAGGACCGGGTGGTTGTAGCCGTGGATGGCCGACCACCAGGACGACATGCCGTCGATCAGTTCGCCCGTGCCGTCGGCCAGCCGCAGCCGGACCCCGCTCGCCGACTCCACGACCAGCGGATCCTGGCGGCCGGGCATGGGCCCGTACGGATGCCAGACGTGCTGCCGGTCGAGGTCGAGCAGTTCCCGCACGGACAGCTCAGGCATTGGGCGCGAGGTCCGTTCCGGCACCGCGGCGACGCACGGAGACCAGGTCCGTACGGGCGTCGGCGGGCGCCTCGGCGACAGCCGCGGGCACCTCGGCCGGAGCCGCGGGCACGGAGCCGCAGACGCCGCCGCCCTCGTGGGTCCCGCAACCGGCCTCCGCGTGCGATCCGCACCCGGCGCCGTCGTGCGATCCGCACCCGGCTTCCGCGTGCGATCCGCAGCCGCCGCCCGACGGCGCGCGGTGCTCCGGCAGCGTCACCTCGCCCGCGTTCTCCACCTCGAAGCCGGCGTCCGCGATCATCTCCAGGTCGGCCTTGCCCGCCTGGCCCTCGCTGGTGAGGTAGTCACCGAGGAAGATCGAGTTGGCGAGGTGCAGGGCCAGCGGCTGGAGCGTGCGCAGATGCACCTCGCGGCCGCCCGCGATCCGGACCTCGACGTCCGGGCACACGAAGCGGACCATCGCGAGGATCCGCAGACAGCGCTGCGGGGTGAGGTTCCACTCCTTGGCGAGCGGGGTTCCCTCGAACGGGATCAGGAAGTTCACCGGAACGGAGTCGGGGTCGAGCTCGCGCAGCGCGTACACGACGTCGACGAGGTCCTCGTCCGACTCGCCCATGCCCGCGATCAGACCCGAGCAGGCGGACAGCCCCGCCGCGTGCGCCTTCTGGACGGTGTCCACCCGGTCGGCGTACGTGTGGGTGGTCGTGATCTCCCCGTACGTTCCCTCGGACGTGTTCAGGTTGTGGTTGTAGGCGTCCGCGCCCGCCGCGCGCAGCCGCTCGGCCTGGCCGTCGGAGAGCAGGCCGAGGCAGGCGCACACCTCGACGTTCTCGTTCTGGTCCTTGATCGCCTTGATCGTGTCGGAGACCCGGTCCACGTCACGGTCCGTAGGGCCGCGCCCGCTGGCCACCAGGCAGACCCGCTTGGCGCCACCGGCCAGCCCGGCCGCCGCGGCACGGGAGGCCTCGTCGGGCTTGAGCCAGCTGTACTTGAGGATGCCGGCCGTGGAGCCCAGACGCTGCGAGCAGTACGAGCAGTCCTCCGGGCACAGGCCCGACTTCAGGTTGACGAGATAGTTCAGTTTCACCCGTCGCCCGAACCAGTGACGGCGCACCTTGCCGGCCGCGGCCACCACGTCGAGTACGTCGTCGTCGGAGGTGGCCAGTACGGCCAGCGCCTCGTCGCGGGTCGGCAGCTCGCGCCGAAGCCCCTTGTCCACCAGCGTGTTCAGCAGGTCCATGAGGTCCGATCCTGGCCTATGCGACCGCTTCCGGCCAAGGAGAGTTTGCACAACAGAGATGGTTCGACGTGTGGGTATTGCCACATCATGGGCCCGCGGAGCGACCGCTAGGGTCTGTGCACTGCCTACAAAACACCGCCACCGCGCATGCGGCGAGACCCGGAGGACACATGGCGTTCGGCTGGATCGACGAGCAGGCCGAGGCGCGCCGCAGGGCCGGACTCGTACGAACGCTGCGCCCGCGTCCCGCGGACTCGCCGCTCCTCGACCTCGCGAGCAACGACTACCTCGGGCTCGCTCGCCATCCTGAGGTCACCGAGGGCGCCGCCCGTGCCGCGCGTACGTGGGGCGGCGGCGCGACGGGCTCCCGGCTCGTCACCGGCACCACCGAACTCCACGGCGAGCTGGAACGCGAACTGGCCGACTTCTGCGGCTTCGAGTCCGCGCTGGTCCTGTCCTCGGGCTACGCGGCCAACCTCGCCGCCGTCACCGCGCTCGCGCCGCACGGCTCGCTGGTCGTCTCCGACGCCGGCAACCACGCCTCACTGATCGACGGCTGCCGGCTCGCCCGCGGCACCACACAGGTGGTCTCCCACGGGGACCCCGACGCCGTGCGCAAGGCGCTCGGCACCCACGACGGACCCGCGGTCACGGTCTCCGACACGGTCTTCTCGGTGGACGGCGACGCTGCCCCGCTCGCCGAACTCGCCCTGGCCTGCCGGGAGTACGGTGCCGGACTCATCGTCGACGACGCGCACGGGCTCGGTGTCCTGGGCCACGGCGGCAGGGGCGCTCCGCACGCCGCGGGGCTCGCGGGGGACCCGGACGTCGTCGTGACCGTCACGCTCTCCAAGTCGCTCGGGAGCCAGGGCGGCGCCGTCCTGGGCCCGGCGGCCGTCATCGACCATCTGATCAACGCGGCGCGCACCTTCATCTTCGACACGGGTCTGGCGCCCGCGGCGGCGGGCGCGGCGCTGGCGGCGCTGCGGCTGCTGCGCCGTGAACCGGAGCGGGCGGAGCGGGCGCGCGAGGTGGCCAGGGCACTGCATACGCGGCTGACGGCGGAGGGCCTCTCCGCGGTGCGACCGGACGCCGCGGTCGTCTCCGTGCGGGCACCGTCCCCCGAACGGGCGGTGCGATGGGCGGCCGACTGCCGCGAGGCGGGCCTCGCTGTCGGCTGTTTCCGTCCCCCGTCGGTGCCCGACGGTGTTTCGCGACTGCGGCTGACGGCCCGCGCGGACCTCACCGAGGAGCAGATCGAGCACGCGGTGGACGTGATCAGCCGGAACCGGTGAACCGGTGGAGCGATCGGCCGGTGATCCGCCGGCCGGTGATCTGTCGGAGCGGTGAACCGTGCGGGGTCAGTCCAGCCCGGTGATGAACCCCTTCCAGACGTCCGGGGTGAACAGCAGGGCGGGTCCCGCCGTGTTCTTGGAATCGCGCACCGCGACCATTCCGGACCAGGGTCCGGTGCTCGGGCGTGCTGTCTCGACGCAGTTGTTCATCCCGGTACTGCGGCTGCTGCGCAGCCATCGCACAGGGTGCAGTGAAGTGCTGGAAGGTACGTACCGAGGCATTGCTGGCATGACGTGCCTCCTTACGCGCCGTCACCTATCGCGGCGATGTAGTCCAACGAGTCCTCGGGCGAAAGGGCGTGGAACTGAAGAGCGTTGAAGGCCTCGGTGTAGGCCTGGAGGTCTTCTTTCCGTTCGAGATAGAGGCTACTCGTCAAGTGGTCGAGAACAACCACATCCAGATCGGTTGTGTTCGGAAATGAGAAAATAACGAAAGGCCCGGTAACTCCGATGTGTGCCCCGGCGGCGAACGGCAGTACCTGAAGCCGTACTTGGGGCAGGACGGCGGCCTCCCGCAGCCGCCGCAGTTGGCTCGCCATGACGTCGGGGCCGCCGACCTCCCGCCGCAACACCGCCTCGTCCAGGACGGCGGACAGCTCCAGCGGCGGGTTCGACCGCAGGACGTCCTGCCGGGCCAGGCGCACCTCGACCAGGGCGTCGAGCTTGCTCTCCTCCAGACCGTCCACGGCGGCCCGCGTGACCGCGCGGGCGTACTCCGGCGTCTGCAGCAGTCCGGGTACGACAGAGGTCTCCAGAGTGCGCATGGCGCTGGCGCCCGACTCCAGGCTGATGAAGTCGCGGTAGGCGGGCGGAAGCACACCGCGGTACGCGTGCCACCAGTGGTGGCGCCCGTTGCCCTCGGATCCGGCCAACACGACGAGAAGTTCACGCAGTTCGGGATCATCGACGCCGTACGCGCGCAACAGGCGCTCCACATCGGACGGTTTCACCCCGCTGGTACCGGTTTCGATGCGGCTCACCTTCGACTGGTGCCAGCCGAGCAGGCGGGCCGCCTCACCGCTCGTGAGGCCCGTACCCGCGCGGAGCGCGCGCAGTTCGGCACCGAGCTTGCGGCGGCGCACCGCGGGACCGTGCTGCATGGCTGTTCTCCTTACTCCTTCCAAGTCGCCCGAATATGCTCTGCCGACGCAGAGTTCACCGCATCGAGCGACAGATATATGCATTAGTCGGTGGATCGCACCCGCGACCGGCCCGGTAATGGCAGTCTGGCGCAAGCACCAGTCCGGGACCGTACTCGAACCATCCGCTCGGTGTCGGGCTCCGGTCCCGTGGGAAAGGGACGAACGTCGCCATGGCAGACCATCAGGAAGCATCCGTCACCCTGCCGAGCGAACCGGTCTCGGTTTCCGTGGCCCGTAAATTCGTCGCCGAAGTGCTGTCCGAATGGGGCCTGCCGGGCGACTGCGAAGTCGCCGAGACCGTCCGTCTGATCGTGTCCGAGCTGGCCACCAACGCCGTCCAGCACACGTTCGGGCAGTCACCCACCTTCACGGTCGGCGTGCGTCTCGACCGGGAGGAGCGTCTGCGTATCGGTGTCACCGACAGTCATCCGCGCTTTCCGAAGCGGCTCCCCGCGGCCGTCCAGCAGGACAACGGCCGCGGCATGGTGATCATCCGCTGGCTGGCCGCCGAGTGCGGCGGCAGGCTCACCGTCGTGCCGACCCGGGAGGGCGGCAAGACGGTCTCCATCGAACTCCCGTGGACGGTCCCCGTCCAGCCGGTGCCGGCCGGGTGGCCGGAAGAGCCCTAGCGGGACCCCGGGATCGACGCAGACCTGACGGAGTCGTGCCAGGAGGCGTACTAGAGGATGTCGTCCCGTCGTCCCTGGCTCTCCGGACGGCCGGAGAGCCGGTGTCTTCCGGCTCGCCCGAACGCCCCGCGCAGCAGGGCGCGGAACGCGTCGGCCGCGGGGACCGTGACATCCGCCCGGTGGGCGACCGAGATCGTGCGGCGCAGGTCTCCCGGCTCCAGCAGCCGGGCGCTCACCGGCGTCGCCGCGGTCGCCGCCACCATCTCGGGCACGACCGCGACCCCGAGCCCGGCACTGACCAGCGCGCACACCAGGGCGTACACCGGTGTTTCGACGAGCACCGCCGGTGTCGCCCCCGCCCGGGCGAGCGCGGCCTCCACACCCTGCCGGGAAGGGTGGTGCGGGGCCATGCTGATCAGCGGCTGCCCGGCGAGTTCGGTGAGCGGCAGCCGTGCCGTACCGTCCGCGAGGAGGTGGCCGGGAGCGGTCACCAGCACCAGTTCCTCGACGAGGAGCGGCTCGACGCCCACGGACGACGGCACCGGCACCGGCGCGGCGGGCCGGTAGGTGTGCGTGAGGGCCAGGTCCACCTCGCCTGCCGCGACCGCCGCGATCCCGAGCGGGGGCTCGTAGTCGGCGACCGCGAGCGCCACGTCCGGGTGGGCCCGGCGGAAGGCGCTGAGCACCGGCGGCAACAGATGGGTGCCCGCCGTCTGGAAGGTGCCGAGCCGCAGCGTGCCGCCCGACAGTCCCGTCAGACCGGCCAGTTCGTGCCGGGCCAGTTCCATCTCGTCGAGGACCCGGCGGGCTCGTACGACCAGCAGTTCTCCCGCGTCGGTGAGCCGCGTTCCGCGATGGGAGCGCACGAGCAGCGTCGCCCCCGCCTCCCGCTCCAGCTTCGCCACCTGCTGGGACAGTGCCGGCGGGGTGTATCCGAGGCGCTCGGCGGCCCGGGTGATCGACCCCGCCTCGGCGACCGCCACCAGCGCCGCGAGCCGTGTCGGGTCGTACATCGCGGCCTCCCCGGACCGGTGGCACCCCGCCCGGTCTAAACGATTGCTTAAGGCCCGCCCAGGATATTCGACATACCTGCTGAAGGCCCGCTCCGGGCAGCCTGGACGCATGGACGCACAGCTCATCGCCTTCACGGGCGTCGCCGCGGGGATGGTCGCCATGCCGGGCGCGGACTTCACCGTCGTCGTACGCAACGCCCTCGTCTCACGCCGAGCCGGAGTCGCCTGCGCCCTCGGCATCGCGGGCGGCCTGCTCGTCCACACCGCGCTCGCCGTCGCCGGGGTCGCCGCGGTCCTCACCGCCGTGCCCACGCTGTTCCGGACGCTCCAGCTGCTCGGCGGCGGCTATGTGCTGTACCTGGGCCTGCGCACACTCCACTCGCTGTACCGTCCGCGCGGCGTGGCGGCTGACGGACCGGCGGTCGAGGGGGCCGTGACCGAGGGGGTGGGCCCGCGTCCGCTGCGGCAGGGATTCGTCACCAACGTGCTCAACCCGAAGGCGCCCGTCACCTTCCTGAGCCTGCTGCCGCAGTTCGTGCCCGCGGGCAGCGCGGTGATGCCGCGGACGCTGCTGCTCGCGCTGATCGTGGTCGTCCTGGCCCTGGTGTGGTTCCCGGCGGTCGCGCTCCTGGTCGACCGGCTCGGACGGTGGCTGCGCGGGCCGCGTGCCGCGCGCGCCGTGGCGGGGGCCACCGGCGGCGCTCTCACCGTTCTGGGCGTCGTCCTGGTGCTGGAGCCGCTGAGGAGCTGAGAGGGCGTCGGGCGGCCCGTGGAGGGCCCGCTCCGGGGCGGCGGCGCGTGCCGCCGCCCCGGGCGAAAGGTCAGCCGACCCTGCCGTACCAGACGCTTCTCGTCCAGATCTTCTGGAGCTTCACGACTTCCCCGGTCTTCGGAGAGTGCCAGATCTTCCCCTTCCCGGCGTAGATACCGACGTGGTACACGTTCCGGCCGGAGTGGAAGAACACGAGGTCACCGGCCTTGCGGCGCGAGGCCGAGACGTGGTGCGTCTTGTTGTACTGGGCCGCGGCCGTACGAGGCAGCTTCTTGCCCGCCTTCTTGTACGAGTAGAGCGTGAGCCCGGAGCAGTCGAAGCGGTGAGGTCCCGTGGCGCCCCACTGGTAGGGGGAGCCGTGCTTCGACGCCGCGACGTGGAGTGCCCTCGTCGCAAGGGTGGCCGCCTCGGCGTCCGGCGCGGCGCCGGGTACCACGAGGCTGCCGCCCACCGCGGCAAGAGTGAGGGCCGAGGCCGTACCGGCCCGGGTCCACAGCGACGGGACACGATTGAGCGCAGTCATGCGCAACCCTTCGTCAGCCGCCTGTGAAGGATGACCTGTCGGATTCGGGCTGGCGAAGTTGCCCGGCCGCAGCTGCGGCTTCACCCCAAGGACCGCCCGGAACTGTTCCGGCGGCCCGTCTAGCTGGGTCCTCCACTCCTGCCGATCCACATCTGTCGACCGGGCATCCGGGCGGCGGCAGGACTCGGCGTCCGCCCGGACCGCCCCGCCGCTGTGGCGGGGGCTTGTCGTCGGAAGGGATCTTGACCCATGGGAGTCGGAAAATCCGAGCGGAAACGGTGTTTTGTGGGCTTACTCACCACTCACCCGTTCGAGTGAACACCCCTCCGTTCGAGCACGTGTTGGGGACGCCGATGAGGCCCGCACCTGCGACGACGGTCCTCATCCGGCCTTCGGATGCCGCGTGTTGCGCAACTCGGAGGGGTCGTAGAAAGGTTGGGCGAATACGCCAACGGGGGGTACACCATCCGGTCCGTTTGAGTCGTGGTCCGGACGTCGGCGGCCACGGCGCGACCGGCCTTCTGGTGCGGGTCCGTCAACTGCCGGACTCGGGCGGCACGGTGACCCGGTTCGCCCGCCGCTCCCCGTCGAGCACCCGCAGGGCCTGGGCCAGCGTCGGGGCGTGCACCTCGCTCTCGCCCCGCTGGTGCATCAGCGCGAGAGCGTCCCGCAGGGCCGCCGCCTTGCCGACCAGTGCCTGAGCCGCCCTCAGGCCGCGATAGGTGTCTCCGGGACGGGACGGGTTGATTCGGCCGATCAGGTCGACCACGTCGAGATAGCGGTCGATCAGCTCGGCCTCGGCGCGGGTCAGCGCGGGCAGCGGGGGGAGGTCCGGGATCATCGGCCGCTCACCTCGCGCCGGGCGTCTCGCGCGAGGCCCTGCGGCTCGGGACGATCCGGTCGATCAGCCCGTAGGCCAGCGCCGCCGGAGTGTCGAAGATCTTGTCCCGCTCGATGTCCGCGGCGACCCGCTCCGGGCTCTGCCCCGTATGCCGTACGAGCATGTCCTCGAGGATCTCGCGGGTGCGCAGCAACTCCCCGGCCTGGATGACCAGGTCGCTCGTCTGCCCCTGGACCGGCTCCGGGACCGACGGCTGGTGCAGGAGGACGCGCGCTCCCGGCAGGGCGAGCCGCTTGCCCGGGGCGCCGCCGGCCAGCAGGACGGCCGCGGCCGACGCCGCCTGGCCGAGGCAGACCGTCTCCACGTCGCAGGTGACGAACCGCATCGTGTCGTAGATCGCGGTCATCGCGCTGAAGGAGCCGCCCGGGGAGTTGATGTACAGCGAGATGTCCTGCTCGGGCGCCTGGTGTTCGAGGTACATGAACTGCGCCATCACGTCGTTCGCCGACGTGTCGTCGATCGGTGTCCCGAGGAACACGATCCGCTCGCTGAGCAGCTTCGCGTACGGATCCAGGGTCCGGTGCCCCGAGCTCGTGCGTTCGGTGAACTCCGGCAGGACATGGCGGGCGGACGGGCTGTGCATGGCACGCCTCCTCGGATCGACGTCTGTAAAAAATGTACAGGACGTACGCCTCTGGGGAAGAGGGGCATGCTGAGAGCGAAATCGGCCCTGCCCCTGTCCGGGGACCGTCCGAGCGGTGCCGTACGCCGCCGGACGGGGGATCCCGGGCCCCGCGGTGTGCCGGAGGCCCGGTCTAAGCTGGACGTCATGGCCTACGAGATTCCGGTGACGCAAGCCAGGGCTGAGCTCGCCGAACTGATCAACCGCGTCGTGTACGGCGGTGAGCGCGTCGTCGTGACGCGGCACGGCAAGCCGCTCGTCGCCCTGGTCTCGGCCGCCGACCTGGAGCGCCTCGAAGAACTCCCGGAGCCCGCGGACGGCCAGGTGATCAGCTCTCTGTCCAGCGTCCGGGAGGTGGCGTCGGCGCCCCGCGAGCGCCAGCGGTTCGGCATCGCGGCGGAGCACCGGGGGCCCAGCGCTTCCTAGGGACCCTGGCGGCCCCGGCGGCCCTGTCGGCCACGCCTGCCCGTCGAAGCGTGTGCCCGGGCGCCGCGACGGGGCGAACGCCGCCTGTCGGGGCACGGGCCGCCGACGCGACCGCGGCTGTGCCGTCACCGGTCGGCGGGGAGGCTCCCCGCGAGTCGCCCGGTACGCCGTATACGGTCCTGCCCCCGACGGCCTCACGGTGTCCAGGGGTGCCGCCGTGGCCCGGTCGGGCGGAACGGGGCAAGCGGGGCGGCATCGCGGACCAGAGGGGTCCACCCTGCCCGGCCCGGAAGGGATCACCGGCTGGTTAACGTCCTCGAAACTCCGGCCAACTAGCGTGCGCATCCACGCCACCAGGGGTTTTGGTGGCTGCGGCCACCGGGCCCCGCACGGTCCGGAGCGAGGATGTGAGGTGGGACGCCGTGCAACTGACCCCGCACGAGCAGGAGAGGCTGCTGATCCATGTGGCGGCCGATGTCGCCGAGAAGCGCCGGGCCCGCGGACTGAAACTGAACCACCCCGAGGCCGTCGCCCTGATCACGTCGCACATCCTCGAGGGCGCCCGTGACGGCCGTACCGTCGCCGAGCTGATGTCCTCCGGGCGCAAGATCCTGACCCGGGACGACGTCATGACAGGCATCCCCGAGATGATCCACGACGTCCAGGTCGAGGCGACCTTCCCGGACGGAACCAAGCTGGTCACCGTCCACGACCCGATCGTCTGACGGAGGGCAAGCGCCGTGATTCCCGGAGAGTTCCTCTTCGCCGACGAACCCGTCGTGTTCAACGAGGGCCGTGAGGCCACCCGGCTGACCGTTCTCAACGCCGCCGACCGCCCCGTTCAGGTCGGCTCCCACTACCACTTCGCCGAGGCCAATCCCGGTCTGGACTTCGACCGCGCCGCCGCGCACGGCAAGCGGCTCAACGTCGCCGCCGGGACCGCCGTGCGCTTCGAGCCCGGGATCCCCGTCGAGGTCGAACTCGTCCCGCTCGCCGGCGCCCGTGTGGTGCCCGGACTGCGCGGGGAGACCGGAGGTGCCCTCGATGCCTGAGCTCTCACGTGCCGCGTACGCCGATCTGTTCGGTCCGACGACCGGCGACCGGATCCGTCTCGCCGACACCGACCTGCTGATCGAGATCGAGGAGGACCGCAGCGGCGGGCCCGGTCTCGCCGGTGACGAGGCGGTGTTCGGCGGTGGCAAGGTCATCCGCGAATCCATGGGCCAGGCACGCGCCACGCGTGCGGACGGCACCCCGGACACCGTCGTCACCGGCGTCGTGATCGTCGACCACTGGGGGATCGTCAAGGCGGACGTCGGCATCCGCGACGGCCGGATCGCCGGCATAGGCAAGGCCGGCAACCCGGACACCATGGACGGGGTCCATCCCGACCTGGTGATCGGCCCCGAGACGGAGATCATCGCGGGCAACGGGCGGATCATGACCGCGGGCGCCATCGACGCCCACGTCCACCTGATCTGTCCGCAGATCGCCGACGAGGCCCTCGCCTCGGGCATCACGACGCTCGTCGGCGGCGGCACGGGTCCCGCCGAGGGCTCCAAGGCGACCACCGTCACCCCCGGACCCTGGCATCTGGCCCGGATGCTGGAAGCCATGGAGGGGTACCCGCTCAACTTCGGTCTGCTCGGCAAGGGCAACACCGTCTCGCACGAGGCGATGTTCTCGCAGATCCGGGGCGGCGCCCTCGGCCTGAAGATCCACGAGGACTGGGGCTCGACGCCCGCCGCGATCGACGCGGCCCTCACCGTCGCCGACCGCACCGGCATCCAGGTCGCCATCCACACCGACACACTGAACGAGTCCGGGTTCGTCGCCGACACCCTCGCCGCCATCGCCGGACGCGGAATCCACGCGTACCACACGGAGGGTGCGGGCGGCGGGCACGCGCCGGACATCATGACCGTGGTCTCCGAGCCGTACGTCCTGCCCAGCTCGACCAACCCGACCCGGCCCTACACCGTCAACACCGCCGAGGAACACCTCGACATGCTGATGGTCTGCCACCACCTGAACCCGGCGGTGCCCGAGGACCTGGCCTTCGCCGAGTCCCGCATCCGGCCGTCCACCATCGGGGCCGAGGACATACTCCACGACCTCGGCGCCATCTCGATCATCTCCTCGGACTCCCAGGCCATGGGCCGCGTCGGGGAGGTCATCATGCGGACCTGGCAGACGGCCCATGTGATGAAGCGGCGCCGGGGCTCCCTGGCGGGTGACGGCCGCGCCGACAACCACCGCGTACGTCGCTATGTCGCCAAATACACGATCAACCCGGCGCTCGCGCAGGGACTCGCCCGCGAGATCGGCTCGGTGGAGACCGGCAAGCTCGCCGACCTGGTGCTGTGGGAGCCCGCGTTCTTCGGGGTCAAGCCGCACCTCGTCATCAAGGGCGGAATGATCGCGTACGCGCAGATGGGCGACGCCAACGCGTCCATCCCGACACCGCAACCGGTCCTGCCCCGGCCGATGTTCGGGGCGATCGGGCGGGCTCCGGCCGCGAACTCCTTCAACTTCGTGGCACCGCTGGCCATCGAGGACGGGCTGCCGGAGCGGCTCTCGCTCGGCAAGCGGTTCGTCGCCATCGAGTCCACGCGGGCGGTGACCAAGGCCGACATGCGGGAGAACGACGCACGGCCCGACGTGCGGATCGACCCCGACAGCTTCGCCGTGCACATCGACGGGGAGCTCGTCGAGGCGACTCCCGCCGCCGAACTGCCCATGGCCCAGCGTTACTTCCTCTTCTGATGTCCCGGGCAGCACTCCTCGTCCTGGCCGACGGCCGCTTTCCCGCCGGAGGGCACGCGCACTCCGGCGGGGCCGAGGCGGCCGTCAAGGCCGGACGGATCACCGGGGCGGCGGACCTGGAGGACTTCTGCCGGGGCCGGCTGCACACGAGCGGACTCGTCTCGGCCGCGCTGGCCGCGGCGGCCGTACTCGGGGTCGATCCGGTGGCCCTGGACGCGGCCGCCGACGCCCGTACGCCCTCGCTCGCCCTGCGGGTCACCGCGCGGCGGCTGGGACGGCAGCTCGTGCGGGCGGCCAGGGCGACCTGGCCCTCTGCCGAACTCGACGCGCTGGCGCGGGAGTTCCCCAAGGGGGCGCATCAGCCGGTCGTGCTGGGCGTGACCGCGCGGGCCGCCGGACTGGGGCCCGAGGACGCCGCGTACTGCTCCGCGTACGAGTGCGTCAGCGGGCCCGCGTCGGCGACGGTGCGGCTGCTGAGCCTCGACCCGTTCGACGCGACGGCCGCACTGGCCCGGCTCGCACCGGAACTGGACGTCGTCGCCCACGCGGCGGCGAGTGCGGCACGGCGGGTCCTCGACGACGGCGTCGAGGCGCTTCCCGCGGCGTCGGCACCGCTGCTGGAGATCGGCGCGGAGGCGCACGCGGCCTGGCCGGTGCGGCTCTTCGCCTCCTAGCGGACGCGGGCTCTCGGGCCCCTCGGGAGCCCGCCGACCGTCCCGCCGCCGGCTCCGGGCTCCCCAGGGGCTTCGCTTTGCGGACGTTCGCGGGACGTCACGCTCAAGGAGCAAGGAGCAAGGAGCAAGGAGCCCGGCAGCGGCCCGAAGTCGGACGGGCCGCGTCCTCGGGGTATTCCGCCCGCAGGTGTCGGTGCCCGTCGACCGGTCGGGCACCCGGCCTCCGGGGGGTGTCACCGACTCCGTTTGCCACCCCCACCCCACCCCACCCCACCCCAACACCAACGTGCCGAACGAAGCTGGAGCCGCACCGTGCATCTCGACCACTCTCACCACGGGCCGTCCGCGGTCAGTGCCGACGCCCGACGACCCGACGGAAGGCGCCGTGCCCTGCGCATCGGGCTCGGCGGCCCCGTCGGCTCCGGGAAGACCGCCACCGTCGCCGCGCTCTGCCGGGCGCTGCGCGACGAACTGTCCCTCGCCGTCGTCACCAACGACATCTACACCCGCGAGGACGCGGAATTCCTGCTGCGGGAGGCGGTACTGCCCCCCGAGAGGATCACCGCCGTCGAGACGGGCGCCTGCCCGCACACCGCGATCCGGGACGACATCTCCGCCAACCTCGAAGCGGTGGAGGACCTGGAGGACGAGATCGGGCCGCTGGATCTGATCCTCGTGGAGTCCGGCGGCGACAACCTCACCGCGACCTTCTCCAGGGGACTCGTCGACGCGCAGATCTTCGTGATCGACGTCGCGGGCGGGGACGACATCCCGCGCAAGGGCGGGCCCGGTGTCACGACGGCCGACCTGCTCGTCGTGAACAAGACCGACCTGGCGCCGTACGTGGGCTCCGACCTGGGGCGGATGGCCACCGACGCCAAGGCGCAGCGGGCCGAACTGCCCGTGGTCTTCCAGTCGTTGCGGACCGAGGCCGGTGTCACGGCGGTCGCCGGCTGGGTGCGGGAACGACTCGTGGCGTGGACGGCATGACGACGGCGGGAGTGCGCGCCACGGCGCGGATCGAGGCCAGGGACGACGGCCGGGGCGGGACCTCGCTGCCGGTGCTGGACGGAGAGGGGCCGCTCGCCCTGCGCCGGATCCGGAGCGGCGGGTCCGAGGCGCGCGTGATGCTGGTCGGGGCGATGAGCGGACCGCTCGGCGGGGATCACCTCGCCGTCGAGGCCCGGGTCGGTCCGGGCGCGCGACTGCGGGTCGGCTCGGCCGCCGCCACCATCGCGCTGCCCGGCCAGGCAAAAGGGGAGGCCCGCTACGACGTGCGCCTGAACGTGGCCGACGGAGGTGAACTGTGCTGGCTGCCCGAACAGCTGATCTCCGCGGGCGGCAGCGATCTCTCCGTCGCCTCGCGCGTCGACCTCGAACCCGGCGCCCGGCTCGTCTTCCGGGAGGAACAGGTGCTCGGGCGCGTCGGTGAGGAACCCGGGCGGCTCACCAGCCGTCTCACCGTGCGACGCGACGGACGGGCCCTGCTCGACCAGGAGGTGGCCTGCGGTCCGGGTGCGCCCGGCGGCTGGGACGGGCCCGCTGTCCTCGCCGGGCATCGGGCTCTCGGACAGCTCGTCGTCGTACGACCGGAGTTCGAGAGGGCCGCGCCGGCGGCGCGACCGCTCGGGGAGTACGCCGCGCTCACCCCGCTCGCCGGACCCGCCGTGCTCGTGACGGCACTGGCCCCCGACGCGCTGCTGCTGCGACGGGTGCTGGACGAAGCGCTGCGTGAACTGATGTGACGTCAACTATGTTGCCCGGAATGGCCTTTCACATCAGGTTCACCGCTCACCGGAACACGTCGTACCGGCTATCGGATTGGTAAAGAACACCGGTCACGTCTGTTGCCAGGGACCTCACAGCAGAAAGGATCCCCGTATCCATCGCAACGATGTACGGGGAGGTCACACTTGAGGTCCAATGGACCCACGAAGCGGGTGGCAGCGCTCGGTTCGGCCGGAGCGCTCGTCACCGCGACCCTGATAGCCGGAGCCGTCGCTGCTCCGTCGGCCACCGCCGACTCGCGGGACGGCCGGAGCTACGGGCAGAACCGCGAGCAGCGCGGAGCGGCCATCGCCGCCGAGCGGGCCGCCAAGGCCGGGATCGACTGGCAGGACTGCCCGGCCGACTGGGGCTTCGAGAAGCCGATCCAGTGCGGCTGGGTGAGCGTCCCGCTGGACTACGCGCACCCTTACGGCAAGCAGATCAAACTGGCCGTGGACCGCATCGGGAACACCGGTACCAAGGCGGAGCGCCAGGGCGCGCTCGTCTACAACCCGGGCGGCCCCGGTGGCTCCGGCATGCGCTTCCCGCGCCGTGTCACCACCAAGGCCCCGCTGTGGGCGAACACCGCCAAGGCGTACGACTTCGTGGGCTTCGACCCGCGCGGAGTCGGCCACTCGGCGCCCATCTCCTGCATCGACCCGCAGGAGTTCGTCAAGGCGCCCAAGGCGGACCCGGTCCCGGACTCCGAGGCCGACAAGCGGGCCCAGCGCAAGCTGGCCGCGGAGTACGCCGACGGCTGCGCCGAGCGCAGCGGCAAGGCCGTGCTGGCGCAGATGACCACGCCCAACACGGCACGCGACCTCGACGTCATCCGGGCCGCGCTCGGCGAGAAGAAGCTCAACTTCCTGGGCGTCTCCTACGGCACCTACCTCGGCGCCGTCTACGGCACGCTGTTCCCGGGCCACGTGCGCCGCATGATCGTCGACAGCGTCGTCAACCCGTCGCGCGACAACATCTGGTACCAGGCCAACCTGGAGCAGGACATCGCCTTCGAGGGCCGCTGGAAGGACTGGGAGGACTGGGTCGCCAAGAACGACGCCACCTTCCACCTCGGTGACACCCGCGCCAAGGTGCAGGACCAGTGGCTGAAGCTGCGCGCCACCGCGAAGAAGAGCCCGCTGGGCGGAGTCGTCGGCCCCGCCGAGCTGATCTCCTTCTTCCAGAGCGCTCCGTACTACGACTCCTCGTGGGTGCCGGTCGCCTCGGTGTTCAGCAAGTACGCCGCCGGTGACACCCAGGCGCTCGTCGACGCCGCGTCCCCCGACCTCACGGACACGGCGGGCAACATCTCCTCGGAGAACGGCAACGCCGTGTACACGGCCGTCGAGTGCACCGACGCGCAGTGGCCCACCAGTTGGAAGAAGTGGGACCGGGACAACACGCGGCTCAACGCCGAATATCCCTTCATGACCTGGGCCAACGCATGGATGAACCTTCCGTGCGCCACCTGGGGGGTCAAGCAGCAGTCCCCGGTGGAGGTGAAGACCGGCAAGGGCCTGCCCGCCGTCCTCATCGTGCAGTCCACCAATGACGCCGCCACCCCGTACGTCGGTGCCGTCGAGCTGCACAAGCGGTTCAAGGGCTCCCGCCTGATCACCGAGCAGGGCGCGGGCTCGCACGGTGTGACCGGACTGGTCAACCCGTGCATCAACGGGCGGGTGGACTCCTACCTGCTCACCGGCAAGACGGACGCCGCCGACGTGACGTGCACGCCGCACGCCACTCCGCAGCCGTAGTACTCGCCCACGAGGGGGCGGCCGGTCCGACCGGCCGCCCCCTCCGGCGTACGCCGTGACGGCGCCGCCTCAGGAGGAGAGCCAGGCGTCCTCCGCCGCGTAGTCGAAGAGGTCCCCGTAGTTCCTGGCCATCGCGGGATACGCCTCACGCCAGTCCTTCCCCGCGAGGTGCCGCTCGATCGAGGCGACCGTCTCCGGGAGCCTGTCGGCGTACCGGGTCACGGGGCGGTAGCCCAGCTCCCTCTCGGCGGCGCTCATGTCGCAGACCACGGGCAGGGGGACCGACCAGGGAGTGTCGCCAACCGTCGGGGACGGGGGAGGCCCGTCGACGAGAACGTCCTCCGTCCGGGCGCCCATCACCACGTCGATCGCCCGGACGATCTCGGCCACGGTCGGCGCGTCGGGGTCACAGGCGTTCAGGACGCGCGAGCCCGGTCGTGCGGCGGCCAGCCGGATCAGCTCGGCGAGGGTGTGGACGCTCACCGGATGGAAACGGCTCGCGCCGCCGTACGCGAGGATCCGCCTGCGGCGTCCGTCCAGATTGCGCTTGACGGCATACAGCTCGCGGGGCGTGCGGCCGTACGGGCCGTGGACGGCTCCCGCCCGCAACAGCGTCGTCGGCAACCGGTCGCCCGCGGCGAGGAGTTCACACTCCAGGGCCGCCTTGCGTGTGCTGTACGTGGCCTCACCGGGTCGGGCGGTCCCCTGGTTCTCCGGGATCGGCACGGGATACGCGGGGAAGCCGTCCGGCTCCGACTGCGTGTCGAAACCGCGCCCCTTGTCGTCCTCGTACACCGACACACTGGAGATGACGACGGCCGAGCCCACCCGGCCGGCGAGCTCCGTCAACTGCCGTGCGTGGTCCGCTCCGTACGCGACGATGTCCACGAGCACGTCGCAGCCGTCGCCGACCGCCGCGGCCAACGCGGTGTCGTCCTCCCGGTCGAGCGCCGCCGTGCGCACCCCGGCGGGCCAGCCGTCGTCGCGACGGCCGCCGCGCGAAGCGGCCGTCACCTCCCAGCCGTCCCGGGCGAGCGCCGTCACGGCCGCGCGTCCGATCTGTCCTGTCGCTCCGATCACCACAGCACGTCTCATACGTAAGAAACGTACAGGACGTACAGGTAGGTTCCCGGTCGGGTCAACTCATCGGCATTCGGGGGAACTTGCGGCTCGCCTCGGCCCTCTCCGCCGCTTCCTCGGCCTTGACGTCGGCCGCGTACCGGTCGACGTACTCCTGCTCGGAGAGCGCCAGGATGGCGTACATGATCTCGTCGGTGATGGCGCGCAGGATGGCCTTCTCGCCCTCCATCCCGGCGTAGCGCGAGAAGTCGAGCGGCTTGCCGAAGCGGATCACCACGGGGTGGATCCGCGGGAGCTTCCTGCCCGGGGGCTGGGCCTCGAAGGTGCCGATCATCGCGCAGGGGACGACCGGGGCCTGAGCCCGCAGGGCCATCACCGCGACACCCACCTTGCCCTTGTAGAGGCGTCCGTCGTGCGAGCGGGTGCCCTCGGGGTAGATCCCGAGCAGCTCGTCCTTGTTCAGCACGCCGAGGCCCTCGCGGATGGCGGCCTGTCCCGCTTCCTTGCCCGACCGGTCCACCGGAATCTGTCCGATGCTGCGGAAGAACGCCGCCGTCAGCCGCCCCTTGATACCGGGTCCGGTGAAGTACTCGGCTTTCGCCAGGAAGGTGATCCGGCGCTTCAGGATCGCCGGCATCAGGAAGTGGTCCGCGAAGGACAGATGATTGCCGGCCACGATGGCCCGGCCCGACGACGGTACGTGCTCAAGGCCCTCGATCCGGGGCCGGAAGGCCACTCGCAGCAACGGACCCAGAAGCACGTACTTGAGCACGTAATAGAACACTGGGGCACTCCTCGTTTTCCCCGGGAGCGATCAGTGTAGGCGCGGCCGTCGCCGGGCGTAACCAGCGTGGTGTCACTCTCTGTGGCCTCTTGGCCGGTATCAGACTCCTTGCGTCAGAACTTTCTCGAGAGACCCGAGAGCCGACCGGAGTTCCGCGGCCGTGATGGTCAGCGGCGGCGCCAGCCGGATGGTCGAACCGTGGGTGTCCTTGACCAGAATTCCCTCGTTCATCAGGCCCTGGCTGATCTCGCGGCCCGTGCCGATGGAGGGATCGATGTCGACGCCCGCCCACAGCCCCCGTGACCGGAAGCCCTCGACGCCCCGGCCCACCAGGGCCGTCAGCCCGTCCCGCAGCACGGCGCCCAGCTCGGCCGCCGTGCGCTGGTACTCGCCGGTCTCCAGCAGGCCCACGACCGCCGAACCGACCGCCGCGGCCAGCGGATTGCCGCCGAAGGTGGAACCGTGCTCACCCGGACGCAGCACACTCAGCACGTCCCGGCGGCCGACCACCGCGGAGACCGGCACGATGCCGCCGCCGAGCGCCTTGCCGAGCAGCAGCAGGTCGGGGACGACCGACTCGTGTTCCACCGCCAGAGTGGTGCCGGTGCGGCCGAGCCCTGACTGGATCTCGTCCGCGACGAAGAGGCAGCCGGTGCGGCGGGTGAGCTCGCGGACGCCGGCGAGATAGCCGTCGTCCGGGATGACCACGCCCGCCTCGCCCTGGATGGGCTCGAGCAGCACCGCTGCCGTCGTCTCGTCGATCGCCGCTTCGAGCGCGGCCAGGTCGTTGTACGGCACGACCCGGAAGCCGGGCGTGAAGGGCCCGAAGCCGGTACGGGCCGTCTCGTCCGTGGAGAAGCTGACGATCGTGGTCGTACGGCCGTGGAAGTTGTCGGCCGCCACCACGATGGTGGCCCGGCCCGGCTCGACGCCCTTCACCTCGTACGCCCACTTGCGGGCCACCTTGATGGCGCTCTCCACCGCCTCGGCGCCCGTGTTCATCGGCAGGACCATGTCCAGGCCCGTCAACGCGGCCAGGGACTCGGCGAATCCGGCCAACTGGTCGTTGTGGAAGGCCCGTGAGGTCAGGGTGAGCCGGTCGAGCTGGCGGTGCGCCGCCTCGATCAGCACCGGGTTGCGGTGGCCGAAGTTGAGCGCGGAGTAGCCCGCCAGCATGTCGAGATAGCGCCGCCCCTCCACATCCTCGACCCAGGTGCCCTCGGCGTGCGCGACGACCACGGGCAGCGGGTGGTAGTTGTGCGCCAGGACGGGGCCCTCGGCCCGGATCAGTTCCTCGGAGCTGCGGGCGCCTGCGCCGGCGGGCTCGGTCGCACGGGCGGGAGCGGTCATGAACGGATCTCCTGTGTGCAGCACTTGATGCCGCCGCCGGCCTTGTGGAGCTCCGACAGGTCGACGGGGACGGGGACGTAGCCGTGGCGGACGAGCTGGCCGGCGAGGGCCTCGGCGCGCGGCGCGATGAAGACGTGGCGGCCGTCCGAGACGGAGTTGAGGCCGAAGGCGAGGGCGTCCTCACGGGTGGCGAGCACCGCGTCGGGGAACAGCCGGCTCAGCACCTCGCGGCTGCCCGGCGAGAACGCCTCCGGGTAGTACGCGATGTTGTCGCCGTCGAGGACGAAGAGCGCGGTGTCCAGGTGGTAGAAGTGCGGATCCACCAGGCGCAGGCCGATGACCGGGACGCCGAAGAACTCCTGGACCTCGCGATGGGCCTCGGGCGTGGTGCGAAATCCCGTACCGGCGAGGATGTAGCGGCTCGTCGGGACGAGGTCGCCCTCGCCCTCGCACACCGACTCCGGGCGGTAGACGTCGAAACCGGCCGTCTTGAACCAGGTCTCGTACGCGGTGGACTCGGGGCGGCGCTCGGGTGCGTGGAAGGACGAGCCGAAGACACGGCCGCCCAGGACGAGCGCGCAGTTCGCTGCGAAGACCATGTCGGGAAGCCCGGGAACCGGTTCGACGGAGTCGACGGTGTGGCCGTGCGCGCGATAGGCGCTGATCAGCGCCTGCCACTGATCTCGCGCGAGATCGGCGTCCACGGGGGTGTCGGGACGCATCCATGGGTTGATCGCGTACTGCACGGCGAAGTGTCTGGGGTCGCAGACGAGGAAGCGCCGGGGGCGCGGCACACGGCTTTCGGGCACAGAGAGGTTCCTCCGCTTCCTGCGGTGTCGGCTGGTGGGATGCCTCCACGGTAAGAAGCGAGGGCCAGGCACGACAAGCGACGAGAGCTGCGTGTATACGCAGGACCGCTGCGTGATCGGCAGGTTCAGCGCACGTTTCCTGCGTCATCGGGAGCCGCGTGCGTCGCCCCGGCCTCCGGGGCCTCGGGCAGCAGATGGGACAGCACCATGTAGCTGACCGTCTTCCGGATGAACGGCTCCACCCGGATGCGCTCCAGCACCTCCTCGAAGTGCTCCACGTCGACGGCCCGTACATGCAGCAGCGCGTCCGCGCCCCCGGTCACCGTCATCGCCGCGGTGATCTCCGGATGGTTGCGCACCACCTCCGCCAGCCGCCTGGGCGGGGCCGCGCCCTCGCAGTACACCTCCACGTAGGCCTCGGTGCGCCAGCCGAGCGCCGCGGGCTTCACCGTGGCCGTGAACCCGGTGATCACGCCGGTCTCGCGCAGCCGGTCGACACGGCGCTTGACCGCCGTCGCGGACAGTCCGATCGCCGCGCCGATCTCCGCGAAGCTCGTCCGGGCATTGGCCATCAGGGCTGTGACGATCTTGCGGTCGAGCTCGTCGAACATCGCGGGCTTGCTGCTCATAGGCGCACTGTATCCAGCGGCGACCACCACCCGGCCGGCGGCGACGGCCGTGTCCCGCACATGTCCAGCCACGCGAATCGCTCCTACACTCCACTCTCATGCTGCGCGCGCTCGCCGTCGACGACGAACAACCCTCCCTCGAAGAGCTGCTGTATCTGCTCAACGCCGATCCCCGGGTCGGCAGCGCCGAGGGCGCGAGCGACGCGACCGAGGCGCTGCGCCGCATCAACCGGGCCCTCCAGTCGGGCCCCGGCGGCCCCGAGGCGATCGACGTCGTCTTCCTCGACATCCACATGCCCGGCCTGGACGGGCTCGACCTGGCCCGGCTGCTCGGCGGGTTCGCCCAGCCGCCGCTCGTCGTGTTCGTCACCGCCCACGAGGGGTTCGCCGTGCAGGCCTTCGAACTCAAGGCCGTCGACTACGTCCTGAAGCCCGTACGCCGCGAACGGCTCGCCGAGGCGGTCCGCAGGGCGGCCCAACTACGGGACACCGCACCCCTGATCCCCGTCCACGAGCCCGACCCCGACCACATATCCGTCGAACTCGGCGGAGTGACACGCTTCGTGGCCGTCGAGGACATCACCCACGTCGAGGCCCACGGCGACTACGCCCGGCTGCACACCGCACAGGGCAGCCACCTGGTCCGCATCCCGCTGTCCACCCTCGAGGAACGCTGGCGCCCCCGCGGCTTCGTCCGCATCCACCGGCGCCACCTCGTCGCCCTGCGCCACATCGGCGAACTCCGCCTGGACGCGGGCACGGTGAGCGTCCTCGTCGACTCCGTCGAACTCCAGGTCAGCCGCCGCCACGCCCGCCAACTGCGCGATCTGCTGCTGCGCCGGACCACGAGCTGAGGAGCACCAGCGTGCCGCAGGACCCCACCGAACGCCGCGTGGTCGTCACCGGAGCGCCCCGGCGCGCTCGCCGGACGTCCGGCTACTACCGGCCGAGGACCGAGATCGACGAACAGACCACCCTCGGCCACACCTATGTGCGTTCCCTGATGCGCAGTCAACTCCGGGCCGCATGCGTCACGTTCGCGGTTCTGGTCCTGCTCGTCGGACCACTGCCGCTGGTCTTCGCCGCGATGCCGGACGGAGCCACCCTGGAATGGGCCGTCCTCGGCTTCTGCCTCTACCCGCCGCTCGTGCTGCTCGCCCGCTGGTACGTCCGGCGAGCGGAACGCAACGAGAGGGACCTCGTGCGCCTGGTCGAGGACCGCTGAACCGTGAACGAGAACTACTCCGTTCCCGCCGTCGCCCTCGTCGTCCTCGCGACCGTCCTGGTCGGCGCGTTCGGGCTGCGCATCTCCCGGACCACCTCCGACTTCTACGTCGCCTCGCGCACCGTCGGACCCCGGCTCAACGCGGCCGCGATCAGCGGCGAATACCTCTCCGCCGCCTCCTTCCTGGGCATCGCCGGCCTGGTGCTCGTCCAGGGCCCCGACATGCTCTGGTACCCGGTCGGCTACACCGCCGGCTATCTCGTGCTGCTCCTCTTCGTCGCGGCACCCCTGCGCCGCTCCGGCGCCTACACCCTGCCCGACTTCGCGGAGGCCCGGCTCGGCTCCCAGGCCGTCAGACGGCTCGCCGGGGCGTTCGTCGTCGGCGTCGGCTGGCTCTATCTGCTGCCTCAACTCCAGGGTGCGGGGCTGACGTTGGCCGTGCTGACCGACGCGCCCGACTGGTTCGGCGGGGTGCTGGTCGCTGTCGTCGTGGTGGCCACGGTCGCCGCGGGCGGCATGCGCAGCATCACTTTCGTCCAGGCCTTCCAGTACTGGCTCAAGCTCACCGCCCTGCTCGTGCCCGCGCTCTTCCTGATCCTCGCCTGGCAGTCCCACGGCGCCCCCCGCGACGCCTTCGAGGAACCGCCGGCCTTCCGCGAACAGGGCCTCGTTCAGGTCGATTCCACACTCGACCTGAAGCTCACCCGGCCACTGACCGTCACCGCCACGGGCACGGTCGACGGCCGGCGGTACGAGGCCACGCGCGTCCGGCTCCCGCGGGGCACCCACCGCATCGACGGCGGCACCCGGCTGACCTTCGACCGGGGTACTCCGGTCCCGGCGGCCGAACGCGGCAGCGACGACGCCCTGGCGACCTCCCCGGCCGCCGGCCGCGAGGAACGCCCGCTCTACGCCACCTACGGCCTGATCCTCGCCACCTTCCTCGGCACGATGGGCCTCCCGCACGTCGTCGTCCGCTTCTACACCAGCCCGCACGGAGTCGCCGCTCGCCGCACCACCGTCGCCGTACTCGGCCTGATCGGCGCCTTCTACCTCCTGCCGCCCGTCTACGGGGCGCTGGGCCGGCTGTACGCCCCCGAACTCAGCCTCACCGGCGACGCGGACGCCGCCGTCCTCCTGCTGCCCGACCGGATGATCGGCGGAGCCGGCGCGGACCTGCTCGGGGCGCTCGTCGCGGGCGGTGCCTTCGCCGCGTTCCTCTCGACGGCGTCCGGGCTCACCATGGCGGTCGCCGGGGTGCTCACCCAGGACGTCCTGCCCTCCCGAGGTGTACGGCACTTCCGGCTCGGCACCGTCCTGGCGATGGCCGTACCGCTCGCCGCGAGCATGCTGGTGGGAGGGCTGCCCGTCGCCGACGCGGTGGGGCTCGCGTTCGCGGTGTCCGCGTCCTCCTTCTGCCCGCTGCTGGTCCTCGGCATCTGGTGGCGGCGGCTCACCCCGCCCGGGGCGGCGGCCGGGATGATCGGCGGCGGCGGCGCGGCCCTCGTCGCCGTCGGCGCCACCATGGCCGGCTATCCGGGGACGACGGGCTCCCTGCGCGCCCTGCTCGCCTGGCCGGCGCTCTGGTCGGTGCCGCTCGGCTTCGTGACCATGGTGCTGGTCTCGCTGGCCACCGCCGCCCGCGTACCGGCCGGCACGGCGGCGATCCTCGCCCGCTTCCACCTCCCGGAGGAACTCACTGACGGCCAGGTCCGCGCGGCGGTCGGCGGGACAGCGGGCGCGGCGGCGGGCATGACGGCGGCCACGAAGGAGGCCGGACCATGAGGGCCCCGGCCGACGGGCCGAGCGGTGAGGGGCCGAGCGGTGAGGGGCCGAGCGGTGAGGGGCCCCGGCTCGGGGTGCTACGGGACCGGTGGTCGTCCGGGCCTTCGTGCAGGCGTGGGTACGGGTGCCGGTGCCGGTGCGGGTTCGTGGACGGGACGGTGAGCCGGTGAGCGGATTCATCGCCGGGCTGTGTGTGGCCGTGCTCCCCTTGCTGGCGGCCGGGTTCTGGCTCGGCAGGCGTACCGCGCGGCCCGAGAACCTCGGCGGACTCGGCACCCCGGTCGAGCACGCCACCTTCGAGACCCTGCACACCGCCTCGCTCGCCGCGCCCCCGCTCCGTGCCGGACTCACCGAGGAGACGGCCCGCCGGTCCGCCCGCCGGCTGCGCACCCTGCTCGGCACGGACGCCCTGTGCCTGACCGACCAGGAGACGGTACTCGCCTGGGACGGCGTCGGCGCCCATCACCGCACCGAGGTCATGGAACGTCTCGGCGGCCCGCTGGAGACCGGCCGGGGAGAGGCCTTCAGGCTGACCTGCGACGAGCCCGACTGCCCGCTGCGCTGGGCCGTCGTCGCACCGCTCACCGTCGACGAACGGGTGCACGGAGCACTCGTCGCCTGCGCGCCCCGCGAGTCCGCGGTCCTCGTACGCGCCGCCGGCGAGGTCGCGCGCTGGGTCTCCGTCCAACTGGAGCTGGCCGACCTCGACCGGTCCCGGACACGGCTGATCGAGGCGGAGATCAAGGCGCTGCGCGCCCAGATATCCCCGCACTTCATCTTCAACTCGCTCGCCGTGATCGCCTCGTTCGTCCGCACCGACCCGGAGCGCGCCCGCGAGCTCCTTCTGGAGTTCGCCGACTTCACCCGCTACTCGTTCCGCAGGCACGGCGACTTCACCACGCTCGCCGACGAGCTGCACGCCATCGACCACTACCTGGCACTCGTCCGGGCCCGCTTCGGCGAGCGGCTGTCCGTCACCCTCCAGATCGCACCCGAGGTGCTGCCGGTCGCGCTGCCCTTCCTCTGCCTCCAGCCCCTGGTGGAGAACGCCGTCAAGCACGGACTCGAGGGCAAGACCGACAAGAGCCACATCAGCATCACGGCGCAGGACGCCGGTGCGGAGGCGCTCGTGGTCATCGAGGACAACGGCGTGGGCATGGACCCCGAACGGCTGCGCCGCATCCTGTCCGGCGAGGCCAGCCCCTCCGGTGGGATAGGCCTCTCCAACGTCGACGAACGGCTGCGCCAGGTGTACGGCGATGATCACGGCCTGGTCATCGAGACCGCGGTGGGAGCGGGAATGAAGATCACCGCCCGGCTCCCCAAGTACCAGCCCGGCGTGCACTCGGCGGCCGGCCGGCCACGGCTGTGACGGGCCGACCGCCCCCGGCGGTGAAGGGTGACCCGGCGGACGGACCCGGCGGACCGGGGAGAAGCCCGGCCGGTGCGACGGGCTCGCGGTCAGGTGCCGCGGGAGGCCACCATCCCCAGGGTGATCAGGCCGAGCACGACCCAGCCGAACCACAGCCAGCCGTTGCTGCCCAGCGCCACCGTGTAGGCCGTCACCACGACGAGCCCGCCCACGGTGAGCACCCCCATCGTCTTCGTCGAACCGGGCATCGCAGCACCCTCCTCCAGGCGGGTCCGCGGCGCGGGCCGTGACCTTTGGGGCCATTTTCACCCGGAGGGACGCGCTTCGCCAGGGCCGTGCGGACTCCCGGTCCCCTGGGCGGAGCCGGAATTCAGCGGCTGCGTGCGTTGAGCGAGGCCAGATAGGCGTTGTAGGCCTCGAGTTCCTTGTCGCCGTCCCGGTCGGCGGCGCGGTCCATGCGCTTGGCCTGCCGCTGCTCGGAGTTGTACCACTGGAAGAGCAGCGCGAGCAGGACGAGGACGGAGGGGATCTCGCTGAACGCCCAGGCGATCCCGCCGGCGGCGGTCTGGTCGGCGAGCGCGTCGATGCCGAGGGAGGCCGGCGGATTCTTGTACGACTCCACCATCGGGCCCGAGGCCATCATCAGCGCGATGCCGAAGAACGCGTGGAACGGCATCCCCGCGAACAGCTCCAGCATCCGCATCAGATAGCCCGGGCGGTGCGGGCCGGGGTCCACGCCCATGATCGGCCAGAAGAAGACCAGCCCGACGGCGAGGAAGTGGCACATCATCACGATGTGGCCCGCGGTGGAGCCCATCAGGAAGTCGAAGATGGGGGAGAAGTACAGCGCGTACAGGCTCGCGATGAACATCGGGATGGTGAACGCCGGGTGCGTGACGACCCGCATGTACCGGCTGTGCAGGAACATCAGCAGCAGTTCACGCGGACCCTTGCTGCCCCGCTTCGCGGCCACCGGCAGCGCGCGCAGCGCCAGCGTGACCGGCGCCCCGAGCAGGATCAGGATCGGGGACAGCATGCTGATCACCATGTGCTGGACCATGTGCACGCTGAACATGACCATGCCGTAGTCGTTCAGCCTGGTGCACATGACGAGCATCACGGTCAGCACGCCGATGACGAAGGAGGCCGTACGGCCCCACGACCAGGCGTCGCCGCGCCGGGCGAGCCGGACGGCTCCCCAGCCGTACAGGCCGAGCCCGAGCAGGCACGCGACGAGGAAGAACGGGTCCGCGGACCACTCGAGCCCCCGCCCCAGCGTGAACGGCGGCAGATCCATGGTCATGCCGTGCCCGCTGTGATCCATCCGCCGGCTCCTGTTTCTGGGGTGCCTCCCCTGCCCTTTCAAGGCCTGCCCTTTTAAGGCACTGGGGGAGGTTGTGCGCTGTCTGTCCGCACCAGAGTAGAACCGCCCCCGGCCGCGACTGCGACCGGGGGCGGTTCTGCCGTGTACGTCTCAGAGCACGCACTCCGCCTCGGCGTAGCGCTCGTCCGGAACCGTCTTCAGGGTCTCGACCGCCTCGGCGAGCGACACCATCACGATGTCGGTGCCGCGCAGCGCGGTCATCTTCCCGAACTCGCCCCGGTGCACGGCCTCCACGGCGTGCCACCCGAACCGGGTCGCGAGCACGCGGTCGTACGCCGTCGGGGTGCCGCCCCGCTGCACGTGGCCGAGGATGACCGGGCGGGCCTCCTTGCCGAGCCGTTCCTCCAGCTCGATGGAGAGCTGCCGGGCGATGCCCGCGAAGCGCTCGTGGCCGTAGACGTCCTTGCCGCCCTCGTCGTACTCCATCGAGCCCTCGCGGGGCTTGGCGCCCTCGGCGGCGACGACGATGGCGAACCGCTTGCCCGCCTCGAACCGTTCGCCGACCCGCGCGGCCAGCTCCTCGATGTCGAAGGGCCGCTCCGGTACGACGATGGCGTGGGCGCCCGCGGCCATGCCGGAGTGCAGCGCGATCCAGCCGGTGTGGCGGCCCATGACCTCCACGATCAGGACACGCTGGTGGGACTCCGCGGTGGTCTTCAGCCGGTCGAGGGCCTCGGTCGCGACACCGACGGCCGTGTCGAAGCCGAAGGTGACGTCCGTGACCGCGATGTCGTTGTCGATGGTCTTCGGCACGCCGACGATCGGCAGGCCGCTGTCCGACAGCAGGCGGGCCGCCTTCAGCGTGCCCTCGCCGCCGATCGGGATGATCGCGTCGAGCCCGAGGTCCGCGACGTGCCCCTTGGCCCGCTCCACGCCGTCACGCAGATGCGCGGGCTGGACCCGGGAGGAGCCGAGCATGGTGCCGCCGCGAGCCAGGATTCCGCTCACCGCGTCGAGGTCGAGCTTGAGGTAGTCGCACTCCAGGAGACCCTTCCAGCCGTCCCGGAAGCCGATGACCTCGTCGCCGTGGTCGACGACGGCGCGGTGTACGACCGACCGGATGACGGCGTTCAGGCCGGGGCAGTCGCCGCCGGACGTGAGGACACCAATGCGCATAGCCCGAAATACCTTCTCAACGTGGTCCGGGGACCGGACCACGTTGTCCGGCAAGGATTCCCGCCACCCTACCGGCGGGAGGGGCCCGCGCCCTACCGTGCGTCCGCCTGCTGGACGCACCCGCTCACCTGTGCGGATGCGGTTTCAGACGGGCTCCGGGCGGGGCCGGACGGGCCTGTTCGGTGGAGCGGAAACGGTTCTTCTCGGGGAACGCAAAGAGGAACCGTTCCTCCTCGAGAAACGGTTCCTCTCACCCGTCGGGGCGGGCCGGCCCTACGCGGGCTGCTGGGCGGACGAGATGCGCTCGGAACGCAGCGCCTCGTACCAGCGGTCGTCGGTCGGCGGCAGCGCGTTGACGTCGAGGGCCAGCTTCAGCAGCAGGTCCGCGATCTGCGGGTTGCGGGCGAGGACGGGCCCGTGCATGTACGTGCCGAACACGGTGTCGTTGTACGCGCCCTCGGTGCCGTCACCCGTGCCGTTGCCCTTGCCGAGCCGCACGTTCGCGAACGCACGGGCGGTGGGCCCGAGGTGGGTGACGCCCTGGTGGTTCTCGAAGCCGGTGAGCTGGGGCAGACCGAGCCGCGGGTCGATGTCGCCGAGGACGTCGCCGACGCACCGCTCGCCCTCACCGCGCACCGAGACCACATCGAGCAGGCCGAGGCCCGGCTCGCGCTGGCCGAGGTCGTTGATGAACTCGTGCCCGAGGATCTGGTAGCCGGCGCAGACGGAGAACACGATCGCGCCGTTGCCGACCGCGCGCTCCAGACCGCCGTCGCGGCGCAGCCGCTCCGCGGCCAGCCGCTGCGGCCGGTCCTCGCCGCCGCCGATGAGGTAGATGTCACCGGAGGTCGGGACCGGCTGGTCGCTGCGCACGTCGACACGGGCCACGTCGAGGCCGCGCTGACGCGCCCGGCGCTCCACGACCAGGGCGTTGCCCTGGTCGCCGTAGGTGCTCAGCAGGTCTGGGTAGATCCACACCAGGCGCAGGCTGTTGTCAGTCATTCTCTTCGTCCTCCGTGGCTCAGTTGCCGACACGACGCCTCAAGTCCTGGAATGCGGTGTAGTTCGCGATGACCTCGATCCGTCCGGGCGGTGCCATCTGCACGGCCTGGTCGAGGGTGTCGCAGACCTGGAACTGCTGGTTGGCGACTTCGAGGCGGACGGCGAGGTCGAGCTTGCGGTCGCCGAGAACGAAGATCGGGTGTCCGGTCAGGCGGGTGTAGTCGACGTCCCACAGCCAGGAGGTGTCGGTGCCGTCGGCGCCGCGCGCGTTCACCGAGAGGATGACCGGGGTCGGCGGCGGGTCGATCAGGGAGAAGGTCTCCAGCCAGCCCGCGGGGTTCTTGGCGAGCAGCAGACGCAGATCGCGCTCCATGAACTGGACCACGTCGTAGCGTCCGGCCACCGCCTGCACCTGGTACATGCGCTCCAGGGCGACCTGCGGCGGCACTCCGAAGACGGCGGCCACGGCGGCCGACGAGGCGGCGTTCGCCTTGTTGGCGCGGCCCGGCAGCTGGAGGTGGATCGGCCACGCGGAGCCGTGCGGGTCGAGGACGTGGTCCCCGGACAGGGCCCAGGTCGGCGTGGGACGGCGGAAGCCGCACTCGCCGCAGAACCAGTCGTCGCCGGGGCGCTGCATCACACCGCCGCACGAGGGGCAGGACCAGGCGTCTTCCTTCCACATCTGGCCGGCCGCCACCCACATGACGTTCGGCGAGGAGGACGCGGCCCAGACGACCAGCGGGTCGTCCGCGTTGGCGATCACGACGGCCTTGGAACCGGCCAGTCCCTCACGCCAGTGCTCGGCCATCATCCGGGTCTCGGCGGCCCGGTCGAGCTGGTCGCGCGACAGGTTCAGCAGCGCGATGCACTTCGGGTCGGTGTCACGTGCCACACCGGCGAGGTACTTCTCGTCGACCTCGATGACCGCGAACTTGGCGTCCGAGCCGCCGGCCAGCGCCGAGGTGATGCCCGCGGGCATGTTGGCGCCGAGCGCGTTGGAAACGACCGGGCCCGCGGCGCGCAGCGCCTCCGCGATCAGCCGGGTCGTCGTGGTCTTGCCGTTGGTCGCCGACACCAGGATCACGTCCAGGTGCGTGGCGAGCCTCGCCAGCAGGTCGGGGTCGAGCTTGAGCGCCACCCGGCCGCCGATCACCGATCCGCTGCCGCGTCCGGCGGCTCGCGAGACGGCTGCCGCCGCCTTGCCCGCCGTCACGGCCAGCTTGGCCCGCGGCGACAGCGGGTCCGAGTTGCCTGACATCGTTTCTCGATCCTCCTTGCGTACGCGCCGCGCCCCTGCCCCCGGCACATGTGGGGGTCAGCCTATCGAGATCCACTCACGGGCCCGAATCGCGGCACCATCTCGGTGCCGACGCGACCTGCGCGCGCCTGTCAGGACCGTACCCTTGCCGCCATGCGACACGGTTCCATCCCCGGCACCCACGGGCGCGTCCGGCCCCTCATCCTGCTAGGTGACCCCGCCCTGCGTACAGCCTGCGAGGACGTCACAGATTTTGGTCCTCAACTCGCGGAGCTCGTCGAGGACATGTTCGCGACGATGTACGCCGCCGAGGGCGTCGGCCTCGCCGCGAACCAGATCGGCGTCGGTCTGAGGGTCTTCGTGTACGACTGCCCGGACGACGGCGATGTCCGTCATGTCGGACATGTGGTGAACCCCCGTCTTGTCGAGGCGGACGGTGTGGTCCTGCGCGGACCGGAGGGCTGTCTCTCGCTGCCCGGTCTGGAGGCCGGCACCGAGCGCTTCGACCACGCGGTCGTCGAGGGCCGGACGGTCACCGGTGAGCCGGTCACGGTGCACGGCACCGGCTGGTTCGCGCGGTGTCTCCAGCACGAGTGCGACCACCTCGACGGCGGGGTGTACGCGGACCGGCTCACCGGGTGGCGACGGCGGCGTCTTCTGCGCAAGGTGGCACGGGCTTCCTGGAGCGGCTGAGGGTCGTCCGGTGCCGCCGGCCGTCTCCTACGGCGGGCGGCACGCCTTCTGGCGGGATGTCCGCATGAGCCCCGGTCAGAAACCCGGGCCGCCGACGCGGTCGCCCGCCGCCGCGAGGCGGCCCCACAGCAGGTCGGCCAGGCTGCGCACCAACTCGGCGCGCGTGCACGGCCGTTCGCCGAGCCACCAGTCCCCGGCGGCGTGCATCATGCCGACGATGCCGTGGCCCCACACCCGCGCCAGCTGCTGGCTGCCCGGTCCGAGGTCCACCCGCTCCTCGATGACCTCGGCCAGTTCCTCGCCCATGCGGCGCAGTACGGGCGCCGAGTACTTGCCCACGTCGAACCCGGCGTCGCCCGGCTGGCCGCCCTCCGCCGGATGCATCAGGAAGCGGTAGACCTGCGGCCGTGCCTCGATGGCGGCCAAGTACGTGTCGAGCGTCGCCTCCACGCGCTCACGTCGTTCGGCGGGGGCGTCCAGTGCCGCCCGCAGCGCTTCGAGGAGGGCGTCGGTGTGCCGCTTGGCGAGTGCCGCGTACAGACCACCCTTGTCGCCGAAGTGGCGGTACAGGATGGGCTTCGTGATGCCGGCCTCGGCGGCGATGGCGTTCATGGAGGCCCCGGGGCCGTCGCGGAGCACCACTCTGTCGGCGGCTTCCAGCAGTTCGCGCCGGCGGCGGTCGGCGGACCTCTGCTGATCGGTCCGCTGTGTGGTGTCCATGTGCTCTCCCCACCCGTGGTGATTCGGTGACGCCTGCGCAAACTAACACTGATCGTCGTATGGGTATCGAACGGGATCCCGAGCCGAGTTCGGGAGTTGACTTTTCCTACTAGCCGGTAACACACTCCAGTTACCGCAAGTAACAGTTTAGTGCAGCGCTGGAGGGGACATGGCCGAGTTCACCATGGAGCTCAACGACGAACAGAAGGAGGTCCGGGACTGGCTGCACGGCTTCGCCGCCGATGTCATCCGCCCCGCGGCCGCCGAATGGGACGAGCGCGAAGAGACTCCCTGGCCGGTCATCCAGGAAGCCGCCAAGGTCGGCATCTATTCCCTGGACTTCTACGCGCAGCAGTACTTCGACCCCACCGGCCTCGGCATACCGATGGCCATGGAGGAGCTGTTCTGGGGCGACGCGGGCATCGCGCTGTCCATCGTCGGCACCGGCCTCGCCGCCGTGGGCGTCCTCGCCAACGGCACCGAGGCGCAGATCGGCACCTGGATCCCCCAGATGTACGGTGATGCCAACGATGTCAAGGTCGCCGCCTTCTGCTCCTCCGAGCCCGACGCCGGCTCCGACGTCGCCTCGATGCGTACGCGTGCCGTCTACGACGAGGCCAAGGACGAGTGGGTCCTGAACGGCACGAAGACCTGGGCGACGAACGGCGGCATCGCCAACGTCCACGTCGTCGTCGCGGTCGTCGACGCCGAGCTCGGCTCCAAGGGGCACGCCTCCTTCATCGTGCCGCCGAACACGCCCGGCCTGTCCCAGGGCCAGAAGTTCAAGAAGCACGGCATCCGCGCCTCGCACACCGCCGAGGTCGTCCTGGAGAACGTCCGTATCCCCGGCTCCTGCCTGCTCGGCGGCAAGGAGAAGCTCGACGAGCGCCTCGCCCGTGCCCGTGAGCGCGCCAGGGCCGGGGGCGGCGAGCGCGTGAAGAACGCCGCCATGGCCACCTTCGAGGCCTCCCGTCCGGCCGTCGGCGCCATGGCGGTGGGCACCGCGCGGGCCGCGTACGAGGTGGCCCTCGACTACGCGAAGACGCGTGAGCAGTTCGGCCGCCCGATCATCGACAACCAGGGCGTCGCCTTCCAGCTCGCCGACATGCGCACCTCGATCGACGCGGCGCGGCTGCTGGTCTGGCGGGCGTCCTGGATGGCGGTCAACGGCAAGCAGTTCACGGCGGCCGAGGGCTCGATGTCGAAGCTGTTCGCCAGCGAGACGGCGAAGAAGGTCACGGGCCAGGCGATCCAGATCCTGGGCGGCAACGGCTACACGCGGGAGTACCCGGTGGAGCGCATGCACCGCGACGCGGCCATCTACACGATCTTCGAAGGCACCAGCGAGATCCAGCGCCTGGTGATCGCCCGTACCCTGTCCGGGATGCCGATCCGCTGACACCTCCGCGCGGTCCGGGCCGTTCCCATGACGGGGCGCCGGTGATCACCGGCGCCCCGGGCGTCCGCGGGGTTTTCGAGGAGCAGCGCGGACGTCGTTGTCCGACGCAGCGGCCGTCACCCCACCGGACCTGGGATTTCGCGTCGGACCGCGGGGAACCGGGGGTGACCGTGCACTCTGGTCGCGGGGGCTCGGAGTCAGCCGGACCGAAGGAGCGCGTGATGACGCGGACGGCCAGGGAACTGCTGGAGGGCGTCACCGGGAAACTCGCCCCGGACCCGCATGCCAACCGGCTGCTGCCGTTGATCGCCCGGGGCGCCGCCCAGCTCGGCACGCTCGCCGCCCTCGCCCTGGAACAGCGTCATGTGATCGCCGCGGATCACCGCGCGTTCGTTCATCTGGCCCAACGCTCGTCGGCCGCCGACGCGGAGAGCGCCGCCTTCTTCGAGACGCTCGCCGAGGGCGAGGTGGTGGCCGGGGACCGGCTCGCCGCGTTCGCCGTCGCGGTGGGAGCCGGCGAGGCGCGGGCGGCGGAGTACGAACCCCTCGCCGACTGCCAGGCCTATCCCGCGTACGTCGCCTGGCTCGCCCTGAACGGGGAGCCGGCGGACGTGGTCCTCGCGCTCGGCGCCAACATCGCGGCCTGGGGCGGCTACTGCGAGACCATCACCGAGGCACTGCGCCGTCACTACGGTTTCGACGACGAGGTCTGCGGCTTCTTCGACTTCTTCGCCGAGCCCGCGCCCGACCTGGAGATCAAGGCACTGGCCGCCGTACAGGCGGGGCTCGACGCCGAACGGATCTCGCTGGACGACGTCCTGCGCCACGGGCGGCTGCTTCAGGCCTACGAGGAGAAGTTCTGGCACGCGCTGTGGGAACTGGACCAGCGGGTCGCCTGAACCCGGCCCCGGCCGGAGGCCGGGCCGGGCGCGGCACACTCGCCGGTCCCGCCCGGCCTCCGGCGGGGGCCGGGGGTTCGGCAGCGGAACGGCGTCCGCCGCTCCATTCCGGTCCGGCGCCGTCACCGAGCCATTCCGGTCCGGTGCCGTCACCGGCCCGTTCAGCGGCCGGTCGGGCCGCTGCTGTGCGCGATGCAGGCCACGTCGATCCGATCGGCCAGTTTGGCCAGTTCGATCGTGAGAGCGGCCACCGTGTCCTCGTCGAGGCCGTCCTGGCCGGCCTCCACCAGATGCAGCCACCGGCCGCCCACCGTGCGCAGCAGCTTGCTGACGTCGGCGGCCGCCACCTGCAACGTGCCGCGGTCGTCGACGATCAGGGGGAGGGTCACTTCGCGGTTCACACGAGGGATCGTAGCTGCGGAACGCTCACGCTCCGTGCCATACGGTGGTGATGTTGCAGAACTCGCGGATTCCGTGCCCCGACAGTTCGCGTCCGTAGCCGGACCGCTTCTCCCCGCCGAAGGGGAACGCCGGGTGTGAGGCCGTCATCCCGTTGACGAACACCCCGCCCGCCTCCAGATCGCGCACGAACCGCTCCACCTCGGCCTCGTCACGCGTCCACACGTTCGAGCTGAGCCCGAACGGGGTGTCGTTGGCGAGGGCCACCGCCTCGTCCAGACCGGAGGCCCGGTACAGCGTGGCGACCGGCCCGAACGTCTCCTCCTGGTGGATGCGCATCGCGGGCGTGATGTCGGTGAGCACGGTCGGCGCGTAGTACCAGCCGCCGCCGAAACCGTCGGGGCGTTCGCCACCGCACAGCACCGTCGCGCCGTTCTCGACCGCGTCGTCGACGAGCTCCTCCAGGTCGGCCCGGCCCTGTTCGGTGGAGAGCGGCCCGATCTCGGTGTCCTCCTCCAGCGGGTCGCCGACCTTGAGGGCCCGCATACCCGCCGCGAACCGCTCCGCGAAGGTGTCGAACACGTCGGCGTGCACGATGAACCGCTTGGCGGCGATGCACGACTGCCCGTTGTTCTGCGCACGCGCCGTCACGGCGATCTTCGCCGCGCGCTCCACATCGGCGGACGGCATCACGACGTACGGGTCGCTTCCGCCCAGCTCCAGCACCGTCTTCTTCACCTCGTCCCCGGCGACCGAGGCGACCGCCCGGCCGGCCGGTTCGCTGCCGGTGAGGGTGGCCGCCTTGACCCGCGGGTCGCGCAGGACGCCCTCGACCGCGCCCGACCCGATCAGCAGCGTCTGGAAGCAGCCCTCGGGGAAGCCCGCGCGACGGAACAGGTCCTCCAGGTACAGGGCCGTCTGCGGAACGTTCGAGGCGTGTTTGAGCAGTCCCACGTTGCCCGCCATCAGCGCGGGCGCGGCGAAGCGCACCACCTGCCAGAGCGGGAAGTTCCAGGGCATCACGGCGAGCACGGGGCCGAGCGGCCGGTAGCGCGCGAGGACCCGGGAGGCCCCGGAGTCCGCGGCGTCGGCGGGGGCGGCCAGTTCGTCGGCGAGCAGGTCCTCGGCGTGGTCGGCGTACCAGCGCATGGCCTTGGCGCACTTGGCGGCCTCCGCCCGGGCCTGCTTGACCGGCTTGCCCATCTCGGTGGTCATCACCCGGCCGATGTCCTCGAGATCCTCGTCCAGGAGATCGGCCGCGCGGTGCATGAGCCGCGCCCGCTCGGCGAACGAGGTGGTCCGATATGTATGGAACGTGGCCTCGGCGGCAGCGAGCCTGCGCTCGATCTCCTCGGCGCCGAGGGCGTCGTACGTCTTGAGCGTCTCGCCGTTCGCCGGGTTCACCGTCGCGATGGGCATGGCCGACCTCCTGAAAGCTGGCTGTTCCCCGACCCTCCCGCGCGGTGCCGCGCGGCGCAACGCGGGCGGGCCCCCGAGGTGAGCCGACGCTGCTGGCCGAACGCCGGCTCTCAGGCCGAGTGCTCCGCCAGCCGGTCGAGAAACACGGTCTGCCCCTTGATGAGCAGAGGGCGGGCCCGCTCCGGGGTCATCCACTCCACCCGGTCGAGTTCGGGGAACTCCTGCCGCCGCCCGGACTTCGGCGGCCACTCCATCGTGAACGTGCCGGGGACCACGGCCGCCGGATCGAGATCCGCCTCGATCGCCCAGGCCGTGACCACCTTGCCGTTCGTCTGGGTGACCTCGCCGAGCGCGAGCGCCTCGCCGTCGGGCGGCGGCAGCCCGAGCTCCTCCCGGAACTCACGGCGGGCGGCGTCCCAGGCCGTCTCGTCGGGCTCGTACTCGCCCTTGGGAAGGGTCCAGGCCCCGGCGTCGCGCCGCGCGAAGTACGGGCCGCCCATATGGCCGACCAATACCTCCATGCCGTGGTCGGTGTGCCGGAACAACAGGAGTCCCGCGCTCCTGCGTCCGTGCTGTGCTGCGCTCATGGCGTCACCTCCGGGTGGGCGGCCAGCAGGGTGTCCACGGTGTCGGCCTCGGCCGCCGGCTTGTCCTCGCGATAGCGCACGACCCGGGCGAAGCGGAGGGTGACACCGGCCGGATAGCGGGTGGACCGCTGCAGCCCGTCGTACGCGATCTCGACGACGAGGTCGGGCCGTACGGTCACCACGTGGCCGTCGTCCGAGACGGCCAGCTCCCGGAACCGGTCGGTCTGCCAGGTGAGCATCGCGTCGGTCATGCCCTTGAACGTCTTGCCGAGCATCGCGAACGAGCCGTCGGCGGTACGGGCGCCCAGGTGCAGGTTCGAGAGCTTGCCGGTGCGCCGCCCGTGACCCCATTCGGCCGCCAGGACCACCAGGTCGAGGGTGTGTACGGGTTTGACCTTGAGCCAGGCGGCACCGCGCCGGCCCGCGCCGTAGGGGGCGTCGAGGGCCTTCACCACGACACCCTCGTGCCCCCGGGCCAGCGCGTCGGCGAGAAAAGTCTCGGCCCGTGCGGCATCGCCCGGCCCCGGCACGAGTGTCCGCCGGACCCGCATCGGCTCGGGCACCAGCCGTGCCAGTTCCGCGTGCCGGTCGGTGAACGGCAGATCCAGCAGGTCCCGCCCGTCCACGGACAGGGCGTCGAAGAAGACGGGGGAGACGGGCACGGTCCGCGCGGCCGCCGGCACGTCCACGCGGGACCCCACCCGCGCGGCCGTCTCCTGGAAGGAACGCGGCCGCCCCCGGTCGTCCAGCGCGATCACCTCGCCGTCCAGGATGAACCGCTCGCCCAGCAACTCCATGGCCGCTGCGGTGAGTTCGGGCAGCCGGTCGGTGATGTCGTCGAGGGTGCGGGTGTAGACGCGGACATCCTCGCCGTCCCGGTGCAGTTGCACCCGGATACCGTCGAGCTTCTCCTCGACCGCGCAGGCGCCGAGCCTGGCGACCGCCTCGGAGACCGAGGAGGCGGAGTGAGCCAGCATCGGCAGCACCGGGCGCCCGACGGTGAGCCGGAACCCGTCCAGCGCCCCCGGACCGTCCGCGAGCAGGGCCCGCGCCACCGCCCGCAGGGAACCCGCCAGCATCACCGCCCGTCGTACGTCCCCCGCGGGCGCGCCGGTCGCCTCCGCGAGCCCCTCCACCGCGAGCGCGTCCAGCGCGCCCTGGCGCATCTCGCCGGTGAGCAGCCCGAACAGGAAGCGCTGTTCCTCCTCCGTGGCCGCCTCCATCAACTCGCCCACCAGGCGGGCCCGTTCGGCTTGCGAACCGGTGCCGGAGACCTCGCCGAGGGCCGTGAGACGGGCGTCCACCTCGCGCACGGTGAGGGTGGGTTCGGCGGCGGGGGCGACCCGTCTGCTCAGCACCTTCCAGCCGACGCCGAGGCGGCCCTGCGGCAGCCGGCCCGCCAGATACGGGATCACGATCGGCGCGTCGTCCGCCTCGGCGTCCCGGAACAGCTCCGCGAGCAGAGCGGTCTTCCGGGACCGCGCCGAGGCGGCGGCGACCTCGTGGGACACATGGGCGAGCCTGCTCAGCAGCATGCAGCCATCGTGCAACGCGAGCGCCCGGTTCACACCCGTACCGGATCCGGTCCGCGCCCCCGGCCGACGTGTTTCAGCCCTGCCCGCGCACGATCGCCGCGTCGAGGTCCGCGAACAGGAGTTCGCCGTTGAGCGTGGCCGCCGCGCGGTATCCGCCGCTCGCCGCGTTCACCACCTGCTCCGCGAAACCGGCGGCGTTGCCGGCGGCCCAGACGCCGGGCACGCTGGTGAGCCCGGTCGGGTCGACGACCGGGTAGCTGCCGAACGGCGTCTCCCGCAGTTCCGCGCCCAGCCGTTCGAGCAGGCCGGTCCGCGGTACCGGACGCGGCGCCACGAACAGCACCGAGCGGTCGTGCGTGGTCCCGTCCGCGAGCCGTACACCGGTCAGCCGGTCCCCGGCGACCACCAGCTCCGCCACCTCGCCGGGCACCACGGCGACCCCGGCGGCGGCGAGCCGTCGCAGGTCCTCGTCCGCGAGCTCGTCCTCGGCCACCGTGTGCAGGAACAGCGTGACGTCGTTCGACCACTGGCCGACCATCAGCGCCTGGTGCACGCTCATCGGTGTCGCGGCGAGCACGCCGAAGGCCTCGTCGCGGACCTCCCAGCCGTGGCAGTACGGGCAGTGCAGCACATCGCGCCCGAAGCGTTCGGCGACGCCGGGCACCGACGGCAACTCGTCGGCCAGACCCGTCGTGACGATCAGCCGGCGCGCGTGGACGGTGTCCCCGGACCCGAGCGTGACGTCGAACTCGCCGGCGCCGTCCCGGACGACGTCCACCGCCCGGCCCCGGACGATCTCCACGCCGTACCCCTCGACCTCCCGCCGGCCCTCGGCGAGGAACTCGGCGGGCGGCATGCCGTCGCGGGTCAGATAGCCCTGCATGTGCGCGGCGGGCGCGTTGCGCGGCGCGCCCTCGTCGACGACGAGCGTCCGGCGTCGCGCCCGGCCGAGGACGAGGGCCGCGGAGAGCCCCGCCGTGCCGCCGCCCACGACGACCGCCTCGTACGTCCCGGCCGATGTTCCTGTCTTTGTCCCGGTCATGGTGACCACCTCCACGGAGAAGGTCGCCCGGAACCCGCCGGATTGACAAACGTCTTTGCCGATTCTGCAATAGAGGGATGAGTGAAGCGGCCCGTGCGGGCGAGAGCGACGGCGGCGGGCGCGGGGTGACCGGCGACGCGGCGACGGATGAGGTCCTCGCCGAGGTGGGTCCGCGGCTGCGCCGGATCAGGAAGGAACGCGGGGCGACCCTGGCCGGGCTGTCCGAGGCGACCGGCATCTCGGTGAGCACGCTCTCGCGCCTGGAGTCGGGGCTGCGCAAGCCCAGTCTGGAGCTGTTGCTGCCCATCGCGCGGGCCCACCAGGTCCCGCTGGACGAACTGGTCGGTGCCCCGCCGGTCGGCGATCCCCGGGTGCGCGCCGAGCCGATCGTGCGCCATGGCCGCACGTACTGGCCGCTGACCCGCCAGCCCGGCGGACTCCAGGCCTACAAGGTGCTCGAACCGAAACGGACGACGGAACCCGATCCGCGCACGCACGAGGGCTACGAATGGCTGTACGTGCTCTCCGGGCGGCTGCGGGTGGTCCTCGGCGAGCACGACGTCGTGCTGGAGGCCGGGGAGGCGGCGGAGTTCGACACCCGTGTGCCGCACTGGTTCGGGTCGGCGGGGGAGGGGCCCGCGGAGTTCCTGAGCCTCTTCGGCCCGCAGGGGGAACGGATGCACGTACGGGCGCGCCCCAAGGCCCGGTCCAAGGAGCTGTGAGAGCGGGTGGCGGCGCGGCAGCGGGCGCCCGCGCCGGGCTCGGTGAAGACGCGGGGCGTCCGCTGTTCCCAGGGCGGCAAGCGACCGCTTAGTATGCGGTGGACCCCGGTCAGCCGACACAGTCCCCTGGAGGCCCGCATGCAGGCATGGCAAGTGCACCAGAACGGCGAGCCCGCAGAGGCGATGCGCCTCCTGGAGGTGGATCGGCCGACGCCCGGTGACGGCCAGGTCCTGCTCAAGGTGCGCGCCGCGAACATCAACTTCCCGGACGCGCTGATGTGCCGCGGCCAGTACCAGGTCAGGCCCCCGCTGCCGTTCACACCGGGAGTGGAGATCTGCGGCGAGACCGAGGACGGCCGCCGGGTGATCGCCAACCCCGCCCTTCCGCACGGCGGCTTCGCCGAGTACGCGGTCGCGGACGCCGCCGCCCTGCTGCCGGCCCCCGACGCCCTCGACGACGCCGAGGCCGCGGCCCTGCACATCGGCTACCAGACCGGCTGGTTCGGCCTGCACCGCCGGGCCCGCCTGGAGGCCGGCGAGACGCTGCTCGTCCACGCGGCCGCCGGAGGGGTCGGCAGCGCGGCCGTGCAGCTCGGAAAGGCGGCGGGCGCGCGGGTCATCGGTGTCGTGGGCGGCGCCGACAAGGCCGCCGTGGCACGCGAGCTGGGCTGTGACGTCGTCGTCGACCGGCGCGCCGAGGACGTCATCGCCGCCGTCAAGGAGGCGACCGGCGGACGCGGCGCGGACGTGATCTACGACCCCGTGGGCGGTGAGGCCTACACCCAGTCCACCAAGGTCGTCGCCTTCGAGGGCCGGATCGTGGTCGTCGGGTTCGCGAGCGGGTCGATCCCGAGCCCCGCGCTGAATCACGCCCTCGTCAAGAACTACGCGATCGTCGGCCTGCACTGGGGCCTGTACAACACCAAGAACCCGAAGCTCGTCCTGCACTGCCACGAGCAGCTCACCGAACTGGCCGCACGGGGCGCGATCAAGCCGCTGGTGAGCGAGCGGGTGCCGCTGAGCGGGGCCGCCGCCGCCGTGCAGCGGGTCGCCGACGGAGTCACCACCGGACGGATCGCCGTGGTGCCCACACTGGAGAACGGAGCCGCCGCATGACCGACGCAGCCGAACTGCGCCGCCGCACCCAGGAGCTGCTGGCCGCGTACCCGCCCGGGGAGACGGACCGGCTCGACTTCCTGGGGGCCCGCTTCGACGCCGGGCTCGCCTGGGTGCACTACCCCGAGGGCCTCGGCGGACTCGGCGCCCCGCGCCGCCTCCAGGCCGTCGTGGACGCCGAACTGGCGGCCGCGGGCGCACCCGACAACGACCCCCGACGGATCGGCATCGGCCTCGGCATGGCCGCCCCGACCATCCTCGGCTTCGGCACGGAGGAGCAGAAGCGGCGCTTCCTGCGGCCCCTGTGGGTCGGCGAGGAGGTGTGGTGCCAGCTCTTCAGCGAGCCCGGCGCGGGCTCGGACCTCGCCGCGCTCGGCACCCGCGCCGTCCACTCGGACACCGCCGAGGCCGGGAGCGGGGGAGAGTGGGTGATCAACGGGCAGAAGGTGTGGACGTCCAGCGCCCACCTCGCCCGCTGGGCCATCCTCATCGCCCGCACCGACCCGGACGTGCCCAAGCACCGGGGCATCACCTACTTCATCTGCGACATGACCGACCCGGGCGTCGAGGTGCGGCCGCTGCGCCAGATCACCGGCGAGGCCGAGTTCAACGAGGTCTTCCTCACCGACGTCCGCATCCCCGACGCACACCGCCTCGGCGAGGTCGGCGACGGCTGGCGGGTCGCGCAGACCACCCTGATGAACGAGCGCGTCTCCATCGGCGGCATGCGCATCCCGCGCGAGGGCGGCATGATCGGCCCGGTCTCCAAGACCTGGCGCGAGCGGCCCGAACTGCGCACCCACGACACGCACCAGCGGCTGCTGAGGCTGTGGGTCGAGGCCGAGGTCGCCCGGCTCTCCGGCGAACGGCTGCGCCAGCAGCTCGCGCAGGGCCAGCCGGGCCACGAGGGCTCCGGCATGAAGCTCGGCTTCGCCCGGCTGAACCAGGAGATCAGCGGACTGGAGGTCGAACTCCTCGGCGAGGAAGGCCTGTTGTACGAGGACTGGACGATGCGCCGGCCCGAACTGGTCGACTTCACCGGCCGGGACGCCGGATACCGCTACCTGCGCTCCAAGGGCAACAGCATCGAGGGCGGGACCAGCGAGGTCCTGCTGAACATCGTCGCCGAACGCGTCCTCGGCCTGCCGTCCGAGCCGCGCACCGACAAGGACGTCGCATGGAAGGACCTCGCCCGATGAGCCAGGTGAGCACCGAGCCGGATCTGCTCTACACCGAAGAGGAAGAGGCGCTGCGCGCCGCCGTCCGCGACCTCCTCACCGACCGCTGCGCCGCGGCGGACGTGATCACCCGCAGCGAGTCCGGCACTCCGCACGACCCCGAGCTGTGGAAGGCCCTCGCGGAGAGCATGGGCCTCGCGGGCCTGCTGGTGCCCGAGGAGCAGGGCGGCCAGGGTGCCACGCACCGCGAAGCCGCCGTGGTCCTGGAGGAGTTGGGCCGCGCGGTCGCCCCCGTGCCCTACCTGACGAGCGCCGTGGTCGCGACCGAGGCGCTGCTGGCCTGCGAGGGACCGGTCGCGGCCGAACTGCTCGCCGCGCTCGCCTCCGGCCGGACGGTGGGCGCCCTCGCCGTTCCGCTGAACGTCGGACCGGGCGGCGCCTACCAAGCCGTACGGCTGGAGAACGGCTCCCTGCACGGGGAGCTGACGGGCATCGCGGACGCGGCGGCGGCCGATGTCCTGCTCGTCCCGGCCGAGGACGGCGGGCTGTACGCCGTCGACGCGGACGCCGTCACGATCGTCCCGCAGGTCAGCCTCGACCAGACCCGGCCGCTCGCCCGCGTCACCTTCGACTCCGCGCCCGCGCGGCAGCTCTCCGCGGACGGGCCCGCGGCCGTACGGCGTGCGCTGCGGGCCGGCGCCGGACTGCTCGCCTCCGAGCAGCTCGGCCTCGCCGACTGGTCGTTGACCGAGACGGTCCGCTACCTCAAGGAACGCAAGCAGTTCAACCGGCCGGTCGGCGGATTCCAGGCGCTCAAGCACCGGCTGGCCCAGGTATGGCTGGAGGTCGTCAACATCCGTGCCGCCGCGCGGAACGCCGCCGACGCGCTGGCCACCGGCAGCGCGGACAGCGACGTGGCCGTCGCCGTCGCCCAGGCGTACGCGGCACCCGTCGCCGTACACGCCGCGGAGGAGGCGCTCCAGCTGCACGGCGGCATCGGCATGACGTGGGAGCACCCGGCCCACCTGTATCTGAAGCGCGCCAAGGCCGACTCGATCGCCTACGGCACGGCGGGCGCGCATCGGGCGGCGCTGGCCGAACTGGTCGATCTCCAGGCGCCCTGACACCGCTCCGAGCGAAGCCCGCCCCACCCGGGGCGGGCTTTTTTCGTGCGCCCACGACACACGCGGAGAGGAAGGGAGGGGGGAACGCCCGGTCCCGCCCGGATCAGGTGAAGTGAACGCGCAGCGTCGGTCCGGCCAACTCCCCTGGGGGCAGGGTTTCTTGAGCCCCACCGGCCGCATACTCCCTGAGGTCCCGTACGGCACCCCTCAAGGGAGGCGGAGCATGGCCCTCACCACCCGTCGCAGAGCTCTCACCACCTTCGGCGCCGCCCTCGCGGGCTCGGTCGCCCTGCCCGCGTCGCGGGCCCTGGCAGGCGAGGCGAAGCCCCGAACGCGCCCCCAGTGGCGCGCCCACGCGCACAACGACTACGAGCACCCGCGCCCCCTCCTCGACGCGCTCGACCACCGCTTCGGCAGCGTCGAGGCCGACATCTACCTCGTCGGCGGCCAACTCCTGGTCGCCCACGACCCGGTGGACCTCGACCCCACCCGCACACTCGAATCCCTCTACCTCGAACCGCTGGCCGCCCGCGTCAGGGCCAACCACGGCTCGGTGTACCGGGGGTACCACGAGCCGCTGCAGCTGCTCGTCGACATCAAGACCGAGGGCTCCTCGACGTACCTCGAACTCGACCGTCATCTGCGCCGCTACCGGCACCTGTTCACGAGGTACACGCACGGCCGGGTGCACCGCGGCCCGGTCACGGCCGTGATCTCCGGGGACCGCGCCGCGCGCGTGCCCATGGAGGCGCAGACCGAGCGGCTCGCCTTCTACGACGGCCGGCTCGCCGACCTCGGCAGCGCCGCCCCCGCCTCCTTCGTCCCACTGATCAGCGACAACTGGACACTCAACTTCAGCTGGCTGGGTGAGGGACCGTTCCCGGCCGCCGAGCGCGAGAAACTGCGGGGCATCATGGCGGCCGCGCACGCGCGCCGGCAGAAGGTCCGGTTCTGGGCCACCCCCGATCTTGCGGGTCCGACACGCGAGGCGCTCTGGCGCGAACTTCTCGCCGCCGACGTCGACTACCTCAACACCGATGACCTGGGCGGTCTCGAAGAGTTCCTGGACGCCCACGACCGAGGGTAGAAGACCACCCGTTCGGGGGACACGTCAGCCGCCCGGCCGATCCCTCCGCTACGCCACACTTACGGCCGAACGCCGCGAAGTGGACGTGGCGGAGGAGGTTGACGATGGCCATTTCCATCTCTGCGGTGCTGTTTCTCCTGGTGCTGGCGGTGATTTTCCTGCGCAACGGTGGGCTGAAGATGTCCCACGCGCTGATCTGCGCCCTGCTCGGGTTCCTGCTGGCCAGCACGAGCATGGCGCCGACCATCCACAGCGGTCTCACCGCGACCGCGGACATCGTGGGCAGTCTGACGCCATGACGTGCCGCCGTTTCACGGGCGCGTGAACACCCCGATACCGTTCGGGACGGGACGCTCGGCGCCGCCGCTCGGGTGGTTGAGGACGCTGACGGTGTCCGCCCCCGCCTGCCGGGCGACCATCGTGGTGGATCCGCCGCCGTCCAGACTGAAGGCGTCCTGCGACCCCAACTGCCGCATCGCCGCCGTAACTTCGGCGATGGTGAGACCGCTGCGGAACTCCGGGGCGCCGTCCAGGGCGAGGAGCTGCATCCGGCGCCCGTGGTCGGAGAAGCCCACCGCGGTCCGTACGGCGGAGGTCCTGTCGTCCAGACCCGGCAGCGGCACCCCGCCGGTCATCATCGGATAGCCCCCGACCGCGAAGCGGTACGGCACCCGGGAGGACTCCGCCACCAGCCGGTGTCGTACCCCGACCCACTCGCCCACGGACAGCTTCCGCAGCTGCTGGGCGCCCGCCTCGCGGCCGACCAGCACGGTGGTGCCGGGTGCGATGGCTCCGCCGCCCGGAGTGCCGGCGGCGGACACGACCCGCCCGCGGCTGACCGTCACCTCGTAGGTGTCGGTGCTGCACGGCGCGGCCCGGTCCGTGTCCGTACCGCAGGTCGCTCGCACCCGCGAGGCACTGCCCCAGTCCGCGGTGAACGCGCCGACGGAACCGACCGGCAGCGCGTACTGGTTGAACCCGCCGAGCGGCCAGGTGCCGGCGGGGCTGCGGACGGACCCGTCGAGGGCCACGCTGTCCAGCCGGGCCCGGCGGTCGACGCCCACACCGAACACGTCCTCGGTGGTCGTGCCGGGCGGCAGCGCGGGTCCGAACCGCTGGCCGTCCGGGACCGCGGCCTTGAGCCCGCGGCCGCTCGCGATCGCCGGACCCACGGTCGCGCCCGTCGCCTCGACGCCCGGATGCTGGGTCTCCGTGATGTTGAAGAAGTCGCCGTTGACCCCGGCGACCGCGCCCCGGGAGCCGGCCAGCTCGGACACGGGCTCCCGGGACGCCACGGCGCCGGGGTGGAGGAGATCGACGCGCACATGGGGATTGCGCAGATCTACGGTCAGTACGTGTGCGTGCGCCACTCCCTTGGCCGCCGGGATGTCCAGCTGCGTGTACTCGACGCCGGGCGCGATGTCGGTCGCGTCCTCAGCGCCGCCGGCCGGTGCCGCCCCCGTCAGGGCCGCACCGGCCAGTGCTCCGGTTGCCGTGAAGACCGTCAGTGCCGTTCTGAACCGTCTGCCAAGACGCGTCACGGTGCCCCCTGATGTCTCGTCAACTGTGCAAGGACTCAGGGGAATTGCACCAGAGAGAGGGACCCGGGCCGGTGGCTAGGCGCCGACGACGCGGGAACGGATCAGAAAACGCACTCCTTCGGGTGCTTCGAGGGAGAAGCCGCTGCCCCGGCCCGGCACGACGTCCACGATCAGGCGCGTGTGGCTCCACAGCGCGTACTGGCTCTTCGAGATCCAGAACGTCACCGGCTCGTCGACGCCCTCGACCTCCAGCTCGGCCAGCAGGACGTCGGAGCCGCCGGTGCGGAACTCGCCCTCCGGGTAGCACATGGGCGCGCTGCCGTCGCAGCAGCCGCCCGACTGATGGAACATCAGCGGTCCGTGCTGGACGCGCAGTCGCCGCAGCAGCTCGGCGGCCACGGGCGTCAGCTCCACGCGCGGGACGACGTCCATCGGCTCTCCCCCTCATGTCTCACGGCTGTCGCGGACCAGCCGACCAGACCGGACGTTGCGAGAGGGTTGCACGCCCCGGACGCACAAGAGACCGGCCCCCGGTGACGCCCGCATGACGCGGGTAGGTCACCGAGGGCCGGCCTCGGAAGCGCTCGTGCCGGCCGACGAGGTGTCAGCCGTGGGCGCGGACGCGGTGGGTCAGCAGATGCGCGGAAGCTGCTCGCCGAGCGGCATGTCCACCACCCGGGTGCCACCCAGGCCGGTGGCCGCGACCACCATGCCGGGATGGTCGGGGACACAGTGGCCGATCGCCACGGACTCCTTGCCCAGCGGGTGGGCACGCATCGCCGCGAGCACGGCGTCGGCGTGCTCGGCCGCCACGAACGCCACCAGCTTACCCTCGTTGGCCACGTACAGCGGGTCCAGACCGAGGAAGGCGCAGGCGTTGGCGACCGTTTCCGGGACGGGCAGGGACCGCTCGTCCAGTGTGATGCCGACCCGCGCCGCCGTGGCGATCTCGTTCAGCGAGGTGGCCAGACCGCCGCGGGTCGGATCGCGCAGCACATGCAGGTCGGGGCAGACCGCCAGCATGTCCGCGACCAGACCGGCCAGGGAGGCGGTGTCGCTCTGGATCTCGACGCCGAACTCCAGCCCCTCCCGCACGCTCATGATCGCCACCCCGTGCACGCCGATCGGCCCGCTGACCAGCACCACGTCACCGGGGGCCGCGCGCTGCGGGCGGATGTCGACGCCGTCCGGGATCAGGCCGATCCCGGCGGTGTTGATGAAGATGCCGTCGCCGTGACCGGCGTCGACGACCTTGGTGTCACCGGTCGCGACCACCACCCCGGCCGTCCGCGCCGCCTCGCCCAGCGCCTCGGCCACCCGCCCCACGACGGAGAGCTCGACGCCCTCCTCCAGGATGAACCCACAGGAGAGGTAGGCCGGTACGGCCCCCGCCATGGCCAGGTCGTTGACCGTGCCGTTGACGGCGAGGTCCCCGATGCTGCCGCCGGGGAAGAACAGCGGCCGTACGACGAAGGAGTCGGTGGAGAAGGCGAGCCGGGCGCCGCCCAGCAGCAGATGCGCGGAGTCGCCGAGCTCGGCGAGCACGTCACTGCCGAAGGCGGGCGCGAACAGGTGCTCCACCAGTTCGGCGGAGAGCGTGCCGCCACCACCGTGCCCCATCACGATCCTGTCGTGGTCGCGCAGCGGCGCCGGGCAGGTCCAGGAGGAGAAGTCGACGGGAGCGTATGCGGAGTCAGCCAACGGAGCTCGCCTCCTTGTCCGGGGTCCCGAGACGCCGGTAGAGGTAGTAGGCGGCGCACGCGCCCTCGCTGGAGACCATCGTCGCGCCCAGCGGATTGCGCGGAGTGCACTCCTTGCCGAACGCGGCGCACTCGTGCGGCTTGATGAGGCCCTGGAGCACCTCGCCGCTGCGGCAGACCGTCGACTCCTGGGTCTCGATGCCGGTCACCGAGAAGCGGTGCTCGGCGTCGAACTCGCGGTACTTGGGCGACAGCCGCCAGCCGCTCCGCGGAATCACGCCGATCCCGCGCCAGGCCCGGTCGGTCACCTCGAAGACATCGGAGAGCATGGCGCGGGCCGCGGGGCTTCCCTCGGCCTGCACCGCGCGCGGATAGGCGTTCTCCACGGTGTGCTGCCCGGCCTCCAGCTGCCGTACCGCACGGCGGATGCCCTCCAGGATGTCGAGCGGCTCGAAGCCCGTCACCACGATCGGCACCCGGTGCCGCTCGGCTAGTTCGGGATACTCGCCCATGCCCATCACCGTGCAGACGTGCCCGGCGGCGAGGAACGCCTGCACCCGGCAGTCGGGCGAGTTCATGATCGCGTCGATGGCCGGGGGCACCTTGACGTGCGAGACCAGCAGGCTGAAGTTGGGGATGCCCAGCTTCTTGGCCTGATAGACGGTCATCGCGTTGGGCGGCGCCGTGGTCTCGAAGCCGATGCCGAAGAACACGACCTGACGGTCGGGGTTCTCCTGCGCGATCCTCAGCGCGTCCAGCGGCGAGTACACGACGCGTACGTCCGCGCCCTCGCTCTTGACCTTGAACAGGTCGCGTCCGCTGCCGGGCACGCGCAGCATGTCGCCGAAGGAGCAGAAGATCACGTCCGGGCGGGAGGCGATCTCCAGCGCCTTGTCGATGATCTCCAGCGGGGTCACACAGACCGGGCAGCCCGGCCCGTGGATCAACTCGATCTCCTCAGGGAGGAGTTGGTCGATGCCGTGGCGGATGATCGAGTGCGTCTGGCCGCCGCAGACCTCCATGAGGGACCAGGGCCGGGTGGTGACCGCCCTGATGTCGTCGAAGAGCCGTTTGGCGAGAACCGGGTCGCTGAACTCGTCCAGGTACTTCATGACCGCGCCTCCTTCTCGGCGCCCTCCAGGGGCGGAAGTCCGGTTCCGGCGGGGCGTTCGGCGCCGGCGTCCCGGGCGGCCCTGCCCCAGGCGTCGCCGAACTCCTCCTCCAGCACTCCGAGGTTCTCGAAGAGCTCCAGGGTCTGCTTCGCCGATTCCTCGTCCAGTCGCTGCAACGCGAATCCCACATGGACGATGGCGTAGTCACCGACCTTCATGTCCGGCACGTACTCCAGACACACGTCCTTGACGACACCGCCGAAGTCCACCTTGGCCATCCGTGTGGCGTCGCGTTCCTCGATCTCCAGCACTCGGCCGGGTACGGCCAGACACATGACTCGCTCCTGCCTCGCTCCAGCGCTCCTGTCGCGCTAGTCCCGTGCTCGGGCGGCGACGATCAGCTGCCCGAGGGCCAGACCGCCGTCGTTGGGGGGAACCCTGTGGTGCCTCAGTACGGTGAAGCCGTCCCGTTCCAGGACGGCGCCGCAGCCCTCGGTGAGCAGGGCGTTGCAGAACACCCCGCCGCTGAGGGCGACCGTGCCGATGCCGGTCCTCTCTCGTGCCACCGTGCACACCTCCAGGACCAGGCCGGTCACGGCCCGATGGAACCGACGGGCCACCGGCCCGGCCGTGACGCCGGCCCCGATGTCCGCCACGGCGGCGGCCAGGACCGGCGCCGGGTCGGCGATCAGCGGCGCCCCGGGGTCCTGACGGACCGCTCTCAGCATGAACCGGTACGCGTCGTTCCGCTCGTCGTCGGCGAGCGGCCCCGCCAGGTCCGCCAGTGCCGCGTTCTCCAGCTCCATGGCCGCCTGCGCCTCGTACTCCACCCGGTGGCAGACGCCCGCGAGGGAGGACACCGCGTCGAAGAGGCGTCCCATGCTGGACGTGGGAACGCAGTTGAACCCCCGTTCCAGCTGCCGTTCCAGCAGCCGCCGTTCCTCCGGGGTGGCCGCCGCCGCACACGGCAGCTCGTCCCGCCAGGGCAGTCCCGCGGCCCGCAGATGCGACAGCGCCATCCGGTAGGGGTTGCGTACGGCCGCGTCGCCGCCCGGCAGCGGGACATAGCCCAGATGGGCGAACCGCCGGTATCCGTCGTAGTCGGCGAGCAGCACCTCACCGCCCCACACGGCACCGTCGTCGCCGTAGCCGGTTCCGTCGAAGGCGACGCCGATCACCGGCTCCGAACCGTCCAGACCGTGCTCGGCCATCGCCGAGGCGACATGGGCGTGGTGGTGCTGCACCTGGCGCAGGGTCAGTCCGCGGGCCGCCGCGGTGCGCCGTGCCCACAGGGTGGCGCGGTAGCCGGGATGCCGGTCGGCGACGAGCAGGCGCGGAGTGACGGCGGTGAGGTCGGTCAGATGGCCGGTGGCCCGCTCGAAGGCGTTCAGGGTGGCCAGGTCGTCCATGTCCCCGACGTGCGCGGACAGCCAGGCGTAGCGGCCGTCCCCGGCGCAGAAGGTGTTCTTCAGGTCGCCGCCCACGGCCAGCGCCGGGACCACCGGCACCGGCAGCGCGACCGGGAAGGGGGCGTAGCCGCGCGACCGGCGCACCGGCAGCTCGGCTCCCGCGCAGACCCGGACCACCGAGTCGTCGCAGGGCACGTGAACGGGCCGGTCGTGCGCGAGCCAGGCGTCGGCGAGCCCCGCCAGCCGGGTCAGCGCCTCGGCGTCGTCGGTGACGATGGGTTCGCCCGAGCGGTTCCCGCTGGTCATGACGAGGACGGTGGGGCCCGGCGGATCACCGGGCAGACCGAGCAGCAGCCGGTGCACCGGTGTGTACGGGAGCATGAAGCCGAGGTCGGGGCTGCCCGGCGCGACCCCCGCCGCGATCTCCTCGCCCGCCCCGGCCCTCCGTCGCAGCAGGACCACCGGCTTGCGCGGCCCGAGCAGCAGCTCCCGCTCCGCCGGACCGGCATGGGCCAGCCGTTCGACGGTCTCCGGCGAATCCGCCAGTACCGCGAAGGGCTTGCCGCCGCGGTTCTTGCGCTTGCGCAGGGTGCGCACGGCCGCCGGATCGCCCGCGTCGCACGCCAGGTGGTAGCCGCCGAGCCCCTTGACCGCGACCACGGCGCCTTCGGCCAGCAGCCTGCGGGCCTCGGCGAGCGCCTCACCGTCGCGCAGCTCGCCCGGGTCGTCCGCCCCCGTGCGCAGCGTGAGCCGGGGACCGCAGGCCGGGCAGGCGATCGGCTGGGCGTGGAAGCGCCGGTCGGCCGGGTCCGCGTACTCGCGGGCGCAGTCCGCGCACATCGGGAAGCCCGCCATGGTGGTGCCGGCCCGGTCGTACGGCAGCGAGGTCACGATCGTGAACCGCGGACCGCAGTGCGTGCAGGTGATGAACGGGTGCCGGTACCGCCGGTCGGCGGGGTCCGCGAGCTCGCGCAGACAGTCGTCGCAGGTCGCGGTGTCCGGGGAGACCAGGGTGCGGCCCGGCCCGCCGGAGGAGGGGCGGATGGTGAACACCGAGCCGTCGTTCTCCAGGGGCACGGCCCGGTGCTCGACCGACTCGACGACCGCGAGCGGCGGCGGACGCGTCCCGATCCGCGCGCAGAACTCGGCCACGTCGGCGGCCGGACCCTCCACCTCGGCCTCGACGCCCCGCGCGTTGTTGGTGACCCAGCCGGTCAGCCCGAGTTCCTGCGCGAGGGTGTAGACGAAGGGCCGGAACCCCACTCCCTGGACGACGCCCGTGACGGTGATGTGCCGGCGCTCGCGCCCCGGGGCCCGCTTCACCGCTCCTGCCCCCGCGCCCGCTCCTGCTCCCCGCCCGGTCCGGCCCCGGCCTGTCGTGCGCCGGGGTGCGGGTGGACGTCGGCACGCGGGTGTTCGTGGCCGTTCCCGTGGCTGTGCAGGTAGCGCTCGTGCTGCCGGGCCAGGACCGGTACGTGCGCCTCCTCGCCGGCCGCGCAGCGCAGGACATGGGCGAGCAGGGCGTCGACCCCCTGGCCGGTGCGGGCCGAGGTCTCCAGGACCGGCACCCCGGGGTTGACCTGCCGGACACCCCCCAGGAACGCCTCCCGGTCGAAGCCGACGGCGTCCGCGATGTCGGTCTTGGTGACCACGACCAGGTGCGCGAGCCCGAAGGCGGTCGGGTACTTGACCGGCTTGTCCTCGCCCTCGGTCACCGAGGCGAGCGCGATGCGCAGGGTCTCCCCGAGGTCGTAGGAGGCCGGACAGACGAGATTGCCGACGTTCTCGACGAACAGCAGCCGGGTGCCCTCGGGCAGCCAGCCCTCCAGCCGCCGCTGGAGCATGCCCGCCTCCAGATGGCACAGGCCGTCGGTGAGGATCTGCCGAACCGGCGCGCCGGAGCGGGCCAGCCGGGTCGCGTCGTTCTCGGTCGCCAGGTCGGCGGTGACGGCGGCGGCGGGGGTGCCGCCCGCCACGGCGCGTGCGAGCAACCGTTCGAGCAGGGCCGTCTTGCCGCTGCCCGGACTGGACAGCAGGTTCACCGCCACCGTGCCGCGGTCACCCAGATAGCCCCTCAGCGCCAGCGCGTTCTCGTCGTTCTTGGCGAGCACGGCCTGATGCAGGTCAACGGTGCGGCACATGGCTCGCCTCCTCGTCGCGTACCGGCAGCCCGGACGGCGCGGGCCGCGGCCCGTCGTCCGCGCCCTTCCCGCCCGGGGGCCCGACACCCTTCCCGTCCACGGTTTTCCGCGCGTCCAGGGGCTCGTCGGCCAGCGTCACCCGGACGATCTCCAGCTCCCGGCCGCTGAGCAGGGTCAGCGGCGTCCCGCACCCGGCGCACCACAGCACCGGAGGCATCCCGGTCGGAGTTTCGCGGCCGCAGCCCTCGCAGCGGCCCCGTGCCCCGACAGTCTCGATCAGCAGGCGTGCCCCCGCCAGCGCGGTGCCCTCCGTCGCGAGCCCGAACGAGAAGTCCAGCGCCTCGGGCACCACCCCCGCCAGCTCGCCGATCCGAAGGGTCAGCGACGCGACCGCGCGGTCCTGTTCCCGCACGGCCTCCTCGACCTGTTCGACGACCGCCACGGCGATCGACAGCTCATGCACGGCCCTCACCTCCCGCCGCCGACCCGTCGCCCGGCGCCGTCGCGCCCGGATGTGAGGCCCGCGCATGGCTGGTTACCCTGAGAGCACGATGACCGGGCAAGAGGTCGAGCGACGCGCTCTGCTCACCCCGGTGCTGCTCCTGTTGCTGGCCGAACGCCAAGGTCATGGCTATGAACTGGTGCAGCGCCTGGGCGCTTTCGGCTGCGGCGACGCGGACCAGGCGCATGTGTACCGGCTGCTGCGGGGCATGGAGAGCAGCGGTGAGGTCACCTCGCACTGGCGCGCCTCGGAGAGCGGCCCCGCGCGCCGTGTCTACGCGATCACCCAGCAGGGCGCCATGAACCTCGCCCTGTGGTTCGTGCGCCTGGGTGAACTCCACGGCGCCCTGCACCTCTTCCTGGAGCGGTACGTGCAGCTCGAGGACGTCGGTGGCCGCGCGGGCCGCGACGGCGGGAGTCCGCGCACCGGCGGGCGTCCACCGGATCACGAGAGTCCGCCGGATCACGGGCACCCGCCGGATCACATGCGCCGCATGCGCAAGTAGCGGCGGATGTCCGACAGGTTCCTCGCGACTCCGTAGGCCACTACGAGGCCCGCGGCCAGGCCAACCCATTGCCATTCCATCCTTGCCTCCATCGGTGTCAGCTCCTCCGGGCTACGGAGGGAGCGCGGCGTACCAGGTCGAGCACCAGGTCGGCGGCGGCGTCCACGGCACCGGCCACCGGGGGAGTCAGGCCCATGCCCTCGCCGGTGTCGCGGGGTTCGCAGCCGATGACGTACACCTCCTCCGGGAGGGTGCCGCCCGCGCCGGCGTGCAGATCGTGCAGCAGGGCCAGCACACTGGCCGGGTCCATGGCGTGGGTGTCCAGCGGGCCCGGTGCGGACCGTGCCGTGGGGGGTTCGGGGCCGACGTCGATCGTGTAGAGCGTGCCCGGCGGACCTTCGCGGCTGACGAGGTCCACCAGCACGAGCGTCCGGTAGCCCTCCAGCAGCCGGTAGGCGAGGTGCACCCCGCGGATGCCGGCGTCCATCAGTTCGACGCCGGGCGGCAGTTCGGGCGTGCGGGCGGCGAGCCGTCGTACGGTCTCCACCCCGAAGCCGTCGTCCTGGAGGAACACGTTGCCGACCCCGGCGACGAGAGTCCTGCCGGTCCCGCCCTCCTCGGCCGGACGGGACGCGCCGGTGCGGACGGGTCCGGTCATGTCGCCTCCTCCTCCCGCTCGTTCAGCGGTGCCACTTCGTCGGGCTTGAAGTAGAGGAAGCGGCCTTGGGCCCGGCGCACGTCGGTGCCGGGGTCGTCGTCCACGACGACCGCGAGATGCGTCTCGCCGTCGAGGTCACCGACCACGGCCTCGACGGTGGCGCGCCGGCCGCGGAGGAAGGAGTCCTGGGCGTCGGAGCGCCGGGCGCCGGGGGTGAGCCTGACCCTGCTGCCGGCCCGTACCGTCTCGCCGTCGACGACGACGGCGTCGGGCACCTCGGCGGCCCCGGCGTCCTGCGCCGGGTCCCACCAGGGATGCCCGGATCCCTGAGGCAGACTCAGTCCGGTGCCGGTGCCGGTGCCGGCAGCGGCGGGGAGCGGCTCGTCGCCGCCGTCCTCGCCGGTGATCTCGCGCAGCCCCCGGATCGCCCCGTGCAGCCGCTCGCGGACCGCGTCCGGCATGTCGTCGACCAGGTCGATGACCCCGGCGGCCCGGGCGTCCGTGCCGCGGGCCTCCCGCTTCTCCCGGTCGGTGAGCGCGGCCGTGCGCAGCGAGAGGATCTCGTCGATCTCGGTGGCGTCGTAGAGGGGCCCCGGGCTCTCCTCTGCGACGGCGGGATGGTCCTCCAGGATGATCGGCGAGGACAGCATGACGTCGTCCGTGCCGGGCGGGCCCGCGAGCACGGGCCAGGTGCGGTCGTTCCGGCAGCTCGCCGCGGCCGGGCGGGCCCACTCCGGCGGGTCCGTCAGCGACAGGAACCGTCCCCCGGGGACGCCGAACAGCAGATGGGTTCCGATCAGGCTGTGGGCGAGGGCGGTCTCGCGGTCGGCGTCGGCGTCCTCCGGGACGACGGTGGTGTTGTGCACGCTCACCGTGAGCCGCAGCACCCGGTAGGGCCCCGGCAACTCCTCGACACGCGGGCGCAGTTCGCCGGTCAGCCGCAGTCTGCGCCGCACGAGTCGGCCCAGCGCCCGGCCCTCGGCGTCGGTCACCGGCTCGTACTCGACGGCGTCGGGGAGGTCGAACCGTACGGCGTGGACCGACGCCTGATCGCCCGTCAGTTCATCGAGCGACTCATGGATCAGGACGCGTTCCTCGTGCCCTTCGTCCCAGGGCACCAACACCCGGTCGGGAAGGTCGAGTTCCGGAACCTCCGTGTATCCGCCGTCGGCGTCGAGCCGTTCGACCGTGCGCCGCCGGACGTGCAGGAAACGCAGTTCGGCGTGGAGGCGGTCGCCCTTGCGGGGCTCCAGCAGACACTCGGTGCGCTGGACGGAGTGTTCCCCCGTCGTGGCGGTCCAGGCGGGCGGCACCAGGACGCCGAACTGCCAGCGGAGCTGGTTCTTCGCGGCGGAGGCGCGGTAGGGGTAGAGGACGTATCCCTCGAACAGGACGGCGTCCGCCACCGTACGGGCCTGTTCGAAGCGGTCCTCCAGGGGATTGCTCATCTCAGTCGGCCCCCTTCTTCGCGTCGGCGGTGGCGAGGAGTTCGTCGAAGACCCGCTCCCAGGACGGCAGGGCGCGGGCGGACCGGTAGCGGCGCAGCTCGTCCAGGACGTCCAGCCGGACGCGCAGCCAGCCCGAGTTGGGGAAGTACTCCTCGATCATGTTCCGCCACACGTCCACCGGCATCCGGTACGACGTCTCCTTGTGCCAGGGCACGGGCTCGGCCCGGAAGCCGTCGTGGCCGGTGAACACCGTGCCGGAGAAGAGCAGGAGCAGCGGGACCTCGCCGCGGGACAGCGCCCGGAAGTACGAGGCGGACGCGACCTCGGTGTCGTAGGTGCAGGGCACCGGGAGATCGACCTCCGTCGAACCGGTGAACCCCGGGACCGTGATGGAGGTGTGGGCGAACTGCAGCGGCTTGAGCGTGCTGCTCCAGCGGCTCGGCTCGCCGAACAGGTCGCCCAGCATGCCGACCTCCTCCGGCTCGTACGAACGTCCGGCGGGCTCGATACGGATCTGGCAGCGCAGCGCGACGGCGTGTACCGGCCGGTGGTCCGCCTCCTCGATGCGCAGCCCGAACAGCAGCGCGGGCCCGGCTCCGTACGGTTCGGGGCGCACGCCGGTGCAGGTGAACCGGAGATCGGTCACGGGGCGCCCCCGGAGATCTCCAGTGGCCGGGCGGCCGCCGTGATCCGTTCCAGGAACTCCGCGATGTCCGCGCGTGCCTCGGCACCGCCGTCGAAGCCCTTCCAGTGCAGCCGCATCCGGCCGACCAGTTCGTAGCAGACGTCGACCGGGACGAGCGTGCAGGTCACCGAGCCGTCCCGGCCGCGGTGCAGCAGCAGCGCCTCCACGTCGGGTTCCAGCAGCTCCGCCAGCCGGCTGCGGCCGAGCACCGAGTCCCACGTCCCCGGATCGAGTTCGCTCTCGGTGGCGCCCGCCGGGCTCGGATAGAAGGCCGCGAGCCGGCCGAGCTCGGAGTTGCGGAAGAAGAAGGCGAGCGCGACGGGGATCTGGAGCCGGTTCCAGTCGGCCTCGTCCAGGACGAACCCGGGATCGGCGAGATACCGGTCCGGGACCGCCCGGAAGCGGCCCTGTCCCGCGCCCGGCCGGGTGAAGAGCAGGTGGCAGGGCGGGCAGGAGCACTTGAGGGATCGCCGGGAGGTGTCGACGAGATGCCGGTGCTCGGCGGGCAGCGGCTCCCCGCACAGGTCGCAGCGCTCGCCCTCGGGCGGCGGCCTGCGGGTGAACTGCCTGAGGACGTCGGCGGTCATGGCCCCGCCCCCAGGAGCTCGCCGGGCAGTGCCACCCGCACCGCCCCGTTCTCCTCCAGCAGCGGTACGGGATCCAGGTGGCCCCGGTCGCCCCGGCCGGCCCGGCGGACGTCGAACGCGGCGCCGCAGCCCGCGCAGCGCAGTAGTTCGCCGTCCAGGACCGCGGGCGCGAGGCCCGCGGCGCACAGGGGGCAGCGGTCGCGGTAGGCGTACAACTGGCCGGGCAGACGGACCAGCAGCAGCGCGCGGCCCGCGACCTCGGTGACCCCGGTGGCGCCGTCGCCCACCGGCAGCGAGTGCGGGCCGAGTTCGTACCAGCGCGCCGTCTCGTCCGGTTCCCCGGACGGCGCCGCCTCGCCCGGAGCGTCGTCCGGGCGGTGCGGCAGGATCTGGAGCAGTGCGGGCTGCGGGCTCTCGGCGGCCATGCCCTCGACCTCGATGTGCGCGACCTCGGGGGCGATCCGGGCGACCGCCTCCTCGATGGTCCAGCGCACGGTCTGGGTGGAGGACGGACAGCCGTCGCAGCTGCCGCGCAGCCTGAGCCGCAGCGTCGGGCCGTCGGCGGCCTCCATGTCGAGCCCGGCCACCTCGACGTCGCCCGCGTGTGAGCCGAGGTAGGGGCGGACCTTGTCCAGGGCCCGGCCCACCCGGGTCGCGGTGTCCTCGGGGTGCAGATCGTGCAGGATCAGCAGATCGCTGACCAGTTCGTCGGCGGTGAGGACGGCGAGGGGATCCGCGCCCTTCGGGGCGGAGCGCAGCAGGCGTACGGTCCGGGCCAGGCCCTCGCCGTAGAACTCCATGAGGCAGCGCACCAGTTCGTCCGCGACATCGCGCGCCTCCGGTCCCGCCTGCCGCGCCAGCTCGTCGAGCAGTGCGCCTATCCGCTCACCCGTCTCCTGTCCGGCCATCGGCAGGCCCCTCTCCTGAGGAAGGTCGATCGCGAGGAAGGTCGGTCGCGATGAACGTCGGATCCCGGGAAGGTCAGCCGGCCAGTCCGCTCAGCCCCGTCGGCATGTGCGTCTGCTCGACGGTCTTCCCGCCGCCGACGTACATGTGCACGCCGCACGGCAGACACGGGTCGAAGCTGCGGACGGCCCGCATGATGTCGATGCCCTTGAAGTTCTCGGGCGGGTTCTCCTCGAAGATGGGGGTGTTCTGCACCGCGTCCTCGTACGGGCCCGGTGTGCCGTAGGAGTCGCGCACGCTGCCGTTCCACGGAGTCGGCGGGTACGGGTGGTAGTTGGCGATCTTGCCGTCCCTGATCACCATGTGGTGGGAGAGCACACCCCGGACCGCCTCGGTGAAGCCGCAGCCGATCGATTCGTCCGGCACGTCGAACTTCTCCCAGGTCTGGGTGCGTCCGGCGCGCACCTCCTCCATCGCCTGCTCGGCGAAGTGGAGGGCGGCCGCGGCGGCGTAGGCCTGGAAGTAGGTGCGGGCCCGGTTGCGTTCGAGGGCGTTGCTCCACTGCGGGATCTTCCACTCCAGCGCCATCTCCGGCTTGGTCATCGTGCGCGGCAGGTTGATCTGCACGCTGTGCCCGGTGGCCTTGATGTAGCCGATGTCGACGAGTCCGGACAGGGCCGTGGACCACAGCCGGGCGATCGGGCCGCCTCCGGTGTCCAGGGCCAGATGGTCGGTGCCGTCGAACCAGCGCGGCGACATGACCCAGCTGTACTTGTCGTCGAAGTCCCGCTTCTGCGGGGCCGGGATGGTGTGCTGGTTCCACGGGTGCCGTTCGTCGATGGGGTTCCCGAGCGGGTCCTGCTCGACGAACTTCTCCATGCCCGACCAGTCCTCGTAGTACGAGCTGCCGAGCAGGATCCGGATGCCGAGGTTGATGTCGACGAGGCTGTTGGTGACCAGCTTGCCGTCCACGATGACACCGGGGGTGACGAACATCCGCCGGCCCCAGTTCTCCATGTTGGCGTACTGGAAGTCGCAGTACTCCGGGTCGTTCAGCGCGCCCCAGCAGCCCAGCAGCACCCGGCGTCTGCCCACTTCCTCATACCCGGGCAGCGCCTCGTAGAAGAAGTCGAAGAGGTCGTCGTGGAGCGGGACGACCCGCTTCATGAACTCCACGTAGCGGGTGAGCCGGGTCAGGTAGTCGGTGAAGAGCTGGATCGTCGCGACCGTGCCGACACCGCCCGGGTAGAGCGTGGAGGGGTGCACATGGCGGCCCTCCATCAGACAGAACATCTCCCGTGTGTAGCGGCTGACTTGAAGCGCCTCACGGTAGAACTCGCCCTCCAGCGGGTTGAGCGAGCGCATGATGTCGGCGATGGTGCGGTAGCCGTGGTCGGCCGCGTGCGGGGCCTCGGTGCGCTCGGCGAGTTCGAGCACGCCGGGGTTGGTCTCGCGGACCATCCGCTCGCAGTAGTCCACACCCACCAGGTTCTCCTGGAAGATGTTGTGGTCGAACATGTACTCCGCGGCCTCGCCGAGGTTGATGATCCACTCGCCGAGGTGCGGGGGTGCCACGCCGTACGCCATGTTCTGGGCGTAGACCGAGCACGTGGCGTGGTTGTCGCCGCAGATTCCGCAGATCCGGCTGGTGATGAAGTGCGCGTCGCGCGGGTCCTTGCCGCGCATGAACACGCTGTACCCGCGGAAGACGGACGAGGTGCTGTAGCACTCCGCGACCCGCTTCGCCTTGAAGTCGATCTTGGTGTGGATGCCGAGACTGCCCACGATGCGGGTGATCGGGTCCCACGACATCTCCGTGAGGCCGTCACCGGCCGGCTTGTTCGTCGCCGTCGCCATGGTGCCGCGCCACCTTCCTGTCGAGTGTCCTGCTCAGCGGGTAACCGTGGTCACCACGGGGCCTTGTAGCCGGTCGTGAGCTCCTCGCTCCTGCCGCGCCACTTCGGTTCCTTGTCGACGGTCTTCGCGGTGATGTTCCGCAGTCGTCGGATGACGGATCCGTAGATCCCGCTCGCCGTCGCGGACACATGGCCGCCCGGCGGCTCGTCCATGAACGGCATGAACTTGTCGGGGAAGCCCGGCATCGTGCAGGCGATGCAGATCCCGCCGACGTTCGGGCAGCCGCCCACGCCGTTGATCCAGCCACGCTTGGGCACGTTGCACTTGACCACCGGGCCCCAGCAGCCGAGCTTGACCAGGCACTCCGGCGATCCGTACTCGCTCGCGAACTGCCCCTGCTCGTAGTAGCCGGCGCGGTCGCAGCCCTCGTGCACCGTGGCGCCGAACAGCCAGGTCGGCCGCAGCTCCTCGTCCAGCGGGATCATGGGCGCCGCGCCCGCCGCCTGGTAGAGCAGATAGAGCAGGGTCTCGGAGGCGTTGTCCGGGTGCACGGGGCAGCCCGGGATGCAGACGATCGGAATGCCCGCCTTGGACTTCCACTCCCAGCCCAGATAGTCCGGCACTCCCATGGCGCCGGTCGGGTTGCCCGCCATCGCGTGGATACCGCCGTACGTCGCACAGGTGCCGATGGCGACGACGGCGAGCGCCTTGGGGGTGAGCCGGTCCAGCCACTCACTGGTCGTGATGGGCTGACCCGTCTCCGGATCGTCCCCGAAGCCGCACCAGTAGCCCTCGGGCTTGACCCGCTCGTTCGGAATGGACCCCTCGACGACCAGCACGAAGGGCTCCAGCTCGCCCCGGTCGGCCTTGAAGAACCATTCCACGAAATTGTCGGCGCCCTCCACGGGCCCGCACTCGAAGTCGATCAGGGGCCAGTGCACCGCCACCTTGGGCAGCCCGGGCAGGGCGCCGAGCGCCAGTTCCTCGATGCTCGGCTGGGTCGCGGCGGTCAGCGAGACCGAATCCCCGTCGCAGCTCAGCCCCGCGTTGATCCAGAGAATGTGGACGGTCGGGTCCTCCTGCGCGTCGTCCTGCGCGGCCGGGCCCGCCGTCGTCGCGGTCGGGGCGTCCATGAGCCCTCCTGGAGTCAGCTCATTCAGGTCATAGCTGGCCAAACAGCCACTCCCATGGTTACCGCCCGGGAACGCCGGCGGTAAGTGCGAACGGGCCCTATCGCCGCCCCGCACTGGCCGCCGGATGGCGCGAAATGTTTGCAAAATTGCTGGGTATTTTGTTAACAATCTTGTAGCGTGCGTGACGCCTTGGGCCCGAGGTGTCAGTGGATCACTCGTTACACAACAAGAGGAGACCCCATGCAGTGGCTCTCGGAATCCTCCGATCGAGCAGCCTCCGCCCGTCCGGCGGGTGAACGGGCAGGACGCGCCCCCGGCCGCGGGCGCCGGGTGAGGGGCATGGCGATAGCGGGCTCCCTCGCCCTGACGGCGCTCGCGGTGCCCTCGTCCGCGGTCGCGGCCCAAGGGCGTACCGCGTCGCACGCTCATGTCGTGGACCCGGAGGACGCCGCCCTGGCCTTCGACGCCGGCGCCTACACGACGCTCACCGTCACGGTCGACGGCCAACCGGTCAAGGTTCGCTCCTACAAGGAACTCTGCTACGTCGCCGCCCCGGTCGCCGCGGCCGCGCAGCAGTCCGGCATGTCCGGTACCACCACGATCAGCAATACCCGCTGCGGCTACCAGAGCATGAACGTCTTCGTGCCCGAGAGCGCCTTCGACGACCAGCGTGCGCCGGTCTACTTCGCGGTGAACAACGCGGGCTGGATGGCCAGTTACATCAAAGCGAGCGTCACCGACGGCTCGTCCTACAACAGCGCGACGAGCAACGTCGGCGCGGCGCTGAAGGCCGGCTTCGTCTTCGTGGACGTCGCCAACCGCAGCCGTGGGCTGATCGGCGCCGACGGCTCCTCGCCGGGCAAGGCCCCCGCCGCGGTGGTCGACGCCAAGGCCGCGGTCCGCTACCTCCGCCTCAACGACGCCACCATGCCCGGCAGCGCGGAGCGGATCGTCGTCAACGGCACCAGCGGCGGCGGCGCGCTGTCCTCGATCCTGGGCGCCTCCGGCAACAGCGCCGAGTACGACTCCTACCTCGCCGCGATCGGCGCGGCGGGCGTCGACTCCAAGGGCCGCAGCACCCTGCGCGACGACGTGTTCGCGGTCGACGCCTACTGCCCGATCACCGACCTCGGCAACGCCGACGCGGCCTACGAATGGCTGTACAACGCCCTCGGCACCCGTGACGCGACCGGCTCGAACGCCACGCCCGAGGACGCCGCCGAGATCGCGGCACAGTTCCCGGCGTACGAGAAGAGTCTCAGGCTCCGCAACCCGGACGGATCCAAGCTCACCGCCGACGCCATGCTGGACACCATCAAGAAGGAGGTCGTCCGCTCCGCCGAGACCTACATGAAGGCCGGCCCGGCCAACACCGTGCCCGCGCTCGGGGCCACCTTCGACATCACCTCCGGCGGGCCCGGCGGGTCCACCACGAAGTCGTACGTGAACGACTGGATCGACGTCGACAACGCGGCGGACAAGGTGCTGTCGGTCGACATGGCGAAGTACCTGAAGTTCGTGGCCACCCAGGCCACGTTGAAGACGACGCCCGCCTTCGACGCCGTGGGCGTGCACGGGAACACCACCAGCCGGACGGAGACCAACCTCTTCGGCCCGTACACCCAGAAGTACATGAACTACACCGAGTGGAGCTGGAACCACAACGACGTCGCCGGTGACGGCAGCGGCCTCGACGACACCGGGCTGACCTGGGACCAGTACACCGCGGAGAAGAGCACGGACCTCGACGACCAGATCCACCTGATCGACCCGATGGACTTCGTCGGCACGAGCGCCGACACCGCGCCCAACTGGTACGTGCGCAACGGCACGCGTGACCGGGACACCGCGTTCATCATCTCGATCAACCTGGACCGGGCGCTGGAGGCGGACAAGCAGGTCAAGAACGTCGACTACCGGCTCGCCTGGAACCAGCCGCACGCCGGCAACTACGACGTGCCGGAGGCCATGGCCTGGATCGCCGACGTGGTCGAGAAGGCCGGAGACCCGCTCGCCACTCCTCACCACGGCTCCGCCGGACGCTGACGCCGTGGCAGGCGAGGTTCGCCCGGCGGTGCCGGGCATCGCCTGCCACGGCGCCTGCCGCACCGCGTGAGCGATCGCCGAACGCGGGGTCCCGTCCTGGTGGGCGGGGCCCCGCACCGGCCGGAGCCGTCGGCCCGGCCGCTCGCCGATCGACCCGGGTCCGCCGCTCCCGACGGCTCGCCGACCGGTCCCGGGTCCGCCGCTCCCTGCTGCTCGTCGGCCGGTCACCGGCCCGTCGCTCCCGCGTGCCCCTTACTCGGTCACCGAGTCGGCTTCCCTCCGCTCGCTGTTCGTCGGGCCTGAGGTCATCGGCTGCGTCCGGATCACCATGTAGCCCTCTCCCTTCCCCGGAGGCCGTGTCCAGGAGCGGGTGGTGAACGTGTGCAGCCGCCCTCGCACGATCGCGTGACGCGGCAGACGGACGGCGAACTCCCCGGCCACCGCTTCGAGCAGCGGCCGTTCCGCCTCGGCACTGTCCTCCACGGCACCGAAGAACCGGTCCGGGTCGAGCGCCTCCGGTATCTCCCCGTTCCGTCGGACCTCTCCGTCGGCGTACGTGAACGCGTATTCCTCGGTGCCGTCCCGCGCCACCGAGAGATGGAAGAACGGCTCGCCGTGCCTCGTCCTCAGGCCGCTCCACACCACCACCGCACGGGTGCCCGCACTGGCGCCCGGGGCGGGGGAGACGAAGCGCTGCCGGCCGAACGGGGCCGGAACTCCGTCGAAGGCGAAGCTCCAGCCGCTGTCGGCCCGCCCGACCGCCATGAGGGCCCTGTCGTCGTAGGAGGAGAACTCCCGCTTGCCCCGCAGCGCTCTGCCGCGCGCCTCCCAGAGGGTCAAGGGTTCGTTCAGCCCGGTGCCGTCCCCGCCTCCGGTGCCGTCCCCGTTCCCGTCCGCGCCTCCGTCCCCGTCCCCGTCCGCCAGGCGTCCGGGCAGCTCCTGTGGCTCCGCCCCTTCCACCAGGACGAACCGGTACGACGTGCGGTTGTTGCCCCCGTCCGGCTCCGCGAGCCACGCGAGGCCGCCCGGGTCGAGCCCGGGTGTCGGACGCGGTGCCTCACCGGTCTGCCCGCCCCTCGGCGTGGACAGCAGTTCCCGGCCCCGCTCCGGGGTCAGCAGTGGCCCGAGCACGGGGTCGGCCACCCACCCCAGCGGCGCCAGGTGGTCGGGCCCCAGCGGCTCCCACAGCGGCACGGCGTTCATCAGCGTCCGCCACGCCTCGTCGCCGTCTCCCCAGCGCGCCAGCTCCCGCGCCCGCTCGACGGCCTCCCCGAACGGCCCGGCCGGAGCGTACCGGTAGGTGCCGTTCCGCACCTGCTCCAGCGTCGCGTAGGCAAGGGACTCCAGGTCGTCGTCGGCGCCCCGAAGGTGGAACTTCAGCGTGGAGTCTTCGTGGTTCGAGTGCGCCGCGTGTTCGGCGACCAGCGGCGGCAGCAGATCGGGCGCGTACCGCGGATCCGTCACCAGGTCCTCGAAATACACCATGGAGGTCTTCCCGAGCAGACGCCGTATCTGGTCACCCAGCCCGGCGGCCCCTGGCCTGCCGTACTCCTTGGCCTCGTCCAGCATCTCCACGGCCCGCTGCCAGCCGCCGAGAAGAGCCTCCCGGCGGGCCTCCTCCACCCGGGAGTCCTGCTCGCACGTCGTGTCGTTGACGAACGCCGGCTCGCCCTCGCCCCGTCGTGCCCGCAGGCTGTGGAACTCGCGGTGCATCTCCCGCATGAACTCCAGGAAGTTCGCGTGCCGCTCGGGTGGCGCGGCCCGCCAGCCCGCCCATGTGTACACGGCCCACTCGCCGTTCTCGTCCACGTCCTCGGGATCCATGAGGACGTAGGTGGCGTCGGACTCCACGTCGAGCTGCAGCCCGCGCCGCCAGATGTCCACCTCTCGCCGCTCCTCGGGCCCGGCGTCCTCCTCCAGATACTCCTCGAACGAGTCCCCGAGGCCCGACGCGTCGTTGTGCCAGTTCGCGTCCTGGGTCCCCGCCAGCAGCCATACGAATCCACCTGCGTGCCGCCACCCGTCGCTGACCTTGAGGAACTCCCGGTACGACGGGGGCATCCGCCGGCCCAGGCGCTCCTCCATGGCGGCGATGCGCTCCTCCGACGCGGGCGGGAACCCCAGCCACCGTGCCTGCCGGGCGGCCTCGTCGTCCTCGCCCCGCGACTCGTCGTCGGGCAGGGAATCCGCCCATTCCCCGCTGCACTTGAGCAGGAAGGGGCGCCAGTCGAATGCCGTGGATTCGCTCATGGACACGATGCTGCCACCCGCCACTGACAACGCTCCGCCGTTCACGGCCGAGCGGGGAGCGGCCGCGGAGAACCGGCGGGACCCGGGCCGACATCGGCGGCGAGCCTTCGGTCACCACCATTGCCGACCGCATCGCACCTCGCTATGTTAATCGAAAATCACATCTGTGTGACATGGTTCATCACGCATTGATCATGCAACTGGCAAGGCTGTCAAGGCATTTGGAACTGTCTGGCCCTTCAGGGAAGCAGGTAAGTCAATGGAGAACCTCAGCAGGCGAAAGGCTCTGTCGCTCGGTGTCGCACTCGGCCTCGTGGGCGTGGTGAGCCCGGCCCAGGCGTGGGCGTCGACGGGCTCGGCGACCGGAGCCGCCGCGGCGACCGGTCCCGAGTGGATCTGGGACAGCGCGGCGGACCCTCTGATGGCTTCGATGCTCGACAACGGGCACGTGCCGACGATCAACTCGGCATGGGCGTCATGGGTGAACAACAACGACCCGCTGCCCAGCGGTGTGCCGGCCGAATTCGCGGCCTACCTTCAGCAGGTCAACGTGCTGCCCTCCTGGGCCGACCACGCCAAGCTGGCCCGTGCCGCCGACTTCAACCGGCGCAGGGACACGTACCTGTTCATGCTGTACGGCCTCGGCAGCGGAATCATGAGCACCGTGATCCCGCGCGAGGCGAAGAGCGTCTACTGGTCCGCCGGTGGCGCCAACATGCAGGACCGCGCCGCCAAGACGTTCACGTTCGGCTACGACCTGTCCCAGCTGGGAGCCTTCGAGCCGACGGGACAGTTCGTCGTCACCGCCAACAAGACACGCGTGGTGCACGCGGCGGTGCGTCACCTGCTGCCGCAGTCGCCGCACTGGAGGGCGGTCACCGACGAGACCACTCCGATCAGCGCCGCCGACATCCTGGTCACCTTCCACAGTCTGGGCACCTACGTGCACCGGAAGCTGCTCGACTGGAAGATCCCGTTCCCGGCCGCGGACCAGGAGGCGTTCCTGCACTCGTGGCAGGTCGCCGTCCATCTGCTCGGTGTGCCGGACGAGCACATCCCCCAGACATGGGCCGCCGCCGAGAAGCAGTCGGCGCAGGTGCTCACCCCGATCCTCACCCCGACGACCGAGGGCATCGCCCTGGCCGAGGACCTCCTCGGTCTGACCGCGCAGGTCGACCTCGGCGTCACGCGCGGGTTCCTGAACGAGTTCGTGCGGTACGTCCTCAGTGACGAGGTCGGCGACTGGCTGGGACTGGCGCGCGACTACGCGTCGGCGGCCCTGATCCGCACCGCGTGGCCGGCGTACGTCCTGTTCCGTGAGGGGCTGTCGCCCATCATGCCCGGCACCTTCTACGTGTTCGACCAGTTCATTCGCGCCCTGGCGATGCTGTTCCTCAACAGGGGCGCCTCCGGGAGCACCACCCCCATCACGATCCCCACCGCGAACAGGGCGGCCTGAGCCGTCGATCGGGTCCCGCCCGGTACCCGCCCCGCGGCAGACGCCCCGAGGGGCGGGTATCGGGGGAACACTCGCACGGGGTGCCGCACGCCGGTTCTTCGCGCCGGCGCTTCACGCCGGCTCTCAGCGACGGCGCGCCTCGTCGCTGTCGGGCCCCGAAGGCCGTTCAGAGGCCCAGGGCCCCCACGACCAGAGCGGTGACGGCCTCACGATGGGCGGGGCTGTCCTGCCACCGCAGTCTGCGTCCCGCCTCGACCACCACGCCGAACCCCGCGTGCACCAGTACCCGGGCCTGGCGCGGATCCAGCTCCGGACGGGCCAGCCGCAACTGCTGCTCCCAGACGGCGATGTGCTCCCGCTGCGCGAGGACCAGGGGCCGCCGCAGGTCCGTCGGCAAGCCGGCGAGCTCCGCCTCGGCGACGCTGTTGAGCTCCGTGCACTCGAAGCTGTAGGCCACATACGTCGAGGCCAGCGCCACGACGGCCTCGTGCGGGCCGGTCACCTCGTGCAGACTCCGCTCCACCCCCTGGGCCAGGAGTCCGGCCGCCTGGAGGCAGGCGGCCGCCAGAATGTCGATCTTGCCGGGGTAATGGCGGTAGAGCGCCGACGGGGTCAGTCCCACCGCCTCGGCGATCTGTCCGTTCGTGACGTTGGCGAATCCGTCCCGGGCGAACAGCGGGACGGAGGCCGCGAGTATCTCCGCGGGTCGCGTGCGCGGCACCGGCCGGGCGGGCAGCTCGACGGGGCGCGCCCCGGGCGGGCCCGCCGCCGGATCCGTCGCGGCCACGCGCAGCGCGGACGCCAGCAGCAGGTCCTCGGCCCGGCGCCCGGCGATGGAGGTGTGATGCATCGTGATGGATCCGATCGCACCGAGGGCCGCCATGGCCCGCAGGCGCCGGTCGGACAGCGGGTGTTCGCGCTGCACGGCCTCCTCGACCCGCTCGACCAGGCGACCGAACTTCACCGCGAGACGTCGGCGGTCCTCGCGGTCGAGGTACCGGGCCTCCCATCGGTACACGCCGCCCGACGCGCGATGAACGACGGTGATCCGGGTGACGGCGGTGAGCACCTCCGTCAAGGAGGCCTCGGCCGGCACCTCGTCGAGCGCGGCGACCAGTCCGTCCACCATGACGTGGGCGCACGCGGCGAACAGCGCGTACTTGTTGGGGAAGTGCCGGTACAGGGCGGCCGCCGTGATGCCCACGCCGGCGGCGACCTCCTCCATCGACGCGTTGTGGTAGCCACGCTCGCTGAAGACCCGCCCGGCCGCGTCGAGGATGAGCTGCTTGCGGTTGCGGGGCCGGGTCGCCGCGGCCGGTCTCGCGGTCGCTGCCGAACGGGCGGACGGGGAGGCGGGAGCCATGCGGATCAGTCAATCACACGCCGTCACCAGGGCTTGTCTGACAATTCGCGTCGTCGCCCGAAGGGCGGCCCGGCCCCCTCGTCGGGCACCGCGTCCCCGGGCCGGATCGGCCGGTCAGGTGAAGGTGAGGACCGGCTTGACGACGCTGCCGTCCCGCATGGCGGCCACGGCCGCGCCGATGTCCTCGAACGGGAACGTGGTGACCAGCCGTTCGAGCGGGAAGAGGCCCCGTCGGTGCAGGCCGACCAGTTCGGGAATGAGGCGGCCGGGGTCGGAGTCCCCCTCGATCACCCCGTGGACGCGGACGCCCTTGGCGAGCAGGCCCATGACGTCGAAGGTCACCTCGCCGCCGAGGCCGAGGAGGGCGAGTTCGCCACGAGGGCGCAGTGCGTCGACGGCACGGCGGGCCATCTCCGGACGGCCGGTGGTCTCGACGACGTGGTGCGCGCCACCGCCGGTGAGGTCGCGCAGCGCCGCCACCAGACCGTCCCCGGGGGACAGGGCCGCCTTCGCGCCGAGTCGGGTGGCCAGGGCACGGCGGGAGGCGACCGGGTCGACCGCCACCACCGGGTCGCAGCCCACGGCCACCGCGGCCATCAGCGCGCTCAGGCCGACCCCGCCCGCGCCGAGCACGACCAGGGAGGAACCCGGTCCGGGGCGGAGCCGGTTGAGCACGGTGCCCGCACCCGTCTGTCCGCTGCATCCCAGCGGCGCGACGACCGTGGCCGGAAGACCGGAGGGCACCTTGACCACACCGCGTTCGTGGACCACGGCGTACGTGGCGAAGCTGGACTGGCCGAAGAAGCCGGCGTGCAGGGGTGCGCCGTCCAGGGAGAGCGGAGTGGTGCCGTCGTCGCGTCCGCCGGAGAGGTTCCGGTCCCGCGCCGCGCGGCAGTAGGCGGGGTGGTTTCCCGCGCACTGCTCGCAGGTGCCGCAGCTGGCGAAGGTGAGGCAGACATGGTCCCCGGGCGCGAGACCCGTCACCTCCGCGCCCACCGCCTCGACCCGGCCGGCGCCTTCGTGGCCGAAGACCATCGGGGTGAGCCGCCGGGGCCAGGTGTCCCGCATCGCCAGGTCGGTGTGACAGACGCCGACCGCGGTCATCCTCACCAGCACCTCGTACGGCCGCGGTTCCTCGATCTCCGCGTCCCGGACGGTGAACGGGGCGCCCGGTGCCTCGGCGACCGCGGCACGGACGCGCCTCACAAGGCCTCTCCGGCCCCCGGGCCCCCGCGCGGGTCCCCGGACGGCGCCTCGGGGGCGCGCTCGAGGAAGAAGTAGAAGAAGGGGCCCTCGGCGGGGACTCCCTTGACGTTCATGATCCCCATCAGCGTGGTGTCGTCCACCTGCTTGAAGTGGTCGAGGACCGGCTGGCCGTCGTAGATCATCGTGGCCGTCGCCTCGCCGCGGAACTCGACGGTCCACAGGCCGGCCTCGCCCTTGCCGAGCTCGCGGTTCGAGTACAGGGCGCCCGTGGCGTCACGGCAGATCAGCGGTTTGGCGTCGTGCACGGAGGTGAACGTCTTGCCGTACCAACCGGCCTTCTCCAAGGCGCCGTTGAGTGGGTGGCCGGTGCGGAACTCGCCGCCCTTCCACGCGCCGAGTATCTCCTCGGGACGGACGGTGGCCAACGCCGTCCAGATCTCGTCGAGTTCGGCGGGCTCGACCGTGCCGTCCCGCTTCCGGAGCTCCTGGAACCGGGCGCGGGCCTCGATCACGTCCATGCGGGTGTCCTCTCGTCGGTGCGGGCACCGTGGATGTGGAACGTCGGGACGGTGTCCCGTCGCGTCACCCCTAGGTGCGCGGTGCGGACCCCCGGGAGACGGAGGTCCGGGCAGCGGAAGAGCGCCGGGGGAACGGCAGCGGTGAGTCGCCGGTGACCGTGCCGGGGTGGCCCACGGTGCCGAGGCTCAGCAGCACGTGGCGTTCGGCGACCTCCTCCGCGGTGAGCGGGCCGTCGTCACGGAACCAGTTGGCGACCCCCTGGCACATGACGAGCACCGAACGGACCGCGTCCGCCGGGATCGGCGTGGTGAACACGCCCTGGGAGCGGCCCGCCTCGACCGTGTCCAGCAGCATGTGCTCGAGATAGTCGCGCAGGGCGACGTAGCGCGCCCGGTTCGAGGGCTCCAGGCTGCGGATCTCCGTGTCCAGGAACGCCAGTTGCCGACGGTGGGCCATATAGAGCACGATCGACTCGACCATGCCGCAGAACCGCTCCAGCGGATCGTCCCCGGCCTCCCCGGCGGCGGCCCGGCAGCGGTCCAGGACGTCCTTGATGGACGTCTCCAGCAGCGTGGCCAGCAGGGCCTGCTTGTTCTCGTAGTGGTAGTACAGCGCGGGCACGGTGACCCCGACCCGGCCGGCGATGTCGCGGACCGAAGTGCCGTGGTAGCCGTGCTCGTTGAAGGCTTCCATGGCGTGCGTCAGGATCGGGTGCAGTCCGAGCGGTCCGTACGAGCGCCAGTGCTCCGCCGGGGGCGTGGCGTCCTGGCTCGGCGCGGTGTTCAACGACTCTCCTCGGGACAGGCGGCGATCGGCGACATCGTACGGCCGTGCGTTCGGAACGCGTTCTTTCGGCCGCTTAGCGATCGATCAGGAAAAGCGGGCATCCGGCGTCCGACGTGATGTCCCTTCCCCGGTGTGGATCCCCAAAAACTATTGCTGCACGCGGAGTTGACCGACCGGTTCGGCACTCCTACGTTCTTTAGCGAACGATCGGTACGTCGCCGATCGATGGCAGTGAGTTCGTCCTGTGCCGAGAAAGGAACCCGGACGTTTCCCTTCCGGCCCGCAAGGAGGCCCCGATGACATCGGCACCCCGCACCACCGGCGACCTGCCCGACGACCCGGCCGACCGGACGCTGCCGCAGCTGCTGGTCCGCAACGCGGGAGACCACCCCCGACTCCCGGGTCTGTCCTGGCAGTCGGCGGCCCCGGACGGTGAGTGGACGACGCTGAGCTGGGCGGAGATCCACGAGCACACCCGCAGCCTCGCCGTCGGCTACCGGGCTCTGGGCGTCGGCCGCGGCGACCATGTGCTGATGATGATGGCCAACCGGCCCGAACACTGGCTGTCGGACCTGGCGTTGGTCCGCCTCGGCGCGGTCCCGGTCAGTGTCTACGGCACCGCGGCCCCGGAACAGATCACCCACATCGCCCGCAACTGCCGGGCCCGCCTCGCCGTGGTGGAGGGGGCGGCCCAGGTGGTGGTGTGGGAGCCGTTGCTGGCCGACGCCGGTACCCCGCTGGAGCGTCTGGTGGTGGTCGAGCCGGACGCACAGGACGGCCACTTCCCGTACGAGGCCCTGCTCCGCGAACCGGTGCCGGAGCAGTTCGCCAAGGAACTGGACACCGCCCGCCCCGAGGACCCGCTGACCGTCGTCTACACCTCGGGCACCACCGGCGAGCCCAAGGGCGTCGTCCTGACCCACCGCCAGGTGATGTCCAACGCCCTGGCGCTGGACGCCGTGGTGGAACTGCCCCCGCACGTCGACCACATCTGCTATCTGCCCTTCGCCCACATCGCCGAGCGGATGCTGGGCATCTATCTGCCCTGCCACCGCGCCTCGCACGTGCGACTCTGCGCCGACCCGACGCGCGTCGGCGAGGTGGTCCGCACGGTGCGCCCCGCGCAGTTCTTCGGCGTGCCGAGAATCTGGGAGAAACTGTCCGCCGCCGTACGGGCCGTCCTCTCGCTGATGCCCGCCGAGCAGCGGGCGGCCATCGACCGGGCCTTCGAGATCGCCCGCGAGCACGTCGCGTACCGCGAGCGGGGCGAGACACCGCCCGCCGGGCTCGAGGAGCGTTATCTCCGTGCCCGCGAGGACGTGCTGCTGCCCATGCTGGCCGCGGGCGGTCTGGACCGGGTGACCTGGTCGGCCAGCGCCTCGGCGCCGATGTCGCTGGACGTGGTGCGGTTCTGGGCCGGTTTCGGCATCGTGATCATGGACGCCTGGGGGCTGACCGAGACCACGGGCGTGGCCACCGCCAACAGCCCGAAGACCGGCTTCCGGCTCGGCTCCGTAGGCCGCCCGGTGGAGTCCGTGGAGATCCGCGTCGCCGAGGACGGCGAGATCCTGGTGCGGGGCTCGACCGTCTTCTCCGGCTACCTCCGGCCGGACGGCTCGGTGCAGGCCGCTCTGGACGCCGACGGCTGGCTGGCCACCGGCGACATCGGCCGGATCGACGAGGACGGTTACCTCTGGCTCACCGACCGGAAGAAGGAGATGATCATCACCTCCACCGGCAAGAACGTGTCGCCGGCCCTGGTGGAGAACGCGCTCAAGGAACACCCGCTGATCGGCCAGGCGATGGTGCACGGGGACAACCGCTCTTACCTGGTAGCCCTTTTGGTGCTCGATGCGGAAGCCGCCCCCGCCTGGGCCGCGGCCAACGGCGTCGAGGCGCACGGGGGACCGGCCGGGCTGGCGGAACACCCCGTCGTCCGGGCGGAGGTGGACCGCGCGGTGGCCGCCGCCAACACCCGCCTCAACCGCACCGAGCAGGTCAAGCGCTACGAGTTGCTGTCGCAGGAGTGGGGTCCGGCGACCGGCGAGCTGACACCGTCACTCAAGATGCGGCGCCGGGTCATCCGGGACAAGTACGCCGACGAGCTGTCCGGGCTCTATGAGGACTGATCCCGGCCACGTTCCCTCCGCGCCCCCGCCCCGTACAACCCACTGCTTCCCGCACACCGGGCCGGCCGCCCACCCTCGCCTCGGGGTGGGCGGCTTCCGCGTTCCCGTCCCTGGTGAGTTACAAAGATATGTAGGGCGTATCAGAGACTCTCGGGGAATCCTCTGCCGGTATCGTGTGCAGCACCATGAGAGCTGACACGAACGACTCGTGGCTCGCCCGGGCCCTCGCCCAGCCGGAGCCGGAGGACCGTACGGAGCGCCGGATCCTCGACGCGGCACTGGAACAGTTCACCCTCCTGGGGCTGCGCCGCTCCTCCGTGGACGATGTGGCCAAGCGGGCCGGCGTCTCCCGGGTCACCGTCTACCGGCGCTTCCGGACCAAGGACAAGCTGGTCGAGGACACCCTGCTGCGCGAGCTCAGCCGGTTCTTCCAGCGGCTGGACTCGGCGGTGGCGGCGCTGCCGACCATGAAGGAGCGGGTCGTCGAGGGCTTCGTGGTCGCCCTGCGCCACACCCGCGCCCATCCGCTCTTCGGCGGCCTGCTGCGCCTCGAACCCGAGGTGGTGCTGCCCTATCTGACGGTGCAGGGCAGTTCCTCGCTCTCCGCCACCGTCGAGTATCTGACGGTCCATCTGCGCCGCGCGCAACAGGTCGAGGGGCGTCCCGAGGACGACCCGCGTCCGGTCGCCGAGCTGATGGTCCGGGTCGCCGTGTCCTTCCTGCTCAATCCCGCCAGCTGTATCGAGATGGAGGACGAGGACCAGGCTCGGGCCTTCGCCCGCCGCTATCTGGCCCCGCTGCTGGACGCCTGACCGCCCCCGGCCTGACCGGCTTACCGGCCGGACGAGCCGCTCGGATGCTCCGGCGTCCGGCGTTTCCGCGTCCGGCGCCCGGCGTTTCCGCGTAGGGCGTCCGGCGGAGCGTGCGAGCGGCCGTTCAGCGGCGCTTGTGCAGTGCCTGGGCCAGCCGCACCGCGCGCTCCCGCGTGGCGGCCGGAACCGTGAAGGACGTCAGCACGACCGGTGGGGCGAACCGCTGCACCGTGGTCGACTGCACGGAGGTGAAGGCGCGCAGCCCTTCCTCGCCGTGGATCCGTCCGAAACCGGAGTCCTGCGAACCGCCGAACGGCAGCGCCGGCACCGCGGCGAAGCCCAGCACCGAGTTCACGGACACCACCCCCGCGCGCAGCCGCGCCGCGATGGCCGCACCGGCACGCCCGTTGCGGCAGAACACCGCCGCTCCCAGGGCGTAGCGCGAGGAGTTGGCCCGCTCCACCGCCTCGTCCACGTCGGCCACCTGGTTGATCGACACGACGGGACCGAAGGTCTCCTCCGCCATCGCCGCCGCGTCCTCCGGAACCCCGGTCAGCACGACCGGCGCGACATACGGGGCGCGAACCGACTCGGGCCCGCCGAGCAGGGCCCGCGCGCCCGCCGAGACCGCGTCGGTCACATGGCGCTCGACGACCGAAACCTGGCCCGGCAGGGTCATCGGGCCGTAGGGGGCGTCCGCCTCGGCACCCGGGCGCAGTGCCCTGGCCCGCTCGACCACCCGCTCGCACAGCGCCCCGTGGATCTCACGCACCGCGTAGACGCGCTCCACCCCCGCGCAGGTCTGTCCCGCGTTGCTCAGCGCTCCCCACACGATCGCGTCGGCGGCCGCTTCCAGGTCCGCGTCCGCGGTGACGATCACCGCGTCCTTCCCGCCGCACTCGGCGAGGAACGGTGTCAGCGTCTCGGCGCACACCGCCATCACCTTGCGGGCCGTCCCCGGTGATCCGGTGAACGCCAGCTTGTCGACCCCGGACCGGGCCAGGGCGTCCCCGGTGGAGGCCGCGCCGGTGACCGTGGTGAGCAGCCCCGCATGCCCGGGCACGGCGGAGTCGAAGAGCTCTGCCAGCAGGACGCCGGTGCCGGGGGTCAGCTCGGACGGCTTGAAGACCACGGCGTTCCCCGCGGCCAGGGCGTAACCGATGGAACCCATCGGGGTGTACAGGGGGTAGTTCCAGGGGCCGATCACACCGACCACGCCCAGCGGCCGGTGCACCAGCGAGGCCCGCTGGTGGACGGCGAACAGCCCGGTGCCGACCTTCCGCCGGCGCAGCACGCGATCGGCGTTGCGGGCGGCCCAGCCCAGGTGCTCCAGCGTGAGGACGACCTCCAGCGCGGCGTCGCCGGCCGGCTTGCCGGTCTCCTCGGCGATGACGCGGGCCACGGCGTCCAGGTCGGAGGCGAGCGCCTTCTTCCAGCGCAGCAGGTGGTCACGGCGCCGGGACCCGGGCAGCGCCGCCCAGGCGGCCTGGGCGCTCCGGGCCCGTGCCACGGCGCGGGAGACCTCCTCCGGCCCGTTCACCGGGTGCGAGGCGATCGGTTCACCGGTCGCGGGGGAGTGCGTGGTGAAGGTCGCGGCGCGTGGTGCGGCGGCCGGAGTGGTGTCGGTCATCGGGTCTCCTGACGGGGAGCGGGGGGAGCGGACGACTGCGCCGGAGCGGAGGCCTGTCCGGGCGGCGCCTCGTCCGGGAGCGGGGCCGGCGGACGGGAGTGCGCCCAGTGCGGACCCAGGTCGTCCAGGGTCCAGCCGAAGGGGTAGGTGCGCGCCTTGGGCTTGCGCGGGAACCGCTCCGGACGCCCGGGCAGCAGCCTGATCAGCACGGCCCGGATACGGAACGCGCGGTGGACGGCGGCCCGCATCAGGCGCGGCTCCCGGGGGAAGCCGAGTGCCTTGAGCAGCGGTTCGTCGAGGACGGCGAGGGCGACCCGGGACGCCAGGCGCCGTGCCGGTGCCGGGTACCACGAGGCCATGATCCGCAGGGTGGCGGCGGCGACCCTGCGGTTGGCGGGGTCGTAGGCGAACATCTCCCGCTCGTAGTCGTCGTGGAGTCGCTCGAACGCGGCGTAGGTGTCGGGCACGCCGGAGATGCCCATCATCTCGCCCATCCGCCGGCCCACCAGCGCCAGACTCTCGGTCTCCTGCTCGGACAGGCGCCGCCAGCCGAACCGGTCGATCCATCGCTTGGGCCCCACCACGGTGGTGGCCAGGACGTACAGGAAGTCCTCGTCGGCGATCCGGTAGCGGCCGTGTATGCGGTTCAGATGGCGGGCGGCCGCCCGGCCGTGCTCGGAGTCCATCCCCTCGCGGACCATCTCGTACGTGATCAGGACCGTGTCGTCGTACCGCTTCTGACCGGCGCGTTCGAATTCCTGGGTCCGGTCCAGGAGCTGTGAGATGCGCGGGATGCCGTAGTCGCGCAGGAACGCGATCGATGTCCCGTGGAGATAGTCGCGGGGGAACTCGTAGTGGATGACCCACCGGTAGATCTGCTCGAAGTCCTGCTGCGGATCCATCTGCCGTATGCGGCGTAGCCGGCTGTAGCGGCCCATGGGGGATCCCTCCTGCCGGAATCGCGGCGTGAGCGGTCTGATCTGCGGACTGCCGACGTGCGGGTCGGGGCGACGTAGCGAGTGCCCCCAGGGTGAGTCGATGATACTGAAACTATTGAGTTGTTTCATCGGGCGTCAATACTCCGGACGTAACGGAGGGGCCGAGGTGCCCCGTGGGTATGTCGCGACTTGGTCCGAGCCGCCAACTTCCTTGCGGGTGAAGGGAGATGGCGGCACGTCCGAGGGACGGCTCAGGTGTTTCCGGCGTCCCGCGAGGGGTGCGCGTCACACGCCGAGGCCGCCCTCGCCCTGGGATGGTGACTCCGGAAGGCGCTCACTGGGCGTCAGATCCCACCAGTAACGTGCGATTTCATGCATATGACCGAATTGTTCCCATGCGTGTCGGATGTCACTGGGTCCGGCCCGACGTGGCCAACTCGGTTGCGGGACAAGAATTTCCAGGGGATATGCGCGCGCTTCGACGTCGGCAGGGCACTTGCGGATCGAGTTTGCCTCGCGCAGAGTCCATGACCGTTCGGTCCGCCATTGTTCACGTGTTCTACGAATGGTCCAGCTGTCGCATGGGGGCGAAAGGTCACGCGTACATGCCAATGAATTGCACAACTGATAATCGGAAACACCGTCGTCCTCGCGCCATGCGAACAAAATTGGGTGTGCTGGCGGTCACCACCGCCGCGCTCGCCGGAGGCGTCCTTACGCAAACCGATCAGGCGGAAGCCGCCACTCCCGGCGTCGTGGTCGATTCCCTGTCCGTGTCGGCGGCCCCGAACGGACAGTCCAAAGCCACTGCTACCGTCCACAGCGCCAAAACGATCAAACTGCAGGCGCTGACTGTCGCCGTGCGATCCGCCGACGGTGGCAACTACGACTTCCCCGGAGCCGTCGCGACCACGCTGGGAACCCAGTCCACCTCATACACCTCGGGCGCCCGCGCATTCCCGGCCGGCACCTATACGTATTTCGTGGCATACAAGTTCCACGACCGCTGGCACAGCCTCTCTCCGGTGAAATCCCTCACCACCGGATCCGGTACCGGTGCCACCGCGACGCCGACGCCCACCGCGACGCCGACGGCGACACCGACGCCCACCGCGACACCGACAGCCTCGACTCCCGCGGGCACGGCCACACCGCCCGCGTCCCCCACGCCGACGGCAACGCCACCGTCGACTTCGGCTTCGGCGCCGACGCCGACTTCGACGCCGACGTCCTCCGCGCCGTCCACGACCCCCACCGCGCCTGTCGGTATCCCCGGCACCTGGCACCAGGCGTTCAGCGACGAATTCAACGGCACCAGCCTCGACGGTTCCAAGTGGAACTCGAACTGGTTCGGTTGCTCCGGGTGTGTCACCAAGCCGGTGAACTCCGCCGAGGGGTCCGCCTATTCACCGTCGCAGGTCACGGTCGGCGACGGATCGCTCCACCTCAAGCTCATCCAGCAGCCGACCACCGTCGACGGCAAGACGTATCCCAACGTTTCCGGCCTGGTGACGAGCAACGGAAAGGCCCAGTTCACTTACGGCGCTTTCGAGGCCCGTATCCACACACCCTCGTCCGGGACGCAGATGGCCAACTGGCCCTCCTTCTGGCTGGACGGGCAGAACTGGCCGACCGACGGCGAACTGGACGTCCTCGAAGGCCTGGGCGGCTCCGCCTGCTATCACTTCCATTCCACGGCGGGCGGTCCGGGAGGCTGCGCCTCCGGTACCTACTCCGGCGGCTGGCACACGTTCGGCGCCGAATGGAAGCAGGGTTCCGTCACGTACTACTACGACGGCAAGCAGGTCGGTCAGATCACCTCCGGGATCACCTCGGCCCCGATGTATCTGATCCTCAACAACGGCATCAACCCCAGTCACAGCGGAACCAACCTGGTTCCCGCGGACATGATGGTCGACTACGTGAGGGTCTGGCAGCACTGACCCCACCGACGTGCCAGGGCGCCGGCCGCATCATGCGGCCGGCGCCCTTCGGGCTGTCGGCCCCCGGGCAGCCGACTCCCCTGTGACGGCGCGGCATTCGAGGCGCGCCGTCCTACGTCATGACGGCCCCACGGCGACGGCCCGCTCCGGCGGTCGCGCGCAGGCCCGCGACTCCGCCACGAACCAGTCGACGGTGTGCCGAAGCCCGTCTTCCAGAGGCACCCGCGGCTGCCAGCCGAGTGCCTCGCGGGCCCTGGTGATGACAGGGCGGCGGCGGACCGGGTCGTCGACAGGCAGCGGAAGGTGGTGCAGCTCGCCGCTGGAGCCGGTGATACCCGTCACGAGTTCCGCCAGTTCCCGCACTGTGTGCTCCTCCGGATTGCCGAGATTGATCGGTCCCGGCTCGGCGGAGTCGAGCATGGCCACCAGGCCGCGGACCAGGTCGTCGACATAGCAGAAACTCCGCGTCTGGGAGCCGTCGCCGAAGATCGTCAAAGGCTCCTCGTCGAGTGCCTGCCGGATGAAGCTGGAGATCACGCGGCCGTCGTACGGGCGCATGTGAGGGCCGTACGTATTGAAGATCCGGACGATCCCCACGCCGACCCCGTGGCTGCGCCGGTACGCCATGGAGAGGGCCTCCGCGAAGCGCTTGGCCTCGTCGTAGACGCTGCGGGGGCCGATGGGATTGACGTGTCCCCAGTAGTCCTCGTCCTGCGGATGCACCGCCGGATCCCCGTAGACCTCGCTGGTGGACGCCAGGACGAAGCGCGCTTCCTGGTTCTCGGCCAGCCGCAGCATGTTCTCCGTCCCCCGGCTGCCGACCGCCAGCGTCTCGAGCGGATGGCGGTGGTAGTCGGCCGGGGAGGCGGGAGACGCGAGGTGTGCGACGGCGTCGACGGTCCCGGCGAAGCGGAACCGCTCCGTGACGTCGCACGGCACGCAGTGGAAGCCCGGCCGATCCAGCAGGCGGGCGATGTTGGCCTTTCGGCCCGAGGAGAAGTTGTCCAGGCAGTAGACGGTGTCACCCCTGCGGAGCAGTTCCTCGCACAGATGGGACCCCAGAAAGCCGCTGCCACCGGACACCGCCACACGCATGAGATTCGTCCTTCCGCTCGGCCGAGCCGTGGACCGCCAGTCCGTATATTTACGACGTATACGTACATGGTCGCCCCAGGACGGGCTGAGGTCAACGCGGGCCGAGGACGGATCCATGAACCCGGCGGCCGCACGGCCCGGCCGGTCGCGGACGGAAACGCCCCGGTCGGCCATGGCGCCGACGGGGTGCCGGTGAGATCTCCGGTCAGCGGCACGCGGCAGGGCCGGAGCGCTCCGGCCGCAGCAGGCGCCAGGTCACCAGCCCCGCGAACCGGAGCGCCTCGGCCGCGGCCGGCAGGGGATCGTCCCAGGAGAGCCAGGCCCGCTCGGTGGGCCGCACGTGCAGCAGATCGGACGGCAGCCGGCGCTCATGGCGCAGCCACGCCACCGCCGACGCGAAGTCCAGCTGGCCGGCGACGAAGACCCGCCCCTCGGCCTGGGCGCCGTCCGGCACGGCCCGGCCGGTCAGGTCGAGATGCATGGCGCGGACCACATCGACTCCGTGGACGTTCTCGAAGAGGCGGAACTGGGCGCCGACGCGCGGGTTGAAGTCGACGAGTTTGTACTGTCCGTCCCGGCGGTCGTAACGCCAGTCGAGATCCGCCAGCCCGCTGTAACCGGTACGGCGGCACAGCCGCTCCGCCAGGCGGGCCAGTTCGGAGTTGCGCAGTCCCACCGCCCGGGCGGTCATCCCCGCGTACGGAGGCCAGGAGCGCAGCTTCAAGCCGGTGAACAGAGCGCGCGGAACACCGCCCGCACCGCAGTACATGTGGGTGATCCAGTCCTCCGCCTGCTGTCTGGGGATGTACTCCTGCACGAGGACGGGCGGTGGCCGGCCCGTCGGGAAGCGGTCGAGCAGCGCCCGTTCGGTGGGCACGACGGTGGTGGTGCCGCTGACGGCAGGGGTGCGGAGTCTGCTGAACGGCGCCAGGTTCTTGAGCACGAGCGGATAGCCGAGCTCGCGGCCCGCGTCGACCAGTTCGTCGCGGCTCTCCGGTGCCCTTGACGACGGTGAGGGCACACCTGCCTCGGCGCAGATCCGGTGCAGGCTCGCCTTGCAGGCCAGCAGGCGCGGCAGGTGGGCCGGCACGGGCGGGATCAGGAAACACTCCTTCAGCCGGTGCGCGTACTCCGCGAGCAGGATCGCCGCCTCGTCGTCGGTCGGCACCGCCACGCACCGGGCGCCGATCGCCCGGCCCATGGACAGCAGGCCGTCCGCGAGTTGCTCCGGTTCCTCGCAACCGGTCGTCGGCCACACGAATCTGCTCGTCAGATGGCGCGAGAGGGCGACCGGGGTGAAGCGGTCCTCGACAACGGCGTGGACCGGGACGCCCAGCCGTCCGACCGTGCGCACCACGCCCAGACTGCCGTGGTGCAACGGATAGTTGCCGATTCTGGCGAGGAGCACGGGTACCTCGGTGTCCAGCAAGACAACCACCCGCACCACTCCGGGACGCTTCTCCTGAAAGGAACTAACATGGACGAAGCTCGCAGATCCACTCGACAGTGGTGAATCGCCCGCATTCAGTATCCCCGACAAGCAGGGGTCGTGCCGCTGACAGCCCGGCAAGGTCTGGTATGAAGACACCCGCCAAGATGTCCTCGCTCTCCGGTTTGCTGCCCCTCTACTTCCCGCGCGCTCTGGCCGGTCTCGACGACCGCCTCCGGGCTCACTGGCTCGTACGAGGCGCCGGTCCGAGGGACATCACCGTGGTCCGGCGCCCCTCGCTCCCCAAGGCGGGCCTGCTGGTGTTCGAGCTGCGGCACGGCGCGGAGCGCCTGGTGATCAAACACCCCAGGGACGAGGCCGCCGCCGCCGTCACGGCGCGGGAGTGGGAGGTCCTGCGGGAGCTCGCCGCCGACGGCCGGCTCGCCCCATGGCGCGCTCTCCTGCCTCAGGTCGTCGGCTCGCCCGGGCCCGGGGGGACCTTTGCCCAGACCGCGCTCCCGGGCGTCCCGGCGGAGCGGCTGATCCTGGACGCCTCCGGGGACCCGTACGCCGCCATGGCGCCCGCCATGCAGCTGTTGGCGGGCGTACGGTCCGCCACCGGGCGTCCCCGCAAGGCGGCCGACCGGGCCTCCGACTGGTGCGCAGCGCAGCTGACGGCTCTGTCCGCAGGAATGCCCCGTTACCGGTCCGGCCGGCGAGCGGCCGAATTCGAGGCCCTGCGCCACCGGCTGGACGCGGCCCTGACCGGTGCCGTGCTGACGGAGGGCTGGACCCACGGCGATTATCACCCCGGCAACGTGCTGCTCGGCCGCGTCCCCCTCCAGGTGACCGGTGTCTTCGACTGGAGCAGCGGCCGTGCCGACGGGCCGTGCGAGATCGACGCCTACTCCTTCGTCCTGGCCCTGCGCAGCACCCTCACCGGCCGCCCGCTGGGTGTCCTGGTCGCCGAGACGCTGCGCGCCGGCCGGATACCGGACGCCGACCGAGCCCTGCTCGCGCTGGCCGGGCTGGACCCGGACGACGGTGTCGCCGATCCGGTGGCGATTCCCCTGCTGAGCTGGCTGTGGCACGTGGTGAACAACGTCTGCAAGTCTCCGAGGTTCGGCCACAGCTACGGGTGGCTCACCCACACGGTCGCGCCCGTGCTCGACGAATGCGCGCGTTGGGCCGGTACGCGGCCGTGACGGCCGCGGCGCCGCCCGAGACAAGAGGGAGCGACCATGCCCATGAACACCCGGTTCGGCGCCCGGCACAGAGCGGCCGCGCGCAGGGGCATCCATGACGCGCCGCAGCGGCTGCCCACGGTCGTCATCGGGGCGGGCCCCTACGGGCTCGCCACGGCCGCCTGGCTGAGCGCGGCGGGGACACCGCGGCGGGTGTTCGGTGAACCCATGGAGTGCTGGCACGCCAACATGCCCGAAGGCATGTTCCTGAAGTCCGTCCCCGCCGCTTCCTCCCTCTCCGCGCCGGAGTCCGGATACCGTCTGGAGGATTTCCGCACCGCGCGGGGACGCGGCCCCGTCGGCGACCGGTACCCCATCCCCGTCGAGGAGATGATCGCCTACGGGCGGTGGTTCCAGGAGCGCCGTGTGCCGGAACTGGAGCGCCGCAGGGTCCGTGCCGTCGTGCCTGTCGACGGGCTGTTCGGCGTCACCCTGGACTCCGGGGAAGAGTTCCTCGCCGAGAACGTGGTGATGGCCACCGGGCTGGTCCCGTTCGCCCACGAGCCCGCGGAACTGGCCGGGCTCCTCCCGGCAGAGCTGGTCTCCCACACCAGCCGGCACCGTGATCCGGGCCGGTTCTCGGGACAGCGGATCGCTGTCCTCGGCGCCGGGCAGTCGGCCCTGGAGAGCGCCGCGCTGCTGCACGAGGCCGGGGCCTTTCCCACGGTGATCGCCCGCGCGGCGTCCGTCGCCTTCGGCGGCCCGCCCGACACCGACCGTCCCTGCGACCGGCCGCGTCCGGTACGGATCCTCAAGCCGGGTTCCCCGCTCGGACCGGGCTGGTCGCTGCTGGCGTGCAGCCACGGCGGCCGCGCGATTCGCCTTCTGCCGCAAGGGCTGCGGCTGCGGCTGCTGCACGACGTGCTCGGTCCGTCCGGCGGCTGGTGGCTGAAAGACCGCGTCGACGACCGGATCCCGGTGCTGTGCGGCCGCACGGTCCGCTCCGCGCGGGCCGAGGACGGCGGGGTGCGTCTTGAGGTCGGGGTCCTGGACACCGGCGGACGTACGGAGACCTTGCGGGCCGACCATCTGCTGCTGGCCACGGGGTACCGGGTGGACGTCGACCGGCTCGGGCTGCTGGCACCCGAACTCCGCCGCGAGGTCGAGACGTTCCACGGCGCACCCCGGCTGTCGTCCGGGTTCGAGTCCTCCGTGCCCGGGCTGTTCTTCACCGGACTGGCCGCCGCTCCCACCTTCGGACCCGTGCTGCGGTTCGTCGCCGGCACCGGATTCGCCGCGCGCCGGCTGGCCGGCTCGGTCGCGGCCGGGACCCGTGCCCGTCCATGACATCACGGGGCGCGGTGCTCGGTGTGCTCATGCTGTTGCTGGTGGCGTGCGGTGCCTGCGGTTCCCCGCCCGGAACGGCGGTCCCCCGGCCCGTGGTGCCCGGAGACTGGCGACTGGTCTTCCGCGACGACTTCGACGGATCGCGTCTCGACAAGGGCCGCTGGACCACGTGCTACGACTGGAACGAGCGCGGCTGCACCATCAGCACCAACAACGAACTGGAGTGGTACCAGCCCGGTCAGGCCACCGTGAGCGGAGGGAAACTGACCCTCACCGCCCAGCGCCGGGCCGTCCGCGGCAGCGACGGAAAGGTCTACCCCTGGGTGTCCGGCATGATTTCCACCGGCCGGGACGACTGGTACGCCCAGCCCCGGAAGACCTTCACCTACGGCTACTTCGAGGCGGCGGTCCGTATCCCGGAACAGGGCGGGATGGCACCGGAGTTCTGGATGATGCCCGCGAACCGCTACACCCCGCCCGAGGTCGACATCATGGAGTTCCTCGGCACCACGCGCAGGCTGTCGATGTTCGTGCACTGGAGGAACGCCGAGGGCGCCGAGAGGAAGGAACGGGGGACCTTCACCGCGTCCGGTTTCCCCGACGGCTACCACCTCTTCGGGCTGCTCTGGGAGAAGGACAGACTCGTCTGGTACGTCGACGGGGTCGAACGGTTCCGGGTGACCGCCCCCGAGCGCATTCCCCACGTGCCCATGGAAGTCATTCTGAACCTGGCCGTCGGCCTCCCCTACACCCCGCCGCCGGGCACCGACTCGGCGCGCATGCTCGTGGACTGGGTCCGGGTCTGGCAGCGTTGACGGTCCGTCAGCGGTCGGCGCGTTCGGGGTCTTTGGCCTCCCGCCGGGTCAGGCGGGTATCGCCCGGTAGGGCAGCCCCGTCATGGCTCTCGCCCGGCGGTAGGCACGCCAGCCCCTGGTCCGCAGTCCCTCGGCGAACGGTGCCACGGGTGCCCCCTCGCCGCCGGTCCAGAGTGCGAAGCGGCTGCGGCCGGTGTCGGCCCGGACCATGAGCCGGGCGAACCGCAGCGGATCGTCCCCTTCCGAACTGAAGGCCGAGTCCGCGCGGATGGCGGCGGCCGAGGTCCAGCCGGCCTCCCGCACCAGCGCGCGAACGGCGCGGCTGGAATAGCCGTGCGGGTAGGCGAAGGCGTCGACACGGTGCCCGAGCGTGTCCTCGATCCGCCGCTTGCACCCGGTCACCTCCTCCCGCACCGATGTCCGGGGCAACGTGTCCAGTTGCGGATGCGTCACGGAGTGTCCGCCGATCTCGACCCCGGCCGCGTCCAGCTCCCTGACCTGGGTCCAGTCGAGCGTCGCCACGGACGGGAACGGCCCGCCGTCCGACGGCCGGCCGGCGGCGCCCAGGGCGCCCGTGGTCACGTACAGGGTCGAGGGAAGTCCCCGTGCGGCGAGCAGCGGAGCCACCGTGGAGGCGAAGTCCGCGTATCCGTCGTCGAAGGTCAGCACCGCGGACCGAGGTGGCACCGCAGGACCGCCGAGCAGGGCGGCGACCAGTTGCCGCAACGGGACGACACGCAGTCCGCTGTCGGCGATCATGTCCAGGTGCTCCGCGAACGTGCGTGGACTCACCGTGAACGGGGCCAGCCACGGCGGTGAGTCGTCCGACACCGAGTGATACAGGAAGACGGGTACGACGCTCATGACGGGGCTGTCGTCGTCGGCGTCGCCACTCCGCGGCGACGCCGGGAGAGGGCCGGGGAGCCCAACGGCCGGATCGATCCGACGAGGTAACCGGCGACGGTCGCGCACACACCCCCGGACAGCGCCCCGATCGTGCGCAGCGAGCCGGGTCGCCGGATCCGGGTCACGTTGCGGGCGAGGGCCCGCGAGATGGTCGACCGCACGTACACGCGCTCGTTGGCCAGGGCCGGCCCGCGGCCGCAGCGCTGTGCCACCAGCGCCTTGGACAGTCCTTCGATGTAGCAGCGGTTGCGGAAGTAGGACCAGCTGGTACGGGACTCGGGGACCCGGTGCCGTATCTCGGCGGCCGGCTCGTACAGCAGGACGGCCTCCGGGTCGCGGGCGGCGAGCCGCAGGCACAGGTCCGTCTCGTCGCAGCTCGCCGCCGGACGGCTGCCCACGCGTCCGAGGGCGTCGAGAAAGCCGCCGACGGCGAGCAGTTCGCTTCTGCGGAAGGACATGTTGGCGCCGATGAAGTTGCGGACGCGGGCGGCCTGCCGGGGCTGTCCCCGGTAGGAGCAGCCCACCACCCAGTCGAATTCAGGGGGGAACCACACGGGGCGCGCCGTCGCCCACCACGGCCGGACGAACCCGCCGACGCCCACCACGCGGGGGTCGCCGTAGGGCGCCAGCAGACGGCCCGTCCATCCCGGTTCCGCGGTGGCGTCGTCGTCGAGGAAGGCGACCACGTCGGTCCGCGACACCGACACTCCGGTGTTGCGGCCCCCCGACAGACCGCGGCGCCGCTGGTTGGGCACGACATGGACGCCGGACAGTTCGCGTTCGGCGCGCTCCAGGAGGGCCTGGTTGTGGTCGACCACCAGCACGACCTCGTCTGCGGGCGGGTCCTGGACCAGCACCGACCCGATCGCGGCCCGCAGATCCTCCCAGCGGTCGAGGGTGTAGGCGCAGATGACGACCGACAGGGTGGGGACGGTGCGTTCGGCGGAGAGTGCGCTGTTCATGATGACCCTTCAGCGACGGGGACGAGCCAGCGGGACCAGGACACGAGCAGGAACGTGGCGATCAGGCATTGCGCGACGAGCCAGGCGAGGCCCGCGCCCACGACGCCGAACTCCGGCAGCAGCAGACGGGTGAGCCCGAGCACCAGGACGCACATCGCCACCTGCAGCCACACCGCCCAGCGCAGACGCCGCCGCGCGCGGGCCACGTCGATGGCCACGCTCAGCAGCAGGTTCGGCAGCGCGGACAGGGCCAGCAGCCGCAGCAGCGTGGTTCCTTCGGCGGCGTACGAGGCACCGAAGATCGACAGGATCTGCGGGGCCGCGGCGACCAGGACGACCGTGACGCCGGCCAGCAGCAGACCCGAGTGACGCAGGACGCGCAGGGAATGCTCAACGAGTCGTCCGGGCCCGCGCACGGACTCCGCGAGCAGTGACGTTCCCATGTTGCGGGCGATCAGGTAGGGCACGTACGCGACGCCCCAGGCGACCGAGTAGTAGGCGCTCTGCTCGGCACCGCAGGTGTTCAGCACGATCAGCGGGACCAGGGTGTAGCCGGCGGTCCGGAACAGGGAGCCGGCCCAGTCGGCCGCGGCGTACCCGAACATGCGGGGCGGCGGCGGCGCGGTCGTCGTCGCCCGCTCGTGCCGGGGGATGCCTCGGCTCATCAGGATGTAGTTGGCCACGACCAGCGAGACCACGAGAGCTCCCGCCCACGACAGCAGTATCCCGGAGAAGAAGCCCAGAGCGGCGCCCAGAGCGAGCAGCAGCATCTTCGCGACGGCGAAGATCAGGTTCTCGCCCACGACCCAGCCCGGCATGCGGACCGCGGTGAGCGCGCCGTCCTGCAGGACGAAGACGGCGTAGCCGGCGGTCGCCACCACGAAGCAGGTCGCGGTGACCGGTGTCAGCAGGAAGCCGAGCCCCGGTTCGACCACCGGCACCAGCGCGAGGAACACCACGGCCACCACCACGCTGAAGGACGTGCTCGCCGCGTAGCAGGTGAGGACCAGACGGCGGGTGCGGCGGCCGGCGGTCGGCACGAACCGCACGAGGAAGTCGTTCAGGTTGAGCTGCCCGATGCCCGTGAGGAGGAGGGACGCGGAGAGCGCCGAGTAGCTCAGGCCCACGGTCCGCTCGTCGTACCAGTGCGTCGCGAAGGTCCAGAAGAAGAAGCCGAGGCCCGCGTTGACGAGGGAGCTGACCGCGAGGACGTGTCCCGTGCGGAGGACGGGCTCACCCGGGAGCGCGGCGGCGACACCGGCGCGCAGCATGCCCAGGGGCCGTCGTCGCATGTCGGCGCCTCCTGCTGCCGATTCGGTCACCCGACGGGTGTACAAGCTGCTCACCTCGTCATCAGGTTCCGGGGCCGGCGCCGGTGAGGCGTCCGCGGAGATAGCCGCAGGGGCCGTAGACCATCCCCCGCATTTCGAGAAGCGCCAGGTGCCGGGACCAGTCGGCCTCGGGATCGGCGCCGCGGTCGCGTGATCGGGTCATGGCGTAGCGGATGCCGCGGGGCAGCCGTCGTAGCAGGGCGGGCAGCCGGCGCGGGTCGCTCAGCAGCGCGCCGGTGAGATAGGCGCCGAGGCCGGCGCCGTAGCCGAAGGCCTGTGCGGCCACGGCGTCCATCGTGCGGTGATGACAGTGCCAGACGATGGCGTTCGGCTGGTAGGCGAGTGTGTGACCGGCCGTCAGGATCTCGAAGAAGGCGAGCAGGTCGTCACCGCCCCGGCCGGGGGTCCCGGCACCGGTCGCCGTGTCGAAGCCGCCCAGGGCGCGGAGCGCGGTGGTACGGAACGCCATGTTGGCGCCCGAGCCGAAGCGCCCGGCGGTGAACGGGAACAGTGGGTCCGCCGGCGGATCGAACAGGGACCAGGTGCGCGGCGCGTACCCTTTCGCGAATCCGCCCTGATGTTCGAGGGCGGTCTGGGCCTGGGTCTCCAGTTCGGCGGGCACGATCAGCCCGGTGACACAGCCGATCCGTGTGTCGTGTGCGAACGTCTCGGCCACCGCCGAAAGCCATCCGGGGTCGACGAGCGTGTCGTCGTCGGTGAAGGCGACGAGCGATCCGCGCGCCCGGCCGAGCCCGAGGTTGTGGGCGCGGGCCAGCCCGGCGACGGGTTCGCGGACGTAGTGGACCCGTCCGGTGAACTCCGAGCGGACCAGGATTTCGGCCGTGTCGTCCGCGGGGGCGTTGTCGACCACGATGATCTCGAACTCGGGATAGGCCGAGCGCAGCAGCGAGTGCAGGCAGTGCCGCAGCTTCTCCGGACGGTCACGCGTGGCCACGATCACGCTGATGACGGGTGCCTGCCGGACTGTGTGGCGCCGGACGCCACCGTCCGAGGGTCCGGTCCGGTCCATGGCACGGTGCAGGGCGAGCTGCCCGGCAAGTTCCAGGTGAGCGGTGTCGGCCAGCGCCTGCCACAGGCCCTCGGGTCCCGAGGCGTCCGCGGCGCTGACCATGCCCAGGGGACGGCCGTGCAGGCGTACGAGCGCCCGGGCCTGTCCTCGTGGTCGGGCGGGTCCCCGGTCACCGGGCAGCCGGAACTCGGCCGGACGGGCCAGGTCGATGTCGACCACCGGCATCGGGGGCCGGACGAGGGGGGAGCGGACCGGGGCGGAACTCACGATGTGCTCCGCGCGGGTCGCGTGGGTCGCGCGGCGGGGGACCGGGCGCCCGGCCGTTCCGAGAACAGGGTGCGCAGCACCCGGCGCCCGTCGGATATGGCGTGGAGGTTCGAGCAGCCGCTGCGCCGGGGCAGTTCCAGGCTGGGGACCTCGGCGATGCGCAGACCGGAGCGCAGCGCGTGCACGATCATCTCTGCCTCGATCTCGAAGCCGGCGGCGTGCAGGTCCAGCTGGTCGAGGAAGCTGCGCCGGAAGGCGCAGTAGCCGTAGCACAGATCGGTCAGGCAGGCGTCGTACAGCCGGTTGGCGGCGAGCAGGAGCACACGGTTGCCCATCTTGCGGATGGGGGTGATGTCGAGCGAACCACCGCCGGCGACGAACCTCGAGCCCTTGACGAAGTCGTAGCCGTGGTCGAGGAAGTGCACGAAGTGGGGGATCTCCGCCGGTGACATGCTGCCGTCGGCGTCCATCATGACCACGTAGTCCCCCTTGGCCTCGAGGAAGCCGGTACGCAGCGCGTTTCCCTTGCCGGGGCCGTTCTGCCGCACGTTGCGGACGGTCGGCAGGCAGTGCTGTGCCATCGGGACGGTGGCGTCGGTGGAGTTGCCGTCGACGAGGATGACCTCGTCCACACACGCCGGGATCTGTTCGAAGACCCATGCGATGTTGCGCGCCTCGTTGAGGGCGGGGACGACCAGGCTGACGGTGGCCTGTGCCCCGGCTTCACGCTCGTTACCGGTGATCGTGTCGTTGTACATGATCATGCATCTCCGAGTGCGCCCATACGGCATATGTTTACGACGTATATCTACACCTTTACCCGATTTGTGAGCGACGTCAAGCGAGCGGTGGAGTTCTCCGGGCGACTCGGATCAGCCCCGGCCGGGCAGGCCGCGGCGGAGAGGGTGTTCCGGGCGGGTGGGACCGCCGCGAAGCCCTCACCTGGACGTCAGCGGCACCTCGGCGAGGCCGCCGCGGCTTCTCACTCGGAGGTCGGCGGCCCGGATCGGCCGCTGTCGGTCGTCGGCGGGCCCGGGTCCGGGGCGCTCCGCGGCGTCTGGCGCCGGGCTCCGCCGGGCCGGGGCGGCAGGGCCAGGACGGAGGTGACGGCGGCGAGTGCGAGCAGCGCCCGGGTGACGGTGAACGCGCCACCGAGGAACAGGGGCTCCACGACGAGCACCGCCATCGACAGGCTGAGCACCAGGGCCAGGACGCCCGTCTCCAGAACCGCGGTGCGGTCCGTGAGACGCCGGACGCCCGGCCGGGCCCACCGCGAGGCCGCCAGGCCGGGACAGACGAGCAGGAACGCCGTTGTCACCGTGGCACGCAGGACCAGGGCGTCCGGCAGGAAGGTGACCACGGCCAGGGCCACCCAGCCGGACAGCGCGAGTCCCCAGCGCAGGGAGGTCACGGCCCGGCTCGGTTCCTCGCGCCCTGATACCGGTAGACCACCGCGTCCTTGCTCCGGTAGACGGGGATGTAACTCGGGGTCTTCGACAGGGCCGAGTCCAGGCGCTGCACGGTACCGCCGGGCAGGATCCCCCTCTGGTAGAGGTCGGCGGCCTGAGCCCGGCTCAGGATGATGTAGGCGGGCTGCTGCGGGCTGGCCCGCTGGATGAATCCCTCCAGGCCCTTCACCGGATCGTTCACCAGGCGCCGCCGGTCGTCGATGTCCTGCGCGTCCAACTGCACCTGGGGGTTCTCGTCGTACCGCAGGTACAGGCCGGGCACGGCCGACGTCAGGGAGACGACGGTGGACCCGGGAGGAGCGGTGGCCGCGACGAAGCGGCCGGCCGCCACCTCGTCCTTCGTGAAGTAGTTCGCCGACTCCTTGCCGTAGTAGCCGAACATGAGTCCCCCGAGCAGGGCGAGCATCAGCGGAAAGGCGGCCAGCATCTGAACGCGCGGACGTCTGCTCCGCTCGAGAAGGAGGACGGCGATCAGGAGCGAGGCCGCGGGCAGGGCGAACAGATAGGCGCGAAAGATCATCTCTCCGCCGTAGGCGTTCGCCGCCAGCAGCGGCAGCGGAGCCACGACGAGCAGCGGCAGGCCGGTGCGGCGGACCCAGCGGTGGGCCACGAAGGCGACGGCCGCCAGAACGAAGACCGCGGCGGACAGGCCCCGGTCGACCCAGGACACCACGATCTGACCCGGGGCCGCGGCGCCGAGGGCGGCCAGCCCGGAGACGACGTTGGTGTCGGGTTTCAGCAGGGAGTTCAGGAAGTCGCTCAGGTTTTCCGAGAGGTAGGGGCGGGCGACGGTGGCGTCCCAGAGCACGGCCAGTACCACCGTGCCGGCCAGGACGGGCAGGACGACCCGCCGGTTGCGCCGCGGGAGCGACAGCGCCACCAGTGCGCTGACCAGCATGAACGGTGTCAGAGGGTGCGAGGAGATGATGACGGCCGCGATCACCATGACCGCCACGAAGCGGCCGACGGGCCATCGGCCGGCGCGTGTGTCGCCCGTCCGGTACAGCGTCGAGGTGGGCAACTGCCCCATGACCAGGGCGATCATCGTCACGAAGAGCAGGAACGCGAAGGCCTGGGGGGCGAAGTAGTCCTGCCCCACCCAGGAGCACGAGTAGTAGACCCATGCCGCCCCCCAGATCAGCCGGCGGTCACGCGTCACCGTCCGGAAGAACAGCAGCAGAGGAGCGAGCAGCACGGCGTTGAACACGGGCGGGGTCCACGTCGCGTAGCCCAGCGCCGAATGCAGACCGGTGGCCTGCAGGAAGAACGCGTTGAGGTCGAAGAATCCGGGCCACTGGTTGTAGATGGCGAGCTTGTCCGCGTTGGGTACCTCGCCGTGGTGGCGGATCACCGCGTCGACGACCGCCACGTGTTTCCACGCCCAGCTGTAGCGCAGTGTCGGGTAGAGCAGTGTGGGGGTCGCGTGGATGACCGCGATCAGACCCAGGACGTATCCCGCGAACCATCCACCGCCGGTTCGCCGGCCGGTCAGTGCCAGGCAGAAGCCGAGGGTGAGCAGGCCGACGGCGACCCAGAAGAGCACCGGCAGCACCTGCAGCAGACCGTAGTCGCGCATTCCGGCGAGATCCACGTGGCGCAGGGACAGCAGCCAGAGGGCGAGGGCCGAGGGAAGGATCAGGCGTGTCGCCCACTGGAGCGCGGTGGTCCGGTCGGAGGGGCGCCGCTCCCCGGCGGCGGCACCGGGCCGCCGGGCCACGGCGTTGGTGAAGGACGCCACGCGCCCGCCTGTCAGCGTCTGGAGCTTGCCCATGAAGAGGTCTCCCGGGGAACCCGTGTTCCCACGACGGCTCTCAAGACGCGGAACGCCGACTGCTCGAAGGGGCCGGCCGTCCTCCCGCCGCGGCCGGCAGGGGCGTTGACTCGACGCATGTGGCACCTTCCGGATCCGGCCTGTCGGTCCCCCGCCCCGGCACGGCGGCCATGGGCGACACGGCCGTCGACTCCCGCTGGTCGGTCCACATCAGCGCTGGATGTCGACCAGAAAGAGGTATCAATACCGATTGTGACGGTAATTCCGATTGCTGCAAGTGGCAGTTCACGGCGGTCACGCGCGGCGCGCGTCGAAACGGTCCCCGGACAGAGAGCGGAGAAACCACAAGTGAGAGGCGTACGACTGGGGCCGGGACGCCGTCCGGCGAGACGGCTCCTCGCGTGGGCGGCCGTGATGGCGACGCTCCTGACGACAGCGGGCTGTGACGATTCACCGGCTCGAACCGGGCTTCCCCGGCCGGACCACATCGTCGTGGTGATCGAGGAGGACCAGTCGTACGACGCCGTCATCGGAAGCGCGGAGGCCCCGTACCTCAACCAACTGGCCCGGCAGGGCGCCTCGCTCACCGAGTTCTACGCCCTCACCCACCCCAGTCAGCCCAATTACCTGGCGCTCTTCGCGGGCTCCTTCCTGAGGGTCGACGACGACTCCTGCCCGCACAGGCTCACGTCGCGGAATCTCGGCACTCAACTCCTCCAGTCCGGCCTGACCTTCGTGGGCTACGCGCAGAGCATGCCGCGCGTCGGGTTCACCGGCTGCGCCGCCGGCGCCTACGTGCGCCGGCACAACCCGTGGGTGAACTTCACCAACCTTCCCGCGTCCGTCAACCGCCCGTGGACCGACTTCCCTCGCGACTTCGCGGATCTGCCGACGGTCTCGTTCGTCGTCCCCGACCTCGAACACGACATGCACGACGGCGGTGTGCGGCGGGCGGACACCTGGCTTCGGAACAATCTCGGCGGCTACGCGGACTGGGCGATGACCCACAACAGCCTGCTGGTCGTCACCTGGGACGAGGACGATGCGAAGGGACCCAACCATGTCCCCACCGTCCTGGTGGGTGAGCATGTCCGGCCGGGCGACCATGCCCAGCCGAACAATCAGTTCGGACTGCTGCGCATGATGCTGGACGCGTACGGCCTGAAACCCCTCCACCACAGCGACGACGTGGAACCCGTCGACGTGGGGTGACCACGGGGAGGAGACCTCAGGGGTCCTGAAAGCGGATCAGGCGTTTGACGGCCGTGCGCAGCCGGCGATCGGCCGCCGAGACGGGAAGCCGTTCCCGGAGGAGGCGCGGGGAGGGGAAGCTCTCCGCTCCGAACCCCGCCTTGAACTCGGCGAGGGAGGACCCCGGGACGGACTCTCCCATGTCGAACGTCCGGCAGCCCGCCTCGCACGCGTCCTCGATCGCCAGCCGGTAGAGCAGGGGGACGGCGCGCACCGGATGAGCCAGTTCCCGGTCCATGGCGCTGCGCCACATCTTGGCGTGACCGCCGTGGCGCAGGACGATGGACGCCCCGGCGGGCTCACCGCCGCGCCAGGCCATCCAGATCGCGCACCTGTCGCCGAGCCGGGCAGCCACCTCTTCCAGCCGGCTCAGGGGGAACTCCCGCGTTCTGCGCCAGCGGGCCAACGCCAGGGGCTCGTGCTGCTGTTCGGCCCAGCGCACGATCGACTTCCGGTACAGGTGGTAGAAGGCGGGAACGAGCCGGCCGCCACGATCCACCTCGACGTCGACCTCCGAGCGCTCGGCCCGGCGGATCTCCCGTCGCATACGACGTCCGAAGCGCTGCTCCCAGACGGTGCCGAAGCCGCCGTCGAGGTTCACCATCTGCGTCATGTGGGGATCGAGGCCGAAGCCGGTCGCGGCGCTCGCCCATACGGCCTGGTCCGCCGGCCGCAGCCGCACGCCGACCCGGAGCGCGCGCAGCCGCGCGAGGTCGGCGAACACCGCGCGTGCCTCCGCCGGACTCACGCTTTCCGGGCACACCGGCCCTCCTATGCCCCATTGGGCGGGCCAGGACTCCTCCGTGCCCAGGATCCGCGGGCGGTGCCTTCTGGCGACCAGGGGGAGTACGAGCCTACGGCCTCGCTCGAACTCGTAGAGGCGGCTCGCGTCCCGGTACGGCCCTGTGGCGCACAGGCAGTCCAGCCAGAGCGGGGTCTGACTGGGGTTGGTGTCCGGGTCCTTGCCCGCCAGCTCCCACCAGACGGCACGTGGAGCCGGTGTGGTGATGTGCGCGAGCCCGGCCGGAGTGCCGATCAGGAGCTCAGCAGGTGCGTTCACGGGCCTCTCCCGCCCGGCGCAAGGGCCCCGCGAGGACGACGCTCGCGGACCGAGGACCCACGTGCCCACCATCGATGCTAGGCGGGGCGTCCGGGCCGGGCATCTCGGTGGGACCGGGTGTCACTCGTCCTCGAAACCGATGAGTCGCTTCACCGCACTCCGCAGCGGCTGATCGCCCGCTGTCAGGGGAAGCACTTCCCTGCGACAGCCGAACGACGGGTAGCCGTGAGCGCCGAGCCGTTCCCACCGCCGAAGCGCCCGGCCCGCAGCACGTACGCGCCGTCCACGAGGATCCGGCCCGGCTTCCCTCGAATCGCGTGTCGGGACGATCCCGCCGGAATTTCCGAATTCGTAAAAGCGGCTGGCGTCGTCATAGGAATCCGTCGCGCAAATGCAGTCCAGTCGGCCCGGGGTCCGGGTGATCAGTGCTTTGTCGCTATGGTCGGCCAAGCGCTGCCAATTATCCCGGCGCGCCGGAGTCGTCACGTCGAGAAAATCCCGGCTAGACGAGGCTCGGGAGCCCGGAAAGCGCATGGCGCCGGTTCCTCACGCGTCGCGAACGGCAGGCGTTCTGAACCTTCACCCATCAAGCGTGCTCTGCCGCTGACCAGGCCGCATCCCGGGGACGTTCGGGGACCGTCCGACTCTGCGGGGCCAAATTGTGGAACACCGGGGTAAAAGGTATTATTGATTCGATGCGGCAATGCGAGTGCTCGAATATCGCCAGTCGATAGAGGTATCCGTGGACCAGTTGGCCGGAACTCAGACCTCCACGCGCATGGTGCGTGTCCATCAGCGATTCCCCTCGATTCGTTTGATGCTCGCCGCTCGTCGCAAACTCGACGACGGGATCGATCTGCTCCGCCTCAAACTCGACGCGCTGCCCGACGGTATCTACCAGCCGGTCCCGGGCATACATGTGCGCAGGGCCAAACGATCCGTCGGTACCGGGTCGCGATGGGCGGCGATGGAACCGGTCGTCGAGCGGCTCGGAGTCGAGAGCGCGCTGGACGTGGGCGCGAACGTCGGCTACTTCCCGATCATGCTTGCCCGGCGCGGGATACCCTCCGTCGCCCTGGAGTCGGATCCGAAATATGTCCGGACGGCGACGACGGCCGTGCGACGGAACCAGCTGGACAACGTGGCGGTGATGAGCCTCGAGTTCCGCCCCGACACACTCGCCCTTCTGCCGGCGACCGACTGCACCCTCCTGCTGTCCCTCTGGCATCACCTGGTGCGGGAGCTGGGTTTCGACACCGCCACCGACCTGCTGCGAGGGCTCTGGGCCCGGACCGGCAAGGTGATGTTCTTCGACAGCGGCGAGAACGAGATGCCCGAATCGTTCGGACTGCCGCGCATGGTGCCGACGCCTGATGTCTGGCTCACGGAGTATCTGCGGAAGAACTGCAGCGGCGGGCGGGTCGAACATCTCGGCCGGCACCGCGCCTTCGACGCCGACGGCCTCCCCACGGACCGGGCGCTCCTCGCCGTGATCCGGGAAACGCCGGATGAATAGGAGCTGTTGACCCCTTCGTTCAGGTGGGGCGCAGTTCTCGCCTCCCGCCGCAGGTCCGCCTCGCGCATCAACCCGAAGCCGATGGCTTATGGTCGAGTTCGCTACGTATGCGAGGGTCACCCGGCGTGGAGGACGAGGCGATGAACGAGGGGGAACGGCCGGCGCGCCGCGCCAGCGACCGTGGGCACTACGGCCGACTGAGCCGCGAACGGGTGCTCGCCACCGCGCTGGAACTGGTCGACCAGGAGGGCCTGTCGGCGCTCAGCATGCGGCGGCTGGGATCCGAACTCGGCGTCGAGGCCATGGCGCTCTACCGGTATGCGGCCGGCAAGGACGCACTCCTCGACGGGCTGGTGGAGGCGCTGTACCTCGAGTTGGAGGAGAAGCTGGGGGCTGTGCCGGAGGCCGCGGCCGAGGAGCCGGACTGGCGTGCCCGACTGCACCGGGCCGCACTGGCGACCTACGAGGTGTGCCTCGCCCACCCCCAGGCGGTTCCCCTGCTCGCCACGCGCATGCTGGCGGTCCCGCTGGCCCGACGGCCGGGCGCCGTGCTGCGGGAGTACGAGCGGGTGCTCGCCCTGCTGCGGGCGGCGGGATTCGACCCGACCCGTACGGCGGCCGTCTTCCGCGCCTACTCCGCCTGGCTGCTCGGTTATGTGTCCGTCGAGCTGCAGCCCATGGTCGACAACCCGGACGAATCCGAACCCGCCTTCCGGCTCGGTCTGCACCACCTGTCGCCGCGGGAGTTGCCGACGCTCCGGCAGATCGCGCCCTCGCTCGCCGACCGGGGCGGACCGGGGGGCCTGGCGGCAGGCCTCGAGGCGCTGCTCGACCGCTTCATCCTCCCGGAGTAGGGGTGCCGTCCCGCCCGGTACTACGGCGAGGTGGGCGGGTGCGGGGAGCGGAGCACGAGCAGGGTGATCTCGCTGGGGGCGAAGACGCGGAACGGTGGGCCCCAGAAGCCGGTGCCGCGGCTGGTGTAGAGGAGGGTGCGGGCGCCGTGCCGGCTGAGGCCGGCGACGGCGGGCTGGTCGATGCGGACCAGGTGGTGGAAGGGCCAGATCTGGCCGCCGTGGGTGTGGCCGGAGAGTTGGAGGTCGATGCCTTCGGCTGCCGCCCGGTCGACGAACTTGGGCTGGTGTGCCAGGAGCAGGACGGGCAGGTCGGGGTCGGCGCCGTTCAGGGCTCCGGTGAGGTGGGCGCGGTGGCCCGCCAGGCCGGAGGACTCGGCGGTCACGTCGTCCACGCCGGCGACCACGAGGGTGTCGCCTCCGCGTTCGAGCAGCAGATGGCGGTTGCGCAGCGGCTCCCAGCCCAGCTCGTCCATCAGGTCGACCCAGCCCTGGGCCTCGCTGTAGTATTCGTGGTTGCCGGTGACGTAGACGCGGGCCCGGGTGGCCCGCACGGTACCGAGCGGGGCGGCCTGGGCGCGGCGGCGTTCGGCCGTGCCGTCCGCGATGTCGCCGGTGTGGCAGACCAGGTCGGCTTCCAGAGTGTTCACCGTCTCGCACACCCGTGCCGACCAGCGGGCGCGATCGAGCGGGCCGTAGTGGGTGTCGGTGATCAGTGCGACGCGGAGGCCGTCCAACCCGGCACCCAGCCGAGGGAGTTGGACGTCGAGTCGGCGCACACGCGGCACGCGGCGGGCCTCGGCGTACCCCCAGGCGAGCAGTACGGCGGTTACGCCGAGGACGGCCCACGTGACGATCCGGGCCCGGTCCTGACTCCCGCCGACGCCGGCCAGGGTCAGGGCGAGACGCAAGAGGACGCCGAGCAGAACGGACCAGGTGAACAGAACCCAGCTGGCGCCCAGCAAGCTGTCACCGACGATCGCCGCCCAGTCCTGCTGACGCCGGCCGTGGCCGCGCATCATCGCGAGCGGCATCCCGACGAGGCCCAGGGCGAACAGGGCGGTGCCGACCAGAGTGACGGGCAGCGACCAGTGCTGGCCGGTGTACAGGAGCACCCAGCAGGGCACGGTCCAGAGCAGGACGGGGGCGATCAGGGGGATGTAGCGCATCAGACGGTGCAGTCGGCTCGGCCGCGGCGCTTGCGCTTCACTGTCGGCGGGTCGGGTGTTGCTGATGTCGGTCACGCTTCCCCTCCTTGACCAGGCTGCCGTCTCGCGCACTGTATCCGGTCGTCCTCGGGGTGCCCGGACGGGCGTTCACCGGATGGGCGTTCATGGGTGCGGCCCCGTGGGACGAAGGGATCCTCCTCGCTTGCACCCGCACCCCGCACCCCGCACCCCGTACGACGGCGGTGGCGAACGTGGGCGGCTGCGGGTGCCACAGGGGGCACCCGCGGCACAAGGGCAAGCCTTGCGCCGCGGGTGCGGTCGACAAGCCGGTGTCTGCCGTGAGGGTCAGCGCACGGCGTAAGCCCTGATCAGGGTCTGTTCGATCCGGCTGCCGTCGGCGTCCCATGCCTTGACGCGCAGCGATACATAGCCCGATTCCGGGTTGCGCAGGGTCACCGTGTAGCTGTCTCTCTTCTCGCACTTCACTTTCGCGGGGTGCCAGGTGTCACCGTCGTCGATGGACATCGTGACCTCGACCCCGCGGATGTCCGGAGCGGTGCCGGTCTGGAGCGCGAACGCCAGATCGAAGCGGTCCGTCCTGCCGGCCCGGGCTGTGTTCTCCGCGTCCAGGTCCAGGCCGTACTCGGGCCAGAGCAGCGCGAGGTTCTCCGTATCGCTCGTCGGCCGCGTGGACCTGAAGGTCCAGGCGGTGCTGGTCTGCGTGGACAGCGGGAACCACGCCGGACGTGAAGTGTCGAGGGTGACGCGGTAGGTCGCCGGGTCGGGGCTGACCGGCAGCGTGGTCTGCAGGAGTCGCGGCGTCTCCTTGAGGAGCTTTCCGTCCTGGTATATCCGCACCGTCCGCTTGTCGGCGGCGTGTTCGAAGAAGCCGAAGTGCCCCTGGCTGTCACTCATCTCCGGCACCGTGAGGGTGATGTTGTCACCCTCACGGACCGCCTGGGTGGCCTGCGGTCCGGCCGGGCCGTTCGCGGCGCCCAGCCAGCTCTCCTCGTGCTGCTCGCCCGGCTGGTAGGTGCGGAGTACGTCCCTCACGCTGCGGGAGTTGTCGGCGCGGTCCGGGTAGACCCTGTGCCACCACCGCATCTCCTTCATCGTGGGCCACTTGCCGCCGGTGGAGTACCACTCCTCCCGGGCCACCGGCACGTCGAAGGAGTCATAGACGTCGGTGACGAGGGAATCGTTCGGGCGGATCGCCGAGACGACGTCGCCGATCACGGTGCCCTTGGTGCCGCGGTAGTCGGACTTCAGCACGGCCGAGTTCTTCGCGGTGACCGCGTCGACGGGGTCGGCCGGAATCCGGCCGGGAACCATCATCGCGATGTTGTACACCTGGGGAACGCCGGTGATTCCCTGCAGGACGATCCGGGTGGGGCCGTCGGCCATCCGGCCGAGGAGCACCGCGCCCTCGTCCTGGGTGAGGGACCAGGCCGGGATGGCGGAGCCGGTGGCGCGCGGCACGATGGTGGCGAAGGGGCCGGGCCGGTCGTTGACGATGACCACTGCCTTCGCGCCGGCGTCGGCGACCGCGGTGATCAGGTCGATGGATCTGCGGGCGGCATCGCGGGTGACGACCGCGAGCTTGCCGCGGAGGTCCTTGCCGGTCAGGTCTTCCGGCCGTGCCATGCCGGCGTCGGCCGCCCGGAGCGTGCTGGTGCCGTACAGCCGGGCCGCGTACACCACTGGCTCCAGCGGGAGCACGCCTCCGCGTCCGGCATAGGCCGCCCGGATTTCCGGCGAGTACCTGCGCTGCTGGAAGTGGAACTCGAACGTGCCGAGCGTCACCGGCTCGGTGGGCACCGCATAGGCGTGGTCCCAGAGCGGGCTGAACGCGCCCTTCATGAAGTCGATCCCCCGCTTGCCGGGGAGCTGTTGGCGGTACCCGAGCTTGACGCCGTTCTTCGACTCGGACTCCCTGGGCGTCGCGACCTTGACCTCCTTGCCCAGCCGGGCGTCCAGCGTGATCGTCCGGTCCGCCTTCAGTTCCACCACGGGCTCACCGGCGAGGGTGTAGTCCGTGACCTGGGACGAGGCCTGGTCCCTCGTGTGTACGACACCCATGACGGAGTAGCGTCCCTGCGGCACTGCGACAGTCTTGGTTCCGTCCTGGGGGAAGACCTGGCGGAAAGCCCCCGTGTCCAGGTCGAACACCACAAGCTCGCCGGTCGCCGGGTTTCCGTGCCGGTCGATCGTGTTGACGGTGAGGTCGACGGTGGGTACGTCCTTCGTCGCCCCGACGGTGGTGTGGACAGCGGTGCCGTCGGTCGCGGTGGCGGTGATGACGCCGGTGTAGTCGCCCGTGGCGCCGAGTTCGGGGTGGTAGGTCACCGTCACGTCGGCCGTGGAGTTCGCCGGGACCGTCACGCTGGTGGCGCCGAGCGTGAACGTGCCGTCCGCCGGGGGCGCGGTCTCTCCGACGGTGAACAGGCGGAGCGACAGCGTGGTGTCCGCCGCGGAGGTGTTCACGTAACCGATCGTCCTGGTGACCGGCGCACTGTCGGCCGACGACTTGCCCATGCTGACGACGGCGGGGCGCGAGTAGACCGTGGCGTTGAGCGCCTTGGGCACGTCGACCCGGCCGCCGCCCTGCTGGTAGGCGGTGTACGAGCCCTGCTCGGCGGTGCCGACCAGCACCTGCTTGAGCCGGTCGGCGGTCCAGTCCGGATGGCGCTGGGCGAGGATCGCCGCGGCACCGGCCACATGCGGCGTGGCCATCGAGGTGCCGCTGGCGGAGGTGTAGTCGGCGTCGACGGGGGTGCCCATCGAGGTGCCCGTGGCCCGTGCGGCGACGATGTCCACGCCCGGTGCGGTGATCTCCGGCTTGACCGCGAAGGTGTCCTTGACCGGGCCGCGGCTGGAGAAGCTCGCCAGCTGGTCCTGCTTGGACACCGCGCCGACGGTCAGCGCGGCGTCGGCGGCACCGGGCGAGCCCACGGTCGACTTGCCGGGGCCCGTGTTGCCGGCCGCGATGACGAACAGCGCACCGGAGGACGCGGTCAGCTGGTCGACGGCCTTGCTCAGCGGGTCGGTGCCGTCACTGGGGGCCTCCGAGCCGAGGCTCATGCTGATGACGTCCGCGCCCTCGGCCACCGCCCACTCCATGCCGGCGATGACCCCCGACTCGGGGCCGCTGCCGGCGCTGTTGAGGACCTTGCCGATGTACAGGTCGGCGCCCGGCGCCACACCCTTGAACTTGCCGCCCGACGCGGCACCCGAGCCGGCGATGGTCGAGGCGACATGCGTGCCGTGACCGTGGTGGTCGACCGCGTCGGGGTCGTCGGTGAAGTTCTTCGTCTCCTTCACCCGCCCCGCCAGATCGGGGTGGTCGGGGTCGACACCGGTGTCGAGGACGGCCACCTTGGTGCCGGTGCCGTCGTATCCCTTCGCCCACGCCTCCGGGGCGCCGATCTGCGGAACGCTCTGGTCCAGCGTCACCCGCACCGGCCGGTCGAGCCAGAGCTTCCTGATGCCGTCGGCGAGCTTCGGTGCCTTCGTCGCGGTGGCGCTGTCGTCGTCGACCGCCTCCCAGAACGTCGCCGCCTTCTTCTTGCTCTCGCGCAGTGCCACCGCGTTGGCGCTGGGCAGTTCGTCGTCCTTCACCGAACCGGCCGGCGCGGCCTGCTCGAGCGCCTTGCCCGCCTTGCCCGGCGTGCCCGCGTAGGTCGCCATCAGCGGCAGGGTGGAGCGGTGCGCGTCGTCGTAGCTGTACTCGACCAGCTTGGTGACGTTGAACAGTTCGCGGTCGAGCTTGTTCGCGGCGAGGTACGGCTGTGCCGTGTCCGGGATGACATAGACCTCGTCGCCCACCTTCATGGAGGAGAACGCCGTCGGGGTGCCGTCGGGAGTGGGCGCGACCGTCGCCGCCTGTAAGCCGTCGGCATGGCGCTCCAACGTCACCACCTCGCCTGTGACGAGGGTGATTGTGTGAGCGGTGACGACCGGGCCGTTCTCCTGCGGCTGGGTCGCCCGGGCGGCCGGCGTCTCGGCGGCGGCGATGGCGGGGGTGCCGAGCGCCCCGGCCACGCAGGCCGCGGTCAGCAGCGCCGTGAGCGCCGTGAGCGTCCGATGTGAGCGCTGCGGTAAGCGCCGGAGTATGGGGATGCTCAGGTGGACCGGGAGCCTGGATGCCCCAGCCGGTGGTGACTGTCTCATGCGGCAATGACCTTTTCTGAGGGGAGAACGCGCGCGGAGACCACGCGGTTGCAGGGGTCGCGCGTTGCGCGGAGTGGCTGCGACGAACGTGGCGGGTGCGGGCCAGTGCTGCTTCGGGCCGATCGGTGGTACAACGCCGGGCGGCGAACGACGCGTTCCGCTGCTGCGGCGGCGCCCCGGCACCGGCCGGTCGGCCTGCGGGGTTCGTCCCGGAACCCGGCCTCGTAGGGAAACCAGCGGGGCCGGGACGGTCGGGGAGATCCGTCAGATTCGAGCGTGCGTCAAAAGCCTTACGGACAGGGGAAGATGGACCGCGACAGGCGGAGGTGACGATTCCATGTCATCGATTGTTGTTCGCGCACGGGCTACCGGACGATGGGGCAGATGACCCAACTTTGCTGCCGCGCGCCCGCCCGACGGTCTTCGCCGGTCGGGTCATCAGTGGCGACGCCGGTTTCGACGACCCTCATTCCCCGCGCCGCAACGGGTCTGCGAGCGTCGATCTCACCCACATCCGGGGAGGGTTCGCCGAGTACGCGAGAGACGGCCGGGGCGACACTCACGTCTCGCCCCGGCCGTGCCCGTCCATTTGGGTTCACCGCTTCATCGGTTCACCTCAGCGCAGTTGGTACGCCTTGGGAATCGTCTGTTTGACGGTGTCCCCCGCGCTGTCGGTCGCGGTGATCCGCAGCGCGACTCCTCCGGGAGCCTCGTCGCGCTTCGGGTGCTTGACCAGTGCGGTGAAGGTGTTCGGTCTGCCGACCGCCTGGCCGGTGATTGCCGGCCGCCAGGTCTTGCCGTCGTCGACGCTGGCCTCGACCCGCACCTTGGTCACGATCGGTGGCTTGCTGAGCCGGTCCTGGTAGTAGCCGGTGACGGTGATGGGGTGGAGGCCCCCGGCCTCGGCGGTGTTGTCCAGGTCCAGGCCCAGGTCGTACCGCAGGAAGATCAACGGTTCCGGACGGCACGGACCAGGATCCTTGACGACACTGTCCGCGATGCACGGCTGCGACGTCGGTGTGTCAGCCTTGGTAGGCCGGTCGGATGTGTACTCCCACACGGTCTTGACCCCGTTGGTCTCCGCCTCGAACGAGTAGCGGGCCGATTGCGCAGGCAGGTCGTACGCGACGACGTCAGCAGTGGCCGTGCACCCCGTTGCCGCAAGCACCGCTACGGCTGCCAGTGCCGTCAGGTTCACTGTCCGGCGCCACCTCGACGGCGCGGTCGCGTTCATCAGTCCGGTCTCCTTCCTCGCTTCGCTCATCACCGCTTGCTCCCCGACACCAGGTCCGGCGCGTTGCCGGGCTCGCCGAGCTGGAAGGTGAACTTGACCGGGACGAGCCGTTGCCCGATTTCGTCGCCGGCCTTGGTGAAGAGGCTGCTGTCACAGGTGGTACAGGCTTGCAGCCCATAGACGAACCCGGCTGCGCCGCTGGTGTCGTTGACGATGCCCATGATGGACTGGCGACCGCCTCCGCTGCTGGTCACGTACATGGTCGGCCAGAAACGGTCGGCCTCCCGGCAGCCGGCGCACGGCAGGCCGGTGCTGTTGGTGAAGCCCGACCTGGTGCGGACCTGGGGCACGGCGCCGGGCAGGGAGGGCCCCGTGTTCCAGTCGATCGTGGTCTTCCTGTCGAGCGCCAGGTCGCGAGCTTCGGTTGCGCCCGTCGCTCTTGCCACGGACGGGGCGACGTAGTCCCTGGTGGCAACCTCGAAGGTGTCGACCGCGCTGTCGTCCTGCGGCCCGACCCACGTGGTGATCTGCCGTTGGCCGGCCGGCTTGGGCAGGTCCATGTCCACTATGACCGGGCCGGCCTCGGTGGTCCGGCTCCAGCCGAACCAGGTGGTCACCCCGGGCCGATCGGCGTGGATGCGGTGGTCGACACGGACGAGGTCCTTGGGCAGGACCCGGTACGGAAGACCGGCGGAGACCTGACCGCTGGTGCCGAACGCCAGCGCGTAGCTCTTCGACACTTCGCTGTTGCCGCCGAGTTCGACCTTGACGCCGTGGCCGGCCCCGCCCTCGGTGCGACGGATCAGCGTGGCGGCCTCGGCCGGAGGTACGGTCACGATCGGCAGCGCCGCGTACGGCTCGACCGGCGGGCAGCTGTCCGGACCGTTCGCGCAGCTGTAGAGCCGCGTCCCGTACGACTCCAAGGTGACCCGATCGGTTCCGCCGGTCACGAGCACCCCGACCGCACCCGCCGCGGCAGCCGCCGTCACCCGCTCACGGAGTGCGGTGAAGTTGCAGGTCTTCGTGCAGATGTCGGTCGGCCGCATCAGTACCAGCGCGCCCGTCGCGTCGATCTCGGCGAGCTCCTCGGCCGTGCCGGTGCCCGCGTAGACCACGGGCTTCTTCCCGTGGGTGGGCAGTCGGGGGATCGTCAACCGCACGAAGCGGTTCACCATCCTCCCGTTCTCCTTCCATTGCTGGGTTCCGCCCTGGATCGAGGTGTCCGGCTTCGGGTAGCGGGCCTCCAGGTCGAAGGAGGCACCGCCTCCCGTGACCTTCATTGTCACTGACCGCGGTACCAGGACATGTTGGCTGTTGAAGGCGAGTGTGCCGACGCTCACCTTGCCGGTCGGCAGCACCCACACGTTCGGTTCACCGGGACCGTAGTCGTTGACCAGCTGTGCGGTGAGCCCCCAATTGCCGTCCGCGGAGGCCCGCTGGAGTTTGAAGACCTGGCGGTACGTCTCCGTCGGCTCCGTGGTGTCCACGCTGACCGGCTTGGCCTTCCGCAGGTCCAGCTCCACCGAGGTCGCCCCGGTGACCTGCACCTGCGGTGCCATCGGCACCGCCCGGTGCATCTCACCGGCCGCGTCCCGCCACGTCACCGTGAGGGCCACCGCGACATTGCCGGCGAAGACCTTGGCCTTGACCGTCTCACCACCCGGTGCCGTCACCGGGTCCTCGTAGAGGTTCAGCTTGTCCTCGTCCACCGGGACGATCAGTGCGTTTCCGTACGAGAGAGAGGTGGCGCCGGCCGGAGGGACGACCTTGATGGTCAGGTCGTGACGGACCGGCTCCACCACCGCCGAGATCCGCGACGTTCCCAGCGTCGCCCCCGTGCCGTCCTGGGCGGTCAGGGTGCCTGTGTATCTGCCGTACTGCCCGGCACCCTCCACCGCCCTGCCGTCAAGGGTCACCGTCACGTCGGCCGACCCCTTGGCGGGCACGGTCACCCGGTCGGCGCCGAGTGTGAGCAGTCCGGCCGGTGCCGGCTTGCCCGAGGAGAAGGCCGAGGGGGAGAGCGTCAGCGTGATCGGCTCGTCGGTCCAGTTGCTGTAGGCGACCGTCCTGGACACCGGCGAGTGCGGGTACTCGAGTCGGCCGAAGTCCAGGTTCCCGTCCGGGATGATCTTCGGGTCGATCGCACGGGTCACGTCCACCCGGCCGGCGCCCTGCGCGTACAGGTCGTGCCCGAGGTCCTTGGCGGTGGCCATCAGCAGCGCCTTGATCTGCCGCCCGGTGAAGTCCGGGTGCTGCTGGGCGATGATCGCCGCGGCGCCGGCCATATGGGGGGTGGCCATGGAGGTGCCGCTGGCGGTCGTGTAGTAGTCGTCCACGGGCTTGCCCATCGAGGTGCCCTTGGCCCGGGCGGCGGTGATGGCGACGCCCGGAGCCGCGATGTCCGGCTTGGCCGCGCCGTCCCCGAGGCGAGGTCCGCGGCTGGAGAAGGAGGCCATCTGGTCGCTCTTGTCCACGGCCGCGACCGTCAGCGCCTCGTCGGCGGCACCCGGTGACCCGACCGTCTGGGCGCTCGGGCCGTTGTTGCCCGCGGCGATGACGAACAGGGTGCCGTACGCACGGCTGAGCTGGTTCACCGACTGGCTCAGCGCGTCCGTTCCGTTGGAGGCTGGGCCACCGAGGCTCATGTTCACCACATCGGCACCGGACTTGGCGGCCCACTCCATGCCGGCGATGACCGCGTCGCCGGCGCACGAGCCGTCCGGACCGCAGACTCTGCCGATGAGCAGTTTCGCACCGGGCGCCACACCGCGACGCAGCCCGTCGGACGCCTGTCCGGTGCCGGCGATCGTGGACGCCACATGGGTGCCGTGTCCGTGTTCGTCCACCACGCCCTTCGGGCTGTTGGTGAAGTCGACCGCCTCGGCGATCCGGCCGGTGAGATCGGGGTGGGTGGCATCGATTCCGCTGTCCAGCACGGCCACCTTCACGTTGGAACCGTCATAGCCGCGGCTCCAGGCGGCGGGCGCGCCGATCTGCGGTACGGACGTGTCGAGCTGAATGGTCGTCAGCTCGTTCAGCCACACCTTCTCCACTCCGGCCAGCGGGCCGGCGGCCCGAGCGGCGGAGGCGGACCCGCCGGTGCTCTTCTCGCGTACCGTTCGCCACCACTGGCCGTTGCCCTTGATGGTCAGGGAGCGGCCGTTGATGCTCTTCAGGACGCGCTTGGTCGTGGTGCCGGCCACAGCCGCCGTCCGAGCGCCGGCCTGTCCGGTGTACGTGGCGATCACCGGGACCTGACCGGTCGTCCCCTTGACCACCCAGGCGGCCAGCTTGGCGACGTTGAAGAGCTCCCAGTCCAGCAGGTCGGCACGGAGCAGCGACAACACGTCGTCCGGTACGACGTAGAGCTGACCGTTCCTGGTGACGGTCTGGAAGACCACCGTCTCGTTCCCGGGCCGCGTCGCCGCCTCGATCTCGTGGACGACAGGCTTCCCGTCCTCGGAGACACCGATCCGCACCTTGTCGCCGGTCACCAGCGTCAGTGACAGCTCGGCCCGGGTTCCGGCGGCAGCGAGGAGAAGGTTGCCGTCGACCGAGGCGGACTGGATCCGGTCGAGGGCTGCGGGGGTGGACGGTGCGGGAGCCGGGGCGGCGGCAATCGCCGAGGTGGTCGGTATCGCCATCCCGATGACGGTGATGCCGGCGACCGCGGTGGCCAGCCGTTGCCCGAAACGCCTCATCGCGAGGCCTCCTGAGCTGCCGTTCTTTCGAGTTCGCCGTAAACGTGACGGGGAATGCATAAGCGCCTCCTCAAGTGGTGGTGCCTAGTGCTGCTCTCCAGCGCGATCGCTGTGCCGGAGCCGGGGTGGCGGACCGCGCGCCCTGCCGCTGCGACAGTGACCCGCCATCGGTCGGTCACCCCCGGGCTTCGCGCGGGAGGCCAACTACTGTGGGGAAACAGACCGGTTGGGCAGGTCAGATGGCTCGCCGGATCGGACCGCGCGTCAGAAGCCCTGCGGGCGCGGGTCCGAGCGACGGTTCGCGGAGCGGGCCACGGGCCGGCACGCGCTGCGGTACCCGCAGAGGGCTGAGTGGCGACGGATGAACGTGTTGTTTCCACGCGGCCGAGTGTCGTTCCCGCACCGGCTGCCGGGCGACTGGGCAGATGACCCAACTTTGCTGCCGCGCGTCCGCCTAACGGTCGTCGCCGACCGGGGTGTCGGTGACGACGCCGGTTTCGACGACCTTGACGGCCAGCGCCGTCCGGGACGTCACCTCGAGTTTGCGCATCGCTGTCTCGACGTGACGTGCGACCGTCTTCGGCGACAGGATGAGGACACCGGCGATCTCCCGGTTGGTCCGGCCTCCGACCAGCAGCCGGACCACGTCGAGCTCCCGGGGGGACAGCTGATCGCCGTAGCTTCGCCGTCCACCGTGCCACGACGGACGCTTCACTCCGACCCCGGATGCGCGCAGTGTGCGCATGACGCGCTCGGCGTCGCCACGAGCGCCGAGGGTGGACAACCCCTGGAAGGTTTCCGCGAGGACGGAGAGAGCCGCGTCGGACCGGTCCGCACGGAGCAGACAGCGGGCCTGTCGCTCACGGCTGAGCAGGGCGTCGTACGGCCGCGGAAGGCTCTGCCACGCGTCGGCCGCACGCGCGAACAGTTCGGCGGCGCCGAGGGAATCGCCTTGGTGCTGGGCCAGGATCGCCCTGCAGGTCGACAAGGCGGCGTGCGGGCCCGGTGCGCGACGATCACGAACTCCCGCCGCGAAAGCGTCGACCAGGTCGCCGGCCTCGTCGACGCGGCCTGCCATGAGCAGCGCCTCGGCCCGGACCGGGGCGAGTTCGGTGGCCCAGATCCACGTGCCCTTGCGTTCGAGGAACCGGATCGGTTCGTCGGTCAGTCGCAGCACGTCGTCGATCCGCCCGGCGCCGAGCCGGAGTCTGGCAAGGGCGCCGGCGGGTTCGACGGAATACTCCGCACCACCATGCCGGTCCGCCTGTTCAAGGACGAGCCGCAGGCAGTCGTCCGCTCTGTCCCGGTCACCGCGGGCCGCATACAGCAAGCCGATGACCATGGCCGGCTCCAGACGACTCACCGGCTGCAGGAGTTCCTCGTCACCGGCCAGCGATCCGGCCCGGTCGGCCAGCCCGTCCCAGTCTCCGCTGAGCCAGTCCAGGTGGGCCAGCGTCACCTGCGCGAACCTGTGAAGCTTCCGGTACTGATACCTGTCGGCCAGCCCTGCGGCTCCCGTGAGCACCCGCCTCGCCTCCGGATACCTCCCCCAGACCAGCGCCATGTGCCCGACGTTGAGCCGGCCGACCGTGATCTGCTGCCTCTCCGCGGCGGTGGACGCGTCATCGCCGATCAACGCCGCCTCCGCCCACCCCTCCTCCTCACCGAGCAGCAGGAGTCCGCTCGCGCGTCCGACCCGGATGCTCAGCCGGTCCTCCGGCGCCATCGAGTCCGGCACCTGCGCAACGCGCCGCAGCCACCTGAGGTGTTCGGCCGCCGGTGTCGTCGTCCCGTACGGCAGACCGAGAAACACCATGGCGCGGGCTGCCTTTGCCGGGTCGTGCCCGAGGCCGGGCAACGCTCGTTCCATCTCGATCCGGGACTGCTCGAACGCCTCCATCTGCTGCAGCAACCGGGCGACATGGAAGCGGATCTCCGCCGCCTCGCCCGGCGTCGGCTCCCCGGCGTCCAGCACGAGGCGCAGAGCGTCCATCAGTTCGCGGTAGCGTTCGTGCCCGCTGAGCAGACAGAACGGAACCTTGCCGGTCAGCCGCACCACGTCGGCGGGCGGCAGATCGGCGTCGGTGAGCAGATCGTGCAGCAGGACGACCGCCGTCGCGTCGTCACCCGAGGCGAGGGCGAGGTCGGCGGACCGTTCCGTGTACCGGCACCATGCCGTCGTGTCGCCGCCCTCCCGGAAGTGGCGCGCGAGCTGGGCGACCGGGGACGGGGTGACGCCTTCGAGGACGTGCGCGGCACGCAGGTGCATCGCCCGCCGCCGCGGCCCGGGAATCGCCTCGTACACCGCGCGGCACGCCAGCATGTGCCGGAACGAGACCAGCCCGCGCGGGTCTTCGCTCAGCAGCCCCGAACCCACCGCCTCCGCCAGGCCCGCGAGCCTGCTCGCCGGATCGCCCTCCGGATCCATGACTTCGACGACGGCGTCCTCGGGGGCGGGGTCGGTGAGTACGGCGGCCGCGCGCAACGCCGCCTGCGCCGCCGGGCCGAGCCGTGCGTTGCGTTCCAGTACGACGTCCCGCACCGTCGGCGGTACGTCGATCTCACTCAGTCGCTGCCGCACCCAGGAGTCACCCCGCCGGGTAGGGCCGGCGCGGTTCCACATCAGCCGGACGGACTCCTCGACCGCGAGCGGAAGCCCGCCGGTCCGGTCGTGCAGGATGGTCGCGCACGCGTCGGAAACCCGATCTCCACCCAGCATCGAGGTCATCATCGCGGCAGTGCCGGGGACGTCCAACGGCTCCAACGACAGCCGCAGCCGCGCCGCGCCCGCCGGTTGCCGCGACGACAACCGCAGCAGCAGGGAGTCCGGCGCGACATCCTCCGGGCGGTAGCTCACCAGCAGACTGACCCGTTGTCGCTGACGTGATGCCAGGAACAGCAGGAACTCCAGGGTGGCCTCGTCCGCCCAGTGCACGTCCTCGACCGCGAGCAGTCCGATCCCGAGCCGCTCGAGGACCTCCTCGATGGCCCGGAACAGTCGGTGTCGTGCCGCTGCCGCGTCTTCGGCCGGGTCGAGTGCGGGCGGCAACGCCGATGCCCACTCGGGGAACAGCGGCCTGAGCGCCCCCGCCAGCCCGCTCAGGCCGAGCCCGCCGATGTCCTCGGTCGCCGGTCGGATCGCGTCCACCACCGGCCCGAGCGTGAAGGGCTGCCGAACAGCCGGACAAGCCGCCAGCAGTACCCGCTGCCGGGCCGGGGCATGCACCGCGAGTAACTCCTGGACCAGTCGGCTCTTGCCGATCCCGGCCTCGCCCTCGATCAGCACGACCACCGGCGGGTCGGACAACGCCGCTCGCAAGGCGGCGAGTTCGCGCTCGCGTCCGACCAGGCCGGGTGCTGCGATCGCCGGTAAGTCGTGTGTGTCGGAGTCGCTGGCAGACATTCGCCCCACCGTGGGAGACAGACGATGGCGTGCCCGAACCGTCGTCCTCCGTGGACAAGATGATCAGAGGTTACAAGGCGGCGCGGCGGAGGGGTAGGCCACCTTCCACGTGCCCTCGGCCTGCATGATCTCGTCCCTGCGTCGGTCTTGGGTGATCGCGAGGCTGAATCTGGTCCGGGACCGGTCCCGGACCCTTGCCGCTCGCGGCCGCACCTCCTCACCGTACGCGCCGGTCGTGGCCGATATGGGCGACGCAACCGACGTCGTGGAGCCGACGGCCTTGCCGGACGCCACAGGGCGCGACTTCATCGTCGCCGTCAATCCCCGGCCGTTGTCCCCTCGCGAGGGCAGGGCAGGGGAACAACACTTACCCGACCGCCTGAGGCGGACTCGGCATGACCATGGCTTCGGCGGCCTACGCGCATCTGCGCCTCGCGGACTCCGGGTACCTGTCCCCGCTCCTTCTGGCTGGGCGGCGCGGCGCCTGAAACGGCACCGGCCGGGTGGGGCTGCCCTCCCGGCCGATCGGCGCACTCGGTCTCAGGCTGTCGCGGCGGCGTCCTGTGTCTCCGGTGCGGTAACGCTGCCCAGCAGGCGCAGAGCGGCCTCGGAAGGTGATCCGGGCTCGGCCGTGTAGGCGATCAGCCGCTGGCCGGACGAGCCGGGGATGACGAGATTCTCGAAGCTGAGGTCCATGGCCCCGACCAGCGGATGACGCAGTTGTTTGACCCCCGACGTGCAGGTGCGCACCGGGTGACGGGCCCAACGGGAGGCGAACTCGTCGCACTGCACGGTGAGTTGGCCGACGAGCTCGGCCAGGCGGCGGTCGTCGGGGTGGCGGCCGGCGGCCAGACGCAGGGAGGCGACGGCGAGCTGGGCCTCCTCGTTCCAATTCGTGTACAGCTCCCGGTAGTCCTCGTCCAGGAAGAGCATCCGCGTCACGTTGGGGCGGGCGCCCTGCGTATCGGGGCCGGCGACCGGCAGGTGCCTGGCGAGCAGCGCGTGGCCGAGACGGTTCCAGGCGAGGACGTCATTGCGGCGGTCGAGGACGAGCGCCGGTACCTCCGACATGGCCGCGAGCAACTGCCGTGCCGACGTACTGGCATGCTCCGAACGGGGCGAAGCGGGGCGGGACGCGGCGCGGGGCGGGCCAGGTCCTTCAGATGCGCGGCTTCGTCGTCGGTGAGGCGCAAGGTGCGCGCGATCGCGTCGAGCACGGAGTCCGAGGCGCCGAGGGCGCGGCCCTGTTCGAGGCGGGTGTAGTGGGTGATGCTGACGCCGGAGAGCATGGCCAGCTCCTCCCGGCGCAGACCGGTGACCCGGCGGCGGGTCGGATGCGGTGAGATGCCGACGTCCTCCGGGCGCAGCGCGGCACGTCGGGACTTGAGGAATTCTCCCAGCTCGGACGGGGATTCCATCCATGCCTCCGGTGTCCTGGGCGTCCAGCCACACGGACGCCGAGCACTGATGCCCGGCGGGCCGCGGGCCCCTCTCTCCATCATGCCCGTCCATCGCGCTGCCGATGGGCCGTAAGGGTGGTCATGCCATGACCACCCTTACGGCGGCTGCCCGGGACAGGGTTCTGGCTGGGGTCCCGAACCGAAGCGAGCCTCTTCCCTGAGCGGCGCGTGACAGACGCATGCGCACAGGAGAAGGGACTCGACCTCATGTCCGTCACTGATTCGGAGGCGGCCGGCGCGGCCGTCGGCACGGCACCAGCCGCCCTCACTCCCCGACTGCGGCTGGTACTGGTGCTGCTGCTCGCGGCCCAGTTCATGCTGGCGGTGGACTTCTCCATCCTGAACGTGGCCTTGCCGGTGATCGGCAAGGGCCTGGGCTTCTCGTTGGCGCACCTGCAGTGGATCGGCACGGCGTTCGCCCTGTGCGCGGCGGGCTTCACACTGATGTTCGGCCGGGTCGCGGACCTCTTCGGCCGACGGCGGCTCTTCCTCGGCGGTCTGGTGGTGCTGGGCGCGGCCTCACTGGTGGGCGGTCTGGCTCAGAATCCGGAGGTATTGATCGTTGCGCGGGTCTTCCAGGGCCTGGCCACCGCGGCGGTGACCCCCGCCGGACTCTCCCTCATGACGACCTCGTTCCCGGAGGGCCCCCTGCGGGAGAAGGCCCTCGGCCTCAATGGGGCGCTGATGTCCGCGGGGTTCACCACCGGAGCGATCCTGGGCGGCCTGCTGACCGACCTGCTGTCCTGGCGCTGGGCGTTCTTCATCAACGTGCCCGTCGCCCTCGCCGTCCTCGTCATCGCCCCGACGGTCATCAAGGAATCCCGGCCCGACGAGCGCCCGAAGCTGGACGTTCCCGGCGCCGTCAGTGTCACGCTCGGTCTACTGGCCATCGTCTTCGGCCTCACCCAGGCCGGTGAGCACGGCTGGGGCTCCTCGTCCGCACTGTTGTCGCTGGGTGCCGGCGTGCTGCTGCTGGTGGTGTTCCTGGCTGTCGAGCGCAAGGTGGCCGCGCCGCTGGTGCCGCTCAGCGTTCTCGGCAAGCGGTCGGTGGCCTGGGGAAACGTCGCCGGTCTGATCGCGTTCCTCACCGAGACGTCCCTGGTCTTCCTGCTGACCCTGTACCTCCAGGAAGTCCTCGGCTTCTCCCCGCTGGCCGCCGGTCTGTCCTTCGGCGTACTGGGCCTGGGAACGGTCGTCGGCGGCTCCCTCGCCCCGAAGGTCATCGGGAAGATCGGCACCAAGCAGACCCTGATCACCGGCGGCGTCCTGCAGACCGTGTTCACGGCCTCTCTCCTCGGCCTCGGCGACGATCGCTCCTGGATGTGGCTGCTGCTCGTCTCCACCTTCGTCGGAGGGGTCGGCAACATGCTCGTCATCGTCGGCTTCATGGTCACCGCGACATCCGGTCTGGCCGACCACGAACAGGGCCTGGCCACCGGGCTCGCGACCATGACCCAGCAGATCGGCATCACCATGGGCACGCCGATCATGAGCGCCATTGCCACAGCCGCGATGACCGGTACCGGTGCGTCGGCCATCCTCGGCGGCTTGAAGACCGCGATCGTGGTGAACGCCGCCCTCGTGCTCTTCGGCGCCCTCACCAGCGCCCTGTTCCTGCGAGGTGCACGGTCGAGTGCGCAGTGATGCGCGGCGCTACGAACCCCGCGGCGAGCCGGCGGCGGTGCCCGGCGAGGACACCGGCGTGGGCCCCGGCGTACGGCGGCCCGACGAGGCCCACTGGGAGGCGCGGTGGCTCGACGCGGGGACCCACCGCATCCCCGTACGGATCTACCGTCCTGGAGGACACGCGTACGGCCGGCTCGTCTGGGCACACGGGGGCAGCCGGCAGGGCGGGTCCGTCGAGCACTGGCACGGGCCCGTCATGGATCTCGCGAGAGCCTCGGGGTGCACGGGGTGAGCACCGGCTACCGACTGGCCCCCGGCTACCGGCATCCGGCACAGTTGGAGGACGTGCTGACCGCACTGTCCTGGGCCGAGGAGCAGGCGGCCGCAGGTGAGCCGGTGGCGGTCGGGGGAGACAGCGCGGGCGCTCGGTGCCTGAGCCGGGGAGGGCTTCTCGACCAGGCCGGTCACCTGCAGGACGTCGTCCTCGCCGGTGGCGGTCACCGCGGCGCACCCGTACCTGGAGATCTGGTCCGGGCCGACCTCCATGAGGGCCAGGACACTGCCGCCGTACCGCTCGTGGACCTCGGCCATGCGCGCCAGCAGGCTGTCCCTGACGCCGATCAGATCGTCGCCGAGGAGCACGGCGAAGGGGTCGTCGCCGACGTACGACGCGGCCCGCAGCACGGCGTGGCCCAACCCGAGGGGATCGCCCTGCCGCAGATGGCGGATGTTCGCGACCGAGGAGGGGGATTCCAGCCGGGAAAGCTTCGCGGAGTCTCCCTTTTCCCTCAGCGTGCTCTCGAGTTCGAAGCTGCGGTCGAAGTGATCCTCCAAAAAGCTCGTAACACGATCATGCGACCCAGCCCCAGTAGTCGTGTCGTGGTGGAGCGTGGGAGCGTGGCCCTGGATCGTGGGCGATGACCTGTGTGGGGAAGAGGGGCTGGATGAGCGTGGTGTGGGCGGCGACGTCGCCGGAATCGGGACTGTTCCATCCGGTTGAGAGATGTTCAGAGGTGAAGGATCTGTCAGACCGCTTCAACGACCTGCGTTCCCCTGGTCAGGGGTACGTCGAGGTTCGGTCGCCGAACAGGGAGTTCCCGGTGCTGATCCTGGCCTTCCGAGATGATCACGCGGTCGTCCATCTGATGCGTGACACCGGGCGGATGTTTCTGCTCGCAGGAGACGGCACCGTGCCCTCGGGTGCCGAGGTCGAAGTCCCGATCATGGACGACCTCGCCGCGTTCACGGGCGACTTTGTCCTGGATATCGATCGGGCGTGGGACCTGGTGCACGACTTCACCCGGACGCGGGCGGCCGGCTCTCTGGGTGAGTGGTGTGAGTTGTAGCTGGAAGCTCGTGACCCGATCATGATCGGTGCTTCTTCAGCCGCCTCCAGCAGATGAGGCCGCAGGCCAATGAGACGAAGGCGTCGTGGAGTTCGGTTCGGTGTTCCCAGCGGACGGCGAGGCGTCTGAACCGGTGGAGCAGGGCGAAGGTCCGCTCGACGACGTAACGGAGCTTGCGCCCTGATGGCCTCGGCTGCCCTTCTCCTCGCCTTTGTGTCGGCGGCCCTCGAACGCCGTGACAGCGCCCCTGCCGCCGTCGTCGCCGGCGGCACACCAGCCGGCCGGCGGACCGTCGTCGGTCGCTGAGCGTTTTCAGCGCTGCCTCTCCAGGGTGAGGACGGCCTTGGCGATTGACGTCATTCGATTCGGGCTGCATCGCGATCTTCTGAAGATCCGCCAGGACTTGAGTCGTGCCATCCCGCGTTCGACGGGCGCTCGGGACGTGGCCGGTGCACGGTCGACCGTCCGTTCTGTCGGGGTCGGCTGCCCGCAGGGTGGGCGTCTGCGCCCGGTCGTGACCCAGGGTTCGGCGCCCGTGTAGGCGCGGTCGGCAAGGATGGGGACGCCCTGGCGTTCGCAGATCCGGATGATCCGATGAGTACGGGCCGCGGTCAGGTCGTGGCACCGGCCCGGCAAGGCCGGCGAGATCCACAGCACGTGCCCGGTCGGGTCGGTCACGGCTTGCACGTTCACACCGTGGCGGCGGTGCTTGTGCGAGTAGTCGGCCCGGCCGTCGCCCACGCGGTCGCACTCGGCGAGCGTTCCGTCGATCAGGACGTACTCCGGTTCGTGCTCGCGCAGGGACTTGAGCAGGCCCGGCGCCCGACCGGCGAGAAGGCTGATCACGGCGGTGGTGCAGGCGTGGGCGGTACCCACCGAGATGCCGAAGCCGGCCGCGATCCGGGCCGGGGTGGCGTGCTTGCGCAGGTACACCGGAGCGACGAGCGCACGTTGGTGCGGCGGGAGCTTGCAGCGGCGGTCACCCTCGCGGGTGACGATGAGCGTGGTGACCCACTCGACCAACGCGTGGGGCAGATCGAGTGCGGCAGAATGAGGAACCAACGAGGCACCTGCGCTGATGAGTTGAGACTTCGAACACCTCCCTCAACGGCATGGGCGCCTCGTGCGTTGCGGCCCACCTCGCCGTCACCTCATCGGTGGACACTCTGAAACGGCTCAGTTCCTCTACGAGGTGCGCCCGCCTGGAACGACGCCGACTCCGGGCGGAGTGGCGTGGTGACTCGATTCCCCCGCAGGGGAGTCTCGACCTGCACCGTCGACGCCAGGCGGGCCTCGATCGCTCTCATTGCCTCCGGAGGACAGACGAGGAGATGTCCCGGGGGCAGCTCGGTCCGGTCGATGTATTGGCGTCGATGACGTCGGGACCGCGCCAGATGTTCCCCGGCACGCCGCCGGACCCGGGATCGCCGCCGCACCCGCTCCCCGGCGCGGCGCCGGTCTTGCCCGTGGGTATGTCCATCGCCGTGGACCCGGACGGACACGCGGTCGGCCCGGGCCGGGGCGAGGGCTGTCGGGCGAGGCCGGGGAGGGCTACCGGTTCGCGATCTGTGGGCGGTCGCGGCGGGCGTCGTGGAGGACCGAGCCCCACCAGAGCAGCTGGTCGAGCATGGCCGTGGCGGCGGCCTCGGGGCCCTGCGGGTCCCGGAGCGTGCCGTCGGGGGAGAAGAGGAGGTAGTAGCTGGGGAAGGCGACGTAGTCGCGCACGGTGTGGGCGTGCAACTCGTTGAAGACCTGCCGCAGCTGCTCGATCGCCAGCAGACCGCCGCTGAGGCCGCTGTAGCCGACGAAGCCGATCGGCTTGGCCTTCCACTGGGTGTAGTGCCAGTCGATGGCGGCCTTGAGGGACGCCGGGAAGCTGCGGTTGTAGTCGGGCGTCACGATGACGACCGCGTCGGCGGCGTCGAGCCGACGGGTCAGTTCGGCCATGCCCTCGGGACGAGGTGGATCGGGCTGTAGAGCCGGAGGTGTGGACGGCAGCGCGAGCGGGAGATCGACGTCCGCCAGATCGATCAGGTCGATCGTGAACTCGTCGTGGTGCTTGGCCTGTTCGACGAACCAGTCGGCCACCACCGGTCCGAAGCGGCCCTCCCGGACGCTGCCGACGATCACTGCGAGATTCAGCCGTGCGTTGGACATGGTTGTGCTTCTCCTACGGAGGGGTTGATGCTGCCCCGGGTCGGGGCGGGCGTGCGCTCCACGCTGCCGGACGGGCGGCGGACGAGGGAGGCCGGGCGGAGAGTGGTAGCGGCAGGGCCACGATCCGCCAGGGCGGCCGGTGCTACGTTCGAGGGATGAGCGACAACGAGCTCGGCCTCTTCCTGCGGCTGCGCCGGGAAGCCGTCACACCGGCCGAGGTGGGGCTGCCCGCCGGGCCGCGCCGCCGTACGCCGGGACTGCGTCGCGCGGAACTGGCGACGCTCGCAGGGGTGAGCGTCGAGTACGTCACCAGGCTGGAGCAGGGGCGGGACCGCAGGCCCTCGGTGCAGGTGCTGGCGGCACTGGCCGAGGCGCTGCTTCTCACCCCCGGCGAACGGGTCCATCTGCACCGGCTCGCCAAGGGTGCCGACCCCGGCTTCAGCTGCCGGGGCGGGGCGGGGCCGAACAGGGCGGTCAGGCCCACGGTGCGGGTGCTGCTGGAGCGGTTGGAACCGGCGCCCGCCGTGCTGGTGAACCGGCTGAGCGAGATCCTGGCCTGCACGGACGGATACCGGCGGCTGGCCGAACCACTTGGCCTGCTGGACGGCGTCCGGCCCAGCCTCGCCCGCTTCGTCTTCACCGACCCGCGGGCACGCACGGTCTACCCGGACTGGGACACGGTCGCCGACGAGCAGGTCGCGGCCCTCAAACAGGGGCCGGGGCAGACCGACGTCCATGTCGGCACACTGATGGACGAGTTGGCGGTGTCCTCCGGGGAACCGTTCGCCGGCCGGCTCCGGGCGCTGCCGGGGCTGCCGCGGGCGAACGGGGTGGTGCGCATGGTCCACCCGCAGGTGGGGGAGGTGCGGCTGGCGTATGAAATGCTAGGCCTGCCCGCCGACGACGACCAGCAACTTGTCGTCCACCTGCCGGCCGACGACGCGAGTGCCGCCGCACTCGACCGCCTCACCGGCCGCCGGCCCGGCGCCCTGCGGGCGGTCTGAGCGGTACCGTCGACGCCTGCGTCAACGAGCCATTTCCCATCGCCCGTCTCCCACTGCCCGTCGACCGGTTCGGAAGAGGTGGGCTGGGGGTTCCTGTACGGCGACCGGGCACGAGTCCAACCCGGCGGGCGCCGCGGGGGCCAGACCGGGCCAGTCGGGTCCGAAGGGCTCGGTCCCCTCGCCCAGTTCGTCCTCCGCGTTCTCCTCCCAGAACTCCGCGAACACCTCGTCGGCGTCGTGGTCACCGGGGTAGGACGTCTCCTGCGGTTGCAACTCCCGGTCCGTCGGGCCGCCTTGACTGCCACCGACGTCCACGAGGACCGGCAGCAGCCCGGCCCGGGCGGCCTGTCCGCCCAGAGCGCTCCAGTTTCCGGGCGCGGCGGACTTGCCGGAGTGTCACAGCCGGGGCTTGTCCGACGGGTCGTCCGCCGAGGCCTCGATCAGTCTCCCGGGCGGGAGCCGCAGGCCCAGGGAACGGCCGCTCGGGTCGGTCGCCGGTGTGGGCAGCGGATTGGGAAGAGTCGCCATATCGGTGACTGTAGGGGCAGGCACTGACAGCGGACGCTGGTCCACCTCGCTTTCGAAGCATTCCCTCCCGCCGCCCGTCGCGGGCAGGAAGCAGGCCTGGACTACGGTTCCCGGGCGGGTCGCCGTCATGGGGGTGTGGACGTAGGTGTCCGCCTCGGCACGGTTGTTCACCCGGGCGACGCGGCCCCGCAGTTCGACCCCGTCGCCGATCCGCGTACCCCACATCCGTGCCCAACTGGTCCCGCACACCCTGCTGTACCGCAGTTGCACCGAGGCTCCCGTGGAGGTGAGGTGCTCGGTCAGGGTCTCGGGCGCGGCGCCGCACTTCGTGACCTCCGGATCTCTGCCCTCGCAGTCGGTGTCCCGGCAGCTCGGGCCGGTGGCGGACGGGGACGCCGACGGCCGTGCCGGATCGCTCCGGTGGGGGACGAGGAGAAGGCTGAGCAGGACCGCCCCGAACACCAGGGCGGAAACCGCCGCGAGGACCGCCGCGGCCGTCGCCCCCCGTTGGCCGGAGGACGGGGATGCTTCAGGCGTAGGCGTGGGCGCAGGGGTGGGACCAGGAGTCGGGGGCGGGGCGGTGAGCTGTGGTTGTGCCGGCTCCTTCGGCCCGCTGTTCTCCGACCTCGCGATCTCCCACAGCGCCAGACACCGGCCGTTCGGTTCCCCGGCGAGGCGGCACAGCTCCTGTATCGCCGGGCGCGGTGGCAGCGTTCTGCCCTTGAGGTAACGCTCCCAGGACGACTTGCTGAACGTGGTCTTCGCCGCGAGCCCCGCCAGACTCAGGCCGGTGCGGTCCTTCAATTCCCTGAGTCCGGCGGCCAGTCTGGCACTCTCCGGTGACGGCTCGGGCCTGGTCATCCGCGCAGGGCCTGCCAGGTGCGCGGTCCGACCATGCCGTCCACGTCCAGACCGGCACGCTTCTGCATGGCCTTGACCGCTCGCTGTGTCAGCGGACCGAACATCCCGTCGATGCCGCCCGGTGAGATGCCCGCCCGGCGCAGCAGGCACTGCGCCTCGGCCACGTCGGAACCGGCGCCGCCGTAGGCGAGTTCGGCGTCCCGGGTGCGGCTGATGCCCGCGTACCAGAGACCGTCGATCTGCTGGATCCTGCACGTGTACACGAGCGGTGCGGACGCCGAGGCGGCGGCCGGGACGGGGGAAGTCACCGACGGCCCGTTCTCGTGGGCGTTGAGACGCAGGACGAGCAGGACGGTCGAGGTGACGGCCAGTACCAGGGCGACCGCTCCCGCCACGAGCGCGATGCGCAGCGAACGACCGAGGGAAGGCCCGGGTCCGGCTTCCGTCACCAAGGTGTCCGACACCACCGGAAACCCGGGTTGCGCCGGCTCCTCCGGCGAAGGCGAAGGCGCTGGAGTCGGCGTAAGCGCACGGCCGCCGTTCCAGGTGTCGGCGGCGACCTCGCGCAGCGCGAGCAGTCGGACCGGATCGAGTCCGCCGATCCGGGCGAGCGCCTCCACGGCTTCCCGGGGCGGGAGCGACCTGCCGCCCAGATACCGCTCCCACGACTTCTGGCTGTACCCCGTCTTCACCGCCAGTTGGAGCATGCTCAGCTCGCCGTGATCCTTCAGCCGGCGTAACTCCGTCACCAACTGCCTCACACGCGGGTCCAGTTCGGTGGACAGCGCTTTGCGGCGCGGCATGTTCCCCCCAGATGCGGTCATGACCATGATCAGCGGCCCCCCGCTCCGTCGCATTCTGCATGAGCAGTACGACGTCTGCCACAGCCGTCCCGCCGAACCGTCCCCGTGGAGGGCGTTCGTGCAGGTCAGCGGGTGATGTGTCCCAAGTGGCCGTCACTTCGGCAGAGGCTGTGGCGGCCGTCGCCGACCACCCCGCACTCTCTGGTCGTCACCTGCTCCTCCGTCGGGCCAGGTGCTCACCCACGATCCGAAAGAGGAACACATGCGATCGCACGTCCTGGCCAGGACCATCGTCAGCCTCACCGCCGTCGCCGGCATCGCGGCCGGGAGCCTGGCCGCCGCGGGCACCAGCTACGCGGCGTCCGCGCCGGCCGCCCAGTCGGCGGTGACCTCTCAGTCCGCTGCCGCCACGACGACCAACCTCGGCCTGTCCACCGCGGAGGCCAAGAAGGTCCAGACCTGGCTGAAGCAGTACTGGGGCTACACCGACGACATCGACGGAAAGCTCGGCACCAACAGCTGGAAGGCGTTCCAGCGCGAACTCAAGCAGTACTGGGGCTACACCGGCGACATCGACGGCATCGTCGGCACCAACACGATCAAGGCGCTTCAGCGCCAACTGGCGAACAACTGGGGCTACACCGGCGACATCGACGGCATCGCCGGATCCGGGACCCAGGACGCGTTCGCGCGGTTCGCCAACGGCGGCTGACTGAGCGGCTGCGGCCCGTCCTCCCTTCCGGGCGGACGGGCCGCAGCCTGTCGTCTCAGGGACGCTCGGGCGTCCGGATGCCCAGGAGTGCCATGCCCTGGTGGAGTGTGCGGGCCGTGAGGTCGACCAGGAGCAGGCGGTTCTCGACGGCCTCCGGCGTGTTGTCGGGGGACAGCACGTGGCACTGGTCGTAGAACGTCGTCAGGTGCGAGGCCGGTCGGTACAGGTACGACGCCGGCTTGTGCGGCTCGTACACCGCGGCGACCTCGTGCACCGTGGGCCCTGACCCCGGAGTTTGGACACCGGAGAGACCTGGATCTTGATGGTCCAGGAGAACGGAGTCCCTGTGGGGATGAAGCACACTACCCCGCCGAGTTCAAAGCGGATGCGGTCGCGTTGTACCGGTCTCGTCCTGGAGCGACGATCAAGTCGGTCGCCGCTGATCTCGGAGTGAACACCGAGACGCTGCGAAACTGGATCCGGGCCGCCGACGGACGCAGGTCCGGCGCTCACTCCACACCTGCGGTGGCGCCGCGGCCTGGTGATGACACGGTTCAGAGTGAATCGCTGCTGACGTGTCGAAACGAAATCGGATGACATTAAAACCGGGGCGTTCTTTCGACTCCGGTTCGGATACCGGCCCGGACGGTCCGCCTTGGATACGGTGGGGAAACGGCTCGCGGCCAAATGGAAGGCACTTGTGAAGCTGCAGGAAATCGCCCGGCGATATCCTCGCATGTTCGCGCACTGGCGCCTTGCCCCAACAGTGAGCGCCGTACTGGTTTGATGATCGGGACGACAAGAGCCATGTAACGGGAGACTGTTGAGCAAGGTTCTGTGAGGGCCGAGGGGTGAAATCCCCCTCGGCTGCTCGGCGACGCGCTGGTGAACTGCTGCCAGTTCGTTGAGGACCACTAGCACTGGTTCGGCGGCAAGCGGCTCTGCGACATCCTGGGCATCGCCCGCTCGAGCTTCTACCCTGACCCGAGCCGCATAGACGTGTTCAAATCCGGGGTCAAGGCCCGCCGCCGATTTTCCTGTTTCCAAGACAGCAAAATTCGGCCATTTATGCCGCACGGCATTTTGCGTATGGGGGCGGGCTGTCACCGTCGTGCGCGGAATGGAAATTCGATCATGATATTCGACTGCCTCGACTCCGTTGTCGAGCGCGGTAGACGTCGGCTCGCAAATGCGCCACTACGGAACGAAACGCCGACTTCGCCATGATTTACCGACCCCGGCCCGAAGGGGGCGTCTGCTGGCGTGTGAAATCTTCCATGACCGGCAAATCCGGCGCCACCGACAATCCGTAGATCCATTGAAGAGGATATTTCGTACCCATGAGAAACACAGTGGTTTCACCTGCCGGTACATTCCATGTCCGGAATCGCCACAGGATCGGGGTTTTCCTCGCTACTGCGGCGGTCCTTTCGACGGCCACTCTGCTCGGTGCCGGTCCGGCGGTGGCCGCGCCGGCGGCGATCAAGCTGACCTCCGCCTCCTGTCCCACCGAGATCCTGCAGGGTCAGTCGAGCGGCTGCGTCACCGAGCTGCAGAACCTGCTCAACGCCCACGGCGCCGGGCTGACGGTGGACGGCAGCTTCGGTGCCGCCACCCTGTACGCGGTCCGCGTGTACCAGTCCTCCGTCGCCATCGCCGTGGACGGGCGGGTGGGCCCCGGCACCAAGGTCAAGCTCTACGCCACCGGCGGCTCGGCGCCCGCGCCGATCAACCTCCTGTCCTCCTCGTGCCCGGCGAACGTCGTCCAGGGCAACAAGAGCGGCTGCGTCACCGAACTGCAGCGGCTGCTCCGCCACTTCGGCTACAGCGTCGACGCGGACGGTGAGTTCGGGCCGGGCACCCTGGCGGCGGTGAAGTCCTTCCAGTCCGGGCACGGCCTGACGGCCGACGGCCAGGTCGGGCCGAGCACCAAGGCCGAGCTCTACAACACCGACGAGTCCGGGTCGACGGCTCTGGACCTGCGCTCGGCGGCCTGCCCGGCGACCATCACGGAGGAGCAGAGCGGCGGTTGCGTCCTGACCCTGCAGGCCCTGCTCAACGGTCAGGGGCAGCACGTGGCCGTCGACGGCCAGTTCGGCGCCGAGACCTTCGTGGCCGTGCAGGCGTTCCAGACCGCGCACGGCCTGGAGGCGGACGGCGACGTCGGCCCGAACACCAAGGCCGCCCTGTACGCCAACATCAGCGGTGGCGGCGGCAACGGCGCCCCGTCGCCGATCAACCTGACCTCGGCGTCCTGCCCGAACGAGATCGTCAAGGGTCAGAAGAGCGGCTGTGTCACCGAGCTGCAGAGCCTGCTCAACCACCATGGCGCCGACCTCGCCGTGGACGGCGAGTTCGGGGCGATGACCGACTCTGCGGTGCGGGACTTCCAGTCCGAGAAAGGCCTCACGGTCGACGGCAGGGTCGGGCCGGGCACCAAGTCGGCCCTGTACGGGGTGGTCACCCCGCCGGCCACGACCCCGCCCGGCGGCGGCTACAGCAAGATGCTCGACGTGGCCGCGGCCGAGGTCGGCACGCTCCAGGGCAGCGCCCGGGCGAACAGCTACGGCTCCGCCGTGGGCATGTCCAAGTCCACCAACGACTATGCCTGGTGCGCGACCTTCGTGAGCTGGGTGGCCAAGCAGACGGGGGCCACCACCTTCAACGACACCTACGTCTCGGGCTGGGTCAACAAGGCACGGGCCGGCCAGCGGCACCTCTCGGTGACGACCGACCCGCAGCCCGGCGACATCGTGGCCTATGACTGGGACGGCGGCAGTAACTTCACCGGCGGGAACGAGCACATCGGCATCGTGCGCACGGTGAGCGGCGGCTCCAGCTTCACCGCCGTCGAGGGCAACACCAGCGATCCCAACGGCAACGGGCCGGACGGTGTCTACATCAAGAACCGCACCACGGCTTCTACCTACGACGTGGTCTTCATCCGCGTCCGCTGACCGGGTACCGGACCGAGGCGCCGTTTCCTCCGGGCATGTGATCCCGTGGCACCGGCAGACGGTCGACACGACGCCGGCCCGTGATCCGTCCGGCACGACCGGACGGATCACGGCCTAGTGCTGGATTCCTCTTTGACTGGGTATATGTGCTGGTGGCGGGGTAGTTGCGGGTGCTCGGGGGCGGGTGCTGGGCGATGGTTTTATGGGCACGACCGGGGCGTGACGAGGACGAGCGGGCTCTCGTTCGCAGGTTGTCGCGGGCACGGAAGGCTCCTCGGGATGTGGTGATGCGGGCCCGGATGATCGAGCTGAGCTGGTCGGGGCTGCGGGTCCCTGCGATCGCCGTGGAGCTGGACTGCAGCCAGAAAACGGTCCGCTGCTGGCTGCACCGCTTCAACCGCCTGGGCCTGCAGGGACTGGATGATCTGGGCGGGCAGGGCCGCAAGCGACGCATCACCGAACAGGAACGATCCCAGATCATCTCCCTGGTCAAGACCATCCCGCCGGGACGACTGCGGTGGGAGCCCGTCGGGGAACTGTGGGCCTTCGATGAGTCAGGACCGCCCGAGTGGACGCTAGATTCCCTGGCCACAGCAGCACAGGCCGAAGGAATCGAGGTGGGCCGCTCACAGGTCAGACGCATCCTGCTCGCCGAGGGCGTGCGCTGGCGCCGTACCCGGTCCTGGATGCGATCGAAGGACCCGGACTTCGTCCCAGAAGGACAAGGATCATCGGCCTCTACACCCACCCGCCCGACGGTGCGACGGTGATCTGCGCCGACGAGCTGGGGCCGGTGATCCCCCGGACCTTCCCGCCCGCACCCGCCTGGTCACCCAACGGGCATCGGATCAAGGCGGAGCTCGACTACAGCCGCGGACCGGAGAAAACCTGGGTCTACGGCGGTCTACGGCCGGCCGACGGCCAGGCCCTGACCATGACAGCGTCCTCCCGCAACAGCGTCTTCTACCAGCAGTTCCTGCAACAGGTCGAAAATGCCAACCCGGACGGGGAGATCTGGATCGTCACCGACAACCTGTCCAGCCACAACAGCCTGTCCACCCGGACCTGGCTCGAGGACCATCCCCGCATCCACCACGCCTTCATCCCCGTCGGCGCGTGCTGGCTCAACCTCCAAGAAGGCTGGTGGCGCATCTTCCGCAAAGCCGCCCTCGCCGGCCGCTCCTTCGCCAACCCCGACGACATCGCCCAAGCCACAACCCTCGCAACCAACCAGCTCAACTCCCATGCCGGCCCATGGATCTGGGGCAGAACAGCACCGCCAACCCGCTCCCTACGACGCCGATACGTGTACACCGTTTGAGGAATCCAGCACTAGGGCCTGTTCCAGGTTCAGATCATCGGTTTCTGGATTTGCCGATGTGCGGCAGCCTGGGCCTGGTGGTTGTCGAGGATGGCGCGTGGTGATCTCTCGGATGCCGAGTGGGAGTTGGTCGAGCCGTTCTTGCCGGTGGGTGAGCGTGGCCCGATCCCTGACCTGCGGCGGCAGTTCAACGGTGCGATGTGGCGGTTCAGGGCCGGGAGCCCCTGGCGTGACGTGCCGGAGGAGTACGGCTCCTGGTCGACCGTCTACGGCGCGTTCCAGCGCTGGGCGGTGGCCGGGACCTTCCGGATGCTGATGGACGGGATGATCGCCGAGGCCGCGGCCCGCGGGCAGGCGGATCTCGACCTGGTCAGCGTGGATTCCATGGTTTCGCGCGCTCATCATCACGCGGCCGGGATGGTGGTCGACCCCGAACTCCTCAAGGACCTGGAGAAGGCCGTCGCCGAGGAAAAGGGGCTCCTCGAAAGGGGCAAAGCGCCCCGATAGCCCCGCTTGGAGAGGAGGACGACCAGGCAGCGCGCGAGGAACGCCGCCGAACACGCCGACGTCACAAAGCCCGGCTCCGCGCGGCCGAACTGGGTCGCTCGCGCGGTGGTCTGACCACCAAGACCCACCTCGCGGCCGACCGCCGGTGCCGGCCGCTGTCGTTCGTCGTCACCCCGGGTCAGGCCGTCGACAGCCCCCGCTTCATCCCGGTGCTGGAGGGCGTCAGGGTTCGCGGACCGGTCGGCCGCCCGCGCACCCGGCCCGGCGCGGTCGCCGCCGACAAGGCGTACTCCTCCCGCGCGAACCGCGCCTACCTGCGGCGACGCCGCATCCGCAGTGTCATCCCGGAGAAGGTCGACCAGGCAGCCAACCGCAAGAAGAAAGGCTCGCGCGGTGGCCGCCCGGTCGGGCATGATCCCGACCTGCACAAGGACCGCAACACCGTCGAACATAGAGGACTCGATGCGACGGTGGGAGGGGCCCGATGTCCCACCGCAGGACGTGTGAACCGCGCCTTGGCCCGGAAATGCCCCGGAACAGCTGGTCAGGGGGGATAGAAGTGGGAGATATCGGGAGGAACCTTGTATCTCACTCCGCGGCCCGGACGTGGGCCAGGAAGGGCACCTGACAGGTGAAGTACCTGTTCAGGCGCCCTTCTTCTGTCTCTAGAAGAACCCCAGCTTCTTCGGTGAGTAGCTCACCAGCAGGTTCTTCGTCTGCTGGTAGTGCTCAAGCATCATCTTGTGGTTCTCGCGGCCGATGCCGGACTGCTTGTAGCCACCGAATGCGGCATGTGCCGGGTACGCGTGGTAGCAGTTCGTCCAGACGCGGCCGGCCTGGATGGAACGGCCCGCCCGGTAGGCGGTGTTGATGTCCCGCGTCCACACGCCGGCGCCGAGCCCGTACAGCGTGTCGTTCGCGATCTTGATGGCGTCGTCGAAGTCGTCGAACGACGTCACCGAGACGACCGGGCCGAAGATCTCCTCCTGGAAGATCCGCATCCGGTTGTCGCCCTCGAAGATGGTCGGCTGGACGTAGTAGCCGCCCTTCAACTCGCCGTCGTGCTCGATGCGTTCACCGCCGGTGAGCACCTTGGCGCCCTCCTGGCGGCCGATGTCCAGGTAGGAGAGGATCTTCTCCAGCTGGTCGTTGGACGCCTGGGCGCCGATCATCGTGTCCGTGTCGAGCGGGTTACCTGGCTTGATGAGCTCGGTGCGGGCGACCGCCGCCTCCATGAACTCGCGGTAGTGGCCTCGCTGGACGAGGGCGCGCGAGGGGCACGTACACACCTCGCCCTGGTTGAGCGCGAACATCGTGAAGCCTTCGAGCGCCTTGTCGCGGAAGTCGTCGTCCTGCGCCCACACGTCGTCGAAGAAGATGTTCGGTGACTTGCCGCCCAGCTCCAGCGTGACCGGCTTGATGTTCTCCGAGGCGTACTGCATGATCAGCCGCCCCGTGGTGGTCTCACCCGTGAACGCGACCTTCGCCACCCGCGGGCTGGACGCCAGGGGCTTGCCCGCCTCCACGCCGAAGCCGTTGACGATGTTCACCACACCCGGCGGGATCAGGTCCGCGATCAGGCTCATCCAGTAGTGGATGGACGCCGGTGTCTGCTCGGCCGGCTTGATGACGACCGCGTTGCCGGCCGCCAGTGCCGGAGCGAGCTTCCAGACCGCCATCAGAATGGGGAAGTTCCACGGGATGATCTGCGCGACCACGCCCAGCGGTTCGTGGAAGTGATACGCGACGGTGTCGTCGTCGACCTCGCCGAGCGAACCCTCCTGAGCGCGGATCGCCCCGGCGAAGTAGCGGAAGTGGTCGATGGCGAGCGGGATGTCCGCCGCCAGCGTCTCGCGGACCGGCTTGCCGTTCTCCCAGCTCTCCGCGACCGCCAGCTTCTCCAGGTTCGCCTCCATCCGGTCGGCGATCTTGAGCAGGATGTCGGCGCGCGCGGTCACGGAGGTGCGCCCCCACGCGGGCGCCGCCGCGTGGGCCGCGTCCAGTGCGCGTTCCACGTCCTCGGCCGTGCCTCGCGCGACCTCGGTGAACGGCTGCCCGTTCAACGGGCTCGGGTTCTCGAAGTACTGACCGCGAGCCGGCGCCACGTACTCCCCGCCGATGAAGTGGTCGTACCGCGCCTGGTAGGAGACGATCGCGCCCTCGGTGCCGGGTGCCGCGTAACGGGTCATGCTGGTTGCCTCCCGGAGAAGCGCTGCCCGCCGTTGGGCAGCTCTCGCCACGAGGCTAGAAACCCGGACGTTGCAAGGACGTTGCGCGGACCAGGACCAGGACCAGGACCAGGAGCGGGACCAGGCCAGGACCTGCGACCGAACCCGAACCCGAACTCGAACCCGGCCCCGGCCCCTGGACTTGGAACCGGGCCCGGAATTGAGCCGCCCCCGACTCGGACCTGGGACTTGGAAGCAGGCCCGGACCTGGAACAGAGCCCGAACTTAGGCCCGGCCCCCGCGCCCGGCCCCCGCGCCCGGGGCCTGGCGTCGGCCCTGGGCCCGGTGTCGGACTTGAGCCCAGGCATGCCGTTCCGCCCCGCAAGTGGCCCGTCCCGCTCCGTCAGCGCGGTTGCGGTCGCGTCCGGCCGTCGCGCGCGAAGTGTGCCCATCCGACCGGTGCGGCCTGCTCGGACTCCAGCTCCGCCACCCGCGCGTGTACCGCCGCCGCCGGGCGCAGCGCGGACAGTGCCCGCCAGACGTCGAGATCGTCCTCGCCCCAGGGCGCACGGGCCCAGTCGGCCAGAAGGTCGGGGTCCCGCCGGGCGATGATCGCCGTGCGCAGCCCGTCGGTGAGCCGTCGCCGCAACCGGGTCACCGCCGGTGCCGTCGAGCCCGGCAGCAGTGGTCCGGCGTACACCGCCGCGGCCGCCGTCACCGAGCCGCTGCCGAGCCGCCGTTCCACCACCGCCACATCGGACTCGACCGGCCGGGTGAGCCGGTAGGGACGTGAGCCCAGCAGCCCGGGACCGAGGATTCTGCGCAGCCGCGCCAGCTCGGCCCGCAGAGTCACCGGCGTCACCGACTCGTCCTCATAGAGCGCGCACTGCAACTCGTCGCCCGTCATGCCTTCCGGGTGCCGGGCCAGCAGCACCAGGATCTCGCTGTGCCTGCGGCTGAGCCTGATCTTCCGCCCGTCCGAGACCAGTTGAGCCTCGTCGCGTCCCAGCGCGGTCAGTTCGAGGGAGTCGGCCAGGGCCTGCGGCGGTGCGAGCAGCGCCAGATGAGCCTCGGCGGCTCGTGCCACCGCCTGTACGAAGCCGAGGCTGTGCGGATGCGCGAGCCCGTCCCCGCCGGTGATGTCCACCGCGCCGAGCACCCGTCCGGTGCGTGGATCGTGCACAGGGGCTGCCGCACAGGTCCAGGGTTGCACGCGCCGGATGAAATGCTCGGCCGCGAACACCTGCACCGGCCGGTCGACGGCGACCGCAGTGCCCGGCGCGTTCGTTCCGACCGCCGACTCCGACCACCGCGCGCCCGGCACGAAGTTCATCCGTCCGGCCTGCCGTCGTGTCCCAGGATGGCCCTCGACCCACAGGAGCCTGCCCTGCGCGTCGCATACCGCCAGCAGATGCTCCCCGTCCGCCGCGAACGTCCCCATGAGCTCCCGGAACAGCGGCATCACCCGCGCGAGCGGATGCTCCGCCCGGTAGGAACCGAGTTCCCCGTCCGTGAGTTCCACCCTCGCGGTGCCCTCCGGAACGACGCCCGCCCGTGCCGAACGCCGCCACGACTCGGCGACCACGGCCCGCACCGGCCGCGGTACCGTGCCGGCCTCGGTGAACGACTCGTACGCGCGGCGCATCAGCCGAACCCGCTCGGCGGGATCGGCGCCCGGTTCCAGGGCCACCCAAGGATCGGTCAACTCGGCCTCCCGGAAGGCGATGCGACTGGGTCCCATCGTCACTCCCGGTGCGGGCCTGGACAACCCGTGTGACGCCCCCTTCCGCCCGGTGCCTCGCGGCTCGTCCGTCCGGATCACCGCGAGGCCGCCCCTGGTCAGGCGAAGTTGACGAGCCTGATGTAGCGCGTCCAGTCCCAGTTCGGTCCGGGATCGGTGTGATTGGTGCCCGGTACCTCGTAGTGACCGAGGATGTGGGCGCGGTCCTTGGGGATCCCGTACTGGTCGCAGATCGTGGCGGTGAGCCTGGCCGACTCCTCGTAGAGCGCGTTGGTGAAGTAGGCGGGCCGGTCCACCCAGCCCTCGTGCTCGATACCGATGCTTCTGGTGTTGTAGTCCCAGTTGCCCGCGTGCCAGGCGACGTCGCGCTCCCTCACGCACTGGGTGACATGGCCGTCGGCCGAGCGCACGAGATAGTGCGCGGACACCTTCTTCTGCGGATTCTGGAAGATGGACAGGGTCGTGGCATACGTGGCCTGGGTGACGTGGATGACCACATAGTCGAGTTCGTAGCTGTAGGGGCGGTCCGACTCCGTGTAGTTGGAACTGGTTGCCGGATTCCAGTCGGCGCCCGGATAGTCGACGGCCGCCGGCTGCGCGGCCGCCTTGGCATCGGGTAGCAACGCGTAGGGGAGGGCCGCGAGGGCCGCGCCCTTGAGCAGCCGCCGTCGGCTCGGGAACGACCGTGCTCGTTCCATGGAGAGTTGGCCTTTCGTCGGTGGGGGGTCGGGGCCGTGAGTCCGCGGCCCGGAGTCGGGCATGTCGGCGCGGATACCGGACGAGGCGGAGTGCCGGTTCAGGTTCCGGACCGCGCGATCAGTGCCGGAGTGCCGCGGCTGTCTCCCGCAGCCGGGCGTGCAGTCCGCGATGGGTCTCACGCGCGGGCAGCCATTCCTTGCGGAGCTTGGCGACGCACGTGTAGTTGGTGTCGCAGACGTTCGCAAGGGGAGACTCGACCGTCTGCGTCGCGAACTGGTACGCGTCCAATTCGCTGAACCCGTAGTCGCGCACCAGCCACTGCACGAGGTCGAGCTGGGATATCCGGAAGGCGTCCTCCAGCGGGCGTGCCGAGCCGGTCGAGATGATGTGGGTGTCGGACTCGATACGTGGCCAGAGGGTGGAGACTCCCTTGAGAAGCTCGACGATCACCACCGTGTTCATCGCGCATTCGACCGCGACTCCACAGGTCTCGCCCTCACCCTGGCGCGCGTGCCCGTCGCCCAGACTGAGCAGGGCGCCTTCGACGTTCACCCCGAGGTAGCAGGTCACTCCGGCCCGCATCTCCGGCGTGTCCATGTTTCCGCCGTGCGCGTCGGGCACCAGGGCGGAGCGTACCTCCAGGTTCGCGGGCGCCACACCCACGGTGCCGTGCATCGGATCCATCGGCAGTTCGACCCGGATGTCGCTGTCCCGCGCGCTGAACAGCGCGGTCCGCCGCTCCCGGTCGAGCTGCCAGATCCACACGGTCTCCGGCAGCGGTGGCTGGAGGGACGCGGTGGTGTGCGTGGAGGTCAGGGCGCCGAAGAGCGGGACCGTCGTCGACGCCGCCCAGTCACGGGCCGGCTCGATCGAGACGAAGTGGACCGCGACCGTGTCACCGGGCTCCGCTCCCTCGACATGGAAAGGACCCGTCTGCGGATTCAGGAACGGGAACTCGCACACCTCGGAGACCAAGTCCTTCTCGGAGCGCACCCGCCCCGCGAAGCAGTCCTCGGTGTAGAGATCGAGGACCGTGCCCGGTGCGATGCGCGCCACGGGAGGGGCCCCGCCGAACGTCCAGGCGAACTCGTCCGGCGCGGGGCGCACGGTCAGGATCCGGGGGTCGCTCATGACTGCACAACTCCGCTCTGCGAAGGGGCGGGGGTCGAGGTCTCGTCGAGGTGGACACGGGCGGTCTCGGCTATGCGCCCGGGGTGGCGGCGCAGCAGGAAGATCAATATCACGACACCGGCCGACATCCAGACACCCACGACCGGTCCGGCGTAGGACACGGGCGAGGTCAGCTCGGTCACGAAGTCGAAGACCGGCAGACCCGCGGCCGTCAGCAGGGCGGGAACGAAGGCGATGATGCCGAGCAGCGGGAACACCAGGTGCCGCACCGGCTTGAGCAACTCGCGTCTGCGGCGCAGGAAGTAGCCCGCACAGGCGAGATTGACCACGATGTACACGCCGATCACCACGGTGACGATCACGGTCGCGAGGAGCAGAAACGCGGTCACGGGGTCGTACGCGAGGCCGAGACCCAGCATCGCCGCCACGGTCACGGCGGACTGTACGGCCACCCCGGCCGCGGGGGAGCGGTGTCTGGGGTGCACGCGCGCGAAGAGCGCGGGAAAGACCCGGATCCGGGCCAAGGCGAAGGCCGTTCGCGTGGAGACGGTGGCACACGCGTTGGCGTTGGCGATCGTCGAGTTGACCACCGCGAGGAACACGAGCACCCAGAACAGCCCGAACGAGGCGCGAGCGACTCCTTCCCACGAGGCGGCACCGGAGGCCCCGAATCCCGCGAACCGGTCGGGGCCGAAGTACACCGACATGGCGTACGTCGTCAGGACGTAGACGAGACCGATGGCGAGCGCCGCGCCGAGGACGGCCCGGTGCATCGTGCGGCGCGGGTCCTTGGTCTCCTCCGCGAGCGGGGCAGCCGCCTCGAACCCGGCGAAGGCCAGCACGGTGTACACCGATCCCGCGAACACGCCGCTGATCCCGTCGTAGCCCGTGGCGGTGTGGGACGTGCCGAACACCGACAGCGTGTTGTCACCCCCGGCCTTGACGATCAGCCACACCGCGAAGACGAGGAAGACCAGCACCTCGAAGACGCCGAGGACGGTGCCGAAGCGGGCCGAGGCGCGCACTCCCCAATAGCCCGTCAACGCGATGACCGCCGCGCCCGCGAGTGACCAGGGCCACCACAGGTCGCCGGGGTACGAGGACCATTCCTGGTGCAGGGTGCCCGCGGTGGTGAACCCGAGCTGGAGAAGGAGCAGAGGCGGCACCAGGGCCTCGACGAACACATAGCCCCAGCCCACGAGGAATCCCGCGGACGGGTGCAGTCCCTGAGCGGTATAGGTGGCCACCGACCCCGCGGCGGGCATCTCCCGCGCCAGTTCGGCCACGCACGACGCGGTGAACAGACACGCCACCAGGGCGATCAGCACGGACAGAGGAAGACTGCCGCCCGCGAACGCCGCTCCCGACGGGATGGACGCGGCGACGGCCGCAGCCGGCGCCATCGCCGTGATGCTCTGGAACAGGACCTCGCGCAGGCCGATCGCCTCACGCCGCAGACCCGGAACTGCCCCCTCCGACATGTGAACCCCCCGATCCGACCGGAACACAGCCCCCGGCAGGACGGCTGCGCCTCGCGTGAATTACGGTACGGCGCTTGCCGGTTGGGCAGGAAGAGGCGGGCGCGAGTCCGTGGACGGCCCGCGGATTGTGGACAACACGATCACCCGCAAGGGGGAACGCCCCCGGCCGGTGTTTCGTGTCCATCCGGCCGTTCCGGGCAACGCCTCTCCGGACCCGTACACGGTCGGCCGACGTGCCGCTTGCGACTGGTAGGGGTTCGCCGACGGCCGGCCGGGGTCCCGAATGCGACCGGCCGGGGTCCCGACCGCGACCGGTCGGCGTTCCGCCTACGACCGGCCCGCCACCGCCGCCGGGTCGTCGAGGACCGCGCGCACCACCGAATGCGCCGCACCGAGCAGCGGCCCCTCGGATCCCAGACGGGATACTGACACGGGACAGGCGGGACCCGCCGTACGCCGCGCCAACTCGTCCTCCAGCGAAGGAAGCAGCCAGGGCGCGAGCCCGGCGAGGGCCCCGCCCAGCACGACCGTCTCCGGGTCCAGCAGGTTGACCGCCCCGGTCAGAGCGATGCCGAGCGCGGTGCCGGCGTCGCGCAGGGCACGGCGCACGTCCGGATCGCCGTCGGCGGCACGCCGGGACAGCAGCCCGACCCGGTCCTCGCCGGGTTCGAGACCGGCGGCACGCAGAACGGCCTCCTCGCCCGCGTACTGTTCGAGGCAACCGCGGCCGCCGCACGGGCACTCCGGTCCCTCCGGACGGACCGGAACGTGCCCCAACTCGCCCGCGAAACCACGGGTCCCGCGCAGGAGCTGTCCGTCCACGAGTACCGCGGCACCGATGCCGATCTCCGCCGACACGTGGAGGAAGTCGCGCGGGGTCGTGTCGCCGAGCCAGAGCTCCGCGAGGCCGCCGAAGTTCGCTTCGTTGTCCACGGTCAAGGGCCACTCGGCGGGCAGCAGCTCACCGAGGTCCGTGTCGCGCCAGTCGAGGTTCGGGGCTTGGACCACCGTCCGGGCGTCACGGGCGACGAGCCCGGGGACGGCGACGGCGAGGCCGGCGGGCCACAGCCCTTCCCGGTCGGCCTCGGCGACGACCTGCCGTACCAGCGCCGTCAGTTCCTGGATCACCGGCCCGGCCGCCCGGCCGCGGTTCGTGCCGTGCCGTACGGCACGGGCCCGCACGGCGCCCCGGAGATCGACCGCGCACACCGCGAGATGGTCGACGCCCACCTCGGCGCCGATCCCGGCGGGACCGTGCCCGCTGACGGCGAGCGCCGAGCCCGGACGTCCCACTCTGCCCGGCCGCTCGGGCCCCAGTTCTTCGAGGAGCCCTGTGCGGATCAGTTCGTCCACCAGGGTGGATATGGCCGCCCGGGTCAGACCGATGTGGGAGGCGACGGCGGCGCGCGACAGCGGTCCCTCGTCATTGACGGTGTGCATGACGCGCGAGAGGTTGCGGCGGCGCATGCCCTGCTGGGTGTCGGGCAGTCGTCGGCCGGAACCGGTCGGATGGGCCTCGTGCAGCGGTGCGGTCATGCTTCCGTCGATCCTCGTCCGGCCGTCCCGTCGGCCTGTCTCGGTGCGGGTTCCCACCGGGCGGTCCCGCGTCAGCGAGGCCACCGGGCCGCCCCGGTACCGCTCACGCGCGAGGGGACGCCACTCGCGAGAGCCGGTCAGGCCGGGGCGGCACGCCTGGTCCTGGTCAGTACCTGTTCGGCTCCCGTTCGAGCAGCGGGGCCGCGTCGGAGAGTACCCCGGTGATCCGCGCCAGCGTCTCCTCGTCCCGTTCCATGGCATCGAGCACCGGCCCGCGGGCGGTGTCCCAGCGCCGGGCCACCGCCGCCGGGTCCTCGCCCGTCAGCAGACCGGCCGCCTGCGCGGCGGCGCCGAGTGCGACCAGTTCTCCGGCCTCGGGCACCTGCACGGGCCGACCCGAGAGCCGACGCACGGTCTGCTGCCAGGCCTTGCCCCGTGCCCCGCCGCCGATCAGGAGCAACGGCGCCGAACGGTCGGCGTCCGCGTCCAGTACCAGGTCGAGGGCGCCCAGCAGGGAGTGCACGGCGCCGTCGTACGCGGCTTGGAGCAGTTGCCCACCCGTCGTGTCGTGCCTGAGTCCGTGCAGCAGCCCCGAGGAGTGCGGCAGGTTCGGTGTGCGCTCGCCGTCCAGGAACGGGAGAAACGTCACCGAGGAGCCGGGCTCGACGGCCTCGCGGTCGAGGCCGAGCAGCGCGGCGAACCGGTCGACGGCCAGCGTGCAGTTCAGCGTGCAGGCCAGCGGGAGCCAGTCACCGCGCGCGTCCGCGAACCCGGCCACCGTGCCGGTCGGGTCGGCCGGGCGGTGTGTCGAGACGGCGTACACGGTCCCCGAAGTGCCGAGGCTGACCACCGGGGTGCCGGGGCGCAGCCCGAGGCCGAGTGCGGCGGCCGCGTTGTCCCCGGTTCCGGCCGCGACCAGGGTGCCCTTGGAGAACGGCAGTTCTCCCCTGGCATGCACTGTCCCCGCCACCTCGCCCGGCTGGACGACGCGGGGGAGCAGGGCGGGGTCGAGCCCGATGTGGGCGAGGACCTCCTCGTCGTAGGCCTCGCTCCCGGAGGCCCACCACCCGGTGCCCGACGCGTCGCCACGGTCGGTGGTGGCCTGTCCGGTGAGCCGTTCGGTGAGGTAGTCGTGGGGCAGCCGCACCGCTGCCGTCGCCCGGACGGAGTCGGGCTCGTGCTCGGCCAGCCAGGCCCACTTCGTGGCCGTGAAGGACGCGGCCGGCACGCTGCCGGTCCGCTCGGCCCAGGATTTCGGGCCGCCGAGCTCTTCGACCAGCCGACGGGCCTGGGGCGCCGAGCGGACGTCGTTCCACAGCAGGGCGGGGCGTACGGGCTCGCCCCGGGCGTCGAGCGTCACGAGCCCGTGCTGCTGCCCGCCGATCGACACGGCCGCCGCTTCACGGGCAGCGTCGCCGCACTGGCGCAGCGCTTCGCAGAGCGCGTCCCACCACTGGCGGGGGTCGCTCTCGCGGCCCGCCCCGGTGGAGACGGTGTGCGGCGCCTGGCCGCTCGCCACCACCTGTCCGGTCGACGCGTCGACGACCAGGACCTTGGTGGACTGGGTGGACGAGTCCACCCCGATGACGAGCGGACCCTCGGCTGCTGACATCGGACTCTCCCTCTTCCGCGGCTCCGCGGGATCTGTGCTGGTCATGGGATCTGTGCTGGTCACGGGGGTGTCCGGACCCGCCGCGGCCCGGATCCCGCGGTTCGTCCCCGGACCGATGTGACCAGGTTTCCTACTTCGTCTCTTCCCAGAGATGCGTCCGCATACTAATTTGTAAACTGCCATGACGAAATAGTCGGAGCTAGCAAGGAGCCGCGGCATGAACTACCAGCCCACCCCCGATGACAGGTTCACCTTCGGCCTGTGGACCGTCGGCTGGCAGGGACGGGACCCGTTCGGCGACGCCACCCGGCGCGCCCTGGACCCGGTCAAGTCCGTACAGCGACTGGCCGAGCTCGGCGCCTACGGAGTGACCTTCCACGACGACGACCTGATCCCCTTCGGATCCTCGGACGCCGAGCGCGAGTCGCACATCAAGCGGTTCAGGCAGACCCTGGACGCCACCGGCCTCAAGGTGCCGATGGCCACCACCAACCTGTTCACGCACCCCGTCTTCAAGGACGGCGCGTTCACCTCGAACGACCGTGACGTGCGCCGCTACGCGCTGCGCAAGACCGTCCGCAACATCGATCTGGCGGTCGAGCTCGGCGCCGAGACGTACGTCGCCTGGGGCGGCCGGGAGGGAGCCGAGTCCGGCGCGGCCAAGGATGTACGGGTCGCCCTCGACCGCATGAAGGAGGCCTTCGACCTCCTCGGTGAGTACGTGACCTCGCAGGGTTACGACCTGAAGTTCGCGATCGAGCCCAAGCCGAACGAGCCCCGCGGCGACATCCTGCTCCCCACCGTCGGCCACGCCCTCGCCTTCATCGAGCGCCTGGAGCGTCCGGAGCTGTACGGCGTCAACCCCGAGGTCGGCCACGAGCAGATGGCCGGACTGAACTTCCCGCACGGCATCGCGCAGGCGCTGTGGGCGGGCAAGCTGTTCCACATCGACCTCAACGGTCAGTCGGGCATCAAGTACGACCAGGACCTGCGGTTCGGCGCGGGCGATCTGCGGTCCGCCTTCTGGCTGGTCGACCTCTTGGAGACCGCCGGTTACGCGGGCCCGAAGCACTTCGACTTCAAGCCGCCGCGGACCGAGGACTTCGACGGCGTGTGGGCGTCGGCTGCGGGCTGCATGCGCAACTACCTGATCCTGCGCGAGCGTGCGGCGGCGTTCCGTGCCGACCCCGAGGTCCAGGCGGCACTGCGCGCCTCGCGTCTGCACGAGCTGGCGCGGCCGACCGCCGAGGACGGCCTCGCGGGGCTGCTCGCCGACCGTGCCGCGTTCGAGGACTTCGACGTCGAGGCCGCGGCCGCGCGCGGCATGGCCTTCGAGCAGCTGGACCAGCTGGCGATGGACCACCTCCTGGGCGCGCGCGGCTGACCGGACCGCTCCTGTTTGGCCGGACCCGGCCTCCGGCGGGTCCGGCCCGCACGCCTCAGTGTCCGGTCCTCGTGTGGAGATTCCCGGAATCATGCGATCCAGGGCATGAGTCCGTATCAACTTCCGCACAGGGGTCGCGCGATGACCGGATTCGAGGCGACTCTTGGTGGTATGGCCATGCCGCCCGAACCGCTTCAGCCTCCACGATCGCAGCGAGACACAGACCCTTTTGGGAGTGATGTCCAAGGCCCGCGTTCAGGGAGCTACGGGCCTCCGTCATCAGGGGGTCACGGTCCTCCGGAATCAGGGGGTTACGGTCCTCCGCCGTCGGGTGGCTATGGCCCTCCGTCCTCTGGGGGGTACGGACCTCCACCGAGTGGCTTCGGCCCTCCTCCGGGGGGTTACGGCCCTCCATCCGGGGACCACGGTTCGCCGGATCAAGGCGGCGGCCTGCCTCCCGGACAGAGCGGCGGCGGATGGCCGCCACCTCCGCCACCCGGACCGCCGCCCGGACCGCCGTTCGGGCCCGGTGGTCACCGCGGAGGGCGGCGGCGCAACAGCCTGCTCCTCGTCATCGCAGTGATCGTCGGCGTGGGTGTCATCGTGGCCGTGGCCGTTGCGGCCATGGGTGGCGGTGGCAAAGGCAAGAAGGCCCCCACCGAGAGCACCGAGCGGTCTCCCAGTCCCTCGCTGAGTCTCCCGTCCGGATTTCCGTCGCTTCCCTCGAGCCTGCCCAGTGTCGTGCCGTCGCTTCCCTCGGACCTGCCCACCGGGCTGGTGCCCAGCGACCTGCGGTCCCTCTTCCCGTCCCTCGCGGACGACGAGGTGCCCTATTACCTGCTCCGGAAGGGCGATTGTTTCGACACGGACGACGCCCTGCCCGGACAGGCCGCCAGACGCGAGTGCACCCAGCCGCACGACGCCGAGGTCGTGAAGGTCTCCGAGCTCAACGGCACCTACACGACTGAGGCGGCCCTCAAGAAGGCCGCGTCCGCGCTGTGCAAGGCTCCCTTGGAGCAAAAGGCGTCGTATCAGGCGGCCGGTACGGTGCGCGAGACACTCGTGCAGTACCCCGACACCGGGAGCTACGAGACCGGCGTCGACAAAGTCGCGTGCAGCCTGGCCGCGGGCGCCGGCAAGGGGACCCACAAGCTCACCGGGCCGCTGAAGTGAGAGGCACGCGTGCGTGTCCGTCCATCGTCCACGCACGCGTGCCGCCCTGAAGGGTTTCGCGATCAGATCCCGCGCGGCAGCCGCACGTAGATGACGGTCGTCTCGATACCGCTGTCCACGAGCCGCCCCTGTGCGTCGAAGGCGCCCGTCCCGTCGGTCATCCCGAAGTCGTTGTCGTTGATGAGGGCGAGGGTGTCGTGGTCCACGCGCGCGACGCCCTCGATCTTGCCGGGCACCCCGGCGACGGTCCCCAGGTCGGCGACCAGACGCTTCGCCGGCATCGGAACGTCGGCCGACGCCGGGTCGTCCAGCTGCTCCAGCGACGGCGACGTGGTGTCGCTGTCGTACGGGCCGCCGAGGATGTTCGCGTCCCGGGTGAGCCGCACCGACTGCAGCCGGGCCGCCTTGTCGGTGCGCTCCTCCACGAGCAGCCGGTCGCCGCCGATGGCCACCACGGAGGAGATCTTCAGCTCGGACGGGTCGTCCTCGCTCGGGTCGACCACGTTCACCGGGTCGAAGTGGTACGCGTACTCGGCGGTCACGGCGTGCTTCCTGGGGGAGAAGCGCAGCAGCCTCGTCGTGAGCGACGCCTCGCCCGCCGCCGCGTCGGGCAGCGAGAGAGGGCTCTGCAGTGCCATCACGAGATCACCGTCGGGGAGCTGGGCGAGCCCTTCGAGACCGCGGTTGGTCTTGCGGTGGAGCAGCACGGCCGGCAGCGCCTCCACGACCGGGTAGTCCGTGCCGGTCAGCTTGAGACCCTTGGGAACATAGCGCGAGAGGACCTTCCCGCGCGCGGAGACATGCACCAGCGACGGGCTGTACTCGTCGACCAGCCAGAACGAGCCGTCCTTCGCCCGCACGATGCCCTCGGTGTCCAGGCCGTTCGCGTTGTACGGAAGGGAGGTCTGGGCGTCGTAGGTGTACGGAGCCTCGTCGCGTCCCGCCTGGTTGGACAGCCCGGTGGCCGGCTTCCCCGACGATGTGGTGATCGGGATCGAGTCGATGACCTTCACGGTGTCACCGCACACCCGGATCTTCACGATCGCCGGGTCGAAGCCCGGAACAGGGAACGTCCGCCGCTTCGTGCCGGCCACTTTGATCTGGCCGTTGGGCCCCCGGTCGGTGACCGTCCAGAACTCGCCCTTGCGTCCGGCCGGGTAGATGTCGCTGCCGATGCCGCCGAGGTCGACACCGCGGTCGTCGCCCACGGTGCCGGGCAGCAGCGCGTTGCTGAACGTGCCGAGCGGGATGTTCCCGAGCGTCGCGGTGTGCGTCACGCGCGGCTGCGCCGGTCCGGACGTGGCATCCGCGGTGCCGGCCATCACGAAGGCGGCCAGCACGGCGAGCGGCACGCCCAGGGTGACGGATCGGTGGATGCGGTGCTTGCCGACGACATGCGGGGACATCAGGCCTCCTGAGCCACAACTTCGTTAACAGTGGCCAGAGTTGGCCTTGATGCCGAACGGATTGCGACGTGAGGGTGAATGGCGCGCGTCAACCAATGATCGGGTCTCCCTCGATCGCCGCGCGTCCAGTCATGATCCTGTGCACCGGGCCCGATGGCCCCGGTGTGCGGGGGGCACCCGGGGTCCTCTCAGGGTTGAGTAGGGGGCACGCGTCAGGGACGTATCAGGGTCGCGGTCCGGAACCGTGGGACGCGGGGACCCGTTCTCAGAACAGAGAGCGGCAGCAGCCGCGGAGGAGGCGACACATGTCGAAGAACGCGAAGATCGCCGCAGGAGGTGTGGCGGTCGGCCTGATTCTGTTGATCTGGCTGCCCTGGTGGGCCGCCTTCCTGATCGTGCTGGGAGTTCCGGCGGCCGCGTATCTGGCGCTGGATCCCTCGCAGCGGCGCAGGCTGCGCCGTGCCACCCGCAAGGAGCTCGGCCGCTGAGGAGTGGCCGCCCGGCGCCAGGTCTTCCGTCGGCGGTCCCTCCGCGCACCGTGGCCGGTGAGAGCCGGAGGGACCGACGCGACTGACGCAGGGGACCGGGCAAGGCCGCGTCACCGGGATTCCGTGTGACGCGGCCACTCAGCTCGGGCGCACCGCCATCTTGTCCAGGGCCTCCAGGAGGTCGGGCAGCTCCGGCCCGCGTCCGACGGGCAGAACCTCGCCGGGTTCCTCGTCGAGCAGGACGAAAGCGATGTCGTCGGTCCTGGCGACCAGTGACCAGCCGGGGCCGTCGGCGCGCAGGGTACGGGCGTCGCCCGTGGCGAAGGACGAGCGGACACGGCCCAGCGGGGGCGGTGTGTCCACGTACGCGCGGGCCTCGGCGAGAACGCGGCGGATCCCGGCACGGTTCACGCGCTTCTCGTCCTCGCCCTCCTTCCCGTCTCGGCCCTGAGAGTCCTGAGCTTCGCCAGAAGCGTTCTCGGCGGCCTCCGAGGGCGCGAACTCGCTGTCATCGATCTGGTCGCGCCACATGGCCCACTGGAGCGCGATCTCGTCGGCGCCGAGGCGTCGCTGGGCCGGCCCCCAGGAGGTGGTGTCCGGCGGGCTGAGCGGAGGCCGCTCCGTGAGTTCGGCCGAGGGGTCGTGCGGAGCCGGCACCCCGGGAGCCGAGACGGCGACATCGAGGGGCCAGCCGGGCAGTGCGGCCACGACCGTCCGCTCGTCCGGCGACAGCTCGTGCTCCATCCCGCAGTCCCAGGACGCGATGGCGACGGCGACCAGGGAGACGTCGTCGATGACGACGGTCCAGCGCGCGCCCTCCCCGTCCTGGCCGAGCACCAGCCCGTACCCCTCCGCGAGAGGCGCGAGGTCGAGCGTCGCGCAGGCCTCCGGGTAGTCGTCACCGAGCACGCTGGGGAACTTCGCCGGCGTCAGCAACACCGCCGTCAGCACATACAGCGCGTCGTCGTCCCCGGTGGCGACGGCGTCTTCGTCCGTCCCGGCCATTCCAGCCTCCCGATCGCTCCATCTGTCGGCGCACCCTAAGCGACGGGAAGGCGGTTGTCACGGGCCCGAAACCCATGCGGAGCTGCAGCTATCCGGCTGGACGGGGGCGAAACGCCCTCGCGGACCCGCCCGGTCAGGCCGCGGGCAGTCCGAGCAGGGCACGGGCGACCGCCTGCGGCGACTCGTCGCGTTCGCGGGCGAGAGCGACAACGGCCCGGCAGGCCAGCTCGTTGACCCCGAAGGACAGCGCCTCCGGCGACACCCATGCGGCTGCCTCGTCGATCTGCTCCTGGTCGTCCTCCGCGCACGCGGCCACGTACACCGCGGCCGCCTCGAACAGGTTGTATGTGCGCTTTCTCTCTTTCCCGGCCGGCTTCCGCGCGGACCCCTCGGGCCGCTCGGCCGCGGTCCTGCGCCCGATGGAGCGGAGCCTGCCGAATATGCCGGACATCCGGTCACCGTCCCCTGCGTGATCGCCGATCGTGCGGTTGCTGCTACTCAACGTAGAGATGGAGCTGCGGCGGCAGAAGAGGGGCGGCCCGGTGAACCGGGATCCGGTGTCAGTGGCCGGCCGCGTCGAGGGAGTCGAGGGTGGTCCGCAGCCAGGCCAGTTCGGCCTGGCTGGTGGCCCGCGCGATGGTGAGGATGCCGCGCCGGAAAGGGTCGTCCAGCTCCTCGGCTCGCAATGGTCGGTCGCCGTCGTAGAAGAAGCTCGCGGGCTCCTCCAGGAAGGCCAGCCTGCGGCGCAGCACGGCGGCCTGTGCCTCGGGGTCCCGCAGATGTCTGAGGAAGGCGAGCACCGCGAACCAGCGGTTCTCGTCCGTGATGTCCCGCCGCGACGGTTCCGCGAGCCTGCGGCGCAGCTCGCGCCGGCCCTCCTCGGTGAGCGTCAGGACGTGACGGGGGGCGGCGACGGAGCCGGGCTGTGTGGCGCGTTCCAGCAGTTGCGCGTTCTCCAGCCGCTTGATCGCGGGGTACAGCGTGCTCTCCGCCACTGGCTTCACGTGCCCCGTCAGCGCGGTGATGCGCTTTCGCAGCTCATAGCCGTGCAACGGGGCGTCGTACAGGAATCCGAGGATGGCCAGCTCCAGCATGGCCATATTCTGCCGCATCAGCGTTGTACATCGCTCCATCAATACATCGGAACCGATGTATGCTCTTCGGGCTGCGGAAAACGAAGGAACTGCGACAGGGGGAGAGCGCTATGCGGCAGGCGGAGTTCGACGGCAGGGGCAGCATGATCCGCTGGACGGAGGCGGCGGGCGGTGGACCCGCGCGCGTGTACGTGCACGGCCTGGGGTCGGCCTCGACGGTCTACAACGCCCACATCGCGGCCCGGCCCGAACTGGCGGGGCGGCGCACCTTGTTCGTCGACCTGCCCGGCCACGGCATCAGCGACCGGCCCGCCGACTTCGGCTACACCCTGGAGGACCATGCCACGGCTGTGGCGGCAGTCCTGGACGCGGCCCATGTCGCCGGTGCCGAACTCGTCGCGCACAGCATGGGCGGCTCCGTCGCGGTCGTGCTCGCCCATCGCCGCCCCGAGCTCGTCTCCCGTCTCGTCCTGGTGGAGGCCAACCTCGATCCGCGTCCCCCGGTCACCGCGGGGAGCAGTGGCATCGCCTCCTACGAGGAGGACGACTATGTCGACAACGGCGGTCACGCGCGCGTGCTCGAAAAGGTCGGCCCCCTCTGGGCCGCGACCATGCGACTCGCCGATCCACGCGCCCTGCACCGCTCGGCGACAGGACTCGCCCAGGGCAGCATCCCGACGATGCGTCAGATGCTCGTGGGACTGACGGCCGAGCGCGTCTTCCTTCAGGGCGAACTCAGCGGCGAACTGCCGGGTGCCGATGGTCTGGAAGCGGCGGGGGTGCGTGTCGTGACCGTGCCGGATGCCGGACACAACATCATGTTCGACAACCCCGAGGCGTTCGCCGCGGCCGTCGCCGGCATGGCCTGACGGCTCATCACCGGATCCGGCCACGGTCGGCCCCGGTGGAGGGCCCGTGGCCTCCGGCGAAGGGCCGGCGGTCATCCCCGACGTGCGGCCAGCGCGAGGAAGCGGACGTCCTCGTCCTCGTACGAGGTCATGTCCCAGCCCGAAGCGGCCAGCAAGGGGCCCAGGTTGTGTTCGGCGCGCAGGTCGTCCGGAGTGATCTGCCGGCCCTGGCGGGCCGCGAGCGCAGCCCGGCCGATGGGGTGGAAGAGGGCCAGTGTGCCGCCGGGCCGCACCACCCGGGCCAACTCCACCAGGTTCTCGGCGGGGTTCGGCAGATGCGCGACGAGTCCGGCCGCGAACACCGCGTCCAGCGACTCGTCGCGCAGCGGCAGCGCGGTGACATCGGCCAGCAGCAGCCTCCCGTCGCGGTCCCGTCCGGCCCGGACCGCGGCCTCCAGCATGGCCGGGGTCAGATCGGCTCCCACGACCACTCCGGTGCTGCCGACGGCCGCTCGCAGCGGGGGCAGGGCGCGCCCGGTGCCGCAGCCCGCGTCGAGCACGCGGTCGCCTGTGCGCAACCGCATACGGGCCACCGCTGCCGCGTAGGCGGGTCCGTCGTCGGGGAAACGGCTGTCCCAGTGGGCGGCGCGTGCGCCGAAGAACTCCTGGACGTGTGTGTGGTCGTCGCTCATGTGCCGCATGATCTCTCACCGACACGAAGCACGACGCGGTGCACATGTTCGAGCCTGTGGCGATCGCTCGGGCGCGCACCTTCGTCACTTTGCAACAGCTTTCGAAACGCGCCCCTGTTGTGCGCCCCAGCGCGCACTAGCGTCCCGGAGCCATGGGACACCTGGACCACGCCGCCTTCGGCTGGCTGACCCCCGTACTGTCGTACGCGATGGCGTGCACAGGCTCCGCACTGGGCCTGCGCTGCACGGTCCGCGGACTCGACGCCACCGGAAGGTCGCGCCGCAACTGGCTGCTCGCGGGTGCTTCCGCGATCGGCACCGGCATCTGGACGATGCACTTCGTGGCGATGCTGGGCTTCGGCGTCACGGGCACGCAGATCCGCTACAACGTGCCACTGACGATCCTCAGTCTGCTGGTCGCCATGGCCGTCGTCGGCGCGGGCCTCTTCGCCGTCGGCTACGGTCGCGACCGGCACCGCGCACTCGTTTTCGGCGGGCTCACCACCGGGGTCGGAGTGGCGAGCATGCACTACCTGGGAATGGTGGCACTGCGGCTGCACGGCCAGGTGCGCTACGACCCCGCACTCGTCGCCCTCTCCGTCGTGATCGCCGTGGTGGCGGCGACCGCCGCGCTGTGGGCCGCGCTCTCCATCAGGTCACCCGCGGCGGTCGCCGCCGCCTCCCTCGTCATGGGCGGCGCGGTGAGCAGCATGCACTACACCGGAATGATGGCCGTGAGCGTACGAGTCACCCCCTCCGGCGTACCGCTGTCCGGTGCCACGGCGATGCAGTTCATCTTCCCCCTCGCCGTCGGCCTCGGCTCCTACCTCTTCCTGACAGCGGCCTTCGTCGCGCTGTCCCCGATGTCCGGCCGAACCGAAGCGTCCCCGCCGGCCCGGCGCCCGGTCGAGGGCACCGCCCGCTGACGCCGGTACCGGAGCCGCGCGGCCCGGACGGCACGCCCCGAACCTCTCCGATCGAGGAGGCCATGCGTACACCCCGCAGGACCATCACAGCAGGCGCCCAGCCGCCGCCCCCGCGGCGCGGCCGGCGCGCGCACGCCGGTCCGCCGGCGGACGAGGGGGACCTCCTCGCCGGACCCTCGCCCGAAGCGCTCACGCGCGCGGGACGGTGGCATGTCCGGCCCCGTACCGTCCGGGCCAAGATCGTCAGCCTGCTGATGGTGCCCATCGTCTCCTTGCTCGCCCTGTGGGCCTACGCCACCGTGAGCACGGCGCAGGACGTCGCGCGGCTGCGGCAGTCGCAGGGTGTGGACTCGATGGTGCGCACCCCCGTGGACGCCGCGGTCGCCGCGCTCCAGGCCGAACGGGCGGAAGCCGTCCGCTACGCGACCGGCCCCGCCGCGTCGTCACCGAGCGACTTCAAGGATCTCTCACGACTCACCGACCGCGCCGTGGCGAGGCTCCGCCTGGGAGACCACAACACCGTCGCCGACGGCGCGGACCTGCCGGCCGGAGTCGCCGGGCGCCTCGCCGCTTTCGTCGCCGACACGGAGCGACTGCGGTCGCTGCGTACCGGTGTGCTGGAGCGCCGTACCGGATGGGAAGAGGCGTACGGCGAGTACACCAGGACCATTTCGACGGCATTCGGAGTCGACGGAGCGCTCAGCGGCATCTCCGGAACGGGCCTGCGCACGGACGCGCGTGTCCTCCTCGAATTCTCCCGGGCGCGAGAGGCGCTCGCCCAGGAGGATGCCGTGCTCGGCGGGGCCCGGCTCGCCGGAACCCTCGACGGGGAACGGCTACGGCTGTTCACAGGGGCCGTGGACACACGCCGCACCCTGACGGACGCCGCGGCGTCGGACCTCGGCGGGCCCGAACGAACCGCCTGGAACGACGTCGTGCAGGGGAGCGCCTACGACGACGTGCGCGCCGTCGAGGACAAGGTGCTTCTCTCGCGGCCCGGCCCCAAGGCCCTCGATGCCGCGCCGGAGGCCGCCTGGAGCATCGCTCACGAGCGGGTGAGCGACGGAATGCGTATGGTCGAGGCCGACGCGGGCCGTCGTGCCGCGGACGCGGCCGACCCGCTCGGGCACGCCCTGCTCACCCCGGCCGGCGCCGCGGTCCTCTTCGGTCTCGCTGCCGTCATCGCCTCGCTGATCATCTCCGTACGCATCGGACGCGACCTCGTCGTCGAACTCGTGGGACTGCGCGACGGCGCCCTCGACGTCGCCCGCCGGAAACTCCCCGAAGCCATGCGCAGGCTGCGCGCGGGAGAGCCGGTGGACGTCGACGACGAGGCCCCGCCGGGACGGCCCTCGGAGGACGAGACCGGGCAGGTCGCCCAAGCGCTCAACACCGTGCACCGGGCCGCCCTGCGCGCCGCGGTCGAGCGCGCGGAGCTGGCCGGCGGCATCTCCGGAGTCTTCGTCAACCTGGCCCGGCGCAGCCAGGTACTCGTGCACCGCCAGCTGAATCTCCTGGACGCCATGGAGCGCAGGTCCGACGACCCGGACGAGCTGAGCGACCTGTTCCGCCTCGACCACCTCACCACGCGGATGCGCCGTCACGCGGAGAGCCTCATCATCCTTTCCGGAGCCGCGCCCGGACGGGCGTGGCGAAGGCCCGTCTCGCTCACGAACGTGGTCCGGGCGGCGGTCTCCGAAGTCGAGGACTACGCGCGCGTGGAGGTACGGCAACTCCCCGAGGCGGCCGTGGCCGGCGGAGCGGTCGCCGATCTCACCCATCTCTTGGCGGAACTCGTCGAGAACGCCGCCCAGTTCTCGCCCCCGCACACCCGGGTGCGGATCACCGGCGAACCGGTCGCGAACGGCTACGCGATCGAGGTCGAGGACCGGGGACTGGGCATGGGCAAGGAGAGGATCGCCGAGGCCAATCTGCGTATCGAGCGGTCCGAGGCCCTCGACCTGTACGACAGCGACCGGCTGGGCCTCTTCGTGGTCAGCCGGCTCTCGGCCCGGCACGGCATCAAGGTGCACCTGCAGACCTCGCCCTACGGGGGTACGACCGCGGTCGTGCTGCTGCCCACGGCACTGCTGCAGGACGGCCCGATGGAACGTTCCCTCCAGGAGCACGACACGGACGGGCCGCCGGAGAGGGAGTACGCGCGCGTGCCGGTCGCCCCGGTGCGCGACGCCGTCCAGTCCGTCACCGATCGGCCCGCCCTGGTCCCACCGCGACCGAGGGCTTCCGAGGAGCCGGCGAACGGATCACGGGGAGCTCCGCCCCAGGCGAACGCTACGAAGGAGACCGCGCTTTCGGGAGTGGCGCCGCTGCGCCTGCACCGCCCCGAGGCGGACTCCGTGGACTCCGGCGCACTTCCACGCCGGGTGCGCCAGGCGAACCTCGCCCCCCAACTGCGCGGACAGCGTTCCGACGAGCCGACGGAACCCCCGGTGTCCCCGGAGGACGACGAGCGCACACCCGAACTCGTACGGGCGCGCATGGCCGCGTACCGGGCCGGATGGGCACGCGGCGGCGGCCGGGCCCCCGGCGTCGGAGCAACCGCCGGCCCCGAAGCGGGCAGCGACAGCAGCGAAGGAGACCCCTCATGATCCAGGACCCGAGCACGGGCAGCGCCCATCGGTCCGGCGAACTCGACTGGCTGCTGGACGACATGGTGCTGCGTGTGACCGAAGTACGGCACGCCGTCGTGCTGTCGAACGACGGACTGGCTGTGGGCGCGTCCACCGCCCTGCGGCGCGAGGACGCCGAACACCTCGCGGCCGTCGCCTCCGGATTCCACAGCCTGGCCAAGGGAGCCGGCCGCCACTTCGGCGCGGGCGGGGTGCGCCAGACGATGGTGGAGATGGACGAGGGCTTCCTGTTCGTGGCCGCGGCGGGGGACGGTTCGTGCCTCGCCGTCCTGACCACCGCCACCGCCGACATCGGACTCGTGGCGTACGAGATGGCGCTTCTGGTCAAGCGTGTCGGCGAGCATCTCCACGCCCCGCCCCGGGTCGGCGCACAGCCGCCCGCGGCAGGATGACCGAGGACGGCCTGTACAGATGACCGAGGACGCACCGGGCACCCCGCCATTGCCGGGCAGCCAGTGGTACGACCAGGAGGCGGGCCCACTCGTCCGTCCCTACGCCGTGACGGGCGGGCGCACCAAAGCCGGTCCCGCCGGGACGCATTTCGATCTGATCGCCCTGGTCACGCTCGACAGGGCAGCGCCGGGGGCCGATGGGGACAGCTCGCTCGGCCCGGAGCACCGGACCCTGGTCGAACTGTGCCGTACAGAGACCCTGTCGGTCGCCGAACTGGCCGCGGGCACCGGTCTTCCCGTGGGCGTGGTCAGGGTGCTTCTGGGCGACCTCCTGGAACGCGGCTGCGTCATCGTCAGCCGGCCGGTGCCGCCCGCGCACCTGCCCGACGAACGAATCCTCCGCGAAGTGATCGAGGGGCTGAGGGCGCTCTAGACGATGAACATCGGTCGGTACAAAGGCCCTTCGTGCTCACTCCTGGGCACGGAACGGACGTGTTCCGGTCACAAGGGGCAATGTGCGGTCCAAGCCCGCCCGACGGAACCGTAGTTGTCATGATGCTGGCTTCGTTCACCCGTACCACACGCACCGATGCCGGCGGTCGCCGGCACTCCCGAGAGAAGTGATCCATGGTCTCCGAGCACTCCGACGCCACGGGCGGCGACCCGTTCGCCATGGCGCTGAAGATACTGGTCGCCGGCGGCTTCGGCGTCGGGAAGACCACCCTGGTGGGCACGGTCAGCGAGATCCGACCGCTGCGTACCGAGGAACTGCTGAGCGATGCCGGCCGGTCCGTCGACGACACCGGGGGCGTGGGCCAGAAGATCACCACGACCGTGGCCATGGACTTCGGACGCATCACCATCCGGTCCGGGCTCTCGCTCTATCTCTTCGGAACACCCGGACAGGACCGCTTCTGGTTCCTGTGGGACGAACTGTCGACGGGCGCTCTGGGTGCTGTCGTCCTCGCCGACACCCGACGGCTCGAGGACTGTTTCCCGGCGGTGGACTACTTCGAGCACCGCCGGATTCCCTTCGTGGTGGCGGTCAACTGCTTCCCGGAGGCTCGCACGTACGGCACCAAGGACGTCTCCCGGGCCCTCGACCTCGACCGTGGTACGCCGGTCGTCCTCTGCGACGCCCGCGACCGGGAATCCGGGAAGGAGGTGCTGATCCGGCTTGTCGAATACGCGGGGAGAGTGCACACCGCCCGCCTGCTCGAGTCCGTCAGCTGAGGCTGCCCGCCATCCGGGGTCGGCCCCACCCGGCGCCACGACACCGTCGCCGGGCCACCCGCGGAACCATCGCGCGGCTGCCCCACGGCGCCACCGCTCACGTCTGCTCGTCGGCCATCTTCTCTGCCATGCCACCCATCCGCCTTGCCCGGACGGCGGCAGTGGGGAAGGCTTGCTGGTCGAATCCTCCGGCCAGGGGGAACACCACACGGGGAGACCGGATCATGGAACAGAACACGGGACTCGGCTGGTTGCTGGACGACCTCACCGAGCGCGTCGAGCACGTTCGGCATGCGCTGGTGCTGTCCAACGACGGGCTGGTGACGGGCGCGAGCACAGGACTCCGACGCGAGGACGCGGAACACCTCGCCGCGGTCTCGTCGGGACTGCACAGCCTGGCCAAGGGCTCCGGCCGCCACTTCGGCGCCGGGCAGGTACGGCAGACGATGGTCGAGTTCGACGACGCGGTGCTCTTCGTCACCGCAGCCGGCACGGGGAGCTGTCTGTCCGTCCTCAGCGGGGCGGAGGCGGACATCGGCCAGGTCGCCTACGAGATGACGTTGCTGGTGAACCGCGTCGGCGAACACCTTCGCGTGGACGCTCGACAGCCGGAAAGCAAGCCCGTTTCGGACCTTTGACCTGCAGATACCGTCTTGTGGCTGAGGTTATCCACAGGCTCGCCACGATGTCCGACAAGCCGGATACGGTTTTTCCCGAGGCGAGCGCACACCGGCGCGAGCCTCCCACACCTCAGGGGAGACCGTCATGTCCGGGACCACCATCACACAGTCCGCCACCCTCTCGCTCAGCCGGGCCGCACGGGAACTGGAGCTCAGGCGAGGCGAGTTCGACCTGGCCCTGAACCTCGGCTGTGTGCGCTCGGTTCCCGACGAGGGAGGCGGGGGGCGCCGGATCACACGCGCGGAGATCGACCGAGTGCGAGCCGAATCCGGGTTCCCGGAGGCGCTGCGCGAGCGGGTCAAGGCCGTCGGCACCACGGAGGGCGCCGCCCTCGTGGGCGTGACGAACGCCCGCTTCACCCGCCTCGCACGCCTGGGACTGGTGGTGCCGGTCAAGTTCTACCTCAACCGCTACAGGATGGTCGCCTGGCTCTACCTCGCCGAGGAACTACGGCAGTTCGCGACCGACGAGCACAACGCGCCGCTCCTGAGCGGCCGGACACCGGAAGCCCTTCGGGATCAGCTGAGCGAAGGGCTGGACCGTCGTCCCCGCAACTGGCGTGGCCGCCACCTGGGGTTCCTGCTGAGGCAGACACAGGATCCCTGGGCCCGTGCCGCGGTGGTGGCGTCCTTGCTCGACCCCGTCCACGTGGCCGAGGTCGTCAAGGATCCCTACGAGCGCGCCCATCTCAACCGCCTTCGGCCCGCGCCTGTTTCACAGGCCGCACCGGACTCGCCCGGAGCGCTGATCGTCGAACGCATCACGACGGCGGACGACCCGGACGAGATCGGCTGGCTGAGGGCCGACCTGGGGCAGAGCGTTCAGGAAGCCAGGAAAGACCGCCCCGTGCCCCGCCCGACACCGGCCCCCTCGACCGTCCCGGCACCGGCCCCGGCGCACGCCTCGTCGCCAAGCCGGCCGACCGCGGCTCCACCGGCGGCCGCCCGGCTCTCACCGGCCGGTGCTCCGCGCGCCGTGCGAGAGCGCCTCACCGCCACGGAGGCCCCGCTCACGCCGCCGGAGTCCGCGCGGTCGCGGAGGCTGCTCGCATGGCTGCGCCGAAGGAGCCCGGACGAGTCCGCCTACAGCGCTCTGAACAGTCCCTCCTGCACGACCGAGACGAGCAGGCGTCCTTCGAGGTCGTAGATGCGCCCGCGGGCCAGACCACGGCCGCCCGTCGCGATCGGTGACTCCTGGTCGTACAGGAACCACTCGTCCGCGCGGAACGGCCGATGGAACCACATGGCGTGGTCCAGCGACGCCATGTCGAAACCGCGCGGTCCCCACAGCGGTTCCACCGGGATCCGGACGGCGTCCAGGAGCGTCATGTCGCTCGCGTAGGTGAGAGCACAGGTGTGCACGAGCGGGTCGTCACCCAGCGGCCCGACAGCACGCATCCATACGGCGCTGCGCGGCTCGGCGTCCTTGGTCTCCTCGGGCGTCCAGCGCAGCCGGTCCACATAGCGGATGTCGAACGGCTGGCGCCGCGCCATGCGTTCCAGCGTTTCGGGCAGAGCGCCCAGATGTTCCTTGATCTCCTGCGTCACCGTCGGCAGGGACTCGGGATCCGGCACCTCGCGGGCCGGCGGCAGCTGGTGCTCGAAGCTCCCTTCCTCGGGCTTGTGAAAGGAGGCGGTCAGATTGAAGATCGTGCGGCCCTGCTGCACGGCGGTGACGCGCCGTGTGGTGAACGACTGTCCGTCCCGCACCCGTTCGACCTGGTACACGATCGGGACGCCAGGCCGGCCCGGACGCAGGAAGTACGCGTGCAGCGAGTGCACCGGCCGGTCGCCCTCCGTGGTGCGGCCGGCGGCGACCAGCGCCTGGCCCGCGACCTGGCCGCCGAAGACCCGCTGCAGCGACTCCTGCGGGCTGAGGCCGCGGAAGATGTTGACCTCGATCTGCTCCAGGTCGAGCAGGTCGACGAGCCTCTCGGCTGGGTTCGTCATCGGTGGGATTCTCCTGTGCTCACAGCTGTCCGACGTCGGTGACCTTGACGATGGCACGGCTCTCGGCGTCCGAGGCAGTGAGGTCGACCTCCGCGCTGATGCCCCAGTCGTGGTCGCCGTTCGGGTCCGCGAAGGTCTGACGGACGCGCCACAGACCGTTCTGCGGCTCCTCCACGATCGAGAGCAGCTTGGGGCCACGGGCGTCGGGACCGGTACCGAGGTCCTCGTACTCGTCCCAGTACTTGTCCATGGCCTCGCCCCAAGCGTCGGCGTCCCATCCGGAGTCGCCGTCCATGTCGCCGAGTTCGTCGACGTTGTCCAGAGCGGCCAGCTCGACCCTGCGGAACATCGCGTTGCGGACGAGGACACGGAAGGCTCGGGCGTTCGAGGTGACCGGCTTGACCTGGTCGGCCTTCTCCTGAGCCTCCTCGGCCGTCATCACCTCGGGGTTGGCGAGCTGTTCCCACTCGTCGAGCAGGCTGGAGTCGACCTGTCGCACCATCTCGCCCAGCCAGGCGATCAGGTCTTCCAGGTCCTCGGACTTGAGGTCGTCCGGGATGGTGTGCTCGAGGGCCTTGTAGGCGCTGGCCAGGTAGCGCAGGACGATGCCCTCGGTGCGGGCGAGCTCGTAGAAGGAGACGAACTCCGTGAAGGACATGGCCCGTTCGTACATGTCACGGATGACGGACTTCGGCGACAGCGGGTGGTCGCCGACCCACGGATGGCTCTTGCGGTAGGTGTTGTACGCGTGGAAGAGCAGTTCCTCCAGCGGCTTGGGGTACGTCACGTCCTGGAGCCGCTCCATGCGCTCCTCGTACTCGACGCCGTCGGACTTCATCGCGGCCACGGCCTCGCCACGGGCCTTGTTCTGCTGGGCCGCGAGGATCTGCCGCGGTTCGTCCAGCGTGGACTCCACGACGGACACCATGTCCAGGGCGTACGACGGGGAGTCGGGGTCCAGCAGGTCGAAGGCGGCGAGCGCGAACGTCGACAGGGGCTGGTTCAGCGCGAAGTCCTGCTGGAGATCGACGGTGAGCCGCACGACGCGGCCCGTCGGGTCGGGCTCGTCGAGCTTCTCCACGATGCCGCCGTCGAGCAGCGAGCGGTAGATCGCGATGGCCCGGCGGATGTGCCGCAGCTGCTGCTTGCGCGGCTCGTGGTTGTCCTCCAGCAGATGCCGCATCGCCTCGAAGGCGTTGCCGGGCCGTGCGATCACCGAGAGCAGCATCGTGTGCGTCACGCGGAAGCGCGAGGTCAGCGGCTCGGGATCGGAGGCGATCAGCTTCTCGAAGGTGTTGTCGGTCCAGCCCACGAAGCCCTCGGGAGCCTTCTTCCGCACCACCTTGCGGCGCTTCTTCGGGTCGTCGCCCGCCTTGGCGAGCGACTTCTCGTTCTCGATGACGTGCTCCGGCGCCTGAGCGACGACGTAGCCCGCCGTGTCGAAGCCCGCGCGCCCGGCCCGGCCCGCGATCTGGTGGAACTCGCGGGCGCGCAGCGTGCGCACCCGAGTGCCGTCGTACTTCGTGAGCGCGGTGAACAGCACCGTGCGGATGGGGACGTTGACGCCGACACCGAGCGTGTCCGTGCCGCAGATGACCTTCAGGAGACCGGCCTGGGCCAGCTTCTCCACCAGCCGCCGGTACTTGGGCAGCATGCCGGCGTGGTGCACACCGATGCCGTGGCGTACGTAGCGGGAGAGGTTTTGGCCGAACTTGGTGGTGAACCGGAAGTTGCCGATGAGCTTGGCGATCTGGTCCTTCTCCTCACGCGTGCACATATTGATGCTCATCAGCGCCTGCGCCCGTTCCACGGCCTGCGCCTGGGTGAAGTGCACGATGTAGACCGGGGCCTGCTTGGTGGCGAGCAGCTCGGTGAGGGTCTCCGTCAGCGGAGTGAGCACGTACTCGTAGGAGAGCGGGACGGGCCGGGTCGCCGAGCGGACCACGGTCGTGGGCCGGCCGGTGCGGCGTGTGAGGTCCTTTTCGAACATCGAGACGTCGCCGAGGGTCGCCGACATCAGGATGAACTGCGCCTGCGGAAGTTCCAGGATCGGGATCTGCCAGGCCCAGCCCCGGTCGCCCTCGGCGTAGAAGTGGAACTCGTCCATGACGACCTGACCGACATCGGCGTGTTTGCCGTCCCTCAGTGCGATGGACGCGAGGACCTCGGCGGTGCAGCAGATGACCGGAGCGTCGGCGTTCACGGAGGCGTCGCCGGTGAGCATGCCGACGTTCTCGGTGCCGAACATCTTGCAGAGCTCGAAGAACTTCTCCGAGACGAGCGCCTTGATCGGCGCCGTGTAGAAGGTGACCTCGTCCCGGGCGAGGGCGGCGAAGTGCGCGCCCGCGGCGATCATGCTCTTGCCCGAGCCGGTGGGCGTCGAGACGATCACGTTCGCACCCGAGACAACCTCGATCAGCGCCTCCTCCTGATGGGGGTAGAGGGTGAGACCGCGTTCCCCGGCCCACGACTCGAAGGCTTCGTAGAGGGCGTCGGGGTCTGCGGTCTGCGGCAGCTGATCGATAAGGGTCACGCCCCCATCTTGCCTGTCGATGCACGTGATGGGGGAATCGGATGTTCGGGCAAAGATCACGACCGCTACGCTGTGGCGCCGGTGACGCGTCAGCGTGCACGGGCAACTGGACAGCGTTACAAGAGGAATGGGGCGGGGAACGGCCATGATGGGACCAGCACACTCACTGTCGGGGGCCGCGGCCTGGCTCGGCGTCGGAGCGGCGGCAGCCGCGGCCGGCCATGCCATGCCCTGGCCGGTCCTGCTCGTCGGCGCCCTGATCTGCGCGGGCGCCGCTCTCGCCCCGGATCTGGACCACAAGGCCGCCACGATCTCCAATGCCTTCGGACCGGTGTCACGAAGACTGTGCGAGATCGTCGACAAGCTCTCCTACGCCGCCTACAAGGGGACCCGAAAGCCGGGCGACCCCCGGCGCAGCGGCGGTCACCGCACGCTGACGCACACCTGGGTGTGGGCGGTGGCGCTCGGATCGGGCACGGCGGTGCTGGCGATCACCTGCGGTCGCTGGGCGGTCCTCGGCATCCTCTTCGTGCACATGGTGCTCGCCATCGAGGGTCTGCTGTGGCGGGCCGCCCGCGGTTCGAGCAGCAACGTCCTGGTCTGGCTGCTCGCCGCGACGAGCTCGTGGATCCTCGCGCAGACTCTGGACAAGCCGGGCAACGGCTCGGACTGGCTGTTCACGGCGCCGGGCCAGGAGTACCTCTGGCTCGGGCTGCCGATCATTCTCGGTGCCCTGGTGCACGACATCGGGGACGCGCTGACGGTGTCCGGCTGCCCGATCCTTTGGCCCATCCCGGTCGGCCGCAAGCGCTGGTACCCGATAGGCCCGCCCAAGGCGATGCGCTTCCGCGCGGGCAGCTGGGTCGAGCTCAAGGTGCTGACGCCGGTGTTCATGGTGCTGGGTGCCGTGGGCTGCGCGGCCGCCCTGAATTACATCTGAGTCCGGAGCCTCCCGGATCGCGCCACCGTCGCGCGACTCCTTCGTGGCCGTACCGGCGCCCATGGCTCGAAGCGGGGCGCCGGTCACGGTCAGCCGTCGTCCCCTGTGCCGGACCCCTGGTCCCCGCCTCCGAAACGCCGCTCGAACTGGGCGATGCGGCCCTCGGAGTCCACCGTGCGGGCCTTGCCCGTGTAGAAGGGATGACTCTCCGAGGAGATCTCGACGTCCACGACCGGGTAGGTCTCGCCGTCGTCCCAGTCGATGGTCCGGTCGCTCGTGGCGGTGGAGCGTGTGAGAAAGGCGTATCCGGCGACGCGGTCGCGGAACACCACGGGGCGGTAGTCGGGCTGCTTGTCCTGCTGCATGGCGACTCCTTGGGGGAGAAGCGGGACGCGTGCCGGTCAGCCGGACACGGCGTCCTCGTCGACGATGTGCATCGCGGCTTCCTCCGCCGAGGCCGCGGCGCCGTCGATGCCGATGTCCGTGGCGATGAGCCCGCTCTCCTCGTCCTCGTGCGCGCCTTCGTTCGGGGCCACCAGCCGTCCGGAGCGCAGGGCACCCACCTCGTTGTCGAGGGGCTCTCCGTCGGTGCCCTCGCAGTCGCCGATGCCGTCTCCGTCGGATCCGGCGATGTCGGGCAGCTCGTCGGCGAGGCGCTCGTCCAGGGTCTCGCCCGCCCGGCGTTCCGAGGCGGTCACCCCACGGTGCTCCACCGCCCACGGCCGCTCCGGCGGGGACCAGCCGCGGTCCAGGGGATCACTCACGCCGTCCGTCACCAGTGTGTCCTCGGCGTCGAGCAGCCCCGCGTCGTCCTGTACCTCGGATCCGTCGGGCTGGTAGACGTCGTCTCCCCATCCGTCGGCGCTGTCCACGGGTACCTCCAGGGGGTGCGGACGGGACCGGAGCCGCCGTGTTCGACGGCGGGCGCGCGGACCCGAGGACACAGTCGTTGCTCCCCGCGGACCGGTTGGTTCGCGGGAGTCCCCCGAGCGGGTGCCCACGTCCAGCCTTCCACCCCCCTTCGGCACCGCGCAACGCCACAGGGGCCGACCAGCAGCGTCGCAGGGACCGTCGCCCGCTCGCAGGGCCCCTCACGGGGCGCGCGGGCGACGGTCGTGCCCCTGTTCCCGGCGAGCGGCGGAAACGGAGGCACGGCCGGGACCCGCGCCGGAGCGGGCCCGTACACGGTGAACGTGGGAACGGACCGGTGCGACGCCTGTCGCATGGCCTGGCAGCCCCGAAGGCAGCCCTGGCAGCCCCGGCAGCCCCGGCAGTCCCGGCAGTCCCGGCAGTCCCGGCAGCCCTGGCTGATCCGGCCGACACCTGCCCCACGCGTCGCGGGCAGATGGTCCCGCTCGGGACCCGGCTCGCGGGCCGGTGGCCCCGTCCGGGCACCCCGCTCACCCGTGCCAGGACCTCCACAGCGCCGCGTACGCGCCGTCCGCCGCGACCAGTTGTTCGTGGCTGCCGAGTTCGCTGATGCGGCCGTTCTCGACCACGGCGATGACGTCCGCGTCGTGAGCGGTGTGGAGGCGGTGGGCGATGGCGACGACGGTGCGGCCGTCGAGGACGCGGGCCAGCGAGCGTTCCAGATGGCGGGCCGCCCGCGGGTCCAGGAGCGAGGTCGCTTCGTCCAGGACCAGGGTGTGCGGGTCGGCCAGCACCAGCCGGGCCAGCGCGATCTGCTGGGCCTGGGCGGGCGTGAGCGCGAACCCGCCCGAGCCGACCTCGGTGTCCAGACCGTCGTCCAGCGCCCGCGCCCAGCCGGTCGCGTCGACCGCGCCGAGAGCCGCCCACAGCCGGGCGTCGACGGAGGCGGCGCCATCGCCCGCAGCCTCGGCACCAGCACCAGCCTCGGCACCAGCACCAGCCTCGGCACCAGCACCAGCCTCGGCACCAGCACCAGCCTCGGCACCAGCATCAGCCTCGGCACCAGCATCAGCCTCGGCACCAGGACCAGCACCAGCGCCAGGACTAGCACCGGCGCCAGTGTCAGCAGCCGGAACCTGCCCCTGATGGTGCTCCTGCTCGTCGTCCTGATGCTGCCGAGATTGGGGGACGGCGAGCAGCAGGTTGTCGCGCAGGGAGCCCACGAACACATGGTGCTCCTGGTTGACCAGAGCCACGTGCGCCCGGACCTCCTCCGCGGGCATCCGGGACAGCTCGGCGCCGCCGAGGGTGATGCGGCCGTCCCGGGGCGCGTAGATCCCGGCGAGCAGCCTGCCCAGGGTGGACTTCCCCGCGCCGGACGGGCCGACCAGAGCGAGCCGGGTGCCGGGCGGCACCGCCAGGGAGACCTCCCGCAGTACGTCCACGCCCGCGCGGTAGCCGAAGTGCACCCGGTCCGCGTGGACGTCGCGTCCCTCCGGCTTCACGCCCGGGTCGCCCGCGTCCGGCTCGATGTCCCGGACACCGACCAGCCGCGCCAGCGACACCTGGGCGACCTGGAGCTCGTCGTACCAGCGCAGGATCAGTCCCACCGGGTCGACGAGCATCTGGGCGATCAGCGCACCCGTCGTCAGCTGCCCCACCCCGATCCAGCCCTGGAGAGCGAGCCACCCGCCGATCATCAGGACCGAGCAGAGCACGGTGACATGCGTGATGTTGACGACCGGGAAGAGAACCGACCGCAGCCAGAGCGTGTAGCGCTCCCACGCCGTCCATTCCCTGACCCGGCGGTCCGACAGCTCGATGCGGCTCCTGTCCAGACGGTGCACCTCGATGGTGCGCCCGGCGTCGACCGTCTCGGCGAGGACCGCGGCGACGGCGGCGTAGCCGGCCGCCTCCGAGCGGTAGGCGGCCGGCGCCCGCTTGAAGTACCAGCGGCAGCCCATCACCAGCACCGGAACGGCGACCAGGACGGCGGGAGCGAGTACGGGGGCGGTCACGGCGAGTCCGCCGAGCAGCAGTGCCGCCCACACGACACCGATGGCCAGCTGTGGGACGGCCTCGCGCATCGCGTTGGCGAGCCGGTCGATGTCGGTGGTGATACGGGACAGCAGGTCGCCCGTCCCGGCCCGTTCCAGGACGCCGGGCGGCAGACCGACCGACCGTACGAGGAAGTCCTCGCGCAGATCTGCCAGCATCCGCTCGCCGAGCATGGCACCCCGCAGCCGCACCTGCCGGACGAACACGGCCTGGATGACGAGCGCGACGACGAAGATGGCGGAGGTGGCCTCCAGATGGAGGTCGTCCGCGTGGTCCGAGACGCGTTCGACGACCGAGCCCAGCAGATAGGGCCCGGCCATCGAGGCCACGACGGCCACGGTGTTGACGGCGACCAGGAGCAGGAAGGCCCTGCGGTGCCGTCGGAACAGCTCGGTCACGTAGGCGCGTACGGTCGCGGGCGCGCCGACGGGCAACGTGTTCGCCGCCGTCGGGGCGGCCGGGTCGTACGCGGGTGGCGCCACGCCGATCATGCGGTCTCCTCGATCTCTTCCAGTACGCCGTCGAGAACGGCCTCGTCGTCCACGGTCACCGCGCCGAGAGCGGTCCGGTCCGCGGCTTCCGCGGCGGCCTCTTCCTCGGTCTCGCGGGTCACCACGGCCCGGTATCGCGGCTCGCTGTGCACCAGCTCGCGGTGCACGCCGACCGCGACGACCTCGCCCTCGTGGACGAGGACGACCCGGTCCGCGTGGTCCAGGAGCAGCGGTGAGGAGGTGAAGACCACGGTCGTGCGCCCGGCGCGCAGGGAGCGCACTCCGTCGGCGATCCGAGCCTCGGTGTGTGAGTCGACCGCGGACGTCGGCTCGTCCAGGACGAGTACCTCCGGGTCCGTGATCAGGGACCGGGCCAGTGCGAGCCGCTGGCGCTGGCCCCCGGACAGGGAGCGGCCGCGTTCCGTGACGCGGGCGTCCATCGGATCCTCGGTGTCGAGCGATCCCTGGGTGAGCGCGTCCAGCACGTCGCCGCACTGGGCCGCGGACAGGGCTGCCTCGGCGCTCACGAGACCCGAGGCGGGCACATCGAGCAACTCGCGCAGGGAGCCCGACAGCAGCACCGGATCCTTGTCCTGGACGAGGACGGCGGTGCGGGCGCACTCCAGGGGCAACTCGTCCAGCGGCACGCCCCCGAGGACCACCGAGGTGTTCCTCGGCCCGCCCTCGGCGCGAGCCAGCTCAGCTTGCTGGGAGGCGTGGCCGCCGAGCCGTTCGGCCAGCAGCCCCGCCGCGTCCGGGTCCCCACACACCACGGCCGTGAACCGGCCCTCGGGAGCGAGCAGACCGGTCACCGGGTCGTACAGATCGCCGCCCGGCACCTCGGCGGCGCGTGAGCCGCCGCTGTCCATGGCCCGTTCCAGAGACAGCACCCCAGCGGCTCGCTTGGCCGCCGGACGCGAGAAGGAGTAGGCCATCGCGATCTCCTCGAAATGCCGCAACGGGTACGTGAGAAGCATGACGGCGCTGTACACGGTGACCAGTTCACCGACCTCGATCCGGCCGTCCCGGGCCAACTGCACACCGCGCCAGACGACGGCGATCATCAGCAGACCGGGCAGCAGCACCTGGATCGCCGAGATCGCCGACCACATGCGCGCGCTGCGTACGGCGGCCCGGCGCACCTCCTGGGAGGCGCGGCGGTAGCGGTCGAGGAAGAGTTCCTCACCGCCGATGCCGCGCAGTACCCGCAGGCCCGCCACGGTGTCGGAGGCCAGTTCGGTCGCGCGGCCCGCCTTCTCCCGCTGGAAGTCGGCGCGCCGGGTGGCGCGGGGCAGCAGCGGCAGTACGGCCACCGCCAGCACGGGCACACCCACGGCGACGATCACGCCCAGGGCCGGCTGGTAGACGACCAGGGTCACACAGACCACCACGACCGTCACGGCGGCAGCCGAGAACCGCGACACGCCCTCCACGAACCAGCCGATCCTCTCGACGTCGCCGGTGGAGACCGCGACCACCTCGCCCGCCGCGACGCGCCGCGTGAGCGCGGAGCCCAGCAGTGCGGTTCTGCGGGCCAGCAGTTGCTGGACGCGCGCGGCCGCGGTGATCCAGTTGGTGACCGCTGTGCGGTGGAGCATGAGTTCGCCGAGGGCGATGCAGGCGCCGCACACCGCCATCAGCGCGCCGGTCAGGGCGAGCCGGGTGCCGGAGTGGTCGACGACGGACTGGACGGCCAGACCGACACAGAACGGCAGTGCGGAGACGGCCAGGAAGTGCAGCAGGCCCCAGGCCAGGGCCTTGAACTGTCCGCCGAGCTGATTCCGCCCGAGCCACCACAGGAATCGGGGACCTGAGCGCACGTCGGGCACACCCGGGTCGGGATACGGAAGGTCTTGGATCTGCATGACGTCCCAGTGGCTCGTGTCAGGCGATGGAGAGTGCTCCGGATGTCGGCAGCCGTCCGGCCGGGGGCCGACAGCAAACCGTGAAAGGTTCGCGTCGGAGCGTGGTCGAAAGCAAACGGTTTTCCGCCCTGCCGCAAGGAACCGGACCGCCGCGGCCGCGACTGGCCGGAACGGGAGGGAAGGGTGATTCGCCCGATACGTGGTGCGAGGATGGACGGCATGCGAAAGAACGGTGCGATGCGCACGGGGCTCGCGGCCGTGGTCTGCGGAGCCGTCGCGGTCGCTCTCACGGCCTGCGGTGGAGTGGAGGGCGGGAGCGGCGGCGGGGCGAAGGGCCGCGCGGGAGCCCCCGGTGCGGTCGCTCGTACGAGTGCGCCCGCGGTCGACCCGACACGCATCCCCGACGTGGGCGACCGGCTCCAGCGGCGGATCCCCTCCGGCTCGGGCCAGGTGCTGGCGGTGTACGGCGACGGCAAGGACTCCGCGGACTCCACGGCCGTGCTGTACACGAAGTCCGGTACGGCCTGGGAGAAGACGCGTAGCTGGGCTGCGCACAACGGGACGAAGGGCTGGACCACCGACCATCACGAGGACGACAAGCGCAGCCCCGTCGGTGTGTTCACGCTCAGCGACGCCGGTGGCGTGCTCGACGACCCGGGTGCCCGGTTGCCGTACACGCAGTCCGGGACGTACCAGGCTCCCCACGACTGGCCCGAGTCCTACTGGCACGACTTCGACTACGTCATCGCCATCGACTACAACCGCGTCGAGGGCAATCCTCCGGACGATCCGACCCGGCCCTGGGGCGATGACAAGGGCGGCGGCATCTGGCTGCACATGGACCACGGCACCGGCACGTCGGCGTGCGTGAGTCTGCCCAAGGAGGGCATGGAGTACCTCCTGCGCACGCTCGACCCGGAAGAGCACCCCGTGGTGGTGATGGGGGACAAAGCGAACCTGAAGGCTTAGCGGTCCGGCGCGCCCCAGCCGCGCCGAAGAGCCCGGGGCGGGTGGCCGGGGGGCGTCGGTGCGCCATTGCGGCCGGCTCGACCGCCCCGTAGAACACCGCACATGAGTAGACCGGTCATCATGTCCATGCTTGCCGGAGTGATCCTCGTGGCGAGCGCCCTCCTCGGGGCGGGCCCGGCTCCGGCGGCCACCGCGTCCGTCGCGGCTCGTGCGTCCGCGGCCTCCACCGCGCCCGTCGCCCGATCGTCCGACGTGCCCGCCGAGTTCGGCAGCGACTGGCACGACCCCGTCACCGCCGCCCCGCCCGTCGCCAGGCCGTCCGCGCCGTCCTGTGAAGTGACGCTCGCCGAGGCGCAGTTCCGTGACTTCACGCCCTACAAGGGCACGTACACCCCGCCGTCGGGCTGCGGCGACCGCTGGAGCGAGGTCGTGCTCCGGCTCGAAGGCAAGGTCAAGGGGCGCCAGTTCGACCGTCTCGGCTATCTGCACGTCGGCGGGGTCGAGATTCTCCGTACGTCCACCCCGGAGCCGTCGCCCGACGGGATCGAGTGGTCCGTCGAGACGGATGTGACGCGCTACAGCGACACGTTCCGGCGGAGCCACGACGTCGAGATGCTGATCGGGAACGTCGTCGACGACACGTACACCGGGGTTCTCGACGTCAAGGCCACGCTGACGTTCTACGCGGGCAGGCCCGCCGTGACTCCTGACCGTGTCCTGACCCTCAAGGACGGCACCCTGACCACCCCGCGCAACAGCGAACGCGTGATCGCCGAGGTGTACGCGACCGGGTCCGGCGGTGGCTGTGAGGAGGTCTGGTACCTGACGGTCCCGGACGCGGCACCGTACTCCTGCAAGGCGGACAACGGCCCCTACCGTGAGGTGCAGATCGAGGTCGACGGCCGACTCGCCGGTATCGCCGAACCGTTCCCGACCGTGTGGACCGGCGGCTGGTCCAATCCCTTCCTCTGGTACGTGATTCCGGGGCCCCGCGCCTTCGCCGTCAAGCCCATCGAGTACGACCTGACCCCGTTCGCCGGACTGCTCAACGACGGGCTTCCGCACCGGATCGACGTCTCCGTCGTAGGCGTTCCCGAGGGGCAGCCGGGCTGGAGCCTGCCCGTCAACGTGCTGGTCCGGCAGGACGCCCGGCGCGGCCATGTGAGCGGTGCGCTCCTGCGGGCCGAGGCGGGCGATCTCACCGACTCCTCGACGTACACACCCGGTTCGGAGCACCGTGTCGAGACCGCGGGACGGCATCGGCTGACGGTCGCCGGGTACCTCGACACCTCGCACGGCCGAGTGGTGACGACGGTCAGCCGCACCCTCGCGAACAACTCCACGCACCGCTGGACCGAGGGCGAGAACACGGACGGCCTCGAGGCGACGTGGTCCGACGACGAGGTGGTGACCGTCGACGGACGCGGACCCGCCACGACGACGCGCACCCGGCGCGCGTACACGATGGACGGCACGACGACCCTCGGCGCGGACGACCGGCTGCGGACCGTGCTGACGCTCGGCGACCAGGCCTCCGTGGCCGAGGAGTCGGGCGGCCGGCCCACCACGTGGTCACGGCTCGACGACACCTACACGGGTGACGCCACGTACACGGCCGGCGTGCCGCGCGACCAGCGTCACGCGGTCGCCACGACGAGCGAGCGCTACAGGCGCCACGGTTCGGCCGGCTGTTACGACCGCTCCCTGGTCACCGTGCAAGGGACGCTCACACAGGACCGCGCCCGCTGCTGAGCCCGGGCGACGGGCCCGACGGCGGGGGCGACGAGTCCGGCCGTCCAGGGTGAGGACGAGGAACGGACGCGGGCCGGCCGGGTCATGGGGACCGGTCGGCCCGTCCGACGCCGGGGCGGGTCGCGTGCTCCAGCGCCAGGAGCGCGGAGTAGTAGCCGCGTCCCGTCGCGTGATCCATGCCCACCTCGCACATGCGATTGGCCGACAGATGCGCGTCGAAGTCGCGGGAGGTCACGAACGCCGCCTCCTCTCGGGTGGCCGACTCGGTGAGTTCCCTGTGGAGCATGCCGCGGTCGCCCGCGAAGGCGCAGCATCCGGCGTCGTCGGGCACCACCACCTCGTCCGCACACGCCTCGGCCACGGCGCGCAGTTGCGCCTCGTCGCCCAAGTGCCGCATGGAGCAGGTCGGGTGGAGGACCGCGGAGCCCAGGGTGCGACGCACGGTGAGGTGGGGGAGGAGTTCCTCCGCAGCCCAGACCAGTGAGTCGACGACCAGCAGCTCGGCGTGCAACTCCCGGTTGTCGGGGGTCAGATACGGTACGACCTCCCGCGCGATACCGAGCGTGCACGACGAGGCGTCCACGACGAGCGGCAGTCTGCCGCCGGCGGTCCAGCCCCAGGCCGCCTCGACGACACGGTTGGCCATCACGGCGTTGCCCGCGTCGTACCCCTTGGAGTGCCAGATCGTCGCGCAGCACGTCCCCCGGACATCGTCCGGAATCCACACCGGCTTTCCCGCGCGCGCGGAGACCGCGACGACGGCCCGCGCGAGCGACATGTCCCCCGGACCGCCGAAGACGCGGTTGACGCAGGCCGGGTAGTAGACGGCGACGGCCCCCACGCGTGCGGTGCGGGGCATGGCGGAGGGGGCGGCTCCGGGCATCCGCGGCAGCCACTCGGGCACGAGATCGGGGCGTACGGCCCTGCGGACCGCCCGCGTCAGGGTGTTCACCCGCCGGTCGCCGATCCGGTCCGCGACGGCGACGGCCAGCCGCGCGGAGGCTTCGAGCACACGGAAGTGCCGTGCGGCCAGCGCGGCGGCCTTCTCCTCGCGCGGAGTGTGCCGGGCGTGCCGGAACGTCTTCATCAGGGCGCCCGTGTCGATGCCGACCGGGCAGGCCAGCCTGCAGGTCGAGTCGCCCGCGCAGGTGTCCACGGCGTCGTATCCGTACGCCTCCAGGAGCTCGTTCTCGACCGGCGAGCCCTCGGGCTGGCGCATCATCTCGCGGCGCAGCACGATCCGTTGGCGCGGTGTCGTCGTCACGTCCTGGCTGGGGCAGGTCGGTTCGCAGAAGCCGCACTCGATGCACGGGTCGGCGATCGCCTCGACACGCGGGATCGTCTTCAGGCCCCGTACGTGCGCACGCGGATCCCGGTCGAGCACGACGCGCGGTGCGAGCACAGCGTCCGGGTCGACCAGCCGTTTGGTGCGCCACATCAACTCCGTCGCCCTGGGCCCCCATTCGAGCTCCAGGAAGGGCGCGATGTTGCGCCCGGTGGCGTGTTCGGCCTTGAGCGAGCCGTCGAAGCGTTCCACCGTGAGCCGGCAGAACGCGTCCATGAACGCGGCGTACCGCTCCACGTCGGCGGGCCTGGACGCGTCGAAGGCCAGCAGGAAATGCAGATTGCCGTGGGCGGCATGGCCCGCGACGGCGGCGTCGAAGCCGTGCCGGGTCTGGAGTTCCAGCAGCGCCTCGCAGGCCTCGGCGAGCCGCTCGGGCGGTACCGCGAAGTCCTCCGTGATCAGTGTCGTACCGGAGGGACGCGCTCCGCCGACCGCCGTCACGAACGCCTTGCGGGCCTTCCAGTAGCCGGCGACGGTCCGCTGGTCCCGGGTGAGGGCGTTCGTCACCGAGGGAACGGGCGACACCAGGGGAATCCCCTCCAGTACCGCGCGGGCCCGCTCCTCGTACGCCTCCTGCGTGGCCTCGTCCGGGGCGCGGAACTCGACGAGCAGAGCGGTCGTCGGACCCGGCAGACCGGCCCAGTCCCCGGGCACCCCCTCGACGGCCACCGAGGCACGCAGGGTGTTGCCGTCCATCAGCTCGACGGCCGAGGCGCCCGCCGCGGTGAACAGGGGCACCGCGGCGGCCGCGGCGGGCAGCGAGGCGAAGAAGAGCAGCGCGGCGGACACCCGGCGGTCCAGCGGCAGGGTGTCGAAGACGACCTCCGAGATGAAGCCGAAGGTGCCCTGCGATCCGACCATCAGACCGCGCAGGATCCCGACGGGTGTCGAGCCGTCCAGGAAGGCGTCCAGACGGTAGCCGTTGGTGTTCTTGATCGTGTACTTGGCGCGGATCCGGTCGACCAGCCCGGCGTCCGACTCGATCTCCGCCTTGAGCTCCATGAGTCCGGCGCACAGGGCCGGTTCCGCCCGTGCCAGCCGCTCGTCGGCGTCCGGTTCGGCCGTGTCCACGACCGTGCCGGACGGCAGGACGAACGTGAGCGAGGCGAGGGTGACGTAGGAGTTGCGGGTGGTGCCCGCCGTCATGCCGGAGGCGTTGTTCGCGACCACGCCGCCGACCGTGCAGGCGACCGCGCTCGCCGGATCGGGGCCGAGCACGCGCCCGTGCCGGGCGAGCGCGGCGTTGACACGGGCGATGGTCGTGCCCGGAGCGATCCGGACCCGCGCTCCGCCGTCGAGGACCTCGACGCCCGTCCAGTGCCGACGGACGTCGACGAGGATGTCCTCGCCCTGCGCCTGGCCGTTGAGCGAGGTCCCGGCCGCGCGGAACACCACCTCGCGGCCCTTGCCGTGGGCGTACGAGAGCACCGTCGAGACGTCGTCGATGTCCTCGGGGACCACGACGACCCGCGGTACGAAGCGGTAGGGGCTGGCGTCGGACGCGTAGCGCACGAGGTCCGAGATCCCGGTCAGCACCTTCTCGCGGCCGAGCAGGGCGATCAGGTCGCCGCGCAGCGGCTCGGGAGTCCCGCCGGCCCGGTCCCCGGGCACCCGGTCGGCCGCCGGGACCTCGGAGCGCGCGTCGGGGCGCAGGGCGTCGGGATCGGGCTCCAGCAGCGGCATCGCGGACCACTCCTCACATGCTCGGCCGACCGGCGGCGGCGCGGTGTGCCGTGCCCGACCGGCCCAGAAGCGACCACTCCGCCCGGAGCCGGCCGAGCCGCTCGAGTGGCGATGCGCCGTCCCGAGCCGACTGGGCCGCCTCAGTGGTGATGCGCCGTCCCGAGCCGACTGGGCCGCCTCAGCGGCGACGCGCCGTCCCGAGTCCGCTCAGCACCGGTGTTCCACCTGTTCCACCCTCGGCATGCCGTCCACCAACGTGTCCAGCAACCCGCCGAGCACCTCGCGCTGCTCGTCCGTCAATGGAGCCAGGATCTCCTCCGCGGCGCCGCGGCGCGCGGCGCGCAGCTCGCGCAGCGCCTTGCGTCCCTCGTCCGTGACCTCGATACGGATCACCCGGCGGTTGGTGGGATCGGGTGCCCGGCGCACCTTGCCGCTCGCCTCCAGTCCGTCGACCAGCGTGGTCACGGCACGCGGCACCACTTCGAGGCGCTCCGCGAGATCGGCCATACGGGGAGGCGAGGCGTAGTGCGCGAGGGTACGCAGGAGCCGGGACTGGGCGGGGGTGATGCCCAGCTCGCGCTGCTCCAGATGGCGCTTCTGGATGCGGTGCACGCGGCGCGTCAGACGCAGCAGCTGCTCGGCGAGCAGGCCGTCGGCATCGGGGGTGGTCATGCGGGAACAATATCAGGATGCCGTTCATTGTGAGTATAGGTAACAATGAGCTAGGGTCCGTCAGTCGCCGGATCCTCATCGATGTCCCTGTCGTCCCGTTTTCCTAGGAGTCCATTGCGCCCCGAACTGTCCGCCTGGAGCCCGCCACCCGCCGACAGCCAGCAGCCACGGCAGGTGCGCCGCATCCTGAGTCTCTTCCGGCCCTACCGGGGCCGCCTCGCGATCGTCGGCCTGCTGGTCGGCGCCGCGTCCCTCGTGGGCGTCGCCACGCCCTTCCTGCTGAAGGCGATCCTGGACACCGCGATCCCTCAAGGGCGTACGGGTCTGCTGACCCTGCTCGCGCTCGGCATGATCGCGAGCGCCGTCCTGAGCGGTGTCTTCGGCGTCCTGCAGACGCTGATCTCCACGACCGTCGGCCAGCGCGTGATGCACGACCTGCGCACGGCGGTCTACGGCCGCCTCCAGCGCATGTCGCTCGCCTTCTTCACCAGGACGCGCACGGGCGAGGTCCAGTCCCGCATCGCCAATGACATCGGCGGCATGCAGGCGACCGTCACGTCCACCGCCACCTCGCTGGTCTCCAACCTCACCAGTGTGGTCGCCACGATCGTCGCGATGGTGGCCCTGGACTGGCGCCTGACCCTCGTCTCCCTGCTCCTGCTGCCGGTGTTCGTGTGGATCAGCCGCCGCGTCGGCAACGAACGCAAGAAGATCACCACCCAGCGTCAGAAGCAGATGGCGGCGATGGCCGCCACCGTCACCGAATCGCTCTCCGTCAGCGGCATCCTGCTCGGGCGGACCATGGGCCGGGCCGACTCGCTGACGAAGTCGTTCGCGGAGGAGTCCGAGGGCCTAGTCGACCTCGAGGTGAGGTCGAACATGGCGGGACGCTGGCGCATGTCCGTCATCGGCATCGTCATGGCCGCCATGCCCGCCGTCATCTACTGGACCGCGGGCGTCGCCCTCCAGCTCGGCGGCCCCTCGATATCGATCGGCACGCTCGTCGCCTTCGTCTCGCTCCAGCAGGGCCTGTTCCGGCCTACGGTCAGCCTGCTGTCCACCGGTGTGCAGATCCAGACCTCGCTCGCGCTGTTCCAGCGCATCTTCGAGTACCTCGACCTGCCCATCGACATCACCGAGCCCGAGAACCCCGTCCACCTGGACCAGGTCAAGGGCGAGATCCGCTTCGAGGACGTCGAGTTCCGCTACGACGACAAGGGCACCCCGATCCTCGACGGCATCGACATCACCGTCCCGGCGGGCGGCAGCCTCGCCGTCGTCGGTCCGACCGGCTCCGGAAAGTCGACGCTCAGCTATCTGGTGCCCCGGCTGTACGACGTCACGGGCGGGCGGGTCACCCTCGACGGGGTCGACGTCCGGGACCTCGACTTCGACACCCTCGCGCGCGCGGTCGGCGTCGTCTCCCAGGAGACGTACCTCTTCCACGCCTCGATCGCCGAGAACCTGCGCTTCGCCAAGCCGGACGCCACCGACGAGGAACTGCACGCGGCGGCGCGGGCGGCCCAGATCCACGACCACATAGCGTCGCTGCCCGACGGGTACGACACGGTCGTCGGTGAACGCGGTCACCGGTTCTCCGGCGGCGAGAAGCAGCGCCTCGCCATCGCCCGCACGATCCTGCGTGATCCGCCCGTGCTCATCCTCGACGAGGCGACCAGCGCCCTGGACACCCGCACGGAGCATGCCGTCCAGGAGGCCATCGACGCCCTGTCGGCCAACCGCACCACGCTCACCATCGCGCACCGGCTGTCCACGATCCGCGGCGCCGACCAGATCGTCGTCCTCGACTCGGGCCGCGCGGTCGAGCGAGGCACGCACGAGGAGTTGCTGGCGGGGGAGGGGCGCTATGCCGCTCTCGTCCACCGGGACGCCCAACTGGCGCCGACAAGATGACGATATGCCGGGTTTGTTGGCAATAGCGCGTTACCGTGCCCGTTATGCAGATGAACACTCCGCCACGGAGCACGATTCGACTGACGCGCCGGGGCCGGGTCGCCCTCATCGCGACCGGCGCCGTCGTGGCGGCCACCGCCGTGGCGGTGCCGCTGCTGAGCATGGGAGACGACGCCCGCCCGACGTCGTTCGTCGTTCCGGAGGGCTGGCGCTCCGGACAGGTCTACGCGGCCGTCGACAAGGCCCTCCGGGTTCCCGCGGGAACCACCAAGAAGTCCCTGGCGAAAGCCCACCTCAAACTTCCGGACGACGCCAGGGGCAACCCCGAGGGCTATCTCTTCCCGGCGACCTATCCGATCGGCGACAAGGCGACTCCGGAGTCCCTGCTGACGTTCATGGTCGACACCGCGAACAAGAGGTTCAACGGGGCGCCGATCGCCGCCGGCGCGCAGCGCAACACGACGAACGTCTATCAGGCGGTCACCGTCGCGAGCATCGTGCAGGCGGAGGCGGCGACCGCGACGGACATGGGCAAGGTGGCCAGGGTCATCTACAACCGCCTGCAGCGCGGTATGCCGTTGCAGATGGACTCGACCATCAACTACGCGCTGAACCGTTCCACGCTGAACACCAGCGAGGCCGACACCAGGCTCAACAGCCCGTACAACTCGTATCGGCGCATGGGCCTGCCGCCCACGCCGATCGCCAACCCCGGCGAGGAGGCGATGCGCGCCGCGCTCAACCCGCCGCCGGGCGACTGGCTCTACTTCGTCACGGTCAAGCCGGGCGACACGCGTTTCACGGCCGGCTACGAGGAACACCAGCGCAACGTGGCCGAGTTCAACCGGCTGCACCACAAGAGCGCGTCCCCCACGGCCGCATCGCCCACGGCGCCCGCCTCGCCCAAGCTTCCCCAGGCGGTCTCTCCCGCGGTCACGTCCCCGGCTTCTCCGGCGGTCACGCCCGAGACCTCTGCCGCGGCCCCTCCCGTGGCTTCTCCCGCGGTCACACCCACGGTTACACCCGAGGTCACACCCGGGGGCACCTCCCCGGAGACTCCCACGGTCATTCCCACGAACTGACAGGCGTACGGGGCATCACACGGCGACCGGCGCGTTCGCCAGCAACCGCCTGATGTCCCGTACGGCCGCCCGGCCGGCCCGGTTGGCGCCGATGGTGCTCGCGGAGGGCCCATAGCCGACCAGGTGGATGCGCGGGTCGGCGACCGCGCGCGTTCCCTCGACCCGGATGCCGCCACCCCGCTCGCGCAGCCGCAGCGGCGCCAGATGGTCGATGGCCGCCCGGAAACCGGTCGCCCAAAGGATCACGTCCGCGTCCACACGCGTACCGTCCGCCCACTCCACACCGTCCGGGGTGATCCGGTCGAACATCGGCCGCCGGTCCAGCACGCCGTCGGCCAGTGCCTGGCGGATCGCTTCGTTCAGCGGCAGCCCGGTGACCGAGACCACGCTCCGTGGCGGCAGCCCCTGCCGGACCCGCTCCTCGACGAGAGCGACGGCGGACCGCCCGAACTCCTCGGTGAAGGGGCCCTCGCGGAAGACCGGGGGACGCCGGGTGACCCAGGTGGTCCCGGCCGTGTGGGCGGCGATCTCCATCAGATGCTGGGTCCCGGAGGCGCCACCGCCCACGACGACCACGCGCCGCCCGGCGAACCACTCGGGGCCCGGATACTGCGCTGTGTGCAACTGCCGCCCACGGAAGGTCTCCTGGCCCGGATAGCGAGGCCAGAACGGGCGGTCCCAGGTACCCGTCGCGTTGATCAGCGCCCGCGTCGACCACGTACGGTCGCCGGTTTCCACGAGCAGCCGGCCGCCGGTCCCCTCCCTGACGGTCCTGACGTCGACCGGCCTTTGCACCCGCAGGTCGAAGGTCCGCTCGTAGGCGGCGAAGTACGTCGAGATGACCTCGGAGGAGGGGCGGTCCGGGTCCGCGTCCGTCAGGTCCATGCCGGGCAGGGAGTGCATCCCGTGCACCTTGCCGTACGTCAGCGACGGCCAGCGGAACTGCCAGGCTCCGCCCGGGTGGGGCGCGTGGTCGAGCACGACGAAGTCACGCTCGGGCTCGAAGCCCGTGCGCCGCAGGTGGTAGGCGGCCGCCAGACCGGCCTGACCGGCCCCGACGACGACCACTTCGACCTCACGCGCGCTCACCCCGGTGTTGTTCACCCTTCTACGAACCGGACCGGGGTCCGGGATCTTCCCGTCGGGCACCTCGCTGTGAGCCACCTGACGAACGAACCGTGCCGCGTGCCGCGTGCCGTGGGCGGTCGGTCGGTGGTCGGCAGTCGGTCGTCCACGACCCACGCCGAGCGCCGTCGCCGCAAGCCGGGAGCCCCCGTATGGGAGAGGATTGAGGCATGTCCGATGCCTTCACCACGCAGGTCCTGAACATCTCCTCCGGTTCGTCGGAGACGGTCGTCGACCTCACCCGCGACTGCGAGGCCTTCCTCCGCGAGGTCGCGGCGGGCCGTGACGGCCTCCTGAACGTCTTCGTCCCGCACGCCACCGCCGGAATCGCCATCATCGAGACAGGCGCGGGGAGTGATGACGACCTCCTCACCGCGCTGCACTCCCTGCTCCCCGCGGACGACCGCTGGCAGCACCGTCACGGCAGCCCCGGGCACGGCCGAGACCACGTCCTCCCCGCCATCGTCCCGCCGCACGCGACCCTGCCGGTGGTGGACGGGGCTCTGGAGCTGGGGACATGGCAGTCGGTGTGCCTGGTGGACACGAACCGGGACAACCCGAATCGCCAGGTGCGGCTGAGTTTCCTGGGCTGAGCGGTCGGCCCTGACGGCTGTGGTCGCGGCGCTCGTCACCCGGGCAGGTCGGCAGGTCGCGGCGACCTCAGGAGCACAGGACGTGCACAAGCGCGTTCAGGGCTGCGTCGTCGAGTACGTCGCGGTGGGCGAGCTTGTTGCGGGACAGCCACAGGGTCCGCAGCCGGTCGGCCTCCGGCTGGGTGAGCCGCACGTGGCCCTGCAGGTGAGCCCGCCACATCGCGCCGAGTTCCATTTCGGCCTGCCGACCGTAGAGAGCGGTGAGTTCGTTCCCGGAGACGCGTGACCGGTTCCCGATCACCTCGGCGAACTGCTCACGGGCCTCGTCCAGCAGGGGCAGCAGAGCGTGATTCTGCGCCAGCCAGATACGGGTGCGCACGCTGTGCTCGTGATCGCTCCCGCCGTCGGGACGGCGGCGCAGCCGCCCGTCCCACCTGTCGAGCGTGCCCAGGTTCCATTCGGGGCGCAGGGCGGCGTTCGGATGGAGCAGGGCTGTGGTCGGCTCCGTACTCCGAGGGCCGGGTACGGGGACCCGGTCAGGTGCCGGTCCGGCCGTGAGCCGCAGCAACTGTGTGGGAAGGCTGTCAGGGAGTCCGTCCCACTCCACCGCCAGCCGCTCGGCCAGATCGAGGAAAGGCCCGCACACCTCGACCACGGTGGCCTGCGCCACCGCTTCGAGGAGTTGGTGCCGGGCGGCCGGACCGGACAGGCGGGGCCGGGCCATGGCGACCACTGTGGCGGTGTCCAGCCGGCCGAGGGCACCCCACCACCAGTGCACGCCGATGTCCTCGCGTGCTATCTGCTCCGGCAGTTCCACGGGCAGCCCGTGCGACGTGGCCAGCACCAGCAACCGCGGGCGGCTTCCCGGAGGCAGGCCGGCCGCCTTGACCGTGGCGGACAGCCGCCGCAGCAGGTCGGTCGCCGCGGTCGGAGCCGGTTCCTGCCAACCACGCACCACGATCACCCGGGTTCCGTCGGGGCGGCCCGGAGCGGTGGTGAGGCGTTCGAGGAGTCCGTCGATTCCCGTGTGCTCCGGGCCCGTGCCGGAGGCCGAGTCGCCGAGCTCTTTGACGATCCGGTCCCCCAGGGTGTGGAGGCCGGGTTCCTCCCGCAGGCTGTCCCGTGCCGAGGCCGAGCGAGCTCGTGCGACCGTCGAGTTCTTCGTCGCCACGGCCGAGAAGGCGGACAGCCCGTCGTCGTAGTCCAGGATCGGGTCCATCCCGCCCCAGGGGTCCGCGAGCACGGGAGGCGGTGGGGCCGGGCCGGGGCCGCCGGGCGCCACCCCGTCGCCGGGTCCGGGGACGAGGACGAAGTCCGCCAGCTCGTGGAGTAGTTCGTCCAGCAGGACTTCGGCGACGACCGGTACACCCGTCGGCTGGGTCTGGGGGAACAGGCAGAGGCAGCTCCTTCCCGACCGGAGGTCGCCCAGCAGCCGTCGCATCCACAACCGCACTCCGGGCAGGGTGGTCACCAGGTTCCCGGAGGGAGCGTGCGACACGAGAGTCACGACGACTCCGACAGGACCTGGAGTGCCCGGAAAGTGATCCTGTCCAGCGAGCAGCCCTCCGGGCCGTCGTCCAGCACGCCGTGTTCGAGCAGCCGGCTGACGAGCGATCCGACCTCCTCGATCCGCATCCCGGTGACCGCCGCGATGTCGGCATAGGCGCATCCTTCGCCCGGTTCCACGTACTGGCTCCACTCGGTCAGCACCTCTGTCAGACCGGTGTCGATTCCGACCCGCTCCAGGTGCCCACGGGCGAAGGCACGCTGTCCGATGAAGTACCGGGCGTCCTCCAAGGCCGCTTCCAGCGTGGAGCCCTCCCGGGTGATGCGGTGCACGGTCCGTTCCAGCAGGTGGGGCCAGCCACCGGTGAGTTCGATGACCCGCCGCCGTTTGTCCGGGGTGTCGAACGGACACTCGGGCCAGGCGCGGAGACTGTCCGCGGTCCAGCGTTCGGGACGTACCACACAGGTGATGAGGTCGTCCTTCTCGCCGAGCTCGGCCGGGTCCACCAGCAGGACGGCTGTCCGATGAGGCACTCCCCCCTCCGGCAAGGAGGTGTGGGCGTGCAGGGCCTGTGCCCAGTCGGCGGCCTCGGCGGCCCCGCGCCCCCGGACGTCGGCCAGGATCAGGAACGGTCGTCCCTCCGCGTCCTTCGTCAGGGACTGGGGCGCGGCTCCGGGCGCCGCCTCCCGGAACTCCAGTCCGCGCGCGGTGGAGTACGACTTCACCGCGCCCTTCACGAGTGCGGGACCGTGGGCCCGGGTCAGGCACACCGCGGCCACCCCCGGAGCCGTCACCTGGTGAAGCTGATGCTCCGTCAGGGGGCTGTAGCGGGCGATGCCCTCGCGGTCCGGCCCGACGAAGCGCCTCGAGAAGCGCGGGTTGTAGTCGTAAGGGAGGTCGAACTCGGTTTGCCGCAACTCGAGTTCGAGGTCCTCTCTGGTCCCCAGCATGCTGACGACATTCGGGCTGCGGACGGCGTACAGACGCGCGTCGGCCAGCTGGATGAGCAGGCCCAGGCCGACCATCTCGTCCAGGTAGATCCGTACATCGCTCGCGGTGAGCGAACTGAACCCCTCCCGCCAGCGCTCCTTGGCCGCCCGCAGCAGTTCGTCGGCGTCGTAGCCACCGCGATAGCGGTCCTCCTGACTGCGCAGCGCGATCACCAGGGCGAGGACCCGGTAGCGGTCCTCGAGGTTGATGGTGATGCGCAGCCGTTCGGCGATGTGCCGGTGGACCTGCGCGGATCCGGTCACGGACCGGACGTCCTCGTCCGTGACCGTGATCGGCCACTTCGCCGAGGCCGGGGACTTCCCGCGGAGGGTGGCGACGAGCCGTTCGCAGAAGATCTGGACCAGGCAGGCCTGGTAGTTCGTCGCCGCGAGTACCCGCCAGACCAGCTCGGGCCGTTCGAAGCGGTACCCGAAGGCCGCCATCGGCTCGACGACCAAGCGCTGTGCCTCGGCCGGTTTCAGTGTACTGATCAGTACATCCGGGCCACCGTGAGTCAGGGGCACATTGGAGAGATGGCTGAAGCGTTGGACTTGGTGCAGCCCCGCAAAGACGATCTTGAAGCGACGGTCGGTGCGGTCCATCAGCCCCTTGAGCCGGAGCACGTTGGAGAAGGTGGCGTCCCCGCCCTTCCCCCGTACGGCCTTGGAGTCCGCGGTCAGGAAGGCGTCGGCCTCGTCGGCGAGCACCAGCACCCGCCTGTCGTGGCTCTCCTCCAGCCACCGCTCCACCCTGTCGAGCATCGCGTCCGGGGTGTGGCCGGAATCCGCGGACTCGCTCAGCACGCCCACGCGCTTCAACTCGTCCTCGAGCACGGCCCAGATGCGTTCCGCCGGCTCGGCCTCACCCACTCCGCGCGCTTTGAGGTCGACGTAGATGGCCTTGTGGCCGGGGGTGCCGGGAAACGACGCCTGCACCTTGCGCAGGAGAGCGGACTTGCCCAACTGGCGTCCGCCGTAGAGGAACAGAGCGCCGAGCGGGTCGGTGACGGCGGCGATCTCCTCCTGCCGGCCGTAGAAGATCTCCGGCGGGACGAGCCCGGCCACGAAGGGCGTGTACGGGTTGTACGCCGTCCAGGGCAGGGTCACCCGCTGAGTGGCCCTGAAGGATCTCGGGGAGCGCGCAGCGACCCAGCCGAACACGGCGGGATCCACCACGAGCGCCTGCTGGGAGGAGGCGGTGCGCGCGCGTGCCGCCATCTCCCGGCGCCCGTTCAGCCCGAGCGGATACAGGTAGAGGATCAGGCAAGCCCCGGAGTCACTGCTGTCCAGCAGTTCCAACGGGCTGCGGCCGCGCTGTTCGTCGGAGACCACGAGGATCGTGTACGAGGATGCGGCCGACCCCAGGGCGGCCACGTAACCGGGAGCCGTTTCGCTCGCCCGCGCCCGGGCGCTGAGCCGCAGAACACCGCGCACCTCGTGCCGCTGGTCCCGGACAGGCGTCTGGGGGCATTCCAGCCCGAGCACGCGAAGGACCGACGGGATGTGACGCTGCCACTCCGAGCCCCGGGTGGCGGGGCGGCACAGCGCTTCCCACGAGTCCAGTCCGCTCTTGGCGCCCTCGGTGAGGGGCTCCCCGTCCAGGTAGTGGTCGGCCCAGGGCCGGGCGGAGTAGCCCTGGGCGCCGGCTTTGCGCCCCACGGTCAGCTCGATGCCGGCGGTGAAGCGTTCCAGCTCCGCCCCCGAGTCCGTGGTGCTCCAGTCGGGGAGGGGTTTGCCCTCGCGCAGCAGCGCCAGGCACTCCTCGGCGGTGACCGTGTCCCCGGCGTTGAGCCGCGAGGTGAGGCGCTGCAGTTCCTCGGCCGGAGGGTTCAACGCCGTGAGGCTTTCGCGGAGGCGCTCCACGTACTGCTGGACCATCGCCCGCATCTCGCCCTCGAGGACACTGATGCCGACGCAGGCGCGGCCGAACGAGCCCTCGGGGGCGGGCCGGCGCAGTTCTTCGAGGCGACCGACGAGTTCTCGCTCCGTCTGCATGTCGAGCTGCTGGGTGCGCAGTTCGGCCAGGAGCGCGCTCGCTGTGGCGTGCGCCTTGCGGTGAACGGCGCTCCAGCGCGTCCACTCGGGGTCGCGCAACTGCCGCCAGTCGCGAGGAACGGCCTCGAGGCCCTCCGGGACGGCGGGGACGAGGTCCTGTTCCAGCGACGAGACCAGGGCGTCGGCGAGATGCAGGTCGCCCCGCTCGAGGTAGTTCCGCAGGACCGCGCGCACGTCGACCGGCTCCAGGAGCGTGAGCATCGCCTTCCCGAAACCCTCCTCGTCGGGCAGGGGAGCCCCTTCGGCCGACCGCGGGAGTTCCGGCGCCGCGAGGAGGGCCTCCGTCCGAGGCTGGTCCGTCACCCGCACGGTGTCGGGGTCACGTGCGGGGACCGCGGTGCCGGGTGACCGGTCGCCCTCGAGCAGCCAGGTGCGCAGCCGCAGCAGAGCCGCCCCTTCGACGCCCGGCGGGGGCGCTTCGTGACGTACCTGGTCCAAGGCGTGGCGGAGGCCGGTCGTGCTGTCCGCCCGTTCGTCGACGGCGGGGGCGGCCAGCGCCCGGGCGCGGGACAACAGGTCGGACACCTGCTCGATGCTGCGCAGGAGAGCCCGTTTGGCGGCGGCCTCGATCGGTTCCTTGGCCTGCTTGGGCGTGCGGATCTCGGCGTCGGCCTCCTCGATCATGCGTTCCGCGGAGCCGCGCTTGCGGAAGAGCTCCCAGATCTGGTCGAGGGCGGCCGCTCCGGCAGTGCCGTTCGCCCAGTCGCTGACTCCGTCCAGGGCCTTCCCCAAGGGCTGGTCCGAGCCGATCAGCCGGGTTCTGACCTGGGTCGCGCGGGTGTAGCCGATGCGCTGGCGTCGCAGCGCGTCGCGCAGCGCGGCGGCCTCGGAGGCGAGTTGGTCCGCGGTGAGTCCCGCCATGTTGTCGATGGTCAGGCGGGTCGCGGTCAGGTCGAGGCGGTGGTAGCGGCGCAGTGCGTGGACGGCCCGCTCGAGGAGCTTGCCCCAGTTCCCGGGCACGGTGGAAGCGAGGTCCGTCTGGATCAGGAGGTCGTTGGGCCAGCCGGCCAGCAGACCGGCCCGCAGCGAGGCCACGGCGGCGAGCACCAGAGCGGGCCGGTCGGCCTGGAGCAGACGGATCTCCGGGTCGAAGCCGGTCATCACGGCCACGGCCTCTCCCTCGTCACCACAGGCGAAGGCGGCCTCGGCGAAGGCGAGGCAGGCGGTGCGGTGCGGGAGCTCGGCCGAGCCCAGTGTCGTCCAGTAGGCCTCCTGGAAACGGCCCTCGCCGATCAGCCGGACGACCGCGGCTTCGCCGTCGCCGGGCGTCGTCAGCGGCTTCCAGGGCAGGAAGGACGACTTTGCCGTGGCCGCCGGATCGAGGCCGTGGTCGTCCGCGGCCGCCGGAGCGCCGGAGGCTTCGGGGTCGGTCCGGTCCGGCAGCGGGGCCTGCGCCCCTGCCGCGAGCGGGCTGGTTCGGTTCGTGACAACCGGCTCGGGGACGTTCGCCGCCTCGGACGCGGAATCGGCCTTCACCTCCGGAGCGGGGACGGATTCCTCCGCGGGCTGCACCGGCGCGGATGCAGTGGCCGGGTCGGCCTGCGGCGATCGGGCGGCGGCCGGCACCGCATCCGGGACCGCTTCGGGCTCCGGCTGCGAGTCCGGCTGCGACTGCGACTGCAAGTCCGCGTTCGCATCCGGGTCCGGGTCCGGGTCCGGGTCCGAGGGGTCGGTCGGCAACACGATCGGGGTGCTCTCGACCGTGGGCTCCGGGAACACGTCAGGAGTGTGGTCCCGCTCCGCTGTGGGATCCGCAGTCGGTTCCGTCGCCGGCCGGGGTCCCTCGCCCGGATCGATGGCCCCTGCCTGTTCGGGTATCGCGGCGGGCAGAGCGAGGTCCGGGGGAAGGGCGTCATGGGCCCCTGCCGCAGTCAGTTCGCTGATGCACGTCTCCAGCGCGGTCAGCGACTGTTGCAGCGGTACGCGGTGCGGTGCGTCGGACGCGGTCCTCTCCAGCAGGACGAGCAGGTCCTCGCGGTCCTCGTTCAGCCCGCGCAGTTCCTTGGCACGCTCTGCCGCGACGTCCCGCAACTCCTGCACGATCTCGTCGAGTTCGGCGAAACCCGCTTCCCCGGACCACTCCCGGCCGTTGACAGCGAGCCTGTCCGTGATCCTGGACCGAACCTGCCGCCATTCCTCCAACTGCACGGCCGGCAGGCCGGGAACGTCCCGTCCCGCCCGGACCTGCCGCAGTGTCTCCTCCAGCACCCGGCCCAGTTCCGCGGACCGCTCGCTCAGCACCTGGCGCGACGCGAGCAGTTGCTCGGCGGTGATCTCCAGGGTCAACGACTCGCCCCTTCCTGCGGGTGTGGCATCCGGCTCGGTGGTTTCCTCGGCGGCGCCGGATCCGTCCTCGGTCCGGGCAGCCGGGCGGCACGTTCCATCGCCCCGCTCGCACCTGCAAGGTGCCCCGGCGGTCGACGCGGCCGCCCACAGGTCGTCCCAGTGGTCCCCGACCGAGCCGCCGTCGGCGACGGGACTGTCGGAGAGGCCGTACAGGGTTATCTGCGCGAGCACGGATTCGACCTCTCGCAGCACCTCTCGCAGATGCTCCGTGGCGGGTGCCGACAGCTCTTCCGCCGGATGTCCGTAACACCGCTCCATGCGGAACAGCGTCCAGTCCGTCGCGTGTTGCACGATCGCCGCGAGGCCGGCTGCGCCGGTGCGGCTGAGCCAGGTACGAGCGGCCAGGATCTCGCGGCGCCTCAGACGCGGCGGCTGCCTGTTCAAGGCGGTCGCGATCCCTGGAATGTGCGCCAACATGCCCGGAATCATGAGCAGTTCGCGGAGGGTGCGGTCGTCCAGTCCGGTCACCCAGGCGCGAAGTCCGTCCCCCTTGGTCTGCATGGACGGATCTTGCCAGAAACGTCCGCGGCCGCAGGCGATTTCGACAGGATCCGGCCGCTTTGTTGGAGACCGCGAAATTCGCCTTCGCCTGCCGCCTTCGCCTGCCGCCTTCGCCTGACGGCTGGGCGGCCTGTTGCCGGAGCCGCGGTGTACGGGTCACCGGGGCGTGCCCGGTGACCCGTGGGACCAGGAGAGCGAGTGCGTCGGCGTTGCGTCCCGGCCACGACCACATGCCAACGCTCCGTGGATTCAGGCTCCGTAGGCCACGAGCGCCATCATCCCGGCCTCGCTGTGGTAGGCGTTGTGGCAGTGCAGCATCCACTGTCCGGGGTTGTCGGCGTCGAAGAGGACGGACACCTTCGACCTCGGCAGCACGATGGTCGTGTCCTTGCGCGGTCCGGTATCACCGAGCTGGTACGTGTGGCCGTGCAGGTGCATCGGGTGCCACATGCTGGTGGCGTTGACGAAGTCGAGCCGGACCCGCTGGCCCTCCTGGACCAGCAGCGGGTTCGAGGTCGGGTCGGCCATGTCGAACCGCTTGCCGTTGATGGCCCAGTCGTACGTGCCCATGCTGCCGGTGAGCTTGACGCGCAGAACCTGGTCGGGATCCTTCGTCTCGAGTCGTACGCCGTCGCTCGCGCGCAGCTGCCCGGCGGTGACCGTGCGGCCGTCCAGTTCCTTCGGTCGCACGGCCGGATCCGGCAGGCCTCCCGATCCGGTCCGCACGAGGGCCATGCCGGTGACGTCCTTGCCCTCGGCGAGTGCGACGAGCGGGAAGACGCCGTCGTCGAGGGTGACCAGCACGTCGTACCGCTCGCCCATGGCGACCAGCAGGGTGTCGACCTCCTCGTGCACGATGGGGAAGCCGTCGGTGTGGGTGACGGTCAGTTTGTGGCCGCCGAGCGCCACACGGTACGCGGTGTCCGCGCCCGCGTTGACGAGCCTGAGGCGGACCCGCCTGCCGGGCGTGCCGTTGTAGACGGCCGGGTCGGTCGGCACGCGTCCGTTGATCAGGTGGTACGGGTAGCTCACGTCCCCCGCGTCACGGCCGAGCAGCGGACTGGCGGCGCCGCTGAGCCTGAAGCGTGTCGACGGGTTGTCGCCGGAGGACGCGGACGGGGACCCGGGGGCGGACACGGACATCGGCATGGACGGGGACGGGGACCGAGAGGACGTCGTCCGGCTCGATCCCGTGCTGTTCATGTCCATGCCGGGCATGTGATGGCTGAGCTCGGTGAAGACGTCGTCGGGCGTCCCGGTCACGCCGTCGAGCCAGTCGTCGAGGACGACGACCCACTCGTCGTCGTACGACAGCGGCTCCTTGGGGTCCTCGATGATCAGCGGCGCGTACAGGGCGCGGTCGACCTGGACACCCACGTGCGGGTGGAAGAAGTACGTGCCGGGCTTGTCGGCGACGAAGCGGTACGTGAAGTTGGAGCCCGCCCGCACCGGGTCCTGTGTGACCGGCGGAACGCCGTCCATGTCGCTGCGCAGCGAGATGCCGTGCCAGTGGAGGGATGTCGTGGTGGCACCGGGCAGCTGGTTGGACAGCTCGGCGGAGAGCGTGTCGCCGGCGGAGATGCGGATCTCCTTGCCGGGAACCTGGCCGCTGAAGGCCCAGGACTTGGCCAGCACGCCGCCGCCCAGGTCGAGCGTGGCGGGCGCGGCGGTCACGTTGAGGCTCACGACCCTGCCGGTGGCGCCGCGCTTCCTCTCCACGCGGGCGACCTGGGATCCGGTGGGGCTGAGGAGGGAGGGCGTGTCGGGGACGTCCCTGCCGCAGGCGGCGAGCAGGCCGGTACCTGCCGCTCCCAGGCCCGCGAGGACGGTGCGACGGTTGATGCTGTTCACGAAGAGTCCTCTTCTCGATGCGCGACAGGCGTTTCGGGACGGTCCGCACGGCTGGACGGCGTCAGGCGACGCGGAGAGCCGTGGGGACGTGGCCTATGTGCGCGACGGGGAGAGGAACGGCGGGCCGGGCGACCGATCCCGGCAGGGCGTGCGGTGGAGCCGGCCGCATCGCGCCGGCGGTCGTGCCGGGGATGTCGTGACGGAGCGGTACGGCGGCCACGGGGCACGGTGTGACGACCAGGCCGCGAACCCGGCGGGCGGCGCCGTCGAACCTGGCCCGGGGCAACCTTCGTACCGTCATCAGGGGCGTCCGCACTTCCTGCGAGCTAGGGCCTGTGGTTGGGATCAGGCCCCGCGTCCCGCGGCATGATCCGAACGGCAGGCCCTAGGATCGCCACGATACCCTGGCCGGGTATGCGCGCCGCGGAACCGCCGATCAGGAATCGGCCGAATGGGACCGGAGCGGCCGCTACTTCGCCGGGATCTTCTGCTCGAACCAGACGACCTTGCCGCTGCTCAGGCGTGTCGCGCCCCAGCGCAGGGCGAGTTGATTGACCAGGAACAGGCCGCGACCGCTCTCGTCCCCGAGGCCGGCCTGCCGCATCCTGGGCACCTGGGGCGAGTCGTCGGTCACCTCGCAGCGGAGTACGTCGGTGCGCAGCAGCCGTAGCGAGAGGGGCCGCGAGGCGAACCGCACGGCGTTCGTCACGATCTCGCTGACCATGAGTTCCGTCGGGTCGACCAGGGACTCGAGACCCCAGCGGCGCAGGGCCCTGCGGGTCAGTCGGCGTGCCTGGCCCGCGGTCATCGGGTGGGGAGCCAGGTACCAGTAACCGACGCTGTCCGGCGGGAAGCCGTCGAACCGGGCGGCGAGCAGGGCGATGTCGTCGTCGCGGGACCCAGGGCCGAGGGTTCCCAGCACGTGGTCGCAGAGCACTTCCAGTGAGGCGAGTCCCTGGGCGGTGCTCTGGAGACGGATCCGCAGTGCCTCGACGCCGCTTCCGATGTCCGTGTCGCGGGACTCGACGAGCCCGTCGGTGTACAGCACCAGGGTCGCCCCGGTGGGTGCGGCCATCTCCACCGACTCGAAGACGACACCGCCGACGCCGATCGGGGCACCGGGCGGAACGCCCAGCACCTCGGCCCGGCCGTCCTCGTGGAGCAGTACCGCGGGCGGGTGGCCGGCGTTCGCCATCAGCAGGCGGTGCGAGATCGGGTCGTAGATCGCGTAGAGGCAGGTCGCGATGTGGTCGCTGCCCAGCCGTTGGGCCTGCTCGTCGAGATGGTGCAGGACCTCGTCGGGCGGCAGATCGAGACCGGCCAGGGTCTGCACGATGGTGCGCAGCTGGCCCATGATCGCGGCGGAGGTCATGGAGTGGCCCATGACGTCGCCGACGATCAGCGCGACGCGGTTGCCGGGAAGCGGGATCGCGTCGTACCAGTCGCCGCCGACCTGGGCGGTCTTCGAGGCGGGCAGGTAGCGGCTGGCCAGCCGGATCCCGGTGGGCTCGGGCAGCGACGACGGGAGCATGGTGTGCTGGAGCGTGTCCGCCACGGCGGCCTCGTGGCCGTACATCACCGCCTTCTGGACCCCGAGTGCGGTGTGCGTGGCCAGCTGTGAGGCGACGAGCAGATCGTCGCTGGTGAAGTCCGGGCGTTCGGAGCCCCGGAACAGGACGACCGTGCCCATGACGTGATGGCTGCCGTGCAGCGGCGCGATGATCAGACGGTGACCCGGCGGCAGGGTGCACCGTGGGTCGGTCCCCGCGGCGAGCAGTTCGGCGACGGCGGGCGCGTTGCCCGGCGCGTCACCGAACGCGGGACGCCCGTCCCGCAGCAGCTCCGCGAGCCGGCCGGCGCCGACCGGATCCACGCGCTCGGCGACCTCGGGGAACGGCGGTGGAGGCGGGGCCGAACCGGCGTGCGGGGCTGCGTCGGCGTGCGGCGGCGCCGGCAGCGCCCGTTCGGAGCTGTGAAGGCGGAGTACGACGGGTGCCGTCGACCGCTCCCTGCCCACCGGCAGCGGATCGTCGAGGTGGATGAAGACCGCGTCCGCGAACGCCGGTACGGCCGCCTGCCGCAGTTCCCGCAGCGTCTCGTCGAGGTCCATCCCGCGGGCGATCCGCCGCGTCGCCACGTCGAGATACCGGAGGCGGTCGGTCTGCGGCGGGCCGCCGTCCGCCGCCACGGCAGGTGGGAGCAGGCTCTGTGCCGGGGCGGTGCCCTCGTGGTGGGTGTGATGCTCGGTCACGCGTTCTGTCCCGTCCGGTGGGTGGCGCGGGTCCGCGGCTCGGACTCCGCCTCCTCAGTCACACCGTCGGCAGCACAGGAAGACCTGTTCCTCGGGCGGGACATCGGTCACCGCGGGGGCGTACGTGTACGAGGTCTCCTTGACGATCTCGAAGCCCGCCTCCTCGATGACCCTGTGCAGGTCCTCCCGCAGATAGCCGGAGACCCTGATCGTGTTCCCGAGGAACGGGATCGCGAAGTCGTCCACATCGGCCTCGACCATGGACAGGACGAACCGGCCGCCGGGCACCAGTAGATGACGGACGGTCTGCAGAGCGAGGGGAATCTCCGCGCGCGGCAGCATCAGCAGCGAGAAGAAGGCGGCGACGGCGTCGAAGCGGCCGAGGTCGCGCGGTCCGCCCGGGCGCAGGTCGGCCAGGTCCAGCTGATGGAACGTCGCGTCGGGGACGTAGGCGCTCGCGAGCTTCACCATGTTGCCGGAGAGGTCGACCCCCACGACCTCGAACCCGGCGTCCGTCAGTTGGCGCGCGGTCGGTACGCCCGTGCCGCAGCCGAGATCCAGGACCCGCGCTCCCTCGCTCAGTGACCCGATCAGCCACTCGCCCGCGGTGACCTGGCCTTCCTTGTGCGGAAAGGCCTCGTCGTAGCGGTCACCGATGGCGTCGAACGCTTCGGCCTGGCCTTCGCGGTCGAGCAGGATGCTCTCGTAATCAGTCCCGGGATTGCTGTTGATCACGAAAGGAACCTTTCATGGGGGCTGTCGAAGTGGTCCGTGATGCGGATGAAAACGGCCATGACGGGATCTCCGAGCCATGTCGGTCGCTCAGGAGACGTCAATTCGAGACGATAGTCGTTCAGTGTTCGGCGGGATGCCTAAGTGTCCAAAAATGTTCGGCCCGCGGAACCGTTCCCTTGCCCTCTGCTCCGCCGCTGACAGCACCCGAACGCGCCGCGAACGGAAGCGAGTCGCCGCACCCGATGACGTCGATACGGCTGGAATCCGTCCGGAGGAAACGGGTGACCTGATGCGGCTTCCGGCGCCAACTTCTGCCTGTAGGTGGGCGACATGGCGAAGTCGGCGCTTCATGAGCGGAGTTGAGGCTCTGGGGCATTCGCACGTCCCGTTCTTCGGCGCCGGATCGTGCGGCCGTGGCCAGGGTGGCGGGGATCGGTGTCCCCTCGCCCCTCCGCCCGCGAAGTGGCGCCCGCACGGCGGCTCCCCTCGGTTCGACGACTCCGCGGAGGCGCCAGGTGCGGCCGGACGGTCCGTCTGCCCGCTGTCTGTCCGTCTGTCCGTACCGAAATGTCGTATTCGTGGAAGGATCGAGTCATGCCCCCCGTGGACCTGGAGGTCGCTGTGTCCGTGCACCGTGTCGGCCTGGTCGTCCACCAGGGGCGGGCGGCGGCCCGCGATGCCGCCCGCGCCGTGCACGACTGGTGCGACGCCCGAGGAATCCGGTGCACCGAGATCGACGTCTGGGCCAAGGACCAGCGGCGTCGTGGCGGACGCGAGGAAGCGGAGGCGGCCGGCAACCCGGACCTCGTCGTCACGCTCGGTGGCGACGGCACCTTCCTGCGCGGCGCCCGGATCGCCGTCAAGAGCGGTGCGAACGTGCTGGGCGTCGACCTCGGCAAGGTCGGGTTCCTCACCGAGGTGCCGGCGGCCGACGTCACGCGGGCGCTGCAGGCGGTCCATGAGGGGAAGGCCATCGTCGAGGAACGGATGACGCTGACCCTGCGTGCCTCCCGGGTCCTGGAGATCCCCGGATCGATGGAGGCCGTGCTCTGCTACGGGCGGGGGCCCGCCCTGCCGCCGCCGCAGGTCAGAGCCGACACGACGGAGGGTGACGGCTGGGGGGTGGCACTGGACGTCGCGGCCCTGAACGACGTCGTCCTGGAGAAGCTGGCCCGGGACCGTCAGGTCAGCGTCGGCGTCTACCTCGCCGGGCGGCGGCTGGCCTCCTACTCGGCGGACGCCTTCGCCGTCGCCACCCCCACGGGATCGACCGCCTACAGTTTCGCCGCCGGCGGTCCCGTGCTCTCCCCGCACATGGACGCGGTCGTCTTCACTCCCATCGCGCCCCACATGACCTTCAACCGCAGCGTCGTCGCCGCGCCGGACGAACCCGTCGCCCTGCGGGTGCTGCCCCACTCGGGCCAGGCGGCCGTCAGCATCGACGGCCAGTTGCGCGGGGTGCTCGACCCAGGCGACTGGATCGGGGTCTTCCGGGCTCCGCAGCGGGTCCGTCTGATCCGCCTGCACCCCACCGACTTCTACGGCCGGCTGCGCGACCGCTTCCGCCTCACCGACGCACCGGCCACGGCCGCCGACGGCGAAGCCGCCCCGTTCTTCCGCCCCGACACCCCCATCCCCCCGGACCTCGCCGAACTGCGCCTGCCGCCCCCCTCGGCGGCTCGCTGACGGAGGGGGTGCGTCGCGCACGGGCTGGGGACTTTCCGGGGAGCTGTCGATCCAGGGGCGCGCCGTTCGACGTACGGGTGAGAGCGGGAAACCACGGACCCAAGGAGCATGGTCATGCCCAAGCTGCGCGTACACAACATCACGGTCTCGGTGGACGGTTACGCCGCCGGACCCCGCCAGTGTCTTGAGCATCCGCTCGGCGAGGGCTTCGAGGGCATGCACGAGTGGATGTTCGCCGCGATGCGCGACCTGGCCGACGGCAAGGGAGGAATCGACGTCGAGTTCGTGGAGCGCAGCGAGGAGAACATCGGCGCCACCATCATGGGCCGCAATATGTTCGGGCCTCGGCGCGGACCGTGGGAGAATGAGTCGTGGACGGGCTGGTGGGGACCCAACCCTCCATACCACAATGACGTGTTCGTGCACACGCACCACCTGCGGCCCTCGGTCGTCATGGAGGGCGGAACGACCTTCCACTTCACCGACGAACCGGTGGAGACGGTTCTCGCCCGTGCCTTCGAGGCGGCGGCGGGCAAGGACGTCCGGATCGGCGGCGGACCCGGCACCGTCCAGCAGTACCTGCGCGCGGGACTCCTCGACGAAATGCACCTGGCCGTCGTCCCGCGGCTCCTGGGCCGGGGAGAGCGCCTGCTCGACAACCTCGGGGACGCGATCGACGGCTACCGGGTGGCCGAGCTGGTCGGATCGCCGGCCGCGACGCACGTCCGGCTGGTCCGCCGCTGACTGACCTGGTCGCCTTCCAGGCCCGGCCAGGGCCAGGTCAGGGCCAGGCCCGGGTGCGGTGACGGGCGGTACGGCGGGCCTCCGTGGGCGAGCGGCGGGCTCAGTCCTTCCGCGCGGACCTGCCCGGTCCTGGCGCGCCGACGCGCAGGCCGTCCGTCACCAGGTCCAGCAGCCGGCGGGCGTGCGCCTGCCAGTCCCCGTGGCGGTCGAGCTGCCAGAGTCCGGCGACGGCGAGCAGGAAGTCGTCGGCGGTCACGCCGGGCCGGATGGTGCCCGCTTCCTCGTTGGTCCGCAGCAGGAGTGCCACGGCCGAGCTCAGGGGCTTGTGGTCGAGCCTCGTGAGGACGCCCCGAGGTGTGCCGGTGGTCGTCCGCAGCGCTTCGGCCAGGCCCGCCTTGGCCATGGCGAACCGTGCGAGACGGTCCGTCCACTCCCGCAGTGCCCGATCCGGCGGTCGGGTGGCGAGCAGATGCGCCGCCGCGTCGGTCACCTGCCGCACCTCGTGGCGGTGGATCTCCAGGATGAGGGCCTCGCGATGGTGGAAGTTGCGGTAGAAGGTCCCCTGACCGACTCCCGCCTTCCTGGCTATCGCGCTCAGCGGGGTGTCGGCGGAGCGGGTCAGCTCCGCCAGGGCGACGGCCAGGATGCGCTCGCGATTGCGTCGCGCGTCCGAACGCAGCGGTCCGTCCTGATCCGCCGGCGCCCCCGAGCCCGCGGGTGCGTCCTTGTCGGGGTGCACGCCTACTCCTTCCGGAACGACGGCCGGATCTCTCCCGGTGACACGGCCGGACCGCCCTCGGCGACGGGACGGCCGGCGCAAAGCGGGCGATCGCGGACAACCGTGTGCACAGCGCTGCCGAAGCGGCCGGCCCGCTCCCGCGGTGGCCGAACCGCTCCGCGCGGTGTCCGGAACCTCTCGCCGACCGGCATTCTGGCGCACCCGGCGGAATTCCGGCCGGAGACTTCCGAAATGACCGACGACGGGTTCCGGTTCAGGAACGCGAGGCCCCGCTCGCCGGCCAGTCGTACGCGGCCCGCGCCGTGAACTCGGCCTGGCCGCCGCGCACGAGCAGATCGGCCCGTGCGAAGTCGGTGACGCCCTGCCCGGCGAGGGTCCGGCGCCCGGCTTCGAAGTAGTTCGGCTCGCTGTCCACGAGCGTTCCGTCAAGATCGAAGATGACCGGAGTGCCGTCGAGGGTGCTCATGAGGCCAAGGATGCCCGGGAGCGATCCCACCGCGGTGACGCACGGGCGTGATCGGCCCGCGGTGAGGTGCCGGAGTGATCACGCCGGTGATCCGCCCGCGATGATGACCGGGAGCTGTCCGCCCGCAGCGAGACCCGGGAGTGATCCAGCCGCGGCGGGGTCAGCCCTGTGCCGCCCGGCCGATCGACTCCACCAGCGGCAGCAGCCGGTGCGGGACCCGTTCCCGCAGTGCCACCTCGGTCCGGGTGCGGACCACGCCGGGCAGGCTGATCAGGGCCTGGATCACATCCTCCAGGTGGGCGTTGTCGCGCGCCGCGACCCGGGTGATCAGATCGCCGCCGCCGGTGATCGAGAACGCCTCGATGATCTCCGGTACGGCGGCGAGCGCGTCGCCCACGTCGTCCAGATGGCCCTGCGTGACCTCGATGTGCACGAACGCGAGCACGGGATGGCCGAGGGCCGCGGGGGACAGCGAGGGGCCGGTCCCGGTGATCACCCCGTCCCGCTCCAGCCGGTCGAGGCGGGCCTGGAGCGTGCCGCGGGCGACACCGAGGACGCGGGCGTATTCACGGACGCTGGTGCGCGGCTGCTCCAGGAGCAGCCGCAGGATGCGGGTGTCGAGCTCGTCCACGGGCATGGTCCGTTGGCCTCCTCGCGGCCGACAATGTTCTCCTTCGACTGTACCAATGGCTCAGTCGAAACCGAGCCGGTTGAGCCAGTTCCGGGCTGCCGCGTACCTTGTCCGTATCGATGGCGCTGCGCAGCGCCGGACGGCAAGGACGCCGTACCGGACCCGCGGCGCCTTTCGCATGTGCGCCGCGCATGCCGAAACCTGTGTTGAACTGCGAAGTGGGGGCGGGACGCCGAAGGTGAAGAAGATGTTCATGGCGCCGGATCCGGGACTTTTCCGGCTGCGGGTCTCGATCCGGGCGGTGCTCGGCATCGGCCTTGCGGTCACGCTGTGCCAGTCGGCCGGACTCTCGCTCCCCGCCTCGATCGCCGGCGGGCTCGCGGCGCTCCTCGCGATGTTCACGGTCGGCGACCCGACCGTGCGCGGCCAGGCCGGCACCACCGCGCTGCTCCCCGTGGCCGGTTTCCCGGTCCTCGCGGTGGCGACCTCCCTGCACGGGGCGCCGATGCTGCGGGACACGATCTGGCTCGCCGTGGTCTTCGCCGGGGTGTACGCCCGCCGCTTCGGCCCGCGCGGGCACGCGCTCGGCATCTTCGCGTTCATGATGTTCTTCACGACCCAGTTCCTGCACGCCGTGCCCGGCCAGCTCCCGCAGCTGTACGCCGCCGTCGCCCTGTCGCTCGCGGCGTCCTCGGCCGTGCGGTTCGGCGCCTGGTGCATCGAGCGGCGCAGCCCCCTGCCGGCCGCGCCGCTGCCGTTGGAGGGGCGGGGGCTGGCGCGCCCCGCCACCCGGCAGGCCTTCCAGGCGACCGCGGCCTGCGCCTTCGCGCTCGCCGCGGGCCAGCTCCTCTCGCACGACCGCTGGTACTGGGCCGTCGGCACCGCGTGGTGGATCTTCGTCAACACGGCCTCGCGCGGCGAGACGCTGGTCCGCGGCTTCCGGCGCGTGGTCGGCACGTTCGTCGGAATCGGGGCCGGGCTCCTGGTCGCCGTACCGCTGCACGGCGCGCCCGCGCCCACGGCCGCCCTCGTCGCGGTGAGCGTCTTCGGGATCTTCTACACGGCCACGCCCTCGTACAGCTGGATGATGTTCTTCGTGACCGTCATGGCGGGCCTGCTCTACGGGCTGCTCGGCGTCCTGCATCCGGGACTCCTGGGCCTCCGGCTCGCCGAGACCGGTGTCGGCGCGCTCGGTGCCGCTCTCGCGGTGGCGCTCGTGCTGCCGATCACCACGCACACGGTCACCGACCGCTGGATCGAGCGCGCCCTGCGTGCCGTGCACGGCTGTACCTCGGCGGCCGCCCGGCGGCTCGCGGGTGACGCCCAGGCCGACCCCGCGCCGCTCGCGGGGGAGCTCGAAGCACTCCTGGGGCGTGTACGGATGGCTCTCGCGCCCCTGGTGCATCCGCTCAACCCGATGCGGCAGCGCAAGGAGCGGGCCCGCGCGATCCTCGCCCTGCTGGACGACTGCGCCCGCGAGGTGCGAGGTCTCGCCGCTGTCGCCGCCGACCCGGACGCCTCGCACGACGTCCGCCTCACGGCGGCCTGCCGACGGGTCGAGACCGCGATGGAGTCCCTGGTCGGCGCCGTGCCGGGGGGCGCTTCGGCGACCCACCACGGCGCCCCCGGCCACCACCCCGGTGCCGAGCAGGCGCTCGTGCACCTGCATGGACTGGAGCGGGCGCTCGTCGCGATGGCGACACCGCTGCGCGGACCGCGACGCGGCTCGCGGCTCGTCGGCGCCTGACGCCGTCGGGCTCTTCCTTCGGCCCCCTGGGATGCGCTCCGGCGCCCCAGGGGGCCGTTTTTTCCTCGGTGGACACCGATGCGGTGAAGCCCCGCCGGCCACAGGCGCTCTCAAGATCCACAGAGAGGGCGTGGGTGCCCGCTGGGCGGCCTCGCGGAGGTCTCCGGCGCCAGCCTCCGACACGGCGCCGATGACGCTCGTGGTGGCCGCCTGGCGGGCTCCACGCACCCTCGTGTCCCTGTCGGCCGGCCGGACCGCTTTGGTCTAGACCGCAGCGTCGTGACTGCTACCGTCGCCCCGACGACGCGGGACCGAGAGGGGACAGAAGTGGCGTACGGCGGCAGACGGCGACAGCGGGCGTTCATCGGGTCGTTCACGGCGGCGGGAGGCCTCGGTGTCCTCACGGCGGCCGTGGACCCGGACACCGGGGCACTGACCGTGCTGAGCGCCGTCGACGACGTACCCGATCCTTCGTATCTCGCGTTCGCGCCCGCGCACGACGTCCTGTACGCGGTCAGCGAGACCGCCGAGGGCGCGGTGGCCGCCTTCCGGGCGCACGGCGACAAGCCGGAACTGACCGGTCCGCCGACCCGGACCGGCGGCAGCGGCCCCACCCACCTCAGTGTCTTCGACGGACACGTCCTGACCGCGGACTACGGCTCGGGCAGCGTCAGCGCGGTACCCGTCCGCCCCGGCGGCGGACTGGCGCCCACCGCTTCCAGCGTGCTGCGGCACACCGGTTCCGGTCCGCACACACAGCGGCAGCGGGGACCGCACGCCCACCACGTGCAGCCCGACCCCACCGGTCGCTGGGCGGTCAGCGTGGACCTCGGCACGGACTCGGTCCGGGTGTGCGCCCTCGACGGCGGAACGCTCACCCTGCACCGCGAGATCGCCCTGCGCCCCGGCTCCGGGCCGCGCCACCTCGCTTTCCACCCGCGGGGCGAGCACGCGTACGTCCTCAACGAACTCGCTCCGACCGTCACCGTCTGCCGCTGGGACGCCGCGGAGGGCTCGCTGCGACCCGTCGGCGAGACGCCGCTCCTCTCCGGTGTCCCGGACGGCGACGCGTACCCCTCGGGCATCGTCGTCTCGCCCGACGGCCGCTTCGTCTGGGCCGCCGTCCGCGGGCAGGACAGTGTCTCCGTGCTCGAGGTCGACGCGGGGGGCGAGGGGCTCACGCTCGTCGCCGAGGTGCCCTGCGGCGGCGTCTGGCCCCGTGCGCTGGCTCTCGACGCCTCGGGGTGCTTCCTCTATGCGGCCAACGAGCGCTCCGGTGACGTGACCTGGTTCACCGTCGAACCGGACACCGGCGTTCCGCGCCGCGGCGGCTCAGTCCGGGCCCCCGCCGCGTCCTGTGTGATCTTCGGCTGACCAGGCCGGGTACGGCCGGCCCGGGTACCCCTGGGGCGCGTGCCTGGGGCGGCCGGGTACACCCGAGGACTCTGCCGGGTGCGCCCCGCGCCAACGGGAAAGGGCCCCTCCTGGTTCAGGAGCGGGCCCTTTCGATGTGCGGGCGGTACGGGTGGTGCGGGTGTGCGGCGGCCGACTAGAAGGCCGGCGCTCCCTGGGTCTGCGGCGGCGCGATGCCCAGCGCCGACGTGTACTGGGAGAGCGCGAGCTTGCCGATCGCCGGGTACGGGCCGAGGGCCTCGGCGGCGCTGCAGCCGGCCTCCTTGGCGGCCGCGTCGAGCAGACCCGCGTCGAGCTCCGGACCGATCAGGTACGGGGCGAGCGCGAGCTGCTGCGAACCGGAGCCACGCAGCTGCTCGGCGATGGCCGCGATGGAACCCTCTTCGTCGAGCGCCGCCGCCATGACCGGCACGGCGAGCCGCGCGGCGAGCAGCATGCCGGTGATCCCGGCCGCCTGCACCGCGTCCTCGCCGCCGACGGTGGCGAGCACGATGCCGTCCGCGGCGGTCGCCACGGTGAACAGCCGGGCGCGGTCGGCGCGGGCCAGACCGGCCTCGGAGAGGCGCACGTGCAGTGCCTCGGCGAGCAGCGGGTGCGGACCGAGGACATCGGTCAGTTCGGCCGCGACACGGCTTTCCATGACCGCCTGGCGGATCCGGCGCAGCAGGGCGCCGTCAGGACCGGCGAGCAGCGGCACCACGATGCCGACAGGGCCGTCGGGCGCGGAGACGTCGGAACCGGCGGCGCGGGCCTGCTCGAAGCGCGCGGTGCGCTCCTCGGCGGCGTGGGTCAGCACGGACTGCAGCGTGGGGAACTCGTCGTTCCCGTCCAGGTAACCGATGCGGGCATCGAGGCCGGGGAGCTCGGAGCGGGCGATGCTCACGACCTCCTCGGCGAGGCTGCGCGTGGCGGCGCTGGGGGTGCCCGGCACCGCGAGGACGAGCGCGGGCGCGCCCTCAGGAGCCGCCAGGGGTTCCGGACGGCGGTGCCGCCCGGCTTGGCGGGGTCGCGGCATTCGTACTGGCAGGCCGGACGCGGGCCCAGTGGGGGAGCTCATGGCGCCGCATGTTACTGGTTTCTCGGGTTCCCCTGTTCGGGGAGGGTGCAGGTGAGCGGTATCCGTCCGCTTTTGTCTGATGAGTTACGTACGAGTCAGAAGTGATCGGTAGTCGACGACTTGTCGGCCCTACGGAGAATTCCGGCCATAGATTTCCCCGTACGGCTTTTCGGCCACCACGGACAACATCCGGTCGTCCGGGGGCAGTGCGAGCCGGCCGTCCGCCAGGTCGGCCGCGATCCGCAGCGCGCCGTCGAGCGGGTCGCCCAGGGCCGGCACGCGCCAGGCGTGCGGCAGCCGCTCGCCCAACTCCTGGGTCAGGGGTCCGAGGATCGCGGCGCCCACGTTGAACACGCCCCCGGTGAGCGCGAGGTGGGGCTCACCGTCGGTGGGGCATACCGCGGCGGCCGACTCGGCCATGTGCCGTGCGGCGGTCTGCAGGATGCGCGAGGACACGGGATCGCACCCGCAGAGGCCGGCCACCTCGGGGGCGAAGGAGGCGAGCACGGCGGCCCGGTCGGCGCGCGGATACAGCAGGCCGGGCAGTTCCGGCATCGGCCCGAACATCTCCTCCGCCCGTGCCAGCAGCGGGGCCGAGCCGCCCGGGCGGCCGTCGAAGGCGCGCAGGGCCGCCTCCAGGCCCGCGCGGCCGATCCACGCGCCGCCGCCGCAGTCGCCGAGCAGATGTCCCCACCCGTCGGCCCTGCGCCACGACGTGAGATCGGTGCCGACCGCGATCATGCCGGTGCCCGCCGCGATCACGGCACCCGCCCGGGCGCCCAGGGCGCCCGTGTACGCGGTCACGGCGTCGGCGGCCAGCGCGAGCCGCCGTACGCCCAGTTCACGGGCCAGGGCGGCCGGGAGCTCGTCCCGCAGTTCGTCGCCGAGCGTGGCCAGGCCGGCCGCGCCGACGGCGACGGCCCCGAGCCGTTCGGCGCCCGCTTCGGCCATCAACCGCCGTGCCATCGGCAGCAGTTGTTCCAGCAGATGCCCGGCCGAGATCCCGCGCGGCCCGGTACGGACCGGTTCCTTCGAGGTCAGCGGGGCGCCGAGCCGGGCCGGATGAGGGTGCGCCGGGGCTCCTCGGCGTAGGGGAGAGCGGTCATCGCCCGGCACCGCGTGCGCGGCGAGAGCCACGCGCAGTCCCGAGCCTCCGGAGTCCACGGCCAGCACCACGGCAGGGCTCGGCCCGCCCCGCCGCCCGCCGTGTACGCCGTCGGGTGTCACGGCAGGCGCCAGTCCACCGGCTCCGCTCCTTGCCGCGCCAGCAGGTCGTTGGCGCGGCTGAAAGGGCGCGAACCGAAGAAGCCGCCGTCGGCCGATCTTGGGGAGGGGTGCGCGGACTCGACCGCCGGAAGACTGCCGAGCAGGGGGCGCAGATTGCGCGCGGGGCGGCCCCACAGGATCGACACCAGCGGCCGGCCGCGGGCGGCCAGTGCCCGTATCGCCTGTTCCGTGACGTCCTCCCAGCCCTTGCCCTGGTGCGCGGCGGACCTTCGGGGTGCCGTGGTGAGCGTCTTGTTGAGCAACAGCACGCCCTGCTTCGTCCAGGGGGTGAGGTCACCGGTGGACGGCTGGGGCGCCCCGAGGTCGTTCTTCAGCTCGGTGAAGATGTTGATCAGGCTGGGCGGCAGCGGACGGACGTCCGGGGCCACCGAGAAGGACAGGCCGACCGCGTGTCCCGGGGTCGGGTAGGGGTCCTGCCCGACGATGAGGACGCGTACCTCGTCGAAGGGCTGCTGGAAGGCCCGGAGGACGTTCGCCCCGGACGGTACGTAGGTGCGTCCCGCGGCGATCTCCGCGCGCAGGAAGTCGCCCATCTCGGCGATCCTTCCGGCGACGGGTTCGAGGGCTTTCGCCCAGCCCGGTTCGACGATCTCATGCAACGGTCGTGGTGCCACGGGCGTCACCCTACTGCCGTACACATGGCGGAGATCAAACCGGTGGCCGTCCCGCGTCCGGGGATGACCGATTCGTCGCCGAATCGGTCGTTCCCTGGCACAAGACGCCTGCAGCCGAGCGCCGTTGGAGTCCCCGGGCGACCGCTCAGGCCATGACCGTCGCGCGGATGCACAGGACGTCCGGGAGATGTGAGGCGAGCTGCTGCCAGCTGTCGCCGTCGTCCGCGGACGCGTACACCTCGCCGTTGCGGTTGCCGAAGTACACGCCCGCCGGGTCCGCGTCGTCCGTGCACAGCGCGTCGCGCAGCACCGTGCCGTAGTGGTCCTCGGAGGGGAGTCCCGCGGTCAGCGGTTCCCAGGTCCTGCCGGCGTCGTCCGTCCGGAAGACGCGGCACCGCCGGTCGGCCGGGACCCGGTCCGCGTCGGCGTTGATCGGGAAGACGTAGGCCGTGTCGCCGCGGTGCGGATGCGCCGCCACCGCGAACCCGAAGGCTCTTGACCCTGCGACCGAACGCATCGCGGCCATGGGGGACTTCCTCCGGTCCGAGATAGCGGCGGGCCGGACCTGTCTTCCGTCGGGGGCGAATGTCCTTCGGGTCTTTCAGCAGCCCTTCGATGACGTCCGGGTCCTGATCGTCGGTCAGGACCCCTACCCCACGTCGGGGATGGCCATCGGACTGAGTTTCGCGGTCTCGCCCGAAGTGCGTCCGCTGCCGGGAAGTCCGGAGAACATCTTCCGGGAGATGCACTCCGACCTCGGGCTGCCCAGGCCGTCGAACGGCGATCTGACGCCGTGGACGCAGCAGGGTGTGCTCTTGCTCAACAGGGCGTTGACGACGGCTCCGCGCAAGCCCGCCGCGCACCGGGGCAAGGGCTGGGAAGAGGTCACGGAGCAGGCGATACGGGCGTTGGCCGCGCGAGGCAAGCCCCTGGTATCCATCCTGTGGGGGCGTGACGCGCGCAACCTGCGGCCGCTGCCGGGGGATCTTCCGGCGATCGAGTCCGCGCATCCGTCTCCGATGTCGGCGGACCGGGGCTTCTTCGGTTCGCGTCCCTTCAGCCGGGCCAACGACCTGCTGCTGCGGCAGGGAGCCGAGCCGGTGGACTGGCGACTGCCTTAGGGCACGGGGCGCGGTACGGCTCGGAGGGCAGGGGTCTCCTGCCCGGGGCGCCCGGCTCGCGCCGGGCGCCTGCCTCGACGCCGGTCGAGCGGGAGCCGTCGCCGGCCAAGCCCCGGAAGGGCCGTCGGACGGGGCACAGCCCGCGGTGGATCCAGCGTCGGCCACCGTCGGCCGCCGACTTGGAGGCCACCGACCGCGCGAACGCGAACTCATCTGCGGTGAGGGCGGGTTCACGGGGCGGCGGCCGGAGGATCATGCCTGCTTGACCGCCGGGGTCCGCGCGGTCCAGCCCACCACGGCGCTCAGGAGGATCACCAACGGCACCAGGACGATTGCCGTCCTGCTCCCCTGGACCACGGCGAGGTGCGCGAAGACCGCCGCTCCCACAGCGCCGCCCGCCATGTCCAGGCTGGTGAGCCAGGACATCGTCTCGGTGATCTCGCCCTTCCTCGCGAGGTCCCCTCCCACCGTACGCAGCGTGCCGAAGACAGAACCGATGACCAGTCCCGCCACCGGACAGAGGAAGAGGACCGCCAGCGGGGAGAGCCGGGTGGCCAGCGCCAGTGTGCCGACTCCCGCCGCGAAGACACAGAGCAGCACCGAGAGCTTGGGGCCGCGGGCCAGGAGGTTGGGCATGGCGCCCAGGGCGAGGCTGCCCAGCACGCTGCCGACGGACAGGGCCCCGATGTATACCCCGGTGAACACCGCGGCGTCGTACTCCTTGGCGTAGATCGGCAGTATCACGTCGGTCGCGGTCACGGCCAGGACGAAGAGCCCGTCGGCGATCAGCAGGCGCCGCAGGGGCGCGGAGGTCAGCGGTCCCAGCCAGTGCCGTCGCCTGTCCGACTGCGGTGAGGCCGGAGTGTCGAGCAGGAGGCACACCACCACGGTGGTCAGCACCACGATGACCACCAGCGGCGCGGCACCCGAGAACGACAGGCTGAGCCAGCCGGCCAGCACGGGGCCGGTGACCAGCGCGGTGCCCATCATCGCCGAGTCGAGGGCCATCGCGGTGTTGAGCATGGCCTGGTCGGCGGCGTTGTACCAGACGGTCCGCATCAGGACGGCGATCGGTGGCGCCGTCGCCCCGAGGGCCGCCGATGTCACGAGGACCCAGGCGGTGGGCCCGTGGTCGGACACCACCAGGATCAGCAGGCCGGTCGCCACCCCGTAGCCGGCGAGACAGCCGAGCAGCACCACGCGGGGGGAGTGCCGGTCGATGAGCCGGCCGCGCAGCGGGGACGTCACACACGTGCCGACCGCGAGGCAGGCCACGGCAAGGCCGGCTGTCGTGTACGAGTACGCCCGGCCCACCATCAGCAGCAGGCTCAACTCGACCATGCTGTTCGGCAGTTTCGACGCCATGCCGACCGCCACGATCCGCCAGAACCCGGGCACCTTCCTCAGTTCCCGGTAACTGTGCAGCGGACCGCGCGGGGTCGTCTCCCGTAAGACTTCGGGCTCGGCAGACATCCTCTGGGCTCCTTGCTCTGTGGTGCGGCGGGCATCCGACGGCGGGGCCGGTGGGGCGTTACGGCTCTCGGGCGTCACGCGCGGTGGGTTCGCGCGGTACGTCGTGTGCCGGTTCCCCGACGCCCCGAGACCGTCCGGCATGCTCCGAGTCCGGGGACAGCGGGGCAGGTGCGGCGTCCGGTCCGGGCCGGTCGCCGGGAGGCAGCAGTCGTTTCAGGACCGGGCCGGTGGACATTGTAGTGAGCACGGCCATGGCCACGAGCAGCGTGTAGCGGGTGCCGTCCAGCAACCCCATCTCGCGGCCCGCGGTCAGCACGATCAGCTCGGTCAGCCCGCGCGTGTTCATCAGGGCACCGATCGCCGCCGAGTCCCTCGGCGTCATCCCGCAGAGCCGGGCGGCCCCGGCCGCGGCGAGGAACTTGGCGGCCACGGCGGCGGCCAACAGCACAGAGAGGTCGAGGAGTTGGGACGGACCCAGGCTGGACAGGTCCACGTTCCAGCCGGCCACCACGAAATAGACCGGCATGAAGAGCCGGCTGCTCAGCGACCCCAGGCGCTGCCGCAGCCGGACATCCACCTTTTCCGGCAGCCCGCGCCGGGCGCTGGTCCGCACGATGCCGAAGACGAAGGCGCCGAAGATGAAGTGCAGCCCCATCCACTCGGTGGCGGCACAGGACGCGAGCACTCCCACGAACGTGACGACCAGATCGGCCTCGCCGCTCGCCCTGCGCATGAGCGCACGGAGGGCCGGCCGTACGACGCCGATCATCAGGATCAGGTACGGGACGAAGCAGAGGAGGCGCCAGGGTGCGCCGCTGCCGCAGAGCAGCATGACCGCGCCCAGCAGCACCCACGCGAAGATGTCGCAGAGCGCGGCGCTGGCCACCCCCAACTGCCCCAGCGGCGTTCGGGAGAGGCCACGGTCCTCGACGATTCGGGCGAGGACGGGAAACGCGGTCACCGACAACGCGATTCCCATGAACATGACCTGTGGCAACCTGCTCGCCGAGGATTCGCCCGGCCCCCACCACAGGGCGAGACCCGCTCCCACCGTGAACGGGACCGCCATCGCGCTGACGGCGATGGCGAACGAGGTACGCCGGACCGAGCGTTTGGCGGACCACTCGAACTCCGTACCGAGCGCGAACATGAACAGGGCGAGACCGATGTCGGCGAGGGCGCTGAGCTCGCTCCGTACCTCCATCGGGAAGAGGGCCTCGGTGAACGACGCGTGCAGCAGCGTGGGCCCGAGGAGGATTCCGGCCACGATCTCACCGATGACGGCGGGCTGGCCGCACCGTCGCGCCACGGTGCCACCTACCCATGCCAACCCGGCGATCAGTGCGACGTCGAGGAAGAAAGCTGTGATCTGGCTACTGGACACGTCAGACAGGTCCCGTCCGAATTCAGATGAAGAGGGCCGGGCGCGCGTTCCTGCGCGCGGCCTGGCCCTTCGGGAGCGGCGCCGCGCCGCGGCGCCGCATCCGCACCTCCAGGTCGGCAGCCGGCCTTACATCATCGACTGCGCGGCCTTCGCCTCCGGGTCCTCCCACCAGCGGTCGTTGCCGATCAGCGGCTTGTCGAGGTCACGCTCGCCGGCCCAGGTCATGTTGAGGATGGTGCGGGCCGCGCCGTCCTCGGTCAGCGGAACGGTCCGGTGCAGCGTGGTGTCGGTGCGCTGGAGGTAGAGGTCCCCGGTGACGAGGCCGTGCGTGTCGATCCGACGCTCGCAGAGGGTCTCGTTGATACGGGGGTCGGTCTTGTCCCAGTGGGTGTGCGGGACGGCCTGGAGCATGCCGCCGCACGAGATGGGAGGCATCCGCAGGGCCCAGATGAGGGCGAAGCTGTAGTCGCCCCAGTGCCATCCGTGGGTGTCCGCCTTGAACTCCTGGTGGGTGATCAGGTAGCGCTCGTCCTCGGAGACCTGGGGAATGACGGGCTCACGGGCCACGCGCCCGAGGAAGCCGAGGAACGACTCCGACGTGGCGATGGTGCGGATGAGCTCGCTCTGCTCGATGTCCTCGCTCTTGACCACACTCATCTTGCGCGGGGTGTTGCCCGTGGTGCGCAGCAGCAGGTCCCGGCGCTCCTTGTGCTCGCCGATCAGCTGGTCGGCCTCCGCGCGGACGGCGGTCATTATCTCCTCGGGCACGAGCCGCGCGTCCTTGTCGAACTTCACCACTCCCTTGTGGTGGAACCGGTCCGCCAGCTGCTCGATGCGCTCAGGGGTGTAGTTCTCGGCCAGGAACTTGCCGAGTGTCTCGTCGATCTTGCTGATGTCCATGCTGAGTCCTTCTTCCTGTGCTGATGGGATGGGATCGCGAGAACCGCCCGGGAACGGGGCGGACGCAGTCAGACGGCCGGCGTGTCCGGCGTGATCTCCAGGTCGACCATGGCCCTGATCTCCGCGAGCACCCGTACGACCGATTCCTGGTCCGGGCCGGAGACCCAGGCGCCCAGCGGGATCGACAGGATGTCGCGGGTGAGCGGCACATGATCGCCCGGCTGGTAGGAGACCAGGACCTTGTCGACACCGGGGTGGTTTTTGACCTGCTCCAGGCCGTGCATGGCCACGAGGGTGCCGGGGCCGACCTCGTTGTGGATGGCGATCGCCCCGAACATGGCGCGGCTGTTGACCGGCTTGTCCATGACGGCGGGTCGCCGCCCGAGGTAGCACTCCAGGGTGTCGTGGAACGGACGGATGTCCGTGAACTCCGACCACTGGTCGGTGGCGGGGCCGCCGGGGAGCCGGGCGGCCACCTCCATCAGGAAGACGCCGTCCGCGTTGACCTTCACCTCGGTGTGGCTGGGACCGCGGTGCACCCCGAACGCGGTGAGTACCCGGACGACGTACTCCTCGATCCTCGCCCAGTCGGGATCGTCCGGCACGGCCTGGACGTTGTCCCACAGCGGGAAGTCGTAGTCCCGGTCGTCGGGCCTGCGGTACTCCCACATGTCGATCACCCGGTGGTCGCCGTCGCTGCTGAAGGCGTTGACCGCGAACTCGCGTCCCCGGATGTACTCCTCGACCAGCCAGGCGTCGACCGTCCAGCCGAAGTAGTTGGTCCTGTCGACGACTTCGAAGTTCTCGGCGCTCGCGGTGTCGGGCACCAGCGTGGCGCCGATGGAGCCGGCGCCCTCGCGCTGCTTGACGATGACCGGGTAGCCGATGCTCTCGGCGGCCTCGTGGACCTCGGAGGGGTCGCGCACCAGGCGGTAGGCCGGGATACGGAGCCCTTGCGAGGCGGCGTGGTCGCGCATGAGGGCCTTGTCGTGCCTGGCCCGTGACAGCTCGACGTCATTGCAGGGCAGGCCCAGTTCGTGCGCGATGACACCCGCGAGGTGCACCCCGGACTCCGAGCCCGGGACGACGGCCTTGATCTCCTGGTCGAGCCCCGTGAGAGCGGTCAGGACCTCGGCCGCCTCGGTGGCGTACAGGGAGGCGTCGTCGCCCTTGGCGTGGTCCGGCCAGGTCGCCCTCAGGTCCGCCGGTTCGTTGGTGAAGAGGGACACGACGTCCATGTCCATGTCCCGGACCGCCTGCTTGTAGCCCGCTCCGACCGACACAGGGTCGACCAGGAGAACGGCCGGCTTGCGGTTGCTCAACTGCTTTGCTCCTTCGGGAGAGTGCTGCCGGGGCGTGGTCCGTCCGACCCTCACTGGCCGGCCGCGGTCAGCAGCTCGGGGTGGTGGCGGGCGATCAGTTCCGGGAACCCCCGGGTCAGGCCCTTCATCACGTTGTCGCCGTAGCAGGCGAACAGCGGATTGTCCGGGTCGACGACCACACCGCCCGCCTCGCTGACGTGGCGGCTCGGGAGCGGCCGCATCGACGCTTCGAGGCGAGGGCTGTAGAAGAACGGCATGGAGTACCGGTCGACCCCCGGCGCCGGGCGGACGACCCGGTGGACGGTGGCCCTGAGATAGCCGCGCGTGGCGACCTCGAGGAGTTCGCCGAGGTTCACCACGAACGCGTCCGGGACCACCGGCACGTCCACGAAGTGGTCGTCCTCGACGGCCACTTGGAGCCCGCCCACATCGTCCTGGACCAGCAGGGTGAGCAGCCCGAGATCCTTGTGGATGCCCGCTCCCTGGTCCGAGGGGTCGATGTCCACCGACTCGGCGGGACCCGGGTAGTGCAGCAGCTTGAAGTGGACCTGTGGATCGGGATCGACGACCGTGTCCAGGAAGTCCGCAGACGTCTCCAGCGACTCGAGAATGAGGTTGAGCAGTCGGTGGGAGACGCCCGTCAGCTGGTCCATCCAGTCGATGACGGCGGGCCGCAGGCCCGGCAGGCCGGCCGGCCACTGGTTGGGGCCGACCAGCCAGCGATACGCCGGCTCACCCGGGGCCGGGCGTCCGCCGGGCCGTTCGGGCCCGATGTCGAGCTGTTGGCGCTGATCGGGCACACCGCGTGTCCGTTCCCGGCCGAGCTCGGAGTAGCCGCGGAAATGAGGGGAGTTGAGGATGTCCAGCTCGCGGCGCTCCTGATCCGGCAGCGCGAAGAACTCCCGGGACAGGTCCAGCAGTTCGGCCGCACCGGTCACGCCGTGCCCGACCAGCTGGAAGAAGCCGATGTCGTGGACGGCCCGTCGTAGACGGTCCAGGAACTCGGCCCGTGCCTCAGGGCCGCGTTCGGCGTCCCGGAGGTCGATCACAGGAAACGTGTCTGACATGAAGGTGTTCCACTCTCTTGACGCGACGACGAACTGACGTTGCGCAGGCCGTCCGCGGGAACCGACCGGGCCCGGGAATCCCACGGCGGCCCGATCACTGCCGGGACTTCAGACCCCGCGCGCGAGGGACAGCAGCTCGGACCGGGCGGAGCTGTCCTCGGCGAACACCCCGTGGAACGAGGTGGAGGTCATCAGGCCGACGGTCTTGATCCCACGCATGGTCATGCACAGGTGCTCGCCCTGGCCGATGACGGCGACGTCCGGTGCTTCGGTGATGCGCATGACGTCTTCCGCGATGCCCGACACCAGACGCTCCTGGACCTGCAGCCGGTGGGCGTGCTGATGAGCGATCCGGGCGAACTTCGACAGCCCGAGCAGCTGTTTGGCGGAGCGATAGGCAATGGTCAGCGAGCAGTTGAAGGGCAGCAGGTGGTGCTCGCACAGCGACCACACCTTGATGTCCGAGACCACCACCATCTGCCCCGAGGACGTCGTCTCGAAGAGCGTGTCGATGGTGCCGGGGTCGTAGTTGGTGAACTCGCGCCACCAACGCGCGTAGCGTGCCGGCGTGTCCCGGAGACCCTCGCGGTCCGGGTCTTCACCTATCTCCGTGAGAAGTGCCCGGGCCAGGCCCTCGAGCGGATCCGGCACGGCCTCTTCGGCGATACCGGGACGGACGGTAAGGATTTCATCCTCGATCATCTTGTCGAGCACCCTCAGACACCCCTCTTCTGTCCCCAGACCAGAGTGTGCAGCCTGGTTGTGGTGTTCCAGCCACGGTCGATGACGGTGGACACCAGCTTTTGCATGTGGCCGTTTACCTCTTCGCCGGTCTGCCCCTCCGGCATGATCCAGACCGAGGTGATGCCGAACGCGTCCGCCACTTCGGCCACTTCGTCGAGGTCGGCCAATTCCCGGCAGACGAACTTGAATGTGCTGGAGGGAAGCCGGGCCAGGCTCCGCAGGGCATCGGGAACGATGCGCTGTTCGACAGGATCTCCCGCGTGCGAAAGCTTCGGGGAGACGTTGAAACGTACGCCGGCTTCGATCAGACGCTCGTCGGGAACCCGCGTGCCATTGGTCTCGATCTCGATCTCGACGCCGTGCCGCATCAGTTCATCGACGAGCGGAACGAGTCGATTCTGCTGGTTGAGAGGCTCTCCGCCGGAAATGACGACCAGCTCGACACCGTAGGCGAGCAGTTTCTCCGCGACCGTGCCGACCGGCATCCGGTGGAGTTCTTTCTTGGGGTCGAACTTGATTCCCGTGTCACTGGATCCTGTCCAGTCCCAGGTGTACGGAGTGTCGCACCACCGGCAGGAGAGATTGCAGCCGCCCAGTCGCACAAATGCACATCGACGGCCGATCGAGCGCCCTTCGCCTTGAAAGGCGCTAGGTGGGGCCGAAGATCTCATTGACTACAAGCTCCGGTTCCACAAGGCACCACCCCCTTCACTGAATTCTGTTGCAGGTGACGTGCGCGATGGAGAATCAGGGACGGTATTCGGCCCAGGTCTTCGGCGTCTCGGAGACGCGTACGGCTGTGAGTTCCGGATAGACCGTGTACCACTGCTCGTAGATCCACACGGCGAGATTCTCGGCCGACGGATTCTGTTCCTTCACCACGTCGTTCAGGTGCCGGTGGTCGAGGAATTCGTCCATCCACCCTTTGAATCCGGACAGATCGCCGTAGTCGCGCACGAATCCGGGTGCAGTGAGCTGGTCCCGCTGGGCGCTCAGCTCGATCTCCACCTGGTAGTTGTGGCCGTGCAGGCGACCGCACTGGTGTCCGTCGGGCAGGCCGTCCAGCTGGTGGCTGGCCGAGAAGGCGAACTGCTTGGTGATACGGAGAGTCATCCTCTGTTCCCTTGGTAGGTGGTCGGGTCGTCGACTCCGGCGTCGGTGAAGGCTTCCTGGCGCTCCCAGCAGGCCGCGCAGCGGCCGCAGTGCGCCTCTTCGCCGCGCAGACACGTCCACGTCCGGGTCCACGGGACGCGGAGCTGTTCGCCGAGCAGGACGACATCGCTCTTCTGCAGCCCCGCCAGCGGAGCGAGCAGGTCGAGTTCGGGATGTGCGTACCCCTTGGTCGCGAGTCGCTCCATGGCGATGAAGGAGTCGAGGAAGGCGGGGGTGCTGTCGGGGACCGACGTGGCGTCGCCGGCCATGATGCCGATCGCCACCGCTTCGGCCTTCTCCACGACCGCGATCGCGAAGGCGACGGCGAGCAGCAGCGCGTTGCGGTTCGGCACGATGTTGGGGCTCTCGCCGTACCCGTCCCAGGTCTGCTCGGGCACATCGACCGTGGGGTCGGTGAGCGAGGAGCCGCGGAACATGGCCCCAACGGCGCTCAGGTCCGCGATCTGGTGCGCCGCTCCGAGCCGCTCGGCCGCAGCCGCGGCGAAGTCGTGCTCCTTGCGGTGGCGCTGGCCGTAGTCGACCGACAGCAGGTGGACATCGTTGCCCTGCTCCTTGAGCTGGTGAGCCATGGTCACGGAATCCATGCCACCGGACACGATGGCGATGATTCTCGGCACTGTGCTTTCCCCCAGGATTCGATGGTGGGTGGTGAGAACTGCTGCTCTCTGGTGTCAGGAGAGCGGGACGCCCGTGGCCGTCACCGCCGCGGCCGCCTCGTCCAGGGCGGCAGCGCAGTCCTTCTCGGTCTCGGCAACGGCGATGACCAGGGCGTAGCGCGAGCGCGCGTTGTCCACGGGCGGGAGCCAGAGCTCCCTGCCCGGGTCCGCCAGGGGCGTCACTTCATGGATCGACGCGGGCAGCTTGGCCTCGTCGATCTCGATGGACTCGAGCTTCAGGTCCCGCTCCGGGTAGAGGAAGCGGACGCCGGCCGTCGCCGAGCCGGTGGTCCGCGGGATGTCCGGCACCACGTCGGCGGCGAGGTCCGCGGCCACCAGCCCGATCTCCATCCCGGTGACGAGTCCGCCCAGGTAGGGGATCCGGTCGCCGCCGATCCGGGCATTGATCTCCACGACCTTCGGTCCGGCCGCGGTCAGCCGGAGCTCGGTGTGGGTCACGGTGTCGGTGAGGCCCACCGCGGTGTGGGCGTCCTGAAGGACCTTGAGCAGCGTCTCGTCGTGCAGGAGCGGGTCGTCCGCCCGGACGGTGTGGCCGACCTCCTCGAAGCCGGGGGCGTAGCCGAGCTCCTTGCGCGCCACGAACAGAGCGGTGACCTGCCCGTCGCGGCAGAGGGCCTCCACGCTGATCTCCGGCCCGTCGAGGAACTCCTCGACGAGGATGGGCGCTTCGGAGCGAGGTACCTCGTCGAACCAGATCCTGCCCGCCTCCCGGTAGGCCTCCTCCAGCTGCTGCGGCCCGGGCACGAAGGTCACTCCGCAACTGGCCGAGAGCGCACGGGGCTTGACCACCACGGGGTAGCCGATCCGCTCGGCGGCTTCCTGGGCCTGCGCCAGATCGGTGACGGCGATGGACTCGGCCTGCGGCACGCCCCTCTCCTTGAGGGCCTGGCGGCCGAGGTACTTGTCGCGGCAGGCGTTCACGGCCGCTCGCGGACTGGTCCGCAGCCCCAGCGCGGTGGCCAGCTCGGCGGCGGACTCGACGCGCGTTTCCTCATAGGTCAGCACGCCGGCGAAGCTCTCGGTGCGCGCGCGGGCGATGTCGGCCATCGCCGGGGCGTCCAGCGTGTCGACCACGGTGTACCCGTCGATGTACGGCTTCTCCCAGGAGGGCGGCGCGGGGCACAGGAGGTGCAGCCGGTACTTGGTCACGATGGCCCGCAGCACGTACTCGCGCCATGTCCGGCCTCCGCTGCCCACCAGGAGCAGGAGCGGCTTCTCGGGCGTCGGCGCGCCGGCGGGTGTGGGGTTCGTCGTCATGTCTGCTCGTTTCCTTGGTTCTTCTGTCGGAGGGACGTCATGAGGCCGGCCGGGACTCGGGCGGGGCCGGCCGACACTCCTGGTGTCAGCCCTGAACCGGGTCTCCCGCGGGGTTGAGCGGCTCGACCTCGACCAGGAACCGGGCCACGGCTTCCCGTGCGTTCCGCAGCGCGCTGTCCGCGTCCTCGCCGACAGCGAGCGCTTCGCCGTGCCGGTCGGCGGAGCTGCGGACCTCGGAGATCACGTCACCCACGGCCGCCGAGAGCGAGGCGAACTGAACTCCCTCGGACGTCCGGGCCTCCGCCTCGCCCCCGGCGGCCGTCACCCGGCCCTGCTCGGCCGTGAGGAACCAGATGGCCGCACCCCCGGCCAGCGGCTTGTGCGACACGTCCGCGCGCTCTCCGGACAGCCAGGAGAAGGTCATCTCGTGGATGTCGTATCCCGCCACGATCCGGATCAGTTCCACGATCGCGTCGCCCCCGGGACGGGTGTGTGTCTCGACGAGGCCGGGGCCTTTGGCCGTGAGGATCAGTTCGGTGTGGGCCGGCCCTTCCTCCACGCCGAGGGCGGTCAGGACGGCCTTCGTCTCGTCGGTGAGCATGGTGTGTTCCTCGGCGGTGATCCGCGCAGGCACCACGTGGCCGATCTCGACGAAGCTCTCGGTCTTGAACTTCTCGGTGACGGCGAGGATCTGGTGCTCACCGGCGGCACTGTGTGTCTCGACGCTGAATTCCCGTCCTTCCAGGAACTCCTCGGCCACCCAGCGCGCCGCACTGTCGGAGGAAGCGTTCCCGGCGGACTCCAGCCCGGCGGCCACGTCGGCGAGTTCGGTGGCGTCGGAGATGATGCGGACGTCTTCGCTCGCGCTGCCCCGAGTGGGCTTGAGGATGAGCGGGAAGCCGTTCGACGTGACGAATTCCTCAAGGTCGAGCCGATTGCGGATTTTCGCGGACGCAACCTGGTGCACGCCCGTGTCGCGCAGGATGTCCCGCATAAGAGCCTTGTCGTTGACGGCGGAGACCGTGCGCAGCGGATTCGATTTCAGGCCGAGTTCATGATTGATCCGTGCGGCCGTCTCCAGGTACAGGTCGCCGGCGGTGTACGCGATGTCGAACGGAATGAGTTCCCGCAGCGCGATGGCGGCACGCAGGGCGAGTTCGGGAGAGAACTCAGGGAAGAGGAACGCCGCGTCGACCAGTTCGTGATGCCGTGCGGTCATGTCGGTCTTGGGGCCCACGTAGATGACCTGCAGACCGGAGTTCCGGGCTGCCTCGAGTGCCTCGGTCCGCTTCCCTCCGACAAACAGCACGCTCTTGACAGCGGAAGTTCGCATCAGTAAGCCCTCCGTTAGGGAAACGCCGGCGGCGATAGGTGGACTGCATCGGGGCTGCCGATACAGAGGGGTGGCCGCAACTCCCGTTCGATGGAGGTGCCGTTGCGTCGGAACCGACTGCGGCAGGACGTACGGTGGACCACCGACCAGTCGGGGACTGCACGGCGTGCTCACCCCGGTAATCATCACGTGGCTGGTGCGGTGTTATCCACTGCCGTCTTTTACTCCCAAAAGACAGCTGGGTTATTCGCTGCCTCACGGAGGAATGAGAAGGAGGCGCGACGATACGGTTCCCGGGTGGTGGGAGAACCGTATGGCCGCGCCTGGCCGAAGTCGTCCGCCGTTCTCAGGCGGGTACCTTCACCTGCTCAATGAGGGAGATGGCCGACTCCTGGCTTCTGGGAGCCGGGCCGGGGGAGTGGTCGACGGGCGTGAAGATGAGGATGCACAGACGTGCTCCGGGGGACGACAGGGGCTGTGCCACGCACATGTTGATCGAACCCGGGCCGAGCCGGGCATGCAGCAGGGGGCGCTCCACCTCATAGGGGTGGACGACCACGCCGGCCGATTCGTAGAGCTGCCCAGCGGTGGGGTCCGCGATGACGGCCGATTCGAGCCGGCGCAGAACCTCGTCCTCGGGGCGGGCGGCCAGGTCGGCGCGCAGAAGGGACAGGAGGTGTGGCGCCCAGGCGGTGGTCCAGTTGGAGAGCAGATGCCGGCCGTCGAACAGCATCCACTGCATCGTGTTCGTGGGGCATTTCCCGGGAGGGAAGATGTCTTCGAACGGCTGGTTGTGGGCAAGGATGTTCCACGAGGCGCTCATGACGCATGCCGCGTGGGAGATGCCCTTGACGGCGTCGTTCCAGAGGTGGGGAACCTGTTCGCCGGACTGTGGAGTGAGAGGACAGGGTGGATCGCCGATGCCGGCGTAACGGCACAGCGTGATCCATTCCAGCTCGGAGAGGCCCAAGAGGCGAGCGAGGTCGTGCAGCAGGTCGACGGGAGGGTTCCTGTACTTCCCCGACTCAAGGCGCTGGTAGGTTCCCGGGCCGCGGTTGAGCAGGAGATCGACTTGATGCTGGGCGAGTCCGGCCGCGCGCCGGCCCTTGCCGCTGGGGCGCCTGAGCCCGTGGGCTTCCGGTGCCACCGAGGCTCGTCGTTTTGTCAGGAGCACCCGCAGTGCTTTCGCGTTCATCGTAAGTTCCACATGTGTTACCGACCCCCGTGAGTCGTGGTGTGCGGTGGTGCTCGGTGCATGGTTCGGACCTGGGACGTCGAGGTGCGGCGTCCAGGTCCATCTCGGCTGGTGGAACGGCTGGTGGAACGGCTGGTCAGGCGTGGTCCGGTGCCGTTGGTGATATCCGCAGGGGGTGTCATGCCCCTGTGTTGGCGTAGTCATGGTGGTGCCAGTTCGTGGTCATCTTGCGACGGAACGATCTCACAATGTGATCACTTGAGGGAGACTTGAGGTTCGCTTTGCGTGTACGTGTATGACCGGCCTTCCGTGGTCGGTGGCCAGGACGGGCCCCTACGCGTCTCCTGGCCCGCTCCACGGCAAATGCCCGCTCACCAGCGCAAGTTCAATAAGGCATGCCGTTCTTGGGTCAAAAAGCTGTGGGTGGATAAAGCGGTGCCGGTCGCAGCATGATGGCTGTGTCCGGGATCGCGAGCGTGACCCTGATTCCGTGGGCTCCGGAGCCGGCCGCCCCAACGGGGGACGCCTCGACGGCGGGGGTGTCATCCACGGCCGGGTGTCTCCTGCCGGACGTGGTGCGGGAACGGCGTCCTGGGCGCAGTGGTGACGGCACGACATTCCTCGGTGTGACAGTCCATTCGCGCAATGGACTGTCCGGAGTTCCCGTACGACCGCATTCCGCAAGGTGAAGGGACCAACATGCTCTCAGCCGAGAAGAACCAGATCCTGTCGGAAGTGGGGCCCGGTACGCCGATGGGCGAACTGCTGCGCCGGTACTGGCATCCGGTCGCGCCGATCCTGGAACTGAGCCGGCGAAGAGTCAAACCCGTCAAGCTGCTCGGCGAAGACCTCGTGCTGTTCCGCAAGCCGGACGGAAGCCACGGTCTGATCGCCCGCCACTGCCCCCACCGGGGCACCGACCTGAGTGTCGGATGGGTCGACGGCGACGTCATGAGGTGCCCGTACCACGGCTGGGCGTTCGACTCGGAAGGACGGTGCGCCAGCCAGCCGTTCGAAGAGGCGGGCCCGTCAGGAGGGTTCCGCGACAAGGCCGGCGTCACCGCCTACCCCACGGCCACACTCGGCGGTCTGATCTGGGCCTACATGGGTCCGGACCAGGCGCCGCTGCTGCCCGACTTCGAGCCTTTCAGCTGGGGTCACGGCTTCGTCGAGATCATCATGACCGAGCTCCCCTGCAACTGGTTCCAGTGCCATGAGAACGGCATGGACCCCGTGCACTTCGAGTGGCTGCACCTGAACGGCAACGCCGTACGAAGCAACCCGGATGACCCCGAGTACGTGCCCAGTCACTTGTCCATCGACTTCCTGGAGTTCGAGCACGGCTTCGTCAACGGCCGGGTCGTGGAGACTCCCGTCGTTCCGCCCAAGGGAACGTACGCGGGCACGAACGATGTGACCGAGGGTGGCATCCTCTGCCTCTGGCCCTACACGCTCGCCTCAGGAAACACGATCGAGTTCCGCGTCCCGATGGACGACCGGCGCACGTTCAACATCACGTGGCAGTACTCGGTGCTGCCGGACGACGTGCCCGCCGGGAAGCAGGAGCAGGACAGCATTCCGTTCTGGTACGGCCCGCTCACCGACCCGGTGACCGGCGAGATCCTCACCTCGCACACCGGGAACCAGGACTTCGCCGCATGGGTCGGCCAAGGGGTCGTCGCGGACCGGACCACGGAGAGTCTGGGGCGCAGCGACAAGGGCATCACCCTGTTGCGGCGCAGGTATTTCGAGGCGATGCAACAGGTCGAGAAGGGCGAGGACCCGCCGGGCACGGTGCGTGAACCCGAAGCCAATGTGAGGATCCCGCTTCCGCTCATGGGCAAGTCCCTCTACACCAAAGGGATGCCGCGCCCGGTCTTCGAGGAGAAGCTCGCGGCCCGGAAGAACAGCGGCCTGTTCGGGATCGGCGGATTCCTGACGGTCCAGGCGGGGCGTCCGGATCACCTGCAGAAGGAGTACGACGAGATCGCCGGCGTCGCTCGGACGCAGACGGCCGATGCCGATTGACAGCAGCCACGCGGAGTGTTCCCGGCCTGGCCTCACAGGGGAGGCCGGGGCCTCCGGTGCTTGGACGGTCGTCGGTCGCTCTCCGCACCCGATCGAGTGCGGAGAGCGCGCTCGACGCCTGTGAAGCCATCCAGCCGTCGGACGTCGGGAGGTCCCGACTCTCCGGTGAGCCGGGCCGGCACCCTCGGCACCGGGCACCCTCGGCACCGGGCACCCTCGGCACCGGGCACCCCGGCAGGCGCCCGTCGCGGTGGGCCGCCGGAGCCTCCCGGGTCTCAGGCCATGACCGCCGCGCGGACGCACAGGACGTCCGGGAGATGTGAGGCGAGCTGCTGCCAGCTGTCGCCGTCGTCCGCGGACGCGTACACCTCGCCGTTGCGGTTGCCGAAGTACACGCCCGCCGGGTCCGCGTCGTCCGTGCACAGCGCGTCGCGCAGCACCGTGCCGTAGTGGTCCTCGGAGGGGAGTCCCGCGGTCAGCGGTTCCCAGGTCCTGCCGGCGTCGTCCGTCCGGAAGACCCGGCACCGCCGGTCGGCCGGAACCCGGTCTGCGTCGGCGTTGATCGGGAAGACGTAGGCCGTGTCCCCGCGGTGCGGATGCGCCGCCACCGCGAACCCGAAGGTGGACGGCAGGTCCGCGCCGATGTCGGTCCACTGCCCGGCCCCGTCGTCGCTGCGGTACACCCCCCAGTGGTTCTGCAGATAGAGCCGGTCCGGGTTCGCGGCGTCGCGCGCGACCTTGTGCACGCACTGGCCGAACTCGGGGTTCGGATCCGGCAGGAACACGGCGGAGACACCGGAGTTGGCGGGCTCCCAGCTCGCACCGCCGTCGGCGGTGCGGAAGACCCCGGCCGTGGACACGGCGACCGTCACGGCCCGCGGGTCGCGTTCGTCGGTGAGGATGGTGTGCAGCCCCTCGCCGCCGCCTCCGGGGACCCACTTCGAGCGGGTGGGGTGTTCCCACAGGGGGCGGACGAGTTCGAAGGACTCGCCCCGGTCCTCCGAGCGGTACAACGCGGCCGGTTCCGTCCCCGCGTACACGACGCCCGGTTCGGCGGCCGCCGGATGCAGCTGCCACACCCGTTCCAGCGAGGCGCCCGTCTCCTTGGGGAACTTGACCGCGGGGCGCCCGGGTTCGGTCCACGTACGGCCCAGGTCGTCGGAGTGGAACACGGACGGGCCCCAGTGGGCGCTGTCCCCGCCGGCCAGCAGCCGCGGCCTCTCGCCGCGCGAGTCGATCGCGACCGAGTACACGGCCTGCGCGTTGAAGTACGGACTCTCGTCGAACTCCCAGGCGCCGCCGCGCCGTCGCCCGATGAAGAGCCCCTTGCGGGTGCCTACCGTGAGCAGTACGTCGGCCATGGCCGGCCACCTCCGCGACGTCGTTGTCTACGCTACCGGCCAGTCTGCACCCCGGCACTGACAGTCACCCCTGGGCCTGGCGTTTGCGCAGGTCGGACGTGCCGTGTCGGTGGGCGGCGAGGGCGCGCTGTGCCGCTCTTTGGGCCGCTCGCGGGAGAGTCCCGCGGCCGCCGGCACGCCGTGCCGTTGCCCGCCGGCCCCGTGCCCGACGAGCCGGCGGGCACGGGGAGTGAGCATCGCGCGGAGTGCGCGCGTAAGGGAGGGGGATGTGGCGTGTCCGTGCGGTCGTGAGGAGGATGCCCTTGATGGCGGCGTTCCGTGGTCCGAAGGTCTGGCTGTGGCGGTGGCGGCGCAACCCGCTGCGGCGGCGAAGCGATGTCCTGGAGGCCTGGATCATGCTCGCCGCCGGGGTGTTCACGGTGCTCGGCGGTGTGGTCTCGGGCCTGGTGACCGTCGACGCCGTGGAGAACAGTCTCGCGCGGGATCGTGCGGAGTCGCGCACCGTCACCGCTCAGCTCGTCGAGGACGCGCCGGACGCGGGCACGAACGGGCTCACCGGTCGCGTCGTGTGGACGAAGGTCCGCTGGACGGCGCCGGACGGCACCCTTCGCTCCGGCCAGGTACGGGTCGCGGCGGGCACCTCGGCGGACACCCCGGTCCTGGTGTGGACCGATCCCGACGGGCGTCTCGTCAACCAGCCCACCACGGTGGAGGTGGCCCGGCTGCGGGCCTGGCTGATCGGCATCTTCGCGGGCGCGGGCGTGGCGGGCGTCCCCTTCGCCGTCGGCCGTCTTCTCCGCGGCCGGCTGGAACGCCGGCGCATGGACCGATGGGACGAGGAGTGGGACCGGATCGGACCGCTGTGGGGCCGGATGACGAGCTGAGCGGGCGCAGGCTCGGGCCGCTCGCCCGCGTCACACCCCGGCACCCCGTGCCCCTCGGCCGCGACCGCGGTCCGAGCGCCCCCGCGCGCGACCCCGCCACTCTGCCGCAGGCATCCGGGCTGCGGCTTCGTCGCCCTCGGCAGGCTGTGCCGGCTCCGCTGCTGCGGATCCCCGGATTCGGCCTCCTCACCCTCGGTACCCCGTGCCGGCACCACCCCGCGGATCCCGGGTCTGCGGATCCCCGGGTCCGCGGTCTCGTCACGAGGCCTCCAGCGCCGTCCGGCAGGCCCGCAGGAGCAGTTCGTCATCGAGCACGTCGTGGCTGCCGTGACCGCCGGAGCGGGCCCGGTGCCGCCGGGGCGAGGCCAGTTCCGTACGGACAAGGTCGTGGACGGGTGCGCCCGCGACGCCCATCCGGACGAGGCACGCGGCGATGGTGCCCCGGGTGTACGGGTTCTGCCGCCAGGCTTCACGGAACACCGGCAGGACCGGTTCCGGATCTCCGGCGATGTCCCACAGGGCGCAGGCGGCGGCCGTCCGCTCCCACACTCCGGCGGAGTCCGTCAGGCGGCGCAGTCCGGGGAGCGCGGGCGCGGCCGCCGCCCCCATACGACCGAGAGCCTGGGCCGCCGCCCCCCTACGGCTGAGGGCCTCGGCCGCCGCCCGGCGGCTTCCCGGGGCCCCCTCCGGGGCCAGCGCCCCGAGCAGCACCGGAAGGACGGCCTCCACGTCCCCCTCCACGGACCGCAGCGCGTCGGCCGCCGCCACGGCGTTCTCGCCCGTCAGCAGGTCCCGCAGCGACGGTACGGCCTCACGCGCCCGCGGACCGAAAGCGCCGAGCGTCCTGGCCAGCGCCTTCACCAGAGCGTCCCGGAGCCGCAGTTCGCGCGGTGTGCCGTTCAGCAGCCGCAGCACTTCCGGTACGGCCGCGGCGTACCGCAGTGTGCCGAGTCCGCGGAGCAGCGGCGCGGCTCGGTCGTAGGTGTCCGGGGAGTCGAGCGGGACCTCGGCCAGCCGCTCGCGCAGCAGCGGAGCCAGGGGCGCCGCCACCGGGCCCAGATGTCCGACCGTGTCACCTGTCTCGTTCGGCACGACCGGGTGGCGCAGCACCTCGGCGAGGGCCGGCACCGCCCGCGCGTCCCCGCAGCGGGCGAGGGTTTTGAGGGGGCGGTCCAGGGTCGCCGTGCTTCGCCCCCGGGAGTCCGTGCCCGACTCCACGAGGGCGGCGAGCCGGTCGGCCGCCGGAGCCGCCAGAGTGAACAGGAACTCCAGGACGGACACCGCGGCGCAGCGCAACCGCTCCTCGTCGGAGCCGAGTTGCTCACCGATCAGCGCGACCGGTTCCTCGTAAGAGGCCCGCCATTCACGGAACAGGCCCGCCGACATCCACACGGCATTGCACCGGTCGGCCGTGGTCCGGCTGCTCAACTGTCCCTCGAGGAGGGCGATCCGGTCCGTGGTGCGGGCGCCGAGCGCCTTGTGGAGCGTCCGGAGGAGTTGAGCGCCCTCCTCGTCCGCGGGGCGCATACGGCGCAGACTGCCGATGAGGGTGTCGGTGGACGTCCGGACGGGCTCTGTGGACGGCCGGATCCCCTGTGACCTGGTGTGGAGCAGTGCGACGACGGTGGGTACGAGGTCGGCGGGCAGCCGTTCGGGGGCGCACGAGGCGAGCTGTCCGAGCGCCGCGAGCCGCAGTCCCGGATCGTGCGGCGAGCCGCACAGCGACACCAGACAGTCCACCGCAGCGGCCGTGCAACCGCCGTGCAGCCGGGCGAGGAGCCCCAGGCTCTCGACCAGTGCCAGCCGGACACCGTCCTCCTGTTCGTCCCGCAGCCGCTCGCTCAACAGGGCCAGGACGTGCGGCGGTTCGTCGTGGAAGCGTACGAGCGCCGACGACGCGGCGCGGCGCACCTCCGGGTCCGCGTCCGTGACGAGGCCGAGGAAGACCGCGGCACCCGCCCGGACCGCGGCGTGCGCCATCGCGTAGTTGTCGTCCTCGGGGTCCTCCGCGCCCTGTCCGCCTCCGGCCCCGTCCTCGCCGTCCCCGAAGCCGTCCCCGAGGATCTCCCCGTCCTCCGATCCCCCGATGCTGGCGAGCAGTTCCACGATTCCGCCCCGGTCGGGAAGTCCGGGGTGTCCGGCGAGCGCGAAGAGGAAGGGGACGGACGCGAGCGTCGAGTCGTACACATCGCCCTGGTGGTGCACGGCTCCGTACATCCCGTCGAGCGCGGTCTCCCGGTCCTGGGGGAGCGGCGAGGCGAGTGCCCGCAGCAGCTCCGGCACGTCCGCGGCGCTTCCGTAGGCATGCTCCATCGAGGCCCAGTCGACCTCGTCGATCCCCCTGAACACGGTGTCCTCCCCAGGCGTACGGCCATTGATCGTGAGTGTGCACCACGGCACTGACAGTGACGCCCGGGAGCCGTCCCGTCGACGGCGTCGGTCCGGCCAACTACGGAGCGAACGGCCGTTTCCCGACGGTCGGCCGCAGCGACGCCGCCGACGGGAGGACCCGGCCGGGGGAGGTGCGAGTCGTGAGACAGCGCCGCCGGGCACCCTCCTGGGTGCCCGGCGTGCGTGTCGACGGAACGCGGCGGCCGCTCGCGCCGAATGTCTAGTCGCGCGGCGCGGACGACAGGGGACGACCGGAGTCGGCCGAGGACGCCGCCGGGGGCGGTTCGGGGGACCGCCGGTCCGGGTGCGCCGGTCGCCGGGAGGCGAACCGGGGCATGGCCGGCGGGGTGAGGAAGCCCTCCGCGCGGGCCGCTGCGATGCCGATACGGGGAAGGTCCGCGCTCTTCTCGAACAGGAGATAGCGAGGTTCCCAGACCGGCCGGTACTTGGCGTTGGCCCGGTAGAGCGATTCGAGCTGCCACCAGCGCGAGAGGAACGTCAGCACCGAACACCACAGCCGCAGCACGGGTCCCGCGCCCAGCCGGGTACCGCGTTCGAAGACGGACCGGAACATCGCGAAGTTCAGGGAGATCCGCTCGACGCCGAACTCCTCGGCGCGCAGCAGCAGTTCGATCACCATGAACTCCATGAGCCCGTTGTCGGAGTTCCGGTCGCGGCGCATCAGGTCCAGTGAGAGTCCCCGCTCACCCCACGGCACGAAGCTCAGCACGGCCCGGGGCTCGCCTTCGTTGTCGTGGCACTCCAGCATCAGGCACCGTCCGTCGGCGGGGTCTCCCAATCGGCCGAGCGCCATGGAGAAGCCGCGTTCGGTAGCTCCGTCGCGCCACTGGTCCGCCTTGTCGGTCGCCGCGGCCATCTCGGCTTCGGGGATGTCCTCGTGCCGTCGTACGCGGACCGTGTAACCGGCGCGCCGGATCCGCTTGTGCGCCTGTCGGACGCCCCGCATGGCGCGCCCCTCCAGAGTGAAGTCGGACCGGTCCACGATGGCTTCGTCGCCGAGCTCCAGGGCGTCCAGGCCGTGCCGGGCGTAGACGGTCCCGGCCTCCTCGCCGGCGCCCATCACGGCGGGTGTCCACGCGTGCCGCCGTGCCTCCCGCAGCCACGCCTCGATCGCGCCGGGCCAGGCTTCCGGGTCGCCGATGGGGTCGCCGGAGGCGAGGGTCACGCCGCCGCCGACGCCGTACGCGATGGCCGCCTTGCCGCTCGGGGACCAGATGACGGCCTTGTCACGGCGCAGTGCGAAGTAGCCGAGCGAGTCGCGTTCCCCGTGCCGGGCCAGCAGGGCTCGCAGCCTGGTCTCGTCCTCCTCGCCGAGGAGTTCGAGACCGCGCGGCGAACGGAAGCACGCGTAGAGCACCAGCAGGAACGTGGCGGCCACCAAGGCGTTGACGAGTATGTCGACCCAGCGGGGGGCGACGACGCTGTCGAACCGGTCGGCGAGCGGGCCGACGCTGATGCCACGCAGCAGGGTGTACGCGATCCGGTCGCTCAGCGGTGTTCCCGTGACGCGGTTGGTGGCGCTGACGAGCAGGGTGCCGAGGGTGGCGCTGACGAGCAGACCGCCCGCGCCGACGGCCAGCGCGAGACGGGGATTCGAGCGGTCCCCGACGGCCTGGAACTCCTTGCGCCCCAGCAGGAGGGCGAGGACGAACAGAGCGGTGAGCAGGGCCGAGATCCAGTTGAAGACGTGCTGCCGGTAGCGCTCCTGGGTCAGCGCCGCGGTGTAGAGCGCCAGGAGCGGTCCGGCGAACAGCAGGTTGAAGATCCAGGCGGCTCGTTTGCGGCGCCGCATCACGAGTGCGAGAAACAGGGCCAGCGCCGCCGAGATCAGCCCGGCGGTGGCCAGATAGGGCGTGAAGAACTCGCCTCCGTTGTGTTCGTGCACCTCTTCGCGGAAGGGCAGCGAGATCACGGCGACGATGTTGAGGACGGCGAGCAGCCGCAGATACCAGACCGTGAACGCGGCGGCTCGTGGCCGGATTCCGTCCCCTGCTCGTGCGGACCTGGCCCCGCGGCGCGGGTTCGCGTTCCGCTGTTCCGGGATGAGCACTGACTGTTGTACGGACACCGTGGAGCATCACCTTGGGGAGAGGCCGGGAGAACCGGTGGGGACAGAGGCCGGAACACTACATCTTGTAGGGAAGGGGGAGGTTATGGCCAGTCAGAGGCGGGGTGAAGAGGTAAGGAGGTGTTGAGAATGCGGGGAGCGGGTCCGTGTCGGGCCGGCCCGACGGACGTCGTTCGGCGCCGACGGCGGGCGGGGTCCGGCCATGGACGCGGAGCGGTGGACTCCGGCCGTGGACGCGGTGCGGCGGACTCCGGCTGTGGGCGCGGAACGGAACCGGCGGGCCGCGGCTCGGTCTTGGCCACGGCCGAGCCGGTGTCGGCGGGGGAGAACCGGTCTCGGCAGGGGGAACCGGTCTTGGCGGGGAGAGTTGGTTCGGCAGAGGAGGGCTGGTGCCGGCGGGGGTGAGCTGGTGTGGGCAGGGGTGGGCCGGGTGTCTCCATGTCGCTCGTCCCTCTCGACGGCGCCCGTCGCGGATCCCTCAGGGGCGGTGCGAGACGCCCTGGTCGCCGCCGGAAGTCCCGAACGGTCCGCCCGGACGCGGCTTTCCGTCGTCGCAGCGCGGACGGTCGCGCGTGGTCGCCCGCCACAGGAGGTCACCGAGCGCCGCGCCCGCCGAGACCAGGGCCGTGATCACCCCGGCCATGGTCAGTCCGTCGCCGAGGTGCGGGCGGCCGTGCAGGGCGTGTACGTCGAAGCCGCACAGGTGGTAGACGCCCAGCGCGGCGATCCCGAGGCTCGGTACGAGCAGTGCCAGTACGGACGCCGGCCCGCGTGCCGCGCGCCCGGTGTCGCGATCCTTCACGGGCTCCCCCTGCCGTACGACGCTCACCGCCGGGACCCTACAGTACGTAGGGTCTCGCTGTCCTGGCCGTGCATCCACGGTGCTGCCGTGACTACCCCGGACGACGGCCGCCATGCCGGGCGGTGGTGCCCGGACCGCGTGATCCGGATCACGGGTGCGCCACCCGCCCCGCGTCCGCGGATTTCCGTACCTGTTCATGACGTCCGGGCCCCGGATGCGAGGATGAGGCCGTCATGACTGCCGGGTGGTGTACGCGCATGCTGCGGGCCGTGATGTTCGCGGCCGTCTGTGTGGTGCTCGCCGCCCTCGGTCACGTGATGATGTCCGGCTCCCCGGTGGCCTGGTGGGCGCTGGCGGGCGCGGGAACGGGGACGGCCGGAGCGGGCTGGTGCCTGGCCGGCCGTGAGCGCGGGCTTCCGTTCGTCGTGTCCGTCGTGGTGCTCGCCCAGGGCGCCCTCCACAGCGCGTTCTCGATGGCCCAGTCCCTCGCGTTCGCCGCGGACGCGGGTACGGGCTCGGGTGCCGGACCGGCTCAGTCCGGCAGGGGCGTCATGGACGGCATGTCGATGGACGCCATGGGCTCGATGGGCATGAGTTCTATGGATGTCATGGATATCGGGTCCATGGGCATGGGCTCCATGGGTTCCCTGACCATGGATTCCGGGACCATGGGTTCAGGGGCCATGGTGCATCTGTTCCCCTGGGGAGCCGACGCGGGCTCGCCCTCGTCGTACGGCATGTTCGCCGCCCACCTGCTCGCGGCGCTGCTGTGCGGCCTCTGGCTCGGGCACGGTGAGCGCGCCGCGTTCCGTGTCCTGCGGGCGGTGGCCGGCCGACTGGCCGCGCCCCTGCGGCTGTTGCTCGCCCTTCCGCTGCCGCCGTACAGGCCGACGCTCCGGGTGCGCCGACGCTCGTCGGACCGCGCCCCGCGCCTTCTCCTTCTCGTTCACGCGATCACTTCCCGGGGTCCGCCCGTGGGGACCGCTGTCGCCTGAGACAGCCCGCTCCCCGAAGCGCCACCTGTGTGCTTCGGGCACCGGTCGTACCTCCTGTACGGCCGCACCCCACCACCGGACCCATGGGCCTCGCGCCCGTCCGGATCACGGATGACCCGAGAAGGACACCTGGTGATCACTCCTGCCCTGCCTGTTTCCCGCCCCGGACACGAGAGGTGGAACGAAGACGGCCGAGCGGTGTCGGCCGACGAGTCGGCGACCGCCTGGGCACTGGCCGCCCGCGCCGGTGATCCGGCCGCCGTCGAGCGCTTCGTCCGCGCGCTGCACCGCGATGTCGTGCGCTATGTCGCCCATCTGTCCGCCGATCCACAGGCCGCCGAGGACCTCGCCCAGGACACGTTCCTGCGGGCGCTGGGCAGTCTGCACCGGTTCGAGGGGCGCTCGTCGGCGCGGACCTGGCTGCTGTCCATCGCCCGCCGGGCGGTGATCGACAGCCTGCGGTACGCCGCCGTCCGGCCACGGTCGACAGGCACCGCGGACTGGCAGACCGCGGTGGAACACGCGCAGCCGACCGGCCTGCCCGGCTTCGACGACGGCGTCGCCCTGCTCGAACTCCTGGCCGCGCTTCCGGGCGAGCGGCGCGAGGCGTTCGTCCTCACCCAGATGATGGGTCTGCCCTACGCGGACGCCGCTCTGGTCAGCGGCTGTCCTGTCGGAACGGTCCGCTCCCGCGTGGCACGTGCCCGCGCGACCCTGATCGCGCTGCTCGCCGAAGCGGAGGCCGAGGTGACGGCCGAGGTGACGGCCGACAGGGCCGCGCCGAGCGCCGCCTGACCGGGCGGGGCAGGGGTCCGGCCTTCGGTACGGATGGTGGCACGGCACGTCGACCACCCTCACCGAAGGCCGGCCCTCGCTCCGTCGTCTCCGCGCCGGCCCCCGCTCCGCCGTCTCCGCGCCGGCCGGCGCCTACACGGACCGGTGGTACTGATCGGGCACGTGGACCTCGGCATCGAGTTCGCGTGCCGCGAGCCGGGCGAAGGACGGGTTGCGCAGCAACTCCCTTCCCAGCAGCACCGCGTCGGCCTCCCCGTTGGCGACGATCTTCTCGGCCTGCTCCACCCCGGTGATGAGACCGACGGCGGCGACGGCCAGCGGGGTCTCCCTCTTCACCCGTGCGGCGAACGGGACTTGGTAGCCGGGTCCGACGGGAATGCGCACGCCGGAGGCGTTACCGCCCGTGGAGACGTCGAGCAGGTCCACGCCGTGCTCGTGCAGCTCGGCGGCGAAGCGGACGGTGTCGTCCACGCTCCAGCCCGCGTCCTCCAGCCAGTCGGTCGCGGAGATGCGGAAGAAGAGCGGCTTGTCCTGCGGCCAGATCTCCCGTACGGCGTCGACGACTTCGAGGGCGAACCGGGTGCGGTTCTCGTGCGAGCCGCCGTACGCGTCGGTGCGGTGGTTGGAGTGAGGGGAGAGGAACTCGTTGATGAGGTAGCCGTGGGCGCCGTGGATCTCGACGATCTCGAAGCCGGCCGCCAGGGCGCGGCGCGCCGCGTCGGCGAACTGGCCCACGATCTCCCGGATCCCGTCGACCGTCAGCTCGTCGGGAACCGGGTGCTTCTCGTCGAACGCGACCGCGCTCGGGGCCAGCGCCCGCCAGCCGTGGGCGTCCGGGCCGACGGGGGCGCCGCCCTTCCAGGGGCGGTCGGTCGAGGCCTTGCGCCCACCGTGGCCGAGCTGCACGGCCGGCACCGTTCCCTGCGCGGAGAGGAAACGCGTGATGCGACGGAAGGCCTCGACCTGGGTGTCGTTCCAGATGCCCAGGTCGTACGGGGAGATCCGACCCTCGGGCGAGACGGCGGTCGCCTCGACGATGACCAGTCCCGTCCCTCCCGTGGCGCGGGCCGCGTAGTGGGCGAAGTGCCAGTCGTGCGGGGCGCCCGCCGAGGGGCCCTCGGGAGCGGCCGAGTACTGGCACATCGGGGGCATCCACACCCGGTTGGGGATGGTGACTTCGCGCAGGACGCAGGGCTCGAAGAGAGCGCTCACGACCGACTCCATTCGTGGCGGGACCGGTGTATGCGTCGTACGATAAGCCTCGTAGTACGGTGAGTGTCAAACTACGACGTCTCTCGTACAATGACGGTGTCGGGTGAAGCCGCCGGACGATGCCGAAGGTGACGGGGCGAAGGCCGAGGTCCCGGACGAAGTGGAGCTGCCGTGACGACCGCCGCCACCACCCCGAGTGGCCGTGATCTGCCGCATCCCGCGCGTGAGGAGATCCGGCTGGAGTCGGTGCTGCACGCGCTGTCCGACCCCATGCGGCTCCAGATCGTCCGTGAGCTCGCCGCCGTAGGCAGTGAACTCTCCTGCTCGGACTTCGTCCTGCCGGTCACCAAGTCCACGACGACGCACCACTTCCGGGTGCTCCGTGAGAGCGGGGTCGTCCGTCAGGTCTACCGCGGGACGGCGAAGCTCAACGGCCTGAGGACGGACGACCTCGACGCACTCTTCCCCGGACTCCTCGGCCGTGTCCTGGAGGCCGCCGCACGACAGGCCTCGCGCCCGGCGCAGTGACGCCTCACGGAGCCCTCTTCCGATGCCTCGCGGCGCCGCTTCCGACGCCTCCGGGTTCCGGGCAGAAGAAAAGGCAAGGGGGAAAGTCATCCCTTGCCACTCTCAACTTATAGCGCACCGGGGGGCTTGCGGCAAGGCCCCGGTGGTCCCGCAGAATCACTGGCCGAAGCCAGAACCTGCGGAAAGTTGACATGAGCCCTCTGACCACCAGCGCGTTCCGCCTTCCCGGCCGGCTCTCCGCCAAGGCGGACCCGGCACTGATCGCCGGGGACGCGCGGCACTTCGCGGCCGTCGCGGAAAGCCTCGAACGCGCGATCGCTGAACTGTCCGACCGCCTCGACGCCGAGCGCAGGGCGCCCGGCGGCCTCGGCCGCGAGGCGATGGAACGAGACCTGGAGATCCACCGGCTGACCGGCCGGCTCCGCGCCCTGCGCCGCTTCGGACTCGACCTGTGCCTCGGACACATCGTCGCCGAGGACGGCTCCGGACCCGTGTACATCGGACGCCTCGGCCTCACCGACAGCGAGGGCCGCCGGCTGCTCACCGACTGGCGCTCTCCCGCCGCCGAGCCGTTCTTCGCCGCGACCCACGCCCGTCCGATGGGTCTGGCGAGCCGCCGCAGGTATCGCTGGACCGGCGGCCGGATCAGTGACTACTGGGACGAGGTGTTCACCGCCGACGGACTGGAGCGGCACGCCGCGCTCGACGACCAGTCCGCCTTCATCGCCGGCCTCGGCGGCAGCCGGTCGGCGCGGATGAGGGACGTGCTCGCCACCATCCAATCCGACCAGGACGCCGTCATCCGCGCGGGATCGCGCGGCGCTCTCGTCGTCGACGGCGGTCCCGGCACGGGCAAGACGGTCGTCGCGCTGCACCGTTCCGCCTACCTCCTCTACTCCGACCCCCGGCTCGGCCACCGGCGCGGCGGCGTGCTGTTCGTCGGTCCGCACCAGCCCTATCTGGCCTACGTCGCCGACGTCCTGCCCAGCCTCGGCGAAGAGGGCGTACAGACCTGCACACTGCGCGACCTCGTCGCCGAGGGGCCCGGGGCGACGGTCGAGCCCGACCCGGACGTGGCCCTCCTGAAGTCGTCCGCGGACATGGTGAAGGCGATCGAGACGGCCGTCAGGTTCTACGAGGAGCCGCCTGCCCGGGGGATGACGGTCACGACCCCGTGGGCCGACGTCCTGCTGAGTGCCGACGACTGGGCCGAGGCGTTCCAGGCGGCGGAACCGGGCACTCCGCACAACGAGGCGCGCGACCAGGTCCGGGAGGCGCTGCTCGCGATCCTGACGGACAAGCACGACGACGGCGTCCCGCCCGAACTGCTGCGCAGGTCGCTGCTGCACGACCAGGAGCTCGTCGGCACCCTCGACCGCGCGTGGCCGCTGCTCGACGCGGCCGACCTCGTCGCAGACCTGTGGTCCGTACCCGCCTACCTGCGGTTGTGCGCCCCGTGGCTCGGCCCCGACGACGTCCGCAGACTCCAGCGCCCGGACGCCCAGGCGTGGACGGTGTCCGACCTGCCCGTCCTGGACGCGGCACGACAGCGGCTCGGCGACCCGGAGACGTCCCTGCGAAGGCGCCGCCACGAGGTCTCCGTGGCCGCGGAACGCGAGCGCATGGCAGGCGTCATCGACAACGTGCTCGCGGCCGACGACGACGGCGAGGGCGCGGTGACGATGCTGCGCGGACAGGACCTGAGGGACAGTCTGATCGAAGAGGGCGGACTGCCCGTCGCCGAACCGGACCTGCTCGCCGGGCCGTTCGCGCACATCGTCGTCGACGAGGCCCAGGAACTGACCGACGCGGAATGGCAGATGCTGCTCCTGCGCTGCCCTTCCCGGAGTTTCACCATCGTCGGGGACCGCGCCCAGGCCAGGCACGGTTTCGCCGAGTCCTGGCAGGAACGGCTCGGGCGGGTCGGACTCGACCGGATCGACGTGGCCTCGCTGACCATCAACTACCGGACGCCGGAAGAGGTCATGACGGAGGCCGAGTCCGTCATCCGGGCCGCGCTGCCGGACGCCAACGTGCCCACCTCCGTGCGCAGTTCCGGCATCCCCGTGGTCCACGGCTCGGTCGCGGACCTGGAGTCGGTGCTCGACACCTGGCTGCTCGAACACGCCGAGGGGATCGCCTGCGTCATCGGTGATCCCACGTTCCGGGCGACCTCCCGGATCCGTTCGCTGACACCGGAGTTGTCGAAGGGGCTCGAATTCGATCTGGTCGTCCTCGTCGACCCGGAGAAGTTCGGCACGGGCGTGGAAGGCACGGTAGACCGCTATGTCGCGATGACCCGGGCGACGCAGCGACTCGTCATCCTCACGAGTACCTGAGGCCGGCGGACACGGTGCCGACGCGCCTCGGGCCGGCGCGGGCGCTGGAGGCGCGAGGTGCGCTGCGGCCGTGCCCCGCGGTACCCGCCCGCCGCCCGGGGCGCGACACGCCCCCGCGACGGCGGCCGGCACCCAGCCGTTCGTGGCGGCGTCAGAACCCGGCCGTTCGTGCCCTCGTGAAGACGCGTGCGTCCGCGGTCGTGAGGCGCCGCGCCGTCCGCGCGGTCGTCGGGAACCGGCCGTCCACGCTGCTGTCGGGAGTCGGCCGCACGGCGAGCCGCCGGGAGTCGCCGGCCCGTGCCGCGTCAGAACCCGGCCGTTCGTGCCGCCGTCCAGAGCGCGTCCCAGTCGGGGAGCTTGACCACCTCGCGGCCCAGCCGTGCTCCCAGCTCCGCCTCGGCTCGCTCGATCGCCTGCCATCCGGCCCATTCGACCGGCCGTATCCCCTCGGCCCGCAGCGCCGCGAGCGGATCATCGGCGGCCTCTCGCCTCACGAGGCCGGGGGCGTCCTCCAGCAGGGAGGTCACCGTCTCCTTCGCGCACGGGCGATTGGTCCCGATGACACCGGTCGGGCCCCGCTTGATCCAGCCCGCCACATACTCGCCCGGCGAGACGACGCCGTCCCGCAGGACCCGTCCCGCCCGCTGCGGGACCGTGCCACGGTCGGCGTCGAACGGCAGTCCGTCCAGCGGCACCCCGCGATAACCCACCGAACGCAGCACCAGCTGGGCCTCGATCTCCTCGAACCGGCCGGTCCCCGTCACCCCGCCCGCCCCGTCAGGCACCGTCCGCTCGAAACGCACCGCGCCCACCCGGCCGCCGTCGGGAAGGAGTTCGACGGGCCGCAGGAAGAACCGCGGGCGGATGAGACGCGGCCTGCCCTGCGGCGCTGCCGCCGCCCAGCCTCGGAGGACCTCCACGTTGCGGCGCTGCGCGGCGGGCAGCCCCGACGGATCGAGGTAGGCCGGATCGAGCGCCAGCTCCGCCTCGTCCACGCTGATGTCCGCCTCCGGCAGGCCGCCGAGCTCGCGCAGTTCCTTCGTGGTGAAGCGGGCCTGCGACGGTCCGCGCCGCCCGACCATGCTGATCTCGGTGACCTCGCTGGCGGCCAGCGCGCCGAGCGCCGCCTGCGGTATGTCGGTGGGGCTCAGCTCGGGCGCGGTGCGGGCGAGGATCCGGGTCACGTCGACGGCGACGTTCCCGACACCGATGACGACGGCCGAGCGCGCACCGGCCACGAAAGCGTCCGCCGCGGCGTCGGGGTGCGCGCTGTACCAGGAGACGAACTCGGTCGCCGACCAGCTGCCGGGCAGCTCCTCGCCGGGCACGCCGAGATGCCGGTCGGTGGAGGCGCCGACGCAGTACACGACCGCGTGGTACAGCTCCCGCAGCCGCGCCACCGGCACTCCGCCGGGTCCCACCTCGACGCCGCCGAGGAAGCGCACCCGCTCGTCCTCCAGGACGGTCCGCAGATTGTTCTGGAGCGACTTGATCTTCTCGTGGTCGGGTGCCACGCCGTAGCGCACCAGCCCGTACGGGCAGGGCAACCGGTCCAGGACATCGACGCGGACGTCGGGAGGTCCGCTCCGCTGGACAAGCCCCTGTGCGCTGTAGACCCCACTGGGCCCCGAACCGACGACGGCGACACGCAGCACTGCGGAACTCCTTACCCGAGGGATCAGGAAGATCGCTGACAGGACATCGCTGGTGCTCCCAGGATCGCACCACCCGGTGCTCCGCTGACAGGGTGCGGAGCGTGCCGGTCGCGCGCGTGTCCGTTCCTGGGGGATGTGATGATGCGGTTACGTTCCGTTTGTGCCAGACGCATCGTTCCTCAATCTGTCCGACCGCTGCCGCGCGGACGGCGACGTGTCCGTGTGGCCCGCCTGGGAAGTGCGGGAGTCCACGTCGGGCGTCATGTCCTGGTTCAACGTCCGGCTGGCCTTCACCGACGGTGCCCGGGTCGATCTGCTCGCCGTGCTGTCGGAGGAGGCACTGTCGATCGAGGACGTACGGGCCGAGCCGCCCCTCTCGCTGGACGACCTCGCCGTGGTCGCCGAGTGGATCGAGGAGCCGCTGTCCGAGGCGTGCGGCAGCCGCCTCGGCTCCGGCCGCGACCAGGACCGGGAGAGTCAGGCTCGGCGCGCCCGCCCCACCTGGCCGCGCGGCGCCGAGGGCAGGCTGCTGGTCGCGGAGGAGTACCGGGCGGCGCAGAAGGAGGGCGCGGACCCGGTGCTCGCCGTCATGGACGCCACCGGCCACAGCCGCCGCAAGTCCCTGAGGCTGATCGCCGGGGCGCGGGACGCGGGGTTCCTGACGCCTCGTCACGCCCGCCGCTGACCCCCGGGGCCGGACGCCCGCTCGTGCTTCCCTCGCGCGAGCCCGGTGTCCGGACCCGGCGGCACACCGCGCTCGGCGTCCCCGCGGCCCGGCTGCCTGGACGGACCGGCCTCGGGCTCCGGATCGGTCGCGAAGAAGCGGGACAGATCCGTCTCGCGGGGGCCGTCCGACGCCTCGGCGTCCGGCGGCACCCCCATCTCCCAGTCCAGCCGGTAGCGCTTGAAGAGTTCGGCCCTCAGCACCGGGACCTTCATCGGCACACCCGGCACCAGCGCCGCGTAGACCGCGCCCATGAGCAGGGCGCGCAGCATCGGGTAGTCGGCCGAGACCTGCTGCGACCCGTAGCGTGCCACGGTGTCCCCGAGCAGCTCGGAGAGCCGCACCTGTTCGGGGCACTGGACGAAACCCTCGGCCTGGAGCAGACCGGCCATGTGCTGCCGCATCAGCACCGGCTGATCCCGGGCCAGGCGCAGGATCGCGTCGATGACCCGCGCCATCCGCTCCCGGCCGTCCTCGCTGCGCGGTTCGCGTTCGAGGGCTTCCTCCAGGGTGCGATGCATCAGCCGGTGCACCGCGGACTGGAGGAGCTGGCGTTTGCCGGGGAAGTAGTACGAGACGAGTCCGCGCGCCGATCCCGCGCGATCCGCGATGTCCCCGAGCGTCGTGGCGTCGTAACCACGCTCGCTCACCAGCTCGACCGCGGCTTGCAGCAGACGTTCCCGGGAACGCCGCCGCAACTCTTCATTGACCGAGGCGCTTCGCGGGGACATGCTGTAACTCCTGCGTTGACTGGCTGCCAGCCAACTATACTCAACGCATTCGGATCCAGGCCCTTCGCGGGTCGGTTCCGGGCTGCCGCCGACCTGGGGCGACGCGGGGGATCGCCTCAGGTCGGACGAGCGGCAGCGGGCGCCGGTGGAGTGCTGTTCGCTCCGCGGCAGTCCGCGGACTTCATGGGCCGTGGTTCCCCGTCTCGGGCGTCTCGGTCATGACGCCCGGATGCGGGCGCCGGTGCGCGGAGCGGTAGGCGCGTCGCCAGTTGGTGACCATGTACCAGCCGACCGACAGGCTCAGCAGCACATTGCCGACGAGGGTCTCCCTGTCGTCGCTGCGAACCGTGTTGAGGAGACCGGCGGCGGTGACACAGGTGAGGAAGCCGGCGAGGAGGATCCAGAGCGCTGTCTTCATTACGGACCTCGGGACTGTATGACGGAGGCGCCAACTTAGCCATGGATCCCGAATTGCGAGGCGTTTGGCCTGTGTTGGCCAAAACTTGACCACATCGGCCCGCCTGGGGCCAGAAGCCGCCGGCCTGACGAAGTGTGCCTGGGCCCGCGGGTGTCCGGAGCCCGTGGCGCCGGCACGTCAGTCCGTGTCCACCAGGTCGAGCACCGGCCGCAGTCCGTCCGGGCGGTCCGTCGCCGGCAGGTGGTCGACGAAATACAAGGCGCAGCCCAGGGCCGCCGCACCGCCGTCCGCCGTGCGGTCGTCGCCGACCATCAGGGTGTTCTCCGGGGCGATGCCGAGTTCGGCGCAGGCGGTCGCGAAGAGCCGCGGATCCGGTTTCTGGACGCCGTGCTCGTACGACAGGACATAGGTTCCGACGAACGGGTCGAGGCCGTGTTCACGGAAGACGGGCCGCAGGTCCCAGCCGATGTTGCTGACCACCCCGACGGCGAGACCCCGCTCGCGCAGCGCGCCGAGCACCTCGGCGGCGTCGGGATAGGGCTTCCAGGCGGCGGGCCGCATCTGGCGCTCGTACAGCGCGTCGTGCAGAGCGGGATCGGGCAGCGCCACCTGCCGGGACAGACCGGTGAACGCCGCTCTGTGCTGCTCGGCACCGCGGTCGCGGTTCTCCCACAGGGCGACGAGGTGATCCGGCACCGGCCGCGCCGGACGGGCTCCGCCCGCGAGCGCGCCCGCCGCCTCCAAGGCGCGCGCCTTCTCGGTCAACTCCGGCTCCGGGAGCGGGTGACCGGTCTCCGCGAGCACCGCGCGCAGCCATGATTCCGTGTCCTCGACGCGGAAGAGGGTCCCGGAGAAGTCGAAGAGCACACCGTTGAAGGTCATGCGGGAGATCTTTCGCGGGGTATCCCGCGGTGGTCAAGGAGCCCCGGTCCCGCGAACCCCGCACGGGAGTCCGAGGTGCCGCCGACCGGGCCGACGAACCCGGCGGGACTGACGGGGCCGGCCTAACCCAGTGCCCGCAGGCCCGGTACGAACGCCACGAGTACCGGGACCACCGGTACCAGCGCGGCCGCCGCCGTCAGTTGCAGCCGACGGGCCGTCGTGAGCCGGTCCCGGGGGGTGAGGAGGCGGTCCACGCGCTGGGGGACATGGGCGCCCGGGGCCTGTCCGGGTCCGAACACGCCCCGGTCCTCGTTGAGTTCGACCAGGGCGAGAGCGATCGTGAGCCGGCCGAAGCGACGCGACGCCACGTCGTCGGCGGCGAGTTCGACCAGCCGGTGCATCTCGTCGCGGAACGCGGCGAAGACGGGAACCTGCGGGAACCCGTTGGCCAGCGCGGCCGAACAGTGCAGCAGCCAGTCGTGCCGGGCCCGCGCGTGTCCCTGCTCATGGGCCAGTACGGCATCGAGCTGACGTCCCTTGAGGCGGCGCAACGCGGCGGTGGTGATGACCAGTTGGGGAGCCGTGCCGGGCAGCCACCAGGCGTCGGGGCGCTCTCCCTCCAGTACCACCAGACGATCTTCGCCGGATTCCTCACCGGGCAACAGCGGGGCCCGCACCAGGAGTTCGGACCGGCTCTGCCGACGGCGCAGCCGCGCCCGTACGATCTCGCGCGCCAGCATCGCCGCGGTCCAGGCGCCGCCGCACGCGAGTGCCACGGCCGTGGCGGCGGCCCAGGGGCCGCCGGCACTCGGCGCGTAGGCGTCGACGACCGACGCCGGTGCGCCGCCGAAGACATGACCGCGCACGGCCACCCAGGCGGCGGACGCGCTCAGCGTCATCGACAGGACGCAGCACAGCAGTACGGCCGCCACCACGCACTGCCACACCCACAGGGCGACCACGGGTTCCCGGTCCGGCCAGTCGGCCCGTGCGAGCAGTCGCGGAGCGACCACGGAGGCAAGGGCGCCGAGCAGCAACAGTGCCGCGGGGACCATCATGGCCGAAGCCTATGAGCGGGGCCCGCCGCTGGATACGGCCAACGACCCCAAGTGACGTACGCCACGGGTTCGTACCGTGCCCGGACTCCCTCCCGGGCACCCCCGGCCCCGGCGTGCGACCGCGCGTCAGGGGCGCGGCCCCGGGCCTCCGGAAGCCGGAGCGTGACCGACGTCAGAGCGTGACCAGCATCGCCAGCATCGCGATCCCCATCGACAGGCGGCAGGCCTGGGAGAGTTCGGGGCGGTCGCCCCAGCCGACGACGCGTGCCGTCGGGCCCGACGCGACGGCCGTCGGCAGAAGACGGATGCCCGAGCGGAGCACGTAGCCGGTGAAGTACAGCAGGAGCACGCCGGTGAGGGCGGGGGCACCGGTGCCGCCGTGGACGTGGTGGGCCGGGGCGGTGGTCATCACCGCGGCCATGTAGACCATCGCGAGGGTGCCCATCAGATGGTGCAGATGGTGTCCGCCGCCGCGGGCCGTCCACAGCGCGCGCAGCGCGGCGACGCCGAAGACGGCCGCGCAGGCGAGCCAGGCCCAGCGCGGCGGCGTCACCGCGGCCGCCGGTACGGCCATCGCGGCCATGCCGAACCCCATGAGCGCCTCGCCGCCCGCGGTGCGGCGTTGTTCCTCGACGGGGCTGCGCATGCGCAGCAGGCAGTAGGCCCCCGTCGCCGCGCACAGCGCGACGAGCAGCCAGCCGGGTGAAGCCGGTCCGTGCACCGCGTACCTCCCCGCAAGACGATGTCGGACGCGCGACGCGGGACACGCGATGCCGGGCGGAGAGTGCCGGGCAGCGGTGCCGGACATCGGACGGTCGGTCAGGGCATGCCCCGGGCAGCCGGTGCGCATACGAGCGCAGGGTTGTACACGGGGGAGCATGCGGGAGTGCACCGCAGGCGGGAGCCGCTTCGAGAAACTATTTTACAGATAAAACACCTGCTAAGGTTATCGTCATGAGCAGTGCGACCCCTCTCCGTCCCTCGCGCGCCCGGCGGCTTCCGCTGGCGGGCGTGCTGCGCCTCGGCAGGCCCTCCGACATCTGGTTCAAGCCCGCCCTGAGCGTCGTCGTCGCGGTCGCCCCGCCGAATCTGACGCTGCTGGCGCTCGGCCGGCTGGACCTGGCGATGTACACCATGGCCGGGTCCCTCTGCGCGCTCTACGCCCACAGCCGCCCGTACGCCGCACGGGCCCGAGTCCTCGCCTGGGTGGTCGCCGGAATGCTCGGCGGACTCGGCGTCGCGCTCGTTGCGGCCTCGCTCACCACGAACGCCGTCGCGCTGGTCACCGTCGGCGCGCTGCTGGCCGCCGCTCAGAAGGCCCTGTGCGACGCCACGCGCATCGGCCCGCCGGGGCATGTCGTCCTCGCCTTCATCTCCTCGGCGTCCCTGTTCGCACCGCAGAGCCTCGGACAGGTGCCGGGCCACCTCGCGCTGGGCGCGGCGGCGGGAGCCTGGGCCTGGATCGTCGGCATGGCCCCCGGGCTCGTACGCCCGCACGGCCCGGAACGGCGTGCCACCGCGCACGCGCTGAACGCCGCCGCCGTGTCCGTCGGGGCCCCGGACGACGCCCGTGCCCGCGCCGCCGCGGCCGCCGCCGTGCACACCGCCTGGCAGTCGCTGCTGTCCACGGGAGCCCGCTCCGCGCCCCGACGCGCCCTCGAACGGCTCGTCGTACGGGCCGAGGTCGCGCTCGCCGCACCCGCCGACACGGACCCCGAACGGTTGCGTGGCTGGGCCCGCGAACTGTCCGGCACCGGACCCGTCCCGCGCCCCGACGGACTCGGCGACGCCGCGGACGAACTCCTCGGCGTCGAGGCCGCCCTCGCCTTCGGGGAACCGCCCCTGCTCGCCCGACTCGGCCCGCTCGCCCCCATCGCCCTGCGCACCGCGCTCGGCTGCGCCCTCGCCGGATACGCCTCGCTCGCGCTCGGCGTCGGCCGCCCCTACTGGGCCCTGGTCACCGCCGCCTCCCTCTACCAGGCCAACGTCACCCTGACCTGGAGCCGCGGCGTCCAGCGCGTGACCGGCAACCTCCTCGGGGTCGCGGCCTTCGCCGTTCTCCTCCCGCTCGCCCACGCCGGGCGGGCGGCCCTCGTGCTGTGCTGCCTCGCCCTGAACTTCGGCGCCGAGGCACTGATCGGCCGCAACTACTGGCTCGGCAGCGTCTGTGTCACCCCCATGGCCCTGCTGATCACCGAGTTCGCGCACGCCCAGCGGCCCGGGGAGCTGATGACCGACCGGGTCCTGGACACCCTCGTGGGAGCGCTGGTCGGCTTCCTCGCGGCCGTCGCCGTGACCAACAGGCGGGCCGGCGACCGTATCGAAGAGGCGCTCGCCGCAGTGGGGCGGGCCCAGGAACACGCCGCCGGACTGCTCGCCGAGGAGCGGCCCGAGCCCGGCGCCCTGGAGTCGGCCCGCCGCGGTCTGTCCGCCGCCGTCGTGCACCTGCGCTCCGCCGTGGACACCGCGTCGGGCGAATGGCGGAGGCGCGCCCTGCCGGAGGAGCGGGTGATGCGGGCCGAACAGGCCGGACACCGTACGCTCGCCGCGACGGTACGACGCCAGGGACTGCACTGCCGGGAGGGCGCACAGGCATGACGACAGCGGACGGGCGGAGAGCGGCGGACGGCGACCCGACGCCGGACGACGATCCGACGCCGGACGACGATCCGACGCCGGCGCCCGGCGACAAGGTGGTGGCCGACACGGTGGCGGCCGTCGTTCGTCAGTGGGAGAACGTGCGGCCCGATCTCGACACCGGGCCCATGGAGGTGATCGGGCGGGTCAACCGCTGTGCCGCGCTGCTCCAGCAGGCCGAGGACGCGCCGCTGCGCCGGGCCGGGCTCACCCGCCCCGAGTTCGACGTGCTCGGGACGCTGCGCCGCACCGGGCACGAGCTGACCCCCAGCGACATCGCCCGCGAGACCTTCTCCTCGGGTGCCGCCGTCACCAAGCGGCTCAAGCAGCTGACCGAACGCGGCCTCGTCGAGCGGCGCGGCGACACCCGTGACCGCCGTGTCGCACACGTCCGGCTGACCGATGCCGGACGGGACCTGGTCGACTCCGTCCTTCCCGACCAACTCGCCTACGAGACCGTGGTCCTGTCCGGCATCGAGCGGGAACGCCAGCGTGAACTCGCGCGCCTCCTGGGAGAGTTGCTCGGGCAGTTGGAGGGCCGGCTGAGACTGCCGCGCGCCTGACGCCGACCGGAGGGGCCGTCGGTCAGGCAGGGGTCAGTGAGCCCCGCCGGCTGGAGACGCAGGCCGAAGGGCTGGTGTGACCGGTGCTGTGTACTCACGCTGCTGACGGACTCCAGGACGAGGGTCCTGGAGTCCGTGACGGTCGGCCCCCGCGCGAGGCATACGCCTACCGAGGCTGTGTCGCGATCTGGATCAGGTTGCCGCAGGTGTCGTCGAAGACGGCGGTGGTGACAGGGCCCATCGCCAGGGGCTCCTGGGTGAAGCGAACGCCGAGGGCGCGCAGTCGCTCGTACTCCGCCTCTACGTCGTCGACGGCGAACTGGGCGAGCGGGATGCCGTCCTTGACGAGCGCGTCGCGGTAGGGCTTGACGGCCGGGTGGCCGACGGGCTCCAGGAGGAGTTCGGTGCCGCCGGGCTCGTCGGGCGAGACGACGGTCAGCCATCGGTGCTGCTCGCCCAGCGGGACGTCGTGCTTCTTCACGAAGCCGAGGATCTCGGTGTAGAAGTGCTCGGCCTTGGCCTGGTCGTCGACGAAGACGCTGGTCAGATGGATCTTCATGGAGTGCTCTTCTCCGGTCCGGACGGGTCGGGTGTGGGCCGGCGCTCCGCTCTCTGCCGCAACGGGGCTGTCACGACCACAGAACAGGCAAGTATTCACTTGCCTGTCAAGCCGAGGGCTGCGGCCCGCGGGAGGCGGGTCCGGCTCCGTCGAACGATCTGCTCCGCAGACTGCCGCGCACGACCAGTGCGAGCACCCGAGCACCCGAGTACCGGTCACACAGTCCTTTGACCTGCGACTTCAAGGTGGCGGAGGTTCAGTGCTTCGCGCCCTCCGCGTAGATGCCGAAGGCCGCGCCCTGTCTGTCCCGGGCGACGGCCAGGCGGCGGTGGCCTCCCGGCTGGGAGACGGGCTCCATCAGCAGGTGGCCGTCCGCCATGAGGACGGCGTTCGCCGTTTCGTCCACGTCCTCGACGGCGAAGTAGGGCAGCCAGTGCGAGGGAACCTCGTGCGCGAAGTTCTCGTCCATCGTGACCATGCCGCCGAAGTCGGCGCCGTCGACGCCCCACTGCGGGTAGTGCTCCGAGGGCTTCACGGTCCAGCCGAACACCGTCGTGTAGAACTCGGTCACCCGGTCCGGGGCCCGGGTCAGGAGTTCCACCCAGCCGAGCGCGCCGGGCGCGTTGAACAGCCCCGCACCGGGGAAGGCCCGCGCCTGCCACATCTGGAACACGGCGCCGCCCGGGTCGAAGGCGACCGCGAAACGGCCCATGTCCAGCACGTCCATCGGGGCCAGGGCGAGGGTTCCGCCGGCGGCCTGCACGGCCGCCGCGGTCGCGTCCACGTCGGTGACGGCGAACGACACGTTCCAGGCGACGGGCTGCGACTCCTGGTAGATCGGGGTGACCGCCGCGACGGCCGCGTCCCCCAGGTACGCGACGGTGTACCCGCCCGCCTCCTGACGCGGGTCCGTCTCCGGGCGCCAGCCGAACAGGTCGGCGTAGAAGCGCTTGGCGCCCTCCAGGTCGTCGGTACCGAGCTCCGTCCAGCAGGGTCCGCCGGGCACCGGCCTGTCGAGCTTCATGACGTTCCTTCCGCAGCGGGCCCCCTCAGCACGCTAAGCCTGCGGTGCGGCACCGGCCATCCGGACGCCGGTTCCGGATGCCGCGACGGGCCGGTGGCCGTTTTCGTGTGCCGGGCACGTGCCAGGCACCCCTGGCCCGTACACCGGTGGTGCGGGACGATCCACGGGTCCGGCGGATCGTTCGGCGGGCCGGGGACTCAAGGCCGGTAGCGCAGCGGATGATCGGCCGGGATCTCGACGATCACGATCTCGGTCCCGTCCGGGTCCGCGATCCACATCTCGATCAGCCCCCACGGCTCCCGCACCGGCCCGCGCAGCGCCTCGACACCGGCGGCCGTCAGCTCCTCGTGGGCCGCCGCCATGTCCGCGACCTGGAGCCACAGCTTCAGCGCCGGGGAGGGCGGTGTCCCGGAGCGTCCGGCGACCTCCAGGAAGCCACCGCCGAGGAAGTACACGGTCCCGCGCTCGGGTCCCGTACCGAACTCGCGGTAGACGGCGAGGCCGAGCTGTTCACCGTAGAAGACGCGCGAGCGTTCCGGGTCGGTCGGACGCAGAAGAGTCCGGCTGCTCAGTACATGCACCATGCGCCCGGAGCCTACGGCCTGTGTGGGGTGCGCACATCGCGGTGGTGCCGTCCGGGGCACGACGGCATCCCCGCGACCGGCCGGCCGGACGGTCCTGGGGGGCGCGTTACGCTCGGGCGTGCCCCGCCGCACCACCGATCGGAGAACCGCCGCCATGGAAACCGCCACCGCCACCGGACTGACCTTCCGAGATGCTGTCGACAGCGATGTGGACGCCCTGGTCGCGCTGATCCAATCGGCGTACCGAGGGGACTCCAGTCGGGTCGGCTGGACCACGGAAGCGGACATCCTGGCAGGCCAGCGGACCGACGCCGAGGGGATCCGCGCCGTCGTCGAGGCACCCGACAGCCGGCTCCTGACCGTGGAGCGGGACAGCGCGCTCGTCGCCTGCTGCCAGCTGGAGCACCGCGGCGACCACGCGTACTTCGGCATGTTCGCGGTCAGTCCCGCGCTCCAGGGCGGCGGGCTCGGCAAGGTGATCATCGCCGAGGCGGAGCGGACCGTCCGCGAGGTGTGGGGCGCCACGGAGATGCACATGACCGTGATCTCCGTACGCGAGGACCTCATCGCCTGGTACGAGCGGCGCGGTTACGGCCGTACGGGACAGATGACGCCCTTCCCGTACGGCGACGAGCGCTTCGGTGTTCCCCAGCGCGACGACCTGCGCTTCGAACTGCTGGTCAAGCCGCTCGTCTAGGACCTGTCCGGGCGCGGGCCGTTCGACGAGGCCGCACCGCCGTCGGCCGGGCCGCTCGGCGCGTCCTCGCCGAACGGCCCGTGCGTGTCGCCGCGGACGCCGCGGCGCGCTTCGTCCGGCTACGCCGTGAAGCGGCCTGTGCGCTTGATCTCGGGGTAGTCGGTCGTGGCGCCGTCCAGCTCCAGAGCGCGTACCAGCCGGAGCTGGTCCTGGGTGTTCACCACCCAGCCGATGATCTTCAGGTCGGCCTTGCGGGCGTGCTCGACGACCTCCAGGCTCAGCCTGCGGATGTTGAGGCAGACGGTCGCGGCGCCGGCCTCGACGGCGCGGTCCACCACGTCGGTGCCGTAGCGGCTGGCGATCAGCGCGGTACGGACCCCCGGCACCAGCCGGGCGGTCTCGGCGATCGCCTCGTCGTGGAAGGACGACACCTCGACCCGCCCGACCAAATCCTTGCGGTGTATCACCTCGGCCAGCGCCCTGGCCGCCGCCACGTCCTTGATCTCGGCCTGCAACGGCGTCCTGACCGCCTCCAGGACCTCCTCGAAGACGGGGACGCGCTCGCCGTGTCCCGCGTCCAGCGCGCGCAGCTCCGCGAGCGTCTTGTCCGCGATCGGCCCCGAGCCGTCGGTCGTACGGTCCACGTCGGCGTCGTGCATGACGACGAGGGCGCCGTCCTTGCTCAGATGCAGATCGAGTTCGATGAGGTCGAGGCCCGCGTTCTGGGCGGCGATGAAGGAGCGGAGGGTGTTCTCGGGCTCGACACCCATCACTCCGCGATGACCGATGGTGAGGAAGTTCAAGATTCGACTCGCTTCCGTCGACGGCGGCTCGGCGCGCGCGTGGTTCCGGCGGGGCGGCCACGCGCCAGGCCGCAGCCTAATGGCCTGGCTGTGCTGTGTACCCGTTCCTACGCCGTCCAATGGGAGTGTCGGATTCACACGGCGCGGCGCGAGTGCCACTCCCGGGCGCCGCACCCGGGGTGCGGACGCGCGAAGGGACCCCGCGGTCCCCTTCGTGACGGGGCCACGCGTGCGCCGCCAGGGTGAGGGAAGCCGGAGGAGCGGGCGGCGACAGCCGTCGGCCGACGGGACGCTGGGGCGCATGTCCCGCATCGACGGTGTCGAACAGGAAAAAGAGCGGTGAAGGTGGGGGGTGCGCAGGATAATCTCCCGGGTTCCCACTTGCGTAACGGAACCTCGCATACATACGGTGTCCATACGCGAGGTTTTCCTGTGGAGGATGGGACATGACGGAAGTTCTTGTGCAGGTGGGTTCGGAGGAGCGGGTTCCTCCCGTGGCCAGGGTGGTGGAGCACCCGGCATGGCCCGTGCTCAAGGCTGCCGTGGAGCAGATCCGGCCCTGGCAGTCCAAGGACGGCTCCATCGACTTCGAGGCGGAGGGCGCCCCCGCCGCCGCCGACGTCGAAGCCGTCGTGCGCCGTGCGACGGAGGCGATAGACGAGCTCTCCCCGCTGCTGCCCCACGACGTCGCCTACCACGAGGCGCTCGTGAAGGACCTGCGCCGCTGGGCCGACAGCGGCTTCCAGGTGCCCGACTTCCTCGACTCGCTGCTGGCCTTCCAGCCCGCCGCGAACCGTGAGGACGGCCTCCAGCACCTGGTCGTCTTCGCGATGTACACCCAGAACGGCAACCCGGACCGCAACCTCGAAGCGGTCGTGCTGCGCATGGTGTGGCCCGAATGGCTCTCCGAGCTGGAGCGCACCCGCTACGACAACCCGCTGTTCTGCGGCATCACCTTCGAGGACTTCACCGCGGGGTACGACACCAACTCCGCCGTCCTCTTCCCCGAGACGATCGCCGTGCGCGAGGCACCCGAGCGCTTCACCTGGGGCGGGATCTTCTGCGACCGCGAGGCCGCCCGCTTCCGCGCCGTCACCGACGCCGCCGTGGACACCCTGGGCCTCGAACTGCCCGAGGACATCGCCGCCATGGTCCACGACCAGGAGCGCTGCGAGAAGGCCTTCGTGCTCTGGGACATGGTCCACGACCGCACCCACAGCCACGGCGACCTGCCGTTCGACCCCTTCATGATCAAGCAGCGCCAGCCGTTCTGGATGTACGGCCTGGAGGAGCTGCGCTGTGACCTCACCGCCTTCAAGGAGGCCGTGAAGCTGGAGTCCGAGGGCAACGAGCATGGCCGCGACGTGCAGTACGCGGTGCTCTTCGACCGGATGTTCCGCTTCCCCGTCTCCGGCGACCGTGTCCGCAACTACGACGGTCTCGGCGGCCAGCTCCTCTTCGCCTACCTGCACAAGCACGACGTCGTCCGCTGGACCGACAACAAGCTGCACATCGACTGGCAGCGCGCCCCGCAGGTCACCAACCAGCTGTGCTCCGAGATCGAGGACCTCTACCGGGCCGGCATCGACCGCCCCAAGCTCGTCCACTGGTTCAAGGCCTACGAGCTGGTCTCCACCTACCTCGCCCCGCACCCGGGCTCCCGCTGGGCCAAGGGCCCGGACGCGCTCGACCTGTCGCAGCCGCCGCGCAAGCTCGTGGACGACGTGCTTCCGGACGAGTTTCCCCTGAGCATGTTCTATGAGGCGCTCTCCAAGAAGCTGAAGAACGTGATCGCCTCCACCAAGGGCATCACCGCGGCCGGCTCCGAGCGGGTCGCCGCGTGACCGACCGCGGTAGCGAGAACATTGCTCAGGAGGCGAAGACCATGGGGAACGGGGCTCTCAGCGGTGCGGTGATCGCGGTGGCGGGTGCGGGTGGACCCGCCGGCCGTGCGGCACTGCTCAGGCTCGCCGAGGCGGGCGCGACCGTGATCGGCGCGGACAACGACCCGGAGCGGCTGGCGGAGGCCGTGGACGCGGCCCGTTACGCGCACGGCGGCTCCACCGTCGTCGGTGACACCGTCGATCTGCTGGACCTCCAGTCGACCCGCGACTGGGCCGGGCGCATCCAGAAGGACTTCGGCCGGGTGGACGGGCTCGTCCACCTCGTCGGCGGCTGGCGCGGCAGCGAGACCTTCACCAAGACGGTTCTCGACGACTGGGACCTGCTCGAACTCCTGCTGATCCGCACGGTGCAGCACACCACGCTCGCCTTCCACGAGGCGCTGCAGGCCAGCGACCGCGGCCGGTACGTGCTGATCAGCGCCGCCGGCGCGAGCAACCCCACCGCGGGCAACGCCGCCTACTCCGCGGCCAAGGCCGCCGCCGAGGCGTGGACCCTGGCCATGGGGGACTACTTCCGCAAGGCCGGCATCGCCGAGGGCGCGGAGGGCGCGACATCCGCCGCTGCCATCCTGGTGGTGAAGGCGTTGGTGCACGACGCGATGCGCGCCGAGCGGCCGAACGCGAAGTTCGCGGGCTTCACGGACGTCACGGAACTCGCCGAGGCCATCGTCGGCGTCTGGGACCGGCCCGCCGCCGAAGTGAACGGAAAGCGCCTGTGGCTGACCGAGAAGCCGTGAACCCTCCGAAGACCGACGCCCGCCGTCATCACGACCCGGCCGTCCGCGGTTTCGCCAGCGACAACTACGCGGGGACCCACCCCGAGGTGCTCGCCGCCCTGGCTCTGGCCAACGGCGGGCACCAGGTCGCGTACGGAGAGGACGCGTACACGGAGAACCTCCAGGGGATCATCCGCAGTCACTTCGGTGCCGGAGCGGAGGCCTTCCCGGTCTTCAACGGCACCGGCGCGAACGTCGTCGCGCTCCAGGCGGTCACCGACCGCTGGGGCGCGGTGATCTGCGCCGAGAGCGCGCACATCAACGTCGACGAGGGCGGTGCCCCCGAGCGCATGGGCGGCCTCAAGCTGCTCACGGTGCCCACGCCCGACGGCAAGCTCACGCCCGAACTGATCGACAGGCAGGCGTTCGGCTGGGACGACGAGCACCGTGCGATGCCGCAGGTCGTCTCGATCACCCAGAGCACCGAACTGGGCACGCTGTACACGCCCGGCGAGATCCGCGCGATCTGCGACCACGCCCACGCGCACGGCATGAAGGTGCACCTGGACGGGTCCCGGATATCCAACGCCGCCGCATCCCTGGACGTCCCGATGCGGACGTTCACCAACGCGGTCGGCGTCGACATCCTGTCGCTGGGCGGCACCAAGAACGGCGCGCTGTTCGGCGAGGCGGTCGTCGTCCTCAACCAGGACGCCGTCAGCCACATGAAGCACCTGCGCAAGCTGTCCATGCAGCTCGCCTCGAAGATGCGCTTCGTATCGGTGCAGTTGGAGGCGCTGCTGGCCAAGGACCTGTGGCTGCGCAACGCCCGGCACGCCAACGAGATGGCCCAGCGCCTCGCCGAGGGCGTCCGCGCCGTGCACGGAGTGGAGATCCTCTACCCGGTCCAGGCCAACGCGGTCTTCGCCCGGCTCCCGCACGACGTGAGCGAGCGGCTGCAGAAGCGCTACCGCTTCTACTTCTGGGACGAGAGCGCGGGCGACGTCCGCTGGATGTGCGCCTTCGACACGACCGAGGACGACGTCGACGGTTTCGTGGCGGCGCTCAAGGAAGAGATGGCTCAGCGGTAGCAGGACCAGCAGAAGGACCGCACGGCATGCATAGATATGCGGCCATCCGAAAAGTTATTGCTTTCGGGTGGCCGCATTCCTATGCTCTACGGGTATGGAGCTGATCCAGAGAACTAGCGACCTGTCCGCCTATCTGGCCGCCGACGAGGTAGTCGACCACGGTCATCCCCTCGTCCGCGAGACAGCCGCACGACTCGCCAGAGGATCCGTGGACTCGTATGCCTATGCGCGATCGGCGTTCGCATTCGTGCGGGACACCATCCCGCACTCGGCCGATTCCGGCGATCCGCGGGTCACCTGGCGCGCCTCCGACGTCCTGGAGCGGCGTACGGGCATCTGTCACGCCAAGGCGCACGCGCTGGCCGCGCTGCTGCGGGCCGAGGACATTCCCACCGCGTTCTGCTACCAGAAGTTCGAGGTGCTGCACGGTCTCGTCGCCGTACGTCTCGACGGCGCCTGGCACCGGCAGGACCCCCGGGGCAACAAGCCCGGTGTGGACGCCCGGTTCTCGCTCCACGGCGAACGGCTCGCCTTCACGCCCGACCCGGACAACGGCGAGCTGGACTATCCGGAGCTGTATGCCGCACCTCACCCGGCCGTGGTCGGCGCCATGAAGGCCGCCCCGGGCCGGGAGGCACTGCTGCGGACACTTCCCCTCGCGCTGTGAGGCGGGGGGAAGCGTCCCTCGCGGTGAGGGGGAGGGGTCAGCGGGCCTCGGCCGCGCGCACCTCTTCCGGGGTCGGCGCGGTACCGCCGAGGTGGGCGGGCATCCACCATGTGTCGTCCGGCCCCTTGGGGCGTACGGGATAGGCGCGCTGGGCCGATTCGAGCAGTTCCTGGACCCGCTCGCGCAGCCGCCGGGTGATGGCGCCCGCGTACTGGTCCTTCGGGGCCTCCACCGGCTCGCCGACCCGGATGGTGATCGGGGTGTGGCTGCGCTTGAAGTTGCGCGGGTGGCCCTTGGTCCACAGCCGCTGCGTGCCCCACAGGGCCACGGGGATGAGGGGGACGCCGGCCTCCTGGGCCATGCGCGCGGCGCCGGACTTGAAGCTCTTCAGGGTGAACGACTGCGAGATGGTCGCTTCGGGGAAGACGCCGACGATCTCACCGGAACGCAACGACTCCAGCGCGTGCTGGTACGCCGTCTCGCCCTGCTGGCGGTCCACGGGGATGTGCTTCATGCCCCGCATCAGCGGACCGGAGATCTTGTGCCGGAAGACCGACTCCTTCGCCATGAAACGCACCAGGCGCTTCTGCGGCAGAGCGGCCAGGCCGTCGAAGATGAAGTCCAGATAGCTGATGTGGTTACTGACCAGCACGGCGCCGCCCGAGCGCGGAATGTTCTCCGATCCCTTGCAGTCGATCTTGAGGTCCCACGCCTTGAAGAGCGTTTGGGCGAGGCCGACGACGGGGCGGTAGACAAGCTCTGCCATGGACGGGGTGGACCCTTCTCTCTGCCTGGGAAGGGGTCTCCCGGCGGGAAAGTTACGCTGCCGTAGGTTTACGGCAATGCGCAGATCGTGCCCGAAGAACGGACGGGTGGCCAGCCCTGGTGCCATGGAACGGCGAGATCCTCGTCACGTCGCCCCTTGATCCACCTCGGGGTTTTAATTCACCTTTACTTTGGTCGAACCGTCACGCGTCGTACGACCAGGTACATCTCACACCCGAGGCAGTACCCGAACGCGGCATTGAGAAACGCCGCGCCGAGGGCGCACGCGGTTGCCGCCGAGCCCAGCCACGCGGGCCCCACGGTCCAGCCGATCAGGCCCACCACCGCGAAGGCGAGCCCGACCGCCTGCGCGAACCGCGGGGGCTCCGGCGGCTCGAAATCCGTCGGCGGGCCGAGCCGCGGCCGTACGGCCTTCCTGAAGGCCCAGCCGTACGGCGAGCGGGTCACACCGCCCGCGGTGCCCAGGGCGAAGGCGAGTGTCTGCCACGCCAGCAGCCAGACGCTCCCCGTGATCAGCGTGACCGCCAGCACGACGGTGGTGAGCGCCGCGCCGAACCGCGGTCCTCTGGTGTCGATGTCCATGAATCAAGCATTCCGCACCCGGGGCGCCGGGTGACTCCGGGAATCTTTGCGGTCTCGTGAATGCTTGTTCAAGGGATGAACGGACTTGTGGTGTGCGTGGCGGTGCTCGCGGCGGCGAGCGTCTACGGAGTGCTGCACCGGTGGCGGAGCGGGAGGGTGCGGGTGAGCGGGCGCGACGGCGGAAAGCGGCTCGGCGCGGCGGAGCTGGGTCAGGCGCTCGGGGAACGGGCCACGCTCGTGCAGTTCTCCAGCGCCTTCTGTGCCCCCTGCCGGGCCACCCGGCGGGTACTGGGCGAGGTGTCCGGCATGGTCCCCGGCGTGTCGCACGTGGAGATCGACGCCGAGGACCACCTGGACCTCGTACGCGATCTCGGCATCCTCAAGACGCCCACCGTGCTCGTGCTCGACGCCGGCGGGCGGATCGTGCGGCGGGCGACGGGGCAGCCGCGCAAGGCGGACGTCATCGCGGCGCTCGGCGAGGCCGTCTGACCGGCGGCGATCATGGTGAGCCATCTCCCACATGCCCGTACGCCCTTGACTGCGCCCGCCGCCTCTCGTCAGCCTGACCGTATGTCGCCGCACAGCCTTCTTCTCGAGTTCGCCCGCATGGACCCGTCCCGCGCCGCCGGCGCGCGCGGTCCGGGCTGTTGACCGGTCAAGGACCGTCTCCCGCCCCCGGTTCCGCCCGAGCGGCGGGAACCTCACGTCGGCTCTCGCAGAAGGACAGCTCCATGACGGCCATGCCCGGCCTCGGTACCCCACGGCCCGCCTCACCGGATCTGCTGCGCTCCGTGTTCCGGAGGCACGCGGCCGGTGTGGCCGTGATCACCGCCTCGGGTGACCGCGGTCCCGTCGGTTTCACCGCCACCTCGCTCACCTCGGTCTCGGCCGAGCCCCCGGTCGTCTCGTTCGGCATCGGCACCGGCGCCTCCAGCTGGCCCGCGATATCCGAGGCCGGCCATGTCGGCGTGCATGTGCTCGGCGAACACCAGCGGGAGCTGGCCGCCACCTTCGCCCGCAGTGGCGCCGACCGGTTCGGCGCGCCCACCCGTTGGCGTAAGGGGCCCGAGGAAGTTCCGGTGCTCGACGACGTCCTCGCCTGGCTGGTGTGCCGTGTCGTGGCCCGGGTGCCGGCGGGCGACCATCGCATCGTCCTGGCGGAGGTCGTGCTGGGCGATCACTCGGGCGCGGGCGGCCCTCTCCTGTACCACCAGGGCCGGTTCAACGGCCTGCGCGACTGAACCCGCCGGCCGGGCGGCGGGTTTGCTACTCGCCGGTTCTACTCGCTGGTTACACAGCGTTGCGAAGGTCACAGTCCAAAGCGCTTGCTTAGTGTGCGCCCAATGGGTGTACTGGTGAGTAATATTTCGTTCGGAGCGCGGGCCGCCCCGACCGGGATCGGCCGCTTCAGGCGCCTATGCTGCCTGAAAGAAGGCAGCCCAGAAATGACGATGCAGTAGGAGAGCCGGCGTGAGCTTGAGGATCGTTGTCACTGTGAAGTACGTGCCCGACGCCACTGGCGACCGGCACTTCGCCGATGACCTGACCGTCGACCGTGACGACGTGGACGGCCTGCTGTCCGAGCTCGACGAGTACGCCGTCGAGCAGGCGCTGCAGATCGCCGGTGACGCGGACGACGCAGAGATCACCGTGCTGACCGTCGGCCCCGAGGACGCGAAGGACGCGCTGCGCAAGGCGCTGTCCATGGGTGCCGACAAGGCCATCCACGTCGAGGACGACGACCTGCACGGCACCGACGCGGTGGGCACCTCGCTGGTGCTGGCCAAGGCGATCGAGAAGGCCGGCTTCGACCTGGTCATCTCGGGCATGGCGTCCACGGACGGCACCGCGGGCATCGTCCCGGCGCTGCTGGCCGAGCGCCTGGGTGTCCCGCAGGTCACGCTGCTCTCCGAGGTCTCGGTCGAGGACGGCGTGGTCAAGGGCCGCCGTGACGGCGACACCGCCTCCGAGCAGCTGGAGGCCTCCCTGCCCGCGGTCGTGTCGGTGACCGACCAGTCGGGCGAGGCGCGTTACCCGTCCTTCAAGGGCATCATGGCCGCCAAGAAGAAGCCGGTTCAGTCCTGGGACCTCGAGGACCTGGAGATCGAGGCGGACGAGGTCGGCCTCGAGGGCGCCTGGACCAAGGTCGACTCCGCGACCGAGCGTCCGGCGCGCACCGCAGGCACGATCGTCAAGGACGAGGGCGAGGGCGGCAAGCAGCTCGCCGAGTTCCTCGCGGGCCAGAAGTTCATCTAGTCGCCGCGGGTCCGGGGCGCGCCCCCGGACCGTCGCTGCGGCCAAGGTCCACCCCGCTTACCGCCCTCAGACTTCGCAATCCGCAGGAGCATTCCCATGGCTGAAGTTCTTGTCTACGTCGACCACGTGGACGGTGCCGTCCGCAAGCCCACCCTCGAACTGCTGACGCTGGCCCGCCGTATCGGCGAGCCCGTCGCCGTCGCTCTCGGCCCCGGCGCCGAGAACACCGCCGCCGCGCTCGCCGAGCACGGCGCGGTGAAGGTCCTCACGCACGACGCCGCCGAGTACGCCGACTACCTCGTCGTGCCGAAGGTGGACGCGCTGCAGGCCGCGTACGACGCCGTCTCCCCGGCCGCCGTGCTCGTCCCGTCCTCCGCCGAGGGCAAGGAGATCGCGGCCCGCCTCGCGGTCCGTATCGGCTCGGGCATCATCACCGACGCCACCGACCTGGAGGCCGGTGACGAGGGCCCGGTCGCCACGCAGTCCGCGTTCGCCGCCTCCTTCACCACCAAGTCCCGTGTCTCCAAGGGCACCCCGGTCATCACGGTCAAGCCGAACTCGGCCGCCGTGGAGGCCGCCCCGGCCGCCGGCGCCGTCGAGGCCCTCACGGTCACCTTCTCCGACAAGGCCACCGGCACCAAGGTCACCGCCCGCACGCCGCGCGCCTCGACCGGCCGCCCCGAGCTGACCGAGGCCGCGATCGTCGTCTCCGGCGGCCGTGGCGTCAACGGCGCCGAGAACTTCTCGATCATCGAGAACCTCGCCGACTCGCTCGGTGCCGCCGTGGGTGCCTCGCGTGCCGCGGTCGACGCCGGCTGGTACCCGCACACCAACCAGGTGGGCCAGACCGGCAAGTCCGTCTCGCCGCAGCTCTACATCGCCTCCGGCATCTCCGGCGCCATCCAGCACCGCGCCGGCATGCAGACCTCGAAGACGATCGTGGCGATCAACAAGGACGCCGAGGCGCCGATCTTCGACCTGGTCGACTACGGAGTGGTCGGCGACCTCTTCGACGTCGTGCCGCAGCTCACCGAGGAGATCAACACCCGCAAGGGCTGATCCCCGCAGCGCTCGAAGGCCCCCGCGACCGCACCGGTCGCGGGGGCCTTCGCGCATCCAAAAAGCATCCCGTCACCGGCCCCCTTCATCCCAGGGTCAGCGAGGCCCGCACCGGCAGATGGTCGCTCGGGAACCGGCCGTGCAGCGAGAAGGTGTCGATCGACGCCCGGTGCACCTCGACGCCGGGGCCCGCGAGGATCCAGTCGATGCGGTCGCCGTCCGGCGTCAGCGGCGCGTAGCCGTGGAAGGTCGCGTAGAGCCTGCTCCGCGAGGCGGCCGTGTCCCAGGTGTCGGTGAGTCCGGCGCCCAGCAGGATGTCGTAGACCTCGTTCCGGTGCGCCGGCGCGTTGAAGTCGCCGGTGACCAGGCACGGCAGGGACGGATCGAACTCCGCGATCCGTTCGGCGACGAGGGCGGCGGCCCGTGCACGCGCGTACTGGCTCGCGTGGTCCAGATGGGTGTTGAGGACGTGGAACTGCCGTCCGCCGTCCGCCAGATCGCGGAAGCGCACCCAGGTGGCGATGCGGGGGAGCGCGGCGCCCCAGGTGTTCGAGCCGATCACCCGGGGGGTGCCGGAGAGCCAGAACGTGTCGTGCTTCAGCGGGGCCAGACGCCGGGTGTCGTAGAAGAGCGCCACGGACTCGTCGCCGCTGCCGCCCTCCCTGCCGGTGCCGATCCACTCGTAGTGCGGCGCGAGGTCGGCCTCGATGTCGAGCAGCTGCTGGTAGAGGCCTTCCTGGGTGCCGATGACGTGAGGCCGCGTACGGTGCAGCAGCTCACGCATCACCGGACGGCGCACCGCCCAGCTGTTGGGCTCCACGGCGCTCGCGAAGCGCAGGTTGTAGGTCATGACGTCGAGACGGGGGCGGGGGCGTCGGGTGGCGGAGGCCCGCGCGGTGGTGAGGAGGGGCAGGGCGACCGCGGCGGCCACCGCGTTTCTGAGCCCCGCGCGTCTGGTCGGTCTCCTGGAGTCGGGCACGTGTGCTCCTTCGCTCGCGAGTCAGGACGGGGCGCGCACCACGGGAGGGGAAGAAGGAACCGGGAACGTCTGTCCCGGGTGACCGGGACGGGATTCTGTCCCGGTCACCCGGGGCGGGAGTGAACGCGGCGGGGCCGCGGCGTGTCCCGCGGTCCAAGAAGGTGTTGACCCGCGGGAAGCCCGCCGGATAGCTTCATTCAACGGATTGTTGATTCCGTACTGCGGAAAACAGGAGGGTGCCGGATGGGCCAGGGTCAGCAGGAGAAGGTGGCTACGAGCCTCCCGGGCGCCGTCACCGAAGCGGTCGGCGCCTCCCTCGCCGCCGTCGACGCCGAGCTGGAGCGCCGCTATCCAGGAGACCCCGGCACCCGCCAGCCCGTCCATACCGTGTACGTCCCCGGAGACGCGTTCGCCGCCGACACCGTCCGAGCCTGGGGCGACCGCGCCCTCGCCGCTCTCGACGAACACGCCCCCGACGCCGCGTCCTTCGCCGCCGTCCTCGGCCTCGGCGACGAAATCGCAGGGCCCGTCTACGACCGCGTACGCGCCAAGCTGGAGCGCGAACCCGTCGAGGACCTGCGCGTCGACTTCGAGGACGGCTACGGCCCGCGCCCGGACACCGAGGAGGACGCGACGGCGGCCCGCGCGGCCCGGCTGATCGCCGAGGCCTACGAGAACGGCACCGCGGCCCCGTACATGGGCATCCGCATGAAATGCATGGAGGCGCCGGTCCGCGACCGGGGCATCCGTACCCTCGACATCTTCCTGACGGGCCTGATGGAGGCGGGCGGCCTGCCCGAGGGTCTCGTCCTCACCCTGCCCAAGGTGACGTACGCGCGGCAGGTCACCGCGATGGTCAGGCTCCTGGAGGAGTTCGAGAAGGCCCGCGGCCTGGCATCCGGCCGGATCGGCTTCGAGATCCAGATCGAGACCAGCCAGGCCATCCTCGCCACGGACGGCACGGCCACCGTCGCCCGCATGATCCAGGCCGCCGAGGGCCGCGCCACCGGACTGCACTACGGCACCTTCGACTACAGTGCCTGCCTCGGCGTCTCCGCCGCCTACCAGTCGAGCGACCACCCGGCCGCCGATCACGCCAAGGCGATCATGCAGGTCGCGGCCGCCGGCACCGGCGTACGTCTCTCGGACGGCTCCACCAACGTCCTGCCCGTCGGCCCCACCGAGAAGGTCCACGACGCCTGGCGCCTGCACTACGGCCTCACCCGCCGCGCCCTGGCCCGCGCCTACTACCAGGGCTGGGACATGCACCCCGCCCACATCCCGACCCGCTACGCGGCCGTCTTCGCCTTCTACCGCGAGGGCTTCGAACAGGCCGCCGCCCGCCTCTCCCGCTACGCGGGCCACGCCTCCGGCGACGTCATGGACGAACCCGCCACGGCCAAGGCCCTCAGCGGCTACCTCCTCCGCGGCCTGGACTGCGGCGCCCTGACGCCGACGGAGGTGACCCGCGAGTCGGGCCTGACCCGACACGAACTGGAGGGGTTCGCTCGGCCGCGGCGGGGGGACCTGACGGCCTCCGGGCAATGAGGGGCGCCGAGGGGCTTATGTCCGGCGGGACCTGACGCGCTTGGCGCGCTGATTGAGTCGGCTGCGCAGGCGTACGTTCACCACGAAGCCCACGAGGAGAACCAGGACAGCGAGACTGGTGGCCTGCCAGACCACACTGTTGAGCACTGTCACGACGCCGATGAAGGCGATGCCCAGGAGGAACACCATTTCCCGGAGCTCCTTCTTCAGCTGGTAGGAGCGACTGCACCGGATCCGCACGGTCGCCAGCCACTGACCGTCCAGCCCGAGCCCCGACCACAGCCTGCGGTCGAGAAACACCCAAGGGAGATCCGGAAAGGTGCCCAGGGCGTCGAGCGAGCTCGGATACCGGCTTGTCATGTCGCCACCGTGCAACTCCTTGCGGCGCTCCTGTACTTCCTCGCTGGTACGGATGGCCTTGAGCTGGAGAACCGGCACGACGCCGTCCGCGCCGGGAAAGCCCTCCAACACGACTTCGTCCCCGCTTGATACACCAAGGAGTTCGAGGGTCAGTGTGTCCAGGAGACACACCTCCTGTTCGGCACTGGCCCGGTCACCGTCCTGCACACGGCAGGTGACGTAGTTGACGTGGCCGAAGAACGTCTCCTGCCACCTCCGGCGGGTTCGGGGTAGACGGGCGGCACGCACGGTGACCGCCTCGCCCGGTTCGAGGCCAACGCCGACGCGCAGCGAATGATCGACTTCGACCCGCCCCTCCTCCTGCGCCGGTATGTCGGAAGCCACGATCACGGTGGCGAGCGCGCCGAGCCGCTCATGGCGAGCCTCGGGAATCTGGGCGTTCTGGACGATGGCGAACTGGGGGTCTCCCAGGGCGGCAGAGACCGCGCTCGATAAGCGGACCACGCCGGCGCCACGCTGGTCGAAGGAATCGGGCGTGCGCCCGGTGTGGAAGGCGCCGGTGGGCAGGGAGTTGGCCGGGTGGATGTCGTCGTACACGGTGCGCGACGCCTCGGCGGCGACGTATTGGCGCAGGCCGGAGTCTGTCACCCGGTCCTCGTCGGCGAACAGGCGTGTGCCCTTCTCACAGAGCTGCTCGTTGCCCCGAGCCCGCGTGCTGAAGTCCTCAGGTGTCTCACCGAACCACTCCCTCAACTGGGCGGATTCGGACAGGAGGTCGGTGAGGAGCCGACGTTCCCCGAGGTGGGGCCGAGGCGCTCCCGTTCCGTCGTGGATGACGCCGTATCGATGCACGTACAGGTACGCGGCGCCGAGGAGTTCCCCCGACTCCAGCTCCATCCGGAAGTCGGGGGACGGCAGCAGCACCCGGTCGTACTCGCCGCGTGGATCGGAGATACCCTCGCTCGCGTCCACGATGTCCAACTGCGCGGCGTCGAGCCACGTGATGTACAGATCCCGCGAGACGCCCGGTGCGTGGAAGGGCGACGACGAGACGTATCCCAGCGGACTCACGTACGCCGAGACGCCGATGCCGATGCCCGTGACCCGTGCCCTCACGATCGGAATGGTGGAGGAGACGCCGGCCCCTTCCATCTTGTGGCGCAGCTGAGCCGGGCAGGCGTTCGAGCCGATGGAGATGACGGGATAGCGGTCACCCACAAGGGTCTGATTCGCGCTCATCAGGGCGTAGTTGACAGGGACGGGCGCGCTGCCTGTGGCACCCCGGCGGAATCCGTCGGGCGGCTGTTCCACCAGCCACTTGGCCAACCGCCGGTGCGGCCTGGCCGTCAGCCGCAGCAGCCGGTTCTGGTGCAGCAGCCCGGATTCCGCGGGCCAGGCGCCCGGGTAGCTGAGGGGATGTTCGCGTGGGGCCTCGGAGAGTCCCAGTGCTTCGAGCGTACGATCGTCCACTGTGCCGTCAGGCCTTTCGCCGTCGGATGGCTGCCCGGGGATGACGCGTGCGCGGTCATCGTAAGGAACCGAAAGCTGTCCTCATAGAGGGCCCGCTGAGCTGCGTGCTCAACGCGCCGGCGGCAGTTCCCCCGAGCCGCGGGTGATCAGGCGGGTCGGGAGTTCGATGCGTTCCGGGGCGACGAGGCTGCCGTCGAGCTGGCGGAACAGGCGTTCGGCGGCGGTGCGGCCCAGGGCGGCGGCGTCCTGGGCGACGACGGTGACCCCGGGCTCCAGGAGGTCGGCGAGCTCGATGTCGTCGAATCCGACGAGGGCGACGGGGCGGCCGCGCTCGGCGATGACCCGGACGACGGTCACGGTGACCCGGTTGTTGCCCGCGAAGACCGCGGTGACGGGGGAGGGGCCGGACAGCATGTCCTCGGCCGCCTTGCGTACCCGCTGCGGATCGGTGACGCCGAGAGACATCCAGTCGTCCTCGACCGGTATCCCGGCGTCCTCCATCGCGGCCCGGTAACCGCGCAGCCGCTCGGCGGCGGTGTGGATGCGGGGCATGTCACCGATGAAGCCGATCCGGCGGTGGCCGTGGGCGATCAGGTGGGCGACACCGTCCCGGGCGCCGCCGAAGCTGTCCGACAGGACGACGTCGGCGTCGATCCGCCCGGCCGGGCGGTCCACGAAGACCGTGGCCACGCCCGCCTTTATCTCCGGCTCCAGATAGCGGTGGTCGTCGCCGGCCGGGATCACGACCAGCCCGTCCACACGGCGCGCGCACAGCGCGAGGACCAGTTCCTGCTCCCGGTCCGGGTCCTCCGCGCTGGAACCGTTGATCAGCAGGGCTCCGTGCGCTCGGGCCACCTCCTCGACCGCGCGGCTCAGCGGCCCGTAGAACGGGTCCGCGAGGTCCTCCAGGACCAGCCCGATGCTCGCGGTACGGCCCTTGCGCAGCACCCGGGCGCTGTCGTTGCGGCGGAAGCCCAGCGCCTCGATGGCCTCCTGGACGCGCCGCTCCGTGTCCGGGGTGACCCCGGGCTCGCTGTTGACCACGCGGGAGACCGTCTTGAGACCGACTCCGGCACGCGCCGCCACGTCCTTCATGGTCGGACGGTTTCCGTAGCGGTTCTCGGATCGGCGGGTGGTCTCGGCCACGATGTGCTGTCCTGTCCTGTCGTCCACGGGGATGCGTAGGTCCATGGGGTTGTATGAGGATGTGGCGTCGAGCATAGAGCCTGGACAACGTTGTCAGATGCGGGAGACACTGTCCACCGCAATCTCCGGCCTGCGTCTTCCCCAGGGCGCACGGTCCCCGTGGTCCGTCGGCGCACCCCGCGCGGCGTACGACGGGGCCCGATCCTGAACCTTTCCCGGCCGGAGACCCCGGACCCGCGGCGCGGCGGGCCCGTCACGACACCCCATGGGAGACCTGAAACTGATGCACACCGACCTCGTGGCCGCGCTCGACATCGGCGGCACCAAGATCGCCGGAGCGCTGGTGGACGGCCACGGCCGGATTCTCCTGCGCGCGCAGCGCCCGACGCCGGCCAAGGAGGACGGCGACACCGTGATGCGCGCCGTCGAGGACGTCATCGGTGAGCTCGCGGTCTCCCCGCTGTGGAGCAGGGCCGGGGCCCTGGGCATCGGCAGTGCCGGGCCGGTGGACGCCTCCGCGGGCACGGTGAGCCCGGTGAACGTCCCCGGCTGGCGGGGCTACCCGCTGGTCGAGCGGGCCTCCGAGGCCGCGGGCGGGCTGCCCGTCGAGCTGATCGGCGACGGTGTGGCGATCACCGCGGCCGAACACTGGCAGGGCGCCGCCCGGGGCCACGACAACGCGCTGTGCATGGTGGTGTCCACCGGCGTGGGCGGCGGGCTCGTCCTGAACGGGCAGCTGCACGCGGGTCCCACAGGAAACGCGGGCCACATCGGGCACATCAGCGTCGACCTGGACGGTGATCCGTGCCCCTGCGGCTCCCGGGGCTGCGTCGAGCGCATCGCCAGCGGCCCGAACATCGCCCGCCGTGCGCTGGAGGCAGGCTGGCAGCCCGGCCTCGACGGCGACACCTCGGCCGCGGCGGTCGCCGAAGCGGCCCGCGCCGGTGACCCGGTCGCCGTGGCCTCCTTCGAGCGGGCCGCCCAGGCTCTCGCGGCGGGCATCGCGGCGACCGCGACCCTGGTCGAGATCGACATCGCCGTGATCGGCGGGGGAGTGGGCAAGGCGGGCGACGTGCTCCTCGCACCGCTGCGCCGGGCCCTGGCCGACTACGCGACGCTGTCCTTCGTCCAGCGGCTGACCGTGACGCCCGCCCTGATGGGCACCGACGCCGGGCTGGTCGGCGCGGCCGCGGCGGCACTCACCCGCAGGTCGCGCTCGGCTGCGGCCCGCGTCTGATCCGGTGACGTCGAGCCTGTCACGCGTCTGATTCGGTGGCCTTGAGCTCGTCACGCGTGGGTGTGGTGCGGTGGTCTCGGGCTGGGCACGCGTCTGATCGGTGGGGTGGGGCGTGACCTGGTGGTGTCGGGTTGGGCTCGGGCGTGAGCGGGAGGTGTCGGGTTGGGCCCGGGTCCGACCTGGTGGTGTCCGGGCACGGCCCGCGGCGGGGTGTCCGGATGAAACGTGACTCGTGCACCGTGACTCCGTCCGGCCTTCGTAGTTGAACCGGGCATGAAGAAGCGCAGCATGCTCGCCATCGCCTCCCTCGCCACCGGGTTCGTCGTCGCGGCGATCACCCCGTCCCACGCCCTGAGCGGGGATGCCCTGAGCGATCTGAACGCCAACGACACGCTCAGCTCGGTCGATCACACCGCCGGTACCGACGGCCTGGCGGTCGCCGAGGGCGCCCTCGGCGACCAGAACGGCTGAAGGACCGCCACGTCACGCCGGTGTCCCCGCCACGGGGGCACCGGCGTCGTCTTGCAGGCGCCCTCATCAGCGGCTGGTTTCCGTGGCAGGGTGGAGCGGGCAAGCCTCAGGGGTCCAGCAGAAGAGGGGGAATCGTGATCGTCTGGATCAACGGTGCGTTCGGTGCGGGGAAGACCGCCACCGCACGGGAACTGATCGAGCTGATCCCGAACAGCACGCTCTTCGATCCCGAGGTCATTGGGGGCACGCTCACGCAGTTGCTCCCGGCCAAGCACCTCGCCGAGGTCGGCGACCACCAGGACCTGCCGATGTGGCGCCGGCTCGTGGTCGACACCGCGGCCGCCCTGCTCGCCGAGCTCGGCGGCGTCCTCGTCGTCCCCATGACCCTGCTGCGCCAGGAGTACCGCGACGAGATCTTCGGCGGGCTCGCCGCGCGCCGGATTCCCGTACGCCATGTGCTTCTCGCCCCGGCGGAAACGATCCTGCGGGAGCGAATAGCCGGGCGGGAGGTGCCCCCGGACCTGCCCGACGGCGAGATGCGCGTGCGCCAGTGGTCCTACGACCACATCGAGTCCTACCGGGCCGCGCTCCCCTGGCTGACGGCCGACGCCCACCCCGTCGACACCAGCACGCTCACCCCGTACGACACCGCCCTGCGCGTCGCCGAGGCCGTACGCACCGGGCAGGCACCCGTGTGCGACATCGTGCAGACTCCCGAACCCGCCGCCGAGACGGTCGCCGCCGGAGTGCTCCTCTTCGACGAGAACGACCGGGTCCTGCTCGTCGACCCCACCTACAAGGCGGGATGGGAGTTCCCCGGCGGGGTCGTCGAGGCCGGGGAGGCCCCCGCCCGCGCGGGCATGCGCGAGGTCACCGAGGAGACCGGCATCACCCTCGACGAGGTGCCCACGCTGCTCGTCGTCGACTGGGAATCGCCCGCACCGCCCGGCTACGGCGGTCTGCGGCTCCTCTTCGACGGCGGACACCTCGACGAACAGGCCGTCCGGGGGCTCCTGCTACCGGGACCGGAACTCCGTGGCTGGCGCTTCGTCACCGAGCAGGAGGCGGCCGACCTGCTGCCGCCCGTGCGCTACGAACGGCTCCGCTGGGCTCTGCGGGCCCGTGAGCGCGGCGCGGCGCTGTACCTGGAGGCCGGAGTGCCGCTCGGCTGACACCGGCCCGTACCGCCGGTGCGAGGGCTTCCCGCACCCGTCGCTTCCGTACCGCGGCTCTCATCGGCGTGACCTCATCGGCCTCATCGGGCACATCGCCCCATCCGCGGGCGCCGAGCCGACTTCCGCCGAGCCGACCTCCACCGGGGGTCGACTTCCGCCGAGGTGACCCATGAGTCCTTCGCGGGATCCCTCGCGGTGAACGACCGGACAGGGCAAGGGCCCTCGCGCGCCGACGAGGGCCCTTGCCGCGTCCCGGGACGATCAGCTCGCCGCGTAGTTGCGCAGGAACAGCGCCTCGGCGACGGACAGACGCTCCAGCTCGTCCGGCGAGACGCTCTCGTTCACCGCGTGGATCTGCGCCTCCGGCTCGCTCAGGCCGATGAGCAGGATCTCCGTCTCCGGGTACAGCGAGGCCAGCGTGTTGCACAGCGGGATCGATCCGCCCATGCCCGACGACTGCATCTCCTGGCCCGGGTAGGCGACCGCCATGGCCTCGGCCATCGACGCGTACGCGGGGCTGGACGTGTCGGCGCGGAACGCCTGGCCCTGTCCGATCCGCTCGGTGCTCACCCGCGCGCCCCACGGCGTGTGGGCCTCGATGTGCGCCTCCAGCAGCTTCGTCGCCTCGACCGCGTCCACGCCCGGCGGCACCCGCAGGCTGATCAGCGCACGGGCACCCGCCTGCACCGACGGCGTCGCGCCGACGACCGGCGGGCAGTCGATCCCGAGCACCGTGACGGCCGGACGCGCCCAGACCCGGTCGGCGACCGTGCCGGAGCCGATGAGCTCCACCCCGTCGAGGACCTTGGCGTCCTCACGGAACGCCTGCTCCTCGTACTGCAGCCCGTCCCACGCGGCCTCGCCCGCCAGGCCGTCCACGGTCGTCGAACCGTCCTTCGCCCGCAGCGAGTCCAGGAGGCGGATCAGCGCCGCCAGCGCGTCGGGCGCCGCACCCCCGAACTGACCCGAGTGCAGGTTCCCTTCGAGGGTGTCCACCTGCACCCGCACGAGGGTCATGCCGCGCAGGGTCGCGGTGACCGTCGGCAGGCCCGCCCGGAAGTTGCCGGCGTCGCCGATGACGATGGTGTCGGCGGTCAGCAGCTCCGGGTGCTCCTCGGCGTACCGCTCCAGACCGCCGGTGCCCTGCTCCTCCGAACCCTCGACGATGACCTTGACGTGCACCGGAACGCCGCCGTTCGCCTTCAGGGCACGCAGCGCCAGCAGATGCATGACGACACCGCCCTTGCAGTCGGCGCTGCCGCGTCCGTACCAGCGGCCGTCGCGCTCCACCAGCTCGAACGGAGGCGTCGTCCAGGCCGCTTCGTCCAGCGGCGGCTGCACGTCGTAGTGCGCGTACAGCAGGACCGTCTTCGCGCCCTCGGGGCCCGGCAGGTAGCCGTACACCGACTGCGTGCCGTCCGGGGTGTCGAGCAGTGCCACGTCCTGGAAGCCCTCGGAGCGCAGTGCGTCGACGATCCAGTTCGCGGCGCCCTCGCTCTCGCTCCTCGGATACTGGTCGAAGTCCGCCACCGACTTGAAAGCCACCAGCTCGGTGAGTTCCGCCTTCGCCCGGGGCATGAGCGAGGCGACGGTCTCGGCGACCGGATTCGACGACATGGGCACGCTCCTTGTAGGTGCGACGTTGTACTTCTGTGTACAGATGATCGAGTGATGCGGACTGGTGTACGGGACGCATCCGTTGCAGATCCTCCCACAGCGGCCTGCGGTGACGCCCGCCGTAGGATGCGGGGGACAGGTGCGGCAACGGCTGGACTGGGAGCAGTAGACCAACGTGAGCAGCGAGAACTCTTCGGCGGACGACGAGCGGCGTACGGCGGACGACGAACAGCGGGTGTGGGACGTCGTGGTCGTCGGTGGAGGGCCGGCGGGTGCCTCGGCCGCATACGCGGCAGCGGTCGCGGGACGCAGCGTCCTGCTGCTGGAGAAAGCCGAACTGCCCCGCTACAAAACATGCGGCGGCGGCATCATCGGCCCCTCGCGCGACGCGCTGCCTCCCGGCTTCGAGCTACCGTTCAGGGACCGGGTGCACGCGGTCACCTTCTCGATGGACGGCAAGTTCGTCCGCACCAGGCGGTCCCGGCACATGCTGTTCGGGCTGATCAACCGTCCGGAGTTCGACCAGCAACTCGTCGAGTTCGCGCAGAAGGCGGGCGCCGAGCTGCGGACGGGTGCCACGGTCTCGCGCGTCGAGCAGCACGGTTCGGCGGTGCCGGACCGGCGCACCGTGGCCGTGGTCCTTCAGGGCGGCGAGACCGTCCTGGCGCGGGCGGTGGTCGGTGCCGACGGCAGTGCCAGCCGGATAGGAGCGCACGTCGGCGTGAAGCTCGACCAGGTCGATCTCGGCCTGGAGGCCGAGATCCCGGTGCCGGAGACGGTCGCCGAGGACTGGCGGGGGCGCGTCCTGATCGACTGGGGCCCCATGCCCGGGAGTTACGGATGGGTCTTCCCCAAGGGAGACACGCTCACCGTCGGCGTGATCTCCGCGCGCGGTGAAGGCGCCGCCACCAAGAGGTACTTGGAGGACTTCATCGCCCGTCTCGGCCTGGCCGGCTTCGAACCGTCCATCTCCTCGGGCCACTTGACCCGGTGCCGCGCCGACGACTCGCCGCTGTCGCGGGGACGGGTGCTCGTCTGCGGTGACGCGGCGGGGCTGCTCGAACCCTGGACCCGTGAGGGCATCTCGTTCGCGCTGCGCTCCGGGCGGCTCGCGGGCGAGTGGGCGGTACGGATCGCCGAGTCGCACGACGCCGTGGACGCACGGCGGCAGGCACTGAACTACGCCTTCGCGATCAAGGCGGGGCTCGGTGTCGAGATGAGCGTCGGCAAGCGCCTGCTCGGCGCCTTCGAGCGCCGCCCCGGCATGTTCCACGCCGGGCTCACCGGCCTGCGCCCGGTGTGGAAGGCCTTCACCGGGATCACCCGCGGCTCCACCACGCTCGGGGAGATCATCCGGAACCACCCGACGGTCGGGCGGGCCCTGACCGCCCTCGACCGCCGGCCCCAGGTGGCCGAAGGAGCCAAGGACTAGGAGGACTGGCCCAGGGGCCTGTCCGACGATTCCCGTCGTCGCCCGAAGGGCGTCGCGAACCCGAACGGCGTTGCGAAACGGACGGGGATCGTCGGACAGGCACTGGGGGCGTGGCCGGTGTCAGCTCGTGACCGTGATCCGGAAGACCGGGTGGTCGGGGGCGATGCGCCGCAGCTCCTCGTCCGACGAGTCGGGGCCGACGCCGCCGAAGAACACGCCGACCTCGGCCTTCCAGCGCTTGAGATAGGCGCGCAGCAGCGACACCTTGTCGTCGTCGGTCACCTCCACGGCGGTGAAGGTGTCGACCTTCTTGCCCAGGCGCAGCTCGCCTCCGCCGGCCGCCCGCATGTTGTGCGTCCACTGGACATGACCGCGGGGTGCGACGAGGTACTGCTCACCGTCCACGATGAGCAGATTGACCGGGGTCGTCCGCCACTCGCCGCTCTTGCGGCCCCGGACGGCCAGGACGCGTGAGCCCCAGACACTGAGTCCGCGCCTGGTGATCCAGGCCACGGCACGGTTGAAGACGTTGACGGTGAACCAGCCGGGCTTCTGGACGTGTGTGGACACGGTTACCTCTCGGGGCGTGTGTTGAGAGCGCCGATCTGTTTTGTGAGCACCGCTCTCGCTTGAGAAGAGTCTGCACCGGATGGGTGATCCAATGCAAGAGCAGTGCTCTCGTTTTTGTTCGCCGCTCTCGTTTGTTGCCGCCGATCATGAAGTGGAGCATCGATCCACTTTCAGATCGCTGCTCTCGTTTGTGTGCACTGCTCTGAAAACGTGGGACACTGCACCGTATGAGTACCGCGCGAGGGGCACGTGCCCGAGCCAGGATCGAGGTCACGGCGGCCATCAAGGACGAGGCGCGCAGACAGCTCGCCGCGGAGGGCGCCGCCAAACTCTCCCTGCGGGCCGTCGCCCGCGAGCTGGGGATGGTCTCCTCCGCGCTCTACCGCTACTTCCCCAGCCGGGACGACCTGTTGACCGCGCTCATCATCGACGCCTACGACTCCCTGGGCGAGGCGGCCGAGTCGGCGCACGCCGAGGTGGCCGCCGCCGGCCCCCGGGAGCGCTGGATCGCCGTGTGCACGGCGGCGCGACGCTGGGCGCTGGAGCATCCGCACGAGTACGCGCTCATCTACGGTTCGCCCGTCCCCGGCTACGTCGCGCCGCAGGAGACCGTTCCGTCCGCCTCCCGGGTCGGCCTGCTCCTGATCGGAGTCGTCCGGGACGCATACCGGGGCAAGGGTGTGGCCCGTACGCCGCTGCCCGTCGGACTGAAGGCCGAGGCGCAGCGGATGGCCGCCGATCTCGCGCCCGATCTGCCGGCCGAGGTGGTGGTGGCGCTGGTGGCCTCGTGGGCGCAGCTCTACGGGCTGATCGGGTTCGAACTGTTCGGCCAGTTCAACCGGGTCGTGGAGGACCGCGAGCCGTTCTTCCGGCACGCCGCGGGCCGGCTCGCTCACGAGGTGGGGCTGGTGTACCCGGAGCCGGGCGGGACCGCTGCCGGGTCGCCTTCGGCGTAGAGGGGCCTCTTCGGCGTTGCCAGGGCCGTCATAGGCGCTGACCGGGCCGCCCGCGACGGAGACCCGGTCGCCCTCGGTGTGGCCCGGGCCGTCGCCTTCGGCGTAGCAAGCCGTCCTCGGTGTGGCCCGGGCCGCGACGGTGTCGTACTCCGTGGGGAGTACGGGTGATCACCTCGCCCGGCGGACGCCGCCGCCGGGGTCGGCCGTCTAGCGTGACGGCCATGGAAGAGCAGCGCACACCCGCGGCACCGGCGTGGGGCGGTCCGTCGCGATGGTGGCACGGGCCGCACGGGCGGGACCGCTGGGACGACGAGGGACGCCGCGCGCGATGGCCGTGGCGTTCCACGCTGCTGCTGACCGCCTTCGTGCTCATCGGCTCCAACTTCGCTGCTCACGCCCAGCACGGCGACCGGCTCGCGCTGGACGTCTTCTCCCGGGCGCTTCTTCTGGTGGGCTCCGGCCTGCTGCTCTGGCGACAGCGCCACCCCGTGTTCGTCGTGTTCGGCACGGCCGCGGTGGCCCTGGTCTATGTGGCCGCGGGCTATCCCTACGGGCCGGTCTTCCTGCCCGTCGCGGTGGGCTGCTTCAGCGCCGTGGTCGCAGGGCACCGCAGAGCGGCCTGGACGGCGCTCGGCCTGCTGTGGGCGGGGCACCTCCTGGTCGCCCACTGGCTGTACCGCCGGCTGCCCCCGACGGGCGACCACCCTCCGTCCTGGATGCAGGAGGCCGGCATCGCCACCTGGGTCGTGGCGGTGGTGGCATTGTCGGAACTGGTGCGCGTGCGCCGTGAGCAGTGGAGCCGTGAGCGGGCCGAGCGCGCGCAGGCCGCCCGGCGGCGCGCCGACGAGGAACGGCTGCGGATCGCCCGCGAACTGCACGACGTGCTGGCGCACAGCATCTCGGTGATCAACGTCCAGGCGGGCGTCGGCCTGGCGCTCCTCGACTCCGACCCGGAACAGGCGCGCACGGCGCTCACCACCATCAAGGCGGCCAGCAAGGAGGCGCTCGGCGAGGTCCGGCAAGTGCTCGACACCCTGAGGACCCCGGGGGAGGCACCGCGCGCGCCCGCTCCCGGGCTCGACCGGCTTCCCGAACTGGTCGAGCAGGCGGCGAGCGCCGGTCTCACGGTCGAGATCGAGGGTGAGGTCCCGGCACCGGCGCCCGGAACGGACCTCGCCGCGTTCCGCATCGTCCAGGAAGCGCTCACCAATGTCGTACGGCATTCGGGGTCGCGCCGGGCACGGGTGCGGTTCGATCACGAGCGGGGTGTGCTGCGGCTGCGGATCGACGACGAGGGTCCGGCCACCGGCGCGGACGCGGGCGGAAGCGGAAACGGGCTCGCGGGCATGCGCGAGCGGGCGGCCGCGCTGGGTGGCACGATCGAGGCCGGTCCGCGTGACGACGGAGGGTTCCGGGTGCTGGCCGTACTGCCGTGGAAGGCCAAGGAGGAGAACCGGTGATCCGCGTACTGCTCGCCGACGATCAGTCGTTGGTCAGAGCCGGTTTCAAGGCGCTGCTCGACGCGCAGCCGGACATCGAGGTGGCCGGGGAGGCCGCCGACGGCGAGGCGGCGGTGCGCGCGGTGCGTGAACTGCGCCCGGACGTCGTCCTGATGGACATCCGGATGCCCGTGCTGGACGGCCTCGCCGCCACGCGCCGGATCACCGGCGACGCGGCTCTCGGGGACGTGAAGGTGGTCATGCTCACCACCTTCGAGCTGGACGAGTACGTCTTCGAGGCCATCCGCTCCGGTGCTTCCGGCTTTCTGGTCAAGGACACCGAGCCCGATGAACTGCTGCGCGCGGTAAGGGCGGTGGTCGAGGGCGACGCCCTGCTCTCGCCCGGGGTGACGCGCCGGCTGATCTCCGAGTTCGCGGCGCGCTCGAAGGAGCCGGAGTCGGCCGCGACCCTGGCCGAACTCACCGAGCGGGAGAGGGAGGTGATGGCGCTGGTCGGCATCGGGCTCTCGAACGACGAGATCGCCCGCCGCCTGGTCGTCAGCCCGCTCACGGCCAAGACCCATGTCAGCCGGACGATGGTGAAACTCGGGGCCCGCGACCGCGCCCAACTGGTGGTGCTCGCCTACGAGTCGGGGCTGGTGCGGCCCGGCTGGCTGGGCTGAGGCGCGGCAGACTCCTGGCGGAACCGGAACAGCACGGTGGCGACCCGTAGCGCGAAGAGGGCGGTGGCCAGGGCGCCGCCCGTGGTCACGAGCGCGTGCACCGCGCCGGCCGACAGGTCCAGGAAGAGGGCGGGCCCGGTCACCACCCCGAAGGCGACCGCCGCGACGAACGCCGCGCTGGCCAGGGCGTATCCGATCTCGACGGTGACGGCGTCGCGCTGCGCCTGGGTGCGCCGCGCGTGCGTTTCTTCCGTACTGCCGCCGTAACTGCCTTGGCGTCCACCGTTGTTGCTCATGGGCCAAGTCAACAGCCGTGTGCCCGGCGGGGCAAGGACCCCGCCGGGCGGGCGGGCGTCGGAGGTGTTCACCGATCATCGATCGTGGACGCCGATCCTCTCCGCCCCCGGCTCGCCAACCGTCCGGCCGGACCGGCCGGAGCGAACGGACTGGCTGGACAGGCTCGTCGGGTCGGACGGGCCGACCTGGTCGATCTGTTCGGACCGGGCGACGACGACGGACTCCCGCGGCCGCCTGGCGCGCAGGCCGGGCAGTGTGATCAGCAGTCCCGCCAGGGCGATGCCGGTCACCACCATCAGGCCGGTCCGGTAGCTGTCGAGGACGTCCTGGGGCGAGGACCCCTCGGAGGAGTTCGCGGTGACGACGGCCGTCACGACCGCGAGGAAGATCGCGCCGCCGACCTGTACGGAGGTGTTGAGCAGGCCCGAGACCATGCCCTGCTCGTGGTCGTCGACGCCGTTGGTCGCCTGGATGTTGAGGGACGGGAAGACGAGGGCGCACGCGGCGCCGATCAGCAGCATGGTCGGCAGGATGAGCGTCGCGTAGACCGGGTCGAGGTCGACGCGCAGGAAGAGCGCGTACCCGGTGACCATCAGGGCGAAGCCCGCCGCGATGAGCCGCGGTGTGCCGAACCGGTCGACGACGGCCCCGACCTTGGTCGAGGACAGCGCCACCAGCGCGCCGGCCGGCAGGAAGGCGAGCGCGGTGTGCAGGGCCGACCAGCCGAGCAGCGACTGCATGTACAGCGTGACCAGGAACTGGAAGCCGACGTACGAGCCGAAGAACGCCATCGCGCCGAGCTGGGCCCGGATCTGGCTGCCGGAGCGCAGCACACCGAGCCGGATCAGCGGGCTCGGGCTCCGTCGCTCGATGGCGGTGAAGACGCTGAGCAGCACGGCGACGGCGAGGAAGGACAGCAGGGTCCGGGCCGATCCCCAGCCGGCTTGGGGTGCCTGGACGACGGTGAAGACGAGCAGGAGCATCGAGGTGGTACCGACGACGGCGCCGGGGATGTCGTAACCACCGTGGTTCTTCTCGCGCTCGCTGCGCGGGATGAGCTTCAGGCCCGCGAACAGGGCGACGACGGCGATGGGCGCGGGCAGCAGCATGGTCAGCCGCCAGCTCGCCTCGGTGAGCAGACCGGACAGGACCAGGCCCATGGAGAACCCGGTGGCCGCGCAGGTGGTGTAGATCGAGAGCGCGCGATTGCGCAGCGGACCCTCGGCGAACGTCGTGGTGATGATCGACAGGCCGGCGGGTGCGGTGAACGCGGCGCTCAGCCCCTTGACGAAACGGCTGGCGATCAGCAGCGGACCCGAGTCGACGAGTCCGCCGAGCACCGAGGCGAGCGCGAACACCGCGAGGGCCACCAGGAAGACCTGGCGGCGGCCCAGCAGGTCGGCGGCGCGTCCGCCGAGGAGCAGCAGCCCGCCGTAACCCAGGATGTAGCCGCTGACGACCCATTGGAGGGTCGAGGTGGAGAGGTCGAGTTCGGAGCCGATGGACGGCAGTGCCACGCCGACCATCGACACGTCCAGCGCGTCCAGGAACATCGCGGCGCAGAGCACGAGCAAGGTGCCCCACAGCCGGGGGGTCCAGCGTCCCGGCACGGGGTGGGTGAGCGGAGAGGTCATGCCGCCGACAGTACATGCACATACATTGATTGCGGGCGCATTTAATTCCGATGCAACAAAGTTGATTCTTTGCTACGGTGCGTGCATGGCGGCCGAGAATGCCGAGCAAGGGCTCGTGGACCAGTGGCGCGACATCCTGACGGTGCACGCCCGTACCCTGTGTGAGCTCGACCGTGAGCTGCATCCCCACGGCCTGGGAGCCAGTGACTTCGAGGTCCTGGACCTGCTGGTGGCGGGTACCGCGGCGGACGGCGGCCCCAGCTTCCGGGTCCAGGAGATCTCCGAGCGCGTCCATCTCAGCCAGAGCGCCCTGTCCCGGCTGATCGGACGCCTGGAGAAGGACGGCCTCGTGACGCGCGGGATGTGCGCCGAGGACCGGCGGGGTGTACGCGTGTGCCTCACGCCGAAGGGGCGCGAACTGCACGGCGAGGTACTGCCGTTGCAGCGCGCGGTCCTGTCCCGGATGCTGGCGGGCGGCCCGGCGCCGTCCTGCGGTTGACCGGGTCGACCGGGTCGACCGGGTCGACCGGGTCGACCGGACTGCCCGGTCGCCTTGCCCGCTGCCGCGTTCACGGGGTCCATGTGCCTGGAGCCGGACGCCCCTTGGGGTGGCCGGCCGGTTTCTTCCTCAGCTCCAGGTGATGGCGGACTTCTCCCGCCACAGCGTGGCGAGCGAGGCGTCGCCCGTCACGCCCGGGAAAGGCGCGCGGTTCCACAGGGCCAGGTAGAGGCCCGCGGCCGGTCCCGCCAACTCGCAGTCCACGTCCACGTTCTCGTCGGTGCCCGGACCTGCGTCACCGCCGCGTTCACCGAGCGGAGCTCCGGACGACAGGCGTACGGTCCACACGGCGTCCGGGCGGTCCGTGGCGCGTACGCGCAGTACACGGGGTTCCTCGGTCCGGACCTTGCTCCTGTCCCGCGCGTGGAATCCGAGCAGCAATTCGTCGATCCCGTCGACCGCGAAGTCCGGCGGGACGGCGGTGGGTTCGACGCCGAGCGCCGACTCGGCGTCGACCCGGTGCACGGTGGTCTCGTGCGCCTGCCGGCGCGCCCAGAAGGCCAGCGGTGAGGGTGCCGGCAGGAAGCTCCAGCACCGCACGTCCGGCGAGGCGCCGGCCAGGGTGTCCACGAGCCGGGCGTGCCCGTCGCGGAACCAGGCGAGCAGCTCGTCGTGGTCCAGATCCGGCAGACCGCCGTCGGGGTGGTACGAGGTGTGCCCCTCGGCGACGAACGCTGTGGCCCAGCGGTGGACCATGCCCGTGTGCCGCACCAGATCCCTTACCTGCCAGCCCGCGCAGGTCGCGACCTCGGCGTCGACGCCCGCCTTCTCCGCTGCAGCGGCCAGCGACCGGCCCTCCCGGTCCAGGGTTTCCACGAACTCCCGAATCTCCATGCCGGGAATTGTGCCCGACGCGGGCCGGGCACGCGGAGTAGGAGGCCGAAGTGCGGGGGAGGCGGGCCGAGTTCGGGCTTGCCGCTCCTCGCTCCTAGCCCCCGCCGTTGTCCCCCGTCAGCCCACCGCGGCCCGGCGCGTCGCGAATCCGATCAGGGCGGCCACGGCCGCCAGCGCCGCCACGCTCGTGAGTGCCGTCGGCAGGGAGTACCAGTCGGCCATGAACCCGATCGCGGGCGGCCCGATGAGCAGGCCCCCGTACCCGAGGGTGGACGCGACCGCGACCCCGCTCGCTCCGGCGAGCGCGCCGGCCCTGTCGACCGCCACGGGGAAGTTGTTGGCGAGGCCGAGCCCGGTGACGGCGAAGCCGACGAGAGCCAGCCAGACGGAGGGCGCGAGGGAACCGAGCAGCATGCCGAGCGCGGCCATCGTGCCGCCCATGACCAAGGTGCGGGTCCGGCCCAGCCGTTCGAGCAGTGCCGTCCCGCTCAGCCGGCCGATCGTCATGGCGAGGGCGAAGCACGAGTATCCGGCGGCGGCTGTCCCCGGGTGTGTGTCCAGGTCCTGCTGGAGATGGAGCGCGCCCCAGTCCGCGAGCGCGCCCTCGCCGTACGAGGTGCACAGGGCGATCAGCCCGAAGACCACCACCAGGCCACGGGTGCGGGATCCGACAAGGGGGCGTCGACCCTCGGGGGCGTCACCCCGTGGGCGATCCGGTGACACCGGGGCGTCCTCGCGAAGCAGCGCGCGTCCCGCGATGACGGTCACGAGCAGGCCGATGACGGCGATGCCGAGCAGGTGGCGTGTCGGTGACAGATACCCGGCGACCAGCCCGCCGAGACCCGCTCCGAGCATGCCGCCCAGGCTGTAGGCCGCGTGGAAACTGGGCATCACGGGGCGTCGCAGCGCTGCCACGAGATCGACGGCCGCGCTGTTCATGGCGACGTTGATACCGCCGTAGCCGACGCCGAAGACCAGCAGGAACAGTCCGAGAACCGGTACCGAGCCGGCGAGCGGGGGCAGGACGATGCTCAGGGACAGCAGCACCCCGCAGACCACGGTCACCTGGTGACTGCCGAACCGTCGGCACAGCCGCCCCGTGAGCATCATGGTGATCACGGCACCGGCGGAGACGCCGAGAAGCGCGAGGCCGAGAGCGCCGGCGGAGGCGCCGGTCTGGTGCTTGATGGCGGGGATCCGGACGACCCAGCCGGCGAAGACGAAACCGTCGAGGGCGAAGAAGGCGGTGATGATCACGCGGAGTCGGGTGAGGGAGCGATCCGGCACGACGCTGTGCGGAACCATTTTGTTTATTTGCGGCACAAACTCACGTTAGACGGCTGCCACGCTCGGGGCAAGGGGGCGTCGGGGGGCGGGACGCGAGAGGCGCCGCCGTACGAACGCGCTGGTGGGAGCGGGGTGGAGCCCTGCTCGGGCCTCCGTCGAGCCCTGCTCCGGCCCCGGTCGAGGCCCGGTCGAGCCTTGGTCGGGCCCTGGTCGGGCAGGCGTGGACCGGGGCGGCGGGCGCGGGTCGGGCGAGGGGCGGGTGGGGCGCCCCCGCGGCGGCCGGAGCTCAGTGGCCGGCGTCGCGCAGGTTGGATGTCACGAGAACGAGGGGCGACCGGGATCCCGGTGGGACGGGATTCCCCGTCGCTCTTTGGTCGGCTGGTCGGCTGGTCGGGTGTGAGTTCGGGGCGTCTGGAACGATGCGTCCGTGCATGCTGATGATCAGGTTGGCGAGGGTGTCCCCGCCGAGCTCGCGACGTTCTTGCGGGAGGCGGTTGACGGCCGCCCGGTGAAGATCGCTCCGTCCGTCTGCCGGGGCTGCGGCGGCCGTGCGTTCATCGCGGACAGCGAGGAGTACTGGAACGAGGAGTCCTGGGAGGACGACGAGCCTGGTGCCGCCGGCTGCCCCTGCGGGAGCGAGGAGTTCGAGGCCGCGGTCGCGTTCTCACTCGGCGGCGACGGATCGGTCCGCTGGGTGACTGTGGGCTTGCGGTGCACCGAAGACGGATTCTGCGGGGTCTACGCAGACTGGAAGATCGACTACAGCCCCACGGATCACCTCTTGACCATGGTCTAGGTCTGTTGGGGGACGGGCTGGGGTTCGTAGAAGGCTCCATCGGCCTTCGGCGCTGTCAGTGGCGGATGCGACGATCTGCCCATGGGTGTTCTCTACGGCTACTTCGCCGCCGCTGATGACGACGACGCTGTTCGAGCCGTCGTCCGGGACGACGGTGAGCCCAGCGGGACCGGCTATGACCAACTGGTGATCAAGGGCATCGATCCAGTGGTGGAGCTGGCGCCCGCCGAGGCGCTCATGACAGGACGGTCCGCCGCCGATGTCCGGTGCGACCCCCGACATGGGAGCCTCATCGGGATGCTGGGGGACGGCGAACTGGTCGTGGTGTCGCTGACGGACACCTTCCGGGACGCGCTCGCGACCTGCGAAGCCACCTCTTTGCGCGACGTCGCCTCCGACTGGTCGAGCACCGAGGGGACCTTCTACCACCCGGCTGATCCAGAGGATCTCGTCGGCTTCCTGGAACGGCTGTCCGAACTCGCCGGCCGAGCGGTCTCGCGGGATGCCCGCCTCTACTGCTGGATCTGTCCCTGATCCCGTCGCCGCGCCGACAGGCCCGTGAGTGAAACCCAGGTCACCTGAGCCCCGAGGACTCCCTCGCCGTTCGAGTGATCACTGAGGGCCGCCACCCGGAACACGGATGGCGGCCCTCAGTGTGTCGCGGCCCTATGGATTGCGCTGGTCAGGCGCGAGCCGTGAAAGCCCGGGTACTCCCTCGCCGACCCGAGGGGAACCGTTGGGCAGACCGGCGGTTCAGACCGCCGGGGCCGGGAACGTCGGGTACTCCACGCCGGAGACGTGCTGGACGACACGGATGACCTGGCAGGAGTAGCCGAACTCGTTGTCGTACCAGAGGTAGAGGATCGCGTTGTCGTCCTCGACCTTGGTGGCGCCGGCGTCGACGATCGAGGCGTGGCGCGAGCCGATGAAGTCGCTGGACACCGCGTCGGGGGCGCTGATGAAGTCGATCTGTCGCTTGAGCGGGGAGGTCAGCGAGACGTTGCGGAGGTAGTCGAGGACTTCCTCGCGGGTGGTCGCGCGGCCCAGGCGCAGGCTGAGGATCGCGATCGAGACGTCCGGCACCGGAACACGGATCGAGCTTCCGGTGATGGGCGCCTTGAGGTCGGGCAGCGCCTTGGCGACCGCGGAGGCGGCACCCGTCTCGGTGATGACCATGTTCAGCGGCGCGGAGCGGCCCCGGCGGTCTGAGCTGTGGTAATTGTCCAGCAGGTTCTGGTCGTTGGTGAACGAGTGGACGGTCTCCACGTGGCCGCGCAGAACGCCGTACTCCTCGGCCATCGCCTTCAGCGGCGGCACGATCGCGTTGGTGGTGCAGGAGGCGCAGGACAGGATCTGCTCGTCCGGCTTGATCGTGTCGTGGTTGACGCCGTGCACGATGTTGGGGACGTCGCCCTTGCCCGGAGCCGTGAGGACGACCTTGTCGATCCCGGGGCGCAGGTGGTTCGAGAGGCCCTCGCGGTCACGCCACTTGCCGGTGTTGTCGACGAGGATGGCGTCCTTGATGCCGTACGTCGTGTAGTCGATCTCGGACGGGTTGCCGGCGTAGATGACCTTGATCTCGTTGCCGTTGGCGATGATCGTGCTGTTCGCCTCGTCGACGGTGATCGTGCCCTGGAACTGGCCGTGGATGGAGTCGCGGCGCAGCAGCGAGGCACGCTTGACGATGTCCTGGTCGCCGCCCTGGCGCACGACGATGGCGCGCAGGCGAAGGCCGTTGCCGGAGCCGGTCTTCTCGATCAGCAGGCGGGCGATGAGGCGGCCGATGCGGCCGAAGCCGTAGAGGACGACATCGCGTCCCTCGCGGCGCTCGATCTTGTTCTCGCCGGTGGCGCCGGAGACCGCCTCGGCGGTGAACTCCTCGACGGACAGGCCGCGGTCGTCGGCCCGGTACGTCGCGGCCAGCATGCCGATGTCGATCTGGGACGGGCCGAGGTCGAGCGTGGTGAGCGTCTGGAGGAACGGCAGCGTGTCGGTGACCGAGAGCTCCTCGCCGGCGATCTGCCGGGCGAAGCGGTGGGTCTTGAGGATGCTCACCACCGACTTGTTCACCAGGGAGCGGCTGTGCAGGAGGACGGTGACGTCCTGCTCCCGGTGCAGCCTCCCGATGATGGGGATCATCGACTCCGCGATCTCTTCGCGGGTCTTCCAGTTGGTGAACGCGTCGTCGTTGACAGTCACAGGAATCATCTTTCGAGCTAGGTGGCGCTCATATGGTAACCGGACCCTCTTTTTGATGTTCATGCGGTGTCCACTTGTGGGGAGGTAGGCGCCCGCCAGGCTTCCAGGGCAGGGGGGTTCCGGCCCTTCCGGCTCTTCGGGAGACGCGTGCGCCGTCGGTTCAGGCGCGGGTGACCGGCCGGAAGGGGTGCCGGAGGGTCATACGGCCCGGACCTCGAGCCCGGCGTCCTCGAACCGTCCGATCATCTCGGGTCCCGCCGCCGCGTCCGTGACGAGTGTGTCCACCAACTCGGCCGCGCAGATACGGGCGAACGCGCGCTGCCCCAGTTTGCTGGAGTCGGCGGCGACGATCACGCGTTCGGCCCGCTCGCACAGGAGGCGGTTGATCGCCGCCTCCGCCTCGTCGTGGGCGGCGGCGCCGTGCGTGGCGTCGAACGCGACCACGCCGAGCACGGCGACGTCCAGGGTGATCTGCTTGAGGACGCCGTCCGCCAGCGGCCCGATCAGCTCGTACGACTGCGGTCGGGCGACCCCGCCGGTCACCACGATCTTGAACTGGGGACGCACGGTGAGCTCGTTCGCGATGTTCAGCGCGTTCGTGACCACGGTCAGCGCGGGGGAGCCCGACGCCAGGTCCGGGCGTACGGCGAGAGCGCGGGCCACTTCGGTCGTCGTGGTGCCGCCGGTGAGGCCCACCGCTTCGCCGGGGGCGATGAGGTCCGCCACCGCCTTCGCGATGCGCTGCTTCTCCGAGGCGCGCCGGGCGGTCTTGTAGCGCAGGGGGAGTTCGTAGGAGACGCCGTGCACGACCGCTCCGCCCCGGGTGCGCACGAGCATCTGCTGCTCGGCGAGCTGGTCGAAGTCGCGCCGGATCGTCGCCGCCGAGACCTCCAGTCGTGCCGCGGCCTCCTCGACGTCCAGGCGGCCCCGCTCCACGAGCAGTTCCAGCAGTGCCTTCCACCGGGCGTCCCGCGACATCAGCGCCCTCCATTCCTCGGTCCTTCGCGACCTTAACGCACCCCCAGTGCGTTCAAATGCTTGATTGTGCTCGAAACCTCGCTATATCTTGCAGAAACGAGCATCAGTGGGAGGGGTACGGCATGACGCATGTCGAGGAAGAGCTGAGCAGCCAGCCCGAGTGCTGGATCCGCGCCGCCGACGAGGCGGCAACGCACGAAGCCGCGCTGCCGACGGTGGGGGAACGCGTCGCGATCGTGGGGTGCGGCACCTCGTTCTTCATGGCACAGGCGGCGGCAGTGCTCCGCGAAGAGTCCGGGCAGGGGGAGACGGACGCCTTCGCCGCTTCGGAATTCCCCGCGGGCCGCTCGTACGATCGCGTCGTCGCCCTGACACGCTCCGGGACGACCACCGAAGTGCTCGACCTTCTCGGACGGCTGCGCGGACACACGCGTACGACCGCGGTCACCGCCGATCCGCACACGCCCGTGATGAAGTGCGCGGACGACGTCGTCGTGCTCGACTTCGCCGACGAGCGCTCCGTCGTGCAGACGCGATTCGCGACGACCGCGCTCACCCTGCTCCGCGCCCACCTCGGCCTGCATGGCGAGAACGCCGTCGCGGACGCGCGCACCGCGCTCGGTACCCCGCTGCCCGAAGGGCTCGTCGACTGCTCGCAGTTCACCTTCCTCGGCCGTGGCTGGACCGTCGGGCTCGCCAACGAGGCCGGGCTCAAGATGCGGGAGGCCTCCCTCGCCTGGACCGAGGCCTACCCCGCGATGGAGTACCGGCACGGCCCCATCAGCATCACGACCCACGGCACCGCCACCTGGATGCTCGGCGAAGCACCCGAGGGGTTGGCCGAACAGGTCCGGGAGACCGGCGGGCTCTGGGTGGACGGCGGCCTCGACCCGCTCGCCGAACTCGTCCGCGCCCAGCGCCTCGCCGTCGCCGTCGCCGCGGCGCGCGGCCTCGACCCCGACCGGCCCCGCCACCTCACCCGCTCGGTGATTCTCGGCCACTGAGGCCACTGAGGCCACTGAGGCCACTGAGGCCACTGAGGCCACTGAAGCCACTGCACCCCTGAACCCGCTACACCCCTGAACCCGCTACACCCCTGAACCCGTTGACACCGCCGAAGCCGCCGAAGCCGCCGAACCGGCTCGATCCCCCATGGAGCAGGAGGAGTTGTGCCCCTCGCCGCAACCGGTGAGCTGGTCGTCCGGACCGCCGAGGCCCGGACCGCCGTCGCCGCGTTCAACGTCATCACGCTGGAACACATAGAGGCCGTCATAGCGGGGGCGGAATCGGCCGGCGCGCCCGTCGTCCTCCAAGTCAGCGAGAACGCGGTCAAGTTCCGCCAGGGACGACTGCTCCCGCTGGCCCGTGCCGCGACCGCCGCCGCGGAACGGGCTTCCGTGCCCGTCGCGTTGCACCTCGACCACGTGCAGAGCGACGAGCTGCTGCGCCAGGCGCCCGAAGCCGGGTTCAGCTCCGTCATGTACGACGCCTCGCACCTGCCCTACGAGGAGAACCTCGCCGCGACCCGGGCCGCCGCAGACTGGGCACACGCCCAAGGCCTGTGGATCGAGGCGGAGTTGGGGGAGATCGGCGGCAAGAACGGTGAGCCCCCGCGGGACGCGCACGCGCCCGGTGCCCGTACCGACCCGGGGGAGGCCCGCGCCTTCGTGGCCGACTCCGGTGTGGACGCGCTGGCCGTGGCGATCGGCAGCTCGCACGCGATGACCACCCGGACCGCGGCACTCGACCACGACCTGCTCAAGCGCCTGGCGGCCGCGCTCGGCGTCCCTCTCGTCCTGCACGGTTCCTCCGGGGTACCCGACGCGGAGCTCCGCGCGGCCGTCCAAGGCGGTATCGCCAAGGTCAACATCGGCACCGCGCTGAACATCGCGATGACGGGCGCCATCCGGGGGTTCCTCACGGCCAGCCCCGACGCCGTGGACTCCCGCACGTACCTGGGCGTGGGACGGGAGGCGATGGCGCGGACGGTGGCGGGGCTCATCGGTGTGCTGCGGGGGTGAGCGCCGTCCAGGTGCCGCTACAGCCGGATATGCGCCCCCAAAGCGGCCGCTCGGCGGATACCGGGTCGCGTGGAAGCCGGTTTCCACGTATGTGCTTTTGCATCGACGGCAGTTCGAGCGGGTGACAAGGTGGCTAGGGTGAACCACCATGAGGAGGCCGAAAGGGCACGGTACGCTCGCGGGTGAAGCTTCGCCCCGGAGGTCACTCGGGTACGCGTCCCTATGCCCCATGGACGCGGGGAGCAGGGGTTTGCGGTGTTTTCGGGGCAGGGCCGGCACCGGGCCGGGCGCAGGACGGAGAAGGCCTTGAGCGGTCAACTTCTGGCTGGTATCCGTGTGTCGGCGCGCGACGACGGGGTGTACGCCCACGTGAACGAGGCGCTGCCCGGAACCGGCCGGCACTCCAGCGTGCGTCGGGGACTGTGCCCGTCCCCCGGCGCGCACCGGGAACTCGGCCCACGCGTACCTCTGGGCCCGATGTGAACGGACTGATCTACTACCTGGCCGCGGCCGTCCTCTGGATGGGCCTCGCCGCCCAGTTGCCCGACCTGCGCCGCCACCGCAGAGACCCGCTCAAGCGGTCGTTCTGCGCCGTCATCCTGCTGTCGGGACTCTGTTTCGTGCTCGGTGCGCCGCCCACCGTCATTCTCGTCAACAGCCTCACGGGCATTCCGAACATCGCGGCGCCGCTGACCTACGGCGCGGTGACCGCCTTCGGCGCGGCCTCCCTCATCCTCATCGTGCACTGGCGGGGCAACGACCCCGCCCAGGTACGGCGCACCGCCCGGGCCTGGCTGTTCAGCTATCTGGGAGTGATCGCCGCCGAGGGCGTGCTGTTCTCGCTGGGCGACGCGCCGGTCGAACGCCGGGCCGACTTCGACACCTACTACGCCTCGACGCCGTTCATCCGGGAGATGATCGTGCTGTATCTGGTGGCGCACATGGTGGCCGCGGTGACGACGACCCTGCTGTGCTGGAGCTGGATACGGAAGGTGAAACGCTGGACCCGGGGCTCGCTGGCCCTGCTCGTGCTGGGCTGGCTGTTCACCAGCGCCTACGGCATCGTCAAGTCCGTGGCGCTGAGCGCTCATTGGCTCGGACACCGCTGGGACAGCCTCAGCACCAGCGTCGCACCGCTGGTGGCCGTCGGTTCCTGTCTGGCCTCGGCCGGCTACATCCTTCCCCTTGTCGGTCCGCGCATCGACTCGGCCGTCGCGTTCGTGCGGCTGCGTCCGCTGTTCCGTCTGCTGGCGGGACCGACCGGCCGCCGGCGCTGCGTCACCGCGCTGTCGTGGCGGATGATCGGCGACGTCGAACTGCGGCTCACCACACGGGAAACCGCCATCCGGGACGGCCTCAAACGGCTCGACGGGCAGCTCGACGACCAGGTACGCAGCCGTGCCTGCCGGGACGCGCTGGCCGCCGGGTTCTCGGCGGCGGAGGCCGAGGTGATCGGGATGGCCGCGATGGTCGCCGTGGCCGCTCTGGCCGAGACGCCGACACCCATGGCGGAGACCGGCACCATCGGCATCTCGGTCGGCGACGTCGATGTGGTGGTCTCGGTCAGCGCGCGCGTACGACGCCCGGCGGGCGGTTCGCGGTCGCTGGACACGGGGCAGCCGTCCTTGCTGAGCCTGTCCAAGGCGGTGCGCACGCCGATCGTCGACGCCGCGATCCAGTCCCGGAGGACCGCGGTGCGACAGCTGTCCTGACCGCGGCCGACGCGGCGGCGCCCGCAGCGGGCACTGCGGGCGCTCGTACGAAGGCAGGGCGGAGGCCGGGAGCGTGCGTCCGGTCGGGCCGGGAGCGTGCGTCCGGTCGGACGCACGCCCGTACGGCACGCGCCGTCACACGGCGAGCGGGCCCACGGAGTCGAGGAAGGCGCTCTCCTCGGCGGTCAGCGGAGGCCCGGTCAACGGCTCCATGACGGGGCCCTTCAACGTGGCCACCAGCAGCTCGGTGTGCAGCAGACTGCTCGTGTCGGCCTGGAGCGTCGCGACCTTGCACTTGGCCGCGGACACGGAGTACGAGGTGGTCGCCACACGTGCCATCCGGCCCATGTACTGGCTGAGAAGCCGGTCCGCGAGGCTCGGAGCCCTGCCGACGACCTCCGGGAACCACTGATCCTGGGACGTGCTCGTCGTGTAGGCGGCCGAGACGGACTTGGCGGCCGCCCGCTGGACGTCGCGGGCGAAGCCCGGGGCGGTGACATCGGTCTGCCGCAGCTGCCGGCTCAGCGCCTGGGCACCCAGGGCCGCGACGGACATGCCCTGCGCGTACACGGGGTTGAAGGTGGCGACGGCGTCACCGAGCACCACCAGGCCCTCGGGCATCACGGCCTTCTCGAAGTCACGGCGCCTGTTGCGGGTGCTGCGGCTGAGGAACACCTCACCGAGCGGCTCGGCGACGGAGACGAGCCGGCCGATCAGCGGGTGGCGCAGGCGGAGGGCGAAGTCGGTGAAGTACTCGGGGTCGGCGGTGGGTTCACCGCCGCGGGTGCCCGCGAGCGTGACCAGCCAGCGGCCGTCCTCGATCGGCACCAGAGTCCCCGAGCGCCCCGGCCGGGAATCCGTCGGGTCCGCCTCGACCTGGGTCAGCGGGAAGTCCTCCGCGCCCCACGGGACGCGGAAGACCCGGCTGGCGCAGACGAGCCCCGAGTCGACCTCGTCGGTGGGTATGTCCGTCACGCCGAGCCCCTCGAGCCAGTGCTCGACACGGGAACCCCGTCCGCTCGCGTCGACGACGAGATCGGCGCGCAGTTCCTCCTCGAGGCCTTCGGAGAGGACCCGTACACCGGTGACGCGTTCCGCCGTTCCCACCAGGGACAGTGCCTCGGCACGGCGGACGACGACGGGAGTGGTGCTCAGGACCGCGTCACGCAGGGTCCAGTCGAGCAGGTCACGGCTGCAGCAGGTGAGCAGGAGGTCGTCGGTCACGGTCGGCCAGCGTCGCTGCCAGCCCTGCGGGCCGAAACCCAGCATGTCGGTCATGGACTGTTCGCGCGCACCCGCGGCGAGCAGGCGCCGGTGCACGTTCGCCACCGGAAGCAGTTCCTGGATGGCGTCGCGTCCGCTGGGCAGCAGGACGTGGGCGTGCCGTGCCTGCGGGATCCGCTTGCGCGGGGACGGTCTGTCGGGCAGCTCGTCGCGCTCCAGGACGATCACTTCGTCCATGGACCGGAAGAGGGCCGCGGCGGCGAGCATGCCGGCCACGCTCCCGCCGATGACGACAGCGCGGCGCGACATGATTCCCCCAGTTGTCATTGGTGATCGGCATCACTTTACGGTTGTGGGCGCACGTGTCCAGGGGTGATCAAAAAGTGAGCGGATTCTGTCCGCGGGGTCGAGCGCGGGCGTCCCCCGGGGCAGCCCCGCCCCGGTCGGACGGGCCCTACCGCCCGGCGTCCTTCCTCACGGCCCGGAGAATCACGAACTTGGCGTCACCCGCGACCAGTTCACTGTTGCCGAAGAGGCGGCGCAGCTTCAGGTGGTAGCCGAGATGGCGATTGCCGATCACCCACAGCTCGCCACCCGGCCGCAGCGCGCGCCGGGCGTCCGAGAACATCCGCCAGGCGGTCGTGTCCGTCATCGCCTGATGGGAGTGGAACGGGGGATTGTTCAGGACGAGGTCGACGCTCCCGGAAGGCACTCCCTCCAGCCCGTCGGCGACGAGGAATTCGGCCTTTCCGTCGGCGTTCGCCCGGTACGTCGCCTCCGCCGAGGCCACCGCCTGGAACGACTCGTCGGTGAACAGCACCTCGGCCTCGGGATTGGCGAGCGCCATGGCCGTACCGACCACGCCGTTGCCGCAGCCCAGGTCCACGATCCGCTCGGCGCCCCGGCTGCCCGGCAGATGCCCGAGGAAGAAGCGGGTGCCGATGTCGAGCCGGTCGGCGCAGAAGACCCCCGCGTGGTTGACGACCGTGCGGCCGGAGACCGGGCCGACGTCGTCGGGCAGCAGATAGCTGTACGGCCAGGGGTTGGCCCTCCGGGCGATCCCCTGGAGCGGGGTGCAGAAGATCAGGCGGGCCTTCTTCTCGGCCAGCGACGTGCGGGTCGGGCCGAGGATCCGCTCGAAGAGGTGCAGCGTCGAGGTGTGGATCTCCTTGACCATCCCGGTGCCGATGACGACCGTTCCCTCGTGCACGCCGGGTGCCAGCCGGTGCAGCTGGTCCTCCAGCAGGGCGAGGCTCTTCGGCACCCGTACGAGCAGCACGTCGATCCGCCCGGGAGGCGGGTCCTGCGTCGTGAGGAGCCGGACCGCGGACTCCTCGGCACCGGCCCGCGCCAGATTGGAGCGGGCCGCCTCCCGCGCCAGGTGGGAGTCGGTGACCAGCGTCGGCCGCCGCTCGGACAACGCCGTGGTGAGGGCGCCCCAGCGGTCGCCGACGATCACGACCGAACCCGTCAGCGGGGTGCCGCTCTCAGCGAGGTGCCGCAGCAGATAGGTGTCGGCGGCGTCCCAGGCACGCAGCCGGTCGCGCGGGTCCTCGGGGAAGCGGGCGAGTTCGTACTCGCCCCAGGGTGTCGTCATCCGGTCGTTCATCGTGGGGCAAGGCTATGCGACCCGGGGTGCCCGAGGTGCGCGAGGATGGGGGCATGTCGATGGACGCGGAGCTGTTCCCGCGCGGCAGGACGGAGATCGCGCCGGGCGCCGTGCACCTTCCGGACTGGCTGGACGCCCGAGGCCAGCGCCTGATGGTGGAAGCCTGCCGCGGCTGGGCCCGGCCCCCTGCGGGCCTGCGCACGGTCCGTACGCCCGGCGGAGGCACGATGACCGCACGCCAGGTCTGTCTGGGCCGGCACTGGTACCCGTACGGCTACGCGCGGACGGTGGTCGACGGTGACGGTTCGCCGGTGAAGCCCTTTCCCGACCGGCTCGGCGACCTGGCCCGCGAGGCGGTCACGGACACCCTGGGCGCCGACGCCCTCGGCTCGGATCCGTCCGCCGTGTACGACATCGCGCTGATCAATTTCTACGACGCCGAGGCCCGTATGGGCATGCACCGCGACAGCGACGAATCGTGCGACGCCCCGGTCGTGTCGCTGAGCCTGGGCGACACCTGTGTCTTCCGGTTCGGCAACACGGAGTCCCGGACACGGCCGTACACCGACATCGAGCTGCGCAGCGGCGACCTCTTCGTGTTCGGCGGCCCGTCACGGCTCGCGTACCACGGAGTCCCGAAGGTGTACGCGGGCACGGCGCCCACCGAGTTGGGACTGACCGGGCGGCTGAACCTCACGCTCCGCGCCGGCGGCTTCCCGCCGGAGCCCGCGCCATAGGGCCTGTCCGGCGATTCCCGTCCGCCGTGCGGCGGGCGACGACGCGAATCGTCGGACGGCCCCGGGCGGCGGACGCCGTCACGGTCGCGCGGCGGCGGCCGCGACCGGACGGGCCCCGCGGGAGCGGATCATGGGAGACTCGCCCTCATGAACGGCAAGGCGGGCCCCCGGACGGCGGGGGATGGCAGCACGCGGACACGGCTCGACCGGGGGCGCGGAGCGCTCGGACCGGCGCTGGAACTTGTGCACACCGGGCGCGCGCCGACGCGTGCCGTGCTCACCGCCGAACTGGGAGTCACCCGGGCGACCGCGGGCGCGGTGGCCGCGGAGCTGGAGGCGCTGGGGCTGATCCGCGTCGACGCGCGGCCCGGTGCCGCCGCAGGTTCGCAGGGGCGGCCCTCGCACCGGCTGGAGGTCGCCGACGACGGGCCCGTCGCGCTGGCCGCGCAGGTGCACGCCGACGGGTTCCGGGCCGCCCTGGTCGGCCTCGGCGGCCGGATCGTCGCGACCGCGCCCGGTTGCGAGACCGTCGACGCCGATCCGGCGAAGGTGCTCGGCTCGGTCGTCGACGCGGGCGCCGAACTGCTCCGCGAGACCGGGCGCCGCTGTGTGGGCGCCGGGCTCGCCGTACCGTCGGCCGTCACCGAACCCGAAGGGCTCGCGCTCAATCCACTGCACCTCGCCTGGCCCGCCGGGGCCCCCGTCCGGGAGATCTTCGCGGAGCGGGTGCGCGCGGCCGGGATCGAGGGACCGGCGTTCGCCGCCAACGACGTCAACCTCGCCGCCCTCGCCGAGCACCGGCACGGAGCGGGGCGAGGCGCCCGCGACCTGCTGTGCGTGGCCACCGGACACCGCGGCGTCGGCGGTGCCCTGGTGCTCGACGGGCGTCTGCACACCGGCAGTTCGGGGCTCGCCCTCGAAGTCGGCCACCTCACCGTCAATCCCGAGGGCCGCCCCTGCCACTGCGGAAGCCGCGGCTGTCTCGACGTCGAGGCCGACCCGCTGGCCTTCCTCACCGCGGCCGGCCGGGCCCCCGGGCCCGAGGTGTCGCTGCTCCAGCAGTCCAACGAGCTGATCCGCGACGAGAGCCACGATCCGTCCGTCCGCACGGCCATCGAGGAGCTGATCGACCGCCTCGGCCTCGGCCTGGCCGGTCTCATCAGCATTCTCAACCCGGACCGCATCATCCTCGGCGGACTGCACCGCGCCCTGCTGGACGCCGACCCGGACCGGCTGCGTGCCGTCGTCGCCGACCGCAGCCTGTGGGGGCGCAGTGGCGGGGTACCGATCCTCGCCTGCACCCTGGACCACAACAGCCTGGTCGGAGCGGCGGAGTTGGCCTGGCAGCCGGTCCTGGACGATCCGCTGAAGGCGCTGCCCGTCTGACCCTCGGGAGCACCAGGGGACGGCGAAGCCGCGGCCGCGACACGGCATCCCCGTGCCGCCGTCGAACGAGCGAGCCGCCGCGGGAAGCAGCCCGGGGCGCCCGGCGTACTCCCGCGGAGGTAGGCGTACGGCCGCTGGCCGTACGACGACTTGACCCCCCTGCCGGGGCGAGTCTCGAGACATCACCAAGAGATCCCGCGCAGACGCGTGGTTCCACCGAGGAGATGACTCGAGATGCAGACCCTGGCGCACTGGGACGGCGGCCCCGGCCCGTGGATCCTGTTCTTCCCGCTGATCTGGGCGGCCGTCGTGATCGGCGTCGTCACCGTGCTGCGGCGCACCGCCTGGCGCGGACGCCGTGGCCCCTGGCGGGCGACGGGCGGCTTCGGCCCCGGCGGGTCCCTGCCGGTGGGTGACTCGCCGATCGCCGTGCTCGGCCGCCGCTTCGCCTCCGGAGAGATCGACGAGGACGAGTACTGGCGCCGGCTGTCCGTCCTGGACGAGCAGTTCGGACGTACGGGCAAGGGCGGTGCGGCATGACCACCGCGACCGCCCGCCCGGACGCGGCACGTGTCGTCGACGCCGTGAAGATCTACGGCAGCGGCGACACCGCCGTCCGGGCCCTCGACGGGGTGAGTGTGGGCTTTCCGGCCGGCCGTTTCACCGCGATCATGGGACCCTCGGGCTCGGGCAAGTCCACCCTCATGCACTGCGCCGCCGGTCTCGACACCCTCACCTCGGGAGCCGCGTACATCGGCGACACCGACCTCGGCACCCTCGACGACCGCCGTCTGACCCTGCTGCGCCGGGACCGCATCGGCTTCGTCTTCCAGGCGTTCAACCTGATTCCGACGCTCACGGTCGCCGAGAACATCGCCCTGCCCATGGACCTCGCCGGGACCAAGGGCTCCCGCGCCTGGACCGACGCCCTCGTCGACGTCGTCGGTCTGCGCGACCGGCTCCACCACCGGCCGAGCGAACTGTCCGGCGGACAGCAGCAACGCGTCGCCGTGGCACGGGCGTTCGCCGGAGAACCCGACGTCGTCTTCGCCGACGAACCCACCGGCAACCTCGACTCCCGCTCCGGCCAGGAAGTCCTCGGCCTCCTCGGCCGGGCGGTGCGCCGGATGGACCGTACGGTCGTCATGGTCACCCACGACCCGGTCGCCGCCGCGCACGCCGACGAGGTGGTCTTCCTCGCCGACGGACGCCTCGTGGACCGGATGGAGAACCCGACGGCCGACAAGGTCCTCGACCGCATGAAGGCCTTCGACAGCAAGGGGGCACCGGTATGAACGCCGCACTGCGCCTCAGCCTCTCGTCGCTGCGCGGCCACGGACGCCGCTTCGCCGGGACGTTCTTCGCCGTGTTCCTCGGCGTCGCCTTCCTGGCCGGCACCCTCGTCATGGGCGACACCCTGCGCGCCGGGTTCGACACGATGTTCGGCAACGCGACCCAGGGCACCGACGCCGTCGTCCGCAGCGCCGGCGTCATCACCACCCCGGGGGAGAGCCAGGGCGTCCGCGCGCCCGTCGGCACCGATCTGGTCGGGACGATCGAGCGCGTCCCAGGAGTCGCGGCCGCGGCGCCCGACATCCAGGGCGCGGGCCAGCTCGTCGGCTCCGACCGCAAACCCGTCGGCGGACAGGGCCCGCCCACCCTCGCGGGCAACTGGATCGACGACCCGAAGCTCAACGCGTACCGGCTCGCCGAAGGCCGCGCCCCCTCCAGGTCCGGCGAGGTCGTCGTCAACCGGGGGGCCGCCGAGAAGGGCCACCTGAAGATCGGCGACACGACGGTCCTGCGCACGCCCGACCCCGTCCGGGTGACGATCGTGGGCCTCGCGACCTTCGGCGGCGAGGACGGCATGGCCCAGGTGACCTTTACCGGGATGACCCAGGCCGACGCGGAGAAGTACCTGACCGCGAGGCCCGGCGAGGCCGCCGGCATCCGGGTCCGGGCCGGTCCCGGGGTCGGTCAGGACGAGCTCGTCTCCGCGCTGACTCCCGTACTCCCGAAGGGCGTCGAGGCCATCACGGGACAGCAGTCCGCGCGGGAGAACACCGACATGATCTCCAGCCAGTTCCTCACCCTCTTCACCACGCTCCTGCTCGTCTTCTCCGGCATCGCGCTCCTGGTGGCGACCTTCTCCATCCACAACACCTTCGCGATCGTCGTCGCCCAGCGCACCCGTGAGAACGCACTGCTGCGCGCCCTCGGCGCCTCGCGCAGGCAGGTCACCGCGTCGACCCTGGCCGAGGCGATCGTCGTCGCCGTGGCCGCCTCGGCGGTGGGGATCGCCGGTGGCATCGGGATCGCGGCCGGACTCCAGGCCCTCTTCCCGGCCATCGGATTCCCCTTCCCCGAAGGGGGCCTGGTGATCAGCGGCCTGTCCATGCTGCTGCCCTTGGGTGTCGGCGTCGTCGTCTGTCTCGGCTCCGCCCTGCTGCCCGCCGCCCGCGCGGGACGCACCGCTCCGCTCGCCGCCCTGCGGGAGACCGCGGTCGACGAGTCCGGTGCCTCGCGGGTACGGGCGACGGCGGGCGGGGGACTGGCCGCCCTGGCGGTGGGCGTCACCCTGACCGGAGTCCTGCTGACCCCGTCGCTGTGGCTCGCCGGACTCGGCGCCGTACTGGCCCTCGCCGCCTTCGTCGTCCTCGGTCCGGTCGCGTCCTCGGCCGCCGTACGGGTCCTCGGCGCGCCCCTCGACAGGCTGCGCGGTGTCACCGGCGGACTCGCCCGGCGCAACGCGCTGCGCAGCCCCAGGCGGACCGCCGCCACCGCGGGCGCCCTGATGATCGGCGTCGCCGTCGTCTCGCTGTTCACGGTCTTCGGCGCCTCGCTCAAGGCCACCATGGACCAGACGGTCTCGCGCTCCTTCGCCGGTGACGTCGCCGTCAGCACACCGTCGTTCGGAGCGGGCGGCAGCGGTCTCAGCCCGAAACTGGCCCCGGCCCTCGCGCGTCAGCCCTCGGTCGAGTACGCCGTGGGACTGGGCAAGGGGGTCGCCGAGGTCAACGGTCAGGGCCGTGCGCTGACGGTCACCGACCCGGTCACACTCGGCAAGGTCTTCGACCTCGGCCACGTACAGGGCTCCCTGAGCGGCCTCGGCACCGACGGCATCGCCATCACCCGTACGGAGGCCGACAAGCAGCACCTGGTGACCGGCGACACGGCCCGGCTCGCCTTCACCGACGGGCGGAAGGCCGACTTCACCGTCCGTGCCGTCTACGGCCGGTCGGAACTCGCGGGCGACTACGTCATCACCCGCGCCGCCTGGGCCCCGCACCGCACCCAGGACGCCGACACGGTCGTCGCCGTCTCCTTCAAGGACGGTGTGAGCACGGCGGAGGGCAAGTCCGCGGTGGAGAAGGTCGCCGAGCGGTACGGCAACCCCGAGGTGCAGACCCGGGACGAGTACGCGCAGTCCTCGGCGGCCGGCATCGACATGATGCTGACCCTGGTCTACGCGCTGCTGGCCCTCGCGGTGCTCATCGCGCTGCTCGGCATCGCCAACACCCTCACGCTCGCGGTCCACGAGCGCACTCGGGAACTCGGTCTGCTGCGGGCCGTCGGACAGACCCGGGCGCAACTGCGCGCCATGGTCCGCTGGGAGTCGGTCCTCGTCGCCGCGTTCGGCACGGCGGGCGGACTCGCCCTCGGTGCCTTCCTCGGCTGGGTGCTGGTCGAGGCCTCCGACGGAGCGTCGGACAGCGCCTTCGCCTTCGCGGTCCCGCCGCTGCGTCTCGCGGTGGTGGCGCTGGTGGGTCTCGCGGCCGGGGCCCTCGCGGGACTGCGTCCGGCACGGCGGGCGGCCCGCCTCGACGTGTTGCGGGCCATCGCCACGGAGTGAGCCACCCGATGCCGTACGGCGCCCGTGAGCGAGCGGCGTACGAGAGGGGGGTCACCGCCCGGTCAGCCGGCAACGGCCGACCGGGCGGGAGCGTGTTCCGGCCTGAGTACGTCGACGGTGTGCCGGAGCGTGACCTCGCTCGCGGTCTCGTACGGCGGACGCAGCGAAGCCGCCACCACGGGGGTGGACGCCGGAAGCGTGAACCATACGACCTTGCCCGACTCGCCGTCGGGGCGCACACCCCAGCTCTCGCTGACCGCCGCGACCATGGCGAGGCCGCGTCCGCAGGTGGAGCCGGGGTCGGCTTCGCGTATCACGGGAAGCCGGGGGTCGTGGTCGTGCACCGAGACCGTGAGCCGGTCGAGCAGCAGCTCGATCTCCACGGTGCAGAGTTTGTCCGGCTGGGCGTGCCGGTGGACATTCGACAACAGCTCGGTCACCCCGAGCGCGGCCCGGTCTATCAAGGGGTCCAGATGCCAGTAACGCAACTGTGCAGAGACGATTCTGCGGACCTGGCCGATCCGCGACGGCAGGGCTTGGAGCTCCACCGTGCAATGCCTGCTTGGCTGGCTGATCACGGCTGCGACTCCCCGAATTGAGGTCCGGAAGAAGGCGGAGATCGGATCCAGCAGAGTGGCTGAGTTGAGCGGCCGCCTGCTGTGACGACCGGCGGGCTGGTTCGCAGCGTTATCGCCGGTGAACCCAGAGTGATGTGACATCAGAGTGACTCAGGGGCCACGGTCCCGCAACTCGCGGTGCTTCAGGACGTGGGGCCGGCGTGGTCGGCGCACCTCAGCGGCTGCGTCCCGCCGCCTTGCGGACCGCCTCGATGAAGCGGCGCGCCGACGGGGGTCCCGGCCGTCCGGGTGCCGGATCGTGCTCGCCGAGCGTGAGCGAGTAACGCGTGCCGTTGACATCCGCCAACGCCCGGTCCTCGTGAGCGAACCAGGGTTTCGAGGCGCGCACCGCCTGCACCGGCGCGCTGTCGATCTCGCTGCCGTAGCTGGTGAGCAGTTCCAGCCTGCCGTCGCTGATCCGGACCTGTCCGGCCCGGGTGAGCGAACGCAGCCTCTTCCCGATCCGCACGCCCGTGGCTGTGAACTCCGGCTCCGCCATGATGCTCCGCCCCCTTGTGCGCTCCGGCTGTGCCCTGTCGTGACCCAGTGTGCATCCACGTCGGGGGCGACCGCCCCGCGCGGTGCAGTCTGCCCGCAGGTCGCGCCGAGCACCAGTGCGTATGGCGAGGTGGTGGCGGTGACGGGAGCAAAGGCCGGGATGCGCCCCCCTGGAGCGGGATTCCCTGATCCCCGGATGCGGATTCCCGGCGTCCCCCCAGGGACGGCTTTGGGCCGCTCAAAGGTGTGTTTATGCAGGTGAGGGGCGTACGGAAGGTGCTTATGATCGAGGTGTCCGACCAGTCGAAGCGGTGTCGGCGCCACGCGTTAGGAGCCTTCCCGTGAGCACTCCCCAGCCGATCCGGACCGGTGAGACCCTCGATGTCGACCGCAGCGACCCGGAGTACCGGAGCTGGCTCAAAGAGGCCGTGCGCAAAGTCCAGGCGGATGCGAATCGCTCGGCGGACACTCATCTGCTGCGCTTCCCGCTCCCCGAGGAGTGGGGTGTCGACCTGTATCTGAAGGACGAGTCGACCCACCCCACGGGCAGCCTCAAGCACCGGCTGGCCCGCTCGCTCTTCCTGTACGGCCTGTGCAACGGCTGGATCCGGCCCGGCCGCCCGGTGATCGAGGCGTCCAGCGGCTCGACAGCCGTGTCCGAGGCCTATTTCGCGGGCCTCGTCGGTGTGCCCTTCATCGCGGTCATGCCGCGCACGACGAGTGCCGAGAAGTGCCGGCTGATCGAATTCCACGGCGGGCAGTGCCACTTCGTGGACGACTCGCGCAAGATCTACGCGGAGTCCGTCGCCCTCGCGGCCGAGACCGGCGGCCACTACATGGACCAGTTCACCTATGCGGAAAGGGCCACAGACTGGCGCGGGAACAACAACATCGCCGAATCCATTTTCCGCCAACTGGCCCTCGAGCGATTCCCGGAACCCGCCTGGATCGTCGCCACGGCCGGCACCGGCGGCACCTCGGCGACCCTCGCCCGCTACGTCCACTACATGCAGGCGGACACCCGCATCTGTGTCGCCGACCCGGACAACTCCTGTTTCTTCGAGGGCTGGACCACCGGCGATCCGGACGTCACCTGCGACCGCGGCTCGCGCATCGAGGGCATCGGCAGACCGCGCGTCGAGCCGAGCTTCGTGCCCGGGGCGATCGACCGCATGATGAAGGTGCCGGACGCGGCGAGCGTCGCCGCCGTCCGCGCCCTGGAGCAGGTCATCGGCCGCAAGGCGGGCGGCTCGACCGGCACCGGCCTGTGGAGCGCCCTGAAGATCGTCGCCGAGATGGTGGCCGAGGGGCGCAACGGAAGCGTCGTCACGCTGCTGTGCGACCACGGCGACCGCTATCTCGACAAGTACTACTCGGACGCGTGGCTGGCCGAACAGGGCCTGGACATCGCGCCGTACATGACGGCGATCAACTCCCTGCTGGAGACGGGCGTCTGGCCGGCCTGACCCCGGACGGGTCCCTCATGTGCCCTGGTCTCATGTGCCCGCGTCGCGCTCCGGAGCAAGGAGCACCCGTCCCGCTACCGGGCCTTCCAGTTCGCATTGTCGGGGATCGTCTTCTCCGGCACGCGTACCTGGACGATGGACGGACCGGTCGAGTTCCCCAGCGCATCCGTCACGGCATCCTCCAGCTCGCCGTACGTGCCGACCTCCCAGCCCCGGCAACCGAAGACCTCTGCCAGCCTGCTGTAGTTCCACCGGTGCAGCTCGCAGGGCTTGTAGAACGGTTCGTCGGAGTGGAACACCGCCGCGTCGGCGAGCCACTGCTCCACGGCGTAGACGCCGTTGTCGATGACGAAGATGATCGGATCGAGCCCCAACCGGGTCTGGGTCGAGAGGCACTGGGCCGTCATCTGGAAGCCGCCGTCACCCGAGAAGACCATGACCCTCTGCTCGGGACCCTTCGCCAGGCAGATACCCGTCGCGGCCGGCGCGCTGTAGCCGATCGAGGAGTAGGACGACTGGACGATGAACCCTCCCGGGCTGGGCACATCGAGCAGCAGGCTCCCGAAGTAGTTCATGCTCGCGTCGGCACCGACGATGGTGTTCCTGTCGACGTACTGCTGGATGTAGTCGTAGAACCCCTGGTACGTGATGACCTCGGCCTTTTCCATGGTCGGCGCGCTGCGAGCCGGGATTTCCGGCAGTTTCCGTTCTTTGGGCGCGATCTTCTCCGCCAGGATGCCGTCGATCAGGTGCTCCAGCGCGACCTGCCCGCCGAAATAGGTTCCGAACTTGACCGCGTCGAACGACGCGAACGCGGTCTTGTCGTAGTCCGGGTCCCATCCCAACGAGTTGATGTCCGTCAGCCACACCCCGAGCGCCAGGACGAAGTCGGAGGTGTCGGCCAGATCCGTCACGACCTTCGATGACGCCTGGCCGTCGAGCACGCCGACGAACAGCGCGTCGTCTTCGGAGAGGACGGCCTTGCTGAGAAGTTCCGTGACGAACGGGACGTTCAGCTGCTGGATCAGACGCATGGCCTTGTCCTGAAGGCCGAGACGGTCGATCTCCACGCCGAGCCAGACGAGAGGATTCTCGGCGTTCTCGAGCTGTGCGCAGATCTGGGCGACCGACTGTTCCAGGCTGGTCTCGTCGGACAGAACCCTGACCGGCTTCAGAACGCCCTCCGGCGGCGCGCACTCCAAGTCGACCATGTCCTGGAGCAGTTCGATGTAGATCGGGCGCCGTTCGCTGATGCACCGGGTCAGTGCGTAGTCGATCAGCGTCGGCGCGAGGTCCGGATTGTCGATCCGTATGGCCGCCACCGTCAGGTGCTCGAACGACTGGAGATCCGTTTCCCGTCCGCTGATGAAGTGATGCGCGCTGAAGCCGGTCTGTTCGAAGGTGATGGTCTTCTTGACGCTCGGTGTGCCGTTGATCAGTACGAGTGGCACCCTCTCGACGTAGGCGCCGGCGACCGCGTTCACGGCGCACAGCGCGCCTGCGGAGTAGGTGACACAGAGTGCGCCGATTCCCCTCAGCCTCGCATATCCGTCCGCCGCGTAACCGGCGTTCACCTCATTGACTTCCTCGATGATTTTCGTACCGCTCGGCGCGACGTACCGGTTCAGCCATTCGATCGAGTAGTCTCCCGCGATGGCGAACAGGTGCTCCAGCCCCAGTTGGCGGAGCCGGTCCACCAAGTACTGTCCTACAGTGCAGCTCTCGGTCATGGTCGAGGCACCTCCGTGGTCAGTAGTCGCTCGCGCCGCCGAACAGTCGGGGCAGGTAAATGTCGAAGATCCCGGGGCACTTGCGCTCCGGATACCGCTGCAGCATGAAGCTCTTGAAGGCGTCGCCTGTCAGCCCGTCACCGATTGCCTGCCGAGCGGCGGAAAGGTACTCGATGTTGCGGGCGACTTCGTTCTTGTCGGCCGGGAGACCGTGGCCCGGCAGGAACAACTCGTAGTCCGACAGCAGCATGTCGCGCAGCACCCGGATCCAGTGGTCCATGTGTTTCGTCAGGTACAGATGGGTGCCGCTGTAGAGCAGATCCTGAGTGAAATACACGCCCAGATCAGGAAGCCTGATGGTGAGGTGGTAGTCGATCTCGGTGTCCGTCACCCGGTCGAAGACGTACCTGACCCCGTCGATCTTGTCTTCGCCGGCACCGGCGACCTGTTCGGGAACGACTATGCGCTCCGGGGCGAGGTCACCGAGTTTCCAGTGGTCGCTTCGCGAGTCCTCACCATGATCGCGGATGAACGTCATGGTCTCGGACAGCGCGTGGACCGTGACGTCGGTGAACGCGGTCCCGAGGCCGAACCAGTGGTCGGGGTGCCGGTGGGAGATGTACAGCCTTTCGATCGGCTTGCCCAGGCTGTCCGCGTAGTCCCTGAAGGCTCTCGCGTAGGGGGAGAGGAACTGCGAGTCGACGAGGACGAGCTGGTTCCTGGTCTCGACGACATGCGTGGCGTTCGCGATGTTGCTGCCCGTGAAGGACGCGACGAAGGTGTGAATACGGACGTCGCCCGTCTGCTTCACGACCATGGTGATGGGATCCGACACCTGAGCCGGCACGGGAGTCCCCTTTCCTTGATTAGGCGGTCTTCTCTCGCAGCTCCTCCAACGCGGCCCGCGCGACGTCGTAGGCGCTGTCCCTGCCGGGCACCGGGTCGTCCTCGCCGGGCCGCCAGAAACGCCGGCGTGCCATGCGCATGGAGCTGTCGAAGGGCGGAATCGCGTTGAACACCTCGATCAGGTACGGCCCGCGGTACACCGGCTCGATCTCGCGCGAGAGGACGTCCCACGGGACCCAGCTGTCCTTCACCGCTCCCCGGTCGGGTGCGGAGATGTGGACGTAGTAGAGCCGGTCCTGCCGTGTCGCTCTCGCGACGTTCTCCTTGAGGACCGACGGCCCCTGGCTCTCCATCACGACCTGCGCCGTGTCGATCGTCACGCCACCCCCCGGGTGGTCGAGGCCCTCGAGGAAGTCCAGCACCTCCGAGACCATGTTGGGCGGTGGCGTCTCCCAGCTCTTGACGGGCTCGACGGCGAGCCTCACCTCGCGCGCCGCGGCGTACTCCAGCAGCTCTTCGAAGACGGAACGCGCCGCGTCATAACGCGGCTTCATCCAGTCCTGCAGGGCGTCGCTCCAGATCGGCTCATCGGTGTCCGTGACCGGAAAGACCCCGTAGGGGTAGATGAACGGCCCGGACATGATCGAGTCGCCGCCCAGGATGCGTGTGATGTCGACGCGTGACTTGAGGTAGGACAGGGCCTGCCCGCGCTGTTCCTCGTAGGGAGAGGTCGGGTCGAAGGTGCGCGTGGTCCCGACGTTGGTGGTGAACTTCACCTCCCCCAGCCCTGCCCGCTCGAACGCCTTCTTGAGGCCGGCGTAACGGTCGACCTCGAGCTTGTGATCGACACTCGTGGGCTGAGCAGCGATATGCACGTCGAAGCCGTCGTAGCCCATGTCGGTCAGGACCTTCAGGTGATCGATCAGTACCCGGCTGTACCCCGTGTCCTGTGGCCGCAGATCAGCCGTGAACATGAAGAAGCTGAAGAAGACGTCTCGTCCGAGTTTCGCGTTCATGGTCACCAGCCCAGGATGTCGGCGAGGTAGGCACGGGCCTTCTTGGCGTACTCCAGCGGCACGGCCTTGTTCGGATCCTGCTCCGCCTCCACGACCAGCCACCCCTGGTAGTGGGCGGCGGCCAGCGCTTCGAGGATGGGCCGGAAGTCGATCCCGCCGTCTCCGGGCACGGTGAAGACGCCGCGCTGGATGGCCTCCTGGAACGACAGGCCTTCCTCCCGCACCAGGCTCACGACCTCGGGCCGGACGCTCTTCAGGTGGACGTGGCCGATGCGGTCGGCGTAGGTCCGGGCCAGGTCCAGCGGATCATCGCCGGCGAAGGCCATGTGGCCGGTGTCGAGCAGCAGATGGACCAGCTCCGGATCGGTCGAGGCCATCAGCCGGTCGACGTCGGCCCGGGTCATGACGCCGGTGCCCATGTGATGGTGATAGCTGAGCTTCAGCCCGGCCGAGGCGGCGATCCTGCCGAGCTCGTCCAGGCCCGAAGTCAAGGCGTCCCACTGGGAGTCGGTGAAGACGGGGCGGTTGGCGAACACGTCCACGGGAAGCAGGTGCGACGAGGCGCCGAACTCGGCCACGACCAGCTCGGTCCCGTCCAGAGCCTTGATATGGGCCAGTGTCTCCTCGAAGGCGGCGACCGTCTTCTCCCGCATCCTGCCGATCGTGAAGTACGTGCTCGTCCAGGGCTCGGACACACTCAGACCGCGGAGATCGAGGGCGGCCTTGAGCTCGTCGGCGTCCGAGGGGTACTTGTGCCCGATGCTGCAGCCCTGGAAGCCGGCGAGCGCCATGTCGCTCACGGCCTGGCCGAAGGAGATGCCGGCGTCGATGGCGGGAAAGTCGTCGTTCCACCACAGGGTGCAGCAGACGCCGAGCTTCACCTTGTCCGGGCTGAGACGGTGAAGTGTGTCCGTCATCTCGTCGCCCCTTTCAGGTAGCGGTCCGCGATGCGGGGCGGCTGAGCCCAGGAGCCGTATCCGGGGGCCTTGGCACCTGGGGGATTGGCCCCGATGGCCCGCCACAGCAGCCCCTCCTGGTACGCCGCGGCGGTGACCGTGGAGGTCTCCGCCGCCGGCTGGGCCCCGTAGCGGTCGGTCCACTCGGCGGGCAGCGCGTACCACGTCCCGGCGTACCAGAGCTTGATCACGTTGCGGGCCACCGGGCCGAGCCGTTCGTCGCCGAAGATCCGGTGGCGCAGGGCCCGGTCGAACAGATCCCGGTCGAGCGGGCTCCGGGCATGGCTTCCGGCGTCGCCGGCCGCGTCGTCCCGGGCCGCCCTGTGGGCCTCCAGAAGGGCGGTGACGACCTCGTCGCCGCAAGCGGCCCGCACTTTCGCCAGGTACCTGTGGGCCATGCCGGTGCCGAGCAGATCGGTCTCATCGAAGGCGGTGAGGTCGACCGACAGGAAGAGGAACTTCTCGAACGACGGGGCAGTCATCGCGTCACCGTCCGGGTTGTCCCGCCGGCACCGGGCAGGGCCTGCGGGCCGGGTCCGACCGCGGCCGGAATCTCGAAGGTGGGACCGGCGTGCAGCCCGCCGCTGCCCGGCAGGGGGTTGCACACCAGCCGGTTGAACCCGTCGCGCAGGCGGAACATCTCGCAGACGCCCTCCTGCAAGAGGTCAGGCCGCCCGTTGAACGCCTCCGTGAGCAGGGCGAGAAAGGCCCCGTAGTCGGCGTTGAAGTCCCGGGCGACACGGGCGAGTTCCGATCCCGGCGGGTAGTCGGCCAGCCGGACGCTCACCTTCACCTTGTACACGTCGTCCCAGGAGATGCTCAGCGACGGCCCCGTGGGCGTGTCGGGGTGGTCGCCCACCTGGTAGTAGCGCCCGAGCTGCAGTTGCCGGAACCGGTAGTAGTGGGCCAGCTCCCCTTCCGCGTCGTAGATGCCGGAGTCGAGGCCCTCGCCCTGGCCGGCGATGAAGCGGAGCGCCTGCTGCGCCGATTCCAGGTCGGAGACGACGGTCACCTCTCCGCCGCCGGAGTAGAAGGACTCGGGCCCCACCTGACGGGCCGGGTCCCCGCGGAAGAGCGTGGGATCGTTGGCCGCCACCTTCTCGAGCCCTTCGGCGATCTCCTCGTAGAACTCGCCGATGCTGTAGAAGCGCATCTGCTCCGCCGTGGGGCTGGAGACCAGGAAATGGATCTTGCGCTCCGGTGACCTCACCAGCCGCGAGTCGGCGCTGGGGGCCTTGCCCGGCCGTTCGATCTTGCAGAACGTCTCCACCGCCTCGGGGGAGAAGGGCCGCAGGTCGACGGTGAAGTCGTCCTCCCCGTCCGGCAGGTAGGCCGGATAGGACGGCACGAAGCCGGGGCGGGTCAGGTCGGGCTTCCCGCCGATGGCGTTCAGGACGTTGGCGGCGAGGGTCAGGTGCAGCATCTCCTCCACCGCGGTCACCCGGATGATGTGGGCGGCGTCGGAGTTGGTGCTGGAGTGTATGGAGTAGTAAGCGGTCAGGTAGGGCGGGATGGTCGCGTGCTCGAGCGACATCGCCGCGTTCAGATAGCTGAGCAGGTCGTCACGGTTCTCGATGGTGGACGCGATCATGAGGCCGCCTCCCCGGAGGTCGGCGCCGCCTGGCGCCGGTCGAAGGTCAGGTTGATCGGTGCGGTCTCGGCGTCGAGCTGGGCCAGCATGGCCCGGACGCTGCGCAGGCACAGGGCGGCGAGGGTGAGCGTCACGTTCGAGGTGCCCACGGTGGGCATGCTTCCCCCGCCGACCATGTAGAGGTTCTCGTGATCCCAGCACCGCTGATCCGCGTCGACCACCGAGGTCGACGGCTCGCGGCCCATCACGTGGGTGCCGGCGAGGTGGTTGCCGCCGCGGATCTCGTACCCCTCGCCGTCGTGGACCGCGTAGCCCCAGAAGTTCGGGTCGTACGCGGTATGGTCCTCGGCCCCCAGCCGGGCGAAGATCCGCCTCGACAGCTGCCGGGCGTACGCCACCCCCCGCATCGTGTACTCGGGGATGTTGTAGGTGAGAACGGGACGCATGTTGCCCAGCTTGTCCGTGTAGTCCGGGCTCACGGTGACCCGGTTGCTCGGGTCGGCGGGGACTTCGACCATGAACGCGAGCTGCAGCTGACGGGACACCCGGTCCACCAGGCCCTGGCGGAGGGATTCGCCGTAGCGGCCACCGGAGTCCACCAGACCGATCAGGTCGGTCATCGGCGCGCCCCGGGCCCAGCCCCAGCCGTCGTTGTGGATGTCGACGGTGAACGCCGCCTGACGGCTGCGGAAGCGGCCCCCGCGCAGGTCGGCGATGCCGCCCGTGCAGATCGTGCCGCGGAAGGTGCCCGCCACCTCCGGCAGCAGGCTCCACGCGAGCAGGTAGGCGTGGTCCATGAAATTCCGCCCCATCAGGCCGCTCGAACCACGCAGACCGGAGGCCAGCATCAGCCGGGGGTTCTCCACCGCGTTGGCGGCCAGGACGAACAGCCTGCCGCGGGCTCTCATCGTCGTGAAGCCGGGACTGTCGGGCCGGTCGTAGCGGCGGTACTCGATCTCGGTCACCCGGTGCGTCTGCTCGTCGACGTGCACCTTGTGGGCCACCGCCTGGGCCACCAGGTCGACCCGGCCGCTCTGGAGAGCCAGAGCCAGGGTCTTGCCGGCGTTGTACTTGGCCTGCACCGGGCAGATGGGCACGCAGTTGTTGTTGCCCTGGCACCGCTCGCCGACCTCGACCTGGTACGCGCTCACCGCCCCTCGCGGTACATACCCCTGCCCGCCGTCGTAGGCCGGGTTCGGTATCCCGTTGCGGCCCTGCGGGAACGGACGGACCCGCAACTCTCTCCGCTCCCCGTCGAGTTCGACCGGCATCCCGTCCAGGTCCCTGGCGACCGTCCGGTCCAGGTAGGACAGGGGCAGTCCTTTCATGGGGAAGACGTAGTCCTTGTCGAAGGCGATCCCGAGGTAGGCCTGGTCCTCCACGTCGGCGGAGACGCCGATCTCGCGTTCGGCCTCGTTGTAGAAGGGGGCGAGGTCCTCGTAGGTGAGCGGCCAGTCCGCCCCCTCGCCGTAGAGCGTCCGCATCCGGAAGTCCTCGGGCAGCATCCGCAGCGCCTTGCCCTCCCAGTGCATGGTGGTGCCGCCGAGGACCCGCGTATAGGTGGTGTCGGTGGCGAAGGGCCCGCTCTGGACCAGGTAGGCCGAGGCGTCGGGCGCGCCCGGGGTGATGCGCCGTACGTCGGTGCCGCGTGGCATCGGGGCATTGGCGACGGCCGGATAGGGGGCCTGGTTGTCCTTGCCGACGGCTGAGTAGAACCGGTCGAGGTAGCTCTCGTAGCCCCTCAGGGTGAGGTCTTCGGCCGGGCCCGCTTCGAGCAGCAGCACTCTCCTGCCGGCTTCGCTCAGCCGCAGGGCGACAAGAGCGCCGGAGATCCCGCCACCGACGACGACGGCGTCGTAGAGAACCTCGGCAGCCGCCCCGGGGTCGGTGCGGTTCGCCGCCCCTTTGGGAAACTTCGCGTACATGGGACAGTCACTCCTCCACTGCCAGGTGCAGCCGGGACCGGCGTGGCGGCCTGGGTTCGAGTCGGTCGGCCGCGGTCACACGGCCTCGGCCCGAACGTGCGTGGCGGGACACATGGGGAACGTCGCCGACGACCGAGGATCGCTGTGGACGCCGAGTGCGTCCATGGGCTGCCGCCGCGGGTAGGTGTGGGGACTCTGCGCGAGCGAGCCGATGAACGGCGCAAGAGAGCGCAGAGTGTTCATGGCAACTTCGATGGTCAAGCTGCGCGTTGGTGTCGCTGCTGCTGACGGGGCGCACAAGCCACTGTCGCGTCAGCAACGATACGCGCGAACCCACAAGATCGCTGCATGTGCCGCGGGCCCCTGCCTCACGCCGCGCCCCGGGCGAGAAAAACCTGAAGGAGCCTCAGGAAACCTTTTCCGCGCACAATTTCCTGAACGCCGCGATGGGTCACCATAGGCGGCCGCACGGTCGGCACGCCCAACACGCCTGTTCTGCCCGCCTGGTGGATGTCCGCCGCATTCGCCACCCGGCAGACGATCAAGGGCGATCGGCCGGCTCTCGCGACCCAACTGCGCGTCCTGCCCTGGAAAAGGGCCTCCTCGCGCAGCATCACGGCGAGAGCCGGGCGCTGCCGGTCCACTGGTCGGTCGCACTCCGGTCCGGGGATGGTCCCCGACTGTTTCCCCGGTTGCGCCCGCGGCCGACCGGCGGTCGTGTTGCGATCTTCCCCACCAGTGCTTTCATGGAAATGAAGGCCTGCGTGCCAGCGGAATATTCGCGGGGCAGACGACCTCGGCGTTCGCGGGGCAGACGACCTCGACGCGGGGCGGCGATATCGCGCTGTGGCGGTGTGGGCGGAGAACACGCTGGTGATGCGTGGTGCCACGAGTACAGCTCGCCGGTTTCCCTGTGTGTCCACACTTCGCGCTCGTATGACGTCCCGTCAATGAAGTGCAGCACGGAGGGAACGTCCTCATGTCCACCAAGGTGATCCGCCGTCCGGAAGGCAAGGAACGGCCGCACAACGCACCCTGGTACACGTTGTACCCGAGACGGTGGTGGTCGCGGCTCTCAGGGGCGACGCGCAAGGAATGGCGCACGTTCAGGACGAAGAGGGAGGCTCACAAGAGCATTGCCGCGGCACGCAGTTGGCGGCCCGGGATGTTCTCCCTCGGACCCCTGCTGCGCGCGTACGCTCTCGTCGGGACGATGCTGCTTTTCCTTTGGGTGACAGCGGCTGTTTATGATTTTGTGAAGGACGAAAAATCGCCGTTCCATAAGGTGCTGGGATCCGATTGGTTCGACGCCGTGAACCATATCGCGGGCCCGGTCCTTACCGGCTCCCTGATACTGACATTCTTCCTTCTCTACTGGTATCACAAGACCAAGAAGCCACTCATCGACAAGGCGCGTACGCGTCCGCACGAGCTGGTCTCCACGGCCGGGACGTTCGGCAACCGGATCGTCGGGCGCCACGAACTGTCCCAGGTGATAGCGCAGACACTCCGCAACCGGAAAACCCGAAAGCCCTATCTGCTCGTCGGTGGTGTGGGCGTCGGCAAAACGGCCGTACTGGTGGAACTCACCCGGATGCTGGCACAGCAGTCCGCCGTTCCCGTGCCCATAAGTCTGCGCGACATGAAGGGCGACGGTGAGCTCGACTTCGAGGAAATGGCACGGCGCCGCTTCCAGGAAGAAGCGGACCAGGGAGTGCTCGCCGGCAGCAACATCGACAAGACATGGCGGCAGCTGAGACTCGACGGCAAGGTCGTCGTCATCGCCGACGGCCTGGAAGAGGCCCTTCTCGACGAGAAGTACCAGGAGGACCGCGACAACATCATCCGACGGGCGATAGAGCGAGCGGACCGTCAGAAGCTGCCCCTGGTCATCGCCTCGCGCCCGCACACGCCCCTGGAGGGCACCCGGGCGGCCATCGCCGACATGGAGCCGCTGAGCGAGGAAGCGGCCCTGGAATATCTGGTACGGGAACCGGGCGAGCTGGACGAGCGCCGCCTCGACTGGGTGGTGGAGACCGCCAAGGTCGTGGAATCACCGATCTATCTGCGGATCGCCCGCCTGCTGCAGCAGTGCGGGCTGCTGGATCACCTCACCCTCCGCGACGAAAAGGATCGCCTGGACACCCGGAGCAACGACTGCTCCACTCTCCGGCTCGGATTCCTCAACACCTATCGTCAGGCCATTGAAGACGGTCGCATATTCGACGATCTGGTGATGGGCCACGAGGAACGCCGGGAGACCATGTGGGTCGTGTCGGCCATGGCCTGCCTGGGACTTCTGCAGGACAGTATCGAGGTCACGTTCGACGATTTCGTCAGCGCGCACGCGAACGATCTTCGCAACCGCGCGTCGCAATCTCAGGGAGATCAGCAGGAATCGCCGGAAGCCCATCAGTATGGAACCCGCCTCGCCATTTCCCCGGCGCAACGTGACGCGATCTGGGGTGTGATGTGCCGAAAGATCGGCGGGTCGGCGCACTGGCTCAACACCTTGGACTACCCCAACGAATGCCGGACCGAGTTGGCGAGACACACTGCCAATGGACAACTCCTCGGACTGGTGTACGGCCGCAAGAACAAGGTTCGGTTCCCGCACAGCATCCTCCAGGCGTATATGGGTTATCGCGTGCTGAGGGAAATGCCGGACGACAAGATCGCCGCAGTCGTCGAACCGGCGCTTCACAGCCCGGGTCCGTCGCGGGAACTCCTCATCGCTCTGGTGCTGCTCTCACGTCACCGGGCAGCCCCTCTCGCTTCCCGGTCGGGCGCCGTGCAGCGCACCACTTCTCTTGTCCGGAACCGTCATGGAACGTCGCCGAAACTGGCCGAGCTGCTCAGCAATGCCGCTGCGGCCCGGCACGACGCGAAGTACTTCGACCTGTATGCCGCAGCCCTGGAAATAGACTGTGTGGATCCGGTGCCGATACAGGACAAGCTGGCCCATGAACTCGATGAACAATGGGCGGGCCTGGATATCAGAGGCGATCAGCGGACCATCGAGAGTGCGAAACTGAGGCTGGTGCGGAACTTCGGATCCGCACTGCGGGAACGGGACCGTCGCAGCAAGGCGAGTCGTCCCCTCTCGGGATGTCCGGGACAGGATCCCGCGCGCCCGACTCTTCCCTACAAGCACCTCTTCCAGATCGGCACGCACGAGCCCTCTCATACGGTCCGGATCGCGATCGCCCATCAGATCGCCGCCGGTGGAGACGCGGCCTTCCAGGAACTGCGCACGGAATTCCCCCTCGGATCCGATCCCATATCCCAATACCTGGGAAAGATCCGAGACGCCAAGAAGAAGCGCGACCGCGACTACACCGCCTGGCTCAACGAAGAAGATCCGGACCCTGCCGCCGGCCCGGAGGCGGCGGAAAAGAGGCAGCGGGAGCACGACTGGATCGTGAGGGAGTACGAGCAGTGCCGGACCACATGGTGGCGCCACTTCACCCTCCGGGCCTGGCTCGTTCCCATGGCCGTCGGGTCCGTCTCCGAGAAGTACCGTGACGAGACCAAGGAGCGGCTGAGTCTCTGGTTGCGCAACCTGACCGCCCAGACCGGACAGCAGAGTCCGCTCATGCCGCTCTCTCTGGAGAACGCTCTGGCCCAGGGCTTCAAGAACGCGGCGAACCGCAGGAGACGGCACCCGGAGGCCTACGAGGAGACCCGGGCCTACCTGGTGGAGCAGGCGGAGAAGATGCTCACCTGTAGTCGCTACTGGTACGCGCAACTGAGTCTGCTTCAGTCGCTGTGCCTGTGGGAGCTTCCCGACGCGATCGGACGCACCCCCGGGTCCGGCGCGACGAACCGGCGGAGCCGTTCCGCGCCACCGGCCGGCAGCCTCACGAAGGACGACGACGTGGCATCCGGTGGCCCCGTGGAGCCCATCAAGGCGGTCACCCGGTGGCTCGCCATGGCCGGCAGCGCACACGAGAAGACCCCGGCCCACATCGGCGCCGCGTACCAGCACCACGGCGAAAGGGTCCTCCACCCGTTCATCGCCGAAGCCGGCGATCTGGTGACCCTGGCCCTGGAGACGGGACACCCCGAGCGGTTCATCTGGATCGACGAGAACGAAGTCAGCGACAGCGTCGGTTCCACCCCGGCCGATCCGGACCGCTACCGCAAGCACAACCTGTGGATCTCCCCGTCCGTCGGCTGGAGCAGCCTGCACCCTCGGGCGCAGCGCCTTCTCGCCGACGTCATGGTCCTGCTCCACCTCACCGAGGGCAACGGGAGCCCGGACGACGTCGAGGAACGTCTGAAGCTCTCGAACAAGGCCGGCCTCCCGCACTGTCTCACCCACGACCGCAGTCTGCTCCACCCCGAACGCAGTATCGGCCGGGCCGAGAAGGGCGAATCCCGCACTACCTGCACGTCCCCGTGCGAGTTCCGTCTGTGCCCCTATCCCCCTCAAGCGGGAAACGCGCAGGCGGAGGTGGCGGAGCTGTTCTGCCGGCAGCAACAGGCACTTCTGCACAGCCGCTTCCGCTGGCATCTGCCGGCCGTCAGCCGGCACACCGCGCCATGGGTCAGCGTCCCCGTCAGGGAGTTGCACGCCTTCTGGGAGGAAATGGCCAACCGGAACCGCAAGGCCACCGACGACGACGAACACCTTCTTTGACAACCGAAAGGGGCGCTGTGATGGACGGCTATCCACTGATCGAGAACCACGGTCTCATCGGCGATCTGCAGACCGCGGCGCTGGTGACCACCGAGGGCACGGTCGACTGGTTCTGCTCCCCGCGGTTCGACTCGCCCAGTGTCTTCGGGGCGCTGCTGGACCAGGAGAAGGGTGGTCACTGCACGGTCCGGCCGGTGCAGCCGACCCATGCGACCAAGCAGTTGTACCTGCCCGGCACGGCGATCCTGGTGACACGGTTCATGACCGAGGCGGGCGCCGGCGAGGTGGTCGACTTCATGCCCGTGACCGGTACGACGGTCACCTCCCGCCACCGTCTGGTGCGTCTGATCCGCTGTGTGCGCGGCAGCATGACGTTCGAGGTGGAGATCGCCCCGCGGTTCGACTACGGACGCGCGAAGCACGAGGCGCACATCACCGGGCACGGAGCGGTCTTCGCCGCGGAGGACGGCACCGAACTCACCATGCACCCCATCCGTGAACCGGAGGACGAGCGGCTCCTCGACGTTCTCACGGACCAGGACGGCGCCCTGCGCCTGTCGGTGACGCTGCAGGCCGGTCAACAGCGCGGGCTGGTGCTGGAGATGGGCGCCGAGGGGCCGCCGACCGAGATCCGCCTGGACGCGTACCAACGGCTCTTCGACCAGACCGTGGCGTTCTGGCGCTCTTGGCTGGCGCAGTCCCGCTACACCGGGCGCTGGCGCGAGACGGTGGAGCGTTCCGCGATCACGCTCAAGCTCATGACCTTCGCACCGAGCGGCGCCCTGGTGGCCGCCCCGACCACGGCTCTCCCGGAGCAACTGGGCGGCGAACGCAACTGGGACTACCGCTTCACCTGGATCCGCGACGCCTCCTTCTCCGTGTACGCCCTGCTGGGGCTGGGCTTCACCGAAGAGGCCCGGGCGTTCATCGCCTGGCTGAGCGACCGGGTCAAGGAGCGGGCCGGCGAGAGCGGGACCACGGGCCCGCTCAACGTCATGTACAAGGTCGACGGCTCGTCCGACCTGGAGGAGCAGATCCTCGGTCACTGGGAGGGCTATGCGGGCTCCGCACCGGTACGGATCGGCAACGGCGCCGCGACGCAGCTCCAACTGGACATCTACGGCGAGGCGCTGGACAGCATGTACTTCGCGCACCAGCGCGGATTCCAGATCGGGCACGCGGGATGGACCTCCATGCGGGAGAACCTGGACTGGCTGGCCGACCACTGGGACCAGCCGGAGGAGGGGATCTGGGAGACCCGCGGAGGCCGCCAGGACTTCACCTACGGCCGGGTCATGTCATGGGTGGCGTTCGACCGCGCCCTGCGCCTCGCCGAGGCGAAGGGCTGGCCGTCCGCGTACGGACGGTGGCAGACCGAGCGGGACGCCGCCTACGACCAGGTCATGGCCAAGGGATGGAGCGAGGAACAGCAGGCCTTCGTCCAGCACTACGGCAGCGACGTACTGGACTCCTCGCTGCTGCGCATGTCCACGGTCGGGTTCGTCAGCCCCGAGGACCCGATCTGGGCCTCGAGCCTGGATGCCATCGAGCGGAAACTGGTCAGCGACAGCCTCGTCTACCGCTACGACCCGGAGGCGTCGCCCGACGGCCTGCGCGGCTCGGAGGGCACCTTCTCGCTGTGCACGTTCATGTACGTCGACGCCCTCGTCCGGGCGGGGCGGACGGACCAGGCACGACTGGTGTACGAGAAGATGACGGGGTACGCCAACCATCTGGGCCTGTACTCGGAGGAGGTCGACCTGACGGGCCGCCAACTCGGCAATTTCCCGCAGGCGTTCACCCACCTCGCCCTCATCGACGCGACCCTCACCCTCGACAAGGCGCTCGACGGGCGGTAGTCCGGGCCTCGAGCCCGACGTCTCGGACCCCGGCGGTTCAGGCCGGTGCCGACGCCAGTCGCCGGTCCAGCGCCGTCACCGCGCCGCGGAAGGCACGCCCCAGGCCGCTGCGCCCCACGGTGAGTGCCGCCCGGAACAAGGCCGTTCCGTCGGCGGCGAAGGTCCATTGCACGCGCGTCCCCGTGCCCGCGGGCGTCAGCCGCCACTCCTCGGCCAGAGCGCGGAGCCCCGGCGCGTTCGTGACGTCCGCCCGGTACGTGTACACCTCGGGACCCTGGCTGACCAGGACGGTCTCCTCGAAGCGCGTTCCGCCGCGGAGTCGTACCTCGCGCCCGGTGCCGTCGGCGGTGGGCCGGACGAGGGTCACCGCCGAGAACCACTCGCTCCATCCGGACACATCGTCGGCGAGCGCGGAGAAGACGGCCTCGGGAGGGGCGGCGATTTCCCGCGCGAACACCAGACGCAGCGGAGCGGTCTCGACGAAGTCGGGTCCCACCGGACGCAGTCGACGTGCCATGAACGAACCCCCTCACCGGAACAAGGTTCCGGTCTCGGTCTCCATGTGCGCGGAAAACACCTGTCACAGCCCGCTCGGCCGCCCCCCCCGCGAATCCGGTCCGACTCGCTCACGGCACCGGACTCGGCGGCGGTCTCATTGAACCGGACTCGACAGGCCGTCAGTCGGAACCGGCCGACCGGCCGCGAGCGTCGGCCGGGCGCACCCGCTCCAGGACGGCGCCGACGGCGTGACCGGCGGCGCGGGCAGCGTCACCATAGCTGGCGGACCGTCAGATGTCTGTATCGTCCTCGGGTTCACCGGCCACCACCAGGCGCAGATGGTCCGAGATCTCCGCGCGGGCCGCGGCGGGCATCCCGGCGTCGGTCACCAGCGTGTCGACCTGGTCGAGCGTGGCGAACGAACTGAGGCCCACCGTGCCCCACTTGGTGTGGTCCGCCACCACGACGACGCGTCGCGCGGACTGCACGAGCCGCCGGTTGGTCTCCGCCTCCGCGAGGTTCGGCGTCGACAGCCCGGCCTCGGCCGATATGCCGTGCACACCGAGGAAGAGGACGTCGAAGTGCAGGGCCGCGATGGCCTGATCGGCCACCGGTCCGACGAGCGAGTCGGACGGCGTGCGCACCCCACCGGTGAGAACGACGGTCGCGGCGCCCTGACGCTGACCCGAGGTGCGCTGCGCCGAGTGGAACACGTCAGCCACACGTACCGAGTTGGTGACCACGGTCAGGTCCGGGACGTCCACCAGGTGATGAGCCAGGGCGTACGTCGTCGTACCGCCGGAGAGGGCGATCGCCGAGCCCGGTGCGACCAACTCGGCCGCGGTGCGCGCGATGTCCTCCTTGGCGGTCAGTTCCAGACCCGACTTGGCCTCGAAACCCGGTTCGTGCGTGCTCGCCTCGACCACCGGCACCGCGCCGCCGTGCACCTTCTCGACGACACCCTGACGGGCCAGCGCGTCGAGGTCACGGCGGACCGTCATGTCGGAGACACCGAGTCTTCGCGTCAGCTCGTTCACGCGGACGCCACCGCGGCGGCGCACCTCGTCGAGGATCAGAGCGCGACGCTGCTCCGCGAGGAGGTTCTGATTCTCACTCACGACCGCTCCGGTCCTTTCGTCGCTGCCTGCCCGACACTCCGCCCGAACCCGCTCCCACGTGGACATTCTCCTTGCCCGAGGTCTGGAGGACGACCCATCCTCGCACGGGACACCCTCGGTCGCGCCACTGCCCGTGCGCCCGCTGTGCCCCTCCTGTGCCGCCGTATTCACACGTATCGGGGAGATTCCGTGCCTTCGGGTGCGCAGGAGGCCCGGAGCACGAGACCCTTGTGCCTGCACATGACACCTGAGACACGCGTGGCACGGGGAAGTGCGGAACAGTGGAACGTGCACGGGAACATGCCGTCGACGGGGAGCCCGGCAGCCCCGTACAACGGCTCGAAGCAGCAGGCAGCGCCCTGGAACTCCTGGTCCACGGAGTCGGCGGCACCACGCCGGAGGAGATGCTGAACGATCCGCGGACGGTCCGGATCACCGGCGACGCGACGGCGGCCGTCTTCCGGCGTGCCGACGACACCGACGCCGAGGAGCGCCCCGGTGACCACCGCGGCGGGCCGGTGCGCGAGGCGTACGTATGGTGCAACCTCACGTCCGGCAACGGGGCCCGCGCCCTGTGGCTCCTCCTCCTGCCCTTCATGGTGGTCAACCTCGCGCACTGGATGCGCCCGGCCTCGCACGGTCACGGGCGGACGGTGCGCCTGTACGGGCTGCTCGTCCGTCTCGCCGGTCTCACGCTCACGGTCCTGCTGGTCGCCGCCGCCTGCGAGGTCGCCCTCGACCTGGCCGCCTGGCAGTGCGCGGGCACCCGTGCGTGCGTGCGCAACCACTCCTGGCTCGGCTTCCTCTCCCCGGACGGGACCGACGCCGGCTGGTGGAGCCTGCCGGGCCGCCGCCTCGCCCTGGCCGGACTGGTGCCCGCGGCGCTCACCACACTCCTGTGGTACCTGTCCCACCGCACCTGGAGCGCGTACGAGTCGCAGCAGCCGATGGCCCGCGCGGCCGAGACCGACGAGGAGACCGACGGCACCGGACTCGGCCGCCCCGGCTTCTGGTACGGGCGCCGGCTGGTGGCCCGGCTGCGCGCCGCGCACACCGCCGCGGGATTCCTGACCGTCGCCGCCGCCGTGGGCTCTCCGGCCGCCCGTCACGACCGCGCGCCGGGCGGGTCCGCCGTGCTGGAAACGCTGGGCGTGCTCGTGAACGCAACGCTCGTTGCGGGCGGGGTTGTTGTGCTGTGGGTGGTCTGCCGTCGCGGCCGCAGCGAGAACCGGATCGACCACGGACGCGACCTGGCGCTCGTGCGCCGGCTGCCGCTCGGAGCGGTCGCCCTCCTCGCCCTCACGCTGGTGTACGCCGGCTGGTCGCGGCCCCACTGGCACTCGGCGGGGCGTCTGCCGGGCGACGCCACGTTCGGCGGCCTCGCCCTCGTACAGGGCCTGCTCGTGATCGCACTGTGCGTGGTCGCCCGCATTCTGTACGGCACCACCCCTCAGGTCCTCGACGCGCCCGGGACGGCGAACGGTACCCCCGGCCCGCGGACCGCGATGCGCGGCTTCGCGGGACCCGCCGTCGCCATGCTCGGCTGCGCGCTCGGCGGCGTGATGTCCGGGGGAGTGGCTCAGCGGGTCGCCGACTGGCTCGACGGCACCCGTCACTCGATCCCCGGCCCGCCCGTCCTGCTGACCTGGCAGGCCTCCGTGATCCCGCCGCTGCTCCTCGTCCTGCTCGCCCTCACCGGCTGGCTCGCCCGCCGCACCTGGCAGCTTCGCCGCCGTGAGATGACCGCCGTCGAGCGCGAGTACGCGGGCGAGCCCAAGGACTCCGCCCGCACCCGTCGTATCGCGAGCACCCGCGCGATGGCCGCGCTCACCGACCGCGCGCCGCTCATCGTCGGCGCCCTCTCGTCCGTGACCCTGCTGCTCGGAGCCTGTGCCCTCGCCGGGGCCCTCGCCACCGGTGACGCACCCAGCGAGGCGGCGCGCGGGGCGAACGGGTTCGTCCACGGCGCGGCCGAGACCGCGCAGGCGCTGGGCTCCTGGCTGATCGGCCTCGGCTTCATCCTGTTCGTCACCTGGGGCCGCCGCGCCTACAAGGACCCCGCCGCGCGGCGCACCATCGGCATTCTCTGGGACGTCGGCACCTTCTGGCCGCGCGCGGCCCACCCCTTCGCGCCGCCCTGCTACGCCGAGCGCGCGGTGCCGGACCTCACCTGGCGGATGGCCACCTGGACCCGGGCGACCGGCGGGCGGCTCGTGCTCTCCGGACACTCCCAGGGCAGTGTGCTGGCGGCCGCCGCGGCCTGGCAGCTCAAGCCCTCGGTGCGCGGGAAGATCGCGCTCCTTACCTACGGCTCACCGCTGGAGCGCCTGTACGGACGCTGGTTCCCGGCTCACTTCGGCCCCTCCGCGCTGGCGTCGCTGCACCGCGAGGTCGCCTGCTGGCGCAATCTGTACCGTCGCAGCGACCCGATCGGCGGACCCGTCAGGCTGCCCGGCGGCTGCGGTCCCGAAGTCGACCACGAGCCCTTGAAGGACCCGCTCGCCTACGGGCGCACCGACCGGCAGCCGCTGCCCGCGCCGGTTCTCGGCCACTCCGACTACCAGGCGGACCCGGTCTTCGCCGTCGAGCGTGAACTCCTGCTGGAGCGGTTGCTGCCCGAGGTGCCGGGCCAGCGACCCCGGGAGGACGCTCAGGGCAGCTCCGGCAGGTCCTCCGCGTAGAGCAGGGTCAAGTCGTCCGTGCTCGGCTCGGTCAGCTTGGCGACCCGGCCCGCATGCCGTTCCACCATCGCCTCGAACGTCTGCCGCGCCGTGCGGCCGTTGCCGAAGGCGGGCCCTCTCGGGACGGCGGTGAAGTACTTCAGGACCGCCTCGGGCGCGCCCGGACCCAGCCGGTACTCGTGCTCCTCGGCCTGTTGCTCGACGATTCGCAGCAATTCGGTGGGGATGTAGTCGTTGAAGGTGATCGTCCGTGAGAAGCGGGACGCCACCCCGGGGTTGACCGACAGAAACCGCTCCATCTCCGCGGTGTACCCGGCGACGATCACCACCACTGCCTCCCGGTGGTCCTCCATCAGCTTCACCAGCGTGTCGATGGCCTCGCGCCCGAAGTCGCGGCCCGAGTCCTCCGGGGACAGCGCGTACGCCTCGTCGATGAACAGCACACCGCCGCGCGCCCGGTCGAACGCCTCCTGGGTGCGGATCGCGGTCGACCCGATGTGCTCACCGACCAGGTCCACCCGGGACACCTCGACGAGATGCCCCTTCTCCAGTACACCCAGAGAGGCCAGGATCTCGCCGTACAGCCGGGCGACGGTCGTCTTGCCGGTGCCGGGGGAGCCGGTGAAGACGAGATGGCGCCGTGCGGACGCAGCCTTGAGGCCCGCCTGCTGCCGGCGGCGGCCCACCTCGATCATGTCGGTGAGGGCCCGCACCTCGCGTTTGACGTTGTCCAGGCCCACCAGCGTGTCGAGTTCACCGAGGACGATCTTCGGTCCGCGAGCCGGCTGGGCGGGCTCCGCGCCGGTGACGACCGGTTCCCGTTCGGTGCTGCGCTGACCGGGGATCGTCCCCAGCAGACTCACGGACGAGGCCGAGGTCTCGACGGCCGCCTCGTGCGCCGGGGTGCGCAGCGACGCGCTCTCATCACTCGTGCAGTCCTCGACGACGGGACCCGAGCCGGGAGCCGAGCCCGCGTCGGCGAATTCGTAGCCCCCGCGTGCGCATCGCTCCGTACGGCACTTGCGCAGGGTCGACCGGCAGCCGTCGATCACGTGGAAGCCGTAGCCCCCGCTGTCCGCCACCCGGCAGTTCGTGAAGCTGCCCCGGCCGTCCGCCGAGACATAGAAGCCCGCCTCGGCGGGGGAGGTGACCGTGCAGCGCTCGAAGGCCGGATCGGCGCCCTTGGTGACGATCACGCCGGTCTGGGTGCTGTCGATGATGCAGCTGGACAGCGTGCCGCCGCTGCCGTGGTCGCGGAACCAGGCTCCGGTGGCGGCGTCCCGGATGCGGCAGTCGTCGAGCTGCGCGGTCGCGCCGTCGCTCACCGACACCGCGGTGTTGCGCACCTGGGAGATGTCGCAGTCGACGACGTCCGCGCGTGAACCGCGGTCGAGGACGAACAGCGCGTCCGGCACGTCGTGCACCCGGCACGAGTCCAGTATGGCGGTCGCGCCGTCGCTCACCCACACCGCGGGGTAGTCGCCCGTGCTGTCGAAGATCTCGCACTGGTTGGCGTCCACGCGGGTGCCCGGGTCCCAGACCGACAGGCCGTTGCGCCCGAACTGCCGCACGCTCGTACGGGTCAGGGTGAGTACCGAGCGCGAGCGGAGATCGACCGCGTTCTCCGGGATGTCGTGGATGCGGCAGTCGGCGAGCGTGAGCACGGCGTCGGTGTCGAGGGTGACGCCGTCCGCAGTCGTCCGGTGCACATCGCAGTCGGTGAGGTGGGCCGTGGCCCGGGCGGTGATCTGCACCCCGGAGCCCTTGACCTCGTACACCTCGCAACCCACCGCCTCCAGCGAGGAGTTCTCGCCGGTCGCCGACAGCCCAGGACCGGAAGTGTGGTGCACCCGGCAGCGCTCGAGACGTGGACGCGCGCCCCCGCGGACCACGACCCCCGACTGACCGGCCGCCACGACCTCGCACTCCTCGAACACCCCGCCGCCGCCGTCCAGTACGGCGATGCCGACGCCCGCCGGGTTGTCGACGGTGCAACGGCGCACGGTGGGCCGGGCGCCCCCGCGGACCTCGATCCCGGCCGCGGAGCGCGTGACGACCCGTATGTCCAGCAGTTCCGGTGTGCCGTCCTCGACGAGCAGCGCGGGCGAGGCCGAGTCCTGGCCCTCGACGTGCAGGTCCTGGACGACGGCCGAGGCGCGTACGGTCAGGGCCACGCCGTCGACCGGCGCGATGCGCACGGAGCCGGGGGAACCCTCGGGGCCGCGCAGTGTCACCGCGCGCTCCACCACGAGGTTCTCCCGGTAGGTGCCGGGAGCGACGGTCAGCACATCACCGTCGGCCGCGGCTTCCAGGGCGGCGGCCAGCGATGCGTACTCACCCGTGCGGCGCCGCCACCGCGAGGTTCCGGTGTGCGTCACCTGGACCGTGCCCTGTGCCATGGCGCTGTTGTGCCCCCACCTCGTCGTACGCGGGTCCTGCGAGGTCGTGCTGATGCCCCGTCGGTCGGGATCCCGGCCCCTGCCGGACAGCCTCTCACGACGATGCCGATCGGTTCGGCCGGTCCACCGTAGCGTGCGCGGGGGTACCCGGTTGACCGGAGCGGGAAGGCCGTCAGCTGCCGGTGTCTGCCTTGCCCCAGTCAGGACCCGCCTTGGCCCAGGCCCGGTCCCATCGGGCGTGACGCCGGCGGATCATGTGCCACAGGATCAACCGTCTGCCGCCCTCCAGGAGTCCGGCCGACAGCACCGCCGCACCGAAGCCGGCCAGAGCCGAGTGCGCGGTCGCGGTGGCGGCGTTCAGCGGGCGGCCCATTATTCGGCCGTGCCGGTCGGTCCAGATCGAGAACCGGTCTCCCGGGAGCGGCGACTTCAGGTCGGCGATCACGGTGCCGCGCCGTGGGGTGCCGTCGGGCGCGGTCCAGTCGGCCACGACCCGGCTGCGCGCGTCCCGCCCCGACGGGGTCTCGGGGTCGGGGGCCAGCGGGCCCCGGGACAGTTTCCTGACGACGACGGCCGCCACATGGTGCCGGTCCTTGCGCTGGTCCCGTACGGCCTTCTGCAGTGTCTCCTGCACCGAGACCCCGACGGCCGCTCCGGCCAGGGGTGCCGCGAACAGGACGAGCAGGAGCGCGGCCAGGGCCAGCCAGGCCTCCACGAGATCTGTCGTACGGCGCAGCGGATTGCGCCGCCAGCGCCAGAGACCGATGATCGCGCGCACCGTCCAGCACCCCCTTCCGCCTCCGTCATTACCAGCAGCGGAGCCGTTCACGCACGATGCCCGGAAGAGAGGCCGACCTCACCCTCCCCCAGGGCCCTTCAGGTACATCTCACGCAGACTCAACGATCCCGCCCGGCCGTAGGGTTCCCGGTGGCCCGGCTCTGGCGGAATGTCATCGGGCGGGCTACGCGAGCACCGTGACCGGGTCGCCGACCCGCAGCGAGCCGCGGGTCTCGGGCACCAGGTTCTGCCCGAACACCGGCTTTCCGGCGAAGCGCCGGTGCCGGGCGAGGGTCCGCAGGGGCTCCTTGCCGCGTCGGGCGGTGTCCTGGTCGGTCGTGGTGACGACGCAACGGCCGCACATCTTGGTGACCCGGAAGGTGACCTCGCCGATGGCGATCCTCGACCAGTCGTCCTCGGCCCAGGCCTCGGTTCCGGAGACGACGACGTTCGGCCGGAATCGGCTCATCGGCAACGGGCCCTCCTCGGCCCGGTCGCCCCGCGCGATCAGGGAGTTGAGCGCGTCCAGCGATCCGAGCGTGGTGACCAGCAGCGGATAGCCGTCGGCGAAGCTGACGGTCTCGCCCGGCAGCGCGAATTCAGGGTCGACGGGCCGGCGGGCGGCCGGATCGTCCATGTGGGCGAGGCGCACGTCGGTGCCCAGGTACGCGCTGCACCAGTCGTGCGCGGCCCTGTCGGCGAGGACGGCTTGCACCTTGTCGCCGAAGATCTCCACCGTGGTCGTACCGATGGGTTCGGGCACGGGAACCGTCACGGGCTCGCGGTTCTCGGCGGACAGACGGAGGCCGCCGCCGGAGAGTATCTCGGCGGCGGCCAGCGCCAGACGCGGCTGCTCGCGTTGCGTGACGACCTTTCCCCCGTCGTCGATCAGGATCCAGCGTCGATCTCCGGCCAGCCCCCAGGGCTCGACCTCGGCCTCCTGGAGTGTTGTGCTCCGGAAGGCTTTGACCGGATGGACGTGAATCGAGTGCAGCACCGCGTTCCCCATGACCGCCATGGTGCCAGGGAGTACCGACAATGCGGTTCGAGGGTGTCAGTACCCGCGGTACTGCTGACCGTTGTACGGGTCCTGGTACGGAGCGGGGGCGGGGCGGGGAGCCGCGGGGCGCATCGCCTCGAAGCCCGTGCCGGCCGCCATCGGGCGGGGCTGCTGCGGCTGGGGGCTGGGATAGCCCCGAGGCGCGCCGACCTGCTGCGGGATGTACGGCGCGGGAGCCTGCTGCAGCGGAGAGGGCTGCTGGGCGGGCTGGTAGCCGTAGGAGGACGGGCCGGCCGGCAGCGCGGGGAGCGCGGACGGCAGTGCCGGGAGGTTGTTGCTCATGCCCGGGTCGTAGGCGGAAGGGACCCGGATCGGGGCGATCTGAGGGGTACCCCGCTCGGCGACGAGGGAGTCGTAGATCGGGGTGTCCTGGAAGGCGGAGTAGTAACCGCCGCCATAGGTGGAGCGGGGGGAGGTCATGGCACATAAGTTAAGCCCACGATGTGCTGGTTGGGGAGACCGATAAGAGGGTTGTTTTCCGTGTGCGGGGTGACGCGGGATCCCCAATGCGAGCGAACTTGGCAAAAAAGGACGTCAAAGATGGTTGAGATCGTGTAAAGGCCGAGCTTCGGACGGGTTACCGGCGGTTGACCAGGATCTTCCTGCGCAGGTCATGGGTGTGGGTGGACCTGGGGATTAGGTTTGGCGGGAACGGAGCCGGCGGTCCGTTCGGGACTCGCACCGGCGCGGAGACACGTGATGGGGGCGTACATGTCAATGCCTAAGGGATCTAATGTTCCTGTCCCGACGAGCGCACTCAGGGTGGAATTGGGGTGGGGGTCAGGACAGGGGGTGCCCGACGTCGATGCGTCCGCCCTTCTGCTGGTGGCCGGAAAGGTTCGTTCGGACGGCGACTTCGTCTTCTACAACCAGCCGGCGCACTCCTCCGGCGCCGTGCGCCACGAGGGCAAGCGGAACGACGGCGGCCAGGTGACCGACGCGCTGCTCGTCGACCTCACGCGCGTGGAACCCGTCGTCGAGACCGTGGTCCTGGCCGCGTCCGCGGACGGCGGCTCCTTCGGGCGCGTTCCCGGCCTGTCCATCCGGGTGCTCGACGCACGGCAGGGCACCGAGATCGCCCGCTTCGACAGCACCGACGCGACCGTGGAGACCGCCTTCGTCCTGGGCGAGTTCTACCGGCGCCAGGGCGCCTGGAAGTTCCGTGCCGTCGGCCAGGGCTACGGAAGCGGCCTCGAAGGGCTGGCCACCGACTACGGGATCACCGTGGACGAGCCGCAGCAGGCGGCGGCGCCCGCCGCCGCGCCCCAGGGACCCGCCACCCTCGTGCAGGGGCCCCCGCCCCCCGTGGCCCCGCCGGTCACCGCGCCACCACCGGTCGCCCCGCCGGTCACCGTGCCGCCACCCATAGCCCCGCAGCCGCCCGCGGCCCCTCCGGCGCCCGTCCGTCTCTCCAAGGTGACGCTGACCAAGGAGGCGCCCTCCGTCTCGCTCTCCAAACAGGGGGGTACGACCGGTTCCATGCGCGTGAACCTCAACTGGGAAGTGCGCAAGCAGTTCTCGGGGTGGGGCAGCAAACGCGGCCGGGCCGTCGCCATGCACGCGGACCTCGACCTCGACCTGTGCGCGCTGTACGAACTGTCCGACGGCCGCAAGGGAGTCGTACAGGCACTCGGCAACGCCTTCGGGGCACTGCACCAGCCGCCGTTCATCCATCTCGACGGGGACGACCGCACCGGGGCCCTGGCCAGTGGAGAGAACCTCACCATCAACCTCGATCACAAGCAGAGTTTCCGGCGCATCCTCATCTTCGTGACCATCTACGAAGGCGCGCGCTCCTTCGCCGATCTCCATGCCACGGTCACCCTGCAGCCGCAGAACGGCGCGCCCATCGACTTCTCGCTCGACGAGTGCACAGTGCCCTCCACGGTCTGCGCGCTCGCCCTCATCACCGGCAACGGCGCCGACCTGCTCATCCAGCGCGAGGCCCGGTACCTGATCCCCGCGCGCGGCGTGAGTCCGCAGCGCACCGTCGACCAGGTCTACGGCTGGGGCATGAACTGGACGCCCGGAAGGAAATGACGCGTCCGCCCGGAAGGAAATGACGTGTCCGCCGGGCGGGAGAGGTCCCTCCCGCCCGGCGGGAGACCGAAACGGAAGCACCGGCCATCCGCACGCCCCGTCTCTCAGCTCTCGTCGAGGGCGGCGCCGGGACGCGCGTAGGTGCGGCCTTTCCAGGCCGCGCCGCGTCCCCTGTAGTGCTGCACCGCGGAGTCGACCGTCATCAGGAGATAGAGGAACGCGGTGACCGGCAGCAGGGGAGCGAGGGCCAAGGGCTGCCGGTAGTAGCGGAGCATCGGTACATAGGTCGCCGTCATCACCAGCCAGGCCAGCCCCCCGGCGGACGCCGCCCACGTGCTCCCCGCGGCCAGGCCCGCCACGAGGGCGACCGGCGGCGCCAGGTACACCACGGCGAGCCCGGCGACCGTCCCGGCGAGCAGCGGCGGACTGTGCCGCAGCTGCGCGTACGCGCTGCGCGAAACCATGCGCCACAGGTCACGCAGCCGCGGATAGGGACGCACGCTGTCCACCCGCTCGGCGAGCCCCAGCCAGATGTGGCCGCCGCCCCGCTTGACGGCACGGGCGAGCGCCACGTCGTCGATGACGGCATCCCGGATCGCGTCCGGGATCCGCGCCCGCTCGGCGGTGTCCGCGCGCAGCAGGACGCATCCGCCCGCCGCGGCCGCCGTCCGTGAGCCCTTCACGGCGATCCGGCGGAACGGGTAGAGCTGCGCGAAGAAGTAGACGAAGGCGGGCACGACGAGCCGTTCCCAGAGGCTCTCCACCCGCAGCCGTGCCATCTGCGAGACGAGATCGAAGCCACCTGTGCGGGCCGCCGCCACCAGGAGCCGCAGGCTGTCCGGGGCGTGCGCGATGTCCGCGTCGGTCAGCAGGAGGAATTCGGGTTCCCGCGCGCGGGCGAGGCCGATGCCGTGGCGTACGGCCCAGAGCTTGCCCGTCCAGCCCGCCGGGGGTTCTCCCGGCGAGCTGACGGTGAGCGGCAGCCCGCCGTGCCGGCGCGCCAGTTCGCGGGCCAGCTCACCCGTGCCGTCCGAACTGCCGTCGTCGACGAGGAAGATCTCGGCCCGCCCCGGATAGTCCTGGGCCAGGAGCGAGGGAAGGCTCTCGGGCAGGACGGCGGCCTCGTCCCGGGCCGGCACCACGACGCAGACGACAGGCCAGTCCGACGGCTCACGGCAGGGGGGCAGTCGTACGTCCGTACGCCAGAAGAAGCCCTGGCAGAGCAGCAGCCACAGCCACGCTGCCAGTGATCCGACGGCGATCCACACGAGGGCGCTCACCCGCCGCAGTCTGCCCCACCGGGGTCGCCCGTAAAGACGGATCGTCTATGGTGACCGGGTGAAGATCGCGCTCATGGACTCCGGAATCGGACTGCTCGCTGCTGCCGCCGCGGTACGTCGACTGCGGCCCGACGCGGATCTCGTCCTCTCCTCCGACCCCGGCAGCATGCCCTGGGGACCCCGCACGCCGGAAGGCGTCACCGCGCTTGCCCTCGCGGTCGCCGAGGCCGCCGCGCTGCACCGGCCCGACGCCCTGATCGTCGCCTGCAACACCGCTTCCGTGCGTTCCCTGCCGGCCCTGCGCGCCCGTCTCGAGCCGGAGGTGCCCGTCATCGGCACCGTCCCGGCCATCAAGCCGGCCGCCGCGGGCGGCGGACCCGTCGCGATCTGGGCCACGCCGGCCACCACGGGCAGCCCGTACCAGCGGGGCCTGATCAAGGAGTTCGCCGACGGAGTGGCGGTCACCGAGGTGGCCTGTCCCGGACTCGCGGACGCCGTCGAGTACGCCGATCAGGCGGCCATCGACGCGGCGATCGAGGCCGCCGCCGCGCACACCCCCGAGGACGTCACGGCCGTCGTCCTGGGATGCACCCACTACGAGCTCGTCGCCGAGCGCATCCGCGCCGCCGTGCAGCGTCCGGGCCGCCCGCCGCTCGTCCTGCACGGTTCCGCCGAAGCGGTCGCCGCCCAGGCGCTGCGCCGGATCGGCGAGCTTCCGGACCCCGGAGCCCCCGCCGACTCCACGGTCACGGTGCTTCTGGGCGGACGCGAGGGGGCGCTGCCCGCCACGGCGCTCACCTATGAGGAAGGCCGCATTCTGTCGGCGGTCAGCTCCGCACGCTGAGCGACGGGCTCGCATCCGCTCCACGGGGACGTCAGGTGACCAAGGGGACACCCTCGGTGGGAGTCTCGGCCACCCGGCGGAGTGACGCTCCGCGACCCGGTGCCCGCGCAGCGGAATCTGAGTAGTCTCATGGGCATGAGGGACCACCCCCACGGCGAAACCTCCCCGCACCCGGCGATCTGGACCGGGCGTGCGAGGAACCGCGTCCAGTGGCTCCCCGCCCTGGGCGGCGTGGCCTGCCTGGCTCTCGGGATCGAGCTGGCCGTGACGTCGGGCTGGACGTCGGGAGCCGCACCGCTGATCATGTCCGTCGTCGGATGCATCGCCGCCGGACTGCTCATCCTCTTCGGCACGCTCGCGTTCGTACACGTCGCCGTGAAGGTGTACGAGGACTGCCTGGAGGTGCGCTGCGGCCACATAGGAGTGCCGCGGCGCCGCATCCCGCTCTCCACGGTCGTCGGTGCCGACTTCGCGCCCCAGGTCAACCCGCGCCAGTGGGGCGGCTGGGGGTATCGCTGGCGGCCCGAGCAGGGAACCGCCGTCGTCGTCCGGAGGGGCGAGGGCGTGGTGCTGCGCCTGGGCGACGGCCATACGTTCACGATCACCGTGGACAACGCCGAGGCGGCGGTCCGGATCATCCGCGGCCGTCTGCGCCCGGACACGACCAGCGTCCCGCGCTGACGGACGGCGGCCCGGCCGTCGCTCACGTACCGAGGTGACCGCGAGGATGCCGTTCACGAACCGAGGTGACCGCCGGGGTGCCGGGCCGGGACCGGGACGGTGTCCGGCTCCCCAGAGGTGAGCGGTCGTGCGGTCGCGAACCCGGCCAGCAGTCCCGCACCCGCGGTCACCGTCATGAAGCTCAGCGCGTTGCCGATCGACGCGATCGCGGCCACCGCCGTCAGGGCCGCGCCCGCCGTCAGCGCGATCGGTGTGGTGCGCGGCGAGCGCAGAAGCGCGTACAGGACCCAGCAGAACGCCACCGCGAGCAGGAGCACTCCGGTCAGACCCTGTTCGGCGGCCTGCTGGAGGGGTGCGGAGTGGGGTTTGCCGTCGGGCAGCAGGGACTGGGTCACCGTGGGGCTGAGCTCTCCGTAGCGGCCGGGCCCGACCCCCAGCACGGGGTCGGCGCGGGCCATGCGCAGGGCGTCGTGCCACAGCAGGACGCGGTGCTCGGTGAGCTGGCCCTCCAGGGAGGCGGTCAGTCCGCCCGGCAGCGCGTCCTCGCCGATCGCCCAGGCCGCCCCGGTCACCAGGGCCGCGGCGGCCGCGAACCCCGTCAGGCCGAGGGCCCGGCGGCGTACCCGGGCGGTGGCGAGCGAGCACAGCAGGACCCCGGTGCACAGGACGACCGCGGTGGTGGAACCGAGGAGTGCCGCCGTCACCGCGGTCCCGGCGCCCGACAGGCGCAGCGCGAGCCGCAGGGCGGGCGGGCGCGCGGCCCAGGCCGCGCAGCACGCGGCGCCGCAGGCGAGGGTGAGCAGCGCGGCCGTGGCACCGGTGTGGCCGAGCTGGAGGCTGATCTGCGGGCCGGGCGTGGCGATCGCGAGGCCGAGTCCGGCCGCCGCCGCGGCACAGGGGGCCGCCACCGGCAGGAGCGCTCCGGAGATCCGTCCCGCGGCGTAGCCGGCCGCCACGGCGAGCACCGCGAGGAGCATGCCCTCGGGCCGGCCCTCGTGAGCCGCCGCCGTGATCAGCGACCAGGCGGCGCAGGCTGCGAGCACGATCATGCCGGCGACGTCCGAAGCGTTGCGTCTTTCGCCCGTGGCCACCGTTTCGGCCGTGGACGTCGTCCCCGCGGAACCCACCCCCGTCGCCCCCCGACTCTGCCCGGCCCTGGGCGCCGTCACCGCATCAGGCCGCACGTCAGAGGCTCGGCCACACCGTAACGGGTGATGCGCCGGTTTGGGGACCCGTTGTGCAGGAACGTTGCGGCAGGTCCGTGCGAGGCGACCCGACGAGGGGTGGGACCGCGCAGGCCGAGCTGTCCGCGCCCTGGTCAGGCGCCGTACACTCCCCGAGTGACCGCCACCGCAACCACCGTAGACGAGCCGGAACAGCTCGAACCCCAGGCCGTGCCCGCCCCGCGCGGGTCAGCCCTGGTTCGTCGCCTCGTCCCGGCCGCCGCCGCGGCGCTCTCCGGAGTGCTGCTGTACGTCAGCTTCCCGCCACGGACCCTGTGGTGGCTCGCCCTGCCGGCCTTCGCGGTCTTCGGCTGGATCCTGCGCGGTCGCTCCTGGAAGGCCGGACTCGGCCTCGGCTATCTGTTCGGCCTCGGATTCCTGCTGCCGCTGCTGGTCTGGACCGGCGTCGAGGTCGGCTCCGGTCCCTGGCTCGCCCTCGTCGCCATGGAGGCGGTCTACGTCGCCCTGGTCGGCGCGGGGATCACCTTCGTCTCCCGGCTGCCCGGATGGCCGCTGTGGGCGGCGACCCTGTGGATCGCCGGGGAGGCGGCACGCGCGCGTGCGCCCTTCAGCGGCTTCCCCTGGGGGAAGATCGCGTTCGGCCAGGCCGACGGCGTGTTCCTGCCGCTCGCCGCGCTCGGTGGCACTCCGGTGCTCGGCTTCGCCGTAGTCCTGTGCGGCTTCGGGCTGTACGAGATCGTCCGTCTGGCCGTCGAACGGCGCGACACCGGCGTCCTGCGCCGCGGCGCGGCCGTCGTGGCGCTGCTCAGCGTCGCCGTCCCCGTCGTCGGAGCGCTCGCCGCGCGGATGCTCGTCAGCGACAAGGCCGAGGACGGCACGGCGACGGTCGCGGTCATCCAGGGCAACGTCCCGCGCGCGGGACTCGACTTCAACGCCCAGCGGCGCGCCGTCCTCGACCACCATGTGCGGGAGACCGAGCGCCTGGCCGCCGAGGTCAAGGCGGGCAAGAAGCCCAAGCCCGACCTGGTGCTGTGGCCGGAGAACTCCTCCGACATCGACCCGTTCGCCAACGCGGACGCCAGCTACGTGATCGACCAGGCAGCCAAGGCGATCGGCGCCCCCGTCTCCGTCGGCGCGGTCGTCGAGCGGAACGGCAAGCTCTACAACGAGCAGATCCTGTGGGACCCGGACAAGGGTCCGGTGGACACGTACGACAAGCGGCAGGTCCAGCCGTTCGGCGAGTACCTTCCTCTGCGTCCGCTGCTCGGCGCCATCAACAAGGACTGGACGAGCATGGTCCGCCAGGACTTCAGCCGCGGCACCGAGCCGGGTGTGTTCAAGATGAACGGCACCGGTATCGGACTCGTCACCTGTTACGAGGCGGCGTTCGACTGGGCCGTGCGCAGCACCGTCACCGACGGCGCGCAGATCATCTCGGTGCCCAGCAACAACGCGACCTTCGACCGCAGCGAGATGACCTACCAGCAGCTCGCCATGTCCCGCGTCCGCGCCGTCGAGCACAGCCGCACCGTCACGGTGCCCGTGACGAGCGGTGTCAGCGCCGTGATCATGCCCGACGGGAAGATCACCCAGAGGACCGGCATGTTCGTCGCCGACTCGCTCGTCCAGAAGGTTCCGCTGCGTTCCTCCGAGACCCCGGCCACGAAGCTCGGCATCGTCCCGGAACTGATCCTGGTGCTCGTCGCGGCGGGCGGCCTCGGCTGGGCCGCCACGACGGCGGTCCGATCGCGGCGGAACACCGTTTAGACCGGGTCTCCGTGCCCGCGCGGAAGCGGGCGAATCGCGCGGATAGGGTCGGGGACATGCCTACTCCCGACTTCATCCGCGAGATCCGGGCCTTCGCGGGCCACCAGCTCCTCTGGCTCCCCGGGGTCACCACCGTGGTCTTCGACGACGAAGGCCGTGTTCTGCTCGGCCAGCGTTCCGACAACCACAGGTGGGCGCTCATCTCCGGCATTCCGGAGCCGGGGGAGCAGCCCGCGGTCTGCGCGGTCCGCGAGGTGTACGAGGAGACGGCGGTGCGCGCCGAGGTCGAGCGCGTCGTCATGGTCGCGGCCGGGGAGCGGGTGACCTACACCAACGGCGACGTCTGCCAGTTCATGGACACCACCTTCCGGTGCCGAGCCATCGGCGGGGAAGCCCGCGTCAACGACGACGAGTCGCTCCAGGTGGGCTGGTTCGACGTGGACGCCCTGCCGAAGCTGCAGGACGACGCCCTCATCCGGATCAAGCAGGCGCTGCTTGACGAACCCACATGGTTCGAGTCCATGATCTGAGGGCGAAGTGTGTGTGCTGACCACATCGGTGGTGGCCTGAGCGCTGCCTAGGGTCGAGGCATGACCGCGCCCAGCGCCCTCCCGGGCCCCCACGCCTTCGCACTCGACCTCGGTGGCCGCACCGCCCTTGTCACCGGCGCCGCGAGCGGCATCGGCCGCGCCTGCGCGCTGCGGCTCGCCGCCGCCGGGGCCAAGGTGAGAGCGGTCGACCGGGACGCCGAAGGCCTGGAAACCCTGGCCGAGCAGACCCACGGCCTGGCCGGCACGGTCGAGCCGCACGTCCTCGACCTCACCGACCTCGACGCGGCGGAGCAGGCCGCGGCCGGCACCGATGTCCTCGTGAACAACGCCGGTCTGCAAATGGTCCGCCCCATCGAGGAATTCCCGCCCGACGTGTTCCACACGGTGCTGACCGTCATGCTGGAGGCGCCGTTCCGGCTCATCCGCGGGGCACTGCCTCATATGTACGGGCAGGGCTGGGGTCGCATCGTCAACGTCTCCTCGGTCCACGGACTGCGCGCCTCGGCGTTCAAATCGGCGTACGTCGCCGCGAAGCACGGACTCGAGGGGCTCTCGAAGACCGCAGCCCTCGAAGGCGCCCCCCACGGAGTCACCTCGAACTGTGTGAACCCCGCCTATGTGCGCACCGCACTCGTCGAGAAGCAGCTGGCCGATCAGGCGCGTACGCACGGCATCCCGCGAGAGCGCGTCCTGACCGAGGTCCTGTTGCGGGACAGCGCGGTCAAGCGGCTCATCGAGCCGGAGGAGGTCGCTGAGGCGGTGGCCTATCTCTGCGGTCCACAGGCGGCTTTCATGACCGGAACGTCGCTGGCGCTGGACGGGGGCTGGACCGCGCACTGAGCCCGAGCCGGCCCAGCTCGAACCGTGCCGCACGCGGGCCGGGGACGAGTTGTCCACAGGGCCGAGGCGTTGCCCTGCGGATAGTTGTCCACAGGGCCGGGGCGCCGGCCCGCATCTGCGCGATCCTGTTGCCATGTCTCGCGATCACCTGCCATCAGCCGAGCGCTCCGCCGACAGCGCGGAAGCGCCGTTCCTGGAACTCCTGGCCCGAGGAGCGACCGCCGACGCCTACGAGCAGCCGGTGCTGCTCGCCCGCGCCGAGGGTCTGCCCGACGGGCGCGTCGCCGCGCTCGAACAGGCCAAGCTGCTCGCTCTGCGCGTGCGCACGGAGATAGAGGGACGGCGCCGCCGCGAGGCCGAACTCTCAGCGCTCTTCGAGACCGCGCACGACCTCGCGGGCCTGCGTGACCTCGACGCCGTACTGCGGGCGATCGTGCAGCGGGCCCGGTCGCTGCTGGGCACGGACATCGCGTATCTCAGTCTGAACGACGCGGCCAGGGGTGACACCTACATGCGGGTCACCGAGGGCTCGGTCGCCGCGCGTTTCCAGCAGCTGCGGCTCGGCATGGGAGAGGGCCTCGGTGGACTCGTCGCACAGACCGCCCGCCCGTACGTCACCGACGACTACTTCAAGGACGAGCGCTTCCAGCACACCCGGACCATCGACGCGGGCGTACAGGACGAGGGGCTCGTCGCGATTCTCGGGGTGCCGCTGATGATCGGGCCCCAGGTCATCGGCGTGCTGTTCGCGGCGGACCGCAGGGCACGGGTCTTCGACCGGGAACAGATCGCCCTGCTCGGCTCCTTCGCGGCCCTGGCCGCGGCGGCCATCGACTCGGCGAACGCACTCATGGAGACACGCTCCGCCCTGGACCGCCTCGGCCGGGCCAACGAGATCATCCGGGACCGCAGCGCGGTGATCGAACGCGCCTCGGACGTCCATGACCGGCTGGCCGAACTCGTGCTGCGCGGCGGGGGTGTCCACGACGTCGCCGCCACGGTGTCCGAAGTCCTGGACGGCACCGTCGAGTTCACCGAGCCGGGCGGCACACCGCCCATGGCCGTGGAAGCCGCCCGCGCCGACGGCCACGCCGTACGGCACGGCGACGACTGGGTCGCCGCGGTGGCGGCGGGAGGCGAACTGCTCGGCGCGCTCGTGCTGCGCGGGCATCCCGGCCTCGACCCCGTCGACCAGCGCACCCTGGAGCGCGCCGCGATGGTCACGTCATTGCTCCTGCTCGCCAGACGCTCGGCCTCCGAGGCCGAACAGCGGGTGCGCGGCGAGCTGCTGGACGACCTGCTGGACACCCGGGACCGCGATCCGGGGCTGCTGCGGGAGCGGGCGGCGCGGCTGCACGCCGATCTGGACGGACCCCATGTCGTGCTGGCGGCCCGGCTCGACATCGTGGCCGCCGACGCCGGCCAGGAGGCGGGTGCGCGCAGACGGCTGTGGTCGGCCGCGTCCCATCTCGCCGCCACCCGCCATGGACTGGCCGCCGCCCGCGACGGCGGCACCGTCCTGCTGCTCCCGCTCGGGCCCGGCGACACGGCGACGACTCTGGCCCGCCGCACCGCCAAGGAGCTGGGCACCGCCGTTCAGGAGGCGGTGACCGTGGGCGCCTCCGCACCCCTGGACCGGCTCGCGACGCACCCGGAAGCGGTGGCCGCGGCATACACCGAAGGGCAGCGCTGCCTGGAGGCGCTGCGCCTGCTCGGCCGGGCCGGCGACGGCGCGGCCGCCGAGGACTTCGGCTTCCTCGGGCTGCTGCTCGCCGGGGACCGGGACATCTCCGGGTTCGTCGGCCGGACGATCGGCGGAGTCGTCGCCTACGACGAACGGCGTGGCACCGACCTGCTGCGCACCCTCGACGCGTACTTCGCCAGCGGTATGAGCCCGGCGCGTACGAAGGACGCCCTGCACGTGCATGTGAACACCGTGGCGCAGCGGCTGGAGCGGGTGGGGCGCCTGCTCGGAGAGGACTGGCAGAGCCCGGCCCGCATATTGGAGATACAGCTCGCTCTGCGACTGCACCGGTTGTCGTCGTACGGACCGCGCTGATCCCCGCACACGGCATCGCGTGCGGGGACCGGGGAGCGCGGGCGCGCGGTCAGACCGTACGGGCGTCCGCCGGCGCGATCGGGGCCGGCTGATCGTCGGTCACGTCCTCGACGGCGGACAGGTCGCGGTCGCGGGTCTCCTTCGCGAAGCCCACGGCGATCAGGGTCAGCAGAACCGCCCCGATCACATACAGGGAGACGGGAGTGGAACTGTCGTACGAGGAGAGCAGGGCCGTCGCGATGAGAGGTGCGGGCGCGCCCGCCGCGACGGAGGCGAACTGAGCCCCGATGGAGGCACCGGAGTAGCGCATCCGGGTCGCGAACATCTCGGAGAAGAACGCGGCCTGGGGCGCGTACATGGCGCCGTGGAGGACCAGGCCGACGGTGACGGCGAGGATCAGGTTCGCGAAGCCGCCGGTGTCGATGAGGGAGAAGAACGGGAACATCCAGAGGCCGACACCCGCGGCGCCGAGCAGATAGACGGGGCGGCGGCCGATGCGGTCGGAGAGGGCGCCCCAAGCCGGGATGACGGCGAAGTGCACGGCCGAGGCGATGAGAACGGCGTTGAGCGCGGTCTGCCGGGAGACGCCGGCGGAGGTGGTGGCGTACACGAGGATGAAGGCGGTGATCACGTAGTAGCTGATGTTCTCGGCCATGCGGGCGCCCATCGCGACCAGCACGTCACGCCAGTGGTGGCGCAGGACGGAGACCAGCGGAAGCTTCTCCGGCTCGTCCGCTCCGGCCGCCTTGCGGGCCTCGGACCGCGCCAGCGCCTCCTTGAACACCGGCGATTCGTCGACAGACAGACGAATCCACAAACCGACGACGACCAGCACACCGGAGAGGAGGAACGGGACGCGCCAGCCCCAGGAAAGGAAGGTGGCGTCCGACTGCGTGGCGGTGAGCAGTGACAGGACGCCCGTCGCCAGGAGCTGGCCCGCGGGAGCTCCGGTCTGCGGCCATGACGCCCAGAACCCCCGCCGCTTCGCGTCGCCGTGCTCGGACACCAGCAGGACCGCACCGCCCCATTCGCCGCCCAGTGCGAAGCCCTGCACCAGACGCAGTGCGGTGAGCAGGACGGGGGCCGCCGCACCGACGGTCGCGTGCGTGGGCAGCAGACCGATGGCGAAGGTCGCCCCGCCCATCAGCAGCAGACTCAGTACCAGCAGCCGCTTGCGGCCGAGCCGGTCGCCGTAGTGTCCGAAGACGAGCGCGCCCAGCGGCCGGGCCGCGAATCCGACGGCGTATGTCAGGAAGGAGAGCAGCGTGCCGACCAGCGGGTCGGAGTCGGGGAAGAACAGCTTGTTGAAGACCAGGGCGGCGGCCGAGCCGTAGAGGAAGAAGTCGTACCACTCGATGGTGGTGCCGATGAGACTGGCGGCGACGATGCGCTTGAGGCTGGCGGGGGGTGGGGGAGCGGTGGTTCCGGAGTCCATGTGCGCCACTTCCTCGTGTGCGGTGGGGACGGGTACGTGTCGGCACACCGTAGAAACATGCAGGTCAGGCGGACATGTGGCGGGGCGACATAGTTCGAGGCTTGCTTATGCGTGCGGCCACCATGCCGGCTCACGGAAGGGGGGTCGGGGCTCGAAGGTGATCGAAACGAGCGTTGTCCGGGACGCGCAGTTCGGGGTGATTTGACGGTGGGGTGCTGACTCCCGTGCTGGTTCGGTGCTGACCAAAAGCCCATGTCATCACCCGTGTTCACCCCTCCCGTGCTGACTTGGTGCTGACTGCGCTCCGTTGAACTCGGGCGTCTGGGGCTGATCGGCTCAGAGTCGTTGCGTGGTAGGCGACCAGCCTGAGAGGCCGAGCCGCTCAGCCGCCGTGGGCACGGGCAAGGTGCTGCGCCTGGGCGCAGTGCGCGTTCGGCCCAGCAGATTCTTCGTCTGCTGGTGGTACACGCGGGGCGGCTGCGTTGATCTGCGGAAACGAGAGCGCTGTCGGTGATGGCCGTCAGCTTGGTCCGGGAATGGTCCGGATCTTGCTTGACGGAAGACCTCCGCTCGCGCGGAGTGGACACCGTGCACCGCACGAGGAACCGCGCCCGCGTCGGAGCGCCTTCGCTCGCGCCGGAGATGCATGATTCATCTGTGCTCCCTCGCTGATCGTGGTGGTTTTCATCGTGTTCTGCTTCTTCTCGCCGGAGACGAGCGTGCAGCGGCTCGGCCGGTGGGTTTTCGGGCGGCGGATCTGGGTCTGGGTCCCGTCGATTCGGAAGGTCACGCCCTCCGTATCGTCGTAGGCGAACACATCGGCCAACGTTCGCAGGCGCAGTCCGGGCTTGTCGGGGGCAGCGAAGCCGCAGTCGGCAAGCGGTGGGCGCATCTCGCCGATGGCCTCGGTGGCGGTGGAGCGGCCGACCCCGTACAGCGCGGCGGGCCTGGCGTGTGGGAGCTGAGTGCGCAGGTGGGCCGGCGCGACCAGCATCCGGTCGGTGAAGACCAGTTCGTGCTTGCGGCCCGCCCCGATGCCACGATGACGTTTCCTTTCCCGCCGCTGATGCAGTGCCGATTCCCGCCGGCCTGCAGCGGCCCGGCTAACTCCTCGGTCAAACCGCCGAGATGTGCACGCGAGACGCCCGTGAAGGCAGGATGGGACAAGGCTGTACGGGCCCACTTCTCGGTCACGCTCGAACAACCCGCGCGGCTGTCCCCACGTCACGGCTGGTGACCGTGCTCATGGTTGGCGGGCAGGACGGAAGTTCTCCTGCAGGAACGCCGAAACCGCCTCGGTGAACGCTTCCGGTGCTGCGTGGTGGATCAGGTGTCCGACCGGGATGGTGACCACTCGCCCGCCGGGGATGCGGCGGGCCAGCTCGGCGACGCCGTCCTGGGGGACATGGCTGTGCGGGCCTCCCGCGAGCACGAGGGTCCTGGCGCTGATCCGGCTGAGTCGCTCCAGCCACCTGGGGTCAGGCACATCGATCTGCCGCCTGATGGCCGGCACCATCTCCCAGTCGAAGGTCAGGGCGCCGTCCGGCCTGGTCGGGGTGGTCCGCTCCCGGGGACGCGGGAAGGGAACGTCCTCCAGGACGAGCCGGCTCACCCGCTGCGGATGGTCCTGCGCGAGCAGGTAGGCCACGATCCCGCCCATGGAGTGCCCGATCAGATCCACAGGGCCAAGTCCCAGCGCGTCCAGGAACCGGAGCACATCGGCCTGCATGAGTTCGAGGGAGTAGTCCCCCGGCCAGTCGCTTCGGCCGTGACCGCGAAGATCGAGGGCATACACCCGTCGGCTTTGGGCGAGGACCGGCACAACCGCCTCCCAGTCGGTGGCATCCTCACCCAGCGCGTGCAACAGGACGAGCGGCGGAGCATCCGGCGGACCCGATATCCGACAGGCCAGCCGGACCCCGCCGACGTCGACCGAGCGTTGATCAACCATGTCCGGAGGATAGGCGGACGGATCCTGCCGCAGGATCGGCGTTCACCAGCGGCCGAACCACCGTCCTCGGTCAGCATCAGCACCCCGGGTCCTCAGCCACACGGTTCCGGCCCTGATCTTTGAATTGCCGACAACGCTGTTATCCCTGCGGACCTGGTGTCCGACGCTGTTCACCGCTACTCGTCCTCCTTCGCCGCCAGGAGGCCGGATTCAACCGGGCGCTGTACGACGACGTGCCGGATAGGGGCCCACAGCGGTGTGGACGAGCCATCCCGCTCCCGCACCGACTGCGTACCAGAACAGGTCGGGTGGATTGAAAGTGGAACCGAGCACGAGGCGGGCAACGGGGCTGCGTTGGGAGAGTTCCGCTGTCATCTCGCTGAGTTGCAGGAACTCGACGCCCCAACTGACGGCCAGTGCGCCTCCGGCGGCCGTCAGGGGCGTCACTCGTGGCGCCACCAGAACGACAAGGGCGAGAAGCAGGACGGTGTACAGCGCGTCGCCGCCGTACTTGGCCAGGCTTCCCGTGGCCACCGCCCGGAGTCCCAGCCCCGCGCCGACGGTCACCACCGCGGCCCCGGCTGCCGCCAGACGGATCCGTGCCGGTTCGACGGCGTGAGTATTGGTTCCGGGGATGAAGGGCACAGAGGCATACTGCCGGGCGATCGGTGCTGTACGGACCTACATTCCATCTGGGGCGGATGGCAGCCGGGCTTTTGACCAGGGGTAGGCCGCCCATCCCTGGTCGAGGACCGGGTTGCGGTCGCACTCGTGTCCGTTGAGGTATTCGTTGAGCGCCCACGTGGAGCGCTGGGGGTCGGCCGCCCGTTCCAGAAGCAGCGAGCTGGGCGTGGTGTCGGTCAAGGTCACCAGGCGTTCGATCTCCTGGGCTCCGACGACCGTGGTCGGGATGTCGGCTGTGGGCAGGTCCACGTGGGGGGGGGCAGGTTGGCGTTGGCGACGGGGAACGGCTCAAGGGTGACGATCAGCGCCTGACGCGGACGGTCGGTCGGGATGCCGGCGAATGCCGGATTGCGCTCGTCGATCTGGGCCGAGGTGGTGTTGACCTGACGGTAGGCGCGAGCCAGTTTGCTGTCGGTCTCCGCCACTCCGTCTTCCAGGCCGAGCCGGGCGTTCTCGGTCGGCATCATGGACTTGACCTCCACGAGCAGCACCAGATCGTCGAACGTGGTGGCCTCTGGCCTGCGCGGATGGATCTTTCAGCGTCCTACTGGATCATGCCGCGCTATGCAGCCGATTCTCCCCACGTGCTCCCCGGTGCCGCCCGTACTCCCCAGATTCTCCCCAGCGAGGGTGCCCCGAAGGGATCCGCGCCACGTGTGCTCGTGCTCGACTGGCGGCCGGTGGAAGTCACTATGGGTTACCTCTGAGATGTCGTCCATCGGCCTCCAGGCGAGTGCATTTCGCGGTCGCCGATCGTGCGCCCGCATGGGTTCACCGGGTTGTGTCCAGGCAGTCTGCGACTCACAGCGGCACCTGGCCACGTTCGGTGCGGCGTCGAGCGATGAGTTCCGATACGAAGAGAGGTCTCCTTGGTCAGGTGTGCCCCCGAGGTGCCGGTAGAGACGCTGCTCGGTCCTCGGATCGTGGGTACGTACCAACTCGGCCAAGACTGATGCCCAGCAGGGAGACCCCAGCGTGAGCGACCTTGTCGTCCAGAAGATCGTCCGGCCCGAGCGTGCGCTATCGGGCGCGTGGTTGGAGGTGATCGCCTCGAATCTCGACTACCACCGAGCGACCTTCCTGTGGAAGTGCGAGGGTCTCTCGGATGCACAGCTGCGGCTACGCGCTGTGGGGTCGTCGGCGTTGACCCTGCTGGGGCTCATGCGCCATCTGCAGGGGGTCGAGCGTGCCTGGTTCCAGCGGACGTTGGCCGGCACGACGCCTTGCTTCTTCCCGTATCGGACCTATGCCACTGCTGACAGCGGCGAGTGGTACGACGAGTCGGACGCCACGCCGGCCAGGGACGTCTACGCGGACTACCTGAAGGCATGCGAGGAGTCGCGGCAGGTGTTTGCGAGGGTGACCGTCGATCTCGCGCGAATCGTGCCGAACCCGGAATTCGGTGACACCGACGTGCGGTTTGTCCTTGAGCACGTGATCGAGGAGTACGCCCGCCACGTCGGCCACGCGGATCTCCTCCGCGAGGCCATCGACGGCACTACCGGCGAGTAGCCCGACCGCTGAGCCCTACGAGGCATTCCTGGGCTCGTCAAACGATGTGCTTGCCGGAGTCATGGCATACGGTTTCTGCAACTCCCGCTACGCTCCCGCCTCATGGGAACACCCTGGGCTTCCATCATCGCCGGGTCGACGGCCGTCTTCAGCGCGGTCGCTACCGGGGGCGCGTGGCTGGCGGCGCGCCGTGCGAACGCCACCCCGGACGCGGTCGCGCGCGCATCGAGCGGGACCGTTGGCACGCCGACCTGCTGCCACAGTTCAGCGTGAGGATCGAGATGGGTGAGGGCGACCGAGCGACGCTCAGCGTCCGGCTCGTCGACCCGCTTCCGCTTTGCCATCTCGACGAGATCCGCATCGAGGTCGCGCAGAGCGACGACATGGACTACACGCCCCGACTCGCTGGGGGACCGACCGAGGAGCAGGTGGCCGCCCAGGTATGGGGGCCACTGCGGTTCGTGCCCGGCTCCGACGGCGCGGACCGCAACGGGCATACGGTCGCCCCGTTCGCTCTCGCCGTGGGCAGGGGGCGGCCGTTCGCGTTGGAGCGCACGCGCTCACCGTTCTGGTGGGAGGGCAACGACCGGGAGGAACGGTGGCGGGACAAGTGGCTCAACCTGCCGATGCGCTTGGTCCTCACCTGCCGTCGAGAGGGTTTCGACCCGTGGGCGGTCCCGTACGAGGTGGACGTGCCGGAGGTGCCGCGGGTGCGGTTCGTTGGTTGACCCTGCTGGGGTTGATGACGACCAGACGTCCGTCGAACGGACACCCCGGTTGCCAACTGGTTGCCGAAGGGCCGCTGACGGGGCCGCGCGGGCAGTACGTCAACTCTTACAGCCCGGAGCAGCAGCGTCAGCGCGTCCGGCAGCTGCGCGAGCGCGCCAGCGACCTGCGTCGCGAAGCCCTGGAACTGATGTGGACGGCCCGGGAGATCGAGCAGCAGCTGCCCACCGGCGGCGACTCCCAGGATACGTAGCCGCGCCCTGCTCGCGTCCCGGTTTCCTCTCGCAGCAATGGTTGAGCGTTCTCACCGAATATTGAGTGCCTGACCGTAGTTAAGGCCAGGCGTCGGCTCGGCCCGGCTGAAATCTGGGCTGAATGCGGTGTGAACGAGTACCCCTCTCGCTAAAGTGATCGGCTGAGTCTGGTTAACTGACCTTTCGCTGGGGCGCTTTGGCAACATGAGGGACACGCGCGTGGGTCGAGGCGAGGTAATGCTTCAGGTCGCTCGGGCCGCTGCTGCGACAATCCAGCCAGAGTTACAGCAGCGGCTCCTCGCGGTATACGGAACGGGCTGGCTGGCCGCGGTGAACGAACGTCGTCAACGGGAAGGCCACAAACCCGGGCGAGGTTTGGAGGACCACAGGTTTTGCCTGTTCGTTTTCGGCCACGACCCAGCGACGGTGCGCTGGGCGGAGGAAGACTGGCGCCGCAGTGCTCGGCAGCTTGGCGCGCTCTCCAACCGCATCGTGCACGATGAAACACTCACTCCGGCCGACGAAGATCGGGCACAGTCGATCGCTCGCGCAATGCATGACTGGACCTTGGCGGGCACTTCGCCCGTCAGTGGTAAAGACCTCAGGAGCGAGTTGCGAGTGCCGTCCGGAAAGGCCACCTCCGGCGGTGAGGTCGAGGTAAGGCTGACCGAGCGCAATGGCAACGGACGATTGTTCACTGTCAAGGTCCGGCTACCTGTCGGTGTCACAAGCGGAGACCTGTTGAGGGTTCCTGGTCGCGGCGCACCGGTACCGGAGGCGGACCTAATGGCGATCTCTACCTGCGCATCCGCGTCGAACCCTGAACACCCGATTACCGGTAGTTCGTTAAATCCGGTGGTGGCGTGGGTTGACGGCAGGCCGGGTTGGTCGTAGAGCGGTGGTAGGAGTCAACTGGCTTGCTGGGGGCTGAAGATGACCGCTCGCCGTCCGTGTCCGCCTGCCCCGGGGGTTTCGTGAGTACCTGACCGGGCTGCTGGCGCCGCGGGAGCGGAACAAGACGATCACCTGCCTGGCAGGGGCGGAGCCGGTGGCGGGTGCGAGGATGCCGGGGTGCAGCGGCTGCAGTTCTTCCTGCCCGAGTCGCCCTGGGAGGCCGAACTGGTCAACGACCGGCGCCTTGAGCTGCTGCACAAGGTGCCGGCGACGGCTCCGCACGACGGCGGGGTCATCGTGATCGATGATTCGGGGGACCGCAAGGACGGCACGGCGACCGCGCACGTGGGTCGGCAGTGGCTGGGCCGGTTGGGCAAGACGGACAACGGCATCGTCACGGTGACCACGGTGTGGACCGACGGCCGCGTGTACTACCCGCTGCACGCGACTCCCTGCACTCCCGCCCACCACTTCGCCCGCGGCCGGTCCGACCCGGCCTTCCGCACGAAACCTCAACTGTCCGCTACCCTCGCGGCCCGAGGCAAGGAGGCGGGCTTCGGCTGCCGAGCGGTGGTCGCCGACTGCGCCTACTCCGTCAGCGACGACTGGTATCTCGCACTGCGAGCGGCCGGCCTGGCCTACGTGGTAGCCCTCAAACCGTATCGCGGCACTTGGGCCCCGGCCGGCCGGCCACACACCCCCATCGACGCCGCACACGCCCTGACCTGGCGCGATGCCAGGCATCCAGGCGATTGGACATCCGTTGAGCGTCACTTCCGCGACGGGCACACCGAGATCTGGTGGGCCGCCGATGCCCGCCCGGGCGGCTACGGCCCCGACTCACCCTGCCGGCTGGTCGTGGCGACCACCGATCCGGCCACCCTGCCAGAGAAGGCCACCTGGTACCTGGCCACCAACCTGCCCCACCTCGACGCACCCCACGCCGCCACCAGCCCGCACCCGCCGGCCGACCTCGCCGAGACCGTCCGCCTTTACGGCCTGCGGCCCTGGATCGAGGTTCGGAGCCGCGAGACGTTACTGGATCAAGATCCAGTAACGCGTGTGTGGACGTCCTTCTGAAGCTAACGCCCCCCAGGACGTTCAGTACCGCCATCGCCGGTCGTACTCGTCCAGCGGATGAGGGACCGCCAGGGCATGGCAGAGCGATGTCGTCGTGCAGGTAGGTGCTGGGATCGGCGGGAGTGCCGTCGTGGCATTCCAGGCAACTACCGAGACAGAGCAGGGGCACTGGCGGAATGCACTTGTCTCGCCGGTGCCGTATTCCGGTGCAGGACCGATGGAGAAGCCCACCAGGCCGTCAGCTTCCAGCCCTGACCATGCCAATCGGAACAAACTAGTACTTTTCTTCCGATCTCAGCTCTGAGGCGCGTCTGATGATGGCTTGATCATGGGTGGCGGGTGGACCGAGTGACTACGCTGACCGCTTTCACGCTTCGGAGGTTCGGTTGGTACGGCAGCCCCCCGCCACCGCGTAGCGAAAAGGGCCGCCCGATCCGCGACCGGGCAGCCCTCAACAATATCTTCGGCAGCCTTCTAGCCCATCAGCTTGCGGATCTCGGTGATGAGACCGACGAGGGCCTCACGCTCGGGGACAGTCGTTTCCGGGTGCCACAGGTCCACGAGGAGACAAGTGCGCGGCCTGGTGCCGTTGTTCCACGCCTCGTGCAAGAAGGAGTAGTCGAACAGCAGACACTCGCCCTCCTGCCAGCGCCGAGTTTCGTCGGCGACCGTGATGCCACACCCCTCGGGGATGTCGACCGCAAGGTGCAGATTGATGCTGAAGTTCCACAGGTCGCAGTGAGGGGCGATCGAGGCACCGGGAAGCAGCGTCGAGAAGTGGCTCTCCAGGAGGGGGCAGAGCTTGCCCTGCTCGATGACCTCGCGGGTGAGGATGGTGTACGCGGTGGGCACCAGAGCGGCCGAGGACTCGACCGGCCCGCCGTCGCGGAAGAGGTACAGCGCCTGCCAGTTCTCCTGGCGGCTCAGATAGTGCTCATAGTCGGAGAAGGCGCTCTTGCGATCGGACCACGCGTCCGCGAGCTCCAGTTTGATGGCGCCGTGTCCGGCTTCGAAGGCGCGGACAACGGGTTCGATCTCGGGGTGCTCGTAGGGATCGTGCCAGGGCGTCTGGGATATCCCGGGCATGATCCACTTGGCGTCCTTCTGCAGCGGATGGCGCTCCTGCCGCTTGGCGTACACCATCTCCTCGACGCGCGTGATGGAGCCGGCTCCGTGCCGGTCCTTCACGTCCTGGAAGATCTGATCTATTTCGGGTGTCATGTCTCCCTCTTTCTGGCCACGCATGCCTGCTCGGCGTGCTCGTGCAGGGTGAGAAGGTGTGTGGGCGGCGAAGTCCGGATCGCGGTGCGGAGGCCGGGTGCTCCAGAAGACGGCGGAAGCACCGATGCCGTGCTCCACGCCGACTCGTCCGTCACCATGACAGGTGGATCCGCAACCACCCTTGAATACCTACCGTCCGCCCGCCCGGGCGATGCCCTGCCATATTTCGGTTAGCGAGTCCGGGCGAGCCATTTCCGCATGACTGCAGGCGATGCGCGCGACTTCGAGTCGGCCTGATATGTGTGCGTTCCATACCGTCGCAGCGCACACGTCAGTGGGCCTTCCATGGTCCGCCTCATAGAATCGGACATCCCCATCGAATTCTCCGGGAATGTGCTCCATCATGATCCGGTGATTATTTCTGTATATCGCAGCAATTTCCGCGAGATGCTGCTCGGCGAGTTCGGTGAACAGGCTGCGGTCCCGGCGCAGTGCCGCCAGGATCCCTGTCATGGTGAGTGGCTCCTCGCCGTTCTCGGCCTGCACTCCAAAGAATTCGGCAAGTCCCGCAGCTACTTCCTCCTCTGTGATCGGGAGCGGCGTCGCGGTCTCGTGCGCAGGGTAGGAGTCCAGCAATGCGAGGATCTCTACCTGCTCGCCTTGTGCCCGTAGCTGGACGGACATCTCATGGGCGACGACACCACCGAAGGACCAGCCCATCAGGTGGTACGGACCCGATTCCTGTACAGCACGAATCTGCCGGACGTAGTCAGCCGCCATCTCCTGTATCGAATCCGGGAGCGCGTCCTTGCCGTCCAGGCCTCGCGCTTGGAGGGCATAGACAGAGTGTTCCGGGGAGGCGATTCCAGCCAATGGTGAATAGCACCAGCCGATACCACTCACGGGGTGGACGCAGAAGATTGCCGAGCCGCCTCCGTTGTCCTTAATGGGCAGGAGTACGTCGAACGCTTCCCCGACCGAAGATCGGCCCAGCTGTTCAGCGAGAGTGGCAACGGTGGGCGCGGCAAAGAGAGCTCGAATGGCGAGCTCGTCGCCAAGGACATCCCGGATGCGACTGATCAGCTGAACTGCAAGCAGGGAGTGGCCGCCCAGCTCGAAGAAGTTGTCGTCGATGCCGACCGCGGGCACGCCGAGGACCTCGGCGAACAGTCCGCAGAGGATCTCCTCCCGCGGGGTCCGCGGACCGCGCCCGGCCAGGTTCCCTTCGTACACGGGTGCCGGCAGAGCCCGCCGGTCCAGCTTCCCGTTGGTGGTCAGCGGGAGCCGGTCGAGGACCACGAACGCGGAGGGGACCATGTACTCCGGCAGCAGACCGGCCGCGTGCGCACGCAGGGCCTCGGTGTCCACCCCGTCGTTCCCGGTCTCGGCGACGACGTAACCCACCAGGCGCTTGTCGCCCGGCTGGTCCTCACGGGCTATGACCGCGACCTGCGCCAGCCCCGGGAAGCGGCCCAGTACGGCTTCGATCTCGCCGAGTTCGATGCGGAAGCCGCGGATCTTCACCTGGTCGTCGACCCGGCCCACGAACTCCAGCAGCCCCTCGCCGGACCAGCGCGTCAGGTCACCGGTGCGGTACATCCGGCTCCCGGCCGGGCCGAAGGGATCGGCCACGAACCGCTCCGCCGTCAGATCCGGACGCCCGAAATAGCCCCGGGCCAACCCCGCACCCGCGATGTACAGCTCCCCGGCCACTCCTGCCGGAACCGGCTGCAGATCGCCATCCAGGATGTAGGTCTGCGTGTTGTGCAGCGGGCGGCCGATCGAAGGCGCCTCCGTGATGGGAGCATCCGTGGACCAGACAGTGGCGTACACCGTCGCCTCGGTCGGACCGTAGATGTTGTATACGCGGCCGGCCTGGAGTTCGTCCTTGACCTCGGCGGCGGCTTGGGCGGTCAGGGCCTCGCCGCAGAACACCACGGTTTCCGCAGTGGTGCGTACGCCGCTCTGGGAAACGATCCGGGCAAGCGCGGACGGAACTCCACTTACCAGGACCGCCGAACGGTTGTCACCGTTCCGAGTGCCCAGGGCCAGCAGATCACGAAGCACCTCGATGCGACCGCCGGTCAGCAGCGGGCCGAACATCTCGAACACGGAGACGTCGAAGTTCAGTGACGTCGTGAACAGGACGTGAGCCAGAGACCGTTCACCGAACTCGGCGCGAGCCCACGCGACCAGGTTGGCCACGTTGGCATGGGTGACGACAACACCCTTGGGGCGGCCGGTGGAGCCCGAGGTGTAGATGATGTAGGCCGGGTGCAGCGGTTGCAGGACGCTGATCCGGTCGCGGTCGGTCGGATCGGTGGCAGGCCGGCCTTCCAGGGCGGCGACAACCTCGGGAGCGTCCAGGATCAGGCGCGGAGTCCGGGAGCCGTCCGGGAGCATGCGCGCGGTCTCCTCGACAGTGAGGACAAGCGCTGGATCGGCATTCTGCAGCAGGTAGGCGATCCGGTCCGCCGGGTACGCGGGGTCGACGGGCATATAGGCAGCTCCCGCCTTGAGTACGGCGAGCAGCGCCACCAGCGTCTGCGCGGTACGCGGCAGAGCGAGAGCGACGAACTGCTCGGGGCCGACCCCGTGCGCGATCAGATGGTGGGCCAGGCGGTTGGCCCGCTCATTCAGCTCGCCGTAGGTCAGATCGGTGTCCGAGGCAAGGACCGCCGGGCGCTCGGGTGTCAGGGCAACCTGCGACTGGAAGAGCGTGGGAAGCGTCGCGTCGGTCAGCTCGGCCCGGGTGCCGTTCCACTCCCCCAGGACCTGCCGTTGCTCCCGCGCGGAAAGAATCTCGATCCGGCCGACGGGCCGGTCAGGATCCGCGACCACTGCTTGCAGCACTCGCACCATCCGGGCCACGAGAGTTTCGACGTTCTCCTGGTCGAAAAGGTCCGTGCTGTAATGCAGCAGGCCGCCGATTCCGGCCGGACGGCTGTCTGTCTCGTACCGCTCGGTGAAGTTGAAGCCGAGGTCGAACCTGCTGAACTCGAACGGAACCAACTCCTGGGCAACCGTCAGGCCAGGCAGGTTCAGCGCACTGCCGCTGGTGGCGTCCACGCCGAAGATGACCTGGAACAGGGGGTGGCGGGCCAGTGACCGCTGAGGGTTGACCGCCTCGACCAGTCGTTCGAACGGTACGTCCTGGTGGGAGTAGGCGGCCAGGTCGGTCTCGCGGGTCCGGGCGAGCAGTTCCCGGAACGTCGGGTTCCCTGAGGTGTCGTTCCGCAGGACCAGGGTGTTGACGAAGAAGCCGACGAGGTCGTCGAGTGCTTCGTCGGTGCGTCCCGCGACCGGGGTTCCCAGCGGGATGTCGGATCCCGCGCCCAGTCGGCTCAGCAGGGTGGCGAGAGCGGCCTGGAGCACCATGAACAGCGTGGTGTTCGTCTCCTGGGCCAGGCCGATCAGCGCACGGTGCAGCTCGACGTCGATCCTGATCGGGACGGTGTCACCACGGTAGCCGGCCACCTTCGGCCGAGGACGATCGAAAGGCAGCTCGAGCTGGTCGGGAATTCCGTCCAAGGCGGTTTTCCAGAAGCCCAGTTGCCTGCTCACCAGGGAGCTGGGGTCTTCCTCCGCGCCGAGGAGTTCGTGCAGCCACAGGGTGTAGTCGGCGTACTGCACCGGGAGCGCGGACCACGCCGGTGCCTGGCCCTGGAGCCGGGCGCGGAAGGCGGTCTCCACGTCACGTCCGAGTGGCCCCATCGAGGTGCCGTCGCTCGCGATGTGATGCACGAGGAGCAGCAGGACGTGCTCGTCGGGGCCAACGGTGAACAGCGTCGTCCGGAGCGGGAGCTCGGCGGCCAAGTCGAATACGTACTGTCCCGCGTCGAGCAGCGCTGGGTGCAACTCACCTGCGGAGCAGGTGACTTGGTGCAGCTTGACGTCGACGGCGTCCGTTCCCAGCACTACTTGGGCCGAGCCTTCGTCGATCTCCTGGAAGACCGTCCGCAGGCTCTCGTGCCGTACCACCACATCGTTCAATGCCTGTTCGAGGACATCCGCGTCCAGGTCTCCGGTGATCCGGAACGCCACCGGAACGTTGTACGTGGCATTCGCACCCTCCAGCTTGTTCAGGAACCACAGCCGGTTCTGCGCCGGCGACAGCGGAATCCGTGCCGGACGCTCCATCGCGGTCAACGCGGTCCTGGCTGAATCCGCTTCCGTGATCTGGGCGGTGAGGGTGGCGATGGTGGGGGTTTCGAAGAGGGCGGTTACTGGGAGTTCGACGTTCAGGGTGGTTCGTATGTGGCTGACCAGGCGGGTGGCGAGGAGGGAGTGTCCGCCGAGTGCGAAGAAGTTGTCGTCGATGCCGACTGTGGGCACGCCCAGGACGTCGGCGAACAGTGCGCACAGGGTTTCCTCTTGTGGGGTGCGCGGTCCGCGTCCTGTTCCGGCTGTGGGCAGGTCGGGGGCGGGCAGGGCGCGGTGGTCGATCTTGCCGTTGGTGGTCAGCGGGAGCCGGTCGAGGACCATGAACGCGGAGGGGACCATGTACTCCGGCAGCAGGCCGGCCGCGTGTGCACGCAGGGTCTCGGCGTCCACCCCGTGGTGGCCCGGCTCGGCGACCACATAACCCACCAGGCGTTTGTCGCCCGGCTGGTCCTCGCGGGCTGTGACCGCGACCTGGGAGAGCCCGGGGTAGCGGCCCAGTACGGCTTCGATCTCGCCGAGTTCGATGCGGAAGCCGCGGATCTTGACCTGGTCGTCGGCCCGGCCGACGAACTCCAGGAGGCCTTGGCCGGACCAGCGGGCCAGGTCGCCGGTGCGGTACATGCGGCTGCCGGCCGGGCCGAAGGGATCGGCCACGAACCGCTCCGCCGTCAGGTCCGCACGCCCGAAGTAGCCCCGGGCCAACCCCGCACCCGCCAGATACAGTTCCCCGCTCACTCCTGCCGGGGCCAGTGTCAGATTCTCGTCGAGGATGTAGGCGCGCATGCCGTCCAGCGGGCGTCCGACCGGTATCGGTGCGGGCACCTCGTCGGCCGTGGTCCAGGGGGCCTGGGTGGCGAACAGGGTGGTCTCGGTGGGGCCGTAGGCGCAGCGCACGACGGTGTCGGGGCAGTGTTCCAGTACCCGGCGTACTGCGGTCGGGGAGATCAGGTCACCGCCGGTGATCACCTCGCGCACACCCGCGAAGCAGTCCGGGTCCTCCTCGGCCATCACCCGGAACAGACCCGCGGTGATGTCCAGGCCGGTGATCTCCTCCTCGACGATCAGCCGGGCCAGTTCGGCGACTCCCAGTTCGCCTTCCGGGGTGATGACGGTGCGCCCGCCGTGCAGCAGCGGTACCCAGAAGGCGTAGGTCGAGGGGTCGAAGGCGTACGAGGCCAGCAGCAGCACCCGTTCGTGTGCGCCCGTCCCGAACATGCCGTCCACGACCAGGTCGAGGATGTCGCGGTGGGTGACCGCCACCCCCTTGGGACGCCCCGTCGAACCCGACGTGTACATCACGTACGCGAGCTGCTCGGGCCGGCACTCCACACCCGGATCACCGACCGGCAGCCCCGCCAGCTCCTCATCCTCGTCCACCACCACGTGCACAGGAGCAGCAGGCACGCCACGGCCACGCATCGCCCGGTCGGCCAGCAGCACCGGCGCGGACGTCTCGTCCACGATCCACTGCATCCGCTCCAGCGGATAACCACTGTGCAACGGCAGATAGAACGCCCCGGCCTTGAGCACCGCGAGCAGCGCCACCACCAGATCAACCGAACGCTCCATCAGCACCGCAACCGGCGCCTCCGGACCCACCCCCAGACCCACCAGCCGGTGCGCCAGCTGATTCGCACGCTCGTCCAACTCCCGGTACGTCAGCTCCCGTCCAGCACACCGCACCGCCACCGCACCCGGGGACCGCAGCGCCTGAGCCGCAAAAGCCGCCGGCACCGAACCAGCCCCGAGCCCCTCACCAGACTCCGCCCCAGCCCACGACTCCAACAACCGCACGCGCTCGTGCGTCTCGATCACGTCGATTTGACTGATCGTCTGTGCCGGATCAGCGACAACGGATTCCAGGACGCGTACGAGGCGGGTAAACAGACGCTCTATGGTCTCCCGGTCAAATAGATCTGCGGCGTACGTGACATACGCCCGCACAGGCCCAGGAAGACCTTGATCGGTGTATTTCATGAGGAAGTTCAGCGACATGTCGAATTTCGATGTCTGCTGTTCCCTCACGATCTCCTGGACTGTCAGGCCGGGCAGATCCAGGGCGTTACCATCGCCCGTCTGAAGATTGAGCAAGACCTGGAACAGTGGGTGACGGGCCAGTGAGCGCTGGGGGTTGACCGCCTCGACCAGCCGCTCGAACGGCACGTCCTGGTGGGAGTACGCGGCCAGGTCGGTCTCCCGGACCTGCTCCAGCAATTCCAGAAACGTCGGATTCCCCGATGTGTCTGTCCGCAGGACCAGGGTGTTGAGGAAGAAGCCGACGAGGTCGTCCAGTGCTTCGTCGACGCGTCCTGCGACCGGGGTTCCGATCGGGATGTCCGTCCCCGCACCCGTCTTCGTCAGCGCCACCGCCAGTGCTGCCTGTGCCACCATGAACGTGGTGGCGCCCGTCGAATGTGCCAGATCGGCAATCCCGCGGTGCACTTCGGCGTCCAGCTCGAAGAAGACCGAGTCGCCGCGGTAGCTGGCCGCCTTCGGCCGGGGGCGGTCGAAGGGCAGCTCGAGCTGGTCCGGGATTCCTTCCAACGCCTTTGTCCAGAAGGTCAGCTGTTCACTCACCAGGGAGTCGGGGTCTTCTTCCGCGCCGAGGAGCTCACGCTGCCACAACGTGTAGTCCGCGTACTGCACCGGCAACGCCGGCCACGACGGCTCGAGCCCCTGGAGCCGGGCCCGGAACGCGATCTCCAGATCACGCCCCAGCGGCCCCATCGAGGCACCATCACTTGCGATGTGGTGCATGAGCAGCAGCAGTACCTGCTCATCGGGATCGACGGTGAACAACGTTGCCCGCAGCGGAAACTCGGCCGACAGGTCAAACACATACTGACCAGCCTCCCGCAGCACCGCGTCCAACTCGTCCGCACCACAGTTGACCCGATGCAGCTTCACGCCGGCGGCATCCTTGTCCAGGACCACCTGGACCGGGCTCCCGTCCACCTCCTGGAACACCGTCCGCAGGCTCTCGTGCCGTGCAACCACATCGCTCAAAGCCTGCTCGAGCGCATCGGCGTTCAGCTCCCCGACGACCCGGAACGCCACCGGAACGTTGTAGGAGGTACTCGTCTCTTCGAGCTTGTCGAGGAACCACAGCCGGTTCTGTGCCGGTGACAGCGGGATCCGTTCCGGGCGGGCCATCGCGGTCAACGCGGGCCTGGCGACCTCTGCTTCCGCGACCCGGTCGGCGAGGGTGGCGACCGTGGGGGCCTCGAACAGGGTCCGCACCGCCAGCTCGGCTCCCAGGACCGAACGTATGCGGCTGGCCAGGCGGGTGGCGAGGAGGGAGTGGCCGCCGAGTTCGAAGAAGTTGTCGTCGATGCCGACCGCGGACACGCCCAGGATCTCGGCGAACAGCCCGCACAGGATCTCCTCCTGCGGAGTCCGCGGACCCCGACCGCCCACCTCCGTTTCATACACGGGCGCAGGAAGAGTCCGCCGGTCCAGCTTGCCGTTCGTCGTCAACGGCAAACGGTCCAGCACCACGAACGCCGAAGGAACCATGAACTCCGGCAACAGCCCACCCACATGAGCACGCAAGGCGTCCGCGTCCGCCACCTCGCTCCCGGCTTCAGCGACCACATAGGCCACCAGACGCTTGTCACCCGGCCGCTCTTCCCGCACCACGACCGCAACCTCCGCCAGGCCCGGAAAACGACCCAGCACCGACTCGATCCCACCCAGCTCAACCCGCAGCCCGCGGATCTTCACCTGGTCATCGACCCGGCCCACAAACTCCAACTGGCCATCCCCCCGCCACCGCACCACATCACCACTGCGGTACACCCGTGCCTGAGGATCGTCCGAGAACGGGTGCTTGATGAACCGCTCCTCGGTGAGCTCCGGGCGATTCCAGTAGCCCCGGGCCAGTCCAGGGCCGCCGACCCACAGTTCGCCAGGAACTCCCGGGGGCACCAGAACACCGTTTTCGTCCATGACAAACACCTCCGTGTTTGCCACCGGCCGGCCGATGGGGATCTGCCCGTTCCGGGGGGTGTTCCGGTCCACCCGGTAGCACGTGGTGAAGACCGTCGCCTCGCTGGGCCCGTACCCATGGATGAGACGCTCGGGTGCCCATGGCCCGTCCACCAGCGCGTCCACCACCGGCCGGTCGATCGCTTCACCGCCGTAGAAGACGGACGTGACTCCGGCGAGGAGGTCGGGGCAGTCCTGCAGGTGCTGGCGCAGGAGAGGGGCCGTCAGCCACATCATGGTCACCTTGCAGCGACGTAGAGCGGCCTTGAGCGTGGCAGCGTCGAGGAGAACCTCCTTGTCCATCACTGCCATGGCAGCTCCGGACGTCAGCGCGGGCCAGCATTCGAAAGTGAAGGCGTCCCAGGAGAAGCTGGAGGGCTGGGCCACGACGTCGCCGGGCCCGAGGCCGGCGAACAGGTCGCTGTCGACTATCCGGCAGAGCGAGCGGTGCTCGATCATGACGCCCTTGGGGGTGCCGGTGGAGCCGGAGGTGAAGATCACGTGGGCCAGGCCCTCGGGGCCGACCGGCACACCAGGGTCCGTGTCCGGCCGGGTGGCGATCTCGTGCCAGTCCTGGTCTATCAGCAGTCGCTCGGCGGATGTGTCCCCCAGCCGATCCTGGAGGCGGGCATGGGTGATGACCAGCGGAGCATTGACGTCCGTCACCATGAACTCCAGCTGATGCACCGGGAATTCATGGTTGAGCGGCACATAGACAGCGCCTGCCTTCAGTACGCCCAGGACGGCGACGACCGCGTCGAAGCCCCGTTCGACACAGATCGGAACCAATTGCTCCGGGCGCACCCCCCGGGAGATCAGGTGGTGGGCGAGCTGGTTCGCCCGTGCGTCGAGCTCGCTGTAGGTCAGCTCTTCCGCGCCGCAGAGCACCGCCGGCGCGTCCGGCGTTCGGGCCGCCTGCTCCCGGACCATCTGGTGCAGGGTGGTGTTGTCGGCGTAGGGCACCGCCGTGTCGTTGCACTCGATGACGAGCTGTCGATGTTCCTCCGGGGAGAGGAGGTCGATGCGGCTCAGAGAGAGATCCGGGTCTGCCGCGACCGCGGCGAGCAGTCTCTTGAAACAAGCCGAGATCCGTTGTGCGGTGTCCGCGGTGAACAGATCGAGGGCATACCCCAACCGTCCGCTGATCCCGTCGGGGACGCCGTCCCCCGCGTGCTGCTCGAAGAGTTCAAGGGTGAGATCGAACTTGGCGACCTCGGTGTCACCCAGACTCACGTCCGCGGTCAGGTCTGGAAGGTCCAAGCAGACGGACGTGTTGTTCTGCATGGCCAGCAGTACCTGGAAGAGGGGGTGCTGGGCAGTGGAGCGCACCGGGTTGAGCTCGTTGACCAAGAGCTCGAAGGGGACATCCTGGTGACCGAAAGCCTCCAGGGACACCTCTCGTACCCGAGCCAGCAATTGCTGGAAGGAGGGATCGCCGGTGGTGTCGGTCCGGATCACCAAGGTGTTCACGAAGAATCCGACCAGGTCGCCCATTGCCTCATCAGTCCGGTTGGCAACGGGGGTACCCACCGGAATGTCGTTCCCCGCGCCCAGCCGGGAGAGCAGCGCGGCGAAGGCGGCCTGCACCACCATGAACAAACTGGCCTGATGGGTACGGCTCAGACTGATCAGGCGTTGGTGCAGTCCTGCGTCCAGCTCGAAGGAGACGGTGTCGCCGCGGTAGTCGGCCACCTTCGGCCGGGGGCGGTCGAAAGGCAGCTCGAGCTGGTCCGGGATTCCTTCCAACGCCTGTGTCCAGAAGGCCAGCTGTTCACTCACCAGGGAGTCGGGGTTCTCTTTCCCGCCGAGGAGCTCACGCTGCCACAACGTGTAGTCCGCGTACTGCACCGGCAACGCCGACCACGACGGCGCCGCCCCTGCGCACCGTGCCGTATAGGCAAGGCTGATGTCGCGGGTCATCGGAGCCAGCGACCATCCGTCGGATGCGATGTGATGCGTCAGCAGGAACAGGACATGTTCGGTCTCCGACACGGAGAACAGACGGAACCGGACCGGCGGGTTCACCGCCAGATGGAAACGCTCGCCGGCAAGAGCCGAGATCTCCTTGGGCAAGGCAGCCTCGTCGGTCTCCACCACCTCGAAGTCTTCCATCGCCCGAATCGCCGGCAGGATCTGCTGGAACGGCACGCCCTGAGCATCCTCGGGAAAGACGGTACGCAGGCTCTCATGCCGGTCCACCACGTCCTCGAGTGCAGCCCGCAGCGCGGCCCGGTCCAGCTGCCCCGAAAGACGCACGACGAGGGGAAGGTTGTAGGTGGCATTCGTCTCTTCGAGCTTGTCGAGGAACCACAGCCGGTTCTGTGCCGGTGACAGCGGGATCCGTTCCGGGCGGGCCATTGCGGTCAACGCGGGCCTGGCCACCTCTGCTTCCGCGACCCGGTCGGCGAGGGTGGCGACCGTGGGGGCCTCGAACAGGGTCCGCACCGCCAGCTCGGCTCCCAGGACCGAACGTATGCGGCTGGCCAGGCGGGTGGCGAGGAGGGAGTGGCCGCCGAGTTCGAAGAAGTTGTCGTCGATGCCGACCGCGGACACGCCCAGAATCTCGGCGAACAGCCCGCAGAGGATCTCTTCCCGCGGGGTCCGCGGACCGCGCCCGGCTCCGGCCTTCGTCGGCATGTCCGGGGCTGGCAGAGCCCGCCGGTCCAGTTTGCCGTTGGTGGTCAGCGGGAGCCGGTCGAGGACCACGAACGCCGAGGGCACCATGTATTCCGGCAGCTGACCTGCCACCTGTGCGCGCAGGGTCTCGACATCCACCCCGTCGCCGTGGCCCGGCTCGGCGACCACGTAGCCCACCAGACGTTTGTCGCCCGGCTGGTCCTCACGAGCTATGACCGCGACCTGCGACACCCCCGGGACACGGCCCAATACCGCTTCGATCTCGCCGAGTTCGATGCGGAAGCCGCGGATCTTCACCTGGTCGTCGGCCCGGCCGACGAACTCCAGGACGCCCTCCCCGGAGCAGCGGGCCAGGTCGCCGGTGCGGTACATGCGGCTGCCGGCCGGGCCGAAGGGATCGGCCACGAACCGCTCGGCCGTCAGGTCCGCACGCCCGAAGTAGCCCCGGGCCAACCCCGCACCCGCCAGATACAGTTCGGCGGTGGCTCCTGCCGGGACCTGCGACAGCGTTTCATCGAGAACGTAGGCGCGCATATCGTCCAGCGGACGCCCGATCGGCAGCGGCGCCGGCAACTCGCTACCGCGCGTCCACGGATGCTGCGTTGCATACAACGTGGTCTCGGTGGGACCGTACGCGCTGCGCACGACGATATCCGGGCAGCGCTCCAGCACCCGCCGTACCGCGGTGGGGGAGACTACGTCACCACCCGTGATCACCTCACGCGCACCCGTGAAGCAGCCCGGATCCTCCTCCGCCATCACCTGGAACAGACCCGCGGAGACGTCCAGGGCGGTGATCTCCTCCTCAGCGATCAGCCGGGCCAGCGTCGCCACACTCAGGTCGCCTTCCGGCGTGATGACCGTCCGCCCGCCGTGCAGCAGCGGCACCCACAAGCCATAGATCGAGGGGTCGAAGGCGTACGGAATGACCATCAGGACCCGCTCGTGCGCGCCCGGCTCGAACATGCTGTCCACGACCAGGTCGAGGATGTCGCGGTGGGTGACCGCCACCCCCTTGGGACGCCCCGTCGAGCCCGACGTGTACATCACGTACGCGAGCTGCTCGGGCCGGCTCTCCACACCCGTCTCACCGGCCGGCAGCCCGGCCAGCTCCTCATCCTCGTCCACCACCACGTGCACAGGAGCAGCGGGCACGCCACGGCCACGCATCGCCCGGTCGGTCAGCAGTACCGGCGCGGACGTCTCGTCCACGATCCACTGCATCCGCTCCAGCGGATACCCGCTGTGCAACGGCAGATAGAACGCCCCGGCCTTCAACACGGCGAGCAGCGCCACCACCAGGTCCACCGAGCGTTCCATCAGCACCGCAACCGGCGCCTCCGGCCCCACCCCCAGACCCACCAGCCGGTGCGCCAGCTGATTCGCCTGCTCGTCCAACTCCCGGTACGTCAGCTCCCGTCCGGCACACCGCACCGCCACCGCACCCGGGGACCGCAGCGCCTGAACCGCAAAAGCCGCCGGCACCGATTCGCCGACCAACGCCGCGTGCGACTCGAACGACGCACCCTCAACAGAATCAACAACATCTGCAGCATGCATTGCCAATTACTCTCTTTCGGTGTTGAGATCGAACGAATTCGCAGCTACTCGGCAGTGCGGGACCCCGGCAGCACAGATCGGCGCGGAATGGGACACTACAAATGCCCGCGAAGGCACGCGGCAAGGTATTACCGAACTACTCCGCCGGTCGGTCCGGCGTGGCGGCGCCCAGTCGTCGGTCGCGGAATCGCTGGAGAACCTCCACCGCAGGAACCCTGGAGCCGGGCGTGCGGAGACTCGATTCGCGATCGCCGCCGAACCTCGAGCAGACCGAGATGTGTGCGTCGTAGGCCGTCGACATCGCTTCGAGCAGCAGCCTGTAGGACTTGTCGACGGCTGGAGCGGGCGACGCGACCAACGGCTTGACCCGATGGAGCAACTTGAGCAGTATCCGGTGATCGCGCAACTGGAGACCGCTGAACTTGGCATTGATGTGCGGTGGCATCATCGCAGGACGTACCGCATCCGCGTAATGCATGGCGGTGAAGTCGCCGGCATACCGCAGCGATGCGCCGGACCCGATCATCAGTGCGGTGGCGTCCTCAAGCAGTCGGCAGGCGCTGTCGATATCATCCGGATCGTCCTTGAGGAATTCCTCAAGACAGCCGACCGATACGATCAGCGCCTGGATGAGCGCGAAGAACACTTGATGACCGAGACGCCAGCGAATCAGGGGACCGCCTTGCACATCGCCGGTTCTCGTGTCCGTGCCCTGCGTGTGAGCGCGAGCTGCGTTCTCGAACGGCGTGCCTGCCACTCCGATACGCCACAACATGTGGAAAGTGGTCCAGAATGCCTCACGCAGTTCGGCTCGTTCACCGCTGCTGAGGCTTATCCCGGCTGACAGGGCATCGCTCAGCTGGCTGCGGAGGGATTCGAGCATTGTGTAAGCGAACGTCTCCACCGAGTTCCCGGTGACCCTGATCGCGCCGAAGAACAGGTCATGTTCCTCGTAGAGGTCCTCCGGCAGGGCTTTTCGCTCCGCATCGGTGTACTTGGTGGCAGCGGCCGGTGAGGTCAAGCAGGCCAGGGCGGCGTCGACCGCGGCCAATGCGCGTCGGTCGGTGTCCTGTGACGTTATGCCGATGACGGTCCGCAGGGCGTCCGCGGTGCGCTGGTTCATCGTGCCTGTGATGGCACCTCTTGAGGCGGGGAGCTGCTCCGCCTTCAACAGGTGAAGGGGTGGGACATCCGCATATCGGGCCTGTATGTCAACCTCAATCACTTCGTGAACTCCTTCGAGTCGAACTGAGTATGCGCGATTCGGCATGCCTGGAAAGGAAGCCCACTATTCCGTAGTGGATCGGCTGGGAATGAGGGAGACCGGTAGGCTGCTGTACCCGCGGAGGAACGTCGAGTAGAGCGCTTTGGGGTCTCCCATGAGCTCGATCCGGTCCACCTTGCTGATGAGGGTCTTCAGTACGGCAGCGATTTCGGCTCGCCCGAGGTACGACCCGAAGCAGAAGTGGGGTCCGAAACCGAAGCCCAGGTGCTTGTTGGGAGTCCTTGCCAGGTCGAAACTGTGCGGGTCCGAGAAGACGCTTTCGTCGCGGTTCGCGGAAGTGATCCAGAGGATGACGTGGTCACCTTCGCGGATTGTCCGGCCGCCTATGGTGACTTCGGCCGTCGCGGTCCGCCCTATGTGCATCGCCGGCGTCGTCCAGCGCACGATCTCCTCGACCGCGCCGGCAATCGAAACGCGGCCCTCCTTCAACGCCAGCCACTGATCGGGGTGCTGGGCGAAGGCGAGCAGGGCGCCGACCATGGCCAGGCGACTGGTGTGATCTCCCGCGAGGATGAACCCGTAGCAGTTGACGACCACTTCGTCGTCGGTCATCGGCTCACCGTCGATCCGGCAGGTGGCCATCGCGCTGATCAGATCGTCCTGCGGGTCTTCGCGGCGAGCCTCGATGATCTCCTGGGAATAGATGAGGAGTTCGTTGCGGGAGAGCCAGACGTCCTCTTCGGTCTGCCCCTCGTCGTCCGCGCTGACCGCCTCCCGGCTCAGGTCGAGCACGTACTTGTGATCCTTCGACGGAAAGCCCAGCAGATCGCAGATCGTCCCCATGGGGACCACTTCCGCGACCTCCTTGGCGAAGTCGAAGGTCCCGGTACCGACGGCGTGGCCGAGGATCTGGTCGACCCGCTGCTGCAGTTTGTCCGTCACCCCTTTGCGGATCCGGGGACTGAACGCCTTCAGCAGGATCGTCCGCATGGAGTTGTGGCGCGGCGCGTCGGTAAGCGCCAGGATCTTGCCGGCCGCCGGATCCCCTCCGGGCTTGTGCAGCGAGGACATCATGTTCCCGGGCTGCGAGCTGAATCGCTCGGGGTCCTGCAGAACGGCCATGACGTCCGCGTGGCGGGAGACCACCCAAAATTCGGACCCGCGTTCCGTGGCCGGGTGCAGATATACGGGCTGCTCGGTCCGGACGCGCCGCCAGAAATCTTCCATGTCGGTATGCAGGAAGGTGGACGGGTCCGTGAGGTCCACCCTGTTGAGATCGTCGGCGAGTATGCCTTTGTTCGGCATGGAAATCCCCTGGCCTTCAGAGTAGGTGACTACTGCGTAGATATTTCCTTGCCGGAAAGATCGGCGATCAGCATCGCCAGTCGATCCAGTGCCGCTTCCATCTCGTCTGGCGACACCACGCTCACCGACAGGCGTAGCTGATTCTCGCCGCCATGGCCGTCGTAGAAATGGCTCATGGGTGTCCACAGCACGCCGTACTTACTGGCCCCATATTCCAGTGCGGTGTCATCGGCAATAAACGGAACAGTGACCACCACGAAAAATCCACCACCGGGTGTATTCCATGAGACCTGGTGATCCCCGCCCTGGGGGAACCGTCGGCTCATCCCCTCCAGCAGCAGCCGCAGATTTCGGCTGTAGAGCTGTATTTCTCTGGTATTTGCCTTGACCAGACTGCAGTCGTGCTCCAGCAGCTTGCCGCCCGCAATGGCCTGAGCCAGGGGCGAGGTGTTGACGGTGAGCATGCTTTTGATCTTGGACAGCTCGTCCGCGAACAGTGTGGAGCCTCCATCCGCACCAGCCACGCGCTGATCCGCGACCACAAAGCCAACCCTGGCTCCGGGAAAGCAGGTCTTGGCGAGCGAACCGAGATAGATGACCCGCCGCGAAGTGTCGAGAGCCTTGAGGGTGGGCAAGCGCTGACCGTCTTCGGCCTGGAACAACCCATATGGGTTGTCCTCGAGGATCAGCAGATCGTGCTCCGCCGCGATGGCGAGCAATTTCTTCCTGGCCTCCAGGTCGAGGCTGGCGCCGGAGGGATTGGCGAAGTCCGGGACGAGATAGAAGGCCCGTGGCCGCTTCCCCGCGGCGCGAGCCGCCTCGATCTGCTCGACCAAGTGGCCGAGGTCAACGCCGTCCTCGTTCTCCCGCACCGGCCAGAGGGGCATGTCCACCAGCCTCGCGGCACCAGCCAGTCCGACGTAGCCCGGCGAAACCGTCAGTACGACGTCACGCTCGTCCATGCGAAGCGCCCGGAGCACCAGGAACATCGCCTCCTGGCAGCCGACCGTGACGACGATCGACTCCGGGTCGACGTCGATGCCCTCGTCACAGCCGAGATTCCGGGCGAGCAACTCGTGAATGACGCCCTTGGTCCGGCCGTACTGGAAGAGGGTGCGGCGTATGTGTTCGGCGCCCGCACCCATCTCGGCCGTCAGATAGTCGCAGAAGATCTGCAGATATCGAGGAAGATCGTCGACGTCGAAGAAATCTTCACTGGGCCGGCCGGCAGCGAGCGAAATGGCCTCCGGGAAGCGGCCGGCCACTTCGTTCAAGAAGTTCATGGAGGCGAGCGCCGGATCCCGGAGCGCTGCATGCAGTCGATCCGTGCTCAGGTCGGCGGTCAGGAGTTCCACTCCGCTGTCGTTCATGCAACCTCGCTTTCCTAGGAGGAACAGTGGTCTCGCGACTACTTCGACGCGGCCTGGTTCGATGGGGTGGCGGTGGCTTCTTCCGGTGTTTGCGTGGTGGTGGTTTTTGTGGTGGTGGCTTCTTCTGTGGCTTCTTCTGTGGCTTCTTGGATGGCGCGGTTGCTGAGTGCGGGCAGGCTGAGCAGGGCCACCAGGACCATGAGGAGGCCGCCCATGATGAAGGGCGTCCGCAGGCTGATCGCGCCCGCGAGGTAGCCTCCGAGAACGCCTCCGAAGGGTGCGCCCATGAGGGAGATCAGCCGGCTTGCGGAAAGTACTCGTCCACGGATTTCCGCCGGTGCGAGGCGCTGGCGCAGCGAACCGACGATGACGATCTGGACGCTCATCGAGAATCCGATGGTGGCCATCATCGCGCCGGCGACCCAGGGGTTCGTGGTCAGGCCGAGTCCGACGACGGCCAGTCCTTCGACGGACATGCCGATGCATCGCATGCTGCCCACTTGGATCTTCTTGGAGATCGAAGTGGACATGAAGCTTCCGATGAAGGCACCGACGGCGGTGGAGCTCAGCAGCAGGCCGTAGCCGATGTCACCGAGTCCGAGCTGGCCCTTGGCCAGCAGGACCAGCAGTGACATTTTGGCGGTGAAGACGAGGTTGCCGATGGCGGCGGTGCCGGCCAGTGCTCGGAGCACTCGGTGTTTGAGCAGCCAGCGCAGTCCTTCGGCGACCTCGGCGCGCAGGCTTGTGCGGGTCGGTTCGCCGGTCGGCGCGTTGCCGAAGTCGCCTTTCAGGGACCCGACGCATACGGCGCTGACCAGGAAGGAGAACGCGTTGCCCAGAAACGGCAGGAACTGTGACAGGGAGAAGAGGACTCCGCCGAGCGGGGGGCCGGCGAGCTGTTCGCCGTTGATCTGTGCCGCGGAGATCCGGCTGTTGGCCCGGATGAGCGACTGGTCCCCGGAGACGACCACCGGCATGACGGCCTGTGCGGAGATGTCGAAGAAGATGTCTCCGCAGCCCAGCGCGAATCCCGCCACTATCAGCAGGAAGATGTTTGCGTGATCGGTCAGTACGGCGACCGTGAGCAGGGCGAGGATGGCGAACCGGACGAGGTCCGCACGCAGCATCACCTTTCTCCGGTCCCACCGGTCCACCAGCGCTCCGGCCGGCAGACCGAGCAGGAACCACGGCAGAGTACCGACGGCGCCGACCGCACCGATGAGGAGCGGATCACTGGTCAGCTGGAATGCCAGCAGGGGCAGTGCGGCCATCTGAACGCCGTCGCCCAAGGACGAGGCGATCGCCGCCACCCACACCTTGTTGAAACTGCTCCCCAAGCGAGGCTGGGTCGCCTTCTCTTCACTGGTGACTTTCAACGATTCTCCCGAGAACGGAATTTTGGGACAGCTACGGTGAGACAGAAAGAGCACCCTGGACAGGGGGAAGGGAGAAGTCAGGCCTTGCCCTGTCTTCCCGCGCTAGCGGCCAGCTTTGCAGCCAATATCTGTCCTATTTCGGACAGCGGGCGGGGCTCGGCCATAGCCCCGTGCACGCAGTCGATGGCGTGTACTTCAACGCGTCCGTTCGTATGCGGAGACCAGACATCGGGAGCGAGTTCACTGCCCGCCTTGTCGGCAGTCGCGGCAAAGAACAGTATGTCGCCCATGAACTTGCCGACACTGATGTGATCGCTCAAGTTGGCGATATCCACGAAGACTTCGACCAGTGCCGAGAACCGATCCAAGCCAAGCCCAGCGAGAGGGCTTTCAGGCGATGTCGGGTCATGTCCGATGGACTCGGCGATGGCACTCAGTACCTCCGGGCTGTCGTACGACAACCGCTCGCTCTCCCAGCCGTCAGTGGGCAGGTAACTGTCCATCATGGCGAGCAGAGCGACTTCCTCGCCTTCCTCCTGTAGGCGGACCGCGACGGCGTGAGCCACAATGCCCCCGAAGGACCAGCCGAGGAGGGAGTACGGACCGGAAGGCTGAACTGTCCGTATCTCCTTCAGGTAGTCCTCGACCATCTCCTCCAAACCGGGTGCCGCGGCGTCCGGATCGCTGAACTTACGGGCCTGCAGGCCGTAAAGAGGCTGCTGACGGTCCAAATGGCGCAAGAGGCCGGAGTACGCCCAACTGAGCCCGATCGCCGGATGGATACAGAACAGCGGGTCGAGATCCCCTTCGGCGCGCAAGGGGAGCAGGACCCCGAACGAGTCCCCGGAAGAGCTCCCCGGAGTCCCGTCCAACTGCCGGACAAGGGTGGCGATGGTGGGGGTTTCGAAGAGGGCGGTTACCGGGAGTTCGACGTTCAGGGTGGTTCGTATGTGGCTGACCAGGCGGGTGGCGAGGAGGGAGTGTCCGCCGAGTGCGAAGAAGTTGTCGTCGATGCCGACTGTGGGTACGCCCAGGACGTCGGCGAACAGTGCGCACAGGGTTTCCTCTTGTGGGGTGCGCGGTCCGCGTCCGGTTCCGGCTGTGGGCAGGTCGGGGGCGGGCAGGGCGCGGTGGTCGATCTTGCCGTTGGTGGTCAGCGGGAGCCGGTCGAGGACCATGAACGCGGAGGGGACCATGTATTCCGGCAGCAGGCCGGCCGCGTGTGCGCGCAGGGCCTCGGTGTCCACCCCGTGGTGGCCCGGCTCGGCGACCACATAACCCACCAGGCGTTTGTCGCCCGGCTGGTCCTCGCGGGCTGTGACCGCGACCTGGGAGAGCCCGGGGTAGCGGCCCAGTACGGCTTCGATCTCGCCGAGTTCGATGCGGAAGCCGCGGATCTTGACCTGGTCGTCGGCCCGGCCGACGAATTCCAGGAGGCCCTGGCCGGACCAGCGGGCCAGGTCGCCGGTGCGGTACATGCGGCTGCCGGCCGGGCCGAAGGGATCGGCCACGAACCGCTCGGCCGTCAGGTCCGCACGCCCGAAGTAGCCCCGGGCCAGTCCCGCGCCTGCCAGATACAGTTCCCCGCTCACTCCTGCCGGGGCCAGTGTCAGGTTCTCGTCGAGGATGTAGGCGCGCATGCCGTCCAGCGGGCGTCCGACCGGTATCGGTGCGGGCACTTCGTCGGCCGTGGTCCAGGGGGCCTGGGTGGCGAACAGGGTGGTCTCGGTCGGGCCGTAGGCGCAGCGCACGACGGTGTCGGGGCAGTGTTCCAGCACCCGGCGTACCGCGGTCGGGGAGATCAGGTCACCGCCGGTGATCACCTCGCGTACACCCGCGAAGCAGTCCGGGTCCTCCTCGGCCATCACCCGGAACAGACCCGCGGTGATGTCCAGGCCGGTGATCTCCTCCTCGACGATCAGCCGGGCCAGCTCGGCGACCCCCAGTTCGCCTTCCGGGGTGATGACGGTGCGCCCGCCGTGCAGCAGCGGTACCCAGAAGGCGTAGGTCGAGGGGTCGAAGGCGTACGAGGCCAGCAGCAGCACCCGTTCGTGCGCGCCCGCCCCGAACATCCCGTCCACGACCAGGTCGAGGATGTCGCGGTGGGTGACCGCCACCCCCTTGGGACGCCCCGTCGAACCCGACGTGTACATCACGTACGCGAGCTGCTCGGGCCGGCACTCCACACCCGTCTCACCGACCGGCAGCCCCGCCAGCTCCTCATCCTCGTCCACCACCACGTGCACAGGAGCAGCAGGCACGCCACGGCCACGCATCGCCCGGTCGGTCAGCAGTACCGGCGCGGACGTCTCGTCCACGATCCACTGCATCCGCTCCAGCGGATACCCGCTGTGCAACGGCAGATAGAACGCCCCGGCCTTGAGCACCGCGAGCAGCGCGACCACCAGATCAACCGAACGCTCCATCAGCACCGCAACCGGCGCCTCCGGCCCCACTCCCAGGCCCACCAGCCGGTGCGCCAGCTGATTCGCCCGCTCGTCCAACTCCCGGTACGTCAGCTCCCGTCCAGCACACCGCACCGCCACCGCACCCGGGGACCGCAGCGCCTGAGCCGCAAAAGCCGCCGGCACCGAACCAGCCCCGAGCCCCTCACCAGACTCCGCCCCAGCCGACAAACCCAACAACCGAACGCGTTCTGTCTCCGACAGAATTTCCGCTTCACCGATCCGGCGGTCGGGAGCGGCGCTGAGCTGTGTCAGCACCCGTACCAGCTGGGCCACCATCCGTTCGGCAGTGCCCTTCTGGAAGACGTCGGTGTTGTACTCCAGCATTCCGTCGAGCCCGGCCGGACGGTTGTCGGCCTCGTAGTGCTCGTTGAGGATGAAGCCGAGATCAAACTTGGCCGTACGGGTACTGAATACCTCCTCGGCTTCAGTCACCACGCCGGGCAGCGAGAACTCGTATCCACCGGTGTTCTGCAGGACGACCATGACCTGGAAGAGCGGGTGCCAGGACAGTGAGCGAGTCGGATTGACGGCCTCGACCACACGCTCGAACGGAACGTCCTGGTGCATGTAGGAGGTCAGGGCGGTCTTGCGGACCTGCTCCAGAAGTTCTCGGAACGTCGGGTTCCCTGAGGTGTCGGTCCGCAACACGAGCGTATTGAGGAAGAGACCGACCAGATCGTCGAGGGCCTCGTCGGTGCGTCCTGCGCTCGGGGTGCCGATCGGGATGTCCGACCCCGCGCCCAATCGGCTCAGCAGGGTGGCGACAGCGGCCTGGAGCACCATGAACACCGTGGTGTTCGTGTCCCTGGCCAGGTCGATGAGCGTGCGGTGCAGCTCGGGGCCGATCCGGACCGGAACCATGTCGCCGCGGTAGCTGGCCACCGTCGGCCGGGGGCGGTCGAAAGGCAGCTCAAGTCGGTCCGGGCTGCCCTCCAACTCGGCTGTCCAGTAGGCCAGTTGCTTGCGCACCAGGGAGTCGGGGTCTTCTTCCGCGCCGAGGAGCTGTCGCTGCCACAGGGTGTAGTCCGCGTACTGCACCGGGAGCGCGGGCCATGTCGGTGCCTGACCCTGGAGGCGGGCATGGAACGCGGTCTCCAGATCGCGTCCGAGAGGCCCCATCGAAGCGCCGTCGCTCGCGATGTGGTGCATGAGCAGCAGCAGTACCCGCTTCTTCGGGCTGATGGTGAACAGCGTTGCTCGCAGGGGCGGTTCGGCGGACAGGTCGAAGACGTACTGCCCGGCCGTCCGCAGGGTCGCATTGATCTCCTTTTCGCCACAGCTGACGTGGTGCAGTTTCAGGTCGACGGCGTCCGCTGCCAGCACTGTCTGGGCCGGGGTTCCGTCGATCTCCCGGAAGACCGTCCGCAGGCTCTCGTGCCGTACCACCACATCGTTCAATGCCTGTTCGAGGACATCCGCGTCCAGGTCTCCGGTGATCCGGAACGCCACCGGAACGTTGTACGTGGCACTCGGCCCTTCCAGCTTGTTCAGGAACCACAGCCGGTTCTGCGCCGGCGACAGCGGAACCGGCTCCGGACGCTCCACCGCCGTCAACGCGGGCCTGGCCGAATCCGCCTCCGCGACCCGACTCGTCAACGCCGCAACCGTGGGAGCCTCGAACAAGGTCCGCACCGGCAACTCGACACCCAGGACCGACCTGATCCGGCTGACCACCCGGGTCGCCAGCAGAGAATGCCCGCCCAACTCGAAGAAACTGTCGTCGATACCCACCGTCGGCACGCCCAGGATCTCCGCGAAGAGCCCGCACAGGATCTCCTCCTGCGGAGTCCGCGGACCCCGACCGCCCACCTCCGTTTCAAACACGGGCGCAGGCAGAGCCCGCCGGTCCAGCTTGCCGTTCGTCGTCAACGGCAAACGGTCCAGCACCACGAACGCCGAAGGAACCATGAACTCCGGCAACAGCCCACCCACATGAGCACGCAAGGCGTCCGCGTCCGCCCCATCGCTCCCGGCTTCAGCGACCACATAGGCCACCAGACGCTTGTCACCCGGCCGGTCCTCCCGCACCACGACCGCAACCTGTGACACCGCCGGGTGACGACCCAGCACCGCATCGATCTCGCCCAGCTCGATGCGGAAGCCGCGGATCTTCACCTGGTCATCGACCCGGCCGACGAACTCAAGCTGGCCGTCACCTCGCCACCGCACCAGGTCACCGGTGCGGTACATCCGGCCTCCGGCCGGTCCGAAGGGGTCGGCCACGAACCGCTCCGCCGTCAGTCCCGGGCGACGCAGGTACCCCCGGGCCACGCCCGCGCCCGCGATGTACAACTCTCCCGGCACCCCTCGCGGAGCCAGCCGCAGATGCTCGTCCAGGACGTACGCTCGGGTGCCCCTCACCGGGGCTCCGATGGGGGTGGACGCGGACGGATCGGTGCCGGACAGCGGCTCGCTGGCCGTCGCCGAGATGGTCGACTCGGTGGGCCCGTAGAGATTCAGCATCCGCCGTCCGTCCGCCCAGCGCGCGGTCAGTGCCGGGGGACACGCCTCGCCGCCGACGCTCAGCACGCGCAGGGCGGGGAAGTGCCGTGCCGGCAGGGTGGCGAGCACGCTGGGCGGCATGTCGGCGCAGGAGATCCGGCGCTGCTCCAGATAGTCGCCGAGAGCGTCCCCGACCAGGGGGCCGGGCGGGGGGACGACAAGCGTCGCGCCGAAGCAGAACGCCCGGAGGAAGTCCTCGAAGGCCATGTCGAAGCTGATCGAGGCCAGCTGCAGGACACGGTCGTCCGGCCGGACCTGGTACTTCTCCGCCACTGTGGCGGCCAGCGCGCAGATGCCGCGATGGGTGACGGCCACGCCCTTGGGCGTACCGGTGGAGCCCGATGTGTAGACGGTGTATGCCAGGTCGTCGGGCCGGAGCCGAGCGGTCCGCTCGGCATCCGTGGGGTCGGAACCGTCGAGTCCGGCCAGGGCCACAGGGTCGTCGAGGACCAGGGTGGCCGGGCCGCCCTGCGGGAGCCGCGCGGCCACCGCTCGGCTGGTGAGCACGCGGACCGGGGCGGCGTCCTCAAGCATGAACGCGATGCGGTCCGCCGGGTACTCCGGATCGACGGGGAGGAAGGCGGCGCCGGCCTTCAGGATGCCCAGCAGTGCCGCCACCATCTCCACCGACCTGGGCACGGCCAGCGCCACCAGTTGCTCGGGGCCGACGCCCTGCCGGATCAGCCGGCGGGCCACTTGGTTGGCCCGCGTGTTCAGCTCGGCATAGGTGAGTACGGTGCCTTCGTGCTCCAGCGCCGGTGCGTCGGGGCGGAGCGCTGCCTGCTCCTGGAACAGGTCGGTGAAGAACCGGTGCTCAGGGGCCGGGCCCCCTGTTCCCTCGGCGAGCAGCTCGCTCTGCTCGGTCGGGGAGAGCAGTTCGGCGGTGCTGATCGGCAGGTCGGGGCGCTCGGCGACGGCAGCCAGCAGGAGGCGTAGACCCTCGATGAACCGCTCCGCGGTGCTCACGTCGGACAGGTCGGTACGGTACTCCAGGAAGCCGTCGAGCCCCGCGGGTTCTCCGGCGCCGTCTGTGACCTCGTAGAAGTTGAAGGTGAGATCGAAGCTGGTCACGTCTTTGGTGAGGTCTTCGGCGACGGCCGAGAGACCGGGCAGTTCGAACGCGGGGGCCGCGTTGCTGTGCATCACCAGCATGACCTGGAACAGGGGATTGCGGGCCAGCGACCGCTCCGGGTTGAGGATCTCCACCAGTCGTTCGAACGGTACGTCCTGGTGGGAGTAGGCGGCCAGGTCGGTCTCGCGGGTCCGGGCGAGCAGTTCTCGGAACGTCGGGTTCCCTGAGGTGTCGTTCCGCAGGACCAGGGTGTTGACGAAGAAGCCGACGAGGTCGTCGAGTGCTTCGTCGGTGCGTCCCGCGACCGGGGTTCCCAGCGGGATGTCGGATCCCGCGCCCAGTCGGCTCAGCAGGGTGGCGAGAGCGGCCTGGAGCACCATGAACAGCGTGGTGTTCGTCTCTTGGGCCAGGCCGATCAGCGCACGGTGCAGCTCGACGTCGATCCTGATCGGGACGGTGTCACCACGGTAGTCGGCCACCTTCGGCCGAGGACGGTCGAAGGGCAGCTCGAGCTGGTCGGGAATTCCGTCCAAGGCGGTTTTCCAGAAGCCCAGTTGCCTGCTCACCAGAGAGCTGGGATCGTCTTCCGCGCCGAGGAGCTCGCGCTGCCACAACGTGAAGTCGGCGTACTGCACGGGCAACGGTGACCAGCTCGGCGCCGTACCCGCGCACCGTGCGGCGTAGGCAAGGCTGATGTCACGGGCCAGCGGGGCCAGCGACCAGCCGTCGTTTCCGATGTGATGCTGGACCAGGAGCAGGACGTGGTGGTCCGGGCCGGTGGCGAACAGGCTGGCCCGCAGCGGCAGATCGACAGTGACATCGAAGGCGGTGTTGCCGGCGGCTCGAAGTGCCTCGTCCAGGTCCGCTGCCTCGACCTCCACCACAGGCAGCTCGGGGCGGACCTGGTCGGGCTCCAGAATGAGTTGCTGAGGCTCCCCGTCGACCTCCGGGAACACCGTCCGCAAGGTCTCGTGCCGGCCGATCACGTCGGCAATCGCCGCTTCCAGAGCTGCTCGATCGAGATTCCCTGAAAGTCGGACTGCGAGCGGCAGGACGTAAGTGGCGCTCGCCCTTTCCAGTTTGTTGAGGAACCAGAGGCGGTTCTGCGCGGGTGACAGCGGGATCCGCGCCGGGCGCTCCATCGCGGTCAGTGCGAGCCTGGCCGAGTCCGCTTCCGCGAGCCGGTCGGTGAGGGCGGCGACGGTGGGGGCCTCGAAGAGGGTTCGTACCGCAAGTTCGATGCCCAGGGTCGATCGGATGCGGCTGGCCAGGCGGGTGGCGAGCAGGGAGTGGCCGCCCAACTCGAAGAAGCTGTCGTCGATGCCGACCGTGGGTACGCCCAGTACCTCGGCGAACAGTCCGCAGAGGATCTCTTCCCGCGGGGTCCGCGGACCGCGCCCGGCTCCGGCCTTCGTCGGCATGTCCGGGGCGGGCAGGGCGCGGTGGTCGATCTTGCCGTTGGTGGTCAGCGGGAGCCGGTCGAGGATCACGAACGCGGAGGGGACCATGTACTCCGGCAGCAGACCGGCCGCGTGCGCGCGCAGGGCCTCGGTGCCCAGGGTGTCGTTGCCGGTCTCGGCGACGACGTAGGCCGCGAGGCGTTTGTCGCCCGGCTGGTCCTCGCGGGCTGTGACCGCGACCTGGGACACCCCCGGGACACGGCCCAGTACGGCTTCGATCTCGCCGAGTTCGATGCGGAAGCCGCGGATCTTGACCTGGTCGTCGGCCCGGCCGACGAATTCCAGGAGGCCCTGGCCGGACCAGCGGGCCAGGTCGCCGGTGCGGTACATGCGGCTGCCGGCCGGGCCGAAGGGATCGGCCACGAACCGCTCGGCCGTCAGGTCCGCACGCCCGAAGTAGCCCCGGGCCAACCCCGCACCCGCCAGATACAGTTCGGCGGTGGCTCCTGCCGGAACCGTCTGCAGGTTGCCATCCAGGATGTAGGCGCGCATGCCGTCGAGCGGACGCCCGACCGGTATCGGCGCCGGCACATCGTCGGCCGTGGTCCAGGGGGCCTGGGTGGCGAACAGCGTGGTCTCGGTCGGACCGTACGTCGACCGCACGACGGTGTCGGGGCAGTGCTCCAGTACCCGCTGCACCGCGGTCGGGGAGATCACGTCACCGCCGGTGATCACCTCCCGCACACCCGCGAAACAGCCCGGGTCCTCCTCCGCCATCACCCGGAACAGACCCGCCGTCACCTGAAGCCCGGTGATCGCCTCCTCAGCGATCAGCCGGGCCAGCGTCGCCACACTCAGATCATCTCCAGGCGTCACAACCGTCCGCCCGCCGTGCAGCAGCGGCACCCACAGTTCGTAGGTCGAGGGATCGAAGGCGTACGGAGCCACCATCAGGACCCGCTCGTGCGCACCCGCCCCGAACATCCCGTCCACGACCAGGTCGAGGATGTCGCGGTGGGTGACCGCCACCCCCTTGGGACGCCCCGTCGAACCCGACGTGTACATCACGTACGCGAGCTGCTCGGGCCGGCACTCCACACCCGTCTCACCGACCGGCAGCCCCGCCAGCTGCACATCCTCGTCCACCACCACCAGGGCAGCACCGCCGGGCAGACCACGCTCACGCATCACCCGGTCGGCCAGCAGCACCGGCGCGGACGTCTCGTCCACGATCCACTGCATCCGCTCCAGCGGATAACCACTGTGCAACGGCAGATAGAACGCCCCGGCCTTGAGCACCGCGAGCAGCGCGACCACCAGATCAACCGAACGCTCCATCAGCACCGCAACCGGCGCCTCCGGCCCCACCCCCAGACCCACCAGCCGGTGCGCCAGCTGATTCGCCCGCTCGTCCAACTCCCGGTACGTCAGCTCCCGTCCAGCACACCGCACCGCCACCGCACCCGGGGACCGCAGCGCCTGAGCCGCAAAAGCCGCCGGCACCGATACATCGATCATCGCCACATTCGACTCAGATGACCGATCCTCGACAAAATCAACAGCATCTGCAGCATGCATTGCCAATCACCCTCTTTCGGTGTTGAGACCGCGCGAAGTTCAGCGGGACCAGCGACGCGGATGATCGTTGCGGAATGGAAGGCCCCGGATGGCGCATGATCGTTACGGAACGGAAGGCTTCGGATAGCGCGTGATTGCCGTGGAATGGTTATTCCGGCACGTCCGCAGTCACATTAGGCGAGTGGCCACGGGCGGTCACCCCTCGATCCGGTTGGGAAGCCTGGATCTCAAGCGATCCTGAATCGTACTTCGAGTGCGGACGGTTTCCTTGAATTCGGATCCAGATCCGCTTGAGGATCAGTCCGGTTCCCTGCGGCCTATCGGGTGGAGGGATATCGTGCCGCCATTGGCTCGTCCAGGAGCTGCCCCGTAGAGATCAAGACAATGCCGTCGCGACGAATGGAAAACCGTCGCCCTGTCGGCCTGTTTCGCCGAAGAGTGGCGTAACAAGCCCCCGGACGGTGGGTACGTCTACCGCGATGTCGCGGCTCAGCCGGTCCCACACATCACCGAGCCCGTGCACCCGCAAGGAACAGAAGGAGCGAAGTCATGACCAACCCTTTCGAAAACCCCGAGGCGGAATACCTCGTACTGGTCAACGAAGAGAAGCAGTATTCGCTCTGGCCGAAGTTCGCTGAGGTGCCGGCCGGCTGGACCACCGTGCATGCGAATGACCGCGCATCGTGCATCGAGTACATCAACTCGAACTGGACGGAAATGCGGCCGCATAGCCTCGTGCAGCAGATGAATGCAACGGCGTGAACCCTGCCAGTCCTCACCAACCTCAGTTCCTGCACACAGTCAACCGAGCAGGTGAAGCAAATGGTGAATTCGAACGTGTCCATTTTCGATGAACTCTCCATTGACCATGTCGAGTTTTATGTACAAGACACGGCGGTGGCTGCAGCGCAGTTCATAGACAGCTATGGGTTCGAGATCTACGGAGCTTCCGAACCGGCAGAGTCTGCCGAGGTCATCCGTTCGGTGGCGCTCGGCAAGAATCAGATCCGGCTGGTGCTGACGATGGCGCAGGGTGCCGACCACCCTGCATCCGCATACGTCGAGCAGCACGGTGACGGGGTGGCCAATATCGCGCTTGCGACCTCCAACGCCACGGAGACATTCACCGAGGCGGTGCGCAGGGGCGCCGCAGCGGTGGCGGAACCGGCCGAGCGGGACGGGCTCATAACGGCCTCGATCAGAGGCTTCGGAGATGTGATTCACACCTTCGTGCAGCGCCCCGCCAGTAGCGATGCGCGGATACTTCCGGGTTTCTCGTCGGTTCCGCAAAAGGGTGCCCGGTTCGACAGCGGCCTGGGCGAGATAGACCACTTCGCCGTCTGTCTCGAAGCTGGGCAGCTCACGTCCACCGTGGAGTTCTACGAGAAGGTCCTGGACTTCCAGATGATCTTCGAGGAGCGCATCGTGGTGGGCAGTCAGGCAATGGATTCCAAGGTGGTCCAGAGTCGATCCGGCTCTGTCACGCTCACCTTGATCGAACCCGATACGTCGCTCGATCCGGGGCAGATAGACAAGTTTCTGAAGAATCACGATGGGGCTGGCGTCCAGCACATCGCGTTCACCGCAGACAGCATTGTGGAGTCAGTGGGCCTGCTCAAGTCAAAGGGTGTGTCCTTCCTGAGCACTCCGGATGCCTACTACCGGCTGCTGTCCGTGGATCTGGCCAAGCACTCTGTTTCCGAACTGCAAGAACTGGATGTCCTGGTCGACGAGGACCATGACGGCCAGTTGTTCCAGATCTTCACTGCCTCGGTCCACCCGCTCGGCACCTTCTTCATGGAGGTCATCGAGCGTCTGGGGGCTCGCACCTTCGGGAGCGGGAACATCAAGGCACTCTACGAAGCGGTCGAACGGCAGCGGGCCGAAGGGGAGGCTGAGAAGTAATGGCTCAGCAGTCCGGGGGACCGGTCGATACAGCGGGAACGCAGCCCGTGTGCGTGAAAGACCTGCAACAGTCGGCCGCCGCGCGGCTGGCGCCGGCGGTGTGGGATTTCATCGCCGGTGGCAGCGGCACGGAATCCACCCTGGACGCCAACCGTGCGGCTCTGGACAGCGTGTCACTCGTGCCCAGGGTGCTGGCAGGCGTCAAGAAGACCGACACCCGTGCGCAGCTTCTGGGCACTTCGGCAGCGCTGCCGCTCGCCGTCGCGCCGATGGCGTACCAGCGCCTGCTGCATCCAGAGGGCGATCTCGCAGCCGCAGAGGGCGCTTTGGCGGCGCAAGTGCCCTTTGTGGTCAGCACGATCAGCAGCCATTCGCTGGAGGAGATTGCCAAGGTCGGGGCAACCTTGTGGTTTCAGCTGTACTGGTTGCACGATCGCGGTCGCGTGGTCGAGCTGATCCGCCGCGCCGAGCAAGTCGGTTGCCAGGCATTGATGGTGACCGTGGATGTCCCGATCATGGGCCGGCGGCTACGCGACCTGCGAAACGAGTTCGCGCTTCCCTCCTGGATCCGTAGTGCCAACCTCGAGCCCGACGGCCCTTCCGCGGCGCATTCCCGCCGATCCGGAGAGTCGGCCGTGGCTGCTCACACGAAGATTGCCTTTGACTCCACGTTCGGCTGGTCCGACTTGGAATGGATCCGGGAGCAGACCCGACTTCCCTTGGTGATCAAAGGCGTCCTTGATCCCAGGGACGCGGAACAGGCCGTCCGACTCGGGGCCGACGCGGTGGTGGTTTCCAACCACGGTGGCCGGCAGTTGGACGGTGCGCTGCCCAGCATCACCGCTCTGCCGTGGGTGGTCGATGCGGTGGGCGGGCAGTGCCAGGTCCTTATGGACAGCGGTGTCCGCAGCGGCACCGACATCCTGCGAGCACTGGCGCTGGGCGCTGATGGGGTCCTGGTAGGGCGTCCGGTGTTGTGGGGGCTGAGTACGGCTGGGGCGCCGGGAGTCACTCAGGTGCTTTCGCTCCTGCGGACGGAACTTGAGGAGGCCCTCCTCCTGGCCGGCTGTGCCGACCTGGCCGCCGCACGCACCTTGCGCTCGTTTGTTTCCGGTAGTCGGGGCTGATACGGACATCTTTCATCCCCCTGAACACACTATTAAGGAGAAGGTGTCATGCAAGTCGAGGACCACGAGTTCGATGTCGTTGTCGTCGGTGGTGGGCCGGGTGGCTCTACCGTGTCCACCCTGGTGGCTATGCAGGGTCACCGTGTTCTTCTCCTGGAGAAGGAAGAGTTCCCCCGGTACCAGATCGGGGAGTCCCTGCTGCCTTCGACGGTGCATGGTGTCTGCAGACTCCTCGGCGTCTCGGACGAGTTGGAGAAGGCCGCGTTCATGCCCAAGCGTGGAGGCACCTTCCGATGGGGGAGCAGCCCCGAGCCGTGGACGTTCTCCTTCTCCGTTTCCTCGACCTTCTCGGGCCCGACCTCGCTGGCCTACCAGGTCGAGCGGATGAAGTTCGACCAGATTCTCCTGGACAACGCGCGTGACAAGGGAGTCGAGGTCCGCGAGAAGAGCTCAGTGGTGGATGTCATCGAGGAGGACGGCCGCGTCTGCGGGGTGCTCTACAGCGACGTTGACGGAGTCCGGCACGAGGTGCGCAGCCGCTTCGTCGTGGACGCCTCCGGCAACAAGAGCCGCATTCAGAGCCGGATCGGCGGTACACGGCATTACTCGGACTTCTTCCAGAACATCGCGCTCTTCGGCTACTTCGAGGGCGGGAAGCGGCTTCCTGCCCCCAACTCCGGCAATATTCTTTGCGCCGCCTTCAACTCCGGTTGGTTCTGGTACATCCCGCTCACCGATGAGCTCACCAGCGTCGGCGCGGTACTGCGGCGCGAGGCCCTGGAGCGAGTTCAGGGGGATCGGGAGAAGGCCCTGATGGGCCTGATCGATGAATGTCCGATCATCGCGGAATATCTGTCCGAGGCACGTCGGGTGGAGAGCGGTCCCTACGGCGAGGTCCGGGTCCGCAAGGACTACTCGTACTGCCAGGACACGTTCTGGCGCCCCGGCATGGTCCTGGTGGGCGATGCCGCATGCTTCATCGATCCGGTCTTCTCCTCCGGCGTGCACCTCGCCACCTACAGCGGTCTTCTGGCTGCTCGCTCCATCAACTCGTCGTTGAGCGGAGACTTCGAAGAGACGAAGTGCTTCGAGGAGTACGAAGTGCGGTACCGGAACGAGTACTCGCTCTTCCACGATTTCCTGGTGGCGTTCTACGACATGCACCAGGACGAGGATTCGTACTTCTGGACCGCCAAGAAGGTCATGAACAGCTCGGCGCCCGGACTCGAGTCCTTTGTCGAACTGGTCGGCGGTGGAGCTTCGCGCGAAGGCGGATTGGTCAACGCCGCCTCCTACACCGAACAGCGCGAGTCCAAGTTCCGGGAGTTCTCCGAGCTGGCCGACCGGCCCGCGGGCGAGAGCGGAACGGATCGCGACCTGTTCGACTCGACGCTTGTCCAGTCGGTCCTCGAAGAGGGGGCCAAGATCCAGGTCCATGCCGCGCTGGGAGACGTCGCCGACGACGAAGGCCCGATACGGGAAGGCGGTCTTGTGCCGTCCGCCGACGGAATGCGCTGGGCGGATTTCGGCTACTGACCTGATCCCGCGCTCGGGGTGCGGGCAGACCGGTGGCGTCGGCTGGGTGAGCCCTGCGGTGGCCGGCGGCCGCCCACAGGCTGAAGGGGGGTAACGATGATACGAACGATGGCTGTGGTCGGCACGGGCCTGATCGGCACCTCAATCGGCTTGGCTCTCAGTCGGCACGACATAACAGTGCATCTGCTCGACAAGGATGAAGTGGCCGCTCGCACGGCCGCCGCGTTGGGCGCGGGAGTGGTGGGCGCTTGGGACGAACCGGTCGACTTGGCAGTGATCGCGGTACCACCGAGCGCAGTTGGCGATGTGCTCGCGGAGATGCAGGCACGAGGGCTGGCCCGGAGCTACACCGACGTGGCCAGTGTGAAGGCGCAACTGGCACGAGACATCCGGAAGTCCGTGGACACCCCGTCCAGTTATGTAGGTGGACATCCTCTTGCCGGCCGTGAGCGATGCGGCCCGCTTGCCGCTCGCGCGGATCTGTTCGAGGACCGGGCCTGGGTCCTGACTCCTTCGGAGACGACTTCCCAGGACGCGGTGAACCGAGTGCTCGAAATGATCGCGCTGTGCGGGGCAGTTCCGGTGATCATGGAGAGTCGCGCGCACGACAACGCGGTGGCGTTGACATCGCATGCTCCTCATCTGGTGGCCAGTCTCATGGCCGCGCGACTTCAACACAGCTCGCGGGAGGCGTTTCGGCTCGCGGGGCAAGGCCTGCGCGACGTGACGCGGACAGCTGTCAGAGACACCGGGCTGTGGAGCGACATCCTGCAAGCCAACGCATCCGCTGTCGCCGGAGTGCTCCGGGAACTCAGCGACGATCTGACGACACTGCTGGCCACGCTCGACGACTTGTCCAGTGCACCGCAGGACATGAGGAGCCAGAGCCTGGAGCCGATGGTGGACCTGCTGAACAGGGGGGCTGCCGGCCTGGCGGCGATTCAGGGGCGGCAGGCCGCGGACAGGGAGACGCACGTAGAGGTTCTGGTCGCGGAGACTCCTGGGCAGTTGGTGCGTTTGCTGGACACTCTCAAGACATTCCACGTGGAGGCGGAGGACGTGGTGCCGCGGCACTCCGCGGAAGAAGGAACCTTCTCCATCACGTTCGCAGTGCCGGCGCCGCGGGCCGGCCGGATCGTCCTGGAGTTGGGCCGAGCCGGTTGGAACGCTGAATCCATCGACCCGGTCTCCGGCGCGAGGCAGCAGGAAATAGCACAGGCTCCCCGTACGCATCTCGTCGGCCGGACTCGGCCCGACGCTCACAGCATTGAGACTGCGGATAGAGGTTAGGTGAATGCACCCACAAAAAGGCTCCATTGCTGATCCTCTTCGTGTGGCTATCATAGGCACGGGAAATATTGGTTGCGACCTGCTGCTCAAGGTCATGGCCTCACCCCATCTCCGGTGCGACTCGTTCGCCGGCCGACGTGTCAGCTCTCCGGGTATAGAGCTCGCCGATTCTCGCGGGATCCCAACGACTGCCGGCGGGATCGACGCGGTTGCCGAGTTGGCGGACCGAATCGACGTGGTCTTCGACGCGACGTCGGCCCAGGACGCGGTGCACAACTGGAATATCCTCGAAGGTCTGGGCATTCCGGTCATCGACCTCACGCCGTCGCATCTCGGTAAATTCTGCGTTCCGGCCCTGAACCTCGAGGAGTGCCTCACCGAGCAGAACGTGAGCATGGTGACCTGTGGTGGACAAGCCGCAGTCCCCATCGCGCGCTGCTTCAGCGATGCTTCCGACGGCCTGGGATACCTGGAGATCGCCACAGCCAGCTCATCGGCGAGCGTCGGTCCTGCGACGAGGGCGAACATCGATGAATACGCCTTCACCACTCAGCATGCCACTCATGAGTTCTGCCGGGTGGACACGGCCAAGACCATTCTCGTCATCAACCCGGCGGAGCCGGGAATGGTGATGCGGAACACCATCGCCGTTCCGGCCTCCGAAAACGTCGACATGGAAGCGCTGCGCGTCTCGGTCGACAACATGGAGAAGCGGATCAATTCCTACGTCCCGGGCTATCGCGTTGTCGTCCCGCCGGTCGCCACCGGCGATCGCATCATGGTGACCATCGAAGTGGAAGGACTCGGTGACTGGTTGCCGCGCTACGCCGGGAATCTGGACGTCATCACCTGTGCGGCAGTGGCTGTTGCCGAGGGGCGAGCGGAGGCACGTCGATGAATACACCTGCCGAGCGACGGCTCAACATCTGTGACACGACCCTGCGGGACGGGAATCACGCCGTAGCGCATCAACTGGGTCACGCGGACATCGCCGCCTACGCCAAGGCCGCTGAGCTTGCGGGGGCCGACCTCCTCGAGGTCGGGCACGGCAATGGACTTGGCGCCTCGTCCATCCAGGTCGGACGTGCCGCGCTGACCGACAGGGAGATGCTCACGGCCGCGCGCGCCCAGTTGAAGCAGACACGGCTCGGCGTCCTGTCCATCCCCGGGTTCGCGACGGTCGAACGCGATCTGAAGCCGGCACTGGACTGCGGAGTCGACGAGGTCAGGGTCGGCGCTCACTGCACGGAAGCGGATGTGACCCGCCAGCAGATCACCATGCTCCGTGAGATGGGTGTCACGGTCAAAGGCATGCTGCTGATGAGCCACATGGCGTCGACCAAGACGCTCATCGAGCAGGCGCGGCTCATACAGGAGTACGGAGCACACGCGGTCATCCTGATGGACTCGGCAGGTGCGTACACTCCGGCCGCAGTTGATGAAAAGGTCGGCGCTCTCGTCGAGGAACTCGACATTGAGATCGGCTTCCACGGTCATAACAACCTCGGCCTTTCGGTGATGAACAGCATGGCCGCCGTCAAGGCCGGCGCGACCATCGTGGACGTGACGGCACGCGGCTTCGGCGCCGGGGCCGGTAACGCCCCGCTCGAACTGGTCGCCGCAAACCTGCACTTGGAACAGATAGAGACCAGGCTCCAGCTGTTCGCGGCACTTGACGCGGCCGATCTCGCGGAATCCACATTCGTCAAGCGCATTCCGACGAACGACAGCGTCACCATTGCGAGCGGCATCGCCGGTGTCTTCTCCGGATTCGCCGCGCCCACACGGCGCGCCGCGGAGCGCTTCCAGGTGGATCCACGGGAAATCCTGATGGAGCTGGGCCGTAGGGGAGTAGTAGCCGGCCAGGAGGACGCCATCATCGAAGTGGCGATGGGCCTCGCCCAGAAGAACTCCCTGTACGACGTAATTTGATGATCGTTCAGAACACTGAGGAGCAAAGGTGAAATTGGATTCCGCACGCGAGGTGGGAGCGGATTACGCGGCGGTCGCCGCGCTGCTCCAGATCGGTGCCGAGATCGGCGTGGACCAGGTGCTGGACTCGGGCAGCACGTTCGGTATCGCCGATCTGGCCGAGGCGACAGGTCTTTCCCAGGACAGCCTCAGGGAGTATGTGCACGCGCTGTCGGCCGCCGGGCTGGTCGCCGCCGAGGACGGGAACGACCTGTACCGCGCGTCCGACGACTACGCGGACTGGAGGCACGAGGTCGGGTACCTGTCCTGGGCGCTGACCGCCAACAGTCCGCTCCTGCAGAACGCCCGAGCCTTCCTCTCCGACAGCACGTCCGCCGCTGACGCCCATCACCGTGACGGGCGCCGGGTGGCGGTCAGTTCGCGCTGGATCGGGGATCGGGCCTTCTACCCCGCCGTTGTCGAACGGGTCGTGGCCGCCGACGCGAAGCACGTCGTCGACCTCGGCGCGGGCGCGGCCGGTCTGCTCATCGACCTCCTCGCCCAGGACGACCGCCGTACCGGTGTCGCCCTCGACCTGAGCCCGGCCGCTTGCGCCGCTGCGCGAGAAGCCGCGGGACGAGCCGGCGTGGACGACCGGCTGCAGGTCATCGAGCGATCGGTCGAGTCTCTGATCACCGACCCCGGTCCGCTCGAAGGGGCGGATGTCATTCAGGCGTGCTTCGTGATGCACGACGTCCTGCAGAACGAATCCGTCTTCGAAGACGTGCTGAGCACCTGCCGCAAGGCACTCGCGCCCGGCGGCGTCCTGGCCGTGGTCGATGCGGTCTCGTACGGGCAGGAAGCTCGCGAGCGTAAGTTCAGCGCCCTCTTCACCTACCTGCACTCGAACTTCATGGGAATCAAGCTGCCCACCGCGGACCAATGGGTTGAAAAGTTCCGCAGCGCCGGCTTCTCGAATGTCGATTGCGTGTCACACATCATGCCGGGTGGTCGGCTGTTCGTGGCGACCAAGTAGCTTTCCCGAGGCCTGAATGGAGGAGTGCCGAGACGGGGACAGCTGCGCCGGCCACCTGCGCAGCAGCCGATTCGGCCACGAACTATGCTTCAGGATCCACACGCCGTTCATGAGCAAATAGCCATCGAACTTTGGAACGCCAAGAACGAGCGCAGGGCGATACCGTCCATCTCCGCTCGGTATCCCGAGTTCACCGCGCTGGACGCCTACGCCATCCAGCGCACATTCCGAACCCTTGAACACAAGAACGGGGCGGTGCACGCCGGATACAAGATCGGCGCCACGAGCATCCCCATCCAGGAGATGTTCGGCGTCGATCAACCGGATTTCGGGTTTCTGACCGAAGGCATGCTTCTCGCCGACGGCGCCCGCCTCGATCCGGGATGGTTCATCTCGCCCAAGGTCGAGGGGGAGATCGCGTTCCGGATCGGCGCCGACCTCTCCGATCCCCGTACGACGGCTGCGGACGTCCTGAACGTCACCACCGAGGTCTTCCCGGCCCTGGAGGTACTCGACAGCCGTATCAAGAACTGGGACATCGCGTGGGTGGACACCGTCGCGGACAACGCCTCGTCGGCAATGGCTGTCCTGGGCAAGGCCGTTCCCTTCGACGGGCGCGACCTCGCCGCCGAGACGATGGTGTTCGAGTCGGGTGATTCCGTTCAGACGGCGAACGGTTCGGCCGTGATGGGACATCCGGCGGAGTCCGTGGCATGCCTTGTGCGCATATTGGCCTCTTTCGGCGAGGGGATCGCTGCCGGCGACCTGGTCCTGGCCGGATCGCTGGCCGCAGCGGTTGATCTCGAGGCCGGCGCCACCGTCAGCGCGTCATTCGGGTCCTTGGGATCCGTGTCCCTTTCCACCTTCAGTAATTGAGCTCTCACGCAGCTCTCTCCGCGCAACACACGTTCGACCCCAATATCGAAAGAGGGTGATTGGCAATGCGTGCTGCAGATACTGTTGATTTTGTCGAGGATCGGTCATCTGAGTCGAATGTGGCGATGATCGATGTATCGGTGCCGGCGGCTTTTGCGGCTCAGGCGCTGCGGTCCCCGGGTGCGGTGGCGGTGCGGTGTGCCGGACGGGAGCTGACGTACCGGGAGTTGGACGAGCGTGCGAATCAGCTGGCGCACCGGCTGGTGGGTCTGGGGGTGGGTCCGGAGGCGCCGGTTGCGGTGCTGATGGAGCGTTCGGTTGATCTGGTGGTCGCGCTGCTCGCGGTGCTCAAGGCCGGGGCGTTCTATCTGCCGTTGCACAGTGGTTATCCGCTGGAGCGGATGCAGTGGATCGTGGACGAGACGTCCGCGCCGGTGCTGCTGGCCGACCGGGCGATGCGTGAGCGTGGTCTGCCCGGCGGTGCTGCCCTGGTGGTGGTGGACGAGGATGTGCAGCTGGCGGGGCTGCCGGTCGGTGAGACGGGTGTGGAGTGCCGGTCCGAGCAGCTCGCGTACGTGATGTACACGTCGGGTTCGACGGGGCGTCCCAAGGGGGTGGCGGTCACCCACCGCGACATCCTCGACCTGGTCGTGGACGGGATGTTCGGGGCGGGTGCGCACGAGCGGGTGCTGATGGTGGCTCCGTACGCCTTCGATCCCTCGACCTACGAACTGTGGGTGCCGCTGCTGCACGGCGGGCGGACGGTTGTGACGCCTGGAGATGATCTGAGTGTGGCGACGCTGGCCCGGCTGATCGCTGAGGAGGAGATCACCGGGCTTCAGGTGACGGCGGGTCTGTTCCGGGTGATGGCGGAGGAGGACCCGGGCTGTTTCGCGGGTGTGCGGGAGGTGATCACCGGCGGTGACGTGATCTCCCCGACCGCGGTGCAGCGGGTACTGGAGCACTGCCCGGACACCGTCGTGCGCTGCGCCTACGGTCCGACCGAGACCACGCTGTTCGCCACCCAGGCCCCCTGGACCACGGCCGACGAGGTGCCCGCACCGATACCGGTCGGACGCCCGCTGGACGGCATGCGCGCCTACATCCTCGACGAGAATCTGACACTGGCCCCGGCAGGAGTGAGCGGGGAACTGTATCTGGCGGGTGCGGGGTTGGCCCGGGGCTACTTCGGGCGTGCGGACCTGACGGCGGAGCGGTTCGTGGCCGATCCCTTCGGCCCGGCCGGCAGCCGCATGTACCGCACCGGCGACCTGGCCCGCTGGTCCGGCGAAGGCGTCCTGGAATTCGTCGGCCGGGCCGACGACCAGGTCAAGATCCGCGGCTTCCGCATCGAACTCGGCGAGATCGAAGCCGTACTGGGCCGCTACCCCGGGCTCTCCCAGGTCGCGGTCACAGCCCGCGAGGACCAGCCGGGCGACAAACGCCTCGCGGCCTACGTCGTCGCCGAGACCGGGAACGACGGGGTGGACGCCGAGGCCCTGCGTGCGCACGCGGCCGGTCTGCTGCCGGAGTACATGGTCCCCTCCGCGTTCATGGTGCTCGACCGGCTCCCGCTGACCACCAACGGCAAGCTGGACCGGCGGGCCCTGCCCGCCCCGGACATGCCGACGAAGGCCGGAGCCGGGCGCGGTCCGCGGACCCCGCGGGAGGAGATCCTCTGCGGACTGTTCGCCGAGGTACTGGGCGTACCCACGGTCGGCATCGACGACAGCTTCTTCGAGTTGGGCGGCCACTCCCTGCTGGCGACCCGCCTGGCCAGCCGCATCCGATCGATCCTGGGCGTGAAGCTCTCGATTCACAAGCTGCTCAAAACTCCCACCGTGGCCGCTCTGTCGAACCTGGGCCAGGCGGACAGCGAGGAGCAGGACAGCGCACTGGAGCCCGTGCTGAGCCTGCGGTCGGTCGGCAGCCGTTCGCCGTTGTTCTGCGTGCACCCCGGAGGCGGCATGGCCTGGTGCTACGCCGGGCTGCTGCGCTACGTCCCGAGGGAGCACCCGGTGTACGGGCTCCAGGCCCGTGGACTGGCCACGGACGAGCCGCTCCCCGCCGATCTGGATGAGTTGATCGAGGACTACCTCGGCCGGATCCGGGCGATCCAGCCGTCCGGCCCGTACTCCCTCCTGGGCTGGTCCTTCGGCGGCAAGGTCGCCCACAACCTGGCGGCCCGCCTCCAGCAGGAGGGCGAGCAGGTGTCCCTGCTGGCTGTGCTCGATGCCGGTACCGGAGGACACGCCGGCGCGGACAGCATGCGCAGCCAGCGGGATCTCCTGGAGCTCGCGTTCGACGGAATCGGGGCCTTCCATGCCGAACCGGGCGACGACCCGATCGAGATGCCACGAATCCTCGAGATTCTCGAGTCCCATGGCGGAACACTGGCCAGCCTTGAGGAACGGACCGTTGCCGCTCTCATCGACATCACGGAGAACAACCTCAAGATCAGCCGGGTAACAGCCCCCGAGCAGTTCGACGGCGACATGCTCTTCTTCGAAGCGGCCGGGCGGGACGGTGTGTCCACCGGACTTGCGGAGGTCTGGGAACCGTATGTGAGCGGCCACATCGAAAAGCACGTGACCCCTTTCAAGCACATGCAGATGATGAGTTCGGATGCGCTCGCCGACATTGCTCCAGTTCTGGCTCGCGCGCTGAAGAAGCAGTTCTGATGAATGAAGCAGGCAAGGAGCCATTGATGTCCGACAAACCGACGCCCAACAGGTCGAGGCTGCACCGAGGGCGGGTGCTGCGCGTCGAGTGGGTGACCCCGCACATGGCCAGGGTCGTGCTGGGCGGTGAGGGCCTGCAAGGGTTCACCGTCGGGCAGTACACCGATCACTACATCAAGTTGATCTTCCCCCTGGAGGAAGTGCAGTACCCCGAGCCGTTCGACATCTCGGTCATTCGCCGGGACTTCCCCCAGGACCAGTGGCCCAAGACCCGGACGTACACGGTCCGTCGGTGGGACCCGGATGCCGTCGAACTGTCCGTGGACTTCGTCTATCACGGTGAAAGCGGTCTGGCCGCTCCCTGGGCCGCGAAGGTCAAGCCCGGGGAGGAGATCTACTTCATCGGTCCCGGCGGCGGCTACTCGCCCAGGGCGGAGGCCGATTGGCATCTGCTCATCGGCGACGAGAGCGCCTTGCCCGCGATCGGGGCTTCCCTGGAGGCAATGCCGTCAGGCACGGTCGCCAAAGCGTTCATCGAGGTCTCCGGTCAGGAAGAGGAACAGGAGATCCGGACACCGGCCGATGCCGAAATCATCTGGCTGCACCGCGGGGAGCGTCAGATCGGCGACTTGCTCCAAGAGGCCGTCTCCACCTTGGACTTCCCGACCGGAACGGTGCATGCCTTTGTTCACGGTGAGGCGCACTTCGTGAAAGCGCTTCGGCATCACTTGCGGATGGAACGCGGCCTGACACGCGATCAGCTGTCCATTTCCGGCTACTGGCGACGCGGGGCGGACGAAGACGGCTGGCAGTCCTCGAAGTCCGAGTGGAACCGTGACGTGGAGGACGCGCCCCCGGCGTAGCTCTCGGCCCTTTCCGTGACATCGGTGACCTCGCGCCCCCTGTTCGCCGGCGGCGAGGTCACCGATGAGCCAGTGCACGTTCGTTCTGCTGGGCCGACCGAAAACGAATGTGGCGTTGATCGGCGAATGGCCTGACTTCTCCCTTCCCCCTGTCCGGGGTGCTCTTTCTGTCTCACCGTAGCTGTCCCAAAATTCCGTTCTCGGGAGAATCGTTGAAAGTCACCAGTGAAGAGAAGGCGACCCAGCCTCGCTTGGGGAGCAGTTTCAACAAGGTGTGGGTGGCGGCGATCGCCTCGTCCTTGGGCGACGGCGTTCAGATGGCCGCACTGCCCCTGCTGGCATTCCAGCTGACCAGTGATCCGCTCCTCATCGGTGCGGTCGGCGCCGTCGGTACTCTGCCGTGGTTCCTGCTCGGTCTGCCGGCCGGAGCGCTGGTGGACCGGTGGGACCGGAGAAAGGTGATGCTGCGTGCGGACCTCGTCCGGTTCGCCATCCTCGCCCTGCTCACGGTCGCCGTACTGACCGATCACGCAAACATCTTCCTGCTGATAGTGGCGGGATTCGCGCTGGGCTGCGGAGACATCTTCTTCGACATCTCCGCACAGGCCGTCATGCCGGTGGTCGTCTCCGGGGACCAGGCGCTCATCCGGGCCAACAGCCGGATCTCCGCGGCACAGATCAACGGCGAACAGCTCGCCGGCCCCCCGCTCGGCGGAGTCCTCTTCTCCCTGTCACAGTTCCTGCCGTTTCTGGGCAACGCGTTCTCCTTCCTGGTCAGCGCCGTATGCGTCGGGTCCCTGAAAGGCGACTTCGGCAACGCGCCGACCGGCGAACCGACCCGCACAAGCCTGCGCGCCGAGGTCGCCGAAGGACTGCGCTGGCTGCTGAAACACCGAGTGCTCCGAGCACTGGCCGGCACCGCCGCCATCGGCAACCTCGTCTTCACCGCCAAAATGTCACTGCTGGTCCTGCTGGCCAAGGGCCAGCTCGGACTCGGTGACATCGGCTACGGCCTGCTGCTGAGCTCCACCGCCGTCGGTGCCTTCATCGGAAGCTTCATGTCCACTTCGATCTCCAAGAAGATCCAAGTGGGCAGCATGCGATGCATCGGCATGTCCGTCGAAGGACTGGCCGTCGTCGGACTCGGCCTGACCACGAACCCCTGGATCGCCGGCGCGATGATGGCCACCATCGGATTCTCGATGAGCGTCCAGATCGTCATCGTCGGTTCGCTGCGCCAGCGCCTCGCACCGGCGGAAATCCGTGGACGAGTACTTTCCGCAAGCCGGCTGATCTCCCTCATGGGCGCACCCTTCGGAGGCGTTCTCGGAGGCTACCTCGCGGGCGCGATCAGCCTGCGGACGCCCTTCATCATGGGCGGCCTCCTCATGGTCCTGGTGGCCCTGCTCAGCCTGCCCGCACTCAGCAACCGCGCCATCCAAGAAGCCACAGAAGAAGCCACAGAAGAAGCCACCACCACGCAAACGCCAGAAGAAGCCACCGCCACCCCATCGAACCAGGGCGCGTCGAAGTAGTCGCGAGACCACTGTTCCAGGCGTCACACGGCGTGGTGGTCCAGCAGGCTGCGGCCGCAGTCGATGACGGTGCCGCGGGCCGGGCGCGGCTGCCATCCCAGGATGCGGTGTGCCTTGGCGGTGCTGTGGCGGTTGCGGCGTCCCAGGGCCGGGGTGATGTCACGCAGTGACGGGTCGCGGAAGCGGGCGGCGAGGCGGACGGCGAAGTCGGGGATCCGGCGCGTGGGCACCCGGTCGGCGTCCCGGCCCAGTTCTTCGCGCAGTGTGCGGGCCATGTCCAGCATCCAGGTGAATTCGCCGGTGGCGAGGAAGCGTTCGCCGGCGGCTTGGGGCGAGGCCATGGCGCGGATGTGGATGTCGGCCAGGTCTCGGACGTCGACGATCTCCAGGCCGATGCGCGGCACGCCCGGCATGGCACCGGAGAGCATCCGCTGGATTATGCCGACCGAGCCGATGGTGCTGGTGGCCAGGATCGGTCCGAAGACGGCGCCGGGGAGGATCGTGGTGAGTTCGGTGGGGCCGTCGTAGGCGGCCATGTAGTCCCAGGCGGCCCGCTCGGCGAGTGTCTTGGAGCGGCGGTAGGGGATCAGTGCCGGGTCGTCGGGGTCGGTCCACAGGGTCTCGTCGGTGATGCCCTCCTCGGTGTAGGAGGAGGGACTGGCGGTGTTCGCCGCGGACGTCATCACGACGCGCCGCACCCCGGCTTCGGTGGCGGCGCGCAGGACACGCAGGGCCCCGTCGCGCGCGGGGGCGATCATGGCGTCCGAGTCGTCGCCGACGGAGCCGCCCAGCGGGGAGGCGACGTGCAGGACGTGGTCGACGCCCTTGACCGCGGCGCCCCAGCCTTCGTCCTCGGTGAGGTCGGCGATGGCGAACTCCAGCCGGCCGTCCGTGTCCGCCTGGGTGGCGACGGCTTCACTCACCGCCCGCTGCTTGCCCTGGCTGCGCACGGTGGTGCGGACCCGGTAGCCACGCTGCAGCAGTTCGACGATGCACCAGCCGGCGACGTAGCCGCTGCCTCCGGTGACCAGAACCGTTTCCGGCATGGCTGTCCTCCACAAGGTGTGACAAGATTAAACGGAAGCCCTTCCGTATTGTCTTTCCGAACGTAACGGAAGCCCTTCCGTTTTGCAACCGGACCGATCGGATCAGCCATGACTCCACCCCCCGGCCGCGCCACGCGCACCGACGCGCTGACCAACCGGGCCCGCATCCTCGCGGTCGCCGGCGAAGCCTTCGCCGCCACATCGGGGACGTCCATGACGGCCATCGCCAAGCAGGCCGGGGTGGGTGTGGGGACGCTGTACCGGCACTTCCCCACCCGCGAGGCGCTGATCGTGGAGCTCTATCACCACGAGATCCAGAAGGTCATCGACCTCGCCCACACCCTCGCGGCCGAGCTCCCGCCACTCGATGCCCTGCGCCGCTGGTTCGAGGAAGTCGCCCGCTACGGGAAACTCAAGTACGGCGTCTCCGAGGTCATCCACGCGGCGACCAACGGGGGCCTGGACGACAAGAACTACGAGCCCTTCCTCGCGGCCATCGCGGTCCTGCTCGACGCCGGCGCCGCCTCCGGCGACCTCAAACCGGGCACCGACCCGCAGGACGTACTCCTGCAGCTCAGCGTCCTGTGGCGCATCCCCCCAGGCGAGGGCGCGGAGGCCCGCGCGGCCCGCATCCTGGACCTCATCCTCGACGGACTGCGCACTCGGCCCGGTGGGTCCTGACCGATCTGCCATCGCGGAGTGATGCCTGCCTCGCGTGCCTGCCTCGCGTACGGGCCGTCCTCGCGGTACCTGACTTCGCCGATTGCCTCCGCCAGGGCGGTGAAGCGGTCGAGGATGACGGGCGGCAGGGTGGGGTCACGGGCGTTGGCCGGTCGAACTGTCCGGGAACGTTGATGAGAACTGGCAGCACCTGGGCAGTGCCGGATGTCTCGCTGCGGGGCGCCGGCCCTCGGCGGCGTGAAGCAGGACGGCCGGTTGTGCGTCGTGACCGCAGGATCGTTCGGCTGAGTGGAAGGATGGGCGCGTGTCGTTGCGGCTGCCGTTCGGGGACGGGCTACGGGCCGAGCTGGGCGCGCCCAGGCGCTCTCACAGGCTGGGCAGCAGCCCTCGCTCGCGTGTGTGGCGCGTCGAGCTGCCAGAGGCGACGGCGGTGGTGAAGCAGATCGTCGACGGTGCTGATGCCGACGAGCGATACGCCCGCGAGGTTGCCGCCCTGCGTCTCGCCGCCCGAGCTGAGACTCCTGTGGTGCCCGCGTTGCTGGCCACGGATCCCGGCGAGCGGATCCTGGTCCTGGAGTATCTGGACCACCGACGCCCGGCCGGCGACTGGATCGTCGACTACGCAGGCGGGTTGGCGCGGCTGCATGCCACCGCCCGTCCGGAGGACGTTGGGGTACTTCCCCGGTGGCAGGGCCCGAACCAAGCCGACATCGACTCTTTCGTGCGGCTGGCCGAGGCTCTGGAGGTTCCTGTCACGCCTGGCGTGACCGGCGAACTCGACGACCTCGTGAACCGGCTCGCTCAGGCATCCGGGTATGCCCTTCTCCACGGAGATCCCTGTCCCGGTAATGATCTCCACACCGCCACGGGGATCAGATTCATCGACTTCGAGCAAGCGTCGCTGGGCAGCGGCTTGATGGAACTCGCCTACCTGCACATCGGGTTTCCGACCTGCTGGTGTGTCACTTCAGCATCGGAGTCACTGCTGGAACGAGCGGAGAGCGCATACCGCGACGAGTGGCGAACCCTGACCGGCTCCGACACCCAAGACGGGCTCGCCGACGCATGCGCCGGCTGGCTGCTCCGCGGCGACGCGCTGGTTGAGCGGGCACACCGCGAAAGCACGGATCACCTGGCCCGGATTCCGCACCGGGACTGGACGTGGGGCACCGCGACCGCCCGGCAACGGCTCGTCCACCGTCTCGGGGTCGTTGGCCGGATGACGGCCGACCACACCTCGCTCAGCGGTCTGAGCAGCCTCAGCACCGCCATGCGTCAACGAATGCTCGCGCGCTGGCCCGGGCTTCAGCCCGTTCCGGCAAAGCGACCATAGAGGTCGGCTGACACTCCAGGATCGTCGCCGAGTCGAGGCGGTCGTGGAGCACATTGATGACGTATACGTCCTCCGCGCGCCGCCGTCAGCCCTGTCTCCTCCGCCAACTCCCTTACAGCGGCAGCCGGGGCGGCTTCGCCTGTCTCGATGCGGCCCGCGGCAGCCCCCCAAGCCCCGGTCGAGCGGCCCGGCAGGACCCGGCCGAACGTGTCGATGACCACCGCCGCGGCACCGAAGACGGCCTGCGGCTCGGGCCGCGGATTCTCCTACGCGCTGAACGACCCGGCCGGCCCGCGCAGGACCAGCACCGCCAGACCTTCTGCGTCAAACCGCCTGACCTGCTCGAACCCGTCGGTGAGCGCGGCGAGTTCGTCCTCGTCCAGCGCGATGTGGCGCCGCTCTTCCGCGGTGTGCTCCACGACCGGCGTGATGATGACGAGCACCCCGCCCTCGCGCAGCCGTGCGGCCAGACGGCGCAGGACACGAGCACGATCGCGGACGAAAGCTACGGACAGCCGCAGGACGACCAGGTCGTAGCCGTCCTCGGCGAGGTCGGCCAGGTCGTCGTGCTCCGCGTCCCGACACAGCCAGCGCACCCCCTCCGACTCGGCCTGCTCCGCACGGGCCCGCACCAGCGCACCCTCGGCGAAGTCCACGCCGTCGACGGTGTACCCGAGCGAGGCGAGGTACGCGGCCGTCTCGCCGGTCCCGCAGCCGACGTCGAGAGCGCGGCCGCCCCCGGGCGCCGGCGCGTGCTCGACGAGCAGGCGCTTCTCCTCGTCCCCGAGCCGCCGGAAACCGCGGCCGTCGGTGTAGTGCTCGGACCATTTGGCCGGGGTGTGTCGAGTGTGTCCCACAGATCGCTCCTCGTTGGTGAAAGCGGGCCGGTGGTGCGGCAACGGCAGTTCGACGGGGCCGTAGAGGGCGGCCGGCTGCTGGGTCTGCAGTGCCCAGTACCGGTCGCCGAACGACCAGTGCCACCACTCCGTGCCGTAGTTGATCAAGCCTGCGACGGACAGCGCACCGCCCAACGTGGCCCGGTTCGTGCGGGCCCGGTCGCTGAGCCCGGGTGCGTCGGTGTAGCAGGCGCCCTCGGACTCCTCCGGGGAGGCGTTGACGCGCGTGCCCATGTCCAGCTCGCGGCCGAGGTGGTCGATCAGCGTCACGTCGACGGCCGCGCCGGCGGAGTGCGGTGCTATCTCCGGAGGCGAGACGAAGCGGCTGGCGGCCTCCCGGAGCTGGGCGGCCTGCCAGCCTGGATGGGCGCGGGCCAGCTCGTCGGAGTACTCCTCGAAGTACCGCCGCTGCAGGGCCGGGGGCCGGAAGCCCTCGACGAAGAGGAGCATCACGCCGGTGGGCAGCAGTGACTGGGCGCGCAGCAGCCGGGTGAGGACCCCTTGCCGGACGTGGGCCCAGGCCCCCACCTCGTCGCGTTTGCGGTCGTCGACCTTCAGGCCGTTCATACGGACGTCGACGAGGTCCTCGCCGCAGTCCTGAAGGGGGATCGCGGCCACCCTCCGGTCGGACATCAACACGATGCCGCTGCTCATTCGTTTCCCCAGTCCCAGGTGCCGAAGTACGCGGCCTCGCCGGTACGGCGGGCCTCCTCCACCGCGCTCAGGCGCGCGAAGTCGCGGGGCGGCATCAGCGCCCTCCACCCGGCCAGGGGCAGGACGCGGACCTCGTCGTGCTCCTGCGGATCCAGGGTGATGCCGCGGATCTGTGCCGCGGTGAGTCGGCCGCCGTCGAAGACCATCCCGATCGTGCTGTAGGGCCACTCGGCGCCGGGCAGCCCGTACACGGTGGCCAGCAGCCGGGGCGGGCCGGACACGGTCAGGCCGGTCTCCTCCCGGCCTTCGCGCACGGCCGTCTCCCAGGGCCGCTCGCCCTTGTCCATCGTTCCGCCGACCAGCTGCCAGGGATGCGCGGGGGAGTAGACGGAGTGCAACTGGAGCGGCCGGTCGTCCTCGTCGGTGAAGTACAGGCAGGCGAACGCGGTGGCCTTGAGGACTGTCTCGGCGTACTGCTCGGGAGGCAGCCAGGTGGGGCTCCTCTCCGTGGTGCTCGCGGGAGCCGGTTCCACGAGACGCGTCATCCGCATGAGCGCCGGGGTGCCCGTAAAGCCCAGCCCACGGTAGAGCGGTTGCGCTTCCACGTTGGCGTGGAGCTCGAACAGCGTGACGTGCTCGACGCCGGAGAGGTGGTCGAGCAGCGTCGAGACCGCGGCCCGGGCGTAGCCGCGGCGCCGGAAGTCCGGGTGCGTGGCGACCACGTGCACGCGGGCGGCCAGGCCCCGGGGGTAGGCCGGTGCCGGGAGCCCGGGATGGATCAGGCCGAGGGCGCAGGCGGCCATCGTGCCGTCCGGGGCGTCGATGACGAAGGCCCGCGCATCCCCCTGTTCGGTCAGCCGCGGTGCCAGCTCGTCCGTGCACCGGCGGATCCACTCCTCGCTCAAGGGCTCGGACAGGATGTGCTCGGAGCGCATCCGGATGACGGCCTCGGCGTCAGCGGGCGTTGCCGCGCGGACCGGCGGTCGCCCGGCGGCATCCTGCGGTTCGGTCGCGGCGGCGGGTGCCGTGTCGGCGTTCACGGGGCATCTCCTGTCGAAGAGAGTGGTGCGTGGTGCTCGGCGCGCAGCCGGGCCAGTGTCCGCCGGCCGCGCTCGACCAACTCGGGATCACCGTGGGCGACGCCGAACGCGATCCCGCTCACGGCGTCTAGGGCCATGTCGATGTCCAACCGTGCCTCCTCGGCATCGGTCAGGGACCTGCCGTACCCGGCCAGGAACGCTTCGAACAGGTCGGGGCGGCCGACCCAGGCATCGGACAGGCGGACCAGATCCCGTACGGCCGGCCCGGGCTCACTGCGCTCGAGGTCGATCACCGCCACGAAGACGTCGGGATCGTCCGCTCCGTGTCCCGCGTCGGGGCCGGCAGCGTCGGCGACGTAGAGGATGTTGCGGAGCTGGAAATCCCCGTGGGTCTCCACCCGCTCCAGCGGCCGCAGGTCCTCGGCCTGCCGGACGAGCTCGCGGACGAACTCCTCATCGCCCGGACGCAGATGAGACCGCGCCCCGGCCAGATGCCGTTCGGCCTTGGCGACGGCCGGGCCGCTGTCGGCAGGAGCAGGCCGCGGGGGTGAGGACCGGTGGATGCGGCGGGCCAGCGTGCCGATCCGCTGGAAGACAGCCCTCTCCCGCTCCGGGGTAAGGACAGCGCCGTGCAGCGGACGGCCCGGCACCGCGGTGAGCACCACCGCCCTCAGCTTCTCGTCGGCGGCCACCAGCCGGGGCGCCGCCTCCCCCAGTGCCGGTGCCCACGTCCGCAGCCCCCGTACTTCCCTGCCGTGGAACCTGTCGCTCCGGTGGACCTTCACGTACCAGGTGCCGCCCTGCGCGCCATGGGCCCGCCACACGCGGCTGTCCTCGCGCGCCCACGACGTATCCGTCCACTCGGCGATCCGGCCGACCGCCCGCTCCGCGAACTCCACGACCGGGGCGTCGGGACGGCGGGCGAACGCCCGGCCGGTCACGTCCGGGACGAGACGCAGCCGGTCGGCGTCGGGGTCGAAGGCGATGCGGTCGCCGGGCAGTTGGAAGTGCACGGCAAGGTGCACGCCCGCGGCGTAGGCGTCCAGGCCGGCACGGCAGTACGCCACCGTCCCGGCGGGCAGAGCGTCAAGGGGCGCCCAGTCCATCGCATCGCAGACGTCCGGCTCCGCGATCCGGGGCTCGCCCTGCCACCGTCGGACCTCGAAGAAGTATCCAGAGCGGGAGGAACCGCCGGGGCTGCGATGATGCACGGTCACCGCGGCCCGTACGTCGGCCGGCTCGATGACGACACCGGTCTCCTCCCGCGCCTCGCGTACCAGGGCGGTGACGATGTCCTCGTGCGGACCGTCCAGATGCCCCGACGGGAGATGCCACAGGCCGGCGGCGTACACCTGCCCGGCCCGCCGCGACAGCAGAACCTCCGGCCCCTCGGCGGTCTCCCGGCGCAGGATGAGATGGACGTCCACCGGCTCGGTGTGCCGCTGCCCGCTCACTGCGCACCACCCGGACGCCGGGCGAGCAGGACCGTGAACACGGTCTCCTCCACCAGTGATCCGCCTGCCGCGAGCTCGTCGGGCAGCGCCCGGGCCTCATCCTCGAACGCTGCGTGCCGCGCCCCGAACAGGTCGGCCCCGGCGACGGACACGCTGCGCAGACAGCCGAGCACCACCTCCGACGTCCTGGACCGCGTGGAGGGGACCCGGTACTCGGTCACGTCGCTCCACGCGCGGTGTCGCCACAGCGAGGGCCGGGTGCCGGGTGAGGAGGGGTCAGTGCAGGAGGTCATGAAGCACCTCCTCGGCTTCTGTCAGGCGCTCGCACAGCTCGACCACGGCGGCCTGCCGGTTCCGGCCGTACGCCTGAAGGTCTGGGGTGACAGCGGCCGGGTCGTCGACGGCCTCGGACAGGGGATACACGGAGCAGGCCAGGTACCCCGCTGCGACCCGGGGTACGGCGAGCAGTTCTTCGGCCGGCAGCGCCGGGTCGGCCGCCTGGTAGGCGGCGATCGCGCCGGCCAGGCCGGTGGGCCAGTCGGGTTGGGCCAGGACCGTGCGCGGGTCGAGGACGATCCGCCCGAGCTCCCACACGGGACTGCGGTGCCCCGGCGGCCGGAAGTCGATCAGTGCCGCCACACGCTGTCCGCGTAAGAGCAGGTTGGGCGAGCCCAGGTCGCCGTGGACGGTCTGCACCGTCAAGGCCGTCGGCAGCGCTTCGAGCAGGGCGGCCACGGCGGGCAGAGCGTCGAGCCGCCGTGCTGCGGTCTCCCGCGCCCAAGAGGGAAACCCCGAGGCGGGTGGCTTCTCGGCGAAGCGGGCGAGCAGACGTTCGAGGCGCTGCCGGGCCTGTTTCACATCGCAGACCTCCCGGGCGGGTACGTGGCGCGGCGGTCCGGCCGGGTGCCGGGCCAGGGTCCGGTGCAGGCGGCCGACCGTCTCGCCCACCGCGGCCCACCGGTCGCCGGACAGGCTGCCTTCCGCTGTCTCCGTGTTCTCGACGAACGCCGCGACGGACACCGCCATCCCGTCGGCGGTCGCGATGAGATCGCCGTCCAGGGTCCGCCGCACAGCCGGCACCGGGATTCCGCCGAGCCGCGCGAACCGGCCGAGCTCCAGCGCCTGTCGCTCCGCGTCCAGCACGGCGCCCGCCGGGTAAGCCTTCACGAACCACCGGCCGCCGTCGCTGTCCCGGGCCACGTAGTTGCGGGTCGCGGTCCCCACGGGACCTCTGTCGACCACGGTGGGGATGATCCGGTAGAACAGCGGCAGGATCTCCGCCACGGCCATCACGTCCGACCGGGCGCTCATCCCCGCACCACCGGCGGGCCGGGGTGGTTCAGCAGCCGCCGCAGCGCTCGGGCATCCGCCTGCAGTTGCTCTTCGTTCCGGCGCCCGAGATCGAGCAGGTCGAAGGGCAGCGGTCCGCCCGGTGCCCCGGCTTCCCGGTCATGCGGATGCCGGGCCGGATACGCCTCGGTGGTCGTAGGGACGTGGGGACGGGTGGGTGGCACGTCATCACCTCGGGACAGCGTGGGAGGGGCGGAGAAGTCCGTGGCCGTGGGCGTGGCCGTGGGCGCGGCCGTCACGGCGGGGCTCGCCGAGGTGGCACTGCGGCGGCTCATGCGGGTGTTCCGTACTTCTCGCCGTCCGGCTCGGACGTGATCTGATAGGACAGCAACTGCCTGAATGGGCCCGGCTGTTGAGCGAGCTGCGCGTAGGTTCCCTCCTGGACGATCCTGCCCTCGTCGAGGACCACGATCCGGTCGGCGACGGCGACGTTGGTGATGCGGTGGGTCACCAGGAGCACCACGCGGTCCTGGGCGAGACCCCGCAGCCGCTGGAAGATGGAGTACTCGGCGCGGGGGTCGAGGTTCGCGGTCGGCTCGTCCAGGACCAGCAGTCCGGCCTGGCGGAAGAAGGCCCTCGCGAGGGCGATGCGCTGCCACTGACCGCCGCTGAGTTCCTCCCCGTTGAGCCACTCGCGGGCCAGGAGGGTGTCCAGTCCGGCACCGAGCCTGTCGACGACCTCGTCGGCACCGGACGCCTCGCAGGCCTCACGTACCGCCGCGTCGCCGCGCGCCGTGGGCTGTCCCTGGGTCACGTTCTCGCGCACGGTCAGCGGCCAGTGCGCGTAGTCCTGTGGCACCAGGGCGACCTGCTGCCACAGAGCCTGCGGGTCGGCGTCGCAGGTGGGGGCGCCGTCCCACAGCACCTGACCGTCCGTGGGCAGGTACAGGCCGCTGACCAGCTTCGACAGCGTCGACTTCCCCGAACCGTTGAAGCCGACGAGGGCGGTGACCTCGCCGCGGCGCAAGGTGAGCGAGACGTCGGACAGCGCGTCGCGGTCCTTGCCGGCGTACCGGTGGGTGACCGACGTGACCTCGATGGTCTCCGGCGGCGCGGGACGGTGCGGGCCCCGGCGCATGCGGAAGCCGCCGGCCTTGTCCAGGAAGCCGCTCCAGTCGTCCATGTACAGGCCCGTGCGCATGGTGCGCGCGCCGACGGACACCAGACCGCGGACCGACATGCCCACCGTCTGCAGAGCGAAGACAGCCGTTCCGGCACGCCCGACGGTGATACGGCCGGTCGCGAGCAGCCACACGACCGCCGCCCACACCACCGCCGATCCCAGCCCTCCGCACAGCGCGCCGAACAGGGACATCCGGGCGCCCTTGTCGGCCGCGGCCCGGTCCTCACGGTTGATCCGGGCGACCGTCTGCCGGTACCGGCCGGACAGGAAGCCGGCCATGGTGCCGGCGCGGATCTGATCGGCGGCGTCCTTCGTGTAGATGTGCCAGCGCAGCACATTCAACATGCGCTGGTCACCGTTGCTGCGCAGGTTCGCCAGGTAGCGCACACGGGCGGCACTGACCTGGGCCAGGGCCTGGGGAAGGCTGGCCGCCACCAGAAGCGGGAGAAGGACCCAGTGCACGCTGGCCAGTACCACCGCCCCGGCGAGGAAACTGGCGCCCGAGGCGATGAGGTCCTGGCCCTCGTCGATCAGGTCACCGGTGACCTGAGCTCCGCGGTCCGCGGCCTCGCGGTCGCGGTTGAAGTCGGGCTCGTCGTAGGCGCACAACTCGACCTCGGCGCAGCCGGTGAGCAGCATCTGCTCGGCCTCGCGCGACATCAGCGGGCCGAGCCGGGAGGACAGCCAGCTGACGGTGATCCCCAGCAGGGCACGTGCTCCGGAGGCTCCGGCCAGAAGGGCTACGGACGGCCAGGCTTCGAGGAGCCGGTGGTAGACGTCTCCGCCGGTGAAGAGTGCGGTGAGGGTGCCGCTGATGGCGACCAGGCCGACGGCCTGCATCACGCCCGCGGCAGCTTGGCACAGCAGCAGACCGGTGGTCGCTCTCCGGTCGACCCGCCAGGCGAGAGCCAGTGAGCGGCGCACCAGCTGGGGCAGGCGCCGGGCCATGTCGCGCATGCGGATGGACCGACCGGCCGCTTCGCGGCTGCCGGTCAGGTCGACGTAGCGCATCTGCGGCTCCGGGGCGGCGCCCGGCTCGGCTTCGGGGCGGGCGTCCGGCTCGTTCCGCGGTTCGGTTTCCGGTCGGGCGTCCGGCTCGTTCGGTGGTTCGGGAGGCGGCGTCGCGGCTGGGGGAGCCACGGGGGTGGTGCGCGGCCCCGGGACGCTGTCGGCTGATGCATCGCTGGGCTCGCTCATGCCGCCCACCCCGATGACGGTCGTGATGCGCGGGCGAACAGGGCGCGACGCACGTCGACGGGACGTCGGAACGCGGTGGCCCGGGCGACCTGAGCGGGGGGATTCTCGAACACGGGGTGAAGGGCGGTAAGCACGCGGACGGGATTCACGAATTCTCCTAGGTAGCGGGGAATGAGCTGAGCACCAGCACAACGCCCCTGATCAAGGGGTGGATACGGGCAGACCCGGGCGACTGGTCGAGTGCAAGTTCGATGCCGGGCGGGGAGGGCAAGTGCTGTCGGCCTGGGCGCGAGGCACCTGCCCGTTCGATTCACTCGTCAAGGGGACAGCGGAGCGGTCGTAGCCCGAGCGGGGGATTGCAGGACGGCGTCGACGGCATCGGTCTCCTTCGGCGAGGTGTGGGTGTGCTCTGCGACGGCACCCTCGCCCACGCCACCGACAATCAGCGGGGGAGGGCACCGTGATCCGGACAATCCGACCCGGCGGTGTCTCCAGGCCCGTCCGCACTGCTGCGGGCCGATGACCTGGGGCGAAGCCGGAAGAAAGGATTCTCGAACTGCCGTGGCTCAGCCCGGAATTGGGCGCCCGACAATGTGGCTTGAAGTGCCTTCCGGCCGGGACGTCGACCGGAGCGGCGTCCCGTGAACGGGCCCGTCGGCGGCTAGCATCGGCACCTTCGAGGCCAGGCTCCTGCGCGGATCGTGTTTGCACATCCGCGGGATCAGACAGGCCGGGACGCCTCGGCCATGTGCCGGGCCGGGTTCCGTCCACGTTCCGGCGATGGACCGACGCACCCTCGGCGGAGGGCGCGCGCTCCGGCACATCGCCCGCGCACTGAGCGCGGTGATGAGGGCGGCGCCGAGGTGCTCCCGGCGCGCAACCTCATACGCGGGGTGTTTCCGTGACGCTGTCGTGAGGCGCCGGCGCAGCGGGACGGGCATCCTTCTCGGTCGGCCGATGAGGGACGTGGGGAGGACGGACCGAGGCGAAGGCTGTGGCGAGCTGGTCGAGCAGGGGCGCTGCGGAGGGGTGGGGATCACGGCGTGGTGTGATCGCGTAGATGCCACGGGTCGGAGGATCGACGAGGGGCGTGGTGGTGACGTCGGTCCGCAGGGCGCCCGTCAGTACGCCGGGTATCAGCGCGATGGCGTGACCGGTCGCGACCAGGGCCAGCTTGCCGACCAGATCGGCTGCGGTGAGGTCGATGCGGGCGCTTACCCCGGCGCGGGCGGCGTGTTGGCGCAGAAGCGCCGCCGAGCCGTCGTTGTCCTCGACCCAGATCTCGTCGGCCAGCGTCTGCATGCGCACCGGGCCGCGCCCGGCCTGCGGATGGCCGACGGGCAGTGCGACGACCATGTCGTCCAGCCCGAGGAACCGGCGTTCGACCCGGGGGTCATGGGGCAGCCCTGGCGGTGCATCGGTGACGACAGCGATGTCGAGATCGCTGGCGATCACGCGGCTGTGCAGTTGCGCGCTCAGGTCCGGCAGCAGGTTCCACCGGATGGATCCGGCTCGCTCGAGCAGACCCCGTATGGCTTCGGGAACGATCCCTGCGGCCAGAGACGGCGTCGCGCCGACAGCCAGTGGCCGATCGAACGTCCCGTCACGAACGTCTCGTACGGCACGGACAGCGCGGTCCGCCTCGTTGAGCGTGGCCACGGCGTGGTGCCGGAACACCTCGCCGGCGGGCGTCGGACGCACACCGCGCGCATGGCGTTCCACCAGACGTACGCCGAGTTGCCGCTCCAGTCCGGCGATCTGCCGTGAGACGGCCGACTGCGTGTGATGGAGCTCGGCGGCCGCCGCCGACAGTGACCCGAGTCGGCACACGGTCACGAAGGTGCGCCACACCGTCAGTTCCATGGCGTCAGTATGCCCAGCCGGCATGCGTCTCCCGCATGGCAGGCTTGCACGATATGCGCTTGTCGCAGTCTTTCCGGCGCGCCACGCTGGCGGGCATGACCACACCGCACACGATCGCCGTCCTCGGCCTGGGGCGCATGGGTGGCGCGATCGCGACCCGACTCACTGCCCAGGGCTGGGATGTCGTGGGCTGGACACGCTCAGGGCGCACATCGGGCGCCGTCAGGACGGCCGGCGACCCGAACGAGGCAGTGGCAAAGGCCGACCTCGTGCTCCTGGCGCTGTTCGACGGCCCGGCCTGTCGGCAGCTCCTGGACGACGTCCGTCATTCGCTGCGACCGGACACGACGGTGCTGAACATGAGCACTGTCGCCCCTGCCGAAGCGTCGGATCTGGCCCGGCAACTCGGCCCGTCCTACGTCCACGCGCCCGTTCTCGGCTCCGTGCTGGCTGCCGTCGCGGGCACCCTGCAGATTCTCGCCGCCGCCGACCAGGACACGCTCGATCGAGCCCGGCCGATTCTGGAAACGCTCGGCACCGTGCGGCGCGTCGACGACGCCTCCACCGCCGCCGCGCTCAAGCTGATCGCCAACAACAGCCTCGCCGGCGCCGTCCTCGCACTGCGCGACTCACTGCTGCAAGCCGACGCCCTCGGCTTGCGGCGCGCCCAGGCGCTGGATGTCCTCGAACTCGGCCCGCTCGGCGGGCTCGTGGTCCGCAAACGTGCCTTCCTCGACGGTGAGCCGCCCGTCGGCACCGCCGACTTCACGATCGGTGCGCCGGCCAAGGACATGACTCTGCCGGCCGACGCGTCGAACACGCCTTTGCGCAGCCCCGTCGGTCTGGCTGACACCCGTGCCGCCTCCGAGGCCGACATCGCCATGGCCGCCATGGTCCCCGCCGTGTCGGACGCCGTTCTCGAACCGCTCCGCGCCTACATTCGCGGACACGCCACCGGCGAGCCCGCCCACTTCCGCGACGCGTTCCTGCCCACCGCCCATATCGAGGGAATCCGGGGCGGCGCATTCGTCTCGTGGCCCTTGGACGAATACTGCGCTCTCTTCCACGGCCACCCGGCTCCGGACGAACCGACCCGCTCCCGCCGGATCGACACCGTCGACGTTCACGGCACCATCGCGACCGCGACCATGACGCTCCGGCACGGCGCGGACACCTTCACCGACATCTTCCTGCTGGTCCGAGTCGACGACGGTTGGCGCATCGCCAACAAGGCCTATCACCGACACTCATGAGAGGGCGAGAAGAGCGGCGGCGTCCTGCACGGACGGCACAGGGGCCGGAGCGTCACCGCCCCGGCCCCTGTCCGTTCCGTCCGCTCCCGCTCTACGGCTCGGTGCCCCAGGCGAGGGTGCCCGACACGTACACGGTCACCTTCGCCGCGTCCGCGTAGGAGGTGCCGGCGCCCCGGCTGTAGTCGTTCGACTCGTCGAAGTTCGACCAGTCGGACTTGGCCATGCGCAGCTGCAGATCACCGCTGTCCGCTCCGGCCGCCAGCGAACCGGAGGTGAAGCCCACCTCCAGGTAGTGGTCCGCGCCCGTGCGGCTCGGGGAGACGGCGCTCACCGAAGTCTTCACCGTGGAGCAGCCGAGCTGCGCCCAGTCACAGAACGTCTGGTAGCCGGCGGAGGAGGATTCTCCGGTGAACCAGTAGCGGATGGTCACCTTGGACAGATCGACGGCACCGGATCCGCCGTTGACGAGCTTGAGGCCGGGCCTGATCCCGTTGTCACCGGTGGAGGAGTCGTTGTTCTTGTACTGCGCCTTGAGGCCCGGGGTGCCTCCTCCTCCGCCCGATGCCTTGGTGGTGGCGGACACCGCGGTGGACGAGGACGAGACGTTGCCGGCCGCGTCCTTGGCCTTGACGGTGTACGCGTAGGTGGTGGAGGCGGCGAGCCCGCTGTCGGTGTAGGACGTGGTGGTGGCGCTGCCGACCTTGGTGCCGTCGCGGTAGACGTCGTATCCGGTGACCGCGGTGTTGTCCGTGGACGCGCTCCAGCTCAGGGTGGCGCTGTTGCTCGTCGTGGAGCCGACCGCGAGACCACCGGGAACGGTCGGGGCCTGCGTGTCACCGCCGCCGCCACCCGATCCGCTCAAGGGCGGGTTGGCATTGGCGAGCAGTTGACGGAACTGGGCGGAGAACCAGTGCCCGGCGAGCGGGGAGTTGGACAGCGCTCCGGTGAGGTTGTTCCCGTTACGCCCATTCCCGGTGTACGTGGGGTCGCACATCCGGTCGAAGCCCTTGCCCTCGTCGTTGTCGACGGCCTGGCTGGCCCCGTCGGACTCACCCGGCGGCTTGGCCCACACGTAGGCGTCGATTCCGGTGTCGGGCGCGGTCGCCGGGCGCTCGCCGAGACCCGCCCCGCTCTGGTTGCACCAGTTTCCGGCGTGGATGCGCCGGTCGATGCGACCGCCGTCCACGTAGGTGTCGACGCTGGTCGTCGGGCCGGGACCGGTCGGCCGGGCCGAACCGCCCCAGCCGTTGCGCGAGGTGTCGACGAGCATGCCGATCCCGGCGTCGAATCCCTGCGCGACGAGCGCGGTGCGCAGGCCCTGCGCGTACGAGCTCTCGTCGTCGTACTGGTTCCAGTCGATCCACTTCGACTGGCGCACCGTCTGCCCGTTGACCGTGTCCGTCACCTTCACGTACGGCTCTTTGGTGGCGGAGTAGTTGGCGGTGTTGACGATGAAGCCCGTCACATCGTTCACGGTGGCGCCGTTGGTGGTGGCGGCCTTCTTGAACTCCTGGGCCGACGGCACGAGGTTGCTGTCCCAGCCGAGCCAGCCGTGGTGGCCGGCGTCGATGTAGTTGTAGGCGTTGGGCAGAGCGCCGAGCTTGTGGAGGGCGTAGCCGACGCCCTTCTCGTAGTTGCCGTTCGCCTTCATCGTGGCGCACTGGGTCGTGGAGCCGGCGGTGCCGCCCGCGTTGGTGACGAGGTTGGGCAGCGAGTCGGGCTCGATGAGGTTGACGATCCGCAGGCTCGCGTAGGCCGGATCGGCGAGGATCGCCGCGATCGGGTCGATGTAATCACTCTGGTACGTGGCCAGGTCGTCGGGGCCGAGTTCGCCGTTGGAGGCGAGGGCCGCGCAGTCCCGGCCCGGCAGGTCGTAGATGACCAACTGGACGAGGTTGGCGCCCTGCGCCTTGGCCGCGTCGAGGTGGGCCTTGAGACCACGGGCGTCGGCGGTGCCCTGGATCGCGGCCATCCGGTCCAGCCAGACGAAGGTGGGCTGGTCGGAGATGGCCGAACCGCCCGGCTCGGCCGCGGCCTTGGCCGACCAGTCGGGATTCACGTAGGCCTTCGCGCCGACGTAGGGATTGTCGAGTTTGGCGGCCGCGGTCGCGGTGGTCGGAAGGGCGGCGACGGACAGGGCTCCGAGAAGGGCACCGACGGCCAGAGCGGCGGTCCGCTTCGGTCCGCTTCGGCGCACGGTGGAGTCGGATCTACGGGAAGGCATCGGCCATCTCCTGGGGAGAGCAGGCGGGTACGGTCGGCGTGCGGGATCGCCGGCGGCCCCCCGGTGTGCCGCGGCTCGGGCACACCGGACGGAACTCCGCCGGACGGGCGTTGCGTTCAGGCATGACGAAGGTGCGACCGCGTGCGTCGCGCAAGCTGGGAGCTGGAGGGCCGCCGAACACGAGTGAGCCGCGGCGTCGTCCGGACGTGGACCAGGCATCTGGCCGGCGCGCGTGGACGGTGCCGGCCACTGATGTGACGGCGGGGACATGGGGGTGCAGGTGGGAGCGCTCCCAAGGTGCGGCGTTCGACCTGTGGATGTCAACACTCGTGCGAAAGATGCCCTGCTGACGATCCGTCACTTATCGCGGCTCCGTGGCCTGGCTCGCTCGCGGGCCGCGCGGTGCGCGCCGGGTTGCGGTGGGGTGCGAAGGCGTGGGGGACCCGGGAAGCGGCACGCGGGGAATCCGGAAAGCGGGGGCGCGCCCTGCATGGCCGCAATGGTGCGCGGGCGTGGTCTGAACGGAGCGTGCCCGCGGTCGGCAACTCCGCGAAGGAAAGCGATCATCGCGTGAGGTATTGACGCGAACACGCTTAGTGGCTTCCATGTGCGCAGTCCGGCTTCGACGAGCCGGCCGTCGGGAGCGGGACACTCCTGCCGGTCCGCGGGAGCCGCCATGCCGGATGCCCATCCGCCTGCCCGCCGGAGACGTGCGCCCAAGAATGGGAGCGCTCCCACCCGGAGAGGACCCCCACGCCATGCGTCACCCACCCTCATTCCGCGTCAGGCGCACCCTGGTCGCGCTCCTCACCGCGGCCCTCGCGGCTCTCGTTCCGTTCACGGTGGTGGTGCCCGCGCAGGCGGCGGTCGCCCCCTCGTCCCCGTCGCCTGCGGCAGCCGCATCCGGCGCCGGATACTGGCACACCGAGGGCCGCCGGATCCTTGACGCGCAGAACCAGCCGGTGCGCATGGCAGGCGTCAACTGGTTCGGGTTCGAGACGTCCAACTACGTCGCTCACGGCCTCTGGTCGCGCGACTACAAGTCGATGACCGACCAGATGAAGACCCTGGGCTACAACACCATCCGCCTGCCCTACAGCGACGACATCCTCAAGGGCACCCAGCCCAACGGCATCACGTACGCCAACGGTCTGAACTCCGACCTGCAAGGGCTCGACTCGCTCCAGGTGATGGACAAGATCGTCGGTTACGCGGGCTCGATCGGCCTCAAGGTCGTACTCGACCGTCATCGGCCCGACTCCTCGGCCCAGTCGGCGCTCTGGTACACCTCCGCCGTCCCCGAGGCGACCTGGATCGCCGACCTCAAGGCCCTGGCGGCGCGCTACCAGGGCAACACCGCCGTGATCGGCATCGACCTGCACAACGAGCCGCACGATCCAGCCTGTTGGGGCTGCGGCGACACGAGCACCGACTGGCGGCTCGCGGCGGAGCGGGCCGGGAACGCTGTCCTGTCCGTCAACCCCAGCCTGCTGATCTTCGTCGAGGGCGTTCAGACGGTGAACGGTCAGGGCACCTGGTGGGGCGGCAATCTCGCCGGGGTGGCCACCGCGCCGGTGCGGCTGAGTGTCGCCAACCGCGTGGTCTACTCGGCCCACGACTACGCCACCAGCGTCGCGCAGCAACCGTGGTTCAGCGACCCGTCGTTCCCGGCGAACATGCCGGCCGTCTGGGACAAGTACTGGGGCTACATCTTCAAACAGAACATCGCCCCTGTCTGGCTCGGCGAGTTCGGCACCACCCTGCAGTCGACGGTCGACCAGAAGTGGCTCGCGGCGCTCGTCGACTACCTGCGCCCCACGAACACGTACGGGGCCGACAGCTTCAACTGGACCTTCTGGTCGTGGAATCCGAACTCCGGCGACACGGGAGGCATCCTCAAGGACGACTGGCAGACCGTGGACACCGTGAAGGACGGCTACCTGGCGGCCATCAAGGCCCCGGGCTTCACCGGAGGCGGGGGAGGCGGAGATACGAACGCGCCCTCGGCACCGACCGGACTGGCCGTGACCGGTACCACCGCGTCGAGTGTGTCCCTGTCCTGGAAAGCCTCCACCGACGACACCGGGGTGACCGGCTACGACGTCTACCGTGGCAACGCCAAGGCCGGTGAGGCCACCGGCACGTCCTTCACCGACACGAGCCTCACCGCGGGGACCCGTTACGACTACACCGTGCGGGCTCGCGACGCGGCAGGCAACACCTCCGCGGCGTCCGCGTCGGTCACCGCGACGACCGCCGGCACCGGGGGCGGCTCCAGCGGATGCAGCGCCACCTACAAGGTGAGCAGCGACTGGGGCAGCGGATTCAACGCCGACGTCACGGTCACCAACACGGGCTCCTCGGCGACCAAGTCGTGGCAGGTCACGTGGGAGTGGCCGGGCGGCCAGACCATCTCCGCGATGTGGAACGCCTCCTACAGCCAGGTGGGCAGGACGGTGACCGCGAACAACGCCGACCACAACGGCGCCATCGCGGCCGGCGCTTCCACCGGGTTCGGGTTCGGTGCGACGCCGGGTGGCGCCGGTACGCCGGTCCTGAACTGCCGGGCCGGTTAGAGAGATCGCCCGGGCCTGTCTCGGCCGGACCGCGGCACGCCGCACGGTGCGGCCGACGACATGGTCACCCCTGACGGACTCGCGACTCGTGTCCTGCGCCAGTGCGCCAGTGCTCACCGGCGATACATCGAAGAGCTTCACCGGCTGAGGTGCTGCCCTTCGATGTACCCGACCTCGGTTCACACAGGGTCTGGAGCAGGGGAAGGGAGGAGGCTTCTGCCGGGGGCAGGGAGCCTCCTCCCTCTCATGCCAGGGCGAACTTCTGGGCGCCGGAGCTGTTGCAGTCCCAGATCTGGAGGCGTGTGCCGTTCGCGGTGGCGCCGGAGGGTGAGTCGATGCACCGGCCGGTGACCGGGTTGGACATCGAGCCGTCGGCGTTGGCGATCCAGTTCTGGTAGGCACCGCCGTTGCAGGTGGCCAACTGGAGTTGCGTGCCCGCCGTGTTGACACCGCCCGCGATGTCCAGGCACTTGCCCAGCGTGCGCAGGGTCTGACCGTTCCACGTCCACTTCTGGTCGAGCGAGGTTGCCTGCTGGCAGTCCCACAGCTGGATCGCGGTGCCGTCGCCGCCGGTGTCGTCACCCGCCACGTCCACACACTTGCCGCCCGGTCCGTAGACCGGGGTACCGATGGCGAAGTTCTGGGCGCCGGAGCTGTTGCAGTCCCAGAGCTGGAGGCGTGTGCCGTTCGCGGTGGCACCCGACGGCGAGTCGATGCACCGGCCGCTGGCCGGGTTCTTCAGCGAGCCGTCGCTCTGCCGCACCCATGCCTGGTAGCCGCCGCTGTTGCACGTGGCGAGCTGCAACTTCGTACCCGCGGCGCTGTTGCCGCCGGCGATGTCCAGGCATTTGCCGAGGGTCTGGAGGGTCTGGCCGCTCCAGGTCCAGTGCTGGTCCTTGGCCGCCGACTGGCAGTCCCACAGCTGGACCGCGGTGCCGTCGCCGCCGGTGTCGTCACCCGCCACATCGACACACTTGCCGCCCGGTCCGGTGATCGTCTGGCCGGTCGACGAACCGCCGCCGCCCCCGGAGCCAGGCCCCTTGTTGTAGACGGCCACGGAGTCGACGACCAGTTTGCCGCCGGAGACCGTCGACGCGTTCGGGCCCCCACCGAAGGCGTCGGGGAAGCCGCCGCCGATCGCCAGGTCGTAGATGATGAAGAAGGGGTGGTCGACCGCGTCGGCCCAGGTCGTCGCGTCCACCTGGTTGGCGCTGACGGTGAAGAAGTTGTTCCCGTCGAGGTAGAACCTGATCTGCTCCGGCGACACCGAGCGGTCGATCTCCGCCGCGTAGTCGTGGAAGCCGGTCTGGCAGCCGGCGCAGGCGCGTTCACCCGAGCCGATGCCGGTCGACTCGTTGCACGGCCCGCCCGGGTTCACGCCGCAGTGGAGGGTGCTGAAAACGGAGCTGCGGCCGTTGATGTCCTCCATGATGTCGATCTCGCCGGACTTCGGCCAGGTCACACCGTCGCGCAGCGGCGCGCCGAGCATCCAGAACGCCGGCCAGTAGCCCGCGCCGTTGGCGGTGGTGACGTTGGGCTGCTGGAGGACGGACTCGATACGTACGACTCCGCCGGCCGGGGCGCCAAATGCCGCCGACTGGGTCTCCACGCGCCCGGAGGTCCATCCGCCCCGCGGGTCGGAACCGGAATGCAGCGCTTGGAGAACCAGATGCCCCTGGCCGTCGTAATAGACGTTCGAGGTGCTGTTGGTCATGGTCTCGATCTCGCCGGTGCCGAAGTTGCTTCCCGGCCCGGTGTCGTACTTCCACAGGCTCTGGTCGATGCCGGTGCCGGACGCACCGCTGAAGTCGTCGCTCCAGGTGAGCGTGAAGCCCGACGGCGTCGGGGGCACTGCCGCTTCGGCGTTCAGCGTCCCGGTGACGGTGGCCGCCATCGTCACCACGACGACGGGAATCAGAGTCAGCGCTCTCTTCCATCCGCGGCGCGGTGATCTTGCAGAGGATAATTGCATATGTCCGACCTTCGAAGAAAAGGCGTGATCGTGTCTGTCCGCCATGCCGCCCCGGTGATCTCCATCAACGGTGAGCAGTGCACACGCACTTGAGGATCTGGATGACGACGAGCAGGCGAGGACCGGCACCTGGGCTGCCGTGGGCGGGCGGGCCCACAGCGGGCGGCCGGAATCCCGTCCCTCGGCCGGCGGACACACCATCAGCGCAGGTGACGGCTGGCGGGTGTTGAGCCGTGTGGAGTTCTGTGCGGGGCGACGCTATTGGACCGGACCAATGCCGTCAAGGCTGTGCGACGGACCTCGACTTGGAGGAACCGATCGCCCTGGTTCTGTCCTCAGAGGGCGGTTCATACGTCCTTGGGCCGTACTGTGAATGCCTGATGCTGTGGGGCTCGGCGGTTGGGTGCGCGGCCTGGCGGCGCCCGCTCTCGCCGCGTGCGTAGCCGCGCCCATGCCCGGCCAGGTGACACGCCCAGGTGCGCGCCCACTGCGACAGGAGTCGCCTGATCGGGCTTTCCGTCGCTTTAAGTCATGGCGTGCGTCGCTGAGTTGGCGGGGTCACGGCTGACCGCTCCACACCGCTCGCTAGCATCTCTTCGCATGACGAAGCGGGGGTGGCGGCTGGGTGCGGCGGCGGTGCTGGCGGCGGTCTGTGTCTCCGGTCCAGGAGGGCCGAAGGTCATCCGTACGGCGTCGGACCTCGGCCCCCTGCCTGCCGACCGCTACGACTACACGCCGCAGGACTACCAGCGATGGCAGCGGGCATCGGCGTTGCTGGTCCGTCAGTGCATGGCGGAGCGTGGCCACCCGGACTTCCCGCTCGACCCGCGCTACCCCAGCGACCCCGTCGTCGTCACCGCGGTCAGCACCGACTACGGTGCCCTGGATCTCACCACCGCCCGCCGCTGGGGCTACGGCTGGGACCCGGCAAGGCCGCTGGCCCTCCAGCCGAAGGGCCGCCGGATGACCAACGCCGAGTATGCGGACCTCCCCGCCTGCAACGCCGATGCGAACCGGCGGCTGATGCGCGGCATCGACCTCAAGCGGGACTGGCTCTACGCAACCACACGGGCGATCGAGGTCGACAAGGCGGTCAAGCGCGACCCGCGCCTCCGCTCGGCTTGGGAGGTGTGGTCCCGCTGCGTGGCAGAACAAGGATTCACGCGCTATCCCGATCCCGTCGCGGCGTACACGGACACCGCCTGGCAGCGGGACGGGAAGGGCAACACCCGGCATACGCAGCGGGAGCGGTCCACCGCCGTCGCGGACGTCACCTGCAAGCGCCGCCACCATACGGCCGAGCTCTGGCACACCGTACGGGCGCAGAAGCAGGCCGTGGACATCACACACCACCGCGACCGCTACGCCGCCGGACTGCAGGCGCTGCGGACGTACCGGACCACCGTCGCCGAGGTGCTGCAAAAGCTCGGATAGTGCTCTGACCAGGAAGGTTCGCCGGGTTGGCGATGGGAGCGGTTGGATGGGCGGTGACGTCCGTTCCGACCGCGGGAGGTGTGGTGGCTGAGCCTGTGCGGGTGCGCAGACTGACCGACCAGGAGGGACAGAAGCTGCAGCAGATCGTGCGCCGGGGCAGTACAAACTCGGTGCGCTATCGGCGGGCGATGATGCTGCTCGCGTCCGCCGGCGGGAACCGTGTCCCGGTGATTGCCCAGTTGGTCCAGGCCACGAGGACATGGTCCGGGACGTGATTCACCGGTTCAACGAGATCGGCCTGAACTGTCTGGACCCTCGATGGGCGGGAGGCCGTCCCCGCCTGCTCAGTCGTGACGACGAGGACTTCGTCGTGCAGACGGTCACCACCTGCCCCACCAAGCTCGGCCAGCCCTTCACCCGTTGGTCGATCCGTAAACTCGCCGCCTACCTGCGCCGCGTCCACGGACGCGTCATCCGTGTCGGTCGTGAAGCGTTACGGTGCCTGCTGTTACGCCGTGGCATCACCTCCCAGCGCACCAAGACCTGGAAGGAGTCGCCCGATCCCGAACGCGATGCCAAGCTCGACCGCATCGAGCACGTGCTGGACCGCTTCCCCGACCGGGTGTTCGCCTTCGACGAGTTCGGGCCCCTGGGGATCAGGCCCACCGCAGGCTCCTGTTGGGCGAAACAGGGCAAGCCCGACCGCCTGCCGGCGACCTACCGCCGCACCCACGGCGTCACGTACTTGCACGGCTGCTACTCCGTGGGAGACGACCGGTTGTGGGGCGTCAACCGGCGCCGCAAGGGCACCGCCAAAATCGATCCGCGCGGCCCGGTCCGACGGAGCCCCGATCTACATCATCTTGGACAACCTCTCCGCCCATACCGGAGCAGACATCCGAGGCGGGCGAAGAAGAACAAGGTCGAGCTGTGCTTCACCCCGACCTATGCCTCCTGGGCCAACCCGATCGAGGCCCATTCCGGCCCGCTGCGGCAGTTCACCGTGGCGAATTCCAACCACCGCAGCCATCCCGCGCAGACCCGGGCCTTGCATCGCTATCTGCGCCGGCGCAACGCCAACGTCCGCCACCCTGACGTCCTCGCTGCACAGCGCAAGGAGCGCGCCCGCATCCGCAGCGAGAAAGGCATCCCCTGGGGCGGACGCCCCCTCGCCGCTGCGGCGTGAGCCTTTGGCTCGTCCGGTCGGTACGGATTACTGGACGCTGTTCGGCGTCCAGCGAAGCGTCATGTCGGGCAGGTTCTCCATGTTGCGATCACCATCGTTGGTGTCGAGGACGGTGAAACTGTGGCTCTCGTAGAACGCGCGGGCATCGGTGTTCTGCTGAAAGACGTGCAGGGACACCCCGTCAGGGCTGTGCCGCCTGACCTCATCGAGCAGTAGCGTGCCGATTCCTTGCCGGCGGACGTCCGGGCGCAAATAGAGGTGTTCGAGCATGTTGCCGTCGAGGGCCGCGTAGCCGATGATCTCGGCATCACGCACTGCGACCCAAGTGCGACATAGCTTGAGCAGGACGTCCTGGACCCATCGGGTCACCTGCTCGTGACTGCGCTTCTGCGGGGGCAGGTAGGGCATGGTCGCCGACCGAGAGGTCATGTGGATGCGCGCGATCAGGGCTGCATCTGCATTCTCCGCGAATCGGATCCGAGTCTTGCCATCATCACTCACGTCGGCAACCTACAGGCCCAGCAAACACTCGATCCAGCAGTTAACCCGGTGAACGTTGCCGGTCAGAGGACTAATAGGACTCCGTTGGGTCTGTCTGGGTCTTGGTGCGGTGTGTGTTCTGGCGGGGAGGGGTTGGTGGCAGGTGGTGCAGGTGCCGGTCCAGCAGTTCAGCAGGTCCTGGAGGGCGTCGAGGATCTGGTGGAGGGTGAGTTGGCTGTATCGGCTTTTGGGGCCAGGCGTTGTTCGGTGAGGAAGGCGTGGGCGGCGGTGACCAGGGTGACGTGGTGATGCCACCCGGCCCAGGAACGTCCCGCCTCAAGAGGCACCGCGCCGTTGCCACGCGATACGGCAGACTTGAGGTCTGCTACGAAGCAACAGTGCTGGTCGCGGCCATCAACGAATGGATATGACTGGCCCCACCACAGGCCCAGTCGCTAGTGCCGCGACAGGCAACGTTCGCCCCGTCGCGACTCCCGGCACGCACTCTCGCCGCACCGGCCGAAAGCCCAAGTACATCCAGTACGAGGACTTCCGGCCGGCACACCGAGAGCACGCACCGGGCGCCGCTCCTTGACGGGCAAACATTGCCTGCCGCGGCACTAGCCTCGGCTCTCATGAACCAGCGGCAGCGAAAGAAGCTCTCACGGCGCCTCTTCAACGCAATTCCGGTGGGTGACACCGCTGTCGTGAAGGCGGTTCTGCGGACTGGGGCCAACCCGGAGCAAGCCGACAGCGAAGGCACAACCCCTCTGTACGCCGCATCCGTGAACGGAGAAGCCGAGATCGCCCGCCTGCTTCTCACGGCCGGCGCCTCCCCTGACACCGAGAGCAGCGGAATCGGCGCAGAGGGCACGCCGTTGTGCGCAGCCGCAAGCTGGGGGCACACCGAGACGGTGCGCGCGCTGTTGGCGCACGGTGCCGATCCGAATGCACAGGAAGATCACGGCACGGGCTGGTCCCCCTTGGACTGGGCGAACAACGGCCCCCACCCCGCAACTGTCGCTCTCCTCATCACGGCGGGCGCCACCACCAACCGGCGAACGACGTAGCAGCGGCGCTCGACATCACGTTGAATGAATCTCAACGGCCGCCCTCGCGCTCATCACCGGCTGCTCCGGCGATGACACCGGAGCGGCCCCCGGCACCGACGGCCGACCGGCGCCGGACGCCTGGACAGGCCCGAAACTCGGCCGTCTGATCCGGCCCGGCCGGGCGCGCCCACAGCCGCTCGGCCGACAGACCCGGTAACGCTTCGCGGATCCGCCCCGTCCGAAGGGGTGTGGAGCATGCTGCCGGGCCAGACATCTGCCTGTGGGAGGTCAGAGCACCGTGCCATGGTCCGCCGGCTCACCCGTGGCCGACCATCGACGCGTCCGGTCCCGCGCTTGCTCCGGCGAGACGTCCCGTGGATACGCCGGCCTTCTCTTCACGGGGAGCGTCCTGCGTGGGGCAGGCCTATGTCCTGCCTGATCAACAAGTGCGTGTCCTCGACGGTCAGTTCGCCGATCGGGCGACGCCGCAAGGCGAATGCTCACAGATCAGCCGGGCCACCTGGCGCCGACGCCATGCGTGCGCCCACCCGCGCCGCCGTCTCGCGGAGCCAGATGTGGGCCGCGTCGTGCGTGTGGACCGGATGCCACCACAAGGCCTCTCTCAACGGCACCGCCTCGTAAGGCGGTTGAAGGACCCGGACCGACGTGACCGGCGCGAGCAGCCGGGCGAACCGCTCCTGGACCAGCGCGATCCGCCGGGTGCCGGCGACGAGGAGCAGCAGTGCCAGGAAGCTGTCCGCAGAGACTTCGACATTGGGTTCGATGCCGAGCATGCCCAACTGTCGTACGGCGGGGGCGTCGTAGGTCCGCTGATACGTCACCCACGGCAGCAGGGCCAGGTTCTCGCGGGTCAGGCGATCACCCACGTCGGGATGGTCCTGATCGACGAGGAACACCCAGCGGTCCTCGTAGAGGTCCGTGACGGGGTAGTCGTTGATGATGCCGTGCGGCATGAGCAGACCGTCGACGGCGCTGAGCAGCAGGCCCGTGTCGTCGACCACGGTGGGCGGAGTCTGGGTGAAGCGCAGGCGAATGCCGGGGGCCGACTCGTGCACGGTACGGGCGAGTTCGGCGCCGAAGACGGCGACGGCGTAGTCCGATGCCATCAGCCTGAATTCCCGCTTCTCCTCCGTCGGATCGAAGCTCGCCTGGCTGCTGAAGAGGCGTTCCAACAGGTCGTAGGCCGTGGTGGAGCGGTCGAGGAGGACCTGCCCGAGTGCGGTGAGTTCGTAGTGGCTGCCGGTCCGGGCGAGCAGGTCGTCATCGAAGTGCCGCCGCAACCGGGACAGGGCCGCGCTCATGGCCGGCTGGCTGAGTCCGACCCGCTGCCCGGCGCGGGTCACATTGCGCTCCTCCAGGAGTGCGCGCAGGGCGACGACGAGGTTGAGGTCGAGACGGGCCAGGTTCACGGATTTCCCTCTGCGGTGCGGCGTCCAGGACAGGCGACGTAGGTCCGACTATAGACACGACGAATTCTCAGTATCCATGCAATCGATTTCCCTGATTGTTGGTGGCGGGTCCAGATTAGTCACACCGCAATCAGGAGGACACGTTCGTGAAACCCGAACCCGCAGCACCGCTCTTCGCCGGGCCCTTCGCCCTCGCCACCCTCTCCGCCCCGGACGCGCCGGAGTTCCCCGCCCTCGTCACAGCCGACGGCTCGGCGATCGACCTGCGTACGGTCTTCGGGGAGCCGGCGCTCACCGCACGCGGGCTGCTGGAACGCTGGGCACACTTCCTGCCCCGGTTGCGCGAGCTGGCCACCGACGCCGAAGCACCGCGACAGCCGCTGGCGGGGTTCCACGTGCATGCGCCGGTCGAGCCGCGCCAGGTCTTCCAGTCCGGCGCCAACTACCGGCAGCACGTCATCGACCTGCACGTCGCCCACCGGGCCCCCGGGGACGAGCGGCCGGTGGAGGAGCGGCGCGAGGAGGCGGCCGAGATCATGGACCGGCGCGCCGCCGACGACCTTCCGTACGTCTTCATCGGCCTGCCGAGTGCGATCACGGGCCCGTACGACGATGTCGTCCTGCCCGCCTGGGCCGAGCAGCCGGACTGGGAGCTGGAGCTGGTCGCCGTCATCGGCCGCCCGGCCCTGGGGGTCGAGGTCGGGGAGGCCCTGGACCACGTCGCCGGATACACCATCGCCAACGACCTCACCGACCGTGCCACCGTGTTCCGGCGGGACATGCCGCAGATCGGCACGGACTGGCTGCGCAGCAAGAACGCCCCGGGGTTCACCCCGCTCGGTCCGTGGATCGTGCCCGCCGAGTCGATCACCGAGCCCGGCGACCTGCGCGTCACGCTCAAGCTCAACGGCGAGACCATGCAGGACGAGTCCACCAAGGACATGCTCTTCGACGTCGCCCGGATGGTGTCCTACGCCTCCCAGTGCGCCCGGCTTCTGCCCGGAGACCTGGTGCTGACCGGATCACCGGCCGGCAACGGCATGCACTGGGGCAGGCTGCTGCGCGACGGGGACGTCATGGACGGGTCGATCACCGGCCTCGGAGCGCAGCGGACGCGCTGCACGGCGCAGGTGACGCCGTGACCCTGGACCGCCACGACCCGGAAGGCGCCATCGCGGAGTCGGCCAAAGCCTGCTCCAACTGGGGGCGTTGGGGTGACAGCGACGTGCTGGGCACGCTCAACTTCCTCGATGAGGCCAAGCGGATAGAGGCTGCGGCGCTGGTCCGCCGCGGTGTCTCCTTCTCCCTCTCGCAGAGTTTCGACATGGACGGCCCGCAGAAGGGCTGGCGTCGCCGCACCAACCCCGTGCACACGATGCTCGACACCGGTACCGACGCCGCCCTCGGCAACCAGGGCTTCCCGCACGGCATCGGCGGCGCCGACGACGTGATCTCCATGCCGCTGCAGTGCTCCACCCAGTGGGACGGGCTGGGCCACATCTTCGACCACGGCAAGGCGTGGAACGGCCGGGACGCGGCGCGGACCGTCACCTCCGACGGTGATCTGGTGACCGGCATCGAGCACATGGCCCCGCACGTCGCGGGCCGCGGCGTACTGCTCGACGTGGGCCGTGCGGTCGGCGAACAGGGCGAGCTGCCCGACGGATTCGCCATCACGCAGGAGCATCTGGAACGCACCGCCGAGGCCCACGGGGTGCGGGTGGGCCGCGGGGACCTGGTCGTGCTGCGTACCGGGCGACTCGCCCGGGCCCGGCGGGACGGCTGGGGCGAGTACGCGGGCGGACCGGCCCCCGGCCTGTCCTTCACCACCGCACGCTGGCTGCACGGCAGCGAGATCGCCGCGATCGCCACCGACACCTGGGGCTTCGAGGTCCGCCCCAATGAGTTCGAGCACGCCTTCCAGCCGCTGCACCAGGTCGCCATCCCGCACATCGGGCTGCTCATCGGGGAGATGTGGGACCTCGACGCTCTCGCCGCGGACTGCGCGGACGACGGCGTGTACGAGTTCTTCCTCACCGCCGCACCTTTGCCCATCACCGGGGCCGTCGGCTCGCCCGTCAACCCGATCGCCGTCAAATAGCCAGTGGAACAAGGGAGTTCCCATATGAGTGCAACCCGTTCGGTCCTCGTCGTCGGCGGGGGAGCGGCAGGCAACGCAGCCACGATCCTGCTGCGCCGAGCCGGTATCGCGGTGGACCTGATCGAGGCCAAGGACGACTGGAACGCCACCGCCGGGTCCGGCATCACCCTCCAGGGCAACGCCCTGCGGGTACTGCGCGACCTCGGTGTGTGGAACCAGGTGCGGGAGTCCGGATACGGCTTCGGCTCGGTCGGCATCACCGCGCCCGACGGCACCGTCCTCCACGTCGCCGACGACGTCCGCACCGGCGGCGAGGACCTGCCCGCCACGGTCGGCATGCAGCGCCCCCGACTCCAGCAGATCCTCATGGCGGCCGTCCGCGCGTCAGGCGCCACCGTCCGCCTGGGCACCCGCGCCGACATCCTCGACCAGGACAGCACCGGCGCGAGGGTCCGGTTCAGCGACGGCACCACCGGCCGCTACGACCTCGTCGTCGCCGCCGACGGGCTCGGCTCCACCACGCGCGCCGCGATCGGCATCACCGCCGAGCCGGAACCCACCGGCATGGCCATCTGGCGCGTCGCGACCCCGCGCCCCGCGGGCGTCGTCCGCACCGATCTCGCCTACGGAGGCCCCGCCTACATAGCCGGGTACTGCCCCACCGGTGAAGCCACGCTCTACGCGTACGTCGTCGAGGGCAACCGCGACCGCGCCACGATCCCGCAGGCGTCGTACGCGGACGAGATGCGGTCCCTCGCACAGCACTACGGAGGCTGCTGGCCGGAGATCGCCGCCCACATCACCGACCCGGCACAGGTCAACTACACGTGGTTCGACCGGATGCTGGTGGAGGACTCCTGGCACCGCGGGCGCGTTGTCCTGGCCGGCGACGCCGCACACTGCTGCCCGCCCACCCTCGCCCAGGGGGCGGCCATGTCCCTGGAGGACGCCCTCGTCCTCACCGAGCTGCTGGCCGGCGCCGACACCTGGGACGACGCCCTGCTCCAGACGTACTACGAGCGCCGCGTCCCCCGTGTACGAGCCGTCGTGGAGGCATCGGTCCAGATCGGGCAGTGGCAGCTCGACGGTGTACGCGACGCCGATGTGGCCGGGCTGATGGGCCGCACCATGACCATGCTGAAGGAGCTCCCGTGACCGCGCCCACCATCGACGTGCACGCGCACCTGCTGCTGCCCGAGATCGAGGCGCTCGTGGCCACGCTGCCCGGCCACGCGGAGGCGAAGGCGCTGGACGCCCGGCGCAACGGCGCGGACGCTCTCGCGGTCAGCGGCGCCATGGTGCGCGAACGCGTCCCCCGGCTCACCGACGTCCGCGTACGCCTGGCCGCGATGGACGCCCAGGGCGTGGACGTGCAGCTGGTGAGCCCTTCGCCCTCGCATTACCACTACTGGGCCGACGCGGGGGTCGCCGAGAAGCTGTACCGGCTGGCCAACGAGGCCACGGCCCGCCACTGCGCGGCCGCCCCGGACCGCCTCAAGGGCCTGGGGCTCGTTCCCCTGCAGCACCCGGATCTGGCCGTCGCGGCGTTGGATCACGCCCTGGACCAAGGTCTGCTGGGTGTGGAGATCTCCAGCCACGCACCCGGCCGTGAACTGTCGGACCCCGCCTACGAGCCGTTCTGGGCGCGGGCCGAGGCAACCGGTGCCCTCCTGTTCCTGCATCCCTTCGGCTGCACCCTCGACGAGCGCCTGGACCGGTGGTACCTGTCCAACACCGTCGGCCAGCCCACGGAGAACGCCGTCGCGCTCTCGCACCTCATCTTCTCCGGTGTCCTGGACCGGCATGCGGAGCTGCGGCTGATCGCCGCGCACGGGGGCGGCTACCTGCCGACCCACATCGGCCGCTCCGACCACGCGTGGTCGCAGCGTTCCGACGCGGGCGCGTCCTGCGCCCAGCTGCCCAGCAGCTATCTCAGACGGATCTGGTTCGACTCCCTCGTCCACGACCCGGGAGTCCTGCGGGAGCTGACGGCGCGGGCCGGAGCGGACCGGGTGCTGCTCGGGTCCGACTTCCCCTTCGACATGGGCACCGACGATCCGGTGGGCGCCCTGCGCGCCGCGCATTTGACCGACGCCGACTTCGATGCCGTGCGCGGCGGCAATGCCGCCGCGCTCCTCCAGCGGAAGGACTGACACCATGCCTCGCCTGCTCACCCACCTGCGCCATGTCGACCTTGCTGTGCCCGACTACGACAAGCAGCTCGACTTCTACTCCGGTGTCTGGGGTCTGACCAAGGTCGCCGAGGACTCCGGCATCTCCTTCCTGGCCGCCGAGGGATCGCCCGAGAACTACGTGGTGCGACTGCGCAAGGCCGACGAGAAGCGCCTCGACCTGGTCTCCTACGGGGCGGCGAACCCGGCCGCCGTGGACACTCTCGCCCAACAACTCGCCGCCGGTGACGTGCAGTTGATCTCGCAGCCCGGCAAGCTCGACACCCCCGGCAGCGGATACGGCTTCCGCTTCTTCGACGTCGACGGGCGCGCCATCGAGGTCTCCGCGGATGTCGCGGTCCGCCGCCACCGCAAGATCGAGGAACGGGAAGCCATCCCCGTCAAGCTCTCGCACGTGGTCCTCAACTCCCCGGATCTGAACCGGACGCGTCAGTGGTACGAGACCCACCTCGGCTTCGCACTGTCCGACACGCTGTCCTCGCCGCACATGGGCGAGGTCATGCACTTCATGCGGATCAGCAACCAGCACCACTCCATGGCCATCGCCCAGGGGCCGCACACCGCCCTGCACCACATCTCCTTCGAGATGCGCGGGATCGACGAGTACATGCGCGGATCGGGCCGCGTCACCCGCGCCGGATTCCGCAAGATCTGGGGCCCCGGCCGGCACATGGCGGGCGACAACACGTTCACCTACTTCCTCGACCCGCACGGGAACACCGTCGAGTACACGACGGAGCTGGAGGAACTGGACGAGGACACCTGGCACCCGCACGTCTACGACTTCTCCCAGCCCGAGGTCACCGACCAGTGGGGCACCGCCAACGCGATGAACGAACTCGTCGCCAAGGAGTCGTTCAACGACCCCGACCGCGGCGTCTTCATCGCCCCGCCGGTCTGAGCGTCCGTCACCGGCCCCTTGATCCCGGGGGCGTGTGCGGCCCTGTCCCTGCCCTGACGCCGTCCGCCCACGCCCCCGGCCACTCCGCCCGCCAGGAGAGGCACCCCTCATGCGTTTCGCCACCTACGAACACCACCACCGCCCTTGCGTCGCCGTCGTCGAAGAGGACGGCACCCTGTACCCCGTACCGGGGGCCCGCTCACTGACCGAACTGATCCGCACCGGCGACGGCCTGCCGGGCCTCCTGGATGCCGGCGCCGCCGCCCTGGACGTACCGCCCGGACCGCATGTGTCCCAGGTGCGGCTCCTGTCACCGCTCCAGCCCTCCTCCGTACGGGACTTCGTCACGTTCGAGGAACATGTCGAGGGCGTCCGGCGCTCCGTGAACGGTGCGAGCGGCGTGCCCGAGCAGTGGTACGCGGCACCGACCTTCTACTTCACCAACCCGCACGCGGTTTTTGGTCCGTCCGACGACATCCCGATGGCGCCCGGATCGGCCGCGCTCGACTACGAGCTCGAGGTCGCGGCCGTCATCGGCCGTGAGGGCAGCGACCTCACCCCGGAACAGGCCCGCGATCACATCGTCGGCTACACCGTCTTCAACGACTGGTCGGCCCGCGACCTGCAGTCCGCCGAGATGAAGGTGGGGCTCGGCCCCTGCAAGGGCAAGGACACCGCAACCACACTCGGCCCGTATCTCGTCACGGCCGACGAACTGGAGCCGTACCGCGACACCGACGGTTTCCTGCGCCTGGCCCTGACCGCCGAGGTCAACGGCCAGGTCATCGGCAGGGACCTGCTGTCCAACATGAGCTGGACCTTCGAGGAGATGGTCGCCTACGCCTCACGCGGCACGCGGGTGGTGCCCGGCGACGTACTCGGCTCCGGTACCTGCGGCAACGGCGGCTGCCTCGCCGAACTGTGGGGCGTCCGCGGGCGGCAGGACCCGCCGCCGCTGCGGCCCGGCGACACCGTCACGCTCACCGTCGAGGGCATCGGCGCCGTCTCCAACACCGTGGTGGCCGGTCCTGACGTCCTGCCGCTCCCGGCCGGCCGCCGGCGCGGCCGGGAGCGCCCGTGACCGGCGTCGCGTCCGCCCCGCACCCCACGCCGCTGCTCGGCAAGGTCGTCGTGGTCACCGGCGCGGCCCGAGGACAGGGCGCCGCCGAGGCGGAAGCACTGGCCCGCGCCGGCGCCCAGGTGATCGCCACCGACATCGCCGCCGCCCCCGGCTGCCGCCATCTGGACGTCACCAGTGAGAGCGACTGGTCCCAGCTCGCCGCGGAGCTGGAGGAGTCGTACGGACAGGTCCACGGCCTGGTCAACAACGCGGGCATCACCTGGCGTGCCCGCCTCGGCGAGGTACGCCCCGAGGACTTCGCCCGCGTCCACGCCGTCAACGTCACCGGACCACTCCTCGGCATCCAGCACCTGAGCCCGTTGATGCCGCCGGGCGCCTCCATCGTCAACGTGGGTTCCACCGCCGCCCTCACCGCGCACTACCCGGTCGCGTACACGGCCAGCAAGTGGGCGCTGCGCGGTCTGTCGCGAACGGCCGCCACCGAGCTCGGGCCGCGGGGTATCCGCGTCAACAGCGTCCACCCCGGCTACATCGAGACCGAGATGACCGCCTCCGCCCACCCCGCGTTCCGCATGGCCAACATCCGCGAGACTCCGCTCGGCCGCACCGGAACCGTGGACGAGATCACCCCGCTCGTCGTCTTCCTGCTGTCGGACGACTCCTCCTTCATCAGCGGAGCCGAGATCCCCGTCGACGGCGGCCTCACCGCACACGGAGGCGTCAAGTCCGTCTCGGACGCTCCGCGCACGGAGGCCGGCGGATGAATCGCCCGGGGAGCAGGGCAACACAGTCACCCTCAGCCCGCTTGGAAGGAATCCTGTGAACAAAGTGAGTGCGAGCGCCGAGGAGGCGGTCTGCTCATCAACCGGTCGCATGACCAGGCAGGCAGGCTGCCGGCCGGCCTGATCATCGGCCGCGTACCCCGTTCCGACAGGGCCCCGGCGTTGCCGGGGCCCTGCTCCTGGGCCGCCGCCCGTCCCGTTCTGAGTGCCGAGGAGCGATTGCCCTCAACTGGCGTGTTCCTGCGCCACATCCATGTACGGTCCGACACCTGCTGTCCGCCGCTGCGCCCACACCAGCCCGGCGGCCACCAGCGCGGCGGCCACCCCCAGCATGCCCACAGCCGATGCCAGGCTCCCGACGGCCTTCTCCACCCCGAGCAGCGCCAGCGGCAGGACGAACGTTCCGCCGAACATCGCGCTCGTCCACAGCCCGGTGCCCCGCCCCCGGTCGGCGAATTCCAGCCGGGACATACCGCGGATCAGCAGGGCCGGCAGCAGCATGCCGGTGCCGAGACAGTTGACCACCGCTCCCGCCACCAGGAACGGGGCGTTGTCCGCGAGGTACATCAGTCCGAAGCCGATGGCGCACAGGGCGAGTACCGGCGGCAGTACCTGTTCCGGGGCACGACGCATCCGGGCAAAGACCATCGCTCCGATGACGGTGGCGGCGCTGGCAACCGCGGTGGCCAGGCCGATGACTCCGGAACTGGTGATCCCCAGATCGTCGAGCAGGTACGACATCTCTACGGGCACGGTGTAGAAGACCATCGCTCCGAAGAACGTGAGGGCGCAGGTGGCACGCATCTGCCGCCACGGGAACGGGTGACGCTCCGGGTCGGGGACCAGCGGCGTCCGATGCTCCGAAGAGGTCCGCGTCGTTGCGCTCGGCAGGGCTATGGCCATGAGCGGAGCGATGAGAAGGCTCACGGCGTAGAGCCAGAACGGCACACGCCAGCCGGCCGAACCGGCAGCCCCGCCGACCACGAAGAACACCGTCGCGGACGCCGCGGTGCACATGGTCTGCAGGGACAGGTACCGCGCTCGCTGCAGACCTTGGTAGTAGTCACCGATCAGCGTGGTGCAGCACGTCATGATGGCCGCTTCACAGAGCCCGACCAGGACCCGGCTGGCGAGGATCGCCTCCAGCGAGTCGAGCCACAGAGGGGCCGTGCCGCACAGCGCGTACACCACGGTGGCCACGAGCAGCAGACGCCTGCGCCCGAGCCGGTCGACGATCATTCCGGCGAACGGCGCGAGCAGCGCGAGCGCCAGTGCGGGGATGGTCAGAACCAGGGGCACCAACGCCTCGGCACCTGAGGTTCCCTCGAAGTGGTCCTGCATCTTCGGCAGAACCGGAGCCAGCAGCACGGCTCCCAGGACCGGCAGGCAGGAGCCGGCCATGAGCAGGGAAATCCTGAGCCGGTGGGCGGGCCCCGAGACATCGGTGGTCGGCGGTGGGGCGTCAGCGGGCATGGAGGCTCCAGGAACTTCGCACGGTGGCAGGCACACCTGACGTGCGCCGGGCGCACGGCATGCCATGAAGGGGATTCCCGCACACCGATGAGAGGCCTCGGACCGGCCTCGGTACTCCATGTGCGGGACTGGCACGACTATGCGGGGGCGCACACAGCGTTGCCCAGCCTCCGAACGATCCGAATTCCGGATCGGCACCATCCAGGCCGTGGATGAAGGGGAACAGTCCTGCCCGCCAGGACGCTCCCTCCACGGGCGCGACCACCATCTGGGAGCGCCGGGACAGCCTCCGGCCCGACGCCACCCTCAACCCCGGCGGCATCACCTCCTTCGCGCCGCGAAACGCGGGAACCAGTCGGCGTGGAGTCCGGCGTTGACATCTTTACAGGCGGTCGCTTTACTTCCGGACAACACCGGAGCCGTGCTCCGGTTCAGAGACACGCCCAGCCGGTATGCAGGCCTCGCGCCACGAGCCCGGCCCAAGTCGCCAGGACGGCCTTGCGCGTCCGAGGCGGGGACGTGCCCTCTCCCCCCATGGGAGCTCATCCACATGAGCCGTTTCATCCCCCCTTCCCGCAAGCTCATGGGCACCGTCATCGGCGCGGCAGCGCTGGTCGGCGCTCTGGTCGTCCCGGCGGCCACCGCGCAGGCCGCATCCGTGCCCCTGCCGCCCACACACGTCGGCTTCGACTATCAGATCGGCGGCGCCTACACCCCGCCGACCGGGGTGAAGGTCGTCACCCGGGACAACACCGCCTCCCCGGCGGCAGGCCTGTACAACATCTGCTACGTCAACGCCTTCCAGGCACAGCCGGGTGCCGAGAACGAGTGGGACCCCGACCTGCTGCTGCGCGACGCGTCCGGCAAGGTCGTCTACGACGAGGACTGGGGCGAGGCCTTCCTCGACATCGGCACCGACGCCAAGCGGCAGCGGATCGCCGGCAGGATCGGAAGCCTGATCGACAGCTGCAGGAGCAAGGGTTTCCAGGCGATCGAGCCCGACAACTACGACAGCTACACCCGTTCCGGGAATCGCCTGACGGCCGGCAACGCGCAGGCGTTCGTCAAGCTGCTCTCCGCCCGCGCCCACGCGGACAACCTGGCCATCGGCCAGAAGAACACTCCCGAGCTGGCAGGCAACCACACCGCCAACGGCCTGGACTTCGCCGTGGCCGAGGAGTGCGGCCAGTACGACGAGTGCGGCGACTACACCAGCGCCTTCGGAAACAACGTGATAGTGATCGAGTACACCAACTCCGGCAGGTCGAAGGCCTGCAACGGATGGGGCAGCACGCTGAGCATCGTCCAGCGAGACGTGGACGTCAAACCGGCGGGCAGCAGCGGTTACGTGCGCAAGACCTGCTAGGTCTGCTCGACCGCAGGCCGAGTCGAGTCGGCTGCCGGCCTGCGGCGGCTGGGCGCCGTCGCAGGCCGGCAGGACTTCCACCGTTCCGCGCGGCGGCCACGACCTGAACATGCCCCAACCCGCGGGCCAGATCATGGAGGTGACCGCCCGCAAGCCGGCACAGTGACCGTGACCGGTTACCGGGAGGATTCAGTGCTCGCAGAGCGAGAACTCTCGTTCGTAGAGCTGCTCGTTGTGTTCGTCGACGAAGAACTTGCGTTCCTGCATGAGCTGTTCGCGGTAGGCCTTGGCCTGTTCAAGCGTCATGGTCGAGGTGTCGGACCATGGTTGTTGCGGTGGCACGTCGGACGTCGAGGTGATCTCTTCCGACGGGTCGACCAGGAAGAAGGCGAGAATCTTGCGATGTCCCGGGCGGGTGTGGTCCGTGAGGCGGAATGAGCCGACACGGTGCTGCAGGATGTTCGGGAACGCCAGACAGCGGCCCTCTGGGGTCGATGCCGATCCCAGCATCTGGTTCAGTGCGTCTTCGTCCTCCAGGCCATAGACCTCACGCAGCCCGTTGTCGTCGTTCTGTTCGTAGTTCGGGTCGTCGAGCGCCGCCCGGAAGCTCAGCCGACTTTCGGTGATGTTCTCGCTGTCCCAGTAGTAGATGCCGGTCGAGACGATCCGCTCGTTCAACATCCCCTCGACATGCCAGGATCCGCCGGCGTACTCGGGCTTGTCCGGGGTGAGATGAATGGTGGCGAGCTTGACGATGACCTGGAGACGGCGACCGCGCAGGTCGACTCGGGCGGATTCGTCAGGCAACTCGGGCCGGGTGAAGGCCGGGGCGTCCGGGATGGTCGGGCGGCGGGTCTCCCACCAGAGGTCATGGGCCTCCGACCATGCACGGAGGGCTTCATCGTAGGCCTCACCATCACTGTAGGAGGACTTGTCCGGATACTCCGGCTCCCGCGACTCGTACCACCCGTAAGGATTGGCCTCGATCCGCAAGGGCCGCGGATGGCGCAGATCGGTGAGCACGTTCTCCAGCAGCGGGCGCATGCGTGCGAACAAGTCCGTCAGGACGGAGGCCAGTTCGCGATGAGTCTCGGGGTGGACGTTGTTGACGTACGAACGGAAGGTGACATCGCCGTCGTCACTGACGTCGACGTCCGTGGGCAGCCACTGGAATTTCTCCGAGAACTCGTACTTCGAGTAGCGGCTCGTCGGGTTCTGCCATGCCCGCTCGGGCCCGCCGCTCACCCCTCTCACCAGGCAGAACAGCGAGGGGTGTACCAGATCCAGTACCTGGCCGTCGGATCCGGGATGCCAGTCCCGTTCTGCTTCGGGGACCTGCTCCAGAACCTGAACCGCTTCGCGCAGTCGGGCTCCGAGCTTGTCGTCGACCAGGGTGTCCGACTGCCACACCCCGTCGACGGCGGACACCTCGACGCCGGTTCGTCCGTCCCGCAGCGCGGCGTAATGCGCGAGTTCGGCAAGCACGTAAGAGACTTGCGCTTCGGTGAGGCCCTGCGCGACCGCCTCTTGCGTCCACCGGGCCACGATGTCGGCGTCGTTCATCTTGTCGAACCACGCCGGCTTCGCCCGAATGTGTGCGCTGCACTGCATCATCTCAAGTTCCCGCAGCGTTCGCGGTGTCGCGAACGATATGGAACGGGCAGCATGAAAAGGCAGTGGAAAAGCAGCCAGGCCAGTCAATTCTCTCGGTCCTCCCAGTCGGTGTGCGGTGGCGGGAAGGATACTTCAGCGGACTGACACCGCGGCCGTGGACCCTGCCGCCGCTGGTCCGGGGGCCAGGGCCTCGATGCGGTCGCGTGATTCCCGGGCTGCCGCCGCCCACAGGGTAGTTGCACCCTGCCGTGGAGGACGAAATTCGTTCAATTACCAAACGGGGCCGACGAGTTCATCCATGGATTCTGAAGGGATCGGGTCGCAACTCTTGCTTGTCCCCGGAGACCTTTATGGCCCGGTCAGCAGCTTGGCGCGCATACATCCGGGAAAGGTTCCTCGGACCTTGTCGACCGGAAGCATCGTCCTCGGATCGGAGAGGATCGCGGCCACGTACCGGGCCGTGGGCACCGTCGCCTCATAGATCGTGTTCTGGTGGTGCAAGACGTCGTGCAGGTCGCCCAGCGCCTTGGTTCTCACGCCCTGATCGGTATTCAGTAGTGCGATCAGCATCTCGGGTGCATCCGCGGCTCGTCCATAAGCGTGTTGCAGCGCAGCCCAGTTGGTTCGGGTGAGTACCCCGTGGGCACTGGTCAGGTCGGAGTCGGCCGGAAGCCTGTGGTCGTCTCTCACGTGAAGCGCCACAGCGGGGCTTCGTACTGCTCCGGACGGCTGCGGAGCAGCAGGGCTCTGAGGTCCTGGCGCTGCTTGCCGTTGAGGCCGAGGGCTTCGGTGATCCTGCGGAACGTCGTGTGGGTGTTGCCGCGGTCGCGGGCCTGGGCCTCGAACTGGTCGAGTCGGCGGAGCGTGGCTTCCGGGTCGATCTTCTGTTCCGGCCGGCTGTCGAGCCAATTGGCCTTGTTGCGCTCGTAGTCGATCTCCGAGTAGCCGCAGATCTCGCGGCTGTGCTGCTCCGCCTCGGCGAGGGTTTCGGTTGCGAGGATGGCGCGCGCGAGCTCGTTGCGGTTGAGGGCGTCGTTCAGGTCCGCTTCGTGGACGGTGGGGCCTTCGTCGGTGAGCGGGACCGGGAGGCCGGCGTCCCTGATTTCGCAGAATCCGCGTACTCCGCGGGCTGTGGCTGCCAGCATCGCGGTCACCTCGGACGGGTGCCATTCCAGGACTGAGCTGATCGGTTCGACGTGCTCGGCCGTGAGCGTCAGGGTTGCGGGGTCCATTCGGTCGGCCAGAAGCTCTGCGGGGAGTTCTCCGTCCAGGCCGGGACCGGCGACCAGGAGCCTGACCGGCGCGTTGACTTGGCAGCAAGCGGCCAGGGTGAGGGCGTCGCCGAGCGGGCTGCGCAGGGTGGGCTCGTCGCCCTTGGCGAGGATGTCGCCGCCCACGTCCAGGAGGTCGATGGACTCGGGGGCCAGGTGCTCGACGAGTTCTTCGAGCTGGCGTGTGATGCCCTCGGCGCCGTGCAGGGGGTCGATCAGGGCGAAGGTGTGGGGGAGTTCGGCTGCCAGGCGAGGGAGGGTCGAGCCTGCGGGGGCGATGGGCTTCGCGTCGGCAGGGACGGTCCAGACGCTTCGCGTGAGGGAACGCAGACCCGTGAAGTTCTCCGGTCCTCGGGGTCCCGGCACAGGGTCGATCAGGAGGCGGTCCCACGCGTACGTGAGGATCACCGCCGGACGGTCGTCACCCCCGTAGAGGGCTGCGTCGAGCATTGCGGCGGCGACTGCGTCGCCCCCTCCTCCTGCTGCCACGATCATGCGGGTCACCCTCGCAGCGTACGGGTTTCCCTGCCGGCCACTCGCCCTATGGCGGCTACGGGCATGGGCATGTGCGGCTGAGCCGGGCGCCGGAGCTCGATCCGGCGTGCTGGTGGTGCGGTCGTCGGAACCTCCGCCTCGCCCCGATGCGCTTCGATTCGGGCCGGCGCTCCAGGAGCCGAGGCGGAACTGTCCCGCCGTATCTCTGGGCTGAAGCGGACTCAGTTCCCCAGCGACGACAGGGCCGCCGCCACCCGTTCGGAAGCCTCCGGCGGGGTCGACGCGTGCGGGGAGAGCCGGAGCGAGTCGGCGCGCACTGTCGGGGTGACGCCCTCGGCGTGCAGAGCCTTCGCGACGACGGACGGATCGTGGTCCGGCATGGTGAAGGAGAGGATGCCCGCGCGGCGTGCCGGGTCGGCGGGGGAGAGGACGCGGCCGCCGTGTGCGGCGACGGCCTCGGTGAGTTCGGCGATCCGGGTGGCGATGGCGGCCTCGATCGCCGTGACGGTGTGTCGCTCCACGAGGTCCAGCGCGGCGGCGAACGCGGCGGCCGTCACCGGGCTGAGATTGGTGATCGACCATCGCCGCGCGTCCGTCGCGGGCGGGTGTTCCGCGCCGTCGAAGAGACCGACGTCCTCGACGCCCGTCCAGCCGGTGAGGACCGGTTCCAGGGACTCCAGCGCGCGGTCGGACAGTGCCGCGAAACCGGTCGCCCAGCCCGCGCGCAGCCACTTCTGACCGCCCGCCACCACCACGTCGGCCGCGTTCCAGTCCATCGCGGCCACGCCGAACGCCTGGATGGCGTCCACGATCAGCAGCCGGTCCGGTCCGATCGTCTCGCGCAGTGCCGCGAGGTCGACGCGGAATCCGGTGCGGAAGTCGACGGCGCTGACGGACAGGGCGACGACGTCGTCGGTCAGGGCGGCACGGACCAGTTCGGGGGTGACCCCGCCGCCGGTCGCCGGGTCGAGCCAGCGGGGTGTGGCCCGGCCCAGGTCGGCGGTACGGCGCCACGGATAGTGGTTGGCGGGGAAGTCGGAGCGCGGCGCGAGGACCACACCCTCCGGGATGCCGAGGGCGGCGTGGAACAGTCCGGTGGAGGCGTTGGGGAGCAGTACGGTGTGCCGGCTGTCGGTGCCCGCGAGACGCGCGGCCGTGTCCCGTGCGACCGCTTCCGCGCGCATCAGGCCGTCCACGGTGGTGTGATCTGCGCGGGCGGACTCCTCCATGGCTCGCGCGGTGGCGGCCACGGCGTCCCGTGACGGCGGGCCGAACCGTGCGAAGTCGAGATACCCGGCGGGTGTGTCGAAGTGGGCTGCGTACGACGTGAGCACGGGCTCGTTCCTCCGGGACGGTGCGGGTAGTCCGAGACGGTTCGGGACGGTTCCGGACGTGCGGACGGGCACGTCGGTCGGGTGTGACGGCGGGGCCGCCGGGTGAGCGGTGCCGCGGGGTGACGCGCCCGGATCACCGGTTCTCGCCCTCCCGGGCGCGTGTCCACCCGCTTGCACGGTACGCGTCGCGCTCCGCGCGCACCGGCTCGGGGTTGGCCCCGGGTGTCGGCCCGGGTGCCGACCGCACATAAACCGGGATGGCCGGGCACCCCCTGGGGAGTGCCCGGCCGTTCCGTTCACCGAAGCCGTTGCCGTTCACCGAAGCCATTGCGGTTCACCGAAGCCGAAGCCGAAGGTGACATCGCCGGCGTCGGCGCCGCCGGGGCTCAGTGTCCGGCGGATTCCTCGGGGCGCGCGTGGCGCGGCAGGAGGAACGCGAGCAGGAACGTCAGGGCCAGCATGCCGTCGACGATCCAGAGCAGCGTCTGCATGACGGAGCCGAAACCGCTCCGGAAGGCCGACGACGCGGTGGCCTGCAGCGCGGCGGGTATCCGGGCGCCGTCCTCGGGCGAGGTGACGGCGGACCGGGTGTCCTTCTCCAGGCGCGCGCAGGACGCAGGGGTCGCGGCGGGGTCCTTGGCCGTGGCACGGTCCGAGGTGCAGGTGCGCAGGCCGGACACGATGCGTTCCTGGGCCGCGGGTGCGACATGCGCGGCGGTCAGCTGTCCTCGCAGGTCGTCCGAGCGGTGGTCGACGGCGGTGGCGATCCCGCCGCCCAGCAGACCGAAGAACACCGTGCCGAGGATGGCCACGCCGAAGGCGCCGCCGAGCTGCTGGACCGCGGTCATCGTTCCGGACGCCGACCCCGTCTCGTGCTGTTCCACGCTGGCGAGCACGATGTCGAAGAACGGGGCCATGAGCAGGCCCATCCCGATGCCCGTGACGAGCAGCGAGGGCAGGAGCTGCCAGGGGCCGACGCCGGACCCCACCTGGTCGAGGGTCAGCCAGACGCCGAAGACACCGAGCGCCATGACCAGCGCGCCCGCCTGGAGCACGGTCCGGCCGAACCGGACCACTCCCTGGGCGATACCGAAGCCGACGATCATGCCGCCCGACCAGGGCACCATCACCAGGCCCGCCTTGAGCGGCGAGTAGCCGAGGCCGAGCTGGGTGTAGAGGTTGAAGACGAGCATGAAGCCCTGCATGGTCGAGAAGAAGACCAGCCCGAGGATCATGCCGCCGCTGAAGCCGCGCTTGCGGAAGAGGCTCGGGACGACCAGCGGGTCCAGACCGGCCCTGCTGCGCCGCGACTCGTACACGGCGAAGGCGACGAAGACGACGACGGAGGTGCCCATCATCAGGAACGTCCACACGGGCCAGTCGTACTCACGCCCCTGGACCAGCGGGAAGATGATGAGCAGCGCGGCCAGCGAGACCAGGATCATGCCGGGGATGTCGAGGCGCGGCTTGCTGTCGGACCTGCCCCTCGGCAGGTAGCGCACGGCGCCGAGGATCGCCGCGGCGCCCAGCGGCAGGTTGACGAGGAAGATCATGCGCCAGCCGGTACCGAAGTAGTCGGCGTCGACCAGCCAGCCCGCCAGGATCGGTCCGCACACCGCGGACAGGCCCATGACCGGGCCGAACATGCCGAAGGCCTTCTGCGACTCCTTCGGCGGGAACATCTCCTTGATCATGCCGAGGCCCTGCGGCAGCATCACGGCGCCGAACAGTCCCTGGACGATCCGCGCGCCGATCAGCATCCCGGGGGACACGGACACCGCGCACAGCAGCGAACCCACGGTGAAGCCGGCGGCTCCGACCAGGAACATCGTGCGGCGACCGTGAATGTCCCCGAGCCGTCCTCCGGTGACGAGCCCGACGGCCATCGAGAGGGTGTAGGCGGCGGCGAGCCACTGGAGTGTGGAGGCGCCGCCGCCGAGGTCGGCCCGCATGGAGGGACCGGCGATGTTCGTGACGACGGCGTCGAGGAGATCCATCACCTCGGCCGCGAGGATCACGAACAGCGCAGCCCAGCGCCACCGGTAGGGCGCTGGTGAGTCGATGGGCGTCTCGGCGGACGCGACACCGGTGGTGGACATCGGGAACTCCTCGCGAAGAGGCCGCGCCGGGGTACGGCCGGGGCGCGGTGGGGCGGATGGATGTGGCTGCCCGGCTTGCCGTCACGAGGGAGAAGCAGCGGACGAGACGCCGGTGAACACCGTTCACCCTAACAGAACAGTGATCATCAACAGAACACTGCTCGGCAAGAGAACGGCGTTCATTAAGATATAGCGCAACTCCGCGACGACGACAAGATATATCGCGTTGGGTGGTGGTGAACGCCGCTCTCCAGGGGAGAACGCTGCTCTCCGACGCCTAGACTGTCGTCATGAGTGACGCGGCCGCCGGCACCCCCGAATCACCCCCGCCGTCCCCCTGGGAGCGCGAGCGTCCCGTCCGAGCCCGCGTCACCCCGGTGCGCGCGCCGCTCTCGCGCGAACGCATCGTCGAGGCCGCCTTCGTCGTGCTGGACCGGTCCGGTCTCGACAAGCTGTCGATGCGTCAGGTGGCGGCCGAACTGGAGGTCGCGGTCTCCGCCCTCTACGCCTACGTCAGCTCCAAGGACGACCTCCTGGAGCTGATGTACACCCGGCTCTTCGACGGCTTCACGATGCCCGAACCCGACCCGGAGCGGTGGCGGGAGCAGGTGCGGGACTACGCCCGCGTCGGGCGGCAGCGTCTGTTGTCCCATCGCGACATGGCCAGGATCTCCATGGCCCATGTCCCCTTCACCGCCGAACTGCTGCCGCACGTCGAGGCGTTGCTCGCCGTCTTCCGCACCGCCGGACTGCCCGACCGCATCGCGGCGGAGGCCGGTGACCTCATCTCCACCTACATCGACGGGTTCGTCCTGGAGGAGGGCATGTGGCAGGACCGGGCCGCCCGGCACGGCGGTGACGGTTCCTCCCTGGCCCGCCCCGACTGGCGTGAGATGGCCGACGAGATGCAGAACTACTTCGCGTCCCTGCCTGCGGCGGACTTCCCCCATCTGCGTGCCCTGGCCGGGGTGATGGTGACGGACTCCTCCGACGAGCGGTTCGACATCGGTCTGGAGATCATCCTGCGTGGTCTGGCGAGCTATCTCCCGGAGCGGAAGGACTGAGCCCGGGGCGGGCCGTCGTGGATCCGTCCCGCCCCTCTCGGCTCAGTTGTTCCAGCTCTCGTCGTACGGATCGCGCGGCGTCGGGACCGGCCTCGCCGAGCTGACGTCGAGGTACGGGATGAGCCCGCCGTTGACCGGGTCCTTCGTGCGCTTGGGCGTGTAGCGGCCGGTGACTTCGAGCCAGGTGTCGGGCCGCAGGACGGGCGGAATCTGTCCGGACAGGCCGATCTTGACCGGCTGGGCGTCGGCGGCACAGCAGTTGAGGGCCATGCGGACGAGATAGGGAGCGCCGGCGCTGTCGAGCGCGACGAAACCGGTGATCTTGACCTGCCGGCCGTCGAGGGAGCGGCCGTGGCCGTACGCCGCCCTGCTCGCGTAGTCGACCAGTCCGAGGGGGACCGGGTCACCGGCGGGCAGCTTGGCGTAGCCGAAGGGGGCCTGGAGTGCCGTACCGGTGCGCATCGCGCTGTAGGAGCCGAGGGCGGGCGGGGCGACCAGGATGAGCGCGAGCAGCGGGAGGACGAGGAGCCATGAGATCCGCGGTTCCCGATGCGTGTGTCCGTGCCCGTGCTCGGTGTCCTGCCCCTGTCCGTGCCCGTGCTCGGCGTCTTCGTGCCCGTGCCCGTGCATGTCCTCGGCGTCGTGTCCGTCGCCGGACCGGTCGGCGGAGGCCTTCCGGTGTTCGCGTACCTCGTACCAGACCGTGGCGAGGGCCGTGACGATGAGCACCACACCGGCCGCGAGCAGCAGGGGCCGCAACCCGGCCTTGACGTACCGCAGATAGAGATCCGTGACGCTCGCGTGCAGCACCGCCGCGCCGAGGAGGAAGAGTACGGCCGCCTGGGCCTGCCGGTTCACAGGAGCACCGCCCCGATCAGTACGGACATGAGGATCGCCAGGGCGAAGGTGGTGGGCGCGAACCGTGCCGCGAAGCCGCGGCCGAACGTGCCGACCTGCATGGCGAAGAGCTTCAGGTCGATCATCGGGCCGACGACGAGGAACGCCAGCCGGGCGGTGAGCGAGAACTGGGTCAGCGAGGCGACGACGAAGGCGTCGGCCTCGGAGCAGATCGACAGGAGCACGGCCAGGACCGCCAGGGCCAGGACGGACACCACCGGATTCCCGGCCGCGGCGTGCAGCCAGCTCGCCGGTACGACGGACTTGAGCGTCGCGGCGGCCATCGCGCCCAGCACGAGGAACCCGCCCGCGTGCATGACGTCGTGCCGCACCGAGCCCCAGAACGCGGCCCCCTTGCCGAGGCCGTCGTGCGCGGGGCGGGCCGGTGGGCGCAGCCAGTCGCTGCGGCCGAGACGCTGCCACAGCCAGCCCATCGAACAGGCCACGAGGAGACTGGCCACGAAGCGGGCGAGAACCATCTCGGGGTTGCGGGGGAAGGCGACGGCCGTCGCGGTCAGCACGATCGGGTTGATCGCCGGGGCGGACAGCAGGAACGCCAGGGCCGCGGCCGGGGTGACCCCGCGGCGCACCAGCGCCCCCGCGACCGGTACGGAGGCGCACTCGCAGCCGGGCAGGACCGCCCCGGCCATCCCTGCGACCGGCACCGCGAGCGCCGGCCGCTTCGGCAGCGCTCGGGCGAAGAACGACGGCGGGACGAACACCGCGATGACCGCGGACAGCAGGACGCCGAGGACGAGGAAGGGCAGGGCCTGGACCACCACCGCGACGAACACGGTCATCCAGCTCTGCATCACCGGTGCGGACAGCGCTCCGCGGATCGGCCCCTGCGACGCGACGACCAGCAGCAGGAGCATGGTCAGGGCGAGCGGGGAGTCGAGGTGCCAGCCCTGCCGGCCCTGGTCGTCCGCGTCCTGGCGCCGGACCGGCGGCGGGGCTTCCTTGGTGACGGTCATGCTCGATGTACCTCCGGTCGGGGAAGGGCGCGGCCGAGGATGCCCTCCCGCCCTGAATACGCCGGTCAGGCCACAGCTTCTCACCGCGTGACGAGGGGATTGCCCGCGCCCGGGGGTTTCTTGACCTTCACCGGACCGGGGGCGCCGGTGCGCACCGTGTGTCGAGGTCGTGTCACATCTCTTTACGTGGCTGTCATGGACCTGTAGCTTCCGGGCCGCAAGCCCTTTCAGGAACTTGCCGGTTCTTCTTGCAAGGCAACTCCCCTTCCCCGCACCCGCATTGGAGCCGCACCATGCGCCGCAGACGTCAACGACCACCGCTGAGAGTGCTCATGGCGCTCCTGGCGGTGACCGGACTGTTCGGACTCACCCCGCCGGACACGGGGGCCGTCCCCATGGAGAGCACGGCCGCCACCTCCACGACGGCGACCGTCTTCTACTACACGAAGACCAAGAACTGGCCCGCCACCTACCTGCACTACGCCCCGGACGGCGGTTCCTGGACCACGGTGCCGGGAGTGCAGATGGAGGCGGCCTGCACGGACTGGGTGAAGAAGACCGTCGACCTCGGCTCGGCCGCCGGGCTCCAGGCCACCTTCAACAACGGAAGCGGCACCTGGGACAACAACGGCGGCAGCAACTACGCGCTGGGCACCGGCACGATCACCGTCAAGGACGGTGTCATCGCCCACAGTGACCCGTGCGCCGACACCGGTACGGGCAGCGGCAACCAGGCCACCGTGTACTACTCGACCGCCACCTCCGGCTGGACCACGGCCAACATCCACTACGCGCCCACCGGCGGCACCTGGACGACGGCCCCCGGCGTCGGCATGGAGACCGCCTGCACCGGCTGGTGGAAGAAGACCCTCGACATCGGTACGGCGACCTCGCTCAAGGCGGCCTTCAACAACGGCAACGGCGTCTGGGACAACAACAACGGCACCGACTACGCGATCCCGGCCGGCACCACGACGGTGAAGGACCGGACCGTCACCGCCGGCGCCAAGGACCCGTGCGCCGCCGAAGAGCCCGACACCGAGGCACCGACCGCGCCCACGAAGGTCACGGCGACCGCCACCAACACCTCGGTGGTCGTGAGCTGGGACCCGGCGACCGACGACACCGCCGTGACGAAGTATCAACTCACGCGCACGGGTGGCACCAAGGGAAGCGTCGTCACCGACGTCGGCTCGACGGTGTACTCCGACACGGGACTTGAGGAGAAGACCCAGTACACCTACACGGTGAAGGCCGTCGACGCGGCCGGGAACACCTCGCCCGCCTCCGCCGCGGCCACCGTCACGACCGGGGAGAAGGCCCCCGCACCGGCCTCGGGGACGCCTCTTGGAACCGACCCGCGCAAGGACCCGATCTACTTCGTCCTCACCGCCCGCTTCTACGACGGCGACAGCTCCAACAACCGCGGCGGCAGCCAGGACGTCAAGTCGGGCAACGCGGCCAACAACGACCCCATGTTCCGCGGCGACTTCAAGGGTCTCGTCGGCAAACTCGACTACATCAAGGCGCTCGGGTTCTCGGCCGTCTGGATCACCCCGGTCGTCCTCAATCGCTCCGACTACGACTACCACGGCTATCACGGCTACGACTTCTACAAGGTCGACCCGCGCCTGGAGTCGGCCGGCGCCTCCTACCAGGACCTGATCAACGCGGCGCACGCCAAGGGCATGAAGATCTACCAGGACGTCGTCTACAACCACAGCTCCCGCTGGGGCGCCAAAGGCCTGTTCACCCCGACGGTGTACGGCGTGCGGGACACGCAGTGGAGCTGGTACTACGACGAGAAGAACGAGGGCTTCGAGTACGACGGCCTCACCGTCGAGCCCAAGTCCGGGAAGTCGTACTACAACGGCGACCTGTGGTCGACCGCCGAACCCTCCGGCAACACCTGCCTCAACTGGGGCAAGCCCACCGGAGGCAAGAGCGCCGAGGGCTACACCGTATACAACTGCCAGTGGCCCAGCCCCACTTCGGGCATGTTCCCGAAGGCGTACTACCACCAGTGCTGGATCGGCAACTGGGAGGGCGAGGACTCCCGTTCGTGCTGGCTGCACGAGGACCTCGCCGACTTCAACACCGAGAACGCCACCGTCCAGAACTACTTGATCGGCGCGTACGACAAGTACATCGACATGGGCGTCGACGGATTCCGCGTCGACACGGCCGTCCACATCCCGCGCGTCACCTGGAACCGCCGCTTCCTGCCGGCCATCTACGACCGGGTCACCCAGCGGTTCGGCACGGAGGCGGCGAAGAACTTCTTCGTCTTCGGTGAGGTCGGCGCCTTCGTCAACGACAAGTGGAACCGCGGCTCGGTGAACCACTCGGCGCAGTTCTTCACCTGGAAGGAACGCAAGGAGTACAGCGCGGACGACGTGACGGCGGCGATCGAGCAGTACAACTACGAGGAGCAGCTCGGCACCGGCAGCCAGCCGACCTCGGCCAACGCCTTCCTGAGCGGAAACAGCTACCACACCCCGGACCGCAGCCAGTTCTCCGGGATGAACATCATCGACATGCGCATGCACATGAACTTCGGTGACGCGCAGAACGCCTACAGCAACGGCAAGGACTCCGACGACTCCGTCAACGACGCCACGTACAACGTCGTCTACGTCGACAGTCACGACTACGGCCCGAACAAGTCGAGCACCCGCTACAGCGGCGGCACCGACGCCTGGGCCGAGAACATGTCCCTGATGTGGACCTTCCGCGGCATCCCCACGCTGTACTACGGATCGGAGATCGAGTTCCAGGCGGGCAAGCAGATCGACTGCGGGCCGACCTGCCCGCTGGCGACCACCGGGCGCGCCTACTACGGCGACCATCTCGCGGGGAGCGTCACGGCCTCCGATTTCGGCAAGGCCGACTCCGCGAGCGGTGAGGTCGCGACGACCCTCGCACAGCCGCTGGTCAAGCACCTCCAGCGGCTCAACCAGATCCGCCGGGCGATCCCGGCCCTGCAGTCGGGGCAGTACTCGACGGACGGCATCAGCGGCTCGATGGCCTTCAAGCGCCGCTACACCAGCGGGTCCACCGACAGCTTCGCCCTCGTCACGGTCACCGGCGACGCGACGTTCACCGGCATCCCGAACGGCACCTACACGGACGCCGTCACCGGCGCGGTGAAAACCGTCACCGGCGGCACCCTGTCGGTGGCCGCGCCGGGGAAGGGAAACCTGCGGGTCTACGTGCTGAACGGCCCCGGAAAGATCGGAACGGACGGGCCCTACCTCAAGTAGCCCGCGACCGTCGGACCCGTACGGAAGCGGCGGTCACCGTGGTCCCGCCCGGGCTCCCCACGCCCGGGCGGGACACCGCAGCCGGCGGGGCCCAGGATGAATGGCGTGCGGAGCGCTGGGTACGTGACCGTCGACATGCCCGGGAGCCAGACCGGCCCGGGTGGCCGCCCGCCCGCCACGAACCGGGGATCTGCCATGGACACGCCCTTGAACAACAACCACCCCACCGCACGCGCGGCGACGCCCGCACAGGAGGCGCTGGACACCCTCGCCGTGGACACCGACGACACCGCCGCGCTGGACACCCTCGCCGGCAGCGACGTCCTGGTGCCCGTGCCGGACGACGCCTCGGACGAGGACATCGCCGACCCCCACGCCGTGGCACTGCCCGTCCTGGACGACCCGGAAGGCGGACAGGTGGTTCCGGTGTTCACCTCGGAGCAGGAGCTGGCCGAGCTCCTGCCCTCCGTCTCCCGCTACCGTCTCGTGCCCCTGGCCGCGCTCGCCTCCCAGTGGCCCTCGGCCGATCTGGACCTCGTCATCGACGCGGCCTCACCGCACGGCCTCACGCTCACCTCCGAGGGAGTGCGCACGCTGCTGGCGCGGTAGCGGCGAAGCCCGGGGCGGGTGGATCAGCCGTTCAGCATGCGGTCGAGCGCGGACCGCTGAAGGGGGAGCACCTCGGCGTGCAGCTCGCGGCCCTTTCGGGTGAGCGCGACCCACACTCCGCGACGGTCCTCCTGGCACATGGTGCGTTCCACCAGGCCGTCCTTCTCCAGCCGGCCGATGAGACGGGACAGCGCGCTCTGGCTCAGATGGACCCGGTCCGCGATGTTCTGCACCCGGCAATGTTCGCCGGGCTCCGTGACCGTCTCCGATACGAGGATGTCCAGGACCTCGAAATCACTGGCTCCCAGGCCGTGCGGATGCAGCACGCGGTCGATCTCGCACATCGTGCGGGCGTGCACCGAGAGGATGTCCCGCCACTGGTCCTCCAGCCGGGAACCTGGCGTTTTCGTTGCCATAACTGAACGGTAACAGAGATCGGGCCACTAGTTGAGTGTGCAATTAGTGTGCCTGCATCCAGTCGCCTACGAGACCCCTGACGCCCGTACCGCCTCCGGCATCCGCGCCGCCCGTACCACCCGCGACACCTCCGGCATCCGCGCCGCCCGCCCCCGCCCGTGCCCCCTGTCAGGTGGTGGGGTCCTCGATGAGCCCGTACTGGTTGCCTTCCGCGTCCTTCACCGACGCGACCAGCCGGCCGTTGCCCACGTCCTGGACCTCCTGGAGCGTCTCGGCGCCCGCTTCGAGCAGGGCCGCCAGGGTCGTCTTGATGTCGTCGACGTGCCAGAAGGGGACCGGGCCGGTCAGGCCCTTGGAGTGGCCGTTCGGGTCGAGGCCGACATCCTGGCCTGCGTCCTTGAAACCGACGTAGTACGGCTCGTCCACATAGGGCTCCACCCCGAGCAGCAGGGTGAACAGGGCTTTCGCCTTCGCGATGTCCTTGACGGGGTAGATGATGGTCTTGACTCCGGCGGTCATCTCGACTCCTGTGCGCTGCATGGCGGCCGTGGCGGCCGGCTGTGGTGCCGTCGGCGATCCGGCGGCCCTTTCACGCTAAGCCGGGGCAGGCGGGTACGGCTTCTCGAATCCTGACCGGTGCGGCGCTCAGGTGGACTCGCGGCGCACCAGCTCCGTCGGCAGGATCACCGCCGCCGGATCCTCGCCGCCGATCTGGGCGAGGAGGACCCGGACCATCTCGGAGCTGATGCGGTCCCAGGGCTGGCGGATGGTGGTGAGGGCCGGGGTCGCGGCCGTCGCGGCGGGGGAGTCGTCGAAGCCGCCGACCGCGACGTCCTCCGGGACCCGGCGGCCCGCCTTGCGGAGCGCGGTCAGCACGCCCTGGGCCATCAGGTCCGACGCGACGAACACGGCGTCCATGTCCGGTGCGCGGTCCAGGAGCTGTTCGGCGCCCGCCTCGCCGCTGGCGCGGCTGTAGTCGCCGGAGGCGATGAGACGGTCGTCGGCCTCGACGCCCGCCTCGGCGAGCACCTCCCGGTAGCCCGCCAGACGCTCGACACCGCCGGGGGTGTCCAGCGGGCCGGTGACCATGCCGATCCGGCGCCGTCCGAGGGAGAGCAGGTGCGTGACCATGTCCCGGGCGCCGTCGCGGTCGTCGGCGGCCACGTAACTCACCTTGGAACCGAGGCCGATGGGCTTGCCGCAGGCGACGAGCGGCACGCCCGCCTCGCGCAGCTCCTCGGCGACCGGATCGCCGGAGTGACTGGAGACCAGCAGCACCCCGTCGACATGGCCGGCCGTGATGTACCGCGTGATGCGCCGCCGCTCGTCCTTGGTGCCGGCGAGCATCAGCAGGAGCGGCACGTCGTGCGCGGCGAGTGCCTGGGTGCAGCCGCGCAGCAGGACGTTGAAGTTCGGGTCCTCGAAGAACCGCTCCTGCGGCTCGGTCAGCAGAAAGCCGACCGAGTCGGACCGTCCGGTGATCAGTGAGCGGGCGTGCCGGTTCACGACGTAGCCCGTTCTGCGAATGGCGGCGTTGACCGCCTCTGCCGCCGAGGGGCTGACGTAGTGCCCGCCGTTGAGCACACGCGAGACGGTGCCCCGCGAGACACCCGCCTCACGCGCGACGTCGTGGATCGTCGGCGGCTTGCGCCGGCCCCCCGTGTTGCTCATGGTCACGACTTTACGGCTCCTGACAGCAGGTCGAGGCTCCAGAAGCGTTGGATGACCAGGAACAGCGCGACCAGCGGGATGATCGCCAGCAGGGCGCCGGTGATGACCAGGGTGTACAGGGCCGGGGTGTTGGAGCCCTGTTCCAGGAGCGTGAACAGGCCGAGGGTGATCGGGAACTTCTCGTCGTCGCTGAGCATGATGTAGGGGAGCAGGAAGTTGTTCCACACGGCGACGAACTGGAACAGGAACACCGTCACCAGGCCGGGCACCATCATCGGCAGCGCGACCCGGGTGAAGATCCGCCACTCGCCCGCGCCGTCCATCCGGCCGGCCTCGACCACGTCACCGGGGACGGCCGCGGCGGCGTAGATCCGGGCGAGGTAGACGCCGTACGGGGAGAGGACGAGGGGCAGGAGCACGGACGCGTAGGAGTCCGTCAGGTCCGCCTTGGCGAGGAGCAGGTACTGCGGGATCGCGAGGATCACCGGCGGCATCAGCACGCCCGCCAGGAGGACGCTGAAGATGGTCTCGCGGCCCCGGAAGCGGTAGATCGCCAGCGCGTAGCCGCTGACCGCCGAGACGGCCGTCGACAGCAGGGCGCCGAGCCCGGCGTAGAGGGCGGAGTTGCCCATCCACTTCCAGTAGATGCCGTCGCGGTAGGCGTTGAGGTCCGTGACGTTCTGGGTGAAGCCGGTGCCCGGCAGGAACGTGAACGTCGAGAACAGCTCGCGGCCCGACTTGGTGGCCGCGATCACCACCCAGGCGACGGGCAGCAGACAGTAGAGCGCGCCGAGCAGCAGGGTGAGGGTCGGGACCAGGGCGATCCGGCCGCGCAGGGGCGGCCCTTGGGCGGTGCCGGGGGTGGTGCCCGCGGCCGGAGCGGCCTTGCGGACGGCAAGAGAACTCATCGTGCTTCCTCCTGCTTGGTACGGGAGTTCGCGGCGCGCAGGAAACCGAAGGACAGCACCAGCGTGACCGCGGCGATGATGACTGCCTCGGCGGCGGCCGCGTAGATGTCACCGGTGTTGAACGCGTCCCGGTAGACCTTCATCAGCGGACTCCAGGTCGTGGAGACGGAGTTGGTGAGGGGTTTGAGGGTGGTCGGCTCGCTGAACACCTGGAGCGTGGCGATGATCGAGAAGAAGAAGGTGAGCACCAGGGAGGGCGCCACCATCGGGATCTTGATCCGCAGGGCGGTCTGCAGCGGGGTGGCGCCGTCCAGCTTCGCCGCCTCGCGCACCTCGGCCGGGATGGCCTGGAGCGAGGTGTAGATGACGATCATGTTGAAGCCGGTGCCGCCCCAGACCGCGATGTTCGACAGCGCGAGGAACAGCGGGCCGCCGTCCAGCAGGTTCGGCTGCGGCAGTCCCAGCTTGTCGAGGACGAAGTAGAAGGGGCTGACATCCGGGAGGTAGAGGAACCCCCACAGCAGGGCGGCCACGACGCCCGGGATGGCGTACGGCAGGAAGATCGCGAGCCGGGTGAAGGGGGCCAGGCGTACCTTCTCCGCGTCGAGCATCAGCGCGAAGAGCAGCGCGAGGCCGAGCATCACCGGCACCACGATGGCGCCGTAGCCGGCCACGCGCAGCGCGCCGTCGACGAGTTCGCTGTCGGTCAGTGCGTCGGTGTAGTTCCCGATGCCGGCCCAGACTTCTTTGCGGGCACCGGCGCCCAGGCCGAGGCCCTTGACCTGGACCTTGTGCAGGCTCAGCCAGATGGCGTAGCCGATGGGCAGCGCGAAGAAGAGGACGAAGAGGATCGTCGCGGGGAGGAGGAAACCGTACGGGGCCCCCTTGACCCCGTACGGCTTCCGGCGTGCGGTCGTCACTGAGCGACTCCGAAGCCCTGCTTCTTGAGGTCGGCGACGGTGGCGTCCTGCATGGTCTTCAGGGCGGCACCGAAGTCCGACTTGTTCTTGGCGGCGGCGCCGAAGGCGTCGTTGAAGGTCGTGTAGGCGACGTTCACGTTCGGGCCCCACGCGGACGGGGCGGTCGTCTTCGCGATCTCCGAGGCCTTGGTGTAGAAGTCCGGCTGGTTGGAGAAGAAGGCCGGGGGCTGCGCGAACGCGTCACCGCTCTGGGCGCTGGTGGACGCCGGGTAGATGCCGCTCTCCTTGGCCAGCGCGGCCACCGCCTGCGGGTCGGTGTTCAGCCAGGCGGCGAACTTCGCGGCCGCCGCCTTGTGCGGGGAGTCGGTGGTGACGGCCGTCGAGGAGCCGCCCCAGCTGCCGGTGACGTTCTCGCCGGCCGACCACTGCGGCAGCGGGGCCATCGCCCACTTGCCCGTGGTCTGCGGGGCCGCCGTGGTCAGGGTGCCGGGCGCCCACACCGCGCTGACCCAGGCGATCTGCTTGCCGGTGTTCAGCGCCTTGTTCCAGGCCGGCTGGTACATCGGCTGGTTGTCGATCGCGCCCTCCTTGACGAGACCGCCCCAGAAGTCGGCGACCTTCTGGGTGGCCGCGTCGTCGATGCCGACCTTCCACTTGTCGCCGGAGGTGGTCCACCACTTGGCGCCGGCCTGCTGGGCCAGACCGGCGAACAGACCGGAGTCGTTGGCGGAGAAGGTGGTGAGCGCCTTGTCCGGCGCCTTATTCTTCAGCGCGCGGGCGGTCTCGGCGAACTGTTCCCAGGTGGTCGGAACGGTCAGGCCGTACTTCTTGAACAGGTCCGCGCGGTAGTAGAACATCATCGGGCCGATGTCCTGCGGGATCGCGTAGACCGCGTCCGTCCCCAGCGTCGTCTGCTGCCAGACGCCGTCGGCGAACTTGGTCTTCGCCTCTTTGGACTCGGCGGCTATGTCGGCGAGCGCGTCATTGCTGACCAGCGTCGGCAGCGCCTGGTACTCGGCCTGGACCAGGTCCGGTGCCTTCTTCGCCTTGTGCGCGGTGAGGATCTTGGTGACGAGCGTGTCGCCGGACGCCTGCTTCTTCACCGTGACGGTGATCTGCTGCTTCTTCCCCGGCCCCTTGTTCCAGAGGTCGACGACCTTGTCCATGCCCGGCGCCCAGGTCCAGAACGTCAGTGTCGCGGGTCCGGACTGGGATTCGCTCTTGTCGTCGTCGGACGAGCCGCAGGCGACGAGTGAGGTGGCGCCGAGGACGACGGCGATGGTGCTGGCCACGAGGCGGTTGTGCTTCGTGTTGGGCATGGAACGTTCTCCCCTGACCTGGGCCTCCGCCTGCTGCGGAGGCCTGCCCTGTTCTTGCGCGATTCGCTTGCGGGGGTGCGCCGGCCGGTACCGGTGACCGCGAGCGCACGCCGGGCCCTGGGGCCTTCACGCGCTCGCCTGCCGACACCTGAGCGTCCCTTCGGCTCACTCGCGGTGCTTCTGTGAGCGTTCACAGTAGAGAAACATCCCGGACACTTGTCAATGGTTGTTGCTGTGCGGTTATGTTGGACTCACGCCGCTGGCGTTGTGTGTGCACGTTCCCAAATGATCGATTACATGGGAGAGATCCATGCCGGAGACCAACCCCAAGGGCCTCACCAGGCTCGCCTTCGGTGGGGACTACAACCCCGAGCAGTGGCCGGAAAGCGTCTGGCCCGAGGACGTCCGGCTGATGCGGGAGGCGGGCGTCACGATGGTGAGCGTCGGGATCTTCTCCTGGGCCCTGCTCGAACCGGCCCGGGGCACCTACGAGTTCGGCTGGCTGGACCGCGTCCTCGACCTGCTCCACGAGAACGGCATACGCGCGGACCTGGGCACCCCGACCGTCGCACCGCCCGCCTGGTTCTACCGCGAACACCCCGAGGCACTCCCCGTGGCCGCCGACGGCACGCGCTACGCCTTCGGTTCACGCGGCGCCATCTGCCACAGCAACGCCCACTACCGCGACGCCGCCGCCTCCATCACGACCCGACTCGCGACCCGGTACGCCGACCACCCCGCCCTCGCCATGTGGCACGTCCACAACGAGTACGGCGTCCCCGTCTCGGCCTGCTACTGCGATTCCTGTGCCGCGCATTTCCGCCGGTGGCTCATCGGCACCTACGGGAGCGTCGACGAGCTCAACGAGGCCTGGGGGACGGCCTTCTGGGGGCAGCGGTACACCGACTTCGACCAGGTCGACCCGCCGCGCCTGACCCCGACCGTCGGCAATCCGGCCCAGGCGCTGGACCACAAGCGGTTCGCCGACGCCACCATGCGCGAGAACTTCGTGGCCGAACGGGACATCCTCCACCGCCTCGCGCCGGGCATCCCCGTCACCACCAACTTCATGACGGCCCTCAGTCAGTGCGACTCGGTCGACTACTGGGCCTGGGGCCGCGAGGTCGACCTGGTCACCAACGACCACTATCTGATGACCGACGGCCGCCGCACCCACGTCAACCTCGCGATGGCCGCCGACCTCACCCGCTCGGTCGCCGGCGGCGCGCCCTGGCTGCTCCTCGAACACTCCACCTCGGGCGTCAACTGGCAGCCCCGCAACCCCGCCAAGGCGCCCGGCCAGATGGCCCGCAACTCACTGTCCCACGTCGCCCGCGGCTCCGAGGGCGCCATGTTCTTCCAGTGGCGGCAGTCCCGCAGCGGCGCCGAGAAGTTCCACTCCTCGATGCTGCCGCACGCCGGCACCGACACACGGGTGTGGCGCGAGGTCGTCGAACTCGGCGCGTCCGTCGACTCGCTGGCCTCCGTCAAGGGCACCCGCACGGTCGCCGACGCGGCCGTCCTGTGGGACTGGCAGTCCTGGTGGGCGCAGAGCCTGCAATGGCGCCCGAGCGAGGACCACGACGCCCGCGAACGCGCCGACGCCTTCTACGAGGCCCTGTACGACCGTCACCTCACCGTCGACTTCGCCCACCCGGAAGCCGACTTGTCGGCCTATCCCCTTGTCGTCGTCCCCGCCCTCTATCTGATGACCGAGGCCGCGGCGGACAACCTCAGGGAGTACGTCGACAGCGGCGGTACCCTCCTCGTCTCCTACTTCTCCGGCATCGTCGACGAGCACGACGCCCTCCACGAAGGCCCCCATCCCGGCGCCCTGCGGGACGTACTCGGCCTGACCGTCGAGGAGTTCTCCCCGCTGCTCCAGGGGGAACTCGTCCGGATCACCGGGCCCGACGGCTCCGAACTCACCGGTGACGTATGGACCGAGTTCGTGGTGCCGCGCGGTGCCGAGACCGTGTGGACGTACGCCGACGGGCTCACCGCCGGGCATCCGGCGGTCACCCGGCACCAGAGCGGCGCGGGCTCGGCCTGGTACGTGTCCACGCGCCTCGCGGCCGAGGGGCTGGACGCACTGATCGGCTGGGTGGCCGACGACGCGCGCATCGCGCCGCGCGCGGATCTGCCCCGCGATGTCGAAGTGGTGCGCCGTACCGGCGAGTCCGGCACCTACGTCTTCGTCGTCAACCACACTGCCTCCGACACCAAGGTGCCGCTGGACGCGCACGGCACCGAGCTCCTCACGGGCGAACGCGCCGCCGGCCGGCTCGCGGTCCCGGCGGGCGCGGTACGGGTCGTACGCCTCGACGGCTGACCGGGGCGCGGTCCGCAGGGTTCGTTCTCCCCTGCGGCCGGGCCCGACCAGCTCGTCCTGCACGCGCCTTGACCGGGTCCCGGCGAGACCGGAGGCGGGTTCGGGCCTCACCGGCCTTGGGATGACAGCCCGCCCGAGGTACGGGTCTGCCTCGGGGTGGGGCAGGTCAACCGGCCTTCATCGCAAGGGTTGTGCCCGGATCTGTGTCCAACCGAGCGCGTTTGCAAGGACTTTGACCGCCGTCGATCCGACGGACACCGCTCGGCGCCCGTTTCGACCGCACCAACCGCACTAGCCGCACCAGCCGTACCAGCCGTACCAGCCGTACCAGCCGCACTCACAGCGCCGGTCGTCCGGACCCATGCGGGGCGCGCCCGATCACCTTCCGGGCCCGCACTCCCGGCGACCGCACCGAGTCCTCCGGGTCACCACCCGGCGATCCCCCCAACCGGCAGGGCCGCAAGGCCGGCCGGTCGCTTCAACCGCCGCCCGTGTCACAGCACTCGGCGGCTCCCCGACCCCCCTCCGCCCGTGCGAGCCGTGAAGCCGCGGGCGGAGGGGTTCGCCCCCGGATCCACCCCCGGATCCGCCGGGCACCTCTCCCCACCACGTCGAAGGGACGACGGACGATGATGTTCCATCCCAGACGCACACTCAGGGCCCTGCTGCTGCCGCTCGCGGCCGGGCTCGCCCTCACCGCCCTCCCCGCGCAGACCGCGCAGGCGGCGAGCACCCTGACCAACGCCGGATTCGAGGCCGACGGGACCGGCACCGCCGTTCCCAGCGGCTGGTCGGAGTCCGGCACCACCGCCGCCTCGTACGTCGAAGCCGGTGGCCACGGCGGGAGTTACCGCCTCAGCCACTACTCCGCCTCGGCCTACAAGGCGGAGACCTACCAGACCCTCACCGGGCTGACCAACGGGAACTACAAGCTCACCGCGTGGGTGCGCTCGGGCGGCGGACAGAACTCCGCCTACCTCGCCCTGAAGAACTGCGGCGGCACCGAACAGCGCACCGATCTGCCGGTCTCCGCCAGTGGGTGGATCCACCTGGTCGTGCCCGTCTCCGTGACGAGCAACCAGTGCACGGTCAGTGTCTACTCCGACGCCAACGCCGGAAACTGGATCAACGTCGACGACCTGACGTTCACCTCCGGCACCACCGGACTGACCGTCAAGGGCTCCGACATCTCCTCCCTCGCCAAGAGCGAGGCCTACGGCGGGGTCTACAAGACCGGTTCCGGCACCGCCGGCGACGCGCTCGCCATCCTCAAGTCCTCCGGGATGAACTACGCGCGCCTCAAGGTCTGGGTGAACCCGGCCGACGGTTACAACAACAAGGCCCGGGTCCTCGCGATGGCCAAGCGCATCAAGGCGCAGGGCATGAAGCTCCTGGTCGACTTCCACTACTCGGACACCTGGGCCGACCCCGGCACCCAGACCAAGCCCGCCGCCTGGGCCGGGCACTCGTACAGCCAGCTGAAGACGGACGTCTACAACCACACGTACGACGTCCTGAACGCCCTGAAGGCGCAGGGCACCACGGCCGACATGGTGCAGATCGGCAACGAGATCAACGGCGGCATGCTCTGGTCCGAGGGCTCCACGGACAACTTCGCGCAGCTCGCGGGACTGCTCAACTCCGGCTACGACGCGGCCAAGGCGGTCAGCTCCTCGACCGTCGTGGCCCTGCACCTGGCCAAGGGCGGCGATCTCACCGGTACCCGCTGGTGGTTCGACACCGCCCTCGCCAACGGCGTGAAGTTCGACGCCATCGGCCTGTCCTACTACGGCTACTGGCACGGCTCGCTCTACGACTTCCAGACCACCCTGGACGACGCGGCCTCCCGCTACGCCAAGCCGGTCTTCCTCGCCGAGACGGCCTACCCCTTCCGTCTCGACAGCGACGACGCGCTCACCAACCAGATCGACACGACCGCCGAACTGGTCTCCGGCTACGCGGCCACGACCACCGGGCAGTCCAACTGGCTGCGGGACGTCATGAACGTCGTGGAGGCCGTGCCGAACGGCCGCGGTCTCGGCGTCTTCTACTGGGAGGCCACCTGGACGGCGGTCACCGGCAACGGCTGGGACCCGGCCGACTCCACCTCCGGCAACGGATGGGAGAACCAGGCCCTGTTCGGCTTCGACGACAAGGCGCTTCCGGCCATGTCCCTGTTCAGCCACCGCTGAGCGGTGACGGGGTCCGGCCGCCGGTGCGGCCGGGCCCTGTGCGTTTTCCGAGCTGTCCGGCTCCGGCCAGGGTCGCCGGAAGGCAGTGCGTGCCACCGCCGGCTGCGGGACAGTGGCGGGAGACCGTCACGACGGAGGGGGACGACATGCTCAAGGGGCCCGGCAGCCGGCAAAGGCTGGACATCCTGGAGTGGTTGCGCGACCCCGTGACGCACTTCCCGCACCGGCGCCGCGCGGACCTCGTCGAGGGCGGAGTCACTCCCGAGGCACTCGCCGTCAAACTCGGCGTGAGCCGGGCCGTGGCACGCACCCACCTCGACCTCCTCACCGGAGTCGGTCTGCTGCGGGCCAAGAAGGTGGGGCGAAGGACCTACTACCGCCCTGACGAGTACCGTATCGCCGAAGTGAGCCACTACTTCGAGAAGGGCTGGTAGGCGCGTGGGAGACGGGTCCAACACCATGGCGGTCACCGCCCTTTCGCCCCGGCGCGCGGTGTCGCTCGGCGGCCGTGGCCCCGAGGACGTGGTGGCCGACTCCCGGGGCGGGGTGCTGACCGGTCTGGAGGACGGCCGCATCGTACGCGTCGAAGGCCTCGGCGACCCCGACCGCACCGGTGTCAGGGTCGTCGCCGAGACGGGCGGCAGGCCGCTCGGCCTCGAACTCCTGCCGGACAACGCCCTGTTGGTGTGCGATGCCGAACGGGGACTGCTGCGGGTCGGGCTGGAGGACGGAGTGGTCCGTGTCCTCGCCGACCAGGTCGCCGGAGTACCGCTGCGCTTCTGCAGCAATGTCGTCGCCCTCTCGGACGGCACCGTGTACTTCACCGTCTCCAGCCGGAGTTACCCCCTGAAGCAGTGGATCGGCGATCTTGTCGAACACACCGCATCCGGCTGTCTGCTGCGTCTGGCCCCGGGGGAGACGGAACCCGAAGTGCTCCTGGAGGGGCTGCAGTTCGCCAATGGTCTCGCCGCCTCGGCCGACGAGTCGTTCCTCGTCGTCGCGGAGACCGGCGCGTTCCGGCTTGTCCGCTACTGGCTCACCGGGCCGCGAGCGGGCCGGTCCGAGACCTTCGCCGACGACCTCCCCGGCCAGCCGGACAACCTCTGGCGCGCTCCGGACGGCCCGATCTGGGTGGCCCTGGCCGGCCCCCGAGTCGGCGCCCTGGAACACCTGCACCGCCGGGGCCCGGCCGTCCGGCGCGCCGCGGCCCGGATCGCCGTGCGCGCGCCCTTCAGACCGCCGGGCACCACAGGTGTCCTCGCGGTCGGCGACGACGGCGCCGTCCTGCACCACCTGGAGAGCCGCAGGGCACGGTTCCGGATGGTGACCAGCGTCTGCGAGTGCGACGGCCGGCTGATTCTCGGGAGCATCTGGGAACGGGGCCTCGCGGTCTGTGACCTTCCGGGCGCCACCGGCTGAGCGTCCGGGCCTTTCGGGGGAAGGGCCAGGTGTGCGCGGCCCGCGTGCCCGGCGTTACCCTGGTCACCGGCCGCGATCTTGCAGCGCGGCGCGGCGGTGGGGCCCGCCGTACCCGAACCGCGGCACGGATGCCGCCAACGGTCCCTGCTTGCGATGCCGTGCGCCCGCACCGGCCCGGCGAGTAGGAGCCCGGAACATGACAGTCCCGCATCCAGAGCGCGTCGGCGAGTCCGGTGCTCCCGCACGCGCGCCCGCGCGCCCGGCGTCCCCTTGGCACGGCCAGGGCCCGGTCGTCGCGGCGGTCTCACTGGGCGGCGCCATCGGCGCCTCGGCCCGCTACGGCGCGGGACTGCTGTGGCCCACGCCTGACGGCGGCTTCCCCTGGACCACGTTCACGATCAACGTCGTGGGCTGCGCCGTCATCGGCGTGCTCATGGTGCTGATCACCGACATGCGGGCGGTGCACCGCCTCGCGCGCCCCTTCTTCGGCACCGGGGTCCTCGGCGGCTTCACCACCTTCTCCACGTACGCCGTCGACATCCGGAACCTGGTCGGCACCGGCCACCCGGGCACCGGGCTCGGCTATCTCGCCGCGACCCTGTGCGCGGCGCTCGCGGCGGTGTGGCTCGGGACAACGACGGCCCGCCGCGCCCTGGCATGGAGGCGGCGATGACAAGGCTGACCGGCGGCGCCCTGAGGCTGACGGTCCTCGTCGGCGAGAACGACACCTGGCACCGCAAGCCGCTCTACGCCGAGATCGTGCACCGCGCCCACGCCGCGGGCCTCGCGGGTGCCAGCGTCTTCCGGGGCATCGAGGGGTTCGGTGCCTCCTCCCTCGTCCACACCTCGCGGCTGCTCTCGCTGAGCGAGGACCTGCCGGTGGCCGTGATCGTCGTGGACACCGAGGAGCGGGTCCGGGCGTTCCTGCCGGAGCTCGACGAACTGGTCACCGAGGGTCTGGTGGTCCTCGACCCCTGTGAGGTGATCCGCTACACAGGCCGCGGCGCCGCACCCGATGACGTCTCCGGCCCGGCCGGCGGCGACCCGGCGGGGGAAGGCGGGACGCCGCTGTGAACTGGCTGCTGGTGATCATCGGCGCCGCGGTCGGCGCACCCCTGCGGTATCTGACCGACCGGGCGGTACAGCGGAAGCACGATACGGTCTTCCCCTGGGGCACCCTCGTCGTGAACGTGACAGGGTGCCTGATCCTCGGTCTGCTGACCGGTGCCGTTTCGGCGGGGCAGGTGTCCGGACACCTGCAACTGCTGATCGGGACCGGTCTGTGCGGGGCGCTCAGCACGTACTCGACGTTCTCGTACGAGACCCTGCGGCTGACCGAGACAGGGGCGGCGTTCTACGCTGCCGCCAACGTGATCGTGAGCGTGACGGCGGGCCTGGGCGCGGCGTTCGCCGGGGTCTCGTTTGCGCAAGCTTTGTGGACCTAGGTGTCGGGCGCCCTCGTGGATACGTAACACTGTCTCCTGCACCGTCTACAGCACTGTCGACCAACTTTCAGAACTGGATCCCATGAGCGTCATCAACGTCGGTCAGGCCGTCGTCCTCGGAGTCGTCGAGGGGGTGACCGAATTCCTTCCCGTCTCCTCGACCGGCCACCTCAAGATCACCGAGGGCCTGATGGGAATCCCCGTCGACGACGACGCCGTCGTCGGCTTCTCCGCGGTCATCCAGGTCGGCGCGATCGCCGCCGTGCTCGTGTACTTCTTCAAGGACATCGTGCGGATCGTCTCCGCCTGGGGCCGCGGCCTGCGCGACAAGAACGAGCGCCAGAGCCACGACTACAAGTTCGCCTGGTGGGTCATCTACGCGACGATCCCGATCGTGGCCGTGGGCCTCGCGGCCAAGCCGCTCATCGAGGGTCCGCTGGCCTCGCTGTGGGTGGTCGCGGGCTCGTTGATCGCGGGCAGTGGCGTGATGTGGGCGGCCGACCAGATGGGCCGTCACAAGCGCGGTGAGGACGACGTCTCGTTCAAGGACGCGATGCTGGTCGGCAGCTCCCAGATCCTCGCCCTGCTCTTTCCCGGCTTCTCGCGCTCCGGCGCCACCATGTCGACGGGCCTCATCCTCGACCTGGACCGCGTCGCCGCCACCCGGCTCTCCTTCTTCCTCGGCATCCCGGCGCTCACGGGCGCGGGCATCTACGAGCTGAAGGACGCCCTGGGCACCGGCGTGGGCGCCGCTCCGCTGATCGCCGGCACCGTCGTGTCGTTCGTGGTCGCCTACGCCTCGATCGCCTGGCTGCTGAAGTTCGTCGCCAAGCACTCCTTCAACGCCTTCGTGATCTACCGCATCGTCATCGGCGTGCTGCTCTTCGGACTGCTGGGCACGGGAGTCCTCGAGAGCTGACACCACCCGCGGCGCCGGTGCGAACCGGCTCCGGGCATGAACGGTCCGCTCACAGGGGGCGCGAAGCCGGATTCCGGCTCCGCGCCCCCTGTGCTGTTCCCCACACCCCGTCTCCTGTGCTGTTCCCCGCACCCCGTCCGACCAGGACGCCGGGCCGCGCGACGGGGCGGACGGCACAATGGCGATCATGCCCGGGAAATCGCCGTACCCGTCCTCCCACACCTTCCAGCCGATCCTGGAGCGCATCGCCACCGAGATCGAGCAGACGCCGGGACGCGGGAGACCGGCCGACTACATCCCGGCGCTGGCCGCCTGCGATCCACGCCGCTTCGGCATGGCGGTCGCGGAGCTCGACGGCACGGTGTACGGCGTGGGGGACTGGCGGCAGCCGTTCTCCACGCAGTCCATCACCAAGGTCTTCACGCTCGCCCTCGACCTGGCCCGCGAGGGCGACGCCCTGTGGGAGCACGTCGGGCGGGAGCCCTCCGGCAACCCGTTCAACTCCCTGGTCCAGCTCGAGTACGAGAACGGCATCCCGCGCAACCCGTTCATCAACGCCGGAGCCCTCGTCGTCACCGACCGGCTCCAGACCCGGACCGGCGACGCGGCCGGCGTCCTGCTGGAGTTCCTGCGGGCCGAGAGCGGCAACGCGGAGCTCGGCTTCGACCGGGACATCGCCGCCTCCGAGACCGCGAACGGCGACCGCAACGCGGCACTCGGCCACTTCATGGCCTCGTACGGCAACATCGACAACCCGGTGCCGGACCTGCTCGACCAGTACTTCCTCCAGTGCTCGATCGCCGCCTCCTGCGCCGATCTCGCCCTCGCCACCGGATTCCTGGCCCGGCACGGCATCCGGGCCGACGGCGGCCGGCTGCTCTCCCGCAGCCAGGCCAAGCAGATCAACGCGATCATGCTGACCTGCGGGACCTACGACGCCGCGGGCGACTTCGCCTACCGGGTCGGGCTCCCCGGCAAGAGCGGGGTCGGCGGCGGCATCATCGCCGTCGTGCCCGGCCGGTGCACCCTGTGCGTCTGGAGCCCGGGTCTCGACGAACGCGGCAACTCGGTGGCCGGTGTGGCGGCCCTGGACCGCTTCACGACCCTCACCGGCCTGTCGGTGTTCTGAGGCGCGCCTCAGAACACGGAGGTCACGCGCCTCACCGCACGGAGGTCACGCGTCCCACCACGCGGAGGTCACGCTCCTGACCCCGCCCGGAGAGCGCCACGTCGCCTTCCGGCCACCCGGCGTTGACACGCTTGCGGAGTGTTGGCCATGGCTTTCCCCGTCGATCTCCGCCGCTGCCAGGCTCTGGGCCTGGCCGGTTCCGCCGTCCTGGCGTTGGGCGGCGAGACCGCGGGGGCCCTGCCCGCGCGCGACCTCCTCGCCCCCGGGTCCGGGCGGGCCGTACTGGGCCTGGTCGGGGTGTACTTCGGTGTCGTCCTGCTGATAGCCGCCTGGGCGCTGCTGGGCACCGTCGTGCGCGGTCCGAAACCGCCGACCCCACGTTCCCTGCTGCTCGTCCTGGCCACCTGGGCGGCACCGCTGCTGCTCGCGCCGCCCCTCTTCAGCCGGGACGTCTACAGCTATCTCGCGCAGGGCGCCATGGTCGACGCCCACATCGACGTCTACGCCTACGGCCCCGCGCGGCTCGGCGGCCCGCTCGCCGAGGAGGTGGCGCCCGTGTGGCAGACGACGACGACCCCGTACGGCCCGGTCTTCCTCGCCGTCGCCCGCGGACTGTCGTCGCTGACCCGCGGGGAGATACCTGCCGGACTCCTCGGCATGCGTGTGGTGGCCCTGCTCGGTGTCGCCCTGATGGCGGCGGCCCTGCCCCGCCTCGCCCGGCACAGCGGCGCCGATCCGGCCGCCGCGCTGTGGCTGGGCGCGCTGAACCCGCTGGTCCTGCTGCACCTGGTGGCCGGCGCGCACAACGACGCCATCATGCTCGGGCTGCTCGGCGTCGGCCTGGTGGCCGCGCGCGGCCGATGGCCCGTCGCGGGCATCGTCCTGGTCACCCTTGCGGCCCTCGTCAAGGCGCCCGCCGCGCTCGGCCTGGTGGCGGTGATCGCGCTGCGCGGGCGCGGGCAGGGGCGCCGGGGCATCGCGCGGGCCACGGCGACCACCGTCGTGGTCGCGGCCGCCACGACCGTCGCCGCGACGGCGGTGGCCGGTACGGGCTACGGCTGGATAGCCGCCCTGAAGACCCCTGTCTCACCGCACAACTGGTCACCCACCAGCGTCCTCGGGCGCGCCACCGGCGCCCTGCTCCAGAAGCTCGGCAGCGGACTCGCGCCGCTCGCGATGCCCGTCTGGCACGCCGCGGGACTCGTGGTGACCGTGGGACTGCTGCTGTTCATATGGCTGCGGCTGCGCCCGCACCCGGTCTACGCGCTGGGCCTGAGCCTGGCCGCGGTGGCGCTGTTCGGTCCGGCGATCCGGCCGTGGTACGCGCTGTGGGGCCTGTTCCTCATCGCGGCGGCGGCGCCGACGGGTTCGGTGCGCGGCCGGGTCGCGGCGGCCAGCGCGGTGCTCGCGCTGGCGGTGCTGCCCAGCGGGTCGCCCGCGGACGCCGGACAGGTGATCCTCGCCGTCTCCGGAGGCCTGCTCGCCCTCGTCGTGCTCCTGCAGGCTCGCCAGGCGGCACAGCCGCAGGCACCGGGACTGGAGCCGACGGCATGACGGACGGCACGGAGCGCGGCACGGACCCGGGCGGAACGAGTGGTACGGGGGAGACGAGCGGGGCGATCGGGACGAGGGCGATGAGCACGAGCGGCACGAAGAGCACGAGCGGCACGAGTGGCACGGTGACGGGCACGACGGGAGCGAGAACGCCGGGCGCCGGGCGGCTCTCCGGTGGCATGGCGGCGCTGCTCGCCACCGACCGCCGGCGACTCCTCCTCGTCCTCGGACTGGCCGTCGTCGTCGGCGTGTTCACAGCCACCGTGCCCCTGCTGCGCGACTGGTTCGACCTGCGCGTGTACTACGGGGCGGTCGACACCTGGGTCCACCACGGCGGCAGCATCTACGACTACCGGGTGCCGGGAACGACGTACGGCTTCACCTACCCGCCGTTCGCGGCTCTCGGCATGCTGCCGATGGCCCTGGTCGGGCTGCACACGGCGATCGCCGCCGCCCTGCTGCTCAACCTCGCCGCGCTCACGCTGGTCACGGGCATCCTGGTCGGGCCCGAACTGCGCCGCTACCGCTGGTTCGGCTGTGCTCTGGCGGCCTGTCTGCTGGCCCTGCTCGAACCGGTCCGCGACACCTTCAGCTTCGGCCAGGTCAACCTGGTGCTGCTCGCCCTCGTCCTGAGCGACGCCTGGCTGCTGTCGCGCGGGCGGGGCCGCTGGGCGGGCGTCGGTATCGGTCTCGCCGCGGCGGTCAAGCTCACCCCGGCGCTGTTCATCGTGCTGCTGCTGCTCGGCCGCCGCCGGAGGGCCGCCGGTGTCGCCACGGCCGTCGCCGGGGCGGCGACCGCCCTGGCGGCCTGGGCGATGCCGGACGCCTCGCGCTTCTACTGGACCGACGCGCTGTGGGACACGACCCGCATCGGGCGTCTGGACTATGTCTCCAACCAGTCGCTTCAGGGGGTGCTGGCACGGCTCGTGGCACCGCAGGAGCCGAGCAGGGCGCTGTGGGCGACGCTGGCCCTGCTGCTCCTGTGCGTCTGGGCGCGGCGGACCTGGCGTGCTCTCGCCGACGAGGACTGGATCGCCGCCTTCGCCCTGACCGGGCTGGCCGCCTGTCTCGTCAGCCCGATCACCTGGGTGCACCACCTCGTCTGGCTGCTGCCGTCCTTCGCCGTGCTGCTGCGGCGGCGCCGGCTGCGAGTCGCGGCGGCCCTGTACGCGGTGCTGTGCAGCAGCGTGGTGTGGCTGTGGTTCGACGACGCTTCGGGCCTCGACGGCTTCCTCGGCAGCAACACCTATACGTGGATCACACTCGGGCTGCTGCTGTGGCTGCCGGTGGGTCAGCCGCGCCCCGCCCGGCCCGCCTTGAGCCGCAGGGCCAGTGCGACGCCCGCCGCCCCCAGCACGGCGGCACCGGCGATCTCGGCCGCGCCGGACCAGCCGAGCCCCTGGTCCTCGGGGGGCGCGGCGGCCATCGGCCCTGCGCTGTTCACGGGCTGGGCGGTGCCGGGCCGGGCGGTGGTGGCGGGCCGGGCCGCGCGACCGGGGCGCGCGGCGGGTCCGGCGGGGGCGGAGGGTCCGGCCGCGGGGACGGCACGTGTGTCGAGCAGCGTCCCCACGGGATCGACACGTCCGGCCGCCGCGAAGCCCCAGTCGAGCAGCGAGCGCGCCTCCTCGTACACGGCCGGTCCGCCGCCCGCCTGAGGGTTCATCACCGTGACGACGAGGGTACGCGTGCCGTGCTTGGCGGCGGCGACCAGGGTGTTGCCCGCGTTGGTGGTGTAGCCGTTCTTGACACCGATCAGGCCCGGGTACCGCTCCACCCCGTTGGCGCCGGTGAGCAGCCGGTTGGTGTTCTGGATCCCGTACGTGGAGCTGCCCTCGCCGGGGAACATCGCCTCGGCGGTGGAGCAGTACCGGGCGAAGTCGGGGTTGCGCAGTCCGGCCCGTCCGAACACCGCCAGGTCGTACGCCGACGAGACCTGCCCGGGTGTGTCGTATCCGTCGGGCGAGACGACGTGGGTGTCGTTCGCGCCGAGGGAGCGGGCCTTGGCCTGCATCTGGGCGGCGGTGCTTGTCCAGCCGCCGTTCATCGAGGCGAGCACGTGCACGGCGTCGTTGCCGGAGTTGAGGAAGACACCGCGCCACAGGTCCGCCACGCGGTACGTGATTCCCTCGGCCACTCCGACCATGCTGCTGCCCGCGCCGATGCCTTCCAGTTCCGGCTCCCTGACGGTGTGCAGGGTGGTGCCGGGCAGGGTCGGCAGGACGGTGAGGGCGAACAGGGTCTTGAGGGTGCTCGCGGGCGGCAGTCTGCGGTGGGCGTTGTGCGCGCCGAGGACGTCGCCGGTGCGGGCGTCGGCCACCACCCAGGACAGCGCGGAGACGTCGGGGACCTCGGGTGCGCCGGCCCGGGGCCGTACCTGTGTGCCTTGCTGATAGAGCGTCGAAGGCGGCGGCGCGGCGGGCCGAGGCGCCCCGGGGCCCGCGTCGGCGAGCGCGGTGGCCGGGCTCTGCGCCGCGGCCAGCAGACCGGCCGCGCAGACGGCGGAACAGGTCAGTGCGGCACGCGCGACCGCGGAGCGAGAAGCGACGGTCCGGAATGAGAATCCGATAGTCATACCGCAAACGTAGGAACGGACGCGGGACACGCCGGGGTGGCCGGGCCGAGCGGCGCCGTCGAGTACCCGGATGCCGCAGGCGCGGCGGGTCAGGACAGCAGGGTGGGCTGGATGTGGCGCAGGAAGGTCACGTTGTCCGGTGTGGCGCGCAGCCGCTCCAGGAGCGTTTCCAGGCCGGTCTGCCCGTCCCGGGTCAGCAGGGCCCGGCGCAGCCCTCGTACGGTGGTGGACTCGGCCGCCGACAGCAGGAGTTCCTCGCGGCGGGTGCCGGAGGAGGTGATGTCGACCGAAGGGAAGACCCTCCGGGCGGCCAGGGTCCGGTCCAGCCGGAGCTCCATGTTGCCGGTGCCCTTGAGTTCCTCGAAGAAGAAGTCGTCCGCGCGGGAACCGGTCTCCACCAGGGCGGTGGCGAGGATGGTGAGCGAGCCGCCCTCCTCGGCGAGGCGCGCCGCGCCGAAGACCCGCTTGGGGCCCTGGAGGGCGGCGGCGTCGACTCCGCCGCTGAGGGTGCGGCCGCCGGCGGCGGCCGCGTTGTTGTGCGCCCGGCACAGCCGGGTGAGCGAGTCGAGCAGGATCACGACGTCCTGGCCCGCTTCGACGAGCCGCTTGGCCCGCTCGACGACGAGCTCGGCGAGCGCGATGTGCTGCCTGGGCGTCTGGTCGAAGGTGGAGGCGTAGACCTCGCCGCGTACGGAGCGCCGCATGTCGGTGACTTCCTCGGGCCGCTCGTCGAGCAGCACCACCATGAGATGGCATTCGGGGTGGTTGCCGGCCACGGCGGCGGCGATCTGCTGGAGCAGCACCGTCTTGCCGGTCTTGGGCGGGGCGACGATCAGGCCGCGCTGGCCCTTGCCGACGGGCGCGACCAGGTCCATGAGCCGTCCGGCCGGTCCGCTCGCCGGGTGTTCCAGCCGGAGCCGGTCACGCGGGTGCAGCGGGGTGAGGTCGCCGAAGTGCGGGCGGCGGCGCAGCTCTTCGGGGGTGCGGCCGTTGATCCGCTCGACCTCGGTGAGGGTCCGGGACCCGCCGCGGACACCTTCCACGGTGTCGCCCTTGCGCAGGCCGTGACGGCGGATCAGCGCGGGGGAGACCTGGAGATCGTCGGGTGACGGAAGGAGGTTCGGGGAGCGCAGGTGCCCCTTCCCGTTGCCGTCGATGTCGAGGACACCGGTGGCGGTCCGGACCTGGGGCCGCTGCTGTACAGGGGGGTGTTCGAGTGTGGTGGTGGTCATGGGGTGTCCTCTCGGGGACGGGATCGCATGGGCATGCGTGAGGAAGGGAGGAGGCCGCGAAGGGAGCGCGCGGGGCGCGCCCGTGGCTGCGGCGGGAACATCACCTCGGACATGGCGGGAGGGATCCCGGGTGTGTGCGGGAGGTGGTGCAGAGAAGCCGGTCCGCCCGTCGGAATCGACGGCGTGACAACGGGGGAAAGGAACTGGCACCGGCGCCTGAAGAGTGGCGTACACGAGTGCTGATGGCAGAGTACCACCGGTTGGGGTGGTTGGTGTGTGACCCGCGTCTCAGCGAGTCGTGGGCCCGGTGTACGGCCCGGGTTCGCGCTTTCCGCTGAAGGCTGTCCGGGCCGGTGACGCGCCTGCTCGCGCCTCTGCCGGATTCATCGCCTCCGCGCCGGCGCGGAGGCGACGGCGATGCCCCGGCGTCAGCGCAGGCGCCCGAGGACGTCCGGCGACAGCCGTTCGGCGAGTTGCTCCAGGAGGTCGACCGTTTCGGCGATCGCCGTGCCGTCCTCGGTGCCGAGGGCGGCGCCGAGCGCCGCGTCGATCGGGGTCGCCGCGACCTCGGCCCGGCGGCCGGTGACCTCGGGGTTGCGCCGGATCAGGGAGCGGCGGCGGTCGGCGGGGTCGGTCGCGGTGAGGACCGAGCCGGCCTCCCTGAGGCGTGCCACGCACGCGGACACGGCGCTCTGCGGCAGGCCCGTGCGGACGGCGACCTCGCCGACCGTCGTGTCGGGGTTGGCGTAGACGTCGAGCATCACGATCAGCATGGACCGGGTGCTCGTGGACCGTCGTCCGGCCCCCTCGGCGGGGATGGCCTCCTCGCCGATCTTCATCAGGGTCCGGCCGAGAAGGAAGAGTTCCGCTCCGTTCATGGCCCGGATCGTATCAAGCAAGATGCATCAGAAATAATGCATCTCTCTTGATGTATCAAAAATGATGGAGTACGTTCGGTGGCACGCGACATCGAGCGGTGTACGCGAGCGACCAGCGGAGGAGCCCGTCATGCCTGCCACCCGGACCGGCCGACTGTCCGTCCCCGGCGCTGCCCTCCACTACGAAGTGCGCGGTGACGGACCCCTGTTGCTCGTGTCGCAGAGCGGCGAGGGCGACGCCAACCGCAGCGAGGCGATGGTCGACCACCTTGTCGACGCGTACACCGTGGTGACGTACGACCGGCGCGGACTGTCCCGCAGCGTTCTCGACGACCCGGCCCGCGGCGCCACGCTCGACGAGCACGTGGACGACGTGGACCGACTGCTGGCCCACCTCGCCGACGGTCCCGCGCTGATGCTCGGGTGCAGCATGGGCGCCGTCATCGGACTCCGGCTCGCCCGGCGGCGGCCCGAGCGGCTGAGCGTCCTGGTCGCCCACGAGCCCGCCATCCCCGGCATGCTGCCCGCGGCCGAGAAGCTGCGCGCGCGGCGGGAGCTGGACGAGATGCGTCAGGTCTTCCGCCGGGACGGGTGGATCGCCGGGGTGCGCAGGATCGGCGAGATCCTCGGCATCGACCCGGCCCGTCAGGAGGTCGAACCGGGCGCCGGACTGCCCCCCTTCGACGCCTCCCGCGAGGCGAACTTCACCTTCTTCATCGAGTACGACGCCCTGACCATGAGCCGGGCCGAACTCGGACAGGACGAGATCGCCGCGCTGGGGCGAGGACCGGTCCGCATCGTCCCGGCGGCCGGACGCACCACGCCACGCGAGGTGTTCGACTACCGCTGCGCCGAGGAACTCGCCGCCGGGCTCGGTGTCGCACCGGTCCACTTCCCCGGTGGCCACAACGGCAACCTGACCCACCCGAAGGGCTTCGCCGAGCTGCTGCGCACGCTGCTCTGAGCAGGCACAATCGATCGTCGTACGACGCCGACCGGGTCGTACGACCGTCAACTCGGCCCAGCAGCAAGGAGAACACGGTGGACACCTCGTCCGGCACACCGCACCGTCCGGATCCCGCGGGCGGCTGCCCGCACGCCGACAACCAGCGGCTGCTCGCCCGGGGAGCCGTCGCGACGGTGGAGCTGCCCGGCGCGGTGGAAGGCGCGGTGGTGCTCGGGCACGAGGCGCTGAAGGAGTTCCTCGCCCACCCGGACGTCGCCAAGGGGGCCCGGCACTTCACGGCCCTGGCCGAGGGGAGGATAACCGCCGGCTGGCCGCTCATGACCTTCGCCACCGTGCAGGGGATGACGACCGCCGACGGTGACGACCACCGGCGGCTGCGCTCCCTCGTCAGCAAGGCCTTCACCGCCCGACGGGTCGAGCAACTGCGTCCCCGCATAGAGGAGTTGACCGCCGGGCTGCTCGACGGTCTGCACGCGGCGGCCCAGGAGGGCGGGGGAGTGGCCGACCTGCGCGAGCACTTCGCGCTCCCGCTGCCGATGAGCGTCATCGGAGAACTCCTCGGTGTCGACGCCGAGTACCGCGACCGGCTCCACCATCTGACGAACCAGGTCGTCGCGACCGACATCGGCCCCGAGCAGGCCGTCGCCGCCAACCGCGAACTGGTGGCCGTGCTGAGCGCCGTCGCCGCCGCCCGCGCGGAGAACCCCGGCGACGACCTCACCAGTGCGCTGATCGCCGCCCGGGACGAGGAGGGCGACCGGCTCGGCCAGCAGGAACTCATCGGCACCCTGGTGCTCATGATCATTGCCGGGCACGAGACCACCCTGAACCTGATCACCAACGCCGTACGGGCGCTGTGCGGGCACCGGGACCAGCTCGAGTCCGTCCAAAAGGGCGAATCGAGCTGGGGGGACGTCGTCGAGGAGACCCTGCGCTGGGACGCCCCCGTCAGCTACTTCCCGTTCCGCTACCCCGTGCGGGACCTGACCGTCGACGGGACGGTCATTCCCCGGGGCACGCCCGTCCTCGCCGGCTACTCGGCCGCGGGACGCGACCGTGCCGCCCACGGAGCGGACGCCGACCGCTTCGACATCACCCGCTCCCGGCGGCCCGACGCCGTCCGCCACCTCTCCCTCGGTCACGGCGCCCACTACTGCCTCGGTGCCCCGCTCGCCCGGATGGAGGCCACCATCGCCCTGGAACGGCTGTTCACCCGCTTCCCCGACCTGGACCTCGCCGTGACCGAGGCGGAGCTCACCCGGCAGACCAGCTTCGTCGGCAACAGCGTCCAGGTCCTTCCCGTGCGGCCCGGCACCTCCCGCGTCTGACGGCGTTCGAGAAAAAGATTTCGCCGCCTGTCGATTCCCCGGGGCGCCGTTCGTCGATGGGGTGCAGGAAGCTCACGAGTACCAGGAGGAACCATGAAGTACATGCTGCTGGTCTGCGGCGACGACACCGCCGACGCCTCCGGGATGGCACCCGTCGAACCGTGGGTCGAGGAACTGGGCGCCGAGCGCGGCGTCCGGCTGCACGGCCACCGGCTCCGGCTGCCCGCCGACGCGGTCACCGTCCGGGTGCGCGACGGCGAAGTGCTGCGCACCGACGGGCCGTTCGCCGAGACGAAGGAGTACGTCGCCGGTTTCGACATCCTCGACTGCGCCGACATGGAGGAAGCGATCGAGGCCGCCGCGAAACACCCCGTCGCGACGATCGGCGCCATGGAGATCCGCGCGTTCTGGGACGACGAGGACGCCGAAGGAGAGATCCGCCGCCTCGACGAACAGCTCACCGAGGCTCTCCGTGAACGTGACATCGACCGGGCGATGGCCTGCTACGCCCCCGACGTCGAGGTGTTCCACCCCGTCGCCGGCATGGAACAGAGCGGCGCCGACGCCCTGCGCAAGGCGCAGGAACAGTGGTTCGCGACGCTCGCCGGCCCCGCCGACCGTGAGGTGCTCGACTTCCGGGTGCGGATCGACGAGAGCGTCGCCTTCAGCCACGCCCTGGTGCGTCTGCGCGCCCCGCTCGTCGACGGCACCGCACTCGACACCACCGCACGCGTCACCACGGGCTACCGCGCGGCCGGCGACCGCTGGCAGATCGTCCACGAGCACACGTCCGTGCCGTCCGCCGCGGGCCGCCCGCCGGCCGGGGAGACACGGCCGTGAAGTACGCCCTGTTCATCTGCACGCCGGCCGACGGCGAGGAACTCGGCCCCGAGGACCTCGCCGACGACCCCCGGTTCACCTCGTACGTCCAGGAGGTGCGCGAGCGCGGCACCGTGATCGGCGGCGCCCGCCTGCGGCCTGCCTCCGACGCCACCACCGTCCGGGTCCAGGGTGACGAAGTCCTGCTCGGCGACGGACCGTTCGTCGAATCGAAGGAGTACGTCGCGGGCATCGACATCATCGAGGTCGCCGACCTCGACGAGGCCATCGCGCTCGCGTCCCGGCATCCGGCGGCGCTGGGCGGCGGTTCGGTGGAGGTGCGGCCGCTCTGGGAGTGAACGACGGAGTCGAGGAGGCGGTCGCGGCCGCGTTCCGTGAGGAGTGGGGCCAGGTCGTCGCCACCCTGATCAGGGTGACCGGCGACTGGGACCTCGCCGAGGAGTGCGCGCAGGACGCCTTCGCCCAGGCGCTCGACCGGTGGCGGCGCGACGGAGTACCGCGCCGCCCCGGCGCCTGGCTGACCACGACCGCCCGCAACCGTGCCCTTGACGTGCTGCGCCGCGAGGCGGTCGGCGCGCAGAAACTGCGGGAGGTGGCGGTGTCGGCACGCGACGAGGGGCCGTACGACCCGTACAACGCGTACGACGCCTATGACCCGTACGAACCGGATTCCGGCGACGGGAGCGGGGTCGGCGACGACCGGCTGCGGCTGATCTTCACCTGCTGCCATCCGGCGCTGGCCATCGAGGCCAGGGTGGCGCTCACCCTGCGCACCCTGGCCGGGCTGACCACGCCCGAGATCGCGCGCGCCTTCCTCGTCCCCGAGGCGACGATGGCACAGCGGCTGGTGCGCGCCAAGCGGAAGATCCGCAACGCCGGTATCCCCTACCGCGTTCCGCCCGCGCACCTCCTGCCCGAACGCACCACCGGTGTCCTCGGCGTGCTCTATCTGCTCTTCAACGAGGGGTACGCCGCCACGGCCGGCGCCGATCTCGTGCGCGCGAACCTCTCCGCCGAGGCGATCCGCCTCGCCCGTGTCCTGGCCCGCCTGATGCCCGACGAGCCCGAAGTCCTCGGACTGCTCGCGCTGTTGCTGCTCCATGACGCCCGGAGCGGCACCCGCGTCGACGCCTCCGGTGACCTGGTCACGCTGGAGGACCAGGACCGTACCGCGTGGGACACGTCCGAGGCGGACGAGGGCGCCGCACTCCTGGAGACCGCCCTGCGCCGCGGGCGCCCCGGCCCGTACCAGATCCAGGCCGCTATCGCCGCCTGCCACACCACCGCCACCACGGCGGGGGAGACCGACTGGTCCGACATCGCCGGCCTCTACGGCGAGCTGCGGCGCTTCGTGCCCTCCGCCGTGGTCCGGCTCAACAGGGCGGTCGCCGTGGGCATGGCCGAAGGCCCCGACGCCGGGCTCGCCCTGGTCGCCGAACTGGAGGCGGAGGGCGAGCTGGACGCGTACCACCTGCTGCCCGCCACCCGCGCGGACCTGCTGCGCCGCGCCGGACGCACGGTGGAGGCCGCCGAAGCGTACGACAGGGCCCTCGCACTGGTGGAGAACGCGGCCGAGCGGAGATTTCTGGAGAAGCGGCTCGCGGAGTGTCGATCGGCGTAGGGGCTCTTCGTCGGTGGGGTGAAGCAGCGCTCCTGGCCGGTATCGGGCGGGCGCGGACCCACCGGACCCCGAAGCCCCAGGAGACTCTCCCATGATCGCCCAGGCCCTCACGACCCCGTCAGCCCCGGCATCCCCGGTATCCGCGTCAGGCCTTCCCTCCGCCCCGACCGGCCCGGCCTCCGGCACGACCGCCCCGGCGTCGGAATCCCGGTCCGTGGCGCGGCCCGGGAGGGGCTTCCGCCTGCTGTTCGCCCGTCGCGCACGGCCGAAGGCGGTCGGCCCCACGCGGACCGTTTCACCCGCGGAGGAAGCCGTCCCCAGCACCCCGGACGTCTGGCTGGCCTGCCTTCGCCTGGGAGGCTGACCCGGCCCCGCCCGCCGTGACGTGGGCGGGCCGGGCGTCGGCTCGGCCTGCCGGGCGCGGGGCGGGAACGGCGGTCGGTCAGGATCCGCGCCGTGTGCCGGCGAGCTCGAACACGCCGTAGCCGAATCCACGGGCGCTCACCGTGCCGGCGTCGATCCCGACACCGTCCGATTCCAGCGAGCGGAGGCCGGTGGCCCACTCGACGGCACAACTCGCCTGTTCCCGACGCGGGTTGACCACGACGAGGTACCGGCCGCCCCGCACGTACACGAACGGGTATCCGGCGTGCACCACCTCGACCGAGCCGGCCGGCCCCAGTTCCGGTGTGCCGGTGCGCAACGCGACCAGGCGGCGTACGAGATGCAGGAGCGAGGTGTCGTCGGCCCGCTGGGCGGCGACCGTCGGGCGGTCCGGGGACGGGTCGAGAGGCAGGTACAGGCGGTCGGAAGGGGCCGTGGAGAAACCGGCGTTGGGGCCCTCGTCCCACTGCATCGGCGTACGGGAACCCGCGCGGTTGTAGCGCGGGCCCAGGACACTGCCCTCCTTCTCGGGCAGTCCCGGAACGTAGCGCATGCCGATCTCGTCGCCGTAGTAGATCGCCGGCAGGGTCGGCCAGGTGAGCTGGAAGACGAAGGCGACGGGCAGCTGACCGGCCGTGCGGGGGCCGCAGTTGAGACGGGAGAAGTCGTGGTTGGCGGTCGGCAGCGCGATGAACCCCTGTTCCCCGAGCGCGTCGGCCGCATCGCGCCAGGCCTCCACGAAGGGGCCCGGTGAGCCGCGGCCCTCGGCGTCGAAGAAGCAGTCGAGCGGGTCCCAGGCCTCGTTGACCGTGCCCTCGCCGTTGCTCCACAGCGAGCGCAGGGCGAGCCCGTCGGTGGGGCCGCCGAACTGGAGGAAGAAGTCCGCGTGGAATCCCGCCGGGACGGACACCTCGGGTTCGCCCCATTCCGAGAGCAGTACGGCCTCGGGGTGCGCGCCGTCCAGCCAGTGCCTCAACTCCGTCCAGACCGCGGCGGTCTCCCGCTTGTCCGGGTCGTCCTTCACGAGCGAGGCGGCCATGTCCACACGGAAGCCGGCCAGTCCGAGGCCCAGCCAGTGGTCCATCACCGTGCGCAGCGCGGCGCGGTTGGCGCGCGGACCCGGTGCGTCGACCGGCAGGCGCCAGGGCTCGTCCGGACGGGCGTGCCCGTAGCCGAAGTTGAGGGCGGGCTGGAACGCGAAGAAGTTCGGCAGGTACGCCCCCGGGCGGGTCCCGGGGGAGGGGACGAATCCGTCCGGGAGGCGGCCCTCGGGTGCCCAGATGTACCGGTCGTCGTCCGGATCGTCCATCGCGGCCCGGAACCAGGGGTGCTGGTCGGAGGTGTGGCCCGCCACGAGGTCGAGCAGGACGCGGATCCCGCGGCGGCCCGCTTCGTCGACGAGTCGGGCGAGGTCGTCGTTCGTGCCGTAGCGGGGTGCGACGCGCAGGTAGTCGGCGACGTCGTACCCGGCGTCGCCGAACGGAGACACGAAACACGGGTTGAGCCAGACGGTGTTGACGCCCAGCCAGGCGAGATGGTCGAGGCGTTCGGTGATTCCGGCGAAGTCGCCGATGCCGTTACCGTCGGAGTCGGCGAACGACTGCGGATAGATCTGATAGAAGACGGCGTCGGCCAGCCAGGCGGGGGCGGGGCGGAACGAGGTCATGCCGGTGACGATAGATCAGCGCACCGGGGGTCCGCTGCCCCACGGGCCGTCGTTCGGCCGCCGTTCCCCCGGCCCGGACGAGGCGGTGCTCAGCTCCGGACCATGGGTGCTCCGCCCCGGACCGGGGGTGCCCCGGCCGTGTTGCGGTGGGAAGGCTGCTGACGCCTTGTGCAGCGCGGTGCCCCGCGGCATTCAGCCGCAAGGAGGGGCGCGCACGCGGCCGTCAGGACGGGCGCGCTCGCATGGGCTGGTGGCCGGGATGCTTACCCGTGTGAGGTCTCGGCCACGTCGACCACTTCGGAGCTTTCGCGACGTATCCGCTCAACCCCCCAGGCGCCGAGTGGTCCGAGCGCTTGATTGAGCGTGCGCCCGTGCTCGGTGAGGGAGTACTCCACCCGAGGCGGCACCTCGGCATAGACCTCCCGGTGCACGAGACCGTCCTCCTCCATCTCACGCAGGTGCTGCGTCAGCATCTTCTCGCTCACTCCCGGCAGACCGCGACGGAGCTCAGCGAAGCGGCGTACGTGATGGGCGTCGAGTTCCCAGAGGATCAGTCCCTTCCACTTGCCGCTCACCACGTCGAGCGCAGCGTCGATGCCGCAGATGTAAGGCCCGCGTCTCGGCGCCTTCGCCATCACTCATCCCCCTTACGGAAAGGTAAGTACCGCAGAAAATAGTAGGTACTTCCGAGAGTAGTGGCGCTCTCCGAGCATGGAGGGGTGAACGAACAGCAGAACCACACCACCAGGCAAGACAGCGCTGTCACCGTGATCGGGCTTGGCCCGATGGGCCAGGCGATGACCCGCACCCTCCTCACCGCCGGCCACCCGGTCACCGTCTGGAACCGCACCGCCGGTCGGGCCGACGGCGTCGTCACCGACGGAGCGACACGCGCAGCGACACCCGGCGAAGCGGTCGAAGCTAGTGACCTCGTGATCCTCAGCCTCACCGACTACCGGGCGATGTACGACATCCTCGACAGCGCCACCGCATCGCTCGCCGGCCGGACGCTGGTCAACCTGAGCTCTGACACTCCCGACCGCTCACGCGAGGCAGCGACCTGGGCAGCGGGCCACAACGCCGCCTTCCTCACCGGAGGAGTCATGGTCCCCGCGCCGATGGTCGGCACGGAGGCAGCCCATGTCTACTACAGCGGCAGCGACCAGGTGATGGAGGACCACCGGGCGACGTTGGCGCTGCTCGGCACACCAAGACATCTGGGCGAGGACCCGGGCCTCGCCCAGATGATGTACCAGGCCCAACTCGCGGTGTTCCTCACCACCCTGTCCGGACTGATGCACGCCACCGCGATGCTGGGCACCGCGGGAATGAAGGCCAAGGAAGCGCTGCCGGAGTTGCTCTCATCCGCCGACTCGATCGGCGACATCCTGAGGGCCGGCGAAGAGAACCCCGGCACCGCGCTTGACGCCGGGCAGCATCCCGGCGACCTCAGCACGGTCACCATGATGGGCGCGACGTCCGACCACATCGTCGAGACCAGCACGTCACTCGGCCTCGACCTCGCGCTCCCCCTGGCCGTGCAGGCCCACTATCGGCGCGCGATCGAAGCGGGGAACGGCAGCGACAACTGGACCCGCATCATCGACAGCATCCGAGGACCGCTCTGACCGAACGCGAGGCGCTGCTGTTGCTTTTCACGACCGATGTCGCGGACAGCAACAGCCTGCGGACCTGCTGGAACGTCCGGCGCCGCGCCACCCCGGGACGCCAAGAGAAGGGCAGGAAGGGCGGCGTGCGCGCCCGGCGACCCGGCCGATACCCGGCCGGCAATGCCGTCGTGGGTGAGGGCGGCGGCGATCCGAACCGACCGCGCCGCGACCGCGGTCGTCCACGCAGGCGCACCCCGCTGCCCCCGTAGCCTTTAAGCTCGGCGAGATGTTCTCCCCGCAAGGTCCCACCCTCCGCGAACTGACCGTGCAGGCACTCTCGTCGATCGAACGCGGTTACGACCTGCTCGCGCCCAAGTTCGACCACACGCCGTTCCGGACCCCGGACGCGATCCTCGAAGCCGTGGGAAGCGCCCTGGCGCCGATGGGGCCGTTCACCGCGGGACTCGACCTCTGCTGCGGCACCGGCGCGGGCATGGAGGTCCTGCGGGAGCTGTGCCGGGAGAGCGTCACCGGCGTCGACATCAGCACCGGCATGCTGGCGGTCGGGCGCTCGCGGCTCGGGGCCGGTGATTCGCCGTCCCCCGCGACCGGGGATCGACCGTCCCCGGCGGGCGAGGGGCGACCGTCCCGGGCGGGCGAGGGTCGGCGGCCGACGGTCGCCCTCGTGCGCGCCGACGCCCGCGCCCTTCCCTTCGGGCCGGCCTTCGACCTCGTCGTGAGCTTCGGCGCCTTCGGACACTTTCTGCCACGTGAGCTGCCCGGCCTGTTCTCCGGCGTCCACGGCGTCCTGCGCCCGGGCGGACGTTTCGCCTTCCCGGTCATGGCTCCGCCGCGGCCCGGCTCGATCTGGTACTGGGCCCTGCTGGGCTTCGACACGGTGATGCGGGTGCGCAACGCCGTCCGGCGTCCGACCTTCGTCATGTACTACCGCACGTTCCGGCTGGGCGACGTGGAGCGGGAGCTGGCGCGGGCCGGATTCCGGACGGAGCTTCACGCGCTGAACGAGTTCGGCCGACGACGGGACGGCAGCCCACGGGCCCGGATGGTCGTGGCCACACGTGAGGACCCCCCGGGAGGGCCTGCCGGTGCCGCGTGACACGGCCCGCTACTCCCGAAGCTGCCATGAAGCGATAAGTGGCTTTACGTAATAAGGTCGTTGCCGCATCCCGCCCGTTGAGACGAGCCCTGAGCGGCGTCAGCGCCGTAGCCGGGCCGGCCGCTTCCACCGTGCAGGCTTGAAGCCTGCATCCTTCCAAGATCAGGTAGTCGCCTCGAATGAGACGCCGTCAGAGCAGGCCGATCTCTTCCGCCGGGCACCACGTCTGTTCGGTGGAGGTTCCCCGTACGGACACAACAGGAAGCTGTGGTCAGTACCCTGACGCGGTGATGGCCGACACTGTCTTGTCGAGGGCCATGAGCGGCACCCTCGACTCGCTTCTGCTCCCTCTGCCGGATCGTGTTGCAGAGCTTCTGTCGGAGTTGGGAAGTCCGCCGCGGTTGGCCGCTCACCTGCGGGCTGTCCATGACGTCGCGCACCAGTTGGCCGACTGGGTGGAGCAGCGCTACCCCACCGTGACGTTCGACCGCGAGGCGGTGCTCTTCGGGGCGGCGACGCACGACGTAGGAAAGACGGTGCACGTCTCGGAGCTCTCCGGGCCAGGGGCGGCGCATGAGGAGGCGGGGCAGACTCTTCTGCTCGGCCATGGGGTCAGCCGGGAGCTGGCCCGCTTTGCCGCGACGCATGCGTCGTGGGCGGAGCCGCGTGTCGGTTTGGAAGATCTCCTGGTGAGCCTCGCCGACAAGATCTGGAAGAACAAGCGCGTTGCCGACCTGGAGGATCTCGTCGTGACTCGGCTGGCCGAAGCGTCTGGCCGAGCGGCTTGGGAGGAGTTCATCGCGCTCGATGGGGTTCTCGCCCGCATCGGCGACGGGGCCGACGAGCGCCTGGCGTTCCAGGCGTCCTTCCCGATCTACGACTGAGGGCTCAAGGCTGCCGTCTCACCGCTTGCCGGGTCTTTTCAGCCGGCAGACCAGGGCGGTCCGGATGGCGGCGGATCGGACGTCGAGGCGGTGAAGGATCTGCGTGAACTCGTCGGACTCGATCAGACCGGTCCGTACCTGGATCATGATGATGATGCTGATGCGAAGACGTCGACGTTGTCCACAGACTCCAGATCCTCGCCGCCGTTCGGCAGGAACGCGGCTTCGAAGTCCTTCGTGCGGAGCCGGTACCAGGGCCCGTCCCAGCGGCCCGGCTGCATGCTGAGGCTCATCGGGCGAGTGCGCCTGGCTGAGTTGTTCGGCTCAACCGGGTACTTCTGGCATGGTCCCAGCCGGGGTGCGGTTCACAGGCCAGGGTCGTGCGGCGGGATGGTCCAGCGCAGTACCGCTTCGCCGGCGCGGGCTTCGAGGGTGGCGGGGTAGACCTGTCCGTAGGCCCGCTCTCCGTGGTGGCGCATGGAGTGGTCCCCAGGGTCCCAACCGATACCCAGTACTGGGCAGCCGCCGAGGTCGATGAGGCCGGCCAGTAGTGGGTGGTTCCATCCGGCCCGGTTGAATCGGTGGAAGTCGGTGTGGGCGTCGACGGCGACCATCAGTCCGTTGCCGGGTCCTTCGCGGGTCCAGGTCCGGAGCCGTTCGGCGACCGCTTCGGCCTCGGCCAGGGGGAGGTCGAGCCACCCGCGCGGCCCGTGTCCGCTGGGGTGCTGCGGGATACGGTCACCGCCGAACTGCGTATGGACGGTGTCTTCGTACTTGCCCCAGTAGGTGATGTCCGCCAGGCCGTCGGTGGACTGGCCGTCCAAGCCGATGAAGCCGTCCAGCGCCTGAGCGTCGCCGAGGACCATGCCGCATCGGTCGACAGGCAGGTCGCCGAGCTGCACGGGTTCGCCGCCATCGGGGCCGGGCCAGGGCAGGCCGAGGCCGACCTCCAGGACGGCGATCGTCGGTTCCTCGTCGAAGGGTGAGGCCGATGTACGGGCCCGCACGCGCAGGGGCCGGTCTGCGGCGGCTTCCACGGCGATGGCCTCGCACATCCAAGCGGGCGGCTCGCTGCCTTCGGGCCCGTGCAGGTGGCCGCCGCCGGCGGCTACTGCGGTCCGGGCCCGCTCGGACAGCGGGCGGCCCGTCTGTGGCCAGTGGTCGATCCAGCCCGCCATCCCCAGCACGAGCATTCCGGAGGGCGCGGTGACGGTGCCGAGGTCGACATCGATCTCAGTCATCCGCTGATTGAACAGGCACGGAACCGAAAGGATCAAGGTGTCGCCGCGTCCGGCGTTCGCGTGGAGTGGTCCTGCGGGGAGATCGGCTTCAGAGAGTTGCTCGCCACCTCGCGACAGCTTCGGGGGTACTGGGCCGACACTGTTCGCCGATCCGCAGGTTCACTTGGCCGCAGGCAGCGTGAACTCGTAGACCAGGGCGTCCTGTTGGGCGGCCACGGTCAGGTCGGTGATTTCCAGGGGGCGGTCGTACTGGTCGCGCACGCGCCGGGTGACCCGTACCGATTGTGGGAGCCTGGTGATGGCGTCCCGGTGATGCAGGGTCAGACCTGCCTTGCGCATCCAGTCGTAGGCGCGTGACAGCTGCGCCGAGGCGTGACCGTCCGCGCGGTCGCGGTAGCGGGCGAGCTCCTCCACCTCCGTCACCGCGATGGCGGAGAACGAGGTCACGGCCGAGCGCAGTCCGCTGCCGTCGGCCGCGGCGGACTCGTAGCGGTGGACCAACGTCGCCCGTAGCGGCGCGAGTCCGAGAGCCTCCGCGTGTTCCGGTGGGGGAGTCTCCCAGGTCACGGTGGTCCGCCGGCACCCGTCGGGTTCGCCGGTGTGCGCGCCGACGGGGAAGTCGAGGGACGGGACGTGCTCGGCGCCGGTGTCGGACAGCGTGGCGTGGCTGCCGCGCCGGTCGGTGGAGACCTGACCGTCGCGCCGCAACCTGTGCAGCGCCTGTCGTACGGTTTCCCGGCTGACGCCGAACCGGTTGGCCAACTCGCGTTCCCCCGGCAGTCGTTCCCCGGGTGGGATGATCCCGTCGCGCAGCTCGCCGAGCAGTTGTGCGGCGATCCGCGCGTACAGCGGTTCGTGGTCGGTCGGATGGGTGGTGCGGGCCATGTCCGCGCCTCCTGAGTGGTGACAAAATGTAGCCGTGTGAGCTCGGTGCGCCACCACATCTAGCATTGGTCTAAACCACCAGGAAAGGGTGTCCCGGGACTTCGGCCGATTTCAGCCCGCGTCCCCGGTCGGCCCGGGCGGCGTGGGAAACGCGCCGCCGTCGGCGTCGGTGAGTGCCGACTGCCTTGGGCCGACTGAGCCGTGCGGGCCCGCACGGTCCGTCCGGCACCTCGGCGGTACCCCGTTTCCGGGTCCGCGAGATCGCGGGACCCGCCGAACCCACCGTGTCCGAAAGTCCCCGGCCGGTGGTGTGCGGGCCGCCGTCCCGCACGCGAAGTTCCCGGCCGGGGTCACGGGAGCGACGGCGCGGGAAGGAGCTGGACGCCCCCCACTCCCGGAGAGCCTTCGGTCCTGTGGAACGCACGCAGGCTCCAGCGTCCGGTCGGCATCGGAACGGTCGCCTGATCCGGCGGCCCTCCCCGGTCCGGGTCGTTCACGGCCAAGTCGGCTCTGGCCACGGCGGAGTCCAGGAGAACCGCAGGACCATCGGTCTCCCGGACCTCGCAGTCCTCCCGGCCGGTCGCCGGGTCGTCCGGAACGTCGTTCCCCGCCGGTCGAAGGTGCCACCGAACGCCGTGCCACCGAACGAGATCTGGGGAGAGAACAGTGCCAGGTATTCACAGACACCCTCCGTCGGGGAATTGGCCGGCGTACTGGAATGTCACTGCGGCTCCGAAATCGTGCCCGATGACACGGGCGTCACCCACGCCGAGCTGATCGGCGATCAGCGTGTCCACGTGCCGTGTCGGCGTGGCTTTTCGTGACCGGCCGGTGAGCCGTTGCTGTGACCCGGTCCGGGAAGGTGGATCAGCGGCCGGTCGTGCCGTCGATGAGTTCGCGGAGGATGTCCGCGTGGCCCGCGTGCCGGCCGGTCTCCTCGATCATGTGGGTGAGTGCCCAGCGGACGCTGGGAGCGGGGCGGTCCGGCCGCGGTCGGGGGACCGGCGCGCCGAGATCGGTACACCCGTCGAGAACGTCGTTCGCGCGCTTGACCGCGTCTCGGTAGCGGGCCACGACCTCGGCCACGCTGTCCGTCGGTGCGGCTCGGAACGTCGCCTGCCAGTCGGTGACGTCGTCCCCGAGGAACATCGAACGCTCGACGTGGGTCAGGTGGTTGAGCAGGCCGAGCAGGTTCGTGCCCGACGGCACCGCGGCTGTTCGCACCTGTGGCTCGGGTGCGTCGTCGACCTTCGCGGCGATCGAGGTCCGGAGGTGGTCGAGGAATCCGCGCAGGACCTCGGTCTCGCTGATTCCGGTCCGGGGCGGCGGGGTGTCGCCGCGTCGGCTGCGGCGCGTGGTGCTGGGCAAGATCGGTCGCCTTCCTTCGTCGAGGGCGGCGGCGGCCGCTCAGGCGGTGCGGCGGATGAGGAGGACGTGATCGGTGACCTCGGCGGTGTGTCCGCCCGGTCCGGTCGCGATCCGGCGGGGGGCGTCGGCCCGCTCGACCGTCCATGTCTCCGGGGCCGGATCGATTCCAGCGGCGACCTCCTGCGGGCTCGGGTACCGGGTATCGGGGTCCTGGTTCCAGGACCATGGCGCGGCCGAGCCGTGGTCGACGACCAGCAGGCGCCCGCCTGGGCGCAGTGCCTGCGCGGCCGAGCGCAGGACGGTTGGTCGGTCCAGGTCACAGGGGGTCTGCAGGTAGTGGGCGCAGATCAGGTCGAATCCGCCGGGCGGGAAAGACGTGTGCAAGTCGTGCCGCACGGTGAGGACGCGGTCGCTCAGGCCGTGCGAGTGGGCGAGGGCGGCGAGCCGCTCGATCGCCACGGCCGAGATGTCGGCGGCGGTGACCTGCCAGCCCTGGCGGGCGAGCCACAGCGCGTCGCCGCCGTTGCCGCATCCGAGGTCCAGCGCGTCGCCGGGCGGCAGGCCCGTCACCGTCTCGGTGAGGCGAGCATTCGGCCGCGGGTTGACGGCTGCCGGTTCGGCAGCGTGGACGCCGTCCCAGAAGGTGACCGCATCGGTGGTGCCCATCGAGACTCCTTGTGCCGGTAACGGTAAGGAACTCAGTTTTGTCAGGCGCACCACGACCTGGCACGAAATCTTGCGGTAATGGCAAGGTGGGCCTCATGGATCCCAGGATGGACGACGACGTGCTGGAGGCGGTGGGGCCGCGGCTCCGTGCGCTGCGTCGTGACCGCGGCATCACCCTCGCCGGCCTCGCGGTGATGACCGGGGTGTCGGAGAGCACCCTGTCCCGGCTGGAGAGCGGGCAGCGCCGGCCGAGCCTGGAACTGCTGCTGCCGCTGGCCCGTATCTACGACGTTCCGCTGGACGACCTCGTCGGCGCCGCGCGCACCGGCGACCCCCGGATCCACCTCAAGCCGATCAGACGGTTCGGAATGACCTTTGTGCCCCTGTCCCGGCGACCGGGCGGGGTGCACGCCTTCAAGATGATCATCCCCGCCCGGCCGGAACCACTCGAACCGACCCCGCAGACCCATGAAGGCTTCGAATGGGTCTACGTGCTCAACGGACGCCTGCGACTCGTGATCGGCGAGCGCGACCTGACGTTGCCGCCCGGTGAGGCGGCCGAGTTCGACACGTCCTTGCCGCACTGGCTGGGCAGCGCCGACGGCGGCGTGGTTGAGCTTCTCATCCTGTTCGGCCTGCAAGGGATGCGTGCGCATGTACGCACCGACCCTCATCGGTCGTCCCAGGCCGGGAGCCGACGGTGAACTCGGCCCCGTGAGGCGCGGAGGCGCTGGGGTGCCGGCGTTGTCAGTGGTGCGTCGTACGGTCGCGGGGACAGGCTGGGCTCGGGTGGATGTGAGGCGGCATGAGTTTTGATCTTGCGGTGTGGTTCGAGTCCGAGCGGGTCTCGGTCGCCAGGGCCGCCGAAACGTACGAGCGGCTGGCCGACGGCGACCTCGCGGGGGCGGGAGTCGTCGCGAACGAGGCCGTGCCCGCGTTCTGTCGGGAACTGACCGGGCGATTCCCCGAGTTGTCGGACGCCGAGACCGACGGTCCGCGGCCGACGGGGTCGCCATGGACGGCCCGCCTCGACGTCTCCGCCGCACACGTGATCATGCCCATGTCCTGGGACCGGGCCGACGCGGCGGCGCCCGAGGTGGTGGTCCTCGCCGGCCGGCACGGACTCGTCTGCTTCGACCCGCAGGCGGAAGTGCTTCACCTGCCGCCTGCGCTGCGCGCGACGGACGGACTGAGTCTTCGGCCCTGCGTCGGGCCGAAGGTGGAGGACGCCGACCTCGACGTGATCGAACGGGCCGTGCACCGGCTGTCCGAGGAGAACTGGTTCCTGATCCTGGAGAGGAGCAGCGGCCATTTCCTCCAGGTCGGTCACGGCCTGAACGCGGGCCTGGCCACGGGCCGGTTCGCCGTCGAACACCGGGACGGCGCCCCGGAACGCCATTACCGTTGTGTGCTGGACGAGAAGGACCAGGTGGCCACGCTCTTCGCCGACTACGCGTCGGGAGCGAGCGCGTGGAGCGTGGACACCCGGTGGGACAGCCTCTTCTGACACGACCGTCCGACGGCCCCGGCTCCCCACGGGTCCGTGGCCGTCCGACCCCCTGTTCCTGCTCCTTCGTCCTTCCCCCGCCCCGACTCCCTGCCTGCATGCCCCGCCCCGACTCCCTGCCTGCATGCCCCGCCTCGACTCCCTGCCTGCATGCCCGGCTCCGCCTCGTCAGGTCCTACGCCGTTCGCCAGGGGAGAGCGGGTACGGACCCTGGGGTGCTGTGCCAGTAGTCCCGTGTCTCCACCGCGAGTCCCGCGGCGTCGAAGTGGACGAGGACACAGCCCGCGAGTGTCGTTGGACGGCCGTCCTCCTGCGCGAGGACGCGGAACTCCGCGACCGCACGGCCGTCCTGGCCGACCATCGGGTCGGAGAAGCGAACGTCGGTCGTGGTCTCGGATGCGAAGGACCAGCGCAGATACGCGGCGAGCTCGTCCCGGCCGCGGTGGGGCTCCCGGAACGGCATGGACCGGTGGACGCACGCGTCCGAGTACAGCTCCAGGATCGCCTCGACGTCATGGCCCGCCCAGGCCCGCTCCCACACCCGTACGAAGCGCCGGGCCGCGGTGATCGTGTCCATCACGGGCCTCAGACGCGCGCGGGCAGCCAGCGCAACTGCGCGGCCTGCTGGTAGGGGCCGCCGCCCTCGTGGTCGTTGAAGTCGTACACCTCGATCTCCTTGTCCTCGTTCGCCCAGGCGTTGAAGGCCGCGAAGACCGTCGACGGCGGGCAGGTCTGGTCCTCCAGGGCCGCGGAGAACAGGGCGGGTGACCGGCCGCGCGCGGCGAAGTGCACCCCGTCGAAATAGGAGAGGGTGCGCCGCACCTGTTCCGTGCGGCCGCGATGGGTCTTGAGGTAGTTGCCGATCTCCCGGTACGGGGTGCGGTCCGTGAGGACCGTGGCACGCGGGAAGTCGCACAGGAACGGTACGTCGGGGGCGACCGCCGCCAGATCGGGCACCAGAGCGCCGACCGCGATGGTGATGCCGCCGCCCTGGCTGCCGCCCAGCGCCGCGACGCGCGCCGCGTCGACCAGCGGGTGCGAGCGGGCCGCCTCCACCGCGCGTACCGCGTCAGTGAACAGCCGCCGGTAGTAGTAGGTCTCCGGGTCCTCGATCCCCCGTGTCATGAACCCCGGGAAAGCGGGCGCGCTGCCCACCGGGTCCGGGGTCTCGCCCCCGCCCCACGCGCTCGCCTGGCCGCGGGTGTCCATCACGAAGTGCGCGAAGCCGGCCGACGCCCACAGCAGATGCGTGTGCGGGAGTCCGCGTCCGCCGCCGTACCCGATGAACTCGACGACCGTGGGCAGCGGGGAGTCCGCCCACGCCGGCACGGTCAGCCAGCCCTTGATCGGATGCCCGTCGAACCCGGCGAACGTGACGTCGTGGACCGTGACGGTCTTCAGCGGGGAGCCGACCGGTTCGAAGCGGGCGGCGAGGTCGTGCTCGCGGGCTTCCTGAAGCGTCTTGGCCCAGAAGGAATCGAAGTCCGCGGGCTCGGCGGACGCGCTGCGGTAGGTGCGGAGTTCGTCGAGCGGGAGGTCGAACAGGGCCATCAAGGACCACCTTTCGGCACACGGGCGCGGATGATCACACCGTACGTCCGCCCTTCGGGGCCCGCTACGACCGCGCCGGGAACGGGGGAGACTCCCGGCGGTCAGGCGGTCAGGCGGTCAGGCGGTCAGGCCGTGCGCCGGGTCCAGCCGGCGACCGGTGTCTCGCGGCCCCGGCGCCGAACAGCCCGCCGACCGAGGCCGGTTCACCGCACCTGACATTCCGCACCTGACACAGCACCCGGCACGAGGCACCCGGCACGAGGCACCCGGCACGAGGCACCCGGCGCGAGGCACCCGGCGCCGACCGGTCCGGCGTCGGCCCGTGCGGTGCTGCGCGGCGAACGACTGATCCCCGCCCGCCGTGGAACCCGTACACCACCGCGTCGGCGAACAGGAGCCCCGATGGCGAGACAGACCGCCGCCGCCCGCGACACCCGGGCGCACACCCGACTGCCCCGCCCCCGGCCGGATACACCCGCCGGCCCGGATTCCCGGTGATGCCGGGCGCGAAAGGCATCCCGGCACCCGCCGTCCACACCCCGAAAGGCATCGGTCATGAACACCGGCACCACCATCACCGCGGGAATCGACGGTTCGCGCGCCAGTCTGGACGCCGCCGACTGGGCGGCCCGCGAGGCCGAACGTCGGCGCCTGCCACTGCGTCTGGTGCACGCGGGCACACCACAGCGTGTCGCCGCGCGCGTTCCGGACGTCGACGTGCGCGCGGGGTGCGCCAGGTCGGCGCTCGACCGGGCGGCGATCCAACTGTCGTACGCGCACCCGGCGTTGGACATCCTCGCGCGCCACACCGAGGCTCCCGCGGTGCCCGCGCTGCTCGCGGCGGCAGCAGAGTCACAGACGCTGGTCGTCGGCTCCCGCGGTCACACCGGCCACCCCGCTCCGGCAGGTTTCCTGGCCGGGTCCGTCGCCCTGGCCGTCGCGGCTGCCGCCGAGCGCCCCGTCGTTCTCGTCCGGGAGGGCGAACTCCCGGAGGACGAGAGGGCGTTCACCTCCGGAGACGTACTCCCGGGAACCGTGCCCTACCGTCCCGTGGTCCTCGGCCTCGATCTGGAGCAGTCCGCCGACCAACTGGTCGGCCACGCTTTCGAGACCGCCGCCGTCCGCTCGGCACCGCTCCTCGTGGTGCACGCCTGGACCCCGCCCCCGGACGACGGTCGCGTCCGGGCCGAGCCGTCCGCCACCGTGGCCTCGCCCGGCGGCGCGCACGACCGGGAGACCGCCCGACGACACGCTCTGAGCGACGTGCTCCGGCCCTGGCGCGCCAGGTTCCCGGACACCCCGGTCTCGGAAGAGGTCGTCCACGGCCGTCCCGCGGACAGGCTGCTGAGGGCGTCCACCGGCTCAGGCCTGCTGATCGTAGGCCGCCGCGCGGGCGAGCGCCTGGGCCGCGCGGCACGGACCGTCATCCGCCAGGTGACCTGCCCGGTCGTCGTGGTGCCGCACGGCTGACGCCGTTCACACGGCTTCCCGGGCTCCCAGGGCGGAACCGGAACCCGGACCACCAGGGCCCGCGTCGGGCACGTGTGTGGCTCCCCGAGATGGTCCGGAGGCTGAGGCTGCCGTGAGAAACGGGTGACGGCCGATGAGTTCTTCCGTGATCCGCAGTCAGAGACCATGGCTGGTGCGCCTCAGCCGCGAGCGTGGCCGAAGCGTGCACCATCTGAATCTGCTGAGAACCGGACACGAGACACGGAGAATCCTTAGATGCGTACCCTGATCAGCACCGCTTTCATCTCGCTCGACGGCGTCGTGGAGGCCCCGGGCGGCGAGCCCGGTTACCGGAACTCCGGGTGGACCTTCAAGGACATCGAGTTCCTCCCTGAGGCATTCGAGATCAAGGGCCGGGAACAGCAGGAAGCCACCGCCATGCTGATGGGCCGGACCAGTTACGAGGCGTTCAGCCCGGTGTGGCCCGACATGGAGGACTTCGCCGGCTACAAGGTGATGCCGAAGTACGTCGTCTCCACCACCCTCACCGAGGACAACCTGGTGTCGAACTGGGGCAGGACGACGATCCTGCGCTCGCTCGACGACGTCGCCGCGCTGAAGGAGACCGAGGGCGGCCCGATCATCGTCCACGGCAGCGCCTCCCTGAACCAGGCCCTTTCGGACACCGGTCTGATCGACCGTTACCACCTGCTTGTCTTTCCGCTCCTGCTCGGGGCGGGCAAGCGGCTCTTCAGCGCCACGGACAAGGACACCCAGAAGCTGAAGCTCGTCGAGCACGAGGTCTACGCCAACGGTCTGCAGAAGAACGTCTTCGACGTCGTCCGCTGACAAGGTTCCCGCATGCGCGTCCCCGGACGTGCCACTCGCCGGAGGGACCTGCTCGGTGGGTTCGGGCTACCGCGTGGACCAGACTGATCCAGACGAAACTGCCTAGCCGAACCGCTCGATCCGAATCCGGTCCACCGGCTGCCCGGCTTCCACCAGCAGGCGCGAGGCGTGCTCGGCGAATCCGTTGGAACCGCAGATGTAGGCCTCCCACCCACCGGGCGGCTGTTCGGCCAGGAGGGGCGCCATATGTGCGGCGGTCATACGTCCGACGGGCACACCGTCCGGGGCCGCGCGGGTGAACACGGCTGTGGTCTCGTCGCCGTACTCCGGTGCGTAGATGAGTTCCTCGGGGCTGCGCGCGGAGACCAGGAGGCGCAGCGGTACGTCGAGCCCTCGCGCGCGGTGGTGCCGCAGCATCGACATCAGCGGCACCACCCCGGAACCGGCGCCGACGAGCAGCGCCGGCCGGTCCCCGGGCCAGGCGAAGAAGCCGCTGAGCGGACCGCGTACGTCGACGGAGTCGCCGGGCCGGGCCACGGTGTGGAACCAGCCGGAGACCTCGCCGCCGTCGACATGGTCCAGCGTCAGCTCGATGTGACCGGTGTCGTCGGGTGAGGACGCGATGGAGTAGTGGCGCTGCGCCACATATCCGTCCCCGGCGGTGAGCCGCAGCATCAGATGCTGGCCGGGCAGATGCCCCTCCCACGCGGGCACGGCGAACCGGAACGTCGCCGCGTGCGCGGTCTCGCGGCGGATCTCGGTGAGCGTGGCGGTCTGCCAGGTGGTGGCCGTGCTCGTGTTCACGGCGATGCGTCCGGGCACGGCGAACCGTGTCGGCGGGACGAAGGCCGTCGGCGGGACGAAGGTCTTCGGCGGTACGAAGGTCGTGGTCTCAGTCACCGGAGTAACGCTGCTCTTCCCAAGGGTTGCCGCGGGCGTGGTAGCCGTTCTGTTCCCAGAATCCCGGCTCGTCGTGGTCGAGGATCCGGATCCCCGCGATCCACTTGGTGCTCTTCCAGAAGTACAGGTGGGGCACGATCAGCCGGGCGGGGCCGCCGTGTTCGGCCGGAAGCGGCCGGCCGTCGTACTCCCACACGATCCAGGCGCGACCACCGCTGAGGTCGGCCAGCGGGAGGTTCGCGGTGTACCCGGTGTGCGAGTACGCGACCGCGTGGGTGGCGGCCGGGTCCGGTCGTACGGCCTCCAGCAAGGTGTCCAGGGACACCCCGCCGAAGCGCACCCCGAACTTCGACCAGCTCGTCACGCAGTGGATGTCGCCCTCGTACGACGAGGCGGGCAGCGCGTGCGCCTGCTCCCAGTCCCAGGTCCGCGGCTCGGCCACCAGGCCGTCGATCCGCAGGGTCCAGTCCGCGGGAGCCAGGTCCGGGGTCACCTCGGCGGACAGGACGGGCCAGTCGTCGCCGGCGTCGTACTGGCCGGGCGGCAGTCCGGCGTTGTGGACGCGCGGGCGGCCGGTGAAGCCTCGCGTGACGTTCATACGGGTGGTGCCTCCAGGACCGAAGGGGGACGACGGCCCGCGGATCGAGCGTGGCCGCCGGGGCTGCGGCCCGCGGATCGAGGGTGACGGGTACGGGCACGGATCGGTGTCCCGGGCAGGTACCCTGCTTGACCATTCAACGGTACGCGTACACGGATCGTGCTTCGAGCCGGTACCGGGCGCTGATCATTGCGTACGTATGAACTCTTCCGGAGCCCGGGAATAGCCGCGCCCCGATCCTCCTTGCTCCTGAAGCCGACTCCGGTGGCTCGTACACGCACCATCGGTGAGCGGTGTCACGGTGACCGGTGACCACAGCGAAGGAGAGTGAGGGAGCAGATGACCGAGGCGTACGTCTCCACACGGTTCGAGGGCCCGGAGACGCAGGAGACCCCCGCCGGCCGTCACCCTCTCGACAACCCGGCGCTCGGCTCCCTCACAGGGCCCCACGCGCACTTCGCCGAACGGCGTGGGCGTGTGCTGCGCTACCCGCTGGACGTGTCTCCGTGGCTGGCGCTGCCCGATGATCCCGGCGCCGCCGACTGGTCGGACCTGGCGGCCCTGGTGGGCCCCGGGGGCGATGCCCCGCTGGCCGGTTTCGACGGGCGGACCCCGGACGGCTGGGAGGTGGTCTTCAGCCTCGAGGGAGTCCAGCTCGTGGACGACGGGCTGGACGCGGCGCCCGACGCCGAGGCGGTACGGCTCGGCCCCGCCGACGTGCCGGACATGCTGGACCTGGTGGAACGGACCCAGCCGGGCCCGTTCGAGCCGCGCACGGTCGAGCTGGGGACGTATCTCGGAATCCGCCGCGACGGCGCCCTGGTCGCCATGGCGGGCGAGCGGCTCCACCCGCCGGGCTGGACCGAGATCAGCGCGGTCTGCACGGACCCCGGCCACCGCGGCGAGGGCCTGGCCACACGTCTGATCCTGGCCGTCGCCCACGGCATCCGGGAGCGCGGTGAGACCCCGTTCCTGCACACCGCCGCGAGCAACACCGGCGCCATCCGCCTCTACGAGTCGCTGGGATTCCGGCTGCGCCGCAGGGTCCGCTTCATGGCCGCACGGGTGCCCGAACACCTGGGCGACGGCGGGACCGAGGGCGTGGGGTGACACCACAGGAAGCCGGGTCAGTCGCTCCGCGGCCCTGATTCCGGCTTCCCCGTGACGAGGACGGGGGCCGCGGCGTTGTAGCGCAGCAGATACGACGCGAAGCGGGCGAGGTCCTCTTCGGGCCAGCCCGCGAGCCGCTCGCGGAACGCCGTCCGGCGGCTGCGCGTCACCTGGGCGAGGATCTCCGTGCCCGCTGCGGTCGGATACAGCACCTGGACGCGGTGATCCTCCGGGTCCGTGCGCCGCCCGATCAGCCCGGCCCGCTCCAGCGCCGCCACCTGACGGCTCACCGTCGACTTGTCCAGCGCGTAGTGCGCGGCGAGGTCCGTGGCCCGGCAGCCGCCGACCTCCTCCAAGTGGCCGAGGAGGGTGTACGAGACCAGGGACAGCTCCGGATGCATGCGCCCCGCCGAGGCGCGAGCCCTCCGGGCGAACACGGTCATCTCCCGCTGGATGATCTCCACCGCCGCTTCGGCCGTCACGCCGTCGGCCGGTGTTCCGGTGGTGACGGCGTGCTCACCGGACCCTTCGGATGCCATGACAGGACCTCCCTGAGCCGCCCTGGTTGCATAGTACAACTTGGGACAGGAGGGGTGAGAGTCACGTATGTCGGCCCGAGTGGATCCGGCGGTGAGCGGTCGGCGCAAGAGAGTCGCCGTTCGCCCTCCATCGGCTGATCGCTCCTGTAAGGTGACCGTCCCGGCCGAGGACCGTCTCGGCCGACGAGTGGCCGAGGAGGTGAGACCCATTACCGCTGTGTCAGGTCGGGTGCTCTCCTCTCCAGGCAACGCGGTCGCCGTCTGACGGTGGCCGTGGGAGCGCCCTTCGGTTCGTCGAAAGGCCCTCGGCTTCATGCCTCCTCTCTCTCCTGACGTTCCCGACGCGGCAGACCCCATGGTTGCCGCGCTCCGCTCCGCCGGCTGTGTCTTCGCCGAGGACGAGGCGGAGCTGATCCGCTCCGCCGCCCGCACCCCGGACGAGGCCTCCGCGATGGTGGACCGCCGCGTCGCGGGACTGCCCCTCGAACACGTCCTCGGCTGGGCCGAGTTCCACGGTCTGCGCATCGGCCTCGACCCCGGTGTCTTCGTGCCGCGCCGCCGTACCGAGTTCCTCGTCGAGCAGGCGGTCGCGCTCGCGCACGGCGCGTCCGTCGTGGTGGACCTGTGCTGCGGCTCGGGCGCGGTGGGCGCCGCGCTGGCGGCGTCCCTCGGCGGTCCCGAGCTGCACGCCGCCGACATCGACCCGGCGGCGGTGCGCTGCGCCCGCCGCAATGTCGCGCCGTTCGCGGGCCGGGTCCACGAGGGGGACCTCTTCGCGGCACTGCCCGCCACGCTGCGCGGCCGGGTCGACGTCCTGGCCGCCAACGTGCCGTACGTCCCGACCGACGAGGTCGGCCTGCTGCCCTCGGAGGCCCGGGACCACGAACCCCTGGTCGCCCTCGACGGCGGCGCCGACGGACTCGACCTCGCGCGCCGCGTCGCCGCCGAGGCGCCGCGCTGGCTGGCCCGCGGCGGCTGCGTCCTCGTCGAGACGAGCGAGCGCCAGGCGCCCACGGCCGTCGAGGCCTTCGCCCGCGCCGGGCTGATCGCGCGCCTGGCCGTCTCGGAGGAGAGGTACGCCAACGTGGTGATCGGCGTGAAGCCCTGACCGGGCGGGCCGGACGTGGCGACATGCCGCGTTCGGCCCTCGGTCGGCCGATCGCGCCGTCCCGCGCGCCACACTCCGGCTGACGGCAGGTGACAGAGGGAGGCCCGGACATGAGCAGCACCCCCCGGACGTTCGACGCGTGGGACATCAAGGAGTCGGGGCCCGCGGACGCGGGCACCCGGGTGCTGCTGCTGCCCGGCGGGATGTGCAGCACCGCGTTCTACGACGATCTGATGGCCGCGCCGCCGCTCGCCTCCGCGCCGGTGCGGCTGGTGGCCGCGACCCTGCCGGGGCACGCGGGCACCACGCCGCCGCACGATCTCTCCATGGAGAACTACGCGGCGCTGGCGGGCGCCCTGGCCGCGGAGCGGGCCTGCGACGTCGTGGTCGGCCACAGCATCGGCGCCAACGTCGCCCTGGAGATGGCGGCCGGCGGGCACTTCACCGGTCCCGTCGTCCTGCTCTCGCCCACGTTCTCGGCATCCGACGAGGACAAGGCGCTCGCGATCGCCAACAGCCTCGGGCGGGTGCCCGGCATCGGGGCGCTGACCTGGTCCGGTCTGGTCAAACTGACGCCCCGCGTCATGGTGAGCCAACTGCCCCGGGCCCGGCGTGAGGCGCTGACCGCCGAGTTCGAGAAGAACGACCCGGCGTTCTGCCGCCAGGTGATCCGGCACTATTTCGACTATCTGGACCGGTACCCGGATCTGGTCTCGCGGCTCCGCGAGTCGGGTGTGCCCGCCTGGGTCGTGCGCGGCGACCGCGACGACGTCGGTCTGGCGGAGGACGAGCGCGCCGGACTGGAAGCAGCCCCGGGCGTGACCCTGGTCTCGGTCCCCGACGCGGGCCACCTGGTGATGGTCGAGCAGCCGGACACGGTCGCCGAACTCGTGGCCCGGGTCGCCCTCGGCTGACCCCGCCTCCGGCCCGCGCCGGTGTTCCCCGGTCTGCGCCATGTGTTCCTTCGGCCCGTGCCGATGCCGTCCGGCCGGCGCCGCGTGCTCCCTGGGTCCGCGCTGCGTGTTCCTTCGGCACGCGCCGGGGTTTCCCCCGACTTCCCGCCGAGTGATCCTCCTCATTGTGCAACTAGTTGCATAAGGCGCGGCCCGTCGTCTACAACAGACGTACGACGACACCGTGCACGGAGGGCCCGATGAGCCGTTACCCGCATCTGCTGAACCCGCTCGACCTGGGCTTCACCACCCTGCCCAACCGCGTGCTCATGGGCTCCATGCACGTGGGCCTGGAGGAGGCCGAGCGCGGCTTCGAGCGCATGGCGGAGTTCTACGCCGCCCGCGCGCGAGGCGGCGTGGGCCTGATCGTCACCGGTGGCATCGCGCCCAACGACGCCGGACGGCCCTACGAGGGCGGCGCCAAGCTGACCACCGAGGCCGAGGCCGAGCAGCACGCCGAGATCACCGCCGCGGTGCACCGCGAGGGCGGGAAGATCGCGATGCAGATCCTGCACTTCGGCCGGTACGCCTACCACCAGGACCTGGTGGCCCCCAGCGCGCTCCAGGCCCCGATCAGCCCCTTCGTGCCGCACGAGCTCAGCGACGCCGAGATCGAGCAGACCATCGACGACTACGCCCGCGCCGCCCGGCTCGCCCGGCAGGCCGGCTACGACGGCGTCGAGATCATGGGCTCCGAGGGCTACCTGATCAACGAGTTCATCGCCCTCCAGGCCAACCGGCGCGACGACCGCTGGGGCGGCTCGTACGAGAACCGGATGCGCTTCCCCGTCGAGATCGTCCGCCGCGTACGCGAGGCCGTGGGTGACGACTTCATCGTCATCTACCGTCTGTCGATGCTCGACCTGGTGCCCGGCGGCTCCTCGCTCGACGAGGTCATCACGCTCGCGCGGGCCGTCGAGGCCGCCGGAGCGACGATCATCAACACCGGTATCGGCTGGCACGAGGCCCGTATCCCCACCATCGCGACCTCGGTGCCGCGCGGCGCGTACGCCTGGGTGACCAAGAAGGTCATGGGCTCCGTCTCGATCCCGCTGGTGACCACCAACCGCATCAACACCCCCGAGATCGCCGAGCAGTTGCTCGCCGACGGCCACGCCGACATGGTCTCGCTGGCCCGGCCGATGCTCGCCGACCCCGACTTCGTCGCCAAGGCCGAGGCCGGACGCCCGGAAGCCATCAACACCTGCATCGGGTGCAACCAGGCCTGCCTCGACCACACCTTCAGTGGCAAGATCACCTCCTGTCTGGTCAACCCGCGCGCCTGCCACGAGACGGAGCTCGTCCTCGCGCCGACCCGGCTGCGCAAGACCGTCGCCGTCGTGGGCGCCGGGCCCGCCGGCCTCGCCTGCGCCGTCAGCGCCGCCGAACGCGGCCACGACGTCACGCTGTTCGACGCCGCGGACGACATCGGCGGGCAGCTCAACGTGGCCCGCAAGGTGCCCGGCAAGCAGGAGTTCGACGAGACCATCCGCTACTTCCGGACCCAGCTCGAACTCCACGGCGTGGAGGTCCGGTTGAACACGCCGGCCACCGTGGAGAACCTGGCGACGTACGACGAGGTCGTCGTCGCCGCCGGCGTCAGCCCGCGCACCCCGGAGATCCCGGGCGTCGACCACCCGAGCGTCGTCGGCTACCTCGACGTCCTGCGCGACGGAGCGCCCGTCGGCGACCGCGTGGCCATCCTCGGCGCCGGCGGCATCGGCTTCGACGTCGCCGAGTTCCTCACCGACAGTGGCGACAAGGCGAGCGAGGACCCGGCGACGTACTTCCGCGGCTGGGGTGTCGACATGGACTACCGGACCCCCGGCGGTCTCGCCGCCCCCGAACGGCCCGCCCCGCCGCGCACCGTGCACCTCCTCCAGCGCAAGGCCTCCAAGGTCGGCGCCGGACTCGGCAAGACGACCGGCTGGATCCACCGCACGGAACTCAAGCACCGGGGCGTCACCATGGTTCCGGGCGTCCAGTACGACCGGATCGACGACGCCGGACTGCACGTCACCGTCGACGGGCACAGCCAGGTCCTGGAGGTCGACACGATCGTGCTGTGCACCGGACAGGAGCCGCGCCGCGACCTGTACGAGGCGCTGCGCGCCACGGGCCGCGGTGTCCACCTCATCGGCGGCGCCGACGTGGCCGCCGAACTCGACGCCAAGCGGGCCATCAAGCAGGGCACGGAGCTGGCGGCGGCGCTCTAGGGTCCCGCGCCGGGAGACCCGCCGGGAGACCCGCTGGGGGAGCACCTTCACCTGGTCGACGGCGGTGGTGGTGGGCGGTCCGCGCGGCCGGGCCCGCCCGCCGCACGCCGTGCCGGCCGCACAAATTTCGCGGAGAAGCACAACCGTTTTGGAGTGTCGCAGGTCACATCAGGCAGGAGCAAACGTCTCCAATGATCGCAAGGGGGAAATATGCGATTCAACCGTTCCGCCCTGATGGCCGGTGCCTTCGCCGCCCTGATGGTGGGGGCCACCACGGCCATGGCGGCGCCCGCCTCGGCCGCGGCCAACACCACGCCGCAGAAGGTCTGCGGCAGCGCCTACAAGACGGTGAACTCGGCGCCCGTCGGCTCTCTGGGCACCGTGTACCTGACGTACAACTCCTCGAACGGCAAGAACTGCGTCACCACCATCCGCAACAGCCCGGGTACCGCCGTGGAAATGGCCGCATGGGTCTACGTCTCCGACACCGGCCTGGGCGACGACGACTACGGGCTGTACACGTCGTACGCGGGACCGACGTACGTGTACGGCAAGGGCCACTGCGTCGACTGGGGTGGCCAGATCAAGAACGTGTACACCCAGGTGTCCGGCTCCAACTGCGGCGCCTTCAAGGAGCAGCGCGTCACGTTCACCCGCTGACCCGCCGCTCCGCACGGCCACCGCGCGCCACCCGGTGGCCGTGCGGGGACGCCTGACCCGACTCGCCCCGGCGGGACTCACCGAGTCCCGCCGGGGCGAGTGCCCTGTCGCGGTGTCCGGCGGAGCGCGGCCGGACACCGGGCGGCGCCCCGGGCGCTCCCTAGGATGACCTCATGTCACTCCCGCACGCGATCCTCACCGCCCTGCTCGAGAAGCCCTCGTCCGGCCTCGAACTGACCCGGCGGTTCGACAAGTCGATCGGCTACTTCTGGTCGGCGACGCATCAGCAGATCTATCGCGAGCTGGGAAAACTGGAGGCCGAGGGATACATCAAGGCGCTTCCCCCCGAGCAGCACGCCCGGGGTCAGAAGAAGAGTTACGAGGTCCTGCCCGCGGGCCGCGCCGAACTCGCCCGTTGGACCGCCGCCTCGCAGGACCCGAAGCCGCTGCGCGACACGATGCTGCTGCGCCTGCGCGCCGCGGCCGTCGTCGGCGCCGCGGGCGTCGAGGGCGTCGAGGCCGATCTGCGCCGCCATCTCGCACTGCACCGAAGCCAGTTGGCCGAGTACGAGCAGATCCAGGACCGGGACTTCCCGCCGGAGAAGAGCACGCCCGAGGACCGGCTGCGCCATCTCGTCCTGAGGGCCGGTATCGACCTGGAGACCTTCTGGACCCAGTGGCTGACCCACGCCCTGGCCGAGTTCGAGAGCATGCGGGCGAGCGACTGAGCGTCGCCCGGGTGCCCGGCCACGGCCGGGCGTACGTCCGGCCGGAGAGCGGATCCGTTCCATGAGGAGCCCGGCACGGCGCGGCCGAATCCCGGCTCAGGACGGTTGGACCGAGGCCCGAGGCGGCCGAACCCGGCACAAGGCGGCCGCCCGCTCCGGTCGCGACGGGCCCCGGATCAGAGCCGGTGGGGCTTGGAGCGGCGGCGCAGGAACCAGGCCGCCGCGACCGTGCCGGTCACGACCAGGGCGCCGCCGCCGACGACCGTGGCCGTGCCGTAGTCCTTCACGGCCCCGCCGAGTCCGCCCATGACACCGCGCGACGGTGACGGTGAGACCGTCGTCGAGATCGTGGGGGTCGCGGAGGCCGTGGGGGCCGCGCTGGCCGCGACGACGATCGCCTGGGTGCCCGCCGTCGTGCCGTCCTGGCAGACGACGATCACCGTGAACGTTCCGGGGCTCACGCCCGTCCAGGCCGCCGACTGGTTGCTGCTCGTCCCGGTGAGCGGCATCTGGCGCCCCTGGGCGAAGTTCGTCTGCCCGCTGGAGAGCAGCGAGGCGTTGCCGAAGCTGCTTCCGTTGCTGGGGCAGGCGCTGGTGGTGACCGAGACCGAGGTGCCACTGGTGCTCACGGAGATCCCGGAACCCCATGCGACGGCCGCCGGCGCGGCCAGGGTGAGCGGAAGCGCAGCGGTGGCGGCCACGGTCAGGCCGGAGCGGAGAAGTCTCTGAGTGGTACGCATAGGAACTGCCCTCCAGCGGCACGGTTGGCGGTACATCCCATGCACCGCCGAGGATTGGAAAGGCCTGTGCTGCCTCGGTGCGAGCCAATGCGCCCCGGCCGGGGCGCGCATGCGGACGGGGACCGGGCAGGTGACGAATTCCATCGTCCGGCGGACTGGGCGGCGCCGATTCCGGGGCGGTGGTGGTCAGCGGCCCGTCGTCACGGAGCGCTCCGCGGACAGCGCGCCCCACGTGCCGTCGGGCAGCTTCGCCCGGAGCCGTACCCGGTGCGTCACGTCCGCCTCCCGGCCGACGTAGAAGCTGTGGTTGCAGGTGCCGCGGGGCGGGCTGCCGCCCCAGACGAGCGAGGTCACGTCATGCCCGTCGAGCTGGATCCGGTACTCCGTGATCACCCCGTCGACCTCGGGCGCCGTCCACGCCAGGTCGATGTAGTACGCCCCGTCGCGCCGGTGGGTCGTCGCCCGGAAATCGGCCGGTGCCGTGCTCCGGTCGTCGGCGGGCCCCGGCGTGGTGGTGATCCGGACGGAGCTACTCGGCGCCGAGACGTTGTCCGCGGCGTCGCGGGCCCGCACGGTGAAGACGTAGGCCGTGCCCGGCCGCAGCCCGGTGACGACAGCAGCCGTCTGTGTGCCGCCCACACTGTGGATCTTCGACGTGCCCTGGTAGATGTCGTACGAGGCCACGCCCCGCGCGTCGGAGGACCTGGTCCAGGACAGCTGGACCGCCCGGCCGCCCACGGTCCTCCCGTGCGGGCCGCCGGGGCGGGTGGGCGCGGTGCGGTCGGCCGCGACCGCCGCCGGGGTGGTGGCCCGCGCGGGTCGGCTGAGCGGCCCCGGGACCCCGTCCGCGTTGCGGGCCCGGACCCTGAAGACGTACGAGGTGGACGGTTCGAGCCGGGTGATGTCCACCATGTGCTCCGAACCGGGTACTTCCTTGACCTTGGTGGTGCCGCGATACACCTCGTAGCGGGTGATCCTCGGGTCCTCGGTGGTCAGGTTCCACATGACGTGCACGCTGGTCGAGCTGCCCGCGGCGGCGGTCACGCCCGTCGCCGCGGGCAGCCGTTCGCCCTCGACGGACGTCGGGGAGCCCCATCCGCAGGAGGTGAGCGTGAGCAGCGCTCCGCACACCACGGCGCGCGGGACGGTGGGGGGAACGCGTCGCACGGGTCTGCCCTCCCTCGACGGGATTGGTCTGTACCTATAAGACACGGGTGACGCGACCACATCAAGAGGGCGGACGTCGTCGACCGGACCGTCGCGGGGGTACGTATGCTGATCCCGACGCGGTGTGAACTCGTCCCACTGTCAGGGGAGTTCCTGCCCACGGCGCGGAACGCTGTCGTCGCTGATCCCGCGCCGACGCGCGCGGCCGAGCGGTCGGAGTCGGGTCCGGCTCGGGCCGCTGGGCCGTGCGGCGCCCGCGGAAGCGGCCGTGCACCGTCCGGCCCCCTCCCGGTGGACGCGCTCTCGGAGGACCACCAGATTTGGGCAGATGAGCGTCCATGCCCCCCAGGAGAGGGTCTCCCATCGTGCGTGTCCAGTCGCTGACGCTGGCCGCGGCCGCGGCAGCCGCCCTGCTCGCCTCGGTCCCGGCGGTGCTGTCCACGACCCCCACCACGGGCCGCCCGGGAAGCCCCGTCGCACCCGCACGGGAGGGCTCCGTCCGAGCCGCCGACCTGCTGGCGAAACTCGGCGGCTGCACCCCCGTCTCGCACGGGCGATACCGCAGCGACGACGGCACCCGGGCCGCCATCCCGGTCTGCGGTGTCCCGGGCGCGGTCTTCTGGACGGCCGACATGGACATCGACTGCGACGGCAGACCGGGCCCCCTGTGCAACAGCAACACCGACCCGCTCTTCTCCGGGTCCACGGCCTTCCAGCAGCCCGACGGCCGATACCTGAGCGCAGAGACCCTGCCCTACGTCGTCGTCCCGGCGCCGAGTGACATCTGGAACTACCGGGACCACGGCATCGGGCCCGGCTCGGTGGCGGTCGTGATCTACCGGGACCGCGTCCAGTACGCCGTCGTCGGTGACACCGGCCCGCAGGACATCATCGGCGAGGCCTCGTACGCGACGGCCGCGGGGCTCGGAATCCGCGCCGATCCCCGTGGCGGCGGTACTCCTGCCGGGGTCACCTACCTCGTGTTCAAGGACGCCCGGGTGTTACCCATCCAGGATCATGCCGCGGCGGTGGAGGCGGGGGAGCGGCTGGCCCGGAAACTCCTGGGCGGGGGCTGAGGACTGTCCCGTCGTCAGACGGCGGCCCAGCCGTTGTCGACGGGCAGGATCACGCCGTTGACGTTGCTGGCCGCGTCCGAGGCGAGGAACACGATCGCCGCGGCCTGCTCCTCGGCCTCGGCGAGCCGGCCGACGTTGCCCATGTAGGCGCCGAGGACGGCCGGGCCGTGCGCGCCCGCCTCGATGTCCACGGTGATACCGGTGCTGGTGCCGCCGGGGGCGATGGCGTTGGCGCGGATGCCCTTGCCCCGGTACATCACGGCGAGGGACTTCGTGAGCCCCACGATGCCGTGCTTCGAGGCGGTGTACGCGGCCCCGGCGGCACTGCCGCGCAGGCCTGCCTCCGAGGCGGTGTTCACGACGACTCCCTTGCCCGCGGCGAGCATGTGCGGCAGCACCGCCCGGGTCAGCAGGAACGGGGCCGTGAGGTTGACCCGGATGACCCGCTCCCACTCCGCGTCGCTGACCTCGGCCACCGCCGACATGCGGTCCATGATCCCGGCGTTGTTCACCAGTACGTCCACACCGCCGAACCGCTCCACCGCGGTCGCGGTCACCCGGTCGACGACCTCCTGCTCGCTGAGGTCGCCCGTCACGGCCACGGCGCTGCCGTCGGCCGCCTCTATCTCGCCGGCCACCGACGCGGCGCCCTCGGCGTTGAGATCGGCCACGACCACCCGTGCGCCCTGGGCCGCGAAGGCGAGGGCGGTGGCACGGCCGATGCCCGAGCCGGCGCCGGTGACGATGACGCTGCGGCCGTCCGCTCCAGTGGTGCTCATGACGTTCTCCCAAGGGTGTGTGCGAGTGCGGGCGAGGTGCCGCGCCGCCACGGTACGACTTATTGTCGCTGAATGACAGAAAGTCTTCGAAGGGAGATCGCTAGAATCGGCGCAGCCGCAGTCCCGGGCGGCATATGCGGACGAACCGAGAACCGAGGAGTCATCAGTGCCGGACGGCGCGATCGACGAACACCCCGGCCAGGGCCGCGGCCGTACCGGGCGGCCGCCGCTCACCGACGAACGCAAGGCCGAGATCCGGCTGGAGATCGCCCGCGCCGCGGTGGAACTGTTCGTGGACCAAGGGGTGACCGCCACCACCGGGGACCAGATCGCCCAGGCCGTCGGCCTGTCCACGCGGACCCTGTGGCGCTACTTCCCGGGCAAGGAGGCGTGCGTGAGCCCGCTGTTCGCGGCCGGGATCGACGCGATCGCCGCGGCGCTGCGGGCCTGGCCCGAGGGCACCCCCCTGGAGGACGCGCTGGAGCAGGCGTCCACGAACGGCGAGGTGCTGATGGCGAGGCCGGAGCCGCCGGGGGTCCGTACGCTGCTGAGGCTCACGCGTACCGAGCCGGGGCTGCGTGCCGTCTGGCTTCAGGCCCATGACGAGGCCGAGCCGGTGTTCGCCCGCGCGCTCGCCGACCGGGCCGGGATGGGCGCCGTCGACCTGCGTTCGGAGATCCAGGCCGCCATGCTCAACGCGGCGCTGCGCGCGGCGGTCGAGCACTATGCCTGGCGCACCGACGACGTGGAGCCCGATCCCGCGACGGCCCGGGCGGAACTGGCCGGGACCATCCGCTCGGCCCTGGTGGCCGCGGCGAACGGAATCACCTGACCCGGGCCCTCACTCCTCCCGGCGCCCGTACCTGACGGCGGTGCTGACGCGTCCTGGTGCCCCTAACCTGATGCTGGCGCTGACGCGTCCCGCTGCCCGTACCTGACGGCGGCCCTCGCGCTTCCCGGCGCCCGCCCCGACGACGGCCCTCACACCTTCCGGTAGGTGTACGCCTCCGCCGCCGCGGCCTCCACCGCCGCGAGGTCGGCGCCCGCCGAGGCCGTGACGACGGCGGCCACCGCCCCCTCGACGAAGGGGGCGTCCACCAGCCGTGTGCCGTCCGGCAGTTCGTCGCCCTCGGCGAGCAACGCCTTGACGGTGAGCACGGCGCTGCCCAGGTCGGTGAGCACGGCGACCCCGGCACCGCGGTCCACGGAGGCCGCGGCGGCGGCGATGACGTCCGCGCTGGTACCGAGCCCCCCGTCCAGGGTGCCCCCCGCCGGCGCGACCGGAGCGAGCGCCCCGCCGCCGGCCAGGCCCTTCGCCAGCTCGGCCACGGACGCGGCGACGGCGGCGCTGTGCGAGACCAGCACTATGCCGACGCGCCGTCCCTCGGTGTCACTCACCCGCCGCCTCCACCAGTGCCGCGATCAGCAGGGCCGAGGACGTGGCGCCCGGGTCCTGATGCCCGATGCTCCGCTCGCCCAGATAACTCGCCCGGCCCTTGCGGGCCTGTAGGGGTGTCGTCGCCAGGGCACCCTCCTCGGCGGCGGACTTCGCCGCGGCGAACGACTCGGCGAGCGCGTCGACCGCGGGTACCAGCGCGTCGATCATGGTCTTGTCGCCGGGCGCGGCCCCGCCCAGTGCCATGACCGCGTCGACGCCCGTGCGCAGCGCGTCCGTGAACTGTCCGTCGGTGACCTCGGCGGCGTCCCCGAGCGCCTTGCCGGTCCGGCGCAGCAGCGTTCCGTACAGCGGCCCGGACGCGCCACCGACCGTCGAGATCAACTGCCTCCCGGCGAGCGTGAGTACGGCCCCGGGGGTGTCCGGAGCCTCCTTCTCCAGCGTGGCGGTCACGGCGGCGAATCCGCGCTGCAGATTGCTGCCGTGGTCGGCGTCGCCGATGGGCGAGTCCAGGTCGGTGAGCCGCTCCGCCTCGCGGTCCACCGATGCGGCGGTCACGGTCATCCAGCGGCGGAAGAATTCGGCGTCGAGCACGGAATCTCCTTGCGTGGTAGGGGAGTTGACCTGATTGCCGGTCAAGAGCCGGTGAGCCGGGCCCGGTTGCCGTACCAGGCCCACCGGCGGGGGTTCACACGCCCCAGCGCAGCCCCGGTGTCTTCACCGGCGCGTCCCACAGGCGCAGCAGGTCCTCGTCCACCTCGCACAGGGTCACCGAGGCACCCGCCATGTCGAGGGAGGTGACGTAGTTGCCGACCAGCGTGCGTGCCACGGGGATGCCGCGCTCGGCCAGCACCCGTTGCACCTCCGCGTTGAAGCCGTACAGCTCCAGCAGCGGGGTGGCGCCCATGCCGTTGACGAGGAGCAGCACCGGATTGCGCGGCGCGAGGTCGTCCAGGATGGCGTGCACCGAGAAGTCGGCGATCTCGCGCGAGGTCATCATCGCGCGCCGCTCCCGGCCCGGCTCGCCGTGGATGCCGACACCGAGTTCGAGCTCCCCGGCCGGCAGATCGAACGTCGGGCTGCCCTTGGCCGGAGTGGTACAGGCGCTGAGCGCGACGCCGAAACTGCGGGAGCGCTCGTTGACCTTCCGCGCCAGTGCCTCGACCGCCTCCAGGGGCGCGCCCTCCTCGGCGGCGGCGCCCGCGATCTTCTCCACGAACAGCGTCGCGCCCGTTCCGCGCCGGCCGGCCGTGTACAGGCTGTCGGTGACGGCCACGTCGTCGTTGACCAGGACCTTGGCGATCCGGATGCCCTCGTCCTCGGCCAGCTCCGCCGCCATGTCGAAGTTGAGGACGTCGCCGGTGTAGTTCTTCACGATGAACAGCACGCCCGCGCCGCTGTCCACGGCCGCCGCGGCCCGCACCATCTGATCAGGAACCGGGGACGTGAACACCTCACCGGGGCATGCCGCCGACAGCATGCCGGGGCCCACGAATCCGCCGTGCAGCGGCTCGTGCCCGGACCCGCCGCCGGAGACGAGGCCCACCCTTCCCGCGACCGGTGCGTCCCTGCGTACGATCACGCGGTTGTCGACGTCCACCGTCAGCTCCGGATGGGCCGCCGCCATGCCCCGCAGCGCGTCCGCCACCACCGTCTCCGCCACGTTGATGAGCATCTTCATGGGAACCTCCTGGCGAGATCGACAAACGAGTTTCTGACCTGCGTTTTCCCTGGTCGAACCTGGTGTGGATAGCTCTTGCTCGCGACGGTCCCCGCTTTTGCGGGGACCGTTCGCGGGGACGGTCGTATGCGGGTCGGCGGGAGTGCTGTCCTTCGCAGTATTGACCTTGCGGCACCGAAGGTCACGCGCGCGGACGCCCGGGCGGGTGCGCGCATGGTCGAAAACGCTCTGCTGTCGTCGTCTGGGGGCGGGTCGCCATGAGGGGGTACGTGCTCGTGGCCGACGTGACAGTGGCGGGGAGGGGGGCTCCGGCATGGAGTTCGGAAAGAGGGCGCTCGAATCCCTTGGCGACCTGGTGTGCGGAAATCTCGGCTCCGACGATTCTGGCGGCTTGTCGGAGTCGAAGCACTTTCCTTACCGCTCCACGATAAACAGCACCGAGTTATTCGCCGAGAACGGTACGGACCGGGTTCACGACGGTTCCGCCCGGCACCGCTGGGTGGCGGAAATTCTTGAAGCAATACCGGCCGAGCCGCATGACGGCCCTGCTCGGCCTCGGAGGCTTTCGCCAGGCCGACCGGCCATCTGGTGAGCACCGCCGATGCCCTCGATGAGGGGCCTGATCGTCCGAACGAGCTTCACCAGCGCAATCAGGTGCTGATGAGGGAGGGCTTCGAAGCCTTCTACGCCGACGGTGGACGCTGCTGTCTCCGCCATCTCGGGACGCGTAGCGTATCCGCCCTTGCGGCGAACCCGCACCGCCCTTTCCAGGCCGCAGAGGCGCGACGCCGCGCCGATCTTGCCGCGTTCCTCGACAGGGTCGTGCAGACGAACCCAGGACCGATTCGATCTCAAGGAGGCCGGACGCCCCGGGCCGGACCGCTGCGGCCTCGCCGCCCGGTGTCGCCTCCAGCCCGTCCAGCTTTTCGGTCGTGGCGCGGAGCCGCTCCTCAAGGATGGCGTCCGGTGTCGTCAGTCCGAGGCCAGCGGATCGCGATGGTCCGCCTCGTCCAGCTTCCAGTAGCCCTTCGCGTAGGCGCGGCGCCGGTCCAGGCCGATGCCTTCCGTGAAGTGGCGGCGGATGTCCTTGACGGCGCCGGACTCCCCGGCTGCCCACGCCGCGACGTGCTCGCGCGGATGGGGGGCTTTGAGGACGGCGTCCCGGAGGGCTTCCCCCTTCGGCCGGCCAGTGGTTCGGTGGACCCAGATGATGTCCAGGTCGGCCTGCGCGCTCACTTCGGTCTCGGCCTGAGGCCCTTCCACTTCCAGGTAAACGGCGCCACGCATACCGGGTGGCAGGCTCTCGGCGATGGTGAGGACCGCGGGCTGGGCGCTTTCGTCTCCTGCCAGCAGGTAGAACGTGGCGTCTGCGTCAGGGCGGAAGGCTCCCCTGGGGTCGCCGAAGGAGACCTCTTGGCCCGGCGCGGCGGCTTCCGCCCATCGTGCCGCCGGGCCCTTGCCGTGCAGGACGACATCAATGTCGATACGCGGCTCCGCGGAGGAGTAGTGGCGCACGGTGTAGGCGCGGCCGACGGTCTGTCCGTCGAGGGGATCGGTCACGAACAGCTTCACCCACTGTGTGGGTTCGTCGCAGCGGAAGGCCGACATGCCGGGCCCTTCGAGGCTGACGCGTGCCATGCGCGGGGCGATGCGGGAGACCGACTTCACCGTGGCGGCGTAGCGGGTCCGGCGTGCGCGGAACATATGGGGGACAGCCTTTCAGCGGGACGGGCCGGGGAAGGGGCGGAGTCCGGCGCACGGAGAGTCGTGCCGGGGAGCCAGGGCGGCGACGGTCAGGCGTTTGACGAATCCGGGATCCATCGGTTGTCCCGTCATGAAGGCCCGGTAGAAGGCGGGGCCCACCGTCAGGTCGAGGAGCTGGTCGGCGTCGTGCCTGTTCAGGACGGGGGTGGGGACCGGGCCGGAGGTGAGGGCGTCACCCAGTCGTGCGCGGTCGTACTGGAGTTGGCGCGTCAGTACCTGACCGCGAAGCGTGGCTGCGGTCGCCGGGTCCTGCAGCGCGTGGCCGATGAGGGCGAACAGGACGTGCCCCGTGGAGGACTGCGTGAAGACGTGGATCAGGTGGGTGGTGTGGTGTTCCAGCGCGGCCGGCGCGTCTTCGGCCCGGGGTGGCCAGGGCGCTCCGTCTCGAAGGTCTTCCTCCAGGACGTCGAGAAGGATGCTCACTTTCGATCGCCACCGTCGGTAGATGGTCTGCTTCGCGACCCCGGCGCGCTCGGCGATGGCGCTGACCGTCATGGCGTGGAATCCGAGATCGGTCAGCAGATCGCCGGCGGCGCGCAGGACAGCGACTCGTGCGGCTTCTCTGCGTCGTGGCACGGCCTTGGGGTGTCGCTCCGGGAGTTCGATGTCCGACCGCGGTGCGCTGTGCTGCTCGTCCACGGTCGGTCCTCCTCGTCGCGGCGGGTCGGCCGGCCTTGGGCAGGGGCCTGTCCGGCAGGTCGACCACAAGAAAGATTAGACGCAACGGTGCGTATAGTCAAAGAATCATGCGTCAGATCCCGTTTCTCCCCGACGGGGGACGGGGAGAAACGGGAGTCCTGGGACTGCCGACGTACGGTCGGATCAGGATTGAGCCACCCGGGTTCCGGGAGCCGCGTCGGCGGACCGCGCGACGCCGAACAGCAGCCGCGTGCGCATCCGGTACACCGGTTCATTCCGCTGATTGACTGCCTCGACGACGAAGTGGACCGTGCCCGTGCCCGGGCGCTTGGGATGCAGTGAGGCGTCTTCCACCGTGACCTGCCCGCGTAGTTCGTCACCCGGGCGTACGGGATTCAGAAAGCGGACCTCATCCATTCCGTACGACCCTCGGCATGCGGAGTCGGCGAGCAGCGCCTGCACGAACTGGCGCATGATCACGGCTCCGGTGTGCCAGCCGCTGGCCACGAGGCCGCCGAAGGGGGAGTCGCGGGCGGCCTCCGGATCCAGGTGGAAGGGCATGGGATCCCAGGAGCGCGCGTAGTCGATGATGTCCTCGCTGGTGAGCCGGGTGGCCCCCAGCTCGTAGATGCTGCCGACGGGAAAGTGCTCGAAGTGCCGCACAGTGCCTGTCCTCCGTCCTTGGAAGGCGGTGCTCAGGTGAGGGATGCCGCGTAGTCCGCGCGGGCGGGCACGGCCGGTGGGTCGGTGGCGACGGGACCGGGCCGCGGCGGGGTGAGGCGGCGCTTCTCGGCGCTGTACCACTCGGCGACCCGGAATGCCAGATCCATCGACTGCCCGCGGTTGAGGCGCGGATCGCAGGCCGTCTCGTACCGCAGATGCAATTGGTCGGAGAGGACCTCGTTGCCTCCGCCCACGCACTCGGTGACGTCCTCGCCCGTCAACTCCACGTGCACACCGCCGGGATGACTGCCGAGCGCCCTGTGCACCTCGAAGAATCCGGTGATCTCGTCGAGGATGTCCTCGAAGTGCCGGGTCTTGTGCCCACTCGGCGCGGTGAAGGTGTTTCCGTGCATGGGGTCGCATGCCCACACCACTTCCGCACCGGTCGTGCGCACGGCCTCGACCAGTCCGGGCAGTTGCTCGCGTACCCGGCCGCGTCCCATCCGCGCGACGAACGTCAGACGGCCGGGCGTGCGGTGCGGATCCAGCCGGTCGATCAGAGCCCGTACGTCATCGGCGCCGGCGTCGGGTCCCAGCTTGACGCCGAGAGGGTTGCTCACCTGGGCCGCGAACGCGACGTGGGCACCGTGCAGTTGGCGGGTCCGTTCACCGATCCAGAGCATGTGTCCGGACAGGGCGTACCTGCGTCCGGTGTCGGGGTCCGTGCGCACGAGGGCCGACTCGTAGTCGAGCAACAGTGCTTCGTGGCTGGCGAACACCTCTGTGGTGCGCAGCGTCGAAGTGTTCATGCCGCAGGCGCGGATGAAGCCGAGTGCCGCGTCGATCTCGTCCGCCAGCCGTTCGTAGCGGCGGCCCGCGGGGGAGAGGGCCACGAAGTCACGATTCCACTCGTGCACGTGGTCGAGATCCGCGTGCCCTGAGGCGGTGAGGGCCCGCAGCAGATTGAGGGTCGCGGCGGACGCGTGGTAGACGCGCTGGAGACGGGCCGGGTCGGGGTAGCGGGATCGGGCGGTGAACTCCAGCCCGTTGACGGCATCGCCCCGGTACGAGGGCAAGGTGACGCCGTCTCGGGTCTCGGTGGGTTGCGAGCGAGGTTTCGCGTACTGGCCGGCGAGGCGGCCGACCTTGACCACGGGGACAGCCGCCGCGTACGTGAGCACGGCGGCCATCTGGAGCAGGACCTCCAGCTTGTTGCGGACGGATTCCGCGCTGACGGAATCCAGTGTCTCGGCACAGTCACCGCCCTGAAGCAGAAAGGCCTTGCCGCGAGCCACCTCGCCGAGGCGGTCGAGGAGAGTGTCGCACTCCCTCGCGAACACCAGGGGCGGCGCGGATGCCAGGGCCGACAGGGTCGAGTGCAGCGCGGCAGGGTCGGGCCAGTCGGGCTGCTGTGCTGCGGGCAGGGCCCGCCACGATTCGAGATTCGAATTTTCCACGGAGAGAACCTCAACGCCTTCTGTCCAGGGCGGGCGGGCACCGGGGCCGCGGTTGGCCGTGCGGCGCAGCCTGGCACGGGCGGACAAGGCGTGTGCAGTGGGTCGTTGAGGCTAGAAGAGCGGATCTAATACCCAGGCACTAGCCTCAGCGGCCGACTGTCGGGACGGGTCCGCCTGTTGAAGGATTTCGCCCAGGCGCAGAACACGGCAGATGAAGCAGCTCGGCGCCCTGTGTCTGCCAGACGACCGGCCTCGAAAGGTGATCCCTCCATGAGCAGCACCACCAACCCGCCCGGGACCGTAACCCGTCCGCAGACCGGGGACGAGTATCTGCAGAGTCTCCGTGACGGCCGGGAAGTGAGGATCTACGGCGAGCGGGTGGAGGATGTGACCACCCACCCCGCCTTCCGGAACAACGCCCGCATGGTGGCCCGGCTGTACGACGCGCTGCACGACCCCGAGCGCAACAGCAAGCTTGTCGTTCCCACGGACACCGGCAACGGAGGGTTCACCCACCCCTACTTCAAGGCGCCCTACACCTCGGGGGACTTGAAGGCTTCCGCGCGCGCCATGGAGGAGTGGGCGCGGATGACGTACGGCTGGCTCGGCCGCACCCCGGATTTCAAGGCCGCCTTCCTGTCCACCCTGGGATCCAACAAGGAGCACTACGCGCCGTTCGAGGACAACGCGTCCACCTGGTACCGCAAGGCGCAGGAGAACGTCCTGTTCATCGGCCACGGCATCGTCAACCCGCCGATAGACCGCAACCGGGGGCTCACCGAACTCAGGGACGTGATGCTGACGGTGGACCGGGAGACGGACGCCGGCCTCGTTGTCTCCGGGGCCAAGGTGGTGGGCACGGGTGCGGCGGTGGCCCAGCACATCTTCATCGGGAGCTACGGGCGCATTCCCGACGGGGCCAAGGACTTCTCCGCGTACTTCATCGTGCCGACCAACAGCCCGGGCCTGAAGGTGATCTCCCGGCCGTCGTACGAATTCTCCGCGGCCACGGTCAGCAGCCCCTTCGACCAGCCGTTGAGCAGCCGCTTCGACGAGAACGACGGGATCCTGGTATTCGACCAGGTACTCATTCCGTGGGAGAACGTCTTCTGCTACGACGTGGACAAGGCGAACAACTTCTTCTACGGCTCGGGGTTCTTCTACCGGGCCATGTTCCACGCCTGCGTCCGCTTCGCGGTGAAGATGGACTTCATGACCGGTCTGCTCGCCAAGGGACTGGAAACAACGGGGACTTCGGAATTCCGCGGTGTGCAGAGCCGCCTCGGTGAGGTACTCGCCTATCGCAACATGTTCTGGGCCCTGGTGGACTCCATGGCTGAGAACCCGACCAAGTGGTCCGACGGAACCGTCACTCCGAACGGTGAGACGGCGCTGGCCTTCCGCGTCCTCTCCTCCTCCATCTTCCCCAAGGTCCGCGAGATCTTCCTGCGGGATCTGGGCAGTGCCCTGATCTACAACAACTCTCACGCGCGTGACTGGTCGGACCCCGAAGTCCGGCCCTACCTGGACAAGTACGTCCGCGGTCTGGGCGTCGAGGCGATCGACCGGGTCAAGCTCATGAAGCTGGCCTGGGACGCCGTCGGGACAGAGTTCGGCGCCCGGTGGGAGCTGTACGAAATGAACTACGCGGGCAACCACGAGCAGATCCGCTTCGAAGCACTCCATGCCCAGCAGGCCTCGGGCAAGTTCGACCAGTACAAGCAGCTCGTCGACCAGTGCCTGTCCGAGTACGACGAGAACGGTTGGAAGGTCCCGGACCTCATCAACCCCGAGGACACCACCGTCGTCGGTACCGGTGCGTTGAGCCCGGCGTCGGTGGCCGAGGCCACACGGTGACGATGCCCGTGGCTCCGGCCGGCTCCACCGCGCCGCCTGGAGCCACCGATGTCCTCGACAAGAGCCGTCTGAGGCACATTTTGGGGCAGTTCGTGACCGGCGTGTGCGCGGTCTCGACGCGCTTCGACGGCCCGTCCGGCCCCTGCCACGACGCCATCGCCGTGAACTCGTTCACGTCGGTGTCGCTCGACCCACCGCTCGTGTCGATGTGTCTGCGTGGCGATTCCACCTTTCTGGAACGCGTGCGGACGACAGGTCAGTGGGCCGTCTCGTTCATGGGGAACCGGTCGCGTTCGCTGGTCGGCGTCCTCACGACACCTGCCGCGGAGCGTCCTCCGGTGGAGGAGGCCGCGGAATGGGTCGTCGGCCCGCGGACCGGGTGCCTGGTCCTGCCCGACGGCCCCGGAACCCTCGAATGCGAGCTGCACCTGACCCAGAGGCTGGGTGACCACGTGCTCGTCGTCGGACGTGTTCTTGGCGCGGCGTCCCGCGACGACGACCCGTTGGTCTTCCACCGCGGCAACTTCACCGGCGTCGCGCCGCCGAAGTGACCAGCAGATCCCCAGCAGCGAACACGGAGAGGAGGCAACATGGCCGGGAGGCGTCCGTACGTGGCGGTCGTGGGTGGCGGCATCGGCGGTCTGGCCGCAGCCATCGGACTACGGCAGCGGGGCATCGAGGTGGTTGTCCACGAGCAGTCGACGGAAGTGGCACACCAAGGGGCCGGTATCGCAGTCGGCGCGAACGGCCACAGGGTGTTCCGGGAGCTGGGAGTGGCCGAGACCCTGAAGGGATCGGCGGTCGAACCCCTACGCGCCGACTTCCGGCATTGGAATACGGGGCGGTGCATGGTGTCGCACCCCCTGGCCGGAGCGTACGAGGAACGGTTCGAGGCCCCCTTCTGGACCGTGGAGCGGGCAGCCGTTCAACAGGCGCTCCTGGCCCGACTGGGCATGGGGCACGTGCGCCTGGGGGCGCGCTGCACCGAGGTCGAGAGAACGGATCACGGGGCCGTGATCCGTTTCGCTGACGGTACCGAGTCGGAAGCCGACGCGGTGATCGGGGCGGACGGTATCCATTCGGTGGTGCGTCACAGCGTCTTCGGCCCCGAGGCCGCCGTGTTCTCGGGCACCAGTGGGTACCGAGCCTTGATTCCCATGGAACGTCTGCGTCACGTTCCTCAGCTTGCCGAGCCCGTCCTGTGGCTGTGGCTCGGCCCCGGCAGACACTTCATCGCCTATCCCGTGGCGGGCGGGAGCGCCCTGAACTTCCTGGCTGTCGTTCCCGATCACGACTGGACGGTCGAGTCCTGGTCCACGGAGGGAGACACGGCCGAGCTGCTGGCGGCCTTCGCAGGGTGGCATCCGTTCGTCACCGACATTCTGGCGGCCTGCGAGCGGCCCGGACGCTGGGCCCTGTACGACCGGGAACCGCAGCGGACGTGGAGTTCGGGGCCGGTGACGCTGCTCGGTGACGCCGCCCACGCGATGCTGCCGCACCACGGCCAGGGCGCGAACCAGTCGCTGGAGGATGCGGTGGTCCTCGCCCACGTCCTCGGCGGTGCGGATGCCGACGGGGTCGCAGCAGCCCTGCGTACGTACGAGCAGCTGCGGCGGCCGCGCACTCGTCTGCTGCAGGCCGGCTCCCGTAAGAACGCCGACTGCTTCCAGCTGCCCGACGGGCCCGAAGCACAGGCGCGCAATATCCGGCTGGCCTCGCTGCCCGACGACGTCGCCTGGATCCACGGGCACGACGCCCTCGGCCAGTTGCGGTCTCCCTCGGCTCCGGCTCCGGTCTGACGGTCGACGAACGGTGAGGAAAACCATGGCACGGATTTATTCCTTCGAAGGAAACATACCTGTCGTGCACCCCACGGCCTTCGTCCATCCGGACGCCGTCCTGATCGGTTCGGTCGTCGTCGGACCAGGGTGCTACGTCGGTCCCCTCGCGAGTCTGCGAGGTGACTTCGGGCACATCGAGATGCGAGCGGGTTCCAACGTGCAGGACAGCTGTGTCCTGCACTGCTTCCCCGGGGCCGACACGGTCGTCGAGGAGGACGGCCATGTGGGGCACGGCAGCGTGTTGCACGGGAGCAGGGTGGGCCGGGACAGCCTCATCGGCATCAAGGCCGTGCTGATGGACGGCGTAGTAGTGGGGAACCAGGCGTTCGTCGGCGCGGGCAGCTTCGTCAAGAGCGGTTTCCACGTACCGGAACGGCACCTCGTGACGGGAAGTCCGGCCAGGGTGATCCGGGAGCTCACCGCGGACGAGGTCGCCTGGAAGGGCAACGGCACCGGCCAGTACCAGAAGCTGGCGCAACGCTGCCTCAGCGGGCTTCATCCGACGGAGGCCGCGACCGAGCGCGTCGCTGCTGACGACACTGCCCCCGCTGAACCCGAGCACGTCACTCTGCACGAATTCCGGGCCCGCTGAGCCGGGGCAGCGAGAGAGGCAGGCGTGAAGAGAGCGATGACCACGTCCGTGGCCGCTGAAGCCGATCGGCTTCAGCGGCACCTCGACCGGATCATCGCCGACGACGGGCGCATCGAGCCCAGGGACTGGATGCCCGAGCCCTGTCGCGCGACTCGGATCCGGCAGGTCGCCCAGCACGCCCACTCCGAAGTGTGAACTCCCGCTGAGCATCTGCAAGTCGACGAAGGGATCCCGGCGATCATGGGTAGGTTGCGCTGGCTGACCGCGGGGGAGTCGCACGGACCCGCGCTTGTCGCGACGCTGGAGGGACTTCCCGCCGGCGTGCCGATCACCACGGAGATGGTGGCGGACCATCTGGCACGGCGGCGTCTCGGATACGGGCGCGGGGCGCGGATGAGGTTCGAGCGGGACGAGGTCACCTTCCTCGGTGGCGTCCGGCACGGGCTGACCTTGGGCTCCCCGGTGGCGGTCATGGTGGGCAACACCGAGTGGCCGAAGTGGGAGCAGGTCATGGCGGCCGACCCGGTCGACCCGGCCGTGCTCAGGGACCTCGCCCGCAATGCGCCGCTGACCCGGCCCCGGCCCGGTCACGCGGACCTGGCGGGCATGCAGAAGTACGGCTTCGACGAGGCGCGGCCGATTCTGGAGCGGGCCTCCGCGAGGGAGACCGCGGCCCGGGTCGCGCTGGGTGCGATCGCGCGGTCGTACCTGAAGGAGGCCGTGGGGATCGAGATCGTCTCCCATGTGGTGGAGCTGGCTGCCGCGAAGGCGCCGTACGGGGTGTATCCCAAACCCTCCGATGTGCATGACCTGGACGCGGACCCGGCGCGCTGCCTGGACGCGGACGCCGGCAGAGCGATGGTCACCGAGATCGACAAGGCCCACGAAGACGGTGACACCCTCGGGGGTGTCGTGGAAGTCCTTGCCTACGGGGTGCCGGTCGGTCTTGGTTCACATGTGCACTGGGACCGCAGACTGGATGCCCGGCTGGCCGGTGCGCTGATGGGGATCCAGGCCATCAAGGGTGTCGAGGTCGGCGACGGATTCGAGCTGGCGCGGGTGCCGGGTTCGAAGGCGCACGACGAGATCCTGGCCACCGAGGACGGCGTGAAGCGGGCTTCGGGACGCTCGGGTGGCACGGAGGGCGGGCTGACCACGGGTGAGCTGCTGCGGGTGCGGGCGGCGATGAAGCCGATCGCCACCGTGCCGCGCGCGCTGGCCACGATCGATGTGGCCACCGGTGAGGCGGCCAAGGCGCACCACCAGCGCTCGGACGTGTGCGCGGTGCCGGCTGCCGGGATCGTCGCCGAGGCCATGGTCGCTCTGGTACTGGCGGACGCCGTCGCGGAGAAGTTCGGCGGTGACAGCGTGCCGGAGACCCGGCGAAACGTGACCTCGTACCTCGACAACCTACGGATCCGGTGAGCGGTTCCGGCGGGCCGCGGGTCGTCCTGATCGGCCCTATGGGGGTGGGCAAGTCCACGGTGGGCGGACTGCTCGCCGAGCGGCTCGGCTGCGCGTACCGGGATACCGACGATGACATCGTCACCGCGCGGGGCCGGGCGATCGCGGACATCTTCGGCGACGAGGGCGAGGCACACTTCAGGGACCTGGAGAAGGCCGCCGTCGCCGCCGCGCTGGCCGAGCACGACGGGATCCTGGCCCTGGGCGGCGGCGCGATCCTGGACGCCGGCACCCGTGAGCTGTTGACCGCGCGCCCGGTCGTCCTTCTGTCGATGGACGTCGAGGAGGCGGTCAAGCGCACCGGTCTGAACGTGGCGCGCCCACTGCTCGCTGTCAACCCGCGTGAGCAGTGGCGGGAGCTGATGAACGCGCGCCGCCATCTGTACACCGAGGTGGCCCGGGTGGTCGTGGCCACCGACGGCCGCACACCCGACGAGGTCGCCCAGATGGTCCTCGACGCACTGGAGTTGAAGCAGACGTGACGAAGCAGGTCACTCGTGTCCAGGTCGGAGGCACGGCGGTCACCGAGGCTTGAGGGCGTTCGTGTCGGGGCCATGAGAGCCGCGCCAGGGCAGTGAGGGGACACCTCCTGCCCTGCTCGTGGTGAACACCACGAGCAGGGCAGGAAGGCCGGAACTTCCGTATCTCACAGCATTCGAAGCAGGGAGAGCGGCTGCTCGATCAGATCCGCGACGAGACGGAGGAATCCGCCTGCTGCCCCGCCGTCGCACACGCGATGGTCGAAGGTGAAGGACAACTGACACATCTGGCGGACCGCGAGCTCACCGTCGACGACCCATGGACGGGGCAGGATACGCCCCACGCCGAGCATCGCTGCTTCCGGATGATTGATGATCGGGGTGGATCCGTCGACACCGAAGACCCCGTAGTTGTTCAGCGTGAAGGTCCCCCCGGACAGGTCTGCGGGGGCCAGCGTTCCCTCGCGTGCGCTGGTGGTGAGGCGGGCGATTTCGGCGGACAGCCCCGGAAGTTTCATCGCCTGTGCGTTCCTGATTACGGGTACGAACAGGCCACGCTCCGTTTGTGCGGCGAATCCGAGGTGGATCGCCGGGAGTCGAACGATCTCCTGGCTGCTGTTGTCCATCGTCGCGTTGAGTTCCGGGTACTCGGCGAGCCCGGCCACGCAGATGCGCGCGAGGAGGGCGAAGAGGGAGATCTTGGCATTGCCCGACTCCGACAACTGCTGTCTGATGTCCAGGAGCCGTGTGGCGTCCACATCGACCCATGTCGTCGCGTCCGGGATCTCCAGATGGCTCCGTGTCAGTTTGTCCGCGATGGCGCGCCGGGCTCCCCTCAAGGGGATGCGTACGGCCTGCCCCGTAGGACACACCGCCGGTTCCCCGGAGGGAGCGGGAGAGGTCCGCGGCTGCGAAGCATCCCTGTACGAAACCCCGTTGGTCCGCTCGACGTCCTTGCGGAGTATCAGTCCACCGGGGCCACTGCCGCGCACCGTGCGCAGGTCGATGCTGTGCTGTCTGGCGAGTCGCCTCACCAGCGGTGAGATCACGCGAACAGGCCCGGTCGGGGGCTCCTTCGCCTCGACAGGCGCGGCAACCGCCGCACGGGGAGACGGAAGGAGGACCCGCCGCCGACGAGCTGCGGATGCGGAAGTGCCGTAGCCGACCAGTACGTTTCCCGAGCCCTCCGAATCCGTAGTCGCAACCTCGGGCGACGGATCCTGCTTCCCGCCGATCGACACAAGCGGCCGGCCGACGTCCAGGCTTTCGCCTTCCCGCCCCCACAGACGGGTGACGACTCCGGCGTACGGGCATGGCACTTCGACCACGGCCTTCGCCGTCTCCACCTCCACCACAGGCTGGTCGACGGAGACGCGGTCCCCGACACGGACCAACCACCGGACGATTTCCGCCTCGGTGAGACCCTCGCCGAGGTCGGGGAGGACGAATTCCCTGACGTCGCCGGTCATATGTCCTCTCCCCGAGCGTTGCCCTCCCACTGCAGACGCGCAACGGCGTCCAGGATGCGGTCGACGTCGGGCAGGTGGTGGTGCTCCAGCATGGGAGGCGGATAGGGAATGTCGAATCCGGTGACCCGCAGCACGGGCGCCTCCAGGTAGTGGAAGCAGCGCTCGGAGACACGAGCGGCGACCTCGGCGCCGAATCCGGCGAATCCCTGGGCTTCGTGGACGACGACGGCTCGGCCCGTGCGCCTGACATTTGCGCACACGGCCGCGTCGTCGAAGGGCACCAGACTGCGAAGGTCCAGGACTTCGAGGTCCCAGCCCTCGGCCTGCGCCGCCTCGGCGGCGTCCAGGCACACCGGCAGAGAAGGGCCGTAGGTGATGAGGGTGGCCGACGATCCGGTTCGTCGTACGGCTGCCTCACCCAGCGCGGGCAACGCCGCCGAACGGTCCACCTCGCCCTTGGTCCAGTACAGACGCTTGGGCTCCAGGAAGATGACGGGGTCGTCCGAGGCGATGGCCGTGCGCAGCAGGCCGTACGCGTCGGCGACGGTCGCCGGCGCGACGACGTGGAGGCCCGGTGTGTGCGTGTAGTACGCCTCCGAGGCATCACTGTGATGCTCCACGCCGCCGATGCCACCGCCGTAGGGGATGCGGATGGTCACAGGCATGGGCAGGGCTCCACGGGTACGGTTGCGCATCTTCGCGACGTGGCTCACGAGTTGCTCGAAGGCGGGATAGGCGAAGGCGTCGAACTGCATCTCCACCACGGGACGCAGCCCGTACATGGCCATGCCGACGGCGGTCCCCAGGATGCCTGCCTCGGCGAGCGGTGTATCGGTGACCCTGCTGTCGCCGAATTTCGCGGCCAATCCGTCGGTGACACGGAACACGCCGCCCAGCGTGCCGATGTCCTCACCCATCAGATGGACTCGGTCATCGCCGGCCAAGGCGTCGTGGAGTGCCCGGTTGAGCGCCTTGGACATCGTCGCCTGCTCGATGGCCGAGGCGGTGCCGCTCGCTCGGTCGGTGGTCGGATCCATGGTGGCAGTCACTGGCCGGCCTCCTCGACGCCGCCGCTGTTCGTCCTTCGCAAGGCATCCAACTCCTGCATCAGCATGGAGCGTTGCTCGTCCAGCTGAGGGGTCGGCCGGGCGTATACATGGTCGAACAGGTCCAGAGCGGCGGGGGACGGATCCGCGCCGAGCCGATCGCGCAGGTCCTCCGCCATGTCTTCCGCTTCTTTCCGGATCCGCTCCGCCGACGCGTCGTCCAGGAGGCCTCGCTCCCGAAGATGCTGTTCCATGCGGGTGACCGGGTCTCGCCGACGCCAGAACTCGACTTCGGCCGGGTCACGGTAACGGGTGGCGTCATCGGCGTTCGTGTGTGCGTCGATGCGGTACGTCACCGCCTCGATGAGGGTCGGCCCGCCGCCTGCGCGGGCGTGCTCCGCGGCCTGGCGCACGTGGTGGTAAACGGCCGCCGCGTCGTTTCCGTCGACCAGGACGCCCGGCATGCCGTAGCCGATCGCCTTGTGGGCGAGGCTGGGAGCAGCGGACTGTTTGCTGAGAGGGACGGAGATCGCGTAGCCGTTGTTCTGTACGAGGAAGACGACGGGGGCCCTGTAGACGGCGGCGAAGTTCATCGCCTCGTGGAAGTCGCCCTCGCTGGTGCCTCCGTCACCGATCATCGCGAGAACGACCAGGTCATCCCCGCACAGAGCGGCGGCGTGCGCCAGCCCCACCGCGTGCGGCGTCTGCGTTGCCAGTGGGGTGCTCAAGGGGGCTATGCGATGGGCGCGCGGGTCGTAGCCGTTGTGCCAGTCGCCTCGCAGGAGCGTCAGCACATCCACAGGGTCTACACCCCGTACCAGCAGGGCCATGGTGTCCCGGTAGGTGGGGAAGATCCAGTCCTGGCGTTCCAGGGCGAGGACGGCGCCCGCCTGGCAGGCTTCCTGACCCGTGGTCGACGGGTAGACCGCCAGGCGGCCCTGCTTGGTCAGTGCGGTCGCCTGGAGGTTGTAGCGGCGGCCCCGGACCAGTTGCCGGTACAACTCGAGCAGGACAGAGGCGTCGAGGGACTCCGTGCCGGACAGGTCGGCGATGAGGCTCAGAGGTTCCAAGGAAGGCAGCATCGCCGTCACACCCGTCTCGCGGACACCTGGCGGATCAAGAACTGTCATGTGGATGAGCTCCTTCGGCCGGGTAAGAGGGATCGCCGGTTCCCGAGCGCACGTCTGCGAGCGCATGCCGGTTGCCGGGGGCCGACGTCCCCGCACCAGCATTCGTGGTGGGAGGAAGCGGCGGCAGTCGGCCGATACGGCTAGTGCCTCGGTTCTACCCTCCGGCCCTCTCGCCCTCGAGGGTTCACCGAACCTGACCTCAAGAAGCAGGGCTTCGGGGGAGGTGCCGGCGACCGTCGCGGTCGCCAGGGATCTGCGGGTGAATGCGGACACGGTCCGCAAGTGGTGGCGGTGCTTCCTCGCCGAGCGGCTGGACGGTCCGGTCGACTAGAACTCCGGGACTAGACAGCCGGCCCTACTCCCAACTGGCGACTACCGACGGCGATTTGAGGACTTCACGCTGAACGAACCCGGCCGCGACGGTGCGTGGTCGCGGCTTCACCCAGCCTGGAGGAGATTCATGAGCAGTGCAGCCACCTCCCGACTCGTCGTCGGCGACCGGTTCCGCGACTTCGCCGAGGCCGTCGGCGCCGAGACCTTCTCCGGCCTGACCCGCTCACTCGACGCGGGTGACCTGGACGCGCTCCAGGGCCCGGTACGTGTGGTCACCGGACAGGGCATCGGGGAGTTCGAGATCTCCTACCTCCGCGACGCGATCACCCGCCGCCAGTTGGACGAGCACATCGTTCTGGTGCACTCCACCGGAGAGCCCGCACGCCGACAGGAACTGCACAAGGCACGCGAGGACAACGTTCTGGTCGCCGGCCTCACGCAGATCGACGACAGTACGTACGAGGCTCAACTGCGGTTGCATGATCACAACGAGCTCTTGGTCGATGTCCAGGACCGGGTGCACGTGCAGGGCATGGTGGCGGTCGAGGCGGCTCGGCAGATGTTCCTCGCGGTGATCGAGCGCTACTTCACGGCACGCTGGCCACAGCAGCGCTACTACATCGTGCTCAACTCCATGAACACCACGTTCTCGAACTTCCTTTTCCCCGTGGGCGCCATCCTGCGGTTGACGCTGGACGAGTCCGACCTGTCGGAGCCCAGCCGGCTCACCGTTCGTACGACGGTGGAAGTGGAGCAGGCGGGGCGTGTTGCCGCCGGGGTGACCATCGACGCAGCGGCCTTCGCCCCCGGTCTGCTGGAGGACAAGGAGCTGCGGCGAGCCAAGAGCGCCGTGGCGAGTGTGGTGGACGCGGCGCTCGCGACCGGCTGACATGAAACTGCCGATACAGGGCACAGAGGCACCTCCCGGCGATGTGGAACTCTCTGACAGTGACCGGAGATTCGCCTACCTGGGACCGGCGGGAACCTTCACTGAGCAGGCCCTGCACTCGATCCGGGAGGCCAGGGGTTCTCGGCTGCTGTCGGCCGCCACGGCTTCGGAGGCCCTGGCGTATGTGTGTCGTGGAATCGCCGACGCCACCATGCTGCCGGTACACAACACGGTGGCCGGCATGGTCCCGGACACGCTGTGCGCGCTGGTCGAATCACCGTCACTGATCGTGGTGAGGGAAGTGGTGCTCGGCGTCGAGTTCGCCCTTCTGGCGCGCCCGGGGACGCCGCTGTCGGAGGTCCGGACGGTGAGCGGTCATCCTCATGCGAGGACGCAGGTGCGTCGATGGCTGAACAACCATGTGCCACAAGCTCGTTGGATTCCCGCGCCGTCCAACGCCGAGGGGGCGCGCAGTGTCAGGGACGGCGAGTGCGACGCCGCGGTGGCCGGAGAGTTCGCTGCCGCGCGCTACGGCCTGGAGCCCACCGCCACGGGGATACAGGACGCCGCCGGTGCCACCACGCGATTCCTGCTCTGCGCGCGCCGCGGCACGCTGAGGGCTCAGGATCCGGATGCGGCCAACCGGACGTCGCTGATCGGTCGCATCGCGGGTCGGCCGAGCCGGGTAGAGGAATTTCTGGGTGAGTTGAAGAGTCACCGATTTCTGCACGGGGTTTCCCTGAGCGTTGTCCGCCATGGCTCGGACAGCAGCGTTCTCTTCGTCGACTGCCCGGGCCGTATGGATCAGAGGGAGACCGCGCGCGCCGTTGGTCTCCTGCAACTGAGACTGCCGGGGCTGAGATCGATGGGGTCGTACGCCTCGGCACTTCCCGTGATTTCCCCGTCTGAACGGAGCAGGACAGTGAATTCCAAGGGCATCACAGGAGCTGATGCATCGGTAGAACCCGCGTCGGGGGATATCGCCCAGTTGAGGGAACAGATCGACGCCCTGGATCATTCGCTCATCGGCACGCTGCAACAGCGGTTGGAGGCCTCCAGGGAGATCCAGCGTCTCCGCACAGGCGGTGGCGGCTCACGTGTGGACTCCGGGCGCGAGCACACGGTACGGGGCCGGTACACCGAGACCCTCGGCAAGGGCGGAAGCGAGGTCGCGGACGCCGTACTCGAGATGTGCCGGGGGCGGGTCCCACAGTGAGTCCGCCATCGAAGACGGCACCGTCGCCGTCCGGCCTCCGTCGCGGTCGCGAGAGGGTTCTCGCGGCCGCGACGGCCTTGTTCCACGCACGGGGCTACGACGCCACGAGCATGAGTGACATAGCCGATCACGTCGGTGTGACCAAGGCTGCCGTGTATCGCCACGTGCAGAGCAAGGCGGAGTTGCTGTGCGCCGCCACAGGACCCATGCGGGGGGCCCTGTTCTCGTTGCTGGGCACCAGCGCGGCGGTGGGTGGCCGGAGTGTGGACAGGCTCGCCAGGCTGTTGCGTGGTCTGGCAGACGTGGCGGCCGCCGACCCGGCCGGACACGCCCTTCTTTGGAGAACGGGCGGCCACCCGGACGAGGACCACCGGGATTCCGTATGCCGTGAATCGGTGTTCTGCCGGTTGACGGAACTGCTGGAGCAGGCGATCGCGGAAGGCCACGTACGGGACGACATCGATCCCCGGCTCGTCGGAAGACTGCTCCTCGGAGCCATAGTGGGACCCAACTGCCTTCCGGGCGAACCGGTTTTACCCTCATATCCGGCAGTCGACGCTCTGCTCGGTGGGCTGAGGCCGGGGCGAACGCCGGGACACACCGCTGGAACGGTGTCAGGCTGCGGACGGGGTCCGCGTGAGCGCGGACCGTACGGCTTGCCGTAGCCAGACATGCACCGGTTCGGTCTCGTGCCGTGGATGCCACGCCTGGCAGATGCTGATGGGGTCCGTCTCGACCGGAAGGTCGAACACCTCGATACCCACGGACTTCTGTGCGCTGATGGCGAGGGAGCGGGGCATCGCCGTGACGAAGTCGGTCAAGGGGAGCATCAAAAGCGCCTCCCCGTAGTTGGGCACAGAGGCGATGACTTCCCTGCGCAGCCCGAATTCGTGCAAGGCGACGTCGATCGGTCCGGTCAAGCGACCCTTGCGTGAAACGCTGACATGTCGTGCTGCAGCGAACGCCTTGGCGGTCACGGCGTCGGTGAGGAGAGGATGACCGGTTCGGACCACGCCCACGAAGCTGTCCTTGAAAAGCGGCTCAATGCGCAGTTCCGGCGAGGGCTCGTCGATGATGCCGACTTCGATGTCCACGGCACCTTCCCGTAGCGGTGCGTTGCCGTGGGTGCTCTCGACGGTGAACATGAAACGGGCGAGGGGCACTTCCAGGATCGCTTGACGCAGCAGGGCCGGCGAGAGCACTGCGGCGTAAGCCTCGTCAGCGATGATGGTGAGCGTCCGGCTGACCTGGGTGAGGTCCTCCTGATAGGACGGAGTGAGGATCTCTTCGGCCTCGCGCATGAGAGCGCGGACCTTGGGCTGAAGTTCCAGTGCTCTGGGGGTGGGGACCAGCCCGCGGCCGGCCCGGACCAGGACAGGATCGCCGAGAGCATGTCGGATCCTGGACAGGGCACGACTCATGGCGGGTGGAGAGAGCGAAAGACGTGCGGCCGCACCGGTCACGCTGCCCTCCAGCAGCAAGGCGTCCAGGGCCGGCAGCAGCCGTATATCCACATGAGGTGTCGGCAGAGTGGACATCTCCTCGGTCCAGTCGTCGTGTCCTGGACTGCCGGCGTCGGATTCAGTCAATGCCTCTCCTGAGAAGTATTGGGCCTTCCGGTCTACGGGCGCAGGCATTTTATGGCCAGGAGGAAGGCAAAGAACAGAATGATCCCTATCGCACGCGAGGATTCGGCCATTCCCGCACTGAATGCTTCGCGCACATGGGCGGAGATGTGTGCCGCCATCGCTGGACAGTCCTTCACATTCATCAAGTGCTGGCCGTCGAGGAAGAAGACCGAGTACATCGAGATGAAGGACACGGCGATGCCGAGAGTCTCGGCACGCATTGCGGGGACGAAGAATGCGCTTGGCGGAATTCGGATTCACCGTCGATGACTCGCTTATTTTCGCCGACCCCAGTCGCCTCCAGATATCCCTGTGTCGCAGATCTGTCCAGAATTCGAATACCGCATTGCGCACGCATTGCGCGAAAGAACGTGTACGGCATTCTGTCGATGCTTTCGTGGGCTATGCGGCACCTACCGGAATGTGTCATATCCGGAGCGTCCCGGAACTCATCTTCACGGGAATGCGGAAAACGACGTCTACTTCCACGGGAAAGCCTGTTGTGCTCATTCTGATGGGACTGTTCGTGAGCCGCAGGTCGCGTACAGGGCCGAGTCGCGGCAGGTCGATGACATTACCGCAGGTGGAGAAGGTGAGCAGCCGCGAGAGGAGCTGCCCGAGCGACTGAAAAGGTAGGCGCCGCATGAGGAATGCAGGCGTCCGGCCAGGTGAATTTAGTACTTCTTTCGCCGTTCTCGATCGGCTCACCTGCCCGTGGGGGAAAATAAGTGGCATTTCCGGATGGATTCCGTTCCCCATCCTACGTGGCCGGTGCAGGTTATTCCAGTACCTTCTGTGTGAAATATATTTCCATCAAGGTAACCGCCGGTTCGCCGGCGCGTCCCTGGCGGATGGGCTGAACAGTCAGATTTAGGAATTGATTAAATGTGCAACCACTGCGCGTGACGTAACCCACGTTTAACCTGTCTACTTGAATTTTTCCTATACAATGATTCCGTAAAGTGTAATGGTTGACGAAGTGACACTGCGGGCAACGGGGCTCGCGTGCGTGGCCTTGGTGGACGATTGTCGTTGCGTGACAGGGGGAGCATATGTCTCTTGGGGGACCTCGCATATCCCGTACGACTTCCGATGGAGTTTCTTCTGATCTGGATCTTGAAAACGGGGGATCTGGACAGGGTGGCGAGCAGTTCGTCTCCATGCTTACACCCAGGGAGCGGCAAGTTTTAAACGGGATCAAAGAAGGATATTCCAACCGGATGGTCGGCCGGGTTCTCGGTATTTCTGAATGTACCGTAAAGGTCCACCTGCATTCGATTTTCATCAAGCTGGGCGCCACCTCGCGTACCGAGGCTGTTGTTGCGGGAATTCGGAGCGGCTGCATAAGCCTGCACTGACGGTCGCATGAGAGTGGCCCCCGACATGACTGTCGGGGGCCACTCTCATGCGACCGTCGCCCGCTTGCCGGCGGGACTGTGATTCAGCCGGCTTCGGGAGAAGCGGACTCTTTGGCCAGAGTGAGTACGAGCCGGGCCGTGGTGTCCACGAGTTCCTTGTCGATCGGCTTGCCGAACACGAGGACCCGGTAGTACAGGGGGCCGAGCAGCAGATCCACGAGATGGTCGACGGTCCGGTCGTCGACTGTGTGGTCCTGGGCACGCGCGAGGAGTACGCGCAGACCGGCGATATCGCGCTCGCGCTGTTCCAGCAGGAAACCGCCGCGTAGCGAGGCGGCGGTTTCCTTGTCCAGTTGGGCATGTCCGAGGAGAGCCTGCATCACCTGGCCGGCCGGTTCCTGGAAGAAGTCGGCCACACGCTGCAGATGGTCCTTGAGGTCGTCCTCGGGGCTGCCTTCTCCTGTACGCCACTCGAGTGCCTCGCGGGCGTCGTCGGTGAGTGTGTCGAGGAGGATGTCGACCTTCGACTTCCACCAGCGGTAGATCGTCTGCTTGGCCACACCCGCGCGCTGGGCGATGCCCTCGATGGTCAGGGCGGCGAACCCCCGCTCGACCAGGAGGTCGTCCGCGGCATGGAGTACTGCGACCCGGACGCTCTCGCTGCGTCGAGGACCGGTTCGGCTGACGACGGGGTGCTGGTCGCAGGCCGGTTGTGGCTTCCGCGTGGTGCTGATGGTTCCCTCAGCCTTTCGAGTAGTACGTTTCCATGATTCTGGCACAGCCGGTTCGCCGGGATGTGGTGTGCGGACCGGCTCAAGCGGCCTTCTTGGCGGGGCGGACCAGGCTCAGCAGCACGCCGAGGGCGAGCGCGGCCACCGCTGCGCTGAACGTCTCGCCCGCGGGGCGCAGGCTGGTCTGGCGGATCAGGACGCCGACACCGATGGCGGGCACGGCGAGCATCGAGTACAGGATGGCGAAGAACGTGGAGACGGACGCGCCCCGGTGCTGCGGAGCACTGCGCGTGGTGATGCTGCCGATGCCGTGACCCACGGCGATTCCTGTCGCAAGGCCGTTCACGGCGGCTCCGATGAGCAAGGGCGGCAGGGTGCTGGTGGCCATGGCCACCGCGATCAGGGCGGCGGCGGCGATCAGACCGATGCATGCCACAGGCAGTGCGGTGCCGGGTTTGAGTGTGCGGACCAGGAGCTGGCCGAGGGCGGTGCAGGCGAAGGCCAAGAAGACCACGAGCCCGGTCAGTGTGTGGCTGGACTCGTTCAGCACGGTCCCCAGGAACAGACCCGTCACGGCGGTCAGAACTCCGAGCACGGCGAATCCGGCGCCCCCCGCCATGGCCGAGCGCAGGAAGTCCGACCGGATCTCCCCGGGAATGTGCAGGGGCTGGAACCGGAGGGAAAAGCTGGACCGGTGATCCGAGCTCTCACCGCTCACCACGATGCCGAGCAGGCCGATGGCGGCGAGGACGAGCATGACGACCCAGGGCGCACGGAGCGGGGACGGCGCGAGATCCGCCAGGATGCCCGCCAGCAAGGTGCCGCACGCGAGGCCGCCCATGTTCGCGAACAGCGCGAGGGTGGCGGGCTTGACCCGGCTGTTCTGGCCGAGTCGTTCGGCGAGCGAGGCGGTGGCCGCGCCGGTGACGAGCGCTGCGGAGAAGCCGGAGACGACCCGCGCGACGAGCAGCGCCGCGAGGTTCTGGGCCACGATGAAGATCACCGCAGCGCATACGGACAGCAAGGTCGCGGCGATCAGGACGGGTCGGCGTCCCACCTGGTCGGACAGCCGCCCGAACGCGAGCAGGCCGGCCACGACTCCGAGGGCGTAGACGGCGAAGATCACGGTGACGGTGAACGGCGTGAAACCGAACGCGTCGCCGTAGAGCGGGTAGAGCGGTGTGGGCGCCGTGGTGCCCGCCATGGTGATCCAGAAGGCGAAGGCCACGCTGAACACGGCGAGGCTGCTACCGCGGACCTTCGCGCTTGGCCCTGTCTGGTCGACGGCGCGGACGGTCGAGTTCCCCACTGAAGTGGCCTCTCGTGAGTGTGGATGCAGATGGAGCAACGGGAGAACAAGGCGAGACTTACCGTTGCGTCTAATCAGTGAGACTAGACTAGTCGTCGCGTCTATTCAATGCCTGTCGCTGCGCGCGGTCGCCCGGCTGGGCCGCCTCAAGTCCCTGAAGATCACTTGGTCGCCGAGCGGAACGTGACCGACAAGGCGCTCTCGCACACCGTGTCGCGGACCGTCTCCCGCTTCTGCCGTCCGCGGACCGCGCCGTTGGGCGCCACCACGTCCCGCGGCTGCGCGGCATCGAAGCCGAAGGCCTGCATGCCCAGCTCATGCACCTGCTGGAGGAAGGCCGTCGCGTCGCCCTCGTCGCCGGAGGTGCTGGGCGGTGGATCACCGCAGAGCTGATGAACAGGCTCGGGGCGCACGGTCGCTTCCGGCTGGGGGCGCCGGCCACCCGGTGCGGGTGGCTCGTCCGATGAGCTTCGTGCGCGGTGGGCGGCCTGTCGGCCTTGTCGCGTGCTCTGTCCCCGCAGGCGGGCCGGCACCGCGAGGACCCGGCGGCTCGTCGAGTCCGGCAGGGGCAGGTCGAGTTCGGTCAGGACGGGGCCGGAGTGCTTGCTGACCGTGCCCTCGCTGAACGGTGAGTACCTCGGCGCCGCTCGGACGTGTAACCGAGCAGCGCGGACATGACCGCCGGCGTGACCTACTTGTGGAACCGCGACTCGCTCACCCTCGGCGCCTGGCAGGAGACGCGCTGCGGGATGCCGTACTCGGCCCTCTGGGTACGGATGAACTCCGCCACCGCGGCGGGATCCTCCTCGCTCGCTTCACCCAGAAGGCCACGAATCGCTTGCAGACATCACGCTCAAGGTGTCAGAGCATCAGCAGCAGTCGCGTGTTCGGTACGAGCTTCCGGTTCACGCTGGTGCTCTGCACGAAGATCGTGAAGTCGTCGTTGTGGTCGGGCTTGACGCGCACTTCCACGTCCGGCAGGCCGAGCAGGGCTCGGGCCTCGGGTCCCGAGTACACCCGGTCCGTCTTCTTCTCCAGCACCGCGATCTGCTTCCGTGCCTGGATCTTCTCGGGCTTGCTCAGTTGGTAGAACGCGCCACCGGTACGGTAGGTGTGGCCGCATTCGACGACCCAGTCCCGTATCGTCGCGTCACGGGTCACCGGGATCAGCCGGTACCCCGACGGATCCACCGCGGCGAGGCCGGCCGCCTTGATGGTGTCCTTGTTGACTGCCTCCGCACCCACGGAGAACACTGCCCGCGACCCCCGGATGCCCTGGGTGCGGCCCACCATGAATTTCTCGGTGGCCTCCCGGATGACCTGTCCGGCCTCCTCCAGACCCTGTGTGCTCGTGGCGTCCCATACGGCGATGTTGTCCCTCGGGAAACCGCACTGCATGGCCTCGCGCTTGCCCATCTGGTCCGGCACGAGGACGGCCAGCGTCCAGTTGTCCTCCTGCGTCGCGATCATCTCGGCCACGGCCTTGACCAGTTCACGCGGATTCCTGGCAGGGGCATCCGGACAGCGATGACTCGCGTTCTCCTGCCCGTCCGTAAGGACGAACGTCAGGAAGCTGTGGTCGCCGTACAGTTGGGCCGTCTGTGCCAGCTCTTGCTGTGACTTCAGCGCGGCTGCGAGCAGAGCCGTCATTCCACCGACCCGGTACAACTGCTTCAGCGACGGCATCCGCAGCACGTCCTTGTCGTAGATGACGCACTCCACCTTGTCCGCGAAGACGTACACCGTGACACGGGTTTCCTGGTCCAGCTCCCTCGACCGGCGAGCAAGATACGCGATCTGCTGGTCGGCGACTTCGACAACCTTGCGGCTCAGGTGCGACATGGATGAACTGGCATCCAGCACAAGGGCAACGTGATTGATGTAGTTCTGACTTCCGGCCATGGCAGCTCCCCCTCGTTCCGACTCGATGCCTCTACTGTCTCACCCACCACTGACAATCGATCTTGGCTCCCGGAGCGGAACGGTCATGGCGTCCGGGCTCGTCCGCGGGCCTTCTGTTCTCCCCAATGAGATGTCTTCAAACTGGAGTTGCAGATCGCGGGGCCGGCGTGAGCGTGGCTGTGGTGGTCAGGTGAAGCAGGGGCAGCTCGACGCTGTGGGGGTTGCGAGAGCCGGTGGAGGAGCGCTCGCCGACCGCGCTTTCTTGGTGGCCGGCGGCGATCTCACCAAGGCCGCACGGAATGCTGGGCAGTGCTTGTCGGCCCGGTGATGCCCTCAGCCCAAGGTGATCCGGGCGATGACCGGGAGATGGTCGCTGCCAGTAGCGGGCAGGGTGCGAAGGTGGCTCACGGTCGCCGAGCGCGCCATGATCTGGTCGATCCGGGCCAGGGGGAAGGCGGCGGGGAAACTGAAGGCGAATCCCCGTGCCGGCACGTTCATCTGTGAGGACAGAGGGGTCAGCCCGCGGTCGTCAACCGTGCTGTTGAGGTCGCCGAGGAGTATCACCGTGTGCAGTTTCTCGGCGGTGACCGCCTTGCCCAGCAGGCCGGCGCTTTCGTCGCGCCAGGCGGAGGCGAGGCCGGTTGCGCGGATACGGACTGAGGGCAGGTGCGCGACATAGACCGCAATGGCGCGGTGTCGGGTGTGGACCACGCCCCGTAGCCCGCGGCTCCAGGGCTCCGTGATCCCAGAGGGTTTGATGTGCACCTTCTGAACGTCGGTGAGCGGGTGTTGTGACCACAGTCCGACGGTCCCCGCCACCGCGTGGTACGGATAGCGCGGGGCGAGCGTTCTTTCGTAGACCGGCAGCGCCGCGGGCAACAGCTCCTCCAGGGCGATGAGGTCGGGCTCCGCATCGGCCAGGGAGCGGGCTGTTCCCGCGGGGTCCGTGTTCTCGTCGCCGGCGTTGTGCTGCACGACGACCAGGTCGTGAGCGCCGGGCTGTGCCCCGGGCAGCAGCAACCCGCCGAACAGGTACGTCCAGGCCGCCGTCGGCAGCAGGAGGGTCACGAGCGCGAGCGCGGAGCGGCGCAGCAGCGCCAGGCCGAGCAGCACCATGATCACCAGGCCGGACCAGGGCAGGAACGATTCCAGCAGACTGCCCAGGTGCCCGGGGGCGTTCGGGACCAGCCGATGGAACGTCACCAGCACTGCGGTGAATACCGCCGACGCGGCGAGCACCCGCCCCCGTGCCCAGGACGACCGATCGCGGGGTGTCGCCGTCTTCGCCGCCGCACCGGGGTCCCGCTCACTCATGGCTTCCCATCTGCACGCCTCTTGCTCCTGCTCTTGCCCTCCAGGACGAGCGCCTGGTACATCCGGTTCTGCTCTTCGCAGCGAGATCCGTATTCAACTCATGGGACGGGGTACTCGTCGCCCGTGACCGCACCGTCGCCCACCGGATGCTGCCGCAGTTGCGCGGCCGGCCGCTGATGCCGGAGCGGCATCCCGACGGCATCGGCGGTGTGTCGTTCATGCAGAGGGCGTGCAGGACGCGGTCCGGAGGGGCCGTTCGCTCGGCCCCGCACGGCGTCGGCTCGACCGGCTGTGCTGACCGGACGACGCGCCCGGCCTCCCGCGTGGGCCAGCCGTCCGGGCCGAGTCGCTCAGCCGTCCGGGCCGAGCGGAATCCGCAGCGCACTGCGTCGCTGCCGCCACGCGGCCAACAGGTGGGTCGCCAGCCGGTCTTCGAGGAAGCCGGTGACCCGGACGCCGAAGGCGACGTCGGGTTCGAGTTCGGGTTCGCTCGCCAGCAGACCGCCGACGACGTCCCGGCGTACCACTTGCTCGTGGACGGCGTCGGCCTCGACGTGCTCGTCGTAGAAGCGCTGTGCCGCCTTGCCCGCCCCGACCCTGCGCAGGGCGGCGGCCAGACGTCTGGACCCCGGTGAGGAGGTGACTTCCACCGCGGCGAAGTGTCCGACCAGAGCGCCCCGAAGGGCTCGGTGCAGGCCCAGCAGAGACATGAGATTGACCGTGGTGACCGCCTCCGTGGGGGCCGCGTCGACGTAGTGGCCGTAGTCCGCGCGCAGGCCGAGGTCGGCCATGAGGTCCGCGAAGAGCCGGGCATGGGCGTCCTCCTCGCGGCCGGCACCGAACTCGTCGAACTCGACCGCCACCATGGCCGCCTTGGCGCGGCCGTACAGGCGTGGGACGACCCAGGCGTGCGGATCTGCCTCCTTGAGGTGGTACAGCGAGCGCAGGGCGGCGTACTCCCGCAGTTGCCACAGTTCGCCGTCGCGTTCGAGGAAGTGACTGACGTCGGCTTCGTCGTGGCCGACCGGTTCGAGCAGCAGGGCTTCGAGGGCGTCGTCGGCATGCGCATCGGCGGTCACATCGTCGCGCAGGGCCTTCAGGAAGCGCAGTTCCAGAGACCGGCGCAGGGCCAGCAGTCCGGGGTCCCACTCTCGTTCGTCGCTCACCTCGGCGAAGCCGCGGTAGTGGAGTTCGTACAGCGTGTAGAGAGCGAGCTGTACGTCGTCACCGTACGGTTCGGCATCCTCCAGGCCGTGCGGGAGCGCGGGCAGTGGGGTGCCGTAGCGCAGTGTCGAGGCGAGAGAGCGCGATATCTCGCCCCGCGGGGTCGGAAGGAGGGGTCCTCTCACGTCGTTTCCCGCCTCGCCCGGCGTCGGTGACTGGTGTCGCACCAGGGGTAGGTCCGGCTGCGTCGGCAGGTGCAGATCGCCGCCCGGAAACGGCGGGAAGCCACGACCGTGCCGTCCTCCAGCACCACTTCGACCGGACCCTCTACGAGAAGAGGGCCCTCGCGGTCCACGGTGACGCGGCGCGGTCGCTCAGGCTTGCCAGGCACGGATGACCACCAGCTCTTCCCGGTTGTCGTTCTCATCGGTGACCAGGCTTTGGTGCCGCAGCCAAGTCCGGCGTGAGTTCAGCACGGGGCCGAAGGGGACGAAGGCGCGGTCGGTGACCGCCGCCTCGAACCCCGCGCGGGCGAGCCGCCGCAGCGTCGGCCGCGTCCCGCAGAGGGCGGAGTGGACGAGCAGCAGTACGCCACCCGGGCGCAGAGCGGCGGGCGCCTCGTCACAGACGCGGTTCACGATGACACGCCCGTCCGGACCGGCGTCCCAGGCGCGTTCCGGGGGCCGGGACGGCAGCCGGAGCGCGGGGGACGGAACGTAGGGCGGATTGCTCACCACCAGGTCGTACGTCCGTCCGTGCACGGCCGCTGTGAGATCGCCGTGGCGAACGATGACGCGACGCCGTGCGAGGAGCGCGTTGAGGCGCGTGGTGAGAACGGCGCGCCAGTCGATGTCGACGGCCGTCACCCGCGCCCCCAGTCTCGCGGCCCTCAGGGCAAGGGCCCCGCTGCCGGTTCCCAGGTCGAGCACGTCGGTGGAGGGGCCCACGCGCTCCCGCGACAAGGCGTGCATCAGGAGCTCGGTGTCCTGTTGAGGCGCGTACACGCCGGGCGGCGTGATGAGCGGGACCTCGCCGGACATCCCCATGGGGCACCTCCACATCTCGGCGTGTCCGATTAATGCCTATATGTGGGATTCTGTGCTCCGAGTTCCCCTCGAATGGAGACCTACACGCGATCTTCATGGCGGTCTTCGCGGGCGGATCGGGCTCGTGGCTGACCGGCACCGGGGCGGTCCGGCGGTCATCGGCATCAACGTGGGGGAGAGGGGTACTTGCGCCTGACGCCACGCCCCGCGCGAGGAAGTGAGGACGCCGTGAACGAGCGCCACCCGGATGGCCCTGGAGCCTGTGGTGGGCCGATACCGAAGCCCATACCGAGGGATCTGCCCGACCAGCAGGCCACACCCGACGAAGACCCGTGGGACGCCGTCGGCGTACCGAAGCAGTGGACCGAGGGCGAGGGGCCCGAGGCGGAGGATTCCGGCGCACGGGGCTCCGGGGGCGAGATCCCGGACCCGGAGATCCCCGACACGGACGAGGCCGGCACCGGGCGCAGAGGTGCCCCGCACTCCGACAGCGCCCGCCCGGAACATCCCGTGCCCGACGAACCGTCCGCCTGACGCGCCGGCGTGCCGTGGGAGCCCGGCCGGGTGAGGCTGGGACGGCCCCTGACCGTAGCAAGAGCCGGCCGTCCGGAAGGGCGCCGCGAGCCCGGCACTGGCCGGCGGACGCAGCCGACCGGTCGCCGCGCAGGCCCGGCTCGCGCTGCTCGCGGGGTCGGCCTGCACCCGCTTCGGGGTCTTCGCGGCGGGCATCGCCTCCGCGGAGGACCCGAAGTACACCGTCGTACCGCAGCGGAAAGGAGAGTGACCCGATGGTCACCGTGTCCCTCACCGGAGTGTCCAAGGAGGACGTCGCGACCGTGTTCGGCGTCCTGCGGACGGCGTTCCCGACCGACCGGCCCGCCGCCGACGTTCCTCACGAGCAGCCGGGCGACCGTCCTCCCGTGTGGAGCGCGGACTTCGATCCGACCGAGGAGCGCATCCCGACAGGTCCCACCCCTCTGGAGGGGTCGGTCAGCGCCACCTTGCAGGGCGGCTACGTCGCCGTGGACCGGCTGCGTGAAGCACTGAGCGGTTCGTTCGCCGTCGAGGAACAGGGCACGGCGCCGGGAGACCAGGAGAAGGAGGTCGACCTTCGGCTCCGGACGAAGCGATAGGACCTGCGACTCCGGACGAAGCGATAGAGCGACAAAGCGGCAGCGTCGGCGAGGCCCAGGAGCGCGCGGTGCGGCCAGGTGGGTTCCGCCGCCGACCGGGCAGGGGGATTTCCGGCCCACCCCGGCGGCGCCCGCCACGAGGAGGAGAGCGGCATGGTGCAGATCGGGTGCACGATGATGACGGAACAGGCCGGTCCGCGTGAGCTCGTCGGTCATGCGGCCGGAGCCGAGCGCGCCGGCTTCGGCTTCTCCGTCACCTTCGACCACTACTTCCCCTGGCTGGCCGCCCAGGGACACGCCCCGTACGCGTGGAGTGTCCTCGGTGCCGCCGCGCAGGCCACCGAGCGCATTCCCCTGATGACGTACGTGACGTGCCCGACGACCCGTTACCATCCCGCGGTCGTCGCCCAGAAGGCCGCCACTGTGCAACTGCTTTCCCAGGACGCTTCCGCCTGGGTCTCGGCTCCGGCGAGAACCTCAACGAGCATGTGGTGGGCGGCGGATGGCCGGCCGCACATGTCCGGCTGGAGATGCTCGAAGAGGCCGTGGAGATCATCCGCTCGCTCTTCGCGGGCGGGAGCGTCAACCACCACGGTGCCCACTTCGACGTCGAGAACGCCCGTCTGTGGGATCTGCCCGACACGCCCCCGCCGATCGGAGTCGCCGTCTCCGGTGAGCGCTCGTGCGAAGTCGTCGGACACCTCGCCGACTTGCTGATCGCCACCGAACCCAAGGCCGACCTGATCTCCGCGTTCGACCGCCACGGCGGTGCCGGCAAGCCCAAGGTGGGCCGGCTGCCCATCTGTTACGACACGGACCGGGACGCGGCCGTCGCCCGCGCCCATGACCAGTTCCGCTGGTTCGGCGGCGGATGGCCGGTCAACGCCGAACTGCCCGGCCCCGAAGGATTCGCCGGCGCGACCCAGTTCGTACGGCCCGAGGACGTGGCCGGGTCCATTCCCTGCGGAGGCGACACGGTCTGGGACATGAAGGCCGCGGTGCGGGACTAGGTCACACCCCTGGCGGTCCTGCCCGGCGGCATCCCGCGGGTGGACCTGGAGTCGGCCGGAGCCCACGCGGTGTACCGAGACCCCGCCGACCTCCTCGACCACCTGGAGGCCGGCGTCTTCGCTGACAGGGCTAGTGACGGAAGCGGCCCGGGACAGCCAGGTTCGGGGTACTCGCTCCCTCGCCACCGCACCGGTCGGCGCCCTGCCGGGAGCGACCGTGCTCCGGCGGGCGAGGCGCTGACCGGGGCCGCACGGAACCTTACGAGGCCGCTGTGCTGTCGTCGCGAGTGAACACATCGGAGTGATCGGACGCGGACGGCTCCGTACGTTGCCCGAGCGGGGCTTCGGGGCGGCTCTCGTGCTGGTCGAGAGCCGCCAGGAGGTCGGCCACCGTCAGGCCCGAGTCGGCCGGGTGCCGAAGGCTGGTTCCGGGCTGGATGTGGTAAAGGTTCGTGCGCCCTTGCCGGGTGTGGTCCAGATAGCCGTCCTGTTCCAGATCGGCAATGATCTTCTGGACTGCCCGCTCCGTGAGCCGACACCGTGCGGCGATGTCGCGGATACGCGTGCCTTGCGCCCCGGAGGCGATCGCGGCGAGGACTCGTGCGTGGTTGGTCAGAAACGTCCAGCCGCTGTGTCCCTCGGGTACCTCAGTCATTCCCCCAGAGTATGCCTCTTCATTCACGCATTCAAAAGGGTGAAAGAGAGTTCATGTATCTCTTGGCGTGTAACCGGGTCGGGGGTGAACCTGTATGCCATGCGAGAACATCCGCTCTCTCCCCCTGAGGGAAGCGGGGACGAAGCCGCCCACGGTGCACTGGCCTGCGGCGCCAGGGTGGGAGGCGCGTCGCCCTTCCTCGAGACCGCCGCGTATCCCGCCGGCTCACGGACGCTCGTCGTCGTCGCCGGTGAGATCGACATCGATACCGCGCAACCGCTGCAACACAGCCTGTGCGCCGCCCTGGCCCAGGCGCGCCAGGGACTGGATCTCGACCTCGCGCGGGTCGACTTCTGCGACTGTTCCGGCCTCCGGGTCCTGTTGCGCCTCCGGAGCCTTGCTCTCGCCCAGGGCAAGACGGTCCATATCGGCGCGGCTGGACACGCGGTCGAACGGCTGCTCATGCTCACCGGCACGGCATCTCTGTTCGCGCCCTCGAACGGTGCCGGTCCGCACCTGGACGGGAAGTACGAGAAGGACCTGCGCGCCGAGGTCATCGACCTGAGACGGGCGATGCGGAGCAGGCCGGTCATCGACCTCGCCCGCGGAGTCCTGATGGCCTCGTTCGGCCTGAGCGACGAAGAGGCCTGGGGTGTCCTCGTCGAGGTGTCCCAGCGAGGCAACACCAAACTTCGCCTCATCGCCGAGGAGTTGGTCGCGGCAGTCACCGGCGATCCGCTGCCCGACCATCTGCGGCAGCGGATCTCCGCAGTGGTCGCCGAGATCTCCGACGACCCGCAGTCACGTTGTCGGCACCGGCGCCGCGACTGGGTTCCGCCCGCCGCCAGAGCCGCGTCCCTGGAAGGCCGCAGACCATCGGCATGACCGCTCCCCGGTCACCGAGTGCCGGCGGCTACCCGGTCACCGGGGAGGCAGGACCCTACTTCCCCGCGCCGCGCACCCGGAGGCTGCCGCGGTCGCTCTCCTTCAGGCCGCGGCCGATGATCAGGCGCTGGATCTGGTTGGTGCCCTCGAAGATCTGCATGACCTTGGCCTCGCGCATGTAACGCTCGACCGGGAAGTCACGGGTGTAGCCGGCGCCGCCCAGCACCTGGACCGCGTCGGTGGTGACCTTCATGGCGTTGTCGGTGGAGATCAGCTTGGCGATCGACGCCTCGGACTGGAACGGAAGTCCCTCGTCCTTGAGTCGGGCGGCGGCGAGCGTGGTGGCGCGGGAGACCTGCACCGCCGCTGCCATGTCGGCGAGGACGAAGGCCAGTCCCTGGTGCTCGATGATGGGTCGGCCGAACGTCTCCCGCTCCCGGGAGTAGCGCAGCGCGTGGTCCAGCGCCCCCTGGGCGAGGCCCGTGGCGACGGATGCGATACCGAGCCGTCCGCAGTTCAGTCCGGCGAACGCGATCCTGAGCCCCGCGCCCTCCTCGCCGATCCGGCGGCTCGCGGGGACGCGCACGTTCTCCAGGCGCACGGTGGCGGTGGCGGACCCGGTCAGGCCCATCTTCTGCTCCGGGGGGTCGGCCACCACGCCGGGTGTGTCGGCCGGGACGAGGAAGCAGGAGATGGCGTGCGAGCCCTCGTCGGACGTACGGGCCATGACCGTGTAGAAGTCCGCGTACCCACCGTGGGTGGTCCAGGCCTTCGCGCCGTTGAGTACGTAGTCGTCGCCGTCCCGTACCGCCCGCGTGCGCATCGCGCCCGGGTCGGAACCGGCATGGGCCTCGGACAGACAGTAGGCGCCGAGCAGCTCGCCGCCGAGCATGTCCGGGAGCCACTCCTTCTTCTGGTCCTCGGTGCCGAACTCGGCGAGGGCGAAGCAGGACAGCGCGTGTACCGAGACGCCCACCCCCACGCTCGCCCACACGGCGGCGATCTCCTCCAGCGCCTGGAGGTAGACCTCGTAGGGCTGCTCGCCCCCGCCGAACGCCTCGGGGTAGGGCAGGCTGAGCAGCCCGGCCCGTCCGAGCGTGCGGAAGACCTCGCGGGGGAAGCGTCCCTCGGCCTCGGCCTCGGCGACGCGCGGGGCGAGCTCCTTCTCGGCGAGCTCGCGGGTCAGAGCGATCAGGTCGACGGCTTCCGGCGTGGGGAGGGTGCGGGTCGCGGGCATGGCATGTCCTCGGTGGTGGCGGTTCGCCGGACGATATTGATACGCCAGGCGATACAACAGTATCGTTTTTGGTACCGCCGGGCCATGTGGACCGTCGATGGATTCACTCCTGCGGTGACTGGACGGTGGACCCTGTGGGCGTGATGTCCTGTACGCGGTGGGTCGGGCCGTGGCCGGCCGGCTCCGTGAGGCAGGGGCGGGCGTGGGCTCGGAGACGGGGTGCCGCGGTGCCGGCGGCTGTGGGGGCGCGGACGCGCGGGCCGTCGCCTCGGGGTGTGGGTGGCTCTCGCGGCGCCGGTCCATGCCGCTCGACGGGGATGTCGGGGTGGACGGCGTCAGAGGTGGACGGCGTCAGGGACGGGCGGCGTCAGGGTGAGACGGCGTGCACGATGAGCGAGGCCAGTTCGGCGTAGGCCTCGGCGTCGTTCAGTCCGGTGCGCGCGGCGACCTCGCCGCGCTGGATCTCCTGCATGGTCGCGGCCACGACCTCGCCCACGAACGCGGCATGGACGTCACGGAACGCCCCGGCGGCCACGCCGTCCGCGATCAACTGCCGGACCCTTCCCGCGGCGAGGCGCGTATTGGCCTCGTACACCTCGCGGGCCGGCTCGAACTGGGCCATGTCGTCGAGGAACTGCCGGGAGAGCGGCCGCAGCTGCTCGGCGACCGCGTTCAGGTAGGCCACCACGCGTTCGGAGGGCGCGGAGGTGTCGGCCACCTGCTTCTCGACGGCCTGGGCGGCCTCCCGGAAGTAGTGTTTCACCGCTTCCCTTACCAACTCCTGCTTGCTTCCCGCGAGTTGGTACAGCGTCGTCTTCGAGCAGTGCAGCCGGTCGGTCAGCTCGTCGAGCGTGAACGCCGCGAAGCCCTCCGCCACCAGCAACGCGACCAGCCGCTCGAGCAGGTCGGTCTGGCGCGCGGTACGACGTGTGGACGGCATGATCTCAGCGTAACCGTTCCTCCATCCCTGTGACCGGCACCCCTCCAGCGGAGTGATCACAGGGCCGAAGTCCCGCTGCCCTGGGCCGACGGCCTCCAGCGAGGTCCGGCGCCGCACGCCCGCCGACTGGCCGGCCCGGCCGAGCCGACGAGCCGGCACGAGCGGCCGGGCCGTGTTCCGGTCGTCCGTCCTCGGCCGGTGGTCCGTTGACGCGTCGGACGCGGGCCGGACGGGGGAGTGTCAGGGCGCCTCCTCGGGGATGGCCGGTGCGGGCGCCCCGAGGTCCTCCGCCTCCGGGAGCCGCTGTACGTCGACCCCCCGAACCTGAGCCAACTCGTGCTTGAGCGCGGCCAGTTCGGCGCCGCCCGCCATATGGTCGGTGAGCTCCTCCAGGCCGACCTCCCCGCGGTCGGCGCTGAGTTCGAGCGTGCCCAGCCGCAGCACGCTGAAGTGGTCGCCGACCATGTACGCGTGGTGCGGGTTGTGGGTGATGAAGATGACGCCGAGGCCGCGGTCGCGGGCGGCGGCGATGTACTTGAGCACGACACCGGACTGTTTGACGCCGAGCGCGGCGGTCGGTTCGTCGAGGATGAGGACGCGGGCGCCGAAGTACACCGCGCGGGCGATGGCCACGGACTGGCGCTGCCCGCCGGACAGCGTGCCGATCGGCCGGTCGAGGTCGTCGAGGACGATGCCCATGTTGCGCAGTTCCTCGTCGGCGGTTCGCTTCATCCGGACGATGTCGAGCCGGCGTACGGGCCAGGGGCCCTTGGTCAGCTCGGAGCCGAGGAAGAAGTTCCGCCACACCGGCATCAGCGGCACCGTCGCGAGGTCCTGGTAGACGGTGGCGATGCCCTTGACGAGGGCCTCGCGCGGGGTGGTGAAGCGTACAGCCGTGCCGTCCACGAGGAACTCGCCCTCGCTGTGCTGGTGCAGCCCCGAGATGATCTTGATGAGGGTGGATTTCCCGGCGCCGTTGTCGCCGAGGACGCAGGTCACCCGGCCGGGACGGACGGTGAGGGACACGCCGTGGAGAGCGCGGATGTTGCCGTACGACTTTCCCGCGCCGCGCAGTTCGACGATCGCGGCACCGCCGTCCCCGGACGGGGTGCCCGGGCGGGCGCCCGCGGCTGCGGATCCGTTGTCTGCCATGGGTCGGTTCACCTCCGGGTCGCCGTGCGGCGGACCCACAGATTGACGAGCGTGGCGCCGAGCAGCATCACGCCGAGGAAGGCCTTGAACCAGTCGGGGTTCCAGCCGGCGTAGACGATGCCCTGGTTCACCATGCCGAACATGAAGGCGCCGAAGACCGGGCCGATCGCGGAGCCGTAGCCGCCGGTGAGCAGACAGCCGCCGATCACCGACGCGGCGATGTAGATGAGTTCCTGGCCGACGCCCTCACCCGACTGCACCGTGTTGAACGAGAACAGTTCGTGCATGCCGACGAACCAGGCGCCGAAGCCGACCGCCATGAACAGCGTGATCTTGGTGAAGGTCACCGGTACGCCGACCGCGCGGGCGCTGTCCTGGTCGCCGCCGACCGCGAAGACCCAGTTGCCGTACTTGGTGCGCAGCAGCACCCAGGTGGCGAGCGCCGCGAAGACGAGCCACCACACGACCGTGATCTTCACCTGGACGCCGCCGACGCCGAACGACGAGGCGAAGATCTTCTTCGCCTGGCCGAAGCCGTCCATGTCGCTGATGTCGTCGGTGGCGACGTTGTCGGTGACCAGTTTGGTGACGGCGAGGTTGACGCCTTGCAGGATCAGGAAGGTCCCGAGCGTCACCAGAAAGCTGGGCAGCCCGGTGCGGACCATCATCCAGCCGTTGAACGCCCCGATCGCGAGCGAGAGGACGAGTGCCACCACGACACCCGCCCACACGTTCATGGTGAGCTGGTAGCTGAGCATGCTCGCCGTCAGCGCCGAGGTGATCACCGCGACGCCGGCGGACAGGTCGAACTCGCCGCCGATCATCAGCAGGGCCACGGGCAGGGCCATGAGGCCGATCGTCGACGACTGGTAGAGCACGGTCGCCATGGAACCGCCGGAGCGCACCGACGGCGCCGCGATCAGGAAGAAGACGAACACGGCGGCGGCGCCGAGGAACACCCCGACCTCGGGCCGGGCGAGCAGCCGCAGCGCCAGGGGGCGCCGCGCGGTCCGCCCGCCGGCCGTGCGAGGGCCGGGAGCCGGCGGCGCGGTCGCCGTCGGCCCGGCCGTGCTCATCACCGAGTGCCCTTCGTGGCGTACTTGGCGACGGCGTCGACGTTGCTCTTGTCCACGAACGCCGGACCGGTGAGCACGGGTTGCTCGCCGCCGCCGCTGTAGTTGCCGTTGTTCTTGTAGAGCCACAGCGAGTCGATCGCCAAGTAGCCCTGGAGGTAGGGCTGCTGGTCTACGGCGAACTGGATGGTGCCCTTGCTGATGGCGCCCGTGAGTTCTTTGTTGAGGTCGAAGGTGGCGATCTTCGCCTTGCTGCCGGCCTCGCTCACCGACTGCACCGCGGTCAGGGCGTACGGGGCGCCCAGCGCGACGACGTAGTCGATCGCCGGGCTCTGCTTGAGCTTCGCGGTGATCGTCGACTTCACGGACGGCATGTCGGTGCCGTTGACGTACAGGTTCTCGGTCGCGCCGCTGAAGGTCTTCTTCACGCCGTCGCACCGCTGGGTGAGGCCGATGTTGCCCTGTTCCTGGATCACACAGACGGCCTTCTTGGCGCCCTCCGCGTTCAGTTTCTTGCCGAGTGCCTCGCCCGCGACGGTCTCGTCCTGGCCGAAGAACTCCGTCAGGCCCAGCTTCTTCCAGTCGCTCAGGCCCGAGTTGAGGCCCACGACGGGTATGCCGGCCGAAGTCGCCTTGCTCACCGCGTCCTTCATGGCGTCGGGCTTGGCCAGGGTGATGGCGATGCCGTCGACCTTCTGGTCGATCGCGTTCTGCACCAGGCCGGCCTGGGCGCCCGCGTTCGGGTCGTGCGCGTAGACGAGATCGATGTTGTCCTTGGCGGCCGCGGCCTCGGCGCCCTTGCGGACGATGTCCCAGAACGTGTCGCCGGGCGCCTGGTGGGTGACCAGGGCGACCGTCATCCGCGGTGTGTTCGCCTTGCCCGCGGTGCCGCCGTCCCCGCTCTCCTCGGCCTTCTTGCCGCCGGAGTCGCTGGAGCAACCCGCCGCGAGCAGTAAGGACGCCGCGGTCAGGGCGACGAGCGGGGCGATTCTCCGTGAACGGGGGTGGAACGTGCGATCCATCTCTGCAGCACCTCACTGTGCGACCGGGGCCTGTGTGTCTCCTCCCCTACATCCCCAGCATCAGGCGCATCACGCATGTGAACGGAACCGGATCGACGGGCAACACCCTTGAAAGGGAACCGACTTGAGATCCGTCGGGCAGCGGCTCTCCGGGGCGTCGGCGCGACCGCCCTCGCCGCTTCGGCCGTCGTACCTCGTGCGATTTGCCCATACCTGCGCGGTAGTTACCGGGGGTGATGCCCACCGTCTGGGCGAACGTCTGGACGAAGGCGCTGGTTGTCGCCCATCCGCAGGAGTGGGCGGTGTCGGTGACGGTGGCGCCCTCGGCGAGCATGACCATCGCGGTGAAGATCCGGGCGCGGGTGCGCCACTGGGGGAAGGTCAAGCCGAACTCGTCGCGGTAGAGGCGGGAGAGGGTGCGCTCGCTGGTGTGCACGCGGGCGGCGAGCCGGGCCAGGGTGCACGGCTGGTGCAGGTCTTCTTCGGCGAGGCGGCAGGCGTCGGCCAGTCGTCGGTCGCGGGCGGCGGGCAGGGCGACGGGCTGGGCTGTCACGCGGCGCAGCCGGTCGCGCAGCACTTCTTCGATGTGCCGGATCTCGGTCTGCGTGAGGGTGGTGCCGGTGAGCGCGATGAGCGCGATGAGCAGTTCGCGCACCAGGGTGTCGACGGCGATGACCGGCGGGCGTTCGGCGTCGAGCGGGGGCGTCCTGCCGTGGGCGGGGAAGCCGATGGTGTGGAAGCGGCTCCGGCCGTAGAAGCGGTGTTCGTGCCAGGTGTTCGCCGGAATCCACAGGGCGCGGTCGTCGGAGGCGATCCAGGAGCCGTGTTGCTGCTCTCCGCCTTCTTGCGCGAACCGGTCCAGGACGAGCCGGTGCCCGCCGAGGTCACATCCCTCACCGTCCCCTGACGTTCCGATCAGTCGGGCGCTGTCACGCCCGGCCCGGTGCGCGGGCAGCCGCGTACCCGACGAGCTGCGCAGCCGATTCGAGTGCCACCCGCTGTCATACCCGGGTGCCGGCAGGGAGTTGGGTGCGGAACGTGGTGCCGTCCGGGGTGTCGAGGACGGTGATCGTGCCGCCGTGGAGGGCGGCGATGTCCAGAGCGATGGGCAGGCCTAGACCGGTGCCGCCGTCGTCACGGCTGCGGGCGTCGTCGAGGCGGGCGAACCGTTCGAAGATCTTCTCCTGGTCGGCGGGGGCGATCGGAGGGCCGTCGTTGGTGACGTCCAGGACGGCGTCGCCGGTCTCCGGGTCCGCTGACAGCCGCACCGCGACGGTGTGCCGGGCGTGGCGCTGGGCGTTGTCGAGGAGGTTGGTCAGCAGTCGGCCGATCCACAGGGCGTTGCCGGGAACGGTGACGTCGTCCGGGGTGTGGAGTGTGACCGGGTGGGAGTCGGTGGAGCGAACCGCCACGGTGCTGCGGGCGAGTTCGACGAGGTCGACGGGTTCGGTGGGCCGGCTCTGTCCGGTGGCGTCGAGGCGGGCGAGCAGCAGCAGGTCGGCGGAGAGCGCCTGGAGCCGCTCGGTGTCCTGGAGGGCGCCCGCCACCAGGGTGTCGCGCACTTCCGGATCCGGGTGGGTCAGGGCGACCTCCAACTGGGTGCGCAGCACCGCGAGGGGGCTGCGCAGCTCGTGGGAGGCGTCGGCGATGAACCGGCGCTGCCGCGTGCCCGCGGCCTCCAGCCGTTCGAGCATGGCGTTCATGGTGTCGGCGAGGCGGGCGATCTCGTCGTCGCTGCGCGGGGCGGGGACCCGGCGGTCCAGGGCGCGGTCGCCGATGGCGGCGACCTCGGCGCGGATGGCCTCGACCGGCCGCAGCGCGCGGCCGGTCGTACGCCAGGTCAGGACACCGACGGTGGAGATCAGCAGGGCGCTGAGGGCGGCGAGGGCCGCGGCGGTGACGTCCTCGGCGGCGTCCGCGGTGCGCAGTGAGGCCCCGACATGGATGGTGACCGGGCCGCTGGGGCTGGTGGTGGTGACCGTGGTGACGCGCTGGTGGTGTTCCTCGCCGAGGGCGTCGAGGTTGTAGGTCCGGTGGCCGTTGTGGGTGCCGGTGGGTGTGAGCGCGGGGCGGCCGGTGAGGTTCTGGCTCTGCGCTACGACCTTTCCGTCAGCGTCGACGACCTGGATGAAGTCGGCTCCGGGGTCGAGCGCCACCGGTTGGGGCAGGCGTCCGGCCGCGGCGAGGCGGGCGACGTCCCGGGCCTGCGCGCGGCCCCCGGTCTCCACGGTGCGTTCGAGGTTGCCCCGCAGCAGCAGCAGGACGACGGCCGACGTGGCGAGCAGGACGACGGCCACGCTCGCGCACGCGGCGAGGGTGGTGCGGGTACGGACCGAGCGCGGCGCCAGCCGACGGATCAGCGTGGCCGCACGGGGTTGTCCGGTGAGGTGGCGCAGCGCGGCACGGACCCGGTGGCGCGCCGCGGGCACGATCCGGGGACGCTTCGGTCTCTGCGGGGTCGGATCCGGCTCAGCCACCGTCGGCCGCCAGTCGGTATCCGGAGCCTCGGACGGTCTGTACCGCCGCCCGTCCGAACGGTGTGTCGATCTTGCGTCGCAGGGCGCTGACATGGACCTCGACGGTGTTGGGGTCGCTGTCGGCGCCGCTGTCCCAGACCTCGTCCAGTATCTCCCGCTTGGAGACGGCCTCCCCGGCCCGCCGGGCGAGGTGGTCAAGCACGGCGAACTCGCGCGGGGTGAGCGGGACGGCCACGCCCCCGCGGGTGCAGGTGCGGGCGGCGGAGTCGACCACCAGGTCGCCCAGCACGGTGCGTCTCGGGGCCCGGGTGCCGATCCGGCGGGCCAGCGCCCGCAGGCGGGCGACGAGCACCACGAAGGAGAAGGGTTTGGACAGGTAGTCGTCGGCGCCGGTGTCCAGCGCCTCGGCCTCGTCCCACTCGCCGTCCTTGGCGGTGAGCATGAGGATGCCGACGTTGCTGCCGGTGGCCCGCAGCCGCTGGCACACCCGGTAGCCGTTGAGGCCGGGCAGCATGATGTCGAGCACGACCACGTCGTAGGCGCGCTCGGTGGCTTTGGTGAGCCCGGTCAGGCCGTCGTGGGCGACGTCCACGCTGAAGCCCTCGGCCGTCAGGCCGTGCTGAAGCGCCAGGGCCAGCCGGCGTTCGTCCTCCACCACCAGTACACGCATGCCCCCAGGGTGGCAGGTCGCCGGGCGGGGAAGGCACCAAGCTGAAGGCGCCTTCAGGTCTTCAGGAAGTCTTCAGCAGCCGCCAGCGATGCTGTGCCCGGACGACCGGGCACAGGGCCCGGACCTTTCCGGGAGATCGGGGTGGGCACAGTGAGTGAATCCATAGGTGCGCAGGAGCCGCAGGAGCCGCAGGAACGGCCGGACGAGGACGGTCCGGGTACGACGGGGACGAAGCCGGCCGGCAGGCGTCGGCTGGGCGGCCGCGGGGCGCGCTGGGCCGTGGCCGGCGCGGCGGCCGTGGTGGTGGTCGGCGGCGGCGTTGCCGCGGCGGCGATCCACCACCACGAGGAGGACGGCCGCGGGGAGCGCAAGGTGGTGCCTGCCGGCGCGCACGAGTGGCGTGACGGGTTCCGGGCCGAGCCCGAAGGCCGTGACGGGCACGACGGCTTGAGGCAGCGCGAGGGCCGGATCCGGGCCGGCGAGGACGGTCCTGAGCTGTCGGCCGGCGAGGCTCCGGCCCCGCTGCCCTCGCTCTCCGCGGCGGACGCCGTGGACAAGGCCGCCTCCGCGGTCAAGGACGGCAAGGTCGAGTCGCTGGCGCCGGTCACGGAGCAGGGCGGCGGCCGGGCCTGGCGGATCGTGGTCGTCGGCCCCGATGGGGTACGGCATGTGGTGACCGTCGACGGCACCGGCGGCACGGTGACCGGCAACACCGTCCTGGGCGGCTGAACCGGATGACCCGAGCGGCGCGGCCTCGGCCGCGCCGCACAGGAACGACGAGGACCTCGGTCCGAGGGAGCCACGGCCTGCCGTGGGCCGCGTCGGTGGACCGCATCGCTGGGCTGCGTCGATGGACCGCGCGGAGAGGCCGGACGCCCAGGCGACGGGCGGGTGCGCCCACGCGGCCCCGACCCGCCCGGGACGGCCCGGCGGGTTACGACTCCAGCGTCACCCACGCCCCCGACGCCGCCGAGCGCGCCATCGCGTCCAGCGCCGTCGCACTGCGGACCGCGTCGACCAGCGTGGCGCCGTACGGTCTGTTGTCGGCGATGGAGCGCAGGAAGTTGTGCGCCTCGACGACCTTGAGGTCGTCGTAGCCCATGCTGTTCGCCGCCCCCGGCTGGAAGGCGGCGTAGTCACCGGCTCCCGGACCGACGTACACGGTGCTGACGGGCTGGTCCTGGTACGACGTGCCCCGGCTGACGCCGAGCTCGCCCATCCGGCGGAAGTCCCAGAACACCGCGCCCTTCGTGCCGTGGATCTCGAACCCGTAGCTGTTCTGCTCGCCCACCGAGACCCGGCACGCCTCCAGGACGCCACGCGCGCCGGAGGCGAAGCGCAGCAGGCAGTTGACGTAGTCCTCGTTCTCCACGGGCGCCCGCTCGCCGCCCGCGGCGCGCGCGTGCCCCGCGGTCGCCCCGGCCGGCCGGGCCCGCACCGGTACGAAGACCGCCGTGTCCGCCGCCAGAGCCTCGATCTCGCCCAGCAGGAAACGGGCCAGGTCGACGCCGTGCGAGGCCAGGTCGCCGAGGACACCACTGCCGCCGCGCTCCCGCTCGTAGCGCCAGGTCAGCGCACCCTCCGGATGGGCCGCGTAGTCGCTGAGGAGACGGATGCGCACATGGGTCACGTCCCCGATGTCGCCGGAGGCGATCAGCTCGCGGGCCGCCACGACCGCGGGGGCGCCCCGGTAGTTGAAGCCGACCGTGCCCCGGACCCCGGCTGCGGTCACCGCGCCCGACACCGCCCGGGCGTCGTCGGCGGTCAGTCCCACCGGCTTCTCGATCCAGATGTGCTTGCCGGCCTCGGCCATGGCCACACCGATCTCACGGTGCAGGAAGTTCGGCGCGGTGATGCTCACGGCCTCCACGCGCGGATCGGCGGCGATCTCCCGCCAGTCACGTACGGCGCCGGCGAAGCCGTACCGCTCGGCGGCCTCCTCGGCACGGCCGGGTACGTCGTCGGCGACGGCGATCGGTTCGGGACGCAGGGCGAGCCTCGGGAAGTGGTGGAGTACGCGGGCGTACGCCTGCGTGTGCACCCGTCCCATCCAGCCGAACCCCACGACAGCGATACCGAGCGCACGCACCACGATCGCCCTCCTTCGAACCGTCCCGAACCGGAACCGAACCGGAACCGTCCCGCACCGGCAGCATCCCGAGCCGGAACCCTTCCGCAGCGGAACCATCGCGCACCGGAACCATCGCGCACCGAACCGGGCCCATCCGTACCGATCCAGACCTACCCGCGCCGATTCGGACCCACCCACAGCGAACCGGAACGAACTGGACCGAACCAGAACGACCGGAACCAGATCAAACCAGTCTGGTCCGGTCTGGTCCGGTCCTGTCCGGCCCGCGATCAGGCTGGTGCGATGAGGCCCCGCTCAGCCTGCGACCGACGCCCGCTGTTCCAGGACCCGCAGGGCCCGCTCCGCCCACTCGATGATCGCCTGCTCGAAGGCGCGTCCCCCCAGGAGAGTGAGATACGGGCCGACGCGCTCCGCCCCGGCGAGGTACTCGTCCTCGGTGCGCCCGTCGAGCAGGCGGGCGCCGATCCGCTCGTAGTGCGCCAGCTTGGCGCGCGACCACTCCAGCCGCTCGGCGATCGCCACCCGGACGGCGTCGGCGTCCCCCATGTCGAGTGCGTACACCTTCACCATCAGCTCGTCGCGGATCGCGGTGGGTTTCGCGGGCCCGGCGGTGAAGGAGGCCAGCGCTTCGAGGCCCGCCCCGGTCAGCGAGAAGACCCGCTTGTTGGGCCGCCGTTCCTGCTGCACGAGCCGGGCCTCGATGAGCCCCTCGGACTCCATCCGGTCGAGTTCCCGGTACAGCTGCTGCGGGGTCGCCATCCAGAAGTTGGCCACCGAGGCGTCGAACCCCTTGGCCAGGTCGTAGCCCGACGACTCGCCCTCCAGGAGCGAGGCCAGTACCGCGTTGCGCAATGCCATCCCGCAAGGCTAGACGGCCTCCGTCCACAGGACTAATCTTATCCGCACCTAATCAATTAATTGAGTAAGAGAGGCGGTCGCAATGAACTCCTTCCGCAAGGCCGTGGAGGCCGGAGACCTCGACGCGGTCGAGGAGCTGCTGGCCGACGACGTCGTGTTCACCAGCCCCGTCGCCTTCAAGCCGTACCCGGGCAAGCCGATCACCGCCGCCATCCTGCGCGGCGTCTGGCGCGTCTTCAGCGACTTCCGCTACGTCCGTGAGATCGCCGGCGCCGACGGCCGCGACCACGCGCTGGTCTTCACGGCCAAGGTCGGCGACAAGGAGATCAACGGCTGCGACTTCCTGCACTTCGACGAGGACGGACGCATCGACGAACTCATGGTGATGGTCCGCCCGTTGTCGGCGGCGCAGGCGCTCTCCGAGGCCATGGGGGCGCAGTTCGAGCAGATCTCCCGGGAGGCGGCCGGCGCGTGAGGGTCCGGACTTGCGCTGTTTGAACCGACTCCCTCCGGCTACCCGGCTGTTGTGACGACGACTTCACAGCAGGAGCTCTTCCGGTTCCTGGAGGACCGCTTCGAGTGCGCCCGGGCCTGTGCCGACTGCGCCAGGACCTCCGCGCTGCGCGCGAGCCTCATGGATCCCGACGGGCCGAAGAAACAGGAGGCCGCGCGGCGTTCGGGCATTCTGTGCGCGGAGGTGTGCGAGGCGACCTGCCATGTGCTGTCCCTTCACTCCGCTCGGAACGAGCGGGACGTCCTCGCTCAGCTGGAGTGGTGCAGGGACGTATGCCTGGAGTGCGCGGAGGCCTTCGACGCATGCCCCGGGGCGGAGGCCGCCGCGCGGAAATGCCGTGAATGCGCCCGGTCGTGCACGGACTTCATCGCCACGCTGCGCTGAGTCCGTACGCCGCCCGGGTCAGGCCCGTCCGGCGAGCGGGCGTCCGGCGCGGACGTTCCAGCGCCCCGCGCGCCCGCTCAACTCCGTGACGGTGAGCGGCGGTACGTCCACGCGCCAGAACGCCGGCTCAGGTGCCCCCAACGCCCGTACCACCAGGGCCCGTACGACCTCGGGCTCCACCACGGCGACGGTTCGGCCGTCGAGAGCCGCCGCCGCGTCGAGGCGTTCCGCCACCCGGTCGCAGAACGCCCGCACCGACTCGCCGTCGTGCGGCGCCGACACGGGATCGGCGAGCCAGCGCGCCACCGCCTCCGGCTCCTTCGCGCTCACCTCGGCCAGCGTCGCCCCGCGCCAGCGGCCCACGTAGAGAGGGGCCAACTCCGCTGTCTCGACGCCGTCTTCGAGCCCGAGTGCCTCAGCGGTCTGCCGGCACCGCACGGTGGGGGAGACCCACAGCCGCGCACCCGCCGGAACGGCACCCGCGTCGGCCGCCGACCGGGCGGCCCGCAGGCCCGACGCGTCCACCGGACTGCTGCCGTCGTCGAAGCGGGCCTCACGCAGCGCCTCGCCGATCGCCGCGGAGATCAAGAACACTCGGCTGGTCATGCCATCACTCTCATGTGTCGTGGACCCGGCTCGTGCTGTACGGGTCGAGTTCGTGCTGTACGAGCCACGATATTCCGCGAGGGCCGGGGAATCCGGCCCGCACGAGGGGGCGGCGTCCGTCTCGCCGACGTCATCGGCATTCCCAATTTCTGAAACACGTTCTACGGTGTGCGCCGTCAGGTCGGGCCCGGGGAGGCAGGAGGCGCCGTGCATCTCGAATACACGCCGGAACAGCAGCGGTTGCGGACCGAACTTCGTCTCTACTTCGCCGAGTTGGTGCCGGACAACGCGTACGCGCGCTACGCGGATCCGGCGGCGCAGAAGCGCTTCTACCGCGAGACGATCCGACGGCTCGGCGCGGACGGCTGGCTCGGGGTCGGCTGGCCCAAGGAGTACGGCGGGCGGGGTCTGAGCCCGATGGAGCAGTTCATCTTCTTCGACGAGGCGGCCCAGGCCGGGGTGCCGCTGCCGCTGATGGCCCTCAACACCGTCGGACCGACGATCATGCGGTTCGGTACGGAGGAGCAGAAGTCGTACTTCCTGCCGAAGATCCTCTCCGGCGAACTCGACTTCGCGATCGGCTACAGCGAGCCCGGAGCCGGGACGGACCTCGCCGCGCTCCGGACCAGGGCCGTACGGGAGGGCGACGAGGAAACCGGTCACTACACGGTCGACGGCCAGAAGATCTGGACGACCAACGGCGACACGGCCGACTGGGTGTGGCTCGCCGTCCGCACCGACCCGGACGCCCCGCCGCACAAGGGCATCACCATGCTCCTCGTGCCGACCTCCGACCCCGGCTACTCCTGCACCATCATCAACACGCTCGCCTCGCACGACACCACCGCGAGCTACTACGAGAACATCCGCGTCCCCGCCGCGCGCCGGGTCGGCGAGGAGAACAAGGGCTGGCGGCTGATCACCAACCAGCTCAACCACGAGCGCGTCACCCTCGCCGCGCACGGCACCATGGCCATCCGCGCCCTGCACGACGTCCAGCGCTGGGCGATGGAGACCAAACTCGCCGACGGCCGCCGCGTCGTCGACCTGCCCTGGGTGCGCCGCCTCCTCGCCCGTACGCACACCAAACTCGACGCCATGAAACTCCTCAACTGGCGGATGGTGAACGCCGTCCAGGAGGGCACGCTCACCCCGCAGGACGCCTCCGCGGTCAAGGTGTACGGCTCCGAGGCGCGCCGGGACGCGTATGCCTGGCTGATGGAGATCGTCGCAGCCCCCGGTGTCCTCAAGGAGGGCTCCGCCGGCGCCGTCCTGCACGGCGAACTCGAACGCGGCTACCGATCGGCCGTGATCTTCACCTTCGGCGGCGGCAACAACGAGATCCAGCGGGAGATCATCTCGTGGATCGGCCTGGGGATGCCCCGGGTGCGGCGCTAGCGCGGATGTGACAAAGATTTATAGTTGGCACAAAAGAGGGATAGTTGGCACCGGACCGAGGGCGCGGACCGGAGGGTGGCGGGCCTGGCTTGCAGACTATTTCAGGCGGCTGACCTGCCGCTTTCTCACGGCTGGTGAGGGTCGGGCGTGCTGTGCGTCCATGTCTCCTACTCGATGACCGTACGTATGGAGACGCGGAGGTGCAGATTCTGGTCGCAGGTTGTCCCGAGTCGTGTTGAGTCTCAGGCGTCCGCGCCGGCAGAGCTGCGCGCTGCTTCGTCCCCCAGCGTGAGGCCTGTGATCCTCATGCTGAGGTCGACCTGGACAGGATGTCGTCGATGCGGACTTGGAGGCTGGCCTCACGGTCGCAGGTGCTCGCCAGATGCGCCGCGTAGACGTCGAGACGTCTACGGAGATGGAGCCGGGCACCGCGCAAGTCGTCTCTCTGGAGAACGGAGAGTTCCCTGGTGAGCGAGGTGACGTCATCGCCGTTGCGCTCGGATTCGCAGATGACGGGGCTGTGGACAGGTTCGCCCTGAGTGGCTCTGCTCCATGCGAGGGCGGATCCAATCCCAGAGTCGCCCCGCTCGTGAAGTCTGCGAAGGCGCGGGATGCCAGCAGTCAGGAGGCGCCACTCTTCACTCGCCATGCGCCACTCGGCCAGGCGCTGGCGGCGGTTCGCATAATTGATCCGGTCCTCGGTGACATCAAGGTGGTCTGCGATCTGGTCGACTCGTCGGTCGAACTCAGGCCACAGGTTAATAGGGTCGAAGCGCTTGGCGAGGCCGGATAGGAGCTTGGCGGCCATCTTAGGAGTCAGGTCGAGGACCTCGGCGCATCGGGGCCAGGAGGCGCCGATGATGAGTCTCACGAGCCGGATAGAGGCGGCGCGGCGCAGCGCGCGCACCCTGGGACGTTGGTCTTCTGGCATGTGATCGAGGAAGCCGTCGAAGTAAGTGTCGAACCAAGGTTTCGGCAGGTAGGCCGGGACCTCCTCAACCGAGAATCGGTGCTTGCGGGCTGGTGTCCGCAGGCTGCGGTGCCCGTGAGCGCCGTAGCTCCTGGTGGCCAGGGCCTGGGCGAAACGAGGGGAGATGTTGAGTGACCGGGCGATTTGGCCGTAGAACATCGGGACACGGGACCGGACGGTTTGGACCAACGGCCGGACCTGTTCGCGGAGAGATGTCTGGTCGTGCTCACTGAGCAAAGTGTCGGCCGCCAGGAGCGGGACTGTAAGACGTTCGGTGTAACTCCCGATCATGGAAGATGCATCGATGACCAGTGAGAACATGTCCGAGTCCGGAGCCGTCGAGTCCTCGAAGGCTGTGTCGGCGAGGGCCGTGGACGACCAGTTGATCGACGAGCTGGTGCACCGGGCCCAGGCGGAAGGGCTGCGGCTGACCGGTGAGGGCGGGCTGCTGCAGCAGCTGACCAAGCGGCTGCTGGAGTCCGCTCTTGAAGGCGAGATCACGGACCATCTCGGCTATGACAAGCACGACCCGGTCGGTAAGAACGGTGGCAACTCCCGCAACGGCAAACGCTCCAAGACGGTGCTGACCGACGTCGGCCCGGTGGAGATAACCGTGCCCCGCGACCGGGGCGGCTCATTCGAGCCGAAGATCATCAAGAAGCGGCAGAAACGCCTGACCGGCGTCGACGAGATGGTCATCTCCCTGGCCGCGAAGGGCCTGACCACCGGCGAGGTCCAGGCCCACCTCGCTGAGGTCTACGGCGCCGAGGTCTCCCGCCAGACCATCTCCACCATCACCGACCAGGTCCTCGAGGGCATGGCCGAATGGCAGAGCCGCCCGCTCGACGCCGTCTATCCGGTGATCTTCATCGACGCCATCCACGTGAAGATCCGCGACGGCGCGGTCGCCAACCGGCCCATCTACGTGGCTCTGGCCGTCACCGCCGAGGGCCGGCGGGAGATCCTGGGGCTGTGGGCCGGCGACGGCGGCGAGGGCGCCAAGCACTGGATGCACGTCCTCACCGAGATCAAGAACCGCGGGGTCGGCGACGTCCTCATGCTCGTCCGCGACGGGCTGAAAGGCCTGCCCGAGGCGGTGGAAACGGTCTGGCCCAGGACGATCGTGCAGACCTGCGTGGTCCACCTGCTGCGGAACTCCTTCCGCTATGCCGCCCGCCAGGACTGGGACAAGATCGCGCGTCTGCTCAAGCCCGTCTACACCGCCCCCACCGAAGAGGCCGCCCTGGACCGGTTCGCCGAGTTCGCCGATGCCTGGGGCCGGAAGTATCCGGCGATCGTGAAACTCTGGGAGAACGCCTGGGAGGAGTTCACCCCGTTCCTGCGGTTCGACCCCGAGATCCGGCGCATCGTCTGCACGACGAACGCGATCGAGTCGGTCAACGCCCGCATCCGCCGGGCGGTCAAGGCCCGCGGACACTTCCCCAACGAGCAGGCCGCCCTGAAATGCGTCTACATGGCGATCATGTCGCTCGACCCCACCGGCAAGGGCCAGGCCCGCTGGACCATGCGCTGGAAGACCGCGCTGAACGCCTTCGACATCACCTTCGACGGCCGCCTCTCAGCGGCCTGTCAGTAACCCCAACTACCCCAGTTACACCACTCGTTTGACAGTCCCGTACCCCACGACAAACGTGGCCGGGAATCAGCGGTTGGTCCGGCGTCATCGAGTACGTAGAGCGTCTCGCTCATGCACAGCCGGTTGAGTCAGAGCCGCCTGCCAGGCCGGCGTCCGCGTGCCACGGCGGAAGCTGGCCTGGCTTTGAACTCCCCTCGCGGGGTGCCGCTTGTGACGGTGAGGGACGAGTTCATTAGGTGTCTCTGTATGTGTGGTTGCGGGCCGCCGTGCCGTGGTCAGGGTGCAGCCTGGGGCGGGGTGGAGTGGCGGACGAAGACGGGCTTGAGGTGCTTCTCGGGCAGGGCGTCGGGGAGTTGTTCCCAGTCGAGGACGTGGGAGACGACTCGGGCGGGGTCGACGGTGCCGGAGGCGGCGAGGTCGAGGGCGTCGGGGATGTGGGCGCGAACGTTGTCGCGGGCGATGCGCAGGGTGACGCCGGTGAGGTACATGTCGAGGAGTGGCAGTTCGCCGGGGCGGAAGTGGTTGCCGGCCGATTCGCAGATGCCTTCGGGCGCGAGTGACTTGACGGCGAGGGTGAGCTGGTCGACGCGCCCGGTTGCCTCGACGGCGAGGTCGAAGCCGTGGCGGATCGCTTCGATCGATTCGGCGGTGCGGGCGCCGAAGCCCTCGGCGAGCTTGCGGTGCTCCGCGTCGGGGTCGACGTAGAGAACGTCGGAGGCGCCGAGGGCGCGGGCGATGTCGCAGACGTACAGGCCGATGCTCCCACGGGCGACGACCAGGACCCGGGCGCCGGGGCGGGCCTTGAGGTGGGGCGCGACCAGGCGCCAGGACAGCGACCAGTTGTCGCTCGCCGAGGCCATCGCGACCGGGTCGAGACCGGCGGGCAGGGGCACCAGCATGGCGTCCGCGTACGGGACGCGGACCAGGTCGGAGAAGAGGCCGCCCCAGCTGCCGCCGATCGGCGCGCCGTACATGGCCATGTGCGGGACCGAGGTGCAGTGGGCGGTGAGTCCGTTGCGGCAGTGGTCGCAGGTGCCGCAGCTGATGGACCAGGGTACGACGACGAGGTCGCCGGGGGCCACGGTGGTCACCGCGTCGCCGATGTCGGTGACGCGGGCGATGCACTCGTGGCCGAGGGCGAACGGCGGATCGATGAAGCCGTGCCCGGCCAAGATTGCCGAGTCCACGTCGCAGGAGGTCGCGGCGATCGGCGCGACGATCGCCTCCTGGTCGGACTGGAGCTCGGGGTCCGGGGCCTCGCGCCATTCGACCGTGCGGCGGGCGACGTATGTCAGCTCACGCATCCGCCTGCTCCTTGTTCTGCCGCGCCAGAGCGACCAAGTCGGCATAGCGGATGACGGAGCCGCCCGCGCCCCAGGTTCCGTCCTGCTGCTCATGCACGAGCACCCACACTCGCAGCGCGTCGTCGGGGGAGAGGCCGGCGGCTGACAGAACGGTCTTCGTCGCGTCCTGGACCAGGCCGGCCTTGCGCCGCTCGGACAACGCCCCCCGCGGCACCGTCACCTCCACCAGGAAGCGGGGAGCGTCGTCCTCGGCGGTCCCTTGGGCGCGTTCGGGCAGCTCGACGAGGTAGCTCCACGCCTGGGCGCGGAAGAAGGCGGTGTCGGGCGCGCCCTCCCAGCGCAGCAGCACGGCCGCAAGGTCGCGCTGAACGGTGGTGCGGCCCTCTTTGGTGAGGGCTCCGGCAGGCACGGTCAACCGGATCATGGGCATGGCAGCTCCTATGACGATCGTTATAGACCTGGGTCACGGTAGGCTATGACGGTCGTTATAGCGAGAGGGGAGTGCGAGATGGCCAAAGGCGGTACGCCGTCCCGTGAGCGGATCGTGGCCGGTGCCGCGGACATGATCAGTCGGCGCGGCCTGAGTGCGACCAGCATCCGGGAGATGGCCAAGCACGCCGAGGCGCCGCTCGGCTCGACGTACCACTACTTCCCCGAGGGCAAGCAGCAACTGGCCGCCGAGGCGGTCCGCTTCACGGGCGAGTGGGTCGCGCGGAGGCTGCGCAAGGAGCTGGAACCCGGGCCGGCGGCGGGGCTGCGGGCGTTTCTGGACCTGTGGCGGAGGATTGTCGTCGAGAGCGACTTCCATGCCGGCTGCCCCGTTCTGGCCGTAGCCATCGAGGAGCCCCCGGCCGACGAGGTGCCGCCCGCCCTGGTGGCCGCCGCTGAGGTGTTCGAGCAGTGGGAGAGCTTGCTGGCCGCATCGCTGCGGGAGCACGGCGCCGGGGCCGAGCAGGCTGCGCAGCTCGCCACGCTCATCGTCGCCGCCGTCGAGGGGACGGTGGCGATGTGCCGCGCCAAGCGCAGCACTCAGCCCCTCGATCAGGCCGCCGAACAGCTTCAGGCCCTCATCGCCACCGCAACCAGGGACTGAGCCGAGCCGGGCCCGGCCGACCGGTCTTTCGCCGGGTCGGCCCTCGCTACCAGGAAGGCGGGCGGGAGGAACGAAGGAGTGGGGGACTTTGGCAACGCCGTGATTTCACGGCGTGACGTCGTCCAGGAGCCAGGAGCCAGGAGCCAGGAGATGATGGAGACGACGCGGCGCGGGTCAGCAGACAGCGGTGGTGCTGTCCACGCGGAGGGGAGCATTCGTGCGGGCAGTGATGTCCTCGATCGTGACGCCGGGGGCGGTTTCGACGAGGGCGAGGCCGTCTGGGGTGATGTCGAGGACACCGAGGTCGGTGATGACGCGGTGCACGCACTGTTCTCCTGTGAGCGGGAGGGTGCATTCTTTGAGGATCTTGGGGCTGCCGTCCTTGGCGGTGTGTTCCATGAGGACGATGACCCGGCGGGCGCCGTGGACGAGGTCCATGGCTCCGCCCATGCCTTTGACCATCTTGCCGGGGATCATCCAGTTGGCGAGGTCGCCCCGCGCCGAGATCTGCATGGCACCCAGTACGGCTGTGTCGATGTGTCCGCCTCGGATCATGCCGAAGGAGAGGGCGGAGTCGAAGAAGCTTGCGCCGGGCAGGACGGTGACGGTCTCCTTGCCCGCGTTGATGAGGTCGGGATCGACCTCCGCTTCGGTGGGGTAGGGACCCGTACCGAGGATGCCGTTCTCGGAGTGCAGGACAACATGCACGCCGGCCGGCAGGTGACCGGGGATCAGCGTCGGCAGGCCGATGCCCAGGTTGACGTAGGAGCCGTCGGTGAGTTCGGCGGCGGCGCGGGCGGCCATCTGGTCGCGGGTCCAGGCCATCAGGAACGTACCGTCCTCTTCTCGATCTTCTTGTCGGCGGCTTCCTCGGCAGTGAGCGCCACGATCCGCTGGACGTAGATGCCGGGCAGGTGGATTTCGTCGGGGCGCAGCTCGCCCGGTTCGGCGAGTTCCTCGACCTCGGCGATCGTGATGCGGCCGGCCATCGTGGCCAGCGGGTTGAAGTTGGCTGCGGCTTTCCGGAAGACGAGGTTGCCGTGGCGGTCGCCACGCCAGGCCCGTACGAGGGCGAAGTCGGTGACGATGCCGTGCTCCAGGACGTGTGTGCGGCCCCCGAAGTCGCGGGTCTCCTTGGGCGGGGAGGCCACGGCGACCGAGCCATCGGGCCCATACCGCCAGGGCAGTCCGCCCTGGGCGACCTGCGTACCGACACCTGCTGGGGTGTAGAAGGCCGGAATACCGGCGCCGCCGGCCCGCAGGCGCTCGGCCAGAGTGCCCTGGGGCACCAGTTCGACCTCGAGTTCTCCGGACAGGTATTGCCGGGCGAACTCCTTGTTCTCACCCACGTAGGAACCGGTGACTCGGCTGATGCGGCTCGCGGCGAGGAGAACGCCGAGGCCGCGGTCGTCGACGCCGCAGTTGTTGGAGATGACCTTCAGACCGCTCGTGCCGTGCGCGTGCAGGGCGCGGATGAGGGCTTCGGGTACGCCACTGAGTCCGAAGCCGCCGACGGCCAGCGAGGCGCCGTCGGGTATGTCGGCGACCGCTTCAGTGGCGCTCGCTCGGACCTTGTTCATGCTGAGGGAGTCCTTTCAGGGCTCGCGCCGGGCAGGACGGCGGACCAGCCGCCGTCGAGGACGAGGTTGGCTCCCGTGATGTGGGCGGCTTCGTCAGAGGCGAGGAAGACGGCGGCGTCGACGATGTCGTCGGGGCGTCCGGCGCGGCCGAGCGGGATACGGCGGGCGATGGCGCGCATCGGGTGGTCTTCGCAGAGGAGAGTGGTCCGGGAACCGGCAGTGCCGATTGCGCCAGGGCTGACACAGTTCGCGCGGATACCGTACGGGGCGCCTTCAGCGGCGAGTTGGCGGGTCAGTGCGATGACGGCGCCCCGGGAGGCGGAGTGCGCGGTTGTCCGGTTGGTGAGCGAGCCGGTGAGTCCTGCGGTGGAGCCGATGGTGAGAATGCAGCCGCGGCTGCGCTGCAGGTGCGGCCAGGCGGATCGGACGGTCAGCCATACCGGGTCCAGCTCGGCCCGCATGGTGAAGGCGAAGTCTTTGCAGGGCTGACTGTTGACCGGTCCGAAGCGATCGGCTCCGGCGTAGATGATGTCGATGCCGCCGAAGGCGTCCACGGCTTCGTGGACCCAGGAGGAGACGGACTGCTCGTCGGTGACGTTCAGGGGGCCGGGGGTCAGGGCGGTCCCGCCTTCGCGGGCGATGAGCTGCTGTGTCTCGAGTGCCTGCTCGTGCAGCAGGTCGCCTCCCACGACGAGCGCGCCCTCGGCCGCGAAACGCAGTGCTGCGGCCCGGCCCTGACCGCTGGCGGTCCCGGAGATCAAGGCCACCTTGCCGTCGAGTCGCCTCATGCGCCGGCCTCCCCAAGGAGGGCGTCCGACACGGACTTCACGCCGCCGTGCGCGGTCAGGCCGCCGTCGACGGCGATCTCCGCGCCGGTGATGAAGGAGGATTCGTTCGACAGGAGGAAGACGACCAGCGGGGCCACCTCGGCTGCGGTGCCCGTGCGCCCGAGCGGGGTCTCGCGGATGTTGGCTTCACGGAAGGCCGGCGCGGCGGAGGCGGTCATCTCGGTCTCGATGTAGCCGGGGTGGATCGTGTTGACGCGGATGCCGCGCGGGCCGAGTTCCGTGGCCGCGGTCTTCGACAGGCCGCGCAGGGCCCATTTGCTGGTCGTGTAGGCGACCGGATAGTGAGCGGTGAGGGCCGCCGAGGAACCGACGTTCACGATCGATGAGCCGGGCGGCATGAGCGGGGCGAGGTGCTGAATGCCGAGCAGCGGGCCGGCCACGTTGACCGCGTGGACACGTGCCAGGTCGTCTGGGCGCACGTCACCGATGCGGGCCCGCCAGGTGATGCCGGCGTTGTTCACCAGACCGTGGACCTGCCCGTACGCCTCCTTGAGCTCGGCCGCCAGTTCCGCCCAGTCCTTCTCACTGGTGACGTCGAGGCGACGACAATCCTCGGCGGATGCGACGTCGGTGGCGATGACGCGGGCTCCCTCCCGCACCAGTGCCTCGGCCTCGGCGGCTCCCTGGCCGCGGGCCGCTCCGGTGACCACGACGACCTTGCCGAGCAGCCTTTTGGGGTGCAGGTCGCTCACGGCCTCTCCCGGGAGCGGCGCCGGCCGAAGGGAAGGGCGATGGGTTCAGTGCCGGGAGCGACGGTGTTGGATACGGTGCCGATGCCCTCGACCGTGAGCGTGACGGTGTCGCCGGGCTTGAGCGGCGGCGGGGTCTGTTCTCCGCGTACGCCCCACAGTTCGGCGAGGCAGCCGCCGTTTCCGCAGGTGCCGGAGCCGAGTACGTCGCCCGGGACGACCCGGGTGCCGCGGGAGGCGTACGCGACCATTTCCTCGAACGTCCAGCTCATGTTGGACAGTAGGTCCCTGCCGACGACCTCGCCGTTGACTTCAGCAGTGAGGGCCAGCCTCAGGAAGCCGTCGTCGTCCCGATGCCGCTCGAGCTCGTCGGCGGTGACCAGGTACGGGCCGAGGGTGGTGGCGGTGTCCTTTCCCTTGCACGGGCCGAGACCCACCTTCATCTCGGCGGACTGAAGGTCCCGTGCGGACCAGTCGTTGAAGACCGTGTAGCCGATGATGTGCTCGCGTGCCTGGTCGGGAGTGAGGTCGCGGCCTTCGCGGCCGATGACCGCGGCAACCTCCAGCTCGAAGTCCAGGACGGCGGAGCCCGGCGGCATCGGAATGTCGTCGCCGGACGCGTAGATCGCGTGCGGGTTGGTGAAGTAGAAGGTGGGCGCGGTGTACCACTGTTCGGGCACGCCGCCTGTTCCCTCCACCGAGCGGCGTACGCCTTCGACATGCTCCTCGAACGTGACGAAGTCCCGCACGGAGGTGGGCCGAAGCGGCGGCAGCAGGCGTACCTGGGAGACGTGCGGTCCGGCCGGGACGTCGAGGGTGGCGGCACCGAGATCGAGGAGTGCGGGGAGACCGCCCCCGGCACTGATGACCTCGGTCAACGAGCGGAGGCCGGGCACGGGATACAGCACGCCATCGGCGTCGACCACGGCGACGCGGGGTTGATGCTGGTGTTCGTAGGCGGCGAAGCGCATGAGCAGCTCCTGGCTGGGGCTGGGCCCGAGGCGCGGCACTATGTGTCAGGGCAGGTGACAGGCTGCCGCGCCCCGGGAGTTCGGAGAGGGATCAGACCGGCGGGGCGACGAAGCAGCCGCGGTCGGGGTCGTTGAAGGACTCCTTGGCGACCAGTTCGTTCATCGGGTTGGCGGTGCCCCACTGGTCGGTGACCTCGGGCTGGGAGAAGTCGTAGACGTGCGGGTGCCAGGTGTCCTCGTCCAGGCATTCCAGCTCGGTCGTGTACTCGACGGTGTTGCCGTGCGGGTCGAGGAAGTACGTGAAGGTGTTGTCGCCGGCCATGTGGCGGCCGGGGCCCCAGATCTTCTTGAAGCCGGCCCGGATCACACGGCCGGAGCCACGCATGTACTCGTCGATGCCGCGCATTTCGAACGACACGTGGTGAAGGGAGGCGTGCGGTCCCTTCGCCAGTGCCATCGAGTGGTGCTGGTTGGAGATCCGCATGAAGTGCATGACCTCGCCCATGTGCGGCGAGCTCAGGGTGTCGGAGAGCCGGAAGCCGAGGTGCTGCTCGTACCACTCCTTCGTCCGGTCCAGATCCGGGGAGTTGAGTACGACGTGGGACAGCTTGACCGGGATCGACTCCTTCTCCTCGATCTTGCGGTGCTGCCGTACCGCCACGTCGGCAGAGACCTCGATGGTCCGGCCGTCCACGTCGAAGAAGCGGAAGCCGTAACCGCCGCCGGGTGTGTCCACCTTGCCCGGTTGCGTGATCAACCGCACGCCACCGGAGAGGAGTTGTTCGGCGAGAGTGTCCACGTCAGCCGGCGAAGCGGCGCCGTAGGAGACGAGGTCGAGGCGCTTCTCCTCGGCCTTGCGCAGCCTGATGACGTACTGCTCGGGGGAGCCCTCGGCAGCGAGGAAGGAGATCCCGGAGTCCTCGGCGACCTTGGTCAGACCCCAGACACCCGCGTAGAAGTCGAGCTGCTTGTCGTAGTCGGGCACGGCCAGGTCGACGTGCCGCAGATGGGTGAGCAGGCGTGCGCTCATGAGGGTTCCTCCTCAGGACAGGGTCAGGTTGAGCAGGGCGGAGGCGGTACCGCCCCGGATGGCCTCGAAGTCGGCCTCGGAGACACGTGCGGCGCGCAGAGCGCCCACGGGGTCCTTCGTGCCCATGTCGAAAGGGAAGTCGGAGCCGAGCAGGACACGGTCGGGCCCGGCGACCCGGATCAGCTCCCGCAGGACGGACGGGTCGTGGACGAGCGAGTCGAAGTACAGGCGCTTCAGATAGCTGCTGGGCGGATGAGCGCAGCCGGCAGCCGCGTCGGTGCGGGCGGACCAGGCGTGGTCGGAGCGGCCGATGTGAGTCGGCAGGTAGCCACCGCCGTGGGCGGCGATCACCTTCAGCCCCGGGTGACGGTCGAGCACTCCCGAGAAGATCAGGTGCGACAGTGCCACGGCGTTCTCCGTGGGCTGGCCCACGGTGTTGGACAGGTACCACTGGTCCAGGCGCTCATCCAGCGTGCATCCGAAGGGGTGCAGGAAGATGACGGCGCCGGTCTCCTCCGCTCGCGACCAGAACGGCTCGTAGGCCGGGTCGGACAGTTCCAGGCCCGGAGCGTGGCTCGAGATCTCCACCCCGGCCAGGCCCTGCTCCAGCGCGTGATCGAGCGCCCCCACTGTGTGGTCCGGGTGCTGGAGCGGTACCAACCCGAGGCCGCGCAGCCTGTGCGGAGCGGCTGAACAGTGCCTTGCTGTTGCCTCGTTGGCCAGCCGGTACAGCTTCTCGGCTGTCTCCTCGTCCGTCCAGTAGTGGTAGTGCGAGGGTGAGGGGCTGACGAGCTGGACGTCCACGCCCTGTGCGTCCATCGCGGCCAGCCGTGCGGCCGGGTCGGTGAGCTGCGGGATGCGCTCGCGCACCATGGGGCCGCTGACCGCGAGGGCCGTGGGGCCGTTGCGCCGGGCATCCAGCGCTCTCGCCATCGCCAGTCCGGGCAGGCCGTCGACGAGGGACTCGACTTCGGGCAGCAACACGTGAGCGTGGACGTCGACGGTCGGTGAGGTCACGGCAGCTCCCTGAGCATCGTCATCGTGCGGCCCATCAGACCGGGTACGTCTGCGTCGCGTACGCCGTCGAGCTGCCACTGCCCGATCTGCACGGACGCCTCGACCACCGGACGGACGCGGGTGATACGCCGGTCGTAGTACGCCTGGAAGAGCGCGTCGTCCCAGACCTCGGTGCTGGTCAGCAGACGCGAGAGCACCCACGCGTCTTCCAGGGACAGGGCGGCGCCCTGCGCGAGGGTGGGCGGACAGCAGTGGGCGGCGTCGCCGACGAGGACCACGCGGCCCCGGTGCCAGGAGCCCTCGACCAGCATCCGGTCGAACCAGGTGTAGTTGACCTTCGCCGGATCGGTGATGTGCTCGGTGATCTCCGGCCAGAATCCTCCGTAGGCGGCGGCGAGGCCGCGCATCTCGTCGGCGTAGGACTCCGGCGGGATCGACGCCCGGTCGCGATTGGCCTCGACCACGTAGGCGTAGATCGTGGTGTCGCTCGTCGGACAGTAACCGGCGATGTAGGCCGGACCGCCGTAGGCGAGATCCGTGCGGGTGACGCCGGCCGGCCGGGGGACGGCGACGCGCCAGATGGCCATGCCGGTGGGTTCCGGCTTGGCGGTGATGCCGATGGCCGCGCGGGTGGTGGAACCCAGTCCGTCGGCGGCGATCACCAGGTCGTAGCGGCCCTCGCTGCCGTCGGTGAAGCGCGCGTTCACCCCTGTGCCGTCCTGCTCCAGCTGCTCGACCCGGGTGCCGAGGCGCACCGATGCGCCGCTGGCACGGACGGCGTCGATCAGGATGCGCTGCAGCCGGGGGCGCTGCATGCCGACGGTGGCGGGCAGGTCGTCGCCGCCGGTTCGAATGTCGCGTGCGACGTGCAGGACCGTTCCGTCGGGAGCGGTGATGCCGACGGATCCGAAACCGAAGCCGGACGCGCTGACCTCCTCCCACACGCCCAGTTCGCGCAGCACACGCAAGGCGTTGCCCTGCAGGGTGATGCCTGAACCGGCGGTGGCGTTCCAGTCGTCCTTCGCCTCGATCAGGTCGACGGTCAGACCGGCCCGGCGCAGCAGAATGGTCATGGCGTTTCCGGCAGCGCCACCACCGATCACCAGGACCGTGCGGGCTGTGCTCATGGAGAACTCCCTTGCTGAGCGCGTCACTTGATCGCGATCGGGTTGACGGGGGAACCGACAGCGCCGGTGATGCGCAGGGGCGCGGCGGCGAGCAGGAACTCGTACACCCCGTCCGCCGCGCAGTCCTCGGCCAGGGTTTCCAGGTCCCACATCTCACCGATGAGGAGGCCGATATTGGGTATCGCGACCTGGTGCAGGGGCTGGAAGGCGTTCTCGAACTCGTTGGGACGGACCTCGAAGCCCCAGGTGTCCGTGGCGATCGCCGCGATCTCGGTGCCGTGGAGCCAGCCGGCCGTGGTGAAGGAAAGCCCCGGCGCGGGTCCGCCGGCGTAGTCGCCCCACCCGTCTCGGCGTACCCGGGTCAGCTGACCGGTACGTATCAGCACGATGTCACCGCGTCCCACGCTCACGCCGTGCGCTTCCGCTGTGGCGGACAGGTGCTCCTCGGTGATGGCGAATCCGTCGGGCAGCTCGCCGGCGGTGCCCACGACCCGTCCCACGTCCAGGAGCACGCCGCGTCCGGCGACATGGGGAGCCATGTGCTCGATGCCGGTGACCAGGTCGCCGTCGGAGGTGACGACCTTCTCGGCCGCACGACCGTTCCACGCCTTGCCGTGGTCGAAGATGTGCCCGAGCCCGTCCCATTGCGTGGAGCACTGGAGCGGCATGGCGATCACGTCGTCGGCGCCGCCGATGCCGTGCGGGAAGCCCTGGTGGCCGAGCGCGGCGTCGGTGCCGGTGTCCAGCATCGTGTGCACCGGGTTGGTGCGCCGCCGCCAGCCCTTCTGCGGGCCGTTCATGTCGAAGGACTGCGACAGGGAGAAGCTGGCCCCGCGCCGGACGAGACCGGCACCTTCGCGGCGCTTCCCCTCGTCCAGGAAGTTCAGTGTGCCGAGCCGGTCGTCCTCGCCCCAGCGGCCCCAGTTGGAGTACGTCTTGGCCGCCAGCGCGATCGCGCCTTCCGGATCGCGGGGATCGACGGCCGTCATGCCTTCGCCTCCGCCACACATCGGGTGCTCTGGACGCCGAGCCCGGTGACCGAGCCCTCCATCACATCGCCGTCGCGCAGAAGGCGGCCCCAGTGCATGCCGTTGCCGGCCGGGCTGCCCGTGAGCACAAGATCACCCGGGAGGAGATGGGCCGTCCGCGAGGCGTACGACACCATCCGCGCGACCTTGAAGATCATGTCCTTGGTGGACTCGTCCTGCATGGTTTCGCCGTTGAGCTTCAGCGTCACCCGCAGGTCGTCAGGGTCGGCGATGGACTCGGCGGGCACGATCCACGGGCCGAGCGGTGTGAAGCCGGGCGCGTTCTTGCTGCGCAGCCAGTCGGTGCCGATCTGCGGCATGTCCCTGCGGAAGACGGTCGACCGGTCGGTCAGATCGTTGGCGATCGTGTAGCCCGCGATGTGCGCGGATGCCTCCGCGACGGACACCTGGTACGCGGGGCGGCCGATCACGACCGCCAGTTCCAGTTCCCAGTCCGGCTTCTCGGCCCAGGCGGGCAGCACGACGTCGTCGTAGGGACCCGTGATCGCACTGGGCAGGCCGATGAACACATACGGCAGGTCCTCGGTAGCCCGCCGGTCCATGATCTCGGCCGCTTCCGCTCGCCGTTCGGCCTCGGACCGGTCATCGCCGGGGGCACGGTGGGCGACGTGCAGGTCGATCACGTGCTGCCGGTAGTTCGCACCCGACTGGAAGACCTGGCGCGGTTCGACCGGGGCGTGCACGTGAAGGTCCGTGATCGGCGTGCGGCTGACGCCGGTGTCGGCGGCCAGGGTACGCAGCTGCGGCAGGGTCTTGTCCCAGCGATCCAGCAGGCTCAGCACGGTCAGCTGTTCGTCACCCAGTGCGGCCCGAAGGTCGAGGGCGTTGCCGTCCGGCGTGACGAGAGCGGGAAAGCGGGGCCCGTCGGGGGCCGAGAGAGTCGCGAGGGCGAAAGGTCCGGCGAAGAGTGCGGACGCGGATTCAGGTTTCACGGACATGTCCTCCTGATTGCGGTGCGACTAATCTGGACCCCGCACCACCGATCAGGGAAATCGATTCTATGGATGCCTTGCATCCATCTCGTGGATTGCTCCGGGTCGGCATCGCTCTGCAGAGGGACTTTCATGAACCTGGCCCGCTTGGATCTCAACCTCGTCGTCGCTCTGCGCGCCCTGCTGGAGGAGCGCAACGTCACCCGTGCCGGGCAGCGTGTCGGCCTCAGCCAGCCTGCGATGAGCGCTGCCCTCTCCCGGCTGCGCCGGCACTTCGACGACGACCTGCTCGCCCGCGTCGGCGGCCACTACGAGCTGACCGCGCTGGGGCAGGTCCTTCTGGACCGGACCTCGACCGCCTATGACGTGCTGGAACGCCTCTTCGCCAGCCAGGCCTACTTCGACCCGGCCAAGGAGAACCGGGAATTCAAGCTGGTGGCGTCCGACTACGCCGTGGCGATCTTCGGCACCGAGCTGGCTCGCGTGATCCATGAGGAGGCTCCCGGGATTCGGCTGCGCTTCTCCCAGACCCCGACGACGGTGGTGGACGACACCGCCACCCTGCTGAGCGCCAGCGACGGTCTGTTCATGCCGCACGGCGTCATCAGCGACTTCCCCGCCACCGACCTCTATGACGACCGCTGGGTCTTTCTCGTCGCGCGGGACCACCCGAGCGTCGACGACCGGCTCACCCGCCAGGACCTTGCCCGGCTTCCCTGGGTGACGTACCAGCGAACGTACGACGCCCCAGCGGTACGCCAGCTCGGCATGCTGGGGATCGAACCGCGGGTCGAAGTCTCCGTCGACAGCTTCCAGTCGCTGCCGCTGCTGGTCGCAGGCACCCGGCGCATCGCGCTGGTCCAGGAGCGTATGGCCCGGATGATGGAACCCATCGCCGCTGTCCGGGTGGTGGAGCCGCCCTATGAAGCCGTACCGCTGAGAGAGGCACTGTGGTGGCACCCGGTGCACACGCATGACGCGGCACACATCTGGCTGCGTGAGACCGCAGCGCGCGTCGGAGCCCGTCTGGGCCCGGGGCTGAGCGGCGCTTCTGACACGTCGGCTGTAGCGGCCCACCGGGCGGGAAGTCGCTGAAGCCTGACGCAGCCCATGACATCACTATCCACACGATGGATCGAGGGCATCGGTAACTTGGATGACGTGAGGGGTGGGCAGGCCGAGACCCGGAACGCATAGTCGTGGGACACCACCGCGCCCGTGAGCCGACTGCGGGGTCCGCCTGCACAGCCCGTCCGGCCCGGTCCGCTACACGGCGCTCCTCCCTTCCTCACGTCCCACGGAGTGCCGCCATGCCCGCTTCCGCCGCCCTGTCCGCCCACGAACATACGGGGGACCCGGCCGCCAAGGGCATGCTGGGCACGCTGGCCTCGGCCGTCGTGCTGCTCGGCCTGCTCACGATGCTGGTCTCGGCCGCGCTGCTTCCCCTGACCCGCCGATCACCGAAGACGCTGCCCCAGCATGTTCCCGAAAGCATCTGACTCACTTGGGTCACCGCGCCGGCGTCCGCATGGTCGACCGGCGCACGACCAGTTCCGGCTGCAGCACCACGTGGGTGTGTTCGTGCGTGGCGGCTTCGGCCGTGTCTTCGAGGAGCAGTCGGCCTGCCTCGCGGCCCAATGTGAGAGCGGGGCGTCGTACCGAAGTGAGCGGAACGACGGCGGACGCGGCGAATTCGATGTCGTCGTATCCCACCACTCCGATGTCTTCCGGCACCCGCAGGCCGGCCTCGTACAGCGCCTGCATCACGCCGAGTGCAAGCAGGTCGTTGGCGCAGAAGACGGCGGTGGGGCGCTTTCTGAGGCCGAGGATCCTGTGCCCGGCGTCCCTGCCGGCGCCCACGGTGAGCGCCGGGCACGGCAGGTCCCGAAGCGACTCCGCCGGAAGTCCGGCCAGGTTGACCGCGATGGCCGCTCCCCGGCGCCGGTCCCGAACCTGCTGGAGACAGTCGGGTCCGCTGACGTATCCGATCGACCGGTGTCCCTGCTGGATCAGGTGGCGCACGGCGGCCTGTCCTCCCGCGACGTCGTCGATGCCGACCGAACAGGCCCCCGGCTGAGGGGCGTTCTGGTCCGCGATGACGAACGGCACCCCGTTGCGGCGGAAGCCCGCCACCCTGCGCCCCGTGCCGTCTCCGGAGGCCAGGACGGCGCCGCGGACCTGGTGCGAGGTGATCAGCGAAAGGTGGCGGGCCTCGTCGGCCGGTCCTCGGCCGGCCGTGCACACCATGACCCCGAGGTCGGCCTCGAGCGCGGCCTGTTCCACGCCGGCGGCCAGCGCGGTGAAGAAGGGATTGGCCAGGTCGAGGACCAAGACGGCCACGAGCCGGGAAGCGAAGCCGCGCAACTGGCGCGCGCCGTCCGAACGTACGTATCCCAGGGCGTCGATGACGTCCAGGACCCGCTGCCGGGTCGGCGCGGCGACGATGTCGGGGCGGTTGAGGACGTTGGACACCGTGCCGAGCGAGACGCCGGCTTCCCGCGCCACGTCCTTGATGCCCACTCTGCGCCGGGCTCTGGCTTCCCGGGCGGCTGCTGTGTGGTGGCGCGGTGGCTCGCGCCGGACCACGGGCACGGTGGGCATCGTCCGTTCCACGGTCTACCGGCCTCCTGGCGTTGCCGTGCTCTTCCGCACGACCAGACGCGGAGTCATGGTGGTGCGGATCGCCCGGTCGCGGCGGCCTTCGACTCTCTCGATGAGAAGGCGCGCGGCTGTCGAGCCCATGGTGTGTCCGGCCTGGTCGACGCTGGTCAGCTGGACCGGGGCCAGGGCCGCGAGGGCCGTGTTGTTGTAGCCGACGAGGGAGAGATCGTCGGGGATGCGCAGGCCGAGTTCGTGGGCGGCGCGGTAGATGCCCAGGGCCGCGACGTCGGCGCCGGTCATGATGGCTGTGGGTGCGCGTTCCGCGGTCAACAAGGTCATACCGGCTTTGAAACCACCATCGTCGGAGTACGCGCCATGGTGCACCTGGGCGTGGTCAGCGAGGCCGTGCCGTTGCATGGCCTCCATGTAGCCGGAGGCGAGCACGATCTCGGGTGTTCTCTTCCACCGGCCCGTCTTAGCTCCGGGCGCCGAGACAAGGGCGATGTCGCGGTGGCCGAGGGAGACCAGGTGGTCCACCACCAGGCCGGCGCCGACATCGTCGGCGTCGACGACCGAATCATGGCTGTCCGCGGCGTCGTCGTGGCCGATCACGACCGTGGGTGTCGACGCAGCGGTGGCGAGGACCTCCGGGCGGGGCGTGCTCGGCGCGATGAGGACCAGGCCGTCCATCTGGCGGTCCACCATGGAACGGATGGTGCGGGCCTGGTCCTGCGCGTCGAACCCGGCCGCTCCGATCAGCACGGTGTAATCGGAGCTGCGCAGCTCGTCCCGGATGCCGTCCAGGATGTCGGCGAAGAAGGCGTTGCGGACGTTGTCCAGCAGGACGCCGATGGTGTAGGTCCGCCCGCGCATGCCACGGGCGGCGGCGTGCGGGCGGTAGTCGAGTGCGGTGATCGCGGCCTGCACCTTCTCGTGCATGGCAGGGCTCACCCCGTAGGCGTTGTTGAGCACCTTGGACACGGCCGCAATGGACACGCCTGCGTGCCGGGCGACATCGGTGATCGTCACGCGCTTGTTCTGCCTGGGTTCTGCAGCGCCGTCCATCGCCCGCACTCCGGTTCTCGTGGTTGGTGTAACGGTTTACAGGATGTCACACGCCCAGCGTCAAGTCTCTGGTTGAAATCCCTGGTGTTACAGCTCCGTGTCTTGACGGAGTAGGGCGACGGGTGCAGGGTGTTGCCCACTCGACATGGAGAACGTTTTACGAACTCCAGCGTGGCGCGGCCGCCTGTCGCTCTCGGCGCCGTCCTTCCGCCTCACATCTCGCTTCTTCTCCAACCCCTGGGAGTCACCCGTGTCCCTTCGCACGTTCCGCGCTCGGCGCACACGTCTGGGTCTGTTCACGGCCGGCGTGGCCTCAATGGCCCTGCTCGCCACCGCCTGCGGCGGCAGCGGGAGCGGTACCGCGGCGGCGCCGAAGAACTTCAGCTACCTCAGCGTCACCGAGAACACCACCGTCAAGACGGCCCTGACCAGCCTCTCCGAGGGCTCGTGCAAGTCCGCGAACGACGCGCTGCCCCTGAAGGTGGAGACCGTTCCCCAGGCGAGCCTCGACCAGAAGCTGCAACTGCTCGCCGGGCAGGGCGCCCTGCCGGTGCAGTTCGCCGCGGGCAACGCCCCCGCGCTCACCCAGAAGCTCGCCAAGTCGGGGAAGATCGCCGACCTGGAAGCCAAGCTGAAGGAGCTGGGAGTCGACGACCAGCTGGAGCCGGCCGCCGTGTCGACGATCAAGGCACTGTACGGCGGCAAGCTGGAGGTACTGCCGTACGAGTACAACATCGAGGGAGTCTTCTACAACAAGAAGATCTTCGAGGCCAACGGCCTGAAGGTCCCCGCCACCTGGGACCAGCTGGTCGCTTCAGCCGCCAAGCTCCAGGCCAAGGACATCCAGCCCTTCTCCGCCTCCGGTCAGCAGGGCTGGCCGCTCACCCGCCTCCTCAGCGGCTACCTCTACCGCAGCCTCGGCCCGGACGCACTCAAGGACGTCGCCGACGGCAAGGCGAAGCTGACCGACCCGCAGTACGTCAAGGCCGCCACCGAGATCGCCGCCCTCGGCAAGAAGGGCTACTTCGGCAAGGGCGTCGGCTCCATCGACTACGACACCGCCATGAACCAGTTCCTCACCGGCAAGGCCGCCATGCTCTACATGGGCAGCTGGGCACTGGCGAACATCTCGGACGCCAAGCAGGACAAGATCGGCGCGGACAACGTCGGCTTCATGCCCTTCCCGGCCGTCTCCGGCGGCAAGGGCTCCATCGACCAGTACCCGTCCAACGTCGGCCTCGGCATCACCCTGGGCGCCAAGTCCTTCGACAAGAACACCGGCGCCTGGGTCTCCTGCATCGCCAAGAACTACGGCAGCAAGGCGCTCAAGGACCACGGCTCGATCTCCGGTTTCAAGGTCAACACCCCGGTCACCGACGCCAACGAGGTCACTACCCAGGTGCGCGACACCATCAGTGCCTCCAAGCAGAACGTCCTGTGGTTCGAGGCCCTGTTCGGCACCAAGGCCACCACGATCAGCCAGACCAACGCCGCGGGCCTGGTCAGCGGAAGCGTGAGCCCCGAGCAGTTCATGCAGACCGTCCAGGACGCGCTGTCCGCTCAGTGAGCCGACCGGGGCGGCGTGCCTGACGCCGCACGCGCCTTCCGCGCGCCGCCCCGGCGCCTGCTCGGCACAACTCCTCATCGTCATCGAAGTGGATACCACTCATGCACCGCGTACTCGGTGACCGCAGGGCCATCGCGATCCTGCTCGGTCCCGCACTCGTCGTCTATTCCCTGATCATGCTCGTCCCGATGGTGTGGTCGCTCGGCTACTCCTTCACCAAGGGCAACTCCATCGACGGCTTCACCGGCAACGGCGTCGCCAACTTCTCCCGCCTTCTCGATGATCCGGCCGTCCGCCACGCCCTGTGGTTCACCCTCAAGTACGCCGTCGTCGTCACCGCCGGCCAGGTGGTCGCGGGCTACCTCCTGGCCCTGCTCTACGTCTTCTTCCTCAAGCGCGCCTCCGCGCTCGTGCGAACCCTCGTGTTCTTCCCCGTAGTACTGCCCACGGTCGCCGTCGGCCTGCTCTTCCAGAAGTTCTTCCAGGTCGCCCCGCAGACCGGCCCCGTCAACTCACTGCTGAACGCGGTGGGCATCGACTCCATCGACTTCTTCGGCAGCTCTTCGAGCGCCTTCTGGGTCCTCGTCGTCATGGACATCTGGCGCTCCATGGGCTTCTATGCCGTCCTGCTCTTCGCCGGTCTCGTCGACATCCCTGAGGAAGTCCTGGAGTCCGCGCGCCTCGACGGAGCGACAGGCCTGCGACTGGTGCGCCACATCGTGCTGCCGCTGTCCCTGCCCGTGCTCATGTCCTCTCTGATCTTCAGTATCAACGGCACGCTGAAGGCCTTCGACTCCATCGTCGCGCTCACCAACGGCGGCCCGGGCAACGACACCACGCCACTGACCCTGTACATGTTCCAGACGTCGTTCACCTACGGCGACTACGGCTACGGCAGCACCATCGCCGTGCTGCTCACCGTGGTGTGCCTGCTGGTGAGCCTGGTCGTCTTCCGCGTCTCACGGCGCGACCTCACGGAAGGCTGACAACCATGGCCATCGACACCCCTGTGAAGGCCACCGCCCATCAGGCGAGCCGCGGACCGTCCGCTGCTTCCGGACGGTCCCGTTCCCGGCGGCGCGTCCGGGTCAGCAAGGTGTGGGTGAAGATCGTCGTCACCCTGCTGCTGGTCGTCGAGATCTACCCGCTCGTCTGGATGTTCCTGACCTCACTGAAGTCCAACAGCGACTACCTCAACCACTCGACCTGGAGCCTGCCCACCACGTGGGAGTGGGGCAACTACACCGAAGCGTGGACCACCGGCCACATCGGCCTGTACGTCCGCAACAGCCTGCTCGCCGTCGTCCCGGCGCTTGCCCTGATCCTGCTGCTGGGAGCGGCAGCCGGTTTCGCGCTCCAGGTCATGGTGTGGAAGGGCCGCAACCTGACCTTGCTGGTCTTTCTGGCCGGCATGATGGTGCCGCCGCAGATGATCCTGCTTCCCCTGTTCACGGTGTACTTCCAGACCGGTCTGTCCGGCACGCTGTGGCCGCTGATCCTCACCTACACCGGCACAGGCCTGCCGCTGACCGTCTTCATGATGGCCACCTACTACAAGTCCGTCCCCCGTGAACTCTTCGAGGCTGCCACGATCGACGGCGCCGGGATCCTGCGCTCCTTCTGGACCATCAGTGTCCCGATGGTCCGCAACGCGCTCCTGACGGTCGGCCTGGTCGAGTTCTTCTTCATCTGGAACGACCTGCTGATCGCCCTCACCTTCACCAACAGCCAGGACCTGCGCACCGTCCAGGTCGGCCTGCTCAACTTCACCGGCGACTTCGGCGCCACCCAGTACGGCCCCCTGTTCGCCGCCATCTGCCTCAACGTCTTCGGCACCCTCCTGATCTACCTCTTCCTCAACCAGAAGGTCATGAAGGGCCTCACTTCCGGAGCGCTCAAGGGCTGAACCTCCGAAGCCCAACCGCTCCCGCACGTGAAGAAAGGTTCCCCTTGTCGACCCCCCAACCCGCCCCGGTCTCCTTCGAACACCTCCCGGACGGCCTCGGTATCGGTACGGCCACCCCCCGGCTGACCTGGAAGCTTCCCCCCGGCACCGGCAGTCAACAGGCCTACGAGGTCCGGCTCGAACGTTCCGGCCGTGAGCACAGCACCGGCCGGATCGAAGGAAGCGACCAGCTACTGGTGCCCTGGCCCGGTGAACCGCTGGCCTCACGCGAGAGCGTGACCGTCCGAGTCCGGGTCTGGACAGCCGGAACCGCGGCTCCTTCCGCATGGAGCGAGCCCAGCGTGGTGGAAGCCGGGCTGCTCGACCCGGCGGACTGGAGTGCGATACCGGTCGGCGGCGGATGGGCCGAGGATCCGGCCGCCGAACGCCAACCGGCCCGGGTACGCAAAGACTTCGACCTGGATCGCCCGATCACCCGAGCCCGCCTCTACGTCACCGCTCACGGCCTGTACGAGGTGGAGGTCAACGGACTCCGCGTGGGCAGCGAGATCCTCGCCCCGGGCTGGACGGTCTACCCCCACCGCCTGCGCTACCGCACCCATGACGTCACCGCCCACCTCGCCACAGGCACCAACGTCATCGGTGCCTGGCTCGGCGACGGCTGGTACCGCGGCAAGTACGGATTCGACGGCGGCACCCGCAACATCTACGGCACCGACCAAGCCCTCATCGCCCAGCTGGAAGTGACCTACGACGACGGCACCACCGCGGTCATCGCCACGGACGCCACCTGGACGGCGGCCACGGGGCCCATCGCCAGTAGTGGCCTCTACGAAGGCGAGCACTTCGACGCCCGACTCGACGACCCCTATTGGGCGACCCGCACGCCTGAGCAGCACACAGAATGGACCCCCGTTCGGCTCGGCAACCGGAACCCGCGCACACTCGTCGCCCCCCAAGGCCCGCCCGTGCGCTGCACCCAGGAGATGGCCCCTGTCGCCATCATGCGAACGGCCGACGGCCGTCACCTCCTCGACTTCGGCCAAAACCTCGTCGGCCGGCTCCGCCTCACCGCAGACGGCCCCGTCGGCACCACCATCACCGTTCGACACGCCGAAGTGCTCCAGGACGGAGAACTGGCCACCCAACCCCTGCGCGAGGCGTACTCCACCGACACCATGATTCTGTCCGGACGTGGTCCGTACACGTGGGAGCCCCGGTTCACCCTGCACGGCTTTCGCTACGCCGAAATCAGCGGCTGGCCAGGGGAGTTGACGCAGGAGTCGGTGACGGCCCGTGTCTATCACACAGACATGCGACGTACGGGCTGGTTCGAGTGCAGCGACCCGCTGATCAACCGGCTCCACGAAAATGTCGTATGGAGCATGCGCGGCAACTTCGTCGACATCCCCACCGACTGTCCCCAGCGCGACGAACGCCTCGGCTGGACGGGCGACCTTCAGGTCTTCGCCCCGACCGCGAGCTTCCTCTACGACTGCGCCGGCATGCTGGACTCCTGGCTCACCGATGTCGGGCTCGAGCAGCTTCCCGACGGCACCATCCCCTGGTACGTGCCCGTCATCCCCGGCAAACCGATGTGGACGCCGATCCAGCCCGGTGCCGCCTGGGGAGACGTCGCCACGCTCACCCCCTGGACCCTGTACCGGCGCTTCGGCGACCTGCAGATCCTGCGCCGCAACTACGCCATGGCCAAGGCGTGGGTGGACCTCGTCGAACGGCTCGCAGGCCCCGATCGCCTCTGGGACACCGGATTCCAGCTGGGTGACTGGCTCGACCCCGCCGCCCCGCCGGATGACCCGGCTGCCGGCCGCACCGACCGTTACCTGGTGGCCACGGGCTACTTTGCGTATTCCGCCCGTCACCTGTCCCTGGCCGCGGCCGAACTGGGCATGGAACAGGACGCCGCGCAGTACGCCGCACTGGCCGCAGAGGTGGCGGCCGCCTTCCGCCGCCGGTACGTACTGCCCGTCGGCCGCATGACCAGCGACAGCCCCACCGCCTACGCACTCGGTATCGCCTTCGACCTCCTCACCGAGCCGCAACGACGCGCAGCCGGCGACCGGCTGGCCGAATTGGTCCTCGCCGACGAAGCCCGTATCGCCACAGGATTCGTCGGGACTCCGGTGATCTGTGACGCCCTCACCGACACCGGCCACCTGGACGTCGCCTACCGCCTGCTGACCCAGACCGAATGTCCTTCCTGGCTCTATCCGGTCACGCAAGGGGCAACCACCATCTGGGAGCGGTGGGACAGCCTTCGCCCCGACGGCACCCTCAACCCCGGCGGTATGACCTCCTTCAACCACTACGCTCTCGGAGCCGTCGCCGACTGGCTGCACCGCGTCGTCGGAGGCATGGCCGAGTCCATGCCCGGCTATCGGCAGCTTGTCTTCCAGCCCCGGCCCGGCGGCGGCATCACCTGGGCACGGACACGCCACGAAACGCCCTACGGCGCAGCCGAGTCGTCGTGGGAGACAACCGCCGACGGCCGGATGCGCATCCATGTCGTCGTGCCCGACGGCTGCTCCGGCGTCGTGCGGCTCCCAGGGTGTCCGCCGGTCCATGTGGAGCCGGGGGAGCATGAGCTCGACTCCTGGGAACTCCTGGAGAAATCAGCCTGAGAAACATTCACCGATTCCAAACAGTCCGGCGCTGATCACGGCGCCGGACTGTTTGTTTTCGGCATCCTCTGCGGCTTTGCCATTCGGCCTGTCGATGACGCCTATCGATACGGTTTATAGTCAGTCACGCTGCCTGCTGGTTTCAATTGAAATTTCGCGCACACTTTTCAATGTGAGTATCAAACTGGCTGGTCAACGGCATTTTGTTGCACGGCTGCCGAAAGGGTTGACCCTGCTGGGCGGGTCCTCTAGTTTTTCCGTTCAACAAGCGTACGCCGCATGGAAATCTCCATTCCCTCACTGCTTCTGCTGCCGCGGGACTCGGTAGGCAAGCAGGTGAGTCCGGGAACACCGCAGGGATCCGTTTCCCTCCCCGAGTTGGGGCCGGCCGTGAACCTGACCCCTCGGCCGGCCCCTTTTTCCATAAGCGTAGATCCGCCCCCCTTTCGGAGAGCCGCCGTGAAAAGAAGATCATTTCTGTCTGCCGCCACCCTCACCGCAATGAGCCTGAGCATGGCTCCCCTGATGACCGAAGCGGCAGCCGCCGCACGGTCCGAGGCACCGCAGGATCAGGCGGACGCGATGCTCGGCCGTATGACAGCGGCCGAGAAGGAAGCGCTCGTCCGGTGCGACTTCGCGACCGTCGCTCACCTGGGTATACCGGCTCTGACCATGGTGGACGCCTCGGCCGGTCTGCGCGGCGAGCAAGGCGTGACCGCATTCCCGGTTCCGGTCGCGCAGGCGGCGACGTTCGACGAGAACCTGGCGGCACGTATCGGCCGCGCGATCGGCGCGGAGGGCCGTGCCAAGGGTTACAACAACCTCCTCGGCCCCACCATCGATCTCACCCGGACCTGGCACTCCGGCCGACAGTCCGAAGGCATGGGCGAGGACCCGTTGCTCGCCGGCCAGTTGGGCGCGGCTCTCACCACCGGCATACAGAGCCAGAACGTCGCAGCCACGGTCAAGCACTTCGCCGCCTACACGCAGGAGACCAACCGCTTCTCCACAGACACCAAGGTCTCCGACCGTGCGCTGCACGAACTCCACGAAGCACCGTTCCGCCGCGTGGTCACCGCCGCCCCGACCACTTCGGTCATGATGGCCTACCCGAAGATCAACGGAACCTTCGCGACACAGAGTTCGGCTCTCTTCGACGACTTGAAGAAGGCCATCGGACTGCAGGGCTACACCGTGCCGGACTTCTGGGCGGGTGACGACCAGGTCGCCGCCGCGCGAGCCGGCATGGACCTCGCCGGGCTCGGACCCTACGCAGTCAAGATCCCCGCCGGAGCACTCACGGGCGGTGCGATACCGAGCACCCGGCTCGACGACGCAGCCCGACGCATCCTCGTCACGATGTACGCGAACGGTCTCTTCGACCATCCTGTGCCCACTCCGGCGGCCGACGTCAGCACCCAGGCCCACCAGGACCTCGCCCATGAGACCGCCGTCGCCTCCCTGGTGCTTCTGGCCAACCGCTCCGCAGCACTCCCTCTGCCGACCACCCTGAAATCCCTGGCCGTCATCGGCCCGGCCGGTACCGACGTCCTCACCGGCGTGGGCGGCTCCACCTACGTCGACCCGGGTACATGGACGACGCCCCTGAACGCCATCCGCGTCCGCGCCGGCAGCGGAGTCACGGTCACGCACGCACAGGGCACCAAGGGAGATCTTCCCCTGACCGCGGTTCCCCCCACCGTGCTGCGCAGCGGCGCCGGGACCCCCGGCCTGTCCGCCACCTACTACTCAGGGGCAGAGGCCTCCGGCACCCCGCTCACCACCCGCACCGACGCCACCATCGACTTCACCGCTGCTCCCGTGGACAACCTGCCCGACGTGTGGTCGGCGAAATGGACCGGCACCCTGGTGCCGACGACCACGGGCCTGCACCGGTTCTCCCTGCTCGCCGCCGGAACCGCCACCTTGAAGGTCAACGGCACCACGGTCGCCACCGGCACCCGGCACAGCCGCCGCTTCTTCCTCGGCCCCTACGACTACCCCCTCCAGGGCGCCACCGCGCTGACCGCCGGAAAGGCCGTCACCATCGAGGTGACCTACACCAACGCGACCACCGACCCCGGCACCTGCGGGCTCACCCTCGGATGGCAGCCCGAATCCCTGATCCCCGCCGCTGTCGACGCGGCGCGCGCCGCGGACGCCGCCATCGTCTTCGTCAACCGGGTCGCCGGCGAGGACATGGATCACCTGGCACTCGGTCTGCCTGGTGATCAGGAACAGCTCATCGCCGCCGTGGCAGCGGTCAACCCGCGCACCACCGTCGTCCTCAACACCGACGGTCCCGTGACGATGCCCTGGCTCGGCGACGTCGAGGCCGTGCTCCAAGCCTGGTACGGGGGTCGCGGCATGGGCACGGCGCTGGCCGCTGTCCTCTTCGGAGACAGCGACCCTTCCGGCCGCCTGCCCGTCACCTTCCCCGCCGACGCCACCCAGGGGCCGGGCACCACACCCGCGACCTACCCCGGCAGCAACGGAGCCGTCTCCTACGACGAGGGCATCTCCATCGGCTACCGCTACTACGACAGCAAGGGGCAGCAGCCGCGCTTCCCCTTCGGCCACGGCCTGTCGTACGCCACCTTCGCCCACGGCTCCCTCGAAGCCACATACGACAAGAGAGCCAAGACAGTGACGGTGGGCGTGACCGTCACCAACACCAGCTCACGCAAGGGCACGGAACTCGTGCAGTTCTACGCCGCACTGCCGAGCGCCGCCGCCGCCGAGCCGCAGCGGCTCGTCGCGTTCCGCAAACTCACCCTGGCCCCCGCGGGCTCCCAGCGGCTCACGGTCGCCATTCCCGTGGACAACCTCACCATCTGGAAGGCAGGTGCCTGGGCACTTGTCCCCGGCAGGTACACCTTTGCCACAGCGCACAGTTCCCGCGACCTGACCGCGCAGCGAGCCGTTCCCATCAGCTGACCGCAATCCCAGTCGGCACGTCACGCCGTCCGCCTCCTCGCCACGGCGTGACGCGCCTCAGCCATTCCCGTCCGGCTCGTCGAACCTCCGCCTCCACCACCGCATGGAGCCCGCCAGTGTCCCGCAGACCGAGACCCCTTCGCTTCGCCGCATCCCTTGCGTTGAGCATGACGCTTCTGACCAGCTGCTCCGTCATCGGAGCCGGCAGTGACACGTCGGACACCGAGGTGTCCGTCAGGGCCAACATCACCGACAAGGCTTCGATGCAGGCCGTCGTCGCGGCCTTCCACCGAGCCCGTCCCGGCATCCACGTCAACGTCAGCTACGCCGACACCAACACCCTGCAGAAGGAGCTTCCGCAGCAGCTTCGGGCAGGCAAGGCACCGGACGTCTTCACCGTCTGGCCCGGCAGCGGCAACCCTGCCTCCGTCCTGGCCTTGAAAGAGGACGACTTCCTGGAAGCACTCAGCCTGCGCTTCTTCGCCGGCCGGATACCGGACAGCATGCGGCCGGTCACCGACGGCGGCGTCGGTACGTACCTGGTACCCGTCACCTTCAGCGCTATCGGCGCGATCTACTCGGCGGAAACGCTCAAGGCCATCGGCGGAACCCGGCCCACCACCTACAGCACCCTCCTCGCCCTGTGCGACACCGCCCGCCGGCACGGGAAGGTGCTCTTCGCGCTGGGCAACCAGACCCCGTGGGTCACCCAGCTCGTCGACTACGCACTGGTCGCCACCACGGTGTACGCCCACGACCCCGGCTTCGACACGCAGATGGAGTCCGGCAAGGAGAGCTTCGCCCGGTCGGGATGGCGCCAAGCCATGACCAAGTACCTGGAGATGCGCGATCGTGGCTGCTTCAGCACTGCTCCGCTCAAAACCAGTTACGAGGACGCCCTCGACCAAGTGGCCGACGGGCGAGCAGTGGGAGTGGTCCAGGTCGCCGGCACTCTCGCCGCTCTGCGTTCCGCGGCCCCAGGAATGCACTTCCGGATGACGGCCCTGCCGGCCACGGATCAGCCGAACGAAACCCGGATGCCCGGCGCCGTCTCCGCCGCTTACGGGCTCAACGCCAAGGCCCCCCACCGCAAAGCGGCACTGGCGTTCGTGGACTTCCTGGGATCAGAACGGGGCCAGAACCTGTACAACCGGTCCGGAGCAACGCTGCCCGCTCTGCCCAGCAACTCCTTCTCCGCCGATCCCGCCGTCGCGGAGGTGGCACGGCGGCAGAAGGACGGAACGACGGTACCGTTCATGGATCAGCGATGGCCCAACTCAGAGGTGCAGCAGACGCACTTCGAGCAGGTGCGTGCCCTCTTCGCAGGCACCACGGACATCGCTCACGCACTGGCTGCCATGGACAGTGCGTACGAGTAGACGCAGAGACGGACACCGCCCCCGGCTGGGAGACCAGCAGAACGGTTCGCCATGCACACACCTCATCAGGAGTCGGTGCTGTCCAGGGCAGCTCGCATTCTCGAAGCGTTCAGCCAGGACGAGCCGGCGCTGACGGTCTCCGAGATCGCCCGTCGAACCGGCCTGCACGTGGCCACGGTCTCTCGCCTCGTGGCCGAGCTCGTGGTGCACGGTTTCCTGAGCCGGGACTCCGACCGCAAAGTACGTATCGGCGTGCGGCTGTGGGAGCTGGTAACGCGTGCTTCCCCCACTCTCTCCCTGCGTGATCACGCAATGCCGTTCATGGAAGGCGTCCACGACGTCGTGGGCCACCACGTGCAGATCGGCGTCCTCGACGGCGACGACGTGCTCTTCCTCGAACGGCTCTCGGCACCACAGGCGGTGATCAACTACACCCGGATCGCAGGGCGGCTTCCTCTGTACGCCTCCTCCAGCGGTCTGGTGCTCCTCGCCCACGGCCCCAGTGACCTCAAGCAAAGGATCCTGGACAGCCCGCTGACCGCGTACACACCGGCCACACCGGCCACACCGGCACAACTGCGCGCGACCTTGGCCGAGATCCGGCAGCAGGGTTATGCGTACTGCCCCGGCTACGTCCACGCGGAGGCCCTGGGCGTAGCCGCGCCCGTCCGCGGTGCGGACGGCACGGTGATCGCGGCGCTGTCGGTCATCGTGCCCAATGAGGCCGGCGCCCAGGCCGTGGTCCCCGTCGTACGGACCGCCGCCCGGGGCATCTCCCGCGCGCTGGCCGGACGCGGGACACAGGACACTCCATAGGCATGTGACGGCGATGCGACAGCCACATGACATCTCCGCGAAGTCGGTCTCTCGCTGAATGAGAATGCCGTCGCGGTCCGACGGTGCCCGCGCGCATGCTTCCTGCATTCCACAGACGGGAGGCGACAACGTGGTCGTACACAACCTGCTGCCCACCGCTCCGCTGCAGCAGAACCTCTCCACCGTGACGTTGCAGGTGCAGGACAAGGACCCTGTCGCCGACGGCGTCGTGTCACTCACCCTCGCGCATCCCGACGGCACACGGCTGCCGGACTGGACGCCCGGCTCGCACATCGACCTCATCCTGCCGAGCGGAGTGACTCGCCAGTACTCCCTGTGCGGCGACCGATGGGACCCGTACACCTACCGCATCGCTGTCCTTCGCGAAGCCCCTGGCAGGGGTGGCTCCGCCTACGTCCATGATCAGCTCATGCCCGGGAACCTCGTGGAGGTCGGAGGTCCGCGCAACCACTTCCCCCTGGCGCCTGCCGAGCGGTACCTGTTCATCGCGGGCGGCATCGGCATCACCCCGCTGCTGCCGATGATGCATCAAGCCGACGTGACCGGAGCCGACTGGCAACTGCTGTACGGAGGCCGCAGCCGGGTCTCCATGGCCTTCCTCGAGGAACTCACAGCCTCCTACGGCGATCGCGTACACATCAGCCCCCAGGACGAGGTCGGCCTGCTCGACCTGGAGGCCTGGCTGAGCGAACCAGACGCGAGAACCAAGGTGTACTGCTGCGGACCGGGTCCTTTGCTCGCCGCTGTCGAGGCAGCATCTTCCCAGTGGCCGCCGTACAGCCTGCGGACCGAGCGATTCACAGCCAAGGCCCTGACAGAGCCGGTGCACCGCGGACCCTTCGAGGTGGAACTGTGCCGCAGCGGGCGGACAGTGACCATCACCCCCGACGTCACCGTCCTTCAAGCCGTTCGGCAGGCAGGTGCCGACGTGCTGTCCTCCTGTGAGCACGGCACCTGCGGCACCTGCCTCACCCCGGTCGTGGAAGGTACCCCGGACCACCGGGACTCGGTGCTGGCCGAACACGAACGCGCCGCCAACGACTGCATGCTGCCCTGCGTTTCACGTTCCCGTTCGGCCCGCCTGGTCCTGGATCTCTGAGCCAAGACCCGCCCCTTCCCGAGCCGCACTTCGCTGGAGCCGCCATGTCCGAAGCACCCGCCGTTGCCGTCGAACCGCCCACGAGCGACGCCGACCCGTTCGCCACCGAACACCTCACGACGCCCGAACCCCTGCACCACGCCCTTCGGGAAGCAGGTCCCGTCGTGCGGCTGTCCCGCTACGACGTCTACGCGCTCGCCCGATACCGCGACGTGCACGCGGCCCTCGTCGACTGGCAGACATTCCAGTCCGCCGCCGGCGTGGGACTGGCCAACTTCCGCCATTCGAAGCCCTGGCGGCCTCCGAGCCTGCTGCTGGAGGCCGACCCGCCGCACCACGACGCACCGCGCCGCGTCCTGCGCGAGATACTCGCCCCACCAGCACTGCGCCGACTGCGTGCGGCATGGCAGCCGATAGCCGACGACCTGGTCGACACCGTCCTGGCCACCCAGGGAACCGACTTCGACGCGTTCGAAGCCCTGGCCAAAGCATTCCCGCTGCGCGTCTTCCCAGACGCTGTGGGACTGCGACCCGACGGCCGCGACAACCTCCTGCCCTACGGCAACATGGCTTTCAATGCCTTCGGCCCCGTCAACGCCCTCGTGCAGGCAGACGCTGCCAGGGCCGCCGACCTGTCCGCCTGGGTGAACGCCCAGTGCGCCCGCCAAGCCCTCACCGATGACGGATTCGGCGCCCGTATCTGGGCCGCTGCCGACCGCGGCGACCTCACCCACGAGCAGGCACCGCTGGTCGTACGCTCCCTTCTCACCGCCGGCGTCGACACCACAGTGCATGGCCTGGCCGCCACCCTCTACGCCCTCGCCGGCCACCCCGGCGAATGGCAGCGGCTCCGCGAACGCCCTGACCTGGCCCGCGTGGCATTCGATGAGGCAGTGCGCTGGCAGTCACCCGTCCAGACCTTCTTCCGCACCGCCACGACCGACGTCGCGATCGCAGGATCCCTCATCCCCGAGGGATCCAAGATCCTCATGTTCCTCGGCGCGGCGAACCGCGACCCGGCCCGCTGGAACGACCCGGACCGCTACGACCTCACCCGCGATCCATCCGGACACGTCGGCTTCGGCATGGGCATCCACCAATGCGTAGGCCAGCACGTGGCCCGCCTGGAAGCCGAGGCACTCCTCACCGCCCTGGCCCGACGGGTGGAACGCATCGAGCTCGCAGGCGAACCGCGCCGGCATCTCAACAACACCCTGCGCTCCTTCGCAGCGCTCCCCGTACGCGTGCGTCCCGCGAGCTGACCACCGTCCGTCGGAAACCCGAGCCTCACTTTCCATACAGACAGTCGAGAGGATCCATCCATGCCTCAGCACGTACGCGGCGTCGTCGCCCGCGCCAAAGGCGAGCCGGTGCGCGTCGAGACGATCGTCGTGCCCGATCCAGGGCCGGGCGAGGCGGTGGTAAAAGTGCAGGCCTGCGGCGTCTGCCACACCGACCTGCACTACCGGGAAGGCGGCATCAACGACGACTTCCCGTTCCTTCTCGGACACGAGGCGGCGGGCATCGTGGAGTCGGTCGGCACCGGAGTCACCGACTTGGTGCCGGGCGACTTCGTCGTCCTGAACTGGCGGGCGGTCTGCGGCCGTTGTCGCGCATGCCGACGTGGACGCCCGCAGTACTGCTTCGATACGCACAACGCGCGCCAGAAGATGACCCTCACCGACGGCACCGAACTGTCACCCGCCCTCGGCATCGGCGCCTTCGCCGAAAAGACCCTCGTCGCCGCCGGCCAGTGCACGAAGGTCGATCCGGCCGCCTCACCAGCCGCCGCCGGCCTGCTCGGCTGCGGGGTCATGGCAGGCATCGGTGCGGCGATCAACACAGGAGGAGTAGGCCGAGGCGACACCGTCGCTGTCATCGGCTGCGGAGGCGTCGGCAACGCAGCCGTCGTCGGCGCCCGGCTGGCCGGCGCCGCGAAGATCATCGCCGTGGACATCGACGAGCGCAAACTCGAGACGGCTCGGACGATGGGCGCCACGGACACCGTGAACGCGCGCGACACCGACCCGGTCGAGGCGATCCGCGAGCTGACCAGCGGATTCGGCGCCGACATCGTCATCGAAGCCGTCGGGCGGCCGGAAACCTACCGACAGGCGTTCTACGCCCGTGACCTGGCCGGCACCGTCGTCCTCGTGGGCGTCCCGACCCCCGACATGCAACTCGACCTGCCGCTGCAGGACGTCTTCGGACGAGGCGGCGCGCTCAAGTCCTCCTGGTACGGCGACTGCCTGCCGTCCCGCGACTTCCCCATGCTCACCGACCTCTACCTCCAAGGCCGCCTGGACCTCGACTCCTTCGTCACCGAGACGATCACCTTGGACCAGGTCGAAGACGCCTTCGCCCGCATGCACAAGGGCGATGTCCTCCGCTCGGTGGTGATCTTCTGATGACCGGGGTCCGCATCGAACGCCTCACAACCTCAGGCACCCGTACGCCGTGTACCAGCGAGACGACCGCACGATCCGCGCCCTGCTCGCACAGGGCAAGGAACGCGAGGCCGTCGCGTTCTGCATGGGCTGGGAGGCGGGCACGTCCAACGCGCACTTCGGGGCGTGGATGACGGCGCTGGACAAAGTGACCGACATCAACCGCCGTCACTTCACCGCCTCGGTCCAGGCAAGCCGCTCCTCGGTGGGGGATCTGCTGCCGGGGGCCCTGGGAGCCCTGGCCTCGGTGGCCGCGCTCACCGCCCTCGGGCTGCGGCCACGGCTCGCCGAGTTCCGCTGAGACGCTCGGAGCGTTCGACGCTGACGTGCGGATACGAGAGAAGTCGCGCGTCCCCAGTCGGCGGTCCCGACGCGGCGCAGGCAAGCAGGCGAACGACGCTTGACATTCGAGTCGGGTCGAAGGTTTACCGTCGGCAGTGTGACGACCTACCGCATCTCCCAGCTGGCCGAACGATCCGGCGTTCCGGCCACGACGCTGCGTTTCTACGAAGACGCCGGGCTGCTGCTCGCCGAGCGGACCCCGTCCGGGTACCGCGTCTACGGAGAGGACGCGGTGGACCGCCTGGCGTTCATCTCGTCAGCCAAACTGCTGGGCCTGGCTCTGGACGAGATCCGCGAGCTGCTGGACGTCCGTGAGGAAGGAGTGTGTGCCTCGGTGCGGGCGCGGATGCTGCCGCTGGTCGCGGACCGGATCACGCAGACCGACGACCGCATCACCGAGCTGCGGGCGTTCTCCGGCCACCTGACCGGTGTCCACGCCGAACTGTCTGGCCCTGCGCCCGCCGGGGCCTGCGGTCCGGACTGCGGCTGCACCACAACCGGCAAGGAGGCGGCCGGGCCCGTGCCGGTGACGCTGTCGCCGACCCGCCTGGGTAACAGCGCCGAGCAGTGGCGGGACGTCCCGGTGGCCTGCACCCTGGACGGCGCCGAGCTGGGCGAGCGCACCGAGTTGTGGCGGCAGGTGGTCGGCAAGGCCGAGGGGCGCGAGGAGATCCCCGACGGCGTACGGCTGTCCTTCCCCACCGGCGCTGAGCTCGCCGGTGAGGTCGCTGCCCTTGCCGCGGCGGAGCAGGGCTGCTGCGCGTTCTTCGACTTCACCCTGCACCTGACCCCCACCGCCTTCCAGTTGGAGGTGCGGGCACCCGAGCCCGCCGCCGGAATACTGGCCGACCTCTTCGGAGCGACCGCATGACCACTTCACCCTCCTCACCCCGTCCGTCCCGCTCTTGGGGCATTCTCGGCGTCGGCGCGGCCACGATCACCGCCTGTGCGGTGTGCTGCGCGGGACCGATCCTGGTCGTCCTCGGTGGCATCGGCGTCACCTCCGCGATCGGAGCACTGTGGATGCCGGCCCTCGCGGTGCTGACCGTGGCCGCCGGACTCGGCGTCCTGGTGGTGCGCCGCCGCACCACCAGGGCGGCCTGCCGAAAGGGTGCGGCGGTGGCCGACCTCGGCATGCCGACCGTTGGCCCGCACCCGGTCACGGAGGGCAGCAAGGCCGCTCGCCGATAGACCGGGCAGGGGGCCTGTGAAGATGGATCCGGCGGTCACCACGGGGCGGCCGGAACAGCATGAAGGAGCAGTTCGGGTGTCGCAGCAGGGACCGCAGGGCCTGGTCGAGCGGATGGAACACCACCAGGTCGCGGCCTACTTGGCGGCAATGGCCGTCGGCGCGCTGCTCGGCTGGGTGGCCCCCGGACTCGGGCCGGGGCTGGAGCACGCGATCAACCCGGTGCTCGGCGCGCTGCTGTTCGTCACCTTCCTCCAGGTCCCGGCGGCCGAGCTGGTGCGCTCGCTGCGTGACGGCCGGTTCCTGTCCGCCGCGGTGGTGGTGAACTTCGTGGTGGTGCCGCTGGTGGTCGCGGCGATGTTCGCCTTGCTCCCCTCGGACCAGGCGGTCCGGCTCGGGGTCCTGCTGGTGCTGCTGTGCCCGTGCGTGGACTACGTGATCGTCTTCTCCGGGCTGGCCGGCGGCTCCAGCCGCCGCTTGCTGGCCGCCACTCCGGTGCTCCTGGTTGCGCAGTTGCTGCTGCTCCCGGGGTTCCTGTACCTGTTCATGGGTTCGGAGCCGGCCGACATCGTCGAGGTCGGCCCCTTCCTCGAGGCGTTCGTCGTCCTGATCGTCATCCCGCTCGCCCTCGCGTGGGCCCTGCAGGCGTGGGCCGCGCGCAGCCCGGCCGGGCAGAGGGTCTCCGATGGTGCGACTACCGCGATGGTGCCGCTGATGGCCGCGACCCTGCTGGTCGTGGTCGCCTCCCAGGTTCCCAAGCTCGGCAACAGTCTGGGCGACGTCGTCGCCGTGATCCCGTTCTATGTCGCGTTCCTGATCGTCATGGCGTTCGCAGGGAAGGCCGTTGCCCACCTGTTCCGCCTGGACGCGTCCTCGGGGAGGGCGATCGTCTTCACGGGGGCGACCCGCAACTCCCTGGTCGTCCTGCCGCTCGCCCTGGCGCTGCCCGACTCCCTGGCCGTCGCCGCTGTCGTCGTAGTCACGCAGACCCTGGTCGAAGTCCTCGGCATGGTCACTTACGTCCGCTTGGTTCCCCGACTCGTCCCGGTTGACGACAAGCGCAGTGCGGTACCCGCGTGAGTCGAGCCTCTATGGCGGGGATGACCTGCTACAAGCACATTGAGCGATCCCGTCTGATCCAGGCGATCGACTGCCCGCGCTCGGCCTCAGTCGCGGGACAGCCCGTGCGCGTCCGCGAGCCGGGCCTCCTCCAGGTCCAGCGAGCGTTGCAGGCGGCGGCGTGTCGTGTCGCTGATGTGGTGCCGGTCGTAGAGGCGCTGGAGTTCGGCCTCCTCCACCGTGATCAGGTCGCGTCGTAGCTGGCGGTAGGTGAGGGCGGCGGATTCCGTCGGAGTGCCGTCGCCGTCGGCCTGCCCGAGGCGATCGCTCGCGTCGTCGAGGCGGGCCGTCAGGCCGCGGCGGAGCCGGTCGAGGACGACGTCGGGGACGGCTTCCAGTTCGGATATCTCGTCCAGCCGGCTCAGGCCCGCGTTCGCCAGGCTGCAGCGGGCCTGTGCCTCTTCGCGTTCGGTGTGGTCGGGTTCGAGGGCGATGCCCGAGCGGCGGACGACCGGAGCCAGTGTGAAGCCCTGGACGACGAGCGTGACGACCACGACCGAGGTGGTCAGGACGAGGACGAGGGGGCGTTCCGAGAGCGTGGAACCGTCCTCCATGGTCACGGGGATGGACAGGGCGGCGGCCAGGGGGACCACGCCGCGGGTGCCGGCCCAGGTCAGGACGACCGGAACCCGCCAGTTCATCCGCTGGATCCCGCCCTTGCGCTGCACCACGGCGGACAGCGGCGCCAGCCACAACAGGCGCATGGCGATGAGCGTGGCGGCGACGGCGAGCGCGTACAGGGGCCAGGCGCCGTCGGCGTCGGACAGCGCCCGCACCTGCGCCGGCAGGGCGAGCCCGATGAGGCTGAAGACGACGCTCTCCAGCAGGAAGACCACCGTGCCGTAGACGGCGTGGAGCTGGAGGCGGATGCGGGCGTTGGTGAGGCCGTCGCCCCGTCCGCCCAGGACGACTCCGGCGACCACCACCGAGGTGACACCCGAGGCGTGCGCGGCCTCGGCCAGGACGTACGCCGCGTAGGGCGTGACCAGCGCGATCACCGTCTCCAGGACCGGGTCCTCCGTGCGCCGCCGGATCAGCGTCACCACACCCGCGACCGCGGCACCGATGACCATGCCGCCCCCCGCCAGCAGCGCGAACTCACTCGCTGCCGCACCCCAGCCGGCCGCCGCCGATGCCACGGCGACGCTCACCGCGACCCGGAAGAGGACGAGGGAGGTCGCGTCGTTGAAGAGGCTCTCGGCCTGCACCAGCACCTGCACCTTGGGCGGCAGCGCCAGCCGTCTGCCCAGCGCGGTCACCGCCACCGGGTCGGTGCTCGCCAGCACGGCTCCCAGCACGAACGCCATCTGCCACGACAGCGGCGTGACCAGGGAGGCGACCGCCCCGACCGCCGCCGCCGAGGCCAGGACCAGGCCCGTCGACAGCACTCCGACCGGTTTCCACACGGCGCGCAGGTCGCGCCAGGGCAATTCCTCGGCGCTCGCGTACAGAAGGGGCGGCAGGACGACGAGGCCGATGATCTCGGGGCTGATCCGGATCTCCGGGGTGCCCGGCAGCAGGGCGACAGCGAGGCCCGCGATCACGAGCAGGGAGGGCGCGGGGATACGCCAATGGCGGGCGAAGGTGGCCACCACGGTGGCGAGGACCACGAGAGCCAGAACTGTCCCTACCGCGCGCATGGCATCCCTCTGGTCATGAGAAGGAGACCTTGTGGCTCCCCGCCGACCAGACTTCCCGGCACACCGCTTTCACCCTATCGGGCCGGCACCCGTCAAAGCAGTGTCAACGTCCACGTGACCGGCGCCAAGGATGCGTCAGGGAGCGCGCCGAGCGACGCGCACAAGCGGTTCGGTAGGGGAAGCAACCCTTCCCTCCGGGGAATCGATCGCCAGTGAGTGGAGCACGTCGGCTGCGATGAGTGACGTACGGACCGATATGAGCGACGTACGGACCGGCGGGGGCGAGGTACGGCCCGTCGCGGGGGGCGTACCCCCTGGTGTGGGCGAGGTACGGCCCGGACGGTTGAAGGTCTATCTCGGCGCCGCACCCGGGGTCGGCAAGACCTACCGCATGCTCGACGAGGCGCGACGCCGGGCGGCGCGCGGCGCGGACGTGGTGGTCGGGTTCGTGGAGTGCCACGGGCGCCCCGGCACGGAGATGATGCTCGACGGCCTGGAGGTCGTCCGGCGTACGTCCTGCTCCTATCGCGGCGGGGACTTCGAGGAGATGGACCTGGCCGCGGTCCTCGCACGCCGCCCGCAGGTCGCGCTGGTGGACGAGATCGCCCACAGCAATGTTCCGGGAGGCGGCCGCAATCCCAAGCGGTGGCAGGACATCGAGGAACTACTCGCCGCCGGGATCGACGTCATCACGGCGCTGAACATCCAGCACCTGGAGTCCCTCAACGACGTCGTCGAGAAGATCACGCGGGTGCCGCAGCGCGAGACGGTGCCCGACGAGGTCGTACGACGGGCCCAGCAGATCGAGTTCGTCGACATCCCGCCGGAGGGACTGCGCCGCCGGATGGCGCACGGGAACATCTACGCCCCCGAGAAGATCGACGCCGCTCTCGCCAACTACTTCCGCCCCGGCAACCTGACCGCCCTGCGCCAGCTCGCCCTGCTGTGGGTCGCCGACCGGGTGGACGAGGCGCTCCAGTCGTACCGCTCCGAACACAACATCGGCGGGGTGTGGGAGACGAGGGAACGGGTCGTCGTGGCCCTCACCGGCGGGCCCGAGGGAGACACCCTCATCCGGCGGGCCGCACGGATCGCGGACAGGTCGGCGGGCGGTGACCTGCTCGCCGTGCACGTGACCCGCAGCGACGGTCTCGCCGCGGGTGCCTCGCACGCCTCCCTGGCCCGGCAACGGCGGCTGATCGAGGACCTCGGCGGCAGCTACCACTCGGTCGTCGGCGACGACGTCGCCACGGCCCTGGTGGACTTCGCCCGCGCCGAGAACGCCACCCAGCTCGTCCTCGGCACCAGCCGCCGCGGCCGCATCGAACGCTTCGTCACCGGACGCGGCACCGGCGAGACCGTGGTCGCACTCTCCGGCGACATCGACGTCCACACGGTCACCCACGAACGTGCCGGGCGCGGCACCCTGCTGCCCTCCCGCCGCCGCACCCTCTCCACCGTACGCAGGATCGCCGGCCCGGTCGCCGGACTCCTGATGCCCGTGGCACTCACCCTCCTGCTGAATCCGGACACGGCCCGGGACCGGCTCAACCTCACCAGCGAGGCCCTGCTCTTCCTGCTCACCGTGGTGGGCGTTGCCTGCATAGGCGGGGTCGTGTCGGCGGTGATCGCCTCGGTCACGGCGTCCCTGCTGCTCAACTACTGGTTCATCCCGCCCGTCGGCCGGTTCACGCTGAACGACCCGAACGCGTTGCTGGCCCTGGCGGTCTTCGCGGTGGTCGCCGCCGTCGTGGCCGCCGTCGTGGACCGCTCGCTGCGCCTGTCACGGCGCTCGGCGCGGGCCACGGCGGAGGCGGAGACGATGTCCTCGCTCGCCGGCAGCATCGTGCGGGGCGGAGCGACGATCCCGGCGCTGGTGGAACGGACGCGCGAGACCTTCGGCATGGACTCCGTGGAGCTGGTGGACGAGCCGCCCGGAGACGACGGCGCCACGGTCGTGCCCGCGGGACCCGGCGCCTTCCTGGTCCTGCGCGGTCGCACCCTTCCGTCGTCGGAGCGGCGCGTCCTCGCCGCGTTCGCCGCGCACGTGGGCTCGGCCGTCGAACGGGCCAGGCTCGCCGAGGCCGCCGCCGAGGTCGAACCGGTCAAGGCCGCCGACCGGATGCGCACGGCGCTGCTGCGGGCGGTCGGTCACGACCTGCGCACACCTCTCGCGGCGGGCTGGGCCGCGGTCTCCTCGCTGCGCAGCCGGGACGTCGACTTCTCCGACGAGGACCGGGACGAACTCCTCGCCACCGCGGACGAGTCCATGGCCAGACTGAACCGGCTGGTGGAGAACCTCCTCGACCTCAGCCGCCTCCAAGCAGGCGTCCTCACCCTCAATCTGCGCGCCACCACGCTGGACGAGGTCCTGCCGGCCGCGCTGACGGACACCCCCGAGGTCGAGGCGGCGGACCTGGACGACGTTCCGGCCGTGCTGGCCGATCCACCCTTGCTGGAACGAGTGATCGCCAACCTTGTCGCCAACGCCGCCCGGCACAGCCCGGCGGACCGCAAGGTGCTGCTGACCGCCAGCGCGCACGCGGGCCGCGTCGAAGTGCGTGTCATCGACCGCGGACCCGGCCTCCCGACCACCGACCGCGACCGGCTCTTCGAACCCTTCCAGCGACAGGGCGACACCGACAACACCACCAGCCCCCGGGACTGGGCCTGGCCCTGTCCCGGGGGCTGACCGAGGCGATGGACGGCACTCTCACCCCGGAGGACACTCCCGGCGGCGGCCTGACCATGGTGCTGTCCCTGCCGCTCGACGAGCGGGCGGAGCACCCCGGTGATCCGCAGAGCGTAGGAGGCATCGTATGAACACCGAAAGCGGCACACCAGGACTCGTGAGCGCCAGGACACAGGGGCTCGGAGCCGTCGTGACGAGCGCAGGAGGTGACGGCATGACGACCGGATATCCGATACGGGACCGGCTCGCCCTGGTGGTGGGTCTCCTGGGCCCGTTCCTGGTGGCACTCGTCCTCGTGCCCTTCCGCACGGATCTGTCGCGTACGAGCGCGGCGCTGATCCTGGTCGTGGTGGTCGTCGCGGTCGCGGCGATCGGCAGCCGTACGGCGGGGGCGCTCGCGGCGTTGTCGGCGGCGGCCTGGTTCGACTTCTTCCTCACCCGTCCCTACCAGACCTTCGACATCACCGCGTCCTCGGACATCGAGACGGCCGTCCTGCTGCTGATCGTCGGCATGGTCGTGTCCCAGCTCGCGGCCCGCGCCCGCCGCCTCGAAGTGATCACCGTGACGGACGCGGGATACCTGGCCCGGATCCACGAGACGGCCGAGCTCGCGCAGTCCGCGAAGTCCTCGGACACCGTGGTCGACCACGTCCGCCGGGAGCTGACCGAGCTCCTCGGCCTGCGTGGCTGCCGCTTCGAGTACGGCACCCTGATGGGGCAGCCGCCGCGCCTGGAACAGGACGGCAACGTGGCGGTCGGGCGGCGGCACTGGGATCTCGACGCGAGCGGCTGGCCGGACGGCGAGATCGAGCTGCGTACCCACGGCAACGGCCGCTACCTGGGCCGCTTCATGCTCACCCCCGGCCCGGGCCCCGTACCGCCGCTCCAGGCACGCCTGGTCGCGGTCACCCTCGCCGACCAGACGGGTGCGGCTCTCGACACGGCTGGGCCGGTGATGGACGGCTGACAACTCGCTGGCCATCCTCATGTCCGGTGTGCAGCCGCATTCGGTGGGCAGGCGAGTGCGACGGAGCGTGGGCTCAGTCCAGGCCGGAGACCTTGAAGACGGTCAGGGCGGTCTCGCGGTCGATCCGCTCCGAGACCCGGCGCAACGCGGTCGCCCCACACATGAGTGTTCCGGACGCCGCCGACTTCTGGGCGTCCTCCTCCAGGCGGTGCCAAAGTTCGGGGTTGTTCACCAGTACCTGGGGGTTGATCTCGACCCGCGCACCGGACGCGTCCCGCAGGACCAGCCGCTGCGAGACGCCGTCCAGACAGCGCACCGACACCAGCAGGTCGGTGCGTACCCGCCGCTTCCGCAGCAGTCCGCGTGAGGCCAGCCAGCCCTTGCCCACGCTGACCCTGGGCGGGTACAGCACCAGGAACAGGAGCACGCCGAGCCCGGCCCACAGAGCGCCGCGCGGGGGGCTGAAAGTGCCCGCGCCCCAGTCGATCAGCAGGAGAAGGACGACGAGTACGGCTGCGCAGCGGATCGAGCTGTGAAGATCCCCTGCCCAGCGGCGGTCGTACGCCACTTCCGCGGGCGGCTCTGGAGGAGTGTGGACCGCGTCGTGTCGCGCGTCGTGGTGGCGTTCCATGCTGCCGAAGGTAGAGACCCGGGAAGCCGGAACCGCCTGCCTTGACGCGACTCTGATGGGCACCCTGCTCGCTCTTGACGCCAGGGCGTGGCAGGGGCTGCCGGAAAGGGATTCCCGCACCTCGACGGCGCCGACCGTCGACGTCTCATGCGGATGGGCGAGCGTTTCCGGCAGATGGATGACCCGGTCGTAAGAGTTCCGTCAAAGGTGTCCGAGCCTCCGTATGGGAGCCGTCAACGACGCTCGAATTCGGCCAGAGAGACGGTTACCTCTAATCGTCCGTTCGATCCGAACCTCTTCTAGGAGCTCACGATGGCCGACCTGGCCTTCGTCGTCACCACGATCGCGGTGTTCGCGCTGGTGGCGCTCGTCGCCAAGGGGGTGACGAAGCTGTGACCGCCGAGAACATTGTCGGCCTGATCGTGGCCGTCGCCCTGCTGGGCTATCTCGTCCTCGCCCTTGTCTTCCCGGAGAGGTTCTGAGCCTCGATATGAGTCCCGTTCTCGCCGGCGTGCTCCAGCTGCTGGCTCTGATAGCGGCACTGGCCCTCGCCTACCGTCCCCTCGGCGACTACATGGCCAGGGTCTACTCCTCCGACAAGCACCTGCGTGTCGAGAAGTGGATCTACAAGGGCATCGGTGCCAACCCCAATGCGCAGATGCGCTGGCCCGCGTACCTGCGCGGTGTCCTCGCCTTCTCCGCCGTCAGCGTCCTCTTCCTCTACCTCCTCCAGCGGGTGCAGGGCCATCTGCCCGGCTCGCTCGGCTTTACGGCCATCGACCCGGACCAGGCGTTCAACACCGCCGCGTCGTTCGTGACGAACACCAACTGGCAGTCGTACTACGGCGAGCAGGCCATGGGCCACGTCGTGCAGACCGCCGGTCTGGCCGTGCAGAACTTCGTCTCCGCGGCCGTCGGCATGGCGGTGGCGGTGGCTCTCGTCCGTGGCTTCGCCCGATCGCGGACCGGTGAGCTGGGCAACTTCTGGTCCGACCTGGTGCGTGGCACGGTCCGTATCCTGCTGCCGCTGTCGGTGGTCGCCGCGGTCGTCCTGGTGGCGTGCGGGGCGATCCAGAACTTTGCCGGCATCCACTCGGTGGGCCAGTTCTTCGGCGGTTCGCAGCAGTGGAACGGCGGCGCGGTCGCCTCGCAGGAGGCGATCAAGGAGATCGGTACCAACGGCGGCGGCTACTTCAACGCCAACTCCGCCCACCCCTTCGAGAACCCCACCCCGTTCTCGAACCTCTTCGAGATCTTCCTGATCCTGGTGATCCCGTTCGCGCTGACCCGCACTTTCGGCGTGATGGTCGGCTCGGTGAAGCAGGGGTACGCGATCCTCGCCACGATGGTCACCATCTGGATCGGTTTCACCGCGCTGATGATGGCGACCGAGTTCCACCACCACGGTCCGGCCTTCGATATTGCTGGCGGGGCGATGGAGGGCAAGGAGACGCGCTTCGGCGTCGGCGCCTCGTCGATCTTCGCGGTCGCGACCACCCTGACCTCGACCGGAGCGGTGGACTCCTTCCACTCCTCCTTCACCGGTCTCGGCGGCGGTATCACCATGCTGGGCATGCAGCTCGGCGAGATCGCGCCCGGCGGCACCGGATCCGGCCTCTACGGCATGCTCATCATGGCGATCATCGCGGTGTTCATCGCCGGTCTGATGGTCGGGCGTACACCGGAGTACCTGGGCAAGAAGATCGGCACCCGCGAGATCAAGTTCGCGGCCTGCTACATCCTGATCACCCCGGCACTGGTGCTGATCTTCACCGCGGCGGCGATGGCCCTGCCGACCCCGGGCAACTCGATGACCAACAGCGGCGCGCACGGATTCTCCGAGATCCTCTACGCCTACACCTCGGGTGCCAACAACAACGGTTCGGCGTTCGCGGGCCTGAACGCGGACACGCAGTGGTTCAACAGCACGATCGGTCTGGTCATGCTGCTCGGCCGATTCCTGCCGATGGTGTTCGTCCTGGCGCTGGCGGGTTCGCTCGCCGAGCAGAAGCCGGTCCCGGCAACCGCGGGCACCCTGCGGACCGAGAAGCCGCTGTTCACCGGTCTGCTGGTGGGCGCGGTCCTGATCATCACCGGTCTGACCTACTTCCCGGCCCTCGCGCTGGGCCCGCTGGCCGAGGGGCTGGCGTCATGACCACTCGCATAGACAACCAAGAGGACGCTGTGTCCACGACTACTCCCACTCGGGCGCCGCACAGCGATGTGCCGACCGGCCACAAGGACGAAGGAAAGGTCGGCGCGGGTCTGTTCGACCCTAGGCAGCTGATCAGGTCGCTGCCGGACGCGTTCCGCAAGCTGGACCCGCGGGTGATGGTCAAGTCGCCCGTGATGTTCGTCGTCCTGGTCGGCTCCGTGCTGACGACGGTATTCTCCTTCAAGGACCCGGGTGACTGGTTCGGCTGGGCGATCAGTGCCTGGCTGTGGCTCACCGTCGTCTTCGCCAACCTGGCGGAGGCGGTGGCCGAAGGGCGCGGCAAGGCGCAGGCGGACACCCTGCGCAAGGCCAAGACCGACACGGTGGCCCGACGTCTGGTGGGTGACCGCGAGGAGCACGTGCCCGGCACCGAGCTGAAGATCGGTGACCTGGTCGTCTGCGAGGCGGGCGACATCATCCCCGGCGACGGTGACGTCGTCGAGGGTGTCGCGTCCGTCGACGAGTCGGCCATCACCGGTGAGTCCGCCCCGGTGATCCGGGAGTCCGGCGGCGACCGGTCCGCGGTCACCGGCGGTACGAAGGTCCTCTCCGACCGGATCGTCGTCAAGATCACGACGAAGCCCGGCGAGACCTTCATCGACCGGATGATCGCCCTGGTCGAGGGCGCGGCCCGGCAGAAGACACCCAACGAGATCGCGCTGAACATCCTGCTCGCCTCGCTGACGATCGTCTTCCTGCTCGCGGTGGCCACCCTGCCGCCGTTCGCGGACTACGCCGGCACCCACCTCACGATGGTCGTGCTGGTGGCCCTGCTGGTCTGCCTGATCCCGACCACCATCGGCGCCCTGCTCTCCGCGATCGGCATCGCCGGCATGGACCGGCTGGTGCAGCGCAACGTGCTCGCGATGTCCGGACGGGCGGTCGAGGCCGCCGGTGACGTCTCTACGCTGCTGCTGGACAAGACCGGCACCATTACGTTGGGCAACCGACAGGCGTCGGAGTTCGTGCCGGTGGCGGGGACGACCGAGGCCGAGGTCGCTGACGCCGCCCAGCTCTCCTCGCTGGCCGACGAGACACCCGAGGGTCGCTCGATCGTCGTCCTGGCGAAGGAGAAGTACGGGTTGCGCGAGCGCCACCAGGGTGAACTCGCAGGCGCCGAGTGGATCGCCTTCACCGCCCAGACCCGCATGTCGGGTGTGGACGTCGACGGCCGCAGGATTCGCAAGGGCGCGGCCGGTTCGGTCATCACCTGGGTCAAGGAACAGGGCGGTGAGGTGTCCGCGGACGCCGACACCCTGGCCAACCGGATCTCCGAGGCGGGCGGCACCCCGCTGCTGGTCGCCGTCGAGGACGAGCAGGGAGCCCGGATCCTGGGGGTCATCCATCTCAAGGACGTCGTCAAGGACGGCATGCGCGAGCGGTTCGACGAGCTGCGCCGCATGGGCATCAAGACCATCATGATCACGGGCGACAACCCGCTGACCGCCAAGGCGATCGCCGAGGAGGCGGGCGTCGACGACTTCCTCGCGGAGGCAACTCCTGAGGACAAGATGGCGCTCATCAAGCGGGAACAGGCCGGCGGCAAGCTCGTCGCGATGACCGGCGACGGCACCAACGACGCCCCCGCGCTGGCCCAGGCCGACGTCGGCGTGGCCATGAACACCGGAACCTCGGCCGCCAAGGAGGCCGGGAACATGGTGGACCTGGACTCCAACCCCACCAAACTCATCGAGATCGTCGAGATCGGCAAGCAACTGCTGATCACCCGGGGCGCGTTGACGACATTCTCCATCGCCAACGACGTCGCCAAGTACTTCGCGATCATCCCGGCGCTGTTCGCCGCCGTCTACCCGGGCCTGGACAAGCTGAACATCATGCACCTGTCCTCGCCCGACTCCGCGATCCTCTCGGCCGTCATCTTCAACGCGCTGATCATCATCGCGCTGGTGCCGCTCGCCCTGCGGGGCGTGCAGTACCGCCCGGTCAGCGCCGACAAGCTGCTGCGGCGCAACCTCGGGATCTACGGACTCGGCGGCCTCGTCGCCCCGTTCATCGGCATCAAGATCATCGACCTGCTCATCTCCCTCATCCCCGGAATCGGCTGATCCTCATGAACAACTCGGTAAGCAACACGGCCCGGTTGCTCTGGGCCGGCCTGCGCGCCCTGCTCGTCCTGACCGTCGTGTGCGGTGTGCTGTATCCGCTCGCCGTCACCGGTATCGCCCAAGGGATCTTCCCCGGCAAAGCGAACGGCTCGGAGATCAAGGCGGACGGCAAGGTGGTCGGCTCCTCGCTCATCGGGCAGGCGTACAACCTGCCGCTGAAGAAGGGTCAGGAGACCCCGGAGCCGGACCTGAAGTGGTTCCAGGGCCGTCCGCAGAACGGTCTGGGGACCAACAGCGTCAACACCCAGTACAAGCTGATCCTGTCCGGCGCCACCAACCGGTCCGGTGACAACGCCGACCTGATCAAGTGGGTCAAGGACGCCAAGGCCGCCGTCGTCAAGGACAACTCGGTCCCCGGCTACACGGTCAAGCCCGCGGACGTGCCCGCCGAGGCGGTCACCTCCTCCGGCTCCGGCCTCGACCCCGACATCTCCCCGGAATACGCGGACATCCAGGTCCACCGGGTCGCCGAGAAGAACCACCTGCTCGTCGCCCAGGTGCGGAAGCTGGTCGACGAGCACACCGACGGCCGGACCCTCGGCTTCATCGGCGAACCCCGCGTCAACGTCCTCGACCTCAACATCGCGCTCAAGGAACTCGTGGCGAAGAGCTGATGGCCTTACGCACACCGCGCGGGAGTTGGCGACCGGGGAAGACACCCCGGCTCGTCGACTCCCGCGTTCACGAAACCGGTTCCACAGGATCCGGCCCTCCGTCCCACAGAGAAGGCACACACCGATGACCCGGGTACTGGTGGTGGAGGACGACCCTCAGCTCGTCCGGGCCCTCGTGATCAACCTGCAGGCCCGCAAGTACGGCGTGGACGCGGCCTCCGACGGCACCACCGCCCTGCGCATCGCCGCATCCCGGAAGCCGCGGTGCGGTCGGTCGTGGGGGCGGAGAACTGCGGGTCGACGGTGAGGGCGGTGACGCCCAGAGGTGCGGCGAGGGCGCGCAGTGCTGGTTCGGAGAGCCGGATGGAGGTCTGGTCCGGGCCGAGTGTGGCGGTCAGCCTCGCGACCGAGGTGAAGCCGACGGCCGTACGGCCGCCCAGCGGAGTGCGGAAGAACCGGGCCGTACAGCCCGCTGGCCCCGACCGGACAGGGACGAAGAGAAGTCCGGCCGGGAAGGGTTCAGAGGGCTCGGGGTCCTCGGAGTACTCGACTGGAGACATGGTGTTGCTCCTCGCGGAAGGCGACGTGCGCCGCCCGGTCCGGATCGGCCGGGCGCTGCGATGAAGCTATGCCCGCCCCACCGGGGTCGGGGCCCCTCGCTGACGGATGCTTGACGGCAAGCCCCGCACCCATAACGCGATGCTGACGGAGGCGGAGATGCCTGGTCGGTGCAGTGGCGGAGGCTTCGGGGCGCAACCGCGGGGCGCGTCCCCTGTCAGCCCGACCGATGACGAGGAGGACGGAGCGCCGGAGGTGAGGGGCGTGCGAGGTGAGCGACCCGGACGTCACGCAGGGCAAGCTGAAGGGGATGTCCTTCTGGCGACGTATGTCGGCGAGTACACGCGGGGAGACGCCGTACCCAACCGCTGCCTGTTGGACTGAGAAGTTGTTGTCTTTCCAGGTTTGATAGCTGCGTTTCCGCTGGTCATGAATGGGGTCGGCGGGCCGGTGGCAGTGGTGACATGTCGTGTCGTCGCTCTGGTGGAGGTCCGAGGTGCCGTCCCGAGACCCCAATCGGGCGACAGCCTCGAGTCGCGTGCTTTCAAGATCGGCAGCGGACTTCTTGCTATCAGTCCAACCCGCAGGCAGCCTCGGCGGTTGTGAGCCACCCGAGGTACCAACTGGCGAAGTCCAGTGGAAGGCCGTCGGTGTCGCGCATCGGATGAAGATCCGTGCCGTTGCAGCGTGGGTCACGCCACATTCGGCCGCGTTCCGATCCGGTGACGACCAGCCAGACCATCAGCCCGCAGCCCTCATCACACAGGCAAAGCGCCCCGGCTGTGCGGCGCGGATCGTACTGCACCTCGCCCAAACGCTCCTCCCACGCCTCAAGGGCTGCGTCGAGATCGGCGGGGTCGTCGAACTCCTCCTCCAGCGGTCGCTCAGCCAGGATCCCCACCGTTGCCTCCGGATCCGCCCCTCCCGGGAACAGCTCGGCGAACATGCCCGGCTCGACCTCCTCAAGGAGCTCTCCGACCCAGTGCCAGCCTGCGGAACCCGCGCGCCGCACCGGGAGAATGCCGTAAGCCGGGCCGGCCCCGCCGGCTCCGACACGCAGTAGGAACGAGCGATAGTCCTCGGGCAGGTCAACGTCCAGCCGCGCCTCGAGGTCGGCCACCTCGGCGGCGGTCAGAGTGGCATCGAGCGCAAAGCCGTGCGCCCTCGCTCCGAACACCTTGTCGCTGCCCGGCACTGTGGCCAGAGCCAGAACCCGATCACGCACCCCGGTCCATTCGGTCATGGCGCCCGACCCTACCGGCGACCCCGGCGCTCGGCCTGCCTGGGTGGGCGACACCGGCGACTGGAGGCGCCGCCGCCGAGCGCAGCAAGACCGGGAGAGCACCCGGCCGAGTGGCCAGCCTCGAACTCGCGACCATCAAGAGCGGTAGAGCAACAGCCACTGAGCTTGATCTTTATCCTCGCTGCTGTTTCAAGCGGATGTGTTCGGTGAGGGTGTCGGCTCGTTTCACGGTCTTCCCGGGTTCGTGTCGTGGGGCTGGCCTGCGGTTTTTCGAGCCGGGTGGGCGGCCGGGGCCGGGCTTGGAGGGTTTGGGCACACCTGCGGGAATGGCGGTCTTCGCGCGGAGGTGGCGGAACCCGCGGCGGACGCGGGCTGGGGTGAGCCGTCGGGGCTCGGCGGGCCGTTCCCAGGGGCGGCGGAGGTCCTCGGCGAGGGGCCGGGCGAGGCGGAGCTGGGTGTGGGCGGCGATGATCAGCCAGGTCCACAGGTCGGCGGTGTGCGGGTCGCGGACCTTGGGGACAGTCCAGCCCAGGGTCTGCTTGAACAGCCGGAAGGTGTGTTCCAGGTCGAATCTGCGCAGGAACGCCTGCCAGCGCAGGTCGACGTTCGCACCGGTCATCGAGGTCCTGGAGGACCATAGCCAGACCGGTTTCGGGTTGCGGTCTCCGGGCAGGTGATCGACCTTCAGCCGAATCAACGTGCCGTGGATCAAAGGAAGTTCACCACAGTGGTCCAGCCAGGGCCCGCGTGCTGTCAGACGCGGGTGCATTCGGTCCCAGGCGAGGACTTCGGTCTTGCCGTAGCGGGTGGTGTCGCAGGTCGTGGCCTGGTCGGGAGTGTGCCAGGAGTCCGGTTTGGAGAAAGTGAGGACACCGCCGTGCTTGCGGGGCTGCCCGCCGCGCGGGGTGGAACGCCGGGGGCCTGCGTCACGGAGCATGACCCGGTCCGAGCGCAGGCGGCCGACCAGCTCGACGGGCAGGTCCGCCAGGACGTAGGCGAGGCGGGTGACGTCGTAGCCGGAGTCCATCACGACGAGGATGTCCGCGTCGCCGGGCCTCCACTGCCCGGCCCGCACGAGCCGGACGACGACGGCGCGGAGCTGGGCGGCGGTCACCGCGGTGGCGTCGTCGGCCGGGCCCAGACGGACAGCGTCCAGCACGGCGGTCCACGAGGTGCGTCCCGTTTCCAGGGCGGCGACGAAGGAGTAGGGCCAGCCTGGGACGAACTGATCCGCGCTGCGGCCCCGCCCGTAGACGTGGCAGAAGAGCCGGTCCGGACTGGTCGGTGCGTCGGACCGCAGCCAGTTGCTCACATCGACCGCGAGGACGATCCGCCCGTCGGCCGCCCTCGGCAGCGGGGTGGAGGCCAGCAGCCGCCGCAGGCGGCGCGGTTCCAGCCAGCCGTGGTTGACCGCGTCGTACATCGCTCCGTGCCCGCGCCGATGCTCGGCCGTCAGCGTCAGCTCGACCAGCGACGTCACCGGACCATCCGCACATAGCACCGCGTCGGTCAACTCGAAGAGCGCATCCGCACGGCGGTAAAGGCAGTCGTAGAACTCGACACGAAAGTGGGACAGCACGCTCAGCGCGGCGTCAGCGGGACCTGCACAAGCCAGACTCTTCACAGCGGCCGTTCCTTCACGCGACGTTGCTCGACACCTCGAAGCGTGAAGAACGGCCGTCCTGCTGTCTCACGAAAAGGCCAAGATCAGCAGGTCAGGTGACCCGGCGAGGTTAAACGCCAAGCTGAGGCGCCTGGCCTGCGGCCACAGGACAGCTGGGCTGGTGCTTGAAGGGCCGCTTGCGGCGGCCGGTCGGATGTCTCAGCCCCGGTACCCGCCGGTCGGTGCCTTCAGCAGCCGGTTCAGCTCGTTCCCGGCCTCGTCGTACCCGGCGTCGGAGATCCGTTGCAGCTCGCGCAGGTCGCCGGTCGCGGCCGCGCGTCGAGTGAGCAGGAACCCGGCGTGCATGGATCCCTCGTCCAGCAACTCGCTCAGTTCCCCGAGGTCACCGGACGCGTCGGCAAGGTCGGCCAGCCGGTCCAACGCCATCTCGTTGCCTTCATCGGCCAGGTCGCGCAGGGTGTCCCGATCGACATTCATGTTCGCCATGCCCCCATGGTGCAACCCTGCCCCAGGGGAAGGGTCAAGTGGGACGATGGCCAGGTGATCACCATCGGGCAGCTGGCCACGTACGTCGGAGTGTCGGTCAAGACCATCCGCGTCTATCACGACAAGGGGCTGCTCCCCGAGCCCGACCGCGATGCGTCTGGCTACCGGCGGTACGGCGCGAACGACGCCATCGACCTGATCAAGATCCGGACGCTCGCCGAAGCCGGTGTCCCCCTGGCCCGTATCCGGGACCTGAGATCAGTGAACGACGAGGAGTTCCAGCAGGCGCTGCGCGAGATCGACGACGACCTCAGCGACCGCATCCGTGGCCTGCGGGCAACACAGGGGCGCCTGCGCCGGCTCGCCGCCGGGCGTCTGGCACCGCTGCCCACCGAGGTCGGTGCCCACCTGGAGCGCCTGGCCGACTGGGGATTCACCCCTCGCTGGGTGGACCTGCAACGGGACCTGTGGATTCTCGTGTTCGCCACCCACCCGGACCGTGCGACCACCCTGTTCCACGACCAAGCCGAGACCCTGGCCGACCCGGAGCTACGGCAGCTCTTCCTCGACTACGACCACGCACACGACCTCGACGCCGACGATCCCGGCATCGACGACCTCGCCCGACGGATCGCCGAGGCGACTCGGGAACGCTACGGACCCGACGAACCGCCCGAGCTGGACGCCTCCGAGATCCCCGCCCTCATCCAGGCCGCGGTCAACGCCTCGTCGCCGGCGTGGCAACGACTCGACACTCTCATCCGCGCACAACTGCACGCGTGACTCGACGTGTACGCACGCACCGCTCCGGCTGCGTGCGGAGATCAGTCAGCGCGGGCCGCGAACCACAGGGCAAACGTTGCCTTCTCCGGCGCTGGTGAGGCCCGTGCCCGTCCTTGACTGACGCTGTGCAGATTCCCGAGTTCGTGTTCCGTGAGACGGGACAGCCGACAGTTGCCAGGTGACCGAGGGCACGCCCCACCGGCGACGGAACCCGAGCACAGCGTCGGCACGCCGGCGAGGCGGTCCAACCCGACTTCCTGCCTTGCCCAGTCGACAGGGCCTCCACGAGCCGTGCCTTGTACCAATGTGCCAACTAAATCGCCTGCTTCGAGGCGGAGTTGATTGATTCTTGTTGGCATCACCGCAGGTCAGTAACGTGCCCAAGTGCCAACCAGCAGGCTTGGTCACATCTGGCTTCACGGCTTGCGCATGCGTCCCGAGGCGGCCGCCGTCCCGAGTGCGAGCTCGGCCGGGGTCGTCACGCGAGTTTCCCATCGAACGTCAGTACCGAGTAACTTCGCATGTGCGTATGTGTGGTTGACGGCGTTGGCGTGACGGGGGTTGCGTGGTGGCGGGGTATCGGCCGACGGATTGGCATGTGCTGGACCTGGAGAAGGACCCGACGCCGGGGGATCCGGTTCGGGTGAAGTCGCTTGCCAGGAGTCTGCACGACTTCGCCGATGACGTGCAGGACGCGTTGCGGTTGGTGAAGGGGATGGCGGAGGAAGACGCTGTCCTGACGATGGCGGGCAGGACCGCAGAGGTGTTCCGGGACGAGTTCTCGGGTGTGCCGAAGAATTTGAAGAAGCTGAAGAAGTCGTACGACCTGGCGGGTGACGCGCTGGCGGCGTACTGGCCGAAGCTGGAGCGTGCGCAGGCCCTCGCGGACAAGGCCCTGGCCGACGGGCGGGAGGCCCGGGCCGATCTGTCTTCCGCCAAGTCCCGTCTCTCGTCGGCCGATTCGTGGGTTGCTCGCGCCAACAAGGAAGCCGACAAGTACAAGGAGGACAAGGGCGCGGGCAAGGATGTGCCGAAGCCGGACGAGGCGAAGGTGCGTGCGGCGACGCGGGACGCGCAAAGTGCCAAGGCCGCGCACACGTCGGCGCAGTCGGATGTGACGTCGGCGCAGAGCGCGTTGGACGCGGCGAAGAAGATGGCCGCGGATGCCCGTCAGATGCGTGAGGACGCGGCGGGTGAGGCGAAGCGCAAGATCGATGATGCGTCCGACGCGGGGATCCGGAACCGTAAGTGGTACGAGGAGGTCGGGGACTGGTTCGTCGACAACTGGGACACCATCGTCGCCGTCTGCAAAGTGGTTGTCGCCGTCCTGGGGATCATCGCGATGATCATCGGTGGGCCGATTCTCGGGACGATCGTGCTGATCGCCGCACTGGTCGTCCTCGCGGACACCTTGAGCAAGTACGCCAAGGGGCAGGCGTCGCTGTGGGATGTGGCGTTCGCCGCGCTGGACTGCATACCCGGCATGAAGGGCCTGACCACGCTCGGGGGTCTCGCCAAGGGGCTCAGGTCGCTGGGCAAGCTGGGCCTCAAAGGCATGCTCAAGGGCCTGAAGAACGGGCTGCGCAGGGGCGCGGACGACGCGGTGGCCGCCGGCAAGCCCGCCAAGGGCCGGTGCAAGAACGGCGACCCCGTCGACATGGTCTCCGGCGAGATGCTCATGACGCAGACGGATGTCCTCCTCCAGGGAGTGCTGCGTCTGGGTGTGGCGCGAACTCATGTCTCGACCTACCGCTCGGGGCGCTGGTTCGGGCCCTCGTGGGCATCCACGCTGGACCAGCGCCTGGAACTCGACGACGAGGGCGTGCTGTTCGCGACAGAGGACGGGATGATCCTGGTCTATCCCGTACCGGTCGGCGCGGACGCCGTCATGCCGGCGGAAGGCCCGCGGTGGCCCCTGGCCTGGGACCGCGAGCGGCCGGGCGCCCTGCACGTCACCGACCCGAGGACGGGTCTGACCCGGCACTTCGCCCCGGTCGGCCGGAACCAGCGGCACGACACCGCCTTCACGCTTCCCGTCACGGCCGTCTCGGACCGCAACGGGAACCGTGTCGACTTCGACTATGACGCCTCCGGCACCCCGACCGCCATGCGGCACTCCGGCGGCTACCACGTGATCGTCGAGGCGGACGGCGCGCGCGTGACGGGGCTCGGGCTTCGCCGCTCCGATGGTGAGCCGACCCCCCTGGTGCGATACGGCTACAAGGACGGAAACCTCACCGAGATCTACAACTCCAGTGGCCTGCCGTACAGGTTGACCTACGACGGCGACGACCGGATCACCTCCTGGACCGACCGCACCGGGGACTGGTACCGCTACGAGTACGACACCTTCGACCGGGTCGTCAGGGGCACCGGCGTGGACTCCGTACTGAACTGCGTCATCGCCTATGACGAGGAGGAACGCACCACGCGGTACACCGACTCCCTCGGCCGCAGCACGACGTACCGCCACAACGAGCGGCTCCAGCTCGTCTCCACGACGAACGCCCTCGGCGAGTCGGTGACCGCCGAATGGGACCGGTTCGACCGCCTGGTCTCCCAGACCGACCCGCTCGGCGGGACCGTCCGCTACCGGCACGACGCCGCCGGCAACGTCACCGCCGTCGTCCGTCCCGACGGGACCTCGGCCGAGGCGACGTACGACGAGCTGCACCGGCTGGTGCGGGCGGTCACTCCGGGCGGAGCGGTCTGGCGGAACGTCTACGAAGGCGCCGACCATGTCGCCACGATCGGCCCGACCGGTCTGGAGACCCGGTACGCCTACGACGAGCACGGCGGCCTGGTCGCCGCCACGGACCCGGCCGGCCGGACGAGCCGAGCCCGCTGCGACGGCGCGGGGCTGCCCGTGGAGTTCACCGACGTCCAGGGCGCGGTGACCACGATCGAACGCGACGACTTCGGCAGGGTGTCCGGCGTCACCGACCCGCTCGGCCGCACCACACGCCTGGAAACGACGGTCGAGGGCCGGACCGTGTGGCGTCGGGGTCCCGACGGGCACCGGGAGACCTGGGAGTGGGACGCGGAGGGGAATCTGCTCGCCCAGACCGACCGGGCCGGACACGTCACCTCCTTCACGGTCGGACCCTTCGGTCAGGTCGCGGCGCGGACGACGAGCGACGGCACCACCCTCTCGTTCGGCTACGACACCGAGCTGAACCTGCTGAGCGTCACGGATCCGCACGAGCGGTCCTGGCAGTACACGTACGACGCGGTGAATCGGCTGATCGAGGAGAGCGACTTCACTGGCCGGACCCTCGCCTACCGGCTGGACGCCATGGGCACGCTCGCGTCCCGGACAAACGGCGTCGGCGAGATGGTGGAGTTCGGCCGTGACGTACTCGGCCGGCTCACCGAGATGCGGCACGACGGCCTCTCGATCCGCTACGCCTACGACGCGGCCGGGCGTGTGGTGCGGGAGAGCGGCCCGGAGGTCACCGTCGAGCGGGAGTACAACGAGCTCGGCCTGCTGCTGTCCGAGAGCATCGACGGCAGGACCACCCGATACGCGTACGACTCCCTGGGGCGCCGCGTCCTGCGGCGCACCCCCACGGGCATCGAGTCCACCTGGACGTACGACGGCGCCGGTCGTCCCACCGCGCTCGACACCGACGGACACCGCATCACGTTCGGGTTCGACGCCTGCGGGCGGGAGACCGAGCGGGGGCTGCCCGGCGGCGTCACGCTCGACCAGTCCTGGGACACCGCGGGCCGGCTCGGCGCCCAGCACCTGGTCCGCGGTTCCGCGGACACGCTCCTCCAGCGGCGTGAGTACACCTACCGGCCCGACGGCATCCCGACCGGCATCGAGGAACTCACCGGGGGAGAGAAGCGGTTCGGCCTCGATCCGCGGGGCCGCGTCACGGCGGTCGACGGACGAGGCTGGACCGAGCGCTACCGGTACGACGAGGCGGGCAACGTCAGCCGCGCCGCGCTCCCGGGGACGGACGCCACGGATGCGGACCACACCCACGCCGGCGACCGGATCACGCACCGCGGCCGCACCCGGTACGAGCGGGACGGCGAGGGCCGCGTCGTGCGCTCCGTGCTGCGCCTCCTCAACGGGCAGCAGCGGACGCAGACGTACACGTGGAACAGCCGCAACAGACTGACCGGGACGACGACCCGGGACGGCGAGCGCTGGACGTACCTGTACGACTCCGTCGGGCGGCGCGTGGCGAAGCAGCGACTTGACGACGGGGGAGCCGTCGCCGACGAGATCCGCTTCTCCTGGGACGGTACGAGGCTCATCGAGCAGGTCACCCGCGCCGGCCGGGCCACGTCGTGGGACTACCGCCCGGGCGGCCACCAGCCGGTGGCCCAGCTCGACCGGCCCGGCGCCGGCCGGGATGCGCGCTTCCACGCCATCGTCACCGACCTGTCGGGCGCGCCGTCCGAGCTGGTCTCCGCCGACGGTGAGGTGGCCTGGCAGCCCCGCACGACCCTGTGGGGGGAGCGCCTCCCCGAGCGGTTCCAGGGCGCCGGCACCGGGGAGATCGAGTGCCTCCTGCGCTTCCCCGGCCAGTACGCCGACCGGGAGACCGGGTGGCACTACAACTACGAGCGCCACTACGACCCCGCGACGGCGCAGTACACCAGCCCGGACCCGCTCGGCCTGGCCGCCGGCCCCAACGACAGCGCCTACGTGCCCAATCCCTACCGGTGGATCGACCCGCTGGGCCTGTCCTGGCAGGACCCGAACAACGGCATGCGGTTCGGGCGGGACCCGGCCCTCCCGGAGGGTGAGCGCGAGTACACGCGCGACAATCAGTACCCTTCCGAATACCGGACATCCACCCACGACTACATGGTCGAGAACTACACCGACGAGGGCCGGGCGCTCGGAGGAGTACCGCGTGACGCGAACGATGTGCGAGTCCCGCGCGATCAGCTCACCTGGCGCAACGGCAACGACGAGCTGATCTGGGACCCGACCGCCGAGAACCCGAAGCCCTTCAACCGGACGGTGACCTACGAGCATCTGGACCCGGTGGTCCAGCACTGGAACCGCGAGGGACGCTTCAGTGACAGGGCGGCGCGCAACGGCTTCTACAACAACACGGATCATCTGGAACCGATGGACTGGAGCGAGAACTCACGCGGCGGTGGCCGTATGACGGACACCTACATCCAGGAAGTCGGAGAGGGCTACTCATGCACCTGATCGTGGAGGAATCATGGACATCCGTGCCGTAGTGAGCGGCTTCCGCAATGTGGAGCCGCTTCCCGGCCCGGCGGACGCCTGGCACTGGTCACCCGCTCCGGGGATCGACTTCGCGGGCGCGCTCTCCACGGACGGCCGGCGGCTGCTCCAGCTCAGTGCCCGCAACTCGTACGACCAGGAACTGGCCGTCGCCACACTGGAGTTCGCGCGGGAGCACGAGGAGGACATCTTCGCGGGCCATCCCCATCTGGGCACGGCCGGCGGATTCGCGGCGCCCGGGGGAAGGCGGTTCGACGTGGTCGCGGGGGTGGGGCCGCAGGTGCACGGCTTCTACCGGGTCGAGAATCCCGACCTCACTCCGTACGTCCGCCTGACGTTTCCCGCCCATTCCTGCGAGTTCTCCGGAGACGAGACCCTCGAAGAGGCCGTCTCCCGGTACCGCATGCTCAAGATGAACAACTTCGACCGCGAGCCTCTCCCCTTTCTCAAGATGCGCTACACCAATACGCGCACCCGGGGCCGGAGCGACAACCCCGGACGCGGCCTTACCGAACCGAAGCGCCTGCTGGAGGAGCTCCGGCTGATGGAGGGCGGTGAGGGCAGCTTCGTCGAGTTCGAGAACCGCCACGGCAAGGTGTGGCGGGTCGAGTGGCACGGAGCGTGGTTCATCGCGGAATGGGAGACACCGGACGGCCGGCCCCGCGAGATCGGGGGCGACGACCTCCTGTTGTTCGCGCAGAGCCGGTTGACCGAGTAGGCCGTGCCGAAAAGAACGCATTCCCTTCGCCGGCGGCCCAGTTGGAATGCGCCTCTCGCTGCCGCACGGTCGAGCGTGTCGACGGGCACAGGGGGCGGGCGGCGGCGAGCCTGCCGGTTCGCTCCTGACTGACGGCTGATAGAAAAGTTGCAGGTCACACCGGAAAACCTCGGGTCGTCCGGTCGTCCGGCCGGTCCGGATCGTTCACCAAAGGATCGAGCATCGTGTCTTCTCGTCGAGTCGTCGTCATCGGTGGCGGGGTCATGGGCTCGTCCGCCGCGTGGCGGCTTGCCGCCCAGGGTGACAGCGTCACCCTGCTGGAGCGCTTCCCGCCCGGCCACGACCGGGGCAGCTCGCACGGCACCTCGCGGATCTTCCGGCTGGCCTACACGGACCCCTTCTACGTCGGTCTCGCCGTGCGGTCGCTGCCGCTGTGGCGGCGGCTGGAACAGGAGACGGGACGGCAGGTGCTCACCCTCACCGGAGCCGTCGACCACGGCCCGGCCGCCACGACCGAGGCACTGTACGAGGCGCTGACCGTCGCCGGACACCCTGCCGAGCGGCTGGCCCCGGAGGAGGTCGCCGAGCGCTGGCCGGGGCTGCGCGCCGACACCGGTGCGGTCTTCCACCCGGAGGCCGGACGCCTGCACGCCGACGAGGCGGTCACCGCCTTCCAGCAGGCGGCGCGGGCGCACGGCGCGGAGGTCCGGCACGGCGTCCGGGTGACCGGGCTGTCGGTGCACGGCGACGCCGAGGTCCGGGTGGTCACGGACACGGAGGAGGAACTGCGCGCCGATGCGGTCGTGGTCGCGGTCGGCGGCTGGGCGCCCGGAATGCTGGGCGGCGGTACCGCTCCGCTGGTCGGCGGCGTGCCGGTGCTGCGTGTCACCCAGGAGCAGCCCGCGCACTTCCCCGCGGCGGACGCGCTCACCTGGCCCAGCTACATTCACCACCCGGGCGCCGCGCTGCCCATGGACGGCCTCACCGCGGACGGGGTGTACGGACTCGGCAGCACCGACGGCGTCAAGGCGGGCTTCCACGGTGTCGGCCCGGTCGTCGACCCCGACCGGCGCGACCGCACCCCGGACGCCGCGATCCTGCAAGAGCTGGCGGCGTACGCCGAGCGCTGGCTCCCCGGCGTGGACCACACCGCGCCCGAGGCCGTGACCTGCCTGTACACCACCACCCCCGACCATGACTTCGTCATCGACCGGCAGGGCTCGGTCACCGTGCTGGGAGGGTTCTCCGGGCACGGCTTCAAGTTCGCGTCGGTCATCGGCGAGCTGGCGGCCGCGCTGGTACGCGGAGAGCCCGGACCGAGCCGGTTCGCGCTCGGACGCCCGCGTCCCACGAGTCACTGAGCAGTCCCCGGAGAAGGGGGATAGCTGGCATCAAGATCGATGCCGGAGTCCCCGGTCGAACCACGTCACTGCATCCGCGCGTACCCGTTAGGAGGTCTCTCTCAGCGTCGGCCGATCCACCGCCCTTGCCGCGTAGATCACAACGAAAGCTGTTCCGGGTTTCCGACGTGCAGCCCCCATTAATTGCTCGCCGGGGGCAAACTCGGCAGCTCTCTGGCTCTGGTGGCCTTGGCGCACGTTCAGTGCGCCAGACGTTTCCGAAACCGCGTTTGCGCAGCAGAAGCCGAAAATTGAGCTCCAACGCTGGATTGGGCGGTGCGCGGCGAGAAGCACCAGCAGGACTTCACGGGCTGAGGGTACAGAGAATTTCGTCCAGTCTCGTACGCAGCGAGGCGGGAATCCTGGTGTCCTGGAGCAGCTGCTCCCAATCGTTGCGGAGGGGGGCGAGCAGGGTCTTGGCGCTGTCGTCCCTTCCGCTCGCTATCAGCAATTCCACCTGGAGGCAGCGGAGGCTCAGTGTCGACACATGCAGCTCACCATGGCTCCTGGCCAGCTTCGGCGCGAACATCTCCACCGTACGGATTGCCCGCGCGGGGTCCCCGGTCCGCACATGGAACTCCACGAGACTGAAAATCAACCCCGCGGCGGCATCGCCGGCGAGATCGTGGCGGCCGATCTGTTGCTCAACCTCGTCGATCGCTCGCTCGGTATATAGATTGGGGAACCGTAGGGCGAGCATCAGCTTGTTCTGGGCCGCCCAGAAACCAAGTTTCACGGTCGTCTCGTGGTCAGGGCCGAGAGACCGCTCGGCCCTGCGATTCGCCCGGTCCGTCATTTCAACTGCGGCCCAGAACTTGCCGCTCTCGAAAGCCGGACGCGCCAGCCGGGCACTGGCCATGATCCGCTCGGGGTGGTTGCGCTCGAACATCCAGGCGGTGACGAACAGGTTCCTGATCAGCAGGTCACGTGCGACAAGCCAGTTTCCCAGTTCCAGGTGGTGCTCAGCCACGTAGTATCTCGCGAGCAGTGTGGTCGTGTGGCGGCGACCACAAATTCGTTTAGCGACAGCCAGTACGTGTTCGACCTCGTCGATACCGCCGTCCTCAAGGAAGATCCGGCGCCATCGCTGGGTATGGCACAAGAGCAGCACACTCTGTTCCGTGTCAGGATCGGAATGTCCGAGGAACGTCTCCGCGTGACTGAACCAGCTCGTCTGCATGGCCCAGGCGCTGTCCTTCACCTGTGTGCTCAGCAGTGCGGCCGCCGTCTCGCGTCCCGCCGTCACCTCCTCCGGCGAACGGTGTGGGTCCTCCGGACTACTGGTCCGTGCGACCGCCTGAACCAGTCGGTGCACTGAGATCTCCTCTCCGCGCAAGGTGATCATGCTGTGTGCCGCCAGTCGCCGTATCGCCTCGGTGACCTCAGGCGCGCTGGCAAGGGGAGTCAGATACGAGCGGTGGATATGGTCCGGTGCCCACCAGGCAATCACCCGCAAGATCTCCGCAGCGAGCGGGGTATCCGCGAGGCGGTCCAACGTCACTCGCCAGACCAGGGCAACGGTACGTCCGCCTTCCGGTGCCACAGCCAGTAGTTGCTCGGGGTGGGCAGTCAACTGCTCCCGATACCGTCCAGGGGAGATTTCCGACTCCCGGCAATACGCCGCCGCCTGGCCCACCGCAAGCGGAAGACAGCCCAGTTCACCGCATAGCGCGCGGACATCTGCCTCGTTGGCCGACGGATCGGGGAGCGATCTCCCCTGCGCCGATTGCTGGTGGACGCCCTCGAACAGTTTGACGGCTTTCGGCAAGTCCAAGACGTTCAGCGATAGCGTCTTGGAGATCCCGTTCCACCCGCCCGCCCGCCGAGTCGTGATCAGGAACCGCCCGTTTGTGGCGCGCGCCAGCAGTGGTTTCACATCGGCCGGATCCGTGACGTTGTCCAAGACCAGCAGCCAGCCCTCATGCCTGCACAGCCACTGCACGGCGAGGTCGCACAACGCCTTGCGGGACAGATGGTCGCTGAGGGCGGGCTGGAATGCGACAGCGAGATCGGCCAAGCCCTCGTTGAGGTCAGCCAGCGTGTCCCCGGTGATCCACCAGACAAGGTCGAACGTATTGGTACGACTCGCCGCCCAGTGCGCGGCCAGTGCTGACTTACCGATGCCTCCGAGGCCGTGGACGACGAAACAGCCGTTGTCTTTGAATGTCGCATCCAGCGCTGCGAGTTCACGCTGCCGTCCGACGAACAGGTATGGATTGTGCGGCAGGTTGGCAGTGGGGGCCTTGTCGGCAGGGAGTTCGTACGCTCCGGGAGCCGGCAGAGGGGTTGTGAGGTTGACGAACATCGGGGCCGCGTAATCGCCTGCGATCGCCAGACCGATCGACCCTCCGGCTGCGATCGATCCTTCGCCCGATGCCCAGACGCCCCACCTCGGCTGGGTGTCGCCGGGCGACTCGTCGGCCGCCCCCGCCTGACGCTCGCTGTCCGCGTCCATCAATTCCCTGTACTCGCCGAGCGGATATCGCCGCCCGCCGCAATGGAGCCCCGGCCGGACGCGGTGACACTCCCGCGGGAGCCGGACGTTCCCGAGGTCGGTGGGGTGGGCGGGCTCTGAGGCGGGGAGGTGGGCGGCGTCGTGCCGCCGGTCGAGGCCGTGCCGATGTTCCCGCCGGCCGCGATGGCACCCGCGCCCGAGGCGTCGACGGTGGGCGGTCGGGTGGAGGTGGTGGGCAAATCGGACGAGCCGCTGAACTGGGCCATGAGGGCGAGCGCGAAGCCGATCGTCCCCAGGGAACCACCTGTCACACTTGCCGTCTGATCGGCCTTCCCAAGATCGATGAAGGCCATCGCGACCAATGCTGCAGCCCAGCCGACCGCACTGATACCGAGTCCGGCCCATGCCCACGGCTTGAGTGTCATGGCAGCATCCTGGGGGACGACAAGGGGGTCTGGGGCCGGGTTGCGCAATTCGATCCGGGCGAAGGCATTTGTCGTCCTTGTCGGCACCCAGGCGTCGATACCTCGCAGTGCTTTCGGGAAGCGTAAACGCTACGACATGAACATTCAGGTCCTCATTGACCTGCTCGGACGGCTGCTCTGGACCCCGTCGGCTCTACCCGAGTCAACTCACGGTCGGACCGTCGCACGACACCACGGGATCATCGAAGCCCTCGCTGGTACGGGCGCCGAAGTGCCAACTATCTCTCTGATTTCGTGCATTCAGGAGCTGAGGCCACTTGGCATCAGCGCGGGTTGAGAAGGCCGCCTGGCATCGGCCATCAAGCCCGGTCACAGCATTGTGACCAGGTTTTCAGTTGGCGGCGTCGGCCGTCCGGTGCGCGGATGCCGAGCCATGCGACGGGTCGGTCAACCGTCTCCCAGGGCTCTTTCGGCTTCCCTGACGTGGTGTTCGACCGGCCCGAACGAGACCAGGCCGCTCCCGGCACCGGCCCACTCTCCGACGGCGGTGGACAGCTCGTCGCGGGCCCGGCGCAGGACCGGCCCGTGCCCGACGGCCGCCGCCGCGCGGGCGAGGAGGCACCACAGTGCCTCCTGAAGGAGGTCGTGCGGAGGCCGGGGTACGACGGTGAGAGCCTGCCGGGCCTCTTCCTCGGCACCGGAGGCGGCCAACAGCAGCGGGGTCAGCCACGGTTGATAGGGACCGGCGTCGAGACGGGCGAAGTCGTCGGGGTCCGGAAGGGCACCGGCCCGCATGACCGGAACCAGAGCGACCAGCGCGCCCGCGCCCCGGGTGAGGCCGGGCATGCCGCAGTCGGCGGTCTGTGCCAGGACCTGTGTGTACCGGGGACGGGCCGCCGTCCAGCCTTCGGCCTCGCAGGTGCGCAGGGCCCGGTACCAGGACGTGAACACCTTGGCCAGTGGCCGTTCGTTGCGGTGGGCGAGCCGGTCGATCTCCTCCGCCTCGGTGTCCGCCTCCGCGAGGTCGCCGAGGCCGGCGAGTGCCTGGAGGCGGACGATGCGGCCCAGGACTTCGTGCCCGGGAAGTTGGTGGACGACGGCCAGCCGGGTCAGTTCACCGCCGAGGACGTCCCTGCGGCGGGCCGATCCGCAGCCGGCGAACGACTGCATGAAGGCGCCGTTGAGGGCGAACGCCAGGACAGCGGGGTCTCCCAGGCGCCGAGCGAGCCGGACGGCCTCCTCGGCGGCGCGTTCGGCGCGCTGCCGCCACGGCTCGACGGCCGGGTCGCCGGCCGCCCGGGGAAGAGGGGCGTCGGCGGCGGCGTCGCCCCGTGACTCGACCGCCACGACGGACAGGAGCCGGGCACGCAGCGCGGCGGGGCCTTCGGGGCCGAGCCGGGAGGCGGCCCGAGCGGCGGCCCGGGACAGTTCGCCGGCGCCGTCGGGGTCGTCGGCGCGGGTCCACGCCGCCGGGACGTCGTAGGAGCCGATGATCCTGGCGGCCAGTTCCGTGTCGCCGGTCGTCTCGGCCGCCGTGACCAGATCCCGTCGGTGCCGGCGTGCTTCCTCAAGGCCGTCGGCGCCGGTCACCGCGAGGTCGCGCAGCAGGCCTGCGGTGGCGTGCAGCCGGGCCCGGGACCGGGCGGGCACCGAGCGGTCCCACGAGGCCGCGGCCCGGTTCCAGACGCTGTCGGTCATTCCGCCGGGTTCGGTCGCGGAGCCGGCGGTGCCGCCGAGGATGAGGGCCTCGGCGCGGGCCAGGGCACCCCCGGTGTCGTATCGACCGCTCGCTCCGGCGAGGGCGGAGCGAGCGAGGCCCAGGGTCTTCAGCGACTCACCGTGCCTTCCGGCACGGTCGAGCGCGGTGGCCAGCAGGACCCAGCCGTCCTCCCGCCCCGGATGGGCGGCGACATGGGCCCGCAGGTCGGCGACGGCATCGCGGGCGGCGCCGGTGGCCAACAGGGCGTCGGCACGCCGCTCGACCGCGTCGAGGCGGAGCGCCTCCAGCCGGGCCTGTTCGGCGGCGGCCCACGCGGCGGCGGGGAAATCGGCCAGCACCGGCCCTCGCCACAGGGCGAGGGCCTCGTCCCACAGGGCGACGGCCGCGTGGGGCGGTGTCTCGGCCGCCCGGGCGGCGGTGTCCTCGAACCGCCAGGCGTCGACCGCCTCACGACCGGTGCGCAGGGCGTAGCCGGGGCCGTCGGTGACCAGCAGGCGGGAGGGCTGCCGGGGAGGGCGGCCGGGTTCCAGGGCGCGGCGCAGCGCCGCCACGAAGGTGCGGACCGCGCCGACCGTACCCGCCGCGGGCTCGGCCTCCCACAGGTCCGCCACGAGGCGGCCGACCGGCACCACCCGGCCCCGTGCGATCAGCAGCCGCCCGAGAACCTCCCGGTGGCGGGGTGCCCCGAGCGGGAGGACCGAGCCGTCGCCGTCCCAGGCCGCGACGGGTCCCAGCAGTCCGAACTCCACGCCCACGGCCGGTCCTTTCGCGGGCGGCGCCGTCTCCGGCAGGTGCCGTGTGTTCACTCATCGATCGCTGATCCGGGGGCCGCAACCTGGGTGACGTCCCCGGACAACCGGGCCGCGGTTCCGGAACGTCCACTCTGCCACGAACCACAGGAGTCGCCGTGACAACCCCGAGCATCCCCGGTTTCACCGAGCACCGCGTACGAGTCGACGACGGCGTCACGCTGAGCGCCGCCGTCGGCGGCGCGGGTGCGCCGGTCGTTCTGCTGCACGGCTTTCCGCAGACCCACGTGATGTGGCGACACGTCGCCGCGGATCTCGCCACCGACCACACGGTGATCTGCCCCGACCTTCGCGGATACGGCGCCAGCGACAAGCCCGCCGAGACCGTCCCCGAGGTGTACTCCAAGCGGACCATGGCCCGGGACGTCGTGCGCCTCGCCGCCGAGCTGGGGCACGACCGGTTCCTTCTGGCCGGTCACGACCGCGGTGCCCTGGTCGCCTTCCGCGCCGCGATGGACCACCCGGACACCGTCTCCGGCGCCCTCTTCCTCGACGTCCTGCCCACCCTCGACATGTGGGACGCCCTGCACGGGGTCTCCGCCGCGATCGGTTTCCACCTGTACCTGATGGCACAGGCTCCCGGCCTGCCCGAGGAGATGATCCAGGGGGCCGCCGACACCTTCTTCGCCTACTTCCTCGATGCCTGGACGAACGACCCGGACGCGATCCCCGCCGACGTCCGCGCCCATTACCTCGCGGCTTCCGCGGCGGCCGTCCCCTCCATCGTCGCCGACTACCGTGCCTCGGCCGGCGTGGACGTGGACCACGACACCGCCGACCGCGACACGGGCAACAAGCTGGCCATGCCGGTGACCGTCCTCCAGCAGGACTGGGGAGCCGCCCTCGGCTACCACGCCCAGGGCCTGTGGAGCGCCTGGACCGACGACCTCCGGCACCGGACGGTCTCCTGCGGCCACTTCATGGCCGAGGAGGACCCCAAGCTGATCGCCGAGGAGATTCGGGCGCTCACCGACCGCTGGGCAAAGCCCGTCGGTCCCTCTCTCCTTCCGCCGACGGGCTGGTGCGGTCCGCGCTAGGGGGAGTGCAGGTGACCAGCGTGGCGTCGAGGCGCCCGACGGCAGGACCGTGGGCGATCACGCGGCCGTGCCGCGCCGGGTCATGACGGAGCGGACCCGCGCCCGCCCTCCTGGGCGGCGGCCGGCGCGGGCCGCGTTCACCGGAACGTCTGGCGCATCTCGCCCAAGCCGTCGATCCGGCTGACCAGGACGTCGTCGGGGCCGAGGAACCGCTGCGGAACGCGACGGTTGCCCACCCCGGCCGGGGTCCCGGTGAAGATCAGGTCGCCGGGGTAGAGCGGGCAGACCCCACTGATGAACTCCACCAACTGCGGAACGGAGAAGATCATCTCGCTGGTGCGTGCCGCCTGGACGCTCTCGCCGTTCAGCAGGCACTCGATCGCGATGTCGTCCCGGTCCGGCAGCTCGTCGGGGGTCACCAGCGCCGGACCGGTCGGGCCGAAGCCCGGATACGACTTGCCCAGCGAGAACTGCGGCGGTTTGCCGGTGAGTTGGAGGACTCGTTCGGAGAGGTCCTGCCCCACGGTGAGTCCGGCCACGGCCTCCCAGCCTTCGCTCGCGGGCACCCGATGGCAGGATGCGCCGATGACGGCGACCATCTCTAGCTCCCAGTCGACGTTGCCCTTGGGCAGTTCGACCTCCGCGGCCGGGCCGACGATGCAGCTGGGGAACTTGGTGAAGAGAAGCGGGACTTCGGGCGGGACGTGGCCGGCTTCGGTGGCGTGCGGACGATAGTTCAGCGCCACCGCGAAGACCTGGCGCGGCCGCGGGACCGGCGCGTCCAGATCGGCGGTCCGGTACGGGTTCGCCGCGGGCAGCGCGGCGCTCTCGGCCCAGGCCCGGAACTCCGTCCAGTCGGTCAGGACGTCCATGGGGTCCGGGCCGAAGCGTCCCGAAGAGGCGTCGGCGATGTCGACCGCGCCGTCCTCGGTGAGCAGGACGGCCCGGTTGGCGAGGGTGGCTATGCGCATCTGCTCCGCCTCAGTTCGCCGGGCCGTAGAGGTCGATGGAGAACGGCTCGGTGTCGTGCGCGTCCTTCCAGCCGACCACGTGGTTCCGCAGCGTGCCGACGCCCTCGATCTCCGCCTCGATACGGTCGCCCGGCTGGAGGTAGAAGTCGAACGGATTCGGCTGCACGGCGGCGACGCCCGAGATGGTGCCGGTGGTGATGATGTCGCCGGCCGTGTAGCCCTGGGCCGAGTGGTAGGCGACCAGGTGCGGGATCGAGATGATCATCTTCTCGGTGTTGCCGGTCTGACGCCGCTCGCCGTTGACCCGGAGCTCCATCGCGAGCGCGTGCGGGTCGGGAAGCTCGTCCTTCGTGACGATCCAGGGGCCGATGGGGCAGAAGGTGTCGATCCCCTTCGAGAAGGAGAAGACGCCCGACTGCATCTCGCGGCGCTGGATGTCACGCGCGGTGATGTCGTTGAAGACCGTGTAGCCGGCGATGTAGTCCTCGGCTTCCTCCGGGCCGAAGAACTTGCCGCTCTTGCCGATCACGATGGCCAGTTCGAGTTCGTAGTCGAGCTCCTTGGTGAGCCCCTCGGGGTACACGATCGGCTCGTCGGGACCGATGATCGCGTCGACGTTCTGGAAGAAGACGATCCCCTTGTGCACCGGGTGCGACCAGTCGACGGCGGTCAGCTCGTCGTGGTGGTCGGTGAAGTTCCCGGCGGTGTGGAAGAACTTCTTCGGCACGATCGGCGCCCGCAGGGTGACCTCCCCGAGCGGGAACCGGCGCCCGGTCTCCTCGACCCTCCCTTCCTGCTCGAAGTAGTCGCGCATCGACGGGACGTCGAGCTCGACGACGGCCTCCCCGTCGACGTAGCCGACCTGACCGTCGTTGAAGGTCACGAGTTTCATGCGGAGTCTCCTGGCAGTCCGACGCGGAAGACGCGCAACTGCAGCGCGAGCGTCACGTAGTAGCCCACCAGGGTGGTGAGCTCCACCACCGCCTCCATGCCGTTCAATGAAACGGCCCGCTCGAAGACGGCGTCGTCGGCGTCACCCCGCGCGACCAGCACCCGCACCAGTTCGAGGGCGGCGGCTTCGGCGGGGTCCGAGAGTTCGGGTGCCGTGCCGGCGTTCACCGCGGCGATCTCCGCGTCGGTCAGACCCGCGGCCCTGCCGATCGGCTCGTGGGCGTAGCGCTCGAAGGCCGAGTCCCACTGGGCCGCGACCGCCAGGACGGCGAGTTCGCGGATTCGATCGCTGAGCGAGGTCCGGTAACGGATCGCCGAGCCCAGCTCCTGGAGGGCCGCCCCGACCCTGGGTGCGAACAGCATCGCGTTGAAGGGGCCGTTGAGTCTTCCCTGTGCGTCGGTGAGGGCGAAGAGCTGGGGACCGCCGGCGCGGGGCCCTCCGGTGATCGCGTCGTAGAGGGAGCGTTGGTCGAGGTCGAGTTCGCCTGGGGTGAGGCGGGGCAGCCGTGTCATGGCGCCGAGTGTCGTGCGCGCACCGGAGTACATGCAGTGCTGTGCCAAGCAATGGCATCGCAATTCCGTACTTCCGCACGTTCCAATGATTGAAACGAACGTAGTACGGATCACACGCCATCGCCTTTCATCCCTCGCATGGATGACTGGCTCGGACTCGAACATCGCTCGGCCCTGGTGGCCGGTGCCGGAGGCATCGGTGCGGCCGCGGCCCTCGGCCTCGCCCGGCACGGTGCCCGCGTGACCGTCACGGACGTCGACGAGGAGCGACTTGCCGCCCTCGCGCAGCAGGCCGTGGAGGCGGGACTCTCGATCACGACCCGCGCGGCCGACCTCACCGACCCGCAGGGCGCTCGTGCCGCGGTCGCCGAGAGCGCCGGGACGATGGGCGGCCTCGACGTCTTCGTGCACGCGGTCGGCATCAACGACCGGCGCCCGGTGCTCGAGACGCCCGACGACGTCTGGGAGCGGATCATCGACGTCAACCTCAAGAGCGCCGTGTGGAGCGCTCAGGCGGCCGGCGCCCTGATGGTGTCCGGCGGTTACGGCCGGATCGTCCTGCTGTCCTCGGTCTCCGGACTGCTGGCGCACGCCAACCACGCTCCGTATGCCGCCACCAAGGGCGGCATCAACCAGCTCTGCCGCGTCATGGCTCGCGAGTGGGCGCCGCACGGCGTCACGGTCAACGCCATCGCGCCCGGTTACACCGAGACCGACCTGACGCGCGCCTACCTCGACAAGCCCGGCATGCGCGAAGGCATGGTCGGTCTCGTTCCGGCAGGCCGGCTCGGCACCGCCGACGACGTCGTCGCACCCCTGCTGTTCCTCTGTTCCCCGCAGTCCGCGTTCGTGACGGGCCACGTCATGTACGTCGACGGCGGTCGCACCCTCGTCTGAAAGGCAGACCCATGAATCTTCCGCAGCGATTCACCGACAAGGTCGTCCTGGTCACCGGTGCCGGTACCGGCCTCGGCGCCGAGATCGCCGTCCGGGCGGCCCAGGAGGGTGCCGACGTGGCGATCCACTACCGCAGCTCGAAGGCGGGCGCGCGCCGTACGGCCGACCGGGTCGAGGCCGAGGGGCGCAAGGCCTTCCTCGTCCAGGCCGACATCGTCGAATGGGCGCAGATCACGCGCATGGCCGACGAGGTGTGGGGCCACTTCGGCCGGGTCGACGTGGCGATCAACAACGTGGGCGACATGGCCAGCGACCAGATGTCGTGGCGTGAGATCACCGAGGAGGCGGTCGACCACACACTCGCCGTCGATCTCAAGGGCACCCTGGTGTGCACCCACGAGTTCGGTTCCCGGATGCTGGAGCAGCCGGGCGGCGGCTCGATCGTCAACGTGGGTTCCACGGTCGTGGTCCGTGGCAGCGCGAGGGCTCCGCAGTACGCGGCCGCGAAGTACGGCATCCTCGGCATCACCAAGTCCTACGCCCAGGCGTTCGCGCCCAAGGTCCGGGTGAACACCTTCGCGCCCGGATTCATGGAGACCGAACGCATGCTCAACCGTGAGGACTACAAGAACGGACGCGGTGAGAAGCTGCGGGAGATGACCCCGATGCACCACATCCCGAAGCCCGAGGAGATCGCCGGCACGGCGCTCCTCCTCGCGACCGCGGACGCCCAGCACATCACCGGCAGCTACTTCGTCGCCGACGGCGGCTACAACATGATCGGAGCCTGACATGTCCGATCAGCGCATCCTCTTCGTCAATGGCAACGTCTTCGACGGCTCGGGCGCCCCGGCCGTCCGCGCCGACGTGGTCGTCCGCGGCGAGACGATCGAGGCGGTGGTCGTCGGCGGTGGCGTACAGGCGCAACCGGGCGACCAGGTCGTCGACTGCACCGGCAGGACGGTCATGCCCGGCATGATCGAGTCGCACTGCCATCTGACCTTCCCCTCGGCCGTCGGTCACATAGACACCTCCTTCAACCCGCCGCTGGACGTCAGCTTCTTCCATCACATGCCGACGCCGGACGAGCACCTCGAGATCGCGAAGCGCAACGCGCGCATCCTGCTCGACCAGGGCTTCACCAGCGCCTACTCGGCCGGCTCGCTGACCCCCGTGCCGACCGAGGTGATCCTCCGCGATCAGATCAAGGCCGGCGCCGCGGTGGGACCGCGGATGCGTGCCGCGTCGTTCGAGCGCGACAACAACCCGGTGCAGATGGGCCCCGACGGCCCGCGCGAACAGAAGACGGGGCCGGACGCGGTGCGCGCGTTCATACGTGAGCAGGCCGCGATCGGCTTCGACAGCGTCAAGCTGCTGATGAGCAACGACGACGTCTTCTTCGAGGGCGGGTCGATGGTGACGCAGTACAGCGCCGAGGAGGCACAGGCCGCCGGTCAGCAGGCGCGCGAGTCCGGTGTCTGGCTCAACTGCCATGCCCAGAACCCCGAGTCGATCAAGCGGGCGGTCGCCGGCGGCTTCCGCTCGATCTACCACTGCTCCTACGCCGACCAGGAGGCGATCGAGCTCCTCGAAGAGGCGAAGGACTCGGTCTTCCTCTCGCCTGCTGTCGGCATCATGTGGGCCAACGTCCACGAAGGCGAGGAGTTCGGCATCGACACCGCGACGGCCCGGAAGATGGGCTCGGTGAAGGCGCTCGACGCTATGACGAAGCTCTACCCCGAGCTCCGCAGGCGCGGCCTGCGCGTGCTGCCGGGCGGAGACTACGGCTTCCCCAACAACCCGATCGGCCGCAACGCCCGCGACCTCGAACTCTTCGTCAAGCTCTTCGGATACAGCCCGCTCGAGGCACTCAAGGCGGCCACCTTCCACGGAGGTCAGGTCCTCGACCTCCCGGTCGGCCTCCTGGCGCCGGAATACCTGGCCGACATCCTCGTCGTGGACGGAGACCCGACGAAGGACGTGACCGTGCTGCAGGACGCCGACAACCTCGTCGCCATCGTGCAGGGCGGCCGGTTCCACAAGGGCGCCGAGCAGCTCACGCGCGGTGTGGCGGCATGAGGCGGTTCGACGACGTCGAGTACGCCGTGGTCCCGGGCTTCCGCCCGCTGGAGCTCGACCTGTACCTGCCCGACGCGGTGTCCGCGGCGGGCACGGTCGAGGTGCCGGTCATCGTCCACGTACACGGCGGTGGATGGCGACGCGGTTCGCGTCGGCACCCGCTGCCGCGCCTGGGTGAGGACTTCTACCCCGCGATGGTGCGGGCGGGCTTCGCGGTGGCGGCGATCGACTACCGGCTCAGTGGCGAGGCGACCTACCCGGCCGCGGCCGACGACGTCCGCGCCGCGGTCGAGGCCGTGGCCGAGGTCATGGCGCCCCACGGGGTCCGCGCGGGGCAGGTGTTCCTCTGGGGCGACTCCGCCGGTGCGCACCTCGCCCTGCTGGCCGCACTCACCGGCTCCGCCGTGGCCGGAGCGGTCGCGTGGTTCCCGGTCACCGACCTCACCGCCATGCCCGACCCCGTCGATCCCGGGACGCGCGAGGCACTCTTCCTGGGAGCGCCTGCCGCGGAGGTCCCGGACCTGGCCCGCGAGGCCAGCCCGATCCACCACGTGCGTGCCGACGCGCCGCCCGTGCTGGTCATGCACGGCGACAGCGACACGATGGTGCCGACCGCGCAGAGCGTCGACTTCACCACGGCCCAGACCGCGGCGGGAGGGTCCGCGCAATTGGTGCTCGTGCCCGGCGCGAGCCACTTCTGGGACGGCGCCGAGGACGTGCCCGCCCTGCAACAGGAGTCGCTCGTCTTCCTGCAGAAGCTCGTCACTCCATGACCCGTCCGCTGATCCCGGGATTCAACCCGGACCCCAGCGTGGTGCGGGTCGGCGACGACTACTACCTCGTCACCTCGTCGTTCGAATACCTGCCGGGCCTGCCGGTCTACCACAGCACCGATCTACGGGACTGGCGTCAGATCGGGCACGTGGCGACCAGACCTGAGCAGGTCGAGCTCGAGCGGATTCCGACGCCCGGCGGAGTCTGGGCCCCGACACTGCGCCACCGCGACGGCCTCTTCTACCTCATCGTCACCGTCTTCCTCGGCGGCCGGGGCTGCGTCGTCTTCACGGCGACCGATCCGGCCGGCCCGTGGAGCGACGGCGTGAGCATCCCCGCCGTCGACGGGATCGACCCCGATCTCGCCTGGGACGACGACGGCACCGCGATCGTCACGTTCGCCCGCCATCCCGACCCGATCCAGCAGGTCCGCGTCGACCTGACGACCGGCCGGGCCATCGACACGCCCCGTCCGGTCTGGGCCGGCAGCGGCGGCTATTCCCCCGAGGGCCCGCACCTCTACCGCCGTGGCGCCTGGTGGTACCTGGTGGTGGCCGAAGGAGGCACGGACCGCGGCCACGCCGTCACCGTGGCCCGCGCTCCCACGCCCGACGGACCGTTCGAGAGCTGCCCGGGCAATCCGGTCCTCACCGCCGCCGGTACCGGCCGGCCGGAGCAGAACCTCGGCCACGCCGACCTGGTCGAGACCGACGCGGGGACGGCGCTCGTCTGCCTCGGGGTCCGGCCGGTGGGGCTGGCGCAGTCGTTCTCGCCCCTCGGCCGCGAGACCTTCCTGGCCGACGTCGACTGGACCGACGACTGGCCGGGCGCGCGGCTGACCGAGCTGCCGCCGGTGCCGGACGAGGAGGTCACCTACGACCTCGGCGCGCCGGACGCGCTGACCGACCCGGTCTGGATCGCCGTACGCCAGTTGCCGACCGCGGTCGCCACTCCCACGCCCGACGGTCTCCTCATCCGCCGCAGTCCCGGTCACACTGGGCTGGACGGCCCACGACCGGCCTTCGTCGGGCGTCGGCAGCGGCACCTGGGCGCCGTGGTGAGCGCTGTCCTCGACGTTCGGGAGGGCCGCGGGGGCCTCGCGTTCCGCAACGCGGAGGACAACCTGGTGGCGCTGGAAGCCCGCGTCACCGGAACCGGGGTCGAGGTCGAGGCGCGGGTGGTGGTGGCGGGGTTCGACCGGACCTGGCACGCCACCCTGCCGTGCGGAGACGTCGAGCTCACCATCGCCATGGCGCCGCCCCCGGCCGACTTCGCCGCCGGTGCGGTCGGGGGCGACCGGATCCGGTTGACGGCCCGGGTGGGCGACGACGACGTGACGCTTGCCGAACTGGACGGCCGGCACTGGTGCTTCGAGACCGCCAAGGCGTTCACGGGCCGGGTCGTCGGGCCGTTCGCGACCGAGGGCGCGGTCCGGGTCCGCCGGCTCCGGTACTCGGGCCGGTCCTGACGTTCCGTTCAGCCGGTCCTGACGTTCCATTCAATGGCGCGGCCGGGTGACGTGGATCAGCGCGACCGGAACGCTGCGACGCATGCCGATTCATCCTGAGACCCTCCAGCGCTTCGCGCACATCGAGGGTGTTCCCAGCATGCAAGCCTTCTTCGAGGACCCCCAGTACGCCGAGCGGCGGGTCGCCTTCGAGTCCTGGCCGGACTACGAAGTCCCCGACGTCCCGGTGCGCGCGACACAGGCGCCCGGACCGCACGGTCCGGTGCCGGTACGGGTCTACGGCGAGCGTCCAGGAGCGACCGGGCGGCCCGCACTCGTGTGGATGCACGGCGGCGCCTTCATGATGGGCGACCTGGACATGCCCGAGGCGGACTGGACCTCGCGGGAGGTGGCGCGGCGCGCCGACGCGGTCGTGGTCTCGGTCGACTACAGACTGTGTCAGAACGGCGTGCACTACCCGGTGCCCCACGACGACGTCGTGGCCGCGGTGCGCTGGGTCCGCGAGAACGCGGCCGAACTGGGTGTCGACCCCGCGTGGATCTCGGTCGGCGGGGCCAGTGCCGGCGCCAACCTCGCCGCGGGAGCCGCCCTGAAGCTGCGCGACGAGGACCGCCGGCCCCCCGCCCACCTGATCTTCGCCTACGGCGTCGCGCACGCGGTGCTCCCGCCGCTCGGTCCCGAGCTGGCCGGGCTGATGAGCCACGTGCCCAAGGTGCTCCACTTCCCGCCGGAGATGCACGGCTTCTTCAATCACAACTATCTCGGTGGCCCACTCAGCAAGGCCGACGGATACGCCTTCCCGATCCTGGCCGACCTGCGAGGGATGTGCCCGACGCTGGTGCTCAACGCCGAGTACGACGACCTGAGGGTCTCCGGCGAGGCCTTCGCGGCGGCGCTCGCGGCCGCGGGCGTGGACGTGCGCCAGGTGATGGTGCGCTCGATGATGCACGGCTACCTCAATCTCCCGGCCACGTTGGGGCCGACCGCCGCAGCGCTGGACCTGATCGCAGCCACGGTCGGCCGGCCCGTGCCCCTCGACGCATGAGCGCGCCGACCACGCCGGCAGTCGAGCACCTCGGTTCTCCGCTCGGGCTCGGTGAACCCGCGCCCCGGCTGTCCTGGCGGCTCCCGGAGGGCACGCGCACGCAGACGGCGTACCGGATCCGGGCGGAGTTCGGTGGTGCCGTGCACGACTCGGACTGGGTCGAGTCCGCCGGGACCGTCCTTGAGGCATGGCCTTTCGATCCGGTCGGGTCGGCGCAGCCGGTGAGCTGGCGGGTGCGGGTGCGGACCGATCGAGGGGAGTCCGGCTGGTCTGCCGCGGCGAGCTTCGAGACGGGCCTGCTCGCCGCCGGCGACTGGACCGCTTCGTGGATCCGGCCCGGCGAACCGGACCCGCTCCCACAAGCCCCGCGCCCCGCCTATGAGTTGCGCGGTCGCCTGACCATCCGTCAGCCGGTTCGCCGCGCCCGGCTCTACGCGACCGCGCACGGTCTCTACGAGACCTTCCTCGACGGGGTCCGGGTCGGCGATCTCGAGTTGACCCCCGGGTACACGCACTACTCGGCCCGGGTGCCGGTACAGGCCTACGATGCCACTCCGCTGCTCCGGCCGGGGCCGGTCACCTGGACGGCGCTGCTCAGCGACGGCTGGTTCCGCGGCCAGGTCGGGATCTTCCGTGCGGTCGATCAGTGGGGCGAACGCACCGCGTTCCTCGCGCAGTTGCACGTGGAGTACGCCGACGGCACCACCGAAGTGTTCGGCACCGACGCGGGCTGGGAGTCACGGCCGTCGAGCCTCGTCCGCGCCGACCTGATCGACGGTGTGACCGACGACCGGCGTGCCACCGACGCGGCCGGATGGCGCCCCGTGGAGCCGGCCGGCCTCGGCTACGAGACGCTGTTCTGGTCGCCCGCGCCACCGACACGTCGCATCGAAGAACTACGCCCGAGGTCGGTGGTACGACGCGGCGACGACCGGCAACTCGTCGACCTGGGCCAGAACATCAACGGCTGGATCCGTCTGAGCAACCTCGGCCCGGCGGGCGGCGAGGTGACGCTCGTACACGGTGAGGCGCTCGACAAGGATGGCGATCTCACGACCGACCACCTCAGACCCGCGGTGCCGTTCCTGCCCGCGCCCCTTCCCGCCGGGCAGGTCGACCGCGTCATCTCCGCCGGCCGGCCCGGTGACGTGTTCGAGCCGCGGCACACGACCCACGGCTTCCGGTACGTCACCGTCGAGGGTCATCCCGACGATCTGACACCGGAGGACGTCACGGGCGTCGTGGTGCACAGCGATATGCGCCGTACCGGATGGTTCTCGTGCAGCGACGAGCGGATCAACCGGCTTCACGAGGCCGCTGTGTGGAGCTTCCGCGACAACGCCTGCGAGATCCCCACCGACTGTCCCCACCGGGAGCGGGCGGGGTGGACCGGCGACTGGCAGCTCTACGCGCCGACGGCCGCGTTCCTGTACGACGTCGCCGGATTCTCGGCCAAATGGCTGGGCGACGTCGCGATCGAGCAATGGCCCGACGGCACGATCGCCAACATCTCGCCGCACGGCCCGGCAGAGGGCCCGCACGGTCCCACCGCGCCGTTGCAGGGTTCGGCGGGCTGGGGTGACGCCGTCGTCATCGTGCCCTGGGAGCTCTACCGCGCGTACGGCGACGAGCGGATCCTGGCCGATCTGTGGCCGAACATGGTGCGCTGGGTCGGCCGCGCCGAGCGGATGGCCGCCACCGGCCGGCACCCCGGTCGCACCGGCCCCGAGGCGGCGCACGAGCGCCACCTGTGGGACACGGGCTTCCACTGGGGCGAGTGGCTGGAGCCGGGCAACGAGGTCGACGACTTCGGCGCCTTCGTGGCCGCCGACAAGAGCGATGTCGCCACGGCGTACTTCGCGCATTCGGCGGGGCTGATGGCCCGTATCGCCGAGGTGCTCGACAAGCCGGCGGAGTCGGCGCGGTACGCCGAGCTCGCCGCCCGCGTCACCGCCGCCTGGCGCACCGAGTTCCTCGCCGCCGACGGCACGGTGCGCCCGGCCACACAGGCCAACCTCGCGCGGGCGCTGACCTTCGGGCTCATTCCGGGGGAGGCCGTGCCGAACGCCGTGGCGCAGCTCGTCGGCCTCGTCCGGGCCGCGGGCACCCATGTCGGCACCGGCTTCCTGGCGACGCCCTTCCTCCTGCCGGTGCTGGCCGAACACGGCGAGTCGGATCTTGCCTACGAGCTCCTGTTCCAGGACGGTCCGCCGTCCTGGCTGCACATGATCGATCGCGGTGCGACCACGGTCTGGGAGCGCTGGAACGGGATCGCGGACGACGGCACGCCCCACGAGTCGCTCAACCACTACTCGAAGGGGGCGGTGATCAGCTTCCTCCACCGTCACACCGCGGGGCTGCGGCCCCTCGATCCGGCCTACCGCCGCTTCCGGGTGGCCCCGCTTCCCGGCGGCGGTCTCACCGCGGCCTCCGCGGCACTCGAGTCGCCCCATGGACGCATCGAGTCGGCCTGGCAGCTCACAGGCGGCCGGCTGCTTCTCGAGGTCGTCGTGCCCCCGGGCACGACCGCCGAGATCGTCCTGCCGAACGGTGAAGCAGATGTGGTCGGCCCCGGCCGGCACACCTTCACGTCCTGAGCGCCGCCGTCGGCAAGGCCGCGCTGGGGGCGCCGAGGGCGCGCGAGATGCTCTGCGCGGCGATCCGCACCGCGTAGGTGAGCCGGCGTGGCTGCGCCTCGCGTTCGGGGAGCAGCACGCCGATCGCGGCGACCGCCTCGTCGCGCTCGTCGAAGATCGGCGCCGCCACCGCCACCAGCGTCTCCAGCTCGGTACGACGGAAGATGGCCACCCGCTCCCTGCGCACCTCGGCGAGCGTGCGCCGTATCACCGAGGCCGGAATCAGCGCCTTGTCCGGCTCGCTGTGCAGCGGCCGCGCGAGCAGTTCGTCCTGCACCTCGGCCGGTGCGAAGGCGAGGAGCGCCAGCCCCATGCCGGTCGCGTGCAGCGGCATCTTGCCGCCGACCCGGTACCGCACGTGGACCGCCCGGTGCGCCGAGAGACGCTCGACCAGCGTCGCCTCAAGACCGTCGCGGACCGCGAGTTGCACGTGCTGGTGCGTGACCGCTCCCAGGTCGCTCATGAAGGGCAGAGCCGTCTGGCGCAGACCGTGACCGCGCGGGGCGAGTGAGGCGACCTCCAGCAGCCGCAGGCCGATCGAGTACCGGCCGGCTTCGTCCCGCTCGAGAGCACCCCAGGCGAGCAGCCGGTTGGCCAGCCGCAGCGTCGTGCTGACCGGAATGTTGCTGAGCCCGCTCAGCTCGCGCAACGTCAGATGCCGCCGTGTCGCGTCGAACGCCTCGAGCAGCGACAGCGCCCGGTCGATGACGGGTTCTCCCTGCGGTGGGCGCTTGCCCCGGCGTGGGGCCGGGGCGGCAGCCGTCTCGCTCACGAATAGCACCTTCCGATTAAGCGCGCGTTTCAATCAATGGCAATCATTGCTGACTTGTGTGACTGGCGCCACTCATTGTTCTCCCCAAGTCGGGCCAAGACCCCGACCTGGACAACCCGAGAGGCTTCGATGACCGGCTTCACCTTCAAGCGTCTGGGAGTCAGCACGCTGGCTCTGGCGACAGCCACCGTCTCTCTGGCGGCGTGCGGCTCCTCGACGAACAGCGCTGGTGGTGCCTCGAGCACCACACTCACCATCGGCTACGACTCCGACCCGGCACCGCAGGGTTACGACCCGCTGCTCTACGGCGGTGGCCAGCGACTCTTCTACGAGTCGGTCTACCAGTCGCTCTTCGCGGAGGGCGCCGACGGTCAGCCCGTCCCCGAGCTCGTCTCGACCTTCAGCTACAACAAGGCCAAGACCCGGATGACGCTGAAGCTGAAGTCCGGTGTCACCTTCACCGACGGCTCCAAGCTCACCGCTCAGCTCGTCAAGGCGAACCTCGACCGTCGCAGCAACTCCAAGCTGCAGGCCTACTCCGGCTTCGCCAAGGGCGGCTCGACCGAGATCAAGGACGTCGAGGCCCCGAGCGCGGACACCGTCGTGCTCACCTTCCCCGCTGCGCAGGGGTCGTTCCAGACGAACCTCATGGGCGTCCCCGGGGCGATCGTCGGAGCGAAGGCGATCAGTGACCCGAGCCTGCTCAACCAGGGCCCGGACGGCTCGGGCCCGTACAAGATGAACGCCGCAGTCAAGGGCAGCAGCTACACGATGAGCCGCCGGCCCGGCACGAACGCGGGCACCTACCCGTTCCGGACGATCGCCTACAAGCCGTACCTGGACAAGAACGCTCGTCTGAACGCGCAGATCTCCGGGCAGACGGACGTGTCGCTCATCGACACGTCCACCGAGCAGACGGCGGCGTCCAACGGCGTCTCGCTGGCCAAGAACGGCGGCACGATGCTGGACCTGCTGGTCTTCGACAAGACCGGGGTCACCTCGAAGCCGTTCGCCGACAAGGACGTCCGCCGGGCACTGAGCTACGCGATCGACCGGGACGCCTTCGTCAAGACCGTGGCCAAGGGCGCCGAGCCGACAGCCAACGCCTTCCCCAAGTCCTCGCCCGGCTACGACCCCGCGCTGAACACCCAATACGCCTACGACGTCGCCAAGGCGAAGCAGACACTGAGCCAGGCCGGCTACCCGAACGGGTTCTCGTTCACCATCACCGCCAGCCCGACCATTCAGGCCGCGCTGGAGTTCCTGCAGAACCAGTTCAAGGCGATCGGCGTCACCATGAAGATCGACGTCACCACCTCGACCGGCCAGCTCTTCGCCGCGGTCAACACCCAGCCGCTCGGCTTCATCCCGCTGACGATGAGCAACGAGATCGGCGTCACCGCGGGGGTTCTCGTGGGCGGCTTCGCCAACCCGCACAAGACGCAGAACCCGGTGATCGGGGCCGCGCTCGGGGCGGCGTCGAACGCCTCCGGCCCGGACCACCCCGCCGCGCTGAAGAAGCTGAACGGCGCGCTGATCGACGAGGGCTGGCTGATCCCGGTCGCCGAGCAGTACGCGTACGCCGGCTACAACGCCAAGGTGCTCAAGACGCCGACCTATCCCGGCACCGACGGCTACCCGCTGCTGAGCTCTTTCAAGCCGGTCGCCTGACCGTTCCCCCGCGGTCGGCCGGCGGTCCTCGGGATCGTCGGCCGACCGACGGGACAGCGCGCTCGGTGCCGTGATCTCGGAAAGGAACTCATGTCATGTTCACCTACGTCGCCCGTCGTGTCGGGCTCGGTGTCGTCACCGTCCTGGTGGCCTCCGTCCTGAGCTTCCTCCTGGTGCACGCCTCCGGCGGCAGCCCGGGAGCCATCACCGCCGGGGAAGGGGCTACCAGGGCCCAGATCGCGGCGGAGAACGTCCGGCTCGGCTGGGACCGTCCGCTCGTCGCCCAGTACGCGAGCTGGCTGGGACACGCGGTCCGCAGCGACCTCGGGGTCTCGTTGATCGACGGTCACGGCATCTGGCCGGACCTGATGCAGCGCGTACCGGTCACCGCTTCGATGGCCGTCTTCGCGACCCTGTTCAGCGCGATCCTGGGGATCCTGGCCGGAGTCGTGGCGGCGGTGCGACGCGGCAGACTCGATCGCCTGATCACGGTGAGCAGCGGGATCATGCTCTCCCTGCCGCAGTTCTGGCTCGGCATCCTGCTGGTGTACGTCCTCTCGGTGAAGGCGCGTCTGCTGCCCGCCACCGGCTACGTCGGGTTCATGACCTCGCCGGCGCAGTACGTCCAGAGTCTGGTTCTCCCGGTGCTCGCGCTGGGGCTGACCGGAGCCGCGATCATCGCCCGCACGACCAGGGCCGGCATGGCCGACGCGCTGCGGCAGGAGCACATCCGCACTCTGCGGGCCCTCGGTACGCCGGTCTGGCGGATCCGCTACCTGCACGCGCTGCGCTTCGCCGGTGCGCCGGTGGTGTCGGTGATCGGCATCCAGTTCATCGCCCTCTTCGGCGGCTCGGTCATCATCGAGCAGCTCTTCGCGCTCCCCGGTCTCGGCCAGGCCGCACAGGGCGCGATCAACACCCACGACTTCCCCGCCGTCCAGGGCGTCGTCGTCATCGCCACCGTGGTCGTGGTCGTCACCAATCTGCTCCTCGACCTCGTCCTCGCCGCCCTCGACCCGAAGGTTCGTGCCGCGTGAACGCCTTCACCGAAACCGTCCAGGTGCCCGTGGCGTCCGAGCCGACGTCCGGCCGGCACCGACCGCCGGCCGCGCTGCGCCGCCCCGCCACCGTGCTCGCGCTCGTATGGCTGGCCGCGATCGCGATCGCCTCGGCGACCGCGCACTGGTGGGTGCCGTTCCAGGTCGACCAGCAGGACCTCGCTCACGCCCTGGCAGGCCCCTCGGGCGGGCACTGGCTCGGCACCGACGAGCTGGGCCGCGACATCTTCTCCCGGATCGTCACCGGTGGCTGGATCTCGATCGGCCCGGCACTGCTGTCCGTGGCCGTGGCCTTCTGCGTCGGCGTGCCGATGGCGCTGCTCGCGGCCGAGCACGGCCGCAGGGTCGAAGGGCCCCTCAGCCGCGTCGCCGAGCTGCTCCTGGCACTGCCGACCACCGTGATCCTGCTCGCCTTCGTCGGCGCGGTGGGGGTCCACGTCTGGGCCATCATGGCCGTTCTCGGGCTTCTGCTCGCGGCGCCGGTGTACCGGATCCTGCTCGCGCTGGCCCAGGCGCTGCGCACCCGCCTCTATGTCGACGCGGCGAAGGTGAACGGCGTCGGCTCCTTCCTGGTGAACGTGCGTCACGTGCTGCCCGGCATGGCGACCACGATCGCGGTCCAGGCGGCGCAGCTCTTCGCGCTCGGCATCCTGATCGAGGCCGGCCTGGCGTTCATGGGTTATGGGCCCGCCATACCGGCGCCGAGCTGGGGCGGCCTCATCGGCGACGCCCAGCAGCACATCTACGACGACGCCTGGATGATGGTTCCCACCGGTGTCGTGCTCGCGTTGACCGTGATCGCCGCCAACCAGATCGCCGACGCCCTGGCCGGTGAGCGGGAGCGGACCGCCTCCGCCCGCCGCCCCGCGCGACGAGCGGTTCGGCCTCCGGCAGCGGCTCCGGCCGGGGGCGAGGCATCCCCTCGGACCGACGGAGCCCTGCTCGAGGTGCGCGATCTGCACGTCGGCGTCGTGGAGGGCACGGAACTGGTCACCGGTGTCTCGGTGTCGGTCCGGCCCGGCACCGTCCTCGGCCTGGTCGGCGAGTCCGGGTGCGGCAAGACGATGACCGCACGGTCGCTGATGGGACTGCTGCCCGACGGCGTCGAGGTCAGCGGCGGCTCCATCCTCTTCGAGGGCCGGGAACTGGTCGGGCTCTCCGACAAGCAGTACCAGGACGTCCGCGGCCGGGACATCGCGATGATCTCGCAGGAGCCGATGGTGGCGCTCGACCCGATGTTCTCCATCGGCCATCAGCTCACCCGGCCCATCCGCCGCTTCCGCGGGGTCGGCCGCGACGAGGCCCGCCGCATCGCGCTCGACCTGCTCGCCCAGGTCGGCATCGTCGACCCCGAGCGCATCCTGCGCAGCCACCCTCACGCACTGTCCGGCGGCATGGCCCAGCGCGTCTGCATCGCTCTCGCGCTCACCGGCTCGCCGAAGCTCCTGATCGCCGACGAGCCGACCACCGCTCTGGACGTGACCGTGCAGGCGGAGATCCTCAGCCTGCTGCGCTCGCTGGTGCGCGGCACCGGCCTGTCGGTCGTCCTGGTCAGTCACGACCTCGGTGTGGTGGCGGACCTGTGCGACGACGTCGCCGTCATGTACGCCGGTCAAGTGGTCGAGTCCGGGACCGTCGCCGAGGTCCTGGACCACGCCGCGCATCCCTACACGAGCGCGCTGCTGAGCGCGAACCCCCACATCCCGCAGGGGGAGACGGTCCCGGACCGGCTGCCCTCGATCCCGGGCACGGTGCCGGCGCCGAAGGACTGGCCCACCGGCTGCCGGTTCGCGAGCCGGTGCCCCCTGGTCACCCCCGAATGCCACGAGCCGATCGCGGCGGCGCCGGCGCACGGAGCGGGAGCCGTGCGCTGCATCCACCCGTCGGCCCTGGCGCCGAGCACGGTCATGCCGAACGAATCCGGAGTCGTCCGATGAACCAGCCAGCCCTCAGCGTGCGGGATCTCGTCGTTCACTACGGACGCCGTCACAGGACGCCTCCCGCCGTCGACGGGGTCAGCTTCGACATCGCGCCGGGCGAGACCCTCGGGCTGGTCGGTGAGTCCGGCTCCGGCAAGTCGACCATCGGCAAGGCGATCCTGGGACTTCAGGCGGCGAGTTCCGGGTCGATCACGCTGAACGGAACGGACATCACCACGGCCTCGCTGCGACAGCGCCGGGTCAGCGCGATCGACCTGCGCGCTGTCTTCCAGGACCCCTACTCCTCGCTCAACCCGGTCCAGAGCATCGGCCAGACCCTGGTGGAGCCGCTACGAGTGCTGCGCGTCCCGAAGCCGGAGCAGTGGCAGCGGGCCCGGGAGGCGCTCGAGGCGGTCGGTCTGCCGAGCGATGCGATCGACCGCTCTCCCGCGCAGCTCTCCGGCGGCCAGCGTCAGCGCGTGGCGATCGCCCGCGCCCTGGTCTGCGACCCGAGGGTGATCGTGCTCGACGAGCCGGTCAGCGCTCTCGATCTCTCCACCCAGGCGCAGGTGCTGAACCTGCTGGCCGATCTGCGTGACCGGCGACAACTCGCGCTGCTCTTCATCGCGCACGACCTGGGCGTCGTCCGGTTCCTCTCCCAGCGGGTCGTGGTCCTCTACCGCGGCCAGGTGATGGAGCAGGGCGATGTCGAATCGGTGACCCAGGAACCGCGTCACCCCTACACCGTGGCGCTCACCGCGGCCGCACCTGTGCCCCATCCGGCCGAGCAGGCTCTCCGCCGCGCCGCGCGCGAATCCTTGGGCATCGGCGCGGCCGGGACAGCCGCGGCGGCACCGACGGGCTGTCCGTTCGTGAACCGGTGCCCGCACGCGGGGGACCTCTGCCGCACCGAGCGGCCGCCTCTCATCGGCACCGGCACCGGTGGCACCTCCGCGGCCTGCCATCGCCTCGACGAGGTCGCCGCGCTTCGTACGGCCCACTGACCCCCGCACCACTTGCGACCCACTGACCGCGCACCACCTAGGGAGATCCCATGCACCAGTTCCCCGACGGCTTCCTCTGGGGAGTGGCCAGTGCCGGCCATCAGACCGAGGGCGACAACGTGACCAGCGACTGCTGGTTCGCCGAGAACGTGACACCGACCGTCTTCAAAGAGCGCTCGGGCAAGGCGTGCAACGGTTGGGAACGCTGGCGCGAGGATGTCGACCTGGCCGCCGCCATGAACCTCGACGCCTACCGCTTCTCCGTCGAGTGGGCACGCGTCGAGCCCGTCGAAGGCGAGTTCTCCGCCGCCGCGCTGGCCCACTACGAGGCGATCGTCGACCACTGCGTCGAGCGAGGTCTCGCCCCGGTCGTCACGTTCCACCACTTCGTCGCCCCGCACTGGTTCGCCGCGCGCGGCGGATGGCTGGACGCCGAAGCCCCGGAACGGTTCGCGCGCTTCTGCGACCGGATCATGGCGGCCTTCGGCGACCGGATCGCGGTGGCGGTAACGATGAACGAACCCAACCTGCCGCCGATGCTGGCCTGGGCCGGGCTGCCCGACTTCGTCCGGGACCTGGAGCGGGAGACGCTGGAGGCCTGCACCCGGGCGACCGGCGTCGAGCGCTACCGCCTCACCAACATCACGCTCGCCGAGGAGGCCGGCGCCCTGCTCGCGGGCCAGGCCGCGGGGCACCGCGCGGCTCGCGCGGCGATCAAGGCGCGTCGCGCGGATCTTCCCGTCGGCCTGTCGATCGCGATCGTGGACGACCTCGTCCACGGCCCGGATCCCACCCTGCGGGACCGCAAGCGCGCCGAGGTCTACCAGCCCTGGCTGGAGCTCGCGCGCGAGGACGACTTCATCGGCGTACAGAACTACGAGCGGCACCACTACGACGCGACCCGTGCCGTGAACCCCGACGGCACACCCGCCGAGGGCGGGGTGATGAACCGCACCGACCCGGCGTCGCTCGGCAGCTGCGCGGAATACGCCCACGCGGTGAGCGGCGTGCCGGTCCTGGTCACCGAGCACGGCATGCAGGCGGACGACGACACGAAGCGCGCCGGTTTCATCGAGCCGTCGCTGGCAGGTCTGCAGCAGGCGATGGACGCCGGCGTCCCGGTGCTCGGCTACTTCCACTGGACTCTTGTGGACAACTTCGAGTGGATCTTCGGCTTCGGGCCCAAGCTCGGGCTGCACAGCTTCGACCCCGTCACCTTCGAGCGCACGCCGAAGCCGAGCGCGGGCGTCTACGGCGGCCTGGTCGCGGAGCTGCGCCGTGGATGAGGTCTCCACCGTCCGCTTCGAACATCGTGACGATCCGCTCGGCATCGGGGAGGACCGCCCGCGGCTCTCCTGGCAGGTCGCGTGTCAGCAGGGATGGCGACAGGCCGCCTACGAGCTGACCGTCGGCGACGAGTTCTTCCATGTCGACTCGGCCGACTCCGTGCTGGTGCCGTGGCCCGCGAGGCCGCTGGCGTCCCGCGAAGCGCGCGAGGTCCGGGTCCGCGTCATCGGCACCGACGGCGAGGTCTCCGACTGGAGCGACCCGGTCGGTGTGGAACGCGGTCTCATCGCCGACGACTGGAAGGCCACGCTGATCGAGCCGGCCGGGGACGAGCGGGGGCCGGCGGCACTCCTGCGCCGCGCCTTCGTCGCCGACGGCGAGATCGCCCGCGCCCGCCTCTACATCACGGCACACGGGATCTATACGGCCGAACTCAACGGCGAGCGGGTCGGCGACGATGCCCTCGCCCCGGGGTGGACCAGCTACCACCATCGGCTGCGCTACCAGACGTACGACGTCACCGGGCAGGTGTGCGCCGGTGAGAACGCGATCGGGGTACAGGTCGCCGACGGCTGGTGGCGAGGCCGGGTCGGGTTCGTGCCCGGGTGGCGCGACACCTACGGCAGCTCGCTGGGTCTGCTCGCACAGCTCGAGATCGACTACGCCGACGGCCGGCGTCAGGTGATCCCCAGCGACGAGGGCTGGCGCTCCTCGACCGGGCCGATCCGGTCCGCGGATCTCTACGAGGGCGAGAGCTACGACGCGACGATGGCGCTCCCCGGCTGGTCGTCTCCCGGATTCGACGACCAGGAGTGGGGCGGTGTGCAGCGCGGCGAGCGCGACCCCGCCACCCTCGTGGCTCCGTCGGGGCCGCCCGTCCGGGCGGTCGAGGAGCGCGTGCCGGTCGACACGATCACCACTCCCTCCGGCCGAACCGTCCTCGACTTCGGCCAGAACCTGGTGGGACGACTCCGCATCCGGGTGCGGGGCCGCCGCGGCGCGACCGTCACCCTGCGCCATGCCGAGGTACTGGAGAGCGGCGAGCTCGGAGTACGGCCGCTGCGCACGGCCACGGCCAGTGACCGGTACGTGCTCGCCGGGGACGCCGACGGCGAGCGCTGGGAGCCTTCCTTCACCCTGCACGGCTTTCGCTACGCCGAGGTGAGCGGTGACTACGACGAACTCGAGGTGACGGCGGTCGTCTACCACTCGGACATGCGCCGGACCGGCTGGTTCGAGTGCTCCGACCCCTTGCTCAACCGTCTGCACGACAACGTCGTATGGGGGATGCGCGGCAACTTCGTCGACGTCCCCACCGACTGTCCGCAACGCGACGAGCGCCTGGGCTGGACCGGTGACATCCAGGTCTTCGCGCCCACGGCCGCCTACCTCTTCGACTGCGCCGGCCTGCTCACCTCCTGGCTGGCCGATCTCGCCGCGGACCAGACCGCGGAGGGCGTCGTCCCGCTGTTCGTGCCGCGGATCGACTTCCCGGGCCCGTTCGCGGAGCCGGCTCCGACGGCCGGCTGGAGCGACGCCGCTGTCATCGTCCCCTGGGTCCTCTACCAGCGGTTCGGCGATGCGGGGCTGCTCCGCCGCCAGTACCCGGGCATGCGGGCCTGGGTCGACGGCGTGACCGCGTCGCTGGGGCCGGCCAGCCTCTTCGACAAGCCCGCGTTGCAGCTCGGCGACTGGCTCGACCCGGCGGCACCTCCGGACGCGCCCTGGCAGGCCGAGACCGACGCGCACCTGGTGGCCACCGCCTACCGCGCGCACGTCGCCGGCCTGCTGTCCCGGATCGCCGCGGTGATCGGCGAGGAAGCGGACGCGGCCAAGTACGGCGACCTCGCCAACGCGGTCCGGCAGGCGTTCCACGACGAGTACGTGACCCAGGGAGGCCGGATCGCCGACTCCGGGCAGACCGGTTATGCCCTGGCGCTCGAGTTCGCCCTGCTGCCCGACACCGAACAGCGCGCGCGGGCGGCACGGCAACTGGTCCGGCTGGTGCGGGAGAAGGGCCACAAGGTCGCCACCGGCTTCCTCGGTACGCCGGTGATCTGCGACGCCCTCACGTCCGCGGGCGCCATCGACGACGCCTATCAGATGCTGCTCCAGACCGAGTGCCCGTCCTGGCTGTATCCGGTGACGATGGGGGCCACCACGGTCTGGGAGCGCTGGGACTCCATGCTCCCCGACGGTTCGGTCAACCCCGGGGAGATGACGTCGTTCAACCACTACGCCCTGGGCGCGGTGGCCGACTGGATGCATCGCGTGGTCGCCGGGCTCGGGCCGGGCTCACCGGGGTACCGGTCGCTGCGGATCGAGCCGCGACCCGGGGGACGGATCTCGTGGGCACGCACGGCGCACCGCACTCCCTACGGCCTGGTCGAGGTCGCGTGGGAGCGGGCCGAGGGTGAACTCCGCGTCGACGTCACCGTGCCGACCGGGTCGGTCGCGACGGTCGTCCTGCCTGGCCTCGAACCCAGGGAGATCGAATGCGGCACGCATCGCTTCGTGGTGCCGCACCCGGGCCCGCAGGCGGACCGCGAATGGCACCCGACCCCGCCCTTTCCGCTCGACGACATGCTCGCCGAGGGAGATCGCTGACGGACAAGATTCCTGGTCGACGTGCTGCCACGGCCGCTCGGGAAATGCGGCCACCAGCGCGGTGATCACAGCCGCTGCTGCGGAGCAGTGCTCTCGGAGCCGCCCTGGTCCAGGCGGAACGGTGGGTAGGCGTCCGTCATCAGAACGACGTAGGCGGTGACGCGCAGGACCCACCGGTTGAGGCCGATGATCAGGTCGAACAGGTCCTTCGGATACTTCTCGGTGAAGGCCAGGATCACGGCCGCGATGACCGTCAGCACGCCGATCAGCCCGCCGGACCACCATCCGAACTGGGCGCCGCCGAGGAAGAAGCCGGTGACCAGGTACTGCGGGATGGCCAGGAGCCACCACTTGACCAGTACCAGGCCGCGGGAGAGCCGCTCGGGGTAGGCGATGTCCAGCCGTGCCGGGTAATCCGGCTCCTCGCCCAGGCTGAACGGCGGGTACCGGTCGGTGCCCAGGGCGTCGTACGAGTAGTACGAGACCCGCCAACTCCAGCGCAGCACACCCAGGTTGAAGTCGAACAAGCCCCGGGGGTAGCGCTCGGTGAACAGGATGGCGAAAAACGCGATCACGGTCACGACGGTGAAGGCGATCCAGAGGAAGAACAGCACCACGTAGTGCGGAATGGCGAGGATCCACTTCACGAGCCACAGCCATCGGGACAGTGGCGAGTCGATACGCGCGTTCACCCGGACCGGGCGCTCGGGGAATCCCGCCAGGTTCGTCATGGTGATCAGCTCCTTCACCTCGGCATGGAGTCGCCGAGTGGGCTCATGACCAGCCTGGCCGCTTCCGCCCGATGTCGCGAGGGCAGGGGGGAGACCCGTACGGGCGCCTGCCGCACTACGCAGCCGCATCGGTCACGATGATTCCCCCTGGGAGTGGAGGTCGCGGGCGGCGAGGCGCTGCCCGTCGGTGTCGGCGACGACGAGATTCCAGGCCGTTCCGTCACCGTCGTCGCCGTCCCACCAGCGCGCGAAGTCGCGGGCCAGGCCGCGTACGCCGGGCCCCTCGGCTCCAGCGGTGTACGTGGTGGTGAGCTCGACGTCGTATTCGCCGGCGTCGAGGTGGACCAGCGTGACCCCGGTGAGGTGGCGGGCGGAGTCCTCGGCCTCGTTGTTCCGCGCCCAGCTCCCGAAGCGGTGGAGCAGGTCCGCGTCCGGCTCACGCCGGGTGACGGGGCCGCTCGGCGGGTGGGGGCGCTGTTTCCGCTGCCCTGCTTGCAGCCCACGACCCATGCTCCTCGGTCGAGGTCCACCACCGTCGTGGGCTTCGCGGTGAGGGAGCGGCGGACGCGCCCACCGTTCACCTCCCGCACCGCGGAGCCCTTGCCGCCGTCCTCGAACAGCCGCTTGCCCACGGCGAATCCGGCGTCGTACGCCTGCCGGTGTCCGGGCGCGGACGCGGACGGCCGGCCGGGTCCGCCGGACGGCGCCGCCGACGGTCGGGCGGAGTCGCCCGTGAAACCGCACGCGGTCGCGGCCAGGCACGCTCCCACGACGAGACCGAGCGCGCGAGCCCGCCCGATCGAGCCGGTGGAGGGGTGAGGTGTTGTCGCCATACCGGGCCAGATGTCTTTTCTGGATCACCGGTTGCTCGGCTGTGCAGGATGGCGTTATTTCGTACAAAGATTCGACAAGAGGAGTTTTTTATTGGCTAGGGTCGGCGGCTCGCACAAGATCGGGATCGCTGACCACGGTCCGGAATGCCCATATGGAGGGGAAATGAGGCTGAGACGCGGCCTTGTCACCGTGACCGCGGTGACCGCCGCAATCACCTTGTCCGGACTCACCGCTGGAGAAGTACTGGACGCCCGAGCGCATGGCCGAGGCTCTGCCCGTATACGAGGACCAGGTCCGCGACGCCGGCCTGTCCGCCGCGCGGCGCAAGAAGCTGCTGCGGTCGCCGTCGCACACATTCGAGGGCATCAAGGAAGTCGGTACGTTCTACTGGGACGAGCGCCGGGACGGCGAGCTGTACCACCGCTACTGCGCGGGCACCGTGGTGCCGTCGCCCGGCAAGGACCTGGTCCTGACCGCGGCGCACTGCTTCGACAATTCAGGACCAGCACATGAAGCAGGTCTTCGTGCCGAAGCACAGCAAGGACCACCCGGCCCCGTACGGGCTGTTCCCCATCAAGGTCGGGCAGATCCATGCCGACCCGCGCTATATGCGCCGCGGCGGTGACCACGACAACACCGGCCTGGACTTCGCCATCTTCAAGACCGAGCCCCGGTCGGACGGCCAGAAGCTCCAAGACGTCGTCGGCGCGATTCTCATCGGCTATGACACCGGCTTCGGCCACCCCAGGACCCGGGTGATCGGCTACCCGTGGCTGGACAACGGCGACCCGCACTACCACCCGAAGCAGGACCCGCTGGACTGCACTCGCCGATGAAGAAGTTCACCACCGGAGACGAGGGCGGCTGGAAGGGGGGTACGTTTTCACAGATCGATTGTGAAGGCTACGTGTCCGGCACGTCCGGCGGACGAGAGGGGCTTCCACGGCGAGAAGCGGCTGATGCCGCCGAACGACACGTGGAAGCATGCCCCTCCATGGCGCATTCCCGACGGGGGTTCCCAGCGCATTCCCGAACCGGTGAGGGACACAATCACTCGTCGACGCAGCCGAGTTGAACCGAATGGCTCTCGTCACATCCGGGAAGGCTTCGGAAGAGCACATTCTCCTTTCCGACGACGAAGTCCAGCGTCCCCAGGGGGCGATGACCTCGCGTTTCACGGACCGCTGGTGCTGATACTTCGGCGGCGCGTCGTCCGCGATCGCTCCGCGGACAGTGTTCCTCGCGATCCCGGTGTTGCAGTCGTTTGCGGGCGGCGGGCAGCTCCCGTGCTGGGGCGGTGGTGTTGGTCGGTTGGGGTATGGCAGATGTCATGCGGCTTGGGCCCTGGCCCTGATCCTGGGCATGAGCATTCTTTGGCTTGCGGCCGACAGCACGCAGAGGGCCGCGCAGGTGGCCCAGAGATAGGAGGTGCCCTTGGCGAGTAGCGTGGTGCCGAGGATAGGCGCTACTAGAAGGGCTGTTGACCAGGCCACTCCATAGAGGCCGTAGTAGCGGCCTCGGAGGCTGGCTGGAGCGAAGGATGCGATAACAGCCTGGTTGACCGAACTGACGGCGATTTCTCCGAGTGTCCAGAGCGCGATCGTCAGGCCGTATCCGGTAGCCGAGGAGACGAAGGTGGTGCAGCCGAATCCGGCTCCCAGGATGAGGACGCCGCCGATGAGGACATGACTTGGATCCAGCCGTGTGAGGATCGGACTTGCCAGGGGCTGGATGCAGACGATGATTATGGCGTTGATAGCCATGGCATATCCGTATGTGGATGCCGACAAGCCGTCCATTCTCATTGCAAGCGGCAGTGTCGTGACGGCCTGACAGAAGACGATGCCGTAGGCGAACCAGGAGCCGAGGTAGGCAAGCAGGAGTCGGTCTCGTGCAGCGTCCAGGTAGCGGCTGGATACATCTGGTTCGGTGGTCGATTGGAGGGAGGTTTTCTTTACTGCTCTCCACACGAGTGCCGCGGCGGTCAGGCAGGTAGTTGCATTGAACCAGAATAAAAGGGTGAAGCCGTACCGGACCAGTGTGCCTCCGGTGACCATGGACACCGCGTATCCGAGGTTCACAGCCCAGTACAGCAAACCGTAGGCGCGTGGGCGTTCTGCGGGGGAGCACATGTCGGCCACCAGCGCTGCGGACGCGGGCCGGTGCATATCGCCTGTGAGCCCCACCAGCAGGGTGCATATGACGATCATGGTCATGTTATCGGCCACGCCGAGAAGGAACAAGAACATCCCTGTTCCGGCCATCCCCGCTGTCATGGTGATGCGGTATCCGAAGCGGTCCACGCACCAGCCGGCGCAGAACTGGGAAAGGATGCTGCCGAAGCCGGATACGGAAAGGACGACTCCGACCATGTGGAGCGAGATATGCCGTTCCTGGGCCATGTAGGTTCCCAGGTACGGGATCACCATGGACCCTAGCTGGTTGGTCAGCGTGCCAGCCCAGACTGTCCAGAAAGTACGATCGAGTCCTCCGTTCCATGAACGGAGTCGGTCTTTCAGGAATGATCTTGTGCGGCGCTCAGGTTTGATCGCCGCGTCATTGGGTTGTGCCGTCATGGCTGTGTTAACTCCCCCTGGGCGGGGAGAGGATGACTCCTCTCCCCGCGAAAAAGCGCGTGAAGTCGTGAGTGGTCACGGGTGCGTATTCTTGTGAAACACCAGCGATGCCGGACGGATTGTTGAGGTATAGGTGGTTGTCGTCGGCCTTCGCGACGAGAACGAGGTGTCCGCCCTGACCGGGTGCCGACCGGTCAGGCCAGCGGATGTCCGGATGGACCGATGCCATAACCAGCTTTCCTTCGGCCACGGCGTGCTGGATCTGTCCGACGGTCAGTTCCGTATGGACGGCTGCGGGCAGCGCATATCGTTCTTCGACCCAGTTCGCGAAGGGCCGGTATATCAGCCCGATGAGCCTGCCGTCCTTGTGAATATATCCCCCGGATGCCATGCACTCTTTGGCGAGTGTCACGGTCGGTTGGGTCAGGCCCATCCAGTGGTCCAGAGCCATGTTGAGGCATGCCATGCCACAACAGCGCCAGCTCCAGAAGTCGTATTCGTCGAGGGACTCTGCGCCTGATTCCTGCCATCGTGGATCTTCTCGCGCGCTGAGGGTGCCAGTGATAATGGCGTGGACCAGTTCCTTCGACATCCACTGGGAGTGGAAAGGGACTCGTCGTGCGGCTGACTCCGGCATCGTATTTCTTCCGATTGTGAGGCTTGCGGCAGCGGGCCCGTCAGGGGCAGTAGGCGGGACGTCCCGCTGCACTGTCCAGAATGATCTCGATCATTCTTTCGTAGGAGAGCCCATGGGCTTCGCACATGGCGGCGAGGTTGCCCTGGTGCGTCAGGCCGGGAACGGTGTTGATCTCCAGCACAACGGGTCCGTCGAAGCCCATCATGAAGTCCACCCGGGCGACGCCCCGGCAAGCGCATGCGGTGAAGACCCGGCGGGCCAGCTCGTGGAGGGCGGAGGTGACTTCCTGCGGGAGGAGAGCCGGGCAGCGGTAGGTGCGCATCTGCGGGTCGGACTTGGCCTGGCTGTCGTAGAACTCCTTGTGGGGGATGGCCTCAAGAACCGGAAGTGTCTGAAGTTCCCCGTCGACCTCCAAAACGCCCACAGTCAGCGTGTTTCCTTCGAGCAGCGGCTCCACGAGATACTCATCAGGCGTGAACTCCCCTTCCGCCTGGATGAGCGCGCGCAGGTCATCGGCACTGCGGACGATACCTGCGGCCAGGCTCTCGCCGCTTGACGCGGGTTTGCCGAACAGCGCAGCGCCAAGGCGCTCGATCACATCGTTGATCTCGTGGCCGCTCGCGTCCGAGCGCAGAACGGCCCAGGGTGCCGTGGGTATGCCTTCGGCCTTCATTAACTTCTTGAACGTCGGCTTGTGCATGCCGATGGCACTGGAGAGTACGCCGGGTCCGGTATAGGGAACGCCCTGCAGCTCCAGCAGTCCCTGCAGCTTGCCGTCCTCGGCGAACCATCCGTGGCCGGCGATGAAGGCCGCGTCGTACTCGTTGAGTGTCTTCCAGAAACCGTCGTCGGACATGTCGATCAGATCTGCGGTATGCCCGAGGACTATCAGTGCCTTTTGGGCGGCTTCTCCTGAGAGGTAGGAACCGTCTCGTTCAGGACTCGGTCCGCCGACCAGGACAGCGATACGCATGAATGCTCCTATTTTGTTCATGAGAGGGCTTGAGCGCTTGTAAGGGTTCTGCCTGCTTGATGGATCGTCCGGCGTCTCACCCTTCTGGGGTCTGCCGAGATGCCGGTGGCCAGTTCCAGATTGGTCACTCCAGCCGCTCGGGCATGATCTTCGAAGGAAAGACCGTCTCCGATGAGAGTGACCGGAGTGCCTGCCGGTACATGGCGGTCCAGCGTGACGGCGATGGCGTCCATCGCAACCACCCCGGTGACTGGGGCCGGCTTGTCGCCGACGAGTACGTGGGACCGACTGAGCCGTTTACTGAAACCGTCTCCGTAGCCCACCGGGATCACCCCCATGTAGAGGCGTCGCGTTGCGGTGAAACCGCAGCCGTATCCGACGCTCTCGCCTGGCAGCAGCCGACGGGACTGCGCGATGTAACTGGTCCAGCGCAGCGTCGGACGCAGATCCAATTCCTCGGGCCGTACTCCTTCGAGGGGAGACATTCCGAGGAGGGCGGTGCCGCAGCGAGCCGCGTCCAGACGGGTGTGGGGAAAGAGAAGAGTCGCCGCGCTGTTGGCGATGTGCTTGGTCACGCCAGGCAGGTAGGCAAACCGGTCGAGGAAGCGTGCCGTCTGCTCGGCTGTGTAGTCCGCATCAGCATATGCGTGAGCGAAATGACTCATCACCCCGACCGTTCCTGCGGGAAGCGGTTGCGGAAGTCTTTCTTCTCCCCACCGGTTCATTCCGGTGTTCAACTTCAGATGAATTTTGACACGGCCTTGCAGCATGGGAATTGATTCCCGACTGTGCGCCACGCACTCCAGGCCGGCATGGCTGGCGACGGAAACATCCTCAACAGAGACCGGACCCATCACAATGATGCGTGCAGAGGAGAAACACTGACGCAGCGCAAGACCCTCCTGGATCGTCGCTACGCACAAGGCTTCTGCTCCGGCTCGCAGGGCGGCCTCTGCTACAGGAAGAGCACCGTGCCCGTAGGCGTTGGCTTTGACTACGGCCCAGAGAGCTGTCCCGTCCAGGACTTTGGTCAGTGTCTCCACATTGTGTTCCACCGCAGCGAGATCAAGTGTTAACTCCGCGCGGTGCATGGTTACGCCTCCGCGTTCGTATTACCGGGCGCGAAAGTGAATGCCTTGTCTGAAGCCAGGTATTCAGCCAGATCCAGCAGTTCTTCCGCAGTGCTTGCGCTGGCCACGATACGCACGAGGGTGCCGCCCTTCGTACCGCGTTCCCACTGAGGACGGTCACCGACCCGGTATGTCATCTGAACATCCTCAACAGATTCCCAGGCTCTCAGGTCCTCGAGAGAAGGAACCGACGCCAGCACAACATCCGCAGCCGGCGCTTGAGGGCAGTGGAATGCCGAGTAACGCCGCAGCGGACCCAGTTCGGGCACGGGGGCACCAGTGGCAACCGCCGCCATCGCATCGACGACGTCGTATCCGTAGCAATGGTGCAGCATTTCCGTGACGCCGCCGCCGATGCGGCTGTTGACCTCGATGACACGCGGACCATCTGCCGTGAACATGATTTCTGTGTGCACGGCAGAATTAGTTATGCCCATAGCGCGAATTGCCTGCGACGCAGTTCCCAGGACGAGCGCACTCACATCGTCCGGCAGCATTGACGGCATGATGCCGCCGTTCTCCCGGAACGGCTCCGTCAAGGTGAATTTATCAGTAACGGACAGATTGTGGACAATCCCGTCAGCCACGACAGATTCCACACTGGCATAGGGTCCGTAGCGATCGTCGTCGTGCCACGCTTCACCTATCAGCAGCTCTTCCAGAACGAAGTCTGGTGATCCGCTTCCGCGTGGGTCACCTAGGTAGTCGGCGGAAGCCGCATCCCACAGTGCGCTGAGATCGGTGCCTTCTGTCACTCGATACGTTGCCATGCTGCCGACACCCGCGGCAGGCTTCAAGATCGATGGGGTGCGCACTTCGGCGACCGCCTGATGAAGATCGGAGGCAGAGCTGACACGGGCGAAGCGGGGCACCGGCACGCCGGCCTTCGCCATGGCCTGCCGCTGGGCATGTTTGTCCTGCAGGGCGGTCAGCGACTGCTCCGAGTTGGACGGCAGTCCCAGTTCCAGTGCGGCGGTGTGGACGGCGGTCACCACCAACTCGCTGAAGCCGACTATGCCGTCCGGTCGCCAATCCCGGGCAAAACTCACGATGCCGGCATGTGCGTTGTCGTACGTCGGCAGCGTGGAGTGTGTGCAGTGGGCGGAGAACACCTCCCTCCTGGCATCGTCCTGGACGTCGTCTCCACTGGGGATCCATAAGACGTGCAGGTCGTAGGACGCGGCCAGGCGTGGCACGTACCACTCCAGGAAAGGCCCTCCGGGGCCGTCAACGACCAGCAGTCTGCTGCGTCGAGGGCGCATTGTCACGTTGTCTCCTCAGGCTCGGGCCGTAGCGGACATAGGTCGCGAGTCCGTTACGCATATGCATCTTGGGCATGCCTTGATCATTGGCAAGCCGGGACGTTACTCCGGCTCCGTATACGAGCGGTGACCTCCTGGTCTCACTCGGCCAGTTAGATGTATGAGGTGCGCCATGTATCTCGCCAAGAGGAATCATGGAGCCAAAGGTGAGGATGCAAGTTGTCTATGGAAAAGTAGGCATACTGGCAAATTTGCCTTAGAATCAAATGGGTGATCCCTTCGGCGTGTCGTCCGAAAATATACGTTCCCAATACACTCCATCGCCCTCCGTGACTACCGAGTTCGCATATGGCTGTAACTTCCCCGACTCTTCGCGTCCGGCCCGTCACCCACTTCTGCCGTGGTGACGGCCGTACGACTGTTTCAGCGGGCCAGGGTGACGGTGATGGACCGGTCGGGGCAGGCATAGACCGCCGGATCGCCGGTATCTCCTGGCCGGCCCATCTCAAGCCCGGGACACTCTTGTTTTGCACCTGGCGGCGAGGTGGCAGGGAACTGGAGTTCGCCACAAGGGTCCTGCAACGTCAGATCAGGGCGGACGGCAATCTGCTCACGCACGAGTACGACCTGCGGGTCCTCACCCGTGCCGGCCTTGGCGCCGTGGGCATAGGCGGACTGCCGCACAAGCACCTGGTGATCGGCACCCTGAGAGTGCTCGGCCACCTCGATGAATACGGCCGGCGCGGCTGGCCGAGGAAGACCTGATCTGGAACGTTCTCGAAGAGGCCAAGGCGCAGCGGCACCCAGTGATTCCTAATGCTGGTTGTCAAGCCGCGTAAGCGGTGGGAGGCGCGGCCTCGTAGGTCCGTCCGTCGCGTAGAAGTGCCCCAAGGACGTTGACGCGGCGGCGGGCCAGGGCGAGGACGGCCTGGATGTGACGCTTGCCATCGGAGCGTTTGCGGTCGTAGAACCGGCGGGACTCCTCGCGGTGGCGGATGCTGAACAACGCCGAGATGCAGAAGACTCGTTGGAGTCGGCGGTTGTAGCGGCGCGGGCGGCGGAGGCTACCGCTGATCTTGCCGGAGTCGCGGGGCGCGGGAGCAACGCCGCCGAAGCCGGCCAGGCGGTCAGGAGTGCCGAAGAGACTCATGTCTCCGCCGGTCGCGGCCAGGAACTCGGCGCCGAGGATCACGCCCAGGCCCGGCATGCGGTCTCGTCGCCGATGCGTAAGAGGTGCAGGTCGCGGCGGATGCGGGTCTGGTCGGCGATGACGGCGGCGTCTTTGGCGTCGGTCTTGCCTTCGCCGCGGTAGCTCTCGGAGGCGCGGTGGATGGCCCGGCCGGAGATGTAGTGCACCGGCTGGTCGTGGTCGGACAGGATCGTGATGGCCAGGGCGGCGCCGCCGTCGGCCAGGTCGATGCCCCAGGTCACCTCGTCGCCCAGGGCCAGGACATCGGTGAGTAGTTCGAGGATTTCGGGTTCGTCGTCCGGCCCCGGCGGCCGTCAGGCCGGAAGCCGGTTCAGCACCCCCGCGAAATCCGCCCCCGGCGGCAGCGTTCCGAACGCCAGCCCCCGGTCTCCGGCCAGCCGTGACGCGCAGAAGGCGTCGGCCACCGCGGGCGGTGCGTGGCGGACGAGCAGGGATGCCTGGAGGACGAGGGCGGCCCGTTCGGCGACCCGGCGCGCGCGCAGGGGCGCGTCCTCCGTGAGGACGAGCTCGCCCCGCAGCTCCCGCCAGGCGGCGTCGAATCGTGCGTCGGCGCCGGTCGCCGCCTCGATCTCCGCGCGGAACGCCTCCAGCGAGTCGGGCTCCCGCGTGAGGGCGCGCAGCATGTCGAGGGCGCTGACGTTGCCGGAGCCCTCCCAGATGCTGTTGAGCGGGGCCTCGCGGTACAGCCGGGGCATGCCGGACGCCTCGTCGTAGCCGTTGCCGCCGAGGCATTCGAGGGCCTCGGCGACGGCGGCGGGCTGGCGCTTGCACACCCAGTACTTTCCGACGGCCGTGGCCAGGCGCAGGAAGGCGCGCTCCCGGCCGTCGCCGCGCTGGGCCCGGTCCGCGGCGCCGGCCAGCCGCAGGGCGAGGGTGGTCGCGGCCTCCGACTCCAGTGCCAGATCGGCGAGGACGTTGCGCATGAGCGGCTGGTCGATCAGCTTGGCGCCGAACACGGAGCGGTGACGGGCGTGATGGGCGGCCTGGGCGAGGGCCGCGCGGGTACCGGCGGCGGAGCCGAGCACACAGTCCAGGCGGGTCATGGTCACCATCTCGATGATGGTGCGCACGCCCTTGCCCTCGGCGCCGACGAGCCAGGCCACGGTGTCGTCGAACTCGGGCTCGCTGCTGGCGTTGGAGCGGTTGCCGAGCTTGTCCTTGAGCCGCTGGACGCGGAAGGTGTTGCGGCTGCCGTCGGGCAGCACCCGCGGGACCAGGAAGCAGGAGAGCCCGCCGGGTGCCTGCGCGAGGACGAGGAACAGGTCGTTCATGGGGGCGCTGGTGAACCACTTGTGCCCGCGCAGCCGCCAGGTGCCGTCGCTCTGCCCGGTCGCGGTGGTGGTGTTGGCGCGTACGTCGCTGCCGCCCTGCTTCTCGGTCATGCCCATCCCGGCGAGCAGGCCGGGCTTCTCGGCCGGGGTGCGCAGTCCGGGTTCGTAGACGCGGCTGGTGAGCAGGGGCTCGTAGGTCTTGGCGAGCTCGGGGGAGTGGCGCAGGGCGGGGACCACCGCGTACGTCATGGAGACGGGGCACAGATGGCCGGCCTCCAGCGTCGTGGCCAGCATGAAGCCCGCTGCCCGGGCGACATGGGCGCCGGAACGGTTGTCGGCCCAGGCGGCGCCGGCGAGGCCCGCGCTCACGGAGGCGTCCATCAGCGAGTGGTACGCGGGGTGGAACTCGACCTCGTCCACGCGGTGGCCGTAGCGGTCGTGGGTGCGCAGTTCCGGCTCGTGACGGTTGGCCTGGTCGGCCCAGGTCTGGGCCTCGGCGCTGCCGACGTACCGGCCGAACCGGTGGAGGTCCTCGAGGTGCCAGGAAGCCCCCTCGCGGTTCACGCCTTCGAGCAGCACGGGGTCTGCCGCGGCGTCGTGACCTGTCAACGGCGGTGGCTGGTTGGTCACTTCGTGCGTCACGGCGGTGGGACGGCTGTGCGCCGTGGTGGTCACGGACATACGGAACCTCCGGTGTGCGGGTCGGCGGGGACGGACGGGGAAGCGGTGCGAGGGACTGCCGGCAGGACCGTTTTGGAACCGCGCCCGGTCCCGGCTCCGCCCTCGGCTGACGGACCGCGCCGGTCCCGGCTCCGCCTTCGGCTGACGGACCCGCCGGTCCCGGCTCCGCCCTCGCTTGACGGACCGTGCCGGTCGCGGCACTGCCCTCCGGTCGGCGGGGCGCCCGGCCCTAAGGTTCGCCGGACAGGCTCCGGGCGGCGGCGGGGGCGCCCGCGCACCGCAGGGCCATGGCGGTGAGCTCCGCGAGGAGCTCGTCGGCGGTGTGCTCGGACGGGGCGCCGAGCGGGTCCACGAGAACCTCACCGATCGCGCCGGTGAGCGCCGCGGCGGTGATCGCGCCGTTCTGGGCGGGGAGCAGACCCGCCGCCATGCCCTGGTGCACCACCGTGGCGAACAACGCGCGGTAGCGGCGCCGGAATTCAAGGCGTTCGGCGCCCACCGCGGCCTCGGCAGGTGCGGCGAGCAGGGCGTAGGCCAGACCACGGTTCTCCAGGGCCCTGCGCGCGAACACCTCGATCCCGCGGGCGAGTCGCTCGACAGGGTCGCCCTCGCCGTCCAGTACCGCGCCGAGCACCTCCACCTCCCGTCCGGCGGCGCGCCGGAACACCTCCACGGCGAGTGCCGCCTTGGAGGGGAAGTGCTGGTACACCGAGCCGGCCGAGATTCCCGCCGAGCCGGCGACCGCGGTCACCGAGGCCTGCGCCCAGCCCACCTCGGCGACGACCGCCGTCGCGCAGGCGACGAGGTGCTCTCGGGCGGCTTCCAGCCGGCGGACCTCGGAAGGCGTCTTGCGGTAGGGCATGAAAGAAGTGAACCACCATTCAGAACTTCATGCCAGAGCCGGTACGGCCCGGAGAGGCGCGTCGACTAGGGTCGCGGCATGGCGGAACAGCGGGTGGAGCGCGAGCGGAGGGGGCCGGGACGGCCGCGGCAGGAACACGTCACCGCGGCGGTGCTGGACGCCGTCGTGGCACTGGTCACGGAGAGCGGCATGGGCGCGCTCACCATGGACGCCGTCGCGGCCCGCGCCGGGGTCAGCAAGCCGGCGATGTACCGGCGCTGGCCCACCAAGCAGGACCTCGTCATCGCCGCCGCCGAGTCGCGGATCGGGTCGCTGAGCGTGCCGGACATGGGTGACTTCCGCGCCGAGCTGCGGGCCGTCCTGACGGCGCGCATGGAGGCGTACCGGCAGCCCGGCGTCGCCCGCCTGCTCGCCGGGATGATCGGCACCGCCGCCGAGGCGGATGCCGAGCCCGCCGCCTACCGCGCCTACACGGCCCGGGTGATGAGCGAGACGCGGCACCTGCTGGAACGCGGTGTCGCCCGTGGCGAGGTACGGCCCGACATCGATCCGGGGGACGCCGCGACCCTCGTGGCGGCCCCACTGGTCTTCCGGATGATCGCGGAACAGCGACTGCCCGACGCGGCGCTCGTCGACTCGATGGTGGACATGATCGGCCGGGCGGTGGCCACCCGGCCGTGACGCCCGGCGGCTGACCGGCCGCCTCGCGTACATGCCTCCGCGCGTACGTGCCTGCTCCCGTACCTGCGACGCGCCGGTTCACCGCGTACGCCGCGCAGCGCAGGACATCCGCGCTGCCCGGCATCTTCGTCTCGGCCCTGCGCGGCTGATCCGGCCGTCCGTCGGCGGTGCCGTGACGGCGTCGGCACGACCGGCACCGCGTGCCGGGACCCCGGCGGCCTCCTCGCGCGCCCGCCGGTCCACCCACCGCGGCCACCGGCGTGCACGCCACCCGGGCAGCGCGCGGCCGGGGTCGTGCGCGCCGCCCTGTCGTCGTGCGCCCACGCGCTGTGCGGCAGGGCCGCACCACCGCACGCCGCCGCGTTTCGGAACCGTGTGTCATGGGCACCACGGCACGCCGTGTCCCCGCGCGCCCGCGCCGGCGACTCCCGCCCGGAGACATTCTCCCGGCCGTGTCACGGCTCGGACCCGGCTCGCCTCCGGCGCCGTACAAAGTGGGCAGACGGCTCGTCATACTGGACGAGGCCGGGGGCGGGCTCGGGGCCGAGCAGTGACGGGGGCGATCACACGAGATGGCGGAGAGCAGGCTGATCCAGGGCCGGTACCGGCTCCTCGATCCGATCGGGCGCGGCGGCATGGGCGAGGTGTGGCGGGCGCGGGACGAGTCGCTGGGCCGCCAGGTGGCCGTCAAGTGCCTGAAGCCGCTCGGCCCGCACCACGACCCGTCCTTCACCCGCGTCCTGCGTGAACGCTTCCGGCGCGAGGCCAGGGTCGCGGCGGCTCTGCAGCACCGCGGAGTGACCGTCGTCCACGACTTCGGCGAGTCCGACGGGGTGCTGTACCTGGTGATGGAACTGCTGGAGGGACACAACCTCGGCCAGTTGCTGGAGGAGAACCGGCAGCCGCTCGCGGTCGACGAAGTCGTCGACATCGCCGACCAGGTGACCGCCGCGCTCGCCTACACCCACCAGCAGAGCATCGTGCACCGTGACCTGAAGCCGGCGAACATCATGCGGCTGACGGACGGCACCGTGAAGATCTGCGACTTCGGCATCGCCCGGCTCGGCCACGACATAGGGTTCACCTCGCGGCTCACCGGCACCGGCGTCGCGATGGGCACCCCGCACTACATGTCGCCGGAACAGATCAGCGGCTCGGAGGTCGACCAGCGCAGCGACCTCTACTCCTTCGGGTGCGTGCTCTACGAGATCGCCACCGGAGCCCCGCCGTTCGACCTCGGCGACGCCTGGGCCATCCTCGTCGGCCACCGCGACACCGTGCCCGAGCCGCCCCGCAGCCACCGGGCCGACATCCCCGAGTACCTGGAGCGGATCATCCTCGACCTGCTCGCCAAACAGCCCGAGCAGCGCCCGCAGGACGCCCGCGAACTCGCCCGCCGCATCACCGCCGGGCGCACCACGCCGATGTACGTGCCGACCATGGTCGCCCCGGCCCCGCCGCACCCTGCCCCCGAACGGCACGCCACGGCACCGCGGTTCCCGTCCCCGCCCGATGGAGGGCCCTCCCGCGCACCCCGGCTGCCGTCCTGGACCCAGGGCATGACCACCGGCCACAAGGCCACCGGCGCGGGATGGCGCGGCACCCCGCCCGACGCCTCCGCCGGACTCACCGGCGAGTGGACCGCCCGCCCCTCCACCGTCGTCCCGCCCCTCCCCGGTCGCGGCGAACGACCCGCTCCCGCGGCGGAGCCGGTCACCGCGCTGGCCGGGCGGCACAACACCGGACTGAGCCTCGGACGGCTCGGCCGGTGGACCGAGGCGGGCGAGGTGCACCGCTCGGTCGCCGCCGAACGGGAGCGACTGCTCGGGCCCGACCACCCGGACACGCTCGCCAGCCGGTACGAGGTCGGCTTCACCCTCAGCCGCACCGGGCACCCCGGCGAAGCGCTCGGCGAGTACGCGCATGTCGCCCAGGCCAGAGAGCGGGTGTTCGGCGTCGACCACCCCGACACCTTGGCCGCGAGACAGGAAATGGCCTATGTGCTGGGCCAGTTGGGACGCCACGTCGAGGCGCACCAGGCCTACACGTCGGTCCTCGCCGCCCGCGAGCGCGCGATGGGCCCCGATCATCCCGACACCCTGCGCTGCCGCCACAACCTGGCCTTCAACCTCAGCAGGCTCGGACGCCTGGAGGACTCGTACCGGATGGCGGCCGAGGTCGCCGCGGCCCGGGCCCGGGTGCTCGGCCCGGCCCACCCGGACACGCTCGTCACCCGCTACGAAGTCGCCTACGCACTCGGCCAGTTGGGGCGCTGGCCCGAGGCGCTGCACACCTATCAGGAGGTGGCGGCGGCTCGTGCGGGGGCGCTCGGCCCCGACCACGAGGACACCCTCGCCGCCCGCTACGAGGTGGGCATCAGCCTGGGCAGACTCGGCCGCAGCGCGCAGGCGCTGGAGCTGTACCGCTCACTCGTCGCCGACCGCACCCGCGCCCAGGGCGCCTCCCATCCCGAGACCCTGCGCGCCCGGCACGGACTCGGCGTGAACCTCGGCCGGCTGGGCCGCTGGGAGGAGGCCCTCACCGAGGCCCGTGACGTGTGCGCCATCCGTGAGCGCGCTCTCGGGGCCGGCCACCCCGACACCCTCGTCAGCCGCCGCGAGGTCGCCGTCGGACTCGGCTGGCTCGGGCGCTGGGCCGACGCCCTCACCGAGTACCGGCGTGTCGCGTCCGCCCGCGAGCGGGTGCTCGGGGCCGACCATCCCGACACCCTCGCGAGCCGCACCGACGAGGCGCACTGCCTGGAGCAGCTCGGGCGCGGACAGGAAGCGGCGGAGCTGTACCGCAGGGTGGCCGCACTGCGGCAGCGGCGGGCGGCCACGGGGCGCTGACCGCCCGATCGGGTGCGGCGGCCGTCCTCCGGAAGGGCCGCTGACCCCCGTTCCTCCACGAGAGCCGAAAAATCTTGGCCGGCGATGTCGAGAACCCGTGGCCCGCTCCGTCCCAGCAGTGAAGGCGACCACAATGGGTCGCACCAGTACGGAGGAGATCACGATGGCCAAGTACCTGCTGCTCAAGCACTACCGGGGCGCCCCGGCCGCGGTCAACGACGTACCCATGGACCAGTGGAAGCCGGAGGAGATCACGGCCCACGTGCAGTACATGAACGACTTCGCGGCCCGGCTGGAGAAGACCGGCGAGTTCGTCGACGGCCAGGCGCTCGCCCCCGAGGGCCAGTGGGTCCGGTACGACGGCGAGGGCCGCCCGCCGGTCACCGACGGCCCGTTCGCCGAGACCAAGGACCTCATCGCCGGCTGGATGGTGATCGACGTCGACAGCCCCGAGCGCGCCGTCGAGCTGGCCGGGGAACTGTCGGCCGCCCCCGGCGCGGGCGGCGAACCGATCCACGAGTGGCTCGAGGTGCGTCCGTTCCTGACCGCCCACCACAAGGTCACGGAGTGACCCCACCCCTGGACGAGGCCCTGCTCCGGAGCCTCACACCGAGTGTGCTGGCCGTCCTCGTCCGCCGCGGAGCCGACTTCGCGGCGGCCGAGGACGCCGTGCAGGACGCGCTCGTCGAGGCCGTCCGTGTCTGGCCGGACGACGAGCCGCGCGACCCCAAGGGCTGGCTGGTCACCGTGGCCTGGCGCCGCTTCCTCGACGCGACCCGGGCGGACACCGCCCGCCGCCGGCGCGAGGACCTCGTCGACGAGGAGCCGGCGCCGGGACCCGCGTCCGCGGTGGACGACACGCTCCAGCTCTACTTCCTGTGCGCCCATCCCTCGCTCACACCGTCCTCCGCGGTCGCGCTCACCCTGCGCGCCGTCGGCGGGCTCACCACCCGCCAGATCGCCCAGGCCTATCTGGTGCCCGAGGCGACCATGGCGCAGCGCATCAGCCGTGCCAAGCGCACCGTCTCCGGCGTGCGCTTCGACCGGAACGGTGACGTCGCCACCGTGCTGCGCGTCCTCTACCTGGTCTTCAACGAGGGCTACTCCGGCGATGTCGACCTCGTCGCCGAGGCCATCCGGCTCACCCGCCGGCTCGCGGCCCAGGTCGACCACCCCGAGGTGGCGGGGCTGCTCGCCCTCATGCTGCTCCACCACGCCCGGCGCGCCGCCCGGACCGCGCCCGACGGCAGTCTGGTGCCGCTGGCCGAGCAGGACCGCGGCCGGTGGGACACCCGGGTCATCGCCGAGGGCGTCGCGATCCTCCAGGCGGCCCTCGCCCGCGACCGGCTGGGCGAGTTCCAGGCCCAGGCCGCCATCGCGGCACTCCACGCCGACGCCCTCACCGCCGAGGAGACCGACTGGGTCCAGATCGTCGAGTGGTACGACGAGCTGGCGCGCCTGACCGACAGCCCCGTCGTCCGGCTCAACCGCGCGGTGGCCGTAGGCGAGGCCGACGGACCGCGTGCAGGACTCGCCGCGCTCGCGGAGCTGGACGATTCCCTGCCCCGCCACACCGCGGTGGCCGCGTACCTCCACGAGCGCGACGGTGACCTGGTGAAGGCGGCACGGCTGTACGCGGAGGCGGCGCGCAAGGCACCCGACCTGGCCGAGCGGGACCATCTGACACGCCAGGCCGCCCGCCTCAACACCCTTCGGCCGCGCTGACGGACCCCGCCGTACGGGTGCCGCCGCTTGCCGCGCACCCCTGGCCGACGTAGATCATCACGTGCTACGAAGAGGCATGCCTGTACACGAGGGATATGACGCCGTGATCGTCGGCGGAGGCCACAACGGACTGGTCGCCGCCGCCTATCTGGCGCGGGCCGGGCGGTCCGTGCTGGTGCTGGAGCGCCTGGGGAACACCGGTGGCGCCGCCGTGTCCACCCGGCCGTTCGCCGGGGTCGACGCGCGGCTGTCGCGCTACTCGTACCTGGTCAGCCTGCTGCCCCGGAAGATCGTGCGGGACCTGGGTCTCGACTTCCGGGTCCGGGGCCGGACGGTCTCCTCGTACACCCCCGTCGAGCGCGACGGACGGCCCACCGGACTGCTCGTCGGCGGCGGCGAGCGGCGCACCCGCGAGGCGTTCGCCCGGCTGACGGGTTCGGACCGCGAGTACGAGGCGTGGCAGCGCTTCTACGGGATGACCGGCCGCGTCGCGAAGAACGTGTTCCCGACGCTCACCGAACCGCTGCCCACCCGCGAGGAGTTGAGGGCGCGCGTCGACGACGAGGAGGCCTGGAGGATCCTGTTCGAGGAGCCGGTCGGCACGGCCGTCGAGGAATACTTCGCCGACGACCTCGTGCGCGGAGTCGTCCTCACCGACGCCCTCATCGGCACCTTCGCCGACGCCCACGACCCGTCACTGCGGCAGAACCGCTGCTTCCTCTACCACGTGATCGGCGGCGGCACGGGAGCCTGGGACGTGCCCGTCGGCGGGATGGGCGCCCTCACCGACGCGATCACCGGCGCCGCACGCGCCGCGGGCGCCGTGATCACCACCGGCCACGAGGTGCTGCGGATCGACACGGACGGCGAGTCCGCCGAGGTCACCTACCGGACGGCCGACGGCGAGGGAGTCGTAGCGGCCCGTCACGTCCTGGTGAACGCCTCGCCGCAGGAGCTCGCGCACCTCACCGGAGACGAGCCGCCCACTCCCGCCGAGGGCGCCCAGCTCAAGGTGAACATGCTGCTCAAGCGGCTGCCGAGGCTCCGCGACACCTCCGTCGACCCGCGCGAGGCATTCTCCGGGACCTTCCACATCGCGGAGGGCTACGAGCAGCTCGCGGCCGCCCACGCGCAGGCCGCGGCCGGTGAGCTGCCCGCCGCGCCGCCCTCCGAGATCTACTGCCACTCGCTCACCGATCCCAGCATCCTCGGCCGGGACCTGGTCGAGCGGGGATACCAGACCCTCACGCTCTTCGGTCTCCACACGCCGGCCCGGCTCTTCGAGCGGGACAACGACGCCGTACGCGAGGAGTTGCTGAAGTCGACGCTGGCCCAGCTCGACGCGCACCTCGCCGAGCCGCTCGCCGACTGTCTGGCCACCGACGCGGACGGCCGCCCGTGCATCGAGGCGAAGACCCCGCTCGACCTGGAACGGGACCTGCGCCTGCCGGGCGGCAACATCTTCCACCGCGACCTCGCCTTCCCCTACACGCAGGAGGGCACGGGCCGCTGGGGCGTGGAGACCCGGCACGCGAACGTGCTGCTGTGCGGGGCGGGCGCGGTACGCGGCGGCGGGGTGAGCGGGGTGCCGGGCCACAACGCCGCGAAGGCCGTACTGGAGTCACTGGGCCGGGAAGCCTAGGCCGGAGCCGCGCCGCCCTCGCGCTTGCGCGGTGCCGGGGCGAGCGGCTGAGGGCGGTGGTACGCGGGCAGGGTGCGCCCAGCCGGTCGGTCGGGCGCTCCGGCCGACTGCTCGGGCGCCCCTGCCGGGGCCGGGCGCGTCCCGCCGCTCTGCCGTCAGTCCCGGGACGGTGACCAGCCCGCCGCCGCGACGCGCGCCGCGTCCGCGGGCCGGGACTCGTCGAAGGCGACGCGGTCACCCGTCTCGACCCGCAGCGCGCCGACGTACGCGCCGCGGCCGACGTACAGCCGGTCGGTGGTGTACCGCCAGCGCAGTGTGAGAGCCGCCGCGCTCGGCAGGCCGGCGCCGAGCCGGTGCCATGTGCGCCCCGACCAGCCGGTGGCCGTGCCCGCCGGATGGTCCTCCGGGTCCTCGGGCCGCCGCCGGGTCGTGAAGGGGACCGGCTGCCAGGTCGTGCCGCCGTCGGTGGAGGACTCCAGGAACAGGACGTCCGACCGGGGTTCGGTGTCCCACCACAGCGCGCAGCGAAACCGCGCCGGACCGGCGGTGGTGTCGAGCGCGGGCAGTGTCAGGGTCGCCGTCGACGAGCTCGCCATTCCGGAGAACCACGAGGTACGCCCGTGCGCCGGACGCACCGCGACGGCTCGCGCGAGACGGTTTCCGGCGGCGACCCGGGGAGCGGATCCGGATCGCCACGTGCGCACGGGATGAACGGAGTTGCCGAGGACGATCAGGAAGGAGTCGGTCGTCGGGTCGAGCACGAGCGAGGTGCCGGTGAAGCCGGTGTGGCCGGCGGTGCGCGGTGTCGCCATCGCGCCCATGTACCAGTGCTGGTAGAGCTCGAAGCCGAGGCCGTGCTCGTCGCCCGGGAAAGCGGTGTTGAAGTCGGTGAACATCAGGTCCACCGACTCCGGCCGCAGGATGCGCGCCCTGCCGTAGGCGCCGCCGTTCAGCAGCGTACGGCCGAGGACCGCCAAATCCCAGGCGGAGGAGAAGACCCCGGCGTGACCGGCGACCCCGCCCAGGGAGTACGCGTTCTCGTCGTGGACCTCACCCCACACGAGTCCCCGGTCCAGTCCCGACCAGGGCGCCCGGGCGTCCTCGGTGGCGGCGATCCGCGGCTTCCACGAGGCGGGCGGGTTGTAGCGGGTGGCGCCCATGCCGAGGGGGCCGGTGATCTCGTCGCGCAGCAGGGTGTCGAGGCTCCTGCCGGTGATCCGCTCCAGGACGAGCTGGAGCGAGATCAGGTTCAGGTCGGAGTAGAGGTAGGCGCTGCCGGGCCGGGAGACGGGCTTCTCGTCCCAGATGAGCTGGAGCTTCCCCTCGCGGGTCGGAGCCTTGTACAGCGGGATCCAGGAGCGGAACCCGGAGGTGTGTGTGAGCAGTTGACGGATGGTCACGTCCTGCTTGCCGCCGCCCGCGAACTCCGGGAGGTACGAGGCGACGGAGGCCTCCAGTTCCAGGGCGCCGCGCTCCAGCTGCTGCACCGCGAGGATCGAGGTGAACAGCTTGGACACGGAAGCGAGGTCGTAGACCGTGTCGCTCGACGCCGGGATCTGGCGGTCGGCGGGGAACTCCACGCCGGTGTCCGTCTTCTCGTCGTACGCCGCGTAGCGCACGGCCTTGCCGATCGGTTCGTGCAGGGCCACGATGCCGCCCCGGCCCGCGAGCAGTACGGCACCGGCGTACCAGGGGTGTCGGGGAGAGGGCGCGAGGAACGTCTGTGCGTCCGCCACGAGTTGGCGAAGATGGCCGGCGAGCAGCCCGGCCTGCCGGGGTGTGCCGTGCTGGAGCGTCCGGTGGCCGTTCCCCGTCGAGGCCGCCGCCGGGCCCGCGGGGAAGGGGGCGAGGGCCACCGCCCCGCCCATCGCCAGTACGCCCCGGCCCAACTGACGACGGGTCAGCCCGTCGCGCGCTCTGTCCTGTGTGTCTTTCGCCGGGTCCTTCGCGCCTTCGGTCATCGGGAAGCCTCTCGCTCGCGTCACCTGAAAGTATCTTTCCGGGTCTGCTGTGCCGAGTGAAACTTTCCCGTCAGGTGCGGGCGTGTCAACCCTCCCGGGCGACCCTCCAGGATCTGACGGAGTATCAGAAAAGGCCTTCCCTCGTCCGGACGTCTGCGGCATCCTGCGCGCATGCAGACGGAGCTGAGCAAGGAACTGGGAGTCGAGCACGCCATCTTCGGCTTCACGCCGTTTCCCGCCGTCGCCGCGGCCATCAGCCGCGCGGGCGGATTCGGTGTGCTCGGCGCGGTCCGCTACACCGACCCCACGGACCTGGAGCGCGACCTCGACTGGATCGAGGCGAACGTCGACGGCAGGCCCTACGGCCTCGACGTCGTCATGCCCGCCAAGAAGGTCGAGGGCGTCAGCGAGGCCGACGTCGAGGCGATGATCCCAGCGGGCCACCGTCAGTTCGTCGAGGACACCCTCGCCAAGTACGGCGTCCCCGAACTCGCCGAGGGCGAGGCGTCCGGCTGGCGCATCACCGGCTGGATGGAACAGGTCGCCCGCGGCCAGCTCGACGTCGCCTTCGACTACCCGATCAGACTGCTGGCCAACGCGCTGGGCTCGCCGCCCGCGGACGTGATCCGGCGTGCCCACGACCGCGGGGTCCTCGTCGCGGCCCTCGCGGGCAGCGCCCGGCACGCGCGCAAGCACGCCGAGGCCGGCATCGACATCGTCGTCGCCCAGGGCTACGAGGCGGGCGGACACACGGGAGAGATCGCCTCGATGGTGCTCACCCCCGAAGTCGTCGACGCCGTGGGCCCGTTGCCGGTCCTGGCGGCGGGCGGTATCGGCAGCGGACAGCAGGTGGCCGCCGCGCTGAGCCTCGGCGCCCAGGGAGTGTGGCTCGGATCGGTGTGGCTGACCGTGACGGAGGCCGACATGCACTCCCCGGCCGTCACCCGCAAACTGCTCGCGGCCGGTTCCGGCGACACCGTCCGCTCGCGCGCCCTGACCGGCAAGCCCGCCCGCCAGCTGCGCACCGAGTGGACCGACGCCTGGGACGACCCGGACGGGCCCGGCACACTCCCCATGCCGCTCCAGGGCCTCCTCGTCGCCGACGCCGTCTCCCGCATCCAGAAGTACGAGGTGGAGCCGCTGCTCGGCACCCCCGTCGGGCAGATCGTCGGCCGGATGAACAGCGAACGCTCCGTCCAGGAGGTCTTCGACGACCTGACCCGGGGCTTCGAGCACGCCGTGGACCGCATCAACCGCATCGCGGGCAGGGGAGAAGAAGCATGACCACATCACCCAACGGCTTCTGGGCCCAGGCCGCCGCCGACCCCGAGCGCGTCGTCCTCGTCACCCCCACCGGCGAGGAGTGGACCGCCGGGCGGCTGCACGAGGCGGCCAACGGCCTCGTCCACGGACTGCGCGCCGCCGGCCTCGAACGCGGCGACTCCTTCGCCGTCGTCCTGCCCAACGGCGTCGAGTTCCTCGTCGCCTACCTCGCCGCCTCGCAGGCGGGCCTCTACCTCGTCCCCGTCAACCACCACCTCGTCGGACCCGAGATCGCCTGGATCGTCTCCGACTCCGGGGCCAAGGTCCTCATCGCCCACGAACGCTTCGCCGACGCCGCCCGGCACGCCGCCGACGAGGCGAAGCTCGCCCCGGCGCGGCGCTACGCGGTCGGCACCATCGAGGGTTTCCGCCCGTACGCCGAACTCCTCGACGGACAGCCCGGATCCGCGCCCGCCGACCGCACCCTCGGCTGGGTCATGAACTACACCTCGGGCACCACCGGCCGCCCCCGCGGCATCAGGCGCCCGCTGCCCGGCAAGCTCCCCGAGGAGTCGTATCTCGGCGGCTTCCTCGCCATCTTCGGCATCCGGCCGTTCGACGGCAACGTGCACCTCGTCTGCTCGCCGCTCTACCACACCGCGGTCCTCCAGTTCGCGGGCGCGTCCCTGCACATCGGCCACCGACTGGTGCTGATGGACAAGTGGACACCCGAGGAGATGCTGCGGGTCATCGACGTACACCGGTGCACCCACACCCATATGGTGCCGACCCAGTTCCACCGGCTGCTGGCCCTCCCCGACGAGGTCAGGGCCCGCTACGACGTCACCTCCATGCGGCACGCCATCCACGGCGCCGCCCCGTGCCCCGACCATGTGAAACGGGCCATGATCGCGTGGTGGGGGGAGAGCGTCGAGGAGTACTACGCGGCCAGCGAGGGCGGCGGCGCCTTCGCGACCGCCGAGGACTGGCTGAAGAAGCCCGGCACCGTCGGCAAGGCCTGGCCCATCAGCGAACTGGCCGTCTTCGACGACGACGGCAACCGGCTGCCGCCCGGTGAACTCGGCACCGTCTACATGAAGATGAGCACCGGCGGATTCTCGTACCACAAGGACGAGACCAAGACCCGGAAGAACCGCATCGGCGACTTCTTCACCGTCGGGGACCTCGGCCTGCTCGACGAGGACGGCTATCTCTTCCTCCGCGACCGCAAGATCGACATGATCATCTCCGGCGGGGTCAACATCTACCCGGCCGAGATCGAGGCGGCGCTGCTCTCCCACCCCGCCGTCGCCGACGCGGCCGCCTTCGGCATCCCGCACGACGACTGGGGCGAGGAGGTCAAGGCCGTGGTGGAGGCCGCGCCGGGCCACGCACCAGGACCGGCGCTCGCCGCCGACATCCTCGGCCACTGCGAGCGGCAACTCGCCGGGTACAAGCGGCCCAAGAGCGTCGACTTCATCGCCGCCATGCCCCGCGACCCCAACGGAAAGCTGTACAAGCGACGGCTCCGCGATCCCTACTGGGAGGGGCGCACCCGGACGATGTGACGCGGCGGTGCGCGGTGCCCGGAGCGGATCCGGGCACCGCGCACACCGTCGTCCACCGCCCGCGGTCAGCGCCGGTCGCTCACCCGGACCACCCGCAGCCCCGGCGACGACAGGATGTCCTTCTCACAGAACCGGGACGTCACCCACCTCTCGTCCGAGAACAGCCGCGTCTGATCGCTGTAGTGCGGCGAGTTCGGGTTCGAGGACTGGGAGTACGTCAGCAGGGTGCGGGCGACCGGGCAGCGGCCGCCGCCCCAGCCGACGGCCTGGACGTACGAGGACCCCGTGGTGACCTCCGTATAACCGCCGGCCGCCGGATTCCACGGCATCTCCACCTTGTTCCACACCCCGAGAGACTCCGTGCCGCCCGGTACGGGGATGCGCCGGCCACTCCGCACGACGAACTGGCCCGATCCCAGCCGCGCGTCGAGCGCGATTCCCGCCGCCCGCAGCTCCGTCACCGTGTCGGCCAGCGCCGTCGCGAAGCCCGGCGCGGAGGTGTCGAGCGTGTTCGGGGTGAGGACCGGATCGGCCGCCGAGAACGGGACCTTCCAGAGCTGCGCCCCCGGCACCGTGGCCGTCAGCTTCCGCCAGAAACGGTCGAAGAACAGCGCGCCCCGGCTCCCGGTGTCCATCGAACGGTCCCAGGCCCGCAGCACACCGCACGCCTCACTCACGTCGACGGCCCTGCCGTCGGATCCCGTCGCCGTGCCGCCCGGCAGCGTGGCACAGGCGCGCGCCGCGTCGGCCGCGACGAGATCACCCGCGGGCACCCGGTTCGCGAACTGCTGCGCCTGGAGATCGCGTACGGTCAGCCGCCCCCGCGCGGCCATCCGGGCCACGTCCTCGACGGCTCCGCGCGTGCGCATCGACCGCTGGGTGCCGATCGTGCCGAACACCCGCTCGTACCCGGTCAGCGGCCGGTCCGCATTGGCCAGCCAGGCACTGTTGTTGGACTTCTCTAAGTTCATGATCAGGGCGTACTTTTGACGCATGGTCACAACACGGACAGAACAGCCGCTCAGGGCGGTCATCTACACCCGTATCTCCCACGACCCGACCGGCAAGGCCGAAGGGGTCACCAGGCAGGAAGACGCCTGCCGCAAGCTCGCCGCCGAACTCGGCTGGGTCGTCGTCGGGGTCAAGTCCGACGACGACCGCACGGCCATCGGCAAGAGCGGCCAGCGTGCCCGGCGCCCCGCCTACGCGGAACTGCTGGACATGCTGGCCGCAGGCGAGGCGGAAGCGGTCCTCGTCTGGCACACAGACCGGCTGTACCGGCAGGCGCGCGACCTTGAGCCTCTGATCGACATCGTGGACCGCACGTACACGGTGATCCGGCCGGTCAAGCAGGGCGAACTGGACCTCGCCAGCGCGTCCGGCCGCATGGTCGCCCGTATCCTCGCCAGCGTATCCACGCATGAGGTCGAGCACTCCGTTGAACGCATGATCGACAAGAAGCAGAAGAACCGGGCAGCCGGAGTGAACCACGGCGGCCCGCGCGCGTTCGGCTACCGGCCCGTCAAGCGGAAGGCCAAGGGGGAGGACCCCGAGGTCCCGAAGATCGACCAGCGGGAAGCCGAGCTGATCCGCAACGCGGCGACGGCAGTCCTCGCCCATGCCGCCGACCCGGACACCGGCCTGACGCTGGCGGGCATCTGTCGCCAGTGGACGGCCAGCGGGGTCAAGACCCCACGCGGTAACGCCTGGAGCGTCCCCAGCCTGCGCAAGACGCTGCTGTCGCCCCGGATCGCTGGACGCGTCGCGCACCAGGGCGAGGACGTGGGCCTGGCGCAGTGGGACGCGATCCTGGACATGGACGTCTGGCTCGCTCTGCGTAACGTGCTGACCGACCCGGCCCGTCGCACTGGCTCCGGCGACCACGACGGCAAGACGGTCAAGTACCTGGGCTCGGGTCTGTACGACTGCCACTGCGGCGCCGTCATCCGCCCCGGCGGAGCCAAGCGCGGGCAGCCGCAGCTCTACCGCTGCACCGCCGGTAGCCACGTCAGCCGGACCGCTGTCCCCATTGATGACTTCGTGGAGCGGGTAGTCGTCGCCCGGCTGTGCCGCGAGGACGCCAGGACTGCGTTCTCGGCCCCTGCGGTGGAGGTCCCGACCGGGCCGTCCATGGACGACCTGAAGGTCCGTCACGCGGCTCTCTCGGCCCGCCTGGAGGCCCTGGCCGAGACGTTCGCCGACGACGACGAGGCCGACCCCGTGGAGTACCGCACCGCATCCCGGAAGCTCAAGGAGCGGCTCGCCGCTGTCGAGCAGCAGCTCACCGACGCTGCTGCCGCCGCAGCCTCCGCAGCGCAGTCCGGCCCGCTCGATGACGTCGACCTGCCGGAGCTGGTCCGGCGCCACACGGCCGACCCGGCCGACGCGCTGGACTGGTGGCGCGAGAGGTACCCCCTGGAGCGCCGGAGGAAGATCCTCGCCAGCCTCGCCACGGTCACCCTGGTCCGTGCACGGCAGGGCCGCCCGGCCGGGTTCGTGCCCGGCTCCGGCAGCGGCTACTTCGACCCCGAGTCGGTGCGCATCGACTGGGTGAACTGACCCACCACGCACACGACGGAGCCCGGCCAGTGCGGTTCACCGGCCGGGCTCCGTGCTGTCTACCGCGTGAGGCGAGTCAGGAAGCCGTCCACGAACTTCTCAACCTCGGCCCGGCTGCTGACCTCCTCGACGTTCAGGCGGTCGACGTACTTCACTCCTGCGTTCAGGAACAGCCTGTCGCGGCTGCGGTCGCGCCCGGCGTGGCCTTTGTGGTGCGGGCCGTCGATCTCGATCACCCCGGAGTACCCGCGATACGTGATCAGCAGGTCGGGCTCGAAGGTCCAGCCCCTCACCCGCATGCCACCCAGAGGCACGATCCCGATCGTCTCGTCGTCCGGGAGGGATTCCTGCCGTTCCCGGAGTACCCGGTACACGTCCAGCTCCCATTCGTTGGTGAACCGGAGCTGGTCCTCGACCGGGTGACTGGGTTCGAGCTGCACCTTGCGCCCCTGGTTGCTGGGCTTGGGGCCGTCGGCGGTCTTGATCTGCCTGCGCCAGTCCGGGCCGAGGCGGGGGATCGACGGCCGGGCCACAAGCTCATCGACGGACTTGCTCGACCCCCACATGACGTCGCGCATCACCACAGCGATGCCCTCCAGCGCCTTTTCGTCGTACGTCGGGTACAGGCCCGGCTCCACCACAAGCACGATCCGGTAGCCCTCGTGGTCGTACTCGGTGTTCCAGAGCCTGACCTCAGCCGACGACACGTCGGCGATCATCCGCGCCATGTCGGTCTTCCCGAGGTGAAACGCGAGTACAGCGCTTGTCCCGAGCAGCCACTCACTCACCAGGGGGGCGTTCGCCGGGGCGTCGAGGGCCAGGGACATGTCGGGCGACGGCAGCTCATCACTCATGGACCGAATTGTGGCAGCCGCCACCGACAAAGGGAGGGCCCTCGCGCACCGGCTGATTCCTCAACAGGGTGAGCTGGCAGTGGGGTTGAGGTCCTCGCCACACACGACGGGGCCCGGCCGGGCAGCATTCCGGCCGGGCTTCGTGCTGGTCAGCCTTACGCTGTCCGTCCCCGGACCACCCGCCACAGACGCCGGGCCTCGGGGCACATGCCGTGCCTGCACCCGGCACACGACTGCCCGTGTTCCAGCAGCCTGCGGTACGCGGCCGGGTCGTTCCCGGTAGCTCGCCCGCACCCGGGCCCGGATCCGGGATGAGTCCGCCGCCCTCGGGTCGGCCGGATCTGTCACGGTCTGGAGGGGGCCACCCCGGCCGCCGACGGCCTGACTGCCGACCGCTGCGCCCCGAGCTGGTGGCCGAGGCGGAGCGGATCCGGACAGGACAGCCCGGTGGATCCGGATCCGTCAAGGACGCCGTCCGGGCCCTGTTCGAGTCCGGCACCACCGACCCGGCCGACGTCGTACAGGCTCTGCCGGACGCCAACCCCGAGACCGTCCGGCGGCACCTGCGCACGGTCCGCCACCGAGGGGGGCCACGCGTGATCGAGTTCGGCGCCCTCGTCGCCCTCGGAGTGATCCTCCTCGTCGCCAAGCAGCACCGCGTTCCCGTCCTGATCGCGGTCGCCGCCGTGGTGCTGCTGATGGGCGGCCCGTCCGAGTTCGTACAGGCGGCCCTCGCCACCGTCCCGGGAATCTGAGGAGGTCCAGTCATGAGCAAGGTGAAGAGCCCGATCACGCTGGTGCTGATCGGCATCATGGCCTGGGTCATAAGCTGGGGACTCGGCATGAACGCCCCCGGCGCCGCCGAGTTCTTCTGCCCTCGGGCCGAGACCCGGGCCGTCTGGCACGCGGACGACGTGAAGCAGGCGCAGGACCCCCGCGGCGCATCCATCTCGCGGCCGTAGCCCGACCTCACACAGGAGCCCCGCCGGGTACGCCCGGCGGGGCTCCGTCGTCATGAGCGGCCGTGGGTCTTGCGCTCCAACTCGTTCAGTCGGCTCAGGGCCGTCTGAACGTCCAGCAGTGCTTCATGTGCCCTGTCGGTCATGTTCTGGAGCCGTTCAAGATCGCAGTTATCCAGGATGGTCTCCTGGCGACTCCTGCGTACTTCCTCCGACCCGCCGACGAACCGGACACGGGTCCGGACCGGAGGCGCGGACGCGAAGATCGAGTCCCAGGCATCGGCAACCCGGCCGAGAGCCAGTTTGAGTGCGGGGTCCTTCCGCCGCTCGGCGGCGTCGCGGAGCGCGCGGGCGGTCTCGCGCCGGTCTTCGTGTGTGAACCAGTCCGCACGGGTGCTGCCGGAGGTCACTTCCTCAAGGAGCGCCCGCACTCCGACGAGCTGGGTTCGGAGTTCTTCAGCCTCGGGCCCGAGGGCGAGGTGCTGGCGGCGGACCCAGAGGCCCTTCCATGCCGCATTGATGACGACCCAGGCGAACGCGAGCCAGCCGGGCGTGAACTTGGGCCAGTCGTCGTACCAGTGGGATTCGGTGACTGCTTTGGTTGCAGCAGCGATGAGCATGAACGAAGAGTCTGAGCCCCGCAGGTCCATGATCGGAACCGATTTAGGTAATCCAGCTGGCTGCGAGTCCGCCCAGCTCAGGCTGGCCAGAACCGGCCGTCGTCGTCCTTGCGGACCAGGGACCTGTGCACGACCTCGGTCAGGCCGTCCGTGATGAGCAGACGCATCGGTACCCGGTCGGCTGAGGCCATCAGCTCCGCGTGCGTCAGGCCGGGGTGCACAGCGACGAACTTCCGTAGCCGCTGCCGCTGGCCGGGGTTGATGCGGGACGGTGGGAGGCTCAATTGATGCCCGCCCTGACGAGGTTGTCGGCGATCTGCTCCCGGACTTCCTCCAGCAGCTCGGGCATCAGCTCCCCGAGGGCCCGCGTGTCGCTGGGCAGCATCCACTGCTGGATGATCCGCATCGCCTCGACGTACGCAGCGGCCTGCCGCTCCATCCGGGCCAGCGCGGGGAAGCGGGCGTCCATCACGGACGGCCTTGAGGGTGTCAGCGTGATGCCGGTCTGCCGGGCTCACCGGTGTCCGTCGCCGCCGCACCCGCCGGCGTTCCCGTCGTCGGTGGCTGCGCGGCCGTGATGCCGTCGACTCCGCGCCCCTGGCCGCCGAGCACGGCCAGCGCGAACCCGCGCGCGGCGACGTCCGCCTGGGTCACCGGGCGGACCCAGGCGGCTCCCCGGCACGCCGGATCGGTGACGCGGTTCTGCGACAGCCACGCGTTGTAGCCGGCCGCCCAGCCCCGCATGAGGTCCTTGACATCGCGGCTGGGTCCCCGCGGGGCGGGCTCGGCGAGCAGTTTCTCGACCGTGCCGGCCTCGCGCACACCGCGGTAGTAGAGGTCGCTGGAGAGGTTCGTGGACGCCGAGGAGAGCGAACCGTCCGGTGCCGCGGCGGGCCCGAACCAGCGGGACCGCTCGCCGCGCAGGGTCACGAACCCGTCGGCCAGGGTGCACACCTGGTCGGCGGCCTGGGCCCAGCCGGTGCCGAAGCCGAGGTTCGCGTAGTCCTTGGCGACGATGTGCGGAATGCCGTACTCGGTGTAGCGGATCACGGCCGACAGGCCGCCGTGCGAGGGATGTTCCTGTCCGGCGTGCCGCTCGGCCGCGGCCGCGGGCAGCGTGGTCGCGGCGGTCAACAGAGCGACGGCCGTGACGAGTAATCGTCTTCCACGGGTGCGCATCGTGCCTCCCAACATCATTGAGGGAAGGGGCGGTTGAGCCTACCAACGGGTAGTGCGCCGTCGGAGTGTCCGTCCGGCTCCGGCCCGGCTTCCGTCCGGCTCGCGTGCGGTGACTTGACCTCCCCCTCCCGTGGACCGAGGATCACGTGACATGACGCCTGGACACGGCAGTACGGTTGACGGGGTACTGCGGCGCAGTGCCCGGCGCACACCGGCGCGGCGCGCCGTCGACTACCGGGAGCGCTCCTGGACCTACGCGGAACTCGACGAGGCCGTCTCCCGGGCGGCCACCGTCCTGCTCGACGCGGGGTTGTCCCCGGGGGACCGCGTGGGCGCCTACGGCCACAACTCGGACGCCTATCTGATCGGCTTCCTCGCCTGCGCCCGCGCGGGACTCGTCCATGTGCCCGTGAACCAGAACCTGACCGGCGACGACCTCGCCTACATCGTCGGCCAGTCGGGATGCGCCCTGGTCCTGACCGACCCCGACCTCGCCGGCCGGCTCCCGGAGGGCGTACGGACCCTGCCGCTGCGCGACGCCGACGACTCACTCCTCGTACGACTGGAGGCGGCACGCCCGTACGACGGTGACGAGCCCCGCGGCGACACGCTCGTACAGCTCCTCTACACCTCGGGCACCACCGCGCTGCCCAAGGGCGCGATGATGACGCACCGCGCCCTGGTGCACGAGTACCTGAGCGCGATCACCGCCCTCGATCTGAGTGCCGGGGACCTGCCGGTGCACTCGCTGCCGCTCTACCACTCGGCGCAGATGCATGTGTTCCTGCTGCCCTACCTCGCGGTCGGCGCCTCGAACACGATCCTCGACGCGCCGGACGGCGGACAGATCTTCGACCTGATCGAGGCGGGCCGCGCGGACAGCCTGTTCGCCCCGCCCACCGTGTGGATCGGGCTGTCGAACCGTCCCGACTTCGCCGAACGCGACCTGAGCGGCCTGCGCAAGGCGTACTACGGCGCGTCGATCATGCCGGTCCCCGTCCTGGAACGGCTCCGCGAACGGCTGCCGAAGCTGGCCTTCTACAACTGCTTCGGCCAGAGCGAGATCGGTCCCCTCGCCACCGTCCTCGGCCCCGACGAGCACAAGGGCCGGATGGACTCCTGCGGCACTCCGGTGCTGTTCGTGGACGCGCGGGTCGTCGACGAGGACGGCAAGGACGTGCCGGACGGGACACCGGGCGAAGTCGTCTACCGCTCACCGCAGTTGTGCGAGGGCTACTGGGACAAGCCCGAGGAGACGGCCGAGGCGTTCCGCGACGGCTGGTTCCACTCGGGAGACCTCGCCGTGCGCGACGCCCACGGATACTTCACCGTGGTGGACCGGGTGAAGGACGTCATCAACTCCGGTGGTGTCCTGGTCGCTTCACGGCAGGTCGAGGACGCCCTGTACACGCACGAGGGGGTCGCCGAGGTCGCCGTCGTCGGGCTGCCCGACGAGCGCTGGATCGAGGCCGTCACCGCGGTCGTCGTCCCCCGGGGCGAGGTCACCGAGGACGAACTCATCGCCCACGCACGTGAGAAGCTCGCCCACTTCAAGGCGCCCAAGCGGGTCCTGTTCGTGGACGAGCTGCCCCGCAACGCCAGCGGGAAGATCCTCAAGCGGGAACTGCGGGACCGGTTCGGCCCGGCGTAGCGGACAGGGCCGCGGGGGTGTCAGGCGCCCCGCGGCCCTGTCCGCAGCCGGTCAGGCGCGCGGGCGCAGGTCCACGATCCGCTTCAGCTTGCCCACCGACCGTTCCAGGGACTCCGGTTCGACGATCTCCACGGTGACCGAGACGCCGATCCCGTCCTTGATGCCCGCGGTGATCGTCCGCGCCGCCGCCTCGCGCTGCTCGGGTGTGGCGCCGTACCGGGCCTCCGCGCGTACGGTGAGGGCGTCGAGACGGCCCTCGCGGGTCAGCCGGAGCTGGAAGTGCGGGGCGACCGCGGGAGTCCGCAGCACGATCTCCTCGATCTGTGTCGGGAAGAGATTGACCCCGCGCAGGATCACCATGTCGTCGCTGCGCCCGGTGATCTTCTCCATCCGGCGGAAGACCCGCGCCGTACCGGGCAGCAGCCGCGTCAGGTCCCGTGTCCGGTAACGGACCACGGGCATGGCCTCCTTGGTGAGCGAGGTGAAGACCAGTTCGCCCTCCTCGCCGTCCGGCAGCACCTCACCGGTGAGGGGGTCGACGACCTCCGGGTAGAAGTGGTCCTCCCAGATGTGCAGACCGTCCTTGGTCTCCACGCACTCCTGGGCGACGCCGGGGCCGATGACCTCCGAGAGCCCGTAGATGTCCACCGCGTCGATCGCGAACCGCTCCTCGATCTCGCGGCGCATCTCCTCGGTCCACGGCTCGGCCCCGAACACGCCGACCCGCAGTGAGGTGCCGCGCGGGTCCACGCCCTGGCGCTCGAACTCGTCGAGCAGGGTCAGCATGTACGACGGTGTCACCATGATGATCTCGGGCTTCAGGTCCTGGATCAGCTGGACCTGACGTGCCGTCATGCCGCCGGACGCGGGGATCACCGTACAGCCGAGGCGTTCCGCGCCGTAGTGGGCGCCGAGTCCGCCGGTGAACAGGCCGTAGCCGTAGGCGATATGGACCTTGTCGCCCGGTCGGCCGCCCGCCGCGCGGATCGAACGGGCCACCATGTCGGCCCACATGGACAGGTCGTTCTCCGTGTAGCCGACGACCGTGGGCCGCCCGGTCGTCCCGCTCGACGCGTGGATGCGCCGGATGCGGTCCTGCGGCACGGCGAACATCCCGTACGGGTAGTTCTCCCGCAGATCCGCCTTCACCGTGAACGGGAACCGGGTCAGATCGGCGAGCGAGCGGCAGTCGTCGGGGCGCAGCCCGGCCTTGTCGAAGGACTCCCGGTAGAAGGGGACGTTCTCGTAGGCGTGCCGCAGCGACGCGCGCAGCCGCTCCAGCTGGAGCGCCCGCAGTTCCTCCAGGTCCAGCCGCTCGCCCGCGTCGAGCAGGCCCTTCGAGTCCGCCGAGCCCGCCATCGCGCCCTCTCCCTCGCCAACCGTGCCATAGTGGACGACCGATCATTCGGTCGTTCTCTTCCGGACAGTAATTCAGGTGTCCGCCCTTCAGTGCAAGGGGTCGGCGGCGCTTTTTGCGGGAGCGGGTCCGGGGTCGGGCGGCGGTCAGCGCACCAGGGCCGGCCGCTTGGGGGCGAATTCCCACCCGGGAACCAGATGGCGCATGGCGACGGCGTCGTCCCGGGCGCCGAGAGCCTCCTTCAGGTACAGCTCGTGCGCCGCCAGCAGCCGGTCCATGTCCAGCTCGACGCCGAGGCCCGGTGCGTCCGGCACCGCGATCTCGCCGTCGACGATGCGCGGCGGGGCGACCGTGAGCCGCTCCAGGCCCTCCTGCCAGATCCAGTGGGTGTCCAGGGCGTTGTACGGGCCAGGTGCGGCGGCTCCGCAGTGGGTGACCATGGCGAGCGAGATGTCGAAGTGGTTGTTCGAGTGGCAGCCCCAGGTCAGGCCCATCGCGTTGCAGAGCTGGGCCACACGCACCGAGCCCCGCATGGTCCAGAAGTGAGGGTCGGCGAGCGGGATCGAGACCGACTGGAGCGCCAGGGCGTGGGTGAGCTGCCGCCAGTCCGTGGCGATCATGTTGGTCGCCGTCGGCAGCCCGGTCGCCCGGCGGAACTCGGCCAGGATCTCCCGCCCCGAGTAGCCGCCCTCGGCGCCGCAGGGGTCCTCGGCGTAGGCGAGCGTGCCGACCAGGGGCCCGCACAGCTCGATCGCCTCGCGCAGCGACCAGGCGCCATTGGGGTCGAGCGTGACGCGGGCCTCGGGGAAGCGGTCCTTGAGCGCGCGTACGGCCCTGACCTCCTCGGTGCCTTCCAGGACGCCGCCCTTGAGTTTGAAGTCCCGGAACCCGTACAGCGCGTGGGCGGCCTCGGCCTGCCGGACGATCGCGGCGGGCGTCAGCGACTCCTCGTGCCGCAGGCGGTACCAGTCCACGTCCGAGCCGCTCTCGCGTACGTACGGCAGATCCGTGCGGTCCGGGTCGCCGACGAAGAAGAGGTAGCCCAGAACCCGCACCCGGTCGCGTTGCTGTCCGTCACCGAGGAGGGCGGCGACCGGCACGTCGAGGTGCCGGCCGAGCAGGTCGAGAAGGGCCGCCTCGACGGCCGTGACGGCGTGGACGGTCGTGCGCAGGTCGAAGGTCTGGGCGCCCCGGCCGCCCGCGTCCCGGTCGCCGAAGCGGTCCCCGATGTCACGCAGGACACGCTGGAAATCGCCCACCTTCGCCCCGAGGACCAGGGGCCCGGCGTCCCGCAGCGTCCGGGTGATCTTCTCCCCGCCCGGCACCTCGCCGAGCCCGGTCCGCCCCTCGGAGTCCCTGAGGACCACGACATTGCGGGTGAACCAGGGACCGTGGGCGCCCGACAAATTCAGTTCCATGCAGTCCCGTCCGGCGACGGGGTAGACGGAGAACTCGGTGATCGTCGGTTGCTGACTCTTCATCACATTCCTTGTGTACGTGGGTGACCGGGGCCGGGAATCCCAGGATGACGGCGACGGGGCGGGCCAGGGTCCGGCCCGCCCCGAGCCCCGCGGGGCCGTTCCCCGCGTGCCTCAGGTGGGCCGCCGCACCGCTCCGACGAGGGCCAGTCCCGTGTCGAGGATCCGCTCCAGAGCGGCCAGATCGGCCGGGGCGGGATCGGTGAGCGGCGCGCGCACCGGGCCGACGGGCAGACCCCGCAGCCGGGCGGCGGCCTTGACCAGGGACACGGCGTAGCCGGGCACCGTGTCGCGCAGCTCGACGAGCGGGACGTAGAAGTCGCGCAGCAGCTTGTTCGCGGTGGCCTCGTCGCCGGTGCGCAGGGCGGTGAAGAAGGCGCCGGCGATCTCGGGTGCGAACGCGTGGACGGCCGACGAGTAGGCGGGGACGCCGACGGCGGCGTACGCGCGGGCCTGGATCTCGGCGGTGGCGGCCCCGTTGAAGAAGAGGAAGCCGTCGGGCGCGGCGAGCGTGAGGCGCTGGAGCCGGTCCAGGTCGCTGTGCCCGTCCTTGAGTCCGATGACGCCCGGGACCGCCGCGACGGCCCGCAGTCCCTCGGGGGTGAAAGCGACCGGGCCACGCTGGTAGGCGATGAGTGGCAGCCGGGTCCCGGCGGCGATCCGGCGCAGCTGCTCGACCAGGCCGGACTCGGGGGCCTCGACGAGATAGTGCGGCAGTACGAGGAGGGCGTCCGCGCCGGCCTCCTCGGCGATCCGGGCGAACCGCAGCGCCTGTGCCCATCCATAGCCGGTGCCCGCGACCACGGGCATGCGGCCGTCGGCGACCTCGACCGTGGCGGTGACGACGGCGCGGTACTCGTCCTCGTCCAGCGCGCTGAACTCGCCGGTTCCGCAGGCGGGGAACACCGCGCCCGGAGCCGTGGCGAGCCGGCCGGCCAGGTAGGCCCGGTAGGACTCCGGGTCGAGGTCGCCGTCCGCCGTGAAGCTTGTGAGCGGGAAGGACAGGACCCCGCTCGCCATGCCGTCCCGCAACCGCTGGACCACGCCGCCCGGATCCGTGCTGAACCCTGCCATGAGTCTCATCCCTGTATGCAGATGCTGTCTATGTATGAGAACTCAGGTTAGATTCGTGAACCCTCGGGGTCAATGGGGAGGTGCCGCGGATCCGGTGCCGGGCAGGTATGGAGGGTGTCCGCACAACGCGGCGGGCCCGCGGCCGGGGAGGCTGCGGGCCCGCTGTGTTCGGGTCGGACGTTCGGAGCGGGCCGGGGATCTCCGCGGGATCGGGAAGGACCCGGCCGGGTTCGGGGCGTCAGTGCGACGTCGTCGCGGCCCCCGCGCCCGGGTTCGGGCCGTACGCCGTCATGAAGCGGTCGCGGAACTCGTTCATCGCCCATTCCGGCGCGTCGGCCGCGGGCTTGAGGCCGTCCGTCCAGCCCCAGTCGGACACGCGGTCCAGTACCTTCGGGTCGCGGGCGACGATGGTGACGGGCACGTCCATGCTGGTGCTGCCTCCCGTGAGCATCGGGACGGGCTGGTGGTCGCCGAGGAAGACGAGGACCGTGTTGTCGTCGCCGTAGCGCTGGACCCACTGGATCAGGCTGTCCAGGGAGTACTGGATGGCCTTGCGGTACTCGGTCCGCACGCGGTTCGAGCTCTTCCAGACCTCCGTGGGGTTCGTGCCCTCCTTCTTGATCTTGTAGAAGACCTTGCCGTCCCCGAGGTCCTTCCAGTCGATCGTGTGGGCGATGGGGGACCAGGGGTTGTGGCTGGAGGCGAGGATGATCTCGGCCATGATCGGGTCGCGGTTCTTCTTGCCGTGCTCCAGCTTCTGGAAGGACTCCAGGCTGAACTGGTCCGGCACCGGCGTCCAGCTGAAGTACGGGCCCTGGTAGCCGAGGTGCGTCGAGTCGTAGATGTGGTCGAGGCCGAAGTACTTGCCCTCGGGCCAGGCCTTGCGCACGCCGGGGACGATGCCGACCGTGCGCCACGCGCCGGTCTTCTGGAAGTAGCTGGTGAGGGTCGCGCGGTCGCTGGTGGTCAGGGACCGGTACCGCTGCTGGTTCTCGACCCACGTGCCGGACAGGAACGTCGAGTGGGCGAGCCAGCTGCCGGCGCCCTTCACCGGCGACTTGAGCCAGCCGCTGCGCGCCGAGAAGCCCGCCGCCTCGAGCGTCGCGCCGCCCTCCTTGAGCGTCGCGTCGACCTCCGGTCCCATCACCGGATCGTCGATGGCCGCGCGGCCGTAGCTCTCGATGAAGGTGAGCATCACGTCCTTGCCGCGCAGCCCGGTCAGCAGCTGGTCGGACGGGGTGTCGGCGAAGGCGTCGACGGCCATCTGCTTCTCGTAGACATCGGCGTCGCCGAGGCCGTCGCGGACGTACTGCACACGGTTGGAGAGGTACTGGGTGTAGTTCTTGGTGGCGATCATGATGCCGCCGTTCTGTGCGCCCATGGTGAAGCAGACGACCCACACCACGCCGAGGACGAGCGTGGCGCGTACGGCCCCGGTGCGGTGCCCGGCCAGGACGTTCGCGAGCCGCGTCATCGCGAGCACGCTCAGGGCGAGCACGGCGATGACCAGGACGATCACCCCGACCACCGCGAGCACCTCGCCCGAGCGCCCGAACGAGTCCTTCACCCAGTCCGCCCCGTCGCTCAGCAGGACCCAGTCGAAGACCAGGTCGAACGGCCGGGCCAGGGTCTGGCGGAAGCCCATGTCGAGGCACTTCAGGATGCCGGACAGCCCGAGGAGCACCCCGAGGGCGCCGGCCGTGATCCGCCGCGCCTTCGCCGGCAGGACGAGCAGGACGGCCGCGAGGAAGACGGCTTCGACCGGGATACGGAGGAACGCCCGGACGCTCATCCAGTCGAGGCGGTTGGGCACGATGAGGATGGTGACCACCAGCGCACCGGCCAGGACGGTCGTGCCCACCCGCACGGCACGAGCGGCCCGCGGGTAGCGCCGACGCCAGGCGAACCATCCGGGGCGGACGGCGGAGGCGGCGTCCGCGGCGGGCGCGGCTTCGTCCGCGGACGCGGGGCCGACGGGATGCCCGTCGGCGCCTTCGGGGGTGGCTTCGTCGGCTGCCGGCCGCAGGCTGACGGGTTCGGCGTCGGGCGTCCGCGTACTGGTGGGCTGCTCGTCGGCGGGCTGCGAGACGGTGGGTTCCCCGGCGGCAGCGGGCTGCGGACCTGCGGGTTCCGCGTCGCCAGGCTGCTCACCGGTGAGTTCGTCGGAGGCGGGCCGCCGGACGGTGGGCTCGTCGGCGGCCGAGGCCGCGGCGGGGGGCTGGATGGCGGGTTCGTCGTCGGCCGCGGGGTGCGGTCCGGTCGGCTCGCCGTCGGCCGGGTGGGGGACGGTGCGCTCGGCTCCGGTCGCGCCGCGCGCTTCGTCGCCGGTCGCCTCCTCGGCCCGCTCGTCCGTCCCGGAACTCGCGTGCGCCCCGGTCTCGACGTCCGTCCCGGACTCCTCGCGGGTTCCGTCCGTCGCCGTCGCGTCGGGGTCCGGACCCACGTCGGCATCCGGCAGTTGACGAGGAGGCGTGTGGTGCGACACCCGAAGGTCCTTCCGTGCGTAACCCGGTGCTGGTGCGACGGAGGCATTTCCGTCATCCCCCATACGGCTGTTAGCCACCTCTGGTTCAAAAAGGGGCCGGCCGCGCACAGAGTACGTCGCGAGGATCAAGCGGATGACACCGCCGGCTACCGGTCCGCGGCCACGGCCACCTCCCGCGCCCACCGGTAGTCGGCCTTGCCGCTCGGCGAGCGCTGGATGGAGCTCGTGATCACCAACTGGCGCGGGACCTTGTACCCGGCCAGCCGGGCGCGGCAGTGCGTCTGGATGTCGTCGAGCGAGGGCCGCGGCGCGCCCTCGCGGACCTGGACGACGGCCGCCACGTGGCTGCCCCACTTCGGGTCGGGCACTCCGGCGACCAGGGCGTCGTACACGTCCGGATGCGATTTCAGGGCCTGTTCCACCTCCTCGGGGTACACCTTCTCGCCCCCGGTGTTGATGCACTGCGAGCCGCGGCCGAGGACGATGACGATGCCCTCCTCGTCGACCGTGGCCATGTCGCCGAGGAGCACCCAGCGCTCGTCGCCCTTGCGGAAGAACGTCTCGGCGGTCTTCTTCGGGTCGTTGTAGTAGCCGAGAGGCACATGGCCGCGCTGCGCGACCCGTCCCGGCTCGCCCGCCACGACCGGCTCGTACGTCACCGGATCCACCACCTGCGTACGGGCGTTGACGCGGATGCGGAAGCCGCGTTCGGGGCCGGAGTCGGCCGTCGCGGTGCCGTTGAAGCCGGACTCCGAGGAGCCGAAGTTGTTGAGCAGCATCACGTTCGGGACGAGTGCCTGGAACTGTTCGCGCACGGTGTCCGACATGATCGCGCCGGACGAGGACACGCTGAACAGGGCGGAACAGTCCGTGCCCTTCAGGGGGCCGTTCAGTGCGTCGATCAGGGGCCGCAGCATCGCGTCGCCGACCAGCGACACACTGGTCACCTTCTCCCTCTCGATCGTCCGCAGGACGTCCTCGGGTGAGAACTTGCGGTGCAGCACGACCCGTTGACCGAAGTTGAAGGCGATGAACGCGGTGAGCGTCGAAGTGCCGTGCATCAGCGGGGGAGTGGGGAAGAAGGTGATCCCGGCACCGCCGGCCGCGACGCGCTCGGCGAGCTCCTCCGGCTTCGTCACCGGATCGCCGGTCGGCGCGCCCCCGCCGAGGCCCGCGAAGAAGAGGTCCTCCTGCCGCCACATGACGCCCTTGGGCATCCCCGTCGTGCCGCCGGTGTAGATGATGAACTGGTCGTCCGCCGAACGCGGGGAGAACCGGCGCAGTGGTGACCCGGCGGCCTCGGCGTCCCCGAAGTCCACGGCCTCCACCGCGCCTTCGGAGCCTGCCGGGCTCTCCGCGGCCACCGCGCCCGCGCCGGGTGCGACGGCCCCCACGCGGACGAGATGCCGCAGCCGCGGTGCCCGTGGCCGTGCCGCCGCCACCCGGTCGCCGAACTCCGCGTCGAAGACCAGGGCCACGAGGTCCGCGTCCTGGTAGAGGTAGGCCAACTCTTCCTCTACGTAGCGGTAGTTGACGTTGACCGGCACGATCCGCGCCTTCAGGCAGGCCAGCACCGTCTGCAGGTACTCGACGCCGTTGTACAGATGGAGACCGAGGTGTTCGCCGGGGCGGATCCCGCTGTCGATCAGATGGTGCGCGATCCGGTTCGCGGCCGCGTCCAACTGCGCGTACGTCAAGCGGCGTTCCGCGCCCGTGCCGGGGTGGTCGAGGTAGACGAGCGCCTCGCGGTCCGGGACCACGTCGACGACCGACTCGAACAGGTCGGCAAGGTTGTACTCCACCGTTCCTCCTGACCGTGCACGTCCGTGGCCGGGTGCCGCCAGGGCGGTGCCCGCCCCGGACCCGACGGTCATCAGAGCAAAGCCCGACCCAAGTGGGAAGGGCTCCGGCACAAGAAATCTGACTGTCTGTCAGAAAACCCTTGTACTGGATGGACGGCTCCTGCAACCTGTTCTCGCATCCGAGACGGGAGGACGCCCATGGGTGGGACCGAACACCTCACCGTGCAACGCGAAGGCGCCACACTGGTGCTCACGCTCAACAGGCCCGAGGCCAGGAACGCGCTCTCGCTGCCGATGCTGGTCGGTCTGTACGACGGCTGGGTCGAGGCCGACGAGGACGACGCCATCCGCTCGATCGTGCTCACCGGCGCCGGTGGTGCCTTCTGCGCCGGGATGGATCTCAAGGCCCTGGCCGGCCGGGGCATGGAGGGCGAGCAGTACCGGGACCGGCTCAAGGCCGACCCCGATCTGCACTGGAAGGCCATGCTGCGCCACCACCGCCCGCGCAAACCGGTGATCGCCGCCGTCGAGGGGTACTGCGTCGCGGGCGGCACCGAGATCCTCCAGGGCACCGACATCCGCGTCGCCGGCGCCTCCGCGACCTTCGGGCTCTTCGAGGTCAGGCGCGGCCTCTTCCCGATCGGCGGCTCGACGGTGCGGCTGCAACGCCAGATCCCGCGCACCCACGCCCTCGAAATGCTCCTCACGGGACGTCCGTACACCGCCCAGGAGGCCGCGGGCATCGGGCTGATCGGCCATGTGGTGCCCGACGGGACGGCGCTGGACAAGGCGCTCGCCGTCGCCGAGCAGATCAACGCCTGCGGCCCGCTCGCCGTCGAGGCCGTCAAGGCGTCCGTGTACGAGACCGCCGAGCTGACCGAGACCGACGGGCTCGCCGCCGAACTGCGGCGCGGCTGGCCGGTGTTCGACACGGCCGACGCCAAGGAGGGCTCCCGGGCCTTCGCCGAGAAGCGCCCGCCCGTCTACCGGCGGGCCTGACCCGCACGCCCGGCCCGGACGCGACCTGTCCGCCCCGCGGACACGGCACGGCCGGCCGTTGGAAGGAGAGATCCGGGATGCCCGAAGTCCTCAAAGCCCCCCTCGTCGTCGAGTTCCCCTTCACCCGCTCGCTCGGCCCCGTGCAGAGCGCCTTCCTCACGGGCCTGCGCGAACAGGTCGTCCTCGGCGTGCGGACCGCCGACGGACGCACCCTCGTCCCGCCCGTCGAGTACGACCCCGTCACCGCCGAGGAGATACACGACCTCGTCGAGGTCGCCCCCACCGGCACCGTCACCACCTGGGCCTGGAACCACGAACCCCGCCGCGGCCAGCCCCTCGGCACCCCCTTCGCCTGGGTCCTGGTCCAGCTCGACGGCGCCGACACCGGCCTGCTGCACGCCCTCGACGCCCCCGGCCCCGAGGCCGTGCACACCGGGATGCGCGTCCGCGTCCGCTGGGCCCGCGAACGCTCCGGCGCGATCACCGACATCGCCTGCTTCGAGCCCTGCGACGGCGCCCCGGACGAACCCGCCGGCGAACCCGCGGGCCACGACGGCCGGTTCGCGGACATGGTCACCGGAATCGTCGCCCCCGCACGGCTCGACTACGTCTACTCGCCGGGCCGTGCCCAGGCCGCCTACATCGCGGGCCTCGCCGAACGGCGGATCCTCGGCGAACGCTGCCCCTCCTGCCGCAAGGTCTACGTCCCTCCCAAGGGGGCCTGCCCCACCTGCGGGGTGGCCACCTCCGAACAGGTCGAGGTCGGCCCGCGCGGCACCGTCACCACGTACTGCATCGTCAACATCAAGGCGAAGAACCTCGACATCGAAGTCCCCTACGTATACGCGCACATCGCCCTCGACGGCGCCGGCCTCGCGTTGCACGGCCGGATCGGCGGCATCCCCTACGACGAGGTCCGGATGGGCCTGCGCGTGGAGCCCGTGTGGTCCGAGGACGGCCGCCATCCCGACCACTACCGGCCCACCGGAGAACCGGACGCGGACTACGAGACGTACAAGGAGATGCTGTAGATGCGGACCGCCAGGGACATCGCCGTCGTCGCCTTCGCGCAGAGCGACCACCGGCGCACCACCGACGAGGTCTCCGAGGTGGAGATGCTCCTCCCGGTCCTGCACGAGGTCCTCGACCGGACGGGCCTGCGGGCCGGTGGCATCGACTTCACCTGCTCCGGCTCCACCGACTATCTCGCGGGCCGCGCCTTCTCCTTCACCATGGCGCTCGACGGCGTGGGCGCGTGGCCGCCGATCTCCGAGTCGCACGTCGAGATGGACGGGGCCTGGGCGCTGTACGAGGCGTGGACCAAACTGCTGACCGGCGACGCCGACACCGCGCTCGTCTACTCCTACGGCAAGTCCTCGCCCGGCTCCGTCCGCGATGTCCTGACACGCCAGCTGGACCCGTACTACGTGGCCCCGCTCTGGCCCGACTCGGTCGCGCTCGCCGCACTCCAGGCGCGGGCGCTCATCGACGCCGGCGAGACCGACGAACCCGAACTCGCCTCGGTCGCCGCCCGCAGCCGCGCCGCGGCGGAGACCAACCCCCATGCCCAGCTCAGGGGTTCGGTGCCGCAGGGCGACTACCTCGTACGGCCGCTGCGCACCGGAGACTGCCCGCCCATCGGCGACGGCGCCGCGGCCGTGATCCTCGCGGCGGGGGACCGGGCCCGTGAACTGTGCGAACGGCCCGCCTGGATCCGGGGCATCGACCACCGCATCGAGGCACACTCCCTCGGCGTGCGCGACCTGACCGACTCCCCGTCCGCCCGGCTCGCCGCCGAACGGGCGGGCGTCTTCGAACGACCCGTCGACACCGCCGAGTTGCACGCGCCCTTCTCCTCCCAGGAAGTCGTCCTGCGCAGAGCGCTGCGGCTCGGCGACAGCGTGCGCGTCAATCCGTCGGGAGGCGCCCTCGCCGCCAACCCGATCATGGCGGCAGGGCTCATCCGCATCGGCGAGGCCGCCGCACGCGTCCACCGCGGGGAGTCCGACCGGGCGCTCGCCCACGCCACCTCCGGCCCCTGCCTCCAGCAGAACCTGGTCGCCGTACTCGAAGGGGACGCCCGATGAGCAAGGAGCCCGTGGCCGTCGTAGGCATCGGCCAGACCAAGCACGTGGCGGCACGCCGGGACGTGTCCATCGCGGGACTCGTCCGCGAGGCCGCCCAACGCGCTCTCACCGACGCCGAGTTGACGTGGGCCGACATCGACGCCGTCGTCATCGGCAAGGCGCCCGACTTCTTCGAGGGCGTCATGATGCCCGAGCTGTACCTGGCGGACGCGCTCGGAGCGACCGGCAAACCCATGCTGCGGGTGCACACGGCGGGCTCCGTCGGCGGATCGACGGCACTCGTCGCCACCAACCTCGTCGCCGGCCGCGTCCACGGCACCGTCCTGACCCTCGCCTACGAAAAGCAGTCCGAATCCAACGCCATGTGGGGCCTGTCCCTGCCCATCCCCTTCCAGCAGCCACTGCTCGCCGGCGCGGGCGGCTTCTTCGCGCCGCACGTACGCGCCTACATGCGGCGCACCGGCGCACCCGACACCGTCGGCTCGCTCGTCGCCTACAAGGACCGCCGCAACGCGCTGAAGAACCCGTACGCGCACCTCCACGAGCACGACATCACCCTGGAGAAGGTCCAGGCCTCGCCCATGCTCTGGGACCCGATCCGCTACTCGGAGACCTGCCCCTCCTCCGACGGGGCCTGCGCGATGATCCTCACCGACCGCGCGGGCGCGGCCCGTTCATCGCGCCCGCCCGCCTGGATGCACGGCGGTGCCATGCGCAGCGAGCCGACTCTCTTCGCCGGCAAGGACTTCGTGTCCCCGCAGGCCGGCAAGGACTGCGCGGCGGACGTGTACCGCCAGGCCGGGATCGCGGACCCCCGCCGCGACATCGACGCCGTCGAGATGTACGTCCCGTTCTCCTGGTACGAGCCCATGTGGCTGGAGAACCTCGGCTTCGCCGACGAGGGCGAGGGATGGAAACTCACCGAGTCGGGCGTGACCGAACTGGAGGGCGACCTGCCCGTCAACATGTCGGGCGGCGTCCTCTCCACGAATCCGATCGGCGCCTCCGGCATGATCCGCTTCGCCGAAGCGGCCCTCCAGGTACGCGGCCAGGCCGGAGAGCACCAGGTCGACGGGGCGCGCAGGGTGCTCGGCCACGCCTACGGAGGCGGATCCCAGTTCTTCTCGATGTGGCTGGTCGGCGCCGAGCCGCCCACCTCCTGACGCCGTCCCCCTCACATGGCCTGTGCGCGGCACGGACCGATCGCTAGGCTGGCCGCGGACGACGAACCGGGAGGAGCAGGACGTGGCCGAGAGCACCATCGAGCAGCACCCGCTCGCGGGCTGGGACAAGCCGGAGCTGGACCTCAGCAACGCCGAGTGGCAGTCCAGCAGCCGAGGGCGTGGAGATGTCCAGATCGCCTTCGTCGAGGGCTTCATCGCGATGCGCAACAGTGGCCGCCCCCAGGGCCCTTCCCTGATCTTCACGCCCGCGGAGTGGGGGGCGTTCGTATCGGGGGCCCGCGAAGGGGAGTTCGACCTGACCTGAACCGACGACCGCCGGACCCCCGCCCCCCGGCGAGAGGAGGGCGGCGGCCCTGGCCCCGAGCCCGGGAACGCCGCCCACCGGCCGGTCCTCCCGCGGCTCCGCCGCCGCTCACGAGGTTCTGACCAGGAGCGTCCGAACGGGCTGCCCCGTGGATGATCGGGGCGTACGCTGAGGTGCCTGGAGGTCACGGTGCGCATCCGCATCCCCGCGCGGACGCGTGATCGTGGCAGGGGGTGATCATGGGGCAACGCAGCCTTCGCAGCCGTCGGACGCTCTTGGAGCGTGAGAGTGAACTCTCGGCCGCAGACGAGGCGTTGATCGACCTCGTCGGCCTGCGCCGGGAACCCGGCGAGCCGCCCGGCCGCCCCCGCGGCGCGCTCCTCGCCTTCGCCGGACGTGCCGGGATCGGCAAGACGACGCTCCTCGGCGAGGTGCGCAGGCGCGCCGCTGCCAAGGGCTGCACCGTGCTGAGCGCGCGCGGCGGAGAACAGGAACAGCGCGTCGCCTTCCACGTCGCCCGACAACTCCTGCAACCGCAGCTTGCCGGATTCACCGAGGCCGAACTCCGCGCCTCGCTGGGGAGTTGGTACGCCATCGTCGGCCCCGCGCTCGGCCTCTGCGCCCCGTCCGAGGGCGCCCCGCCCGACCAGCAGGGCCTGCGCGCCGGACTCGACTGGGTACTCACCCACCTCGCCGTACAGCGCGCCCCCATGGTGCTCCTCCTGGACGACGCGCACTGGGCCGACGCCGAATCGCTCAGCTGGCTGGCCGCGTTCGCGCCCCGCGCCGAGCAACTCCCGCTGCTGCTCGTCGTCGCCTACCGCCCCGACGAACTCCCCGAACACGCCGAGGCGTTCAGGGGACTGCCCGGTCGTGCCGGACAGCGCCCCATCGGACTCGAACCGCTCAGTGCGGCGGCCGTCGCCCGGCTCGTCCGCGAAGACCTCGGCACCCAGGCCGACGACGCGTTCTGCCGCGAGTGCTGGACCGTCACCGCGGGCAACCCCTTCGAGGCCGTCGAGCTGACCGCCAAGGTCCGTGACCGCGGACTGACCCCGACCGAGGACGGAGCGCACCTCCTGCGCGACCTCGCCGCCGCCGTCAAGGGCAGCGGCCTGATCGCCCGCCTCGAACGCCTCGGCACCGCGACCGTCCGCTTCGCCTGGGCCTGCGCCGTGCTCGGCACCGAGATCCACCCGACGCTCGCCGCCGCCGTCGCGGGCCTCGGCTCCGAGGAGGCCGCCGACGCCGCGGACGCCTTGCGCACCGCCCGTATCCTGACCGGCGCCGACCCCCTCGAATTCGTCCACCCGCTGATCGCCACCGCCGTCTACCGGGACATCCCCGGAAGCGTCCGCGTCGCCCTGCACGGCCAGGCCGCCTGGTGCGTGATCGACGAAGGCCTCGGCCCGGCCGCGGCCGCCCGCCACCTCATGGAGACCCACCCGGACGGCGACACCTTGATCGTCCAGCAACTGCGCGCCGCCGCCCGCGAGACCCAGCGCGCCGGCGCCCCGGACGCCGCCCGCCGCTATCTGGCGCGCGCCCTGCGCGAACCGCCGCCCTTCAAGGACCGCGCCGCCGTGCTGTACGAACTGGGCTGCGCGTCCCTGCTCACCGAGCCGACCACCACGGTCAACCACCTTCGCGCGGCCCTCGAGGAACCGATCACCGACCCCGACCTGCGCCACAACATCGTCTACCGCCTCTCCCAGGTGCTCGCCCACAGCGACCGCCTGGCCGAAGCCTCCGAGACCCTCGCCCGCGAGATCCCCGTCACCGGCGACGCCCGGGTACGCCTGCGCATGCAGTCCGAGCAGTTCATGTGGGACGCCTTCCGCGCCGACGAACCCGACTCGCCCGCCCGCTCCCGCCGGCTGGCCCGCCTCGCCGACCGGCTCACCGGCCACGACCTCACCGAGCGCTATGTCATCGGGCTGCGCGCCTGGGACGCCACCCTGCGCGGCGAACCCGCCCCCGTCGCCCTCCACCACGCCGAGCGCGCCCTGGCCGGCGGCCTCGGCTGGGCCGAGGCCGACCGCGGCTTCGAGGTCCCGGTCCTGGTCGCCATGACCTTCATGTACGCCGACCGGCCGGGCCGGACCGAAGAACTCTTCGCCACCGGGATCGCCGACTTCGAATCCCAGGGCTGGCACGGCGCCCACCTCTCCTTCGGTTACACGATCCTCGGATACGTCCGCTTCCGCCGGGGCCGTCTCGCCGAGGCCGAGGATTTCGTCCGCGCGGGCGTCAGGCTCGCCGAACGCGTCGGGCCCGGTACGCCCGTCCACTGGTACGCGGTGGGCACCCTCATCCAGGTCCTGCTCGCCCGGGGCCAGGTCGAGGAGGCCGCGCGCACCGGCGAGGCCTACGCCTTCCACGCACCCTTCTCGGCCGCCGTGACCTTCCCCGACGCCCAGACCGTGTACGGCGAACTCCTGCTCGCCCGCGGTCTCGCCAAGGACGCCGCCGACGAGCTCGCGTCCGCCGGCCGCCGGCTCGACCGGCGCGGCATGCGCAACCCCGCCTGGTGCCCCTGGCAGCTCCACCTCGCCCGCGCCGAGAGCCACGACGCCCCGGAGCGCGCCGTCGACACGGCACTCGAAGCGGTGAACCGCGCCCGCCAGTACGGCGCCCCCTCCACGATCGGCCAGGCTCTGCGCGTCGCCGCCGAGGTCTCCCCCGGCCCGGCCCGCGTCCAGCTCCTCGAGGAGTCCGTCGGTCATCTGGAGCGTTCCCCGGCCGCCTACGAACTGGCCTGCTCCCTGGTCGCCCTGGGCACCGAGCTGCGCCGCGCAGGACGCCCCAGGGAAGCCGCCGAGCACCTCTACCGCGGCCTCGACGCGGCGGTCCAGTGCGGTGCCGACGGACTGATCGAGGACGCCCGCGACGAGCTGGCCTCGGCCGGGCTGCGGCCGCGCCGTCTGCACAGCACCGAGACGGACACCCTCACCGCCCGCGAGCGCACCGCCGCCTCGCTCACCGCACGGGACCGGACCCCGGCCCAGATCGCCGAGGAACTGCACATCGACGAGCACGCCGTGGCCCGGCTGCTGTCGGCGGTCTACCGCAAGGTCGGCACCGACCGCAGAGGACTCGGGGCGGCCCTGGGGGACCAGGCCACGTCCTGACGCGGCCGGGCCGTCCTCCGCCCCGCCCGCGCAGCCGCCGTGAGCCCGGTACGCACAGCACCCGCGGACCGAGTACGCGCAGCTGCCGTGAGCCCCCTACGCACAGCTCCCGTGGGCCCGGTACACGGCCGTGCACGTACCATTGCGGCATGTCCTTCCTCCGCCGCCGCAGTGCCACGCCCGCCGGGCCCGAGTTCGATGTTCTGGCCATGGATCCGGGCGACTGGCCCGGCAATCTCGGTGCGGGCCTGCTGCCCGCCCCCGACGGCAGCTGCCAGGGCGTCTTCCTGCGCTACGACCTGTTCGGCGGCCGCGGTCCCGCGATGATCATCGGCAACCTGCCCGAGGGATCCCAGGCCCGGGACGTCGCCGAGAACGAGGTCCCCTTCGAGGTGGCCCAGCTCCTCATCGCGCTGGAGAACAACGAAGAGGTCACCGTCACCGGGACCGAGGACATGCCGGTCATGCAGGGCGACAACCTTCTGATCGTCCGCCGGTTGAAGCTCTCCGAGACCCGTATCTCCTGCGTCCAGTTCGACCGCAGCGACAACGTCCTGGTGACCATCGCCGCCTGGGACCGTCCGATCACGGACGACCTGTACGCGCTCCTGAAGCCGCTCCCGGCGGAACTCTTCCAGCAGGGCTGAGGCCCGACGCGGCCCAACACCCCACCCGGCGTCACAGCTTGAGGGTGAACCAGGTGGTCTTGCCCGCGTCGGTGGGACGCACACCCCAGTTGTCGGCGAGCGCGCGGACCAGGATCAGACCCCGTCCCGACTCCTCGCCCTCGCCGGCCGTCCGGGGCTGCGGCAGATGCGGGCTGCGGTCGCTGATCTCCACGGTCAGATCGGTCGCGGTGCGGCACAGATGCAGACCGATGGGCCCCTGCGCGTGCTGCACGGCGTTGGTGAGGATCTCGGAGAGCAGCAGCCGGGCGTCGTCCGCCGCGGGAGCGCAGTCCCAGGCGGTCAGCGCCTTGCTGAGGAAGGCGCGGCCCTCCGGGACCGACTCGGGCACCGCGGGCAGGTCCGTGTTGACGGTGGCCAGGGGTCCCTCGGGCAGCCGGGTGAGCAGCAGCGTGACGTCGTCGTTGTGCCCGTCGGTGTCCGGCAGCAGTGCGGACAGCACGTGGTCGGCGGCGTCCTCCAGATCGGGCGCGGCGACGAACAGGTCCGTGAGGGTGGCCGTGAGCTCGGTGAGCTGGTCCTCGATGTCGCTGCCGGGCGTCTCGATGAGACCGTCGGTGTACAGGACGAGGGTCGCCCCGGGCGGGATCATCGACGTCGCCTGCTCATAGAGGATGTCGCCGACACCGAGCGGCGCGTTCACCGGCGCGGGAAGCGGCCGGGCGCCGACGCCGGGCGTGGCCACCAGGGTCGGCAGATGCCCGGCCGAGCAGACCGTCACCTCGCCCGCGTCGGCGGAGATGACCAGATAGCAGCAGGTCACCAGCTGGTCGGGCACGTCCAGATCACCGACGACGGCCTCCAGGGCCTGCATCAACTGGCGAGGCTGCATACCGGTCTTGGCCAGGGCATGCGCGGCCGACCGCAGTTGGCCCATCACGGCGGCGGCCTCCAGACCGCGGCCCATCACATCGCCGATCAGCACCCCGACCCGGCCGGCTCCCAGCGGGATCAGGTCGAACCAGTCCCCGCCCACCCCCGCTCCCTGCGTGGCGGGCCGGTAGCGGCTCGCGGTGGTCAGACCGGGAATGGCGGGCGGGGTTCCCATGAGGCTGCGCTGGAGGGTGAGGGCGATGTGCCGCTGCTGCTCGTACAGGAAGGTCAGCTCCGCCTCGGCCTTCTTGCGGTCGCTGATGTCCCGGACGATCGCGCACGCGCCGATCACCGTGCCGTCCGCGTCACGGGTGGGCCACAGCGTGATGTCCACGTCCAGCAGGGCGCCCGAGCGGGTCAGCCGCAGGGTCTCGAAATGTTCGACCTTCTCACCGCTGCGCAGTCGGTCGAGGAGCAGGTCGATCTCGCTCCGCCGCTGCGTGGTCGCGAGAAGGGACACGTGCCTGCCCATCACCTCGGCACGCGAGTAGCCGTACAGCCGCTGCGCCGCCGCGTTCCAGTAGGTGATGTGACCGTCCAGGGTCTTGGCGAGGATCGCGTCCTGCGAGGACTCCACGAGACCGGCCAGTTCGTTGATCCGGGCCTCGGCGCGCTTGCGGTCGCTGACGTCGCGGACGGCGGCGGAGACGAGGAGCCCGTCGGTGGTCTCCAGCGGGCTGAGGCTGATCTCGACGGGGAACTCGGTGCCGTTCTTGCGCAGTCCGTGGAGTTCGAGTCCCGCGCCCATCGGGCGGACCTGCCGGTTGTCGGCGTATCCGTCGCGGTGATGGTGGTGGTGGCCGCGGAAGCGGCCGGGCACGAGGAGCTCGACGGGGTGTCCGAGCAGTTCCTCGCGCCGGTAGCCGAAGAGGGCTTCGGTCTGGGCGTTGACGAGTTTGATGGTTCCGGTGTCGTCGACGATGACCATGGCGTCCGGTGCCGCCTCCAGCAGACCCCGAAACCTTTCCTCAGCGGCCTTGCGGTCGCTGACGTCGCGGACGGCGGCGGAGACGAGGAGCCCGTCGGTGGTCTCCAGCGGGCTGAGGCTGATCTCGACGGGGAACTCGGTGCCGTTCTTGCGCAGTCCGTGGAGTTCGAGTCCCGCGCCCATCGGGCGGACCTGCCGGTTGTCGGCGTATCCGTCGCGGTGATGGTGGTGGTGGCCGCGGAAGCGGCCCGGTACGAGCAGTTCCACCGGGTGGCCCAGAAGCTCCTCGCGGGTGTAGCCGAAGAGGGCTTCGGTCTGGGCGTTGACGAGTTTGATGGTTCCGGTGTCGTCGACGATGACCATGGCGTCCGGTGCCGCCTCCAGCAGACCCCGAAACCTTTCCTCGGCCCCCGCCGGCGCGTCGTTGCGCGGTTCGCCACCGCACTCGCATCGCTGGGGGACCGCCGCACCGGCGGGCCGTGTTGAAGTCTCTTTGACGAAGTTGCCCATGCCTGCCCCAGGGTGTCCCGTGTTCTGTGAACGGCCCATCAGAACGTACGGAGAGCAGTCGCACCGTTACATGTCGTTAACTGGTCCGACCGCGGCCGAACCTGTCCTCGACGGCGCTTTCCCTGGCCGGTTGCCGGTGTCCGTCATTGTCTTCGGCGATCCGGACGCCGGGCCCGCCCCGCACGGGCCCGGCCCCGAACCGCCGGACGCCCTACGGAACCAGGTCCACGTCCGCCGCCCGCACGAACTGCACCCGGTGCCCGAACTGGATCTCGTAGTACATGTCCGTACCGATCACGACCCGGTGCGGTGCGGTGTCGAAGGTCGGTGCGTAGAAGTACTCGCCGGGCACCTTGTCGCCGGCCGCGTAGCGCTGGCCGGCGAGGATCTTGTACGGCAGGGGTGAGACCGCCTGGACGGGCACGCCCGCCGGGTACGCCTCCTTCTCCGGGTACGCCCTGCCGTACACGGGGATCTCCGCCAGGCCCGCCTTGGGTGTCACGGCAGGCCCCGACGCCCTCACCGCGGTCGGCTGCTTGCGCGGGTTCTCGAACCAGGCCTTCTGGCCCAGGTACCAGATCGCCGTCCAGTCGCCTTCGCGTCCGGCCAGCGCGTACCGCTGTCCGGTGGAGACACGCGAGGCGACGTCGTTCACCCCGGTCGTCGAGGCGTCGCCCTTCGGGTACAGGCCGATGTCCTGGACCAGCGGCGCGTTCTCGTCCGGCTGGGAGTACAGCCGTACCTCGCTGGAGCCGTGTGCGGCGCAGGGCTCGCCCTTGGTGACGCAGCCGGTGTACACCGGCTGGTTCGCGTCGAAGTCGGGCAGGACCGTCACCAGGTCGGCGCCCTTGCCGAGCGCGGGGTGGAACGGGTGCCCGAGGAGGGTGAAGTAGTGCTGCCAGTCCCAGTACGGGCCCGGGTCCGTGTGCATCCCCGGGATGGTGGAGGCGGTGGGGCCCGGTACGTTGTCGTGCCCGAGAATGTGCTGCCGGTCCAGCGGGATGTCGTACTTCCGGGCGAGATACCGCACCAGACGGGCGGAGGCCCGGTACATCTCCTCGGTGTACCAGGTGTCGGGCGCGGTCAGGAAGCCCTCGTGTTCCAGGCCGATCGACTTCGCGTTGATGTACCAGTTGCCCGCGTGCCAGGCCACGTCCTTGGCCTTCACATGCTGGGCGATGTGCCCGTCGGTCGAGCGCAGGGTGTAGTTCCACGACACATAGGTCGGGTCCTGGACGAGGTTCAGCACACCGTCCCAGGTGCCTTCCGTGTCATGGATGACGATGTACTTGATGCTCTGCGACGCGGGGCGGTCGCCCAGGTCGTGGTTGCCGTAGTCGCCCTCGCCGAACTCCTCGTACGGGGCCGGGATCCACTCGCAGGACACGGTCCTCGGGCACTCGGTGCCGTCGGCGGAGGCCGTCCGCAGTCCCGCACGGCGCAGCTGCGCGGTGTCCGGGCTCAGCCCGGGCCGAGCGGCGAGCGTCACCTGCTGGCCGGCGTCCGTGGTGCGCCGCTCACCGGTGCGCATCACGTCGTACGCGTCGTCGGCGTAGGCCGCGGCGGTGCCGCTGTCGTCCGCACCCGAGAAACGTGCCACCGCTCCGTACCAGTCGGAGGGGTCGTCGCTCAGGGGCTCGCCGAGGTCCCGCTGCGCGGCGGCCAGGAGTGCCGCGCCGCCCGCGACGTTCGCCGCCGCGTCGGTGCGCAGCCGCTTTGCCGGCAGGCCGGTCAGGCCGGCGGCCTTGGCCAGTGTCGTGAGCCGGGCCGGGAGCCGGGAATCCGCGGGCACCTGCGTGTCCGGCAGGAGCGCGGGGCGCGAACTGTCGCCGCGGGCGTCCTCCGCGCCGTCGCCGTGATGCGGAGTCGCGGCGATCGCCGTCCGGGCGTCGGTCAGGTGCATGGGGCCGTAGCCGCCGGTGACGCTCGGAGCACCGTCGTGCGTGTCCCAGCGGGACTGGAGATAGGAAACCGCGAGCAGCACACTCTGCGGAACGTGGTACTCGTCGGCCGCGGCGGCGAAAGCCTGCTGCAACCGGGTCGTGGGCACTTCCTCGGCCGAGTCCGAAGGGGCCGCGCCGAGCAGCGGCAGCAGCAGCGCCGCCGAGGCGACGGCTCCTGCGGTTCTGCGCGCGCGTCTGTGCCTGGTGGTGCCCTGGGATTCGGTGGCGGACCGGTGCAATGCAGCCTCCTGGGACGGTGGGGCGCGGCGGGGCGTGCGAGTGCCGAACGCGTCAGTGCTACCCGCTCTCCGACGATCCGTCAATCATGCCCAGGAGGAGGCGATTTCCCATGTCAGCGTGGGGTGAAGGGGGTTTCGTGGCGGGGGGCTCCCGGCCTGCGGGGCGTCAGTGGCATGGACCAATGCTCCGAACGGCGGGTCATGCATGAGGGAGGTCCGCGGTGCGCCGGTGTGTCGGCGTCACCGTGGACCTCCCTTCCCCTTCAGCGAGTGCCGACAGCCGCGCGTACGGCCCGGCGGGCCATCTGGCAGTCGTCGTGCAGCCGCCTCAGCAGCAGCCGCTGTTCCTCGCCGGACGGCGCAGCAGCCGGGTGGGCGGGGCCCGCTGCCGCCGGGGCCGCGTCGTGCAGGGAACGCTGCACGGCCATCTCGTACGTACGGATCTCGCGGGTCAGGACGATCATCAGGTTCACCAGGAAGGCGTCCCGAGCCGTCGGGCCCGCCGACTGCGCGAGCTGACTGATCTGACGGCGCGCCATGGGAGCGTCGCCGAGGACCGCCCACAGTGTCGCCAGGTCGTAGCCCGGCAGATACCAGCCCGCGTGCTCCCAGTCCACCAGCACTGGACCGGCCGGTGAGAGAAGCATGTTGGACAGGAGGGCATCACCGTGGCAGAACTGGCCCATGCCCTGGCGGCCGGAGGACGTCGCGATGCCGTGCACCAGTTTCTGGAGGTCACCCATGTCCCGGTCGGTGAGCAGCCCCAGCTCGTGGAAGCGGGAGATCCGTTCCGCGTAGTCCAGCGGGGCGTTGAAGGTCCCGGCCGGCGGCCGCCAGGCGTTCAGCCTGCAGACCGCGCTCAGCGCGGCGCGGATGTCCGCGCGGGGCGGGGCCTCGACCGGGTGGCGCTGGAGCGCGGCCACCCGGCCCGGCATGCGCTCGATCACCAGTGTGCAGTTGTCCGGATCCGCCGCGATCAGCCGGGGCACCCGAACAGGCGGGCGGTGCCGGACGAACAGACGGTATGCAGCTATTTCGTGCCTGATCCGCTCGGCCCAGACGGGGGAGTGGTCCAGTAAGCACTTGGCGACGGCCGTACTGCGTCCCGTCGTGCCGACAAGGAGCACGGAGCGTCCGCTGCGGCGCAGCACCTGGACCGGAGCGAACTCCGGACAGATCCGGTGCACCGACGCGATCGCCGTGCGCAGCTGGGCGCCCTGAGGGCCGGACAAGTCGAGTCTCCCGCTGAGCGGTTGGGTGCCGAGCCCCGGCACGCGCCGCGTCCGGCCGGCACCGAGCACGGGGGCCGCCGCCTGACGTGCGGGGTCGAGGTAAGGGCCGCTGCCCACCGGGCGGGGGTGCAACGACCGGGGCGGAGCGGACACGGAGGACGATGCTGTGTACATGGGCGAAACAGATCCCTTCGTGTGCCTGCGAGTTGCCGCGCTGCCCGCCCCGGCCGCCTGGTTCATCCTGGGGAATGTCCCTGGCAACCGGGTCGGGGTGGCGCGTTCCTACCTGACACCCGACGTCCACTGGCACACCATCTGGCGCACCCTGGCGAACCCTGGCGAATAGTCGCTCAGCAACTGACAGGCGGTTACTGTCGAAATCAGCCGAGAACCTGGGGGCTTGACGTGAACGGACAACCCAACACTCGTCTGTCGGACCTGTTCGGCCTGGCCGGCTGGTCCAAGGGTGAACTCGCGAGGCTGGTCAACCGGCAGGCGGCGGCCATGGGCCACCCCCAGCTGGCGACCGACACCTCGCGGGTGCGGCGGTGGATCGACATGGGAGAGATCCCGCGTGATCCGGTGCCGCGGGTGCTGGCTGCTCTGTTCACCGAGCGTCTCGGCCGTGTCGTGACCATCGAGGACCTCGGTCTGGTCCGGCACGGGCGCGCGGGGAAACGGCAAGGCGCCGCCGGGAGTGCGGAACATCCCGACGGAGTGCCGTGGGCGCCCGACCGAACCGCCGTGGTCCTCACCGAATTCACGGGAATGGACCTCATGCTCAACCGACGCGGCTTGGTGGGCGCGGGTGCCGCGCTCGCCGCGGGATCCGCACTCAGCCCTGCCATGCACGACTGGCTCCGCAACGATCCGGCCCTCGCGGCCGACGCTCCGCAGTTCGAAGACCCCCTGCACGCCGACCCCGCCGGGTTCGACCGCTACGAGGCCGCCCCCATCGGGTCGCAGGAGATCGAGGAACTGGAGCGCTCCGTCGAGGTGTTCCGGGCCTGGGACGCGGCCCGCGGTGGCGGGCTGCAACGCAAGGCCGTGGTGGGCCAGCTCAACGAAGTGGGAGGCATGCTCTCCTACCGGCACCCCGACCATCTCCAGCGGCGCCTGTGGGGCGTCGCCGCCAACCTCGCCGTCCTCGCGGGCTGGATGTCGCACGACGTCGGCCTGGAGCCCACGGCTCAGAAGTACTTCGTCATCGCCGCCCACGCGGCCCGCGAGGGCGGCGACCGGCCCCGCGCGGGGGAGGCGCTCTCCCGGGCCGCCCGTCAGATGGTGCACCTGGGCCGGCCGGACGACGCGCTCGACCTCATGAAGCTCGCCAAGTCCGGATCCGGTGACGAGGTCCTGCCCCGCACCCAGGCGATGCTGCACACCATCGAGGCCTGGGCACAGGCGTCCCTGGGCAAGGGGCAGGCCATGCGGCGCACCCTGGGTGTGGCGGAGGACCTGTTCGTCTCCGACCGGGGTGACGTCCCTCCGCCCAGCTGGATGCAGTTGTTCGACGAGGCCGACATGCACGGCATGCAGGCACTCGCCTACCGCACGCTCGCCGAGCACGAGCCGGCCGCCGCGGCGACCGCTCAGCGTCACGCCAAGGAGGCGCTGAAGCTGCGGGAGTCGGGGCGGGACCGGTCGAAGATCTTCGACCACATCTCGCTCGCCTCGGCCTGCTTCATCGCCGACGATCCCGAACAGGCCGACCGCTACGCGCGACTGGCCCTGACGTCGATGGGCGCCAACTCCTCCCATCGCACGTGGGACCGGCTGCGCGAGATGTACCGGCTCACGGGGCAGTACTCCAGCTATCCGAAGATCAGCGATCTGCGTGAGGAGATCAAACTCGCGCTGCCGAAGGGTTCGCTCAAGCCCCGGCGCGGCGACGGCGCGCGAGTCTAGGTCGCCGACTGCGGGAGCCCGAGTGCTCTGACGTCTCCCGCGCGAGCGGGTGTTCGGCGCCGGCCGCGCCGCGGCGGCTCGGCTGACAACGGCGTCAGCCGCCGTCAGGGGAGGATGCCGGTCCCGGCCGTCTCTCCGTCTGTCCGGCTCGGTCTCGTCCGGCTCCGTCTCGTTGTGCTCCGGTGCCGTCGGGCTCCGGTGTTCCAGGCGTTCCCGTCGTCCTCGGCATCCTCGGCCTCAGGATCCGATCCGGGCGATGAGTACGCAGGCGTCGTCCTCGCGCTCGGCTGCGCCGCATTCCTCGACAACCATCCGGATACAGTCCTGGGCCGTACGGGCCTCGCCGAAGCGCGGGGCCAGGTCGAGCAGCCTCTGGACGGCCGTCACCGCTCCCTGACGTTCGGTTTCGTCCGGGTGAGGGGCGGCCCCTGCTCGCCGGGGAACCAGTCCCTCGGTGTGCAGGAGCAGCAGGTCGCCCGCGCGGAGGGTCTCCTCGGCCTGCCCGTAGACCGCGCCGGAGGTGGCTCCGAGCAGGACGCCGTCCGGTGCGGCCAGCGTGCGCCCCGTCCCGTCGCGGTACAGCAGCGGGGCGGGGTGTCCCGCCTGCGCCCAGCTGAGGGTGCGGGTCGCGGGGAGGTAGCGGCAGCAGACGGCGCTGCCCAGAGCGGGCTGGACGGTGGCGTCGAGCAACTGATTGAGCCAGGAGAGGAGTTGACCGGGCTGGGTGCCCGCCACCGCCATGCCGCGCAGGGCACCGAGCAGCATCGCCATTCCCGACGTCACGCCGACGCCATGGCCGGTGAGGTCGCCGACGCTCAACAGGGTTTCCCCGTCGGGGAGTTCGAGGGCGTCGTACCAGTTGCCGCCGATCAGCGCGCTGGTCGACGACGGCAGATAGTGGGCCGCCACGTCCAGCGCCCGGGGTCCCTGGCGCGGGAAACGCAGGGAGCCGCGCCAGGGCGGCAGCACGGCCTCCTGGAGTTCGACCGCGAGCCGGTGCTCGGTCTGTGCGACGTGCCGCTGGCGCTGGAGGGATTCCCGGGTCTCGCCCACCGTCCGCTGATTGCGGCGCAGTTCGCTGACATCGCGCAGCACGGCCCACATCGAGGCGGTGCTGCCGTCGGCGTCGAGCACGGGCTCGCCCATCATGTGCACGGTCCGCACTCCACCGTCGGGCCGCACGATGCGGAACTCCCCGTCGATGGGTTTGGCGTCGATGAGGCAGTCGGTGACCATCGTCGTCAGCATCGGCCGGTCCTCGTCCAGGACCAGTGAGGGCAGCTCGTCGAGGGTGAGCGGGGGAGCGACGGCGTCGCGGCCCAGGATCTGGTAGAGCTCGCCGGACCAGCTCGCCTCGTCCGTCAGCAGGTTCCACTCGGCGCTGCCGACCCGGCTCAGCAGGGAGCCCTGCCGGGGTACGGCCGGCGCGGTCCGGGCGGCGGAGGTGGCCTCGGGCGGGACGGGCAGCTCCGTCGGTCCGTCCCGCAGCTGAGCCAGGTGCGCGTCCAGGTCGTTCAGTTGATGCAGTGCCAGATTGCACAGCGCGCGCTGCCAGCGTCCCTGCGCGTCCTCTTCGTCGGCGGGTGCCTCACGCCGTACGGCGTCCACCTCACCGCGCAGGCGCCGCGTCTGCGAGATGAGCGCGTCGACCGTGCCGCGCCGGGGCGGCTGGGCGGCGGGGCGGTCCGCAGAGAGATGGGGTGGCATGACGTACTCCGATGCGGGGACGGTACGACCTAGGCGACGGAAGGACCATGACGACTGTCGCACAGCCCGCGACGCACTGTAAGTGGTTTGGCAACACCCGATACGGCCATGCTTCTGGTATATGCCGCAGTCCTCCCGGAGTGGGTGACCGGTCCCGATGAGGTAGTCGCCGTTCGGCGTCAAGTCGTAGACACCGTACGCGACTTGACGGCCGCAGGCGGTCCTGCATGAGGCTTTCACTCTGCTGTTCGAGGGGCGTTTGTGCGAGCGTTCGGGGTCCGTTCAGGGCGAGCGCACGAACTCCGCCACCTCGGCCTCGTAGAGAGGGGACGGATCGATGCCCATCGACGTGAAGTTGCCCTCGATCTCCAGGGCGACGATGCCGTGCAGATGGGCCCACAGCAGCGTGGAGCGTGCGGCGACCGCTTCCGGCACGTCCTCGAAGCCGTGCCGCTCCCGCCACTTGGTGAACTGCGCCGCCGTGCCGCCCGGGATGTGCGGCTCCGGCTCGGCCAGGGCGCTCACCGCGTCCAGGAGTACGGTCATGGCCGGCTGCGAGGCCTCGACCAGGCTCGCGGCCTGGGCGTCGTAGCCCTGGAGCGGCGCGCGGAAGAGCAGCCGGTAGCGGTGCGGCTCGGCCAGCGCCCAGGCCCGGTAGGCGTGGACCAGTCCGGTCAGCCGGGCGGCCGGGTCCGCCGGGCCGGCCTCGGCGGCCGCCCGGGCGAGCGCCGACGCCAGGTCTCCGTAGGCGTCGACGACGAGGTCGGTCAACAGGCTGTCGCGGTTGGCGAAGTAGCGGTACAGCGCGGGGCCCGTCATGCCCAGCTGCTTGGCGATCGCGTTGAGCGACAGTGCCTCCGGGCCGCCCTCGGCGAGCTGGCGCAGCGCCGCCGTCTTCACCTCCTGGCGCACCTGCGCGCGGAACCGGTCGCGCGGTCCGGTCCCGCTCCGGGTGTCTGCGTCCACGTCGTCGCCTCTTCGTGTCGGGGGCGGACATCAAGTTGGTTATAGCCTATCACGAACGAGATAGTCAGTAACGTGAGAGTCTCGTGCACCCGATATGCGATGGCCGGGGCCCGGGCCGGCGGAGTCGACCCGCGCCGCGTTCGCCGGCCCGGCGGCCCGGCTGCGTGGGGCGGCCCGCCAGGAATTGCGCGGCCGCCGCCCGCCGGTGAGCCGGTCAGGTGTAGAGGTCGGGGCGCGGGACGAGTTCGACGGCCACCCGGCCGCCGCTCTCCAGCGCCCGGACTCCCGCCTCGGCGACGGCGGACGCCGCGTACCCGTCCCAGACCCCGGGTCCGGTGACCCGGCCGGCCCGGGTGGCGTCCACCCAGGCCTGCACCTCACGGTCGTAGGCGTCGGCGAAGCGCACGAGATAGTCCTGCGCCACCTCCTCGTGTCTGCCGCCCGCCGTCGTGACGGCCATGGAGCGCTCGTCCCCGATCCGGGCGCTCCCCGACTCGCACACCGCCTCGCACGCCACCTGGTAGCCGAACCCGCAGTTCACGAAGACCTCGACGTCGACCAGGGCGCCGCCGGCCGTCTCGAACAGGACGAACTGAGGGTCGATCAGCCCCTCGGGCGCGGTCGAGGACGACCGGGGGCGCAGCACGGTCACCGCCGTGAGCTCCTGTCCCAGCAGCCAGCGCGCCACGTCGATCTCGTGCGAGACGGAACTGTTGACCAGCATCGCCGAGGTGAAGCCGGGCGGCGAGGACACATTGCGGTGGGTGCAGTGCAGCATGAGCGGGCGGCCCAGCCGGCCGCTGTCCAGCAGGGACTTCAGGCGCTGGTACTCGGCGTCGTACCGGCGCATGAACCCGACCTGCGCCAGCCGCCGCCCGAGCCGTACCTCCGCCTCCATCACCCGCAGCGCCCCGGCCGACTCCGGCACCAGCGGCTTCTCGCACAGCACCGGAAGACCCCGGGCGAACGCCGCGAGCAGGGCCTCCTCGTGCGCGGGGCCGGGGGAGGCGACCAGGACGGCGTCCACCCCCGGCGCGTCGAGCGCGGCCGCCGCCTCGGCGTGGACCGACACGCCGTCGATGCCAGCCGCCGCCTCCGCGGCGCGACCGGTGTCGGGATCCGCCACCGCGGCGACTCTTGCACCGCTCACCACCTGATCCAAGCGGCGTACATGGTCGGCTCCCATGTGGCCGGCACCCAGTACCGCCACACCCAACAGCTCACTCACGCGGTGCGCACCTCTCCGACGACTGCCCGGGCCGTTCCGTCCCGGTGATCCGATTGTCGGCCGCGAAGATCGATGACGCAGCACCCTGACGCCGGTCTTTCAGTCGCACGTTCCGGGCACTTGTGACCGCCCGCGCAGGCCGGGCCGCTCGACGGCTCAGAAGGAGTCCGGATCGGCGGCGGCCCAGTCAGCCGCCCAGGCCGACGGCGGCTCGGCCAGCAGCACCCCGGGCGCGAGCCACTCGTACAGCTCCGCGTACGACCTCACCGTCGCCGGTCCGACGCGCCGCAGCAGCCGGTGGGGTGTGAGCTCGCCGGGATCCCGCACGCCCATCGCGGCCATGATCCGGCTCGCGCTGTGCACGGTGGCCAGCTGGTAGCGCCGCACCCGCTCGGCCTTGTCGGCCACGTCCAGCGCGCGGAACCGGCGCGGATCCTGGGTCGCCACACCGGCCGGGCAGGTGTTCGTGTGGCACCGCCGGGCCTGGACGCAGCCGACGGCGAACATCATCGCGCGGGCGGCGTTGGTGTAGTCGGCGCCCTGGAGAAGGCGTCTGACGATGTCCGAGCCGGTCGCGACCCTGCCGCTCGCACCGATCCGGACCCGGTCGCGCAGCCCGGTGCCGACCAGCGCGTTGTGCACCGTGATCAGACCCTCGGTCAGCGGTGTGCCGATGGTGCCGGCGAACTCCGGGGGCGCGGCCCCCGTGCCGCCCTCCGAGCCGTCCACGACGACGAAGTCGGGTGTCACCCCCTCGGCGAGCATCGCCTTGCAGACGGCCAGGAACTGGCGCCGCGAGCCGACACACAGCTTCAGGCCGGTCGGCTTGCCGCCCGCCAGCTCGCGCATCCGGGCGACGAACCGCACCAGCTCCCTCGGGGTCGAGAACACCCGGTGGTACGGAGGCGACACCACGGTGACTCCCTCGGGCACCCCGCGCGCCCGGGCGATCTCCGCGCTCACCTTCGCCCCGGGCAGCACCCCGCCGACCCCCGGCTTCGCCCCCTGGGAGAGCTTCAACGACACGCACTTGACCTCGGGCAGCGCTGCCTTGTCCTTGAACTCCCGCTCCTCGAAGTCCCCTTCGGCGGTACGACACCCGAAGTACCCTGTGCCGATCTCCCAGACGAGGTCACCGCCCCCGCGCAGGTGATGGTCCGACAGACCGCCCTCGCCGGTGTCCTGCGCGAAACCCCCCAGCGCCGCACCCCTGTTGAGCGCCAGGACGGCGCTCGGGGACAGGGCTCCGAAGCTCATCGCGGAGACGTTCAGCAGAGCCATGTCGTAGGGCTGGGTGCAGTCGGGGCCGCCCACCCGGACCACGGGCGGTTCGTCCGGAACCTCGACCGGGCGCATCGACGGCTCCAGGAACTCATGGCCGTCCCCGTACACGTCACGCTCCGTGCCGAACGGCTCCTCGGCCTCGACGCCCTTCGCCCGCTCGTGCACGAGGGTGCGGACCGCACGGTCGAAGGGCCGCCCGTCGACGCGGCGCCCGACGAAGCGCCGCCGGCGCTCCGGGCGCTGCGCCTCCGGCGGGAAGCCCAGACGGCCGAGCAGCGGATAGTTGCGCAGCACGGAGTGGCGGCGCTGCACCAGGTCATGGCCGCCGAGCGCGGTCAGTGCCAGCAGCGGGCCCGCCGCGCACCACCACCAGGCGGAGACGGCGCCCACCAGAAGCAGCGCCCCGGCCGCGCCGAGGGCGACGAGCAGCAGTGGGAGCATCCGGCGCACACCAGGAGTCAAACCCATGGAGGCGAAAGCCGCTGATCGGGGACACCCGCGCGGGCCGTCACGCTCACCCGGTGAGGTGCCTGTCAGTAGCCGTCCGTGTCCTGCGGACCGCAGGAGCTGCCGCCGGCCGGCAGCGACCCATACAGCAGGAAGTCGTCGACCTTGCGGTGCACGCACTTCGAGGACGCGTACCCGGTGTGCCCGTCGCCCTTGTTGTCGAGCACCACGGCCGAGGAACCCAGACGCCTGGCGGTCTCCACGGTCCAGCGGTAGGGGGTCGCCGGGTCCCCGCGGGTGCCGACGAGCAGAATCTTCGAGGCGGGTACGTCGCGGACCTTCTCGCGTATGTAGTCGGTGCCCTTCGGGCGGCCGTAGCACATGAGCACCTGGGCGAGCCGGTACCGGCCGAAGACGGGCGACGCCTCCTCGTAGGCGGCACGCAGTCCGGCGACCTGCTCGGCGACCTGGCCGGCACTGGGCCGGTCGGGGTCGTCGGCGCAGTTGACGGCCATCAGGGCGGCCGGGAGGTTGTCCAGCGGGACGTCCTCGGCGTCGACGAGCCCGCCGTTCTGCCGGGGCCCCTGCCGGACGGGCGTGGAGGTGGCCGGCAGGGATGCGCCGCCGGAGAGCTGGGTGAGTCCGTGGGTGTCGCCGTCCTGGACCAGCAGACCGAGGGCCTGTTCGAGGACGGGCCACATCTCCTTGCTGTAGAGCGCCTGGCTGATCGCGCCCACCAGGTCCTGTCCGGAGAACGCCTGGCCGTACTCCGACGGCACCGGGTCCCGGTCGAGCGACTTCACGAGCTCGACCACCTGTTCGCTCGCGCTGCGCCGGTCCTGTCCGAACGGGCAGGCCATGTTCTTCGCGCACCAGGTGATGAAGTCGTCGAGCGCGGTCTGCTGGCCTTCCGCGCCTATGCGGCCCTGCTCGGTGAGCGGCTCGGTGAGCGTGTCGACCCCGTCGAGCACCATCCGTCCCGTCTTCTTCGGGAACTGGGCCGCGTACACCGCGCCGAGCCGCGTCCCGTAGGAGAATCCGAGGTAGTTGAGCTTCTTGTCGCCGAGCGCCTGACGCATCACGTCCAGGTCCCGGGAGGCGTTGACCGTGCCGATGTGCGGAAGGACGGCCCCCGAGTGCCGGGCGCAGGTGTCGGCTGCCTTCTTGACCGCCTTGAGCGCCGCGTGGACGTCGGTGCCGGCGGCCGTTGCCCCGAAGATCTCGTCCGCACCGTCTCCGCAGCTCACCGGCGAGGAGCGGCCGACGCCGCGGGGGTCGAAGGTCACCACGTCGTAGCCGTTGGTCAGGCCCATGAAGTCCTTGCCGGCCGCGGCGAGCCCGGGAACGCCCGCACCGCCGGGACCGCCGAAGTTCAGCACCACCGACCCCCGTGAACGGCCTGTCGCCCGGTAGCGGGCCAGCGCCAGGTCCAGCGTGCCGCGGCCCGGCCTCGCGTAGTCGAGGGGGACGGTGATCCTGCCGCACTGGAGGTCCTTGGGCATGCCGTCGCCCTCGCAGGCCGCCCACGTGACCTTCTGGCGGTAGAAGCGGGACAGGCCGGGTCCCTCGTCGGCGGTCGCCACCGTCGGCAGACCCGCCGCCAGCAGGGCCAGCGTCGCGGTGGCGGCTCCCACGACCGCGAAGCGTTGGTGCACGGACAGCATGCCTGCCTCCAGGGTCGCCTGCGGTGGACCGGCGATACCTCCCGGATCACGATAGACGCGGCCCCGGTGGCACGCCTCTGGGCGAGCGGGGCCGGCCGCCGCCGCCCGCCCCGCGCCGGGCCCTCCCCGGGGGTGCGGAGACTGTTCGAAATGCGTGACGCTCGATGGGGTGAAAGGCCGATAAGCCATAACTCGGATGGTCCGCAGGCGTTCTTGGCACTGTGGGCGAGTGCCCACGTTGGTGTCAGGAAGGCAGTGAACGTATGAAACGGGTGACCCGAAATGGTTTGATCGCCGCGGCCGCCGCCTCGGGCGCGCTGGCCGCTGTCGTGCCGGCGCACGCCGACTCCGCGGCGGACAGCGCGGCGGCAGGCTCGCCCGGCCTGATCTCCGGCAACACCGTCCAGCTCCCCGTGCACGTCCCCGTGAACCTGTGCGGGAACACGGTGAACGTGGCCGGGCTGCTCAATCCCGCCGCGGGCAACCGCTGTGCCAACCAGGGTGCCGGGGGCGGGGCCGCCGCGACCGGCGGCGGGCGGCACGGGGGAGCCGGAGCGCACGGTGGCGCCGCCGGCCGGGGCGGCACGGCCGGTGGCCACGGCGCCGACAGCCGTGACGGCGGGGGCGCGGTCGCGCACGGTCGCGGAAAGGATTCGCCGGGTGTGCTCTCGGGCAACGGCCTTCAGCTCCCGGTGGATCTTCCGGTCAATGTCAGCGGCAACTCGGTGACGGCGGTCGGCCTCGGCAACGCGGCCGCCGGCAACGAATCGGTCAACACCTCGGGTGCCGAGCCCGTGCGGGAGCACCACGCCGTGAAACCCGCCCCGAGGCCGTCCACCCCGTCCGCCGGGACTCCCGTCACCGCGGCGCCGGAGCGGGTCCGGCCGCGCGGCGGGACCGTGGCCACCCTCGCCCACACGGGCGCGGACGCCGCGATGCCCGCCATCGCGGCGAGCGCGGCGATGCTGCTGGGCGGTGCCGTCCTTTACCGCCGGTTCCGGCCCGCCGCGGTGCGCTGACCCGCGGCGGGCACGACGGGAGGCTCCATCGGACGGGTGACCGGTGGAGCCTCCTCGCCGTCCGCGTCCTCCTGCCCGGGGTCCTGGCGTCCTGGGGCTCCTGGGGTCTCGGGGAGCGGCGTCGTCCCGCTGTCGCGGGCCCTGGTCGCCCGGGGCATCGCCAGGTGCGTGCGGCACGGTGACCCCGTCGTGCCGGCCTTGGGCGCCGAAGTGGCCGAATCCGCTCCCGTGCGCGGCGCTTGTCGCTGCGATCGGTACGGAGATCGGGAAGGATGCTGCGCGAGCGACCGGCCCGGCGCACCGCGCGCCCCGCATGCCGGCACGCATCCGACCTGTACGCATTGGAGCGCCCCATGACCTCACCGGGACCCGACGGCCTCGTCGTCAGCCAGGCCACCCTCGACGACTGGAAGGTCGTCGGCGGCTGGGCGGCGGACGAGGGATGGAATCCCGGCCTGTCCGACAGCGCGAGCTTCTTCGCGCAGGATCCCGGGGGCTTCTTCATCGGGCGCGTCGACGGGGAGCCGGTCTCGGCCGTCTCGGTGGTCAACTACAGCGCCGACTACGCCTTCCTGGGCTTCTATCTCGTACGCCCCGACCTGCGGGGGAACGGATACGGCCTGGCCACCTGGGAGACGGCCCTCGCCCACGCGGGCGGCCGGACGGTCGGCCTCGACGGCGTGGTCGCGCAGCAGGACAACTACCGCAAGTCGGGTTTCGAACTCGCCTACCGGACCGCCCGGTTCACCGGTGTGGCCCCCGTGGGGGAGGAGCCGTCGGGGGTGCGGGCGGCCGGTCCGGCGGATCGCACGGCGATCACGGCGTACGACAGCGCCTGCTGTCCGGCTGACCGGCCGGTGTTCCTGGAGTCGTGGCTGACCGCCCCCGGGCACCGCACCTTCGTCCGGCACGACGGCGCCGGCAGGCTGAGCGGGTACGCCGTGATCCGTCCGGCGCGTGACTCCCTGCGGATCGGCCCCCTGTTCGCCGACACCGCCGACGACGCCCGCGCCCTGTTCGCCGCGCTCGCCGCCGACGCGGACGGCAGCGCGCTCGCCGTCGACGTGCCGCGGGCGAACACGGCGGCCGTCGCCCTCGTGGAGAAGCTCGGCCTGACCCCCTCCTTCGAGACGGCCCGTATGTACACCGGGCCGGTCAGGGCGTTCGCGCGGGAACGCGTCCACGGGGTGACCTCACTGGAACTCGGTTAGCCCGGTACGAACTCGGCCGGCCCGGCACGGCGTTCGGCCCCGCACGCGGCCACGCACGGGAGCGGCGGCGGTGGCTCAGGGCGGGGGTGAGGCCGCCGCCCCGGTGAGCAGGATCATCCCGGAGTCCCCGTAGTCCGGCAGGGTCGGGTCCGAGGGGATGCGGCCGACCGTGAGCCGGTCGGTGAGCGGGGTGAACACCTCGGTGACGACGTCCGTGTCCACCGGGCAGCCGGGCCAGCGGGACGCGGCGCCGATCCGGTAGGTCGGCATGTTCTCCATGAAGGCGGCGACCAGATGTCCGCCCGGTACCACGCACCGGACGAACCGGCGGCAGAAGTCCTTGAACTCCTCGAAGTCCTCGGTGGCTCCCTCGGCCACGAAGTGCATGGAGGCGAGGTCGTAGCTCCCCGGTTCGATGGACCTCAGGTCGCCGTGCACCAGACGCACCGGGGACAGCGCCCCTTCCAGGGTCTCGGGTATGTCCGGGTTGAGGCTGCGGCACAACGTGTGGAACGGCAGCCAGCTTTCTTCCGGTGTCCCGTTCAACTGCCGCTCCAGATAAGCGGTGTTGGAGGCACCCGCCTCCACGGCGTCGATGCGGCGGCTCGCGGCGGACGCGAGGATCAGCGGATAGAGATTGGGTCCGGCCCCGATCTCCACGGACCGGCCGACGCTGCCCGGTGCGAACTCGCGGTAGAACGCGCAGTGGTGGGTGATGACCGCCGTGTCCGAGGGATGCAGCTCGCGGTAGTTCTCCGCCAGATAGTCCTCGACGGGCCAGCTGTCCCAGTCCACGTCGTCATTGAGAACCGCCATCGCGGACTCCGTCTCCCGGCCGCAGCCGATAGCGCTCGGTGAGCCGGGTGAGCGTGTCGTTGAGCTGCTCGATGTCCTCGTCGGAGTTGAGGGCGGTGAGCTGGAGCCGGAACCCGACCCGGTCGCGGGGTACGAGGGGGTAGGCCGCCAGGGTCACGTAGATGCCGTTGGCCCACAGGAACCCGCCGACCGCGTCCAGGTCGTCGGCGTCGGCCAGGGGGATCTCGATGATCGGCAGACGGTCCGTGTTGAGGGTGCCGACCCCGAGTTCCTCCAGGTGGTCGAGCACCCGCCCGGTCTTGCGGTACAGGTCGGCCCTGATCTCGTCCCCGCGGCGGTCGTTGACTTCGAGACCGGCCAGCGCCGTGGCGAGGGAGGCGGTGGGCGAGGGACCCGAGTAGAGGTAGGGGGCCGCGGCGGTCTTGAGGCGGTCCTTGAGGGAGCTGGGCAGCGCGAGGAAGGCCAGCAGCGACGAGTACGCCTTGGAGAAGCCGCCGACGAGCACGATCCCCTCGTACGACTCTCCCGCGTGCCGCACGATGCTGTTGCCGCGGTCCCCGTACGGACACGACTCCTGCGGGCCACGCTCCCCGATCACGCCGAAGCCGTGCGCGTCGTCGATGTACATCAGGGCGTTCCGAGGCCTGCAGACCTCGATCAGCCTCGCCAGGTCGGGGATGTTCCCGCTCATGCTGTTCACACCGTCCAGGCAGACCAGCCGGGGCAGCTCGGCGGGTACCGCGTCCAGCATGGTGGCCAGTTCGTCGGGGCGTTCGGCGTGGAACCGGCGCAGCGTCGCGCCCTGTCCACGGGCCCCCACACAGCCGTCGAACACGGTCCGGTGCGCCGTGGCCTCGACGAAGACATGGCCCTGGCCCGCGAGGGCGGGGATCACCGAGGCGTGGATCAGGGTCAGCGTGGGCAGCAGCAGTGTGTCCGGCGCGCCGAGCAGGTCGGCGAGCCGTTCCTCGATGTCGGGGTACAGGCGGGGACTGCCGATCAGCCGGGACCAGCTGGGGTGGGTGCCCCAGAGCCGTACGGCCGGCTCGATGGCCTGGATGATCTCCGGGTCGCAGTCGAAGCCGAGGTAGTTGCAGGAGGCGAAGTCGATCATCCAGTGGTCGCCGCTGCGGATGTGCCGGCCGCGTACCTCGTCCAGCACGGCGTCGCTCATGGGGTTGGTCTTCCGCAGGTGTTCCAGGTCGCGCCAGCGCCTGGAGCGGCGCGTGCCCGCCGTCTGCGTGCTGTCGGACTCCGCCGCCTCGGGGGCGGACGGCTCCTTGCCCGGGTCCGCAGGTGGCTCCTTGCCCGGGCCCGCGGACGGCTCCTTGCCCGGGTCCGCGGCCGGCGGCCCGATCCGTCCCATTCCGTATCTGGGCTCCGCCGTCGCGGTGGCGGAGCGGGCCGGGGCGCGAACCCCGTCGCGCTGCCGCAGCAGGAACTCGCTCTGCTGCACGGTCATGGGCCGGGCGAAGAGGAAACCCTGTCCGAACCGGCATCCCATGCCGGCCAGGAGATCCCGCTGCACCGCGTCCTCGATCCCCTCGGCGATCACCTGGATGCCCAGGGTGTCGGCCAGACCGACGATCCCCTCGACGAGTGCGACCTGCCGGGTGTCCAGCGCGATGTCGTCGATGAACGTCTTGTCGATCTTCAGTACGTCGACGGGGAAGTCCCGCAGATACCGCAGCGACGAGTAGCCGCTGCCGAAGTCGTCGACGGCTATGTGGACCCCGAGGTCCTTCAGCGAGTACAGGACCGCCTGGATCTGCGCGTCCCGGCGCATCAGCACCGTCTCGGTGAGCTCCAGCTGGAGCGAACCCGGGGCGAGCCCCGGGGTCTCCAGCGCCTTGCGCACCTCGGCCAGGAACCCGCTGTCGCGGAACTGGCGGGGGGAGACGTTCACGCTGACGTACGGCGGGTCCGCCCCGTCGGCCGTCCGCTGGAGTCCGGCCATGTCGGTGGTGGCGTTCCTCAGGACCCAGGCGCCGAGCGGCGTGATGTGCCCCGTCTCCTCGGCGAGGGCGATGAACTGGTCCGGCGGCACCGGCTCGTGATGCGGATGCGGCCAGCGGGCCAGGGCCTCGAAGCCGACGACCTCGCCCGCGCCGATGTCGACGACCGGCTGGTAGCGCAGGGCGAACTCGGACCGGGCCACCGCGCCGTCGAGCCGTGCCTGGAGATCGTGCCGCTCCACCATCCGCACCCGGAGCCGGGGCAGGAACCTGCGCCACTGCCGCTTGCCCGCCGCCTTGGCCGCGTAGAGGGCCAGATCGGCGTGGCCGAGGAGTTCCTCGGCGTCCGTGCTGTCCCTGGCGGTGGCCACGCCGACGCTGGCGGACACGTTGACCGAGCCCTCGCGGAGGCTGAACGGCCTGCTGAGCGCCTGGATCACCTGTGCCGCCAGGAGCTCGGCGTCCAGCGGCTTCTTCGCGTCCTCCATCAGCACGGCGAACTCGTCGCCCCCGAGCCGGGCCGCGGTGTCCGTGCGGCGCAGGGCTCCCGAGAGCCGTTCGGCGACGGCGGTCAGCAGGTGGTCGCCGGTGGAGTGCCCCATCGTGTCGTTGACCATCTTGAAGTCGTCGAGGTCGATGAAGAGCAGACAGGTGAGCGTCGTCCCGCGGCGGCTGCGCAGGAGAGCGCGCTCGATCCGCTCCAGGAGCAGGGTCCGGTTGGGCAGACCGGTCAGCGGATCGTGGAACGCCCGTTCCGTCAGCTCGTGCTCCAGGCGCCGTTGCTCGGTCACGTCCCGCAGGGTGATGACCAGTCCGGCCACCGTGGGGTCCTTGCGCAGGTCGCTGCACCGCACCTCGACCTCGATGCGGCTGCCGTGACGCAGCACCCACCAGTGGTCGTGGGTCTCGGGGGCCCCGCCGTTCCGCAGGGCGGCGAGTCCCCTGACCACCCGGGTCCGGTCGCTGGAGTCGACCAGTTCGGGCAGTGGGGCCCCGGTGAGTTCCATCTGGCCGAAGACGGCTTGCGCGGACGGGCTCGCGTACCGGACCGTGTTGTCGTCCTCGACGATCAGGATGACGTCCGAGGCGTTGCGCACCAGCGTGCGGAAGTACGCCTCGCTCTCCTTGCGGATGATCTCCTGGCGCAGCGCGATCCGTTCCACGGCCAGTCCGGCGTGCGAGGCCAGGATCTCCAGCGAGCTCTGGATCTCACGGAGTTGCGGCTCGGGGCCCGCCGCCATCAGCACGCCCGGCAGTTCACCGGCCGGCTCGTCGGGCGGGATCATCGGGCACACCAGGGTGGTCGGCAGACCGTGGAGCCGGCCCGCGATGTCCGCCCAGAGCTCCGCCGTGGGGACCAGGTGCGAGCGGCGTGTCGTCAGCCCGCTCGCGTACTCGGCCGGCAGGACCAGACTCCGGTGCGCGACCTTGGGCCCGAACAGGGTACTGATGGTGGTGTCGCACGCTCGCGCCACGTCCTCCGGCCGGACCGCCGCGACGAGGGACGTGGCCGCCGTGCGCAGCGCCTGCTCGCGTGCCACGGCATTGCGGTGGGCCACCACCATCCCGGACAGTCTGAGGATCACCAGCAGGAAGAGCGCGGCGGAGAAGACCGCGATCACGGCGGCGTCCTGCGCGTCGCCCCGCCGTCCCTCGTACAGCAGGATCCCGGGTGCCACCAGGGTGGCCGCGGCGAGCAGGAGCAGGCGACGGCGTGTCGGCCGCAGGGACTCCTGCCGCCCCACGGGCCGGGTCAGTTCCACCATCGAGGGATGCAGTCCGGCGAGTCCCCAGGCGGTGTAGAACACGATCCAGCCGGCGTCGAGCACGGTCCCGGTCTGCCACAGGTCGTTCAGCTGGAGAATCCCGTACGCGATGTCGAAGGTGAGCAGCGTCGCGGTTCCCAGCACGAGGAGCTGCACGGAGCGGATACGGCCGGAGCCGGGGCTCGCGGACAGCAGACGGGCCAGCATCGCGAGGACGAGGACGTCGCCGATCGGGTACGCGATGCTGATGGCGCGCTGCTGCCATGTCATGCCTGGTACATGGGTGAGCGGCTGCACGAGGAAGACCCAGACCGGCAGGGCGAGCCCCAGCGCGAAGATCAGCGCGTCGAGCAGACTCGGCAGGTCGTGACCCGGCCAGCGGTAGCGGACGAGGCCGTAGAGACCGGCGGCGAACAGCGGATACGTGGCGAGATAGAAGGCGTCCGCAGCGGACGGGAACGGGTTGTTGACGTTGAAGTACGACTCCATCACGTTGTACGACGTGTCGCCCGCCGCGAACGCCAGCAGCCCCGCGGCCAGCAGGAGCCAAGGCCAGCGGTGGTTCGGGCGGTTGACGAGGATTCCCGTGAGCATGGCCGCGACCCCGCCGAGTCCGATGACCGCCCACAGAGGGGTCCGGGTCGTGCGAACGGCCATGTAGACGATGGTGGTGGCTGTCACCAGGAGGAAGTACGCACCGAGGCGTCGTGGCCGCAGGAGGCCGCCGGTGAGGCGATGTACCCGCAGCAAGCCGAACCGCCTCCCTACGTCGGACGGCACTGGACCGTTCGCCGGGTTACGGGGCATTGCTGATCGTACGCACGCGGGGTGGACCGGTGCATCTTCAGCCCGGGTGGCGCCGTGCGACGGAGCGGCACTTCCGGGGGTCTCGTCCGAGCCCTTCCGGACGGCCGCTGCGGGACTCCGCTTGCTCGGGCCACTGTCCGTTCCTGTGCGGAGCGACTCGGCGTCCGCGCGCGCCCGGGTTCGGTCCTGTGCGAAGCCGTCCGGCGCCGCGCGCGGGCCAGGGTCCGGTCCTGTGCGATGCCGTCTTTGCTTTCCGAGCCGCATCTGTTCAGTCCTGTGCGAAGCGGTCCAGCAGGGCGTCCAGGCCGGCGTGCAAGCCGTCCTGGCCGCCCCGCTCGGCGAGGGTCGCCGCGATCTCGCGGAGCCGGGGCAGCTCCTGAGGCGGCATCCGGTGCAGGCCCAGCCGGAAGGCGGTGTCCTCCTCGTCGGGGTTGTCCACCATGGCGCGCAGCTCCACGGACACGTACCCGAGGACCCAGCCGGTGAAGGCGCGGAAGACGGCCGCCGAGCGGGCACGGCCGAGCCCCGCCTCGTGGAGCAGGGCGAGCACCCGCTCGTGTTCCTTGAGCACGGCCGACGGTCTGCGGGCCAGCGGGACGGCGAGCATGCGGGTGGCGAGCAGCGGCACGACCTGGGGATGGGCGAGGCAGACCTCGTAACTCGCCCGCGCGATCCGGTGGAGCTCGTCGCGCCACGTGGCCGGGCCGGGCGTCGTGGAGCCCTCCGGCGCGGAGCCGGCGGTGAGGCGCTCCTCCAGTTCGAGGTAGAGGGCCTCGACCAGTCCGTCCAGCAGGGCGTCCTTGCCGTCCGCGTAGCGGTACAGCGCCATGGCCTCGACTCCGAGGCGGGCGCCGAGGCGGCGCATGCTCAGCGCCGACAGGCCCTCCTCGTCCACCAGGCCGAGGGCGGCGGCGAGCACGAGTTTCCGGCTCAGCCGGCCGTAGTGGCCCCGGTCGCTGGCCCGCCGTGCAGGCTCGGCCGTCTCGCCGTCCTCGTCCCGCGTCCGTTGCCCGGCCATGACTGCCTCCTTCCGGCCCGCCGCCCGACATCCTGTTCGTCGACTCCATGCGTCGACGAAGTCGTCTACGAAGTCAAGTGTACGTTTACGACGTATGTGGAGGAAAAGGGTGCCGTTCCGGCCGGTCGGAACGGCAGTGGCGTCGCTGTTCTTCCTCGTTCTTTCTCGTTCTTCCTCGTGACGCGGTCCGGGTGGTCGCCGCGCGCCGTTCCGGTCCTGGCTCGGCCGGGGCGATCCGCGGCCGGGATCGACCGGCCGGATTGACCGGAGCGATCCGCGGGGTAAAGATGTACGTATACATCGTAAATATACGTATTTCCCCCATGTTCATCGGTGGTGATCGTTGATGCCGTACACGACCTTCGTCCCCCGCTCGGGGCGGCCGGACGGGACGGCCGGAAGCGGGACCACGCCGCCGCGGGTGGCACCCGCCGAGGCGCTGCCCCCGGCGCCGGTCCTGCCGCGGATCAAGGTTCTGCACGTCATCACCCGCTTCTGGGCGGGAACCGGGGACGGCACGCTGCTGGCGGCCGAGGGCATGGACCCCGACCGCTACGAGGTGTGGGTCGCCGGCGTGCCGAGTGCCGACCTGTGGGAACCGGCCCGGGCCGCGGGGGTGCGGACTCTCGAGACACCGGGGTTCCGGCACACCCTGGGCCCCGCGGACGTGCTCGTCCTGGGACGGCTCGTGCGGCTCATCCGCCGTGAGCGGTTCACGGTCGTGCACACCCACTCCGCGAAGGGCGGGTCCCTCGGCCGGGTCGCGGCACGGTTGTGCCGTACCCCCGTGGTCGTGCACACCCTGCACGGACAGAGCTTCCACCCGTACACCGCTCGCCCGCGGCGCACGGTGCGCCGCGGCCTGCGGCGTGTGACACGCCGACTGGCCGCGCGGTTCCTCGCGGCAGCCCCGTGCGGGGCCACCGCGGCGGCCGAGGAGCGTCCGGCCCCGGGCCGGGAGGACGTGGTGTCCTCCGCCGTACGGCTGGGCGCCGTTCCCGAGTCCTTCGACCCCGCCGCCCGCGCCCTGCTCGGGGTCCCCCGGGAGACGGCACTCGTCGGCACCGTCGGCCGCGTCGACACCCGGAACGACCCCCTCGCCTTCGTCCGCATGGCGGCCGCGATCCGCGCGGAACACCCGGACACCGCGTTCGTCATGATCGGGGACGGCCCGCTGGCGGAGGAGGTGCGACGGCTCGCCGCGGACCTGGACGTCGAGGTGACGCTCACCGGACAGCGTCCGGGCGCCGAGCGTCTCGTGGCCGGACTGGACGTCTTCGTGACCACCTTCCTGTACCAGGGGCCGGGCCGGGCGCTCACCGAGGCGCTCGCCGCCGCCCGGCCCGTCGTCGCCACGGCCGTGAACGGGGTGCCCGACCTGGTGGAGCACGGGGCCACGGGCCTGCTCGTGACACCGGCGGACCCGGCGGGCGCAGCACGCGCGGTCGGCTGGCTCCTCGACCATCCGCGCGAGGCCGCGGAGATGGGCCGGCAGGGCAGCCGCCGGATCCGCGCCGCGCTCGCGCCCGAGGCCCCGCGCGGGGCCGTCGACGACCGCTGCCGCGGCCTGCCGAACCCGCCCGCCACCGGGCGCCGCGGCCTGCCGAACCCGCCGAGCCTGCCCGCTATGGGGCGCGCCCCGAAAGGCGTCCCCCGCTCCTGACCCCTCACCCCTCACCCCACGAACACCCACCAGCCTGCCGGCCACGAGCCGACCGCAGGCCGACCACGGAGAACGACATGCGTCTGACAGTCATCGGCACGGGATACGTCGGCGCGGTGCACGCCGCCTGCATGGCCGACATCGGGCACGAAGTGCTCGGCGTCGACGTCGACGTCGACAGGATCGCCGCCCTGACCGCGGGTACGCCCCCGTTCTTCGAACCAGGTCTCTCGGAGACGCTCGTGCGAGCCGTGGACTCCGGCCGGCTGCGTTTCACCACCTCACCGGCCGAGGCCGCCCGCTTCGCCGACACGCACTTCGTCTGCGTCGGCACACCCCAGCACCCCGAAACGGGCGCGGCGGACCTGCGTCATGTCGAGGCGGCCGTCGACGCCCTGGCGCCCCGGCTCCGCGACAGCGGTCACGAACGGGTCCTGGTGGTCGGCAAGTCCACCGTTCCGGTCGGCACCGCGGCCCGCCTGGGCGACCGGCTGCGCGCCACCGTTCCGGGGGCCGAAGTGGCCTGGAACCCGGAGTTCCTGCGCGAGGGCCGCGCCGTCCGGGACACCCTGCGCCCCGAACGCATCGTGGTCGGCACGAGGAAAGGCACCGGCACCAGGACACCCACCGGGACCGGGACGGGCGCCGCCGCGGAGAACGGCACCGACTGGGCCGTGGCGCGGCTCAGAGAGATCTACGCACCGCTCCTGGAAGCGGGCACCCCGTTCATCGCCACCGACCCGGCCACCGCCGAACTGGTCAAGGTCGCCTCCAACTCCTTCCTCGCCACCAAGATCTCCTTCATCAACGCCATGGCCGAGATCTGCGAGGCCACCGGGGCGGATGTCCTCACCCTGGCCGAGGCGATGGGCCGGGACTCCCGCATCGGGCACCGCTTCCTCGCCCCCGGACTCGGTTTCGGCGGCAGTTGTCTGCCCAAGGACATCCGGGCCTTCGCCACCCGCGGCGAGGAACTCGGACTCGGCGGCTCCGTCGCCTTCCTGCGCCAGGTCGACGAGATCAACACGCGGCAGCGCCTGCGCACCGTCGGCCTCGCCGCACGCCTCCTCGGAGGCTCCTTCGGCGGCCGGAGCGTCGCGGTGCTCGGTGCCGCCTTCAAGCCCGGCAGCGACGACGTCCGGGACTCGCCCGCCCTCGTGGTCGCCGACGAGATCCGCCGCCGCGGAGCGCAGGTCCGCGTGCACGACCCCGAGGCGATCGACAACGCCCGAGAGGCCTACCCCGCGCTCCAGTTCGCCCTGGACGTGACCAAGGCCTGCGAGCGGGCCGATGTCGTCCTGCACCTCACCGAGTGGCCCCAGTACCGGGACGTGGACCCCGCCGCACTCGCGACGGTGGTGCGTTCGCCGGTCCTCGTGGACGCACGGAACACACTGGACCCGGCCCGGTGGCGCTCGGCGGGATGGGCGCTGCACGCGCCGGGCCGTCCGGGGCTCACCTGACCGGCGGGAGGAGAGAGCATGCGTGTCGTCGTGTCCGGCGGAAGCGGCTTCCTGGGATCGCATCTGTGCGAGGCCCTGCTGAACAGAGGCGACAGAGTCTGCTGTCTGGACAACCTCTCCTCGGGCAGACCGGCCAACATCGCCGGGCTCCGGCACAACCCCCGGTTCGCCTTCGAGGCCTGGGACATCACCGAGACGTTCAGCGTCGCGGGCGACGTGGACGCCGTGGTGAACCTCGCGAGCCCCGCGTCGCCCGTCGACTACCAGCGCTTCCCGCTGGAGACACTGGCCGCGGGCAGCAGGGGGACGGAGAACATGCTGCGCCTCGCCGACCGTCACTCCGCCCGGTTCGTCATGGCGTCCACCAGCGAGGTCTACGGCGATCCCAGGGTGCATCCGCAGGACGAGACGTACTGGGGACACGTCAACCCCATCGGCCCGCGCAGCGTCTACGACGAGGCCAAGCGATACGCCGAGGCCCTGTCCATGGCGTACCGGCGGAACCGGGCGGTCGACGTGGGAATCGTCCGGATCTTCAACACCTACGGCCCCCGCATGCGTTCGTACGACGGCCGGGTGGTCTCCAGCTTCATCCGGCAGGCGCTCCGCGGCGAGCCCCTGACCCTCTTCGGGGACGGCAGCCAGACCCGGAGTTTCTGCTACGTCGACGACCTGGTCCGGGGTCTGATCGCCATGGTCGATTCACACCGGCCGGGCCCGTTCAACCTCGGGAATCCCGGCGAGCGGACCGTGCGGGAGCTCGCGGAGCTCGTTGTCATGATCACTGGATCGCGCAGCGGACTGCGCTTCCGGCCCCTGCCCGTCGACGACCCGGTCCGCCGGCGCCCTGTCATCTCCCGTGCGCGAGAGGCGCTCGGGTGGTACCCGCGGGTGTCCCTGGAGGACGGGCTGCGGCACACCGTCGACTGGTTCACGGCGGAGTCGCGGGCATCCCTGCGGCCTTCGGAGCAGTCCCCCGTGGGGCGAAGCTCATGAAAGGGACCCGCCCCGCGCGGCGGAGCGCGCTTCATGAATCACCTGGTCAGGATGCGAACTCCGGTGCTGTGGACATATCCTGAACAGGCGGCGAAGAACACAGCGGCGTGGCTTCGATCATGAACGCACCCATCGAGGACTACGCCCTCATCAGCGATCTGGAAACCGCTGCCATGGTTGGCAGGGACGGTTCCATCGACTGGCTGTGTCTGCCCCGGTTCGACTCCCCGGCCTGTCTGGCCGCGATGCTGGGCACACAGGACAACGGCTTCTGGCGCATCGCGCCGGCCTCACGAGCGGTGCGTGTTCCCTGCGCCGACCGCGCCTACCGGCCGGACACACTCGTCCTGGAGTCCCGCTGGGAGACGCCCACGGGTGTCGTGCGGGTCACCGACTTCATGCCGCCGCGCAGTCAACTGCCGTGTGTCGTGCGCATGGTGGAAGGACTGTCGGGCTCCGTGACCATGCGCAGCGAGCTACGGCTGCGTTTCCACCAGGGCAGGGTGGTGCCGTGGGTCCAGGTCGGTGAGGCCTGCACGGTCGCGGTCGCCGGGCCGGACGCCGTCTGGCTGAACACCGAGGACCTGGAGGCGGAACCCGGCGGCGAGCGCTCCATCGTCCACGAATTCACCATCGTGGCCGGACGCAGGACGACCCTGACGTTCGTGTGGGCGCCCTCGTACGTGCCCGAGCCGCCCACTCCGCTGTCCGTTCCGCCGGAGACGGTCCTCAAGGAGACCACTGACTTCTGGCGGAGCTGGACCGCCCAGTGCCACTACCAAGGGCCCTGGCGCGACGCCGTGGTGCGGTCCCTGATCACGCTCAAGGCGCTCACCTACGCGCCCACCGGGGGCATCGTCGCGGCCCCGACGACCTCGCTGCCCGGCCGCATCGGCGGCGAACGCAACTGGGACCACCGCTTCTGCTGGCTGCGCGACTCCGCGCTGACGCTGTCCTGCCTGCTTCGATGCGGCTACCGCGACGAGGCGACGGCCTGGCTGGGCTGGCTGGTGCGGGCCATCGCGGGGCAACCCGCCGATCTCCAGTCCGTGTACGGCGTCGGCGGACAGCGGCTGCTCCGGGAGACGGAGGCGCCGTGGCTGCCGGGCTACGAGGGCTCGCGGCCGGTCCGCTTCGGGAACTCCGCCATGAGCCAGTTCCAGCTCGACGTGTACGGCGAGGTGCTCGACGCGCTCCTGTTGTCGCTGCGGGCCGGCATCCCCATGCCGGGCCATGTGTGGAGCCTGGTGGAGGCCATGATGGGCCAACTCCGCCGCCAGTGGCGCCAGCCGGATCAGGGGCTGTGGCAAGTGCGCGGCCCGGCGCGGCAGTTCGTGCACTCCAAGGTGATGGCCTGGGTGGCCGCCGACCGCGCGCTGCGGATGGGAGAGCTGCTCGGCAGGAACGGGCCCTCGGACGTCTGGAGGGCCCTGCGGGACGACGTGCACCGGGAGGTGTGCCGGGAGGGGTGGGACGCGGGACGCGGGTCCTTCGTCCAGTCCTACGGTTCGTCGGCGCTGGACGCCTCGGCGCTGCTGATTTCGCGGCTGGGTTTCCTGCCCGCCGAGGACGAGAGGGTGCTCGGCACCGTGCGGGCGATGCGGGAGCTGACCCACGGCGGGTTCGTGCGGCGGTACGCCCCGAACGGGCACGGCCCGCACGGCGTGGACGGGATGCACGGCGGCGAGGGCACGTTCGTGGCGTGCTCCCTCTGGTACGCCGACGCGCTCGCCACGACCGGACACCGGGAAGAGGCGACGGAGGTGTTCGAGCGGGTGCTGGAGATCCGCAATGACCTCGGTCTGCTCTCGGAGCAGTGGGATCCTGACGCGGGCCGCCAACTGGGCAACGCACCGCAGGCGTTCAGCCACATCGCCCTGGTGGAGACCGCGTTCCTGCTGTCGGAGGAGTGACGGGGAGACCGAGTTCCCGCTCTCGGAGCGACCGGTGGAGACCGGATTTCCGCTACCGGAGCCGTTCCCGATGTCGGAGTCGGAGCCACAGAGCCGGAGCCACAGCCACGAAACGAGAGCTGGACGAGAGCCGGGGTCGGAGCAAGACCCACGGACACGGAGCAAGACCCACGGACACGGAGCAAGACCCACGGACACGGAGCAAGACCCACGGCCGTGGAGTCAGAGTCACAGCCGCGGTGTCGGAGCGGGGCCGGGCGGGTGTCAGCCCTTGCCGGACGAGCGCCGGGCGGACCCGGCGTAGCCTTGCGGGTTCAGTTCCTGGAACCGCCACGCGTCCCGGCACATGTCGGCGAGGTCCCGCGAAGGGTGCCAGCCCCAGGCGCGCCCCACGGCCGAGGCGTCCGCCACGAGTTCGGCGACATCGCCGGGGCGGCGCGCGACCATCTCGTAGGGCACGGGCCTGCCGCACTCCGCGGAGAAGGCGGCGATCACGTCGAGGACCGAACTACCCCTGCCTATACCGAGGTTGTACACGCGCATGCCCTGTTCGTCGGCGAGGCGGTCGAGGGCGACGCGATGCGCCTCGACGGTGTCCATGACGTGCAGATAGTCGCGGATCGCCGTCCCGTCCGCCGTGGGGTAGTCGTCGCCGAAGACACGGAGGCGTTCCCGTCGCCCGATGGCCACCTGGGCCAGGTTCGGCAGCAGGTTCTCCGGAGAGCCGGCGGGGTCCTCGCCGAGAAGCCCGCTGGGATGGGCGCCCGCCGGATTGAAGTACCGCAGACACAGCACGGTGTACTCGGGGTGACGGTGGCAGACGTCGGCGAGGATCTGCTCGCAGATGAACTTGGAGGCGGCGTAGGGATTCGTCGGCCGCGCCGGGGTCGACTCGTCGAGCGGTCCGTGGCCGGCGTCGCCGTACACGGAGCAGGACGAGGAGAAGACGAGCTGGTGCACGTCGTGCTCGTGCATGGCGTTCAGCAGCGCGGTCGTTCCGCCGACGTTGGTGTCGTAGTAGTCGATGGGCATCCGTGTCGACGTGCCGACGGCCTTGTGCGCGGCGAAGTGCACGACGGCGTCCACTGAGTGGCGGTCGAAGACGGCCGACAGGGCGCGTCGATCACGGATGTCCAGTTCGTAGACGGTGCCGAGGAAACGGCCCGCGATGCGTTCCACGCGGGCGAAGACCTGGGGACTGCTGTTGGAATAGTCGTCGACCACGATCAACTCGTAACCGTGGTCGAGCAGTTCGACGCAGGCGTGACTACCGATGAATCCTGCGCCGCCCGTGACGAGAATGGTCGAGGGGGCGCTCATGGGCCCGGCTCCTTCGTGCGCGCGGGCGGCGATCGGAAGGCGAGCGTCGCATCGGCACGGCAGGCCCGGTGCCCGGGGGAGGGGCGGACCGGTGCCCGGGGATCCCGGCTCCGGCGGCCCCGCTCCCGGAAGATTCCGCGCGACTGGGCTTGCCGTGCGCCATGGTGCGACGCTCCTGAGTGAAAGCAATGGACGACGACGTATGTTTACGACGTATATGTACTACTTTCCCCCCGCCTGTCCCTTGCGTCAAGCGGCGGCGGCGCCCGCCGCCGGGCTCCGTCAGCCGGCCAGCTCCCGGGCGCGACGCGCGGCCTCGCGGACCGGGGCGCGGTGCACGGGCCCGTGCCCGGGCAGCAGCACATCGGCGGCGAGGGCCTCGACGCGGTCGAGCGAGGCGAGCGCCCCGGCGCGCTCGGTGTCGAACATCCTGGGCAGCAGCTGGGGCCCCTGAATCCGCGAGGTGGGGTGACCGCTCACCAGGGCGTCGCCGGAGATCAGTACTCCGGCCTCCGGCAGGTGGTAGACACAGTGGCCGGGCGTGTGGCCCGGAGTGTGCACCGGGACGGGCCGGCCGGGCAGGTCGAGCGGACCCTCGTGCGGGAATGCCTCGGGCTTCGTCATGGCCACGTCCGTCGTGCCGCCGGAGCGCAGGGCGTGCACCATCCAGGGCAGCACGCCGGGGCGCCACACCTGCCGCAATACCTGTCCGACGCTCACCTGGTGGAGGAACTCGCGGCGCGCGTGGGGCACTTCGGCCTCGTGGAGCTGGACCGGAGTGCCGTAGGTGCGGTTCAGGAACTCGGCGGAGCCGAGGTGGTCGCTGTGGGCGTGAGTGATGAGCACGGCCGTCACCGCCTCGGGCTCGTGCCCGAGGGCCTTCAGCGACGCCAGAAGGTTCTCGCGGTCGCCCGGATAGCCCGTGTCGATCAGGGTGACCGAGTCGCCCTCGGACAGCACCACCCAGTTCGTGTTGCTGCCGTGCACCAGATGCACTCCGGGTGCTGCTTCGACGATCGCTTCCGCGCGCATGACCATCCTGACGTCGGACAACTGCTGATGCCCAGGGGGCTCTGACAGGGCGAAAGGTATCGCGAGCGCGTTTCCGGCGGCGCACGGCCGTCGCTTCCCGCCCGCCCCGCGCCCCGCAGGGTGGTGCGGAGGTGAACGGCCTTGTGCAGCACGGGACTTGACGTGGTGCGGTCAAGGCGCTGCCATATGGCGAGCCGCGTTCGCTTTTGTTCGACTCTGCGAACAAACCCCTCAAGGGAGAGCCGCATGTCCCCTCTTTCGAACATGCTCTGTCTGGCACGCCTCCTCAGACGCGCCGGTGTCCATGGCGTCGTCCTGCTGCTCACCGTCGCCGCGCTGACCGGTCTCGGCCGCCCGGCCGCGCCGCTGCGGGCCACTCCGGCCGCCGTCGCCACCACCCAGGCAGCGGTCACCCCGGCCCCGATGGGCTGGGCGTCCTGGAACAGCTTCGCCAGTGCGATCGACTACGCCACCATCAAGGCCCAGGCCGACGCCCTCGTTTCCTCCGGCATGGCCGCCGCCGGATACAGGTACGTCAACATCGACGAGGGCTGGTGGCAGGGTGCCCGCGACAGCAGCGGCAACATCAGTGTCGACACCGCCCAGTGGCCGGGCGGCATGAAGGCCATCGCCGACTACATCCACGGCAAGGGTCTCAAGGCTGGCATCTACACCGACGCCGGGAAGAACGGCTGCGGCTACTACTACCCGACCCCCTCCACGACCCCGGCCGCCCCCGGCACCGGTCTGGAGGGCCACAACCAGCAGGACCTCCAGACCTTCCAGAACTGGGGCTTCGACTTCGTCAAGGTCGACTGGTGCGGCGGCGACGCCGAGGGCCTCGACCAGGAGACGACGTACAAGGCGATCCGCGACGCGAACACCGCGGCCACCGCGGTCACAGGCCGCCCGCTCGTCCTGTCCCTGTGCGAATGGGGCACGGGCAACCCGTGGAACTGGGCCGCCGGCACCGGAGACCTGTGGCGCACCAGCACCGACATCGTCTACTGGCCCGACAACCCCTCGATGACGAGCGTCCTCGCGAACTTCGACAAGTCGCTGCACCCCGCCGCCCAGCACACCGGCTTCTACAACGACCCCGACATGATGACCGTCGGCATGACGGGTCTGAGCGCCGCCCAGAACCGTACCCACATGGGACTGTGGGCCATCTCCGGCGCACCGCTCCTCGCGGGCAACAACCTGGCCACCATGAGCGCGTCCACCAGATCGGTCCTCACCAACTCCGAGGTCATCGCCATCGACCAGGATCCGCGCGGTCTCCAGGGCGTCAAGGTCGCCGAGGACACGACGGGCCTTCAGGTCTACAGCAAGGTCCTCTCCGGCACCGGGAAGCGCGCGGTCCTGCTGCTGAACCGCACGTCCGCCGCCGCCGACGTCACCGCCCGCTGGACGGACATGGGCCTGACGACGGCCGCCGCCACCGTTCGCAATGTGTGGACCGCCACCGACGCCGGTTCCCACGCGACGAGTTACACCGCCGCCGTACCCGCGGGCGAGGCCGTCCTGCTCACCGTCGGCGGCACCGAGGGCTCCGGGACCACGTACGAGGACACCACCTCGGCGACGACCCCCACCTTCACCGGCGTCAGCACGTCCGCCGCCGGCACCCGGCTGGTCGACATCAGCTACGCCAACGGCGGTTCCACGGCCCGCCGGGCGACACTCCAGGTCAACGGCCAGTACGCGCAGACCCTCGCCTTCCCGCCCACCGGGTCGACGGGCACGTACCGCACCGTCTCCGTCCTCGCCTCGTCGGCCAAGGGCTCCAACACGCTGAAGTTCGCGGCGGCTTCGGGCACGGCGCCCGACATCGACGCGGTCACGGTCCGCGCCCTGCCCGGGACCGACGGCACCGCGATCGTCGGCACCGGCTCCGGGCGCTGCCTCGACTTCTTCAAGAGCGCCATCGCGAACAACACCCAGGCCGAACTCTGGGACTGCGGCGGAGGCCAGAACCAGACGTTCACCGCCACCTCCCGCGGCGAACTCGTCGTCTACGGCAACAAATGCCTCGACGCCTACAACAGCGGGACCGCGAACGGCACCCGGGTCGTCCTGTGGGACTGCAACGGCGGCACCAACCAGAAGTGGACCCTCACCTCCGGCGGCACCGTCACCAGCAATGTCTCCGGCCTGTGCCTCGACGCGTCGGGCAACGGCACGGCGAACGGAACACCGATCGTCCTGTGGTCGTGCAACGGCGGATCGAACCAGCGGTGGAGCCGCAACTGAGCCGGCACACCGCACCCGCCCACCGGACCGGTCACGGAAAACCCGGTGCCGAGCCCCGGCCCGGTTCCCTACACTCGCCACGGAATCGCACACCACCGCTCCCGGTGCCGTGTGCGCCGTGACGAACGAGGGGAGCCGGGCCGTGCGTTACCGCACCGCTGTCGTCGTCCCCCCGTCACAGTACGAGGTGATCCTCGTGTCCTTGTGGGCCCGGTACCGGCTGCGCGGCCGGAACCGGACGCCCGCGACGACTCACTGACCTCCGCCCGCACGGCGGCGACCGCACGCCCGGTCGCCGTGCCCCGTGCCTGCCGGAGCTCCGCCACCGCCTGATCCCAGGCGTGTCGTCCGGGAATCGCGCCGACCCGATTCCGGATCGTCCGAAAGGCCTCGGCCGTGCGTACCGACCTGCACCGTCACCTCACCGGCTCTGTCACCAGCCCCCTCGCCGCCGTCCGCAACCTGGGCATCCTCGCCCACGTCGACGCCGGGAAGACCACCGTGACCGAACGGATCCTCTACCTCACCGGCACCATCCACAAACGGGGTGAGGTCCATGACGGCACCACCGTCACCGACTTCGACTCCCAGGAGCGCGACCGCGGCATCACCATCTTCGCCGCGGCCGTCACCTGCGCCTGGGACGGCCACCGGATCAACCTGCTCGACACCCCCGGCCACGTCGACTTCTCCGACGAGGTGGAGCGCTCGCTCCGCGTCCTCGACGGAGCCGTCGCGGTGTTCGACGCCGTGGCGGGCGTCGAGCCGCAGAGCGAGTCGGTGTGGCGGCGGGCCGACCGGCACGGCGTCCCGCGGATCGCCTTCGTGAACAAGCTGGACCGCGCGGGCGCCGACCTGGACACCGCCGTCGACTCGATCCGTGAGCGGCTGCATCCGACGCCCCTGGTCGTCCAGTTGCCGATCGGCACGGAGGACGCCTTCACGGGCGTGGTGGATCTGCTGCGGATGCGCGCGCTGGTGTGGGCCGACGGCGCCGAGTCGGCCGAGGAGATCCCGGTGCCGCCGGAGCTGCTGGAGGAGGCCCGACGGCGACGCCGGCTGCTGGAGGAGGCGGTGGCGGAACTTCATCCGGCGGCCCTGGAGGAGTTCTGCGCCCGTTCCACCCTCTCGGCGGGGACCCTCACGGCCGCGCTCCGCGACCTGACCCGGACCGGCGAGGGCGTGGTCGTGCTGTGTGGCTCGGCCTACCGCAACCGCGGTGTCGAACCGCTGCTGGACGCCATGGTGGCCTACCTGCCCTCGCCGCTCGATGTGCCCGCCGTCCGCGGCACGCACGACGGCGCGGAGCAGGAACGGGCGGCGAACCCGCAAGCGCCGTTCGCGGGGCTGGTGTTCAAGGTGAACGCCACCGCCACCGGACGGATGACGTATCTGCGTGTCTACGCGGGCACGGTGGAGAAGGGACAGACGGTGCTGGACGCGGGAACGGGACGCACCGAGCGGATCGCCCGCATCCTGCGGGTACGGGCCGACCGTCACGCCGAGCTGGAGCGCGCGGTGGCCGGGGACATCGTCGCCGTGATCGGGCCGAAGTCCGCCCGGTCCGGCGCCACCCTGTGCGCCCCCGCGGCGCCGTTGCTCCTCGAACCGCCGGTCGTCGCCGATCCGGTGGTGTCCGTGGCGGTCGAGGCGCGCAGGAGCACCGAGACCGACCGTCTGGCGTCGGCGCTGGTCCGGCTGGCCGAGGAGGACCCCTCACTGGTCGTCCGCACCGACCCCGAGACCGGGCAGACGGTGCTGTCGGGCATGGGAGAACTGCATCTGGAGGTGGCGGTGGAGAAGATCCGGCGCGCCCACGGGCTCGACGTCGCCGTCGGGCGGCCGAGGGTGTCCTACCGGGAGACGGTGGCCCGCGGGGTGTCGGGTCTGGTGTACCGGCATGTCAAACAGGACGGCGGCGCGGGGCAGTTCGCCCATGTCGTCCTCGACGTGGAGCCGCTGGGGACGGACCCCGGCGGTCCGGAGGGGACGGCGACGGACTTCGTCTTCCGGTCGGCGGTCGTCGGCGGCCGGGTGCCGCAGGAGTACGTCCGTGCCGTGGAGGCGGGCTGCCGGGACGCGCTCGCCGAGGGTCCCCTCGGCGGTCACCCGGTGACCGGGCTGCGCGTCACCCTCACCGACGGGGCGACCCACGTGAAGGACTCCTCGGAGACGGCGTTCCGCGCGGCCGGCCGGTTCGGGCTGCGTGAGGCGCTGCGCGCCAGTGCGATGGTCCTGCTGGAGCCGGTGGCCGAGGTCACCGTCACCGTGCCCGAGGACGCGGTGGGCGGGGTGCTCGGCGACCTCGCGGCCCGGCGCGGCCGGGTCTCGGGCTCGCTCAGCCGCGGGAGTACGTCGGTGATCACCGCCACCGTGCCGCTGGCCGAACTCTTCGGCTACGCGACCCGGTTGCGCAGCAGGACCCAGGGCCGGGGCGTGTTCACCACCCGTCCCGCCGGTCTCGCCCCGGCCCCCTCCCAGAGCGCGGCCGCCCGGTAACCCGGCGCGGTCCCGCTCCTGACGACGGCCCCGCCCCGACAAGGGCGGGGCCGTCCCCGCCCTTGCAGCCGGCGGCCGCACCCCGCGGCCGCCGGCATCCCCCTCCGGCCGCTCAGCCCATCTGGTCCTCGTCCGAGAGGTGTTCGACCGTCTTCCCGGTCTCGGTGAAGGTGCGTGTCACATGGCCCGAGGAGTAGACCCACAGGATGCGCAGCGGGCGGTCGCCGATGTTCCTGAAGAGATGGGGGACAGGGGAGGGGACGTAGGTGGTGTCGAATCGCCTCAGCCTCGTCACCTCGCCGTCGACGACCACCTCCGCCTCGCCCTCCAGGATCGTCACGTGCTCGTCGCAGTTGTGCGAGTGCAAAGGCGCTCCGGAGCCGACCGGGTAGACGCTCATCCCGCTGGTGATGCGGTTCTCCCCGCCCGCGGAGCGCGTCGTGATGAGCGGCGTCGTCACGACGGCCCCGCCCCGGTCCAGCAGGGGCACGGACGCGGCTTCGATGATCGTGGCCATCCGGAGTTCCTCTCCCGTCGAGGGTGATGCGTCGACCGACGTTAGGTCGCGTCCCCGTGAACGGGTGCCGTCCGGCGTGCAGTTTTACCTTGCATTCCGGGAAGGGTGAGCTTCCCGCACCCGGCTGTACCGTCGGCTGGCATCGCACGGCATTCCCGTACGTGCCGGAAACACGCCGGAAAGAAAAGGCAGGTAGCAGCCACATGAGGCTCCCCGTTCTGACCGATGAGGACATGGAACCGCGCCAGCGGGAACTGGCCGCCCGCATCGCCGGCCGGCGCGGCGCCGTCCGTGGTCCCTTCCGGGTCTGGCTGCACAGCCCGGAGATGTGCGAGCGCGCCGAATCCCTCGGCGCCTTCGCCCGGTTCGACTGCAGTCTGCCCAAGCACCTGCGCGAACTCACGCTGTTGATGGCCGCCCGGAACTGGGACGCGCAGTACTCCTGGAACGCGCATGTGGACCAGGCGATCGAGGCCGGTGTCCCCGAGGCCGCAGTCAAGGCCGTCGCCGAGAACCGCGAGGCGGTCTTCGAGGACGAAGCCGACCAGGCCTTCTACCAGTTCTGCCGGGAGGTCCTCGTCGAGCACTTCGTGCGCGACGAGACCTTCGCCCGGGCGCTCGGCCACTTCGGCCCCAAGGGCCTGGTGGACACGATCGGCGCGCTCGGTAACTTCACCATGCTCGGGATGTGCCTGAACACCTTCCAGGTGGATCTCCAGGCCGACCGCGAGCCCCCGTTCCCCGGCATCCGCGGCTACGGGCGGCTCGGCCACGACGACGGACCGCGGCCGTGACCACCCTCACGGACCGGGACGCGCAAGGAGGCGCCGCCGTGACCCCGAGGAACCCGACGACGACGCCCGCCGGTGACGCCGGGACCGCCCGCGGACCCGTGCTCCGCGTCCGCGGAGTCACCAAGAGCTTCGGCGGGGCGGCGGCGCTCACGGACGTGGACCTCGACCTGTACCCCGGCGAAGTCCACGCGCTGATGGGCATGAACGGCGCCGGGAAGTCGACGCTGGTGCAGATCCTCTCCGGGGTGCACCAGGCGGACTCCGGCTCCGTCGAGGTCGACGGCCACGCCCAGCACGGACTGACCGTACGCAGGGCGCGACGGCTCGGCATCGCCTCGGTCCCCCAGCGCCGCGAACTGGCGATGGGCCTGACCGTCGCGGAGAACGTGATGCTGGGCGATCTGCCCACCCGGCGCGGCGCCGTGCACTGGAGGGCCCTCAAGTCCGAGGCGGCGCACGCTCTTTCGGGGCTCGGCATCGACATCGACGTGGAGCGGACCGCCGGTTCGCTGACCGTCGCCGAACAGACCATGGTCGAGGTGGCCCGCGAGGTACGCCGCGGCGGCCGGATCCTGGTCCTCGACGAGCCGACCGCCTGTCTGAGCGCGGAAGCCGCCCGCCAGATCAGGCGGTTGGTGCACACCCTGCGCGACGAGGGCGTCGCCGTCGTCTACATCTCGCACTACATCGACGAGGTGATGGCCGTCGCGGACCGGCTCACCGTGCTCCGCGACGGAGCCGTCGTGCGCAGCGCACCGGCCGCCGAGCTCGATCCGGAGTCGCTGGTGCGCGCCATGGTGGGCCGGGACGTCGTCTCGCGGCGCGGCGAACGCCCCGCCCCCAAGGACGAGATCGGCCTCGCGGTGCGTGCTCTCCGCGACGGCCGGGCCGTCCGGGGCCTGGACGTCGAGGTACGCAGGGGCGAGATCGTCGCGGTGCTCGGGCCGGCCGGCGACGCGCAGTCCCGCCTCTTCGACCTGCTCTCCGGCCGGCGCCGCCCCGACACCGGGGAACTCCTCGTCGACGGCGTCCCGGTGCCGTTCGGCCGGGTGCGCGCCTCGCTCGCCGGCGGTCTGCGCTGCGTCACGGGCGACCGGAGGGCGCTGGGACTGGTCCCGGGCATGTCCCTGGACGAGAACCTGATGCTCGCCGGCGACCGCTTCGCCCGGAGGCGACTGCACCGCCGTGGCGAACTCGCCCGCCGCGCCCGCCCGTTGCGGCGCAGCTACGGAGTCGTCTCACTCGCCGGCAACCCGCCCGTGAGCGCCCTGTCCGGCGGCAACCAGCAAAAGGTGCTGCTCGCCAAGTGGCTTCAGACCGAGCCGGTCGCCTGCTTCCTCGAAGACCCCACGAACGGCGTGGACATCGCCGCCATGGCCGACATCCATGCGCTGATCGACGACCTCGCCTCCCGCGGCGCGGCCGTGCTGCTCGCGTCCTCGTCCGCCGAGGAGGTCATGCGGCTCGCCGACCGGGTGATCGTCGTCAGCGCGGGTCGCACGGTCGCCGAGTACGACATCACCGCCATCACCCGCGACGAACTCGTCGCCACCGCACTCGGAGGTCAACCCCAGTGAGCGTCAAGACACTTCCCGATGCCCCGGGGACCGCCGACCCGCGCGGCCGGAGGCGGCCGGGGGACCGGCTGGGTGCTCTGCGCCGCGCCCCGCACACCGGCCTGACCGCCGTTCTGGTCGTCGTGGTGGTGGCCACCGTGCTGCGGACCGACGCGTTCGCCACCGACACGAACGTGATCAACATCCTGCGGCAGGTGAGTGTCACCGCCGTGATCGCCGCCGGTCTGACCCTGCTCATGACGGCGGGCGGCATGGACTTCTCCATGGGCAGCAATGTCTCCGTCACGACCGCGCTCGGGGCGCAGCTGTTGTCGCACGGTCACTCCACCGTCTTCACCGTGGCCGCCACGATCGTTCTCGCCACGGTGATCGGCCTGGTGAACGGGCTGGTGGTGACGTTCACGAACGTCGCCCCGTTCGTCGTCACCCTGGCCACGGCCACCCTGCTCGACGGCGTCGCGCTGCTGGTGCTCGACAGCGTCAGCGTCTCCATCGGCACCAGGATGTTCTCGCTGGGCAACGACAAGATCCTCGGCATCCCCTATCTGCTGATCCTGGCCGTTCTGGTGCTCGTCGCGACCGCCCTGGTCATGCGGTTCACCGTGTTCGGCCGCGACGCCTACGCCATCGGCGGCAACGAGCACGTGGCCCGGCTCAGCGGTATCGACGTCACCGCGCGCAAGCTCACGCTGTACGCCCTCACCGGCGCCCTGTCCGGTCTGGCCGGCCTGATGCTGCTGTCCCGGCTCGGCTCCAGCAGCCCCGGCACGGGCGGTCTCTCCCTCCAGCTCACCGCCGTGGCCGCGGTGGTCATCGGCGGTACCTCGCTGGCCGGCGGCCACGGCACCGTGACCGGTACCGCGCTCGGCGTCGTGCTCCTCGGCGTCGTGGCCAACGCGCTGAACCTCCTTCAGGTCTCCAGCAACTACCAGCCGGTCTCCGTCGGCGGGGTGCTGCTCGTCGCGGCCGTCGCCAACGAGTTCCACAAGTCCCGGTCCGCGCGGAACTGAAGCGCCGCGACCGCATATCCATCTCCCGTGTTCCGCGGGCGATTTACCTCTCCCCGTTTTCCGCATGCGCTCCCCCCTGCCCTCGCCCGCCATGAAAGGCGTACGACCATGAGACTTTCCGTCCGTTCCCGCCGCGCACTGATCGCCGCGGCCGCCGGCACCACCCTGGTGCTGAGCGGCTGCGCGAAGAACGACAACACCGGTTCGGCCGGGGCGAGTTCCGGTTCCGTCACCATCGGATTCGTCAATGGCGCCGACACCGCGTTCCACACGTGTCTGCAGAAAGCCGTCGAGAAGACGGCGAAGTCGGAAGGGGCCAAAGTGTACACGGCCAATTCCCACCAGAACGCGGGAACCGAACTGTCCAACATCGAGGACATGATCTCCCGCAATGTCAGCGCGCTGATCGTGCAGACCGTCAATGTCGACTCGCTCGACGGAGACATAGCCAAGGCCAAGGCTTCCGGCATCCCGATCTACCTGACCTCGGTCGCCCCCGACCACGCGAACGACGTCCTGGGCGCGGCCGTCGTCGACCTCCAGAAGGTGGGCGCCCTGGACGCCGGCTGGGTCGTCAAGGACGCCGCCGGCAAGAACGTGAAGGTCGGTGTGATCGCGGGTGCGCCCGGTGCCGCCTCCGACCTTCTCGTCGGCGGGTTCACCAACGAGCTGCCGTCCACCGCGAAGGTCGTCGCGAACCAGCCCGGCATGTTCAACCCGGTCAAGGCCCAGGAGGTCGCCGAGAACATGATCCAGGCGCACCCCGACCTGGACTACGCCTTCGTCGCCAACGAGGAGATGGGCTTCGCCGTCCGCAAGGCGTTCGACGCGGCAGGCGCCGAGGACGTCCGGATCGTGACCGTCAACGGCACCGACGAGGGGCTGGCCGCCGTGAAGGACGGCCGTTTCTCCGCCACCGTGGCCAACTCGGCCATGGTCATCGGCCGGACGGCGGTGAAGAGCGCCATCGGTCTGCTGGGCAAAGAAAAGGTTGACAAGATTGCCAACATTCCACTTCTCTTGGTCACCAAGGACAACCTGACCAAGGCCCCGCAGTACTGCCCCACCTCGTAGCGCCCGCACGGTGAGCGGCGCCTTCCTCGGTGCGTCCCGAGCCGCCCGTCCCGTCGTCCCTGGAAGGTCCTCGCGGAGCCGCCCGTCAGGGCGTTCCGGACCGGCGCGACCCAGGCCCGTACCGCAGCGAGGCCTGCCCTGGGGAAGGAAGCACCGCCCGCACACCCGAACGACCGGCACCGCCGCCGGGGCCCACCCCTGGCCGTAGTGGGCCTCCGGAGGAAAACATGGACCGCTTGCTCCTCATGCACAGCTTCGTCACCGTCGCACAGGTCGGCAGCTTCAACGGCGCCGCCAAGAAGCTGGGCTCCTCCGGCTCCCTGGTGTCGCGCCATGTCGCCGAACTGGAACGGCAGGTGGGCGTCAGGCTCGTCAACCGCACGGCCCGTTCCGTCAGCCTCACCGAACCCGGCCAGCGCTACGCCGACTTCGCCGCGCGCATCCTGGAGGAGATCGAGGCCGAGGACGCGGGGATAGCCCAGCTGCACGACCGCGCGGAGGGCACGCTCAGCATCATCTGCCCCAAGTGGATCGGGAGCCTGGATCTCGGTGACGCCATCGCGGCGTTCTCCGCCTCCCACCCGAAGATCCAGGTCCGCTTCGAACTGGGAGGCATGTCCGACCGGACCTACGACTTCCTCGACAGCGGATTCGACGTGGCCTTCCACACCCGGGACCTGAGGGACTCCAGCGTCCGGCTCAAGAAGATCGCCTCACTGCCGTTCGTCCTGTGCGCCTCCGAGGAGTACCTCGAACGCGGCGGCCCGCTCACCGAGCCCAACGAGATCGCCGCCCACGAGTGCCTCGTGCACGTCAACGACCCGGTCTGGCGCATCGGCCACGGCCACGCCTCCACCCTGCACAAGATCCGCAACGTCGCCTTCTCGTCGAACTCCTACATCGCCCTGCAGAAGGCCGCTGTACACGGGCGCGGTATCGCCCTGCTGCCCCAGCGGCCGGCGTACGACGACCTCATCTCCGGCGCTCTTCAGGTCCTGCTGCCCGAACTCGCGGTCCCCGACCGTCCCTTGTACGCGATCTACGGCCCCGGACAGGGCACTCCGCGCAAGGTCAGCGTATTCCTGGATTTCCTCACCACCTGGTTCTCCCAGAATCCCATTCCGGTGATCCGTTCCTAGAAGGCGTCCGCACGGAACTGTCCGCACCGAGCCGCCCGTACGGAACTGTCCGCGCGGGGTTCTCCGGCCGCAAGAAACGATTGCGTATTCGGTCGAGCCGTGACCGTTGAACCCGCCGCCGCCCGAAACCTACGCTCACCAGGCGACCCGCGAAACGAGGAACCCATGGGAATCCAGAGAATCGAATCGGTCACCTACGGCATCGACGACCTCGGCGAATGCGTCCGGTTCTTCGACGACTTCGGGCTCTTCCTCCTGGAACGGACCGACGAACACGCCGTGTTCGAGACCCGCACCGGCCAGACCCTCCACCTCGACACCGCACCGGGCGCACCGTTCCCGCCCCCGGTGGAGGACGGGCCCACCCTGCGGGAGGTGGTCTGGGGCGTCGACACCCCCCAGGAGCTGGAGCGCCTGGTCGCCTCGGCCGGCCGCGACCGGCCCGTCCGGCAGGACGCCGCAGGCGTGTTCCACACCGTGGACGAGACCGGCTTCGGGGCCGGTCTGACCCTCGCCCGGCCCCGGCCCGCCGACGTCACCCCCCGGCCCGCCAACGCGCTGGGCAGCGTCACCCGCTGGAACACCGCGCTGGAGCCGATCACCCGCGTACACCCGCTGCGCATGTGCCATGTCGCGCTCAACATCCCCAAGGAGGGCCGCGAGGAGGCCGTCGCCTTCTACGTGGACCGCCTCGGCTTCCGGCCGACCGACGTCGTCGAGCCCATGGGCGTCTTCATGCGGGCACCGGGCGACGACGACCAGCACACCATGCTGCTCTGCCACCGCCCCGACAAGGCAGGCGTCAACCACATCGCCTACGAGGTCCCCGGCTTCGACGACGTCGTCGAGGGCGGCAACCACATGATCGACCGGGGCTGGCGCGAGGCCCGCAGACTCGGCCGCCACACGGTCGGCTCCAACGTCTTCCGCTTCGTGCACGCACCCTGCGGCGGGCGCGTCGAGTACGCCGCCGACATGGACCGCGTCGACGACTCCTACGAGACGCGCGTCCACACGGTCACCCCGCCGCACCACATCTGGGCCCTGCGCACCAACCGCGACCAGCAGGACGCCGCCCCCGCCTCCTGACCCGCGCTCCGCCTCCCGCCCCGCCGCCCCGGCCTCCGAGCCGTGGGCTCCCACCGTCTCGTCCGCCGGCCTGAGAGGGCTCCCACCCATGACCACCGACCACGGATATCCCGCCGTCCGCCTGCACATAGCGGGGCAATGGTGCCCGGGCGGCACCGGACGCACCGCCCCGATCGTCAACCCGGCCACCGAAGAGGTGATCGGAGAAGTCCCCCTCGCCACCACCGGCGACCTGGACCGCGCTCTCGACGCCGCCGCACGGGGATTCAGGATCTGGCGCGACACCCCCGTCGCCCGGCGCACCGCGATCCTGCACACCGCCGCCGACCTGCTCACCGAGCGGGCCGCCGAGGTCGGCCGGATCATGACCCTCGAACAGGGCAAGCCGCTGGCCGAGGCCACCGGGGAGGCCCGCCGCGTCGCGGACACCCTGCGCTGGCACGCCGACGACGCCCGCCGCGCCTACGGCCGCATCATCCCCTCCGCCCCGGGCACCCTGCTGTCCGTACGCCGTGAACCGATCGGCCCCGTCGCCGCGTTCGTCCCGTGGAACTTCCCGGCGGGCGGACCGATGCGCAAGATCTCCTCGGCCCTCGCCGCGGGCTGCTCCATCGTCATCAAGGCGTCCGAGGAGACCCCGGCCACGGCCGCCGCCCTCGTCCGCTGCTTCGTGGACGCGGGCCTGCCGGCAGGTGTCCTCAACCTCGTCTTCGGCGAACCGGCCGAGGTGTCGGCCCACCTGATCGCCTCGCCCGTCATCCGTCTCGTCGCCTTCACCGGCTCGGTCCCCGTCGGCAAACTGCTGGCCGCCGCCGCGGGCGAGGTCATGAAGCCGTCCCTGATGGAACTGGGCGGCCATGCCCCGGTGATCGTGTGCGCGGACGCCGACCCCGCACGCGCCGCCCGCCGCGCCGCCCAGGCCAAGTTCGCCAACGCCGGCCAGGTCTGCACCTCGCCGAGCCGGTTCCTCGTCCACGAGAGCCTCGTCGACGACTTCACCGCCGAGTTCGTGAAGGCGGCCGAGGCGGTCGTCGTCGGCGACGGTCTGGCCGAGGGCACGACCATGGGGCCCCTCGCCAACGAACGCCGGCTGCGGGCGATGGAGCGGCTGACCGCCGACGCCGTACGCCACGGCGCCACCGTGCGCACCGGCGGCGAACGGCTCGACCGCGCGGGCTACTTCTTCGCGCCGACCGTCCTCACCGACGTGACCCCGGACGCGGACCTGATGCGCGAGGAACCGTTCGGGCCGCTCGCGCCCATCACCGCGTTCGGCGACCTCGACGCGGCGCTGCGCACCGCCAACGAACTGCCCTACGGTCTCGCCGCGTACGCCTTCACCGAATCGGCGGCCACCGCCGAACACCTGGTGCGCGAACTGGAGGCGGGCATCCTCTCGGTCAACCACTGCGGCGGCTCGGTCCCCGAGGCACCCTCGGGCGGTGTCAAGGAGAGCGGCTACGGCAGGGAGGGCGGGCCCGAGGCGCTGGAGGCCTATCTGGTCACCAAGCGCGTCTCCCACCTCCTGGCGGGCTGAACACCATGAGGTACACCCGTGTGTCGGCCGGCGGACGGGCGGTATGGGGCCGCGTGGGGGAGGAGGACATCGAGCTGCTGTCCGGGTCCCCCCTGAAGGCCATGGACCGGCACGGGTACGACGACCCCGGCCTCACCGTCATCGGCACCGTGCCCCGGGCCGAGGCCGTCTGGCTTCCGGTCGTCGTCCCGCCCGTGTTCTACGCCGTGGGCCTGAACTACCCACGCCACATCGCGCATTGCGGAGCCGAGGTCCCCGCACGCCCCGAAGTGGGCTACCGGGCCAACAGCGCTCTGACCGGCCACGGATCGCCCATCGTCAAACCGGCGGACGTGTCCGGCCGCTTCGAGGCCGAACCCGAACTCGTCGCCGTCATCGGCCGTACGCTGCGGCACGCCACGTACGAGGAGGCCCGCGCCTCGGTCTTCGGCTGGACGATCGGCAACGACGTCAGCGCCCGTGACTGGCAGCACCGGGACCGCACGTTCTGGCGCAGCAAGAACAGCGACACGTTCAAGCCGATGGGTCCCTGGATCGAGACGGACGTCGACGCCCTCGCGCAGACGACCACACTCCGGGTCAACGGCGAGGAACGGGCCGTGTTCCCGACCGGCGACATGGTCTTCGACCCGTACGACTACATCGTCGAGATCACCCGGCACATCACCATGCGCCCCGGCGACGTGCTGTGGATGGGCGCCGAGTCGGCCTGCCGGATCGAGCCCGGGGACACCGTCGACATCGAGATCAGTGGTATCGGCGTGCTCTCCAACCCCGTACATCCAGAAGGGAATTCCGTATGAGCAAGGCCCCGCGCTACATCCACCACGTCAACTTCCCCACCACCGACCCCGATCGCACCGCCGAGTGGTACACGAAGGTCTTCGGGATGAAGCGGATCATGCCCAAGTCCAACACCAGGGTCGTTCTGTTGACCCGCGGCAACTTCGACCTCCACTTCACCCCGGTCGAGGAGATGGAGCGCATGGCGCCCTACCACTTCGCCGTCGAGGTCGACGACTGGGACGAGTTCCTCGCCCATCTGAAGGAACTGGGCATCCGGCACACCCGCCCGATCGAACGCCCCGAGAACCAGTCCAAGTTCTGCTACATCCACGACCCCGACCACACCATGATCGAGCTGGTCTTCCACGGCAGGCGCACCGACTGAGCGCGCGCGGCCAGGATTCCCCTCCCCCGTACCTCCAGGAGTTCCCTCCATGCCTTTCGCCGACTCCGACGGCACCTCCCTCTACTACGAGCGCCACGGCAGCGGTCCGGTGATCCTCTTCGTGCACGGCAGCGGCGGCAACCACGCGGCCTGGTGGCAGCAAGTGGCCGCGCTGCGGGACGAGTTCACCGTCGTCACCATGGACCTGCGCGGCTTCGGCAAGTCCGACTCCTCCATGCCGGAGTTCGACGGCCAGGACTTCCCCGGCGACGTCCTCGCCGTCCTGGACGCCGAGGACCTCACCGATGTGATGCTGGTGGGCCAGTCCATCGGCTCGGTGGCCGCCCTGCGCGCCGGCCTGCTGCGCCCCGACCGGGTCGGGGCCGTCGTCCTCGGCCACTCCCTCGGCGGCATCAGCCACCCCGAACTGCGCGAACTGGCCGCGGCCGACCGCGCCGAGGCCGTCAAGCTGCCCGTCATCGACCGGCTGCTCACCCGGCGCTTCCAGCGCGAGCACGCCGACCGCACCTTCCTCTTCCAGCAGATGGGCACCTTCAACGTCGCCCGGATGGCCGACCTGCGCAACCTCGACACGGACGGCCCCTCGCTGCGGGACATCGAGGCGTCGGGCGTCGAGATCGCCTTCCTGCTCGGCGAGAAGGACGCGGTGCTCAGCGTGAAGACCGTGACCCGCGCCCACGAACTGCTCCCGGGCTCCCGCCTGGAGATCGTCCCGGAGGCCCCGCACTCCATGTACTGGGAGACACCGGGCCCGTACAACCGGGCCGTCGCGCACCTGCGCCGCACCCTCGGACAGAAGGAAGCCGCATGAGCAGCCTCACCCTCGACGCCGCCGATGAGATCGTCGCCGCCGCGCTGAAGCGGGCCCGGGCACTCGGGAAGGCGGTCAGCGTCGCCGTGGTGGACGCGGGCGGCTTCGTCGTCAGTGTCCGCCGCTGCGACGGCGCCCGCCCCCTCACCCCGGACATCGCCCGCGCCAAGGCGTACACCGCGGCCGTGATGCAGCGTCCCGGAAAGATGCTGAAGAAGTGGCAGGAGAGCCAGCCGGTCTTCTTCGCGCAGCTCTCCCAGCTCCCGGGCGCCGCCCTGCCCATCATGGCCACCGAGGGCAGCGTCACCATCAAGAAGGACGGCGAGATCATCGGCGGACTCGGCATCGCGGGCGGCACCGCGGACGAGGACCAGCGGGTCGCCGACGAGGTCCTCGAATCCCTCGGCTACGAAATGGAGTTCGCGGCCTGGGGTGTCGCGGGCACGGCGGCAGGCGACGACGCGAAGACACGGAGCCCCGAGCGCCCCGAGACGGCACGGAACGCCGACGGCGCCGAGAGGGAACGGAACGCCGAGCACACCGAGAGGGCACGGAACGCGGACAGCCCCGAGCAGGCACGGAACACCGAGAACACCGAGAAGGGTGCCTGAGCCATGGCGGACACGTACAACTACCGCATCGACCACCACGGCAGCCTGGTCCGCCCGGCCGGCCTCACGGACCGGGGCGACGACCCCGCGGCACTGGACGACGCCGTCAAGGAGGCGGTGTCCCTCCAGCGCAGGGTGCGTTCCACCGTCGTCACGGACGGCGACTTCCCGCGCGAGGACTTCCGCGGTGCCGTCCTCGGCGCCGTCTCCGGCTTCCGCCGTACCGGCGACACCGGACCCGACGGACTGTCCCGCTGGGTGGCCGAGTCCCTGCCCAAGGCCGACGGTCCCCTCCTGGCCGACCGGGCGGCCCGGCTGGCCGAGCTGACGGTCATCGCGCCCAAGGTGTCCCTGCCGTCCCCGGCCTACCTCGCCGCCACCACCTTCGACCCCGCTCTCGCGGGTTCCGGCGGTCCGGCCTCGGCCCGCGAACTCGGCGAAGCCCTGGCGGAGATCATCCACGCGGAGATCGGACTGCTCGTCTCCCGCGGCGTCCGGCTGATCCAGCTCGACAACCCCCTGCTGCTCGGCCACATCGCGGCCGGGCCGGCCACCGCCGACGCGCTGACCTTCGAGGACACGCTCGCCGTGGAGGCACTCGCGGTGCGCCTGGACGAGCGCCCCGAGGGCGTACGGATCGGCGTCTGCCCCGGCCTGCGGGCACCGGACGCGGTGGACCGGGCCAGGGCCGAGCGGCTGTACGGCGACATTCCGGCCGACCGCTGGATCCTCCCGTACGACCGGGGGACGGCCGCCGAACTCGACCTGCTCAGGGCACTGCCGGAGGACCGGGACGCGTGCCTCGGGGTCGTGGACCCGACCACCCCCGAACTGGAGGCGATCGACACGGTACTGGCCCGCATCGACGCCGGCGCCGAGATCAAGGACATCGAGGACATGGCCCTCTCGCCGTCCCGCGGCTTCGCCGACGTCGCGACGCGACCGCTCCTCGGCGCCGAGGACCAGCGCCGCAAACTGGTCCTCGTGGAGACCCTCGCCCGCTACTGCTGGGGCAACGAGTTCTGACCCGGTGACCGATGCCGGCCGGGAGACACGAGAGGCCTCCCGGCCGGCGGTTCACAGCACCTCGGCGAACGTCACCGTGCGTTCCGTGAGCAGCGGCAGGACGACACCCACGATGAACTCCGTGAAGTGGTCCGCCGCCCGGTGCGCCTCGAAGCCCGCGCGGTCCGTGTACCGCTCGTAGAGCACGAACGACCCCGGCCGGTCCACCTCGGCGTGCACCTCGTAGGCGAGGTTCGCCGGTTCGCCGGGGGTGAGTTCGCGCATCTTCAGAAGCGCCGCGCGCACGGTGTCCGCGTCGGCGGGCGCGCAACGGTAGTGGGCGACGACGGCGAGAGCCATGTGGTTCCTCCGTGGGAGCGGGGTCGTCGGGCCCGCCGATTCCAGCACGAATCCCCTGATGAGCGACCCGCGCGGCGCGCAAGCAATGTCTGCCGCCGCGGGACTGGCCGACCCGGCCCCCGCTCGTGTGTTGTCGTTGCGGCCCCTGCGGCCGTCCCACCCGGTTGACCGCGGCCCCGCACCGCGGCGGACGAGAGAAGTGATCTTGATGCGAACCCTGGAAACCCTCCTCGGCGGGAAGTGGGTGGCGACCGGAGCGTGGATCGATGTCCACGACCCCGCCGATCTGCGCGCCCCCGTGGCCCGCGTTCCCGCGCTGGGCGCGGCCGATGTCACCGGCGCCTACGATCACGCCGAGCGGGGCTTCGCCGTCTGGAAGCGCACCAGCCCGTTCGAGCGCGCCCGGATCATGACGGACGCGGCCCGGCTGCTGCGCGAGCGCGTCGCGGAGATCGCCGAGGACCTCAGTACCGAGATGGGCAAGACCCGCGCCGAGGCGACCGGGGAGACCCTCAAGGCCGCCGACTTCCTGGAGTACTACGCGGGTCTCGCCCGCCAGGGCTACGGCACGCTCGTGCACGACGTACGCCCGGACACCCGCACGCACCACCAGCGCGAGCCGGTCGGCGTCGTCCTCGCGATCACCCCCTGGAACGACCCGCTGATCACCCCGGCCCGCAAGCTGGCCCCCTGCCTCGCCGCGGGCAACGCGGCGATCCTCAAGCCGGCCACCGACACCCCCCAGGCCGCCCTGCACCTGGCCCGCGCCCTGCACGACGCGGGGCTGCCCGCCGGTGTCCTGGGCGTGGTCACCGGACGCGGCGCGGAGATCTCCGGGGCACTGCTCGGCGATCCGCGCCTCGCCGCGGTCACCTTCACCGGCAGCAACGAGGTCGGCGAGGGCCTGCGGGCCGCGCTCGCCCACACGAACGTCCGCTTCCAGGGCGAGCTGGGCGGCAAGAACGCCACCGTGGTCCTCTCCGACGCCGACCTGGGGGCCGCCGCCAAGGCCGTGGCCGCCGCCGGCTTCGCCCAGGCCGGCCAGCGCTGCACGGCCACCAGCAGGGTCGTCGTCGAGCGGCCCGTGTACGAGGAGTTCACCGCGCTCCTGCTCGCCGAGGCCGCCACCCTGCGCGTCGGACCGGGACTCGCCGCCGGCACCACGATGGGGCCGCTGGTCAGCGCCCGGCAGCGGGACGGCGTCCTCTCCGGCATCGAGCGCGCCGTCAAGCAGGGCGCGACGGTCCTCGCCGGCGGCGACCGGCCCACGGACGAGGCCCTGAGCCACGGCTGTTACGTCAACCCGACCGTGCTCGCGGACGTGGCCCCCGACCTCGACATCTGGCGCGAGGAGGTGTTCGGACCGGTCGTCGCGCTGCGCGCGGTGGACTCCTTCGACGAGGCGGTCGAGGCGGTCAACGACTCGGTCTTCGGCCTCGCCGCCGCCGTGTTCACCCAGGACCTGGGCGCCGCCCACCGGTTCGCGGACGAGGTGGAGTGCGGCCAGATCGCGGTGAACACCACCACCTCCGGCTGGGACGTCCACCACCCGTTCGGGGGTTTCCGCGACTCCGGCTCGCCGTTCAAGGAGCAGGGCGAGGAAGGGCTGCGCTTCTACACCCGGGTCAAGACCGTCGCCATCCACTTCGGTGCCTGACGGGGCCGTGAGCGGCGAGAGGAGGAGAGCGGATGGCTGACGAGACGATCGCCGTCGTCGGCGCCGGGATCGTGGGTCTGGCCACGGCACGGGAGATCGCCCTGCGCCGGCCCGGCACGCGGGTCGTGGTCCTGGACAAGGAGCAGGAGGTCGCCGTCCACCAGACCGGTCACAACTCGGGCGTGGTGCACGCCGGCATCTACTACCGGCCGGGCAGTCTCAAGGCCCGCCTGTGCACCCGGGGGATGACGATGCTCCGCGCGTACTGCCGGGAACGGCGGCTGCCCTACGACGAGTGCGGCAAGCTCGTCGTCGCCGTCACGGACGACGAAGTGCCGCGTCTGGAGGCCCTGTACGCCACGTCCCTGGAGAACAGGGTGCCGGGCCTGCGCCGGGTCCACGCGGACGAGATCCATGAGATCGAGCCGTACGCCGTGGGCCGGGCGGCCCTGCACTCCCCGCGTACCGCCATCACCGACTACACCGCCGTCGCCCGGTCGTTCGCCCGGGACGTCGTGGACTCCGGCGGCGAGGTACGACTCGGCTTCCCGGTGACCCGCCTCACCCGCCTCGACGGCGGGGGCATCGAGGTCGCCTCCGGTGCGGAAACCCTGCGCGCCGGCCGCCTGGTGCTCTGCGCGGGACTCCAGAGCGACCGGGTCGCCCGGCTGGCCGACGACGGGGACGAGCCGCGCATCGTCCCGTTCCGCGGCGAGTACATGACCGTCACACCGAGCAGGGCGCACATGGTCCGCGGCCTCATCTACCCCGTGCCCGACCCGCGTTACCCCTTCCTCGGCGTGCACTTCACCCGCCGCGTGAACGGCGACGTGGAGGTGGGACCCAACGCGGTCCTCGCCCTCGCCCGCGAGGGATACCGTCGCTCCGACATCGACGTCCGCGAACTCGCCCGCATCGCCCGCTTCCCCGGCATGTGGCGTCTGGCCAGGGAACACTGGCGCACCGGCGTCAAGGAGATACGCGGCTCACTGTCGGTGGACGCCTACATGAGGGCCGCCAGGGCGTACGTCCCCGCCATCCACGCCGCCGACGTGGTGCGCGGCGGGGCCGGCGTACGCGCCCAGGCGCTCGGCAGGGACGGCTCGCTGGTGGACGACTTCGTCATCCACCAGGCCGGTGGCGTCACCGCCGTACGCAACGCGCCCTCGCCCGCCGCGACCTCCTCGATGGCGATCGCGGAACACATCGCCGACACCGTCCTCGGCGACATCCGCACAACCTGAACATGCCCTGTGCGCAGGGCACTTCCGCGCAAGAACTGCTTGCACCCCCAGCGCTCGGCAAAGGCCTTTCGCCGACCTAGCGTTCCCTCCGCACCACCCCGGCACCCCTCCGCAGAGAAACGGCAGATGACATGTTCGTTGTCGACACCCAGATCCACATCTGGAAGGAAGAGACCCCGGACCGCCCCTGGGTCCCCGGCGCACGGGAGCGCATCCGCCTCAACGGACACCGCGAGGAACCGTTCTCCTACGAGGAGGCCCTCGAGCTGATGGACGAGGCGGGCGTCAACCGGGCGCTGATCCTGCCCCCGTCCTGGGAGGGCAACCGCATCGACTACGCCCTCGAGGCCTGCGAGGCCCACCCGGACCGCTTCGGCATCATGGCCCGCGTCCCGCAGGACGACGCCGTCGAGGGCACCGCGATGCTGAAGGACTTCGCCCACAACCCGCACATCAAGGGGACCCGGCTCACCTTCCACCGCCCGCAGGACCGCAACTGGATGATCGACGGCACCAACGACTGGTACTGGCCGATCGCCGAGGAACTCGGCATCCCCACCATGGTCCACGCCCCGATCTGGAAGCGCGAGCTCGGCGAGATCGCCGCCAAGCACCCCGGCCTGAAGATCATCATCGACCACATGGGCATCATGGCCCGCTGCGTGGACGACGCGATCGGCTACTGGGTCCAGGAGACCGCCGACCTGGCCGTCCACCCGAACATCTACGTCAAGGTCTCGGCGCTCCCCGGCTACTCGACGCAGCCCTTCCCGAACAAGAACATCGAGAAGTACGTGCGCGAGATGGTCGACAAGCTGGGCCCCCAGCGGTGCTTCTACGGCACCGACATCACCCGCCTGCTGGGCCACGGCATCACCTACACCGACACCATCGAACAGTTCACCCAGCACTGGGACTTCACGCCCGAGGAACTGGAGTGGATCCTGGGCCGCGGCATCTCCGAGGTCCTCGACTGGCCGATCGAAGGCTGAGGGCACACCGGAGATGACGGACACCGAGAACACACCGGGTGCCGGCAACACACCGGGGGCCGGCGGCAAGGACGGCGGTGAAGCGCTCGTATCGGCCTTCAACGCCGTCGGCGCCGACTACGTCTTCTGCTCCTCGGGGTCGGAATGGGCCCCGGTCTGGGAATCCCTGGCCCGGCGCCACCGCGACGGCGAGCCCGCACCGGAATACCTGGACCTCACCCACGAGACCGTGGCAGTCGGGATGGCCACCGGCTACGGCCTGCTCGCCCGCCGCCCGCAGGCCGTGCTCCTGCACGCGGCCCCCGGCCTGCTCCAGGGCTCCATGGCCGTCCACGGAGCCCTGCTGGCCGGCGTCCCCATGGTGGTCGCCTCCTCGGAGTCGACCACCTACGGCGACGGACCCGGACAGGACCCCGGCGGTCAGTGGTACCGCAACCTGTCCATCGTCGGCGGACCGCACGGCATCGCAAGGCCGTTCACCAAGTGGTCCAACGAGGCCGCCGGGGTGCACACCCTGCCCTCCATGGTCACGCGGGCGGCCGAACTGGCCTGGCGGGCACCGGCCGGACCGGTCTACCTCGACATCCCGCTGGAGATCCTGCTGGAGGAGTGGGACGGCCGCGAGGCCAAGCCCGTCGTCCCACCGGGTTCGACCCACAGTTCCCCCGAAGAGGCCGACCTCGTCGCCGAGTTGATCCGCGAAGCGGCCGTCCCGGTGATCGTCACCGAGACGGCGGGCCGCGAGGCGGGCGGCTTCGAGGCCCTGGTCGCCTTCGCCGAGGCCTGGAACCTCCCGGTCGTCGAACCCGACTCGGCGGTGTGCGGCAACTTCCCGCGCACCCACCCGCTGCACGCGGGCTCGGACATCGGCCCCTGGATGGACGAGGCCGATCTCATCCTCCTCGTCAACTGCCGCGCCCCCTTCTATCCGCCGTCGCGCCGCCCCTCCAAGGCGCGGATCGTGGTCATCGACGAGGTTCCGCAACGCCCGCACGTCGCCTACCAAGTCCTCTTCGCCGACCGCTATCTGGAAGGAAACGTCGCCAACACCCTGCGCCAGCTCGCCAAGCGGGCGCACACACGGCCGCCGGACCCCGAGGGCACGGCCGCCGTCACCGTGCGCCGAGCGGAGCACGAGGAGCGGCACGCGGACGAACAGGCCGCCATCGCGGCCGCCGAGGCGAAGGCGGCGCGATCCGAGGGCGTCGACCCCGTGCACGTGGCCGCCACCCTGCGCGGGCTCCTGGACGGGCAGGACGCGATCGTCGTCGACGAGACGATCACGCACAGCCGTGTCGTCAAACGCCATCTGCAGACCTCCGAGCCCGACGCGTACTTCTACGTCCAGGGCGGACTCGGCCAGGGCATCGCGGTCGCGCTCGGCGTCAAACTCGCCGCGCGGGAAAGGCCCGTGGTCCTCACGATCGGCGACGGCGCCTTCGCCTACAACCCGGTCATCCCGTCGTACGACGCCTCGAACGCGTACGGACTGCCGCTGCTGATCGTGGTCTTCAACAACCGTGTCTACAAGTCGATGAACCTCAACCATCGCCGGTTCTACCCCGAGGGCGCGGCGGCCGAGACCGGCGAGTGGCTCGGCACCGACCTGCGCCGGCTGCCCCGGCTCGCCCGGTTCGCCGAGCCGTTCGGCATGCACACCGAGACCGTCGACGCGCCGGACGCGCTCGCTCCCGCCCTGGAGCGCGCGCTCAAGGCCGTGTCGGAGGGCACCACCGCCGTCGTCGACGTCCTCGTCACCCGCTGATCCAGGAGGCACCCGCCACCATGACCGACACCCCGACGCCCAAGCCGGGCAAGGTGCTCGTCCCCGCCGAGGAGCTCCGCGGATTCGCCGCGGCCCTCCTCGAGAAGGGCGGCCTCGGCCCCGAGCACGCCCGTACCACCGCCGACGTGTTCGTCTGGGCCGCGCTGCGCGGCGTCGACTCCCACGGCACCGCGCGTGTCCCCGCCTACCTGGAGCTGCTCTCCAAGGGGGTGGTCAACGCCCGTCCCGAGATCACGGTCGAGTCGAGCACCCCGGCCGTCGCCGTCCTCGACGCCGACCGAGCGCCGGGACCGGTGGCCCTCACCGCCGCCGCCGAGGAGGCGGTCACCCGGGCCCGGGCGAGCGGCGTCGCGGCCGTCGGGGTGCGTCGCACCGTGCACACCGGTGCCATCGGCTACTACGTCTCGAAGATCGCCGAACAGGGCCTGATCGGCATCGCGTTCGTCGCCGGCATGCCCAACATGGGTTACACCGGGGCCAAGGGCGCGGCGGTCGCGACCAGCCCGCTCGCCGTCGCCGTACCGGCGAGGAGTCATGCCCCGCTGCTTCTCGACATGGCCACCGCCACCATCGCGCTGGGCAAGATCCGGCAGGCCCGGGCGAGCGGCACCCCGCTGCCCGAAGGCGCCGCCGCCACCGGGGACGGCACCCCCACCACCGATCCGGACAAGGCGGTCATGCCGCTGCCGCTGGGCGGCGCCAAGGGGGCCGGCATGTCGCTCGCCTTCGAGCTGCTGACCAGCGTTCTCGTCGGCGCGCCCATCTTCGCCGCCTTCCACTCCGACGATCCCGAAGGCCGCAAGCACCGCCAGAACGCGCTGATCGTCGCCATCGACCCGGCGGCCTTCGGTGACGCCGGGGAGTTCACCGCGGCCGTCGACGCCACGCTCGCCACGCTCAAGGCGCTGACTCCGGCGGACGGAGCGCAGGGCGTGTTCTACCCGGGGGAGCGCAGCGCCTCGGTCGCGGCGCTGCGCACGGGGGAGGGGGTGCCCGTGGCGGTCAAGGTGTGGCGCGAACTGACCGAGAGCGCGGCCGGGTTCGGCATCACCGTGCCCGAGGTCCGGGGGTAGCTCCCGGACGTCTTCGTATCCCCGGCGGCCCGGTGCCGCGGCAGACGCTGTCCGTCTGCCGCGGCACCGGGCCGCTCCGCTGTCGGCGCCCGGCCCTGCCGGTGCCGTGAACCCGCCGGGCCTCTACGCGAACGTGCCGCGCCGGGCCCATGGCGGTCGCGTCGCACGAGATGAGCGCCCCTCCGGCCGTCCTCGGGTCCGCCCCGGCTCCGGCACAGGCCCTGCGTCTCCCGGTGCGGCGACGGAGCCGAGGGTTCCGCCGCCGCACGGTCGGCAACATGCCGAACAAAATTGTTGACAATCTTGTTGGTCTAGATTTACGTTCGACAGGCACTCACTCAGGGAGGGCGCAATGCAGACGGAAGCCCGTCCAGGCACCGGCGAGCAGGCCAAGCAGCACGCGTTGGTGCAGCTGCGGCAGGCGATTCTGCGCGGAGAGATGGCACCGGCCCAGCGGCTGGTGGAGAACGAACTCGCCGAGCAGTTCGGTGTCACCCGGGCCAGCGCGCGGGCGGCGTTGATCGAGCTGGAATCGGAGGGACTGGTCGAACGGATCCGCAACCGCGGATCACGCGTCCGGGTGGTGACCGTGGAGGAAGCGGTCGCCATCACCGAGTGCCGTATGGCCCTCGAAGGTCTCTGCGCCGCCAAGGCGGCCGTCCTGGCCACCGACGACCAGCTCGCCGAGCTGGCGGACCTGGGCGCCGCCATGGTCAAGGCGGTCGGCGACGGTGAACCCATCACCTACTCCGAGCTGAACCACGAAGTACACGCTCGGATCAGGGAGTTCTCCGGCCAGCGGACGGCCGTGGGACTCCTGGAACGGCTCAACGCCCAACTGGTTCGCCACCGCTTCCAGCTGGCGTTGCGTCCCGGTCGCGCGCAGCAGTCCCTGAGTGAACACCTGGCCATGATCGAGGCGATCGCGGCCAGGGACCCGCAGGCGGCCGAAACGGCCGTCCGCGCTCACCTCGGCAGTGTGATCGAAGCGCTGCGCGACTGACGCACCGCGCGGCGACGCGCGGTGCGACGGACAGCCGAGGCGGGCGCCCACCTGTCCATCAAGGAGATTGCTGCAATGACGCACGGCTACGCGCCCGCCACCCCCGAGCCCCCGGCCCCGCCCGAGCCCGGGGGGAGCCCGTCACGATCGACGCTCGTCGTCACCGCGCACGCCGGAGACTTCGTGTGGCGGGCAGGGGGCGCGATCGCCCTGGCCGCGTCCCGCGGGGAGAAGGTCACGATCGCGTGCCTGACCTTCGGCGAGCGCGGTGAGTCCGCCAAGGCCTGGCGCGAGGGCAAGAAGCTCGACGAGATCAAGGCGATACGCCGTGAGGAGGCCGAGAAGGCCGCCGCCACGCTCGGCGCCGCGGTCCGCTTCTTCGACGCCGGCGACTACCCGCTGACCGTCACCGCCGAGCTCACCGACCGCCTGGTGACGCTCTACCGCGAGACCCAGCCGGACGTCGTGCTCACCCACCCGGCCGAGGACCCGTACAACGGCGACCACCCCGCCGCCCACCGCATGGCGCTGGAGGCCAGGGTCCTCGCCCAGGCCATCGGCTATCCCGGCGAGGGCGAGATCATCGGTGCCCCGCCCGTCTTCTACTTCGAGCCCCACCAGCCCGAGATGAGCGGCTTCAGGCCCGAGGTCCTCCTCGACATCACCGAGGTGTGGGAGACCAAGCGCAAGGCGATGGAGTGCCTCGGCGCCCAGCAGCACCTGTGGGACTACTACACCGACCTCGCCGTGCGCCGCGGGGTCCAGCTCAAGCGCAACGCCGGCCCCAACCTGGGCCTGGCCCACAAGACCATGGCCGAGGCGTTCATGCGTCCCTACCCGCAGATCGCGAAGGAGCTGGCATGAGCGGCGTGATCGTCACCGGCCCGCCGAAGGCGGACGCGAAGGACGTCGAGGCGATCGCCGGATACGGCACCGCGACCGTGCACGAGGCCATGGGCCGCACCGGCCTGCTCGGCACGCATCTGCGCCCCGTCCAGCAGGACACCCGTGTCGCGGGCACCGCGGTCACCGTCCTGTCCTGGCCCGGCGACAACCTCATGATCCACGCCGCTGTGGAGCAGTGCGGAGAGGGCGACATCCTGGTCGTCACCACCACCTCGCCCTCCACCGACGGCATGTTCGGCGAGCTGTTCGCCACCGCGCTCCAACGGCGTGGTGTGCGCGGTCTGGTGATCAACGCCGGCATCCGGGACACCGTCGAACTGCGGGAGATGGGCTTCGCCGCCTGGTCCGCCGCTGTCAGCCCGCAGGGCACCGTGAAGGCGACCGGCGGCTCCGTGAACGTGCCGGTGGCCATCGGCGGCCAGATCGTCCGGCCCGGCGACGTGATCCTCGCCGACGACGACGGCGTGGTGTGCGTGCCGCGCGAGGAAGCCCGCGAGGTCGCCGAGGCCTCCGCGGCCCGCGAGCGCAAGGAGGCGCTGGCCCGCGCCGCCTTCCTCGACGGCGAACTCGGCCTGGACCGCTACGGGTTGCGCGAGACCCTGGTCCGCCTGGGCGTGACCTACACGTCGTACGACGACTACGTGCGGGACGGAGCCACACCATGAGCGGGCCCCGCTTCCGGGCCGGATCCGGGAGCCGAGTCATGAGCGGGCCCCGCTTCCCGGACGGAGCCAAGCCATGAGCGGGCCCGACGAGGTGCGCTGCATGCTCCTGCGCGGCGGCACCTCCAAGGGCGCCTACTTCCTCGCCGGGGACCTCCCCGGGGACACCGCCGGACGCGACGACCTGCTGCTGCGCGTGATGGGCAGCCCCGACCCGCGCCAGATCGACGGCCTGGGCGGCGCCCACCCGCTGACCAGCAAGGTGGCCGTGGTCTCGGTCTCCGCGGACCCCGCCGCCGACGTCGACTACCTGTTCCTCCAAGTCGCCGTCGACAAAGCAGAAGTGTCGGACCGTCAGAACTGCGGCAACATCCTCGCCGGGGTCGGCCCGTTCGCCGTCGAACGCGGACTGGTCGAGTCGGGGGAGGGCCGTACCTCGGTACGCGTCCGCATGGTCAACTCCGGGGACCTCGCGGTCGCGAGCTTCCCCACCGAGGGCGGGCGCGTGGTCTACACGGGCTCCGCCGAGATCTCCGGAGTGCCCGGGACGGCGGCTCCGGTGGTGATCGAGTTCCCGCGGGGGAGCAGCCCGCTGCTGCCCACCGGCCATGCCCGGGACATCGTCGCCGACATCCCGGTGACCTGCGTGGACAACGGCATGCCGACCGTGCTGATCGCCGCGTCCTCGCTGGGTGTCACCGGGTACGAGGCACCCAAGGACCTGGAGGAGGATCTGGCGCTGGCCGACCGGCTCCGCGAGATCCGCCTGGAGGCGGGCAAGCTGATGGGTCTCGGGGACGTCGAGAACGCCACCGTGCCCAAGCTGACCCTGCTCGCCCCGCCCCGCGCCGGCGGAGCCGTCATGACCCGCACCTTCATCCCGGTGCGCTGCCACACCTCCATCGGTGTCCTCGGCGCCGCGAGCGTCGCCGCCGGGCTGCGCGTGGAGGGCGGTGTCGGACACGCCGTGGCGCGCCCGCCCGAACGGGGCGACCGGCTGCGTATCGAACACCCCACCGGATTCCTCGACATCGAAGCAGGTGTCGAGTACGGCCCCGGGGGCGCCGCACCCGTGGCCCGGCGCACCGCCGTCGTCCGCACCGCACGCAAGATCTTCGACGGCACGGTCTTCCCCCGGCCGGCCGGAGCCGCACATCACCCTTAAGGAGGCCCCATGGCCCCGCCGCTCGGCGACATCGCCCACCTCGGGCACGTCGAACTGCTCACCCCCGACCTGGACGCCAGCGTCCGCTTCTTCACGGACTACCTCGGTCTGACCGAGAACGGGCGCTCCGGAGACTCCGTCTATCTGCGGACCTGGGACGACTACGAGCACCACAGCCTGACCCTCACCGCCCACACGACCTCGGGCATCCGCCGCACCGCCCTGCGCGCCTCCAGCGAGGAGGCCCTCCAGCGCCGGGTCAAGGAGATCGAGAGCGCCGGCCGCGAGGGCCGCTGGGTGAACGACGAGCCGGGGCTCGGCCCGGTCTACGTCACCACCGACCCCGACGGTCACGAGTTCGCCCTGTACTGGGAGAGCGAGTGGTATCAGGCGCCCGACCATCTCAAGCCCGGTCTGAAGAACCAGCCGCAGGCCAAGCCCGGTCACGGGGTCGGCGTACGACGCCTGGACCACGTGAACTTCCTCGCCTCCGACGTCGCCGCCAACGGAGACTTCGTCCGTGACGCGCTCGGGGCCCGGCCGACCGAGCAGATCCAGCTCGACAGCGGCCGGATCGCCGCCCAGTGGCTGACCTTCAGCAACAAGTCGTACGACGTCGTCTACACGGAGGACTGGACGGGTTCGAGCGGGCGCCTGCACCACATCGCGTTCGCCACGGACACCCGTGAGGACATCCTGCGCGCCGCCGACCTCGCCATCGACACCGGTGTGTTCATCGAGACGGGCCCGCACAAGCACGCCATCCAGCAGACGTTCTTCCTGTACGTCTACGAACCCGGCGGCAACCGCATCGAGCTGTGCAACCCGCTCACCCGACTCGTCCTGGCCCCCGACTGGCCCCTGGTCACCTGGACCGAGAACGAGCGGAAGAAGGGCCAGGCCTGGGGCCTGAAGACCATCGAGTCCTTCCATACCCACGGCACACCGCCCATCGGCTGACCACCCGGTGGCGTCCCGTCGGGTGTCGAACTGTTGAGCGAACCGTTCCAGTCAGCACATACGTGCGGGCGGCACCGATCGTGTGCCGCCCGTGCGCGTTTTCACCTGCCTCTCAGCCGCCCGTGCCAGGGTCGCGAGGGGTGGCCTGATTGTTTCGCAGATTGTTGACAAAAGCGTTGACACTCTGGGGCTTCACTCTTAGCGTCTGTCGCATAATCGGGTCAGCCGCACGAGCCGCGTCGACCCGCGTCCCCGATCCCCTTCCAGGGCCCCCACCTCCTGGACGAGAGGAAACAACGATGTCCTCCTCCCTCGCCCTGCCCGCTCGCGGCGGCAGCAGACTGGCCGCGATCGTCGTCGGCCTCTGCTGGCTGGTCGTCCTCTTCGACGGCCTCGACATGTTCATCTACGGCTCCGTGCTGCCGCACATGCTGGAGACGAAGGCGCTCGGCATCGACCCCGGCAAGGCCGGCGACGTCGGCTCCTACGCCACCTTCGGCATGCTGATCGGCGCCCTGTGCTCGGGCACCGTCAGTGACTGGGTCGGCCGCAAGAAGACGATCATCGCGTCGACCGCCGTGTTCTCGCTGGCCTCCGCGGTCTGCGCCGCCGCCGGGAGCCTGGGCGTCTTCAGTCTCGGCCGCTTCCTGGCCGGCCTCGGCCTCGGCGGCCTGCTGCCGAGCGCGATCACCATGGTCACCGAATACGCGCCGAAGGGCCGCCGCGCCCTGATCGTGGGTTCCCTGATGACCGCCCACCAGGCCGGCGGCATCGTCGCCGGATTCGTGGCGCTCGGGACGGGCGACTGGCGGGTCTCCTTCTGGATCTGCGTGATACCGCTGTTCATCGGGGTTCCGCTGGCGGCCGCCTTCCTGCCCGAGTCGATGTCCTTCCTCCAGGCCAAGGGCCGTACCGACGAGGCCCGCGCGCTCGCCGACCGCTACGGCGTCGACCTGGCCGCCCGCGCCGAGGAGCGCCAGGCCGTGGCCGACCGCTTCAGCGCCGTCACCGCCCTGTTCCGCGGTGGCCGGTGGATGCAGACCCTGCTCTTCTGGATCGCGTCCTTCGGCGGTCTCCTCCTCGTCTACGGCGTCTCGCAGTGGCTGCCCTCGCTGATGAAGGCCAACGGCTACAACCTCGGCTCCTCGATCGGCTTCGTCATCGTCATCAACCTCGGCGGCATCGTCGGCATGCTGATCGGCGGACGCCTCACCGACAGGTTCGGCGGCTCGCGCATCTCCGCCATCTGGTTCGGCGCCACCGCCATCGGGATCTACTCCCTCAGCTTCAAGATGGCGCTGCCCCTCACCTACACCGTCGTCTTCCTGACCGGCATGTTCCTCTTCAGCGCCCAGGCGATGATCTACGCCACGGTGGCGCACCGCTCCGAGGACGACAACCGTGCCACCGCGGTCGGCTGGACCTCCGGAATGGGACGCTTCGGCGCCGTCTTCGGCCCCTGGCTCGGCGGCCAGCTGCTCGCCACCGGCTCGACCACCGCGGGCTTCACCGCCTTCGCCCTCGCGGGCGTCTTCTCCCTGGTGTTCGTCAGCCTGACCGGCCTGCGCCGCGTCCAGGCGACGCCCCTGAGCTCCGTCCCGCAGCAGGAGCTGGCCCCCACCGGCTGACCGGAGCGGCACAGAACCGGCGTCCGGGCGGGCCCTGCGGAAGGGCCCTCCCGGACGCCCTCATGTCCGGGGCGTACGCGCGGTGACGCCTGGCGAGTGATGAACAGGGAGGACACCGCCTTATCCCGTTGCCCCGTTCGTCCCGGGATGTTGAAGTGACCCCATGGATCACGTAGCGGTACTGGCGCTGTTCGACCGGGACATGCGGGAAGGCGCGCGGCCCGACGCGCCGGGCGCCCGAGTCGAGCGCGCCGGCAAGGTGGTGCGCCAGGTCGGCGCCGACAAGGGCTGGAACGGGGTGGTCTGGTCCGACCTCGACGCGACGAGCGCCGACGCGGCCATCGCCGAACAGGTGCGCTTCTTCTCCTCGCTCGGGGGTGGCTTCGAGTGGAAGCTGTACGGGCACGACCGGCCCGAGGACCTGGGGCAGCGACTGCGGGCCGCGGGTTTCACCGCCCAGCCCGAGGAGACGCTGATGGTCGCCGAGCTGAGCGATCTGGCCCTCGACGGGGAACCGCCCGAGGGCGTACGGCTGCTGCCCGTCACCGACCGCGCGGGCGTGGCCCTCGTCGCCGACGTCCATGAACAGGCTTTCGGCGGCGACAGCACCCTGCTGCGCCACCAGCTGCTCGCCCAGCTCACCGGCGACCCGAACACGGTCGTCGCCGTCGTGGCGCTCGTCGGAGACGTCCCGGTCAGCGCGGCCCGCATGGAACTTCCGCCGGGGGCCCGGTTCGCCGGGCTGTGGGGCGGCGGAACCGTCGAGGCCTGGCGGGGCCGGGGCATCTACCGCGCCCTCGTCGCCCACCGGGCCCGTGTCGCCGCCGAGCGCGGCTACCGCTACGTCCAGGTCGACGCCTCCAGCCAGAGCCGCCCCATCCTCACCCGGCTGGGCTTCCAGCCGCTCACCACGACCACGCCGTACGTGTACGAAGGGTGACCCCGGCCGCCGGCGACGCGCGCGGCCGGGGGTGATGTCGCCGCGCTGAATGCGGCCGTCCGGCACAGGAGTCCGTCGCCGGGCGCAGAGTCCCGGCCGGGAACTCCGGCCGAGGCCCCCGTGACCGGTGCGGGACTCGGCGCGGGACCTGGGGGACCGGCGTCCCGGAGCGAGCCGCTGTCCCTGGCTCTGTCCCTGTCCCTGTCCTTGCGCCTGCCCCTCAGAGGTCCAGCCGGTACTCCAGCTCCCGGTGGGTGGGCCGATAGCCGAGCGCGTCGTTGATGCCGATCATGTGCGCGTTGCTGTCGGCCGTGTCGGTCAGCAGTCCGGTGAGTTCCGGGTACCGCAGACGCGCTGCGCGGATCGACTCGGCCTTCATCCACAGCCCGAGGCCGTGGCCGCGATGCCCGGGCAGGACGCCCGTTCCGTAGTGCTGGGCGTCGCCGCGCCCGCCGCCCGGTACGACGAGTTCCGAGAATCCGGCGACGGAGCCGTCCGAGCGGTCCACCACGGCCACCGTGTGCAGAGCGTCGCCCCGTTCGAGAACCGCCTCGGCCACGGCCACGACCCGCGTGACGTCCCAGACGTCGATGCCGTGGTCGCTGTCCTCCATCGGCATGTCGTCCATGGCCCGGCGGGAGTCGGCGAAGGTGTGCGCCAGTTCGGGCGGCACGACGCCGTCCCAGCTCGTCAACGCGTAGCCGGGGTGCGGGCGTTCGGCGATCGCGGTCACCGCTTCGAGGTCGAGTTCCGGCAGCGGGAGGCGGGCGAACGTCAGAGCCAGCACCGGGCGGAATCCATGGGCCGTGAGAAACGGTTCACCGGGGGAGCCGGCCGTGACGGTGGCGACCAGCGACCGGCGTCCGTCGCCCCGCGCGGCGGTCAGGGCGGCGTCCAGAAGGGCGCCGCCCACTCCGGTGCGCCGCTCGGCCGGGTGCACCGCGATCTCCAGCTCGGCGCGATGGTCCCGCCCCTTCCCGCCGGACAGCCGAAGGTACGCCGAGCCCACCGGGACCCCTTCGGCGTCCGAGGCCAGCCAGGCCAGTCGTCGGTTCGAGGGGGAGGAGCCGGGATCGGTCAACGGCGTGATGCGTGGCGGCAAGGTGTCTCCGTGAGGTGGCGGCGCAGGCATGCGAAACCCGCAGAACGTAGCCGCACACACCCCCGCCCGGCAACGCAATTCGGCGAGCGCCGTCCGTCAGCCGGTTCCGGCCCGGCGCCGGCCGCTCAGTGACGCCCCCTGGCCCGGTCCAGTGCGGTGACGCCGATCGCGGCGAGGCCTATCTGGATGAGCCACTCGATCCAGTCGACGCCCTTGGTGTCGGCGACGCCGAACGCGGCGGCGACCCCCGACCCGATGAACGCCGCCACGATGCCGACGACGATCGTCCACAGGATGCCGATGCGCTGGCGTCCCGGCACGGCGAGCCGGCCCAGTACACCGATGACGATGCCGATGACGATGGCACTGATGACGCCCGAGATCTCCATCTCCGCCCCTCCTGGTCGGTCCCCCGTAGTCATGTATCTGCCCGCATCGGGCCCGGCCAGTCCGCCGCCGCGCAGGCACCCGTGGACATGCCGCCGGAGGGCCCGCGGCGCACCCCGTCCGCCCCCTGGGCAACTCGCGTTTGGACATGTACCGTTCAATAATCTGTTGAACGGGAGACAGTCAACTTCCGTTCTACGCGCGCAGACTTGGCGCCCGCACCGCCTCTCCCCCCTCATTACCGGAGGTTCGTCGGATGCTCGGATTCAGGAAGTCCCGTCACAGACTCACCACCGCCCTGGGCCTGTTCGGACTGCTCGTCACGGGTGCCGCGCTCCAGGCGGCCACCGCTGTTCCCGCCCGCGCGGCCACCCCCCACCGTGTCCTGTTCGACAACGGCCACGCCGAGACCGCGGGCAACGCCGACTGGATCATCTCCACCAGTCAGCCCGACCCGCTCGGCCAGAATTCCAGCCCGACCTCGGAGACTTCCTGGACGGGCGCCCTGTCCTCCTGGGGCGTGGCCCTGCAGAACACGGGCAACTACAGCCTGAAGACGCTGCCTTCGGGCTCCAGCCTCACCTACGGGGGCAGTGCCGCGACCGACCTGTCGAACTTCGACGAGCTGGTGCTGCCCGAGCCCAACACGCTGTTCACCACGGCCGAGAAGACCGCCATCATGACGTTCGTCAAGAACGGCGGCGGCCTCTTCATGATCTCCGACCACACCGGAGCCGACCGCAACAGCGACGGCTACGACGCGGTCGAGATCTTCAACGACCTGATGAGCAACAACAGCGTCGACAGCACCGACCCGTTCGGCTTCTCCGTCGACACGCTGAGTATCAGCTCCGACTATCCGAGCGCCATCAGCGACAGCACCAACACGATTCTGCACGGCTCGTTCGGTACCGTCACCAAGAGCCTGATCGCCAGCGGGACGACGGCCACGCTCAAGCCGGCCGACAACTCGGCCGTCAAGGGCCTGCTCTACCGGACCGGTTACTCCGGGAACACCGGCGCGTTCTTCGCGACCAGCACGTTCGGCAGCGGCAAGGTCGCGTTCTGGGGCGACAGTTCCCCGATCGACGACGGCACCGGCCAGTCCGGCAACACCCTGTACGACGGCTGGAACGACACCGGCGCCACCAACAAGGCCCTCGCCCTGAACGCCACCGACTGGCTCGCCGGCACGACCAGCGGCGGCGGTGGCGGCGGTGGCGGCACCTGCACGGCCGCGCAACTGCTCGCCAACCAGGGCTTCGAGTCGGGCAGCACGTCCTGGACCGCCACCAGCGGGGTCATCACCAACAGCGCCGGCGAGGCGGCCCGCACCGGTTCGTACAAGGCCTGGCTCAACGGCTACGGCTCCGCCAACACCAACACGCTCGCACAGTCCGTGACCATCCCCTCGGGCTGCTCGGCCACCCTGAGCTTCTATCTCCACGTGGACACGGCCGAGACGACCACGAGCACGGCGTACGACACCCTCAAGGCCCAGGTCGTCAACAGCAGCGGTACCGTGCTGTCGACCCTGGCCACGTACTCGAACCTGAACGCCGCGTCCGGGTACACGCAGCGCTCGTTCAGCCTGGGCACCACCTACGCCGGGCAGACGGTCACGATCAAGTTCACCGGCGTCGAGGGCTCCACGCTCCAGACGTCGTTCGTCCTCGACGACACCGCGCTCAATGTGAGCTGAGCACCCCGTCGGACGGAGGGGCGGGCCCGCGACCGGGTCCGCCCCTCACGCCGCTCTTCCGGGACGGTCCGTGCTCTCTGGGCGGTCGCGTCCTTCGGCCCGGCCCCTCATCCGAGGCGTGAGCCGACGCGTTCGAGATGGTTCCAGGTCCGCAGCACGACGTCCCGGCCCTTCGCCGTACGGACCACGGGCTCGTCGTCGGTCAGGACGAAACCCGTCGCCTTGGCGACCGCCTCGCTCGCGGTGTTCCCGTCCTCGATGCACAGCACGACGCGCCGACCGCCGACGCGACGGTGGGCGAAGTCCACGACGAGCCGGACCGCGCGGGTCGCGAGCCCCTGGCCCCGGTAGGCGGCCCCCACGCCGTAGGCCAGCTCGACGTCACGGTCGTCGGCCGTGCCGGGGAACAGCAGGATCTCCCCCTGGGGCCGCGCACCGTCCGTGGTGATGGCGAGCTGCACCCCTCGCCTCTCGGCGGTCTTCTGCTCGGCCGCCGCGAGGTAGGCGAGCGCCGCCTGGGTGTCGAAGGGCGAGACGACCGGTGTCCACCGGTCGATCTCGGGATCGTCGTAGAGCGCGACGAGATCCGCGACGTCGTCGTCGGACCACTCGCGTAGATGCAGCCCCAGCCCGCCGATGCGCAGGGGCCGGGGCAAGTCGAACGTCGGTCGGCTGTCCATCGGACGATCGTGGCGTGCCGGGCGGGCGAAGGCCAAGGACGCCAGGACGCGTACATGGGTCCGGACAGCACGGCCGGTGCCCTTCGCGGCTCCTTCGTGTGTTGTCCGGATGCGCGGGGGCGGGGTCAGGATAGAAAGGGGACATCGTCCGATCGTCGGGAGGCCGTGATGCTCGTCCCTTTCGGAGCGCTTGATTTCCTGGACCGCGCCGTCACCGTGTACGGCGACCGCCTCGGCGTCGTCGACGAACCCGACCAGCCGGCCGAGCCCTGGGAAGGGCTGACCTACCGGCGCGTCGGTGAGCTGGCCCGGGCCCAGGCCGCCGGGCTCGACGCGCTGGGCGTCCCGCACGGCGCGCGCGTGGCCGTCGTCTCGCCCAACAGTGCCCGGCTGCTCACCTCCTTCTTCGGCGTCAGCGGCCACGGCCGGGTCCTCGTACCGGTCAACTTCCGTCTGACGGCCGACGAGGTGAGTTACATCGTCGAGCACTCGGGCGCGAGCGTCCTGCTCGTCGACCCCGAACTGGCCGACCGCTTCGCCGGGGTCGGCTGCAAGCACCGCTTCACGCTCGGTCCCGCCGCGGACGCCGAGCTGTACCGCTTCGACACCGAACCCCGGCCCTGGGAGGCGGACGAGAACGCCACCGCGACGATCAACTACACCAGCGGCACGACGGCCCGGCCCAAAGGCGTACAGATCACGCACCGCAACATCTGGGTCAACGCCACGACCTTCGCCCTGCACGCCGGGGTCACCGACCGTGATGTGTACCTGCACACCCTGCCCATGTTCCACGCGAACGGATGGGGGATGCCCTTCGCGATGGCGGGCCTCGGCGTCCGGCAGATCGCGCTGCGCAAGGTCGACGGGGCGGAGATCCTGCGCCGGGTCGCCGAGCACGGCGTCACGGTGATGTGCGCGGCCCCGGCCGTCGTCAACGCGGTGCTGGCCGCAGCCGAGTCCTTCGACGGCGAGATCCCCGGCCGCGACCGGGTCCGTATCATCGTCGCCGGAGCGCCGCCGCCCACCAGGACCGTCGCACGGGTCGAGTCCCTGCTGGGCTGGGAGTTCATCCAGATCTACGGCCTCACCGAGACCTCACCCCTGCTCACCGTCAACCGCGCCCGCGCCGAATGGGACGGCCTCGACCCGCAGGACCGCGCCGAGAAACTGGTACGCGCCGGCGCCCCCGCGCTGGGCGTGACCCTGCGCACCGCCCCCGACGGCGAGATCCTCGCGCGCTCCAACGTCGTGCTGGAGGGCTACTGGGAGCAGCCCGCGGAGACCGAACGGGCACTGGCCGACGGCTGGTTCCACACCGGCGACGGCGGATCCATCGGCGACGACGGCTATCTGACGATCAGTGACCGCAAGAAGGACGTGATCATCACGGGCGGTGAGAACGTGTCCTCGATCGAGGTGGAGGACGCGCTCTTCAGCCATCCGGCGGTGGCCGAGGTCGCGGTCATCGGTGTGCCGCACGAGAAGTGGGGGGAGACCGTCAAGGCCCTGGTGGTCCTCGCTCCGGACGCGGAGGCCACGGAGAGCGAGCTGATCGAGTACTGCAAGGAGCGCCTCGCCGGGTACAAGGCGCCGACCTCGGTCGAGTTCCGGGACGTCCTGGCACGGACGGCCACCGGCAAACTCCAGAAGTACAAGCTGCGCGAGCCGTACTGGGAGGGGCACGAACGGCACGTCAACTGACCGTCGCTCCCGGTGACGGCGGTCGTCGCGGCGAGGGCGGTCCCCGCGCCCCGGCGGCCCGGTGGCCGGGCGTGACGGAACGGTCGCCTTCGGCGTTCGGCCGCCGGGCGGTCCGGCCCTTCCTCCGCCCGGCGCGAAGGAAGATCGGGCCCCGGCCCATCCGTTCGGCCCTCTGCTTCGGAATACCCCCGAGAGCTCCGATCCCCCGATCCGGAGCCGCGCGGGAGGAATCCGATGAGAACGAGGCACGGGCCGGCAGACGCTCCGGACGGCGGCGCAGGGCACCCCGGACAGGAACGCCCGGGAGCACTCCGGCGTACGGCCGTGATCGGCGGGGGAGTGGCCGGGCTCACCGCCGCGTACGTGCTGAGCCGAGAGCGGCCCGTGGCCCTCTACGAAGCGGACGACCGGCTCGGCGGACACGCCCACACCCACGACCTGACCTCGTCCGACGGACGCCTGCACCGCGTCGACTCGGGCTTCATCGTGCACAACCGCCGCACCTACCCCCACCTGCTGTGGCTGTTCGCCGAACTCGGTGTCGCCACGCAGGAGTCCGAGATGAGCATGTCGGTGCGGTGCGAGGGATGCGGACTCCAGTACGCGGGCGCCCGGGGTCCCGCCGGTCTGTTCGCCCGGCCGCGCAGCGCGCTGCACGGCCCCTACCTGCGGATGCTCACCGAAGTCCCGGCGTTCCACCGCGCCGCCCGCCGGCTGCTGGCCGACGGCGGCGAAGACGCCCTCACGCTCGACGAGTTCATCACCCGGCAGCGCTTCTCGCCCTATTTCACCCGGCACTTCATGACCCCGCTCGTCTCCGCCGTCTGGTCCTGCGACGCGGCCACGGCCCGCCGCTACCCGGCCGCCTACCTGTTCCGCTTCATGGACCACCACGGCATGCTCTCGGTGGGCGGCTCGCCCGCCTGGCGCACGGTCACCGGAGGCTCCCGCTCCTACGTCGACCGACTGGCCAAGGAACTCGACGCGGTGCACACCTCCACCCCGGTCCGGGCCGTGCGCCGCCACGCCGGCGGAGTGGACGTCACCACCGAGGACGGCACCACCGCCTCGTACGGCTCCGTCGTCATCGCCGTGCATCCCGGCCAGGCCCTGCGGCTGCTCGCCGACCCCACCCGCCTGGAACGCGAGGTGCTCGGGGCGTTCCGTTACTCGCGCAACACCACCCTTCTCCACACCGACACGACGCTGCTGCCGAGCGCCCGCCGCGCACGCGCCTCCTGGAACTACCTGATGCCCGACTGCCACACCGACGTCGACCGGGTCCGGGTCAGCTACGACATGAACCGACTTCAGCGGCTGGACGCGCCCGAGACCTATGTCGTCACGCTCGGCGGCGAGGACCGGGTCGACCCGGCACGGATCCTGGCCCGCATGGAGTACGAACACCCCGTCTACACGCCCGAGTCCGTCGCCGCCCAGCACCGTCTCCCCGCCCTGAACAGCCCGGTGACCGCGTACGCGGGCGCCTACCACGGCTGGGGCTTCCACGAGGACGGCTGCCGGTCCGGGGTCGAGGCGGCAGAGGCACTGGGGGTGACCTGGTGACCGGCGTCCCCGCCCTCTATCCCTGCACGGTCGCGCACGTACGGACCCGTCCCACCCGGTACGCACTCCGCCACCGGACGTACATGTGGCTGACCGACCCCGACCATCCACCCGAACTGCCCTACCCGTTGCGCCCGTTGGCCCGCTTCGACCCCCGGGACCACTTCGACGGCGACCAGCCGAGCATCCGCGCGGGCCTGGACCGCTTCCTCGCCTCGCACGGTGTCGACCTGCACGGCGGACCGGTCCTGATGCTCGCCCACGCCCGAGTCCTCGGCCATGTCTTCAACCCGCTGACCCTGTACTGGTGCCACGACCCCGACGGCACCGCCCGCTGTGTCGTCGCCGAGGTGCACAACACCTACGGCGAACGGCACACGTATCTGCTGCGCCCCGACGACAGCGGCATCGCGCGGACCCGCAAGGAGTTCTACGTCTCGCCGTTCTTCCCCGTCGACGGCGCCTACCGCATGCGGCTGCCCGAGCCCGGCAGCCGGCTCGATCTGACGGTGGGTCTGGAACGCGCGGGAGAGCGGCCCTTCACCGCCACCGTACGCGGGACACGGCAGGCGGCCACGGCCGGCGCGCTGCTGCGTCAGGCACTGCGCCACCCCTGGTCCACCGTCGCCGTGTCCGCCGCCATCCGGCTGCACGGCATCCGCCTCTACCTGCGCGGGCTGCCCGTGCAGCCCCGCACCCCGCGACGAGACCAGGAGAGCGTGACATGACGACAGCCGAGTCCTGTCCCGTCGGGACACCCCGACGGGACACCGACCCGCTCCGCTGGCCGGACGTCGTGGCCCGGCCGCCGTCGTCGCGGGCCCGCACGGCCGTCACCCGCGCGGTGGTGCTGCGGGCGCTCGAACGACTGCCGCTGCGGGCGCGGTTCGCGGACGGAACCCGCGCCGGCCTCGGCGGCCCGGTCATCGAGATCCACGACCCGGCGGCCTTCCACCGCCGCATCGGCGCCCAGGGCCTCGTCGGCTTCGGCGAGTCCTACATGGCGCGGGAGTGGGACGCGCCGGACCTGGTCGCCGCGCTCACCGTCCTCGCCGGCAACGCGGCCCGGCTGGTCCCGGCACCGCTGCAGAGACTGCGGGCGCTCTGGGCGATGCGCCGGCCGGACATCCAGCGCAACACCCCCGCGGGAGCCCGCCACAACATTAGCCGCCACTACGACCTGTCCAACGACCTGTTCGCGCTCTTCCTCGACGACACCCTCAGCTATTCGTCGGCCCTCTTCCGCGGCTTCCCCGCCTCCTGGACGCTGCTGCCCGCCGCCCAGCACCGCAAGATCGACCGGCTCCTCGACCTCGCCGACGTGGGACCCGGCACACGGCTCCTCGAAATCGGCACCGGCTGGGGCGAGCTGGCGATCCGCGCCGCCGCCCGCGGCGCCCGGGTCACCTCGCTCACCCTCTCCCGCGAACAGCGGGCCCTGGCCCGTGAACGGGTGCGCCGGGCGGGGCTCGACGACCGCGTGCGCATCGAACTGTGCGACTACCGCGAGGCCACCGGCACCTACGACGCCGTGGTCAGCGTCGAGATGATCGAGGCCGTGGGAGAGGAGTTCTGGCCCGTCTACTTCACCACCCTCGACGCCCGGCTCGCCCCCGGCGGCCGTCTCGCCCTCCAGGCGATCACCATGCCGCACGACCGCATGCTCGCCTCCCGCGACACCTTCACCTGGATCCAGAAGTACGTCTTCCCGGGCGGCCTGCTGCCCTCGGTGGAGGCGGTGGAAGAGGTGACCCGCGCCCACACCGGTCTGCGCACCACGCGCAGGGACGCCTTCGGGGAGCACTACGCGGAAACGCTGCGGCTGTGGCGCGAGCGGTTCACCGAGCGGGCCGACGAGGTCGCGGCGCTCGGCTTCGACGAGACCTTCCGCCGGATGTGGACCTTCTATCTCGCCTACTCCGAAGCCGGATTCCGCTCCGGCTATCTGGACGTCCAGCAGTACCTGTTCACGAAGGAGGATCCCACGCCATGAGCGGTTTCCCCTGGGAGGCGTTCGACCGGAACCTCGCTCTCGCGGCCGGAGCGGCGTTCGCCGTCATGCTCGCCACCTTCGCCGTCGCCGTACGCGGGGGCCTGCACCGGATCGTGGACGTCGCCTGGGGGATCGGCTTCACCGCGGTGGCCCTCGTCACCTTCCTGGCGTCCGCCGGTGAGGGCGACGAGGCCCGCCGCGTGCTCGTCACCGTCCTCACCTCGGTGTGGGGACTGCGGCTGGCGGCGCACATCGCGCGGCGCGGCCGGGGACACGGCGAGGACCCGCGCTACGAAGCCCTGCTGGCCAAGGCGCCCGGCAGCCGTGACCTCTACGCCCTGCGCATGGTGTACCTCCTGCAAGGGGCGCTGGTGTGGCTGGTGTCGCTGCCCGTCCAGGCCGCGCAGTACATTCCGGGGCCGCTGACGGGCTTCGCCTGGGCGGGCACCGCCCTGTGGGCTCTCGGGCTGTTCTTCGAGGCGGTCGGCGACGCCCAGCTGGCCCGCTTCAAGGCCGATCCGGCCCACCGCGGCCGTGTCATGGACCGCGGCCTGTGGAGCTGGACCCGCCACCCCAACTACTTCGGCGACTTCTGCGTCTGGTGGGGCCTGTTCCTGCTCGCGTGCGACAGCCCGCAGGCGGCCGCCGTGGCGCTGGTGTCGCCGCTGGTGATGAGCTACCTCCTGATCAACGGCAGCGGGAAGCCGATGCTGGAGCGCCACATGGCCAAGCGCCCGGGTTTCGCCGAGTACGCGGCGCGCACCAGCGGCTTTTTTCCGCTGCCACCGAGACCGCGCCGCTGACCGGCTCCAACGGAGCCGAGTGTTCGTCCCCTCCCCCCAACGGAGGGGACGAACACTCAGACGGGGAGGCCCAGCAGGGCCACCGGCGCGGACGTCGGCCTGGGGGAACCACCGGCCGGCTCCACGGTGATCCCCATGCCGGACGCACCGTCGAGGGAACCCTCCAGCAGTACGGCCCCGGTCGTGCGGCCCGGGTCCATCAGCCCGGCGGACCGCATGGTGCCCGCGTCGTCGAACCACAGCTGGTACACCTTGCCGCCCGGCGGCCTCGCCATCTTCGAGGGGATGAACACCGCCCGGTCCCGGCTCCGGGACACGACGACCGTGCCGCTCGCCCCGCCGGCCAGCTTCGCCGTACGTGACCTGGCGTCGGGGGCGGTGAGGACCGCGGTCACCTGGTCCGCACGCCGTTCGGCCTGCCGGGCCTGCTCCTGGGCGTCCTGGGCGCGCTCGTGCTGCCACACCGCCGTACCGCCGAGCGAGGCCGCCGCGGCCAGAGCCGCGGCCAGCGCCCATCGCCCGGGCCGGTGCCGGCGGATGCCGGGGGCCAGGAGAGCCGTGAGGGGAAGGGCGCGCGGCGGCTCCTGGCGGACGGAGGTGATCCGCCGCATCACCCGGTCCTTGAGGGCCGGGCCCGGCGAAGCCGTGACGGCCAGGCCCAGCCGCGCCGCGGTGGCACTGAGCTCACGGACCTCCCGCGTGCAGTCGGCGCAGTCCGCGGCGTGCCGCTCGAAACGCTCGCGTTCGTCGTCGGCCAGCGCGTGCAGCGCGTACGCGCCGGTCAGCGTGTGCAGATCCACGGGGGTCACGCCGTGACCCCCAGGCAGTCGCGCAGCCGGATCAGTCCGTCGCGCAGCCGGGTCTTGACCGTGCCGAGGGGGGTCGCCAGCAGCTCCGCCACCTCCCGGTAGGTCAGCCCGCGGTAGTAGGCCAGGGTCACCGACTCGCGCTGGAGCTCCGTCAGTGTGCGCAGACAGCGCCGTACCTGCTCACGTTCCAGGCGCGCCTCGACCTGTTCGGTCACCTCGTCGAACGGGGACGTCCGGTCGAGGAGCGCGGCCTTCTGCTCCCGCGCGGCCGAGGCCTCGACCGAGCGCACCCGGTCCACGGCCCGCTGATGGGTGAGGGTCAGGACCCAGTTCATCACCGACCCCCGCTCGGGGCGGTAGCGGGCCGCGGTCCGCCACACCTCGACGAGCACCTCCTGCGCGACCTCCTCCGACTGCGCCGGGTCGCGCAGCACCTTGCGCACGATGCCGAGGACCGGGCCCGCCACCACGTCGTAGAGCGAGGCGAACGCGTCCTGGTCACCGCGGGCGACCCGGGACATGAGATCCGGCAGGTCCGGCTCCGCGGACGGCTTTCGCCCGATCTCCACGGCTTCCTTCACGGTGTGGTTCCTCCGAGACGCGACGACGGTTCGGATGTGATCCGGAGCCGGTGGGGTGGTGGATTGGCCCGCGGGCCGGAAAGTGCCGGTGGGCCCTTTGTGCTCAGACCTCGGCGAGCGGTCGCAGACAGTCGCGGAGCTGGTGCATACCGCGTCGGGAGTGGCTCTTGACGGTGCCCAGCGGCCAGCCGGTGCGCCGGGCGATCTGGGTCTGCGTGAGGTCCTCGTAGAACGCGAGGTGCAGGACCCGTCGCTGCGGGGTCGGGAGCTTGGCCAGCTCGTGCCGGACGACGACACGGTCGAGCGTGGCCTCGGGCCGGGACCTGGTGTCGTCGGCGAGGACCAGAAGGGCGCCGGCCGCGCCCACCAGCTCGGTGCGCCGGGTCCGCGCGGACAGGGCGTCGGCGATCTTGCGCCGGGTGATGCCGACGAGCCACGCGGCCACCGGGCCGCGTTCGGGCCGGTAACCCCGGGCCCCCCGCCATACGGCGAGGAACACCTGCTGGGTGACGTCCTCCGCCTCGCGCGCGTCGCCCAGCGAACGCCGGGCCAGGGCCTGGACCAGGGGAGCCCAGCGCCGGTACGCGGTGGCCATGGACGCCTCGTCCCCGTCGACGATTCCACGGGCCAGGTCCGCGTCCGTGAGAGCGTCCCCGGACTCGGCGGTCAGGTGCTCGGCGGTCGGATCTGCGCTCATGGCCACGACTCCTTGCTCCGGGAACTCCCTGTGTGGGGCCCGTGGAACCGATTGTGGGAACCATGCGACAGAGGCGACAACTCGCATCGTTTCTGCGTCGTATAGTCGCCGTATGGGTGATGGCCGGTCGGATCGGGGTCGGGGACCTGGCACGGGATCCGCGGAGGCCGGTGTCACCACCGGCGCGCTGGCCCGCCGCCTGGGAGTGTCACCCACCACGCTGCGTTCCTGGGACCGCAGATACGGAATGGGCCCCGCCGTCCGTTCCGGCGGACGGCACCGCCGCTGGACGCCCCAGGACGTGGCGATGCTCGAGGAGATGTGCCGGCTGACCTCGGCCGGAGTGCCGGCCGCCGAGGCGGCCAGGGCGGCGAAGGGCCGGCCCGACCCGCTGACGCCCGAAAGCGGGAGCGCGGCCGACGGCCTGGAACCCCCGTCACCGGCGGCCGGGGCGGAGCCGTTCGGGGACCCCAGACAGGAGTGCAAGGGGCTCGCGCGCGCCGCCGTACGCCTCGACGCGCCGTCCGTGGACGACCAGTTGACCTCGCTCGTCGAGCGGCACGGCGTGGTCGTCGGCTGGGAGGAGGTGATGGTGCCGACCCTGCACGCGGTGGGCCGCAAATGGGAGTCCGCCGGGGACCGCTACGTGGAGGTGGAGCACCTGCTGTCGTGGCAGATCTCCCGGGTGCTGCACCGCGCTTCGGGACCGGTGGGGCCCCGATCGCCGGCGACCGGCGGTCCGATCGTGCTGGCCTGCGTCCCGGGCGAACAGCACTGCCTCCCGCTGGAGGCGTTGCACGCGGGGCTCGTCGAACAGGGCCTGCCCGCGCGGATGTTCGGCCCCGCCGTGCCCCCTGAGGCGCTGACCGCGGCGGTGCGCCGGCTGGGACCGGTCGCCGTCGTGCTGTGGTCGCAGACCCGCTCCACCGCCGACCGCCCGCTGGCCCGGCACATCGCGGCCACCGCCTGGGGGGTCAAGGGCGCCCGCAGCCATCCCGCCGTCCTGCTGGGCGGCCCCGGCTGGGCCGGACGCCAGGAACCGGGCATGCTCCGGCCGCCGGGACTGAGGGAGGCGCTCACCACGCTGGTGAGCCTGGCCGAGGGCTGAGCCGGAAGGCGGCCGCCCTCACGAACTCCCGCTCGGGCCGCCGCCGTTCACTCCACCCGCGTGGTTCAGCCCACCGTCGGAGTCGGCGAGGGCAGCGAGGCACCTCCTGCGGGCAGCGAGGCACCTCCCGCGGGCAGCGACGCCCCGCCCGAGGGCAGCGCCGCACCACTACCCGCCGGCGGTGTCAGGACGACCTCCGGCTCGCCGGGCTGCGGCGCGGGAGGCGTCAGATTGACCGCGGGCACCTTCGGGATGGTGGTCTCCTGGATGATCACCTGGTCGAAGTCGACCAGTCCGGTCTTCTCCATCACGGTGATGTGGTCCAGCACGGTGTCGTTGGCCTGGTCGGCGAGCTGCCGTACGAGGGAGTTCTCCGTCGAGGCGCGGATCTTCGCCACGGTCGAGAAGATCTGTCCGTGGGTGATGCGCAGGATGTTGGCGAAGTCGGTGTTGAACTTCGCGCCGGAGTCCGCGCTCAGCGTCGCCACGAAGCCCTGCTGCTGCGGGGACGGCTTGTTGGGCAGCGTGATGCCGAGTTCCTTGGCGACCTTGCGGCTCGTGGCGTCGAGCCCGGCATGCCCCGCGATCAGGTGCTCCCCCGCCGTGCGGACCTCCGGGGTGGTCCCCTTCTGCAGGGCCAGCTGCCCGACCGGGTACTCCCACAGCCCCGCCGCGCGCACCTTGACGACGAAGTCGCGGTCGGCCTCGGTCAGCGGCCCCGAGGACGGATTGGCGATGATGCGGACCGGGGCGGCGGACGTGGTCTGGATCCCCAGCATGGCCGGATAGGCGAGCGCGGCCAGGGTCAGCGTCAACGCACCGGTCACGAAGAGGGTTCCCACGTTCCGTGTAATGCGCATTGAGCAGCCTCCTGGGGGCGGGTACGGCGGTTCCGGAGCCGTTGGCTCCGGGATGGCCGCGCGATGGATCCGGTGCGCACGGATCCGGTACGAGTGGTTCGGACGACCACCAGTACGGCGGCGCACCGCTGAGGAATCTCTACAACAGGTAAAATCCTCGGCAGTTTATATTCGATTCGGATCGTTCTCGCACGCGGCCACGGTGTTGTCGCCGGTCCAGGCCCCGGTGCCGGTCCAGGCCCCGGGCGTTGTTGTCAGTCCAGGCCCCGGGCCTTCTTGAACCGGGCCAGCCCCTCGGACAGGTCGACGATCGGGTCCGGGTAGTCGCGGGCCGCCCGGTCCAGGTCCTGGACCTTCCACGGCTCGTGCACCGCGCGCCCCGCGATTCCGGCCAACTCGGGCACCCAGCGCCGGACATATGCCCCTTCCGGGTCGTAACGCCTCGCCTGGGTCAGCGGGTTCAGGACACGGTTGGGCCGGCTGTCCGTGCCCGTTCCCGCCATCCACTGCCAGTTGAGCTGGTTGTCGGCGACATCGCCGTCCACCAGCAGGTCCAGGAAGTGCCGGGCCCCGACCCGCCAGTCCACGTACAGCGTCTTGGCCAGGAAGCTCGCGGTGAGCAGGCGCCCCCGGTTGTGCATCCAGCCCTCGTGGCGCAATTGCCGCATCGCGGCGTCCACCACCGGATAGCCGGTCCGCCCCTCCCGCCAGGCCTCGATGTCCTCCTGTGCCTCGGCCCCCGAGCGCCAACGGTCGTGCCGGGGACGGTAGTCGGCGGCGGACGCGTCCGGCCTGGCCGCCAGCACCTGGTGATGGAAGTCCCGCCAGGCGAGCTGCCGTACGAACGCCTCGGCGCCCGGACCGCCCACACCGCGTGCCCGGTGGACCAGTTCGACCGCCGACAGCGTGCCGAAGTGCAGATGGGGGGAGAGCCGGGAGGTCGCGTCGCCGGGCAGGTCGTCGTGGCGGTCCTCGTACGCCCCGATCCCGTCGCGCAGCCAGGCCGTCAGCCGTTTCCTGGCCTCCGTCTCGCCGCCCCGGGCCAGCCCCTCGGACACCGCGGACACGTCCAAGCGCGAGGGGATCGCCTCCGAACCGACGCCGTCCGGCACCCGGACGGCCCGGGGAGCCGCGACCGGGTTCCGCAACGGCTGCCGCGCCCACCGGCGGTGGTACGGCGTGAAGACGGCGAAGTGGTCGGAGGCCGCCGGGGTCACCGCACCGGGAGCGAGCGCGGTGACCACCGCCTCGTGGACGTGCAGGCGGCGTCCCTCCGACTCCAGCGCGGCGCGCAGCCGCTCCTCCCTGCGGTGTGCGTAGGCGCTGACCCCCGCCGCGATGTGCACCGCGGCGGCGTCGGTCTCGGCGGCCGCCTTCGCCACCTCGGCCGCCACGTCGCCGGAGCGCACCACCAGGCGACCGCCGCGGTCACGGAGCCCGGCGTCCAGGTCCGTCAGACAGTCGGCGAGGAACGCCATCCGGTTGGGGGCGGTGAACCTGGCGCCGGCGACGGCCTCGTCGCGGACGAAGAGCGGCACCACCGCGTCCGAACCGTCGAGGGCGGCCCGCAGCGGCGGGTGGTCGTGCAGGCGCAGGTCGGAGGTGAACAGGACGATCGAGACGGTCATGGGGTGGCTCCGGGGCGGTGCTGAGAGGGGTACGGCGTCGGTCTGCTTCGGTCCGGGCAAGTCCCGCGGATGCGGTTCGTACAGCTCGCGCGGTACGGGCACGGACGCGGTCGGGGAGCCGGCGGGTGAGCATGGACGCGGTCGGGGAGCCGGCGGGTGAGCACGGACGCAGGTCGGCGGGTGTGCGCGGGTGCGGTGTCAGTGGGTGGGCGCGGGTGCCGTCGCGGCGGCGGGAGTGCTCTCGGCGGCCAGCGCGATGTTGCGGGCCATGCCGCCGAACACCACGGCGTGGAAAGGCGACACGCTCCACCAGTACAGGTGCCCGAGCAGCCCGTGCGGATGGAACAGGGCCCGCTGCCCGTAGCGTGTGCGCCCGTCGTCCGTCACATCGGCGTACATCTCCAGCCACGCGAGCCCCGGCAGCCTCATCTCGGCCCGCAGCCGCAGCAGCCGCCCCGGCTCGATCTCCTCCACCCGCCAGAAGTCGAGGGAGTCGCCCACCCGCAGCCGGCTGGCGTCACGGCGGCCGCGCCGCAGGCCCACTCCGCCCACCAGCCGGTCCATCCAGCCGCGCACCGCCCAGGCCAGCGGGAAGGAGTACCAGCCGTTGTCGCCGCCGATGCCCTCGATCACCCGCCACAGATTCCCGGGCGACGCGTCCACCGTCAGCTCGCGCTTGTCCGTGTAGAGGCTGCCGCCCGCCCAGTCGGGGTCGGTGGGCAGCGGGTCGCTGGCCGTCCCGGGATACGACGCCGACGACCAGCGGGTGGTCACCTGGGCGTCGCGCACCCGCTGGAGCGCCAGGGCGACCGCCGCGTCGAAGCCGATCGGGCGTCCCGGAGGATCGGGAACGTACCGGACGATGTCGTGCTCGCGGCACACGACCTCATGGCGCAGCGACTCGGTGAGCGGGCGGGCGATCGACGCGGGCACCGGGGTGACCAGGCCGACCCAGTGGCTGGACAGCCGGGGCGTGAGGACCGGCACCGGGAAGATGAGCCTGCGCGGCAGCCCGGCGACGGCCGCGTACCGGCGCATCATCTCCAGGTACGTGAGGACGTCGGGGCCGCCGATGTCGAAGGCGCGGTTCACCTCCGCGGGCATCCCGGCGCTGCCGACCAGGGTGCGCAGCACATCGCGTACGCCCATGGGCTGGATCCGGGTGTGCACCCAGCTCGGCGTCACCATCACCGGCAGCCGCTCGGTGAGATAGCGCAGCATCTCGAAGGAGGCCGAGCCGGACCCGATGATCACCGCGGCGCGCAGCACGGTGGTCGGTACGCCCGACTCCAGCAGGATGCGCCCCACCTCGGCCCGCGACCTCAGGTGCGGTGACAGTTCCCCGGCCGGTACGCCCGCGGGGGTGAGGCCGCCCAGGTAGACGATGCGCCGCACACCCGCCGCACGGGCCTGCTCGCCGAAGATCCGGGCCGCCCTGCGGTCGGTGTCCTCGAAGTCGTGGCCCGTGCCGAGCGCGTGCACGAGGTAGTAGGCGACCTCGCATCCGCGCAGCGCGTCGGCGACCGAGCCGGCGTCCGTCACATCGCCGCGCACCACCTCCGCCTCGCCCGCCCAGGGATAGTCGCGCAGCTTGGCGGGTGTGCGGGCCAGACAGCGCACCCGGTACCCCTCGGCCAGCAGTTCGGGGACCAGCCGTCCGCCGATGTAGCCGGTGGCACCGGTCACCAGACACCTCGGGCCGGTGCCGGTCTCGTCGTCGCTCATGGGTCCTCCGTCGGTCGCCGTCCTGGCCCCCTCGGGGACCGCCTCCCTCCCTGATCCCTTCCACCCCGGTACCGCCCGCGGATGCGCCGGACGGGGCGGCCTCCGGGTGGCGGACGCCCGAACGGGGGAGTGCCGGGACTTCTATAGGCTGATCACGTGGCCAGACGAGACGACCGTGACGACCGGACGGATGATCCGGACCCCGATGCGGGCCGGGAGCGGGAGCGGGCCGCGGCGACGGATCTTCACGCCTTCGCGGTCGAGTTGCGCCGCCTGAACGGCGAGATCAACCGGCTGGTCCACGCCTTCGCCGGGGAACACGGTCTGCACGCCACGGACGTTCTGGCGCTCGCGGCGATCCTCGACGCGTCCGAGCCGCTCACCCCGGGCCGGCTGCGCGAGCACCTCGGACTCACCTCGGGCGCGGTCACCGCGTGTCTGGACCGGCTCGAACGCGCGGGCCACATCCGGCGCGTCCGGGAGAGCCCCGACCGCAGGGTGGTCCACCTCCACTACGTTCCCGACGCCAGGTCGGCCGCGCGCGCCCACTTCCGGCCGCTCGCCGACGTCACGGCGAGCGTGCGGTCCGGATTCAGCGAGGACGAGCTGTCCGTCGTCCTCCGCTTCCTGGCGACGATGAACGAGCGGCTCTCGGCCGTACGGTCTCCCGGACGCTGAACCCGCCCGGCGCACGCCGCCCGCCGCCCGCGGACGCGTCCTCGCGTCCGGGCGGCCGCTGTCCGTGCCCGGACGGCCACCGCCCGGTGCATCCGGACGGCCGCCGGGGACGGAACTCCGGGCATGGTCTACGATCTGGCCGCGAGATATCTCAATGATTGAGATTGTCATTCATCGAGATACTTGTGCTCATCGAGTCACCTGCCGGCACAACCTGGAGAACGATGTCCCTCACCCCGCGACGAGCCCTGTGGCTGATCCCCGTCGTCCTGCTCGTCGCCTGGCTCGGCATCGGAGGCACCCTCGGCCCCTACGCCGGCCGGCTCGGCGAGGTCTCCACCAACGACCAGGCCGCCTTCCTGCCGCGCAGCGCCGAGTCCACGAAGGTGGTGGCCCAGCAGCGTGCGTTCCAGCAGGCCGGGACGCTGCCCGCGATCGTCGTGTGGACCGTGGACGGCGACGCTTCCACGGCCGGGGCCCGGCAGTCCGCCGCGACCCGCGCGCTCGCCTCCCTCGCCGGCACCCCCGGCGTGGTCGGCCGGCCGTCACCCGCCCTGCCGTCACAGGACGGCAAGGCCCTGGAAGGCGTCGTCCAGCTCAGGCCCGACCTCGGCAAGCGGCTTCCCGACGCCGTCGACCGCATTCGTACCGCCGCCGCAGCCGTCCCCGGTACGACCACGTGGATCGCCGGACCCGCCGCCAGTCAGGCCGACCTCGGCGACGCCTTCGCCGGAATCGACGGACTGCTCCTCGGGGTGGCCCTGGCGGCCGTCCTCGTGATCCTGCTGCTCGTCTACCGCAGTGTGCTGCTCCCGTTCCTCATCATCCTCGGATCGGTGTTCGCGCTGGGCCTGGCCTGCGCCGTCGTCTACGTCCTCGCCGACCGCGGTGTCGTACGCGTCGACGGCCAGGTGCAGGGCATCCTCTCGATCCTCGTGATCGGCGCCGCCACCGATTACGCCCTTCTGCTGAGTGCCCGTTTCCGTGAGGAACTCGCCCTGAGCGCCGACCGGTTCACGGCGGTCCGGGCGGCACTGCGGCAGTCCTGGGGCGCGATCGTCGCGAGCGCGGGAACCGTCGCCCTCGGACTGCTGGCGCTGCTGCTCAGCGATCTGACGAACAACCGCTCGCTCGGTCCCGTGGGGGCCATCGGCGTGGCCTGCGCCGGCTTGAGCTCGCTCACCTTCCTGCCCGCCGTCCTGGTGCTCCTCGGCCGCGCCGCCTACTGGCCGGCCAGGCCCCGCCCGGCGGGCGGGGTGAGCACCGGCGGCGGCATCTGGAACCGGGTCGCGGCACTGGTCGACCGCGCGCCGCGCAAGGTCTGGGCGATGGCCCTGGCCGGCCTCCTCGCCTGCGCGGCCTTCGCGCCCACCCTGACCGCGAAGGGCATCCCGCTCGCCGAGATCTTCGTCAACGACGCACCGTCGGTCGCCGCGCAGGAGACCCTCGGGCGGCACTTCCCCGGCGGCTCCGGCAACCCGGCCGTGATCATCGCGAACGCCGACCGCGTCGCGCAGGTCACGTCCGCTGCGCGCGCCACGGACGGTGTCGCGTCGGCCGTCGTGGTGACGGAGTCCGGGCGGCCCGGCGGGGGAGCGCCGCGGATCGTCGACGGCCGGGTCCGTGTCGACGTCACGCTGCGGTCCGCCGCGGACAGCGACGCGGCCAAGGCCACCGTCGCCCGGCTGCGCACAGCGGTGCACGCCGTACCGGACGCCGACGCGCTCGTCGGGGGCTACGCGGCCCAGCAGTACGACACCCGGCAGACCGCCGAACGCGACCGCACGCTCATCGTGCCGGTGGTCCTCGCCATCATCCTGGTCATCCTGACCGTCCTGCTCCGCTCGCTGCTCATGCCGGTGCTCCTGGTGGCCACGGTGGCGCTCAACTTCCTCGCCACGCTGGGCATCTCGTCGCTCGTGTTCCGGCACGGGTTCGGCTTCACGGGCACCGACGCGTCCGTGCCGCTGTACGGCTTCGTGTTCCTGGTGGCCCTCGGCGTCGACTACAACATCTTCCTGATGTCCCGGGTCCGGGAGGAGTCGCTGCGTCACGGGGTACGCGCGGGCGTGCTGCGCGGACTCGTCGCCACCGGCGGGGTGATCACCTCGGCGGGCGTGGTGCTGGCCGCGACCTTCGCCGCCCTCGGGGTGATCCCGCTGGCGTTCCTGGTGCAGATCGCCTTCATCGTCGCCTTCGGCGTCCTGCTCGACACCCTGGTCGTCCGCTCCCTGCTGGTGCCGGCCCTGGTCCGCGACATCGGCCGCCGGGCGTGGTGGCCGGGGACGCTCAGCCGCGAGCCCGGAGCCGACCCCGACCCCGAGTCCGCGTCCGCGCCCGGGGTCCGAGGGGACGAGCGCGTCGAGGTGTGAGAACCCTGTCGGAGTGGGCCCGGTCCGGCGGGACGGGGCCCACTCCGACAGGAAGCACGACGGCCCGCCGTGTGGTTCGCGCGGGCCGTTCGTGCGTGCGGACCGTCCGCTGTGTTCCGCCGCGGTCCGGTCACCGCGGTCCGGCTCAGTCCTCGTCGCCGGCCGGAACGACCACGAGGAAGGCGTCCGAGTTCAGGTCCATCACGACCGTCGCCTGCAGCCCCTCGGTACGGCGCCGGGCCGCGTATTCCTCCGCGGTCCAGGATCCACGCGGAGCCCCGGCGGGAAATCGTTCCAGCACCTTTGTGCCCATGGCGGCAGACACCTCCAGCTCTGACGGCGGACCCGGAGCGACGAGTCCCGTGGAATGCGCTTGCCCGGGTTTCCCCGGGACATGCCCCGGTCCGGGATGCGAGACCGAACCGCCGTTCCTTGACTGCCCGTACGCGGAGCTGCGACGATCGCGACCATGAAGATGCGACTGGACCTCACGCGGCGACGCCACGTCGACCTCGCGCGTGTCTGCAGTTCCTTCTGTCGCCGCGAAGCCTGACGATCCCCGACTGCAGGTCTCCTTCGCGCGGGTCCTCCGCCCACGGTGACTTCTCCTCACCGTGACCGGCGTGTTCCCTCGCCTCTCCGCGACACATCGGCACCCGAACTCCGGCTGAATCCGGCCGGGTTCCCGAACCTCGACGCATCCCGAACAGCCGCCGGCCCCGAGTGCCGCGCCACGGTCCGTACGGTGCGCCGAGGTCTGACTGCCGTACAGAGAGCGGGAGTCCGTCGGGACTCAGGTGCTCCTCCAGCGTGCCGCGCGGGTGCGGTGCGAGCCTGATCCGTCTCCATTCGCTCTCCGCCCGCCCGGCAGCCCCCGTCCAGGAACGCCGGTCACGTCCGTCCGTTCACCCCGGTATCCAGCCCACCCGAAGTCCCGGTCACGCCTTCCGGTCACCCCGGCAGCCCGTGACCCGGCACCCGGGTCACGGAACTCACCCGCGAGCCCGCTCGCGGTACTGACCCGGAACCGTTCACCGGAACCCGTTCACGAAAGAGGACTCATGGCCACCGTTCTGTCCGTCTCCGGCAGCCCCTCGGTCTCCTCCCGCACGGCCAAGCTCCTGCGCCACCTCGACGCCCGGCTCGCCGGGCAGGGGCACGAGGTGATCCCCCTCGACGTCCGTACGATCCCCGCCGAGGCGTTGCTCGGCGCGGACTTCCAGCACCCCGCCATAGTGGAGGCGGCCGAACTGTTCGCCCGAGCCGACGGAGTGGTCATCGGCACCCCCGTCTACAAGGCCGCCTACTCCGGCGTCCTGAAGGCGCTGCTCGATCTGCTCCCGCAGTACGCCCTGGCCGGGAAGACCGTGCTGCCGCTGGTGACGGGAGGCAGTACCGCTCACGTGCTCGCCCTGGACTACGCGCTCCGTCCGGTCCTCAACTCCATGGGGGCGGCCCATATCGTCCAGGGCTGGTTCACCCTCGACAAGGACATCATCACGGGCCAGGACGGGAGCGTCACCGTGGCGCCGGGCAGCGCCGAGGCCCTGGCCCAGGTGGTGGACCAGTTCTCCGCCGCTCTGGGCCGTACACCCCTGCTCGCCGCCACGGGCTGACACCGATGACCGTCGAAGCGATCGCCGACGACGCGCAGGCGCCGCGACGGGGCGAACGCTGCCTGCCGGGGCACTGAAGCCGCAGCAGGCACGGCACCGGCCACAGCCGACGGCCCCCTCGCCCACCAGGTCCCCACGATCGGAGAACGCCGCCGTGTCCCTCACCTTCCACTGGTTCCTGCCCACCAACGGCGACAGCCGCGATGTCGTCGGCGGCGGTCACGGCACGCCCGCCACCGTGTCCTCACGGGACCGGCCACCGACGGTCGCCTATCTGAGCCAGATCGCCCGTGCCGCGGAGGACCTGGGATTTGTCGGCGCCCTCACCCCGACGGGCGCCTGGTGCGAGGACGCGTGGCTGACGACCGCGATGGTCAGTCAGCACACGGAGCGGCTGAAGTTCCTCGTCGCCTTCCGGCCCGGCTTCGTGTCGCCCACACTCGCCGCGCAGATGGCCTCCACCTTCCAGCGCCGGACCGGCGGACGGCTGCTCCTCAACGTGGTGACCGGCGGCGAGAGCCACGAGCAGCGCGCCTACGGCGACTTCCTCGACAAGGACGCCCGCTACCGCCGTACCGGCGAATTCCTGCGGATCGTCCGGGACCTGTGGGAGGGCAAGACCGTCGACCTGGCCGGTGAGCACCTGCGGGTCGAGGACGCCCGGCTCGCCCGCGTCCCCGACCCGGTCCCCGAGGTCTACTTCGGCGGCTCCTCGCCGATCGCCGGAGAGGTCGCCGCCCGCCACGCGGACGTCTACCTCACCTGGGGCGAACCACCCGCCCAGGTCGCCGAGAAGATCGCCTGGATCCGCGGGCTGGCGGCGAAGGAGGGGCGGACCCTCCGGTTCGGCATCCGGCTCCATGTCATCACCCGCGACAGCTCCGAGCAGGCCTGGGCCGAGGCACACCGGATCCTCGACGGCTTCGACCCGGCGACCGTACGGTCCGTCCAGGAGGGACTCGCCCGCAGCGAGTCGCAGGGCCAGCAACGGATGCTCGCGCTGCACGGCGGCGGCCGGGACGGGCTGGAGATCCACCCCAACCTGTGGGCCGGCATCGGCCTGGTGCGCGGCGGAGCGGGCACCGCGCTGGTCGGCAGCCACGAGGAGGTCGCCGACCGGATCGGGGAGTACCACGCCCTCGGCATCGACGAGTTCGTGCTCTCCGGCTACCCGCACCTGGAGGAGGCCTACTGGTTCGGCGAGGGCGTCCTGCCCCGGCTCGCCGCGCGGGGCCTGTGGCGGCACCCGTTCGCGGCCCCGCCGGCACCGGTCGCCCAGGTGCCCTTCACCGGCTGAGCGGACCGGGCCCGCCGAGGGAACCCAGCGACCCCAGGTGCGTCGCGCGCACCTGGGCCGTCTGCCCCTGCACCAGCAGGAACATCCCCTCGCGCGCGAGCCGTTGGGCCGGGCTGCGCAGGTCCATCGCCCGCCCGCCGCCGGCCACGACCGCCGCCGTGGTGGCCGCCCGCATCACGTCGTACGCCCGGGTCTTGCACTCCAGCCGCTCCTCGATCCGCTCGGTCGGCACCGGGTGGTCGGCGAGTTCGTACGCCCGCCGTCTGACCTCGTCGAGACGTGCCCGCAGGGTGTCAGCCGTTTCCCCCGCCGAGGGATCGGCCTCCAGCAGGCCGATCGCCGTCGCCGTGACCCCGAAGACGGCGGGCGAGGCATTGGTGTTCTTGGGGCGGTCCGTGACCGCCCAGGACTCGTACGGGGTGCGCAGAGCCACCGCGTCGTCGGGCAGCCACAGTCCGTCCAGCTCCAGCGAGACGGTCCGGGACGCGGTGAGCGCGGCGAGCCGCATCGGCGGGGACGGGCGAAGCCCCGGCTGCTCGCGCGCCTGCGTGAACGCGAACAGCGCCTCGTCGTCCTGCGTCACCCCGGCCAGCAGCATGACGTCGTTCAGCCCCCAGCCGGTGTACCAGGGGACCGTCCCGTCGAAGCGCCACCCGCCGCGCTCGCGCGTGACTCGTACCGGGACGCGCGGGTACGCGCGCAACTGGGCGTACGCGACACCGGACAGCAGCTCCCCGCGCGCGAGCGGGCCGAGAAGCCGTTCGCGTACAGGAAGGCCGCTCTTCGCCAGGGTCGCCACCGGCGTGTGGTGCTGGGTCTGCACGAACCAGGTCGAGCAGCACGCCCCGGCCAGGATCTCCGCGGTCTCGCGGACCACCGCGGCGGGCGCCGCCGACCCGCCGGCCTCGACCGGCGCGGCGACCCCGAGCAGCCCCGAGCGCTTGACGGCCTCGACGCTGCTCGCGGGCATGCCGTCCCGGTCCACGTCCTCGGCCCGGGGCGCCAGGACCCCGGCCGCCAGTTCCCGGGCCGCGGCGACGAGCGGATGCGGTGGGACGGTCATCGAAGGAATCTCCCGCTGTCGTCGTGGCGTGTGTCGATCCGGCGCCCCTTCGTTCGTGTAGTCACAAAGACGCCGAGTGGGACCACCGAGGAGGACATCATGAAGTACTACCTGCTGAGCGTGATGCAGCCGCAGGGCGAGCCGCCCGCGCCCGAGGTCCTGGAAGAGATCATGCACAACCTGGACGTGTTCAACACCGAACTGCGCGAGGCCGGCGCCTGGGTCTTCGCCGGCGGACTGCACGGGCCGGAGACGGCCACCGTGCTGCGCGCCCGGGACGGTGACGTCCTGGTCACCGACGGGCCGTACGCGGAGAGCAAGGAGTATCTGGGCGGGATCTGTCTGATCAAGGCGCCCGATCTCGACGCGGCGCTCGCCTGGGGGCGCAAGGCGACCCTGGCGACGACGCTCCCGATCGAGGTGCGGCCGTTCACCCACGAGTCCGAGGACCGATGACCGTCGGAGCCGGTGACATCGAGGCCGTCTTCCGCGCCGAGTACGGCCGGGCGGTCGCCGTCCTGATCCGCTTCCTGGGCGACATCGACCTCGCCGAGGAAGCGGTCCAGGACGCGTTCACCACGGCCGTGGCGAAGTGGCCGGGGACCGGCATCCCGCCGAGCCCGGCCGGCTGGATCATCACGACCGCCCGCAACCGCGCCGTCGACCGGCTGCGCCGCGAGTCCACCCGCGCGGCCCGGCACGCCGAGGCGGCCCGGCTGCACGCCCCGGACGACCCCGTGGAGGAGGGCCCCGTGCGCGACGAACGGCTCCGTCTGATCTTCACCTGCTGCCACCCCGCGCTCGCGCCCCAGGCCCAGGTCGCCCTGACGCTACGGCTCCTCGGCGGCCTGAGCACCGCGCAGATCGCGCGTGCCTTCCTCGTCCCCGAACCCACCATGGCCCAGCGGATCGTCCGCGCCAAGGCCAAGATCCGCGACGCGGGCATCCCCTACCGCGTGCCGCGCGACGCGGATCTGCCGGACCGCGTCAGGGGTGTGCTGGCCGTCGTCTACCTCGTCTTCAACGAGGGGTACGGGGGCCGCGAGGACCTCTGTGCCGAGGCCCTGCGCCTCGGACGTCTCCTCGTCGAGCTCATGCCCGACGAGCCCGAGGCGCTCGGCCTGCTCGCCCTGATGCTGCTCGTCGAGGCCCGCCGGCCGGCCCGCGCGACGGTCGGCGGTGACCTGGTCCTCCTCGCCGAACAGGACCGCACCCGCTGGGACCGGGACCTGATCACCGAGGGCCAGGCTCTCGTACGCCGCTGTCTGCGCCGCGACCGGCCGGGGCCCTACCAGATCCAGGCCGCGGTCAACGCGGTCCACAGCGACGCCCCGACCGCCGCCGCCACGGACTGGGGGCAGATCCTCCGGCTGTACGACCAGCTCATGCGGCTCGCCCCCAGCCCGGTCGTGGCCCTCAACCGCGCCGTCGCCGTGGCCGAGACCGAGGGACCGGAGCCCGCACTCGCCCTCGTCGACCAGCTCGACCTCGACGGGTACCACGCCTTCCACGCCGTACGGGCGGACCTGCTGCGCCGGATCGGACGCGACGCCGAGGCGCTGCGGGCGTACGAAGCGGCCATCACGCTGACCGGGAGCGCGCCGGAACGTGCCCACCTCGAACGGGCCCGGGCATCCCTCGCGGGGAGCTGACGGCCGAGGCCGCGTGCCCCGTCCCGGCCGATCATCAGGGTGCCCGGCGGACTCCACCCTGGGTCACACGCTGAGCGCCTCCCGCACCACCTGCTCGGCGTCCCGGCCGCCCTCGCCCGACGACGTGACCCGGCCGGCCTCCAGGACGTAGTAGCGCTGCGCGGCCCGCATCGCGAAGCCGACATGCTGCTCGACCAGGAGCACCGACAGACCGCCCCGGGCGGCCAGGGCGAGGATCGTCTCCTCGATCTCGGCGACCACCGAGGGCTGGATGCCCTCGGTCGGCTCGTCCAGCAGGAGAACCCGAGGCTCCGTCACCAGGGCCCGGGCGATGGACAGTTGCTGGCGCTGACCCCCGGAGAGCAGCCCCGCGCGGCGGCCCGACAGGGTCCGCAGCGCCGGGAACAGGTCCAGTGCCTCGGCGATCGCCTCCCTGCCGCGGCGTCGACCGTCCGCGACCAGTTGGAGATTCTCGGCGGTCGTGAGGTGCGGGAAGGCCTGCTGGCCCTGCGGGACGTACGCCATGCCGCGCGCCACCCGCTCATGGGGCCTCAGCCGGGTGATGTCCTCGCCGTCCAGGCGGACCGAGCCGCTTCGCGGGCCGAGCAGTCCGACGGCGGCCCGCAGCAGGGTGCTCTTGCCCGCGCCGTTGTGCCCGAGCACCGCCGCCACCCCGTCCCTCGGCACCTCGACGGAGACGCCGTGCAGGACGAGACTGCGGTGGTACCCGACGTGGACGGTGTCGATCTCCAGCATCACGCCTCCTGAACGGCGGTCGGTCCGGGAACGGTCGCCGTGGTGTCCTCGGCGGCCGCGTGCCCGAGATACACCTGCTGCACCTTCGGGTCGGCCTGCACCTCGGCCACCGTCCCCTCGCTGAGCACCCGGCCCGCGTGCAGCACACTGACGCTGCGCGCGAAGGACCGCATGAAGTCCATGTCGTGCTCGATCACGACGACGGTCCGCTCCCGGCTGATGCGCTCCAACAGCTCGCCGGTGGCCTGCCGTTCGTCCTGGCTCATGCCCGCGACCGGCTCGTCGAGCAGCAGCAGCCGGACGTCCTGCACCAGCAGCATGCCGATCTCCAGCCACTGCTTCTGGCCGTGCGCGAGCGTCCCGGCCGGGCTGTCGGCGCGGCCGGCCAGGCCCACCGTCTCCAGGGCGCGCGCCACGGACCCGGGCACACCCTTGCGGCGGCGCAGCATCGTCAGCGCGCCCCGCCCGGCGCCCGCCGCGATGTCCAGGTTCTGAAGGACCGTCAACTCCTCGAAGACGGCGGCCGTCTGGAAGGTGCGGCCGATCCCCGAGCGGGCGATCCGGTGCACGCTGCGGCCGAGGATGTCGGCACCCCCGAAGCGCACCGATCCCGTCGCCCGCACCAGTCCGGTGACCGCGTCGACCAGCGTCGTCTTGCCCGCGCCGTTCGGCCCGATCAGGAAGCGAAGATCCCCCGGCCGCACGTCGAGGTCCACCCCGTCGACGGCGGTGAAGCCGTCGAAGGTCACCCGCAGTCCCCGAATCCGGAGCCCCGCGGGCGCACTGTCCGTAAACTCCGTCATACCGTGTCTCCAGCGAGTCCTCGGTGCGCCCGGCGCCGCTTCACGATCGCGGCCAGCGAGGCGAGACCGCCCGGCAGGAACGCCAGGGCGACGATGAACAACAGCCCCTGGAAGTAGGTCCAGGCCGCGGGGAACTCCTCGGACAGGGCCGTCCTGGCCCAGGCGACGCCGATCGCGCCGAGTACCGCGCCCGTCAGGCTCGCCCGGCCGCCGACCGCGGCGCCGATGACGAGTTCGATGGACGGCACGATGCCGACCAGCGCGGGGGAGATGATGCCGACGGCGGGCACGAACAACGCACCCGCGAGTCCGGCCATGCCCGCCGCGACGACGTACGCCACGAGCTTGACGTTCGCGGGGTCGTAGCCGAGGAACCGCACCCGTTCCTCGGAATCCCGCACGGCGACGAGGAGTTCGCCGTAGCGGCTGTGGATCAGCTGACGGGCGAGCGCGATCAGCAGGAGCAGCACCGCGGCGATGACGAAGTACACCATCCGCTGGTTGACCGGGTCGTTCAGGTCGTAGCCGAAGAAGCCCTGGATGTCGGTCAGTCCGTTGGTGCCGCCTGTCGTGGCCTGCTGGCCGACCAGCCAGATCGCGAAGGCCGCGGCGAGCGCCTGGCTGAGAATCGCGAAGTAGGCGCCCTTGACCCGGCGCCGGAAGATGAAGGAACCGAGGATCGCGGCGACGGCCATGGGCAGCAGGACGGTCGCGGCGATCGCGAACACCGGATTCGCGAACGGCCGCCACCACCAGGGGAGTTCGGTGGCGGTCCCGTACAGCTGCATGAAGTCGGGCAGGTTGCCGGGGCCGGCGTCCGCGATCTTCAGGTGCATGGCCATGGCGTAGCCGCCCAGTCCGAAGAACACCCCTTGGCCGAGTGTCAGCAGGCCGCCGCGCCCCCATGCCAGACAGATGCCGACCGCGACCATGGCCGTGCACAGATACTTGGCGAGCAGACCGAGCCGGAAGTCGGACAACGCGAGCGGGGCGACGGCGAAGAGCGCGACGGCGGCCGCCGCGAAACCGGCGGCGGGACGAGCCGCGGTGAACCGGCCCCGACTGCCCGGCAGTTGCCTCGACTTCGGGGCCAGGGGAGTGGTGGTGGTCATGTGAGGCTCCTGGTGCGCAGCGTGTACAGGCCCTGTGGCCGCCACTGGAGGAACGCGACGATGGCGACGAGGACCAGCACCTTCGCGACACTGACGGTGGTCGAGTACTCCAGGACCGACTGCAGCGCGCCCAGCACGAAGGCGACGATCACGCTGCCCTTGAGCTGCCCGATGCCGCCGACCACGATCACCAGGAAGGCGTCGATGATGACGTTGGTGCCCATCGTCGGCCCGATCGGGCCGACCAGGGTCAGCGCGACCCCGGCGACCCCGGCGAGCCCGGAGCCGATGAAGAAGGCGGTGCGGTCCACGCGCCCGGTGGAGATGCCGGACACCTCCGCCAGGTCCCGGTTCTGCACCACCGCGCGGATCCGCCGCCCGAGCGGGGTCAGCCGCAGCGTGAGGGACAGGGCCACGACCGCGGCGACCGCCAGCCCGAGGATGAACAGCCGGCTGTTGGCGAAGGTGAGCGGGTCGTCGCCGCCGATGACCGTGATGTGCCCGGTGAGGACATCGGGTGCGCGGGTCTGCACATTCGGCGCACCGAAAATGTCACGGGCGAGTTGCTGAAGCATCAGCGAGACACCCCACGTGACAAGAAGGGTGTCGAGGGGACGGAGGTAAAGGCGGCGGATCAGCAGCCATTCCAGCAGCGCGCCGAGCGCCCCCGACACAAGAAATGCGACGGGCAGAGCGACGATCAGTGAAATTCCTGCGCCGGAAATGGACTTCTGCAGTACGTACGTGGTGTAGGCGCCGGCCATGATGAACTCGCCGTGGGCCATGTTGATGACATTCATCTGGCCGAAGGTGAGCGAGAGGCCGAGCGCGATGAGGAGCAGGACGGCACCGATGCTGACGCCGGTGAACAACTGCCCGAGGATCACGGTCATACGGCGGCTCCGGGGAGTCGGGACGCGGGGCCTGTGCGCACAGGCCCCGCGCGACGGGTGGTCAGGAGAGGCCGGAGGCCCAGTCGTAACCCTTCAAGTAGGGGTCCGGCTTGATCGGCTTGCCGGAGTCCCAGACCTGCTCGATCAGCCCGTCAGAGCCGATCCTGCCGATGCGGGCGGTCTTGTAGATGTGCTGGGTCGCGCCGTCCACGGTGACCTTGCCCTCCGGCGCGTCGAAGGTGATGCCGTCGGACGCGGCCTTGACCTTCTCGGGGTCGAAGGACTTCGCCTTCTCGACCATCGCCTTCCACAGGTAGACCGAGGTGTACGCGGCCTCCATCGGGTCACTGGTCGGCTTGTCCTGGCCGTACTTGGCCTTGTAGGCCTTCACGAACTTGGTGTTCGCGGCCCCCGGGGTGGTCTGGTAGTAGTTCCAGGCCGTCAACTGGCCCGCCAGGTACTGCGCCCCGATCGACTTGACCTCCTCCTCGGCGATCGACACCGAGACCACCGGCATGCCCTTGGCGGTGAGCCCGGCGGACTTGTACTCCTTGAAGAAGGCCACGTTCGAGTCGCCGTTGAGGGTGTTGAAGACCGCGTCCGCCTTCGACGCCTTCACCTTGTTGGCGATCGTGCTGAACTCGGTGGAGCCGAGCGGCGCGTAGTCCTCGCCGAGGACCGTCATGCCGTTGGCCTTGGCGTACGCCCTGATCTCCTTGTTGGCGGTGCGCGGGAAGACGTAGTCGCTGCCGACCAGGTAGATCCGCTTCTTGCCCTGGGACTTGAGATAGTCGAGGCCGGGGACGATCTGCTGGTTGGTGGTGGCGCCGGTGTAGAAGATGTAGGGGGACTGCTCAAGTCCCTCGTACTGCACGGGGTAGAAGAGCAGCGACTTGTTCTTCTCGAAGACAGGCTTGACGGCCTTGCGGCTCGCGGAGGTCCAGCAGCCGAAGGTGGCCGCGACCCGGTCCTCCCTGATCAGCTTGCTCGCCTTCTCGGCGAACGTCGGCCAGTCGGAGGCGCCGTCCTCGCTGATCGGCTCGATCTTCTTGCCGAGCACTCCGCCCGAGGCGTTGATCTCGCCGATGGCCAGTTTCAGGGAGTCGCGTACGGTCACCTCGCTGATCGCCATCGTGCCCGACAGCGAGTTGAGCAGACCCACCTTGACGGTGTCGCCGCTCACGTCCGCCTTCGCGGCCTTGTCGGACGTACCGCCCGCGTCGGTCTTGGCGCCGCACGCGGAGAGTGCGACGACGGTCGCGAGCACGGCGGCACCGGCTGCGATCCGGCGTCGGAGAATTCGGGAACCGCTGGACAATAGAACCCCCTCGGGCTGTGGAGGAGACAACCTCCTGAAGTGCGGTCCACAGCCTCAAGTCGCCCTGTTTCCAAGGTGTTTCGCTGTACTTTCCCGGCCGTATCTTCCCGCTCTCATGATGTGTTCGGGGGCGCTCGGGAGGGCAACAAAAAATGCCCGGGGCGGAATTCGGCATCCGAATTCATGACACGCCCGAGGCATTCTGATTACTTCCTGCGGGAAGTATCTTGGCGCCGACGAGCCGGTGTCAAGAGCCGGGTTCGTGAAGGTCGAGCTCGGCGACCACGTCGAAGTCCAGCCCCTCGGCCCGTGCCAGGTAGATGCGTTGGCGCACATGACCGCCGCGCAGATGGAGCAGCCCCCGTGGCCCCTCGTAGGACACGGTCTCGGCCGCTGCCCCGATCGCCGACACCTCGAGGGTTCCGGCCCGGCCGATGAGCGCGGCGAGCAACAGCACGCCCTCGTAACAGGATTCGCCGAAACTGCCGAGAGCCGGCGCCTCGATCCCGAATCGGCCTGCGTACAGTCCGTGGAAGTCCAGGGTGTCCTGGCCGGCGAGGGAAGCGAAGAACCCGGCCGTGCTGTAGAGATCCACCGTGGCCGAAGGGCCGCTGGCCATCAGCATGTTCTCGTCCATCAGGGTGCTCAGCCGGAGGCACCGGGTGTCGAGGCCGGCCGCGGCGAACGCCCGGTTGAAGCGCACCGCGTCACTGCCGACCAGCAGCATGATGACGCCATCCGCCTCCGTGCGCTCGATCCGGCGCAGCACCGCACCGAAGTCATGGGTGCCCAGCGGCAGATACACCTCTCCCTGGATGCTGCCGCCGGACTCACGCGCGTACACGTGAGCGGCTCGGGCCGTACGGCGCGGCCACACATAGTCGTTGCCCACCACGAACCAGCGGCGCAGCCCGCGCTCGTGCGCCAGCAGGCCCATGGCCGGGCGTAGTTGGTCACGCGGTGTCTCGCTCGTGAGGAACACCCCGGCGGTGTGCTCACCGCCTTCGTACAGGGCGGTGTAGACGTAGGGAACCCGATGCGCGATTCTCGGGGCGAGGGCCTGGCGCACCGAGGAGATGTGCCAGCCCGTGACCCCCTGCACGGCCCCCAGGTCCACCAACGCCTCGACATGGTCCGCGACTTCGCGTGGTGTGCCACCCCCGTCCACGGGCAGCAGGCGCAGCTCCTTGCCGAGTACCCCGCCCGCGCGGTTGACCTCCTCCGCCGCCAGTTGCGCGCACAGTTCGCAGGTGGGCCCGAAGATGCCCGCCGATCCCTGCAGGGGAAGGACGAGGGCCACGCCGAACACGGAGTCGTCTGCCGTGAACCAGTCGGGCACGGGCGCATCGGGCCGGAACATGGCGTCATGATTCCGGGTCGACGCGGTGAACTCCAATCCGTCTCGTACCATGTACACCCCCCGGGAGCGAGGAGCAGGATGCCGACCCCATCGCCGCGTCAGCCCCAGGATCTGATGCAGCTGCTGACGCGGGCGGAGCGCCTGGCGGCACGGCGGCTCCAGTCCGTGCTGGACGAGGACGGCTGCTCCCTCGACGCCTGGCGGGTCCTCGCGCTGCTCTCCGACGGCGCGGGCCACCCCATGACCGCGATCGCCGAGGCGGTCTTCCTCCCGCCGGCGACGCTCACCAGACTCGTCGACCACCTCGTGGACCAGAACCTCCTCTATCGCCGCGTCGACCCTTACGACCGGCGCCGCATCCTCGCCCACCTCACCCCGCGCGGCCGGACGTACTGGCGGCGCCTGGACCGCGAGGTCCGCGCGCGCTGGCCGGTGCTGAACGACGGGGACGACGAACTGCTGCGCTCGCTGCTGGGACAGCTGGCCGACACGCTCGGCGCGGCGGGCGAACGGTCCACGCTCTGAAGCCGGATGCCGGAAGGTCCCTCACGCGAGACCCGCGTCATCCGTCGACAACCGCCCGGGGCGGAGCGGCCCGGGGCAAGATGGCCTCATGACAAAGCTGTCCGTACGGTCGGTCCCTGGTACGCCCTCTGGTTCGGTGCTGTCGTTGTGGTCAAAGGATTCCGTGCTGTCGATCGGCTCCGTGGGATCGGTGCTGTCCGTGGGGTCCGTCGGTTCGGCCTTGTCGGTCGGCTCGATCGGCAGCGCCTTGTCGGTCGGCTCGATCGGTTCCGCCCTGTCACTGATCTCGACCGGTTCGTGGCTGAGTACAGGATCGTTGTTCTCCGCGCAGTCGCGGTGGTCGGTACTGTCCTGGCGTTCCTCCGGCGGTTTCCTGGCCGTGGGAGCGGTGGGAGCGGTGGGGGCGGCGGCGGGAGGCGCCCTGCTGGTGGCCCGGATGCTGCACGGGGCCGGAACCGGCACGGATTAGTCGAACCCGCGCGCTCGGTCGGCGCCCGATCTCTTCGTCGCCCAGGACGGGAACCACCGTGAGCCTGCCGAGTCCTGCCGAAGTACGCGCAGACGCCGCGCTGGGCCGCTTGAAGGCCGCCGACCGATGAAGGGCCGCCGTGCAGGGCGGTTCCAGGGCGGCCGGTCGTGTGCCGTTTCGTCCGAGTGGGGGCTTCCGTACGCGGCCTGGCGAACTCGCGTACGGAGGCCTCGCCTTCCGCGGACGTGCGGCTGTCCTTCCGCGCTCCGGGCTAGCGGAGGAACGCCTCGGACACGGTCCACAGGCGTGCCGCGTTGTCGCGGTCGAGGGCGTAGGGGGCGACGCCGGCGAGGGCGCCCGCGCGTTCGGTGACGGGCTGGGCCTCGGCGCAGTCCTCGTAGTAGCGGCCGGTGACGGCGGCCACGGAGGGCGAGCCGGCCATCAGGGCGGTGGTGGCGGCGCCCTGTTCGACGGTCTTGCCCGGGGGCAGGACGAGTTCGCCGGCGGCGAGCATCCCGGCCACGGCGTCCATGTCGGTGTTGCGGGCCAGGCCGGTGGCGGCGACGTTGCCGGGCATCACGGCGTTCGCGGTGATCCCGTCGTCGGCCCAGCGTTCGGCGGCGCCGGCGGCGAACAGGGTGGTGGCGGTCTTGGACTGGCCGTAGGACGTCCAGGGGTCGTAGGGGCGGTAGCGGTAGTCCAGGTCGTCGAAGACGACCGGGGAGAAGAGATGGCCGATCGAGCTGACCGCGACCACGCGGGCGCCGCCGGCGGCGGCGAGCGCGGGGCGGAGGCCGGTGGCCAGCGCGAAGTGGCCCAGGTGGTTGACGCCGAACTGCCACTCCCGGCCCTCGGGGGTACGGGTGATCCGCGGCGGGGACATCACGCCGGCGTTGTTGACCAGGATGTGGAGCGGGCCGCTCCAGGCCGCGGTGAACGCCGCGACCGACGCCAGGTCGGACAGCTCGATCCGGCCCACCGACAGCGTCCCGGCGGAGGACGGAAGCTCGTCCCGCAGGCGGGTCGCCACGGCGGCGCCCGCATCGGTGTCGCGTACGGCCAGGGTGACGTCGGCGCCCGCCGCGGCGAGCGCGCGGACCGTCTCCACGCCGATACCGGAACCGGCACCGGTGACCACGGCCCGGCGGCCGTGCAGATCGACTCCGTCGAGCACCTCGGCGGCGGTCGAGGTGGCTCCGAAGGCGGGGGACTTCTGGGATGCGGACATGAGAGAGGACTCCTGACGAGTTCGTGTGGGGGGAATGCGTGGAGCGTGCCGGACCGGTCGGGCCGGTCAGCCCTGGGCGGTCCGGGAGACGTGCTGCCAGTCGGACCAGGTCCGCAGGCGCTGGGCGTAGAGGGGCTCGATGATCTCGATGGGTTCGGTGCCGAAGAGCACGCGCAGCGGCGGGTTCTCGTCGTCGACGATCTGCAGCAGGGCGGCGGCGGCGTCGGCGGGGCCGGCGTACCGGGCGTTGCCCAGGCGGGCCGTGATGGCCGTGCGGACCTGGTCGTAGGCGGGGTTGGGCTCGGCCTGGCCGGCGGAGGAGCCGGCCCAGTCGGTGCTGAAGCCGCCGGGCTCGACGATGGTGACCTTGATCCCTGCGCCCGCGACCTCCTGGGCGAGGGCCTCGCTGAAGCCTTCGAGGGCCCACTTGGAGGCGTGATACGCGCCGAGGGAAGGGAACGCGGCGACGCCACCGACGGACGAGACCTGCACGATGTGGCCGCTGCCCTGGGCGCGCAGGATCGGCAGGACGGTCTGCGTGACCCAGAAGGCGCCGAACAGGTTCGTCTCCATCTGGTCGCGCAGCTGCTGCTCGGTTATCTCCTCGATCATGCCGAACATGCCGTAGCCGGCGTTGTTGACCACGACGTCGAGGCGGCCGAACTTCTCGTGCGCGGCGGCCACCGCGGCGGTGACGGCGGCCTTGTCGGTGACGTCGAGTGCCAGCGGAAGGACCGCGGCCTCGCCGTACTTGGTGACCAGGTCGTCCAGCGCGGCCGTGTTCCGGGCGGTCGCGGCGACCTTGTCCCCGCGCTCGAGCGCGGACTCGGCGAACGCGCGGCCGAGACCGCGGGACGTACCGGTGATGAACCAGACCTTGCTCATGACTTCTCCTTCGGAGGGGTGGGCCGTCGGGGCGTACCTCCGGGGTCGGACTCCACCGTAACGCAAAAATTTAGACGCGTCCAAAAATGTACTCATCCAGGAAGTGGTCCGTAGGATGCCCCTATGGGAAAGACCGTGCAAGGGGAGAGCGCATGAGCCTGCGGGAGCGCAAGAAGCTGGCGACCTGGCGCGCCATCCGGGAGGCCGCGCTGCGGCTCGTGGAGGAGCAGGGTTACGAGGCCACGACCGTCGAGCAGATCGCGGCCGCGGCGAACGTCTCGCGGGCCACCTTCTTCAACTACTTCGCCGGCAAGGAGGCCGTACTCCTCGACCAGGACCCCGAGGAGCGGCGCTCATGGCAGGAGCTGATGCGGGACCGCCCCGCCGACGAGCCGCTCTGGGACTCCCTGACCGCGATCCTCACGGGGTTCTGCGAGAGCCTGCGCGACGGCATGCCGCTGCTGCGCCGCCTCAAGGCGCAGTCGCCCGCCTTCGCCCAGTCGGCGCAGAACTTCGGCGAGCAGTTCTTCTCCGACCTCAGGAGCTGGGTGGCGTCCCGGACCACCGGGCCCGACGGATCGACGGGGGCGGCGGGGTCCGACGAGCTCACCGCGACCCTGCAGCTGAACATCGCGGTGGCCGCCACCCTCACGGCGTACGAGACCTGGCCCGCGGACGAGTCCTTCGACGGCTTCCTGCGGCGCCTGGAGCGCTGCCTGCGCCAGACGGGCCCCGGCACGGCCGAGGGCTGAAACGGCCGACAGCCGGCCGCGGCCGGCCACGCACCCGTTCGGAATGAGCCGGAGCGACGGAGACTCGCCCAACAAGGGTTGCCGATCCGACGGTGTTCCTACCGGATCGACGGGGTGGACCCGCGCCGCCCCCAGGCCGGTGGCACCCGGGTCCACCGGCCCTTCGCGGCCGGGCCGCCCGGCATGGGCCTCGCCCTGATCGGCGGATTCGTGCTGCGGATCTGCGCGGTTGCGGGCACGGTAATGGTGGGGCTGATGTGGGTCGCCGAGCAGGTGCCCGCCAGTACCTGGCCGACGGCTCACGGAGAACGCGGCGGTCGATCCGTTCGCCGACCACCACCACCTCGTCCACGCGGCTTTCCTGATCGTCCTCGCCCTCGTCCCCGCGCCGTCTCCGCGGGCGACGCGCCCCCCGTGTCGGTGGGCTCCCGGCCGAGCCGTCGGTCAGGCGCACCGGTCGCCGGCCGTGCCGGCCCCGGGCGGGAGACGGGAGCTCTGGAGGGTTCCGCCCTCCCGTGCGGCCCGGTGGCCCGGCTTGGGCCGAACGGCCCCCACCGGGGACCAGCGGCCCCTGCCCCACCCGACCGTTTCGACACGACCCTGGAATCGGACCCGGACCGGGCCCGATTCAGGAGGTGGACACCATGCCCCGCACTGTCACCGTAGGCCTCGACGGTTCTCCCGAGAGCCTCGCCGCCGCCGAATGGGCCACCCGCGAGGCGCGGCTGCGCGCCCTGCCGGTCAGGCTGGTCAACGTATGGGAAGCCGCCCCGGACCCCATGGCCCAGGCACCACTGCTCGGCGCCGAGACCCACCAGCACTGGAGCGAGCGGATCCCGCGCGAAGCAGCCGAAGGGCTACGGGAGCGCCACCCGGGAGTCGACGTCACCGCGGAGCAGCTCAACGGCCGGCCGGCCGAGGTACTGCTCAAGGCCGCGGACGACGCCGAACTCCTGGTCCTCGGCACCCGTGGGCTCAGCGGCGTCGGCGGCTTCATGGTCGGCTCGGTCGGCCTGGCCGTCGCGGCACACGCCGGGCGTCCCGTCGTGTTCGTACGCGCCGGTGAACAGGCCGCGGACGAGCATCTGACGGATCCGACGGGCATCCCGTCCGCCCTCGCGGCCTTCCGCCCCGTCGTGCTCGGGCTGGACACCGGCACCCCGGACGACGCGCTGATCGGCTTCGCCTTCGAGGCGGCCCTGCTGCGTGCCACGGCGCTGCGGGTCGTGCACTCCTGGAACGAGCCGCCCTACATCGCGTACGGGCTGCCCCCGGACCTGAAGATGAACGCCCGGCTGGCCGCCGAGGACGCCGCCGCCATGACGGAAGCGCTGCGGCCCTGGCGCGAGAAGTACCCGGCCGTGGAGATCATCGAGGACTCCCTGTCCGGAAAGCCGGCCAACCACCTCGTCGACGCCTCCCGGGAGGCCTCGCTCGTCGTGGTGGGCCGCCGGGTCCGCGGCGCCGCGCTCGGCGCCCACATCGGGCCCGTCACGCACGCCGTGCTGCACCACTCCACCGCCCCCGTCGCCGTCGTCCCGCACCCCTGATCACCACGGGCCGCTCCCGGCCGAGTACCGGTCGCGGCCCGATCGTGCAAGGAGAGACATCCCATGAAGGCAGCAGTCGTACGAGCGTTCGGTGAGCCGCTGGTCATCGAGGACCGGCCGGACCCCGAGCCCGGCCCCGGCCAGGTCCGCGTCCGGGTGGAGGCCTCCGGGCTCTGCCACACCGACATCCACGCCGCCAACGGCGACTGGCCGGTCAAGCCCAGCCCGCCGTTCGTCCCCGGACACGAGGGCGTCGGCCTCGTCGAGGCGCTGGGCGACGGAGTCACCCATCTCACCGTGGGACAGCGGGTCGCCGTGCCCTGGCTCGGCAAGGCCTGCGGACGCTGCGAACACTGTCTCTCCGGCTGGGAGACGCTGTGCGAGCAGCAGATCAACACCGGTTACGGGTGCGACGGCGGCTACGCCGAGAAGATGCTCGCCTGGGCCGACTTCGCCCAGCCGGTGCCCGAGGGGATCTCCCCGCTCGACGCGGCCCCGCTCACCTGCGCCGGTGTGACCACGTACAAGGCCCTGAAAGTCGCCGACGTCAGGCCCAGCCAGCTCGTCGCCATCTCCGGCGTGGGCGGACTCGGCCACCTGGCCCTGCAGTACGCGAAGATCGCCGGTGCCACCGTGGCGGCGATCGACGTCACCGACGAGAAACTCGAACTGGCCTCGGAACTCGGCGCCGACATCGTGATCGACGCCCGTAAGGAGGACCCCGGCGAGGTCCTCAGGCGCCACGGCGGCGCGCACGCCGCGCTGGCGCTCGCGGTGAACGAGGACGCCTTCTCCGCGGTGTACAAGGGACTGCGGCGCGGCGGAAAACTCGTCATGGTCGCGATGCCGGCGCACGGCACGATCCCGGTCCCGATCTTCGAGACCGTGCTCAACGGCACCTCCGTGATCGGCTCCATCGTCGGCACCCGGCAGGACCTGGCCGAGGTCTTCGAACTGCACGCCGCGGGCCGGACCAGGGTCATCCGCGAGTCCCGGCCCCTCGCGTCCGTCAACGAGTCCATCGACGAGGTGCTGCACGGCCGGATCCAGGCCCGGATCGTCTTCGACTTCGGCGAAGGGAACTGAGCGTCGTGGACCTGCCCCTCGTCGTCGGTGTCGACGGGTCCGAGCCCGGAATGCGCGCCGTGGACTGGGCCACGGACGAGGCCGCCCTGCGCGGTCTGCCGCTGCGCCTGGTGTACGCCTCGCTCTGGGAACGCTACGAAGGCGCCGCCCTCGCCGAGGGGCTGGGCAGGTACTCCGAGCAGATCATGGCCGACAGGGTCGTGGAGGCCGCCGCCCGGCGCGCCCGGCGTCGCGACGCCGCCGTGCGGGTCACCACCGAGGTGGTGCCCGACGACGCGGTGAGCGCGCTGCTCGGGGAAGGCTTGAACGCCACCGCGCTGGTGCTCGGGTCGCGGGGCCGCAGCGGTGTCGCCGAGAAGCTCCTCGGGTCGGTGAGCCTCACGGTCGCCGCTCGCGCCCACTGCCCGGTGATCGTGCTGCGCGGCAGCCACGACAACCGGGGCGGAGCCGGCCGGTACCGGCGGGTCGTCCTCGAGGTCGGGGATCCCGCGCTCGGCTTGGCCGCCACCCGCTTCGCCTTCCGGGAGGCGTCGGAACGCGGGGTTCCCCTGGAGGCCGTACGGGCCTGGCGGCGCCCCGCCCACGAGAGCACCGGTCACCCGCTGATGACAGGCGATCCCGCCCGCGTGTACGAACAGCAGGCGGTGGAGATCCTGGACAAGGCGCTGAGCGGCGCCGCGGCCGATCATCCGGCCGTGGACGTGCACCGGCGCACCGTCGAGGGGACCGCCCGCAACGTGCTGCTGGACGCCTCCACAGAGGCCGATCTGCTCGTCGTCGGGGTCCGGCGGCAGGACAGCCACGGGCACATCGGGATGCAGCTCGGCAGGGTCGCCCACACCGCCCTGCACCACGCGGCCTGCCCCGTGGCCGTCGTACCCCAGCGGGTATGAGCGCCCTACAGGCTCGCCGCGTGGTCGGGGACGAACGTCTGCAGATCGCGCGGCGGGCGGACGTAACCCGTCGACGGCGGCCGGTCGGGCAGCTCCAGAACCGGCGGCGGCACCTCGCGATACGGGACGGTGGACAGCAGATGGGCGATCATGTTCAGCCTGGCGCGGCGCTTGTCGTCGCTCTCGACCACGAACCACGGCGCCTCGACGATGTCCGTGTGCACCAGCATCTCGTCCTTCGCCCGGGAGTAGGCCTCCCAGCGGGTGATCGACTCCAGGTCCATGGGCGACAGCTTCCAGCGCCGCGTGGGGTCATGCAGCCGGCGCCGGAACCGCTTCTGCTGCTCCGCGTCGCTCACCGAGAACCAGTACTTGCGCAGCAGCACCCCCGCTTCCACCAGCATCCGCTCGAAGATCGGACACTGGCGGAGGAAGAGCTGATGCTCCTCCTTCGTGCAGAAGCCCATGACGTGCTCGACCCCGGCGCGGTTGTACCAGCTCCGGTCGAACAGCACGATCTCCCCGGCGGCCGGCAGATGCTCCACATACCGCTGGAAGTACCACTGGGTGCGCTCGCGCTCGGTGGGCGTCGGCAGCGCAGCGATCCGTGCGAGACGCGGGTTCAGATGCTCCGCCACCCGCTTGATCGTGCCGCCCTTGCCCGCCGCGTCCCGGCCCTCGAAGACCACCACCACACGGGCGCCCTCGGTCCGCACCCACTCCTGGAGCTTCACCAGCTCCGTCTGCAGACGCAGCAGCTCCCGCTCGTACGTCTCACGCGGCACCTTCGCCGTCTTCTCCTCGGCCATGCCGCCTCCTCCGCCCGATGACGCCTCCTGTGAAGCGCTGCGACGCCCCGCCTTGCCGACGTACCCCGATGACCGACGGAGTCTCCATGCCCAAGGCCGAACACCAGGACAGCACCGTACTGACCGACGACGAACTGCGCACTCTGGACGCCCACTGGCGGGCCGCCAACTACCTTGCCGTGGGCCAGATCTATCTGATGTCCAACCCGCTGCTCACCCAGCGCCTGACTCCCGCGCACATCAAGCCCCGCCTGCTCGGCCACTGGGGCACCTCGCCCGGCCTCAACCTGGTCCACACCCACCTCAACCGCGTCGTGAAGGCACGCGGCCTGGACGCGCTGTGCGTATGGGGTCCCGGGCACGGCGGCCCGGCCGTGCTGGCGAACTCCTGGCTGGAGGGCACGTACAGCCAGACGTACCCCTCCGTGCCACGGGACCGCGAGGGCATGGAGAGGCTGTTCCGGCAGTTCTCCTTCCCCGGCGGAGTGCCCAGCCACGTCGCCCCCGAGACGCCCGGCTCCATCCACGAGGGAGGCGAACTCGGCTACTCCCTCGCCCACGCCTACGGAGCCGCCTTCGACAACCCCGGACTGCTCGTCGCCTGCGTGATCGGTGACGGCGAGGCGGAGACGGGACCGCTCGCCGCGTCCTGGCACTCCAACAAGTTCCTCGACCCGGTCCACGACGGCGCCGTCCTGCCGATTCTGCACCTCAACGGCTACAAGATCGCCAATCCGACCGTGCTCTCCCGGCTCCCGGAGGCCGAACTCGACGAACTGCTGCGCGGATACGGCCACGAACCCATCCATGTCACCGGCGACGACCCCGCCCAGGTGCACCGCGCCATGGCCGCCGCCTTCGACCGGGCCCTGGACCGGATCGCGCTCCTCCAGCGCACGGCCCGCGAGGAAGGCGTCACCGAGCGGGCCCGCTGGCCCATGGTCGTCCTGCGCACCCCCAAAGGCTGGACCGGCCCCGCCGAGGTCGACGGCGAGCCCGTCGAAGGAACCTGGCGCGCCCATCAGGTGCCCCTCGCCGGAGTCCGTGAGAACCCCGAACACCTGCGGCAGCTGGAGACCTGGCTGCGCTCCTACCGCCCCGAGGAACTCTTCGACGCCCAGGGACGGCCGGTCGCCGACGTGCTGGCCTGCGTGCCCGAGGGCTCCCGGCGTCTGGGCGCCACCCCGCACGCCAACGGCGGCCTCCTCCTGCGCGATCTCCCGCTCCCGCCCCTGGACCGCTTCGCCGTCCCCGTGGACAAGCCCGGAGCCACCGTGCACGAGCCGACCCGGGTCCTCGGCGGCCTCCTCGAACACGTCATGAGCAAGACCTCGGAGCGCCGCGACTTCCGGCTGGTCGGCCCCGACGAGACGGCCTCCAACCGCCTGGGCGCCGTCTTCGGCGCCAGCGGCAAGGCCTGGCAGGCACAGATCCTGCCCGTGGACGAACACCTGGACCGGCACGGCCGCGTCATGGAGATCCTCTCCGAACACCTCTGCCAGGGCTGGCTGGAGGGCTACACCCTCACCGGCCGGCACGGACTGTTCTCCTGCTACGAGGCCTTCGTGCACATCGTCGACTCCATGGTCAACCAGCACATCAAATGGCTGAGGACCTCACGCGAACTGCCCTGGCGCGCCCCGATCGCCTCCCTCAACTACCTGCTCACCTCACATGTCTGGCGCCAGGACCACAACGGCTTCTCGCACCAGGACCCGGGCTTCGTCGACCACGTCCTCAACAAGAGTCCCGAGGTCGTGCGCGTCTACCTCCCGCCGGACGCCAACACCCTGCTGTCCGTGGTGGATCACGCACTGCGCAGCCGCGACTACGTGAACGTCGTCGTCGCCGGCAAGCAGCCCTGCTTCGACTGGCTCTCCATGGACGAGGCCCGCGCCCACTGCGCCCGCGGCGCCGGCATCTGGGACTGGGCGGGAACCGCCGACGGCGCCCGGGACCCCGATGTCGTCCTCGCCTGCGCGGGCGACGTCCCCACCCAGGAGATCCTGGCCGCCTCCGACCTGCTGCGCCGCCATCTGCCCGAGCTCGCCGTCCGGGTCGTCAACGTCGTCGACATGACCCGGCTGCTGCCGAGCGAGGAACACCCGCACGGGATGAGCGACTTCGAGTACGACGGACTGTTCACCACCGACAAACCGGTGATCTTCGCCTACCACGGCTACCCCTGGCTCATCCACCGCCTCGCCTACCGCCGCACCGGCCACGGGAACCTCCATGTGCGCGGCTACAAGGAGATGGGCACCACCACGACCCCCTTCGACATGGTCGTCCGCAACGACATGGACCGCTACCGGCTGGTCATGGACGTCGTCGACCGCGTCCCCAGCCTCGGCGTCCGCGCCGCCGTCCTGCGCCAGAAGATGGCCGACGCCCGCTCCCGCCACGACATCTGGATCCGCGAACACGGCACCGACCTTCCCGAGGTCGCGGACTGGACCTGGACCGGCTGAGGGGCCGAGCCCGCGGCCGGAGCAGGGCGTCACCCGGGACCGTACGCGTCCACGGCCGACGCTCACGGGACAGGCCCGCCGCCGCCCCGCGTGTGCCGCGAGGCCGGCGGGCCGCCCGTACCGGAGGATGAAGGCATGGACGACCTCACCTGGAACTACGAGGGCTACCACCCGGCGCAGGAACGTCTGCGCGAATCGCTGTGCACCCTCGGCAACGGGTACTTCGCGACCCGGGGCGCGGCCCCGGAGTGCTCCGCCGACTCCGTCCACTACCCGGCCACGTACGCGGCGGGCTGCTACAACCGTCTGACCTCACAGGTGGCCGGGCACCAGGTCGAGAACGAGGACATGGTCAACCTCCCCAACTGGCTGCCCCTGCGTGTGCGGACCGCCACCGGGACCTGGCTCACCCCCGACTCCCACCGGCTGCTCGACCACCGGCTGCGCCTCGACCTGGTCGCGGGCACCCTGGAACGCACCGTGCGCTACGAGGACGAGGAGGGCCGGCGCCTGGCCGTGCGGCAGCTGCGCCTGGTCCACATGGCCGATCCCCACCTCGCCCTGCTGCGCACGCAGGTGACGGCCGAGGGCTGGTCCGGACCTGTCGAGATCGAGTCGGCACTCGACGGGACGGTCACCAACAGCGGAGTCGAGCGCTATCGCTCCCTCGCCTCCCGCCACCTCACGGACGTCAGGACCGGCACCGGGAAACCGGACACGGTCTGGCTCCGCTGCCGCACCTCCGCCTCGGAGATCGGCATCGGACTGGCCGCCCGTACCGTCACGGACGCTCCCGCCGAGACGACGGACGCGCACACCCCGGGACGCGCCACCCAGACGCTCAGGATCGCGCTGGCCGACGGCCGGACGGTGACGGTGGACAAGACCGTGGCCCTGCACACCTCCCACGACACGGCGATCAAGGACCCGCTGGACGCGGCCGTCGACCGGGTCGGGCGGGCCGCGGACTTCGAGGGGCTGCTGGACACCCATCGCACCGCGTGGCAGGCACTGTGGCGCAAGGCCGAACTGGACGTGCCGGGCAGCGTGGGACCGATCCTGCGTCTGCACCAGTTCCACGTGCTCCAGACGCTCTCCCCGCACACCGCGGAGCTCGACGTCGGAGTCCCGGCGCGCGGGCTGCACGGCGAGGCCTACCGGGGGCACGTCTTCTGGGACGAACTGTTCGTGCTGCCGTACCTGAACCTCCATTTCCCCGAGGTCTCCCGCGCCCTGCTCACCTATCGTCACCGCCGTCTGGAGCGGGCCCGCCGGGCGGCCCAGGACGCCGGCCGCACCGGCGCGATGTACCCGTGGCAGAGCGGCAGCGACGGGCGGGAGGAGACCCAGCAACTGCACCTGAACCCGCGTTCCGGCCGCTGGCTGGCCGACCACTCGCACCTCCAGCACCACGTCGGGTCGGCGATCGCGTACAACGTGTGGCAGTACTGCGAGGCGAGCGGCGACACCGAGTTCCTGCACACCAAGGGCATCGAGATGCTCGTGCAGATCGCCCGCTTCTGGGCCGGCTTCGCCGAGTACGACGGCACCCTCGGCCGCTACCGGATCCGCGGTGTCGTCGGCCCCGACGAGTACCACGACGCCTACCCGGACTCCATCCGGCCCGGCCTCGACGACAACGCGTACACCAATGTGACGGCCGCCTGGGTGCTCGCCCGGACCCTCGACGTGCTGGGCGAGCTGCCCGAGCTGCTGCGCCGGGACCTCGTGGAGCGGACCGGCCTCGACCCCGCCGAACTCGACCTCTGGCACGACGTGTCGAGCGGACTGCACGTGCCCTTCCACTCCGGTGTCGTCAGCCAGTTCGAGGGGTACGGCGACCTCGCGGAGCTCGACTGGGAGGGCTACCGGGACCGGTACGGCGACATCCGGCGGCTCGACCGGATCCTGGAGGCCGAGGGCGACAGCGTCAACCGCTACCAGGCCTCGAAGCAGGCGGACGTGCTGATGCTGGGCTATCTCTTCGCGCCGGCCGAACTCGGCGCTCTGTTCCGCAGGCTCGGACACGAGGTCGACGACACCCTCTGGCGGCGCACCGTCGACCACTACCTGAGCCGCACGAGCCACGGTTCGACGCTGAGCAGTCTCGTGCACGGCTGGGTGCTGGGCCGGGCCCGGCGCGCCGAGGCCTGGACGTACATCCACGAGGCTCTGCGGGGCGACATCGCCGACCTTCAGGGCGGCACCACGGGGGAGGGCATCCACCTGGGCGCGATGGCGGGCACCCTCGATCTCGTCCAGCGCGGGCTGACCGGTCTCGAGACCCGCGGCGGAGCCCTGCGGTTCGACCCGGTCCCGCTGCCGGAGCTGTCCGAGTACGGTCTCGCGCTCCGCTACCGGGGGCATCGTGGTGTGCAGCTGCACCTGAGCGCGGGGAGGCTGATGGTGAGCGTGCCGGCGTCGGACGAGCCGCCGATCGACATCACCTTGGCGGACCGCACGGTCACGGTGGCGCCGGGTGAGTCCTGCACCCTCACGCTGCCGGAACGGCGACGATGACCGGGGACCGGGGACCGGGGTCGGGGACGGTGACCGGGGGCCGACCGGAGCGGGGCTCAGCGCGTGGAGTGGTGGCCGGCCGCTTCCGGGTGTTCGAGCTGGTTGGCCAGGACCGCGGCCTGGACGCGGCGCTGGACGCCGAGCTTGGCCAGCAGCCGGGAGATGTGGTTCTTCACCGTCTTCTCGGAGAGATAGAGCTCCTTGCCGATCTCGCGGTTCGTGAGCCCGCCCCCGATCAGCGCGAGGATGTCCCGCTCACGCGGCGAGAGGCCGGCGAGCTCGGGCGAGAGGGGCGGTTCCTCGGCCGGGTCCGTGCGCAGCTTGCGCATCAGCCGGGCGGTCGTCGTGGGGTCCAGCATCGACTGGCCGGACGCGACGGTGCGGACCGCGGAGACCAGGTCGGAACCCTTGATCTGCTTCAGTACGTAGCCCGCCGCCCCGGCCATGATCGCGTCGAGCAGCGCTTCCTCGTCGTCGAAGGACGTCAGCATCAGGCAGGACAGCTCGGGCATCTGGCTGCGCAGTTCCCGGCAGACGGTGATGCCGTCGCCGTCCGGCAGGCGTACGTCGAGAACGGCCACGTCGGGGCGCAGTGCGGGGCCGCGCAGCAGGGCGTGCTCCACGTTGCCCGCGTCGCCGACCACCGAGATGTCGGGCTCGGCGTCCAGCAGGTCCGTGAGACCGCGGCGCACCACCTCGTGGTCGTCCAGCAGGAAGACCCTGATCGGGTTCCGCTCGGAGAACGTACGCGCCTCGGCCATGACGACCCCTTATTCAGTAATGGACAGCAGACCGTGAGCCCGCTCAGGGTCGATCCTTGCGCTTCCGGCCCCGATGCACTAGGGCCGACCGGCCCCATTCGAGTCTGCACGGGATTCCCCGCCGAGGTCGACGGCAGGCTCACCGGTCCGCGCGACGCCGGTGGTCAGCGCGCGCTGCCGCTGCCGTAAGGGGCGTACAGGTCGAGCAGCCGGGTCCGGGCCGACTGGAGCCGGTGGCCGACGATCTCGCCCGCCCACTGGGCCACGGCCATTCCCAGCTCGGGGTCTTCGCGGCACAGTGCCCGGACGTCCTCGGCGTCGAACTCGTAGGCGCGCACCGGGCTCGTCGCCTCGGCGCCCAGATGCCAGGTGTGCGGGGCGAACAGCCAGGACCAACCGACGAGTTCGTTGTGACCGAGGATCTCGATGACGGCCGCACGGCGACCCGGGACCCGCATGTCGAGCGACACCGTCCCGGTCCGGATGATCCAGAACCTGTCCGCGTGACGGCCTTCCTCGAACAGCCGGGTGCCCTCGGGGAACGACACCTCGCGGGCCATGCGCAGCAGCCGTTCCTGCTGGTGGGCGGGCAGCGCCCGCAGCATGGTGGATGTGGTGGAAGTGTTCATGATCCTGCCTCTTCCTGGCGCCCGACCCTTCCGCCTCCAATCTCCACCCGCGGTCCGCCCGCCGCCATGGGCCGTCCGGCCCCCCTTCACGGGCCGCATGGCACCGGCCCGGGCCGGAGGCTTCCGCGGAAGGAGACTGCCGGTTCCGCGTGCCGTGCCGCGCGCCATCCACGCCTTGACCGTCCCGGACCCCGTCGCCGCCGAACGCCTCCCGGACGGCAACACCGTCCGGGAGGCGTGAAGTCCCGCACCGCAGAAATCCAGTACCGCAGAAGTCCCGTATCGCAGGAGTGCCTTACGGCGGAAGTGCCTTACGGCTTAGGCCGGTTGACTCCTGCCGGGGATCAGTGGCCCCGACCGTGGGGCTGGACGCACCGGGTCAGGGCGTCTTGTGCCCCCACTGCGGTCCGAGCCGCTCCCACTCGCGCTCCCACCGGCGGTAGCGCCGCTGGTCGAGCCGCCACCGGACGAGGCCGCCCACGCCGAAGACCAGGCCGCCCAGGGCCACGGCGGCGGCGACGCCCAGCAGGGTGGACTCGGTGGCCGCGGCGCTCGTGGTCGGCGGTGCCGTGGTGGGCCGGCCCTGCGGATCCGTCCAGATCACCACGTGCGATCCGGCCTTGTGCCCGGATTCCACCAGGGCGCTGCCGATGTGTGGCGACCCGTCCGGCGTCGTCCAGCGGACCGTCGCCCGGACATGGTCGAAGGACGAGCCCTCTCCGGCGGGTACCGCCCTTTCCGTACCGCTGACCAGTATGGCCGGGATGGCGTGCCGGTCGTGGCGCAGCCGCGTGAACGACTCGTCGGCGGCGTGGGCGGTCACCAGGCCGGCGAGGGTGCCGCCCAGCACCATCACCGTCCAGACGATCAGCACGATCCACGCCTCGAAGACGTCGTCACGGCGACGCAGCGGATTCCTCCGCCAGCGCCAGCACCACTGCCTCGCACCCTGTGCTCCGCGCATGGCACCGCACCTCCTCGTTACACCCCAACAGTGCAAGGGGATCGCGGCGCGCGCGAGCGGTGGCAGAGGCCGGTCGGTCCCGCGGCGAGGACCGGACGGCCCCTGCGCGAAGCATCTGCCCCGGTCAGGGCGGGTATCGCGAGATCGATTCGTGTACTGAAGGAGCCGTTGACAAGGAAATTTCCACCTTGGGCGCCGATGAACAGCGGGGCACCGAGCGAGGCGTGCGCACGCGTGGGCCGGCACCGGGGACCTTTCGCCCGGTGACCTCCGCGCCGGAAAAACCCCGGCCGATCCTCCACGGCCCGAGGCAGGATGCCCCTGTGAACCATGTCCTGAGCGGTCTCGCCGCCAACCCGGCCCTGCCGTCCGAACTGGTCGACCGGCTGATCGCGGTCGCGGACACCGACCTCGCCATCGACCTCGCGGGCCGGGAGGACCTCAGCCACGCGCAGGCGGTCGCCCTCTTCGCGCGCGACGAGCGGAGTGGCGTACGGCTCGCCCGCGAAGGCAGGCTGACAGCCGCCGACGTCGATCCCGTGGCGCGGCCGGACACCGCCCTCGCCCTGCTCGACGAGGGATCCGGCAGCCCGGAGTGGGCGCGACTGTTCGCGGCGGACCCGGTGGCGGAGCGCCGGGAGAAGCTGGCCGGCTGCCCCGGCCTCCCCGCCGACGTGGTGGAGACGCTCGCCGCGGACCCGGATCCGGACGTCGTCGCGGAGCTCGCTCTGTGGACCGCACCGGAAACGGCCGCCGCGCTCGCGGAGCATCCCCATACCGAGGTGCGCCGCGCCGTGGCGGCCAACGAGGCGACGCCCGCGCACATACTGGCCGCGCTCGTCACCGGCGAGGGACTGCCTCTCGCGCGACACTGCCGGGTCTGCGACCGCGAGGCGACCCCCTTCACCCACGATCCGGAATGCCCCCGGCCGGACTGTGATCTACTGCCGGGGGCCTCCTGCGACGGCTCCCACGAGTCCACGGTCCACGACATCCAGGTCGCCGCACTCCGCAACCCCGCGACACCCACCGAAGCGGTCGTCGTTTTCGCGGATCATCCCTCGATGATGTTGCGCTGGATGCTCGCGGCCCGTCCGGACCTGCCCCCGCAGGTGTGCGCACGGCTTGCCGCGGACCCCGTTCCCGGTGTCCGCGCCGACCTCGCCGAGAACCCCGCGACCGGCGAGGACGTGATCCGCGTACTGGCGGGGGACCCTCATGTCCAGGTGCGCCGGGGCCTCGCACAGCATCCCCGTGTCCCGCTCGACGTGCTCACCGAACTGGCCCGCACCGCCAAGGTCGGCGCCACCCTGCTCCCCCGGATCGCCGCCGCGACTCCCGCCGAGATCAAGGAGCTGGCCCGGTCGCCGGACCCGGCGGCACGCATGCTGGCGGCCCAACGCCGTGATCTGCCGCCGCAGATACGTGACGCGCTGGCAAGTGACCCCGATGCGAAGGTGGTCAAGTCCGTCGCGCCGCACCCCGGCCTCACCGAAGCCCGGTTGCTGGCCATGGTCGACCGGCACGGATCCCGGGTCCACGCCAAGGTCGCGGTCAACCCTGGAGCGAGCGCGGCACTGTTGGAACACCTGGCCCGGCAGGCACCACCCGGGCAGAAGGTGTTCCGGGAGATCGCCCGGCACCCGAACGCGACCGCCCCGGTCCTGCTCTCCTGCCTCGCGGACGACCGGGCGAGACCCGTGGCCGCCGCTCACCCGGCACTCCCGCCGCGGGTGATCGTGGAACTGCTCGCCGACCCCGACCGGCAGGTGGCGGAAGCGGCGGCCGGCAACCCGTCGCTGCCGGCCGCGGTGATGACGCACCTCGTGACGGGGATCGACGAGCCCATCACGAACGGTGGTTGAGACGCCCGGCCGTCAGCGAGGGGCGGGCCGTACTTCCGTCACCACGGAAGTACGGCCCGCCCCTCGCTCATTCATCGACCGACAGCGTCACAGGACCTCGGTCTCGCTGCGGGACGCCTCGCCCCACAGCGTGTGGAAGCTGCCCTGGCGGTCGGTGCGCCGGTAGGTGTGGGCACCGAAGAAGTCGCGCTGGCCCTGGGTCAGGGCGGCCGGCAGCCGGTCGGCGCGCAGCGTGTCGTAGTAGGACAGCGCCGCGGAGAACGCGGGCACCGGAACGCCTCTGCGGGTGGCCGTGGAGACGACCTCGCGCCACGGGACCTGGGCGTCCTTGATCTCGGTGGCGAACCCCGCGTCCGACAGCAGGCTGACCAGGCCCGGATCGACGGCGTACGCGGCGCGGATCCGGTCGAGGAACGCCGCGCGGACGATGCAGCCACCGCGCCAGATCTTCGCGACCTCACCGAGGTCGATGTCCCAGCCGTACTCGGCGGCGGCGTCCAGGATCATCTTCCAGCCCTGGTCGTAGGCGATCAGCTTCGATGCGTACAGGGCGTGTTCGACCTGGCTGGTGAACCGCTCGGCCTCCGTCGCCGACAGGTCCCAGTGGGTGCCGCCGGGCAGGCCCCGGTAGGCGGCGCGCAGTTCGCCCTGGCTGGAGGCGGCGCGGGCGAAGGTCGCCTGCGCGATGGCGGTGACCGGGGAGCCGAGGTCCAGGGCGGTCTGCACGGTCCAGCGGCCGGTGCCCTTCTGCCCGGCGGCGTCGACCACGACGTCCACGAACGGCTCGCCGGTGGCGGCGTCCGTGTGCGCGAGGACCTCGGCGGTGATCTCGATGAGGTACGAGTCGAGGCGGCCCTTGTTCCAGCGCCGGAAGATCTCCGCGATCTGCTGCGGCGTGTAGCCGCCGACGCGCCGGAGGAGGTCGTAGGCCTCGCCGATGAGCTGCATGTCGGCGTACTCGATGCCGTTGTGCACCATCTTGACGAAGTGTCCGGCGCCGTCGGTGCCGATGTGCGTGGCGCACGGCTCGCCGTCCACCTTGGCACTGATCGACTCGAACATCGGGCCCAGCGAGGCGTACGACTCGGGGGAGCCGCCCGGCATGATGCTCGGCCCGTTGAGGGCGCCCTCCTCGCCGCCGGACACGCCCGCGCCGACGAAGTGGATGCCGCGTTCGCGCAGCGACTGCTCACGACGACGGGTGTCGCTGAAGTGGGCGTTGCCCCCGTCGATGATCACGTCGCCGTCTTCGAGCAGCGGGGCGAATTCCTCGATGACGGCGTCAGTGGCGGCACCCGCCTGCACCATGATCATGAGGCGTCGGGGGCGTTCCAGCGCCGCCACGAAGTCCTCGGCCGACTCGGCCGCGACGAAGGAGCCCTCGTGCCCGAACTCCTCGACCAGTGCCTTGGTGCGTGCGGGGGTGCGGTTGTGGACGGCGACGGTGTAGCCGTTCCGGGCGAAGTTGCGGGCCAGGTTGCGGCCCATCACCGCGAGCCCTGTGACGCCGATCTGCGCGGTCGCCTTCATGGTGTGCTCCTTGGATCCGGATCTGCCTGTCCGCGTACCTGACGGGCGAGCAGACGACTGTCGCTGTGCCGATCAGTACGCCGGGAGGGGCCGAGGTGTTCACCGTCCGAGGCAGGAGGTGTGCCGGACCGTGGGACGGGCCTTCGGACGCCGGACGGACCCGGACGCCCGGGAGCCTCGCGCCGAGGTGCGGAGCCGTTGGCCGGCCGGGGTGTGGGCTCCGGGCGGGCGGTGGCCGACGGAGGGGCCGGCCGTGCCCGAATGAGGGTCGCGGCCGGGGAATCGGGCAGTCGTGCCGGGATCGCGGGCGCTGGCCGGGCGGGATTCCGTGGTGCCGGAACGGCGGGCGAACCCCGGGCGGGATCGGCTGTACCGGAACGGCGGGCGTCCGCCGGGCGGGGTCAGCCGTGCCCGAACGCCGGGCGAACGCCGGGCGGCGTCAGTCGGTGCGGCGCAGCCGCCACCCGTGGTCCACCGGTCCGATACCGGCACCGAGCGCGAAACCGGCCTCGATCGCGGCCGTCACGTACGTCTTGGCCCGTCGTACGGCCTCCGGCACCGAAAGGCCCTCGGCCAGGCCCACCGCGATGGCCGAGGCGAGCGTGCACCCCGTGCCGTGCGTGTGCCGGTTGTCGTGGCGGGGCGCGCGCAGCCAGTGCTCGGATGTTCCGTCGGTGAGCAAGTCGACTGCCTGGCCCGGCAGATGGCCCCCCTTCACGAGCACCCAACGGGGACCGAACGCGAGCAGCAGCCCCGCGGCCCGGCGCATGCCCGTCTCGTCGTCCACCTTCACCCCGGTGAGCTGGGCGACCTCGTCGAGATTCGGGGTGGCCACGGTCGCCCGCGGCAGCAACCGGGTCCGTACGGCGTCCAGCGCGTCGTCGGCCAGCAGCCGGTCCCCGTGCTTGGAGACGCTCACCGGGTCCACGACGACCGGGACGCCCACGTCGGACAGCAACTCGGCGACCGTGGTGACGAGGCCGGGTGACGAGAGCATCCCCGTCTTCACGGCCTGCACGCCGATGTCGTCGACCACACTGCGGTACTGGGCGCGTACCGCCTCCTCGGGCAGCTCCCAAGCCCCCTGCACACCCACGGAGTTCTGCGCGGTCACAGCGGTGAGCACGCTCATCCCGTGGGCGCCCAGCGCGAGCATGGTCTTCAAGTCGGCCTGGACTCCTGCGCCTCCGCCGGAATCGGAGCCGGCGATCGTCAGGACGCGGGGCGGGGCGGTCATGAGGTGTTCCTCTCGGATACGGCCGCGGGCCCGAAGCCCTGGACCGGCGGAGCGACGGGCAGCCCTCAGACGCGGCGGCGCAGCCGCAGCGGGGCGTAGAGGGCGAGGGCGACGAGGAACGCCACGTAGTAGGAGAGATCGGCGCCGTGCAGCGCGTCGGCCACCGGACCGACGTACAGGCTCGTGTCCATGAACGGCACCGCCGCGCCGAACGCCGCGACGAAGGCCACCAGCGACGGCCATCCGGAACGCGGACGGGACATCTCGACGGCGACGTCGACCGGGGCGTCCCCACGCTCCCGCCCCCGGGCGATCCAGTCCACGACGACGATCGCGACGAACCCGGGGATCCAACAGCCCACGAACAACAGCACGTTCTGGAAGCGGGCCGTCGTGTCGGCGGCGTGCATCCACAGCACCAGCGGGAAGCCGAGCGCGGCGGCCAGGGCGGCCGCCAACGGGCGCGGCATCCGCACACCCAGGGTCTGGAGGGCCAGCGAACCGCTGTAGTCGTTCATCGCGTTGCTGCACACCGCGGCGAGTGCCACGGCCAGCAGCCCGAACGCTCCCGCGGAGCCACCGCCCAGCAGCGAGTCCACGCCCGCCGCCGTCTGGTCGGTCAGCACCGACGCGCCCCACAGTCCGAGGACCTGCACGGCGACGAAGGACGCGACGAGCCCGATCAGGGTGCACCAGAACATCCGCGGCCGGGACGTCGAACGCGGCAGATAGCGGCTGAAGTCACCGGCGTACGGCGCCCAGGAGAGCGACAGGCTCAGCGCGATGGTGCTGGTGAGCACGAACGCGCCCGCCCGGTCGGCGCCGGACGCGGCCCCGGTCGTCGCGGGGTGGACCCCGTCGAGCATCCGCCAGGCGATCACCGCGAAGGCCACGGCGAGCACGAACGTCATGACGATCTGCAGGCGGTGGATGGCTTCGTAGCCGAGGACGCCGAGGGCCCCCTGAGCGGCCATCATGACCAGTACGCCGAGCCAGAACGGCCAGCCGCACAGCCGCGCCAGCGCATCCCCGCCGAACAGGCCGATCAACGCGTCCCAGGCGACCGAGGACAGCCACTGGAGCATCCCGGGCAGCACCACCGCCCGGCCGAACGCGAGCCGTGCGAGCGGGAGTTGGCCGGTGCCGGTGAGCCCGCCCCAGGTGCTGAGGTAGGCGGTGGGCAGGGCGCCGATCACGGTTCCGAGGACGACCGCGGCGAGCGCGGTGCCGAAGTCCAGGCCCAGCGCGATCCCGATGGTGCCGGTGAACACGCCCGTCATCGTCAGGTTCGGGGCGAACCACACGGTGAACAGGCGCCCGGCCCCGCCGTACCGGTTGCTCTCGGGAACCGGCTCGATGCCGTGCCCCTCCACCCGCAGGTCGCCGGGTGCGGTGGGCATCCGTCCGTCGAAGACGGCGGGCCGGCTGTCGGCGGGCAGCCCGCCGGGAACATGCGCCAATGGCATGGAAGACATCCCTCCGCCAGTATGAACTGGTTCAGGTTCGACGGGTGTGATCTCAGCCCTCGGACGGGGCACCCCGTGTCCGGTACGACGGACACACTAACCGCTCCCGAGGACCGAGCGGGAGTGGGTCCCCCGGGCAGAAGCCGTGCTCAGCTCCTGTGTACGGGCGGGCGGCGCCACCGCCGGACCCGGGCCGGACCGTCCGGGAGCCCTCCGGGGCCCGTGATCCCAGGTCCCCTTCGGAAGCGTCGCCTCATGGGCTCACTAGCCCGGGCCGGCGTCCGCCCGCGCACGCTCCGGTTCATTCGAACGGCGCGAGCGGGCCCGTTCGCAGCGCGGCGCGTGCCGCCCCTCGGTACTGTCGGAAGTGATCGCCGCTCGCTCTCCGCTCCCGGGTTCCCGGACCCGGTGGCCGGGCGGAAGGAGGCAGGGTGCCGTGACCGTGATCTCCCTGAAGTCCGCGCAGGTGCGGGAAGGTCTCGCTCTCCCGTACGCCGAAGCCGGCTACCCCAGTGGTACGCCGGTCGTCTTCGTACACGGTCTGGCCGACTCCTGGTGGTCCTTCGAACCGCTCCTGAGGCGCCTTCCCGCGTCCCTGCACGGATACGCGCCCACGCAGCGCGGGCACGGCGATGCCGGCCGGCCCCCGGAGGGCTACGCTCCGGACGATTTCGCCGCCGACCTGGTGGACTTCCTGAACGCGGTCGACATCCCCCGGGCCGTCCTGGTCGGGGCGTCCAGCGGCGGCGTACCGGCCCGGATCGTCGCCGGCAGCCATCCCGACCGCATCGCGGGCCTGGTCCTGCTCGGTGTCCCCGGCGCCCTCGCGGACAAGCCGGCGGTGACCAGGATGGTCGGCGCCATGGAGGATCTGGCCGATCCCGTGCCCCGCGCGTTCGTCGAGGACTTCCTGGCCGGCACGGCGACCCGCCCGATCGCCCGGGGGTTCGTCGAGACCATGGTGGAGGAGAATCTCAAGCTCCCCGCGTACGTCTGGAAGGACACGGCCCGCGGTCTCCTCGACGCCGATCTCCCCGCGACCCTCGCCGGCATCCTGGTGCCCACACTCGTCATCTGGGGTGAACAGGACGAGTTCCTGCCCCGAGAGGACCAGCAGACCATCCTGGACGCGGTGCACGGCGCGGAATTCCTCGCCTACCCGGAGACCGGCCACTGCCTCCACTGGGAACAGCCCGAACGCGTGGTCGCCGACATCGCCGCGTTCGTCACGCGGATCGAGCACCCCGGCACGCGAGCCGGCGGCCGCTGACCTCACCCGGCGGGTGTGCGGCAAGCCGTCGGCCCGGGGCCACGCCCACTGACGCGATCCGTACCGCCGTCGCCCGCCCCTGTGTCGCTGCATGGCATGCTCATGCTCCCCACAGGAAGGGATCACGTGCCATGAGACCGAGCCGACGCTCCCTGCTCGCCGCCACCGCTGTACTGGGCTCCGTTTTCGCCGTCCCCGCGCCCGCCGGCGCCGCCGAAGTCCCCGTCGCGGGCACCTACTTCGTCCAGAGCGCCATCACGGGACTGAACGCGGCCGACAGCGCGGGCGCGGTCGTCCAGCACAACCCCAAGGGAAACGAGGACCGCCAGCAGTGGACCCTGCGCCAGAGCGGTTCCTCCTCCGTGCTCGAAAGCACTGACAGCGCGGGCAGTTGCCTGGGCCGCTCGGGAGACCAGGCCCGGACCGTCGCCTGTACGAGCGCCGACGCCGCCTGGGAGGTGACACCGGGCGGAGCCGACCGATACACACTCAAAGCCCCGGGATCCGAACGGTACTTGACGGTCACCGACAAGTCCGCGGGCTCCAACTATCCGGCCCAGCTGGCGATCGGCTCACCGGGCGCTCTCGCGTCCTGGTACCTCACCCCGGCCGCGCCCGCGGCCCGGCCGATGCCACCGCAGGACCAACGCACCCTGGACCAGGTCACGTTCCTCACCGCGCACAACGCCTACGCGAACGGCGTGGACGGCGGATTCGCCCCGCCCTTCGTCAACCTCGTGCCGAATCAGAAGCGCGGTATCAACCAGCAACTGGCCGACGGTGTACGGGGCTTCATGCTCGACCTGCACCAGACTCCCGACGGCGCGATCCTGTGTCACAACAGCTGCACCCTCGTCAGCAGGCCGGTCGCGCTCTGGGTCGACCTCCAGCGCATGGTCGACTTCCTCGAACAGCACCCCGACCAGGTCGTCACCGTGTTCCTGGAGGACTACGTCGATCCGGGCGTCCTGCGCTCCGAACTCGCCCGCGTGAACGGCCTGTCCGACGTCCTCTACCGTCCCGACCTGACCGGCGTGCGCGAGAACGGCTGGCCGAAGCTCGCGGATCTCACCGCGGCGGGACACCGCCTGCTCATCTTCACCGACCACAGCCGTTCATCGGACGAGTCCGCCGGACTGACCCGGGACAGCTTCGGCGTCATGTACCAGCGCGAGTGGACCGTCGAGAACTACTGGTCCATGGGCTCGGGCCTCGGCTCCTCGGACTGGTCCTGCTACAGCCGCTGGTACGACGCGGGCACGAACGTACCGCTCACCCGTACCGAGAACGGCTTCCGCCCGCTCTTCGTCATGAACCACTTCCGTGACGCCGCGATCTCCGGGACCGCCGGGACGGACAACACCAAACTCGCCGACCGGGCCCGCCGCTTCTGCGAGCCGGCCGCCCGAAAGAAGCCCAACTACCTCGCGGTCGACCGCTACGACCTGGGCGATCCCGGCTCCGCGGTGAACACGCTGAACACGTACGTGTATCCGTAGCCGGACGCGACCCGCGAGCCTCGCCGAGGTCACCCCGAGGGGAGGGGGCCAGGCGAGGCTCGCCGGGCGTGACAAAGGCGCCCGACGGCGTATGTCAGTGCGGTGCGGCAGGATCCACCCAAAGACGTGGGAGGGGATCACCATGGGCATGGGCTACAAGACATCCTGGCTCGCCGTGCCCGGCGCCGGCAGCCGGGCGGTCGCCGACGCGCTCGGTTTGGTCGGGCGAGTGCCGATGGACTGGGACTCAGGGACCGAAGCGGCGTACAAACGGGGCGTCTTCGTGGCGTCCCCCGTGGAGGGGTGGACGCTGGCCCACGGCCGGATCCACCTCGACAACGGACGCGACGGCGACGGTCCGGCCATGCTGGACTGGCTCGGAGCGCTCGGCCGGCGCCTCGGCGACCTTCAGTACTTCAGCACGGATCGCATCGGTGAGTATCACGCCTGGGCGAGAGTGGAGGCCGGCCGAGTAGTCCGGGCCTATTGCTACAACGGCTGCACCGGTGATGTGCCCCTGCGGTTCGGCGAGCCCACCGAGATCGAGCGCCGACTCGGCGTCGGGGAGAGGGGGCTGGAGGAAGGCCGACAGAACTGGAGCGATGAGGAATGGGACGACTGGCATGCCGCCATGCCCAATGAACAGCACGTCATGGCCATCGCCCGGAACTGGGGAATCCTCCCTCTGGAGATCCCGGACGGGGCCCCCGTGGACGACGGCATCTACGGATTTCCGCCGGGCGTCGAATGACGCCGACGCACCCGCCGACGAGCATGTCACGCCTCGTTCAGTGCTCGCGGAGACCGCATTCGGCAGGGTGGAGAGTGCAGCCCGGAAGAAACTCGGAGGGTGCTGCCCTGAAGTGGACGGCGGCGGCGCCCGAAGCGTCCGCGGTCAAGGCGTCGATCCACACGTTCGAAGCAGACAACACCGCTGCGGGTGTGTGCACTTCAGCCTCGGTCGGCGTGGCGAAGGGCGCGCCGTCGAGGAAGGCGAGGGCAGTCTGACTGCCGTCGGGTCGGCACTCCGCCTCCTCGATGGTCAGTCGCCAGTGCTGCTCTGCCTCGCTCACGAGCCGCTTGCCGCTGCGCCCGTGGGCGAGAAGGAGGTCACGGCGGCCGCGGATGTGCTGTGCCATGGCACAGCAGAGGGGGATGTCGGCGCCGTGATCGGTATCCACGCGGTTGTGGTCGGCGGGTGGCAGGAAGCCCAGCGCGTCGGACAGCAGCCCGACCGCCGCGTCCTTGATACGTGGACGCCGACCGTTCGCGACGAGGTCCAGCAGGATCGGGGTGGCCGCGTAGGCCGCCGGGAACACCATGGCGGCGTGGCCACAGACGAAGCCGCGACCGGCTAGGCTTGCCGCCGCGTCCCCCGTCTCGTTGGCCGTGGTGGACACCGTCAGCATCCGGAGTGCGTGAGCGACGCCCTCCGGATCGTCCCAGTGATCTCCTGTCGGATTGGGTATGGCCGACCAGTCGACGTCATCGATGGCGTTCAGGGAGCCTCCTTGTCCCGCGGGACGTTCATTGCCAGGCTCCGTGGACCCGTTCGATCTCACCGAGGTACTGCGCCAGATGGAAGCGAGCCTCCTCGACGACCCCGTGTTCGCGGCCCGGGAACATCAGATCGGACCAGACGACCGTCTCGCCCTGGAGCCGCACGGTGATGGTGAGTCCGCAGGGGTCCGCATCGGCTCGGCCATGGTCCGCCACCTTCACATCGCGAGGCGCATCCGACGGGTAGAGGGGTCCGCCCGGGCGAAGGAGCTGCCGGGGGTGCAGGCCAAGCGCGTTGCCGTCGCTGCGCGTCACCAGGTCGAGCCCATCGACAAAGAGGTAAGTGTGCACATCGGCGCACGCCGGCGGCCCGGGACACGTGTTGACCAGCAAGGTACTCACCAGGGCGTCACCCCGCCGACCGGACATCCCGCCCCGAAGCCCACCCGGCGCCCTACGCGGCATCGGCCTCTTGTGACGTCATGGGCCGATCATAGCGAGAGCACGGCCGCGCTTCGGAAGACCGGTTGTGCGGACGGACTTGTGCCCCTGTCCACCGCTCCAGGCGGCACGGACCGGGAAGCCATGGCTTGTCGGTATCGGGTCGAGACATTCGCCGGGGTATCGCCGCGCCCCTTCCCTCGTACACTCCACAGGATGAAGTGGGTGCGTTCAACCGGCGTCATCGCTCTCGCGCTCCTGCTGAGTGGTTGCGGCGCGGAGTTCAATCCGCTGTTCGTCGAGAGCGGGAGTTCCGGTCCGGTGATCGGCTGGCGCGAGTGCCCGGGCGCCAAGTACGACGGCATCACCGAGGTCGGCCTGTACCGGTGGGATCACGACGGCACTGCTGATGATCCGGGCCAACTGCTGTGGCACATCAAGGCTTCCCACGGGATCCCGTTGCACCGAATCCGCCTCGGGAGCTCCCCGCAAGGCTTCACGACGCGGCTCCCCCTGTCCGTCGAGCTGGACCCCACATCCACGTACGCGCTGCGCACCAACATGACCTCGGACGATCTCGTCTCGGGATTCCTCACCTTCCGGCCCCGCCAACTCGACACCGGGCGCGTGGTCTTCAGCGACGGCGAGGAAGCATCACGAAAGGCGTACGAGGATCGGGACAACGAGGACTTCGGCTGCTTCGCCGACTGAAGGTGACGTAGCAGGGGTGGCGTAGCTGCTCGACTTCGCCCGGCCCCCCACTTCATTTATTCATCATCCGAATCCTCGAGGCCGAGATGGTCCGGCGTTTCGAGGAGTGCCGCCTGTCTCCGGCCGTCCGGCTCCCGGTCGGCCACCTCGCGGATGACCTGCGCAAGTCTGAGCCGATCATCGGGGGAGAGTGCGTTGAGCTTGGACACGACATCTTCGAACCACGGTACGCAGACGTCCGGATCGACGTCTTCGCCGTCGGCCACTGTCGACGTCATCGAGGAACGGCGGTCTTCGCACGCCCTCGTTCGCCGCCTCCTCGTCGTACCCACTGCCTCAGCTTCTTGAGGGCGCGTTCCTTGTGGATCCGGGTCGTCGAGAATTCACCCGTGCTCGTCATGAAAGCGGTCAGAGGTGTCCATCGCTCGCGCCCGTTGCGAGCTGTCCACCTCACGGCCGGAAAGTCCGTGACTTCCTTGATGTGGTCTCGGTCGATGACCCGTGTGCGCGAGTAGCCGCGAATCGTGATCCGCGAGTGGTCGTACGTCACGCCGAGCCGATATCCACGGACTGCCAGAGCGGCGAACCCGAGCACGGCCAGAATCGCCACGAGCCGTGGCATCGAGTCGTCGGCTTGTACCGCGTACGCGGTGGCGGCAACCGCAGGGACTACCGCGAGGCCGCTGTTGCCCAGACGGTTACGGGTCGACAGCGAATGCTCCATGGCGTTCCTCAGGTGATCTCAGCGACGGCCGCAGCCTACAGCCCGTGGTTCGCCGTGGGGTCTTCGCGGAGAGGGGGCGGGGGCGCCGTTGTCGCGGAGTGGATCTGAGGGAAGAACCGTGCGAGGACGTACACGAGCAGGCTCAGCCAGCAGGTGGCGAACAGCCAGCCGCCCACGACGTCGGAGAACCAGTGAACGCCCAGGTAGACGCGTGACAGGCCGACGAGCACGGCCCAGCAGCCGATGAGCAGGACGAGGGCTCTCCTGGACTGCGGGGCGCGGGCGAGCACCGCGAGGATGAGCAGCCCGCCCGCGACGGCGGAGGTGGTGGTGTGACCGGACGGGAACGACCACCCCGAGGCATGGGTCGCCCAGTTCGCCACGGGGGGCCGGGGACGGGCGATCAGTGACATCACGGCGAACCGCAGGGCCTGCGCGACGGCCAGAGCGCATACACAGGCGGCCACGGCGCGGACCCGCCCCCGTGCCGTCCGGCCGAGAAGCAGGCCGGCCAGGACGACCAGCGCGTACGGGACGACTCCGGTGCCGGTGTAGGTCACGCCGCGTGCCATGGCGAGCGCCACGTCCGGGCGGTGTGTGAGCGACCAGGAGGTCAGCCCGGAGTCGCCGGACAGGGGGGCACCGTCGTGACCGGTCACGACCAGAGCCAGCAGCACGAACGCCACCAGGCTCCCCAGCGCGGTCGATGCGGCGATGTCGCTGGTGCCCTGTCGCTTCATGGCCGGGCCTGGGTGGCGTCGGCCTCGTGCGCGAGTGAGGCGCCCGGGGCGGCGGACATGACGGTGGCCCCTTTCCACGGGACGCGCGCACGGGGGCAGGACTGCTCGCCCGCGCCCAGTTGCGTCGCGGTATCGTCTACATAACTGTAGACGATGCGTACCCGGGGTCGTCACCGGGTTGCTCCACGAAGATCAGCGTCCCATCGCCCGAGGAAGTCGGCGTCCCGTGACCCGGCGGGTGTCGGCGTCCCGTCACCCGGCAGAGAAGCGGTGCCGTGTCACCTGTCGGAGAAGCGGCGCCGTGCAGCCGGGCGGGGAGCGGCGCAGTAGCGCCCGGCAGAGAAGCGGCGCCGTGTCGCCCGGTGGGGATCGTGGTCGCGTCGCCCAGCGGGGAAAGGCGTCGTCCGTCCGCCCGTCTGCCCTTCCCGTGTGACCGGCGACGGGGTCACCCCGGTGACCGGCAGGGAATGCCGTACCCTGCGTGTTACGTATAACCCTGGAGAGGTCCGATGAGACGCATCGCCCTGGTCACCCTCGTCGTCGACGACTACGACGAGGCCGTCCGTCACTACACCGAAGCCCTCGGTTTCCGCCTCGTCGAGGACACCCCGAGGCCCGACGGCTCCCGCTGGGTCGTGGTCGAGCCGGGTGCGGACGGCGGTGGAACCGGGCTGCTGCTCGCCCGGGCCAAGGACGAGACGCAGCGCGGCCGGATCGGCGACCAGACCGGCGGACGTGTCGGCTTCTTCCTGTACACCGACGACTTCGCCCGCGACCACGCCAGGATGAGCGCCGCGGGCGTGACCTTCCTGGAGGAGCCGCGCCACGAGCCGTACGGCTCGGTCGCCGTCTTCCAGGACCTGTACGGCAACCGCTGGGACCTGCTCCAGCCCGCGGGCTGACGGGCCCGGCCCGCTCTCCCGCACCCTCCCGTACGCCCTCGCACGCCCCCGTACCCTTCCACACCCTCCCGATCCGAACGACCTCCCGAGGAACACCGCACATGACCGCGCCCCGCATCGACATCGACACGATCCGCCGCCTGCCCAAGGCGGTCCTGCACGACCACCTCGACGGCGGCCTCCGTCCGGCCACCCTGGTCGAGCTCGCGGAGACCGTCGGCCACACCCTGCCCACCACGGACCCGCGGGAACTGGCCGACTGGTACTACGAGGCCGCCAACTCCGGCGACCTGGTCCGCTACATAGCCACGTTCGAGCACACCCTCGCCGTGATGCAGTCCCGCGAGGGCCTGCTCCGCACGGCCGAGGAGTACGTCCTCGACCTCGCCGAGGACGGTGTCGTCTACGGCGAGGTGCGGTACGCGCCCGAGCTCATGGTCAACGGCGGGCTGACCCTGCCCGAGGTCGTCGAGGCCGTGCAGGAGGGCTTCGCCGCCGGTATGGCCAAGGCGGCCGCCGCGGGAACCCCGGTGCGTGTCGGCACCCTGCTGTGCGGCATGCGGATGTTCGACCGGACCCGCGAGATCGCCGACCTCGCGGTGGCGTTCCGGGACGCCGGAGTCGTCGGCTTCGACATCGCGGGCGCCGAGGACGGCTTCCCGCCCGCCGACCACCTGGCCGCCTTCGAGCACCTGCGGCGCGAGAGCGTCCCGTTCACCATCCACGCCGGTGAGGCGCACGGTCTGCCCAGCATCCACCAGGCGCTCCAGGTCTGCGGCGCCCAGCGCATCGGCCACGGCGTCCGCATCACCGAGGACATCGTGGACGGCAAGCTCGGCCGCCTCGCCGGCTGGGTGCGCGACCGCCGCATCGCCCTGGAGATGTGCCCGACCTCCAACCTCCAGACCGGCGCGGCGAAGTCCATCGCCGAGCACCCGATCACCGCCCTGCGCGACCTGGGCTTCCGTGTCACCCTCAACACCGACAACCGTCTGGTCTCGGGGACGACGATGACCCGGGAGATGTCGCTGCTCGTGGAGGAGGCGGGCTGGGGCATCGAGGATCTGCGCACCGTCACCGTGAACGCGGTCAAGAGCGCGTTCATCCCGTTCGACGAGCGCAAGGCCCTCATCGAGGACGTCGTGCTTCCGGGTTACGACTGCTGAACCGGTCCGAGGACGTCGTGCTTCCTGGCCGCGACTGCTGAACCGGTCCGAAGACGTCGTGTGTCCCGGTTACGACTGCTGAACCAGTCCGCGTACGTAGGCGGCCTGTCCGACGTGCTGGAGATCGTCGGACAGGACGCTGACCAGGCGCACGCCCAGGGTGACCGGCGGGTCCCAGCGTTCGTCCACGACGCGCTCGAAGTCGTGGGCGGCCAGCCCGCCGATGTAGTCGAGGGTCCGTTCGTGGACGGCGTCGTAGTAGCCGAGCAGCAGGTCGCCCGACTCCACCCGCACCCGGGCGACCTTCCCGGACGTGTGGCCGTACCCGGTGTCGCCGCGCGGCAGGTCGAGCGCGAAGCGCTTCGCCCAGTCCTCGGTGAGCCACACCTGTTCCGTACCGGCCGCGTCGGCGACGTGATCGTCCTGGATCCGGGTGAGGTGCCAGACCAGCCAGGAGATCGAGTTCGCGGTCTCGTCGGGGCGGGCGTTGAGGGCGTCCGGCGCGAGCCCGTCGACAGCGGCATGGACTTCTTCCCGGATGCGGCCGAATCCGTCGATGAGGATGTCCTTCGCAAGCATGGAACCACCATCGCCCATCGGACCCGTCCCTGCGTCCGGAACCGCCCGAGTGGCCCGAAACGGTGCCGGGCACGCCGCCTCCCCGCCGTCGCCGCGCGTCCCGGACGGTTCAGGCACCTTCCTGAGGGACGTCCAGCAGGGCCATCAGAGCCCGCGCGGCCGGGCTCGTGGCCTCCGCCGGAGGCAGCATCGCGACCGTCTCGTACGAGCCCTCCGAGACGCCCTTGAAAGGCAGCGCGGTGAGATCGCGGGCCTCCGGCTTGTGACCGAAATGGCGTGGTACGACGGCGACGCCGAGGCCTTCGTGGACGAGCTCCAGCAGGCTGTGGACGTCGTTGACCTCCAGCGCCACCGTCCGCCGTACACCCGCCGCCGCGAAGGCCGCGTCGGTGGTGCGCCGCGGACCCCAGTCGGGGTGGAAGTCGACGAAGGCCTCCCCGCCGAGTTCCTCGGGCGTGACCACGGCGGCGGTCGCGAGCGGGTGCTCGGCGTGGCAGAGGACCGTCATCGGCTCACTGGCCAGCGGGACCGACCGCAGCTGCTCGGCATCGGCACGGGTGCGCACGGCGAAGGCCAGGTCGAGACGGCCCGCCGCGACCTCCTCCGCCAGTGCCTCGGAACCCGCCTGGCGCAGCCGGATCTCCACGTCCGGATGGCGCCGCCGGAACGCGGCGAGCAGCCGGGCGCAGTGCACGCCGGCGATGCACTGTTCGGTGCCGAGGGACAGAGTGCCGCGCAGCACCCCCTGCACGGCGGCCACGGCGTCGTGCGCCGACCGCACCTGGGCGAGGATCCGTTCCGCCTCGACGAACAGGGCGCGGCCGGCCTCCGTGAGGGTGACCCGGCGGGTCGTACGGACGAACAAGGGCGCTTGAAGCTCCCGCTCCAGCGCTCTGATCGAGGAGGAGAGACCCGACTGCGACACCATGAGCCGCTCCGCCGCCCGGGTGAAGTGCCGGTCCTCGGCGACGGCGACGAAGTGCTGAAGATGACGCAGTTCCATGAGAGGCAAGGGTAGGCGCCGACCGAGGGGCGCCCGGACCGATTGAGAAGCGGGATCGCTCAATGCCATCCGATCCTTCCGTTGGACCGCTGCCCGCGGGGCGCGCGAGAGTGGAGGCAGCCTGTTTCCCCGGCCTCTCAGGAGTACGCGTTGTACACCCCGCACCCCGACCGCTACGCGGACATGCCCTACCGGCGCACCGGACGCAGCGGCCTGAAGCTGCCCGCGCTGTCGCTCGGTCTGTGGCACAACTTCGGCCCCGACCGGCCCGTGGACGTCCAGCGCGCGATCCTGCGCCGCGCCTTCGACCTCGGTGTCACCCACTTCGACCTGGCCAACAACTACGGCCCGCCGCCCGGCGCGGCCGAGTCCGCCCTCGGTGACGCCCTGAAGGCGGATTTCGCGCACCACCGCGACGAGCTGATCGTCTCGACCAAGGCCGGCTATCTGATGTGGCCGGGCCCGTACGGCGAATGGGGCTCGCGCAAGTACCTGCTGTCCTCGCTCGACCAGAGCCTGGGCCGGATGGGCCTCGACCACGTCGACATCTTCTACTCGCACCGCCCCGACCCGGAGACTCCGCTGGAGGAGACGATGGGCGCCCTGCACTCGGCCGTCCAGCAGGGCAAGGCGCTGTACGTCGGCGTCTCGAACTATTCGGCGGAGCAGACCCGTGAAGCCGCCCGGATCCTGGCCGAGCTGGGCACCCCGCTGCTCATCCACCAGCCGCGCTACTCGATGCTCGACCGCCGCCCCGAGGACGAGGGGCTGCTGGACGCGCTCGACGAGCTCCAGGTGGGTTCCATCGCGTACTCGCCGCTGGAGCAGGGCCTGCTCACCGGCCGCTATCTCGACGGCATCCCGGAGGACTCGCGGGCCGCGAGCGACAGCCCGTTCCTGAGCGAGGACACGGTCACCGAGGATCTCGTGGGCCGGCTGCGGACCCTCGACGAGATCGCCAAGTCCCGTGGTCAGTCGCTGGCCCAGCTCGCGCTGGCCTGGGTGCTGCGCGGCGGCCGGGTCACCTCGGCCCTCGTCGGCGCCAGCAGCCCGCGGCAGTTGGAGGACAGCGTCGAGGCCGTCGCCAACCTGGACTTCACCGAGGACGAACTCACGCGGATCGACGCGCTGGTCAGGGCGTAGGGGCTTAGAGCGCGGGGCGCGCCCGCGGGTGTACGCCGAGTTCCCCGACGTGTGACCGCGTCGGGGAACTCGGCGAAAGCTGTCGATGCCGTTTCGGCCAACCGTGGTGGTGAATATGCCAAGAGACTGGCTGAATTCACGTGGTGACAGTGTGTCAGTAGTGACGATACTCAATCAGTAGGGCAATTCAGCCATGCCTGTGCAATTGCACGGAGCAACGCCCATGAGCCGCAGGGAAAGTGAGGCCGGACCGGCGACGAGCGACGCCAATGGGGGAAGATCGTGCACGACGAATTCCTGTGCCATGTCACCGCGTACGGCATGTGCGGCGGTCAGCGAGTCGGCGTACCCCTCGGCACCTATCGCGCGCCGACCCTCGCGCTGGCCCTGTGGTGGATGCGGGACCGTGCGGCCTGGATGGCCGAACGGCTCGATCCGCAGCCCGAGGATCCCACCTTTCCGCCCAACTCGATCGCCCCGGTGGGGGACGGTGTTCCCGACGTCCCGACGATGCTGCGCGCCTGGTGCGGCGACTCGGGGCAACAGGAGCTGGTCGCCGATGAGTTGGCCGCGGGCAAACTCGTCCGCGTCTCCACCAGCGACGACACCACCGAGTACGAACTGCTCGCCGAATCGGTGGACGCGCTGCGCATGCACCGCACCGCCACGGTCCTCGGAACCTCCGCCGCCTGACCGTTCGCGCGCCCCGGCTGTCGAACACAGATCAGGCACTTATGTGGGTGGATCGTTAGAATTCAGGCATGGCAGAGAGGCCGCTCACGGCGACTGCACCCGAGCTCGTCCTCGAAACCGAGACGGGCTCGACGGTGATGAGCCCGGACCACGACTACCACGTCGGGCGCGATCCGCTGTGTGACGTCGTGATCGACGACGTCCGGGTCTCGTGGCACCACGCGGTGCTGCGGCCCCAGGCCGATCACTGGACGCTCGAGGACGAGAACAGCACGAACGGCACGTACGCCGACGGCCGACGCGTCCACGAATGGGGCGTCGGACCCGGCAGCGTGATCCGCTTCGGGAGTCCCGCCGACGGCCCGCGCGCCGTCCTCGTCCGCCGCCCGCCACCTGCCGCGGAGCGCCCCTCGGCCGTCTCCATGCCGGCCGCCACCGGTACGTTCAGGCAGCCGACCACCGTACGGCCGCTGCCGTCCCGCACCGTCCGCATCGGCCGTGGCGCCGACAACGACCTCGTCATCGACGACCTGATCGTCTCGCGGAACCACGCCGAGCTGCAGGCCCGGCCCGACGGGACGTACGAGATCGTCGACCTCGGCAGCCACAACGGCACGTTCCTCAACGGACAGCCCGTCGAGCGCGCCCTGATCACACCCGGTGACATCGTCGGCATCGGGCACTCCGCGTTCTGTCTCGTCGGCGACCAGCTGCAGGAGTACGTCGACAGCGGCGAGGTCTCCCTCGACGTGCAGGACCTCACCGTCGAGGTGGACAAGGGCCGCAAGACGCTCCTGGACCGGGTGTCGTTTCCCGTCGGCGAGAAATGTCTGCTCGCCGTCGTCGGCCCGAGCGGCGCCGGCAAGTCCACGCTCCTGAACGCGCTCACCGGACAGCGGCCCGCCGACCACGGCACGGTGCTCTACGACGGCCGTGACCTCTACCGCGACTACGCCGAACTGCGCCAGCGCATCGGCCTCGTCCCGCAGGACGACATCCTGCACGCCCAGCTGACCGTCCGCCGGGCGCTGACCTACGCCGCCGAACTGCGCTTCCCGCAGGACACGGCCAAGGAGGAGCGCCTGGCGCGGGTGGACGAGGTGATCGGCGAACTGGGCCTGGGGCAACGTGCCGACCAGCCCATCCACAGCCTGTCCGGCGGACAGCGAAAGCGTGTCAGCGTCGCCCTGGAACTGCTCACCAAGCCGTCCCTGCTCTTCCTCGACGAACCGACCTCCGGACTCGACCCGGGTATGGACCGCTCGGTGATGCACATGCTGCGCGGCCTCGCCGACGACGGCCGAACCGTCATCGTGGTCACCCACAGCGTGCTCAGCCTGGACGTCTGCGACCGGCTCCTGGTCCTCGCACCCGGCGGCAAGGTGGCCTATTACGGGCCGCCCGACGACACTCTGGCCTTCTTCGGCTACCGGCAGTGGCCCGAGGCGTTCGAAGCCTTCGAGCGCGACACGGACCGTGACTGGGCGGGGGAGTACCAGGACTCGCCGTTCCATGGTCAGTACATCGACAAGTCGACCTCGCAGCCGAAGATGCCGGACGCGGCCACCGGAGCCCTCGTCGGACCGCCGCCGAAGGCCCAGAGCTGGGGCTCCCAGCTCCGCACCCTGGTCCGCCGCTACGCCGCCGCGCTCGGGGCCGACCGGACCTTCCTCGCCATCATGATCGCCCTGCCGTTCGTGATGGGCGCGATGGCGCGGGCGCTGGCGGGAGGCAAGCTGACCCAGGAGACGGCGATGAACGCGCTGCTCATCCTGTGCGTCGGCGGCGTGCTGACCGGCGCGGCCAACGCCGTGCGCGAACTCGTCAAGGAACGGACGATCTACCAGCGAGAACGGGCCGTCGGCCTGTCCAGATCGGCGTACCTGATGTCCAAGGTCGTCGTCCTCGGCACCATCACCGTGCTCCAGGCCGTCGTGCTCACCCTCGTCGGCCTGTTCGGCGTCGACCTCAACGCCCCCGGGGGTGAAGGCGTCCTGATGCCACCCCTCCTGGAGATCACGCTGGCGGTGGCCCTGCTCGCCTTCACCGCGATGATGCTCGGCCTCCTCGTCTCCGCCGTGGTGCGCAAGGAGGAGGTGACGATGCCGCTGCTGGTGCTGCTGGCCATCGTCCAGGTGGTGTTCTGCGGCGCCCTGCTGAAGCTGCACGGTGTGCCCGGTCTGGAGCAGCTCTCCTGGCTCGTGCCCTCCCGCTGGGCCCTGGGCGCGATGGCCGGGACCATCGGGCTCGCCCGGATCGTGCCCGGCGAGCTGACCGGCGACCCGATGTTCCGGCACTCGACCAGCGCGTGGCTCATCAACATGGGCATGCTCGTGGTGCTCTCCGTCGTCTTCGGCTGGCTGGTCGCCCGGCTGCTGCGACGGCACGAGCCCGCGGTCATGCGGAAGTAGCCGCCGATGACGACCCCCGGCTTCCGCCCGACGCATGTCGTTCCGCAGGACGGGCTGCCCGCCTGGGAGTCGCCCGACCCGTCCCGCCCGACCGTTCCCCTGGACGCGCTCCTGCCGGTCGAACTCGTCGACCGGCTCGGCGACTGGGGGCGGATCGTGTGCGCGAACGGCTGGTCGGCCTGGGTCGACGGCCGCCTGTTGATCGCCGTACCGCAGCTACCGCCGGCGGCGACCCGTCCGCTCGCCCGCACGGCCGATCCGCGCCCGTTGCTGGCCCGCGTCGAGCAGGCGCTCACCGACTACCGGCAGGCGGCCGAGGAACTGGCGTCCGGGCAGCTCGAGGCCGAGAACTTCCGTGCCCGGACGCTGGGCAGCCGGATCGGTGTGGTCGTCGACGGCGAGTCGCTGTGGCTGTACGACGGCGAGCACGAGCGGTGGGTGTACTGCGACGGGACGCGGCTGAGCACCTTCGCGGCCGAGCGCACCCCCTCGACCGCGCGACGCGAGAGTGCCCACCGGCCCCGGGAACAGGAACCGTCGCGGGAACAGGAACCGTCGCGGGACCGGGCACCGTCGCGGGACCGGGGCACGGAGCAGGACCGGGGTCCGGAGCAGGATCGGGGTCCGGAGCGCGACCCGTCGCAGGAACCCGGCCGGTCGCAGGGTTCCGACCGGCGGCAGGAGCGGGATCGGTCGCAGGGGCCGAGCACGGCGCGCGAGCGCCAGGCGGAGCCGACGCGGATCGTGCGGGAGCCCGCCCCCGGCGGGCCCCCCAGCGGGCCACGGGGCGGGCCTCCCGGCGGACACGAGCCCACCCGCCTGGTCACTTTCGGCGGTGACGACGGCGACGACGGCGACGACGGGAGCGAGGACTGATGCACGGCGCGGGGCGGGAACGGGGTGACGGCTGATGGACGAGACGTCCGGGCGGGACACCAGCCCGTTCTCGGGGCGGCCCTCCGACCTGATCGGACGGCAGATCGCGGGCTACCGGATCGAGCGGGAGATCGGCCGCGGCGGGATGGCCGTCGTCTACCAGGCCAAGGACCTGCGTCTGGACCGCACGGTCGCTCTCAAACTGCTCGCCCCGGAACTCGCCCGGAACGACACCTTCCGCGGCCGCTTCACCCACGAGTCACGGGTGGCCGCCGCGATCGACCACCCACACATCGTGCCCGTGTTCGAGGCGGGCGAGACGGACGGCGTCCTCTACATCGCCATGCGTTACGTGGCCGGACGCGACCTGCGCCATCTTCTCGACCGTGAGGGCCCGCTGACGGTCACCGTGGCCGCCCGGATCGGCATCCAGGTCGCCTCCGCGCTCGACGCGGCGCACGACCACGGCCTGGTGCACCGGGACGTGAAACCCGGCAACATCCTGGTGGCCCAGGGCACCGACAGCGACCACCCCGAACACGTCTATCTCACGGACTTCGGACTGACCAAGAAGTCCCTGTCGCTGACCGGGTTCACGAGCGTCGGACAGTTCGTCGGCACCCTCGACTACGTGGCGCCGGAGCAGATCTCAGGCAAGCCGGTCGACGGCCGCTGCGACGTCTACAGCCTCGGCTGTGTCGTCTACGAGACGATGGCAGGCCATCCGCCCTTCCAGCGCGACGACGACATGGCGCTGCTGTGGGCCCACCAGTACGACCAGCCGCCGGCCCTGACCACGCATCGCCCCGACATCCCGGAGGCGGTCGACGCGGTCCTCGCGAAGGCGCTCGCCAAGAGTCCGGACGACCGGTACGACTCGTGCCTGGCCTTCGTCAGCGCGCTGCGGGTCGCCGCACGCGGCCCGGTGACCGGGAGCGGCACCGGGTCGAGCACGGAGGCCGAGGTGGCGTCCGGCGGCCCGGGGCCCGTGCCGCAGCCGCCGGTCTGGGCCCGGCCGGTGTTCCGGGGCTGAGGCGCCACCGCCAGCCGTGCGCCGTGCGTCGTGCGTCGTCAGCCGTCGGTATCGGTCATCGGCGGCCGGTGGACCCGACCTCGCCCTTGCGCCGGACCCCCTTGGCCAGGAGGGCACCCAGGAAACCGGCGACCAGCCCCCACAGCACGGCGAGGCCGAGGGCACCCCACACCTGGGGCTTCAGGAAGAGCTCCCCCTTCAGGCCTCCGCCGATGTCACCGAGGCCGAGGATCGACAGGCCGTAGTGCGCCGAGATCCGGCCCAGCAGGCAGATCATGAGCACCGTCAGCGCCAGCGCGACCGCCATGCGGACGGCGTGCTGCCAGGCCCGCGTCCGGGCCGGTGAGCGGGCCGCCATCAGGAACGCCGCCCCGAGCAGCAGTACGGCGTCGACGACCACCAGCCACCAGATCCTGCCGTCGTAGTCGGCGAGGGAGCCGAGGTTGAGCGCGGACACGTCCGGAGTGCGCAGCACCTCGTCGAGGATGTGCGGCATCGGCAGTCCGAAAGGCCCGTCCACCCGTCCGTTCCAGGTGGCGCCCAGCCCGATGGTGAACGCGAGCCAGACGACATTGGGAAGACCGAGGAGCATCACGGCGAAGGTCTCGGCCGGATGCCCGCGGGTCGCCGCCACGACCAGTCCGATGACCACGCCGAGGCCCACGCAGGCGAGCAGCAGGATCACCATGGCGTACGCGACAGGCCGCACCGATTCCTGGAAGCGCAGCAGCCGGGCCGGGAGCGGCGCACCGCGGGAGACCAGCAGAGCGATCACGAAGACGCCGGCGAGCCACAGCACCCCGAACACCAGCGTCGGTGCCATGGCGGCCTTGAAACCCACCTCGGGCGTTGCGCCGAACAGGTCGCCGATGGCGCCGATGGTGCCGTCCCCGAGGTCGATGGTGAAGTTCTGGCGGGCCGCGAGCGCCAGCCCGATCAGGACGAGCAGCCACAGGACGGCGAGCCGTCCGGCCCAGCCGGCCAGCTCCGTCGCCCCGGCGACGGCGCGGTGCCGCAGCGGCCGCAGGAATCCCGCCCCGAGCGCCAGCGCCCCGGTCAGGGTCACCGACAGCGGAATCACCGTGAGGGCCGCCTTCGTCTCGGCGATGGCTCCCGCGTCGCCGGTGAGCTCGATGGTCCCGCCGACCGCCGTGACCAGGGTGGCCGCGACCACCCGCGGATAGGCGTTGTCGGGGAGGTCGGTTGCCCCGGAGGCCCACAGGCCGAGAGCGGCGACCACAGTCATCAGGACCAGACCGGCCAGTACGGCCACGAGGGCCTGGAGCCAGCCGTGACGGGCGGCCGGACCTGCGCCGCTGCTGTGGCCCGGCTGGGCGGACGGTGTCTGGGGACTCACGCTGCCACGCTAAGCAGCACCGACACCGTCCGCCCCTCGGGAGAGCCGACCGCGTCGGCTTGCGGGCACCGGCGGACCGGGGCACACAATGGGTTCGTTATGTAGGAAAGCAGCACAAAAGCACCTCGGTGCCACCGCATCCCTCCATCAGGAGAAGAGCTTGTGAGCGTCGAACCGCCGTCCTCCGGCCGCCCCACAGGACCGCCTTCGGGCCCGCTGTCGGGCCCGTCGCAGCCGAGCCCCACCCAGCCCGTCAACTTTCCGCCCGCGGGACCGCCCAGCGGCGCTTCCGGTGCGGGCGACGGAGCCGGTGGACCGGGAAGCGGTGGTACGGGAGGGGGCGGTACGGGTGGCGGTGGCTCGGGTCCCGAGGGGCCCGGCGGTGGCGCCGGTGGACCGGGTGGACCGGGTGGGGGACCCGAACGGCCCTGGTGGCGGTCGGCGCCGCGGGTCGCGCTGATCACCGGTGTCGTGGCGGCGGCGGTGATCCTGGGACTGGTGTTCACCAACAGCGGCGGCGGGGCCAAGAACGCCGGCAGCGAGGTCTTCGCGCAGTCCGCGGACAAGTCGGGGCCCGACCCGTTCACCGAGTCGACCGCCAACGACAGTTCCATCGAGTCGGAGACGCCCACGGCATCGGCCTCGTCTGCGCCCGCCGGCAAGGCCGGCACCTACAGCGGCAACGCGCCCGGCCTCTACGGCGGTACGCGCAACGTGTCGAGCTGCGACGTCGAGAAGCAGGTCAGCGCGCTGAAGGCGGACCCCGCCAAGAACAAGGCCTTCGCCTCGGTCGAGGGCATCCAGCCGAACGCGGTCCCGGTGTATCTGCGCTCCCTGACCCCCGTACAACTGCGCCTGGACACCCGTGTCACCAACCACGGCTACCGCAACGGCGCCCCCACCAGCTACCAGGCGGTCCTCCAGACAGGCACGGCCGTCCTCGTGGACTCCCGCGGTGTGCCCCGGGTGCGCTGTGCCTGCGGCAACCCGCTGCTCGAACCGGTACCGCAGAAGGGCAACGTCAAGACGACGGGCGACCCGTGGCCGTCGTACCGTCCGCAGAACTCCGTGGCCGTCGCGCCGTCGACGACGGTCATCAACGTGTTCGTGCTCTACGACCCCGAGAGCAACGAGTGGATCGAGCGGCACCGGGGCGACGACGTGGACAAGGACAAGAAGACGCACCCCCCGGTGAAGCCCTCGCCGTCGGTCAGTGACTCGGGCTCCGAGTCCCCGTCGGCCTCGACCTCGACCTCGAACTCGCCGTCGTCCGAGAGTTCGTCCCCGTCGTCGTCCTCCTCCGAATCGTCCTCCTCCGCGCCGTCCTCGGTGGAACCGGAGAGTCCTTCCAGCGAGCCCCCGCCGCCCGTGACGGAGTCGGCCCCGGCGTCCGGCTCGTCGTCCGGCGAACAGTCGCCGGAGTCGCCCGGTTCCTCTCCCGCCGCGGGCGACGGCGGCTGAGGGTCCGGGGCGACGAGCCCCGGCTTCACCGAGAGCGGAACGCCGCTCCCTTCCCGTACGGCCCCGCGCTTCTAGGCTGAAGGGGTGAGCGACCACGTGACGAACGAAGCCCGCGTCATCCCCCTGCGCCCGGCGGCGGGAGAGCCTTCCCGGGCAGCGCCGCCGGCCGGTGCCCCGGGCCGAGCACCGCGGCCACCGGGGCTCGCGCCGCTCCGGGGACCCGCGGCTCCCGCTCCCACAGCCAAGGAGCCGCTGTGGCGCGACCTGGTCGGCGACGTCCTGAGGCGCGAGCGACTGGCCCAGGAACGCACGCTCAAGGACGTGGCCGACGCGGCCCGGATCTCCATGCCCTACCTCTCCGAGGTGGAACGCGGCCGCAAGGAGGCCTCCTCCGAGGTCCTCGCAGCGGCCGCGCGCGCCCTCGGTCTCGGTCTGACCGAACTGCTGTCGCTGGCCCAGAGTGAGCTGACCCGGCACACCCGGTCCGAGTCCGTCCGGAGCCGCTCCGCGTCCACCCCGTCCTCGGCCTCGCGGTACGACGGAATGTGTCTCGCCGCCTGACGCCGTCCCCGCCCGGCTCGCCGAGGTCAGACCACGGCGAGCCGGCGGCTCAGGATCTCGTCCGCGAGCCCGTACTCCACCGCTTCCTGCGCGGTGAAGATCTTGTCGCGGTCCATGTCCGCGCGCAGCGTGGCGACGTCGTGGTGGGTGTGCCGGGACAGGACCTCCTCGACCTGCGAGCGGATCCGCAGCATCTCCTTGGCCTGGAGGCTGAGGTCCGACACCGTGCCCTGACGGCCGCCGCTGGCCGGCTGGCCGAGCAGCACGCGGGCGTGTTCCAGGACGAACCGCCGCCCGGGATCACCCCCGGCGAGCAGAACCGCGGCGGTGGAGGCGGCCTGCCCGACGCAGAACGTCGAGATGGGAGCCTGCACGAAGGTCATCGTGTCGTAGATGGCCATCAGTGAAGTGAACGATCCCCCGGGCGAGTTGATGTAGATCGCGATCTCGCTCTCCGGGCTCGACGACTCCAGATGGAGGAGTTGCGCGATGACGACGTTGGCGACACCGTCGTCGATCTCCGTGCCGAGGAAGATGATCCGCTCGGAGAGCAGCCGGCTGAAGACGTCGTACGACCGCTCGCCCTGCGGGGTCCGCTCGACAACGTTCGGGATCGTGTACGTACCCATGTCAGAGTCCCGTCCGTCGCCGTGACGCGGCCGGGCGGACATCGTCGAGCGACTCCACGACCCGGTCCACCATGCCGTACTCCTTGGCCTGCTCCGCCGTGAACCATCGGTCGCGGTCACCGTCCCTGGAGATCGTCTCCTCGCTCTGGCCGGTGTGCTCCGCGGTGATCCGTTCGATGGCCCGCTTGGTGAACTCGTGGTTCTGCGCCTGGATCTCGATGTCGGCGGTGGTGCCGCCGATGCCCGCGGACGGCTGGTGCATCATGATCCGCGTGTTCGGCAGGGCGAAGCGCTTGCCACGGGTGCCCACGCTGAGCAGGAACTGTCCCATGCTGGCGGCGAATCCCATCGCGAGCGTGGAGACGTCGTTGGGGATCAGCCGCATGGTGTCGTAGATGGCGAGCCCGGCGGTCACCGAACCACCCGGACTGTTGATGTAGAGGCTGATGTCGGTGCGTGCGTCCTCGGCGGACAGCAGGAGCAGCTGGGCGCACACCCGGTTCGCGGAGACCTCGTCGACCTGGGTGCCCAGGAAGACGATCCGCTGGGCCAGCAACTGCGCGGCCAGATGGTCGTCGTAGCGGGTCGCCGGGGTGTCGCCCTCCTCGGCCCGCGGCATGCGGTCCGGATAGCGGCCGGTGATGAGCGGAGTCATGGTTCCTCCTGGTCGTGACGCGGCGGGTGTCGCCGCTGACTCCACTCTCGGTCCGGTGGCCGTGCCGGAGCGGATTTCTCGGCCCGTGGCAGATTCGCTGTCGGCAGAGCCGGAAGGCGCCCCCGGGGTGTCCCCGCAGAGTTCCCGGCGACGGCGACGGCGACGGCGACGGCGACGGCGGCTGCGGCGGTGGCGGTGGCGGTGGCGGTGACGGCAGTCGGGAGGCGGGCCGGCGGAGGACCGGCACCGTTCCTCAGGCGGTCGTGCGGAGTTGGCGGAAGAACGCCCGGATGTCCGCGACCAGCAGATCCGGCTCCTCCATCGCGGCGAAGTGACCGCCCCGGTCGAACTCGGTCCAGCGCACGATGGTGTCGGTGCGTTCCGCGACATGGCGCAGCGCGACGAAGTTCTCCTCGGGGAAGACGGCGAGGGCCGTCGGAGCGGTCGACGGCTCGGGCGGAGTGCCCCAATAGGCGGCGTGGGCCCGCTCGTAGTAGATCCGCGCGGACGAACCGGCCGTGCCGGTCAGCCAGTACAGCATCACGTTGGTCAGCATCAGATCCCGGTCGACGGCGTCCTCGGGACGGTCCCGCGAGTCCGTCCACTGCCTGAACTTCTCCGCGATCCAGGCGAGTTGACCGACCGGAGAGTCCGTGAGGGCGTACGCGAGGGTCTGCGGCCGGGTGGACTGGAGCACGGCGTATCCCGCCTCCTCGCGGTTCCATTCCTGGCCCCGCCGCCAGGAGCCGAGGGTGCGCTCGCGCTCGTACGGGGTCAGCTCGGCCAGTTCCAGGGCGGTCGGCTCGGTGACGGCGGACGACCCGGGCAGCAGGTTGAGGTGGACGCCGCTCACCCGGTCGGGGTGCGCCCGCCCCAGCTCGCGCGAGACGGCCCCGCCCCAGTCCCCGCCCTGTGCGCCGTATCGCCGGTAGCCGAGGCGCTCCATCAGTACGGCGAACGCTGCGGCCACCCGGGTGAACTCCCAGCCGGTGTCCCGTGTCGGCCCCGAGAGCCCGAAGCCCGGGATGCTCGGCACGACCAGGTGAAAGGCGTCGGCCGGATCGCCGCCGTACGCGCGCGGATCGGTCAACGGCCCCACGACATCGGTGAATTCGACGATGGACCCGGGCCAGCCGTGCGTCATGATCAGCGGGGTCGCGTCGGGTTCCGGCGAGCGGATGTGCGCGAAGTGCACGCGCGCGCCGTCGATCTCGGTGGTGAACTGCGGCCACGAGTTGAGACGTTCCTCGGCCGCGCGCCAGTCGTAGGCGTGCCGCCAGTGGTGGACGAGATCCTGGAGGTAGTCCTTCGGGACTCCGTAGGCCCAGCCCACTCCGGGCAGTTCGTCGGGCCAGCGGGTGGCGTCGAGACGGCGGTGCAGGTCGTCGATGTCGCTCTGCGGGAAGTCGACACGGAACGGATGGACGCCGGGGGAGTCGGTGGGATGCATGTCCGGGGATGCTAACTCCGCGCCGGGCTCGCCCGGCACGGGTTTTCCGCGGGACCGGGGGCCGACGGCCGGGTGTCACCGGAGAGCGGTCCGGGGCTGTGTCGCCCTTCCCGAACGTCATGGTCGAGGGGGTGCGACCACTCCGGGTGACCAGGGCGGACCGGTGCCGGGCGGCCGGGGGTGGCCGAGGCGGGTGAAGGGGCGCGCACCGGGTGGCCCCGGGTCGTCGCGGGTGAGGTCGTGCGCGCGCGGCCGATGAGTTTTCGGACGAGGATCGGTCGACAGAGGTGACGACGATTTCCGCCCGAGGAGGTACACATGCCCGCCGACGGTTTCACCACCTGTCTGTGGTTCGACGGCCAGGCCGAGGAGGCCGCGCACTACTACGTCTCGATCTTCAAGCACTCCCGGCTCGGCCGGGTCGGCCGGTACACCGAGGCCGGGCCCGGGACGCCCGGTTCCGTGCTGGCCGTCGAGTTCGTGGCCAACGGCCAGAAGTTCGTCGCGGTCAACGGTGGCCCGCAGTTCACGTTCGACGAGGCGATCTCGTTCCAGGTGCACTGCTACGGCCAGGAAGAGGTGGACCACTACTGGGACAAGTTCGTCGAGGACGGAGGCGAGGCGGGTCCCTGCGGCTGGCTGAAGGACAAGTACGGACTGTCCTGGCAGATCGTCCCGGACGGGCTCATCGAGTTGCTCGGCGACGCGGACACGGGGAAGGCCGCCCGTACGGCCCAGGCGATGTACAAGATGACCAAGCTGGACATGGCGGCCCTGGAAAGGGCGCACGCGGGGGAGTGACCGACGGCCGCCGCCGTCCGGCCGGGACAGGGAGCCTGTCCCGGCCGGAGAGACGGGGACGCCGGACGCGAGGGGTGCACGTGACGCAAGAGGCGCAAGGCGTGTGAGGGGGACAGCGACGGGTGACGGGGAGAGCGACGGGCGGCGGACGGCGGGTGCCGGGGCGCCTCAGGCAGGGTGGTCGCGCGGGCGGATCCGGGCCGCCAGCACCGCCACGTCGTCCTCCGCGTGCCGGGCGTCGAGCGCGACCAGCACCTCGTCGAGCAGGGCGTCGACCCCGGCCCCCGGTGGAAGCCGCAGGGCGGCCAGCCGTGCCAGCGACTCGTCGATGTCCTCGTCGCGGCGCTCGACGAGACCGTCGGTGAACATCACCAGGGTGTCGTCCGGGGAGAGCCTGCGGACCACCTGCTGGTAGCCGCCCACCCCTGTGCCCAGCGGTGGACCCACCGGCAGCGGCAGCAGTTCGCCCGAGCCGTCACCGGCGAACACCACCGGCGGCAGATGCCCGGCACCCGCGATCACCGCGATACCGCGCGCCGGATCGACCCGCACGAGCAGACAGGTGGCCGGGCGCCTGCCGGCGTCCTCGGCGACCGCGGTGTCCAGACGGCGCAGCACCCGGTGGGGCGGAAGATCCGTGGAGGCGACGTAGCGCAGCATCGAACGGTACGCGTTCATGTCCACCGCGGCGTCCAGGCCGTGGCCCATCACGTCGCCGACGACCAGCAGAGTGCGCCCGAAGTGCAGCCGTACGGTCTCGAACCAGTCCCCGCCCACCAGGGAACCGCCGCCCGCGGGCAGATAGCGGGTGGCGAGGTCGATGTTCGGATGCGGCCGGCCCGGTGCGGCGAGCAGTGCCCGCTGGAGGTCCAGGACCGTGCCGCGGAGGGATGCGTGCTCGCGCGAGTGGCCGAGGTGCACGGCCGTGAGCCGCGCCGCGTGGTGGGCGCCCGCCACGTCGGCGCCGGTGAACGGCGCGCCCAGCCGGACGGCGAGCAGCACCCCGTACAGGCGACCGTGCGCGAGGAGCGGTACGGCCATGACCTGCCGGGGTGTCCGGCCGGACAGGTCGATCGAGGCGGCGATCGGACGGCCCTCGTCGAGTGCCCGGACGGACAGCGGGCGCCGGCCTTCCAGCGGGATGAGCAGCCGGGTGCGGCCGGCCTCGGCGACGCGGGTGAACTCCGGTTCCGAGGTACGGCGGCCGGCCGCCACGTCCTTGGACAGCAGGTCCACCGCGGCGGTCTCGCAGAAGCGCCGGCACATGAACGCGACGAGTTCCTCGCAGGTCGTGCGTTCGTCGAGCGTCGTGCCGATCGACTCGACGGCGTCCTCCGAGGCGTCGGACGGCACCCCCGCACCCGCCGTCCCGTCCTTGCCCCGGCCCGCCATCACACCTCCACCGCAGCACCCCCTGGGTCCATCCACGCACGGGGGTGGCCCGCCCGCACGCTCAGTGCCGCGGCGGGCTGTCGTTCACCAGCACCGCCGCGCCGTCGAATCGGCCCGCCTTGAGGTCGCGCAGCGCCCTCGGCGCGTCCTCCAGGGGATAGGCGTGCGTCGTGGCGCGGATGCCGTGCCGGGCCGCGAGTGCCAGGAAGTCCCTGCCGTCCTCACGCGTGTTGGCGGTGACGCTGCGCAGTTCCTTCTCCTGGAACAGGTCGCTCTCGTAGCGCAGCGGCGGGATGTCGCTCAGATGGATGCCGGCGACGGACAGGACGCCGCCCCGGTCGAGTGCCCGCAGGGCGACCGGCACCAGATCACCGGCCGGTGCGAAGAGGATCGCGCTGTCCAGCGGCTCGGGCGGCTCGTCGTACGCCCCGCCGGCGGACGCGGCCCCCAGGCCGAGCGCCAGCCGTCGTGCGGCCGGATCGCGGGTCAGTACGTGCACGGTGGCGCCCTCGGCGAGCGCGAGCTGCGCGCAGAGGTGGGCGCTGCCGCCGAACCCGTACAGGCCGAGCCGCCCGCCCGGCGGCAGCGCGGCCCGGCGCAGCGCCCGGTAGCCGATGATGCCCGCGCACAGCAGAGGGGCCAGGGCGACGTCGTCCACGCCGTCGGGCAGCCGGTAGGCGAAGGCGGCCGGTACGGTCGTGTACTCCGCGTAACCGCCGTCGGCGTCCCAGCCGGTGTACTCGGACGCCGGGCAGAGGTTCTCGGACCCGCGCAGGCAGTACTCGCAGGTGCCGTCCGTACGGCGCAGCCAGGCCACCCCCACCCGGTCGCCCGGGGCGAAGCCGCTCACCGCGCCGCCGGTCGCCGCCACCACACCGACGGCCTCGTGGCCCGGTGTCACGCCGGGGCGGTGTACGGGCAGGTCGCCTTCGGTGACGTGCAGGTCGGTGCGGCACACCCCGCAGGCGCGGACGTGGACCAGGAGCTCGTCGGGGCCGGGCACCGGCACCGGTCGCCCGGCGAGGCGCAGCGCTTCTCCCTCGACCGGCCCCGGCCGGACCACTTCCCATGCCCGCATCATCCCGTGCCCCGTCCCGTCGACGGCCGGACCGGCCCGACTCCAGTGTCGTGCAGGGCCCGCGCTTCGGCGCGCGGCCCGCGTGAAGGCTGGCTAGCGTGAACAGCGAATTCGTTCACCGAACAGGAGAAGGTCGGGTCATGGCCGTACAGCCTGAAGGAACGCCCTGCTGGGCGGACGCGATGTTCAGCGATGTCGAGGGGGCCAAGAGCTTCTACGGGGACGTGCTCGGCTGGACGTTCGGCGAGTCGTCCTCGGAGTACGGGAACTACACACAGGCCTATTCCGGCGGCAAGGCGGTGGCCGCCGTCGTGCCGCCGATGCCGGGACAGGAGGGCCAGTCCGCCTGGTGTCTGTACCTCGCCTCGCCCGACGCCGCCGCGACCGCGGAGAAGGTCAGGAGCGAGGGCGGCGAGGTGCTGATGGAGCCGATGAAGGTCGGTGACTTCGGCACCATGGCGCTGGCCCGGGACCCCGGCGGGGCCGTCTTCGGCGTCTGGCAGGCGGGCGTCCACGAGGGCTTCGAGTCGATCGGTGAGCCGGGCGCGTACGCCTGGGCGGAGGTCTTCACCCGTGATCCGGAGAAGTCCGACGCGTTCTTCCCGGCCGTCTTCCCCTTCACGGCCCAGCAGGTGCAGGACGACGCCGTCGACTTCCGTGTCTTCAACATCGGCGGGAATCCGGTTCTCGGCCGGATGAAGATGACGGACGAGTTCCCGCCCGAGGTGCCGTCGTACGTCAATGTCTACTTCGCCGTCGACAGCTGCGACGAGGCGGTGTCCAAGGCGACCGAGCGCGGTGCGGTCCTGCGCTTCGGGCCGATGGACAGCCCCTTCGGCCGGTTCGCCGCGCTGAGCGACCCGCAGGGCGCGTCGTTCTCCGTCATCGACATGAAGACGACCCAGGGCGAGATGCCCGGGATGACGGACGTGTCCTGACGCTCGTCCGGTGGCCGCCACCCCGCCGGTCACCGGCGGGGTGGTACCGCTCCCCGCCACTCCGTGCGCGGGGCCCTCGGCCGGGCGTGGCATGATCGGGGTCATGCCTGAACGCGTTGTTGCCGCCTGTGACGGGGCTTCGAAGGGAAACCCGGGACCCGCCGGATGGGCCTGGGTCGTCGCCGACGGGGACGAGACCCCGGCCCGCTGGGAGGCGGGACCGCTGGGTACGGCGACGAACAACGTCGCCGAACTGACCGCGCTGGAACGCCTGCTGACGGCCGTCGCCCCCGATGTGCCGCTGGAGATCCGGATGGACTCCCAGTACGCGATGAAGGCCGTCACGACCTGGCTGCCGGGCTGGAAGCGCAAGGGCTGGAAGACGGCCGCGGGCAAACCCGTGGCCAACCAGGAACTGGTCGCCCGGATCGACGAACTCCTCACCGGACGTACGGTGGAGTTCCGCTACGTCCCCGCCCACCAGGTCGACGGCGACCCGCTGAACGACTTCGCCGACCGTGCCGCCAGCCAGGCCGCGGTGGTACAGCAGCCCGCGGGCAGCGACCTCGGGTCCCCGCAGCCGCCCGCCTCCCCCGACACCCCGGTCGCCTCGGGTGCCGCCCGCCGCCGCCCCGCGGCCAAGACGTCCCGGCCGGGCGCGTCGAGCCGCACCATCAAGGCCAAGTTCAACGGCCGTTGTGTGTGCGGTCGTTCCTATGCCGCGGGCGAGCCCATCGCCAAGAACGCGCAGGGCTGGGGTCACCCGGAGTGCCGCACCGAGGCGCAGGGCGGAGTCTGATCCCCGGCGTTCCCCGTGACGCGGGCGCCTGCTCGCGCCCGCGCCGCGGCCGGGATCAGACGGTGTCGAACGTGTAGAACGCGGAGTGGTCGAGCAGGTCGGCCGGCCGGGTGTCGTTCCACGGCTTCATCGTCTCGCCGAGGTCGACGACGTTCGGGGTGTCCTTGAGCGGGACATAGCCGGAACCCGGGTGCCTGCGCTGCCACTGGGCCCACAGCCTGTCTATGAACGCGTGGTGGAGCCAGAACACCGGATCGTTGGGTGAGACGCCCGTGCCCATCTGCCCGCCCACCCACACGTGCACCCGGTTGTGGAGGTTGACGCCCCGCCAGCCTTCGAGGTGATTGCGGAAGCCGTCCGAGGCGCTGTTCCAGGGCGCCATGTCGTACGTCGCCATGGCGAGCACGGACTCCACCTCGGCGCGGGTCGGCAGTTCCCGCACCCCGGTGCCCAGCGACCTGCGCAGATAAGTGCGGCTGTCGACACGGACGTTGATGGGCCAGTTGCCCGAAGAGGCGGCGAACGGACCGTCCATCACCCGGCCGTCCAGACTGCGCCCGGTTCCGCCGAGGAAGTCCGGCGCCCACAGGGACGCCCGCGCGGTGCGGTCGGTGCTCCAGTCCCAGTAGGGCAGCGCCACCGAGGGGTCGACGGCCTGCAGGGCCCGCTCGAACTCCAGAAGGAATCTGCGGTGCCAGGGCAGGAACGAGGGTGAACGGTGGCCTGTCCGCTCGCCGTTGTCGGTGTCGCCGAGGATGAACGCGTTGTGCGTGGTGACGAAGGCGTCGTACTTTCCGCTGCGCTTGAGCTGCAGCAGCGCGTCGACGAATCGCCGCTTCTCGTCGGCGGTCAGGCTCGCCTGGTTCTTGCGTACGGTCATGTGCGGGACTCCACGATCTGCTTGCGGGGTGGTTCAGTTGGCGGCGAAGGGCACGAGCGGTGCCCCCTGCAGCTCCAGGACGGCGGCGCGGGCCGCGTCGCGCGGGGTGGGCACGGGGTCGTAGTGGCTGACGACGCTGATCCAGCTGCCGTCGGCGTTGCTCATCACGTGCAGTTCCGCGCCGTCGACGAACACGGCGTATCCGCCGCCGTGATGGTGACCGCCCCCGGTGACCGGGCGGCCTTCTATGCGGCGCCCCCGGAACACCTCGTCGAAGGGTTGCGGGCCGCCGTGGTGGTGCTCGCCCATGGACTCCCGTGCGGCGGCCGGTCCGTTCGGGTTCGCGGACGCGGCGGGTGCGGCGAGGGCCTGGGCACCTGCGCCCGCGGCGAGCGCGGCGGCGGCCACGAGGGCGCGGCGACGAGTGAGCTCCGGCATGCGGAGACCTCCTGTGATCAGCTGTGTTGATGACCCGATATGCCTATCGGTTCGTCAAACAACGGGAGAAATCGCCGAATGTCGGTTGGCTGCGATCCGGACAATCGCGTATATGTCATGCAGAGTTGAACGAAGATGATCTTGCTGTTCGGGGTGCCCGCGACCCATCGGCGGGCGGAAATCCTTCGGCCGGAAGGCGTCATGCCGATGATCTTGCGGTCGCGGCCGCCGGCGCGTGGCGCGGCTCACGTCCGTGATCTGGCGCGAACCGCCGGCGCGGCACCCCTGCTACTCTTCGTGGTCAATCGACCGCATTGTGCAACATAGGGGAGTGCGCGTGAAGATCGCGTGCGTCGGTGGCGGACCCGCAAGCCTGTACTTCTCGATCCTGATGAAGCTCCAGGACCCGTCCCATGACATCACCGTCCATGAGAGGAACCCGGCCGGATCGACGTACGGCTGGGGTGTGACCTACTGGGCGGGCCTGCTCGACAAGCTGCGCGAGGGTGACCCGGCGTCCGCGCTCGCCGTCAGCGAGAACTCGGTGAGCTGGAGCGACGGTGTCGCCCATGTCGGCACCCGTACGACAGTGGCCCCGGGGGACGAGGGATTCGGCATCGGCCGCCGCCGGATGCTCGACCTGCTCGCGGAGCGGGCCCGCTCCCTGGGGGTCCGTGTCGAGTACGAGAGCGAGATCGCGGCGGACCGGCTGCCCGACGCCGACCTCGTCGTCGCGGGCGACGGGGTCAACAGCGCCCTGCGCGAGCGTCATGCCGGCCACTTCGGCACCGAGATCAGCCATGGACGCAACCACTACATCTGGGTCGGTACGACCAAGGTCTTCGACTCGTTCACCTTCTCCTTCGTGGAGACGGACCACGGCTGGATCTGGTGCTACGCGTACCGGTTCAGCGACGACCGGAGCACCTTGGTCATCGAGTGCTCCCCGGGGACCTGGACCGGCCTCGGGCTCGGGTGCGCGAGCGAGGCCGACGGTCTCGCGCTGCTGGAGAAGCTGTTCGCCGGCCTGCTGAACGGGCACGGGCTGATCGGCCGGGCCCAGCCCGACGGCGCCGCCCAGTGGCTCACCTTCCGCACGCTGACCAACCGGACGTGGCACCGCGGCAACCTCGTCCTGCTCGGCGACGCCGCCCACACCACGCACTACTCGATCGGCGCCGGCACCACCCTCGCCCTGGAGGACGCCATCGCCCTGGCCGGAGCGTTGCGGGAGCACCCGGACCTGGAGACCGCCCTCACGCGGTACGGGCAGAAGCGCAGGTCCGAGCTGCTGTCGGTGCAGAGCGCGGCCCGCCACAGCGCCCAGTGGTACGAGAGCCTGCCGCGCTACATCGGTCTTCCGCCGGCGCGGATGTTCGCCTTGCTCGGGCAGCGTCACTCGCCGCTGCTGCCGTACGTCCCGCCGCAGCTGTACTACCGCCTCGACCGCGCGGCCGGCAGGCTGGAGGCGCTGCGCCGCTTCAAGCGCTGGCTCGGCCCCAAGGTCGCCCGCGGCGTACAGGCCCGCGCCGGGCGATAGCCGTGCCGGGGCGACAGCTGTACCGGCTCGTGCCGGGCGACAGCCGTGCCGGTCCGTGCCGGGCGGGACCCGTACAGGCCCGCGCCGGGCGATAGCCGTGCCGGGGCGACAGCCGTGCCGGCCCGTGCCGGGCGGGACCCGTTCAGGCCCGTGCCCGACGCGGACAGGCCCGCCCCGCCCTCACGCCACGACGCAGACAGGCGCCCCACGCCACGCATGAATCCCCGGCGCGCCCCGGAAACGCCCCGGCGCCGCCGAGGCGCCCTCACGCACTCCCGTAGAAGCGGACACCCCTTGGGGTGAATGACAATTCACCGCTAAGGTGAATTGTCATTCACCTCTTTCTCACGTCTACTTCTGGAGTGCCGATGGCGGCCCTGCGCGAGCGGCTCGCGATCCCTGTCCTGGCGTTCGGCGGGATTCTCATGGCCGTCATGCAGACGGTGGTCGTCCCGTTGCTGCCCGACCTGCCCCGGCTGACCGGCGCCTCGGCGGGCGCGGTGTCCTGGATGGTGACGGCGACCCTCCTCGCCGGAGCGGTGCTGACCCCGGTCCTGGGCCGTGCGGGAGACATGTACGGCAAGCGGCGCGTGCTGCTCATGGCCCTCGGGATGATGACGGTCGGCTCGCTGATGTGCGCGCTCACCTCCGACATCGGCGTCCTGATCGTGGCGCGGGCGCTGCAGGGCGCGGCGGCCGCCGTGGTCCCGCTGTCGATCAGCATCCTGCGCGACGAACTGCCGCCCGAGCGCACGGGTTCCGCCGTCGCGCTGATGAGTTCCACCGTCGGCATCGGCGCCGCGCTCGGCCTCCCGCTCGCCGCCCTCCTGGTGCAGTACGCCAACTGGCACGTCATGTTCTGGGCGACGACCGCGCTCGGTGCCTTCGGGACGGCACTGGCCTGGTGGGCGGTGCGCGAGTCGCCCGTACGGGAGCCGGGCCGCTTCGACACACTGGGCGCTCTGGGCCTGGCCGCCGGACTGGTGTGTCTGCTGCTCGCCGTGTCCCAGGGCGGCACCTGGGGCTGGACCAGCCCCAGGATCCTCGCGCTGTTCGCCGCCTGCGCGGGCGTTCTCACGCTGTGGTGGCGACAGCAGCTGCGCGCCGAACGCCCCCTCGTCGACATGAAGCTGGCCGCCCGTCCGCGCGTCGCCCTGCCGCACATCGCCGCGCTGCTGACCGGCTTCTCCTTCTACGGCAACTCGCTGGTCACGGCGCAACTGGTCCAGGCGCCGAAGGCCACCGGCTACGGGCTCGGCCTGTCCATCGTGGCGACCGGCCTCTGTCTGCTGCCCGGTGGGGTGACCATGCTGCTGCTGTCGCCCGTCTCGGCGCGCATTTCGGCGGCCCGCGGTCCCCGGATCACCCTGGCCCTCGGTACGGCGATCATCGCCTCCGGCTATGTGCTGCGGATCGCCGACAGCCGTGACCTGTGGGCGATCATCCTGGGCGCCACGGTCTGCTCGATCGGTACGACGTTCGCCTACTCCGCCCTGCCCACGCTGATCCTGCGTGCCGTGCCCGCCGGGCAGACCGCGTCCGCCAACGGCGTCAACGTCCTGATGCGCACCATCGGGCAGGCCGTGTGCAGTGCCGCCGTGGCCGCCGTGCTCGTGCACCACACGAGCCTGGTCGCGGGCGCCCCCGTTCCGACCCTGCACGGCTATCTGCTGGCCTTCGCCATGGCGGGTACCGTCGCACTGGTGGCCTGCGCCGCCGCCCTGTCGATACCCGCCGACCCCGCCTCCCGCGAGACCCCGCGAACCGGCCGTCCCACCGGCGCACCCCGTGACGAGGCCCTCGAAGGAGCTTGAGCACCGTGACCACCCCGCACTCCGGTCTCACGGCGTCCCCGGCCGCGCCAGGGCCCGGTGAGCAGCCGGCCGCCCCCGCTCCACCGCATCACGAGTCCGAGGCCGCGCCCGTCCCGCACCGCGAACCGGGAGCCGCGCCCGTCCCGGACCGGGAGCCGGAAGCGACTCCCGCCCCCCGCCGTGACGCCGAGGCGAGCAAGGCGGCGATCCTGCGCGCGGCCCGGTACCTGCTGGCCCGGCACGCGCACACGGACATCACGCTCAAGGCGGTCGCCGACCGGGCCGGAGTGAGCGCGCCGCTGATCCTTAAGTACTTCGGCAACAAGGACGCGCTGTTCGCCCGTGTCATGTCCTTCGAGTCCGACGCCGAGGCCCTGCTGGACGCGCCGCTGGAGGAGCTCGGGCGGCACATGGTCCGCCATCTCCTCGAAGGCCAGACCCAGCGGGGTGCGGACCCCGTCCTGCGGATCGTCTTCGCCCCGCTCCAGGGGGAGCAGGGCGAGATACTGCGGGCCAACTTCCGCGCCCAGGTCAGCGACCGTCTCGCCGGGCGGCTGAGCGGGCAGGACGCGGGCCTGCGCGCCGAACTCGCCGTGAGCACGCTGCTCGGCCTCGGCGTGATGTACGGGATCGCGCGGGGCTCGCACCTGCGCGCCACCCCGGTCGACGACATCGTCGACCGGTACGCGCCCGCCGTGCAGGCGCAGCTCGCGCCGTGAGCCGGCCGGGCCCGGCGGGAGCGTCCGCGCCGGTCAGTTCACGCCGTCCGGGCGGAACTGGACGCTGATCCGGGGTCCCGCGGCCCGCGCCGTCTTGGGGATCGCGTGTTCCCAGGTGCGCTGGCAGGAGCCGCCCATGACAATGAGGTCGCCGTGGCCCAGCGGGCGCCGGACCGTGTCCCCGCCGCCGCGCGGCCGCAGCAGGAGATCACGCGGGGCGCCCACCGACACGATGGCGACCATCGTGTCCTCGCGGGCGCCCCGGCCGATCCTGTCCCCGTGCCAGGCCACACTGTCGCGCCCGTCCCGGTAGTAGCAGAGCCCGGCCGTGGTGAACGCCTCGCCCAGCTCCTCGGCGTAGTGCGCCGACAGCGCGTCCCGGGCCTCGTCCAGGACCGGGTGCGGCAGCGGATCCTCCGCCCGGAAGTAGGCGAGCAGCCGGGGTACGTCCACCACCTGCTCGTACATCTGGCGCCGTTCGGCCCGCCACGTGACCTCGGCGGCGAGGCGGGCGAAGAGCTCGTCGGCTCCGCTCAGCCAGCCGGGCAGCAGGTCGATCCAGGCGCCGTCGCCCAGCCTCGTGCGCCGCAGCCCGTTCAGGGGGCCGGGACGGAGTTCGTCGGTCTGGTCGAAGAGGGAGCCCTGGAGGTGCGTGGCCATGAGGCCAGCGTACCCCGTAATCGAATGTGTGTTCCATCGAGTTGCCGGGTTGCCGGGTTGCCGAGGGGCCGGCCGGGTGGCGTGGTCACCAGGGGACGGGGCCCGCCGCGTCGAAGAAGCCGCCGGTCGGTCCGTCCGGGCCGATCAGCGCCATGCGCACGATGATCTCGGCGCCCTCCCGCACGGTCTGGATCCCGGTGTTGCCGTTCAGGTCGGTAGCGGTGAAACCGGGCTCCACGGCGTTGACGCGGATCCCGGGGAACGCCTTCGCGTACTGCACGGTGATCGTGTTGACGGCGGTCTTGGACGCCGGATAGGCGACACCGGGGTAGGCGTGGGCCGGGCCGGCGGGGTCGGTGATCCGGGCCAGCGAGGCCAGGCCGCTGCTGAGGTTCACCACGACCGGGGCGGCCGACCGCTGGAGCAGGGGCAGGAAGGCGTGGAGGACCCGGACGACGCCGAACACGTTCGTCTCGAACAGTTCGCGCATCATCCCGGCGGTCACCTCCGCCGCCCCGGTCACGCTGTTGCCTTCGGCGCGCCCTTCTACGCCGGCGTTGTTGACCAGGACGTCCAGGCCGCCGTCCGCCTCGATGGTCCTGGCCGCGGCGGCGACGGACGCGTCGTCGGTGACATCGACGACGACCGGGCGCGCCCCGAGTTCCGCGGCCGCGCGCCGTCCGCGCTCCGCGTCCCGGCTGCCCACGTAGACGGTGTGGCCCGCCGCGACGAGCCGGCGGGCGGTCTCGAAGCCGAGGCCCTTGTTCGCTCCGGTGATGAGTGTTGTGGTCATGCGTCCAGAGTCCGGCGGTCCGCCGCCCGCAGCCAGGAGTCCGGTCTTCCTGGGACCGCCGGTACCAGGCGCGCCGGGCCGGGCGGGTGCACAGTGGGTGGCATGGCGAACACGGAGTTCGGGCGGACGGTGCGACGCTGGCGTGACCGGGTCACGCCGGAGGCCGTCGGGCTGCCCGGCGGCGGGACCCGGCGCGCGGCCGGACTGCGCCGCGAGGAGCTGGCCCTGCTCGCCGGCATCTCGGTCGACTACGTCACCCGCCTCGAACAGGGGCGGGCGGCCCATCCCTCGGAGCAGGTCGTCGAGGCCCTGGGCCGGGCGCTGCGGCTGTCCGGAGCCGAACGCGAGCACCTTTTCCAGGTGGCCGGACTGGTGCCGCCGGGCCGGGGCATGGTGCCGGCCCACATCACCCCCGGCGTCCACCGGCTGCTCGACCGGCTCAGCGGGACGCCCGTGGCGGTGTACGACGCGGCCTGGACCCTGCTGCTGGCCAATCCGCTGTACGCGGCGCTGCTGGGTGATCCGTCCGGGTGGAGCGGCAACGAACGCAACGGTGTGTGGCGCGCCTTCGTCGGCCCCGGCGGCCGGGTACGGCACACCCCCCGGGAGCGGCGCGCCTTCGAGGCGACGCTCGCCGCCGACCTGCGCGCGACCGCGAGCCGGTACCCGACGGACCGGCGCCTCGGGCAGCTCATCGAGGAACTGTGCGCGAACAGCGTGCGGTTCGCGGAGCTGTGGGAGTCCGGAGCCGTCGCCCGCCACGAGGCCTCCCGCAAGACCATCGACCATCCCCAGGTCGGAGCCGTGACGCTGGACTGCGATGTGCTCAGCGTCGCGGGCAGCGACCTGCGGATCATGGTCTACACGGCCGAGCCCGGTACGGAGGACGCCGAGCGCGTCGCGCTCCTCGGCGTTCTCGGAACGCAGGCCCTCGTCGAGTGACCGCGCGTGACGGCGGCTACGAAACCCGCTGTTCGGCCAGCACTTCGCGGATCACGTGCTCGGCGTTGCCCGCGATGACCGGGTTCGTGACGCGGTAGTAGGGGAGTTGGGCGAGGGCCATGGACAGGGCCCAGCCGCGTCCCCGTGCCCATCCGGCGTCGTCGGCGCCGGCCGCGTCCCGGAAGGCGGGCCTCGCGGCGGCGGGCAGGAGGTTCCAGGCCGGGATGAAGTCACAGGCCGGATCGCCGGTGCCGAGGGTGCCGAAGTCGAGGACGGCCGCGAGCCGGCCTCCGCGGACCAGGAGGTTCATCGGCATCAGGTCCGAGTGGAGCCATCGCGGCGGTCCCGTCCACGCCGGTGCCGCCAGGGCTTCCTCCCATGCCGCCGTCGCGGCTCCGGTGTCGATGGCGCCGCGGAGGTCGTCGAGCGCCGAGCGCGTCTCGGCGTCCACCGCGGCCAGTGGTGTGCCGCGGTAGGCGCGCGGTCCGCCGGGCAGGTCGATCCCGCGCAGAGCGGTGACGAACGCCCCCAGATCGGCGGCGAGTTCCCGTGGGGCGGTCAGGGCGTCGGGCGCCGGGAGGTCGCCGTCGAGCCAGCGCAGCACGGACCAGTGCCACGGGTAGTCCGCGGCGGGGGTGCCGAGGCCGAGGATCTCGGGGACCGGGAAAGGGAGCAGCGGGGCGAGCCGCGGTAGCCACGTGTGTTCCTTGAGCGCGTCGTCGGCGCCGTCCGCGACCCGCGGGAGGCGCACGGCCATGTCGTCGCCGAGACGGTAGAGGGCGTTGACGGTACCGGCCGACTGCACACGTTTCAGGGGGAGTCGGGCCCACCGGGGGAACTGCCCGGCCAGCAGACGCCGTACGAGCGAACCGTCGATCCGCGTCTCACCTGCGTGCATCGGGGCTGGGGGCAACGGTGGCCTGCTTTCCGCGGGGGAGGCTCTGCTGCCGCCATCCTGTGGCCGGTTCGGGCCGCCGTGCAACGTGTTTGGGGCGGCCAGGCAACCTCCTGGACGTGATCGCCGTCTTGATCGGCAACGGGCGCGTGGCGCGCTGCCCTCCCTGAAGCATCAGTTCACGGACAGGGATCAGCGCACTATTCACGTGGTGTATACAGTCCATGTATACATGCCATGTGTACATGGTGTGCATAGCTGGATCGCCGCACGTCACCGCCTTGAAGGAGTCGAGAACAGCATCACCACCGGGCCGAGCCCGTATGCGGACGGACGGTGGGCGGACGGAAGGGCACTCATGTACGGCAAAGCCTTCGCCCCGGAATACCAGGGCGCCTTGACCACCCTGTCGGTGAACTCCTCGCTGACCGACGTCCTCGCGGCGGGTACCGAGCAACTGCGCGCCGCCGAGCGTACGGGCGCCCGCGCCGAGGCCGCCCGGTCGGGCCTCGCGGTCGCCGAGGCGCACCGCCGGCTCGGGCAGGTGACGGACGCAGACCGGGCGTGGAAGGCGAGTTACCGCACCGCCCGGGAGGCCGGGGACGGCGCCGCGATGGCGTGGGCTCTGTGGAGCGGTGGCACCCTGGCCCGCCAGCGCGGGGCGTTCCCGCTGGCGTGGCGGCTGCTGCGCCTGGCCGCCGAACTCGGCGGCCAGGCGGGGGATGTGGTGGTGCGCGGCTACTCGCTGGCCGGAATGGCGGAGACCGGCCGCATCCAGGGCGACTACGCGGCCGTGACGGAACTGCACGAGCAGTTGCTGGCCGAGGCCCGCAAGCGTGGCGAGGCCCGGCACACCGTGTGGGCCCTGGAGGGCATCGCCCAGATCCACCGCAACACCGGCGCCTACGACACCGCGTACACGATGTTCGAGGAGGCGGCCGGGATAGCCGCCCGTGCCGAGGACCGGCGCGGTCACGCCTGGGCGCTGCGGGGACTCGCGGACATCGTCTCCGTGCGCAACGGGGACACGGAGCGCGCGCTGGAGCTGCTGAGCGAGGCCGAGGTCTCCTGCCGCGCGATGAAGCTGTCCGGCGCGCTCGCGTACAACCACAAGATGCGCGGCAACGTCCTCTACCGTGCCGGGCGTTACGAGTCGGCCCGCGATGTGTATGCGGGCGCCCTGGCGGAGTTCGAGGCGATGAGCGAGCCGCGCGGCACGGCCCTGTCCCGTCTCGGGCTGGCCAAGTCCCTCGCCCGCCTCGGCCGCGACCGCGCCGAAACCGCCGCCGAGCTCGACGAGTTGGCCGTGACGCTGGAGGGCATCGGACTGCGGCACGCCCACCGGATGGTCGAACGAGCACGGACAGAGCTCGGGTTGACGACCGGGACCGACGAGACGGAGGCCGCGGGATGACGTCCACCGCCCTCGACCGTTCGACCGTCCCGGCGCTGCCCGCGCCGCCGCCCGCCGCCGCGCAGGTGCTGCGCCGGTGCCGCGAACTCGCCGCTCCCGCACTGTCGGAGGCGATCGGCACGCTGCACCCGTGGGTGGCCGAGATGGCCCGGTACGCGCTCGGCCGCTGCGAGGTCGGCGGCGCCCCCGCCGACCACAGCCAGGGCAAAGGGGTGCGCCAGGCGCTGGCCGTCCTCGGGGCGGAACTCGTCTCCGGCCCGGCCGAGGCCGGTGTGCCGGGGGCTGTCGCGGTGGAGCTCGTGCACGTCTTCTCGCTGCTCCACGACGACATCATGGACGGTGACCCGCTGCGCCGCGGGCGCCCGGCCGTGTGGAAGGCGTACGGCACCGGTCCCGCCGTCCTGGCGGGTGACGCGTTGTTCGCGCTGGCCGTCGAGACCGTCGCCCTCACTCCCCAAGCAGGTTCCGCCGTACGGCAGTTGACCTCCGCACTCGGTGACCTGGTCCGCGGCCAGGCCGATGACCTGCTGTTCGCCGCCCGGCCCTGGACAGGGCCGGGCGCGGTCGGGGTACGGGAGTACGAGGTGATGGCCGAGCGCAAGACCGGTGCGCTGCTCGGCTGCGCGCTGGCACTCGGCGCCCGGCTGGCCGGAGCGCCGGACCGGACCGTGGCCGTGCTGGACCGCGCCGGCCGCCATCTCGGCGTCGCCTTCCAGATCGCCGACGACGTGCTGGGCATCTGGGGCGATCCGTCGGTCACCGGCAAGCCGGTCCACAGTGACCTGCGGCAGGGGAAGAAGACCCTGCCGGTGCTCGCGGCGCTCGGCGGAGCGGGGTACGGCGAACTCGAAGAACTCCTCGCGGCCTCAGCCGTCTTGGGTGAATCCGGAGTCCGCCGTGCGACGGCCCTCGTCGAGCGCGCCGGGGGCCGCGCGGAGGCCGTGCGCGCCGCGCGCCGTCACCTGGCCGCGGCGGACACGCTCCTCGCCGGGGTGCCGTCGGCCCAGGAGCCCGCGGCGCAACTCCGTACCGTGCTGTCCGCCCTCGCCGACCGCACCGTCTGAGGTCTCCGCGTTCCCTGATCCCGCCTCTCAGCCCGCACGCCCGCCCTGTCCGCTCCGGGGCCGGGTCCGTGCGACATCGGTCACACACGGACGCTGATCGGCCGGGCCGGGCAACCACCTCGTTCCCTCGTACATCTGTCCGGCCGGGACCCGACAGCCCCCGCGGTGCCCGACGGCGCCGCGCCGTAAGGCGGTTGGTAATACCGGCCGCCCTGTGCAAAGGAACTCAGTGCGTAGACCCCACATACGCCGCGTGGCGATCGCCGTCGCCGTGACGACGGCCGCCACGCTCCCCGGTCCCGCCTTCGCCTCCGCGCCGAACGAGCCCGCCCGCGCGGCGACTTCGGCCTCGTCGCCGGTGGCCGCCGCCAGGGCGGCGGCGTTCGCGCACGCCTCGGCCACCGGTGTCACCCACGGGGACACCCTCCGGGCCAAGGACGTGATGACCGACCCGGACGGAAAGAGCCACGTCCGCTTCGTCCGCACCCACCGGGGCCTCCCGGTCCTCGGCGGCGACATGGTCGTCCACCTCGGCAAGCGGGGCGAGTACCTGGGTGTGACCCGGGCCGCCGATCACGTGGTCGAGCCGTCCACCGTGGAGGCGGAGCTGACGCCCGAGCAGGCGGAGCGGAAGGCCGAGGCCGTGGCGAAGGGCGACGCGGGCACCGCCCGGCTCGTCGTGGACGGCCGCGACGGCGCAACCGCCCTCGCCTACCAGGTGCTCGTCATGGACAGCGGCACCACGGAGGCCGGCGGGTCGAGCACGGTCGTCGTGGACGCCCGTACCGGCCGGATCCGCAGCAACACCCCGAACACCGACGAGTTCATATCGCCGACCCTGGCCGCCACGCTGCGCGAGCGCGGCCAGAGTGCGACCCCGCAGACCGGTATCGCGGCCGACGCCACCGCCGGGCTGTCCGGCCTCACGGGCGTCGCCGCGGCGGGCCACTACCCGGCCACGGCCAAGGGGAGCGGAGCCTCCCTGTTCGCCGGCAAGGTGTCCCTGACCACCACCCGCACCGCGCGGACCAGTTATCTGCTCAAGGACCCGACCCGGTGGAACACCGAGACCCGGGACGCCAAGGGCCAGGAACTGGAGTCCTTCGCGCGCGGCAAGGCGTTCACCGACGGCGACAACAAGTGGGGCACGGGTACCACCTCGGCCCGGACCAGCGCCGCGGTCGACGCCCAGTACGGCATCGCCCAGACCCTGGACTTCTTCAAGAAGACCTTCGGCCGCAAGGGCATCAAGAACAACAGCGCCGGTGCCCGCGGGATGGTCCACTTCGGTAACAAGGTCGGCAACGCCTTCTGGGACTCGTACTGCGGCTGCATGCTGTACGGCGACGGTGACGGCCAGGTGTTCAAGAAGCCCCTCGTCGTCCTCGACGTCACCGGCCACGAGCTGACCCACGGGGTGGTCGACGCGACCGCCGCCCTGGAACCCACCCGCGTCGACGACGACGGCAACCAGTACGGCGAGGCGGGCTCCCTCAACGAGTCGCTCGCCGACGTCTTCGGCTCGAACGTCGAGTTCTCGGCGAACAACCCGAAGAACCCGCCGAACTACCTGGTGGGGGAGAAGCTGGGCCTCGCCCAGAAGTTCCTGCGGCGCCTCGACCACCCGTCCCTCGACGTGCTGGAGGAGACGGTCGACTACTGGTCGCCCGCCGCATACGACACCGAGGTGCACGCCGGCTCCGGCGTCTCCTCGCACGCGTTCTACCTGCTCGCCGAGGGCAGCGGCCGCAAGACGATCAATGGTGTCGCGTACAACTCGCCTACGTACGACGGTTCCCGGGTGACCGGCATCGGCCGCACCAAGGCCACCGCCGTCTTCTACCGGGCGCTCACCCGGTACATGGTCTCCACGACCGACTTCCACGACGCGCGCAAGGCCACGCTGAAGGCCGCCGCCGACATGTACGGCGCGAACAGCGCCGAGTACAAGGCGGTGGGCGCGGCCTGGGCCGCCGTCAACGTCACGGCCGCCAACACCCCGGCCGCCGGCCGCTGACGGACCGCTCCGGAAGACGACACGAGGGGGCCCGCCGGCCGGCGGGCCCCCTCGCCGTTGCCCGGATTCAGTGCTGCTGCGTCTTCTGCGGCGTCGCCTCACTGGGACGTACGACCACATGGCCCTCGCCCTCCAGCTTGAGCTGCACCGCCTCGCCCGAACCCCCGCGGATCATCGAGCCGATCGACTGCGAGCGGTGCAGCGAGGTGCGCAGATGCGCCGTCCAGCCGACGACCGCGTCGGTGTCGACGAACACCGGCTGCTGCTGGGAGACGGGGATGACGAGCGGGTTGCCCTCGCATATCAGCCCCAGGCTGCCGTGACCGGTGAAGACGCTGTTGAACAGACCGCCGCCGGTGATGCCCGCGCCCTTGACGGTCTTGATCTCGTACGACAGCGAGGCGTCGAAGCACAGGACGTTGCGGCCGTTGACCGTGAACACGTCGCCGGGTTCGATGCCCACGATGAAACAGTTCTGTGCCTCGTGCGCGAACCAGGCCTCGCCCTGCCCGCGGACGGTCATCAGCGGAAGTCCCTCACCCGTGACAGCGCGCTTGAGCATGCCGCCCACGCCCTGGCCCTTGCGCTCGAACTGGAGGCTGCCCCGGTAGGCGACCATCGCGCCCTGGCGCGCGAACATCTCGCCCTGGACCGCGTACTTGATGGACTTCGCGTTCTGGACGGTCATGCCCGCCGCCACGGCCGGCTGCACGATGTGGTCACTGGAAAAGAGATCGCTCTTCATGCGGGCATCCTGTCGCGGAGGGTGAGGCTCCGCCAGAGTCGTGGCGATCTTGGGACGAACGGTGACCGAGTGACGACATGCCGAAGGCCGGTCCGGGTCAACCGGACCGGCCCACAAGGGAGTTGTCAGGCAGCGGGCGCACCGACGTGGCCGTGCAGCCGGTTCAGGACCTCGGAGAGCTGCGCCGCGACCTCGGCGTCGTCGACGGGGTGCGTCTCGGCGAAGCGGACCACGGAGCCGGGGACGGAGAGCTTGACGTCCTCCAGCACGGTGCCGCCGGCGATGCCCACGGCCTTGCGGGCCTCGTCCTGCGCCCAGACGCCGCCGAACTGGCCGTACGCGGTGCCGGCCACGACGACCGGCTTGCCGCTGAAGGCGCCGGCGCCGTACGGACGCGACAGCCAGTCGATGGCGTTCTTGAGGACGGCCGGAATGGTGCCGTTGTACTCCGGCGAGAAGAGCAGGAACGCGTCGGCCTCGCCGGCCGCGGCGCGCAGCCGGGCGGCGGCGGCGGGCACGGCGCCCTCGACGTCGATGTCCTCGTTGTAGAAGGGGATCTCGGCCAGGCCCTCGAAGAGCTCGACCTCGGCACCCTCCGGGGCGAGCTTGACGGCCGCCTCGGCGAGCTGACGGTTGTGGGAACCGGCGCGCAGGCTGCCGACGAGGGCGAGGATGCGTACGGACATGGATATCTCCCGGGGGGTGGAATCGCTGAAACACTGCCGTAATAAAACGGACCGAAGTCCGCTTAAGGTCTACCACCGAAGCGGACCGCAGTCCAGTTGACCCCGGATGCCGTTACGCTTGCTTCATGTCCCAGCCACTTCCGCCGTTTCCGAAGCGACCGGAGTCGCCCGGAGAGCCCGTCCTCATGCAGCTCACCGCACCTGAGGAAGCCCCGTTGCGCGCCGACGCCGCCCGCAACCGCGCGCGCCTGCTGGAGGCCGCCGCGCGGCTGGTCGAGGAGCAGGGAGTGACCAGGCTCACCATGGAAGGCGTCGCCTGCGCGGCGGCGGTGGGCAAGGGGACCGTCTTCCGGCGCTTCGGCGACCGCACCGGCCTGCTGATGGCGCTGCTCGACCACACCGAGCAGCGCTTCCAGACCGCCTTCATCAGCGGTCCGGCCCCGCTCGGCCCCGGCGCACCACCGGTGGAGCGCCTGCACGCCTTCGGATGCCACACCCTGCGCCAGACCTCCGAACAGCTCGACCTGTACCTCGCCGCCGAACCCGAGGTCACCCGCCGCTTCACCTCCGCGCCGTTCCGGGTCCGCTTCATGCACGTGTGCATGCTGCTGCGGCAGACCGGCTCCGGGCCGGACACGGACACGGAGCTCGTCGCCCAGACCCTGATGGGATACCTCGACCCCGCGCTGATCGGCCATCTGACCCGCCAGCGCGGTATGCCGCTGGAGCGTCTGGAGTCCGGCTGGCGCGACCTGGTCGACCGGAGCGTCACCCCGCGCCCGCGCTCCGTCTAGCGGCCCCGCCCCGGGCGGGCGGACAATGGGCTCATGGGTCAACGCCTCGAGGACATGAGCGCACCAGCCCGGCTGGCCGGACCGGACGAGGGCATCAGCGCCCAGGAGCTGGCCCTCGCCGCCCGGAACCACGGACTGCCGCTGGAGGCCCTGCGCTACGAGGTCACACCGCCGGGGCTGCACTATGTGCTGACGCACTACGACATCCCGTACGCCGAAGAGGCCTCCTGGCAGCTCGTTCTCGGCGGGCGGGTGCAGCGCCCCCTGCTGCTCGGAGTCGACGAGCTGAAGGCGTATCCCGCGGTGAGGCAGCGGGTGACCATGGAGTGCGCGGGCAACGGGCGCGCCCTGCTGACACCCCGGCCGGTCAGCCAGCCGTGGCTGGTGGAGGCGGTCGGAACGGCCGAGTGGACGGGTGTGCCGCTGCGTCTGCTGCTCTCCGAGGCCGGGGTCGAACCGGACGCGGTGGACGTGGTGTTCACCGGAGCCGATCACGGCGTGGAACGCGGGGTCGAGCAGGACTACCAGCGTGCCCTTCCGCTGGACGTGGCCCGCGGCGAAGAGCCCGAGGTCCTGGTGGTCTACGCGATGAACGGAGCCCCGCTGCCACCGCAGCACGGGCATCCCCTGCGGCTCGTGGTGCCGGGCTGGTACGGCATGGCGCACGTGAAGTGGCTCCGGGACATCACGGTGACGAGCGCGCCGTTCCGGGGATTCCAGCAGACCGTCGCGTACCGGCTGCGACAGGAGGCCTCCGACGAGGGTGAGCCGGTCACCCGGATCGCCCCGCGCGCCCTTCTGGTCCCGCCGGGCTTCCCCGACTTCATGTCGCGGGAGCGGGCGGTCCCGCCGGGCGCCGTCACCCTGACGGGTCGGGCCTGGTCGGGGCGCGCGCCCGTGACCGGCGTCGAGGTCAGCACGGACGAGGGGCGCTCCTGGCACCCGGCACGGCTGGACCCGCCGAACGCCGACCGGTGGGCCTGGCGCGCGTGGAGCTTCACGTGGACGGCGACCCCCGGCCGTCATGTCCTCAGTGCGCGCGCCACCGATGCCGAAGGCCACACACAGCCGGTCGAACAGCCGTGGAACCGCGGGGGCTTCGTGAACAACCTGGTCCAGCGGGTCCCCGTGCACTGTCTGGACCCCGGCGACGACGGACGAGGCCGCTGACGGAGACCCATGCCCAGGGCGGTCCGGGCGACGCGGCGCGGGGACGGACACGGGGGCGGGGGCGGACACGGTTCCCGCCCGGGACCCGACCCCGCTCCCGCCCCCGCGACGCGGCGTCGGTCAGCTGAACGGGTCCAGCGTGACGAACGCCTGCTGCGGATTGCCGTCGTGGACGAGGGACTCGTGGTTCCCGACGTCGTCGAACGCGAACGCGTAGGCCTTGCCGTCGGCCATCTGGGCGTGGATGGCGCGGGCGTACTGGTTGGTCACCGCGTCCGCGTAGAAGTTCGCGGACGAGGTGTCCGGCTGGCTGGGGTTGGTCAGCAGCGTGGTGCGGTTGAATCCCGCGCACAGCGTGCGTGAAATGGGCCCGCGCACCAGGTCGTTGGGCGCGTCGAGCCGCTTGTAGCAGCCGAAGACGCTGTCCGAGTCCGGCTTCTGGAAGCTGGTGACGACGGCTCCGGAGCTGTTGGTGAAGTTCATGACGCCACCGGAGACCCGGCCGAAGTATTTGGTGTTCGGCTGGTCGCCGAAGGGTGTCACCGTCAGCGTCGACGAACCGTACTTCTGCCAGACGCGGTTGATGTAGTCGTCCATGACGCCGGCCGGGAGCGCGCCCGCCTCGATGCCGTGCCCCGGGGCGAGCGCCCGCAGCACCGTGCCGTCGGGCCGGGTCTGGATGAGGTTCGCCCAGCCGCCCGGCCGACTGCGCAGCGCGTTGAAGAAGCCGTTGTAGCCGCCGGCCTTGAGGTGCCCGGTGCTCTTCGTGGTCCCGTCGGCGAGCTTGACTCCGACCGCGTACGGGGCGGAGAACATGTCGACCTGGGTGCTGTTGATCCACAGGCCGGAGTCGTTGAGCGTGTACTCGGACCAGTTGAAGAGGATGTTGCGGTTCGGGTCGCTCGGATTCTGGACGGCCGGCTGCACGAGACCGCCGGTCGTCACCCGGAAGTCGAGCTTCTGCCCGAAGGAGAAGTAGAGCCGCCCGGAGAACTTGGGGAGCCGGATCGTCTTCGACTGACCGTTGGCCGGTCCCGTGATCGACGCGTCGGGCGCGGGCGTCGGCGGGTTGCCGCCCACGGGCCACGCGTGGAAGGTGCCGTTCGCGTCGGCCCAGCCCTGCCGTCCGGTCGAGAGCTCGGTGCCGAGGTCGTAGATGTAGACCTGGTCACCGCGGCCGGAGTTGTTCGTGAACGTGAGGGGGATGGTCGCCGGGACCGCGGCTTCGGCGCGGGAGGGCGCGCCGAAGGTGAGCAGTGCCGCGGCGAACGTGGCGCAGGCCAACGCCCAGGCGGGCCATCTGATGTGTACGCGCACTCTCTGCCTCCTTGATGTGGGGGTTCAGCGAGGTGGATGCACGCGGACGCGGCTCGTCCGCTTCCTTTTGAGAGCGCTCTCAGAATCCTGCCGGACGGCAGGCGTGTCAACGATTCGCACAGCATTGGTCCGGTCCAACTCGCCTCGAGGTGGGGCGGGTTGAGCGCTCGCGAGGGGTTGACCCCCAGGGGTGGTCGCTGGTTCAGTGGCTCATCCACTCAGCCACTTGCCCGGAGGGGGAAACGTGGAGGCTCTGCCCCGCGAGACCATCGTGGACGTCCTGGAGGACCGGCTGCGGACGGACATACTCGACGGCCGTCATCCGGCGGGGAGTTACCTTCCCCCCGAGCGGCGGCTGGCCGACGGGTACGGCGTCACGCGCACCACGCTCAAGCACGCCTTCGGGCGGCTCGTGCAGGCCGGACTGCTGGAGACCCGGCACGGAGTGGGCACCCGGGTGCGGGACTACGCCCGGCTCGGCGGGGCGGATCTCCTGCCCATGCTCGTGCGGCACGACGCCGGCTGGGTGCACGAGGTGTTCGAAGTGCGGCGCGGGGTGGGCGCGTTGATCGCCGAGCGGGCCGCCGAGCGTGGCACCCGCCCCCAACGGGCCGAACTCGGCGCGCTGCTCGCGGCCGTACGGCGGGCCGAGGGCACCGACGCGGTCCAGCTGGCCGACGTCGAGGTGCACCGCGCGCTGGCCCGCGCCACGGGCAACCGCGTGTACGTCCTGCTCACGAACACCCTCTTCAACGCCTACCTGCCGGTCCGTTCCCTGCTCAAGGGCCCCTTCGCCGACGCGGAGGCCGCCTACGAGCGGCTCGCACCCGTCGTGGAGGCCGTCACCGCCGGTGACGCCCGGCGAGCGCACGAGGCGGCCGACACCTATCTGCGGGCCACCGAACGCATCATGCTGGACGGCCTCAAGTGAGGGGCACGAGGTTCACGGAGACGATGCTCGGCACCGTCCGCCTCGACGGCGAACCGGGGCACCGGCGCATCCGGCTCGACCTGCGCGCCGTCGCCGACCAGGTCCTGCTCCCGCACCGGACCACCCCGGCCCGCCTCACCGGCCGGGTACGCATCGCCGGACACACCGACGACCCGCTCGCGGAGGGCGAGTTGGAGGTGTCGCCGATCGCCCGGCGGCGCATTCGCTACCGGCTCACCTTCACCGCCGACGGGCGCCGCCTCACCCTGGACGGCTGGAAGTCGGTCACGCCCCGCCGTCCCCTCACCTCCATGACCGTGCTGCGGTTCACCGTCCACGAGGGCCCGGCGCGGGTGGGCGAGGGCGTCCTGCGCTTTCCCCTGGCCACCGGCCTTCTCCCCTTCCTGCTCGGATTCCGTTTCCCGCGCCGCGAGGACCCGGCGGAACACGCGGCCCCGCGATGGAACGGCACCCCGGGCCGCACCGAGGTCTGGTACACCACCCTCACCGACCCGGCGACCGGCAGCGGGGTCTGGCTGCACCACGAACTCACCGCACCCGCCGACGGATCCGAGCCGTTCGCCCACGGCTGGGCCGCGGTGTTCCCCCGCGAGGGCGAGGTACGGCACGCCCGCTTCGGACCCGTCCCCTGGACCCGGCCGGCCGACGGATTCACGGCCGAGGACGTCACCAGCGGCGGCGGACAACTCACCGGCAGCGCGGGCGACTTCCACTGGAGACTCCTCGAACAACCGCAGGGAACACCACTGTTCACCTTCCCTCGCTGGTCCTGGCGCCGCCCCGTGCTGCCCGCGGCCCAGATGCTGCCGGCCGCCCGTGCCACGTACGAGGGCGAATTCTCGTACGGGGAAACGACCTTGAACCTGGTCGCCGCACCCGGAGCCTCGGCCCGGATCTACGGGCACGGCAACGCGCACCGGTGGACCTGGCTGCACGCGGACCTCGGCGACGGAGACGTCCTGGAGATCGTCGCCGCCGTGTCCACCCGGCCCGCCCTGCGCCGGCTGCCCCCGCTGGTCTTCCTGCGCCTGCGCCGGGACGGCCGCACCTGGCCGCGGCGACCGGAGCGCTCGGCCATCGGCCGGGCGGGACTCGGCCGCTTCCGGGCCGCCATCGGCCTGCCCGAGTGGACGGTCACCGGCCGCACGGCCCTGCGCCGCATCCGCGTCGAGGTGCGCCAGCCCCCGGAACGGACCCTCACCCTCGAATACCGCGACCCGGACGGCGCCCGCGCCGTCTGTCGCAACAGTGAGTCCGCCGACGCCCGCATCGTCCTGGAACGCTGGTGGGGCCACTGGCGTCCGGAAGCCACCTGGGAACTCGACGGCACCGCCCACGCCGAGGCGGGCGAACGATGACCGCCGACGGGCTCGTCGCCGCGCTGCTCGCCGACGAGGGCGGCCCCGCATGGCCCGCCCGTGTGCCGCACCGCCTCGATTCCGTGCTCGCAGGACTTCCCCGGCCCGCCCGCGCCGCGGTACGCACCGCCGTCGCCGCCGTGGAGTCGTACGCCCTCGCACGCACCGGCAGGCGTCTGGCGGCGCTTCGCCCCGAGGAACGCGAGGAGGTACTCCGCTCGCTGGCCCGGCGACCCCGGCTCGCCCCGCTCCTCGACCTGCTCAAGATTCCCGTCCTGCTGGCCGCCGGCACCGAACGGACCCAGGTCCGGCCCGCCCCCGGGCCCGCCCCTCAGGATCCGCCGCTCGACTGCACACCGGCCGAGGAATGGCCCGCCCGCACCACCGCCGACGCGGTCGTCGTCGGCTCCGGCGCGGGCGGCGCCATGGCCGCGCGTACCCTCGCGCGCGCCGGGCTGGACGTCGTCGTCCTGGAGGAGGGCAGGCACCACCCGACGGCCTCCTTCGGCCGCCGGGCGCCCCTCGACCGGTTCACCGAGCTGTACCGGGACGGCGGCGCCACGGTGGCCCTCGGCAGGCCGCCCGTCCTGCTGCCCGTCGGCCGCGCCGTCGGCGGCACCACCGTGGTCAACTCCGGCACCTGTTACCGCACACCGGACCACGTACGGGAGCGCTGGCGGAGCGTGTTCGGGTTCGCGCTCGCCGACCGCCTCAGCCCCTTCCTCGACGAGGCCGAGCGCACCCTGCGCGTGGCACCCCAGCCCCTCGATGTCCTCGGCAACAACGGACTGCTCACCCTCACCGGCGCCGGACGCCTCGGCTGGCGGGCCGCCCCACTGCGCCGCAACGCCCCCGGCTGCAAGGGCTCCTGCCAGTGCGTCGTGGGCTGCCCCACCGGAGCCAAGCAGAGCGTGCAGCTGTCCGTCCTGCCCGACGCCTGCGCCGCCGGCGCCCGGATCGTCACCGGCGCGCGGGTCCACCGCATCCTGCTGGACCACGACGTTCCCGGCCCGCCACGCGCCGCCGGAGTCCGGGCGCGCCGCCCCGACGGCGGCGAACTGGAGATCCTCAGCCCCCTCGTCGTGACGGCCGCCGGCACCCTCCAGACCCCGCCCCTGCTGCGCCGCTCGGGCCTCGGCGGACATCCCCGCCTGGGCCGCAACCTCAGCGTGCACCCGGCGACCAGCGTCGCCGGACGCTTCACCGAACCCGTGACGGCCTGGCGGGGCGTGCTCCAGAGCGTCGGGGTCGAGGAACTCCACGCACAGGGGATCCTCCTCGAGGCGACCGCGAGCCCACCCGGCATGAGCAGCTTCGTCCTGCCCGGCCTCGGCCGGGAACTGCGGCGCGAACTGGAGGGATCGGATCATCTGGCGACTCTCGGCGCCATGATCGCCGACCGTCCCTCGGGACAGGTCAGGGGCCGGGACCGCACGCTCGTCCGCTACGACCTCGACCCCCGCGACGGCGACCGCCTGATGACCGCCGTACGCGCCATGGGCCGCCTGCTCTTCGCCGCCGGGGCGACGGAGGTCCTCACCGGAATCCCCCGCGCGCCCCGCGCCCGCTCACTCGACGCGCTCGACGAACTGCTCACCTCGGCCGGGGCACGTGATCTGCACGTGTCGGCGTTCCACCCGACCGGCACCGTGGCCGCGGGCGACGATCCGCAACGGGCACCCGCCGACCCCGAGGGCAGGCTCCGCGGTGTCCGCGGAGTCCTCGTCGCCGACGGTTCCGTCCTCCCGTCCTGCCCGGAGGTCAACCCGCAGCTCAGCATCATGGCGGCGGCCCTGGCGGTCTCGGACGCGTGGCTCGACGGGGCACGGCACGGGGGCTGAACCCGTCGTGCGCCACCCCAATGGGCCCCCGTGGTTCGCCGTGGCCGGGCGTGGCGCGGAGCATGAGGGAGTCCGTAAGGCAGGAAGAGGACGAGCCCCCGTGTCCCCCGTGCGGCAGGAAGAGGACGAGCCCCCATGAGCAGACGTGTTCCCCACGGCCGGAGCGGATCACGGCGTGCCGCTGCCCTGTTGTCCGCGATCGTGTGCTGCTCCGTTCTCGTCTCGTGCAGCTCGGACGACGGCGGTGGCAGCAGTACGGCCTCCATCACCCCGCCGAACGCGTCCGACTTCACGGGGTCGGCACCCTCCGCCATCGCCTCGGCGGCCTCCTCGATCATCGCGTCGGCCAGCGAGCGGGCGTCGTCGGCGGCGGCCTCCGTGGAAGCCAGGGCCTCGGAGTTCGCGGCCTCGGTGTCCGCCGACACCGTCCGCGCCGCGGCCACCGCCGAGAAGGAGCTCAAGAACGTCCAGGGCAGCGGCAACGCGACGTCCGACGTCAGCATGAAGGGCGTGCCCACGGCGGAGACCGGCGGGCTGCGGGCCGTCCTCGTCACCATCACCAACACGACCGGCAAGACCGCCTCGTACGCCGTGCAGGTCGACTTCAAGAACCCCGACGGCAAGGTCGTGGAGACGAAGTTCGTGGGCAAGGAGAACCTGGAGCCGGGGAAGAAGGCGACGCCGATCGTGATCAGCAGGCAGCCCGCGGAGCCCCAGCTCACCGCCGTGCTGGTCAAGGCCCAGCGCTACTGACGCGGGCGACGCGGGCGAACACGGGCGTCGGCCACGCCCTCGCCCCGGGAAGCCCGTCCTCCTGTCGGGGACGGGCTTCCCGGGCCGCGCTGGTGGAAGCCGCGCGGACGGGAACGGTCAGGGATACGAGACCACGGTGGACGGCACGGTGGAGGTGCCCGAGGTGGGGGCGCCCGTGTCGTTGATGACGCGCTCGTACTGCCCGTTGCCGCCCAGTGAGACAACCAGCAGATTGTGGAACTTCACGCCCGGCCGGTTCGGCGCCGCGAAGCCGTGGTGCTGGACGATCGTCGGAGCGACGTTGTAGTAGCAATAACTGCCCAGGCCCCAGCCCTCATGGGTGGTCACGGAGTCGGCGACCTTGTAGGCCGCGTATCCCTTGACGCTCCCGTTCTGGATGGCGGCCTGGTTCGGCGCGTCGTACGCCTTCTCGTTCTGGAAGAAGATCGTGCGGCCCCGCTGGCCGTACCACTGCACGTCGTACTTGTTGAAGTGCTCGACGAACAGCCCCGTGGCCAGGACGTCGTCGCCGTTGACGCGGATGCCGTAGTCGGCCCGGTTGGTGTCCCAGCCGACGCCGGTGCCGTGGTCGGCCCGCCAGATCCAGGTGTGGTCGATGATCGTGTGCCGGCTGTTGACGACCATGCTGGTCGTGGCCTTGCCGGCGCCGGCTCCGCCGATGCGGACGAAGACGTCCTGCACGGTGGTGGGATTGGCCGAGTGGTCCGCCGAGGCCCCGGCCGGACCGATCTCCAGGAGGGTCGTGGAGTTGACCGGCCCGGCGTCGATCAGGAAGCCGGCCAGCCGGACGCCGTCCACGTCGGCCGTCCTGAGCACGGTGACGCCGTTGTCCGGGATCAGCGTGGCGTAGCCGAGACCGAGGACCACGGTTCCCGCGCGGTTCACCTGGATCGGCTGGTCCAGGTGGTAGATCCCCGGTGTCAGCAGCAGATGGAGTCCTTGCGTGAGCGCGGCGTTCAGGGTGGCGGCGGTGACACCGGGCTTGGCCACGTAGAACTGGCCGAGCGGCAGGGAGGAGCCGCGCGGGGTTCCGTTGCCCCAGGTGACGCCGCGTGCGTTGGTGCGCTTCTCGGGCAGGAACACCCGGTACTCACTGCCGTTGAGATACAGGAACGGCTTCTCGCGCGACACCGGTGTGGTGTCGAGCGTCGTGTACGGAGGGTTCGGGAAGGACTGGGCGGGCGCCCCCTGGACGCCCGAGAACACCATGTTCCAGACGGCGTTGACCCAGCCGCCCACCGAACTGTCGCGGGTGTACCACTGCTGCTGCGAGTACGGTCCGACCGAGCCGTCGATCCGGCTGTCGGCGATGTAACCGCCGCTGGCCCAGCCGTAACCGTCGGGCGCCAGGTTGAGGCCGCCCTTGACGTGCATACGACGGAACGGGGCGGCCTGCGCCACCGCCCACCGGTTGGTGCCGCTGACCGGGCTGAGCGCGAGGTTCTCCGCCGAACGCCAGAAGTTCTGGGTGGCGTTGCCGTTGAACCAGCCGGCGTCGACGGTCACGTCACCGTTGATCGTCGTGTCGTCCGGTGACAGACCGAGGCCCGCGATCGAGGTGTAGAAGCCGAGCTGGGCGTTGAGCCCGTTGTACGTGCCCGGCTTGAAGAAGAACGCGTAGCGGCCCGTGCCGAACTGCGCCGACTCCTGCTGCCGGAAGATCTGGTCGAGCCTGGCCTGGATGCCCGGCGTCGAAGGGTCGAAGACGATGACGTTCGGGCCGAGATCACCGCCGCCGGGAAGCGCCGACGGCTGCCGGGCGGGGGAGGCGGACTCGGCGGGCGAGGCGGGCACGGCGGACGCCGGTGAGGACAGCGCGAGCAGTCCGGGCGCCGCCGCGCCGGCCGCCATCGCTCCGAGGACGGTGCGCCGCGCGACGGGGGAACGGCCGGAGTCCGGGACGTCTGTGGGGGTTGGAGGCATGGGGGGCGACTCTCCTGGTTCAGAAAGTGAACGATGGGAGGTACGGGGGAGCGCTCTCTCGCCGATGCATGCTTCATCCAGGTGAACCACGCGTCAAGAGTTGTGACCGCAGTCCCGGATGTTGTTGCACGGCGAAGAGGCAACACGGTGTGGATTTGGGATAGTTCATTGCTCCATGGGTCCACTCGAAGATCGATGACGGGTTCGGAGCTGTATTCAAGAGGTGAGCGCACGACTGTCGCGTGATCCTTCGTCAACTCCCTTGACACTCCCGCGCGACCGCCACAACACTCCTCGAACGGGAGAGCGCTCTCCCGTTCCCTCGGCACATGTGATGGACCGTCACGCGGGCGGCCCGGCGGCACTGTGCTCATCGCCGCTCACGGCCGTCCGACCCCCACCGTCCCCATCGACGTGGCAGGAGGTCTCCATGGCACGGAGATCGAAGATCGTTTCAGGAATCCTGATGTCCGGCGCGCTGGTGCTGACCTCGCTCGGCCTGGCCGGAGTGGCGATGAGCGCCGACCCGGCGGCCGGTGCCCCGGCCTCCACGGCCGGGTCCACGACCGTCCACACCGGTCATGTGATGGCAGCCTCGACGCTCGCCTCGCCGGAGGACCCGGACGGCGACGGGTACATCCCGGCGAACCCGCCGGTGACCGGGGTCGTCCCCTCCAAGGCGGAGCCGACGCACCGGTACTTCCACGAGTTCCAGGCGAACTGTTCGGTGTCCCACACCCGGCCGGACGACCCGATCGTCTACCCCGGCCAGCCGGGCAAGTCGCACGACCACACCTTCATGGGCAACACCACCACGAACGCGGCTAGCACCACCGCCTCGCTCGACTCCGGCGGGACCACCTGCAGGGCCCCCGGTGACAAGTCGGCCTACTGGATGCCGACCCTGCTCAAGGGGAACACGCCCGTGCTGCCGGTGGGCCCCCAGGTCATCTACTACAAGGCAGGGGTCACCGACTACACCAGCGTGCGTTCCTTCCCGAAGGGTCTGCGCTTCGTCGTCGGCAGTCCCCTGCAGTCGGCGGCCGACTTCCGCAACCACCGCGGCTTCGTGGAGGGCTGGGAGTGCGGCGACAGCTTCTTCAACGTCGACTTCCCGCAGCAGTGTCCGAACAGGGCCGACGTCCAGCTCAACATCCGGTTCCAGGCGCCGAGTTGCTGGGACGGCAAGTACCTGGACACCCCCAACCACCAGAGCCACATGGCGTATCCGGTGGTCAATCCCGGCACGAACAACAACATCTGCCCGGACGATCACCCCGTCGCCCTGCCGATGATCGAGTTCAAGATGGCCTTCCCGGTCAACGGTGACATGTCTCAGGTCAGGCTGGCGAGCGGCGCCGGCTACTCGTTCCACTACGACTTCTTCAACGCGTGGGACGCGCCGACACTCAAGGCCCTCGTCGACCACTGCGTCGTCGGCGGGCTCCAGTGCGACGCCCGCGGCTACGACCAGACGCACCCCGAGGCGGGCGCGGCGCTCGACGCGAACTACCGGCTTCCCTGAGGCGCCACCTCCCGGACCACCAGGTCCACATACCTGATCTTCCCCCCTCACCCGCACACCGGACGGACACTCATGACCGGATCCCGTACCACCCGGCGCCGCATCACGGCGCCCGTCACCGCGGGCCTGCTCGCCGCGGGAGCCCTCGTCGCGCTGCCCTCCCAGCCCGCGCAGGCCGCCGGCGGCGTCGTCAAGGTCACCGGCTCGCAGGGCAACTGGCAGCTGACCGTCGACGGAAGCCCGTACCAGATCAAGGGCCTCACCTGGGGCCCGGCCGTCGCCGACGCCGGGCGTTACATGCCCGACCTGAAGTCGATGGGCGTCAACACCGTCCGCACCTGGGGCACCGACGCCTCCAGCAAGCCGCTCCTCGACGCGGCCGCGGCCCAGGGCATCAAGGTGATCGCCGGCTTCTGGCTGCAGCCCGGAGGCGGTCCCGGCAGCGGCGGCTGTGTGAACTATCTGACGGACACCGGCTACAAGAACCAGGTACTCACCGAGTTCCCCCAATGGGCCGCCACCTACAAGGACAACCCAGGCGTCCTGATGTGGGATGTCGGGAACGAGTCCGTGCTCGGACTCCAGAACTGCTACAGCGGCGCCGAGCTGGAGCGCCAACGGGACGCCTACACCACCCTCGTGAACGACATCGCCAAGAAGATCCACGCCGCCGACCCCGACCACCCCGTCACCTCGACCGACGCGTGGACCGGCGCCTGGCCCTACTACAAGCGGAACGCGCCCGATCTCGACCTGTACGCGGTCAACGCCTACAACGCGGTCTGTGACATCAAGTCGGCCTGGCAGCAAGGTGGTTACACCAAGCCCTACATCGTCACCGAAACCGGTCCCGCGGGCGAGTGGGAGGTGCCGGACGACGCCAACGGCGTCCCCGCCGAACCGGCCGACCGGGCGAAGGCCGACGGCTACACCCGGGCGTGGAACTGCGTCACCGGACACCAGGGCGTCGCGCTCGGCGCCACGATGTTCCACTACGGGACCGAGTACGACTTCGGCGGCATCTGGTTCAACCTGCTGCCCGCGGGCGAGAAACGGCTGTCGTACTACGCCGTGAAGAAGGCGTACGGCGCGGACACCTCCCGGGACAACACCCCGCCGGTCATCTCCGACCTGACCGTGGAGGGAGACGCGGGCAAGGTGCCCGCGGGGCGCGACCTCACTCTCTCCGTCAAGGCCACGGACCCGAACGGTGATCCGGTCACGTACGAGGTGCTGGACAACAGCATGTACATCGACCAGGGCAAACAGCTGAACCCGCTGCCCTTCACCGACCTCGGCGGCGGCCGACTCCGGGTCACCGCGCCGGACCGGCCCGGAGTCTGGAAGGTCTACGTCAAGGTCAAGGACGGCAAGGGCAACGTCGGTGTCGAGACCCGGTCCGTGCGCGTGGTGCCGCCCACCCCGAGCGGAACGAACATCGCGCTCGGCCGGCCGGCCACCGCCTCCTCGTTCCAGACCGGCGGCGGCGACTGCCCCTGCACCGCGGCCGGTGCCGTGGACGGCAGCCTCAACACCCGCTGGGCCAGCGACTGGAGCGATCCCCAGTGGCTGCGGGTCGACCTCGGTACCCGAATCTCGTTCCGCCATGTGCAACTGGTCTGGGAGACCTCGTACGCCAGGGCCTACACCGTGCAGACCTCGGACGACGGGCAGAACTGGACCACCGTCCGCACGGTCACCGACGGCAACGGCGGCGTGGACGACCTCGATGTCACCGGGGCCGGCCGCTACGTACGGGTGAACGGCACCGCGCGAGGAACCGGATGGGGTTACTCGCTCTACGAGTTCGGCGTCTACAACTGAGTCGAACACCGATGGGGAGAGCGCTCTCCCGGGAATGAGGCCGCACTTGACGGAGAAGACGGACGACGAGGCGGAACGCGAACGGCTCCTCGGCAAGCTGACCCTCCGCGAGAAGGTCCGGCTGCTCACCGGTGCGACCACCTGGCGCACCAGGGCCGAACCAGCCCTGGAACTGAGGGAGATGGTCCTGTCGGACGGTCCCGCCGGAGTGCGCGGGCAGTCCTGGGACGAGCGCGATCCGGCCCTGCTGCTGCCTTCGGCGTCCGCGCTCGGCGCCCTGTGGGACGAGGAACGGGTGGAGCGTCTCGGCGGGCTGCTCGCCGCCGAGGCGCGCCGCAAGGGTGTCGACGTCGTCCTCGCACCCACCCTCAACCTCCACCGGACACCGCTCGGCGGGCGGCACTTCGAGTGCTTCTCCGAGGACCCCGAACTGACCGGCCGCACCGGCGCCGCGCTGATCCGGGGCATCCAGGCACACGGAGTGGCCGCCACCGCCAAGCACTACGTGGCCAACGACTCCGAGACCGACCGGCTGACCGTCGACGTACGGGTGTCCGAGCGGGTCCTGCGGGAGGTGTATCTGGCACCGTTCGAGGCGGCCGTCGAGGCCGGCGTCCGGGTCGTCATGGCCGGGTACAACGGCGTCAACGGCACCACGATGACCGCCAGTTCCCTGCTCGACGAACCCCTCAAGGGGGAGTGGGGCTTCACCGGCGTGGTGGTGTCCGACTGGGGCGCGGTGCGGTCCGGGGAACCGGCAGCCCGCGCCGCCCTCGACCTCGCGATGCCGGGACCGGAGAGCGCCTTCGGCGAGGAACTGGTGCGGGCGGTGGAAGCGGGGCGCGTTCCGCGGAACGCCGTCGACGACAAGGTGCGGCGGCTGCTCGGGCTCGCCGCCGCGTGCGGCGCGCTGGGGCAGCCGCCGCGGGACACCCCGCCCGCCACCGGCCGGAGCGAGGCCCGCGCGCTGCTGCGCGGGGCCGCGGCCGCGAGCACCGTCCTGCTGCGCAATCGCGGTGTCCTCCCGCTCGATCCCGCCCGGTTGCGCACCGTCGCGGTGATCGGCGCGCACGCGGTCCTGCCGCGTGTCCAGGGCGGCGGCAGCGCGGGAGTCTTCCCCGAGCGGGTCGTCACTCCGCTGGAGGGGATCAGGGCCGCGCTCGGCGACGGCGTGCGGGTCGTCCATGTGCCGGGCCCCTCGACCGCCGCGCCCGCGGCACCCCTGACCCCGGACCTGTGCGCCGATCCGGAAACCGGCGACCCCGGTGTCCGGCTGCGGGTGCTCGACGCGGCGGGGTGTGAACTGCTCTCCGAACACCGCCTCGGCGGGCGCCAGTTGGAGCCGCCGCTGCCGCCGGGTGCGCACACCGTCGAGATCGCCGCCCTTCTGCTTCCGGGGATCTCGGGGCGGTGGACGCTCGGGGTCGGCGGGTTCGGGCGCCTGAGCATCACGGTCGACGAACGCGTCGTCCTGGAAGGGGAGTTCGGCAAGGAGACCGACGATCCGGCGGTCGTCCACGTGAACCCGCCCGTCCACGGTGCGCCCGTCCTGCTCACGGCGGGACGTGCGGTGCGCGTGGTGGCCCGCCGCGAACTCGCCCCGGGCACCGGGCGGGCCACCGTCGTCACCGCGGCCCCGCCACCCCCCGACGACGGTCCGGCCCTGGCCGACGCGGTGCGGGCGGCCCGCGACGCGGACGCGGCGATCGTGGTCGTCGGCACCACCGAACACGGCGAGTCCGAGGGATACGACCGGACGGACCTCGGGCTCGGCGGACGCCAGGACGAGCTGGTCCGCGCGGTGACCGCCGCCGAACCGCGGACGGTCGTCGTCGTCAACAGCGGCGGACCGGTCGAACTGCCCTGGCGCGCGGCGGCCGGTGCCGTCCTGCTGACCTGGTTCCCCGGCCAGGAGGGCGGCGCGGGCCTCGCCGACGTGCTGTTCGGCCGAGCCGAACCCGGCGGGCGGCTGCCCACGACCTGGCCGGCGACCCTCGCCGACGCGCCGGTCACCCGCACCCGGCCCGAGGACGGACACCTCGACTACACCGAGGGCCTGCACATCGGCTACCGCGCCTGGGCACGCCACGACCGCGAACCCGCCTACTGGTTCGGGCACGGACTCGGCTTCACCACCTGGGCGTACGAGGGGCTGGGCGTCCCCGACGACATCGTGGCCGGCGAGCCGTTCACCGTGCGGGTCGACGTACGCAACACGGGTCCCCGGCGCGGACGCGAGGTCGTCCAGGTCTATCTCGCCGGGCCCCCCGGACCGCCGGACCGCCCGGAACGCCGGCTCGCCGGGTATGCCGCGGTGAGCGCCGAACCGGGCGAGCGGGCGACGGCGTCGGTGCGGATACCGCCCCGGGCGCTGCGCCACTGGGCCGAGGACGAACACGCGTGGCGCACGCGGCCCGGCGCCTACCGTGTGCTCGCCGGCAGCTCCGCGGGCGCCCTGCCGCTGACGGCCACCGCCCTGGTCCGGCCCCCCGGCTGAGCGCCGGGGGTCGGGGAGAGCGCTCTATCCCCGGGCGGTGCCGTGCCGTTAGGGTGCCGCCATGAGCAGACAGGCTCCCACGCTGGAGGATGTCGCGCGGGTGGCCGGAGTCTCCCGCGCGACCGTGTCCCGGGTCATCAACGGTGTCCGCAATGTCGACCCCGGGATCCAGGAGGTGGTGCGCCAGGCCATCGACCGGACCGGATACGCGCCCAACCGGGCCGCCAGATCGCTGGTGACCCGGCGCAGCCAGACGGTGGCGCTGATCGTCTCCGGCGCGGGCGACACCCCGGGGGAGGCACAGAACGCCTTCGCCGCGCGGGTGTTCGCGGACCCCTTCTTCGGACGGGTCGTCAGCGGCGTGGTGGGGTACCTGCGTCCACGCTCGATGCATCCGCTGCTGATGTTCGCCGAATCCGCGGAGACCAGGAGCCAGGTGCTGGCCGACCTCCGGCAGGGCAGCGCGGACGGCGCCCTCGTCGTCTCCACCCACGCCGACGACCCGCTGCCCGCCCTGCTCGCCGACGCGGGTCTGCCCGCCGTCCTCTTCGCCCGGCCCTCCCGCCCCGTGCGGCTCAGCTATGTCGATCTCGCCCACCGCGAGGGGGCGCGGCTGGCGGCCGAACACCTGCTGAACCGGGGGTGCCGGCGGATCGTCACCGTCACCGGGCCGCTCGGCGTCGCCGCGAGCCAGGACCGGCTCGCCGGGTTCCGCGACACGATGGCCCGCAGCGGACACCCGTACGTCCCGGTCGCCGAGGGCGGGTTCACGCTGGACAGCGGTATGGCGGCGATGTCCGGGCTGCTGTCCGAACACCCGGACGTGGACGGGGTGTTCGCCGCCAACGACCTGATGGCCCAGGGCGTGTGCCAACTGCTGCGGGAGCGGGGCAGACAGGTGCCGGACGATGTCGCGGTCGTCGGCTTCGACGACTCCAGCGTGGCCGTGACCTGCCGCCCTCCGCTGACCACGGTGCGTCAGCCGGTGGAGGAGATGGCCGCGGCGATGGCCGCCCTCCTGGACGAGCACATCCAGGGCGTTCGCACCGAACCCACGTCGCTGATCTTCGACCCGGAACTCGTGGTCCGCGCCTCGGCGTAGGGCCTGGCGGACAAGCCCTGGCCGGGTCACGCCCGTCGGTCCGTGCGGGAGCGAGCCCTCCCCATCTCCTGTCGTGTGTCCGCCGTCCCCGCCGGTGACGGAGACTGGACCGCAAGGATGGACGAGCACCCGGCCGGGCAGACGGGCCGGCGACGGAAGGCAGGCGGATGACCCCCCCGATCACCGTGGGCGTGGACGGATCACCCGAGAGCAGGGCGGCGCTGGCCTGGGCAGGCCGTGAGGCCGTCCGCCGGGGTGTGGCCCTGCGGGTGGTGTACGCCTGGCACTGGCCGCCGCACGACATGGTCGGCGGTGGTGACCGGGAGGACCAGGCACGCTCGGCCCGAAGCATGATCGAGGACGCGGCCCGCACGGTCACCGAACGGCACGAGGGTCTGCCGGTGACGGTCGACGTGATCGACTCCGTCGACGGCGACGTGGTGCAGGCGTTGCTGGGCGTCGCGGCCGACACGCAGACCCTGGTCCTCGGCTCGCGCGGATACGGCGCGTTCGTCGGCTTCCTGCTCGGTTCCGTCGGACAACGGGTGATCGCCGAGGCGGCCTGCCCGGTGGTACTGGTGCGTTCGGAGGACCGGCCCGAGGACGAGGCGGGCGGGCGCGAGATCGTCGTGGGCCATCAGGGCGGACCCGAGGACGACGCCGGTCTGCGTTTCGCGTTCGAGACCGCGGCGGCCCGTGGCGCGGCGGTGCGGGCCGTACGGGCGTGGAGCCTGCCGCCGGTGTTCGCCTACAGCCCCGGTTCGCTGAAGATGCTCGACGAGGCCGGCGGCCTGGAGCCGTACGAGAGGAAGGCGCTGGCCGAGGCCCTCCTGCCGTGGCGCGAACGCTTTCCCGAGGTGCCCGTCACCCAGCACATCGAGATGGGCAGCGCGGGCCAGGTGCTCCTGTCCCTCTCCGACCGGGCCCAGTTGCTGGTCGTCGGCCGCAGGGCCGACCGCTCCGCGGTGGGCGTCCGGATCGGTTCGGTGGCCCACGCGGTGATGCATCACGCGCCCTGCCCGGTGGCGGTCGTTCCGCACGCCTGATCCGGCACCGGTCCGTCGGACCCCGCCGCGGACTCCCCCGGTCGAGAGCCGGCCGGGGGAGCCCGGGCCGGGACCGGCCGGGGTGCGCGTCGAGCGGGACCGGTGACGTGGAGCGGGACCGGTGACGTGGAGCGGGACCGGTGACTGGAGCGGGGCGGGAGGAAGCGCCCGGGCCGGACGGCGGTTACTCGTTGTCGGCCCGGGACATGCGCAGGGCCAGGTCCTGGAGCAGATCGGCCGTCGAGACGTCGGTGCGCCCGGAGTCGTGGAGGTCGGCGAGCTCGGAGAAGAGGAACGCGAAGGCGCCCACCAGCGAGATGGCGGCGGGCAGGTAGGCGTTCGCGACCGCCTGCCCCGCCTCGGCGGGACCGGCGTCACCGGGCACCTCGACACGCGGGAACACCTCGGTGACGAGAGCGCCCAGGTTGTTCTCGGCCGATTCGACCCCGGCCTCCTCGTCCTGGGCGATCCTGCGCACCATGGCGTTGGTCTCGGTGAGCACGCCGATGGCGCGCAGGATGATCTCCGTCTGTTCCATGCCGTGAGCCTAGACGGGCGAAGCCCCGCTGTGACCAGGACCTTGGTCTCGGGATGGTAGACAGTGCCCATGAACGACAACTCCCGCGCCCGCCGGGCCCGCGCGCGATGACCGCCGGCATCGACACCCCCGACCGCCGGGGCCGGACCGGACTCGACCGGACGGGCCGCGACCTGACCGGCAACCCCCGGGTCAGGATCCGCGACGTGCACCTTCTGTCCTGCCACTGGTACGTGGAGCGCACCACCACCTTCGACCTCCAGCTGGCCGACGGGACCTGGAGCACCCAGGAGCGCGAGACCCACGACCGCGGCAACGGAGCCACCCTCCTGCTGTACGACACCGAGCGTGAAACCGTGCTGCTGACCAGGCAGTTCCGCTATCCCGTGTATGTCAACGGGCACCCGGACGGCATGCTGGTCGAGACACCCGGCGGCCTCCTCGACGAGGAGGACGAGCACCCCGAGGACGCCGTACGGCGCGAGGTCATCGAGGAGACCGGGCACACCGTCGGCGCGGTGGAACACGTCTTCGACGTCTACATGAGCCCGGGTTCGGTCACCGAACGGGTGAGTTTCTACGCCGCCTCCTACGGCCCGTCCACCCGCACCCACGAGGGCGGCGGACTCGACGAGGAGGGGGAGGACATCGAGGTGGTCGAACTGCCCTTCCGTGAAGCCCTGTCGATGATCCGCACCGGGGAGATCGCGGACGCCAAGACGATCATGCTGTTGCAGTGGGCCGCCCTGGAGGGGCCCTTCGCCAAGGCTTGACCTCAAGAGCACTCCAACGACCAGACTCCCGTTCGGGCCCGGGGACTTCGGGCCCGAACGGGAGGGAACACCATGCGCTACCGCACGATCGGCACGGACCCGGCGACCCGCCGTGAGGTGAGTGTGCTCGCGCTCGGCGCGATGCTGTTCGGCTCACTGACCGACGAGAAGACGTCGTTCGCCGTACTGGACCGCTATGCCGAGGCCGGCGGCAACTTCATCGACACCTCGGACAACTACGCCTTCTGGACCGACGGCGGGCAGGGCGGCCAGAGCGAGGAACTGCTCGGACGCTGGCGGCGCAGCCGGGGCGTCGGCGACGAGATCGTCCTCGCGACCAAGCTCGGCGCACGCCCGCTCGCCCCGGGGACCGGCTACGTCGACAACCCCGAGGGACTGTCGGCCAAGGTGATCCGCGAGGCCTCCGAGCGGAGCCGGGAACGCCTCGGCGTGGAGAAGATCGACCTTCTGTACGCGCACATAGAGGACCGCACCGTCGAACCGGGCGAGACCGTCCAGGCGTTCGCCGAACTCGTTGCGGCAGGCAGCGTCGGACTCCTCGGGGTGAGCAACCACGCCGTCTGGCGTGTGGAACGGGCCCGCGCCCTGGCCGCCCTGGCCGGACTGCCCGGCTACGAGGTCCTCCAGTACCACCACAGCCTGCTGCGCCCGCGTTCCGACGTACCCAGCGGGCTCTTCCCCGAGGGCGGACTCGGCGCCGCGACCGGTGAACTCCTCAGCTACCTGGGGGCGGAGCCCGGGCTGACGCTCGTCGCCTACTCGCCGCTGCTGGGCGGCGCCTACGGGCGCCGGGACAAGCCGCTTGCGTCCGACTACGACCACCCGGGAAACACCGCCCGGCTCACCGTGCTCAAGGAGGTGGCGAAGGAGACGGGGGCGACCCTCAACCAGGTCGTGCTGGCCTGGCAGATGGGCGGCGAGCTGCCCGTGATCCCGCTGGCCGGCGCCTCCTCGGTGGCCCAGCTGGAGGAGAACCTGGCCGCGGTGGACCTGGAACTGACTCCGGACCAGCGGGCCCGTCTGGACGCGGCCCACTGACATCGGTCGGGCCCACTGGGATCGGTCCGGCCTACTGACATCGGTCGGGCCCACTGACATGCGTCTCAGGCCCTCGGGCATCCGTCCGGCCCGTGTCACCGTGAGCGGTCCGGACGGGTGTCCGCCCCGGGCGTTCACCCCTCGCCGGGCGGCCGGCGGGTGGTGAGCAGCAGCGCGATGTCGTCGGGGCGTTCGTTGGCCCTCCGGGCGTCCGCGGTGAGCAGATCGGCGGCGCTGGACAGGGACGGACCGCCCGCCGTGCGGTGCCGCGGGGGGTCCGCGTCGGCCAGGGTCGAGCGAAGGGCCTCGATCCCGTCGTCGATGTCCGTGCCGGGCCGCTCGACCAGCCCGTCCGTGTACAGGGCCAGTACGGCCTCGGGCTCCAGCACCAGGTCCGTCACGGGGTAGTCGGCGTGCGGGTCCACGCCCAGCACCACACCGCCCGGCAGGTCCAGAACCTCGGTGCGGCCGTCGGGGTGGCGCAGCAGCGGCTGCGGATGCCCGGCCCGCGCCGCCTGCGCGACACCGGTCAACGGATCCACCCGGACGTAGCAGCAACTCGCGAACTGGCCCGGATCGAGGTCGATGAGCAGCCGGTTGGTGCCGCTCATCACCTCGTCCGGAGGATGGTCCCCGAGGGCGAACGCCCTTACCGCGCTGCGGAGTTGACCCATGGTGGCGGCGGCCTGGACGCCGTGGCCCTGGACGTCCCCGATGACGAGGGCGAGTCCGTCGCCGGCCTCGACGACGTCGTACCAGTCGCCGCCCACGTCCATGCCGACGGTGCCGGGCAGATAGCGGCCCGCGGTCTCCACGAGGGGGTGTGCCGACAACCGGTGCGGCAGCAGGGCCTCCTGGAGCCCGCGGGCGAGTGCCGCCTCGCTGTCGTAGCGCCTCGCCCGTTCCAGGGACTGCGCGATCAGCCCGGCGAGCGCGGTGAGGACCGTACGTTCCTCGGTGCTGAAGTCGCGCGGCCGGTCGAACCCGAGGATGCAGGAGCCGACCGGTCGTCCGGAGGCGATCAGCGGAAGGAAGGCACGGGCGCCGACGGTGGCGTCCAGGGAGATGCCCGGATAGGCGGCGGCGAGCTGTTGCATCGACTCGAAGAAGAGCGGCCGGCCGCTGGTGAGCGACTCGACCCCGGGCAGTTTGGCGTCCAGGCCCACACCGTCGAAGGGAGCGAGGAATCCTTGCGGGAAGCCGGTCTCCCAGGCCAGATAGAGCCTGCGGTCCTGGAGCAGATAGATGGCCAGGCGGCGGCTGCCGAACGCGGGCAGCAGCTCGCGCATCACCACCTCGGACACCTGCCGCGCGGTCACCGCCTCGGTCAGGGCGATCGCGAGAACGATGGGCCGGTACTGCGGTGCCGTGCCCGGGGCACCGGTGTCGGGCTCTTCGGTCCCGGCCCCTGCGACCTGCGTCGCCTCCAGGTCGAACGGGGCATTCCCGGCGGCCCCCGAGGCCCGTCCCAGAGGCGTGATCTTGCAGGTCACCCCGTGCGGACCCGGATAGACGGAGAAGCTCAGCCAGGTTCCCGTCAGGTGTCCCGGAGTCGTCGCGGTGCCGTGTCCCAGCGGGCTGCGGGCCCGGAAGTGCACCGGGTCCGGTGAGAACAGCGCGCTGCGCAGGTGATCCTCGTAGGCGGGGTGGTCCATCCAGGGCACCGCGTCCCACAGCAGCCGCCCCAGCAGCTCGGCGCGCGGGCGGCCGAGCAGCTCGCCGGCACGCGGGTTGGCGTAGGTGATCAGCCCGATCCGGTCGATCGAGAAGACGCCCTCGGGGAGCTGGTCGGCCGCCCCGTCCGCCGCCGGTCCCGGCCCCGGGTCGACGAGCGCGCCGCTGACCCGGAACGGCGGATCGTCCGATCCTCCCGCTGTCCACAGTTCGAGGAGCCGCAGTCCGCCGTTGCCGGTCCGTACGGGCAGGGGATGGGGCGGGGGCCGGCCGGCGGCGGTCTCGCGCAGGGCGGCCAGCAGCAACCGGGGCTCGTCGTGGGCCAGCGCGTCCGCGAAGGCCTCAGGGGTGCCCGCGAAATCCTCCTGGGGTATTTCCAGCAGCGCCCACAGGGCGTCGTCCGCGAGCAGCGTGCCGTCCTCCGGATCCCAGGTGAATCCCCCGACGCACCGGGTGGACGGGCCGTCGACCGGCGGCCGGGTTCCGATGGGGTCGCCGTCCCACAGGACCGAGGACCCGTCCCTGTCCAGCTTCGCCAGGGCTGCTCCGAGGTCCGCCGCCACCGCCGTCATCCGGTCGCGGTCCGGCAGGACCTCGGTGGCGTCGGAGGCGGGCGGGCGCAGCACCGTCAGGACGCCGTACGGGGTGGAGTCGCTCACGACCGGCACGTAGAGCGAACCGAACTGGAACGGCAGCCCCGCCGCGAGCTGCGGATAGCGGCGCATCGTCTCCGTCGGATCGGCGAGGAGCACCTCGACACCGAGCCGATGGGCGTCCGCGACCGGGAACGGCCGGTCCACGTGCATCCGTGACCAGGGGCGAAAGAGGGGCCCCGGCAGCCCCGCGAGTACGGCGAGCCGCAGCAGGCCGGGTGTGCGGGAGCGCAGGTACACGCCCCCCGCGAAGCCGCGGGCGGCCCGGATCGCGTCCGTCACCGCGTCACTGAGCAGGGAGGTCAGGCTGTCCAGCGCCTGGTCCTCACGCTCGGCGCTCCCTGTCATCGATCTGCCCTCGTCCGCCCGCCACCAGGGGGGTAACACAGCAAGAATGCGCCTCTCGGGCCGCTCACCGCACCTCGACGTCCTCCGCGGTACCGGGAGGTGAGGCCATTCTTCCCGGCCGCGCCCGAATGCGCTCAGCGTGAACATACCGGCTCGGGCCCGCTTCGGGAGCTGTCGGGAAGCGAGTGATTCAGGAGGCCGGTCCGGGCCGCAGCGTCTCGGCGGCGACGGCCGTCACCGCCTCGGCCAGCGCGCCGAGGGCGGGGAAGTCGAGCTTCCACTGCTGCCAGAACAAGGGGACGTCGATGACCCGGCCCGCCGCGAGAGGGACCAGTCTTCCGGCGCGCAGCAGCGGTGCCGCCTGGACCTCGGGCACCATGCCCCAGCCCATTCCGGCCGCCACGGCGTCGACGAACCCCTCCGACGTGGGGACGAAGTGGCGCAGCGCGCTCCCGCCGGGACCGCCCGTGAGGGCGCGGACGAAGTCGTCCTGGATGTCGTCGTTGCGGTCGAACGCCACCACGGGGGCGGAGCCGATCAGCTCGTGCAGGGGTGTGCCGGTCGTCGTGCCGAGCCACTGCTCGGCGCAGCCGGGGCTCGCCACCGGCAGATAGCGCATGATCCCGAGGGCGCGCACGGAGCAGCCGGCCACCGGGTCGGGCGACGAGGTGACCGCCGCCATGACGGTTCCCTCGCGCAGCAGGGCCGCGGTGTGGTCCTCGTCCTCCCGGCGCAGTTCGAAGCACAGCCGCAGTTCGCCCGGCACACGGGCGAGCGCCGGCAGGAACCAGGTCGCCAGCGAGTCGGCGTTCACGGCGACCGACAGCCGTGTGGGCTCACCGGATCCGGACATGCCGAGCTCGGCGTGCGCGTCGCGCTCCAGCCGGGCGAGCCGGCGCGCGAAACGCACCACGATCTCGCCGGACTCGGTCGGGCGCACCGGCTTCGTCCGGGTCAGCAGGACCCTGCCGGTGCGCTGTTCGAGTGACTTGACCCGCTGGCTCACCGCCGAGGGCGTCACATGGAGAGCCGTGGCCGCCGCGTCGAAGGTGCCCTCGTCGACCACCGCGAGCAGTGTGCGCACCTGGTCGAGGGGGAGTTCCGTCATCACGATGGCTAAGGATACGTAAGAATCTTTAGCTGTACTTCCGGCGATCCGTTTTCTAGCGTCGACGGCATGACAGACGCCCTGGCCGCAGCGGTCGCCGGATTCGGCGCCGGCCTTTCCCTCATCGTCGCCATCGGCGCGCAGAACGCCTTCGTCCTGCGCCAGGGCGTCCGCCGGGACGCGGTCCTCGCCGTGGTGGGCATCTGCGCCCTGTCCGACGCGCTGCTCATCGCGCTGGGAGTCGGCGGGGTCGGCGCGGTGGTGGTGGCCTGGCCCGCGGCGCTCACCGCGGTCGGGCTGATCGGCGGCTGTTTCCTCGTCGTCTACGGAGTTCTCGCCGCCCGGCGGGTGCTGAAGCCGTCGGCCCTGCGGGCGGCCACCGGCTCCCCGGGCTCCTGGCGCCGTGCCGTCCTCACCTGCCTCGCCCTGACGTGGCTCAACCCGCATGTGTACCTCGACACCGTGTTCCTGCTCGGCTCGCTGGCGGCAGACCGTGGATCGCTGCGCTGGACGTTCGGGCTGGGCGCGGCACTCGCCAGCCTGTGCTGGTTCGTCGCCCTGGGGTTCGGCGCGCGGCTGTTCGGCCGCTTCCTCGCCCGGCCGGCGTCCTGGCGCGTGCTCGACGGTCTGGTCGCCACGACCATGATCGCGATGGGCGCCACCCTGATCGCCGGCGCCTGACCCGCCGCACCGCACGTACGGCCCGCACCGCCCGGCCCGCCGCAAACGTCCCGCACGCCGCCCGCCCCGCCCCGCCCCGCCCCGCCCCGCGCCACACGCCGCCAGCCCCGCTCCGGGCGTGCGCCGTCCCTCAGCGCCGTACGCCCGTGCGCCTGCACGCCCCACCGAGGTGATCCGTCCCGCCCAGACGCACGCCGGGCGTGCGCTGTCATGCGCCCCGTCGCGACGCCGTGCGCCGGTCGTGCGACCGGCCCGCAGGGCCGGTCTTCGGGCGCCCCGTGCACCGATCTCGTCCCCCGGGGGACACGCGCCGTCCGCGCTCGGCCATAGTGATCCCCGAATCGAAAGATGTATCGAGCAACCAGGATGAGCGTGGACACGAGCCAGAGCAGTACGGACAGCGGCGCCGCGGAGCCCGACGCGAAGGCGGAGACCGAGCGGCCCGGCCGCTCCGGATGGCGTCGATGGGCCATGGACACCCGGCCGCTGCGACGTCCCGCCTACCGCCGGCTGTGGTCGTCGACCGCGGTCACCTCCGTGGGCAGCCAGCTCACCGCCGTCGCCGTGCCCAAGCAGATCTACGACATCACCGGCTCCTCGGCCTGGGTCGGCTACGCGAGCCTCGCCGGCCTGCTGCCCCTCGTGGTCTTCGCCCTGTGGGGCGGTGCGGTCGCCGACAGCGTGGACCGCCGCAAGCTGCTCCTCGTCACCAACATCGGGATAGCCGTCACCTCCCTGCTCTTCTGGGTCCAGGCCGTGACCCAACTGGAGTCGGTGCTCGTCCTGATGGTCCTGCTCGCCCTCCAGCAGGCGTTCTTCGGCCTCAACTCCCCGGCCCGCAGCGCGTCCATCGCGCGGCTCGTCCCGGCGGACGAACTGCCCGCGGCCAACGCCCTCGGCGCGACCGTCATGCAGACCGGTTCGGTGGCCGGGCCGATGCTCGCCGGTGCCCTCATTCCCCTCATCGGGCTGCCCGAGCTCTATCTGATCGACGCCGTCGCCCTGTGCGTCACCGTGTGGGCCGTCCTGCGCCTTCCGGCGCTGCCGCCCCTCACCGGAACGGCCTCCCAGCGCGCGGGCCTGCGCGAAGTGGTGGCCGGTTTCCGCTACATCGCCCTGCACAAGGTGCTGCTGCTGTCCTTCCTCGCCGACATCATCGCCATGGTCCTCGGCATGCCGCGCGCGCTGTTCCCTCAACTCGCCGCCGAGACGTACGGCTCCTACGGCGAAGGCCTCGCGCTCGGACTGCTGTTCGCGGCGATCCCCATCGGCGCGGTCGTGGGCGGACTGATGTCGGGCACCTTCTCCCGCGCCCGCCGGCACGGTCTGATGGTCATCGTCTCCGTCGCGGCCTGGGGCGCCGCCATCGCGGGGTTCGGTCTCAGCGGCAGTCTGTGGCTCGCCGTGGCCTTCCTGGCCGTCGCCGGGGTCGCCGACATGGTCTCCATGGTCTTCCGCGGCGCGATCCTGCTGTCCGCGGCCACCGACGAGATGCGCGGACGGCTCCAGGGCGTCTTCACCGTCGTCGTCGTGGGCGGCCCGCGCGTCGCCGATGTCCTTCACGGCACGGCCGGTTCGGCCTTCGGAGCACCGGCCGCGGTGGCCGGCGGAGGCCTGCTGGTGATCGTGGCGGTGCTTGTGCTCGCTTTTGTCACACCGGCCTTGAGGCGTTACACAATCTGAATACGAAAAACGACCATGGTGGTTCTAGAGTGGCCGCCATGGTGGACACGCGCCCTACGTCGGCATTCCACGCGCAGAACATCAGCGCGGACAGTACCTCCCGTCTGGTGGGAGCCCTGGATGCCCAGGACGTCAACGACGGCGTACAGCGCCTGCGTTCGTGGGCACACGCGGCACTGGCCGTGCGGCCCGGTGAGCGGGCGCTCGACATCGGCGCGGGCACCGGATCACAGACCCGGCGGCTCGCGGCGGCCGTGGGTCCGCGCGGCAGGGTGCTCGGCATCGAGCCGAACCCCGGACTGCGCGCCGTGGCCGAACAGCGGGGCACCGAGGAGCGCAGCGCGGCGCGGTTCGCCGATGGTGACGCCCTCGCCCTGCCGCTGCCCGACGCCACCGTCGACGTGGTGTGGTGCGAGCGGGTTCTCCAGCACCTCGTGGAGCCGGAGAAGGCCGTCTTCGAGATAGCGCGCGTGCTGCGCCCCGGCGGGAGGGTCGCCCTGCTGGACACCGACTGGGCGACCACGATCCTGCACCCCGGCGACCCCGACACGATCGCCGCGCTCACCACCGGCGCGCTGTCCGCGGCCACCGACCCGTACTCGGGACGCAAGCTGGTCGGACGGCTGACGGCGGCCGGCCTCGTCATCGACGACCGTGGATCGCAGGCGCTGCTCCAGGACCACAAGTCGGTCGCCTGGCCGCTCATCCGCATGCTGGGCGACTCGGCGCTGAGCCGCGGACTCATCGGCGAGACGCAGCGCGACCGCCTGTACGAGGACCTCGCGGAAGCCGCGCGCCAGGGCGGCCTGCACATGTCCGTGACGATGTTCGGAGCCGTCGCGCACCGTCCGGAGTGACCGGGTCCGCGTTCACCGTGTGCCGTCAGCGGTGACCGGGTCCAGGAGCACGGCGTAGCGTCCGGATTGATCCGGAATACAATGGAATGGCCGTCGCTGACGGGCCAGTACGCAGATTTCCCCTGGTATTGGGGGTACGCGAACACCATGTACACCGCTAGCCAAGATCTGATCGCAGCGAGTTCATCGCTGAACGCGGGCGCCGCTTTCATCGGCGGCCTCATCATCGCCGGTGCCCTCGTCTGGGCCGTCCGGATGGGCATCCGGGTGCGGAACCTGGAATCGCGCCCGCCCACAGCCGAGGAGCAGCCCAGGCTGCCCGAGACCGGGGCGGTGCACGAGGAGCGCGAGATGCGGGAACCCGACGAGGTCCCGCACGCCGCGGACGAGAGTGAGCGGCTCATGCCGTACAACATGCACTCCGCGGGCACCAAACACGCCGATGACCAGCACCGCAAGCGCTGGCAACCAGGATCCAGCGGGTCCTTCGGCAGCGGCGGACCCGGCAGAACCTGACCGGGGCGCGAAGGAGCCGACCGCCGTGAGCGGCCGGCTCCTCCATGTACGCGCACGGCTTCTCATGGGAGATCGGGAGATCGGCCCTGGGGGAGATCGGCCGCCGAGTCCTCGGGCGTGAGGTCGGGACGCAGCCGCAGCCACGACGGCTGGCGCAGCAGTCCGGCCCGGGTACGGGTGCTGTAGCGGACCTCGCCCACCAGCCGGGGCCGCACCCAGTGAGCCTCGGCCGCCCGCGGGACACTGTCGAAGGGGCAGTGCCCTGTCTCGGCGGCCCGCAGCAGCCGGGCCAGTCCGGCACGTTCGGCCTGGCTCCAGCCGGTGCCCACGCTCCCGACGTAGCGCAGCCTTCCCGCGTCGCGCTGGCCCACGAGCACGGCACCGGGCAGTCCCGACAGACGCCCCTTCCCGGGCACCCAGCCGCCGACCAGGACGTCCGCCGTCCGCATGTTGCGGATCTTGATCCAGGACAGTGAGCGCACGCCGGGCTCGTACACCGAGTCGAGGCGCTTGCAGACCAGCCCCTCGAGACCGCTCGCCCGTGTCGCCCGCAGGGCCTCTTCGCCGTGCCCCACGAGTGCTGTCGGTGTCGACCAGAACGGGCCCTCCAGGGAGAGGCTCTCCAGCGTCTGCCGCCGCCGCGCGTAGGGCTGCCCCGTGAGATCGCCGCCCAGACGCATGACGTCGAACAGGACGAGATGAGCGGGTGCCTGCTCGGCGCGCCGGGCCGCCCTGCCGGGCGACCGGGCGAGACCCATGCGGGACTGCAGCAGCTGGAAGTCGCCGCGTCCCTGTTCGTCCAGGACCAGCACCTCTCCGTCCAGGACCGCCGCGGTCCTGCCGAGAACACCGCCGAGGGCGCGCAGTTCCGGATAGGTGGCGGTGATGTCCTCACCGGAGCGGGCCCGCAGCGTCACCCCGCCGTCCCCGGGCAGATAGACCACGGCGCGCTGACCGTCCTGCTTCGTCTCGTAGGCCCAGTGCATGTCCTGGCCTGCGGCCGGCAGGGATCCGGGGGTCGCGAGCATGGGCGCGATCAGCGGCAGCTTCGGCGGGTTCACACCTCCTGTGTCGGCACGCCGCCGGCCGCACACCCCCTTCCGGCATCCGTTTCGCCTGAACGGCCGCGCCGCACCGCCCCGGAGCGGTGACCTGGCCCCTAAGGGCTGCCTCGGCCTTCTAGACCTCCAGCGCCTGGGCGATCAACGTCTGCAGGTACAGCCCGCGGTGCGCGTCGAGGTCGCCCGGCCGGCCCGAGCGGACGGCGGTGGCGAACTCCCGGCGCAGCACGGGCCAGGACTCCTCGTGGTCGAGGGCCCCGGCGTCGAGGACCAGTTCGGGATGCCGGCCGAACAGCTCGACACGGGTGATCCCGCGCTCGACCTCGACCGAGCCCGACAGGGAGGCCTGGCTCACGGCGCCGCTCTCGTGCTCGCAGGTGAGTTCGAGCCAGCGGCGCGGGTCCCCGGCGCCGCGCACCCGGACGACCGGCCCCAGCGCCGCGTCCAGCAGATCCAGCAGATGCGGGCCGAGGTCCAGGAGCGCCCCGTGCTCAAGGCGCCACGGGGTCGCGAAGTCGCCGCCCAGGAAGGCGCCGCTCAGACCGCAGGAGCGCGCGCCCGAGACGTCCAGGGTCCGTGCCGCGGTGAGGAACCGCCGGACGGCCGGGTGGTAGCGGTTCGTCAGGACGAGCTGCGAGACCACGCCCGAGGCGTCGATCGCGTCCACGAGCCGTCGCGCCGCGGACAGGTCGAGCGCCAGCGGTTTCTCCAGGAGCAGGGCCTTGCCCGCCTCGGCGGCCCGTACGGCCAGCTCGGCCTGCACCGCGGGCGGAACCGAGAAGGCCACCGCCTCGCAGCCGTCGAGCAGTTCCTCGAACGTCGCGCTGACATCCGCGCCGTACGGGGCGGCCGTCTCGCGGGCGGCCTCCGGCCGGCGTGCCCACACCGACGTCAGCACGGTCTCGGGCCCGGCGGCGAGCACCCGGGCGTGCACGGCCCGCGCCCAGGGTCCCGCGCCGACGAGCCCCACCCTGACGGGTGTCCGGTTCCAGGCGGGCGAGGTGGTGGTCACGGCTTCTCCTCTGCGCTGTACGGGTTCTGACATACCGTCGGCCGACCGCGCCCGACGAGGGGAGCGGCCGCGGCCGATGCCGGATCTTCGGACGTGTGGACAGACTTCACCATGGTGTCCCGGTGTTCGGCCAGCGGTTCGACCGCGCGCTCGCCTCCCGGTCGCGCGGGGCACGCGGGGCGCGGGAGCCCAGCGCGCGAAACCGGAAAGCGCGCCTCTGTCGGTCCCCGCCCGCCGCACGCCATCATGCCGGACATGGATCCCACACAGGACAAAGCGGGCTTCGGGGGCGGTACGGGCCTGCCCGCGCTGCCGGAGGACTGGGAACGGTGTCTCGCCGTGGCCGCCCACCCGGACGACATCGAGTACGGCACGGCCTGCGCCGTCGCGCGCTGGACCGCACAGGGCAAGAGGGTGAGCTATCTGCTGGCGACCAGGGGAGAGGCAGGCATCGACAGCCTGCACCCGGATCGGGCGGCACCGCTGCGGGAGGCCGAGGAGCGGGCCGGCGCACGGCAGGTCGGCGTCGACACTGTCGAGTTCCTCGATCACCGCGACGGCGCCGTCGAGTACGGGACCGGCCTGCGCCGGGAGATCGTGCGCGCGATGCGCCGCCACCGGCCCGAGATCGTGGTGTCCGGCGCGTTCACGGTACGGATGATCGGCGGCATGACCAACCAGGCGGACCACCGGGCGGTGGGCCTGGCCGCCCTCGACGCGGCACGCGACGCGGGAAACCGCTGGATCTTCCCCGAACTCGCCGAAGAGGGCCTGGAACCCTGGAACGGCATCCGGATGGTGTGCTTCGCCGGAGCGGAACGGCCCACCCACGGCGTCGACGTCACCGGCGAACCCCTCGAACGCGGCATCGCCTCGCTGGAGGCGCACGCCGAGTACACCAAGGGTCTGGGTGCGGGCGCCTTCGAAGCACGGCCGTTCCTCACCTGGGCGGCCGGCATGGGCGGAGCGGCGCTCGGCGTCGAGTCCGCCGTCCTCCTCGACGTCCACCAGCTCGTCCCGGACGGTCCGCCGCCCTGGGTGTGAGCGCTCCGGGACCGTCCGCCGGGACGGGGTCGGGACCGGTGACCGGGGGGGGGCACCCGGCCCCGTCCGGGAGGGGCGTTCTCCCGGACGGTTCCTCCTCGCGGGTCGGCACGGCATGGACGCGACTTGACCGGATCATGGGGGCCGAGGCCGCGAGGGACTCATAGGCTGTGCGCGAGTGATCACCGTCGAACCGGAGGAGCGAACGTGACAGCACGCCCGCACGAGGCCGCACGACGCACAACCGTCCTTCGCCGCGAGGCCGTTGTCGCGGCCGTCCCCGTCGCGCTCGCCGCGCTGCTCACCGCGGCGGGCCCCGCCACAGCGGCCGGGACCGTGGGCTCCGCGGGCGCGGGCGACCCGTACTTCCCTCTGTCGGGCAACGGCGGCTACGACGTCCACCACTACGATCTGACGCTCGGGTACGACCCGGGCAGCCGCCACCTCGACGGCAAGGCGGTCATCACCGCCAGGGCCACCCAGCGGCTGACCCGCTTCGACCTCGACCTCAGCGGGCTGAAGGTCACCGGCGTCACCGTCGACCACGCCAAGGCCGCGTTCCGGCGCGACGGCCGGGAACTCGTCGTCACCCCGAAGGACACCCTGCGCAAGGGTCAGGAGTTCCGCGTCACCGTCACCTACTCCGGCACCCCGAAGCCGGTCACCGACCCCGACGGTTCCCTCGACGGGTGGATCCCCACGGACGACGGCGCGTTCGTGGCCGGCGAGCCCCAGGGCGCGATGACCTGGTTCCCCGCCGACAGCCACCCCACGGACAAGGCGTCGTACGACTTCACCCTGACCGTCCCGAAGGGGCGCACCGCCGTCGCCAACGGCGTCCTGCTCGGGCAGCGGACCGCGAACGGCCGGACCACCTTCCGCTGGCGCCAGTCCGAGCCGATGGCGGCCTACCTCGCCACGGCGACCGTCGGCACGTTCAAGGTCGAGCAGTACACCACCCGCGACGGCCTCAAGATCTACAACGCCGTCGACCCCCGCGAGGCGACCGCCGCCGCGCCCGTCGTGAAGAAGCTGCCGTCCGTCCTGGCCTGGGAGAGCAAGCTCTTCGGCCCCTATCCCTTCCGCGCCGCCGGAGCCATCGTCGACCGGGCCCCGCAGGTCGGCTACGCCCTGGAGACCCAGACCCGTCCGGTGTACGACTCCGCGCCCGACCTGGACACCCTCGTCCACGAGAGCGCCCACCAGTGGTTCGGCGACTCCGTCACCCTGACCCGCTGGAAGGACATCTGGCTCAACGAGGGCTTCGCCACCTACGCCGAGTGGCTGTACGCCGAGCAGCACGGCGGCCGGAGCGCGCAGAAGGCCTTCGACGCGCTGTACGCCACCCCCGAGGGCAAGGACCTCTGGGCGTTCCCGCCCGGTGATCCCGGAAACGGCGAGCACATCTTCGAGACGCCGGTCTACGCCCGTGGGGCCATGGTCCTGCACAAGCTGCGCACGGCCGTCGGCGATCCCGCGTTCTTCCGCATCCTGCGCACCTGGGCCACCGTCCACCGCGGCGGGCATGCTACGACGGCCCAGTTCATCCAGCTCTCCGAACGGGAGTCCGGCAAGGACCTCACCGCTCTCTTCCACACCTGGCTCTTCACGGCCGGGAAGCCCGCCTCGGCCTGAGGCGGGCTTCCCGGCGGCGGCCGCGGTCCGGCTCAGGCCGGCCGCAGCCACACCGTCGCCAGCGGCGGCAGCGTCAGCTCGATGCTGGTCGGGCGGCCGTGCATACCGATCGCCTCGGCCTTCACCGGCTCGGGGTCCGTGATGTCGCCGCCGCCGTACCGCAGGGCGTCGGTGTTGAGGACCTCGCGCCAGGCCGGGATGTCCTCGGGGACGCCGAGGCGGTAGCCGTGGCGGACGGCGGGGGAGAGGTGGGAGACGGCGAGGAGCGGTGTGCCGTCGGCGGCGTGGCGCAGGAAGGCGAACACGTTGTCGTCGGCTGCGTCACCGACCACCCACGTGAAGCCGGACGGGTCGGTGTCGCGTTCCCACAGCGCGGGCTCGTCGCGGTAGAGGGTGTTGAGGTCGCGGACGAGATCCTGGACCCCGCGGTGGTCGGCCTCGGCGCCGTAGGCGGGGTCCAGCAGCCACCAGTCGGGGCCGTTTGCTTCCTTCCACTCGCCTCCCTGGGCGAACTCCTGGCCCATGAAGAGGAGTTGCTTGCCGGGGTGGGCCCACATGAAGGCGAGGTAGGCGCGGAGGTTGGCACGCTTCTGCCACCAGTCACCCGGCATCTTGGAGACGAGTGACTGCTTGCCGTGCACGACCTCGTCGTGGGAGATCGGCAGGACGTAGTTCTCGCTGTAGGCGTACACCATCGAGAAGGTCATCTCGTTGTGGTGGTACTTGCGGTGGATCGGCTCGTGCTGCATGTACTCCAGCGAGTCGTGCATCCAGCCCATGTTCCACTTGAGGCCGAAGCCGAGACCCCCGTCGGAGGTCGGACGGGTGACACCGTCCCAGGCGGTGGACTCCTCGGCGATGGTGACCACGCCGGGATTGCGCCGGTACACCGTGGCGTTCATCTCCTGGAGGAACGCCACCGCGTCGGGATTGTCCCGCCCGCCGTGTTCGTTGGGAGCCCACTGGCCCTCTTCGCGGGAGTAGTCGAGGTAGAGCATGGAGGCCACGGCGTCGACGCGCAGGCCGTCGATGTGGAACTCCTCGCACCAGTAGGTGGCGTTGGCGACGAGGAAGTTGCGGACCTCACGGCGGCCGTAGTCGAATTCGAGGGTTCCCCAGTCGGGGTGGTCGGCACGCCTCGGGTCGGCGTGTTCGTAGAGGGGGCGGCCGTCGAACTCGGCGAGGGCCCAGTCGTCGCGCGGGAAGTGGGCGGGCACCCAGTCCATGAGGACACCGACCCCGGCGCGGTGCAGGGCGTCGACGAGGAACTTGAAGTCGTCCGGGGTGCCGAGGCGCGCGGTGGGCGCGTAGAACCCGGTGATCTGGTAGCCCCACGAGCCTCCGAACGGGTGCTCGGCGACAGGCATGAGCTGGACGTGGGTGAAGCCGAGGTCGGTGACGTAGGCGGGGAGCTGGTCCGCCAGTTGACGGTAGGTCAGACCCGGTCGCCAGGACGGCAGATGCACCTCGTACACCGAGAACGGCGCCTCGTGCAGCGGGCGGCCCTTCGCCCGCTCCTTCATCCACTTCGCGTCCTGCCACGTGTACGACGACCGTGTCACGACCGAGGAGGTCGCCGGAGGCACCTCGGTGCGGCGGGCCATCGGGTCGGCGCGCAGGGTGCGGGATCCGTCCGGGCGCGTGATGTCGAACTTGTAGAGCGCCCCCTCACCCATGCCGGGCAGGAACACCTCCCACACACCGGACGATCCGAGCGAACGCATCGGGAACCCGGCGGCGCCGTCCCAGTGGCAGAAGTCCCCGCAGACCCGGACCCCTTGGGCGTTCGGGGCCCACACGGTGAAGCGGGTGCCCTCGACCCCCTCGTGGGTCATCGGCTCGGCGCCGAGCGCCCGCCACAGCTCCTCGTGCCGGCCCTCGCCGATCAGATGCAGGTCCAGATCGGCGAGCGCGGGCAGGAACCGGTAGGGGTCCTCCGAAGCGAACTCGGTGCCTTCGTAGGTCACCAGCAGGGTGTACGCGGGAATCGCGTCGAGCGGCAGCACGGCCCCGAAGAGTCCGTCGCCCAGGTCGTCCAGGTCGGCACGCTGCCCGTCCACCATCACCGCCACGCCCCGGGCGTACGGCCGCAGCGCCCGGAACACCACCCCGCCCGGCACCGGATGGGCACCCAGCAGCGCATGCGGATCGTGATGGGCGCCGGACAGCAGCCGCCCCCGATCCATGGGGTCCAGCGCGGTGTGCTGCGCCGAAGGGGGGACGGGCTTGGCCCGTCTTGCGCGGTTGGATGCGGTGCGGGTCACGGCTTGAGCCTCTCGAAGTGGGGGCGTTGCGGGTGGTCGGTCGGAGCGTCGAGGGTGGTCGGTGGTCAGGGGCGGTCGGCGAGACGTCCGACCGCTGCCATGGGCACGGGCAGCCAGTCGGGCCGGTGCCGTGCCTCGTAGAGCACTTCGTACACGGCGCGGTCCGTCTCGTACGCGCGCAGCAGTTCGGGTTCTTCGCGCGGGTCCCAGGCCGCCGCGGCGGCGTAGCCCGAGCAGAAGGCCTCGCGGCAGCGCTCCGCCCACTCCGGACGCCAGGGCTGCCGGGAACGGGCCGCGTAGTCGAAGGACCGCAGCATGCCCGCGACATCGCGTACAGGCGACTGGACACGCCGACGTTCGCTGATCGGGCGGGCCGGTTCACCCTCGAAGTCGATGACCGACCACCGCTGCCCGGCCCGCAGGACCTGGCCGAGGTGGAGGTCACCGTGGATGCGCTGGGCGGGGCGGACCGCGGAGTCCAGCGCGGCGAGCGCGTCGAACGCCGACCGCAACCCGGCCGCGTGGGGGCGTAGTTCGGGGACGGAGCGGACCGCGGCGTCGAGACGGCCGTGCATCGCCTCCGCGAGCCGCTGGTTGCGGTACGGGCTCGGCGCGTCCACGGGGAAGGCCGTGCCCAGGGTCAGATGCACCTCGGCGGTGGCCCGGCCCAGCTCGTACGCCTCGCCCGTGAAGTCCTGCCGCGAGCCGAGGGATTCCAGGGCGAGCGCCCAGCCGTCGGCGGCGTCGCGCAGATACGGCTGCAGGACGCCGAGCGTCGCCTCCTGCGGCTCCGAGGTATGGAACCACGCGGCCGGCGCGGGGACGCGGGTGCAGCCCTGCCGGGCCAGTGCGCGCGGCACCTCCAGGTCCGGGTTGATGCCGGGCTGGACGCGCCGGAAGACCTTCAGTATGAACGCGTCTCCGTAGACCAGTGAGGTGTTGGACTGTTCGGCGTCGAGGAGACGTGGTGTGAGACCGGACGGCACCGTCACACGAGGATCGCGCTCGAACCGCAGTGGTCCCGCCGTACCCGAACGGCGCAGTCGCTCCAGGAGCAGGCCCGCGGCCTTCGGGTCGTGGAAGGCGTCGTACACGGTCAGGTCGGCCAGCGGGCCGGCGCTCGCCCGGCCGATGACGGCGTGGGCCAGCCGGGGCGGCAGGGTCTCCCGCACTCCGAGCAGCAGTTGGTAGCAGTCCTCGGCCGCGGGAGTGCCGGCCGTGCCGTGGGCGGGCGGGCCGAGGTGCTCGGTGCGGACCAGCAGATGCAGACATCCCGGGTACAGCTCGGTGGTCGACAGGAGCGTCAGATCCGTCACGGGCCTGCCCTTGCCCGCGAACCAGCGCTGCCGCGGCAGCCAGGCCCGCAGCAGCTCGGCCAGCGAGGTGAACAGCGGAGCGGTGTCGAGGCCGCTCGGACGCTGCAGAGCGGTGTTCGCCATGACGGCACGTCCTTTCAGGGGCGGGCGGGCTGTCGAGGGGTACGCGTTCACGATCGCCTCGTGGTGCCGGGCCCGACCGCGCGGCGCAACCGGAACCAGTAGAAGCCGTGACCGGCGAGGGTGAGCAGGTAGGGCAGTTCGCCGATGGCGGGGAACCGTACGCCGCCGATCAGCTCGACCGGGTGTCTGCCGTTGAACTCGCGCAGGTCGAGTTCGGTGGGCTGGGCGAAGCGCGAGAAGTTGTGCACACACAGCACCAGGTCGTCCTTGTACTCCCGCAGGAAGGCGAGGACGGCGGGGTTGGAGGAGGGGAGTTCGGTGTAGGAGCCGAGTCCGAAGGCCTTGTTCTGTTTGCGGATCTCGATCATGCGGCGGGTCCAGTGGAGCAGCGAGGAGGGCGACGACATGGACGCCTCGACGTTGGTGACCTGGTAGCCGTAGACGGGGTCCATGATCGTGGGGAGGAAGAGGCGGCCGGGGTCGCTGGAGGAGAAGCCGGCGTTGCGGTCGGGGGTCCACTGCATGGGGGTGCGGACGGCGTCGCGGTCGCCGAGCCAGATGTTGTCGCCCATGCCGATCTCGTCGCCGTAGTAGAGGATCGGGCTGCCGGGCAGGGACAGGAGCAGGGCGGTGAAGAGTTCGATCTGGTTGCGGTCGTTGTCCAGGAGGGGGGCGAGGCGGCGGCGGATGCCGATGTTGGCGCGCATACGCGGGTCTTTCGCGTATTCGGCGTACATGTAGTCGCGTTCCTCGTCGGTGACCATTTCGAGGGTGAGCTCGTCGTGGTTGCGCAGGAAGATGCCCCATTGGCAGTTGCCGGGGATGGCGGGGGTCTTGGCGAGGATTTCGGAGACGGGGTAGCGGGACTCGCGGCGGACGGCCATGAAGATGCGGGGCATGACGGGGAAGTGGAAGGCCATGTGGCACTCGTCGCCGCCGGAGGGGAAGTCGCCGAAGTAGTCGACGACGTCCTCGGGCCACTGGTTCGCCTCGGCCAGCAGCACCGTGTCCGGATAGTGCGTGTCGATGTCGGCCCGGAGCCGCTTCAGGAACTGATGGGTGGCGGGGAGGTTCTCGCAGTTCGTCCCCTCCTCCTGGTAGAGGTAGGGGACCGCGTCGAGCCGGAAGCCGTCGATGCCCAGGTCGAGCCAGAACCGGAGGGCCGCCAGGATGTCCTCCTGGACGGCCGGGTTCTCGTAGTTGAGGTCGGGCTGGTGGGAGAAGAAGCGGTGCCAGTAGTACTGCTTGCGGACCGGGTCGAAGGTCCAGTTGGAGGCCTCGGTGTCGACGAAGATGATCCGGGCGTCCTGGTACTGCTTGTCGTCGTCGGCCCAGACGTAGTAGTCGCCGTAGGGCCCGTCGGGGTGGGCGCGGGACTCCTGGAACCACGGGTGCTGGTCGCTGGTGTGGTTCATGACGAAGTCGATGATGACGCGCATGCCGCGCTGGTGGGCGGCGTCGACGAACTCGACGAAGTCGGCGAGGTCGCCGAACTCGGGCAGGACGGCGGTGTAGTCCGAGACGTCGTAGCCGCCGTCGCGCAGCGGGGACTTGAAGAACGGGGGCAGCCACAGGCAGTCGACCCCCAGCCATTGCAGGTAGTCGAGTCTGGCGGTCAGGCCCTTGAGGTCGCCGACGCCGTCGCCGTCGCTGTCCTGGAAGGAGCGGACCAGGACCTCGTAGAAGACGGCGCGTTTGAACCACTCGGGATCGCGGTCCTTGGCCGGGGTGTCCTCGAACGTATCCGGGACGGGCTCATTGACCATCATGCTGGGGACCCTCCGATCCGCGGTGCCGGGCCGACAGTGAGCACATGTGCACCGCCCGGACCCAGGCGCACAAAGTTGGACCTGCCCCAGTTGTAGGTCTCGCCGGTGAGCTCGTCGCGCACCGGAACGCGCGCGTCCTCGCTCGGAGCGAGTCGCGGCATGTCCAAGGACACTGTCGCCTGCCGGGTGTGGTGGGGGTCCAGGTTCGCCACGACGACCACCGTGTCGTCACCCGAACGCTTGCTGTACGCGATCACGGCATCGTTGTCGACCTGATGGAATCGAAGGTTCCGGATTTCGCGCAGAGCCCTGTGATCCCGTCTGATCCGGTTCAGCCGGGTGATCAGCGGGGCGATCGTACGGCCCTCGCGCTCGGCGGCTTGCCAGTCGCGGGGGCGGAGCTGGTACTTCTCGGAGTGGAGGTATTCCTCGCCGCCCTGGCGCAGGGGGGTGTTCTCGCAGAGTTCGTAGCCGCTGTAGATGCCCCAGGTGGGGGAGAGGGTGGCGGCGAGGACGGCGCGCAGCGCGAAGGCGGGGCGGCCGCCGGTCTGCAGGAACTCGTGCAGGATGTCGGGGGTGTTGACGAAGAGGTTGGGCCGCATGCGGGCGGCCGAGTCGCCGGAGAGTTCGGTGAGGTACTCCGTCAGCTCCTGTTTGGTGTTGCGCCAGGTGAAGTAGGTGTACGACTGCTGGAAGCCGACCTCGGCCAGGGTCCGCATCATCGCGGGGCGGGTGAAGGCCTCGGCCAGGAAGATCACGTCGGGGTCGGTCGCGTTGATGTCCGCGATCACCTGTTCCCAGAACACGACGGGTTTGGTGTGCGGGTTGTCGACGCGGAAGATCCGCACCCCGTGGTCCATCCAGTGCCGCAGGACGCGCACGGTCTCGGCGACCAGGCCGGGCGTGTCCCGGTCGAAGGCGATCGGGTAGATGTCCTGGTACTTCTTGGGCGGGTTCTCCGCGTGGGCGATGGTGTTGTCGGGGCGGTGGTGGAACCACTCCGGGTGCTTCTCCACCCAGGGGTGGTCCGGGGAGCACTGCAGGGCGAAGTCGAGCGCGATCTCCAGGCCCAGGGAGCCGGCCCGGCGGACGAAGGCGTCGAAGTCGTCCAGGGTGCCCAGGTCGGGGTGGATCGCGTCGTGGCCGCCCTCGGGGGAGCCGATGGCCCAGGGCACCCCGACGTCCTGGGGCCCCGCCGACAGTGTGTTGTCGGGGCCCTTGCGGTAGGTGGCGCCGATCGGATGGACGGGCGGGAGGTAGACGACGTCGAAGCCCATCTCCGCGATCGCGGGCAGCCGTTCGGCGGCCGTCACGAACGTGCCGTGCACCGGCGGATCGACCTGCCCGCCCTCGGAACGCGGGAAGAACTCGTACCACGCCCCGTACAGCGCCCGCTCCCGCTCCACCAGCAGCGGCAACGGGAGGGAGGGGGTGAGCCGTTCACGCAGTGGATGCTCCGCGAGAGTGGCGGTCACCTCGGGCGCCAGGGCCGCCGCGAACCGCTCGGCCGGGGGCAGGGAGTCGTCGCGCAGGGTGTCCGCGGCGGCCAGCACCGTGTCCCGGCCGGCGCCCTCGGGCGCGCCCGCGGCGGCCCGTTCGTGAAGGGCGGCGCCCTCCTCCAGGACCAGCCCGACGTCGATCCCGGCGGGGATCTTGACCCCGGCGGAGTGCCGCCAGCCGGTCACCGGGTCGCTCCACGCCTCCACCCGGTAGGTCCAGTGGCCCGTCGCCGAGGGAGTGACGTGGGCTCCCCAGCGGTCGGTGCCCGGGGACAGTTCGCGCATCGGCGTCCACGGCCCGGGGCGCCCGCTCGGATCGCACAGGACGACATTGGCACCGACCACGGCATGGCCTTCGCCGAAAAGAGTGGCGGTGACCTGGAAGGTCTCGCCCACAACCGCTTTGGCGGGCCGTCTGCCGTGATCGACGACCGGCCGCACATCCATGACGGGTATGCGGACGGTCTCCGAATTCGCGTCCATGATCGCGTCCATGCGTCTCGCCTCCGCGGTTCTGGGCCCGGATCGTCGTTGCCGCGAGAGGCCCTCTCGGTGCGGTCCCTGGGACCGTCTTTCAGATCCGTGCCGGAACGTCCTGCAGATAGACCTCGGCGGCGTTCGCCGCCTCCCGCGCGCAGCGCTTCCCCATCAGCACGCACAGGGTGTAACCGGTGTTCTCGAAGTTCCCCCGCACCACGCGGTCGGCGGGAGTCGCGAGAAGCAGGCGTTCCCACGCCCGGTAGCGCTCCAGATGCCTGGCGACCTCGGCTTTGGCAGGCAGCAGCATCACGCTGGTCACCTTCCCGATCTCTCGACCGCGCACGGCTCGCCTGGCCGGCGGATGAGGGCCGTACGCGAAGGGGAGCCGGTCCGTCACGGAGCGACACCCTCACTCATGGTGCCTGTACGGGGACCGAGCGTCTTGTTGGTTTTTCAACCGCATTGGGCTCGCGCTCGGGTTGCACGAATGGAGTAGCCCTCTCATGCTGAGGGTGACTCAGGAGCGATCGGTGCTCACGCTTTGCAATCGGGGCTCGGTCCCGCAGGGGGCGAGGAGGAGCGAGAGCTTCGCCGGTGAGGAGCCAACGACGATGAAAGCCGCAGTCCCCTGCTACTACCACCTGGATGTGGAGCTCAGCGAGGAGAAGGTCGGACAGGTCAGGCGAATTCTGGCCGCGCACCTCAGGTACTGGAACCTGGAGAATCTCGCCGAGTCCGTGTGCCGCTGCGCGGAAGCGCTGCTCCGCACCATCGAGCAGCACTCGGCGGACAAGAACACCACGATCGAGATGTGGTGGAACGGCCGCCGTCTGTTCGCCGCCGTCTCGGACAACAGTCAGGACATCCGCCCGCACCGGGCACCGCAGGGATGTCTGGCCCAGATCGCCGCCCTGAGCGACGGCTGGGGCTGCTGTGCCACGGACGTGGGTGGAAAGATCATCTGGTCCTCGTGGCGGGCCCGCGCCGCCGATCACGCCCCGCTGGACCCGTCCGTGCCCGCGCCCTGTCTGCGGGAGGCGCGTCCGACGCCCCTGTACGCGGTGCTGCCGGAACCCGCGCTGGCCGCCGGACGCGACGAGACCGAGCCGGTCGCCTCCCACGGATGACCGGCCGGCGGACCCGGCCGTGACGCCCGGCCACGCTGTCCGGCCGTGTTTCCCGACCATGTCGCCGGGCGCTTCGATCCGTACGGATCGAAGCGCCCGGCGATGTCCGTGTTGCCGTCTCCTGCCGTCTCCGGCTGTGCGCGGTCGGTGCTGTCGCAGGTCGCAAGGGTCGCCGAGCTAGGCGGATGTGACGGGGTTAGGCTGGTCATTGATCGGGCTGAAACGGGCACATCGGACCCAATGGCGGGGAACCGGTCCACGGCCCGGACGCCGGACCTGGGGCGGTCCCCAGATACGGGGATGCACATGTCCACAACACCGGTACAAGCGGCACGCCAGGAACTCTCCGGATTCAAAGGGCAGTTGATCGGCCCGGAGGACTCCGGGTACGACGAGGCCCGTGCCGTCTACAACGCGATGATCGACCGGCGCCCCGCTCTGGTGGCGCGGTGCACCTCCCCGGAGGACGTCGCCCTGGTCATCGGTTTCGCACGCGACCACGCTCTCCCGCTCGCGGTGCGTGGCGGCGGCCATCACGGCGCGGGCCTGAGCACCTGCGACGACGGAGTGGTCCTCGACCTCTCCCCGCTCAAGGACATCGACGTCGATCCGGCCGCCCGTACGGTACGTGTCGGCGGCGGCTGCCTCCTGGGCGAGGTCGACCGCGCCACCAACGAGCACGGCCTGGCCACACCGAGCGGCATCATCTCCACCACGGGAGTCGGCGGTATCACCCTCGGCGGCGGACTCGGCCATCTCACCCGCAAGTGCGGGCTGGCCGTCGACAACCTGCTGGAGGCGGAGCTGGTCCTGGCGAACGGCGAGCACGTCCGCGCGAACGCCGACGAGAACACCGATCTCTACTGGGCGATCCGCGGAGGCGGCGGCAACTTCGGCGTCGTCACCTCGTTCCTCTTCCGGCTGCACGAAGTGAGCACGGTCGTCGCCGGTCCCACCTTCTGGCCCGTCGAACTCGGCGCCGAAGTCCTCGCCGCCTACCGCGACTTCATTTCCCACGCGCCGCGTGAACTCGGTGGCTTCTTCCTCTTCGCCTCGGTCCCGCCGGGACCGCCGTTCCCGGAGGAGCTGCACCTGAAGAAGGTCTGCGGTGTGATGTGGTGCCGCGTGGGCGACGACACCGACGCTGCGGCCCGGGACATGGCCCCGCTGCTCGACGCCCTGCCCGAGCCCCTGCTGCACGGCCCCGCGCCGATGCCGCACCCGGCCATCCAGTCCGCGTTCGACGGCGTCTACCCGCCCGGCGACCAGTGGTACTGGCGGGCCGGTTTCGTCGACGAGATCCCCGGCGAGGCCGTCGAGCTGCACGCCAAGTTCGGTGCCGAGATGCCGACCTGGAAGTCGACGATGCACCTCTACCCCATCGACGGAGCCGTTCACGACGTCGGCCCGACGGACACCGCCTGGGGCTACCGCGATTCCGGCTGGGCCGCCGTCTACGCGGGTGTCGATCCCGACCCGGCCAACGCCGAGGTGGTCAAGCGGTGGAGCGTCGACTACTCCGACGCCCTCTTCCCGTATTCCGCGGGCGGTGCGTACGTCAACATGGTGATGGCCGAGGACCAGGCCGGCGTCCGGGCGAGCTATCGCGGCAACTACGACCGACTGGCCGGGGTGAAGGCCGAATACGACCCCGTCAACCTGTTCCGGCTGAACCAGAACATCGAGCCGGCGTCGAGCGACTGATCTGCCGGGCGGGTCCGTTCACGGTTTGCGGGCCACGCCTCCGTGGACGTCCGTGGGCTCGGGCGACGTACCGGGCTCCGGACGCCACAAGGGGCAGGACACGACGCCGGGTTCGACCGGTTCGAGGCCCTCGTAGAACGCGCCGATCTGTTCGGGGCTGCGCAGCACGTACGGGATCGCCCCCGTGTCGTCGTAGCCCTGCTGGGCTTCCTTGAGCGCGGCGTCCGTGTCCGTGCTGTCGTAGTGCACGAAGTAGCTGCCCGGAGGCAGGGCTTCCTGGAGGCGCCGGACGATCGACCTGGCCTCCCCGTAGTCCTGGATGTGGCCGAGGATGCCCATCAGCATCAGGGCGACGGGCCGGGAGAAGTCGAGGATCCGGGACGCCGCTTCGATGATCTTCTCGGGTTCGTGCAGATCCGCGTCGATGTAGTCGGTGACGCCCTCGGGGGTGCTCGTCAGCAGCGCCTGGGCGTGGCGCAGCACCAGCGGGTCGTTGTCCACGTAGACGATGCGGGACTCGGGCGCGACGCGCTGGGCGACCTGGTGGGTGTTGTCGTACGTGGGCAGGCCGGTGCCGATGTCGAGGAACTGGCGGATGCCGAGTTCGCCCGCCACGAAGGTGACGGTACGGATCAGGTAGTCACGCGAGGCGCGGGCCATCGTCTCGATGTTCGGGGCGACTTCGCGGTACGCGTCACCGGCGACCCGGTCCACCTCGTAGTTGTCCTTCCCGCCCATCCAGTAGTTCCAGATGCGAGCCGAGTGCGGCACCGTCGTGTCGATCTTGGACAGTGCGTTCTGGTCGGGGGCGGGTCGGTCGGCCATGGGAGCTCTCCTGCCGTGCGTCGCGCGGTCGGTTCCCTACGTTATCGGCAACAAGCCGATGCGGAGGCCGAGTTGAGGGACAGGCGCGGAGGGGTCGTGGACCGCGCCGGCCGGTTCTCCGGTGTCGAGGGTGATCACGGGGACGTGCTGGTCCAGGGTCCGCAGTACCCGCTCGTAGGCGCCGACCGCCTCGGCGTCGTCCGTCCGGCCCGTCAGATGGACGAGCGCGCCCCCGCGTTCGGCCACCGCCTCCGCGAAGTCGAGCGCCTGGATCCATGTCACCCGGGAGCGCCCGCGGCGCAGCGGTCCGTAGACCAGTTCGTGGACGAGACCGCCGTCGACGGCCAGCCGGCCCGGCGCGGACAGGAGTTCGCGGTAGGGCTGGGTGGGGTCCACATGGTGAAGGTGCCCGTGCAGCGGGCGGATCGTGAAGCGGTGGCGGGCCAGTTCGGCGAGGAACGGGCGCCGGTCGAGACCGTCGGGGCCCTCGATGACGAGCGTCCGGCACCGTGCGAGGGCCTGCTGGAGGATCATGCCCGTATCCGCTCCCTCCGGGACGAACGGCTTCGCCAGTGTGGGGGGACAACCCGCACGGCGGGAGTGTGCGTGCGGGTTGTCCGGTCGTGGGGGCGTGGTTGCGGTCTCGGGAGGCCCGGCGCGGACTCGTTCAGGCGATCAGGAAGTCGGCCTGTCCCGACTTGGCGCCCTCGATGAACGCGGCCATCTCGTCGCGGGAACAGATCAGCGCGGGTCCCTCGGGGTCCCGTGACTGGCGCAGCGCGACACTTCCGTCGGCAAGCCGCTTGGCCTCGACGCAACTTCCGCCGTTGGTGCCGCTCCAGGGCTTGTGCCAGCCCTCGGTCCCCAGACCGGCCGCGGACATGCCGTTGTGCACGGGTCCCATGGATCACAACTCCTTACGCAGTTCACCCAGGATGGCCCTGGTCCGGCCGACCGGCTCCGCCTGTACGGACATCCGGTCCAGTACTTCGAGATAGCTGACGACGACGTCGGGCCGGTCGACGTAGACCGCGCCCACCAGGCTCTCCGTGTAGACGATGTCGGGGAGTTCGGAGAAGCCGAAGCGGAAGTGGTGGAAAGGGCCGAACGCCCCCGGGTGCGCGCCCACGCCGAAGCGCATGATCTGGATCCGGACCCTCGGCAGGTCCAGAGCCTCGGTCAGCCGGTCGAACTGGGCCCGCATCACCTCGGGTCCGCCCACCGGCCGGCGCAGCACCGTCTCGTCCAGGATGGCCCAGACGGCCGGGGCGTCCGGTTTGGCGAGCAGGTCCTGGCGTTTCATCCGCAGGGCGACGCGGCGGGCGACGTCCTGCTTCGTCTCGTTGGGGAAACCGACGCGCATCAGGGCCGTGGCGTAGTCCCGGGTCTGCAACAGGCCCGGGACGTAGTGGGGTTCGTACAGACGGATGACGCCGGCCTCGCTCTCCAGGCTCACGTAGGCGCTGAACCAGTCCGGCAGTACGTCGCGGTAGGAGTACCACCAGCCCGGCTTGTTGGCCTCCCTGGCCAGGGCCAGGAAGTCGTCGACCTCCGCTGCCGGCACCCCGTAGGCGCGGAGCAGTTCCCTCACGTACGGGATGCGGAGCCCGACCTCGGCCTTCTCGATCCTGCGGACCGTCAGAGCCGTGACCTCGATGGCGCGCGCCGCCTCCTCGAAGGAGACTCCCGCCTGTTCCCGCAGATGACGCAGCCGTTTCCCGAGGACCAGGCGCAGGACGGTCGGCGCGCTGCCGCCGGAGCGGTTCTCGCCCACGTCCTACCTCCCGGTAACGGCCGTCTCAGGGGGCAGTGTGCCACGCGGCCGATGACAGGGACAGAGCGACGCGGATCGTTCTGAAATTATCAGGACGCCGGTTGCACAGGCGGCGGGCGGGCCACCATAGTGATCGAGTGACCTGTCGCACATTCGGCGACGATCACGCTCAACTGCGCTTGTCCACACGGCAATTGAAAACCCGCCAGATGGGATCGGAGCGCAGCCGCACGCGGATGTGAGGCGATTCGGGATGGCCGCCGTGACCGAGGGGCAGACGAGGAACGTCGGCAGGAGCGCCGGGCCGAATCGGGTACTGGGGGCCTTGCTCAAGGAGGCCGGCTGCTCCTACGCCTCCCTCGCTCTGCGGGTCAACGAACTGGGGCGCCGCCAGGGCGCGGACTCCCACTACGACAAGGCGTCGGTCACTCGCTGGCTCCAGGGCCAGCAACCCCGGGGAAGCACCCCGGAGTTGATCGCCGCCGTCCTGTCCGAACGGCTGGGCCGCGCCATGTCTCCCGCCGACCTCGGCTTCCACTCCGACTCCCGGCGCCCGGTCGCGAGCAGAGCGCTCGTCTACGGCGAGGACGTGGCCGAGACCCTGCACACACTCGCGGAACTGGGCTCGACCGACATCTCCCGCCGCAGCCTCCTCGGCACGGTCCCCTTCGTCGCGGCAGCCCTGACGAACCCCCAACGCGACTGGCTGCTCTGGCTGTTGGAGCACCAGGAGGCGCTCTCCTCGGCGCTGCCCGTGAGCGGCGGACCCGTCGAGCAGGTGCACGCGATGATCGCCGTGTTCGACCAGATGGACAACCACTACGGCGGCGGCGGAGTCCGCACCAGCATCGTGCACTACCTGTCCACCGAGGTCGTCCCGATGCTCCAGCGGCGCGGCACACCGGCCGGCCGGCGCCGACCGCTGTACGCGGCCGCCGCGCGCCTGGCCGCCATGGCCGGCTGGAGCTCGTACGACGCGGGGGAGTACGGCCTCGCCCAGCGCTACATGACCCAGGGCCTGCGGCTGTGCGCCGAGGGCGGCGACCGGGTGCTCGGCGGCCAGATACTCGCCGGGCTCTCCCACCTCGCCACCAGCCTCGGCCGCCCCGACGAGGGGGTGGCACTCGCCCGCGCGGGAATCGTCACGGCCCAGGGGGCGGGCAGCCCTCTCGGACTGATGCGGCTGTACGCCATGTCGGCCCGCGGACACGCCGCGCAGGGGCGCTCGGACGACACGTCCAAGGCGCTGCGGCTGGCGGAGCGACAACTGGCGGCGAGCAAGGGGGCCGAGCAGGAGTCGCCGTGGGTGCGCTATCTGGACCATCACTACCTTCAGGCCGAATCCGCCCTGTGCTTCCGTGACCTGGGACAGGCCCGGCAGGCCGAGCGCACGGCCGGCGAGTCGCTCGCCTCGGGCGCCGACCGGCGCAGGCGCCAGGCCATCAGCCGTTCCGTCCTCGCGACCGCGCACCTTCAGCAGGACCGCCTGGACGAGGCGGTCGGCACCGCGACCCTGGCGCTGGAGACCCTCGGCACCGTCCACAGCGAACGTTCCGTCCAGGCCCTGCGCGACTTCCGCAGACGCCTTGAATCCCGCCGCGCCGAACCGGTCGTGCAGGAGTTCGAGCGTCGCTCCCGCGGGGTCCTCGGGGCGGTTGCCTGAGAGGCCGGCACGTCACCCGGGACCGGGCTCGCTGCCATGAGCGGGAGCGGTACCGCCGGTCCCCCGCGGAGGTCAGTACCCGTCGGGGGAGGGGGCGTTCTGGGCGCGGTCGACCGGGAGGTGCGCGCCGGAGATCCCGCTCGACCAGTCCGACAGCAGGAACGCCACGACCCGGGCGACCTCCTGCGGCGCGACCGGCGCGCCGCCCGGCAGCTCCGCCGCCACGAAGCGGGCGAACGCCTCGGGCTCCTCGCGGCGCATCCGGTCCCAGCGCCGGCCGGGGATCAGCATGGACCCGGGGGAGACCGCGTTCACCCGGATCCCGTCCGGACCGAGCTCGCGGGCCAGTGAAGCGGCGAGCTGGATCTGCGCGGACTTCGCGACCGAGTACTGCGCGGGCGGGCCGGGCTTCCAGCCGGAGATCGAGGAGATCACCACGACGGAGCCGCCGCCCGCGGCCCGCAGATGCGGGACCGCGGCCCGCACCAGCCGGGTCGCGTGACCGACGTTCACCGCCCAGGTCGCGGCCCAGTCCTCGGCGTCCGCGTCCTCGAAGCCGCCGCCGCGCGAACCGCCCGTACAGGCCACCACGCCGTCCAGGCCTCCGAAGCGTTCCGCCGCGTCCTGGACGAACCCCTCCAGGTCCCCGGGCGCGGTGACGTCGAGCCGTCCGGTGAACAGACCGGGACCCATCGAAGCGGCCAGCGCCTCCAGACCCCGCGCGGTGCGCGCGCAGGTGGCCACCCGTACGCCCTCGGCGGACAGCAGCCGCACGATCTGCTCGCCGAGCCCTCGCGTACCGCCGGTCACCAGCACCCGCTTGTCACGCAGTCCCGCCCGGCCGGTGTCACCGTCAAGGGGCACCGCCACCCCGCCCCCGCTCCCGTTCCTCACAAGATCGAACATACATCCCGCGCCACTACGTTCTTACAACCGGACAACCCGAATACCCCCTGGTCGCCGAGGCAGTCCGGCGTGTTGGCTGCACGGGCAGCCGCCGAGACAGCCGCCCCCCCCGGGCTGCACCCGAAGGAGGACCGATGCCGGCACCCAGGGCGCCGCGCCGCGAGCCGTGGCCCGCACCGGCCCACGGCAGCCGGGCTCCGGGGCACGAGACGCGGGTACCGGAACAAGGAGTCCACCCGGCGGACGACCAGGCACTCCGCGCCCACCTCGCCGAACGGGCCGAGCCCCCGGCAACGGCCGCACCGGAACCCCCGACGGCCCCGGCCCCGACCGAGCCCGTACAGGCCTCGGCCCGGGCAGGGGGCGAACCCATGGGTTCCGCGACCCCGGCACCGACCGGGCCCCTGCACTCCACGGCCCCGGCACGGACTGAGCCAGTACGGTCCCCGGCCCCGACCGAGCGCGTACAGTCCCCGCCCCCGACCGAACCTCTACCGTCCCCGTCCCCGTCCCCCGCCCCCCGCGCCGGTTCCGGACCGTCGGGAGCCCCGGACTTCTTCGCGGGCCCCGCGCCGGTCGTGGCCCCCGCCCTCCCCGTGCCTGCCGTCCCCTCCGGGACCGCCGCCTCCGGGAGCCTCCCCACGAGCCGGGTGCGCGGGGCGCACGGACTGCGGACCACCGTCCCGGCGCACCCCTCGCGGGTGCCCGCTGTACGGGCCATGGTCACCGAGTACCTCACCCGCCTGCGGCTGCCGGCCCAGCGCGTCGACGACGCGGTGGTCGCGGCCGGGGAACTCTTCACCAACGCCCTCAGACACGGCAGCCCGGACCGCGGCGACACCATCACCGTCGGCATCGAGTGCGACCCGCGCGAACTGCGCGTGTCCGTCGCCGACCGCTCGTCCGCCTTACCCGCGGCACGGACGGCGGGCGGCGCCGAGGAGTCGGGACGCGGGCTGACGATCATCGCCGCGCTGAGCGACGACTGGGGCATCGCGCCGGCCGACCCGGGGACCACGGGAAAGAAGGTGTGGTTCTCGATGGTGCTTCAGGCGGTGCCGTGAAGGTCGCCCCGAGGCGCCCGGCCGGGGACACCGGGGCGGGCCCCGGGGGCCGGGGCGCCGCGCCGATGGTCCCGGCGCTCGCCAGGGCCCTCGCGGGGGAGCTCGTACGCCGGGCCGACGAGGAACGCCGCCTGATGCGCCAGGCACGGGACCGTCCCGCCGGGCCGTGGCGCGAGCCCCTCGCCGTGTGCCGCGCGGGCAACGCCGAGGCGCTCGCGGTCATCGTCCGGCGGCACGGCTGGCCGACCACCGACCGGGTCGGCGCGCCCGCCTCGACCGCGGCCCTGATGATCCTGCTGCACGCCCCCGACCTCGGCCTGCAGCTCGGATGCCGCGACCTGATCGCGCAGGCCGCGGCCGACGGACTCTGCCCGGCCCTGCACCACGCCTACATCGCCGACCACTGCGCGGTGGAACTGGGGCTGCCGCAGTTCTACGGAACCCGCGTCGATCCGGTCACCCTGCGCCCCTATCCCGTCCGCAGGCCCGGGACTCTCGACGAGCGGCGCCGGGATGTCGGACTTGGCCCGCTCGACGAACAGCTCCGGCGTCTGCGCGACGGCGCCTGAGGCCTCCGGGGAACGTGATGTGAAGCACGCCCGGAAATACCCCGTTCGGGTGGCGCGGAAAGATTCTGGCTGGGCACGGCTTGATCACCGATCAAGAAAGGCGAAATCGCTGGCCACGGCATGTGCGGCGCATTTGACACTTCGTTGAGGGCACAGATAGGAACAACTCTCTGAAGCGGAGAGGTGGACTGTGCACGAGCCGAACGTGGTCGGGGACTGGCAGGAGTACGACGAGCAGGCCGGCCTGCGTGTTCGCGTTCATGGTGTGGAAAAGGCGGAGCCCCCGAAGGGGCGCGACGACGCCGCCGACGAACTCACCTACTTCAGATTGCGGGTGACCGTCGAGAACCGTGGAACCGAGCATTTCGGCATCCTCCTCGAAGACGGCCAGATCGATATCCGTGTCGGCGCCGACGGCGAGAGCGCCTTCCTCGACTGGCGCAACTCGCAGTTCATCGAGGGATACGACATCTATCCCCTGCGCCGGGCCACCGCGGTCCTCTTCGCGGCCGGCCCCGACGCCGTCCTGGACCGGATGGACATCCAGGTCCAGCTCAAGGTCGACGACGAGTGGGCCGAGCGCTACCTCTGGACGGGTGGCATCGAGAACGACACGCCCGTCGAGGCGGGCGCGCGTCCCGACACGGCCCGGGAGAGTCTCGCCTGCCAGGTGACCAACTTTCTGAGGCGTGAGGCGGAGTCCTGAGCCCACCGGCCCGAACGCCGCGGATTATGGGTGTGTCCTGGCCGCGGCCATGGGCATGCCCCGTCCGCGGGCGGGTGCAGGCGTGTCCCCTTCGCGGGCATAGGCATGTCCCGTTCATGGGCAGACCCGCCCGTCCCCGGAAAACCGTCCGAAAGGTGACAGGGCGGGTGAACGCCGGATTTCGCCGCTCCGGGCTATGGTCGCCGGGTGAGTCGAACCGAAGCGCGCTCCGAGGGAGCGGGTCCCTTCACGACCCGGCTGACCTGGCGTCTCATGGACGGGCGTATCGCGGTCTGGGAATCGCGGCGGGCCCGTAAACGCGGTTTGCTCACCGTGCGCGTCCCGGGCGAGGCCGAGGCCCGTTCCCGGCGGGCGGACACCGTGTCGATCGCCCGGCTGCGCCGGCTGAACGCCGTCGCCGCGGCCGCGTTCACGGTCGGCGGACTGCTGTTCGCCCTCGGGGCCGGGGTCGCCCAGTTCGGTTCGAGGGGCGCCACGGGCGCCTGGATCTACTTCGCGGGCGGCCTGTTCTTCAACACCGGGGGCTACGCCTCACTGCTCCAGGCGGTGAACGCTCCTCGCCGCGACAGCGAGTCCGACGCGCTGGCCGTGCGGCGATGGAGATGGTGGAGCTACGAGCCCGGCCGGATCGACTGGCTCAGCACGTTCCTGCTGTTCGTGGGAACGCTCGTGTTCGGCGTCAATCTGCTGGACTCGCTGCTGAAGGGGCTCTCGGTCCAGCAGACGGACCGGCTGATCTGGGCGCCCGACATGATCGGCTGCGTCCTGTTCCTGGTCTCCGGCCACCTCGCTGTCGTCGAGGTCTGCCACGGGCGTCCCCGCGTCCTCGCAGGCGACCTCGGCTGGTGGATCGTCGCGGTCAACCAGTTCGGATCCGTGCTCTTCTTCGTCTCGGCGCTGGCCGCCTTCACGCGGCCGGCGACCGGCAGTCTCGTGAACGTCGACATCGCCAACTGGGGCACCCTCGCGGGCGCGCTGTGCTTCTCGGCCGGAGGCGTGATCCAGTTCTTCGAGCGGCCCTGAGGGGTGCGGCGGGACAGCCGTCTCCTCGGGCGGCCCCGGGTGTGAGCGATCGAGGTACGGAAAGTGCCGCCGAGATCGGTCCTGGCCCGATCTGCCTGCTGTGTGAGGGCACCGAGCCGGCGCGGCACCGCGCCGGCTCGCGGCTCGCGCAGGGGCTCGGCGTAAATCCGCTTGCGCAATGGTCAAGAGTCGTTGACCATTGCTCGTATGCCTACCGACGATCTTCCCGAGACGTTTCACGTCACCACTGACGAACAGTTGCGCGCCGTCTCCAATCTCACGCGTCACCGGATCATGGCCGTGCTCCGCTTCGAGCCGGCGACGATCACGCAGATCGCCGAGCAGGTGGGCCTTGCGAAGGGGAGTTCCAGCTATCACGTGCGGCTGCTGGAGCGGGCCGGCCTGGTGAAGGTGGTGCGGACGCGGAAGGTGCGGGGTGTCACCGAGCGGTACTACGCGATGGCCGCGCGGGCGATCGCGCTGCCGGATCCGGGCGAGGGAGGGCCGGATGCGCTGATGCGGCATGCGGTGGCGGACCTGGAGGCGTCGCCGGCGGACGGCGAGCGGCATGTACGGATGGCACATCTGCGACTCACCGAGGAGCAGTTCGCGCAGCTGGGGGCGCGGTTGCAGGCTCTGGCGGACGAGTACCAGGAGCTGTCCGATCCGTCGCTGCCGGACGCGTCACTCGTCTTCGCGCTGTTCCATCCGGCACCGCGCGAGCAGGCCGAGGGGGGCGCCAAGTGACCTCATTCGTTCGGAAGTCGCCGACCGGGTTCGGACGGCTGTGGACTGCGCAGACGGTGTCCTCGCTCGGTGACGGGGTGTCGCATGCCGCGCTGCCGCTGATCGCGTTGACGTTGACGCGGGATCCGATGGCGCTCGCCGTCGTCACGGCCGCGGGGACGCTGCCGTGGCTGCTCTTCGGGGTGCTCGGCGGTGCGCTGGTGGACCGCTGGGACCGTCGGCGCACGATGTGGGTCATGGACGCGGCGCGTGCGGTGCTGCTCGGGTTACCCGCGGCGGCGGCCGTGCTCGACGTGCTGAGCATTCCGCTGCTCGCGGCCGTCTCCTTCCTGCTCGGCCTCGGCGGGCTCTTCTTCGACACGGCCGCCACGGCCTATCTGCCGGATCTGCTCGGCCGCGACCCCGCACTCCTGGAGCGCGCCAACTCCCGCCTGCGCGGCGCCCAGACTGCCATGTCCGGCTTCGCGGGGCCGCCTGCGGGCAGTGCGCTGCTCGCGCTCGGGCGGGCGGTTCCGCTGCTCGCCGACGCGGTGTCGTTCGCGCTCTCCGCACTGCTCGTACGCACGCTGCCCGCCATGCCCCGGCCCGTGCCGGAGGTCCGCGAGTCGCTGCTGCGGCAGGCGCGGGCCGGAGCCTCGTACGTCTTCCGGGACCGGTTGCTGCTCGGGCTCGCGCTCCGCCCGGCGGTCGGGAACGTCGCCTTCCTCGCTGTGGAGACCGTCCTCGCCCTCTTCGCGCACGAACGCCTCGGCATCGACACCTACGGCTTCGGCCTGCTCCTCACGGCGGAGGCCACCGGTGGCCTGCTCGGCGCGGGCATCGCCTCCTACCTCGGCCGGCGGCTCGGCACCGGCACCGCACTGACCTGCACGGCCGCCGTCGAAGGGCTTGCCGTCCTGGGCCTGGCCGCTGCCCCGAATCCGTACGTGGCCGGGCTGGCGCTCGCCGTCTGCGGGGCCGGCATGGGTGCCACGATGGTGCTCGCGCCCTCCCTCCGGCAGGCGATCGTCCCCGCCCACCTCATGGGCCGGGTCGCCTCCACCTCCCGCATGCTGGCCATGTGCGCCGCACCCGTCGGGGCCTTCCTCGGCGGCTGGCTGGCCACCACCTACGACATCCGCACCCCGCTCTACGCCGCCGCCGTCCTCCTCCTGGCGATGACGGCCGTCACGGCATCCATGACCAGCAACCGCCGGGTCGAAGCGGCGCTGCGTGCCGCCGCTCCGGCCGACGGCCCTGATCGTCCGGCAGCCGAGGATCCCGCCCAGGAGCGTGCATCCGACGTGTTGTGACGCCTGCCGCGAAGGCCTCACGACAAGCCGGGTCCAGGCCCCCGCGGGGTGCGACGAGTGGCTGGGCGGTCGGGTGTGCCGCCCGTCGATCCTCGGCGGCGGCCGGGTCCCGGAAGGGGCGCAGGCGCCGGCCGGGGCCGCCGGCTTCGATGTGCCGCGTTACGCCGGGACTGCCGTAGCGGCGATCGCCTACCCGGGACCGCCGTACCGGCGATCGTCTACCGATCGCTCGCCGGGTTGCCCTCGACCCACTGGATGAGGAGCTGTCGTACGTACGGATTGCCCTCCTGGGCGGCGTGCGCCAGTCGCTCCGCGCTCGCCCGTGCCGCCCGCCAGGCCGCCGGAGTGTCCTCGGCGTTGGCCTGGTCCGCCGCGGCCAGCGCTTCGGCCGCCAGGAGCCGGAGGTCCTCGGAGAGATCGTCGTCGGCGGCGGTCCGGTACGCCTCCAGGCGCAGGGCCGCGAGAGCATCCTTGGAGGGGGCGGGCTGCGAGGGCGGCTGGGCGTAGCCGCTCACCGCTATGACCACGCAGAAGGTGGCGACGTCCCGGTTGCTCTCCGACTGGCCCTTGGCGATGGCGGGCGCGAGCCAGGTGGAAGCCCGCCAGTGCAGGACCACGGTGGCGATGAGAAGGGCAACGGCCAGCAGCGCGAAGGGAATCCAGCCACCGAAGAACCAGCCGAGCGGCCCGAGGACCAGGAAACAGACGGCGCTGCTCATCCATATCCGGCGGCGGCCGAGTCTCAGGTGTCGTGGATCCATGTGTCTCAGTGTCGCAGGGGCGCCCGGGACGCGCCGAGGGGGCGGGTGATTCGCGCGGTCCCGCCCCCTTCCGGCCCGCCCGGGACACGGGAGCGAATGCCTGGGGACCGGGGTCCGGGAGGGGCGCTCGGGTCCTTCACGCGGGGGCGGCCGGGGCGCCCGGGCGTGCTCCGGCGCCTTGGTGGCGGGCACGCACCGTGACGGCCGCCGGGAGACCGTCACCCCCGGAGCAGGGTTCCTGGGCGGCCGCCGTGCCCGGCGCGACGGCCGCGGGTGGCGCGAACCGTGGTGAACAGGCCGGTGACCGTGGCGCCGGGTGTGAACGGCGCGTATCGAATGGCCGGAGATGGCCCTGTCCAGTGCGGCCCCCCGTACATACGATTTCGTCGCTCCCGGTCTTCACAGCTCCTTCACAGCCGGGAGCGGATCGCGCATATGTATTTGTCATGCGCATGCACAAACGAACCGCTTGATCCAACGCTGGTCCGCGACGGTTCCCCGTCCGTTCGGGGAGCCGCACCCCCCATTCACGGCGGCGCACCCGCGTGCTGCCGCCGGAACACCGACGCAACGGATTGGAACACCATGGCCGGTGGCCTGTTCATGGGTGGCGCGATCGCCGCCCTGTTCGCCACAGCGCTTCCCCTGTCGAGCCCGAACTCCGGTATCGAAAACCCGCCCCCGGACAAGATCGTCATCAGTGTCGCCACGGTCAACGGATCCGGCTGTCCCCAGGGGACCGCGGCCGTCGCCGTCTCCCCGGACAACACCGCCTTCACGGTGACCTACAGCCAGTACCTCGCCCAGGTCGGAGGCAACGCCGACCCCACCGCGTTCCGCAAGAACTGCCAGCTCAACCTGAACGTGCATGTCCCTCAGGGGTTCACCTATGCCATCGCCAGCGCGGACTACCGCGGCTTCGCCTCGCTCCAGCCGGGCGCCAGCAGCACGGAGAAGGCCTCGTACTACTTCCAGGGATCCCCGAACACGGCCTCCATCACCCACCCCTTCCGCGGCCCGTACGGCGACGACTGGCAGACCACGGACACCACGGACTGGGCCCAACTGGTCTGGGCGCCCTGTGGTGTTCAGCGCAACTTCAACATCAACACCGAGCTTCGCGTCAACGCGGGCACCTCGACGCCCGGCAGCTCCAGCTTCATGACCATGGACTCGACGGACGGTGACATCAGCACCGTCTACCACCTGGCCTGGAAGGATTGCCCCGCCGTCTGACCCGCCCGTTCGCTCGCGGATCCTCGGCCGGCTCCACCGCATCGGAGCCGGCCGGGCCGGTCCAGGGTCCTCGTCCTGCGGGCAGGGCCCTATGGCAGCAGCTTGTCCACCGCCGCCGAGCCTTCCTGCTCGAGTTTGCGCTCGGCCCAGGCGAGGCTCTGCGGTGTGACGTCGCGACCCGCGGCGAGAACCAGGTCCTCGGCCGTCACCGGGCCCTCGGTCCCGGTGTGCAGCAGCGTGTCGGGGGTCACCCTGTCGTCGGAGGGCGTGGACGTGTCGGGCTGGCTGGTCGGCATGGTCTCTCCCTGTTCCACCGGATCTGTATTCACGCTACGGGCATTCCGTAAGCCCCGCGCGACACGTCCTGGGCCAGGGCCTTTCCCTCGCCCGCCGCGGCGGGCGAACCCCCGTTCGGCTGCTCTGGAATGTCGACAAGTGTTCGCGGAGGTGATGGTGGAGGAGCTCGCACCACTGCGAATGAACGGAGCTTGGAATGCGTATTCGTCTGATGGCCGCCGCCGGACTTGCCAGCGTGGCCCTGCTGGCCACCGCCGGGACCGCCGCCGCCGACCCCGTGCCGGTGGTCGGTGCCGCCGCGAACAGTCCCGGAGTCCTGTCCGGCAACGTCATCCAGATCCCGGTCGAGATCCCGGTCAACCTCTGCGGCACCACGGTCAACGTGGCGGCGCTGCTGAACCCGGCGGCCGCGAACAGCTGCACGAACGGCTGACGGTCCGCGGGGTCCGGGCGGTCACTGCCCGGACCCCGCGGCCTCTCCGAGCCCGGCGGCACACTCATCCTCCCGAGTGAGCCGCCGGGCTCGGCCGCGTTCGGGGTGTGGGACCGTGCCGGCGCGGTCGTCGGCGGTTCGGCCGACCCCGCGGGCGGCGAGGCCGAGCTCGATGCCGGCGGCGACGTGACGGCCGACGGGAGAGGGCGGGAGGTGACGGGGGGACGGCGGGGGCGTGTCGGCGGTGGCGGGGTTCGGTGTCGGGCGAGGATTGGTCTGTACATGACCATCATGGCGGGCCAGACTGTGCGCCGACCGGACACCCCCCATCGAGGAGCACCTTTCATGCGCATGCCCGCACGGCGACGTTGTCACGCGGTCCTGGCCGGGCTCGTCACCCTCACCACCGCCGCCGTCCTCTCCGTGGCCACCGGAGCGCCGGCCTCGGCCGCCGACACCTGGAACGAGGTGGGTTCGGACCGCGCCGACCCGCTGACCGAGAGCCAGGGCCTGACCTCCGCCGAGGTCCCGGCCGGCAGCCCCAACCGCTACACGGGCATCGGCACTGTCCCCACGAGCGTGAGCAGCCGGGGCTGGAACCACGTGGGCGACCCGGACGCCTCGTACAACGGCTACTACGTGGAGCCGTACCAGAGCGACTCCGGCAGCGCGAAGATGTTCCGCGTGCAGGCACCGGGCGGCGCCTGGTCGGAGTACGTCCACAAGCTGAGCGCCGGAGAGGCGCTGAACAACTCGTTCGTCAGCATCGCGCCGAGCGGTACGTGGATGGTGTCCGGCGAGTACGGCACGATGAACCGGCTCCTGGTGTTCCCGACCCCCGGCGTCAACCCGGCCACTTCGCCCTCGGCCGACCTTCCGCAGGCATCCACCGTCACCCTCGACCACGCCGTGCGCGACGTACAGGGCTGCGACTTCGTCACCGCGACCCGGCTGCTCTGCTCGTCCGACGACCCCGCCGGCACGCTCTTCGGGATGACCAAGCCGCTCCTCCAGATCGACCTGTCCGGCGAGCCCAACGGCTCGGCCGACGTCTCCGGACACGTCACCGCGCTGCGCCAGCTCCCGCTGCGCAGCTCCTGCTCGGGCACCTTCGAGGCGGAGGGCATCGACTACGACCGGCGCAGCGCCACCCTGCGCGTGATCGTGGTGTCCCCGGGCTTCTGTGTGCTGACCGACAGCAAGACCTACCGCTTCACCAGGAGTTGAGCCCACACTTCTCCTGAGCCCGGGCGCGTACCGCTCCGAGCGGCTGCCGGCCGACGGGGGGCGTACGCGCCCCGAGGGGGCTGGGGCTAAGGTCAGAGGCAGATTCAGAGTGATGGGGGGTGGCCGGCTGTGGTGAAGGACGAAGCCGTGATCGGCTGCACGGGGGAACTGCTCATCGGCACCCGGGGATCCGCTGGTCCCGGCGAGATCCTGGTGCGTGTGAGAGGCGGATCCGAGACCTTCCTCGCCTGGTCCCGGGAGCCCCTGCCGAAAGGGGCGACCGCGCTGGTGATCGAGTCCAGGGGATGTCGCACGGTCGACGTCATCGAGTGGGCCGATCCGCTGGACGCGCTGGACGGCGACGCCGTCGGCGCCGGTTGAGAAGGAGAAGCATGTTCGGTTATCGCGTACCCGCTCCCGATGAGGCGATGTTGATCTCGGGTGGCAGGCGGGGACTGGGGGGCGCGCCGTTCCGAGTGGTGACGGGGCACGGAAAATTCGTGCTTCCCGTCTTCCGTAAGACCCGTTTCCTGACGCTGTCCATGTGCGAGGCGGAGGTCACCGAGACCTGTGTCACGAAGCAGGGCATCTCGCTGCACGTCCGCGCCGTGATCGCTTTCAAGGTGGGCAACGACACCGAGAGCATCATCAACGCGGGGCAGCGGTTCCTGTCCGACCAGGACCAGATGTCGGTCCTGACGGGCCGGATCTTCGCGGGCCATCTGCGTTCCATCATCGGTTCGATGACGGTCGAGGAGATCGTCACCGAGCGGCAGAAGCTCGCCGCCGAGGTCCTCGACACCTCGAAGCTGGAGATGGCGAAGATCGGCCTGATCGTCGACTCGCTCCAGATCCAGTCGATCGACGACGGCGACACCGGCTACATCGACGCGATGTCCGCGCCGCACAAGGCGGCCATCCAGCGTCAGGCCCAGATCGCCCAGGCGCAGGCCACGCAGGCGTCCGTCGAGGCGCAGCAGGTGGCGGCTCGCAACCAGGCCGAGTACGCCCGGCAGACGGCCATCGTCCAGGCGGAGTACTCGGCCGAGGTGGACCGGGCACAGGCGATGGCCGCCCAGGCGGGCCCGCTCGCCCAGGCCCACGCCCAGCAGGAGGTCCTCGCGGCGCAGACCGAACTCGCCCAGCGCGCCGCCCTGTTGCGTCAGCAGCAGCTCGTCGCCGAGGTCGTCAAGCCGGCCGAGGCGGAGGCCGAGCGGATCAAGGTGCTCGCCATCGCCGATGCCGAGCGCATGAAGATCCAGGCCGAGGCGGCCGCCTCGCACGACCGGGTCGCGCTCGACCGGATGCTGATCGACCAGCTGCCCCTGATCGTCAAGGAGGCGGCCGGCGGTCTCGCGGGCGCCAACGTCAACGTCCTCAACGGCGCCGACGGTCTCGGCGAGATAGCGGCCGGCCTGGTCGCCCAGGGTCTGACCATCCTCGACTCGGTCCGCCAGAACCTGGGCGGGCAGAACGCCGAGGGCGGCGCCGCGAAGGCGAACAGCCCGCTCGAGCTCCAGGGATACAGCCGCACGCCGGTCGACGTCGAGGGCGACGAGCCGAAGGGCTCCTCGGCGGCCAGCTGACCGTCCCCGGCCCTTCGTCCACCGCGTCCGCCGCCCCTCCCGGGGCGGCGGACGCTGCCGTTTCGCCCGGCACCGGGCAGGCGGGGCATCGACGGCCGACCGTCGGCTCGCGCCCGGACGAGGCCGGACCCGGGCCGGCGCACCAGTGACCCCGTTCGGATCAACCGGCCCCAAGGGCTCTCAAGTCCCTTACACTCTGCCCCAGTTGATCTCGACGCGGCCGCCCCTGGAGGAGCGCATGCCCCGGACACCCTCGCGACGTACCGCACTTCAGGGCCTCGCCGCCGCCGGCGCCGCGGTCGTCGGGTTCGATCCCTTCACCCGGAGCTGGGCGGCCACCACGACCGGCACCGGCCGTCGGCCGCTCGCCGGCCTTCCGCCGCTGGACGGGAGCGTGCACACCGACGACGCCTCGCTCACGGCGGACGCCGACGACTACGGACACATCGTCCACCGGCGTCCGGCCGCTGTGCTGCGACCGGGCTCGGTGCGCGACGTCGTCGCGATGGTCCGCTTCTGCAACGAGCACGGTGTGTCCGTCGCACCGCGCGGCCAGGGCCACGCCACACAGGGGCAGGCACAGGTCGACGGCGGCCTGGTCATCGAGACCGCGCCGCTCGCCTCCATCGGTCCCGTCGGGCCGGGCAGCACGACGGTCACCGTCGGCGCGGGCGCCAGATGGAGCCAGGTCGCCCACGCCACCCTGGCCCACGGACTCACCCCGCCCACCTTCACCGACTACCTCGAACTCTCCGTCGGTGGAACCCTCTCGGTCGGCGGCATCGGAGGCCAGACCCACCAGCAGGGCGCCCAGGTCGACAACGTGACGGAACTCCAGGTCGTCACCGGCGCCGGTGACCTCGTCCGCTGCTCCCCGACCCGCCACCGCGATCTGTTCCACGCCGTGCTCGCCGGACTCGGCCAGTGCGCGATCATCGTCGGCGCCACGCTGCGCCTGGTCCCCGCGCCCGAGACCGTACGCCACTACCTCCTCACGTACGGCGACCTGCGCACGTTCCTCGACGACCAGCGGCTGCTCGTCGAAGAGGGCCGTTTCGCCTACGTCGAGGGCCAGGTGACCGCCGACGCCGCCGGGGCGTTCAACGGCTACGTCCTCGAAGCCGTCGCCTACGGGCCGCCCGCCGGTCCCGCCCCCGACGACACCACGCTGCTGCGCGGACTGCGGCACGACCCCGCGGGCGTGCAGACGAGCGACCTCGGCTACTACGACTTCCTCGACCGGCTCGCGCCCTCCGTCGCCGCCCTCAAGGAAGCGGGCCTGTGGGCCTTCGCCCACCCCTGGCTGAACCTGCTGCTGCCGGGCCGTTCGACGGCGGCACTGGTGGAATCCCTGCTGGCGGACCTCACCCCGGCCGACCTCGGGCCCGGCGTCGTCCTCCTGTACCCGGTGCTGCGCGAGAACCTGCACACCCCGCTGCTGCGCACTCCCGACGACCCGGTGTCCTATCTGCTGGCCGTCCTGCGCACGACGCCGCCCGAGGACACCGTGACCGTCGACCGTCTCCTCGCGGCCAACCGGGCCGCCTACGACACCGTCCACGCGGCGGGCGGCACCCACTACCCGGTCGGCTCGGTCCCCTTCGACGCGGCCGACTGGCGCGAGCACTTCGGCCCCGCCTACCGACGGCTGGCCACCGCCCGGCACACGTACGACCCGCGAGGGATCCTGGTCCCCGGGCAGGGCGTCTTCTGACGGCTGTGTCCCGCCCCCGGCCCGCGGCCCGCGCTCACCAGCGGCCGGGCTCGCTGCCCACGATCGGCGCCGACGGCTCACCGTCCACCCCCCTCGGGACATCACCGGCCAGCATCACCCGGTGCATGACCCGCGGGTGGTCGAGGTGGGCGGTGTCGCTCGGTGCCAGATGGATGGTGGCCCGGTTGTCCCAGAAGGCGACGCTGCCCGCCTCCCACCGGAAGCGGACCGTGTACTCGGGCCGGGTCGCCTGCTCCAGCAGCATCTCCAGCAGCGCCCGGCTCTCCGGCCGGGACACCCCCAGGATCTGCTCGATGTAGTAGCCGTTGACGAACAGCACCCGCTCACCCGTCTCCGGGTGCGCCCGCACCAGCGGGTGGTCGGTGGCGATCTGACGGTCCAGGAGATGACGGACGTACGCGTCGTCGCCCGCCCGGCTCTGGTACCCGACCCCGAGCCGGTGCTCGGCGCGCAGGGTGTCGACGAAGGCGCGCACGGGAGCGGAGAGGCCCGCGTAGGCGACGGCCAGGTTCGACCAGGTCGTGTCGCCGCCGTACGGGGGCACGGTGTCGGCGCGCAGAATCGTCGCGGCCGGCGGATCGACCCGGGCGCCGTGGTCGCAGTGCCACCCGCGCAGCAGCGAGTGACGGCGCCTGCGCAGCCATTCCTCGTGGTCCATGCCGTAGCGCCCGCCCAGTTCGAGACGGTCGGCCGTCGTCTCGATCTCGGGGAACTCCACGGGCGACGCGCTGCCCCGGGAGCGGAGACGGACCGGAGTTCCGAAGCGGCGCGCGAAGGCGACGTGCGCGGCGTGATCGAGCCGCTGGCCGCGGAAGAACAGGACCTTCCAGCGCAGCACCGCCGCCCGGATCGCGGCCACGACCTCGTCCGTCAGCGGTTCCGCCAGGTCGACTCCCGTGATCTCGGCGCCGATGTGTCCCGCCGCCGGCCTCACTTCGAGGGATGTGACCTGGTCCGTCATGGGGCCTCCGTGGTTCGTGTGTCCGGCTCTTCGGCTCCAGGATGGCCGTTCGGCCGGCAACGGGACAGGCCGCCTCGCGAGCGGTGCCGGCTGCAGGGTGCCGGTCGGGGGACGGCGGTGCGCGGGGGCGGCGGGCCTCGCTCGGGCAGGGCGGGCGCTTGGGCAAGGCAGGGCGGGCGTTCGCGCGCGGGCGCACACGGGAGGCGCGCGGCGCGCACGGGGTGTGTCCGGTGTCCCCCACGTCACCGGGTCGCACTCCCTGTCGGCGGACACGGGCCGTACCGAGAATGGGGCACAGTGAACGGGGCCCGCCCTCCATCCGCATAGGGGTGGGGCCCGTTCACTCCGTACAGGGGCCGTGCGCGAGGCGCCCCGGGACCTCTCAGCCCTTGTGCTCGCGCAGCGCGGCCAGAGCGCGGTCGGCGTGGGCGCTCATGCGCAGTTCGCTGCGGACCACCTCCAGGACGGTGCGGTCCTTCGCGATGACGAAGGTGACCCGCTTGGTGGGGGCGAGCGAGAAGCCCCGCTTCACCCCGAACCGCTCCCGCACGGCTCCGTCGACGTCGGACAGCAGCGGGAAGCCGAGCGTGTGACGGTCGGCGAACTCCTGCTGCCGGTCGACCGCGTCACCGCTGATCCCGACCGGCCGCGCGCCGGCGGCCGTGAACTCGGTGGCCAGATCGCGGAAGTGGCAGGCCTCGGCGGTGCAGCCGGAGGTGAGGGCCGCGGGATAGAAGAAGAGCACCACCGGCCCCTCGGCCAGCAGCTCGGACAGGCTCCGCGTCGCCCCGGTCTCGTCCGGCAGCGCGAAGTCCTCGACCTTGTCGCCCACGTTCACCTGAGATGTCATGACTGTCCCTTTCCGGACCGGGCGACTTGGCGCGCCCACAGTACGAGCGGCACCTGGAGCGGGAGCCGTGCCAGGGCCGCCGCCCTGAGGGGCGCGGGGCGGTCGCGCCAGTCCGCGGCCATCTTGACGTTGGCGGGGAGGACCCCGACGAAGAACGCGGCGGTGGCGAGCGCGGCGACCCTGCGCGTCCGGGGGAGTGCCACCCCTGCCGCCAGGGCGAGTTCGGCGGCGCCGCTCACGTACGTCCAGGTCCTGGGCGCTCCCGGGAGAGCGCGCGGGATGATGGCGTCGAACTGCCGTGGTGCGGCGAAGTGGGCGACGCCCGCGGTGGCCAGAAGGCCTGCGAGCAGCAAGGGTGATCGTTCGGGCCGTGGCACGGTTCCTCCTCGGGGGGCCTGCCCGCGGATATTACTGCAGAGTAAGTGCCAGTGGTACGGGTGGGACCCGTCGGTCGGCCGTCGTTCGGATGGCGTCCGCATGCCCTCTGCGTGTCGTCCGCATCCCCTCCACGTGCCGTCCGCGTGCCGTCCACGTGCCGTCCGCGTGCCGTCCACGTGCCGTCCGCGTGCCGTCCACGTGCCGTCCGAGGGCCGGAGCGGGGAGTCGGGACGTCAGGGCGTACCGGCGGGGCGTACCGGCCGGGAGTCGGGTGTCAGGGCATGACGGCAGGGAGTCCGGTGCCAGGGCGTGCGGCAGGGAGTCAGGCCGTCAGAGCATGCCGGAAGCCGCTCGCGGCCATCCCCTCGCTCCGACCGGTCGCTTCGTTCCGTCCTGTTCCCTCACTCCGCCCCGTTCCCTCACCCCGTCCGGTCGCCTCGCCTCGGCCCACGGCGGTCGTACGTGCCGGGGCCTGGACCGCGTACGTGGTCTTCGCGGGGTCGACGAGCGGGTCGCCGAGCGTGATCCGTCCCGCCGCGTGCAGCGCGTCGCACTCGTCGGTGGGCAGGGCGACATAGCAGCCGCCGCGCCCGGTCGCCGGATCGAAGGGAAGCCAATAGCCGTACCGACGGCGGCCGTTGGCATGCACGGTGAGGCGGACGGGGAACCGGCGCTGGGTGATCAGACGCAGGATCTCGGCACCTTCGGGGCCGAGCGGGGCGGGCGTGCGGGGCAGCGGCCGCACCATGGTCACCGGCCTCCGATCGGCGCTCGCGGCACGGAGGTGCGGGGTCGGCGTCATGTGCGGGCGGCCTTTCGACGGACGGACGGGATCACACGGCACGGGTGCGGTGATCTTCTGGCTGACCAGCATTGTTCCGTACGGGACTGACAACGGGGAAGGAATGGCTCAGCCACGTCGTGTCGGTGCCTGTGCGTGATGGGACCGGGCGGCGAGCTGGCCTTGGACGAAGGGGTCCGTGGCGGGGTCGTAGGACCCGGCGTGGTCGGCCAGGGTCTCGGTGATCCGCTCCCATTCGTCCAACTCCGTCTGTGTGTCGGGCGCCGTCCCGCCGGCGGACGGGTTCTCCTCGGCCGCCTTCCTCGCGTCGTCGAGGGCCGCCTTCGCCCGGTGATGGTTCATCCCGGTGGCGGTGCGGCGCACCCGGTCCCACACCGCATGCTCACGCTCGGACGGCTCCGGCTCCTGACTCAACGCTCCACCTCGATCGTGCGACGGAACAGCTTCCTCACCGCAACCGTGTGCCCATGCCGCGCGGAACGACACCTCCGCGTCGGCGTGCGCGGCGCGGGTACCGTTCCGTCACCAGGGCAGGAACGCGTGGACGTCCTTGCCGTCGGGCCGCACGATCACGCTCACCTGGTCGCAGAGCGCGTGGACGAGATGCCAGCCGATGCCGCCCCCGCCCTGGGACGGGCGGAAGCGGCGTGGCGCGGGCGGGGTGGTGCTGGTGTCGTGGAGCGTCACGTGCACACCGCCGATGGTGGGACGCATCTGGAGCTCGAAGGGGCCGGGAGCGTACTGGATCGTGTTCGCGGCGAGTTCGGTGACCACCAGCAGGATGTCGTCCCAGTGCTCGGCCGCCGAGGGCGGTGTCGCTCGCGCGAGGGCCCGCAGATAGCCGTCCGCGGCCAGCCGCGCGTCGGACACGTTGCGCAGCTCGCCGCCGAACGCGCTGGTGAACGTCCCCAGTTCCCCGTACGACGACTTCCTGTTCCGGCTCGGATCGATCTCCATCGTGCCCTTCGTTCGGATCTCGTCGGCGGAACGTCTCTCGCTGCGCCGCGACCCGGTCGTCTGCTCCGAACCCGGCCCTGTGGCGAGGCCCGGTGCTGCCCCTCCCGCGCTACGCGGAGGTGTTCCGGGAGCGCCCACGGGAGCGGCGCCGCGCCAGCGCGCGCCGTTCGGCCTCGCTCGTACCACCCCAGACTCCGACGGTCTGGCCCGTGTCCAGGGCCCAGCGCAGGCACTCCTCACGGACCGGGCAGCCCGCGCAGACCGCCTTCGCCTCCTGGATCTGGAGCAGCGCGGGTCCGGTGCTCCCGATGGGGAAGAACAGATCGGGGTCAACGGTGCGGCAGGACGCGCCTTCGCGCCAGTTCTCCATGCGAGCCTCCTGATCGAGTCGAACGCGTTCTTCGGAATCCGGTCCCTTCCCGGGTCACCCTTGATCCGCCGGATGAAACAGGGGAGTCGTGCAAAGATCCCGTGGATACTGGAGCGGCCGTACGGGGAGGCCGCGCCGTACGGCGGGACGCGCCCGGGCCGGCGAACGGACGTCACTCGACCGCCACGGGCGGGGGTGTACCGGGGTGTCACAATGGAAACCCGGGTGAAGGCTGGTTTCGCTTCGACGGATGATCGGATGACCCATGACGCAGGAGCCCGGCGAGGTCTGGGAGAAGTTTGCCGTCGCCCTGGCGGACATGGCACGGGACCTGCTGGCGCAGGACTCGGTGCAGGCGACCTTGGACCGGATCGTGGAGCACGCGACGGTGCTGATCAACGGCTGCGACGAGGGCGGCATCCTCACGGTCCGCCGCGGCGAGGTCAGGGCCCTGGCCGCGACCAATGACGTCGTGCGCATGGCGGACCGGATCCAGCAGGACCTGCGGGAGGGCCCGTGCTTCGACGCGGTGACCGAACGGGAGCAGCTCTACGCCATCGAGGACCTGGGCCGGCCGCACGAGAAGTGGTCCCGCTTCGCGCCCGAACTGAGAAAGCTGGGCATGGGCAGCATGATGGGCTTCCTGCTCTTCACCGACGAGGACGAACTCGGCGCTCTCAATCTGTACTCGCGCCGTCCGAACATGTTCGACGAGTCGGCCCAGCGCGCCGGCTGGGTCCTGGCCTCGCACGCCGCGGTCGCCCTGTCCTCGGCCCGTACGCACCAGCAGCTCGGCCATGCCCTGGAGACCCGCCACGAGATCGGTGAGGCGATGGGCATCCTCATGGAGCGGCACGGCCTCAGCGAGGAGGACGCCTTCGCCGTGCTGAAGAAGGCCTCCCAGGACCACAACATCAAACTCCGGGAGATCGCCCGCAAGGTCTGCGAGACCGGCGAGCGGCCCCGCTGACCCCCTCACCGATCCCGTCCGGGCCCGGCCGGACCAGGGTTTGTCCGACAATTCCTAGAGGAAACGGCGCAGGGGTACGACGGCCAGCTCCTTGGCGCGCTGGACCGGGGACCTGCGCCGCCAGCGGGTCGGATCGATGCCCACGGCGTTCTCCCGGTCCTCGTCGAAGTCCCGGTCGAGGGCCGCGGTGAAGGCCTCGTCGAGGACGGCCAGCATGACTTCCTCGTCGTGCTCCATCGAGCGGCGGTTGAAGTTGGTGGAACCGATCAGGGAAGCCACCCCGTCCACTGTCATGATCTTGGTGTGGAGCATGGTCGGCTGGTACTGGCGTATCTCGACACCGGCGGCCAGCAGCGTGCCGTAGTGGTTCTGGCCGGCGAGCTGACAAGCCCGCTGGTCGGTGTACGGACCGGGCAGCAGGATCTCCACCCGGACACCGCGGCGCGCCGTCACGCACAGCAGGTCGACGAAGTAGGTGTCGGGAGCGAAGTAGGCGGTGGCGAGGCGGAAGCGTTCCTCGGCGGAGCCGAGCATCACCCGGATGAGGGTCTGCATGTCCTGCCAGCCGAAACTGGCCGAGCCCCGCACCACCTGCACCGTCGCCGTGCCCGGCTGACCGTGCCCGGTGAAGCGGTCCCGGTCGTCGAAGAGCTCGTCGTGGCACTCCGCCCAGTTCTGCGCGAACGCGGCGGCGATGCCGTCCACGGCCGGCCCCCGCACCTTGACGTGCGTGTCCCGCCACTCGGAGGGACCGCGGGCGTCCCCGCACCATTCCTCGGCGATACCCACGCCGCCGGTGAACGCGGTGTGCTCGTCGACGACGAGCGCCTTGCGGTGACAGCGGTGGTTCTGCTTCAGGGGCGAGAGCCACAGCGGCTTGCGGAACCACGCGACCTGCACACCTGCCGCGGTCATGGACCGTAGCAGGTCCCCCTCGATCCGCTTCGCGCCGAAACCGTCCAGCAGGAGCCGCACCCTGACACCCGCCCGCGCCCGGTCGGCCAGCGCGGCGGCGAAGTCACGGGCTATCTGCCCGCGCCAGTAGACGAAGGTCATCATGTCGATGGTGTGCTCGGCGGACCGCACCGCGTCGAGCATCGCGGCGAAGATCCGGTCGCCGTTGCGCAGGGGAACCAGCTCATTTCCCTCGGTGGCGGCGATGCCGATCAGCCGTTCCAGGCGTCTGCGGAACCGCTGCTTGCGGCGACGCGCCTCCGCCGGGGCCACCGTTCCGTACGCCTCGACTCGTGCAGCGATGGTCTGGGACATCCGCAGTCTCCTGTTGTGCGTGCCGCGTTCCGACAGTCCGTGCCGCGTTCCGTCCGGTCGCCCCGGGCGGGTGCGGAGAAGTGCCGGGGTGGTGGCCCTGCCGGCCGCTGCCCGGTGAGGGCCACCACCCCGGCCGCTCGACCGTGCCGGCCTCGGGGTCGCCCGGCCCCGACGGCCGACACGGGAGCGATGTCGCCGAACCGCCCGTGGGCGTCCGGGACGCGTGCCTAGTGCCCCCGATCCGCCGCGGCAGTCCCGTGTCCCCGAGACCTTTCGCCGTGGGCCGGCCTCCGGGCGCCGTCTCGGAGGGGACGCCTGTGGACGGGGTGTGAAGCCGGGGATACCCGTGACATGGCCTCCGGAGGTCCGGGAACAAGGGGAGACAGCCTGCCCGGCACTTCGATCAGCGCGGAGGGGCGCCGCCGCGCGGCGCGCGGGCGGGACGTACGGCAAGGGAGGCGAAGGCATGACCACCGTCGAACCGTCCTGCGATCTCGATCTCGGTCCCGATCTCGGTGCGAGGCTCGAGCGGGATCCGCAGGCCGCCGTGCACGCCCGGCGGATGGTCCGCACGTTCCTCGGCGGCCTGCCGCGCGCCGTGCCGCGCGAGACAGCCGAGGCCGTCACGCTCGTGGTCTCGGAGCTCGTGACGAACGTGGTGCGCCACGCGCGCGGTCGGCTGTGCAGCCTGGACCTGAGGGACATGGGCCACGGGGTGGGCATCGCGGTCTCCGACGACGACCCCGAGCCGCCGCGCCCGAAGCGCCTCGACCTGACAGGACAGGGCGGCTTCGGCTGGCCGCTGGTGCACCGGCTGTCCGCCGAGCTGACCGTGCTGTCCCGCCCCGACGGCAAGACGGTCCACGCGGTCGTGAGGTTCTGACGAGTGCCGCTTCCGGCCGGGCCGGCGGGCGCCCGGCCGGCCCCGTCGGCGCCCGGCCGGCCCCGTCGGCGCCCGGTCCGGCCGCCTGAGCCGGTCATGGCCTCTCGGGCGGCCGCCCGAGTCGGCTATCGAGCTCCGTCGTGCCGGGCGCTCGCCGGGCCGTGCCAGTCGAGGCACACCACAAGGGCGTCGTCCTCCGGGCCGGGCCTGCCCCGGTGACCGGTCAGCTCCCGCAGGACGGCGCGGGGCACCTCCGTCGCGGGCAGCAGCCGGGTGGAGCTGATCGCCATGGCCAGGGCCTTCTGCCCGTACTTCTCGCCGCCCGGCCCGGCCACGGCGTGGACGCCGTCGCTCACGAAGAGGAGCCGGTCGCCGGGTTCCACCCGGAACTCCTGCACGAGGTAGTCGGTCTCCTCGAACATGCCGAGGGGCAACTGGGCCTCGAAGTCCACGCGTTCGACGGTCCGGCCGCGCAGCCGCAGCATCTGGGGCGACCCCGCGTCGATCACGCGCATCCGGCCGGTGGACAGCTCGAAGTCGAGCATGAGCACGGACAGATAGCGGTCGCCGCGGTACTGGGCGTGGACCGCCTGATCGGCGAGCGCCGCCTGGTCCGCGAGCGGGATGCCGGCCCGGCGCGCGTTGCGCAGGGCGTTGATGCCGAGACTGGTGAGCAGCGACGCCTCGATACCCTCGCCCATCCCGTTCGTCACGTAGAGGGACAGCCGCTCGGCGTCGGCCGACCAGTCGAAATTGTCGCCGAAGATCGCGTAGGCGGGTTCCAGCTGGGCGCCGAGCTCGTACTCGGGCCGGGAGCAGGAGCGGCCGGGCAGGAGCTGCCACTGCATCTCCGCGGCCAGGGTCAGCCGGTCCTTGCGGCGGGCCTGGAGGTACAGGTCGGTGTCGCGTTCGGCCACGAGCACCTCGTGGCCGAGGACCTCGGCGATGTCGGCGAGTTCGGCGACCGTGTCCGCGTCGCAGGCGGCGGAGGGCAGGACGACGGACAGGACGCCGAGCCGGTCGCCGCGGACCGTCACCGGGAGGTGTGTTCGTACGCCCCCGTCGCCGTGTTCCTCCACGAAGGGTTGCTGGGCGCCGAAGGCCCGGCCCTCGGGGCTGGTGTGCACCGGAATGGGTTCCAGGGTGTGGGGAAGCACCGAGACGGGCTGGAGCACGGTGAGCCCGTAGTCGGCCATGAAGAGTTCGACGGAATCGGCCGCGTAGTGACCGCACAGCACGTCACGGACCGCGTCCAGCAGCTGATGGGGCGCCGCGGTGCGCAGGGCACGCTCTGCGGCCACGAATCTGTTCACGATGTCGCACAGACCAATCTTTGAGAAGTTCAAGGAGTCCAAGGGATTCGAAGGCCGGTATCCACCCTTTCGTTCCTGGTGTCGCGCCGACAGGCTGACAGTGCCCGAGAAGACTGGGAGAGTTGGACGGTGACTTCCTCTGGCCCCCGTCCGCGCCGCAGCGAGGTGGCCCGCGTGACCGCGGAGGCCGCCGAGCTTCTGGAGATCCTCTGGGGCCGCGCCTCGACGGCCCCGGTCTCCGCCTCCCAGTTGCGGGTGCTGTTCATCCTGGAACACGGAGAGGGCATCAACCTGAGGACCCTGGCCGACGCGCTCGGCTCCACACCTCCCTCGACCAGCAGACTCTGCGACCGGCTGCAGGCCGTGGGGTTCGTCGAACGGGCACCGAGTGCCACCAGCCGCCGCGAGCTGCGCCTGTTCCTGAGCCCCCAGGGCCGGACCTTCCTCGCGGAACTGCGCGCACGGCGCGAGCGGGCCGTGGAAGCCGTCCTCGCGCAGATGCCGGCCGCCGGGCGGGAGGCGCTCGTGGAGGGGCTGGCGGCCTTCTGTGCGGCCGCGGCCGCACAGCTCCACGAGGCGGACCCCGTCGAGGCCCGCTCCGCCTAGTGCCGCGCTGTCCTTTCTCCGATGTGGACCAGTGCGGCGTCCACATCGGCCACCGACGGTATGGCGAGGCTGACGCCCGTGAGATCCAGAACGCGCTGGACGGCCGGCGCCGGGGACACGAGGCACACTCCGCCTCCCGCACGTCCGGCGGCGTCGTGGGCCTTGAGCAGGGCGTTGATGCCGGAGGAGTCCATGAAGGGGACCGCGGACAGGTCGAGCAGCAGGTGCCGCCGGCCCCCGCGTATCTGGTCGGCCAGTCGGTGGTGCAGCTCGGGGGCTGTCTCGACATCCAGTTCCCCGGCCACGGTGACCAGGGCGATGCCCTCGCCGTACAAGGTCGCGTCGATGGTCACAGGAGCCTCTTCGGCCGGCACGGTTACCTCCAAGGGGAACTGACCCGTCGGGATCCACCCGGCGCTGGGGTACGCCGGTGAGCAGGTCAACGGTTACCCCCCGAACCGAGGTGCACACCTGGGGTATCGCCGCCGGACCCGGTCTCTTGATCCTCCCTTTCCCGAATTACCTCTGACACAGAGGTAATTCGGACCGTGAAGTCGGAGTCGGAGAGTTTCCCCGAAGCCCTGGCGGACACCCTGGCCGGTTTGCGGCGGCTGATCAGACGGCGGCTGCGCCGCGGCACGGCCGGACCGGGCCTGCGCGGTGCCGAGGCCGATCTGCTGCGCCTGGTCGTCGACCGGCCTGGCATCGGTGTGTCGGAGGCGGCCAAGGAGCTGTATCTGGCGGGCAATTCGGTCTCGACGCTGGTCAACCGGCTGGTCGCGGACGGTTGTCTGGTCCGCGAGACCGACCCGGCCGACCGGCGCGCCGCCCGGCTGCTGTCCACCCCGGCGGCCGATGCCCGGTTGCGCGACTGGCGGCAGCGGCGCGCGGTGCTCGTACGCGCCCAGGTGGCGCGCCTCGACGCGGCCGACCGTGCCGCGCTGGAGGCCGCTCTTCCGGCCCTGCGCAAACTGGCGGCGAACCTGCACGAGGAGGCCGAGGAGACATGACAGGGCACAGCAGCGGACGCGGGGAACCCGCACGGCAGGAGAACCCGGAACCCCGACGCGACGAGGCGGACCCGGCCGGTGACCGGGCGGACGCGCCCCGAACGCCGGTCCCGGCCACCGCGGTGGATGCCGACGCCGACGCCGTGATGACGGGAGCGGCCGCGGACGGCGGCTGCGCCGCGCCTGCCCCGTGCTCGGCCCCGGACGCCGTGTCCTGCGCGGGACTCGTGTACGCCTTCGGCGAGATGACCGCCGTCGACGGTCTCGACCTCGCCGTCCGTGACGGTGAAGTGTTCGGACTGCTCGGTCCCAACGGCGCAGGCAAGACGACGGCGCTCCGCTGCATCACCACGCTGCTGCCGGTCCCCTCGGGAAAGGTCCGTGTCTTCGGGCACGACGCCACCCGTGAACGCATGGCCGTACGACGCCTGTTGGGCTACGTGCCGCAGCAACTGTCCGCCGACTCCGGGCTCACCGGCAGGGAGAACGTGCTCCTGTTCGCCCGCGTCTTCGACGTGTCCCGGCGTGAGCGCGCGGCCCGTGTGGCCCAGGCGCTCGACGCGGTCGGCCTCACCGATGTGGCCGACCGCCTCGCCAGGACGTACTCCGGAGGCATGGCGCGCCGCCTGGAACTCGCCCAGGCCCTGGTCAGCGCGCCGCGGCTGCTGATCCTGGACGAGCCGACCATCGGCCTCGACCCGATCGCCCGCACCAGCGTGTGGGAGCACATCAACGCCGTACGGGCCGCCACCGGGATGACCGTCCTCGTGACGACCCACTACATGGACGACCCACTACATGGACGAGGCCGACCAGTACTGCGACCGGGTCGCGCTGATGCACCGCGGACGCGTCCGCGCGCTCGGCACCCCACAGCAGCTCAGGGCGGGGCTCGGCGAGCGCCGCGGGATCGACGGCGACGCCGAACCGCCCACGCTGGAAGACGTCTTCCGCGATATTGCCGGCAGTGGACTCGACGACCGATCAGGAGACTTCAGCGATGTCCGAAGCACCCGCCGTACCGCTTCCCGCGTCGGCTGAGAGCGTCCGCCCCGGGAGCCTCGATCTGCTCGTGACCCCGCCAGGGCCCGCACGGGCCGGCACGTGCTGCCCGCCCGGGTCGCCGCGATGTGCGCGGTCGAGCTCCAGAAACTCCGCCACGACCGCACCGAGCTGTACACGCGGGCGATCCAGCCGGCGCTCTGGCTGCTGATCTTCGGCGAGACGTTCACCCGGATCCACGCGATCCGACCGGCGGGATCCCCTACCTCGACTATCTGGCGCCGGGCATCGTCGCCCAGTCCGCCATGTTCATCGCCATCTTCTACGGCATCATGATCATCTGGGAGCGGGACGCCGGCACCCTCACCAAACTCCTCGTCACCCCCACACCCCGCTCCGCGCTCATCACCGGCAAGGCGTTCGCCGCCGGAGTGAAGGCGCTGATCCAGGCCGTGGTGGTCGTCGTGATCGCCGCGCTGCTCGGGGTGGCGATGACCTGGAACCCGCTGCGGCTCCTCGGAGTGGCCGTGGCCGTCGTGCTCGGTTCGGCGTTCTTCTCCTGCCTGTCGATGACGATCGCGGGCATCGTGCTCACCCGCGACCCGCTGATGGGCATCGGGCAGGCCATCGCGGTACCGCTTCCAAATGCCGGGGAACGGTCTGGAGTGATGCGGATCTGCTCTGGTGCCGGATCGCCGGAACTGGGTGAGTCGTGCCTGGCGTCGTGGAAGCATGGTCGGTTCGCTGATGGTGTGTGAGGGGGCGTCAGATGGGTCGGGCGGGGCGTTGGTTGCTGGTGATCTTTGGGTCGTTGGTGGTGTTCGGGTTGTGTGTGCTGTTGGGCGATCTGTTGTTGCCGTGGGATCAGTCGACGCGGATCGGGACGGGTGCGGGTGTCGGCGCGGTCATCGCGGGTGTGTTGGGGGCTTGGGCATCGTCCGTGATCGGTTCTTCGGCTTCACCGGCTGCCACAACGCCTGCAACGTCGACTGCCTCGGGTGAGCGGGCGGTGGCCACGCAGGACAATTCCGGGGTGATCATCACGGGGGACAACGGCACCGTTCAGCGATGACCGAGACACCCACACCACCTGCTTCCGGGGGACGGTCAGCCGCTGCGGGCAACAGCTCTGGCGTCATTGCCACCGGCGACCAGGTCCGGATCGAGCAGCGAAACGTCGTGCTCCCTCCCGGCGCCCTGCAGGCTGCAGTCCCTGACGACTCGATAGCCCGGCTGAACAATCTGCCGGAACCGGACAGTCGAGTCTTCGAAGGCCGTAACGAAGCACTTGCTGCTTTGCGGGATTTACCGTCGATGGGGACGGGGATCGTCACCCAGACCGTGCGGGGAATGGGCGGGGTCGGCAAGAGCACCCTGGTTCTTCACCACGCCCACGCCTGCTTGACGGCTGGTCATGGTCCGGTGTGGTGGATCAATGCCGCATCCACCGCCACTATCACCGCCGGCCTTGCTTCTCTCGCCACTGTCATCGACCCGCTGCACGCGGCGCTGCCGCTGGACGAGGCAGCAGACTGGGCCGTTGCCTGGCTGCAGGGGCGCACGGGATGGCTGCTGGTCTTCGACAACGCGGAAGAGCCCGCCGACCTTCACGCTTACCTCGGCCGGCTCAGCACTGGTCAGACCCTGGTCACCACGCGCCGGGACCTGCCTTGGCGCGACCTCGGCACCCCACTCTGCCTCGACACGCTCACCCCCGACGCCTCCCTGAAGGTGCTGCAGGAGATCACCGGACGTCGTGCCGACAGGGACGCTGCAGAGCTGATCGAACTGGCCGAGGAACTCGGGAATCTGCCCCTGGCCCTGCAGCAGGCTGGCGCCTACCTGGCGCAGACCCGCACCACCGCAGCCAGCTACCTCACTCAAGTACGCGCCGACCCGGCCGGTGTGCTCGCAACCGCGCCCCCCGGCGATTCCCAGCAGCGCGCCATCGCCCAGTTGTGGAGCGTCACCTTCAGTGCCGTACACGCTGAAGACCGGCACGCGGTCGAGTTGCTGAGGACGTTGGCCTACTGCGCCCCCGATCCCTTGCCTCGCCGCGTACTCACTACTGCCCTACCCGCGATTCGGGACGTAGATCACGCACTGGGTGTGCTTGCCGCATACAGCCTGATCACCCTCACAGACCTCACAGTAACCGTCCATCGCCTCGTCCAGACCGTGCTGCGCTGCACCACCCCCGCGCCCGCCCCAAGATTGCAGTCCCGCGGAATCCGGCGACTGCTCCGCCGGACCCGGCCTCTCACCCCGCAGCACTCGAGCGAAACCGCCCTGAACCTGCTGCATGCCGCAATGCCATCGGGTAGTCCAGAGGACGTGCAGAGCTGGCCGGAATGGCAAGAACTCCTGCCCCACGTAGAAGCAGTAAACACGCACTGCCATGGCACTGAAACGATCTCGAACCTTGCTGAGCTGCTGGGCCAGACTGCGTTCTATCTGACCGCGCGCGGCCAAGCCGCTCAAGCCCTGCCGTTGGAGGAGCGGGCGCTGGCCATCACCGAGGCGACACTTGGCCCCGACCACCGGGACACCGCCCTGCGCCTGGGCAACCTCGCCGGCACGTTCAGCGATCTGGGGCGTCACGCCGAGGCCTTGCCGTTGGAGGAGCGGGCGTTGGGCATTACGGAGGCTGTCCTCGGCCCTGACCACCCCGTCACTGCCATCCGCTTGAACAACCTCGCCAGCATGTTCAATGCGCTGGGGCGTCATGCCGAGGCCTTGCCACTGGCGGAGCGGGCGCTGGCCATCACCGAGAACGCCCTCGGCCCCGACCACCCCACCACCGCCCTGCGCCTGGGCAACCTCGCCAGCACGTTCAGCGATCTGGGGCGGCACACCGAGGCCTTGCCGTTGGAGGAGCGGGCGTTGGGCATCACGGAGGCCGCTCTGGGCCCCGACCACCCCACCACCGCCATCCGCCTGAACAACCTCGCCAGCATGTTCAGCGATCTGGGGCGTCATGCCGAGGCCTTACCGTTGGCGGAGCGGGCGTTGGGCATCACGGAGGCTGTCCTGGGCTCCGACCACCCCGACACTGCCCTGCGCCTGGGGAACCTCGCCAGGACGTTCAATGCGCTGGGGCGTCATGCCGAGGCCTTGCCGCTGGTAGAGCGGGCGTTGGGCATCACGGAGGCTGCTCTGGGCTCCGACCACCCCGACACTGCCCTGCGCCTGGGGAACCTCGCCAGGACGTTCAATGCGCTGGGGCGTTACGCCGAGGCCTTGCCGCTGGTAGAGCGGGCGTTGGGCATCACGGAGGCCGCTCTGGGCTCCGACCACCCCACCACCGCCATCCGCCTGGGGAACCTCGCCAGGACGTTCAATGCGCTGGGGCGTCGCGACGAGGCTCTGCCACTGGAGGAGCGGGCGTTGGGCATCACGGAGGCCGCTCTGGGCCCCGACCACCCCACCACCGCCATCCGCCTGGGGAACCTCGCCAGGACGTTCAATGCGCTGGGGCGTCGCGACGAGGCTCTGCCACTGGAGGAGCGGGCGTTGGGCATCACGGAGGCCGCTCTGGGCCCCGACCACCCCACCACCGCCATCCGCCTGGGCAACCTCGCCAGCACGTTCAATGCGCTGGGGCGTCGCGACGAGGCTCTGCCACTGGTAGAGCGGGCGTTGGGCATCACGGAGGCCGCTCTGGGCCCCGACCACCCCACCACCGCCATCCGCCTGGGCAACCTCGCCAGCACGTTCAATGCGCTGGGGCGTCACGCCGAGGCTCTGCCACTGGTAGAGCGGGCGTTGGGCATCACGGAGGCCGCTCTGGGCCCCGACCACCCCACCACCGCCATCCGCCTGAACAACCTCGCCAGCACGTTCAATGCGCTGGGGCGTCACGCCGAGGCTCTGCCACTGGTAGAGCGGGCGCTGGCCATCACCGAGGCCGCCCTCGGCCCCGACCACCCCGACACCGCCCACTGCCTGGACAACCTCAGTGCGATCCGTGCAGCGCTGGAAGACCTAACAAGGGACGAACCCTAGCTACGACCTGCGCGCCAAGAGCTGGAGAATGCTCAAAATGTTGCATTTGTCGAGGTGTTGCGCGCAGCGCCAAGAGATCCCAAGACTTATAGCTTGGCGCGTCCGCCTATGGTCACAGGTGCAGTCGAAGACCGAGCCCTTGGTGATGTTCTAGGGAGTCACGGCTTGACCCACATGTTGGCACCGGGTGGCACGTTCAAATCGCGTTCATGCCCGCTTCGGGCGTGGGCTGGTGCACGTTTTAGGCACATCGGACGTGCTGACAGCGAGACTTTCGGCGACGGCAAACACCTTGTGAACAGGGATTGACCCAGGCGAACGCGGTCAGTCCGGTTACCTTGAGGATCTGCCCTTCCTCGATGCCCTTCGGCTCATCGGCGACCGCGATCTCGATGACGGAGATACGCCGTCCGTCCTGCCGCACCGTGACGGCGACCGTGTAGATCGTGTTGCCGTCCCGGTCCTTCTTCACCTCCTGTGTCTTGAAGTTGCTGATCAGGGTGCGAGCTGAGGACTCGAATGGAGTCCGTTGCGAGCGTCGAACTCGGCGCTCTCGGCTTGTACTCCAGCCGTAGATCGTGATCTTCATGCCTGAGTGGCTTGTCGACGGTAGTGGCTGGCCTGGGATCGGGCCTGGTGGCGGTGCCGCCAGTCGGACCAACCGAGCCGGTGGGCGGCATCGTGGACGGGTCGGACAACGAGTGTGATGAACAGGCGCTGGATCTCGTTGCAGGTGAGCGGAATGAGGGCATCGGGTGCGGGGCGGGTGTGCTCGTCTGCGCGTACGACGGCGAGGAAGGCGTGCGCGAGCATGGCGAGGGTGACCCAGCGGGACCAGGAGGCATAGCGGCGGACCTGGTGCTCGTCGAGTGCGGCCAGGCCCTTGCCCGACTGGAAGAACTCCTCCACCCGCCATCTTGATCCAGCGACTCTGACCAGCACGGTCAGCGGCACGGGTGCGGGCGAGTGGCAGCGGTAGTAGGCGAGTTCGCCGGTGCTGCGGTTACGGCGGATCAGCAGCTGACGACTCCCGGGTCGGGGGTCGGCGAGGTCGATGACTGCCCAGTCGTAGAAACGGTGGCCCTTGGTCCCGGCCCCTGCGGAGAGTTTCTGCCAGGCCCGCTTGGGCACCTTCTTGGCCAGGGTGTCCGCACGGAACCTCCCCGCACCGGTGGTGACTTCGTGTGAGCAGGCCACCGCGAGGACGTAGCCGGTGCCGCGTTCCTTTAGTGCGGTTCGCAGCCTGGGGTTGCCGCCGTAGAACTCGTCGCCGGCGACCCATGCGGCCTGGTGGCCGGCGTCCAGGAACCGGGCAACCATACGAGTGGCCAGTTCCGGCTTGGTGGCGAAGGCGGTGTCCTGGTCGAGTCCGGCATCCCGGCAGCGGTCAGGGTCGGAGGTCCATGAACGCGGGACGTACAGTTCCCGGTCCACTGCCGCGTGCCCGCGCCGGCCGGCGTAGACCAGGTAGACGGCGACCTGGGCATTTTCGATCCTGCCCGCGGTGCCGGTGTACTGGCGCTGGACGCCGACCGTGCCGGTGCCCTTCTTCACGTCCCCGGTCTCGTCGACCACCAGTACCGCCTGGTCGTCGTGCAGGTGGTCCACCACGTAGTCACACACATCGTCGCGGACCCGGTCGGCTTCCCACTTGGCCCGCCCCAGCAGATGCTGCATGCCGTCCGGGGTCCTCTCCCCGGCCCATTCGGCGATGGTCCAGCAGTTCTTGCGCGGCAGGTCCGACAGCAGTCCGAGCACCAACTTCCGGACCCGGAACCGGGGTTCGACCCGTGTGAACCGTCCCGCTATCCGGCTCATCAGGCCCTCGAACGCCTCCTGCCAGCGGGCAGGGTCTACGCTGTGACCTGCGGCCACCGCGTGATCGTTTGTCTTCACACGCCGATGATCAACGGGTGGCCGCACCCGTCTCCACAGCGCGTCGGACTCGCGCAGCGTCCGCCCGCCGTCCTGTGTCAGGAGGACATGTGCAACGTGGCGAAGTCTGGTGGGTGGAGTTCGACGAGCGGCGGCCGGTCGTGCTGCTGTCGGGAGACGACGCGTCCGGGATCCGGGTGATGCAGGTCGTCGCTCGGGCGGGTGTCGACATCACCGGTCTGGGCGTCGAAGTGGCAGTAGGCGCCGTGGAAGGACTGCCCTTTGAAGGCGTGCTTCGGTTCGCGTTCCCGCGTCCGGGCTTTACCCCTTGCACGTGGCTGACCACCGTGTCCCGGGACGACCTGATCGAGCGGGCGGGCGCCCTGTCCTCCGTGAAACTCAGCGAGATTGAGAACGCCCTCCGTCTCGGTGAGCAGGCGAAGGAGTGGACCCCGGCGACGACCGCGAAGCTCAGCGAGATAAGGAACGCCCTCCGTCTCGGTGGACTCGGGTAGGCGGAGAAGGAAACGGACGCCCGCGACGGCGTGGTCGGTCTCGTCCAGATGATCGACGCTGCCAGCTGCCTCCTCGGCGCCCCTCACGATCGAGATCACGAACTACGGCTGGAGTACTTGGGAGGCTTTGGGCCCACGGCGGCAGCCCTCCGATCTGCGTTGGACTGGTGGTGGTGGTGGTGGTGGGGGGTGGGGGGGGGCTGTGCTGCCGCCTACAACCGGTCTCCGCTGCTCCCTGTGGTTCCCCGCAGTATCGGGCACGCTGTCTGGCACGCCTGCCGCGCTGGTCGTCGACCCGTCCTGCAAGGTCACGGGACGGCTGGCCTGTCGGGTTTCCGCTCGCCGAGTTGAGGAGTTTCGGGCTTGGCAAGTCGGAGAGTCAGTACGTATGCGACGACCACGGCCACGATCACCAACGGCATCACGGTCAGTCCCACGGTACCCAGGAGCAGGGTGGCCAACAGGACTGAGGTCATCGGCAGTTTGAGCATGGCGACGCTCAGGGCGCCCATGCCGAGCGCGAAGCCGGTGGTGGCGTCGAGGCCGGGGAGGTGGGACATGGCCAGCCCGCCCGCACCGCCGACGAACAGGGACGGGAAGACGGGACCTCCCCGGAAGGCGCTGAGGGAGGCGCTGTATGCGAGGGACTTGAACAGGACGAGGAGCAGCAGAGTGCCGAGGGAGTAGGTGGCGTGGTCGGCCAGGAGGGGGCCGATGGTGCTCTCGCCGGAAAACAGCACTCCGGAGATGGGTTTACCGGTGATGGTGGTGTAGAGCAGGGCGAACAGTCCGATGCATACGCCCATCGCTACGGTGAGGGGCAGCCTGCGCCGTTGGACGTGCTTCTGCAGGTGCTGGCCGGAACGGCGGATGGCCTCGCCGAGGATCGCGGCGGCGAGGCCGGCGAGGATCGCCCAGCCGAACGCGGCGAGTGTCGGCCGGTCGGCGGGCGGCACCTGGGTCATGGACAGGGAGTAGGTGCCCAGTCCGGTCCAGTTGTCCAGGCCGGTGAAGATCAGGGAGCCGACGCCCGCGGCGAGCAGTCCGGGCACCAGCACGACGCCGAGCATCGGGCCGGCCAGGCCGGAGGCTTCCATGAGCAGGAACGCTCCGAGCAGGGGTGAGCCGAGGAGTTCACTGATCGCCGCGAAGCTGCCCGCTGCTGCGACGACGGCAAGGCCGGTGGGAGGGGTGTCGCGTTTCAGCATCCGGATCGCCCCGACCGCCAGTCCGCCGCCGAGGGCGATGAGCGGGGCCTCCGGGCCGAGGACGGCACCGAAGCTGAGCGTGGCGATCGCGGCGAGGGCCACGCCGGGCACTGCCGTCACCGACGGTGTACCGCCGGTCTTGAGTCCTTCGGCCGGCTCGTGCCCGCCCTTTCCGGGCAGATGACGGATGGTGAGGGCGACGATCGCGCCGGCCACGGCGAGCAGGGGCACGGCCCACCAGTCCGGTGTTCCGCTGAAGCCGAGGCCCTTGGGCAGGTCCTCGTAGAGCAAGGACTGGAGTTCGGAGACGAGAGCGAGGAACCCGTAGGCCACGCAGGAGATGGGGACGCCCAGCACGGCCGAGATCACCAGCAGGGAGATGTAGCTGCGGCTGCGGACGATTTCGAGCGGGTTCTGTGGGGCGGTGGCGGGTCCGGCCGACATACGCATCCATTCCTCGCAGACGGGACTGGGGCCGCAGGTTCGGGCAACCCGCATCAGGTGTTACCACGGGGCAGGGAATCACCCGGCTGCGGTGCTCGCGAGACCGCAGCGTTCACCCGTTTGAGCAGTTCGGGTGAGCCAACTGTCCGTCACGATGGTCTCGTCGGCGGCTGTGCTGGTGTTGGCCAGAGGTCATACGCTCACAGTGCGACGGTTGGCTCCGCTGGTCACAGACGGGGTGGCGCACGCCTTGTTGATGCCACGTCGGTCTTCCGCGTCGTCCCGGCGCAGAGCGCCAGATGACGAAGATGTCGATGGCGATCAGCACGAGAGCCCAGAACGGGTAGTACGGAAGCCACGGGAAGTTCGCGATCAGGGCTGAGCCCTACGACTACGACGCCCACGGTGCGGGCCCACACCGCGCCGCCGACGAGAGCCACGCCAGCCAGCAGGATGAGGACGCCCAGGATGAGGTGTATCCAGCCCCAACCGGTCGTGTTCAACTGATACGCGTAGTCGCGTGTGACGACGATCAGGGCATCCTTCGCGATGGCGGCGATTCCCTGGAAGATCGCCAAGATGTTGCTGAAGATCATCAAGACGGCGGCGAATAGGTCCAGCCGATGGCGAACGGCCGCCGGGTCGTCTGGGCGCCCGTAGGTGCTTCTCTGGCATTGCTGGCCATTGGTTCGAGCCCGGGGCGCCCGCCAGCGGCTTCTTGCCAGTCGGGCAGACCGAGCTCTTGCGACATGCATCAGGGAGCTGCGGCCCCCTACGCGCTGACACGGCGTGGCAGGTTCAGACCGCGTCCGTTGTCCCGTTGGGCACAGGCTGGTACGCGCAAGAGGTGCATCGGCCGCTCTGGCATCCGGATGTCGATCGACAGCAAATACCTCGTGCACCGGCATTGACCCAGGCCATCACCATGCCCCTGTTCTTCGGCTCCAACGCCCTCTACCCGGTGGCCGTCATGCCCGGCCGGCTGAAGGCCGTCAGTCTGGTCAACCCGCTCAGCTACCAAGTCGACGCCCTGTGCGGCCTGTTGCTCGGAACGCCCGCGTACCTGGCCCTCGACTACGGTGTCCTGGCCGTGGCAGCGGCCCTCGGTGTCCTGTCCGCGTCGTCGCTGCCGGGCCGGCTGGCCAGGTGAGGCGGTGATCGGGGCCCCGCGCGTTGATCGATTGGTGGGGCCGGGCGGGCAGGCTTAACGTCGATGGGGTGAACACCCACGTTCGCCGCCGACCCGCGATGCAGGGCCATCCCCGATGACGGCCGGTCACGTGACATCCTCCGAGTCTGCCGAGTCCCCGCAGCGGGGCCGAGGCAGCGGTATCGCGCTCCTCGTCATCGCCTCCTGCCAGCTGATGGTGGTCCTCGACATCACCATCGTGAACATCGCGCTTCCGCACATCCAGACCTCGCTCGGTTTCTCGACCGAGAGTCTGTCCTGGGTGATCAACGCCTACACGCTGACCTTCGGCGGTCTGCTGCTGCTCGGCGGACGCTCCGGGGACATCCTCGGCAGACGCCGGGTCTTCATGTTCGGTGTGGTGCTCTTCGCCCTCGCGTCGCTGCTCGGCGGACTCTCCCAGGAATCCTGGCAGTTGCTCGCCGCACGCTCGCTGCAGGGCGTCGGCGGGGCCATCGCGTCGCCCACCGCGCTGGCGCTGATCACCACCACCTTCCGTGAAGGGCCGGAGCGCAACAGGGCGTTCGGCGTGTTCGCGGCCGTCTCCGCGGGCGGCAGCGCCATCGGGCTGCTGGCCGGCGGCATCCTCGTCGAGTGGCTCGACTGGCGCTGGGTGTTCTTCGTGAACATCCCCATCGGCCTGCTGATCGTGCTCGCCACGCCCCGCTACATCAAGGAGTCCAAGCGCCACCCGGGCCACTTCGACTTCCTCGGCGCCCTCACCTCCACGCTGGGCATGGTGCTGCTCGTCTACGGTTTCATCCGGGCCTCGGAGAAGGGCTGGAGCGACCCGGTGACCCTCGCGGCCTTCGGGGCGGCACTGGTGTTCCTGATCGCCTTCATCGCCGTCGAACGCCGGTCGAGACAGCCCATCACACCGCTGTGGATGTTCCGCGACCGCAATCGCTCGGGCGTCTACGCGATGATGCTGAGCCTCTCCGCCGCGATCTTCGGGATGTTCTTCTTCCTGACCCTGTTCGTGCAGAACATCCTGGGCTTCAGTCCGCTCAAGGCCGGCATCTCCTTCCTGCCGATCAGCGCGATCATCGCGATCGGCGCGGGAGTCGCCTCGAACCTGCTGCCCAGGTGGGGGCCGAAACCCTTCATGGCCGTGGGCGCGGTCCTCTGCGCCCTGGGCCTCGGCTGGCTGACACTGACCGACGTCGACAGCACGTATCTCGGCAGCATCCTCGGACCCACCCTCGTCTTCGGCTTCGGCATGGGTCTGCAGTTCGTGTCGCTGACGCTGATGGCCGTGTCCGGAGTCCAGCCCAAGGAGACGGGCGCCGCCTCCGGCATCCTCAACGCCACCCAGCAGGTCGGCGGATCCCTCGGCTTGTCCGTGCTGGTCACGGTCTTCGGCACGGCGAGCCGCAACGAGGCCACGAACCAGGTCGCGGACTTCCTGTCGACCGCGACCCCGGCCCAGCAACTGCAGTTCCGCAGGACGGGACAGCTGCCCGCGCCCTGGAGCGGACAGGTGCTGACGTCCGGCATCACGGGCGCGTTCGTCGCCGCCGCCGTTTTCGCGGTCTTCGCCGCGCTGGTCGCCCTGATCGTCATCCAGGTGCGCCCCTCCGACCTGGAGCGGCTCCAGGGAGGCGCCGCTGCCATGAGTCCGGCGGACGCGTCCGGCGACGCGGAGGGTGCCCCGACCGGCGCGAGTCCGGCGGGCGAGTCGGACGGCCGGGACGGACCGCCCGCGTCCGGCTGACCCGCCCGCGTCCGGCTGACCCGGGCCCGCCCCGGAGGCCGAGCCCGGGGCGGGCGCCCGAACCGCCCGACCGGGCCGAACCCCGGCACCCGACCGGGCCGAACCCCGGCAGGGAGCCCTGGTGTTTGCGCGGCGCGTCGCAGCCGTACGGCCGTGGCGGTGCCGCCGTCGTACTCCGCCGCCGGGAGCGTCCGCCCGGCTCAGGGCAGCGGCTGTTCCGCCCAGATGACCTTGCCCTCGGGCGTGTAGCGGGTGCCCCAGCGGTCGGTGAGCTGGGCGACCAGGAACAGGCCGCGCCCGCCCTCGTCCGTCGTCGCCGCGTACCGCAGATGCGGTGAGGTGCTGCTGCCGTCGAAGACCTCGCAGATCAGCGCCCGGTCCAGCAGCATGCGGACCCCGATGGGCCCGTTGCCGTAGCGGATCGCGTTGGTCACCAGCTCGCTGAGGATCAGCTCCGTGGTGAACGCCAGTTCGTCGAGCCCCCACCGGGCCAGCTGCCGGCTGACCGAGGCACGGACCTCGCCCACGGCGGCCGGTTCGGACGGCACCTCCCACGAGGCGATGCGGTCGGGGCCGAGAGCGTGGGTCCGGGCCACGATCAGGGCGATGTCGTCGCTCGGCCGGGCCGGGAGCAGGGCGCTCAGCACTGCCTGGCAGGTGTCCTCCGGCGAGCGGTCGGCTCCGGCCAGCGCCGTGCGCAGCAGTTCCAGCCCGACGTCGATGTCCCGTTCCCGGTCCTCGACCAGGCCGTCCGTGTAGAGCACCAGCCGGCTGCCCTCCTCCAGTTCCAGCTCGGCCGTCTCGAACGGCAGACCGCCCAGACCGAGCGGCGGGCCGGCCGGCACATCGGGGAACTCGACGCTGCCGTCCGGACGGATCACCGCGGGCGGCGGGTGTCCGGCGCGGGCGACGGTACAGCGCCGGGTCGTCGGGTCGTAGACGGCGTACACACAGGTGGCGCCCGTGACGGCGGCTCCGGTGTCGTCCGGGAGCTCGTCCTGGTCGATCCGGCCGACCAGTTCGTCCAGAAGACCGAGCAATTCGTCCGGCGGCAGATCGAGCGCGGAGAAGTTGTGGACCGCCGTACGCAGCCGGCCCATCGTCGCCGCGGCCAGCAGCCCATGGCCGACCACATCGCCGACGACGACCGCGACCCGGGCACCGGGCAGCGGCAGCACGTCGAACCAGTCGCCGCCGACCCCCGCCTGCGCCGGCAGATAGCGGTAGGCGAGGTCGAGGGCGCTCTGGTCGGGCAGGGTGCGCGGCAGCAGGCTGCGCTGAAGGGTCACGGCCATCGTGTGCTCGCGCGTGTAGCGGCGCGCGTTGTCGATGGAGACCGCAGCACGGGCGACCAGCTCCTCGGCGAGGGCGAGATCGTCCGCGTCGAACGGATCGGGCTTCTCGGAGCGCCAGAAATTGACCACGCCCATGACCAGGGGCCCGACGCGCAGCGGGACCGTGATGAGGGAGTGGATCCCGTAGTCGACGACCTGTGCGGTGCGCTGCGGGTCCTGGGCCAGCCAGCCCGGGGCACCGCCGAGGTCGGGCTCGACCACGGCCTCTCCGGTGCGCAGACTGTGGGCCTGGGGCGTGGAGGGGATGAACCCGATGTGCTCCCCGACCGGATAGAGCGGCGCGTCCTTGCGGATGCCGCCGGAGGCGGTGCGGCGCAAGCCGGCACCCGCGTCCGGCTCCTGGCCGTTGAGTACGGCGTCGGCCAGGTCCACGGTGACGAAGTCCGCGAACCGAGGGGTGGCGACCGCCGTCAGTTCCTCGGCCGTCCTGGTGACGTCCAGACTCGTCCCGATGCGCACGCCGGCGTCGTAGAGGATCTTGAGCCGTTCGCGGGCGATGTCCGCCCGGCCGGAGAGTGCGCGCAGTTCGGTCGAGTCGCGGAGCGTGGCGACGCTGCCGGCGGGCCCGCCGGGCAGGTCCGTGGGCCGCTGGTTGACGGCCAGGAGCTGGTCCCCGACGAGATGCACCTCGTCGGTGGCGACGCGCCCGGAGGCCAGCAGCTCCGCGGTGCCCGAGTCGAGACCGAGTTCCTGGACGTGCTGTCCCTCGGCGTCCGCGGGCAGACGGAGCAGGCGGTTCGCCTCGTCGTTGGCCAGGAGCAGATGCCCTTCCGCGCCGATGATGATCACACCTTCCCGGACGGAGTGCAGCACGGCGTCGTGGTGCTCGTACATCCGGGTCATCTCGTACGGGCCGAGGCCGTGCGTCTGGCGCAGCAGGCGCCGGCTCACCAGCGCGGTGCTCGCGGTCGCCAGGGCGAGCGCCACGGCGGCGGCGCCCAGCACCAGCGGCAGCTGGTGGTCGGCCGTGCCGCCCACGGTCGCCGTGGTGATCCCGGCGGACACCATGCCGACGACCGTGCCGTCGGGTGCCTTGACGGGGACCGTGGCCTGCACCAGCGGTCCGAGCGTCCCGGTGATCTGCTCGGTGACGGAATGCCCGGCCAGCACCGGAGCGGTGGTCCCGATGAACTTCTTGCCGATCCGGTCCGGCTTGGGGTGGGTGTAGCGGATCGCGTCGGTGTTCAGTACGACGATGAAGTCCACGTCCGACGCCTTGCGGGCGGCTTCGGCGCTGGGCTGCAGAAGGGCCGTCGGATGGGGGGCGCCGAGGGCCGCGCGTGTGCCGGGCGCGTTGGCGAAGGTCTCCGCGACGGCGAGCGAGCGGTTGCGGGCCTCCTGTGTGCTGTCATGCCGCACCTGGAGTACCAGTGCGACCACCGCGGCGACGACCAGGAGCAGCACGATCACCACTTGCAGGACGAACACCTGTCCGGCGACACTGCGCCCGCCCAGGGCGGAACGTAGCCCGTTGGACGGGCCGTTTCTGTGCTTGCCGTCGTGTGGCCCACGCTCATGTTGCGCTGTACTGGGGCGGCGGGTCGACTGAGCCCGGGTTCGACCCAATAGTCCGACCATGAGCTATGTCTACACTGCCCGGCGTCCGGTGGCGAGAGGCGTCACGTTCCGTGATCGTTCGCTACGCCGGTCGGCAGGCCGGTCCGGCGCGGGCGACGCGGCTCGCGGGCGCGTGGACGCATGATGGGACGTAGTCCTTCTTACCTGTATTTGTCGCTTCGGCGCGGAGGCCCTGATGAAGACCGTTGACCGCTACCGGCTGACCTTCACCCATCCCGGACCGGATGCGCGCATGGTGACGGATGAGGTGGTCGTCGAGCGGACGACTGCCCACGGGCCGGGCGGCAACCCGGTGTACAGCGATCCCACGGGCATCCTCCGCGCCGAGATCAGCCCGGCGGGCGAGGTCCGCATGCTGGCCAGCGGGGCCTATCAGTCGCCGATCAACCCGGCCGCCGAACCGCTCTCCTGACAGGTGGCGCGCCCGGCCGGAAGCACGGCGTCGGCGGCGGACGGCACCGCGTCGGCGGCCGGGAGTTCCCGCGAGAAGCGCAGGCCCGGACGCCCGTTCAGCTCGATATCGCCGGTCACGAGGAACCCGGTGCGGGCCAGAACCGTCCGGGATCCGGTGTTGTCGACGGTCGTGACGGCGCGCAGGGTGCTCAGGCCGTACGCGCTCGCCGCCAGGGAGCACATCTCCCGTACGGCGGCCGTGGCGAGCCCCTGCCGCGCGGCCCGCTCGGCGACGCGGTATCCGAGCTCGGCCGAACCGCGTGCCACGTCGACCAGGTTGACGCGGGCCAGCACCGCGCCGGAGTCGTCCACCACGAGATGGAAGTGGGCCGCCCCCTCGGCCTGTTCGGCCAGACGCTCGTGGAGCAGGGCGTCGAACCGGGCGAAGAAGGTGTCGCCGCGGTCGGAGATCGACGCGGCGAAATAGGCGCGGTTCTCCCGCTCGAACGAGAGCAGCGCGGGCGCGTGGTCGAGTCGCAGGCGTTCGATGCGGGGCATCACGCCATGCTAGGGACCCGTGCGTCCCGGGGCGCGCGGATTTCGGCGCGTGCCCCTGGAGGAGCGCGCCGGCGCCGTCCCTACGTGTTCTCGCCCTCCGGGTCGATGTGCGGGAGGATCCGGTCCAGCCAGCGCGGTGACCACCAGGCGCGCGGCCCGAGCAGCGTCATCACCGCCGGAACCATCAGGAGCCGTACGACCGTCGCGTCGATCAGCACGCTCACGGCGAGCCCGAGGCCGAGCATCTTGACGACGATGCTGTCGCTCAGGATGAACGCGGCGAAGACGCTCATCATGATCAGAGCGGCGCAGGTGATGACGCGGGCGGTGATCTCCAGGGCGTGCGCGACGCTCGCCTTCGCGTCCCCGCTGCGCAGCCAGAACTCGTGGACCCGCGACAGCAGGAAGATCTCGTAGTCCATGCTGAGCCCGAAGATGATCGCGAACATCATCATCGGCACGTAACTCTCGATGGGCACCTTGCCCGAGACCCCGAGCGCGGGCCCGCCCCAGCCCCACTGGAAGACGGCGACGACGACACCGTAGGAGGCGGCGATGGAGAGCACGTTGAGGACGGCCGCCTTCAGTGCGACGAGCAGGCCGCGGAAGACGATCAGGATGATGATGAAGGCGAGCCCCACCACCACGGCGATGATGAGGGGGAGCCTGCTGGAGACGATGTTCCGGAAGTCGACCTGGGCCGCCGTCGTGCCCGTGACATAGCCCTTGGCGGAGGTCCCGGTCACCGCCTGCGGCAGGGTGTCGTCCACCAGACGGTTCGCCAGGTCCGTGGTGTCCTGGTTCTGCGGGGACACCTTGGAGTAGACGGTGCCCACCAGCACGTCCCCGTCCTGGGTGGTCGTCAGCGGCGTGACCACGGCGGCCCCTGACACACCGTCGAGTGTCTTCTGCGCCTGTGACTCCAGAGATGAACGCTTGTCGGACGGTACGTTCGTCTGGTCGATGACGACCGTCAGCGGGCCGTTGGAGCCGGGCCCGAAGGAGTCCGCCATGATGTCGAACGCCCGCCGGTCCGTGAAGGACGTGGGGTCGGCGCCGTCACCGATGTGCCCGAGCTGGATGGTGAACAGGGGGATGGCCAGCACGACCACCGTGAGGAGGCCGCCGGTCAGGAACCGCCAGGGATGCCGCTCGACGCGCTGGGCGTAGCGGTGCCAGGTGCCGGTGACGGGCGCCCCGGGCTCGGCGTTCGTCTCCGCGATCGGCGTGCGCACGTGATAGCGGTCGATGCGCTTGCCGATGAGCCCGAGCAGGGCGGGTACGAGGGTCAGTGCGCCGGCCACCGCGGAGACGACCGTGACGGCCGCCGCGAGGCCGAGTTTGCTGATGAACGAGACACCGGAGACCGACAGCCCGGCCAGGGCGACGATCACGGTGCAGCCCGAGACCAGGACGGCCCGTCCGCTGGTGGTGACGGCCCGGCCCGCCGCCCGCACCGGGTCGGCCCCGTTGATGAGGTTCTGCCGGTGGCGGGTGATCAGGAACAGGGCGTAGTCGATGCCGACGCCCAGTCCGATCATGGTGGCGAGCGTCGGTGACACCGTCGCGAAGGTGGTCGCTGCGGCGAGCAGGCCGAGGACGGCCAGGCCACCCACCACGCTGACCAGGGCGGTGACCAGCGGCAGACCCGCCGCGATGACACTGCCGAACCCGACGAGCAGGACGACGATCGCCACCGCGAACCCGATCAGTTCGCTGATCCTGTCGTTCGCCGCGGGTCTGGCCAGTTCGCCCAGCGGGCCGCCGTACTCGACGTCGACCCCCGCGGACCGCAGCGGCTTGACGGCGTTGTCCACGCCGTGGAGGTAGTTGTCGCCCAGGGTCGAGGGCTGCACATCGAAACGGACCGTGATGTATCCGGTCTTCCCGTCGCTGGACAGCGGTCCGACGTTCTGCTGCTGGGACTGTCCCGAGGGAGGCTGGGACCCGGGCGGCGGCAGCGGGTTCTGCGCCGACATGACGTGCGGCAGCTTCTCCAGGGAGTCGACGGTCTGGCTCATCTGGGAACTCAGATCGGTCAGCGGCTTCTGCGTGTCGCGCAGCACGATCTGACTGCTGTAGCCGCCCGCGGCCGGATCGTGCTTCTTGAGTACGTTCAGCCCTTCCGTGGACTGCACTCCCGGCAGTGAGAAGTTGTCCGAGTACTGTCCGCCGAAGGAGTGGTTCAGCCCCTGGAGCACGCCGAGAGCGACGAGCCACGCCACGATCACGATCACGAAATGGCGGGCGCACCACTCGCCCAGCCGCTGCAGCACTCCAGGCCTGGTCCGCCCGCTGGCTGAAGGGGCTTGTGTCGCCGACATGGGCAGCTCCTGCTCGAGGACGACTCCTCCGACTCCGTCATTAAACGACGCGACGATCATCGCGGCCCGCCGGGAATCACGGCGGCTGCCCGCCGTCCGGCGGTCGCGGATCCGCGGATCCGCCGATCCGCTCCGGTCCCCTTCGCCGTCGGCCCGGACGGCGCACTGCCGGGCCTGCCGGGCCGCCGGGTCCGGGCCGAACCGGGGGAGGGCACCCCGGACGGCATCGGACGGCATCTGTGCCCACGCGCGGAACGTGGTCCGGTCCGCCGACATACCGGGCCCGGTATGTCGTACCGGGCCGGGGCCGACGTGTCGTCGCCCGGGGGGAAGCGGCGCGTGGCGGGGGTTTCGGTGCGCGGGCGTAGGGATAACCCTCGATCGCCCTCAACCGCATGTCATGGCTAGGTCAAAAATGCGATCCTTCCCACACCTGTCGGACAGGTCGTCCATGGCCTGCCCGCAGTCGCGTTCCCGCGCGCCCCTGCTCAGCTCTTCCCGGACAGAACATCCCGTCTGCCCGGTCTGTCACCGGCCGCCGACCGCGGCCGAAGCAGTAGGAGTACGAGTGAGACGTTTCCCCCGTCAGGCGACCGCGGCCGGAGCCATGGTGGCCACCGCCGCGTTCCTGGCCGTCGGTATACAGACGGTCCCGGCAGTCGCCAAGCCTGCCCCCCACACAACTCCCCTGCGTACAGGGGGACTTGAGGCAAAGCTCACCCCGGCCCAGCACGCGGCGCTGCTGACGAAGGCATCGAAGCAGACCACGGCGACCGCCGGCACCCTCGGCCTCGGCTCGAAGGAGAAGCTGGTAGTCAAGGATGTCGTCAAGGACAACGACGGCACCTTGCACACCCGTTACGAGCGCACCTACGCCGGCCTCCCGGTGCTCGGCGGCGACATCGTGGTCCACACCCCGCCCGCCTCGCAGGCCACCGGCACGGTGAGCACGACCTTCAACAACAAGCACGCCATCAAGGTCGCGAGCACCACCCCGGCCGTCACCAAGGCGACCGCCGGAGCCCAGGCACTCAAGACGGCCAAGTCGCTCAAGGCGGAGAAGCCCTCCACCGACAGCGCCCGCAAGGTCATCTGGGCCGGCACCGGCACCCCCCGGCTCGCCTGGGAGACCGTGATCAGCGGCTTCCAGGACGACGGTACGCCGAGCAAGCTGCATGTCGTCACCGACGCCACCACCGGCAAGGAACTCACCCGGTACGAGGGCATCCAGACCGGCACCGGCAACACCCAGTACAGCGGCACGGTCACGCTGAACACCACGCTGTCGGGATCGACGTACCAGCTCACGGACTCGACCCGCGGCAGCCACAAGACGTACTCGCTGAACAACGGCACCTCAGGCACCGGCACGCTGATGACGGACGCCGACGACGTCTGGGGCACCGGCGCGGGTTCCAACACCCAGACCGCCGGCGCGGACGCGGCCTACGGCGCCCAGACGACCTGGGACTTCTACAAGAACACCTTCGGGCGCAGCGGCATCAAGAACAACGGTGTCGCCGCCTACTCGCGCGTCCACTACAGCACGGCGTACGTCAACGCCTTCTGGGACGACAGCTGCTTCTGCATGACCTACGGCGACGGCACCAGCAGCACCCACGCGCTGACCTCGCTGGACGTCGCGGGCCACGAGATGAGCCACGGTGTCACCTCCAACACCGCGGGCCTGAACTACACCGGTGAGTCAGGCGGCCTCAACGAGGCCACCTCCGACATCTTCGGCACCGGTGTGGAGTTCTACGCCAACAACTCCTCCGACGTGGGCGACTACCTCATCGGCGAGAAGATCAACATCAACGGGGACGGCACCCCGCTGCGTTACATGGACAAGCCCAGCAAGGACGGCGGCTCCGCGGACAGCTGGTACTCCGGCGTCGGCAACCTGGACGTCCACTACTCCTCGGGCCCGGCGAACCACATGTTCTACCTGCTCTCCGAGGGCAGCGGTACCAAGACCATCAACGGTGTCACGTACACCAGCTCGACCTCCGACGGCGTTGCCGTCGCGGGCATCGGCCGCGCCGCCGCCCTGCAGATCTGGTACAAGGCGCTGACGACGTACATGACGTCGACCACCAACTACGCGGGTGCCCGCACCGCCGCGCTGAACGCCGCGACCGCGCTGTACGGAGCCAGCTCCGCGCAGTACGCAGGTGTCGCCAACGCCTTCGCCGGCATCGCCGTCGGCAGCCACGTCACCCCGCCGACCAGCGGTGTGACCGTCACCAACCCGGGCAGCCAGTCCTCCACCGTCGGTACCGCGGTGAGCCTGCAGGTCTCGGCCAGCAGCACCAACACCGGCTCCCTGACGTACTCCGCGACCGGCCTGCCCACCGGCCTGTCGATCAGCAGCTCCACCGGGGCGATCACCGGGACCCCGACCACCGCCGGTACGTACAGCACCGTGGTGACCGTCACGGACAGCACCGGCGCGACCGGCACCGCGTCGTTCACCTGGACCGTCAGCTCCTCCGGTGGCGGCGGCACCTGCACCTCGGCGCAGCTGCTCGGCAACGCCGGCTTCGAGTCCGGCAGCACCACCTGGACCGCGACCAGCGGCGTCATCAACAACGACACCGACGAGGCGGCCCACGCCGGTTCGTACAAGGCCTGGCTGGACGGCTACGGCTCCACCCACACCGACACGCTCTCCCAGTCGGTGACCATCCCCAGCGGCTGCAAGGCCTCGTTCACCTTCTACCTGCACATCGACACCGCGGAGACCACCACCAGCTCGCAGTACGACAAGCTGACGGTCACCGCCGGATCGACCACGCTGGCGACCTACTCCAACCTCAACAAGGCCACCGGCTACGCGCAGAAGACGTTCGACCTGTCCTCGTTCGCCGGCACCACCGTGAGCATCAAGTTCAGCGGTGTCGAGGACTCCTCCCTGCAGACCAGCTTCGTCGTGGATGACACCGCCGTGACGACCAGCTGACCTTCGGGACCGGTATCCCCCCACAACGGCAGCACCGACATCCCCCCACAACGGCAGCGACGTGGGTCCTCCGCGAGGACGACCCACGTCGCGCGCCGCTTTCCGGGGCTACTCGAACCGGGAGGGGTCACCCGCCCCGAGGCGCACGAGCTCGGCCTCGCCGCCGGAGAAGTCGACGACGGTCGTCGGTTCGGTGCCGCAGTCGCCGGAGTCGATGACGGCGTCCACCACGTGGTCGAGGGTGTCCTTGATCTCCCAGCCCTGGGTCAGCGGCTTGTCCTCCTCCGGCAGGAGCAGGGTGCTCGACAGCAGCGGCTCGCCGAGTTCGGCCAGGATCGCCTGCGCGACGACATGATCGGGAATCCGCACCCCGACGGTCTTCTTCTTCGGGTGCAGCAGCCTGCGCGGAGCCTCCTTCGTCGCCGGGAGGATGAAGGTGTAGCTGCCGGGCGTAGCCGCCTTGACGCTGCGGAAGACCGCGTTGTCGATCCGCACGAAGTGTCCGAGCTGGGCGAAGTCCTCGCACATCAGCGTGAAGTGGTGGCGCTCGTCGAGCTGGCGGATCGAGCGGATGCGGTCGATCCCGTCCCTGTTGCCGAGCGCGCAGCCGAGTGCGAAGCAGGAGTCCGTCGGGTAGGCGATCAGCCCGCCGCTGCGGACGATCTCCACCACCTGGCTGATGATGCGCCGCTGAGGGTTCTCCGGGTGAACGTCGAAGTACTTGGCCATGCCGCGAGCCTAGTGCCCCGACAGGCAAGGGCACCGGAGCCTGCCGGCCCGTTCCTGTCGTCGCCCGGTCGGTGGCCGTGCGGCCCGTCATCCGGGCGGTGACACCGGCTCCGGTTCACCGCCGGAATTCTCCCGGTCACGGCTATAGGAACCTTGAGGCCGTCTCGCTACCCTCCGCCGCATGATTTCCACGGTGGTCTGGGGTACCGGCAATGTCGGCCGCGCGGCCATCCGCGCCGTCGAGGCCCACCCGAAACTGAAACTCGCGGCTGTCCTCGTCCACGACCCCGGCAAGGTCGGCCGCGACGCGGGCGAACTCGCCGGCCTCGGCCACGGCCTCGGTGTCGCGGCGAGCGACGACATCGACGCGGTCCTGGCCTCGGGTCCCGGAGCCGTCGTCTACGCGGCCACGGGCGACATCCGCCCCGACGAGGCGCTCGCCGACATCGGCAGGGCGATCCGGGCCGGTGCGGTGGTCGTCACCCCCGCCCTCTATCCGCTCTACGACCAGCGCAACGCCCCACCGGAGTTCCGGGACCCGATGCTCGCCGCGATCGCGGACGGCGGCGGCTCCCTGTTCGTCTCCGGGGTCGATCCGGGCTGGGGCAACGACGTCCTGCCCCTGCTGATCAGCGGTCTGGGCACCACGGTCGACGTCATCCGCTGTCAGGAGATCTTCGACTACTCCACGTACGAACAGGAGGAGTCCGTACGGTACTTGGTCGGCATGGGACAGCCGATGGACTACGAGCCGCTGATGCTCGCCCCGTCGATCCCGACCATGGTGTGGGGCGGCCAGATACGGCTCATGGCGCGGGCCCTCGGAGTCGAACTCGACGACATCCGCGAGACGTTGGAGCGGCGCCCGCTCACGGACACGGTGAGCACCCGCACCATGGGGGAGTTCGCCGCCGGCACCCAGGGAGCGGTCCGCTTCGAGGTGCAGGGGATCGTCGGGGGAGAGCCCCGGATCGTCATCGAGCACGTCACCCGCATCCACGCCTCCTGCGCGCCGGACTGGCCGATGCCGCCCGACGGGGACGGTGCCCATCGCGTGATCATCGAGGGCCGGCCGCGCATCGAGGTCACCGTCGCGGCCACCGACGAGGGCGAGAACCGCTCCGCCGGCGGGAACGCCACCGCGGTCGGCCGCCTGGTCGGCGCCATCGACTGGCTGGTGGACGCCGAACCAGGGCTCTACGACGCACTCGACGTCCCGCTGCGCCCCGCAGTCGGCCGACTCGGAAGGAAGTGACCCGTGACCCTGCGCATCGACATTCCCGAGGGACAGGAACCGATCGGATACGTGTGGGGCGAGATGGTGCCCGGCATCGGCATGGCCGCCGCGAACTTCTCCCTGTCGGTGTACGAGCACACGACGCTGGGCCTGCGCGAGTTCGAGGCCGCCCGACTGCGGATCGCGCAGATCAACGGGTGCCTGTTCTGTCTCGACTGGCGCACGGAACGAGAGGGCCTGAAGGTCGAGGAGGAGTTCGCGGAGGCGGTGACCCAGTGGCGTACCACCGGTGCCTTCGACGACCGGACGCGGCTGGCCGCCGAGTACGCCGAGCGGTACGCCCTGGATCACCACGGTCTGGACGACGAGTTCTGGACACGGATGACGGCGCTGTACAGCCAGCGGGAGATCGTGGAGCTGACGATGAGCATCGGCTCCTGGCTGGCGTTCGGCCGGCTCAACCATGTGCTGGGACTGGACGCCGTGTGCGTTCTTCCCACCCACTGAAAGGGTGGCTCACCCGGCGGTCCTGGCCCCCTGAGCGGCTCCGGGCCCCACGCGCGGCCCGGAGCCGCTAGAGGTCCACGGAGATGATGTTCTCGATGTTCCGTTCCGCGAGGGCGGTGATGGTGACGAACGGATTGACGCTGGTGTTGCCGGGAATCAGCGCGCCGTCGATGACGTACAGGCCCGAATAGCCCCGCAGGCGGCCGTAGTTGTCGGTGGCCTTGTTGAGCACGGCGCCGCCGAGCGGGTGGTAGGTGAGATGGTCGCCCCAGATCTTGTACACACCGAACAGATCGGTCCGGTAGATCGTCCCCTCCTTCGCGTTGATCTTGTCGAAGATGGTCTTCGCCATGTCGATGGAGGGCTGTTTCCAGGCGGTCTGCCAGTTGAGGTCGACGGTGCCGGTGGAGGAGTTGAAGGTGAACTGGGCGCGGTTCGGGTTCTTGGTGATGGACAGGTAGAACGAGGCGTAGGTCTCGATGCCGGTGGGCAGCGGTGCCACCTCGGCGAACGCGCCGCCGGCGGTCCAGTTGTCGATGCCGCCGCAGGGAATGCTGGCCTGGAGCGCGCCGGTCGGATCCCACAGATGGTTGGCGCGGCCGCACATGACGTTGCCGTTGTCGCCCCAGCCCTGCCCGATCTCGGCGTTGAGGCCGGGCAGCGCGCCGGTCGCCTTCAGCTTGACCAGGAGCTTGCTCGTTCCGACGCTTCCGGCCGCGAAGAACACCCGGTCCGCGGTCACCGTCTTGGTGGCGGTCGTGCCACCAGTGGTGTTGAGCTGGTCGATCAGGACCGTGTAGCCGCCGCCGGACGCGGGTGCGACCGAAGTGACCTTGTGCAGCGGTGAGATGGTGACTCTCCCGGTGGCCGCGGCCTGGGCGAGGTAGGTCTTCTGGAGCGACTTCTTGCCGTAGTTGTTGCCGTAGAGGATCTCCCCGGCGAGGGCCGACTTGGTGACGGTGCCCGCGGCCTCCTGCTTCATGTAGTCCCAGTCGTACACGTCGGGCACGAAGACGAACGGGAAGCCGGAACGCTGGGCCTGCTTACGGCCGACCCGTGCGTACTGGTAGCAGTCGGTGGTGTCGAACCACGCCGGGTCGATGAGGCCGACGCCGAGCGCGGCGTTGGCGCGCGGGTAGTAGGTCGCGTACATCTCGTCGGCGTTCACCGACGGGAGGATCGCGCCGAAGTTCTCCCGTTTGGGCGTGACCGCCATGCCGCCGTTGACCAGTGATCCGCCGCCGACACCACGGCCCTGGTACACGATGATCTGGCCCATCTCCTCGGCGTCCAGGATCCCCGTATAGCGAGGGATGTCCTTGTCGATGGGGAAGCCGAGGAAGTTGCTGAGGGGCTGTTTGGTCCTGGTGCGCAGCCAGTACGAACGCTGGTCCGGACTGGTCGTGTTGGCGAAGATCTTGCCGTCCGAGCCCGGGGTGTCCCAGGCCATGCCCATCTCGACCATCTGCACGTCGACGCCCGCCTGGGCGAGGCGCAGGGCGGCGACGGAACCGCCGTATCCGGTGCCGATCACCAGGACGGGGACGTGTGCTCCGGAAGGGATCGACGAGGCCGCCGTGGCGATCCGCGCGGGGGCCGCGACAGCGCGACCGGCAAGGCTCACTGCTCCAAGAATAGAACCTGTTCCAGCTATGAATCGTCGGCGCGAAACACCCCTGGAGTCGTTTGATTGCTGGTTGATGTCACCCACGTGACACTCCTCACTCTCGATGAGTGGGAACAGGTTCTACTGTTACTGGCTTGTTAAGTCACTACATACCGGTTGGTAACTTCTGTCCGATCTTGGGGTGATCGGCGAGCTCTGACGGGCTTGCCCTTGACTTCACAAGACCCTCGCGCGACATTCCTGACGCTGCATCAGAACCGCTACGGCGGGGGCCTGCCGGCTCCCGGAGCAACGGAACGCCTCACATTCCCTCGCCCGCTGGAGAGCCCTGCCATGTCCCCGAGCGCGGACCCCGTCGGACGTACGGACCCGTTTCCGGCACCTGACTCGTTTCCGGCACCCGGCCCGTCACGGCGCCGGGTGCTCGGCACGGCCACGGGCGCCGCACTCGCGCTCGCCGCGGGCGCCGCCGGTTCCACCGGGTCCGCGGCGGCGGCCGACCTGCCCGCACTCGGCACCTACGACGTCGTCGTGGTCGGCTCGGGCGCCGCGGGGATGACCGCGGCGCTCACCGCCGCGAAACGGGGACTGAGCTGCGTCGTCCTGGAGAAGGCGGCCACCTTCGGAGGCTCCGCGGCCCGCTCCGGCGCGGGCATCTGGATCCCCGGCAACCCGGTGATCCTCGCCGCCGGCGTCCCCGACACCCCGGCGAAGGCCGCCGCCTACCTCGCGGCCGTGGTCGGCCCCGAGGTCTCCGCCGACCGGCAGCGGGCCTTCCTCGGCCAGGGACCGGCCATGATCTCCTTCGTCATGGCCAACAGCCCGCTGCGCTTCCGCTGGATGGAGGGATACAGCGACTACTACCCGGAACTCCCCGGCGGCCTCCCGGGCGGACGCTCCATGGAGCCCGACCAGCTCGACGGCAACATCCTCGGAGCCGAACTCGCCCACCTCAACCCGGCGTACATGGCCGTCCCGGCCGGCATGGTCGTCTTCAGCACCGACTACAAGTGGCTCACCCTCGCAGCCGTGAGCGCGAAGGGCGCGGCCGTCGCCACCGAGTGCCTGGCGCGCGGCACCAAGGCGGCGCTGCTCGGCCAGAAACCGCTGACCATGGGCCAGTCGCTCGCGGCCGGGCTGCGCGCCGGCCTGCTCGCCGCCCAGGTCCCGGTGTGGCTGAACACCCCGCTGTCCGACCTGTTCGTGGAGAACGGCGCCGTCACCGGCGCGGTGGTCACCCGCAACGGCGCGCCGGGACTGGTCAGGGCCCGGCGCGGGGTCATCGTGGGCTCCGGCGGCTTCGAGCACAACGCGGCCATGCGCGCCGAGTTCCAGCGGCAGCCCATCGGCACCGCCTGGACGGTGGGCGCCAAGGAGAACACCGGCGACGGCATCCAGGCGGGCCGGCGCGCCGGGGCCGCGCTCGACCTGATGGACGACGCCTGGTGGGGACCGGCCATCCCGCTGCCCGGCCAGCCCTACTTCTGTCTCGCCGAACGCACTCTGCCCGGCGGCCTGCTGGTCAACGCCGCCGGAGCGCGCTTCGTCAACGAGGCCGGACCCTACAGCGACGTCGTGCACACCATGTACGACCGCGATCCGACCGCTCCGGACATCCCGGCGTGGCTGGTCGTCGACCAGAACTACCGCAACCGCTACCTGTTCAAGGACGTCGCGCCGGCCTTCACGTTCCCCGACTCCTGGTACACGTCCGGCGCCGTGTACAAGGCGTGGACCCTGGACGACCTCGCCGGGCGCGTCGGTGTCCCCGCGGCCGCCCTGCGCACCACCGTCAACCGCTTCAACAGCCTGGCCCTGAGCGGCACGGACACCGACTTCCACCGCGGTGACAGCGCCTACGACCACTACTACACGGACCCCGCAATCCTCCCCAACTCCTGCCTCGCCCCGTTGTGGCTCCCCCCGTTCCACGCGTTCAGGATCGTCCCGGGCGACCTCGGCACCAAGGGGGGCCTGCGCACCGACGCCAGGGCCCGGGTGCTGCGCCCGGACGGCACGGTGATCCCCGGCCTGTACGCGGCGGGCAACGCCAGCGCGGCCGTCATGGGCCACAGCTACGCGGGAGCGGGTTCGACGATCGGTCCCGCGATGACGTTCGGGTACATCGCGGCACTCGACATCGCGGCGACCTGACGGAGGACTCTCAGTTGCTGTCGCTGTCGCTGTCGCTGTCGCTGTCGCTGTCGGCGTTCGGGTCCGGGTCCGGGGTGCGGCCGGGTTTCGCTCCCGGGGCTCCGTAGCCGTCTCCCTCGTCGCCGTCGTTCCGGTCGCCGCGCAGCCGGGGCGACAGGACCAGGACGGAGACGTCGTCGCGGATCGAGGGGCAGAACTCGACGAGGTCCTCCCAGAGGCGGTCGACGAGCACGTCCGAAGGTTCCTCGGCGAACATGGCCAGCCGGTCCGGCAGCGGGTAGAAGGCGCCGGTGGTGTCCCGGCTCTCGCTCACGCCGTCCGACGCCATGAACAGCCGGTCGCCGGGTTCCAGCTCGACGATGCGCCCCTTCGGCGGGGACAGCTCGAAGAACCCCAGCCCCAGCGGGGACGCCGGCTCGGCGTCGAGTTCGAGGGCCTTCGCGCCACGCAGCAGCAGCGGCGGGGGATGGCCGCAGGACACCAGCCGTACGGTGTCGGTGCCGGGCGGGAACTCCAGGAGCAGTGCGGTGGCGAACAACTCGGCGTGATCGACCGATGCGGAGTCCACCACCAGCCTGCGGTCGAGCCGGGCCGCGGCGGCCTCCAGATCACGCTGGTCGAGCACCGTCTCCCGGAACGCCCCGAGCAGCGAGGCGACCGTCCCCACGGCCGACAGCCCGTGCCCCTGTACGTCGCCCATCACGGCCCGGACGCCGAAAGGCCCGTCGCGCACCTCGAAGAAGTCACCTCCGACCAGCGTCTCCTGCTGCGCGGGCCGGTAGAGACCGGCGCAGCGGACCGGGCCGACACGCTCCGGCAGCGGCGGCAGCACGGCGAGCTGAGCGGCTTCCGCGACCGACCGCACGGTGACCAGATGCGCGTCCCTGCGGCTGCGCACGAGCGACACGAACACGCTCAGCACGGCGACGAAGCTGATGGTGAGCAGGTCCGCGTTGCCCGGACGGTTCAGATCGAGGGCGGGGATGTTCATCAGGACCACGACGATCACGCCCAAGGCGGCCGTCCCCAGCGGGCCGTAGGACAGGACGGCCAGGGAAGGGATGGCTCCCAGCAGAAAGCCGATGTCCAGCGGCTCGCTGCTCACGAGTTCCCCCACGCAGACGCCCACCAGCAGGACCGGCGGGAGCAGCCGTACCCAGCGCGGAGGGGGCGAGCCGCGCAGCCATCTCCGGTGGTCGTCCCGCTTGCCGGGCGTGGCCTTCGTGGCCATGGCACTCCTCCCTTTGACACCACGCTCCCCCTTTCCCCTCCGTCGCGCATTCCGATCGGTTCACGGAAGCGTGCGGGCCGGAGCGGTCCGGTGGCTGCCGGAGCGGGGAAGGGGCGGCCGGCCGGAGAAGGCCTGGCGGGGCGGGCGGCACGAAGCCCCGCCACCACGGGGATGGGATGACGGGGCTCCACAGGGCGGGTGCCCCGTCGGCGACGCTTCATCCCACCGACGTATCAGGCCATCGGCGCCTCGCCCCACCGGTGTTCCGTCCCGTCGGCGGCCCGGTCCGACCCCTGGCCGTCACCCGCACGGCCGGCCGGACCGGACGCGGTCGTACGGGCCCCGCAGGCGACGCCCGGAGAGGCCCCGGCACCCGTCCCGGGGCATGGTGGAGGGGTGACGGGACTGGCCGTGCTGTTCGCACTCCTAGGGGCAGCCAGCAACGCGATGGGCACCGCGTTCCAACGCAAGGCGGCCTCGCGCGTCAGTGAAGGCGGTGGACTGCGGCTCATCATCCGGCTGGCCCGGCAGCCTGCCTGGCTGATCGGCATCGCCGGGGTGATCGGGGCGGCACTCTTCCAGGCGCTCGCGCTGGCGAACGGGCCGCTGTCCCTGGTGCAGCCCCTGTTCATCCTGGAACTGCCCTTCGCCCTGATGATCGCCGTCCCGCTGCTGCACCGGCGCCTGTCGCGCGCGGGATGGCAGGCCGTGGCCGGTGTGGTGGCCGGCCTCGGTCTCGTCCTCCTGTCGGCCGCTCCCTCGGGAGCACGGTCCGACGCCTCCATGGCACGTTGGATCCCGGTGCTGATCCTGTGCCTGGGCACCGCGGCGGCCGCGGTCGTCGTCGCCCGTCCGGGCCGCCCACCGCTCTTCCGCGCGGCCATGCTGGGAACGGCGTCGGCCATCAGCAACGCGCTGACCGCCGCTCTCCTCAAATCGGCCGTGGGCACACTCGACGACGACGGGTTCGTCGCCTTTCTGGGCATGTGGCAGACGTACGGCTTCGTCCTGACCGGGATCACCGCCGTCCTGCTGCTGGAGAACGCCCTCCAGGCGGGACCCCTGGCCGCCTCGCAGCCCGCGCTGACCATCGGCGACGCGACGCTCAGCCTGGTGCTCGGTGTCACGCTCTTCGACGAGACCATCCGTACGGGCTGGTGGCTGCTGCCCGAGCTGATCGGCGCCGGGCTGGTCCTGTGGGGCGTGCTGCGGCTGACCCGCGTGGTCCCGCACCTCGCGGACATGGCCCACTGACGGCCGCTCGGCCCGGCCCGCCCTGCCCGTCCCCTGACCGGCGGCTGACCGGCGGCGAAGCCGCGGCCACGGCGGCCGGAGGCGACCGGCCGGCACCCGCTCGATTGGTGACTGCCGGGACGGGAAAGACCCTGGTGGTGACGAGTCGGATCGAGAACGTTCGGGAACTGGTCGCAGGGACGCGGTATGTCGTCCTCGGCTTCGACGGCCCGATCTGTCAGCTGTTCTCCGGGCCCTCGGCGACGGCCGTCGCACGAGCCCAGCGGGACCGGCTGACGGAAGCGGGCCTCGGCGCGGTGCTCACCGACGAGGAGCGCGGCCCCGCGGACCCCTACCGCCTCCTGACGGCGGTGGCCGGACGGCACCCGGGCAGCGAAGCCCTCGCCCGGCTCGACGCGTGGCTCACCCGGGCCGAACTGGAGGCGGTGCGCACCGCCATGCCGACGGCGTACGCGGATCCGCTGATCCACACCTGGGCCGCGGTCGGGGCGAGGCTCGCCGTGGCGACCGGCACATCGGCCCGGGCCGTCACCTCGTACCTGGACGCCCGGGGGCTCACACCCCGCTTCGCCCCGTACATATTCGGCCGGGCGCCGGGCCCGGGGACGCTCACTCCCCGTCCGGCCACCCTGTCACTGGCCCTGGGCGCCATGGAGGCCGCCCCCGACGCCTCGCTGATGATCGGCGGCACCCCGGCGGATCACGCGGCGGCGCACCACGCCGGTGTCCGATTCCTCGGATACGCCCGCCACCCCGCCAGAGCGCGGGCACTGCGGGAGGCCGGCGTTCCCGACCGGTGCGTCACGGACTCCCTGGAGCCACTCCTGCGTGCCCTGCGTGATTCCTCGTGAGCCGGTCGTTCGGCCATACGAGGGGAAAACCGGCCGGAAACCCGTGTGCATGCATCGCCGGAAGCGGGGCAGCAGCATCCTGAGACAGCTCGGGACGCTACCCCCCCTGGCGAAACCCGAGCTGCACGGCCCCGCAGGCAGTCACTCCCCCCGGCTGCCGGCGGGGCCGCATTTCGTACGGCCCTACTCCACCCGGATGCCGACGATGCAGGTGTCGTCGTCGGTGTCGGACCTGCTGTACGTCAGGAGCCGGTCGAGTTGATGGTCCAGCGTCCCGGACGTCGTACGGGCCGCGTTGAGGAGCTGGCGCAGCGACACCTCCACCGAGCGGTCCCGCCGTTCGATCAGACCGTCCGTGTACATCAACAGCGTGTCGTGGACGTCCAGTTGTACCTCGTCCTCCTCGAACGTCGCCTCGGGGACGGCACCGAGCAGGATGCCCTTGAGGAGCGGCAGCGGGTTGGCGTCCGTGTCCCGGACCAGAACGGGCGGCAGATGTCCGGCCCTCGCCCAGCGCAGAACACGGCGGCGCGGATCGTAGATCCCGCAGACCGCGGTGGCGGTGACCCCGCCCGTCAGATGGTGCGCCACGATGTTGAGCCAGGACAGCAGCTGCCCCGGCCCCGCACCCGTCACGGCGAGTCCGCGCAGCGCGTTGCGCAGCACCACCATGCTGGTCGCCGCCTCGATCCCGTGACCGGCCACATCGCCGACACACAACAGGACCAGGCCGGACGACAGCACGACGGCGTCGTACCAGTCGCCCCCGACGAGCTGCTCGGTCTCCGCGGGCCGGTAGCGCACCGCCACGTCGAGGCCCGGAGCCCGCAACGGCGCCTGGGCCGGCGGCATGATCGCGTGCTGGAGCTGGAGGGTCAGCCGGTTGCGCTCGTGCGCCTGCTGCTCGGTGTGCGCGAGCTGGTCGCGGGTGACCGCCAGCGCCACCTCGGTCCAGTGCTGCGCCGAGATGTCCTGGTAGGCCCCGCGGACCGCGAACAGCCGGTCGTCGGCGTCGAGCACCGGTTCGGCCACCACGCGGATGTGCCGGGTCACGCCGTCGGGACGCTGGAGCCGGAACGCTGCCGACGCCGGCCGGTGACGGTGCAGGACGGTCCGCAGGAAGCGGCCGATGGCGACGGCGTCGTCGGGATGGGCGTGCGCGGCCAGCTCCTCCAGCGGGACGGGAGTGCCCGAGGGGGAGCGGCCGTACAGATCGAAGAGGGTCTCGTTCCAGATGGTCTCGCCGGTCAGCAGGTTCTCCTCGAAACCGCCGATCCTGCCGAGCCGCTGGGCGTGCTGGAGCAGACTCGCCAGTCGCGCCGTCTCGTCCTCTATGCGCCAGATGAGCAGCACGGTTCCGCCGTGCCGGCTGACGTTGATGTCGGCCACGGCCGACAGCCGCACCTGGTCGACCAGCGCCGTCAGATCCATGCGCCGCGCCCGGAACGGCTCCCCGGTGGCGTAGACGCGCTCGACGCACTGGAAGAGACCGCTGTCCCCGGCGGCCAGCGGATAGGCCTCCAACAGCAGCGACCCCTGAACGGTGCCGCGCGGCCGGCCGGCCGGATCGAGGAATCGTCCGTTCACATGACGGATGCGGAAGTCGGCGAGCCGCCCCTGGTCGTCGAGCTGGGGGACCAGCACCAGGGCGGGATCGTGCAACCCATCCACCAGGTCGATCAGTTCGCAGACATCGGCCGTCCCCCGCACGTCGTGGAAGTCGCCCGGCAGCGCGTGGGTCTCCAGCGTGTGCGAGCACAGTTCGGCGAGCGCCTCGACCTGACGGACCACCTGCGGTGGCTGAGGTGCCAGGGCGGACGGCCACGCGATCTCCAGGACGCCGTGGATCCGGCCTCCGGAGCCGGCCGGTACCGCGACCCGCCCGCCGTCCGGATGTTCCGCGTGCCCGATGGACGGCAGCCCGGTGTCCGTCAGCGAGCCCGCCCACTGCGCCCTGCGGTCGGACAGCGCGCGGCGTGCCATCGTCGCCACGCCCGGGGGAACGTAACGCCAGCGCCGGGCCTCGGCCGCCGAGAACCCGGCGCTTCCCGCCAGGGAGAGTGAACCGTCGGCGTCCGCAGCCCAGATGGCCACGGCGACCGCCCCGAGCGGAGTCAGCGCGTGCTGCAGCAGGGAGTCGGCCACCGCCTGGCTGTCGCCGGCCGCCAGCGCGCCGCTCTCGGCCGCGCGCAGCCGTACCGCGGGGGCGTCGTCCTTCGGGGGATGCTCCGCCGTGGCGGAGAGGAAGGCGCTGGTCACCTCCGAAAGCCGGTCGTGGGCCGCCTGGTTGATGATCTCGACCGCGAGCTGGAGTTGCGGCACCTTGGCCTGCTCGGCCAACTCGGTGAGCTGGCGGGCGGCTTGTGCCGGTCCGCAGCCCAGCCGCTCGACCAGGATGCCCTTGGCCAGCTCGATCAGAGCCCGCCCCTCGGCCTCCGCCTGCGCGGCCCGTACCTCGCGGCGCAGCCGTTCGACGGTGGCCGCCAGCCGGCCCACCGGAGACGTCCGGGCCGCGCCCGACGGCTCACCCGCCTGCCCGGCGTCCGCGACGTCGTCCGGGGAGTCGGGGACGCTCGGGCCGGTTGCCTCAGGACTGTTCATCGTGCTGCCGCTCCTCGGCGGGGACCCTGTGGAGGGCGGGGGAGGGGCGGCAGCGGCGGGTGTCCCGTCGCACGGCCGCGGTGGAGGGTACCGGGCGTCATGTCACTCCCCGAGCCAGCGTCGGACACAGGCGATGAGGTCGTCGGTGTCGACCGGCTTGGTGACGTGGTCGCTGGCGCCCGACAGCAGGCTCTTCTCCCGGTCGCCGGGCATGGCCTTCGCCGTCACCGCGATGATCGGCAGGTCCGCGTACCGGGGCATCCTGCGGATCTCGGCGGTCGCGGTGTACCCGTCCATCTCGGGCATCATCACGTCCATCAGGATCAGCGCGACCTCGGGCCGGGCCAGCAGTGTCTCGATGCCCTTCCTGCCGTTCTCCGCGTGCAGCACCTGGAACCCGTGCAGCTCCAGGATCCCGCTGAGCGCGAAGAGGTTACGGGCGTCGTCGTCGACGACGAGCACCGTACGGCCCTGGAAGGCGTTGTCGATCGGCCGCGCGGGCCGGTTCCTGGCCTCCTCGGCGCGGACCAGCGGCACCACGTCGCCCGGCTGCTCCGCGGACAGGTGCAGCGCGATCCGCTCGCGCAACTCGTCGAGACTGGACAGGAATTCCAGCGACCGCGCGCCCGAGCGGGACTGCAGCGCCTGCTCCTGCGCGAGGTCGACCCGGCTGCCGTTGTGGACGAGGACGGGCACGGTCGCCAGGGCCGAGTCACCCTCCACCGCTTCCAGGAACCGGGCCGTCTCGCCTTCCGGCATGCCGAGTTCGAGCACGACGCAGTGCCACGGTTCCGCGGCGAGGGCGCTCGCCGCCTCCTGTGCCCCGACGACGGTGATGATGTCGACGCGCTCCCGTGTGTCGCCCTCGTCACGGCTGCGCGCCACATCCCCGACCGCGCTCTCGGCCACCAGCGTGAGCAGCCCCCGCGGCCGTTCCTCGACGACCAGGAGCCGCCGCCGCCGGCGGGGCAGGCCGGCCGAACCGGGAGCGGTGTGCCGCGGTTCGGTGTGCGCCGAGGCGCCCTCGTCCACCGCCGGTTCGGGCGCCCGGCCACCGGCCATCAGCTCCTCGAACTCGGGCCGGGCGACGGGGAGGAAGAGTGTGAACGTACTGCCCTGTCCGGGGGTGCTGTCCACGGTGACCGCCCCGCCGAGCAGGTGGGCGATCTCCCGGGTGATGGACAGACCCAGACCTGTGCCGCCGTACTTGCGGCTCGTGGTGCCGTCGGCCTGCTGGAAGGCGCCGAAGATCGTCTCCAGCTGCTGCTCGGGGATGCCGATACCGGTGTCCTTGACCCGGAAGGCGGCGATCGTGCCGCCGCGCGGAACGCCCGCGGGGATCTCCGCGTCGGCCGCCGGTTCGATGCGCAGCTCGACCCGGCCCTGCTCGGTGAACTTGACGGCGTTCGACAGCAGGTTGCGCAGTACCTGCCGCAGCCGGGAGTCGTCGGTGAGCAGGTCCACCGGGGCCCCGGGAGCGGTGCTGACCGTGAACTCCAGGCTCTTCTGCGAGGTCATGGGGCGGAAGGTGGCCTCGACGTATTCGAGCAGCTGCCGCAGCGGCACCCGCTCGGGGGTCACGTCCATCTTGCCGGCCTCGACCTTCGACAGGTCGAGGATGTCGTTGATCAGCTGGAGCAGGTCGGAACCCGCGGAGTGGATGATGCCCGCGTACTCGACCTGCTTCGGCGTGAGATTGCGCGAGGGGTTCTGCGCCAGCAACTGGGCCAGGATGAGCAGGCTGTTGAGCGGGGTCCGCAGTTCGTGGCTCATGTTGGCGAGGAACTCGGACTTGTACTTGGACGCCAGCGACAACTGCTGGGCCCGTGCCTCGAGTTCCTGCCGGGCCTGTTCGATCTGGAGGTTCTTCGCCTCGATGTCGCGGTTCTGGGTCACGAGCAGGGAGGCCTTGTCCTCCAGCTCGGCGTTGGAACGCTGGAGTTCGTCCTGCTGGACCTGCAACTCCTCGGAGCGGGCCTGGAGTTCGGCGGTCAGGCGCTGCGACTCGCCCAGCAGCTCATCGGTGCGGGCGTTGGCCACGATGGTGCTGACATTGACGCCGATGGTCTCCATCAGCTGTTCCAGGAACGTCCGGTGCCCCTGCTTGAAGCGGGTGACCGAGGCGAGCTCGATGACGCCGAGCACCTGCTCCTCGACGACGATGGGCAGGACCACCAGAGCCGTCGGCGCCGTCTGCCCGAGGCCCGAGGAGATGGTGACGTACCCCGGCGGCACCTCGTCCACGGTGATCGCCCGCCTGCTGCGCGCGGCCTGTCCGACCAGGGAGCGGCCGAGCGGAATACGGGTGGGACGCCCGGCCTCGTCGGGATAGCCGTACGACCCGACCAGCCGCAGCTCCGTACCCTTCGCGGTCTCCTCGGCGAGGTAGAAGGCGCCGTACTGCGCGGCGACCAGCGGGGTGAGCTCGTCCATGATGAGGTCGGCCACCACGTCCAGGTCGCGGTATCCCTGCATCAGGCCGGAGATACGGGCCAGGTTCGTCTTGAGCCAGTCCTGCTCCTGGTTGGCCCGCGTGGTCTCACGCAAGGACTCCACCATGGAGTTGATGTTGTCCTTCAGGTCGGCGACCTCGCCGGAGGCCTCCACGGCGATGGACCGTGTCAGGTCGCCCTCGGCGACGGCGCCGGTGACCTCGGCGATCGCGCGGACCTGACGCGTGAGGTTGCCGGCCAGTTCGTTCACGTTCTCGGTCAGCCGCTTCCAGGTGCCCGAGACGCCCTCCACCTCGGCCTGGCCGCCGAGCCTGCCCTCGCTGCCGACCTCCCGCGCCACCCGGGTGACCTCGGCCGCGAAGGCGGAGAGCTGGTCGACCATCGTGTTGATCGTCGTCTTGAGTTCGAGGATCTCGCCCCGGGCGTCGACATCGATCTTCTTGGACAGGTCGCCCTTGGCCACGGCCGTCGTCACCAGGGCGATGTTGCGCACCTGCCCGGTGAGGTTGTTGGCCATCGAGTTGACGTTGTCGGTGAGGTCCTTCCAGGTGCCCGCCACATTGGGTACGTGCGCCTGGCCGCCGAGACGTCCTTCGGTGCCGACCTCACGGGCGACGCGGGTGACCTCGTCGGCGAACGCGGACAGTGTGTCGACCATCGTGTTGATGACGTCGGCCAGGGCCGCGACCTCGCCCTTCGCCTCCACGGTGATCTTCTGCGAGAGGTCGCCGCGGGCCACCGCGGTCGCCACCTGCGCGATGGAGCGGACCTGCCCGGTCAGGTTCGACGCCATGACGTTGACGTTGTCGGTGAGGTCCTTCCAGGTGCCCGAGACGCCCCGCACGGTGGCCTGCCCGCCCAGGTTGCCCGCCGTACCGACCTCGCGGGCCACCCGGGTCACCTCGTCGGCGAACGCCGAGAGCTGCTCGACCATCGTGTTGATGGTCTCCTTGAGCTCCAGGATCTCGCCGCGGGCGTCCACGGTGATCTTCTGCGACAGGTCGCCCTTGGCCACCGCGGTGGCCACCTGGGCGATCGATCGGACCTGGGCGGTGAGGTTGCCCGCCATGAAGTTCACCGAGTCGGTGAGATCACGCCAGGTGCCCTTGACGCCCTTCACGTCGGCCTGGCCGCCGAGGCGTCCGTCGGTGCCGACCTCGCGGGCGACGCGGGTGACCTCGTCGGCGAACGCGGAGAGCTGGTCGACCATCGTGTTGATGGTGTTCTTCAGTTCGAGGATCTCGCCGCGGGCGTCCACGGTGATCTTCTGGGAGAGATCTCCCTGGGCCACCGCCGTGGTGACCTGGGCCACGTTGCGGACCTGGGCGGTGAGGTTGCCCGCCATGAAGTTCACCGAGTCGGTGAGATCACGCCAGACGCCGCCGACACCGGGGACCTGGGCCTGGCCGCCGAGGCGTCCGTCGGTGCCGACCTCGCGGGCGACGCGGGTCACCTCGTCGGCGAACGCCGAGAGCTGGTCGACCATCGTGTTGACGGTCTCCTTGAGCTGGAGGATCTCGCCGCGGGCCGGAACGTCGATCTTCTGTGAGAGATCACCCCTGGCGACCGCCGTGGCCACCTGCGCGATGTCGCGGACCTGCGTGGTGAGATTGCCGGCCATGGCGTTGACGGAGTCGGTGAGGTCCGCCCAGGTGCCCGAGACCCCCGGCACCTCCGCCTGGCCGCCGAGCGTCCCCTCCGTGCCCACCTCACGGGCCACCCGTGTCACTTCCGAGGTGAACACCGACAGCTGGTCGACCATGCCGTTGAACACGGTGGCGATGTCGCCCAGCAGGCCACCGGCCTCGTCGGGGAGCCGGGTGCCGAAGTCGCCGTCGCGCACGGCGGTGAGGCCGGCCAGCAGTTGCCGCAACTCCTGCTCGCCCGGTGTCCGTACGGACGTCCCGCTCGCTGCCCTGGTCATGGCCACCCTCGTTCCGCTCCCCTGGAGTCCCGTGTCACGGGACTCGGAACCGCGTAGGGCCCACGGGCGCCCCCGCCTGCCCGTGGGATTCCCGCAGATCACGGGTCATCCCCTTAAGAAAATACGCCGCAGGCTAACCCAGATCGCGGGGACGGAACAAAGCGCGGGAAAGAATTCTCCAGGGGCCCGGAAATCTCGCCGGCAGCAGGAATGACCTGGACGGAACTGGATACACAGGACCCTCTCGGTCCCGTTCGCCGGAACCGCGTACGCGAAATCCCGTCGGCCCGCCCCGGACCGGAGTCCGGGGCGGGCCGACGGGACAGTCGTACGGCTGTGACGTGCGCGAGCCTCAGGCGACCGCGGGATCGAGGAGCCCGGTGCGCAGACGCTTGATGATGCGCGTGATCAGCCGGGAGACGTGCATCTGCGAGATGCCGAGCTCCTCGCCGATCTGCGCCTGGGTCCACTCCTCGACGAAGCGCAGATGAATGATCCGGCGCTGCCGCTCGTCGAGCTCCGCGATCAGGGGGGCCAGGGAGTTGAAGTCCTCGACCAGTTCCAGCGAGGGATCCTCCTCGCCGATGAAGTCCGCGAGAACCGCCTCGCCGTCCGCACCGCCGTCCGCCGTGAGAGCGGCGTCCAGGGACGAGGAGTTGTAGCCGTTCGACGCCTTGCGGGCCTCGATGACCTCTTCCTCGGACAGACACATCAGCTCGGACAGTTCACGGGTGGTGGGCGTACGGCCGAGGCGGGTGCGCAGTTCCTCCGTCGCCTTGGCGAGCTCGACGCGCGCCTCCTGCAGACGGCGGGGCACGTGGACCGCCCAGCTCGTGTCGCGGAAGAACCGCTTGATCTCACCGACGATGTAGGGGACCGCGAACGACGTGAACTCGACCTCGCGGGACAGCTCGAAGCGGTCGATGGCCTTGATGAGCCCGATCGTGCCGACCTGGACGATGTCCTCCATCTCACCCTGGCTGCGGCTGCGGAAGCGGGCCGCCGCGTACCGGACGAGGGAGAGATTCATCTCGATGAGGGTGTTGCGCGCGTACTGGTATTCGTGCGTGCCCTCCTCCAGGACGGAGAGCCGGTCGAAGAACTGGCGGGACAGCTCGCGCGCGTCCTTCGGGCTGATCTTCAAAGGTTCGTCGATCTGCGGCAGGACGCCTTCCTCGGTCGTCGCTGCCCGGTGCGCCGTGTCCGTTGCCTTCGCTGTCGCCACGGCCGCCATGCCGTCCACCCCAAATCGTCCGAAGGAAATGATGACAGAGCCCGTCTGCCCTGCTTCACACCGCTCATGCCACCCGGTTGCGGAATTCTGCGGGACGCGTACGTCCAGCCTCCCCCTGACACCGGGTCAGGTCCACTTCCTGCCGGGAGCACCTTTCGGATGCGGGTTGCGGCATCGACTTCCCGACCGAACTGATGTCGCTTTTGGTCTGACTGATACCGGTTCGGTCCGAACGGCGACGCGGTTCCGCCGGGGATCGAGGGGGCAGGTGAGGAAGGAGAGCGCCGTCGCGACGGCGCTCTCGCGTCCGGGGGCCTGCCCCGCTGTCGTGACGGCGACGTAAAATGGATCGCGGGGTGAGTCCGTGGGTATCGAGCGGCGAGTCGGCCGAGCGCACACGCGCTCACCCTTGGTGCGCCCCGACGCGGGACCGCTCGACGGCCCCGGGGCGCGGTGATCGTGCCATGACTACGGCGGCACTTCGCGACGATCCCTTCGTCCACCCCGCGCTCGTCTACGACGACGACCGTGAGTACGTGGAAGGGACGACACGTTTCGTCTCCGACGGCGTAGCCGCGGGGGAGCCGGTGGCGGTGGCCGTCCCCGCCCCGCGACTGGAACTCATCCGCGGCGCCCTGGGGCCCTTGGGCGCCGGCGTCCGATGGATCGACATGACGCGGGCGGGCCTGAACCCGGGCCGCATCATCCCCTCCGTCCTGCGGGCGTTCGCCGACGCCCATCAGGACGTCCACGTACGGATCATCGGCGAGCCCGTCTGGCACGGCCGTACGGCGGTGGAGTACCCGGCCTGCGTCCAGCACGAAGCCCTGATCAACCGGGCGTTCGCGGGACGCGACGTGACGATCCTGTGCCCGTACGACGGGCGCGCCCTCTCCCCGGACGTGATCGCCGACGCCCACGCCACACACCCGGTCGTGATCAGTTCCGGCCGGCAGAGCGTCAGCCCGGCCTACGACCCGGACGGGGTGCTGACGCGCTTCAACCAGGCGCTGCGCCACCCCCCGGGAGCGGCGGCGGTCCGTTTCGACGCCGAACTCCTGCCCGTCGCCCGTGACTTCGCCCTCGCCGAGGCCCGGGGCCGGGGGATGACAGCGGCCCGGCTGCACGACCTGAACCTCGTCGTCGCGGAGCTGACGACCAACAGTGTGGTGCACGGGGGTGGTTCGGGGACCCTGAGGATCTGGGCGGAGAGCGAGCAGATCGTGTGCGAGGCGCAGGACGAGGGCCGGCTCAGCGATCCCCTGGCTGGCCGGCATCCCGTGCGTCCCGACCAGATCGGCGGACGGGGCCTGTTCCTCGTGCACTTCCTGTCGGACCTCGTCCGTGTGCACACCGACGCCTCCGGGACGACGGTGCGCAGCTACATCGGCCGTGACTGACCGGCTGACCGGCTCACCACGCACGGCGGCCGTGGGGCCCGGACCTGTGTTCCCGGTCCGGGCCCCACGGCCGCCGTGTAGCGCCGTGTACCGCCGTGTTCTTCCGGCGGCCCCTAGCCCGCGGTGCCCTGCCGGGCCGATCGCGCCGCCTCGCGCTCCGTGCGGGCCCCGGCCTGCGACAGCGACCCGCCCGAACTCTCCAGGTGCGCCCGGACGAACCACTGGAACTGTTCGAGCGCGCGGAGCTGTTCGATGAGAAGGTCCTCGGTCACCGGGTCGATCTTGCCGACCTCGGCCACGGCCGCGCGGTGCTCCTGCACGATCCCCGTGTAGACGAGGTCGAGGGCGCCGAGGTGGGCGATGGCGTCGGCGCGGCCGACGCTGTAGTCGTCCCAGGTCCGTTCGGCGACGAGCGCTCCCGGTGTGCCGTGCGGAACCCCGCCGAGGGCGGAGATCCGTTCGGCGGCGTCGTCCGCCATGTCGCGCACGCGGTCCACCTGCGGGTCGAGCATTTCGTGAACGGCGATGAAATGCGGGCCCACCACGTTCCAGTGGATGTGTTTCAGCGTGAGCGACAGGTCGTTGAGGGCGTGCAGCCGCATGCTCAGCAGATCGATGATCCGCCCGCCGTCGTGCGGGCTGAGGCCGGGGACCGTGTAGTTCGGTGTCGTGGAAGTCGTCATGTTCCTTTCCTTCACACAGATCTTTGGTACGGGTTCCGGCGCGAGGGCGTCCGTGGCGGGGCTGCCGGCAGTGCCACCGGCCGCGACCGCCGCCGGACGCGCCGGGCAGGGGAACCGTCGCCATCAACGTCCGGTGCCTCCAAGTGCCCTGGTTCGTTTGCGTCACACCTTTTCGCCCGGGTGCCGGTCCGTTCCGCACGCGACGGGCGGAAGCGGCGGGATGCCGTCATCGGGGCGCCGTTGGGCCACATAGGTTGTCTGGGGCGGTTGTTGGGAATGAACCGTGGCGAACCCGGGCACACGGACGGAAACTCGAGAGAGGAGCCCTCGCCGTGCTCGTGCCCGACCCGAAGGTTGTCCGGAGGCTGCTGACGCGTTACGCGGCCCTGAAGATCGCGTACGCCGAGAAGGAGACCCTGGAGACGGCCCGCGGCCTGGAGGACGTCACGTACACGCTCTGTGTGATGACGGGAACGACCAGCGTGCGCGACGCCGTCGTCGCCGCCGACGCCCTGCTCGTGGCCGGGGAGAAGCGGCGCGAAGCGCGGCAGGCCGGACTGCTGGGGAGTGTGACGTCCCCGGCTCCCTCGCCGAAGGCGGTGTCCGCGGCCGCCCCGCCGCTCGCACAGCAGCCCACCGAGGTGCGGACGCTGAACGGCCGGCGTCTCCCGTCCCGAACGTGGCCGCACCCGGACGGCGGGGGCTCGATGGCGGCGGGTTCCTGTCCTTCGAACGGCTGAACTACCTAGTCGGCCCCCGCTCGTTCTCCTGCTGTGAGCATCGTCGAGGCGGAGATGAGGAATCGATGAGCCGACACAGCAAAGGCCGTAGGCACCGCAAGGTGAACATGACGCCCCGTCCGGTCGGACCGAGGAGATCGCCCCGCGAAGTCCGGGAGCAGGTCCGGGAGCAGGTGGGCGCGGGTGCGGTCGGCCCGCAGCCGGCGCGGGCCAAGCCTCCCATTCCCGGGCAGGACGCGAACGGGGAAAGGGCCGAGGTCGTGTCCAGGACGGTGAGCGAGAGCGGTCTGAGCCGCCATGCCGTGCGCACGTGGGAGCGTCTGGCGGAAGCGGGCGCCGAGGGTGTCGAGGTCGCGGAACTCACCGTGGCCGTGGGCTTCCGGCGCTCCACCGTGCTCGGGCATCTGAAGGGTCTGGCCGGACTCGGACTGGCCGAGGACCACGAGAGCGTGTGGCGGGCGACCGGCCCGGCGGACGGCGCGGCCGCGCGTGAGGGTGTGGGGGTTTCGGCCGGGAGCGTTTCCTAGGACGGAGGTCCGTGGCGGCGCTTGCCGGGCGATCCACCCGCGTCCAAGCGCCGCCAGCCCCGGCGTGCCCGCCCCGCCGATGTCCGTGCGCCGCCTGCCCCTGGCGTGCTTGCTCCGCGTGTGCCTGGCCCCTGCGTTCTCGCCTCCTGCGTGCCCGAACGCGGCTGTCGCCCCCGGCGTGCCCGCCCCCTGCCTGTCGTCCCCGCGTGCCCGCCTCCGTGTGCGTGCCCACCCTCCGCGGGTTGCCGTACGGCCCTTGCCGGAAGGGGATTCGGCGGATCCGTCACGCGACGTAGTGTCGGGCGGCCTTCTCGGGGCATCCGGACTCCGTCGCTCGACTGCCGGACCTTCACAAGGAGTCCTCATGCTCGGCATAGCTGCCGCCGTACTGCTGTTCATCGCGTTCCTGATCAACGCCGGTGACGTCTCGACCAATCACGTGTTCACGTCCACCAACGTCATGCTCATCGGGCTCGCCCTGCTCGCCCTTCACCTCTCGGGCGTCGGCGGGGGCTGGACGACGCGCAGCCGTCGCCGCTGACGGGCGGGGACCGTCTCCCCGGCGGTGTGCGCTGTCGACGCGGTTGACGCGGTTGACGCGGATGACGCGGATGACGCGGATGACGCGACGGCGCCCGCCGGCCGGAACGGTCCTTTTCGTATGACTTCGCCCGGGTGACTTGCCGTGGCGCGGTCCGCCACGAGATGGTTGTCGGACGGAAACAATCTGTCGCCCGGAAAGGTGGTGGGCTCGCCGAGCGGGCCCTTGCTCGTGGACACTTCCCAGCAACCTCCCGCCGGCCCGCGTGGCGCCGGTCCGGCCGCCACGTGGGGTTTCGCCCCCTGCCCCGTGGTGGTCGCCGATCCGTCCGGCGGTGTGGTCGACACGAACGCCGCGGCGGCCACGCTCTTCCCCGACGCGATCGCCGGGGCGTGGCTGGAGGACGTGGTCCCCGCGTGGATGGCCGACGCCCACACACGGCTGCGGGACCTCGTGCCCGGGCCACGGACCCCCGGTCCCGGCGCGTCCGTGCACGGCCCGGTGGGCGACCGGACCTTCGAGGCGCATCCCACCCCCACGGACGACGGCCACGTCATGTGGTGGCTGGTCGACGACACCGACCGGCGGCTGGCGGAGGACGCCCTCAGGACCGAACGGGAACGCGCCGCCTTCCTGGCCGGCGCGTCGAGCGCCCTGCTGTCGTCACTGAACGTCGAACGGTGCATGGAGGTGACGGCGGAGCTGGCCGCCGGACACCTCGCCGACGCCGCCGTGATCGTCGCCCCTCCGCGCGGGCGCAAGGTCCAGCTCACGTACTGCGGGCCCGACGGCTCCGTGGTGCACCGGACGGTGCGGAACGACGTACAGGAGCTGCCGGGGCTCAGTGAGGCCCTGCGCGGATTCCCACCCGTACCGTCCCGCTGGATCGACCCGGCCACCGTTCCCGGATGGGCCGTGCCGGAGGGGTTCACCGAACCGGTCGGCTCGGCCGTCGTGACCCCGCTGCCCGGCCACGGGGTGCCCGCGGGCGCCCTGATCCTGCTCCGGTCGAGCCGCCAGGCCGCCTTCACGGAGAGCGAGGAGATCTTCGCCCGGCTCTTCGCCTCACGCGCCGGAGCCGCCATGTCCGCAGCCCGGATGTACGCCGAACAGGCCGCCATCACGGCGACGTTGATGCGCGAGCTGCTGCCGCCCCGGCTGCACGCGGTGCACGGGGTCGAGTTCGCCGGACGGTACCGCCCAGCGGGCCGGGCCGAACGCGTCGGCGGTGACTTCTACGACGTCCACCCCGGCGCGGACGAGGGACAGGAATCCCTCGTCGTCCTCGGGGACGTCTGCGGCAAGGGACTCGAGGCCGCCGTGCTGACCGGCAAGATCCGCAACACGGTGCAGGCGCTCCTGCCGCTCGCCGACGACCACCAGCGGCTGCTGGGACTGCTCAACGGCGCGCTGATGAACTCCCATCACACCCGCTTCGCCACCCTGGCCATGGCCTCTGTGGTGCGCCGCGCGGGCATCGTCCATCTGCGGGTCACCAGCGCGGGACATCCCGCTCCGCTGATCGTGCGGGCCGACGGCGCGGTCGAGCAGGCCGGCACACGCGGGACCCTCATCGGCGCGTTCTGGGACGTCAGCTCCACCACGGCCCGGATCGAACTCGCGCCCGGCGAGACCTGTCTCTTCTTCACGGACGGCATCACCGAGGCCAGGGGAGGGCCGCTGGGGGACGAGTTCTTCGGCGCCCTGCGGCTGGAGACGGCGCTCGCGCAGTGCGCCGGCATGCCCGCCGAGGCCGTGGTGGAGCACATCCAGATGCTCGCCTCGCAATGGGTCGGACGCGGCGGCCACGACGACATGGCGACGGTCGCGGTCACCGCACCCCACCACGCGCATCTGAGTGCGGTGAACGGCCACACCCGGGGCAGGTACACGGGATGAGCCCACCCCTCCCACAGCACGCCGACGCCGCGTCGTTCGGCCCCGCCCGTGAACTCCTGTGGTCGGCGGTCCACCAGGGCGACGAGCGCCGTGCCGCGGCCGTCGTCCTGGACGCCCTGGAGTCGTCGGCCGATCCCGAGACCGTCCTGCTCGACCTGATCGCCCCGGTGCAGACGAGAGTCGGCACGGAGTGGGCGGCGAACCGGCTCACCGTCGCCCAGGAACACACCGCCACCGCCATCCACGAGCGGGTCATCGCCGTCCTCGCCCACCACCCGGACCGGCGGAGAGAGGCGCCGACCGGACCTCGTGTCACGGTGGCCTGCGTCGACGGAGAGTGGCATGCCTTGCCGGCCAGGCTTCTCGCGGAGGTGCTGCGGCTGCGCGGCTGGCGGGTGGACTTCCTCGGAGCGCACGTGCCCACCCCGCATCTCATCGCGCACCTGCACCGGACGGGACCGCGGGCGGTGGCGCTCTCCTCCTCGATCCCCACCCATCTGCCCACCGCGCACATGGCCGTCACGGCGTGTCAGGCGGCGGGTGTGCCCGTCATCGCGGGCGGCGCCGCCTTCGGCCCCGACGGCCGCTACGCCCGCGCCCTGGGGGCCGACGGATGGGCCCCCGACGCCAGGGGCGCGGCGGCGGTCCTCGAACGGGGCCTCGACCGCCCCGGCCCCCCGGCCGTCCACCGGACCGTGGACCATCTGCCGCACCTGGCCGACCAGGAATACACGATCGTCGCCGGGACGACGCACCAGCTCGTCAAGCAGACACTGGCGGACCTGGAGGAGCGGTTCGAGCCGCTGCGCGGTTACACCGAGCGGCAGCGGCGGCACACCGCCGAGGACCTCGCGCACATCGTCGAGTACCTGGCCACGTCCCTGTACGTCGCCGACGACGAGCTGTTCACGAGATTCGTCCTCTGGACCGCGGACATCCTGACCGCCCGCCGTGTCCCCGCGCGGAGCCTGGACCCCGCGCTGGACCTGCTGGCCCGGCAACTCAAGGACTTCCCGCGCGCCTGCCGCACGCTGGCCCGCGCGCGCGAGGCGCTCGGAGACCGAACGCCGCTGCCCACGATCCCCGGCCCCGGAAAGCCCGCATGACCACTTCACATCCCCCCGCCTTCACGCTGACCGTCGACGTCCAGCCCGCCGCACTCGTGATCCGGGTCGCCGGAGATCTCGACTACGAGACGTGCGACGAACTGATGAGGGCCGTCGACCAGAACCTCTTCGCCCCCCGGGACTCCGAGGGACAGTTCCTCGAACTGCGCGTCGACTTCACCGGCCTCGGCATCATCGACTCCATGGGCCTGTCCACCCTGCTGATGATCCGTCGCCGTACGGACGCCGCGGGTGTGCGCCTGTGCCTCGATCAGCGGCCCCCCGGCCTGGAGCGGCTGTTGGAGATCACGGGAACGCTGGAGCACCTCACCGCACCCCGAGACGAGAGCGGCGGGGCGCGGAGTCCCGGGACCGGCTGACACGGCGTACGCCCCGGTCACGCACGCGGGGCGAACGGCACCGAGCCTGCGTATCAGCACGCCCGATTCATCGAATGCCCGCCGCATAGCGGGGTATTGGCAGCCCTGTGAGACGGCGCGGGGGCGTATCGGCGAACCCGCGAGCTGACGGAGGAAGACATGACGATCGACGAAATCTGGTCGTACGCACCGGAGTTCAACCACCCCGAAGCCAACGAACTGTCCGGTTACAGCGTCGAGGCGACCGACGGGACGATAGGACATGTCGACCGGCAGGCCGACGAATCGGGGATGCGGCACATCGTCGTCGACACCGGCGTCTGGGTGTTCGGCAAGAGTGTGCTGGTGCCCGTGGGTGTCGTCGCCGGCATCGACACGGAGTCCCAGAAGATCACCGTCGCGTGCACACGCGAGGAGATCAAATCGGCGCCGGTGTTCAAGACCGACCGCGAGACCATGGACCCCGCGTACCTGTCCAGCGTCGGGACCTACTACCGAAGCCTTCCGCCGAGGCAGCCCGCATGAGCCCTCGCGCGGTGACCTGCGGCGGTGCGCGCGCGGCCGGCCGCCACGGACGAGGTGAGCAGGCGTAGAGGGGCCCGCGCGTGGAAGGAGAGCCTCGACCGACTCCGCCGGACACGGGGTCCGGAACGCCGGCCGGACCGGCGCGGAGAGGTGAGGGATGAACAGACGAGGCGTCACGCGGTTCCCGGGGACCGGGCATGTCCGCTGAGTCGGGGCCCAACAGTGTCATCGAGGCGGTCCGCCCGGCACGGCTCCGCCGGTACGGGCCGCGGCTGCCCGCCCTCTGGTGGCCGGCGCTGCGCCGCACCCCGGTCTCGATGTGGAACGACGACGTGTCCGACTGGGCGGCCGCGCTGACGTACTACGCGATCCTCTCGGTGCTCCCGGCCCTGCTGGTCATGGTCATCGCCTTCGGCCTGATCAGTCCGGACACCGCCGAACAGTTCATCGCGCACGTCACGGCCTACGCGCCCGCGCAGTCGGGGGCCGAACTGCACCAGGCGCTGGGGGAGATGCTGCGGCAGCGGTCCGCCGCCTGGACGCTGCTGGTCACCGGTGCGGCCAGCGCGCTGTGGTCGGCGTCGAGCTACCTCGCGGTGTGCCGCAGGGCTCTGCACCGCATGCACGACGCGGCGGACCCCCGTTCGGCCTGGCGCACCGCGCACCGGCTGGTGCTGACCGCGCTGGCGCTTCTCGGACTGCTCGTCGTCAGCGCGCTCGTCCTGTTGCTGACCGGCCCCGTGGCCGAGGCCGCCGGCCGTGTCGTCGGGGTCGACGGCACGGTGGCCGTGGCGTGGAACCTGCTCCGCTGGCCCCTGTTGACGTGCCTGGTGGCCCTGCTGGTCCTCGTCGTGTTCCACACCGGGCCGCCGCCCGCCCGCCGTCGCCGGCACAGCCTGCCCGGCGGCGTCCTGGCCGCAGTCCTCTGGCTGGCCGTGTCGGCCGGATTCGCCCTGTACGCCTCCGTCCTCGGCGCCTACAGCCGGCTCTACGGGTCCCTCGCGGGCCCTGTCGTCTTCCTCGTGTGGCTGTGGCTGTCCAACCTCGCGCTGCTGGCCGGCGCGCAGTTCACGGCCGAACTCGACAAGGCCGCGGCGGCGAGGAACCGGGCGGCAGTCTGAGGTTCACAGGTTTGTTCCGGCCAGGACGGCGCACACGGACTGAGGAAGCCACATCTTGCACGGACGGACGATGGAGGAACTGTGGGCATCATCGCTTGGATTCTGATCGGGTTGCTTGCCGGTGCCATCGCCAAGCTGCTCCTGCCGGGCAAGGACCCGGGCGGGATCATCATCACCATGCTGATCGGGGTGGCGGGCGGCCTGCTGGGCGGCTGGCTGGGCAAGGTCGTCTTCGGCGTCGACTCGATCGACGGGTTCTTCGACCTGTCGACCTGGATCGCCGCCATCGCGGGATCGCTGATCCTCCTGGTTCTGTACCGCGTGCTGACGGGCAACAGCCGGTCGCACCGCCACGCCTGAAGGGGCCCTGGCCCGTTCGGCGCGTCATGACTCACGGCCTGGGGCCGGCACCGGAGTTCCCGGTTGCCGGCCCCAGGCCGTACGTCACCTCCTCGGGGCGCGCCCGGGGCGCCGCGCCGCCTTCCCACCGCGGCGGGCCTCCTGCCATGATCACCGGAGAACGCGCGGGCCCGCCCCGTCACGGGCATTCGACGGCCGGACCCCGTTCCGGGCCGCCCGGTGCGGGCCGCGCCGCAGCCAGTGAGGAGCCCGAGTGACGTACGACGTCGGCGCGCTGCGCGCCGAGATCCCCGCCCTGCTGTCCGGTGTCGCGCACTTCGACGGGCCGGGCGGCACCCAGACCCCGGCCCGGGTGGCCGGCGCGATCGCGGACGCGCTCACCGGCCCGCTGTCGATCCGGGGGCGCCTGACGCCGGGAGAGGTGAACGCGGAGAACCTCGTCCAGGGGTTCCGGCAGGCGGTGGCCGACCTGGTGGGCGGAGATCCGTCCGGAGTCGTCTTCGGCCGCAGCGCCACCCAGCTCACGTACGACGTCGCCCGGACGCTCGCGAAGGACTGGGCTCCCGGTGACGAGGTCGTCGTCAGCCGTCTCGACCACGACGCGAACATCCGGCCCTGGGTCCAGGCGGCCGAACGGGCCGGCGCCCAGGTGCGCTGGGCGGACTTCGACCCGGAGACGGGTGAACTCCCGTCCTCCGCGGTGGGCGCCCTGCTGACCGACCGCACCCGGCTGGTCGCGGTCACCGCCGCCTCGAACCTGACGGGGACCGTGCCCGACGTCGCCGGGATCGCCCACCTGGTCCACCGGCACCCACGGGCGCTGCTTCACGTGGACGGGGTGCACTACGCGGCGCACGCCTTCGTGGATCTCGCGCGGCTCGGTGCCGACTTCTTCGTGTGCTCGCCCTACAAGTTCCTCGGCCCGCACCACGGTGTTCTGACCGCGTCCCCGCAACTGCTGGAGCAACTGCGCCCCGACAAACTGCTGCCGTCCACCGACACGGTTCCCGAGCGGTTCGAACTCGGGACGCTGCCTTACGAGTTGCTCGCCGGCACCACCGCCGCGATCGACGTCCTCGCCGGCCTCTCGGGTGCCACGACGGGCAGGCGGCGAGACCGTCTGCGCTCGGCCTTCGCGGCGATCGGGCGACACGAGGAAGCGCTGCGTGAACGGTTGGAGGCGGGCCTCGCCGAACTTCCCGGTGTCACGGTCCGCTCCCGCGCGGCCCGTCGTACGCCCACCCTGCTGCTGACGTTCGACGGCCGGGAGGCGGCGGACGCCTCCGTGTACCTGGCGGACCGCGGTGTGCACGCACCCGCCGGATCGTTCTACGCGCTGGAGGCGTCCCGGCATCTCGGACTGGGGGACACCGGGGGTCTGCGGGTCGGGCTCTCGCCGTACAACGACAAGGACGACGTCGATCGGCTGCTGGAGGGTCTGGCGGCTTTCCTGCGGTCGTAGGCGCGGGGTCGGTCTCCCGCGTCGCGGGCCCGGTGCCGGGGTGAGCCGGGCCGCGGACGGGCGCGGGGCCGGCCGGTCAGGAGCGCATCGGTGTCGTCGGACCCGTTGCCCGGTCGTCCGCCCGGTCGTCCGGGGCGGTGAGCAGGCGGAGCGCCTCGGCGAGCTGACGCGGACGCAGGAGTCCGGGGCCCGGCTGTGTGTCCCAGCCCGGCCCGCTCAACAGGATCCGGCTCCGGGTTCGGGCTCCCCGTACTCCCCAGCGTGCGGCGGCGAGGTGCCGGGCGAGCGGCAGGTTCGCCGTCGACCACGACTGGGACCACAGGACGACCGCCGGGGGACCGACGCGTTGCACCGCCGCCATGAGTGCCTCGGGCGGGACGGCTCCGCCGAGGGTCACGGCGGGTACACGCCGTTCCGCGAGCGCCGCGTTGAGGGCCTCCAGGGGCAGGGTGTGCTGTTCGCCCGGAGTGCAGGCCAGCAGGACGGGCGACACCGCGGCGGGTGGTCCGTGCCCCGCCGCGGACACGTAGGCGTGTCGCAGGGTGGCGGAGACGTGCCAGGTCAGAAGGTGCTCGACCTCGACATAACGGTCTCCCGACGACTCCCATTTGCGGCCCACGGCCCGCAGGGCGGGCACCATCACGTCCTCCCAGGCCCTGGTCAGGCCGTGCGTACGGACCGCCGTCGCAAGCCGCTCCTGGACGGCGCGGGCGTCCAGCCGGACGGCGGCACGCGCGAGACCCCGGCCCTCCTGGGCCACGTCCGCCGACGGTGGCCCGGTGCCCGTCGGTGATTCCGGTGTCCCCAGGCCCGGAGCCGTCGTCGACGACGCTTCCGGGATCCGGACGCCGGTCCGCGTACGGGCGGTGGTCCGTGCCCGGGCGGCGAGGGCCGGTGACGCGGCGACACGGCCGCGAGCCGACTCCTTGGCCGCGCGGGCGGCTTCGGCGGGGGGCAGGCCGGCGGCGGTCAGCCGGCACATCTCCTGGACCATGGCCACGTCGTCGGGCGACCACCGGCGGTGGCGGCCGTCCGCCCGCACCGCGGGCCCCAGACCGTACCGCCGGTCCCAGGAGCGCAACGTCGTGGGCGACACCCCGAGCCTGCGCGCCAGGAAACCCGTCGTCACTCCCACCCCCGTGGTGTCCGGCTTGTCGTCGGCGCTCAGTTCCACGGAGCGGCTCCCGGGAGGACGGTGGACGGCGTTCCGGCGGAGGTGCCCCACCCACGGGTGGAGGAGCCCGGTGCACGGCGGCAGCGGATCATGACGGGCCTCGCCTCGATTCCCGAGCCGTCCGGGACCCGGCAGGTCCGCCGGGCTCACCCCTGCTTCGGCGTGGGGCGGCCCCCCGGATGCGGCGAACCGGCCCGTCGTACGCCCGCCCGGCCGACCGGGAGAGGCGGGCGGGTCTCGCGGGTACCGCTCACGTGACCGCGTGGACGGTTCGCGCGCGCTGCGGTGCCATCGCCCAGCGGACCGCCGAGGTGAAGGCGCTGCCGAGCGGACGTACGCACACGCTGTCCACCAGCGGCAGCCGTGGCAGCCGGAGTTCGGCGGCGGCCCAAGCGGGCAGCAGGGACACCGCGTTCGCGGCGAGCACCCCGTACGGCAGGCGGGCCACGAGCGGCACCGGCGGGTCCAGCAGGAGAAAGCGCGCGGCATCGCGGGCCTGTGCCGTCGCGCGCACCTCGCCGCGGTACGCGTTCAGCCGGTCCGCGAGCTCGGCACGGTTCGTGGGCGGGTCCAGGACGCCCAGCGCGGAGGCGACGCGGGCCGTGTCCGCCACGTAGGCGTCGCAGTCGGCTGCGGAGAGCGGCCGCGAGCCGTACCGCTGATGCGCGCGCAGGAAGCTGTCGATCTCCGCGACGTGGACCCACCCGAGGAGGTGGGGATCCGCCGCGTGATACGGCGTTCCCTCCGAGGTCACACCGCGCACCCGCTCATGGACCGCCCGTACCCGGTCGCAGGCGTCCTGGGCGCTCTCGGCCGTGCCGTAGGTCGTCACCGCGAGGAAGGTGCTGGTGCGCTGGAGTCTTCCCCATGGGTCCCCGCGGAAGCCCGAGTGCGCGGAGACGGCGGCCATGGCGAGCGGGTGCAGCGACTGGAGCAGCAGCGCGGAGAGGCCGCCGATGAACATCGACGCGTCCCCGTGCACGGTGCGGATGGGTCGGTCCGGGCCGAACCAGCGGGGCCCGGGCGTGCCGTGGATACGGGCGCGGTTCTTCGGTCCGTCCGGGCCCGCGACCCGGGTGAACAGGGCGCTGCCCAGCCGTTCCCGCACTCCGCCGCCGTCCGCTCCGGTCACTCTCATGGGGCACCGGCCTCCTCCGCGTCGTGCTCCGTCGCGCCCGCGGCCTGTTCCGGACCGGCCTGTCCGGGACTGCGGCCGTGGCATCCGGGGTCGCCCGCGGACCGGCGGAAACACCCTTCAGCATGGCCGAACCGGGGGAGGAAAGTCCACGGGGCCCATCGGTCACCGGGTGATGCCGGCGCCGACGAGCGGGACCGACGCTCACGGGGCGCCGCCTCACAGGGTGATACGCGTGCCCCATGCCTCGGCGCGGGCGACGGCGAAGGCGACATGGGCGGCCGCGACGTCCAGAGCGGCGTGGCCGGTCGACTTGAACAGCGTGAGCTCGTCCTCGTCGCGCCGCCCGGGGTGTTCGCCGCCGAGGACCGAGCCGAGGAGCGTCACGCGCCGCTCGGGCGGGAGGTCCTGCAACTCGTGGGCGCCGGAGGGGGGCCGGGTCGTGGCGGCGCCGTGCCATTCGGCGAAGAGGGTGGCGTCCCGGACCGTCTCGGCGTCCAGCTCGGGCCCGTGGGAGCCGCCCACCGAGCTGATGTGGGTGCCGGGGGCCAGCCATGCCCGACGGATCACCGGGAGGACGGCGCCGGTGCAGCAGAACACCGTGCCGGCCCCGCGTACCGCGTCCTCGATGCGCTCCTCCACGTTGCCGGCGGGGTGGAGCGCGGCGGCGCTCCCGGCGCGCCCGGGATCGCGGCCCGCGACGGAGACGGGGGTCTCGGGGGCCACGGCCGCGAGCAGTGCGATCTGGGCGCGCGCCTGCGCGCCCGTCCCGATGACGGCGACCCGGTCGGCGTCCGGACGGGCCAGCGCGCGGGCGCTCAGTGTGGCCGCCGCCGCGGTACGGATCTCGGTGAGAGGCTCCGCGTCCATCAGGGCCAGCGGACGACCGTCGGTCTCGTCGAAGAGCGCGACGATCCCCCGGTGGCTGCTGCGGCCCGGCCGTGCCGGGTCGGCGAACACCGAGACCAGCTTGGCCGCGAGCCCGAGACCGGGCACATGGCCGGGCATCGCGCCGAGCAGTCCGTGCGGAGTGTGCGCGGCGATCCGCGGCGGTACGGAGACCTCGTCGCGGCCGATGGCGACGAGGGCCGTGGCCACGGCGTCCAGGACGCGCCGCGGATCGAGTGCGGCGCGCGTCTGCGCCCCGTCGAGGAAGAGGATCTCGCTCATGCCGGGCCTTCGGTCGACGGGGACGGGGACGGGGAAGCGTCGGGGGAGGGGGTGAGGGGAGCGGACGTGGTCCGGGACGGGGACGAGGGCAGGGGCGACGCTTGGCCGGTGGCCTCGGTGGCCTCGGTGGCCTCGGTGGCCTCGGTGGCCGAGGGGACTCCGGTGACTTCGGAGGTTCCGGGGTTGGAGAGAATCCGCGCCAGTTCCTCCGTCGCCTCGCGCAGTCGCTCCCGCAGACCGGGAAGCCGCGCCTCGCCGAAGTCGGGGCCCAGTCCGACCAGGGTGAGGGCGCAGACGGGGGCGCCCGGACGCGTGACCACGGCGCGGGCGAGCGAGGCGACCGGCTGCTCGTTGCGCCCGTACTCGACGGCGAATCCGGTGCGTTCGGCGTTCTCGATGTCGGCCAGCAGCCCGTCGGGTCCCTCCAGCGGATACCCGGACTCCTCCGCGGCGCGCAGATAGGGGACCCGGTCGGCGGGGGAGAGGGCGGCGACCAGGGCGAGCGGGCCGGCGAACCGGTGAACGGGGAGTGCCTGGCCGGTCAGACTGCTGATCATCGCCAGACGGTCGGGTCGTACGACGTCGATCACGCGGGACCGGTCGACCTCGGGCACCTGAAGGTTGACCATCATGCCGGTGCGCTCGGACAGCGCCGCGAGAACCGGCCGGGCGAGGGCGCCGAGCGAGTTCCGGGCCGCCGAGGACGACAGTTGCAGGACTGCCGTGCCCGGCAGATAGCGGTCGCCGGCGCGCAGCACCCAGCCACGCCGGACCAGGTCGACGAGCACGCGGTAGGCGGTCGCGCGGTGCAGCCCGACCTCCTCGGCGAGGTCGACGAGACGCGGGGGCTGGGAGGCACGGGCCACGGCCTCGACCAGGTCCAAGGCCTTGTCCACCGCGGTGCGGGGTGCTGCGGGCACTTCCGGCCCCTCCTTGTGACGACGTGAGATGCGAGCGTACGGTAGCGCATGTTGCGAAAGACGATACGTCTGTTACGTAGAGCGTAACAAGATCTTTCAGGCGTCCCCGGTTCGAACAGAGCCGGTCCGGACAGAGCCGGTCCGGACAGAGCCGGTCCGGACAGAGCCGGTCCGGACAGAGCCGGTCCGAACGGAGTCGCGCCGGACGGAGCCGCTCCGGTAAGAGCTACTACTGAGGTGAAGATGACGGACGAGACTTCGGGCGCACCGACCCCGCACGCGCCCGCGGTGAAGGGAGCCGTCGCGGTGTACCGCGGCGCGACACTGTTCGACGGAACCGGTGGTCCGGTCCGGACCTCGACGTCGATCGTTATCGACGGTCCGGTCATCCGTGCCGTCGGGGACGATGTCGTGATCGCCGGGACCCTGCCCGCCGACGCCCAGGTCTTCGACCTCGACGGACGTTTCGTCATCCCCGGTCTGATCGACGCCCACCAGCACATCGCGACGCCGCCGGACCGGCCCGTCGCCGAGGCGGTGCTGCACCGGCTCGTCCACAGCGGGGTCACGGCCATCCGCGACATGGCCGACGACCTGCGCCAGGTCGGTGACCTGGCGAGGGCGACGCTCGTCGGCGAGATCCCCGGCCCCGACGTCCGCTACGCCGCGCTGATGGCAGGCCCCGGCTTCTTCGACGACCCGCGCACCCACCAGGTGTCCCAGGGTGAGACGCCCGGTGCCGTTCCGTGGATGCAGGCGATCACGAAGGACACCGACCTGCGGATCGCCGTCGCCCTGGCGCGCGGGACCCACGCCTCCGCGATCAAGGTGTACGCGGATCTCGACCACGCCACCGTCGCCGCCGTCACCGAGGAGGCGCACCGCCAGGGCATCCCCGTCTGGGCCCACGCCACCGTCTTCCCGGCCTCGCCCGGCCAGATCGTCGAGGCCGGCGCCGACAGCGTCTCCCATGTCACCCTGCTCGCCTTCGAGGGCACGGACGAACCGCTGACCAGCTACAAGACCAAGCCGAAGGTCGACCACGAGCGCTTCGCCGCCGGTGACGACCCCCGGGTCGAGGAACTGTTCGCCCTGATGCGGCGGCGGGGCACGGTCCTCGACGCGACCGCGGGCATGTGGGCGAGCGAGGCCCTCGCGGGCGAGGGTCCCGAGGACGCGGCGCGGGCTGCGGCCAACACCGAACTCGCCGCCGTGCTCACCGCCCAGGCCCACCGGGCCGGTGTGGAGATCGCGACCGGCACGGACTACGAGACCGACCCCGGGGACCCCTTCCCCGCCCTCTACGAGGAGTTGGAGTTCCTCGTGCGGCGCTGCGGGATGTCACCCGCGCAGGTGCTGCGCTCGGCCACGCTGATCGGTGCCCGGAGCGCCGGGGCCGAGGACATCATGGGCACTGTCGAAGCGGGCAAGCTCGCCAACTTCGTCGTCCTGGAGGACGATCCGCTGCGGGACATCGCGCATCTGCGCAGCGTCACGCTGACCGTCAAGCGCGGCCGACGCTTCGAGCGCCGGGACTTCGACGGCACCGCCCCCGGCGCCGGGCGGACCGAGGGCGCTCAGGGCCCCGGGTCCGAAGAGCCCGCTGTGACCCACCCCGTCGACGCGAGCCGCCCCGCCGAGTCGACCCACTCTGTCGAGGAGACCCGATGACCGACCTTCCCATGATCATCAACGCGCTCGGGCAGCTCGACAATCCGAACGCCCCCCAGTCGGCCGAGGCCGCCGCGCAGCTCAACCCCTCCAGCGAGCAGATGACCGTCGACGCCCGCACGTTGGCCGACGCCCACGCCTCCGGCCTCACCGCCGTCAACATCACCCTCGGCTACACGATGGGCGATCTGGCGCCCTACGAGCACACGCTCCACGAGATCGCCGTCTGGGACGGGATCATCCGGGACAACGCGGCCGACCTCCTCAAGGTCCGCACGGCCGCGGACATCCGCCGGGCCAGGGAGGAGGGCAGGATCGGTGTCGTCTACGGCTTCCAGAACGCCGTCGCGGTCGGCGAGGACACGGGGCGCATCGCCACGTTCGCCGATCTCGGTGTCAGGGTCGTCCAGCTCACGTACAACCAGGCCAATCACATCGGCGACGGCTCCATGGCGTCGGAGAACCGGGGCCTGACCGACTTCGGCCGGAGTGTCGTCGAGGCGCTCGACGAGCACCACCTGATGGTCGACCTCTCCCACAGCGGTGAGCGGACCTGTCTGGAGGCCGCCAAGACGGCGCGGGGCCCCGTGTCGATCAACCACACCGGCTGCCGCGCGCTCGCCGATCTCCCCCGCAACAAGACGGACGAGGAACTGCGCCTGGTGGCCTCGCGCGGCGGCTTCGTGGGCATCTACTTCATGCCCTTCCTGAACGTGTCGGGTCACGCGACGGCCGCCGACGTCGTGGAGCACATCGTCCACGCGGTCGACGTGTGCGGCGAGGACCACGTAGGCATCGGCACCGACGGGACCGTGACGTCCATCGACGACCTCGACGCGTACCGCTCGCATCTCGCCGAGCATGTGGCCCTGCGGCGCCAGGCGGGTGTCGGGGCGGCGGGGGAGCGCGACGACACGCTTCCCTTCGTGCTCGACCTGCGCGGAGTGGACCAGTTCCGGGAGCTCGTCCGCCTTCTGGAACAACGCGGCTACACCTCGGAGCGCATCGAGAAGATCCTCGGCAGGAACTTCCTGGACTTCGCGGACCGGGTGTGGGCCCCGGAGGCCGCCCGGTAGCCGGCTCCGGCACCCGGGCGGAGCGGGGTGGCGGGCGGTCGGACCGGATCCGCCCGCGGACCCCGTTCCCGGTCGTCAGGTCGTCAGGTCGTCGGGTCGTCCTGCCGTCCTGTCATCCGAATGCCGGGAGTCCCGTCACCCTCACCCGTACGAGCGGGCTCCGGCCGGCACGCCCGCCCCCGCGGCTGCCGGATCGAGCGTCATGACGAGAGTGACGGTCGAATCAGTTGTTTGTGCAATTGAATCGAGTGCTTGGGCTTGCTTCGGCGCCGTATACGTTCGTACGCTGGCCGAATCCGCTCGCCGAACGTGGCGTCGACCGAGCTCGCCGACCGGGTTCACCGACAGAGGAGCCCTTGATGGACCGCACACGCCTGCACCAGCTCCTGGCTCGGGAGAGCGCCGAGGCGGAGCGCCGCAACCCGCGGTCCAGGGCCGCGTACGAGCGCGCCGAGCACCTGTTCGGCAGAGTGCCGATGACCTGGATGAACAAGACCGCCGGTGCCTTCCCGCGCTATCTGGACAGCGCGCGCGGCGCCCGCGTCACCGACATCGACGGGCACGAGTACATCGACTTCTGTCTCGGCGACACGGGCGCGATGGCCGGTCACTCACCCGAGGTGGTCGCCGAGGCGGTGCGGACGAGGTTCGCCGAGAGCGGCGGCGCGACCGCGATGCTGCCCACCGAGGACGCGGAATGGGTGGGCGCCGAACTGACCCGCCGCTTCGGTCTGGCGCGCTGGAGCTTCTCGCTCACCGCGACCGACGCCAACCGCTGGTCCATCCGCCTGGCACGGGCGGTCACCGGCCGCCCGAAGATCCTGGTGAACAGCTACAGCTACCACGGCAGCGTCGACGAGTCGCTGATCGTCGTCGGCCCGGACGGACACGGCACCGCCCGCCCCGGAAACGTCGGAGCCCCCTGCGATGTCACCCTCACCAGCCGCGTCGCGGAGTTCAACGACCTGGAGCAGCTGGAGCGCGAGCTCGCGCACGGCGACGTCGCCGCCGTCCTCATGGAGCCCGCGCTCACCAACATCGGCATCGTGCTGCCCGAGCCGGGCTACCTGGAGGGCGTCCGTGCCCTGACGCGCCGCTACGGAAGCCTCCTCATCAACGACGAGACGCACACCTTCTCCGCCGGCCCCGGTGGCTGCACCGCCGCCTGGGGCCTGGAGCCGGACATGCTCACGATCGGCAAGGCGATCGGCGGAGGGATCCCGGCCGGCGCGTACGGGCTCTCGGCCGAACTCGCCGACAAGCTGCTCGGCCGCGCCGATCTCGACCTGGTCGACATGGGCGGTGTCGGCGGCACGCTCGCCGGGAACGCCCTCTCCACCGCGGCGACGCGCGCGACCCTGGAACACGTCCTCACCGACGCCGCGTTCGACACGATGGCCAAGCTCTCCGAACGCTTCGAGGCGGGTGTGCGGGCGGGAATCGACAGCTGGGGCCTGCCGTGGTCGGTGAGCCGGCTCGGAGCCCGTACGGAATACCGGTTCGCCGACCCCGCACCGCGCACCGGAACGGAATCGGCCGCGGCGGCGGACACCGAGCTGGAGGACTTCCTCCACCTGTACCTCGCCAACCGCGGCATCCTGCTGACGCCGTTCCACAACATGGCGCTCATGTGTCCGGCGACCACCGAGGAGGACGTGGACCGGCACACCGAGGTCTTCGCCGCCGCCCTGGCCGAACTGGCCGGCTGAACGGCCCCGTTAACCTTGGACCGGGTCAGCCGGAGAGGAACAGCGTGGACGAGATCGACCGGGCCATCCTGCGCGAACTGCAGATCGACGGCCGTATCGCCTATGCCGAACTCGGCCCCAAGGTCGGGCTGTCCGCGTCGGCGGCCCGCCAGCGCCTGCAACGCCTGCTCGACTCGCAGGCGGTCCAGGTCGTCGGCGTCACCGACCCGATGGGCATGGGCGGACAGGCGATGGCTCTGCTCGGCATCGCCGTGGACGGCGATCCGCGAGCGGTCGCCGACGCGCTGGCCGAACGGGCCGAGGTCGTCTACGCGGTCCTGACGTCGGGCGGCTTCGATCTGTTCGCCGAGGTCGTGTGTCCCGGACCGCGGGATCTGCTGGACTTCGTCAACGACGTCGTACGGCAGATCGAAGGCGTCCGGCAGGTGCAGTCGTTCCCCTACTTCGGGATCCATACGCACCGGTTCCTGTGGAACGTGGGCTGAGCAGACCCCCGGGCGCCCGGCCACGGTGCCATGCCCCCGCCCCGGCCACCGCGCCATGCCGTCGTCGCGGGCCCGCGCGACTCTTCACCGCGGCTACCGTGCCCCGCTCCGGGCGGGCTTCTTGCCGGGCGTCGAGATCCGCACCCCCAGCGGGCGGGCCAGACCGATCACCCCTTCGTCGAGACGCTGCAGATGGCGCAGGACACGGCCCGTGACGCGGTCGTGCCGGGGCGAGTCCGGCGTGTCCAACTCCAGCATGGCGGCGAGGCTCGCCCCGGTCTCCGCGACACCGTCCCCGGCGTCCGCCGCCACCCGGGCGACGAGGACGTCGATGTTGTGGCTGATCCGGCGGCCCGCCAGTTTGAGCCGGGGATCCGCGGCGACCGACCTGCTGTAGGGGAGGAGTTCGGCCGTCGCCGCCAGTGAACGCGCGTGATAGGCGCACGTCTCCAGCAGGGCGACGATGTAACGGGCGGTCTGACGGCGGGCCCGCCACGGAGTGATCGGGTGGGTCAGGGGTTTGGTGGAGGCCCGCAGTTTGTCCAGGGCCACGTCCAGCTCGCGGGCCTTGCCCAGCAGGTCGAGGGCGATACCGCCGCTGAGCTGCTCCACCGCCGCACCGCTGACGTCCCCGAGTCGGACGAGCACGGCGGCGAGGAGCTCGTCCGTACGGCGGTCGGTCTGCACCGGAAGGACGACGATGGCCGCGACCATCCCGCAGATCGCGCCGAGCGCCGTCTCCTCGATCCGCAGGACGAGCACTGCCGGACTGTAGGTGTTGAGCACCGTGTACAGCAGCCCCAGCATCGCCGTCACGAAGAAGGACATCAGGACGTACGACACAGGGGCGGTGAAGTACATGGCGAAGATGAACACCAGGACCAAGGCGAACGCGGTCCAGGTGTGGCCACCCACCACGCCTGCCAGAAGGACACCCGCGACCACGCCGAGGATCGTCCCCAGCAGTCGGCGATAGCCCTTAACCAGGATCTCCCCGGTCGAGGAGGTGTTCAGGAAGACGACCCAGCACGTCAGCACCGCCCAGTACCACCGTTGCGGGGAGAGCAGTTCCCCGCCGACGATGGCCAGGGTCGACCCGACCGAGACCTGTACCGCCGCCCGGGTCGTCGGCCGGTCAAGTCCCGTGGGGTGAGGCTCGTCCTCTTCGCCCTCCTCGGCGGCGATGGAGGCGTCCTCGGCGTCCAGCTCCTCGCGGGAACGTTTCGTCTCGGGGGAGTCGTCGGATTCGTCCTGGGGACCGTCGAGCGCCAGCCGCAGTCCGAGGGCGGCCCGCGTCGCCTCGCCGATGCCGCGGAAGACGTCCTGCACGGCCGCCGGGGCGTGCGGCAGGTTCTCCTCGTCCCGGTAGCCGAGCAGCCGGTTGCGGAGCTGGGCCACCCCGGCGCCGCGCTCACCCGAGACCGGGCCCACGACGAGTACTTGCAGTGCTTCGAGGTCGCGGTGCAGCGTCGCGATGGTGTCGTCCTGCTTCCGGAGCCGGTCTCCCGGCGCGGGCAGCGGCGCGTGCGGCAGATGCAGGGCGAGCGTGTCGGCCTGTTCGGCGCTGCGCGCGGTGAGGATGAGGACGCCGAGCCGTTCCGCGGCGATCTCGGCCTCGGCGACCCGCCGCTGGAGCAGTGAGGCGGTCGCACCGTTCGCGGTTCCCTCGTCCAGTCGGTCCTGGATCATCATCGCGCTCTCGTGCAGTCGCGCGGTGTGCAGCCGTACGTCGTCCAGGGCCTTCTCGACCTCGTCCTGACCGGCGTCGAGAAGGTCGATCTGGACGGACACCAACTGGGCCACCCGAGCCCGGAACGCCTTGCGCAGCCGTCCCAGGACCCGCTCGGTCGACTCGGCGATGACGGCGAAGCGCACCAGGGCACTGCAGGCGAAGCCGATGGCCAGTGTCGCCCAGAGTTCGGGAAGCGAAGCGTAGGTCGCTCCGCCGAACAGGGACAGGAAGTAGATCTGGAAGGCGATCAGCCCGAGCGCCGTACCGCGGTCTCCGTACCGGCGGCAGTAGACCGCGGCGAAGATCAGGGCGACGAAGCACGCGTCGCTCGCGACCGAATGACCGCGCAGCAGCGCGCCCAGCGACATCGCCATGACCGCCACGGGCAGGCCGAGCGCCAGCGTGACGGCCTGTTCGCCGCGGTGCTTCTCCTTGATGGAGAACGTGGCGACCATGGCGGTCATGGCTCCGGTCACCATGCGGCTGGGACCGGAGCCCATCAGGCCGAGGACGGCGAGGGTGAGGGCGATCGCGCCGACGGTCCGCAGTCCGGCCATGAGCCGCAGCAGGCCCGGGTCGGATGCCATGAACCGGTTCCAGATCGTCGCTCGGTTCGGCCGAGTCACTGTCCTCACGCTGCCGTCGTTCCCTGCTCCCAGGTCATGATCCGGTACTTCAGCATGGCACCTCGCGGCGCCTCGTGCCGGATGGTGCCCGGGCGTCCCGCGTCGCGGAAGGTGCGAGCGGGCCTCTTGTGGGAGCGCTCCCATGCGGGGGAGGATGCCCCCATGAACCCAGTGCCGACCATTCGCCCCTACCGGCCCGCCGACCGCGCCGCCGTCGCGGAGGTGTGCGTGAGGACCGCGGACCTCGGCGGGGATTCGCGTGCCCTGTATCCCGACGAGGAGCTGATGCCGACGCTCTTCGCGGCGCCCTACTGCCATCTGGAGCCCGGCCTGGCCTTCGTCCTCGACGACGGGAGCGGCCGGGCGGTCGGCTATGTGGTCGGCACCGGAGACACCGCGGACTTCGCCGCCCGGTTCCGCGGCACATGGATCCCTCGGGTCGCGCACCGCTATCCCGAGCCCACGACGCCGCCGCGCACACCCGGCGAGGTGATGGTCGGGCTGCTGCACACCCCCGAGCGCATGATCCTGCCCGAACTCGCCGCCTATCCGGCGCACCTGCACATCGACCTGCTGCCGGACTTCCAGCGGCGCGGCCACGGCAGAGCGCTGATGAACACCTTCCTCGCCGCACTGCACGACCGCGGGGTGCGGGCGGTCCACCTGGGCATGGTCACCGCGAACAAACCGGCCAGGGCGTTCTACGACCGTCTCGGTTTCCACGAGATTCCCGTCGACGACCCGGGGCCCCTCACCTACCTGGGAAGGCCGACGGCGGTGGCGGAAACGTGAACGCACCGGTTCCGGCGGAGGGGGCCGTCGGAACCGGTGCGGGTGGTGCGTGAACCTCAGCGGGTGGCCGTGGCCGCTTCCGGCGTGGCCGTGAGGCCGGCCTCGTCGTCTCCGGCGGTGGCGCGGACGGCCGGAATCAGGGCGGCGATGGCCGCGGCCACCAGGGCGACACATCCACCGACGATGAGTCCGGTGCGGAAACCGTCCTCGGAGGTGAAGGTGTAGCCGCCCGCGCTGGTCGTCATCTGGGCGAGGGTGACGCCGACGACGGCCGCGCCGACCGAGGTGCCCAGCGAGCGCATCAGCGTGTTGAAGCCGTTGGCCGCGGCGGTCTCGGAGAGCGGGACCGAGCTCATGATCAGGGCCGGCATCGAACCGTAGGCGAGGCCGATACCGCTGCTGGTGACCATGAGGGTCAGCATGAGACCCCAGGCCGAGCCCATGAGGACCAGCGACAGCCCGTAGCCGAGGGCGACGACGAGGACACCGCAGATCAGCGTGAACTTCGGGCCGCGGGCGTCCGTCAGCTTCCCGCCGAACGGGGAGACGATCATCATCATGATGCCGCCGGGTGCCATCCACAGGCCCGCCGCCAGCATCGACTGGCCCAGGCCGTAGCCGGTGGCCTCGGGGAACTGGAGCAGCTGCGGGATGATCAGCATGCTCGCGTACATGCTGAAGCCGACGAAGATCGAGGCGACGTTGGTGAGCAGGACCCGGGGGCGGGCGGTGGTGCGCAGGTCGACCAGCGGGTCCTTGGCACGCATCTCCCAGGCGCCCCAGGCGATCAGGACCACGACGGCGGCGACGAACAGCCCGAGCGTCGTCGCGGAACCCCAGCCCCAGTCGGCGCCCTTGGAGACGCCGAGGAGCAGGCAGACCAGGCCGGCGCCGAGTCCGAGCGCGCCGAGGACGTCGAAGCGCTGACCCTTGGCGCTGGCCGGCACGTCCGGGATGAGGAACCAGATCAGCGTTCCGATCACCAGGGCCAGCACGGCGGAGCCCCAGAAGAGGACGCGCCAGTTCGTGTACTGGGCGACCGCGGCGGCGATGGGCAGGCCGAGGCCGCCGCCGATGCCCATGGAGGCGCTGACCAGCGCGATGGAGGAGCTCAGCTTCTCCGCCGGCACCACGTCGCGCAGCAGGGCGATGCCGAGCGGCACGATGCCCATGCCCATGCCCTGGAGGCCTCGTCCGACGATCATCGGGACGACGGACGAGGAGAGCGCGCACACGACCGAGCCCGCCATGAGCGGGATGGAGCAGGCGAGCAGCATCCGCCGCTTGCCGACCAGGTCGCCCAGGCGGCCGGAGACCGGGACGCAGACGGCCGCGACCAGCAGGGTGACGGTGATGACCCAGGCGGAGTTCGCGGGCGTGGTGTGCAGGATCTGGGGCAGCTCGGCGATCAGCGGGGTGACCAGCGTCTGCATGATCGCCGCCACGGTGCCGGCGAGGGCGAGCGTGGCGACCACGCCGCCCGCTCGGGCGGAGGGCTGGGGGGCGTCCATCAGGGACTCCTCGGGTCTGTCTGCGGGGCAAGGGATGTGCATCGTACATGTCTTATGTATCGCGCATGTGATGTGGTTCATGCATGTGATGTGGGCCGTGCATGGGGGTGTGGGACCATGAAGCCGGGCCGCACCGATGTGCGCGGGACGCGCGGCTCAGGAGACACCGGGAGGCGGCAGGCGGATGGTCAAGCCCACACACGAGGTCGAGTACGAGCAGATGCTGCTCAGCCGCCACGGATGGATGAACCACAGAGGCGGCCGCACCAAGGACGGTGTCCTGGAGCGCAGCGCGTACATCCTGCTCAGCCGTATCCGGATCCAGGGGCCCATGTCGATCGGTGAGTTGAGCGACGCTTTCGGACTCGACGACTCCACCCTCAACCGGCAGACCGCGGCGGCGATGCGTTCCGGGCTCGTCGAGCGCATCCCCGACCCCGACGGGGGCATGGCCCGCAAGTTCCGCATCACCGACGAAGGGGCGCGGCTCCTGGACGAGGAGCGGCAGGGGCTCATCGACGCGCTGGACCGCGTCATGGCCGACTGGCCGGAGGACGACATCGCCGCGTTCGCCTCCTACTTGCGGCGTTTCAACACGGGCATCGAGCGCATCGGCGGACGTCCCTGGCCGCGCCCGTGAGCTGAGGTACGGCTGCCGTCGCTTCTGAGTCTCCTGGCGGCGAGGTCTCCTGCGGACGAGCGGGGCGGGGCGGAAAACCGCGCGACGCGGTGGCGTGCCGCCTTCTACGCTCGCCCGCATGAAGAGTTCCGGAAGGCTGTTGAACGTCGTCGATGTCGAGGCGACCTGTTGGGAGGGTCCGCCTCCGCCCGGAGCGGTGAACGAGATCATCGAGATCGGCCTGACGGTCGTCGACCTGGACGAAGGCGTCCGGCTGGAGAAGCACCGGCTTCTGGTGAGGCCCGCGCGGTCGACGGTCAGCGCCTTCTGCACCGAGCTCACCGGACTGACGCAGGACGAGGTCGAGAAGGGGCTCGAATTCGCAGAGGCCTGCCGTGAGTTGGCCGCTCGACATCGTACGGGGGAGCGGCCGTGGGCGAGTTGGGGCGACTACGACCGTCATCAGTTCACGCGTCAGTGCGCCGCCGCGGAGACTCCGTACCCCTTCGGCCGCCGGCACGCCAACGCCAAGGCGGTCTTCACCGCCGCTCACGGGCTGCGGAAGCGGCCGGGGATGGCGCAGGCCCTGCGCCTGGCCCAACTGCCCCTGGAGGGGCGGCATCACCGGGGTGAGGACGACGCGTGGAACATCGCCGCTCTCGTCCTCGACCTGGCGGGGCGCGGGGCCTGGCCGGGTGCGTGACGTCCTCGGCACCCGGCCGGCCCGGCTGATCCGGCGCCGGTCTCAGCCGTTCTTGTCGGCGTCCCGGGCCGCCTGCTCCAGCCGCGCCCGATAATCCTCCCACCACGCCGAGTCACCCGGCATCAGGCTGTCGTTGTCCTCGTTCATCCCGGCGGCGCCGTCCATGAGTTCGCGGATGATGTCGGCGTGCCCGGCGTGCCGCTGGGTGTCGGCGAGCACGCGAACGACCGCGTGATGCAACGTCACCTCGTTCTTCCCGGCGGGCCACCACGGGACCGTGCCGGTCGTCTCCAGCGGCAGCGCGTCGATCGTCGCGTCCGCGTGAGCCCATGCCCGGCGATAGAGCCCCACGACGAACTCGCGTGTCTCGTCCGCGGTGGCCCACATGTCCCCGTTCGTCTCGTGGGCGTGCTCCAGCCAGGGGAGCGGCTCACCGGACGGCCGTCCGAAGGTGTCGCCGAGGTAACCCAGTTCGATCGTGGCCACGTGTTTCACCAGACCGAGCAGGTTGGTCCCGGTAGGGGTGAACGGGCGGCGGATGTCGTATTCCGAGAGACCCTCGAGCTTCCAGATCAGGGCGTCGCGAGCCGACTGCAGATAGCGGTGAAGGTCGGCCTTGGGGTCCGGTGAAGTCATGGCGTTCAGTCTGCCGCGCCCGGGGGCGTTGTAGTGGTCGACCGGATCAAGTAGCGTCACCGACGTGAACACCGGACCGGCGTCGAGCCACACACAGATGGGCGATCCGGTGGAGGGCTGATCGCCCGATGGGTGCGCCGAAGGCACCGTCTCAGTCCGGCACGTGGACCTCCCAGTGTTTGTGCACCGCGAGTCCTTTTTCCGTGTCGAGCACTACTGAGGTCAGTCGAATGACAGTCACCTTCAATCACACCATCATCGCAGCCAAGGACCGCCACGAGTCGGCACGCTTCTTCCGGGAGCTGCTGGAACTGCCGCAAGCGCCGTCCTGGGGTCCTTTCACCAACATCCAGCTGACGGACGGCGTGCTGCTGCAGTTCGCCGAGCCCCCGGTGGACATCCAGATGCAGCACTACGCGTTCCTGATCGACGACGAGCTGTTCGACCGGGCCTACCGGCGGCTCTGTGACGACGGCATCGAGCACTGGGCCGATCCCCGGATGCGGCGCTCGGGCGAGATCAACAACGAACACGGCGGCCGGGGCGTGTACTTCAAGGACCCGGCCGGCCATGCCATCGAGTTGATCACCCGCCCCTACCTGTAGCCGGCGGAGCCTGGTCGGGTGCGCGGGACGCGGCGCCCGACCAGGCAGCCGGCCGAACCGGGCGCCGTGGGGCGGGTACGGAGCGCGAGCCGTGGTGCGAGGCGCGGCAGGCCGAAGACATGGTGCGCCGGAGTACGACCGGTTCACCCCGATGGGTTGTTTTGTGGCGGGTTGTCGTGAACAGGGCGTGGATGTCCGGTGCTTGGGGAGAACCTGGAGGTAAGCGCAACGTCGTCATCGAGGAGTGCCGCGTGTCCGATGTCGTCTTCACGGCGGATTTCGCCTCGCCTCGTCAATGGGTCGCGGGCCGTTCCTGGGCCTATCCCGACGGCGGACCGGTCAATCCGGACGACGGGAAACTCGACCATCTGGTGACCGACCCCGCCTACTGCCGGACGGGCCGCTTCTTGGCCACGCGACGCCCGGACGGTGACTGGGACGCGGGCCTCCTCACCACCGAGGGCAGCGCGGACGGCTTCATGGTCCGTACGGGGGACGTGCTGGAGACGCGGGTCAAGCTGCCGACGGTGACCGGAGCCTGGCCGGCCGTCTGGACATGGCGGGACGGCGGTCAGGAGATCGACGTCTTCGAGTACCACCCCGACAACCCGGACCTGCTGGAACTGTCCAACCACGTACGCAACACCCACCGCTATTACCGGAACCCCGCCATTCGGCCGGGTGCCTGGGTCGACCTCATGGTCGAGTTCGGCGCCCAGCGGGTCGTGTGGTGGGTGAACGGGATCCAGGTCTTCGACGACCGGCGCGGAGTGGGCAGATCCTGGCACGCCTATCTCATCGTCAACCTGTCCGTATGCGCCGGGCGTTACCACCCGCCGCCGCCTCCCGAAGCCTCCGAGATGGACTTCGAGGTGGCCCGGCTGACAGTCCGCAGGTCCCGGGTCGGCAGGCCTTTCCCCGCGACGGAGGAGTACGGCGCCGACCTCCTCGACTGACACGGGAACCGGGCGGCCGTCGGCGGGAGCCCGGAAGCCGCACGCCGGCCGCTGAGATCCGCGGGCCGGGCACGGGAGTTCTCGGCAGGTGCATCCGCCGAGGCCCTTGGCGCGGAAGCACGGCATCAGAAGCGACGTCGCGCCGGTGCGCGTCGCACCGACAGGTGCCGAGGGCCATGCCGAATCCGGAGCCGGGGCGGGACGCCCCCGAGACCGCCTACATCAGTCACGTCGGCAACTGCCGTACGTGCCGACGGGAGTCGGGACGCTGCCCACAGGCGGCACGCCTCTGGCGCTTCTACCAGGAGTGGCGCGACGGCTACCGCGCGCGGCCCGAGGACACGGGCTGAACCCACGGCTTGGTCGGCTACGGATGAAGGGGTGGTAGGTGGCCGGTGGTAGGTGGTCGGCGACCAGTGGCCGCCGGCCTCCGGCCGGTGAGACGATCCCTCCTCACGGTCCGGTGCGAGGCGTGCGGGAGCGTCGCGAGGAGGAGAGGTGTCATGCGAGGTTCTGCGCGGATGTCCGCCGATGATGTGTCCCGGTCCCGGGCGGGCGGCGCCCCCGTGGCGCTGCGGCCGAGTCATGTCGTCCGTCCGGACGCGGGTCCCGCGCGTGCCGCCGTACTGATCCTTCACGGTGGAACCGTCGACAGCAAGGACCCGTTGCGGCCGTGGAATGCGGCACGCGCCCGGATGCGGCCGTTCGTGCGCTCCGTGACGCGGGCCCTGCCGGACGGGAACGCGTTCGTCGGGCAGGTGCGCTACCGCTACCGGGGGTGGAACGGCGTGGACGCCGACCCCGTCGCCGACGTTCTGCGGGCACTGGACGAACTCGCCGCTCTGGTGGGGGAGGTGCCCGTCGTGCTCGTGGGCCATTCGATGGGCGGGCGCGCCGCCCTGCGGGCCGCGGCCGCGCCCCAGGTCCGGGCCGTGGTGGCGCTGGCGCCCTGGTGCCCGGAGGGTGAGCCGGTGGCCCACCTCCGGGGCAAACGCGTCATCGTGCTGCACGGCGACCGGGACCGGGTCACCGACCCCGCGGAGTCGTTCGCCCTCGTCCGCCGGGCCGCGGAGGCGGGATCCTCCGCGAGCGCCGTGCGGGTCGAGGGCGGTGACCACGCCATGCTCCGGCGCGCGGGGACCTGGCACAGGGCCACGGGTGCGACGGTCGCCGATCTGGTGACCCGGATCGGCGCTGGGCTCGACCCGTTCCCCGCCGAACGGCCGGGCTGCGAACCCGGCGTCCTTTAACAGCCCGTCGGGACGAGCTGCTCCATCGGCCGCCCGGGACCTGCCGGCCGATGGAGCAGACGGTCACCGGTCGGCGTTCGACGGTCGTCGGCCGCCAGGTGTGTCCGGCCGGTCCTCGGCCTCCGGTCGCGTTCGGCCGGCCGTCAGGGGCCGCGTGTGTCGAGCCGGTCGTCGGGATCCGGGGTGGGGGCGAAGGGGCGTCGGGCGCCGGACGACGGCCGTGCGGTGGACGCGGGAAGCGGGGCGCCCGTCGACGGATCCCAGCTGAGGATCCACTCGAAGTCGCGTTGCAGCCGACGGGCCTCGCTTCGCACGAGCGTCGGTATGTCGCCGCGTTCGGAGATCAGTTGGGCATAGATCGGCGCATCGTGCACGTGGGGATCCTCGACTCGCTCTCGTGGTCTGACGTGCCTCGAAGGTACGGCCGGCACGTTGCCGCAGTGGTCATCCGGCCAGCTCGGCCAGAACTGGTCAAGGTGTGACCAGTGGGTGCCGTCGATGTCGAACGACATGCCAGGGAACGTCAGTTCTGTGCACGCTTTCGACACATCCGGGGCGGCTGGGCGGGTGACCGGCGGACCTGGACGGGCCGGCCCCGTGCGGGTCGGCCGGCAATCGAGGTGGAGCGGGGCGGTCCGGCCGAGCGGGGGTCCGGGGCGGGGCCGGGACGGTCATCGGGCCCCGACTGCCCAACGTCCTTGCTCAGCGGCCTTTTCGAGCACGGCCCGTGTCCTCACCGTCGCGCTGCGAGGTGATGCGATGAAGGTCACGAAAATGTATCGGACATCTGGGACGTGGATCTTCACATCGGGTGCACAACATGGCTAAGTTGGCGACCGGGCCGCCCGACTCCCTCCGGCGGAGCTCGCCGGGCGGCGCGGCCTCCGCCGAATCCTGCCTGTCCTCGTGGCAGCTGGAGCCGGGGACCCACCGAACTTGGGGTGAATCGGCCAACTGCCTTACGGGGCAGGGGTCGTAGGGCATACCTTCCGGAATCGTCCGCCCGAACCCGACAGCTAACCCGGTAGGCGGACGACGGAAGGAGCACCACTCCATGGCGCCGGAACGCACCCCGCCCAGCGGCGAAGAAGTCGCCCGACGGCTCTCGTCCCTCTACGACCAGGCGGAACTCGCCACCGGTAAATTCAACGGGACCCGCGCCTCGGCGAACTCCACCCGCAGGCCGATTCGACGGGGCGCCGGTCAGGGGGGCGGGGGTTCCGATCCCGCCCAGGACGATCTGATGCGGCAGCTGTACGACGGGGCACGCTCCCGGTACGGACCCTCGGCTCCGGCCACCCTTCCGGCCGACAGGCAGTCGGAGCGTGGCGGCGAGAGCGCCCGTCCGAGGGAGGGTGCGAAGGGCCCCAAGGGGTCCGCGGGGGAGCTTCCGACGGTGTATCAGCTGGAGCAGATCGTCCGGCCTGTCGCCGAGTTGACGGCGGCACCGATGCGCGAGCTGACCGCCGGTCCGGCTTCGGAGCCGGCCGCGCGCCCCGTCCTGGAGCTGACCGCGGGTCCGGCGGCCGGTTCCGCCCCGGCACCGGGAGCCGAGGCCGCGGGCCGTGCGGCGCTTCCCGCGGGGTCCGCTCCGGAGGCCGCCTCACAGAAGCCGTCGCTGCACGTCAAGAAGCAGACCGCCCGGCGCAAGCTCGCCGCCGCACAGGAGCTGATGGCACGGCACGCGGCACGGCAGAGCATGCCCGTCGCGCAGGCCCCGGCGATCGAGTACAGGCCGGTGGAGGAACCCCGGCTCCCGTCCTTTGCGTCGGTGGGTCAGACGGGTTCGTTCCCGTCGGTGGGTCAGACGGGCTCCTTCCCGTCGGTGGGTCAGACGGGCTCCTTCCCGTCGGTGGGTCAGACGGGCTCCTTCCCGACGGTCGGCCAGACCGGCACGTTCCCCTCGGTCGGTCAGGCACCCGTGTTCCAGCCGGCGCCCCAGCCCGCCCCGTACGAGCCCACGCCCCAGCCCGCGGCACCTCGGCAGGCGCCCATGCCCACGGTCTTCGACACGGGCTCCATGCCCGGGGCGTACGAGGCGGCGCCCCCGGCCGGCGAGTACAAGTCGGTCCTCCTGCCCCTCGGGTACGAGCCGCCGCCCCCGCCCTCCGAGTACAAGTCGGTGCTCCTGCCCCTCGCGTACGAGACGGCGGCCCGTCCCAGCGCGTACCAGCCGGCTCCGATGCCCCCGGTGAGTGAGCCGGTGCCTCAGCCTCCGGTGTACGAGCCGGCGCCGGCTCCCGCCGCGTATCAGCCGGCCCCCGTGCCCCCGGCGAACCAGCCGGCGCCCCCGCCGGCCGACGACGCCTGGCGGCAGGCGTTGTGGACGGCCGGCAATCAGCAGGCCTGGCCCGCCGCTCCCGGAGCCGTCGACACGAACCCCGGGTTCAGTATCGACAGTCTCGTCGCGCCCGCCGCCCCGCCGGTCGTCGGGCCCGACAGCAGGGCCGCGGAGGCGGTCGCCTTCGCCCGCGCTCAGGTCGGCAGACCCTGCGTGTGGGGAGCGTCCGGACCCGGTTCGTACGACCCCTCCGGGCTCACACAGGCGTCCTGGAAGAGCGCCGGGGTCATGCTTCCCCGTGCGACACAGGACCAGGCACAGGTCGGCCCGGCGGTCGCCCTCGGCGCCATGCAGCCGGGTGACCTGGTCTTCTTCCACGCCAACGTGAGTCACGTCGGCCTCTACGTGGGTGACGGCATGATGGTCCACGCCCCGAGTCCCGGAGCGCGGATCACCGAGGAGTCGGTCGAATACGCCGGACAGGCGGCCATCCACAGCGTCGTACGCCCGGTCTGAGATCCGGCCCGGCTCAGGGGCGTACCGCCGTCCGGGGTGTACCGGCCGCTCGTGGAGTGCCGTCGTCCGCGAGGGCGGGCGCGGCGGCGCGCCGTCAGAACTCGCTGTCGATCCCCGTGACGGCGGCAGGCCCCAGCGGGGCGTCGTCGGGGGACAGGCCGCTGTCCAGGAGTGCGCCGGAGACGAGCCGCACGGCTTCGGCCTCGGCGCTTCTCCGGTCCGCCGCCTCGACCTCGAGCCGGACGGAGAACCTGTGGTCCTCGTCGACGGTCAGCAGGCTCAGTTCCTCGCTCTCGCCCAGGTCCGTGTTCTGCGGGTCCTGGGGGCGAAGCCTGCGCTCCACGTCGGCGCGGGAGGCGTCCGACAGGCCGTGGACGAATGTCCCGGGAACGGTGATGACGTAGGTGGTCACAGGAGCTCCTAGTGCGGCCGGCGCGGGGGCCTGAAGTGCGGTCGGTTGCGTGATCGCCCGTATACCCCGCATTGTGCCGGGCACCCGGATCTTCTTCGCGTCGGGCGGAGCCGGCGGTGCGGTGGGCGTGCCCGGCGGTGCCTGCCGCCCGGTGATCGTGTGGCGATACGGTCGCCCCATGGCTGACGCTCGGTTGACCACCGCCTCGTATCTCGTCCTCGGCATCATCGAGAAGCTGGGCGAGGCCAGCGCGTACGACGTGAAAGGGGAGGCGGCGCGGACGGTCGCGCCCTTCTGGTCGGTGCCGCACGCGCAGGTGTACGCGCAGTGCGACCGTCTCCTCGACGCCGGGATGCTCTCCCAGGTGCGGCAGGAGAGCGGCCGCAACCGCAGGGTGCTGACGCTGACGGACCAGGGCAGGGCTGCCCTGAGGGGCTGGCTCGACGACCCCGCGTTCGTCCCGGTGGAGGCTCGTGAGCGCGGCATCCTCAAGCTGTGGTTCGGTGGCGAGCCCGCCGTGCTCGGTCCCGTACAGCTCGGTGAGCACCGTCGGACCCTGGGCGAGTACGAGGAACTCGCCGGGACCGTCGGGGAATTGCTGACGCGCGGGCAGCGGGACGCGCTGGAGTTCGGAATCCGGTACGAGCGGATGATGATCGACTTCTGGCAATGGGTGCAGCGCCGGGACGAGGACACGACAGACCGTTGACCCCGGCGGTGGACGGCCCTACCGTCTCGATAGTCCAAACGAGACTATCGATGGCCGGGCCGCGGCCACGAGCAGGGAGTCGTCGTGCGTCGTCCCACGGGCACCACCTGGCGCCGCCTCGCCGTCATCGCCGTGTCCGCCGTGTGCGTGGGCTACGCGCCGATCGCGATGACCGAGCTGTGGCCCTACGCGCACCCCGGCGCGCCGGCGTTCGGTGAGTGGATCCTGGCCCACGTGGTCTCGCCGCGCTACGTGGCCGACGCGCTGGCCACCCGGATCGGGCCGTACCGCCACAGCCTCGTGCCGATGATCGTGCACTCGGTGCTCGGTGGTGTGCTGATGCTGCTGGGCCCCGCGCAGGTGCTCACCGCCGTACGGCGGCGCACGCGGCTGCACCGGGGTCTCGGGGTGGCCTTCGCGGTGACCGTGTACGCCTCGATGGCGGGCGCCGGGATGTACCTGGCGCGCACGGCCCCCGGGGACGCCTTCAGCGGCGCCGCCTTCTGGATCGTGCTCGCGACCATCCTGGTGGGCACCGTGATGAGCGTGACGTTCGGAGTGCTCGCCGCCGTCGGGGGGTTCCCCGACCTGCACCAGCGCTGGATGCTGCTGTGCTACGGCTTCCTGCTGACCGCCCCGCTGCTCCGCTTCGAGTGGGGTGGCCTGCCGCTGATCCTGCCGGGACTGTCCATGGCCGACATCAACCAGTTGGCCACCATGCACCTGGGCTCCGTCGTCGCTTTCGGCGCCCTGATCGCCTCGCGTTCCCTCGACCGGCGCGCGCAGGTCGCGGGGGTGTCCGGGTCGTGGGCCCCTGTGCCCGTCCTGGCCCTCGCGCACCTGGCCGGAGCGGCCGCGCTGACCTGGATCGCGCGCTCCTCGCTGGACCACGGGACGCGGGGGAGGCGGCTCCTGCTCGCCTATCTCCTGCCGTACGCCGTCACGTACGCGGTGATGGCCCTGCGCGCGAGGCGCGCCGGCCGGGAGGGCCGCCTCTGGGCACGGGAGGAGTGGCGCCTTCACTGGGCGGCCCTGTGTCTGGCGCCGGTGCTGTCGGCCGGGGCCGCTCCGCTCTTCGAGCGGTCGCTGGGGCTCGACGGGCTCACGGCGCTGGCCGCGGGGGCGGCGATCGGCTGCGGCGCCATGGCGTTCACGGCGACGCTGATCGTCAGCGTGCGCGTCATGTACGCACGGGAGGTCCTCAAGAGGGCGGCGCCCGCCCCCGGTTCGGTCACCCGTCTCTCGGCACCGGTCTCCTAGCCCCTCCTCATCCCCCGGCCCGTTCATTTCATCGCGCCCTACGTCCGGAAACGGAATCCCCATGCCGAACGCATCCGACCCGCCCAGGACCGACGACGTCCCCGGGCAGCCGAGGCTCCTCGCGGCGGGTGGGCGGCCGCTGACCGCCGGAGTGGCGATGCTGGCCACCGCGGTCGCCGTGGTCAGCGTCCTCGTCGGCGGCCTGCTGGCGGCCGTGGCCCTCACCGGACACGTCTTCGGTGCGTGGCGCTCCCCCGAGTCGCTCACTCCAGGACTGATCGGCGCGGCCATGCTCGGCACCGCTCCCGGACTCTTCGCGGTGAGCCGGGCCCGCGCCTGGCACGAGGCCCGCTCGCTCGTCCACCCGCTGGCCGTCGTCCTGGTCGGGCTGTTCACCGTGAGCCTGCTCAACGCGGGGCAGCTGTACATCGCGCGGGGCGGCTCCATCGTCCCCGTGCTGTTCAGCCTCGGCTGGCTCTTCGTGCTCGGCGCGCTGTGCGTGTGCGCCCTGATCGCACTGGTCCTGCAGTACCTCACCCCCGGCCGGCCGCTCGGCCCGCGCGGTGCGCCGCTGCCCGGCTGGTCGAAACCGGCGCTGGCCGTGCTCGGTTCGGCGTGGCTCGGTATCGGCACGGGTCTGCTCGTCCGGCCCGGCTTCTGGGCCGGCTTCGTGCCGTGGAGCGTCGACCGCCCCGACGCGCAGGCGCTCGGCGTCTGGGCACTGGCCCTCGGCGTCGGCGTCCTCGGCGCGCTCGCCGAGGACGACCTCGGCCGCACCGGCCCGGCGCTGATCGCCCTGCCCGGGACCGCCGTCGCCGTGACCGTCGTGCTGGCCTGCCGCGCCGCCGCCGTCGACTGGTCCTCGGGTCCTGCCCTCTGCCTCGTGCCCATGGTGGCCGGGCTCCTGCTGGCCGGCCTCGGCGGACGCGTCCTGCTGGCGCGATCCTCGGCGGTACCACCCCGGCAGAACCCCGCCGCCGAGGGCTGACAAAGCCGACTGCGCCCGGAATCAACGCAATTGACACTCCGTCACCAGGATGTCTGAATCGCCTTCGCTCCCGGGGGCCCGACCGGATCTTCGCTGCCGACTCCCGGCAACGGTGTCCACGCCATCTGTTCCGGACCGGGGCAGAGCCGCGGCCCGTGCCCGGACGGCAGGATACGAGGCGTCGAACGACGAGGAATGTTGCCGGGGGTGGTCCAGGTATGCGCGGGTGGCGTCGTCCTGCGCCCGTCCGGGAGCCGGACCTGACGGCGTACATGCGGAGCACGGTGTGGGGGCCCGCCGAGTTCGTCGGATGGCCGCCCCGGTGGCTGGTGGGGGAGGGAATCCTCGCCGGAGTGCTGGGGGCCGGATCGATCGTCGGCGCCGGGGTCCTCGGCGACCGGACCGGAGTGCCGGTACTGGCCAGCGGGGAGGCCGGGCTCGTGTGCGCCGGGATCCTCGTCCTGCACCTGGTTCTCCTGCGGGCGGGGCGGGCGCTGGTCGGGGTCGTCGCGGCCCTCGGCGTGTGTCTCGCCCTCCAGGCCCCGCAGGCCGCGGCGGACGTGGTGCCGGCGGACGGCGAGCGGGTGGCGCCCATGGTCGTCACGTCCGTCGAGGGCGGCGGGAAGGAGGGCGTGGGCCGCACCCGCTATCTGTGCTCGGTGGTCGCCCGGGACGGCGCACCGCTCAGGGTCCGCGTATGGCGGGGATGCGGGCGGACCACCCGGCCGGGGGACGTGCTCGCCGTCGTCTACGACCCCCAGGGGCGGATGCCGCCACGCGCCCTGACCGCGGGACCGGTGCCGACGGGGCCGCTGCGTGCCCTGGCCGCCCTGGCCGCGGCCCTCCTCGCCGTATGCGTGCTCGCGGTCGTCCGCTCCCACCGGCTCACCCCGGCGGCCTTCACCGCCGTCGGTCGGTCGCCGGACCCCGGAGCCGTCCCCCGCCGGTCGGGCTCACAGCGGGAGGATCACCAGCGCCGTGTCGTCGGTGACGCCACCGGGCGGGAGCAGCTCCGACAGCAGCGCGTCGGCGAGGGCCTCGGGCTCGGCCCCCCGGTGGCGGGTCAGCGCGGCGGCAAGCCGTGAGAGGCCTACGTCGATGTCCTCGGTGCGGCGCTCGATCAGACCGTCGGTGTACAGGACCAGGGTGTCGCCCGTGACGAAGTCCGTCGAGGCCTCGGGGCGGTCCACGTGCTCCGGCCGGGCTCCCAGCGGCGGGTCGGTCGCCCCGTCCAGGAACTCCACTCTCCCGTCGCCGCGCAGGAGAGCCGGCGGAGGATGTCCCGCGCTGCTGTACGCGATGGTGTGCCTCTCCCAGTCGATCCAGGCCGTCACCGCCGTGGTGGACTCGGCACCCTCGACGGAACGCGCGTACAGCCCGAGCACCTCGAGTGCGCGCGCGGGACCGGCGGAGGCCCGGGACGCGGCACTGAGGGCACTGCGCAACTGGCCCATGACACAGGCGGCGGGCAGCCCGTGGCCCACGACATCGCCCACCGCGACCGCCATCCGGTCGCCGTCCAGTGCCACCAGGTCGTACCAGTCCCCGCACACGTTCAGCGAACTCGTGGCCGGCTGGTAGCGCATGGCGGCATGGTGTGTCACCACCTGGTTCGGTGAGGGCAGCAGCGCGTCCTGGAGCGCGACGGCGACCTCCCGTTCGCGGGCGTGGGCACGCCGCAGGCGCTCGTTCACCTCCTGCAGCTCCCGGGCCCGCGTGTACAACTCGGCCTCCAGCACCGGGGTCCGGTCGCCCGGTGCGTGCCCGCCGCGGGCGCGGATGAGTTCGGTGACCTCCTCCACCCGGTGCACCACCAGCGCCACCGTGCCGTCAGCATGGAGCACCGGGGCGTTGACCGGGCTCCAGTACCGTTCCTCCCAGACACCCGGCCGGTCCAGTGACTCCACGTCGTACCGCTGGAGGGCCATGGCGTCGCGCTCGCCGGACTCCACCACCCGGCGCAAGGACGCCTCCAGGTTCCGCATCCCGGTGGAGGCGGGGTCGCCCGGCCGGTCGGGAAAGACGTCGAAGAGGTACCGGCCGACCAGTTGCTCCCGGGAGCGCCCGGAGTTGCTCAGGTAGTCGTCGTTGGCGTCCACGAAGACCATCTCCGGGGTGAGCAGGGCGACCATGCCGGGCAGGGCGTGGAAGACGCCGCCGAAGTCGATCTCCGCTCCCGTCACTGGTTCACCGCCTCACGCCGCTGCCCTGGCCGTGCCCACGGAGGAAGCGGCGGAGCACCCTGCCCTGTGCCACCGGCCCGGGGCATGACCGGGGCCCCACGTCCAGGGCGTACCCGTGGTGCAGTGCTCCCATCAGGCCATCGGTCCGCGCCCGGTGCAACCGCAGGGGTGCGCGCGCCACGCTCGCCGCCGCCCGGTCCGCCCGGGGGTGAGAGGGGCTTCCGGCGTTCACCGAAGCGCCCTGGGGCAGTTGCTCCATACGGGGTCACTGTGAATTCGGGAGACGGCTGAACACAACGCGACCCGCGTGCGTATAGGGGCAGGGGAATTTCCATGCCGAGCCGACCACGACGCGTAGGAGCACCACCTTGGGACGCAACACGCGCAGACGCCCAACGGGCGCACGCCGCGCGACCTCTGCAGCTTTCGCACTGATACTGGGCGGAGGCGGACTCGTAGGAGTCAACGTCTACGCATCGGCGAGCGAGACCGGCGCGACGGACGCGAACGTCCTGTCCGCCGGGTCCGCCACCATCGACTGCCCTGACGTCGGCGAACAGTTGAAGACGGTTCCGGACGCCGCGAAGGATGGCGTCGACAAGGAACTCGCAGACCTGGACCAGCAGATCGCCGAGGCGTACCGGCAACTCCAGGCAAGCGCCGACCAGATGCAGCAGAACGGCGACAGCGGCGCCGACGCCATCATGAATCCGCTGAAGGAGAAGCGGTCCGAGTCGATCGGCCGCATCGTGGCCGCGATCGATGCCGCGGGCGACCCGCCGAGCGGGCTCGACGGTTTCGCGGCCTGCACCTTGCGTCCCTCCGGCAACCAACCCGGCACCGGGGCGGACACCGGTCAGAGCGCCGCGCCGCAGGACCAGAACAGCGCGTCACCGAGCGCCGGCGCGTCCCAGAACCAGGGCGGCCAGCAGGGAGGCGCCGCACCGGCCGGCAACGGCCCCGTGGCCGCCGACTACGCGGACATCAAGTCCGTCCAGCCCAACGTGGCGAACCCGCAGCCCCAGGCCGACGCCTCCCAGGGCGAGTTCGTCTCCAGCTGCGGAGTGAACGCCAACGGCCTGTTCAACTCGGACAACGTGATCGTGGCTCCCGGTGTCACCAACGGCGCCCACCACTTCCACGACTACATCGGCAACCAGTCCAACACCGCCTTCGCCAGTGACGACGACCTGGCCAAGGCCGACACCTCCTGCCAGGACAAGGGCGACAAGTCCTCGTACTTCTGGCCCGTGGTGCGCCTCCAGAACGGAACCCAGGAACGCGACGCGGGTTCCCCCGGAGGCGGGACCGAGGGCAACGCCGGCAAGATCGTCACGCCCGAGCAGGTCACGCTGACCTTCGTCGGCAACCCGCGCAGCAAGGTCACGGAGATGCCGCGGCTGCTGCGCATCATCACCGGTGACGCCAAGGCCTTCGTCAACGGCCCCGCGAACGCCAACGCCTCCTGGAGCTGCACCGGTTTCGAGGACCGGCAGCTGAAGGACAAGTACCCGCTCTGCCCGCAGGGCAGCGACGTGGTGCGCACCTTCAAGTTCCAGAGCTGCTGGGACGGCGCGAACATCGACAGCGCCAACCACCGTACCCACGTGGCCTTCGCGGACGCCCAGGGCAACTGCCCGGGCAGTTTCAAGGCCATTCCGCAGTTGGTGCAGCGCATCGTCTACGGCATCGACGCGCCGAGCCTCCAGGACGGCGGCCGTACGTCGCCGCTGTTCGCGGTGGACTCCTTCCCGGAGAACCTCCACAAGCCGGTCACGGACCACGGCGACTTCATCAACGTCTTCGACGAAGGCACCATGAAGAACGTGGTCGACTGCATCAACAGCGGCAAGAAGTGCGGCGCGGGCGCCGGTGACGGGGGCGGCCAGCAGGAGGATCCGCCGGCCACCGACGAGCCGTCGCAGAGTGCCGAGCCGAACCCCTCCGAGGCGGCCCCGAACCCGTCGGAGGCGGACCCGAATCCCTCCGAGGAGCCCGCGGAGAACCCCTCCGAGGAGCCGGCGCCCACCGCGGACGACCCGTCCGACGGCAAGGGTGAGCAGGGCTCCGGTGACAACGGAGGCGGTCGGACCGAAGAGCCCGCCGAGGAAGCTCCGGCCACCGAGCCGGCCGGGGGCGACGCGCCTCCCGCCACGGTGGAGCCCAAGTCCGATGTGACGACCCCGGGCGACGACCAGGGCGCCGAGGTGGGGACACCCGCGCAGACGGAACCCGCGGCCGTGTCCTACCCGCCGGCCACGTCGGGGATCGAGCCGCAGGCGGTCGGGACCGGCGGGCTCGCCGAGACCGGGGCGAACCTGTGGCCGGGTGTGATCGGCGGGATCTTCGTCGTCTCCGGCATCTTCGTGCTCTACCGGATCCGGCGCACCTACGCGTGACACGGACAGCCCGGTACGGGCGACTCCCGACGGATGAGTCCTGACAGATGACTCCTGACGGATGAAACTCGCTGGACGAGTCCTCACGGACGAATTCCGGACAACGAGTTTGAGGGGGCTCGTGGCCTGTGCGGACAGGGCACGAGCCCCCTCGGCCGTGTTCCGGACGGCTGTCTCGACCGGCGGGGTGAGCCGATTCGCAGCATGCTGGTGGGAGACGCGATCATGTCGTCCACATTGGGGAAGGCGAAGCTCCATGGACGCATCAGAGCAGGCACCGGATGACCGGCCCCTCGACCTGTACCTCGAAATGCTCCGCCTGCGTATGGCTCCGGCGGACTACGCGCTCTTGCTGCGCATGGTCGAGCCCGTACTCGAAGCGATCAGGGAGGAGAGGGTGGGAGCGATCGAACTGTGTCTCGACGGCGAGGAACCCGAGAGCGTCCCGCAGGAGGTCCGTGACGAGGCGTCCCTCGTGGTCGCCGTAGCGGTCACGGGACGCCTGGACAACCGGATCGTCGAGCTGGAGACCGAGGAGATCGGTGTCGTCCGGGTCGTCACGGATTCGGGTACGGCCGATGATCCCGAGCGGTGCAAAGAGATCGCCGACTTCATCGGAGAGCGGCACCGTCAGGACGAGGAACTGCGGGGCATCGCCGAAGTGAGCGGTCTGCCCACCGACGTGTGACAGCCCGCGCAGCCCGCCGGCGGGCGATCATGGTCCAGGGTCCGGAAAACATGGCGTAGAGTTGATTTCACCGACGCGGGGTGGAGCAGCTCGGTAGCTCGCTGGGCTCATAACCCAGAGGTCGCAGGTTCAAATCCTGTCCCCGCTACTCGAAGACAGAGGGGCCGACATCACGATGTCGGCCCCTCTGCCGTGTCGTGTCTCCCCGGCCGCCCGGACCCGTGAGTCGTCGGAACATACGAGTGCCGCTCATTCGGCTCGGGCGGAGCGCCCGGTGCCGACACAATCGCCTCATGACGAAGATCGAAACAGTCGCGGAGCGCGTCGTGGCCGCCGCCCGCGCCCGCGCCGACAAAGGGCTGGTGCTGATCGCGGTCGACGGCATGGGCGGGTCGGGCAAGTCGACCCTGGCCTCCGCCGTGGCCCGGCTCGATGATGCCGTGGTCGTGCACGGAGACGACTTCTACCGTCCGATGGACGCCGACGAACGCGCCGCACTGACCCCTGCCCAGGGCTACGACCTCTATTTCGACTGGCAGCGGCTGCGCGACGAGGTCCTCACCCCGCTCGCCACCGGCCACGACGCGGTCTACCGGCGCTACGACTGGCCGACCGGATCCCTGGCCACGGACGAGGCGTGTGCCGTCGCCTGCGACGGCATCGTCCTCGTCGAGGGTGTCTACACCGCCCGGCCCGAACTCGCCGACCACTACGACCTGGTCGTCTACGTCGACACCCCGCCCGAGGAGTCCATGCGTCGGCTCCGGGCCCGCGGTGACGACCACGGCCCCATCGACTGGGAGGCCCGCTGGCGCCTGGCCGAGGAGCACTACCTGAACACGACCCGTCCCCGGGAGAGGGCGCACCTCGTCGTTCCCGGCCACTGACAGTGCCCTGACATGACAGCGCACTGACAGGGCACAACGAAACACCGCCTCCGGTCGAATGACCGGAGGCGGTGCATGTGGAGCGCCGGGCAGGCCTTGCACCTGCATTTCCCCGCAGGAAGCGGGACGTCTTTCCTTGGACCACCAACGCCGGGCTCGTCACCGAGTGTTCGGTGCAGGCTCAAGATCGAGCATATCAGCAGTTCAGCGGGTCATATCGCGTTCAGGCCGTACGAGGCGAAGACGGAGCGGGCTTCGGCGATCTGGGCGGCGCTCGGGACCGGGGTCGCGGCGAGGGTGAAGTCCATGCCCAGTCCGGCCCACTTGTCGGCGCCGAACTTGTGGAAGGGCAGGATGTCGACACGGGTGACGTTTCCCAGGGACGCCGTGAAGGCGGCGACTCCCGCCACGTTCTCCGGGGGGTCGGTCAGACCCGGGACCAGGACGAACCGGACCCAGACCTCCTTGCCCAGCGCGGCCAGGCGACGGGCGAAGACCAGGGTCGGTTCCAGCTGACGGCTGGTGAGGCGCATGTAGAGCTCGCGGTCCCAGGACTTGATGTCGAGCAGCACCAGGTCGACGCTCTCCAGCATGGCGTCGGAGGCACGGGCGCCGAGGAAGCCCGAGGTGTCCAGGGCGGTGTGCAGGCCCAGGTCGTCGTGGCAGCGGGCCAGGATCTCGCCGGTGAAGTCCGGCTGGAGCATCGGTTCGCCTCCGCTGACGGTGAAGCCGCCGCCCGCGGCGTGGATGAACGTCACGTACTTGGCCGCCTCCGCGACAACCTCGTCGGTCGTGGCGCGCTTGCCGTTGCTCATCCGCAGGGTGTCCGGGTTCTGGCAGTACAGGCAGGCCAGCGGGCAGCCGGCGACGAAGACGACGAAACGGGTGCCGGGGCCGTCGACACCGGTGGAGAGGTCCCAGGAGTGCACCGACCCGGTGAGGGGCCCGGTGCCGCGCCGTGGGACAGCCTGCTCGACCGGCCGGTCGGGGTCGGCGGAGATGAGGGGCAGGAGAGGGCTTCCCGGCCGGATCAGGGTCATGACCAAGCCTCCTGACGTCGTGGCGGTTCCCGGGGAGCGCGCGGCGCGCTCCCCGGGAGACGGGTGGGCTACAGCGACCCGTGGAAGGTGCGGCCCAGGACGTCGAGCTGCTGCTCGCGCGTCAGCCGCACGAAGTTGACCGCGTAGCCGCTCACCCGGACGGTCAGCTGCGGGTACTTCTCCGGATGCTCCATCGCGTCCATCAGCGTGTCCCGGTTCAGCACGTTGACGTTCATGTGGAAGCCCTGGCTGGTGACGAAGCCGTCCAGGACTCCCGCCAGATTGCGGATCCGGTCCTCGGGGGTGCGGCCCAACGCGTCCGGGGTGATCGTGTTCGTGAGCGAGACCCCGTCCTCCGCCTGCTCGTACGGCAGCTTGGCCACCGACAGCGCGCTGGCGACGTAACCGTGGGTGTCACGGCCGTTCATCGGGTTGGCGCCCGGTGAGAACGGCTCGCCCGCGCGGCGGCCGTCCGGGGTGTTGCCGGTCTTCTTCCCGTACACCACGTTCGAGGTGATGGTGAGCACCGACTGCGTGTGCTCGGCGCCCCGGTAGGTGGGGTGCTTGCGCACCTTGCGCATGAACTCCTCGACCAGCCACACCGCGATCGAGTCGGCCCGCTCGTCGTTGTTGCCGTACGCCGGGTACTCGCCCTCGATGCGGAAGTCCACGGCCAGTCCCGTCTCGTCCCGCACCGGCGCGACCTGGGCGTACTTGATCGCCGACAGGGAGTCCGCGGCGACCGAGAGCCCGGCGATGCCGCATGCCATGGTGCGCCGGATGTCACGGTCGTGGAGCGCCATCTCCAGCCGCTCGTAGGCGTACCTGTCGTGCATGTAGTGGATGACGTTCAGGGCGTGGACGTACGTCTCGGCCAGCCACTCCATCTGCCGGTCGAGCCGGCCCAGCACCTCGTCGTAGTCCAGCGTCTCGCCGGTGACCGGCCCGGTGGCCGGGCCGACCTGGGCGCCGGACAGCTCGTCGCGGCCGCCGTTGATGGCGTACAGCAGTGTCTTGGCGAGATTGACCCGGGCGCCGAAGAACTGCATCTGCTTGCCGACCTCCATCGCCGAGACACAGCAGGCGATGGCGGTGTCGTCCCCGAAGCGCGGGCGCATCAGTTCGTCGGACTCGTACTGGAGGCTGGAGGTGTCGATCGAGACCTGCGCGCAGAACTCCTTGAAGCCCTGCGGAAGCGCCGGCGACCAGAACACCGTCATGTTCGGCTCGGGCGCGGGCCCCAGGTTGTACAGGGTCTGCAGGTAGCGGAAGGAGGTCCGGGTGACCAGGGTGCGGCCGTCCGAACCGATGCCGCCGATGGACTCCGTGACCCAGGTCGGGTCGCCGGAGAACAGCTCGTCGTACTCCGGGGTGCGCAGGAACCGCACGATCCGCAGTTTGATGATGAAGTCGTCGACGAGCTCCTGCGCCGCGCTCTCGTCCAGCACCCCGGCGTCGATGTCCCGCTGGAGGTAGACGTCGACGAAGGTGGAGGTGCGGCCGAGCGACATCGCCGCGCCGTTCTGCTCCTTCACCGCCGCGAGGTAGGCGAAGTACAGCCACTGCACGGCCTCGCGGCCGGTGCTCGCCGGACCCGAGACGTCGGATCCGTAGGAGGCGGCCATCTCCTTCAGTTCGCCCAGCGCCCTGATCTGCTCGGAGATCTCCTCGCGTTCGCGGATCACCTCCTCCAGGCGCGCGGGGTCGCTGGGCAGGGCGTCCAGGTCGGCCTTCTCCTCCTGCTTGGCCTCGATCAGACGGTCCACGCCGTACAGCGGGACCCGCCGGTAGTCGCCGATGATGCGGCCCCGGCCGTAGGCGTCGGGCAGGCCCGTGACGATGCCCGCCTTCCGGGCCGCCCGGATCGCCGGGGTGTACGCGTCGAACACCCCGGCGTTGTGGGTCTTGCGGTACTGCGTGAAGACCTTCTCCAGCTCCGGCGAGACGGGATAGCCGTACGTCTCGAGCGCACCGGCCACCATCCGCCAGCCGCCGAAGGGCATGATCGCCCGCTTCAGCGGGGCGTCGGTCTGAAGACCGACGATCAGGTCACGGTCGCGGTCGATCCAGCCCGGCGGATGCGCGGTGATGGTGGACGGGACGTCGTACGACACGTCCAGGACGCCCTTGGCGCGCTCCTCGGGGAACAGATCGGTGATCTTCTTCCACACGGCCGTGGTGCGCTCGGTGGGACCGGCCAGGAAGGAGTTGTCACCTTCGTACGGGGTGTAGTTCTGCTGGATGAAGTCCCGTACGTTGATCTCGTCGCGCCACAGACCTCCCCGGAAGCCGTCCCAGGCGCTCCGGACGGGCCGCTGCTGCTGCGTGGTCATCGGTGTACGACTCCTTCTCGGTCGATCGGGGCCTTGGCGTTCGTCGGGGGCTCACACCGGGTCGCCGTAGTAGGCGCGGCGCATCAGTTCCTGCATGTCGGCCAGCATCGGCAGCCTCGGGTTGGCGGGCGCGCACTGGTCCTCGTAGGCGAACATCGCCTGTTCGGGCAGGGCGTCCAGGAACGCCGCCTCGTCGACCCCGGCGTCCTTGAACGACCGCGGGATGCCGACCTTCTCGCGCAGTTCCTCCAGCGCGTGGGCCAGGGACTCCACACCCTCCTCGGCCGTCTCGGCGGGCAGGCCCAGCATCCGGGCGATGTCCTGGTAGCGCTCGGGGGCGACGTAGTTGTGGTACTTCGGCCAGCTGGTGACCTTGGTGGGCGCCGATCCGTTGTAGCGGACCACGTGCGGCAGCAGCAGCGCGTTGGTGCGGCCGTGGGCGACGTGGAAGGTCGCGCCCAGGGTGTGCGCCATGGCGTGCACCACGCCGAGGAACGCGGAGCCGAAGGCCATGCCGGCGATCGTGCCGGCGTTGTGCATCTTTCCTCGGGCGACGGGGTCGGCCGCGCCCTCGTTGACGGCCTTCTCCAGGTTGTCGAAGATCAGCCTGATGCCCTGCAGCGCCAGTCCGTCGGTGAAGTCGTTGGCGTACACCGAGACGTAGGTCTCCAGGCAGTGGGTCAGCGCGTCGAATCCCGAGTCGGCGGCGACGCTCCTGGGCAGGTCCAGGGTCAGCGCCGGGTCGCAGATCGCCACGCTCGGGGTCAGCGCGTAGTCGGCCAGCGGGTACTTCTGGCCGGTGGCGGTGTCGGTGATCACCGCGAAGGGGGTCACCTCACTGCCGGTTCCCGAGGTGGTCGGGATGCACACCAGCCTGGCCTTCTCCCCCAGGTCGGGGAAGGTGAAGGCACGCTTGCGGATGTCGAAGAACTTCTCCTTCAGGTCGGCGAACTCCAGCTCCGGGTGCTCGTACATCAGCCACATGACCTTGGCGGCGTCCATCGGCGATCCGCCGCCGAGCGCGATGATGGTGTCCGGCTCGAAGTGGCGCATCATCTCGGCGCCCTTCTGCACGGTGTCCAGGCTCGGGTTGGGCTCGACGTTGTCGATCACCCGGATCTCGGGGATCTCGCTGCGGCGGCTCAGGACGTTACGGATCCGCTCCAGGTGCCCGATCTCCACCATCGTCTTGTCGGTGACGATGACGAACTTGCGGGAACCGCGCACATCGGCCAGGTACTTGATGGAATCGCGCTCGAAGTAGATCTTCGGCGGGATCTTGAACCACTGCATGTTGTTGTTCCGCCGCCCGATCCGCTTGATGTTGATCAGGTTGAGCGCGGTGACGTTCCCGGAGACCGAGTTGCTGCCGTACGAGCCGCAGCCCAGGGTCAGGGACGGCATGAACGCGTTGTAGACGTCACCGATCCCGCCCTGCGAGGTGGGCGCGTTCCAGATCACCCGGCAGGCCTTGACGGCATGCCCGTACTCCTCGGCGAACGCCGCGTCCTCGGTGTGGACGGCGGCCGAGTGGCCCAGACCGTTGAACTCCACCATCTCGGTGGCCAGCCGTACCCCGTCGGCCCGGCTGTCCACGGTCAGCACGGCCAGCACCGGGCAGAGCTTCTCCCGGGTCAGCGGTTCGTCGACACCGACCTCGGAGACCTCGACCAGGAGCACCGAGGTGTCCTTGGGCACCTCGAAGCCGGCGCCCTCGGCGATGGCGACCGAACTCTGCCCGACGATGTCGGCGTTCAGGTGGGCGCCCGCGCAGTCGCGTCCGCCCTGCTGCTCGGCGCCGACACCGAACAGATACGCCTCCAGCAGCGCCTTCTCGTGATCGTTGACCGTGTACGCCTTGAGTTTGCGGAACTCCGCGATCGCCTCGTCACGGATCTCCCGGTCCAGGATCACGGCCTGTTCCGAGGCGCACACCATGCCGTAGTCGTAGGTCTTGGAGAGCACCACGTCGTTGACCGCACGCCGTATCTGGGCGCTCTTCTCGATGTAGGCGGGTACGTTCCCGGCCCCGACGCCCAGCGCCGGCTTGCCGCAGCTGTAGGCGGCCCGGACCATCGCGTTCCCGCCGGTGGCCAGGATCGACGCCACTCCGGGGTGGTTCATCAGGGCGCTGGTGGCCTCCTTGGACGGCCGCTCGATCCACTGCACGCAGTGAGCCGGAGCGCCCGCCTTCACGGCTGCGTCCCGGACGATCCGGGCGGCCTCGGCGGAGCAGTTCTGCGCGGCCGGGTGGAAGCCGAAGATGATCGGGTTGCGGGTCTTCAGCGCCATCAGGGACTTGAAGATGGTGGTGGAGGTGGGGTTGGTGACGGGCGTGACGCCCGCGATCACCCCGACGGGCTCGGCGATCTCCACGATCCCGTCGATGTCGTCGCGGCGGATCACCCCGACGGTCTTCACGCCTTTCATGGAGTGCGTGATGTTCTCGCAGGCGAAGATGTTCTTGACGGCCTTGTCCTCGAAGACGCCGCGCCCGGTCTCCTCGACCGCCATCATGGCGAGTCGGGTGTGCTCGGCGAGCGCGGCCAGACTGGCCTTCTTCACTATGTGATCGATCTGTTCCTGGGTGTAGTCGGCATACTCTCCCAATGCCTCCAGGCCGCGCGCCACCAGCTCGTCCACGGCCTCTTCGACCCCAGCGGGCTGGGAACTGGAGGCTGACGCGGCGGCTGTGCCGGCCCCGGAGGTGTGCTGGCCGTCCTTCTTTCGGCGGCTGCTCATCGGATCACCCTTCGGTCGCGGTGTGCCGAAACAGCCGGGCTCCAACCGCTCCGGATTACTTCCAGCCTTGCACCGCGTGCCCGATCGTGCAGCCGGGCGGACCGCCGCCTCCCGGCCGTGCGTCACCCGTGACGGACGGTGGCGGCGCCCGGATCTCGGCCCCTGCGGCGGGGATCCGGAGGCAGGGGCGGGGAGCCGGGGTCTCCCCGTCCAAGTCGGCCGTCGGCTCGGCCCGGTGGTGCTTGCGGCGACGACGGGCGACGCGGCAGGGTGCGGGGTGTGCCCACTCTGCTGATCGTGCATCACACGCCCTCGCCCAACTGCCAGGCCATGTTCGAAGCCGTGCTCTCCGGTGCGACGGCGCCCGAGATCGAGGGCGTCCGGGTGGTGAGGCGGGCGGCGCTGGAGGCGACCGCCTCGGATGTGCTGGCCGCCGACGGCTATCTGCTCGGCACCCCGGCCAACCTCGGCTACATGTCGGGCGCGCTGAAGCATTTCTTCGACCAGGTCTACTACCCGTGCCTGGACACGACGGCCGCACGCCCCTTCGGCTATTACGTGCACGGCGGAAACGACGTCACGGGGGCGGTGCGCGGCATCGAGTCCGTGACGACGGGCCTCGGCTGGCGCCGTGCGGCCGAGGCGGTGAAGGTGACCGGCGAGCCGGGCAAGGCCGACATCGAGGCGTGCTGGGAGCTCGGCGCGACCCTCGCGGCCCAACTGATGGAATGATCCAGCCCGTTGAGGCCTGAGGCTTGAGCAATGAGGCCTCCGGTACCGCTACCGGGTGCCGGAGTCGGCCGGGGCGAAGATGCGGGCCAGGTGGGCCGTCAGCTGCGCCGCCGTCGGCGGACAGAGGCGGGCGCCGAGGTATCCGTCCGGGCGGACCACGAAGGCGGTCACCCCGGCGGAGACGCCGTACAGACGGGCGAACTCGCCGAGCGTGTCGACGTACGCCGGAGAGCCTGAGGTGTTCGTGGTGCTCCCGGCGGGCCGGATCACACAGGTGCCCACCCGCCTTCCGGAGAACTCATCCGCCACTTGGGCGAGTTGACCGCTCTGCTCGCCGTCCCCGTACACCAGCAGAACGTGCCCGCGATCGCGCAGGAGGTCGTAGAGGCGCAGCGGGAAGGTGGCGATGTGTGTCGTGAGGCCGGTGCAGTCGGGTGCCCGGTCGCCCGGCTGGGGTCCGGGGCCCTCGGAGGCCGGGCCCACGAGCGGGCTGCCGCGGTAGCCGACGAGGAGCTGTGCCTCGCGCAGCATCACGGTCCCCGGGTCCGCCGGGTCGGCCTGGACGCCCTGGGTCGCGTGGCGGACCGTGCGCTCGACGACTTCCTCCCCGACGGGCCGCCGCTCGGCGTCGTAACTCGCCGCCAGATCGTGGCGCGCGCCGCCCTCGATGGCGAGGGCGAGTTTCCAGGCCAGGTTCCAGGCGTCCTGGATACCCGTGTTCATGCCCTGGGCACCGGTCGGGGGGTGGATGTGCGCCGCGTCGCCCGCGACGAAGACCCGGCCGTCGCCGTAGCGGTCGACGATCCGGTGACTGATGCGGAAGACGGAGGACCAGCGCAGACAAGAGGCGGTCGTGGGACGGGGGGACAGCCGGTCCAGCACGGTCTGGATGTCGGAGAGCGCGGGCGCGTGTCCGCCGTCCAGGCCGTGGACGACGCCGTCGGCCGGCTCGTCGTTCCGCCCCGCCGTGGAGAGTGCGAGCGGGACCATCATCGACATCCGGTACCGGTTCCGGCCGGGCAGCGGGATGCACACCAGGATGTCGTCGACCTCGCCGTCGCCGTTCCGGTGCATGGCACGGACGCCGTAGCCCTGCGGCAGGTCCCAGTCCACCTCCACATCGCCGAGCATGTACTCCTCAGGGAACGCGCTGCCCTCGAAGGTGAGACCCAGCTTCTTGCGCACGATGCTGTGCGCGCCGTCGCAGCCCACCAGATAGCGCGTTCTGACCTCTTCCTCGGTTCCGGACGCCGACCGCAGGGCGACCGTCACACCGTCGGCGTCCTGGCTGAACGCGACCAGCTCCGTACCCCGCTCGATCCCGGTACCGAACCGTGCGAGATACGTGTCGAGGATGCGCTCGGTCTCGTACTGCGGCAGGGCGGCGAAGCCGTACGGCACCTCGGGCGGCAGGACGAGGTCGATCCGGGCCTGTTCGGTGCCGTTGACGTAGGCGAGCTGCCCGTACATCGGTACCGCCGCCTCCAGGACCGTGCGGGTGAGCCCCATGTGGTCCCAGATCTCCAGCGTGCGCGGCTGGATGCCCACCGCCTTCGCGTACGGGAGCCGAGCCGGGAGCCGGTCGACGATACGGCAGCGGACCCCGCGCCTGCGCAGCTCCGCGGCCGCGGTGAGACCCACCGGGCCCGCACCCGCCACCACGACGTCGGTTCCGAAGGTGTGGGCCACGGGAGCCTCCCTGGGTGAGCCCCCTGCGTCGAGTCGATCTCCCACCATCGTGGCCCTGCGGCGGCCGGCCTCGCGAGTCGGGCACGGGCGCGAGAAGCGTGCCGCGCCGTGTTGCCTCGGGCGCCGTGCCTTCAGAGTTGCGCGGGAGGCGGCGATCCGTCGGTGGAAATGCGGTGGTGGCCGTCCGGGGCGCGGTGCGGGAGGCGGAGGTGGTGCGCGGGGGTGCGTTCGATGACCAGGAAGGCGGCGTCGTCGCCGGGCTGGTCACCGATGTGCCGGACGAGATCGTCGTGGATCTGGCGCAGCAGGACGTCGGGACTGGAGGCGGCGAGGGTGGCCACCCGGTCGGTCAAGGGGTAGAAGGCGCCGTCCGGGGAGCGGGCCTCGATCACGCCGTCGGTGTACAGCAGCAGGAAGTCGCCGGCCTCGAAGGGGAAGGGATCGGTGTGGTGGCTGGTGGCGGGCAGCTCGCACATGCCCAGCGGGGGCACGGGATGCCGTGCGTGCAGGACGGTGACCCGGTTGTCACGCAGGAGCAGTGGCGGGGGATGACCACAGTTGATCATTTCGACCTGCGTGCCGTCGTCGGGGATGTCGAGAACGAGCGCCGTGATGAAGTGTTCGCCCGGGTCGTGCTCGGTGTCGGCCACCTCGTCCAGGTCCCGGCACACGCTCACCTCGAGGGCCGCCGTCAGTTCGGGGAGCGTGGCGTACCGGTGGGCGCCCTCGCGGAAGGCGCCCAGCACCACCGAGGCCTCGCCGATGGCGGCCAGCCCCTTGCCCCGGACGTCCCCGATGATGACGCGGGTGGACGCGCCGGCGGCCCGGGTGACCGCGAACAGGTCGCCGCCGATCTGGGTGTCGTCCTCGGCGGCCAGATACAGCCAGGCCACGCGCAGCGGACCGATCTTGCGGGGCGGGGGGCGCAGCAGCACGCGCTGCGCGGTCTCGGCGATCGAGCGCGCCCGCACCAGCTCCCGGGCGCGCCGCTCCCGTACATGACACACGAACACGACCAGGGCGGAGAGCACCACCAGAGCGATGAGCTGCGCGATGTGGTTGGTGGTGCCGAGTCCGCCGTGCAGGACGGCGATGACCACCTGGGCGGCGACGGCGAGCAAGCCGACCAGGGCCGTCAGCCCGGGGCCCGCGAGCGAGGCCGTGAGGGTCGGCGCGATGACCAGCAGGGGGCCCAGATGGACGTCGGTGGGGGAGCGGATGTCCACCACGGTGATCACGACGATCAACGCGAGCGGGATGGCCACCAGACCGCGGCCCGACGGTTGCTGCACGAGACGGTCCACTGACATGCGCCGGATACCCACATGCCCCATTTTGTACCTGTTTCTGTGGCTGTGGGGTTCCGTACGGTGTTCACCATCGGCGAGTCGACGGTGAACACCGTCGGCGAGTCCGGCGCGCGTGTCGGTTCTCGGGTGACCCCTTGGAGCGGCCTCGGGCGGGAGCCGTCAGTCAGGGACACCGGGTCGGCGAACGGCCGGCGTCAGTCCCACAGCGGGTAGCTGACCTTCTGCGCGTATCCGTCCGGGTGGTCGTGGGTGTAGGTCAGTGTCATCCGCGCGTAGTGCTGCACCTGCGGCTTCTTCTTCCACGGCTGCGGGTGGTCCAGGCGGACGATGACCGGGTACGAGTGGAACTTGCCCGCCGCGCAGTACGGCTTGCAGTCGTTCACCATGTTGACGCCGCGGGCGACCGCGGAGTTCTGGTTCCAGTGCGACCAGTGGAGCGAGACGAGGCGGCTGTTGCCGTCGCCGCAGGCCAGGATGAACTCGGCGGGGCGCACGTCCGGGTGCCAGAAGCAGTCCACGAGCACAGGGGGCGCCTGGCGCTGCTGCGTGGCGTGCGTGGCCTGCGTGGAGGACGAGGTGTGCGATGTCGCGGGGGCGGCGGAAGCGGTACCCATCACCGCTGCGAGCGACGCGGCCGCGCAGACGGTGAACGCGGTCCGGATCGAGTTTCTGCGCATATCAGCTCCATGCGGGACGCTCTGTCATGTGGCCGTCAGCGTGTCGGCTCTGCCTCGACGCTACGGCCTCGGTGTGTGATGTACCACTCATACGGATTAACGATGCCATTTCGTAAGAAGTGGCAGACATCGGTACACAGGGCGACGCATCAGAACACACCGCGACAGACGACGACGCACCGCGACACATGACGACGCACCGCGACACATGGGGACGCGCGACACAGGGGAACGCACCGCGACGCCTCCGAGCGCACCGCGACGTGTTCGGCGGCGCCCATAGAATTCGTCCGTGATGAATAAACCCGGTTCACAGCGCGGACGCAGACCGGGAAGCCCGGACACCCGGGCCGCCATCCTGGCCGTCGCGCGGCGGCGCTTCCTCGAGGACGGCTATCACGCGGTGACCCTCCGGTCCGTCGCCGGCGAGGCCGACGTCGATCTCGCCCTGATCAGCTACTACTTCGGGTCCAAGAAGGGGCTGTTCGGTGCCGCTCTGGCGCTGGGCGCCAACCCGGCCGAACTCCTCGCGCGGGTCGTGCGGGAGGGGGAGCTCAGCACGTTCCCCGAACGGGTCGTCCGTCAGGTCGTCGCCGTCTGGGACGACCCCGTGACGGGTCCGCCCCTGCTCGCGATGATGAAGACCGCGATCGACGACGACTCCCTCGGCTCGCTGGTGAAGGAGGCGCTCGAGCGCGAGATCGTCGACCGGATCGCGGGCCTCGTGCCGGGACGCGACGCCCGGCAACGTGCCGCCGCGTTCACCACCGTGGTGGCCGGGCTGATCGCCACCCGCTATCTGCTGCGGCTGGAGCCCATCGTCTCCATGACGACCGACGACCTGGTCCGTTTCATGAGCCCGCAACTGCGGCAGGCCCTGCGCGGCCCCGGTCGCCCCGAGCGGGACGCCCGGCCCGCCGGACGACCGGTGCAGCGCCCCTGATCCACCGGTCGGTCCGTTCCGTGTGGGCCGCCCCGACACACAACCACGGCCGGTGCCGCGCCCCTGATCGACCGTCCCGTTCCGTCGTGCCGGTGGGGCCCGACGCGGAGATCGGCGCGGTGCCCCCGTTCCGGTCTCCTGGTCGGGGCCCTGACGCGACGAAGACCGGCGCCTCGCACAGTGCGAGGCGCCGGTCCGGAGTTCTCTGCGGCAGTTCAGAGGTACGAGGGCTGCTCCTGCGCGGACTGCTCCCGCGCGTCGGCGGTGCCCGGAACCCCGTCGTCCTCGGCAGGGGCTTCCGGCCCCGGAGCCGAACGCAGCAGGGCCGCGACGGCGACGGCGGCGAGAACGGCGGCCGCGGCGGCGCTGAGGAGCGCCAGGTGCATGCCGTCGACGAACGCGGCCGTCGCCCGGCCGGAGACAGGGCCGCCGATGGCGTGGGCGGCGGCCAGCGAGGAGCGCGCCGCGTCCGCCACCTGCTGCGGCAGGCCGGGCAGGCTCAGGTGGTCGCGGTAGGCGGCGCTGAGCAGGCTGCCGAGGACGGCGATCCCCAGGGCGCCGCCGAGCTCGCGTGCCAGGTCGTTCATGGCCGAACCGACGTTCTGCAGCGAGCGCGGCAGCGCGTCCGTGATGGCGGTGGTGGCCGGTGTCATGGCCAGGCCCATGCCCGCACCCAGCGGTACGAGACCGGCCGCGATGATCCAGTACGGGCTGGACGCGTCGAGCCGGGAAAGAATCCCCATGCCTGCCGCGACACCGGCGAGACCGGCCACCCAGGGCCCCCGGTAGCCGAACCGGCCGACCAGCACAGGGGCGGCGCGGGAGACCGGCACCATGGTCACGGCCATGGGCAGCATCGCGGTCGCCGCCATCAAGGCACTGTCGCCCCGCACCAGCTGCAGGTACTGCATCATCACGAAGACGAACCCGAAGAACACGAAGAACTGAAGCATGATCGACAGCGAGCCCGCGGCGAAGTGGCGGTTGCGGAAGAGCCGGGGGTCGAGCAGCGGGTTCTCGCGGCGCAGCTCGAAGACGACGAACCCCGCCAGCACGACCAGGCCCAGCCCGATCCCGGCGAGCGTGACCGGGTCGGCCCACCCGCGGGTCGGCGCCTCGATGACCGAGTAGACCAGCGTGACCAGGCCCGCCACGGCGAGGACAGCGCCACCGACGTCGAGCCGGGGCTGCCGCGGTTCCGCGGACTCGGGCACGAACAGCAGCGTGCCGACCAGGGCGACCAGGGCCAGAGCGACGTTCAGCAGGAACACCGATCGCCATGACCAGCCCTCCAGCAGGGCTCCGGAGGCGAACAGACCCACCAGTGCGCCGGCTCCGGCGACCGCCGCCCAGACGCTCACCGCTCGGGCCCGCTGGGCGCGCGGGAACGTGCTGGTGATGGTCGAGAGCGTGGCGGGCATGACCAGCGCCGCCCCCACTCCGAGGACGCCCCGCAGCACGATGAGCGCCGAGGGCTCGGTGGTCAGCGAGGCGGCGGCGGATCCGGCGCCGAAGATCGCCAGTCCCGCGAGCAGGGCCCGCCTGCGGCCGAAGCGGTCGCCGAGGGCGCCGGCCGGCAGCAGCAGCGAGGCGAAGACGAGGCTGTAGGCGTCGATGATCCAGGACAACTGTGTCTGGGTCGCATGTGTCTCGCGGGCGAGATCGGGCAGCGCCACATTGAGCGACGCCATGGCGGCGACCACCGCGCCGAGGGCGACGCAGGTGACCACCAGGACCAGGTTGTGTCGTACGGCCGGCGGGGAACCGGCGGCAGGGGTGCGGGTGGAGGGCATGTGCTCCGTCCTTCGTCCGAGTGGTCCGGGAGGTTCCCGGTGCCTGGACCCAGAGTCGGGAGTCCGCCGTGAGATTTCCACGTTGATGAATTAGGGAGGCGGTCCGGCGGCCGGTGCCGGGCGGACATGCCGTTCAGGGAGCCGGAAGCCCGGGACGGCGGCCCACCGAGGACGGGCGCGCCTGCGTCTCCGTCCCCGGATCGGTACAACTGGCCGACACCTGTTGAATTCCGGGCCCCCGGGCCCTGCCGGCAGGGCCCGGGGAGAGCGCGTCTCCGTCCCCGACTTCCATGAAGGTGGGAGGACGAGAACCTCTAGCGGTCGGCGGCGCGTGCCAGCAGGTCGGTCACCTGTCGGCCGACGAGTTCCCCCGCCGAGGCCGGAAGCCGGCCGAGGGAACCGTTCCGCAGTGTGCGCAGAAGGTCCTCGGCGTCGGCGTCGCCGTGGCACTCGGCGCTCTCGCTGAACACCTCGTCCTCGGAACGGACCGCGACGCGAAGAAGGGTCCGGCCGTCGTCGACGCGGTGCAGGGCGGCGGCGACGACGAGCGGCGACGGCCCGCCCGGCTCGGCCGCGGCCTTGACGTAGTTGCTGGTGACCGGTGTGCGCCAGCGCAGGCTCAGGAGCAGATGACGCTTGGCGAGCACCTCGGCCAGATCGGTCTCGGTGACGCCCTCCGGTTCCAGGATCACCGCGCGGGCGTCCAGGACGAGGGCCGCGGGCAGCAGACAGCGCAGCGTGCTGCCGACGATGTTGCCGCCCACCGTGGCCGTCCGGCGTACGGCGCCGGTCCCCACGCCGGCGGCCGCCCGGCGCAGCACCTCCGGCACGCGGTCGTCTATGCGGCTGAGCACGACGGCCGCACCCAGGGCCTCGGGCTCGATGGTGTTGGCCTCCGGGAGCTCGCGCAGCGACATGGCCCGGTCGGGGAACCCGTCCCGCTGCCAGGTGGCCCACACCAGTGTGGCGCCGCCGATGGGCACAGCCCCTTCGGTCATGTACTCCTGTGCTTCGGACACGGACGTGGGCAGACGCAACAGCACGACAGCCGACCTGCTTTCCTGGTGACTTGGCGGCGGGGTACTCGGTGTCTTGGCGAAATCACCGTCGACGGGCGCATTTTCGCCGTACGGGCGGGGGCGTGTACAGGGCACACTCCCTCGACGGGTGCGCCCCGCCGTGCGGATGCGCTCACGCCGGGGAAGTCGCCGGGGGGCGGCCGCACGCGTTGCCCGTACTCACTGGGCGGCCATGACGCCCGTCACTTTCCTTTCCCACGCCGCGAGTTGCTTCGTACCGCTGTCAACTACCCTGGTGGGAGCCGGAATAGGCCGCCCACCGCCCGCCGTGCCGGACCACGGTGATCCGCCGCCCGAAGCAGGTGGTCATCCAGGAATCGGTCAGGGTGTCCTCCACGGTGCCCTGCGCGAGGACGCGCCCCTCGCGCAGGAGCAGGGTGTGGCTGACGGCCGGGGACAGCTCCTCCAGATGGTGGGTGACCGTCACGGTGGCCAGCTCCGGGCGGCTCTCGGCCAGCCGCTGCATGGCCTCGACGAGGTCCTCGCGGGAGGGCAGGTCCAGGGCGTTGAACGGCTCGTCGAGCAGCAGCAGGGCCGGCTCGGCCATCAGCGCCCTGGCGATCAGGACACGGGCCCGCTGCCCGCCCGAGCAGACCCCGTACGGCCGGTCGGCCAGCTCCTTGATGTCCAGCTCGGCGAGCAGTTCGTGGCCACGCCGGCGCACCTCGGCGTCGTACATCCGCCACAGCGGCTGGACCGTGCCGGTGTGGCCCGTCAGGACGACGGAGTGGGCGTCGAGGTCCTGCGGTACGCGCTGGGCCGTACTCACATGGCCGATACGGGCGCGCAGCTCGCGCACGTCGACCCGGCCGAGCCGGCAGCCGAGAACCTCGACGCTTCCCGTCGTCGGATGCATCAGCGCGCCCAGCAGCCGCAGCAGGGTCGTCTTGCCCGCGCCGTTGGCTCCGAGCAGGGCCCAGTGCTCACCGGTCCGTACCGTCCAGCCGATGTCCGAGAGGATCACCTGGCCGCTGGTATGACGGTGGACGCTCACGTCGCGGAGCGCCACCACCGCGCCCGTGCCACTGACGTCCGGCTCGGTCGGCATCTCGGTCATGTCGGCTCCCCTCGATCGGTCGGCGCACCTCGCACAGTAGATGCGCTGAGCATCTTGTTGCCCGTGTGTCCGCTTGGTGGACGGCGGTGAGGCACGTGGGGGCAGGGCCGAGCGCCGGCCTTCCGGCGATGGCGGCTCACGACCGCTTCAGGATGTCGACGGCGCGGCCCAGTTGGAGGAGAAACCGCCGCCGGGATCGCGGCGGTCACCGGCCGGCGCGGCTGACCATGCGTCACCCTCCGCCATTCGCGGGCCACTTCACGCTCGCCGACTCCGCGAGCCGATCGATGCGCACCACCCGACTCTCGGTGTCGCCATGCTCGCTATCGTCCGGGCAGGTCAGGTGAGCCGAACACGGTGGTCCAGCGACGGGCGAGCACCGCGTTTTCCGTGGGCGAGAGCAGCTCGGGGGCACCGAGCGCCAGCGCGGCTGCGTACGCCGCACCGAAGGCCCGCAGCCAGGCCGGATCGCTGAGCACCTCGACGTCGACCTCCTCATCCGGACCGAACAAATGCGGGCCCACCCGGCGAGCGGCCTCAGCGACTACCTCGTGGAGAGTCGTCAGGGCGCATCCGACCGGAGAAAGAGTGTGGTGGCCTCGCGACCAGCGAGACCACAGTGTTCGTATCAGAGGCTCTTCGCCTTCGTCCGACAGCGCGGCAAGGGCGTCGGCCTGGGCGCCGGTCAGCGTTCGCGTCCGGGCGATCACCCATTCCACGGCGTCCCCGTGAGGTCCGGCGATCAGCCATGCGGGCACCTGCTCCATGACCGTGAAGGCCCGGCAGGGCACCCACCTGTGGCCGTACAGCGGCCGCATCGGTTCGAGATCGGCCACGCGCCACAGGCTGGACGGCCACTGCCGGACATCGGCGGCGATCTCGTTCACCATCAGTCCCTCGTCGCCGAGCGGCTGTCGCACGGGACGGCGCTCACGAGCAGCGAACAGCTTGTCGGGAACGAAGGACACGCGCGCACCGGGCACAGGCTCCGGCTCGCCGTAGAAATGTTCGGCGTCATGGAAGGCGAAGAAGGGCACGCCGCCACAGTACGTACCCCGAGGCAACGGCCGTCCTCGATTTACGGAGCGTCGAGTCGGAGCCGCCGGCCACGCTCCGCCCTGGTGGAGCCAGTGCTCATCGTGCCCTCCACACACCGGGGAGAGACGCCGATGCCGATGAGGAAGCCGACCCCGGCGGACCCGTTCCTGGAGCTGCTCGGATCGAAGCCCGGCGGCCGGCCATCCCGCGTGCCGCGCCGCAGCCGGTGGCGCACCCGATCCACCGGCTTGCGGGGTGACCGTACGGATCACGCCGGTTCGGCGGTCCACGGCCACGCGGCCTCGCGGCCGGCCTCGATGAGGCCGACCATCCGGAACGCGGCGTCCGTGAGGCCGCCGAAGGTGTGCCGGTGGGGGCCCGTCGGTCCGTGGGCGGGCCGGTATCCGGCAAGGTTCCAGGTGTAGACCGGGATGTCGAGCGGTACCGGCTGGGCCGGGTCCCCGGGGCAGCGGCAGGGGGCGGCCTGCTCGTCGGTGACGATCAGGACCCGGTCGTGCCCCCGGTAATGGGTCCGCACCGCCTCCGCGGTGTGGGTGCCGCCCATATCGTGGAACCGTTTCAGCACCTCGAGCACCGGCTCGCCCGCCTCGAACGGCACCTGCGCGCTGCTCGAGCCGAACTCCACCAGATCCGCCTGCTCGGCGCGCATGGCCAGCGCGGTGCCGAACACGGCCGCCGCGTCCGCGTGGGTCAGCTTGGACCGCTCGGAGACGGTGCCGTAGAACATCGAGCCGGACCGGTCCACCAGGATCAGGGTCCGGCCGGGCAGCGGCGGTACGTTGGCCAGGGAGTGGGTCAGTGCCTGTTCCAGTGCGGCCGCCCAGCGCTGCGACGGTGCGTGCTGGTGGGCGGCCAGGTAGCGGAAGGGGAACTGCCGGGACCGTGCCACCTCGGAGGCGTTCGAGAGACGGGCGGCGACCTGGGCCGCGACGTCGTCCGAGACTCCCGCCTCGTCGAAGTTCCGCAGGTTCCGCAGGAGCGCCATCGGCGCCATCGTGGGGATCATGGCTTCCCAGACAGCTGCGTCCATCGGCCCGTGGAGCCAACCCGCCAGCACCTCCCACGTCATGCCTGCCGCGGCCAGCCGCTCGGAGCCGCCCGGCCCGGTCACCAAGGCGCGCCGCTCGTCCGCAGGCGCTTCCATCAGGGTCCGGTGGGCGGTCAGCAGACGGTCGGAGAACGGCGGAACCGCCTGTTCCGGGTGGTGGCGGCGGTCCAGGGCGTACCGGAAGAGCGCACCCTGCCAGGGCTTGTCCGGGTCGGGGGAGGCGTGCACCAGGTTGAGTACGTCGCCGAAGCGCAGACCCTTGGACGCGGTGTCGTACTTGAGCAGGGACCGAGACGTGTACAGACGGCGTACGCCGTCGGCGATGCCGCGCTTCACCGGCTGCGGCACGTTCCGCCCGTACGCCGAGATCCAGTGGGCGAGCAGTTCGCCGGGTTCGTCGGCGCGCTGGAGCACCGAGTCGATCACGGACCGGTTGGACGGGCCCCCGGACTCCCCGGCCCCGAGCCGGGCCCGCACGTACGCGGCGGCGCCCACCAGGGACGCCGTGCGCATGTTGCCCTCGCCGCGAAGCCAGCGCAGCAGGCCGGCCGTCCACTCGGGGTCCTGGAGCGCGAGTTCACCGACGAGGCGGGCGTACCGGTCGTCCCGCTCCGCACCGCTCTCGTAAAAGGTGCGCTGGGAGACGAAGTTGCCGACCGCGAGCAGGAAGAGTTCCTCGCGGGGTTCCCGGACGAAGGCCTGGCCGCCCTCGTAGGTGCGGAAGTCCGGCGTGCACTCGTGACCGAGCCGTGGTGGGGACAGGGTGCGGGCGGTGGCCGAGATGTGCGGGGCCACGAGCATCTCGGACCAGATCTTGGAGACGCGTGGGGTGTGACGAGGCAGCGAATCCCCCCGGATTCAAAGGACTTGGACGGCCCCGGCCAAAAGGCCGACGGGGCGAAGACGCCCCGACGGGGCGAACACGCCCGCGCCTGCCGAGATCAAAGGTGGCGGCGGCGTCACTTGGTTTTCGGAAGGAAGTAGCCGCAGCCGAGCGCATCGGAAGGCGCGGTCGCGATCCCAACGTACAAGCGCCATCGGGTCGCACGCCAGCGATTTAGTACTCCGGCAGCGTTGCGCTGTCCGGCCTGGTCAGAGGCGTTGTCGGGAGTGTGGTTGGCCGATGGCGGGTCAGGGGTGGTGTTGGCCGACCGCCCTTCCGGCGAGCGGATCGAGAACTGTCCGGGCTGCGATCCGGGCAACCTCCCGGCGTGATCGACGACCTCGTGGACACGGCCTGGGAGAACCGGCCAACCGTCACACGCGGGGCGAGCTCGTGCGCACCTTCCGCTGAATCAACGGGGACGGCCCTCGAACACGATCGTGGTCGAGGGCCGTCCCCGTTCCTGCACGGGCCACGGCAACGGGCCGGCGCCCGGCTGGGCTCAGCGTTCGGCCACGAAGATGTGCGCGGCGGCCTGCGTGGGGAGTTCGGCGGCTTCCCCGCCGCTGCCGACCGTCACGCCGCAGGGCGACGACGTCACGCTCACGACCGCGCCGGGCCGCACCCCGGCGCGCCGCAGGCTGTACATCAGCTGGAGGTCGGTCTGGATCAACTCCCTGATGCGCCGTACGACCGCGCTCGTGCCGTTCGGACCGGGCTGAAGGTCGCTGAGGCTGACCATGTCCTCGTCGGGGAACGGATCCACGGTGTTCTTCTCGCCCAGCTCCTCCAGGCCCGGGATCGGGTTGCCGTACGGCGACTCGGCCGGATGGCGCAGCAGCTCGAGCACACGCCGCTCCACGGCCTCGCTCATCACGTGCTCCCAGCGGCACGCCTCGGCGTGCACCTGCTCCCACGCCAGGCCGATCACGTCGACGAGCAGGCACTCCGCGAGCCGGTGCTTGCGCATCACGCGCGTGGCGATCCGCCGGCCCTCCTCCGCCAGTTCCAGTTGCCGGTCCTCGGCGACGTGCAGGAGACCGTCGCGCTCCATGCGTGCCACCGTCTGGCTGACGGTCGGCCCGCTCTGGTCGAGACGTTCGGCGATACGGGCGCGCATGGGGATCACACCTTCCTCCTCCAGCTCGAGGATGGTGCGGAGATACATCTCCGTGGTGTCGATGAGTCGGGGCATGCTGCCCCTCAGGCGGGGGTTTCGGCGGTGGCGGTCAGGACTGCGCGGCCGAGGACATGACCGGCCATGGTGAAGCCGAGGACGGCCGGGGTGGCGTCGGCCGCGACGCCGATGGAGGCGACGTCGAGGGCGTGCACCACGGTGAAGTAGCGGTGCGGGCCGTGCCCGGCCGGCGGGGCGGCGCCGATGAAGCGGGCTGCGCGGGCGTCGTTGGGCAGCTGGAAGGCACCCTCGGGCAGGCCCGAGCCGGTGTCGTCGCCGGCGCCCTCGGGCAGCTCGGTGACGGTGGCGGGGATGTCGGCGACCGCCCAGTGCCAGAAACCGGATCCGGTAGGGGCATCGGGGTCGTAGAGAGTGACGGCGTAGCTCTTGGTGTCTTCCGGGGCGCCGCTCCAGGACAGCTGCGGGGAGACGTCCTTTCCGCCGGGGACGCCGAAGATGCCGGAGAGCTGCTCGGGCGACCAGGCGGCGCCGTCGGTGAGGGTGGTGCTGGTGACGGTGAAGGAGGCCGCCTCGGGGAGGCGGGCGAACGGGTCGTTGCTGCTCATCGCGTCGTTCCTTTCGTGCCGTACTGAGGGGTGGTGATGCGGCCGGCGGAGGGTTGACAGCGTCGCGTAGAGGTATCGCCGTCGTCTTCGGCAACCATTGGATCGACGATAACACTAATAATCGATTATTTTCTGGATCGTCTACGCTGACGGCATGACCCAGACGGCCCACACCTCGAACTCGCCGGGGAAGCAGATGCTCTCCGAGCAGGTCTACGCGCACCTGCGGGACGCGATCATGCGCGGCACCTACGCTCCCGGCGACGCCCTCAAACCGCAGGACCTCGCCAAGGAACAGGGCGTGAGCCTGGCCGTCGTGCGCGAGGCGCTCGTGCGGGTGGTCGGTGAGGGTCTCGCCGACCGGCTGCCCAACCGCGGTTTCGCAGTCCCGTCCTTCTCGGACCGCCGCTGGCAGGAGATCGCGGAAGCCCGCCGGACCATCGAACCAGTCATGTTGCGTATGTCCATCGAGCGCGGTGACGTCGACTGGGAGGCCCGCGTACGAGCCGCGCACCACCGTCTGGTCCGCACCCCGGCGTACGTGCCGGAGGAGGGCGAGTACTACAGCGCCGCATGGTCCGAAGTCCACAGGGCGTTCCATCGCACCCTGCTGGAGGGCTGCGGCAACCCCGTCCTGCTGGAGACCTTCGACCGTCTGTGGACCGCGAGCGAGCTGGCTCGCCGCTGGTCGGCGCACCGCAACCCCGACCGGGACGGCGCCGACGAACACCGCCGGTTGGAAGAGGCGGCGCTGGCCCGCGACACCGACACCGCGGCCGGCCTGCTGGCCGAGCACCTCACCCTGACCGCGGGCGTACTGACCGGCTGCGCCCCCTCGAACCCGTGAAGGAAGCCTGATACGCCTCGCCGCCCCGGCCTGAAGGGTGGTGCACAAGGCCTGGTGCGTCGTCGTCCGCGCGGCGATTCGGCAGAGCCGTGCTGCTCCTTCTCATGAGCGCACGTCCTCGACGGTGCCCACGGCGACGTATGTCAGGCGGGCCCACGCTGGTGCGGTGGGAGCTTGCGGCGGCGGTCACCCTCACTGGTGACGATGAGCACGGTGGCCCACTCGACCAGGGCGTGGGGCAGGTCGCGTGCGGCTGAATTCGGAACCGACGAGGCTCCTGAGCCTGGGGGCTGAGTCTTCGATCACCTCCCCGGCGGCACAGGAGCCTCGTGCGTTGCGGGCGTCGAGCCCGTCCCCGTCAGTGGCCACGCTGAAAGAGCTCAGTAGGTCAGCGCGTCCTCGGCGGTACCGAAGAAGCTGGTGACCTGGCTGTCGTTGACCGTGATGGGGCCACCCTTGACCGGAACGGTCATCGGGCTCTCGGAAGCGGTGAGTGCCACCTCCACCTTGTCGGCGCTCTTGCCACCCGCGGTGTCGGCGCGCGAGAACATGATCCCGGCATACGCGCTCTCGCCGGGCTTCAGAATCCAGTCCTTGCCTTCGGGTCCCATGTGCCCGGCGGCGCCGTCGAGCCCCGGGATCGTGATCACCAGCTCGTTCGCCGACAGCAGACAGGGGTCGCTGCCCTTGTTGCCGGCGGTCAGCAAGGCGTGGTTGACAGGCCTGGACGCGACGGTGACGTTGTAGGTGAGGTCGGCGGTCTCGCACATGCCGACACCTCCGTCCTGGTCGTCGTCGGCCGCGGGCTTCGCCGACGACGGCGGGGTGCTGGGGCTGTCGGAGGACTTCCCGCTGCCGCCGCCACCGTCCCCCGGGTCGGCCGACGAGGGCGTGTCGGTGGCCTCGTCCGTACCCGTAGCGGAAGGGCTCGCGTGCGTGCCCGGGGTGGCCGCGTCGTTCTCAGCGTCACCGTTGCATGCGGTCAGGGCCAGGATGCCGATCGACAGAGCGGCGAGTGCGGCGGTGGTACGGCGTGAACGAACTGTGTGAGCCATGAGAAGTCCCCCGGGATTCGGAATGTCCCGGTGATCATGCCTCATGGGAGCGGTGCTGCCGCCTGATCGCACCGAGCGGGTGCGGTCTTCGAACAGGTTCGTGACATTGTGACGGTGGCCGTGGCGAGGGAGTGCTGAGGGATGGTGACACCCACCGGCGGCGATCTGGTGCTCACCCGGCCGAAGACTCGGACGCCATTTCGGTTGGCGTGATCCTGCGGCAGCCCGGCGGCGCCATCGAACGATCTTCGCGTGACCGCGGCCGGTCGGCCGGGCCGTGGAGCATGGCCCGTAGCCCACCGCAGGCCCAAAGTCCCGGAGAAGTCCAAGTCCCAGAGACGCTGCCGCACCCCTTCCTGGCTCGCTGCGCTGCGCAGCGCTGCGCTGCAGGTCGGAAGGAGTGCGGCGGCATTCACCCGTCACATATTGATCATGTGACCGGCCAGCCCGTGTACGGCCTCCTTGACCGCCTCGCCGAGCGTCGGGTGCCCGTGCACATTGCGCGCGACCTCGTGGACCGTCAGGTCCCACTGCTGAGCGAGCGTCAACTCCGGCAGCAGTTCAGTGACTTCGGGGCCGATCAGATGGGCGCCGAGGAGTTCGCCGTAGCGCGCGTCGCTGAGGATCTTGACGAATCCCGCCGTCTCGCCCAGGCCGTGGGCCTTTCCGTTCGCCGTGAACGGGAACTTCGCCACCTTGACGTCGAAGCCCCTCTCGCGTGCCTGCGCCTCTGTCCAGCCGAAACTGGCGATCTGCGGCTGGCAGTAGGTCGCCCGCGGGATCATGACGTAGTCGAGTTCCATGGTCTCGGCGTCGGCGATCGTCTCCGCGGCGACGATGCCCATCGACTCGGCGGCGTGGGCCAGCATCAGCTTCGCCGTCACGTCTCCGATGGCGTAGATGTGCGGCACGCTCGTACGGCACCGGCCGTCGATGTCGATCGCACCGCGGTCGGTGAGCTTCACCCCGGTGTTCTCCAGCCCGTAGCCCTGCACACGCGGCTGGAACCCGATCGCCTGGAGCACCTTGCCGGCTTCCAGCGTCTGCCGCTGGCCGCCCGTGGTCACCATGACCTTGACCCTGTCCCCGGAGTCGTCGATCGCCTCGACACGGGTGGAGGTCAGCACATTGACGCCGAGCCGCTTGTAGCGGCGGGCCAGTTCGGCGGAGACCTCCTCGTCCTCCAACGGGACGATCCGGTCGAGGAATTCGACGAGGGTGACCTGGACGCCGTAGTTGTGGAGCACGTAGGCGAACTCCACGCCGATGGCGCCGGCACCCGCGATGACGATGCTGTCCGGGAGGGTGTCCGACAGGATCTGCTCCTCGTACGTCACCACACGCTCGCTCAGTGAGGTTCCGGGGAGCAGCTTGGTGGTCGCGCCGGCGGCGACGATGCAGTTGCCGAAGGTGACCGTCTCCGTGCCGCCGTCGGCCAGGGCGACGTCGAGCGTGTGGTCGTCGCGGAAGGTGCCACGGCCGCTGTACTGGGTGATCTTGTTCTTCTTCATCAGGTAGTGGACGCCCTTGACGCGTCCGTCCGCCACCTTGCGACTGCGGGTGAAGGCCGCTCCGTAGTCGAAGCTGACCTCCCCGTTCACCTGGATACCGAAGGTCTTGGCCTCCTGGGTGAAGATGTGGGCGAGCTCCGCGTTGCGCAGCAGCGCCTTCGACGGGATGCACCCCACGTTGAGACACACACCGCCCCAGTACTTCTCCTCGATGATCGCCGTGCTGAGTCCGAGCTGGGCGGCCCGGATCGCCGCGACATATCCTCCCGGGCCGGCGCCCAGGACCACCACGTCAAAGTGTGAGCTCATGACCTTCAGCCTAGAACGCCACCGCCCCCGGCGGCGCGACGGGCGCGGCCTGGAACACCGCGGCCTCTCACGCAGGGGAACGCGTACGGGCCGGCCCCCGTGGGGACCGGCCCGTACGTCAGGCCGTGTCGGGCGGCGTCAGGCGCCGCCCGACCTCAGACGAGGTCGAACCGGTCCAGGTTCATGACCTTGTCCCAGGCGGCGACGAAGTCCTTGACGAACTTGGCCCGGGCGTCGTCGCTCGCGTAGACCTCGGCGAGCGCGCGCAGTTCGGAGTTCGAGCCGAAGACGAGGTCGGCACGCGTGCCGGTCCACTTGACCTCGCCGGTGGCGTCGTCGCGGCCCTCGAAGGTGGTCGCGTCCTCCGACGTCGCCTTCCACGTCGTGCCCAGGTCGAGCAGGTTGACGAAGAAGTCGTTGGTGAGCTGTCCGGGGGTCGCGGTGAGGACACCGTGCGAGGACTGCCCGTGGTTCGCGCCCAGGGCACGCAGGCCGCCGACGAGGACGGTGAGTTCCGGCGCGCTCAGGGTCAGCAGGTTCGCCCGGTCGAGCAGCAGGTACTCGGCCGGCAGCCGGTTGCCCTTCCCGAGGTAGTTGCGGAAGCCGTCCGAGGCCGGCTCCAGCGCGGCGAAGGACTCCGCGTCGGTCTGCTCGTCCGTCGCGTCCACACGGCCCGGGGTGAAGGGCACCTGGACGTCGTGACCGGCGTCCTTGGCGGCCTTCTCGACCGCGGCGACGCCGCCGAGGACGATCAGGTCGGCCAGCGAGACGTGCTTGTCACCGGAGTTGAAGTCACGCTGGACACCCTCCAGCGTGCGCAGCACCGTCGCCAGGGTGTCGGGGTCGTTGGCCTCCCAGCCGCGCTGCGGCTCCAGACGGATGCGGCCGCCGTTGGCACCGCCGCGCTTGTCGCTGCCGCGGAACGTCGAGGCCGACGCCCATGCGGTGAAGACGAGCTGCGCGACCGTCAGGTCCGAGCCGAGGATCTTCGCCTTGAGGGCGCTGATGTCGTCGGCTCCGATGACCTCGCCCTGCGCCTCCGGCAGCGGGTCCTGCCACAGCAGCGTCTCCTCCGGGACCTCGGGGCCGAGGTAGAGGGACTTCGGGCCCATGTCACGGTGGGTCAGCTTGTACCAGGCCCGCGCGAAGGCGTCCGCGAACTCGGCGGGGTTCTCGTGGAAGCGGCGCGAGATCGGACCGTAGATCGGGTCGACGCGCAGCGACAGGTCCGTCGTGAGCATCGAGGGGGCGATCTTCTTGGCCGGGTCGTGCGCGGCCGGGACGGTGCCCTCGCCGGCGCCGTCCTTCGGCTTCCACTGGTTGGCGCCCGCGGGGCTCTGGGTCAGCTCCCACTCGTAGCCGAAGAGGTTGTCGAAGAAGCCGTTGCTCCACTGGGTGGGCGTGGTGGTCCAGGTGACCTCCAGGCCGGAGGTGATGGCGTCGGCGCCCTTTCCGGTGCCGTAGGTGCTCTTCCAGCCCAGGCCCTGCGACTCGATCGGGGCGGCCTCGGGGTCGTCGCCGACGCTCTCCGCCGGGCCGGCGCCGTGGGTCTTGCCGAAGGTGTGACCGCCCGCGATCAGGGCGACGGTCTCCTCGTCGTTCATCGCCATCCGGCGGAACGTCTCACGGATGTCGCGGGCCGCGGCGATCGGGTCCGGGTTGCCGTTCGGGCCCTCGGGGTTGACGTAGATGAGGCCCATCTGGACGGCGCCGAGCGGGTTCTCCAGCTCGCGGTCGCCGGTGTAGCGCTGGTCGTCGAGCCAGACGCTCTCGGGACCCCAGTACACGTCCTCCTCGGACTCCCAGACGTCCTCGCGGCCGCCGGCGAAGCCGAAGGTGTCGAAGCCCATCTGCTCCAGGGCGACGTTGCCGGCGAGGATCATGAGGTCGGCCCAGGAGAGGTTCTGGCCGTACTTCTTCTTGACGGGCCACAGCAGACGGCGGGCCTTGTCCAGGTTGCCGTTGTCCGGCCAGCTGTTGAGGGGGGCGAAGCGCTGCTGACCGGCACCGGCGCCGCCGCGGCCGTCGCTGATGCGGTAGGTGCCCGCGCTGTGCCACGCCATACGGATCATGAAGGGGCCGTAGTTGCCGAAGTCGGCGGGCCACCAGTCCTGCGAGGTCGTGAGCACCTCGGCGATGTCCTGCTTCACCGCGGCGAGGTCGAGGGCCTCGAAGGCCGCCGCGTAGTCGAAGTCCTCACCGAGCGGGTTGGCCACGGCCGGGTTCTTGGCGAGGATCTTCAGGTTGAGGCGCTCCGGCCACCACTGTCGGTTTCCGCCGCCCTGGGTCGGGTGCGGAGCGCGGTCGTGTGCGACAGGGCAGCCGCCCGCGGCCTCGGTTTTCGCGTCGGTGACGATCGCGTCGTGGTTCTCAGACATGGGAATCCTTCCGGATGGGCCGATCTCGGTGCTCAGCGACTGCGGGTGGGGGGAGCGGCCGGGACGGGGCCCCGGCGGCCGGCCCCGGGACCGTCGACGGAGCCGACGGGGAGGCCGTTCTTTTCGGACGATAACGCGCAAAGGGGGCAACCAGCCGCGTGGTCGGGAGCGGGGACGCCGTACACGGCTCGCGCCGGACCGGCTGGGCCGGTCCGATACGGGGTACGCATCCCGCCACGGCGGGCGGACGGAGGGCTGTGTGCGGCGTACGGGCAGGTGCGGCGCCGGGTCGCCCGTCCCGGCGGCGATCGCGCCGTCGCCGAGGGGGTCCCGGGGTCCGGGAGGGTTCCGGGCTGCGTGTCACGGCGGCCGTCACTCGCAGGCCGGCGCCGCGTGGTTCCGCGGCGGTGGTCCCGACATCTGTGTCTCTCCTGCTCGTACCGAAGTCTTCTTGTCCCTTGGCCAGTGCCAAAAACGATCCTACAATGGACAGAGTCCAAGTCAAGAAGAACACCAGACCCATATTCGATCGGACCCAGGATGCGCACCGATAAACTGCGGGTTCCCACCGATCCTGAAAAGGTGAACCGATATGAGTGACCTGCTGGAGCGACTGCGAGGACGTGGCTGGCGGATGACTTCCCAGCGGCGCGTCGTTGCGGAGGTCCTCGACGGTGATCATGTGCATCTCACGGCCGACGAGGTGCATGCCCGTGCGGCCGAACGGCTGCCCGAGATCTCCCGGGCGACCGTCTACAACGCGCTGGGGGAGCTGGTCTCGCTCGGCGAGGTCATCGAGGTCTCCACCGACGGCCGCGCCAAGCGCTACGACCCCAACGCGCACCGGCCGCACCAGCATCTGGTGTGCTCCGCCTGCGGCACCGTCCGTGACGTCCACCCGGCCGGCGACCCGCTGGCCGACCTTCCGGCGACGGAACGATTCGGGTTCACCGTGGCCGCCGTGGAGGTCACCTATCGGGGGTTGTGCCCTTCGTGCGTCTAGCATCCGCCCGGATCCCGGCAGACGGCAGACGGCAGAGCGGACAGCCGACGGCGGACGGCGGTCGCCGAGGCGGACGCTCGACGGCGGCCGGTCGGCGGACTCGCCAGCGGTGATCCTTTCGGCGGCCTGCCCTGTGGCGGGCCACCCGTGCGGCCTAGGCTTCCGCCGTGAACAGCACCCAGAGGGACATCTCACGGTCGATACGGATCCGGCCGGGCGGCCCGGCCGACGCACCGGCCATTCTGGACATGCTCGATGGAGCGGTGGTCTGGATGAACGCCCGGGGCAACACCGAGCAGTGGGGCACGACCCCGTACTCGGGGACGGAGAACGGGGCGGAGCGCGTCCGGCGGTACATGACCGAGAACGCGCCCTTCGTCGCGGAGGCCGACGGAACACCCGTCGGGGCCCTGGTCCTCGACGCAGGGCCCAGCCCGCAGATGCCGATCGAGCCCGCCGCGGAACCCGAGCGGTACGTCCGGCTGCTGGTGTCCGACCGCCGGTACGCCGGCCGCGGCATCGGGGCCGCGCTCCTGGCCCACGCCGCCGAGGAGACCCGGCGTGCCGGAGTCGAACTGCTGCGGGTCGACTGCTGGGCAGGCGGTGGGGGCGAACTGGTCGCGTTCTACGAGCGCCAGGGATTCACCCCCGCCGAGCGATTCCTGTCCGGGACCTGGCCGGGCCAGGTGCTGGCCCGGCGGATCGGCGTGACGCGTGAGCGGAGCGATCAGGCGAGGTAGTCGGCGACGAGTTCGGCGAACTCCTCCGGCGCCGCGAGTCTGACCCCCAGGGTCTCGGCCTTGGCACGCTTGGACCCGGCGCCCTCGCCCGCCACGACCAGGGCCGTCTTCTTCGACACGCTGGAGGAGGAACGGCCGCCGGCGCGCTCGATGAGCTCGTTCATCTGGTTGCGGCTGAGCTGCTCCAGAGCCCCGGTCATCGCACCCGTGACCACCACCGTCATCCCGGCCAGCGGCCCGCCGGCGCTCCCGCCCTCCTCCGCGTCCGGGCCGTCCTCGCCGTCCTCGCCGGGCGGGGCGGGCGGGGTGGCCCCGGGCTCGGTCATGTTGACCCCGGCGGCGACGAGCCTGTCGATGAGCGGGGCCAGTTCAACCAGCTCCGCGACGATCGAGGGGGCCTTCTCCGTGCCGATGCCCTCGACCCGCTGCATCGTTTCCGCATCCGCCGCGCGCACCTCGTCCATGGTGGCGAAGTACCGGGCGATGCGCCGGGACATGGAACGGCCCGTACCGCGGACACCGAGCGCGCACAGCACCCGTGACAGAGGCCGGCCCTTGGCCGCCTCGATCGCCGCGAGGAGGTTGTCCGTGCTGGTCTCACCCATCCGCTCCAGGCCGAGGAGCTGCTCGCGGGTCAGGCTGAACAGCCCGGCGAGATCGGCGACCAGACCGCTTTCCACGAGCTGGACGACCCGGGTGTGACCGAGGCCCTCGATGTCGAGCTGGTCGCGGCCCGCCGCGTACGAGAGCGCGGCGACGAGATGGCAGTTGCGGCCCTGCTCACAGCGCCACCGCTGCTCGCTGGTGTCGATCGCGGATCCGCAGTTCGGGCACGTCTCGGGGAAGAGGATGGGCTGTTCCTCGCCGGTCCGCAGATGGGCGACGGGCGCTTCGATCCGCGGGATGACGTCGCCGGCGCGGTGGACCATCACGTGGTCGCCCAGCCGCAGATCGCGGCGCGTGATGTCCGCCGGGTTGTGGAGGGTGGCGTACGTGATGGTCGAGCCGTCGATCTCGACCGGCTCCAGCACGCCGCGCGGGGCGATGATGCCGGTGCGGCCCACGTTCCACTCGACCGCCAGCAGCCGGGTGATCTTCTCGACGGCCGGGAGCTTGTACGCGATCGCCCAGCGCGGCGCGCGGGTACCGGACCCGGCGGCCCGCTGGTCGGCCGCCAGGTCGGCCTTGACCACGATCCCGTCGATCCCGAACGGCAGCTCGGCGCGCAGCGCCCCGATCTCCTGGACGCGGGCCAGGACCTGCTCGGCGGTCGCCGCCGTGATCCCGGGGACAGCTGTGCTCGCGGTGGTGTTCACACCCAGCTCGGCCGCCCGCGCCATGAGTTCGCTGTGCGCGAGGTCGCCCAGCCGTGCGGCCTCCTCGGCCCCGGTGCCGGACACCGGCAGCAGGCCGTAGCCGAAGAAGGTCATCGGCACCGTGTAGGCGCGCTCCTTGGCGCGCAGCGTGCCCGCCGCGGCGTTGCGCGGGTTCGCGAACGGCTGCCCGCCGTGCGCGGTGCGCACCTCGTTGGCGTGCTCGAACTGCGCCGTCGTCATGAGGACTTCGCCGCGCACCTCCAGCGTGAGGGGCTCCGCGAGCTCGCCGGGCAGGCCCTCGATCGTCCCGATCGCGTGCGACACGTCCTCACCCGCCGTGCCGTCACCACGGGTGATCAGCCGGGTGAGCCGGCCCTGGTGGTAGCGCGCCGCGACGGCCAGACCGTCGAGCTTCGGTTCGACGCTGTACCGCTCCGCCTCGTGACCGGTCCGCCGGGCCAGCGACGCCGTCCAGGCCGTGAACTCCTCGGGCGAGAAGACATTGTCCAGGCTCAGCATCGGCACCGTGTGCGGGACGTCCCCCTCGACGGCGCCGCCCGCGACCTTCCCGGTCGGCGAGTCGGGCAGCACCTGATCGGGATGCCCGGCCTCCCAGGCGGCGATGCCACGCACGAGCCGGTCGTACGCGTCGTCGTCCAGGACGGACGTGCCGCCCTCGTAGTAGGCGGCCGACGCCTTCAACGCGTCCTCGACCGCCTGCGCGTAGGCGACGGCATCCACGATCACTGCAACAGGTGTTGTCATACCCGTCATCCTGCCTGCCACCACTGACAATGCCCTCCGGAGCGGGCCTGGACGCTGTGGAGAGCGGTCGCCGCGGACACCCCCGCGCAGGGCCCGTCTCCTACGGCGACCGCCGTCACTGGCGTACGGGGCGCCTGCTCCCCGCGGCCACCGGCCACTGGACCGCCCGATTCGACGCCCCTCACCAGTGATTCGTGTCTCTCAAGGCCCGCACTTGGGACGATGCGGGCAACTGCGTCACGCGGGAGGTGACACGGGCCTACGGCTTGAAGTAGACCTTGGAGGAACCGTGAGTTCGGGCAGGCCACGGGTTTTCGCAGCCCCCGTCCCGTCCGGCGTCACCACGCCGACTTCAAGGAGTGGCCCATGCTCGCCGCGCTCGGTCTCGGTCCGGCCGAGGAGGAGATCTACCGCCTTCTGGTGGCCCGGGGACGGGCTGCCGTCCATGAACTGGCCGCCGACGGTGGCCGCCCCGAGTCCGAGGTGCGTGAAGTCCTCACGGATCTGGCCGGGCGCGGTCTCGTCGTGCGTCTGGTGAGCGAGGGCACGGTCACCCGGTATCTTGCGGCACCCCCCGCGGTGGCGCTGGGCGGGGAACTTCGGCGCCGTCGCGACGAGTTGAGCGCGGCGGAGCACGCGGTGCTCACTCTCGCGGAGCAGCACCGCACGGGTGCCGAGGGCGGCGCGGTGGAAGTGATCAGTGACATCGACGCGGTTCGCCACCGGTTCAGACAGCTCCAGGAGTCCGCCCGGCAACAAGTGCGGGCGATGATGGTGCCCGAACAGACCGTTGTGTCGCGCAGCGACAACGTCGCGGAGGGGGCCGGAGTCCGGCGTGGCGTGCTCTACCGGACGATCCTGCACCGGGAGGCACTGACCGAGCCCGGAGCGCTGGCCCAGGCTCTCAGGGCGCTCGAAGCCGGACAGCAGGTCAGGGTCGCCGACGCCGTGCCGGTCAAACTCATGATCGCGGACCATGAACTGGCGATGCTTCCCCTGTTCAGCGGCCGCAACACCGCGGCCGCCTCGGTGCTGGTGCACGTCGGCGGGCTGTTGGACGCGCTGGTCGCCTATTTCGAACTGGCCTGGGAGCAGGCGTACCCGCTGTCGCCGCACCCGGCGGGCGACGGCGTCGCCGAGCAACGCGCGGACGCCATAGACGCGTTCGATGCCAGGATGCTCGCGCTGGTCCTCGCGGGACTGACCGATCAGGCGGTCGGTGCGCGCCTCGGCGTCTCCCGCCGCACGGTACAGCGGCGCATCGGTGAACTCATGACGCGGGCAGGCGTGGAGAGCCGTATCCAGCTCGGCTGGCACGCCGCGCGCAGGGGGTGGGCCTGACGGCCCGGCAGGCGGCCGTCCCGGGCCGTCAGTGTCCCCGGACCGCGGGTGAGGGCCGTACGGACCGGGTGACGACGAGGTCCGGCTCGCGCGGACCGGGAGGCAGGCCCGTGCCGACGTCCGCCTGACGCAGCTCGGCCAGCAACTCGGTCTGTCCGGCGAGCAGTTCGGTGAGGATGCGGCGGGCGGCACGCAGCAGCTCGGCGACATCGCCGCCCGCCAGGGCGTAACTGACGGTCGATCCCTCGCGGATCGACACCACGATCCCCGAGCGGCGCAGCACGGCCAGCTGCTGCGAGAGGTTGGAGGGTTCGACCTCGATCTCGCTGAGCAGGTCGCGCACCGAGACGGGTCCGCTCTGCAGCAGTTCCAGGACCCGGATGCGCACCGGGTGTCCGAGCATGCGGAAGAACTCGGCCTTGGCCTGGTAGAGGGGAACCTGCCTGGTCAAAATCGTTCGCTCCCTGCCGCCTGGGGACGGTCTGTTGCTCCGGCTGGTGCGGTGGCTCTCCGCTGCTCCGGCTGGTGCGGTGGCTTCCGAGCGCCCGCCGCGAGCGGTGCCGTAAGGACCGATCCTGGCGGCTCCGCCTCCGCATGCCCACGTGATTGAGTCGATCTGGATGTACCCAATTGAAGAAGTCTTCAAGTCGTGGGCATGCGAAGACGCGGAGAACGTGGTGTCTACACCTCTAGTTCGGCTTCGATGCGTGCGAGCTGGTGGCGGGCCATGGCCAGGTTCGAGGTCGCCTTGTTGAGCACGAGGTACAGGAACAGTCCGTTGCCGTTGCGGCCCGTGAGCGGCCGGATCACGTGGTACTGGTTCTCGAGCGTGATGAGCACGTCCTCGATCTTGCTCTTGAGCCCGAGGTGTTCCATCGTGCGCACCTTGGCCCGGACCACGTCGGTGTTGCCGGCCGCGGCGACGTTCAGGTCGAGGTCCTTGCCGCCCCCCAGCGTGCCCAGTGCCATGCCGCTCGTGTAGTCGACGAGGGCCACGCCCAGCGAGCCCTCGATCGACGTCATCGTCTCCTTGAGGGAGATCTCCACATTTGCCATACCGATGTCTCCTTCGGGTCACCGCGCGGACGGAGGAGTTCCCGACCGGCCGGTGACTCGGACCCTACGGACCGTCCGCGACGCGCGGCCGGGTTGTTTCGGGACTGGCGGAAGGAGCATCGAAAGGCGTACGGGATGACAGATGGTTGATCAGCGGTGACCGGTTGTTGATCACGGATGGCGCCCGGCGCCCCCTGCGCCGGTGGCCGCGAACTCCGCGAACCACGCCAGCATCTCCGGGTGCGTGATGGACCCCTCGCTGCTGACCTCGCCGGGGCGGGCGCCCTGGAGGACGCGCTTGACCGGGACCTCGAGCTTCTTGCCGGTGAGGGTGCGCGGGACGGCGGGGACCGGCACGATCACGTCGGGCACATGGCGCGGGGACAGCCGGCTCCTGATGGCCGTGGCGATGTGGCGGCGCAGACCGTCGTCGAGCGCGGTTCCCTCGGCGGGTACGACGAACAGCGGCATGAAGTAGGCGCCGTCGGGCTGTTCCACCCCGATGACGAGACTGTCGGCGATCTCCGGGAGCTGGTCGACGACGGCGTAGATGTCGGCGGAACCCATGCGCACACCCGAGCGGTTCAGGGTGGAGTCGGAGCGGCCCGCGACGACGACCGACAGGTCCGGGTCGATCGTGACCCAGTCACCGTGCCGCCACACCCCGGGGTAGGTGTCGAAGTAGCTGGCCCGGTAGCGGGCGCCGTCCGGGTCGCCGACGAAGCGCAGCGGCATGGACGGCAGCGGCGCGGTCACCACCAGCTCGCCCTGTTCGCCCGTCAGCGGCCGTCCCTCGGGGTCCCAGGAGGCCAGGGCGACGCCGAGGGAGGGCGCCTGGATGCGGCCGACGCGGACCGGCAGCAGCGGGGTGCTTCCCGCGAGTACGGAGCAGACGTCCGTGCCGCCGCAGATGGACTGGAGCCGCACTCCGGGCGCCAGCCGGTCGTGGACCCAGCGCCAGGTGCTCGGCGGGAGGGTCGACCCGGTCTGCAGGACGGTCCGCAGCCGCCCGAGTCCGAAGGTGTCCGCGGGACGCGTGTCCGCCTTCTCGGCGGCGGTGAGATAGGCGGCGCCCACGCCGAGCACGGTGGCACCGGTCCGTTCGGCGATCTCCCATGCGCCGTCGATGCCGGGATACGTCGGGCTGCCGTCGTACAGGACGACGGTGCTGCCGTGCAGCAGCCCTCCGACCAGGAAGTTCCACACCATCCAGCTGGTGGAGGTGATGAAGAGGTAGCGGTCGTCGGCACGCAGGTCGACGCCCAGGCCCAGTGCCTTGAGCAGTTCGACCACGATGCCGCCGTGGCCCTGGACGATCCCCTTCGGTATGCCCGTGGTTCCCGACGACCACAGGATCCACAACGGGTGGTCGAAGGGCAGGTCGGCGAACTCCAGCGGACCGTCCGCGGACGGCAGCGCGGACCAGGCGTGCTGGTGGACGTCGGGCCGGCCGGACCACGGTTCCGCCGGGGTGTCGAAGACGTTCTCGACGGCGAGGATGTGGCGGACGGTGGGCAGCCCGTCCGCGAGTTCGGCGACCTCGGGGCGCCGGTCGTAGGTCTTGCCGCCGTAGCGGTATCCGTCCGCCGCCACGAGGACGGCGGGCCCTGCCTGGCGGAGCCGGGCGAGCACGCTGGGCGTGCCGAAGTCCGGGGAGCAGGCCGTCCACACGGCGCCGACGGCGGCCGTGGCGAGCAGTGCCACCACGGTCTGGCGGAGGTTGGGGAGATATCCGGCCACGCAGTCGCCTGGCTCCACGCCCATGCGGCGCAGGGCCGCCGCGACATCGGCGACCTGCCGGCGCAGCTCGCGCCAGGAGGTCTCCTCGGGGGTGCCGCCCTCGGTCAGACAGACGAGCGCGGGGCGGGCGTCCGTGGCCTGGGCGAAGCAGCGTTCGGCGAAGTTCAGCCGGGCGCCGGGGAACCAGTCGGCTCCCGGCATCGACGCCTGGCCCAGTACCTCGTCGTAGTCGGTGACCGCGTCCAGCCCGTAGAACTCCCACACCGCCGACCAGAATCCCGCGAGGTCGGTGGAACTCCACCGCCACAGCTCGGCGTAGTCGGAGAAGTGGAGTCCCCGTACTTCGCTCACCCAGTTCATGAAGCTCGCTGCGTTGGAGTCCTCCAACTCGCGGCGACCGGGAGACCACAGCAGGTCGGTGTCGGTGTTCATCGGGTGCCTTCCTGGGCTGGACGCGGCGTTCAGCCGTTTTCCACGTCGCGGAGCAGTTCTTCCGCGCGCGGCCACGGGCCGTAGCCGGACGCGGGGTTGAGATGGCCGACCTCGCCGAGTTCCACCAGGGCGCCGCCCCAGTCGCGGGCCAGGCCGGCGACCTGCTCGGCCGTGCCGAGGGGGTCGTTCGCACTGGCGGCCACGACGCTGGGGAAGGGCAGCGGGGTCCGGGGTACCGGTGTCCAGCCGTGCTCGCCGAGCACTTCGGGTGTCGGATATCCCTCGGGGAGCGGGGTGTCGAAGTCCGGCGGCGTCACGAGCAGCGCTCCGAGCACCTGTGCTGCCGTGTGCCCCTCGGCCCAGTGGACCGTGGTGATCACGCCGGCGCTGTGCGCGACGAGCACGACGGGGCCCTCGGCCTCCGAGACCACCTTGTCGAGCGCCGCCACGCGGGCCGCGCGGCTCAGGGAGTCCTCGGTGAGCGGCGGGACGGTGCGCACGGTGCGCCCGGCCTCCGTCAGCCGGTTCGCCAGCAGGGTCTGCCAGTGGTCCTCGACGTGATCGCGCAGCCCGGGGACGATCACGACGACCGGGTCGGTCCGGGTGCTCACGCGGTCACCACCGCGTCCTCCGGCTCCGGCTCCGCCGCCGGGGCGGGGGCGCCCGTCAGACGGAGCAGGTCACGCTCGTAGAAGTGGCGGCCGACCAGGAACGCGAGGGTGGCGCCGAGCGCGGCGAGCGGGATGACCCGCAGGGCGCCGAGCAGTCCCATGTGGTCGGCGAGCGCGCCTGTCACGGCGGGCCCGGGAGCCAGCCCGAGCAGGCTGTTGGCGAGGGTCAGGGTGGCGAAGGCCGTCGCGGAGATGGCCGCGGGGGTCAGGTTGGCCACCATGGCGGTCGCGGGACCGGCGGTGCCGGCCGACAGCAGGGCTCCGGCCGCCAGCACCGCGAGCTGGAGAGGTCCGGTCGGCAGCCGGAAGGCGGCCATGAGCAGGACGAGCGAGCCGATGCTGCACCCGATGGCGACCGCCCATTTGCGGATGGGGAACGCCCGGCAGATGCGGTCGGAGACGATGCCGCCGCCGATCATGCCGACGCCGATGACGAGGATGAAGATGCCGGCGGTAGCGCCCGCCTTGGCGGTGGGCATGTCGTAGTAGCGGTTGAAGAAGCTGGGCAGCCAGGCCATCAGGGAGGCGGCGATGAACAGTTGGAGACCGCTGCCCACGTAGGCGCTGATCACCGACACGGAGGAGAACAGCCGGGGCAGCAGCACGCGCAGCCGGCCCTGCGGTCCGGGACCGGGCCCGGTGTCGGTGGAACCGGCTTCCGGCGTCAGCCTCTTCTCGGTGACGACGACCCCGTAGACCGCGGCCAGGACCAGACCGAAGATGCCCATGAAGCCGAACGCCCAGCGCCAGCCGAGGTGTTCGGCGACCGCGCCGCCGATCGACACGCCGAGGACCGAACCGAAGGCGCCGCCCGCTATGAACGCACCGGAGAGGGTGGCGCGCAGACCGATCGGGAAGATGCTCAGGACGACGGCGATGCCGACGCTTCCGTACGCCGCCTCACCGATGCCGACGAAGAGCCGGCCGACGAGCATCTGGTCGTAGCTCGCGGAGACCGCGCAGCCCAGGGTCGCCACGCTCCACATCACCGCGGCCAGCAGCAGGCTCTTGACCCGGCCCCAGCGGTCGGCCATGAGTGACATGGGGAACGTGAGCAGGCCGACCATGAGGGCGACGACGCTGCTGAGCGTGCCGAGCCTCGCGTCCGAGAGCAGCCACTCGCTCTTGAGGTCGGGGAAGACGGCGTTGAGTACCTGCCGGGACATGTAGTCGGACAGCAGCAGGCCGAAACTGAGGGCGAAGACCACCCAGGCGTAGCGTCGGGACACGGGCCATCCGGACGAGGCGGTCGTGTCCGTCTCGGGGATGGGTCCAGCAGTGGTGTGCAACTCCATCGTCATCACCTCACGCGCTGTTGGAGGAAGGGGGCTAGAACGGTCTGTCGCCGACGATCCCGGCGCGCTCCATCCGGCGGACGGCGGGCCAGTAGTCCTGTACGGCGTAGTGCTGGGTGGAGCGGTTGTCCCAGATGGCGACACTGTTCGGGGTCCAGCGCCAGCGCACCTGGTACTCCGGGATCGCGGCCTGGCCGATCAGGTAGTTGAGCAGGAGGCCCGCGCCGGGGGCGAAGTCCTGCCCGAACCGCACGTTCTCCGGCGTGTGGTAGTTGACGAAGTGGGTGGCGAACGCGTTGACGAAGAGGATCTCCTCGCCGGTCTCCGGATGGACGCGCACCACCGGGTGTTCCGCGTCGGGGAACCGCTCCTTGAGAGCGTGCCGCTTCTCCTGCGGCATGGCGGCGCCGAACGTGGCCTCGATGCTGTGCCGGGCCCGGAGGCCACGGATCTTGGTGCGGATGTCCTCGGGCAGCCGGCGGTACGCCTCGGCCATGTTCACCCAGATCGTGTCCCCGCCGACGGGAGGCCCTTCGATGCACCGCAGCACGGCGCCCATGGGCGGGTTCTCGCGCCAGGTGGCATCGGTGTGCAGGGCGTTCTCGTAGTGCTCCGCCGGGCTGTCCAGGTCCTTGTAGATCCGCACGAGGCCGGGGTGCTCGGGGTCGCTGCCGGCCACCGGGTGGTCCTCCAGCGCGCCGAACCGTTCGGCGAACGCGACGTGTTCGGCGCGCGTGATGTCCTGGTCGCGCAGGAACAGCACCTTGTACTGGAGCAACAGAGACCTGATCTCTTCGAAGAGGTCGTCGTCGCGTGCGGCGTCGCCGAGATTCACTCCGGACAGTTCCGCGCCGATGGTACAGGTCAGCGGTTCGACCTTGATCGAGCCGCGGTGGTGGGCGCGGACCGGGGCGCCCTCGGGGGGAGCGAGCGTGTGGTCCATGGTGCTTCCTCCTGGAGAGAGTGGAGTTGACCGAGGGGGAGCGGTGGGGCTCAGAGCACGAAGACGGACGATCCGGTGGTCTGCCCCGCCTCCAGGTCGCGGTGTGCCTGGGCGGCGTCCTCGAGGGCGTACCGCTGGTTGACCTCGATGGTGATGCGGCCGGAGGTGACGTGGTCGAAGAGCTCGCCCGCGAGTTCCGCCCGCTCAGCCGGGTCCGCGATGTAGTCGGCGAGCGCCGGCCGGGTGACGAACAGGGAGCCCTGGACGGCGAGTTGCATGGCGTCGATGGGCGGGACGGGGCCCGAGGCGGTGCCGAAGCAGACGAGCAGGCCCCGGCGGCGCAGCGACGCGAGAGAGGAGGCGTACGTCGTCTTGCCGACGCTGTCGAAGGCCACCGGAACCCCTGCGCCGTCGGTGAGTTCGCGCACCCGCTCGGCCACGTTCTCGGACCGGTAGTGGATGACGTGGTCGCAGCCGTGGGCGCGGGCCAGCTCGGCCTTCTCCTCGGTGGAGACGGTGCCGATGACGTTCAGTCCGAGCAGCTTGGCCCACTGGCAGACGATGAGGCCGACGCCGCCCGCCGCCGCCGTCAGCAGGATCGTGTCACCCGCCTCGAGAGGGTGGATCCTGCGGAGCAGGTACGCGGAGGTCAGACCGCGCATGGTCATCGCGGCCGCGGTCTCGAAGGCGATGCCGTCCGGCAGCTTGATCAGCGAGCCGACGGGCATGACCCGTTCGGTGCTGTACGCGCCGAGCGGACTTCCCGTGTACGTGACCCGGTCGCCCTCGGTGAACTCGGTGACGCCCGCGCCGACCGCCTCGACCACGCCCGCGGCCTCGACGCCGAGCCCGGCGGGCAGCGGCGCGGGGTAGAGCCCGGTGCGGAAGTAGGTGTCGGCGAAGTTGAGTCCGACGGCGTGGTGGCGGATCCGGACCTCACCGGGGCCGGGGTCGCCGACGACGACCTCCTCCCAGCGCAGGACCTCGGGACCGCCGGTCTCCTTGAATCGAATGGCGTGGGCCACTGGGGGGGCTCCGTTGTTCGTGTCGGGTGGATGGGGAGGAGGGGACCGCCGGAACCGGGGGGTCTGGCCCCGGCGGCCCCGTGGCGTGTGCTTCCGCCCCGGCCGGGCGGGTGGCACCGCGGGGCCGGGCGTCGGCCCGGCCGGCCGCACCGGCGATCGGTGCGGCAGCCGGCGTATCGCGGGCCGGCATCCGGCGGTCGGCGTCGTGGTGCGGTGGAGCGTCGTCGGGTCAGGCGTCGCGGAGCATGAAGCCGCGCTGTCCGGGACGGCGGTTGGGCACCATGCCGAGCTGGGCGAGCGTCTCGTCGGTGCTGGAGTAGGTCTCGCCGATCTTGTAGATCTTCCTGGCCTCCGCGCCGGTCGCGATGTCACGGCCGAGCGCCTGCGAGATCTGCACCATCTGCTCGATCTGCTCGACGCTGGACATGCGCTGGCCCTTGCGCCCCCACAGGTTGTCCTCGTTGCCCACCCGGACGTGCACGCCGAGTGCGATGCCGATCGCGTTCATGGGCGCCACGGCGCGCATGGAGCTCTCGATGGTGAGGACGGCGCCGTCGGGGACGCGGCGGACGAACTCGATCAGGTCGGCGGGGTGCCGGCCCGCGAAACCGCCGCCGATCGCGACGTAGTTGAGGACCAGCGGGCCGGTGTGGACACCGGACCGGATCAGCCGCTCCACGGTTTCGAGCTGGGCCAGGGTCGCGAGCTGGAAGTGCGGCTGGATACCGCTCGCGCTCAGGCGCTTGAGGTGCTCCAGGTAGAAGTCCGGACCGGCCTCCAGGTACATGTCCCGGTACGCCTTGTAGTAGTCCGGCTTGGCGATCGAGGTGCCTTCCAGATCGTCGTCGGTCATGATCTCGACGATGTTCATCTGGCTGGTGTTGATCGCGATGGTGACCTGGTCGGGCTTCGGGTCCAGGTCGGCGAGCATGTGACGGCTGTCGAAGTCGAGCCACTTGGCGTCCGCGCCCTCGCCCTCCGGGGCGAACGAGATGGACCCGCCGATCTGCAGGACCATGTCCGGCACGGTCTCGCGCAGCCGTCCGATCAGCTCGTTGAACATGGACAGCCGCTTGGAGCCCTTGCCGTCGAGCTCGCGGACGTGGATGTGGAGAACGGTGGCACCGGCGTTGTAGCAGTCGACGGCCGCCTGCACGTGCTCGTCCATCGTCAGGGGCAGGTCGTCGGCGTCGCCGGGAAGCCATTCGGGCCCGTAGGGAGCGGCCTGGATGACGAGCTTTTCCTGGTTCTCGGGGAACAGTGAGTCGTCGTGGAAGTGCACGGTCCGTCTCCTTCGTCGGATCGGTGATCACTCGCCGGGGGCATCGCCGCGCGCTGCGCGGGCCTGGGACGTCCGGCGGGGATCGATGCGGGTCACCGGTGACAGCGGGCGCGAGGTGGCCCGCTGCGATCGGCCGGTCCGGAGGGAGCCTGGGGGAGTGGCTCGGCTCCCTCCGACGGCCGACCGCGTTGTGCTGTGCGGTGGTGCAAAGGTAGGGCCGAGGCCAGGGACGTGCTTGCCTTCAGGGGACGGATGATTTGTCATTTGGGGACATCTGTGACGCGGGACTCAGCCGGGGGCGGCGCACGGCCGAGGTGCGGGTCCCACCCGTCGCTCCCGTCGTCCAGGGGGAGTTGCTACGGAGTCCTGCTCTCGCGCCACGCTCGGGGGCTGCATCCGAACTGCTCGCGGAACCACCGTGAGAACCCGCTCAGCGACGAGAACCCCAGCAGGTCGGAGATCTCCGTCAGCGACCGCCGGGGGTTCGCCACGAACTGTTCCGCGAGATGGCGCCGGGTGACATTGAGGAGCGAGGAGAACGTCTCGCCCGACCCGGCCAGATGGCGGTGGACCGTGCGCCGGTCGACGCCGAGGCTGCGCGCCACCTGCTCGACCGAGCAGCGCCCGGTGGGCAGCAGGACCTCGATCAGTTCGCGCACCCGGTCCGCGGCGGTGGTGTCCTTCGGTACGGCGATCGCGTCGAAGTACTGACGGGCGTACTCGCGCATCAGCGGGTCCGCCATGGCGTTCGGAGCGTCGAGGTCGTCGGCGTAGAAGACGATCCCGTCGATCTCGCGGTCGAACTCCACGATGGGCCCGAACGCGTCCTCGTGCGCCGAGGTGTCCGCCGGCGCGGAGTGGCGGAACCACACGGACAGCGGCTGCCAGCGGGCGTGCAGGAAGTCGCTCAGGATGCGGTGGAAGGCGACGACGGCCAGTTCCGTCGCCTGCCGGGACTCCATGGCCTCGCCGAGCCTCAGATCCACCTTCAGCGTGGCCAGTCCGTCGCCCTCGGACAGCCGGGTGTGCAGCACCTCGTTGTACATGTACTGATGGCGGATCAGCATCTCCAGCGCGCTGCGCACGTCCGGTTCCTCGCGGACGACCAGGCTGATGGGGCCGAGCGTGGAGAAGCGGCGGAACTCGGCGAGGAGGACCCCGAAGTCCTCGTGGCCCGACTCGGCCGCCGACAGTTCCAGCACCTGGACGGCGGCCGTGCCGGAGATCCACCGGTCCTGGACGGTGAGGGCGGCGGTGTCCAGGCCCACCCGCTTCAGCAGTGCCTGCGGATCGATCCCGAGGGAGCGGCACAGCTCGACGTAGCCGCTCAGGGCGGCGGTGCGGACCAGAGGTCTCATGGGCACGCTCCAGGGATGTCCCGAAAAGCCAAGTCTCCTGTCCCGCCACGACAAGCGCGGCGGTGGTCGAGGAACCTAGCATGACGCCGTTCACCGGCCGGGCCTGCTCAGGGGCCATTCTCCCCGGCAGGTGAACGCGCGACGGATTGGAGGCGAACATGACAGGACTGACGGACGCGGACCGGACACCGCCCCCGCCCTGCTCGGGCCCCGCGGTGTGGACGGGCCCGGAGCTCGCCGACCCCGGGCAGTGGCGGACAACCCTGTCGGAGACCGGGCTCGCCGAGATCGACTCCGCGCTGCGCGAGACGCGCAGACGGGACCTCACCCTGCTGAGGCTGACAGCCGCCGACTTCCCGCTCCCCGGCCTCGGCGCCGACCTGGAGCGCCTCTCCGGTGTCCTCGGACACGGACGCGGGTTCGCGGTCGTCCGGGGCATCCCCGTCGAGCGGCTCGGTGAGACGGCCGCGAGCACCGTGTTCTGGGGGATCGGCCGGCACCTGGGGCACCCCGTACCGCAGAACGCCGACGGACTCGTCCTCGGCCGTGTCCGGGACACCGGACGCAGCCCGAGCGACCCGGCCGTACGTGACGACCGGACCCGGGAGGCCCTGGCCTTCCACACCGACCCCACCGATCTCCTCGCCCTGCTGACGCTGCGCACGCCCCGCACCGGCGGACACGTCTCCCTGGTCAGCGCGGCCGCGGTCCACAACGCGGTGCTGGACCTGCGCCCCGACCTCGCCGGGCGCCTGTACCGCACGTACCACTTCGACCGCCGCGAGGAGCACGCTCCCGGCGAACCGCCCTGCGCGGTGGCCCCGCTGGTCTCCCGCCACGACGGCCCCGCGGGCACGCTGAGCATGCGCTACGACCGGTCCTGTCTCGAATCCGCCCAGCGCTTCCCCCACGTGCCCCGCCTGGAACCGGCCGACCACGAGCTCTTCGATCTCATCGACTCCGTGGCCGGCTCCCCCGAGTACCGGCTCGACCTCGACCTCCGGGCCGGGGACCTGCTCGTGCTCAACACACACCGGGTGATGCACGCCCGAACGGCGATCGAGGATCCTCGATCGCCGGAACACGAACACCACCTGCTGCGCCTCTGGCTCGCCTTCCCGCAGGGACCAGGCAGCCGGGACACCCACCACTGGGTCACGCTTCGTGATGTGATCCGACCGCGCGGCACGGCCGCGCCCCGCGCGACGAACGCAAGGAGATACCCGGCATGACCAACCTCGTCACCCTTCTGGCCGCCACCGTCGCGGCCCACGGCGAGAACGTCGCCGTCCGCCACGACGACGACACGCTCACCTACGCCGAACTCGACGACGCCAGTGCGCGGGTGGCGGCGCTGCTGCGGGACCGTGGGCTGCTGCCGGGCGACCGTGTCGCGCTGACCATGCCCAACGTCCCGCTGTTCCCGGTCCTCTACTACGGCATCCTGCGGGCCGGCGGAGTCGTCGTCCCGATGAACCCGCTGCTCAAGGCCCGCGAGGTCGCTTTCACCCTGCGCGACTGCGGAGCGCGCGTCGCGCTGGTGTCCCCGCTGTTCGCCGACGAGGTGACCAAGGCCGCAGCGGAGACGGGCACCGACTGCCTGGTGACCGGTTCCGCGGACTTCGACACCCTGATGCGCGGCCACGAACCCCTGCGCGACACCCCGGACCGGGCGGACGACGATCCCGCCCTGATCCTCTACACCTCCGGCACCACCGGAACGCCCAAGGGTGCCGAACTGTCGCACCGGAACCTGGCGAGCAACACCCTCACCACGGCCGAGACCCTCCTCCAGGTCGGACCGGACGACGTGCTCTTCGGCGGCCTGCCCCTCTTCCACGCCTTCGGCCAGACCTGCGCGCTCAACGTGGCCGTCGCGACCGGAGCCACACTGACCCTGCTGCCCCGGTTCGACCCGGGAAGCGCCCTGGAGATCATCGCCCGGGACAAGGTCACCGTCTTCCTCGGCGTGCCGACGATGTACGCGGCGCTGCTGCACGCCGAACTCCCCGACGGCTTCGACGCCGGACTGGTGCGCCTGGCCGTCTCGGGCGGGGCCGCGCTTCCGGTCGAGGTCCTGCACGGATTCGAGCGGCGCTTCGGTGCGGCCGTGCTGGAGGGGTACGGGCTGTCCGAGACCTCGCCCGTGGCCGCGTTCAACCACCCGGACCGTCCGCGCAAGGCGGGCTCGATCGGTATGCCCATCCGCGGGGTCGAGATGCGGCTCGTCGCCGAGGGCGGCGGCGCGGTCGCGCCCGGAGAGGTGGGCGAGATCGCCATCCGCGGCGAGAACGTCATGACCGGGTACTGGAACCGGCCGGACGCCACCGCGGAGGCGGTCCGCGACGGCTGGTTCCACAGCGGTGATCTGGCCCGCGTCGACGAGGACGGCTTCTACTTCATCGTCGACCGCAAGAAAGACATGATCATCCGCGGCGGATACAACGTCTACCCGCGCGAGATCGAGGAAGTGCTGTACGAGCACCCCGCCGTCGCCGAGGCCGCCGTCGTGGGGATGCCGCACCCCCTGCACGGTGAGGAGATCGCGGCCGTGGTCACGCTCCGGCCCGGCGCCCAGGCCACGGCCGAGGAGATCCGCGCGCACGCCAAGGAGCGGGTCGCCGCGTACAAGTACCCCAGGGTCGTCACGATCGCGGCCGAACTGCCCAAGGGGCCCACGGGCAAGATCCTCAAGCGGGAGATCGTGGTCAGCGGCCCGTGAACCGGTGACGACGAAGGATCAGGTGACGGGGGCGGCCGCCTTGCCGCCGTCACCGGTCCCTCGGTCGCGGCCCGGCGAGGATCAGGCTCTCGACACGCTCGTACACCCCGCGTTCCCGGTCCGCTGCCCGGCGCCCGGACAGCATGCTGCCGAGCCAGCCGAACGCGAAGCCCAGCGGGATGGACACCAGCCCCGTGGTGGTGAACGGGAACCAGTTGAAGTCGGCGGCGGGAAAGGCGGAGGTCGGGGAGCCGGACACCAGGCTGGTGCCCGGCATCAGGACCAGGACGGCGAGCGTGCCGCCGATGAGCGTGCTCAGCAGACCGGCGCGGGTGTAGCGGCGCCAGAAGAGGCTGTAGACCAGGGCCGGGGCGATCGCCGAGGCGCCCACGCAGAAGGACATCGTGGCCAGCGGCTGGAGACTTCGGTTCTGGACGAGGACGGCGAGGGCGATCACGGGCGCGCCGACCACCAGGGCCGAGCCGCGGGCGAAAGCCGTCTCCCGCTGGGACGACATGGCGGTGCCGCGGTCCGCGAAGACGTCGTGGGCCAGCGAGTTGGCGCAGGCAAGGGTCATGCCGGCGACCGAGGCGAGCAGGGTGAGGAAGATCGCCGTGGTCACCGTGGTGAACAAGAGGGTCTCCGCCCGGGACACCACGGGGCCGAACGCGGCACGAGAGCCCAGCAGATAGGCGGTGTGCCCGCGCGGGTCGGCTGCGGTGACGCCGGCCCGGCCGATCAAGGCCATCGCCCCGATGGCGACAACGCCCGCCATCAGCATGAACAACGCCACCGACGACACCGCCCAGGACATCGAACGCCGCACCTGGCGGGCGCTGTTCGCGGTGAACATACGCATGGTCACATGCGGGAGGCAGGCACCGCCCAGCACGATGGCGAACTGCGTACTGATCATGTCGAGCCGGGGATGCGGGCCACCGGCGAACTGGAGTCCGCCGTGCAGGAACGCGTCCGGTGAGCCGCTGCGCCGCGCGGCCGCGGTGAACAACGCCCCGGGGTTCCAGTGGAATTGACGGAGGATCAGCAGAGAGACGACGATTCCGGAGCCGAGGAGCACGACCATCTTCAGGAGCTGGATCAACGCGGTGCCCCGCATGCCGCCGATGGCGGCGTAGGTGATCATCAGGGTTCCGACTCCCACGATGCAGCCCGTCTTCATGGAGCTGTCCGTGAAGCCGAGGATGTACGCCAGGAGCTGCCCCGTGCTGGCGAGTTGGACGAGCATCATCGGCACGAGAGCGGCGATCGTGACACCGCACCCCGTGATCCGCACGGTGCGGCCCGGCATCCTGCGCGCCAGTACGTCGCCCATGGTGAACTTCCCCGTGTTCCGCAGGGGTTCGGCCAGCAGGAACATCAGCACCAGCAGGGAGAGCAGCGTGCTGAGAGCGAGGACGACGCCGTCGAAACCGCACAGGGCGATGACACCGCCGATGGTCAGCACGGTCGCGGCGGAGATGTAGTCGCCGGCGATGGCGAGTCCGTTGCGCAGCGGGGAGAGCGAGCGGTAGCCGGTGTAGAACTCGGCGAGATCGTCGCTGTCGGGGCCGGTCAGAACGCACAGCAGCAGGGTGACCGTGACGGCGATGGAGAAGGCGACGAGGGACCAGGACTGCGTGGAGCCGGCGAAGTCGCTCACCGCTTCTGCTCCTGCTGGGCTTCGGCCCACGGAACGCTCCGGTTCACCCGGCGCGCGAGGGGATCCACATAGCGGCGGGCGGTGCGTTCGTAGACGAGCACGGCGAGCCAGGTGGCGGGGATCTGGGAGAGGGCGATGACCAGGCCGGCCGAGAGACCACCGGTGACGGGACGGTTCATCAGGCCGGGGCAGCCGGCGGTCAGGCCGAGGAAGAGAGTGAAGCAGCCGAGCACCGCGAAGGTGGTCACGCGCCGCTGACGGCGGTAGGCGCGCCGCAGGATGCGCAGATCGCGGTGGTGCCCGGTCCAGGCGCGGGGTGATGCCCCGCCGCGTAAGGGTTCCGCCGCGGCCGCGTCCGGGACGTGCTGGGCGAACGAGTTCTGGTGTCCCCGCGGCGGTCGTGCGGGCCGTGGGGCGGAGCTGTCGTACGACATGCCGGTCTCCAGGTGGGGTGCGGGCCCGGCGTGCATGGACCGCGGGACGGTGGGGGAACGGCTCGGGTCCTCGCACGCTATGCGGCCCGTCGGCCCGTGCGAAGGGCTTTCCTTCAACTACCTGGTCGGAACGTGTCCACGCCGCTGACCTCGTCTGTTGTCGGAGAAACCGCTGTTGCTCCCGGGCTCGGAGTGAGGAGTGTGGTGGGGGTGGTGCGGACGTCCGGCGTGCGCGGATCCGGTGCCGGACCCACCGTGGGGCGGGACGCCGAGGGCGTACGCGTCGGTCGAGGAGGCGGTCCGGAAGGTGGTCGGAGCGGCGGTCCGGGAGGCGGTCCGACGGAGGTCGGGGCGGGGGCTCGGCGCGGTGGCCCCGGCGCGGGCGCCGCGGGCGGAGGACGGTCCGTACGGGCTCAGGGGGAGCCGCTCAGTTCGTTCAGCGGGGTTCCGTGCGCCCAGCGCCGTAGGCACGGGCCGTCGATCAGACGGACTCCGCCCTGGCGTCGCGCCCATTGAACGTCACGCCGGGTGAAGGCCCCGCGGTGCACCACGAGACGGAGCGGGGGGCCGGGGCCGCCGGTACGCCCCGAACGCGAGGGCGTGTCCTCGTCGGGCAGCGGCTCGGCCACGGGCCGGAAGGCGACCTCCAGACGGTGCCCCCGGCCGTCCCGCGCGCGGACCCGGACGCGGGCCTCGCTCCTGCGCTGCGGGAGCACCCGCCATCCGTCCCGGCGCAGCATCCGGGAGACGGCCAGGGCCAGACCCTGGGTGTCCAGCTCCGCGAGTTCCTCGGGTGTGTAGAAACCGAGGCGGCGGCGGGCCAGTGGCCGGTGCCGGCGTATCACGGTGGGGGTGACGACGGCCAGGACGGCCAGAACGCCGATCGGTACGCCGATACCGGCGACCCGGTAACCGACGGCGACGCCGGCGACGACCGCGCACAGGATGACGACGACCGCCGCGAGGGCGGGCAGCACCTCACGAAGTGCGGGCCCGTAGGCCCCTTCCGCACGCAGCCGGCGGACGGCTCGGCGCCGCTGCGCGCGTGCTGACAGGCGTTTTCCCGGTGTCCGCCCCCTCGAACTCACTCGGGCCAGCTCCCCCCAACCCTCGCGCGCTTCGGCGTGTCCGGGGAGGGCTACCCCTCGCGGGCGGGCCGGTCCCCTGGAGTACGGGATCCGGCCACGAATCCGGCTGAACTCTTTCGAGGCGCCGCGACGAGTGGGGCACGATCGGCTCAGCGGACCGCGGAGTCCGGTGGGGCGGGTGGCCCGGGGGCGCCGGGTGAATAACCCGTCGCCCCCGTCGGCATGTGTCCGCGGGAAGGACCCGGGACCGGCTGCCGGACCGCTCAGACGGTGCCGCAGTCGGAGACGACGATCTTCTTGGAGGTGGAGCCGTTGCCGCTGCCGAGCTTCTCGATCGCTTCCACGACGTCCATGCCCTTGACGACCTCGCCGAAGACGACGTGCTTGCCGTCCAGCCAGCCGGTGACGACGGTCGTGATGAAGAACTGCGAGCCGTTGGTGTTCGGGCCCGCGTTGGCCATCGACAGCAGACCCGGCTTGGTGTGCTTCAGCTGGAAGTTCTCGTCCGCGAACTTCTCGCCGTAGATGCTCTTGCCGCCCGTGCCGTTCTGCCGCGTGAAGTCGCCGCCCTGGAGCATGAAGTCAGGGATGACGCGATGGAACGGCGAGCCCTTGTAACCGAAACCGTGCGCGCCGGTGGCGAGCTCACGGAAGTTCTTCGCGGTCTTCGGGACGACGTCGTCGTAGAGCTTGAACTCGATGCGGCCCAGCGGCTCGTCGTTTGCAGTGACGTCGAAGTAGACGTTCTCGTTCATTGCTCTGCTCCTCATGGATGCGAATGTTCGCCCCCGAGCATAGAGAAGCTGAGAGGGTGGGTGCGTGACCGGGGGTGATCATTCGGCGTGTGGGCCGGGGCGGTGGAGTGGTGAGCCGCGGGTGAAACGCGTCTCGATATCACCGGGACACCGCTGTCTCCGGCGCGTGGTGTCCGCCCGCGCCCACTGGTGCGACTTGAGCTGCGTCAACCGGCCCGGAACTTCACCGGCAGCCACCGCTCCGGCGGGCCGGAGAGCGGTCGGATGCGTGCCGGCAGCCGGCCCGTGTCCTATGGATCGAGTGACCCGGCACGCTATCGGGAGGCGGGGGGAGGAGCCTGCCTTCGAGACTGATGTGCCGTGTGCGCCGAGCGAGTTCCGCGTACGCCCTGGTGCCCGAATTTTCGACAGGAGCAGTCGGTAAGCGGTTCTCCTGCACTCATCTCCGGTCACTGGATGTCAGCCTCGGAGAGGCTCCGCTGGTGGCCCGAAGGGAGCAGCCGCCAGGCACCCGGAGCGCTGTCCCGTCTCCAGGAGGCGGCCGCCCGATCGAGGGCCGTCGCTAGGAGGGCGCTTTCATCTCCTGCTGAGCGGCCTTCAGGTCGGCGAGCAGCTCGGCCTGCCCGGTCAGCACCCCGGACAGGATGGTCCGCGCGACCCTGAGCAGCTCCGTCACGTGCGGGCTGGTCAGGGAGTAGTACACCGTCGAGCCCTCCTTGCGCGTCACCACCAGGTTCGCCCGGCGCAGCACAGCAAGCTGCTGGGACAGGTGGGCGGCTTCGATGCCCACCTCGGGCAGCATCTCCGCGACGGCGTGTTCACGCTCGCTGAGCAGTTCCAGGACGCGGATGCGGGCCGGGTGCCCAAGGGTTTTGAAGAACTCGGCCTTCAGCTGGTACAGCGGCGTGCTCATCGTGCTGTCGCCTCCCCGGAACAGGTGTCCGGCCGGGCCGGCCAGTCCTTGGTGCATCGCGTCCACCTACTCGTCAACAACATGGCGCCCATCTTCGCCCGCGGAGTCGGCCGATCCGAATCCGTGTGCGAGGATCCGTCCACTCGTTCAAGCAGTGAAGGCCTCATGACTTGCCAAGATGAGAAATTCTATATCTCGTGAGGGATGCTTGGGCGAGGGCAACCCCACTGCGCGGCTTCGGCGCCGTCCGGCTCAAGCATGCCGCGTGCCGCCCCGGTACGGTCTCCCGCCGCTGTCGGCCCGGACGGGCAGTGTTCGCCATGCGGCGTGGCCCGCATGACCAAGCTGTTCTTCGGCGGCCGGACTCAGGGCCCTGCTGCGGACGCGAGCCGCGACCGACGTAGGTTCGGCACGGCCGAGCGGATGAGCAGCCGGTCTTCTCCAGCCCTCTTGAGGTTGCGCAGCCCCTGCCGGTTGAGACTGTGGATGTCCTGCGACGGCCTTCCGGCGGACGGGAGGCTCGACTCCTGGTCCGGCTCGGGTCACAGGGGCAGGGTGATCCAGATGCTTTTGCCGTTTCCGTCGGCGTCACCGCGGACGACGGCGCTGCCGCCCAGGCCGAGCGTGAGTTCCATGACGGTGCTCAGACCACCGGCCCCCGCGCCGATCGCGGCCCCGTACAGCGCCGGCTGGTGGGGGTGGCGGTCGTGGACGGCAAAAGCCAGGCAGTCGGAGCCGGCCGCGTAGATGACGGTGAGCTGGGGGGAGAGTGTCACAGTGTGCCGGACACTGTTGGTGACCAGTTCGCCGAGGATCAACAGCGCCGGGTCGACGGTGGGGTGGCGCAGGCTGATCCCCCATTCGGTCAGGGCCTGTTCGGCGGTCCGGCGGGAAAGCCGGACAGCGGACGGCTCGGTGGGCAGGGTGAGAATGTGCCGGTACGGCAGAGTTTCGAACAGCCTGGACATCAGCTCTCCGTCCCGCGGGCCAGCCGGAGGCCGGATACCGTCAGGGGGCAGATGCAGACGATCGCAGCATGCGGGCCGTGGCTCCGGTTCACGAGCGCACGGCGGTACTGGACGGCCTCGTTCGGGTCGGTAGTCGCCTCGGCGGGCACAGTGAGCGTCACCGTCCAGCCGGTACCGGGCGCTGCCCGGACCTTGTCGACGTCGTCCGTCACGGACAAACGAACCGCAGCAGCCCCCGGCAGTGGCCACAGTGCCTCCGCGCCGACGACTTCGACCATGCGCAGAGTGGCGGGAGTGACGCTCATCGGGGTGTCTCCTCTCTCTTCTCTGTGACGTTCTTCTCTGTGACGTTGCGGGCGGACTTCCGGGCAGCGAGGAGGATCCCGGCCCTCTCCAGGTGATCCCTGGCCCCGTGGATCGCTTCGGGGGTAGTGGTGTATTCGCGGCCCTCCAGCCGCAAGAGGTCCAACACGCCGACGGAGTCGAGGACTCGGCGTTGCCCCGGCCTGATTCCGGAGGTCAGGACGACGATTCCGCGCCGGTTCAGCTTCTGGACCGCGTCCTTGAGCACCAGCGCCCCGGTCACGTCCATCGTCGACACCCGCGACATGCGAAGGATCACCACTCGTACGTCGGCCACCTCGGCCATCTCCAGCAGGAAGCGGTGCGCGGCGGCGAAGAACAAGGGCCCGTCGACGCGGTAGGCGATGATGTGTTCGGCGAGCAGGGCGTGTTCCTCGGCGGTGTGGTCGCCGCGGTCGAGAGGCACCTGGTCGAAGCGGGCCTGCTGGGCAACGGCGCGCAACGCGAGGGCGCCCGCGACGACCAGGCCGATGATGACGGCGTACACGAGATCGAGGGCCAGCGTCGCGACGGCGGTCAGGACGAGGATCAGTGCGTCCGAGCGGGTGGCCTTCAGCATCGCCCGCAGCGAACCGACCTCGACCATGCGGATCGCGGTGGCCAGCAGGACACCGGCGAGGGCCGCCAGCGGGATCTTCGAGACGAGGGGCGCGGCCGCGAAGACGATCACCGCGAGAATCGCGGCGTGAGTGAGGGCGGCGAGCCGGGAACTCGCACCGGTGCGCACGTTGACCGCGGTGCGCGCGATCGCCCCGGTCGCCGGCACGCCGCCGAACAGCGGGGCGGCGATGTTGGCAAGGCCCTGGCCGAACAGCTCCCGATCCGGGTCGTGCTGCTGGCCCACGGTCATGCCGTCGGCGACCGAGGCCGACAACAGCGACTCCAGCGCGGCCAGCGCCGTGACCGCCACCGCGGGGGCCAGCAAGGAACCCAGCGAGCCCGGGTCGAGGAAGGACAGCGAGGGCGCGGGCAGCCCCGAGGGCAGTTCACCGATCGGTTTCGCCCCGGTCAGTCCGACAGCCTGTGCCACGACCGTGGCGGCGATCACCGCGACGATGGAGAACGGCACGGTCGGACGCCACCGGGCTCCCACGAGCATGACCACAGCCACCGCGACGGCGACGGCGACGGCCGTCCAGTTGGGGTGCCGCACGAACTCCTCGACGGCCCGCCAGGTCACCACCAGTACCCGGTCGCCCTCCGGTTCGGGCACACCGAGCACGCCCGGAATCTGCTGCAGTCCGATCACGCACGCGATGCCCAGCGTGAAGCCCTCGACGACCGGCGCGGGCACGTACTGCATGTACCGCCCGGCCTTCAGCACGGCGAGGCCGACGAGCATCACCCCGGCCATCACGCCGACCGTGAGGACGCCTGCCGGACCGTACCGGCCCACGATCGGGACCAGGACCACTGTCATGGCGCCCGTCGGTCCCGACACCTGCAGATTCGATCCGCCGAACAACGCGGCGAGGGCGCCCGCGACGACGGCGGTGGCCAGGCCCGCTTCGGCGCCGAGCCCGGAGGAGACGCCGAAGCCGAGGGCAAGCGGCAGCGCGACGATCGCCACCGTCAGCCCGGCGAGCAGGTCCCTGCGAGGGTTGCGTCCCATCTCCGCCAGGTCACCGCGGGCGGGCAGCAGCGAGGCGATCCGCGCCCGGACCCGGCTGATCCCGGAGGTCATCGCGCGGCGACCTCGGTCTCCAGCAGCTCAGCCAGCAGTTCGTTGCACCCGGACAGCATCTGGGTCAGGATCCGGCGCGCGGCCGTCAGCAGGTCCGCCACGTCCCCACCGGCCAGCGCGTAGACGACCGTCGAGCCGTCCCGCGTGGCGGTGACGATCCCGGGCCGGCGCAGCACCGCCAGCTGCTGCGACAGGCTGGACGGCTCCACCTCGATCTCCCCGAGCAGTTCCCGCACCGGCCGCGGGCCGTCCTGGAGCAGCTCCAGCACCCGTATCCGTACGGGATGCCCGAGCATCCGGAAGAGCTCGGCCTTGGCCTGGTACAGCGGAACGGACACGACCCCTCGCCTTCCCCGGATGGCGCCCCACCCGGGGCAGACACAAAGGGCTGTGCCCGCGGCTACCTGCAAACACAACAAACTCAGCATCTAACCAATTGCTAAATTTTGCAATTCTGCATGCCACTGCTGCCCCGGTCATCCGCGAGTCAGGGATCAGGCCTTCTTGACCACGCTGGACTTGAGCTGCATCGCCCCGAAACCGTCGACCTTGCAGTCGATGTCATGGCCGTCGACGCCGTCGACCAACCGGATGCCGCGCACCTTGGTGCCGGCCTTGATCCCCGAAGGGCTTCCCTTGACCTTGAGCGCCTTGACGACAACCACGCTGTCCCCGTCCTGCAGCACATTGCCGACAGCGTCCTTGACGACCCGCTCCCCGGTGGTGGCCTCACCCTCGGCACCGCTTTCGGCGGGAACCCATTCGTGGCCGCACTCCGGGCACACCACCAGGGCGTTCATCTCGTAGGTGTACTCACACGAGCACGTGGGACAGGGAGGAAGATTTTCGATCATTCCGTCAGGGTATCCGGCCCTGGCTCTCAGGCGGCCCGTAGCTCCCGCCTGCTGATTCCGGCCACATCGACGGAACCGAGTGGCCGGCCCCTGACGCGCTACGAGCCAGGGGCTGAACGGAGTGTCCTCCGGTGACCGACGTGATCCACCCTCGGCCACCCCGCGTGACCGGCGGGCCCGGCTATTCCACCTTCGCCCAGTCGAGCGTCCGCTCCACCGCCCTCTTCCAGTCCGCGTACCCCTGTTGGCGCCGGTCCTCCGACCATTGGGGCTCCCAGCGCCTGGACTCCTGCCAGTGGGTGCGCAGTTCGTCGGTGTCCCGCCAGAAGCCGGTGGCCAGACCGGCCGCGTACGAGGCGCCGAGCGCGGTGGTCTCGGCGACGACGGGACGGCTCACGGGGACGCCGAGGACGTCGGCCTGGATCTGCATGCACAGGTCGTTGGCGGTCACACCGCCGTCGACCTTGAGCACGTCGAGATGGACTCCGGAATCCTGCTCCATCGCCTCGACGACATCGCGGCTCTGGTAACAGATGGCCTCCAGCGTCGCACGGGCCAGGTGGGCGTTGCTGTTGTACCGGGCGAGTCCGACGATCGCGCCGCGGGCGTCGGAACGCCAGTACGGGGCGAACAGGCCGGAGAACGCCGGGACGAAGTACATCCCGCCGTTGTCCTCCACCGTGCGGGCCAGCGTCTCGCTCCCGGCCGCGTCCGTGATGATCTTCATCTGGTCGCGCAGCCACTGCACCGCGGATCCGGTGACCGCGATGGAACCCTCCAGTGCGTAGACGGCGGGCTCGCCGCCGAACCGGTAGGCGACGGTGGTCAGCAGGCCGTGCTGTGAACGGACCAGTTCCGTACCGGTGTTGAGGACCAGGAAGTTGCCGGTGCCGTACGTGTTCTTGGCCTCGCCGGGCGAGTAGCAGACCTGCCCGACGGTGGCCGCCTGCTGGTCGCCGAGCACCCCGGTGATGGGGACGGCGGCGCGCAGTGGCCTGGAGGTGCGTGCCGTGCCGTACGCCTCGCGGTCGGACGAGGGGTTGATGCTGGGCAGCATGGCCCTCGGTACCCCGAAGAAGCCCAGCAGTTCGTCGTCCCAGTCGAGGGTCTCGAGGTCCATGAGCATGGTGCGGCTGGCGTTGGTCACGTCGGTGGCGTGGATACCGCCGTCGGGACCGCCGGTCAGGTTCCACAGGACCCAGGCGTCGGTGTTGCCGAACAGGGCGTGTCCCTGCTCCGCCGCTTCCCGGACCCCGTCGACGTTCTCCAGGATCCACTGGATCTTGCCGCCGGAGAAGTAGGTCGCCGGCGGCAGCCCCGCCTTGCGGCGGATGACGTCGCCCTGGCCGGAACGTTCCAGTGCCGCGGCGATGGAATCCGTCCGGGTGTCCTGCCAGACGATGGCGTTGTAGTAGGGACGGCCGTTGCGCGGGTCCCACACCACGGTGGTCTCCCGCTGGTTGGTGATGCCGATCGCCGCCAGGTCCTCCGCGGTCAGGTTCTTGTGCCGCAGGGCGTTCTGGATCACCGAGTTGGTGCGTTCCCAGATCTCCACCGGGTCGTGCTCGACCCACCCGGAGCGCGGAAGGATCTGGGCGTGTTCCAGTTGGTGCTTCGCCACCTCGTTGCCCGCGTGGTCGAAGATCATGAATCGGGTGCTGGTGGTCCCCTGGTCCACCGCGCCCACGAAGTCAGCCATGGGTTGCCGCCTCTGCCGGGTGTGTCAGCCCTTGGGAACCGGGATGCGTCCCGGTGGTTCGGGCTCCGCCGTCGGCAGGAACCTGCCGATGAAGAGCTTGTAGATGCCGGCGCCGAGCACACCACCGATCAGTGGACCGATGATCGGCACCCAGAAGTAGAAGTTGCCGTACTGATCTCGCCAGGCACCTCCGTAGCCCGTGAGGAAGCTGGCCAGGCGCGGACCGAAGTCACGGGCCGGGTTGATCGCGTAGCCCGCGAGGGTTCCCCACGCCATGCCGATGCCCACGACGAGCAGACCGATGACGAACGGGCCCAGGTTCGCGCCGGGCGGGGTGTTGAGCAGGTCCGTGACCGCGAAGATCACCAGGAGCAGGATGGCGGTTCCGATGATCTGGTCGCGGAACGCGCCCCATTCGTGGACCGGCAGGTTCGGGTTGCCGTTGGCGGGCAGTGTGGAGAACACGCCCTGGGTCTTGATGGTGTGGCCGGGGTCGGCCTTGGCCAGGGCTTCCGTGTAGTTCCAGCGCACGATCAGCGCGGCCACGAAGGCGCCGATGGTCTGCGCCACCACGTAGGGCGCCACCTTGCGCCACGGAAAGCCCTTGAACGTGGCGAGGGCGACGGTCACCGCGGGGTTGAGATGGGCGCCGCTCAGGCGTGCCGCGACGTAGACGCCCATGGTGACGCCGATGCCCCAGGCCCACGCGATGCTGTCGTGGTTCCCCAGACCGCCCGGCGGCGTCGTGAGCGCGCCGCCGGCGACCACTTGGGCCACCACGCCGCACCCGAACAGGATGAGAATCATGGTGCCGAGGAACTCACCGGACAACTCGCCGATCAGCCCCGACCTTTTCAACCGATCAGTCATGGAAGCCCGCTTCCCGCCGGTCAGGAACCGGCTGTTGACCGCCGCCCGAGCCCCCTCACCACAGCATAGGGTGATCAAGAGCTAATCGCATCAAAAGTTAACTATCCTGTTTTGCCGCGTCATATCAGGTGACTGATGGATGTGATGCGGTCTGGGGTGACGGGTGCCCGCGGTGGCCGGTGCGGATCCGGGGGCACGTCAGGCGGGCACCGTGACGATGCCGAGCGGATCGCTCGTCGGCTGCCGCGATCCGCCCGCCGGTTCGGCCGTGATGCCCACGGCGCCGACGTCGTCCAGGGAGCCGTGGAGCAGTTGGGCGTGCCCGCCGCCGGAGCCGGGGAGCAGGCCCGCCGGGCGGAGGCCGCCGGACTTCGCGGCGTACCAGAGTTCGTAGACCTGATCGTTCCCGAGGCGGGGCAGGTCCGAGGCGATGAAGGCCGCCCGGCCCTGGGAACGGGAGGCGACGACGCCGATGTCGGCCCCGTTGCTCAGTTTCTGAGTACTGATCGTGGCGTCCCGGGCCGTCAGGAGGCCGGTGAGGACGGAGGCCTGTGCCTTCCGCACGGCGACTTCGCCGCGTGCCCCGTCCGCCTCGGTGTGCTGCCAGACGGCGACCCCGCCGAGCGCGGCCGCGAGAGCCAGGCACGCGGCCAGGGCCGCCCGCAGCGCCCGCCGGCGAACCGGAACGGCGCGCGGGAGGCGCTCCTGGCGGGTGCGGGCGATCCGTTCGAGGACGTCCCGGCGCAGTTCGGGGGACGGGGTCGCGTCCTGGGCCGAGGCCAGTCGCAGCGTGACCTCGGACAGTTCCGCCACTTCCTCCCGGCACGCGGCGCACCCGGCGAGATGGTTCTCGAAGGAGGCTTCCTCCGCCGCCGGCAGGGCGTGCAGGACGTACGCGCCGACGAACTGGTGGGGATCTTCGGCGGCCGTCATCACCCTTCCTCCAGACATCTGCGGAGCAGGCGCAGCCCGGTGCGCATCCTGGACTTCACGGTGCCCGCCGGGGTGGCCAGACAGGCGGCCACCTCCAGGTAGGTCATGCCCTGGTAGTAGGCGAGCACCAGCGGTACGCGCTGATGCCGTTCCAGGTCGGCGAGACAGCGCTGTACGCGATCGTGCTCCTCGTGCCGCTCCACGGCCTCGGCCACCTCGTCGAAGGGACGGTCCTCCGCGAGCAGGGCGCTGCGCCGCTCCCGTGCCGTGCTGGCCTGGACGTGCCGGACCCGGTCGACGGCCCGCCGGTGCGCGAGGGTCAGGACCCATCCCCGGGCGGTACCGAGGTCCGGGCGATAGCGGTCGGCGGTCCGCCAGATCTCCACCATCACGTCCTGTGCCACCTCCTCGGCCTGTGCCTCGTCCCGCAGTACGCGGCAGATCAGGCCCTTGACCGGCCGGGCGAGGGTGTCGTACACGTCGGCGAACGCGTCCTGGTCGCCCTGTGCGGCGCGCTCGAGCCGGGCGTCCAGCCACGCGTCCGCCGATGGGTGCCGTCGCGAACCGTGTCCGTCCCGGCCGGTCTTGGCATCGCTCACAGAATCCGTCCGTTGCTTCCTTCTCGCCTGACCCGTCCGGCTCGACTCTCCGTCGTGGCGGTCTCCTTCGCAGCGCGAGGGGGCCGTTCGCCGACGGGCCGCGCGCTGGGCGTCGCGCAGGTGAGCCCGCGTCGGCCGCGCGGTCGGCAAGCGTGGCATCCGGCACGTACGCGGTCGGTGGCCGGCGCGGTCGGCGGGCGTCCCGCGGACGGGAGGGGTCTCGTCACCGTGTATTCGTGGCCACCCGGCCTGCGGATGGACCGGGACGCCGACATGTTTTCCGGCGCCGGGCCGATCACGGGCCGGTGCCGGTCACCGCCGGAGCAGCCCCGTTCGCCCGCTCCCGAAAACTCGTACCAAAAACTTACACAGGTCTATCCTCATACGTACCTTTTGTTGCTCCGAATGCCCTATGTCCCGCGCATCGAGGGCCTGGAAACGCACCGTCAGCTTCGGCGTGAACTTCCCGGACAGCGGCCCCCGTGGCGCACGTCCATCACATTGCGAGGGAGGTGAGTCCGATGACCACACGTATCAGCGCCCGGCGACTGCTCGCCGGTGCGGCCGCGACAGGCCTGCTGGCCGGAGGTGCCGCTCTGGGCATGTCCGGTACCGCCGCCGCGGCCCCGGCCCCGACGTCCACGGCTTCGGTGGCGACAGCCGACCACCACGGTCACCACGACCGCTGCGAGTGGAAGAAGGGCCACTGGGAGAAGAAGTGGGTGCCCGGACACTGGGTCAAGAAGTGGGTCCACCAGGACTCCTGGCACCACGGTCACCACAGCCACGGCTGGGCGAAGCAGTGGGTCTACGTGCCCGGTCACTGGGACCACGTGTGGGTCAAGGCCCACTGGGACTGCCACCACCACGGTCACTGAGCGCTCCGGCCGAGGCGTGAGGACCGGGTGCGGTGACCCCGCCCCGGTCCGTCCCTCGCGTCCGCCCGCGTCCGTCCCTGGGTCGGCCCCTCGGGGCTGCCCCGGTCCGTTCCTCGGGAAACGCGGTGGAACGGGGCCGATCCCGTTCGTTAGGCTCGTCGGATGACCACACGCACTTTCCGCATCACCGTTCGCGGTGTCTTCGACGGGCTCGGCGCCGACCAGCGTGCCGATCTTCTGGCGCACGCGGCGGAACACGACGTCCTTCGGGCGGCCTTCACGCCCGAGGGTCACCTCAGCTACGACGTGGCCGCCCGCCCGGCCTTCACCTTCCGCTTCCTGGACTCGGGGGAGGCGGAGGAGGACATCCTGGAGGCCGTCGAACGGGCCGAGGCCGCCGCGACGGCCTGGCTCACCGAGCGCGGCTACGGCTTCAAGCGGCTCAAGTCGCAGGCCGAGGATCTCTCCCAGGCGCCCCTCGGCAAACGGCAGCGGCGGGCCATCGCGCAGAACACCCCCTGATCCGCGTACGTCAAGGGCGGCTTGCGCTTCCCATATGCTTGAGTAGTCAAGGAGATGTCAATGAGTGAAGGGCTGGACGCCGCACTGCGTCTGGTGCGGGCGCAGGCCACCCTCGTGAAGCGGTTCGACGCGAGCCTCGGCGGACTGCACGGAGTGAGCCTGGCCGACTTCACGATGCTGCTGCGTCTGTCCGAGGCCCCAGGAGACCGCATGCGCCGGGTGGACCTGGCGGAGGCGCTGGGGCTGACCGCCTCCGGTGTCACCCGGGGACTCGTGCCGCTGGAGCGCATCGGCCTGGTCAGGCGGGACCCGGACGCCCGTGACGCGCGGGTTGCCTACGCGGCCCTCACGGAGACCGGCCGGGAACGCCTGGCGGAGATGCTCGTCACGGCGGAGCGGGTCGCCGAGGAGGTCTTCGCCGAGCCGGCGTGGACCGAGGAGGAGACGACGCGGCTCGCCGGTCTCCTCGGCCGCCTCGGCGGTACCGGGTTCACCCGCCGCGCGACCGGCGGCTCCTGAAGCCGCCGCCGGTCCCGGGCGGGACGCCCGCCCGGGACCGGCGCCCCTGCCGGGGCAGCCGTCCCCCGGGCGGGTCCGGGGATCATCGGCGGTCCCGGAATCGATGGACCGTGGTCGAGGCGGCGAATGTGTGGCGACCCGGGGCGCGCGGGGGTGCCCTGCCTCGTCCCTCGGTGGGGACCGTGACCCCGAGTAACCTACCTCGTCCCTCGGCGGCCCTCGGCTCCCGTCCGCCGGTCCTGACGGCAACAGCGGCCGGAGGCCCGGGAGGGCGTTCCGGCGTTCACCGTGACGATCGCCGGATCCGGTGGCGCCTTGCCTGTGCCGTGACCTCGGCGCACTCTGGTGGCATGGGAGCTCGCGACGGGCCCACGCTCATCACTTCCGTTCAGCGGGCCTTCCGCCTGCTGGAGGCGGTGAGCGCGCACGAGAACGGTGCGCCCGCCAAACAGCTGGCGCGCGAGACCGAGCTGCCGCTGGCCACTGCCTATCACCTGCTCCGGACCCTCGTCCACGACGGGTACATCCGCAAACTCGACGACGGCGGGTTCATCCTGGGCGACAAGATGCAGACGCTGCGGACGCAGGGTCGCGGGCAGGAGCTGCTCAGCCGCGTCCGTCCCACGCTCGCCGCTCTGCGGGACGAACTCGCCTCGGCCGCCTACCTCACCTTCTACGAGGACGGTGAGATCAGGGTCGCCGAGATCGTCGACGGGCCCCGGACGCCCCGGGTCGACCTGTGGGTCGGCTTCGAGGACGCCGGGCACGCCACCGCGCTGGGCAAGTCCGTACTGCGGGAGCTGGACGAGGAGTCCCGCAACGACTACCTCGCCCGGCACACCCTCGCCGACCTCACCCCGCGGACCATCACCAGCCGACGGCAACTGCTGCGCCACCTGGCCTCGTCGCCGGTGGCCCCGGCCGTCACGGACCTGGAGGAGTACGCCCTCGGTACGGTCTGCGTCGCCGTTCCCGTCTACAGCGGGGACACGCTCGGCTCGCTCGGCGTCTCGCTCCCCGCCGAGCGGCTTTCCCGGCTCGACGAAGTCCTGGCGCGGCTGATTCCGACCGCGAACCGGGTGACCAGAGGCCTGTCGCTCACTATCTGAAATCTCCGTGCTTGTGGATCACGCCTCGAACGTCTTTCCTGGATCAACCGGACATTTCAGGGATGAATCCAGGTGAGGACTGCAGACGAACATGAGTCACGCCCGAGAGCACGGTAGCGAGCGCCGGCCGAAGCGGACGTTCAGGAACCGAGGTGTCGGTTCCGGCGCGGCGGCCCGCAAGCGCGCCGCCCATCTCGCCTTCGGCACCCCAGTGCTCCCTTTACTGGTCGTCGGTGCCATCGTGCTCGTCGACCTGGCCGGGGGAGCGGGGATGATCTGGCTGCCGCTGCTGGCCGCGGGACCCGCGCTGGCCGCCACCACCAGCCGGCCGTTCGGAGTTCTGTGCGTCGGTCTGCTGGCCGCGGCGCTGAGCGCGGTGCTCGGCATCCGGGACGGCGTTCCGGGTGCCGAGCTCATGGCCGTCCTGTCCGCCCTGGCGGCCGTCACGCTGGCGAGCGCCCTGGCCAGCGCGCTGCGCTGGCGCCGGGAGCGGGTCCTCGCGGCCGTCCGCTCCGTCGCGGAGGCCGCCCAGCACGCTCTGCTCGCGCCCATACCGTCGAGTGTCGGACCGTTCCAGGTGGCCGTCCGCTACAGCGCCGCCGCGGCCGAGGCCCGGATCGGTGGGGATCTCTACGCGCTGGTGCCCACGCCGTACGGGGTGCGCATGATCATCGGCGATGTCCGGGGCAAGGGGCTGCCGGCCGTGGGCATGGCCGCGCTCGTGCTCGGTGTCTTCCGTGAGGCGGCCTACGACGAGCCCGATCTCCTCACCGTCGTCGCCCGGATCGAGCGGAGTCTGGCGCGCAACCTGGACTACGACGACTTCGTGACCGCTGTGGTCGCCGGGTACCCGGAACCGGGCCGGCTGGAGGTCGTCAACTGCGGACACGCGCCTCCGCTGCATGTCCGCGCGTCCGGGAGCGTCGCGTCGGTCGACCCCGTCAATCCCGCACCGCCGCTCGGGCTGCGGGCCCTGACGGGGGAGACCCCGAGCCTCCAGGTGCTGCCGCTCGCCGACGGCGATCAGCTGCTGCTGTACACCGACGGCGTCACCGAGGCCCGCGATCACGGCCGGGAGTTCTACGCGCTCGCGGAAGGGCTGGCACGGAACGTGTCCGACGAGCCGGCCTCCACGCTCGCCGCGCTCGACGCCGAGCTCCAGGCCCATGTGGGCGGCCGGCTGCACGACGACGCGGCCCTGCTGCTGCTCCGCATGCCGGCCTCCGTCGAGCCGGCGTCGGCGGTGGCCGCGGGCGGTGGCTCCGTCACCGTTCCCTCCCCGCCCCGGCCGCCTGCCGCGGGTGTGCGCTGCGGCAGGGGCGCGGAGTAGGCAGTCCCGGCGAGGACGTCTTCACCTCGGATGTGCCCCTGCGTGCGACGGGGCGCACTCCTCAGTGCCGGGCGAACTGGAGCCGGGTCGTCTGCGCGGAGCCGGGGCGCACCGCGATGCCGTCGACGGTCAGGCGTTCACCGTAGATGTCGGTGATCCTGATCGTGACCCCGCACCCGCCGCCGTCCTCGGCGAGGAAGTAGTTGTAGTCGGTGCGAGGCAGCCGCCGCCATCCGCCGTCGGCTCGCAGTTCCAGCCGGGCCACCGGATTCCGGTGGCCGATCACCTGGACCGCGCACCAATAGCGGCTGGACCCGGTCTTGTAGCGGAGCGCGACCGTGCCGGAATCGCCGGGGCTCAGCAGCTTCCACGTGATAGGGATCCGGCCGGCCGCGGGGTTCGCGAGCCGGGCGAACGCCTGTGCGCTGAGGTCGAGCTGCCCGGGGGCGCAGCCCGTCGGGCATTCGTTGGTGATCCGGACCGTGACGGTCGCGCCGCCGGCCGCGCGCACCAGTACGTAGGCCCCGCACGCCTTGGACGTCTCGTAGTCCGTGTGGTTCATCGCCGCCGTCATGAGATCGCCGCTCGGACCGTAGGAGCAGGCGCCGTCGCCGGTTCCGGCGTCGTACGTGGTCGCCACTCCCCGGTATCCGACCCCCGGGCGGATCCGTCCCGCCAACGAGGCCGTCGTCGCCGTGGTCCGGGAGGCGTCCGGGGCCGAGGGCCGCGCCGACGCCGTGGAGGGGCGGGCCGTCTCGGTCGGGGAGACTGCCGAGCCGGGCGGCCGGGTCACGGTGGGGGACGCCGATCCGGCCGAGGACTCCCGGCCGGGAGCCGCGGTCCCCAGGGAACCGGCGGCGGTCGAGGCCGCCGGGTGTCCCGTGTCGGCCCGGTGGCCGGGCCGGAACGCCACGGTCAGACAGACCAGGGCACCGGCCGCGACCAGAGCGACCGGAGTGAGCGCCCACAGCGTCCGCCGACGTGCACGCCGTCGCGCGGCCTGCCTCGTTTCCTTCATGCGCATTCCGTTCGGAGGATCGAGCCGGTGATGTGTCGATCAGTGGCCGCCGGAAGCGAAAAGGTTGCCGCCCGTTCCCCGGAGATCTCTCCTGCGGGCCGCGCGTGGACGGGGTCACGTCGACCGCATGCGGCGGATCCGTTTCCGGCCCAGGGCCTGACCCGGCACCTCGACGAGGTGATGGGTCAGCGCTGCCAACGGCAGCAGCACGGCGAGGAACGCCGCTTCGAGTACGGGACTGTCGCGGCGGTGCCGGCCGAGCACACTGTCGCTCACCGCCAGCAGGGCCGGATGCACCAGGTACACCGAGTAGCTGACCGTCCCCAGCCAGGTCAGCGCGCGCGGAAATCTCCGGCGGCGCAGCGCGAGGGCCACGCCGAAGGTGAGTACGGCCAGCAGGAACGCGGTGATCCAGCCGCGCCGTGCGAAGTGGGCCGCCGCGCCGTGCTCGTACGCACAGCCCACGGCGCAGATCAGCACGACGGCGGCGGCGCGGGCCGCGCACGGCCAGGTGATCTCCCCGCTTTCCGCCCGCCGGACGGCGGTACCGAGGAATATCACGGCCAGGATCACCAGGCCTTCCCAGAGGGGAACGGTGCCGTTGAAGGGGACCAGGACCAGCGCGAGGACGCCTCCCGCCACGGCCCCCGGCACACGCAGCGCGGACATCGTGGAACTCCCGCAGAGGACGGCGAACGCCAGCGCCGTCGTGGTGAGCGCGACGAGCGGGCCGGTACCGATCGCGGAGGAGAGCGCCGACGCCTGCGGCACGAACGCCGCCGTCGCGCTCACGGCGGCCAGCGCTCCCAGAGCCACCGCGACCGTCGCCGAGCGCCGGTGCAGCCGGACCGTGAACAGGGCGACGACCAGCAGGTAGAACGCCAGCTCGTACGACAGCGTCCACAGGACGAGGACGACACTCGGTGTCCCCAGCAGTTCCTGGAGCAGGGTGACGTGCGCGACGGCCACCGTGACGGGATTCCGCCCGTCGAAGCGAGCGCCCAGATGCGCGACGCCCAGCAGATCCAGCGCGAGGACCGAGCCCACCACGGCGGCCCACAGCGGGTAGACGCGAAAGGCCCGCCCGATCCAGAAGGTCCTCACACAGCCGCGGCGCTCGAGCGAGGCGGGGACGACGTAGCCGCTCACCAGGAAGAACACCATGACGCCGTACCGGCCGATGTTCAGCTGGGGCAGCAGCTGCTCACGGAACCCCGCCATGAAGGCGTACGACGAATGGTCGATCGCCACGAGGAGCGCGGCGAGCCCGCGCAGGGCGTCCAGCCAGCCCAGCCGCGGGGGACCGGTGGAGCCGCCGGGCGCGAGTGGACCTGACGCCGGGGACGGCCGGTGTGACAGCGGCCGGGGAACGGGAGGTGCGGGTTCCATGATGGTGCCTGCCTGGACCGGGTCCTGTGGGGTGACGGGTGCGCCGGGCCGGCCGGGAAGCGGGCACGGGGGAGGGGCGGCCCGGTCCGCGGCTTGCCGGCGCTCGGCTCGCGAGGCCCTGGAATCCACATCGAAGTGCGGACACGCCGCGGCGCGGTACGGGACACGCCCTGAGGAGACGACTTTCGCCGGGATTGCCTACGCGCCGGTCGGCCGCGTGTTCCGGCGAGGCGTAGGCCGATCGGGTTGCGGAGCCCGTCGTGGATCCGTCGCCAGGGTCTGCCCTAGGCGTTGCCCGGCGTCGTCGGCTTCACGTGGACGCAGGGCTTGGTCCGGCTTCTGGCGGCCTGGGAGGAGAGCCGCGGCGGAGAGCGGTGGCATCGGGCATGCGTCGTATCCGGGGATGCGACAGAGTGATGCCATGGGCCGCCTATGGATGACCTGGTCGCTCGAGGGTGTCGGATCGGCCGGCCAGAACGTCGCGGACGTCGAGGCGGCCTGCCGGGCCCTGATCGGCTCCGTGGAGCGGTCCCGGCGTGCCTTCGAGGTACCGGAGCCGTGGGAGGAACTCCGCGAGTCGGCGCTGCTCCTCCAGGAGCAGATTATGGGACCGGGGCGCGAGGTCCTGGAACAGGGCCGGCACTGGGCCTCCACCCTGAAGGGCGTGAGCATTCTGCTGGTTCCGCGCGAGTGATCCGCGCGGCCGCCGGGCCGGTGTTTCCGGCCCGGCGTTCGCCGTCCGCGCGAGGCACCGTCCGCCTGCCCGGCAGGCCCGGTACCGGCGGGAGCGTCAGACGTCCGCCGACAGGGGCACCGCGTCACACCCGTGCCGGAAGGCGGGGTGATCGCCGAGTCGGCGCACGTAGTCCAGGAGCCGGGGACGCGAGCGGAGGGCGTCGCAGGGGCCCAGCCCGGTGAGAGCCGTCCATACGTCCACGTCCGCCGCCGTGAGGGAGTCGCCCAACACGTAGGAACTCGCGGCGAGTTGACAGTCCAGCAGATCCAGAGCGGCCGCGAGCTCCGAGGCCGGGGCGGACGGGGTGACATCGCGGTCGAGCAGATCGCGGAGGGCTTCGATGTCGGCGGCGAGGGACGGAGGGCAGAGCGCGGAGGGGCTCGTCGTGGTGTGACCGGAGAACAGTCCGGCCAGATCGCGGAGGATGGCGGGCGGGTGGTTGCTGACGATGCGTCCGCTCCACCGGTCGCACAGGGCGGGAGCGGTGAGCGGTCCGTCGAAGTGATACTCGGTGGCCTCGTAGGCGCGGCGCAGTGAGGCGAAGGCGTCGGGTGTCCGCGCGGGGTCCGCCAGAAGCGTGGTGGCGACCGAGTCCCGCAGGCCGAGCAGTTCGAGGGTGATGGCGATACGCAGCGAGAACGGACAACTCCGCGACAGATACAGCTCGTAGCGGTGTGGAGCCGGGTAGAAGCCGCCGGCGAGACCGACACCGATGCGGCTGTCGACGCGGTGGGGGAGGACGGACGGTGTCGCCGCCGGCTGGAGGCGAAGGGCCGAGGGGAACGAAATCTGCTCACAGGGGCGTGCGTCGGCAGTGCTGGACGTGCGCGAAGCTGTCTCGGGCATGACTCTCCCTGGGGGAAGAAGGAAGCCACCGCCGCTTTGTGGGCACCGGCGGCCGAATGCGGATTGACTGCGCTGGTCGCACCGGTCCGGATCGCACGGACCGGCAGCGGATCAGTAAGCGCTGGAGACACGCAACAGATCGATGTGCAGGCGCCTCGTCAAGCCGTTCCTTGGCATTCCCACCGGTCCCGACTCCGGGGCTCGCGAGACGCGAGACCACGCTTGCCCCGCCGCACCGGCGGGACCCGGTCGTCACCCGGGGCACCCCGTCGCGGTGGAAGGGTTGCCTGTCAGCGGGCCGGGGCCGATGACCGACGGAGCGGGCTGACCCGCACCGTGGGCGCTGACAATCGTGACCGTCCATGCCAGTCTCGGTGCGCCCTGTTGTGCCGTCAAGGAGGCCGCACGCGCGGTCTCACCTGGTGGTCACCCGCATTGACATTGTTTTCGGGGCGGGCCTAACCTGCGGCCCACCACAGGATGCCTTTTCGGCCGGAGTAGAAATGGTGACGGCGATGCACACAGCTGACGGGACGGCCGCATGGCGGCGCCTCGGCAGCGATGTGCTGTGCGCCGACCGCTCCGTGGACCTGCTGCGCGTCAACAGCGCCCTCTGTACGGGCATGTGTCGCTCCCTCAGCCGGGGCTGACCGCCTCTTCGGGTCTTTGACGACCAGGGGCTGACGGCTCTTCGAGTCTTCGACGACCACCGCTGTCGCGGTGTGTCCTTTCCCGTCCAGCCCCCGTTCCACGTGTGCCCGCGCCTCGCCGCGTACTGAGCCGTCCCGCTCGGCTTGGCGCTGCCGCTCCGTGGTCCGGGGTGTCCGAATCCGCTGGAGCTCTCCATGAGTCAACCTCCCGGCAGCGCTGTGTCCTTGGGAACAGCGACGCCCGCCGAGGCGATCCCCCGTACCGACTTCCCCGCCGCGCCCAAGCCTCTGGCGGCCCAGCGGGTCCTTCCGCTCCGGCGTCCCGGCCGCTGGATCATCACGGCCGTCGTGCTCGTGCTGGCCGCCCAGATCGCCCACGGCCTGGTGACCAACCCCTTCTACCAGTGGGATCGGTTCCAGTACTGGTTCTTCCGCCCCACCATTCTCGACGGCCTGCTCATCACCCTCGAAGTGGCCCTCTACAGCGCCGTGCTGGGCCTTCTCGGCGGTATCGTGCTGGCTCTGGCCAGGCTCTCCCGGAGCCCGGTGCTGCGCGCGGTGAGCTGGGTCTACACCTGGCTGTTCCGGTCGGTGCCGCTGATCGTGGTCCTGCTGTTCCTCTACAACTTCAGCGCGCTGTACCAGACGTTGAGCGTGGGCGTTCCGTTCGGGCCGGCCTTCTTCACCTTCGACGAGTCCCGCCTGGCCACCGACATGGCCGTCGCCGTCGTAGGACTGAGCCTGAACGAAGCGGCGTACGCCTCCGAAGTGGTACGCGGCGGCGTTCTCTCCGTCGACCAGGGCCAGCACGAGGCGGCCTCCGCCCTGGGACTGCCGAAGCGGTACCAGTTCGCGAAGATCGTCTTCCCGCAGGCACTGCGCTCCATCACCCCCAACTACGTGAACCAGCTGATCGGCCTGATCAAGGGCACCTCGCTGGTCTTCTACGTGTCCCTGCTGGACCTGTTCGGCTCGGTGCAGAGCATGGGCAGCACCTACCCCGGCGACATCGTGCCGCTGCTCCTCGTGGCCACCGCCTGGTATCTGATCCTCACCAGCGTCGTGTCCGTCATCCAGTTCTACGTCGAGCGGTACTACTCGCGGGGCGCGCTGCGCACCCTGCCGCCGACCCCGTTGCAGAAGGCGCGGAACGCTCTGCGTGACGTGCGGGCCCGGTTCCGGAGGGAGACGGCGATATGAGCGGCGAGACCCATCTGACGACAGTGAGGACTCGGACGGCCCAGGCCGCCGACGCGACGGAAGCGGCGTCGACCTCCTCCGCCCCGGCGGCGGACGCCGCGGCGACCGCCGAGAGCGCCGGAGCGCTCCAGGTCGAGCCGGCCGCGGTCGAGGTGCACGATGTGCACAAGTGGTACGGAGCCCAACGGGTGCTGGACGGTGTGGAGTTGACCGTTCGGCCCGGCGAGGTGACGGTCGTCCTCGGCCCGTCCGGCTCCGGAAAGTCCACCCTCCTGCGGGTGATCAACCACCTGGAGAAGCCCGAGATCGGCCATGTGAGCCTGAACGGTGAGCTCATCGGCGTACGCAGGCACGGCGACCGTCTCAAGGAGCTGAGCGAGCGGGCCATCCTGGCCCAGCGCAGCCGGATCGGGTTCGTGTTCCAGAACTTCAACCTCTTCCCGCACCTGACCGTGCTGGACAACGTGGCCGCCGCTCCCGTGGCGACCGGGCGGCTGTCCAGGGCCGGGGCGCGGGAACTGGCCCGCGATCTGCTCGCCCGGGTGGGCCTGGCCGACAAGGCGGCCGCCTACCCCCGGCAGTTGTCGGGCGGTCAGCAGCAGCGCGTGGCCATCGCCCGCGCGCTCGCCCTGCGTCCCGGAGTCATCCTCTTCGACGAACCGACGTCGGCGCTCGACCCCGAACTGGTCGGCGAGGTCCTCGCCGTCATCAAGGATCTGGCCCACAGCGGCACCACGCTGGTCATCGTCACCCACGAGATCGGCTTCGCCCGCGAGATCGCCGACCGGGTGGTCTTCATGGACGGCGGCCGCATCGTCGAACAGGGCCCGCCCGAGCAGGTGTTGGACCATCCGCGAGAAGCGCGCACCAGAGAGTTCCTGAGCAAGGTGCTCTGACCGCTTCCTCTCGACGCGCAGCGAGACACCTCTCGCAGAGGTGCTCCTGCCTCACCGCCCCGACCCGCGGCGGGGCGGCTCTTCCCCGATTCGGCGGCCCGCCGGGCCCGTTCCCCCACATCTCTCACCGCACACCCGACAAGGACAGCCATGCCCACCTTCAGTCTGAACCGCAAGGCCCTCCGCGGCGTCGCCGCGACCGCCGCCGTCGCCTCCCTCGCCGCCACTCTCGCCGCGTGCGGGGGAGACAGCGACGCCGCCACCCGCACGCGGACCGACGCGGCCGGAACCGTGACCGTGGGCGCGCTCTCCAACGGGGCCGCCAAGGAGACCGTGCTGAAGGTCTCCGAGGTGAAGTCGATCAGCGATGAGCTGCCCAAGTCCGTAGCCGAGAGAGGCACGTTGGTGGTGGGGATCGGCGCACTGCCCGCCGGGTCCCCGCCCTTGAACTTCGTCGGACAGGACCAGAAGACGCTCACCGGCAGCGAACCCGACCTCGGCAAGCTGGTCGCCGCGGTCCTCGGGCTGAAGCCGGTGGTGAAGAACTCGACCTGGGAGAACCTGTTCGTCGGCGTCGACAGCGGCAAGGTGGACGTCGCCTTCTCCAACGTCACCGACACCGAGGAGCGCAAGAAGAAGTACGAGTTCGCCTCGTACCGGCAGGACAACCTCGCCTTCGAGGTCCTGAAGAAGAGCACGTGGAACTTCGACGGCGACTACCGGAACCTGGCCGGCCAGACCGTCGCGGTGGGTGCCGGCACCAACCAGGAGAAGATCCTGCTGGAGTGGAAGGCGAAGCTGGCCAAGGCGGGCAAGACGTTCACCGTCAAGTACTACCAGGACAACAACGCCACGACCCTGGCGCTGAACAGCGGGAAGATCGACTCCTTCTTCGGCCCCAACCCGGCTGTCGCCTACCGCGCCACCCAGAACGCCAAGTCCCCCCACCCGACCCGCAATGCGGGCCAGTTCTCCGGCGCGGGCGAGACGATCCAGGGCCTGATCGCGGCCACTGCGAAGAAGGACAGCGGGCTCGCGAAGCCGGTCGCCGATGCCATCAACTACCTGATCAAGAACGGCCAGTACGGCAAGTGGCTGGCCTCTTGGAACCTCTCCGACGAGGCGGTGGAGACCTCCCAGGTCAACCCGCCCGGCCTGCCGCTCGACAACTCCTGAACCACCGCGCGCCCAAGGGACTTCGCCGCGCCCGGCGAAGTCCCGGGGCGCGTCCGGCCGCGTTCCAGATACGGAGAACCCGCACCGCCATGTCCACCAGCGTCCACGCCGCCCCTTCCCCGAGTCCGACCGCACCGCACGTCCTCGACAACGCGGCGTGGGCCGCGCTGACCGGTCCGCACGCCCACCTCGCCGAGCGCGTCGGCCGGGCCGCCCGCTATCCCACGGACGTCTCCCCGTTCACCGCCCTCGCCGACCCCGCCGACCCCCGCTCGTGGGACGACCTGGCCGCACTGGTCGGTCCGGGCGCGGTCACCCCCGTCACCGCGGTGCAGGCCGTGCCCGACGGCTGGACGATCGAACACAGCGGCGACGGGGTTCAGTTGACCGCCACCACGCTGCACTCCGAGCCCGCGCCCGAAGCGGTACGGCTCGGCCCCGCCGACGTGCCCGAGATCCTCGGCCTGATCGCCCTCACCCGGCCGGGCCCCTTCCTGCCCCGTACCGTCGAACTCGGCACCTACCTGGGCATCCGGGAAGGCGGTCGTCTGATCGCCCTGGCCGGCGAGCGCCTGCGCCCGCCGGGCTGGACCGAGATCAGCGCGGTGTGCACCCACCCCGGCCACCGAGGCCGGGGCCTGGCCACCCGTCTCGTCCGCGCGGTCGCGGCGGGGATCAGGGAGCGCGGAGACACCCCCTTCCTGCACGCCGCCGCCGACAACACGAACGCGATCCGGCTCTACGAGTCGATCGGGTTCACCCTGCGCCGCCGCACGCGGTTCGTGCTCGTCCGCACACCCGGCGGACAGCAGTCGGCGCACGCCGGGCAAGAAGATGCCGGGCAGGCGGAAGAAACGGCACACCCGTGAGGTTGGGACTGTTCACGACCGTGCGGCGCCCCGTCGGGGAACCGCGAGGGCCGGGCGGACGCGAGACCCGGGAGCACCGGGCCGAGAGAGCGGAGGTGGGGCACATGCGCCGTGTGTCGCGCCGCGTGCCGAGGCCGCTCGCACCCCGCCCCCTGCACCTGTACGGCCGGCCGCACATCGATCTGCAGCGGGTCGCCGGCGCGCTCTGTCGCCCCTGACACGTCTTCACGCAGCCCCGCCCCGCTCGCCGGGGCGGGAATCCTCGTACGGCCGATCAGGAAGGCACCTCCCGTGTCCTCGTCACGCTCTCCCCTGCACCTCGCCGTCGCCCTCGACGGCGCCGGCTGGCACCCGGCCGCCTGGCGCGAACCGGTCTCCCGCCCCGGTGAACTGCTCACCGCCGCCTACTGGGCCGATCTGGTCACCGAGGCCGAGCACGGTCTGCTCGACTTCGTGACCATCGAGGACGCGCTCGGCCTCCAGTCCTCCTCGCCCACGGAACCGGACGGCCGCACCGACCAGGTCCGCGGACGCCTGGACGCCGTCCTCATCGCCGCGCGGATCGCGCCACTGACCCGTCACATCGGCATCGTGCCGACCGTAGTGGCCACCCACACGGAGCCGTTCCATATCTCCAAGGCCATAGCCACCCTCGACTATGTGAGCACCGGCCGTGCCGGTGTGCGCGTCCAGGTCACGGCACGCCAGAACGAGGCCGCGCACTTCGGACGCCGAACCCTCCCGCCGTTCCGGATCGAGGACTACCGCACGCCCGCCGGGCAGGAGCTCGTGACCGACCTCTTCGAGGAGGCCGCCGACTACGTCGAGGTGGTCCGCAGGCTCTGGGACAGCTGGGAGGACGACGCGGAGATACGCGACATCGCCACCGGCCGCTTCATCGACCGCGACAAGCTGCACTACATCGACTTCGAGAGCGGCCGCTTCAGCGTCAAGGGCCCCTCCATCACCCCCCGGCCGCCCCAGGGCCAGCCGATCGTCAGCGCCCTGGCCCACGCCACCGTCCCGTACCGGCTCGTGGCCCGGGCCGCCGACCTCGGCTACGTCACCCCTCACGACGCCGAACAGGCACGCGCCATCGTCGAGGAGATCCGCACCGAACAGACCGCGGCCGGCCGGGGGGACGAGACCGTGCACGTCTTCGGCGACCTCGTGGTCTTCCTGGACGACGACCCCGCAGCCGCCGAGGCCCGTCGCGAGCGGCTGGACGCCCTCGCGGGCCACCCGTACACCGGTGACGCCCGGATCTTCACCGGAACTCCGGCCGAACTCGCCGATCTCCTCCTGGAGTTGAGTGAGGCGGGACTGTCCGGCTTCCGGCTGAGGCCCGCCGTCGTCGGGCACGACCTCCCCGCGATCACCCGAGGCCTGGTGCCCGAACTCCAGCGCCGGGGCGCCTTCCGGCGGGCCTACGAGGCCGACACCCTGCGCGGGCTGCTAGGACTCACCCACCCCGCGAACCGCTACGCCACCACCGCCTGAGCCGGAAGGACCCCCGACCATGAGCAAGCCGCTCAAGCAGATCCACCTCGCGGCGCACTTCCCCGGCGTCAACAACACCACCGTGTGGAGCGACCCCGAGGCCGGCAGCCATATCGAGTTCAGCTCCTTCGCGCACTTCGCGCGCACCGCCGAGCGCGCCAGGTTCGACTTCCTGTTCCTCGCCGAAGGCCTGCGCCTGCGCGAACAGGGCGGACACATCTACGACCTGGACGTCGTCGGACGGCCCGACACCTTCACCGTCCTCGCCGCGCTCGCCGCCGTCACCGAACACCTGGGTCTGACCGGCACCATCAACTCCACCTTCAACGAGCCCTACGAGGTGGCCCGCCAGTTCGCCAGCCTCGACCACCTCTCCGGCGGGCGTGCCGCCTGGAACGTCGTCACCTCCTGGGACGCCTTCACCGGCGAGAACTTCCGCCGCGGCGGCTTCCTGCCGCAGGAGGAGCGCTACTCGCGGGCCAAGGAGTTCCTGGCCACGGCGAACGAACTCTTCGACTCCTGGCGGGGGGACGAGGTCGTCGCCGACCGGGCGGGCGGCACGTTCCTCAACGACGCCAAGGCCGGAGCCTTCGTCCACCACGGACAACACTTCGACATCGAGGGGCAGTTCAACGTCCCGCGCTCCCCGCAGGGCCGCCCGGTGATCTTCCAGGCCGGTGACTCCGAGGAAGGCCGCGAGTTCGCCGCCTCCGGCGCCGACGCCATCTTCAGCCGCTACTCCACGCTCAAGGAGGGCCAGGCCTTCTACACGGATGTCAAGGCGCGTCTCGCCCGCTACGGCCGTCGCTCCGACCAGCTGCTGATCCTGCCCGCCGCGACCTTCGTGCTCGGGGACACCGACGCCGAGGCCGAGGAGCACGCCCGCGAGGTACGGCGCCTCCAGGTCAGCGGGGCCACCGCCATCAAGCACCTGGAATTCGTCTGGAACCGCGACCTGTCCGCCTACGACCCGGACGGCCCGCTTCCCGACATCGACCCGGACCTCGGCGAACACACCGTCGCCCGAGGCCGCGCGCAGGTCCGGATGTACCGCGACCCGCTGGCCACCGCCCGTGAGTGGCGCGAGCGGGCGGCCGCCAACAAGTGGTCCATCCGCGACCTCGTCATCGAGACCGGCAGCAGGCAGGCCTTCGTCGGCAGCCCCGCCACCGTCGCCGCGACCATCAACGACTTCGTCCAGGCGGACGCCTCCGACGGCTTCATCCTCGTCCCGCACATCACCCCGGGCGGCCTCGACACCTTCGCCGACAAGGTCGTCCCGCTCCTCCAGGAACGCGGCGTCCACCGCACCGAGTACGAGGGCACCACCCTGCGCGACCATCTCGGCCTCGCCCACCCCGACGCCCGGACACCGGCCGACCGGGTGGCGTCATGAAGTTCCTGGCGATCACCTTGATCGTGCACGCGCCCCACCCCGTCACCGGGATACAGAAACCCACGAACGACCGCTTCCGCGAGGTGATCGACAACGCGCTGCTCGCCGAGGAGCTGGGCTTCGACGGCTTCGGCGTGGGGGAGCGGCACGAGCGCCCGTTCATCTCGTCCTCACCGCCCGTGGTCCTCAGCCACATCGCCGCGCTCACCTCACGGATCCGGCTGTTCACCGCGGTCACCACACTCAGCCTCCTCGACCCGGTACGGGCGTACGAGGACTACGCGACGCTCGACCATCTGTCGGGCGGACGTCTGGAGCTGATCGTCGGCAAGGGGAACGGTGCCGCGCAACGGGAGCTGTTCCAGGTCACCCCCGAGGACCAGTGGGACCGCAACGCCGAGAGCTACGAGGTGTTCCGCCGGATCTGGCGGCAGGACAAGGTCACGGCGGCGACCCGTTTCCGTCCGGAACTCAAGGACGCCGAGGTGTGGCCCCGTCCCCTCCAGCGCCCCGTCCGGGTCTGGCACGGCAGCGCCACCAGCAAGGAGTCGGTCGACCTGGCCGCCCGCCACGGGGACCCGCTCTTCTCCGCCAACGTCACCAACCCCATCGAGCCGTACGCCGAGTTGATCCGCCACTACCGCGAACGCTGGGAGCACTACGGCCACGATCCGGCCGGCATCGTGGTCGGCGCGGGGACGGCCGGCATCTACGCGGCCCGGACCTCCCAGGAGGCGCTCACCGCCTACCGGCCCGTCTTCGAGGGAAACCTGGCGTTCCAGAAGCGCCTCGGCCTGGAACCGGTGTTCACCTCGCTGGAGGACTTCGTGGAGCGCAGCTCGGCACTCATCGGCAGTCCCCAGCAGATCATCGACAAAGTGCACCGGTATCACGCGGAGTTCGGGCACAGCGTGCTGCATCTGCACGCGGACGCCGGAGGGCTGACCGACCGTCAGCACCGCGACTCGCTCGAACTGTTCCAGTCCGCCGTCGCACCCGTGCTGCGCCGCGAGATTCCCGACCCGCCGTTCCCGTGGGAGCCGGTCCTCGGGTCGTCCGAGCCCGCGCCCGAAGCCGTACCCGCTCTCGTACCCGCCCGCACATCCGCTGAGCGCTGAGGAGGCCTCCGCCCATGTCCGACATCCCTCTCGGCGTCCTTGATCTCGTTCCGGTCTCCTCCGGCTCCACCGCCGGTGACGCCCTGCGCAACTCCATCGATCTGGCCCGGCGGGCCGAGAGTCTCGGGTACGCCCGCTACTGGTTCGCCGAACACCATCTCAACCCGGGCGTGGCCGGAACCTCGCCCGCGGTCGTCCTCGCCCTGACCGCCTCCGCGACCTCGACCATCCGTCTCGGCTCCGGTGCCGTGCAACTCGGCCACCGTACCGCCCTGTCCACGGTCGAGGAGTTCGGCCTGATCGACGCGCTGCACCCCGGGCGCCTCGACCTGGGCCTCGGGCGCTCCGGCGGCAAACCGTCCGGCCCGCCCTCCGTCCCGCCCGTGACGGCGACTCCCGTGGTCGACGGCCGCGCCCCGAACGGACTCCGCATTCCACCCCGCTTCTCCTTCGAACACCTTCTGGGCTCACCGCGGGTCGCCGTCCAGCGCGCCCTCCTCCAGCAGCCCAACGCCCGGTCGCAGGACTACGGCGAGCAGATCGACGACATCCTCGCGCTGCTCGCGGGCACCTACCGCTCGGCGGACGGCACGCGGGCGCGCGCCGTCCCCGGTGAGGGCGCGGACCTGCAACTGTGGATCCTGGGCAGCAGCGGTGGGACGAGCGCCGAGGTCGCGGGCCGGGGAGGGCTGAGGTTCGCGGCGAACTACCACGTGAGTCCGGCCACCGTGCTGGAGGCGGTGGACGGCTACCGGGCGGCGTTCCAGCCCTCCGAGGTCCTCGACAAGCCGTACGTCAGCGTGTCCGCGGACGTCGTGGTCGCCGAGGACGACGAGAGGGCCCGTGAACTCGCCACGGGATACGGCCTCTGGGTCCGCAGCATCCGTACGGCAGAGGGGGCCATCGAGTTCCCCACGCCGGACGAGGCACGCGCCCACGTCTGGTCGGACGCCGACCGGGCACTCGTCCAGGACCGCCTCGACACCCAGTTCGTCGGCTCACCGCGCCGCGTCGCCGACCAATTGGAGCAGCTCCAAGAAGCCACCGGCGCCGACGAGTTGCTGATCACGACCATCACTCACGGGCACACGGACCGGGTGCGGTCGTACGAGCTGCTGGCCGAGGAGTGGCGCGTGCGGTGAGCCGGCGTCGGCCTCTCAGGAGAGACGGCCGCAGCCGGCGAGCCGTGAACCCCGTGCCCGGGACTGCGGGCACGGGGCCGTCACGTGAGCGTCCACGCGTACCGCTCGCGAAGGACAGGCGATAGCGTGCGCCCATGACTTGGCGGGGACCGACCTATCGGATGGTGGGCGGAGAGAGGATCGACGGGGCCTGGTGCCACGTCTGGCGGCGGTATCGGGCAGATGCTGATTACTACGTCGACGACCTGATCGTCTTTGCGGACGGGGCGATCACCTGTGGAGAACGCACAGACCTGGCCGGCCTCGGGAGGATGCTGGCGACGGGCCGACTGGCGGTGACCGGGCCTGACGCTCCGCCGCTTCCCGACGAGCCATCGAAGTGGGCCTCCCGTCGCGGGGAACCGCTGACACCAGAGGGATTTCTTCTGGACGTCTCCGACCGCATCGAGGCGCTCAACGAGCGGCCGACTGCCGGGCAACGGTGCCGTGATGCGATCCGACGCTTTCAGCAGGAGCCGGCCGAGTCCAACCGGGCACTTCTCCGAGCGGCATACCTGGCGGTGCCACCGCATCTTCGGATCTATGTCCTCGGGGACATGGACCGTCAGGACCGACCCTTGCGGATCCTGCTCACGGACATCGGTGAGCCCGTCGACGGCGATGGCCCGGTCGTGACAGCGAAGATGCATCAGGACGTCCTGAACTACTTCGACGCCGGAGATCAGGGAGTCCAGAGCGAGAAAGAGCGGCGAGCCGCCCGGCATTCCGACGATCCTTCAGGACCTGGCCGACCGGCTCTGATCTCCCACGAGACCGTCTACCCCCAGGGCTGGCCCGAGGAGCCGGGTCTGTTCATGCTCCGCAACGACTTCCCGGCGCAGATCGTGTTCGCCGACGAATGCTACGCGTCCGTTCTGCATGGGTATTGGGCATGGGCGGCGGCGGACGACGCCGACAGAAGGAGAATCCGGGACGCGGCCTCCGGACGGGAGGCACATGACCTGGGCGGTCAGGTGAAGCACAGGACCGACTGGCCGGAGGTTCGCCTCGCGGTCATGGCAGGTCTCCTTCGCGCGAAGTTCACGCAGCACCCCGCACTCGGCCGGGTCCTCGTGTCCACCGAGGATGCCAGGATCAGCTACACCGGTCTCTCGGACTCGCCTTTCTGGCGAGACGTGTCCGACGGCCGAGGGCGAAACTGGATCGGACGACTGCTCGAACTGACCCGTTCCGAGCTCGCCGCCCAGCAATTGCTCCGGTTCGAGGAATCCGGCGTCGGAAGCGTGTGATCAGCCGTCTCCCATGCCGAACACGTCGTGGATCGGCCGCACCTCGACCGCCACCACGTGGAAGTCGAGTACGCGCTCGGCGATGGCGCGCGCCCGCTCGGGGCTCGCGCACTCGATCACGTAGTAGGCGGTGAGGTGTTCGGCGGCTTCCACGAACGGCCCGGCGGCCGCGGCCGGTCCTTCCTCGTTCCATCGCAGGGTCGTGGTGTCCCGCGGATAGGCCGGCCCTGCTCCGTTCAGCAGCTCGCCCGAGCCCTCCAGATCCTTGTGGAGGGCTTCGTGCCGGCGGAACACCTCGGTCCGCTGCTCCGCCGTCATCGCTTCGGTCGCCGCGGGATCGGCGTACATCAGCACCATGTATTTCATGGCTCCATGCCGGCACCGGGGACTGACATCCACGGTGCGGGGCGATGCCGGCGGTCCGGTTCAGCCGGTCGAGGCGAGGGCGGTCGTGCGGCCTCCCAGCGCGGCGGAGAAGTGGTCCGTCACCTGCTCCAGCGCCTGGGCCGCGGCGGGCGCGATCACGGCTGTGCCGTCCTCGCCGGCGGTGACATCCTTGTCGAGGGTGAACCAGCCGGGCACGATGTGCGACGCGCCCATGGAAGTGAGCACCGGGCGCAACGCGTAGTCGATGGCGAGGACATGGGCCGTGCTGCCGCCGGTCGCGAGGGGCAGTACCGTCTTGCCGGCCAGCGCGTACTGCGGGAGCAGGTCGAGCAGCGACTTCAACAGGCCCGAGTAGGCGGCCTTGTACACGGGCGTGCCGATCACCACCCCGTCCGCCCCCTCGATCAGGGCGGCGGCCTCGATGATCGCGGGGTGCTGGAAGTCGGCCCCGAGCAGCGCGTGGGCGGGAAGTGCACGTACCTCCAGCGGAATCACCTCATGGCCCTGGAGGCGGAGCCGGTCGTCCAGGTGACGCAGGAGACGCGTGGTGCGAGAGGTGGGGGAGGGGCTTCCGGAGACGGACACGATCGTGGCCATGGCGGACCTTCCGGGTCGGGATTCGGTTACGTGAAGCGGGTGTGCGGCGGACGGCGGTGCGGTCGCGGCGGAGAGTTCACCCGCCGCGACCGCACCGCGAGCCCTCACCAGGCGCTCGAGCGCACGGTGATCAGCGGCCGCGGGTCACCACCCCGCAGCGCTTCGAGGAAGGTGACGACCTCGGCCGCCACCGAGCGGTGCTGGAGGTCGTTGAGGACGTCGTGGTGGGCGCCGCGCACGGCCGAAAGGCGGGCCAGGGGCAGCGACTTGGCCAGGCGGGCGAGCGCCTCGTCGTCGGCGAGCGGATCGGAGTCGCCGACGAGCAGCAGGGTCGGGACGGGTGTCTCGCTGTCGTAGGCCGCGCCGATCACGGATTCCGGTATCGCGTCGTTGAGCGACCCTCGCCGTACCTGGGGGTCCTGGGAGAGGTTGCCCCGATGAGTGGGGCACGAGGTGCGGACGTCGAGCTCGTCGTCCCACGTCCCGACGCCCTCGCCGGTCTCCGCGGACGGGCCGGGAAGGCCGGCGAGGACGAGGGCGTCCGGCCACCAGGCGGCCGGAGCCTGGGCCCCGCCGAGGAGCGCGGCGAGCGCGGCGGCCCCCGAGTCCGCCCCGACGAGGACGACAGGCCGTACGACCCCGTCCTTCGAGGAGGTGCCCTCCACGGCCTCGGCGAGCCGGGCCGCCAGACCGGTCAGGGACGCGGTCGGGTCCTCGGCGTCGAGGGCCGGGGGGTCGATCACCCGGACGCGGTAGGCGTCGGCGGCGAGCCGCCCGCCGAAGCGCGCGTAGGTCGCCCGGGTCTCGCCGCGACCGGGCACCACGATGATCGTGCCGCGGACGAGGAGCCCCTCGGGCCCGTGGTGGTCGCTGTACTGGGTCATCTCATACTCCTGCGGGTGCGGGCTCGTCCGTGTGCGCGGGCTTCCAGCCCAGCGCGGGTGCCACCTCGGTCGCGATGAGTTCGAGGGCACGGACGGAGGCGTCGTGGTCGGGGACGGCGGGGTTGAACTGGGTGATCAGGTCGGTCGCGACGGGCAGGACCTTCTCGCGGCCCAGGGCCTCGACGATGTCGTCGGGATGGCCGTAGAAGGCGTGGAAGCGGCGCAGCGCCTCGTCCGGGCCGAGGCCCTCCGGGAACGCGCCGCTCTCGGCCATGCGCAGTGCCGCCCGGTGCACGTCGTCGCCGATCGCGCGGAGCGCCGTGCGCCGGTCCTTGGCCGGGAAGACGAAGCGGGACAGGCCGATGCGCGGGCGGTGAGGCTGGTCCCAGGCGGCGAGGAAGGCGTCGGCCCAGGGGCGTTGCACCTCGTCGGTGGGGGCGTCGAACCCGTAGGCCGCCCGGTTGAGCAGCAGGTTCGAGCCGCTGCGCGCGGCGTACTCGGCACCCTGCGCGCTGAAGACGCCCTGCCAGAAGCGGCGGCCGAAGTCGCCGGGGCGGGGCTGGATGCGGAAGCCGGGTGTACCCACGTCGTCGTGGGCCAGGGCCCGGCGCAGGACGTCGAGGTTCTCGCTGGTCAGTTCGCGCTTGCGGTCGGCGTCCTTGCCGAACGCGGCGTACTCCAGGGCGCTCGATCCGCTGCCCACGCCGATCTCGACCCGGCCACCGCTGAGGGCGTCGACGGTGGCGATGTCCTCAGCGAGCCGGACCGGATCCTCCAGCGGGAGGACGGTGACGGCGGTGCCCAGCCGGATCCGGGTGGTCCGCGCGGCCGCGTGGGCGAGGAAGGTCCAGGGCGAGGACAGTCCGCCGCCCCCGAGGGAGACGTGGTGCTGGGCGACCCAGCCGACGTCGAAGCCGAGTTCGTCCGCCACGGTGAACAGTTCCTGCGCGTTGCGGTAGGTGCGGGCGATGTCGGGATCGCGTCCCTGGACGTGGGTGAGGAAGCCGAGCCTGAAACGTGGTCGCTCGCTCGTCATGGGGTGTCGGCCTTTCGGTGTCGGGCCGCCGTGCCGGCCGGTTGTCGGGTGAGCGAGCCGGTGGACCCGGCCGGTGGAGGCGAAGGCGTGGTCCACCGGCCGGTCGCGGCGCGAATCTCAGTCGCTCACGAGCTGCGGCTCGCGGGTGTGGCGGTTGGCCGGGACGGGCAGGCCCAGGTTGCCGCGCAGGGTGTCGGCCGCGTACTCGGTACGGAACAGTCCGCGCTTCTGGAGGATCGGGACGACACCGTCGACGAACAGGTCCAGTTCGTCCTCGGTGCGGAAGGCGAGGTTGATGCCGTCGAAGGTGCCGGCGTCGAACCACTTCTCCACGGTGTCGGCGACGGTCTCCGGGGCACCGACGAACGGCGAGCCGCGGAACTGATTGACCAGCTCGGCGACTTGACGCAGGGTCAGGCCCTCGGTCCGGGCCCGTTCGATGAGGGCGGACGCTCCGGTGCGGCCGCCCTTCTCCGCGAGGTGCGCGACGTCGGGGAACGGCGCGTCCAGGTCGTGCGCGCTGAAGTCGTAGGCACCGAAGGAGCGGCCGAGCAGGGCGAGGTTGCGGTCGAAGTCGTTGTCCTCCTCGAAGATCTCCCGTTCGCGGCGCCGGGCCGCCTCGTCGGTGGCGGCGACGACAGGACTCCCGTGGATGAAGATCTTGATGTGGTCGGGGTTCCGGTTGTAGGAAGCGGTGCGCTTCTTGATGTCGGCGTAGTACTCCTGGGCCTGCTGGAGGGTGCCGCCCGGTGCGTAGATGCCTTCGGCGACCTGAGCGGCCAGGTCGCGGCCCTCCTCGGAGACCCCGGCCTGGAAGATGACCGGCTGGCCCTGCGCGGAGCGGGAGAGGTTGAGCGGTCCCGCCACCTTGAAGTGCTCGCCCTCGTGGTCGAGCGCGTGCAGCTTGGCCGGGTCGAGGAAGAGGCCCCGGTCCACGTCGGCCGGGAAGGCGTCGTCCTCGTAGGAGTCCCACAGGCCGCGGGCGACCCGGACGAACTCCAGGGCGCGGCCGTAGCGGGTGGTGTAGTCGAGGTGTTCGTCGAGCCCGAAGTTCCGGGACGTACCGGTGTCGAAACTGGTGACGACGTTCCAGCCGGCCCGGCCGCCGCTGATGTGGTCGAGGGAGGCGAACCGGCGGGCCAGGTTGAACGGCGAGTTGTACGTCGAACTCGCCGTGCCCACCAGGCCGATGTGCCGGGTGTGGGTCGCGACCGCGGACAACAGGGTCAGCGGTTCCAGGCGGTTGAGGTAGTGCGCCGGATAGGTGGCGTTGATGAACTGGCTGTCGACGATGAACAGCGCGTCGAAGAGGGCGTGTTCGGCCGCCTTCGCCAGCCGGATGTAGTAGTTGATGTCGATGCTGGCGTTCTTCGCCACGCGCGGGTCCTTCCACAGACCGTGCTGGCCGGGACCGCCGACGCCGTAGGGGTGCAGGGCGAGATGGATGGTGCGGGGCATGGCGTTTCTTCCTGTCTCTGGTGGGGTTCAGACGTTCAGCAGGGCGCGCAGGGCGGCGCGTTCGGCCCGGTCGGCCGGGGCCGAGTGCAGCGTGGGCGCGGAGCGGACCAGCAGGCGGGTGTACGGGTGCCGGGGCCGGCCGATGACATCGCGGGCGGCGCCGGTCTCGACCAGCTCGCCCTGGTACAGCACGGCGATGCGGTCGGCGATCCCGGCGACGGAACCGAGGTCGTGGGAGATGAAGACGAGGGCCACACCCTCGTCGCGGAGTTCCTGGAGGATCCGCAGGATCTGGACCCGGTTGGCGGAGTCCAGGGCGCTGACCGGCTCGTCGAGGATGACAAGACGCGGTTCGGTGACCAACGCCCGTGCCACGGCGACGCGTTGGCGCTGCCCGCCGGAGAGCTCGCCGGGCAGCCGGTCGAGCAGGTCCTCGGACAGCTGGACGCGGGCGAGGAACGCGCGGACCCGGCGCGCGGCCTCGTCGCGGGACACACCCCGGACGAGCAGCGGCTCGGCCAGGGAGGCTTCGATCGTGAGGTCCGGGTCGAGGCTGCGCAGCGGGTCCTGGAAGACGTACTGGACCAGACCGCGGCGGCGCAGCGCGCGCCACCGGCGCCCGCCGTAGGCCGTCACGTCCTCACCGTCGACGACGACGGACCCCGCGGAGGGGCGCACCAGGCCGAGCACGGCCCGCGCCAGGGTGGACTTGCCCGAGCCCGTCTCGCCGATGATCCCGACGGTCTCGCCCGGCACGACGCGCAGCGAGACACCGCGCAGCGCGTGCCGGCGCCGCCGGCGCGGTCCGTAGCGCACTTCGAGGTCGGTGACCTCCAGGACGGGCCGCGTCGGCTCCCCGGAGGCGGTGGCCCCTGCGGCCGGGCCGGTGCTCACGGCCCGGGCGTCCGTGGCTCCGGGTTTCACGGTCTCGGTGTTCACGGCCCGGATGTCCGTGGCTCCGGTGTTCACGGCCTGGGCGTCCGCGGTTCCGGTGTTCACGGTCTCGGTGTCCGCGGCTTCGGTCCTCGCGGTCTCGGTGCTCATGCGTCCTCCTCGGGCGCGAGGAACTTCTCCAGGCCGTACTGCTGGTGTTCGGCGATCAGCAGCCGGGTGTATTCGTGCCGCGGACGGTGGAGCACGTCCTCGGTCGGGCCCTGTTCGACCACCTCGCCGTGGCGCATGACGAGGACTTCGTCGCACAGCTGGGCGACGACGGCGAGGTCGTGGGAGACCACGACGAGGGCCAGTCCGGTCCGCTCGCGCAGATCGGCGAGCAGGTCGAGGATCTCGGCCTGGACGGTGACGTCGAGCGCGGTGGTGGCCTCGTCGGCGACGAGGATCCGCGGTCCCGCGGCGATGGCCACGGCGATGAGGACCCGCTGGAGCATGCCGCCGGACAGCTCGTGGGGGTACTGGGCGCTGACGAGTTCCGGGTCCCGCAGGTGGACGGACCGCAGCAGTTCGACCGCCCGGCGGCGGGCCGCGCGCCGCTTCAGTCCCTTCTTGACCCGGACGACCTCGGCGATCTGCGCCCCGACCCGGATCGAGGGGTTGAGATAGGACGCCGGGTCCTGGAAGACCGCGCTGATCGTCGCGCCCCGCAGGTCCGTCCACCGGGCCGGGGACAGGCCGGCGATGTCGCTGCCGTCGATCTCCACCGAGCCGCCGGTGATCTCGAAGGGGGCGGGCAGGATGCCCAGCGCGGCACGGCAGGTGAGGGTCTTTCCGCTGCCGGACTCGCCGACGATGCCGACGGCACGGCCGGGCGTGAGCGCGAAACTCACGCCGTGCACGATCTCCCGGCCGGTGGCCGGGTCGCCGATGCGCACATCGCGCACGGCCAGCACCGGGGACGGAGACCGGGCCGGCTCTCCGGGTCCGGGTCCGGTGGCTTTCCCGGTCGTCTCGGCCCGGGCGGGGAGCTTCTCGGACAGGGTGGTCATCGCGCACCTCCTGCGGGAGCGGGAGCGGGGTCGGACTCGGTGCGGCGGCGGTCGGTGCGACGGCCGGCGCGTGCGCCGCGGCCGGCGGCCGGCGTGCGGCCCGCCTCGCCGGAGACGTCGCGGACGGCGTCGGCGAGGAGGTTGCAGGCCCAGACGGTCACCATGATCAGCAGGGCGGGGGCGAGCGGTGCCCACGGCTGATGGCTGAGGTAGCCCAGATCCGAGGCGAGCAGGCCGCCCCAGGTGGGTGCGGGAGGCTGGACCCCGATCCCGAGGAAGGTCAGGCTCGACACGATGACGAAGCCGACCCCGACCGTCTGCGCGAGCGCGACCGCGATCGGCGGAAGCACCTTGCCCCAGATGTGACGGCGTACGATCCAGCCGGTCGAGGCGCCCGCGATGATCGCGGCCTCCACGTACGGCGAGCGGGCGACGGCCAGGGTGGCGGCGCGGGCCACGCGGTAGAACAGCGGGGACACCAGCGCGCCGGTGACCAGCATCGCCTGGGTGAGACCGTTGCCGAGCAGGGCGACCACGGCGACGGCGAACAGCAGGAACGGCAGGGCGACCAGCGTGTCGGCGAGCCGGAGGGTGACCCATTCGAAGACCCGGCCGAGATGGACCGACAGGATCCCGGGGACGGCGCCGATGGCCAGGGCCGTGAACGCGACCTCCAGCGAGCCGAGGACGCTGACGCGGGAACCGTCGAGGAGCCGGCTCAGCACGTCACGGCCGAGGTAGTCGGTCCCCAGCCAGTGGGCGCCGGAGGCGGCGGCGAGCGGATGGTCACTGGTCGCCAGGGGGCTCTGCGGAGCGAGCAGCGGCCCGAACACGGCGAGCACGGCGATCACGGTGAGGACGGCCAGGGCGATCCGGCCGGAGGTGAGGGCGAGGACGCGGCGCACCATGGTCACACCCCCCGCCGGGAGGCCGGCGTCACGCGGGCCAGCACCAGGTTGACGAGCAGGTTGAAGGCGACGACCAGGACGATCGACACCACGAGGACGCCCTGCACGGCCGGTACGTCCCCGGCCTGCGCCGAGTCGTTGGCGAACCGTCCGAAACCCTGGAGCCCGAAGATCCACTCCGTGACGACGGAGGCGCCGACCAGGGCGGGGAACTTCAGGCCGAGGGTGGCGAGCGCGGGACCGAGGCCGTTGCGCAGCACGTGGCCGAAGAAGATCCGGCGCGGACCGAGCCCGCGGACCACCGCGCCGGTCACGTAGTTCTCGCGGTAGGCCCCGACGAGGCTTCCGCGCAGCTGACGGGCGACATCGGCGACGACGTCGAAGCTCAGCGCCACGGCGGGCAGGGTGATGTGGGCGAGCCACGGCCCGAACCCCTGCTCCGCCGGTATGTATCCGGCGGACGGGAACAGGTGCAGCCCCACCGAGAAGACGGCGACGAGCACGATGCCGACGACGAAAGCCGGCATCACCGAGATCACCGTCACGAAGCCGGTGATCGCGCGGTCGATCCAGGTGGTGCGGCGCACCGCCGCGAGCGTGCCGAGACCGAAGCCCGCGACGACACCGATGATCAGCGCGAAGGTCGCCACCGACAGGCTCACACCCAGGCCGAGGCCGATGAGGGTGGAGATGTCGGCGCCGTTGGTCCAGCTCGTGCCGAGCCGGCCGTGCAGGACGTCACCGAACCAGTCCCCGTACTGGACGAGGAAGGGCCGGTCGAGGCCCCAGTGGGCCTCGACACGGGCGACCGCCTCGGGAGTCGCTTCCTCGCCCAGCTGGATGCGCGCCGGGCTGAGTCCGCTCAGCGACCGCAGCGCGAACGTCACGAACGTCGCGACCAGGAAGACGGGCACGAAGATCGCGACCGACCGGGCGAGGGTGGCCAGGACGCGGCCCAGGGTGTGCCGGGTCCGGGCCGCGGCGGCCGGGAGACGGACGTCGGGCGGGGCCGTTGCCTCCGTCGTCGTCATGGGTTGCCCCCTCTCTGTGATGGACGGAGTGTCAGTTGCCGCCGGCGATGGTCACGCCGGTCCAGTCGATGTGGGCGGGGTTCTTCGGCAGGCCGGAGATGCTCTTGCTCTTGGCGATGAGGTTGGGCGAGGAGTACGTGAAGACCAGCGCCTTGCTCTGGAGGCCGGCCCGGGTCGCCGCCTGGAGGACCTTCGTGTAGTCGGGCGAGTCCAGCGGGGTCCGGCGGACCTTGGCGATGGCCGCCTCGAAACCGGACGGCTCGTAGGGCGAACTGAGGTTGAGCGGGCCGTTCGGGCCGAAGTGCGCGGTGAGCGTCTGCGCCGCGGAGTCACGGCCCGTGGTGCCGTACAGCGAGAACGTCAGGTCCTTGGCGAAGAACGGAGTGGCCCAGTTCTTGTCGATCTTGATCGTGACGGTGATGCCGACCTTCGCCAACTGCGCCTGGACGATCTCGGCTTGAGGGTCCTCGGCCGGGATGACCAGGTTCAGCTTGAGGTCGCCGGGCTTGTGACCGGACTCGGCGAGAAGCTTCTTCGCCTTCGCGGGGTCGTACGCGTAGGCGTCGGCCGACTCCGGGTCGAAGGCGACGTACCCCTTGGGGAACGGCTGGTTGGTCACCGAGCCGTAGCCGAAGGTCAGCTTGTCGACGAACTCCTGACGGTTGATCGCGTAGCGGACGGCGTCGACGACCTTGTCGTTGTCGAACGGCGCCTTGTTGGTGTTGAGGCTGAGGTTGGAGGCGTTGAAGCCGGGCTGCACGAAGACGTCGAGTCCGGCCTTCTTGGCCGCGTCGGCCTGACTCGGGGCTATGTCGGCGAAGTTGTAGACGCCGGTCTGGAGTCCGGAGACGACGGTGGAGGCGTCGGGGGCGGAGCTCAGCTCGACGGTGTCGATGTGGATGTTCTTGGCGTCCCAGTAGTCCGGGTTCTTCTTCAGGACGGCCTTGGTGCCCGGGACGAGCTGGGTGACGGTGAACGGGCCGGCGCCGACCGGGCCCTGGTCCAGCTCGGTGGGGGACGCTGCGGCCTTCGGACTGGCGATCTGGAGGACGCGCTCGCCCAGCAGTTGGGGGATCTGGTAGTCGACCTGGCTGAGGTGGATCACTGCGTCGAGACCCTTGGCGTCCACCGACGTGATCGAGGTCAGGTCGCCGAACAGGGCGGAGTTCTTCTGCTTCTTGGCCCGTTCGATCGCGGCCTTCACGGCGGCACCGTCGACCGGCGTGCCGTCGCTGAACTTCAGGTGGGGCCGCAGGTGGAAGGTGACCACATCGCCCTTGGCGTTGTAGTCCCAGCTCTTGGCCAGGTCGGGGACGGCCTTTCCGTTCTCGTCCGTCCGTGTCAACGAGGCGTAGACCAGAGCGAGTTCACGGAACTGGGCGCCACTGCCGCTGACGACCGGGTCCCAGTGGGCGGGGAAGTAGGAGGAGGTCCACTTCAGTGCGGCGGAGCCGGCGGACGAGGACGCCTCGCCGCCGCAGGCGCCGAGCGCGGGGACGAGCACGGTGGCGAGGGCGGTGCCCAGGGCGGCGGCGCGCAGCCGGCCGGGTCGAGGGGCGGAACGGAAGGCCGTGGCGGGGGTGCGGGGCGTGAGACGTCCGGGCATCGGATTGCTTTCTGCGAAGGCTTCCGCCGCACCGGGCGGCGCGGCGGGGAGCGAGGGCGGACCGCCCCGCGGACGAACGCCACGCAGGCCGAAGACGCGCATGCCTGTGTGTGCTTCGGTGCGCACGAGGGCATGCCGCGTTCAGGGCAGGAGGCGTCGGCGGATCACGGGGAGGGCCGGGAGGCCGGGGAGCGGAAACGACGAAACGCTGGGAGAACGGCGCGCGATGACGGGGGCCGGGCGGCGAGTCGGCTCGGTGCCGGTGCCGGAGTCGGCGGGACGGGCGTCAGGCGCCTGGGGGCCGCGGCTGGCGGGCGGTCAGCGACAGAGTGCGCTGCAGGTGCGCCGCAGGTCCACGTAGCGGCACACCACGCCGGGGTGCGTCGTGAGCATGGTGCACATCCTGGGGCCGGTTCTCGGCGGCTGTCAATGGACACCATTTGGTGTCTCATTGGGCGGGACGGGTTCTGACCGCTGATCAGGGCGCCGGCAGGGACGGGAGAGGGCTCCACGGGCACCCTCCGTCATCCTGACCACCCGTCAGGAAGCCTTCAGGGAACGGCGGGAGCGCCGCGGTCGCGCGCCGGGTGCACGGCGGCCTCGTCCGGGTGCAGCCACAGGGGGCCGTTGCCGGTCTCGACGCGCACGGCGTCCCCGGGAGGCCACGGTCCGTCGCTCAACACCGCCGCCTCGGGGCCGGTCAGGCTCCGGTACCGCGCGAGCGCTTCCGGGGGAGCCGGCCGCGCGGGCTCCGTCAGCAGCCCGGGGCTCAGCTCCTCGAAAGCCGACGCGTACTCCTCGTACGGCCGCCAGCCCGGTACGACGCGCCGCCCCGCGGGAGCGCGGACCAGCAGCGTGGGCAGCGCGTAGCGGTACCCGCCGTCGGCGGTCTCCTTGGCGGCGCCGGGATGAGGCGAACCACTGCGCACCGACAGCACCTCGCCGACCGGGCGACGCGCCTCGGAGCGGTCGGCAAGTACCGCCTTCCGTACGGATACTGATGCTGCGTCAGTGACCAGCCGCTCGTGGTCGAGGCCGGGCACACCCCGGACCGCGGACAGCGCCAGCGCCGGGGTGTCCGCCGGTTCACCGAGCACGAACACGCTCTCCCGCAGGCGCCGCAGCACCCGCCCGGCCACCTCGTCGCCCTGACGCTCCGCGGCCTTGGCCGCCAGCGAGGACGGCCACGAACTCGCCGCGACCCGGCTCAGCCGCCGCGCCCGCGGTGCCCGCGTGTGAGCGCTGATGTCCTCGACGTACCGCGTGTACCAGGCGGTCTCCGCGGCGGGATCGGGTGGCGGGTCGTCGTCGTGGTCGAACAGGATGCAGTACGCGCGTCGCCAGCGGACGCGGCCCTCCAGCGCGGCCCGGAGCCTGCGGAACACCGGTTCCGATCCCCAGGCCCAGGGACACAGCGGGTCGGTGTACTCCACCACCTCCACCACCTTCACCGCTTCCACGGTGTCGACCGCCTCCACCGCCTTCACGGTGTCGACCACCTCCACCGCTTCCGTGATCGGCCGGTCCGGCGGGCGGGTCACGCGGCTCCCTTGTGGCCCATCCGCCCGGCCGCCTCGGCGGGCAGCAGCGCGGCCAGGGTCGTCCCGCCCAGTACCGCCGCGGCGTCCGCCTCGATACGACGCCAGATCCCGGGCAGTCCGGACGCGGCCCCCGGATAGTCGAGTCCGGCCAGTGGCTCGCCCCGCAAGGTGATCAGCTCACCGTCCACGGCGCGTACGACGTCCAGCAGAGTGATCTCGTCGGCGGGCCGGCCGAGCCAGTACCCGCCCTCGCAGCCGCGCTGGCTGCGTACCAGGCCGGCCCTGCGCAACTCGCCCACCACGGACTTCAGGAAGCGGAACGGAACATGCTGCGAGGAGGCCATGGACTCACAGGTGAGCGGGCGGGCCGGTTCGCGGGCGAGCTCCAGCAGAGCTCGCGTGGCGTAGTCCGCCTTCGCGGAGATATGCATGGGCCCATGATGCCCGACCAGGTGTGCGCCGGTGGGGTCTCCACCGGTTCCCCACGTACATTGCGGGAACATTGCCGCAGGTGAAGCGCAATGGATACCTCTTGACATCCTTTTCCGGGCCGCTCTAGCGTCCCCCTCCATGAGCGAGCCGTCGACAACCCCCGGCGAAGGTTTCCACCCCCATCTCCCGGACGCCGAAGCGCAGTCCGTACGCCCCCTGCGCACCCGCCTGCACCACATCCGCGCCGACGCCCTCGACGGCGACACGGCGCAGACCGGTGGCATGCGCAGATTCGCCGCCGTCAGCGGCACCACCGTCGGTTCCGAGAAGCTGTGGATGGGCCAGACCCACGTCGCCCCCTCCACCGCGTCCTCGGACCACCACCACGGAGCCTCCGAGACCGCCATCTACGTGGTCAGCGGACACCCCGAGTTCGTCTTCCTCGACGACTCGGGGGAAGCGCCCGAGGAAGTGCGGCTGCGCACCTCACCCGGTGACTACATCTTCGTGCCCCCGTTCGTGCCGCACCGCGAGGAGAACCCGGACCCCGCGGAGGAGGCCGTCGTCGTCATCGCCCGCAGTACCCAGGAGGCGGTCGTGGTCAACCTGCCGGGGCTGTACGTGCTGCGGGACGGGGAAGAGGGCTGACGGCACGGGCCGTTCGATCACTCGGTGGGTACGGTAGCGAGGACGACGTCGTGACCTGCGACTCGACCGGACCGTGGAAGGAACCACCGAGATCATGCGCGTCATCGTGGCCCGCCGCCTGACGGAGGCGTTCGGATGAGCGGCACCGGGGCACCGGGCGCCGCCGGGGAATCCGTCCTGCTGCACACCGAGGGGCGGGCCGCCCACATCACCCTGAACCGGCCGAGGGCCTTGAACGCCCTGAACCACGCGATGGTGCGCCGCATCGACCGGGCGCTCGCCGCCTGGGAACACGACCCGGCCGTCGAGACGGTGGTCATCACCGGCGCCGGCGAACGCGGACTGTGCGCGGGCGGCGACATCCGCGTCGTCCACGACGACGCGCGCGACGGGGACGGCACCGCGTCCGCCGCGTTCTGGCGGGACGAGTACCGCCTGAACGCCCGGATCGCCCGCTATCCCAAGCCGTACGTGGCGGTCATGGACGGCATCGTCATGGGCGGCGGCGTCGGCGTCTCCGCGCACGGCAGCGTCCGGATCGTCACCGAGCGCTCCCGCGTCGCCATGCCCGAGACCGGCATCGGCTTCGTCCCCGACGTCGGCGGCACCTACCTTCTTGCCCTCGCCCCGGGCGAACTCGGCACCCACCTCGCCCTGACGGGCGCCTCCATCGGCGCAGGCGACGCGCTGTCGTGCGGCCTCGCCGACCACTACCTGCCGTCCTCCGCGCTCCCGCGGTTCGTGTCCGACCTCGCGGACCGGCCCGTACCGGAGGCCGTGGCGGCTCACGCACGGCCCGCGCCACCGGCGGAACTCGCGGAGCGGCGCGAGTGGATCGACGCCTGCTACGGCGCCGACACCGTCGAGGAGATCGTCCGGCGGCTGCTCGCGGCGGACGACCCGGCCGCCAAGGAGACGGCTGAGATCCTCCTCGGCAACTCGCCCACCGCCCTGAAGGTCACGCTGGCCGCTTTGCGCCGGGCCAGGCGCCTCGGATCGCTGGAGCGCGTTCTGGACCAGGAGTACCGCGTCTCCTGCGCGGCCCTGTCCGCACCCGACCTGGTCGAGGGTGTCCGGGCCCAGATCATCGACAAGGACCGTGAGCCGCGCTGGTCCCCGGCCACGCTCGCCGAGGTCACCGACGCCGACGTCGAGCGCTTCTTCTCTCCCCTCGGTGAGCGTGAACTCGGGCTGTCCGACGACGAGTCCGGCACCGACGGGGACACGGCGGGACAGGACTGAGGACAGCGCGTCACCTGGGACGAGAGGAAGATCACCCCGGTCGGCGCGGTCTTGGCCAGGTACGCGCCACGCGGTACGGTCGGTCCGATATCGATGACGTCAAGACGGAAGCCGGTGGAGATCCGGCACGGTCGCGCCACTGTGAACGAGACGCTCCAGCCATGCTGGGCGCCCGTGAGTCAGACCCGTAGGCGTCATCCTGTGCACCACCGAGATGGGACGCGAACTCCCGAGGAGGTCCTGCCATGGCGCAGACCGTCGCTCCGCCGACAGCCACCACCCCCGCCCTTCCCGCCAAGCTGCCGATCGGTGCGATCGCCCCCTGGGCGGCCTTCTTCGGCATCCTGATGCTGGTCCTGCTGTACTTCGTCGGCGCCGAACAGGGCGCCACCTCCGTCATCTCCGGCGAGAACGTCCACGAGTGGGTGCACGACGCCCGTCACCTGCTCGGTTTCCCCTGCCACTGACGCGAGGGACAGCTGCTCGTGCGAGGCGCGCTCGTCGGCCTCGAGGCCGGTGTACTCGCCCTGGTCGTCGCCTACTTGCTCGGTGAACCGACTACACCGCAGGCCCCCGGAATCCTTCCGGGGGCCTGTCGTCCTGTACGGGCCGCGACGGGCGGCTGCGGGGAGCCTGCCCGTCGCGGGTCACCGCGGGTGTGAGCGGTGGCCGGGCTCCGACCTGCCCCGCCACCGCCGTCCGACTCAGCGGCCTTCGCCGCCGAACACCTTCAGAATGCGTTCCGCCGCGAGTGTGGCCGTCAACCCGCCCTCCCGTACCTGCCGTTCGAGGTCGGGGGTGACCGCCCGTACGGCCTGATCGGAGTGCAGGCGGCCCAGAAGCTCGTCCCGGACCATCGTCCAGGTCCAGTCCACCTGCTGGTCACGGCGCTTCTCGGCGAGACGGCCGGTCGAGTCGAGCAGCGCACGGTGCTGTTCCAGGCGGTCCCAGACCGTGTCCAGGCCGGCCGACTCGCGGGCGCTGCAACTCAGCACCGGAGGTGTCCAGGCCGCGTCCCTGCCGTGCATCAGCCGCAGGGCGCCCGCCAGTTCACGCGCGGCGGACTGGGCGTCGCGTTCGTGCGGCCCGTCCGCCTTGTTGACGGCGATCACGTCGGCCAGCTCCAGGACACCCTTCTTGATGCCCTGCAACTGGTCCCCGGTACGCGCCAGCGTCAACAGCAGGAAGGAGTCGACCATGTTCGCGACCGCGGTCTCCGACTGGCCGACGCCGACGGTCTCCACGAGTACCACGTCGTAGCCGGCCGCCTCCATCACCACGATCGACTCGCGGGTCGCCTTCGCCACCCCGCCGAGCGTGCCGGCGGTGGGGGAGGGGCGGATGAACGCGGCCGGGTCCACGGCCAGGCGCTCCATACGGGTCTTGTCGCCGAGGATCGAGCCGCCCGTACGGCTGGAAGAAGGGTCGACGGCGAGCACCGCGACCCGGTACCCGAGCGAGGTCAGCATGGTGCCGAACGCGTCGATGAACGTCGACTTGCCCACGCCGGGCACCCCGCTGATGCCGATCCGCCGCGCCTTGCCGCTGTACGGGAGCAGCTCGGTCAGCAACTCCTGCGCCAGCGCCCGGTGCTGGGGCCGGGTGGACTCGACGAGGGTGATGGCGCGGGCGACCAGCGCCCGCTTCCCGCCGAGCACACCCTTGACATAGGTGTCGAGTTGGATCACAGGTCGTGCCCGAGGTCGGCAGAGAGCCGCTGGACGAGGTCGTACGCCGCGTCCGGGATCACCGTCCCGGGCGGGAAGACCGCCGCCGCACCCATCTCCAGCAGCGTCGGCACGTCCTGCGGCGGGATCACCCCGCCGACCACGACCATGATGTCCTCGCGGCCCTCCGCCGCCAGTTCCTCGCGCAGCGCCGGCACGAGGGTGAGGTGTCCTGCGGCCAGCGACGAGACGCCCACGATGTGCACGTCCGCCTCCACCGCCTGACGGGCGACCTCGCCCGGCGTCTGGAACAGCGGGCCGACGTCCACGTCGAAGCCCAGGTCGGCGAAGGCGGTCGCGATCACCTTCTGGCCGCGGTCGTGACCGTCCTGGCCCATCTTGGCGACCAGGATGCGCGGGCGCCGGCCCTCGGCCTCCTCGAACGCGTCCACCAGGGTGCGGGTGCGGTCCACGGACGGGGACTCCCCTGCTTCGTTGCGGTACACGCCGGAGATCGTACGGATCTGGCCCGCGTGCCGCCCGTACACCTTCTCCAGGGCGTCGGAGATCTCCCCGACGGTGGCCATCGCGCGGGCCGCGCGCACCGCCAGCTCCAGCAGATTGCCCTCACCGCCGGCCGCCCGCGTCAGGTCGTCCAGCGCGTCCTGGCACGCCCGCTCGTCGCGCTCGGCCCGCAGCCGCCGCAGCTTCTCGATCTGCTGCGTGCGTACGGAGGAGTTGTCGACCTTGAGGACGTCGATCTTCTCGTCGGTCTCGACGCGGTACTTGTTGACGCCGATGACCGGCTGGCGGCCGGAGTCGATGCGGGCCTGGGTGCGGGCCGCCGCTTCCTCGATCCGGAGCTTGGGGATGCCGGCGTCGATGGCCTGCGCCATGCCGCCCGCCGCCTCGACCTCCTCGATGTGCTGCCAGGCCCGGCGGGCGAGGTCGTACGTCAGCTTCTCGATGTACGCGCTGCCGCCCCACGGGTCGATGGCCCGGGTCGTGCCGGACTCCTGCTGGATCAGCAACTGCGTGTTGCGGGCGATCCGCGCGGAGAAGTCGGTGGGCAGCGCCAGCGCCTCGTCCAGGGCGTTGGTGTGCAGCGACTGGGTGTGGCCCTGGGTGGCGGCCATGGCCTCCACACACGTGCGCGTCACGTTGTTGAACACGTCCTGCGCGGTCAGCGACCAGCCGGAAGTCTGCGAATGGGTGCGCAGGGAAAGGGACTTGGCGTTCTTCGGGTCGAACTGCTTCACCATCTTCGCCCACAGCAGGCGCGCCGCCCGCAGCTTGGCGACCTCCATGAAGAAGTTCATGCCGATCGCCCAGAAGAACGAGAGCCGCGGCGCGAACGCGTCCACGTCAAGCCCCGCCTCACGGCCCGCCCGGATGTACTCCACACCGTCCGCGAGCGTGTACGCCAGCTCCAGGTCGGCCGTCGCGCCCGCTTCCTGGATGTGATAGCCGGAGATGGAGATGGAGTTGTAGCGCGGCATCCGCTGCGAGGTGTACGCGAAGATGTCGGAGATGATCCGCATCGACGGCTTCGGCGGATAGATGTAGGTGTTGCGGACCATGAACTCCTTCAGAATGTCGTTCTGAATGGTTCCGGCCAGCTTCTCGGGCGGCACGCCCTGTTCCTCGGCGGCCACGATGTACAGCGCGAGGACGGGCAGTACGGCGCCGTTCATCGTCATCGACACGGTCATCTTGTCCAGCGGGATGCCGTCGAAGAGCTGCCGCATGTCGTAGATGGAGTCGATGGCCACGCCCGCCATGCCCACGTCGCCCGTCACCCGCGGGTGGTCGCTGTCGTAACCGCGGTGCGTGGGAAGGTCGAAGGCGATCGACAGGCCCTTCTGGCCCGCGGCGAGGTTGCGGCGGTAGAAGGCGTTGGACTCCTCCGCCGTGGAGAAGCCCGCGTACTGGCGGATGGTCCAGGGCTGGTTGACGTACATCGTCGGGTACGGACCGCGCAGGTAGGGTGCCATGCCCGGGTACGTGTCCAGGAAGTCCAGGCCTTCCGTGTCACGGCCGGTGTACAGCGGCTTGACCGCGATGCCCTCCGGGGTCTCCCAGACGGCCTGGCTCCCGCCCGTGGCCTTCTCTGCGGCGGCACTCCACTCGTCGGCGCTGCCTTCGGTGGTGGGCGTCCCCAGTTCGATTCCGGAGAAGTCGGGGATTCCCATCAGGACACTCCCATGCGGTCGAGGGTGGCGGAGAGGACGGCGACGGCGTCGCAGCCCGCGAAGACATAGGAGTCGACACCGGCGTACCCCGCGGGGCGGCCGGCCAGGAAGACGTGCCGGGCCCCGGCCGCGGCGAGGGCCTCGGCGGTGCTCACGGCCTGCTCCTCGTAGAGCGCGTCGCTGGAGCACAGGCAGGCCTCGGTGGCGCCGCTGTCCTCGAACGAGCCGTCCGTGACGGCCTCGATGCCGCCGGCCTGGAACAGGTTCGCGACGAAGGTGGTCCGCGCCGTGTGCGCGGCGGCCGGGCCGATCGCGGCGAGATAGATCCGGGGGCGGGCCCCGGTGGCGGCGAGATGCGCGTCGGAGCGGGCCCGCAGCGCCTCGTAGGCCTCGTCGCGGCGCACCCGCGGCAGTCCGCCGGACGGTGCCTCGGGAGCGGGCTCGCGCTCCACCGGGCGCTCCGACAGATGCGGGAACTCGCTGACGCCGGTGATCGGTTCGCGCCGCTTGGCGAGCTTGACCGAACGGGCCGCCCAGGTGTCCGCCAGGTCGCGCGCCAGCCGGCCCGAGCGCAGGACCGCGGCCTGGCCGCCGTCCCGCTCGATGCCCTGGAAGAACTCCCAGCCGGCGTGGGCGAGTTCGTCGGTCAGCTTCTCCACGTACCAGGAGCCGCCGGCCGGGTCGATCACCCGGGACAGGTGCGACTCCTCGATGAGGATCGTGGAGGTGTTGCGGGCGATGCGCCGCGCGAACGCGTCCGGCAGACCGAGAGCGTGGTCGAAGGGGAGGACGGTGACGGAGTCGGCGCCGCCGACGCCGGCCGCGAGCGTCGCGATGGTCGCGCGCAGCATGTTCACCCACGGGTCGCGGCGCGACATCATCACCGGCGAGGTCACGGCGTGCTGCACCTGCGCACCCGCGCCCGGCGCCCCGCACACCTCGGCGATCCGGGCCCACAGCCTGCGTGCCGCCCGCAGCTTGGCGATCGTCAGGAACTGGTCGGCGGTCGCGGCGTACCGGAACTCCAGCTGCGCACAGGCCTGTTCGACGGACAGGCCCGCCTCGGTCAGCTCGCGCAGATAGGCGACACCGGTCGCCAGGGAGGCGCCCAGCTCCTGCGCGGGCGAGCCGCCCGCCTCGTGGTACGGGAGCGCGTCGACGGTCAGCGCCCGGAGTCCGGGGTATTCGGCGACGCACCGCGCGGCGAGCGGGACGACCGCGGCGAAGTCCATCGGGGACCCGGTACGGGCCTCGTGGCCGAGCGGGTCCGCGCCGAGGTTGCCGCGCGCGGCGCTCGGCGCGACGCCTCGTGCCGCGTACAGCCGCAGCAGCTCCTGGGCCGCCGCTTCGACGTCAGTTCCCGCGTCGAGGACGACAGGCGCCAGATCGAGGTAGACGCCGTCCAGGACCGCTTCGAGCGAGGGGACCGGAATGCCGCCCTCGCCGACCGTGAGCCACAGCGACGTGACGCCGTTCTCCAGGTCGCCGAGGACCAGGGCGTTGTCCGCCGCCGTGTGCCGCTGCCGTACATCCCAGCCGCCCGCGGTGTTGCCCTCGGGCCTGCTGCCCCGGACGAACGGGGCGAAGCCGGGGAAACCGGCGTCGGCGGCCGTGTCACGCGCGGTGTAGAGGGGCCTGGAGGCGAGACCGTCCTCGAGCGTTGTGGTCAGCACGTCTTCGGCTGCCGCGCCCGAGGCCTCCTTGCCCGATTTGCGCAGCACGCCTTCTACCAGGAGCTGCCACTGGTCATGGGTCGCGGAAGGGAACTCGGCGGCCAGCGCGAGCCCGTCGTTGGGCAGGACTGTCATGCTCGGATGCTAGGTCAGACCGCTAGGGCGACAGCAGAGGCGAAGCCTGTGACCTTGACCTCTTGGTTTCGGTGATCCAGATCTCAGCCGTCGGGCGGGGCCTTCGCCCGCCGCTGGGAGGACGGTCCGGGAAGCCTCACCCCGGGCAAATACGCCGACCTGGCGGTGTTCTGCCGACGCCGTCCGGGCTGATCGACAGCGCGGCCCGGCTCTGTCACGGTGAACCGATGCGGATACCCAGGCAGGCAGCCAGAGTCGCGGTGCTGGACCCGGCGGGCGCCGTCTTCATGTTCCGGTACGACAACGAGGAGGTCGGTGTCCACTGGGCGCTGCCCGGCGGCGGAATGGATCCGGGGGAGACCCCGCTCCAGGCCGCCGTGCGCGAGGTGCGGGAGGAGACGGGCTGGACGGACATCGAGCCCGGCGGCACGGCGTTGTGCTTCTGGGAACACGACTTCACCCGCGTCGGTGTCCCCGTACGGCAGTACGAGCACATCTTCCTCGCGTACGGCCCTCGCCGGCAGCCGGGCGGCGAGCTGGCCGCCTCGCAGGCGGCGGAAGGCATTCTCGGCGGGAGATGGTGGTCGCCGCGCGACCTCTCGGAAGCGGCGGAACCGCTGTGGCCGCCCCGGCTTGCGGAACTGCTGGCCTCGGTACGGCGGGACGGTCCGCCCACGACGCCCGTCGACCTCGGTTTCCTGCCAGACGGGGGCCTCGCGCCCTGAGCGGGAGCGAGGCCCCCGTGTACGTCGGGGCCCGCTCGATCAGTACACGTCGCGGACGTACCGCCTCTCGGCCGCGAGTTGTTTGACGTACGCGGCGGCGCCCTCCGCGCTGTGGCCGCCGTGGGCGACGGCGATGTCCCGGAGGGCCTGGTCGACGTCCTTGGCCATGCGGGAGGCGTCGCCGCACACAGAGAAGTGCGCTCCGTCGCGGAGCCAGGACCACAGCTGGGAACCGTGCTCGCGCATCCGGTCCTGGACGTAGACCTTGGCCCGCTGGTCGCGGGAGAAGGCCGTGTCGAGGCGGCTGAGGGTCCCGTCGGCGAGGAGGCCGGTGAGCTCCTCCTCGTAGTAGAAGTCGGTGGCCCGGTGCTGCTCGCCGAAGAACAGCCAGTTGGGCGCGCGGTGGCCGAGGGCGCGTCGTTCGTGCAGGAAACCCATGAAGGGCGCGATCCCGGTGCCGGGGCCCACCATCACCATGGGGGTGGCGGGGTCGGCCGGCGGCCGGAACCTCGGGGAGGACTGGACGAAGACCGGTACCGGTGTGCCGGGGGCCGCGTCGGCGAGAAACGGTGAGCAGACGCCCTGGCGCCGTCGTCCGGCGTGGTTCTCGTAGCGGACGACGGAGACCGTGAGCGAGACGAGGTGCGGGTCGGTCAGCGGGCTGGAGGATATGGAGTACAGCCGGGGCTGGAGCGGCCTCAGCATGTCGGCCCACTCCTGGGCGTCGGCCCGGACCGGGTGCTCGGCGATGAGGTCGACCGCCTGACGGCCCCAGGACCACTGGGCCAGTTCGTCCTTGTTGTCGGGGCGCAGGAGCTTCTTCAGGACCCGGTCGTGGGTGTGTTCGGCGACGAAGCGCAGCATCCCGGGAGTGATCCGGGTGATGTCCAGATGCCGGCGCAGGGCGTCGTGGAAGGGCACCTCCCCGCCGCCTTCCAGGCGCACGGTGCCGTCCGGCGCGAGTCCGGTCGCGGCCAGCCATTCCGCGACGAGTTCCGGGCTGTTGACGGGGCGTACGCCGAGGGCGTCGCCGGCCTGGTACACGAGCGGGGTCTCGCTGTCGCGGGTGTCGAAGGTGAAGCGTCGGACCTCCTTGCCCGCGCCGGGCAGGCTGAGCAGCCGATTTCCGGCCAGACGGGCGGTGACGGGGCCCGGCCTCCTCGGCGGGGCGGCGGACGGCGGTGCCGGAGGAGGGGACGCTCCCGGGGGAGGGGACGCTCCCGGCCCTGCCGTCCCCACGGCGTCGTCGGTCAGGGAGGCGAGGACCTGGTCGAGCCAGGCCGTGGCCGAGGGCCCGTAGTCGGGTTCGCAGTCGGTGCGCGGTGCGAGGCGTACGGCACCCAGTTCGTCGAGGCGCCGGTCGAGGCGGCGGCCGTGCCCGCAGAAGTCGTCGTACGAGGAGTCGCCGAACGCGAGGACCGCGTAGCGCAGGCCGTCCAGGCGGGGAGTGTCGGGCGCGGCCAGGGCGTCCCAGAACCCGGAGCCGTTGTCGGGCGCGTCACCGTCACCGAAGGTGCTGGTGATCAGAAGGACGTCGGCGCCGGCGGGCAGTTCCCCCGGGTGGGCGTCGTGCATCCCGACCAGCGTGGCCTTGTGCCCGGTGGTGGTCAGCCGGTCGGCGGTGGCCGTGGCGAACTCCTCGGCGTTGCCGGTCTGCGAGGCCCACAGGACGACGACCTCCCGGACGGGGCCGGCGGGCGCCGGGGCCGGGAGCGGCGTTCCCGGAACGGCCCGGGAGTACATGCCGGCGAGCACCCCGTTCACCCACAGGGCGTGCTCGGGACTGAAGGGCGCGCTCGGAGGCAGCACCGGTACGCCGGGAGCACCCGGTTCGATGCCGGCGAGGAAGCCGACCAGATACCGCCGCTCGTGCTCCGCCAGGACCGGTGGCGGGGCGGGCTCGAGCCCGAAGACGCCTGCGGGACCCGCGGGCAGGGCGGCCGTCAGGCCCGGCCTCCCGGTCGCGGCGGTCGCCGTGAGAGCCGGAACCGCCCCGCTCCCGGGTTCCGTCGTGACCGTGGCCGGGGCCGTGGACGTTCGCGGCGCCGTCACGGACACCGGAGTCGCCACCTTGGTCAGCGACACCGCGCACACCTTGAACTCCGGCTGGAAGGACAGCGGGTCCACGGCGTCGCTCGTGACGGCGTTGACACTCAGGTATTCACCGAACAGGTCGTTCCAGTGGAAGGGCGCGAAGCAGCAGCCCGGCCGTACCCGGTCGGTCACCACCGCGGGCAGCACCGCCCGGCCGCGCCGGGAGGCGACCTCCACCGAGTCGCCGTCGGCGACACCGAGCGCGGCGGCGTCGTCCGGGTGCAGTTCCACGAAGGGCCCGGGGTTGAGCCTGTTCAGCTTGGCGACCCTGCCCGTCTTGGTCAGGGTGTGCCACTGATGCTGCACCCGGCCGGTGTTCAGGACGTACGGGTAGTCGTCGTCCGGCATCTCGGCGGGGGCGATGTGCGGGCGGGCGTGGAACACCGCGCGGCCGCTCGCCGTCGGGAAGACCGGGCCCCCGCCGTCCTCGCCCACATAGCGGATCGGATTGCGGTCGGGACCGTCCTCGCGCGCGGAGGGCCACTGCACCGGGGTGGAGCGCAGCCGCTCATAGGTGACGCCCCGCAGGTCGTAGCCCGTCTTCGGGTTGCGGGCGCGCTTGATCTCCTCGAAGACCTCTTCCGCGCTGTCGTAGGAGAAGCCCCGCTCGTAGCCCATCGCGCGGGCGACGGCGGCGATGATCCGCCAGTCCGCCATCGCCTCCCCGGGCGGATCCACCGCGGGCCGGGCGAGCGTGACATTGCGCTCGCTGTTGACGAGGACGCCCTCGGTCTCGGTCCACAGCGCCCCCGGCAGCACGACATCCGCGTACGCGTTGGTCTCCGTCTCGGCGAACACGTCCTGGGTGACGACGAACTCGGCCCGCTCCAGGCCCTCGATGACGGTCTTGCGGTTGGCCACGGACGCGACGGGGTTGGTGCAGATGATCCAGCACGCCTTGATGTCCCCGTCGGCCATCTTCCGGAACATCTCGATCGTGCCCTGGCCGACCCCGTCCTTGCGGACCGTGCCGGGGGCCAGGTCCCACAACTCCTCGATGAAGGCCCGCTCCGCGTCGACCAGCACCGACCGCTGGCCGGGCAGTCCTGGACCCATGTATCCCATCTCCCGGCCGCCCATGGCGTTGGGCTGGCCGGTCAGCGAGAACGGGCCGCTGCCGGTCCGGCAGATCGCCCCCGTCGCCAGATGCAGGTTCACCAGCGCGTTGGTGTTCCAGGTGCCGTGCGTGGACTGGTTCAGGCCCATGGTCCAGCAGCTCATCCACTCCCCGGCCTCGCCGATGAGCCGGGCCGCCTCGCGGATGTCGTCCTCCGCCACGCCCGTGATCGCGGCGACCGCGGCGGGCGGGTAGTCGGCCAGGAACTCCGGCATCGCCTCCCATCCCTCGGTGTGCGCGGCTATGAAGTCGGGGTCGGTGTGCCCGTTCTCGTACAGCAGGTGCAGCAGACCGTTGAGCAGCGCCAGGTCCGTACCGGGACGGACCGGCAGGAACAGGTCCGCCTTGTCGGCGGTCGCGGTGCGGCGCGGGTCGACGACGATCAGCCGGGCGCCGCCCGACTTGACCCGGTCCATCATCCGCAGGAACAGGATGGGATGGCAGTCGGCCATGTTGGAGCCGATCACGAGGAAGACGTCGGCGTGCTCGAAGTCCTGGTAGGAGCCGGGCGGGCCGTCCGCGCCCAGCGACAGCTTGTATCCGGTGCCCGCGCTGGCCATGCACAGCCGGGAGTTCGACTCGATCTGGTTGGTCCCGACGAAACCCTTGGCCAGCTTGTTCGCCAGGTACTGGGCCTCCAGGCTCATCTGCCCGGACACGTAGAACGCGAAGGCGTCCGGGCCGTGCTCGTCGATCACCGCGCGGAGCCGACGGGCTGTCTCGGTGATCGCCGCGTCCACCGGGGAGGGCTCGGCCTCCGCTCCCCGTTCGGCGCGCACGAGGGCCGAGGCCAGCCGTCCGGGGGCGGCGAGCATGTCGGCCGTGGTCGCGCCCTTGGTGCACAGACGCCCGAAGTTGGCGGGGTGCGCCTTGTCGCCGGACGCCTTCAGGACCGTACGCCGTCCGTCGGGCCCCATACCGACGTCGAGAACCATCCCGCAGCCGACACCGCAGTACGAGCAGACCGTCCGCACCTGCTGGGTGGTCGTGGTCACGAGCGGCCCTCCGTTTATCGGTACCTTCCTCCACCGACGCTACGAAGGACCCATTACGCGGTTGTCACGCCGCTCGATCACCGGGGGTTACGCGCTCCACACACCGCCGCCCCGGGGCCTGTGAGGTGCCCGCACGGTGTGGCCTGCGCCGATCCGGATTCCGGGCCTCGGTGATCCGTGCGACGGGGCAGTTGTACAGCCGCTGCCGATCAGCGGGCCGCTTTCGACGTGGTTCCGTGATGCCCCGGAGGGATGCGCACCGATGTGGACCGTCATCGACGACGCCGAGCGTCCGCAGTGGGACCTCGTACCGTACGAGTCCGTCGGTCCGCTGCGGTTCGGCATGGGACTGGAGGACGTGGCCGCGACAATGGACGCACAGGGCTTCTTCGGTAGCGACGATGTGCTGGGCCGGCCGCATGGCGCCCTGGCGCAGAGTGTGGCCTTCCGCCCCAAGGGCGGCCCGCTGTACGAGCAGGATGTCGTGACCTACCACAGGGAGTCCGGTGAGCTGGCCGCCGTCGCGGTCGACGCTCTGCGCGGACCTCAGGTCCGCGTCGACGGCGTTCGCCTGATCGGCCGTGTGCCCTCCCAGCTAGAGGAGGAGTTCGTGAGGTATGCGGAGAACCGGGGCCTCGAGCGATGGTGTCTCATCGAGAGCGAACCGCAATCCGAAGAGCTCGGCCTGCTGGTGCGGGTCCAACGGGCCTCTGACCTCCTCCTGACACGAGCCTTCTTCGTCGGAGACTTCCAGGACTGGGCGTACACGCTGGACGACTGTGTCCCGCGCGCCGAGTTCGACTTTCGCTGACGCCGGGACGAACCCCGGGACGCGGGGCTGCCGCCTCGCCACCGGCACGCACCGGCATGCAACGGCGAGGCCACGCGGGCGTCGTGTCGCCGACGGCCGAGGGCGCCCGGACTCGCGCCGGGCGCCCCGCCACCGGCTCAGTAACCGAAGCCCGTGGTGGTGTACGCACACTCCGTGTAGATGTAGCCCGGTGACAGTTTGGCGGTGTCCGAGGCGGGGGACTTCCCGGTGCCGCTCCGGGACTTGTGCACGAAGTAGGTGGTGCCGACGGGCAGATGGATGGTCCGCTGCGGATAGTGCTTGCCGCTGTCGCTGCACGGCTTGAAGCCGATTCCCAGCGTGCTGCCCAGCGAGTACGACGAGCAGCCCCCGCAGGCCTTGAGGTTGAAGCTCCCCGTCACAGGTCCCGTGTACAGGACCGTTATCTCGTCGGGGCTGTCGTTCTTGACCGTGACGGCGATGCTGCCGCCCGACGCCGTCGTCGGCAGACGCTTCCCGGCCGCGGGCACGGTCTGCGCGACCTCCGCGGCGATGGCGATCTTCTGGGCGCGCGCCCGGTTCTTGTGGTGCGGGTTGTTCTTGGCGAAGTCGTTCATGGTGGTGACGGCGTCGGCGAAGCTCCCGTCCCTGTACTGGTCCACACCGCAGGCGTACGCGCCCGAACGCGCGCTCTGCGAGGCCCGGTCGGCGTCCTTGCCGAGGGCGTCGGCCACACCGGCCTGTTCCCCGGGCAGTCCGCGGACCTGGGTGTCGAGGGTGCCGAGCCGCTCCACGGCGGTGCACGGGGCGCCGCCGCCCACGGAGCCGACCGCCTTGTCGACCGCGCTCTTCACGGCGGGCTCGACCTTCCCGGCCTGTGCGGACCTGGGGAAGGTCGACAGGAGCTCGGCGAACTGTGTGGTCCAGCCCTCGGTTTCGCCGCTCAGGGACGCCGCCGCGCATTCGTAGAGTGAGGTGGCCAGTCGGTCGTCGGGCCAGCGGGCGAGGCTGCCCAGTGTCTTCCTGTCCATGGTGCGCGGCAGCGTACGCAGGTACTTCAAGGGAGGTACGGCGGAGCAGTAGTCCTTTTGCGCGTACGGGGCGGCGACGGTGGCGTAGTAGGTCTTGAGCCGGTCGGGCACTTGCCGGGCGGCGCGTGAACCCGGGTGGTCCTCGCCGAGCGCGCCGTAGGCGGCCAGGGCGCGGCGATATCCGGCCTCGGCCGCCGCGAAGTCCTGCTTCCCGGACTGTCCGACCAGCTTGTCGGCCCGTTCGAGCCGGTCGAGGAGCATCTGTTCCGTGGCCTCGTCGCGCGCTCCGTCGTACAGGACGACTCCCGCGGCGGGCACGGCCAGCAGGACGACGCCGAGCACGGCCGCGATCAAGGCGCTCGGCAGCAGCGCCAACCGGGTCCGCAGGCCCACGGACGCGCCGTGCGCGGCGGCCAGTACGAGGAAGAGCAGGTAGAGCACGAGCGCCGCACCGGGGACCCCGTCGGGGTCCGCGGGCAGGGCCACCACGAGCAGGATCGCCGTCGCGACCCAGCACACGGCCATCAGCCCCCAGCGGCGCACGACGGCATAACCGAGCCCGAGCCCGCTGAGGTTCAGCAACGCCACCGCGAGGGCCCGCCAGGGGTTGGCGGGAGCGGGCGGCGGCGCGGCCGGCATCGGCGGAACGACGAAGCCGTCACGAGCACTTTGATGATCCCAGGACATGACGGTCCCCCCGTCGATCACGCCTGAAGCTACCTGACTTGTCAGCGTACGGACAGTCAGCGACCTGCGACAGTGCCCGCGTCGACTCTCTGCGCCCCGCCCGCCACTCCGAACGACAGCGGCCCCGCACATCGCACACGAAGTGACCGCGTTTTCTCATCGTGTTCTGCGTCACGTGGGGCGGCCCCGTCCGTGAACCTTTTCGGCGCCGCCCCGACGGGTGGTCCGTGACCATGAGCCATGGGGCGGCCGCGTTCCGACGTTGCTCGACGACCGGGGCCGGACGCGGACATCGGGCCGTCGTGGGGCGTGTGTGTCTGCAGTGGCGCTGCACCTGACAGCCCTCGCTCTCTGGTGAGAGGCGCTCTCGCCGTGTAACGTCGCTGGCAGATGTCGTGGTTCGCAGTACCTGCCCGCGCCGTGGTGCGGGCGTTTTGCTGTGCAGTGCCCGAGGACCAGGACGACTACCTCCGGGTTCGCGCGGTGCGGACCCGTCATCGAGTGAGAGGCACTGGCATGGCCAGCGGAACTGTCAAGTGGTTCAACGCCGAAAAGGGCTTCGGTTTCATCGCGCAGGACGGCGGCGGCCCCGACGTCTTCGCGCACTACTCCAACATCAACGCCACTGGCTTCCGTGAGCTCCAGGAAGGCCAGGCAGTGACGTTCGACATCACCCAGGGTCAGAAGGGCCCGCAGGCGGAGAACATCACCCCCGCCTGATTTACGCGTCACGCCCGCACGGCGCCTCGCCGAACACTTTCGACCGAGGCGTCGTGCGGGACGACGGACCACGAAGGCTCGCTGTTCCCTCAAGAGGGGCGGCCGGGCCGCGTACTGACACAGCGGCAGCGTGCGACACGCCTGCGGCGGGCGGCATCCGCCCTTTCCGGCGCCTCCGGCGCCGATGCTCCGACGGCCCGAGTGGCGCCGTCCTCCCTCGTCGGCGACCCACCACCTCGCGCGGGTCGTGCCGAAGCGCCCGAGACCTTCCGGCCCGAGACCGGGCCGAGCCCGTCGGCGAGGGTCCTGCCGATGACGTTTGTCGCGGCGCAGACTTCCCCCGGATGCCCCTCGTTGCTTCCGCGGCTCGTGGTCCGGCCGCGTCGATGATGTGTCTGCCTTCCGGGTCCTGTTCCCGAGTTTTGTGTCCGGGCCGTGTTTTCGAGGCCCTGTTTTCGAGGTCCCGTCTTCCGGGTCGGCTCGTCGAGCCTGATCCACGGACCGTCACGCGATCCGACCGGAGCGGAACGGTGTTACTCACTTTCGGGTGACGGCTCGGTGGGCTGGGGTGACGTCGAGGATGCCCGACTATCGCCTGGAAGCTGTAGGAGTACGGGAGTTGGCGATGACGAGCCGTCAATCATCGGCTTTCAGCAGTTAAAGGGCTGATACAAGCATCTGTAACCGACATGTCCGTAATTCGTAACAGGGGTCGGGTGTCGCCCGTCCTGGGCGGAGATGTGCAGCAAGTTATGAGTCCTCGGCCACCGGGCCGGGACTCGCACAGGGTCGCACCGTGCGGGTTCCCCGAGAGGGGGCCCGCACGGGGTGTGCCGGCTCTCGAACCTTGAGGAGCATTCATGTCCGTTTCCACGTCTGTCACTGCCCGTCGCATGGTGGCCGCCGCCCTGGCGGCCGGCGCGCTGGTCGGCTCGGCGTCCGTGTCGGCCTCGGCCGCGGATCCGCGCTTCGACCGCTCGCACGTCGGCATCAGCAGGGTCCAGAGCAACGCGCCGGGCTTTGACGACCGCTCCGCCCGTTCCTTGAACGCGGAGTGGGTGGAAATCACCAACTCCGGTCGCCGCGGGGTGAACCTGAACGGGTGGACGCTGAAGGACGAGGACGGCAACCGCTACACCTTCAGGCACTACACCCTGGCCGGCCGTGCCACCGTCCGTGTCCACACCGGCTACGGCCATGACACCAGCCGTGACCTCTTCCAGGACCGCCGCAACGAGGTCTGGGACAACCGTTCCGACAGCGCCACGCTGCGGAACGACCGCGGCCGCTTCGTCGACAGCGTCTCCTGGGGCCGGCACCACGACCGCAACCACGGCCGTGACGACCACCGTGGCCACGGCCGCGACGACCACCGTGGCCACGACGGCCGCTGAACGTCCGCTGACGGCACGCCCGTTCAGCACCGGATGATGGAGGATGACCGGCCGACGGCCGGGCGCCGCCAGACCCCGTGATCACTCGGCTCGCCGGACGGCTTCGCCGAGGAGGACCCGCACCGCACGGTGCGGGTCCTCCGCGTGTACGGGAAGGCGCCCCTCCGGGGCCATGACCGTTCAGCCGGGCCCCATCCCTGTGCCGCCGAGCAACAGGCCCACATCGACCGCCGCCACGACGACCGCCGTCGCGAACGCCAGCCGCTCCCTGCGGCGTCCCAGCACCGTCCCCGTCACCGCCACCAGGAGCACCAGGGCCAGCGCCGTCACCTCGCGCCGGCCGGGCGGCCCCGCGGGCCCCAGCGCCAGCAGCGCGGACGCGATCACCAGCGGTACCGGGAGCAGCAGTCGGGCACGGTCCGGTCCCAGCCGCTGCGGCCACCCCCGTACACCCGTCACCAGATCGCCGCGGATGTCGGGAAGCACATCGCCCAGATGCGCTCCGACCCCCAGGAGCGCCCCGGCGGCGAGGACCCACCAGGCCGGCCACGGACGGCCGGGCAGCCCGAGCGTCACGAAGGCGGGGAGTGCGGCGAACCCCAGCGCGTAGGGCGCCCAGGACCAACAGGTGGCCTTGAGCCGCAGGTTGTAGGCCCATGCCGCACCGACCGCGGCCAGGTGGACGGCGCCGGCCGCGAGGCCGCAGAGGAGCGAGAGGGGTACACACAGGGCCAGCGCCGCGTACGCGGCAGCCCACACCTGCCCCGCTCCGATCGAGCCGTCCACGACGGGCTTGCCACGGCGGCCGGCCGCGTTGTCCCGCCGCGCGTCGAACGCGTCGTTGCACCAGCCGACGGACAACTGCCCCGCGAGCACGGCGGCCCAGACCAGGAAACAACCCCCGGGACCACGGCCGGTGATCACGGCCAGCGCCGCCGCCAGCGTGGTGACCGCCACGACAGGACCGGGGTGGCACGCCCGGCCCAGACCGGCCACCAGGCCACTCCCACGCCCCGCGGTGTCTCCGGCCGTCGTGTGCTCGGGAGTACCCACCCGCTGATGGTAGAAGGCTTTGTCCACGCGGTCCGGGCTCGCCACGGGACGAACGGCCGGACGGGCGATCCCTGGTGGCGATGCGCGGGTCCGGGGAAGGGCTGTGGGGCAAGCCCACCCCAGCCGGTTCGGACGGGAGCCCTATGACGCGGATCGCCGCCGTTCACGGAACCCTCGCGCCGCACCGCTACGACCAGTCCGAGATCACCGACATGGTGGCCCGCAGGTGTCTGCGGGACGGAGCCGACCGCCGCGCGCTCGACCGGCTGCACCGCGCCGCGAAGGTCGGCGGCCGCCATATGACCCTGCCGCTCGAACAGTACGAGGCGCTGGACGGGTTCGGCGCCGCGAACAGCGTCTTCGTCCAGGCCGCGACGGACATGGGGGCCAAGGCCGTCCGGGAGGCACTGCGCCTGGCCGGTCTGTCCGCGGCCGATGTGGACCTGCTGGTCTTCACCTCCGTCACGGGGATCGCCGCGCCCTCGGTCGACGCCCGGCTCGCGGGCCGCCTCGGACTGCGGCCGGACGTCAGACGGGTGCCGATGTTCGGTCTGGGCTGCGCCGGGGGCGCCGCGGGCCTCTCCCGGATGCACGACTATCTGCTGGGCCGGCCCGAGCAAGTCGCGGTCCTGCTGTCGGTGGAACTGTGCTCGCTGACCTTCCAGCGCGGCGACGCCTCCTTGGCCAACCTGGTCGCCACCGGCCTGTTCGGGGACGGCGCGGCCGCGGTGGTGGCCTGCGGATCCCGTCGTACGGGCGGAGCCGACGGCCCCACGATCGTGGACACGCGCAGCCGGCTGTATCCCGGTACCAGCCGCATCCTCGGCTGGGACATCAAGGACTCGGGCTTCCAGGTCGTTCTGGACCCGGAGATCCCCGAGGTGGTGCGCCGTCACCTCGCCGACGACGTACGGGGGTTCCTGGACGACCACGGTCTGAAGACGAAGGACGTCAGCGCGTGGGTGTGCCATCCCGGCGGGCCCCAGATCCTGGAGGCCGTCGGTGACGCACTCGACCTGCCGGACGGGGCCCTGGACGTGACCTGGCGTCATCTGGCCGACGTGGGCAACCTCTCCTCGTCGTCCGTACTGCACGTACTGCGCGACACCCTGGCCACCCGCCGCCCGCCCACCGGCACCCCGGGCGTACTGCTGGCGATGGGGCCGGGCTTCGCCTGTGAACTGGTGCTGTTGCGCTGGTAGGCCACCCGGCGCACGACATGGAACGGTGGGACACGGACACATGGACTGGTACGCACTGCTGGTGGCCGCCGTCGCCGCCGAACGGGCCGGCGAACTCGTCGTCGCCCGTCGCAACGGGCGCTGGAGCCGTGCGCGCGGCGCGATCGAGGCGGGCCGGGGGCACTACCCGGCGATGGTCGCCCTGCACACCGCTCTGCTGCTCGGCTGCCCGGCCGAGGTGTGGCTGGCCGGCCGGCCCTTCGTCCCGGTACTCGGCTGGCCCATGCTGGCCGTGCTCGCGGGCGCCCAGGCGTTGCGCTGGTGGTGCATCGTCACCCTGGGGTCCCGGTGGAACACCCGGGTGATCGTCGTGCCCGGCCTGCCGCTGGTGGCTCGCGGCCCCTACAGGGTGCTGCGGCATCCGAACTACGTGGCGGTCGTCGCGGAGGGTGTGGCCCTGCCCCTGGTGCACACCGCCTGGGTCACGGCGGTCGTGTTCACGCTGGTGAACGCCGCCGTGCTCACGGTACGCATCCGGTGCGAGAACCGGGCACTGGCCGGCGTGGCCACCTCGTTCGGGTCCGTTCCGGCGTGATCGACGTCCTGGTGGCCGGTGGCGGCCCGGCCGGTCTGGCCGCCGCGATCCACAGCGCGCTGGCAGGCTTGGAGGCGGTCGTCGTCGAGCCGCGGTCCGCGCCCGTCGACAAGGCCTGCGGAGAAGGGGTCATGCCCAGCGGCGTCGCCGGGCTGCGGGCGCTGGGCGTCGAACCCGTGGGCAAGGAACTGCGCGGAATCCGGTACGTGGACGGCACCGCCCGAGCCGAGGCGTCCTTCCGCGGTTCCCGCGGCCTGGGCATCCGCCGTACCGAGCTGCACCGCGCGCTGCACGAGCGCGCGCTCGGCCTCGGTGTGCGGATCGTGCCGGGCAGGGCGGGGGAGGTGCGCCAGACCGCGGAGACGGTCACCGCCGCGGGGCTCACGGCGCGCTGGCTGATCGCCGCCGACGGCCTGCACTCCGCCGTCCGCCGCGGCCTCGGGCTGGAACTGCCCGGCGGCGCGCACCGGCGCTACGGACTGCGCCGGCACTACCGTGTCGAGCCCTGGACGGACTTCGTCGAGGTCCACTGGTCCGGCCGGGGCGAGGCCTACGTGACACCGGTCGCCGACGACCTGGTCGGTGTCGCGGTCCTCAGCCGCGTGCGGCGTGGATACGACGAGCACCTGGTCGGCTTTCCGGACCTCACCGCGTCGCTGCGCGGGGCGGGGGCCACGGATGTGCGAGGCGCCGGGCCGCTGCTCCAGCGGGTACGCCGCAGGGTCGCCGGACGTGTCCTGCTCGTCGGCGACGCGGCAGGCTATGTCGACGCCCTCACCGGCGAGGGGATCGCCCTCGGCCTGGCGACGGCCGGTGCCGCCGTCCGCTGCCTCGCGTCGGGGAGGGCGCGGGAGTACGAGCGGGCATGGGCCCTGCTGACCAGGCGGCACCGGTTGCTGACCGGTGCCCTCCTGGCCGCGAGCCGCCGCCCCGGCACGGCCCGCATGGTCGTCCCGGCGGCGGCCCGGCTGCCTCCGGTGTTCACCGCCGCGGTCCGCGCCCTCCAGTAGCGCGGCGGAACCTCGGAAACGACGGGGAATGGCGAGAACCGCCCTGGACCGCCTGGTTCGGGGTACCCGGGTCCTGAGCGACGGCCGGAGCACGCTGGGTCCCGACAATTCAGGTCCTCGTGGCCACCGTGATCGCGATCAAGAGGAGTGCCCACCGATGAGTGAACCGTCCGACGACAAGCACACCCCCACGACACCCGGCGAGATGCGTGAGCAGGTCGAGCGGACCCGCGCCGAGCTGGGAGAGACGGTCCAGGGACTGGCCGACAAGGCCGATGCCAAGGCCCGTGCCAAGGACAAGGGCGTCGAGGTCAAGGAGAAGACCGTGGAGATGGCCGAGCAGGCCAAGGAGAAGACCGCCGAAGTCGCCGAGCAGGCCCTGGCCAAGGCGGGCGAGCTGAGGAGCAGGGCGGCCAGGGCCGCGCACACCGTGCAGGACAAGGTGCCCGACCCGGTCAGGGACCGGGCGGCCCAGGCCGCGGACCAGGTGCGGGACAAGGCCGCGCAGGCCGGCGGCGTGTGGCAGGAGAAGGCACCGGAGCCCCTGCGGCAGCAGGCGGCCCAGGGGGCGCGGCTGGCGCGCGAGAACCGCACGCTGGTTCTGGCCGCGGCGGGCGCCGCCGTCCTCCTGTGGCTGGTGCTCCGCCACCGTAAGGGATGAACGGGCGGCCGCGCGGAGCGGCGTCGGGCTGATCCGCCGCGACGCGCGGCACTCCTGTCCGCCGGTGTCCGCTGCCGCAGGGAAGTCCCCGGCCGTCCCGGTGCGGGGACTTCCGCCGTTCCTGGGCCGTCGGGACGCAATTCCGGGCGACCCGTGAGGCCGCGGACCATCGGGGCACTCCATGTCCACGTACGGGCCGCGTCCAGCACATTGACCAAGCAGCAGCTGAAGAACGCGCTGGGCCGCTGAGCGACGTACCGCGGCGGCTCGGCGGGTGGTGCCACCAGGAGAGGACTGCCGATGCAGGGCGACACACGGACCGACGGACGCGATGAATCGCCCGAGGAGCGGGCCGACCGCAAGTGGGCCGACCTGCTCCAGGAGATCCGCGTGGCCCAGACCGGCGTGCAGATCCTGTTCGGCTTCCTGCTGACCGTGGTGTTCCAGCCGTCCTACCGGCGGCTGTCCGAGGCGGACCAGACCCTGTACATGGTCACGATCGTCCTCGGTGCCGCGGCCATCGGCGCGCTGGTCGCCCCCGTGGCGTTCCACCGCATCGTGACGGGCCGCTTCATCAAGCCGGAGGCTGTCGTATGGGCGTCCAGGCTGACTCTGCTCGGCCTGCTGCTTCTGCTGCTCACCATGATCTCCTCCCTCCTGCTGGTGCTGCGCACCGCCACCGACGACGACTCGTACGTGCCCTGGATCGTCGCGGGTGTGGCCGGGCTGTACATCCTGTGGTGGCTCGTCATCCCGGCGGCTCTTCGCGTGCGCATGGCGGACCGCGCGGCCGGCTCCCGCGACGAGGACAGCGGGGGAGCGGACTGAACCGGCTGCCCGGCACATGCCCCGGGTGGGACGGCCTCCGCGGCCGTCCCACCCGGCGGCCGCCCGGTCGCGCACTGTCCGGGAGCGCGTGGGGGCGTCTCGCTGTCAGCGGTTGCGGATGGCGCTGGTGGTGAAGAATCCGGTGGCGGCGGCGGCGACAAGAGCACAGACAGACAACAGCATGGTTCGACGCACGGGACGTCCTCTCTGACTGATCGTGAGTTGGCACCGTGCACAACGCCGGTCATGCCATCAGGGGCTCGCCGCCGCCCCATACGCCACCCGCATGGACGCGATGCCGGGCCGCGTCCTGCGGATCACCATCACCGGGGGCGTGGGGCGTGGGGCGTGTGTGGGGCGCGGCACATCCGCCGTACCCGTTCCGCTCAGCGGACGCGTGCCACCGCCGCGTAGATGCCGCTGTCCTCCGGAGCGGGCGCCCCCGACTTGGCCCACTTCGTCGCCGTCACCAGGCCGGGGGAGACGAGGTCGAGGCCCTCGAAGAAGCGCTCCACCTCGGCACGGGTACGGAAACCGAGCTGGATGCCGCCCTTCGCGTACTCGGCGGTGACCTGCGCGGAGAGCTCGGGGAACACGTCGGAGGAGGCGTGCGACAGCACCAGGTAACTGCCCGAGGGCAGGGTGTCGACGAGGTTGCGGACGATGGAGTGGGCGTCCTGCTCGTCGGGGATGAAGTGCATGAGCGCGATCAGCGACAGCGCGATCGGGCGGCTGAAGTCCAGCACGTGGCGGGCGTGTTGGACGATGTCCTGCGGCCGCCGCACATCGGCCTGGATGTAGTCGGTGACGCCCTCGGGCCGGCTGACCAGGAGCGCCTCGGCGTGACGCAGCACGATCGGGTCGTTGTCGGTGTAGACGACCTTCGCCGACGGCGTGATGTCCTGGACGATCTGGTGCAGGTTCGGCTGGGTGGGGATGCCGGTGCCTATGTCCAGGAACTGGTCGACGCCCTGCTCGGCGAGCCACGCGGACGCCCGCTGCATGAACTCGCGGTTCTGCCGGGCCGCGTCCCTCGCCTCGGGCGGCAGCTTCTCTCCCACCGCCTCGTCGACCGGGTAGTTGTCCTTGCCGCCCAACAGCCAGTCGTAGACCCGCGCGGGATGCGCCTTACTGGTGTCGAGCGGCGGAAACGACTGTCGGTCGATCGTCATGCTAGCTCCCATCGCACCACGGAAACGCGGGCAGACCAAGTGTTCGATCATCCTACTCGGAGCAGTCATGTGGTCGGCACGGTAAGGGAGTTGAGCGGACAAGGAGCCGCCCGCGAGGAACGGGAGGGGCCGGGCACCCCGCCGGGGCCGCGGAGCCGCGCGGCCGGCCGGGCAGGGCTCCGGTTGCGCGGCTCCGCGGGCGCCCGCAGGCTGGCGGGAGGAGTGACCCGTGGCAGGGGATGGTCGTCGTGAGCGGATCCGCAGGCCGGACGACGGCACTGTTCTCACGCCGGGACCGCGCGGTCATCGCCGCCACCTCGATCGCGGTGCTGCTGGTGGAGCTGGACTGGTTCGCGCTGAACCTGATGCTGCCCGTGATCGCCCGGGACTTCGGGACACCGGCCACGAACCTTCAGTGGCTCGTGAGCGGCTACATGCTGACACTCGGGGCACTGATGATCGTCGGCGGGCGGGCAGCCGACCTGTACGGCCGCAGACGGATCATCGTCGTCGGGCTGACCGGCTTCGCCGTGATGTCGGTGGTGTGCAGCGCCGCGCAGAACGCGGTGTGGCTGACCGCGGGACGCGCGGTCCAGGGGATGGCGGCGGCCCTGGTCCTGCCCATCGCGGTGGCGGTGGTGACCGCGCACTTTCGTGACGGCCGTCAGGGCCGGGCCGTCGGGACGGTTCTCGCCTTCAGCGCCGTCGGCACCGCGCTGGGGCCCTTCGTCGGCGGCACCTTCGCCGAACTCGTCAGCTGGCGTGCGGTCTTCCTGCTGAACGTTCCGTTCTGCGCGCTGGCTGCGCTGCTGATGCTGCGGTACGTGACGGAGTCGCGGGACCAGGGGGCCACGCGGGGGATGGACCTGCCGGGCGCGATCACGCTGGCCGGCGGTCTGACAGCCGTCATGATCGCCGTCGACCAGGGGTCGGACTGGGGCTGGGGCTCGGCGGCCACCCTGGCGTGCTTCGCCGTGGGTGCGTCGATGCTGGCCCTGTTCGTGGCGGTCGAGCGGCGGGCGGCGGAACCGCTGATCGACCTGTCCCTGCTGCGCAACCGGCCGTTCGTGACCGTGACGGTGGCCGGGACGGCGTCGAACATCGTGTACTGCCTCGTCGCGGTGCTGGCGGCGCTGTATCTGGAGCAGGCGCGGGGGCTGTCACCGCTGGAGTCGGGAGTGGTCTTCCTGGCGCTGTCGGCGGGAGTCGGCGCGGCGAGCTACTGGTCGGGCCATCTGGCGCACCGGTGGCGGGCGGAGGTGCTGATGGCGGTGGGGCTGTTGCTGAGCGGGGTGGCGCTCGCCGCGCTGACCTGGGCGCATCCCCTGCCGCTCTACGCCGCGGTGTTCGCGGTGGTCGGAGCGGGTGTCGGGCTCGGCTGGGCGCTCACCAACGCGGCCACCCAGTCGTACGTGTCCGCCGGGCGGCTCGCGGCCGCGTCGGGCCTGGTGCTCACCTCCCTGGTGCTGTGGGGCGCGGTGGCCGTGACGGTGGCCGCGACCGTGCTGGAGGAGATCAGCGGGTCCGCCGGCGGAGCGGCGTCCGACGGATCGGCGATCAACGGGGTGCTGCGGGTGGTCGCCGTGCTCGCCGTGGCCGGTGCCGGAGTGCTGGTACCGCTCGTCCGCTCCGGAGCGGGGACGTCGACGGGACAGCCCGCGACGGCGCCCCAAGGGGCCGACGCGGCCCGGCGAACGCGCTCCTAGTGCCCCGGCAGGCAACGTTTACGCGACGCGGCGAACGTTGCCTGTCGGGGCACTAGAACCCCGGTCGGCACAAGGGACTTGCCCAGGGTCGAGGCCGACGGCGCGGTGCCGTTCCTCTCCCGGCATCCGGGCCGCGCCGGCGCCGCCGCACAGGCGTGAGCCGACCCGAAGCGGGTACCGGTGACCGGCGGTCCGGCACCGGTAGCCGTCACGCGTTCCGCCCGATCCGCGGGGGGCGCGAGCCTCCCGAGCCGGGTTTTGAACCGTGCTTTACACACGTACTGCAACCGCGGGCCGGTGCCCGCAGTCCAAGTGAACAGTGAGGCAGGCACGATTGTGAGCCGGGGTAAAAGTGAAGCGACGTAGCGGGATATCGACGGCACTCGTGATGGTTGCGGTGCTGGCGGGGGCCAGTGCCTGTGGCGGGGGTACGCCGAAGGCGAGTTCAGACGACGGAAAGGCAGGCTCGAAGAAGCCGGCGGCCAGTGCGAAGCCGTCTCCATCGAAGCCCGCCGGGCCACCGATGCTGCTGGAGACGATCACGCCGCAGACCGGTGCCACGGTCGGTGTCGCGATGCCGATCTCGGTGATCTTCACCAATCCGGTGGGGCAGAAGGCCCGCGCCGACATCGAGAAGCACATGAAGGTCACCAGCTCCCAGCCGATGACGGGCGCGTGGCACTGGTTCGGGGACCGGCGCGCCGACTGGCGGCCCAAGTCGTACTGGGCGAGCGGTACGAAGGTGAAGATCACCGCCGACCTGGAGGGTGTCGCCAACGGCAACGGCCGCTACGGCACGCGTTCCTACGTCCACGACTTCACCGTCGGCGACGACGTCCGCGCGGATGTGTCCGTCACCGGCCACACCATGAAGGTCACCAAGAACGGCGCGCCGGTACGGACCCTGTCGATCAACGCGGGCAGTGCCGAATACCCCACGTGGAACGGCGTGATGGCGGTGATCGACAAGCAGGAGAAGGTCCACATGACCTCGTGCAGCGTCGGTATCAGCTGCAACAAGGGCGACGCGAACTACTACGACCTGACCCTTCCCTGGGACGTCCACCTGACCCAGTCCGGGACCTACGTCCACTACTCGACCGGCGACCCGAACCCGGGCAGTGGCAGCGCCCGGGGCTCGCACGGCTGTGTCCACCTCTCGATCACCGACGCCAAGTGGTTCTACGGCCAGGTCAAGCAGGGTGACCCGGTCTCCGTGACCGGCTCCCCGCGCGCGAAGGCCTCGGCCGACAACGGCTTCGCCTCGTTCAACCTGAGCTGGGACCAGTGGCTGGCGGGCAGCGCGAGCGGAGAGACCGCCGCGGGGTGACCTGCGGTGGCGCACCGGGGGCCGGGGCGATCAGAAGAGCATGGCCAGATCGCCCGGCCGCACCCGGGCCGTGACGGGGAGGGCGGCCTCGACCTCCCCGTCCGCGCCGTAGGGCACGGGCCGGTCGGCCTCGATGCGGATCTCCCGGCCCCGAAGCATCACCACCTCCGGCCGCGCGGTGTGCGCGCCGGTCTTGAGCTCGTTCATGAGGGTGAAGAACAGCCGGCGCGGGGCCTCGCGGATCATCACGACGTCCAGCAGACCGTCGTCCGTCAGGGCCGCCGGGGCGATGATGCGCCCGGAGCCGTAGTAGGCGGAGTTCGCGGCCACGACGGTGTAGCCGCGGTGGAGGTGTTCCTCCCCGTCGACGGTGACGCGGTACGACACCGGACGCCAGCCGGTGACCGCGCGCAGGCCGCCGGCGTAGTACGAGGCGGCCCCGCGCAGCACGCGTGCGTGGTTGGCGTGCTGATTGGCGAGAGCGTCGACGCCCGCGTACACGCTTCCGAGAACCACGGTGCGCGCGTGCACCGCGGATTCCACCTCGATGGTGTCGACGCGCCGGGGCTCGTGGTGCAGCAGGACGCGCGTCAGGTCCGCGGCCGCGGTCGGCAGTCGGAGTGCGCGGGCGAAGTCGTTGCCGCGGCCGGCCGGTATCAGCCCGAGGACGGTGTCGGTCCCGCTCAGGGCGCCGCCGATCCCGCCCGCGATCCCGTCGCCGCCCACGGCGAGGACGACCCGGCCCCGTTCCCCGGCGCGGAGCGCGAGCTCCTGCGCGTGGGCAAGGCTCCGGCTGTACTCGGTCTCCAGACCGGCTCCGGCCTCCCTGAGCAGGCGGGCCACCGGGAGCAGTGCCGCCGCCCCGGTGGAGCCGCCCGCGGTGGGATTGACGACGGCGGTGAACTGTCGCATCGGTGTGCCTCCGGGCAGTGACGGGTGAGACGGAGCGGGCAGGGGCGGAACCTGTGTACGGCGGCGGTGTCGGGGTCAGGGCCGGCGGTACGGCTGTACGCGGCGGGGTTCGGGCCGCCGGAGCCCGATGACGTGGCGGTGGCCCCGGGCCGCCACCACGTCATCGGGCCGGTGTCAGTCGACGGGCAGCAGGATCCCGGGATTGAGAAGGCCGTCGGGGTCCAGCCGCTCCTTGACGGCCCGCAGGGCCTCGACACCCAGCGGTCCCGCCTCCCGGAGGTACCAGTCACGGTGGTCCGTTCCCACCCCGTGGTGGTGGCTGATGGTTCCGCCCGCGCTCAGCACGGCCTCGTTGGCGGCCTCCTTGGCCGGCACCCAGTGGGCCACGGCGTCCTCGCCCTGCGCGGAGACGACCGTGAAGTAGAGCGAGGCACCGTTCTCGTAGACGTGCGAGATGTGGCACATGACCAGGGGCGGGGTTCCCGCGGCGGTGAGCGTCTCGGTCAGGGCGGCGCGCACGGCGGCGTAGAGCTCGGGAACGCGGGACCAGAAGGTCGCGGTCTCCAGGGTCTCGGCGAAGGCCCCGGCGTCGAGCAGCGCGTCGCGCAGATAGGGCGCCGAGTAGCGGCCGTGCGCCCAGCGTTCGCCGGGTTCGGCGCCCAGGTAGGTGCCTCCGGCCGCGCGCAGGACCGCCGCGGCGTCCTCGCGGCGGCGCGCGGTTTCCTCCTCGGTCCCCTCGTACCCGGCGATGGCCGTGCAGCCGGCGGCCGTGGGGGCCTCGGCCGAGCCGATGGCGTCGGGCTGGGCGAGTCCGACAAAGGTCTCGGTCTCGTCGGACAGCCGCAGCACGGTGGGGCGCGGCCCGTCCTGGGCGAGCCGGCGCAGCGCGGTGGCTCCCTCCTCGAACGAGGCGAACCGCCACCCCTCGTACACACGCGTCCGCGGCAGCGGCCTGATCCGTACGGTGACGGAGGTGATGACCCCGAAGGCGCCCTCGGAGCCGAGGATCAGCTGCCGCAGGTCGGGGCCTGCCGCCGACCGGGGGGCGCGGCCCGTGTCCAGGGTGCCTTCAGGGGTCGCGAGGGTGAGTCCGAGGACCATCTCGTCGAAGCGGCCGTATCCGGCGGAGGCCTGGCCGCTGGAACGGGCGGCGGCGAACCCGCCGATGGTCGCCCACTCGTAGGACTGGGGGAAGTGCCCGAGGGTGAAGCCGTATTCGGCCAGGAGTGCCTCCGCGTCGGGAGCGCGCAGGCCCGGCTGGAGCGTCGCCGTCCGGGAGACCGGGTCGATGCCGAGCATGGCGTTCATACGGCGCAGGTCGAGGGCGACGAAGGCGCTCCGCTCCGGGGCGAGGCCGCCGACGACTGAGGTGCCGCCGCCGAACGGGACGACGGCGAGGCCGTGTTCGGCGCAGACGCGCAGTACGTCGAGAACCTCGTCGTGGGTGGAGGGCAGGACGACGGCCCCGGGGGCGTCTCCCGCGTCGCCCGCGCGGAGCCTCAGCAGATCGGGCGTCGACTTCCCGCGGGTGTGCCTGATCCGGGTCTCCGCGTCGGTGCGCACATGCTCCGCGCCGCCGACGGCGTCCGCCAGCGCGTCCAGGGCCCGGTCCGGCAGGGGCTCGGGAACGGAGATCTCGTCGAGAGCGTGTGCGGCGGTGTCCCGCGGCTTGACGCCGAGCAGATCCCGCAGCAGGCCGGTCACCGAGTCGGGCAGCGGTGCCGCCTTGGCCGGGTCGCCCCAGCCACTCCACAGCATGTCCATGAACTAGTCCTCATCGGTCGGTCGCGACGTGCCGTCTCCCGCACAGCAGCACGGGGCGTTACACTGTGACACATGACGCCTATTCGTCACAAGCACTCGGACGGCGACCCCGTCCTCGACGCCGTACGCGACTGCGTCCTGGCGGTCGGAGTCCGGCGTACCACCCTGACCGACGTGGCCCGCCGCGCCGGTGTCTCGCGCATGACGCTCTACCGGCGCTGGCCCGATGTGCGGTCACTGGTCGGCGACCTGATGACCCGTGAGTGGATCGACGTGGCGACCCGCGCCATGCCCGAGCCGCACCCGGACAAGGTCACGCGGGCCCAGATCGTGGACGGTCTGGTGGCCGGAGTGGAGGGCTTCCGCGCCCACCCGCTCTTCCGCAAGATCATCGACGTCGACCCCGAACTCCTGCTCCCGTACGTGCTGGACCGGCGCGGAGCCAGCCAGGAAGCCCTCCTGGGACTCCTCGCCGACGCCCTGGAGCGGGGGCACGCCGACGGCTCGGTGCGGCTCGCGCCCACGAGGAGACAGGCCCGTGCCGTACTGCTCGTGGTCCAGTCCTTCACCCTGTCGCTGCGGACCATGACCGACGAGGACGACCCCGAACTGACCAGCACGGCCTTTCTCGACGAGCTGCGCACCCTTCTGGAGAGGACCCTCACGCCATGAGTCCCACAAGCAGTCCGTCCGGCCCGGCGGCCCCGGCGCCCGGATCCTCGCTCTCCGCCGCCCGCCGCCGCCGTGAACTGGCCGAGGCGGTGGGCGGCGACACGGTGGACGTCCTGGTGATCGGACTCGGCGCCACCGGCGCCGGCGTCGCCCTGGACGCGGCCGCGCGCGGTCTCGACGTCGTCGCCGTCGACGCCCACGACCTCGCCTTCGGCACCTCGCGCTGGAGTTCCAAGCTCATCCACGGCGGACTGCGCTACCTGGCCTCCGGGCAGCTCGATGTCGCCCACGAGAGCGCGGTCGAACGCGGCGTCCTCATGGAACGCACCGCCCCCCACCTGGTTCGCGCCCAGCCCTTCGTGCTGCCCCTGACACCGCTCGTGTCACGCGGCCAGGCCTCCCTGGCCTGGGCCGGGTTCCGGGCCGGGGACACCCTGCGACTGGCGGCCCGCACCTCCCGCGCCACCCTGCCCGCTCCGCGCCGCCTCTCCGCGGTGGAGGCCCGGCACCTGGCACCGTCGGTGCGCCCGGCGGGCCTGCGCGGCGGCCTGCTGTCCTGGGACGGCAAAGTGACCGACGACGCCCGGCTCGTGACAGCGCTCGCCCGCACCGCGGCCGCCCACGGCGCGAAGATCCTCACCCGGGTCAGGGCCCTGGAGACGGGCGGGACCGTCACCCGGGTCCGCGACGAACTGACCGGCGAGCAGGGCGAGATCAGGGCCCGTTCGGTCATCAACGCGTCCGGCGTCTGGGCGGGCGACCTGGTCGAGGGCATCCGTATCCGCCCCTCGCGCGGAACGCATCTGGTGCTGCGCGCCGACCTGTTCGGACCGCTGCCCGCCGGGCTGCACATCCCGATCCCGGGCGAGACCAACAGGTTCGTCCTCGTCCTGCCGCAGGACGACGGCCGCGTGTACGTGGGCCTGACCGACGAGCCCGTCGACGGGGACCTTCCGGACGTGCCCCAGGTTCCGGAGTCGGACATCGGCTTCCTGCTCGACGTCGTCGGCTCCGCCCTGGACACCCCGGTGAGGCGCCATGACGTCGTCGGCGCCTTCGCGGGGCTGCGCCCCTTGCTCGACACCGCTCCGGGCCGCTCGGGAGGGGCCGCCCGCACCTCCGACATCTCCCGCCGGCACGCCGTCCTCACCTCCGACGACGGAGTGACCACCGTGGTCGGCGGCAAACTCACCACCTACCGGCGCATGGCCCAGGACGCCGTCGACGCGGCGGTCGAGGCCCGGGGTCTGCGTGCCGGTCCCTCGACGACCGCCTCTCTGCCGCTGGTCGGCGCGGCGGCCCCGCACCGGCTCGGGTCCCTTGCCGCCCCCGGCCACCTGATCCGCCGCTACGGCGCCGAAGCCCCCGCCGTCCACGCCCTCGCCGCCGGCGAGCCCCGGCTGGGCGAGCCCGTGGTGCCCGGACACCCCGTCACGCGGGCCGCGCTGCTGTGGGCCGTGCTGCACGAGGGCGCCCTCGACGAGTCTGACCTCCTGGACCGGCGCACCCGCATCGGCCTGGTACCCGAGGACCGGTCCGCGGCCCTGACCGCGGCGCGTGAAGCGCTCGACGCGGCTGCGGAGCACTCTGTCTGACGTCTCGTCGGAACAACTCGCGCGGACGGCGGAGCCGGCATATGGCCCGCCGTTCCGTATGCCCGCCGTTCCGCGTGCCCGCGTGGGCTGCGTATGGCCGCGTGTCCCTCCGCGATGCGTCCCTGCGCCGAACGTGCCGGGCAGGTCTCCGCATCTCCCAACTCTGGCCCAACTCCCTTTATTTCAAGGGCTGTTGTAACGCAGACCTCATGGGCTACCGTCGGTAACACCTGCCGGTCAACCCATCGGTAACACCTGCCGGTCGGCCCATCGGTGACGCCTTTGCGCCTCGGCACCCCCCCCGCACGTATCTCCCGTACCTCCGGCACCTCTTGACGAAAGGCAGCCATGGAGAACTCCAGAGGCAACTCCGCATCACGTCACGGGAACGACGCGGAGGCGGGAGGGGGCATCACACGCCGCCGCGCCCTCACCGTCACCGGAGGGATGATCGCCGGAGCCGCGCTCGCCGCCCAGGCCTTCCCCGCCTTCGGTGCCGAGTCGCAGGACGCGGACGCGATCGTGGTCGGCCACGGGCTCGCCGGACTGGTCGCGACCGCTGAACTCGCCGCGGCCGGACGGAAGGTGCTCCTCCTCGACCAGGAGCCGGAGGCCGGTCTGGGCGGTCAGGCGTTCTGGTCCTTCGGCGGACTGTTCTTCGTCGACTCCGACGAGCAGCGGCTGATGGGTGTCAAGGACTCCCGTGACCTCGCCTGGCAGGACTGGCTCGGCAGCGCGGGCTTCGACCGTGGAGTCGGTGACCCGTCCGGCCAGGACCACTGGGCGTACAAGTGGGCCGAGGCTTATGTGGACTTCGCATCGGGTGAGAAGCGGTCGTGGCTCTCCGGCCTGGGTGTGCAGTGGTTCCCGGTCGTCGGCTGGGCCGAGCGGGGCGGCGGGCTCGCGGACGGACACGGCAACTCGGTACCGCGCTTCCATGTCACCTGGGGCACCGGACCCGCGGTGGTCGAGCCGTTCGAGAAGAAGGTCCGCGCCGCGGTGGCGGCGGGCAAGGTCACCTTCAAGTTCCGGCACCGGGTCGACGGGATCGTGACGACCGGCGGGGTCGTCACGGGCGTCCGTGGCGCGGTTCTGGAACCGAGCGGCGTGGCACGCGGGAAGCCCAGTTCCCGCACCGTCGTGGGTGACTTCGAGCTGCGCGCCCCGGTCGTCGTCGTCACCTCCGGGGGCATCGGCGCCAACCATGATCTCGTACGGCAGAACTGGCCGGACCGCCTCGGCACCCCGCCCAAGTTCATGGTCACCGGTGTGCCCGCGCATGTGGACGGCCGCATGCTGGCGATCACCGAGCAGGCCGGCGGCCGGATCGTGAACCCGGACCGCATGTGGCACTACACCGAGGGGCTGCGCAACTACGACCCGATCTGGCCCGGTCACGGCATCCGCATCCTGCCCGGTCCGTCGTCCATGTGGTTCGACGCGCGGGGCCGCCGCTTCGGCAGCCCCGACATCCCCGGCTACGACACCCTCCACACCCTCAAGTCGATCACGGGCTCCGGCTACGACTACTCCTGGTTCGTCACCACGCAGAAGATCCTCGCCAAGGAGTTCGCGCTCTCCGGCTCGGAGCAGAATCCGGACCTCACCAACAAGGACGTGTGGAAACTGCTCTCCCGGATCTGGCAGAGCCCGGAGCCGATCGAGAAGTTCAAGAAGAACGGCGCAGACTTCGTGGTCGCCACCACGCTCGCCGACCTCGTCACCGGGATGAACAAGCTCACCGGCGGCAACCTCGTCGACCGTGCCGACCTCCAGCGCCAGATCGAGGCCCGTGACCGCGAGATGGACAACCCCTACACCAAGGACGTCCAGGTGATGGGCATCCGGAACGCCCTCGCCTACGTCGGGGATTCCCTGAGCCGCACGGCGCCCGCCCACAAGATCCTGGACCCCGACGCCGGTCCGCTCATCGCCGTACGGCTCAACATCCTCACGCGCAAGACCCTCGGCGGCCTCCAGACCGACCTCTCGGGCCGCGTCCTGAACGCTTCCGGCAGCCCGGTTCCCGGACTGTACGCGGCCGGTGAGGTCGCCGGCTTCGGTGGCGGCGGCGTTCACGGCTACCGTTCCCTGGAAGGCACCTTCCTGGGCGGCTGCCTCTTCTCCGGCCGCCAGGCGGGACGCGCGGCGGCGGCCGCCACCGCGACCTGACGCTTCCTTGAGACGGTGGCCCGGCCGTCCCGCCGGGCCACCCCTGCGTGCGCCTACCGGCCACCGTTCTCGGGCGTGGGAGTCTCCCCCTCCGGATCGGACGCGGTTCGTCCTGATCGCGAACACGATCCGATGATCGAGGGTGCCGCGGTCACGCAGTCGGTGCGGTGCGTTCCAGTCTGCGGATGAGCTGCCGGACGACGATGATCGACAGCGCTGCGGCGCAGATGTACAGACCGTCGCTGAGCATGATCTGCCGCAGCGCATGACGTGCCTGGCTCGCGCTGACCGCCTTCTTCAGATCGTCGGAGGCGCCGCTGTAGGCGTTCGCCGCGACGAGGACGGACAGCCACCATGCCGTGAGCAGGGGATGCCCTCGACGGGGCTGCGGTTCCGGCCGGCCGGCGGCCCACAGGTCGTTGACGAACATCTTGGGTACGAAGAGCTGCGCCACCGGGATCACCCAGCCGAAGACCAGCCACGCTCTGCGCCGACGCTGTCCCTGGCGCCAGAGCACGTCCGCGACATCGCGCATGGTGGCGAGCCAGACGCTGAACTGGAGCAGGGCCATGAGAAGCAGAGCGGTCCGCCAGCCCATCAGGTTTCTGAAGTACGTGTCGGCCTCGACCAACGGGTTGTCGACGTAAGGTCCTCGCGTCAGGGGTCCGGCCAGCAGCTGGTACTTGTGCCACGCCACCAGCCCGGCCGCGAGGGTCACCAGCGCGAACGCGGCGATCGCGCCGCAGGCGAACCGGGCCTGTCCGCGCGGCACCCTGACCGATCCGGTCACTTCACACCCCCTGGAAGCCGCCCATTCGGACTTTCCGCAGGTCGGCAGCGGATCTTAACCCCCAGGGAACCTGATGCCACAGCTCCTGCTCGCAAGCCCCGCAGTCCCGGGACCACCGCTCCCCGGGCCCTCGACACCCTCGGTCGTACCCACCCCTGACGCTGTCCGCCCAGGTTGCCCTCGCCGCCGGCTACCGCACACTGCAGAAGCGCCGACAGGCCCGGAAGGCCGAGGAGGAAGCGGTCCTCATGCGCGAGACGCCGAACTGGCGCGCCGGCAAAAACACTTCACACCGTTCAGCCGCCGGTGAAGTAGGACGGCGTGCGGACGCGCATGGAGCCGGCGAGGTTTCGGAGAACGGTGTCGCTCACTGGAGGGGTGCGGGCTTGGAGGACCGCGACAGCGTCGCCGACCCGGGTGAAGTACTTGACGTACTCGTACTTCGACCACCGCCACACTCCAGGAGCCACCGGGGTGCAGGCGGGTGACGGCACCGGGTAGACGCTGGTGAGCGCGGCGCAGTGGGACGGCGGGGTGAAACCCGGCTGTACGGGGCCGACGGTCACCTGGATCTCCTGACGGAGCTCGTCCATGGTGTCCGCGCCGCTCAGACCGTCGGGTGAGATCCGGTAGAAGAAGGTGGCCTCGGCTTCGGTCGTCGACCCGTTGGTGCCGACGCCGTTCAGGTGGTAGCCCGCGGGCACTCGCGGCCCGAGCAGGGGGACACGGGCACCGGCCAGTTCATCGTCCTGCCTGCTCCGGACGTGCTGCGTGGTGGCGAGCGAGTCGAGTGGCATCAGCAGGACCAGGGCGAGGGCTACGGCTGCCCGCGGCCACAGTGGCCTGCGGGACTGGGTGATCCAGGCCGCGAGGGCGAACGCAGCCACGTACAAGACAGGTTGGACGTACCGCGTGCCACCGGGGAGCCACTGGAGAGCTTCGATGTTCCGGACCAGGTACCAGCCGATGCCGGTGCCGATCAGTGCGGTGAGCCAGGCCGGCCGGATTCCGACGAGGCGCAGGGCCGGCCAGGTGAGGAGGAAGTTCAGGAAGGGTAAGAGGGAGGACCACACGATGACGAAGCCGAGGCAGCCGTAGTCCGGCGCGTTCCGGCAGGCGTCGGAGTCCCACAGCAGCCACGTCGCGAGCGCGGAGACCACCACCGAGGCGAACCCGACCCCTGCAGCCCGTGCGGCACGTTGCACATGCCTCGACCGCTTCACGGCCGTCGGTTCGACCAGCGCAGTGCCCATTCTTTCCTCCCGTGATCAACCGTCCCAAGCGGCACGGGCCGTGGCAACGAGAGAGGACAACGTCGCCGTCCGCTGCGAAGCGACCGTGCTGGTCGAGATCCTCAACGAGTGACTGCGACCAGCACCGGCCCGATATGTCCTAGTCGTCGATGTCGAGCACCGTGCCGTACAGCCGGTCCACCTTCAGCCGGATGACCACCCGGCGCTCGGCGACCAACTCCTCCAGGTACGTATCCTCGTCCTCGGGCCTCGCGGCCTTCGGGATCATCCCGAGCAGTTCCAGCCCGACCGCGTCCCCCGGAACGGTCGTGCTCTCGGAGACCACGGTCTCGCCCTCGGCGACGGCGAACGACCACACGTCGCCGCCCGGCACGTGCAGCGCCGCCCGTGGATTGCGCCGCAGGTGCCGGACTTTGACCCTATCCGCCGTGGTCGAGAACCGTACAATGCGGGCTTCGGGGTCCCAGCTGTACACCATGGTTGTCAGGTGAGGGTGGCCACTGCGTTTGACGGTGGCGAGCGTTCCGAACTGCTGCCGGCCGAGCAAGCTGGAGAGGGCTTCGTCGGACAGGGAGCGAGGCTCTGGTCGTTGGGTCATGAAGTGACCAACGCCCCTGACCGTCCAGCAATTTCGTGGACTCCATGCGCCAACACTCCCTGCTGGTCGCCGCTCTCGCCTGAACCCGCGGGCCGAGACGGACACGCGCAGGTGACGCGTAATCCCCTGACACTGCGGCCGGCGGCGGGCCATCAAAGGTACGCAGCTCATTCGCAAGTAGGGTCAGGACATGACTGATGCAACCCCCGCTCAGCAGGCGCCAATTGACATCACGGCACTCGCGGAAGATCCCTACGCCGTCTATGCGCGGTTTCGCCGAGCAGGGCCCGTACACCGGATCACCGGGACGGACGGGCTGCCTGCCTGGCTGGTGACCGGCTATGACGACGTACGTGAGGCGCTCGCCGACCCGCGGCTCTCCCTCGACAAGCGCAACGCGACGCCCGGTGGCTACCGAGGCATGGCCTTACCACCGGCACTGGACGCCAACCTGCTCAACATGGACCCCCCGGACCACACCCGCATCAGGCGTCTGGTGACCCGGGCCTTCACCCCGCGCCGAATCGAGCAGCTGCGCGAGCCGATCCAGCGCACCGCCGACCGGCTTCTCGACCGTATCGCCGCGGACGAACACGCGGACCTGATCGGCTCGTACGCCGCGCCGCTGCCGATCACCGTGATCTGCGACCTGCTCGGTGTGGCCCCGGCCGACCGGCTCGACTTCCGGTCATGGACCGACGCTCTCGTGGCTCCCGATCCGGCGCGCCCGTCCCTCGCCAAAGAAGCGGTCGGCAGCATGCTGTCGTTCCTCACCCGCCTCATCGCCGGCAAGCGGACCGCCCCGGCAGACGATCTGCTCTCCGCGCTGATTGCCGTACGCGACGAGGAAGACCGGCTGAACGAGGACGAGTTGATGTCCTTGGCCTTCCTCATCCTGGTCGCCGGATACGAGAACACCGTGCATCTCATCGGGAACGCGATCCTGACTCTGCTTCGCCACCCCGAGCAGTTGGCCGAGTTGAGGGCCGATCCCGCGCGATTGAGTGCTGTGGTGGGGGAGTTGGCTCGTTACGACGGCCCGGTACCCCTGGCCATCCGCCGGTTTCCGACCGAGGACATCTCCATCGGCGGGGTGACTGTCCCGGCGGGCGACACTGTTCTGCTGTCCCTCGCCGCCGCCCACCGGGACCCGCGCCGCTTCACCGACCCCGACCGCTTCGACATCGACCGGGACGCCACCGGGCACCTCGCCCTGGGCCACGGCATCCACTACTGCCTCGGCGCTCCCCTGGCCCGCATGGAAACCGAGATCGCGCTGTCCGCACTCCTCGGCCGCTTTCCGGACATGGCACTGGACGTGTCTCCGGCCGAACTGCGATGGCGTCCCACGATGCGGTCCCGCGGTCTGCTTGCCCTTCCGGTCCGTACCGGTACTGCCAAGGCGGACGTGCATTCCGAGACCGGCCGGCGATAGAGCAACCGGCGATCTCGACGAGAACGGCGGTCACGGGTTCGCCGCGCAGCCTCTTCATGTGATGCAGGGGACTGCTGGGCCTCAGGGGGACAAGGAGGACGATGCCACCCGGCCGTTGGGGGCGTATGTCTGACGTTCCGGTGGCCAGAAGTTGCCGTTCAACCGGAGTACACGGCGTTTCAAGATCGTTTGGCCAGAGTTCCCCCTCGTGCCTACCTCACCTTCACGCGCCGGCGTCGCCTCTGTGTGCGCCGTGTCCCTGACACTCTCAGGACTCCTCGTCACCGGATTGCTGGCCGCTCAGCCCGCGGCCGCCGCCGACCCGGTCGGCTATCAGAACGTTCGGATCAACGAAGTCACCTCATCGAACAACGACACGGTGGAGCTGTACAACTCCGGCTCGGCCGCGGTGAGTATCAGCGGCTGGAAGATGTCCGACGACAGCTTCTCGCAGCAGTCGTTCAGCCCGTCCTCCACGTCCATTCCGGCCGGCGGCTTCGTCACCTTCAACTCGCCCAAGGGACTGGGTGATTCGGACAAGCTGGCGATCTACACCTCCGGCGGCACAGTGGTCGACCGCGTCGAGTGGGCGACCGACAAGGCGAAGCCGGCGATGGCGCGTTGTGGCGGCGACGGCGCCGGGGCGTGGGCGACCGCGACCTCGGCGGCCACGTTCGGCGCCGCGAACGCCTCGGGCTGCCCGTCGTCGATCCCGGCGGCGAGCCGGGTACGGATCAACGAGGTCACCTCGGACGGCTCCGACACCGTGGAGCTGTACAACGGCGGAACGAGCGCGGTCAGCGTCGGCTCGTGGAAGTACGTCGACGCCGACACCTCCCACGCCGCGGTGACGGTCTCGTCCTCCTCGCCGAGCGCGAGCAGCATCCCCGCGGGCGGCTACGTCACGTTCAACTCCACCATCGGCCTGGGCGACAACGACTCGGTCTTCCTCGTCGACGGCAGCGGCAACACCATCGACTCGGTGACCTGGACGACCGACGCCGCCAAGCCGTCGGACGAGCGCTGCGCCAATGGCACCGGCTGGTTCCAGACCGCCACGACCGCGACGCTCGGCAGCGCGAACTCCTGCTCGGGCAGCACCGGCGGCGGCACCGGCGGCGGCGGTTCGGGGACCGGCCAACTGCTCGGCGGTGGCGGCTCGCTCACCAGCGGCTGCGCGCCCGAGGCGCCGTCCGGTACGGGTTCCACCCCGACGGGCACCACGGCATGGCCGGGCGGGCTGGACGTCACGATCGTGGACAACGTCTGCGCGTTCACCACGTCCACCGGCCCCGAGGGCCGGGACGTGAGCGGTCTGGCGTTCGACTCGGCGAACCCGTCGGTGCTGTGGGCCGTCAAGAACAAGAACTGGCTGTACAAGCTGGTCAAGAGCAACGGCAAGTGGATCCCGGACACGACCTGGAGCGCGACCGGCAAGCAGATCCGCTTCGCTAGCGGCTCCGGCGAGCCGGACTCCGAGGGCCTGACCGTCGGCAGCAACGGCCACCTCTACGTGACCTCCGAGCGCGACAACACCAACAACACGGTTCCCAAGGACACGATCCTGGAGTTCGACCCGGCCGCGACCGGATCGACGCTGACGCCGGTCCACCAGTGGGACATGACCTCGCAGTTCCCGCAGCTCGACACCGGTGACAAGGACGACGCCAACCTCGGCTTCGAGGGCGTCGGATACGTACCGGACAGCTGGCTGACCGCGAACGGCTGGGTCAACCCGCTCACCGGTGCCGCCTACAACCCGGCGAACTACCCGCTGCACGGGTCGGGCCTGTTCTTCGCCGGCCTGGAGTGGGACGGCTCGCTGCATGTCTACGGTCTGAACTCCGACGGCACGTTCACCACGTTCGGCACGATCACGACCGGCAAGGCCTCCGTGATGGACGTGACGTACGACGCCGGCACCCAGCGCCTCGTCGCCACCTGCGACAACACCTGCGGTGAGACCCACACCTTCATGAAGGTCAACGCCTCCGGCGCGATCGTTCCGGACGTGACCTACACGAACCCGGCCGTCATGCCGGCCGACAACCTGGAGGGCTTCGCGATCGCGCCGGCCTCCACCTGCGTCAACGGGTTCCGCGAGGCGGTCTGGAGCGACGACGGAGTCTACGGCTTCGGTTCCGGCACCTCCTCGTACGGACACGCCCTCTACAGCGGCACCTTCCCCTGCTGATCGTGCCGAACACGGGAGGCGGCTCCTTCACGGGGCCGCCTCCCTCGCTCATGCCCGGTTCCCGCTGGAGCGGTCACCGTGGGCTGACCCCACCAGCTCGTGGGGATGACCGACTCCGTGCCCCGTGGTGGCGTAGTACTCGCGGCGGATGAACTCGATGCCCGGTGGGCGGACGCCTGGCGGCCCGAACAGGTCGCGGAGCGGCTGGCTGCCGTCTCCACCCCCTGGTGCGTCAACGCAGGCCCGCGTGCATGTTTAGGAAAGAGTCCTTACTAGAATGGTCGTGTGACCGCACCGAAACCGTCCCTGGAACTGCTGCGTGCCCTGACGGACGAGAACGTGCTGCGCGTCCTGATGGCCCACGCCCGGCTCACCCGGGCGGAGATCGCCACCAGGACCGGCATCTCCAAGCCGACCATCTCCGAGAGTGTCCAGCGGCTCGAGCAGGCACGACTCGTGGTCGACACCGGCGAGCGCACCACCGGGCGCGGCCGGGTCGGCTCGTACTACGCGCTCGCCCCGCACCTCGGTACCGCCCTGGTGGCGAGCATCACCCCGCACGGTGTTGTCGCCGAGGCGGTGGACGCCCTCGGGCGCACCCACGGGCAGGTCCGTACCGCGCTGCAGGCCGACGCGGGACAGGAAGCGGTCGCCGAGGCGCTCGGCGCGGCCGCTGTACAGCTCGGCGGCCGGAACGGCGGACCGCTGCGTCTGGCGGTCGTGAGCGCCGCCGACCCCGTCGACCGGGCGACCGGCCGACTGGTGCACCTGCCGGACGCCCCGTTCCTGGTGGGCGCGCTCGATCCGCCCGCCGTCCTGGCCGGCACGGTGACGGGCCCGGTTCTGGTGGACAACGACGTCAACTGGGCCGCGCGCGCGGAGTACGAGTACGGCTGCGTGCAGGGCGTCGACGACTTCGTCTACCTCCACCTCGGAGAAGGCCTCGGCTGCGCCGTGGTCGGCGACGGCGTCGTGCGCCGCGGACATCGCGGGCTCGTCGGGGAGATCGCACACCTGTACACGGCGGGGCCGGACGGGCAGGCGATGCCCTTCACGGAGGTGTTCGCCGCGCTCGGCCTGCGCCGGGCCTCCTCCACCGCCGTCGACGTGCCGAGACTGCTGGAGATCCTGGAAGCCCCCGACGCCGGCGCCGACCGGGTACGCGTCGCACTGGCACACGCCATCGGCGGTGTCCTGTCCGCGGCCCTCTCCCTCGCCGACCCCCGGACGGTCGTCGTGGGCGGACCCTGGGGCTCCCGCCCCCGCCTGATCGCCGCACTCGAGGAACACCTGACCCGCTCGCCACGCTCCGTCCCGGTCACCGCGGCGGCCCTGACCCTGCCCGAGCTGGCCGGAGCACGCTCCCGTGCCGTCGAGGAGCTCGGTTCCCTGATCGTCCGCGCCGCCCACCCCGCCACGCAGTGGTGACCGCCCTCAGCCCCTGTCCGCACCGACCCACCGGAACATGATGACCACGCGATCTGCCCCTGCCCCTGTCCCTGTCCCTGCCTCTGCCTCTGCTCCTGCTTCCTTCTCCCCTCGTCCCGACATCCGGCTCGTCGTCACCGACATGGACGGCACCCTGCTGGACGCCGACGGGCGTGTCCCGGAGGGGCTGTGGCCCCTGCTGGCCGAGCTGCGCCGCCGGGGCGTCGTCTTCAGTCCGGCCAGCGGACGTCAGTACGCCACGCTGGCGCACCTGTTCGTCGGCGCCGACGACGGCATGGTCTACATAGCGGAGAACGGCGCGTTCGTCGTCCGTGACGGCGTGGAGGTTTCCTCGGACCCACTCGACCCCGCCGTCGCCGCCCGCCTGGTCAAGTCCGTCCGGCAGCTCACGGACGAGGGTGTGGACGTGGGCGTCGTCGTCTGCGGCAAGCGCGCGGCCTACATCGAACGCGGTGACCAGGCCTTCCTCGATGAAGTGGGCCGGTACTACAACGCGCACCGCCTGGTCGACGATGCCACCGCGGTGGACGACGAGATCGTCAAGGTGGCCGTCTTCGACTTCGGGCCGATCGAGCGCACCACGGCGCCCGCCCTGGCGTCCTTCGCCGACACCCACCAGGTCGTCGTCTCCAGCGAGCACTGGATCGACGTCATGAACCACACCGCCGACAAGGGAGTCGCCGTGCGCCGGCTTCAGGAGCACCTGAACATCGGTCCGGCCCAGACGATGGTGTTCGGGGACTATCTGAACGATCTCGGCATGCTCGACGCCGCCGACTGGTCGTACGCCATGGCCAACGCCCACCCCGCCGTCATCAGCCGCGCCCGCCACCTGGCTCCCGCGCACAGCGACGACGGCGTCGTCCGCACCATCAGGAGCGTTCTGGACATCTGACACCGGGCGACGCGGCCGGCGCGTGGGGACGCGTGCGTGGCCGGGACGCCGGACGAGTGCTGACGGCCCGGCATCACCCCCGGTCGACGGCCACCCGGAGTCCGCGGATCACATAGCCCCCTATCTCGTCCTGGAACGTGACGCGGGGCGGCGTGAGCATTCGGATGCCCTTGAGGGCGAAGAGGTGCCCGAGGAAGACGTTGGTCTCCATCATCGCGATGTCGGCACCGGGACAGCGGTGCGGTCCGTCTCCGAAGGACAGGGCGGCCGCGTACCGCCCTGTCGTTGCCGGCCGGCCGGGGCAGACCGCCGTGGGGGCGGCGCCCACAGCCTGCGGGTCGGTGTTGGCCTCGTCCACGTAGATGTCGACGAGCGCGCCGGCGGGTACGGTGACCGGGCCGTCGGCGCCCGGGACGTCGAAGGCGCCGGTGGTTCGCCGGCTCAGTCGGGCGACCGCGGGTTCCAGGCGAAGGAGCTCATGGATCACCGCAAGGCGTTCGGTCTCGCTCCCGGTCGAGTAGCGCTCGCGCAGAGCAGCGTCGGTGAACAGATGCCAGGCGGCGACGCACATGAACTCGCGGGTCGTGACCATTCCGGCAGCGGCGTAGGTGAGGCACTCGCCGAGGATCTCGGGGTTCGAACAGCCCTCCGCGATCAGGTGCGAAATCAGGTTGTCGGCGGGCCGTTCGCGGTGGGCGCGAACGGCTGGGCGTACGTCGGCGAGGTAGATCCGCAGCCAGTTGGTGTTCTGGCGCAGCAGCCAGTAGATGCCGTGCGGGCTGGTCAGCCCGGGCCTGCCGAACTCCTCGGGGAAGAAGCGCTCCAGGCGGCGCTGGATGCCGGGTCTGCTGCGGGTCAGGCCGATCACCCCGCACGCCACGTCGATCGCGACGCCGAAGGTGAGGTCCTCCAGCCGTGCCTCGCCCTCGGTACGCAGGGTGTCCAGGTGCTTGTGCGTGACGCGTTCGGTGAGTTCCCGGTAGTGCTCGTCCACGCGGCGGGGGGTGAAGTAGCGGGCGGTCTGACGGCGGTGTTCCCGGTGTTCGGGCCCGTCGCGGTACAGCACGGGCCGCCGGATCCGGGCGGGTAGCTTCTCGACGGTCTCGATGCCCAGACCCGCCTGTACGGTGTCGGTGCTGCGCAGAACGGCGCGTGCCGTCGGGTAGCCGCGCACCTGCCATGTGCCGTCGTCTCGGCGTTCGATCGGGCAGCCCGGTCCGGTGTGATCCCTGCGAATCTTCCGTGCGTCGTCGTCGGCTCGGTCCATCGAATGCTGCCTCCGTCGTCGTGTCGGTACCCCTCCCGGGAGGAGCCCGCTGTCAGGTACCTGCGGCCAGACTTCAGGATGGCCGCCGTTGCCGCCAGTGCTTCGGCCGCCAGTGCCCGTGGCTCGTCCTCGACGCCGACCGCGCTCACTACGGCCGCCCCACGGGCGCTCCGCCCGGTCTGGACGGAGGCTGCCAGGGCGCGTTGATGGTCATGGCGTTGCCGTCGATGGCGTCCTGATGGAATGACGGCTTCGAAACCGCGCTGTGCAAGGCCGTCGACGAAGAGGCAGCTCAGCTCATGTGTCTCTGGCGGCTGGTTCCGGCAGGAAGCCGGGGCGGGTACCGGGGACGGCCGACTGCCGTTTCTCGCACCTCCCCGGTGCCGCGAGGGCCAGGGTCACGGTGACCGATGCGGCCGCCATCAGTGTCATCGCCGTGGCCGGGGAGGTCAGTTGGGCCAGCGTGCCCGCGAGGAGGGCGCCGATGCCTTGGAAGGCAGCCATGCCGGTGGCGTGCAGCCCGAGGGCCTGGCCCGCGAGGTCGTCGGGGGTGAGTGACATCAGGCGTTCCTGGAGGACCAGGCTCGCGGCGAAGCCGACGGAGGCGACGGTGACCGCCACGGCTGACAGCGCCACCCCCGGCTGCAGGACGAAGAACAGGTAGGGAACCGCGAGCAGCAGGCGCAGCGGCGTCGCGAGGCGACGGCGCAGGGCGGGCGGTACGAGACGGCCCACGGCCAAGTCGCCCGCGAACATCCCGAGCGCGCCGAACGCGTAGAGCATGCCGGCCGCTTCGGGGGCGTACGAGACATACAGCGAATCGCCGCCGACGATGAGGCCGTTGGGAACCCACAGGCCCAGATACGTCAGGCGGCGGTGGTGTGAGGACCACAGGAGGGCGTTGGCGCGCCAGGTCGCCGCGAGGGACGGGCGGCCGACGGAGCGCGGCGGGCGGGCCGTGAGGCCGAGGTGGGTGACGAGGGCGGACAGCAAGTACAGCGCCGCCGCGAGGAGCAGGCAGGTCCGCGGGGAGAGGAGAGCGAGGAGCGCGCCACCTGTCGCGAAACCGGCCATTTGCGTCAGGCCCCAGAGCATGTTGAATACCGAACGGCCCAGGACGTAGCCGTCCTTGGTCAAGATTTCGTTCAGCAGGCCGCCGCGCACTCCGCCGCCCAGCGACGCGACCAGGCCCTGCAGGAGCACGACGCCGAAGACTGCCCAGACCGGCAGACCGGGCAGCGCCAGGACCGTCGTGGCGGCCGCGAAAGAGAGCGCCAGGGCGGACAGGACCGCGCGCGGCGGCAGTCGGTCGGCGCCCGAGAGCAGGAAGGCGCCGCCCAGCAACTGCGCCAGTTGCGGTCCGAACATGCTCACCGCCGACAGGAACGGGGAGCCGGTGGCCCGGAAGACCAGTGTGGCGAGGGCCAGTCCGCCGATCGTCTGGGCCGCGGCGAAAGCGGCGAAGGAGAGCAGGAACGGGGTGAACTCCGCCGTGCGGAACAGGGATCTGTAGCTGCGCATGATCCGGAGTCTCCAGTCGTATCCGGGGCCGTGTGTACTGTTTCGGCGACACGCGAAAGGTCGTACGGATGGGCTTGTGGCAGATCGACACCGACACCCTCGCCCGCAGCCGGTTCGTGCTCTCGCCGTTCGCCGAGGCCTTCGCGAGCCTGAGACTGCTGTACGCGGGGACCGGTGCCCATCCGGGCGAGGATGCCTGGCTGCGCGCGCATCTGCCCGGCTACCGTGCGTATCTCGCGGCCGATCCGGCTGCCGCGCCGCTCGTACAGGCGGCCATCGGCACATCCTGGATCGCCGACTTCTTCTGCCCCACCTCGCGCGTCGGGGAGAGCTTCGAGGAGACCGTGGCCCGGGTGCGGACTACCGATGGCGGGGAGGCACGGGCCAACCTCCGGGTGTCCCTGCGGGGACCGCTCCCTTCCGTCTTGGAGCGGGACGACCTGCCCGAGCGGGCGACCGCGCTCCTGACATACGTCTGGGAGGAGACCGTCCGGCCGGACTGGGAGCGCCGTCGGCGCGTCATGGACGCCGACATGGCCGCGCGGACCGCGCGAGTCAATCAGGGCGGCTGGGCGGCAGTCCTCGACTCGCTGAAGCCGGGGACGCGGTGGCTCGGGAACAGCCGCTTCCAGGTCAATCACAACACCTATCCGCCGCGGGAGATCACCGCCGGGGCCGAGCTGCTGTTCATGCCGGTCACGCCGAGGACCAGTTGGGTGTCGTGGGAGGGGCGAGAGCGGTACGCAGTCGTCTACCCGTGTCTGGGGGTGCTCTCCGAGGACCACGACAGGCGGCCCGTCCCGGCCGGGCTCGGGAGGCTCATCGGGACGGCGCGGGCCGGGTTGCTGACGCTGCTCGGGACGCCCATGAGTACAACCCAGTTGGCCGCCGTGACCGGGCGGCCGCTGGGTTCGGTGGGCGGGCATCTGCGTGTGCTGCTCGACGCGGGAATGGTGGAGCGGCGGAGGGCGGGGCGATCGGTGCTGTACGTCCGGACGGCGGCAGGGGAGGTGCTCTTGGACGCATCCGGATCCGGTACCCGGGGGGTTCGGGTGAAACGCGAGGATGCTGAGAGATCCGAGGGGCTTCGGCCGTAACGTCGGCCGGACGTCCTGGGGTTAAGACGGCCGCCCGCCGAACTGCCAGTTGTGCACCTCGATGTCGGCGTACCGGTCCGGGGTCAGGATGGCGCGTGCCGTGTCCGGGTCCGGCGCCCGGAGCAGCGCCGCCGTGCCCAGCCAGGTGGCGCCGTTGTCGGACAGCAGCGGCCCGTAGGCGATCAGCTCGTCCCGGGCGGGCGGGACCGCGAGATCGGCGGCGTGCCCCGTGCCGAGGCCGAGCACCAGGTACCGGTTGCCACCGGTCCGGCCACCGGAAAAGTCCCACATGGTGCGCCCCAGTGTGTTGCGCCACCGTCGCAGCAGCACGTCCCGGTAGACGCCGGCCTGGTAGTTCGGCTCGTCGAACGCGAACGCGCGGGCGGCGACGGGATCGGGCAGGTCGACGATGTGCACGCTGCCGGTGGCTGTGTCGCCGTCGTCGGCGAGGGTCGGGCCCCGGGCGATCATCTCCTTCGCGTACCGGTCCATATATGACCAGTGCTCTTCCAGTAGCTCGTCGCGCAGCGGCAGGGAGTCGGGCCGGTCGCGGTGGAAGCAGAGGAACTCCATGCCCATAGGGTCTCTTCAACGAGGTGACCGGGTCGAGCGGATTTCACTGCGATGGCCGCTCGGCAGCCTCACCCAGAAGCGCGCGTGCGGAGTCCGCGCAGCGGATGGCCGTCTTCTCACCGATGCCGAAGACGAGCGCGAGGTGGAGTGGTTCGGCACTGTGGGTGTGCCTACGTCTGGAACAACGACGCGGACATCGGGAGCCTGCGCAACCATCTGGGCCTCCCGCACGGAACCCGATCGGATCCACGTCGTCCTGATGCATCCCCGTATCCGGACCGAGGCGGACCGACCCTGGCTCCAGTTCGGGATGACTCTCCCGATCTCCGCGGACGATCCAGCCGACCAGGCCGACCAGGCCGACCAGGCCGACCAGGCCGACCAGGCCGAGCGACTTGAGGCAGGACTGACCGCGGATGATCCCCGTGCCACTGCGCAGGTCTGGGGTGGTTCACACGATGCCGAGCAACTCGGCTACCCATGGCCGCCTGTGTACCCGGGAAGTGCGTGACTGTCGGCACTGCTGCCTCACGGACAGCGTGTGGTTTGAGGTCGATGGATCGCAGCACCACACGGGCGACCACGGCCGCACTCCGGTGCCCGGCTGCCATGGCCGGCAACAGTCCGGTTTCTCAACCTCACGTATTTCCCCGCGATCGGCAGCCCGACGTCGGTTGAGCGTCCGGCCCTTGTATCGGCTCGCGCCGAAGGGCCCGGGGCTCAGCGCACCGGTCCGGCCGGCATCGACCGCTGGGCGGCGGACAGCCGGGACTCGGCGATGTTGCGGATGCGGCGGGTGCGGCCACTCTCGGCCAGAACTTCCAGAACGGTCACGTCTGAGAACTTCTCGGCGGTGCGGAGCTGTAGCCAGTTGGAGGCCGTAAGCAGGTTCTCGGCGTCCCACGGCTCGTTCAAGGTCATCGCCCGCAGCAAGGTCCACTCATTGAGGCGCCGTGTGGAGAAGTCGTCCACTCCGACGGGGCCAGTCATCTCCAGGCACCAGGCAGGATAGCCGGGATCCGTGAGCAGTTCAGCGGCTCGTCCGTCGAGGTACTCGCAGACGGCGCTGTTCGCCATTGCTTTATCCGGATCGGTGAGTACTCGGGCGATGAGGGAAGCAGCATTCGCCGGGGCGACCTCGTCGAACGCCCTCCGGTAACGAGCGAACCGCACGTGCTCGTCCGGGTCCCAGCCAGGATCGTCCGCTGACACGGCGCCACTCGACACGACCGTCACCCCTCTCATCCGGTTCGGGAGGGAAGCCTGTCACAACCCTGGCACCCCGATGCCTGGTGATGTCCCGTGGAGACTCTCTTCTCGGGGGAAGGCGAGGACGGGCGGCGCGGCCGCTGCCGGGGATCGGGGCACGCTCATCGGTGTTGCGCACCGGGCGGGACCGCCGCGGCGGGGACGGTCCACGGCTTCAGCAGGCTACGCCGACGCCGATGCGTACGCGTTCCTGCGTGCTCGCGGAGTGCACGATCAGTGAAACGCATGCGCGGCGAGGCACGTAGTAGCCGCCCGGGAAGGCGAGCCAGCCGGCGGTGGTCGTGTGTGGGCAGGACACGTGCAGACGCCACGTCTTGTGACCCGAACTGCCCCACTCCATCGCCAGGCGGTTCCTCTCCTCGGGCGGGACTACCAGATCGAATGTTCGACCTGCTCTGACAACCAGGCCCTGTTTGGCGAACAGCTCCGCGTGTGACCGAGGGTGGACCGGGTTCGCCCTCAGCGCGCCGGCTGTACTGGCCACGGGCAGTGCCACGACGCCTTTGACGGTGTGGAGATTATCGGCGGGCCGGTCGGTGACGATCGGGTCCGAGCAGTTGAGCGTTGTCTCTGCCGCGACCGGATCGGAGGGCTGCGCAGGAGCCTTACCCGAGGAGCGGGAGGGCGGCTGTGAAGGGGAACTGGTGGAGGTGCAACCAGCGAGTACAAGGCAGCCGACCACCGCTATGGATGTTCTACGCGTCATCCCTGACACCGTGTGTCCCCCGGTCGTTACCGCAAAGGAATCACATGCATGCTACGGCTCCCGGCTCCCGGCTCCGCTCCGGTTGGTGCTCCCTGCGCTGTGAGCGGCCGCTGGCGTCCCGCACCACCAGTACCGAAGTGTGGCCCGGTACTGCTGAATCCGAGCCCGCCAGGCCAGCGGTCCAAGGGGGGCGGAGTCGGTGATGTGGTCGATGCCGCGCAGGAGAGTTGTCAGCTCCTGGTCTCCCTCGTCTCGGCGATCAGTGGGTGAGCAGCATAGGAGGGGTACGGAAAGCCGGGCCCTTGCACAGCGCGCGCACGCCGACGGCGGGCCCCGGCGCGCCGTCCATTGGCGGCACGGCCGGCGCGTGTCGGACCCGACTCCGCGACTGTGGAGCCGCCGGTGTCGAGACTGACCACATGAGTGAAGAATCCGCACCGCCACCGCCACCGCTGCCGTCCGCCGAACGACGCGAACGCCAACGGACCGTCGTCATGGCGACCCTCACCGTCCTGGCGGGCGCGGCCGACGCGGTCAGCTTCCTGACCATGGGCCACGTCTTCACCGCCCTGGCCACGGGCAACGTGCTCTTCCTGTCCTTCGCCGTAGCCGGTGAGGGACAGGTGTCGGTGGCCCGCCCAGCGATCGCCCTGGTCGCCTTCGTCCTCGGTGCCCTGGCCGGCGCCCTGACCACCAAGGGTCTCGTCGCACACCACCGGCACTGGTTCGCGGCCGCGCTGGCGGCGGAAGGGGTACTGCTGGCGCTCGCGGGCGCGACAGCGCTGTGGAGGCACGGTTCCGGCTCGCTCGCCGAGGACCCGGACAACCTGGTCATCGCCATCGTCGGCTTCGCCATGGGACTGCGCGCGGACACCGCACTGCGCGCCGCTGTTCCCGGTATGCCCACCTTGCTCGTCCAGGTGTCGCTGGTCCGCCTCATCCACGGCCTCACCGGAGCCGTCCCCGCGACACCGGAACGGCACACGATCCGTCCCCGGCTCGTCGCCACCGTCGGCGGCATCTTCGTGGGCGGCGCCCTCGGCACGCTCATCACGCCGTGGGGGACGGGCCGCGCGTTGCTCGCCATCGCCGCCGCGGTCCTGATCATCGCGGCGCTCAACGTGCTCCTGGTGCGGTATCACCGGCTCGCGCCGGAACTGATCGGCTGACGTCCTCTCCCGGACAGCTTTGCTTCGCGTTCCGGCGAGGCGGCATCATCTGTGCAGGTCACAGCCCTGCATCGGTTCATGGAGCGGAGTTTCTGCCGAAGATCGACAGCGGCTATTCTCCGCCTATGTCCCCAACCCCCGCGCAGCGTCGGCTGCGTGACGACCCGCGCACCGCCGAGGTGGCCGCCCGCGAGATCGTCCCCCTTCCCCTCCGCCAGGCCGACGCCCTGCTCCGTACGCTCGGGTCCAGGGAGAGGGTGATCGCGCTCTACCACCAGGGGCTGGGATACGCCGCGCTCACCACCGACGCGCTCATCCTCCTGAACGGGGAGACGCCCGCGCGGGTCGACCGGCCTCTGGTGGTCATGCGCCCCGCGCACGGGGCCGCGTCACGCGTGGACGTGTCCGTGGAGGGGCGACGGATCACCGTGTGGGGTTCGCTGATCGACCCGTCCGGCGACCTTCTGCCGGGGACCGGGAACGTGGGGCAGGCCTCCACCGCCGATGATCCGCGCCTGGCCGCGGTCGTCGCCGGGGAGAAGCTGTCGCTGCCCGCCGACCACAAGAAGGCACTGCTCGCGGAACTCGGACCCGGTGAATCCGTGCGGTCCCTCTACCACTGCGGCTGGGGCTACGCCGCACTCACCGGGCGTGGACTCGTGCTGCTCCGCAGCCTCATGGCCCCCAAGGCGACCCGGGTGCCCGAGCCCGTGTCCATCCTTCGCCGGGAGCACGGCATCCTCGACTCCACCGTCATCGTCGTCGACGGCAAGGAGTACAAACTGCACGGGTCCACGCTCGACCCGAAGGGGGAACTGCTCGCGGAGACGGGCGAGATGCTGCCCGCCGGCTCCGTCGTACGCCCCCACGGCCGAGCCCGGGTATGGGCCTGGGCCCGCAGACGCCCCATCCTCGCCTCCATGGTCGCGATGACGATGGTCTCCGCCGCCTGGGGCGCGGGACACGAGACACCGGCCCGGGCAGGCGCCGACGGCCCCGTGGCGGTACGGGACTTCAAGGGAACGGCGCTCACCACGGCCGTCGCGGACGCGCGACGCCAGTCCTGGATGGCCGTGACGACGGTCGATGCCTCCTCGTCCTTCAGGCCGGTGAAGCATTCGGCGCCCGGCTGGCGGGTCTGCTTCCAGGCGCCCTCCCGAAAGGAAACGGTCCGCCCGGCTGTCAGGGTGCTGACGCTCTACGCGGTCCCCGAGCAGGAGGCGTGCCCCACGCGGCTGCTCGGCCCCCGACGGATCGTCATGCCGGACCTCCGGGGCGAAAGTTTCGGCGAGGCCTCACGTGCCGTGGACGACCTGGGGTTCGTGTACACGGCCGCCTTGCACGCGCACACGGGTGAGCGTCTCGACCACGGTTCCCGGGACGTGGACGACTGGCGGGTGTGCCGCCAGCAGCCGGCACCCGACCGCGAGGTTCTGCTCTCGACCCGGGCGGACCTGTGGCTGATCGGTCCTGGTGACTCCTGCACCGAGCCCAGCCCGAAGCCCAGCCCGAAGCCGAAGCCGAAGCCCAAACCGAAGCCGAAGCCCAGACCCGAGCCGAAACCGGGTACCGGGGGCACGAGCGGCTCCGCCACGGCGGGCGGCACGGCAGGAGGCGGCGCGGTGAGTGGTGGTTCCGCGGGCGGCTCCTCCGGGACCTCGGGCGGAACCACCGGCGGCACGGGCGGCACGGGCGGCACGGGCGGCGGGTCCGGCGTCGGGTTCGGGCAGTACTGCTCTCCTGTGGGTGCCACCGCGACCACGGCCGACGGCCGCCCCGCGAAGTGCTTCATGGGCAGGGACGGTCAGGCCCGTTGGGGCTACAACTCCGGCTGATCGGGAGCGCCCGTCGGGCCGTGGCTCCGGCTGGTCGGGGGCCGGCCCCGTGAGCATCCCATGTTGCCGGAAACCGGCAGTTCAGCCGGGGCTCCACGCTTCCGGGACCTGCCATGTCGGCCGATCGGCAAGGTGTGACCTAATGCTCCGGAACGAAGGAGGCACGGGAGTGGCTGTGCGGACGACGGACCGGTGGATCTCGGCGCGGATCCGAAAGGAGTGGTGGCAGGCGGTGGCATGGGCGCTGCTCGGACTGTCCCTGTCGGCGGTGGCCGTGGTGCCGAGCCTGTACGTCCCCGGAAAGGTCGCCACGGAGACGGCCTTCCGCGACGCCCGGCCGTGCGCCGGTGAAGCTCCGGCACGGGACGACGGCGCCGGCTGCCTGCGCACGATCCGGGGCACGGTCCTCTCCGCCCGGACGGTCAAGAGCGGCAGGACGAAGGCCTTCCGCGTACGGCTGCGGCCGCCGGTTCCCGCCCCCGCCGATCGGTCCATCGACCTCGACGCGCACGGTGACCTCTCCGAACTCGTCCAGCCGGGGGAGCGGGTGGACGTCACCACGTGGCGGAACGACGCGGTCTCCGTCAGCCAGGGCGGGGTGAGCGAGAGGCTCGCGGGACTGCCGGACGAGGACCCCACCGTGCTCACTGGAGCCGCCCTGATCGCCGTCTGGCCGGCGGCCCTGGCCTTCATCGCCGCGTTCGGCAGCGCCCGGCGGGCCCGCTGCCTCGCCACCGGCCGCCCCGCCGATCCCCGCGTACCGTTCCGAAAAGCGACGCCCGTGGGCGTGATCGCCGTGCCACTGGTCGCGGGTTTCTCCGCCGGTCATTTCTGGGACACCTGGACGGCTGTGGTCATGGCCGTGGTCCTCTGGGCCCTGATCGCGGTCCCGGCCACGGTCCTCGCCCTGCGCTGGGACCGGGAGCCGTCCCCGGCATCCCCGCCGGGCAAGGAGGCCACCGGCCCGCTCGGCGAGCCCGTCTGACCGGGCGGAGCCGGAGTCCGAGGAAGGCCGCCCGGACTCACCCCCTACGATGCTGCGCCCGGCGCAGAAGGGTCTCCACCGCGGTGATGATCTCCTCGTGCGCCAGCCGCCCCACCAGCGCGCCGCCGAAGACGACGACGCCGACACCGACCAGCCAGGACTGGACGACCAGGACGGTGCCGAAAGGACCGTAGTTGACGGTGCTGGAGGCGATCAGGGGCGAGAAGACCAGACGCGAGAACATCCGTAGACCGAACAGGCCGAGTGCCGTCAGTACGGCGCCGGGCAGGAGTGCCTTCCCGGCGATCCTGCCGCCGAGCAGCATCCACTGCGACCACCAGAAGAACAGGACGGCGCTCAGTGCCGCGGTCACCGTTCCGGCGGCCGAGTGGCGCCACAACGTGGTCGTCGCGGTCACGTAGATGGTGCCGATGAGCACGGCGAGCCAGAGGACCTGGCGCCATCTGGCGTACCAGCGGGCCGCGGGCAGGTCCCAGATCTTCTCGTAGCCGGTCTGCACCGCCGCGCCGAAGCTCAGGCCGAAGACGGCGAGCGCGGCGAGACCGAAGGCCGTCGTGGTCTGCCGCACCTGCGCGGGCCCGGCGAACAGCCGCGCGACCTCGTCCCTGGCGGCCCTGGACACCCCGAGGCCGTCCCCCAGCCACTGTGCGAAGCCCCGCCCGTGCGCCGGATCGGCGGCGGAGACGACGACCAGGAGGGGCACCAGCGTGAGGAAACCGAGGGCCGCGAAGCCCAGCGACCTCTGCCCCAGTTCGATGTCCTTGCCGTGCCGCCATCCCCGGCCGGCCGGGGAGTCGCGCAGCGCCGTGGACAGCCGTACCCGCGCGGTGGGCCGGTCGTGGTCGTCGGCGTCCGGTGGGGCGTTTTTCGGCATGCAGATCGATTACCACAGACGGCGCCGACAGCGTCAAGGACGGCTTGCCGATGCGGGGTCCGTTCCCGCCGGATCCGGGGAACGGTTACGGGCGGGCCGTCCGTGATCCGCGACGGCTGGGCCCGGCCGGACGTCGAGTCCGGCCGGGCCGAAGGGTGGTGAGACGGGGTCAGCTCAGTGCGAACTTCTGTGCGGCGGAGCCGTTGCAGTCCCAGATGCGCAGGCGGGTGCCGTTGGCCGTGGCGCCGTCGGGGGAGTCCAGGCAGCGGCCCGACTGCGGGTTGAGCAGCGAGCCGTCGGCCTGCTGCTGCCAGATCTGGCCGCCGGCCGCGTTGCAGTCCCACAGTTCGGCCTGGGTGCCGTTGGCGGTGCCGTTGCCGATGATGTCCAGGCAGCGGCCCAGCGTGTGCAGCCGGCCGTCCGAGCTGTGGAACCAGTGCTGGTCGACCGCGTACGACTGGCAGCTCCAGAGCTGAACGGCGGTCGCGTTGGAGCCGTTGTCGTCACCGGCCACATCGGCACAGGTGCCGCCGGGGCCGGTGACGGGCGCGCCCGCGTTGACCGCGAACCGCTGCGCTGCGGAGCCGTTGCAGTCCCAGATGCGCAGGCGGGTGCCGTTGGCCGTGGCGCCGTCGGGGGAGTCCAGGCAGCGGCCCGACTGCGGGTTGAACAGCGAGCCGTCGGCGCGCTGCACCCACTTCTGGCCCCCGACCCCGTTGCAGTCCCACAGCTCGACCTGGGTGCCGTTGGCGGTGCCGTTGCCGACGATGTCCAGGCAGCGGCCGATGGTGCCGAGCGATCCGTTGGCGTTGTGCGTCCAGTACTGGTCCTCGGCGTACGACTGGCAGTTCCACAGCTGTACGGCGGCGCCGTTCACCCCGGTGTCGTCCGCGGCGACGTCGACGCACTGGCTGCCAGGGCCGCTGATGGTGCTCTGCGGACCGTTCGGGACGTTGGTCTGGCCCGAGTAGCCCACGGAGACGATGTTCGCCTGGACGGCGTTCTCGGCCGCGTCGGTCGGGTAGCCCGCGACCATGACGCCCTCGAAGAACGTTCCCATGTTCCAGTTGCTGTTGTCGCCGCCCGTGCCCAGGATGATGCCGCCCTCCTGCTGCATCGGCCGGTAGCCGCCCCGCGTGGGCAGCGCCCCGTCCCACCAGGTGGTCAGGCCTCCTGACTGCGAGTTGCCGCCCTTCAACGCGTAGGTGGTCTGGCCGTTGTTCTTGAGGACCGCCGTCACGTACGTGCTGTTGTTCCCCTTGTTCGCGGTGTTGGAGCCGTTGTCGCCCTGGAACATGCCGTTCTCCAGGTCGGCCTCGACCCAGGGGCCGGACCCGCTGCAGGGAGCGAAGTAGCAGGTGGTGGCGATGGACACGGCGTCCATGTGCCCGTTGCCGGTGTCGGCGGGGGTGGCCTCGGCGTTGCCGTAGTCGAAGCAGCAGGCGGAGCCGACGTGGGTGCCGCTGGCGACCATGTAGGCGCCCTCCGGCTGGCCGTTGACCGCGGTGCCGGACGCGGCGCCGTGCGAGCGGTAGCCGACTCCGGGGGAGATCCAGATCCCGTACACCTTGTGGCCGCCCGCCGTGACGGACAGTTCAGCGGCGTCCGCACCCCGGTCGGCACCCATTCCGGCCGTGCCCGCGGGGCCGGGGAACAGGTCGTTGTGGCGGGACGTCTGGTCGTACACCTTCGAGATGCTGCACGTGGTGTTCGCGCAGAAGCCGTCCTGCTGGGCGGCGTTCGCGTAGCCGCCGGCCGCCAGCAGCCCGATGTCGGCGCTCGCGCCGTCGGAGACGCGGGTGACTTGGTAGAGCGGGCCGTTGTACGCCGAGAACAGCGCGCGTGTCGAGCTGTGGGCGGCGACGCACGGGGTGCCCGCGGCGGCGTAGATGTCGCAGGGCTGGGAACCCGCGGCCTGAGCGATGCCGGGCATGCCGACCAGGACGGTCACCAGAAGGCCGAGGACTGCGGCGACGGACAGAAGGGCGCGGCGCAGCCCGGGTAAGGGTAAGGGTCCGGCCGTGGGTGAGGGGAAGAGACGCGAGGAGGCAGATCTTCTTCTGCGCATGTGTGCTCCCGGAGTGGAGGGTGGAGCTACAACTCGCCCTCGGGACAGCCGAGTTCAGGGCTGCCTGGCGACTGAGACGGAAGTTACAAGCGCTGGTCGATTGCGTCAATATTTGTTGCTTTCCTTTCTGGTAGACCTTTGTCGGTGTCCGAACGTGTGGCTTTGTGGAGCCCGACAGCGACCGACGGTCTGCGTGGCGGTCTGCTCCGGCCCGGCGCCCTCACTCCGTCAGGACGGGCGAGACGACGGGGACGTACGCGGTGTTACTGCCGCGTACCGCCACCGCGGGCCGGCCCGTGACCGGCGTCGGGCCGACCCACTTCGGCCGGATCATCCCGTTTCTCTTCGCGTCCCCGGCATTCGCCCTGAACAGCGGCGCGCCACCGGAAGGTGAAGGAGGTACGACGACCGAAAAGCGCCTACGGCGGCCCGCCTGAGTTTTTTCGACCGGCCCTGCTGTGCAACATTCGAGCGAGGTCGAGCAACAGCCTCGGAGGGGAAACGCATTGTCGCCCACCACGGGATCCGAACACCGGTCCCCGCACGTTCTCACACAGTCCAGCGACGAATCCCTTGTCACCGAATGGGCCGGTGGTAAAGGGAAGAACCTGCACACCCTGACCGCGTCCGGATTTCAAGTACCGCGATGGTCGGTCATCGGCCTGGACGTATTCGCTGAATTCAGCCGCGGCAGCGGCCTCGACGGGCACCTGAAGCGGCTGCTCGCCGACGACTGGGAGCCGAAAGCGGGCCGGATCGCCGCCGAGATCGCCGGCCTGATCGAGGCCGCTCCGCTCGACGACCGCCTCACCGACGCCATCGGACTGGCCTACGGCCTGGCCGGCGGGGGCGCCGTCGCGATCCGGTCGTCCGGTGCGCAGGAGGACGGCGCACGCCACTCGTTCGCCGGCCAGTTCGACAGCTTCCTCAACGTCCGCGGCCTCGACGAGGTCGTCGCCCATGTCCGCCGCTGCTGGGCCTCGGCCTTCAGCGAACGCTCCCTGCGCTACCGCGCGCGCCACGGGCTGGCGATCGACACCGGAGGCGTCGCCGTCATCGTGCAGCGCATGGTGGCCGCCGAAGTCAGCGGTGTGCTGTTCACCGCCGACCCGGCGAGCGGGCGCACCGACCGGCATGTCGTCAGCGCCGTCCACGGACTGGGGGAGGGGCTGGTGTCGGGCGCCGTCGACGCCGACACCGTCGTCCTGGACGCCGCCACCGGCGAGCCGCTGACCAGGGTGCTCGGCGACAAACAGGAGCGCTACGACGCCGGATCCGGACCCGGCTGTCAGGTGTCGCCCGTCGCCCACGAGGACCGCGCCCGACCGGTGCTGACGGACGCCCGACTGGCCCGGCTGCACGCGGCCGGGGCCCGCGTCACCGCCCGGTACGGCGCCCCCCAGGACATCGAGTGGGCCATCGACGAGGACGCCCTGTGGATCCTGCAGAGCCGGCCCGTCACGACCCTCGCCCCGGCCACGGGCCCCGCACCCGAGCCCGGGCAGGACCTGCGGCTGTGGGACAACTCCAACATCATCGAGAGCTTCAGCGGTGTCGTGTCCCCGCTCACCTTCAGCTTCGCCGCCGACACCTACGCGAAGGTATACGACAGCTACGCCCGAGCCCTGGGAGTCCGCGGGGAGCGGCTGCGCGAGGTGCGGGAGTGGACCCCGTACCTCCTCGGCTATGTCCACGGACGGGTCTACTACAACCTGTTCCACTGGTACCGCATGGTGCGTCTCGCCCCGTTGTACCCGCTCAACCGGCGCGTCCTGGAGAAATCCCTGGGCGTCGCCGAGAGTATTCCCGATGAACTCGCGGACACGCTCCACCCGTTCACGCCCCGGCCCGGGCTGCGCGGCCATGCCTCACGTCTGACACGTACGGTCATCTTTGCCGGAAGATTTCTCACCATCCGAAAGTCCGTCGACACGTTTCATCGAGATTTCTATCGCTCGTACACGGTATTCAACAATGTCGACTACGACGCACTGCCGGGAGACGAGACCTACCGCCGATTCCGGCGGCTCCAGCGGGAACTCATCGAAAAATGGGGCCCGATGCAGACCCTCGACGCCACGATCCTGCTCTCCGTGGGACTCCTGGCCCTGCTGACCCGCAGATGGCTGCCGGCCTCGCCCGAATGGTTCATCTGGGCCGCGGCGGCCCCGGGCGACACGGTCGAGTCCGCGGAACCGGTCTGGGCCCTGCGCGAGCTGGCCGCCCAGGCGCGTGCCGACGCCGACATCCTGGCGCTGCTGGAACGCACCCCTGACTCCGAGGCCCGACAGGCGCTGGCCGACGCCGGTCACACCGGCTTCCTGCGGGCCGTCGACGCGTACATCGCAGACTACGGCTACCGCAGTCCCGACGAACTCAAGCTGGAGGTCCCCGACCTGAGCGAGAACCCGGCGGGAGTCTTCACACTGCTGCGCGAAGTCCTGCCGGATTCCGGCGACGGCGACGCCGACGGCGGCGGCACACCGGACCGCGGTGGCGAGGCCGACACGTACCTCGACGAGCATCTGAGCCGTCCGCGGCGCCTGGTGTACGAACGGGTGCGCGGCAAGGCCCGCGCCGCTCTCGCCGACCGGGAACGGCTCAGGTTCTGCCGCACCCGCGCCTTCGGAGCGGCCAAGCGCATGCTGCGCGCCCTGGGCCGCGATCTGGCACGAGCCGGTGCCATCGACGCCTGGGACGACGTCTTCCTGCTGCGCCTGGAGGAGATCCGGGGCGCCTACGAAGGCACGATCGCCCACACCGAACTGCGGGACCTGGTCGTGCTGCGCCGCCGGCAACAGGCCGCCGACGCCGAACTGCACGCACCGTCCCGCTTCACCACCCACGGCGCGCCGTACTGGTCGGGCAACCTCGAACGGGCCGGCTGGAGCAGCGGCCCCGCCGCCCCCAGCGGCGCCCGCGAACTGACCGGAGTCCCCTGCTGCCCCGGCGTTGTCGAGGGGCCCGCCGTGGTCACCGACACCCCACGCGACATCGGCGGCGGCATCCTGCTCGCCTACCGCACCGACCCCGGATGGGTGACCGCGCTCTCCTCGGCCGCGGCCATCGTCATCGAACGGGGCAGCCCTCTGACCCATGTGGCCGTCGTGGCAAGGGAGCTGGGCATTCCGACCGTCGTCCAGGTCAAGGGCGCCACCACCGAGATCCGCTCCGGCACCCGGCTGCGGGTCGACGGCGCGGCGGGCACGGTCACCGTACTCGCCGACCCGCCGCACGACAGCCCGGCCGCCGCGGACAGCCCCCGAACGGAGACACACAGGTGATCCTCACCGAGGAACGGCTGCAGGACCTGCTCGACAAGTCGCTCGCCGAACTCCCCTCTGACACCGAGTGGGCCGTGACCCTGGAGGGCTCCATAGCGGAAGGGTTCGGCAACCCCTCCTCCGACATCGACTTCCTGCTCGTGAGCCGCACGGACGACGATCTGCCGACCATGCCGTCGCTGCTGTTCGTGGACGGCAGGCGGGTGGAGATCCGCACCCGGTCGGTGCGCCGGCTCGCCGACGAGTTCACGGCGCTGGAGCAAGGAGCGGGAAGGCCTGGCCGGCTCTCCGAGGATCTCCTCAACCGCTGCCAGCGGGTGCTGCACAGCCATCCGCTGCGCGGGCACAGCCTCATCGAGGAAGTGAAGGCGCTGCTGCCCGTGGAGCGCTTCCGCCGGATCGCCGCCGACTGGTGGGCGCACCGGGCCCGGCAGTCCCTGCGGCACGCGATGGCACTCCAGTGCCTCGGCGAGAGCGAAGAGGCGGTCGACTGGACGCGCGCCGCGCTCGTGCAGAGCGTCAAGTCCTGGGCGGCCGGACTGGGCGAGACCTATCTCGAACCCAAGTGGCTGTCCATGCAACTGGACCGGGCGGGACGGACGGACATACGCGACCGCTACTGGGAGCTCGAATCGGCTGCGGTCCGGCCCGGCGACTCCGATGCCGCCCAGGCCCAGCTGACCGACTGCCTCGACTTCGCCGAGAACCTCGGACTCACCAAGGTCCCCCGGCGGCCCGAGCGGCTCACCGTCGAACGCGTGGCCCGGGTGACCACCTGGCAGACCGGCGAACGGATCCACGTCGTCCGCGGCCGGCGCGACGTGTTCGCCCTCGGCGCCGACGCCGGAGCCGTCTGGCGCTCCCTCGTCCTCGGCAGGCCGCTGCCCCAAGTGCTGGCCGGGGCCGCCGGTACCGGTGTCACCGATCCCGGAGCGCTGTTGGCCGTCTTCCTGCGCTACGGACTGATCCGCCTCGCCTGGAAGGGTGGCGGCGCCGTCACCCCCGCTCTTCCCCTCGCCGCTCCGCCCGGCCCCGTGACCCCGCCGCCCTCCACCGCGCAGCCGCTGCTCTCCGTGCGCGGCGCGGCCGTCGGCGAAACCCGCTCGGTCGACCTGATGCCCCTGCCCGCCGACCGGTTCGCCGCCGCCGCCATGGCCCTGGTGTGGTCCAACGTCGTGGTCGAGAACGCCCTCGAGGACCTGACCGGGGCCCTGCGACGCGGCCAGCACCGGGTGGCCGAACTCACCGCGCGCCGCGCCGTGCACGCCGCGCTGCGCGCGCTGTTCAGCGCCCACGGGGTCAATCCACTGCCCGCGGACGCCGACCTCGTACGGCGTATGGACCTGCTTCCCGCAGCCACCCGGCCGATCGGCGTGCACGCCGCCGAGCTGCTGGTGCGGGGCGTGGACTCGGCGGAGGACGGCGACGCCCTCCGCGCGGAGCTGCGCCGCTTCATCGGCCTGGTGCGGGGTGCCGTGGGTGCCGACTCCTTCCCGCTCTCGTTCGACTCCGCCCACACCTGGCGGGCGACGCTGCAGCTCGGCCACGACTGGCTGCGCCTGGGCGCCCACCTCGGCGCGGAGCTGCCCATCGAAGAGGCCCGCGACCTGCTGGCCGGCAACGGGGCCCAGCCCCATCAGGCCCGGTGACGGCGCCGGGCTCCGAGCATCCCACCCGACGTTCCGCGCGGAGGATCCACCGATGTCCGATCCGATCAACTCCGATCCGATCAACTCCGGTCCGATCAAATTCGATTCGAAGAACTCCGATCCGATGAACACCGGTCCGATGAACACCGATACGTCGGTTTCCGATCCGATGACGTCTCAGCCGATGGCGGCCGACCCGGTGGTGCCCGATCCGGCGGTGTCCGGCCCGATGACGGTGCTGGTGACCGGCGCCAGCGGCTTCGTGGGTGCCGAGGTGACCGCCCGGCTCACCGCCGCCGGTCACACCGTGCTGGCCGTGCTGCACCGCAACGGCGACCTCGTCCGCAACAACGGCAGAAGGCTCACGGCCGGTCCGGGCACCCTCACCCGGATGACCGGTGACATCACCCGCCCCGGCCTCGGGCTGAGCGGCGACGACCGGCGGCTCGCCGTCACCGCCGACCGGATCGTCCACTGCGCCGCCGTCACCGACTTCGGACTGCCACCGGGACGCTACGAGCGCGTCAACGTCGAGGGCACCCGGCACGTCCTGGGCGTCGCCCTGGCGGGCGGTGTCCCCCTGGTGCACGTCAGCACCGCCTACGTGTGCGGCGAACGCGACGGCACCGCGTACGAGGACGAACTCGACCTCGGCCAACGCCCCGGCAACGACTACGAGAAGAGCAAGCTGGCCGCGGAGACCCTCGTCCGCAAGGCCGCGGCGGACGGCCTGCCCGTCGCCGTGGTCCGCCCGAGCATCGTCACCGGAGCCTCCCGCACCGGCCGGGTCCGCGACCTCAAGACCATCTACCCCGTGCTCCGCGTCCTGACCAGAGGCCTGGTCCGCACCGTGCCCGGCCACCAGGACGCCGTCCTCGACCTGGTCCCGGTCGACCGGGTCGCCGACCTGGTGACGGAGGCCGCCACCCGGTTCCAGGACGCCGAGGGCCGCACCCTGCACGCCGTCGGCCACGAGCTGACCCTGCGCGACATGTCCGACGTCCTCGCCGAGTACCCGTCCCTCCACGTGCCGCGCTTCGTCCCCCCGTCCGCGTTCTCCGCCACGGCCCTGCCCGGCCGGGAACGCCCCTACTACGACCGTGTCGTCTCCCTGTACGCCCCCTACTTCCGGCGCCGCGTCCGTTTCGACGCCACCCACGCCGAGGCCTTCGGCCACCGCCCGCCCGCGACGGGCGCACATGCCTACCTGCGCCGCCTTCTCGACCACTGCCTCGCGACCGGCTACCTCGGCCCGCCCCCGCGCAAGGAGCCGGCCGCCGCCCGACCCGACGGGAGCACCCACCGATGACACCCGCCCACCCCACCGAACCCTCGTACGGCATACCCGTTTCACCCCTGCTGACCTGCCACCCCGACAAACAACGCCTGTACGGCGCGGACACCTACTACCAGGAGAGCCACGACCAGCTCGCCGCCCTCACCGGCGACATCACCGGCTTCGCCCACCGTCACGCGCTGCTGCTCCTCAAGCCCGACGCCGTCGTGGCCCGCAGGCTGGACGCGGCCGTGGACTGGCTGGCCGGGCTGGGCTTCAGGATCGTCGGCGCGGCTGTCACCCGGCTGACCCGCACCATGATCCGCTCCCTGTGGTACTTCCAGTGGAACCTCGCCACCCCCTACCGCAGGCGGCTGGCCGCACTCTTCCTGGAGGACGCCGACGCCCTCGTGCTCCTCGTCCGCCCCCGCCACGACCTGGACGTGCCCGCCTCGGTCGAACTCACCCGGCTCAAGGGACCCACGGACCCGGACGCCCGCCGGCCCGGCCAGCTGCGTCATCTCCTGGGCCGCTACAGCTACTTGCTGAACCTCGTGCACACCCCCGACGAACCCGCCGACGTCCTGCGCGAGTTGGCCGTCCACTTCGACGACGGCGAGCGCGACCGCCTGTTCCGCTCCGCCCTCGCCGACGAGGACCGCACCGGGCATGCCCGGGAACTGACCGGCCGGTTGTACGACGCGACCGCGCCCCGGGACCTCGCCTTCGACCCCGCCGTCGCCCGGCTGCGCGCCACCGTGTCCCGGCACCCGGGCGCCGACCCCTCCGCCACCCCGCGCACGCTGCTGGAGACCGCCTGGCGGCGGGGAGTCGACCTCGACCCGTGGGACGCCGTCATCGTCGGCTCGAAGGTGCTTCCCATGCGGCAGCCGGGCCGGACGCCCGTGCTGGACGGAGCCGACGCCGACACCTGGCGCCTTCACCTGGACACCCTCCGCGCCACCGCGAACTGAGGAGCGGCCCATGCAGTTCACCCGGACACTCCCCAAGGAACTGGTCCACCGTTACGCGGCCGCGGAGGTCTTCCTGACAGACTCCGAACGTCACGGCGAGAACGAGTTGCTGCTGGCCGCACGGTTCCCCCGCCGTCACGCCTTCTACGACGACACCCTCGGCCCCGCCGACCGCCTCGACCCCTTGCTGCTCCTCGAGGCGTGCCGGCAGGGCATCTTCGTGGTGGCCCACCGCTACCTCGGCGTCCGTCCGGGGCACAAGTTCCTGCTCAGGGCTGTCGAGTTCGAGGTGCCGGACCCGGCCGCCCTCACCCGGGAGGACCGGCCCACCGAGGCGGTCGTCGTCACCCGGATCGAGAAGCGGTTCCGGACCCGGGCCGAAGTGCGGGGCCTGCGCCTCTGCTTCACGCTGGCCATCGGCGGCCGGGAGGCACTGCTGGCCCGCATCGACTACTCCTGGATGCCGCCCGAGGACTGGACGCGTCTGAGGGCCGCACAGCGCCGTGCGCTCGGCCTTCCGGCCGTGCCCGTCGCCCTGCGCGGCGCACGCGTCGAGCCCGCACTCGTCGGCCGGCGCACCCCTGCCAACACGGTCATCTCCCCGCCGCGCACCGCGGACGACGGCACCCACACGGCAGACCTGGTCGCCGAGACCGGCCACCCGACCCTCTACGACCACTGGGTGGACCACGTGCCCGGCATGCTGGAGCTGGAGGCGTTCCGCCAACTCGCCCTGCGCGCCTGTGTGTCCGCCGGAACCGTTCGCACACCCAGCCCGCTGCCGGTCGCCCTGAGAGCACGGTTCCGACGTTTCGCCGAGATGGATCTGCCGCTGGTGTGCCGGACCGCTCCGGCCCGGCCGGGCGCCGACATCGAGTGCACCCTGCGCCAGCCAGGCACCCTGGCCGCCGAGGCCAGCATCAGGCTCGCCGACCCGGACATCCGGCCGGTTCGTTCCACGGCGGCCCCGACCACCCACAAGGCCGCATGAGTTCGGCCGTACCGAACCGAGACGCACCCCACCGGGAGGTCCCCGCAGTGCCCACTGCCGCCGCCCCGCACGTGCCCGCCCGACCGGGCCGGCATCTGCCCGCCCGCCCTGGCCGTCATGTTCCGGCTCGACTCGGCCGTTTCGTGCTGCGCATGTTCCGGCCGCAGATCTACGTCACCTACGGACTGCTGTGGGTCCTCGCCCTGGAGGGCACGGCGGCGGCCGCGTCCGGCACGGCCTGGCGTCCCTCCGGCACCACCGCGATCCGGGTCGTCAGCGTCGTACTGGCCCTGTTGTTCCTGCGGATGCTGGACGAACAGAAGGACCTCGCCCACGACCGTGTCCACCACCCGGACCGGCCGCTCGTCACCGGCGCGATCACCGCGGCCGAACTGCGCGGCGCGATGGTGGTGATCACCGTGGTGGTGACCGGTCTGAACGCGGCCCGCTCGACGACCGACGCCCTGCTGATTCTCGCGGCCCTCGGATACGGGCTGTTCCTCGCCCTGCTGGAACGGCTTGTTCCCGCCGTGGGCGAACGGCCCCTGCTCGGCCTGGCGTTCACCTACCCGGTCCAACTGCTGCTCGGCGGCTATGTCTACGGATCCCTCGTCGCCGCGGGAACCGTCACCGCCGACTGGCGCGGCGCCGTGCTGCTCGCCCTGTGCGCCTGTGTCTTCCTGCACTTCGAGTTCGCGCGCAAGACCGCCTGGGAAGCGCCCCCGGGCTCCCGGCTGTACTCGACCGCCCTCGGCCCGAGACGCGCCGCCGCGGTGACCGCGGGCTTCGCGGCCGGTGCCGTCGGCTGCGAGGTGGTGCTGCTCGCCCCGCACGGTGCGCTCGCCCTGCTGCCCTGCCTGGCGGCCGTCCTTCCCGCCCACGGCACCCGGCGGTTCCTGGCCGCCGGCCACGGTGGATGGCCGGTGCCCGCCGCGATCGCTTTCGTCGTGGCCACCCACCTCGCGCTGGCCGTCCGGGCGGTGCTGCTGCCATGACCGCCGAACTTCCTCTCTCCTGCGAGGAGTTGCTGACCACCACGCGGTCGGTGCGGTACGGCCTCGACCTGGACCGGGCGGTGGACCCGGCCCTGGTCGAGGACTGTCTGCGCATCGCGCTCCAGGCGCCGAGCGGCAACAACCGGCAGAACTGGCGCTGGATCGTGGTCACCGACCCGCGTGTCCGGGCGGATGTCGCCGAGGTGTACCGGGCCGCGTTCTACGAACGCAACTCCGCCCGTCTCGACCGGTCGGCGGACCTGCCCGAGGGCGTACGCTCGGTCCTCATCTCCGCCCGGGCGCTGGCCGACCGGCTGCACCGGGTACCGGTCCTGGTCATCCCGTGTCTCGAGGTGCCCGGCGGACAGTTGCCCAGGGGCAACCAGGCCGGTCTGTGGGCGTCGTTGCTGCCGGCCGCCTGGAGCTACGCGCTGGCCGCCCGCAGCCGGGGCCTGGTCACCGCCTGGACGGCGGTGCACCTGGACCGTGAACAGGAGGTCGCCGACCTGCTGGGCCTGCCGCCCACGGTCCGCCAGGGTGCCCTGCTGCCCACGGCCCACCCTCTGCGCGACACGTTCCGCCCGGGCCCGAGGCTGCCCCTGGACCAGGTCCTGCACCACGACGGCTGGCAGGGCACCCGGCAGGCCTGAAGCCCCGCGCGCAGGAACGACCGGCCGTTCCTGCGCGCGGGGCTCAACGGACTTCCGATGGCCGCCGCCCGCGCTTCAGCCGACCGTCGGGCTGGGCGTCGGGCTGTTGGTGTTCACGTTGAGGTCGGGGCGCGGGGTGAGGACGACCATTGGGGCACCGGGCTGCGGCGCGGGCGGCGTGAGCTGGTCCTTGGGGAGTGTGGGCGGGGCACTCTGCTGGGCGATGACCTGGGCGAAGTCGATGGTGCCGGTCTTCTCCATCATGGTGATGTGGTCGAGGACCGTGTCGTTGGCGAGGTCCGCGAGCTCGCGTACGAGGGAGTTGTTGGTATTGGCGCGCACCTTGGCGATCACCGAGAAGATGGAGCCGTGCGTGACGCGCAGGATGTTGGCGGTCACCGAGTCGAACTGCTTGCCGGTCAGGGCCGCGGAGGTCGCCACGAACTGCTGCTGCTGCGGAGACGCCTGGTTGGGCAGAGCGATGTTCAGCTGGACGGCGACCTTGCGGTCCAGATCGTCGAGACGGGCGTGACCCACGATCAGGTGCTTGCCGGCCTCCCGCATCGCCGCGGTCGAGCCCTTCTTGAGCGCGATCTCGCCCAAGGGGTACTCCCACAGCCCGGCCGCGCGGACCTTGACGACGAAGTCGCGGTCGCCCTCGGTGAGCGGGCCCCACTGGGTGTCCGCGATGACGCGGGTCTGAGCGCTGGACGCGGTCTGGAACCCGAGCATGGTCGGGTATGCCAGAGCGGCGAGAGTCAGAGTCACCGCGCCGCCCACGAAGACCGTTCCTGCCAAGTTGCGTGAGACGGGCATGATGCCTCCTGACGTATCGATCAGATTTCACAGGGGGTACGGATGTCACGGCCCCATTGATCATTTTGCTGGGTAAATTCTGACCTCTTTGCTGTGTTGTGCGTCACAGTCGGTGCACAGGGTGTCGGTTCGGTGCGGTGTGGTGCCGTCGGCGGCGCCGGGTCCAAGAGGCCGGCCGGGGAGTCGGCAGGGGCCCTCCGGCGGGCGTCCTCGGCAGGAACGTACGGGCGAACCGCCCTGCGCGTGCGGCGAGGTCCGCGAAATCGTCTCCATCAATCGATTGATCGGCGCCTCCCGGCGGCATATCCTCCCCGCCATGTCCGACTCGCCACCCGCCTCACCGGCCCCGGCCCCACCGCCCGCCGACGCCAGCCGCGAACGCATCATCGCGGCAGCCACCTCCCTCTTCGCCGACCACGGCTACGACGGCACGAGCACGCGGCGGATCGCCGCCGAGGCCGGGCTGAACATGGCCACCGTCGCCTACCACGTCGGCGGGAAGCCGGACCTCTACCGGGAGGTCATGCTCCGCGCCCACCTCGCCGAGCAGCGGGTGCTGACGGACGCGCTGGCCGCCTTCCGGGAGCTCGCGCCCACCGATCCGGCCGCGGCCGTCACCGGCCTGGTCGACCGCTACCTCGACTTCTGTCTCGACCAGCCGCACATCCCGGCCCTGTGGATGCGCCGCTGGCTCTCGGACGCCGCCGAGTTCGCGGATCTGGAGGCCGCCTACGCACGGCCGCTCATCGACGCGGTCGGCGACACCGTGCGCGAGGTCGTCCCGTCCGCGCCGCGGGCCGGATCCGCCGAGCCCGCCGACGTCGAGATGACCGTCTGGACGGTGCTGTGGAGCACCCACGGCTTCTGCCGCTCGGGCATCCGCTCCGAGGTCCCGCGCTTCCGCGCCCACCTGCGCGCCCTCGTCCTGCGTGAACTGGGGCTCGCCGCCCCGCAGCCGCGCGACCGGGAGCGCGGATGACGACCGCCCTGGTCCCCCCGGCCGTCGGCGACCTCACCCGGCGCCGCCTGTTCGTCTACGGACTCGGCTCGGTCGGCACCGGCGTCTTCTCCACCGTTCCCGGCCTGCTGCTCCTCTACTTCATGACCGACGCGCTCGGCGTCCCCGCCGGCATCGCCGGACTCGTCGTCACCCTGCCCAAGGCCTGGGACGCCGTGTTCAACCCGCTGGTCGGGGCGGCGAGCGACCGTGAGGCCGTCCGCACCGGCCGACGGACCCGGCTGCTCGTCGCCGGCGCGCTCGCGCTGCCCGCCGCGTTCGCGGCGATGTTCCTGTCACCGATGACCGGCACGGGCGCGGCGGTGTGGGTGGCGGTCACCTTCGTCCTGGCCGCGAGCGCCTTCTCCCTGTTCCAGGTGCCCTACGTCGCCCTGCCCGCCGAGATGTCCCCCGTGCCGTCCGTCCGCACCCGGATCATGGTCTGGCGGATCGTCTTCCTGACCCTGGGCATCCTCGTCGCGGGCGGTGCGGCACCCCTGGTGGTCGACGCCGCGGGCGGAGGCCGCAAGGGATACGGCGCGATGGGGCTGACCGTGGGCCTCGTCATCGCGGCGGTCCTGCTGGTGCCCGCGTTCGGCACCCGCTGGGTGCGCTCACGGCCCGGACCCGAACCCCTCGGACTGGTCGCAGCCTTCCGCACCGCACGCGGCAACCGCGCGTTCTTCGCGCTGCTGCTCTCCTTCGTGCTCCAGGCCGCGGCCGTCGCGATCATGCTCGCCGCCGCACCGTACGTCGCCACCTACCGCCTCGGCGGCTACGGCCTGACCTCGATGCTCTTCGTCTGCCTGGTGGCACCCAGCGCCGTCGCCGTCCCGCTCTGGGCCAAGGCCGCCGGACGGTGGGGACGGCTGCGCTGCCTCACCGTCGCCACCTGCGGCTACGCCCTCGGCGCCGCCGCCCTGCTCCCGGCCGCCGGAAGCGGCAGCGGAACCGTCGCGGTCGCCGCGACGCTCGCGCTCTGCGGGCTGCTCGGTGTCTGCTACGCGGCCCTCCAGGTCCTGCCGCTCGCCCTGCTGCCCGACACGGTGCACGCCGACACCGCCAGGACCGGACAGGTCCAGTCCGGCGCGTTCACCGGACTGTGGACGGCGGGGGAGACCGTCGGTCTCGCGGCCGGCCCCGGCGCCTACTCGATCGCCTTGGCCGCCACCGGCTTCGTCTCCTCGACCCTGGACCACCCGGTCGCCCAGTCCGCCACCGCGCGAACCGGGATCCTCCTGGGCTTCAGTCTCGTCCCCGCCCTGCTCATGCTGCTCTCCCTGCCCGCCCTGCGCGCCTACGGCCGACGCCGCGCCGTGCGAGAAACGGAAACCACCCGATGACGACCCCTCAGCAGACCGCCGCCGACGCCCCGGCCGCCCATCCGGGCCTGCCCGAGACCGGCCGCTCCGGCGCCGACCTCCTCGCCGAACTCGCCGTCCTCACCGCCGCCGACCTGCCCACCCGGGGCGGCAACACCACCGCCTACGTCTACGACAGCGGCCGTCCCGAAGTACGCGAGGCCGCCGAACAGGCCTACCTGACGATGATGGAGGTCAACGGTCTGGACCCGACCGCGTTCCCCAGCATCGTCGCCCTCGAACGCCAGGTCGTCGGCGCGACCGCCACCCGCCTCGGCGGCGACGACACCACCCCGGGCATCTTCACCAGCGGCGGAACCGAATCGATCATCCTCGCGGTGAAGGCCGCCCGGGACGCCCGCCCGGACGTCCTGGCCCCGGAGATCGTCGTGCCCGTCACCGCCCACGCCGCCTTCCACAAGGCCGGCAGCTATCTGCGGGTCACCGTGCGCAGCGCACCCGTCGACCCCGTGACCTACCGCGCCGACCCCGCCGCGATGGCCGAACTCTGCAACGAGAACACGGTCCTCGTCGTCGCCTCCGCACCCTCCTACGCCCACGGCGTCATCGACCCCGTCGCCGAGATAGCCGCCGACGCCGCCGGCCGCGGCATCCCCTGCCACGTCGACGCGTGCGTCGGAGGCTGGCTGCTGCCCTGGCTCGCCGAGGCCGGCGCGCCCGTCCCGGCCTTCGACCTCTCCGTCCCCGGCGTCACCTCCCTCTCCTGCGACCTGCACAAGTTCGGCTACGCCCCCAAGGGCGCCTCCGTTTTGCTGTTCCGCGACGAGGCCCTGCGTCTCGACGCCTACTACGCCTGCGCCACCTGGCCCGGCTACAGCGTCGTCAACTCCACGATCCAGAGCAGCAAGGGGGCCGGCCCGCTCGCCGGGGCGTGGGCCACCCTTCAGGCCCTCGGCGCCGACGGCTACCGCGAACTGGGCCGCGCCGCCCTCTCCGCGACCCGGGCACTGATCGGCGGCGTCCAGGAGATCGACGGCCTCACCGTCCTCGGCACCCCCGAGGCCACCCTGGTCGCCATCGGCACCGATCCGGCGGCCGAGACCCCGCTCGACCTCTTCGCCCTCGCCGACGAGACCCGCGCCCGGGGATTCTTCCTCCAGCCGCAGCTCAGCCTCGACGGGCTGCCGGCCAACCTGCACCTGACCCTCACCGGGGTCAGCGAGCGGGGCGTCGAGGACCTGCTCGCCGTCCTGCGTGAATGCGTGGACGTGGTCCGTCCGCTCGGGCCCCCGACGCCGCCCGCGGACATCGTCGACCTGCTCCGGCAGGTGGACCTGACCGAACTCGACAACGCCTCCTTCGCGGCACTGCTCCCGGCCGCGGGCGTCGACCTGAGCGGCGACAACGCGGCCCGGATGGCCCCGGTCAACCGCCTTCTGGACGCCCTCCCGGCGACGACCCGCGAGGTCATCGTCACCCGCTTCCTGTCCGCGCTCTACAGCCCTTACCTGGGCGGCTGAGCGCCGGGCCGGGACAACCGGTCCGCGTCGGCCGGGGCGGCGCCGCGCTCACCGCGCCGTGCGCTGCTTCCGGCCGCCCTGGCGCAGGCGCATCCCTCCGTAGACGAGATCGGCGACAAGGACGACGACGCCGATGACCAGCAGGTAGAACAGTCCGTGGGCGGCGACCCCGATGATGCCCAGGACGACCGCCACGAGAATCAGGAACAGAAACAGGCTCATCGGGCCCTCCCGGGCTCTCGGCGCGGATCAGCGACGGGCGAGACGCCGCTCGCCCTTGACACCCGGCGTGTACTCGAGTTCGTAGTGCGCGAAGACCTCCGGCTCGTCCGTGGCGGGCAGCACACCGTCCGTGTCGATGGAGGGGGCCCTCTTCACCAGACTCCGGTCGTGGGCGACCCTCAGGTAGCCCGGGCCGACGGTCGCCCGGTCCAGGGGGACGAACACCAGGCGGCGGCGGGTGGGAAGGCCCACGGTCACGGTGGCGAAGGAAGGATCGTCGGTGGCCGTGTCGACGTAGACGGACTCCAGGGTGCCGATCTTGTGGCCACCGGGGTCCACCACGTCGTGACCACGCCATTCGCGGATGTCACCTGCCTCGAACATCATGTGCCTCCGATGCGGGGGTTCCCCTTCGGGGGTTCCCCCGATCGCGGGTCTGATGCCTTGACGGCAGGGGGTGGGCCCTTTCCGCGTGCCGGCGATCGAGCGCAGCTCGTCGTGCAGGTCGTCGACAGGTCCCGGGAGGTGCTGCCCCTTGACGCGCGTGCGGTGGACGTTCTCCCGTGCCCCGGTGACCGCGTCCACCACCGGGATCCGGTGCAGACTGCCGTCCTCCTTGCCCACCAGACAGGGGTCGTTGCCGACCGACGCACGCATGCCGGTGCAGGCAACGTCCCTCCCAGAGTGGTGAGTTGGTACTCGACCCGTGAAGGTGCGTCGGGGTCCGCCTGCCGGTCGACCAGTCCGTTGAACTGCAGCCGCCGCGGAGCCAGAATGGCCGGATGCGCCGTCTCGTCGTCATCGACGCCCCGTCCAATCTCGGCCTCCGGCCGCCCGCTGAAGGCACCGTGCCCGGGTGCTACAAACTGGCGGGCGCGCTGCGGGAGCAACGGCTGGTGCAGCGGCTCGGGGCGTACGAGGGCGGAGTCGTCGTGCCGCCCCGCTACGACCGCGGCGGATGGGCGGAGGGCGGCGGTGTGTTCAACGCCGAGGCGATCGCCGCGTACAGCCGCAAGCTCGCCGACCGTGTCGAGCACCATGTCCGGGCGGGAGACTTCCCGGTCGTCCTGGGCGGGGACTGTTCCATCCAGCTCGGCGCCTCGCTCGCCCTCCGCCGCATCGGACGGTACGGACTCGTCGTCATCGACGGATCCGCGGACTTCCGGCACCCGGGCAACTCCGACCGGGTCGGTGCCGCGGGCGGCGAGGAGCTGGCCCTCGCGACCGGCCGTGGCCAGCGGGACCTGACGGACCTCGAAGGGCTGCGGCCGTATGTCAGGGACGACGATGTACGGGTCCTCGGCATCCGGGACTACGACGACGAGCGGGCCGAGCTCACCGAGTTGAAGATCATGAACGCGACGGTCGGGGAGATCCGGCAGTGGGGCGCCGGGGAGTTGGCGCGCGCGGTTCTGCAGACTCTCGAGGTGCCCGTGACCGAGGGGTTCTGGGTTCATCTGGACGCGGACGTGCTGGATCCGTCCGTCATGCCCGCCGTCGACAGCCCCGACCCCGACGGGCTGCTGCCCGACGAACTCGCCGCGCTGCTGCGGACCTTGGTGCGATCGGAGCGGTGCGTCGGCTTCAACCTCACCATCTACGACCCTGATCTCGACCCCGACGGCTCCTGCGCGGCCCTCCTCGCCGACCTCCTCCAGACGGCCTTCACCGGCGCTTGAACGACAGGCCCAAAGAGGCCGCCTTCCGGCTCGCGACCCTCTGGCGCCGCGTCGGCAGCGCTCCCGTTCCTCAGCTCGGGCCCGCTTCCTCGCTTCCGAGGTCGCGCCATCCCCTGTCGAGCAGGTCGAAGGCTCTGGTGATGACCTGCTGGGGGTCGTCGTGGGCGCGGGCGGCGTGCGGTGCTTCGAGGGCGAAGTGGGCCAGTGCGGTGCAGGCGGGATCGCCCGCGGGGAGGCCGCTTTCTTCGGCGATCACCTGGGCGAGCGCGGCCGTGTGGCGTAGCCACATGGCCTGGTGGTAGTCGCGCAGGGCCGTGGTGCTGTTCACCAGTGCGAGGAAGGTGGCGAAGCGGGGATCGCTTTCGGCGCCTGCCCTGCGGCGGCGCAGTGCGTGCTCGCGCAGGGCGTTCGGGATGGACTGGCCCGGGGGCCGCTCGCGTACGGCGGCGAGAAGGCCTTCCTCCAGATCGGATTCCTGGTCGAAGACGAGCGCCTCTTTGACGGGGAAGTGCTTGAAGAGCGTGGTGGTGGACACGTCTGCGGCGTCGGCGATCTCGCGGATGCCGACGTCGTCGTAGCCGCGCTCCAGGAACAGGCGCAGTGCGGCGTCGGCGATGGCCTGGCGAGTGGCCGCCTTCTTGCGCTCGCGGCGCCCTACGGGGGCCGGGGCGCTGTCGGCCAGGCGGGTGGGTTCGGACATAGAAGCAATCTACACCACTAGTTGTCTCGATTAAAAAGTTGAGTTGTTGCACTTATTGATTCGGTGTGCTCTTCTGGTGTGGTGGCCGCGAGGCACTGCCCGGCCCCCTTGCACCTCACCTCCCTCTGCCCGAATGGAGTGATCAGCCATGTCCGTGACCGCTCCCTTTCCCGCGGCAGGCCCCAGCGCCCCGCCGCCCCGCACGAACGGAGCACCACCATGAACACCGACCCCACCCCCCGCATCGCCGTCGTCGGAGCCGGCCCCGGCGGTCTGACCTGCGCGCGGATCCTCCAGCAGCACGGGATCAGCGTCACCGTCTACGACCACGAAGCCGGGCCGGAGGCCCGCGACCAGGGCGGCACCCTCGATCTGCACGAGGACAACGGCCAGATCGCCCTGCGCGAGGCCGGACTGCTGGACGACTTCTTCCGTCTCTGCCGCCCCGAAGGGCAGGAGATGCGCCAACTCGACCACGCGACGGGCACGATCGGCTTCCATCACCTCCCCGGGGAAGGCGAGCGCTTCAAGCCCGAGATCGACCGCGGACAGCTCCGCGACCTCCTCCTGAACTCCCTCCAGCCCGGCACCGTGCGCTGGGGCCACACCCTGCGTTCGGTCGGCGGCCCCTCTCAGGGACCCCGTCTGCTGCGCTTCACCGACGGAACGAGCGTCGAGGCCGATCTCGTCATCGGCGCCGACGGCGCCTGGTCCAAGGTGCGCCGCGTCCTCTCCGACGCCACGCCTCGGTACACCGGCATCAGCTTCCTCGAGGCGTGGTTCCACGACGTCGACAACCGGCACCCTGACCTCGCGGAACTCGTCGGCCGGGGCAGCGCCGCCGCGGGCGACGGCGAGCGCGGTCTGTTCGCCCAGCGCAACAGCGGCGACCACATCCGGGTTTACGTCATCCAGCGCGTACCCGCCGACTGGATCACCGCCGGGGGCCTCACACCCCAGGACACCGACGGCATCCGGGCCGTCCTCCTCGACCGCTACCGCGACTGGTCCCCCCGCCTGCGGCAGATGCTCCGCGACAATGACGGCCCCTACATCGACCGCCCGCTGTACGCACTGCCCGTCCCCCACACGTGGGAACACAACCCCACCGTCACTCTGCTCGGGGACGCCGCCCACCTCATGCCCCCGCTCGGCGTCGGCGTCAACCTCGCCATGCTCGACGCCTGCGAACTCGCTCTCGCCCTCGCCCGCCACGACACCATCGACGATGCCGTCCAGGGCTACGAGAAGACCATGCTGCCCCGTTCCGCCGAAATGCAATACGCCCTCGACGGCCGCGCCGAAGACCTGCTCTCCGACGAACCGCACGGCCCGAACGAGGGCGACAACCACTGACCGTACGGCCGCTGATGACCCATCACGGTGACGCGTCAATCGCCCCAACAGGCAAGCGAGGCCGCCCGGACGGGTCGGCGCCTCGCGATGCGTGCCAAGGATGTGTCGTCCGTCCACGGTGTCGATAGCCTGCCCCTCATGATCAAGGGTGAGGACGGGCGAGCCGGAGACGATCGTGAGGCGCATGACTGGGGTGCCACGCGATCGTGGGTGGAGAAGAGGCTCGCTGAAGGGGAGCGGATAGAAGGTGCCGAGCGCTTGCGAGGTGGTTGGACCTCGCACATGCGCAGCCTGCGCATTTCGGGGCCCGACGGTCGGCGGGTTCTGGTGCTGCGGTCCTTCGAGAAGCCCTTCTACGTCCGGCACGCGGATGGTTTGCTGTCCCGCGAAGCCGCGATTCTGCGCCTGCTCGGGGAGACGTCCGTGCCCGCTGCCGTGCTCGTGGACGTCGACTCGGCCGGGACGCGCTGCGACTACCCGTCCTTGCTGATGTCGTCGCTGCCCGGGTCCGTCCGCCTGGACGATCGAGATGCTGAGCGCCGGGCTGATCTGCTGGCCGCGCAACTGTTGCGCATTCATCGGATCGAGGTCCCCGCACAGGCGAGGCCGCGGACTTGGCAGGCCTGGACTTCGCCGGAACGGGTGACGCCACCTGAGTCCACGCTGCGGCCGGAGCTGTGGCAGCGGGCCGTCGATGTCATCCGGCAGGGTCCTCCCGATCACCGGTCCTGTTTCCTCCACCGGGACTTCCACCCGGGCAATGTTCTCTTCGAAGGCGAGGGGCACGACCTCCGTCTCAGCGGTGTGGTCGACTGGGTGGAGACCTCGTGGGGACCGGCCGACCTCGATGTGGCCCACTGTTCGACAGCCCTGGCCCTGCTCCACGGTGTTCCCCTGGGAATGAGCTTCGCGGACCGGTACCTCGCCGCGGGAGGGCGACTGGCCGAACGGCGCTCGGCGCACCTGTACTGGAGGCTCATCGACGCCCTGGCCTTCGCCCCGGACGCGGAGAAGGTCGCCGTCCCCTGGCGCGAACTGGGCCGCACGGATCTGACCCCTGCCCTGTTGACGAGCAGGCTCGAGAACTACATGGCTGCCCTGTTCGAGCGCTACGCGTAGACCCTGCCCGAAGCCCCTTCACCCGCACCGCCTCACCCCAGGGCGGCATGCCCAACGCCGGCAGCACGAACTACCAGTCCCGGACGGACTCGACTCCCGAGACGAGGCCGGCACGGACGTCTTCGTGGCCGGGGCCGTGGAGTGCCTCGGCCTCGTTCACGATGTGGTCCAGGGCGGCGAAGAGCTCTTCGCGCTCGACCGTCTCGATGAAGCCCGATCGGCGGTCGAGCTGATTGAACGCCTCACCGTAGGAACGCCCGATCTCCTCCACGCGGTTCAGTCGGTCGACTGCGGACTCTTCGGCGAGCACCTGAAGGATCGCCGTCCGCGTCGTCTTGTACTGGGCGACAGCCCGCTTGTAGACGGTGGTACTGATCGGCTCGCGGCCGTCCCAGTCGCGCAACGGGTTGTTCCGGTTCTCCTCGACCCATGCGGCCTTGCGGGCCTGGTGGACGGACACGTAGGTGCCTGCCGGGATCTCTGGTCGCCAGGTACCGCGCATGGCCGAGGCGTATTCGGCAGGGACGCTGTAGAGGTCCACCGATTCCAGCTCCGGCACGCGCTGCGGTCGAAGACTGTCCTCTCCGGTCATGCCGAACAGGTCGGCGATGCGGATCCTCTGGAGGGAGGACAACCTGTTCAGCTCGCCCGCGGCGGACAGGAGGCCAAGACGCCCATGCAGATGGAGCCAGGTCACCTCGGGGAAACACCGGACGAGTTGAGCGCAGTCGAGGGAGTCGATGTCCGTGATCGTCAACTGTGTGACCTGCGCTTGTGGTGCTGTTGACCGGCTGAGGAATTCATTGACCGTCTCTCCGGTGTACTCCGCCTTCCAGGCTTCGACCGGGTCCTCGTGGAGGCCGTTGTCCCACCGCCGTTGTCGGGCGAGTTGGTCGCCGAGGTGCCATCCGGAGGCCCAGGAGTTCGACGGTTCGTCATGGAGCAGGGGCATCGCTCCGATGACTCTGTGGCTGCGGGGCAGCACCCAGGTGTGGTTGCAGAAGGACAGCGTCCCGTTCCACGCGTGGTGGGTCAGCCTGAGCGGGACGACATCGCCGAGGTCGGCCACGGACGACGGTTCGGGTCCCGACCAGTCCAGCTCGAGCACGGCCGCCGTCTGTGAATCGGCATCGAGTCGGACTATCTGAGCGGCCGTCCACCTCCCAAGACTGCGCGAACGAGCGCTCACGACGTCACCGACCATGAGCGGCCTCGGCGGCACGGTCTGCTTCCGAATCGACATGCCGTGATGTTAACGGCGGCCGGGCGAGGGGGCAGCCAAGGTCCCCATGGCCGCCGCCCGCCGTCCGCCCGCCATCGAGGCCTACCGGCCGCCGTCACCGTCCGGCAGTCGGCGCAGCTTCGGCGAGGCGCCTGTACAACCCGGTCGGTGGCCGCCGGTGATCAGCGCACCACCTCGTCGGCCAGAAGGTCCATGAGAAGGCCGTCGTGCCAACTGCCGTCCAGGCCACGCTCGTACCGCCGCATGATGCCGACCGGGCGAAAGCCGACCTTGGCGTAGCAGCGGATCGCCGCGGCGTTGTCGGCCGCCGGGTCGATGATCAGGCGGTGATGGCCGTGGTCATCGATGAGGTGGCAGGCCAGTGTCCGTACGGCGTCGGTGCCCAGGCCCCTGCCGTGCACCGCGGGATCGAGGAAGAGGTCGATGCCGGCGTGCCGGTAGTCCGGCTCCTCCTCGGCGTGCCACTGGATCATGCCGATGATCCGCCCTTGATGGTTCACTGTCAGGCACCGGGTGTCGGCGTCCTGCAGATCGGCCGTGAGCTCCGCCTCGAGATCGTCCCCACCCCGCCATCGCGCACGTACTTCCGGCGTGGCCCGGATGGCGGCCAGCGCGGGGACGTCGTCCTGGAGGGTGGGCCGGAGAACGACGGAAGCGCCACGCAGCACGGTCATGGCGTGTGACCCTAGTGCGACCGGCCTCGAAGCGGCGCGCGCCGCGACGGGCTCAACGGGGATGGCGATTCTTGAAGGCGGCTTCGTTCGCAGCTCCGTGAACCACGGTGCCTGGCGCGCCGGAGGGGACAGTGCCCCGATCGTCCTGCCTCCCGACCGTGGGGCATCCTGTTGTCGTGAGTGATCCTCAATCGGCGTGGCAGGAATGGCTGAACAGCCTGGACGCGCCTCGGCAGGCTGCCGCGGAGTCGCTGCGTGCCCGGTTCAGTGCCCTCGGCGTGGCGGATCCTGTCGGCCTGATCAAGTCGGAGGTCGTCGAGGGTCTTCCGCAGCTCACGCGATCCGTGCTGCTGCGGAGCCTGTGGCAGGGTGCGATCGACGGCTGGGCCGACCCCGGCTCACTCGATCAACTGCCCTCCGCGCAGCGGCTTCTTGCCGCCGGGGCGGACCGCGGGGACCTTGTTCGCCTGGTGCGATCCGTGGCCTACGAGGCGGTGTTCGCGACGATCGAAGTACTGGACGCGGGCGGAGACGCGCACGTGTCGGGTGTGGAGGCCGGCTGGGTGGTCATGGAGTCGGGTGAAGACGGCTCTCCGACTGAGCGGCCCCTGTCGGGCCTGCACGAAGACCTCCTGACGACGGATCCCAGCGGGCGCGACGGAGCCGACCTCTGGGAATGAGGGCGGTGCTTCGCTTCGGACTCCTGCCCGCAACACACTGACTGACACAGCGTCCCGCCTCACCAGCTTCTGCGCGCCCCAGTAGTAGTTGTCATAGCCCATGAGGTCGCCGTATGCCTCGTCCATGCGCGCCTGGTCGGGTCTGCCGAAGGCGGCCAGGAGTTCCTCGTACGAGGTCAGATGGGCTCAGGTGGCGAAGCGGGGCAGATGCGGGCCGCTGGCGTCCGCGCGCTTGGTGGGGGTCGGTGCGGCATGAATGTCAGAGGTGTCTGTCAGGCTCTGGATATGGAGATGACGCTGCAACTGACGATCGACTGCGCCGACCCGCCGAGGCTGGTCGCGTTCTGGAGCGAGGCTCTGGGATACGTACCCGAACCCCCGCCGGGTGGCCATGCCACGTGGCGGGAGTACTGGGAAGACATGGGCGTGCCCGAGGAGGAGCTGCCCGCGGGTGCGGGCGACGTCCCGGAGTCGATCGTCGATCCCGCGGGACAAGGGCCCCGGGTGTGGTTCCAGCACGTTCCAGAACCCAAAGCCACCAAGAACCGAATCCATCTCGACCTGAAGGTCGGCGGCGGGCGCGACGTCCCGTTGGCGGTCCGCACACAGCGGGTCACCGCCACAGTGGACAGACTCGTCAAAGCCGGCGCCAGCGTGGTCCGGATCACGGATGCGCCGGACATGGGGCACTACGCCGTCCAGTTGCAGGACCCCGAGGGCAACGAATTCGACGTTGTCTAGCAGTCGTTCGGTCATGCTGCTCACGGCCGTCTGCTGAACAGGTGACGAGGACGGTCGCCTCGCAGTAGACCGCGACCTTGTCGTAGCGGCTCGCGACGGCACGTTGCCTCTGGAACCGACCGGTCACTCTCGCTTGCGTGCGCGACACGGTCCAGGCCGCCTACCGAGGGTTCGGGTGACCTTGGAGTCGAGATCGGAGAGAGTGGGCAATCCGGTCTGCCTGGTCGGCCGATACACGCTCGGGCTCCGGTCGCCGAAGCAGCTCGAAAACGCCCGGCCCGCGATGCTCTGGCCGCAGATCCTCCGCGCGCGGAACGATGTGGAAGTGCACGTGCGCGAATCCTTCGGCCTCGGCGAATTGGATGACGTAGGTCTTCGCGCACCCAGTCATGGCTCGGAGGGCCCGGGAGAGCTTGACCTGCCACAACCCCAGGCTGGATGCCTCGTCGTCGGTGAGGTCATGAACCGCGGCGACGTGGCGTCGAGGAAGGAGCACCAGCCAGCCCGGCAGTGCGGTGTTGAAGGCGTGGGCCACCCGCCAGTGCTGGTCATATGTCACGCACTCGCGTGGCGGAAGGTCGTCGAACTCCGCTTCCTGGCCACATGCAAAGCAGTCGGGAGTCGTCATGAACCGTGATCGTAGAACTGTCGCATGGGGAAATGCCTGTCGGCCTCCGTCGGCAGGCACGTCAGGAGGGCTCTTTCCCGAAGGAGTTCGCGCCGCCACCGCGTCCCCGAGCCGGTCCGCGCCGCCCTTCCGGGCACGGACCGGCTCGTTCTCCCGGAGGCGTCCCGTGTGTGTCAGGGCGCGGAGAAGGGCGGAGTGTCCTGAGCGCATCTCGTTCCGGGGCGCGGGAGGGTGCCGTCGATGAAGTAGCGGCTCTCGTGTGCGTTGATGCAACTGCTGGGGTTGAGCAGTGCGGTGTGCCCGTAGCCGGTGTTGGTGAGCAGGCGGGCGTCGGCCAGTTCCCTGGCCATGGCCTGCGCGTCGCGGTAGGGGGTGGAGGGGTCGTAGGCGGTGCCGACTACGAGGATGGGCTTGGACGTGGGCTTGTTCCACGGGCCGGTGTAGCGGTTGGCGGCCGTCGCCGGCCAGGTGGCACACGGCTCGGCGGCCCATGTCCAGAAGCGTCCGGCGTCGCCTGTCCGGGCCGCACTCGCCTCTTCGAGCCGGTGGTAGACCTGGGGATCACGCGGGTTGGGGCTGTCTCCGCAGAACACGGCCCCGGCCTGCTCCTCGCCCAGGTACGGGATCGGGTAGGGGAGAGGTGACGTGTCCGGGGTGGCGGGCTGCGGCTCTCTGCCCTGCCACAGGTCCTGGAGTCTGACGGCGAGTTGGGTCCATCCGGGGTGGACGATGTAGAGGCTGTTGATCGTGTCCGCCACCGTCCTGGCATATGTCCAGGTGCCCACCGGATGCGCCCGCAGGCGTGCCGTCAGCTGGTCGAACTTCTTCCTGGTGGCCCGCGGGCTGCCGGCGGAGAACGCGCACTGGGCCGGGCGGGATCCGCAGAGTTCGAGAAACTGCTCCAGCGTGGCCGCGGCGCTGTGGTCGGAGCCCATGCGCAGGAACGTCGGCAGCCGGGCGTCGTCCGAGGCGCGGTTCGTCCATGCCGTCGGGGCGATGTTGCTGTCGAGGGTCATGGCGCGGACCCGTGAGGGGAAGAGATTGGCGTAGGTGGCGCCGAGGATGGTGCCGTACGAGATGCCGAGGTAGTTGAGCTTCGGGTCGCCCGCCGCACGGCGGAGCTGGTCGAGGTCGCGGGCGCTGTCCTCGGTCGAGACATGGCGCAGCAGTTCGGGGTCGCGCTCGTCGCACAGGCGCCCCAGCTTCCGGTACGCGGAGATCCATTCCTGGCGTTCCTGCCGGCCGACCGGGAAGCCGGCCGGTTTGCTCGCGCTCCAGGCCTCGGCCTCCTCGGGACTCGCGAAGCAGTTCACTGCCGTGCTGTTGCCGATTCCACGAGGGTCCCAGCTCACGATGTCGAACCGCTCCCGGACCTTCTCGGGGAAGAAGTCGTAGTTCTGCGGCATCTGGACGGTTCCCGGTCCGCCCGGTCCGCCCGGGTTGAAGAACAGGGTCCCGATCCGCCGGCCGGGGCCGGTCGCCTTCCGCTTCACGACCGCGAGTTCGATGGTGCGCCCGCGGGGCTTGCCGTAATCCAGCGGGACACGTGCGGTCGCACAGTCGTACGAGCTGTTCCCGGCGCAGGCTCGCCAGTGCAGTTTCGACGCCGGCACGGAGGGTGCGGCACCGCCTTCGGCGGCGGCACTGGGCTGCCCGGCCAGTGCCGATGTGAAGGCCGCCAGCACGGCGACAGCCGCGGCGCCCCCGCGACGGCTCCCTCTGAGTACCGATCTGTACATGCCCGGTCCTTTCACGGCAGGCGTCCGACGCCGCCCCATGCGGACACCGGCACGCTTCCGTGCCAACGTCACCGGGATCCACGGGGGACGCCAGACGACGGCAGCCGAATGGCCCAGCCACGGCTTTGACCCTGAACTGCCGGACGCGGAACTCGAACCCGGTACGGGCACCGGCAACGCGCCCCACCGCAGCGTGCTGTTCGACAGCCCCGTGAGCGGGGCTGCCCAGGTCGGTTCCAAGACGTGATCACGCCAGACACCCCAAGACGATCCCGCCTGTGACCAGCGGTTACGAGGCAGCCCTCAGCAGTGGTATCCGTCCGGGCACTCGGGGAACAGCACTCCGAAAAACAAGAGGGAGAGAATCGGCGGAGTGGACACCGCGGCCATGACCAGGAATCGCGCGCGTGCCTGTCGCCGGTTGCTGACCCGAGCCACCACAAATCCCGCTGCCGGCGCGAGGGCGAAGGTGAACAGCCCCGTCAGGCCGAACACCCAGCCGATCTCTCGTCGCACGTCCGGCAATCCCATCGCACGCGCGATCGCCGGGGCGAACGTGATGAGGGGCGCAGACGCCCACCCCCACGACAGTGCCCTGATGATCCGATCCGCGCGTGCGGGCACCAGGTCGGTCGACCTCGTTTCCCCGCGGCGGCCTTCCGGAGCGGCCCCAGACGATGACATGCCCACATCGTAGGTGGCCGAGGGGAACCTACGGCCCTTCGCGGCCTTGACTCTCCCGTGAACGGGCCCGAACCCGCACGGCGCACAGGCCCCGGCGGTCCCAACGCCGCGTTGTGGTGGAACAGGAAGCGACCACCCATTTCGCTGCCGACCGCCCTGGGTGCCGCCGCCGTCTCCGTCACGGGGTGCGGCAGCACCGGCGATGAAGGACTGCCGGTGCGAGTGGTCAATGAGTCGGCGTGGGATGCCCTCGTGGCCGGTTGCCCGCTATGCGGCGAGCGTGGCCGGCTCGCCCAGGTGCGCGGCGGCTGTCCGCCAGGCTGCGGTCACCGCGGCTCGGGCACCTGCCGTGCGCGCGGCTTGGTCGCCGGACAGGACCAGCGGCGTGCCCACGTGGACGTGCAACTGAGGACGGCGCACCGGTGCCGTGGCCAGACCGGCGAGCTGCTTGACCACACCGCCTGAGACCATGCGCCGGGCACCGGCCTGGCCTACGGGTAGGACACGAGCGCCGGTGTACTCGGCGAGCCGGGCCAAGCCGCTGCGGAACTCGCCGGGGGCACCCTCCGCGGAGTCCTTGCGGCGGGGCAGACCCCCTTCGGCGTAGATGAGGAGATGGCGCCCCTGCCGAAGGGCTTCCGCGGCCAGATCGAGGGCGGCCGCGGCCCGCGGGCCGCCCCGGTGCACGGGGATGTGTCCTTCGCGGACGAGGGTGCGGCCAAGCACGGGGACACGCCACAGGCCTGCTGTCGCCATGATGACCGGTTCGATGCCAAGGCGGTACAGGGCGGCGACCACGATGACGGGGTCCGCGAGCGAGGTGTGATTGGCGGCGATGATGCTGCCGGGCTCAAGCTCGGCGGATGCGTCGGTGGTCACCGACAGACGCCCGAACGCGGGCACCAGCAAGTCGGCGGTGCGGCTGAGCACGAAAGGTCTCCCGGTCTGGACGGCGTTGATCCATATCCTCGCTCCTGGACGACGCCACGGCCTGAGTCCTCGTACTCATCTTGAGGGCCTTCGGATACTTCCCTCGGCATTGCGCCGCCGGCATCAGCCGACGTCGGGACAGTCGGCGCATCCGCAGGATTCCCTGATCACCAGGTGCACAACAGCGAAAGAGGGCTTCGATGAGGAGTGAGCCGGTCACCGAGGAGTCGATCGCCGAGGCACGGGCATCGGCCCGCGAGGAGCCGGGCAGCGGACTGTCGGTGCTCGCTCGGAGCCTGCTGGAGTTCTGGATCCGGCGATCTACCTCGATCTGGCGGGACGGACCCACGCGAGCCTCGAGACCGAACGCGAGGCGCTCCACCTCAAGCGCCGCATGGCCGCAGCCGAACCACGGCGCCGGACCGGACCGGTGATCTGGGACCTGTCGGCACTCGATCCCCCACAGTTGGCCGAGCTCGGGACCCTGCTGCACTGCCGGAACATCCGCCGATCGGTCACGTTCAACTGCGTTCCGCAGCAGTTCATCGAGAAGGTCACTCCGGACCTGGGCGAAAGCGTCGCCCTCGAACGCCGGCTTGCCACCGCCCGTGCGGACAGCGGCCGTCGACGCTTGATCCGATCTCTGACCGACCGAGCCATGGGTCACCTCGCCCGTACACGAAGTCCTCCCAGCAGCACGCACCATGACGGTCGATCACATGTACGACCGTGTGAGACCCTGCCGTGCGCGGACTTCTCGCCGCGGTAGACGGCGAACACCTCCGACACCCTGACCAGTGCCCGGAGCGGCGTGCGCTGTCCCCCGGTCGAGCACCGCTTACCGATCAACCCGAACCGAATCGAATTCCTGGGGGACTGATGAGCTCCATCATCCGTAAAGCGGCGAACCTCGCCGTTGTCACCGGTGCGGTCGCGGCCGTGTCCATGGCCGGCGCTCCGGCCGCGAACGCCGAGCCGGTCCAGCACGGCTGCGCGTACCCGTACGTCTGCTTCTACGTGGACCGGGCCGCCGTCACGGCCGGCCACCCCGCCGCCAAGTTCCAGGTCGTCACCAGCGGATTCCAGGACGTCACGTCCCGCGAGGGCTACATCGTCCTCAACACCCGCAACGACGACGTGGCCTACCTGCGCAGCAACGCGGGCACGCTCTGCGTCGGGCCGAACACGACCACCGTGATGAGCTCCGGCCTCACCATCAACGGCGTGAAGATCTCCAGCAGCGCGACCTGCTGACCTCGCGGCGGGCGCGCCCCGAGCGCGCCCGCTCACTCCGAACACGGCCGGCCCGCGCGGATGTGCTCGGGCCGGGTACCGACGCTTGCTGTCCGCGACCTGAGACAGCCGTCCCACGGGAGATGCCCCCGGCCCAAGAGGCCGCCGACCGGTGCACCGCGCTGACGACGGGCCCGCGACACCGGGGGATGATGGGGACGGAATGACGGAACGCGAAGTCAGGAGCTTCGATGGCGAAGCGGGTTCACCAACCCCGTGAGGACGCGGAGTTCGATTTCATCCTCGGGATGAGCAAAACCCCGGTCCTCGCCTACTTCACCGGGACATGGCCCAAGGCGATCGAGCCCTGCCGGGCGATGGACCTCGTCGTGGGTGCTGTCGCCGACGAATACGCGGGTCGCCTGACGGCAGTCCGCACCGATATCACGCGCTGTCCGTCGGCGACCGAGCGATACGGGGTCACCGGAGCCCCGTCCTACGTCCTGCTGAAGGAGGGCGAGGCGGTGGCGCAAGGCACGGGGCCCATGACCATCGCCGAGGTACGGAAGTTCCTGGACGGCCACCTCTGAGTGACAACCGAGGTACTGCGGCCGCGACATCGCACCCTGGCCCACCACCCCCATGCTCCTCGGGGCCGCTCGTGGCCACCGGAACCTCGGCTTGAGTTCTAACGGCACGGTGGATCGTGGGAGGGGCCAGAGCCCGACTCTCTCGTGAGCCGGGCGAGGTAGGTGTCCAGGGGTTGAACACGTCCCGGGAGGACGTCCCGGAGGTTCCACCAACGGATGCCCGCGATCTCTTCGGTGGCCTGGAAGTCCCGAACATCGGTGGTGCGGCCTGCGAACAACGCCAGGTACTCGGCTCGTTGGTCGGGTGCGAGTACGAAGCCCGCGTACCCGATGAACCGTAACGGTCCGTCGGGTACCTGGCCGCTCTCCTCCAGCAACTCGCGCGCGGCCGTCTGCCGAAGGGATTCACCTTCCTCAATGCGGCCGCCGGGCAGTTCCCACGCCTGGCGGAATCGATCGAAGACCATGAGGACACGGTCGGCGTGCCAGATGGCGACCAACGCCGCCGGCAGCGGCGCGTCACACGGTGGCGCGTCTTCGGTCCCGCGTGCGAAGGAGACCAGGTAATTGCCACGACCGTCGACCGCGAGAGGCGGAACGTGAGAATGGGGCACCTCGCTATGATTCCCCGTTCATCGCCGTGAAAGCCCGATCCGGTCATGACGGACGAACGACCGCGACGTTGAAGGGGTGACCGCGGCAATGCCGGATAGGGTCACCGGGGTCAGGACTCAGGACGTGGATGGGGTGTGTCGGGTGGCCCGGGTTGCGGTGCTCTCCGCGGGATCGTGGGGAACGACCATGGCGAAGGTCTTCGCCGACGCCGGCAACGACGTCGTGGCCCACGCCCGGCGGGCCGAGGTCGCCGAGGCGATCAACGTGCGGCATCGGAATCCGTCCTACCTGCCGGGTGTCCTCCTGCCGCCCCGCCTCCGGGCGACGACGAGCGCGGCAGAGGCCCTCGAAGGTGCGGCATACGTGGTGCTGTCGATCCCCGCGCAGACGCTACGGGAGAACCTCGCCGCCTGGGCCCCGCACATCGCCCCGGATGCGGTCGTCGTCAGCCTGATGAAGGGCATCGAGACGCACTCCGGTCTGCGCATGTCCGAGCTGGTCCACGAGGTGACGGGCATTTCGCGCGAGCGGATCGCCGTGCTGTCCGGGCCGAACCTGTCCCGGGAGATCGCCGACGGGCAGCCGGCCGCCTCCGTCATCGCCTGCCCCGACGAAACCGCGGCCGCCGCGGTCCAAAGGGCCTGCCACACTCCCTACTTCCGCCCGTACACGGCCACCGACGTGACGGGCTGCGAGCTCGGCGGCGCGACCAAGAACGTCATCGCCCTCGCCGTCGGGCTTGCCGCCGGTCTTGGCCTCGGCGACAACTCCCGCGCTCTGCTGATCACCCGCGGCCTCGCGGAGACCGCCCGGCTCGGCGCTGCGATGGGCGCCGACCCGCTCACCTTCTCCGGGCTCGCCGGGGCCGGCGACCTCATGGCCACCTGCTCCTCGCCCCTGTCCCGCAACCGCACCTTCGGCGAGCACCTCGGGCAGGGCATGAGCGTCGAGGAGGCCACCAAGGCGACGAACCAGACCGCGGAGGGCGTGAAGTCCTGCCGGGCCATCCTGGACCTGGCGCGGGCCCACGGGGCCGAGATGCCGATCACCGAAGTCGTCGCCGCCGTGATCGACGGTGAGGCCACCGTGGAAGACGCCGCCGCGGTCCTGCTGTCCCGCACCCCGAAACCGGAACACTACGGCGCCTGAAGCCATCAGCCGACCGGCGGGCCGGTCAAGCGTCCGGTGGGTCCGGTTCGGCGGTCACCGCGTCACGCGTGTCCCCTGAGCTCACGTCCGTTGACCATCTCCGATTCGATCCTCACGAACACCGTGTTCCGCAACGGCATCCAGGAGGTCGGGCCGACCTCGGACAGCCGTTCGTGCTCGGCGGGGTCGGTCACGACGGTGGCCCGTCCGGTGACGACCACGCTCCAGCCGGACCGGGTCTCCGCGTCGAACTCGTCCGCCTCGAAGGCGACCACGACGCCGTCGATCGCGCGGACGAGTTCCGAGTCCGACGAGGTACGCAGCAGAACGGAGTCGTCCGTGTCCAGACGGAAGTTGACCGGCAGGACCGCGGGCAGCGCCTGCCGGGTGTACACCACGCGGCCGACCGGGACCTTCGCCAGGAGGCGAAGGCACTCCTGCCGGCCGAGTTCGTGAAACGTGTCTTCCTGCGACATCCAGCAATCGTCCCTCCCCACGCCGGGACCGAATAGGGCCGGTCGGCCCTACTGAGGGGGAGCCGAAAGGCAGGTCCTCCTGCCGGACGGCCCAGGGCAGGACGACCCAGAAGGCGACCCAGAAGGTCAGGCAACCGTTCCGGCGCCTGTCAGCCGGGCTCGCTCACCGGCAGGGGCCGGCGCACCATGAACACGTCCACCGGATCCTCCGCCTCGACAGTGAACCCGTAGCGCTCGTACAGCCGCCGGGCCGGGCTGCCCTGCAGCACGTTCAGCCGGACCGGGACACCGAGGCGGTCACACCGCTCCAGCAGCTCGCTCAGTACGCCCGAGCCGATGCCGCAGCCCTGGAGACGAGGCGCCAGGTAGAAGTGCTCGAACCACCGGCAGTCCTCCGCCGGCCGCAGGGCCACGGCCCCGGCGAACGCGCCGGCGACCTCGATCACCCAGGTGTGGGCAGGGTCGAATCCGTCCCGCAGTCGCTGGCGCACGCGGTGCGGGTCGTAGCGTCCGAGCCGCTCCAGATCCGCCCGCATCACCACGGCCCGCAATTCGACCACCGCCTCGATGTCTCGAAGCGAGGCCGGACGTAGATCCCAGTCAGCCATGATGATCACACTATCGCGCGGGTTTTCTGTCCAGGTGACAGCACTCGGGCAGGCGCCGACTGGGCCGGCCGGCGTCGGCTGGTACCGGCCTATGCCGGGCTGGTGTGCCGACCGACACCGGCCCGGCGTCTCGACAGGGAGGGTTTCCGGCGTCCGCCGAGATACGGGACCCTGCCCTCACGCCGGTGTGGGGGACGCGGCTCCTTCCCCGGACGTGGAGTCGAGGGAGTCGAGGAGCTCACGCTCACGTGGGGTGAGAGGCGGCTCGGACAGCGGCGGCAGCGAAGGACCGCTGAGTGCCGCCAGAACGGTTCGCGGACGCAGCAGGCGGGCGGGTCCGGCCTTGAGACCGGTGACGTCCCACAGGGCGGACGCGGCGACGTAGGAACCGGTGGCCGCCTTGGTGAGGCGGCGCGTGTACCGGCCGGCGATGCGGTCGACAGCCGTCCGCTCACCGCCGCGGACCCCGGGATACATCGAGTCCTGGCTGACCGCGATGCTCCACGCCGTTTCGACGACGGCGGCCGCGGCGCGCTGGACCCTGCGGCTGAGACCGGGGGTGCTCAGGTCGGCCTGTGCCAGTTGCCGGCTGAGGACCTGGGCGCCCAGTGCGGCCACCGACATGCCCTGTCCGTAGGCCGGGTTGAGTGTGGCGAGCGCGTCGCCGAGGACGACGAGGCCGTCCGGCCAGTCACGCGCCTTCTCCACGTAGCGACGGGAGTTGCTGGTGCTGTGACTGACGAAGACGTCCGTGAGCGGTTCCGCTCCGGACAGGAGCCGGCCCACGATGGGGTGAGGGAGGTCGAGGGTGTAGCGCAGGAACCCGTCGGGATCGGCCGGGGGTTCTCCGCCCCTGGTGCCTCCGAGGCTCACCATCCATCGGTTGCCCTCGATCGGGACGATCACCGCGCTGCGCCCGGGCTCGCCCAGATAGGGGTTGGCCTGCACCATGGTCAGGGGGAAATTCTCGGCGCCCGGCGGGGTGCGGTAGATACGGGTGGCGTTGACGAGGCCGGCGTCGACCCGTATCTCGTCGATGCCGGTGATGCCCAGGGTGGTCAGCCAGGTCAGGATACGGGAACCGCGTCCGCTCGCGTCGACGACGATGTCGGCGTCGAGCACCTCCGGGTTCGCGGCGGTGCCGACGCGGACGCCGCGGACGCGCCGGGCGTCACCGGTCAGGTCGACCACATGGGTGGTGCGGACCTCGACGTTGCCGGTGTTGTCCACGACCGCGGTTCGTACGGCCCAGTCCAGCAGCGCCCGACTGGAGGTGATCATGTTGTGGCTGTTGTGGCGCCAACGGTGGAACCAGCCCTCCGGGCTCAGGGCCAGCATGCCCGAGCTCAGTGATATCTCGCGGGCGCCCGCGGCGAGGAGATGTTCTCTGATGCCGGTCTTCGGTATCAGCTCTTCCATGGCGTCCAGGCCGCCGGGCATCAAAAGGTGCGCGTGACGTCCCTGGGGAAGCCCTTTGCGGTGTTCCGGCCCGTCGGGCAGCTCGTCGCGGTCGAGCACGATCACCTCGTCGACGGCGGAGGACAGAGCCGCCGCCGCCATGACACCGCCCAGTCCGGCTCCGATCACGACAGCTCTACTCATGGTGCTCCTTGATCTCAGTCATGGGACGCGGTCACCGATCCCCGACGGGCTGCGGCGACGACGGGTGATTGCCCCAGTGCCTGGGCGAGTTCCACAAGTCCCGTTGTGACGACGGCACCGGTGGCGTGCAGGCGGTAGGTGCTGGGTTCGTTGAAGGGGCGGTCGGCCGGGGCGGCCGCCTGCCGCGCGGCGTCGGCGAGCATGGCCGCCTCCGCTATCACGCGGGCCTGGCTGGGGGTGTTTCCCTCGTCGAGCGCCGTCGCCAGCGAGATCCGGCGTACCCGGTCGTCGAAGAGGGGGGCCAGGGCAAGGAGCGCGTCGTGGATGGAAACCTCCAGCCACTGGAGTCGCGCGTAGGGAAGCTCCCACCAGGAGGGCGACGGTTTCGGCGCGGTCGCCGCCCACTGCACTTCCGTCCACAGCGGTGTCAGCCGGCGATAGTCGTTCAGGCTGCGCCAGTGGGTGATGGCCGGCGGCAGGAGCCGGGGGATCGTGAAGCCGGCGGAACAGAACAGAGCACCGAGGGAGACCACGGGCGGCGCGACGTTCGTGGAGAGAAAGTCCAGGTCGTGGCCGAGCCAGCGGGCCACGACAGCGGTGATCTTCGCGATCTCGAAGCCCGCGAGGTCCAGCAGCAGGCCGACGAGTATGAGGCGAAGTCCCGTACGGAGAGGGCCTGTCACCTCACGCATCCACTTGAGGCACACGGCACTCATCACCGCGATGCAGGCACCGTGCCCGACCAGGTACAGCACGATCATCTCGCGCATGTACGGCGTGTTCGCGTAGTAGGTGTCGAGGTCGGTGAGCCGCTCGGTACGCGGGTCCGCCAGCGTGAACAGGACGATGACGGCGATGATGAGCAGACCGAAGACGATGACGGCCTGGCGGGTGCTGCGCCTGACGAGTTCGGGCGGGCCGCCCCTCCAGTGGATCAGCAGAATGATCAAGGAGCAGCTGTATGCGGAGATCATGCTGTACGTCAGCGGTGCGCCGAAATTGGGAACGCCCGTCAGCCGGTTGACGGCGGCCAGGGTGACGGGTGCGGAGCACGTGAAGCACAGAGCACCGATCGAGACCGCGGCGCACGTCGAGGCAGTCAGTGGATTGCGCAGCGCGGCACGCGGCCGGCGGAACAGCAGGACGGCCGATAAGGCCAGGAGTAACGCGGCGAGGTACACGACAAGGCTCATGGGTGAGAACTCCGTTCAGCGGCCCGCGCGATGGATGGCTGCGCCGGAGCTGTCGGCGTGTGCCTCATACGGCACCCCTGGCGGTCGGACCGGGGTGTACGGGGGTGCCCGGGAGGCTGCCGGACGTGGTCAGAGCCTCGGCGATACGTACGAGAGCCGAGGCATCCGGCGCCGGGAGCGTCAGGCCCGAGCCGCCCGGAGAACCGGGAGTCGGCTCCCCGCTGCGCTCCGTCCGTACGGCCGCGGCGATGATCGCGGCCCAGCCGGTCGCCTGGGCCCGCTCCCGGTCTCCCGTCGCGAGCAGGGTGGCGTCATGCGTCCGCTCGTACAGATCCCGGTCGAACAGCGCGTCGAGGTAGCTCAGCGCGTTGTGGATGCTGGTCTGGCGCCACATGAGCAGGGTGGCCGGGGAGGACGGTCGTGGGCGTGGCAGTCGTAGGTTGCGGTGGGCGAGTACACCGTCCAGTTCGCGTTCGAGCGGTGCCAGGCCTACGTACGCGCGCCAGGAGTGCAGCCAGGCTGTCAGGCTGGGCCCGGCCCAGGGGATGAGGATTCCCGTGACGGTGAGAAGGGCGCTGAGGCCCGCCAGTCCGGGCGAGACCTCCGTTCCGAGGGCCGACCAGTCGGGCCCGCACCAGCGGGCGACGACGGCGGTGAGCTTGGAGACGCTGTACCCGGCGCCGACCACCGTGCCCGCCCCCATGGTCAGCAGCCCCGTGCGGAGCCGCCCGTGGACCTCGCGGGCCCAGCGCAGTGACCACAGCGCGGTGGTCACCACGGCGGCCAGATGAGCGAGCAGGTACAGGACGATCATCTCGGCGATGAAAGGAGTCATCGCGTAGTAGGTGTCGAAATCGGTGCGACGCTCCGTGGGCGCGTCCCCGAGCGCGAACAGCACGGCGACGAGAACGAGTACGGCGCAGTAGCCGCCCATCAGGAGGCGGGCGATCCTGCGGACGTCCGGTCCGCCCTTCCAGAAGATGATCAGAACGAGGGACATGGCGCTGTAGGCGGTGATGGAGGCGTAGGTCAGCGGCGCGGCGAGATTCGGGATTCCGCTGACCCGGTTGATCGCCCCCACCGTGGGTGGCGCGCCGAGCAGGAAGCACAGGCCGGCGAGCGCCATCACCGCACAGACGGTGCGCAGAATGGGGTCGCGCCAGTGGCGTACGAGATCGGGTGCCCGCACGGTCAGGCCCAGCCACAGCACGCCACAGCTCACGTAGTTGATCAGTCCGCTCATCTTCGTGTTCCGCGATAGTTCAGGGCGGCCCCGATGCGACTGGCGAGATCGTCGGCGCTGTTCGACCCGGACGCGAGGACGGAGTGGTCCGAGGCTTCCAGCAGCGCCCGGAGACGCCGTCCGAGCAGCATGCCGAACCGATCCGCCTCCTGCTCGGCCCGTAGGCTGAAGTCGGTGCGGGCGGCGGTCTGCTGGGCATCGTGGGAGACATACAGGTGGTGTGGCGGCGCTGCCTCTCCTTGGCTCATGTGCCACACCTCATGGCCGAAGATCACGATCTGGTGCCATACGGCCGTGCGCTCTTCGATGATGACGTCGTCATGTGTGTCGCGTTCGAGCCAGAGCCCCGTCGCCGTGTGAGGCGGGAAAGCCGCCTTGTGGACGACGACTTCGCGCCCCCGCCACTGGTTGACCGACGCGACCAGCGCGGCGAACAACGCATCGGCGTCCGCCGGAGGCGTCACCCGGACAGGGTCGATGAGCACGTCGGCAAGCCTGCGCATCTCCCTTTTCCTACGCACCGTTCCCCCCGCGCTCATCCCTGGTTCCGGGCCGTACAAGGCTGTTGCGGACGGGCCCGACGATGGTGCCCGGCCGATCGTGTCGACGGTGTCCCGGCCCGTACGTCACCTCGGCCGGCCCTGGAGGCCCGCCACGTCGGACCGCGTGGTCTCCACGTCCGGGAACCCGGCGGAGAGCCCGGCGAAACAGCGAGGCAGGTCCGCGGACGTCGGGCCGGGCACGTCCAGCGGGCGGACGCCGGCATCCGGAGAGGCGGCGGTGCCCTGCGCGGGGCCGTTGGCGTCGAGAGCGTCGGAGAGGCGTCCTCGACGACCGGCCGACCGGCTGATGTGCGCCGGCGTTCCGGCCAGTTGGGCACAAGCATCCGCTGCCACCGAGCGTTCTCCAAGGCGCTTGAAAAGATGATGAGTCGACGTCCACGCGAGACTATCCGGCCGCGCCCGGGTTGTTAAGTTTTCCGTATTTCCCGAGGGCGGAGAAGAGTTCCCGCCGCAGCCCGTCCACGCCCCGCACCCAACGGGTCCAGCCGGCCCGGCTGCCCCGGACGGCCTCGGCTGCGGCTCCGGCTGAGACTCCGGCGCCGAAGCGTGTCAGTGTGGAAGCGGAAGCCGCAGCCGCAGCCGAGGCGTGAGCGATCACGAGGAGGGCCGGTCATGACCACATTCCCCACCGCGCGAGCCGTCCGGACCACCCCGGAAGGTCTTCTGTGGGAACCCAGCGCACGCTGGGTGCGCGGCCGACGCGGCGAGGTGACCGTCGTGGACAGCAGGCACCCCGTCCTCGTGTGGGAGCCGGAAGTACCGGTGCCGCTGTACGCCTTCCCGCGCGAGGAGGTCCGCGAGGACCTGCTCCGCCCGGCGAAGAACCCCGCGACGGGCACGCACACCGGATCGCGGATCTTCTACGACCTGGAGCTCGACGGCGAGCTCCAGGAGAACGCGGCCTGGACGTTCGCCGCCTCCGACCTGGCCGGACACATCGCCTTCGAGTGGTTCGGCCGCGTCGGCCGGGGCCTGGACCACTGGTACGAGGAGGAGGAAGAGATCTTCATCCACCCGCGCGACCCGCACAAACGGGTGGACGCCATCGCGAGCGGCCGTCATGTGCGGGTCGAGATCGACGGCACGCTCGTCGCCGACACCGTCCGCCCGGTCCTGCTCTTCGAAACGGGGCTGCCGACGCGGTTCTACATCCCGCGCGAGGACGTCCGCCTCGAACTCCTCGTCCCCACCGACCATCACACCGGCTGTCCCTACAAGGGCACGGCCGACTACTGGTCGTGGCGGGGCGGCGCCGCCGTCCCGGCGAACATCGTCTGGACCTACCCGGATCCGCTGCCGGCGGTGGGCGCGGTCAAAGACCTCGTGGCCTTCTACAACGAGGTGGTCGACATCACCGTGGACGGCGAAGGCCTGGAGCGCCCCGTCACCCCGTTCACCCGAGCGCTCACGGAGCAGACACAGCCGTGATGGATCAGCCCTCCAGCCGTCGCTGCCCCGGTGCAAGCGGCGATCGGTCAACCTCGCAGATGTCCCCATACGGACCGTGCCGCGCGCTCCACGGCATGGAGGGCCCGCTCGGAGTGGTCGGTCGTCTCGAAACCGTGGCGGCCACGGGGTACGTCGATCACCTCGACATCGGCGTCACACTCCTTGGCGGCGGCCAGGAACTCCTCGACCGTCGCCGCGATCTCGGCGCGCTCCAGTTCCACCCGGGTCAGCACGACCGGCAGCCGTTCCGCGCTTCGTAGGGCGACCGCAGGCCGGAACCGGGATGCGACGTGCCCCCAGTTCGGCATCGGCGCGAGGACCGGATAGGTCGCCGCCACACACCGCAGCCAGGGCGGGGGCGCCGCCAGCCAGTCCGCCGACAACAGCCCGCCGGCGGAGAAGAACCACAGCGCCACGCGGTCCGCGTCGACACGGGGATCGGCCCGTACGAGGTCGACCGCTTCGGCGATGTCCTCGGCGGCCCGCCCGTAGTCGGCCAGATCGTGCAGCCGATGGTCCAGCGTGACGCCGACCGCTCCCAGACCCGCCACGAGGCGGGCGTAGCCGACGAAGCCCGGCCAGTCCCGCGGAGTCGGCCGCACGTCGGGGTGCACCGGACCGCCATGGACGAACACGACCGCCGGCCATGGGCCTTCGGCTTCCGAGGAGAGGCCGTCGGGAAGGTCGGCCTGGACGCTGGCGGCGAGGCCGGCGGGGAGGGCGTCGGACAGGTCACCGGGGAAGTGGAGATCGACCCGTCCGATCCGCTCGCGGCGCCGCTCCGGTACGTCCAGCAGGAACGGGCGAAGGTGAGCCGGCTGTTCGCTCACCGCGGCCGCCACCCGGTGGCCTTCCCCCGCGGCGGCCCGGAGCAGCGTCCCGGCCACGTCGTCCGCCCGGGAGAGCATCGGCCAGTGCCCGGTGTCGAGTTCGAAGAAGGTCACCCGGGGCTCGGTGAGGGCTCGGAGGCGGGGATCTCCCAACGCCACCAAGCCCTCGACCATCGCGATGCTCGAACCGTTGCCGGTGCACAGCACGCCGGTCGACGGCAGAGCCGAGACCGCTGCCGTCAGACGGAGCGGCTGGGTGAGCGTGCCCACCGGCTGCGGTGCGGCGTTCTCCGTCAACCGGGTCAGGGCGCTCGACGGGATCCCGGCGACGCTGCCCCAGCGCTGCCACGCCTCGAGCGGTGGCGGAGGGATCAGCCAGTCGTCCCCGTCCGCACCGGTCCCCTGCGACAGCCGCTCGCGTACAGCCTCGTCCGGCACCAAGGTCAGGGCCTGGTCGCCGTGTTGGGGCATGCCGGCGTCCAGGTGGACGATCCGGGCGATCCGCTCGGGACGCCGGCCGGCTGCGCCGAGCACCGGGTAGATGCCGTAGCAGTGACCGACCAGGACCACTTCCGGCGCGTCCAACTCGTCGATCAGCCGCAGCAGATCGTCGATGTGCGTCTCAAGGTCCGTACCGGGGCCCGCCGCAGGGCCGTCGTCGCCCATGCCGGTGAGCGTCACCGGACAGGCCCGCGCCCCCGACTCCCGTAGCCGAGCGGCCACTTCCTGCCAGATCCAGCCGCCGGTGTGGGCGCCCGCCACCAGGATGAAAGTCGTCATCACCGTCTCCTCGTACTGGGGTCCGCGGGCCGGGCTTACCGGTGCTCCGCGCTCGCCGGTACGGTAGGAACTCCCCCTGAGGGAGGTTCAAGTCCGTGTCCCCCGACAGCATGTGGAGTATCGGAGAGCTCGCCGAGCGCGCCGGCGTCACCGTCAAGACCGTCCGCTTCTACTCGGACCGGGGCCTCCTGCCCGAAGGGGCCCGCAGCTCCGGAGGCCACCGCCGCTACGGCCCGGAGGCCCTCGACCGGCTGCAGCTGATCCGTTCGCTGCGCACCCTCGACCTGCCGGTTCCCGAAGTGGAGCGGATCCTCGACCGGGACGACACGCTGGAGGACGTCGTCGCGGGACAGTTGCGGCGGATCGGCTCGCGGCTCACCGCCCTGCGCTGGCAGGAGGCGGCGCTCCAACTGCTCCAGGACTGCGCCCCCGAGGAACGCGCCGCTCGCCTACGGCTGATCGGCTCCGTGTCCGTCCCGCCCAGCACCGCGCCGCTGGCACGCTTCTGGCGGCGCTGGCTGCCTCCGCGGCTGCCGGCCCGGCTCGTCTCCGCGATCGTCGAACACTCCGTTCCGCAGGTTCCCGAAGGCCCGACACCGGCCCAGGTGCTGGCCTTCACCCGGCTGCACGCCTTCGTCACCGCCCCTTGCCCCGGCACGGACAACGGGCAGCCCGCGGCGCACCGGCCCGACGGCGGACGTCCGGCGGTGCTCTACGACGGTCTCGTCGAGGCGTACGCGCTGGCGTCGCCGCAGGTGCGAGCGGAGCGGTCACCGCGAACGGGCGAGGCACTCGACTGCTTCGTCTCCGCCTACGCCCGCTCCCGTGACACGCGGGACACGCCGGCGTTCCGCCGCGGACTCAGCGGGATGCTCGCCGCGGACCCCCGTATCGACCACTACTGGAATCTCACCGCCGAGATCACCGCCTCACCCGAACCGACCCCCGGCGCCATCCACGACTGGCTCTGCGCCGCCTTGGACGACCAGATCGCCCACCAGGCCGGCTGATCAGGGTGGCTCCGCCCGGCGGATGGAGAGGTTCCGGCTCCGCCCACAGCGTCATGAGGACCGCGTCGCTCGGAAGGCCGCTCGGACCGCCCACTGTGTGCGCTCGGACCGCCCACTGTGTGTGCGCTCAGAACGCCCACCGTGTGTGGGTGTAGACCCCGTCGTCGCGACCGAACCCGTACGCGGTGGCCGGGGCCACCCCGTACACCACAGCGTCTCCCTTTCTGAACGCGTTCCCGATCCCGTGGAAGGTGCCCTGAGGGGAGGTGATGTGCGGCCCGTATTTCGTCTCGTACGCCGCGATCACCTCTTCCAGAACGGCCGGATCGGCAACCGGTACCGCCTCGCCCTCGATCACGAGGTCGAGCCCTTCGGTGAGCGAGTTCCCGCCGGTGGTCAGCGCGCAGTGCCCGTTGTGGGCGAGGTTCTTCGCCTTCTGCTCCCCTGGGCCGGTGGAGAAGTACAACACCCCGTCGTGCCAGGCGGCGATCACGGGGGTGACGTGCAGCCGGCCGTCGGGCCGCACGGTCGACACCCAGAAGATCTCGGCGGCCTCCATCGTCCGCCGGGCCTCGGCCCACTCGGTGGCCGTGACGTCCGCGGCACCCGGCCGGGGACGGAGCGCGGAACTGTAGCGGGCGTCGAGCTCGGTGGAGGGCTGTTCGGCGGATCGCTGTGTCGGCATGGCGGAAATCCCTTCCTCGTCCTGCCTCTTCCTGATGACTGGGCAGTGACGGCCGGATCAGGTGGACACAATGGCGTTGAGTCCGTAGTCCAGCTCCGAGCCGTCGACCAGTACCGCCTCGACCGTGCGCGAACGAGGGTCGATGTCGGCCACGATTCCGTCGCCCGCGTAGCGCGGGTAGCCCGTTTCGCCTGTCTCGCCGGTCGCCTCGACGGCCGCCGATCGCACAGCGGATTCCTGGGCGGAGACGGCGTCCTTGTTCACGACGTACTCGGGGACCAGCAGGACGGTGAAACGCTGAGGTTCGGTAGTCACGCTCCGGTATTTAAGTGCCTCTCCCGGCACCCGTCGCGCAGGCGCACGGGAGTTCTTCGCACCCGGGCGGTCGGCCGAGCGGGCGACAGCGGTGGGATGCGCCGCGTGATGGGGGAAGACATCGATCATGCCGCCGTCCCGGCCGCCGCTCGGCCCCATGACGGCGTTCTGCCGTCGGACGGTCACTCGTCGCATCGGCGGCGCGGCGCTCGTCCGGTGCGGCCTCGCGCCTGAGCGGCGGCGATCGTTTCCGCGGACGGTACGGCGACGCGCCGACCGTCGAGAACAGATGGGCGAACCGTGAGGCACAGGACTACGCAGGTACGAACGCGCACGTCGTCACCGGCTCGGAGTCGTGCGGGGTGGGCCCGGCGGCTGGCGGCCGTCACGGGAGTTCTCGTGCTGTGCGCCCTGCCCACCGGACAGGCGGGCGCGGCGCAGGAGAACGGTCCCTCACCGGCAAGAGCACCGCTGTTCGTGTCCGACTACGGCAACAACCGGGTGGTGAGGCTGTCGGCGATCGGCGACAGCCTGTCGACGGTCCCCCTCGACGCTGTCGTACGCCCGACCGGTCTGGCGTGGGACGCCGCCCGCGATCTCTATGTCGCCGACACGGGCAACAACAGGGTGGTGAAGGTGGTGGCGAAGGGCGGGGAGCAGTCCACCGTCCCCACCGTCGGCCTGTCGCGCCCGCTGGGCCTCGCCGTCGACGCCCACGGCACCCTCTACATCGCCGACAGCTTCAACGACCGGGTGGTGAAGGTCCCCGCCGACGGCAGCGGGCAGACCACCGTCCCCACCACGGGGCTGCTCCACCCCTGGGGTCTGGCACTCGGCGCGGGCGGGGACCTGTACATCTCCGACTTCGTCAACGACCGGGTGGTGAAGGTCGCCGCGGACGGCAGCGGCCAGACCACGGTCCCCGCGGTCGGCCTGTCCCAGCCGACCGGACTCGCCCTGAACGCCGCCGGTGACCTCTACATCTCGGACAGCGGCAACAACCGCGTCGTGAAGGTGTCCGCGGGCAGTGGTACGCAGAGCACAGTGCCCACGACCGGACTGAGCGATCCGCTGGGCCTCGCCCTGGACGGCCGCGGCGGCCTCTATGTGGCCGATGGTTTCAACAACCGGGTGGTACGGGTCGCGGAGACCGGCGGCGGTCAGGTCACGCTTCCCGCCTCCGGCCTCAACACGCCGACCGGCATCGCGTTCCCGCCGGCCGACAAGCCCGTCGGGTGACACGGAGTACCACGGAGCACCACTGAGCACCACGGAGAGAAGCCGCTCATGATCCGTCCGGTACGGGGATCTCCACGGGCGTGAGCGGCGTGATGCCGGCATCGGGCCCGGACGCGGATCCGCCCCGCAGTTCCGGGGTCCTCGCGCCGACCCAGAGGACCGCGAGCAGGCAGAGGAGACCGCCGCTGACCAGGGCGGTCGCCCCCGAGGTCCAGCCCGCGACGACGCCGCCGCGCAGGTTGCCGAGGTTGGGGCCGGCCTTGCCGACGATCTGCTCGACCGCCGTGACCCGGCCCAGCAGGGCGTCCGGTGTGTGGGTCTGGACGATCGTGCTGCGCGAGATCACCGAGACGGCGTCACCGGCCCCGGCGAGGGCCAGGAGCACGAGCCCGGCCCAGGGATCACGCACCAGGCCGAAGGCCGCGAGGGACACGCCCCACAGTCCCGCCCCGCAGAGCATCACCGGCCCGGGACGCCCCAGTCGCGTGATCGTCCCGGACAGGGCGGACGCGGAGATGCCGCCGACGGCGAGCACGGACAGGAACAGGCCGAGCGTGCGCGGACTGCCGCCGAATCGTTCGGCGTTGACCAGCGGGAACAGGCTCGTCGGCATCGAGAGCACGGTGGCGGCGAGGTCGGTGATCAGGGCGCCGCGGACCGCCCGGTGCCCGGCCAGGAAGCGGAGGCCGTCCATCACCCCGTGCAGCCCGGCCCGGGACGGCTCACCGGCGGGCGGCAGAGCGGGCAGCCCGAACGCGCCGTAGAAGGAGAGCCCGAAGGACAGGCTGTCGACGAGGTAGCAGGGTCCGATGCCGGCCCAGCCGAGCAGGATGCCGCCGAGTGCCGGACCGGCGAGCATCATGGCCTGACCGGTGATCTGCTGGAGTGCCAGCCCGGCCGCCACCTGCTCCTTCGGCAGCAGCCTCGGCACGAACACGCCCGCCGCGGGACCGCCGACCGCCGAGCAGCAGGACTGCGCGGCCACCAGGGCGAGCACACCCGCCACCGGAACATGACCGGTGAAGCCCTGCACCGCGAGCAGCAGGGAGACGGCCGCCTGGCCGACGGTGGCGTACAGGTAGATCCGCCGACGGTCGCCACGGTCGACCCAGGAACCGGCGAACAGCCCGAACACCACCATGGGCAGTGCCTGTGCCAGCCCCACCGCGCCGGTCCAGACCGTGCTGTGCGTCATGTCCCAGACCTGGAACATGACGGTGACCATGGTCATGAAGCTGCCCAGCACGGACACGGTCCGGCCGATCAGCAGGCGCCTGAAGACCGGTGACGTACGCAGTGGCCGGATGTCGATGAGGGTACGGGCCAGGCTCATGAGGGGCGGGGGGATACGCGGGGGCCGTTCACGTCGCGCAGGGTAACCGGCGCCCTTCGGCCGGGTCGAATCGTTTTCGCCTTGACCGACACTGTCCTCCCGCGTACGCCCGCCGCGGCCATGGAGTGCAAGAGGAGCGCCGGGGTGGCTGGTTCTTCGGCGTCGGGAAAGACGAGGAACTGCGGCGCGTCGGCCACGCGTTCCTCGTACGGCTCGGCTGAATTCCGTAGCGGCCCACCCCGCCGGACGGACCGACGTGCGTCAGTTCGTCCGGCGGCGGGCCCGCTTCACCTCGCGTTGGACGGCCCAGGCGTCGGCGACCGGACCCAGGTGACCGAGTTTGTCCGGGTTGAGCACCGAGCGGATCGCCTGGATCCGCCCGTCGAGCACATCGAGGGCCAGCGTGTGCAGGATCTTGCCGTCGGGAGCGCGGAAGACCGCGCCGGGCTGGCCGTTGACCTCGTGCGGTTCGAACGTCACGTTGATCCGGGCCAGCACCGGGAAGACGGAGGCCAGGAGCCGGGCCACGTTCTCCGCGCCGACGACGGCCCGGGCCAGATTCGGGGCGTTGCCTCCGCCGTCACCGACCATCTGTACGTCGGCCGCCAGCAGACTCCGCAGGGCGTCCACATCGCCGTCCTTCAAAGCGTCGAAGAAACGCTCCGCGAGTTCCTGCCGCTCCTTGCGGTCCGCCGCGAACCGTGGCCGGCCTGCCCTCATGTGCCGTCGTGCCCGCACCAGCAATTGCCGGCACGCCGCCTCCGAACGTCCCACCGCGGTGGCGATCTCGTCGAACCCGAAGGCGAACACCTCCCGCAGCACGAACACCGACCGCTCCAGCGGGCTGAGCCGTTCCAGCAACAGCAGGGCCGCCATGGAAACGGAGTCGGCCAGCTCCGCGGAGCGCTCCGGATCCTGGTACGGATCACTCAGCAGCGGCTCGGGCAGCCACGGACCCGCGTACTGCTCCCGCCGCACGCGCGCGGAGCGCAGCACGTCGATCGACACCCGCGTGACCGTGGCCGACAGAAAGGCCTTGGCCGAGGTGGGCAGGGTCGTGGAACGGTCGAAGCGGATCCAGGTCTCCTGCACGGCGTCCTCGGCCTCGCTCACGCTGCCCAGAATCCGGTAGGCGATCGAGAACAGCAGCGCTCGCAGCTCTTCGAACTCCTCGACCTTGTTCACACCGGTCTCCCTCTCCGTCCGTCCTGCCCTGCCCGGTCGTCGGTCTCGCTCAGTGGAACTGTCCGGGCTCGTAGTCGCCGGCCGGCCGGCGGGCGATGATGTTCAGCCGGTTCGCCGTGTTCATGAAGGAAACCAGCATTACCAGGGCAGTGAGCTGTTCCTCGTCGTAGTGCTTGACGGCGCGCGCCCATACCTCGTCGCTGACCCCCAGCGCCGCGTCCGCGACGCGGGTGCCTTCTTCCGCCAGTTCCAGCGCGGCCCGCTCGGCCTCGGTGAAGACCGTGGCCTCCCGCCAGGCCGCGACCAGGTTCAGGCGTACCGAAGTTTCGCCGGCGGCGGCGGCATCCTTGGTGTGCATGTCGACGCAGACGGCACATCCGTTGATCTGGCTCACCCGCAGTGACACCAGCTCCTGCGTCGTGGACGGCAAAGCCGAGTCCTTCAGCGCTTTCCCGGCCGACATCAGGTACTTGAGAGCCTTGCCCGCGGTCGGGCTGGCGAAGTAGTTCAGTCGTGCGTCCATCGTGGGCCCCTTTTGTTCGTGAGTGGTCACACCCCCGAGACGAGGCAGCCCGCCTGCTTGTGACACGAGTGCATGCGACCCACGTCACATCACCGCCGACGCGCACCGACGCAACGAGCCCGAGCCGCCGTACCGAGCCCGAGCTGCCGTATCGAGCCGCCGTCGCACCGAGCATGAACTGCCGCAGGGGGACGGTCGGCGGCTGTTTTGCCGGCGCGGCTGGTTAGCCTGCCTGGATGTCATACCTGTCACTCACACCGCTCCGTTTCTCCCCGGAGGAGATCGCCGAGGTGGTCGGCCTCTACGCGAGCAATCCGGAGTACTGCCGTGCCGCAGGCGAGTACGACCCCGAGCACATTCCGGCCGACAGGGTCGAGGCGGATCTGCGGGAAGAGGCGGGTACCGAGGGCTGCGAGGTCCTGCTCGCCCGTGACGAGGGGCACCGGATCGTCGGTCTGCTGTGTCTGCTCGACCGTCATCCCACCGACGGACACCCGTGGATCGGACTGCTGTTGGTGCACGGGAGCCTTCACCGGCAACGGATCGGAAGGCGCCTGGCCGGCCTGGTGGAAGAGCGTTACCGGCGCGAAAGCAGGCCCGGCGTCAGGCTGGCGGTCCTGGAGAACACCCCCGCCTCTCTGGCCTTCTGGAGTTCCCTGGGATGGCAGGAGATCGACCGTCGCACCGACCGCCAGTACGGCCGCCCGTGCATCGTCATGCACAAGCAACTGACCTGATGCTCTCCGAGCCGGGTTGCTTCGAGCCACCGTCCGGCCGCTGAGGGCCGACGGTTTTCTCTCCGGGCCGGGCTTTTACGTCCCCGATCAGCGGATTACGGCCTGGATCCCCAGAGCGCGAACGACGCTCGCTGCTGCCACCGCGATCCGTCGTGGACCAGGAGATCGACCGACGCTACGCGGGAGACGACGGGGAGCCGGACTCGAAGGTCGGCCTCGGCCTTGTCCAGGACGGTGTCGTCCTGCCCCTGGGCGATGGTCAGATGCGGCACGATCTCGGCGAACTCCCCGCCGAAAGGCGGGGTTTCGGGCCAGCTGTCCACGATGGCCTCGGTGAGCGCGCGAAACGAGGTGGCCGGTTCCGGGGCGAGATACAGAATCCCGGGAAACCGCCCGAACCGCTCGAACCGGGCCTCGAAGGGCTTGTGACGCCCGAGGATGGCGTCGATGGCGGCCAACGTGTCGCAGTCGAAACGACTCTCGGGGAGAAAGGGGAAGAGCACGGTGACATGGGCCGGCATACCCGAACGGACGGCCGGGTCCAGCCGGTCCCGCCACACTCGAACAGCGGGTTCCGCCTCAGGAACCCTCACCACGAGTCCCGACCGCGCTACTTGAGGTGTGCCCGCCACCGGCTCACGGCCGCAAGCCCACCGGCTCACGGCCGCAGGCCCGCCTGCCTGAGTGTCAGGGTCGACAGGTCGGCGATGACCTGCTGGTCTCCGCGTCGCCAGGCGTCGGCGAGGCCGCCCGGCGGGCTGGGGATCGCCGTGAGGTCGCGCTGCGGTCCGGTCAGGGCGCGCAGCGCGAGCAGGTCGGCGCCTCCGGGAGCGTCCAGGAGACGGCGGGTGGTGGCGCTGCGCCGGATCCAGCGCAGGCGCGGCGGAAGCCACAGCACCAGGACGAAGGCCACCGAGAGGACGATCAGGGCGATCGCGGCCAGCAGGGCCACGCGGCCCACCAGGTCCTCCAGCGACTGTCCGGCGTCGGAGAGACCGGTGGCGGCGTCGGCCGCCGACCTGAGCGGCTTCTTCAGTGAGCTCCCGACGAGCGGCACCTTCGACGCCGCGTCCCCGGCGTCGTCGAGACCGCCCGCGAGGCTGTCGCCCGCGCTCTGGGCCTTTCGCCCCGGCTCGGCCAGCAGCATGATCGCGTGGTGGACCACCAGGGCGAACTTCACCGCGACCGCGATCAGTGTCACGGCGATCAGGTCGGCGACCACCTGCCGGCTCCGGCGTGCTGGGGTCTGGGCGTAAAGGCGCATGGGTGTGCTCCTGTTCCGGCGATGCCGTAGACCGGACCGGTCGAGTCTCACGAGGCGCTGCGGGGCGTACCGCCGAGGCTCGGCCGGTCGTGTGCGTACGAGGGAGTGGAGGTGGGTTGCTAGGAACGGGTTTCCACGGCCGATGAGTTGAATCCGAGGGGACGAGCGGTGGCGCTGTGCCGGAGGTCGACGGGGGGCGGAGGGGCGGGCCCGAACGGTTTCCCGGGCAATGGTGACATTCCGTCAGGGCGACTTCCCGTCTTTCGCGAAGTCGTGCCTGGTGTGGTGCGTGAGGAGGCCGAGGCCTTCCCGGCGGTGATGGCGGACCGTCAAGTTCTGGAGCAGCGCTCCGGTCAGCCGCGTCCCGCTCGGGCCAGGGCCCGTCCGGCCTCGGAGGCCAGCGTGGCGACAAGCTCGGCCGCAGGGGGCAGGTCGGTCACGAGGTCGACGCCCTCGCCCGCCCAGACCGGCAGTGCCGGCACATTCCCGCTCGCCACATCGGCCTGATAGGCAAGGCGTGCCGCCGCAGGGTCCGCCGCGAGTTCTGTCTCCCGGCCCCGCCACCGGTCGAGATACGGGTGACCCAGGGTGCGGGCCGTGTACTTCGACGGCCATCGGGAACTCCGCGCGATGTCGAGGATGCGGTTTCGCTCCGTGTCCTGTCCGCGTCCGTCCACGAGCGCCTTGGCCGTCACGGGATCGACGAGGGACTCGGCCGTGGCCTGGAAGCGGGTGCCGATGACCGCCCCGGCGGCGCCCAGGGCCAGGACGGCCGCGACACCCCGGCCGTCCGCGATCCCGCCGGCCGCCAGCACCGGCACGCCCTCGGCCATGTCCACGACGACGGGTACGAAGGGGAGCGTCGACCGCCCGTGCCGGCCGCCGTGCCCGCCGCTCTCGGTGCCCTGCGCCACGATGACGTCGGCCCCGAGTTCCACGGCCTGTCCGGCTTCGTCGAGATCGGTGACCTGGATGATCACGGCCGCGCCCGCTTCACGGACCCGTTCGGTGTACGGGCTCGGATCGCCGAAGGAGAACATCACGGCCGCCGGGCCGTACTCCAGCGTCTGCTCGATCACGGCTGCTCCGGCCGCCCAGGTCTGGAACCCCACTCCCCACGGCTTTCCGGCCCCCGCCACGATCGGCAGCTCACGCGCCAGCCAGTCCGGATCGCCCCCGCCGGCACCGAGCAGGCCGAGTCCGCCCCCGCGCGAGACGGCCGCCGCCAGCTCGCCGCCGGCCGATCCGCCCATGGGAGCAAGGGCGATGGGGTGCTCGACACCGAACAACGTCGTGAACGCGGTCGCTAAAGGCATGACGGCAATCATCGTCCGTTCGCCGGATCATGCCTACGGCGTGGGCGAATCTGTGACCCCGGACCGACATCGATGTGACCCTGGACATCGACGTGACCTCGGACATCGATGTGACCGAGCCGCTGAGAAGAAGGGGCCTGTGAGCTGTCCGGAGCGCTCACACCGCGGCGAGCAAGCCGTCGAGCGGAGCGGGTACGTGGTCGGGGGCGAGGGCCTCGACGAGGACACGGCCGTAGTGGATCTTGCGGCCCTTCTTCGTCCCGAGGAAGCGCCTCAACTGCTGCTGAGGGGAACGGCCGTGCTGTGCCGGCTGACGAACGAAGGTCCTCAGGGCGCGCAGATCACCCTCCGCCCGGACGAGCTCCTCCACCCGGGACACCCCCAGCGCGCGGATGAGCTCGTCCTCCAGATCCGCCGCGCAGACGAAGAACTCCTGTCGCCGCGCCGTGTTCCCTTCCGGACCGTCCTCTTCCCGTTCCAAGGCGCGGGCGTAGTAGCCCCGTTCCGCCTCGTCGCACAGTCCCGTGAGACGCAGGCCCAGGCCCGAGGGGCCGAGGAGGCGGGCGAAGCGGCCCACGCTCATGGCGCCGTTCATCGCCAGCACACAGACCCCTTCGGCCTCCAGATCCCGGCCGCGGCTCGCGGCGAGCGCGTCGACCGCCGCGAGATCGCTCGGCCCTTCGAGCAGAACGACCGTCCTCACGGACAGCCGCGCGGCCAGCTCGCGCGCGAGGTCACCGGGGCCACCGGCCGCCCAGGCGGTGACTGACTCCCGGAACGCCCCCATGTCGGTCATGATCCGAGTCTGAGCCCTCCCGTCCGGCACGGCAACGAAATTCCGCCGCAGGGACGGCCGGTGGGGCGGATAGGCTGGAGGCGGACCGACACCGACGCGGCTCCGGCCACCCTCCCGGAGCGAGATCGTTCATCGTCGCCGACGCCGGCCCGGGCGCGGAGTCACGAACAGAAGTCCTGTCCACGTAAGCCGATGCGAGCGTGAGTATGCTCGCGGAGTTGTCCGTCATGAAGCGGCGGAGTGGTGGCGGGTGTGGGGGTTCATTCAATGATGACGTCGCAGCCCGGGGCTGCCGGCGTGGCTTCGCCCGAGTTGGACCGCGCCGCGGCCTGGGGGACGGAAGAGCCGTCGGTGCTGCTCGTCGAGGACGACCCGGGCGACGCGCTGCTAGTGGAGGAGATGGTCGCCGACAGCGCACTCGGTATGCGTCTGCGCTGGGTGCGTTCGATGGCAGAAGCCTGTGACGTGCTCGCGTCCGAGGTCCCCGACTGTGTGCTGCTCGACCTGCACCTCCCGGACGCGCAGGGCCTGGAAGCGGTGTCGAGGGTGCGCGAGCGTGCCGAACACGTCGCCGTCGTGGTCCTGACCGGACTCGCCGAGGAGGGAACCGGTCTGGCGGCCGTGGCCGCCGGCGCACAGGACTACCTGGTCAAGGGCCGGGTCGAACCGGAGCTGTTCGGACGGGCGGTGCGCTACGCGATCCAGCGCAAGCAGGCCGAGCGCGACGCCGTGGCGTTGCAGGCCAGCCAGATGCAGGCCCGGGAGAACGCCCGCCTGGAACGGGGGCTGCTACCGCGCCCCCTGCTGCGCGGGGACGGCGTGGAGGTCGTGACCCGATACCGGCCCGGCCGCGCGCACGCGCTGCTGGGCGGGGACTTCTACGACATCGTGCAGAGCGCCGACGGCACCGTGCACGCCCTGATCGGTGACGTCTCCGGACACGGTCCGGACGAGGCCGCCCTCGGGGTCGCGCTGCGCATAGCCTGGCGCACCCTGGTGCTCAGCGGCGTCACCGGTGCCGACCAGGTGGGCCGGCTCGAGGAGATCCTCATGGCCGAGCGGGCCAGGAACGGGGTCTTCGCCACCCTGGTCGTCCTCAGCGTCGGCCCCGGCCGGCGACGCGTCCGGATGGTGCGGGCGGGCCATCACGGCGTGCTGCTGTGCGGGACCGGCGGCGTCGAGTGGGTGGAGGTCCCGGGCGGCCCGGCGCTCGGCATCATTCCGGGCGGAGCACGCTGGCCCGTCGAGGAACTGGAGCTCCCCGAGGGCGCGGCGATGGTGCTGTTCACCGACGGCCTCTTCGAGGGGCGCGTCGGCCGCGGCACGGAGCGGCTGGGCGAGGAGGGACTGCTGGCGATGGCCCGTGAACTGGACGGTCTGCCCCCGGCCGCGTTCGTCGACGGACTCATCGACCGGGCCGAGGCACTGGCCGAGACGCAGGGCGGCCTGGCCGACGACGTCGCCGTGCTCTATCTGCGCTGGGGCTGACGGGTGTGAAGAACGTACGGGAGAACAGTGACTTCGAGGACGGGACACGGAACATGACCGGCGGGCGGTGGGCCGGACGACGGCTGACGGTACAGGGCTGGATCAGGCTGGTACTGGCGTTCATGGCGCTGCTGGTGGTCGTGGGCGCGGGGATCGGCGCGGGGCTTCTCCGGAGCACGACCTCGGTCACCGACCATCTGCTCATGGACGTCGAGCCCGCGCAGACGGAGGCCTACCGGCTGCAGTCGGCCCTGGTGAACCAGGAGACGGGAATCCGCGGGTACGCCATCGCGGCCGACCGCCGGTTCCTGGAGCCGTATGTGCAGGGCCGGAAGGACGAGGCCCGCGCCGTCGCCCGGATGCGCGCCCTCATCGGTGACCGACCCGAACTGCTCCGCGAACTGGAGACGGTCGAGAAGCGGGCGGCCGACTGGCGGCGCGCCTACGCCGAACCCCTCGTGGACGGCGTCACACCGGGCGAGCCCCGCACGATCGACTCCGCGACCGCCGAACGCGGCAAGAAGTCCTTCGACCGTATCCGCGGCGCGTCGGCCCAGCAGATCGCCGGACTGGTGACGGCGGTCGAGGAGGGCCGAGACCAGCTGGAGTCCTCGCGGAAGGTCCGCGACGCGGTGCTCATCGCCATGGTCGTCGTGTTCCTGCTGACCGGTGTGGTGCTGACGATCCTGATCCGCGTCCTGGTGACACGCCCGCTGGACGACCTGCGGATCGCCACACGCCGGGTGGCGCAGGGCGACTTCGACCATGCCATCACCGGTGGCGGGCCCGTCGACCTCACCGCCGTGGCAGGCGACGTCGAGAACATGCGCCAGCGGATCGTCGCCGAGCTGGGCTCCACCCGCGAGCAGCGGGAGATCCTCACCCGGCAGACCGCCGACCTGGACGCGCAGGCGGTGGAGTTGCGCCGCTCCAACGCCGAACTCGAACAGTTCGCCTACGTGGCCTCCCACGATCTCCAGGAACCCCTGCGCAAGGTGGCCTCGTTCTGCCAGCTGCTGGAGAAGCGCTACGGCGACCAACTGGACGACCGCGCACGGCAGTACATCGACTTCGCCGTGGACGGCGCCAAACGCATGCAGGTCCTCATCAACGACCTGCTCACCTTCTCCCGCGTGGGCCGCGTCAACGACGCCCGCCTTCCCGTCGACCTGGACCAGTCGCTCAGCAAGGCACTGGCCAATCTGGAGAGTTCGGTCACCGAAAGCGGCGCCCGCATCGACCGGCCGGACGAACTGCCCCAGGTCGTGGGGGATCCGACCCTGGCCACGATGCTCTGGCAGAACCTGGTCGGCAACGCCGTCAAGTTCCGCCGCCCCGACCACCCGCCACACATCCGCATCACCTGTGAGCGAGACCCGGAGGACTCCGGCTCCTGGCGCTTCTGTGTCACCGACAACGGCATCGGCATCCCCGGCGAGTTCGAGGACAAGGTCTTCGTCATCTTCCAGCGGCTGCACGCCCGCGATGCCTACGGTGGAACAGGCATCGGCCTCGCGCTGTGCAAGAAGATCGTCGAATACCACGGCGGCCGCATCTGGATCGACACGGACCACACCGACGGCACGCGTTTCTGCTTCACCATCCCGTCCACCGACACGGCGGACACCGTTCACGACAGCACCGAGGACAGGGCCCTGATATGACAACTCCCGCCGGCACCCCCATCGACGTCCTCCTCGTCGAGGACGACCCGGGCGACGAGCTGATGACCCGGGAGGCGTTCGAGGACAACAAGATAGGCAACAACCTGCACGTGGTCCGCGACGGCGAGGAGGCACTCGACTTCCTCTACCGGCGCGCCGCCCACGCCGACGCACCACGGCCCGACCTGATCCTCCTCGACCTCAACCTGCCCAAGTACGACGGCCGCCAGGTCCTGGAGAAGATCAAGTCGGACCCGGCCCTGTCCCACATCCCGGTCGTCGTCCTCACCACCTCGGCGGCGGAGGAGGACATCCTGCGCAGCTACAGACTGCACGCCAACGCCTATGTCACCAAGCCGGTCGATCTGGACCAGTTCATCGCGGCCGTCCGCCAGATCGACGACTTCTTCGTCCAGGTGGTGCGCCTGCCACGGCAGAACGGCTGATCAGGAACCGGCGGCCCCCGGCTGCCAGGTGGCCCGCACCAAGGCCCGTTCGACGCCCGCCAGATAGACGGCCGCGGCGAGCCAGGCCCGTGCGTAGCGGTCCGGGTCGGACCCACCGGTGCGGCCGAAGACGTCACGGGTGCGCCGGTCGGCCTCCGCCGTGAGACCGGCCGCCAGGTCCGCCGCCGTAGGGAAACCACCGCGTCGCAAGGCCGCGCAGTCCCCGCGCAGATCGCCGTCGCGCGCGGGTTCCGCGACGGCTCTGCGGCCACCCGACACGGCGACCTCGACCAGCCGCCGCAGCCGCCACAGCGGCGCCTGCGCCAGCGGGTCCGGCGCTTCGTCGCCCGGTCCGTCCGCACCGGGCACGGTGGTGGCCCCTACGACATCCGCCGGCGGGAAGTGCGCGCCCTCCAGCCGGTTGTAGCCCAGGTCGGCGTGGCCCCGCCACTCCGCGGGCAGTCGCAGTGTCGCCTCGGTCCCCGGCAGCGGGGCGACGGCCAGCGGGCGGAGCGTGGCGGCACGCTCCGGGTCCAGACGGCCGATGACCCGCAGCCGCAGCCCCGGCCGGGAAGCGAGCCGCCGGAAGTTGGCCGTGTGGGCGAGGCCGGCGTGGCCGTTGGCCGGGACCAGCCGCATCAGGACCCCCTCGGTGTCCGGCCGTCCGGGGGACAGCTCCCGGGCGATCAAGTGATCCCCGGCCGCCCCGACGAGGACGAGGTCGCAGCCGACCAGCTCGCGCGCGGCCTGCTCGGTGCGCTCCGGGTCGGCGTCGGGCGCCACGGTCAACCGCTCGGCGACAGCTTCGGCGAGCGGACGGGCGAACAGCGCGGCGAGCGGACCCGAGGCCCACGACCCACCGGGGAGCGGAGTCGCCCGTACCCCCTTGCCGGAGCCGAGGCGGCCGTCCTCGGACACCGTCGCGCCGGAGATCAGCATCCCCCCACGGGCGAGCTGGGCGTGATCGAGGTTTCCCGATCCGAGCGCCACGGTCGCGGTGGCCGCGCCCTGGGCACGAGCCGGTCCACCGGGCTTGACGTCGGCGACCGAGAACCAGCGTCCGTCGTCGGAGACGACATGGGTGACGACGCCGCTGTAGCCGGTGGCGGCGATCACCGGCTCGCTGCAGACCCCGTGGACCCGCAGGCTGCCGCCCGGCCGGTAGGCGCGGCGGGCGGTGCCGATCAGCGCCGGACCTGGGGTTCCCGTGCCCAACAGGGCCGTGGTGAGGAGCAGTTCCCGTACCTGTGCGACGAGGTCGGCCAGCCGGTGCCCGTCATGGCGGGCACGCGCGCCACGCAGCCCTCGTACGACCCGCAGCGCGGCTGCCTCGGCGCGGTGCAGCCCGGCGAGCCGGGCCGTGTGCGCGGCCCGCAGCAACCCGGCCTGGGGGACCGCGCCCGCCGCGGGCACCCCGGCGGCGAGCAGCGCGGCGGCCGCCGTCCACAGGTCGGATGCGGCGGCCAGTTGGGCCTCGGTGAGGGAGACGGCCTCCCCGGGCTCGGTGACGGCTTCTGTGTTGACGGCATCCGGGGTGTGCGACGCGGTCGCAGCGGCGGTGTGCGCCACCCCGGGAACTGCGCTGGGCGATGCGGCGGGAACAGCGATGGGCGCTGCCCCGGGAACGGTGGCGCGCGGGGCGACGGGAGCTCTGGTGGTCGCAGCGCCGAGGGCCGTGTCGGCACCCGTCTCGGAGCTCTCCTGCGGCGCGCTGTCGTCCGCGGTCCCCGCTTCGGCGTCCGGATCGGCCAGTGGGCAGGCACCGAGGACGGCGGCCCTGTGCAGGCACCGGGGGGCGAGCAGACAACTGCACACCACCTGGCCCGCGTCCGTGACGGCGCCGGACGGGCCCGGGGTGAGAACGACCTCCGCGTCCTCACCGCACCGCACACGCCGGACCGTGCCGTCGGCGAGGACCGGCAGGGCCGCGTACGACGTGATCGCGGCGTCCAGCTTCTTGCGCAGCCTGCTCGTCAGGCCCTCCACGGCGGAGGCGACCACATCGGGCGCCACCAGGGGCAGTTCGGCGTTCATCGGGTATCTCCGCGGAGACGGTCGCCCACCCAGCGGGCGAGGGCGAGGGGACTGAGCGCGGCGACGGGCATGCCGGCCGCGACGAGTTGCTGCGCGACGGGCACCGAGTAGCGCGGGTTGCCGGTGTCGTCCAGGGCGGCGCATCCCATCAGATGCACCCCGGAACTCGCCAGGGCCCGTACCTCACCGAGGAGGCCGCCCAGCGGGTAGCCCTCCTCGAAGTCGCTCACCACGACCACGAGCGTCCGGCTGGGCACCGTGACCAGAGAACGGGCATGGCTGAGCCCGGCCGCGATGTGGGTGCCGCCGCCGACCCGTACCTCCAGCAGCAGCGAGAGCGGGTCGTCGACCCGGTCCGTCAGGTCGATCACGTCCGTCGAGAACGCGAGGAAGTGGGTGGACAGGGTGGGGACGCCGCCCAGGACGGCCGCCGTCAGGGCCGACCAGATGACGGAGGCCTCCATCGACCCGGACACGTCGACCACGAGGATCAGGCGCCAGTCGGCCTCCTTGCGCGAGCGGGTGCTGAACACCGGCCGCTCCGGCACCACCACGGTTCGTCCGTCGGCCGTGCGGCGTGCGTGGGCGAGGTTGGCCCGCAGGGTGCGCGGCAGGTCGAGCCGTCCGCCGGGCCGCCTGGTGGGGCGGGGCGTCGCGAGCCCGGTGAGGGCCGGGCGCATCCGGGTCGCGAGTTCCTTGGCCAGTTCATCGACCAGACGTCGTACGAGGGGGCGCAGGCCGGCCAGTTGCTTCTCGGGCATCCCGCCCGCCAGGGACAGCACCGAGGTCAGCAGATCGACCGACGGGCGGACCGCGGCGGGGTCGAGTTCGGCCAGTACGTCGCTGCGGCCCTGGTCGGCGGCGCGGGCCAGCACCTCCTCCCGGACCTGTGCTCCGAACAGCGCCTCCAGTTCCTCGGCCCAGTCGCGGGTCGTGGGGAAGGACGCCTCGCGGCCACCGCCCCGGCCCGGGGAAGCGCCCTCCCGGCCGAGGTCGGCGGAGCCTTCACCGCGGCCGGTGCCGTACAGCTCGTCGAGCGCGTGCGCGTAGCGGCGGGCGTGCCGCGGGAGCTTGTCGGTCTCCCGGCCGAGCAGAAGCCGCCAGCGGTCGGTGGGGGTGATCCGGAGCGGGGCGGACGGTGCTGTGGTGGCGGCTGTGGCCGCCGAGTGCGTCGGTGCGGAGGGTACGGACGCGGGGTGCTCGGCCGTCTTGGGACGGCCGGGGACCGCGCGGATCCCGGGGTCCCCCGCTTGAGCGGCGTCCGTCCCCGCGGGCAGGTCCAGCGCGTGCAGGGCCGCGCGCCCCGCGGCGTCCGCAGCCGTCCACAGCGCGAGGAGTCGCGGCGAGGCGGTGAGCGACAGGTCGAGTCGGTCACCGAGCCGCTCGGTGATCGTGTGCAGGAGTCGGTCGCGGCCTGCGGGGGTGAGCGTGTCGAAGCCCGCGCGCAGGGCGGGCAGCCGGTCGAGGAAGTTCGGGTCGGTGAGGGTGTCGACGCGGTCGAGAAGCGGGTCGAGTGCCGTCGGTGCCGACTGGAGGAGCGCGGCCGCGCCGCCGAGCAGTCCGCCGAGGCGGCGGCCGAGAGCATGCCGCGCCTCAGGGCCGGTGGCCGTGTCGATCCAGCCCGCTGTACGTGCGCCGAGGACGGTGGCGTCGTCGAGGTCGAGCAGCACCCGGGCGGCCAGCGCGGCGCCCTGGACAAGTGGTGAGCCGGTGCGGGCGAGGGTGCCGAGGGCGTCGTCCATCCGCAGTCCGAGGCGGTGTTCACCGGCCCGCGAGGCCAGTTCGATCAGCGCGGCCGTGTCCTCCGGCCGGTCGCTGCCCGCCAGTCCGGGCAGGGTGCGGACCGCCGACTCCAGCAGATCGGTGGCCAGCTCGGCGGCGGCCTGCCGGGTGTCCGGGCCGGTGCCGGGCAGATGGCCGCGGCACAGAGCCTCCAACAGATCGAGTGCGGCCAGGAGTTCGGGCAGGGTGGCCGTCGCGGGGAACAGTGCGGCGGCGTCGGCGAGCCGCTCCGACACCAGCGAGGGCAGATCGCAGCGGGCGGCGGCGCCGAGTGCCGCGAGGACGTGGGCGCAGGTGGGCCCGCCGTCCGCGGACTCCCGGCGGAAGGTCTCCCGCAGGGTGCCCTCGGCGGCCAGGGCCGGGGTCACGCCCCGCATCCCGGCCAGGTCGAGCCGTACGGGGACGGCCGGTGCCCATGACACCCGCCAGCGGGTCGTCAGCGCGGCCGCGTCGCCCGTACCGGCCACCGCCACGGTCTCGCCGTAGCCCGCGCCGCACACGGCGAGGCGCTGGAGCAGGACTTCGCGGCGGCCGTCGAGGGCGGAGCGGAGCGGATCGAGCCGTACCTCGCGCGTCGCGGGGTCGTCGGGGCCGGGCAGCCGCAGCGCGGCGACCTCCGCCTCCACGGAGGGGCCGAGCCCGGAACGGGGTGTGCCCGGTGCGATCCGGCCCCGCTCGGTGCCGACCAGGACCACTTCGAGCGCCCGCGCGAGGGCCCGGCCGCGCCCGAGCGGTTCGCCCTGGCCCATCACGCTCGTCAGCGCCTCGACGACCTCGCCCCGCCCGGGTGCCGTGAGTCCGCGCACGCGCGCGAGGTCGCCCGCCATCCGCAGGGTCTCGGCGGCCTCGCCCGTTCCGGCGGGGTGCCCGGCCGCTCGCAGTTCCCGGCACACGTCGGTGACCGCTCGGGCGGCCGCGTCGCGCACCCGCTCGGGGTCGCCGCCGGCCCGGAACACCGCCTGCTGCCAGCGCGGGTCCCGGATGCCGGCCGGGTAGCCGGAGCGGGAGTCCAGCAGATCGAAGGCGTAGGGGACGAGGGAGGTGACGACCTCCGGATCCTTCGTGCCGGCACTGCGGTCCAGCGGCGCCGCCCCCTCGTCGGCGACACCCGGAGCCGTGCCGGGCGCGGCGGCGATCGCCGTCAGCGCCGGGGCGTGGAACGCGCCGACGACGGCCGCGACCCGGCGCCCGTCATGGGCGGCGCGGGCGATCGTCTCGCGCATGTGGGCCTCACGGGCGAGGTCCAGCGCCGGTGCCCCGCCCGAGGCCTCGGCGTCGCTGCGCAGGGCCCAGCCGACACCGAGCGCGGCGCGGCGGATCGCCTCGGGGGTGGATCCCGGGGCGAGTACCTCTACACAGCGGTCCCACAGATCGTCACCGTCACGGCCGGTCCCGGACGCGGCGAGAGCGTTCCCGAAGGAGACGGACACACCGACGGGCGCCTCCTCGGCGACCGCGGTCCGCGTGTCACCCGACGGGAGGGGACCCTCCGCGGTCCACAGGGGATCGGACATCGGCAGGTCGCAGCACACGACGTCCGCCCCGCGGTCCCGCGCCCAGCGGACCGCGGCCAGCTCGGGGGAGAAGTCGGCGAACGGATAGAAGCCGAGCCGACCGTTCTCACCCGCCCCGGCGAGCGCGACCGGCGCGACCACGCCCGGCGCGCCCAGATGGGGCAGCCATGGCTGGAAGTCGGCGGGCAGCTCCACGCACACGACCTCCGCCCCGCACGCGTCGAGCAGGGCGGGCACCGCGGCGGCGAGCGCCGGGCTGTGGTGCCGTACGCCGAGCAGGTACGGCGCCACGGAGCCGGCGAGGGCGGCGAGGGCCGCCCGTGGATCCTGGGTGTACGTCACCGGAGGTTCTCCCGCAGGTCCCAGAGCCGGCGCCACACCGCGGAACCGTCCTCGGCGCGGCGGCGCACCGGACCGTCCCAGTAGCCGAGCAGCCGCGCGTGGTCGGCGGGGTCGTCCTTGCGGACGACGCCCAGCAGGTGACCGGGGACCAGATCGAGGGTGTCGGCCCCGGGAAGGTAGGCGGCGGCCACTCCGAGGGAGACCGCCACCTGCACCGCCTCGGCCGTCGACATGACCGTGCCGGGCCGCTCCACGTCCCAGCCCTCCGCGGACCGCCCGGCCCGGAGGTCACGGAAGACCGTGACCAGCACGTCAAGGACCGCGTCGTCGACGCCGAAGGCGGCACCCGCCCGCTCGACGGCCGCGACCGCCTGCCGCCGTACGAGCGCGGTCTCGGCCTCGACGTCGGCGATCGGGTGCACGGTCTCGAAGTTGAAGCGGCGCTTGAGCGCGGCGGACATCTCCGAGACACCGCGGTCGCGGAGGTTGGCGGTGGCGATGACGGTGAACCCGGGGGTGGCCGCGACCTGGGCGTCCTCGGTGCCGGCCAGTTCGGGCACGCTCATACGCCGGTCGGACAGGATCGACACCAGGGCGTCCTGGACCTCGGGAAGACAGCGGGTGATCTCCTCGACGCGGGCCACCCGCCCGGCGCGCATGGCGGCCAGCACCGGGGAGTCGACCAGCGCCGTCGGTGTCGGCCCCTGGGCGAGCAGCAGGGCGTAGTTCCACCCGTAGCGCAAGGCGTCCTCGGTGGTGCCCGCGGTGCCCTGGACGGTCAGCGCGCTGGTGCCGCAGATGGCCGCGGACAGCAGCTCGGAGAGCATGGACTTGGCCGTGCCCGGCTCACCGACCAGCAGGAGACCGCGTTCTCCGGCGAGGGTGACGACACACCTCTCCACCAGGGCGCGTTCACCGACGAACTTGGGGGCGATCACCAGTCGGCCGGGCAGCGTGTCGTGGCGCCCGGGGAGTTCGAGGGGCTCGCCGCCGCTGCCGCACACGAAGGTGATGACGGCCCGCGGAGTCAGCCGCCAGCCCGGCGGGCGGGGGCCCGTGTCGTGGGCGGCGAGGAAGGCGAGTTCGGTGGCGTGGCGCTCCTCGGCGGGCAGCGTCTGCCGCGCCGGAAGGGCCGTCGCCGTGTCGGTCGGGGTCATGCGTGTTCCTTGCTCGGTAGGTACGTCGGTGGTGAGTGGTTTGGTGAATACGTGTGCGGTGAGGGGCGGAAGGTGTCGGGGCCCGGAGCGGTCGCCCGGGCCCCTGCGGTGGGTCAGCGGCGGCGGCCCGGTCGCGCCTCGAACTTCTCGAAGCGGGGCCCGCCGCCCTCCTGGACCTGCTGCCAGACCCTTCGGTACAGCTCCGCGACCGGTTCGGTCGGCACGATCACGGCGAGCAGAGCCTCCTCCTGCCACAGCAGGTCGTCGTACAGGGGCCGCTTCCACTGCTCCAGCGGAACGCGCGGAGCCCTCGGCACCACCCAGCCGCCGGGCAGGAACAGCGAACGCCCGGCCCGGGTGCGGCTGGCCTCCACCACCAGGTCGGTGGCGGCCAGTTCGGCACGGGCCGCCTTGAGACGGGCCGGCTTCCACCCCGTCCACCGGGCCGTCATCCGGTCCGTCGGGTCGGGCATGGCGAGCAGCATCAGATAGAGCGCCGCGGCGTCCTCCCCGAGGCCGTACTCCTTGGCGGCCTCGGTCACCAGATCCGGCACGGAGCGGCTGGGGTCCTGCGGCCACCAGGTGCCGTCCTTGCCCCGCTCGCCCGCCCGCGGGTCACCCGGATCGGCGAGCAGGGCCTCGAAGCGGGCGGAGCGGGCCAGACGCAGGGCCACCTCCACCTGGTAGGGGCGCTGGCCGTCGACGCGCAGCGCGGGCAGGTACGGGTCCTGGCCCGCCTCGTCGAGCAGGGAGACCCGCAGGGCGGGGGAGGGCTGGTCGTCGTGCGTGGCGAGGACGACGGCGCCGTACCGCTCGAAGCCCTTGCCGACCTCGGTCGGTGCGCCCGCCGTCTTCCGGAAGGCGGTGATGCTGACGTACTGCCCGAGGTCGAGCATCAGCCCGGGGTGGGACAGCCGGTCGCGTACGGCGGCGAGCGCCGCGGGCAGCGCGGCGCGGATCGGATCGCCCGCCGGTAGCCGGTGGGCGAGCCAGGCCGCGAGTCCGACGAAGCCGAGCAGTACCGGTCCGCCGAATCCGGCCGCGCTCCGGTCGACGCACTGGACCCGGTCACCGTCGACCGCCCACTCGAGGTCACGGGTGAGCCGGGGCTCACCGGCCGGGTCGAGCAGTGCGGGCAGTGCCTGGCGGACGTTCCACTGCCCGTGCTTGAAGGCGCGCACCGCGTCGCTGAGCAACTCCTCGGGTACGGCGGCCCGTCGGCCCAACCTGCTGTTCCAGACCTCGGCCGCGGCGGTCCAGTCCGGTCCCTCCGTCCACAGGCGGGCGGGTTCGCCGGGCAGCAGCGCGGCCACGACCGCGGCACGGATCGCCGGATCCACCTGCTGCAGTTCCTCCTTGGCGACGGCTGCCGCGGCGGCCTTCACGCCGATGGCCGCGCATGCCTGGGCGGTCAGGAACGACCGTTCGTGGACGTCGACCTGGGGCAGACCGGCCACGATCAGCTTGGCCATGGTCTCGGTGACGCCCGTCAGCCGCGCGAACTCCTCGGCGGCGTCCGGGAACCAGGGCGCGGGTCCGCGCGCGGACAGCTCCGCGAGGAACGCGCCGAGCCGGGCCGCGTGCCCGTCCTCGCCCAGCGGGGCCGATGCCCGCAGCGTGTAGGGCTCCGGGGTCTCGAAGCGCCCGGCCGGATCATGGAAGAAGCCGGCGAAGACGCAGCCGTCCTCATCCTGCGAGAGGCGTCCCACCACGGCGATGAACGAACCGTCGCCCAGGGGCAGCACCCCGTTCCACGCACCCTCACGCCATTCGCCCGACGGGGTGCGCAGCACGCCCGCTCCCAGGTGCAACTCCACCTTGCGCCAGTGCGAGGGCTCGGGGGCCGGCCCCAGACCCAGGGTGTCGAACTCGGCGAGCAGCGCGTGCAGGGCCGCTCGATGGTCCTCGGGGGTGGTGCGGGCGGCTGCCCGGAAGGCCAGCGCGGGTACCCGGTCGAGCAGCGTCTCCAGGCTCGGCTGGCCGACGGGCACCCGTCGGCCGTCGAGGTGAAGCAGCGCCGCCGGTCCCTCCTCCGTCACGGCGGAGCCGGGGAGCAGGGCCGCCCGCTTCATCTCGCGCAGGGCACGGAAGACGGTGTCGGACTCGTTGTCCCGGTTCCACCAGGAGCGGGTGCTTCCGCTGAGACCGTTCGTCGCGTCGAGGAGCACGCTGTCCGGCGGTCCGGCCGGGCCCTCCTCCTGCGGGCCGCCGTCGAGTGCGCGGGTGAGCCGGGCGGCCACCGCGTCCAGGACGGCCTGCTGACCGCCCGCGTGCCGTACGACACCGGCGATCCCCGCGACCAGCGCGCCGTGGGTGACCGGAAGGAGGGAACGGATCGCCTCGGGCAGGACCTCCTTGTCCTCCTGCCCCGCGGCGGACAGCAGGGCCGCCGCCGTGTCGCGGTCGATGTGCCGCAGCGACGCGGAGCCCTCGGGGTCGCGGGCTGTCAGACACTCCCAGTACTGCACCGGCGGCAGCAGCAGCGAGCCCTCGCCGAAGGTTCCGGGCGCGCGGTCGGTCTTGGCCACCGAGGTGACGACGCCGTCGGCGTCCACGATGGAGAGGCGCCAGCTGTCGCGGACGACGGCCCGCGCCTCCTCGGCACCGGGGAAGACCACCAGCGTCGAGGGCCGGCCGACGTCCGCGGGCAGGGTGACGGTGTGTCCGGCCAGATCCTGGGCGCGCACGGAGCCGTCGGGCAGCTTCACCACGCGCAGACCGACCAGACCGTCCACGGGCGCGGAGGCAGGGGTGGCGCCGGTGGTCGGCGACGGGCTCAGCCGGCCACCACCGAACGTGCTGCCCTCGGGGGCGTCCCGCAGGGCGTCGGCGAGGAACGCGGGCCTGCTCGCACGGCCATGCTCACCCGTCGCCGGGTCGTACTCGTGCCAGTCGTGCGCGCCGCCGTCCGCGCTCCACACCCAGTACGAGAGGCCGTCGCAGAGAAGCTGCCGCTCCTCGGGCAGGGTGGTGTCCCCGGCGTGCAGGACGCCGCCGCCGGTCGTGCGGCCGCCGCCGGGCAGAGGCAGGGTGATCGGTCCGTTGCCCTGGTACCAGTCCATCCTGGTGCCCCGGGTGTTCCGGGCGCCCTCCAGGGGCTGCGGGCGGTCGGGACGGGTGTGCCAGTAGCCGCGCAGACCGTCGTTGCGGTCGTTCCAGTAGACGAGAAGCTGTCCGTCCACGTGGTGGAAGCCCGGATCGCCCCAGGTGCCGTTCGACGGGATCCGCAGGTCGTGGGTGAGGAGCGTGCCCTCGGCGCCGATCACCCGCGCCTGGGCGGCCCCGGCCACGATGAGGTGCGGCCAGGCGTCGGCGACGACCACGTCCTCGACGTCGGCCTTGGGAACGAGGGAGGCGACCGCGTCCTCCCAGGCGGGCCAGCCGAGTTCGTCGAAGAGCCCGGCCCGCAGGGTGCGCGCCAGCACCGGTGCGAGGTCGGTGCCGGCGGCGGCGCGCACCTCGTCCTCTGCCAGCGCCAGCGCCTCGGCGGGCAGCCACTTCAGCCGGGCCAGCGCCTCGGGCAGCTGGGGCAGGCCCACGGCGGTGAACCGGCGTACGACCGTGCGCACCCAGTCCGCGAGCAGGGGACCGCCGCCCGGCGACGCCGCCAGGAGCGCGATCGCCCGCAGTGACTGGTCGTCGTTGGCGAACCGGTCCGCGCCCCGGCGGAAGGCCGGGTGGAAGCGGCTGTCGGCGGCCAGTGACACCAGCTCGCGGCACCCCTCGCCCAGGGCCCACTGCGTCAGCAGCAGCGCGTCGCCCTTCCGCGGGGCGGCCACCGGAACGTCCAGCGACAACAGCAGGTCGATCAGGTCGACGTCTTCGATGACCCTCAACGCGGCGCCGGACGCGGTGAGTTCGGTCCGCAACCGGTCCGCCATCCGTTCCGCCAGCGGATACAGATCGGCCATGCGACTGGGGTCACGCCACGAACGGGCCCGCTGCCGGTAGGTGAGGAACCGCTCCAGCCAGCCCGCGGCACCGTCCTGCGGCCGCTGGTCCCCGGGCAGGGAGGCGTCCCACAGCCCCGCGGTGGCGCCGGAGGCCTCCAGCAGCTCCAGCCACATCGCCGGCATGTCGCTGTCGAGAGCGGCGGGCATCAGATCGAGGAGCGCGCCCCGCACGTGTGGTTCGCGCGCTGCCAGGGCGACCAGCGCCGTGCGGTGCCCCTTCCACCAGCCGGCCGCCGCCCGCAGGGTGGCCGGCAGAGTGAGGAGCTCGGACACGTAGTCCTGCTCGGTGAGGTTCGCGTCCCGGCCGGCCCCCCGGGCCAGCTTGCGCAGGTCGTTCGCCATCTGCACCGACGGCGGAAGCCCTCCCGCCGTGCGGCGCAGGCACAGCCGCGTGAAGCGCCGCAGCGCGTCCTCGGCCGGCACGCGTGCCGCCAGCTCCCTGGCGTAGGCCGACAGCACCTTCACCGGGAGCGCCCCGGCGAGCGCGAACTCCAGGAACACGGCGTCCAGCCGCTCCTCCTGCACCGGCAGACCGTGCTCCGCCTCGGCCTTGCGGGCACGGGTGAACAGCTGGGCCGCGTAGGTGGCGTTCTCCTCCGCCAGGAACACCCGCCCGGCCTGCTCGTAGAACGTCGGCAGGAAGTGCGGTACCGAGGCCGCCAGCCGCTCCCCGAGTTCCACGAAGGCGTCCAGAGCCGCCTTCGGACGGGACTTGACCTGCCGCGCGGCCCGCTCGATGTCCGGCACCACGCGCAACGCGTGGTGTCCGTCCTGCGGGTGGTGCACCAGCACCCATTCGGGAAAGCCCAGCGACTGGCGCGGCCCGAACCCGACGACGACGGGCTCGGTGTCCCGCTCCAGGCCGAGGAACCCGGCAGCCAGGTCCTCCGCCTCCCCCAGCTCGCCCGCGACCAGCCGTACCACCACCCGGTCGTCCAGGCCCGGGTGACGGTACGCCCGCGTCGTCAGCGGCACCCCCTGCTCGCCCGCGTTCTCCGTGTCGGGCGGCAGCACCGCGCCTGCCGCCAGCAGTTCCCCGTACGACACCTGCGTCCCCCCGCTCATGCGTTCTTGCCCTCCTCGATGACGCGGCCTGCGTACAGCGCCGCGGCCAACCGCATCCCCTCGGACCAGGCGACCGGTCCCACCTCGCCCAGCGGCAGGGCGCGGCCGTCCTGGTCCCGCCAGGTGAGCGCCCCGGTCTCGACCTCGCTGTCCCAGTACGGCTCCCCGATCCACACCGAGGATTCGAGGCTGCGTCCGCCGTCCCGCACCCGGGCGGTCGCGTACCCCCCGGACACGCGGTAGCCGAGCGAACTGGCCCGTGCGGCGAGCGCGAAGCGGGAGCGGAACGAACCCCCGGCGAAGTCCCTCACCTCGGTGGCCTTGGCGCGGAGATCCCCGGGCTGCCGCCATATGGCCCGGTGGATCTGCTCGACGCGCTGCACCATGCCCAGTTCGGCCGCGAAGTCGCGCAGATCGTCGAGGTCCGGAAGCAGTACCGGGTGCGGAAGCGTGACCGTGCGCGGGGCGATCCGGACGGTCTCGCCGTCCAGGTTCACCAGCCGCAGTTCGCCCGTGTCGGTGGCGCCACGCAGGAAACCCACGTCGTCGGGGTCGTCGCCGACCACCACCAGATCACGCAGCGCGGACTGCCAGGCCTCGTCGGGCCACACCCGGGCAAGCAGCCCCGTGGGTACGGGCAGCGACGACACCATCCACGCATCCGCCTGTGCCACACACGCCGTGGCATGCCGTTCGAGCCACTCGGCGAACCGCCGCAGCCGGTCCACCTCAGGGTGGTCCTTGAGCGCGCGCGGGAGCGATTTCAGCTGCCGTCCCGCCGCCCGGCCCGAGGTGGCACGCGCTGCCACCCGCCCTTCCACCAGGGCGACTTCATACCCGTCACCCGCCGACAGCCACCCCACGAGCCACAGCCTTTCGCGTCAGGAACACCAGATGAGAGCACAGTTCACCCAGGTCAGTGCGTCCCGGGCCGAGTGCGACTATGCAGCGAACGCTAGCGTCGGCCACTGACAATCGGCCCCGCAGTCCCACAGATCCCGGCCGCCGCACCGGAACCTGAGCCACCGCCGATATGGTGCGGGACGTGAGCAACTCGTATGCGGGGCTGGACGATGCCGCCGTCGCGACCGCGGCGGCCTGTGCCGGCGCGGACGTGGTGCGGGCCATGTACGGCCGGCGCCTCACCCGTATCGACAAGGGCGCCGGAGACTTCGCGACCGCAGCCGATGTGGAGGCGGAGAGGACGATCCTGGGGATCCTTCGCGACGCCCGACCCGATGACTCGGTGCTCGGCGAGGAGAGCGGGCCGCAGGGCCCGGCGGGGGCCGCGCGCCAGTGGCTGGTGGATCCCTTGTGCGGCACCTTGAACTACGCCGTGGGCACCATGCTGGTGGCCGTGAACGTGGCGCTGCGCGGCGGTGCCGCCGCGGTGGCCGACCCGTTCGGCGGCGAGGTCTTCTTCACCGACGGGGAGAGCGCGTGGGTGCGGCGGGACGGCGGCGATGCCCGGCTGGTGCCCACGTCCGCCACCCGGCTCGTGGATGTCAATCTGGACCCGCCGTTCCCGGGCGCGCCGGGCTTCCGGGCTGTGGACCTGCTGGCTCGGTCCGCCTTCGTGGAACGCTTCCGGCCCCGTGTCGTGTCCACGACGCTGGCCCTGGCCTGGGTCGCCGCCGGCAAGCGCGCCGCGTACGTGACGGACGGCGGCGACCTGTCCGGGAGCGTGCATTTCGCCGCCGGCATCGCCCTGTGCAGGGCCGCCGGTTGCGTCGTCACCGGGATCGACGGCGCCCCGATCGGGCCGTCGGGCCGCGGACTTGTGGTGGCCGCCGACGGCGAGACCCACGACCTGCTGATGTCGATGACGGGAAGCCGCCGCTGATCCGACGCGGTCGGAGCGCGAGGACCACGGCAGGCCCGTCCCTCCAGGAATCGGCCGCAGGCGTGAACGACACCCTGCGAGGAGTCCGGCGCGTTGGCACACGAAGCGGCAAAATGCCCTAATAGTGAATTAAGATCACTTGCAGGTGTCACTTGTCGGGCTTGTGACGCGACAGGGCACCTGAGAGGAGCTGTCCGGATGGCAGGATGCGGAGGATTCCCGGGGTTGCGACCACGGGGCGTCCGCGCTCAGGACGGATCGACCGCTCCGGGCGCCCTCGGGCGGAACCCGCCCATGACCGCACCTGCCGTCCGCGGCTTCACGGTGATGAAACACCTCACCGCGCTCGGTGCGATCACGGGCGCCGCCGCCCTGGCCCTGACCGGTTGCGGTGACCAGACCCCCAAGAAGGTCACGCCCTCGGCGTCCGGCATGGTCAAGGCACCGCTGTACGACGAACTGCCGGCGTCGGTGCGGCAGGCCGGTGTCGTCAAGGTCGGCTCGGACATGCTCTACCCATGACGAGGCGCAGGCCCGCCTCAGGGCCGGCGGTGTGGTGGCCGACGTCGCCGACTGTCCGGTGGTCGCCTACGCGGCGAAGACCGCAGGCGACGGCAAGGACTTCGAGGACCGGGTCAGGCCCGGTGAATGGATCCACTACGCACTGGTCATCAACATCCGGGACAAGGGCGACACTTATCCCACCGGATACGTCAAGGTCTACAAGAACGGGGTGCTCCGCGACCAGGATGCCCTCGACGCATACGGCATCACCCCCAGCAACACCGACGCCCCGCTGAGGATCGGCGCCGCCGACGCCACGTCGTACTTCAAGGGCGCGATCGGCAAAGTGGCCGTGTACGACTCCGAGGTCTCCCAGTCCCGGCTCGCGGCCCACTACGGCGCCATGAGCGCGGACCTCACGCGATCCGCCGCGGGAACCTGAGGCCCGCCCGCGCCGCCGGAACCTGGCGCCGACTCGCAGGGATTCACAGGGATGCGGTCGGCGTGCGCGGATGGTCGGTGACGCGTTCTCTGGACAGCCGGACTCCGCCGTGCTGTCATGTCCGCGGCGCCATTTCCAACGTTGTAGAAGTCCGCGGCGCCTTCCGGCCCCGGTGGCGGCGTGGAACCGGATCCGGATGATCCGACGGGCGGATCCCGCGTTACCGCACAGAACGAGACAACGTTGTCGCACTGCGAGTAGGCCCCTTCGGGAAGGCAGGTCACCTGCATGTCAGTGAGCAGACGGAGAATCCTCGCCATGGGCTCCGGCGCGCTGGGCGCCACCGCCCTCGGAGGCACGTTCGCGAGGGCCGCGGCCGCGGTGCCCCAGCCGCGAGCGGAGACGACACCGGCCGACGCGTTCCAGAAGCTGCCGCCCGGAAGCGTGGTCGCCCGTGGCTGGCTCGCCGGGCAGCTCCGGCTGCAACTCGCCGGTCTGTGCGGTACGTACGAGAATTTCTCGCACTTCCTCGACTTCTCCACGACCGGCTGGGCGCATCCCGAGCACGACGCCTGGGAGGAGGTGCCGTACTGGCTCCGTGGCTACATACCGCTGGCGATCGCCACGGGGGACCCGCACGCGCTGACCCGGTCGCGCGAGTGGGTCGACGCGATCCTCGCGACCCAGCAGAGCGACGGCTTCTTCGGGCCCCGCGGCTTACGCACGGCACTCAACGGCGGACCGGACTTCTGGCCCTTCCTGCCGCTCCTGCAAGCACTGCGGACGCACGAGGAATTCACCCACGACCAGCGGATCGTGCCGTTCCTCGTCCGCTTCCTCCGCTACATGAACGCTCAGGGTCCGGGTGCCTTCAACGCGAGCTGGGTGTCCTACCGTTGGGGCGACGGCCTCGACGTCGCCGTATGGCTCCACCGCCGTACCGGCGAGGCGTTCCTGCTCGATCTCGCCGCCAAGATGCACAGCTACGGCGTCGACTGGACCGGGGCCACCCCGAGCCGGCACAACGTGAACATCGCCCAGGGCTTCCGGGAGCCCGCTCAGTACGGGCGGCTGACCGGCTCCGCCGACCTCACCCGGGCCACGTACCAGGCCTACGATGCCGTGATGGGCGCCTACGGGCGTTTCCCCGGCGGCGGGCTGGCCGGTGACGAGAACTACCGCCCCGGATTCGCGGACCCCCGGCAGGGCTTCGAGACCTGCGGCATCGTCGAATTCATGGCCAGCCACGAGCTGTTGACTCGGATCACCGGAGACCCGGTATGGGCGGACCGCTGTGAGGACCTGGCCTTCAACATGCTCCCGGCGTCCCTCGACCCCGACGGCAAGTCCGTGCACTACATCACCAGCGCCAACAGCGTCGACCTCGACAACCGCCCCAAGACCCAGGGGCAGTTCCAGAACGGCTTCGCCATGCAGGCGTTCCAGGCCGGCGTCGACCAGTACCGGTGCTGCCCCCACAACTACGGCATGGGCTGGCCCTACTTCACCGAGGAACTCTGGCTCGCGAGCGCCGACGGCGGTCTGGTCGCCGCGCTCTACGCCCCGAGCCGTGTGCGGGCCACGGTCGCCGGCGGAACGACGGTCACCGTCACCGAGGAGACGGGATATCCCTTCCAGGACACGATCACCCTCACCGTCTCCACGCCCCGTCCGGTGCGCTTCCCGCTGCAACTGCGTCTGCCCGGCTGGTGCAAAGGTCCCCAGCTACAGGTCAACGGTACTGCGGTCACCTCCTCGGACGGCCCGTCCTGGGCGCGGATCGACCGCACCTGGCGCGACGGCGACGTCGTCCGCCTGCGGTTGCCTCAGAAGGCTCAACTGCGCTCGTGGCCCGACCGGCACGGCGCGGTCAGCGTCGAACGGGGCCCCCTCACCTATTCGTTGAAGATCGGCGAACGCTACGACCGCTACGCGGGAGACGACAGGTTCCCCGCATACGAGGTCCACGCCACCACCGGATGGAACTACGGCCTCCTGCCGGAGACTTCCCTGACCCCGGCGCAGACCGGCACCGCCGTCCCGGACCAGCCGTTCACACCCGGCACCACTCCCGTGTCCATCGCGGCGCAGGCCCGGAGGATCCAGGAGTGGGTCGCGGACGACGAACACGTCGTCGCACCGTTGCAGGACTCTCCCGCCCGCAGTGACGCGCCGGTCGAGACGGTCACCCTCATCCCCATGGGTGCCGCGCGGCTTCGCGTCACGTCGTTCCCCACGGCGGCTCCCGACGGCAGGCCCTGGACACCGGAGCCGCCCTTCCGCCGACTCGCCAACAAGAACAGCGGCAAGGTCCTGGCCGTCGACGGGATGTCGACCGAGAACAGCGCGCGCGTGGTGCAGTTCGACAACACGGGGACGGGCGACCACGCCTGGCAGCTCATCGAGAGGGGCGACGGCTGGCATCTCATCCGCAACGGGAACAGCGGCAAGGTGCTCGGCGTCGACCGCATGTCGATGGACAACAGCGCGATCGTCGTGCAGTTCGAGGACAACGGAACGGACGATCACCTGTGGGCGCTGGTCGACGACGGCGACGGCTGGTACCGCATCCGGAACAAGAACAGCGGGAAAGTCCTCGGGGTGGACCGTATGTCCACCGGCAACAGCGCGCAGGTGGTCCAGTACGACGACAACGGAACGGCCGACCACCTGTGGCGCTTTCTGTGAACGCCTGAGCCCGGCCCTTCCGCGCCTCGGTACGAGCGGATGACGAACCGCCGAGGACCTGTGCGTCGCACGGGTCCTCGGCGGTGAGTTCGGTCGAAGAGGGCCATGAGGCCGTGAAGGCGATCACGTCCGTCGGGAACACCGGCTCGATCGCCTTCCATCGCCGTGTCGGTTTCGACGTGAGCGTCATCGACGACTACAACGGGCCCGGTCGCCCCCTGGCCGTCTTCCGACGCGATCTGCCGCTTCCCTCCGTCGGCCTCCCGCGTCGGTGACGTCCGCCCCTCCGCGTCATTCGGATGAGGGGTGCGCACTGTGCCGTCGAGGGGCCTGGCGTTCACATCACCGGCTCCGAAGGGTGGATCAGGACTCCTGCGTGCCCCGGTTGAAGAGCCGGCCGGCGATGTCGACGCCTGTGACCGCTTGAGCGCCGATCGGCCGAAGTGGATCACTGCGACCCCGTGGCCGGCCCCGCCCGTCACCGCCCCAGCCCCTCAATGACCGGTGCAAGAGGCCACTTGGAAAGGGAAAACGCAACTTCGACAGGGCCCGCAGAGGCAGCTACCTTCACCTGGTCTTCGGCGATCGCCCACGGCCGCACAGGAGTTCCTTCAGGCTGAGCCACCCGCGACGGGATGAGTCGGTCAGGCCTCACGAATCCTCGCCCCATGCGAAAGCCACCGACCCGGGTCCACACCAGGCACCCCCAACCAGGGAGAGACGCATGCCCCACCTTGCGCTGTACACCTTCGGCGTCCTGAAGTCACCTCTCGCCGATCCCGCACCGCTCACGCGCGAGTTCTACGACATCGGTGAGGCCGTCTACCGGAAGATCAGTCAGCACCCCGGGTACCTCGCGCATGCTGAAGCGGCAGACGGTGACCGGGGCGCGCTCTTCGAGGCGGACTGGGGTGCATGGGGAGAGTTCGCCGTACCGACCTGGTACGGCAAGGGCCATACGGTGGAAACCACCGCCCTGGCCGCGACCCTCTCACTCTGGACCGACCTGGACCCCGCCTTCGACGCCATCTACACCGGTCTGCACCGTGAGGCGCTGAACAGGCGTTACGACTGGTTCGAGAGGACAGGACACCCGAATTACGTGTGTTGGTGGGTCTCCGACGGCGTGACACCCACCTGGCAGGACGGGGTTTCCAGGCTGGAACACCTCCACGGCCACGGCTCCGCGCCGCACGCCTTCACCTTCCACCACTCGTTCGCCCCGGAGGGAACTCGGGCCAGGATCAAAGGCATCGGGCCGAAGAGCGACCAGGTTCGCTGACCAGGAAGCCTGAACTCGAGTTCATCCCAGAGTTCGTCGTCCAGGTCCCAGACGGGAAGTTCTTCTACGTCCACTGGGCGCGGCGGGGTAGGGCGGGCCACGCCGACAGACTACGGCGGCGCGGCGTGCCGCGGGCGGGAGTGCCGCTCAGGGGCCGGTGTGCCCGGGAGGCGGTCAGGACTGTGCAGACGTCAGGGAAGAGGCTTCCCAGGTGAAGCCGTCCGGGTCGGTGAACGCCGTGGCGGAGCCGGTGAGGGCGAGCCTGTGCGAGCCGCTGCCGTCGTCGGCGACGCCGAGGTCCTTGGCCAGCCCGGCACGCTTGTACAGCGCCAGCTTGAACTGGTCCGGTCCGTCCGCGGTGAACTCGGCGTACTTGCCGCCGAAGCTCTTCGCGACGGTCAGCCCCTGCTCGACGTAGAACCGCTTGCTCGCTTTCACGTCCGTGACGCCCAGCAGGAGCACTCGTTCGTCGATGGTGCCCGTGGCCGGGCCCGAGTCCTTCTTCGCCGAGGTCGCGACCTTCCAGATGGTGCCGTCCGGGGCCTGGACGACGCCGCCGTAGCCCCACAGGGACTTCGACACGGGCTTCAGCGAGGTGGCGCCGGCCGCGAGGGCACCGTCGACGAGGCTCACGACATCGGCCGGCTGGGAGACGGTGAGTGCCAGCGTGAATCCGCGGAAGCCTGCAGTCGGCGCCTCGGAGGCGCGCAGGCGCAGCCGGGAGCCGAGTCCGAAGGCGGTGGTGTAGAACTGCTCGGCGGCAGTCGTGTCGTCCACTTCGAGGGTGATGGATGCGATGGAAGTCATGCCGATCACGCTAGTCGCGGCTCGGTGGCGGTGGCTTCTTCGATCCTGCTCGATCGTGCTCGATCCGGTCCTGTTGGATCCTGTCCTGCTCGATCCGGTCATCGTTGATCGGCCGCCTTCGTCCGTCGTGTTGTCCTGGCCGCCCTTCCGTCGGACTCAGGGTCCGGAGATGGCCTGGCTGGCGATGAGCTGCTGGTAGGGGGTGCAGCGCGCGAGGAGTGCGGGGTGGTTGCCGGTGTCGGTGACGGTGCCCTGATCGAGCATGATCACGTGCTCGGCGTGCTGCACAGTGGTGAGCCGGTGGGCGACGACGATGACCGCGCGGGTCGTCGCCAGCTTTTCGATGACGGTCCGGAAGCGTTGTTCGTTGAGGCCGTCGAGTTGGCTGGTGGGTTCGTCGAGCAGCACGATGTCGGCGTCGGAGAGCAGGGCACGGGCGAGCGCCATGCGTTGCCTCTGGCCGCCGGAGAGGTCGGTCTCGCGGCCGAGATGGGTGTCGAGTCCCTGGGGGAGGCGGGTGATGTCGTCGGTGAGTCCGACGGCGTCGAGGGCGGTGGTGAGTTCGGCGTCCGTGGCGGGGGTGGTGCGGCCGAGCTGGAGGTTCTCGCGGGCGGTGGCCTCCAGCAGGGTGAAGGCCTGGTCGACGTAGGTGATGCGGGTGCGGAGGGCGTCCAGGGGCCAGTGCCGCATGTCGTGACCCAGGACCGTGATGGTGCCCGAGGAGGGCCGGATGAACCGGTCGATGAGGGAGAGCGTGGTGGTTTTGCCGGCCCCCGACGCGCCCACCACGGCCGTGAGCCCGGTGCGGGCGGTGGCGAAGGAGATGCTCCGCAAGGTGGGCCGGCCGGCTCCGGCATGGGTGTAGGAGACGGAGTCGAAGGCGACGGCGGGTGCGTTGGGCAGGGGGGTGGGGGCGGCCTGGTCGTCGTCGGTGGGGTCGTTCTCCGGCGGCAGGAGCAGCAGGTCGTTGCAGCGGTCGCGGGCGGCCAGCCCGGACTGAAGCCGGCCGAGGCCGGTGGCCAGCGTGTTGACGGACGGGATGGCCTGCAGCAGATAGAGGAGGAACGCGGCGAACGCGGCCGCGGTGATGTCGCCCGCGGCGAGGCGCGCGCCTCCGGTGAGGATCACGGCGATCATGGCGAGCTGGTTGCCGAGGGTGAGCACGGCGGGGATCAGCGTGCCCAGCCGGGCGCCTTCCAGGGAGACGGAACGCAGCCGTTCGGCGTCCTCGGCGAGGGCGCGGGTGGCCAGCGGCTCGGCCCGGTTGGCCTTGATCGTGGTGAGGGCCTCCAGGTTCGCGGTGAAGCGCTGGGCGATGTGTCCGACGGCGTCCTGCTGGCCGGTCACGTTGGCCCGCATACGGCGCAGTACCAGCATCACCATGAGGGTCAGGGCGGACAGGGAGACAAGGGTGACCACGGTGAGGACCCAGTCGATCCACAGCATCACGCCCAGGGTCGCCGCGATGGTCACGGTGGCCAGGGGCAACTGGCTGGCCACGTCCACGATCTGGCGCAGCAGGAGCGCGTCGGAGGTGATCCGGGCGGCGAGTTCGCCGGTGCCCTGGGTCCGGACGACGGGCAGGGGCAGGCGCAGCGCGTGTTCCATCAAGGTGATGCGCAGCCTGTACGCCATGCGTTCGCCGATGCGGGCGAGCAGGAAGCCTGAGCATGCCTGGGTGAGGGCGCCGGCCGCGGCGGTGGCGCACATCAGGGTGATGTGACCTGTGAGTGGGTGATGGCCGGAGAAGTCGGTGATGACGTCCTGGAGGAAGAGGGGGAGGGCGAGGGCGGAGGCGGTGGCCGCGAGTGCGAGGAGCAGTGCGACGGTGAGGGGGCCGGGTTCGGCCGTCAGCTCACGGCGCAGCCGCAGCGGGCCCGTTGTGTGGAGAGCGTGGGGAGCAGGCTCGTCGGCCACGGGGAACCTCTCTGGTGGGCGAGGGGGCGTCGTCGTGTACGGCACACGCACCCGGCGGAGGGAGGGCTGCTGGGGCTGAGGCCGGCTGAACAGTCGGGGTCGGGCCGGGGTGGCGGAGCCGCGGAAGCCGGTCGGGTTCGCCGAGGGAGCGCGGTGGTGGTGGATGGGCTGCCTTGGGATTGGGGTGTGGGCTGTGCCGCCGTCCGTGTTGTTGCGGGTACAGGCCCTGATGGGCGACCGGCCGGGCCGCTGGTGGCGGCCCGGCCGGCTGCGCTGCGTACGCCCCTCACGGGGCGGTGCCTGCTAGAGGCAGAGGAGCGTGCTCACGGTGCTGGTGCCGCAGTTGAGCACGCTCAGGGAGCTGGTGCTCGCGAGGGTGTCGTCGATCGGGGTGGCCTCGGTCTCGGGCAGGTCCATCGTCTGCAGGTCGAGGATCATCATGTCTGTTCTCCTTCGTTCACTGACGGGTGGATCACCCGGCCGGGCGGCCGGGAATCTGGGGTGCGCAACTCGGCTGATACCGCTGCGCGTTGTGGTGACGTGGTCAGGCGTGGCCGGCCGTGCGCCCGGCGGAGACAGGGCGGTGGCCGGCCGTGGCCGGAGCCGTTCGGGTCGCGCTCGTCGGCACGGGTCCGGCTCCACCGGTCCAGGGGAGGAAGGGGGTGCCGGCCAGGGCGGTGCCCAGGGCCAGGAGCACTCCGGCGGAGCCGGTCGCCAGGTCCGCGGAGAGCCGCAGGAGCTGGTCGCCCGGGAAGGCGAGGTGGCCCTGGTACGAGATCTGGTGGAGGGCCAGGAGCCTGCGGTGGCGGTCCAGCGCGGTCTGGCGGTGGGCGGCCGCTTCCACGTCGTCCGGGGTGCGCGGGGGCGGGGAGGGCCGAACGCCCGGAGGGTGCGGCTGGGGCCTGGTGAGGGCGAGGTAGCCGAGGAGCCCCGCGCGGCCGTTGAACAGGCCGGGCTGGATGATGAATTCGGGTTCGGCCGCGCGGCTGATCGGCGTCCGGTAGCGGGCCGTCGGACTGGCGGGATGATGGCCGAGGAGGGCGTCGAGAACCAGTCCGATGCCGGTGCTGCCGGTCTCGATGTACGGGAGTACCCGGTACTCGTCGAGGACCTGGACGGTGCCGTCCGCCGCCGTCACACATCGCTCGAGGTCCAGTTCGAGCAGCGTCTGGGCCCGTTCGAGGAGAGCGTGATCGCCGGTACGTTCGTAGAGGCGGACCAGGGCGAGGGCCGCACCGGACGCTCCGTTCATCAGGCCGGCCTTGCGGCGCCCGCTCGAAGGGCCCTCCTTCTCCAGTTCGTCGGCCGCGGCCTGGGCGTGCACGAGGGCGGTGTCCAGCAGGTGGGGGTCGCCGGTGGCCGTGGCGAAGTGCGACAGGGTCAGGGCGATGCCGGCGAGGCCCGACGACAGGTCAGGGCCCGGCGGGCCGTCCGGAGTGGTGTGGGCGAGCCGACGCAGCAGATCGAGGGCGGCGTCCCGTTCGCCGAGAAGGTCGAGGGTGTAGGCCACGCCGTGTCCGCCGGTGTAGAGACCGGGCTGGGCCGGGCGGGTGTGGGCGGCGTCGACGAGCCACCGGACGTGTTCGCCGTCCGTTCCGGCGCCCGTCGCGTGGAGGGCGTACAGGACACCCGCCGCTCCGTGGGCGAGTCCCAGGCTGCCCTGGGTGAACTGGGCGATGTCGCCAGGGAAGAGCCGGTCGCCGCGGTGAGGGGTGGCCATCGCCCGGATACCGGCCGCGAGCGAGTCGCGGATGGCCGGCCAGTCGGCCTGCGGCCCGCTGAGCAGGGCCTGTGTCTCGGCCCTGTGCAGGCCCAGTTCGGGCCTCGGGGTGCGGCCGTCCGAGGGGGAGGGGGCCAGCATGCGGCGGATCTCGGCGGTGTACCCGGGGGGCACGGGGAACCGGCGCTCGATGACGTCGGCGAGTTCGGTGCTCTTGCCCGCGTCCAGGGTGGGCAGTTGGGCAAGCGGCAGGAACAACCACAGGCGGATCGCGGCCAGTCCGTACAGGTCGATCTCCGGTCCGGTGTATCCCTTCGGCGCGGTGAAGCCCGCGGCGCCCAGCGCCGGACGCACGAAAGCGTCGACAGGGCTGGCGAGTTCGAAGTCGATGAAACAGATGTCGCCGTTCGGCCGGATGATCAGGTTGCGGGGGTGGAGGTCTCCGAAGACCACCCCGCGGGCATGCATGGCCTTCAGGACGTGCTCGATCCGGCCCACGATCTCGATCGCCTCGCGGGTGTACTCGGCGACCGTCGTGTCGTCGGCGTCCGGATGGATGAGTGGGTACTTCGCGGTCAGCCACTCGCTCAGTGACTTTCCCTCGACGAATTCCTGGACCAGGAAACGGTGTTCCCACACGGTCAGCAGTTCGTGCAGTGCGGGGACCCCGGGTGAGCCGGCCAGGCGGGCCATCATGTCGTGTTCCTGCTGGAGCCGGGTGACGGCGTCGACTCCGCGCTGGTCAAGACCCGCGTGGGGGCGTGCCTCTTTGAGCACGACCTGCGGACTGTCCGCGTCCTTGCGGCCCAGGTAGACACCGCCCGCGTTGGAGAAGTGCAGGACGCGTTCGACGGTGTAGGGGAGCGTGGGCGCCTGCGGGGCGTTGCGCTCGGCGATGGCGCCCTCGACGAACGCGGGTACGGGCGCCCAGCCGGGGACCGAGAAACCGGCGCCGCGGACATCGGGGACCAGCCGGCCGTCCGGGTCTTCGAGTGCCAGCACCCGCTGACCGGCGTCGTTGTGACAGTGGCGCTCGGCGAATCCCCCGTAGCGCAGATACAGCGGTCCCTCCCCCCAGCGCAGATCGCTGAGGATGTACGGGCCGCGGCGTCCGGCCAGCAGCGGTCCGAGGCCCTCCAGGCACCGCCGCAGCTCGGCGTCGTCCACCGGGTAGAGCGTGCAGAACTTTCCGCTCGAACCGCGCGGGGAGTACTTGGAGTTCTGCATCTGCAGGATGGGCAGCCCACGCAGGAACTTGAACGTGATGTGCTCGCGCAGACAGTAGTCGTAGACCTGTTCCAGTACCGCCTCGGCGTCCTCCGCACACGAGGACACGTGGATCTTCCAGCCCTGCGGGGGCAGTTGCACGTCCTGGGGGCGTACCACCGCCCAGATCTCCAGGTCCCCGCCCTCCCAGCCGGCGGGCAGCGGCCGGCTGACGGCCGCGAACTCCTCCTGAGCGCCCCAGCGTCGGGGTGAGTCGTAGAAGATCGGGTCTGCGTAGGCGTAGGCCTCGTACCGGTTGTCCATCGGACTTCTCCTCAGGGCAGGGACGTGTACAGGCGGGTCGGCAAAGGGGAGCGGAGATCCGACCGGCCTGGAGAGCGGGAGGAGCGGGGAGCGGGGAGCGGGGAGGTGCGCCGGCCCGGGGAGCGGGAGCGGGCTGCGCGTTTTCGGCTGGTGGCCTGAGCTCTTGGCGGGGCTGCGGCCACTCGAAGTATTGGGAAGGCGATACTTCGACCACAACGGCGCGAAAGAAGGCTTTTCCGAAGATATTCACCCCGGGCGTGATGTTGGGGCCGCCCATCGCCGACAGCGCCGAGGCGTACACCGGATCACCGGACCGGCCCGGTGCGCCGAGCCGTCTTGGGCACGGGGAAGGCGGGCGCTGTCTCGCCGGGCCTGCGACCAGGAGTTTTCGTGGGAGTGAGCCGCGTCGGCCGCCCTGGTCAATTGGGCCTTGGTGGCGCGGTTAAAGCGGCATATGCCGGGCGGGGCGCGATACGGCGTATGAACCCCGCGTGCCCGCCGTTCCCTCGAGATGGATTTGTCGTACCGCGCGAGAGATGGACAACCGCCTCCGCGGACCGCTCGGAAACCTCCGCGAGCCCGGCGAGCAAGCCGCGAGGCGGTGCCCCTCTGTCAGGAACTCGGGTCCGGCCTGGCCGAGTTGACTGAAGAAGTCACGGATGCGTGCCGCGGATGCCATCGTGCGATCTCGACGGCACAGGCATCGGCCTCGGACTGCCGGAGGACGCGAATCGGAGGCGGTCGCACGTGATCGGAGGCGGTCGGATGCGCAACTCCAGGACAGGGCACTGAAGTTGGGCGTTCGGTTGCTGGTCGACGGCCGGTCCGACCTGACGCCTGCGCGATGTACGCAGACAGAGTGAACGCCGATGACCAGCCGCCGGGGACCAATGAGGGCCGCGCGACGCGCGGCCCTCGTCACTGCTGCGGAGGCTGTGGCAGGCTCTGCCCGGCGGCGTCGATCCGCCCGGCGCGGATCGCCTGCTCCCGCGCCGCGGCCCTGTGGGCGGCCCAGAACTTCGACTGGATCTCTGCCATCGGCCCGCGCAGCGCTCGCAACGCCAGGCAGGACGCCAGTGCCAGGACGCCGGTCGGGATCGCGATACCTCCGGCGATCTGCCAGGACAACCGGGGGTCGGTCACCGAGCCGCCGACGATGACACAGAACCCCACCAGGATCCAACCCAGCCGATAGCCGGAATCCACGCCCTCGGCGTCGCCGGCGAAGGTCAGCCGGCCCGCGTTCACCAGGGCGTACCCCAGCAAGCACAGCAGACCGGCCGGGATCAGCCCGACGAGCATCAGCACCGGCATCGGGATCGGCGGGTCGTCGTGGTTGGTGGCCCAGACCAGCGACTCGATCACCACCCCCGCGACGAACACCACCAGGCCCAGCGCGCTCAGTACACCGCCGAGGATCCGCAGCCGCTTGCGCAGCACCGGGTCGGCGAGGGCCCCCATGTCTTCGCCCTGATACCGCCACGCGGCCAGGGCGCGCGCGACACCCGTGGCGATCGGGATCACGCCCGACACCACGCCGGCCGCCAGCAGCAGGGCACCCAGCAGATAGTCGTGGTCGTAGAGCAGGCCGATGCCGACGAACAGGGCGAGGGTGCCGAACGTCAGCATCGCCCGGTACAGGAACATGGGTGTGTACCTCCGTGAAGACCGCGGGAAGGCTCTGCACCCTACCGCTTGACGCGTGCCGGTCAGCCCTCGAGCGGCACCCGTCTGACGGGTGCGCCGGTCCCGGTGTGTGTTGAGCCAGTTGAGCCGGTCCAGGCGATCCAGGCGATCAAGCCGATTTCGCCGCACCAATTCGCCGCACGTGCCCGGAACTGTGGCTTCCACCACGGCGATTGTGATCTTGGTGTGGTGGGATCGTCGGATGCTCGGTCTCCTCCTGCGTGTCCTGCCGTTCTGGGTCCGTGAGCCTCTGCTCATCGTGGTCGGGTCGGTTTTCGGCGTACGCATCATGTATCTCGCCGTCCGCGATCAGGAGCTGGTCCCGGCCGGTATCGGTGCGGTGTTCCTCGTGTTCACCGCCGTACGCGTCCACGAGGTGGTCCGGGCCCTGCGCGCTCGCCGGAACCCCGGTCCGGCCGCCTCCACGGCCGGGGTGGCGGTCGCTGCCGACGCCCCAGCCCGGACCGCAGTCGGGCCGCGCCCTGGCCCGGCCGCTCCGCGGAAGGACCACAACGCGTGGGGCCAGGCCGTCGCGGCCCTAGCCTTGTTCGGGGCGCTCGGGGCTGCGGTGTGGCTGGGCCCCCGCGTGATGCCGTCCGACGTCAGCACCCCGACGGCCGTCTCGTGTCATGGCGCGGAACACGAGGAGCTGCCGAAGGTCTACCGGCGGACGCCCCGGCCCGTGACCGGTGAAGAGCTCTGCGAGGCGCTCAACCGGCCGTACCTGCCCAAGCTCCTCGGAACGCCCGCGGAGACCGCGACCAGTGTCTCCGGCACCAACAACACCGCTCCTCTGACCGACGGGAAGGTGGCCGCGCCGGAGGCCGAGGTCGAGTTCGACACGTACACCGTGAATGTCTCGGCCACGTACAACCATCTGACGATCGACCAATACGTGAAGCTGATGAAGTACGGGACCGAGCAGGACATCAAGACCCTCACGGTTCTGGGCCGGCCCGCGGTCCTGTTCTCGGATCACACCATGCGGATTCGGATCAGCGGCGGGAGCGGCACTACCGGCGGTCCGGTCGAACAGGGCCCCCTGGCCAGGAACCTGACCGTGGCCCTCGACCGTAAGGACCGGGGCGGCTACTGCGACATCACCGTGTGGAGCGAGTCCGGAGCCCTCCCCGACGACAGCGCTCTCCTCGCCATCGCCGACAAGGTACTTCCGGCGATCCGCGAACGCTGATCGGCGAGCGGCCCAGAGCTCCCCAGCGGCTGGCGGCAGGAGGTGCGGCCGGTCTCCATGCTCATGGGTGGGCAGGACATCGCCCGTACATGCGTGCGCTACTATTTCGTCAGAGCCGGTCGGAGGAAGTCACTCCGGTTGGTGATGCGTCGGTGGTCCAAGGAAAGACGCCCCGCTTCCTGCGGGGAAATGCAGGTGCAAGGCCTGCCCGGCGCTCTGTCGAAACCCTGTCCCGCGGTGTGCGGGACAGGGTTTCTCGCTGTCCGGGGCCGGTCGGGGACTGGTCCGTGCCGGTGCCGGGCAACAAGGGGCCCGGCTGCCCCGGTGCTGTCAGGCGGCACCACCCGGTGCCGAGGTGGCGAGCAGTGCCGCGCGTGCGGCCTCGCACAGCGCGTCGTCCTCCGGGACGGAGCGCCAGGTGCCGTGTCTCACGGGCCGTACGTCGGCGTCGAGGAAGGCACTGAGGGCGGGCCGCGCGGGAGCCGCGTCCGCGCCCGTCTCCGCCGGCAGCCGCACTGTTTCGATGACCGCCGGACAGGCGCCGCCCTGCTCGGCGAACCGGGTGATGGCCCGGACGAGGGCCGGGACCACCTCGTCGCTCCGACCGGTGATCCGCGACGGTGCCTCACCGGCGCGCAGCGGCAGCCGGCCCTGCGCGTGCCGGTCAGGAGCTCACGCAACCGTCCGACGTACGGGACTGCCGCCGGGCCCAGTTCCGCCGGCCGTGCGGCGACGCCTTCCTGGCCGTACGGCTCGCCGAGCTGGGGAAGGAGCGGTCGCAGTGCGGGCTCGCGGTCGCCGGTCAGCCGCCCGTAGGCGAGGGCCAGGCTCCGTGGTGCGAAGGGCCGGCCCGCCGGCGGTGCGTCGAGAAGGGCGCGCAGTCGCTCAGGAGGTACTGAGGGCTGTCCAGTCCACGGCTTCGATCCGCGCGGGAGCCTCACTCATATCCGGCTCGCCTCGACCTGGTCCTCGACAGGGAAGACGGCACCGCAGTCCGGGCAGGTGGCCCGGCCGAAGAGGTACGTGATGCCGCGTGCGATGTCCTCGTGTCCGGCCTGTGCCGCGGCGCGGTGCAGGCGCGTGGGGAAGGGAGCGAGGGTGGCCGGATCGGCGGGCAGCAGGGCCGTCTTGGCCGGGTCGGACGTCACGTAGTCGCCGGCCGAGGCGAAGGTGCCGCGGTCACCGAAGGCGATGAACAGTTCCGACGTGCACTTCGGGCACTCGATCTCGTACTCGTGCTGGTACAGGCCTTCCAACAGCCCCGTGCTCCAGATCCGTTCCCCCTCGAGGGCCAGGACGCACCGGAGGAGGTCCACGAACACCACGGCGGACTCGCGCGCCGCCTCCAGCAGGCGGCGGGCCACCGGGAGGAGGACGGCGAGCTCTTCGGCGTAGCGCACGCAGTGCTCGTGGTCGGCCGTCGACGCGATGAGGCCCGCCAGTTCGACGGCTTCGTCCGGTTCGCCGGGGGCGCGGCCGTCCGCGATCTCGGCCAGGTAGGGGAGGGCGGTGAGGCTGTCGCTGCCGATGCGTGGCTGGTGGTACAAGCCGTCCCACAGCTCGCTCCAGACCTGTCTGTCGTCCTCACCACCCAGACGTGCGAAGGTGGCGGCAAGGCCGTCGGAAGGTATCGCGGTCATACCACCGGATCATGTCAGGACGCGGCTCGGGCTCGTAGCGGAGGACGGGGTGGTGGGCCGTCGCGCGATGACGCATCCGTCCTTCGGCGGCCGACGCGCGTGCAAGCCGTCGACATGGACAGCGGCTCGGGCCGGAGGCCTCAGCTCTTGGTCAGGGTGCGGCCGAGAAGGGGCAGCAGGCGGTCCCAGTGAAGCTGCAGTGCGGCGGGGTTGAAGGCATCGGTGTCGGACATGGTGAAGCCGTGGATGGTGCCGGGGTAGATCTCGGAGGTGTAGCCGACACCCGCCGTGTCCAGGGACTGGTTGAGCTCGTCGAGGGCCTCGGGCGTCAAGTCGCTCTCGGCGTGGCCGAAGTGGACCTCGGCGGTGAGCTTGGAGAGGCTGTCGGGGCCGCCGGCTCCCACCGGGCCGTGGAACGCGGCGAGGGCGGCTACCTGGCCGGGGTGGGCCGCGGCGGTGCGCGTCGCCAGGAGGCCGCCGATGCAGTAGCCGGTCACCGCGACCGGTCCGGCGCTGACCTCGGGCCGAGCGGTGAGGAACTCGAGATAGGCGTCGGCGTCGCTCAGGACACGTTCTGCGGTGTGCGCCTCGATCATGGGCATCAGCTTGGGGAAGAGCGTGGGCCGGACCTCTTCTCCGATGTGCTCGGGAAGTTCGATCACCGGTGCGGGGCCGTGCCTGTAGAAGAAGTTGGGGACGAGTACGTAGTACCCGTGCCCGGCCAGTTCGCGGGCCATCTCCCGCAGCACGGGCCGAATCCCGAAGGCGTCCGGGTACATCAGCACCCCCGGGTGCCGCCCGCCTCCGTCGGGGAAGGTGGCTAACGCGTCGGCCTGTCCGTCCGCAGTGGGAATCTGCAGCATCCTGGTGGGCATGAACTCTCCTGTCGTGGTTGACGTGTCGAGCCTGTGATCAACACGATGGAGGCGGGGCCCGCGCGGCAGCGCAAGATCCTCGGTCCGACAGCGGGCCGACACCGGCCCGTACGGCGCTCAGAAGAGCACCGGGTCACCAAACCGTGTGTGGCGCAAGGCCGTCCCGGTAGTCATGGCTGCACAACGTAGCCCACCGGATGAAGCCGATGCCAGTCCGTCAGGAGACAGCGCCGGTCGCGAGAATGATCTCGGTCGACACCGGGTCGTGCGACCTGCGGTCACGCGGCCTAGTAGTAATGGCGTCGCCCACCGACCTCGCGGCCGACCGCTCCCAGGATCCACAGCAGGACACCGACAGCGACCAGGATGATCCCGATGGTCCACAGGATTCCGATACCGGCGACGAGGCCGATGACGAGCAGGATGACTCCGAGGATGATCATGGCGTCCTCCGATGGTGGGACGTCGTCTGCGGGCGTCCCTTCTCCCGCCGGGTTTCCTGCGTCGTGCGAGGCAAACACGGGATGGGTGCGAGCCGCCCGCCCGCCCGCTCGCACGCTTGCCGTCCCTCCCGCGACCGTCATCGGTACGGCCGCAGGTCCGCCGACAATGAAGGCGCGTCGCATCCTGCGGAGCAAGGGAGGCAGCATGGCCGACAGCGGTCGCGGATATGTCAGGGACCGGCGTGGGTGCCGTCATTGGGGCCCCCACGGCGCGGCGGGACTGCTCCTGCGCCAGGACGGCCGGTTCCTGCTCCAGCGTCGCTCCTGGCGGGTCCATCACGGCCGCACCTGGAGCACTCCGGGCGGCGCGCTGCACGCGGGTGAAGGCCCCTGGGACGGGGCCCGCAGGGAGTTCGCGGAGGAACTCGGCGGTGTTCCCGCACTCCGTCGGATCCACACCTTCGTCGACGATCACGGCGGCTGGGCCTACCACACCGTCGTCGCGGAGGTCACCGAGTCGTTCTCCCCGCGTCGTGGCGACGGCGAAGGCGCCGCCTACCGGTGGTGCGCCCCCGCGGAGATCGACTCGCTTCGTCTGCACCCCGGATTCGCGGCCACATGGCCGCTGTTGGCGGCCGGCCTGCACGGACTCTGACGACTCCCGGGAGCCGGGAACGCGGCCGGATCGGCGCACGGGTGCGTCGGTGGCGTACGACGGTGTGGGGGAGCCGGGTCCGAAACCGGGGCATCCGCGGAACGGAACGGCTCGGACGGACGTCTCCCTTGAGGAGACGGTTCCATCAACTGCCCCACGGGTGCCATGAGAAGCCTCACCCGCGCATCGCGAGAGGATCGCGGCTGACCCGGCCGTCGATTTGTTAGATTGCGCAACTACGCAACCCGGACAGACGCGCGCTTCATCCGCCCGTAGACCGCAGTTCACGCTCGGCCTTAACTCCTGATGGCCGGAGCCGACGGGCCCGAGTGTTCATGGGAGTGGGAGATGAGCGACCCCTGGGACGGCTCGGGCGGCCAGGCGACACGCAACCGAACGTCGCGGGTTCCCGGACAAGGCACGTCGCAGCCCGACGGAACCGGCCTTCCGGGCGACCGGTCCGCATCCAGAACGGCCTCCCGCTCGCACGGCGGCAGACGCACACGCCGGGCGGGGCGCGGCAGGCGAGTACTGAGGACCGCCGGGATATGTGTCGCACTCCTGGTGCTGGGCACGGCGGGCGTCGGCTGGTGGTTCTACGAGCACCTGAACGGCAACCTCGACACCCTCCCCCTGGACGGCAAGGGCGGGACGGAGAAGGCGGACGCCTTCGGCCGCACCCCGATCGACATCCTGGTGATGGGCTCGGACGGCCGGACGAGCAAGGCGGACTGCAAGCTCGGCGGCGGCTGCGCCCGGACCGGGGTGCAGACCGGCAGCAACGCCGATGTGCAGATGGTGGTGCACGTGTCCGCCGACCGTTCCAACGCCACCGTGATGAGCATCCCGCGTGACACCATGACCCGTGTCCCCGCCTGCAAGGACAGTGAGACCGGAAAGTCGACGGCCGGCTACTACGGCCAGATCAACAGCGCGCTGCAGTACGGCCCGGCCTGCCAGGTGGCGACGGTTCACCAGCTCACCGGCATCCCGATCAGCCACTTCGTCAAACTCGACTTCTCCGGCGTGGTCAAGATGTCCGACGCCGTCGGCGGCGTCTCCGTGTGTGTCAGCGACGACGTGTACGACACCTACTCGCACCTGAAACTGTCCGGGGGCAGCCACACGCTCAAGGGCGAGGCGGCGCTGCAGTTCGTCCGTTCCCGGCACGGCTTCGGCGACGGCAGCGACCTGGGCCGCACCGTCTCCCAGCACATCTTCCTCAGCGCGATGATCCGCAAGTTCAAGAGCGCGGGCACCCTCACCGACCCCGGCGCCGTCTACCACCTCGCGGACGCCGCCACCAAGGCCCTGACCGTGGACGAAGGCCTGGGCAGCGTGAAGAAGCTCATCGGGCTCGCGTCCGACCTGGACAAGGTTCCGACCAAGCGGATGACCTTCACGACGATGCAGACGGCGCCCGACCCTGCCGACCGCAACCGTGTGGTGGTGGGCGCGGGCGCGAAGAGCCTGTTCGCGACGATCGCCGACGACAAGTCGCTGACCACCGGATCGGGCAAGAAGTCCGCGGCGGCCGCCGCGACCGCGAAGCCCACCGACACCACACCGGCCGTACCCGCCTCCGAGGTCGGCGTGACGGTGGAGAACGGTACCGGGATCACCGGCCGCGCCTCCGTGGTCGCGGCCACTCTCACCGAGAAGGGCTTCAGCCCGAGGACGACCACGGCCAACGCCCCGGCCTCGGCCACCACCACGACCCTCACCTACGGCACCGGTCAGAAGGGCGAGGCCCTGACGGCCGCCAAGGCCCTGGGGCTGTCCGCCTCGCATCTGAAGCAGGGCACCGGCCCGGGTCTGGTCCTGGTGGTCGGCAGTGACTGGCCCAGCGGCAGCACCTACCCCGGCGGCTCGTCGTCCGCCCCGGCCGACAGCAAGACCGCGGTCGCCGACGCCCACGCCTCCACCGCCGAGGCCAAGAAATGCGCCGACGTCAGCCCCTACAAGACGGTCAGCCTCAATGGAGTCCCCATGACTCCGGCACAGGCCTACGCGGCGGCGCGGAACAAGCCGGACTCCGACGAGTGACGCGGCCCGTGCGAAGCGGCCGGGCCGGCGACTCAGGAACCGGGGGAGCGCCCGTCGCCGAAGGGCCACGCCTCGATGTCGCTGTAGTGGATCGGTCCGCTGCTGCGGCCGACGTTGCTGCCGACCAGGTGCAACCGTTCGGCGGGCCACCGGCGACCGGTGAACCCGGCGAGCCCCTGGGCGATCTCGCCCGCCGAGGACCGGTCTCCCCTGCGGGCGCGGGCCAGCGTCAGATGCGGACGGAAGGGCCGTTCCTCGAGGACGACTCCGCAGTCCTTGACGGTGGTACGCACATCCATGGCGAGGGCGTGCAGCTCGTCGAGGTCTCCGTCGATTCCGCTCCACAGCACACGGTCGTCGAAGTGGCCGCCGCCGCACAGGGCCAGCGAGGGTGACCGGCGGCCCGCCGCGAGGCCGGCGAGCGGCGGGCGCAGGAGCGGAACCGTCCCGACCGGCAGCTCCCCCAGGAACGCCAGGGTGATGTGCCAGTCCTCGATGCGGTTCCACCGCATATGAGGGTGTGTGCCGTAGGCGGGGCGCAGTTCCCGGGCCAGTTCTTCCTTCGCGGGGTCGGGCGGGGCGAGGGCGATGAACACCCGAACGGTCGCGGGTCGCGTCTGATCATGCACAGCAGACTTCATACCGCACCTTCCGCCGGTGACGACGCCCTCGCCGTGTGCCATGGGCCACGCCCGGTGCCTCAGACCTCCTCGCGCAGGCCCCACGGCGAGCCGTACTCGTTGAGCAGGTCGAGGAAGGGGCGGGGCGGCAGAGCCTCCGGGCCGAGGACACCGCTCGCCGACCAGGCTCCGCCCGCGATGAGTTCGAGGGCGATGACAGGATTGACCGCCGTCTGCCACACCACCGCCTGGGACCCGTACTCACGCATCGACCACTGATTGTCGACCACGTGATAGAGGTACACCTCGCGGGCCGAGCCGTCCTTCGTTCCCTTGACCCAGGTGCCCGCACAGGTCTTGCCGGTCATGCGGTCGCCCAGTGTGGCCGGGTCGGGCAGACAGGCGGCGACCACGTCGCGCGGGGAGACCTCCACCGGCCCGTTCTCCGAAGGGACGGTGACCTTCCTGGTGGAGTCGAGGCCCAGCTCGTGGAGGGTCTTCAGCTTGGCGATGAAGTCGTCGCCGAGGCCGTACTTGAACGTCACCCGGCGGGCGTCGACCCAGCGGGGGATGAGCAGGACCTCCTCGTGCTCGACGTTGACGCACTCCACCGGACCGATGCCCTCGGGGAAGTCGAAGACCTCGGGTTCACTGAAGGGGGCGGTGGTGAACCAGCCACGGTCCTTCTCGTAGACCACCGGGGGATTGAGGCACTCCTCGATGGTCGTCCAGATACTGAAGGACGGGGCGAAGTCGTACCCCTCGACGGTCAGGTCGGCGCCGTCGCGGACACCGATCTCCTCGATCTCGTCGAAGAGTTCGTCGGCCGCGTACCGGGCGAAGACGTCCGACAGACCAGGCTCCACGCCCATGCCGACGAGGGCCAGTCGTCCGGAACGCTCCCAGGAATCGGCCTGTTCGAACTGTGCGTCGCCGAGCTTGACCCCGCACTGCTCGTAAGGGTGGGTGGCGTGCGGCGCGGACAGGGACATCGCCATGTCGAGGTAGTGGGTACCCGCGGCGCGGGCCGCGTTGAACAGCGGCATCACGAACCGCGGATCGGTCGCGTTGAGAAGCGCGTCGCACCTCTCCTCGGTGAGCGCCCGGCGTACCGCGTCCTCGTCGGAGGCGTCCAGGCGCCTCGCGCTGAACCGGTCCCCGTGCTCCTCGATCGCCGCCACGGCCGCTTCGGCGCGGGCGAGATCGTAGTCAGCGACCACCATGTGGGTCACGAAGCCGCGACGGGCCGCGATCCGAGTGACGGCTGTGCCCACGCCGCCCGCGCCCACGAGAAGTACTCGCATGTCACACACCTTTCGTCGCCGGGGACGCATGTCTCCGGGCTGGACAGATGCAACGGGATGTCCTCGGTTAAGGTCAATCACGTTGGCATAAGGGCGCTCGCCGCGCGGTGAGCAGAGAGGGTCGGCATGGCGAAACAGGTGGTTCCGGAGACGGAACGGCGCAGACGCCGGCCGACCCGGCAGGGCACGGTGCTGTCCGAGAAGCTGATCGTGCGGACGGCGTTGCGGATGCTGCGCGAGCACGGCAGCACCGGGCTGACGGCACGCAGGCTCGGCACCGCCCTCGGCGCCGACCCCAGCACCCTCTACCGCTACTTCGCCGGCCTCGACGACCTGACCAGGGCCATCGGCGAGGAGCTGATGGGGCAGGCGCTGGACGTCTGGACGGCCACCGGAGAGTGGCGGGCCGACCTGCGGGCGCTCGGCCAGGCCATTCACGCCTCCTATCTCGCGCATCCCCAGGCCGCCGTGCTGACCGCCAGCCGGGTCACCGGCCGGCCGCGGGAGATCGCGGTGGACGAGACGATCCTGGGCATCCTGCGCGGCGCCGGCTTCCCGGACGTGGACGCGGTCGTCGTCTACCACGCGTTCATCGACCTCACCCTCGCCTTCGCCGCCCTGGACGCCGGGTCACTGGCGCTGACGGACGAGGCCCGCGCGGCGGACGAGGAGATGTGGCAGTCCACGTACGCCGAGCTGCCCGCGGGCACCCACCCGCACATCGCGGCCACGGCACGGCTCCTGGCCGGACGGATGACCCACAGTGCCTACCCCGTCGTCCTCGACACCCTGCTGAACAGCGCGGCCGAGCAGCTCGCCTGGGCAAGCGCCCGGCGCTACCCCGACCCCGCGAAGACACGGAAACCCTGACGCGGGCTCTTGTGCCAACGGTCTTATGCCAACGCCCATGGGTTTCGTCACGGGGAAGGGAGAGGTCGGGTTCGGCCATGTCATCGGGCCGAGTCCGGATGCGGTCGGGCATATGGACACCGCGAGAGTCGACATGCTCTGATTCCCAGGGTTGATCTCTTCGGGCCGGGCCGGTCTCCACGTCACGGGCTGGTCTCTTCAAACACGGGCCGAAGACCCGTGTCACCTCGCACCCGCACCTCGCACCGCTGCACCGCCGCACCTTCGGAGGACGCCGCAGCTCGACCACTGCCCGCGAGCGGTCAGGCAACTCCGGATCTCGACCGGCACAGGGGGACGTGTCCTCCTGCTGAGAGCAGAACGGATGTGCGTATGAAGACCGCGGCAAGGACATCCAAGGCCTCAAAGACGTCGAAGACAGCAAAGGCGTCGAAGAGGCGACGGCTGAGATACGTACGAGGGCAGGCAAGCGTCGCAGCCGTCCTCGCCGTGTCCGCCGCCATGACGCTGACAGGTGCCGACTTACCGTCAGCCGGCGCTGCGCACACTCGGCGCATCCCGGCCGTCTCCTCGGGGAACGCCCGCTTCGAGATCCTCTCGCCCACCCTGATCCGTACCGAATACGCGGGTGACCGGAAGTTCACCGACGAACCGACGTTCAACGCGATCGGCCGCGAAGGGTTCGAGCCGGCCGCGTACAGCGCGACGACGTCCAACGGCTGGCTCACCATCGAGACGAGCGCGATGAGCCTGCGCTACAAGGTCGGCTCGGGCCCCTTCGACGCCCAGAACCTCTCCCTGCGGTCGGTGGCGGGCGGCACTCCCGTGACCTCCGCTCCCTGGCAGCGTCTGACCTGCGCGCTCGGGACCCTGTGCGAGGCCGAGAGTCTTCGTCTCGACGGGCTCTCCGTCGCCTCCGACCACGGTGGCCACACCGGGAGCGGGTTCGCCGCGGGATTCGAGGGCACAGGCAGTTCGGCATCCGCTGACATCGATGTCAAGGACGGCGGGACCTATCAGTTCGACCTGCGCTACGCCAACTCCCTCGGCGGTGACGGCCAGACCCGCACCCGCACCTTGACACTCACCGTGGACGGCGGCGCACAGCAGACGATGTCCTTGCCGGTCACGGCGAACTGGGACACCTGGAACACCACTTCGGCAAGCGTCCGGCTCGGCGCGGGCCATCACACCCTCGCCCTGACCCGGACCGCCTCGGACTCCGGCGATGTCAATGTCGACAGCGTCGCGCTCGTCCGGCCCGGCGACAGCTTCCCGCCCGTCTCCAGCACCGCGATCACGGACTGCGCGTACGGCGCGAGCTGCGAGGCGGAAGCCGGACGCATCGGCGGTGCGGCGGTCGGCGCCACCGATCACAAGGGATACGCGGGCGGCGGCTTCGTCGGCGACCTCCACCAAGGATCGAGTCTGACGACCCACGTGGTCGGCGTGCCCGCCGACGGCGTCTACACCCTCCGCGTGCGGTACGCCAACGGCGTCGGCGGCGACGGCCTCCACCAGCGGCGCACCGCCTCCGTGTCCGCCGCCGGGGCCGGCGGTACCTTGTCGTTCCCCACGACGAAGGACTGGGACGACTGGCAGACCGCCGCGCTGCCCGTCACCCTCACCGCGGGCACCAACGACATCACCCTCGGCTGTCCCGACGCGGCAAGCTGTCACATCAACGCGGACACCGTCTCGGTGGCCGCCCCCGGTACGGCCGCGCCCCCGCCGCACCTCGCGCTCGGCGGATACCGCCGGGGCCTCGACGGTGTGACCGGCAACGAGAGCTCCGTGCCCACCACGCCCGGCCTGCTCAACCAGGACGGCTGGTACCTCCTCGACGACACGACGTCCGCGGTGTACGACGCCACGGCTCACAAGACGGCCCCCCGCCCCGACCACGGCGGCACGCCCTACCAGGACGGCTACGTCTTCGGCTACGGACACGACTACAAGCGGGGACTCACCGACCTGGCCACACTGACCGGTCCGCCCGCACTGCTGCCGCAATGGGCCTACGGCGTCTGGTACTCGGAGTACATCGACCGCACCGCCGCAGACTACGAGAACACCATCCTCCCGGCGTTCCGCTCCGAAGGCACACCGCTGGACGTCCTGGTGACCGACACGGACTTCAAAGCCGTGAACACCTGGAGCGGTTGGGAGATGGATCCCGCGAAGTTCCCTGATCCCCAGGGCTTCTTCGACTGGTCTGCTTCGCAGGGACTGCACAACACGCTCAACGTGCACCCCAGCATCCTCGCGTCCGATCCCCAGTTCGCCCAGGCGCAGGCCACGGCCAAGGGCAAGCTGACCAAGGGTGGTTGCGCCTCGGGAGCCGCCGTCGAGAACAACTGCTACACCTTCGACTTCGGCGACCCGGACCAGCTCAAGGCGTACATGGACCTGCACCGGACGATGGACCGGCAGGGGAACGACTTCTGGTGGCTCGACTGGTGCTGCGACGCGTCGCGGTCGTCACTGAGGGGCGTCACACCCGACGCGTGGATCAACCAGCAGTACGCCACTGCCAGTTCCGCGAACCTCGGCCGCGGATTCGTTCTCTCCCGGGCCTACGGTTCGTTGCAGGCGGCCGGGTACAGCGGCCAGCAGGGGCTGCCGACCGGGCCGTGGGCCGACAAGCGCAGTACCGTCCACTTCACCGGTGACACCTCCTCGACCTGGGGCGTGTTGAAGCTGGAGGTCGGCTACACCCCCGGGGAGTCCGCCGCGACCGGAATGGCGGCCGTCACCCACGACATCGGCGGGCACAACGACACGACAGGGCTCACCGGTTCGGAGAAGTACACCGAGGGCGGGCAGAGCCGCACCACCCGCAAACTGCCCGACGACCTGTACGCCCGCTGGGTCCAGTTCGGCGCGTTCCAGCCCATCGACCGGCTGCACAGCAATCACAGCGACCGGCTGCCCTGGCAGTACGGGACCGCGGCGCGGCAGTCGGCCGACAAGTTCCTCAATCTGCGCGAGAACCTGGTGCCTTACACCTACACGCTCGCCGAGGAGGCGAACCGCACCGGCGTGCCCATCGTCCGCCCCACCTACCTGGAGTATCCCGACGAGCCCCAGGCGTACGCTGCCGCCGACAGCGAGTACTTCTACGGCTCCGACATCCTCGTCGCCCCTGTGACCACGCCGGGCACCTCCGCCACCACTTCGGTATGGTTCCCGCCCGGTCGGTGGACGGACTACTTCACGGGTGAGACGTACACCGGCGGAAGCACCCAGGACGTCACCACGGGCCTGGACTCGATGCCGGTCTTCATCAAGGCGGGCGGCATCCTGCCCACGCGCACCCACGACGTGACCGGCAACGACGGGAACCCGCTGACCGACGTCACGCTCGGCATCGCCGCCGGTCGGCCGGGATCGCTGCGCCTCTACGAGGACGACGGGGTGAGCGACCCCAAGGGCAGGAGCGCCACGACGACGGTCCGGTACCGGCAGAAGGGAGAGCGTCACACGGTGTCGATCGGTCCGGCGCGGGGCTCCTTCGCCGGTCAGGTGCGGACCCGCCGGTGGACGATCGCACTCATGGCGGCGCACGCGCCCACCAAGGTCACGGCGACCAGTGCGCACCTGTCCCCGCAGGCGTACCACTGGGACGACACCTCGAAGGTGCTGACCATCACGCTCCCGCGCCGCAGCGTGCGTGCCCCGATCACCGTCACCATTCAGTAGGGGGCAAGTAGCCTCCTGGAGCGACCCGGGTTCCGGCCACGGAGCGGCAGTACTTCGCTCCGTGGCCGGCCGCCTTCGACGGTCCGGCCTCGCTCCGCGGGCCGGGCCCTCTTCGACGGCCGGGTCTGACGCCCATGACGTGCCGCGCAGGTTCACGGGAGACACCGACGCATGAAGACGCCACCGCCGCCGCCCGTGTCGCCGTCCGCGGAGACGCCGACCGACGGATCATCCGTCCGGATCGGTGCTCTCGTACCGCTGACCCGGCCCGGCTGGGCCGAGGCCGGCCGGCACCTGCTCACCGGACTCGAGCTGGCCGTTCACGAAGTCAATGACACCGGCGGCGTGGCCGGGAGACCTCTCGAACTGCTGGTCCGCGACACCGCGGCCGATCCGCAGAAGGCCGCGGCGGCCGTGGACGAACTGGCCGGGCTGGGGGTGGCCGCCCTGGCGGGGGAGTATCACAGCGTCGTCGCTCGGGCTGCTGCCGCCCGGGCCGACGCACTCGGTGTGCCGTTCCTCTGCTCGTCGGCGGTGCTCGACACGCTGACCGAGCGGCCGACGCCTTGGGTCGCGCGCCTCGCCCCGGCTCAGTCCCACGGCTGGACGATCTACGCGGACTTTCTCCTCGGCGCGGGCCACACCCGTATCGCCGTGGCGACCGAGCCGAGTGTCTACTGGGCGTCCGGGGCCGGCATCCTGCGGAACCACCTCGCCGCACACGGTGGTTCCGTCGTCGAACTCGACATGCGCGCACTGACTCCCGCGGCCGTGTGCGACGAACTCGTCCGCCATCGCGCGACGGCACTGCTTCTCCTGGTCGGTCATCCGGAACCCGCGGTGTCGATCGCCACGTCGGTCCGTCGTGACCGGCGCCTGCCCGGGATCACGATCGGTGCTCCGGCCGGGCAGCCGGAGTTCGCCGAATGGGTCACGTCGGCGGGCGACGACGGGGCCGCCGTCCCGTTCCTGCGCTACCTGCCGGAGCGCCTGAGCCCACTCGGCGCGCGCGTCGAGAGGGCCCTGAGTGAGCGGCTGGGCCAGGCGCCCTCCTTCGTCGCCTTCGAGGGCTACGACACGGTCACCGTCCTCGCCGACGTGCTGCGATCCCAGGGCGCGGACCGGGCACGCATCGCCGCGGCCTGGCCGGGCGTCGACGTCGAGGGGACCCGCGGGCGGATCAGGTTCTCCCGGGTTCCGGGCATCGGCGTCTGGCAGTGGTCATGGGCACCGGTCCAGGTCGTCGAGCGAGTACGGGCGGAACCCGGTCGCTTCCGGATCCTTCACTCCGGGTGAGGGGACCGGGGTGCTCGACGTGGCCGGCGACTGCCGCGCCGGGCACCCCGGCGGGGCCGTGCGCGGCCGTGCGTACGGCCGCCGCCGAGGCTTGATCCGGCCACTGGCGCGAATGCGCCACAATAAGTCTCCGGCAGTGCAACCATTCGTACCCCGGGCATGTCTTCCCTAGTGAAATAGTGTGTCCCCTTCACCAGGAGCAACTGGGGGCGTCATGCACCACCCATCCCGCGCAGCCATTGTCGCCGGCACCATTCTCGCCGCCGTCGGCGCCACGATCCCCGCCTCCGCGGCAGCCCAGCCGAAGGCAGCCGCCACGCCTACGTCACCCGCCCGCGTCGTCAACGCCCGCTGGGCCGGGCACTGCACCTACGACCGGCTCGTCATCGACGTCCAGGGCGGTACCCCGTCCGTCGCCGTGAGCCGGGTCAGCACCCTCCGCTATGACCCTTCAGGCAAGAAGGTCCCGCTCGCGGGGAAGTACTTCCTGAACATCAGGCTCTCTCCCGCGGTCGCGCACAACAGCGCGGGCAACTCCGTGTACCGGGGGCCCCGACTGGTGAAGATCCCGTTGTACAAGCTGAAGGGGCTGGCCCTGACCGGGGACTTCGAGGGAGTCGTCTCCTTCGGAACCGCGTTCCAGACCAAGCCCGCGTACAAGGTGTTCAAGCTGCACAGCCCCGAGCGCGTGGTCCTGGACTTCAGCCACACCAACCGGTGCGGCTGACTGCCGGACCGTCGCTCGAGAGCGCCGCTGAGCGTTCGGACGGCAGGCCCGGACCCCTTCGCCGGGGTCCGGGCCTGCCGTGCTGCCGTTTTCCTCCCCCTGGCCAACACCGTGGTGCAGACTGCTCGTTGACGTGCGGACGAGGGTGGGGGGAGCCGGTCGTGCGGCAGGATCTGGCGGTCAACCTCGTGGCCTCTCTGGTGGCGTTCGGCGTCGGCTGGCTCGGCCGCGCCCTGCTCCACCACTACCGGACGAGGACACCGGCGGCGCGTGTGTGGCGGCTGGACCGGGACCGCCGGGTCGTGATGGTCGTAGGGGAGTCGGGCGGGTCGTCGTCCGCGTACCCGAAGATCCCGGAGACCGATGCCCTCGCCGCCATGAACCTGCGGCAGTTCCTCTCCCAGGACCTGGGGTTGCACGAGGCGGCGACGGTTCGGGCCAGGGCCTTCGCCATGGCGTCGGACGCCGAGGAGAACCTGGTCGTGATCGGCGGGCCGGTGCACAACGGCGTCTGGACGCTGATGACCGACCGGCTCGACCCGCCGTACGTCTTCCGGCAGTTCCCCGACGAATACCGCATCGTCGGCGTGGAGAGCGGCGAGGAGTACGGCGAGTCGGACGTGGACACGGCGACGCTCGTGGATCATGCCATCGTCGTGCTGGCGCACAATCCCTTCGCGGCGGGGAGCCGCTTGATCATGATCGCGGGCTGCGCGCTCCTGGCCACCTCGGGCGCGACCCAGCTCTTCGCCCGCGGTGAGATCCGCGCACTGGCCAAGGCGTACGACACGACGTCGCCACTGGCGCTCGTGGTCCGCGTCGAGAGCGTCGGCGGATACGTGCGCCGGCCCGAGGTCGTGGCAGCCGCCAACTTCTCCCAGGCCCCGGCCACCCGTACCGCTCCGGCCACGCGCCCCTGACCTCCGGCGGACCAGGCGGGGAGTGGCCCGGAGCCGCGTCCTCGGATGCCGCGAAAGGGGCGGGCGAGCGCCGCGTGCTCGGCTGCTCGCCCGCCCCGGTCTCCCCAGGCTTGATGGGTCTCGCTCTACGGCGCGATCTCGAACCGCGGGGGCTGAAGGCCCGCGAGGCAGGACTTGTCCGGTGCCGTCGGCGTGTCGAAGAACGACCGGGTGATCGTCTGCGCGCAGGGTGATTCGGCGAACGCGACGTGGGCGACGTACGGGACCTTGACGGTGGTGGAGCGGCTCAGAGTGCGCGCCACGTAGGGCCCGTTGCTCGGCGCGGTCTGCGCGTCGAAGCCGGCCGACATGACCAGGGTGGGGATGTCACTGCGTACGACACTGCGGACGGCACGCGGTTGTGCGGGGACGTTCCAGGCTCGGCAGTCGTCGTGGAGGAAGGCGAGCTGCGGCGCGTTGGCGAGGACGGAGCGGGGGAACGTGGGGAACACACGCCGGCCCGCCCGGATCACCTCGGCCTGGGTCTCGTATGGTGTCCACTCGCCGCAGAAGACGCCGTAGGCGAGCCCGTGCGCGACCCGGCCGACGGCCTGCGGGCTGAGCTTGCCCCCGGCCCACTGCTCGGCGATGCGCTGCGGGTTGCCGTGCGCCAACTCGTCGATGGAGCGCGGCACTCCGGGCGCCAGGTGGGTGGCGGAGGTCAGCCAGGTCACCAGCGTGCCGCCGTCGATGACGACCTTCACCGGTCCGGGCTGTCCGGGGACGGTGACGTGGGTGGTGACCGGATGGGCTTCGAGCTTGCTCACCAGGCCCTGGAAGGTCCTCGACAGATGCGGATAGCGCTGGTTGCACGCGGGCTGCCGCGCGCAGGCCGCGAACAGGCCGTCGAAGCCCTCGCGCGCGGCCTTCCAGGTCACCGCGCCCCCGGCCAGGGAGGGCGGCAGCACGCCGTCGATGCCGACGGACCGGACGCCCTGCGGGTGCGTGCGCATGTACGTCAGGGCCAGGTCGGTGCCGTACGAGATGCCGAACACGTTCCAGAGCCTGATGCCCAGGGCGACGCGCAGGTCGGCGTAGTCGGCGGCGCTCTCGGTGGTGTTGTAGGCGCCGAGGTCGGCGGTGCGCCGTACCAGTCGGTCGCGGCAGGCCCGCGTCGCCTGCACGTGCAGACGCCCGGTGGAGGGGGCGTTGAAGACGAGGCCGACGGCGCGGGCGTTGAACTCGTCGATGTTCGGACAGGTGAGCACCGGGTCGGCGGAGTAGGTCCCGCGCTGGGACATGAAGATGACGTCCCGGTCGCGGTTCAGGCCGCCGTCGACCGCCAGTTGGGCCTCGGAGACGGCGTCGTCGCCGGGCCCGCCGGCCAACCACACGATCGGGTCGGACGCGTGTCTGCGGGTGGCGGCCGGCACGATGGCGACGGAGAGGGTGATCTTCCGCCCCCGGGGGCGGGAGCGGTTCTCGGGCACGGTGAGCGTGCCGCAGTTCGCCCCGGCCAGAACGGGGACGGGGTCCGCGGTCCGTGGACAGGGGCCCGGTACGAAGCGGGAGTGGCCGGCCGTCCGGGCGACCGTGCCCGGAGTCGTCGTGGTCCCGGGCCCGGCCTCGGCGGGGGAGGCGGCGAGACCGGCGACCAGGAGGCCGGCCGTGGCCCCCGCCAGCGCGGCGGGGAGCCGTCGCGCGGTGCCGCGACCGCGCGGCGGACGGATGGACATCATGACTTCTCCAGAGCGGGGACGATGGTGAACGGTTTCGGCGTCAGGCTCGCGACACAGCGGGTGTCGGGCGCGGTGGGACGTGTGAGGAACGAGGTCAGGACGCTCGCCGCGCACGGCGACTGGGGGACCACCCAGTGGCCGATTCCGGGAATCCGCACGGTGGTCGAGCGGGACAGGGTGCGGGCCGCGTACGCGCCCCAACGGGCCCCCGTCTTGGCGTCGAACGTTCCTGAGAGCACGAGCGCCGGCACGTTGCTGACGGTCGTCACCCGCTGGACAGGCGTGCGGTCCGGGACGTTCCAGACGCGGCACGCCTCGTGCTGGAAGGGGAGCTGGGGCGCCTGGGCCAGCACCGAGTCGGGCCACCCGGGGAAGGCCCGGCGGCCGGCCGCGAGCAGGTCGGCCTGCGAATAGCCCGGCACCCACTCGCTGCAGGCCACGGACTGTGTGAGGCCGTGCGCGAACGCGCCGACGGCGGGTGTGGCGCCGGCGGCGCGGGCCCGGGCGAAGCGCCCCGGATCGCCGTGCGCGAGTTCGTCGAGCGCCGCGGGTACGTCGACGGCCGGGACGGCGTTGGCGACGAGCAGATTGACGAGCGCGCCCCCGTCGAGGACGACCTTGACCGGCGCACCTCCCGCCGGAGGCTGTGCCATCACGGTCAGGGGGTGTGCCTCGAGCCGCCGGACCTGCTGGGTCAGCGTGAGTGAGAGGTTCGGGTAGCGGTGGCTGCACGCCGGCTGGGCCGCGCAGGCGGCGAAGACGGTGTCGATGCCTTCCCGGGCGCTGTCCCAGGTCCACGGCAGACTGACGATCCGGGGAGGTACCACCGAGTCGATCGCCACCGAACGGATGCCCTGGGGGTGGCGGCGGAGGTAGGTGAGCCCGAGGTCGGTGCCGTAGGAGTATCCGTAGACGTTCCACCGGCGGATCCCGAGCGCCTTGCGCAGGTCGGCGAAGTCGGCGGCGTTCTCGGTGGTGTTGTAGGCGCTCAGGTCGACACCTTCGCCGGTGAGTCGGTCCCGGCACTGTCTGGTCGCGCGCACCAGGCGCCGTCCGGTCGACGCCGCGTCGTAGCGCAGCCCGACGGACTCCGCGTAGAAGCGGTCGATCTCCGGGCAGGCGAGGTTCGGCTGCGCGTAGAGCGTCCCGCGCTGGGTCATGACGATCAGATCGCGGTCCTGGTTCACGCCCGCGCCGATCACGAACGGCATGTCGTCGAACGCGTCACCCCCGGGACCGTCGGCCATGAACACGACCGGATCCGCGGACGGCTTCGCCGAGACGGCCGGGATGATCGCGACGGCCAGCCGGACCGTCCGCCCGCCGGGCCGGGCGCGGCTCTCGGGAACCTCCAGGAACCCGCACCGTCCCGGGACCGGTTCGGGCGTCTCCGGGCAGGGGCCGGGTACGAATCGCGTGGGCGCCCCGGGCCTCGGTCCGCTCTCGGACGCTGTCACGGCGTGGCCAGGTGTCGGGGCCAGGACGCCGAGGAGGGCCACGCCCGCCGTGACGACAGCCAGTCTGGTGCGTGCGTGCCGTGCGTGCCGGGAGCGCCGCCGCGTGAACCGGTACGGTGTCCGCACCGGTTCGGCCCCGGAGCCGCCGCTATGGACGTCGCCCTCGTGACGGCCACCGCCACCGCCGTTCCAGCGACCGCCGCTCCCGCTGTTCCGGCTACTGCCGCCGTCTCCGCTGTTCCGGCGCTCGCCGCCCGCCCCGCCGACGGTGGGCGGACAGCCCGTTCCGATGCCCTGTTCCCTCATACGATCCCGTTTCTCCGACGTCCCCGGCCACGCCGATGTCGCGACACCGGCGCAGGCTCCGCCCGCCACCGCCTGCTGCGGGCGGGCACCACGTGGGCCAGCCTGGACGCGTGACCATAGGTCCACCACTCATGGGCTCCACTCGGAGCAGTCCTTGATCGGGGGCGCGTTCGGGGCCGCGTTCACGGGCGCGCGGCCGCGACGGAGCCCCCGCTCGCGGCGGAGACGCTGGTCGACGGCGGCTTCACCGGGTCCCCCTGCCGACGCTGGTCGGCGGCGACAGCGCTCTCACCTCGACCCCGCCGAAGGACGGGGCGGGCGCCCGGGCGCAGGTCGTCCGCCGCCGGCCCGACGGAAGGCGGCTGCGCCTGCTGGACCAGCCCGAGTTCACCCCGCCCGCTGACCCCGGAGCGGTCACCGGGTCCGGGTGCGGCCGGGCGGGTACTGCGGGCACAGGCGCCTGTAGGGCGTGTCTCCGACGTGTCGTTCCCATTCCTGGTGCGTGAGGTTGCGGCCCGCCCTGCGGCACAGTTCGTCGGCCCATTGCCCGGGTACGGGGATGATCCTGGCGGCCCTGTCCCAGGAGGCGGTGGCCAGGAGCGTGCCGTCCGGGCTGAACGCCACCGAGGTGACCCAGCCGGACGTGGCGCCGAGGGTGGTCACGAGGTGTCCGTCCCGTACGTCGAAGAGGCGTGCGGGTGCCGTACGGTCCCGGCTCCCGATCGCGACCGTGCCGCCGTCCGGGCTGAACACCACCGTCGTCACCGGGGCGTCCTGCCGTGCGAGGGTGCGGACGACGGAGTGGGCCGCGATGTCCCACAGGCGGGTGGTGCCGTCGTTCGTGGCGATGGCCAGGGTCTTCCCGTCGGGGCTGAACGCCGCCCCGTTGACGATGGCGCCGACGTCGAAGCGCGCGGTGGTGCGGTGAGTCCGCAGGTCCCACAGGCGGGCCGTGCCGTCGGTGGACGCCGTCGCCAGCGTCCTTCCGTCGGGGCTGAACCGCACCGCGTCCACCCAGCCGTCGTGGCCGTACAGGGTGCCGACGCAGCGGTGGGTACGGGTGTCCCACAACCGGGCGGTGCCGTCGGTGGAGGCGGTCGCCAGCGTCTTCCCGTCGGGGCTGAACGCCACCGAGTCCACGGCGGCGACATGTCCTCGCAGGGTGGCGAGGGCGCGGTGGGTGCGGGTGTCCCAGAGGCGCGTACGGCCCTCTTCGTCTCCGGCCGCCAGCACGGGGTCACGGGGACTGAACCCCACCGCGAGCACGTGCGGTCCCTGGGGGAGTACGGCGACCGTACGGCCGCTGTCCGGGTCCCACAGCCGGACGGTGCCGTCCCTGCTCCCGGTCGCCAGCGTGCGGCCGTCGGGGCCGAACGCCACAGCATCGAGGTAGCCGCTGTGACCGGTCAGTTCCCTGAACGCTCGCCGGACCGCGATGCCCCATGTCCGGGCGGTGCCGTCGGAGGAGGCCGTGGCGACGGACTTCCCGTCCGGACCGAAGGCCACCGCGTTGACGGCGTCCGTATGGCCCTCCAGGACGGAACCCTTCCGGGTGCGCAGGTCCCACAGCCGGGCGGTGCCGTCCCGGCTTCCGGTCACCAGCGTGCGGCCGTCGGGGCTGAACGCCACCGAGCTCACCACACGTGTGTGTCCGTGCAGAGTGGCCGAGGGACGCCGGGTGCGCACGTCCCAGAGGCGGGCCGCACCGTCCGCGGAGCCCGCCGCCAGCGTCCTGCCGTCGGGACTGAACGCCACGGAGAACACCTCTCTCCCGTGACCGCTCAGGACGGCGGTGCCCCTGTCGCTCCGCAGGTCCCACAGCCGGGCCGTGTCGTCCCAACTGCCGGTTGCCAGCGTGCGGCCGTCGGGACTGAACGCCACCGAGCCCACTCTGCCGGTGTGGCCGGTCAGGGTGGCGAGCGGCCGGCCCGTACGGGATTCCCACAACTGCGTGGTGCCGCTTTCCGAACCGGTGGCCAGGGTCCTGCCGTCGGGGCCGAGCGCGACGGAGGTGACCGGGCCCGCGTGCGCCGTCAGCCGGATGACGCTCTCACCGGTGCGGGCGTCCCACAGGCGGGCGGTGCCGTCGAGGGAGCCCGTGGCCAAGGTCTTCCCGTCGGGGCTGAAGGCCACGGCGGTGACCTCGCCGGTGTGCCCGGCGAGAACGGTCGCCTTCCAGCCGTGGTCGGCACGCCACAGTCGGACGGTGTGGTCCCTGCCGCCGGTGGCCACCGTGCGGCCGTCGGGGTGGTACGCCACCGCGGTGACCCCGCCCGTGTGGCCGATCAGCGGCCGTACAGGGTGCACGGGTGCCGCCAGGGCGCCCTGCGCGCTCGCGGCGGTCGTCGCGTTCGACCGGAAACGCAGCCCGGCCAGGGCCAGGAGGCCGGCCAGCTCGGGCCGGGTCGCGAGTGCCGCGCGGGAGTCCGCCGCAAGGCTGCTCGCTCTGGCGGTGCGACTCTGGTCGTCGGCCGTCCTGCGCTCCGCCTCGGCGGTCCGCCACTGCCAGCCCGCCAGCAGAGTCGCGGTGAGCGCGGAGACGACCAGCAGCGCGAGGACCGCGGTGAGACGTCGTAACCGCCGATTGCTGCGCAGCGCGGCTTCGGCCCGCGCGGTCGCCGCCTGGATCTCGGCCCGTGCCGCCGCCTCACTCTCCGCCAGGAACGTGCTCTCCAGCGGATTGAGGTCGGCACGCCGCCCCTGGGCCATGTCCGCGGCACGAACGAGCCGGTGGCCGCGGTACAGGCTCCCCGGATCGCGTCCGAGAGCCTGCCAGGACTCGGCGGCGGCAGTGAGGTCGCGGTGCGCCCGCAGCCAGTCGCGGTCCTCGGCGAGCCAGTCACGCAGCAGATCCCAGGCCCGTACAAGCGCCTCGTGCGTGATCTGGACGACCCCGTCGTCGGCGGTGACCAGGCGTTTGTCCACCAGCCGTGCCAAGGCCACCCGAGCCGGACCGCCTTCGTGGGCCAGTTCGTCCTCGCGGACCCTGCGGCGCACCGCCTCGCCGCCCTCGTCCACCCTGACCAGCCGGAGCAGCAGCCGCCGGGCCGCCTGCCGCTGGTCGGGGTCGAGGGCGTCGTACGTCCCCTGGGCCGTATTGGCCACCGCGTCCCGGATTCCGCCGGACGCCCGGTAGCCGGCCAGGGTCATGCAGCGGCCGTCGCCCTGTGCCCAGGTCGCCCGCAGCGCATGCGCCAGCAGCGGCAGGGATCCTGCGTCGTGACCGCCGTCCTGAACGCCCAGGTCGCGCAACAGGGTTTCCACCAGACCCGGTTCGAGTTCCAGACCCGCGGTGCGCGCCGGGCCCACGACCGCCTCGCGAAGTTCCGGCTCGCTCATCGGCCCCAGGACGAGACTGCCCGAGCCGACCACTCCCGCCAGTCCCGGTACGGCGATGCAGCGGTGTAAGTAGTCCGCGCGCACGGCCAGCACCACCGGGGCCGGCCCGCGGCCGCCCGCCTCGCCGGCGGCCCGCTCGATGAGCCGGGCCACGAAGCGACGCCGTTCCTCCTGATCGGCGCACTGGGTGAAGATCTCCTCGAACTGATCGACGATCAGCACTGGTTGACTGGTCCGGCTGTTCTCGTCCGCCGGCGGACGATCGAGCCCGTCCAGCCGGCGCAGCGCCTCCAGCGGGTGCGGGCCGGGGGTGATGCGCAGCGCCGTCGAGCCACCGGCGTCGTACGGGGACAGCTCTCCTCGGCGCAGCGCCGGGACCAGGCCGGCACTCAGCAGGGAGGACTTGCCGGCCCCCGACGCTCCGGTGACGAACAGCGGCGGTCCGCCGTCGAGGCGGTTCTTCAGGAGTCTGAGAAGTTCCTCGACCTGAGCGGTGCGGCCGAAGAACCAGGCGGCGGTGTCCTCGGTGAAGGCGTGCAGTCCCGGATAGGGGCATCGTTCGTCAACGCGACCTTGAGTGCCGCCGGATCCTCGATCGGAACCGGTGCGGTGGGCGAGCAGGCTCTTCAGCGCCAGATAGTCGCCGAGCAGGTTTTCCGCTCGGTTCTGCGTCTCCCTTCGGCCGATCTTCAACCGGGCCAGGCACGTTCTGACGTACGAGTCGAACAGGGCGCGGTCCGGAACCCTGGTGCCCCGGCCGTTCTCGAGGTCGGAGACGGTCGAACCGGCCCAGCCGCTCCGGCGGGCCAGAGCCTCCTGGGTCAGGCCGGCTTCGACACGCAGCTCACGCAGATGCCGCCCCAGCAAGGCACGCCGCACGCTCGCCTCGTCGCTGCCGCCCGGGGCCGGCGTCATCCGCTCACCCGGCGGCCGGAGCTCCGGTGAACTCCGGCGCCACCGTGCCGGAACCGCCTCCGGCCTGCGCAATCACCCGGTGATTCCGGCATCGACCGCCACCGGGGCCGGTCCTCCCCGCTCCGGTGCAGGCTGGCCCCAGCCGAACTCCCCCGATCGCTCAAGGGTGTTCGGCCTACCGGAATACCAACGGTCACGCTCTGCCTCCCCGCCGCTCACGCGATGCCGTCAGGAGCGTATGCGCTGGGCCCGCACAGGTGTCTCGGTTCGCCACAAAAGGGGCTTCGCGTGCTCCTTCTCACCGATTGCTCCACAGCGATCGGCAGCCGCCGCCACGAAAGGACCAAGATGAACAACGGAACGAACGACCGGTTGAACGACGACGCCGAATCCGATAAGCGCCGCGGCCAGGACGACGGCCCCACCGCCCTGCGCCTCGGCCGCACGGCCCTGTTCGGCCTGGTCCGCGGGATCGCCACCGCGACCGGTTCGGCGTTGATCGCCGGGATCATGTGGTGGACGCGGGACCATTGACCTCCCGCGGTGGGTCCGCGCGCCCCGCGTGGACCCACCACCACGCCTCGTGTCGCCGATATGAGCCGTACCGCGGGACTCCGGGACACAAGTAGGACCGCGCACGGTGGTTCAGGGCCCTGCTCGTTCACTGCCTTGCTCGCGGCCGCCGCCCCGGGGCAGCGGCCGTCAACGCAACGGCGTGGCCTCGCCCCGGCCGACGGTGTGGCGGTCGAACCAGGCCTGGGCCGCCGCGCGTTCGGCCTGGGCCGGCTTCGGGCTCAGCTGGTCCGGGTTACGGATCAGCAAGTGCTCGCGGGCGGCTTGCAGTCCGATGGCGCGGGCCTGCGGCGACAGGCCGGGGTGGTCCGCGACGTCCATGGCTCGCTGCCACCAGCTCCGGCTGTGAGGGCTGATGGAGTAGTGCCACAGCGGTTGTCCGGGGTCGGCCACACCGATCAGCACCCGGCGCAGGACGTGACCGTTGACGCCCGGGGTGCCGAGCAGCCGGTCGGCCACGAGCAGCGGATGCTCCCCGTCGAGGCGGGCCCGGACCAGGACCCAGGTCATCAGCTGGCCCACGTCGTGGGAGGGCGAGGTGACGAAGTCCCACAGCTCGGCGGCCTTGGCCTCGTCGGGGGCGCCGAGGTGGGTGAGGAGCCGCACCTTGTCCTTCCACACCGGCCGGGCTCCGTTCCACCAGGTGACCAGCTTTCCCGCGGCCGGATGGTCCAGGTCGAGGGCGAGGCAGGTCAAGGTGACGAGCGGGTGGCGCCACTCGGTGTACGTGGTCCGGTACGTCTTGGTGAGGTCCTTGAGCCGACGCGGCAGCAGCGCCTCGACATCGGCCTCCGTGGCCTTGCCGTGGGCGAGGAGGAGTTCGAGGCAGAAGCCGAGTCCCTGCAGACCGGTGGCCGGATCGGCCACCTGCTCCCGCAACCAGCGCACATCGGTGTCGGTGAGCGTCCGGTACCGGTGCCACACGCGGCTCACCGCCCCCTCGGAGGCGGTGAGATCGGTGCCGGTGCCGGACAGAAGCCCGTCCCGGACGGCCTCGTAGCGCTCCACGGCGGCCAGCACCTCGGCGGTGTCTGTGCCGACGGGCACGGTACCGCCGGGCCGGAGCGACTCCTCCCGTACGAGATCCACCTGGTCGCGGGCTGCGCCCGCCGCGAGGACGCGCAGGGCGTGGGGCAGCCGTTCGTCGGTGCCGAAGCGGACCGCCGAGAGCGCCGCGTAGGAGAGGCCGGCGCGGTGGTCCGCCCCTGTCTCCCGGCGCCAGTCTGCGGTGACGGCCCCGATCAGCGCGTCGTACAACCCGCGCAGGGAAGTCTCCGGGGCACCAGACGTGGCGAGTGCCGCCGCGAGATCGGCGGCGGCCCGTACCGCGTCGGGCTCGCGGAGCGACCGGTGCAGCGCCAGCCAGGAGTGGACCGAACCGCGGTCGCCCGCGAGCGAGCACTCCCGCACCACGGCCAAGCCCCGCTCGGACGGCATCTGCCGCAGGACACCGGACGCCGCGGCGCCGAGGTCGGCGACCAGCTCCCACGCCTCCGCACGGCCGTGGCGCAGCAGCGCGTGGAGCAGTTCCCGCCAGGCGCCCCACTCCGTCAGCGGCCCTTCACGCTCCAGCCGCCAGGCGGTCAGCAGCCGATCCGTCTCGTCGGGTGTGAGTTCGTCCCGCCGCTCCAGCGAGACCACGAACCGCGTCGCGGCGGAGAGGTCCAGGGGGTCGCGCAGCCGTTCGTGGAGCCACGCGGCCTCGGCCGGTGACAGCGGCCGGTACCGGAGGGAGAGAGCGCTGCGGTCCACCGGTTCGTCGAGCACCGCGAGGAACTGGCGCACGCCGTCGGGATCTCCGGGGCCGGGCAGGCCCGCCTCGTCCCGGGGTGTGATCCGGTCCAGCCGGAAGGCGCTCTTCGGCCCGCCGTCGAGGACCCGGAAACCGGTCGGCCCCTCGCCGAGTCCGGCGGCGACGGCGGCGTGATCGCCGCCCCAGTGCAGCAGCAGCTCGCCCGTCAGGGAGCCGGAGCGGTCGAAGGCATGCCGGTGGGACTGCCAGTGCCAGTACGCGAAGGAGACGGGGCCGCTGAGCCCCCTCGCCTCGAGGAGTTCCGCCGCGTCACCATGGCCTTCGGACTGGGTGTAGCGGGCCCGGTTCGGCGGCGGCAGCACGAGGAACCCGTCCCCTTCGAGCTCCCGCCACCAAGCCTTGATCGTGGCGAGGTCCGAGCGTCGCCGCGTCGTACGCTGCCCGAGCGGGGCGGTGTCGGGGCTGGTCACGTGCTGCTCCCTGGGTCTTCGGGATCGGTCCCGGACGAATCTTCCGTCCGGGACTCACCCTGTCACAGGGCTCTGACATCCCCGTCCGCGCTCGGTGCCGGTCTGACACCTCTCAACGCGAATGCCTGCTTCAAGCGTTCTGCCGGTCCTTGCCTTCCGTGTCCTCGTCCTCCGCTTGCGAGGGCGCTGTTCGAAGACACTGGGGTGGATCGTCTCCGCCTGGCCGTCGGTACGTCGTCGTGCGTTCGCCCTCCGTCCGGGGCGGGGGCAATGCCTGCGTCAGACCGTGGACCGCGCGGTCTCCGCGGAGGCGACTCCGCGGCGGCCCAGAACCAGCGTGGCCGGCTCAGTACCCGCTGATCCGGGCCACGAAGTATCCGGCGACGATCACCGAGACCACGACAATCAAGCTGAGCCAGACGTAAGGGTGTTCCCATATCCCGCCGTCGGGCAGTTCCTGATGCGCTTCGGCGATGCAGCCCTCGACGGGAGGGGTCTCGCCCGGGGGTACGAGTGGATGTGTCATATATCAACGGTCCGTCCGATGAGTGGGCGCCGCATCTCCGACGCGGACCCGGCCTCTGCGCGAATCGTTGACATGCCCCTGCCCTGTAGCTAGCTTCACGAACAGTTCCCGTCCGCGCCCCAGGTGCTCGCGGCCCAGGGTTCCGCCCATGCGTCCCGCATCGCCAGGCGCCCCATCTCGACGATGCGACAACGTTGTCGACCTCGATTACCGCTCAAGTGCCACGCGCCTCGCGGAAAGACAACGTTGTCAATCGTCCCACTTCCGCTCCACTCCCGCTCCACTTCCGAGTAGAGGAGAAGCCCCGTGACACGACTGTCGAGACCCCCCGGAACGGCCGCGATCGGCTTATTCGCGGCCGTGGCACTGGCCATGGCCGGGCTGTGCGCACCCGCGTGGGCGGCCGGAAAGGCCGCGCTCGTCGCGTCTCCGGCCACCGTGGTCAACCCGTTCATCGGAACGTCGAACGAGGCCAACGACTTTCCCGGCGCCGACGTGCCCTTCGGCATGGTGCAGTGGAGCCCGGACACGCCGTCGCGGCCCCCCGGTGGCGGATACGAGTACAACGACTCGTCCATCACCGGCTTCAGCCTCACCCACATCGCCGGGCCCGGCTGCGGCGCGGCCGGAGACATACCCGTGCTGCCCACGGTCGGCACCGTGAACACCGGAGCGACGGACGCGTTCTCGCACGCCAACGAGTCGGCGTCCGCCGGTTCGTACAAGGTCGCGCTCAACAACCAGGTGACCACCGAACTGACCACCACGACACGCAGCGGGATGGCGCGCTTCACCTTCCCCTCGACCGCCCAGGCCAACCTGATCTTCAAACTCACGGGCAGTCAGAACGGCGCCAGCGCAACGCAGTTCACCAAAGTCTCGAACACCGAGGTGAGCGGTCAGGTCACCAGCGGTCGCTTCTGCGGTGCGGGGAACACGTACACCGTGTACTTCGACATGGTCTTCGACCAGCCGTTCGCCTCGCAGGGCAGCTCGGTCGCCAAGACGCCGGCCGCCAAGCCGGCGAAGCCGGGCACGGCGTCCAAGAACGCGGCCGAAAAGCCCAACAAGCCCGTGCTCCACGGCAAGATCCCCACCCCCACCGCCCCGAAGACCGCCGAGGACAGCGCCTCTCCGGACGCCGCCGCCTCGAACGGCTACGTCACCTTCAACACCACGAGCAACCCGGTGGTGCAGGCCAAGGTCGGCATCTCCTACGTCTCGGTGGCCAACGCGACGGCCAACCGGGCCGCGGAGAACACGGGGTGGGACTTCACCGCGACCCGCACCGCCGCGCAGAACGCCTGGAACAGCGCACTGGGCAAGATACAGATCGCCGGCGGAACAGCCGCACAGCAACAGAGCTTCTACACCGCGCTCTACCACTCGCTGCTGCACCCGAACGTCATCAGCGACACCAACGGCCAGTACTACGGATTTGACGGCAGGACCCACACCGTGGACACCGGCCACAAGGCCGCCTACGCCAACTACTCCGGCTGGGACATCTACCGTTCACAGGCCCAACTGGAAGCGCTGGTCGCCCCCCAGGTCGCCTCGGACACGGCACAGTCGATGGTCGACGACTACGCCCAGACCGGGATCTTCCCCAAGTGGTCGGAGAACAACGGCGAGTCCTACGTGATGGTCGGTGACCCGGCGGACGCCATCCTCGCCGACTACTACGCCTTCGGCGCCAGGGACTTCGACACCACGACCGCTCTGGCCGACATGGTCAGACAGGCGAGCACGACCAACAACGACCGGCCGGGCCTCAACTACCTGAACTCGCCCGGATACATGCCGCACGACGGCAGCTACGGCTGCTGCAACTTCTACGGCCCCGTGGCCACGACGCTGGAGTACAACACCGCCGACTTCGCCATCTCCGCACTGGCCGGAGCGCTCGGCGACACCAACAACCAGAAGACGTACGCCAACCGTGCCCAGAACTGGCGCAACGTACTCAACCCGGCCTCCGGCTTCGTCGAGCCGCGCAACGCGAGCGGCTCCTGGACCGGCGGCTTCGACCCCACCAGCGGCACCGACATGGTCGAGGCCGACTCCTGGATCTACACCGGGATGATCCCGTTCAACATCGCCGGCCTGGCGCGCGCCAAGGGCGGCAACACGGCGATGAGCCACTATCTGGACACCGTGCTGCGCAGCTACACCGGTGACAAGGGCTATGCGTGGGTCGGCAACGAACCCAGCATCGAACTGCCGTGGGAGTACGACTACATCGGGCAGCCCTACAAGACCCAGGGCACCGTCCGGGCGATCCAGCAGCAGATCTGGGCGAACACCCCCGGCGGGCTGGCCGACGGCAACGACGACCTCGGCGCGATGAGCGCGTGGTACGTGTGGTCCGCACTCGGCATGTTCCCCGAGACGCCCGGCACCTCCGATCTCGCCCTGGGCTCCCCCTTGTTCACCCAAGCGGTGATCACACTCCCGTCGGGCAACACACTGACGATCAACGGCAACGGCGCCGCCGACAACGCCCCCTACGTCCAGTCCGCGACGTGGAACGGCTCTGCCTGGAACAACGCCTACGCCCCCACCTCGGCGATCACCGCCGGCGGCACGCTGAACTACACCCTCGGAACCAGCGCCAACACCTCCTGGGCGACGGCCGCGTCCGCCGCTCCGCCCTCCTACGCGGGTGACACCCCGGCCCCGGCCTCGCCGCGGATCGGTCCCGTCACCTCCGCGGTGGCCTCGAACCTGTGCGTCGACGACGCGAGTTCCTCGACCACCGACGGCAACCACGTCCAGATCTGGACCTGCAACAACACCTACGCCCAGGACTGGATCGTCGCCGGCGACGGAACGGTCCGGACCCTCGGCAAATGCCTGGACGTCGACCACAGCGGCACCACCAACGGGACCCTGATCCAGCTGTGGACGTGCAACGGCACCGGTGCCCAGCAATGGACCGCGGGCGCCAATGGATCGCTGATCAATCCCCAGTCGAAGTTGTGCCTGGACGACCCCGGCTCCACGACGACGACCGGCACCCAACTCCAGCTCTACACCTGCAACGGCACGGCCGCCCAGAACTGGAAACTCCCGAGCTGAGCCACCGCCCACCCCGGCGCACAGCCTCCGTATGCCCGGCCACGCGAGCGGGCATACGGAGGCGCGTCATACGGAGGCGCGCCGGACTGGCACGCGACAGCGGTGCGGCGGGGGCGGGTCACAGCAAGCTGCTCCAGTACGGCCAGAAGCGGGTGAGGACGAGCAGTGCGATCACCCCGTACCAGGCGCCGAGCAGCATCCAGTGCGTGTCCCGGACGATCACCAGCACACGGCGTGGAGCGAGCAGGATTCCGCGTTCCAGGCAGTGCACGGTGACGTACCAGAACAGAGCGATGGTGGCGATCCACACAACGGCGCAGTAGGGGCAGATCTTGTTGAGTTCGTAGAGCGACTGCGCGATGAGCCAGTGGACGAACACCACTCCCAATAGCGCCCCGGCGTCCAGCGCGAGCCAGAGCCCGCGGTGCAGTCGGGCGCCGGTGAGGACGGCCAGGCCCAGGACGGCCACGGCGGCGAAGGCGCCCAGCCCGAGCAGCATGTTGGGGAAGCCGAACAGGCTGCCCTGCGAGCTGGACATGACGCTGCCGCAGCTCACGACCGGGCTGATGTTGCACGGTGGTTGGTAGGTGGGGTCGCGGAGCAGTCGCCAGTCGTCCACCGTGAGCTGGAAGGAGGCGAGCCAGCCGATGATCCCGGTGAGGAGCATCACCAGGCCCGTCCGGCGGCCGGCGCCCGCTGTGTGCGTGGCCGCGGCCGTCGTGGACCGCGCCGAGAGCGTGGGACCCCGGCTCATCGGGCTCGCCCGGAGTGGGAGGCCCGCCGGGTCCGGCCCGCGGCCGTCGGGGCTGTCGCCGGTGCGGTCCGCCTGCGGTAGACCAGGTACGGCCGGGCGAGGTATCCGATCGGCGCGCTCCACACGTGCACGAGGCGGGTGAACGGCCAGGCGGCGAAGAGCAGACAGGCGCTCAGGGCGTGCAGCTGGAACAGCAGCGGGGCCCCGGAGATGGCCTCCGGCTGCGGCTGGAGAGTGAACAGGCCACGGAACCATACGGAGACGGTGGAACGGTAGTCGTAGCCGGGGCCGAAGACGTTGTGCGTGGCGGTGGCGGTGATGCCCAGCAGGACGGTGGCGGACAGGAGCGGGAAGAGGACCTTGTCGCTGCGGTCGGTGCCCAGCCGGATCCGCCGGGTCAGCAGCCGTCGGGCGCACAGCATGCCGAGCCCCGCGACCATGGCGACGCCCGCGACCGAGCCCGCCCAGACGGCCGTGGTGTGGTACGCGTGCTCGGAGATGCCGGCGGCCTCGGTCCACGAGTCGGGGATCGCGAGCCCCACGACATGTCCGCCGATCACCATGAAGGCACCCAGGTGGAACAGCGGACTGGCCCAGCGCAGCCAGCGGTGTTCGAAGAGCTGGCTGGTACGGGAGGTCCACCCGAACTGGTCCTGCCGGTAACGCCAGATGTGCCCGACTACGAACACCGCGAGACAGATGTACGGGACGGCGACCCACAGGAGCAGACCGGCGCCGCTCACGGAGGCGGCGGCCACGGGGAGGAGCGGGGCGTTCATCGGGGGCCTTCCGTACGGCTGGTCGGGTGGGCCGGCACACGGGTCGGCGGGGCGGGTATCGGGGGCACGAACGTGCCGGGAGGGGCGAACTCCCCCTCCCCGTAGGTTCCGTAGGGGTCGAGTCCGACCTCCTCGTCGGGCGGCCCCTCGGCGATCAGCTGGGCCACCGCGGCCCGGTCCGCCTCGGTGGGCGGCGGGAGCAGGGTGAGCAGTGCCCCCAGTACGTGCCGGTAGGGGGAGTCGGCGTCGTTCAGCGCCTGGTGGATCAGTTCCAGTCCGCGCCGGTGCTGACGCAGCGGCGCCTCGCCCGGGCCGGTGCCGGTGAGGGCGGCGAACTCCAGCACGACCGGGAGGTGGTCGGGCAGTTCACCCCCGTCGGTGTCCCAGCCGGCGGCCTTGTAACGCTGGTTCAGGGTGAGCAGGGCCATCCCGCGGCGGCGGGTGTCGCCGTGCAGGTAGTAGGTGAGGTAGAGGCTGCTCTTGCGCCGCAGGTCGAACATCTCGACGTAGTGGCGCTCCAGCGCGTCCGGCTCCTGCGAGGCGAGCCAGGCCGTGAAGGAGGCCAGATCCTCGGCGGCGGGTGAGGGGGGCAGCGCCTCGACGGCTGCGGTCAGGACCGGCCGGGCGGCGGTGAGTTCGGCGTCCGGGTACTGGAGAAACAGCGAGCACAGCCGCAGCAGCAGCGTGCGCGCCTCGGCCTCCTGCGGCGTGAGCCGTGCCGGGCGGCGTACGGCCGCCCGGACACGGGTGCGGACGAGGGCGGGAATGGTTGCGGGCAGCGGGCTCACGGTCGGTCTCCGGTGTTCTTGCGGCGCAGGGTGGGGATTCCGAGCATCACCCGTCCGCCACCGGTGTCCTCCGGGGCGCCGGACGACTCGACCGGGCAGCGGTTCTCCATGGCGGTGAGGGCGGCGGCGTCCTCCTTGTGCGCGGCGGGGACCACATAGCGGTCGGCGTACTTCGCGATCGCGAGCAGCCGGTGCATGTCCTCCGCGTCCCGGACGGTGAGGCCCACGGCCTTGAGCACCGCCTCGTCACCCTCCTCGCCCAGGGTGCGCTCGCGCATGAAGGAACGCAGTGCGGTGAGCTTCATCAGCACTCCGCCGACCACGTCCGCGTCCCCGGCCGTGAACAGCTCCGCCAGGTACTCCAGCGGGATGCGCAGCCGGGTGACGGCGGCGAAGACATGGTCGGGGTCGTCCTGGTTCCCGCCCGCCGCGTCCACGGCGTCCAGCACGGGCGACAGCGGGGGCACGTACCAGACCATCGGCAGGGTGCGGTACTCCGGGTGCAGCGGCAGTGCCACCTTGTACCGCATGACCAGGTCGTACACCGGGGAGCGGCGGGCCGCGTCCAGCCAGTCCTCGGGGATGCCGGACTCCCGTGCGGCCGCGATGACTTCGGGGTCGCGCGGGTCGAGGAAGACGCCGCGCTGGGCGTCCAGCAGGTCCTTCTCGTCAGGGGTGGCCGCGGCCTCGCCGACCCGGTCGGCGTCGTAGAGGAGCAGTCCGAGGTAGCGCAGGCGTCCGACACAGGTCTCGGAGCAGACGGTGGGCTGGCCGGCCTCGATCCGCGGGAAGCAGAAGGTGCACTTCTCGGCCTTGCCGGTGGCGTGGTTGACGTACACCTTCTTGTACGGGCACGCCGTCACGCACATCCGCCAGCCGCGGCACTTGTCCTGGTCGACCAGGACGATGCCGTCCTCGACCCGCTTGTACATCGCGCCGGACGGACAGGCCGACACACAGGCCGGGTTGAGGCAGTGCTCGCACAGGCGCGGGAGATGGAAGAGGAAGGTCTGCTCGAACTCGAACTTGACCTTCTCGGCCCATTCGCTGCTGAGGTTGGGGTCGGCGCCGGCGTTCTCGCCCGCTCCGCCGAGGCCGTCCTCCCAGTTGGCGCCCCAGGTGATGGCGGTGGGCTTGCCGGTGAGGACCGAACGGGGGCGGGCCACCGGCATGTCCGGGCCCGCCGGGGCGCTGACCAGGTTGTCGTAGTCGTAGGTGACCGGCTCGTAGTAGTCCTCGATGGACGGCAGGTCGGGGTTGGAGAACAGCGACAGCAGTCGCTTCAGACGGCCTCCGGAGCGCAGGACGAGCCGTCCGCGCTTGTCGAGCATCCAGCCGCCCTTCCAGTGCTCCTGGTCCTCGTAGCGGCGGGGGTAGCCGACGCCGGGCTTGGTCTCGACGTTGTTGAACCACGCGTACTCGACACCGGTGCGGTTGGTCCACGTCTGCTTGCAGGTGACCGAGCAGGTGTGGCAGCCGATGCACTTGTCGAGGTTCATCACCATGGCGATCTGGGCCATGACGCGTCCGATGGTGGCTTCGCCACGGGGCATGTCAGTACTCCACTTGCTGGCTGCGACGGCGGATGACGGTGACCTCGTCGCGCTGGTTGCCGGTCGGGCCGTAGTAGTTGAAGGCGTACGTGAACTGGGCGTAGCCGCCCGCCAGATGCGTGGGCTTGATCAGCAGGCGGGTCAGGGAGTTGTGGATGCCGCCGCGCCTGCCGCTGACCTCGGTCTTCGGCACGTTCACGTTGCGGTCCTGGGCGTGGTACATGTACACCGTGCCCTCGGGCATGCGGTGGCTGACCACGGAGCGGGCGGCGACGACACCGTTGCGGTTGTACGCCTCGATCCACTCGTTGTCCTTGACGCCGATCTTCTCGGCATCGGCGGTGGACATCCAGATCACCGGACCGCCCCGTGACAGCGCCAGCATGTGGGCGTTGTCCTGGTAGTTGGAGTGGATGGACCACTTCGAGTGCGGGGTCAGATAGCGGACCGTGACCTCCGCCCGGCCGTCCTCGTGCAGCTGATCGTCTCCGTAGTGCTTGGGCGTGTTCAACGGGGGCCGGTAGACCGGGAGTTGTTCGCCGAACTCGGCCATCCAGTCGTGCTGGACGAAGAAGTGCTGCCGTCCGGTGAGGGTGTGCCAGGGCTTCTTGTGCTCGGTGTTGATGACGAACGCCGAGTAGCGCCGCCCGCCGGCCTCGCTGCCCGACCACTCGTACGACGTCATCACGGCGCGGGGCTGGGTGCGGGTGTCGGCGAATGTGATGCGCTCGCCCTCCCGTTCGGCGGCGAGCTCCACGAGACCCTTGCTGCCGGTCTGCCGTTCCAGCTCGCGGAAGCCCTCGGTGGCCAGGCGCCCGTTGGTGGTGCCGGACAGGGCGAGGATCGCCTCGCACATGTCGGAGGCGGTGGCCAGTGAGGGGCGCCCGGCGGCGACTCCGTCCCGGACGGTGCCGTTGCGGTGGCGCAGGTCGTCCAGTTCCTGGTTCGGGTGGACGGTGACGCCCTTGGTGGTGGTGCCGAGGGTGTCGAGGAGGGGGCCGATGGCCCGCATCTTCTGTGCCACCGCCGCGTAGTCCCGCTCGATGACGACGAGCTTGGGCATGGTCCGGCCGGGCACCGGCTCGCACTCGCCGGCCTTCCAGTCCCGAACGACCCCACCCGGCTGGGCGAGTTCGTCGGGAGTGTCGTGCAGCAGCGGTACGGCCAGGACGTCGGTGCGGGTGCCGAGGTGCTCACCGGCCAGTTCGCTGAACTTGTCGGCGATGGTCAGGAACGTGTCGTAGTCGGTGCGGGCCTGCCAGGGCGGGGCGATGGCCGGGGTGAAGGCGTGCACGAAGGGGTGCATGTCCGTGCTGGACAGGTCGTCCTTCTCGTACCAGGTGGCGGCCGGCAGGACGACGTCGGAGAGCAGGCTGGTCGAGGTCATCCGGAAGTCCATGGTGACCAGCAGGTCGAGCTTGCCCTCGGGGGCCTCCTCCCGCCACACCACGTCCTGCGGGCGTGCCTCGGGCGGGGTCTCCTCGGAGCGGACCGCCGCGTCCGTGCCCAGCAGATGGCGCAGGAAGTACTCGTTGCCCTTGCCGGAGGAGCCCAGCAGGTTGGCCCGCCAGACGGTCAGTACGCGGGGGAAGTTGGCGGGGTCGTCGGGGTCCTCGGCGGCGAACCGCAGCCGCCCGGACTTGAGTTCGTCGACGATGTGCTCGGCGACGGGACGCCCGGCGGCGGCCGCCTCGTCGGTGAGGTCGAGGGGGTTGCGGTTGAAGCCGGGGTGACCGGGGGTCCAGCCCATGCGGATCGCCTGGGCCAGACAGTCGGCGGTGGACTTGCCCGCGAAGCGTCCCTCGCCCAGCGGCGACGCCAACTCGTCGGGCCCGATGGCCTCGTAGCGCCACTGGTCGGTGTTGAGGTACCAGTACGAGGTGCCGGCCATGTGCCGGGTGGGCCGCTGCCAGTCGAAGGCGAACGACAGGTGCTGCTGCCCGGTGACCGGGCGGACCTTCTCCTGGCCGACGTAGTGCGCCCAGCCGCCACCGTTGACGCCCTGGCAGCCGGTCATGGTGGTCAGTGCGAGGAAGGCACGGTAGATGGTGTCGGAGTGGAACCAGTGGTTGGTGCCCGCTCCCATCGCGATCATCGAACGGCCGTTGGTGCGCTCGGCGTTGCGGGCGAACTCCCGGGCGATCCGGGCCGCCTGCTCGGCCGGGACCGACGTGATCGTCTCCTGCCAGGCCGGCGTGTACGGCTCGGACGCGTCCTCGTACGACGAGGGCCAGTTGCCCGGCAGGCCCGGACGAGCCACGCCGTACTGGGCCAGCATCAGATCGAACACCGTGGTCACGAGCCGTCCATCGATCCTGCGGACGGGAACCCCGCGCACCATCGTCGAGCCGCCTTCGGTGGCACCCTCGTCGAACCGGGGCAGCGCGACGGCGACGGTGTCCTCGGCCCGCTCCAGCAGGCTCAACTCGGGTACGACATCGCCCAGTTCGAGGTTCCAGCGGCCCGCGCCGGTCTCTCCCCACCGGAAGCCGAGCGAACCGTTCGGCACGACGGCTTCGCCGGTCACGCTGTCCAGGAGGACGGTCTTGGACCCCGCGTTCTCCTCGGTCCCCTCGTCGTGCCCGAGGTCGGCGGCGGTCAGGAACCCGTCCGGGACCAGTCCCAGCTCGTGCTCGCGCAGGGTCACCAGGAAAGGAGCGTCCGTGAACGTCCTCAAGTACTTCTGGAAGTAAGGCACTTCGCGGTCGACCAGGAACTCGCGCAGGATCACGTGGCCCATGGCCATCGCCAGCGCCCCGTCCGTTCCGGGGTGCGGGGAGAGCCATTCGTCGGCGTGCTTGACGTTGTCGGCGTAGTCGGGGCTGACCGCGACGACCTTCGTGCCGTTGTAACGGGTCTCGGTGAGGAAGTGCGCGTCGGGCGTGCGGGTGACGGGGATGTTGGAGCCCCACATCACCAGGTAGCCGGCGTTCCACCAGTCGGCCGCCTCGGGGACGTCGGTCTGGTCGCCGAAGACCTGCGGGGAGGCGATCGGCAGGTCGGCGTACCAGTCGTAGAACGACAGCAGCGTGCCGCCGATCAGCGACATGAACCGGGTGCCGGCCGCGAACGACGCCATCGACATCGCCGGGATCGGGGAGAAGCCCGCCACCCGGTCCGGACCGTAGGCCTTGACCGTGTGGACGTGGGCGGCGGCGACCAGCTCGCTCACCTCGTCCCAGTCGGCGCGCACCAGACCGCCCTTGCCGCGGGCCCGCTTGTACGCCCGCGCCTTCGCCGGGTCGGAGGTGATCTCCGCCCAGGCCGCGACCGGGTCGCCGAGCCGCTTGCGTGCCTCGCGCCACATCTTCAGCAGCGTGCCGCGCACATAGGGGTAGCGGACCCGGCTGGGGGAGTAGGTGTACCAGGAGAACGACGCTCCGCGCGGGCAGCCGCGCGGCTCGTACTCGGGGCAGTCCGTGCCGATCGACGGATAGTCGGTGGCCTGGTGTTCCCAGGTGATGATGCCGTCCTTGACGTACACCATCCACGAGCAGGACCCGGTGCAGTTGACGCCGTGTGTGGACCGTACGACCTTGTCGTGCGCCCACCGGTTGCGGTAGAAGCCCTCCCACTTCGGGTCGCCCTCGCCGAACACGGCGCGGCCGTCGGCCGACACCTCACGGCGGGTGAGCAGCCGCCGGGCGGCCAGCGGCCAGCTCTCACCGGCGCGCGACGCCTGCCCTCGTACGTTCTGATCGTTCTCCATGGCTGGGACGCTAGACGCCACGGACCTCGGCGCACTTGGGTCCGGCCGTCCCTGCCGGACCGCTTTCCGGCCCACTCCGGACGGTCGCAACAGGGCCGAACGGCCCCTGTGCCGGGTCCGGTCGGCGGCGGCCGGGCCTGGCGCCACTGCCGCGAACGGGGACCTTCGCACCCCTGGACGCCTGTCGCCGAAAGGGACCGTCGGCCCTGTGCACCCGTCAGGAAAAGGGCCCATCGGCCCCGTTCGAGAAGACCATCGGCCGCCGCGCCGACCACCGCCGCCGGTGGACGCTGACGGCGACCGATTCGGAGGAATCCCGTGCACGACCACATCGCCCGCCCTCGAGGCCGATCCCACCGCTGCCGCTCACGGTGGGAGCCGCGCGCGGTCCGGCCCGGTCACCGTCCGGCCGCCCCGCTCGTCTGCCCTGACTCCAGGGCGGCCGGACACACCCGCAGGACGCCGGGAAGGACCGCGCGATGAACGCCGCCACGCACGCCATCCGCCGTCAGCGCCACGACGCGGAGCAGCGGCCCTTCATCGTCATCTGGGAGTCCACCCGGGCCTGCCCGCTGGCCTGTCTCCACTGCCGTGCCGAGGCAGTGCCCGACCGCGACCCGCGGGAACTGGACACCGTCGCCGCTCAGGACCTGCTGCGCCAGGTGGCCTCCTTCGGGAAGCCGGCCCCCCTGTTCGTGATCACCGGAGGGGACCCCTTCCAGCGCCCCGACCTGACGGACCTCATCGCCTACGGCAGGAGCATCGGGGTCCGGGTCGCCGTCTCGCCCTCCGGTACCCCGACGCTCACCGCGGAGCGACTGCGCGCCGTGCACGCCGCGGGCGCGTCCGGGCTCTCCCTCAGCCTGGACGGCTCCACCGCCGAACTCCACGACGCCTTCCGCGGAGTGCCCGGAGTGTTCCGCTGGACCCTGGACGCCTGGGACACGGCTCGCGCCCTCGGTATGAAGGTGCAGATCAACACCACGGTCACCCGGCACAACCTGCACGACCTCCCCGACATCGTCCGCCTGGTCGCCGAGCACGGGGCGATGCTGTGGAGTGCCTTCTTCCTGGTACCCACCGGCCGGGGCCGGGGCCTCGGCGTGCTGACGCCCGGCGAGGTCGAGGACGTTCTCAACTTCGTCCACGACGTGGGCCTGACCATCCCCGCCAAGACCACCGAAGCCCATCATTTCCGCCGGGTCGCGCTCCAGCGGCAGATCCTCGCGGACAAGGGCGACGACCATCTCGCGGTGCTGGGACTCGGCCCGCTGTACAGGGAGTTGCGTGACCGCGCCGCCGACCTGGGACTGGACACCGGAGCGCGCCGGGTCAGGCGTCCGCCGCTCGACGTCAACGCGGGCCGTGGATTCGTCTTCGTCTCGCACACCGGATCCGTCCACCCCAGCGGATTCCTGCCGCTCGGCGCGGGCAGCGTTCGCGAGCGGCCGCTGACGGAGATCTACCGCACCTCCGAACTGTTCACCGGTCTGCGGGACGCGGGCAGGCTGGGCGGCAGGTGCGGGGCGTGCGAGTTCCGCCGGGTCTGCGGCGGCTCCCGCTCGCGCGCCTACGGCGTCACCGGCGACCCCTACGCCGAGGAGCCGTGGTGCGGCTACGTCCCCGGGTCCTTCCCCCACCAGCGGGAACTGGCCGCACTGCTGGCCGGCGGTGCCTACGCGCAGCCGCCTGTCCGTCCCCGTCCGACCGCCGCCCCCGGCGGCAAGGAGCACCGTGCACAGCAAGAACGATGAACCGGCTGCCGACGGTACCCGACCGCCCAGCAGGTTCAAGGCGTCCGGACAACGCGGCCGTCACCTGGCCGCCCACGCACTCGTGGCGGCCTGGGCGGTGCTCGCGCTGTCGGCGGCGAGTGCCCAGCAGACGCTGCCGGTTGCCCGCTGGCTCGCGATCCACCTGTTCCTGCTCGGCGCCGCGACCACGGCGATCGTGGTGTGGAGCGAGCACTTCGCGGTCGCCATGCTCCACACCCGGCTGCCCGACCGGCGGTGGAGCAACGGCCGGCTGGCCGGAGTCAACATCGGGGCGGTGGGTGTCCTCACCGGAGTGTGGACGGATCTGCCTGTCCTGACCGGCGCCGGGTGTGCGCTGCTGGTCACCGGCATCACCGCGCACCTGGTGGTACTCGTCCGCATGGGCCGGGGAGCGCTCGGCGGACGGCTCGCCCCGATCGCCGACTACTACCGGGCGGCCGCGGCGGCGCTGATCGTCGGGGCGGTCCTGGGCTGGCTGCTGGCCACCGGGAAGGCCGGCCCGCAGCACTACACCGGGCTGAAGCTGGCCCATGTGCACGTGACGCTCCTCGGCTGGATCGGACTGCCCGTGCTGGGCACGCTGTTCATGCTCTGGCCCACCGTGCTCGGCGTGCGCATGGCCGAGCGCACCACCCGGCTGGCGCGCCGGGTGCTGCTGCTGACCGGCGGCGGCCTGCTGACCGCGGTCGCCGGACTGGCGGCCGGCCGGCGTCCCGCCGCCGCACTGGGCATGGCCCTGTACGCGGCCGGGGTCGCCGTCACCGGGCACCTGTTCGCCCGTACGGTGCGCAGGAGGCCCGCGATCTCGGCGGCCGCCGCGTGGATGCTGGCCGCGGCCCTGGCATGGCTGGCCGTCGGCGTGGTCGTCGACCTGGGGCTCCTGGTCGCGCGACCGCTCGCGCAGGTACAGCACGACATCGGCTCCCTGATCCCGGTGCTGCTCGTCGGGCTGGTCGCCCAGGTCCTCTTCGGGGCCCTGACCTATCTCCTCCCCATCGTGCTCTCCTCCGGCCCGAAGGAGCGGGCCGCGCTGAGGGCGATGCTGGAGCGGTACTGGCCGCTGCGGCTGACCGTCCTCAACCTCGGCGTCGCCTTGTCGGCACTGCCGCTGCCCCACCCCGCCGGCACCGCGGGCGCGCTCCTCGCAGGGACGGCCGGGGCCGCGTTCCTCGCCCTGGTGGTGTCCGTGCTCGTCCGCAGCGGCCGCGGGCTCCTGCGGGAGGCCGGCCGGGCCGGCGGGGCACGGCGTCCCGTGCTGTGGGGCACCGCCGCGGGTGCCGTGGTGACCGTGCTGGCCGTGCTGGTGGCGAACAGCGGTGGCGGCGCGGGCGGTTCGGACGTCGCCGCCGGGGCGGCGGGCGGGGGCTCCGGAGCGAGCCGTACCGTCGCCGTGACCCTGGCCGACATGCGGATCCGCCCGCCCCTGATCGAGGTCGCGGCGGGCACCGACCTGCGGCTGAAGGTCACCAACACCGACTCCCAGCGGCACGACCTCAAGGTGGAGAACGGCCCCGCCACCCCGATGCTCGCCAAGGGGCACAGCAGGGTGCTCGACCTCGGACCGGTCACCACGGGCCGTCAGGCGTGGTGCACCCTGCCGGGCCACCGCGCGGCCGGGATGACCTTGGACATCGTCGTGAAGAAGGGAGGCACGGCGACGCCCGCCACCGGACGGACGGGACACACGCCGACCGGACACGACGGGCACATGCCGGCCGCCGCCACCGACGGCCTGGACCTCTCCGCCGACTTCTCCACCGGCTGGCAGCCACGCACCGCCGACCTGGCCCCCGCGCCGGGCGGTGCGGTGCACAGGGCCGAGCTGCACGCCGCTCACACCGAGATCGAGGTGGCCCCGGGCGTGAAGCAGCGGATGTGGACCTTCGGCGGCACCGCGCCGGGCCCCACCCTGCATGGCAGGGTCGGCGACGTCTTCGAGGTCACCCTCGTCAACGACGACACCGGCATGGGCCACGGCATCGACTTCCACGCAGGCTCCCTCGCACCCGACACGCCCATGCGCACGATCCAGCCCGGCGAGCACCTGGTCTACCGCTTCCGCGCCGAGAGGGCCGGAGCCTGGCTGTACCACTGCAGCACCGCACCGATGCTCCAGCACATGGGCAACGGCATGTACGGCGCCGTCGTCATCGACCCGCCCGGCCTGAAGAAGGTCGACCACGCATACGTACTGGTCTCCTCCGAGCTCTACCTCGGTACGCCGGGCAGTACCGCCCAGGTGACGAAGATGCGCCAGGACACCCCGGACGCCTGGGTGTTCAACGGCGTCGCCGACCAGTACACCCAGCGGCCCCTGAAGGCGAAGGCCGGTGAAAGGGCGCGCTTCTGGGTCGTCGCCGCCGGGCCGAGCGACGGCATCGCCTTCCACATCGTCGGCACCGTCTTCGACACCGTGTACAAGGAGGGCGCCTACCTGCTCCGGCCGGACCAGGCGGGCGGCGCCCAAGTGCTCGACCTGGGCACGGCGCAGGGCGGCTTCGTCGAGACGACGTTCCCCGAGGCCGGCCACTACGCCTTCGTCGACCACGACATGCGCCACGCCGAGGCCGGCGCACACGGCATGGTGGAGGTGAGCGGCTGATGGACACCGTCGGCTGGTGGTCCCTGGTGCGCTTCGCGCATGTGACGGGCGCCGTCCTGTGGGTCGGTGGGCAACTGGCCCTGTCCCTGGTGATCCTGCCGCTGGCCCGCCGTCTGCTCCCCCCGGAGCCCAAGGACCGCTTCACCTCCGCCGCGGGTCGCCGGTTCGGGATGCTGACCGGGGCGGTGTTCCTTCCGGTGCAGCTGTGCACGGGCTGGGCCATGGCCTGGCACAGGGGCGTCACCTGGTCCTCGCTCGCCGAGCCCGGCTACGGCCGCACCCTGGCGGCCAAACTCGCCCTGTTCGCCGTGGTGATGATCGCCGCGGCGGGCCACGGCATCGCCCAGGCCAGGGGCCGCCCGGATCTGGCCCGTTCCCTGGCGGTCGTCTCCCTCGTCGGCTCACTCGGCGTCGTCCTGCTCGCCACCGCCCTGCCCACTACCTGACCCGACCCGCGCCGTCTATTTCGGTGGAGCATGACAGGAGTGGTTGTCACAGTGGTCGGCATGGATCTTTCTCCCGACACCGTGCTCGTCTTCGACCGAGACGAAGACCTGCTCGTCTTCGAGTCCTTCGAGCATGCCACGAACTACCTGGAAGCCGTTGATGTGTCGGAGGGTGAGTACACGGCCGCCTACACCCCGGACGGTCGCGTGCTGACACTCGCCGCACCTGAAGGATGGCGAGGACCGGTCGTTCTGACCACGACCGATGGAGTCGACCCGACCGGTCTGGAGCAGAGGGTGGCCCGTTACCGGCAACTCCATCAGGTGGGTCGGACGCCGTGTGCCCCGGTGCCGACAGCGCGTTTCCTGATCGGCAGGGACGACAGGCCCCGCAGATCACCGCGCTGAGGAGGCGACGGGGGTACAGCCGTCGGCAGCCTCCATGCGACATGGGGCCGCACCTCACCTCACCGGTTGTCCGGCTTCGCGCGTCCGAACCCGAACACCCCCCGGCGTCGCCTTCGTTGTGGCAGGGGGGCGAGGACCGGCGAGGGGACCCCCAGTGCGGCCAGTCGGGAAAGGAGCGCTGTCTCCTGCTCTCGAGTGACGGCGATGCACAGGGAGGTTCCTGTGTCGCCGGCGCCGAATATCGAGCAGTCGCCGTGCCGGCCGTCCGCGTTGATCGTGTAAGGAACCAGGTCCAGGAGCACGCCGAACTGCTCGTCGTCGCGCACGTCGATGTCGATTCCCATGCCGAGGTCGCCCCGCCGGGAACGAGTGCCGTCGGCGACCTGCTCACGGGCGAGGGACAACGCGCGTTCGTAGGAGTTGAGTACGGCAGGCGGCCAAGGTTCGTCGCTGTAGGCGTCGAGGTCGGCCGAGTCGATGTCGGAGCGCAGGACACGGAGCGCCTCGCGGTGAACGCGCCGGACGTCGGCCGGACTCAGTCCGTCCGCCATGACGAACTCGTTCCGCGGGACGCCCCGTTGGCTGGTCATGGACGACACCCTATGCGCTGCCGAGGGCTCGTCCGGCAGGGTGAGCAGCGACGCGGCGGTGATGCCGGTGATCACCGCGACCGCTGTGGCCGTCGAGAACTCTCGCCGCGCCGTCCACCTCGCCGATCGAGGCCGCATGGCCCGCAGGGTGGGGCCGTTCAACCCTCCTCTTGAAGGGGGCGACGTCGGAGGGTTGACGCAACGGAGGAGAACGCTGCGAAGGAGCCTCGATGCAGACCCGGAAATCCGACGCCGCAACGGTTCATGCCCTGCTGGCCGCGGCGGTGGCGGCGCCGTCGATACACAACACGCAACCCTGGCGGTTCGGCCTGGACCCGGACACCGGATTGATCCAGGTCCGTCTTGACCGACGTCGACCGCTGCCCAGGGCAGATCCCCGGCTGCGCGCCCAGCACCTGTCCGTGGGCGCGGCCGTCTTCAACCTCCGGGTGGCGGCCGAGCATCTCGGCTGGGATCCGGTCGTCCGGCTCTGTCCGTCCCCGGACGATCCGGACCTGCTGGCCACCGTACGGCTGGCTCGGCCTGTCGCTGACGCGCAGTTGCCCTTGCGCGATCTGTACGAGCAGATCGAGCGTCGACACACGAGCAGGATGCCCTTCACCGGTCGCCCGGTGCCGGAGCCGATCGTGCTCGAGATGACGAGTTCGGCGCGGGCCGAGGGCGCGCACCTGGAGGTTCCCGACATCATCGGAACCCGGCGTCTGCTGCGCCTGACGCAGGCGGCCGAGGTCCGCAACGCCGCCGACCCGGCTCGCGCGGACGAGGAGCGCACCTGGATCACCGTGCCGGGAAGCGACGCGATGTACGGCGTTCCGATCACAGCCCTGGGCGCGCGGGACATGTCCGGCCGGATGCCGGTGCGTGACTTCACCGGCGGGCTGCCCGTGCCGCGGATGCCGGCCCTGCGTTTCGAACGCCACGCCCAGGTGGCCCTGTTGTGGACGCCCTACGACTGGCGGGAGGACTGGCTGAGAGCAGGGCAGGCCCTGGAGCGAGTGCTGCTCGCGGCGACCCGGCGCGGGGTGCGTACCTCGGTGCTGCACCAGGCGATGGAGTGGCCGGACCTGCGGGCCGCGATGGCCGGAGCGAAGCGGCGGTGCGGGCCGCAGGTGCTCATCCGCTTCGGATACGGCACCGACGCGGGCCCCACACCGCGTGCCTGCGCAGACCTCGTACCGGGTTCTGCCACGAGGCCGGATCCGGAAGATCGCTCACATCGATACTGACATCCGGACCGATACGGGGACCGGGCGGACGCACTGACTGCGCCCGGCCGCCTCGAACGCGACGACTGCGCCGTCCGTCACGCGGACGAGATCCGACGTGGTGCGCAGCAGGACAGAACTGTCCGTGTCCAGGCGGAAGTTGACGGGAAGGACCGCGGGCAGTGCCTGTCGGGCGTACACCACGCGGCCGACCGGGACCTTGGCCGGGAGGCGTACGCACTCCCGCCGGTCGAGTTCGTGCAAGGCGTCGTCCTGGGACATCGAAGCATCGCCTCTCCGTCTGCCCAGGACCGTGTAGGGCCGGGCGGTCCTGGTCCGGGGGAGGCGAAGGGGGCCTTGTGGAGGAACGGTTGGGTCCTCATCAGGGACCGTCCGACCGGGAGGCAGGGACTCATGGCCCCATGTACGGGGAGGAACGCGGGCCCATGGTGGTCGGTGGGGTTCCGGCCCGCCGGCGAGAGGCCTGCGGTGCCTGGGGGATCCCGGTGCTGCGGCACCACCGTGAGAGGGAGGGGATGGACAGCATGGTCCAGCCATTGAAGTCGAAGGACGGCAGCTCGCCGTCGGAGGCACCGGTGTCCCGGCAGGCGTGGCTGATGCTGGCTCTGGCCACCGTCGGCTTTGCCGTGAACTTCTGGGCCTGGGCCCTGGTCAGCCCGCTCGGTCCCCGGTTCAAGGACACACTCGAGCTGTCGTCGTTCCAGCAGTCGCTGCTGGTGGCGGTGCCCGTCGTGGTCGGTTCCCTGGGCCGTGTCCCGGTCGGCGCGCTGACCGACCGGTACGGCGGTCGCATCATGTTCCCGACCGTGTCGGCCGTCACCATCCTGCCGGTGCTCTACCTCGGCCTGGCCGGGCACTCTTCCCTCACCGCGTTGCTGATCGGCGGGTTCTTCCTCGGTGTCGGTGGCACCACCTTCGCCGTCGGCGTGCCCCTGGTGAACGCCTGGTTCCCGCCCGAGCGGCGCGGCCTGGCCATCGGCATCTTCGGCGCCGGCATGGGCGGCACCGCCATCAGCGCCCTGACCACCGTGAAGCTGGTCGACGCGCACGGTACGACCACACCGTTCCTGATCACCGCCGCGGTCCTGGCCGTCTACGCCGTCGTCGCCGCGCTGCTGCTGCGCGACGCACCCGGCCGTACCGTCCCGACCGAGCCGCTGGGCCGCCGGCTGGCCGCCACCGCCAGGCTGGGCATCACGTGGCAGGCGTCCGCGCTCTACGCCGTGGCCTTCGGCGGCTATGTCGCCTTCTCCGTCTACCTGCCCACCTACCTCAAGACCGGCTACGGCCTGACCCAGGCGGACGCCGCGAACCGCATGGCCGGGTTCGTGCTCCTCGCGGTGGCGATGCGCCCGATGGGTGGCTGGCTGTCGGACCGTATCGGCCCGGTGCGGGTGGTGGCCGGCTCGCTGGCCGTGGTGGTGGCGGGAGCGCTCGTGCAGTCGTCCACACCGGCGCTGGCGCCGCTGGGGACCGTCGCCTTCCTCGCCATGGCGGCCGCGCTCGGTGCGGCCAGCGGAGCGGTCTTCGCCTTGGTGGCGCTGCTGACCCCGGCCGACCAGGTCGGCTCGGTCACCGGTGTGGTCGGTGCCGCGGGCGGCCTCGGCGGCTTCCTGCCGCCCCTGCTGATGGGTTCGCTGTACGGCGCGTACGGCACGTACGCGGCCGGTCTCGCCCTGCTCGCGGTCGTGGCCGCCGTGGCGCTGATCTACACGCTGACCGGTGTTCGCGCCGCCGTGGAAGCCCGCGGGAGCACGCCGGGCACCACGAGCGCGGGCGAGCACCGCACCGTCGGCCACCCGGCCTGACGGCGAACGCACGGGACCGACGGCGACGAAGGACAGGGAGAAGCCCGGTGTGTGAGTACTGCGGCTGCCAGTCCCTGACGACGATCGACGAGCTGACCCGCGAACACGACGAGGCCGTCCGCCTGATCAGCCACCTCCGCCCCGCTCACCAGGAGGGTGGCGCGGCGGAGATGGCGCGGACAGCCCGGGAGTTCGCGACCGTGCTCGGCCCGCACACCCAGGTGGAGGAACGGGGTCTGTTCCCCGCCCTGGCCGGGGACTTCCCCGAGCAGATCGCCGTTCTGGAGGCGGAACCGGGGGCGAGGGATCCGTCTGTGCGGGCGGGATGAACCGCCACCGGGGCAGCGGCTCCGGCGGACGGGTGACGTTCACCGAGCCACCACTCCTTCGTGGTGTCACTGAGGGGCACGATTCGTGCTGCGGTCGGCCAATCGATAAGGTGCCAGGTCACGACCGCACCCGTTCGTTCCACGGGCCGGTCAGGGCTCTGCCGCGGTTTGTGGCACCTCCACTGCTGCCTTGCCGACCCCTGCCTGCCCGGGTCCTGGGACACGGGGGCGCTCTTCACGGCGGGGCAGTCGGGCCCGGCCGACGGGTCAGGAGGAACGAGTGGCACAGATCATCGCCGAGGTCTCACGGACGTTCAACGAGTTTCTGCTCTTGCCCAACCGGACCCGGACCGACTGCTCGCCCACGACGGTCGAGCTGCGCACGCCTCTGGTGCGGCACATCGTGGGCGAGCCGTCGGCGATCGAGCTGCACTCCCCGTTCACGTCCGCGATCATGCAGGCCGTCAGCACACCGGAACTCGCGATCGCGCTCGCTCGCAACGGCGGTCTGAGCTTCCTGCACCACAACCAGTCGATCCAGGACCAGGTCGCCGCGGTCTGCCAAGTGAAGAACTTCAAGGCCGGATTCGTCACCAGCGATACGAACGTCCGGCCCGACGACAGCCTGGGCCTCCTCGTCGACGTCATGCGCCGCACAGGTCACAGCACCGCCGCGGTCACCCACGACGGGACCGCCGCCGGACGCCTGCTCGGCCTGGTGACCTCCCGCGACTTCCACCCGCAACGCCACGACCTCGCCGAACCGGTCAGCGAGCGCATGACCGCCATCGCCGACCTGCCCCATGCCGGGCCTGACGCCACGCTTTCCGAGGCCAACGCCCGGCTGTGGGACGAACGGCTGGACTGCCTCCCAGTGGTGGACGGCGAGGGCAACCTGCAGTATCTGGTGTTCCGGTCCGACTACACGGACAACAAGCGATTCCCGAACCAGGTCGTGGACGCCGCCAAGCGCCTGCGTGTGGGCGCGGGCGTCAACACCCATGACTACCAGGAGCGCATTCCGGCCCTGGTGGAGGCGGGCGCGGACGCCTTGTGCTTCGACTCGTCCGACGGCTACAGCGACTGGCAGGCACAGGCCCTGAACTGGGTGAAGAAGCACTATCCCGAGATCCCGGTCGGCGGCGGCAACGTGGTCGACGGCGAGGCGTTCACCTTCCTCGCCGAGGCGGGGGCGGACTTCGTCAAGGTCGGTGTGGGCGGCGGTTCCATCTGCATCACTCGAGACCAGAAGGGCATCGGCCGCGGCCAGGCCAGCGCTGTGCTGGACGTCGCGGCAGCCCGAGACGCCTTCCGAGAGCGCACCGGCGAGTATGTGCCGATCTGCTCCGACGGCGGCCTGGTCCACGACTACCACGTGGCCCTGGCGCTGGCGATGGGGGCCGACTTCGTCATGATGGGGCGATACTTCGCACGCTTCGACCAAGCGGCCGGCGCGAAACTGCCCACCCGCGACGGCTTCGTGAAGGAGTACTGGGGCGAGGGCTCCAACCGTGCCCGCAACTGGCAGCGTTACGGCCAGGGAGGCCAGGGGCTGGTCTTCGAGGAAGGCGTGGACGGCTACGTCCCCTACGCGGGCGACCTCGACGAAGGGCTCGCCCTGACCGTCGCCAAGCTCAAGACCACGATGGTCTCCTGCGGCTCCGCCACCCTGCCGGAGTTCCAGTCCACGGCCCGGCTGACGCTCGTCTCGGACCAGAGCTTCCAGGAGAGCCACGCCAACGTCACCCTGCGAGACGCCCCGACGACGGTCTCCTGACAAGCCGCCGAGGCCCATCGAGGACTACTGGCCGGAGGGGAATGGCGCACGGCCGGAACAACCCCCTCCCGCCAGGTCGTAGACCAGTGCCTCGGGCCAACGCGGACGCAGTTCATCGACCAGTGTGCTCTTCCCGCTGCCAAACGCGCCGTTCACCCAGACGATCACACGCATCTCCCCGTCACTGGTGCCCTCATGGGGCGAGACCGTCGCCAGAGCCACACACCACGACGCACTGATGGGGGCCGAATCACACTGACAGATCATGCCCGAACGCTCGCCAACGGGAGCCGAAACCCACTGACATGAGAAACCGGCTCGTGCTGTCGAAGCGAGAAGGACCGCTGCCCCACCGGGCTTCAGCAGACTGAACGGAAGAACTTGACGGGGAGCAGCACGAACCTGGAGCGCCACGTCCGTGCTGCTCTCGTGGAGCGGACCCCGTCGGCGCGGCCGCCCATCGTCGCCCTGCGCTTCCTGCCCGACCTCGACACCTGCCTGACCCGAACAGGCTGTGGCCGACTGACCGGCGCGTGCCCGACGACACGCTGCGCCGGCAGCACCGCCTCGCGAGAGAAGCCACCCCGGGCCGGCGGATCACCGCCCCGCTCGGCGAGGGCCGACTGGCCGCTGTTGCACGGGCGGATCTGGCCGATGCCGCGGCACGCGTGACGGTGGAGGCACCCGCTCATGCGGGGCGCATCCATGAACTCGTCGGCGAGCAGGCCATCGGCGGCGCCGATCTGGCCCGCGCGTACGGCCCGCACGTCACCTACGAGCCGGAGCCCCTCTCCCGGACCCGCGCGCGTCGCCGCCCCCGGCGCCGAGCCGTTTCAGGCACCGATGCTGGTGGGAACCTACTCCGCCATCGCGGCCGGCTTCATGTCCCGCACCGACGGTGATCTGCGTCAACTGCTGGGCCGCGCACCGCAATCCGTGCTCACGGCAACCCTCGCACAGCCCGCTGTCCGGCGGATGACGGCGCGTGGAGCGCGGTCCGCCCCCGATGGTGGTGAAGAATCAGGGGCATAGGGGTAGGACCATCACGGGGGAGGGATCCTGATCATGGCTGACGTGCAAGTCCGTAAACACACGAGGCCCGTTGTCGAGAGTGCCGTGGCAAGTCTCGGCGGCTATGACCATGTGGATGCGGTGGCCGTGGATCTCCCGGCAGATACCAGCGCGATCGAGTTCACCCGTATGGTCTTCACCGGGACTCCTGAGTGGGTGCACAGGCTGCTTACCCTGCGGGACATGTTGATGGCGCCCTTCGGACTCCAGTCGCAGAAGCGCGTCCCGGTGCAGGACATCCGGATCGAGCCCGGCCTGAAGATGGGGCCCTTCCGATTGCTGGCCGTGACCGAGGCCGAGGTCTTGTGCGGAGACGACGACAAGCACCTGGACTTCCGTTCCTCTTTCGCGGTTCGTCCGTCTTCCTCTGGTGGAGGGTGGGAAGGCGTGTGCACGACGGTCGTTCGGTTCCACCGCCCGGTCGGACGCTTGTACTTCAAGGCTATTCAGCCATTTCACCATCTGATCGTTCCCCGCGTTGTCGCTGGTGCTGTCCGTGTCTGACAGCCACCCTTGGTGAGGCTCCCGGTGCGGCACACACACGTACTCACAGTCGGACGGCAGCGACCGTCACGGTTCCGTGGACGACGTACGCTCGCCTGTCGAAACGGGTGCCCACGGCCCGAAAGCCCTTGAGGGCATTGATCGTTCGCTCGACTCGTTGCGGCGCTTGCAGATCGATTTGCCGAAGCCTGTCACCTGGACAGGTGGAGCACTTGCCCGATCCGTGCGGCGCCGGTGATGTCGACAGGCTGACTCGGCGAACCCTGGGAACCGTGGCGTGTGCCGGTGGTGACCGTGGAAGGAAAGCCCAGGGCATCGCCCATGTCGACGTCGATCCGGGTGGTGCCGTGTCGGGCGAACAGGTGGGCGGCCAGGCAGGCGGAGCTGTTCACGTTGGCGATGTCCTCGGGTACGCCGATCGATGGAGCGAACATGCGGGCCTCGGCCCGGGCCGTGGCCGGCACAGGGGAGTGGGCGAAGCAGCCCAGCAGGCCCAGACGGTCACACGCGGCGGCGAGCCGGTCGGGAGCGGGGGACAGGGCTGCGAGAGCGGATCGGTCGGTGACGGGGACCAGCAGCCGCGGACGTCCCAGCGTGGCGACGCAGGCCCCTGAGGAACTCACCGCGGGGAGTCCCAGAACGGGGAGAAGGAGCGCGAGTTCCCGTGACGTGGGCTTACGCAGGTCGATCGGCCCGGCCTCGAAGGTGACATGGACGGACGACGAGGTCCCGCGGACCGCGTGCCCCTTGACGACTCGTCCGGACACCCGCACGTCGACCCGGCACTCCTTGCGGTCCGCATGTGCCGCGAGGAAGGCCAGCGCCGCCACAGTCCCGTGGCCGCACGCGGGCAGTTCCCCCTCCCTGGTGAAGAAGCGCGCCGAGACCACGGGCCGTTCGTACGCCCGGCCGTCCGCCGCAGAGCGGTCGTCCGAGAGGAAGACCGCGTGGGAGGTGCCGGCCAGCGCGGGCAGGCGGCGTCGCTCGTCGTCGGTCAACGGGCTGCCGGCCCGGACCGAGAGCCCCTCGTACACGACCGCCGTCGGGCTGCCGCCACGTCCCTCGCGCAAGCATGCCCGCACGAGCGTGACGGGAAGGCCCTCCGGACCAGCGGACGACCCGGACGGGCGACGACTCATCGCGAGTGGGGGAGGAAGTCGGCGAACTCCGGTGCGCCGGGCTCGTGCGGCAGGCGCGCGGCTCGCGCGGCGAAGCTGACGGCGTGGTACCAGCCGCACAGCAGGAGAAGGTCGAGCAACTGGAGCTCGTCGAACGCCGATGCGAGCCGTGCCCACAGCGCGTCGTGGATGTCGGAGTGCTCGTGCAACGCGTCGACGGCCAGGATGAGCAGCCGTTCCCGCTCGGACGTCCAGCACGCGTCGGCGGGACCGCCGTGAACCAGCGACGCCGTCTGCTCGTGGGTGAGGCCGGCCCGCTCGGCGTACGTCATCACGTGCACGCCCCATTCGTAGGCGCAGCCGCACAGCGCGCACGTCCGGTCGATGACGATCTCGCGTTCCCGCAGGGTGAGGGTCAGCTGCCGGCCCAGCTCGTAACGGCCCCAGCCGTGCATGGCGCCGGTCATCGGGAGGTTTCTGGCGAACATCCGGAACAGCCCGATGGGCGGAGCTCCCCCGGGCATCATCCGCGCGAACAGCGCGTCGGCCTGGTCGGTGTACGGCGGCTCCAGCGGGGTTATCCGCGGCATCGGCTCTCCCGGTAGGCGTTGTTTCGAAATCAGAAACGCACGGTCGCCGACGCTAGTGTTTCGAATAACGAAACGCAAGGAGGGTCATGTCGACACCGCGCCCAGGAGTGCCGGTTCGCGGCTCCGTGACCGGCCGCCCGGTCATGGCCGCGATGGACCTGTTCGGCCGTCGCTGGGCACTGCGCATCCTCTGGGAGCTGCGCGAGGGGCCACTCGGTGCCCGCGCGCTGCTGGCGCGGTGCGAGGGCCTGTCGTCCAGCGTCCTCTACCAGCGGCTCCGCGAACTCACGTCGAGCGGGATCGTTGCCAACTCGCCCGACGGCTATGAGCTCACCCACCTCGGAACAGCCCTCGGTGACGCACTCCGCCCACTCGGCGACTGGGCGACCGTATGGGCGCAGGCGCAGGCCCAGCCGCAGGACGGCCAGGATTCCCTGGAGGTGTGAGGTGCCCGGCGAATCGAACCGCCCCGGTCGGTAGTGGGCCGAAGGGGGAGGGCCCTTGTGGGGCGATGGAGGGCCGCATCTCTGTAATGTGGTTGAAACATGCCTAAAGCGGGCATATCGCGAAACTTGGGAGAGGAGCAGGAGGATGCGTCGAGAGTTGGTGCAGAAGAAGCACGACAAGAAGTCCGAGCCCCGTGGTCGCGCGCCCGAGGAGATGCCCGGGGAGACGGAACAGCGTCGGCGCCCCGAGGTCCGAAAAGACATCGCGCGAACGTGGTGGCCGGACGGGTAGTCCGTCAGGCGCACGGTGCCGCTTCAGGAGCGTGCCGGGGCTGCCGGGGCACGTGAACCGGACCGCCGGGTCCGGGCGCGGGAGGAGGCTCGCCGCTGTGTCGACCGACCCGAGAAGGGTGAGTCCCGGCCGCGCGGAGCGGTCGATCCGCGCCGACACGCTGAGTGGTGCCGGGAGGCCGGGCCGCGTCGAGGATTCGAGCGGCCCCGGAAAGCCGGGCCGTGTCGCGGAGCCGAGTGGTGCCGGGAAGCCGAGTGGTGTCGAGCCGCTGGTGGAGTCACTCGTCGTGGCCGTCCGTCACAGCGGGGCGTCAGGCGGCGGCATCTACCTCGTGGACGAGACCAGCCGGCTGCTGGGACCGAAGATCGGGTGCGGGCTGCCCCGCGACATCGCGGTGTCCTGGCGGCAGGTGCCCGTGACGGCGTCCGGTCCCGGTCTGCGACGCGTTCCGTGAAGACCGTGTGGTGTGGGTCGGCTCGCAGGAGGAGATGGCCCGCTCCTGTCCGCAGACCGCGGCGCCGCTGCCCTACGCGGCCGGCCGAGCCTGGCCGGCGCGGGCCATGTACCCCACTGCTGCACCGTCCCGGGGAACGTCCCGGCGTGCTGGAGATCGAGCCAGGTTCCGTTGCTCGGCATCGGTGTGGAGCTCCCGTACCCGGTCACCACAGTCCCGATGCCCCCGGCTACGACCCTCGCCCTGTACACCGACGGGCTGGTCGAAGTGCCCGGCACCGACCTCGACCTCGACCTGATGACGAGGGGTCTCGCGCAGCTCCTCGCGGGCGGATCACGGCTGGACCGGCTCGTCGACAAGCTCATCCACCACTCCTGGCCCCATGGTCTTCCGGCCGACGACATCGCCGTACTGCTCCTGAAGGCCGGCAAGGCCTGAAGCCTGCGACCGACCCGTCGAATTGCCGTGTGTCTGCGATCGTGGGCCGATGGCGGGCGCAAGCCCGGCGGCGTCACATGCCCGCCTGTCGGTGTTCGGGGACCCGTGCGAGCTGCTGTTCCAACTCGTTGCGGATGTCGGGCGGCAGCTTCTCGGTCCGGGCCCATTCGATGACCAGTTCCGCCACGTTCCTCAGCTTGATGTTCGTCCGCTGCGAGATCGCCCTGAGGACGTGCCACCCCTCATGCGGCGTCAGCCCTCCGAGCGCCAGCACGACGCCGATCGCCTGGTCCACCACGGCGTGCGACCGCAGTGCCTCCTGGAGCTGGATGTTCTCCCCCTCCAGCTCCCTCACGCGCGCCGTGACGCATGCCTCCAACGACGTCGAAGAGGTCGAGTCCACCTCGTCGCCCCCAGTCACCGTTTCCTCCGCGGTCCGGTCTCCGATACGGATTGTCTGCTTGCCCCCGTCCTTGCCCGCATGCCCGGCTACGGCGGGTGGAAGCTCGGTCCGGGACATTCAGAGAGATGGATCCCCCGGGTCGGTTCGAACGCGTTCGGCGGCGCGCTGCCCCGGCAGGGCGTGGCCCTTGGGCTGCCGCACCGCGGTGAGGGTCGCGTACACCACGACATTGCCGCGGTATCCAGTGCCCCCGGCCGGCCCGCCGCAGGTGATCACGCGCAGTTCGGGCCGGCCCGAGGTGCCGTAGACCTTCTTGTCGGGGAAGCGCTCCTTGTCGTAGACCTCCACGGCATCGACGGTGAAGACGGCGGTACGACCGTCCGCCCGGCCGATCTCGATCGTTTCGCCCTTGGTGAGCGCGCCGAGCCTGTAGAAGACTCCGCGGCTGCCGGCGCGGGTGTCCACATGCCCGGTGGTCACGGCCGTGCCTCGCGACCCCGGAGCCGTGCCTCCGGCGTACCAGCCGGCGAGACCGGCTTCGTCGTCGGGCGGGGGCTCCAGAGCCCCCGCCCTGTCGAGGCCCAGTCGCGCCAGCCGAGCGTTCACACCGATCGCCGGGATCCGAAGCCGGACGGGCTCGGCGCGGGGCAGCGGCGGGACGGCGGGGTGTCCCGGCGGGGCGGCAAGGCCCGCCGAGGGGGTGGAGAAGGCCTGGTCGGCCGAAGGCTGCGGGGGCCGCCTGTCGACCATCGTGCCGAGCACCAGCAGACAGCCCGCCACCAGTGCCAGGACCAGATACGTGACCGGTGGGACGAACGTGCGCGGGGGCGTGCCGGCCTCGTTCCTGGATTCCTTCAACATCGGGCCTCTTGCCTGGAGGGAGCCGGGTGGAGTTCGTCCCCGCGGTGCCGGGAACGAGGCTGGGGGCCGAGGTGGCCGGAGCGGAAGGTCAGGACCCGGCGCCGTGCGAGCGTCGGCGCAGCCTGAACAGTGCCCCGGCCGCGGCCGCGGTGATCAGCGCACCGCCCACGGCGACCTGTGTGTCGGTGTCCTGGGCGTCCCCGAAGCCGGCCTGGATGGCACCGTTCGGCTGCCGGTCCGCGATCTCGTACGTGTCCGTGAGCTTGATCCGTGGCGGGCACTTCACGGTGACGGTGTCGGTGCCGGACGCCCCCTCGGTCGGGATCTGGAACTCTCCCGCGAGCACGCCCTTATGGCTGCCCTCGAAGAGATGGAACTGACCCCCTACCGCCGACTCGCCCTTGCCATACGTCACGTCCGGTCCGCAGGCCGTCGTGGTGACCGTGACCGTGGAGCCCGGCAAGGCGTTGCCCGGGTAGATACGGAGCTCCGCGTCACCGGCGGCCACAGCGGCCGGGCTCTGCAGAGCCAGGACGCCGAGGAGCAGTCCGACACCGACGCCAACATGTGTGTTTCGCAAGGGAATCCTCCGACGATGCAGTGGCCGACCTGTCCGCTCGGCGCTCCTGTGGTCTCCTCCGACGAGAAAACCGACGCTCCGTCAGGTCCGCAACAGGAGGCATCGGCACAGGCGTCACCCGGGCGGCCGCGGTGACCGCGCCCCGCGCGAGCGTTTGCGCAGGTCCCCGAAGTGCACGCGCGGCGGTGGGCGTGCGCCACAGGAAGCGGATGGGCTAACGGGCTTCATCCCCGAACGGGCCAAGGGGGTACGTCCGTAGCCGCATTGCGGGGACGGCGCGCACCGCTTGCCGACCCATCGGCGGCGAAGGCCGACGGGCCGGGGAGCGATGGTCTGAGGGCGCCGGGTTCATCGGACGTGCTCGGATGCGCTGTTCGTGGGCGTGGCGCGGTCGGCGGCTACCGAGCTTCACGCATCACGGAACGCTGCCCTCCGGAGCGGCATGGACGTTGCCACTGCCACTGCCACTGCGACTGCCGCTGCCGCTGCCACTGCCGCTGGTCGTGGCCGGGGCGTGTGCCGGAAGGGGCCTTACGGCGGGGACGCGGAGGAGCGCGAGCGCGGCGGGTACGGCGATGACCGTCATCGCTACGGCGTCATGCGGGGTCCGCGACGATCGGGGAGCCGGGTGGGGTGGGGTGGGGCAGGACGATGCCGGTGGGCGCGTACTGGGCTGCCTGGGCCGCGAACATCGCCGCGTAGCGACCCCGGGCTGCCACGAGTTCGTCGTGACGGCCCTCCTCGACCAGCCGTCCCTGATGCAGGACGTAGATGCGGTCGGAGTGGCGGACACCGGACATGCGGTGGGTGACGAGGACGACGGCGCGGTGCGGGGAGGCGAGCCCGCGGATGCGGTCGAACGCCTCGATCTCGGCCTCCGGGTCGAGGGCGGAGGTGGGTTCGTCCACGATGAGGACACTGTCCGCCGGCGAGGTGGAGCTGCGCCAGTGCGTGCGGGCAAGACCGACCTTCTGCCACTCGCCGCCGGACAGCTCGATGGCTCCGCGGAAGACGCGGGCCAGCAGACTGTGGAGCCCGTCGGGGAGTTTGGCGATGACCGGGCCCGCTCCCGCGTAGTCGACGGATGCCCGCAGCTGTTCGGGCGAGGCCTCGTGTTCGGGGCGGCCGATCCGGATGTTCATCGCGGCCGTCACGGGCCAGCGCTCGAAATCCTGCGTGAGCAGCGAGACGCGCTCGAAGACCTGGGAGCGTTCCAGCCCGGTGACGTCCAGGTCGCCCCATCGCACCGTCCCTCCCTGAGGGAGCAGCAGGCCGGAGAGGACCTTCATCAGGGTGCTCTTGCCGGAGCCGTTCTCACCGACGACGGCCGTGACCGAGCCCATGGGGATGGTGAGCGTGACCCGGTCCAGCGCCGGATCGTCGCGGTCGGGGTATCGGTACGTGACCTCGTCGAGCGTGACCTGCTTGACGTGCTCCGGAACGGGACCGCCCGTCGTGGGGATGGCGCGTTCGGCGGCCTCGGTCAGGAAACGCCCATGGTCGCGGACGTACAGGGACTCCTCGTGCAGGGTGTTGACGTTCATCACCAGCGCGCCCAGGCTCGCCGATCCCGACCGGACGGCGATCACCGCCGTGCCGGCCACCGCCAGACTCATGTGTCCGTTCATGACCAGCCAGATCATGGTTCCGTACGTGGCGGCCATGGCCAGGCCGGACAGCGCGGCGGCCGCCCACTCGGTGACCGCTTTGCTGGAGGCCAGCCGTTCCTGTTCGGCCTCCGCGCTGCGCGCCATGCGCTTGTACCGGCTGAGCAGGAAGGGACCGACCCCGTGAATCCGTACCTCCTGGGCGGCGGTGCGTTCGGTGAGGAGGTTGCCGATCAGCCGGCTGGCCCGCAGGTGCTCGATCCAGCTCATCACCGACACATAGCGTTCCTGGGCCACCCGCATCGCGCCCCAGCCGCGCGGGGCGGCGATGAGGATGAGCATCGGCAGCAGCGCCGGGTGCAGCACGGTCAGTACGCCCGCCGTGGCCACCAGGGAGATCGTGCTGTTCAGCGCGGCCACACAGGCGCTGATCATGCGACGGGCGGAAGCGGGGCCGTACTGGGCGACGTCGATCAGCCGCCGGAAGTCCGGGTCGTCGATGGCCTCCAGTTCCACGGAGGCCGCGGCGGCCAGGTACTGCGTGGTGGCGATCCGCTCCACGAGCGGTTCCAGTCGGCCCGCCCGGGACGTGGACCAGCCCGCCAGCGCGGAGTTGACGACGGCGATCGCGGCGGCGGCGAGCAGACCCGGTATCAGAGCGTGCAGCCGCTCCGCCGCGGTGCCGACACCGAGCAGTGCGTGCATGACCGCGTTGACGGCGAGGAGCGCGACGGCGGCGGCGACGCCCTGCCCGATCTCGCCGGCCCCGACGGCGATGAGTGCCCGTCGATCCGTGCTCCACGCCATGCGCAGGGTCGCTCCGACCAGGGCCGGCATCGACCGGAGTGCGGACAGCATGGTCAAGTCGAGCTGTGCGTGCTCGTGTTGGGACCAGCCCATGTCGTAACGCAACGGGCCGCCGAACAACTCGCGCTCCGCGTCGGACACCTCGGGCTCGGCGAGCCGGACCTTCCCGAAGAACCTCTTCACACCACGCCTCCCCGCGTGCGCCGGTTCCGTGCTCCGGGCTCGCGGCCGTGACGGAGCATCAGCGAGAAGACATGCCCGGGTGTCGGCACCCACCTCCGGGCCGGTAACCGCCATCGGTCGGACGTCAGCATCTGAGGAGCCTGCCCAGCCGACGCGTGACCATGTCCCATACGTCGGTTATCGGCCTCCTGGGGGTCGAAGCGGCCGAGGACGCCGGGCCGGAAAACCGGTGGAACGGCGCCACCGCGGGCCCCTAGTGTGCTGCCGAGCCCCATCGCCCAGGCAAGGACGTGCCGTTGTACACCCTGTGAGACATCCCGAGCGCTGATCTGTCGCGCGTCGCACCTGTGCGCCGCGCTGCTTCCTGCTGCGGACTTCTCACTGAAACCGGTGTACTTCTGTGCTCAATCGCTGGGTGGTCATGCCCACCTGCCTGCCGACCGTTCTCCGCCGATGCCACGCCTGCGCGTCCGGGCGTTTCCGGGCCGACGGAAAGTTTCGCGTCAACGCGAACCACAAGCTCCTCGACGCCTGGCTCCTCGTCCTCTGCGCCGGGTGCGGGGACACGGGCAAACTCACGATTCTGGAGCGGGCCCATGTGCGCTCGGTCCGGCCCGAGCTGCTGGACCGGATGCACGACAACGACCCCGGTCTGGCGGCGGAGTTGCTCCAGGACCCGGTGGTGCGGCGCCGCAGTCGCATCGCCCTCGACTGGGACGGCGCCTGGCGTCTCGACACCGGCGGGTCGGATCACCTCGACCGTGAGGTGATCGACGTCTCGGTCCGCTTCGCGGCGCGGATCCCCGTCCGGCCGATGCGCCTGATAGCCGAAGGCTGCGGTCTCCCGCGGGCCGAGGTCGAGAGACTGACAGCGGAGGGGAAGGTCGTCTCGGCGGTCCGGCTGAGCGGCAAGGTGTCCGGCGACTTCACCTTCACGCTCAAGCGCTGAGCCCTGCCCGGAACCGGTGTGGGCCTGTCCGGCATGATCCGCCGGGCAGGCCCCGGCCGAGTTCGGAGCGCGGACTACCGGCGCGCCCGGCGGTAGGCGATCAGCAACCCCAGAAGGATGCCGACGAGGAGGGTGACGGTCAGCACGATCCAGAGGGGGAGGGTGACCTCGGGGATCCAGAGCCGGATGGTCACGGAGCTGGTGTTGGCTGCGATGAACCAGATCGTCAGGGCTGCCAGCACGAAGAATCCGATGCTGCGTATCCGGTAGTCCCGCCCCTTGACCGTCACCGTGGACGGCCCGTGTGCCTTCGCGGTCTTCTGGCCCATACAGCCAGTATCCGGCTGTTCATGCGAGCGGGCGACTCGATCGGTCGCGACGGACGCCCCGCGCCCGTCGCGTGCTCGTGCCCTCTGTCCGTCTGCGGTGTCCGTCCGCTGTGGCTGTCGGCGGACCGTGCGGCCGTCCGCCCGTCGGAGCTGGGGAGCCGGCCGGTAGCCTCATCCCATGGATGCGCTCGTGCCCTTCGTCGTCATGTTCGGCGGCCTCGCCGCGGTCCTGGTGTTCTTCGTCTGGCTCGCCGCCCGCGTCCGTGCCAGAGGCCTTGCCGGTGGAGCCGTGAACGCGGCCCTCGCTTCGTACGAAGAGGCGTTTCGCGCGACCTCGCACGCGGCCCACGTCGAGATCCAGGCGCAGAAGGAACGCAAGGCACCGGTCCTTTCGCCCGACGAGCACGGGGAGCGCGGTCCCGGAGCGAGAATCCCGGTGGGCCCCCGGGAGCGCCGACGACCGGCTCGCTCGCCCATGCGTCGTTCGCGAAGGACTCTTCGTCGCTGGGCCGGTCGCTTCCGGGGCGAGCACTGAGCCACGCCATCCCCTCCGGCGGTACGGCCGCGGGCTCGGGCGTCTTCCACGAACCGGAGCCGGATCATCTCCTGGTCCGGCTCAGGCCGCGGCTTCGTCCAGGGGGATGCCGAGCCGGCCGGCCACGGTGGCGAGGGCCGTGCCCAGAGGGAGCGCGACCCGGGTGAGGGCGTGCTGGTCGCCCCGGGTCGCGTCCCGGTTGACGATCACCACCGGCTTCCCGGCGTCGGCCGCCTGACGGACGAACCGCAGACCGGACATGACCGTCAGGGAGGAGCCCAGGACCAGCAGCGACGTCGCCTCACGGACCAGCCGACGGCAGTGCTCGACCCGCGGCGGCGGAACGGACTCGCCGAAGAAGACCACGTCCGGCTTGAGGATGCCGCCGCAGACCGTGCACGGGACCACGTGAAAGTCCCCGACCTGCTCATCGGTGAGATCGGCGTCACCGTCAGGGTTCACGGCGGCGGCCACCGGATCGAAGCCGGGATTGGCCTCCTCCAGCAGCCGGGTCAGTTCGCGGCGCGGGGTGCGGGCACCACAGGAGAGACAGACGACCCGCTCCAGGCTGCCGTGGAGTTCCACGACGCCCTGACTGCCGACGGCCTGGTGCAGCCCGTCGACATTCTGTGTGATCACTCCCGAGAGCAGACCGTGCCGCCCGAACGCGGCCACGGCCCGGTGTCCGTCGTTGGGGCGAGCACGGCCGAAGGTCCGCCAGCCGAGGTGGCTGCGCGCCCAGTACCGCCGCCGGGCCTGCGCGGTCGCGGTGAAGTCCTGGTAGGTCATCGGGGTGTGCCGGCGCAGGCTCCCGCCCTCGCCGCGGTAGTCGGGGATGCCCGACTCCGTTGAGATGCCCGCCCCGCTGAGCACCAGCACACCGCCGGTGCTCAGTGCGGCGGCGACCGGCTCCAGATCCGTGGTGCCCGGCGGTAGGTCCCCGGGGGGTATCCAGCTCAGAGTGGGGCGCATGCGCATGCCCCCAGGGTACGGACACGACGACACCCTGTACGGGCCGGCGGGCACCGCGCCGATCTCCCGCCCGCCCCGTTCCGCGGCCGGCTGTGCGCCTCAGCTCCCGCCCGGGCGTCGGAGCCGCGCGGAGAGATGGTGCTGCAGGGGCTGACCGACCGCCGCCAGGTCATGGAGGAAGTCCAGCGTGTCGGCGTCCGCGAACGTGTAGCGGCGGCGGGTGGCGACCACCTCCTTGGCCGTGGGGGCGAGCGCCACCTGCTCGGTGGCCAGATCCACCGTGCCGTCCGCCGCTCGGCCGACCAGGATCTCCGCGATGCCGGTCGGCTGCGTGATCAACGCCTCCACATGTCCGTCGGCCTGCATCCGCCACCAGCCGCTCTCCCGGGCCGAGGGGCGCAGCGGAGCGCCGTCCGCGTCCAGCAGCCAGGCACGCGCCTCGTAGTGGAGGAAGGGCCGGCCGTCGTGGCTGAACGTGACCTCCTGCGCGTAGACGAACTCCTCGTCGAGCGTCGGATACGTTCCGCGGCCCTGTCCGGCCCAGGTGCCGAGAAGTCCGCTCACCGGCGTGAGCAGCGCGTGCGGCGCGGGCGCCTCGTCCGGTCCGAGTGCATCGGGGTACGGGTGCTTCCCGACGGGGGCGATCATGGCATCCACTCCTGAGTTGAGGCACCGGTACCGCCCGGCAGCCTAGTGGTCCTCCACCCGTAGACCGTGATCCTCCCCTGGAGCGGCTTGTCGTGCCGCGGCCGCGGTGCCGGGAAAGGGGTGTCCCGGCACCCTTTCCCGGCACCGCGGCCGGGGTGTCAGTCCTCGTCGCGCAGCCGGGAGGCCAAGGCGGTCAGCGGTTCGGCCTCCGCCGTGCGGCCCAGGGCGGTCAGGAGCGACACCGCCGCGCCGAGGCGCGTGAGGGCGGGGGAGACACGCTCCAGGTAGATGCCCTCCACGGCACCCGCGAAGCGCACGCACTCGGCCCACTCGCCGGCCCGGTCGTCCTCCGGTCCCGGCTCGCCGAGCAGGGCGAGGGCCTTCTCCAGCGCGGCCAGGGCGTCCTCGTACGCACCGGCGTAGGCGTTGACCCGCCCGTGTTCGTAGGCCAGGGCCGATTCCAGGGAGCGGCCCTGCGCCTCGTACTCGGCCTCGCGGGCCTCCTCGGCGATCCGGCCGGCGTCGGCGAGGAAGGCGAGCGCGTCGGCCAGGCCGTCCTCGCCCTGCTGCTGGGTCCGCTGGCGGGCGAGTTCGCGCAGGCAGCTGCTGAGCTGCTCGTAACGCGGTGCCTGCCCGTGGGCGGCGAGCGCCTGGGCCACCGCTTCGCGGGCACGGTCGAACTCGCCGGACTCACCGAGGAGAACGGCCGCCTCGGCGGCGATCATGGCGTGGCTCCCCGGGTCGTCGTCCCAGCCGGCCGACTCGGCGGCGAGGGCGACGAGCTCTGCCGTGGCCGCCTTGAGGTCCTCTCCCGCGTGCAGCGCCCGGGCCCGGGTCAGTCGCAGCTGAGCCAGGAGCCGGTCGTCCAACTCTCCCGCCGTGACGTCCGGTTCGGCCATCAGGGAGTCCAGCAGGGCGATGCAGTCCTCGACACGGCCCATGTCGAGACTGAGCTGCGCCGCGTTGCTGTAGGTGCAGAACGCCTCCGTGCGGCTGCCGTGACGCAGGTCGAGCTCCGCCGAGCGCGTCAGGTGGCGCAGTGCCTCGTCGGGCCTGCCCAGGTGCATGCAGACCTCGGCCAGGTCACCGTGGAGGCGGCCGGTGTCGACCGCCGCGGCCGGCCAGGCGGCGGCCAGTCGCAGGCCCTCGGCCAGGCTCGCGTGCGCGGCTTCCGGGTCCCGGAGGCCGAGCTGGAGCCGGCCCCGGAGCCCGAGTGCGCGAGGCATGTGCCAGGCGGGGCCGTGGGCCTTCAGCCGGTCGAGGAGCTCGTCGACCCCGGTGACCGCGGCGGGGAGGTCCCCGGAGAGGGCGTGCGTGCCCGCTCGCAGCAGCAGCCCGCCGGAGATCTGCCCGACGACGTCGTGCCGGGTGGCGAAGTCGAGAAGCAGGTCCACCTCGGCGAAGACCGGAGCGACGTCCTCCTCGTTCCCCGACTTCTGCAGGCGCAGGCCGAGGGTGGTCGCCCGCAGCCGCAGCAGACGGGCCTCGTGCACCGGCGCGAGGCCGGAAGTCCCCTCGTGCAGGGCGACGATGGACGCGTGGGCGGCGGTCAGCGCGGCGGCCTTCGCCTCGGCCTCGTCGCCGACGCCCTCCGCGGCGGCGAGCAGCGCGCAGGCGCGGGCGAGTGCCGCCTGCCCCGGCGCCGCTGCGTCTTCGTACAGGCCCGCGGCCTCCTCGTACAGCGCCTCGGCGACGGCGAAGTCGTCCTTGTCGCCCGCCCGGTTCGCCTCGTCGTCCAGCAGGTCCGCGCGCAGCCGTACGAGCGGGCCCACCTCCGGGTCGTCGGGGTGGGTGTAGTCGCGGGCGGCGGCGAGCGTGCGGAGGCGTGCCCAGCAGGCCGGTGAGTCGGGGTGCCCCTGGTCGTCCAACGCCCTTGCCTGGAGGATCATTTCGGCGATCGACCCGGGTACGGCGGTGGTGGTACGGGTGGAGGGTGCGGCAACCGGGACGGCGACGGTGGCCAGGTCGTCGAGGCTGCGGGGGCGCAGGGTCAGCTCCAGCGCGTCCAGGAGCGGGGCACGTTCGACGCGGGCCTTGCGACGGTCGCCGTGGGTGCCGGTTCCGTTGCGGGTGTCGAAACGCGCGGCGAGTTCGTCGGCACGGTCTCCCACTTCGGCGCGCAGCCCGGCCACCGTCCAGGCGCGGCCCGGGTAACCGGCCGCGGGCAGTTCGCCGTGGCCGAGGTGCTCGACCCGCCGGAGGAGAACATCCACGCCGGTGAGGAAGTCGAGCATCTCCCGCGGTGAGTCCACCTCGTCGAACAGTCCCCGGTTCTCGGCGAGCAGTTCCAGACCGCGTGCCTCGTTGCCGGTCAGCGCGCAGAACTCCAGGTGACGGCCGACCTCCCCGGCCATCGAGGGGTTGCGGCGGCAGGCGCGGTAGCCGGCGAGGTGAAGTTCGACGGCCCGCTCGACGGCGCCGGTGCGCAGCAGGGGCAGCAGCGCGTGCGAGATGGAACGGGCCGGCTCCTCCTGACAGGAGTCCTTCCCGGCCAGGACGGGCTCCCAGACGCGCAGAGCCCGCTCGTCGTCGCCCGTAGCGAGGTGGTACAGGGCCCGCTCGCAGATCTCGCAGGCCTCGCAGTCGCTGAGCCGGGTGCGGGGGCGGCCCGCCCACAGCTCGAAGGCGAGGGCGGTGTCCTCACCGATGTGGGCGGCGAGTTGGTACGCCTGTCCGTAGTAGGGCTGGAGGCCGAGGCCGGCCTTCTCGTACCGGTCGCGCATCTCCGTCTGCCACTGGCGCAGGCTGGTCAGCGGTATCTCGGGCAGCGCGAGCAGGGCGTTGGCCACCCACTTGAACCGCCAGAACAGCGTGTGCCGCAGGCGCCCGTCGAAGACGTCGGGCTGTTCGTCGAACAGGGTGAGCAGGCGGGCGAAGACGACGGGCGACTTCCGGGGCTCGGAGCCATAGGTGTACGCCTCCTGGAGTTCGAGGAGAGCGTGGATGAGCGGGACGGGCTCCTCGAACTGCTCGGCCGCCTCGACGAGTTCCTCGGCGGTCACGGTGCGGGTGCGGCCGTAGGGGCGCCGGTCGTTCTCCTGGAGCGCCTGGAGCAGCTCGTCGGTGGTCTGGGGGGCGATCGGCATCGTCAGCTGTCCTTGCGGAGGGCGTGGGCGAGGAGGTCGAGGAAGGAGCGGTTGATGAGGCTCGACTCGGCGGGCCTGAGCGGACGCCGGGACAGCATCGCGGCCTGACCGTAGAGGGCTTCGGCGCTGGTGCGGGCCAGCTCGGGCTCGGTGATGGTGACGGCGGTACGGACCAGCGGATTGAGCTGGTTGAGGATCAGCTGGGCCCGCGGAGCCTCCTGGCGCAGAGCGCCGAGAATGTCGCCCCACACGCCGCCTTCCTGCTCACGGGCGAGCTGGGAGCGGGTGCGCTCGTGCCGTGCCTCGCGGCTGTCGACGAGGAGGGCGGGGGCGGAGGCGGGCTGGAAGGCACGCAGGGCGACATCGCAGTCGAAGACGGCCAGGGCGTCGCGGGCCTGGGCCAGGTACGCCGCGGCGGCCAGTTCCGTCTCCCGGTCGACGGGGTCGAGGTGGGCCGTCAGGGTCGCCGGGTCGAGGTCCGCGACGCTTGCCTCGGGCCTGATCTCCGGCAGTCGGTGGACGAGTTCACGGTCGTACGTGTACCCGCCGTTGACGACGCCGAGTCCGGCGGCCGAGGCGATCGCGGCGACCTGGCGGAACTCCTCCACGCTCGATGTCACGAGCACCGTGCGGTGGGTGCGCGCGAACTCGTCGAGCGTGGCGTGCCCGTCGGTCGTCTCGAACGGCAGCCAGGGCAGCAGCATGCGCAGGATCTCGTCGTCGTGCACCGCGAGCGACTTGACGGCCAGGTGGTGCGCCTGGAGGAAGCGTGCGAGCAGGTCCGGGTCGCTGGCGGCGGCTCGGGCGATCCACTCCCGCAGCCGTTCGGCGAGGGCGTCGCGGACGGCGGCCAGGGTGTCGTCCTCGTACAGGGACTCGCGGGACGCCGTCGGGCGAAGGCTCTCGGCGTCGACCACGCAGCGGACGAAGAACGCCCACTCCGGCAGGATCTCCTCGGCCTGCTCGGACAGCAGCATGCCCTTGACGTGCACGCGGTGGCCGTGGCGGCGTCCGGCCGGCACCGTCTCGGGCAGGACGCAGGCGACGCCCTTGAGGCCCACGGCCGGCAGGTCCAGCTCGATCGTGTCCAGCGGCTTGAACCCGAGGACCTCCTCGCCGTACGCGGCCAGGGCGCGCGAACGGGCTCCGGGCGTGGGGTACGTACCCGTCCAGGGCGCGGGTTCGGGGTTGACCGGCGCGGGCGTGCCGCCCGTACCGTCGGCGAAGGTCACCGGGTGGCGCAGCAGGGAGCCGAAGTGCCGGGCCAGCGACTGGACCTGGACCGGCCGGGTCCACTCACCGGCGTCGGCGCGCGGCGTCAGGGTGACGGTGGTGCCGGGCAGGGGGCGGGCGGACGCGGGCAGGGTGCGGACGGTGTAGCTGCCGTCGCCGCGTCCCCGCCACTCCACGGTGGGCGCGTCGGGGGTGCGGGCGGAGCGGCTCAGGACGTGGATCTCGTCCGCGACCAGGAAGCAGGACAGCAGGCCGATGCCGAACTGGCCGATGAAGTCGGCGCGTTGCTCGGCGATGCGCTCGGCGCGCTTGCTGCTGCGGCCGATCGTGGCGAGGAAGGTGTGCACGTCGGCCTCGGTGAGACCGACACCGTCGTCCTCGACGCGTACCACCGAACCGTCGGCGTACAGGCGGATGCCGAACGCGTCGGTCGGGGCGCCCGGTTCGAGGGAGTGCCGGGCGGTCAGCGCGTCCACCGCGTTCTGCAGGAGTTCACGCAGATAGACGCGGGGGCTGGAGTAGAGGTGGTGGGACAGGAGGTCGACGAGGCCACGCAGATCCACTTGGAAGGTGCGGTCGTCGCCCGCCGGGATCGCGGCGGTGTCGGGCAGTGTCATCGGGACGTCCGGAGGTGAGAGGAGACGGGTGGCGGGATCGGCGTGCGCTCAGGCGGCGCGGCGGTGGTGGCGGGCGAACTGCTTCTGGGGCTCCGAGAAGTACGTCCAGGGCCAGCTCGTGTACGCGCCGTCGAGTGACTGGAAGACACGCCGGACCGTGTGACCCTCACCGGCCAGCGACAGGGCCATGGCGAAGATGTTGAAGTCGTGCTGCCAGCCCGGGTGCCGCACATAGGCAGGGTGCAGGATGCTGTGGTCGGCCGCCTTGCGCAACTCGGCCTGGATCTCCGGGGTTTCGAGACAGTCCGCACGTTCCGACTCGACCCAGTCCTCGATGTGCGCCATGGCGATCGCGCAGCCGAGCCGGTGTCCCTGCGGGGCCCGGCCGACCGCCTCGCGGGCGAACGCCAGGGCCTGGCCGGGATCGCCGCCCCAACGGGGCTGCAACTGCGACACCCACTCGATGTGGGTCTCCAGATCCAGCGGGTCACGGCGCAGAGCGGCGTCGAGCCGGGCCTCCTTCACGGGCGAGGCCAGCGACATGCCCCGGGCCGAGGTGAGCAGGCGGCGCCACGGGGTGATCCACTCCGGCCGCAGCTCGGCGGCCTCCAGCAGATGCTCCTCGCCGATGAGCAGCCGCTCGCGGAAGAGGCGCCACTGCTCCTGCTCGACGTCCACGGCACGCGCGCTGGTGCGCGCCTCCCAGCCCCAACTGATGTGACGCGCCCCGGATATCAGCAGGGCCGTCGCCCGGTGCTCCTTGTCCTCCTCGACGGCCCGCCCGATCCAGTCCTGAACACCGTCCAGCTCGGCCAGTTCGGCGAGGACGCGGTGGTCGCGGCCGAGATCGAACGGCGCCAGCCTGGCCTTGACCACGTCCCATTCACCCGCCTCGGCCGCCTGGACCAGCGCGAGCACCCGTACGTCCCCGAGCGCGAGCAGCGTGTGCGTCCCGTTCTTGCCCCTGCGCACCACCGGGAGCGCGTTCGGATCCGCCGCCGGTCGCTCCGCTTCCCTGCCGAACAGTCTGCCCCACATGCTGCGCCCTCCCCTGGTCCCTCATGATCGTTCGGTGCAGCATAAACGGCCCTGCTGACACCGTTGCCACCGAGTTTCCACGGGTGCTTCACGGGCCCATATCCCACGCCGCGCCGGATCTCGGCCCCGCGCCCGCCCGCCGACCGGGCGAGGCGGCGGGCGGAATGGCATGGTGCGAGGGCCTGAACAGGACGGCGGCCGGAGACTGGTGGCCCGGTGTCAGGCTTGAGCAGGAGAGCGCATGGACGACCGCAGCAGCACGGGTTCCCAGGGATCGGTGACCGCCGTCACGGACCGTGGAGCCGCCAACCGGGCCGGGGTGCTGAGCACCGCCCTCGCCGGTGTACTGGCCTTCGCGCTCTCCTCCGGCTCCTGGCAGTGGTTCTCCACCTATATCGGCGCCACCCTGCTCGCGCTGATCCTCGCCTGCACCCGGCCGCCGGTTCCCACACCCGGCGCGCGGTTTGCGTACGCGCGGAGCCTGACCGCCTACTCCCTGGTCGTCGGCCTGTGCGTGGCCCTCGCGGTGGCGCCCGCCATGCAGCGCTGGGAGTGGTTCTTCCCGATGCCGGGCACCCGCACGAAGTGTGCTCACCTGGGCGATTACGCGGCACTGCGGGCCCGGGCCGCCCTGCACGACCTGGCCGGTCAGGACGGGGCCGCGCTGGCCTATGCCCAGGACGACCGGAGCCGGCACGTCGTGGACGACTGCCTGGCATCCACGACGACGCTCTGGCTGCCGGTGTATGCCCTGGCCGCCGCCGCACTGGCGGCGCTCGGCGCCTGGTTGGTGGGCCGGTCCGGCACGAGACGGGCGACGGCCGGGAAGCGGTGAGCGGTCTCCACGAGCCGCCGGCCGGTGGCGTCCGAGCACGTCGGCGGGGTCGGGACCCGGGACGGCAATCATCGTTTGCCGACAGGTGAGGCGCATGAGGCGTGGTTGCGTGCATGGTGGGGTGGTTAGAGGCCGGCGCGCCCGTGACTGAAGTAGCCGCGGAAAGAGATGTCGGACTTCGGCACGTGGCGCTTGCGGAAGGGGCGTAGCTGTGTCCCCCGTCGAGGAAGGACACCTTTGTGCCCGGCGTGGCGGCCAGCGCCCACCGGGTCCCCGGGGCCGCCGGCTCCTGGCCGGACGCGCCGATCTCGTGGAGCGAGACCTCGATGTCGAACGCTGATTCCTCCGGCCTGAACCTGCGCATCGTGTACGTCCGTACCCGCGGGCGCCGCTTGCCGCCCTGCATCGTGAGCTGGCGAATCCACCGCTCACTGCTGGGCAGGAACACGTCGCCGTCCTCGGCGGGGTCGGCGAAGAACAGACGCCCGGCCTGGTCGAAGCCGGTCTGTTGCAGGTGGCGGACGTCGTCTCCGCCCAGCGTGACGGTCATGAAGTGCGGGCTGGTCTGCTCGCCGGCCTGGACGGTCAACGACAGCATCCGCCGCTTGCTCGGGCGTTGGACGTGCGGCGTCATGACCGTCCAACGCCTCGCAGGATCGTGCTGCTTGTCGGGCTCATAACGCCACTGTCCGGCTCTCCACCCATGCGGGACCACCGTTAAACTGACGCCTGATGCCGAAAGACCGCCAACCTTCACCGGAGTCGCCCGGCCCCGAGGCGACGCCGCTCCAAGGTGCCGCGTGGCTGCCGCACGGCTACCGGCTCGACCCCCACTCGCATGCCGAGGGGCAGCTCGTCTATGCCGCCGCCGGCGCGCTGGCCACCGCCACCGAACGCGGAACATGGGTCGCCCCGGCCAACCGCGTCACCTGGACACCCCCGCACTTCGCGCACTCCCACCGCTTCTACGGCCGGACCGACGTACGCCTCCTTCAGGTCCCGCTCGACCTGTGCGCACAACTCGTGGCCCACCCCAGCGTCTTCGCCGTCAGCCCGCTACTGCGCGAAGCGCTCCTCGCGCTCACGGACAGCCCGGAGCGGCGCCCCGGCGCCCACCGACGACTGCTCACCGTCATCGTGGACGAGCTTGTCGACGCCGACGAGCAGTCCCTCCACCTGCCGGAAGCCAACGACGACCGGCTCCGCGCCGCCACCGCGCTCCTGCACGAGGACCCCGCCCAGTCCACGACCCTTGCCGGTCTGGGCCGCAGGGTGGGAGCCGGTGAACGCACCCTGAGCCGACTGTTCCACACCGAGCTGGGTATGAGCTTTCACCGCTGGCGCACCACCCTGCGCATCCACCACGCGCTGGCCCGCCTCACCGACGGGATGTCCGTGACGGAGACCGCGGTGGCGTGCGGCTGGTCCAACCCCTCCAGCTTCATCGACGCCTTCACCGAAGTCGTCGGCCAGACACCCGGCCGCTACCAGGCCGAACTGCGCCACCACTCCTGACCATCAGCGTCTGCGCAACTCAGACACCCTGCGTCGACCTCGCTCGCCAGGTTGGCGGCTTTCCGGTATCTGCTGTCCAATCACCAGTGGTGCGCACGACAGGGGGCGTCGCAGGGTGGTGACCGAACGCCGCACCACCCGGGCGGCGCCATCGGCGGCAGCGATGCCGGGAACCGGTCCACCGCCTTGAGCACGGAGGCTCGCACACCCATGACCACGACACGCGACGACACGGCAGTCGTCATCATCGGAGCCGGCGTCGCCGGTCTGACCCTCGGCAACTTCCTGCTGCGCAACGGCATCGACTGCATCGTGCTGGAGAAGCATCCCCGCGCCTACGTCGAACAGCGCCAGCGCGCCGGGACCATCGACACCTTCGGGGTGCGCATGTTCCGCGACTGGGGCCTGGACGAAGTCCTGGCGGGCGACCCGATCCCGCACAGCGAAGGCGGCTTCTACATCGACGGCCACGCGATGCCGATCGATGTGGAGGAGGACAACAACGAGAGCCTGTACTGCCCGCAGCAAGTCCTCGTACGCAACCTCACCGAGGTCTTCCTGCGCGAAGGCGGCGACCTGCGCTACGAAGCCGCCGACGTCATCCTGGAGAACCTCGTCAACGGCCACCCCGTCGTGCGCTACCAGGACGCCGACGGAACGGCCCGGGCCATCGACTGCGACTTCATCGCCGGCTGCGACGGCTTCCACGGCATCTCCCGCCGCAGCATCCCCGCCCCGGCCCTGACCGAGTACTCCCACGAATACGGCTACTCCTGGCTCAGCGTCCTGGCCGCCACTCCGGCCAGCCCGTCCGGCATGGCGATCCACGAACTGGGCCTGGCCGGCATGATCCCCCGCGGACCCCGGGCCAGCCGCATCTACCTCCAATGCGCCGTGGACGACACCCCCGAACAGTGGCCCGACGAGCGCATCTGGAGCGAGCTGGAAGCCCGCTTCGGCACCCCTCCCTCGCGCGGCGAGATCCTGTCCAAGCAGATCGTGCCCCTGCGCAGCGTGGTCTTCGACCCGATGAGTCACGGCAAGCTGTACCTCCTGGGCGACGCCGCCCACATCGTCCCGCCGATGAGCGCCAAGGGGATCCATCTGGCCCTGCACGACACCGAGGTCTTCGCCCGAGCCGTGATCCGCCACGCGAAGGAAGGCGACTCCAGTCTCCTCGACAGCTACTCGGAGACCTGCCTGCCGCACATCTGGAACTACCAGGCGTTCGCCACATGGATCACCGACACCATGCACAACGCTGGATTCACCGGTTTCGAGGGCGAGTTCAAGAAGCAGATCGCCCGTGCCGAGCTCCAGCGCCAGTTCGCCTCGGAGTCGGCGAACAAGCTGTTCAGCGAACTCACCGCCGGTACCAACTAGGGCACGTATTGAGTCGTGATCAATGGATGGTCCGGGTGAGGTCTTTGATCCAGATCATCGAGGCTCGCGGGTGCAGGCCGGCGAGGTAGCTGTCCGGGGCCTTGATGCCGCGTCTGTGCAGGTGGGCGTGGTTGCCGCGGGAGGAGTAGGTCTTGTCCCCGGCGACCGCGTCCGGCCGGGTGCGGGGGCGGCCGACGGGGCCGCGGATCCGTATCTTCCCCAGCACGGGGATGAACTGCGGACTGTCCGCGGCCTGGCCCGCGGTCAGCACGAACGCCGGCGGGCGGCACTTGCGGTCGGAGGCCAGGTGCACCTTGCTGGCCTGCCCGCCTCTGGAGCGTCCCAGGAGTGCGGACTTCAGCCGGAGTTTTCGCCGACGCCGGATGTGCCGTCGCTCCTCGCGCCCGGGATCGGTCTCGGCGTCCTGTCCGTCTTGTCCTTCGAGGCTGCCCCTTTTGATCTGGCCTTCTCTGCCTCGGCAGCGGCCTTCTCCAGGGCGGTCAGGACGTCCTGGTCCAGGTGCATCCCGGCAGCGTCGTGGTGAGCGCGTGCGGTAGTGGAGTCGATGCTGACCAGGGACAGATCCACCTCACCCTGCTTCGCGGCTTCCGCGATCAGGCCCTCCGGCAGGGCCTCGAAGACGCCGGCGTCCCGCCACTGCCGGAAGCGGTTGTGGACGGCCGACCAGGCGCCAGACTCCTTCGGCATCTCCCGCCACTGCCCGCCGGTCTTGAACCGCCAGATCACGCCTTCGAACTGCTTCCGCAGCCGCTCGGGATACGGGCCGTACTCACCGATCGGCAGGTACGGCTCAATGAATTCCCATTCCGTGTCAGCCAGTTGCACTCGCGTCACGACAAGAAGGTCTACCGGTCCAGACCCTCCCGCGAGGCGAATCCCGCAGATTGATCACGACTCGATACGTGCCCTGGTCGCGCGCGATCGACCGGCACACGCCTACGGGTGACCAACCCGCGCGCACCAGACACGACTTTGACCGTACCCACCCTCAAGCGATCAAGGCGAGGGGGCCCATCAGGGGACAGCGAGTCTCGCCAAGCCGTCAGCTTGGGAAGCTGAGGTGATCTCTGTCTGGTCGGGCTGCCGACTTGGGGCCGGCCGGGTCGTCGGAGATGGCCTGCTTGAAGTCGGGGCATTCGACCAGGGGGGAACGGGTGCAGACGGCGGCGTGGCGGAGACTGTCGCGCATACGGGTGAGCCGGTCGATCTCAGTGTCCAACTGCTCAGCCTTGGCCGCCAAGTGGACGCGCAGTTCGGTGTCGTCGGGGGTTGCGGTCACGAACCGGGCGATCTCGGCGAGGGTGAAACCCGAGGCACGGGCACACGCGACCAGGGACAGGCGGGCCAGCACCTCGGAGCGGAAGGTGCGGCGCAGTCCGTTGCGGCCCTCGGAGGCGATGAGGCCCCGCCGTTCGTAGTAACGCAGCGCCGACGGCGCCAGTCCGGACCGTTCGGCCACCTCGGCAATATCGAGCAGGGTCATGAAACCCCTCCTTGACTTGAACTTCGCTTCAAGTCGGAGCATAAACCCATGACTGACACGACAGCATCACTCGGCTCCCCGCACCCGCAGGTCCAGGCCTACCTGGACCGCCTGGCCGCCGCGAACGTCGGCGAGTTGCACACCTTCACCCCTGAGCAGGCGCGACAGGGCTGGCGTCGGCAGATCGCCCTCCTGGGCGAGCCGGAACCCATTGCGGCGGTCGAGGACCGACGGATCGTCACCAAGGCCGGTCCGGTCCCGGTGCGTATCTACACTCCCAGCGGCACCGGCCCCTTCCCTGTGCTGGTGTACTTCCACGGCGGCGGTTTCGTCATGGGCGACCTGGACACCCATGACGGCCTGTGCCGCAGCCTGGCCAACGGCGCGACCTGTGTCGTGGTCTCGGTGGAGTACCCGCTGGCTCCCGAGCACAAGTTCCCCGCCGCACCCGAGGCCTGCCTCGCCGCCACGGTCTGGGTCGCCGAGCACGCGGGCGACGTCGGAGGAGACCCTGCGCGGATCGCGGTTGGCGGCGACAGCGCGGGCGGGAACCTGGCGGCTGTCGTCGCACGGCTCGCACGCGACCTCGGCGGACCGGCACTGGTCTTCCAACTGCTGATCTATCCGGACGTCGACTTCCGCAGGACCAACCACAGCATTCAGGCCTTCGCAGGGAGATTCGGCAACGTCAGCCGCGCCGCCCAGCACTGGTTCATGGACAACTACCTCACCGACAAACAAGACAAGCTGGACCCCCGCGTCTCCCCGCTGCTGGCGTCCGACCTGACCGGTCTACCGCCGGCGAGGATCGTCACCGCCGAGTTGGATGCGCTGCGCGACGAGGGTGAGGAGTACGGGCGGCGTCTGGAGAAGGCGGGCGTCCCGGTGACGGTGTCCCGGTATCCGGGGATGATCCACGAGTTCGTCCGCCACCCGTTCGACGACAGCGGAAAAGCCCGGCGTGAGGCGGCCCTCGCGCTAGCGACGGTGTTCACCCGGTGACGGTGGGCGGTGCCGAAACCCTCTGATCCGCTGCTGGACTCCGTATCCAGGTCTCTGCTCAGAGCCGTTGCTTGCTGCGGCCCCAGGGGCCGGCTGGCGCTCGCGCGGGTGCTTGAACGGCACGACCGGACCGTAGCCGGCGCCGGTGCCCGCCCGGCGATCTTTCAGCGAACCCCAGCGGAGCCTCCAGCCGGTGTGCTCGCCGACCATGATCGTTCTCAGGGGCAACCGCTGTACCGATGTTCCCCGATGCCGGGTCGGATCCCGCAGCCAGTCGGCTTCCCGGGACTCGGCGAAGGGCCACCGCGTGGACGCCCGTGCGGCGGCTGTCTCGGACATCCGCCCCGCATCGCACCCACGCCGACGGCACACCTGAGAAGCCCGGGAAGACCGTTCAGCCGCGCCGGACCACTTCCTCCGCGTCGCCCTCCTCGAATCCCCGCGGCACGGCCGCCGCGGCCCGTTCCGGCTCGGGGTGCGCCTTGCGCACACGCAGGTCGGCGACGGCCAGCAGCAGGGCGATCACGCTCATCCCGACGGCGGTGAGCAGCCCGAGCTGGATGGCCGTCACGGAGCGGCCGTGGTCGACCTGATGCGCGAAGTACACCGCCCCCACCACGGCGATCCCGGCCGCCGAGCCGATGCGCTGCCCCGTCTGGAGCACCCCGCCGGCCGCGCCGGCACGCTGCACGGGGACGCGGGTGAGGGTGAGCGTCGTGTTGGGGGAGACCGTGAGGCCCGAACCGATCCCGCCGACGACCATGGGCAGGGCCGTGGCCCATCCGACACTCTGCAACGGCACCAACTGCACCGCCACGACCACTCCGAGCAGCCCCACCACCACGGCGAGAAGGCCGAAGACGACCAGCTTGCGCCCGTGCCGCATCACCAGCCGGCCCCCGATGGCCGCGCCGACCGCGGACGCGGCCGCGAAGGGCAGCACCGATACACCCGCCGCCAGCGCGCTGTATCCGGCCGTGTTCTGCAGGAACAGGGAGTAGACGAAGAAGACGGTGGTGAAACCCGCGAAGTAGGTCAGGCTGATCAGGGAGCCGAGTGTGAAGGAGCGCAAGGAGAACAGGTCCAGATCGACCAGCGGAGCCCGCCCCCGGTCCTTCTGGCGCCGTTCCCACTCCCAGAACGCGATCAGCAGCAGCGCGGCCACCGGCAGCAGGGCCCACTTCAGCCGCCCGGTCCACTGCTGTTCCTGAACGAGCGGCAGCATGAGCGCGAGCACGGCGGCGCCGAGGAGCAGTACGCCGAACGGGTCGAACTCCTCCCGCTTGCCCGTCGACGCCGGGAAGCGCGGCAGCAGCCGCAGTCCCGCGGCCAACGCGGCCACACCGATGGGCAGGTTGACGAAGAACACCCAGCGCCAGCCGTCGTCGGTGCCCACGGCGTCGATCAGCACTCCGCCCACCAGTGGGCCGGCCGCCGTCGAGATCCCGATGACACTGCCCAGCAGCCCGAACGCCTTGGCCCGCTCGGCGCCCTGGAACATCTGCTGGATCAGGCCTGAGGTCTGCGGGGCGACCATGCCCGCCGCCGCGCCCTGGATCAGCCGGAACACCACGAGCCAGGAGGCGCTGGGAGCCAGGCCGCACGCCCCCGAGGCGAGTGTGAACAGCGCCAGCCCCACCAGGAAGGACTGGCGCCGCCCCCGCATGTCGCCCAGCCGGCCTGCCGGGACGAGCACCAGGCCGAAGGTCAGGGCGTACCCGGAGACCACCCAGGACTGGGCGGCCTCCGAGGCGGCCAGCCCGTGCTCCATCGAGGGCAGTGCCACGTTCACGATCGAGGTGTCGAGGAGCGAGATGAAGCCCGCCGTCAGACAGACGGCGAGCGCCTTCCACCGCCGGTGGTCGGGGGTGGGCGGGGTTTGGAGGGTGGTCATGGGGTCACGCTAAGCAGCCGCCCCGCCCAACGCAGGGAAGGAGCCCTTCCGCGCGCGTCGTGACCGCCGGGGCCGGTACGAGACACTCCGCGCCGCACCCCGTACCGTCGCCCTGCACGCCCTGCACGCCCTGCACGCCCTGCACGCCCTGCACGCCGTACTGCCGCCGTACCGCCCCCGAAGCGGATACCTCTCCCGGTCCTCGCCGGGAGCGCCGCGGCGCCCACGCACTTCCGGCGCCTCTCACGTCAGGAAGAGGGCCGCCCCGTCGCGCCTGCTTCTCCGGGCCCGCAGAGCGAGCACGGCGAGCGCCGCGGCCAGCCAGCACGCGCCGATCAGCGATTCCCATCCGGCCAGCCCGGCGGTGTGCGCGCCCGCCTCGCCCGCCAGCACCTCCCGGACCGCCAGCAGTCCGTGGGTGAGGGGCAGCACGTGGCCGAACCCGGCGAGGACGGGGCCGACGGCGTCCGCCGGTACCTCCGGCCCGCAGACGATCAGCATCACCGTGAACGCCGCGTTGGACACGACGTTGCGCAGGTCGACGGCGGTCAGCACCAGGGATCCGAGGAACAGGCCGAGGCAGTAGCTCGTCACCGCGACGAGGACCAGAAGGACCGTGAGCAGGGCCACCGATGCCACGCTCAGACGCAGTCCGGCCACCGGGCCGAGGATGAGAACGGCGCCCAGCCCGCAGGCCACCCCGTCCGGCAGCCAGAAGAGGCTCCGCCCGACCAGGACCAGTGCGGGGCTGCTGGGTGAGGCGACCAGCAGGGGAAGGGTGCCGTTCTGGAGCTCCCAGGTGGTGGAGGCGGTCGCGAACACGCCGTGCAGTGCGACGAGTGCCACCGCGTTGCCGATGAGGAGATAGCGGGCCTGCCCCGGCCCGAGCAGGTTGCCGATGGTGGCGAAGAAGAGGACCTGGGCGAGCATGCGGACGAACCAGCCGAGCAGCCAGGTCCTCCAGGTGAACACGGTGCCGTAGTCGGCGGCCCCGGCGCGTGCCGCCCAGCCCAGGACCCGCGTGCGGCGGCCCGTCCGGGTGTCGTCGGCGGTGCGGCTCAACGCAGTCCCACCGTCCCGTTCTCGCGGACGAGCCGTACGACCCTGCCGAGCAGGAGCCGTCCGCCGGCCCCGGTCAGGAGGCCGAGACCGAGGATGGCGCCGGTGCGCCACGGGACGGAGGTGACCGTGGCCGGGGCGAGTGCGTCGCGCAGCAGGTCGGAGCTCCAGGAGAGATAGATGAGGCGGCCGATGGGGTGAGTCCACTCCGGCAGCCGGTCGAGGGGGGCGAACACCCCGCCGAGGAGCAGGACGGGGTAACTCAGGGAGTTCTGGAAGGTGCGGGCCGTCCGTGTCGCGACGAAAAGGGCCGCCATCAGCGTGGCGGTGCCCGCGGTGGCGACGGCGGTGGCCAGGAGTCCCACGGCGAAGACAACGGGATGCGGCACGCGGGGAACGGTGCCGAAGCCGAGGACCGCGACGGCGGCGACCTCCCCCACCGTCAGCAGGCTGATCGCGGTGGTCACCCAGACCCGGCTGAGCACCACCCGGGCGAAGTCGGCCGGCGCGGCGATCTGGAGCTCCAGCGTGCCGAGCCAGCGGTCGTTGTCCACGACCTCCCCGGAGATCAGCATGGCCATGCTCCACACCCCCATCAGTACGGGGGCGAGGAGGCCGTTGGCGAGGAGGTCGGGGCGCTCGTTGTGCCGGATCAGGAGCAGGAAGACCGCGGCGAGCAGCGGCGTACGCACCAGGTCGATGAGGTAGTCGCGGTGGGTGAGCACCAGGCGTCCCTGGAACCGGCTGGCGGCCGCCAGCAGGCTCACCGGTTCACCACGCTGCGCGTCTCGCCACGGTGTACGAGTTGCAGGTAGACCTCCTCGAGGCCGGGCAGTTCGGTGCGGACCTCGGTCACACCCCGCTCGACGACGAAGGCGAGCACGCGGCCCACGGCTTCCTTGTCCTCCACCGTGACGAGCGTGGTCCCGTCGTCGGCGGGTTCCGTGCCGAGGATTCCCGGGAGTGCGCGCACCAGGTCCAGCAGGGGTTCCTCGGCGCGGACGCGGACACGTTCCCGGTGTGAGACGAGCCGGGCGAGGGTCCTGGGTGCCTCCGCGGCGACCACCCGCCCGTGGTTGATCATGGTGACGCGGTCGCAGAGCACTTCGGCCTCGGCCAGGTCGTGCGTGGCGAGCAGCACGGTGCGCCCCTCGCCGGCCAGCCGCCGGATCAGTTCGCGCAACTGCCGTGCGGCCAGCGGGTCCAGGCCGTTGGTCGGCTCGTCGAGCAGCAGGACGCGGGGGTCGCCGATGATGCCGCGAGCGAGGTGCAGACGTTGGCGCATGCCGACGGAGTAGGTCTCCACCCGGTCGTCGGCGCGGTCGGCGAGCCCTAGCTCGTCGAGCAGCGCGTCGGTACGGGCGCTGCCGTCCCGGCTGGTCAGACCGTACAAGGCGGCCCAGTAGCGCAGGTTCTGACGTGCTGTCAGGCGGGGGTAGAGCCCGCGTTCGCCGCCGAAGACGATGCCGAGCAGGGGCCGGATCCGACGGTGTTCGGTCGCCAGGTCGTGGCCGAGCACCCGGCCGGTTCCCGAGGTCGGCAGCAGTACCGTGGACAGGATCTTCATCAGGGTGCTCTTGCCCGCGCCGTTCGGACCGAGCAGCCCGTGCACCTCGCCCTGCTCCACGCTGACCGACACGTCGTCGAGCGCGACGACCGCCGGGCCGCGCCGTGTGCGGTACTCCCGTCGCAACCCGCTTGTCTCGACGGCCGGTTCGCCGTTGCCCGGACGGGCGACGCCACCTCCGCCGTTTCCGCTGTCCGCCATCAAGCTCCCGTTCCCGTGAGGGTCGTCGGACTGGTGTCTGCCGATCGGCGCGGAAGGATCACGTGCCGGGCTCCTCGGCAGCCTTGCTGACGCCGGGCCCCCCGGCGGCCAGGCCGCCGGCGGCCTCCTCGACGGCCGGGCCACCACCCGCCGCCTCGTCGAGCCACTCCCGCCGGGCGGCGCCGGACACCAGCAGGAACGAGCCCAGCGGGGTCCGTGCGACGAGATGACGCCCCACGTCGTGCAGGAGCAGCCGGTCGGTCCGCTCGTCGTCCACGGGTACGCCGAACAGCGGCAGCCCCGCGCCGAGCAGCCGCCGGGCGCCGATGCCGCGGTGGGCGAGGTCGGAGGCGAGTTCCGCGATACGGCCGCCCTCGCCCTCGATGCCCGCCTGGGCGACCAGCGCGGGCGCGCGGACCGGGCTGCTCCAGCGTGCCGTCGCGCGGGCCGCCCGCAGCAGCCGGGCGCGTACCGCGGCGCTCCGGGTGTGCGGCAGCGTCACGGCGGGCCGCCAGCCCATCCGGGCCATGGCGCGCAGGGCTTCCCGCCACTCCGGCCACAGACCGGTCCTGGCGAGGTCGGTACGCAACTGCCGTACGCCCGTGTCGTCGAGGTGCTGGAGCAGCAGCGCCAGGTCGAGCAGGTCACGGCTGCGGAAGGGGCGCTCCCAGCGTTCCGCCACCAGCGCGACAGCACAGGCGGCCAGCGCGGAGCGGGAGGGGCGGGTCAGCTGCCAGGCCGGGGCGTGCACCTCGGTCACGATCTCCGCGGTGAACAGGCCGACGGCGTAGGGGTCGGGGGACGGTTCGGGTGCCGGACTGCGGAACTCGGCTCCCAGATGCAGGGGCACGCTGTCGCCGGTTCTCGCGGGGCTGACGGTGAAGGCGGCCAGGTCCCAGCCCGTCGCGGTCAGCTGCCGGGCGCAGTTCCACAGATCCTCGTGGCCGGGGCAGACGACGTCGAGATCGCCGGCCGCGCGGAGCACTCCGGGCGGGTAGAGGCCGGCGATGGTCATTCCCTTGAGCAGGGAGGCGCCGGGCGCCGCCGTCCGCAACCGTGACCAGATCCGGCGGTAGTGGTCGACGCGTTCCCGGTGCAGGCGCAGTTCGGCCCTCTCCGCCTCGGTGAGCGTCCGACCGTCCTCGGCCCACAGGCTCAGGAGCGTCGCGGCGAGTTTGTGGCGGCCGTCGCGTGCGGTTCGTAACACGGCCTCTCGCGACGCCATGGGCCCCGCGTCGAGGAGGGCGAGGACGGTCGCGGCGGACACCGTCACGTCCGTCGCCGTTCCGGTCGGTGCGTCTGTCAACGCCGGCTCCGCCCCGGTGCGCGAAGGTGGACGGGGCCCCTGGTCCGGGGGACGCCGTGGTGGCCGAGGAAGAATGCGATCAGGACCGCTGGAGGGCGAACAGGCCCGGATCCGGATCCCGATCGCATTCGACGGTTGACTACTTGCCCGGCTTCGGGCGGACCTTGACCTGCTTGAAGGCGACACTCATGGGACCCTCCTTGATGTGGTCGGTCATGGAAAGTAGCCTCAGCGTATTGCCCTCGAATGGTGCATGACAATGATGCAACTCGCTTTGCATACAGCTGACTTGGCGTGCCGCGTGGGCGCTCGATCGAGCCCGGCGGACGAAGGGATGCCGGAGGAGCATGACGGTCCACGCGTGGTTGAGGGCTCCCCTCACGCATGATCCCGAAAGACGCCGCACCTATCCCGACGACGTCTATTTCCGGGAAATGGCGGCTTTGCTGGACGGCTGGGAACCGGACAGGGCCGACCGGGCACTGCTCCTGTCGACGTTCGTGATGTTCAAGCCGGACGCCGTCGTCGGCCGCCGTGTCGGACCCGCGCTCGCCTTCCTGGCCGGACACGGATTCGAGCCCCTCGGTGCCCTGACCGTGCGGGTCGACACGCGGGTGTGCCGGGAACTGTGGCGCTACCAGATCAACGCGGCTCCGCTGGCGGTCATCCGGGCCGTGGACATGATTCTCGAGTCCGGACCACCCTGTGTCCTCGTCGCGCTCCGCGACACCCGGGGACCCGAACGCACCGGGACGACCGCGGCGGAACGGCTCGCCGAGCTGAAGGGGTCGTCCAAGAACCGTTCGGCGGACGGAGGTTCACTGCGCGGGGCGCTCGGTTGCGAGCTGATGTGCCTCAACTTCGTGCACGCTCCCGACGATCCGGCCGACCTGATCCGCGAGGTGGGCGTCCTGCTGCCCGGACGGCGGGCGGAGGCGTTGTCCCTGCTGGCCGCCGAGGTGTCGCCGCGCGGCGCAGCCGAACCGGCATCCGTGGCCCGCGAGTTGTACGCAGTCCATCCGGCCCACACCCTCACCCGGCCGGTGTCCACGTCCGCCCGGCCCGCGTCCCCAGGTGCTTCCTCCCGTCCCGCGCCTTCGGGCACGTCGGACCGCCCGGCCGACCCCCAGTCGCTGCTGGCGCGGGTGGAGGAGCTCGCCGCGGACGCGGACGGGCTTCCGCTGTGGGACCGGATCGTGATCGCCGCGGAGATGGTGGAGGGCCTGCCCTCCGAAGGCCGGCCGCTGATCGGGCCGCCTCCCGGCAAGCGCCCCACCCATCCCCGTACGGTCCGCCCCGCCGGACCCCCGGCCGCCGCCGCGGCGGACCGCTGAGGACACCGGTCCCGCCCGACCGGGGAAGCTCCCACTCACCAGGAGGAAGACACCCATGGCCGACGTCGACGTCGAACTGCACGGTCCCGCGAACGGGGAGGGACCGCCACGCCGGTACGGGCCGGCCGCCCGGGTCGCCGTGCTCTCCGATGTGCACGCCAACATCCCCGCCTTCGAGGCGGTGCTCGCCGAACCGGACGTCGCCACGGCCGACTTCGTCGTCCTGTGCGGCGATCTGACGTGGGGGCCGCAGCCGCAGGAGACGTACGAACGGATCGTCGCGCTGGGCGAACGCGTCCTGTGCGTGCGCGGCAACGCCGACCGCTACGCCGCACAGATCGGCACCGCCGCGCGGACCGCCGACACCCCGCGTCAGGCGTGGATCGCCGCACAGCACTCGCCCGAGGCCATCGCCTTCCTCGACCGTCTCCCGTTCGGGGTCGTCGTCGAGATCGACGGGCTCGGACCCGTGCACTTCTGCCACGGTTCGCCGCGCAGTGACCACGAGCTGGTCACACCGGGGACACCGCCGGAGCGGTTCGCGGAGCTGTCCGCGGCCATCGACGCGCGGGTTCTGGTCACCGGACACTCGCACCTCCAGTTCGACCGCGCCGTGGCGGGCCTGCGCAGTGTGAACCCGGGCAGTGTCGGGCTGCCCTACCACACGGGTGACCCGGGCACCGCCTACTGGGCGCTGCTGGGCCCCGATGTCCGGCTCAGGACCACTCGCTACGACGTGGAGGACGCCGTCGCGCGCGCCCGCCGCGTCGCCGACCCGGACGCGGACCGCTACGCGGACACCCTGTCGAACGCGCCCGATCCGGAAAAGATCGTCGTGGAGGCGGAGAAGCTGATCTTCGTCAATTGACGGTGCGCGTTGATCGCTCACCTTGATCACCAGGGGGAATCGGTGACCGCGGTCGACGGAATTTATCGTTCCGTCAAATACAAGAAACAACATATGAGTTGAGGGTTGATTCGCGGCGCGACGTTGACATGCGTGGCCACGATGTGTTGACCTGTGCATGCAAAATTGGCAAGTTGTTTGGCACGTTTCTCTGGCACTGTTCCCAGCAGGAGGAATCCATGCAAACAGCTCCATTTCCCACCGCGAAATCCCCCACCGAGGTGACGCGGACGTCGACCCCGGCGCCCGTGATGCTGCTGCCCCGCCTGGTCGAACGCATGATCACGGACCGGCAGGCCGCGCACATCGTCAAGTTCCGCACCACCTGCACCGACTGCGTGCCGAACTTCTGAGCACCCAGTCGCGCGTCGGCGGACAGTCGACAGCGTCCGCCGACCTGCGCGTGGTCACCGAAGTCGTCGCGCGCGACCTGCGCGCCGCCGCCAAGGGGCTGTGTGTCCTGGCGGTCGACGGCCTGTCGCTCGAGGTGGCCGAGTCCGGCTTCCGCCACGCGAGCATCCGGCCACTGCGCTCCACCTTCCCGAGCACGTCGACGACGGCCTGGCTCACCGCGGTCACCGGCACCGATCCCGGTGTCCACGGCGCCGTCGGCATGGTCCACCGCGCGCCCGGAGCCGACTGCGTCACCCACCTCGTCACCGGGGAGACCTACGCCTTCGGCTCGCCCCGCACGCCCGGAAACGTGCTGCCGCACCCGGGACCGACCCTCTTCGACCGCGCGGCCGAGTCGGGCCGGCCCGCCCTCGCGATCGGTGCGGAACTGGAGCGGCTGACCGGTCCGTGGGTGAACGCGTTGCTGCACGGCGCGCGGATCGTGCCCTCACCGGCCGCCGTCGCGCCCCTGACCACCGATCCGGTGGGCGTGGCCGAACGGACCGTCCGCGAGGTCGAGGCCGTCCTCGCGCACGCCTTCGACACCCCGCCCCTGATCTGGGCGTACGTGAACCTCGACGACCACATCCACCGGTCCGGCTACGACACCCGGCTGCGCGAGGCACTGCTCCTGCTCGACACGGCCGCTGCCCGCTGGGCCGACGCCGGCTGGAGCGTCCTCGCCCACGCCGACCACGGCCAGGTGGAGGTGACCCCCAGCCAGAGTCTCGCCGAAGCATGGGCGCGCCTCGACGCCCCCGCACACTGCCGGATGCCCGGCGGCGGCGCCGGCCGCGTCCGCTGGCTCCATCCGCTCTCCGGGCGGGAGGAAACCGTGGCCGCCGCGCTGCGCGACACCCTGGGGGACCACGCCCTCGTCCTCACCCCGGACGAGCTCCACGCACGGGGACTGCTGTCCGTCACGCCCGTCGTCCGCGCGCGCATCGGCGAGGTGGTCGCGCTGGCCGCCTCCCCGCACTTTCCCGTCCCCGACCCCAGTGCCGCCTGGGAGCACGGATCCGTCTCCGACGGCGAGACGCTCGTACCGCTGGCCGCCTGGAACCCCGCACCAGAACCCGCCCTGCCCTGATCACCCGGAACCTCACGACACGATGGGAGAACCCGTGAGCACGGTCGTGTTCCGCAACAAGACCGGTGGTTCGGAGACCCTGCACGCGACACCGGGACAACGCCTCCTGGACGTGCTGCGCCTCCACGGAATCCCGGCGAACGCCGTGCTCGCCCATCGCGACGGGGAGGTGATCCCCGAGGCGACGGCCGTCGTCGGCACCGACGACGTCATCGAGGTGCGCCAGGTGCGCCACTACGACCTCGACGTGCTGCGCCGGCCCAAGGAACACGTCTACGCCGCGCCGGACCCCGTCTACACCAAATCCGTTCTCTTCGACCACGGCGGCACGCTGGAGCGGCGCACCGAACAGTTCACCGCGGAGACCTTCGTGACGTACGTGGAGGAGACGTTCGTCCAGAGCATCGCCGCAGGTGCCACCATGCGGGCGGGGGACCGGGTCGTCATCGGGCTGTCCGGCGGACGTGACAGCGTCGCCTACCTCAAGCTCCTCGAACGCACCCGCGGCCGGTGGCCCGAGGTCGACATGACCGCGGTGACCATCACCGGACTGCCCGACTGGGACGAGCCCGCCACCTTCCGGACCGCTCTGGACGCCTGTTCCGGACTCGGCGTGGAGCACGTCATCGTCACCGCCGACGACGTGGCCGAGGTGTTCAAACTCCGCGAGCCCTTCGTGGACGTCATGAACAAGGTCGTCGCCGGCGAGCACCGCAACATGAACATGGTCATCGGCCACCAGGTACTGCGCCGCATGCTCGAACAGGAAGCCGAACGCCGGGGCGCCCCCGTCGTCGCGTTCGGCTTCAACGCCGACGACCTGGTGGCCAGCATGGTCACCTGGTTCACCACCGGCTACCGCATGGGCGGCATCCCGGTCCGCGAACTCGGCTCCCTGCGCTACGTGTTCCCGCTGTACCGCATCACCAAGAAGGAACTCACCCTCTACCTGGAGCTCGTCGCCCCCGGCCTCAACCGGCAGGGGGCACCGGGCCGGTTCACCACCGGCTCCGACGAACGCTCCCTCGCCTACGCCGTGGCCGACCACCTCTACGACCTGTGGCCCGGCATCGACTACTACCTCTTCAACGCCTTCGAGAACGTCCAGCGCACACTGCTGCCCCTGGTCGACGACCTCTGTCGCGTCTGCGGGGGACGGTACGTGCTCCAGGAGGGCGTGGCCAACCCCGCGGGCCTGTGCGACGTGTGCGGATTCCTGCACCGGCAGGAGGCGTTGCGGGCGGACGCCGTATGAGCGATGCCCGCCGCCAGGAGGGTCCTCCCTGGTATCTCACCTTCTTCGGGGAGGACTTCTGGGCCGTCGCGGACCACGAGTACACGCCCGAACGCACGGCGGCCGAGACCGACTACCTTGCCGCCGTCCTCGACGCCTCGGCCCCCGGCCGCCGCGTCCTCGACCTGGGCTGCGGCACCGGCCGCCACGCCGTCGCCCTCGCCGCAAGGGAGTTCGGCGTCACCGGGGCCGACGCCGGGGGCTGGGCGCTGGAGCGTGCTCAGGGCGCCGCGAAGGCGGCGGGTGTCCGGGCCGACTGGCTGCGGCTCGATCTGCTGCGCGAACTGCCGTGGCCTGTCGGTGAGTTCGACGCCGTCGTCTGCGTCCAGTCGTTCGGCTGGGGGAGTGACGCCCAGCAACTGAGGCTGCTCCGGGAAGTCCGCCGGGTGCTCGTCCCGGACGGGCTGCTGATCCTCGACCACTCCAACGTGCTGGCCATCGCCGGAAACTACGTGCCGGAAGCCACCTTCGAGACCGAGGGCCTGCGCGCCGACTTCCGCCGTGCCTACCGTGTGGCCTCCGGCCGCAGCACCGGCGAGATCGAGGTACGGCGGGGCGACGCGGAGCCGGTGGTCATCCACGACGACGTTCGGATGTACCAGCCGGCCGAGGTGCACGACCTGCTGACCCGCGCCGGCTTCACCGTCGAGCGCGTCGACGCGGACTTCACCGTCGGCCGGGAGCCCGCCCCGACGACGCGCTACGTCCAGTTCGTCGCCCGGAGCCGCGCGAGCACTGCGGCGGCGATCACCACGTGGAAGGGGACGCGGGAGGAGACCCGCCCGTCCGCGCTGGACCTGCGCTGGTCGCCGGACGAGATCGAGTTCGTACGACCGTGGGTCGACGCGGCCTTCCGGGGCGCGTACGACGACGGCGGCCTCGCCGAACTCTCGCGCGCCTACCCCCTGTCCGACCCCTATTCCGCGGACCTGGCCGCACCCGTGCTGTCCGGGCACTTCGGGCTGGACCTCGCACCCGGCGCGGTGACAGCCGGGGCGGGTGCCACCGGTCTGCTGCACGCGTGCGCGGCGCTGGCCCTGCCCGGACCCGTACTGCATCTGGCCGGCGGCCACCCGGACCTGCCGCGCTGGGCCGCCCGCCTCGGCGCCGGGACGATCACCACCCGGTTCGAGGACCTGACCGCCGACCTCGACCGCCACACCCCCTCGGTCCTCGTACTGGACCGGCCCACGATCACCGGAGACCTCTTCGGAAGGGAGCGGCTGGCGGAGATCGCCGAGGCCGCCCGCGCGTGCGGCACGACCGTCGTCCTCGACGAGGCGTACGCCGTCTACGCCGGGCCCGGCGCGAGCTGTGTCCCGGCGGTCGCCGAGCATCCCAACCTGATCGTGCTGCGCAGCATGTCGAAGGGGTACTGCTGCGGCGGGCTCCGGGTCGGATTCGCCTTCGCCGCACCCGAGTTGACTCAGCGGTTACGCGAGATCGCACCGCCCCTCGGAGCCGGGGGCGCGGGACTCGCCGTCGCCCTCCGTCTCCTTGCGCGGGGTGACGTCTTCGGCGCGCTGCGCACCAGGATCGCCGAGGTGAAGCCGGTCGTGGCCAGGACGCTGCGGCGGACAGGCCTCAAGGTCACCGAAGGGGCCGACTGTCTGCCGTGGGTGACGGTCGAGGGGGAGCGGGACGCGAACCCGGTGTGGGAGAGGCACGGGGTACGGGTGAAGGAGATCGGTGCGGGCGAGGCCGGGTTCGGCGGGAGGCCGGGGGATGCCGTCGGCGTCGGCCGTCGTGACAGCCCGCTGTACAAGATCGCCGTACCCCTCTCCGAAGCCCGTCTGACCGCCTTCCGCGACGCGTTCGCCGATGCCGGGTAGTCTCACCGACCTCGTCGCCGGGATCCATCACGGCATCGACGCCGACGAGGCGATGTGCTGGGTCGCCCGGCTCACCGAATGGGACCGCTACCAGGGGTCGAGGGGCATCGCCGCCGCGGCCGACTTCGTGGCGGGCGAGGCCGAACGCGCCGGGCTTGCCGGGGTGGAGATCCTGAACTTCCCCGCCGACGGCCGTACCTCGTGGTGGACATTCACCGCGCCCTCCTCGTGGACCCCTCGCTCCGCGCGACTGTCGCTTCCCGGCCGGACCGCACTGGTCGACTATCCGACCCAGCCGTACACCCTCGCCGCCCACTCGGCCGCCGCACGCGGTGAAGCCCCCCTCGTGCACGCGCAGGACGACCGGTGGCCGCCGGGCGCCGTGGTCCTGGTTCCGTCCGTGGCGGGCCTCGACGGGAAGCTGTTCGCCCGGATGCGGGTCGAGCGGGCGGGCGGTTTCTGCGTGAGAACCGGCTCCGACCGGGCGGACGGGGCAGGCCGCGTCGAACTGCCGGGCGGCAGCGCCCTGTTCGGGTTCAGCGTGGTGCCCGGTCAGATGGACGCGCTCCTGCGTGCCTACCACCGGGGCGAACGTGCCCGCGTGGACGTCGACGTCGACACCGCCCCCGCGCGGATGCCGGTGGTCGTCGCCCGTACCCCGGCCGGATCCGGATCCGCGCCGCCGTTGCCCGACGCCTGCCTGATCACCGCCCACCTGTGCCACCCCGCACCCGGCGCCAACGACAACGCCTCCGGAGTCGCGGCCGCCCTCGCGGCCGGGCGGGTCCTGGCGGCCCGACGCCTGCGCCGTCCCGTCCGGTTCCTCTGGGCACCCGAGTTCGTGGGGCTCGCCGCCTACGTCCACCGGCTCGTGGAGGAGGGCCGGGGACCACTGCCTATGATGGCGGTCGATCTCGACATGGTGGGCCAGGACCAGCGGCGCTGCGGGGGCCCGCTGATCGTCGAACACAGCCCGGAGTACCTGCCCCACTTCGCGAACGCCCTGGTCGAGGCCTGTGTCCGGGCCCTGCCACCGGCCGCGCACTCCTACAGCGGGGCCGTCGGCTGTGACGTCTGGGCGTGGCGTACGACCCCGTTCGTCGGCGCCTCCGACCACGCGGTCCTCGCCGACCGCGCCATCGGCTGTCCCGCCGTCCAACTGGGCCACTGGCCCGACCGGTTCAACCACTCCGGCGCCGACACCCTCGACAAGGTCGACCCGCAGGAACTGCGCCGGTCCGCCGCGATCGCCGCGTCCGCTGCCGCCGTCGCCGCGACGGCCGGTGCCCAGGAAGCCGACCGGCTCGCCCACGTCCTCACCCGCTGGACGGCACGCCGGATGACCGCCTGCCTGCCGCCCGACGACGACCCGCTCGCCCCCGGTCTGCTGAGCCGCCGTTGGCGGTACGGGCGGGACGCGCTGGACACCCTGCGGCCGCTGGGCGCCGGCCGCGACGTCCTCGAACGGCAGGCGGACCTCATGGCCGATCTGCACCACACCCTGTCGAAGGCCTGGGACGAGGTTCCCGCGGCAGCCCGTGGGGGCCCGAGCCTGCACAGGTCATGGCCGGGCCCCTTCAACCTCCGTGCCCTGATGGGAGCCGTGGACGAGACCGACCGGCAGTGGTTCCAGCGCCGGCTCGCCGACGACCGGGGCCGGTTCTACGCCTCCGCGATGGCCCTGGCGCAGAGCGTCGACGGAGTGTCCGGTTCGGCGGGCGTGGTCCGAACCGCCCAGCTCGACGCGGGAATCCGCTGGGAGCCGGGCTTCGGCGAACGATTCCTGGCCGCGATGGCCGCAGCGGGCTGGGTGAAGGAGAAGGACGGAGACGGGGCAGAGGGAGAGGAACCGAGTTGAGCACGCGGCGGATCACGGTCGATGTCACCGACCGCATCGATGATGTCGACATCGTCCAGTGGGAACAGGTGGCCACGGGGAGCATCGCGCCCGTCCACTACACCCGCGCGTATCTGCGCGCCTATGAGACAAGCCCGTTGAGCCCGTTCCTCGCGGCCCGCTATGTGACGGTGACCGAAGCGGGCCGCACCCTTGCCGTGCTGCCGTGCTATCTCCAGAAGCAGGGTGACCCGTACGGCTTCCTGAGCGCTGCCGGCATCGAGGGGGCGGACGGCCCGGCGCTCCTCGGGCACAACTGGTACTGCTACGACACCCGGGTGCCCGTACGCGCGACCGGCCCCGGACAACGGCCGCGCGTTCTCGGAGCCGTGCTGGACGCTCTACGGGACCTGGCGGCCGCCGACGGTGCCCGGACCGCGGGACTCGTGAGTGTCCCCGAGGGCGACCCGGTCCTCGACGTCGCGCGGGACAAGGGGTGGCAGGTGGCACCGATCGTCACCCGGTACCAACTCCCGCTGCACAGTGCGGCGGGGGACTCCTTCGACTCGTACGACTCCTATCTCGCCACCCTCGGAGCCCGCACCCGGCGCACGATCCGCCAGTATCTGCGGCGCGCGGCGGACGCGGGTGTCAGCACAGCCGTCGAGGCACCGCGCCCCGACTTCCTCCGCACGGTGGGCGACCTCACCCGCCGCACGGCAGCGAAGTACGGCAGCGCCGACATGTATCCCGAGAGCGCCTTCACCGATTTCGTCCTGGCTCTGGGCGACAACGCCCGTGTGGTCCGCGTCGACCGAGGCGAGCAGACTCTGGCCGCCGCGGTCGTCCTCCTCGACGAGGAGCGCCTGCACATGTGGGCGGGCGGCACCAGCCACGCCACCCTCGACGGGTTCAGCCCCAACTACCTTCTGTGGGCCACGGAGATCCGTATGGCCATCGAATGGCGCAAGCGCTGGGTGGAGGGCGGCCGCAGCAACGCGCCCATGAAGACCCGCCACGGCATGAGACCCCTGCGCCTGTTCGCCTGCGTCGCCCCGTCCGGGGGCTGACCGCTCGCCGTCGCCATCGGACTCGATCACGCTCCGGAGAGCAGGCCCGGCTCACGGTCCGCGCCAGAGGTTGGCGAAGGCCGCGTTCTCGATGGTTCGCCGCTGGCGTACGGCCTCCAGCTCCATCACCGCGTCGTGGACGGCGGCCACCACCATCGTCACGGCCTCGTCATCGAGGTCGGTCTCGTCGTCGGATCCTTCGTCGTCGGTGCCCAGGACTGCGGCGAGGGCGGTCAGGACGGGTTCCTTCTCTTTCCAGCGGTCGGCTGCCCGGCGGCGCGCGGGCGTATCGACCGGTTCCAGGCTTTCCGGGCCGAAGGACAACCGGCTGCTTCGCTGTGGCTTCAGCTCACCGTTCTGCTCCAGGTCGGCCTGGTATGCGGCCGCGAGGTCTCGGCCCCGGCGCCACAGCCAGTCCGCGATCCGCTCGTGGGGGGCCTCCTGAGTGAGAGCTGCCGCAGCCTCGCCCAGGAATCGATCGCCCGGCGGCGGCGGTCCAGCCGGCACGATCCGGTCGCCGTCCACAGCGACCGCCCCTGCACCGATGAGATCGATCAGCTCGGCACCCGCGAGTGCGAGGGACAGGTCACCCTGCCCCACGGGATGCTTCAGGTCCAAGGCGATGATGAACAGATCTTTCGCCGTGGTCATGAACGGCTCCCCTCGGAGGAGGGGCCCGCTCCGGCAGGCCCGTCCTCGCCTACGAGACGGTCGTCGGCGGCCTCCACGCGACTACACGGTGTGCAGGGGTTCCTTGAAGGACTTGCGGAACACCGGACCGGCGAAGGGAATGATCGAGGACTTCATCTTTGATGTGAACGAGTCGGGGTGCCGTTCGAGTCTGACGTCGACGCGGGTCCCGTGATCCGTGGGGGTCATCTGGAACTGCCATCCCCCCGAGCCGAAGGGCACCGAGTCCCGAGTGGTGACCGTGACCCTGTTCGCCGAGGGGTCCCATTCGTAGCGTGCACGCTCCCACGACTTTTCGTTCCCCTCGGTCACCTCCGCCCAGGTATCGCCCCGCTCGTGGACCTGGAAGTGCTCGGCATCGATGGAGGGCCACTCCTCGACACGGGAGGGGCTGAAGTTCGTCAGCACGCCCATCACCTCCCCCGGGCTCATCGAGGAATCCACGTGGAAGTGTAGGGATGGCATGACCTGCTCCCTGGTTCGAGATGACCGTTGTCTGCCGGCGGCCATCGGTACGCACCTCGCGGGTGCCTGGCTCGCTTCGTCGACGCTGGTTCGCAGACCCGGCCCTGCCGAGGCCACGTAAGGGCCTGCTGGGCAGGCTCACTGACCGGAACGCTCACCTTTCAGAATGCACCTGCGCCCAGCACTGCGCACCAGCAGGTTCCTGGCCTGCACGTGTGTGACCGTGTCCGGGACCGGTACCGGACAGCGATCGATCCAGCCCCACGCCGGCTGTCACAGGAGTTCTCAACAGGACGATGCGGTCACGACGGCAGTTCGGTCCCGGCCTGCTCGCGCACCATGTACTCGGCGTACCAGTCCGGCCAGTTCGGGTCCTCCGCGCCGATGCGTGCCTCATGCTCCCCGTGCGCGGCCGCGGCGCGGCGCAGCGCGCTCGCCAGGTCCTCCGCGGAGGCGAACGTCGTGGTCGCGGGGTCAAGGCGTCCCGGGAGCCGGGTGGTGATCTCCTGCAGGATCCAGCCGTTGCCGTCCGGGTCACCGAAGGACAGGAACGAGCCGTAGCTCGTGCGCTGCGGATCCGGCCCCGGCAGCCGGGCGTCTGTTCCGGCGTGGTGGAAGACCCCGCCGGCGTCGTGGAACACCTCGCTCGGCTCGGCGCCGAGCCGTTTCAGCTCGTCGTGTGCGGCGTTGATGTCGTCCACGATCAGTTGCAGGCCCTGAGCCGAGCCCGGCGTCTGGGACGTGACCGAGGTGCCGAAGATGACCGACGCCGGCGAGCCCGGCGGCGTCATCTGCACCACCCGGAAGTTCTCGTCCGGGGCGATGTCCGCGTCCAGCCTCCAGCCCAATCGCGTGTAGAAGCTCTTGGCCCGGTCGACGTCGGACACCGGCACCACCACGACTTCGAGTTTCATGTCCATGACTGATACTTCCTGCGCTCGTACAAGATGGGCGTGATCAGTGGGCTCACGATGCTTGGACGGCGGCCCAGGAGGAACCGCGCACCCATCGGCAGGGAGCCGTGACGCGCATGGGCATCGGCCCGTGGCCGGCACGCGGCTTACGGTCTCCGGCCGACGATGCCGGTGCCGAGTCGGCTGAGCAGCCAGAAGGCGATTGCGGTGCCGGTGCCGTAGGCGACGTGCGCACCGAAATCCCGGGCCAGGACCTTGGCGTCGTACTGCCAGATCGGCTTGTAGAGCCCTGCGATCGGCAAGGCGACGTAGTCACCGGCGAACACCGCGGCACCGAAAGGCACGCCGTACACGGGGGAGGGTCTGGGCAGTGATCCGGCCAGGATGCCGTAGGCCGCGCCGACCGCTGATCCGTAGCCCCAGTGAGCGATGGTGCTCGTGAGCCAGGCGGAATCATCAGGAAGCCGGCGCTGGGTGAAGCCCTCGATCACCCGCTTCGCCACCTGCCCGGGATCAGGGGCCTTCTCCCAGCTCTCGACCGGTGCGAATTCCCAGGCGAGCGGGCTGTCCGTCCCGCCTGCGCGACGGTACTTCAGGTAATGGACGGCATCCAGGCACACCGTTCCCACCGCCCCGGCCAGCAGGCCGGCCGTCACCGCCTCGAGAGGAGTCAGCGGATTCCTTTGGGAGCGCATGACGCAATCTCCTCATCGGTGGGGGCCGGGAAGGAAGCCCGATGTTCCTCAGCGTCTGGACTGCGGCGGGGAGGCATCGAGCCCCCATCGAGTATCCGGCGGCCAGGACGTGTGCGCACGAGGAGAACGTCCGCGGCAGGACTCGACGCGCGTAATCGCCCCAGACCTGTTGCCCTGGAACCAGGCCCTTGCATGCGTCCATCGGAGGGACCAATGAACAGCTACCGAGTCGCGCAGGTAACCGCCCCGGGCGGCACCTTCGAGATCGTCGAGCGAGAGGTGCCGCAGCCCGGCCCCGGACACGTCAGAATCGCCGTGGAGGCGTGCGGTGTCTGCCACAGCGACGCCAGTTTCGTCGAGGGTCGTCTACCTGGTGTCTCGTTCCCGGAGGTGCCTGGACACGAGATCGCCGGGCACATCGAGGAACTGGGCGACGGGGTGCACGAGCGGGGGTGGCAGGTGGGCGACCGAGTGGCGGTCGGCTGGTTCGGCGGTAGCTGCGGCCACTGCACACGCTGCCGCCAAGGCGACTTCATCGTCTGTGAAAACCTGAAAGTCCCTGGCTGGGCCTACGACGGAGGCTTCGGCGAGAAGATGATCGCGCCCGCCGACGCGCTCGCCGGAATCCCTGACGATCTCGCGGCAACTGACGCGGGGCCCATGGCATGTGCTGGCGTGACGACTTTCAACGGATTGCGACGCAGCCCCGCTGAGCCCGGAGACCTCGTCGCCGTCCTTGGTCTGGGCGGCCTGGGTCACCTCGGCCTCCAGTACGCATTCGCCCTTGGCTTCGAGACCGTAGGGATCGCCCGCGGCGCCGAGAAGGCGGAGTTCGCCAAGCGGCTGGGCGCCCACCACTACATCGACAGCACGTCGGACGTCCCGGTCGCGGAGGCGCTGCAGGCCCTCGGCGGTGCGAGGACCGTGCTGGCCACTGCCGGAAATTCCCAGGCCATCAGTGCGACCGTGGAAGGCCTGACACCGCGAGGTGAGCTGGTGGTCATCGGAGCGGATCCCTCACCCATGAGCATCGCCCCCGCCCAACTGCTTCTCAGCGGCCGTGTCGTCCGCGGCCATCCATCCGGCACTTCGCAGGACGTGGAAGACACCATGGCCTTCAGCGTCCTGCATGGCATCCGGCCGATGACCGAGACCGTACCGCTGGACCACGCCGATGAGGCTTTCCGGAAGATGCTCTCCGGAGCCGCCCGCTTCCGGATGGTGCTCACACCTGGCTGACTCCGGCAGGCCCGGGCGACGGTCATGATGTGACCTGACCGTTCTGTGAACCGGCGGCTCCTGCAAAGGCACCGGTACAGCCCGCCGTGTCCGGTACCGAACTCCACCCGGCACGCCCGGAGGAACTGGCTCAGCGGGCAAGACGGTGATGACCGGCGGCGTCGCAACTGTCTGGTCCGTTGCCGCAAGCGGGGTGGATTGGTGGGAGATCTCTTTTCATCCGATCAGGTGGGTGGGCCAATCCGTCCGGTGGGCAGAACCGGATTCCCCATGTGAGGGACGAAGAGAAGGATCAGCGAGTACGGCCAGGCATGCCGCGTTCGGCGCTGGGTGCGCTGAGCGGGGCACTGGCCGCGTTCGCCGCACTGGCGGTGGCCGAACTGGTCGCCGCGGCGGTGCGTCCGCAGTCCAGTCCGGTCATCGCGGTGGGCGGCGCGTCCGTCGACGCAACACCCGCTCCGGTGAAGGACTGGGCGATCCGCCACTTCGGCACCAGCGACAAGCTCGTACTGCAGCTCGGCATCCTCGTCGTGCTGGCTGTCTCGGCTCTGGCGCTGGGCGCGCCGGCGGTGCGGTTTCGGCGGGTCGGAACCGCCGGGGTCCTTCTCTTCGGGGTCGTGGGCGCGACGGCGGCCGTCAGCCGGCCCGACTCGGCCGGCGTCACCGACGCGCTGCCCTCCGTCCTGGGGGCCATGGCAGGGGCCCTGCTTCTGAACGTTCTGGTGAGCCGCCTGACCGCGGTGAGACGGTCACCGGCGCCGCCCGCGTCCGTGACCGAGGAAGCGGGAGACGGCTCGCCCGCTTGCGAGGAATGGGACCGACGGGGGTTCGTCCTGGCGGCGGCGTCTGCCGCGGCGGCCTCGGCCGCGGTGGGCGTGGTCGGCCGGTCACTGAACACCTCGCGCGGCCGGGACGCGGTCGCCTCACGTGAGAGGGTCGTGCTGCCGGCCCCTCGGTCACCGGCGCAACCGGTACCCGGAGGCGCTGGACTGCGCGTCCCCGGCGTCAGCCCCTTCCTCACCCCGAACGGCGCCTTCTACCGGGTGGACACCGCGCTGGTGGTGCCCGAGGTGGACGCCACCGGCTGGCGGCTGCGTATCCACGGCAAGGGGGTGAGCCGTCCGGCCACGTACTCGTTCGACGACCTGCTGCACAGGGAGCTCATCGAGCGGGACATCACCTTGACGTGTGTCTCCAACGAGGTCGGCGGCCCCTATGTGGGCAACGCCCGCTGGACCGGCGTACGTCTGGCCGACCTGCTGGCCGAGTGCGGTGTGAGGCCCCCGTCCCGGGGTGGCCCGGGGGACCAGTTGGTGGCGCGTTCGGTGGACGGCATGACGATCGGCAGCCCGGTCGAGGAACTCATGGACGGCCGCGACGCGATGCTCGCCCTCGGCATGAACGGCGAACCGCTGCCCTTCGAGCACGGTTTCCCGGCGCGGATGGTCGTCCCGGGCCTCTACGGGTTCGTCTCGGCCTGCAAGTGGATCGAGGACATCGAGCTCACCACCTTCGATTCCTACGACCCGTACTGGGTCAAGCGCGGCTGGGCCCGCAGGGCCCCGGTCAAGACCGCATCGCGTATCGACACCCCCAAGCCCTTCGCCCGGCCCAAGGCCGGCACCGTGATGATCGCCGGCGTCGCCTGGGCCCAGCACCGAGGCATCGACAAGGTCGAAGTCCGCGTCGACGACGGCCCCTGGCAGAAGGCCCACCTGGCCGCGGAGGACACCCGCGACACATGGCGCCAGTGGTCGATGCCTTGGCAGGCCACCCGAGGCGGCCACACCCTCTCCGTCCGCGCGACCGACCGCACCGGCGCCGTACAGACCGCCGGACGCACCCGCACCATCCCCGACGGTGCCGGCGGACGGCACTCCGTCGTCGTCACCGTCGAGTAGCCACGCCCGCCTCATGACAGGCCGCGTGTCCTTCCGAACCACCTTTCCGCGCAACCCGAACGCAGCCGCATCGTGCTGCATTTCCAACAGGAGAACATGATGAACACGCGTATCCGCCGTACCACCGGCCTTCTCGCCGCGGCGGCCGTACTGCCCCTGGCCCTGACCGCCTGCTCCAACGGCAGCGGTGACTCGGACAAGTCCGATTCCGCCGGTACGGCGGCGGCTTCGGCGGCAACGGGCAGTGACGACATGGCCGGCTCGGGCAGCAGCGCGAGCAGCATCGACCAGCCGTTCGGCCCGGCTTGTTCCTCCGTCCCGAAGAACGGCGCCGGGTCCTTCGACGGCATGGCCAAGGACCCGGTCGCCACCGCCGCCTCCAACAACCCGGCGCTCTCCACTTTGGTGGCGGCGGTGCAGAAGGCGGGCCTGGTCGACACCCTCAACAACGCGCAGAACATCACCGTGTTCGCGCCGACCGACGACGCCTTCGCCAAGATCCCGAAGGCGACCCTGGACAAGGTCCTCAACGACAAGGCCCAGCTCACGAAGATCCTCACCTACCACGTCGTCGGCCAGAAGCTGACGCCGAAGGACCTGGAGAACGGCTCCTTCACCACCCTGGAGAAGTCGAAGATCACGACTTCCGGTTCGGGCGAGTCCTACACGGTCAACGACTCCGCCAAGGTGGTCTGCGGCAACGTGAAAACCGCGAACGCCAACGTGTACATCGTCGACACAGTCCTGATGCCCAAGAGCTGACAGGTGATCCTCTGGGCTGGTCCGCGGGCCTCGATGTCCTGCAGACCAGCCCTCTTGGACGGCGGTTCGTTCGTCAGGTTCGACCGCACCGAGTGGTCGAGCGGTGCGGGGGAGCAGTACGCGGTGGCGACTTCGAGGGCGTCCGCGCAAGCGGCGGTGTCGGGGGCGACGGGCACGGTCAGGCTTCTGTGGGCGTTGTGAACGGTCATGTCGCCGAGAGCCCTTCCGTCCTGCCTCGGCCGCCCCCATCAGCGAGTTCCGGGCACCCAGTGGCGTGGGTGGCTTCCGTGTCGCTGCGCAATCGCGCAAGAACTTGCGTGAATTGCGCTCGTTTGCATTGTGGCTTCTCTTGGTCCGGAGAGCCTCATGAATTGCCCCATTCATTGGTCTGGAGGGAGTGCTCGGCGAGTCCTTGTCCCGTTGATGCGCGGGTGTTGACGGTGAAACTTGTGACGTCATGACGGTAGACGGGCTCGCAGTGCTCTGCAATATTGCGATGAAACAACGCAAGAAGCTGCGCATTGGTATCCCCGGTTGGGGATGTCGTGCGCCGCGCAGCCGACTCTTGCCGTTCGTCGTACCGCGCCACCGCTCTGCCCAGGAACGAGCCGACCCCGCCGCCCCTCCGGCGCGCGAACCTCCGCAGGGAGTGAACCCCGCATGACTCCACACAAGCCGAGATCCTGGAGAAGCCGCGCAGCGACCGCCGCCCTGGCTTCCCTCGTCATGGTTCTGGGCCTGCCCGCCGTAGGCGCCCACGCGGCAGGCGGCCCCAACGCCGCCGCGGACGCCGTCACCAAGGCCGGCAGCGCCCGCGGCGCACACACGGCCGCCAAGGTCACCGACGGTGACGCCGACAGCTATTGGCAGGCCGGAAAGAAGTCGGCCCAGTGGGTGCAGACAGACCTGGGGCGGACCAGACGTGTCCGCCAGGTCGTGCTGCGGCTGCCCGAGCACTGGGGGACCCGCAAGCAGACGCTGGCGCTTCAGGGCAGCGCCGACGGAAAGAGCTTCGCCACGCTCAAGTCGTCGGCGCAGTACGTCTTCAGCCCCGGAAACGGCAACACGGTGAAGGTCTCCTTCCCCGCGACCCTCGCCCGGTACGTACGGGCCGACTTCAGCGGCAACTCGGTGGCCCCGACGGCCCAGCTCGCCGAGATGCAGGTCCTCACGACCGCCGCCTCGACCCCCAACCTCGCGCAGGGCAAGCCCTTCAGCGAGAGCGGGCACGCCGACGTGTACCCCGCCGCCAACGCCGGTGACGGCAACCGGAACACCTACTGGGAGTCCACCAACAACGCCTTCCCGCAGTGGCTCCAGGTCGACCTCGGCTCGTCGGTCAAGGTGAACCAGGCGACGCTGCGGCTCCCCGGCGGCTGGCCCGCCCGCAGCCAGACCCTGAAGGTCCAGGGCTCCACCGACAACCAGAACTTCACCGACCTGACGGCCTCGAAGGCGTACACCTTCGACAGCTCCGGCGACCAGTCGGCGACCATCGCCCTCGATACCGTCACGACCCGGTACGTGCGGGTGCTCTTCACCGCCAACAGCGCTTGGCCCGCAGGGCAGTTGTCCGAGCTGGAGGTCTACGGGCCGGCCACGGGCGACACCCAGGCGCCGACCGCGCCGTCGAACCTGGGCTACACCGAGCCGGCCACCGGGCAGATCAAGCTGACCTGGAGCGCGGCGAGCGACGACACGGCCGTCACCGGTTACGACATCTACGCCGACGGCCAGTTGCGGGCGAGCGTGGCCGGGAACGTCCTGACGTACACCGACACACAGCCGGCAGGCAGCGCCATCACGTACTTCGTGCGGGCCAAGGACGCCGCGGGCAACGTCTCCTCCAACAGCAACAGCGTCACCCGCCCGGCATCGGGCGGGGACACGCAGGCTCCCACGGCGCCCGGCAGTCTCGCCTACACGCAGTCCGGCAGCGATGTGAAGCTCACCTGGCAGGCGTCGAGCGACAACGTGAAGGTCACCGGTTACGACGTCTATGCCGACGGCCGGCTCGCCAAGTCCGTGGCGGGCGACGTCACGACATACACCGACACCCCGTCGGCGACGGCCACCGTCACCTACTACGTGAAGGCGAAGGACGCCGCCGGGAACGTGTCGGCGGCCAGCAACAGTGTCACCCGGACCGGCTCGACCGGTTCCGGATCCAACCTCGCCGAGGGCAAGCCCATCGAGGCGTCCTCCTCCACCTTCACCTATGTCGCCGCCAACGCCAACGACGGCCAGATCGGCACCTATTGGGAGAGCGCGGGCGGTGCCTACCCGGCCACCCTCACCACCAAGCTGGGTGCCAACGCCGACCTCGGCCAGATCGTCGTCAAGCTCAACCCGGACGCCGCCTGGTCGACCCGGACCCAGAACATCCAGGTGCTCGGCCGTGACCAGGACGCGACGGCCTTCACCAGCCTCGTCGCGGCGAAGGACTACACGTTCAACCCGGCCGGCGGCAACACCGTGACCATCCCGGTCTCCGGCACCGCCGCAGACATCCAGCTCAAGTTCACGTCCAACTCCGGTGCCCCGGGCGGGCAGGTCGCCGAGTTCCAGGTGATCGGCACCCCGGCCGCCAACCCCGACCTCAAGGTCACCGGCATCACCAACGCGCCCGCGGCCCCGGTCGAGTCGGACGCCATCAGCCTGACGGCGACCGTCACCAACAGCGGGACCAAGGCCTCCAAGGCCACCGACCTCAACTTCACCCTCGGCGGCACCAAGGTCGCCACGGCCGATGTCCCGGCGCTCGCGGCCGGTGAGACGAAGACGGTCACCGCGAGCATCGGGGCCCGGGACGCGGGCAGTTACCCGGTCGGCGCCGAGGTGGACCCGGCGAACAAGGTGATCGAGCAGAACGAGGCGGACAACACCTTCACCCGCTCCGACGCCCTCGTCGTCAAGCCCGTCTCCAGCTCCGACCTCCTGGCCGCACCGGTCTCCTGGAGTCCCTCCAGCGCCTCGGCGGGCGACGAGGTCAAGTTCACCGTCGCCATCAAGAACCAGGGCACGGTCGCCTCCGCCGCCGGCACCCACGGCGTCACCCTCACGGTCCAGGACTCCAAGGGCGCCACGGTCAAGACGCTCAGCGGCTCCTACGTCGGTGCCATCGCCGCGGGCCGGACGACGGCGCCCGTCGCCCTCGGCTCGTGGACGGCCGTCAACGGCAAATACACCGTCAGGACGGTCATCGCCGACGACACCAACGAACTCCCGGTCAAGCGGACCAACAACACCACCACGCAGGACCTGTTCGTCGGCCGCGGCGCCGACATGCCGTACGACATGTACGAGGCGGAGGACGGCACCCTCGGCGGCGGTGCCAAGACCGTCGGACCGAACCGGACCGTCGGCGATGTCGCCGGCGAGGCGAGCGGCCGCAAGGCGGTGACCCTCGACGGGACCGGCCAGTACGTCGAATGGACCACCCGCGCGGCCACCAACACCCTGGTGACCCGCTTCTCGATCCCGGACGGCACCACGACCACGCTCGACGTGTACGTGGACGGCCAGTTCCTCAAGGCGATCGACCTCACCTCGAAGTACGCCTGGCTGTACGGCAGTGAGACCGCGCCCGGCAACTCGCCCGGCTCCGGTGCCCCCCGGCACATCTACGACGAGGCGAGCCTGCAACTCGGCAGGACCGTCCAGGCCGGGTCCAAGATCCGGCTCCAGAAGGACGCGGCCAACTCCTCCACGTACGCCATCGACTTCATCAACACCGAGCAGGCGACGGCGGCCGCCAACCCGGACCCGGCCGCGTACGCGGTCCCGGCCGGATTCACCCACCAGGACGTGCAGAACGCCCTCGACAAGGTCCGCATGGACACCACGGGCCAACTGGTCGGGGTGTACCTGCCCGCCGGTGACTACGAGACGGCCGGCAAGTTCCAGGTCTACGGCAAGGCGGTCAAGGTCGTCGGGGCCGGGCCCTGGTTCACCCGCTTCCACGCCCCCGCCTCGCAGGAGAACACCGACATCGGCTTCCGGGCCGAGGCGAGTGCCAAGGGTTCGACGTTCGCCGGCTTCACCTACCTCGGCAACTACACGTCCCGGATCGACGGCCCGGGCAAGGTGTTCGACTTCTCCAACGTCTCCGACATCACCATCGACAACATCTGGGTCGAGCACATGGTGTGCCTCTACTGGGGCGCCAACACCGACAGCATGACCATCAAGAACGCCCGCATCCGTGACACCTTCGCCGACGGCGTCAACATGACCAACGGCTCCACGGACAACCACGTCGTCAACAACGACGCGCGCGCCACGGGCGACGACAGCTTCGCCCTCTTCTCGGCGATCGACGCCGGAGGCGCCGACGAGAAGAACAACCTCTACGAGAACCTGACATCGACGCTCACCTGGAGAGCGGCCGGCATCGCCGTCTACGGCGGCTACAACAACACCTTCCGCAACCTCCGCGTCGCCGACACCCTGGTCTACTCCGGCGTCACGATCTCCTCGCTCGACTTCGGCTACCCGATGAACGGCTTCGGGACCGAGCCCACGACCATCGAGAACGTGTCCCTGGAGAGGACGGGCGGCCACTTCTGGGGCTCGCAGGTCTTCCCCGCCATCTGGGCGTTCTCCGCCTCCAAGGTCTTCCAGGGCATCCGGGTCAACGACGTCGACATCGACGACTCCACCTACGGAGGCGTCATGTTCCAGACCAACTATGTAGGCGGGCAAGCGCAGTTCCCGGTGAAGGACACCATCTTCACCGACGTCTCCATCACCGACTCCAAGAAGAGCGGGGACGCCTTCGACGCCAAGTCCGGATTCGGCATCTGGGCCAACGAGTTGCCGGAGCCCGGCCAGGGCCCGGCTGTCGGCGAAGCCACCTTCCGCAACCTGCGGATGAGCGGCAACGCCCAGGATGTCCGCAACACGACCAGCACCTTCAGGATCAATATCGAGTAGGTGCCGGACGACACCGAGCGGTACAGGGCCGCCCTCACATGAGGGCGGCCCCGTGCTGCACCCGCGCGGTCACTGCGCGGGTCGGGCGGACTGCCGGCGGGGAGGAACGGGCCTGCCGGTGAACGCGTCGAGGAGGATGCGGTCGCCGACCGGGTGGCGCAGCTTCACCGTCACCTTCTTGACCCGCAACTCGGATGTGCACGGCCCGTCGGAGGTGCCACGGATCGAGGCCGAGAACACCACGCCGCCCTCGGCCTCGAGCACATCGACGGCCGGGCCGTCGTCGCACGCTCCGTGCTCGGCGCGCAGAGTGATCGTCCTGCCGTCCTTTGCGACGGTGTCCAGCCCGACGAGCGGCCCCAGTTCGTCCGTCCGATTGGGTACGGGCCCGATCGGGGACCGGGGGAGTTCCGAGGGCGTGACCGCGACGCGTTTGAGCGGAGTGTCGTAGCCCTTGACGGTGAAGAGCCAGGCGGGCACCGTCGCCGTCCCCCGGCTGGTCGGCACCGTCATCTCGCCGAGCCGGGCAGCGGTCACGGTGAGGGCCGGGCCGGAGTTGCCGCCGCGGGCGAGCTTGTCGTAGGCCTCCCGTGCCGAGGCGAGGGGGAGGGTCAGCGAATCGCCGTCGCGCCACCGGACCTTCGCCTGCTTCTTCGCTGTGTCGGGAAGGGGGGCGCGCAGTTTGAAGTTCTGGGAGGCGTAGGCGCGTTTGTCGGCGTCGTTGTGGAAGGCCCCGTCGGGCAGTTGGACGGCGTCGCCGAGCGGGTAGTAGCCCTGGCGCCAGACACGCGCCGCCTCGGAGCCCTCCCAGGCGGTGGCGACCCGGCGGGCACGCTCGGCCGTGTCGGCGTTGCGGACACGGTTGTCGGCGGGTGCACTGTCGTCGCCGCATCCGGCGACGGCGGCGGCGACCAGGCCGAGGGTGACGAGCATTTTGACGGACCGCATGATGCCCCCAAGAAGAACACGGTGGAATGGAGTCGATTCCGGCGCCAGACCTGTGACGCCCAGGGCATGCCAGACGTTCGGTCCAGCGGGGGGCGATACGTGCTGGAGCCGCAGGTTTCCCCGTTTCCCTCCCCTGGGTGGTAACGGCTGTTACCATGCTGGTATGGCGAAGACACAGCTGGGCGCGCGTGTGGACGAGGACATCGCGGACCTCGCGAAGAAGCGAGCCGCCGACCTGGGGCTGAGTATCGGGGACTATCTCGCCCGACTGGTGCAGGACGACACCAGCGGCCTGCGTGCCCGTGCGGTGGACGCGGCCGCGCGCTTCCTGAACGAACACCAGAGTGTCTTCGACGAGGTCGAACAGGCCCAGCAGACGGCTCGGGGAGCGCACGCGGCCTGATGGACCTGCACATCGACGTTCCCTGGATCCTTCAGGTGGCCGAGGCCGCCGGAGCCGACGATCCGGCGCCGGACGACTACGGCGTTCCCGCCTCGGCGGTCGCGCGCCACCGTGCCGAACTGTTCGAGCAACCCGTCTACGAAGGCCCCTACGCCAAAGCCGCCGCCCTGGTGCACACCCTGGGCCGGTGCCGCTGGCTGGAGCGCTCCAATCTCGCCGTCGCCGCGGCCAGCGGCGTCATGTACCTCGAAGCCGCCGGGATCGGCGTCAAGCCCGTACGCGAGGACGCCATCGCCCTCAGGGACCTGCTCCTCGACCCCGCCTGCACCGCCGGGAAGATCGCCGCCCTGCTGCGGACCTGGCCCACCACCACCTGACGCCCGCGGCCCCCGGCGCGGCACTAGCCCGGACAGGTCCCCGACGCGGGCGCTGGACGGTCCGGTGACCCGCGCGCCTGACCGCCGCCTGGCTGATCGGCGTCGACCGCCGCACATCGTTCCGCGAGCGCATCGGCGACCTGCTCCGTCTCGACGCCCACCTCGGCACCCACCACGCGGATCGCTTCGCCGGACCCGACGGCCTCTGGGCGCAGTGGGTCGACTCCCTGGCCCACCTCCGGTGCGACTTCGCCGACGGCTGGACCCTCGGGTAGGGAGATTCCGGCCCGCGGCCCGGGCAGCCGGAGCCCAGATTCGATCGTGTGGCGGCAGGTCGTGCGCAACCGGCGCTGTACAGGCGCCGGTTGCGCACGGCCACCTCGTGGCAGCGCTGTTACAGCGACATCTCGTACGTCCCGGACAGTGCCTCGACGCGCTGCCAGACCTCTGCCGAACGCGCCTCGTCCACGACCGGACGCCGGACCGCGCCGAGTGCCCAGCCCTGCTGCTGCTCGGTGGCGGAGTCCTTGCCGTGCAGTTCGACGCAGTGCCCGGAGAAGTCACGGACCAGCACGGAGAACAGCTCGTCGAGCACCGACTCGTCCAGGTCCGTCAGACGCGCCTGCTCCAGGATGAGCTGTCCGTGCACCACCAGCGCGAACAACTGCCCCACGGACAGGAGGAAGTCGAGGTCGCGGCCCTGCTTCTCGTCGGGGGCCATGGTGGTGACGAACTCGCACAGGGCGTCGGCCTGTTCGCGGAAGCGGGCGACGTTCGGGACCTCGGCGTACGCGTCGTAGGCGGCGCGCCAGTCGTGGAAGCGAACCGAACCCAGTCCGCGTGCCGGTCCCTGCCGGAACAGGAAGTCGTCGTCGGCCGCGTCGAGACGGGTCGGTACGACGGGGTGGCTGATCGGCTCCAGCAGATGGTTGCGCATGAACTTGAGGATCAGCGCGAGGTTGACGTGGACCGTGCCCTCGAGCTTGGGCAGGCCCCGGATCTCGATGGCGGCCTGCGAGAAGTAGTTGTCCTTCTCGAAGCCCTTGGCGGCGATGACGTCCCACATCAGGTCGATGACCTTCTCGCCCTCCGTGGTCACCTTCATCTTCGTCATCGGGTTGAAGAGAAGGTAACGGCGGTCCTCGGGACCGGCCGAACGGAAGTAGTCGACGGCGCGGTCGCTGAACAGCTTCATGCCGACGAGACGGACGTACGCCTCGGCCAGCTCCCGGCGGACATGCGGGAACGCGGTGACGGGGCGGCCGTAGAGGATCCGGTTGCTCGCGTGGGTGACGGCCTCGTACATCGCGTGCTCGCAGATGCCGATCGAGGCGGTACAGAGGTTGAACTTGCCGACGTTGACGGTGTTGAGGGCGGCGTCGAAGGCGGCGCGTCCGGTGTGCAGGACGTCCTCGGGGGCGACCGGGTAGTCCTCCAGACGGAACTCGCTGACGAACTTGGAGGAGTCGACGACGTTCTTCACCAGGTGGTACGCCGGGTGGCGGCTGTCGGCCGCGAAGAAGACGTATCCGTCCGGGCCCTCGACGTCGGTGCGGCGGCCGAACACGGAGACGAGGCCGGCGGCGTTGCCGTTGCCGATGTAGTACTTGGAGCCGCTGGCCCGGAAGCCGCCGTCGGCCTGGGGCTCCAGCAGCATGTCGGTGGAGTAGATGTCGGCGCCGTGGGCCTTCTCGGACAGACCGAAGGCGAACACCTCGCCCTGGGACAGGAGGTCCGCGGCACGCGTGCGAGCCGTGGCGTTGTCGCTCTGCCAGACCGGGCCGAGACCGAGGATGGTCACCTGCCAGGCGTACCAGTAGTCGAGACCGTAGAACCCGAGAATCTCGTTCAGCGCGGCGATCCGGGCGGTGTCCCAGCGCTGGTCCTCGTCCGTGGCGGCGGAGGCCGGGGTGAGGAAGGTGGCGAACAGGCGCTCCTTGGCGGCGAAGGCGAGGAAGTCACCGAGCCAGGCGCGGGTGCGGTAGTCCTCGATGATCTGGCGCTTGCCGCGCTCCTCGAACCAGTCGACGGTGGCGCGCAGCAGCCGGCGCGTCTCGGGGTCGAAGTGCGCCGGGTCGTAGGTGCGCGGGTTGAACAGCAGCGGAGTGGTGGTCACAGAGGTTCGCCTTCCGAGGGTTGGGAGGTTGGAGATTGCATGACGGGGAGACGGAGGAGCTGGGGTGGGTCAGGCCGACTGCCGCGCGGGGCCGTCCTGAGGGTCGCCGCCCGTGACATCGGTCGTCGTGCCGAGGGTGCGGAGCGTGGCGAGGACGTCGTCGAGCCAGGCGATCGTCATGCGCTCGTACGCGATGCCGCCGCGCAGTACGACGTGCTGGAGCTGCTGACCGGCGTCGAGAGGGGCGGGGGCGTCAGGACCGGTGAAGTCGCGCAGCTCCCCGGCGAGATAGCGCGCGAGCCGGTCACTGTGTATCCGGTGGTGCCGCTCGACCTCGTCGACGAGCGCCGCCGGGTCGTCGAAGGCCGCGCCGCGGATCTTCACCGCGAGATCGTGACGGATGCTCTCTGGTTCGATCGGCTCGTGCAGCCACTCGGAGAGGACGGCACGCCCGGGGCCGGCGACCGAGTACACCTTCTTGTCCGGCCGCCCCTGCTGCGGCACCTCCCGGACGGCGAGCACGCCCTCGCTCTCCATGCGCTTGAGCACGCGGTAGATCTGCTGGTGCGTGGCGGTCCAGAAGTAGCCGATGGACCGCTCGAACCGCCGGGCCAGCTCATAGCCGGACCCCGGCTTTTCCAGCAGGGAGACGAGGATCGCGTGTTCGAGCGCCATACCGCACAGCTTTCTATGCAACTCGTTGCATAGACAAGCGCTGCCGCCCTTGTGAGACACGGCTCACCCGGGCTGCCGCACACACCAAGGCGCCCCACGTGAGATCACGGAGATGTTGCCGGCCTGCCCACGCGAGGAAGCCGGGAAGTTCCTCTGCCGGCCCCGGAGGCCGCGAACTGGTCAGAACCATGGAGTGAAAGGGCCCGTGCTTCTGATCCAGCGGCCCAGCAACCTGACGAGCTGCAGCGAGGTCAGCGGCCACAGAACCGCGAAGCACCAGAGAAGCGCGGTGTTCGACGTGCGGATGCCGACCACCGCGAGGACCACGGAGCACATCAGCATCAGTGCGACCGCGACGGGCAGCCGGCGCCCGCCGGACGGGCGGTGCGGCGCCGGCGCGTGGTCCTGCCGCAGCCCCTTCTCGATCTCCGCCAGCGCGGCACGTTCGCGCGCTGTGAGGCGGAGACCGTCCGCGTGGTCCCTTTCGGTCACGGCGACACACCTCCTGAGCGTTCTTCCACGGCGGCCGGTGGATGCGAGCCCCCGGCGCCGGGGCGGCGGGTCACGTCACGCGAGGGCCGTCCTGCGGTTCCTCGTCCGGTTCGTCCGGCAGACGCACGTCGCCGACGGCGACGTTCACCTCGACGACCTCCAGCCCGGTCATGCGCTCGACGGCGGAGACCACGGCGACGCGCATGTCCGCGATCACGTCCGTGATGGGGTACCCGTACTCGACGACGACGTCGAGATCCACCGCGGTCTGCCGTTCGCCGACCTCGACGCTCACGCCGCGGGTCTGACCGGGACGCCCGGCGGGCACCCGGTCGCGGACGGACCCGAGGGCCCGGGTCATTCCTGTGCCGAGGCCGTGGATGCCGGGCACATCGCGTGCGGATGCCGCCGCGATCTTGGCCACCACGCCGTCGGCGATGGTGGTCCGTCCCTTGCCGCCCGGATCACCGGTGCCGGAGCGCCGGATCCCGGTGGCCTCGCCCGTTTCGTTCCTGGTGGCCGCGGAGCGGGTGGTCAGGTCCGTCATCAGGACCTCCTCGGTCTTCCGTGCGGACACTTCGCGTGACACTCAAGGGGGACGGCCCTTGTCCCTCCGCCATCGTCACACGAATGGCTCAATTCGTGCGATCTGGGGCGAATGGCGCAACATTCGAACCGGGGGCGTCGTCACAGTGCTCGCGCCGCGTAGGCCCGTACATCCGCGTCCGAGTCCGTTGTCGCGGTGGCCGGCGCCGCGCGGGCGTCCTCGGTGGCACGGTGGTGGGTCAGCGCCAGTACGGCGGCCTTGCGTACGTCGGCATTCGGGTCGGTTTCGACGCTCTCTCGTTCAGAGGGGCAGGACGAACGGAGGGTGCGCGCCGTTGAGGAAGTAGTCCCCGATGTCACGGAGCCGGGCACCGACGGGCTCGTACAAGGTGACGGTTCGCGCATTGCGCCAGAAGCGGTCGAAGCCCAGCCGTGAGGACGCGGAGCGGGCGCCGATGACTTCGAGGGCCCGGGTGGTGGACTCCTGTGCGGCCCTGGACGCGGCGGCTTCGGCCATGGTCACGAGAACGGAGATCTCCGCGTACTCGTCGTAGCTCAGGGCTTCGCCGCGTGCCTGTCCGCCCAGTACGGCTTGCACCGCCTGCTCGTTGAGTGCCGAGGCGGAGCGGGTGAGAACGGTGAGTTCTCCGTGCAGGGTCAGGATCCGCGGGTCCGAGGGAGAGCCGACCGGCCAGCCGGGATGCCAGAGCGAGTGGCCTGCCCGGCTGTATTCGCGTACTTCGGTGAGCACTCCCTCGGCGATACCGAGCAGCAACTGGACGGAGAGGAGGCGTCCGACCGGCGAGGTGAAGGCGGTCAGGGGTGACAGGACGTCCTCGTCCGCGGACAGGGATCCCAGGACGTTGCCGGCGGCGACCGGTACAGCGTCGAAATCCACGCTGCCGCCGGCCGCGAGCCGCTGGCCGAAGGATTCCGAGTCGGCGTCGATCCGCACACCGGGATGGGCGGGATCGACGACGACGGCGAAGGGTTCGCCGGTGTCGACCCGCTCGCCCCGTACGGCGAGGCGGTCGGCGACCAGGACCCCCGTGGCGTAGTTCTGCCGACCGTCCAGGACGTAACCGCCGCCTTTCCTGGCCAGCCTCAGAGGCGGTTCCTGGCGGGCGAGACCGCCACCCCAGAGGAAGGGCTTCTTCGTGGAGCGCCGGGCGGTCTCGGTGGCGCGCGCGGAGGCGGCGAAGGACAGCGCGCTCCACGACAGGAAGTAGTGACAGCCGAGCAGTTGACCGATCGCGGCGTCGGCGGCGGAGATCTCCCGGACGACGGCGTAGGCCGTCGCCCAGTCCGCGCCGCCGCCTCCGGCGCCGGCCGGTACGAGCAGCGTCAGCAGTCCCGCCTCGCACAGTCGGGAGACCTCGTCGAAGGGGGTCTTGCCCGCCTGCTCCCTGGCCACCGCGTCCGTGGCCAGGTCTTCCGCCGCCTCGCGGGCCGCACGCAGCCAGTGTGCGTGGCCGGGTCCGGCCGGCTCGAGTCCGGTCCGGTCGGATGCGGCGGCGGGTCCCGGCGGCGCGGTGACAACGTCCATGATGGTGGTTTCCTCAAAGTCGGTGGCAAGGTGCCGTGTCGGGAATCTCTTGCCGGTCGGGGCACGCACTGGTGGTCCAAGCGCCGTACGGTGACGACGCGGCGCCGGTGAGCCGTGCCCGGGTTCGGCTTGGGCGGCATCGCGTGATCGCCCGGGCGGGAGAAGGGGTGGCGGCACGCTCGACGTATGGGTGCCGCGCGCCCTACGCGCTGCAACAGACGGCGCTGGCGACGCGACCGAAGTCGACGTGCCGACGGCGAACCAGTCGCTGCTGCGTGGGGGGCATGTACATCATCCTGCGCATCCTCGGGACGCGCGGTCAATGATTTCCTAGTAAATCAATAGGAAATCAGGGGGAGCGGTCCCACGGGCGGAGAGGCGACCCGATGAGTACCGGCCACGCCCGGTCGTCCGGCATGCGGACCGTAGTTGACGGGAAGCCAGATGCACTGCTGAATGAGTTGCATGAACGCCGAGCATCGCCTGGTCACCCGGGACCACATCGACTTCGGCCGGGTGTGGTCCGCCGCTTGTCGCGCCTGACGCGACAGCGGGCCGTATGAACGGCCCGTCCCCCCTTGGTGATCCTGTCGTGGGCGGATTCCTCCTTCGTGGCATCGTCATACGCGTGCGCTGAGCACACGCTGCACGGATGTCCGGACGGTCCCGCGAGGCCTGTCACGCGCCGCCGTCATCCGGCATGACCCGAGGCACGTGCCCGGTGCCATCAACGACCCGGGTCCCAGCTCTCCGATGCATCGTCAAATTCCGTGCCTCCACGGGGTGTTCAGTCCTGCCTCGCCCCGCTTTCCACGGCACGACCCACAGGACTCGAGAAGGGCCATCTCCCATGCCAGTGGAGTTCCTCGGTATCGCCGCCACTCATGACGGCTCCGAGACCGCCCCGCGCTCCGGTGCCGCTTTCGACAAGGAGTACACGCTCCGGCTCGCGCGGGCCCACGAGGACAACGGCTGGGACCGGGTGTTGTTCGCCTACGGTTCCGGATCGCCGGATCCCGCCCCGGCCGCCGCCTACATCGCGAGCAGACTGGACCGCCTCCAGATCCTGCTCGCCCACCGGCCCAACGTCTCGTACCCGACCTTCGCCGCGAAGACCTTCGCCACCCTCGACCAGATCAGCGAGGGCCGGCTCACCGTGCACTTCATCACCGGCGGCAACGACCACGAACAGGGCCGCGAGGGCGACACCCTGACGAAGGACGAACGGTACGCCCGCACCCGTGAGTACATCCGGATCGTCAAGAAGATCTGGACCACCCACGAGCCGTTCGATCACGAAGGCGAGCACTACCGGTTCCACGATTTCGTGAGCGACGTCTTTCCGGTCCAGCATCCCCGTCCCGGCGTGTCGTTCGGTGGCTCGTCGCCCGCCGCGTATGCCGCTGGAGGCGCCGAGGCCGACATCTTCTGCCTGTGGGGCGAGCCCCTGGAGAAGACCGCCGAGCAGATCGAGTCCGTGAAGGCCGCCGCGAAGGCCGCGGGCCGCACCGAAGCGCCCCGTATCCAGGCGGCGTTCCGCCCGATCATCGCCCCGACCGAGGAACTGGCCTGGGAGAAGGCCCACCGCACCGTCGGCGCGATCAAGGCCCGCAAGGAGAAGGGCGAGTTGCTCACCAGACGGCACAACGGCCATGGCCAGCCACAGAACTCCGGGTCACAGCGGCTGATCGCCATCGCCGAGGCGGGCGAGCGGTACGACCGCGCCCTGTGGACCCCGACCGCCGCCGCGACGGGGGGCGCGGGCAACTCCAACGCCCTGGTCGGAACCCCGGAGACGGTCGCCCGGGCGCTGCTCGACTACTACGACCTGGGCGTCGACATTCTCTCCGCCCGCGGCTACGACCTGCTCGACGACGCGATCGACTTCGGCCGGTACGTGATCCCGATCGTCCGCGAGGAGGTCGCCAAGCGCGACGCCGAGCGAGCGACGCGTGGCACGCAGAATCTCGCGGCGGTACATGGCTGACGCCCCACGCACGACGCCCCTCGCCTGCCGACGCGCGCCTGGCGGTCGAGGGGTGGGAGGGGCGCTGTTCACGCTGCTCCGACCGTCGCCGACAGGACGGAATCACCCACGCCGATCGTCGCCACGACATGCCTCGTCCGGTGCGATCGGGTACGGAGGCGGAGCCGGGCCTGTCCGACCGAACGTCCGGCTCCGGCGAGCGGACTCAGCGGACCGGCTCCGGGACCGTCAACGAGGCCGGACGCCAGCCCAGTTCGGGTGCGATCAGCTGCCGTGTGTCGTGCAGGATCTGTTCGTACTCCTCCCGGTGGAACTCGTACGGCAGCTCCAGGCGCAGCTCCGAGACCTGCGCCAGGACCGGGTCGGCGGCCAGCTGCTCGAGGATCTGTTCGGCCGTGCCCACCACGTCGGGGGCGAACAGGGTCCGCTTCGGGCCCTGAGGTGTCAGGGTACGGGCGCGGCGGCCGGCCGCGTAGGCACGGTAACGGGCCCGGCCGGCCGTGTCGGCGCCGTCGAAGGGCACGATCACCCGGCCCAGGGCCACCCGTGCCGGACGCTCCACACCCTGCTGGGACAGCGCTCGTCGGTACTCGGCCAGCAGATTGAGCTGGGCCGTGGTGAAGTCGTCGGTGCCCTCACCGGAGACGATGTTGCCGGACAGCAGGTTCAGGCCGTTCTCCGCTGCCCAGCGGACCGAGCGCAGGCTCCCGCCGCCGTACCAGATGCGGTGCGCCAGACCGGGATCGTGCGGTTGCAGACGGGGACGCTGCACGTTGCCCGGCGAGTGGATGACCGCGTCGGGACCGCCGAGATGGTCGCCGCGCAGGTTGTCGAGGACACGGGCGATCCTGCCGTACGAGAGGTCGAAACCGCGCCAGTCCCCGTCGTACACCAGGTCTCCGAGCAGCTCGGCGTGCGGCATGCCGGTGCTGAAGCCGATCTGGAGCCGGCCCCGGGACAATACGTCGGCCAGTGCCAGATCCTCGGCGAGGCGGAAAGGACTCTCGTAGCCGATCGGTATGACGGCGGTGCCGAGCTCGATCCGCTCGGTGCGCTGGCCCGCCGCGGCGAGGAACACAGCCGCCGAGGACACACCGTGTTCGAGGTGCCGCTGCCTGATCCAGGCACCGTCGAAGCCCGACCGTTCGCCGTACTCGAACAGCCGGAGCGTCTCCTCAAGGCCGGTGTACGGGTCGTCGTCGGCGAAGTTGCCCGGGGTGAGAAACGCAAGGGACGTGATGGTGGGAGTGGTCATGTGAGGCCCGTCCTCAGCTCGTGATGGGCTCGGCGGCGGGGGAGGGGACCCGGCCGCCGGGGATCGCCGCGAGCAGCTCGCGGGTGTAGGCGTGGCGGGGACGGGTGAAGAGCTCCTCCGGAGGACCCGCCTCCACGACGCGGCCGGCCCGCATCACCGCGACCTGGTGCGCGATCTGGCGTACGACGGCCAGGTCATGAGAGATGAAGAGGTAGGCCACCCCCGTGCCGGCCTGCAACTCGGCCAGCAACTCCAGCACTTGGGCCTGCACCGAGACGTCGAGCGCGGACACCGGCTCGTCGCACACCACCAGGTCGGGGGAGAGGGCGAGCGCACGGGCGATCGCCACGCGCTGACGCTGCCCGCCGGACAGCTCCGCCGGCCGGCGTTCGAGCATGGCCGTAGGAAGCGCCACCCGGTCGAGCAGTTCGCGGGCCCGCGCCAGCCGCGAGGCACGGTCGCCGACCTTGAAGGCACGCAGCGGCTCGGTGATCACCTCACCGATGGAGAAACGCGGATCGAGGGACGCGTACGGGTTCTGGTAGACGAGTTGGGCACGGCGGCGCAGCACCCTGGCACGGGCACCCCCGGCGGTGGTGACGTCGACGCCGTCGAACAGGACCTGCCCGGAGGTCGCGTCGGCCAGCCGGAGCACCAGCCGGGCGGTGGTGGACTTGCCCGAGCCCGACTCACCCACCAGGGCGAGGGTCTGCCCGTGATGGACGGCGAAGCTGACGTCGTCGACCGCGCGCAGGGTCCGGGGCCCGTCCGCGGTGCGAGGCAGCCGGAACTCCTTGACCAGGTTGCGCACTTCCACCAGAGGAACCGTGTCCGCCGTGGCCACGGGCGCGGACGGGCGGCGGCGAGCCGTCGTCATACTCGGGGCGCTCGCCAGCAGGTGCCGGGTGTACGCGTCCTGGGGATCGGCGAGGACGTCACGGGTGGCTCCCGCCTCCACCACCCGGCCCTGCGCCATGACCACCAGCCGCTGCGCCCGTTCGGCGGCGACCCCGAGGTCGTGCGTCACCAGCAGGATCGCCGTGCCCGACTCCTCGGCCAGGCGCTGGAGATGGTCGAGGATGACCCGCTGCACGGTGACGTCGAGCGCGCTGGTCGGCTCGTCGGCGATGATCAGCTCGGGTCGCGCGGCGATCGCGACGGCGATCAAGGCGCGTTGCCGCATGCCCCCGGAGAGTTCGTGCGGGTACTGCCGGGCCCGGACGGCGGCGTCGGGCAGCCCGGCCCGGTCCAGAACGGCGAGCGCCTCGACGGCGGCCGAGCGCCGGTTCGCCAGTCCGTGGATGCGCAGCACCTCCGCGACCTGTTCGCCGATCCGCTTGACCGGGTTGAGCGACACGGTCGGGTCCTGCGGCACCAGCCCGATCCGTGCCCCCCGTACGGTGCGCAGTTCCGCCTCCGACAGCGTGGCCAGGTCGTGCCGGCCGAAGCGCACCGAGCCCGCGTCGATGACGCCGTTGTCCGGGAGGAGGCGGGTGATCGCGTGCGCGGTCGTGCTCTTGCCGGAGCCGGACTCACCGACCACCGCGGTCACCTGTCCCGGCCATACGTCGAGATCCACGCCCCGGACGGCCGCCACGCCGCCACCGCCGCGGGTGCGGTACGAGACGGACAGGCCGCGGATCTCCAGCAGTGGTGTGGTCATGTCCTCACCGTTCTCGGCTTCGTCGGTCATCGCTGCCGGGACCATTCGCCGTCCAGCGCCCTCGCGACGCGGTTGGTGGCCAGTACGGTCGCGGCGATCGCCAGTCCGGGCAGCGCGGTCAGCCACCAGGCGTTGGCCAGGTAGTTGCGGCCCTCGGAGATCAACGTGCCCCACTCCGGGGCCGGCGGGGGAGCGCCGTACCCGAGGAAGCTCAGCGCCGACACGGCCAGGATGGAGGCGCCGAAGTCGAGCGTGGCCAGGACGATCACCGGGCCCGCGGCGTTGGGCAGCACATGCCGGCCCAGCACCGAGTACCAGCGGGCCCCGCAGGAGCGCGACGCCTCGACGAACACCGCCTGACGCACCCGGAGCACCTCGGCGCGGGCGACCCGGGCGAAGGAGGCGACACTGGCGATGCCGACCGCGACGGCCACCTTCACCGTCCCGTATCCCAGCGCGGTCACCAGGGCCAGCGACAGGAACAGCGCGGGGATGGCGAGCAGGACGTCGACGAAGCGCATCAGCACGTCGTCCACCCAGCGGCCGACGAACCCGGCGACCACGCCGAGCAGGCCGCCCACCACGAACGCCACGAGCACCGCGATCAGTGTGGCCTTCAGGGACAGCTGTGCGCCGTGCACCACCCGGGAGAACACATCGCGCCCCAGCTCGTCCGTGCCGAACCAGTGCGCGCCGCTCGGGCCCCGGAAGTTCTGCGCCGGTACCCCTGTCAGCGGATCGCGAGAAGTGAACAGCTGCGGCCGGAACGAGGCCAGCACCACCAGCACGAGGACGCCGATCGACAGCAGCAGACCGGGGCGGCGCAGCAGGAACCGCAGCACCCGCCGTACGCGGACGCGGCGCCCTGGTGCGGGATCCTGCGGTGGTCCCACCGGCCGAACGAGACCGAGCGCGGCCTCGGCGGGGTCGTCGACAAGACTCTGGCTCATGCGATGCGTGCCCTTCTCTCCGAGGCCACCACGATTCGGGGGTCGAGCAGCGGATAGACCAGGTCGACGACGAGGTTCGTCGTCACGAAGATCAGTGCGCCGAACGCCACCACCCCCTGGACCACCGGGATGTCCTGGGCCGTGACGGCCGCCGCGGTCACGCGGCCCAGGCCGTCACGGGAGAACACCGTCTCGACGACGACCGAACCGGCGATCAGCTGCCCCACCAGCAGTCCGGCGACCGTCAGCGCCGGCAGGGACGCGTTGCGCAGCGCGTGCCGCAGATGGACCCGCCAGCGGCCCGCGCCTTTCGCGCGGGCGGTTTCCACATACGGCTGGTCGAGCGCGGTGAGCAGACTCTTGGCCAGCACCTGCGCGATCAGAGCGCCGGTCGGGACCGCGAGGGTCAGCGCCGGCAGCACCAGCCCCTTCAGCCCGTCGTTGCCGAACGCGGGGAACCAGCGCAGCCGGAAGGAGAACGCCTCGACCAGCAGGAGCCCCACCCAGAACGTCGGGACGGACACTCCCAGCGGCGGCAGCGACAGCAGCAGCTGCCGCAGCCAGCGCCGTGTGGTGTACGTGGCCGTCACCGCCAGCCCGCCGCCGAGGACCACCGCGAACAGCAGTGCCGAAGCCGTCAGTTGGAGGGTCTGGGGCAGCGCGTCGGCCAGTGTCGAGGCGACCGGGCGGCCGGTGGCGACCGAGTTGCCGAAGTCCCCGCGCACCGCGCGGCCGAGGTACTCGGCGTACTGCGTGAGCACCGGCTTGTCGAAGCCGTACTCGTGCCGCAGGGCGGCGATCTGCCGGGGATCGACCTGCCCCGAGTCCATTCCGGCACCGGCCATCGCGGTGACCGGGTCGCCCGGCAGGTAGTCCAGCACCAGGAACGACACGGTGTACGCCGCCCACAGCACCCCGACCGCCTGCGCGAGCCGTTTGAGTACATAGCCGCGCACGGGTCAGCCGATCCAGGTGTCGTGCAACTGGATCCGGCTGGAGGCGTCGAAGGCGAGGCTGTGCACCTTCGTGGACAGGCCCAGCTGGGTCTGCAGTTCCACCACCGGCACGTTGTAGGCGTCGCGCACGATCGACCGCTGTGCCTGGGTCACGAGTTTGCTGCGCCCTTCCGGGTCGGTGGTCGCGGCCTGCGCGGACAGGGTCCTGTCCAGGCCGCTCGCCGGCACGCGGTAGAAGTTGGCCAGCTTCGTGGAGAAGGAGCTGCGCAGGATGTCGGGGTCGGCGCGGGTGATGTTCCCCCATGTCGCGTCGAATTCGCCCGACTGCTGTGTCGGTGTCAGCTGGGTGAGCTGGAGCTGCTTGAGGGTCACCTGAACCCCCACAGCCTTCAGTTGCTGCTGTATCAACTCCAACGCGGGTTGGTTCGTGGCCGCGTTGGGAACCCAGTCGATGGTCAGGTTCAGCTTCTTGCCGTCCTTGGTGCGCGTGCCGTCGCCGCCCGCCTTCCAACCGGCTTCGTCCAGCAGGGACTTCGCCTTGGCCGCGTCGAAGGCGAGATCCGGGGCGAGGTTGGTGTAGTCGGGCGTGGTGTGTGCGAGGACGCTGGTCGCTGCCCGGGTGCCGGTGGGGAAGACGGTGTCGGCGATCTGCTTGCGGTCGACGGCGGCCAGGATCGCCCGGCGGACCCTGGCGTCCTTCAGGAGGGGCCGCGCGTTGTTGAAGCCGAGCCCGAAGACGATGCCGGGGTTGGCCCGCCTCTGGAGGGTGACCTGGCCGCCCTTGAGCGCCGCCTCGTCGGCCCGGCCCACACTGCCGATCGCGTCCACCTGGCCGGAGCGGAGACTGCCGGCGCGCACGCCCGCTTCCGGCACGACCTTGAACACGAGCTTGTCCAGGTACGCCTCGCCCTTCTTGTTCCACCGTGAGGAGCCCCAGGCGTAGCCGCGGCGCTTGGCCAGGGTGACCGACTGGTTCTGTACGTACTGCTTGAGTACGAAGGGTCCGGATCCGATGACCCCGTCGCTGCACTTCTGCTGCGGTGACCTCTTCGCGCTCGCCGACGACTCGATCCCCAGGGAATGTGTCGAAGTCGCCTGCAGGAACTGGGCGTTGGGCTGTTCGAAGGTGACCTTGACGGTGAGCGGGTCGACCACCGTGGTGCTCTTGACGCCGCTCAGGTAGCCCTCGGCCAGGGTTCCCAGGACACCGAGATGGGGCACCGCGTCGAAGTTGTCCTTGACCACCTGGGCGGTCAGCGGGGACCCGTCGCTGAAGGTGACACCCGAGCGCAGGTGGAAGGTGAAGGCGGTCGCGTCGGCACTGATGTCCCAGCTCTTCGCCAGCCACGGCACGATCTTGCCGGTCCTGGGGTCCTGGTCCGTCAGGGAGTCCACGACCTGGCGCACCGAGTAGATGGTGTCGTTGCTGCCGACCTGCTGGGGATCCACACAGCCGGCGTCCGATCCCACGGCGAAGGTCAGGGTTCCGCCGGAACGCGGCTTGCCGTCACCGGCGCCGGAGCCGCCGGTGCCCGACCCGCAGGCGGTCAGCAGCACGCTGGTGGTGAGAAGGGCGGTGAGCGCCGCCCATCGGGGAGATCTGAAGTCCGGAAGTGCTCTCACGGAGGGTTCTCCTCATGGTGTCGCCAGGCACGGGACACCGCGCGGGGCACGGCCACGCACAGGGGTGCGGGCCCGGTCGGCGCGGTGCCGTGACGGGGGGAATGCCCTGCGGACAGGGGCCAGGCGGAAGGTGGATCCGAAGGATCAGGAGGAAGCGGGACCCGGGCGGGGACACATACCCCGATCGCTGGTCACGGACGGGGACCCTCGGCGGGCAGGCCCGTCAGCGCTCCGCTGCGGAAAGGGCCGTCAGGCCTGACAGAAGCAGCTGGTCGAGCGCTTCAGATCGATGTGGCGTCGGCGCGCCAGCCGGGAGAACACCATGGCGACGGAGAAGGAGGCACGAGGGTCACCACTGTGTCGCATAACGGTCCTCCCCCCATCTCCGGCCCCGGTCATGGGGCCACGCGCTTGCGCGGATCGTCGCTGATCCCGCCGGGCTTTCACCTGGAGCACCCCACCGCGCGGGAGGGTTGCCGGTCAGCAAGCCAGGGCTTGACGCTGACACTCGATGCCGTTCGTGATCGTACGGAGCGGTTCTGACGTACGTCAATGGCGGCACCGGACTCCGCCGGAGAGCACGGGCCGACCGCCGTCATGTCGGGGACACGGGGTCGGCCGCGGTCGTGTCGGGGACACGGGCCGGCCGCCGTCACGGCGGGGGAGAGCCGGCGTTCAGGAATTGACACCTTCGCGCCGGCCCGCCGGTCAGGTGCGGGACCGGCGAGTCGCGGCCGCCACGCCAACCGACTTGCCTGGACGCCTGGTTCACCGGCACGGATGCCCCGTTGACGCCCTCCGCCCCGTGTGCTTTCATCCCGCCATGCCGATGTCGGAGCCACTGACCCGCCGCCGCGCCGTGGACCTCGTCCGCGTCGCCGCCACGCTGTGTCGGACGACCGGCTGATCACGCGCTTCCGCGAACTTCCGCTCCGGACAAGCCGGTCGAGCATGCAACGACCGCCCGCGCGTATGCCCGCGCCGACTTGTGCCGAGCCTCTCGTTCTTCTCGCCCCGTTATGACGAGGACCCGCCATGCCTTCGCCCGCCCCCGCCGGCCGCCGCTACGAAACCGAGTACGACCGCCGCAGGCTGCGCCAGTGGCTCGCTGGTGAGGCCAGAGCCGAGGGGGTCACCCGCCGTCGGCTGCTCACCCTGCTCACCGCTGCCGCCGCCGGAACCGCACTCGGCACCCCGGGGCCCGCCCACGCCGCCGACACACCGATCGTCAAGCCGCTGCCCGCCGAGTGGTTCATCGCGCGTGGCACCAACGCCGAGACCCGATGGGAGGCGCTGCGCGGAACCGGCCACCACACCCCCAACGACCTGTTCTTCGTGCGCAACCACACCGCCACACCCGTCCTGAACGCCGACGACTGGCGGCTGCGGCTGTGGGGGAGCGGGTTGCGCGGCAACCACGGCGAGGACCGTCCGGTGGAGTTCGGTTACGACGATCTGCGCGCACTGCCGGCCGTCACCCGGACAGCGTTCGTGGAATGCGCCGGGAACGGCCGCTCCTACTACACGACGCAACAGGGGGAGACGGTCACCGGCACCGCGTGGACCCTGGGAGCGATCGGCGTCGCACGCTGGCGCGGAGTGCGGCTGGGCGACGTGCTGCGCAGGGCAGGGCTGTCCCCGCGCGCCGTGGACGTGCAGCCGCGCGGTCTGGACGCCGAGTACGTCAGCGGCGGCGAGAGCCTGGGGCGGGTACGACGTCCGCTGCCGCTGGCCAAGGCCCTGGACGACGTCCTGCTCGCGTACGAGATGAACGGCGAGTCGCTTCCGTACGACCACGGCTATCCGGTGCGGGTGTTGGTGCCCTCCTGGGTGGGGATCGCGTCGATCAAGTGGGTCGGCGACATCGAGGTGTCCGCACAGCCGCTCTACTCGCCCTGGAACACCACCTTCTACCGGCTGTTCGGCCCCGCCTATCCCGAGGGCGGGAGTGCTCCGCTGACCCGGCAGGCCACGAAGAGCGCCTTCGAGCTGGCGAGCGGGGCCACGTTCACGGCCGGAAGCAGGCACGTCCTGCACGGGCGGTCATGGTCGGGGGCGGGAGGCGTCGCCAAGGTCGACGTCAGTACGGACGGCGGTGCCAACTGGCGGCCCGCGCGGCTGCACGACCGGCCCCGGGCCGGCACCTGGACCCGGTGGTCCCTCGATTGGCGGCCCGACACACCCGGCGCCACCCAGCTGCTGGCGCGCGCCACGGACACAGCCGACCGGACCCAGCCGGACACCGCCGTACCGAACACACAGGGATACCTGTTCGGCGCGGTGGTACGGCATCCGGTCAGCGTGGTGTGACAGACGGCGGTCCCGGACGGAGCCGGTGGCGCCGAAGGCCAGGGCGAGAGCGTCCCCGCTCTACCGCCCCCACCGCCCACGCCCCGCACCGTCAGGTGACCCGGCGGACAGGAACGTCGGCACCCCGCCGTCCTGTCACCCCGACCCGTGGGGCAGCACGGGCAGTGCGGCCAGACGGCGGTGCAGATAGCCGCCGCCCCAGGCCAGCTCGTTGAGCGGCACCGCCGGCTCCAGCCGTTGCCAGCGGCCGAGGATGACGGTCAGGGCCACCGTGAGCTCCAGGCGGGCCAGCGCCGATCCGGGACAGTAGTGCGGGCCCAGACCGAACGTCAGATGACGGCCGGCGGTGCTGCGGTCCGGGTCCAGCGTGCCGGGGTCGGCATGGCAGCGCGGGTCGTGGTTGGCCGCCGCCACGGAGAGCAGGACTCCGCTGCCCGCCGGAATGACCGTGTCCCCGAACCGGACGTCCTCCAGCGCCACCCTCTTGGTGCTGAAAGGGCCCGGGGTGTCCCAGCGCAGCAACTCGTCCACCGCGCGCGGAATCCGCGACGGCTCCTCCCGCAGGGAGTCCTGTACGTCGTGGTGGCCCAGCAGCGCCACCACGCTCATGCCGATCGCCTGCACCGTGCTGTCGAAGCCGGCCAGCAGCAGCATCGCCAGGAGGGAGGCGACCTCGTCCTCGGTCGCGCCGCCCTGCTGGCGCCAGGCCGCGAGGACGCGCGAGACGACGTCGTCACCCGGAGCGGCCGCGCGGCGGGCCATCTCGCCGCGGACGAACGCGTCGATATGAGCCACGCTCTCCTCGACGGTGCGAGCGGAGCAGCCCGTCTTGTCCGCGAGGAGCGCCACCGGTGCGTACAGCGCGGCCCGCTCCTCCTCACGCACCTCGAACACCTCGCACAGCGACCGGAACGCGAACGGGCGCGCGAAGGCGTCCATCAGCTCCAGCGGCCCCTGCCCCCGCGCCGCGTCCGCCGCGTCGAGCAGTTCACCGGCGGCTTCCTCGATGCGCTCCCGGTGGGCGGCCATGCGTGCCGGGGTGAGGGCCGGGGTCGCCAGACGGCGGATCCGCGTGTGGTCCGGCGGATCGTAGTTGACCAGCGTCACGTCCAGCGCGCGTCGGCGCACGCCGGGGTCGGGAACGTGGCCGCCGCTCAAGGACAGGCGGGGATCCAGGAACCCGGCCCGCACATCCTCGGCACGGGTCACCAGCCAGGCCGGCCGTCCGGCGGGCGTCCTGATCCGGGCCACGGGACACGTCTCCCGGATCTCGGCCAGCGTCTCCTCCGGACGGGCCAGGAATCCGGCCCCGAGCGGCTCCGGCAGCCGCTGCCGTCCTGTTGCCGCGGGCTGGGCGGACGGCGCGGGCCGGGGGGACGGCGCGGCCGTGACGACGGGCTCGGTGTCCATACGGAGGCGTCCTCTCGCGGTCGCGGAGCGTGCGGCGGCCACCGTAGGAACGGCCGGTTGCCCGCCGGTTCGCGACCGGTGCGATTCCGGTATGCGGCCGACGCGGCGCCACCTCGCCGACGCGGCGCCACCTCGTCGGCGACACCCCCGAGATGCCATCGCCCCGCCCCAGTAGCGGGAGCGACCGTCCGAACCCCGGATCAGCCCCACGGCCGTCTCCGTCGCGGTTCCGGCCGGCCGCCATGGGCTGAGCCCACGCGCCCACCAGGGGTTTCACCAGGGGCCAACCGGCGGTGAACCGGTGTCGAACCCCCTCCTCCTAGCTTCCTGCCGGTCGGCGCACCGCTGCCGTCCGTCGTCCCGAACGCCCGTCGTATGGAGGACCATCATGGCCGAGAACGTCGAGCCCAACGAGGAGACCACCGAGACGCCCGCGGAGGAGACTCCCGAGGTCGTCGCGCACGCCGCGTCGAACGTCGCCTGGTGCGGGGTGCACCAGGAGTCCGCCGTCGACGAGCCCGAAGTGGTCGCGCACGCCGCGTCGAACGTCGCCTGGTGTGGCGTGCACCAGGAGTCCGCCGTCGACGAGCCCGAGGTGATCGCCCACTCCGAGGAGGGCGAGGACACCCCCTGGTGCGGCGTCCACCAGGAGCACAACGCCTGATCGGCTCACCCCCGGCGCGGTCCTCCCGGTCGCGGTGGCGCCTGACACCGCCGCGACCGGGCCGCGCCCGCCCTCCAACTCCCGCCCCCGCTCCGGAGGTTGCCGTGCCCGGTACGCAGTCCGTCGCCGTCCCCGCCGCCGGGGCCCGTCTGATCCAGGCCGGCAGGGGGTGGTGGTTCCTGGGCGCCGGCGGATACGCACTGATGCGTCCCGGCCAGATTGAGCCCGACGGCACCCTGCGGCCCTCCGCCGAACGCTATCTCCGCGAGGCGGGCCTGTACGACGTAAAGCCGTACAACTCGTACTCGCTGACCGTACTGACCAGCACGGACTGCAACCTCGGCTGCGGCTACTGCTTCCAGAACACCGCCCAGGACCCCAAGGGAGGAAGCCGGCCGCCCCGCATCCAGCACGCCCGGCTGACCCCCGAAGCCGTCGGGCAGGTCCTGGACTTCACCCGCGAGCGCATGGCGGCGGCCGGCATGGACAAGCTGTCGCTGCTGCTCTTCGGCGGCGAGCCGCTGCTCAACCCGCGAGGCTGCCGCGACCTGCTGACCAGGGCCGGGGAACTCGGCGCCCTCACCGCGTCGATGACGTCCAACGGCACCCTGCTCACCCCGCTGATCGCCAAGGAGCTCAATGCGGCGGGCCTCGGCTCGGTACAGGTGACCTTCGACGGCGACCGGGCCGACCACGACGCCATCCGGGTACGCCGCTCCGGAGGCGGCACCTTCGACGTCATCGTCTCCAACATCGCGCGCGCCATCGAGAAGACGTCCCTGCGCTGGATGCTGCGGGTCAACGTCTCGCACCTGAACAGCCACGGCGTCGACGAACTGGTCGAACGGCTCGGCGCACAGCTCGATCCGGCCCGCTGCGGCATCCACTTCGCCCGCGTCGGCGACGTCGGCGTCGGCTACGCGAACAACCTGCTGCACGAGAACGGCCTCGTCGACGACTTCGTCCGCTGGAACGCCCGCGCACTGGAACTCGGTTTCACGGTGGCCCGTCCGCGCGCCCATGTCCCCTGCCAGGCCTGCTCCTTCGCCGACGGCCGTTACGGCGCGGTCGTCAACGCCGATGGGGTCCTGGCCAGTTGCTGGGAGACCGCGGGCAAGCCCGGCATGGAGGTCGGCACCATCACCGACGGCTATCTCGATGCCGAGCAGACGAAGGGCCGTTGGGTCAGCTGCCACGACCACTACCAGTACGACGAGGAAGCCGCCGTCCGCGCCGTCTTCCAGGACCGGGTCGACGCCGGAGTCCTGGACAGCCTCCACGCCGTCGGGCGGCTGGGATGAAGAGCGCCGGCATCCTGCGCACCAACGCCGACTTCCGCCGCTACTGGCTCAGTTCGACGCTGTCCACCCTCGGCTCGCAGCTGTCGTTGCTCGCCTTCCCGCTGCTCGTCCTGTCCATTGGTGGCAGCGCGGCCCAAGCCGGTACGGTCGCGACCTTTTCGCTGGTGACCCGGACCCTGCTGCGCCTGCCGGCGGGCCACCTGGCCGACCGGTTCGACCGGCGGATGATCATGGTCGGGACCGATCTGGTACGACTCGTGGCGCTGGCCAGCATTCCCCTGGTGTCGGCGCTGGGAGACCTCGGGCAGGTACACCTCCTCGGCGTCGCCGTGGTCGAGGGCGCGGCCACCGCGCTCTTCGCACCCGCGGCCACGATCGCCGTGCGCGACGTGGTGCCGGAGAAGGACCTCACCGACGCGCTGAGCCGCAGCCAGGCTGCCATGGCGACGAGCTCGCTCATCGGCCCGTTCCTCGGCGGCTGGCTGTACACGATGGACCCGATGCTGCCGTTCGCCGCCGACGCCTTCTCCTACGGGGTGTCCGCCGTGCTGCTGCTGCGGATCGCCACCAAACCTCCCCGAGACGTCGCCGCGACCGACCGCGACGACCGGCTCACGGCCGGGCTGCGCTGGCTGACGCACCAACGCGCGCTTCTGGCGGCGCTGTTGTTCGCCGCGGGCATCAACGTCGTCTCGGCGGCGGCGCAGACGACCATGGTCGTCTCCCTGCGGCAGAGCGGCGCCGCGGGGACGGCGATCGGAGCGGTGATGGCCTGCGCGGGCATCGGGGCGATGCTGGGCGCCGCCGCGGCGCCATGGCTGATGAAGAGGATCCCCGCCGCCCGTCTGTTCCTGCTCATCGGCGCCGTGTGGGCGATCGGCCTCGCCGTCTTCTCCGGGACCACGCACCCCTGGACGATCGGCCCCGTGCTGGTCGTGGTCGTCTTCTTCAGCCCGCCCGCGGGTATCGTCGTGGGCCGCGCGATGCTGGTGCTCGCACCACGGGACCTGCTCGGCAGGGTCAGCACCGCGACCGGACTGCTCATGGCCGGTCTCGCCTCCCTCGGACCGCTCCTGGCCGGCTCCTTCGTGGACTCCCTGGGGGCGAGCCACACCTGGCTGGCACTCGCCGGAACCGCGGCGGTCGTCACGGTGGTGTCCTCCGTGCCCCTGCTGCGCGAGACCAGCCTCGACGCCGTGACGGACGACGCGAAGAAGACCGGCCTCGATGCCGTGGAGGACAAGGCGAAGAGGACCGGCCCCGATGCCATGGAGGACAAGGCGAGGAAGACCGGCCCCGACGCCGACGCCCCATACGCGATCAGGTCCGGCCTCGACGCCGTCGCCACCGACGCGATCAGGTCCGACCTCGACGCCGTGGCGGCCGACGCGAGAAGTGCCCGTCCCGCCGGTCTCCCGGACGCGCCCGAGCCCGTGGACACCATCGCTTCCTCCGGCTTCCTGAACACTCCGGCCCTCGCGGGCACGAGCCGTGCCGAGCGGCCGGCGGTCGAGGCGCACGGCGAACCGGCCCCGGCCGACGGCTCCGGGCCCGAGGACCCGTCTCCGGCGTCCCCCGCGCAACGCCCCGGCGCCGGTGACGCCTGAGCCCGTCCCCCTCACGCGACCGACGTGATCCGTTCTCCCTGGAGCGCCGCGATGACCCAGTCCCCGCCCCGCGACGCCAGGTCGGCGCCCGCCCCGTACACCTACCCGCCCGCCCCGCGCAGCGGACCGGAGGAGATCATCCACGGAGTGCGGGTGGCCGACCCCTACCGCTGGCTGGAGGATCCGCAGGACCCAGCCACCGCCGCGTGGTGCGCCGCCCAGGATCTGCTCTACGCCGAGGAGGAGGTCCGCTGGCCGGCCCGGGATGCGTTGCTCGTGCGGATGACCGCCCTGCTCGCCGCAGGAGGCGCCCGTCCGCCGGTGGCGCGCGGCGGGCGGGAGTTCCACCTGCGCAGGGAACCCGGGCGCGAACTCGCCGTGCTGGCCGTGCGCGAGGCCGGCCGGACGCGGATCCTGCTCGACCCGCTGGACACCGATCCGTCCGGTACGACGGTCCTCGACGCCTGGGAACCCTCCTGGGAGGGCGACCTCGTCGCCGTCCAGCTGTCCTCGGGCGGTACGGAGCACTCGATGCTGCGTGTGCTCGACACGGCGACGGGCCGGACGCTCGACGGGCCCGTGGACCGGGTCCGCCGTTCCCCCGTGGCATGGCTGCCGGGCGGCCGGGCCTTCTACTACGTACGCCGCCTCCCGTCCGGGCACCCGGCCGCCGGGGCGGGGCCCTGCCGCCGCGTGTATCTGCACCAGGTCGGCACACCGGCCGACCAGGACGCGGAGATCTTCGGGGCCGGACGGTCGGACACCCAGTACTACACCGTGGCCACCGCCCCCGACGGCCGGCTCCTGGCCGTCGGCGCCAGCGAGGGCACCTCCCCGCGCACCGATCTCTGGACCGCAGACCTGACCGGGACCGGTCCCCACCGGCCCGACCTGCGCCGCCTCCAGCACGGCACCGACGGCCACACCGCGGTCCGCCTCAGGCCGGGCGGGGGACCGCTGCTGCTGAGGACCACCGCCGGCGCGCCGCGCGGCCGGATCGCCGCAGCGTCTCCCGGCGCCACGGATCCGCGCCGGTGGCGCACCCTGGTCCCCGAGCAACCCGGCACCGTACTCCAGGACTTCGCGGTCCTGGACGGCCCGGCGCTGGACCGGACCCTGCTGGCGGTCGTACGAACCCGGCACGCCGTCGGCGAGTTGACCCTGCACGACGCCCGGACCGGCGCCCGTACCGGGACCGTACCCCTGCCCGGACGAGGGACGATCACCTCCTTGACCGCACGTCAAAAGCCTGGCCACGAACTCTGGTTCGCGTACACCGACCACGTCACGCCCACCGTCGTCCTGTACTACGACGCCGCCGCCGAACGCCTGAGCCCCTGGCCCGGCCACTTCCCGGCGGTGGCCCCCGTCGAAGGCGTGAACGTCACCCAGGAGGTCCTGCGCTCCCGCGACGGCACCGAGGTGCGCATGTTCGTGATGTCCCCCACGGGCCGCCCCGACAGACCCCGCCCCGCCGTCCTCACCGGTTACGGCGGCTTCGGCGCCTCGATGACCCCCGGCTTCACCCCCCAGGCCGTGCCCTGGGTGCGCGCGGGCGGCGTGTACGCGGTGGCCTGCGTGCGAGGCGGGGGAGAGGAGGGGGAGGAGTGGCACCGCGCCGGGCGCCGCGAGCACAAGCTCAACACCTTCGACGACTTCGACGCCGCGGCGGACCATCTGCTCCGTGACGGATGGGCCGCGCCCGGCCGGCTCGGCGTCCTCGGCAGCTCCAACGGCGGCCTGCTGGCCGCCGCCGCGCTCACCCGCCGTCCGGAGACCTACGCGGCCGTCGTCTGCGCGGCACCCCTGCTCGACATGGTGCGCTACGAACTGTCGGGGATGGGGGCGAGCTGGCGCGACGAGTACGGAAGCGCCGCGGACCCCGCTCAGTTCGCCCGGCTCCTGTCGTACTCGCCCTACCACCAGGTCCGCGAGGGCGCGCGCTACCCGGCCGTACTGCTGGCCGTCTTCGACGGCGACACACGCGTCGACCCCGCGCACGCACGCAAGATGTGCGCCGCCCTGCAACGGGCCGGTACCGGGGACGCGCCGGTCGTGCTGCGCACCGAGCACGGCGTCGGACACGGCGCGCGTGCCGCCTCGCGCAGCGCCCGCCTCTACGCGGACGTCATGGCCTTCTTCGCCCACCATCTGGGCCTTCCACTGTCGGGGGACGCCTGACATGAACGTGCTGCTGTGCCCGCTCAACGACCCGGGCTACCTGTACCCCGCCCTCGCGGTCGGCCGCGAACTGCGCCGCCGCGCCCATACGGTGCACGTCCTCGCCGGGCCGCGAGCCGCTCCGCCTGCGACCGCGGCGGGTCTGGAGGTGTCCGCCGTCACCGACGCCACAGCCCTGTCGGTGGCCCAATGGACGGTCCGTGCCCCCGAGCAGCACACCGAGGTGGCGCGGGCGGTGCGGCGGTTGCGGCCCGACGTCCTGGTCACCTCCGTGCTCTGCCACGGCGCGCTCGTGGCCGCCGAGGCCGTCGGCCTGCCGGTCGTGGTGCTCGGACTGGCGGCACACCTGTGGCCCTACCGCGACGGCGGTGCCGGGCCGGCGGACGCGCACGACCGCGCGTGGCGGCTCACGGAGACCCTGAAGCACTACCGAGCGGTACGAGAGGCGGCCGGCCTCGCCCCACGGCACGACCGCTTCCCCGACACCCCGCTGCTCGGCACCACCTTCCTGCTGCGCGGCCACCCCGTTCTGGAACCGGCCGACGCCGAACTGCCCCCGGCCGTACGGCATGTCGGTCCCTGCTGGTGGGAGCCTGAGCCTTCGTCCACCGAACCGCTGCCGGATTCCAAACCCCTGGCCTACGTCCATCTCGGCCGGACCTTCGGCGGCGCTTCCCTCTGGCCGCGGCTCAACGCGGCCTTCACCGCGGGCACTTACCGGGCCGTCGTGGAACTGGGACGGTCGGGTGCGCCCGAGGCCGCCGCCGACGCCGACCTGATCGTCGGCCGCCGCCCCTGGATGGGCCCACTCGTCGACCGGGCCGACCTCGTACTGACGAACGCGACCTCCGCCCCCGTACTCGCCGCCCTCCTGCGCGGCAAGCCGCTGCTCGTCGCCCCCAACGGGTCCGAGCAGCAGGTCCTCGCCGCCGGCTGCCTGCGCGCCGGCGTCGCCCGCAGGCTGCCGGAGCCGGGTGCTTCCGCCGCGGAACTGCGGGCCGCGGTCGAGGCGACAGCGCGCGATCCCCGACTGAGGGCGCGCGCCGAGGAGATCGGCGGCCTGCTCGCCGAGGGCAAGAGCGAAACCCGCGCAGCCGACGCCGTGGAATCGGCGGCACACTGATTTCCCTGAGGCTGCTCCGGAAGTCCTTTGGCTTGAGCTTTGACATCGATCTCAAGATCGTTACTGCTGTGGTGCAGTTGTGCAGCTCAGCGCCTTGGTGGCCGGGTTCTCGCATAGCTACGGCCGACAGACATGTACCGGAGAGCGACGGCCCGTCTGGGCTTACCGCGGTACATGCGTGCAGCTCGACGGTGACAACACGGCCGTCCCTGCTGGAACGGCCCAGACCGCTGATCAAGACGGATGGCTACAGGCGCCACCTGGCCGCAGCCAGACGAGAAAAGGGCCGACACCGTTGTCGGTGCCGGATGACACCATCCGGCCATGAGTGATGAGTCTTTCAACTGGCACGAGTTCCTGGGACGGTGGCAGGAGGAGTGGGTTCCGCGCGCGGACGAGGACGGCGAGCATTCCCGTGTCCGCCCCGGCAGGCCAGGGGCGGACGAGGCGGCGATCGCTGCGGCCGAGGAGCGGCTGGGTCGGCGGCTGCCGCCCTCGTACCGGGAGTTCCTGGCCGTGAGCGACGGGTGGCACGTGGACCAGACGGCCGGGGTCTATCAGCTCGGCGGCGCCGCGGACATCGACTGGTTCCAGGATCCGTTCGACATGACCTCGCTGTACGAGGAGAACCTGGGCGACGACCCGCGCGAGGAGGACATCCTGCTGGCCGGGATGTGGCAACGGGCGCTACGGCTGGAGACGGACTCCGACATGTCGTACGCCCTGCTCGACCCGGGCGACAGTGACCAGGACGGTGAGTGGGCGCTCTACCTCTACAAGGGCTGGGGCGGTGAACTGCCAGACCGCTAACCGTCGTTCTGCGCGTACATGGAGGCCATGTACCGCAGCTTCCACTCGGACCGGGTGGAGCGGCCCGACTTCGTGAACACGACCACGCGCGCCCAGGATGTCCATGTGGAGGAGGCCCGCCTGCTGGCCCTGCGCGGACGGTACGAGGAGGCCCTGCCCCTGCTCGAGGAAGCGCTGTCCTTCGGACGGCCACGCAGCGCCGTCCTCCTGAACCAGCTCCGGCATCTGCTGGCTCCGTGCAGCTCCCGGGACTACGGCAACCTGGTGGCCGACCCGCGCTACCTGCCCGAGCTTCTGCCCGTGCATGCCATGGCGCCAGCGCGCGGCGAACGGCGGCCGGGCGGGGATGACCACTGGCTCGGGATGATGACCGCCCGCGGGGCCGCCCGGAAGACCGTCGAGGCCGTACTGAGCACGATGCGGGACGGCACCCATCACTACACGCCTCCCGGTCCATGGGGCCGGGCCGTCGCCGAGGCCCGGGAATCAGCCCGCTGGGGGGCGACCGACGCCGCGTGGCGGGTGCTGCGGGACGCGCTCCCGCTGTGGGAGGCTCCCGGGCCCTTGCTGATCGCCCCGATCGGCCTGCTCGCCGATCCGGTCCTGGGTCCGCTGGTCACCCCGGAGCGTGGGCGGGAAATCCTCGCGACACCGCGGGCCGGGGAGCGGGGTCCCGCTCCCGAGCCGGTGCCCGACCTCGACCCGCCGGGACTCGCCTGGTTGGCAGAGCCTGCGGCGAGCCGGCGGCCGCTCGACGGATACCGCTGTGTCTGGGTGGAGGGGATCGATCCCGCCCGACTTCCCGCCCTGATCGGGGAGGAGGGCACCCGACTGAGCGCGCCCACGGATCAGCGTGAGGCGTCCTGGCGGGCACCCCGGCCTCGCGAGCGGGAGGGCGTGGAACTCTGGGAGGACCGGGCCGTGGTCGCCGTCGGCCGTACCGCCGAAGGGTGGGTCTTCGCCTTCGACGGCCACCCCCACCACCTGAACAAGCTGTTCCTGTCCCCCGCTCCGGCTGCCTCCTCGTCCGGCCGCGCGGTGGTGGTGTGGCGTGAGCCGAGGGGCTCGTCGCCGGGTGACCACCCGGCCGCGTTCCACCTGTCGGTGGCCGAACAGGGCGAGGAGCTCTACGCGTTCACCGTGCGGGGTACGGAGATCCAGCGCTCCGGCGCAATACCCGAGGCGCTGGACCCCGCACGGCTGTTCCACCCGCAGGACACCGAACTGGACAACGAGTTGCGTGTGCTGGAGGCCCTGCACACCGAGCTCGGGCTCTCGCTCCCCCGCTTCGCGCTGACCCAAGGCAGACTTCGCACCTTCACCACCCGGTCCTGGACCCGGGCGCCACGCGCGGGCGAAGGGTTCGTTTATGCCGGCTTCGTGCGCCACCGGCCCTGAGCGGGTGCGGGCCCGCACCCCTGCGGAAGGCGGCCCGCCCGGGACGACCGGCTGTGGTCTCAGCCCAGGTCAATCGCGCGGGCGCTTGCTGCGCCGACCCCTGCCGTCCGGACTCCGGGCGCGTGTGGAGGATGTAGTCGTCGACAGCGGGGCAAGGTGGCAGGGGATCGCGGAATTGCTCACTCAGCGAGCTCTGGAGTTGGCTCGTGAAGCGGGAGTGAGGACTGTGGATCTCACCTCCCGTCCGGACAGTGAGGCAGCGAATCGGCTCTATGAACGGCTCGGTTTCACGGCGCGCGACTCGACGGTCTTCCGGTTCGCGATGGGTGACACGCGGGTGTGGTGTGCGCAGACGGCGGGCTGTCCTCGCCCTGGACCTGCGGGGGCGATCTGACAGCGTTGCGAGTGGCCAATCGGCGTGCCGTACATCGGTGAGGATCGACGACCGCCAGGGGCCCGGTGTGCGGAGTCGGCCCGACGTCCGACGGCCGCGCGGCACCGCACCCCCCGGACTGTCAGGGGGCGGGCCGCAAGTTCCCTCGTGCGGGACGCCGTTCACTCCCACGGGAGGGGAGGCCAAGGTTGTTCGACACCTGCGGCAGCCCGGGGCCTCACCCCTCGTGCGACCCCTGCGGCGGCACTCCTTCGAGCAGTACGTCCCGCAGCGCCGCGACCAGTTCCAGGCCCCGCGCCCGTACCGCCGACGGTGTCTCCTCGTGGCGCCGGTCGGCGATGACCGCGAGCGCCGCCGCGGCCTGACGGGCGAAGAGGGCCAGGAGGTCGAGTTCGGAGAGGCTGGAACGGGACTGTTCGGCGGGGTCGAGAACTTCGAGGACACCGAGCACCCGGTCGCGATGGGCGAGCGGCGCCGCCATCAGCGCGTCCGGCACGTACCCGGTCGACTTCGCGACATCCTCGGCGAACATGCTCTGTTCCCGGAGGTCGTCCGCGATCATGGGTTCACCCGAGACGAGCACCCAGCCCGCAAGGCCCCGCCCTGCGGGGAACCTCGAGCCCACGAGGGAGTCCTCTCCCTCCCCGGCCACGGCCTGGAAGACCAGCTCGTCGGTCTCCCGGTCGTGCAGCAGGACGGAGCTGGCCGCGGCGCCGAAGATGGCCCGCGCGGTGTCGACGACGGACTGCAGCAGATCGTGCTCCGCGCTGCCGGCGCCTGTCGCGGGGTCCACGCCTGGGGCGGGGACGAGGCCGGGGGACTGGCTCATGATTCACCTCGGGTTCCTGGTTCGCCGATGCGCACGTTCGCGGCGGAGAGGTAGAGCGCGTGTTTGATCTGGAACGGTGTCAGCTTCGGGTGCGTGCCGAGCAGGCGTGCGCACATCCCGCTGATGAAGGGGGTGGCGAAGCTGTTGCCCGTGGTGCGGATGGTCTTGCCGCCCGTCCAGGCCACCTGCACGTTCTGGCCCGGTGCGAAGAACTCGACGGGTGGCGCCGGGTTGTAGAGGAAGAGCCCGGAGTCGTCCTCGCGGTGCGTACCGACCGAGATGACGGACGAGAACCGCCAGGGGAAGCTCTCCACCGGCGTGTTGTGGGCGGACGCCACGAGCGTGGTCCCGGTGAAGAACGCCTGGTCGGCCAGGGCCCGCAGCGTTTCGAGGAACTTCGGACGGGTCGTGGACAGACTGAGGTTGACCACGTCGAAACCCTGGTCGACGGCCCACCGCAACCCGGTGAGCAGGGCTTCGCCCGTGCCGGTGAAGCCCTCGCCCAGCACCCGCACGCTGTACAGCTCACAGCCCGGTGCCACGCGCCGGACGATGCCGGCGCACGCCGTTCCGTGCCCGCAGCCGTCGCCGGCGCCGTCGGGCAGCGGGCCGCTGTCGACGACGCGCAGGGTGCCGTCGGGGGCGGACGACACCTCGTACGAGCCCTGGACAGCGCCGACCGAGGGATGGCCGCACTCCACCCCGGTGTCGACCACGCACACCCGCACCCCGGCGCCGTCCGACCACGCCGAGGGATCGGCGGGCAGATCCGGCACCGTGTCGGCGAGCATCGTGAGGTCCTCGGGGGAGCGGTCACGCAGGCTCCAGGTGAGCCCTCCCGCCGTTCCTGTGGTCATCCGGTCCTGCCTTCCCGTCCGGCCGGGCGTTCCGCGCCCCGGACCGTGGCCGTCGTCTCGTCGGCGAACACGGACGCGCCGTCCGTGCCCGGCCGGTGCCCCTTGGCGGCGAAGTGCCCCCGTGCCGTGTGCGCTTCCCGCGCCGCGTCCGCGGCCAGGCCGAGTGCGCGCAGCGTGTGAGCGAGGTCGAGGGCCGCGGTGCCCCGTACGACCGGGGAGTCCGTCTCACCCGCCGCGGCGACGGCCCGGCCCGCGCAGACACGCGCCAGGTCCGGCTCACCGGCGAGCGCCAGAGCACGGGCCCGCAGTCCGTACGCGTCGGCGGACTCGGCCGGGGGCAGCGCGGACCGCTCGGGGTCCGGCAGAGCCAGTGCCTGCGCCGGCTCTCCCCGGTCCAGCAGGATCCGCGCCCGCTCCCGGGCGATGCCCGGCAGGGCGCCCGTGGCGCCGAGTTCGCGGCCCGCGCGTTCCGCCTCCTCCAGCAGGGCCAGACCACGGGCCGGTGTACCGCTCAGGACCTCGACCTCCGCGGCGAACAGCGGGATGAACAACGCGCTCTCCGCGTAACCGAGACCGCGCGCCAGTCGCGCCGCCTCGGCCAGCCGCTCGTGTGCCTCCTCGTGCCGGCCCTGCAGCGCCAGGAGCACGGCGAGCGGGCAGCCCAGCGTGGCGCGCACGGTCGGTCGGCCGGCGCCGTGGGCCGACAGCAGTTCCTCGCAGCGCCCGACGGCAAGCGCGACCGGGGTGGGTCCACGCCACAGGGAGATGCCGACCGCGCCGAGCGCCAGTGCCCGTTCGGGTTCGGCGTCGGCACGGTCGGCGTGCTCCAGGGCCCGGTGGAGCAATTCCTCGGCCTCGGCGTGCAGTCCGCGCCGCTGACGGTCCTGGGCGATACGGACACAGGCACGGGCGATGCCCTGGTCGTCGCCCGCCCGGTCGAACAGCGGGAGGGCGGCCTGCGCCACCTCGGCCGCGGAACCGTGCCGGGGGTCGAGCGCGGTCAGCGCGAGCCGGGCATGGGCGGCGTCCAGCGGATCCCCGGCCCGGTCCGCCGCGTCGAGCGCGTCCGCCAGCAGTTCCCGGCCGCGCTCGGGCTCACCGCGGGCGGCCTTCGTCTCGCCGAGCCGGCGGGCGGCCGCGCGGGCGACGGGCTCGCCGGGAGCGGCCAGGTCCAGGGCCTGGGTGAGCAGGTCGTCGGCCCACGGCAGGTCGGAACGCGCCAGGGCGGCCGCACCGGCCCGGGTGAGCAGGGCGGCGGCGCGAGTCCGCAACGCGTCGGTGTCGCCGTCGTGGATGCCCAGTTCGCTGAGCAGACGGTGGGCGCGGGCCAGATGGGAGCCGACGGCGGCGTCGCCCGCTTCGTGGCGGACGAGGACCCGGGCGGCGTGCTCGTGGCGCCGGGCACGTACCTTCTTGGCCATCCCGCGGTACGCGGTCTCCTGCACCAGCGCGCTGCCGAACCGGAGTACGGAGCCGGTGGACCGGGCGCGGCCGCCGGCCTCGATGAGCCGCCGTCGCACGAGGCCGCGCAGCAGGCCGCCGGGGGACTCCGCCGGGTCTCCGGGCTCCTCGACGGTGGCCAGTTCGGTCAGGTCGGCGCGCTGGAACTCCCTTCCCAGGACGGCGGCCACCTGCAGCAGCGTCCGCTCCTCGGGCGGCAGCGCGTCGATGCGGGCCCCGAGCAGGGCGTGCACGGTCAGCGGCAGGTCGTCGCCCTCGGCGGCCATCGCCGTCAGATGTTCCAGGTACAGCGGATTGCCCTCGGCGCGGTCGAGCGCGCCCTCCAGCACGTCCTGCCGGTGGGCCGCCACCTCGACCAGCTCCCCGGCGAGTGCGGCGGCCTCCTCCCGGGTGAGCGGTGTGAGCAGCAGCGACGCGGACCGCATCCGCCCGCTGCCCCAGCCGGGACGGGTCTCCAGGAGCTCGGGACGCGCGACGCAGACCAGGGCCACGGGGGAGCGGTCGAGTTCGTCCAGCAGCCGGTCCGCCAGGTCGAGCAGCGGCCCGGACGCCCAGTGGCAGTCGTCCAGCACCAGCACCACGGGCCGCTCACGGGACAGCGCGTCCAGGAGGCAGGCCAGGGCCATGAGGGTGTCGTCCGCCGAAGGGCTGGGCGTGCCGTCCGCGAGCAGACCGGTCCGCAGCAGGCGCAGCGCCTGTTCCGCCTCCGCCCGCTCGGGGGCCGGCAGCGCGGCGAGGGCCGTGTCCTCGCCGACGGCGGCGAGCACCTGGCGCACCGCTTCGGCGAGCGGTGACAGGGAGCCGGACTCGCCGTAGGGCCGGCATCGGCCCTCGCCGTACGCCGGGCCGTCCCGCAGCCACTCGCGCAGCAGGCGCGTCTTGCCGAGGCCCGCCTCGCCATAGACGGTCACCAGGTGCGAACGCGGGTCCGTCTCCAGCTTGCGCGACAGCAGGCGCAGTTCGGCCAGTTCCTGCTCACGTCCGATGAAGGGGGTGTCGAACCGGCGTACCCGCTCCGGGTCGTCCTCGTGGAGTGCGACCAGGCGGTGGGCCGGGACGGGGACTCCGACGCCCTTGAGGGACAGCGATCCCGCGGATTCGGTGACCGCCGAGGGACCGGCGGCGTCGAGCGTGGCGGGGCCGATCAGGATGTCCCCCGCGCCGGCGTGCTGTTCGAGCCGGGCCCCGATGTTGACGACCTCGCCGGAGACGAGGGCCTGCCGGGCGGCGGGATCGACGCTCACGACGACCTCACCGGTGTTCACACCGATGCGCACGGCGAGCCGCACGCCGTGCTCGCGCTCCAGCTCGGCGTTGAGCCCGTCGAGTCCGGTGACCATGCCGCGCGCCGCTGCGAGCGCCCGGTGGGCGTCGTCCTCGTGGCGCACGGGCACCCCGAACACCGCCATCACCGCGTCGCCGATGAACTTCTCCACCGTGCCGCCGTGCTCCTCGATCCGTGCCCGCATCAGCGCGAAGTACCGGAGAGTGACCGTGCGCAGGGTCTCGGGGTCGAGCCGCCCGGACAGGGCAGTGGATCCGACGAGGTCGCAGAAGAGCACCGTCACCACGCGGCGCTCCTCGGCCGCGGCGGCGTCGCCCGCGGGCACGCACGCGGTTCCGCACCGGGGGCAGAACGCCGCGCCGTCCGGTGGGGGTTCGGGACAGCGCGGGCACTTCACGCGCGCGGCGCCGGTCATCGCGCCCGTCATCAGAACAGCGCTCCGCCGGCGATCTCGCTGTGCGCCTGCACCTCCGGCTCGGCCGCGTCCAGTCGCTCCTTCAGGCCCAGCAACAGGGTCAGCTCCTGTGCGCTGAGGTCCTGGAGCACCTCTCGCTGCTCGGGGGAGAGGCTGTGCAGGGGGAACCCGGCGTCCTCCAGCGCGCGGAGGCGGTCGCGATCGGGTGCGGGGTCAGTCATCGGTGCTCTCCCATTCGGTTGGTGCCGCGGTGATGCGGTCGAACAGCTCGGCGAGGGAGGCGACCGTGTGCAGCGCGCTGACGGCGACCAGGGAACGCTGTGCGGCGTCCAGCGGCAGCCGCTCGATCAGCCGGTCCAGGTCGGCGCTGTGTCCGTCGTCGAGGTCCGCGTGGAGGCGTACGGTCTCGAAGGCGGCCGGCGGAAGCCCGGTCTCGCGGGCCAGCCGGCCGGCCAGGCCGGGAGCGGGCGCGTTGGCCTCCAGTACCGCGATGTAGCCGAGCAGGGCCACCGGATGACTGTGCTCGATCCAGTAGTACTGGGCCCCCACCAGGGCGGCCACATGGGCCGGAGGCACTGTGCCGGTCAGCTCCTCCGACGGCGTCCCGGCCGCCGCGGCGTCGGTGAGCAGCCAGTCGTCGTGGCCGCGTTCCTCCTCGGCGTGCGCCCGCAGGTACCGCGCGAGGGGGCGTGCCACCGGGTCCCGCGGCAGGGCCTCGCACCGGGTGGCGGCCCGCTCCATGAGCGGAACGGAGGCACGGATCACCTGGTGCATGGCGCACAGGTAGCGCCGATAGCGGCCGGGGAGCCCGGAGTCGGACCGCCACATGCGCGCGGTGGCGGTCCACAACACGGGCCGTACGAGGGACAGTTCGAGTCGCAGGCTCGCGACGGCCGACGGGCTCACCCGGACACCTCCTCGTCCCCGGGACCGCCGAGCAGCACGAGCGGTGCGTACCGGTCGCTTCCGTACCGTCGCAGTAGTGAGGCGGCCCCCGCGTCGTGCTGGAGCCGGGCGCCGAGCGCGTCCATGGCCCCGGCCGCGGGGCGCGAACCGGACCGTTCGGCCGCGTCCAGGGCCGCGGGCCGCCGGGCCAGGCTCCGGCAGTCCGCGCACGATCCGACTCCGGCGGTACGGATGGTGCGCAGCACGGGAGAGGCCTGGCAGCGGCGCCGTATCGTGGCCCAGTCGTCCTGCGCGATGTGCCCCAGGCGCAGGTGTTCCGGGACGGGTCGGGCGTCCACCACACGCTGGTTGCAGCAGGCCGCGACGGTGCCGTCGAAGGCCACGGTCGGCCAGGCGGCCATCGCGCACGGCGCCGGGGGCGACTCGGAGGAACTCTCCTCCGCGGCGCCCCGGAACCGGACGGTTCGTGCGGACGCCCAGCCCGCCGCCCGGCCCACCGGCCGGATGTGATTGACCAGGACGGCCGCCTGGTCGTGGAATTCTGTACGAATGGACGCGGTGATGTCCGCGAGATAGGCGTCGTCCGCCGGTGTTCCCGCCACGTGGAAACTCACGTCGATTCCGCTTTCCCTGATGCGGTGCATCGCGCGAAAGACCGCGGCGCGCGGTACTTCACGTTCGTGGAACACGTCGATGCTCGCCGAGAAGTGGGCGACGTGCCGCAGGGCGCGCAGGATGCGGGCAGGGACCCGGCCGTCGGCGGCGAAGAACATGCCGCTCAGTACCGACGTACGCGTTCCGGCCGCCGCCGCGAGCGCCGCGAGGTCCGCCACGAGCGCGGGCCGCAGCAGCGGCTCGCCCCCCGTGAGCATGAGGACCTCCGGACGGTCGCCGGGGGCGAAGCCGCCGACGAAGCGGCGCAGTGCCTCGGCCGGGGTGTCCTCGCCGCGCGGCCCCGACGAGGTGGAGCAGTGGGCACAGCTCAGCGGGCAGCGCCTGGTGAGGGTGGCGAGGACCCCGGCCGCCGGCACCGGACGTAGCTCGATGATCTCGGCCAGCCGCATCTCGTCACCTCCGTAGGCCACCGGGACGTGCGGGCTCAGCGTGCGGGGCACCGGTTCGGTCGTGGTTGGCGGACGGTTCGGAGCCGGTACGCGGCGCGGGGCGGACCGGCCGTGGGGACGGACCGCGGCACGGCTGGTTGATACGCACAGATTTGTACGCTTGTTCGGTCTTTATCCCGGCGGGTGTGTTGCTGCATGCACCTTGAGCCATCCTCGAGTCCATGGCCCCGGAACCGGCCCGTGCGCATCCTGTGAAGGCCGAAGGAATTCCACCGAATTCCCGAAGGGTTCACGGCTCCTCGCGGATTCCCCCATCCCCTGCCGCTCCTCGGAGGCTTTCGTGCACAGAATTCCCTTCCTCTGTCAGACCTCCGACGACACCGGCTGGGGAAGGGGCTGAGGGGGCAGATGGCCGAAGCGCTCACGGAAAGCCGCGGCATGGCGTCCGCTCCCGGAATTCCGCGAGAGCCGGCCGCTGAAGTCGGCGGCGAAACCGCCGCCGCCCCCTTACGGCTGACCCTCCTCGGTCCGCTCCGGGCCTCCCGCGGCGGCCTGCCGCTCGCGCTCGGACCGATGAAGCAGCGCCTCGTCCTGGCGGTTCTGCTCACGCGCCCCAACACGCCGGTGTCGGTGGAGGAACTGACCGATGCCCTCTGGCCGGACGACCCGCCCCGTACGGCCCGCAAGAACCTTCAGGCGTACGTGTCGGTCCTGCGCCGCGTGCTCGACCCCGACGACCTGGGCCGGCTGAGCCACGGTCCCGGCGGCTACGTACTGCACCTCACCGCGGACGAATGCGACACCCTGCGCTTCGACGAACTCGCCCGGCGCGGCGACACCGAGGCGCGCGCGGGCGCGCCGAGTCACGCGGCCCGTACGTACCGCCAGGCGCTGGACCTCTGGCGGCACGACCCCTTCAGTGACCTGGCCCCCCGTGCCGACGTGCTGCGCGCCGCCGTCGAACGCCGGCACGCCCGGCGACTGGCCGTCTACGAGGCCTGGGCGGAAGCGCAGCTGGAGATAGGGGACCCGGGCCCGGTCGCGGACACCGTGGACGAGATGGTGAGCCGCCACCCGCTGCGGGAGCGGCTGCGCGCCGCCCAGCTCACCGCGCTGAACCAGGTGGGCCGCAGAACGGAGGCGCTGGCCGCCTACGACGACTGCCGTCAACGGCTGTCCCGGGAACTGGGCCTGGAGCCCGGTGCGGCGCTCCACGGCGCCTACCGCTCCCTGCTGGACGACATGGCCCCCTCCCGACCGCGCGGCGGCCCCACCGGATCACGGCTGCTGCTCCCGCCGGACCTCGCCGACTTCACCGGGCGCACCGGGGAACTGGAGGCCGTCCGGGCCCAGTTGGAGACCGAGGGCGGCCCCCCGGTCCTCGTCACCGGCGCGGTCGGCGTCGGCAAGTCGGCCTTCGCCGTACACGTCGCGCACAGCCTCGCCGCGCACTACCCCGACGGCATGGTCGCCACCCGGCTCTGCGCCGAGGACGGTTCGACGCGCCCCTGGGCGTCGGTACTGGCGGAGCTGGCCCGATCCCTCGGCTGTACCGAGCGGCTGCCCGCCGACCGGGAGGAGGCCGCCACCGTCTGGCGCGCCTGGCTGTCCGGGCGCCGGATCCTGCTGCTCCTGGACGACGCACCCGACGCCACCGCCCTCGGCCCGCTGCTGCCGCCGTCGGGCAGCGCCGCAGCCCTGGTCACCTCCCGCGGCCGGTTGCCCTGTCTGGAGTGCGCGCACCGGGTGGAACTCCCGCCGCTGTCCCCCGAGGAGGCACAGGACCTGCTCGGAGGAATCGTCGGGCGGCCCCGGCTGGCCGCCGAGCGCGCGGCGGCAGAACGTATCGTCGCGGCCACGGGATTCCTCCCGTTCGCTCTGCGAGCGGCCGGAAACCGCCTGTCCGTGCTGCGCCACATGCCGCTCGGCCAGTACGCGGACCGCCTCGAACATCCTCTGGAGGCGCTGGACGAACTGGCGTCCGGCGGCCTCGGGGTCCGCGCGCGTCTCGCCGGGGCCTGGGCCCGGCTGCCCGCTCCCGCCCGTGACTCCCTCCACGCGCTGGCCGCACTGCCGGACGTCTCCTTCACCCTCCCCTCCGCCGCCCGCGTCCTGGGCAAGGCCGGACGGGACGCGCAGCGCTCCCTGGAGGAACTGATCGACGTCGGCGTCCTGCCACCGCCGTCCCTGCCCGAGGTGACCGCGCACACGGCCGCGGCCCCGGAGACGGTGTGCTACGAACTGCCCTGGCTGACCCTGCTGTTCGCGCGCGAGCAGGCAGCCGCGTCGGGAGAGCGGTGCTAGGGCGTGTCGTCCGGATCACACGGCGGGACGCGGGGCCCGCCCGGCCCGGCCGGCAAGGTGCCGCGTCTCGGCGCCACCTGATCCGGACGACAGACCCCAGGCCGAGTCCGCGATGTCCCGGGAGCGGGATCAGGAGGCCGACGACGGTGGCCACGGCCGTGCTGGGGCGGCCGACGTGTCGTGGCGAGTGAGGCCGGCTCCGCACCGGGATCGATATCGGTGCCGGTGCCGGCACCGGCACCGATTTCCGTATCGGCACAGGCACAGGCACCGGTTTCCGTATCGGCACCAGTATCGGTATCGGCGTGTCGCTCAGCCCTCAGCGGCCCGAGGCTTGCGCCGGGAGGGTTCTCAGGCTCCGCCCGTCGTGGCCGAGGCCGGACCGGAGGACTGCACACGGGCCAGATATCCGGCCTGGAAGCGGCTGGCCGCGCCCAACTGCTCCATGATCTCGGCGATGTGCTTGCGGCAGGTGCGCAGCGACATCCCCAGCCGCCGGGCCACCATCTCGTCCTTCATGCCCTCGGCCAGCAGCCGGACGATCGCCTGCTTCACCTCGTCCCGCGCCGAACTCTCCGTCCAGGCCGGTTGATAGGGCTCGGCCAGGGACCAGGCGTGATCGAAGGTCGCGCAGAGATAGGAGACAGTGGACGGCTCCTGGATGACGATGGCCGCGTCCAGGTCGTCCTGGTGCGGGATGAACACCGTCTCCCCGTCGAAGGCGACCATGCGGCCGAAGAGTTCGCTCAGCGTCCTGATCTCGGCGCCCTCGTCGGTCATCCGCCGCGCGTACTCCTGCGTGGGCAGGTGGTAGCGGGCGGTGTGCTGGTACAGGGTGCGCATCCGTATGCCGCGGCGCAGCATGTCGCGGTCCTGTACGAACGCCTGCTCCAGCAGCGCCGGGGAGCGGCCGCCGCCGGGGTGACAGGTGCGGACCTCCTTCCGGCACCGCATGGTCGCCTCGGTGATCATTCCCACGACGGTCTTCAGGTCCGTGATCTCCGTCAGCGGAGCCCGCCCCTGCCACTGCCGCCGGCCTTCCGTATAGAAGGGCGCCAGGAGGGAAAGTTCTGCCCGTAACCGATCGATCTCGGCGAGCTGCCGGCGCAATCCCGCCTCCCGAGGCGCGACCAGCGCGGCGAGAGCCGAGTCCGGCGCCATCGCCACGAACCGGTCGGGGTCCCCGGGCAGGCGGCGCAGCAGCAGGAGTTCGGTCAGCGTCGCCACCGCCGAGGCCGCCCGGCCCTCCGGCAGCCCCAGCGTCGCGCCCAGCGTCCCCGCGTCGCACGATCCCTGGTCGCTCACCCACCGGAACACCCGGACGGCGTCCTCGGACAACTGCGCTTCGTGCGACGGCCACCCCGCCGCCGTACGCAGGTCCGGAACCGTGCCGTCCTCACCGATGCCGCCCACCCAGCCCCCTCATCAGGCACAAGACCTCAGCAGTCGCTGCTGTGTCCATTGTTCAGATGTGCGATGGAGTTTCCCAGACCCCCTCGGAAGGAATCACTGTGAAACCGGCCAAAGGTGCATTCATCCTGCTCTTCGAGCGCTTCACCGTACTCGGCCACCGGGTGCGTGCCCGGCGGCGCCGGGGCGGTGGCGCCGGCGCCACGGCGCGCGAGATCCTCGATCAGCCTCCGCGCCCGGTGCGCGAGGGCGACGACGACTCGCCGACCGTCCCCACACCCCACTGGTGACGTACAGGCGACCCCGTGCCGAGAAGTCCCTTCCGTGTCCCGGCAGCCAGCGTTTCCGATCCCGGCGTTCCCCATACACGGGATGGCGGGTTAGGGTCGGGTTCCGCGAGGATCATGTACGGAGGGGCCGGGGGATGGAGAACAGCACGCCAGTACGCCGGGGACGACCCCCGGGCGTACAGGCCGTCGAAGGAGAGCTGACGGCCCGCCAGGCGGCCATCGTCCGCTACATCACCGAGTCCGTCGCCCGGCAGGGCTACCCGCCGTCGATGCGCGAGATCGGCCAGGCCGTGGAGCTCTCCAGCACCAGCTCGGTCTCCCACCAACTGGGCGCACTGGAACACAAGGGTGTGCTCTACCGCGACCCGCACCGTCCCCGCGCCTACCGTGTGCGCCCTTCCTGGGCCCCCGAGCTCGCCGCCCGGAGCTCGAAGCCGGCCGAGGTGCCGCTCGTCGGACGGATCGCGGCCGGCGCGCCCCTGCTCGCCGACGAGATGGTCGAGGACGTCTACTTCCTGCCCCGTCAGGTGGTCGGGGAGGGGGAGCTGTTCGCCCTGACCGTGTCCGGCGACAGCATGATCGACGCGGCGATCTGCGACGGCGACATCGTGACCGTCCGCAAGCAGGACACCGCCGAGCACGGCGATATCGTCGCCGCTCTCCTGGAGGACGAGGCCACCGTCAAGGTCCTGCACCGGCAGGACGGACAGGTGTGGCTGATGCCGCGCAACGCGTCCTTCGCCCCGATCCCCGGTGACGACGCGCGCATTCTCGGCAAGGTGGTCGGCGTCCTGCGCGTGCTCTAGAGCAGGGGGTTTCGGCACACACGCCGTGAGAAGCGGAACGCGGCAGAACGCCTGGGCGGGTTCCGGCCTCGGCACGCGTCCTCGACGCGACGCCCGGCGATTACCCCCGAGGTAATCGCACCGGCCAACCACCCTCGGCTACGTTCCGGTCATCGCACACACCCCGGAACGAAAGGAGCCCTGTGGTGCCCGCTTACGGCTTCGCTCATCTCCGCAGCCGCCGGAATCACTCCGACATCATCGAGTACCTGGAGCGCATCCAGGCAACCCTCGATCCCTTCGACGGCCGCTTCGTCATCCACGGTCCGCCGGTCGAGGTCGTCGAGGGTACGTGGCCCGGCAGCATGGTGCTGATCGAGTTCCCCGGCCTGGCCGAAGCCCGTGCCTGGTACGACTCTCCCGCCTACCGGGCCATCCTGCGTTTGCGTACCGACCACGTGGAGGGCGACCTGGTGCTGATCGAGGGCGTCGGTCCGGACTACGACCCGGCCGAGCGAGCGCGCACGTTGCGAACGGAAGCCCGCCGAGCGGACCCGTCGACCCCGTGATCCTGTGGCCGCCGTGGCGAGCTCACCGACATGACGTCCTCCCCTCCCCCCGAGCTGTCGCCAAACCAGTTGGCGTACCCGTCGACGCGCCGCATAGCTTGGGCCCTCATGACTGACGACGACCCGAAGACGCGCCCGAATCGACAAGACCTCGGGCGGCTGTTCAACGAGGTGCCGGAGCTCTACGACCGGGTCCGGCCGGGATACCCCGACGAGCTGTTCGCGGACCTTGCCACGGTCACCGGCATGGACGAGCGGTCGTCGGTGCTGGAGGTGGGCTGCGGCACCGGTCAGGCGACGCGCTCGCTGGCGGCGCTCGGATGCTCCGTGACCGCTGTAGAACCGGGCGAGGAAATGGCCGCACTCGCTCGCCGACGGATCGCCGCCTTCGGCAACGTCGCGGCCTTCGGCAACGTCGAGGTCGAGACGTCGACGTTCGAGGAGTGGGACGACCGCGGTGGACGCTTCGATGTCCTCGTGGCCGCGTCGTCGTGGCACTGGGTCGACCCGTCGATCGGCTGGCGACGAGCGCACGACGTGCTGAATCCCGGAGGTTGGATGGCACTGCTCGGCAACGTCGTCGTCCGCCGGACGGGAGAGCCGGAGGTGTACGCCGAGACCGCCGATCTGCACGAGCGGTTCTGCCCCGGGAACCCCGGCTGGGGTCATCCGCCGCTGGAGAACGCCGTGCGCACCACCGACGAGGGCTGGGGACTGGTCGAAGATCCCGGCGGATTGTTCGGCCCGACGATCGTGCGCTGGTACCCGACCGTTCAGTGGGTCGACGGCGACGGCTTCGCCGATCTTCTTCGCTCGACGTCGCTGTACCGGAGGCTCGACCGCGACGTCCGGGAGCCCCTGCTCGACGCGATCGCCGAACGCATCCGCACGCGGATGGGCGACCGAGCACCACGCCGTTACCTCAGCGTCCTCCGTGTCGGGCAGCGCGCCGAGTGAGCCCGGTGGTGAAGGACCTGCCGAATCAGCGGCAACCGTGCGGCTTCCCCAGGCGCCGACGTCGGCTGAACCTCCGGAGCGGGCGTTGCGTATCCATCCCAGAGGGACAGCTCAGGTCTCCACCACGGGACGGAAGGAGAGCACCGTGCCCACACCGCCCGCGTCCGACTCACCGGACGACGACCAAGCGCTGGAGCCCATCCGCGTGCTGCGCCCGCGCCGCACCGACGCGCTGGCCCAGCTGCTCGACGAGATACGCCAGGACAAGGACTACCGCGGCCACGAGACCGTGGCCGCACCCGACCCGCATACCCGGACCGGCGGCGAGACGGAGGAACTCCAGTCTGTCCCCGGCGGCAGGACGGAGGAGCTTCCCGCACCCGACGGCGACGCCCGCCCGCCGCATTCGCTGGGCCGCCCGCGTCTCGGGCCCGGACAGCGCCGGGCAGCCGTGGTCATCGCGGTCGTCGCGGCGGCCGTCGTCGGCTTCGGCTGCTCCCTCCTGATCCCCAGCCGCACCGACGCCACCCCGGCCGCACCCGAGGCGAGCGCGTCGTCGGCCCCGACATCGGCCGCCCCGGGTGCGGCCGGGGCCGCCGACGTCCTGACCAACCCGGGCTTCGAGTCGGGCGGCCTCTCGCCGTGGAGGTGCACCGGCAACCTGGGCTCGATCGTCTCCTCCCCTGTCCACGCGGGCTCCAAGGCCCTCCAGGGGACGGTGAGTTCGAGCGACACCGCGCAGTGCGACCAGACCGTCGCTGTACGGCCCGACACCACCTACTCACTCAGCGGCTGGGTCCGCGGTTCCAACGTCTACCTGGGCGTGAACGGCGGTGCCTCCACCTGGACCACTTCCCCCTCCGGATACAGCCCACTGACCGTCTCCTTCACGACAAAGGCCTCCCAGACCAGCGCGACGATCTACGTGCACGGCTGGTACGCACAGGGCACGTACTACGCCGATGACATCGCCCTGGACGGGCCGCGTGGCGGCGGAGGTGCCTAGAGCTCTTCGTGTGGCGGCGTACCCGCCGGTCCGACCGTCGAGGGACCTGGCGTTGGCGCCATCGTTCACCGTCACAGGGTGATGTCCACACCCGTCCCGGCGGGCAGCAGGCGGAAGCGGTCCCGGATGTCCTCGGGGGCGGCGGCCAGGTGCCGTTCCATGGTCGCGCGGCTCTCGTGGAAGTGGTGCCAGCCTTCGTAGTGGACCGGGATGACGGTGCGCGGGGCGAGCAGACGGCAGAGTTCCACGGCCTCGGCCGCCGTCATCGTGTAGCGGACCGGGCCGGTCAACGGGAAGCGGACACCGCCCAGGTGCATCAGGGCCGTGCCCACGTCCAGACGCCGGGCCACCTGCCGTACACCGTCGTACAGGACGGTGTCGCCCGACATCCACAGGGCCCCGTGTCGCTGCCCCTCCCAGTGCAGGGCGAAGCCGGTCACCTCGCCCGTGAAGGGGCGGGACAGCGGTGGGCCGTGGCGCGCGGGGGTCGCCGTGACAGTGATGGCCGGTCGGCCCGGAGCCTCCAGGCGGTGGGTCGTCCAGGGAGCGAGGGCGCGCGCGTTGCCGCCGAGGCGGCGGGCGCCGGACGGCGTGGTGAGGACGGTGTCCGCCGAGGCGAGCAGAGCTCGTCCCGCGAGGTCCAGGTTGTCGCCGTGGTGGTCGTGGCTGAGCAGAACGGCGTCGATCGGAGGGAGTTCGGCGGGGGTGAGCGCGGGGCCGGCCGTCTTGTACGAGGACGTTCCCCAGCCGAAGCGGTAGCGGTGGCCGGGCGGGTCGAAGGTGGGGTCGGTGAGCAGCCGCCAGCCACCGGCCTCGATCAGGGTGGTCGGACCGCCGATGTGGGTGATGCGTGCTTCGCTCATGCCGGGTCCCCGTTCACAGCGTCGTCGTCCGCTGTCGTGTCGTCTGCTGTCGTGTCGTCCGGTCTCGTCGTCCGCGGTGCCGCCTGTGCGGTCCGGCCGTTCGAGGTGTCACCTGTACCGCCCGGCCGATCGCGGTGTCACCGTATGCGGTGTCGGACGCAGGCGGTCCCCCGGGCCGGGACGGATCGCGTACGTCCGCCCCGGCCGGGCTGTTCCGTGCCGTGCCGTTCGGTTCCGTCTAGCGGACGGCGTGCTCCAGTGCCCACGACAGGGCGTGGTCCGCGACCTCTTCCCAGCCGGGCGAGGCCGGCATGAGGTGCGGTTGGCCGGGATACACCTTCACCTCGGTGACGGTGTCCGACTTGTAGTGCCGGGCGTTGGACTGCTGGACCTTGGGCGGCATCAGATGGTCGAGTTCGCCGGAGAGGAAGAGCAGCGGCGCGCGGTCGTCGTTGTGGTAGTTCACCCAGATGTCCTGGTGGCCGGGCTGGAGGTTGGCCAGCACGCTGTTCCACAGGATGCGGCCGGAGGCGGGGACCGCGTAGCGCTCGTACAGCGCGCGGGACTCCTCCTCCGTGAACGTGTTGGTGAAGGCGTAGTGCCACTCGTCATGGGTGAGGCCGACGGCCTTGTGATGGTTCGCCGGGTTCTTCAGCACCGGAAAGGTGGCCTTCACCTGCGTCAGGGGCACCACCGACACGCCTTCGGTGGGGGCGGAGTTGATGGCGACGCCGGCCGCGCCGTAGCCGTGGTCGAGCAGGACCTGCGTGAAGGCACCGCCGGCGGAGTGACCGATCAGGACGGGCGGCCTGTCGAGCCCGCGGACCACGTTCGCCAGGCTCTCGATGATCTGCGGGGCGGTGATCCTCTCGATCGGCGCCGGGTCGGCGTTCAGTGCCTCGACCTCCACCTCGAAGCCGGGGTACGCGGGAGCGATCACGCGATAGCCCTGCTTCTCGTAGCGGTCGATCCAGTGTTCCCAACTGCGGGGTGTGACCCAGAAACCGTGGATCAGGACGATGGTGTCGGGGGCAGTGCTCATGGGAGCTCCTCGGGAAGCGATGACAGGTGTCAGCGGGTGGCGCGGTGCGCCGCCTGGATCTGGCGGACCACGACGTCCGGGTGGGACATCATCACGACGTGCGAGGCACCCTTGACCTCGACGGTCGCGCTGCCCGCCCGCTCGGCCATGAAGCGCTGCGCCGCGGGCGGGATGACGTGGTCGGCGGTCGGGATCACGTACCAGGACGGCAGGCTCTTCCAGGCCGGGACACCGCTTCCGGCGCCCAACCCGCCCACGGAGCCGGGGCGTTGGGTCGCCGCCATGAGCCGTGTGACGGAGTGCGGGAGATCCTGCGCGAACACGTCGTGGAACTTGGCCGGGTCGATGTATCCGTCGACGCCGCCGAGGGTGCCGTCCGGCAGGGGGAACGGGCGGGTCAGCAGCGCGTCCGGCAGCATGCTGCCCGGGAACATCGAGGCGAGTTGCAGCGCGCTCTCGCCCTCGTCGGGCGCGAACGCACCGACGTAGACCAGTGCCTTGACGTTGGTGTGCCCGCGTCCCGCGTTGGTGATGACCTCACCGCCGTAGGAGTGCCCGACGAGGATGACCGGACCCGGAACGGTGTCGACGACGCTGGAGACGTAAGCGGAGTCGCCCGCGAGGTCCCGCAGCGGGTTGGCGGGGGCGATGACCGGGAATCCGGCCTTCTGGAGCCGGGCGATGGTGTCGTTCCACCCGGACGCGTCGGCGAACACGCCGTGGACGAGGACGACGGTCGGTCTGCTCGCGTCGCCGGTACGGGCCGTCGCGGAGGCGGACGCGGTGCCGCCGGCGAGCGTGAACGCACCGGTCGCGAGCAGGCCGCCGAGGACACGACGGCGGGGGTGGGCGGGGGAAGTCACGGTGTGGCTCCTTCGACTCGAGCGGGCGGGAGGACCGCGCCGGACAGCGGGCGAGAAGTCGCCCGGCGCGATGCGGGAAGGGTGAAGAGGCGCCCGACGCGGTGAGGGCAGGGCGAAAAGGCGACCGGCGGGGTGTGGGTGGGGCGAAGAGTCGCCCCACGGGGTGAGGGCGGGGCGAAGAGGGGCTCGACGGGGTGTGGCAGGGACGAGGTGCCGTCCGGCAGTGGTGGGCGGTGACCGCGTCGGCCTCCGCCTCCGCGACGGCCCGTAACTGCGGGCCGGGGCAGACCGGTTCACCCGGTCGCGGCGGACGCCTGTGGCACACGCGCGAAGGCGCGTCCCGGCCGTCACGCCCTCCTGGCGCGGCCGACTCACTCGCTCCCGCTCAGGAGTTGAGGAACTCCAGCAGATCGGCGCCCAGTTGGTCCTTGTGCGTGTCCGTGATGCCGTGCGGTGCGCCCGGATAGACCTTGAGGGTCGCGTTCTTGATACGGGCGGCCGACGCCTTGCCGCCGACCTCGAACGGCACGACCTGGTCGTCGTCGCCGTGGACGACCAGCGTGGGGACGTCGAAGGCGTCCAGGTCGGACCGGAAGTCGGTGGCGGAGAACGCCGCGACACACTCGTAGGCGTTGCGGTGTCCCGCCTCCAGACCCTGCCGCCAGAACGCGTCCCGGATGCCCTGCGAGACCTCGGCGCCGGGCCGGTTGTTGCCGAAGAACGGTCCGTCGGCGAGGTCGTGGTAGAGCTGCGAGCGGTCGGCGAGGGAACCGGCGCGCAGCGCGTCGAACTCCTCGATCGGCACACCGCCGGGGTTGTCGTCGGTCTTGAGCATGAAGGGCGGTACGGCGGAGACCAGGACGAGCTGGGCGAGGCGTGCGGTGCCGTGCCGGCCGACGTAGCGGGCGACCTCGCCGCCGCCGGTGGAGAAGCCGACGAGCGTCGCGTCGCGCAGATCGAGGGTGTCGATGAGGGTGGCGAGGTCGTCGGCGTAGGTGTTCATCTCGTTGCCGTTCCAGGTCTGGTCGGAACGGCCGTGCCCGCGCCGGTCGTGGGCGATGGCGCGGAAGCCGTTCGCGGCGAGGAACAGCTGCTGCGCCTCCCAGCTGTCGGCGTTCAGCGGCCAGCCGTGGCTGAGCACGACCGGCCTGCCCTGACCCCAGTCCTTGTAGTGGATCCGCGCTCCGTCGGCCGCGGTGACGTACGGCATGGGTGCTCCCGTCTTCGGACGATTTCCGACCGGTTGATCGTCCGCCGGGAACGGGCGGCCCCGAATCCCGTGCGGCGCGTAGTCGTGACCGCCGCGTGCCGGTCGCGTCACCGGGTGTCCGCGCCCTGCGAACGGTCCGCCCAGCCGCCTGGATCGGCGGACCGGCCCCTGCACCGGCGGTGCGAGGGAGTACCTGGGCCCGGCTCCGGGCTCAGAGCCCCGGCGCCTCGCCGAGCCGGCGTCGGGAGGTGACGTCGAGCTTCCGGAAGACCTTTCTCAGGTGGTAGTCGACCGTGCCGGCGCTGATGAAGAGCTGGGCGGCGATCTCGGCGTTGGTCGCGCCGTCCTTCGCTAGCCGGGCGATCGTGAGTTCCTGCGGGGTCAGGGCGGGCTGCGGTCCCGCGGATCCACGGCGGGGGTGTTCCCCGGTCGCGGCCAACTCCTGGGCGCTGCGCGCCGCGTAGCCCATGGCCCGCATGCCGTCGAACATCGCCAGGGCCGTACGCAATTGCTCACGGGCGTCCTTGCGGCGCTTGCGGCGGCGCAGCCACTCGCCGTACAGCAGATGGGCGACGGCGCGATCGGAGCGGGCCCTGGTGCCGGAGAGCAGGGTGATCGCCTTGCGATAGAGCGGTTCGGCTTCGTCGGCGGGAGCGAGCAGCGCTTCCGAACGAGCCAGTACGCCCAGCGCCCACGGTGTGTTCGCGGCCGTGGCGCGGGAGGTGAGCGTACGCAGTGCGGCCGAGGCCAGCACGCGGTCGCCGCAGCGCACCGCCGCCTCGACGAGGTGGGGCAGCAGCCGGGAGTGCACCCCGAGGACGTCGTGCTCGATCAGTTCGTGGGCGGTGGCGCGTGCCTGCGCGTAGTCGCCGCGGCTCAGCGCCAGGACGACGGCGCCGATGCGGGCGATGGACGCGACGGCGCCCGCGCCGAGCCGGGTTCCGGCCTCCATCGAGCCGCGCAGGACGGTGTCGAGATCGTCGGCCTCACCGTGCCAGGCGAGCAGTTCCGGGTGCCGGTAGATGGCCCACACCTCGTCGTTGGCACCGATCGCGGATCGGATCTGGTGACCCTCGGTCAACAGGTCGTCGGCGGCGGCCAGTTCGCCGAGATTGGTCTCGGACATGGAGGCGCAGTACAGGGCGGAGTCCAACTGCCACAGGGCGCCCGCCCGTCGGCTGATGTCGGCACCGCGCCGGATGACGGCGGTGTGCGCCTCCTCGTCCCACAGGACCATGGTCATGGTGATGACGGGCACCTGGCCGAGCAGCACGTCCTCGTCGCAGGTCCGCGGGTCGAGCAGCATCGCGGCGGCCCTCCGCAGGTAGGGCACGGCGCTCTCGTACCCGTCGGTGGCCAGGACCGCGAACGCGCGCAGTACGAGGTCGACACCGGTGGCGGGCGCGTCGCGCGGCACCAGTTCCTCGATGGCTCGGGCGATCTCGGCCGGTGTCGTCCCCTCCGTGAGGTGTTCGGCGGTGATGACACGCTCGACGGCCCTGAGCAGCGCCTCACGGGCGAGGTCGGGTGCTCCGCCGGTCAGGGAACGGGCCGCGTTCAGGCACAGCGCCGGCGCCTTGGCGAACGAACAGGCGTCGCCGAGCGCGATGACGGTGTGCGCGCGGACGAGCAGCGCCCTGCCCCGGCCGACGTCGTCGAGCAGTGAGACGTCGAGGGTGTCGAGGAGCGATTCCGCCTGCACCGGCGCTCCGGCGCGCAGCGCGGCCTCGGCCGCGGCCAGCAGCCGTTCGGCGCGTGTCCCTGCCCGCGAGGTGAGTTCGGCGGCCCTGGTCAGGAAGGTGGCGCGGGCCGCGTAGCCACCGCGCGCGCCCGCCCGGTCGGCCGCCCGCTCCACCTCGGCGGCGACGGCCTCGTCCGGGCCGAGCGCCGCCGCGGCGAGGTGCCACGCGCGCCGGTCGGAGTCGGCCGGGCGGTCGGTGACCTCGGCCAGGGCGCGATGGGCGCGTCGGCGCTCGCCGCCGTTCGCGCCGCCGTAGACCGCGGACCGCACCAGGGGATGCCGGAACCGCGCGATGGTCCGCAGCACCACGAGCCGCTCGGTCTCGGCGGGGCCGGAGGCCTCGGGGTCGACGCCGAGGCGCCGCGCCGCGCCGGTGACGTATCCGAGATCGCCGCCCGGCTCGGCGGCGGCCAGCAGCAGCCAGGTCCGGGCCGGTTCCGGCAGCGCCCGCACCTGCCGGAGGTAGTGGGCCTCCAGCCGGCCGCCGAGAGGCAGCGGTTCGGGCAGGGCGAGTCCCCCGGAGAGCTGCTCGGCGGAGAGCTCCTCTCCGAGGTCGGCCAGCGCCAGGGGGTTCCCGGACGTCGCGGTGACGATCCTGGCCGCGACCCGGGCGTCGAGCTGACCGGGGACAGCCTCGCGCAGCAGTTCCAGGGCGAACTCGTCCGCCAGGCCTCCTACTTCGATGACCGGCAGCCCCGCGGGTACTTCGAAACCGGTGCGGGCCGCGAACAGCAGACCGACGCCCTCGGCGTGGAGCCGTCGGCCCACGAAGGACAGGACGCCCAGCGATTCGTCGTCGAGCCACTGCATGTCGTCGACGCAGCACAGTACCGGGCGTTTCCTGGCCACTTCGGCGAGCAGGGTCAGCACCGCGAGCCCGACGAGGAACCGGTCGGCCGGCGGGCCGTCGGCCAGTCCGCAGGCCACGCGCAGCGCGTCGTGCTGGGTGGGCGGCAGCGCTCCGGAGTGCTTGAGCGCGTCCAGGCCGTCCCGTCCGTCCACCAGCGGGATGAGCATCCGGTGCAGCGCGGCGAAGGGGAACCCTGCGCTCTCGGACTCGATCCCCGCCACCGAGACCACGCGCAGGTCGGCGGCCTCCGCCGCCGCGTAGTCCAGCAGCGCGGTCTTGCCGATCCCGGCGTCTCCGCGCAGCACCGTCACCTTGCTGAGCCCGTCACGCATTCCTGCCACGAACCCTTCGAGGACTCGGCGTTCCCCGGCCCGCCCCTTGAGTGTCAACGCCACGCCCTTCGGATGCTCCGGTGGCGAGTCGACGGCGGCACGCTCCCTCGCGCCCGCAGTGATCTCACGCTCCGCCTGTCCTGCCCATCCTGGAGGGACCCGACCAGGAAAGGGGGCTGCCGGCGGAAGTTCGAGATCACGTTCCGCTTCGCCGGCTCGGCGCGTCCTGACGGGGGAACTCGACCGGCTGGTGCGGGAGTTCGCGCGAGGGGTCTTGAGAGCGAGTAACTGCGGCAGCGATGCCGGACTCCCGAAGCCTGCGGGCCAGTCGTTCCATCCCGGGAAGCGTTCCTGTGCAGTCACCGTCCAGCACACGGCGCAGCACGGCCTTGGCGTCCATCAGGTCGATGCCGAGCGCAACCTCGTCCGGCCGCGCGATCAGGACACCCGGGCCAGGACCCTGACCTGCAAGTCAGGGGCTTCCGCGCCACGCTTCAGGCGACGGGGGAGACGAGGTCGGGAAGCGGGCGTCGGGCGACCTCGCGGGCTTCGTCCGGCGGGACGCCCAGCATGCGCAGGACCATCTCGGCGAGGTTCGCCGCTGCCTCGTCCCCGTCCAGGTCGGGGCGCGCGAACCGCAGCTCCACCAGGGACAGGAGGGTTCCGCCCAGCGCCGTGAGGGCGACCGCCGGATCGAGGGCGGTGAAGCGGCCGGAGGCCATACCCGCCTGGAGGTCCCGCACCGCCCGGGCGGCCAGGCCGTTCTCGGAGTGGATGTGGGACAGGCCGCAGCGGCGCAGGACCTGCATCAGGTCCGGGTGGGACGTGGTCAGCCGGGCGCTGAGGCGGAAACCGGCCGCGACGAGTTCGGCCGGGTCGTCGATGCCGGTCAGGCGCTCGTCGAAGGTCCTGCCGAACTCCTCCAGGGCGTCGACCACGGCCGCGTCGAACAGCTCCGTCTTGGACTGGAAGTGGTTGTAGAAGGAGCCGAAGCCGACGTCGGCGCGTTCGGCGATCACCTGGATGCTGGCGCTGGTGTCCCCGGATTCGGCAAGGATCTGCCGGGCCGCGTGGACGAGGGCGCCGCGGGTCTTGGCGCGGCGCCGGTCGAAACGGTTGCCGGGCGGGGCTGACGTAGGCATGCGCAGATTCTAACCGCCGAGGCGATGACTGCCGCAGTCCTGATGAACTCATCATTTCTCGTCGCGAACGTATTGACGACGGAACCGTCACAGTTGATGATTTCATCATTACGGCGATGTTGCTGGGAGGACACCATGTCTGAAACCCGCCTCGACGGGACTGACGCAAAGACGGCCCATCAAGACCTCCACAGTGAGCAGGGTGCCCAGCGCGGTGAGCATCCGGGACGCTCCCGGAACCCCGTGATCAAGGTGGCGGACCTGGCCTGGCTGGAATTCGAGAAGCCGGACCTGGAGCGGGCGGAAGTCTTCGCCCGCGACTTCGGCTTCCGGACCGCCGCGCGCACCGAGCACGAACTGTGGCTGCGGGGCACCTTCTCCGGATCGCCCTGCATGGTGATCCGGCGCGGCCGCACGTCCCGCTTCATCGGCCCCGCCTTCCGCGCGGCCGAACGGGGCGACCTGGACCGCCTGGCGCGCGCCACCGGTGCGGACGTGCGCGGCGCGGACGTGCCCGGCGGCGGCACGGTGGTCGACCTGCTCGACCCCTCCGGCTTTCCGGTACGGGTCGTGCACTGCGCGGAACCGCTCCCCGAACTGCCGGGGCAGCAGCCGCAGCTCCTCAATTCCGGCACCGAGCGGCGTCGCACCGACGCCACCCAGCGCCCGCCGCGGGAGCCGTCCCGGATCCAGCGCCTGGGACACGTGGTGCTGGAGACGCGGGTGTTCGCGAGGGCACTGGACTGGTACCTCGACACCCTCGGCATGATCGTGTCGGACTTCCTGTTCCTGGACGGGCAGCGCGGGCGCGGTCCGACGATGGCGTTCATCCGCTGCGACCAGGGCAGTCTGCCCGTCGACCACCACACCCTGGCCATGCACCTCGGCCCCGCCAACGGATACGTCCACTCCGCCTACCAGGTCACCGACCTGGACTCGATCGCGGCAGGCGGCGAATACCTGGGCGAGCGCGGTTACAAGCGCAGCTGGGGCATCGGCCGGCACATCCAGGGCAGTCAGCTGTTCGACTACTGGCGCGACCCCGACCGCTTCATGCTGGAGCACTTCGCCGACGGCGACCTGTTCTCCCGCGACCTCGAACCGGGCTGGGCGCCGATGTCGACCAGCGGACTGGCCCAGTGGGGGCCGCCCGCCACCCGCGATTTCCTCGGCGCGAGCCCCTCCCCGCAACGGATCCGCGACGTCATCCAGGCCCTGCGCGGCGACAACGAGCTGGACCCCGCCCGTCTGCTCGGCCTGATGAAGGCCATCAATTCCTGACCCCGCCCCCTCACAAAGGCACCGACATGAGTACCAACATCCTGCGCACCGCCGACGGCTGGTGGGTGGTGCGCGACGAGCACGCCGTTCTCATCGACACCAAGGCCGTCACCACCGCGGACCTGATCGCCGACCGCCAGGCCGTCCGTGAGGCCGCCGAGAGCACCGCGGCGGGCACGCCCGTCGCGGACCTGGCCGCCCTCTCCCCGGTCACCACCCCCTGCCGGGTCGTCGCCCAGATGGTCAACTACCGCAGCCACGCCCGCGACTCGGGCTTCACCGGCGACATACCGCCCGCCTTCTTCCGCAAGGCGTCCGGCTCGGTGAGTAGCCCGGGCGATGCCATCGTCCGCCCCCGGCACGTACGGTTCCTCGACTACGAGGTGGAACTCGGCCTGGTCATGGCCGCGCCGCTGCCCGTCGGCACCGTCGTCCAGGAGGGCGACCTGCCCTCGTACGTCGCCGGCCTCGTCATCACCAACGACGTCAGCGCGCGGGACGTGCAGCTGACCAAGACGCAGTTCTACGAGAGCAAGTCGTACCCGACCTTCACGCCCACCGGCCCCCACCTGGCCCTGCTGGACGCGGAAGACTTCGCCCACCTCCTCGACCTGCGACTGAAGTTGAGCGTCAACGGGGACCTCCGCCAGGACCGCACCCTCACCGACATGATCGTGTGGCCGGCCGAGGCGCTGACACTCCTCGCCCGGTTCCAGACCCTCGACGCCGGAGACCTCCTGCTGACCGGCACCCCCGGCGGCACCGCTCTCAAAGCCCCGCCGAAGGCCATCGAGAAGATCGGCGCCCTCCTGCCGCCCGCAGTGAAATGGAAGACGTTCTTCAAGAGCCAGGCCCGCAATCCTCACTACCTGCGCCCCGGCGACATCGTGACCGCGACCATCGCCACCCCGGACGGGCGCATCGACCTCGGCGAGCAACGCAATTCCGTGTCCGACGCGAAGTGACCGACGCGACGTGACCGACGTGAACTGAACCCGAAACGAGCCGCACATGACCGTCGAGCACATCCCGGCCGACATACCCGTGGTGATCATCGGCGCCGGACCGGTGGGCGTGACCGCCGCCCTCCTCCTGGCCCGGCGCGGAGTACGCACCGTCGTCCTGGAACGCCACCACGCCCCCTACCCGCTGCCCCGCGCCGTCGCAGCCGACGACGAGGTCCACCGGATCCTCCAGGCCGCCGGTGTCGGTGAGGAGTTCACCGCGATCAGCCGCCCGGCCCGCGGACTGCGGCTGCTGGACGCCCGGCACCGGGTGATGGCCGAGTTCCCGCGAGCGGCGCTCGGCCACCACGGCTACCCGCAGACCAGCATGTTCGACCAGCCCGAGCTGGAGCGGCTGCTGCGCGACGCCCTCACCCTGCGCCCGGAGTGCGAACTGCGCAGCGGCGCGGAAGTGACCGCCATCCGCCCGGACGGCGCGGGCCCCGTCCGCGTGACCTACCGCGACGAGCACGGCGAGCACCAGCTGCGGGCGGAGGCCGTCCTGGGCTGCGACGGTGCGAACAGCATCACCCGCACCGCCATCGGCGCCGCCTGGGAAGACCTGCGCTTCGAAGAGCGCTGGACCGTCCTCGACATCCGCACCGATGCCGACGTCCGCTGCTGGGAGGGCGTCGAGCAGATCTGCGACCCCCACCGGCCGGCCACCTTCATGCGCGTCGGCGAGGACCGCTACCGCTGGGAGTTCCGCCTGGAAGACGGCCACGAGACGGTCCGAGAACTCCTCGCCCCATGGCTGCCACCCTCGTACGAAGGAGACTTCGAGGTCGTCCGCGAGAGTCGGTACACCTTCCGGGCGCTGGTCGCCGACCGGTGGCACAGCGGACGGGTCTTCCTCCTGGGCGACGCCGCCCACCTGACTCCGCCCTTCGTCGGGCAGGGGCTGTGCTCGGGCCTGCGCGACGCCTACAACCTCACCTGGAAACTGGCCCGCGTCCTCGGACAGGGCGCCGACGAACGGCTGCTGGACACCTACGAGAGCGAACGCAGACCACACGCCCGGCACATGATCCGCCTCGCGGTCGCCATGGGCTGGGCCATGACCGGCGGCCAGGACGGCGCCGCCGCACTCCGCCGCAGACTCCTGGCCGCGGCCTGCCGCGTACCCGGCCTCACCGCAGCGGCCGGCCGCGACCTCAGTCCAGCCCTGACCACCGGGCCGCTCGTACGACGCCGGACGCGGCCCGGCCGGCGCGGCCTCGCGGGCACCCACTGCCCGCAGCCGTGGACCGACACCGACACCGACACCGGCAGGACCCGCCTCGACGACCTGCTCGGCGACTCCTTCACCATCCTGACCGCCGACGTTCCCACCCCCTCGCTGAGCGCCCTCGCCGACAGCCTCGGCGCCCGCCCGATCCGCGTGACCGAACTGGGCGACGACGGCACCCTCGCCGCCTGGCTGCGCGCCGGCCGGGCGGACGCCGTCCTCCTGCGCCCCGACCGCGTCGTCCTGGATGTCATCCCCACCGGAAGCGACTCCTTCACCGACACCGCCGCCTGGGCATTCCTCCTGCACACCACGCGCAGCCCTCGCCCTCGCCCCCGCCCACGGACCGCCCGGAAGAGCTCGCTGAGGAGCGCCACCCGATGACCACCAGCCCCGACCCGGCCCCCTTCACGACACCCGACCCGAAGGACGTCGCCGACAGCCGCATCGCCGACTTCGCCCGCCACGCCGGACTGGACGGCACCGACTACGCCGCCCTGCACCACTGGTCGGTCACCGACCTGGAAGGCTTCTGGCGTGCCGTGTGGGAGTACTTCGACATCGACGCCGACACCTCCTACGAGCAGGTGCTCGCCGAAGAGACCATGCCCGGCGCCCGCTGGTTCACCGGAGCCACCCTCAACTACACCCACCACGCCCTGCGTCATCTCCCCGACGACCAGAGCGCCGTCATCGCCCTGGACGAGACCGGAGCCGCCTACGAGCTGACGGGCAGGCAGCTGCGCGCGCAGGTCGCCTCCGTCGCAGCCACCCTGCGCGACCTGGGTGTCCGGCCCGGCGACCGCGTCGTCGGCTACCTGCCCAACACGCCGCACGCCATCGTCGCGTTCCTGGCCGCCGCGAGCCTGGGGGCCGTCTGGTCGGTGTGCGGGCAGGACTACGCCCCCACGGCGGCCGCCGACCGGTTCGCCCAGCTGGAGCCGACCGTTCTGGTCGCCGCCGACGGCTACCTCTTCAACGGCACCACACACGACCGGCGCGACGCCGCCCTCGAACTGGCCGGCGCGCTGCCCACACTGAAGGCCACCCTGCTCGTGGACCACGTCGGCCTGCCCTGGCCGTCCCGCGACCATCCCTCGCTCGTCGTCCCATGGACGGACGCCTCCAGCCGCTCGGAAGAACTCACCTGCACCCCCGTACCGTTCGACCACCCCCTGTGGGTCGTCTTCTCCTCCGGCACCACGGGCCTGCCCAAGGGCATCGTGCACGGCCACGGCGGTGTCCTGCTGGAGCACCTCAAAACCCTCGGCCTGCACTCCGACCTCGGTCCCGCAGACCGCCTCCTGTGGTACACGACAACCCACTGGATGATGTGGAACCTGATCGCCTCCACCCTCCTGACCGGCGCCACGACCTGTACCTACGACGGCAGCCCAGCACCCTTCGCACAACCCGACATCCTGTGGAAACTGGCCTCCCGTCACCGCGTCACCGTCTTCGGCACCAGCCCCCAATACCTGCTGGGCATGGCCAAGTTCGGCATCGATCCCGCCGTCCACGACCTGTCGTCCGTCCGCGTGGTCGGCTGCACCGGCTCCGCCCTTCCCGCCTCCGCCTACCCCTGGGTCCGCGACCACGTCGGCGAGGGCGTCCTGCTCGCCTCCACCAGCGGCGGCACCGACATCGTCTCCGGCTTCGCCGGCAGCGCACCCAGCACCTCCATCTGGGCCGGAGAACTCTCGGCACCCAACCTCGGTGTGGCGCTGGCCGCCTACGACACCGCAGGGCTCCCCGTCACCGGCCAGGTCGGCGAACTCGTCGTCACCCGCCCCATGCCGTCCATGCCGCTGTACTTCTGGAACGACCCCGACGGCACCCGTTACCGCGACGCCTACTTCACCGCCTACCCCGGCATCTGGCGCCACGGCGACTGGATCACCCTCACCCGGCACGGCTCGGTCATCGTCCACGGCCGGTCCGACTCCACCCTCAACCGCAACGGCGTCCGCCTGGGCAGCGCCGACATCCACGACATCGTCGAACGCCTCCCCGAGATCACCGAAGCCCTCGTCATCGGCGCGGAAGAGCCCGACGGCGGCTACTGGATGCCGCTGTTCGTGACCCTGACGGCCGGAGCCGTCCTGGGCGACGACCTGCGCAGGCAGATCAAGGACGCGATCCGCAGCGGCGTATCGCCCCGCCACGTCCCCGACGAGATCCTCGAAGTGCCGGGCATCCCGCACACCCGCACCGGCAAGAAGCTGGAAGTCCCCGTCAAACGCCTCCTCCAGGGCGCCCCGGCCGAAGAAGTCGTCAACCCGGCCACGGTGGACGCTCCCGACCTCATCGACTACTACGCCCGCCTGGGCACCGAACGCAGAGACCGATCGACATGACTCGGTTCGCCCCACGATCCCGCCCTGCTCGCGCGTCGCGAGCCCGCATGGAGACTCCCGATGCTGTACGAGCTGAGCACCGCTGACCGTGCGGCTCTTCCGGCCGACCGGATCACCCGGCCCGGCTACGAGCACCTGGAGAGCGGCTGGACCCGACTGTCCAGCGGCGTGGTCATGGTCGGCGTCCTGACGCCCATGCCCGGCGTCACCGCAAAGATGTGGGACTGGTGGTTCGGCTGGCACAGCACGGAGAGCGCCCGCTACAAACTGTGGTTCCCCGACGCCCACCAGTACGCGGCGCTCGGGGAGGACCGCAGCGCGGACCGGACCCTGACCGACCGGCAGCGCTACATCGGCAACGTTTCCTACGTCGACGAGTACATCGGCGGCCGTCTCCAGAAGCTGGCCATCCGGTTCCTCGATCCGGAGAAGATGGGCATCCCCGCATCGTCCGGTACCACGCACATCTGCGCCCGGGTCACCCTCAGCACCCACCCCGTCGCGATCGGCTGGCTCATCCACCAGGTACGCCCGACCGACGACGGAGCCGAGATGCGGTCCCGGTTCTTCCTCAACGACACCGGCATCCTCGACCTCCCCGCCTGCTCGTTGTCGCCGTCCGCCGGCGGGCGGGCGCTCGCCTCCCCCTGGGGCGCCGCATCGGCCGTACCCCGCTGCCCGTCCTCGCGCCGCGCCTGATGCCGAGCACATTGGGCACCGACATGCTGCACCACTGCGCATCGGAGATGAATCATCTCGCGGGCTTCCTACCGCAGCTGTACGACGAGTTCCGCGGCACACCGTGAGTGTCATGGGGGGTATGAGATCGCGGTGGTCGACCTCATCACCTGCGGACTCACCGCCGAATCCCACCCCTGCCCGGTACGACGGATCATCAATCGGTCGGTCCGGACGCACCGCTCAGTCCGAGAGTTCCCACAACAGCCGGTAGTACATGATCCGTTTCCGGTCCGGCTCGACCCCGTAGGCTTCGAGCAGCGGTTCCTCCCATCCCGGACCGTAGTTCCACTGCGTTTCCTTGCAGGGTGCCCTGGCCTTCGGGCCGGGGGTGAATGCGAGTCCCTGTGGAGCAGGGCAGGGGCAGAGGAATCGCTGTCAGGGCGATTCGTCGTCGCCCTGACGGTGTCGAGGGCGATATCGAGCAGGTGCAGGATCTCGGCGTCGAGGGGGCCGCCGGTCGGCGGCCGGTTGAGCGGTGAGCCGGGCGTGGGGTTCTTCGGGATGCGAAGCGTGAATTTGAACATTCCTCCGTTATGGCGTTATTGCGCTATTACAGTGACGGCATGGCAAGGTTCCGTATGTACCCCACGTGCGCGCAGGAGCAGCAGATGTTGCTGCACTGCGCGCACGCCCGGTACGTGTGGAACCTGGCGGTCGAACAGCATGCGCACTGGCGCCCGGGCCGCAGGTCAGCGCCGGGTTTCGCCGGGCAGTGCCGCCAGCTCACCGAGGCCCGGCGCGACAACGAGTGGCTCGGCATGGGGAACGCGGACGTGCAGCAACAGGCCCTGAAGGACTTCACCACAGCGAAGAATGCCCGCTTCACGTCCGGGTTCGGTGAGCCGACCTGGCGCAAGAAGTTCGTGCATGAGGGCTTTCGTGTCATCGGCACCGACCGCGTCCCGGAGTTGGCCGAGGACGGTTCACCGAAGCTGAACGCGAAGACCGGCAGGCAGGTCATGGGCCGCTTGGTGGTGGTGCAGAAGCTGAACCGCCGGTGGGCGCGGGTGAAGGTGCCCGGCTGCGGCTGGGTCCGCTTCCGCCTTACCCGGACCGCGCTGCCCGCCGCGAAGACGTTCCGTGTCACCTTGCGCAACGGCCGGTGGCACATCGCCTTCGCGGTCATCCCCGCACCGCTCGCCGCACCCGGCACCGGAGAGGTCATCGGTATCGACCGGGGCGTGAAAAATACGGCCGCCCTCTCGGATGGGCGGATGCTGAACTGCCCGCAGCTCACCGTGAAGGAACGCGCGCAGGTCCGTAAACACCAGCGACGTGCCGCACGTGCCCCGAAGGAAAGCGAGCAGAAGAGCGCCGAGTACGCCAAGGTGGCCAGGCTCAAAGCGCGTGAGGCCGACCGGCGCAAGGACTGGTGCGAGAAGACCTCGACGATGCTGGCCCGCACCTACGGCCTGGTGCGGTTCGAGAAGCTGAACATCAAGAACATGACCCGCTCGGCCAGGGGAACCACCGAGCAGCCCGGCAGGCAGGTCAGGCAGAAGGCCGGGCTGAACCGGGCGATCCTGGCCCGGGGCTGGGGCCTGCTCCGCCGGCGCACCGGGCACAAGGCCCCGGGCCGGGTCGAAGACGTCCCCGCCCCCTACACCAGTCTGCGCTGCAGTGTCTGCGGTTGGATCGACAAGAACTCGCGCAAGAGCCAAGCCGAGTTCGTCTGCTCCTTCTGCGGCTTCGCCTGCAACGCCGATACCAACGCAGCAGTCAACGTCGCGGCAGGACAGGGCGGGATCCCCCGCCCCCGGCGAACAGCCGGTGCCGGAGGGACGACACCGCCCGAACAGCGGTCGAGCGTCCGTGAACCTCAACCCAGCCGGGTTGGAATCCCCCTCGTTTAAGAGGGGGAGGATGTCAATTCACAAACCGTTGCGTGTCACCGGAGCTGATCCGGAACGTCAGTCCGCCGAGCTCGTTCTCCCATACGGCCCGTGCCGACCAACCCGCCGCGAGCTCGGTGACGATCCGTGGAGGCTCGACGGGTCCTCCGGGCGAGGCGGCGATCATCCGCCCATTCTCGCCGGAGCGGCTCGTGGCAGGCCAACGGTTTGATCCCGGGGCCCTCGGCCTCGGCGGCCTACCACCGGGCGGCTCGTGCGATCCCGGATTCGGCCGTTTTGATCTTCCCCGGTTCGTCCCCTGGAAAGAATTCCGTGCAGGCACTGTTCAGCACCGAGATCCGAGGAAATCCATGGTCGACACGGTCAACTCACTGGCCGCACGTGTTCACGAACTGCTGGTGGCAAACATGGCCAACGCTGCCGCCGCGGTGGTTCCGGGACAGAGCGTCCTCTCCTCGCTCGCGCGTACGTTCCTCGGTGTCCCCCAGCAGGTCGACGTCACCGCGGGCTTCCACGACGTCGTCGCGCGCGCCGCGGCGCTCGGCCCCGACGGCACCTGGCTCGTCGCCGCGGGCAACGCCGGGCTCGCCGGCCTGGCCGTCGCGCGGGGACAGACAGGGCAGGCGCTCTCCCACCTCGACGTGGCGGTGACAGCGGGCTACAACGACTGCGTGGCGCTCCACATGCCCGCTCTGCAACCGCTGCACAACGATCCCCACTTCCGCGCCGTGTACCAGCGGATGCGCGTCACACCTGCCGACCTCGACGAGTTCTTCTGGCTGCATCAGGAGATGCAGGTCATGTCACGAGACGCCCAGAGGGCGAGCATCGACAACATCGGCCGCCACGACGTCGGGGTGTCGCTGTTGCCCCAGGCTCCCCTCCCGACCCGCACACCGAACACCGCCGGCGTCCTGATCACCCGCATCGATCTCGCCGCGGCCCAGACCTCGCTCCAACAGGCCGCCACGAACGCGGACATCCAGCGCAGCTCCGGCAACATCAGCCTGAGTGTCATCGACGACTCGTGGGACTACTCGCGCGCCAGGCGCGATGCCTGGCGGGCCGACGAGCTGGAATCCCAGCGCCGACAAGCCGCCGTTGCACGGGCCTTCGTCGAACGCCCCGGCGTCGGCACCGCGCTCAGCCCCTGTCCGCCGCTGGGCTCGATCTCGTACCCGGGCTGAAGAGAAGCACAAGATGCCAGACCCCGCGGCCGGTTCGATCGTCCGAAGTGCTGGGCAGCGGGATCTCGCGCAGGGGAGGATGGTCGTCATGACGAGCGAAGGCACCTCGATCGACGCAACCAAGCCCAGTATCGCGCGTGTTTACGACTATCTGCTGGGCGGCAAGGACAACTACGCCGTGGACCGGGAGATCGGCGACGTGTTCAAACGCGACCTTCCCGGCTCGGTCGCGATCGCCTTCGCCAACCGCTCCGCGTTGACCCGGGCCATCGCGGAGATAGCGACGACCACCGACGTGACCCAGTTCATCGACCTGGGCAGTGGTCTGCCGACCGCCGACAACGTGCACCAGGTGGCGCAACGCCATACCCCGGAGTCCCGCGTGGTGTACGTCGACATCGACCCTCAAGTGCTCGTCCATGGGCGGGCCTTGCTGGAGGAGAACGACCGGACCCGGGTCATCGAGGCCGATGTCCGTGACCCCGAGGCCGTCTACAACCACCCCGAGACCCGGGAAATGATCGACTTCGAACGCCCGGTCGCCGTCGTGTTCAGTGCCATCCTCCACCACGTCAACGACGAGGAGGACCCTGCCGCGATCGTCCGCTACTGGCGCGACCGCGTGCCCTCCGGAAGCTACTTCTTCGTCAGCCACTTCCGTTCCGGCAACAACCCGGAGACGGCCGAGGCGGAGAAGGTCCTCCAGCAGACGTTCGGCCGCGGCCGCTGGCGCACCGACGAGGAGATAGCCTCCCTGCTGGACGGTCTGCAGATCCTTGATCCGGGAGTCGTCCCCGCCTCCCTGTGGCGCCCCGCAGAGGTCGGCAAGCCGTGGGGCGACGGCGGGGAGCGGGAACTCACCGTCTGGGAACACCTCATCGCCGCCGGGATGGCCCGCAAGGCCTGACGGCGTCAGGAAGTGGGCCTCTACGGCGAGGCGGGCCCCGGCGGCGAAGCGGCCCGCAAGCCGTGACCCCCGCAGTCCCGCCCGTCGGCGGTTCCGGCGGGACGGGTGCGCCCTGTCGGTCCGACGCCCAGGTGTACGGCAGCAGCCGCGTCGTCACCCGGCTTCGGGTTAACCCCACCCCCGATCCGCCAGCAGCCGCCATGGTCCGCCGTGACCGCGATCCGTAGCTTCGAGGTATCGCTACGCGAAGATCGTGAGAGGGCGGAACTTTGAGGCTGCGCGGGAACAGGCGCCGGAAGACGGACGACCAGCCGGAGCCTCAGGGCACGTCCGGTCCCGCTGTCGAACTGTGCGGCGTCCGGCGGCAGTACGGCCGCGGCAAGAGCGCCGTGCACGCCCTCGACGGCGTCGATCTCGTCCTGTCCCGCGGTACCTTCACCGCGGTCATGGGCCCGTCCGGCTCCGGCAAGTCCACGTTCCTCCAGTGCGCCGCCGGCCTCGACCGGCCGTCGGCCGGGTCCGTGCGCCTCGGCGGCACGGAGATCACCCGTATGCGTGAGAACCAGCTCACCGAACTGCGCCGCAGCCGCCTCGGCTTCGTCTTCCAGGCTTTCAACCTGCTGCCGTCCCTCACCGTCGAGGAGAACGTGCTGCTCCCGATGCGTCTGGCCGGACAGCGCCGGGACCGCCGCCGCGCCGCCCAGATGCTGGCGCAGGTCGGGCTCGCCGACAAGGCCGGGCGTCGGCCCGGCCAGCTCTCCGGCGGCCAGCAGCAGCGCGTCGCCATCGCCCGCGCGCTCGTCGCCCGCCCAGACGTGATCTTCGCCGACGAGCCCACCGGCGCCCTGGACTCCACCACGGCCGCCGAGGTCCTCGGCCTGCTCCGGCACGCCGTGGACACCCTCGGCGCCACCGTCGTCATGGTCACCCACGACCCCGCCGCGGCCGCCTGGGCCGACCGCGTGCTGTTCCTCGTGGACGGTGTCTTCGCCGGCGGCCTCGACCGTGGCTCGCCGGAGCAAATCGCGGCGCGGATGGCCGCCCTGACCTCCCGGACGGGCGCGATGGCGAGGGCCGCGGCGTGAGGAGCCTCGCTCCCAACGGCCTCGCCCGTGCGGCCGTGCGCTTCAAACCCGCCTCGTTCGCGGGCACGTTCATCGCGCTGATGATGTCGGCGCTGATCGTCTCCGCCTGCGGAATCCTCCTGGAGACGGGCGCCCGTGCCTCGGTACCGGCGGAGCGCTACGCGAGGGCGCCGGTCGTCGTGGCGGCCGACCAGTACGCCCACCTGGTCACGGGCAGCGGCGACAGCCGGTCGGACTCCCCGGCACCGCTGCCGGACACGGCGCGCGTGGACGGCGCCCTGGCGCGCGAGGCGGCCCGCGTGCCCGGCGTGAAGGCGGCGGTGCCGGACTTCGCGTTCCCGGTGCGTCAGGGCGACGGCACGCTGACCGGGCACGGCTGGGGATCGCACGCCTTCACCGGCGCGGCGCTCGTCTCCGGGGCCGCGCCCCGTACCGGCGAGGTCGTGCTCGACGCCCGGGCCGCGAGGACCGCGAAGGCCGGCATCGGCGACACGGTCGCGCTCGAAACCGCCACCGGGCGTGCCGACTTCAGAATCTCCGGAGTGGCGAAGGCCGGATCCGGCGACGTGACCAGGGCCGCCACCGGCTGGTTCGCCGACGCGCAAGCCCCAGCCCTCGCCGGGCATCCGGGCAGGGCCGACGCGATCGCCGTACTGGCGAGGACCGGAGTGGACACCCACGCCCTTGCCGCCGACGTGAAAAGGTCGCTCGCCGGCTCCGGCGCCAAGGTGTACACCGGCGAGGACCGTGGCGCCGTGGAGGAGCGCGGCCTCGGGTACGCGAAGGAGACGCTCACCGGCCTCGGCGGCTCCTTCGGCGGGATCGCCGCCGTGGTCGCCGTCTTCACGGCGGCCGGCACGGTCGCGCTGTCCGTCGCCCAGCGCGCCCGGGAATTCGCGCTGCTGCGCGCCATCGGGGCCACCCCGCGGCAGATCCGCCGCGCGGTCGCCGCCGAGGCGCTGCTCATCGCGCCCGCCGCGGGGCTGGTCGGCTGCCTGCCCGGGGTCGGCCTCGCGCACTGGTGGTTCGGGCAGCTGAAGGACCGTGGCGCCGTCCCGCAGGCCGTGGACCTGCACGTGTCCTTCATCCCGCTCGTCGTCGCCGTCGGCGTCGGACTGCTGACCGCTCTCGCGGCCGGCTGGGCCGCCGGCCGGGGGCCCTCGAAGATCAAGCCGGGACAGGCGCTCACCGAGGCGTCGGTGGAGCGCCTGCGGCCCGGTGTGATCCGTACCGGGCTGGGCGTCGGCGCCCTCGCCGGGGGCGGGTTCCTCACCGGCCTCGCCGCCCGTTCGGCCGGGGACGACGCCGCCAACGCCGCTCTCGGCGTCGTCATGCTCTTCATGCTCGCCGTCGCGCTCCTCGGCCCTCCGGTGGCGCGACTGTGCGCCACGCTGTTCTCACTGGCGCTGCGCGAGGGCAGCGCCGCGGCCTCGCTCGCGGCCGCCAACTCCCGTACGAACGCCCGGCGGCTGGCGTCCGCGATCACCCCGATCGTGCTGGCCGTGGCCTTCGCGTCGACGCTCGTCTTCATGCACACGAGCGAGAGCCACGTCGCCGCGCAGCAGGTGCGCGCCGGCGTCACCGCGGACCACGTGGTCACGGATCCGGCCGGACTGCCCGCCGACGCGGTCACCCGGGCCGCCCGGGTGCCCGGTGTCGACGTGGCCGTGGGCCTGCTCGACACGCAGGTCCTCGTGCCGGTCGGCTCCGGAGGCGACCGATGGCTCCAGGGCGCGGCGACCCAGGGCATCTCCGGCTCCGGCGCGCAGCTCGCGAAGGTGCAGGACCTCGACGTGCTCAGCGGCAGCCTGGACCGGGTCGAAAGAGGCCGGATCGCCATCGACAGGACGCTCGCCACGTCGGCGAAGGTCGAGATCGGCGACAGGCTGCCGCTCCACCTCCCGGACGGCACCAGGGTCAGCCCCGAAGTCGTCGCCGTGTACGGCCGCGGCCTCGGTCTCGCGACGGTGACCATGGACCGGGCCACTCTGGTCGCCCACGTCACATCGGGCTTCGACAGCACGCTGCTGGTACGGGGCGGCGACGCCCGAGCCCTGGCTCCCCTCGGCAAGGTCACCGACGCTTCCGGCTACGCCGTCGGGCGGGACACCGAGCGCGAGCTCAACGCCTGGGCCAACTACACGATGGCCGGTGTCCTCGGTGGCTTCGCGGCCGTCGCCTCCGCCAACACGCTGGTGATGACCGTCCTCGCCCGACGCAGCGAACTGGGCATGCTCCGCCTCGTGGGCGCCACCCGGCTCCAGGTGATGCGGATGCTCCGCTGGGAGGGTCTGCTGGTGGCCGTGGCGGGCGTGGTCCTGGGCACGGCCATCGCCGCGGCCACGCTCGTCCCGATGATGCGCGGCCTGACGGGGGAGTCCCCGTACGTGCCCCCGCTGGTGTACGGGGCGTTCGCCGCGGCCGCCGTGAGCCTCGGCCTGCTCGCCGTCAGCCTTCCCGCTCGCGCCGTACTGCGTGATGGGCGGGCCTGAGACCAGAGGACGGTGACCTGTGAGGGCACCGGTGACCCGCTGGCTTCCAATGGCGCCTGCACAGTGATTCGGGGGAGTCAGGGGGAGCCTGATGGAGGGGCTGAAACCGACCGATCCGCAGCAGGTGGGCCGGTACCGCATCGCGGGCTTGCTGGGGGCCGGCGAGATGGGCCTCGGAGGGCGGGGGACCTGTCCTTCCTCGATTCAGGCGCGTGGTTCTTCGTCCTGGGCTGCATGGCGTCGGTGGCCGGCACGGTCCGGCTGTCGGGTCCGAAAGGCGGAGGCAGGGCAGTCTGACCGGTCGAGGCCCATGGGTGCGGCCCGTTCACGCGGGCCGGGCAACGTCAAGCCTGGCCATGCGCCATCAGCGCTGCGTGCGGCAGACTCAGTACACCGCCCGGACCCGTGAACTCCGCGCACGACGACTCGAAGTGGTCTTTGATCGCGGCAATGACCGCCGGCTTCTGACTCGTCACGATCTGGCCGATCGTCGCCACTCCGGCGGCTGCTCCGCTCCACCACTCCTCAACCGTCGTCCGATGGTCCCAGGCCAAGGTGTCGCAGACGACGTCTGTCAGACCCGCCTCACCGAGCAGCGCGGCGAAGCCCTGTTCCGTACGGAGGAAGTCGTCCTCGGGAGCAAGGACCGGCAGGTGAGCCGGCCGCGTGACACCTGCCGCCTGGACAGCTCTGCCCAACAGGGCCTGCCCGGCGGCCGGGGGAAGCGCCCAGATGGTGACGGCGATCCGCCCGCCGGGCCGCGTCACCCTTCGCAACTCCGTCAGGGCGTCCCGAGGCCGTCCGACATGATTGAGGACGAAGTTGCCGACCACGGCGTCGAACGCGTCGTCGGCGAACGGCAGGCGGGGCAGAGCGGCAAGCCGCACGTCAGCTTCCGGAACCGCCGACGCGGCCCGGGCGACCATGCCTGGTTCGGCATCCGCCGCCGTCACCTTCGCTCCCCGCGCATATGCGGCTGCGGCGACGGTACCCGTGCCCGCCCCGACATCGAGGACCCGTACTCCCTCCGCGACCCCAGCCGCGTCGAGGAGCACAGGCACCGGATACGCGCAGAGTTTGGCGAAACTCGCGGCATAGGCATCGGCCCGCCCCGTCCACGTCCGCCGCTCGGACTCGTCGAACGCCGTCTGCACCACTCGTCCTCTCCCCGGAACCACCGCATCCACGACCATAACCCTGCGCCCCGACGCCGACCCATGGCTGATCGACAGCGTCAGGGGATCATGAACACGCACGGACCAACGGGCCGGTGCATGGCTCGCACCGGCCCGTAAGGTTGGAACAGGAAGGGTGAGTTCTGACCCGAATCCGGCGAACTCTCAGGCCTCCCTGGGATTTCCGCTACTCGTCGATCGCCGCGCCGAACCGCGCGTTGGCCGCTGTGGCTCCGAGGCGCGCCCCGCCATAGGTCCACGAATCCGTGGCGGTGAGTCCCGAGGACGACGCGGGAAGGACCCATACGAAACCGTCGTCCGTGTTCTCACCCGGTGCCGCCGCCAGCAGACCGAAGCGGCCGTCGGCGTTGGCGTCGATCAACCGCACCTGGCCGCCCCAGCGGTCCGAGGCCTCCGCCGCGCCGGGAACACCGGAGGAGTTCTGGTCGAAGCTGCGCACCCCGGTCGCCGTCAGCCCGCCCGGTGCGCCACGCAGCGTCCAGACCGCACCCGCGTCGGACACGGAACCCACGTCCTCCCCGGGTGCCCCGATGGCGAGATCCGGGCGGCCGTCGCCGTCGGTGTCACCGGAGGACAGCTCGGCACCCCACCGGTCGCCCGCCTCGGCCGTGCCGGGGACGCCGGGGGAGTCCTGCGTCCACGTCTGGGCCGGGGCCGGGTCGAGGCCGGAGAGGTCGCCCTTGCCCAGGTAGACGGAGACGGACCCACCGAGGGGTGAGCCGACCCCCGTGTCGCCGATGGCCAGGTCGTCCTGGCCGTCGTGGTTGAAGTCGCTGGAGACGACCGCGGGACCACCTTCGAACGCGCCGCCGTCGCCCAGCGCCTCGACGTCGGGCGCGCCGTGGAGCACCTGGGTGGCACCGATGCCGGGCCGGTCGCCGGTGGTCACACCGGAGATCGCCAGGTCGGCCCAGGAGTCCTCGTTGTAGTTGCCGTGGCTGAGGCTCCGGAAGGCGAAGCCGGTCTCCAGCGGGCTCACGTCCCGGGCACGGACTCCCGCGTCCACCGCCTTCAGCTGCCGGGCAGCCGCTGTCGGCGCGGAGGTGAAGAACAGCAGCGTGTCGTTCTCCAGGACGGCGACGCTGTCGCGCGGACCGGCGTCCGGGTCTGCCGGGTCCGGGGCGAAGTACCGGGCCGCTTCGATGGCCAGACCGAACCTGGCGCCGGCCCGCGATCGGCCGGTGTCCTCCAGCCAGGTGCTGTCGGACCCGTGCAGCCCGCTCGGCGAGCCCCAGAAGACGACGGCACCGCCCGCGTCGGACAGTCCGGCCAGATCTTCGCCGGGGATGCCGACGATCGCGTCGTCGTAGCCGTCGTTGTCCAGGTCACCGGAGGCCACGGCGCCGCCGAAGCCGTCGCCGGCCTCGGAGGCACCCGGAACGCCCGAGGTGTTCTGGTGAAGGACGCTCTTCTTGGTGGTGCTGAGGCCGCTCGACGAGCTGTACTGCACGGAGACGTAGCCCGCGGCCTTGGCACCGCTCACCGTGGCGCCCGGGGCGCCGATCAGCACGTCGTCGAACCCGTTGCCGTCGAAGTCGCAGTTGTGCTGCTGCCAGCCGATGGACGGGAAGGGCGCCACGGCCTGTGCCGCGGGGGCCGCGATCATCGCGCCGCCACCGAGGGCGAACACTGCCGCGGCTGTCAGGGCCGCGCTGGTGATGTGACGCACAGGAGCCAACCTCCTTGAGTTTCCGGATTGCCTGCGGCGTCCTGCTCGGCCGAGGCGGAGGGGTCGGACGGGTCCTGGGGGCGGTGCACGTACGCAGCCGGCCGTTCACCGGCGACACCGCCGAACAGAACGCTGTGGGTGCTGGTGGTCGTAGAGGCTCGGAAGGACGTGGTGCCCGCCGCGACGCGGCATGGAGTCATGCAAGGCCCCCTGGTCCGACAGTGCGGTGAGAACGACGCCCTCTTCCGCTCACCCAGAAGACACCCGAAGTTGGTCCATGGTTGTAGTCGGAGCGCGGGACGCTCGTCCGATGCAGGGCGCCGAACGTGCCCGCAGGGCTGGACCAGCGCGACCGAAGGGGAGTTCGCCGGACGGCAGTTGACGGCACGTACAACTACAAGGGCCGACTCTGCATTCCGTTCCGCAACCCGTGCGGAGTGCCCGTGGGAACCTCAGTCGGTATCGGTATCGGTATCGGTCGCGGCAAGGCCGGCCAGGCGCCTGCCGTCGGCGGAGAGCACGGCCAGGCCGATGTCCCAGGCCACTCATGCCCCCGGCAGCCCCAGCCGGGGGCATGAGAAGTGCCGGCAGCCTCGCCCGGCGCTCCGGCTCGCACAAGCGCCGCCGGCCCGTAGCGCCCTCAGCCGCCCACGCGCGTGTAGGTGAGGAACACCGCGCCGCTCTTGAGGACGGTGTGGTCCGCCAGTGTCCAGGTGCTGGGGTCGAAGGCGGCCTTGCGGGAGAACAGAGGGATCCCGTTGCCCACCGTCAGGGGGCCGATTTTCAGGATCAAGGTGTCGATCTCGGTGTACAGGGAGCCGGCGAGCTCTGCGCCGCCGAGCAGCCAGATGTCCTTGCCGTCCTGCCGCTTGAGCTCGCGTACGGTCGCCACCGGGTCGTCGGCGACCAGTTCGACGGCCGGGTCCGGGCTTTCGGCCAGGGTCCGGGAGAACACCAGGTGGCGCAGGTGGGGGTAGGCGTCGGTGATTCCGGCCGCAAGGCCGATCTCGTAGCTGCGTCGCCCTTCGAGAACAGTGTCGAAGTGCGTGCCCTCCGTCGTCACGGACAGTGCCTGCCGGGCCTGGACCGGCAAGGTCTCCGGGTATTCGGCCACGAGATGCTCTATGTAGTCCGCCGGTATGGGCCAGAAGCCGTTCGGCCCGGTGGGGTCGTCGCCGTCGGGGCCTGCGATGAAGCCGTCGAGAGTGGTGGCGATGTAGTGGACGAGTTTGCGCATGCCGGGTTCCCTCCGGTGGTTACGTCGTCACGAGGCGCCCCCGAGCCGCCGGAAGACGTGCCGAGGCGTGAGGCCGCTGAGTGATCATGGCACTCGACCGGCGACGCGAGTGCCGTGTCGCCGAATTTCGTGAACATTCGCCCGTGCTGTGTTTGACCCACAGCCGACCCAGGTCCCGTCGGTGGATGGCGTGACCTGGGTGCTGCGCTTTTGCGTGGCTGCTACTTCAGCTTGACTGCGTCCCCGGTGGACACGACTCGAGCGGTCGTTGTCGTGCCGGGGAAGTACCAGCGCCAGCTGCCCGCCGAGGTGGCGGTGACCTTGGTGCTGAGGTGGCCGGCTTCGCCCGTCTTCACTGTCTTGACCGTGCTGTAGTGAGCGGTGCCGGCCTTCTTGTACTGGAGCTTCACGTCCTGGCCTGTGAAACCGTGGTACTTCAGGTCTTCCCAGTCGGCCCGGGACAGCTTGCCGGTGATGGTGAGCTTGGCTCCCCTGGCCACGGGTTCAGGCGCCGCGTTCGTGGTGAGCTGGGAAGCGCGCTTCATCTTGAACTCGGCGATGTGGTCGGCGATCCAGTAGTCGCCGTCGTTGGCCTTGACGTTGGCGCTGACCTCCCAGACGCCTGCCGTGTGGTTCACGTCCTCGGGCAGGCTGTTCGGGAGCCACGCCGGGACGATCGTCATCGTGGCCGTGCAGACCGACGTGGTGGAACTCTTCTTCTCGCACCGGGTGTCCACCCAGTCGCTGTATCCCCAGCCGTTCGTCTTGTTGAACACATCGACGTGCGACAGGCCCTTCACACCGGAGTTGTCCCGGATGGTGATGGCGATCGGATAGGTGACGCGCTTCGTGGTGCCGATGATGACATTGTTGCCACCATTCACGACCGTCTTGGTGACGCGGATGTCACCTCTGCCTTCCGCGTGAGCCCCGGTCGCCGCCAATAGCGTCAATGTCGACGCACCAGCCGCCAAAACACAGGCCGTTCTGGCCGTTCTGCCTCGCATGATCCCTCCCCTGAGATGTGGGAGGAGAGACTACACAGCCGGTCACGGGCTGAACCGCCGCGACGAAGCCGAGATGACTGCCCGTCAGGCACTGGCCGAGTGCGAGCAGTTCCTCCATCCCGCCCATCCACGTATACGCCAAGCGCGGGAACTGCTGGCCCGTGTCACGGCCGGGGATCCTTCGCCCGAGACTCTGGACGGGGGTGCCGGATCCTCGTAGGGGGCTGGGCAGGCTCACGGGTAGGTGGCCAGGCCCGAGCGATCGGCGGAATGTGATGCGGTGTGGAGTGCGGCACGGTGGATTCAGGGCACTGGCCTGCCTAGGCCGTAGCGGGGCTGTCGGGTCGGCGGCTCAGTCTCGGCCGAGCCGCTCGGCGGCGAACCTGGCTCCTTGCTCGACACTGCCGTTGAGGTGATAGGTCAGGTGCGCGGCGCTGTTGCGGCCGTTGCCGCAGACCGGGTCGCCGGTGTTGCAGAACTCCTTGGCCTTGGGCCCGAACAGGTCACTGGCCGAGGCGACGGTGCGGCCCGACAGCCGCAGGGGGTTGCCGAAGACGACGACCGCCTTGACGCGAGCGGCCAGCCCCTTGGGGATGGTGCGGCCGGTGCCCAGCCGCGTCGGGATCCCCAGGGCGATGTCGGTGACGCTGCCGCCCTGGGAGTATCCGCCCAGCACGAAGGACGTGCCGGGACAGTTGGCCGCCGTGGACTTGACGCGGTCCGTCATGTCGGTGGCGCCGGGCCCGGCACTCGTCTGGGAGAAGTTCGCCGCGTAGTCGACGGCGTACGACGACACGGTCTTGCCCGGCAGGGCGCTCTTGATGTTCCTCACGAGCGGGGTTCCCGTGATGCCGAGACCCGGGGCTTCCCCGGTACCGCGGGCGAAGACGACCTCGACGTCGGAGCACGGGGCCGCGGACGCCATGGAGGGCAGCAGGGAGAGGCCGGCCGCGCTGAGGGCACCGACGGCTGCGAGGGACACGAGAGTGAGACGACGCCGTGACGCGTGACGGGACATGGGGTTCCTCTTTCTCGAGCGGTGGTACGAGCGCTGGTGACGGGGTCCGTTCGCCGAGCGCAACAGCACCGTAGGAAGCGCCGCGCCCCGCACGGATCGGTGAAATCACCAGTCGGCCACCGGTGCCCCTGGTGGAGGGACAGTCGGCAATGCCGCGGATCCGGGCCCGCACCTGTCGGCCGCTCGCTACCATCGGCACAGCAAGACCACAGAGAACGGTGGTGCGCGTGGGGCATGAGGCAACCGGCACGGATCCCGGCCAACGGGACGCTCCCCCCGCGCGAGCCGAGCAACTACCGCCCGCGCACGAGGAGATGACGCTCGGCCTCCGCCTGTTGCGTGACGGTCCCGTCTCCGACGCCCACAACCTTCTGCTTCTCGCCTCCAGGACTCTGCGGACGACCGACGTGGCCCGCTCGCGCGAGGCGGGCGTCCAGGCCTCCCTGGCGGCCTGGTCGGGAGGTGACCGCGAGGGCTACCTCTCAGCGCTCGACGCGCTGTGCCCTCCTGCCGTTGCCCCCGACGGGGGGCGGGACGAGGAAGACGGCCACGGTCCGGTCGAGTCCTTCTGGCGTGCCTACCGCGACGGCATGCGCAGCACCCTGCACGGCGACTTCGACCGCGCCAACGTGCTGCTCGGCCCCATACTGAACGTACTGAAGACACAGCAGGAGGCCTCGCGGCTCCTGTCCGCGGGCACGATCGCGCTCATGCTGGGCGACCTCGCGGCGGCACGACAGGTCCTCGGCCTCGCGCTGGCCACCGCCCGCTCCGATCCGGCGCCCACGTTCCTTCCCCGCATCCTTGAACACCTCTCCTACGCCGAACTGCGGGAGGGCAGATACCACCAGGCCCGCGTCCACGCGGAGGCCGGTCTGGAAGCCGCCGCCGAACACCCGCAGAGCAATGTGACGGCCGGACTGTCCGCGGTCCTCGCCCTGGCCGCATCCATCGCGGGCGACCCCGCCGTGGTCGCCACGCACGCGCAGTCGGCTCTGCACATCGCCCACGCCCACGGACTCAGTCAGGCGAGAACACTCGCCGAATGGGCCCGGGCCCGCGCGGACCTGGGCCACGGCAACCCCGAACACGCCGCCGCGCGACTGGCCCCGCTCGTCCGGGCGGGACCGAGGCAGGGCCATTTCGGACTGTGGATGATGGCGGTCCCCTGCTACGTCGAAGCCGCGGTCCTCGCAGGCCACGACGTGGACGCGGACGTGGAACACCTGATCGGCCAGTATGCCCGGTGGGCTTCGCTGGGCGCGGACCCACAGGCCCCGGCGGTCGTCCTGCGCTGCCGGGCCATGGTGGCTGGCAACGAGCACAGCGAAGGCCTCTTCACCGCGGCCCTGGCCCGACACGAGAAGGTCGACAGCCCCTACGAGCACGCCCGGACCCACCTTGCGTACGGGATGTGGCTGCGACGCCGACGCCGTCCCGTGGAGGCCCGTACCCAGCTGCGCCGTGCCGTCATGGGTTTCGACCAGTGCGGTGCCGACGTCTGGACCGAACAGGCGGACGCCGAGCTCAGAGCGGCCGGCGAGACGCCCACCGTCGTGCCCACCCCCCGATCCGGGACGGGACCGCTGACGCCGCTCACCCCGCAGCAACTGCGCATCGCCCACTCGGTGGCCCAGGGCGCCACCAACCGCGAAGTGGCACGCCAGTTGTCGATCAGCACCCGTACCGTCGAGTACCACCTGCGCAACATTTTCACCCAACTCGGAGTGCGCTCCCGGGTGGCCCTGGCCCGGCACCTGGAGCCCGATCTCCCTCCCGTTCATACGGGCGGACAGCTTCCTTGACCCCTGTGGTCTTCCTGCCGGGCAGCCTATGGGCCGGGATCCGCACTGCTGCCGCGCCCGTGGCTGCCTGCGCCACTTGGCTCCGAGGCGTGTGTGCGGCCGGTTCGTCATGGGCGGGCAGCCGACCGTCCTCTGCCCACGTCCTGGCAGCCGGCTTCCCATCGTGCGGCAGATGGCGGCCTGGCCGCCAACCGAGTCGGCTTCGCACTGTCGGTCGCCGACAGGGATGCCGCCCGTCGAGAGGGTGGCTGTGCTCAACCCGTGCAGAATTGACGGGAGTTGTGAAACGCGACAAGAATGTGGCTCGCTTCGCTGTGTCTGAAGAGAGCGAAGTGACGCGAGCGACGTGAGTGACACAGGCGTCCACGTCTTCGTCGGTCATGTCTTCATGGCACCCGTCCGTACCGCCCGCTCGCACTCTGCCACCTCCCACACCCTTGACCTTCACAGAGGCTCATCTTGTCGCGTTCGCAACAAACACGATTCCTCACCGCCCTCGCGGCAACGGCTTTCGCCGGTGCCGTGGTTCCCCTCGTCGGGGCAGGGGCCGCAAGCGCCACGACGTCCGGCGACTGCCAGTCCGCCACGGTTCAGTACCGCATCGTCGACGCCGACGGAAAGCCCGTGGGCGCGGACTGGTCCTCCCAGGGCGGGTTCCACCAGTGGGACGCCGTCCCGGGAACGGTGGAGGTCCGGCTGGCTCCCGGCCAGAGCGTCGGTGACGGCTGCAAGTACCCCGTCTCCCTCGCCGAATACACCACCGAGGGGCCGAACTGGTTCGTCTCCGGTCACCAGGCCCTGGTCGACAAGGCCACCGTCTACCTCACCGCCGCGGACGTCGCGGACTCGGGCGACGCGAAGCAGACCTGGCAGAAGCTCGAGGTGCGGGCGCCCGACTGCTACGGCCAGATCGACCTGTACGGTGACGACGTCTCGTACGACGGAAAGACCGGGGAGGGTCACGGCCCCCTGCCCTACCAGCCCGACAACATCGCCACGCCGTACCACCTGATAGCCGCGTGGAACGGCGGCGAGAAGCCGTGCACCCCCGCGACGCCGGACTCGCCCTCCCCGTCGCAGTCCGCCCCCGCCACGCCCACGACCCCCGCGGCGAGCGAGCCGCCGGCCGACAAGACGACGGAGCCCGCCAGCCCCAAGCCGTCCAGCACCCCCTCGACGACGCCTGACGTGCCCCCGCTGACGTCGACGCCGCCCGCCACCCCGTCGCCGTCGCCCAGCGACAGCACGCCGCCGCTGGCCGAGACCGGTGCGAGCGGCCCGCTCGGCCCCATCGCGGGGGGTGCGGCCGTGGTGATCGTCGCCGGAGCCGGTGCGGTCGTCATGTCCCGCCGCGCGCGTCGCTCCTGACGCAGGCACCCGGGATCACTCCCGAACGCTAGGTAGTTCGCAGGCTCCGCCCGCAGGACATCGACGCCCACTCGCGTCGACCTGCGGGCGGAGCTGTCTGGTCGGGGGCCGGGAGTGGGGAGCCGGGGCGAAGCACCTGTGTTGCGTTGTGCCGCTGCCGCTGCCGCTGCCGCTGCCGCTGCCGCTGCCGCTGCCGCTGCCGCTGCCGCTGCCGCTGCCGCTGCCGCTGCCGCTGCCATGGCGACGGTCGCGGCGGGGTCACGAGGTGGCCGGATGGCTCGAACCTTGTTCGGAGCACGTGATGCGGCACACATGTTTTCCCAGTGCACCCCGCTTACCAGCCACTTCGCTCGGTTCATGTGTGGTGACCGACCGTCAGGACGGCCAATTCGGCATTTAGTACCCGGGGTTACATCTGTCTTGTCGATCGAGCTTGCTATCGTGTTACTCGTTGGTAGCAATCCGTAGGGGGCCCCGGGAGGCCGGCGCGTAAGTCGTCGGCGCTGCCTGGGCGGATTGGCCGAGACGGACGTTCTGGCAAGGGGGCCAGGCGGACGCGGTATCTGCGCGTACCCATGACGCGGCCTTCGAACTCCAGTCTTCCCGCTCACTCATCCGAACAGGTGAGACTCGTCTTATGGCTCGTTCCCTGGTCGATCTATTAACTCTGCACGCTTCCCGGCAACCCGACCGGACTGCCTACCGGTACCTCGTCACGGGTGACTGCGACGGAGAGATCCAGGACATCTCCTACGCGCGGCTCGCCGAGCGGTCCCGGGCCATCGCCGCCTGGCTCCAGGAGCGCGGCCTTGCCGGTTCCCGCGTCATGCTGCTGTATCCGCCCGGCATCGAGTTCATCTGCGGTTATCTCGGCTGTCTTTCGGCCGGGGTCGTCGCCGTGCCGGGCCTGCCGCCGCACGGCCGGTCACAGAACCACCGTGCCCTGCTCCGGATGAAGCGCCTGATCGCCGACGCGGACGCCCAGGTGATCCTGGGCGGCCGCGAGGTGATCGCGGCCCTCGCCACGATGACGGAACACCTGCCCGAACTGGCCGGGATCACCTGCGTCGCCACTGAGGACATCCCCGACGAGGCGGCCGGTTCCTGGCGTGAACCCGACCTCACCGCCGACTCCGTCGCCTTCCTCCAGTACACCTCCGGATCCACCTCCGCCCCGCGCGGGGTGATGGTGACCCACGGCAATCTGCTGGACAACGAGCGGGTCATCACCGAGCGGATGGGCCACACTCCCGACGTGATCGAGGAGTACGACCATGAACTCTTCGTCAGCTGGCTGCCCGTCTATCACGACATGGGCCTCATCGGTCCCGTCCTGAACGCGGCCTACCTCGGCGTGACCGCCACCCTCTTCTCCCCGCTGCACTTCCTGCAACGGCCCGAACGCTGGCTGACGGCCATCAGTCGGTATCGCCCGCACACCAGTGGCGGCCCCAACTTCGCCTACGAGCTGTGCCTGAAGCACACCACACCGGAGCTTCTCGACACCCTCGACCTGAGCCGGTGGAAGGTCGCCTTCAACGGCGCCGAACCCGTGCGGGCCGCGACCCTGCGCCGGTTCACCGAGACCTTCGGCTCGGCCGGCTTCCGCCGCGAGGCCCTGTACCCGTGCTACGGCCTGGCCGAGGCCACGCTGATCGTCACGGGCAGTTCGGTGCACGCCCCGCCCACACTGGCCACCACCACCACCGCCACAGCCGCGGCCACCACCACCGCCACTTCCGCTGACGGGACCGGGGCGCGTGCCATCGCGCCGGGGGCCAGGTCGGTGGACGCGGCGGCGGTGGGTTCCGGCCGGCCCGGCCCCGGCATCACCGTGGTGATCGCCGACCCCGAACGGCAGGAAGAACTCCCCGAGGGCGAGGTCGGCGAGATCTGGGTGTCCGGCGCGAGTGTCGCCAAGGGCTACTGGCGCAACGCGCTCGCCACCCGGCAGACCTTCCGGGCCGGCCTCGTGGGGCGCGAGGGCCGCTTCCTGCGCACCGGAGACCTCGGATTCCTGCGGGACGGCGAACTTTTCGTCACCGGTCGTCTCAAGGACCTGATGGTCATCGAAGGGCGCAACCACTACCCGCAGGACCTGGAGCTGTCCGCCGAGATGTCCCACTGGGCGCTGCGGCCCGGCTGCACCGCCGCCTTCTCGGTGGACATCGAGGGAGAGGGCGAGCAACCCGTCGTCGTGGCCGAGACGGCACCGGAGGCGGTGGGCGAGTCCGAGAAGATCATCGATCTGATCCGCGGCGCGATCAGCGAGGCACACGGCCTGCCGGTGCGCGAGGTCGTGCTCGTCCACCCCGGCACCATCCCCAAGACGTCCAGCGGGAAGATTCAGCGCCGTGCGTCCCGGGCGGCGTATCTCGACGGCACGCTCTCCCTGGTCGGCGGGCCCGAGGCGAGTTGACGGAGCCCGTCGGCGGTGCGCCCACGCGCTGCCGACGGCTCAACGGCCGCTTCGGACAGGTCTGTTCGGCGGTCGCGCATGGTGCTGTGACGGTCGTGCGTCAGCGTCAGTGTCAGCGCCAGCGCCATGGCAGTCATGCAGCACTCGTACAACCGCCGGTATCCGCTGCTCCTCACCCGAATCCACCCTCCACCCTCCACCCTTCACCCTCCATCGTCTGCCGTCTGCCGTCTGCCGTCTGCCGTCTGCCATGCACTGTGCGCACGGCGGCAGCAGTCGTACGCCGCCGTGCGCACCCTCGCGTCGGCCGTACGGAATCCACCTGCGCCCAAGTTCACGAGGACACCAGCCCAGATGCCTGCGAACGAGTCCCCGAAGCTGTACACCGAGATGTCCCCGACGACCTCCGAGGGGGTGCGGGCCTGGTTGACGTCCGCCGTCGCGGAAGTTGCCGGGCTTGCCCCGTCGGCCGTCGCGCCGGAGCGCCCGATCGCCGAATTCGGACTGGGATCAGTGCAGTTGGTGACACTCGTCGCGGGCCTGTCCGAGTGGACCGGGCGGCCCCTCGAACCGTCCGTGGTCTTCGACCACCCCACCATCGCGGGGATCGCCGCGGCCGTCTTCGACGAACAGCCCCTGGGTACGCCCGATCTGGCCCTGGCCCCCGCCTCGACGCCTGCCGACCCGTTCGTGCACAGGGGCGACGACATCGCGATCATCTCCATGGCCTGCCGGTTCCCCGGTGGCGCAGACGATCCGGAATCGCTCTGGCGGCTGCTGGCCGCGGGCGAGGATGCCGTCGGCGAGGTGCCCGCGGGCCGCTGGGAGACCCACGGGCTCTACGACCCCGACCCGGACGCCGCAGGCAAGGCGTACTCCCTGCACGGCGGCTTCCTGACCGGCATCGACCGTTTCGACGCGGCCTTCTTCGGGATCTCGCCGCGCGAGGCCGCGGCCATGGACCCGCAGCAACGGCTGCTGCTCCAGACCGGCTGGGAGGCGATCGAGCGCGCCGGGATCGTCCCGGAGACGCTGAACGGCACTCGGACGGGTGTCTATGTCGGCCTGTACGACAGCGGATACCTCGCCTCGGCCCCGCTGGACCGGCTCGACGGGCACGTCGGCACGGGCTCGGCGTCGAGCGTGGCGTCGGGGCGCATCGCCTACACCCTGGGACTCCAGGGGCCTGCCGTCACGGTCGACACCGCCTGTTCCTCCTCGCTCGTGTCCCTGCACCTGGCGGCGCGGGCACTGGCCGGCGGAGAGTGCGACCTCGCGCTGGCCGGTGGCGCGACGCTCCTCGTGACACCGCGCGGGCATGTCGAGTTCAGCAGGCTGCGCGGGCTGTCGCCGTCCGGTCGGTGCAGCCCGTTCTCCACTGACGCGGACGGGGTGGTGTGGGCCGAGGGCTGTGGTCTGGTGCTTCTCAAGCGGCTCGCGGACGCGCGCCGGGACGGCGACCGGGTCCTCGCTGTCGTCAAGGGGTCGGCGATCAACCAGGACGGCCGCAGCCAGGGCCTGAGCGCGCCGAACGGTCCGGCGCAGGAACGGGTGCTGCGTGCCGCCCTGGACGACGCCGGGCTGCTGCCCGACGACCTCGACTACGTCGAGGCCCACGGCACGGGTACGCCGCTCGGTGACCCCATCGAGGGTCGCGCACTCGCGTCGGTCTTCGGACCTGGCCGCCCGGCGGACCGGCCGCTGGGCGTCGGCTCCCTGAAGTCCAACATCGGTCACACACAGGCCGCGGCGGGCATCGGCGGCGTCATCAAGACGGTTCTGTCCCTCGGCCATGAACACCTCCCCGCGTCCCTGTACGCCGAGACTCCTACCGAGTACGTCGCCTGGGCGGACGGCGGCCTGCGCGTGCAGAGCGGCGCCGAGCCGTGGCCGCGCCGGGCCGACCGGGTGCGGCGGGCCGGGGTGAGCGCGTTCGGGATCAGCGGCACCAACGCGCATGTGGTGCTGGAGGAGTCACCGCAGGACCTGACACGACCGACGGCGGCACCGACGCAGGATGCGGCACGGATGTCGGCCGAGGCACCGAGGCAGGATGCGGTACCGATGTCGGCCGCGACACCGACGCAGGATGCGATACCGACTTCGGCCGCCACTCCGACACAGGCCGCGACGCCAAGGCCGACCGCCCCTCCGACGCCCGCCCGGCACCCCCGTACCGGGCAACCGACGCTCTTCCCGCTGTCCGCCCGCACCCCCTCGGCCCTCCGTGGTCAGGCGGCCCGCCTGCTCGACGTGCTCGCCGCGCAACCGCGGCCGGAACTGCCCGACGTGGCCGGAACACTGACTCACCACCGCACACACTTCGAGCACCGCGCCGTCCTCAGGGCGGGCGACCACGACGAACTGTTCACCGCCCTGCGTGGCCTCGCTGAGGGTGAGCCTGACCCCGATCTGGTCGTGGGCCCGCAACAGACCCTCCCATCGGGCAAGTTGGCATTCGTCTTCCCCGGACAGGGCGCCCAGTGGTCCGGCATGGCCCGCGAACTCCTGGACCGTTCACCGGTGTTCGCCGACGAACTCGACCGCTGCGACGCCGCGCTGCGCCCGTTCACCGTCTGGTCGGTGGCCGCCGTCCTGCGTGGCGACGAGGGCAGCCCTTCCCTGGAACGGGTCGACGTCGTCCAGCCGGTCCTCTTCGCGGTGATGGTCTCCCTGGCCGCGGTGTGGCGGGCCCGTGGCGTCCGGCCGGACGCGGTGGTCGGACACAGTCAGGGCGAGGTCGCCGCGGCCTGCGTCGCCGGGGCGCTGAGCCTCAACGACGCCGCGGCGGTGGTCGCCCTGCGCAGCCAGGCCCTGACCGAGCTGTCCGGCACCGGGACCATGGCCGTCGTCGCCCTGCCGCACAGCGAGGTCGAGGCGCGCCTCGACGGCCTCGGTGGCCGGGTGTCCGTCGCCGCCGTGAACAGCGGCCGCTCGACGGTGATCGCCGGTGACGTGGAGCCCCTCGACGCCCTGCTCGCCGACCTCGACCGGGAGCAGGTGTTCGTCCGCCGCCTCGACGTCGACTACGCCTCCCACAGCGCCCGGGTCGAGCCATTGCGCGCGACGATCCTCGACGAACTCGACGGCGTCACCGCTTCCCCGACCACCGTCGCCTGGTACTCCACGGTCACCGGCGAGCCGGTCACCCAGGAGCTGGAGGCCGACTACTGGTACACGAACCTGCGTGAGCCCGTGCGCTTTGCGTCCGCCGTGGAGCGCATGGTGGCCGACGGATACCGCCACTTCGTCGAACTCAGCCCCCACCCCTCCCTCGTCACCGCCGTGCGCACGGTCGCCGAGGACCAAGGCCACGACGACCTGGTCGCCGTCGGATCGCTGCGCCGCGACGAGGACGGACCCGCCTGCCTGGACCGGGCCGCCGCCGAACTCCACGTCCACGGACGGCGGATCGACTGGCGCCGCGTCGTTCCCGACGGGGAGACGGCCGAACTGCCCACATACGCCTGGGATCCACAGTCGTACTGGACCGACCCCGAAGCCGAGTCCGGGCCGGTGGCCTCCGGCCTCTTCGACCGCGCCGCTCACCCTCTGCTGGGCGTTCAGCTGCGCTCGGCGGACGAGACCCGCTGGACCTTCCGCAACGAATGGTCCCCGGCCACCGCCGACTGGCTGGCCGACCACGCCGTGTTCGGGCGGACCGTGGTGTCGGGCACGACCATGATGGAACTGTGCCGTGCCGCGCTCGCCGTGGCCCGCCCGGACCTCCCGGGCGACGTGACCGATCTGCTCCTGCTCGCGCCCCTCGTGCTGCCCGGGACCGGCACGGTCGAGGTGTCGGTCGAAGTGGTCACCACAGGATCCGCGCCCGAGGTCACCGTGCACAGCCGCCCGCGCGGCCCGGAGGCCCCGGGCTGGACCCTGCACGCCACCGCGTCGGCGTCCGCCCCCGCCCCCGCCCCGGCGACGGCGGCGCTGCCGCTGGTGTGGCCGGAGGCCGCCGAGTCCGCCTGGGGCGCGCAGACGTACGAACGGCTGGCCGCGTTGGGTCTCGGCTACGGCCCCTCCTTCCAAGGCGTCCGGTCGGCGGTCACGACCGCCGCCGGCGGCGAAGTGCTGGCCCGGCTGTCGCTGCCGGCCGTGGCCCGTGGCTCGGCCGATCCCTACCCCGTCCACCCGGCACTGCTGGACGCCGCACTGCAGGCGGCCGCAGCACTGGACGCGTCCGACGGCCGGGTGCTGCTGCCGGTCGCGGTGGGCCGCTGCGTCCTGCCGCCCGGCGGCGCGAGCGACCTCACGGCGCTGGTACGGCGTACGGGCGGCTCGGCGACGGACCTCGCCCTCGACGTGACCCTGTGGGACGCCGACGGCCTCCCGGCGGGCCGGCTGGAGGACGTACGGCTGCGGGCCGCCGACCCGGCGGACCTGAACGGCGCTTCGGAGAACGACCGGCACCTGTACGAAGTGGCGTGGACGGCCGTGCCCGAACAGCCCGTGACCGAACAGGCCGTGGCAGCGTCGCAGGCTGTGTGCGCCCTGCGCGGCGACCGCTCCGACCCGGAGGTCGCGGCCGCCCTGCGGGGCCTGGCGGCGGCAGGCGTCCAGGTGCGTGACACGGGCGCCGACGTCGTCGTACGGTTCTGGTCGCGTCCGGCTCTCGATGCCGAACCGGCCGCTGCCGCACAGGAGTTGGCCGCGACGGCGCTCGCTGAACTGCACGCCCTGATCGCGCTCACGGACGACCCGCCGCCCGCCCGGACCGTCTGGGTGACCCGCGGCGCGGTCGCGACCGGTGCCCAGGACACCGTGCCCGGCCTGGCCCAGTCGGTACTGTGGGGACTCGCCCGCAGCGCCCGGGCCGAACACCCGCACCTCGGGCTGACCCTGCTCGACCTCGGCGGCGCCGACCCCGCCGACGTCCTTCCGACGGCCCTCGCGCATACCGGTGAGCCCGAACTCGCCTTCCGTGAAGGTTCCTTGCTCGTTCCGCGGCTGGTCCGTGCCCGCGCGGCCACCCCCCTGCGGATCCCGCCCGTCACCGCCGCCCGCGAGGCGCTCCGGCGGGGCGAAGCGTCGAACACCCCAGTCGCCCTCGACCTCGTCGGCCGCACAACCCTCGTGCCCACCGACGGCACGGTGCTGATCACCGGGGGGCTCGGTGCCGTCGGCCGGCACATCGCCCGGCTCCTGGCCGAACGCGGTGTCCCCCGACTGCTCCTGACCTCACGTCAAGGCTCCTCGGATCCACGTGCCGCCGAGGTCATCGCCGAACTGACCGCGCTCGGAACCGAGGTCGAGATCGCGGAGTGCGACGTCGCGGACGCGGCGGCCCTGGCCGGCGTACTCGCCCGGACCGGCGACGCGTCGCCGCTGCGCGGAGTCGTGCACTGCGCCGGAATCCTGGACGACGGGGTGGTCGCCGAGCTGACGCCCGAACGCCTCGCGCGGGTGCTGCGCCCCAAGGTGGACGGTGCCGCCCATCTGCACCGGCTCACCGCCGACACACCGCTCGACCTGTTCCTGCTGATCTCCTCCGCGGCCGGCGTGCTCGGCAGCCCGGGCCAGGGCAACTATGCCGCGGCCAACGTCTTCCTCGACCAACTGGCCCACCACCGGCGGGCTCTGGGCCTGCCCGCGGTCTCCGTCTCCTTCGGCGCCTGGGCGGGTGAGGGTCTCGCCGCCGAACACGCCGACCTGGACCGGATGGCCCGGCTCGGCCACCGTGCCCTGCCCCCCGACCAGGGCCGCGAACTCGTCGAACTCGCCCTGCGCCGGGGCGCACCGCACCTGATCGCCGCGTCCTTGGACCTGCCCCGCCTGCGCGCGGCCACCGCTGCCGCGGACGACGGTACGGCGGCCCTGTGGCGCTCGCTGCTGCCCGCACCCCGCACCGGTCAGGACGGCCGTGTCGGTCTGGCCGACCGGCTGGCCCGGCTCCCCGAGGCCGACCGCGCCGCACGGGTCCTGGCCCTCGTCCGTGAGGAGGCGTCCCGGGCGCTCGGCCTGCCCTCGGCGGAGTCCGTGCGTCCCGATCAGCCGCTGCGCGAGCTCGGCATGGACTCGGTGACGGCGGTGGAGCTCCGCAACCGCATCGGCACCCGGATCGGCGCCCGGCTCCCCGCCACCCTGCTGTTCGACCACCCCACCGCGGCCCGGCTCTCCGCCCACCTGCTGACCACCGCGCTCGCCACGGACCGGACCACCCGGCGCGGCACGCTCGATCCCCGGTCTCCCGTCGCCCCGGCGGCGACGGCGGACGAGCCGCTGGCCCTGGTGGCCATGGCCTGCCGTCTGCCCGGCGGCGTGAGCGACCCCGAGGGACTCTGGCGCCTCGTCGCCGAGGGACGCGACGCGGTGGGCCCGTTCCCGGCGGACCGCTGGGACGTGGAGTCGCTGCACGACCCCGACCCGGAGGCCCTGGGCACGTCGTACGCCAAGGAAGGCGGCTTCCTCGACGACCTGGAGTCCTTCGACGCCGGCTTCTTCGGGATCACTCCGAAGGAGGCCGAGAGCATGGACCCGCAGCAGCGGGTGCTGCTGGAGACGGCCTGGGAGGCACTGGAGCGCGCCGGGATCGTGCCGGCCGAGCTGGCCGGCAGCAACACCGGTGTGTACGTGGGCATGTTCGGCAGCGACTACCTGGCGGGTTCCCGGCTCGACGAGCTGGACGGCTACGTCGGCACGGGGTCCGCGCCGAGTGTGGCCTCGGGTCGGCTCGCGTACACGCTGGGGCTGAACGGACCGGCGCTGACGGTGGACACCGCCTGCTCGTCGTCCCTGGTGGCGCTGCACCTGGCGGCACAGGCACTGCGGTCGGGCGAGTGCGATCTGGCGCTCGCCGGCGGGGTGACGCTGATGGTGACACCGGGAACCTTCGTCGAGTTCAGCCGGCTGCGGGGACTGTCCCCGACCGGCCGCTGCCGCTCCTTCTCCGACGACGCCGACGGTGCCGTCTGGGCCGAGGGCGCGGGCATGGTCGTACTGAAGCGGCTCGGCGACGCGCGGCGCGACGGCGACGAGGTGCTCGCCGTGCTGCGCGGTACGGCCGTCAACCAGGACGGCCGCAGCCAGGGCCTGTCCGCGCCCAACGGTCCGGCCCAGGAACAGGTGATCCGGCGGGCCCTGGAGCTGTCCGGCCTGGAACCCGCCGACATCGACTACGTCGAGGCGCACGGGACCGGCACCACCCTCGGCGACCCGATCGAGGCGAACGCCCTCGCGGAGGTCTTCGGCACCTCGCGCCCCCAGGGCAGGCCCCTGCATCTCGGCTCGCTCAAGTCCAACATCGGTCACGCGCAGGCGGCTTCGGGCGTGCTCGGTCTGATCAAGGTCGTGCAGTCCCTGCGGCACCGGTCTCTGCCGCGCACCCTGCACGCGAGCACGCCCAGTCGCCATGTCGACTGGGACGACAGCGGGTTGCACCTGCTGCGGGAGACGGTCGCCTGGCCGTCGTCGGGTGAACGCGTACGGCGGGCCGGTGTGAGCGCCTTCGGGATCAGCGGAACCAACGCGCACCTGATCCTGGAGGAGGCCGAGCGGGCCGAGGTGCCGACGCGGAACGAAATCGCCCCGGGTGCACGGCTGTTCGCGCTGTCGGGGCGCGGTGAGGCCGCCGTGCGGGGGCAGGCCGCACGCCTGGCCCGCCACCTGGACGAGGACGTCGCCCTGCCCGACGTCGCCCACACCCTGGCGCGACACCGCAGCCACTTCGAACAGCGGGCGGCGATCGTGGCCGGCGACCGGGACGAACTGCGCTCACGGCTCGACGCGTTGGCGACCGGACACCTGCCCCTGGCGCCGATTCGCGCGGAGGAGACGGGCAAGGTGGCCTTCGTCTTCGCCGGGCACGGCGGCCAGTGGTCCGGCATGGGTGTGGAGCTGGCGGCCGAGTCGGAGGCCTTCCGCGAGGAGCTGGCCCGTATCGACGAGGCGGTGCGCGGACAGGTCGGCTGGTCGGTGCTCGACGTGCTGCGGGCACCGGAGGAGTTCGCTCCGTTCGACCGCACCGAGTTCCTGCAACCGGTGCTGTTCGCGGTCAACGCGTCCCTGGCCGCCGCCTGGCGCGCGCTCGGGGTCCGCCCGGACGCCGTGATCGGACACAGCCTGGGCGAGATCGCCGCCGCGTACAGCGCGGGCGCCCTCACCCTGGACGATGCCGTGTCGGTAGTCACCGGGCGCGCCCGGGCGGTCGCCCCGCTGGTCGGACGGGGCGGCATGCTGGCCCTGGAACTGCCGCGTACGGAGACCGAGAAGCTGCTCGCGCTCCACCCCGGCCGGCTGTTCGTCGCGGCGGTCAACAGCCCGCACTCCACGGCCGTCTCCGGCGACACCGAAGCGCTGGCCGAACTGCGCGCGCATCTCGAAGCGCGGGGCGTCCCGGTACGGCGGCTGTCGACGCCGTTCGCCTCCCACACCCCCCTGATGGAACCGGTCCGCGCGGATCTGCTGGACCGGCTCTCCGGCATCAGGAGCACGCGCACGGCGACCCCGCTGTACTCGACGGTGCTCGCCGAACCGGTGCCCGGCGACCGGCTGGACGCCGACCACTGGTACGCGAACCTCGGGCGCCCCGTCCGGTTCGCGGACACGATCCGGCGGATGCTGGACGACGGCTACCGCTACTTCGTCGAGCTGAGCCCGCACCCCTCGCTCACCGCGTCCGTCGAGGCGGTGGCGGTCGAGGCGGGGATCGACGCGGTCGCGGTCGGCTCGCTGAGCCGCGGGAGTGACGGACGGGGCGTTCTGCTGGGCCGGGTCGGGGAGTTGTACGAGGCCGGGCACACGCCCGACTGGCCCGTGCTGCTGCCGGAGGGCCGCCGGATCGACCTGCCCACGTACGCCTTCGTCCGCGAACGCCACTGGCGCGCACCTGCCCCGGCCACCGGAACGGCCGGAGGTTCACCGCTCCTCGGCACCCATGTCGAGGCCAGCGACACACCCGGACGGCACATCTTCCAGAGCGACATCGACCCGCGCGACAGCCGCTTCGCCTACCTCACCGACCACCGGGTCACCGGCGAGGTCTGGATGCCCGGCGCCGCCTTCCTCGACATGGCGCTGGAGGCCGCGTCCGTGCTCCGGGACGGCGGCGAGGTACGACTGGCCGACGTGAGATTCGTACGGCCGCTGGCCCTCGACGCGCACAAGGCCGTACGGCTGCAACTGGTCCTGCATCCCGTCGGGGAGGACGGTTCGAGGGACTTCACCATCGCCTCGGCGGCCACCGGGGAACGGCACGCGCCCTGGGAGCGGCACGTCACCGGACGGGTCGTCGACGGCGCCGCCGAACCCGCGCCCACCGCGCCCGACGCGGGCGAGGAGCTCGCCGTGCTGCGCGAACGGTGTGGGGAAGAGGCCGACCTGCCCGCCGTCTACGCGGGGCTCACGGCCCTGGGCATCGACTACGGTCCCTCCTTCCGGCTCCTGGAACAGGGCCACCGCACGACGACCACCGCGGTCGGCCGACTCACCCGGCGGCCCGCCGCCGGTCACCTGCTGCACCCCGCGGTCCTCGACGCCGCCTTCCACACGGCGGCCCTGCCCGCCGGCGCGCCCGAGGGCCGGGCCTTCGTGCCCGCCGGTGTCGGACGGCTGCGCTTCACCGGCCTGCGCTCCGCTCCCGCGTGGGCGACCTGCCGACTGCGCACCGTGGACGGCGACACCGCACTCCTGGATCTGCGGCTCTGGGACGAGCAGGGCCAACTGGTCCTGGAAGCGACGGAGTTCCAGCTCGCCGCGCTCTCGCCGCTGGACGGCGCGCTGTTCGAGACCCGCTGGCAGTCGCGCCCGCCCGCGCAGGAGCGGCCCGTCGACGGCGGCTGGCTCGTCCTGGCCGACGAGACCGGGGTGGCCGGCGCACTCGCGGAACGGTTGGCCTCGGCCGCCGTGCCCCATGTGATCGTGCGCAGGGGAGCGGCGTTCGGCGCCCAGGGCCCCGGGCGCTACGTCCTCGATCCGTCCGATCCAGGGCAGTTGACCCGCCTGCTCGACGAGGCCTTCCCCGACGGGCCGCCGGAGCGGGTGGTGCAGCTGTTCGCCCTCGACGCTCCGGCCGTCGAGGACACCGCCACCGCCGAAGAGGCCGCGCGCTGCTGCTGCTTGAGCACCCTGCACCTGGTGCGCGCGCTCGCCGACCGGCCCCGGGGCCGCTCGCCGCGCCTGTTCGTCGTCGTACGGGGGAGCCAGGCGGCCGGAGACAGCACGCAGGTGACGCACCCTCAGCAGGCTCTCGCCTGGGGCTTCGGACTCTCCGTGGCCCAGGAATACCCGGAACTGCTCACCACGCTGATCGACCTGCCGGCCACGCACGACGACGACGGCCTGTGGACGCAGCTCCGGCACGCGGACGACGAACGGCTCGTCGCGCTACGGGAATCGGGCCGATTCGTGCCACGCCTCGCCCGCACCCGCCCGGACGACGGAGGACACGACGGGATCACCGCGGACGGCGTGCACCTGATCACGGGCGGTCTGGGCGGCCTCGGCCGGGTGGCCGCCGAGCGGCTGGTCCGCCGGGGTGCCCGCCGACTGGCCCTGCTGAGCCGGGGCGGACCCGGCACGGTGGCCGAGAGCTGGATCAAGGGGATCGAAGCACGCGGTGTCACCGTCCACCTCGCCCGCGCGGACGTCGCCGACCGTGCCGCGCTCAAGGCAGCCCTGGACGCCGTACGACGTGAGGCCGGACCGATCGCCACGGTCGTCCACGCGGCAGGTGTCCTCGACGACGCCACGCTGGCGAACCTGACCGAGGAACGGGTCCTGCGCGTGCTCGCTCCCAAGGTCCTGGGCACGGCCCTGCTCACCGAACTGGCCCCGGAGGCCGCGAGGTTCGTCCTCTTCGCCTCCGCGGCAGGTGTCCTCGGCTCGCCCGGTCAGAGCCCGTACGCGGCGGCGAACGCGTTCCTCGACGCCTGGGCACACCACCTCTCCCGCACCGACCGCCGGGCGCTGAGCCTGGACTGGGGCGCCTGGGCGGAGGTCGGCATGGTCGCCGGTTCCGGCACCCGGGCGGCCGAGACCAGCCGTTCGGGTCTCGTCGCCTTCACCCCGGGGGAGGGCGGCGACCTGTTCGAGCGGGTGCTCGCCACCTCCCGCCGCCAGCTCGCCCCCCTCGCCCTGGACCCGGAGGCACTGGAGCTCGACCAGGAAGCGGCGCGCACCCGCCCGATCCTCGCCGACCTGATCACCGTCGCAGCTGACCCCGCGGGCACGGACGACCTCGTCGCCCGGGTGTTCGCGGCGACGACGGACCAGGACCGGGCCGCACGGCTCGAAGCGTATGTACGGGCCAAGGTGAGCCAGGTCTCCGGTGGTGCCGTGGAGTTGTCCGCGACGACGGCCCTCAAGGAACTGGGCCTGGACTCGCTCATGCTGGTCCGGCTGCGCAACGCCTTCACCCGCGAGCTCGGCGCCGAACTCCCGGCCGCCGCCGTCTTCTCGGCGTCCGACATCCGCAGCCTCGCACGGGCCCTGGGCGAGGTGCTGCCCGAACGCGCCACCGGGCCACGGAGCGAGGAGCCACAGCCCGACGTCACCTCCGAGGTGCCCGAGAGCGAGCTGCGGCCCGCGACCCGCGACGTCGTACGGCTGCTGCGCAGCGCCCAGCCGGGCATGCCGGACGCGGCGCACTCCGTCGGCCTGGCCGTCCGGCTCACGACGCCGACCACCCGCGAGGCACTCACCGACATCGTCACCCGGCTCGCCGGACGGCACGCTGCCCTGCGCACGGCGATCGCCGGAAGCGGCGGACGGGGCCGACAGCTGTGTGTGGTGCGGGAGTCGACCGAGCCGCTCCTGCGCTGGACGGAGCTGCCCGCCGATGCCGAACCGGACGCCGACGACCGGTTGTCCCGGCTGCTGGAGCCGCCGTTCGACCTGGCGAGGGCGCCCCTGTGGCGGTTCGAGCTGCTCGACGCCGGTGCTCGTGGCCAGGTGCTGGTGTTCGGAGCGCACCACGCGGTGAGCGATCTCCAGTCGCTGCTGCTCGTCGCGGGGGAGATCGACGCCGAACTGTCCGGTACCTCGCTCGGCGACGCCATTACCAACCGTGACATCGACCTGCTCATCGAGGCACAGCGGACCGGCGATGCCTCCGGCGGTACCGGTACCGGCACCGGTACCGAATGGCGCGAGGCCTTCCACGGCAGTGAGCGTCTCGACCTGACGCTTGCCCGGCCGCGCCCGGCGACGCGTTCGTACCGGGCCGGGAGCGTGACCGTGGCGATACCCGACGGGCTGATGGAGCGGGTGTCGGCGACCGCGAGCAGGCTGGCCGTCACACCGGCGGCCTTCTGCCTCGGCACCCTGACCGTCCTGCTGGCCAGGATGCGTGAGCGGGAGCGCTTCGTGCTCGCCGTGCCCGTCGACACCCGCATCCACGCCGACGCGTACGACGCGGTGGGGTTCTTCGGCGTACCGGTGCCGTTCCCGGCACAAGCGGCGGCGGGGGAGCGGATCGAGGACGTACTGCGCCGGACGGACACGCGCCTGAACCGGGTCCTCGCCAAGGGCGCCATGTTCTCGGACGTGCTGTCCACACTGGCAGGGCAGGGACTGCACCGGGCGAACGCCCCGCTGGTGGAGGTGTACTTCAACTTCGTACGCTCCTCGGCGGCCCGCTTCGGCCGGCTGGAGGTGCTCCCGGCCGGAACGGGATACTCGGACCTCGATCTGATGGTCACCATGACCCCGGACGCCGGCCGCGTGCGACTGGATCACAATCTCGACATCCTGGACGCGGCGACCTCCACCGACTTGGCGGAGACGTTTCTGCGGCTGCTCGCGGCGACGGCCGACGACCCGACAGCGGCGGTCCGTGCGACGGGTGCGACGGCAGCCACGGTCGTGACGTCAACTCCGGTCACTCGGAGTGTTGTTGCCCACCCTCGCCGCTCGCTCGCGCTCGCCGCCACCTTCGCGCTCGGCAATCTGCCGCTGCTGTGCGAGGCGGCGATCGAGGAGGGCACCCGGGATGGAACACGTGAAGGGACACAGGAGGGGGAGCGAACGGGGGACGCGGGGCCGACGGTGGCGGAAGCCCCGTACCACCAGGTGCTCGCCGCATTGCGCGATCCCTCGGGCGTCTTCACCGATCCCACGACAGCGGTGGGCGTGGTGCTGCTACGGGCGGCGGACCTGGAACGTTTCGGCCCGGTCACCGACGAGGCGCTGACCGAACTGCGCGCCGCGTACCCGGCCGCGCTGCGGGCCCTGTCCGAGCGGACCCGCAGACCTCTGATCGTGGGCGTCCTTCCCTCGGCGCGGCAGGACGAACGCTTCGAGCGATGGGAGAGCGACCTCGTCGCCGAGCTGACCGATGAGCCGGGCATCGCGGTGCTGGGCCCGGACGAGTGGACCCGCCACCACGCCGCCACGGAGCGCTTCGACGAGCGGACGGAGCGGCTGGCCCATCTCCCCTTCACCCCGCGGTTCCAGGCGGCGGTGGCCCTGCGGCTGGCCCAGGTGGTACGAGCGGTCCTGCGCCCCGCGCCGAAGGTGATCGCGGTGGACGGCGACGAGACCCTGTGGGGCGGGGTCGCCGGGGAGCTCGGCCCCGAGGCGGTGGACGTGAGCGGACCGCGCGCCCGGCTGGCGGGGACACTGCTGCGATGGCGTGCCGCAGGCGCGCTGCTCGCGCTGGTCAGCAACAACGACGAGGACACCGTACGGGCCGTCCTGGACCGTCCGGACAGCAGGCTCAAGGCGGAGCACTTCAGCGTGCTGTCCGCCGGCTGGGGTCCGAAGCCGGGCCGGCTCACGGAGGCGGCGCGCACCCTCAACCTGGGTCTGGACAGCTTCCTCTTCCTCGACGACAACCCCGTCGAGATCGAGAAGATGCGGTCGGCGCTGCCGGAGGTGCTGTCGGTGACCTGCCCTCCGACGGCCGAACTGGACGATTTCCTGGGCCGCTTGTGGCCGCTCGTCCCGGCGGCGGCGACGGCCGAGGACGGAATGCGGGCGGGGTTCTACGCGCAGGAGCGGGAGCGGGACGCGGTGCGCGAGCAGGCCGGATTCGAGGAGTTCCTCGCCCGGTTGGAGCTGGAGGTCGACATCCGGGCCCTGTCCGGAGCCGACGTCGAGCGGGCCGAACAACTCGTCCGCCGCACGAATCAGTTCACCCTGCGCCCCCGGTCCGCCGACGGTGGCGATCTGGCGCGGTGGCGCGAACAGGGCGAGGTCTGGACGGCCGCGGCGCGGGACCGCTTCGGCGACTACGGCCAGATCGGTCTGCTCGCACTGCGCGTGGACGGCGATCAACTCGACGTCCTCGCATGGCAGCTGAGCTGCCGCGCGCTCGGCCGGGGCGTCGAGGAACGGCTGTTGCGGTGGCTGGCGGACCGAGCCGACCGACTGGGCTGCGTGAAGGTCCGGCTGACGGCGGAGCGCACCGACCGCAACGTACCGGCCCGGCGCCTGCTGTCGGCGCTCGGTGGCGGCGACCAGGACGACGAACGTCTGGAGACCGTGGTCACTCCGGAACAACTGCGGACCTTCCGCTCCTGGCGACGCCGGTGAGCGGGCCGGCGGCCTGGCCCGCGGGAGCGGTGCGGAAATGAACAGTGCACAGGGCGAAGGGCTCTCATGAGTGACATGAACGAGAACGCGTCGGCATACGCCGGACAGCGGGCGACCGGTGAGGCGATCGAGCGGGGTGACGGCGGGCCGAGCGTGGAGGCCCTGCTGGCCAGGATCGGACAGGCCGCCGCACCCACGGCGACAGGAACCCGCACGGAGCCGGGCGCGCGCACCGGGGCGGACACCTCCGCGTCCGGTGCCCCAGGGGACGAGGACGCGGACGCCGGTGGGGTTGCCGGGCGGTCCGGGGCCGCCGTGGATCCGTACGCGAAAGCGCCCACCGCGCCGTTCGGTGCGGGGGCCGGTGACGACACCGGTGCCGGGACGGATCCTGTTGTCGACGCCCAGCCAGCCCCTGCCGCCCCCGACGCGCACGGCCTGGCCGCCGTCGTCGCCGCGGCGGCCGGGCGCTTCGTACCCGGAGGGCATCTGTCGCCCGACACGGACTTCTTCGACGCCGGGGGTACCTCGGTCGGCGCCGTGGAACTCGTCGCGGCGCTGGAGGACGAGCTGGGCATGGAGATCGACCTCGACGAGGTGTTCGCCGACGCCCGGCCGCGCAGCCTCGCCGTGCGCTGGCTGGCGACCGCGGGGACCACGGCCGCCCTCTCGGCCCCGGGTGTGCCGGCAGCCCCGCCGGCCGCACGGACCCCGGCCCCGGCGACCGATACGACTCGCGCCACAGGGGCCCCGGACACCCTTCCCCTCCCGGTCCCGGCACCGCCCTCGCGTCTTGTCCCTGTCCCGGGAATCAGCCCCGCTTCCGCCCCGGGATCCAGGCCGGCTCCCTCTACGGACACCCCGGCCATCCCGTCTCCCCGCGTTCCGTCCGGGGCGACGGCCACGGCACGGACGAGCGGCGCCGGCACCCCGTGCGCCACCGCCCGTCCCGAGGACCTCGACCAGATCCTGGCCGACCTCTCCCTGGCCGACCGCCTGCCCTGGACCGGCTCGCCCGAGCCCCTGCCTCCCCGCCGGATCCTGCTCACCGGCGCCACCGGCTTCCTCGGCAGCCATCTGCTCCTCGATCTGCTCAGGCACAGTGACGCGCACGTCCACTGCCTCGTTCGCGCGGCCGACGAGGAAGAGGCCACCGCTCGTCTCGGCGAGGCGCTGAAGAGCCACCGGCTGCCCTGGTCCTCGGAGATCCGCCGTCGGGTGACGGTGCTCCCCGGCGACATCAGGCGTCCTCGCCTCGGCCTGCCCGACAGCGGCTGGAACGAACTCGCCCACGAGCTGGACAGCATCGTGGGCGTGGCGGCGGCCGTGGACTTCCTGCGCGGCTACCAGTCGCTGCGGCAGAGCAATGTCATCGGCGCGCTGACCCTGGCCGAACTGGCGGCGACCGGCCCGCCCAAGCCGCTGCACCACATCTCCTCGATCGCGGTCTTCAACGAGGTCGGCATCGCCTCCATGGGCGAGGACGACCCGCTCGCCCACGCCGACCGTCTCGTCGCCGGCTACGACCAGACGAAATGGGCGGCGGAGGTCGCCCTGCGGCGGGCCCGCGACCACGGCCTGATCGTCACCGCGATGCGTCCGGGAGGCATCGGCGGCCACACCCGGACGGGCGCCCACAACCCGCAGGACCTCAGCAGCGGCCTCATCGCGGCCTTCGGACGCTTCCGCACCGTTCCCGCCTTCCACTGCCTGAACGCGGCCCCGGTCGATTGGGTGAGCCGGGTCGCGGCCGCCGTCATCTGCGAACCCGATGCCTGGGGATTCGACTACAACCTCACCGGCGTACCCAACACCCTCGACGACGTCGTACGGGACATGGCGTTCGGCGGGATGCATGTGCGCGTACAGGACTGGGACGAGTGGCGCACCGACGTCCTGGCCCGCCTGGAGGCCGAACCCGTTCCCGAACTCGGCTTCCTCACGAGGGTGTTGCGAAGTCCCACCGCGCTCAAACTGTGCGAGGCGACCCTGAAGGGTCCGGCGGCCGGCGGTGAACGCACTGCCGCGCTCGTCGAGGCGCTGGGACTGCGCCCCGCGACGCGCTACGACGCCCGGGCCCAGCTGAGGACGTTCGAGCGGCTCGCCCAGGACGGACTGGCCCGGCTGCCGGACAAGGACGACCAGCCGTACCTGTGGTTCTCCGAGACGACCGAGGGCGCGGTGGGCCCGGTGGGCGCCAGTGCCAGTGCCAGTGCCAGCGCCAAGGCCGGCGCCGACACCCCCTGCTCGATGGCGCTCACCCTCTCCATCGCGAGCATGCACCAACTGGTGCAGGAGCGCCGGGTGGACGTCGGCGGTGAGTTGGTGTGCGCGGCCGCCCATCCCGCGCCGCTCCTCGTGGAACACGGCGACGTCTGGATCCGCCCCGAGGAGGGCATCCCGCAGCGCCACGGGATGCGCCACCAACTCCTGCGCTACCGGCTGACGTTGTGCGACGCCGACGGGGGCCGTTGGTGGCTGGAGGGCCACAAGTACGCCCGAGCCCGCCGAGACGTATGGCGGCAGACCCGCGCGCTGAGCGTCGAGATCGGCCGCGAGGGCGAACCGGCGAGCCTCACCGGCGAACTCGTCGTGCCCGCCGACAGCTATGTACGCGACCAGATCGACGGCATCAAGGTCGACCCCCGTCTGACCGGCCGGGAGAAGCGCGCCGCCAAGCTGACCTGGCTCGCCTGGTTCGGCGCGGAGATGGGCCGCGGCCTGCTCGGCCCCTTCACCCGCGCCGCCGCGGACCTCCTCGACCTGCGCCGCACCCCGACCCCCTCGGAGCACCACCGATGATCCTGAGATCCACCAACTTCCGTACCAGGCCCACGATCCGCAAGGTCAGAACGGGCACGGTCCTGCGGCCGCTGCGCCACCGCCTCGACCCGGCGCGCGTCGAGGAGATCCCGTTCCACGCCGGGGACGGCGTACGCCTGGGCCTGACCCGCATCGACGGCGGAGAGCGGGACCGGCCCGCCGTGCTGCTCCTGCACGGCCACACCGCATCCGCGGACATGTTCCTGCTCCCCGAGACCCGCAACCTGGTCGACGTCCTGCTCGACGACGGCTACGAGCCCTGGCTGCTCGACTGGCGGGGCAGTCGCCGGCTTCCCTACAACGAGACCGGTCAGAGGTACACCTACGACGATGTCGCTCTCCACGACATCCCCGACGCCGTCGCACGCATCCGCGAACGCATCGGCGACCGGCCGCTGTTCGTGGTCGCGCACTGCATCGGCTCCCTCGCCCTGTCCCTGAGCATGACGGCGGGGCTGGTGCCCGGGCTCGCGGGCGTCGTCTCGCAGGGCGTGTTCCTGACGCCGAAGCTCGCGGGACGCACCTCGCTGCGGATGACGGTGGCGGGTGAACTGCTGAAGAACCGGATCGACCACATCCCGGTCGACTTCCGCAAGGTCGGTCTCCGGTCGAGGTACACACCGCTGTTCGCGCTGGCCTCCCGTGGGGCGGTGTGCCCGGACCCGACCTGCCAGATCCTCCACAACTCGGCCTGGGGTTCGGGAGCTTCGCTGTTCGTGCACGAGAACCTGTCCGACACCACCCACGACCGGCTCGCCGAACTCCTCGGGCCGGCGCCCCTGTGGATCCTGCCGCACCTGCGCCGGATCGAACTGGCCCGCAGCGTCGTCCGCTGGCACGACACCGACCACCGCTACCGGGCCCTGCCGCCCAACGCGCTCGACGCGGCCGCCCGCATCGACACCCCGGTGTTGCTGCTCGCGGGAAGCGAGAACGGACTGTGGCTGGACTCGCAGAAGCTTTGTCATGAGGTGCTGGCCCACCGTCGGCCCGAGCTGGACGTGTCGTACACCGAGATCCCCGGCTACGGACACCTCGACACGTTCCTGGGCCGGGGCGCCGCACTCGATGTCTTCGGACACATCCTCGAATTCCTCGGCGAACGCCGGTGACGGCGCCCCCTCCGCCGGATACCGTACCGACCAGTAACCACCGGACCGCACTCCAGGAGGCCCCATGCCGCAGCTCGAAGTCGACGGCGCCGCGCTGACGTACGACGACGAGGGCCCCCGCGACGGCGACGGCGTGCCGCTGGTGTTCATCCACGGCTGGACGGCCGACCGGCACCGTTGGGACCACCAGCTGGACCACTTCTCCCAGAAGCGCCGGGTCGTACGACTGGACCTGCGCGGACACGGGGAGAGCGGGGGGTCGGGGCGCCGGACCGTGGCGGAACTGGCCGGTGACGTACTCGCCGTACTCGACCACCTGGAACTCGACCGGTTCGTACTCGTTGGCCACTCGATGGGCGGGATGATCGCGCAGACCCTGACGCTGGACCATCCCGAGCGGGTCGAGCGGCTGGTGCTGGTGAACTCGATCAGCAGGATGACGTACAGCCGGGGGAGGGGCCTGCTGATGGCGGTCTCGACCCTGGTGCCGTTCAAGCTGTTCGTGGCCGCCAACATCCAACGGGCCTTCGCCCCCGGCTACCCGCGCGAGAAGATCCGCGAGTACGTCCGGGCCTCGGCGGGCACGCCTCAGGAGGTGGTCATGACGTGTTACGGCGCCATGCGGTCCTTCGACGTCCTCGACCGGATCGGTGAGATCCACACCCCCACCCTCCTGGTCCACGGCTACCACGACATCCAACTGCCCGTCTCGCAGATGCTCCGGATGGCGAAGGCCTACCCGGACGCCGTGGTGCGGATCGTGGACGCCGGCCACGAACTGCCCGTGGAGAAGCCGGCGGAACTCACCGCCGTGCTCGACCGGTTCGTGACCGAACGGCCTTGACGTCCTTCCCGTCCTGGGGGCCGATTTCCCGGCCCGGCGTGCTCAGGACCCTCCGCGCTCGCGGGGGATCTTCTGGCCGGCCTCGACGGCCACGGGCAGCCGGTTCTCCGCCGGCGGCAGGGGGCAGGTCGCCAGGTCCGTGTACGCGCACGGCAGGTTCGCCGCGCGGTTGAAGTCCAGGACGACGGTTCCGTCGGCGGCCGGCGCGTTCACGCTGAGGGAGCGGTTCGCGGCGTAGGTCGTGACTCCTGAGGTCGCGTCGGTGAAGAGCACCGTCAGCCCGTCCGGGGTGTGTCCGGGGAACGCGGTCAGGGACAGGGACCGGCCGTCCAGCTCGAACTCGACGCGGCCCGGAGCGACGTACACGTGCTCCAGGCCCTCGACCGCGGCGCCCACGGTGGTGGGCCGGGGCTCGTCGAAGGCGACGTAGCGGCCGGTCACGGCCCAGCGCGGGTCCGGTGCGTAGGCGGGCGTTCCGGTGAAGGCGGTGCGCAGCGGCGCGTCAGGGTGCCGGGGACGCACGATGTCGTTCCCGCCGCGCCTGGCCACCTCGATCACGGCGTCTCCCCAGACCGCGTTGACGCCGCCGCGTTCGGGCAGTACTCCGAAGCGGTGCTCGCCGTGCACCGGCGTTCCCTCCACGACCAGTTCCTCGCCGTCGTCGAGGGCCACGGTGACCCCGTCGGCGTCGGTCCACCACGAGCCGGGGGCGTCCGGGAAGCGCTGCGGGCGGTCGTCGAGCCAGTGCAGGCCGGTGATCGCGAGGAATCCGTGCGGATCGGCGAGCCGTTCCTCCTGGGCGCGGTACCAGCCCAGCCAGTCCTCGGTGAAGGCCTGGAGGTCCGTCGTCGTGAGCTCAGTGGTCATGAGTGCTCCTTCGTTCCGCGAGGTTCGTCCCGCGAGGTCCGGCCTCGCGGCGGTGTGTGGATCTTCTGGGGTGTGTGTCCATGTGTCCGGTGGTCGCTCATCCGGCCAGTTCGCCGAGCAGCGCCCAGGTGCGCCGCCGGTCCGCTTCCCCGGCGATGTCCGTGGAGGTGAAGACCACCTCCGTGGCTCCGGCGTCCCGGTAGCGTCGTACCTCGGCCGCGACCGTCCTCTCGTCGCCGATCACGGCCACGTCGGACGCCCGCCGACCGCCGGAGAGCTCGACGACCCGCGCGTAGGACGGGATCTGCTCGTAGAAGGCCAGTTGCTCGGTGGCCTTCGCGCGCACGGCCTCGACGTCGTCCGTGACCACGCCGGGCACCAGGGCGACGATCCGGGGCGAGGGACGGCCGGCGGCGGCTGCCGCGGCGGTGAGAGCGGGCACGATGTGCTCTTCCAGAGCGCGCGGGCCCGCCAGATAGGGCAGGATCCCGTCCGCCAGTTCACCGCTGGCCCGCAGGGCCTGCGGGCCCATCGCGGCGACGAGCAGGGGCACTCCGCTCTCGGCGCCGGGTACGCGCGCGGAGATCGGCGGGGCGGCGGTCAGCAGCTCACCGTGGAAGTCGGCCGTGCCCGTCCGGGTCAACTGCCCCAGGGCGGTGAGGAATTCACGCAGGCGGGCGATGGGCCGCTCGAAGGGAAGGCCGAAGCCGCTCTCGGTCAGGAGCTTGGTGCCCAGGGCGAGCCCGAGGTGGTAGCGGCCGTGCGTGGCCGCCTGGGCGGTCTGGGCCTGGCTGGAGACGAGCAGGGGATGCCGGCCGAAGACGGGGATGGCGGAGGTGCCCACGTGGAGTCGGGGCTCTTCCCGCCCGACGATCGCCGCGAGCTGCGGTGAGTCCGCGCCGAAGGTCTGTCCGAACCAGGCCGAGCGCAGGCCGGCCGCCGCGGCTTCGTGAGCCAGACTCACGGAGGCGTCGACCTGGTTCTCCACGTCGGATGCGTTGAGTGCTACTCCTACGGTCATGCCAGTCAGAACCGCCCGCGTCCGATCCCGCATTCCGGTTCATGTGTGACAGCTTCTTGTCAGTCATGTGTACGGGTTGGACTTGCTGTCGGCCCGAGGTCCCCAGGAGGTGACGAACTCGCCCCGTGCGACATCGGACGTGATGTCGTCCGGCACGAGCTGCTGTCCGCCGGGTGTGCCCGGTGCGGAGAAGGACGTGGAGACGTGCTCGATACGGGCGGCATGGGTCACCGTCGTCGCGTCCTCGGCAGCCGTGGCCGTCGTGGTGGCCATGGTCGTCACCTCCTGGGAGGTCATCGGGTCCGTTGTCGTTACTCGGCGCCGAGACCGGCGTCGTCGACCTTGCCCTTGCCCTCGGCCTCGAGGACCTTGTCGAGCGGTGCGAGGTCGTAGATGCCCTTCAGATCGGGCTTGTCCAGCAGGCCGGCCTTGACCGCGTGCTCCGCCTCGGTGCTGAGAGTGGAGGCCAGCGGGTCGTCGAGGAAGGCGATGGACTTCCACGCGGGGTCGATGACTTCGGCGGGCAGCGCCTTGCCCGACAGCTTCTCCAGCGCCGCGTTGGCGGCCGCCTTGGCCTTGTCCGGGTTGGTGTTGATCCACGCGTTGGTCTTCACGGAGCCGCGCAGCACGGCCTCGACGACGTCGGGGTGCTCCTTGAGGAACTTCTGCGACACGATGATGTTCGTGATCACGAATTTCTTGTCGGGCCACAGGTCCGACTCGTCGAGCAGTACCTTGCCGCCCTCGGCGACCAGCTTGGAGGCCGTCGGCTCCGGCACCCAGGCGCCGTCGATGGAGCCGGACTTGTAGGCGTCCGGGGTGATCTTGTTGTCGGTGCGGACGACCGACACATCACCCTTGCCGCTCTGGGCGTCGACCTTCCAGCCCTGCTCAGCCGCCCAGTTGAGGAACGCGACGTCCTGCGTGTTGCCGAACTGCGGCGTCGCGATCTTCTTGCCCTTGACGTCCTTCAGGGACTTGATCTTCTTCGGGTTGACGACGAGCTTCACGCCGCCGGAGGCCGAACCGCTGATGATCCGCAGGCTCTTGCCCTTGGACTTGGTGTAGCCGTTGATGGACGGGGAGGGGCCGATCCAGCCGATGTCGATGGAGCCGGCGTTCAGCGCCTCGATCTCGGAGGGGCCGGCGTTGAAGGTCGAGGCCTTGATCGTGGTGCCGCCGAGTTCCTTCTGGAACAGGCCTTCCTGGACGCCCACCAGAGCCGTGGCGTGCGTGAGGTTGGGGAAGTAGCCGATCTTCACCTCGTCGGCGGAGAGCTTCTTGGCGCCCGCCGCGACCGCGGGCCGCTTGTCGTCGTCGGTGGAGTCGGAACCGTAACCGCAGGCGGTGAGCAGGAGGGGGACCGCGGTTATGACGGCGATGGTGCGCAGGGCGGAGAGCGGTCTTGCGGCAGACACTGAGGTGTCCTCTCGGAAGATGGGTCGAGGAAGATGTGAAACCGCGCGGCGACAACGCGTCGGCGCGCACCGGCACGCCATTTCCGTGCCTTCGGCGACACGCGTGCCGTCGAAGGCAGGGAAAGGGAACGCTGAGGTCGCGGCCGGGGGACGGGCGTCCGATCCGCCGGACAAGGACGTGGCGGGCGGGGAAGCGGTCGCGGCTCGGAAAGGTGCAGGTTCCGCGGCGTCAGACAGGCCGACAGATGGCACTGGACGTACGGCCGAGGTCGATGTGGCGACGCGAGGTCAGAAGCGGCAGTGTCCGCCCTGTGCAGTCGAGCATTCCCATGGCCACCCCCCACGATCCCCGGTATTCCTACCTGGCTGGTAGGGATCGTGGCAGAAGGCGGCCCCCATCCCAAGGGGGTGTTCGGATGATGGACGCTGCCGTCTCGCTTTATGGGACGCGATGTGGGACGACCCGGCGCCTCAAGGGTTCGTCCAGGCTCCCGGAGCGTCGGTCAACGCGGATACGTCGGCGGGGAGTCGGGCGGATGCGACGTCGGCGAGTGACACACCCTCAAGGATCTCGCGTACGTTGGAGCGCAGCGCGATCCACAAGGGGAGCAGCGATTCTGCGGGGCCGGTGTACGAGAGCTCCGGGGGACGCACCCCCCGTACCGAGACCAGTGGTCCGTCCACCGCGCGTATCACGTCGGCGATGCTGATGGCCTCGGCGGGCCTGGCCAGTCGGTAACCGCCGTTGCCGCCGCGCCGGCTGAGGACGAGACCGCCCCGGCGCATGTCGTTCAAGATGCTTTCGAGAAACTTGTGCGGGATGTCCTGTGCGTCGGCGATGGCCTCGGCTTTCAGAGGCGCGTCATCCCGTGACGCGGCGAGCTGCAGTGCGGCACGTACCGCATAGTCCGCCCTGGCTGAGATCCGCATGTGCGTAGTATCCCGCACTGTTCCGGTCCGTTCCCCTCTGCCCCGGCCGATGTCCCTCGTGCCGCACCGCGCAGGGTTACTGCGGGTCGGGCACGTACTTGTAGCCCACGCCTCGTACGGTGACGATCCGGTGCCGGTGGGCCCTGCCCAGCTTGCGGCGCAGCCGGGCGATGTGGACGTCCACGGTGCGGCCGTCGCCGATGTGGTCGTAGCCCCAGATGCCGGCTATCAACCGCTCTCGCGAATGCACTCGGTGAGGGTGCCGGACGAGATGGGCCAGCAGCCCGAACTCCATTTGGGTGAGATCGAGTTCGCGCCCGTCGAGTTCCGCGGCGTGCCGTGTCGGATCGATGTGGACGACGCTGACTCCCGTCTCCTGCGCGGGAGGTGGGTCCGTGTAGGAGACCCGCCGGATCTCCGGTCGTGTCACGCCCTCGGCGAAGAGCTGAGCGGGGTCGGTGCCCTCGGGGACGAGGATGAGGTAACCCACGAGGGCTGCGGAACCGTGCGCCTCGGGGCGGCCCTGAACGGTGTCGCCCACAAGGCGGAGGCGGCGTGCGTCGGAGAGTGGTGAAGCCTGTGGGGTGGCCTGGGCCGGAGGTGCCGTGGTCATGACGGTCGTCCTTCAGAAGTGTGTCGGGCGTCCGGGCGCAGTGACGTGGGTTCAGCTGATCGCCTGGTGGCGGAAGAGAGAGTGGAGCGGCACGTGCGACGTGTGAGCTGCCTGCCCTGCGCGTGACAGCAGACCGCTGCGCACTCTACGGGCGTCAGCAGGCGGCGCTGACGATGTGACCGAAGTCGACATGCCGACGGCCGGCGAGTCGTTGCTGCGCAGCGGGCATGCGCACCATCCTGCGCACTCGTCGGGCGGGCTGCAATGTTTTCCTAGTAAAACAATAGGAAATAGGGGAGGGCGGTTCCCTGGCGGCTGCCCCGCCCTGCTGTGTCGTGCGGGGGGTCGCAGGGCGCGTTCGGCGGGGACGCAGGTAACGGCGGTGGGGCGGTATGGGCTGTTCCGGTGGCGCCCTCCATTGCGGCTCCGTGAACTGTTCCCGGCGGCCCGGACCGCCGGCGGACGACCGCACCGCCCAACTGGCCGCACAGGGCATTCGCTGCCGCGTATGACTGTGAACGTTCGCGTCGTCGAAGAACGGTGGACCGCCTTGCCGTCGGTCGACGGCAAGGCGGGCGCCTGGTTGTCGATTCGGAAGCCATCGGCCCCCGTCCCCATCGATACCGATGGCGAAAACCGGAACAGCGTCACCCTGTTTGCGCCACGTAACACTTCGGCCTGCGTGGCCGACCGGGAACTCGACGGCGAGGACCTGTTCAAAGGGGGCAAGATGTTCCATTTCCGGATCTCACGTCGCCCATCTCGATCGTGTACCTTCCGATTGCCCGCAGGAAATGCTCTGGCTTTTCCTGCGAGCGCCCTCGGGGTGCCGTGGAAGACCGTCATGTTCCGCGGCGGTGCTGTTCCGGCCCCGGACTCTTGAAATGCGGCCGCGGAGACCTGGTTGGGGAGGCGTAAAAGGCATGTCCGCACGACTTCTTGAACGGGCGCAGCGCCCCGCTGGGCGATGTACTGAGACGGTCTGAGCGCCGGCCTCACACCATGTGGTTGCGACGCTGATCCAGCAAGCGATCCCGTGGGATGTCCAGTCATTCCGGCTGCTTGTGTTCGAAACCAGATCCATCACCGATCGCGCTTTTCCCATGCCTGATTTCCCAGGGCGTGTTACGCGCGTCGACCTGCCCGGAAACGTCGAATTCTAGGTTCGAAGGACGATGGCGAAACCAACGGGGTCCGAGAAGATTTCCCTGTCAGACATGCTGCGTGCGGCCACGCACGCCCAACCCGACCGGACTGCCGTCTCCTGCGGCACGGAGCGGCTGACGTTTCGGCAACTCCATGAGCGCAGCGAGGACGTGGCGGACCGTCTGCGACGGCTCGGAGCCGCGGCGGACGATCCCGTCGGCATCTTCATGGGGCCGTCCGTCGACCTCATGGCAAGCGTCTGGGGTGTCCTGCACGCGGGCGCCGCATACCTCCCGCTGTCGCCCGAGTACCCGGACGAGCGCGTGCGTTACATGGTGGCCGACTCCCGGACCAGGGTCATCCTGACGGACGAGTCCTTGGCGCCCCGCCTGTCCGCGATGACGCCGCCAGGGACGAAGATCGTCATCCTCGACGGGACACGAGCCCACCGGGCGACCGAGCCGGAGCCCCGGGCCGTCCCGCCAACGGCTCCTCGAGCTGTGGAGGGTGCCGGCCTCGCCTATGTCATCTACACCTCGGGAAGCACGGGCAAGCCGAAGGGCATCGGCATCGAACACCACAGCATCGTCGATCAGATGCGCTGGCTCGCCGACGAACGGGGCCTGGACGCAAGCAGAACGGTGCTGCAGAAGACACCGCTGAGTTTCGACGCCGCACAGTGGGAGATCCTCGCGCCGGCCTGCGGCAGCAGCGTGGTGATGAGCGAGCCGGGCGTCTACGCCGACCCCGGCGGGCTCATCGACCTGATCGTGGCGAACGGGGTGACCACTCTGCAGGGGGTGCCGACCCTGCTGCAGGCGCTTGTCGACACCGGACGGCTGTCCGACTGCACCTCGCTCACCCATGTCTTCAGCGGCGGCGAAGCGCTCACCAAGAGCCTGGCGATCGAGCTGCTCGACGCCTTACCCGGCTGCGAACTGGTCAACCTGTACGGCCCGAGCGAGTGCACCATCAACGCTTCGGCCCACGTGGTGGACCGCGGTTCCGTCCAGAACGGTCCGGACCACGTCCCCATCGGCCTGCCGGTGCGCGGCATGAGTTTCCACATCCTCGACACCGCCCGCCGGCCGGTCGCGCGGGGGGAATCGGGTGAACTCCACATCGCGGGACCCCAACTCGCCCGCGGGTATCTGAACAACCCCGAGCTGACCGCCGCCCGGTTCGTCACCAACCCGTTCGCCACAGGTCCCGAATCCGCCCGTCTCTACCGCACCGGTGATCTGGCCCGGTGGAACGACGACGGCACCGCGCAGTTCCTCGGCCGTACCGACACCCAGGTCAAGTTGCGCGGTTTTCGGGTCGAGCTCGACGAGGTCAAGGTCTCCATCGAGAGACACGACTGGGTCAAGCGCGCCGCCGTCCTGGTCCGGGACGACGCGAGAATCGGCACCAACCTCATCGCCTTCATCGAGCTCGATCCCCAGCGGGCCGCGCTGATGGATCAGGGCAACCACGGCGCTCACCACCAGTCCAAGGGCAGCAGGCTTCAACTCAAGGCGCAGCTCTCGAATCCGGGAGTCCGTGAAGAGGGCGGAGCGCAGTACGTCGACCTGCCCGGACGGACGGCCACGGTCCGCCAGCGGCGCACGGTGTTCGCCCGCAAGACGTACCGGTTCTTCGAAGGCGGCGCGACAACCCGGTCCGACATCCTGGGCCTGCTCGCCCGACCGGCCGGCCGACCGGACGCGCCCCGGACGCCGGACACCCTGACGCTTCCCGAACTCGGCTCCCTGCTGCGCTATTTCGGGCAGTTCCCCAGCGGCGAACGGCTGCTGCCCAAATACGGGTACGCCTCGCCGGGCTCGCTCTACGCCACACAGTTGTACCTGGAGCTGTCCGGCGTCGCGGGCCTCGAACCGGGCCATTACTACTACCACCCGGTCAGTCATCAGCTGTTGCTGATCAGCCGTGCTCCAGCCGGTGCTTCGAGGCTGCGCGTCCACGTCATCGGGCGCCGGTCGGCGATCGAACCCGTCTACCGGAACAACATCCAGGAAGTCCTCAGGTTCGAAGCCGGTCACATGGCCGGCCTGTTCGACCATGTGCTGCCCGCGTACGGGCTGCGGATCAGTGCCCGCCCGGAGGCGCCGGAGGTCAAGGACGTCCTGCGCTGCCCGGAAGAGGACTACCACCTGGCGACGTACGAGGTGGAGACGGCGGACACCCCGGCCGCGGACAGTCCGGTCGACCTGTATGTGCAGGCCCATCCCGGCCGGATCGTGGATCTCGACGGCGGTCAGTACCGCTATACCGGCGGCGAGCTGGTGCGTGTGTCCGACGAGCTGATCCGCAAGCAGGACGTCATCGCCATCAACCAGGAGGTCTACGAGCGCGCGGGCTTCGGCGTCAGCCTGATCGGCCACGCGTCCGAACCCTGGCGGCGCTACGTCGACCTCGGCCGGGAACTGCAGCGCCTCCAGACGAACGGCCTCGATCTGGGGCTGATGTCCTCCGGCTACAGCTCGGAGACCGGCAACCCCCTGCCGTCGGCCCGGCGCATAGCGGACATCGTCGGCCTCGGCCCGGACACGGCCTCCTACTTCGCCGTCGGCGGCCGCATCAGTGCCGAGCAGCGGCTGAGCGAAGGCATGAAGGAGGACTCGGTCCACATGCGGGGGCCCGCCGAGATCGTGAAGGACAACCTCGCCGAATCCCTGCCCCCGTACATGCTGCCCAACCGGGTCACCGTCCTGGACGCCTTCCCTCTCACCCCGAACGGCAAGATCGACCACCAGGCGCTGCGCGACCTGGACAAGGCCGCCGTGGAAGACAGCGAAGCGCCGGTCGTCCCCCCGCGCACGCCCACCGAGGAAGCCATCGCCGGGCTGTGGCGGAAGGTGCTGCGAGAGGAACGGGTCTCGATCCGGGACAACTTCTTCGCCGCCGGGGGCCACTCGCTGACCGCGGTCAACCTGGTCGGCCGCATCAACCGGGAACTCGGCAGCGCCCTGCCGCTCCAGGTGCTGTTCGACGCTCCGACCATCGCGGACCTGGCCCGGCGCGTCGACCGTGAGCCCACGAGCGCGCTGTCGAGGCTCGTGCGACTGCACACCGCGGAGGGAGGCCGGCCGGTGTTCTGCTGGCCCGGTCTGGGCGGATACCCGATGAGCCTGCGGCTGCTGGTCGGCCGGCTGGAACAGGACAGGCCGTTTCTCGGTGTCCAGGCCCACGGCATCAACGCGGGCGAGATCGCCTACCCGTCGTTCGACGAGATGGTCGCCAAGGACGTCGAACTCGTCCGGCAGGCCCAACCGGTCGGCCCGTACACGCTGTGGGGTTACTCCTTCGGGGCCCGAGCCGCGTTCGAGGCAGCCCGCCAACTGGAGTGCGCCGGCGAGCAGGTCGACGAGGTGATCCTGATCGCGCCGGGCAAGCCGCCGGTCGGGAAACGCGCCGGGACCCGCCCGTCCGCCGAGGCGGCGGTCGGCTTCACAGACACCACCTTTGTCGCGATTCTCTACTCGGTTTTCTCCGGGAACCTCGAACAGTCGGCCGTCGATGCGTGTCTGGCCGCGACCCACGACGAGGACTCGTTCATCGCCTTCGTCTGCGGCCGGTTCGCCCATCTGGAGCGTGCGCTCGTGCGCAGGATAGTCGGCGTGGTGCGGCAGACCTTTCTGTTCGAGTACGCCCCGCACGAACTGGCCCGGCGCCACATCACCGCGCCGATCACGGTGTTCCGCGCCGACGGCGACCAGGATTCCTTCATCGACACCGGCCACACACTGTCGAGCACGCCCCCCAGGATCAGCCGACTCAAGGCTGATCACTACGAATTGCTGCGCGCGAGCGGAATAGACGAACTCGTCACCGCCATCAAGGCCGCGCAACTCCCCGGAAAGGTCATCGGAGTGCCCCACGTCAGCATCAAGCATTTCCCGAACAACCTCGGAGCCGACCAGATATCGGCCCTCGTCGACGCGATCACCAGTGCGGTCCGAACCGCGTTCTCGGTCGACGAGGGAGCGGTTTCGATCGCCCTCGAACCGGTGACTCAGGACGCCTGGACCGAGCGGGTGTACATACCGGAGATCGTCGAAGGCACCGGAAATCTGGTCAAGGCCCCGAACTACTGAAGCCTGCCACCGAATTCGACTGTGCCGACGGAGAACCAGGACATGAATTCACGGAGGACCGCATGCGCAGGGTGATCATGAGAGCGAGAGAGGACCTCTCCGTGATCGTCGCGCGGGACCCGTCGATCCGCACGCGGGCGGAGGCGCTGCTGCATCCCGCGCTGCCGGCGCTGTGGACCCACCGGCTGGCCTCCGTCCTGTACGCCCGCGGGCACCGTCAGCTCGCCCGGCTCCTGGCCTACCTGGCGCGCGCGGTCACCGGCGGAATCGAGATCCATCCGGGCGCGAGGCTCGGCCGGCGCGTGTTCATCGATCACGGAGCCGCGGTGGTCATCGGGGAGACGGCCGAGGTCGGCGACGACGTCACGATCTTCCATCAGGTCACGCTGGGCGCGGTCGGCTGGTGGCGGGACGGGCGACGCGAGCCCGGCGCCCGCCGGCATCCGGTCGTCGGCGACCGCGTGGTGCTCGGCACCAACGCGATCGTGCTCGGCCCGGTCACCATCGGCGACGACGCGCTGATCGGCGCGGGTTCACTCGTACTGCGCGATGTGCCTTCAGGTGCCCGGGTGATGGCCCCCGCGGCAGAGATCGTGCCACGCCTCTCGGCCGCCGACCGGGAGGAGTCGGACCAGTTGCTGCGCTCGCTGGCCACGTCCGGGTGCTGGTGACGGTCCGCCCGGACCGGTTCACCGTCGCTGTCCGCCGCTCGTCGTGCGCAGTTCCGGTGCGCCGCTTCTCACCCGCCGCCCGTCGTCCCGCTCAAACCCGACCACGCGTCGGGATGCCATCGGAGGCATAGATGATTCACGTCGGTGTCGTGGAGAGCAACCTCTCCGGTTCCGGCTTCGAGGGCCTGCAGATCATCAAGGAACTCGACTGCCGCGTCACCTTCTTCACCCGCGACCTGGACCGGTACCTGGAAGTACCGGGCGGCCCGGCCTACTTCGACAACTACGTCGACGAGATCGTCCACTGTGAGACGAACATCTTCGAGGAACTCCTGCCGCATGTGCACGCGGCCGGGGCCGAGCACCCCTTCGACGCGTTCTTGACCCTGGCCGAGTACGACGTGGTCGTGGCCGCCCAGGTGGCGGTCCACCTCGGACTCCCGACGGTGAGCGTCGACGGGGTGGCGACAGCGCGCAACAAGGCGTCGATGCGCCGGCGCTGCGCCGAACTCGGCGTCGCGATACCGGCGTTCCGCACCGTGCAGACCCCGGCCGAGGCGGAGGCGGCAGCGACGGAGATCGGCCTGCCCTGTGTGGTCAAGCCCGCCGACGAGACCAGCAGCGCCGACGTCCGGCTCGTCGAGACCGCGTCCCAGGCAGCCGAGCACGTCGCGCTGATCCGGTCACGGCGGGAGAACACGCGCGGCCAGGCCCGCCACCACGAGCTGATGGTCGAGGAGTACCTCAGCGGCCCCGAGGTCAGTGTGGAGGTCCTGGCCGACGGCGACCGGTACGAGGTGTTCGGGGTGACCGACAAGTCGGTGATCGGCCAGGGCTACTTCGTCGAGCTCGCCCACAGCTTCCCCTCGAGCCTGCCCGAGCCGTTGGTCCGTGCCTGCGGCGACCTGGCCGTGGAGGCGCTCCGAGCGGTCGGGTTCGACCTGGGCATGGCCCATGTCGAGATCAAAGTGACCGAGTCCGGGCCCAAGCTCATCGAGATCAACCCCAGGCCCGCCGGCGGCAAGATCACCTATCTCGTCGACCGTGCCCTCGGCATCCGCTCACTGGAACTCGTGGCCCGGCAGTACCTCGGACAGCCGCTCCCGGCCCGGGTGCTGCCCGAGCGGCCGGTCGCCGGTGCCGCCATCCGCTACCTCACGGCGGCGCCCGGCCGCGTGGTGTCGGTCAGCGGGCAGGAACGGGCCGCCGCGCTGCCCGGAGTCGAGGAGGTCGTCGTCAAGCCGGAACCGGGCGCCGTGCTGCGGGAGTTGCGCCGCAACGGCGACCGCGCCGGTCATGTCCTCGTGGTGGCCGAAACCGCCCAGCTCGCGGCGCGGACCGCCGAGGCCGCCGTGCAGGAGATCGACATCCGCACGGAGCCGGTCACCCGGCGGCCCGTCGCACACTCCCTGGTCGACCTGATCGGCCGTACACCGCTGCTCCGGCTGCCGGTGGACCGCATCACGGACGGCGTCCCCGGCGATGCCGAGGTGCTGGCGAAACTGGAGCTGTTCAACCCCTGGTCCAGCAGCAAGGACCGGGCCGCACTGTGGATGCTGCGCGGCGCCGAGGAACAGGGGCTGCTCACCCCGGGCAACGGCACCGTGATCGAGGCGACCTCGGGCAACACCGGGATCTCGCTGGCCGCGCTGGCGGCGGCCCGCGGCTACCGCTGTGTCATCGTGCTGCCGGACAACGCCACACCGGAGCGCGTGGCCATGCTGCGGACGCTGGGCGCCGAGGTGGTGCGGACACCACACACCGGTGGTTACCAGGCCGCGGTGGACAAGGCCGCGGAACTCCACCGGCAGACACCCGGGTCGTGGTTCTGCTGCCAGCACGACAATCCGGACAACATCCGCGCGCACTACGAGTCGACCGGTCCGGAGATCTGGTCCGACGCCGACGGACGGGTCGACGTGTTCGTCTGCGGAGTCGGCACCGGCGGCACGATCAGCGGGGTGGGGCGCTACCTGCGCGAGCGGCACCCCGCCGTCCGGATCGTGGCGGTGGAACCGGCCGGGTCGCCCCTGCTGTCCGGCGGCGAACCCGGCACCCACTCCATTCCGGGGTTCAACGGCGGCTTCATCGCGCCGACCACGGACCGACGCCTGATCGACGAGGTGATCGCGGTCTCCGACCAGGACGCGCTGGACACCACCAGGCGGCTCGCGCTCGACGCGGGCCTCATGGTCGGTGTCTCGGCCGGTGCCGTCGTCCACGCGTCCGGTGTGGTGGCCGGCCGTCCGGAGTACCGGGGCAAGCGCATCGTGACGCTGTTGCCCGACACCGGAGAGCGGTACCTGAGCCTGCTCGGCCGCGAGACCGAGCCGGTACCCGCCGGTGCCGCCGCCGGCGGAGGTGCCCGGTGACAGCACCCGCGCACGCCGACGACCGGCCACGCCTGCTGATGGTGATGCCGTACCGCCAGTTCGTGCGGAAGGCACAGGCCGCGGGCTTCTGGGTCGGCGCGATCTGGGACCCACGGCTCGAGTCACCCGAGTACCTCGACGACGTGCGCGAGCTGGCGGACCTGTTCGTGACGGTCGACTTCCAGGACACGGAGCTGCTGCGCCGCACCCTTCGCGAGGTGGCCCGGGAGCACCACGCCACGGTGATCTACCACATCGGCAGAGAGGAAACGATGGTCACCGCCTACGAGGTGGCCGAGGACCTGCACGCCGAGGTCAACCCGGCCGCGGCGATCCGCCACCTCGTCGACAAGCACGCGATGCGGGACCTGCTGGCCCGGCGCGGCCTGTCCCCGGTGTCCTTCGAGGCGGCACCGACCCGGCACGAAGTACCGGAGGCGGTCGAGCGGATCGGCTACCCGGCGGTCGTCAAACCGACAGCGCTCGCCGGCAGCCGGGGCGTGTTCCTCTGGCAGGACGCCGAGGACCGGTCGGCATGGACCGCGCTCGTCGACCAGTACGGCTACGACGGCCCCTTCCTGGTCGAGGAATACCTGCGGGGTCCCGAATACAGCGTCGAGACGCTGAGCAAGGACGGCCGGCACCTGGTCGTCGGCGTCACCGAGAAGGTACTGGGTCCGCCGCCGCTGTTCGTGGAGGTGGGACACGTCCATCCGGCGCCCCTGCCCGAGGACCGTCGGCGGACCATCGAGGATCTCACCACAGAGTTCCTCACGGCGTGCGGGTACCGGTTCGGCCCCGCGCACACCGAGGTGATCTGGACCCCGCACGGCCCGCGCATCGTCGAGTCACAGGCCCGGCTCGGCGGTGACCGGATACCGCGGCTCGTCGAGCTGGCCACCGGACTGGACATCGAACAGGCGATCTTCACCGGCCTCGCGGGCACGGCGGCCGAGCCGGTCGCGTCGCAGGCGACGGCGATCGTACGGTTCTTCACCTTCCCGCCCGGCCGCGTCGGTGAGATCCGCGGCCTGGAGGCAGCCGCGGAGCTCGGTCACGTCGACGAGCTGACCGTCCGGCTGCGCCCCGGCGACACCGTGGCGGCGGTCCGCGACTCGAAGAGCAGGCACGGGCACGTCATCGTCTCCGGTCCCACTCCCGAGGAGGCCAGGGCCCGCTGCGCGCAGGTGCTCTCCGCGATCGAAGTCGTCATCGACGAAACGCCCGTACGGGCGGACGGCCGGGCCGGTACGCCCGTACGGCCACCGTCGGTCACAAGTCCCCCCACCCCGCAGAAAGGCAGTGGCCATGCAGTGGTCCCCCACGACAACCAGGAGGTCGCCATGACCGCCGTCCCCACCGACGCGCAGGTGGTGTTCGTCGGCTACAACGCGGCCTACCTGCGCGCGATCGACGGGAAGGTTCCCAGCAGGTCGGTCGTGGTGATCGAGGAACCCGACATCATCCGCAAGCGGGAACTGGGTGACGCCGCGGCCGGTTTCGACTGCCTGGACCGGATCGTGCCGGCGAGCTATCAGCAGTCGACCGAAGCCCTGGACCTGGCCGCCGAGCTGACGGCCCGGCGAACGGTGGCGGCGGTCGTCCCGGGGCTCGAGTACGCGGTGCCGGCGGCGGCCGCGCTGGCCGAGAAGCTCGGGCTGCCGGGCGCGACCGAGGCCGCCGCGCAGGCGTTGCGGGACAAGGTTCGGCTGCGCGAGGTCTCCGGCGCCGGGGGAGTCCGCAATCCGCGCTGGCGCGAGGTGCACGGGCCCGCGGACATCCTCGAGTTCGCGGGCGACGGCCCGGTGGTGGTCAAGCCGGCGAACCGGCAGGCGAGTGTCGGCGTACAGCTCCTGGACGCGGTCGACGCCACCACCGCGGCACAGGCCTGGGAACGGACCTCGTCCGCCGCCGAGTACGAGCAGGTGCCCGACCGGCAACTGGCGTGGCGCTTCCTCGCCGAGGAACGACTGCAGGGTCCCGAGTACAGCGTCGAGGCGCTGGTCCAGCGAGGCGAGATCGTCTTCCAGAACATCACGGCCAAGACCGTGATTCCGGGTCCGTACCCGGTCGAACTCGGCCATCTGCTGCCCGCGCCGCTCGACCAGGACACGGAGACCGCGTTCGACACGGCCATGCGGGCGCTGGTCACAGCGATCGGGTTCGGGACCGGCATCCTGCACGCCGAGTGGATCCTGACCGACTCGGGACCGACGCTGGTCGAATGTGCCGGCAGGTGCCCGGGTGACTACCTCATCGACCTGATCGACCTGGCCTACGACACACGGATCAGGCTGACCCTCATCGACCTGCTGGCAGGCCGTCCGGTCACGCTGCCCCGATCGTCGCAGCGGACCTCGGCGATCCGGTTCCTGGCCGCCGGTCCCGGCACCGTGACCGAGGTCGTGGGCGTGGACACGGCCCGGGCGCTGCCCGGCGTCCAGGTCGTGGAGGTGGACGTCGAACCCGGCCAGGAAGTCCGGCCGTGGGCGTCCTCCTGGGACCGAGCCGGGCACGTCATCGCGACCGGGCCGGACGCGAACACCACGCGGCATCGCGTCCTGGACGCGGAGACCGCCATCCGTATCGCAACCGATTGAGGAAACACATGTCTGTTCTGTGGCAGCGCGTCCGCGCATGGCGCGGATCCATGCCCGGAGGCTCGGTCGGCATCCGGCTGGCCGTGATGGCGATGATCGACGCGGTGGGTACCGGGGCCTTCCTGGCCGTGTCCGTGCCGTTCATCACCAGGTCGGTCGGGCTGTCGGAGGGCAGCCTCGGTCTCGGCCTGACGCTGTCCGCCGCCATCGCCCTGGGCACGGCGATACCGATCGGCATCCTGGCCGACCGGATCGGCCCGAAGAAGGTACTGGTCGGGGTGAGCCTGTGGCGCTGCGCCTGCTTCGTGGTCTACCCGTTCGTCCAGAACCTGTGGCAGTTCCTGACCGTGGTGTGTCTGCTCGGCCTGGTCGACAAGGCGGCGGCACCGATGGAACAGGCTTTGGTCGGGCAGGCGACGGCGACCGACGACCGGGTCAGGGTGGTCGCCATCCTGCGGTCGCTGCGCAACGTCGGCTTCACGGTCGGCGCCCTGCTGGGCGGTATCGGGCTCCTGATCGACAGCCGGGCGGGGTACTCCGCGATCCTGCTGGTGAACGCCGCCTCCTTCGCCGTACTCGCGACACTGGCCGCTCGGCTGCCGGTGCTCAGCGCCCCGGCGAAGAGTCTGCGCCGTCGCTTCTCGGTCAGCGTGCTGCGCGACGGATCGTTCCTGTCGTTCACCGGGATCAACGCGGTGCTCACCATGCACATGACCTTGCTCAGCATCGGGATCCCGCTGTGGATCGTCGGGCACACCGCTGTCTCCTCCGCGCTGATCTCGCCCCTGGTCGCGGTCAACACCGTGCTCGCGGTCGCTCTGCAGGTCCGAGCCAGCCGGGACACCGACACCATCGCCGGAGCGGCGCGGGCGCTGGTGCGGGCCGGGATCTGCCTCGCGGTCTGCTGCCTGCTGCTCGTCGCGGCGCCGAAGCTGCCGGTCGTCCTGGCCGTCGGGGTGCTGCTGCTGGCCATGGTCGCGCTGACCGGCGGCGAGTTGTTCCAGTCCGCCGGTGGCTGGGGCGGGTCCTATCTGCTCGCGGTGCCCGGGGAGGAAGGCGTCTACCTCTCGGTCTTCTGGCTGGGCGTGGCGGTCCAGCAGATCGCGGCCCCGGTCCTGGTCAGTGTGGTCGTGACGAGCGGTGCCACGGGCTGGGCAGTCCTGGCCGCGCTGTTCGCCGTCTGCGGCCTGGCGGCGCCGCTCATCGGCCGGTGGGCGCAGGCACAGGCGGACAGCAGGACGCCGGCGGACCCGAGTCTGGCCGAGGCCACGTAACCACCCCCGCACGCCGAACCCGTAGTCGATTCAGCACAGTTGATCAGCATCCAAGGAGAGAAATGTCCGTTCCGCTGTATGTTCCCTCGGGCGAAGGCGAGTTCGTCAACATCCGGGACACGAAGAGGACCTACCTCAAGCTCACCACGGCCGACTCCGACGGGGAGTTCGGCTTCTTCGAGCACCACATGGCTCCGGAGGCGAGCGGTGCCAGCCCGCACATCCACAAGCAGTCCACCGAGATGTTCTACGTGGTGAAGGGCGAGATCGAGTTCACCATCGGCGACCGCAAGGTGGTGGGTGAGCCCGGGGCGTTCGCCTACATACCCAAGGGCGAGCCGCACGGGTTCACGAACAGGGGCAACGAGGACGCCACGCTGCTCATCATGTTCTACCCGATCTACAACCGTGAGGACTACTTCCGCGGCCTGGGGCGCCTCACGGCCAACGGGCGCAACCCCAGCCTGGAGGAACTGCAGGAGCACATGGCGAAGTACGACCAGTTCATGGTCTGATCCGCGGACACGTGGGAACGACCGGGGCCTGGCAGCGGATTCCGCTGCCAGGCCCCGGCGTTCGTGCGGCGGTCAGCCGGTCGTGCTGTTCCCGGTACGGAAGCGCCACTGCAAGTCTCGTACCTGCTCGGCGAGTTCCGGAACCGGGCCCGCCACGTCCAGACCGGGGACGACGTCCTGGATGGACAGTGGACTCAAGGGCGAGGTGATGGGCACGCCCCACTCCGCCTTCCAGTCCCGAGCCTGCTGGGACGAGCTCGCGTACACGATCCGTCCCAGCCCGACCCATCCGTGCGCGGCCGCGCACATCGGGCAGTGCTCACCCGAGGTGTACACGGTCGCCGTGGCTCGTGCCTCGGGGCTCAGGTGGGCCGCGGCCCAGCGGGCGAGTTCGAACTCCGGGTGCGCGGTCGGGTCGCCGGTGGTGGACTCACGGTTGCGTTCCTCGGCCAGGATCTTGCCGTCCGCGTCGACGAGCACGGATCCGAACGGCCAGTCACCGGCCTCCACCGCCTCGGCCGCCAGCTCGACGCAGCGGCGCAGGTAGGGCAGTTCGGCTTCGCCGACGGTGCCGGCGCGGGGGGTACCGCTCTCGGGAAGGTCGTGGTCGTTGGGGGCCACTGTTGCTCCGTTTCTGGAAGGTGTCGGCTATGGCCGGTGGGCGGCCACGGTGGCCAGTGCCTGCCATGCCACCTCGGGCCGCAAGGTCTCGTTCGGATCGCCGTGGTAGGGATCGAGCAGTACGGTCTCGGCACCGGCGCGACGCAATTCCTCGAGGTCCTCGAGAATCTGCTCGATGGTGCCTTCGCCCGCCCGGCGATCCGGGTGGTCGATCGGTTTCTCCGTGATCCGGAGGAATGTGCGTGGAACCAACTCGGGGACCGGCTTGCCGAGATCGGATGAAATACTGTTGAGTCGGTTCAGGGCCTCCCTGAACCAGGGCATCGTGAACCGCAGCGGATGCCACGGAGACGCGAAACGCACGGCCCGGCGCATTGCGGCGTCGCTGTTTCCGCCGACCCAGATCGGAACCTGTCCGCAGCCATAATCGGCTTCGTTCTCCCATGCCGTCCGTATGGTCCGCAAGAGTTCGTCGGTGAGAGCGCCGCGTCGCTCGAAGGGGACGCCCAGTGCCTCGAACTCCTCCCGGGCCCACCCGACCCCGACGCCGAGGATCAGCCGGCCGCCGCTGAGTTGGTGCAGGTTGGCCGCCATGCGGGCGACCAGCAAGGGGTGTCGGTAGGGGGCGATGAGCACGGTCGTACCCAGTTTGACCCTGGTAGTAATTCCAGCCAGCCAGGCGAGAGTTGTGACAGGTTCATAAAATGGGGCGGGATATTGTTTGGCGACGTCCGAGGTGATCGCCACATGGTCGGAGAGCATCAACAGGTCGAACCCGAGACCTTCCACGGTTTTGGCCCAGCGGGCCAGGACATCCGGGTTCGTGCCGGGCCCGAAGTTGGGAACATTCACGCCTATCCGCATGCCCCCAACACTAGCAACTGTGCGCCGTGGTCGGGTGGTTGACACCAAGCCCTTCGAGGATCCGAATGTACGGCGAGCGGCGGGGTGTCAGGCTTCGCGCGCCGGGTCGCCATTCTTCGAATGCGGCGGGCGTGCCGTGAGGAAGTCCACGAGAAGAAATACGGCCAGGACGGCCGCCGTCGCCGGAAAGAGGAGGGACGGGCCGCCCACGGAGAGCAGAGGGCCGCCCGCGAGCGAGCCGACTCCCGTACCGCCGTCGAAGGCGACGTTCCAGGCGACCCCGGCGACGCCGAGACCGGCGGGGCTGTCGTCGGCCGCCTCCATGACGAGCACCAGGGTGGCGCTCTGGACGGCTCCGAAGCCCGCTCCGAACAGGGCGGTACCGATCAGCAGCAGTGCCGTCTCGTGAGAGGCCGTACCCGCGGCAGTGCCGAGAGTGGTGACCACGACGGCGGGTACGAGCACCCGGCGGCCACCGTGGCGGTCGATGAGCCACCCGGCGCCGAGCCGTGCGAGCACGGTGGAGGCCTGCGCGGCAAGGAGCGCCTCGGGCGCGGCCGAGGCGGTGAGCGGCAGAAACGTGAAGACGACGCCGTAGGCGGTGGTGGAGGCGACCTCCACGAACAAGGGGCCGGTCATGGGCCGCAGCGATCGCCAAGTCCCGCGCAGGGTCCACGAGCGGCCGGACCTCGGTCCTGCCCGGTGAGCCGCCTCCGTTCCACGGCGAAGGCCGAACGAGCCGGCCACGACCAGGGCGGCCGTGCCCGCCGCCAGGGCGAAGGCGAGCCTGTACGCCTCCTGCCGGGCCAGGGCGATGCCCAGGGGAGCCCCCAGGACTCCGGCGACTCCGACCACCGCGCCGTACCAGCCGATGGCTCGCCCACGTCTGCCGGGCGGGAACAGTTCGGCGGTGAAGGTGACGCCGGCGACGACGAAGACGCCGAAACCCAGCCCGCGTACCGCCACGAGGCCGGCCAGCGTGGACATCGTCGTGGCGGCGGGCAGCAACAGGCAGGGCAGGGCGAGCAGTACACCGCTGAGGGCGAGGGAGTACCGGCGTCCGAGCCGGGCGAAGAGCCGCGGCGTGAACGGCTGGACGACCAGGGTGGCCGCCATCAGGGTGGCGGTGAGTACTCCGGCCCCCGACGGTCCGGCGCCGGACCGGACGGCGTACGCGGGCATCGCGGAGAGCGTCACGTTGAAGCTGGCGAAGCCGCCGAACGCGGCGGTCAGGATACCGGCCACCGCTGCCCGCCTCCGCCCGGCAGCCGGCGCCCCGGAACGGCCGGTCGACGAGGCCGGGGCCGTGGACGGATCCGCGGGCGTGATCACCGCGATCCGGTCATGGGCGTCAACCGGGTGTGCGTCCGGGCCGGGTACGGGGCGCGGAAGGCGTGCGTAGTCTTCTCGGACACATCGACGAAGGTACCCGTCCGCCAGATGCGGAGTCCGCCAAGACGGCGTGCGGATGCAAGTGCCCGCCTTGCCCACCGCGGAGTCCCGCCAAGACGGCGTGCGGACGAAGGTACCCGCCTCGCCCACCGCTGAGTCCGCCAGGACGGCCGTGCCATCGAGTCGGCCGGCATGCCGGGCGACGACCGAGTCATCCAGCCCCTCGGACCGTGGACCACGGCAGGCCTCGGGCACCCGTCAGTTCGGCGTCGCGTCCTGACAGCTCTCCGAAACCTCCATCACCTCGAAGACCACCGGGAAATCGGTGATCTGCTGGTTCGGGCCCGGCTGGGAGCCGCAGATCTTCCACTCGGCCGGATCGTCCACGGAACGGCCCCGTCCGCTCGCGTCCTTGAACGTCATGTCGAGTTCGGAGCCCATCTGCTCGAACGCGCGCCCTGCATTGCCGCCGATGACATCGGGCATGGCGGCGCTGACGGGCTGGGGGTTTGCCGTTCCATGCGTCTTGACGGCCGTCGGGCCGGCCGTCGCGCCCGACGACGTGTCCGGCCCGGAGGACGCTCCGCAGGCGGTGGCCGATGCCAGGAGAGCGGCGGCGAGAGTGGGTCTCAGAATCCTTGCGACGGTCATGTCATGTTCCCCCGGCTCGACGGCAGTTCCGACAGTATCCAGTCCGGAGATCGCGTCCGGATCGTAGCCCGGCCATCGGAACGGCCGGGACCGGCTTCGCACGCAGAGCGGAGACAGACGCAGAGCGGAGAAGCACGCCGAGCGGAGAAGCACGCGGGGCGGAGAAGGACCCAGCGAAAATCCGTGGGGCCGTCCGGAGTGCCCGACAAACCTCCCCGACCGGATCGTCCGGTCCCCGATGCGCCCAACTGGGTTCGAACGCGGACGTGATTGTGGTTATGATCACCGCGGCAAGGCTGTAGCGCAGAGGTCGTCGCGCCCAAGCATCGAGCTGGAGGACGTCGGTTCGAATCCGGCCGGCCTTGCCACCCTTGTCGTGGAGTAAGTCGATTGGCGTCGGTTCACCCTGGCGGGCGGAGGGCGATGGATGCCGCCCTCGGCGCGCCGGGCACCGGCAATGGACCGGTGGAGTGGTGATGACGCAGCCGACACCCGTACGCTGCCCCGCGATCGAGCACCCCGACATCCCGATCAGCGAACCCGCCGCGCTGGAGCCCTTGCTGACCCGACTGCGGTCCGCCCTGCCGGTCGAGGCCGACGAGGCGTTCCCGCTCGGCACCGTGCGCGCGGACGGACGTGTCGACCTGTGCAAGCAGGGACTCGGAGCGGGCGGCGCCGCCCGGCTGATGCCCGTGGCCGCGGCCTCCCCGCACGCCGCGCACATCCTGCTCGGCACCAACGCCATCGGCGACGAGGGAGCCCGCACGGTCGCCGACGCACTCGCCGACGGCCATGGCCTGCACACGCTCTACCTCGGCTGCAACCGCATCGGCCCCGACGGCGTCACCGCGCTCACCGACGCGCTGACCACGGACGCCACCGTCCACGCCCTGTGGCTCAAGCGCAACCCGGTGGGCGACCACGGCGCCCGTGCCCTCGCCGCGATGCTCCGCAGCAACACCACGCTGCGCACCCTCGACCTGGTCAACACCGGTCTGACCACCGACGGTCTGCGAGCCCTGTGCGAGACCCTCACCAACCGGCCCAGCCCGGTGGAACGACTCTTCCTCGGCGGCAACGGGCTGACCGCCGACGCCGCCCCGCTCCTGGCGGCGCTGATCCGTGAAGCTGGCGTGCGCGAGCTGTACCTCCCCGCGAACCACCTCGGGGACGAGGGCGCCGCGATCCTCGCCGCGGCCGCCGATCCCGCGCGGCCCGTACGCCTCGGTCTGGGCGGCAACGGCATCGGCCCCACCGGTGCCCGGGCCCTCGCCGACTCCCTCGGCGGCATCGAGGCGCTCGACCTGGGCCGGCCGCTGTCGGAACGCAGCCTCGGCGCCCCGGCCAACACCACCGGCGACGAAGGCGCCCACGCGCTGGCCACCGCCCTGCCCGGCAGCCCGCTGCGCCGGCTCGAGTTGTGCCACACCGGTCTGACCGGACGGGGCGCGAAGACCCTGCTGGCGGCCGTCCCCGACGACACGCCCCTGGAGTACGTCGGCCTGGGACCCGGCCTGCCCCGCAAGGTGAAGCGGTCCTTCACCCGGCGCCTGCGCCCCGTCGGCAGGGCGCACCCCGACCTGCGCGCGATAGGGAGCGTCTACCGTTGAGCTCTCGTGGCGAACTCCGCTGCTTCCCCGCGGACGAGGCGTCGAGCCGACGCCGGATCCGCCGGTACGCCGTGCCCCGCTGGATGATCGAACGCGCGACCGCGTCCCGGCTGGCAGGTGACTGGCGCGGAGCCTGCGCGGCGGCCAACGTCGACATCACCTTCGAGCTGTCCGAGGTGGCCGACCACTGCGGCGACGACGTCGCCACGGCCCTGGAGGACGACCTCCGTCACTTCGCCCCCGACCTGCTGCGCTGGCATCTGCCGCGCCTGCTCGGCGGGCGGACCACGCTCGCCACGGACCGGACGGTCGTCCTGGCGCGCTACCGCCCGAAAGCGGCCGACGAGAACCGCCTGACCACGCCGTACCTGCACATCACCACGCCCGCGATGGTCGAGGGTCCGCAGCGGATCGCCCTGCGGTTCGGCACGGTCGAGAACGAGCGGGCCGCGGGAGTCTTCGAGCCGGACACCGAGGACTGGCGGTCGGCGCGGCATCTGTGGGACACACGGCACACCGGCGAACTGCTCGAACGCTGCGGCGGCGGCACGGACCGGCCGCCGTTCTTCCGCGCCGACGCCACCCCGCGCGGCACGGACGAACTGCCCACGGCCGATCCCGGCGCGGGGGACCCGGCGGCGCTGGCCGAGTGGGCCACACTGCTGCACCAGAAAGGCGAGACACAGGCCGCCCTCGCCGCCGCCGGCATCGAGGCGGACCTGACCCGGCCGCAGAACTCGCGCCGGCTGGTGGCCCTCGAGGAGCTCCTGGGCGGGATCGCGCTCGAGCACACCCGTCTGGAGTCGGAGATCCGCCGGCAGATCGCCGAGGGGGTCGGCGACCGCTTCGTCATCGCCGCGCACTGGCGGACCCACATCCTGCTGGAGCCCGCGGAGTCCGGCGGACTGCTGATGCGAACCGTCGACCGGGACGAGGTCAAGGGCCATCCCCTGCTTGCCGAGGCCCTGTGGCGCAGGCTCCCCGACCTCGACCTCATGCGCGCCCGTGGCATCGCGGCGGAGCACCTTCATCCGCTCGTCCGCGAGGCACTGTTCCCCGCCCTCCCCGTCCCGGCATCCCCGGTCGGCCCGCCGGGCCCGACGCTCCCCGAACCGGTGCGGATCAGGTGCCGCGGGGAATGGCACGAGGTGGCCTTCAGCCCCGGCGGCCTGCTGACCATGCCGCACAGCGACGAGGAACAACAGCGCGAGCGCGCCCTGCGCGCCTTCGGCGGTGCCGTCGCCGGATGCTTCGCGATGGAGCAGACGTGGACCTCCGGCGAGGGCCGCCTGCCGAAGGCGCTGCGGGCTCAGCGCAACGAACTGTTCCTGCGCGTCCAGCACGGCGACACCCCCGGCGTGCTGGAACTTCTCGACTCCGGTGTCGACCCGCGCGTACGGGACCCCAAAGGCCGCACCCTGCTGCACCTGCTGAACCTCCTCGACCACGAGCCGCTCCTGCCGCGCCTGCTGGCGGAGGGACTCGACCTTGAGGCCCGCGACCAGCGGGAACGCACACCGCTGTACGTGGCGGTCAACGACCTCGGTTCGAAGGCGCTGGTGGAGGCGCTCGTCGCCGCCGGGGCACGGCTCGACGCGGTCGACGAGTCCGATCTGTCGCTGGCCCAGATCGTCCGCCGCTACAAGCGGCACGACCTGGCCTTCCTCCGGAAGCGCGTCCAGGCGGAGCACCCCGGCATAGGCGCCGAGTGGTGGGACGAATGGATGGAGGAGCAGGCGGAGCACTACGACGACGAGCCCGACGAGCCCGACCACGATTTCGAGCCTTATGACGAGCCCGGCGAGGAGCCCGCGGACGAGTCCGTCGACGAGCCCGGTGACGAGGAGAGGCTGCCCCTTTGAGCACCGACGTGACCGCCCCCACCGCGCCGTCCGGCCCGCTGGCGGCCGCGGACGACCTCAACCGCAGACTGCGTACGCACCGCACCGAAGCCGCCGCCAACCCTCAACTCGAGGCGCTCGCGCTCGCCGTGACGGCCAATCAGCCCGTGCTGCTGTGGGGAGAACCCGGAATCGGCAAGTCGGCGGCGCTGGAACAGCTCGCCGCCGGGCTCGGCCTGCCGCTGGAGACGGTCATCGCCAGCGTGCACGAACCCTCCGACTTCGCCGGACTGCCCATCGTCGGTGACGACCCGGCCACGACCGGCGTCCCGATGGCCCCGCCGGACTGGGCGGTCCGCCTCGCGCGAGCCGGACAGGGCCTGCTCTTCTTCGACGAACTCTCCTCCGCGCCGCCCGCCGTGCAGGCGGCCCTGCTGCGCGTGGTGCTCGAACGACGGGTGGGCAGCCTGGTCCTGCCGGAGGCGGTACGCATCGTCGCCGCCGCCAACCCGCCCTCCAGCGCGGCCGACGGCTGGCATCTCAGCCCACCCCTCGCCAACCGGTTCGTCCACCTCGAATGGACTCACGACCCCCGGACCGTCGCCCGCGGCATGGCCGGCACCTGGCCGGAGGTGACCGTGCCCGTCGTCGGCGCCGCCAAGGTGCCCGGCGCGGTCGCCCGGGCCCGCGGCGCGATCTCCGGCTTTCTGACGGCCCGGCCCGGCCTGGTCCACCACATCCCCGGCGACGCCGAGAGCCGCGGCCGGTCCTGGCCGTCCCCTCGGACCTGGGAGATGGCGCTCAAGCTGCTCGCCACCGCGTACGCGGCCGGCGCCGGCCGAGAGGCGCTGGCCGCCGCGCTGACCGGTGCCGTCGGGGACGGCGCGGGCCTCGAGCTGCTGTCCTACCTCGAACACCTCGACCTGCCCGACCCCGACCGCGTCCTCGCCGACCCGGACGCCTTCGCCCTGCCCGAACGCGGTGACCGTCAACTGGCGTTCCTCATCGCGGTGGTCGCCGCCATCCAGAGCGACCTCACCCGGCCCCGGTGGGAGGCCGGCTGGACCGTGCTGGCGAAGGCCGTGGACGCGGGTGTACCGGACGTGGCCGCCCGGGCCGCCACCGACCTCGCGATGATGCGGCAGCTCGACTGGCCCGTACCGCCCGGCATCGACGGGTTCCTGGACCTGCTGCAGATGTCGGGGGCGCTGCCCGGCGGCAGCCGGTGAGGGGCGAGGGCACCACGGAGGACTCCCGCGGGGCCCTGGACATGACCAAACTGCTCGCGGCCCGCTACCGGGCGGCGAGCGACCGGCCGTATCTGGCGGCCGCGTTGTACTCCCTGACCGTGGTGCCGAGCACGCAGGTGCCCACGATGGGGGTGGACCGGCACTGGCGCTGCTATGTGTCCCCTGCCTTCGTCGAGGCGACAGCGGTGCCCGAGCTCGCCGGCGTGTGGGTGCACGAGGTGGCGCACCTGCTGCGCGACCACCACGGCCGTGCGGAGCGGCTCCCCGCCGCCGCCCAGCGCGACTGGCACCGCGTCAACGTCGCCCAGGACTGCGAGATCAACGACGATCTGCTCGCCGACGGTCTCCGGCTGCCCGAGGGGCGCATGGAACCCCGCCTGTTCGGCCTTCCCGAGGGCCGGCTGTTCGAGGTGTACGTCGACCGGCTGCCACCGCAGGTGCGGACGCCGGACTGCGGATCGGGCGCCCACGGCCGGCCCGGGCCCTGGGAGCTGCGGGGGGATGCCGGGTCGGCACGGATCGGGGAGATCGAGGCGCAGGCACTGCGGCGCCAGACCGCCGACGCGATGCGTGCCCATCAGCGCACTCGCGGCACCCTGCCCGGGGGCTGGCAACGCTGGGCCGAGCAGATCCTGGAACCCACGGTGGACTGGCGGCAGGCGCTGTCCGGCGCGGTCCGGGAAGCCGCGGCCTGGGCGGGCGGAGCCGTCGACTACACCTATCGCCGCCCTTCGCGCCGCACCCCGGCACTGCGCGGCGTCGTCCTCCCGAGTCTGCGCCGCCCGCTGCCGAGGGTGGCCGTGGTCATCGACACCTCCGGTTCGATGGGCGACGCCGAACTGGCCGCCGCCCTCTCGGAGGTGACGGGTGTCCTGCGTGAGGTGGGTGTACGGGGCAACCGCGTGACCGTCCTGGCCTGCGACGCCGATGTGCACGCCGTGTCCCGGGTGGCGGCCACCGAGCAGATCACCCTGGGCGGCGGTGGCGGCACGGACATGCGCGTCGGCATCGAGGCGGCGCTCGCGACACCGGACCGCCCGAACATCGTCGTGGTCCTCACCGACGGCTTCACCCCCTGGCCCGACGGGAATCCGTCCTGCCGGGTCATAGCGGCCCTGATCGGCTCCACGGCACCGCAGCCCCCGAGTTGGGTGGAGACGGTACGGATTCCCACCTGACCCCGCGAGCCCGGTGCACGCCCTGACCGGCCGCGGCCGCTGACCGGTCGATCCCAGGTCAAGGGGAGGGAGACGGGAGGGAGACCTCGGGGCCAGGTCGCAGCTGTCGGTGGTCTCCACCGCGCCGGGGACCGTGGTCGGTCGGCTCGGCGGAGTCCACAGTCGTGACCATCGTGCGCGCTCCTCTTCCTCCGGTCCGCCTGCTGACTCAGGGAAGCTGTGTGGTGTCACCTGACGTGGATCGGTACACCCATTGTCAGAGGCTGCTGGCAGCATCACCGCTGTGAACGCCATCTTCACCACCCCACCGCGGCCGTTCGACGTCACCGCGCTCTTTCCTCAACTGGCCCCGCTGGCGCGCACGGCGACCCGGCTGCACCCGCGCCCCGGGTCCCCGACCATGCGCGACAGCTCCGTCGGCGGCCCGCTCCTGTGGCCCGCCGACGAGCCGTGGCCGTACTGCGACGAGCCGCACGACAGTCGCGCGGCGCCGGTGGTCCACTCACCGGACGACATCCGGCTCCTCCGCCACGACCGCGCCGCAGCGGCCGAGCGGCTGTGCCTCGACCCCGAGGCACCCCAGTGGACTCCCGAGGAACTGGCGGCCTGGGAGCGGATCAACGTGGGCCGCCCGTGGTTCGACGGCCCGATCCCCCTCCTCCCCGTCGCCCAGCTCTATGCCCGTGACGTCCCCTTCCCGCGCCCGCCCGACGCGGACCTCCTCCAGGTCCTGTGGTGCCCCTTCGACCACGCGGAACACGCCCACCCGAAGACCGCACTCTTCTGGCGCTCCTCCGCCACCGTCACCGACGTCCTCGACACACCGCCCGAGCCGCCCATCGTCCAGCAGGACTGCTACCTCCCGGAGCCGTGCCTGTTCTCACCGGAGCAGGTCACCGAGTTCCCCTACCCCGGGGAGCTGGCCAAGGAGCTCCGGGACCAGCTGGACGACATGAGCCGCTGGGAGACGATCGACCCTGCGCTGTACAGCAGTTACGCGGACGACCCGGGCGAGCTCTACCAGAACAACCTGTCCACCGCCCCCGGCTGGAAGACCGGCGGCTGGAGCAGCTGGCCCCGCACCGACCCCAAGCCCCGCCCCTGCCCCGAGTGCGGCACCGAGCAGGTCCCGCTCCTCACCATCGCGTCCTGGGAATGGGACGGCGGCAGCGGGACCTGGATCGCCGAGGAGGAACGGACGAACCCGGCCCCGCCTCCCCTGGGCGCCCAGGACGGCAACTTCACCTTGATCGACATCATCGGCGGCTACGACCTCCAACTCCACGTCTGCCCGGTGTCCCCGGACCATCCGCACATCGAACTGATGCCGTGAACCCAAGGCCATGGACCACTTGGGCAGCCCGACCTGCGACGTTCGCCTGGGCGGCATCTATGCCCCGGTACGCCTGGCGAAGGCGTACCCAGCAGATCAACCCCATATCACCTATTTGCTGGCGCTTTCGTCCGTGACCGTGTTGCAAACGGCCTTGCCGGCCGGCCAGAGCACGCTGTGATCTGGCCGGGCGCCTGATGGCATGATCGACGCGTGATCAGTGAACCCGGTCGTCCCGGAGCGGCGAGGTATGTCCTGTTCGATGTCGACGGCACGTTGATCGATGCCGTGGAGAACCAGCGCCTGGTCTGGCGAACATGGGCAGAGCGTTACGGGCTGGACCCGGACGAGGTTCACCGAGTGGCGCTGCGGACGAGGCCCATGGAGACCTTCGCGCAGGTCGCGTCGGACAAGGACCCCCGAGAGTGCCTGGCCGTACTCCACGAGCTGGAGGACGAAGACGTTCGCTCCGGCACCTACACGGCCTTCGACGGCGCTTTGGAACTGCTGAGTGCTTTGAGGCCCGGGGCCTGGGCGTTGGTGACCTCGAACTACGAGCACCGGGTACGGGGACGCTTCGCGCGGACGGGTCTGCCGGTGCCTGAGGTCTTGGTGGACGCGGCCGCCGTGGCGGAAGGGAAGCCGTCGCCGGTGCCGTATCTGCAGGCCGCCGCGCGACTTGGCGCCAGACCGGAGGAATGCCTGGTCATCGAGGACGCCCCCTCCGGGGTGCAGTCCGGTCTGCGTGCCGGGATGACGGTGTGGGGTGTCAACGCCGCCGACGCGGAGAACGGCGTGCACCGTCACTTCGACAGCCTGCGCGATGCGGTCGGTGACATCCTCGCCTTCGCGTCGGACCTCCCACCTCACCGGCTCGAGGGAGCGGGGGACACCTCGCCGCGCTCCAGCTCGTAGCGGCCGACAGCGGCGGAGACAATGGGGAGCTGAGGGGTTCGACGGCTTGGGGGAACGGGTTGCTGACGGGGATCGTGATCGACGCGCTGGATGCCGCGCGAATGGACCGCTTCTGGCTGGACGCTACGAAGGGCCGGACGGGCGGCCTGCGGCTGCGCTTCGAACCGACCGCGAACCCGAAGGCGTCGCCCAAGAACCGACTCCACCTCGACCTGGCCGGGGGACCCGACTGGGAAGCCGAGGTTGAACGCCTGGTCGCAATCGGTGCGACGCGGGTCGACATCGGCCAGGGGGACGTGCCGTGGGACGTGCTGGCCGATCCGGAGGGCAACGAGTTCTGCGTGCTGCGTCCTGGCCACCCCGGCGTGCTCGCCGACTCCGGCCTCGTCGCGATCTGCCTCGACGTCGCCGAGGAAGACCGCTTCGCGCAGTCGGCCTTCTGGCAGTCCCGGGCCGACTGGCACGCGGTCGAGCACCACGACTGGGGCGTCCGGCTGCGCCGGTGGCCCTCCAGCACGGTCTCGCTGGTGATGGGACCGCCCGCGGCGCCGAAGGCGGGGCGGAACAGGCTGCGGCTGGAGGTCACCCAACGCGACGGGGAACCGGGCGAGTTCCTCGACGCCGGCGGCAACGAGTTCCACGTCACGAACTGACCGGGCCCGTGCTGCCTGCCACCGCGTGACACCTGTGCAGGGGCACCTTTCCGACCCGCACGGGTGAACGTCGCCGACCGCCACGCCGGTCTGACGCCGGTCGTTCCGGGTCCTGGCAGCCGGGGACGGTGGACCTCCGCCTCGCGGTCGCCGTGGAGCAGGGGCCCGTCGGCGTTGCAGGAACGGCCGGATCAGGTCCTGGCGGCCGTTGTACGTGTCGAAGCCCCAGGACAAGGGTGCGTCGATGTCGTGCACCACCAGGCCGCCTGAGCGCTCGTCGGCGTTCGCGTCGTCCGGAGTGACCCAGTAGTTGACGTTGGCGGCCGCGAAGTCCGCGTGCGTGGTGACATCGGCGGGTACCTCGGGACCGCACTTGAAGCCGCGGGTGCGGTGCGGTGCGGGCCCGGCCCCGGTCGCTCGGCGGCGGTTCGGTCTGCCAACGAGCCCGTAGACCTCCGTCGTTGTCAGGCGGAGGACCGCCCTGCCGATCCGGCGCCGAGGCGCCTAAGATCGCAGGCATGGCCCTGAGTATGAGTGACGTGGACCGATTCGAGGCCGCCAGGCCCCGGCTGGAGGCCATCGCCTACCGGCTGCTCGGCTCGTCGGGCGAGGCGGAGGACGCCGTACAGGAGACGTTCCTGCGCTGGCAGGCCACCGACATCGGCCGGATCGAGGTTCCCGAGGCCTGGCTGACCAAGGTCCTCACCAACCTCTGCCTCAACCAGCTGACTTCGGCCCGCGCGCGGCGCGAGACGTACGTGGGACGGTGGCTCCCCGAGCCGCTGCTCGCCGGGGACACGATGCTCGGCCCCGCAGACACCGCCGAGCAGCGCGAGTCCGTGTCGTACGCCGTCCTCGTCCTGCTGGAGCGCCTGTCGCCCAAGGAACGCGCGGTGTACGTCCTGCGGGAGGCCTTCGACTACCCGCACCGGGAGATCGCCGAGATCCTGGACATCACCGAGGCGGCAGGCCAGCAGATCTACCACCGGGCCAAGAAGCACGTCGCCGAGGGCAAGGCGCGCACCGAGGTCGACGAGGACGCCGCACGGCGGATCGTCGAGGAGTTCATGGTGGCGGCGACCAGCGGCCGCACGGACCCCCTCATCCGCCTGCTCACCCAGGACGCCGTCTCGGTCGGCGACGGCGGCGGCAAGATCCCGGCCCGCGCGAAGGCGTTCGAGGGCGCGAAAGCGGTCGCCACGTTCCTGCGCGGTCTCTTCAAGCCCAGCGACGCCAAGCGGAAGTACATCGGCGGCGCGCCCGACATGTACGCCACGACCGCCAACGGCGGACCCGCGATCGTCGCCGTCGTGGACGGCAGGGTCGTCGGGATCACCTGCCTGGAGGTCACCGCGGACGGCATCGCGGCCGTCCGGAGCCAGGTCAACCCCGACAAACTCGTTCGCGCGACCCGGCGGTGGGCCGCCACGGAGCACGGGGAGGGACCGCTCTACACGCTCTGACATGGTGTGGCGCAGGTCACATTCCGATCCTGTCAGGAAACGCCGGGCTGCCCGGTTCAAGGGGCGACACCACGCCGGACAACGGCGGACCCGCCCAGACAGGAGCACGGACATGCAGCACCGCATCGTCGTCCTCGGAGCCGGCTACACCGGAGCCACCGCCGCCGGCCGCCTCGCCAAGAGGCTGCACCGCGAGGACGTCACCATCACCCTCGTCAACCCGGAGCCCGACTTCGTCGAGCGTGTCCGGATGCACCAGGTCGCCACGGGCCAGGACCTCAAGCCGCGGCTGTTCGGCGAGATGTTCGCCGGCACGGGTGTGGAGCTGAAGCTGGCGAAGGTCACCGCTGTGGACGCCGACCGCAGGACGGTCTCCGTCACCGGTGCCGACGGCCCGGCCGAGCTCGCCTACGACACCCTGGTCTACGCCCTCGGCAGCGGCTGGAACGACGGAGACGTCCCCGGCACCGCGGTACACGCCGACGAGCTGGCCAGCCGCCCGGGCGCCCGCCGCCTCCGCGACCGCCTCGCCGCGCTGGACGCCGGTATGCCCGTGGCCGTCGTGGGCGGCGGCCTGACGGGCCTGGAGGCCGCGACCGAGATCGCCGAGGCCCGCCCTGACCTCAACGTCTCCCTGGCCGCGCACGGCGCCCTCGGCGACTGGCTCTCGGAGAAGGGCCGCACTCACCTGCGGAAGGTGACCGACCGGCTCGGCATCGAGGTTCACGAACACGCCGCGGTCACCGCGGTGACGGCGGACGGGGTGACGACCGCCGACGGACGGACCGTTCCCGCCGCGGTCACCGTCTGGACCACCGGCTTCGCCGTCCACCCGATCGCCCGGGCCACCACCCTGGAGGTCACCGACCGCGGCCAGATCGTGGTCGACAGCACGATGCGCTCGGTCTCCCACCCCGATGTGTACGCCGTCGGTGACGCCGCGCTGGCCGTCGGCCCCCACGACAAGCCGCTCCGCATGTCCTGCGCCTCGGGCGTCCCCATGGCCTGGCAGGCCGCCGACGCCATCGCGGCCCGCCTCACCGGCACCAAGGTCCCCCAGGTCTCCATCCGCTACTTCCAGCAGTGCGTCTCCCTCGGCCGCAGGGAGGGCCTGATCCAGTTCGTCACCGCCGACGACCGAGCGGTCGACCGCGCCCTGACGGGCCGCGTGGCCGCCCTCTACAAGGAGCTGATCTGCAAGGGCGCGGCCTGGGGCGTCGCCAACCCGACGGTGGGCATGCCGTCCCGGCGCCGACGAGTCGTACGGCAGGAGACCCAGGACCTGGCCCCCGCGGAGGCGACCGCCTGACCCGCCCCGGCCGAACCGGCCGAAGCCCCGGGCCGGACACCCGGGGCTCGGACGGCGGGGGCTCGGCTCCCGCCGCCGGCCGCCTCGCACCTGCTCCACGGGCCGCCCCTTCTCGCCCGTCAGCACGACCTCGTACGGCAGGTGGTGCGGTTGCCGGAGGTCGGGCAGCGGTCGACCGGGCTGCCCGGTCGCGGTGGCAGCGGCAGCGGTGCCGGGCCGGATCACTCGACGGTCATGCCGGAAGGCGGCGAGCACGCACGTACAGCCGCTTTCCCGGGCTGTCTCACGCCTTGGGGAGTTCCCCGCGCTCGGTGATCAGCCGCATCCACCCCTCAAGGGTGGTCACGAACTCACCGAGGTCGGATGTGGTGTGGGAGGCGTGCTCATGATCCCAGTCAGGATCGAGGACGACGATGCGGAAGCCGCAGCCCGGGTACCACCCGGCGTCGATGTTGATCTCCCTGGCCTGCAGGCCACCCCTCGACGCCGCCTTTTGCGCCGTCAGCCACGGCGGTCGGGCGGTACGTGCCCAATACAGGTCCTCGGAGTCGCTGACCTCGACCCTTCCATCCGGCAGACGCCGGGCCAACAGGGTGTTGTAGATGACGTTCCAGCCCATGGGCACGCGCAGCGGGAGCAGACCCCAGTCGTCGGAAACAGCCGTGGCCAGAGGGGATTGAGGCGGAAGCCGGAAGATCGGGTCCATGCGCCGAGAGCATAGTCAGTGCCTGCCGCCTCAGCCGGGCCGAGGCTCGCGCGAGACCTGCCGCCTGCTGTCAAGGTAAGTATTTCTAGGCCCAGTTGAGAGATCCGTGTCGGGGTCAGGGCTCGTCGTACCAGGCGATCGCCGTGATCCGCCAGCCCTGTGACGTGCGGACGAACTGGAGGGTCTTCGCACCCACTCCCTCGTACCGCCGGCCGTCCAAGATCCCGGACTTGCTGTACTCGCTGAACCGCGAAGCGATATCGCCCGCGATCTCTGTCCGTTCGGAGGTCTCCCACTCGGAGAACTCGACCAGGCGGCCGTCGGTCAGCAGCTGCCGGCGGGGCTCGATGAACTCGTCCACGGTGTAGACGGTGAACTCCGGGCCGGTCTTGACGATCACACCGTCCGGGAGAACCAGTCGGCTGATCCGGTCCACGTCGGCAGCCTTGCCGTCCCGGTTGTCGAAGGCACCGAAGAACTCTGCGGTCACTGCGTCTATATCGGTCTTGGACATGGCGCGACGGTAACGCGAAAGCGGGCCGGACACCGCCTGCCTCTGTGCCGACTGGGAAACCGTCGCACCACGGGGTCGGGCCCGGCAGGATCGAACGATGGCCGGGCTTGGAGTGGTCCCGAGCCGTGGCCACCCCTTCCCCGCAGGCGTTTGCCTGCATGCGCTGAGCGCCGCCATGTCACCCCTGTCGAACCGCCGAGCCGAGAGGAACGGGAGAGTCGCGGACGGCGACCGGGAGGAGGAACATCGGAGTCACGGAGACAGAATGGTGGTTATGGGGACGCCTTCGATGCATTTCAGTGAGAGTCCGGAGGATCCGTTCGCCCTGGGGCATGCCGCTTCGGCCGTGTTCGACGATCACGGAACAGTGGTCGGCTGGAGCGCACGTGCGCAGGAGCTGCTGGGTTACCGCGCCAAGGAAGTGATCGGACGGGCGTGGCGGGACCTCCTGGTCGACACCCGTGACCTGCCGGTCGCGCGGTCCGTCGTCGTGGACGCCATGAGGGCAGGGGGCTGGTTCGGAGTCCTGCCCGTCCGGCACCACGACGGACGGCGCCTGGAGATGGGTTTCCGGGCCCGTGCGATCACCCGCGACGGAGATCGTCAGGAGTGGTTCCTGGTCGGTGCGCCTGCCGCGGAAGTCGTTGCCTGGCAGCGGGACCGCGCGCTGCTGGACGGCCTGTACAACCGGTCCCCGATCGGTCTGGCCATCCACGGCCCGGACAGGAAGGTGATTCGGGTCAACCGTGCGATCGAGAAGGCAAGCGGCATCACAGCCGAGGCGCCGGTGGGCCGTCGGTCCGGTGAGTTCCTGGTCGACGAGGACGCGGGTCCGGCCGAGGAACGGGTACGCCACGTCCTGGAGACCGGCGAGCCGTTGATCTTCACAGAGCAGTCGGCGCGCACACGCCATGCTCCCGGGCGGGAGCGGATGGTGTCCGTCTCCGCGTTCCGGATGGAAGACTCCTCGGGCCGGGTTCTCGGCGTGGCGGAGACGATCGAGGACGTGACCCAGCGCTACCGAGCCCGCCGCAGGCTCACTCTGCTGAACGAGGCGAGCGCCCGGATCGGCACCTCGCTGGACGTGACGCAGACGGCCCGGGAACTGGCCGAGGTGGCCGTCTCCGGCTTGGCCGACTACTGCTCGGTGGACCTCCTGAAGCCGGTGGCACTTGGTGACGAACTGCCCTTGGACACGGCAGGTGCGCTCCTGCGAGTGGCCCTTTCGCCCCCAGAACCACGGGTCCCGTTCCAGGAGGGCGACGTGGTCCCGCTCCTTCCGGAGTCTCCGCAGGCGCGGTGCCTGGCCGAGCGCCGCCCGATTCTCGAACGGCTGCTGTCCCTCCGCCCCGAGTGGTACGCCATGGACCGGCGGCGGATCGAGGTCGCCCTGGGTCTCGGCGTTCATTCGCTGATCGCGGTGCCCCTGATGGCACGCGGCCAGATACTGGGCGTAGTCAGCCTGTGGCGAGTGCGCGATGCGGAGCCTTTCGAGGACGACGATGCCGCAGTGGCCCATGAGTTTTCCTCGCGTGCGGCGGTCTGTATCGACAACGCGCGCCGCTTCACCCAGCAGCAGAGCGCCGCTCTGACTCTGCAGCGCAGTCTGCTGCCGGGCACGGTGTCCGACCTCCCGGCCGTCGAGGTGGCCTGCCGGTACCTGCCGGCGAGCGGTGAACCGGGCATCGGTGGTGACTGGTTCGACGTGATCCCTTTGTCAGGGGCCCGAGTCGCCCTCGTCGTGGGAGACGTGGTCGGCCACGGAATCCACGCCGCGGCCTCGATGGGGCGCCTGCGCGCCGCCGTGCGCACCCTGGCCAGCCTCGACCTGGAACCGGACGAGGTGGTGGCCCGGCTGGACGATCTGGTCAGTCTGCTGGCCGCCGAGCTGGAGACGAACGCCGAGGGCAACCAGTCTGCGATCGAGCAGGTGGTCGGGGCGACGTGCGTCTACGCGGTCTACGATCCCGTCTCCCGGCACTGCTCCCTGGCACGCGCCGGCCATCCGGCACCCTTGCTGTCCACGCCGGACGGCCAGGTGACCATGCTCGACCTGCCCGCGGGTCCACCGCTCGGCCTGGGTGGACTGCCGTTCGAGATGTACGACCTCGACCTCCCTGAGGGCAGCCTGCTCGCGCTCTACACCGACGGCCTCCTGGAGGCGCGCGGCGGCGACATCGATGTCGCGCTGGAGAACCTGGAGGAATGTCTGGCCCACAGTGCCGATGTTCTGGAGCGCACGTGCGACGGGGTGGTCGAAGCGCTGCTGCCCGCGGACCGCCGCCCCACCGACGACATCGCGCTGCTCATGGCCCGTACCCGGGTACTGCCGCCGGAGAACTTCGCCACCTGGCACCTGCCTCTGGAAGCGACCGCTGCTGCCCGCGCCAGGGAGCTGACCACGGCGAAACTGGCCGAATGGGGGCTGTCGGACATGGCCTTCACCACCGAGCTGGTCGCCAGTGAGCTCGTCACCAACGCCTACCGGTACGCGGACAGCCCCGTCACTCTGCGCCTCATCCGTACACACTGTCTGACCTGTGAGGTGTCCGACGCCAGCCACACGTCCCCTCACCTTCGAAGGGCCCTCAGCACGGACGAGGGCGGACGCGGGCTCTTCCTGGTCGCGCAGCTCACGGAACGGTGGGGCACCCGCTACACCCACGACGGCAAGACAGTCTGGACGGAGCAGCCCATACCGCCCTCCTGACCTGAAGATCGCGGCGAAGTGGAGACCGCCACTGTCCACCTCGCGTCCTGCGGACATGAAAAAGGTGCGCGACACGTACTACCGTTTCGACGAGCGGATGCGGACCGCGAGCGGAAGGAGCCCCCGTGCTGAGGCAGGTGTCGGAGGGTGTGCTGATCCACGAGAGCGAGTTCGTGCAGAGCAACGCCGTCGTCGTGCAAGGCCACGACGGCGTGCTGCTCATCGACGCCGGCGTGCTGGGACACGAAATGGTCTGCCTGGCCAACGACTTGTCCCATTCTGGGCAGAGTGTTGTGGCGGGGTTTTCCACGCATCCTCATTGGGATCACCTGCTCTGGCACGCCATGCTGGGCTCGGCGCCTCGTTACGGCACGGCACGCTGCGCGGCCACTGTCCGGGAGCGCCTGCCGGACGAAGGTGCCAAGGCCCGCGTGACCGCGTTGATGCCGCCGGACATTGTCGAGCAGGTACCGCTGGACCTGCTCGGCCTCATTACCGGTCTGCCCGCCGGGACGGCGCGGATTCCTTGGGACGGCCCACTGGTCCGGATCATCGAACATGACGCGCATGCCCCAGGCCATGCGGCGCTGTTGATCGAGGAACACGGTGTTCTCGTCGCAGGCGACATGCTCTCCGACGTACTGATTCCGATGCTCGACCTGAACGACACCGCTGACCCGATCGAGAACCACCTCGCCGCACTGAGGCTGCTCGAGGACGTGGCGGACGACGTCGATGTCGTCATCCCCGGGCACGGGTCCGTCGGCCGCGGTGACGAGGTACGCGTACGGATCGACCGGGACCGCGCGTACGTGCACGCCTTGCGTGACGCCCATGCCCCCGGCGACCCGCGGGTCGGCCCGTCGGCCACGTACGGCAGGGACTGGCTGCCCGGCGTGCACGAACGGCAACTCCAGCACCTCGCCCGAAGCAGCGAGCCCGACCGATGAGAGGGCCTTGTGCGGCACGAGCTCCGGGAGCGTGCCGCGCCGGCGGTCAGTGGCCGCTCGGTGCCATCTCGTACCGGCGCGTGCGGTCGGACCCGGTGCGCAGGATCCCGGCGGCCACAGCGGTCGTCACACACAGCAGGGTCAGCAGGACGAATGCGTGGTTCAGGGCGACGAGGTGGGTCAGCCAGCCGATGACGGCGGGACCCGCGAGCATGCCGACGTAGCCGAGCCCGGCGACGCGGGAGACGTTGGCACCGGCGGCCGCGGGATCGGTGTGCCCGGCCGCGCTGAACAGTTGCGGGACGGTGCCGGACAGGCCCAGGCCGAACAGCGCCCAGCCGGTGAAAGCGGCCCACATCCACGGGCCGAGAGCCACGAGCGTGATGCCGACGGCGGCCATGGCCGCGCCGTGGCGCAGGATCGCCACGGAACCGAACCGGGCGACGAGGCGGTCGGCGACGAGCCGGCCGACGGTCATGGCCGCCGCGAAGGTGCCGTACGCGAAGGCGGCCGTGCCGGCGGACGCACCGAGGACGTCCTTCAGGTGCAGCGCGCTCCAGTCGTTGGCGGCGCCTTCGCACAGCATGACCATCAGTGCCAGGACTGCGAGGAGCCAGACGCGCCCCCCGGCTGCGCGCCGCGTGGCGGTCGGTGCCACCTCGGGGTCTTCCACGAAGCCGGTGCCGGTAACGGCGGGAGAGTGCGGCAGCAGGGCGCGCGCCGACGCCAGAGCGATCACGACGCCCACGGCTCCCATGACGGCCATGCTCGCGACCGGTTCTAGGCCGGCGGTAGCGGCACCCGCGCCGACGAGCGAGGCGATGACGCCGCCGACAGAGAAGGTGGCGTGGAAACCCGACATGACGGGCCGGCCGTACGCCTTCTCCACGTGCACGGCGTGCGCGTTCATGCTCACGTCCAGGCAGCCGTTGCAGAACCCGAAGACGAGCAGGGCTCCGGCCAGCGTCCACGGATCGTGGGCAAGACCGGGGAGCACCAGGGCCGCGCCGCACAGCACGCCGCCGGTGGGTCCCACGATGCGCGCGCCGAAGCGATCGGTCAGCGGCCCAGCCACCTGCATCCCCGTGAAGGCCCCGAGCCCGAGCAGCACCAGCAGTCCGCCCAGCGTCGCGTGGCTGATGCCCACGCGCTCCTCGACGGCGGGAATCTGCACCACCCAGGCGCCCATCAGGGTGCCGCACAGGACGAAGTAGACATAGGTCGCCGCACGAGCGGCTCGAAGCGAACGTTCCATGCCGCGTACCGTAACGAACATGCGACGTGTTTGAAAAGTGCAGTAATGAACATCTTGCATGTTTGTTTTCTGATGGTGTTCAATCCCGTCATGAGCAACGCAGACCGGCACGGGCTGATCGCGAAGGCTGTGAGGGACTCCGGCGGTGCCACGGTCCAGGAACTCGCGGAGCTGACCAACGCCTCCGAGATGACCATCCGGCGTGACCTCGACACCCTGGCCGCGCAGGGCGTTCTCGAACGCGTCCGAGGCGGGGCGCGCAGCCTGCTGCTCAGGGGTGAGGAGCCCCCGTTCGCGTTGCGCGCGCACGAGGCGATCGACGTCAAGCGCCGGATCGCCGCTGAAGTCTCCGCCCTCGTCGCCGACGGTGAGAGCGTCCTACTGGACAGCGGCACCACCTGTCTGGAGGTCGCCCGCCTCCTGCGCGAACGGCCCGTCACTGTGATGCCCCTGTCCCTGCAGGCCATCCACCTGCTCGGCGAGACACCCGGCCCGGCCACACTGGTGGTGCCCGGCGGACAGCCGCGCGCCGCCGAGGGAGCCCTCACCGGCCCCCTCACCCTCGCCTCACTCGCGGCCCTGCGCTTCGACACCGCCGTCATCGGCTGCTGCGGACTGAGCGCGGCAGACGGCCTGACCGCCTACGATCTCGACGACGCCGCGGTGAAAAAGGCCGGCATCGCCTCCGCCCGCCGCACCATCGTCGCCACGGACGGCGGCAAGCTCGGCCGTACCGCCTTCGCCCACGTGGGTCCCTCCACACTCCTGCAGACCCTCGTCACGGACACCACGGCACCCCCCGACGAGGTGACGGCGCTCGAAGGCGCGGGCACCATCGTCAAAATCGCCTGATCCAGTGCCTTGGCTGACGCGGCACTAGCGTCGCCCGACCGGTCGGATGTGGCTCTCGGCGAGGTTGCGCAGTTCGGCGCGCGTGAGTGCGGGGTCGGCAGCGGTCTCGACGGCACGGCCTCTCGGGAGGTAGCGGACGCCGTCGATCTCGCAGATCCGCGGGCCCACGCCGGTGTCGTGCACCAGGGCGTCGCCGACCGGAGCAGGGCCCCCGACGGTACGGCGCTCGCTTCCGCGGGATCGTGAGATCCGCTGGAGGAGCACCGGTGCCGCCACGTCTCCGCCGTCCGGGCGGAACAGGACCAGCACCAGCTCTCCGGGGTTCGGGCGCAGCCGGATGCAGCGCATGGGCTGCCATGCGTCGTCCCCGGCCGCGGAACGGGCCGCACGCAGTACCGGGCCGCAGAGGGCGGACCGGTCGACGATGAACCAGCCGAGCCGGGCGAGGGAGACGATGGCGACCGTACCGAACACGAGGAAGCGTCGGTGCCCCAGGTGGAAGGGGTCGTCGAGGACGGCGGCGCAGGAGAGCAGCAGGAAGTACCAGGCGCCGGTGCCGAGGACGGTGGTCAGCACCCAGACGCGCGGCGAGACGGACGTACGGCCGAAGCCGCGGCGCGGCGAGGTCACCCGGGGCCCCGGAGCGTGGCGATCACCGTGACGGGCCGCGGCGGCGAGGCTCGCGTAGTTCAGGTCGTCCTCGAGAGTGGGCCACCTGTCCTCGCTCTCCTCGTCCTCCTTGTCGCTCGCGGCCGCCTGTGAGGTGATCGCGGGGCCGGCTTGGCGCGCCCTCCGGACGCGTCGGGTGCAGGCCAACGGGCTGATGACCAGTGCGCCGCCAAGGCCGAGCAGACCGGGGCCGCCCCCGAGGACGGCGACCACGATCAAGGAGGTCCGCGTATCTATGGCCTCACCCAGGAAGGGCCAGGGCAGCGCGATGATCGGGACGTGATCGCCCGGACGGACGTCTGCCGTGTCGCAGTCCACAGTCGTATGCTGCGAACCGCCGTCCCAGCTGACGATGCAGCCGTCCTCGGCCCGGTTCGGACGGACGACCTCGGCGGAGGTGTGTTTTCCGAGCAGGGCGAAGTCCGCTGCGGCCAAGCCCACGAACAGCGACGCCACGAGCGCCAGCACTGCCCATAGCGGCGCGGTCGGCAACAGCGGCCGGCGGGCGGGTGCGAGGGTCGGGTGGGCCTGTTCGCTCAGCCAGGCACCGATCGTCCGCGCGTCGTGTGTGCCCAGGCCCAGCCGCAACACCTGGCCGTCGGGTGTCCGGTAGCGCAGGCCGACCTTCTCGAAGGCGGCCTGGCCCGTGGTGGTGACCGTCGCGTCCAGGGCCTCGCCGCCGCGCGGCAGGGCAGTGGCACCGCCGGAGCGGTCGAGGAAGACGGGTCCGTCGAGGCGCGGGTCGGCCAGCAGTCGGCCCTTGCGGCCGTCGAGTCGGCAGCGGAAGTGAACGGCCCGGCCCGCTGCCAGGCCATGCCGCCGCCTTGCCGCCGCCCATCGAGCCAGCCCGGCCATGGCCAAGGGGACCACCACGAGGGCCACAAAGCTGCCGATCATCGATTCCGTCGTCTCTTCGCTGTGTCCGATTGATGTGAGGGAACGAAGAATACGAGCGCTGCCAGAGACTCCGGCCCCGGGGGTGACCCCGTGCTGCCTCATCCGAGTTCATCGGATGACGCGAACACTGCCCTTCCCGCGGAGACCGCCGCACCATGACGACCGCGAGGGCGGCCAACAGGATTTGGGCTGAAGATGGAGCCATAGGGGCCGGAGTTGAGCGCACAAGCTTCTCGGACAGGCTGGCAGAGCGCAGTAGCCGAATGCGACCAGTGCCACGACCGGCAGGGTGGACAGCAGGCAGCGGCGGACTGTCGGGGAAGGCCGTACCGCCCCTCGGCCGGTCCTCTGCGGATCGACCAGAACACCAGCACGTTCGTCCCGTACCTCGTGCCCCGTGATCGATCGCACGAACTGACGGTACGACGAGCTTGATAGCCTCATCAGGCCAGTTGAGCCTCATCCGAGGCCAGGGAATCCGGTGCGAATCCGGAACTGACGCGCAGCGGTGAGGGGAACGGGCGGGGCACGCGAGCCACTGGGAGACCGGGAAGGCGCCTCGTCCGGACGAACCCGAGTCCGAAGACCTGCTGGCACCTCCGCGCCCCGGCGTGGAGGACATCCACAGTCCAGGCTCCGCGTACGAGCCCCGACCCCGAGGTCTGCCCTTGCTCCCCACTCCCGCCCGTCACGTCAAACCCGCCCTGCCGGTCACCGCCGTGCCGGCCACCGTCTGCGGCGGCCCGAAGAACGACACCGAGGACACGACGAGGTCCGCCGCCGCGGGCTACCCGGATCGACACCCGACCTTGTTGCCGCATCGCGCCTCTCGATCCTCGGTAAGGGCGACGTCGCGAGGTGCGAGCAGTTTGAAGGGTGACGCATGACATCTCGCGAGCGACCTGACGAAGCCCCTACGGAGCGAACCCTCGTCGAACCGGCGCCGTGCCGCGTCGTCGTCTGCCGGGACTGCTGCTGCGGAAGCCCGAAAGTCACCGGAGTGGATCACGCCCGGCAGACAGCACGCCTGGCCGAGAGCGCACCGGTGCGCATCGCGGCCTGCCTCGACGTGTGCGAACACGCCAACGTGATCGTCGTCCAGCCCTCCGCCGCCGCACGTGCCGCGGGCGCCCGCCCGGTCTGGCTCGGCCTCGTCAACGACCCCGATGCCACGGACGACATCGCCGCCTGGGTCAAAGCCGGTGGCCCCGGCGTCGCCCCTTGCCCCGACATCCTCGACCTCTACGTCTTCACTCCGCCCCGGAGGGCGCGATGAGCGCGAAAGCCGGCCTGGTGGACACTCTTTCTCTGGTCCGCCATGAATGCTGGGGCGGCAGTGTCATGGCGCGGGTCGGTGAACTGATGACGATCCGAATCGTTGCGGCGATGCGCCAGGATGTGACAGCTCGTGATGTCGTCGATCCCTGATCGGGAAGTCACGCATCGGGCCACGAGTCGGGCCACGAGTCGGGTCACGCATCCGGTCACGCATCGTCCGGGAGTGGTTCGCCGGTCTCCAGGAGCGACTTCATGCTTGCCACCACGTTCGGCCAGCCGTGGCTGACCATCCCGGCCAGGCTCGACCCGGGCTCGAATCCGTCGTGTACGACGGTGAGCTTCACGACCTGCGCGGCGGCCTCCTCGATGGTGAAGGTGACCTTCGAGCGGGCCTCGCCGGACAGCTTGGCGAGCAACTCCTCGTCCCAGTCGAAGCGTTTGGCGAGCTCCGGGGTGATGGCGTGCCAGGTGTAGGAGAGCCGGCTGCAGGGCTCGGCCTCCAGCACGACCTGCTTCGGGTCGCTGATCTGTACGCCATGGTTGTCCCAGGTCATCGGTGAGCCCACGGACCAGTCCGTGGCGAACTCCGTGGACCAGTAGCGGCGGGTGAAGGCGGGCTCGGTCAGCGCCTGCCAGAGCTTTTGCGGGGTGGTGCGGATGTAGGTGGTGTAGACGAAGGTCGGCGCAGCGTCCATCGCGGTCTCCTCCAGGGCGAGTTTCAGGTCCGCCAGGGCTTGGACCCTGGTCCGGTCGTAGCGGCTGATCCACCGGTGAGCGATCTCGTGCACGGGCGCTGCGTTGAGGTAGTGCAGCTTCTCCCGGCCCCGCCGCACGGTGGTGACGAGCCCGGCCTCCTCCAGCACCGCGAGGTGCTTGCTGACGGACTGCCGGGCCATGTCGAGTCCTGTACACAGCTCGCGCAGGGTCTGCCCGTTGTGCGCGTTGAGCGAGTCGAGCAGTGCGCGCCGCGTCGGATCGGCCAGCGCCTTGAACACCTCGTCCATGCCCGTCCCCGTACCCAGGCCTCCGCCTGTCAATATGCAGCCTTCCGGCTGCCTTTAATTTAGGCAGCCAATAAGCTGCATGTCAAGGTCGGCCCCCGCAGCCGGACGAGGGTCGCCGGGCCCCTGCACCGTTCGGCGGTGCCGAGGCCGAGCGAGTTCGCCTGGATACGTATGGACGAAGCACGCGGGAGGGCATCTGGATATCTGGTCGACGGCTGCCTGGCGGGCGCTGACTGGCCCTCAACACGTCATCAGCGTCGGGGATTCGGTCGAGGTGACCACAGGGATGCGGCCGCTTTGCCTGTGTGTCGCACCTGGTCGGCGGTCAGGCGCCGCAGGTCCCAGATCAGCTCGGCCACGCCGGCCGCCGCCGGCTCCCGAGTGTGGGGCTCCTCGGAAGGCGGGATGCCCATCAGGGCGCCCAGGTCCTCGGCGGGAATGCCCAGCACGGTCCCGAAATCGGCCACGAGGTCGGGGGTCACCTCCTTGCGGCCGGCGCCCACCATTCCGTACGTGGACGGGGACCAGTACCGGCCGGTCAGGGAGTGGAAGACCCTGGCGATGCCCATCCAATGCAGGTTCCTGTATCTGAGCATCCGGACGAGCAGGGCCCCGGGCGGCCCCGGGGGCGGGACATCGACCCGCGGGAACGCCGGTGACTGCACGACCTTCCGCTGTGGCAACGACCGGACTAGGTGGAGCAACTCGCTCTTCTTCTCGGACGGGAGCTCTACGGCACGTCTCACGACCTGCGGAACCCACCTCCCTGCCTCTGCGTCCAGAGGCGAAAGGTCGTCCGGAACCGTCGCCCCCGCGATCACGAATACGTCTGCGGCATGGAGGCCGAGTGCGGGTCCGAGCCGTCGGAGCAGGGACGGGCTCGGCGCGACGCCGGCGAAGACCCTTTGGAGCTCGGGTTCGGGGACTCCGGATTGCCGTGCCAGAGTGCCGATGTCCAGCTTCCTGTGATCCAGCAGCCTTGCCAGAAGCACACCGAAGCCCGGATATCCCGTCATGCCGCCAGCGTAGAAGGGTGATCACTCACCTGTCCGCTGGTTCGGACGGCATCGGGCAGGGCGAACCCCGTCGCCAAGGCGTCGGCCGGAGTGCCGACGCCGCGGGTGACCTCACGGGAGGCCCCGCCATGGAGTTCGGGGCATGCCGGTCCCGGGATTCGGCGGGCCGGCGGTTCGGTAATCGCTGGCCGGCGGCCCGCTACTCGTAGCGGTACTTCAGTGAATCCGCCTCCGTCTGCTCGATGTCGGCGATCGTCAGCTCCGGCATCCGCAGCTGGGCCAGCGTCACCTCGGCCGAGGTCGGCTGGGCGTCCGCCGACAGCCACTGGTCCGGCTTCCAGGCCCCGCTGCGCAGGAGTGCCTTGGGGCAGTGCGGGTAGACCTCCTCGATCCCCAGCACCAGCGCACTGGCCGGCGGTTTGCCCACGGCGGTCAGCTGAGACAGCAGCTCCGGGCGGGTGGAGACGCAGGCCCGGCCGTTCACTCTGAGCGTCGTGGTGCGCCCCGGGATGATGAACAGCAGGCCGGCCCGTCCCGTGGTGACGACATTCTGCAGGGTGTCCAGACGCTTGTTGCCGGTCGCGTCCGGTATCGCCACCGTCCGTGTGTCCAGGACGGCGACGAACCCGGCAGGGCCGCCGCGCGGGGAAACGTCACAGTTGCCCTCGGCGTCCGTGCTGGCGACCAGGACCAGCGATGAGCATCCGATCAACCGCTTGGTCTGTTCGGTGAGTTCGGTCATCTGCTTGCGCACGGCGGCGTCGCTGGGGAGTTCGTAAGCCCGGCGCAGTGCCTCCTGGTCGGGCACGGCGTCGAGAAGGAGCGAGTCGAAGGCACTGCCGGCAAGGGGTGACGTCATGCCCCCGACCCTAATGGGCGCCGATCCGCGATGGATCTTGGTCCTCCGCAAGACGTATGTCCAGGGCCATCACGACACCGCGGCGTCCCGGTAGTGCCCCAGGTACCGGAACGCGCCGTCGACGACCTGGAACTCGAACATCCCGTCGTGGTTGTAGCCGTACCCCGACTCGTACTTGACCGTGCGGGTGATGCCGGCATACGTGATCTCGGGCATCCGGCGGGCGATCGCGCCCCGTTCCGTCAGCGTGGTGCCGTCCTTGTCGCAGGCTTGGGCCAGGAACATCACGGCGTCGTGTGCCTCCGCCGCGTACCAGCCGGGGTCGGCGCCGAAGCGGGCGCGGTAGGCCGCCGTGAACGCGCGGGCGGAGGCGCGGGCCGTCGGGTCGGTGAAGGAGGTGGCGAAGACCCAGCCCTTCGCGGCGGCGCCGGCCGAGGCGAGGAACCGTGGGTCGAGCGCGCGTTCCGTCGCCAACCGGGCGCCGGTGAACCGGGCGGCCGTGAGCGCGGACGCGAATCCGGCGGCCCGGGCCGCGTCGCCGGTGAAGACGACCGCGTCCGCGTGGGCGGACTTCACCATGGCGGCGAGCGACGCGTAGTCGATCCTCCCGGCGCCCACATGGGTCACCGTGGTGTCGCGGCCGTTGTGCCGCAGCGCCTTCTCGGCCTGGTCGCACACGGTCCAGGCGAAGTCGCCCTGAGCCCGGTCGTCCACGAGGAACACATGACGGGCGTCGAGGTGGTTGCTGAGATAGCGAACGCAGGGGGCGGCGAGAAGCTCGTACGTGACGTGCAGTGCAGCATGGCAGTGGAAGATGTTCGTGCCGAATGCCGAACTCAGTGTGTCGGTGCCCACCGACACGGACACGACGGGCATCACCGCTTGGGTGTACGTCTTCTCGGTGGCGCGGAAGCAGGCGTCCGTGGTCGGGCCCAGTACCCCGAGCACCTCCGCATCCTTCGCCAGCCGGGCGGCCAGCTCGTCGGCCCGCCTGGTGTCGCCACCGTCGTCGTACGACCGCAGCTTCAGCCGGAAAGTACGGTTCTTCTGGGCGTTGAGCTGTTCGACGGCCAGCCGGACGCCGTTGAGCTGGGCCTTCCCGGTCTCCTTGTGGGCGCCGGTCAGATCGCCGTGGAACGCCACGACCAGTTCGGGGCGCCGAGGGCCGGTCCCGGACGACGTGGACGTTCCTGGCTTCGCCCGGGTGCTCCACCACCAGGCCCCGCCACCGCCCGCCGCGAGGAGTCCCGCTGTCGAGCCGAGGCGCAGGAAGCCGCGGCGGCCGACCGCGCGCAGGGTGGGGCGGGTGGCGGTGACGGCCGTCAGCGTCGCGGCCTCCGGCGACGCCGCACTCGCCGTGCCGGCCGTGCTCGACGGTGTGGGCGCGGACACCTGGGTCGGCTCGATCGCGCCGATGGTGAGCACGGCGGCGGACCTGTCGTTGATCAGCCGGGTGACCGACGCGGGCAGCCAGTCGGACGGTTCGGCGGAGTCGCCGGCCATCTCCTCCTCGAGCGTCGCCCGGAGTCGCGCGAGGCTCGGGCGGGCGGCCGGATCCTTGTGCAGGCAGGCTCTCAGCAGGGGTGCCGGACCGTCCGGGAGCGCCGCCGGATCGGGCTCTTCGTAGATCGTGCGCAACAGCACCCCGGCCGCCGCGCCGCCGCCGAACGGCCGTATCCCGGTCGCGGCGAACGCCAGCACGCACCCGAGTGAGAACACGTCGGTCGGCGGGCCGATCTCGCCGCCCCGCGCCCGCGCCTGCTCGGGCGCCAGGAAGCCCGGCGAGCCGACGATCACGCCGCTGGAGGTGAGGGCGGTGGCGTCCGGCGCGCGGGCGATGCCGAAGTCGATGAGCCGTGGCCCGTCCGGAGCCAGCAGGATGTTCCCCGGCTTCACGTCACGGTGTACGAGACCGGTCCCGTGCACCGCATCGAGCGCCTCGGCGAGCCGTACGCCCAGCACCCGAACGGAAGCGAGCGAGAGCGGCCCGAAGGCATCCACCGCCTCGGCGAGCGAGGGCCCCGGCACGTACGAGGTCGCCAGCCACGGTGCCTCCGCGTCGGCGTCCGCGTCCAGCAGCGGGACCACCCAGCGGCTGCTGACCTGCCGGGCGGCCTCGACCTCACGGCGGAAACGGGTCCGGAATCCGCTCTCGTCGGCGTAGGAGGACCGGACCGTCTTCACCGCGGCGATCGCCCCGCCCGGCGCACGGGCCAGGAAGACCACGCCCATGCCGCCGGCACCCAGCCGCCGCAGCAGACGATAGCGGCCGATCCGGGACGGGTCGCCGGCCCGCAGCGGCTCCATCAGGCGGTGAGCGGCGCGGGGCCGTCGTACACGAACGCACCCCGGTCCACCCGCCAGAGGAAGCCGCCGGTGCCGTCCATGACCATCATGCCGATCTTGTCGAAGGCGAACGTCTTGGTGATGCCCTTGTACTTTCCGGCCCGCACGGCCGTGAGCAGGTTCTGCCGGGTGCGGCCCTTCGACGGCAGCCCGGCCAGGGCCTTGAGCAGCATCCCGGTCACGTCGTAGGCCTCCGCCGCGTACCGGGGCGGTGCCTCCTTGAAGCGCTCGCGGTAGGCGGCGGCGAACTTCCGCGCCTCGGGTTTGCGGGTCGCGTCGATGACCGGGGCCACCATCACCCAGCCCTCGGCACCTTCCTGAGCCTGCGTCAGGAATCTCTCGTCCAGCAGCGCCGGGCCGGAGACCCGCGCACCCGTGAAGGAGCGTTCCCGCAGCGTCGCGGATATCAGCGCCGCCCGGTCGGGCAGACCGGCGAAGAACACGGAGTCGGCGCCCGCGGACAGCACCGCGTCCACCGCGCCGCCGAAGTCGCGGCGCATCGCGCTGACCACTTCCGGCACGGACGGGTACGGGATGCTGCCGAGCGCGTTGGCGAGGGAACTGCCGAGATTCGTCCCGTAAGTGCCGGCCGGCCGGTCGACGACGATGCCGACCTTGCGCGATCGCGCGGTGCCACGCAGGTAGGCGCTCACGTAGATGGGCAGAACGGCGTCGGGCAGCCGTGCGTTCAGGAACGAGCGGAACCCCTGGATGGACAGGGCGGTCGTGCCGGGGGACACGCCGACGACCGGCAGCAGTCCGGCGTCGTACGTCGCGAGCGCCGTCTGCCCGGTCTCGTCGGTGGTCGGGCCGACGACGGCGAGGACCGCCGGATCGTCGGTGAGCTGCGCGGCGAGCCGGGCAGAGGCCGCCGGATCGCCCCCGTCGTCGACGGCTTTGACCTTCACGGCGAACGGCGCGTCGCCGCGCGCGTTGAACTCCGCGACCGCGAGCCGCAGTCCGCGTTCCTGGGCCCGGCCCGTCTCCCGCTGCGGGCCGCTGAGGTCGCCGTGCAGGGCGATGGTGTGCACCGGCCGGCGCGAGGACGCGGCGTCGGCAGGGCTCTCGCCTCCCGGGCCGCCGTCGCGGGCCACCGCCCACCAGGCCCCGCCCCCGCCCGCCGCCAGCGCCACGGCCCCGCCGGCGAGCAGCAGGAAACGACGCCGGCCGGCCGGGAGGGAGTCCCGCGGCTCCGCCGGCCCGGCCATCTCATGCGTGTCGGGCTCCGCCGGGTCGGCAGCGGCCGGTGTGTCGGACGGCGCCAGCGTGTGCTCGATGTCCGGCAGCGCGAGCGCGGCGGCCGAGCGCTCGGCGATCAGCCGGGCGACCGGCTCGGGCAGCCACCCGGACGCGCCTTGGTCCCGCGGTGCGGCTTCGGACGTCCCCTCGTCCCGCGGTGCGGCCTCGGATGTCCCCTCGTCCCGCGGTGCGGCCTCGGAGGTCGCTTCGCCCTGGGCGGCGCCGTCGGCCGCCAGCTCCCGCACCAGCTCACCGGCATCCGGCCGCCGGGCAGGATCCTTCTCCAGGCAGCGGGCCAGCACCTCGAGCAGCCACGCCGGCACCCCCTCGAGGTCCGCCGGGTCGTGGACGGCCCGGTACAGCAGGGCGTCGACCGCTCCGCTGCCGAACGGCGCCCGCCCGGTCGCCGCGAACGCCAGGACACAGCCGAGGGAGAACACGTCGCTCGCCGGGCCGATGCCGTCCCCGCCCCGCCCCTCGGCCTGCTCGGGAGACAGATAACCGGGTGTGCCGACCACCATCCCGGTCGCCGTGAGCGTCCGGTCCTCCGGCGCGCGGGCGATGCCGAAGTCGATGAGCCGCGGCCCGTCGTGGGCGGTCAGCACATTGCCCGGCTTCAGATCCCGGTGGACCAGCCCGGCCCGGTGCACCTCGCCCAGCGCCTCGGCCAGCCGGGCGCCCAGCAGCCGCAGACCGCGCTCGGGCAGCGGCCCGTACGCGGCCACGGCCTCGCCCAGTGACGGTCCGGGCACGAACGCCGTCGCCAGCCACGGCGCCTCGGCGTCCGGGTCGGCGTCCACCAGCGGCACCACCCAGGGGCTGTCGACCCGCCGGGCGACCTCGACCTCGCGGCGGAACCGCTCTTTGAAGCCCGGCTCCTCGGCGTACTCGGCGAGCAGCACCTTCAGCGCCACCAGCGCGCCCCCAGGGGTGCGAGCCAGGTACACCACGCCCATGCCTCCGGCGCCGAGCCGCCCGAGCAGGCGATGGTCCGCGATGCGCGCGGGATCCGACGAACGCAGCGGCTCCATCAGCTGTCTCCTCCGAGCTCGGACTCCACGCGGGTGAGCATCGCGACGTTGGCGCGCGACGCGTACGTCCCCAACTCGTTGTCCGAATAGCCCTTGGCGCCCTTCACCGACACCGCGAGAGTCACTGTGCCGAGCCGGGTGACGTACCAGTAGTAGGTCTGCACGCCGCTTCCGGTGAGATATTTGCCCATTTCCACGACCTGGTCGTCGGAGTAGGTGTTGCTGCCCTGACCGTAAGGAGTGGCGGTCGAGATGAGTTCGGCGATCCGCTCGTCGGTACGGACCTGCTGCTGCCGGCAGCGCAACGGCTCCTCCAGCGTGGTGGCCAGGTGCTCGTCGGCCTCGCGCACGGTGGTGTGCACGGTGACCACCGCGCTCACCTTGAGCTCGCCCTTGCCGCCGGCGGCGGGAATCTCGCTGTAGCGGGACAGGGAAGCCAGGACGCTCTGAGGCAGCGCCCGCCGTTCCCACCGGCACTGCTCGTCCAGCACGGCGGCGGTGCCCGGAGTGCTCACGGCCGGCCGCTGCTCCCGGAAATCGGCGCCCCACGCCTGTGGTTTCAGCGCGACAGCCGCTGCCAGCGCCTCGGCCCGGCTCTTTGTCCTGGGCACCTTGGCGGGGTCCGCCTGGAACGGCGTCAGCGACGACGCGTCAACCGAGGAGGACGCGGACGCGGCCGCTGAGGGCGAGCCGGACGTGACGGCCGATGGAGAGCCGGACGTGTCTGTGGCGCCGGATCTCGAAGGTGCCGAAGAGCTCGGCCCGGCCGCCTTGCCGTCGTCCCCGGAACCGCAGCCGCTGAGCACCACAGCCGCCGTGGCGACCGAAGCGGCTAACCGCCAACGCCAAGTGCTCCTGCGCACAACGGTGTTGCCGTTGCTCATCCCCGCCCCCTCGCTCACGAGCCCCCGCTCGCGTGCCGTGATCGTACCGGCGGATACGAGGAGTGGGCGGGCGGTTACATGAATGGGACGGCCGAGTCGGTGTGCGTCGGTCCCGTCCCGGCGCGGTGTCCGTGCGTGAGTATCTTGGCCGTGCATGAGAACCGCAGCGCTCGTGCCCTCGAACCCGAGGAGGGGAAGCCCCGACGGGTCCGCCCCGCAGCGTGACTGACGGCTGTTCCACCTGAGTGCGGGGCTGAGAGCGGGGGAGAGAGCAGGCCGTGCGGGTCCGGACTGCTCCCTGTCGCACTGTCAGCGCAGGCCGCTGTAGGCGGCCATCACGATCTCCATGCCCCGGTCGTCCTCCTGCCGGTCCCGGTCGATCATCTGGTTCATGACATAGGCCACGGTCATGTGCGCACCGGGATCGCTCACGACCAGCGAGCCGCCCCAGCCGCCCCAGCCGAAGGTGTCGCCGAACTTGCCGAATCCGGCCGTCCAGGACATCGGCGTCCCCAGCACGCGGTCGTGGCCGCGGAACACCTCCTGCCACGCCGGCTCGCACCCCTGGGGGGACAGCAGTCGTACGCCGCCCGCCGACCCCTGGTTCGCCAACACCGACTGGACCAGGGCGACGGAGCGGGCGTTGCCGAAACCGTTCACCGCGGGGATCTGCGCACGGCGCCAGGGCACGGAGTTGGCGTCCTTGACCCGGACAACGGCTCCGGTGTTCTCCCGGCGGGTGCCGTCCGGGCCCGGCGGTGCACTGGCAGCGTACGCGTCGGTCAGTGACGGTGGCGGGATGAGCGGTGCGACGCGGTGGTCATGATCGGAGGAGAGCCCGATGTGGAAATCCGCGCCCAGCGGTTCGGCCACCTCTTCGGCGAAGAACTCGCCGGGACCGCGGCCGGTGATGCGGCGGACGATCTCACCCACAAGGAAGCCGAAGGTGAGCGCGTGATAGCCGGCGGCCGTTCCCGGCTCCCATTCGGGTGCCTGCGCGGCCAGCCCCGCCGTCACGCTCTCCCAGTCGTAGAGCTCCTCGACCGCCGTCAGCCCGGACAGGTCCGGTAGCCCCGCTGTGTGCGACAGCACGTGTCGTACCAGCACGTTCTCCTTGCCGGCCGCGGCGAACTCGGGCCAGTAGGCGGCGACCGGCGCGGACAGATCGAGCTCGCCCCGGTCGGCGAGAACCAGCGCGCACAGGCCGATCATGTTCTTGGTCGTCGAGTTCACGCCGGTGAGGGTGTCGCGTTCCCAGCCGACGGAGCGGTGTGCGTCGGCGTACCCGCCCCAGAGGTCGACCACCGGCTCGCCGTCGATGTAGACGGCTGCCGAGGCGCCCACGTCGTCCTTGCCGAGCAAAGCCGCAAGTGCCTCACGGACTGCGGCAAACCCCGGATCGCAAAATCCCCTAACATCGTTCATGGGCGTAAGCCTCAAGTAGTCCCAGGGCTTCCCGCCCGACAATTCCCGCACCGGTTTCGTCGGGCGGGGCGCGATCAGATCTTCTGCTCCTGCGGTGAGGCGGCCTGATGGGTCGCGCGGTCGGCCCGTCGGCCGACCGCTACCGCCTCCGCCCTGCGGTCTGCTGGCGGCCCGGCCGGTCGTCCTCGATCCCGGTCGTCCCCGAGCCCGGCCGTGTCGGTGGCTGTCCCACAAGGTAAGGGCGGATACGTGTGCTGGAGCGGCTGAATCAGGCGCTGGACCACCTGGAGGGCTGCCTCGACCAAGAGGTCGACATGGCCGAGGTCGCCCGGATCGCCGCGGTGTCGGAGTACCACTTCCGGCGGCTGTTCTCCGCTCTCGCAGGGATGCCGCTCGCGGTCTACGTACGGCGCCGGCGGATGACACTCGCCGGGGCCGAGGTGCTGGCCGGGGAGCTGACGCTGCTCGATGTCGCGGTGCGGTACGGGTACGGCTCGGGCGAGGCGTTCGCCCGGGCATTCCGGTCGGTGCACGGCATCGGGCCGGGCGAGGCCCGGCGCACGGGTGCGGTGCTCACGGCACAACCGCGCATGTCCTTCCGAGTCGTCGTCGAGGGGAGTACGACCATGCGGTACCGGATCGTGGAGAAGGAGCCGTTTCGGGTCGTCGGCAGGAAGGCCCGGATCCCCCTCGTGCACGAGGGGGTCAACGAGGCGGCCGCGGCGCACGTGGAGAGCCTGGACAAGCAGGCGATCGTCCGGATGAAGGAGCTGGCAGGCGGGGAGCCGGAGGGGGTCCTGTCGGCGGTGGTGTACCTGACCGACAGCCGGGAGGAGGGCGCCGAGGCGGACTACTGGGTCGGCGTGGTGACCGGTCCCGAGACGGTAGCCGAGGAGCTCGACGCCCTCGACGTGCCGGCCGGCACCTGGGCGGTCTTCGACAACCACGGGCCCTATCCGAGCGCCCTCCAGGAGCTGTGGCGAGACGTGTTCACGCAGTGGTTCCCTTCGAACCTGTACACGGCCCGGCCAGGCCCGGAGCTTCTGCTGACGCGGCCGGTGGAGATCGGCGCGGAGACCGGCTCGCAGCTGTGGATCCCGGTCGAGCGGGGCGGTGGGAGCGCCGGGGCGTGAACACCGTTACCTGGCAGCGGAGTTCGGGCTCAGCCGGCCGAAGCAGCCCAAGCGGGCCGTTCGTTCGACAGACCCCAGTCCTGATGGCCGTGGCCCTTGCCTCAACTGCCGCTGGTGCGTCCTCAATCGCCGGTGCGGCCTGGGTGCGGAGCGGCGTGGCGATTGGTCGGCGCGAGCACCCTTCCGATGGACGGTAACCCCATTCCATGCACACTTAGGGCAGCCTTACCTAAGTGACTACATTTATGTAGGCTCCGCGTCGGCTCGCGACGTGCTGGTCCGAGCTGTTCCGGACCAGCACGTGAATCGAGGCACCCATGTCCGCCAGTCCCCGCCACCTGTTCGTCGGCGCCGGCACTGTCCTGGCCGTCGCCGCGTCGCCGGCGGGCTGCAGACAAAAGGTGTTCACCGACGCTGTCCGGGCCGGTGGCGTCGCGGCCGCCAAGAAGGCGTACGCCGGTTCCCGCATCGGCTGGGAGCGCACCGAGCCGGCGAAGGACTGGACCGGCTGGCACCGCCTGGAGAAGGCGCTGTGGCAGGACAACAGGATCGGCGACCGCGACAAGCAGTTCGCCGCCACGAACACGGTGCTCGACAAGTACCGCACCGACAACACGAGTTACGTCTTCACCTCGTACGAGAAGGTCGGCAAGGAACAGCGCAAGGAGCTGTCGGACCGCGTCAACACGCTGGCTGAACCGCTCTCCAAGCTCGCTAGGCGGGGCTGATTCCCGGATGACCCCCGGCCTCCTGCCGGTTGCAGGCCGAACCGGGTCGGGTCGGTCCGGTCCTGTCGCTGTCAGGGAGCGCCGGACATCTGGCACACACACCGCTGATACGGGCAGTGGCGGCACTCCGTGGATTCGCCTCCGGGTGCCGCCACTCGCCGCTCGGCCGAGGGTCAGTCTCCTCGTACGCCGATGGCCGCGTACTCCACGTACTCGTGCAGCCCATAGGCCAGCGCGAGCGCGGCCAGCGCCGAACCGGCCACAGTCGCCGCCAGGCCCAGGACACGGGCCCGGTGGGTGCCGGCCCGCAGTCCGGCAGGCTCCGGCAGGAGCAGTGCTTCGACCCGCTGCGGCACGGGCCCGGTCGTCACCGACAGGAGCGGATACCCTCGGCTCGTGTTGCGCTCCCGGGAACCGGCCAGGGCCGCCCGGGCAATGGCAGCCGCCGCGAGCTTCCGGTTGCCGACGGCCGCCGCCGCCGCTTCGTCCGCCCAGCGCTCAAGATGGAACCCCAACGACTCCCTCAGGCTCCGCAGCGCGGGATGCACAGCCGTGGACAGGTCGACCACGACGGAAAGCAGATGGTGGCGGCCGGACAGATGGGCGCGCTCGTGGGCCAGCAACACCTCGCGCTCGCCCGGCTTCAGGGCCCGCAGCATCCCGGAGGACACCACGACCCGGCCGCCGCGGCCGCGGTAGCCGGGAAGCGCGAAGGCGTCCACGTCGTTCCCCGGCACCACCACGACATCCCCGTCGCACGTTCCCTGGGCTGCCAGTTGCCAGGCGTGCTCGAGTACCGCCCGGTGCCGGAACCAGCGTCGGAGCAGCAGACCTGCCTGAACGAGCATGACCAGGCCCGCCGCGACGGCGGCCGGAACCGCCGCCGGCCAGACCTCCAGCACCCGGGGGAGGGGCACGTGCTCGAGCGACGCCAGGAACGGCACGTGGAACAGACCGACCAGCGCCGCGATCGTGCCGCCGGCCATGAGGAGTGCCGCGGCTGTCAATGCCCAACAGGCCTCGCGAGGCGGGAGGACACGGGCCAGACGGCGGGTCACGGCCGCCGCGCCCCACGGAAACGCGAGTGCCGGCACGACCAGGACCAGCACGAGCGTCACTCGGCGTCATCCTCGGCCGCGAGAAGCAGGTGCCGCAGAGTCTCCTCGTCGTTCTCGGACAAGGAGGACACGAACCGCTTCAGCACCAAGTCCCGACGAGGCTCGCTCTCCAGCTCACGACGCATGCGCCCGGCGACAAGCCCGGCCGCGTCCTCCACCGGCTCATACGCGAAGCTACGGCCTGACAGGGTCCGGCGCAGCGTGCCCTTCTCGTAGAGGCGGCTCAGTATGGTGGCCATGGTCGTCCTGGCCAGCCCCTTGTCGAGGACCGTGTTGACCTGCTGCGCGGTGAGCGGCTTGCCGGCCTCCCACAGCACCGCGAGCACATCCGCGACGAGCTCACCGTGCGGACGTCTAGCGTCCCGACCATTGCCCGACATGTTTCTCCCGCTCTCCGGCAACCGCGCCTGGTGCGCCATGCTTCTTAGGCTTGCCTAATCTATCGTTCGCACGGAGGTCCGAGCGCCGCTTCTTTGCCGCAGCTCCTGAGCTTGACTCTCAACTCGCTGCAGGTTGCCCGTCCCAGCGGAACCAGGCGCGGTCTCGGGCGATGGGGAGGAGGAACTCGGCAACGGGCCCTGACGGTGACCGTCGACGTATCCGAGCATGCGCGGCTCGCCCACGCCCGGAACGGTTGGAGCGGCGGCAAGTTCGGCAACCCGCGCGGTGTTTCGGGCCCAGGTCGCGGTGACGACTCCTAGCGCCTCGCCGGCACTCGGGCACGGGCTGAGGAGCCGGCGAAGGCCGACTGAGCTCAGGGCGACCAGACATACGGTGTCGTCGTGGTGACCGCGTGCAGGCCAAGACGGGTGAGAATCGGGGCGCTGTCGGCCGAGGCGTCGACGTAGACGTAGGGGACATCGCGGGCAGCGGCGAGTTGGGCTCGGTGGGCGACCATGGCCCGGTAGATGCCCTGTCCGCGCCATTCCTTGAGCGTCGAGCCGCCCCAGAGGCCGCCGAAGTCGACGCCGTCCTTGAACACCAACCAGGCGGCGCAGACGACTTCGGTACGTGCCTCGGCGACGAGGACGACGATGTTTTCGGGGGTGTCCTCGATCCGGGCGGCCAGGTCGTCGGCGAGCCAACTCCAGTCCTCGCCCCAGACGATGCTCTCCATGGCGGCAATGCGCTGGAGGTCGGATCGGGCGGTGACACGGCGGAGGGTCACGCCGTCGGGCAGGACGGGATCGGCGGCAAGATCTGCGGACTGCCCGATGAGCACGGTCTCGCTGTCCTCGGCGACGAAGCCGGCCGCCGTGAGCCGGTCAGTGAGGTCGGCGGGGAGATCATGGGCGCGAGTCTTCCATTCGACCGCCTCGCCACGGGCAGCGTAGAAGTCACGCTGCCGCGCTATGAGCGCGTCGAGTTCCGCCCCGCACACACCGAGGTCGCGCGGGCCCGTGACGAAGCCACGGTGCCAGCCGACGACACGGGTCAACGGGCCGTCCTTCTCGATTCGGGCGCTGCCGCCGGGCGGGGTGACACCACGGAGTTGGGCGTCGTACGCGGTGCGGAGTTCGTCGATCAGCATGTCCATCACCCGAACACCGTACGGACCGGGTCAAGTGATTAAACGCCGGCCGAAACGCGCGAACATCACGGGCTGCACTCTCTCACCCGGCCACCGGAGATCGGGAACCGGTACTGACCTCTGCCGCCACCGGCCTCGACGGCCGGCCTCCCTTCGGGCGGCCGGCCGTCCCCCGTTCGCATCCACGCAGCGCCACCCGTACTCCGTACCTACTTCAACTGTCTGAAGGCGAACGGAATCCGTGTACATCCCAGGATGCGAAAGCGCAACCTAGGGGGGACGATGGACTGGCGGGAGTCCGTTCTCGGAGCGTCGGTGTCGCTGCAGGCCGACGGCACGGGCCCTCGGAATTCCCGGAGTGGCGAGACACCCGCTTCTCCGGCCCCGTTCCTTCCCGAACGGGCCTTACCGCCACGACCGTTCGACTTGGGCGCGTGCCGATTCCGGATACGGATTCAGATCGCGGAGGCATCGAGATGCCCGTGCTCTTCTTCGACATAGGAGCGACCCTGGCGGACGCCCGCATGGAGGCAGACGGTTCGCTGAGGCTACTGCCCCGACCGCGTGTCCTCGCCGTGCTCGATGACTTCCGCGACGTACGCAAGGGTGTCATTTCCAACCCCGGCCCCGATCAGGGTGCCGCGGAGCGCGCCTTCTCCGCTCTGCGGGAGGCATTCCCCGGCCGTTTCACGGACGACGCGCTCGTGCACTGGGGTTCCAAAGACAGCCGGGAGATCTTCGACGAGGCGGTCGCCGGCACGGCGGGCGAAGGCGCGCCTCCCTCGGCGGCCGACGAGTGCGTCTTCGTGGGCGAAAATCCTCAGGAGCGTGGGTTCGCGAGGGAAGCCGGGTTGCGTACCGCGGCTCACCCCGTGTTCACCCGCGCCGCAGCGGAGAACCGCCCCGTCTTCTGGGCGCGGATCAAGCTGTCCGAGGGGCAAGGGCTGAGCGATCTGGAGGCCGTCACCAACCGAACCGAGGTCGTGCCCGTGGATATCGCCTCCGCCCGGCTCGTCCCGGCCATGGCGAGCATGCACGGAGCCATCGCACTCGAACAGGCCGGTTTCACAGTGGACTTGCGGGGACCGGTGGAAGATACAGCAACTCTGCTGGTCCGCGACGATCGTCCCCTCGCTCCAGCTCGGGGATTCGCCGAGGGGCCGGTGGGGCGAGGGACGGAGGAGCAAGGCCTGCCGGAGCGGGATCGGTAAGCGCCGAGAGCCGGTGACGGAAACGTCAACGGTTCGTCACCAGAATTGTTTCCTCGGCAATTACATGAGGTCGTGGAGAACGACGGCATGGCCGCGACCATCGACCTCGTGTCCGAAGTGACCGAGCGTGCACGGAAGTTGTTGCCTGAGGAAGCTTTCGGCCGGGTCCGCGTCATCCTCGGAAAGAGAGCCTCGCCCGGGGTGCGCGTCGATGGCACCGAGCGGATACTCGAAGTAGACACGGTTCTCACCTCTTCGGTCATGCGCACGAAGCAGAGACAGTGAGACCGCTCGCTACACGGCTGAGCCGGCATCCCGGAATTCACCTCGCCGTACAGAGGTGCGGAGCAGGTGGGGCCCGGCGCGTCAGACGCGATTGCCCGGTCACAGTAAACCGTCCGCCTGGCGATCGACACCGTCGATGCGCCGCCTCCGGCGCAGACGATCGACGAGGGCGAGCTCCAGTCGGGATCGGCGTGATTGTTCCGAACGCGGAGAACAACCACCCAACAACATCCGATGAGCGAGGTTTCCCCGCCTCTCCTCATGTACGCGAGGTGTCCCATGATCAGGACCTCCCACCTCCATTGCATCATCCCCCCGCACCTGCTCGAAAAGCTCCTGAGCAGCGATGACAGCGAAGTGCGCCAGATGGCGCTGAACACCATGCTGACCACCGCTCGGTTGCGCGGTGAGCGAGGGATCCGGGCGTCCTTCGCCGGTGCCGCTGCCGCCCCCGGCAACGGCCGGCGGACCGTCTTCGACTGCCAGAACGGCACCTTCCTCCCTTCTGCTGTTCTCGCCCGGTCGGAGGACGGCCCGGAGTCCCCGGACGATTCCGTCAACCGTGCATTCGGCGGACTCGGAACGACACGCGATTTCTACAAGGCGGTGTTCAACCGCAATTCGATCGACGGCCAGGGGATGCGCCTGGACGCGTTCGCCCACTTCGGTGAAAGGTTCAACAACGCTTTCTGGGACGGGCAGCAGATGGTCTTCGGTGACGGGGACGGAAGGATGTTCTCCGACTTCACCGGATCCGTCGACGTGATCGGCCATGAGCTGACACACGGAGTCACCGAGTTCACCGCGGGACTCAAGTATCACAACCAGTCCGGGGCCCTGAACGAATCCATGTCGGACGTCTTCGGGTCGCTGGTCAAACAATGGTCGCTGAAGCAGTCGGCCGATGAGGCGGACTGGCTGATCGGGCCCGACATCTTCACCCCGGGAATCGACGCCGACGCCCTGCGATCGATGAAGGCCCCGGGGCACGCGTACGACAACGCCCTGTTCGGCAGGGACCCCCAACCCGACCACATGGAAGACTTCGTCAGACTGCCGGACACCGAGAAGGGCGACCTCGGCGGGGTGCACGTCAACTCCGGCATCCCGAACAAGGCGTTCTTCCTGACGGCGTCGCGCATCGGAGGATTCGCCTGGGAGGCTCCCGGCCTCATCTGGTTCGAATCGCTCAAGGCTTCCAACACCGAGACTCAGTTCCAGGAATTCGCGAACACCACGTACCGGAAGGCCGCGGAACTGTTCGGCGACGACAGCACCGAACAATTGTCCGTACTGGCCGCCTGGCAGGATGTCGGCATCCAGATCAGCGGGATCCTGGCAGGCGTCGCCCGGGCGCGAAGCCTCGCCGCCAACCGGAACGGTGGCGCGGGCGGGGACAAGGGAATGGCGACCGTGAGCCGCCAGATCGGCGCACTGGCCGCCCAGGTGACGGGACTGGCCAGGGACGTCACCGCGCTGAAGAGCAAGTGACCGACGGCTGTTGACGCGGCCGACCCCCGACGGCGAGGAGTGCCGGTCGGTCGGCCTGAAGGGTGTGCCCGATGAGGGTGACCTGGGAAGCGCAGGGAGGCCAGGCGGCCGCGATCCGCCTGGGCCTTCCGCCCAAGGTGCTGGACACCGACGCCCTGCCCGAAAGCGCGGAGGGAGAGCTGGACCGGCTGGTGGCGGCGGCCGCCCCCGAGGCCGGGCAGGACCGGCCGAGCCGGGCCAGGGACGCGATGAGCTACACGGTCACGGTGGAGGACGGCGGGCGCTCGACCGCCCTGACCCAGTCCGAAGCCGCCATGTCCCCGGCATTCGCGGCCCTGCTCGGCTGGCTCGAACAACACATCGCGGAGCAGTGACACACGCAGGAACGCCACCATCAGGCCGAGGAGAACACCATGGCCGACCAGATGCACGCTCACATCCCGGCCGAGGTCCTGGCGGGCAGGGGACAACCACCGCGCGAACCGGTCACGGACCCCACGCTGGGCATTCCGTTCAGTCACCCGGATCAGGGACAGGAGCCACGCCACCGGCTCGTGACGATCGGCGACTCACTCACGCACGGGTTCCAGAGCGGAGCGGTCTTCAACACCGACCTGTCCTACCCGGCGATCATCGCTCACGAACTGGGATCCGGCACCGACTTCCGATTCCCCGTGTACCCGGGGTACGGAGGGCTGCCCGTCAACATCGAACTGCTGCTGAGGGAGCTTCAGGAGCGCTTCGGCAAGGACCTGGACTGGTGGGAGGTCCCGCTGGCCCTGTTCCACGCCCGCAGGTTCCTGGACGAGGTCGAGGACTACTGGGAGCGCGGGCCGGGAAGCGTCGTCCCGCAGATCAACGCCATCAACCACAATCTCGCCGTGTACGGCTGGGACCTGCGCGACGTCCTCGAAAAGAGCGCCAAGATCTGCCAGGACGCCATCGCGACGCCCACCGACAACCTGCTGCGGCAGACCGTGGAGAACAACGGTGACCGCGCGGCACTGCGGGTCCTGCCCTCCGCCGGCGTGGACCGAGGCGGAACCATGACGCTGCTGTCGGCGGCCCGCCGCCTCGGTGAGGACCGGCCCGACGGAGGGGGCCACGGAATCGAGACCCTGATCGTCTTCCTCGGCGCCAACAACGCCCTGCAGACAGTGACCCAGCTCAAAGTGGAGTGGAGTGGTGAGGGATACGACGACCTGGAGCGCAAGAAGGCCTACACGGTCTGGGATCCCAGCCACTTCAAGGAAGAGCTGAGGCACATCGCCGCCCAAGTACGGCAGATCGCGGCTCGCCATGTCATCTGGTGCACCGTCCCGCACGTCACCATCCCCCCGCTCGCCCGTGGAATCGGGGCCAAGAGCGCTCCGGGGTCCAGGTACTTCCCGTACTACACCCGGCCCTGGATCGACGACGACACCTTCAACCCCTTCCTTCACCCTCACCTGACGGGGCAGCAGGCGGAAGACATCGACCGGGCCATCGACCTCTACAACGAGGCCATCACCGACCAAGTGAGAACAGCGCGGACGACGGGGGCGGACTGGTTCCTCATGGACACAGCCGGCCTGCTCGACCGACTCGCGTCACGCCGCTACATGAAGGACATGACGGCCCGACCGCCATGGTGGCGGCCCTACCGACTGCCGCCGCAACTGAAGGCCCTTGCTCCGGAGCCGAACTCCCACTTCATCACCAGCGACGGCGCAGGACGTACCGACGGCGGCCTGTTCTCCCTCGACGGCGTTCACCCCACCACCATCGCCTACGGGATCGTCGCCCAGGAACTGATCAACGTCATGCTCACGGCCGGTGTGCAGTTCCGCCACTCCGACGGCAGCGTACGGACAGCCCCGGTCACGGTCGACTTCGATCGGCTCATCCGCCGCGACACCCTGGTCAACCAGCCTCCCGCCAACCTGGATTCCACCTTGAACATCCTCGCCTGGGCTCAGGCGTCGCTCGGCCTCCTGAAACGCGCCCTGTACTTCCGCGTCTGACAGGTCGCCCGGAAGCACAAGCGTCAGCCCTCCTCACTGCGTCTCCCGGTCCGTCGAGAGCGGCCGGCGGATCACATCGCTGATCCTAGAGACCCTCACTCGGAACGCCGATACGGCGCAACAGCCCGAGCAGCGTGGCCCGTTCGCTTTCGTCCAGCGGGTCGAAGGATGCGGCGAGGACATCGCGTGTGACGGTGCGCCCCGCCCTCAAGACGTGCTCGCCGGTCTCCGTCAGATGGTGCTCGATACGCCGGCCGCGACCCGGACGGCGCTCGATGAGGTGCTGGGCCGCGAGCCGGGAGGCCAGTGTGCCGAAGGACTGGTCGCCCTGGAAAGTGGCGACCGCCAGCTCGTGTGCGGATGCTCCGGGCGTACGGGCGATGGCCCGCAGTGCGTCCCACTGCGCCAGCGTCGTGCCGACCGCCGAGAGGCGGGTGTCGAGCGCGCGGTGGTGCCGGTACTGCGCTTCCTTCACGGCGCGCCCCAGCTCTTCGAGATCGACGGGAACGGCGGACGAGCCCGGTTCCACGGCGGGCGGAGCGGCGAGGCCGGACGCGGTGTCGGTGCCGGTGTCGGCAGACGTCCTGCTCCCGGCCCTGTCGCCCGTGCCTCGGACTCTGGGTTCCTCATGGTTCGCGGTCATGGTCGCACCCTAATCCAGAATCTAAGGTTGCGTATATACGTATGCGTAGATACCGTGAGGTGCATGACCGACACCGAGACGCGAACCCGTACCGTCCACCCACGCCCCGACCTTCCCCTCACCCTCACCGAGGCCGGACCCGCCGACGGCCGCCTCGCACTCGTCCTGCACGGCGGTGGCGGGCCCGCCACCGTCCAGGGCGTCGCCGCGCATCTGGCCGGCCGGCACGGCATGCGATGCGTCGTTCCCACCCACCCGGGCTGGAACGGGACCGAGCGCCCCGGCTGGTTCACCGGCGTCGACGACCTGGCGATCGCCTATCTGCACTGGCTCAGGGACGAGGGCCACCGCGACGTCCTCGTCGTCGGCTCGTCGCTCGGCGGCTGGACCGCGGCCGAGATGGCCTTCCGCGACGACGGCGCTGTGATCAGCTCCCTGGTCCTGGTCAACGCCGCGGGCGTGGCCGTCCCGGGAGAGCCGGTCCGCGAGATCTTCGGACTCCGGCCGGACGAGATCGCCGCGTACTCGTTCCACGATCCGGCCCGTTTCGCGGTGGACCCGACCACCCTCACCGAGGAGCGGATCGCGCTCCAGCAGGCCAACATGGCCACTCTCCGCCTCCTGGCCGGCGACCCGTACATGCACGACCCGAAGCTCCTGAACCGGCTCGCACGGGTGCGGATCCCGGCCCTCGTGGTGTGGGGTGAGAGCGACCGCATCGTCACGCCCGCGTACGGGCGGGCCTACGCGCAGGCGTTCGCCCGAGGGCGCTACGAGCCGATCGCCGAAGCCGGCCATCTGCCGCACATCGAGCGCCCCGAAGCGACGTTCGCCGCGCTGGACGCGCACATCGACGCACACGCCGGTGCCGTGAGCACTCCCGCCCGGCCGAGGTAGGGGTGCCGTCCGGAGCCACGGACGGTGACGCCTTCGCGCATGTCACGGTGTGTCCTGGTCGGTCGGCGCGAAGGCATGGTGTCGCGCGAGTGCGATCACGGCCAGGCTGAGGACTCCGAGCACTGCCGCGGCGGTGGCGTCGGCGGTGACGTCGACACGCTGCAGGAGGAGGCCGCCGATGATGCCGCCGAGTGCCATGGCCGCGTTCCACAAGGTCACAAGGATGGCTTGCGCGGTGTCGGCGATGGCTGGACTCTGACGTGTTCCGGCATGACCGGCTGCGGTCTGAAGCAGTGTGGGCGCGGCACCCCATCCCAGACCCCACACGACGGCCGCCACCCAGACGACGGCCTGTGCCGTGGTGGCGGCGAAGGCGGCCGTGGCGAGGGTGAACAGCGTCGCGGCGGTCAGCGCGAGCCCGCGCAGACGACCGTCGATGTGGCGGCCGGTGTACCAGATGCTGATCAGGCATGCGATACCGAAGGCCAGCAGGATCGCGTCCGCCGCGGTGCCGAGGCCGGCATGCCACAGGTACGGCGCGATGTACGCGTAGATGACGGTGTGGCCGAGGACGAAGGTCACGACGACGACCATGACGGCGGGGACCCCGGGGACCCGGAGCGTCTGCCGGGTGGTCGGCTTCGGCCTGTCGGCTGTGGCCGTCGGCCGGCTGACGGCGGGGACGCTGAACGTGATCCACCCGAGGACGGCGAGAGTGAGCACCGAGACAGCGGCGAAGGACATGCGCCACCCGATCTGCTGCCCGATCAGCGTCCCGGCGGGAACACCCAGCGACAGCGCCAGGGGGATCCCGGTCATCGCGACCGCGATGGCGCGTCCCTCCTGGCCGGGAGGCGCGATACGCCGCGCGTATCCGGCGAGGAGTGCCCACGCGAGTCCGGCGGCGACGCCGGCGAGGAACCGTGAGAGGAGCAGTACCGCGTAGCCGGGCGCGGCAGCGGTGAGTGTGTTCGCGACCAGGAAGACGGCCATGGCGCCCAGCAGCAACGGCTTGCGCCGGACTCCCGCCGTGGCGGCGGTCAGCGGTATGGCTGTGAGGGCGGTACCGATGGCATACACGGTGACGGTCTGGCCCGCCGCACCGGAGCTGACGCCGAGAGCGGATGACATCTGCGGGAGGACGCCCGCCGGGAGGGTCTCGGTCAGGCTGGTGATGAACACCGCGGTGCCCAGTGCCAGCAGCGCGGACCAGGGCAGGACATCACGTCTTGTCGGAGAGGCTGTTGTCGTCGTCATGCACCGATCGTGAAACCATCACATACATGTGATGGTCAAGCCCAGGCCCGGCGGCTAACCTCAAGCGTGTGCGAATCGGTGAACTGTCCCGCGTGGCGGGCGTGTCCCGGCGCCTGCTGCGCTATTACGAGGAGCAGGGCCTGATCGTGCCGGATCGGTCGGCGAACGGATACCGCGACTACGACGAGCGGAACGCGGACCGCGTGAAGCAGATACGTGGCCTGCTGGCAGCGGGGCTGCCCACCCGACTCATCAAGCAGATCCTGCCGTGCCTGGACAAGCCCAGATCCATTCACTTCCCGGACGCGACCCCGGAGATGCTGGCGCTGCTGACCTCGGAGCGGGACAAGCTCACCGACCGGATCGAGGTGCTCACCCGCAACCGGAACGCGATGACCGAGTACCTGTCCGAGGTGGAGCGCCACCGCGCCCCGGCCGCACCCGGTCAGATGGGCAATGCCTGATCAACTGCGCTGCGCCTGAGGCGGGTTCCTCACCGGACAAGCTCCCGGACGATCCTGTCGCCGTCGTCCGAGAGCACCGCAGGGCGCAGCCGGACCCCGCGCAGGCCGAACTGTTCGCGCCAGCGGGCGAGTTCCCGGGCGAGGTGGTCCGCGGTTCCGACGAACACGTGCGTGTCCGGTGCCCAGGCGAAACCGGCGGCTTCGTCCAGCCGGGCCAGCCTGGCCTTCGCGTGCTCGCCGGTGTCGCCCAGGACCACCGCCACGTCCGCGTACACCTCGGTTTCGGTGGCGTCCGGCGTCAGCCTCTCGATTTCCCGGAACGCCGGCAGGAGTGAGGAGACCGGGTGTTCCTGAGAGGGAGTCACGAAGACCCGGTCCGCGACGGCGGCGGCGAGCCGGTACGGCTCCAGGGCATGGTGCGCGAGCACCGCGACCTTCGGGGTGCTCAGTGCCGGGACGGTCAGCGGGCCGGCCGCCGGGTACCTTTCCGTCCCGGTGAGCCGCAGCGGGGCGACCTTGTCCCGGTGCAGGAACGTGTCCCCGGAGCCCAGGCTCCCGGCGGGAAACGTCCGCCACAGCTCGCGCACCGTTCGCACGTAGTCCTCGGCGTCACGAAACAGATCCCGCAGCCGGCGCGCGATGCGGGTCGGGACGTATATGTCCTCGGGCCGCAGCTGGGGCGTCGCAGGGCCACCGACCGCCGTGGCATCGCGCGCGTCGGCGGAGACCTGCGGCCGCCACGTCACCCGGCCCGGCCCGATGGCCGCCAAGGACGCCATCTGGGCGGCGACGTGGAACGGGTTGGTGTGCGTCACATTGCGCGAGACCACCACCTCGCCGATGTCCGTCGTCGCCAGCAGGAGTGCCGCGGTGACGACGGGATCGAGTCTGCCGCGCACCCGGTCACGGGCCTGGTCGGCGGTACCGAACCGGTCGGTCTGCAGGCTCAGGCCGTCCTCGAGCGTGACGAAGTCGATGCCGCCCGACGCGGCCGCGCGCCCCCAGTTCGTCCAGTAGCCGCCGCTGAAGACTTCTTCGGCATCCGTCACCGACGAGAGCAGCCACGAGGCGGGGTGCCAGCCCGTGCCCTCCAGCGCCAGACCGAGCCGAAACGATCCGGGGTCCATCGAGTCCCTGTCCAAGTCCCTGTCCATGACTCGATTGCACAACCATCACACCGATGCGAAGGTCAACCCTCGACAACCTGCTGACCCGCACCACCGCGGCTGACGATCGCGGGATGTGCCACCTCTGTCGCGCACCAACTCGTAAGCGGACGTGGCCCCTTGTGGCCGCAGTACTGCGCACGATGGCCACACATGACGGGTTCATGACGTGTGCATGTAATCCCTTTTCGACCGTCGGGTGCGGAACCCATGGTCGCTCTGTGGCACCGATCCGAGTGCCTCGCATGGTTCGGCCGGGATCCGCACCAGGACTCCCGTGCCCGATCGCAAAGGACCTCTCCACATGGCAGCAGTACGCACCATGAAGCGGCGCATCGCCGCGGCGATCGCCACAACAGCCGCCGCAGCGACAGCAGTCGGCACCCTTTCCGCCCTCCCCGCCCAGGCCGCACCGGCCGAGGGAACCGTCCTGGGGGCGAATTCCTCCCATGCCGTTCCCGGCAGCTACATCGTCACGCTCAAGAAGAACGCCGGCTTCAAGGCCACCGCCGCACGCGGCAAGGGCCTGGTGTCCCAGTACGGAGGCACCGTCAGGCGGACGTTCACCTCCGCGCTCAACGGCTACGCCGTCCAACTCACCGGCGCCCAGGCCAGAAGGCTGGCGGCCGACCCCGAGGTCGCATCGGTCGAGCAGGACCAGGTCGTCCGCACGCTCGGTACGCAGACCAGCGCTCCCTGGGGCCTGGACCGGACCGACCAGACGAACCTTCCGCTGAACGGCACCTACACCTACCCCGACGCCGGGGGCAGCGGGTCGACCGTGTACGTCCTGGACACCGGTGTGCGCATCACCCACCAGGACATCGCGGGCCGCGCCTCCTACGGGTGGGACTTCGTCGACAACGACGCCACCGCGCAGGACGGCTACGGCCACGGGACCTTCGTCGCGACCGTCGCCGCAGGCACCACCTACGGCGTGGCCAAGAAGGCGAAGATCGTCGCCGTCCGGGTTCTCGGCAACGACGGCTCCGGCACGACCGCCGGGGTCATCGCGGGCGTGGACTGGATCACCGCCCATCACGTGGCCGACTCCGTCGCCAATGTCTCCCTCGGCGGCGGGGCCAGCACCTCGCTGGACACCGCGGTGAAGAACTCGATCGCCTCCGGGGTGACGTACTCCGTCGCGGCGGGCAACTCCGGCGCCCTGGCGTCGAACTACTCCCCGGCCCGGGTCACAGAGGCGCTGACGGTCGGCGCGACGACGAGCAGCGACGCACGGGCGAGCTACTCCAACTACGGCTCCCGGGTGGACCTCTTCGCCCCGGGCTCCGGCATCACTGCGGCCTGGAACACCTCCGACTCGGCCACGTACACGGGCAACGGCACATCGTTCGCCGCCCCGCACGTCTCCGGGGCCGCCGCCCTCTACCTGACGGCACACCCGGGCGCCTCCCCGGCAAGCGTGGGCAGCGCGCTGGTCAACGGCGCGACCAGCGGAGTCCTCAGCGGAATCGGGTCGGGTTCACCGAACAAACTGCTGAAGCTCGTTCCGTAGGCCATGCCGCCGGCGCCGCGGCCACAGCCGCCGGAGCCGGACGACGGAAGCTGTTCTGACGAGGCGGATTCCCGGGGCCGCACCACGTGACCCGTTCGTGGCGTGGCCGGCGGTTCAGGCAAGAGGCTCGGTCGGATCTCCCGGCCGAGCCTCTTGCGGCCGGGAGATCCGACCGCGTCCGTCCTGAGAGGTCGTTTTCTCCCGTTGTTTCATCCCGGAATATGCTGTTTGTCCTGCGGTGTCGGGTCGCGCCAGGAGATGGTGTTCTCGCTGGTGAGGCGGCGGGCCATGAGGTCGGTCATGGCGATGTGGATCATGGCTTCGGAGCGGTGGGGTGGGTCTGATGGTCCCGGGCGAGGTGGCGGTGGTGCATCAGCCGGCCGAGGGTCCGCTCGACGACCCGGCGTCGGGGGATGAGTTTGAATCCTTTGATTCCGCGGTCGCGTTGGACGACTTCGGCGTCGACGCCCAGCCGTGCGTCGTGGTCGATGGCTTTGATGCGGTGGTCGGTGTCGGCCCACGCCTCGGTCGCGCGGGGGTGGGTGGCGGCCGTCGAGCAGACGGCCCTCCCGGGGCGCAAGCGAAGTAAGGGGATCATGTCCTAGGCACAGACAGCCCGACTTATGGACGGTGTTGGCCTTGCCCGACGCATCGTCGAGGAGACGTCGGACAAGGCGGCAGAGCTTGCGCGGCGTGTCGGCGTGACGCCTTGCCTCGCAACGGTGCTGGTGGGTGAAGATCCGGCATCGGTGACCTATGTTCGGATGAAGCGGGCCCGTTGCGCGAAGGCGGGCATCGAGTCCCGGCTTGTCAGCCTGCCTGCCGCCACTACAGCGGCTGAGCTGGTGGAGACCCTCCAGTCCCTCTCGCGGGACGCCGGAGTGCACGGCATCTTGCTTCAGCACCCCGTAGGCCCTCACATCGATGAGCGGGCGGCATTCGAGTCCATCGCGCCGGAGAAGGACGTCGACGGGGTCACGATGAGCTCCTTCGGGGCGATGAGTTTCGGACTGCCTGATCGACGCCGGGTACAACCCTGGCAACGTCGGCGACGTCGACTTCGACACCGCCCGCACTCGCGCCCGCCTGATCGCACCGGTCCCCGGTGGGGTCGGGCCCATGACCATTGCAGTCCTGCTGGCTCAGACGGTCGACGCGGCATCCATCCAGCTCGGGCCGGCCGGCCACTGAGTGAGGACGCCCGATGAACTGTCCGAGTTGGGCGGCAGCCTCGCTGACGGACCGCTGGCTGCCCTCGGTCAGTCGTCAGTGGGTGATCGATCGGGCCGATCAGACCCTTGCCGCTCAAGAGCACCAAAGCACAGGCATCGGCAACCGAGCAGCGGTCGGACAAGAGGGTCGTGCGCTGTCGGCCGCCCCCGGCCCGGCTGATGGCCGGCGCTGGTGGCCGAGCGCCGCCCCGACCGGCCGGTACCGCCGATGCCCGGTACCGCCGCGATCGGGGCGGGTGTGCATCTGTCGGCCACCGTCATAGAGGAGGGCCGGGACCTGTCCTCCTCTATGACGGTGGCCTGGCCGACACCGCCTAACGTCTGCTGCCCGCCGGGCGGCCCGGCCTTACTTCAGGTGTCGGTCCAAGAACCGGCACCCGTCCTCCAGCTCGAACCACGGGGTGCCGGTGTGCCCGCCCGGATTGGCGTGCAGCGTCTTCTCCTTGCTGCCGAAGGCGTCGAACAGGTCCAGGGCCCGCTGCCGGGGATTGCCCTGGTCGTCCCACTGCAGCAGGAACAGCAGCGGAATGGTGACCTGCCGGGCCTCCTCGCGCTGGGCACGGGGCACGTACCCCCCGGCGAAGAAGCCCGCGGCCGCGATGCGCGGCTCGGCCACGGCGAGGCGGATGCCGAGGGCGGTCCACCCCCCGGAGTAGCCGACCGGGCCGCCGATCTCGGGCAGCTCAAGAAGGGCGTCCAGAGTGGTCCGCCATTCCGGGACCGCGTTTTCGACCAGCGGGCCGATGAAGGACTCGAAGATCTCGTCGACCTGCTCTCCGGCCTGCATCGCCCGCCGGAGGTCGGCACGGGCCTGCTCGTCGGCGGCGGAACGGGGACGGTCACCGCACCCGGCGGCGTCGATGGTGGCCACCGCGTAGCCGCGCGCCGCGGTGTACCGGGCCCGGGCCACCAGCCGGGGTTCCGCCTTGGGCAGGCCGTTGTTGTGGGCCATCAGGACCAGCGGGGCCGGTGCGGCGGACTCGGGCGTCCACAGGGTGCCGGGGATGTCGCCGAGGGTGAATTCGCGCTCGAGGACGCCGTCGTCGAGGCGCTGTTCGGAAATGAAGTGCACGGTCGTGCCTTTCGGGAGGGCTCAGAGTGGCGCTCCCGGACGACCTATCGCCCGACCGTGGCCCCGGAGGGGAGCACCCATGTCGATACTGCGTTCACGGGTACCACCTCCTCGTTCTCTCGCACGGCCTCCCGGAGAGTAGCAACGCTCGCCGTGGTTCGCCAACGGGATTTTGCCGAGGCCCCGTGGCCGGATGCCATTGCCGCGCGGACACGAGAAGCACGGCGGGTCCGGGCAAAGGATTCAGGGCCGGTCCGCCGGCTGTCGGCGCCGGGCGGTGGCCCCCGTACTCGCTGCGGACGGAACCGGCACCCGGGGGAGTATCCGGTATGCGAACGCGCGTGACCGAATACCACTCTTGACGCTGAGTCAGTCCCACCTTCACCATCCAGGCACCCCACTCACCGTGGAATCCCCGGACACCTCACGCACCCCTCGTGAGAACTCCGCCGGGATTTCCTGGAATTCGGAGCCCCCCACATGAAGCTCTCCATTCCTGGGCGCGCCTCGGCGACCGCTGTCGCCTCGGCCGCCGTGCTGCTCACCGGCGGTTCCATAGCCGGGGCGGCCCCCGCCCCCGTGGCAGCGGCCGCCGCGCCCGACATCCCCGTGGCCAACGTCAAGGCCCACCTCACCCAGCTCCAGTCCATCGCCACCGCCAACGGCGGCAACCGCGCGCACGGCCGCGCCGGCTACAAGGCCTCCCTCGACTACGTCAAGGCCAAGCTGGACGCGGCCGGGTTCACCACGACCGTCCAGCAGTTCACCTCCAGCGGCAGCACCGGCTACAACCTGATCGCCGACTGGCCGGGCGGTGACACCGGCAAGGTCGTCATGGCCGGCTCCCACCTGGACAGCGTGACCGCGGGCCCCGGCATCAACGACAACGGCTCCGGTTCGGCGGCCGTGCTGGAGACGGCACTCGCCGTGGCCCGGGCCGGCTACCAGCCCACCAAGCACCTCCGGTTCGCCTGGTGGGGCGCGGAGGAGCTGGGCATGGTGGGCTCGCGCTACTACGTCAACAGCCTTACCACCGCGAACCGTTCGAAGATCAGCGGCTACCTGAACTTCGACATGATCGGTTCGCCGAACCCGGGGTACTTCGTCTACGACGACGACGCGACCATCGAGAAGACCTTCAAGACGTACTTCACCGGGATCGGCGTCTCCACGGAGATCGAGACCGAGGGCGACGGACGCTCGGACCACGCGCCCTTCAAGAACGCGGGAATCCCCGTCGGCGGCCTGTTCAGCGGCGCCGACTACATCAAGACGTCCGCCCAGGCCGCCAAGTGGGGCGGCACCGCGGGCAAGGCCTTCGACGCCTGCTACCACTCCTCGTGCGACACGTCGTCGAACATCAACGACACGGCGCTGAACCGGCACGCGGACGCGCTCGCGTACGCGGTGTGGGGACTGTCGGCCTAGACCTGCTCCGACCTCAGGTCACCCGTCCTCAGGTCACCTGACCTCGGGTCATCCGTCCTCAGGTCATCCGTGCGGCGGGCTGTCGGCCCCCGCACGTTGTTCCACGAGCGTTGTTCCACGAGCGTTGTTCCACGAGCGCGGGCAGGGGCCGACGGCCCCCGCCCGCGCTCTGCCGGCTCTCGCGACAGCGCCCAGCCACGACCCCGGGCTTCGGCGGGCACGGGTGACAGTACGATCAACGCCGCGGCTCCCCGCACGGCCCGACAGGCCACCGGACGGAAGGTGACAAGTTCGTGAAGGCCCTGCGACTGCTGACCATGAACACCCTCTTCACCGGCGATGTCCCGGCCCGGCTGCGTGCCCTCGGCGCGGCACTCGACCGTTCCGAGTACGACATCGTCTGCCTGCAGGAGGTCATGTTCCGCCGCAACGCCCGGCTGATCCGCCGTGCCGCTCCCGCATACCGGCACGTCGTCTGTTCGGGCACGGTCCTGCTCAAGGGCGGCCTGGTGCTGCTGTCCCGGTGGCCGATCAGCCGATGGCGGTTCGTGCCGTATCCGATGACGGGCCCGGTGCGCGGCGAATTCTTCATGCGCAAGGGCGCCCTGCTGGCGTCCGTCACCACCCCGGACGGTGAACTGGTGGTCGTGAACACCCACTTGTCGGCCAACCGCGACGACGACTGGTCCCCCACGAACCGCTACACGCGGATCGCAGCTGCCGAACTGGCCCGGCTCACCGAGCTGATCGCGGCCGTCGGCCCGTCCCTGCCCGTCGCCGTGGTCGGTGACCTGAACATCCCGCGCGACTCGGCGCTACTCGCCGATTTCATCGCCACAGCGGGACTGCGCGACATCCTCGCCGGCGACCAGCGTCCGACCTACCGGCCCACACCCCGATGGCCGTCGCCGCCGGCCCTGGACCACGTACTGGTCCGGGCCGCAGCCGGGGAGACACTGACCGGCGGCGCCGACCTCGTGTTCCAGGACAAGGTGACACTGGCCGACGGCCGCCAGGCCTACCTGTCCGACCACTACGGCGTGCAGGCACAGCTGATCCGCTCGAAGTGATACGGGGCGTAAAACGGCAGGACGTCGCACTGAACCGACGATCCCGCGCGCACGTAGAGGAAAGCACGTAGAGGAGAACACGTAGAGAAAGCAAGCCCCGTGGCGACTGGCCGTTCTGGTACGCCGGGGTCATCGAACTGCTCTGCGGTGTTCTCGTACTCGTGGGAGCGGCGACGCGCAGTGCCGCGTTCCTCAGCTCGGGGGCCATGGCCTTCGCCTACTTCACCGAGCACCAGAAGGACGGCCTCTTCCTCCTGCAGAACGGCGGACTGTCGCCCGCGTTGTTCTGCTGGGCGTTCCTGCTCCTGGTCTTCTTCGGACCCGGCGCCCTGTCCCTGTCCGCTCTGCCCCAGAGCAAGGGAACCGTCCGGGACACAGCCGGCCTCGACGCGGTCTGAGCGGCCGGCCAGGCCCAGGGGGCACTGCGCGCGCTGCTCCCTTCAGGCCGGTCCCTTTCCCGGCCCGGTCCCGGTGCGCCGGGTCCCTTGGCCCTGCCCAGGAATCCTTCTTCAGGAAACCGCGCCTCGGCGCGCAGACGGGGGGCACCGCTCTTCCAGGTAACGGCAGTACCTCGCAGGCGCGCGCCGACGGATCTACGGTGAAAAGACCAGCACAGGATTCACGTCGATCAAGAGGAGCCGCCGCATGTCCGCCCGCGCCGCCGCCCGAGAAGCCGTCGGACCCTGAGCATGGCCGACAGCAACAGGAAGACCCCTGCCGCCGAGGTCCGCGAGTTCCTGAGCACCCGCCGCGCACGGATCACCCCGCAACAGGCGGGGCTGCCCGTCGACTCCCCGCTGTTCGCCCGGCGCGGTCCGGTGAACAGCGCCCGCTTCATGTTCCTGGACCCGGCGAGCCAGGAGTTCTGGTCCGACTGGGACAAGGGGGCCGACGACGCGGTCGCCTTCCTGCGCACCGAGACGGGCCGGGCACCCCACGACAAAGCGCTCACCGACCTGATCGGAGAGCTGACGACGAAGAGCGAGGACTTCGCCCGCCGGTGGGCCCGCCACGACGTCAAGTTCCACCGCTCCGGCGTGAAGAACCTGCGCCACCCCCTGGTCGGCGATCTCGCGCTGCCCTGCGAGGCGATGGAACTGCCGGCCGATCCCGGCCTGCGCCTCAACTTCGTCGACACCGCCGACGCGTACTCCGCCAGCGTCTCGGAGGAGATCGTTGGCAAGGCCCTCAAGGGCCGCCGCGAGGACGTGTTCCTGGCGACCAAGTTCTTCATGCCCATGGACCAGAACGACCCCAACCGGCGCGGCGGCTCGCGGCGCTGGACCATCCGCGAGGTCGAGAACTCCCTGCGGCGCCTCGGCACCGACCACCTCGATCTCTACCAGGTCCACCGTCCCAGCCCCGACACCGACGTCGCCGAACGGCCCGCGAGAAGACTTCCGCTGACGAGGGCTCTGGTCCTATCGTCTGAGCCTGTGATCAGAAACGGCGTTCCGCTGCCCCCGACGGTCTACCCGCTCGCCAAGAGACGTGTGTGGGCCATGCTGGCCGGCTCTCTGGTCTTCGTCGCTCTGGGCATTGGTTTCCTGGTCGCCCACAGCACCATGAAGATGACTGTGGCGGGGGCGCTGGCCGTGCCCTTCTTCGGGTTCTGCTCGGTGGTCATCATCCAGCGCCTGCTCCGCGGCCGACCGGAGTTGGTGCTGGACGACGCGGGAGTGGACCACGTGAGGCTGGGCCGGTTCGGCTGGGACGAGATATCCGCCGTGCGGATACGCGAGCAGCGGGTACGTAACACCTCGCAGCGGTTCATCGAGTTGGTGCTGCACGATCCGGACGCCTATCTGGCTCGAGCACCCAAGCTCGTCCGCAGCACCGCGTCCATGAACGCACGACTCGGCTTCGGCCCCGCCAACATGGCCACCAACACCTTGCCGGTGGCGCCTGAGGCGGTCTTGGACGCGATGCGGCGTCACCGGCCCGGACTCGCGGTACAGCGCTGAGCGCGCCCGTTGGCACACTGCCGCCCGCGGACCGGATGGCATTCGGCGGCAAGACCCGGTCCGCCCGCGACCCGCACATCAAGACCACCGCGAAGGTCGCCGCCAACCACGACGCGACCCCACCCGCCCCGCGCACCTGACCACGATTGCGACCGAGGCCCGCGCTACCGCACCGGCCGGCCCGACGGCACTCTGTCGCAGGTTTCCGGGCCATCGCCTGCCTGCGCCTTGCCGGCCGCGTAGCCCGCGCGGGAAGTACCGGTCACGGGCCGACGGGGAGCAGGAGCCCGCCGGTGAGCCGGAGGAGTTCACTGACGGTCGTGGGGAACACACCGTGCGAGGAGTTCCGGCCGCGGCCCAGAGCTGCGGGTAGTCGGCCAGGGCCGCGTCGACCACGGCAGGGAGCGTCTGAGGGTGGCCGACCGGAGCCACTCCGCCGATGGCCTGTCCGGTGGCCTGACGTACCTGCTCCGGTGTGGCACGCCGGAGCTTGAGGCCGGCACCTCCGTCACGGAGACCTACCGGATCCGCATCCGCTCCGGAGCGACGCAGGAATCCGCAGCCCACTCCCCGGACACGACAGAGCACATCATCGTCCTCACCGGCACTGCCCTCGTCGGTGAAGCCGCCAACCCCGTCCTGATCGGCCCCGGCATGCACGGCACTTGGGCCGCCGACACCCCGCACCTGTATCGGGCGCCCGCCGGAGACGTCGAGGCCGTGCTGCTCGTGCGCCATCCCAAGTGACCGCCCTCGGCGCCACCGCTCGGGCGAACTGACGCATTGCAGGGCGCTGCCTCCGGGCCCAGCGATCCGATCCCGGAGCGCTATGACGAATACGGCGTCGCCTCGGTGTATGCCGAGTTCGCGCACCAGCGCGGCTGGCTCAAGCCCGACCGCGTACTGGACCGTGACGCATACGCAGTCCTGCGGGGTACGGTCCGCCAGTGGGCGGGCGAAGACCGCGTGTGGTCGGACGTCGTCGCCGAGTTCGGTACCCCGTCCATGCTGTTCGGCAGTAACAACCCCTACTACGGCAAGACCCTCGGCTACCTGACTGGGAACCCGCAGGACCCGATGGTTTCCTTCCGTCTCTGGAACGGCAGTACTCCGGGAGTCTGGCAGGCATGGCCACCTGAGCACGAAGATCTGTGCTCATCCGCATCTACGGCAGGGTGGGTCGCAAGCAAGGACGGCCGAGGGGCAAGCGGCCCTGTTCGTTGCGGGGGTCCATCGCATCGGGGGCGTGACGCGCGCCACAGGAACTTCGGGCGGGGCGCGGAGAGTACTGAGTGTGAGTCATAAAGAACCAGCGGAATCCATGCGCGCGCGCATACGGGCGGGGGACCGGGCGGCGTTCGCCGAGCTCTACGACCAGTATGCGCGGGCGGTCTACAACCATGCCCTGCGGCTGACCGGCAACTGGTCCCAGGCCGAGGAGGTCATGTCCGAGACGTTCCTCGCCGCCTGGCGCGGCCGGGAGCGGGTCGAGCCGGAGGGCGGATCACTGGGGCCCTGGCTGCTCGGTATCGCCACGCACAAGGCGCGCAACGCCAACCGGAGTCTGCGTCGGCGGCTCGCCTTCCTCGCGCGCAGCCCGCAGCCGCGTCCCGTGGAGGACTTCGCGGAGGAGGCGGCCGGGCGGATCGACGACGCCCGCCGGCTCGCGCTGGTCCACCAGGCGCTGGGCCGGTTGCGCCGCCAGGAGCGTGAGGTGTTCGCGCTGTGTGTGTCGGCCGGGCTCGACTACCGGCAGGCCGCGCAGATGCTCGGGGTCCCCGTCGGCACCGTACGGTCGCGGCTCTCTCGCGCCAGGGCGCGGCTCGCCCGGCTCAGCTCCGGGCAGGGCAGCGCAAGGACGGAACCCACCGTCCCCCGTGGAGAGATGGAGAGTGAGGCCGCGTTCGCGGCCCTGTTCCTGAAGGAGGAGACCCGATGAACGCCGACGGTCGACGGACCGAGGACGCACTGGAGTTGCTGTCCGCACCGGCCGAATGGGACCTCCCGCCGGGACGACACCTCCACTACAAGGACGTCCTGATGCAGCAGATCGACCAAGACCTCGGCCACGCTCCCGCCGCGGCCCCGGCCTCGCCCCCGCGCCGCCGGCTGACGCGTCCGGTCATCCTGGTGCCCCTCGCCTCGACGCTGCTGGCCGCAGCGCTGGCCGTCACCGTCACCGTCACCGGCACCGGCACGGGCGGCCCCGGATCCGCGCCGGCGGACCGGACCGCCACCGGCAGCGCACACGCCCAGAGCGCCTCGCTCACCCTGCACCGGATCGCCGTCGCCGCCATGGCCAGTGACGTCACGCCGGTCGGGGACGACCAGTTCGTGTACGTCAGGAACCTGACCGTGTCGAACAAGGGAACGTTCGAAGGGCCCGTGAAACTCGGCGCCCCGCACACGGTGGAGACATGGACCTCGCAGGATCCCAGGCCCCTCAAGACCCTCGGCTGGATCCGGGAGTCCGGCAAGGACGCCGTGATGCCCGGGGAGACGATCCCCATCGAGTCCACCGACGCGGTCCCGGCGGGGATCGACCATCCCACGTACACGTGGCTGTCCTCGCTGCCGACCGACCCCGACGCCCTGCTCGCCCTGCTGCGCCGCGAGGTCCGCGTGTCCGACAAAGAGTCCAGGGAGCAGGCCGTCTTCTCCCTGATCGGCGACCTGCTGAGCCAGACGCTCATGCCGCCGCGGAACACCGCCGCGCTGTACAAGGCGGCCGCGAGGATACCGGGCGTCAAGGAGATCCCGGACGCCGTCGACGTGGCCGGCCGGCACGGGATCGCCATCACACGCGAGGACGCCTCCTCCGCCACGCGTGACGAATGGATCTTCGACAAGCGCAGTCTCGCGTTCCTCGGCGCGCGCGGCTTCATCACCCACGACAAGCAGAAGGGCATCACGTCCGACACGCTGATGGGCAGCACGGCCGTGCTGCAGCGCGCCGTCGTCGACCGGCACGGCGAGAAGGCCGCGCGGACCGACAGCTGAGCAGCAGGGGGCGAACTGGGGGACCTTCCGGCCCACCCGAGTTCGCCCCCTGCTTGCCGGGGCCGCGAGGCGAGCAGGCTGTCGGCCGGTTTGCCGGGCATGCTCGCGCGGATTCGCCTGGCTTCGCTCACGAGAACGAGGATCAGGCACCATTCAAACCGTGTCCTGCAGCGCGGCGACGTCGATTCCCGGCGCCGCCGCGCTGCAGGCGTCGGCCCCCCTATCCACAGATCTCACGCACCGCGAACTACCGACACCGACACCGACAACACCACACCCACATCAGGATGCTCAGCAAAGATCACCCTGAAGAGCCGAGATCAGTGACACCCGCTCAGACTCAGAAGTCGTCCGCGCCGTTGCGAAGTTCGGGAGTCCAGTAGCCGGTGAGCGCCTTCGCGGGGTCGACGGCGATGCCCTCGCTGCCGGGCGCGGCGACGGTGATGACTGTGGAGTCGCCCTCCAGCATGACGGAGAACGCCGACACGGGTTCGTTGTTCTCGTCGACCCCGCCGTTCGACAGCTTCACCAGGGCGTAGGCCGGGGCGCCGGCCGTCAGCACGACCGGTGTGGCCGGCTTGCTCTTGGCGACGGCCTCAACGTCCTGCTTGTGGCTCTCCACGAACTGGATGTGCGGGAAGCCTGTCAGCCGGCAGGAGTGCCGGGTGGTGTTCTTCGCGGTCAGGACGATGTGGGTGTAGGGCGGACCGTCCTGCCTGGCGGCGGTGACGCGTACATCTGCTGCCGTGCACACCGGTGTGGAGGCGGCAGCCTGCTTGCCGGTCGCGCCGGCAGAACCCGCGGAGGTGTCGGTGGAGCCCGTCGATGCCTTCGATTCCGTCGATTCCGCCGAGCCGGTCGCGTCCGTCGCGTCGGACGTGCCGGTGGCCGCCGGGGACGACGCCGCCGGGGCCGAAGGGGCCGCCGCGGATGACGACTTGGTGCCCGACCCATCCTGGCAGGCGGTGAGGGACAGGGCCAGAGCCGTGCCCGTGACGGCGAGCAGCATGGAGCGGTGACGTGAGGCGTTCATGAAGGGTTCCCCCGTGAGTGGTGCGGGGCCGCGGCTTGGTGCCGTCGGCCGGTGTCGGTCGGTCTGCCTGTTCTTTTCGATGGTCAGTTGCCCTTGCCCGGCCGGTAGTCGGAGGGCAGGGTGTGGACGAACTCGCGCGGATCGGCGTGCGCGGCCTCCAGCAGTTCCGGGACGCTGTGATAGCCCAGCGCGTACAGGTTCCGGCTCGGGTCCCAGGTGTTGTAGGCGTACATCGCGTTCCGCTTGATCGTCATGTGGGAGCCGGGGATGGTCAGCACGTAGGCGGCGCCGTTCGCACGGTCCTGCTGGGGACGTTCGTAGGCGTAGACGTGGTTGAAGCGCACGTCGGAGATCGTGCCGTCGTTCATCAGGCGGTAGGCCACGTCGCTGCATGCTTTGTGCGTCTCGGTGTGCTCGAGCCAGCCGGCGGTGAACTTGTGCGAGGCTCCGGGATACTGAGCGGCGAGCGCCCTGACCTTTGCTTCGATCCGGTCGACAAGCCGGTCGTAGGCGGCGGTGCTGGAGAACCCGTCGTCCACCACCTTGAAGTTGATGACCTTGTCCACGCCCAGCGCCTTCGCGGAGGCCATGAACTCGGCGGTCCGGGCGGCGACGACCTTGGTGGTTCCGTCGGTCTGCCAGGACAGGTTGTGCCGGCCGCCCGCGGCGCACGGATGCGGGCTGGACCACTGGGTCAAGGGGCACGGGTCGCTGTTCATGCGCACGGCCAGGTCCGGATTGCGGCCGTTGCTCACCAGGACGAGGTAGACGGGCCGACCCGCCGCCTTGTGCTCCAGGATCGACCCGGCCAGGCCGATCGCGTCGTCGTCCTGGTGCGGGGCGTAGAAGATGGCGGGCTTGGCGGCGGCCGACGCCGTGGGGGCACGGCCCGCCTGGTACGCCACAGCGGCCGCGGTCAGCGCACCGGCGGCCAGGACACTCCGCCTGGACAACCCTGCGCTGCGCTCATTGCTGCTGTTCATGTGAGAGGTCCCCGTTCGGTCTGCCGCATGCGTGCGACGGTCTGTCGAGCGGCGGGTGGTCGTCGCCACTCCCGCACCGGCTCCGTCCCCGGCGGCCGTCCGCCGAGGGGGTGTCCACCGGAGTGCGTATACGTGGAGGACGTCCCGCGTCTGTCTTCAGTCGATCATTTGAGGGGCGCCATGCCCAGGCGGTTCTCCCGGCAGAAGCACTGTCGGCCCTACTTCTGCCGGGGGTTCGCATCCGGACGAGTAGGACGTGGTAGGCAGCTGCAGTTCGGACCTGCGTCGAGCCGGTGTGTGGCAGCTCTGACAGGATGACGCAATGTTCGATTTCGGCATCGTGGGCTACCAGCCGGTGTGGCTGAACCACCGCAGTGACGTTGTGCGGGAGCACGCGCATCGTCTGCGTGGTCTTGCCGGCCGGACTCTGACGAGGGTCTGGATGGTCTGGGACCTTCAGGGTGACGAGTGGTTCTGTGACTGCCCGGTCCTGTTCGACTTCGACGGAGAGCAGGTCGAGATCCGACACCCGCTCCACTTCACCCTCGATCGCGCCGGGACCGGAGGTGAGGGTGGGATGATCCTGTCCTCTCCGGTACGCCTGGCGACGCCACGTCCGCCGGATCACCGGTGACCGACGAGGAAGACGAAGGATCGATGACGCTGAACGTGGGCCAACGGGTGCGGCTGGCTGCGGATCTCCGGTTGGCCGGGTCGGTGACCCCGGCCGGGGAGTCCCCACAGGAGACGGGTGCTTTCGCCGCCTCGCTGGCCCTGGCGGCAGGCATCGAGGGCACTGTCGAGCGTGTGGACGAGCACCACCGGCAGCAGAGTCACGAGGTCCGTGAGTACCTGCGTCTCAAGTCGCTCCTCGACGACTTCGGCCACCAGATGCCGCCGGTGAGCAGAAAGCAGCTGGAGGAGCAGGTGGGGGCCTTGGAAGAGCAGTGGGTCGCCTACCAGCGACGGATGCTCCGCGTCACGGTCCGCGTCCGGCTCGACAACGGATTCGTCCTCGACGACGTCCCCGAGGAGGTTTTCGCCTCCGCCTGACCAGGCGTCGGAGCGCTCGCTTTCCGCCTGGTTGTGCGCCTCGACTGCTGGTTGCGGTTGCGGTGGTGCCCAGGCAGATGAGGCCTCCGTTGAAACGGACAGTCCCGGTCGGCAGACAGGGCCTGGGGCCTGGGGCCTGTGGCACGGGCTGGGACATGTGCTCGCCCCGGCAGAACTCGGTGAGTCTGCCGACACGTGCTCGCTCCGGCAGAACTTGGTGCGCCTGCCGGAGCGAGTTGGGCCAAGTGCGTTCCCGCGCGGTGATCGGGCTGTGGGGCGCCGGCCCGGTCACCGTCGGCCCTCCGTACCCGGGTCAGGGGAGAGGGCGGCGCTGGAGCGTGGTGGCCGGGAGGAGTGGCGGTCAGCGGGTGAAGGTGACCCGGTGCTCCTTGAAGGAGGCGCAGTTGGAGCCGGTCACCTGGATGTACACGTTGTTGATCTGGCCGCCCCAGTCGACGCAGTGGCCCTTGCCGTACACATAGGCCGGCCCCGCGTACGAGGTGTACCGCCCGTAGTCCTGGGCGCCCTCGTCGGTGTCGGGGACGTAGATCCATGTGGACATGTCCACGGCGGTGCCCGGGTTCTGGCGGATGGTCGCGACGCAGTTCTTTCCGTTCGACGCGTTGTACGTCAGGTAGACGGTGCCCAGGGAGCCGACGGGCGCGGAGTTCACGGTCTTGTAGGCGCTTCCGCAGACCTTCTGCGGCGTGGTGTTCGGTGCGGCCGAGGCGGGCGCCGCCAGAGCGGTGGCGGCCCCCACCGCCAGGGCGGCGAAAGCGGCCCCCGTCAGAACAGAACGGTTGAATCGCATATTTCCCCCTTGTGATCTTTGGAGATGTTTGCTCCTGCCCTAGGTGACTCGCGGGACGCCGGAACGGTTGTGCATCGGCCGCAAACTCCCCGTCCGCCGAACGGAGTTCCCCGTCCCTTCGACCGAACCACCGGCTCTGGGACCGTTCTTACCGTCCCCGCTCCCCAGTCGCCTGCCGAACGCGCCGCTCGGCCCGGCGACGGATGTCTCACGCTGCCCCACGGCACCTGAGCTGCCTGTTTTCGGCACAGTCGAATCTCGTGGACGGTGATCGTGTTCACGCGCACGCTTACTTTCATCACGACCACCGCACACCTCGGGAGACACTTCATGCGCACCCATCGCCTCGCTGTTCTGTGCAGCACCGCCGTGCTCGCCGTCGCAGGCATGCTCGTCGGCGCCCCCTCCGCAAGCGCTTCGGCCGCCGAGAGCAACTGCAACTACATCGCCGACTCCGCGCGGCCCACGGTCCACCCCGGCGACAACAGCAGTGCGGTCAAGCAGGTGCAGTGCCTCATCAACTTCTACAGCAGCTACCCGGCCTACATCGACGAAGACGGGGACTACGGCCCGGCAACCGCGGACGGCGTGTACTACGTGCAGACGTGCAACGGCACCACCGGCGGCGCCGACGGCATCGTGGGCTCCAGCACGTGGTCCCGCCTCTACACCCCCAAGCCCGCCTGCGCCCTGTAACAGCGACCTCCCGTTCCACCGGCCGCCCGCCTCCGCATTCCGGGGAGCGGGCGGGCCGGCCCGCGAACACCCCCACAGGAGGATCACACGATGACGGACCCGAACCCGAACCCGGACCCGCAGGCCGCAGGCCCCCAGAGGTCAAACCCCATGGCGTCCCCAATACCCCGACGCGTGATCCTCGGCGTGCTCGGAGCCGCCGCGTTGAGCGTGGTGCCCCGCCCGCCCTCGGCGGCGGCCTCGGCCTCGGCCGCGTACACGCTGCTGTCCCGAGCCGCGTGGGGCGCGGACGAGACACTCCGGTACACAGACGGTACGGAGCTCTGGCCGCCCGAGTACTACCCGGTCCAGACCCTCACCGTGCACCACACCGACGACGGGAGCAGCGATCCCGACCCGGCCGCGGTGGTACGGGCGATCTACCGCAACGACACGGTCGGCAAGGGCTACGGCGACATCGGCTACCACTTCCTGATCGACCGGAACGGCCTGGTGTACGAGGGGCGTTGGTCCGGTACCGACGGTACGGCCGCACACGACTCGGCGGGCCGGCTCGTGACCGGCGCGCACGTCCAGGGCTACAACACGGGCAACATCGGAATCGCCCTGCTGGGAACGCTGACGACCACACCCCCGTCGACCGCCGCACGCACCGCGCTCGTGCAGCTCCTGGCCGACCTGGCCGCACGGCACGCGCTCGCCCCCACGGGCAAGGTGCTCTACCTCAATCCGGTCAGCGGGGTCAGCCGCGCCGCGCCGGTCATCGGCGGCCACCGCAACTGGGCGGACACCGACTGCCCCGGTACGGTCTTCACCGACCTGCCCGCCCTACGCCGGGAGGTCGCCGCAATCGTCACGGGATGACCGGCCCGGCCCACACGGCGCCAACCGGTCTCCACGCGCCTCGAGTTGACCCGTTTCGATCTTGCTTTCACGGGGGCGGCGCGGCATTGTCAGCCGCATCGGGGAAAAGAACATGCGTGGGGGGACCGTGCTGCGTATCCACTTCACCACGGAGGATCTCGCGCGAACCCGCCTTGCCGCCAGACCCGACCCCTTATGGGAGATCGCCGCCAGCCTGCACCGATTGCAGTCGCAGCTCGGGCGCTGCGCCCACGCCGCCTGGTACCGCGACGCCCGCGAAGCCATCGCCACCCGGCAACTGGGCGCCGAGGTACGCCGACTGCTCTTCCCCCTGTTCCCCCGCGCGACCTACTTCCCCGACTTCCTCACCCCGGCCGAGGCGAGTCAGGGGCTGGACAGCGGACTCGACGCGATCCTCGACACCCCGCCGTCCAGGGTCCGCCACGAGATCGGTCTGCTCGCCCAGGTCAGGAACGTACCCGCGGACATGTACCGCCTGGCCGACAACGATGTCCGCGCGGACCTGGTCGCGGTGCTGCGCAAGTACCACAACGCCGTCATCGCCCCCTACGCCGACCGCATGCAGGCCCGTGTCGACGCCGAGTGCGCCCGCCGGGGGCGCGATCTGCTCCACGGCGGAGCCGAGGCGCTGCTCGGCGCACTGAAGCCCGCCATGCGGTGGAAGGCCCCCGTCCTGGAGGTGGAGTACGGGGGAGGCCTGGACCGGGACCTGCACCTGGGCGGCCGCGGCCTGCTCCTGATCCCCTCCTACTTCTGCTGGCAGAAGCCGGTCTCCTTCGCCGACCCGGACCTGCCGCCCGTCCTGCTCTATCCGCCGGCGCCGTCCGCTCCCGCGCCCCAGCCCCGCCCGGCCGAGGCGTCGTTGTCGGCACTGCTCGGACGTACCCGCGCCGCGATACTGCTGACGGTGACGCACGGCGCGACCAACTCCGAGATAGCCCGCGCCGTTTCGGTGTCCACGGCCAACGCCAGCCACCACACCACGGTCCTGCGCGACTCGGGACTCATCGCCAGCCACCGGCACGCGAACACCGTCCTGCACACCCTGACCCCGGTCGGCGCGGCACTCCTGCGCCTCCCCGACCAGGACCGCCGGAGCACCCTGCAGAACAGCTGACGGCCCCACCGGCACAGGGGCGCGGGCCGGCGCTTGGCGTCACCTCCGGCCGTGACCTCGGCCGGTGACACGGTGCCGACGACCAACGCCGAAGATCACCTGGCGCAAGTTCCGCATCCCCGTCCGCCTCGTCTCCCGTTCACGCCGGACACCCTTGAGCACACGCCGGTCACCGATCCTGACGAAGCCGGCGCCGGGCCCCGACGATCTCCATGCCGGCCGTCCTGCCGAAGGCAGACTGTCGGGCCCGGTGCCCGGGAGGATACGGCGGCCTCAGCGGGCCCGGGTGGCATCGGCCCGGCGCCCGGTGGCCGCGGCCGGTACCGACGCCAGCAGGAACGCCGCCGAGGCGACGACCGCCGCCGCGTGCAGCCCGCCGATCGTGCCGCCCGCCGTGTCGAGGAGAGTGCCGAAGAGGGCCACACCCATGGCGCTGCCCACCTGACGGGACACGTTGAACACCGCCGACGCCACACCGGCCTTGTCCGCCGGACCCGCCTCCATGACCGCCACGGTGGCGGCCACGACGGTGACGGGCGTCGCCAGGCCCGTCGCCATGAGCGAGGCAACCGGCCTTGGCGCGTCATCCCGCGACACGCGGCCGCTCCGACCTCCCGCGGAGAGATGTCATGGGCAGGCAGCCGGGCCGGGAAGACCTCGCCCGCCCGGACGGTGCGTCAGGTCATGGCGAGCCGGTCCACCAGCAGTTCCACCCTCCGCTCGGCGTCCCCCGGCGGCAGGCGTCCCGCCCGGGTCAGGGTCGCCAGCCCGTGCAGGGCCGCCCAGAACACCTCGGTGAACAGTGCCGGGTGGACGCCGTCCCCGGCGACCTCGCCGAGGCTCTCCAGCAGAGCGGCGAAGGCGTCCTTCAGAGGCTCCGGGGTGTCCTCGTGCGCGAACGCCAGACCACCGTCGAGCTGGAACATGGCGTCGTAGACCGCCGGATTGCGTTCGGCGAAGCCGAGGTAGGCGCGGGCGAGGGCGGTGACCCGGGCGCGCGGGCCGTCCGCGGCGGAGGCCGCGGCCCGCAGCGCCGCGGCCATCTCGGCCGCGCCCTCGAGGGCGACGGCGCCGATGATCTCGCGCTTGCCGCGGAAATGGCTGTAGAGGACGGGCTGGCTGTACTCGATGCGCTCGGCGAGCCGGCGGGTGGTGACCGCGTCCCAGCCCTGCTGCTCGGCGAGTTCGCGGGCCGTCGCCACGATGAGGCGCTCGCGGCCGGCCCGTTCGCGCTCCTTGCGTTCTTGTACCGACATGATTCGATCCTAGCACTGCTAGACAATCGAGCGGCAGCAGTACTAGCGTTGCCTCATCACCTAGCACCGCTAGATTGCAGGAGAGGTCATCATGCTCAACGCACTCGAGGTCTTCACCACCGTGGCCGTCGGCGTGATGGTGGGGGTGGAGTTCTCCGTCGCCTTCTTCGTCAACCCGATCCTCAACGGCCTCCCCGGCGACAACGGCCTGCGCGGCCGCATCCACGGGGCCCGGCTGCTCGGCGCCGTGATGCCGTTCTGGTACATCGGCTCACTCGCCCTCAGCGTGGTCTGGGCCATCGCCGGATGGGACCACCACGGCGCCGGCCTCGTCGTCACAGCCGCCGCGCTGCTGATCCTCAGCGTGGTCATGTCGATCCTGTTGCTCGTCCCGATCAACAACCGGGTCAAGGCGTGGACCGCCGACGGCCTCCCCGCCGACTGGAAGCAGCAGATGAACCGCTGGGACCGCTTCCACTACGTCCGCGTCGCCGTCATCATCGCCGCCTTCACCCTGATGGCCGCCGCCCTCGCCTGAACCCTCCGGCACCCGGTCGCCGGATCGCACGCCGCGGTTCAGCGACTGCCGGGTGGGGGCGGGCAGGACGGTGCCGGGCCGGCGACCGGGGAAGCCTGTGGCGGCTGGGGCCGGCAGGCCGATCCCGATCAGGACGGTCGTGACAGCGGCGCCCGCCGTGATCGCCATGGCCGAACTCCGTATCGGAATCTCACGGCTGGCGAAACGCCGACGCCTGGACGGCCAAGCGGTCGTACCGGGAGCGGCAGGTCCGGCCGGCACGGTTGCATCGACCGAGGGAGCGGCGCCAGACGGGCGGGGTAACGGAGACCGCGAGGTCGTCGGCCCCGTCAGGATCCGGGCCTCAGGACCGCGGTACGGCCGCCGTGCATTCGGACCGAAGATCCGCGATGATCGCGCGAGCGTATCGGGGCGGCAGTCGCCCGCGGACGGGGTCAGTGCCAGTTACTGATCCGCACGTCGTGCGGGTGCGGTGCACCAGTGCCCGTCTCCATCAGGGATTTCAGGCTCATCAGGAACAGTGCCCACTTGGTGGTGCAGTGGTTCATGAACTCCACCTGCTCGCGCCATCCTTCGTGCGCGAACAGGATGATCGTCCACTCGCCTTCCTGCTTGAGGTCGAAGGTCACCGTGGTGCCGACCCATTCCTCGGGACCGCTGACGACCTCCCACCGCACTCGGGTGTCCGGCTGGAGTTCGAGGACCTTCATGTCGAAGCCGCCGACGTCGCCGAAGCGGAACTGCAGTACGTCGTCGCCGCTGCCCTCGGTGTCGGTCGTCCACCATGCGGCCAGACCGTCGACCGTGGTGAGTGCCTGATAGACCGTGTCGCGGGCCGCCGTGGTGCCGACCCGGTGCAGGATGTCCGCCATCTTGATCTCCTCGCTTCTTCGCGTTCTCGGCTCGTTACTTCTTCGCGTTCTTGGCTCGTTGGATCGCCTCGGCGATGTCCTTGACGCGCTGCAGCCGGGCGTCCCACAGTGCGCCCACCGACTGCAACTGGGCCACGGCGCGGCCCAGTTGTGCCTCGTCGACGTGGTAGCGCCGCTCCCGGCCGGCCGCCGTGGACCTGACGAGTCCGGCCCGGTCGAGCACGGTCAGGTGCTTGGTCACGGCCTGCCTGGTGACGGGCAGACGGGCGCTGAAGGTTGTCGCGGTGCCCTGCCCCTCGGCCAGCAGGTCGATCATGCGGCGCCGGGTCGGGTCGCCGATCGCCGACCACAGACCGTCGTCCACGCCGGTGTTCATCGCGCGCCCGCCGCCTGCTTGGCGGTTGCAGCCAGGCGGGGCAGACAGAAGTCCCAGCCCTGCCGGTGGTCGTTGTAGTGCGCCTCAAGCACGGCGGCCTCCGCGCTCCACCAGTCCCTGATGTGCTCGGGGTCGGTGAGTACGTCGAACACCACTTGGGGCGGGGCGTCGACGTACAACTCGCGCTCGATGCTCCCGTACTCCATGTCCGCAGCCACCTTTCGCAACCTTTGGTTGCACATCACGATAGGCGGCGTCGGCGCCTATCGCAACCGAAGGTTGCTCATTGGTGTCGGGCTCGCGGTGTCGGGCCCGCACGGCGGCCGCCCAAGGTCGAGGTTGGGGCTCCCTCCCGGAGGCTGCGGTGCGGGTCGCGGCTGTCCTTGGCGGCCTGCATCGTCGGCGCGAAAGGGTTCGAGGCGCTGGAGGTCGCAGGCGAGGTGGTGTTCGCGGCTCACGGCGTGGTGGTGGGTGATCGTGGTGCGGTGGCGGTGCAGGCAACACGACGGCTCGTCCGGTGGCCCACTCCAGGACGCTGTCGGCAGCCCGCGCCTCGCGGGACAGTTCGGCGGGGAACTGCCTTGGATGACACGGGATTTGGCAACTGCCGGGAGACGGATGTGCGGTTCGGGACGGAGCCGATCGGCGCGTACCGGCTGCTCCCGTCGCAGGATCCCGCACAGTGCGACGGGGACCGGTCGGCCCCGAACCCCTCACCCACCGGGTCGACGGCCTGGGACCTCTGCCATCCGGTGACACGGTCACGGCCGGGTGGTCGACCGCAACCATGGTCAGCTGTGCGGCGTGTGATCCGGTGGGACGGCTTTCGTCTGTTCCCGACCGGAAGGCGAGGGGGCCCGATGACGCAGGAGCAGACCGGGGACACGACGTCGCGGACGAGACCGGGCACGAGGCGGCCCAGGACAGCGCGAGGCCATGTACTGCGCTGGGTGTTCCGCCTGCTCATGGCTGCCCTGATCCTGCTGCTCGCCATGCGCACCTACGAGGAGACGGGCGTCGCGCACGCACAGTCGAACGGAACGCTGCACACGGCCGGGGCCACCATTACGAAGCTGACGTCCCACACGACGAGTGGGAGAGACGGCGGAGGCCAGGACGGCGGCAGCGGCGACTGGAACGTCACCACCAAGCACACGATCGAACTGCGCATCGGCGACGAGGCGAAGACGGTGAACGGCGTCCCGGACGATTCCGCGAACGGCCTCCTGGAGGGGCAGCGGGTCCAGGCGGGCCTGTGGCACGGGCGGGTCGTGGAGATCGACGGGCGTGACGTGTGGCTCGGCTGGCACCCCGGGGGGTGGGACATGGCACTGTTCATGCTCTACCCGCTGGTCTTGGGTTATCTGATCGCCCTCGCCCTGGCCGCCGCCGCATACTTGGCCGGCCGCGACGGCGGGGTACGGCTGGAGCGGCGGGAGCGGGCCCCATCCTGGTTGTTCGGGTTCCTCGTAGGGATGGCGGCGAGCTTCGTGCTCATGGGGTGCGCGGCTTTCGGGAACACCATCGCGTACTGGCCGCTTGCTCCCGTCGGAGCCGGAACCGCCACCGCGCTGGCGGGGCTGAGGCGAGCGCTCCGGCGAGCCCGGGCCACACACGTCGAGGACTCACCCAGCGGGAGCGCCCCGGCCCAGGCCTGATGGCCGGGACTCGGCCGCCCAGGCGATCAATCTGGGCTGATCATGCAGAATCGGTCGGGAAGGAGACCTCCGTGCTCGGCGCCGGCGGGCCTCCATGTGCGATCGCCCTCGCCACAAAGACCCGCTACGGCGGGCGCAAGGGCGACCGCGCATGGTGGTTCGAGCGCAAGCGGCACAGGCACCAGCTGATCCAGCACGGCGGTACGGACAGGACCAGCCTCGCGGCTGCCATCCTGCGGTACCGCGGCAAGCCCGACTACATCGAGCGGGTCATCATCTTCCGCCCGAACACGAGGTTCTGACCATGACACGCAAGACAAGACTCGCCCGCTTCGCACTGGCCGCCGCCGTCACGGGCGGACTTCTGACGGGCTGCACGTCGCACGGCGAGTCCCTGACGTACCAGACGGACTACAGCAATCACCGGCCACTGCGGGTCGTCGGCTACCCCTCCACGGGAAGTCTCGAGACGGTGCAGAAGGCCGTGTGGCGGCTCGCCGACGGTGACGCCGACGCACTGGCCGCGCTCGCCGTCGACGACACGCACGCCGACGCGACGGCCCGCAACTGGGTCAAGGCCTTCGGCGCCGCCGCCAAGGCAGACGTGACAGCGGACTTCTACGACGAGGGCTCCGTACGGCAGGTCGTGGTCCTTTACTTCGCCAAGAGCGGCCAGGTCAAGGAGATCGAGGCCCGCATAGGAGACGACGACACCTGGGGACTCACCCTGGCCGAACCCGACCCGGCCGAGGCAAGGGCCAAACCCACATGGGCCCCATCGAAGCCGGGCCACTCCGGCTCCCGCACCTCCGGCACCCCGTCCGGGAACTAGGGCCTGTCGTTTGGATCATGCGGCGGGACGCGGGGCAGCCGACAACGCACCGCGCCTCGACGCCACCTGATCCAAACGGCAGACCCTAGCGGTCCCCGGCCTCCGCACTCATGCACAGGCCGGAAACCCCCTGTCACTCCGACCCGGGCAGACTCTCCTCCTGTGCCGAGCAGGGCAGTCCGGGACCGAGACGGAGATGGGCAGGCGGCCTCGTCGCGTACTGCGGAACCGTCGTTCGCCCGCTCCGGAGCAGCGGTTCACCTGCGTAAGCCCGGATACCGGGACCGGGCAGCGTCAGGCGTCCAGGGCGGGCGCAGTTGAAGTGGACGCTGGGCCCCAGTTGTCCTGGGCTGGAGCCAGGCTCCATTGACGCAGCGGCTTCTCCGGGGGAGCGGATGCGGCGTGAGGCGAGCCGATGAGGCCTCGTACAGCCATCGGAGCCTTCCTCGGCGGCTGGCCGGCCACCACGTACGACATCCGCCCCGCTCTACGCCGCCGCCGTCCTCCTCCTTCGGGCGATGACGGCCGTCACGGTGTCCATGCCCGCTGTACGGCACGCCCGTTTCCCCGGCGGCACGCCGTGCTGTGACGGAGCGGTGATGTTCGGGGGTTGGGCTGGTCCGGTCTGCTGTCCGGCCTTCGGGTTGGGGGCCTGACGTCCTCGCGAGCGGCGTTGACGGTCCGGGATGACTCGGCTCGGCCCGCTCGATGCGGAGCGGGCCGAGCCGACGGACCATGAGCGGTCAAGCGCTGTGGTCAGTCGCGCCGGATCAGTTCCGGGTCGATGCGCCGTCCCACGAGCGGGAGTGTGCCGACGGCGGAAACGGCCGCAACACCCGCTGCCGCGAGCGCGAGCATCGGGACGCCGGCGAAGTCCCAGTAGATCTCGCTTCCCCCGGTGACGAGGTAGCAGGACTCGGCGAACTTGCCCGTCACGAGCGCCAGTGCGAGCCCGATGCTCAGGGGGAGCACGACCTGTACGCACTGCACGGCTCGCATCGTCCGGGCCCGTGCTCCGATCAGTGTGATGGCGGTGACCTGTGCGCGTCGCTCCACCGCCCGGTCGGTCGCCGAGACGACGAAGGCCGCAGTCCCGATGACCAGACCCATGATCATGCCGACGGCGAGCAGGGTCTCGAGGACGGCGATCTGCTGGAGGCCCTCGATGTTCACGCCTATGGGTTCGACTTCGATGGTCGGGGCGACAGCGGCGATACCGTCGAGGACCCTGCGGACCTCGTCGTGGTCGGAGCTGCTGGTGAGGACGTACCGCGCTCCCTCCGGGCGGGCCGTGGCGGACAGCGCCGACGGCGGGACGAGTACGTCCGCTCCGTGTACCGCCGACGGGTCGTAGGCGCTGTAGGCGATGGTGTCGTGCGGAAGTTCGATGTTCAGGGTCTTGCCGGGACCGCCCTTCGGATTGCGGAAGGGGAGAGTGTCACCAGGGCGCGCCCCCTGGCCGGTGCCCGCGTTCGGGTCACTGAGCCGCATCACCTTGCCGTCGACGCATCCGTCGGAGTGCCTTACCAGCTTGGACAGTTGGCCGCAGGTGGCGACGACGGCGCTGGCCCAGGGCTGGTCGGCGGAACCGTTGGGGTCGGTCCAGGACTCCATCGTCACAGCGTGCGCGCGTACCCCCGGCAGGGCGGCGAGATCGTGCTGTTGCCGAGCCGTGAGCGATGACAGAGGGATGGAGTAGTCCTGCACGGGAGAGGACGGCCGGGTGACCTGCTCCAGCTGGATCAGGACGCCCTGGGCCAGGGAGGCGGAGAAGACGAGGAGCACGAGGCCGGTGACGACTCGCATGGTGCTGCCCGGCTCGACCTCGTTGCGGCGCATCGCCAGGTTCAGGGTGAGGGACTGGGTGGTCCGCGCCAGTCGGAGGGCAAGGGAGTAGGAGATCAGGGGCAGCGTCAGTACCAGCCCCAGGCCTGTCAGCAGAATGCCCGCCGGCATCAGGAGCGCGTTCGGTCCGAGGCTGTTGGCGGGGTGGTCGGTGAAGCCGGTGGCGCAGTAGCCGACGACGATGCCGAGGCCGGTCACCAGGAGCAGGGCGCCCCACTTGGCGGGGCGCTTGGGGGCGGCGGTGCGGCGTACCGCCAGTGGATTGGCGGCGGCATCGCGTGCGCTGGCCCGGCCGACGAACCAGGCGAGGAGCGGGGAGCCGATCAGGCAGACGGCGACGGTCGTCGCGGACAGCTCGCCATCGGCCGGGTACCACCTCAGACTGGGAAGTCCGGTCCGGGTCATCACCTGGTTGAGGACCCAGTACTCGCTGAGGCCGAGAACCGCGCCGAGCAAGGCCGCCATCACGGTTTCGGCGGCGTTGACCCGCTGGGTTCCCTTGGTGCTCAGGCCCAACAGACGCAAGGAGGCGAGGCGGCGGTTCCGGCTGGCGGCGGAGAGCCGGGCACAGACGGAGAGGAAGATGCCGAGGGGGAGCAGGACCAGTGAGCCCAGGGCGAAACGGATGTACGTCAGGGTCGAGGGTTCGACGGCAGGGAAGGGCGTGTAGCTGTATCCCCATCCCTTCAAGGCGCGGCCCTCGCCGGCGATCTTGCCGCGTGTCGTGCCGATGTAGGCGAACAGCTCGTCGGGGTGGGCGAGTCCGGTCGCGCCGATCAGACCCTTCTCGTGACCTGGCAGGAGTCCCCTGACGGCGGGTCGGTCACGCAGCAGGTCGTGTACGCGAGGAGAGACGAACACCTCGCCCGGGGCCGGGAGTTCCTTCAGCCCGGGCGGGGCGTTGTCGGCGTTCTTGATCCCCTTGGCGACGAACACCCGGGTGAAGGCCTTCGAACCGTAGGGGTCGGTGCGCTGGAGCAGCAGGGTGGAACCCGCGGGCCGCGCGGACGTGGTCTGCGGTTGTCGTGCGGCGGCCCGGCCGTCGTGTGCGTCGAGGATCTGCGGGACGGTGAGGACGAGAGCGAGGCAGCAGACCCCGAGGGAGCCGCCGGCCGCCATGAGGAAGAAACGTATGCGGTTGCCGCGACCGGAGCCGAACAGCAGGCGCAGACCGAGCTGGAACTCCCTCACGCCGCCCCCCGATGGGTGAGGATTCCGTCGGACATCGTGTAGTGGGTGTCGGCCTGCGCGGCGACGGCGGGGTCGTGGGTGACCAGGATGACGGCCGTGCCCTGTGAGCGCGCCAGGCCGAGGAACTCCTTCAGTACGGCGGATGCGTTGGCGCTGTCCAGGGACCCGGTCGGCTCGTCGGCGAACACGACGGCCGGGCGGTGGACCAGGGCCCGTGCGACGGCGACGCGTTGGCACTGACCACCCGACACCTGCGACGGGCGGCGCTCGCGCAGCTCGCCGAGTCCGAGCCGGGCGAGGACTTCACCGGCGGCCGCGAGCGCGGGACGCTTGCGCTGCCCGGCCAGGCGTAGTGGCAGGGCGGTGTTCTCCTCGATGGTCAGCTCGGGGAGCAGTTCGCCGTACTGGAAGACGAAACCGAAGCGTTCACGGCGCAGCGTACTGATCTCGTCGTCGGTGAGATCGCCGAGCGACTCCCCTTCGAACCGGACCTGCCCGCGCGCGGGAGGCAGCACTCCCGCGAGGCAGTACAGCAGCGATGACTTCCCCGAACCGCTCTGTCCGGTGATGGCGGTGACCTCCCCCCGGGAGATCGAGATGTGGGCGTCGCTGACAGCCAGGTGCTTGCCGTAGGAAAGGTCGACACCCTTGGCGGAAAGGACTTCTGACGTACTGATGGCTTCCCCCAAAGAAGCGACCGGGCCCAGGAGGTCAGCCTGGGCCCGGTACTTGGCGGTGTGGTTTTGCTTACCGCTGGTAGTGCTTGGTAGGCGAGCAGTTGTCCGGGTTGAACGAACCCTTGTCACGGCAGACGCGTATGTACGCGTCGTCGGTGTAGCGCTGCGAGGGCGCCCAGTTGGAGTAGTTCAGCGGAACGGTCTGCCCCTGCTTGCCGTTGTAGCGGCTCCAGTCGTAGCCCTCGACCTTCACCTGCACGTACACGTTGTGATCGTCACCGTGGTCGGCGTCCTGGAGCTGGCCCTTCCACTCGAAGGCGCCGTGGTCCTCGCCTGCGGGGTGCCACGCGTACTCGCCGTGGTGGAACTTCGCACCGCCGGTCGACAGTGTCGGAATGTCGTGCCACGAGGCGGCGAACGCTGTGCCTGCCCCCATGGCGAAGAGGCCGGCCGCGAGGGCGCCTACTGCCAACTTGCGCATTTTTTCTCCCGTTTGTTTTCTGTTGTACGACTCTGATGGTCAGTCAGAGCGGTATGAAAACTAACATCGGCCAATTGGCTGGATCGTGGTGATGTGTTGGATCTTGTCCGGTCTGTCCGGCCTGATGGCAGGCGCTTTTTGCGATGCCTTTACCCACCTCATGTGCTGCTATGACCATGGGCGAGCCGTGCGCAAGCGCGGCTTTTCCGTCGCGCACTGGGCGAACCTCACCGAACCGCTGCGCCTGCTGGGCCGGGAGGGACGGGGCATCGGCCTGGCTTGCATCGACTTCGAAGGAGGCGAGGTTGGCGATGGCCCGGTAGGCGGCAGGCAGGGTCTCGCGTCGGTGGGTCCAGCGCGCCAGTTGTTTCCAGCGTTTGTGGTCGGCGAGGGCGTGTTCGACGGTGATGCGTTTCGAGGAGTGCCGGTGGCGGGCTCGGCGGCGGGCTTCATGGACCTAGGGCGGGCTGATCCAGTTTCCCTTCCGCGGCGGGGTCGCCGCCTGCCCGGGGTGATTACGGCGAAGACCGAGGTAGCCGTCGTCGAGAAGGACCTCGACATCGGGATAGTGCTGGAAGCGGATCCCGATGCCTTCGTTGCGTGTGGCGGTCGCGTCGTGCCTCCGTCCAGGCCACGGGGCATCGACCCGTAAGGTACGACCCTGGTGGTCGGCGATGACGGTGGCCTTCATCGTGTTCCGCTTCTTCTTGCCGGAGACGAACGCTCGCCGCCCACCACGGCCGGCCGGCGGCCGGCGGACCTGGATCTCGGCGGCATCCAGCCGCAGCTAATGACCTTGGCCTGGGCATGGGCGAAAACGTCAGTCAGCGTGCGAAGGCGCAGGCCAGGGCGATCGGGAACCGCGCATCCGCGCTCAGCCAGGAGCGTGCGTATCTCTCCGGTCGCGCGAGTGATGGTGGAGCGGTCAACGCCGAACAGCAGTCCCAGCACCGAGTGCGGCAGATCGTGCCGCAGATGAATGAGTGCGGCCGTCAACCGGTCGACGAACACCAGGCGGTAGCGAGCACCGGCTCCAGCAGCCCGCTTCCTGCTCCCACCTCGCGCAGCATGACGGCAGCCCTCGATCCAGGCCTGCCAGAGCCCGGCCAACTCCTCTACCAGACAAGCCAGATGGCGCCGAGAGACCCCGGTGGACAGCCGATGCGTCAGGACCTGTCGATTGACCAACTCGTAAGGGCTGTACTCAAGTTGCCTTCATCCGCGATGGCGCCGACACCCAAACACGACCCGGTGAATCGTCCCGGGCGCCAGCACCAGGCCCCGCTCACACCGGTGCGGCGCTGCCACCCGGAGGCCGGCGGAGCAGGTGCAGACAAACGACCGAGGCAACGACGGTCCGCCGTTCGAAGGCGTCCAGGCGGGGACTCGTCAGATCAGATGCCCTCTAGTGGCGGGACATCTCCGGGCTACCGAACCGAGGCGGTCGTCGGCGGTGCACGATGTGGGCGGCTGGACGGGGTGAGGGTCAGGGTCGCATGCACGGTCTTGCCGCCGAGTGCGGGAACTGTCTTGATCCTTCCTCCGAGGCCCTCGATGAGGAGGAGCCCGAAGCCGCCGTTCTCGCCCGGTGTGCCGGACCTCTCCGGCAGCGTCTTGCCGTGGTCGGCGACGGCGACGTCCAGACGGTTTCCGTGCCACGTGAGCTGGAGGGTGCAGGGTTCGTGCGTGTGCCGGATGGCGTTGGTGACCAGTTCGGACACGACGAGCACCACATTGCACATGCGCGAAGCCGGAGCCCCGCGCGCGGCCAGCCATCGGGCGGTGATCTGCCGCGCCACCTGCGGGGTGTGCAGTCCGTAGGGCAGGGCGACGGCTAGCTGATGGTGAGTAACGGGGCTATGGTTCAGATCAGTTGGGGGTGCCGGAGTGGGTGTGGTGACGGTCATGGCCGGCGCCTCCTCTCTGGAGGGGCGTGTTGTGGCTCTGTCAGTGATCCGGAGCCGTAGTCACCCTGGATGGCGAGAAGAACGCATGAAAAATGAATATTCTCTACTAAATTATTCTTCTTCCTGATTCGGGTCATCTGGCGGCGATGCTGCTTCGAATGCCCTGTGACACACGAGGCGATGGAACATCGCCTTTCCCCCGGAGGAGGACTCTCGATGAGAGCACTCACTCACGTTCAGCGCCTGATGGCCGGTACCGCGGCAACCGGTCTGCTGGCAGGCGGTGCGGCACTGGGTATGGCGGGTACCGCGTCGGCGGCGCCCGCTTCTGCGCCGGCTGTCGTGGCCGGCCAGCACGGTGATCATGGCGGGCACCAAGCTTTCCCCTGTCACCCGCCGGACCTCACTGACGGCGGGTGACAGGCGCCGACGTCGTCGTCAGCGGCGCGCAGAGCGCGCACCCTCTGGGTCGCCAACTCACCCGTTCACTCGCCGATCGAAGCGCTCAGCACACGATCCCCGCGGACTGTTCGGGCCAGTGACCCTTACGACCTCGCGCACGGTTGCCGTGGCTCGACGCCCAGGTAGCTCGTTGAACTGAGCATGATGGCGGCTGAGGCAGGTGAGTTGATTGTGGAGGAGTGCCGGATCACCGGGTTGTCGCCGATGGTGATCGCTGAACTCGTGGCCGAGGTAGGGCCGTTGTGGCACGAACAGCATCAGGCACGCTTGACGGCTCGGCCGCGACGACGAACTGTAGGAGCCGGGGTGAGGCACAGCGAGAGCTGGAACGTGAGGAGGACTTCGAGGACATATGAGAGGCCCTTGCTCAGAGCAGCTTGAACTGCGGGGCGAGCGGTGAGAGGGCTTTTCGGCTCGGCCCTGCCTGGTACGGAAACCCGGAGCAGGTGGTTCTCGTCAAGTCTGTGAACTGGCCTCGGCGTTCAGAGTTCCGGTGTCCGCGGATCGCGAGGGGCGGCGCGCTGTGTGCGGATCAGCGGGCGATCGAGATCGCGAAGGGCGTGAATCCGCTGGACCGAATCACGTGCGGTACGAAAAGTATCGCGGCCTCCGTGGCGCGGGCGGTCTGGATCCCGCCGAGGTCGGTGATCCACTCCTTGCGCCAGCCGAGGCTGATGAGCAGTTCGCGGACGGTCTGCTTGGCCTGCGGGTCCTCGCCGGAGAGGAAGGCCTCGGGGGCCTGGGTGAGGGTGGCCGGCGCGGTCATCACGGGGAAGAGCATGGTGTTGAGTGTCTTGACGACGTGCGTTTCGGGGAGCGCTTCCTGGAGTTGCTCGGCGAGGCTTGAGCCGGGGTAGAGCAGGTCGGCGGGCAGTCCGTCGGGGCCGTCGACGGTGGCGTTGGAGACGTCGACGAGGATCTTGCCGCGCAGTTCCTCGCGCAGGGCGGCGAGCCGGTCCAGCGAGCCGGCGCCCGGGGTGGCGTTGATGACGATCCGGGCTGTCCGGGCAGCGTCGGCGGCGGCCCCCGGAGCGCGGTTCGCCACGGTCACCTCATGCCCTGCCCGGGTGAGCGCTGCGGTCAGGTTGCCGCCGACGCGGCCGTTTCCGAGAACTGCGATCGTGGTCATGGTGATCTGGTCCTTTCGTGCGTGCAGGTTGTGGTGCGTGGTCAGCGTGAGAGCGTGGCGACGGCCTCGGCGTGGACGCCGGGCGCGGCGGCCAGGAAGCTCTCGCTCTGCGGGGTCCAGGGGCGGCCCTCGGCGTCGGAGATCCGCCCGCCGGCCTCGGTGACGAGCAGCGCCCCGGGCAGCAGGTCCGCGCGGGCACCGGAGTACTGCCAGAAGGCGTCGATCCGGCCGGCGGCCACGTTCATCAGGTGCAGGGTCGCGGGTACGGCGGTGCGGACGACGAGCGCGTCGAAGAGCATCGCGGTGATCGAGGAGCCGACGCGCCGCACGACCTGCTCGTCCTCGTCCGGCCGGGCCTGGCTGGTGGCCACGATGCCCAGGCCGAGGTCCGCGGTCCGGGAGACCTGCAGCGGCCGGCCGTCGAGGTGGGCGCCCGCGCCGGTGAGCGCGGTGTAGGTCTCGCCGGTCAACGGCAGGTGGACCGCGGTGAGCACCGGCTGGTTCTCGCGCACAAGCGTGGCGGTCACCGCCCACTCCGGCAGGGCGTGCAGGTGGTTGACGTTTCCTTCGGCCGGATCCACGACCCACCATTCACCGGGCGGCAGCGCCCCGCCGTCCAGCTCGTCCTCCACCCAGCCGGCGTCCGGGCGCAGGCGCGTGAGGCCGGGGCGCAGGATGTCGAGCGCCGTGTCGTCGTTGGCGGCGAGGGCGTGCATCAGCTCTTCGCGGGTCTGGTAGGGGACCACCTCGCCGAAGCGCTCGCGCAGCGCCGATCCGGCCGCTCGCACCATCATGGCGGTCTGGCTGAGGAGGTCGGCGTCGGAGGCGGCGACGTCGGTGGTCTGAAGCGTTTCGGACATGGCGGTACTCCCGTGTGAGGAGGGGTGTTGAGGCTGGTCGGGCCAGGCGGTGCGTTCCGTCTTGCGCTCTCACCTCGAAGGTATAGAGCCCCTTCATTAACTTCAAATGCATGTCAAGTACGGCTAGGATTACTCACATGCAATTGGATTTGAACCTGCTCACCGCCCTCGACGCGCTGCTGGAGGAGGGGAGTGTGACCGGGGCGGCCGCACGCCTGCACGTCACCGCCCCCGCGATGAGCCGGAGTCTGGGCCGAATCCGGCATGCGACCGGGGATCAGATCCTGGTGCGCACCGGCCGCACGATGACCCCGACGCCGTATGCGATCGCCGTCCGGGAACAGGTCCACGAGCTGCTGCACCAGGTCCAGGGGGTGCTGGCACCGAGCCGTGAACTCGATCTGGCAACGCTGGAGCGCACTTTCACCCTCCGTTGGCACGATTCCCTGGTCGCCTTGAGCGGCCCCTCACTCCTCGCGGCCGTTCGCGGACAGGCGCCAGGCGTGCGCTTGCGCTTCGTCGCGGAATCGAGCATCGACACCCCCGAGTTGCGGCGCGGCGAGGTCGACCTGGAGGCGAACGCCAACCGCCCGAGCGCACCGGACATCCGCGCCGAGAACGTGGGCGAGACCCACCTCGTCATCGTCGTGAGGCAGGGACACCCCCTCACCCGCGTCAGGACCCTCACGGCAAAGCAGTACGCCGCCGCTGAACACGTCACCGTCTCGCGACGTGGAAACCTCAGCAACGCCCTCGACGACGCGCTCACGCGGCTCAACCTCACCCGCCGCGTAGTGGCGACCGCGCCCACGGAAGCGGCCGCGCTGGAGTTCGCGCGCGGCTCCGATCTCCTGATCAGCGTCCCCGAAGCCACCACGCGGTCAGCGGTCGGCGACCTCGGCCTGGTCGTCCTCCCCCTGCCACTCGAACTGCCGTCGGCACCGGTGTACCTGTCGTGGCATCAGCGCTACGACACCGACCACGCCCACGTCTGGCTGCGCGGGCTGGCGCGAACGGCACTGGCCGTGTGCGGAGCATGATCTTGGTCATATGCACACGGAATCTCCATTTCCCGTGCAACGACCTGCCTGCGTCGTTGATCGGATCATCCGAGTCGGCAGATTCCACGATCACCTGGGCCTCTGGTGTCAGCGAACCGTGAGGAACGACCAACCTGCCAGACCCTCTTTCTCCACTGGGGAAATCGCATGCGCATCCGCGTCACCGTGGCCGCCGTCTCCGGAGCCCCGGCCTTCTCCGTCCGCACCATTCCGGGCGCTCACGCCGCCGGTTTTGCCGACCGCCGCGCGGAGATCGCCAAGGTGCGCGAAGCCGTCCACGCCGCTTCGGGCAAGACTCTGTTCACCGGCTCCCCAGGATCCGACGACCAGCCCTACGACCTCGACCTGTCCTTCTCGAACGTGAAGGTCGACAGCGGCAAGCCGATCGTCGTGGGCACCACCAACCGGGTCTCCGTCCCGGTCACCTGCAGCGTCAGGCACGACGTGTCCGTGGACATCACCGCCGACGACTTCCACTGGAGGTCGAGATCTACCGCGGTCCCTACGACGAGTCGGGGAACGTCCTGTTCAGCGATGATGCCCCCTCCTGCACCGCGAGCTCGTCGACCGCCGCCACCTGCAAGGGCACCATCGACGTCTACCCGCAGGACGAACTGCGCAACGAGGACGCGGGCACCTGGACGGCCATCGGCGTCGCCATCGCCTGGAACGGTGTGAATCCCGAGGACCTGGACGCTGACTGGAGCAAGGTCGGCTCCGTCTACCGGGACGGGCTGGGCACCGCCAAGCTCCAGCGCTACTCCAAGCTGACGGTCAACGCATCCCCGTAGCCCGTCAAGAAGGGCAAGACCGTCACGGCCACCGGCCTGCTGTCCCGCGCCAACTGGGACACCGGCACGTACACGGGCTACGCCGCCCAGCCGGTGCAGTTTCAGTTCCGCAAGAAGACCAGCGACACCTACACCACCCTCAAGACGGTCAAGTCGGACTCGAGGGGCAACCTGAAGACGACCGCGACGGCCACCGTCGACGGCTACTTCCGCTACAGCTTCGCGGGAACCTCGACCACTCAGGCCGTCAAGGCCGCAGGTGACTACGTCGACGTGCAGTAGCCCGTACGGCCTGTAGCGACGCTCGCGTGGGAACGCGGCCATGTCCGTACCGTCGTCGGCGCTGGGAGTTCATCTCGGGCGGGCAGTGCGCGACAGCCACCACCCGCAAGGACGAGGCCCAGCCCGTCATCAACGACCCGTTGTCCGCCGCGCGCCGTCTGCGCCGGGCCCGTTTGCGGCAGGCAGGAGAGCAGTACGTCGCCGAGGCAGGATGTTCGACCCTCAACCGTCCACGACGCGCCGCATTCCGGGCAGCTGGACGTCACACCGGCCTGGACTGCCTCGGTCCGCGCCCGCGCCCGCCGCATCCGCCGCCAATGCCGTGACCGGCACACCGACGAACAGAACACCGCCGACGCCTTCACCGAAGGCGTCAGCGGACCACCACACCCCCGGCACAGCCTCGGCCCCGTGTCGTCGTCCGTGATCACGAGCAGCCTCAGCCGGGGCACCCTGTCCTTGCCCATGTGCCCACCGTACGAAAACGCGGAGACCGTCGGGAACCCCGGCGGCCTCTCAGCGAACCCTTCGGCCTACCAAAGTACGAGGGCGCCAGAGGAGGACCATGTAGAGACAGGCACTCCCTCACCGCGACGCCCACATGAGGCAAGGCCGGAGACGGGGCATCCGTCCCGGCCATGCGGAGCTACTGTGCTGGCGGGATTCGGTAGACGGAGACGTGAGAACGCGACTCGGCGGTGAATGGGGCGCCGGCCCAGTCCGCATGCCTGGTCTCCAGTTCGAATCCGGCCAGCTGAGCCATCAGGTCGAGTTCGGCCGGCCAGATATAGCGATGAGGGCTCCGGAACAACCGCGCCTGCTCAGACTCATCGAAACGGAAGTGGTGCGACACCACGTGCTGGCACAGGACGTCGTAGGTGTCCAACCCGATGTAGCCGGGTTCGGACTGCCAGACGGTGGCCGTTTGGCCCGGTGGTAGCTTGCGCAACTCGGGAACCCAGAGCTCGATCACGAACCGACCACCAGGCGCAAGGTGGCGGGCAGCGTTACGGAAGCACTGGACCTGCTCATCCTGGGTGAGCAGGTTGGAGATCGTGTTGTACACGAGGTAGACGAGGGTGTACTTCCCGGGGGCGACGGTGGTCGCCATGTCACCGATGATCACGGGGATCGTTGCTTCATCTGCCTTGGTTCGCAGTTGCTCCACCATCGGGAGCGACAGCTCGATGCCGGTGACAGAGACTCCTCGCCCGGCGAGCGGGACGGCTACCCGGCCGGTCCCGACGGCGAACTCAAGCGCTGCTCCGCCCCCGGCGAGTTGGGCGAGTCGGTCCACGGTCGGCCCCAAGACCTCAGGCGCGAACATGCCGGAGCCGGGCGTGTCATAGCGTTGGGCGACATCGGCGTCCCAGATCTTCTCCTGCTGCATTCCGTCAACGCTCGCCGCTTGGCCCATGCGATGTCCAGCGAGTTTTTTCGCACTGCTCTGAGAAAGGATCAGACCGAAATATGACGCGACAGCGCCCGTATCCCAGTGATCTCTCCGATGCCCGCTGGGAGTTGGTGTCTTTCACCAACGCAACGGCTTCCTGCGCCAGTTGCTGCGCCAGGCCGAAGGCCGGAACGCCGAGCCGAGCGCCTGCGTGGCTCGATGCCCAGAGCGTCAAGACCTCCGCGAACGTGCCAGGCGACATGGCGGAGGCCAACGCCGAGATGATCGAGCAGATCCGCGCCGCTGCCCTCGACGGCATCGACCGGTTCGCCCAGTCGTCCGGCCTCCCTCATGGCGGGCGGCCCATGCAGCGGGCGCCGAACGAGCCCGAGATCCTTCGGACGCCGACGGCCGACGCGATGGGGGACCAGTGGGTCCGCGGCAGAGGCCTCCCCCCGCCTCGGGACGGGTGACACCACGATCGCCATCAACATCGTCCACTACCTCGTCATCCCCGGAGGGGCCGAGGACCGGGAGTGCTGTCAGGCACTCCATGGACATGCTGCCGGCTCAGCCCGCCGCGCGAACGCCCCGCCGGCCGGAAGCCCTCGGCCCGTCGTACGCGCGGGAGCCGAACGCCTCGCCGGTGGCAAGGACTCTGCCCACTGCCCACGTCACTTTGCCTGGGCGAGCCAGACTGCGTCGGGACCGGCCGGGAAGCGCAGCTGCCCGGTCGTGTCGTGCACGGCGCGCCACACCGCTTCGGCGACGTCGCTTTCCTCGGTGAACAGGTCCTGGCCCGTGAAGTCGCCCATGGCCTTCTCCGCCCACGCTGCGTAGGGCGCCGGGACCAGTTCGTCCAGCAGGGCGCCCTGTGTCGCCGTGGCGGCGAAGTTCGTCGTCAGGCAGGCGCCCGGCTCGACCGTCTTGGCGCGCACGCCGAACGGCGCGAGTTCGAGCGCGAGAGAGGAGGTGAACCCCTCGATGGCCATCTTGCTCGCCTTGTAGACGGCCGAGAGTGGCATGTGGCCCAGCACCACGCTGGAGGTCACGTTGACCACCACGCCGGAGCCGCGTTCGCGGAACTGGGGCAGCACCGCCTGGGTGGTCGCCATCACGCCGAAGGTGTTGGTCTCGAACACTTCCCGAACGCGGGCCATGGGGGTGCCCTCGAACACACCGATCGAGGGGACGCCCGCGTTGTTGACCAGGACGTCGACGGGGCCGGCTGCCTCAAGTGCGGCGGTGATGCTCTCGGGCTCGGTCACGTCGAGCCCGACGACGCGCAGCCGGTCCGAGGAGGGCAGAGCGTCCCGACGCGGGGTGCGCATCGTGGCGATGACGTTCCACCCCTGCGCATGGAAGTGGAGGGCTGTCTCCCGTCCGTATCCGGACGAGGTACCAGTGATCAGAACGGTCTTCATGGCGATCCTTGCGATGGGATGGGATCCCCGGCCGGACAGGCATTTTCCTGCACGGCTGGGGAATCGGTGATTCCATTGAATCGCTCTGACCTGCTGAAACAGTAGAACTATCCTCGCCTCTTCCTGCACGATCCTCTACCGTGCTTCAGATGGTTCAGGGCAGGACGGCCACGGGGGAGTGCGCGGTGCTGCGCAGACGGGCGGCGTCCCGGCTCGGGGGCGCACCGAACTGGCGGCGGTACTCCCGGCTGAACTGCGAGGGGTTGTCATAGCCCACGCGCCGGCCGATGCCGGTGACGTCGCCCGGGTGGGTGGCGAGCAGCAACCGGGCCTCCTGCAGCCTGATCTGCTTCTGGAACTGGATGGGGCTCATCGCGGTCACCGCCTGGAAGTTGCGATAGAAGGCGGAGACGCTCATGCCGGACATGCGTGCCACGTCCTCGACGCGGAAGGACTGCGCGTAGTGCTCGCGGATCCAGCGCACGGCCCGGGAGACGTGGCTGAGACCGCTGTCGGCCAGGCCGAGTTCGCGTACCGTCGCACCCTGCTCGCCAGTGATCAGGCGCCACAGGATCTCGCGTTTGACCAGCGGCGCGAGTACGGCCCGGTCGCGGGGTTCGTCGAGCAGTCGCAGCAGCCGGACCACCGCATCGAGCAGCGAGGCCGAAGCGTCGCTGACGGCGATCCCCGACGGTGTGCCTGCGCCGGTGCGGGGGAGGTCGCCCGGACCGGCCTGCAGCAGCACTTCCGCGACCGCGGACGGTTCCAGGGTGAGGCCGAAGCCGAGGGCGGGCTGCTTGGGGTCGGCCTGGGTGAACTGCCCGGTGACGGGCAGGTCGACGGATGCGACCAGGTACTGCCCGGGGCCGTACTCGTAGACCCTCTCGCCCAGCGCGAGTCGTTTCGCGCCCTGGGCGATGACGGCGAGCACCGTGCCGGACATGGAGGGCGCCGGTGGATCCGGCCGGTCGACCTTCGAGATCAGGACGCCGTCGATGGCGGTGGTCCAGTCGGGCCTGGCATGCCGGTCCAGCAGGGTTCGGAACTCTTCTAGGGACATGCGTCCATTGCAGCACCCCTCCACCATCCTGCTCCCGAAATCACGAGGATCGTGCAAGTACTCGCGACCATCGTTCTAACGTTTCAGCAGGTCAGGGGCATTTAATGGAATCAGCTCACTCCATCAATGCGAAGGAGAACATCGTGCTTGCCAACTACGGATTCAACGCCACCCTGACCGCCAAGCCCGGGTTGGGCGGCCGGCTGGTCGATCTGCTGCTGACCGGCCTGAACGAGGGCAGCCCCGGCGCGAGCGAACACTGCGTCGTCTACCTCGTCTCCCGTTCCGCGTCCGACACCGACGTCATCCATGTCACCGAGGGCTGGACCAGCGAGGAGGACCACCACCGGATCTTCGCCGGCGAGGCCGCCCAGGCCATCGTGGCGCAGATCGCCGGGCTGCTGGTCAACGAGCCCGAGTACACCGACTACGTCCCGGTCCTCGGCAAAGCCGCCTTCTGAGCCCCTGGACCGATCTGCCGACGCCACCTGGCCACCTGCCCAGACGCCTCCGTCTTCGTTTGCCCGGCACCACACCACGAAAGGCCCACGCCATGACCCCGGCACGTCCCGCTCTGGACCCCGAACTGCGCGAGCTGCTGACCGGCATGACCCTCATGTCCCAGCTCACCCCGGACGTTCTCGCGCAACTGCGACGGCTCCCCTCGGCGCCCGTCGACTCGCTCCTGGTACACCGGCAGGTCGACAGGCGCGAGGTCAGCGTGCCGGCCAAGGACGGCGCCCGGATCCGCCTGTCAGTCTTCAGCCCCGCGAACGCCGATCGCACCACGGCCGCCCCCTGCATCTACTGGATGCACGGTGGCGGGATGGTCATGGGCGACCGCTTCTCGCAGATCGACATCCCGCTGGAATGGCTCGACGAGTTCGGCGCGGTCGTGGTGTCCGTGGACTACCGGCTCGCACCGGAAGCCACCGGCACCACCCTCGTCGACGACTGCTACCAAGGTCTGCTCTGGACCGCCGAACACTCCGAAGAACTGGGCATCGACCCCACCCGTATCATCGTCGCCGGCGCCAGCGCCGGCGGCGGCCTCGCTGCCGGCCTCACCCTGCTGGCACGCGACCTCGGCGCCCCGGCGATCGCCGCGCAGGTGCTGATCTGCCCCATGCTCGACCACCGCAACACCACCACCTCCAGCCGCCAGTACTCCGGCGTGCCCGGTGTCTGGACCGGCGAGATGAACGAGTTCGGATGGCGAGCCGTTCTCGGCGACCTCACCGTCGACGAGGTGTCCCCGTACGTCTCGCCCGCCCGGGCCAAGGACCTCTCGGGCCTGCCGACCACCTACATCGACGTCGGCTCCGCCGAAGTCTTCCGCGACGAGGACACCGACTACGCCACCCGCATCTGGGCGGCCGGCGGCCAGGCCGAACTCCACGTCTGGGCAGGCGGCTTCCACGGTTTCGACGCCCTGTACCCGCAGGCAGACATCTCGGCCACAGCCCGCCGAACCCGCACCGACTGGCTCACCCGACTCCTGATCTCGAACGGCTCCGCGTAACGCGCACAACCCACTCACGCCCACGCCCCTGAGAGTGATCGCGGCCCATGTGATCAGCGAATTTGCTCATCTCGGTGAGGGGTTCGTGGTCACGGCAGTACCGACGGACCCGCATGATCCACGGCCAAGACCGTTCCACAGCCCGGCTGCGCGGCAGGACCGCGAAGCCCTTCGCCTCCGGCGGGGAGCTCTCTGGCACGTGGATTGCTGTGGTCAGGCTGTGACTGCTTGATGCTCTACATCCTTGCGGACGGACTCTTCCGGCTGATGGCGTTGTGCCCAGCTGACGGTGACGGGTGCGGCCAGGCCTGCCAGGAGGAACATCGAACCTACGACGTACCAGCCTGGACGTCCCCAGGTGATGCAGAGCGAGATGAGCAGGGCCGGTCCGACGGCCTCGGCCAGGCCGGCGCCGAGGCCGAACACTCCTAGGTATTGGCCGGTGGCGTGCTGGGGAGCGAGGGCGAAGGAGACCTCGAAGCCGGCTGCGGAATGCCACAGTTCACCGATGGTGTGGACGGTCACCGCGGTCAGCAGGAGTGTTGCCGCGGCCCAGGCCGGTACGCCGGCGGACAGCGAGATCAGCGTGCAGGCCATGAGGAAGGCGACACCGGAGCGACGGTAGGCCCATGCCCCGGCGGCGGGGTTGTCGATGTTGCGGCTGGCGCGTATCTGGAAGCCGATGACGAGGAGAGTGTTGAGGAGCATGGTGCCCGAGATGAGCCAGTGTGGGGCTTCGGTGCGGGTGATCAGCCACAGGGGTATGGCTACGGTCAGCACTTTGAACTGGATGGCCATGACACCGTCCAGGACGGTGAGGGCGAGATAGGGGCGGTCTTGCAGGGCTGTCCAGCGTGGCCCCTTTGCCACGGGCACCGGGGTGACCTTCGGCAAGAGGAACATGACCATCGCGGATGCGGCGAAGGCGATGGCGTTGCCGACGACGAGTAGCTGATAGGACGTGTGGGTGCCGACTTGGACGGCCCAGCCCGCCAGGACGGCACCGAGAGAAATGCCGATGTTGCTCACGGCGCGCAGGTAGGCACGGAACTCTTGCGGGCGCTCGCCTCCGTGGTGCCGGATGAGCGGACTACGGGCGGCCAGCCCCGCTCCCTTGGCTCCGGTCGCCGCGCATACTGCGATCACGAACGGCCAGAAGCTGTCGGCCAGTACAAAGGCGGCCGTGGCCACGGCCTGGATGGTGAGGGTGGCGACGTAGACGCCGCGTGCGCCGCGTCGATCCGCGAGGTGGCCGGCGGCGATACCGGCGGCCAAAGCGAGGAAGCCGGCGATGCCAAGTCCGAGGCCCACTTGGCTTGCGGGCAGGCGAACCGCTTGAGTGAAGTACAGCACTCCCGCGGTCAGATAGAGGCCGCTGCCGACGGTGTAGACGAAGTTGGAAGCGGCGAGGATGCGCTGCGGTCTCGTGTCCGGCAGCAGGTGGGGCATGAATGTGCTCCGTAGCCTCGGCGGGAAGTAAGGACTGGAACTGCTTAGAGCAACTTACATCCGTGGTCGTGTGGTGGGGAGACCGCACTGGATGCCGCCCCGGCGCGGCGAGTTGATCCACCGGCTCAAGCGCCGGCGAGATGCGGATCCGCTACGAAGATCACAAACCGTCCGTGATCGTCGAGAGGAGTCCTCGTGGGTTTCATCCCCGCCGCCCGTACGGCTGCTGCCGCGCTGTCCGCGCTCGCCGTATCGCTCGCCCCCACCACCGCCCACGCCGCCGCACCCGCCCGGGCAGTCAGGCAAGACGTTCGAGCGGCAGGCCGAAGGAGGGGAACAGGTCAGCCCGGTGGAATGCGAGCACCGCCGACACTCCCTCTTCGGACGGCGTCAGCACCTGCAGGTAGCGCGCGTGGAAGAGGCCGTCACGACCGCGGCTGTACAGGGCGAACGCGGGCTGGCCGTTGGCTGACGTCTCCACCATGACGCGCCGTCCGTCGCCGGGCACCAGTTTGGCCGCGAGCAGACGCAGTACATTCTCTCGGCCGCTGAACCAGGTCGGGATCGGGGGCATTTCCCATCGGACGTCCTGCGTCAGGAGCCCTTCGAGAGCGACCAGGTCCGCCCGCTCGAAGGCTCTGGCGTACTGATCGAGCAGGGTCCGGCGCCAGGGCTCGTCCGGTTCGCTGAACTGGTCCTCGGCCGGGGCGACCCTGGCGAGTTCGGCCCGTGCGCGCTGCAGCGAGCTGTTGACGGCCGCGGTCGTGGTGCCGAGCACGGCGGCGACCTCGGATGCCGGCCAGACCAGGACGTCCCGGAGAATCAGAACCGCGCGTTGCCGCGGCGGCAGATGCTGCAGCGCCGCGACCATCGCCAGCCTCAGGCTCTGCCGAGTCCCTACGACGACTGCCGGGTCGGCGCTCATCAGGTGATCGGGGAGCGGCTCGAGCCAGCTCGCCTCCAGCATCGGCGCGTCCAGGTCGTCCGGATCGGTTCCGGGCGCACCCAGCGCCGAGGGCACCAGACGGCGACTGCTGTGTTTCAGGGCGTTCAGGCAGAGCCGCGTGGCGATCCGGTACAGCCACGTTCTGACCGAGGAGCGCCGCTCGAACTCCGCGAAGCCCTTCCAGGCGCGCACATACGCGTCCTGTACCACGTCCTCCGCGTCGTGCAGCGAGCCGAGCATCCGGTAGCAGTGCGCGATCAACTCACCGCGGACCTGCGCGAATTCGTCCTCCAGGTTCATCGAAGTTCCTCGACCGGTTCCGGGCCGGCGATCAGGGCGCGGGGCTCCACGCTGCGCCGTACGCCGATGCAGAGTCCCGCCGCCGCGCCGAGCAGCGACAGTACGCCGCTCGCGGCGAAGGCCCGGGTGAATCCGGTGGAGAAGGACGCGTAGCCCCCGGCGGCGGTGAAGACCGCGGCCAGGACGGCCACTCCGACAGCCCCACCGAGCTGCCTCATCATGCTGTAGACACCGGAGGCGAGCCCGACCGCCTCGCGGGGCAGTGCTCCGACAGTCGCGCTCTGGGCCGCCGGCAGTGCCATGGAGACGCCGCACCCGGCCACGATCAGCGGCGCCACCAGGTCCTCGTACCGCGCCGCGCCACTGCTCAGCAGGCTGATCCAGAACATACCGACAGCCTGCAGCCCCAGACCCGCCGCGACCAGTGGGCGTTCACCGACCCTGTCCACGAGGCGGCCGGCGAGCGGTGACACGAGGAAGAGCGTGCCGGTCCACGGCAGCAACCGCAGCCCGGCCTCCAGCGGGCCGGCGGCGAAAGCCGCCTGCATGTACTGGGCCATGAAGAACACCGCGCCGAACAGCGCCGCGGTGAGGAAGAAGCCCGCCGCGTTACCGGCCGAGAACGCTCTCGACCGGAAACAGGCCAGTGGCACCAGCGGCTGCGGCGCACGGCTCTCCCAGACGAGGAAGGCCAGGAGCAGCAGGCCCCCGACCGACAACAAGCCGATCACCTCGGCACTGGCCCAGCCGGCCGGCGCACCACGGACCACACCCCAGACGATGCCGAGGACGGCCAGGGTGATCAGAGCGAGGCCGGGCAGGTCCGGGCGGCGAGCCGCGCCCCTGCTCTCGCCGATCCGCAGCAGGACGAGCGGGACCGCCACCGCGCCGACGGGCACGTTGATCCAGAAGATCCACTGCCAGGCGAGACCCTCGGTCACGGCGCCGCCGACGACCGGGCCGGCCAGCACACCGAGGCCCGTCAGGCCGCTGAAGACACCAGTTGCCCAGCCTCGGCGTCCGGGCGGGAAAGCCGTGCCGATCAGGCCCATCGCCAGGGGCATCACGACGGCCGCCCCGACCCCCTGCACGGCCCGAGCGGTGATCAGCCACTGGACGGACGGAGCCAGCGCGCAGGCGGCCGAGGCGACCGAGAACAAGCCCAGGCCGGCCGCGAACATCCGCCGTCTGCCCCAGCGGTCGCCCAGCCCCGCCGCGATCATCAACAACATCGCGAAAGTGAGGGTGTACGCGTTGACCGTCCACTCCAGATGCTCGATCGAGGCACCGAGATCCTGCTTGATGCTGCTGAGCGCCGCCGCTACCACCAGCACGTCGAGCGCCACCATCACGGCGCCGAGCGAGGCCAGGCCCAGCACCCAGCGCTGGCTGACGGTTGTCCGGTCCTTGCTGCCCACGAGAGATCCTCCAGAAAGTCGCTGTCACTGGTACTGACAACCCAGAGGGCTCCGACTCATCGCCGCGATGAGTCAGAGGCGTTCGCGTTGTCAGAACCAGTGACAGCGAACCGATCGCGCAGAGGAGAGCCTCATGAGCACAGTGATCCGCTACCGGACCAAGCCGGAATCGGCCGATGAGAACCAGCGACTGATCGAGAACGTCTTCGCCGATCTGGCGACGGAGACCCCGGCCGGGCTGCGGTACAGCAGCTTCCGGCTGGCCGACGGAGTCACCTTCGTCCATGTCGTGGACGGCGAGGGCCTGCCCAAGCTGGCCGCCTTCCAGGAGTTCCAACGCGAACTCGGCATCAGACTCGCCGACGACCTCACTCGCGAGGAGGTCACCCTGATCGGCTCCTACGCGGGTACGACGGTGACCACCCACGGTTGAGCGCCGGGCCCGGGGTGAGGTGGGGCCACCCGCTCGTCCAGTGTCCGGGCCGCGCCGGCCCGTCAAGGACGCGTTCGGCGTCGCCCACGCGATGCGCTGCGCGCACCCTGGACCGGCCACCGCGGCCCTGTTGCCGGCTCGCTATCGGGCGGCCCAGTGGGAGTACCTGCCCCAGGAGCCGGGCTTCGGCTCGGGCATGACCTGCCGACGGCGCCTGGGCGACCAGGCCGTGCGCATGCACGCAGGTGTCGGTATCGCATGGGCCCAGTGCGGGACGGCCCCTGGTGACATCCTCCGGGCGGCCCGCGGGTTCGCATCGTAAGTGCGGGTTTTCAAGGGCCGGAGCGCCGAACGGAAACGGCGTTGCACGGCGTTCCGGGCGTCGGAGTGGTGACGGGCGACCCTTGGTCAGATACAGCTTCACACCCCCGTTGAAGGCTTCGTTCAAGGCGTGCGAGCAGGTCGGGGATGACGGGGTCTGATCCCCGCACGCGCGGGGATGGTCCCCGGTTGAGCGTGTAGAGCTTCCAGCCGTCCGGCTGTTCCCCGTACCGGGGGGCTTTCATGCGGACCAGATGCCTGAGTTGGTGGTCGCTCGATTGCTCGGCCGTCGCCAGAGCCGGCTCAGCGGGTTGCCGCGGCCATCGCTGCGGTGACGGCGCCGGCCCGCGTGAGGACGGTGGCGAATACTGCAGCGCCCCGCATGAAGACGGCCCGGTTTTGGAGTACGTCCGGGTTCGGATCGGACGATGATGAACGATCGTGGACACTGAGGTGTTGGGGGACTGCGGGATGCACGGACACATGGGCCCGGATGAGGCGTTGGCGGAGTTGAGGCGCCGCTTGCAGGATGGTCTGGCCGAAGCGCGTCTGGAAAGGCGCAGTTGGTTGCGCGGGTCGACATCGCCCGTACCACGGTGTTCGCGGCGTTGAAGGACGGTGCTCCTGTTCCGTCGGCCGGACGGTGGCCGGGCTGGGTGCAGCCCTGACACTGCCCGTCCCGGAACTGCTGGATCTTCAGCGTCAGTCCAGCCGGCGTGCAGACACGGCAGCAGAGGATGCCTGTGGCCGGGACAGCCGCTGACCGAGTGGGACCCGCATGATCCGGAAGTCCATCCTGCAGGCGTCCAGCCGGCATTGGGCGCGGATGGTGTGCGCGCCAGGAAGCTGCTGCCTGGTTATGTTCGTCGCGCGCAGGCGTTGTGCGCGGCACCGTCCGGCCCGCCGCCTGGCGGCCCAGATCCCCGCGGGCGGTGGTTCCGGTACGACCGCGGGGGCCGGCCCCGTGTACCGCTCGGTGGACTTCCTCGAGGAGCACGGCCGGACCGTGCGCCGCGTGTTATGTCCACCCGCTTCCTTCTGGTTCGCTGCTTCACCCATCTGACCGATCCGGGTGACCTTCACTTTCTCGGCCTTGCGGCGGAATGTCGGCAGCGTCTTCAGTTCCTTCGCCTACTACGACCGGCTGGTCCGTCGGTTCGACGTCCTGCGAGCCCGCGGGCAGGCCGACGGGAGGTCCCGCGGAGTTCGCCAGTTGAGCAACATGTGGCTGGATGCACGAACCCTGACCTGATATCAAACATCTGCATAGAGGATTTTGTGCGATATTTTGGACACATCTCCCGGCGAAAGGCATGTCATGAAGTTCGCGGTCATCGGCGGTACGGGGCTGATCGGGTCGCAGGTCGTCAAGAACCTGAACGCCGCCGGGCACGAGGCGGTGCCGCACTCGCAGTCCACCGGAATCGATGTCATCAGCGGCCAGGGACTGGGCGAGGCGGTGGCTGGGGCCGACGTCATCGTCAACCTGACGAACTCCCCGACCTTCGACGAAGCCTCCCCGGCCTTCTTCCAGACCTCGATGGACAACCTTCTGGCCGCGGCCCGGAAGGGCGGCGTCGGCCACTTCGTCATTCTCTCGATCGTCGGCGCGGACCAGGTGCCGGAGTTGGACTACTACCGGGCCAAGGTGCTCCAGGAGGATGTCCTCGCGGCCGGGCCGGTCCCCTACTCGATCGTCCGCGCGACGCAGTTCATGGAGTTCATGGACGCTGTCCTGTCCTGGACCGCCGACGGCGATACCGTCCGGCTGCCCGCCACGCCGATCCAGCCGATCGCCTCCAAGGACGTGGCCGACGCGGTGGCGGAAGTCGCCGCGGGCGCCCCGCTGGGGGGCATTCGCAACATCGCCGGGCCCGAGGTCTTCTCCCTGGACGAGTTGGGCCGGATCACCCTCACTCATAAGGGCGACGGCCGCACCGTTGTCACCGACCCCACCGCCGGCATGTTTGCCGTCGTCAAGGGTGACGTCCTCACCGACAAGGACGCCCACCTCGCCTCCACCCGCTACGCCGACTGGCTTTCCTGAGTCGCTGGCGCCATTCAGCCTGGCTCTGACGTCGCTCAGTGTCCGGCATATCGGCTTCCGCTGGACCCAGTTGACGAAGATCCTGTGTCGCCCGGAGGCCTTGCCCAGCTGTTTGTCGTGGGCAGCTTCGACCAGCTCGTTCACCAAGGCCGCGGCGGTGGTGCAGCGGGCGCGGTAGCCGGCCATGGCGGTTGCGATGCCCAGCGCGATCAGCAGGTGGGACTTGCCGGACGGCGCGGTTCGGCAGCCGGTGGTGGCGGGCGCCTCGCATACGGGTGCCGCCGCCTCCGTCTCAGCGCAGTTGTTCGGCCAGTCCGATGATGATGCCCTCCGGGCCGCGGAGGTAGCAGAGCAGATAGCTGTCCTCGAACCGGGCGATCTCGCCGACGAGTTCGGCGCCGTGAGGGCGCAGGCGGGCAACGGTGTCCTCGATGTCGTCGACGGCGAACATGACGCGGTGCGTGCCCAGAATGTTGTGCGGCCGGTTGCGCGGTCCGGCGCTGATCACTGCGGGGCTGCGGTACTTCGCCAGCTCGAGCCGACTGTGACCGTCCGGGGTTCGGACCATCGCGATGTCACAGCGGACGCCGTCGAGTCCCGTGCACTGGTCGGCGAAGAGGCCCTCGACCTCCCCCCTGCCCTCCAATTCCATACCGAGCTCCACGAAGAACGCGACGGCGGCATCCATGTCCTCGACGACGATGCCGACATTGTCCATCCGCTGAATCGCCATGCCTGCTTCTCCTTCGTCTTCGTGCGGCCGACGGTGGCCGCTGATGTCCCTGGGACGGTTCGGGTGACACGTTCTCGACATCCTCAGACCGCCGAACTCCGAAAAATAGTGAGCGGCACGCGAAACAGCCCCGTCCGGACGGATCCGGGACGGGGCTGCCACACGGATACGGACAGCCAGGGCCTCACGACCCGGCCGGGCGGCATCCGCCGAACCGGCACCGGACCGGCTACAGGATCTGTTCATAGGTGACGACGGCGGTCGGGCAGGCCTCGGCAATGCGGGCCGGCGCGTCCCGCTGGCTGAACCTTCGGCGATGCCGGGGGCCCAGTCGTCTCCGGGCGCCGGTTTCCTCAGCCGGCTGGGGGTTCGCGAGGCCCGGATCTGCAGGGACGCCGTCAAGGAGAGGCACCCCGGCATCGGATCCACGCCGGGGTGACGCAGCGTTCATCCGTTCGAGCGGCTCCGGGGTGGCGGTGGCGTAGCCGTGGCGGCGGTGCAGCCTCAGAGGCGGTCGTCCAGTACCGCTGTCAGGTCCTGAGCACAGTCCCTGACATCGTCGTCGACATCCGGTGTTGTGATCAGGTCCCACAGCAGGTTGGCGGTGCGAGGGTCAGCAGGCCATTCCAGCGCGATCATCCGTAGGATCCGGCGTTGTGCGTCCGGGTCCGTCTCTGTGCGGGCGTGGGTGTGGAGGCGGGATCCGTCGTGCCAGTCGGCGAGGTGAAGGGTGCCGAGCCCGAGACCCAGGGTTCGGACGTCGGGGCTGGGGTCGTGAACGGCAGACTCTGCTGTCGGGCCGTATACCTGCGGGTCACGAGGCAGATGTCTCTCCCCTGACTGCAGAGCGGTGTGGCGGAGGTCGGGGCCGGGGTCGGTAGGGACGGCCTGGACGGCGGCGAGGGCTTCGGGTCGGTCGGGCCAGTGTTCTGCCAGTAGTGACAGGGCGGTGCGGCGGACGGGGTCCTCGGAGTCGGTGGCGGCGGTCTGGACGGCGGCGAGGGCTTCGGGTCGGTCGGACCAGTGTTCTGCCAGTAGCGACAGGGCGGTGCAGCGGACGTCGGGGTCGGCCGTGGTGGTGGCGGTCCGGACGGTGGCGAAAGTTTGAGGGTGGTCGGGCCAGTGCCGCCCCAGCAGTCCCAGGGCTTCACGGCGGGCGGAGCCCCACAGCCATACGTCGAAGCGGTTGAGGTCCGGGGTGGGGAGGGTGGTGGCGACGGCCTGGACGGCGGCGAGGACTTCGGGCCCTTCGGGCCAGCACGCCCTCAGCGCCGACAGGCCGGCGAGGCAGATGGAGACCTCGGGATCGATGGTGGCCCGGACCGCGGCAGCCAGGGTGTCGGGTCGGTCGGGCCAGCCCGAGCCCAGCAGGTGCAGGGCGGTGCTGCGGGCCTCCTCGCTGGGGTGAGTGGTGGTGGCCTGGATGACGGCCAGGGTTTCGGGCCGGTCGCGCCAGCGTTGTACCAGCAGCCGCAGGGCGGTGCCGCGGACGTGCTGGTCGGTGTGGGTGGCGGCGGTCTGGATGCTGGCGAGGGTTTCTGCTCGGTCGGGCCAGTGCCTCGCCAGCTCCTCCAGGGCAATGCACCGTATGTACAGATCGGGATGGGCGGTGGCGGCCTGGACGACAGTCAGGGTTTCGGGGCGGTCCGGCCAGTAGGCTGCCAGCAGCCCCAGGAACGAATCTTCGATGTCGGCGGAGGGGCCGAGGACCTCGACGTCGGCCTGGATGGTGGCCAAAACCTCGTCGGGGTCGGGCCAGTGCTTTTCCAGCAAGGGCCGGAAAGCTTCGTCCATGTCGGGGTCGGTGACGGTGGCCTGGAGGACGGCCCAGACAGTGGCCAGGGCTTCGGGGTGGTCGGGCCAGTACGCCTTCAGCGCCGCCATGGCGCTGCGGCGAATGCCCGGTTCGGGGTCGGTGGTGGCGGCTTGGACGGTGGCCAGGACTTCGGGGCGGTCGGGCCACGTCTGTGCGAGGTGGTCCAGGAAGACGACGCGGTCGTCCGGGTGATGCGCGGCCACGGCGAGCCTGCGGACCTGGTCAGGGTCGTCTCCGAGCAGAGCACAGGCGACGCGGGCGGGCTCGGAGAAGGCGTCGGTGAACTGGCCGATCAGGTGATACCAGCGCAGGTAGCGGCTGCGCCCGGGCCACGAGGGCCCGAAGGACGCCAGCGCCGGCCGCACCATGGCCCACAACTTCCTGACGCCGTCGTCGGAGGTGGAGGGGAACAGGTCGCCGGTGGCGGCGTCGACGGCGGCGATGCCCTGGGGGGTGAGGGTGTCGGTGGCTCCGGCCTCTGCCAGCGCCCGCAGTGCCAGGGTCGCGGCCTGCCTGCGGGGCAGGGGACCGGTGGCGGCCAGGGCGAGGACGCGGTCCACGGCGGTGGCGACCTCTGTGTCCTGGAGACGGCCGATCACCTGCGGCAGGACCTCGTGCCAGTCCGGGTCCACCGCGCGGCGCACGACGACCTCGTCCATGAACTGCTCGGGCGTCCATTCCTGCCGGTCCGTGTACGCGCCGACGAGAGCGGTGGCGGCCAGGTGGTCCAGGAACCCACGGCAGACGAACCCGAACACCCCGCCGCCCTGGTGGGCCAGGAGGAAGGTACCGGTGCGCAGCCGACCGATCAGAGCCTGGGCGGCGAGACGGGCGACCTGGCGGTCCACGCCGTGGCGCCCTTGGAGGTGGCCGCGGACGACGTCCTCGAGTTCACGGACGTGGATGTGGTTGCCGGAGATCCCGGCGCCGCCTTCCTGCATGGCGCGGGCGAGCTGTTGCAGGATCTCGGTGTGTTCGCGTGCCCCGAGGGCCGCCAGGACCTCCCGAACACTGCCGGGCAGCGAGGCCTGAAGGCTTCGGGTGGCCCGCTCCCACTGGGCGACCATCACGGTGACCGCCCGCTCGTGCACCGCTCGCCGGTCGTGCGGCAGGGCCTGGTGACGGCCGGTGGCGGCCAGATGGGTCAGCAGGAGCGGGATGCCCGTCAGTTCCCGCACCGGCGACAGGGTGCGCACCGCTGCGATCAGTTGTTCCGCGAGGCGTTCGCCTTCGGCGGGGTCGGTCGGGCAGGAGGATGCGTACCAACGTCGGGCGAACGTTTCGACCCGCAGCTCGTCGAAGTGCTGAAGCTGGTGGTGGGCGAACCCCGCGTCGCGCAGAGCGTCGGGCCGGTGGCCGACAGGCCGGGAGGTCACGACGAGGTGTGCGCGCGGCCACCGGTCGGCGAACCCGGCGATCCGGTGCGCGGCGTCCTCACGCGCCCGCGGGTCGGACAGCGCGTCGAGGCCGTCGAACACCACCGTCGCCCGCCCGGATTCCAGCAGGTCCCGCATCACCGCCCACGGCGGCGCCATCGACCGGTCCTCGTGCAGCCGTCCCAGGAACTCCTCGAACTCCTCGCACGCCCGGTCTGCGCGCACCCGGGCGTAGGCGTGCAGGTCCACCACCACGGGCACCTGCCCCGCCAGTGCCGCCAGCGGCCCGTCCGCCGCGTCGTCCTCGAGCAGTGTCAGCGTCAGATACCTGGCCAGCGTCGACTTCCCCGTTCCCGGATCTCCCAGCAGCACCGCCCGACGCGCCTTGGGGTGGGCAAGTACCCGCAACGCGTCCAGGGCGGGCGCATCGCGGTGGGCGAAGTACTGCCTCCTCCGTGCCCACGCCTCTCTCGAGGAGTCCGCCGGCGCGGGAGGCAGATCGCCCGTTTCCTCCAGGCGCCGGGCCAGCTCCTCGGGCAGGTCCGCCGGTGCGGGTTCCGCGCGGACCGCCGGTGCCACGAACACCTCACGCAACCAGACCGGAGAGCGATCGTCCCGCTCCGACGGGTGGACGAGATCCTCCAGGTCAAGATGTCCCCAGGTCCGACGCACCTGTTCCGCGTACCGGCCGACGGCCTCCGCCAGACACCCCTCGCCCGCCGGAGCCCCGGTGACAGCCGCCACCGGATCGCGGCCGCCGGGCGCTGCGTCGCCCTCTGAAGGGGCATCGGCCGGGGCCGCGGCGGGTATTGCGGTGAGGACCGCTTGGGCGGCGGTGGCCCAGGTCCGCTCGGCGGCGCAGACCCTGCGCATCAGGGCGGCATGGTCGAACGCGGCCTCGCGGTCGGCCAGCACCGCGGCGATCCGGCGCCCCCACGTCGCTGCGTCCTCCTCCTGGCGATCGGTGACCGGGATGACAACCTGGTCCGCGTCCCGCACCGGCAGCACTTCGCGCAGCAGCATGCCCACTCCACTCCGGTCGGAGACGAGCAGGGGGACCCCGGCCGTGGCGGCCTCCAGTCCGGCCAGGCCGAATTCTTCGGCCCGCGACGGCATCAGCACCAGGTCGGCGTTTTTCCGTTCCCGGCGCAGCCACGCCCCTTCTACAGGACCGTGCTCCACCGTCACCGACAAACGCTCGGACCGAGCCGCCCACTCCATGACCTTCACGCGCAGGCTCTGGCCGTCGCCCTGCGCGTCGTGCAGAGTCAGATCGACTTCCGTCTGGTGCGGCAGGTGGTCCAGCGCGTGGGTCAGTGCCCTCGCGGCGATGTCCACGCCCTTGACCTGCCAGTCCTTCAGACGGCCCAGGAGCAGCACCTTGTGCGAGCCCGGCCGTCTCCAACTGGGCAGCGCAGCCGGGATGTCCGGTGCATCGGTGTCGTCGAAACCGGGATCGAGCCGCACCAGCCGGCTCGCCGCCTCCGGGGGCAGTTCCTTGCGGAGCCATCCGGTCAGGTGCGGCCCGACCGCGAGCACCTGGTCCGCCTGCGAGGCCAGCTCCACCTCGAACCGGGCGAGCTCCTCCGCCTGTGCCGACTCATCGGTCCCGCTCGGCAGGGATTCCTGATCGGACGGTGCCATGTGCACCACCTGGACCAGCCGAGCCGCCCGATAGGCGCTCCGCTTCAGGGCCAGTGCCAGGGGCCCGGTGCCCCGGCCGTGCCCCACGACGATGTCCGGCACGACGCCGCCCGGCAGTACGGGAACGTAGCCCAGCGCGGGGTCGTCGCCGGCACCTGAAACCCGAGGCAGTGCCAGCAGGGTCACCCCCAGCGCCTGCGCGTCGTCCCATGATTCCTCCGTCATCCGACGCACCGCACAGAACACCTGCGCCCCGGTCTCGGCGAGTGCTCGGCACAGTTGCCGATTGAACGCGGTGATCCCGCCGTGTTCCGGTTCCCACAACGTGGCCATCGCCAGTATTCGCGCCGTCGTCCCCGTCGTCCCGTCAGTCATTCTCAATTCCCCCTGCTGTGCTCACGATCACGCTGGTGATCGTCTCGACAGCCTCACACACCTCATGAGCCACAGCCCACCCGTTTCCGCCGAGACCAGCTTGTGCACACCGGAGCCGACGCCTTGAGCATGCCGCCGAGCTGGGCGAGTTCCTACGGAGGCGCCCGGCCCGCGAGCCCGGCCAAGACCAGGCCACGTGGTTGCCGGGCGCGAGCGTCCGGCAACCACGACCGTGGCTTTCGGGAACGGGGGGTGGTCAGGACACCACGGGAGCGGCGTCCGTGACCTCGCTCAGCCGGACCGTGCACAGCCCGCGGGATTCGCTCTTTACCTCCGTCACCTTGAGCTGGGTACCTGGCGTAAGGATGTATTCCTCCTCGCCGGTGAAGGCGGAGAAGCGCTTGATCCCGACGGCCCGGGCCGGCGTCACCTCGAAGAGGGTCCGCTTGCCGCGACTGCCCAAGAACGCTCTGGCCACCTTCAGCTCGGAGGTACAGGAGGAGACACCCCACCAGGTCACTGTCCGGCCCACCGGGTACTGCGCCCGAAGGTCCAGCGACACCCCGCGCCACAGCGGTTGCGTGTAGGCCGGCAGCTTTGAGACCGCCGAGAACAGCAGCCGCAGGTACGGCAGGTAGGGCATGACCCTGGTGCGGTCGGGGGAGCGCAGAACGCTGTTGATCTCGCGGTAGAAGGCTGACTCACAGGTGTAGAGGTGGAGCGCGGCGATCGCGTCGGCAGACGGGCCGCAGTCGGCCACCTGGTCTGCACGCTGCTTGCCGAAGTCGCGGGAGCGCTGGATGTGTCCGGCGAGCCCGGACATCGCCGCGGAGACCGGAGCGACGGCGTCCTGGAAGTCCATCAGTGGGGTGTCGAAGACACCGGTGATCGCGGGCAGGACCAAGCCCTCGTCCTTGACGCCGGTGAGGCGTTCCAGGTACAGCTGGTGCAGGTTCATGGTCGACTCGATGAAAGCGCCCATGCGCGCCGCGACCCCGCCGTCCGCACCGCCCGCGCCGACTGTCGTCTCGTTCCATCCCTTGCTCGGCAGCCAGTCGATGCCGTCGGCGCCCAACGAGGTCAGAGCGTCGTTGACCTGGGCGAAATGGTCGCCCTCGCAGAAGATGTCGCCCTGTGCCGCCGGGTTGGCGTGGTCGAGGTGTCGGACCTCGACGTCCGGGTATTTCTGCTGGAGCCGCAGGACAACCCGCTTCAGGCTGCGGGCGTGCGCTCCCCACCACGCGAACACGACTCCGCGGTCCTCCTCGGTCGCGTCTTGCTTGGCCTTGAGGATCTCTTCGACGATCCGCTCGGCGACCGGCCGCCAGAACGCCGTGTGCTGGTCGGCCCCCATCGCTCCGTCCCCGCTCGCGGTCAGCGACGCGTTCAGCAGGAGCACGCCCTGTGTCAGCATCGCCTGGAACCACTCCGGCGGCTGGACTGTGTCCCGCTCCTTCAGCAGCGCCCGCACGTCGGCGATCGGGGTTTTCTTGGCGATGCCGTACTTCCACATCGCCGCCGCCTTGATGAGGCACCGGATGCTGACGACCCGGCCGAACTGGCTGTCCTTCCAGTCGCTGAAGGTGTTGTCGAACATGGCTATGCCGGTGGCGCTCTCCGGCCGTGGATACGGGTTCTGACCGAAGACCACGACCTTCCACTTGTGCGGCGGGTTCGGCTTGAGTGCCTGGAACGTCAGCTCCCGGACCGGGACCACCTCATGGCTGCGGCCCTTCCCGATGAACCGCGCGGCGTCCGGCTGCGCCTCGATGACCGGCTTCAGCAGCGGGAGCCAGGACTCCCCGCCGCCGTCGAAGAGCTCGGTCAGGGCGAGGGGGTCGTTCGCACCGGGCTGGGGCTGCGGCGGTTCGCCCGGAGCCGGGACGCCGGTCGTCGATCCGGTCATGGCGGAGGCGCTTTCACTCGTCGTGGCAGAAGGAGAGGAGGGAACGGGAGTTTCGGGCGTCGGCATGGCGGCTGCCGGTGGCACGATGCGCACCCGCTGGTCGACGGGCGCGTTCTCGATTCCGTGCAGCTGGGAGATGACCGTGGAGCGCAGCTCGTCGTCGTCCTCGAACCAGTGGTCGTGGAAGAGCGTGTAGCCGGTCCACATCAGATTGGCGCACACCCGCGCCGGCACCTGTCCGGTCTGCGCCCCCAACCCGACCAGCGCCACGGACCGGATGCTGCCCGGCTTCTTCCGGTTCTGCCGGTGAACGGCCTGGAAAGCAGCCGCACACGCCAGCGCCACGTTCAGCGTGGCACTCACATTCTGCGAGGACCGCACCATCGTCGGCGTCGATATCAGGTACCGGGGAACGGCCGCGCCTGACGGGACGCAGACCGCGCTGCCCACCGGCATGGCTCCGGCGAACCGGTCACGGATCGCCCGCTGGACGCGCACCTGGATGCCGGACCCCAAGTACCGCTTGATGACGGCGTCGACCCCGCCGTCCATTCGGCCCCGGGAGTTGGTGGGAGTGACCCAGGCGTCGACGTCCTCGTCGAGGATCGAGCCCTTGCGGATCTCGATGCCAGGGGTGTCGGCGAACGCGGCGCGCCACGCCTCCACCACACGCTCGTTGACGTCCGTCAGCACCACCCTGAGCGCGGGCAGCACACTGCTCTCGGTCATCGTCCACTCCTGTCGTGCAACAGCGTTTCCAAGACGCCGAACGTATCGCGCACTACTGACAACGCAGCCCCGACAAGGGGTCTATGACCTGCCGTCATGCTCTGGTGAACCCGCACCGACCGTTGGCCGCACACGCTCACGTCTCACCGGCCGTGTATTCGTCGATCGGGGTACCTGGAAGGCATCGGCGAACAACTCCGCACCAGCCGGCCCCAGCACGCGGCCAGCCGCTGTTGAAGCACGGCTACACATCGGCGTGGGTGGCTGCGGCGGGCACCTGCCGTGCTGCCGCGGCCGCCTCGTCGTCAGGGCCGGGGGTGTCTGGAGGCCCGGCCCTGATCGGGACGTCCCGGGCACGCCGGCGTCGGGCTGCCGCTCCGTGTCAGACCGACGCCGGCGTACCCGGGACGGGTGTGGGGGCGGTTCGTGCCCGTGTGACGGCGTCGTGGAGGGCCTTCGGGGCGTCCGCGTGCAGCCGGATCACGTTGACGAGGCGGGGCGCGCCGAGGAACTTCGGCGCGTTGACCGGTTCGGTCAGTGAGAGGGTGATGGAGGTCTGTGAGCCGATGGGCAGGTTCAGCTCGTCGTCCTTCTTCTCGTGGGTGAACCGTGTCTCGCGCCGGATGGAGGCGATCTGGTCGAGTGGCACGTGGATGTCGACGTGGGCTGCCTGCCGGACGCGCAGGGCACCGTCGGCCAGGACGTGTGGCCGGGTGACGGAGGCCGCATGTACACCGAGGACGAACAGGACGGTGTAGACGTCCACGAACAAGAAGAAGGCGTGGACGACGGGCCAGTCCGTCAGCAGGTACGACAGGGCGACGGTCTCGACGACGCACGCGAACACGAGGCCGTACATCGTGATGGCCTGGTCACGGCCGTGTGAGAAGACCGCGTCGGCGCCGTTGACGCCGTGCCGGCGGCGGGTGGCCCACCGGACGAGGCTCGCCATGATCCGCAGCTCGTGTGCGACGAACCGCAGCACGAGCTCGGGCACGAGCTGCGCGAGCGCCTCCCGCCGGGACAGCCCGTGCCGTCGCAGCCGCAGCCAGACGTGCGCCTCGGTGCCGAGCAGCACCAGCAGGAGCAGCTTGCCGCCGAGCAGGACGGCGTCGGGTATCGGCACTCCGCCGATCAGGCAGACGGCCAGCACGAGCTGCGCGGGGAACGCGATGCTGCGCAGCTTCCGCAGGACCGGCCCCCGGACGGAGGCGGCGGGCTGGGGCAGGGCCGCCCGGATCTCCGGAGCCGTCATGATGGTCCTTCCTGTCGTTGCGTCACGAGTTCCAGCGCACGGCGGACAGCCGCCGACTGGGCGGGGGCCAGGTCCGCGAAGATGGCGTCCGCCGGACCGCCGGTGCCCTTGTCCGGGAAATGCACCGCCAGGTGGTCGGGCAGAAGGGCCGCCAGCGCTGCTGCGGCACGGGCCACCCGCGGGTCGTCCGGCTCCTCGTCGGCGAGCGAGTCCAGCAGGCCGTACACCTCTGCCGCGTGCTCTCTCATCCCGTGCAGCGCGGACATCAGCGAGCCCCGCTTCTCCTCAGGAACCACGGCGTCGAGGAAGGCCAGATGCTCTCGGTCCCGCACCGCCATCAGGGAGTCCGGAACCTCACCGAGACCTGCCAGCAGCCTGGTGAGCTCCGGCGACACCGGACCCTCGGCGGCGAGCCGCCCGGCCCGCGCCTCGGCCAGCAGCACGGCGAGCCGTGCCCGCCGCTCCCGGAGAACCCCCTCCTGCCGCCCGAGGTCCTGGTCCAATTCGTCCAGCACCTCCGCCAACTCCCGGCCCTCGTCATCCGCGAGGACGTCCCGCACCTCGTCAAGCCCGAGCCCGAGCTCGGTCAACCGCCGGATCCGGGCGAGCAGGACAGCCTCCCGCATGCCGTACTCGCGGTAGCCGTTACTGCGCCGTACGGGCTCGGGCAACAGCCCGAGATGGTGGTAATGCCGCACGGCCCGCGGGGTGACCCCGACGATGGCGGCGATCTGGCCGATTCGCATGAGCCCAGTAGAAACCATGACGTCGCGGCAAGGTCAAGGGCTGCCTCAGCGACGGGTGGCATGCCCGGCGCGACCGTGGTGGAGGGCGGCAGGGGGAGTCCGGCGGCCTCCTTGACCTTGCCGCGACGTCAGGGTTCCTACCGAGAGGCATCCGGCCCGAAGCACTCACCGAGTTCGCGGGACGATCTCCCCGAGGGGACACCGAGATGAGCACGACCACCGAGATGAGCACGACCACCGAGAAGAACATGACCCTGATACGCACCGCGTACCCACTTGTGGAGAGCGATGACCTCGACGCAGCAGCCCTCGCGCTTGGGATGCATGACAAGACAGGGAGCGGATCGGCCGGCCGGTTTCAGCTGGCAGGGGCTCTTGGCCGCCGTCGGGCAAGAGCCAAATTCAGGTCCGGGTCGGTCGGCCATGGTCGCCCGCGTGGTCGTCTCGGTCGAGCGGATCCAGATCCTCCTGGTCCCGACCGCAGCGCCGGCCGCCGGCCTGGTCGGCGGTGACATCTCGCCCCGCCGGCGCCGGCAGGCCGACGACGCCCTCGCCGCACCCGTCTTCGAGTTCCACGACCTGGACCGCCCCACCGCGCAGGCGGTCTCGGAACTGGCGACCATGGCCGGCGTCGACCTCGCCACCGCCCACGCCGCCCACCTCGCCCTCCGCAGCCCCGGCCGGCCGATGCTCACCGCCCACCCGGCCGAACCGCACAAGGTCCACCCCGGGATCGAGACCGTCGAACTCCCCTGAGGTCAGCCTCATCCGAACTCGACGGTCAGTCGGTCGCCTTGGCGGCCTGGACTATCAGGTTCTCGACCCGGCCGGGGTGGGAGAGCATGACCAGGTGGGACGCGTCGTCGACCACGACGGTGTGAGCGCCGGCCCGCCGGGCCATGAACTTCTCGGTCGCGGCCGGGATCGCCCGGTCGGCCCCGGCGACCAGGTACCAGGACGGGATCGTCTTCCAGGCCGGCACGCCGCTCGGTGCCTGGAGGGCAGCCAGGTCCACTGGGCGCTGCTGGGCGGCCAGCAGCTCGGCGTCGGATCCTCGCAGGTCGGCCGCCATGACGGTGCGGAACTTCGCCGGGTCGACGTATCCGTCCGCTCCGCCGCCGCCGGCGACCGCGTAGGGCCGGACGACGAGCGCCTCGCCGAGTTGGCTTCCGGGGTTGAGACCGGCCAGCGCCAGGCCGCTCTCGCCCTGATCGGGAGCGAAGGCCGCGATGTACACCAGGGCCTTGACGTTGGCGTGCCCCACCGCGGCGTTGGTGATCACCTCACCGCCGTACGAGTGGCCGACCAGGACCACCGGCCCGGGGATGGAGTCGAGGAGGCTGCTGACGTAGGCCGCGTCGGAGTCCAGGCCACGCAGCGGGTTGGCCGCGGCGATGACCGGATAGCCGTCGTGCCGGAGCCGGGCGACGACCCCGCTCCAGCCGGAGGAGTCGGCGAAGGCGCCGTGGACCAGGACGACGGTGGGCTTGGGGGTGTGCCGGGGCTGTGCGGCCACCGCCGATGGAGCCGGTGCCGAGGAGGCCGACGATGCCGGGGAGACGGCCGGCACGGTCAGGACGGCGACGGCCAGGGCGGCCGGGATGGCCACGTGCCGGTGGAACCAGCGGTTTCCGTGCGGCGGGACTGACGGGGTTCCGGGCATGGCGGAGTCCTTCTCTTGGTAGGGCTGCGGCAGTGCGCGGCGTACGGGATCGCACGTCGCACGTCGCAGGGGGACGGCGGTCAGGCGGTCGGCGGCGGGCCTGCGACGCTCACGCGGAAGGACTCCGCGGAGGCGAGGATGTTCCCGATGTCGAAGGCGGGGGCCACGTCGTCGAGGCGGGTGGCGGGAGTGCCGTTCGCGCTGAACCACTCCTCGACCCGCGACGGTGTGAAGGCCACGGCGAGACGTGCGGTCTCCGAGCGGACGAGGTAGCTGTGGGGCACCCCGCGCGGGCCGAACGCGATCTGGCCGGGTTCGAGTTCGTGCCGCTGGTCGCCGACGAAGAACGAGACCTCTCCGTCGAGGACGATCCAGACCTCGTCCTCGTCCGCGTGGATGTGGCGCGGGGGCGCGTGGCCGGCGGTGTCGAAGAACTCCATGACGCTGAGGGCTCCGCCGGTCCTGCTGCCGGGGACCAGGATCCGGGCCCGGCCGCCGAGGAACCAGAAGGGTTCGCTGTCGGCTCCGGCGAAGGTGTTGTCGGGAAAGGGCGCGATCACGACGTGCGCCCGAGGAAGGAGAGCAGGAGTGCGGTCATCTTCACGGGGCGCTCCTCGTAGATCCAGTGGCCGGAGTCGGGGACGACGACACCGGTGACCTTCTTCGCGTACCGGCGGACCTGGTTGGGTACGGCCTCGCCGAGGCTGCCCGAGGCGCCGATCGCCAGGACCGGCATGGTCAGCTTCGTCCGCCGGTTGACGGCGTTGTCCTCGACGTCCTGGGGGAAGGTCCGGAACCACTTGAAGCTCGCCGACAGGTGGGCCGGGTCCTTCAGGGCCTCGGCGAACACGGCTGTGTCGTCGTCGGTGACGGAGCCCTTGCGGACTTCCAGGCTGTCGACGAATCCGCCCACCCACTGCTCTTCGCGGCCGGCCACGACCTTTTCGGGAAGGCCGTTGGCGAGGGAGAAGAAGCCGAAGTTCCAGGCGGCCGGGCCGGCCGCGGTCAGGGACGGGAACTCGTAGAGGCTCGCGTCCGGGATCGGGGCCTCGCTGAGGACGAGCTTCTTCACGTCGCGGGGGTGCGCGGCGGCGTAGGCGTAGGCGACCATCGAGCCGATGTCGTGGCCGACCAGCCGGATGTCGTCGGCGTGCCCGATCCTGTGGAGCAGTGTGTGGACGGCTGCGGCCATCGACTTCTTGTCGTAGCCGTCGGCCGGGGCGTCGCTCTTGCCGGCGCCGGGCAGGCTGGGCGCGATGACGGTGTAGTGCTCGGAGAGCTCCGGCAGGAGGGCGCGCCACTCGTACCAGGTCTCCGGGTAGCCGTGGAGCAGGACGAGGGTCGGACCGTGGCCGCCGATCACGTAGTCGAGGCCGGCGGCCTTGTGCTCGGTGAACCCGGGCGGTACCAGGGGGGCGGCGGACGGGGTCGCGGTCGTCGCGGTCTTGGTGTGCGGGGTCGCGGCGGAGACGGTGGCGGCGGAGAGGGTGGCGGCGCTGAGGCCGAACGCCGCGGCGATCGCGAGCGGTGCCAGGACGCGTGGCCGGAAGAAGGCATGACGGTGCTTCACAGGTGCTCCAGTCAAGGGGAAGGCGTGGCTGTGGCGATGAGAGTGCTTGCGGCTGTGGCTGGGCCTGGGGTTACAGGGTGCTGACGAGACCGCCGTCGATGACGAAGTCGGACCCGGTGATGTTCGCGGCCCGGTCGCCGGCCAGGAACACGACGAGGTCGGCGACCTCGTCGGGGTGGGTGAACCGGCCGGTGGCGGCGTCGGCGGCGGCCCGCTCGGCCACGGCGTCGGCGGAGCCGCCCGTGGCGGCGGCGACGGTCGCGGCGACCCCGTCGCGCGCCAGCCACAGACCGGTGGTGACGGGGCCGGGGCTCACGGTGTTGACGCGGACGCCCCGCGGGCCCACCTGCTTGGACAGGGACTTGCAGAAGTTCGACAGTGCGGCTTTCGACGCGCTGTAGTCGATCACGAGCGGGTCGGGCAGGAACGCGTTGACGGAACTGACCGTCACGATGCTCCCCGCTCCGCGCTCCAGCAGGTGGGGGAGCGCGGCCCGGGTGGTGCGTACGGAGGCCAGGAGGTTGACGGACAGCGTCGCGGCCCAGTCGTCGTCGGTCACCGCGAGGAAGCCGTCGGTGCGGGGCCGGACGGCACCCACGTTGTTCACCAGAATGTCCAGGCCGCCGTAGGCGAATGTCGCGGCGGCGACCAGCTCGGCCGGTCCTTCGGGCGCGGTCAGGTCCACCGCGACCGTGAGGACGTCGCCTTCGGCGGCCAGCGCCCGCAGCTCGGGGGTGATCTCCCGCGAACCGGTCACGACCCGGGCACCCTCACGTACGAGTGCCCCGGCCACGGCGAGTCCGATGCCGCGGCTCGCGCCGGTGACGACCGCGGTCCTGCCGGTCAGGTGCAGATCCATGCCAGGGCCCTTCGACGATGCCGGTGCTGTCGGTGGAGTGCGGTTCGGAGAAAGCGCCGTTCAACGGAGGCTTTGTTCAACGGAGTTGCCGTTCAACGGAAGCGCCGTTCAGAGGGAGTGCCGCCGCAGCCAGTCCAGTGCGGTGTCGGCGACCTCGCGCCAGCCGCCGTCGATCGTCAGCGAGTGTCCGCGGTCGGGGAAGTCGGTGATGTCGGTGACGGCGTCGGAGTGCCGGTACTGCTTGAGGGTGGCCCGGACGACGGCCTCCGGCACCGTGTGGTCCTTGCCGCCGGTCATCAGCAGCAGCGGTCCGCGCGAGCCGTTGGCGGTGTCGACCTTGGCCGGCGAGTGCGGGTTGAAGTTGGCGGCGGCTGCCTCGAACAGGGGCTTGCCCGGGGCGGGGATCGCCCATCGCTCGAACAGCTCCGCCGACTCCTCCTCGGACACGGCGTTGCCGAACGCGAAGCGGAACTGGTCGGCCGTGAGGGAGACCGCGCGGTGCTTGTTGCCAGGGTTCTTGAACACCGGCAGCGTCGCGCGCAGCGCGGACAGCGGCAGCGGGAGCACTCCCTTGATCTGGGCGGCGTCGATCGCGACGGCGGCGGCCGCCAGGTTCTGCCCGAGGAGCTTCTGCGCGATCATGCCGCCGAACGAGTGCCCGATCACGATGGGCGGGGCCGGCAGCTCCCGGATGATCGCCGCGTAGTGGTTCACCACCTCGTCGATTCCGTGGTCGGCGATGCTCTCGGGGTTGGCGCGGGCCTCCTCGACGGTGCCGGGGTCGCCGGGCCAGCCCGGTGCGACCGGGGCGTAACCCTCTCGCTGGAACAGGTCGAGCCAGGGGGCCCACGAGGTGGCGTGCAGCCACAGGCCGTGGATGAAGATGACGGGGACGGGGGTCGGTGGCGTCATGACGACCTCTCGGTTCGGTCGGTGCGGTGGGTACAGGGATGTGATCGATACGGCGGTGCGGCCGGTACGGCCAGGTGTCCGGCGCCGGGCCAGCACACCACGGGGGCGAAGGCGTTCGTACCGGGGAAAGACCCCAGTGCGTCCGTGCCGGAATCGTGGGTGGACTCCGGAGCGGGGCCGGGGTGACGCGTCGGCTCGCGCGTCCGTTCCCACCCCCACCCCACCCCCGTCCCCCGGGAGCTCCGGTTACGGACGGGTGCCGAAGGGGCCCAGGAGCCCGGCGTCGATCCGCAGCGATTCGAGCATGGTGGCCGCGTTGTCGAGGGTGAAGACGTCGGCCGCGGCGAGGACGCCGGTGTACTTGGCGATCACCGGACCGGCCGCCTGCTGAGCGATGGCGTCCAGGTAGGTCTTGAAGATCGCCCAGGAGTTCCCGGACGGGCCGTACTTCTGGAAGAACGGCGTCGGGTCCAGGGACATCGCGGCCTTCACGCTGTCGGTGAGGTCGGCGATGTACCGCTTCTGCACGTCGCCGTCGGCGCGCACCCCGAGCCGGCCGAGGTGTCCGCCGACCAGGGTCGTCCAGGGGTAGCTCATCGCCGTGTCCTGCGCCTTCACCCAGGCGGGGATGTCCTGCGAGACGGCCAGGTTCTTGAACGGCACCCAGCCGGGATAGAGGACGTCCACCACCATCAGCGTCGCGTGGTCGGGCGCGTAGACGAAGATGTTGTCCGGGGAGTGGTTGGGGCCGTGGTAGGCGAGCTCCAGGCGTTCCCCGCCGACGCGCAGGTCGAAGTGGTCGTCGAAGGTCACGGTCGGGAGCGGCCGGTTGGGGTCGGCCTCCAGCCGGAGCAGCCGGCGGGTCTCGCTGTGCGCGATGCGCACGACGTGCTTGCCGAAGAGGTGGGCGGAGCCGATGTGGTCGGCGTGGGTGTGGGTGTAGACCAGGTGGGTGACCTTCGGCGGTCGGCCGTTGGCCCGGGTGACCTCGGCGATGGCGCGCAGCAGGTTGTTCCCGATGGTCGGCGGCGCGTCGACGAGCACCACCCCTTCGCGGGTGCTCAGGAACATCGCCTGGTAGTAGGCGTCGGTCACCCAGTACAGGTTGCCCTTGATACGGCCGACGAAGTAGCCCTGCTCGTTGAGCGAGGGACCGGTCGCGGCGGTGGGGACCGGGGCGAAGTCGGGGAGATCCGTCGAAGCGGTGGCGGTGGCGGTGGCGGCGTGTGCCGTGCCCGGCAGTGCCTCGCCTACGAGGACGGCCGCGGTGGGGACCGCCAGCGCGGCCGTCGCGGTCCTGAGGAACGCGCGGCGGTTCGCGGTCGTGGTGGGGCGGGATTCCGGTGTCATGGGTTCGAGGCCTTCCAGGGGGCCGGCGGGGTCGTCGGCGGCGGGTGCGGCGACCGCAGGACATCACCCGCGTTTCCTGGTTCGTATCGGGGAGAACCCCCAGTCCCGGCGCGCGCCCGGCCCCCGACCGGACTGGGGTGCCATCCGCCAGTGGCAGGCGACAGGCTCAGTTCTCGCTGGTCAGCAAGGAGTTGAGCTGTCGCCGGGAGGTGATGTCGAGTTTCCGGAAGATCTTGTTGAGGTGGTACTCGACGGTCGACCGCGTGATGAAGAGCCGGGTCGCGATCTCGGTGTTGGTGGTTCCGTGCGCGGCGAGGGTGGCGATGCGCCGTTCCTGCGGAGTGAGGTCGTGCTCGGTGAGGTCGTGCGGGGAGCGGCCGGCGCGCTTGCGGGGGTGCGCGCCGGTGGCGAGCAGCTCGGTCCGGGCCCGCTCGGCGAAGGCGGCCGCCCCCATGTCGGTGAACATCCGGTACGCATGGCCCAGTTGGGTCCGGGCGTCGGTGCGGCGTTTGCGCCTGCGGAGCCATTCACCGTAGAGGAGGTGGGTGCGGGCCAGTTCGGTGCGTACCTGGGTGCGGTCGAAGAGGGTCAGGGACTGGGTGAAGTGGGGTTCGGCCCGGTCGTGGTCGGCCGAGACCAGGGCCCGGCAGCGTTCCAGGAGTCCCAGGGCCCAGGGCGTGCCGGCCGGCAGGGCACGTTCTTCGAGGCGGGTGAGGGCCTGTCGGGCCGTGGGCCGGTCGCCGCAGCGGGTGGAGGCCTCGATGAGATCGGGCAGGGCGCGGGGGGCGCCTCCGGCGTTGTCGGCGTCGAAGGTGACGCGCGCGTGGGCGGCGGCCTGGACGTAGTGCCCCAGGCTGAGTTCGAGGACGGTCAGGCTGTTCCGGGCCCAGTCGGCCAGACCGCCGTGCGCGTGCCGACTGGCGAAGTTGCGTACGAGGAGGTCCGCGGCCGTGCGGGCCGCCGATTCCTGGCCGCTCCAGGCCAGGAGCTCCACACGGTAGGCCAGGCCGGGGGAGGGCTGGCCGATGACGGCGGCGAGGTCCTGTGCCTCGTCCAGGCACGCGGTGGCGGTGGCGAACCGGCCGGCCCGGAGCTCCCAGGTGGACCGGACCAGCAGGGTGGAGCGCAGTGCTCCCAGCGCGCCGATGGCGCGCTCGTGTGCCTCCACGAGCAGGGCGGCCTCCGCGCCGCCGGTCTCGTCCCAGACCTCCTCGGCGGCGTAGAGGGCCAGGGTCGCCGCGCGTAGGCCGTGCCCGACCACGTCGGTGTCCCGTTCCAGGGCGGCGAGTGCGGCCTGGAGGAGAGGCAGGGCGGCCTGGTAGCCGCCCCGCATCCGCAGGGCGAAGCCTTCGAGGAGGAGGTCGGCGCTGCTGGGGAGGGCGGACGGCTCAGGTGTCGGGGGCACGACCGCCGTGGTGACGGCCGGCGGGGCGGCAACTGGCGGGGCGGCGGCTCGCGGGGTGGCGAACGGTGAGGCCACGGTCAGCGTGGTCAGGGCCGAGGACTCGGCCGACGGGGCGAAGACCGCTGGCGCCAGGGTCTCCGGCGCTGGAGCCGCCGGTACCAGGGCACGCAGGGTCACGGTAGGCGCGAACAGGGCGGGCGGTGCCAGAGTCGGCGGGGTCGCGGCCGGCAGGTTCGTGGCCACGGCCGGTGGGGTCGGGACCACGACCGGCGCCGGCAGCGCCGGCGGGCCCGGGGCCAGCGGGCTGAGGGCGGGTGAGGTCAGGATCGTCACGCCGAGTTCCTGGCGGGTCGTCGCGTCGTGTTCACCGCACAGCACGGCCAGGAGTCCTTCCAGCAGGATGGACCGGGCCAGAGCGCGGTCCGTGTCCGCGACCACGCCGGCCGCGGCCAGCAGCGGCGAGCCCAGGCCCGCGAGCCGCCCGAAGTAGATGTCGGTGGTGGCCTGGGTGAGCAGGGCACGGGCCCGCAGGACGGTGTCGCCGCCGGCCAGGAGCGGCTGGGCCTGCGCGAGGAGGGACTGGGCGGTAGCGGGATCGCCCAGCACGAGATGGGCTCGAGCGGCCTCGACGAGCCGCACCGCCCGGTTGGCCTGGGAGAGCTGTGCCGCTCGGGCCAGGAGGGCGGCCCGTTCGGCATAGCCGCCGCGCCCGCGGGCCAGTTCCGCCGCCGCGACCAGTTCGTCGGCCACCTCGTCGTCGAGCCCGACGGTCGCCTCGGCGCGGTGCCAGGCCCGCCGCTCGGGGTTGCGCAGCGCATCGCTGACAGCGGCGAGCGCGGCGTGGACGCGCCTGCGCTCACCGGCCGGGGCGCTGCGGTAGACGGCTGAGCGGATCAACGGGTGCCGGAACTCCAGCAGCCGCCCGCCGGTGAGCACGCCCGCGGATACCGCCGCGTCCGCGGCCTGCGCGAAGACGCCCAGTTCCGCCGCCGCCCGCCACAGCAGCAGCGCGTCCTCGGGCGGCGCGGCCGACAGCAGTACCAGGAAGGTCCGGGTATCCGGAGGCAGGCCCCGCACCAGACGTCCGAAGTGGTTCTCCAGCCGGGCTCCCACCGGCAGCGGTTCGAGCAGCGGGGCCGTCCCGGCCAGGTGCGCGGGGCTCAGCGCCTGGGCGCTCTCCATCAGTGCCAGGGGGTTGCCGCCGGCGTCGGCCACGATGCGCGCGGCCACCGCCGCGTCCACCCGCCCCTCCACGCTGTGTCCGAGCAGCTCGTGCGCCTGGGCGCCGGCCAGTCCGCCGACCGTCAGAGTCTCCAGCCCCTCGAACGCGCCTGGTCCGCCCGGTTCCTCGCGGCCCGCGACCACCAGGCCCAGAGCCTCCGCGCCCAGCCGCCGGGCCACGAATGCCAGCGCGTCTCGGGACTCGCGGTCCAGCCACTGCACGTCGTCGACCAGGCACAGCAGCGGCCGTGCCGAGGCGGCGTCGGCCAGCAGCGTCAGGGCCGCCATACCCACCAGGTAGCGATCGGCCCGGGGCGCGGCCAGCATCCCGAACGCGGAGGCCAGTGCCTCGTGCTGGGGGGCCGGCAGCGACTCCAGACCGTCCAGGAAGGGCCGCAGCAGACGGTGCAGGCCAGCGAATCCGAGCCGCGCCTCGGACTCCGTCCCGGCGGTGCGTACGACCCGCAGGTCGTTCGAGGTCTCAGCGAGGTGGTCCAGCAGCGTGGTCTTGCCGATACCGGCCTCGCCGATGACGACGAGCGCCGCGCTCATACCGTCACGCACACCCGCGACCAGGTCGGACAGGGCACGCAGTTCCTCGTGTCGACCGGTGAGCGGAACCCGGCGGGTGCGGGCTCCGGCCCGGGAGCGTCCAGTCATTCCCTCAGGAGACCACCCCGGGGGCCCCGGGACCCTGGGGGTCGACCCTAGTGTGGCCGCCGACGTGCCGCTGCCTCCGCCGCTGCGATGCCGTCAGGGCTGCGGGGTCCGGAGCGCCTGTGCGAGGTGGCGGCGTGAGGTGATGCCGAGCTTGGCGTAGATGTTCGACAAGTGGTACTCGACGGTCTTCTGGGTGACGTAGAGCTCCGTCGCGGCCTCCTGGTTCGTCTTTCCGCCGGCGATGAGGTGGGCGACCGACAACTCCCGCTCGGTCAGCGCGAGTACGTGCTGCCGGGCGTGGGCGGGAGCGGTGAGTCCCATGGCGGCGAGGTCCGTCTCGCAGCGCTGCAGGAACGGTTCTGCCCGCAGGGCGTCGAATCGGTCGTGGGCCGACTTGAACCACCGTGCGGCCTCCCGCCGGGAGCCGGTCCTGGTCGCCACCAGGAGCCTGCCGTAACCGTGTTCCAGCATCGCGCGGAACAGCGGGGCGTCCTCGCCGGCGTCACCGACCCCGTCGGTCTCGACGGGGCTTCCGGCGGCGTCGGGTCCATCGGTGCCGTCCTCTTTTTCGCCCAGAGCTTGGGCGTAGATCGCCAGCGCCTCACGCGGCCGCCCCTGGGCTTCGGCTAGTTGGCCGCCGAGCCGGGCTCCCACGACCCGCAGATATCCACCGCCGTCGTAACCGCGCCAGAAGTCGTCGAGGGCCCAGGCGGCGGCCGCCAGCCGTCCCGTCCCGGTGAGCGCTTCGACCAGCAGGGACTGCTGCCACAACCACAGGGGCTTGAACCGCAGGCGTACCCGATCGCCCTCGTCCCCGTCCCTGTCCTCGGCTCCGGTCACCGGCTCGACCAGCGGAGCCAACGACCTCACCATGGCGGCGTGGTCACCCCGGGCCTGCGCCAGCACCGCCCCCGCCAGTCCGGCGTACACACGCTCCGCCGGTGGATCTCCCAGCATCCGGTTGATCCGCTCCAGGGCCTCGACGGACTCCTGGGCCGCCTCCCAGTGCCCCCGCCCCGCCTGTACGCACACGGCCGCGAACCACGTGGCCGCGTCGCCGAGGACGTGGTCGTGGGCCGCGGCGATCGCGAGCGCCCGGTCCGCCGCGCTCTCACTGGCATTCCAGTCACCCGCGAGGTACTCCACCACCGCCAGCAGCGACGACGACAGATGGCTGAGCTTGGACCCCGCGCCCAGCCGGTCGCGGTGCGCCACGGTGACCAGATCGGCCCGCGCCGCGGCCAGCCGGCCCAGGAACAGGTGCATGACACCACGGGTGGCCAGCGTCGCGAGCTGGTCGTTCGACGCCTCGGCGGCCTCGACGGGAAGGTGCGCCACGTCCAGCAGCGCCGCACCGGGCCCCTGGTCCCACATCCGGCCCGTGGCCAGCACCGCGCGGATGAAATCGGACGTGCCCGCGTCGAGGTCACCGATCGCCAGCGTCTTGCCCGCGATGTCGGCCGTCCGCGCGCCCCGGCACTGCCGGATCGTGATGACGGTCAGAAACGTACCGGCCAGGAGCGCCACCCAGCTCGCGTCCGGATCGGCGAGCGCCTCCTGCCAGGCCTCGGTCAACCGAGCCTCGGCCACGGCCAGCCGGCCCTCCAGGAGGTCCATGACCCCCAGCACACAACTGCGCAGCGTTCCCTCCGCGCACTCCTCCACCTGCGCCCTCAACCGCACGGCGGCCCACGGCTGCAAGGTCAGCAGCCACTGCGCACAGGCCGTGAGCAGGCGCCGCTCCCGTTCCAGGCGGTCCTCGGACAACGACGATGCCCACAGCAACCGGGTGGCGGCCAGGGCGTTGCGGCCGGCGAGGGCCTCGGCGTTCGCCGAACGCTCCAGGTCGGCCGCCAGAACAGGGTCATCGGACGTGGCCGCGGCCACACGATGAGCCCAGGCCGCCCCCGAACCCACCACCTCGGCCGCGGCGGTGTGCAGCGCGCGCCGTCGCTCGGGACCGATCCCCGCGTAGACCGCGTCCCGCTGCAACCCGTGCACCAAGGCCACCGGCCCCACGGAATCCGTCGGCCACCACCGCACCAGACCCGCCGCCAGCGCCGGTTCGAGCGCCCGCACGGCGTCGTCCACCCCGGCCACCCGCGCCACACCCACCAGGGGGAACCGGCCGTCCAGCACCGCCAGCGCCTCCACCAGGGCCACCGAATCGGCGGGAAGGCGCCCCAGTGCGGCCCCGATCCCCGCCCGCAGCGACTGGTGGACCGGCCACCGCCGTGCCGACTCGTCGCCCAGAACCTGAAGCGGTACCTCCGCCAGGACCGTGCGCACGTAGAGGGGATGGCCCTTCGTGTAGCCGTGCAGCCGTGTCACCAGCTCCGGTGTCACACGCACCGCCAACAGCCGCCGGGCCAACTGGTCGACCTCGTCCTGTCCGAGTCCGCCGACCTCGACCCGCGCCGCCCGGTCGACGGACCGCACCAGCCGTTCCAGCGCCTGCCCGCTCTGCTCGCTGTTTGTACGGGTCGCCATCAGTACCAGCACCCGGTCGGCCCAGAGCCGGCGCACCACGAATCCCAGCACCTGCGAGGACAGCGGATCCGCCCAGTGCGCGTCGTCGACGACGACCGCGACCCCGCCCCCGGACTCCTGCAGCGCGCCCAGCAGCAGCAACAACTGCCCGCCCAGGGCGTGCGGCGACACCCCCGCCGCGTCCGGCCGCGCCAGCAGCGGGAACCGGGCCGCCAGATCCCTGTCCACCCGCCTCACCAACTGGCTCAGCACACCACCGGGCAGATCGGTCTCCGAGGGATCGCCCACCGCCCACAGCACCGTGAAGTCCTCCAGCGAGGAGACCACCCGGCGTATCAGAGCGCTCTTGCCGATCCCCGCCTCACCCTCGACGACCGCCAGCCACGCCTCACCGCCGCGCACCTTGTCCACACACGCCGCGAGCCGCTCGGACTCGGACCGCCGCCCGACGAAGACCTCACGTTCATCGGTCGCGCTCGCGTCGGACGCGCTGCCGGCCACGCTCATGTCTTGGTCTCCTAGCGAGGTCGGATCGGTGCGTGCGCCGCAGGTGCGAGCGAGATCATCTTATCGTCGACGCCCTTGTCGGGACGGGGAGTTGAGGAGTGATCCCACCGGTCGGACGCGTGCTCGTCCGGAGCTACTGACCTTTCCGTTGGGTTGTCGTGGTTGGTGTTGGGGCTATCGAAAGACCGGTTCCGGCGAGTGGGCAGGCAGCAGGAACACCGTCAGCCACTCGCGCTCGGTGATCAACTGCCGCATCCTGCGGGAGACGTGGGTGTTCAGCCGGTCCCACCCCAGCACGATCGGGGCCTTGACCAGCTGGTGGGCACCGTCGATCAGGGCGATGAAGTCGCGTTCGCCCAGGCTGCGTCGCTTGCCCTTGCCGACGGGGTGGGTGCGCAGACGATGGCAGAGTCGGGTGCGGGAACCGGGCCGCATGGCGATCAGTCCGGCGACTGACAGGCGTCCCGAGCGCCGCCCGCTGACCGTCACGACCGGCGTGCGGCCGCGTCGGCCCCACGTGCGTCCTTTGGGCGGCCGCCGGGTGAAGCCTGCCTCGTCCTCGAAGCAAATGCAGCCTCCGCAGGCCGCCCTGGCTCTTTTACCTCGGCCCAGGTCGCCTCCTTCCACACCTTCACGGCCTGCTCATCGCGTTCGGCCACCCGCCGTGCGGGCACCTGCGGGCTGAAGCCGAGCCGGTGCATCAACCTGGTGGCCCGGAGGCGCTGTAGGAGACGTGGAACTTCCTGCCGATCAGCGTGGCCACCCGCGCTGCGGTCCATACCTGGTCCTCCACCCAGCCGTGCGCGGCAGGGTTTCGGCACCCTCCAGGTCCCCGGCCCGCATACCGTTGGCCAAGGCTCAGGAGGAGGCTGGTGTCCCGGCCGGTCGATGGGGAGGCCGCGGACTCGCCGTCCTTGGCCTGGCCGCCGGGGACGTCATCACCGAGGGGCAGCTGCGGAACCTGTTCGGGGAGAAAGGGCCGGCACCCGCACGCGGATCTGCTCGAGGCCGTCCGGCTGGCCCCGGCTTCGCAGTCGCGGTCCGACACCCGGAACGTCGGGTCGGCCTACACCCGCAGCGTGTCGTCCGCGTACGACTGGGTCGTCCTCTGTATTGGCGCCAACTATGCCGGTACCGGCTGCTGCATCCCGCGGGGTGGTGGTTCCTGGTCGAGCGTCAACGTCAGGATCTGTTCCCACCGCTGGGGGGCTTGTCTCTGATCCGCGGATGACCGGATGACAGGTCGGCGGGCCCCGGAGTGCCGAGACCCGCCGATGCGTGCTGTTTGGCGCGGCCCGCCAGAGGCGGGTGTTTCTCCTTGACCGCCTTCGCTACCGGCCGCCGCCAGGTCGTGGACAAGGGGTGGGTGTTTGACAAATTTTACAGCGTCTCGGGGGCGACGAGGCTGATGCACCGGCTCGGTTTCAGCCGCAGGTTCCCGCGTGGCGGGTTGCCGAACGCTCCGCAACCTATGCGGGTGACGCGGGGCGGGGCGCCGACACCAACGCCCCGTCCCACCCCGAGCCGGTTGGCTCATGCTGCGTGCAGAAATCGGACTGTGAGAGATCACAGCCGCCGGTGTACCTTCTCCGGGCTGCTGTCAGCTCAGATCGTCGGCGTGTCGTCGATGGCCTCCTGGTGCGGTTCGACGATGAACTTCCAGCCGACGCTGGGCTCCATGAACCGCACTCGGGTGGGGTAGATGTCCAAGGCGCGGCGGTCGCGGTTCTGGCCGCCCGTGTTCTTTCGCCCGCGGGCCGGCTCTTCGAACAGGTCGACCTTGACGTCCGGCACCGCCACGACTTCCTCGTTCCAGCGCTGAACGATTCCCGCGCCGAACGCTTCTCTTGCTGCGGTGTAGAGCGACTCCAGAGATTCCTTGTTCCCGTTGGGCACGAAGAGAGCGAGGTTCAGGAGGACGCCGGCACTCTGGAGAACCTCGATTTCTTCCCCAGCCTCGTCGGCAACCCAGATCCCACGCTCTTCAACATTGTTCGGAAGAACGTGAATTTCCTTACCGAAAATTGTCCTTGCGATGAAGGATCCTCCATCGAAATACTTCCCCGGCTTCGTGAGGAAGGCCGGAGCGTAGCAGTCGAGAGAAAGATCGTCCAGCTCTGCCGAGACGAAGATCTCCTCCTGGAGGCCCAATTCTGAAACTTCCTCGACTGTAAGACGTCGAGCCGTAACCTTTTCGGTGTTCACGCTATTTCTCCTTCTTCGCATGGCCATGGACAGTCCGAAGATCCGCTGCTCGCAGCTTGACCACGGTTCCACCGGTAGGCCTGGGTTGGGACCGAGGCGAGTGGTTCCGATGGCTGAGCGCGTTGCTTGAGATCGCCGCCCCGGACAAGATCCCAGACACGGGACCCAGGCGGCAAATCTTCATGGGGAAAGGCGAAGGTGACAGCATCGCGTCCGGACACCGTGGGCTTCCCGACCCGCCCCTCCGTTCAGGACACCCGCCTGCGTAGACCTGTTGAACTGTATCGGTTTGTCGGTATTGATTTTTCGACGTGGATGTGTCAGCACGTGGAGTTTTGATAACGGCCAGTTGGTTTGCGTGAGCAGTCCCAGCGCCGATATCAGATGATTGCCCTGCCTGGAGTGAAGGAGTAAGAGACAGGCGGGATGGGCGATACGGCTGCGGCCGGGGAAAAGGGCGCGCTCAGCCGGTTGCGCGGCGGCTGAGCCCGTTGCGCCTCGCCGCCGTCAGCCTGGCGGCCCGGGGTTGGGGCGGTGTCTTGTTCGAAGAGTAGTTCGTGAGGTCGTAGTCGTGCTGGTCAGGGGTGGGGGTAGAGCCGTTGGTGTTCGCGGGCGAGGTGGTAGGCGAAGTAGGCGTCGAGGTCTTGGTTGTCCTTCACCGCGCGGAGTTCGAGGACGGCTTCGGCGCCGTCGAGTCCCCACCTTGCTCCGGTGATCTCCAGGCGGTCGCCGATGAGATGCCTGCATGCGCCCTCTACCGAGGCGTTGGGAGGGCTCGATGACACGCCGGGTAATCCGCGGCACGATGCCGCGCTCGCGCAGCCAGCGGTGTAGATGGGCGTAGTCGTAGCCCTTGTCGCCGTGCAGTTTGGCCGGACGACGCCGACGCGGCCCACGACGCGAGCGGATCGGTGGGATACCTCGAATCAAGGGTTCCAAAGCCTGGCTGTCGTGCAGGTTGGCGCCCGAGATCGCGCGTGAGATCGGGCAGGCCGGTGCGGTCGCAGATCAGATGGATTTTAGATCCCTTTTTTTACCGCGGTCGGTCGGATTCGATCCCGCCAGATGCCCCCTTTGAGGGCGCGAATGCTCACCGAGTCGATCGCGCACCTGGACCAGTCGGTTGCCCACGTGAGCCGAGCTCGTCCAGGACGGCCCGGTGGAGCCGGGCCCACATACGCTCTTACGGGCCGAGGGCAGGCGATGGGCCCAGGTGCCGAGGACGCGGACGAACGGTAGAACGTAAGGGTGAGGCACGAGAGCAGCCCTGGTGAGGATGCACGGCTGCACCATGTGGCAAGGCCGGCGATTGACTACCAGGCGCTGTTCTCCGTCACTCCCAGCCCCTGCATGGTGCTGGGCCCGGATCTGGTGCTCGCGGACATCAACGAGGCGGCCTGCCGGGTGACCGGCCGTACTCGGGAGGATCTGCTCGGGAGGTATCTCTTCGATGCCTTCCCTGACAATCCGGCGGACCCGGATGCCGACGGCGTACGGAATCTGCAGGCCTCCCTGCACCAGGTCCTGCGCTCGAAAGAGCCGGACACGATGGCGCCGATGAAGTACGACATCCCCGTGGCCGACCGGCCCGGCGTGTTCGAGGAGCGGTGGTGGTCCGCGATCAACACCCCGGTGCTCGGGCCGGACGGGCAGGTGCAGTGGATCCTCCACCGGGGAGAGGACGTGACCTCGTTCATCCGCTCCCACCCCCGCCTGCGAGAAGGCGAGGCGCTCAGCGACGTGGAGGCCAGGGAGGTCGAACTGTACGCACGGGCGCTTGAGCTCAAGCGACTGAACGAGGAACTGCGCCAAGCCCACGCCCGGGAACGCCAAGTCGCCGTCACCCTGCAGGAGGCCATGCTCCACTCGCCACATCTGGCCCGGCACCGAGACACCGCGGTGCGCTACCGGCCCGCCGCCGGGTCACTGAACGTGTGCGGCGACTGGTACGACGTGGTCGACCTGCCCAAGGACAGATTCGCCGTCGCGGTCGGCGACGTCGTCGGCCACGGCCTGGAGGCCGCCGCCGTCATGGGGATGCTCCGCAGTGCGTTGTCCGCCGTCGTCCGGGCCGTCGAACGGCCCGCGCGGGCCCTGGACGTCCTGGGCCTGTACGCACGCGACGTGGAGGGTGCGCTGGCCGCCACTGTCGTCCAAGCCGTCGTCGACACCCGCGCTCGCCGCATCATGTACAGCAGCGCCGGCCACCCGCCCCCCGTCCTGCTCCACCCGGACGGCACCTTCGACCTTCTCGACCGGGCCACCGACCCTCCGCTGGGAGCCCGCCCCGAACACGTTCCCCACCCCCATGCCGACCTGCGCTACACCCACGGCGACACCTTCGTGCTCTACACCGACGGCCTCATCGAACGCCGCGGCGAGGACATCGACGCCAGCCTGCAACGCCTCACCGACGCGCTCGCCCGCCATGCAGGCCAGGAGCCCGAAGGCCTTGCCGACGCCCTGCTCGCGGACCTCGGCGTCAGCAGCGGCGCCCGCGACGATGTCGCCTTGATCGTCATCCGCCTATGACCCGCGCGCCACCGGCGGACGCGCCACAGGTTGCGCATCCCGCCAACTGAAACGCTCCGACCACGCCTGCGGTTTTACCCACCGAACTGGGCGTGGCGCCCACGGATTCGCCATCTATCGCGAACACACCTCGTCGAGTGCGATGAACAGAGCCGTCGTGGCCGGCCAGGACGCACCTCCTCGCTCACCCTCTATCGTGAACGGTCGCATTCTTCTGGTCGCCGCGCGGATGTGAGCGCTCGGGAACCGGATCCTCCGTGAAGCCACCGGGTCCGCCCAGGAACCCAGGCCAGGGCGATGCCGTGGTGATCGAATCGTTGCCGCTCCGCATACAACCGCGTACAGCCCTCCCCTGTCCCACAGTTGGCCGCTGAGGATGACCCTCTGGCCGGTGCGCCCACACGCCCGGTCCAGGCTGCAGGGGAAAGGACGGGCTCGAAGATGGGGAAGACGAAGATGGGCAGGACGATGTGGAGCGCGGTGGTGGCCGGTGGAGCGGCGGTCGTGTTCACAGGGGTGGCGGCGGTGCCGGCCGGGGCGGCGGAGGGCGGGGTCTCCTTCACCCAGGTCACGGTGAACGGCGGGAAGCCGATCGTCATCGGGGTCACGGAGGAGGTCGAAGTGCCGGCGTCCTTCCGGATGACGACCAGGCTCAGATACGACTACGGGCCGACGGTGTTCCCCTACCGGGGAAAGCCCGACACGGGGGACACGCTGCACAGCTCCGTCATCACCAGCGACTGCAAGGTCGTGGACAAGGCGAACGGAGTCTGCGACTTCAAGGAGTGGCTGTACATCGACCCGCGGAACCTTGACTTCGGAAACGAGGACGCCGGTACCTGGAAAACTGCCGCTCGGGTCTTTCTCGCCGGTGACGCCCACGACACCGACGACAAGGACCTCGCGTTGCAGGTCAAGCGGGCTACACGCGTCACTGTCAACGCCTCGCCGGAGCCGGTCGCGGCAGGGAAGACGATCACCGTGACCGGGAAGGTCACCCGGGCGAACTGGGACACCCACACGTACCAGGGGTACGCGGGCCGCACGGTGAGCCTGCAGTTCAAGGCGGCGGGCGCCTCCTCGTACACCACGGTCAAGAAGGCGATGTCGAGCAGCACGGGCGCGCTCAAGACCACGGTGAGGGCCACCAAGCCGGGCACGTGGCGATGGACGTACTACGGAAACTCCACCTCCGGCGCGAAGTCGTCGACCGGCGATTACGTCGCCGTGCGGTAGGCGACGCGCACGGACCGCTTCCCCTCACAGAAGCGTCATTGCGATGTACGCCGTGCAGAACCCTGAGCGCGCTACTTGGCCGGCCTGGCCAAGTAGCGCGCTCCTTGTCTTGCTTGCGGGGTGACTCCGTCCTTCAGTCACACGAAGCAGCCATTCCGCACGCTGCCCCCTGCCGAAGATGCCGGCGACTCGAACAAGGATCCGAGGCGTGACCACACCCCCACCGTGAAGGCGTGAAGGCGTGAAGGCCGCAAGTCGCGTGGCCACACGAGCGGTGGGCGGGGGAGCAGGCAAGACCTCGCTGACCGTGAGAATTGCCGTTCGTATCCACGAGGAGGGGCACTGGCCGGTGGCTCGACCGACCCGGTCAACCCGAGACCGAGCAGTCCAGGATCCGCCCGTCCACCGTCCCTACGACCAGCCGCTGTTGCTCCGCCCGGTACGCGGCGGACACGGGCGTGACCGGGTGGCCGTGCGCGTGCAGGGTGTGCCGGGCTCGCACCTCGCCCGTCGCCGTGTCCAGGGTCTCCACCTCACCAGTGAGATACACGACGTACACCCTCCGCTCGTCGCCGTCGAGATCGGCGAGCGGCTTGTCGGTGCCGTACACCCAGCGCACCTTTCCGTCCGGCATCCGGCGACTCGCGACGCATGTGCCCTCGCGGGCTTCCGCGTAGGTGGCGCCCTGTTCGTACGACCGGCCCGCGTGGACGAGGGTGTGTGTCAGCTCGACGGCGGGGCCGTACCAGGGCTGGAGTGCGGACGCCGGGTCCCAGCGCAGGGGGAAGAGGGCGCGCAGAGTGGCGGGGCCATGGGTACCTGGAGGATCGATCGCGTGGATCCATGGCGCGTCGTCGTCCGGTCCGGGGCCGTCCACGTACAGCAGACGGGCGCTGTGTCTGACGCGCAGCGCCGGGGAGTTGGAGCGGTTGGGGGCGAGGCCGAGGCGTGCCGCCTCCTGATGCGTGGGGGCGAGCAGCAGCGTGGGGTGTGCCTCGCGCCCTTGCGGGCGCAGGGCGAGCCAACCGTCGTCCGCGGCGCACAGTGCGGGGACCGACGGCACGTCCACGCAGTCCAACGCACCGCCGTCCGCCGTCGATATCCGCCGAACAGCGGTCGCGCGGTCGACCGGGCGGCCCGTCACCTCGTCGCGGCGGTAGCCCCGGTACGTCACCCACGCCGACTCGCCGTCAGGGGCCGCCTCGACCCGGACGCTCCCCTCCCCGTCCGCGGGAAGAGCCCACCTCAGCGCGCCCGACGGATCCCAGCATTCGAGGTCCGTGTGCCGGCCGGTGGCGAGCACCCGGCCGTCGGCCAGCACCGCCAGGTCCCGCACCTCCGCCCGCCGCCGCCACCGGCCCTCCGTCAGCCGCGCGAGGGTGTCCTCCACACGCGGGTCGTAGAGGAGCCCGCTCTCGACCATCGGATGGCGTGTGTCGTCGGGGTCGACCAGACCGGCCGGAGCAGACAGCCAGTCGTCCACCGCGACGGCCAGCTCGAATCCCTCGCCGAAGCCGCCGTCCTTGTCCTCGGGGGAGAGCAGCATCGCGAGCCTGCCGTCCTCCAGCCAGCGCAGGTGGCGTACTTGGCGGCTCTTGCTCAGCAGGTCCGTCACGCGCCCGGTCTCCAGGTGCAGCAGGAGCAGCTGTCCCTGAAAATCCCACGAGCCGTCGTAGCGGCCGGTGCCGACGGCGACGAGCGGCAGCTCGGGGTGAGGCTCGATGGCACATACCGAGTAGCGGGAGGCGACGACGTGGCGCGGACGGAGGGTGCCGGCCTCGTACACGCCGATCCGGTGGCCGAGCCAGTGGCCCGTACCGCGCCACATGACGTGCCCGAGGTCACCGGCCGCGATGACGCAGCCGTGACGCGCGTCGGTCACCGCCCACACGGGCCGGCCGATCTCGGCGAACGGCTGGTCCCCGAGTATCCGGCGGACGGTCAGCTCATCCGGCACGACAATCTCTCCCCCCAGGTGGCGCACAGTCTGCCAGGCCCGGCCCTTTCCTACGGTCTTCCGAGGGAATCGACTCAGCCGTGTACGTGATCGGGAACGGACCCACGAGGCACGCGTACCGAGGCGAGCCGCGTCGCAGCCTCACCTTGCCGTGGTCAGCCGACCACGGCCGCGTGCGGCTGCCCACGGGGATGGCGATGGCTGTCGCTTGCTAGCCCGCGGCATCCTGGCGGGTCACACTCATCCACCGGGCGACCGGCGAGGTGGTACGCACCTGGACGGGAGGCAAGACGCTCAGCGCGCTCCGGATCTCCTGGGACGGCACGTCCGACTCGGGAACCCCGGTGCCGACCGGCGCGTACACCTGGCGGCTGACCTCGACCCCGGCGGACGGGGCAGGCGCGGAAGCCACGGCCTCGGGCGTCGTACGGGTCACCGACTGACGCCAACTGCCGTGTGAAAGCCGGCCCCTTCTCCGGTCCGACCCGGGGGAAGGGGATCCGGGGCTGCCTCGTTCGGGGCCAGTGCATTCGAGGTGCGCAGGACCTCGCGCAGTCGCCGGCCGCCAGACTTCGGCCGGCCGCCAGGCTCTCTACGCCGGTATCAGCACGGTAAGCCATTCCGCTTCACGTGGCCGGTACCCGTAACGATCCATCAGCCCCGAAACCGTCGCCGGGACGTGGCCGGCGCCATAGACGACTGCCACGCGGATCGGTTCGCCGCCGCGCTCCGCGTGGATCTCGCCGAGCGCGTCGAGCAACCGCTGGTCTCGCCGATCGGTCAACGCGTGGACCAGAGGGTCGTCGGCCAGCATCTCCGCCCGCAGCGTCGACGGCAGGTCCTCGACAACAAGGTCCTCATCGAGGAAGGCGCGCGGTCCGCGCAGCGCGAACACCAGGCCCATCACGGGAGCCGCGACCAGGAGGAGCAGGTATGTCCACCGCGACATCTCCTTCAGGTCCGCGATCGCCTCAGCGGCGGTCACATCCGGGTTGATGACGGGTACGTCCCCGGGAATCAGCAGTTCGTCGCGCTGCAACTGCAAGCCGTTGCGCCGCCGCATCGGGGTGAACCGGTACGCGAGCGTGAGGGCACTCACTGCGGCCGATCTCCCTCTGACTCCCTCCATGACGATGAGGTCGCATTCCCGGAGCCTGATGCGGACCTGGGAGTAGAACGTCGACGAAGCCACATGCAGCATCGGGAAGATCACGAACTCGAGTGGCGTGCCTGTCCGCCTCATGGTGATCACGGCAGATCGGACGGCATAGCCGGTCACTTCGATGATCTGCATGATTCCCCCGCGAACCTCGGCCGGTCTGCCTCGCACCCGTACACGAGCTTGCCCGGGGCCGCGGTTCCTTCCCGGCACCAGCTGTGCCACTGGACGGGCGGGACCGGCGGCGCGCCAGGGGATCAGGCAGCCGGTCTCCCTGTTCCGCCCGGCTCGCGCCGCGCGGGTCGTCGGCACTCGGATGCCGGGCGGGATCGAACTGGGGGCGCCTCGTGCCGGAGCTCAGCCCGGGGTACGCCCGCTTGCCGCGCCGCCGCACGCCCCGTTCAACGGTGGCCTGCGTCCGGCATGCGTGGCGATGGCCGGGCCTGCCACTGCGGCACCCACCGCCACGACCAAAGCCCGGCCTTGGGAACACCACTCACTCCCGACTCGTACCACTACGAAGCCGCCGCCCTCTGGAATGCACACGCAAGGGCCCTCCGGCGCCGCTTCTCGATCCACCTCCGCCGGGAAGTCGCCAGGCACGCCGGTCTTCACCGAACGCGCTTCCGCGACCACGTCCGCGTCTCACCGCCCCAGGCTTCGGCCCCGTCCGCAACCACCCCACAGATGGCGAAGGCGCGCGGATGGGTGGCGACCTGGTCCGAAGTCCCCTCGTTCGGCGGCGTGGATGACCAGCGAACCCCAGCCGCAGCCGACGTCCAGCAGACTGGAGCCCGGATGCAGGCCGAGCTTGCGGCAGATGAGGTCGAGCTTGTCGCGCTGGGCGTCGGCGGGACGGTACTCGGGGGCCTCGGAGGTCCACAGGCCACAGGAATAGGCCATGGTCTCGTCGAGGACGGTTCGGTAGAACTCGTTGCCCAGGTCGTAGTGGTGGGCGATCGCAGCCCGGTCGCGTCCAGGGGTGTGGGTGCGTCCGGTGAGTCCGGCCTCCTCGGCCGGTGGCTTCGGGGGGAGGCCGAGGGCGCCCAGCTGCACGCCGAGCGGCAGCAGCGACGGCAGCGCGCCGAGCGTGCGGACCCCATTCCGCCGGACCGTCCGGACGTAGTCGAGGCACGTGTGCAGGGCCTGTCGGAAGTCGCCCTCGACATCGATCCCACCGGTGACATACGCGCGGGACAGCCCCATCTCACCGGGGCTGCGCAGCAGATGCCGGACGGCCCTGGGACTGCGCAGCAGTAGCGCGGGACCGTCCTGCGGGCCCGCGCTGCTGCCGTCCCATACGCGCAGACCCACCGGCAGGTCGGTGCCGAACAGGGTGCGGGACATCGCGGCGACACGGCCCGCTATACCTTTCGTCGTGGTCTCCCGTAGTAACGGGGCGGATCCTGCTTCCGTCACAGCTCTCCTCGGATGTTGGGCCGAACACCGGCCGACAAAGGGGGTGTTGGGGATAGGGAGCTGTCCGTAACGGGATCGCGAGTTGTGCCGTAATGCCCTCGGGGCTGGAGGACGTTGGACTGCTCTGGACGCCCCACCCGCCCGGACGAACCGGGCGCCCGGAGCCGACCGGTGTCCGAAGAGCCACCTCGAACGACCGGCTCACATGGTCCCCTTCACGCCAGGACCTGGCGATGGTTCTGTGGAGCGCGATCCGCCGCTCAGAGCGACGGCAGCGCCACGACCTCGACCGCACGGTGCCGGCGCGGTGGGTCGGCATCTCGCCGAGCAGCCGGACGGGCACGCGGAGCAAGGCCGGCGCGAACCGAACCGAGGATGTCGAGGGTGAGGGAGTGCCAGCGCGTCGCACCCTCGACGAACATCTCTTCCAGGACCCCGGCGCGGCCTGAGGCAACCGCCACGCCCAGACCGTCCCAGAAGGCATCGTCCGCAGGCCGCAGAAATCCTGCCCCCTCATCTTCCGGGTCGAAGTCGTACGGAGAAGAGGTCACGCGCTCAGGGAACAGCCCGGTCGCGCAAATCCGGATGAGGGCTTTCTCGCAGGGGTGGTTGCTGCCGATGCAGAGGTACCGGCTCTCCTGAACCGCTCGCGCCCTCCAGCCCCCAGTTGGGCCGGACACGGAAGCCGACAGGTGCTCCTGCTTCACCGGCATCCGCCCAATAGGCGCCTGACGCGACACGGTCCGCCCGCCTCTGGCCAAGGCGGACACCGCGCGTACGGGTGCTGTCGGGCCCGTCGGCCGGCGGACGTGGAAGACATGCCGCGTGACCTGGACGCTGCCCCAGCCCATACTGACACCCCCACCCGGGCCGGACCTGCGACCGCGGTGGGCCGCGGAAACGAAATGGGACGGGTACCGGGCTCTGCTCTCCGTCGACGCAGGCCGGGTAGAGCTGCGCTTGCGCCGCGGCACCCAGCTAGCGCCGGCGTTTCCTGGAAATCGTGGACGGTACCGCGCAGCTGCCCGATGCGACCTTGCTCGACGGCGAACTGATCGTATGGGAGGCGGGACGGCTCGCCTTCGAGAGGCTGCAGCGTGGTGCCGGGGCGGCCCGGGCCGCGGACGAATGGTCGGCACGCTTCGGCGCATTCGACCTCCTGCGTCTGTCCGGCACCGACATGACAGGGTGGCCCTATCGACGTCGCAGGCATGCACTGGAGTCCGTCTTCACGCCCCCGGCTGACGGCGCCGTGGGCGCACAACGTCGGTCGTCAGCTCATCGGCGTACTGCTCCCCACCGGGTCGACATCGCTCGTCAAACCTCCCCCTCTGCTTTGGCCTTGGTGCTCAGAACCCGTCGCCCCATCCGAAGGTGACGTTGTACGCCCGCTGGAGGGCGTGTCGACCGTGGTCCCCGTCGGCGTAGGCCCACGCCAGGGCTGAGGCGAACCAGAGCAGAAAGATTCCGCTGACGATGCCCAGAGCGACCAGCCTGCCGAACCAGCTGAGGAGGACCAGGGCGACGATCACGATGACCGCGCCGACGTGGGCTCCCCACGAGTCGAGCGGCACGGCCTTGCGAGCCACTCTGCGGTCGGCCCGTTCTGCCGCGAAGCGCTGTTCGCGAACAGATTGCGGTTCGTTCTCGTCGAAGCTCATCGCACCCCCTGGCGCCGACGCTACATGGACGCGGACCACGTCGGCTGAGGTTCAGAAACAGGTTAGCGAACACCCCCACCGCTGCGCCCTCCCACACCGCTGTGGCTGGCGGGAGGAAGTGGCCGTGGACAGCGACGTAGGAGCGGGCGACATCGAGGCAGATCCCGTGCGGTGCAGCTGCACGCTGGGGGATGAGTGGTGAGGGGCGGGCGGAAGCGCAGACAGTGGGTACCTGCCCATTCACCGACAGGGCCTCAACGAGGCGCACTTCCCCGGAAAGCCGGCACGGCGAGGGGCTTGACGGGTGAGGTCCGATGCCGTGTCATCGTGAAAGGGACAACGACGGCGGGTGGCGTGATGGTGACAGAGGGACACGAAGGGCCTGGTGTCGAGCCCGCACGCGACACTGCGAGCCCACAGCCCAGCGCTCCGAAACCTCCGCGCGAGCACGGCAGTTGGGCTGCGGACAACGTACCTGTGATCATCCTGGCTCTCATCGTCCTGGTGCTGATGCTCGCGGGCGCGGTGTCCAACGACAACGTCACCTGCCCCGGCGGAGCCACGAGCTGCGGCGCTCCCTGAAACCACGCCACCGCATCTCAACATCGGGCGCCTGACGATCAGGTTGAGGGCGGACGCCGGTAGAAGCACGCTGAACGAGAAAAGGGGAGCGGCCCGCAGGTGAGGGTCGGGCCGTATTCGCCTTCATGGTGTCTCCGGCCTGGGCGGGTAGCGAGGTGAGGGGGTCGTCCGGGTGAGGCGGCAGCCGGCCTCACACCAGGGACGGGGCGACCCCTCTTGCAGTGCACTGCCCCCAGGTCCTCGCGAAGACCGGCGGCGTGCCGTGTGACTCTCCGAGACTGGCGGGCGGCCTTGCCGGGTCCGTGCGCGGGTCGAGCGCGCGTCTGCGTGACCGACGTGCTGCTTGTACGCATCGCAGGTCCGGCTTCAGCTGTGAGCGGCCGGTTCGGCCGTCAGGTCGGCGAAGTCCCCGAGCATGTGTGAGGTGTGCGCGTGTCGACCCGTGACGAGTCGGAAGTTTCGCGCTGCCGCGTGGACGAGCAGGCTCCCGCCCTGCAGTACCGGGCACCCCAGAGTTCGTGCCGCCTGCGCGAGCGATGCTGCGGCAGGGCGGTAGTCGAGGTCGCAGATCCACAGGTCGCTGCGCAGCGACTCGGTGAGCGCCTGGGTCAGCTGGTCGGAGCTGTCCGTGCGGGGGAGGGCGTTGACGAGTCCGTCAGCCTGCTTCAGGTGATGGTCGAGGGTCTCGACCGGACGGGCCTTGGCGGGTCGGTTCTCTGCGTGCCGGTTCACGGCTTCGGCCAGGGCTGAGGCTCGAGCCGGGTCGGTGTCGACCAGGATCAGGTGTTCCACGCCGTGTTCGGCGAGCGCGTGGGCGGCGGACACACCAGCACCCGTTGCGCCGACCTGTACGACCCGGGAAAGGCCGGCGTCCGGCATGTTCTGTTCGAAGGCGGTGGTGAAGGCTTCCATGCCGGTGTCGTGGCCGGTGGCCCGTCCGTCCGTCTCGTAGATGACGGTGGTGACCGTGCCTGTTCTGGCGGCGGACCAGGACAGTCCGTCCATGGCCGCAGACACCGGGTGATCGGTGGATGTGGCCACGCTGAGCCCCGAGAACCCGAAGGCTCTGCAATCGTTCAGCAGGGTGCCGAAATCGCGTTGGCCGCCCAGGTGCCGGCACAGGTAGCGCAGTTCGTGGCGCGCCGCTTCGCGGCGGTGGAGTTCGGAGCTGACCGAGAACTCGGCGCCCGGCGCAATCAACCCGACCAGGTACGAGTGCTGGTTCATTCCGACTCCATAAGAGTAATGTACGAACTAGTTCGTTATCCATATCAGGATCGGCGCGCTACGGGAAGTGGCACGGATGCCCCGACCGCGCCCAGGGCACGTCGCGCCTCCGGCCGGGGGCGGGCGATGGGGGTTCACATGGGCACGGCTGCCCCTTCGGACGAGCACCGTTCGCACGACGCCGACCGCACACGGCGCGAGATACTCGCGGCAGCCAGAGCGGAGTTCGCTGAAGCCGGGTACGCCGGCGCACGCATGGACGAGATCGCCGCTCGGACCCGTACCAGCAAGAGGATGATCTACTACTACTTCGGCAGCAAGGAAGGCCTGTTCACAGCCATCCTGGAGGGGGCGTACCGCGAAATCCGCCAGCAGGAGCTGCTGTTGGACGCCGATGAGCAGGACCCGGTGGAGGCGATGCGACGGCTGGCGGAGCTGACCTTCGACCATCACGAGGCCCACCCCGACTTCGTCCGCCTGGTGAGCATCGAGAACGTCCACCGGGGTCGTCACCTGGCCCGGTCGCGGCACCTGACGGACCTGCGGACCCCGGCGCTCGCGGTCATCGAACGGATCCTGCGCCGGGGACGGGAGAACGGGCAGATCACCGCTGACGTCGATGCGATCGGCATGCACGCCTTCATCAGCTCGTTCTGTGTCTTCCCGGTGGCCAACCGGCACACCTTCGCAGCGCTGTTCGACTGCGACCTGCTGGCGCCGGTGCACCGTGACCGGTTTCGCACCATGCTCGGAGACATGGTCGTCAACTATCTGACGGGCACTGCCGCGCAGCGGGTACAGCCGGTGGTCTCACAGGCGTGAGCGAAGCGTCCTGGCCGTCTGCTCGGCGGAGGCGAAGCACTGGTTCAGGGAGGTGCCCGCTTCGTCCGCCGCCCCCACCGGATATACCCCCAGCCGGGGCCTGCGGCGCAGGCACGCGTCGAGAAGCCGGGTGTCGGGCACTGTGCCCTGCGACACGAGCAGCGGACCGGGCGCGTCGATCCACTCCTCGGTACCGGCCGTGCGGATTCTCACCGGCCGTTCCTCCAGCTCCGTCACGTCGGCGTCGAGTACGATCCGGACGCTCGGATGGTGCTCCAGCCGGGGAACGGTGAGGATCTTGGCCCGACGTCCGACCTCCGGCGCGAGGGTGGTCTGCGAGCCGACGAGAACCACGGTGGTACCGGTCGTCGCCAGGTGATCCGCCACGGCCACCCCATCACGGTCGGCGCCCCAGATCAGGCAGTGGTCCGCCCGCCTCCCGCCGCCGGCCATGTCCGCACGTCGAACGTGTCACGCAGGCCGGCTCCCGCACGCAGCAGACCTGCTGCGTCCCGGCCGACAGCGCCGGTGGTCACGACGATCGCGTCGTCTCTGCTCGCCAACACTTCCTCGTCGACGGGCCGTTCGGTGTGTACGACGACACCCAGCCGGTCGAGTTCGCCCTCCAGCCGGTCGAGGAGGAGCCGGTGGTCCGGGTGCTGCCGCAGACCCGCAGCCGGACGGAACGCCCCGCCCAGCCGCGATCCCGCCTCCAGTAGCCGGACGGTGTGCCCGTCCTCGGCCATCAGACTGGCCGTCTCCATGCCGGCGGGGCCGCCGCCGGCGACCAGGATTCGGGCCCGCGCCGCACGGTGTGGGGTGTTCGCCACCTCTTCCCGTCCGTCTCGTGCACCCCGCGCACACCACCATGGACTGCGCACAGTGCGGAGCGAGAACCAAGCACGCACTTCCTCTTTCGGAACGCACCTACACCTGCAACGCGTGCGGGGCCGTGTCTCCCAGGGACAAGAACTCCGCCCGCGTGATGCTGGTCCGGGCTGGTCTCAACCCGGCTGGTGGCGAGGGCGTAAGACCTCCGGGAGCGCCGCTCTCGGAGGGAGCCTGAGCCAGGAATCCCCTCCCTTTCAGGGAGGGGAGGATTCAAAGTCCCAGGTACACCTCCCGCACCCGCGGGTTGTGGCTGAGCTGTGCGGAGGTGCCTCGCATGGCGACCTGACCGTTCTCCATCACGATGCAGTGACTGGTCACCCCGAAGGTGAGCTTGGCGTTCTGCTCCACCAGGAGCAGGCTCAGTCCTTCCTCGCGCAGCCGCAACAGCACGTCGAGAATGCTGCCGACGAGCTTCGGCGACAGGCCCATGGACGGTTCGTCCAGCACCAGCAGACGCGGCCGGGCCATCAGGGCACGGCCGATGGCGAGCATCTGCTGCTGCCCGCCGGACAGCGCCCCTGCCAGACGCTCGCGCATCTCCTTCAATACGGGGAAGAGAGCGTAGATCTCGTCGAGTTGCTGGTGGGTGTCCTTGTCCCAGGCGCGGGAGTAGGCGCCCAGGAGGAGATTCTTCTCGACGGGCAGTCCGGGGAAGACGTGCCGGCCCTCGGGGACGTAGCCGATGCCGTGGCGGACCATGTCGCGGGCCTTGACCCGGGTGAGGTCCTTGTTGCCGAGGTGGATGATGCCGCTGCTGCGCGGGACCAGGCCCATGAGCGCCTTGAGGGTGGAGGTCTTGCCGGCGCCGTTGGCGCCGATGATGCCGACGGACTGGCCGGGCTCCACGGTGAAGTCGATGGAGCTGACGGCTTGGACCCCGCCGTAGTGCACGCTCAGTTCCCGCACACTCAGGCACTCTGCGGTGGTGCCTGCGATGACCTTCACGAGGTCGCCTCCTTCGCACGGTCGGACTGGTCGGCCTCGGGAGTGTCCATGCCGAGCTCGGCCAGGTCGGACTCGCCGAGATAGGCCTCGATGACCTCCGGTGCGGTCACGACCTGCTGAGGAGTGCCCTCCGCGATGACGTTCCCGCTGGACAGGACGGTGACCTTCTCGCACAGCGACATCACCAGTCCCATGTTGTGCTCGATGAGGATCACGGTGGTGCCGCTGTCCCTGATCGAGCGGACGATGCGGATGAGCTGCTGTACCTCCTCGCCGTTGAGACCGGCGGCCGGTTCGTCGAGCAGCAGCAGCCGGGGCCGGCCCGCCATGGCGCGGGCGATCTCGATACGGCGCTGGATGCCGTACGGCAGTGCCGTGGGGCCGGCGTCCGCGAAGTCCGCGAGACCGAAGCGCTCGAGGACCTCGGCCGCCTGTGCCCGCAGCCGACGCTCGTGCGCCCACACTCCCGGCTGCCACACGGCGTACTGCCAGATCGACCGGGTGCGGCTGCGGTCGAGCGCGACGAGGATGTTCTCGCGGACGGTCAGCTGCCCGAACAGGCGCAGGTTCTGGAAGGTGCGGGACAGGCCGGCCAGCGACAGGGCGTAGGGCCGCGCAGCGGTGGTGTCGCTGCCGGCAAAGCGGACCGTGCCCGCGGTCGCCCGGTAGAAGCCGCTGATCACGTTGAACAGGGTCGTCTTTCCGGAGCCGTTGGGACCGACGATCCCTCGGATCTCGCCGTCGTTCACGGCAAAGGACACCTCATCGAGCGCTCGCAGTCCCCGGAACTGCTTGGTGACGCCTTCCACCGCCAGCAGCACGTCCGCGGTGTCGGAACGCTCGATGGGGGAGTAGGGCGTGAAGGGCCGCAGTTCGGCGCGGACGGACTCCCGGCCGCGCCGACGCTCGTACACGCCGCGCAGCCGCGCCGGGATGCCGGCGAGACCGGTCGGCGCGAACACGACCATGAGGACGACGACGATGCCGTAGCCGAGTTGGGCGTAGGTGGAGAAGTCCGACAGCCATTCCCGGACCAGAGTCAGTCCGATGGCTCCGACCACACAGCCCACCAGGGATCGGCGGCCGCCGATGATGACCATCGCCAGCAGGATGAACATGTTCCCGATGGAGAACGTCTCCGGTGCGACGTACCGGATGAGACCCGAATAGAGGACTCCGGCGAGGCCGCCGTAGAAACTGGCCAGGAGGAAGGCTGTCATCCGCAGCAGCGGGATCTCCGCACCCATTGCCCCGGCCGCCAGGGAGTCGTCGCGCATGGCGCGCAGACGACGGCCGAGCGAGGTGCGGACGACGAAGAGGCCGAAGACGAGCGCGAGGCCGAAGACCACGGCTTCCAGGTAGTAGTAGAGGTACTCGCTGGAGAGATCGATACCGGGCAGTGTGGGGCCGGGGACACCGGAGATGCCGTCGGCGCCGCCGGAGATGTGGGCGTTGGTGATCCAGTTGATGAATCCCAGGGCGAGACCGAGGGTCACGATCCCCAGATAGTGAGACTGCATTCGCAGGGCTGGGATGCCGACGAACAGGCCGGTGATGACGGTGGCCAGGACGGCGAGCAGGGCCGCGGCCCAGAAGCCGTACCCGTAGTGGGTGGTGAGGATGGCCACCGTGTAGGCGCCGACGCCGAAGAACGCGACCTGGGCGAGGTTGATCTGGCCGGAGATGCCCATCGCCAGGCCCATCCCGATCGCCAGCAGGGCATAGATGAGGGCGATGTTCACGACGTGGATGGTGTAGCTCCCCAGACCGTAGGGGAGTACCCAGGCGGCGACGACGATCGCGACTGTCGTGGCAATGCGGCTCTTCATGCGCGGCTGACCGTCCTCTCGCCGAAGATCCCCGTGGGCCGGATCATGATCGCCACGGTGAAGACCAGGAAAGTGACCAGGACCGAGTAGCCCTGGAAGTGGCCGGCCGCGTAGGAGTCGAGGACGCCGATCGCGATGCCGCCCACCACTGCCCCTTGGACCGAGCCGAAACCGCCGAGCATCGCCGCGGCGAAGCCCTTGATGCCCAGCGCCCCGCCGAGGGATGCGTCGACGTAGAGCATGGGGCCGACCAGGCCGCCCGCGAGGGCGGCCAGTCCGGCTCCGATGGCGAAGGCCAGGGCGTTGCTGCGGCCCACGTTGATTCCTACGGCGGTGGCCGCCTCGTGGTCCATCGCGACCGCCTGCATGGCCGCGCCGCGCTTGGTGCGTGACAGGAAGAGGGCCAGGGCGACGACGGCAATCGCGGCGACCGCCATGACCAGCAGGTCGTAGGTGCGTACCCGGATGCCGGAGATGTCCAGGGGCGCGGAGTGGAGGGGCGAGGGGACGGCGCGGCCGGTGGTGCCCCAGATGAGGACGGCGACCGCCTGGAGCACGATGCCGAAGCCGATCGTGCCGATCAGCATCAGGTCGAAGTCCTTGTTCTCCAGCGGGCGCAGTACCCGCTCGATGACCAGGCCGATGGCCCCGGTGACCACGATGGCGGTCACCATGGCCACGGCGAAGGGCAGCTTCGACGTCAGGTAGAACGTGGACGCGGCGTACGCGCCGATCATGGCGATGTCCGCGTGCGCGAAGTTGACCAGCCCCATCGTGCGGTAGACGAGGGAGAAGCCCATCGCGACCAGGGCGTACACGGCCCCGAGACTCAGACCGCTGACGAGTGTTTGGAGGGTGTCTTGCACGTCGTCCTCAGTTCTGCGCGACGAGCGCGCCGGACTTGATGACTCCGATGCTGGTCTTGGTGATGCCGACGCCGTCGGCGCCGTACTGGAACTGTCCGAGCAGGCCGTCGTACCGGGTCGCGCGGATCGCGTCGGCGAGCTTCTTGCCGGTCGCCACCTTGCTGTTCTTCAACGCGGTGAGCAGGATGCTGGTGCCGTCGTAGGCCTTGGCTCCGTGCAGTTCGGCGTCCTCGCCGTAGGCGGCCTTGTAGGCGGCGGCGAACTTCTGTGCCGCCGGGCTGACGTCGTTGCCGAGGTAGGGAGAGCTGACGATGGTGCCCTCCGCCGCCTCCTTGCCGGCGGTCTGGGTGAAGACCGGGGTGCCCTGCGGGGCGGCGCCCGCGAACGGCACGGTGATGCCCAGGTCGCGGGCCTGCTTGACGATGAGGCCGGCCTCGACCTCTTCCGAGCCGATGAACACCACCTGCGGCTTCTTCGCGCGGATCTTGGTGAGGGCGGCGCTGAATTCCTTCTGGTCGGTGGTGACGACCTGATCGGTGACCGGGGTGACGCCGAGGTCCTTGGCTGCCTTGGTGAAGGCGTCGTGCTCACCGGTGCCGTAGGAGCCGTTGTTCGTGATCATCGCGATCTTCTTGTAGCCCTTGTCCTGGATCAGGTGCTTCGCGAGCGTGCTGTCGTAGGTGGTGCTGGTCGGACCGTTGAGGAACAGGAACTCGCTCTTCAGGGCCACGAGTCCGTCGGACTGGCCGGAGGTGATGTTGGGTATCCCCGCCTGCTTCAGGACGGGCGCCATCGCGATGGTGACGGCGCTCTCGGCGGTGCCGATCATCGCGATGTAGTGCTCGCTGGAGATCTTGCGGGCCAGGTTGGTGCCCGTGGTCGGGTCTCCCTGGTCGTCGAACGACTTCAGCTCGATCTTGCGGCCGTTGATGCCGCCCTTCTTGTTCCACTCGTCGACGGCGAGCTTGGCGCCCTTGTACTCCCAGTCGCCCAGAGAGGAGAGCTGGCCGCTGCGGGCGTCGACGACGGCGATCTTGATGGGGCCCGAGTCGGAGCTGCCGCCCTTGTCGGAGTCGCCGGGTGCGCTGCAGGCGGTGAGGGTCGCGGCCACGGCGATGGCGGCGGCGAGCAGGGTGCGTGGGGCCGGAGGCTGAGAGATGCGGGACATGATGGTCACCTCGTCGGTGTCGGTGGGTCGGAAGGCAGGGGTGGGGGAGGCGACGCGAACCCCGCCGACCCGTGATGCCGGGGCCGGCGGGCGTTGCACAGATGGGGGTCAGAGGGTGTCGGCAGGGAAGCGGCCGGCGTAGATGTCCTTGATGTTCCAGTGACCCGGGGTGGGCACCGGCTCGTTGACCATGGGGACATCGAGGACAGCCGGGCGGCGGCGGGCGATGGCGTCGTCGAGCGCCTTGCGCAGATCGCCGGGTGCGGTGACGGTGTAGCCGGCGGCGCCGCAGGACTCGCCGTACTGCGCGAAGTCCGGGCTGTAGGGCCGGCCCTCGGCGTCGGTGAACTCGCAGCCGTAGGAACGTCCGAACGACGAGGACTGCAGGTCGGCGATGGTTCCGTGGGCGCGGTTGTTCATGACCACGAAGATGACGGGCGCGCCCTGCTCGACCGCCATGGGCACCGCGGGCAGCTGGGCGCTCATGCCGCCGTCACCGATGAGGGCGACCACGACGCGCTCGGGCTGGGCGATCTGCACGCCGACGGCCGCGGCCGGGCCGAAGCCCATGGTGGATGCGCCTCCCGGAGTGATGAAGCGGCCTTCCTCGGGCAGTTCGTAACACTGCGCGACGCCGTTCTTGTTCCAGCCGACATCGGTGACCAGGATCGCGTCGTTCGGCAGGGCCTCGCGAAGGTCGGTCAGGATGCGCTGGGGCCGCAACGGGAAGTTGTCGCTGCGTCCGGCCTCGCGTGCCGCGTCGAACACACCGGTCCGCGCGGCGGCGATGCTCCCGCGCAGGCCCGGACGGGAGACGGGCGTGCTCCGGCGGGCCCGGACCGCCGCACCGATCTTCTCCAGGGCGAGTTCCACATCCGCCACGGCACCGATGTGCACAGGGTAGTTGCGGCCGATCTCGGCGGGGTCGATGTCGATCTGCAGCAGCCGGCTCGGCGGGAAGTTCCAGGTGTACGTCGCGTCCCAGGAACTGGAGTCGGTCTCGGCGAAGCGGGTGGCCAGCGCCAGGACGACATCGGCGCCCTTGGTGCGTTCGTGGGTGCTCTCCAGTCCCCAGAAGCCCGGCATACCGAGCAGCAGGGGATGACGGTCGGAGACGACACCCTTGCCCATCAGGGAGTGGGCGAGCGGGATGTCGAGGTGCTCGGCGAGGGCCAGCAGTTCGGCGCGGGCACGGGGGCCGCGCAGGCCGCCGCCGAAGTAGATCAGAGGCCGCTGCGCCTGCAGCAGTTCCTGGGCGATCCGGTCGGCGGTCGCCTCGTCCAGGCCGGGCCGGCCGATGTGCCCGGGCAGCGGGTGGCCGCTGTCGTAGGGCGCGACCGGCCGGTTGAACAGGTCCATCGGAACATTGATCAGAACAGCCCCGGGTCGGCCGCCGGCGGCGGTGAAGAAGGCCCGCTCGGTGACACGCGGGATGTCCTGGACCCGCTGGACCTCCCAGGTGCGCTTGCAGAAGGGCCGGTAGATCGCGGTCTGGTCGGCGTCGGCATGGAGGTTGACCTCCTGATGCGGGTGCCGGCCGTAGTAGTAGGAGGGGATGTCGCCGGTGATGACGACCAGCGGCACGGAGTCCAGGGCGGCCGTGGCGACGCCGGTGACGGCGTTCATCATGCCCGGCCCCACATGGGTGAGCAGTACTCCGGGGCGGCCGGTGGCCCGGGCGTAGCCGTCGGCCGCGTGGGCCGCGGCCTGTTCGTGCCGGGCGATCACGAACTCGATCGAGCTCGGGCCGAGTGCGTCGAGCAGGGCGATGTTGGTGTGCCCGCAGGTGCCGAAGACGTACTCCACGCCGTAGGACTCGAGCTGGGCGACGAGGGCTTCGGCGGCGGTCACAGTGGTCACGAGTTCTCCTTGGGCAGCTCACGGCTGTCGCCCCAGATGGACAGTCCGCGCAGCACGAGGGTCTTGACGACGGTGTAGTCCTCGATGAGCCACCGAGGGGCCTCGCGGCCGAAGCCGGAGTCCTTCACGCCGCCGAACGGAACATGGTCGAGACGGAAATTGGAGGTCCCGTTCACGATCAGTCCACCGACCTCCAGGCGTCGCCAGGCGGTGAGGATGCGGGTGATGTCGTGGGTGAACAGGCCGGCCTGCAGTCCGTAACGGCTGGCGTTGCACTGATCGAGAACGGTGTCGAAGTCGTCGAAGGGCAGGACGGCGACCAGCGCGCCGAACACCTCGTGCACGACCACGGAGGCATGGACGGGCGGGTCGGCGATGATGGTCGGTGCGGCGGTGGCGCCGTCACGGGTGCCGCCGCGGATCACACTCGCGCCCAACCGACGTGCCTCGCTCGACCAGGCCACCACGCGTTCGGCCGCGTTCTCGTCGACCATGGAACCGACATCGGTGCGGTCGTCGAGTGGATCACCGACGACCAGCGCATCGACCGCGGCGGTGAAGGCGTCGAGGAATTCGGCGTAGCGGGACCGGTGGACGTAGACACGCTGCACGGAGATACAGCTCTGGCCGGAGTTGCTGTATCCGGTGCGGGCACTGATCTTGGCGGCCGCCGCGGCGTCGGCATCCTCGCACACGATCGTGGCGGCGTTTCCGCCCAGTTCCAGGGCGAGCCGCTTTCGGCCCGCGGCGCGGGCCACGGCGGCACCCGTGTCGGCGCTGCCGGTGAAGCTGATGACGCTGACCGGATCGGCGGCGCACAGGGCGGCACCGACATCACCGCCGCCGTGCAGCAGCTGGACCGCCTGGTGGGGCATGCCGCTGTCCAGGAGCAGGGCGACGACGGCGGCCGAGACGGCCGGTGCTTGCGGCGGGGCCTTGACCAAGGTGGTGTTGCCCGCCGCGAAGGAGGCACCGAGCTTGTGGGCGAGGAGGTTGGCCGGCGCGTTGAACGGCGTGATGGCCAGTGCCACTCCGGCGGGCGCCCGGTAGGTGAAGGCGGTGTTGCCGATGCCGGTGTTCCAACCGGCCACGGGCAGGGTCTCGCCGTCGATGCGGCGGGCTTCGGCCGCGCAGACCGCGAACGTGGAAGCCACCCGTTCGATCTCGGTGCGGCTGTCCTTGACGGGTTTGCCCAGTTCAAGGGCGAGCAGGCGGGCGAGCCGGTCGCGGTGGACGAGCGCGTTGCGTGAGGCGGCCTCCAGGATGTCGGCCCGGGCGGCGGGCGCGAGGTCGGCCATCTGCCGCGCGTAACCGCCGGCCTGCGCGACCGCTGTGCCGATCTCACGCTCGGTCGCGGCAGGGGCGCGGCTGACGGTGCGCCTCAGGTAGGGGCCGGTGCGATCCGTGGGAGGGCCTTCGCCGCCCCAGGATCCGGCGCTGTAGAGGAGGGCCTCGACCACGTCGTTCTGGTCGGCGGCCTTGAGGAGATCTTGCAGCATCACGTCTCCAGAAAAAACCATCTGATGGTTTCCGTGGACTGCTCTGTGGACTGGCGTGTAACGTACGGGCGCCGAGAGGCCGTGGCAATAGGTCGGCATGAGGAAGTTGAAACCAGCGGTTTTCGAATGGACCTTGGCTGGTGGAAGCTGTCCTTTCGAGCGCCACGCCCGGCAACGGGCCGCGCGGCCGACCACTGACGAAGGAGAGCGCATGGACACGGAGCAAGGACAAGGCGGCGTACGCAGCGTGCGCCGGGCTCTGGACATCCTGTCGCTGCTGACCGAAGATCAGCCCACCGTTCCTCTCAAGGACATGGTCGACGCGACCGGCCTGCCCAAGACAACCGTGGTGCGCCTCGTCCAGACGCTGGAGCAGTACGGACTGTTGTGGGCGACGCCCGGCGGCTACACAGCCGGGCCCGGCCTGTGGCGCTGGGCCCATCTGGCCCACACCAGCTGGGAGTTGCCGCCGGACACGCAGAAGCTGTTGCGTGAACTGGTCGACCGGCGCGGCGAGACGGCGAATCTGATGATCCGCCGCGACATCCACCGTGTCTGCGTCGCCCAGCAGGAAAGCCCTCAGCCTCTGCGGCATGTGGTGCGCGTGGGCGACGAACTGCCGCTGTGGGCCGGCGCTTCGTCGAAGGTGTTGCTCATCGGGGCCACCGACGGGCTGCTGCAACGGGTCGCCGCCGCCTCCCCGCACGGCGTGCCCCATGTGCAGCAACTGCGGCTGTGGGCCGACGAGGCCGCAAGCCGCGGGTACGCCACCAGTCACGGCGAACGCGACATCGGCCTCACGGCCGTTGCCGTGCCCATCCGCACCCAGTCGGGTGTCACGGTCGCCTCCCTTTCGCTGAGCGGCCCCAGCGCGCGCATCACGGAGCAGGACATCGAGGTGTTCGCGGACGACCTGCGCGAAACAGCCGCACGCATCGCCTCGCAGGGCTTCCACCACCCCCTGGGGCCGCGCACCTAACCACGCCGGCAGCGGCGCCGCAGCAGGCGCCGCTGGAAGGAGACGTCATATGCACGTTCGCCCACTCGATGGAATACGCGTTCTCGATCTCACGAACGTGCTGGCAGGCCCCTACTGCAGCTACCAGCTCATGCTCATGGGTGCCGAGGTGGTCAAGATCGAGCGTCCGGGCCAGGGTGATCTGGCCCGGAACCTGGGCCCCGATCCGTCTCTCAACCGGGACGGTGTCGGCGCGTCCTTCCTCGCCCAGAACGCGGGCAAGACCTCGCTGGAGCTCGATCTCAAGGACACCGCCGACCGGGCCCTTTTCGAACGGCTCCTGTCCGGGGCGGACGTTCTGCTGGAGAACTTCCGGGCCGGTGTCCTGGACAGGATGGGCTACGGTGCCGAACGCCTCGCCCAGCTCAACGGACGTCTCGTCTACTGCTCCATCTCCGGCTTCGGACAGGACGGCCCGATGAGCGACGCGCCGGCCTACGACCAGATCGTCCAGGGCCTCACCGGCATGATGAGTATCACCGGCACCCCCGAGACCGCGCCCCAGCGCGTGGGCTTCCCCGTCTGCGACACCACCGGTGGACTGATGGCCGCGTTCGCCATCAGCGCCGCCCTGCTCCACCGCGAACGCACCGGGCACGGCAGCCGTCTCGACGTCTCCATGCTGGAGGCGTCGCTGTCCGCCATGGGCTGGGCCGTCTCCAACTACCTGGTCAGCGGGATCCCACCCGAACCGCTCAGCGACCAGAACCCCACCGCGGCCCCCTCCGGCACCTTCCACGCCCTGGACGGGCCGCTCAACATCGCGGCGAACCAGCAGCGCCAGTTCGAGGCGCTGTGCCGGCTGGCCGGAGCGCCGGAACTGATCACCGATGACCGTTTCGGCGAACGGGAACAGCGCAAGATCCATCGCGACGAGCTCAACACCGCCCTGAACGAGGCACTGTCGAGCCGTCCGGCCGCCGACTGGGAGCGCGAGCTGAACGCCGCCGGTGTGCCCGCCGCCCGGGTGCTCACGGTGCCCCAGGCCCTGGAACAGCCACAACTGGCGCATCGGAACTTCATCACCAGCCTCAGTCATCCAGGACGTCCCGGACCGCCACTGAATGTCGTGGGCAACGGCGTTCTCGTCGACGGGGAAGCCTTCAGCCCGCCCTCTCCGCCGCCGCTGCTGGGCGAACACAACGCCCGCCGTGAGGAGATCGCGAGCCGCTGGCTCAACGCGGCCGCCCGGACAGCCGGAGAGGCCGCCGCGTCATGACCAGTGCTCACAGCGACGCCAGTGAGGCCGCACAGTGGTGGGCCACCGCGGTCAGCCACATCGAACCCGGCAGCATCGAACTGCGCGACCACCCGGTGCAGGACCTCATCGGCACGGCAAGCCTGGTCGACATCATCTGGCTGATGCTGCGCGCGACCACACCCGCGCCACGCGAATCGTCCCTGCTCGAGGCCGCATTGGTCGCAGGTGTCGATCACGGGCCCCAGGCCCCTTCCATCGCCGCCGCCCGAATGGCGGCCACCTGCGGAGTCGGCCTCAACAACGCCGTCGCCACCGGTGTGAACATGCTGGGTGACGCCCACGGAGGGGCAGGCCAGCAGTGCGTGGAGATGCTCACCGACATCCGCGACCTCCACGCCCTGGGCGGCAGCTGGCAGGAGGCGGCCCAGGAGGTCATGGCCGACTGGCAGAGCCGCTCGCGCTACCTTCCGGGCTTCGGCCACCGCTTCCACCCCATAGACCCGCGGCGCGACCCGCTGATCCAGCTCGTCCAGCAGGCGGTCTCCGACAACGTCGTCAGCGGCGACTTCCTCAACGCGGCCCTCGCGGTCGAGGACATCCTCAAAAGACGCCGGGCCGGCGCACGGCCCGTTCCGATGAACATCGACGGAGCCACCGCCGTCATCTACGCCGAACTGGGCTTCTCCGCCCCGCTCGCCCGCGGCCTGTTCGTCCTCAGCCGCTCGGTGGGCATCCTGGCGCACGCGTGGGAGGAGACCGGGCAGGGCCGCCGCAACAAGGGCCCGATCCCGCGCAACGTCCTCCCGGCCCGTCTGCCCCAGCCGAAAGACGCGTGAACAATCCGCGTCACATCTCTTGCCACACCCCCGGCGCATCCCTAACGTAGCTTTCCGCCAATCGGCAACCACAGTACGGACCATCCGAACCGTACAGCGGACCATGATCCGCCCCGCAGCTCTCCTCCCCCCACTTGAGACTCCGCAGCCCCGCCACTGACGGGTATTTCGGGACTCGTCATGAAAGAGGGACCATGGACAGACGCAGCTTTCTCACCTCGACCGCAGCCGGAACAGCCACCACCGTCGCCCTGCTCAACGGCACACCCGCCCAGGCCGACACAGCCGACAACCTGGCGCGGCCGGTACCCGACCAGGCCCACGCCGCCACCGCCGCGAACTACCCCAAGGTCGGCGGCAACCTCGGCAACCACAGCTACTCCTCGCTCAGGAAGATCACCGCCGGCAACGTCCGCGAGCTCGGCGGCGCCTGGCACATCAACCTGGAGAACGGCTCCACCTCCTCCGCCCAGCAGTGCGCCGTCATCGCCCAGGACGGTGTGCTCTACCTGGCCACCACCCAGCAGAACGTCTTCGCCGTCGACGGCCGCACCGGACAGGTGAAGTGGAAGACGAACGTCGGCACCGACACCACCAACATGCGCGGCCTCGCCCTAGGCGAAGGCCTCGCGTTCACCATCTCCGGCGACAACAAGGTCTACGCCCTCGACCAGAAGACCGGCGCCGTCGTGTGGAGCCGCGAGCTGATGGTCGAGGACCAGGGCAACCCGGACTGCGACCCGGCTTCCGGCCAGTGCGGCGGCAGCAAGGGCGGCCTCGCCGGAGCCGCCGTGTACTGGGACGGGCTCGTCTACATCGGCACCCAGGGCAGCACCGCCGGCGCCCGCGGCCGCGCCTACGCCCTCGATGCCCGCACCGGTGAGGTCGCCTGGGTCTTCTGGGGCACCCCAGGCCCTGGGGAGTACGGCAACGACACCTGGGAGGGCGACACCTGGAAGACCGGCGGCGCCGTCTGCTGGATCCACCCCGCCGTCGACCCCGAACTGGGCATCGTCTACTGGACGTTCGGCAACCCCTATCCCCGCACGGACGGCTCCACCCGCGGCGGCGACAACCTCTTCGCCAACTGCCTGGTCGCCATGGACGCCAAGACCGGACAGCGGCGCTGGCACTTCCAGTCCGTGCACCACGACATCTGGGACTACGACGGCGTCATGTCCCCCGTGCTCGCCGACATCCTGGTCAAGGGCAAGAAGCGCAAGATCGTCGTCTACGGCAGCAAGACGGGCATGTACTACATGCTCGACCGCGCCACCGGCAAGCCGATCCACGGCATGGAAGAGCGTCCGGTGCCGCAGCACGCGGCCCAGAAGACCGCCCCCACCCAGCCGTTCCCCGGGGGCGAGCCCTTCGTCGAGACCGAGCCGCGTATCGACAAGGCCACCCGGCCGGTGCCCTTCTACCCGACCGGCGGCCTCTTCGAGGCCCACTGGGACCGCGCGACGATCATCTTCCCCGGCGCGGGCGGCGGCGCCGACTGGTCCTCCCCGTCCTTCAGCCACCGCACCGGCCTGGTCTACGTCGGCTACGGCCTCATCAACTCCGCCTACTCCAACACCCATGGCGGCCGCGTCAACACCGCACGGCCCCTCGGCGAGTACTTCGCCGGCGGCCTCGCCGCCGTCGACCCGCGCACCAACACCGTGGCCTGGCGCCAGGAGGGCGAGTGGTCCCTCGCCCACGGCAACGGCGTCCTCAGCACCGCCGGCGGCGTGCTCTTCCAGGGCCGTCCCGACGGCGTGCTCACCGCCCTCGACGACCGTGACGGCAGCGAACTGTGGACCTGGCAGTGCGGCGCCGGCGTCAACGCCAACCCGCTGACCTACGAGATCGACGGCGAGCAGTACATCGCCGTGCTCGCCGGCGGAAACGGACTGCCCTACCCGGACATCCCCAGGGGCGACCACCTGTGGGCGTTCAAACTCGGCGGCACCGTGAAGCCGGCCGCAGCCCCCACCCCGCCGTCCAAGCGCAACCAGATCCGGACCGCCGCCGTGACAGGCGACACCGCCAAGAACACCATCACGCTCGGCCGGACCTGGGACAACGCGAAGAACGCCCCCGGCGCCACCGAGAACCTTGTGGCCCAGAACGCCATGGCACCGCAGCACCTGAGCATCGCCAAGGGCACCACGGTCACCTTCGTCAACCCCGCGGACAACAAGTCCGCGCACGGCGCGGTCTCCTTCTTCGAGGCCGAGTTCGACACCGGGCTCCTCATGCCGGGCCAGTCCTACTCGTACACCTTCGACACCCCCGGCGAGTACTTCTACAACGACCCGGTCGCCCCGCAGAACACCGGCAAGATCGTCGTCCAGTAAGCCGCCCGCCCGCTGCACCGCGCTCTCGTAGCCGCTTCGCGGCAGCCCTGCACGCCAGTGCCGGCTCCTGGCCCTGACCCCTTCCGCGAGGCCGCCCCACCACGCTCTTTCGAACGACGTAAGGACGCCCATGAGAACCAGACTCCGCATGCGTCCGCTGCATGCAGCGCTCACCAGCGCCGCCACGACGGTCGGCATCACCGTCGCCCTGGTGGCCACAGGCACCCTCAGCATGGCGCAGGGCCGCATCGGTCAGGGCGCCCAGGAACTCGGCGACCCCGACTACGGCGTATGCCGCGGCGTCGACGCCCACTGCTATCACGACTGGGGCAACTTCGACACCACCAAGGGCTTCAAGGTCCTGCTCTACACCCGCACCGCAGGCCCCCGCCACGCCAACCTCGGCCCGGTGCTCGCCGCAGGCATGAATCCGCCCCTCACCGATGCGAACGTCGTCCAGAAGGCCGTGCTCAAGCTGGGCGCGGACAACGGCTTCCAGGTCGACTACACCGAGGACGTCTCCCAACTCGCCTCGCCCGCAACCCTGTTCAAGTACAACGCCGTCATCTTCTACTCCACCAGCCGAGACGCCCTCGACGACGCGGCTCAGACCTCCCTGCGGCAGTACGTCCGCGGCGGCGGCGGATTCGTCGGCGTCCACAACGCGTTCGGCACCGAGTACAACTGGCCCTGGTACGAGGGCCTGCTCGGCAACGCCAACTTCTACGACCACGGCCCCGCGCAGCCCGGCACGGTCGAAACCGTCGACCGCAGGGACGTCTCCACGAAGTCGCTGCCCTCCAAGTGGAACTTCTCCGACGAGTGGTACAACCTCGTTCCCGCGCCGACACGGGTGCGTGTCCTGGCCAACGTCGACGAGAGCACCCTCGCCAAGGGCGTGACCGGCAACTACAACCATCCCGGGCACGGCGAGAACCACCCCGTCGCCTGGTGCCAGTACTACGACGGCGGCCGCGCCTGGCTGACCACACTCGGCCACGACGCCAAGGACTTCTCCACCGACGGCTCCTTCGCGGGTGCCGCCGAGTTCCAAAAGCTCCTCCTCGGCGGCATCGAATCCGCCATGGGCAAGACGCCGTTCTGCAAGTGACGTCCGGCCGCAACCGGCCGGCCGGCTCCCGGCGCCCACCACGGCGCCATCACCCCTCCCGACAGGAAGGCAAGATCATCATGTACGACGAGACCCACACCCAGCACCAGGCCGAGCCGACAGCCCAGACCCCCGCGGGCTGGCAGAGCCCCGACTTCACAGTGGTCGACACCGCCCTGGAAGTCACCGCCTACTCGCTGCGCACGAAGTAGGGAGACGCCGCCGTGCTGCTGCGCATCCTCGGCACAGCAGCCGGTGGTGGCATACCCCAGTGGAACTGCGCGTGCCCCGGCTGCACCGGGGCCCGCCGACACCCCTCACGCCGACGCCTCCACGACGGACTGGCCTTTCAACCGGCGGACTCAGGGGCCTGGTTCCTCGCCAATGCCACACCGGACATCGCCGAGCAGCTCGAAAGTCACCCCAGCCTCAGGCCCGACGCCGGACAGGAACGCACACCCGTCGTAAGCATCGTTCTCACCGATGCCGAACTCGACCACACCCTCGGCCTCCTGCGGCTCAGGGAAGCCTCCCGCATCGACATCTGGTGCACCGAACCCGTGCGCAAAGCCCTGACCACACGTCTGTCCCTCAACGAGGTCCTTGCCCCCTACACCACGCTGAACTGGTACGACCTTCCCCTTGCCGGAGCCGAACGCCCCACAGACATAGGCGGACTCCACGTCAGCGCCATCCCGCTGTCCGCCAAGCGCCCCCGCTACGCCGCCGACGAACCCGCACACCCGGCCTGGAGCATCGCTCTCAAAGTCCGCGACCGAGCCACCGGGAAGACCGCACTGTACGCGCCGGCCCTCGCGACCTGGAACGACCGCCTCGACGACGAAATCGCCGACGCGGACTGCGTCCTGATCGACGGAACCTTCCTCAGGGACGACGAGCCCCGCCGCACAGGCTTCTCGCGGCGCACCGCCTCCGCCATGGGACACCTGCCCATCGAAGGCCCGCACGGCACCGCCCTCCGCCTCCAAGGAAGCGGCAGACAGATCCTCTACACCCACCTCAACAACAGCAATCCCCTGGTGGACCCGGACGACCCCGCACACGAACGGCTCGCCGGCCTGGGCCTGGGCGTCGCCGCAGACAGGATGGTGGTGTCTCTATGACCACGACCGCACCCGACACCACGCTCGTCGCCCGCCACCGCGCCACCGAGGACGGCCCGGCACCCTGGACCGCGGACGAGCTGGAACGCCGACTGCGAGAACTGGCGGTCAGCCGCTACCACGACCGCCACACCTTCAACCAGCGCATGCATGAAGGCCAACTGACACCGGCCGAGCTACGCACCTGGGTCGCCAACCGCTTCTACTACCAGTGCAACATTCCCATCAAAGACGCTCTCATCCTGAGCAAGCTCCACCTTCCCGCGCAACGCCGGTCCTGGCTGCGACGCATCCAGGACCACGACGGGCACACCGATCAGGACGGCGGCATCGAGAGATGGCTCCAGCTCGGCGAAGCCGTCGGCCTCCGGCGCGATGAGCTGCTCGACCATCAACACCTCCTGCCCGGCGTCCGCCTGGCCGTGGACGGCTACGTCAACTTCTGCCGCAACGCCAATGTGCTGGAAGCCGTGGCCTCGTCCCTGACGGAACTCTGCGCTCCGTCGATCATGCTGACGCGCCTGGAAACCTTCCCCCTGCACTACCTCTGGATCAAGTCCGCCGGCCTGTCCTACTTCCGCGGCCGTGTTCCCCAGGGCAGGCGCGACGGAAGCGAAGCCCTGGGCTGGGTACGCACGTGGGCCACTACGTGCGAGCAGCAGCACCAGGCCCTGGCCGCCCTGTCCTTCAAGTGCGACGTCCTGTGGAGCCTGCTCGACAGCGTTCAAGGAGTCGCTGATCAGGACCACCGCCATGCCTGACGCATCCGCCTGGCATCCCCGCCTGCCACCCGCCGCCCGCCTGCGTCACGACCAGGTGCGCAACACCGACGTCCTGCTCCTGCCCGAACGGGTCATCGTCCTGCACGGCTCCGGCCGGGCCGTCCTCGATCTCGTGGACGGCACCCGCACCGTCGACGAGATCATCGCCGCCCTCGTCCCGGATCCCGTCCCGGACACGATCCGCGACGACGTCATCTCATTCCTGCACAAGCTCCGTACAGAAGGCAGCCTGCGATGACGGCTCCCACCCCGCCCTGGGCACTGCTCTCCGAACTCACCCACGCCTGCCCCCTGCACTGTGCCTACTGCTCCAACCCCCTGGAACTGACCCGCCGTTCGCAGGAACTCACCGCCGGCCAGTGGGCCGACATCTTCCGCCAGGCAGCAGAACTCGGCGTCCTGCACACACACCTCTCCGGCGGCGAGCCCCTGCTGCGCAAGGACCTCGAGCAGATCACCCGCTCCGCAGCGGACGCAGGCCTGTACACCCAGCTGGTCACCAGCGGTGTCGGACTGACGGCCGAACGACTCGATGCCCTGGTGGATGCCGGGCTGCACAGTGTCCAACTGTCCGTCCAGCACGCCGACTCGCGCCGGTCCGACGACCTCGCCGGCCACCCTGCCTTCACCGCCAAACGGCAGGCTGCCGCGCTTGTCAGGGAGCGCAACCTGCCCCTGGGCATCAACGTCGTCCTGCACCGGCACAATCTCGACGCCCTGGACGCACTGATGGAACTTGCCGTGGCCTGGGACGCAGACCGGATCGAGCTGGCCAACGCACAGTTCTACGGCTGGGGCCTGCTCAACCGAGCCGCGCTCATGCCGAGCCGCGAGCAGTTGGCCGCCGCCGGAGCGCAGGTGGAGGCCTGGAAAGAACGACTCGACGGCACTCTCGAGATCACCTGGGTGGTGCCCGACTACTTCTCCGGCGCACCCAAGCCCTGCATGGGAGGCTGGGGCGCCGTCTCGCTGACTGTCACTCCGGACGGGACGACTCTTCCCTGCCCGGCAGCGGCAACACTGCCAGGGCTCGATGCGCCCAACGCCACCGAGCGGCCCCTGCGCTGGATCTGGGAGGAGTCACCCGCCTTCAACGCCTACCGAGGCACCGACTGGATGCCGGACCCCTGCCGCAGCTGCGAACGGCGGACCGAGGACTTCGGGGGGTGCCGCTGCCAGGCATTCGCCCTCACCGGAGACGCGTCCCGTACCGACCCGGCCTGTTCACTGTCGCCGGACCACGCGACCCTGATCGATCTCACGCGCCCCGGCACTCCGCCCGCGCTCGTACCTCGACGCCCTGCAGCAGCCAGTCGGTTCCAGGCGCGCACCGTACGGCACGTCCCGTGAGAGCGTCGAAGCACGTCAGGCGGTCGACAAGGCCAACAGCCTCCAGGTCCTCGTCACCGAACTCTCCCAAGTCGTCGTCACCGAGGAACAGATCGAGGCGGCACCGCGCCCGGTTGCAGTCGGCACCAGCGATTCACGGCAGAGCGGTGCACAACAGATCAGCGCAGAGCCTGACGACCGTCACCCGGTCCTCACCGAAGCCGTGCAGGATCCGGAGCGCGCGCGGTACGAGGGGCCGCCCTCGTCTCGACCTGTCTTTGACAACGGGCCGCAACAGAACCCGCAGACCGCCCCTGCCACGGCCCCCACCCGCTCCCTGCCGGACCGCAATCCAGCCCTCATCCGGGCGGTGAAGAATCCACAGCGGGACGCCGAACAGATACGGGAGCAAGCCCTGCAGCGCAGCCCCGCCCAGTTCCTGGAGCTCTACGCGCGGGTGGGCGAGCACGAGCGAGCAGTGATGCTGGCGGTATTACGGGAGCGGACCTCAAGCGGTCAGAAGGCGATCAGGGTTCACCTGGGCGACGCGCTCCACCCGGACGACCTGCCGCTGTGGAAGCAGACCCACCCCGACAAGGCGCCGGACGCCGAACTGACCGACGGCCAGGGCCTTACGGTGGCTGGCATCGAGCTGAGCGTGCTGCATACGCCGGGCCATGCGTCCGGCGCGGTCTGCCTGTACGCACCGGCCCTGACCGCCCTCTTCGGCGGCGACACCCTGTTCGCCGGTGGGCCGGGGGCGACGGGGCGGTCGTACAGCCACTTCCCGACCATCATCGAGTCGATCCGGGACCGGCTGCTGACACTGCCGGGCGACACCGTCGTGCGCTCCGGAAACGGAGGAGAGACCACCGTCGCCGCCGGGGCCCCGTACCTCCAGGAGTGGATCGGGCGCGGTTTCTGACGCCCACTCGCACCCCTCGACCGCCCGCTCCCGGCTCGCGTCCGTCGCGAGCCGATAGGGCGGGCTGTTGTCGGTTGTTCCGTATGGATCGAGTTCCGTGTTGCGCGCTATGAGGGACGCCTCGGAGTGCCCTGTGGATGCCTTGACAAGGGTTCTGGTCGACCCCAAACTATTGTTGCGCTCACCGCAATCCGTTTCGCTATACGCACCGAGGTGTCATGATGATTCCCGCGTGCCGTCTCGTGGATCTCCCGCGAGGTGAGGCTCACCGGCTCGACATCGATCCGCCGGTCTCGGTCTTCCACACCGAGGACGGCGAGCTCTTCGCCATCGACGACACCTGCACCCACCAGGACGCCTCGCTCGCCGACGGCTGGCTGGAGGGCTGCGAGGTGGAATGCCCGCTGCACGCTTCGAAGTTCGACCTGAGGACCGGCGCGGTCGACTCTCCGCCGGCCAAGCTCCCGGTCCGGACGCACGAGGTCGTCGTCGAGGACGGCGTGATCCACGTCCGGTTGTCCGCAGCTGCCCCCAACCTGCCGCCCTGCGTCGCAGCCCGGCTCGCCGGGGGTTCCGCGTGAGAACCGTCGCCGTGGTCGGCGCCTCGCTGGCCGGTCTGTCGGCGGCGCGCTCGCTGCGGAAACAGGGCTATGACGGGCGGCTGGTCGTCATCGGTGACGAACTCCACCGCCCGTACGACAGGCCTCCGCTGTCCAAGGAGTTCCTGGCCGGCACCCTGGGTGAGGCGGATCTCTCGCTGGAGACGGACGACGAGGACCTGCGGGCGGAGTGGCTGCTCGGCACTCGTGCCACCGGACTCGACCGCACCGAGCGCGCCGTCCGGCTCGCCGACGGGCGGGAGGTCCGCGCCGACGGCATCGTCATCGCGACCGGCGCCGCGGCGCGCACTCTGCCGGGGTCCGAAGGTCTGGCGGGAGTACACACCCTGCGTACCCTGGACGACGCCCGCGCCCTGCGGGACGAACTGGCCCGGGGCGGACGGCTGGTGGTGATCGGCGGCGGCTTCATCGGTGCGGAGGTCGCCTCCACGGCATACACCCTCGGGCTGGACGCGACGGTCGTCGAGGCGGCCCCGACGCCGCTGGCCGGACCCCTCGGCGCGCGAATGGGCGGCATCGTCTCCGCCCTCCATGTGGACCACGGCGTAAGACTGTTGTGCGGCGTGGAGGTCAAGAGGCTGAGCGGGGACGAGCGAAGCGAGATGGGGGTCCCCCCGGACGGAGTCCGGGGGAGGGTGGACGCCGTCCTGCTGGAGGACGGCCGCAGCATCCCCGCCGACATCGTCGTCGTCGGCGTCGGCGCGCGTCCGTGCGTCGAGTGGCTGGACGGATCCGGCGTCGACCTCGACAACGGCGTCAAGTGCGGTCCCGACGGCCGCACCAGCCTGGCCGGCGTGGTCGCGGTCGGCGACTGCGCCAACTGGTACGACCCGCGCGCGGGCGCCCACCGTCGCGTCGAGCACTGGACCGGTGCGCGCGAGCGTCCCGATGCCGCCATCGCCACACTGCTGGCGGGCGGTGCGGTGGAACCGGGCGTGCCCAGGCCGCCGTACTTCTGGTCCGACCAGTACGGCGTGAAGATCCAGTTCGCCGGTCACGCGGCAGCCGCCGACAGCGTGACCATCGAGGCGGGCGCCGCGGACGACCGTGACGTCCTGGCCGTCTACCGGCGTGCCGGAGTTCCGGTCGCCGTGCTCGGTATGAACCAGCCTCGGTTGTTCACCCGCTGGCGCAAGCAGCTCGCCGCCGCGAGCTCTTGACGCTGCCCTCGAGTCCTTTCCTGCTGCAGTTGCGCATGGCGCGCAGCATTGCCCCACGTGCAACACCGCCCGGAGTCTTTCCTCCTGGCGCGTGAATGGCCCCTCCACGACGTTTCCCGAGGAGTGCACCGTGACCTTGACCAGCCTGCCGGCCAGCCTGATCGCCACCCTCCCCGGCTCCTCCTACACGGATCCGGGGATCTTCGCCCAGGAGCAGGAGCGCATCTTCGAAACGATGTGGTTCTGCGTCGTGCGTTCCTCGGAGCTGGCAAAGCCCGGTGCCTTCCGGACCGTGGAGGTGGGCCGCGAGAGCATCCTGATGACGCGAGCGCGGGACAACTCCGTACGCGCCTTCTTCAATGTCTGCCGGCATCGCGGTGCCAAGCTCTGCATGGAGGAGTCCGGCGAGGTCAAGCGGGCTTTCCAGTGCCCGTACCACGCCTGGACCTACGACTTGAACGGCAAGCTCGTCGCGGCGCCCAACCTCATGAAGATGCCTGACGTCGGCCGCACGGAGTTCGGCCTGGTCAGCGTGACCACCCGCGAATGGCTCGGCTACGTCTGGGTCTGCCTGGCGGAGAACCCGCCCTCCTTCGAGGACGATGTCATCGGCGAGGTCGTCGGCAGGCTTGGCGACGTGGAGTCGATCGAGCACTACGACATCGACAACCTCGCGGTCGGCAAGCGGATCGTCTACGACGTCAAGGCGAACTGGAAGCTCATCGTCGAGAACTTCATGGAGTGCTACCACTGTGCCACGATCCACCCCGAACTCACCGAGGTGCTCCCCGAGTTCGCCGACGGCTACGCCGCTCAGTACTACGTCGGCCACGGCGCCGAGTTCGGTGAGGAGGTCCAGGGTTTCACCGTCGACGGCTCCGAGGGCCTGGACCGCATACCCGGCGTGTCCGACGACCAGGACCGCCGCTACTACGCGATCACCGTCAAGCCGCAGGTCTTCATCAACCTCGTCCCCGATCACGTGATCTTCCACCGGATGTACCCGGTGGCCGTCGACCGCACGATCGTCGAGTGCGACTGGCTCTATCTTCCGCACGTCGTCGAGAGCGGCAAGGACGTCAGCCGGTCCGTGGAGCTCTTCGACCGGGTCAACCGCCAGGACTTCGACGCGTGCGAGCGCACGCAGCCCGGGATGAGCTCCCGGATGTACGCCAAGGGCGGGGTGCTGGTGCCCAGCGAACACCACATCGGTGCCTTCCACGACTGGGTGAACGGGCGCCTCGGTACTGCCCGGCCGTAGTGGGGCGGGTCAGCCCAGGTAGCCCATCCGGTGGCTGATCTCCTCCGCGCCCTTGACCAGCACCGGGGCGAGTTCGTGCAGGCGCTCCTCGGTGAACCGGTACGCGGGCCCGGAGGCGCTGAGTGCCGCGATGACCTCGCCGTTGCGGTCGCGCACCGGCGCGGCCATGGCATGGAGCCCGACCTCCAGCTCCTCCAGGGTCCAGGCGTAGCCGCGCTCCCGGGCCTCGGCGAGGTTCTTCTCCAGCTTCGTCTTCGAGGTCAGGGTGTGCGGGGTCACCTTCTTCAGGCCGGCCTCGGCCAGCAGCGCGGTGCGCTCCTTGGCGGGCAGATGCGCCAGCAGGGCCTTGCCGCTGGAGGTGGCGTGCAGCGGGGTCAGCTGGCCGACCCAGTTGTGCGCGGTGACGGCCCCCGGGCCGCGTACCTGGTAGAGGTTGATCGCGTAGTGCTCCTGCATCACGGCGATGTTGACGGTCTCGCCGATCTCCTCGGCGAGCCGCTCGCAGACCTGGCGGCTCTGCTGGGTGATGTCGATGCGCCCCGTGACCGCGCCTGCCAGGCGTACGATGCCGAAGCCGAGGCGGTACTTGCCGCGCTCGCCCGCCTGTTCCACCAGGCCGCGCGCCTCCAGGGCGCCGAGCAGCCGGAACGCGGTCGACTTGTGGACATCGATCTCGGCGGCCACCTCGCTGACGCCGGCCTCGCCGCGCCGGGCCAGGATCTCCAGCACGCTGATGGCGCGGTCGACGGACTGCACGCCGCCGGGCTGCGAACCTGTCGTTTCAATGTCTGGACTGTAGTTGCTCACAGCGAAACTATACGCGTAATAAACAACAGCGGCCGAGTAACGGCATGGAAACGTGGACCTTGTAAGTTGCGTTGCTCGCAACCTGGTGCGTATAGCGGCACTCGTACTAGCATGCCTCGCGTATCTACGGCGCGAGCGAGACGAGGCACCATGGCTCCCTTGCAATACGACTTCGTCATCGTCGGCGGTGGATCCGCCGGCAGCGCACTGGCGAACCGGCTCTCCGCCGACCCGGGCAACCAGGTGCTGGTCCTGGAGGCGGGCCGGCCCGACTACCCGTGGGACGTCTTCATCCACATGCCCGCGGCGCTGACGTATCCGATCGGCAGCCGGTTCTACGACTGGAAGTACGAGTCGGAACCCGAGCCGCACATGGGCGGCCGACGCATTTATCACGCGCGCGGCAAGGTGCTGGGCGGTTCCAGCAGTATCAACGGCATGATCTTCCAGCGCGGCAACCCCATGGACTACGAGCGCTGGGCGGCCGAGGCCGGCATGGAGTCCTGGGACTACGCGCACTGTCTGCCGTACTTCAAGCGGATGGAGAACTGTCTCGCGGCCGAACCCGACGACGAGTTCCGCGGCCACGACGGTCCCCTCGTCCTTGAGCGCGGCCCCGCCACGAACCCGCTGTTCGGCGCCTTTCTCAAGGCCACGCAGGAGGCGGGTCACGCCCCCACCGACGACGTCAACGGCTACCGGCAGGAAGGTTTCGCGCAGTTCGACCGCAACGTCAGCCGCGGCCGCCGGCTGTCGGCCTCGAAGGCGTACCTCAAGCCCGTGAAGAAGCGGCCCAACCTCACCGTCACCACCCGGGCACTGGTCACCCGCGTCCTCTTCGAGGGCAAGAAGGCCGTCGGTGTCGAGTACCGGCGCCGCGGCAAGGTCCAGCAGGTGCGTGCCCGCGAGGTCATCCTCTGCGGCGGCGCGATCAACTCCCCGCAGCTGCTCCAGCTCTCCGGAGTCGGCAACGCCGCCGAACTGTCCGCCCTGGGCATCGACGTCGTCCACGACCTGCCGGGCGTCGGCGAGAACATGCAGGACCACCTGGAGGTGTACATCCAGTACGCCTGCAAGCAGCCCGTCTCCATGCAGCCGTACATGGCGAAGTGGCGAGCGCCCTTCATCGGCCTGCAATGGCTCTTCCGCAAGGGCCCCGCCGCGACCAACCACTTCGAGGCCGGCGGCTTTGCCCGCAGCAACGAGGACGTGGACTACCCCAACCTGATGTTCCACTTCCTGCCGATCGCGGTCCGCTACGACGGCTCCTCGCCGGCCGGCGGCCATGGCTACCAGGTGCACGTCGGGCCCATGTACTCCGACGCCATCGGCTCGGTGAAGATCAAGAGCAAGGACCCGCAGGAGCACCCGGCGCTGCGCTTCAACTACCTCTCCACCGAGCAGGACCGCCGCGAGTGGGTCGAATCGATCCGGGTCGCCCGCGAGCTCCTCAACCGGCCGGCCCTGGCCCCCTACAACGACGGCGAGATCTCACCCGGCCCGGCCGTGGCGAGCGATGAGGAGATCCTCGCCTGGGTCGCCGAGGAGGGCGAGACCGCCCTGCATCCTTCCTGCACCTGCAAGATGGGCACTGACGAGATGTCCGTCGTCGACCCCACCAGCATGCGTGTGCACGGCGTGGAGGGACTGCGCGTCGTCGACGCGTCGGTGATGCCCTACGTCACCAACGGCAACATCTACGCGCCGGTGATGATGATCGCGGAGAAGGCGGCCGACCTCATCCTCGGCAAGGAGCCGCTGCCCGCCTCCAAGGCCGCGTACTACCGATACCGGGATGCCCGGAAGTAGGGCCGCGGACGTTGGACGCCACAGGGTTCCGGGCACTGCTGTCGAGTGTCCGCTACGAGGTGCTGCCCGCGAGGACGACCGAGGACAAGGTCCTCGCCCATGTACCGCGCGACGTCGTCGTCACCGTGACGGCGTCGCCGGTCAAGGGCCTGGAGCCGACGCTCGACCTCGTCGGCCGGCTGGCGGCGCACGGATACCGCGCCGTCCCGCACGTGCCCGCGCGGCTGCTGCGGGACGACGCGCATCTGAAGGAAGTCGTCGACCGGCTCCGGGAGGCGGGTGTCGACGACGTCTTCGTCCCGGCCGGCGACGCCGATCCGCCGGCCGGCCCCTACGACGGGGCGCTACCGGTGCTGCGCAGGCTGAGCGAGCTGGGCAGCCCGTTCGCGCGCGTCGGCATCACCGGCTATCCGGAGAGCCATCCGCTCATCCACGACGACCTCACCATCCAGGCCATGTGGGACAAGCGTGCGCACGCCACGTACATAGTGAGCAACCTCTGCTTCGATCCGCGCGTGCTGGGTGACTGGGTCGGCCGCATACGGCGCCGCGACGTCGTCCTGCCCGTCCACGTGGGCGTGGCGGGGCCCGTGCAGCGGGCGAAGTTGCTGGCCATGGCGACGAAGATCGGGGTGGGGGAGTCGACGCGCTTCCTCACCAAGCACGCCTCGTGGTTCCTGCGGTTCGCGACCCCGGGCGGTTACTCGCCCGACCGGCTGCTCGCCCGCAGTGGGAAGGCGCTGACCGCGCCCTCGGCCGGGGTGGCGGGCCTGCACGTGTTCACGTTCAACCAGATCGCCGGGACCGAACGGTGGCGCCGCGCGCTGCTGGACCGGTTGAGCGACTGAACCGGCCGCCGGAGCGGGTCACCTCGTCCAGGAGGACGCCCGGGTTCGTATACGACGGGGGCGGGGCCGGAATCCGGCCCCGCCCCTCGTGCCGTACCGCTCAGCGGAAGACCACCGTGCGGTTGCCGTCCACCATGACGCGGCTCTCGCTGTGCCACTTCACCGCGTGCGCGAGTACCTGTGCCTCCACGTCCCGCCCGACCGTGACCAGGTCCCCGGGGTCGAGCGAGTGGTCCACCCGGACCACGTCCTGCTCGATGATCTGCCCTTCGTCCAGGTCCGATGTCACGTAGTGCGCCGTCGCCCCCACGAGCTTCACGCCGCGGGCGTAGGCCTGCTCGTACGGGCGCGCGCCCTTGAAGCTGGGCAGGAATGAGTGGTGGATGTTGATGGCGCGGCCCTCGAACCGCTTGCACAGGTCGTCGGAGAGGACCTGCATGTAGCGGGCCAGCACAACGAGGTCGATCTCCAGGTCGTGGACCAGCTCCAGCAGGCGCGCCTCGGCCTCGGCCTTGGTGTCCTTGGTGACCGGGATGTGGTGGAACGGGACGCCGTACGTCTCTGCCAGGCTCTCGAAGTCCCGGTGGTTGGAGACGATCGCGGGGATGTCGATGTTGAGGGCACCGGTGCGCCGGCGGAAGAGCAGATCGTTCAGGCAGTGGCCGAACTTGGACACCATGATCAGCGTCCGGGTCGGGGTCGACGCTTCGCTCAGGGTCCAGGCGATGCGGTAGGCCTCGGCGACGGGACCGAATCGGTAACGCAGAGTTTTCGCATTCGCGTCAGGGTCGGAGACGTCGAAGTGAACCCTCATGAAGAAACGGCCCTGGAGTCGATCGTCGAACTGCTGGCTCTCCAGGATGTTTCCCGAGTTCCTGACGAGGAAGCCGCTCACGGCGTGGACCAGGCCGGCGCTGTCAGGACACGAGAGGGTGAGGACGTACTCACGGCCAGGTTGCGGTCGAGGGGACACGCGCGGCCTCCGTCGGTGCGTATTGCGCAACTCGGTGAGCGATACGCAACATGGTTGGGGTGGAGGGGGTCATCGGTCAAGAGAGAAGGGTCGATGGGCCCCTTGCGAAATCGTCATCCGCCAACCCCTTGACGTAGGTCTGTGGCGTTCGCCATGGTGTTCCACCACAAGCAATTGAATGCACGATGCGCAACGCGTAACGGCTGAAGGGCTTGGCGAGTGGCAGACCTGTACGTGGCTGGGGAATGGCGCGACGCGGCGGCCGGTGGGCGTCGGGAGATCCGCTGTCCCGCTGATGGTGCGCTTGCCGCGACCGTGTCCGAGGCGACGCGTCCGGATACCGAGGCGGCGATCGCTGCGGCCCGCCGGGCCTTCGACGAAGGTCCCTGGCCGCACACCCCCGAGCGGGAGCGCGGTGCGCTGCTGCTGCGCACCGCCGACCTCATCGGGCGCGACGCCAAGGAGTTCGCCCGTGCCGAGTCGCTGGACACCGGCAAGCGGCTGGTGGAGAGCGAGTACGACATCGCCGACGTCGTCTCCTGTTTTCGCTACTACGGCGGGATCGGGGGCACGGACGCCGGCCGGGTGATCGACACCGGTCGTGATGACGCCGTCAGCCGTGTCGTCTATGAACCGATCGGCGTGTGCGGGCTCATCACCCCTTGGAACTACCCTCTGCTGCAGGCCAGTTGGAAGGTCGCCCCGGCGCTTCTCGCGGGCAACACGATCGTCCTCAAGCCCAGTGAGCTCACCCCCTCCACCTCGATCCTGCTGATGCGGGCACTGGAGGAGGCCGGGCTCCCGGCCGGCGCCGCCAATCTCGTCCTGGGCACGGGCCCCGAGGTGGGCGCACCGCTCTGCGAGGACCCGGCCGTCGACATGGTCTCCTTCACCGGAGGCCTGGAGACCGGCAAGCGCATCATGGCCACCGCCGCCGCGACCGTGAAAAAGGTCGCGCTGGAGCTCGGCGGCAAGAACCCCAACGTGATCTTCGCCGACGCCGACTTCGAGACGGCCGTCGACTTCGCCCTCACGGCCGTCTTCCTGCACTCGGGCCAGGTCTGCTCGGCCGGCGCCCGGCTGATCGTCGAGGACTCGGTCCATGACGCCCTGGTCGACGAGGTCGTCCGTCGCGCCCGGCAGATCCGACTGGGCGGACCCTTCGACCCCGAGGCCGAGACCGGCGCGCTGATCTCCGCGCAGCACCGGGAGAAGGTCGAGGCGTATGTCGCGGCCGGCCTCGCGGAGGGTGCCGTACTGCGCTGTGGCGGCGAACGGCCGGGCGATCCCGCCCTCGCGGACGGTTACTACTACCCGCCGACCGTGCTCGACGCGTGCACCCAGGACATGAGGGTGGTGCACGAGGAGTCCTTCGGACCCGTGCTGACCGTCGAGCGCTTCACCGACGAGGACGACGCCGTACGCATCGCCAACGACACCGAGTACGGACTCGCCGGAGCCGTCTGGACCCAGGATGCCGGGAAGGCCCAGCGGGTCGCCCGGCGACTGCGCCACGGCACGGTGTGGATCAACGACTACCACCCCTACGTGCCGCAAGCGGAATGGGGTGGCTTCGGGCGCTCGGGCGTGGGCAGGGAGCTGGGACCGACCGGCCTTGACGAGTACCGAGAGCCCAAGCACATCTGGCAGAACATCCAACCCCGGCCGCAGCACTGGTTCCGCGGCTGAAGAGAGGTCGATCGTGACCCCAGCACAGGCTGAGGTGCCGCAGCGGTGCGCCACGTCCCAGGACTCGGCTCCCACTCCGGTCATATCCGTGCGCAAGCTGTGGAAGGTGTTCGGGCCGAAGGCGGACCAGGTACCGAACTCCGAGGAGCTGTGCGGGCTCACCCGTCGCGAGCTGATGGACCGCACCGGATGCACCGCTGCCGTACGCGATGTGAACTTCGAGGTCTCGCCCGGCGAGGTCTTCGTCGTCATGGGCCTGTCCGGCTCCGGGAAGTCCACCTTGGTGCGATGTCTGACCCGGCTGATCGAACCCACCGCAGGGGAGATCGTCTTCGAGGGCGAGGACATCCGCGACGCGGACGACAAGCGCCTGCGCGAACTGCGCCGCCGCAAGTTCTCCATGGTCTTCCAGCACTTCGGGCTGCTGCCGCACCGAAGGGTCGTCGACAACGTGTCGTTCGGCCTGGAGATCCGCGGCATGAGCAAGACCGAGCGCACCAGGCGGGCGCTCGAGGTCGTCGAACTGGTCGGCCTCTCCGGCTACGAGAACTCCTACCCCGACCAGCTCTCCGGCGGTATGCAGCAGCGCGTCGGCCTTGCCCGGGCGCTGGCCGGCGACCCGGACGTACTCCTCTTCGACGAACCGTTCTCGGCGCTCGACCCGCTGATCCGCCGGGACATGCAGAACGAGGTCATCCGGCTGCACCACGAGGTCGGCAAGACGATGGTGTTCATCACCCACGACCTCTCCGAGGCGCTCAAGCTGGGTGACCGCATCCTCATCATGCGCGACGGCAGGACGGTCCAGTGCGGCACCGGTGACGAGCTGGTCGGCGCCCCCGCCGACGACTACGTACGCGAGTTCGTCAAGGACGTGCCGCGCGGCGACGTACTCACCCTGCGCTGGATCATGCGCGCGCGGGAGGACGGCGACGAACTGGACGGCCCCGAGCTGGGCCCGGACGTCGTGGTGAAGGAGGCCACCCGGGCGGTGCTCACGGCCGACAAGCCCGTCAAGGTCGTCGAGAACGGCAAGCTGCTCGGCATCGTCGGCGACGAGGAGATCCTCGCGGTGGTCGCCGGGCAGGAAGGCGGCGCGTGATGACCGTCGCCATCGAGAAATCCCGGAAACCCGAAAAAACGGAGGCCGTGAAGTCGGCCGCGCACGCCGAGGGCGCGCGCAAGGTCAGCCGGCCCATGGTGATCGGCGCGATCCTCGTCGTCTGGCTGGTGCTGTTCGCCGTCCTGCGCGGAAAGCAGACCCTGCCGCTGGCGGCGGCGGATCTGACCGATCTGCACCGGTGGATCAACGACGTCAACGACTCCATCGGCGCCGATCGCAATTCCAACCCGCTCTTCCTGTACTTCTTCAACGAGATCCGGCTGGTCATCGACAACCTGGTGACCTTCATCCAGCACCTGATCTCCCAGCCGTCGGGGGCCCGCCCGGTCCCGCAGGTCGGCTGGCTCGGCGTCGTCGGCATCGCCGGGTACGTCTCCTGGGCCGTGGGGAACTGGCGGGTCGCGCTGCTGGCCGTGGCGGGCTTCACCTTCTTCGGGCTGCAGGGGTTGTGGCAGGAGAGCATGGACACCCTCGCCCTGACCCTCTCCGCGGTGTTCGTGGCCCTGCTGTTCGCGATCCCGCTCGGGGTGTGGGCCGGGCTGTCGGACCGGTTCAACCGGATCATGGCGCCCTTCCTGGACTTCATGCAGACGATGCCGACCTTCGTCTACCTGGCACCGCTGACCCTGTTCTTCCTCATCGGCGGAGCGTCCGCCACCATCGCCACCGTGATCTACGCGGCCCCGCCGACGATCCGCATCACCGCGCACGCCATCCGCAACGTGTCGAAGACGACCGTCGAGGCGGCCGAGTCCCTGGGCGCCACCCGCCGTCAGTCCCTGCTCAAAGTCCTGCTGCCGATGTCCAAGCGGACGGTGGTGATGGGTGTCAACCAGACCATCATGGCCGCCTTGGCCATGGTGACCATCGCGGCCCTGATCAACGCGCCGGGTCTCGGTGTGAACGTCCTCCAGGCACTGCAGTCGCTCGACGTCGGCACGGCCTTCAACGCGGGTCTCGCCATCGTGGTCATGGCGATCGTCCTGGACCGGGTCACGACCGCGGCCAGCGCCCGCGAGGAGAGCGCGCGGCGTTCCGAGAACCGCTTCGTGAAGTGGCGGCGGCCACTGCTGGGCGCGGGCGCTGTGGTCACGGCGGTCCTGATCCACCTGTCGCACACCTATCTGTGGGCGGCGGACTTCCCCGGCGACGGCACGATCGGCCACCACATCGCGAGTGCGGCGGACACCGCGACCAACTGGGCGCAGGACAACCTGTCGGGTCTGACCAACGCCTTCCGCGACGCCATCACCAACGGCCTGCTCAACCCGTTCCAGACGCTGCTCACCGACTCCCCGTGGTGGCTCGTCGGCACGGTGCTGGTCGCACTGGGCGTGGTGTTCGGCAGCTGGAAGGCCGGGGTCACCACGGCCGTGTGCGTGGGCCTGCTGGTCGGTACGGGTGTGTGGTCGGACGGCATGACGACGCTGGCCTCGACGCTCGTCGCCACGGTGCTGGTGATGGTGCTCGGCATCGTCTTCGGCGTGTGGATGGGGCGCAGCACGCTCGTGGACCGGCTGATCCGGCCCACCCTGGACGCGGCCCAGGTCATGCCGCCGTTCGTCTATCTCGTGCCGTTCCTCGCGCTGTTCGGTGCCACCCGTTTCACGGCCATCGTCGCCGCGATCGTCTACGGTGCGCCGGTCGCCATGAAGATCATCGCCGACGGGATCCGGGCCGTGCCCGAGACCACCGTGGAGGCGGCCGCCTCCGCCGGGTGCAACACCTGGCAGATCATCACCAAGGTTCAACTGCCGATGGCACGCAGCGCCCTGACGCTCGCGACCAACCAGGGCCTGATCTACGTGCTGTCGATGGTTGTTGTGGGCGGCCTGGTAGGAGCAGGGGCCCTCGGCTACGACGTCGTGGCCGGATTCTCGCAGGGAGAGCTGTACGGCAAGGGGCTGGCGGCGGGATCCGCCATCGTACTGCTCGGAGTCATGTTCGACCGGATCACTCAGGCAGCGGCGCGTCGCGCGGGCGCTTAAGGAGCACGACACCATGGCAAGATACTGGCGAGCCGGCACGGCCGGCCTGGCCGTCCTCGGCCTCACCCTCACCGCGTGCGGCGGGGCGAAGGTCGGCGACTCCTCCCCGGGTTCGAACAGCGCGGGCAGCTCGGGCAAGTGCGGCACGTTCAACCTCGCGGTCAATCCCTGGGTGGGCTACGAGGCCGACGCGGCGGTCGTCGCGTACGTCGCCGAGCACAACCTCGGCTGCAAGGTCGACAAGAAGAACCTGAAGGAAGAGATCGCCTGGCAGGGCTTCGGCACCGGCGAGGTCGACGCCGTCCTGGAGAACTGGGGCCACGACGACCTGAAGAAGAAGTACATCACCCAGCAGAAGACCGCGGTCGAGGCCGGCGAGACCGGCAACAAGGGCGTCATCGGCTGGTACGTGCCGCCGTGGCTGGCCAAGGCGCACCCCGACATCCTCGACTACAAGAACCTGAACAAGTACGCGTCCGAGTTCAAGACGTCCGAGTCGGGCGGCAAGGGACAGCTCCTCGACGGCGACCCGTCGTACGTCACGAACGACGCGGCCCTGGTGAAGAACCTGAAGCTGGACTTCAAGGTGGTGTACGCGGGCAGCGAGACCGCGCTCATCCAGTCCTTCCGGGACGCCGAGAAGAACAAGAAGTGGGTGATCGGCTACTTCTACGAGCCGCAGTGGTTCCTGTCCGAGGTGCCGCTGAAGAAGGTCTCCCTGCCGAAGTACACGACCGGCTGTGACGCCGTTGCGGAGAAGGTCGCCTGCGACTATCCCGTCTACAACCTGGACAAGATCGTCAGCTCGAAGTTCGCCAAGTCGGGCAGCCCCGCCCACAACCTGGTGAAGAACTTCAACTGGACGAACGAGGACCAGAACACGGTCGCCAAATACATTGCCCAGGACAAGCTGTCCGACGAGGCGGCGGCGAAGAAGTGGGTGGACGCCAACAAGGACAAGGTGGACGCCTGGATCAAGTAGGCCGAGGTCACAAGCCGGTCGGACATGCCCGGCGGGCGGTGCGCGCAGGTGCGCGCCGCCCGCCGGGCATTGCCGTGTTCCGGGCGGTGTTTCGGCCTGTTTTCCGACGTCACGGCCCCCTTGACACCCCATCCCCGCGGCGGGCACATTGAGTTGCGCAACCTGAACTGTGTTGCGCAGACAGCAACTCGATGGTTTTGATTTCGGAGGTGCGGCGATGGCGGGACCCCGAGTGGTGATCATCGGAGCAGGCGTCGTGGGAGCGGCCCTCGCCGACGAGATCTCCGCGCGCGGCTGGACCGAAGTGACCGTGGTCGACCAGGGCCCCCTGCCGGCCACCGGGGGATCGTCGTCGCACGCCCCGGGCCTGGTCTTCCAGACGAACTCTTCCAAGACCATGACCGAGTTGGCCCGCTACACGGTCGAGAAGTTCTGTTCCCTCGACGTCGACGGCAAGCCCTGCTTCCTGCAGGTCGGCGGCCTCGAAGTGGCGACCACCCCCGAGCGCGTCGCCGAGCTGCACCGCCGCCACGGCTGGATCACCGCCTGGGGCATCGAGGCCCGGCTGCTGAGCCCCGAGGAGTGCGTCGAGCAGCACCCGCTCGTCAACCCGGACAAGGTCCTCGGCGGCCTGCTCGTCCCGACCGACGGCCTCGCCAAGGCCGTCCTCGCGGTAGAGGCACAGATCCGCCGGGCCACCGAGCGCGGCGTACGCTTCCTCGCCCGCCACGAGGTCCTCGACGTCCAGCAGAGCGAGGGCCGCGTCACCGGCGTCCTCACCGACCAGGGGGAGATCCCCGCCGACTTCGTCGTGTGCTGCGCCGGTATCTGGGGCCCGAAGATCGCCCGCATGGTCGGCATGAACCTCCCGCTCACCCCGCTCGGCCACCAACTCGCCTGGACCGGCCCGGTACCGGCGCTCGCGGGCCAGACCGAGGAGGCGGTGCGCCCGATCCTGCGCCACCAGGACGCCGACCTCTACTACCGCGACCACTTCGACGGCATCGGCATCGGCTACTACGGTCACCGCCCGATGCCCGTCTCCGCCGACGACATCCTGTCCGTGGGCGAGGCCGACGAGATGCCGTCGGTCCTGAAGTTCACCGAGGACGACTTCGAGGACGCCTGGACCGAGACCCGGTCTCTGCTCCCCGCGACGCGCGAGGCCAAGGTCGAGGAGGGCATCAACGGCCTGTTCTCCTTCACCACCGACGGCCAGCCGCTCCTCGGCGAGTCCCCGGACGTCAAGGGCTTCTGGGTCGCCGAGGCAGTCTGGGTCACCCACTCCGCCGGTGTCGGCCGGGCCATGGCCGAATGGCTGGTCGACGGCTACTGCTCGTCCTTCGACCTGCACGAGTGCGACGTCAACCGCTTCGAACCGCACCAGCTCGCCCCCGAGTACGTCCTGGCCCGCGACTGCCGGAACTTCGTCGAGGTCTACGACATACTCCACCCGCTCCAACCGTCCGGGGACCCGCGCCCGATCCGCACGAGCCCCTTCCACGCCCGCCAGCAGGAGCTGGGCGCTTTCTTCCTGGAGGCGAACGGCTGGGAGCGCCCCCAGTGGTACGAGGCCAACGCGACCCTGCTGGAGGGCCGTTCCATTCCGACCCCGAACGACTGGGCCGCGCGCTACTGGTCCCCGATCGTCGGCGCCGAGGCGCAGGTCACCCGCGAGAGCGTCGCGATGTACGACATGACGGCCCTCAAGCGCCTTGAGGTCACCGGTCCCGGTGCCGCCGCCTTCCTGGAGAGGCTGTCCACCAGTAAGATCGACAAGTCCGTCGGCTCCGTCACGTACACCCTCCTGCTGGACGAGGACGGCGGCATCCGCAGCGATGTCACCGTCGCCCGGCTGGCCCGCGACCTCTTCCAGGTCGGCGCCAACGGCAACCTGGACCTCGACTGGTTCACCCGTCACCTCCCCTGGGGGCACCTCCCAGCGGTAGCTGGGGGAGGCACGGTCCAGGTCCGTGACATCACCCCGGGCACCTGCTGCATCGGCCTGTGGGGCCCGCTCGCCCGCAAGGTCCTGCAGCCCCTCACCGACACGGACTTCTCGAACGACGGCCTGAAGTATTTCCGCGCCAAGCGCGCCCACATCGGCTCCGTCCCCGTCACCGCGATGCGCCTCTCCTACGTCGGCGAGCTGGGCTGGGAGCTGTACACCACCGCCGACCTGGGCCAGAAGCTGTGGGACACCCTGTGGCAGGCGGCCAAGCCGCTGGGCGGCATCATCGCCGGGCGCGGCGCCTTCAACAGCCTCCGGCTGGAGAAGGGCTACCGGTCCTTCGGCGCCGACATGACCTACGAGCACGACCCCTACGAAGCCGGCCTGGGCTTCGCCGTCAGACTCGACAAGGGCGACTTCATCGGCAAGGCCGCCCTTGAGCGCCGTAAGACCGAAGTCCGCCGCAAGCTGACCTGCCTCACCATCGACGACCCGCAGTCCGTCGTCATGGGCAAGGAACCGGTGTACGACGGTGACCGCGCCGTCGGCTACGTCACCAGCGCCGCCTACGGCTACACGATCGGCAAGGGCATCGCGTACGCCTGGCTCCCGGCGGAACTCGCCACCCCCGGCACCACCGTGCACATCGGCTACTTCGACCGGCGCGTCGAGGCGGTCGTCGCCGAGGAGCCCCTGTTCGACCCGGCCATGACCCGCCTCCGTGGCTGAGTGTCGACTTCGAGACAAGGAGCACTGTCGGTGACCGCTCAGTTGCTGGACGGCAAGGCGACCACCGCCGCGATCCGCCGCGAACTCGCCGAGCGTGTGGCCAAGTCGACCGCCGCGGGCGGTCGTCCGCCGGGGCTCGGCACGGTCCTGGCCGACGACGACCCCGGCAGCCGCGCCCACGTCGGAGGCAAGCACCGGAACTGCGCGCAGACCGGCGTCGCCTCCATCCGCCGTGAACTGCCCGCCGACGCCACGCAGGCCGAGGCCGTCATCGACGAACCCGACGCCGACCTGACCTGCACCGGCCACATCGTCCAGGACGTCGGCATCACCCGCACCGACCTCGGGCTGGTCGGCGACGTACACCCGGACGCGGCCTCGGTCGCCGGGTGGCTCGCGCCGATGCCCGGGGGCGTAGGACCCATGACGCGGACCGTACTGCTCGCCAATGTCGTCGAAGCCGCCGAGAGGAACGCGAACGCCGTATGAACGTGACGGCCCCCGAGCACCCGCTGTATCCGTTCCTTTCAGAAGACGGAGACGTCCGATGAGCCCCCTCACCCCAGGCACCGACCTCCCGGACCACCCGGATTTCCTCTGGCGCACACCCGAGCCGAAGCGTTCGTACGACGTGGTGATCGTGGGCGGCGGCGGCCACGGCCTCGCCACCGCCCACTACCTTGCGAAGAACCACGGCATCACCAACGTCGCCGTGCTGGAGAAGGGCTGGCTGGCCGGCGGCAACATGGCCCGCAACACCACCATCATCCGCTCCAACTACCTGTGGGACGAGAGCGCCGGCATCTACGAGCACGCGCTCAAGCTGTGGGAGGGACTCGCGGAGGAGCTCGACTACCCGATCCTCTTCTCCCAGCGTGGTGTACTGAACCTCGCCCACAGCCTCCAGGACGTCCGCGACAGCGTGCGCCGCGTCGAGGCGAACCGCCTCAACGGCGTGGACGCGGAGTGGCTCGACGCGGACGGCGTCAAGGAAATCTGCCCGATCGTCAACATCTCACCGGACGTGCGCTATCCGGTCCTGGGCGCCACCTACCAGCCGCGCGCCGGGATCGCCAAACACGACTACGTGGCCTGGGGCCTGGCCCGCTCGGCGGACGCCGCCGGCATCGACATCATCCAGAACTGCGAGGTCACCGGCCTGGAGCTGGTCGGCAACCGCGTGGTCGGTGTCCGGACGAACCTCGGCCCCATCGCGGCGGGCAAGGTCGCGCTCTGCTCGGCGGGCCACACCTCGGTTCTCGCCGCCATGGCCGGAATCGAACTCCCCGTCCAGAGCCATCCGTTGCAGGCGCTCGTGTCGGAGCTGCTGGAGCCGGTGCACCCGACGGTCGTCATGTCCAACGCGGTCCACGTGTACGTCAGCCAGGCCCACAAGGGCGAGCTGGTGATGGGCGCGGGCATCGACGCGTACAACTCCTACACCCAGCGCGGCGCCTTCCGCATCATCGAAGAGCAGATGTCCGCGGCCCTCGAGCTCTTCCCGGTCTTCGCCCGCGCCCACGTGCTGCGCACCTGGGGCGGCATCGTCGACGTCAGCCCCGACGCCTCACCGATCGTCGGGCTCAGCCCCGTCGGCAATCTCTACCTCAACTGCGGCTGGGGCACGGGTGGCTTCAAAGCCACGCCGGGCGTGGGCTGGGTCTACGCCCACACCATCGCCCACGACGCCCCGCACACCCTCAACGCCCCCTTCTCGCTCGACCGTTTCACCACCGGCGCGCTCGTCGACGAGCACGGCGCTGCCGCGGTGGCCCACTAGGGAGCCCGACCATGCTGCTCATCCCCTGCCCGTGGTGCGGGCCCCGCGACGAGGCCGAGTTCCACTACGGCGGCCAGGCCCACGTGCCCTACCCCGAGGACCCCTCGGCCCTCACCGACGAGGAGTGGGCCCGCTATCTGTTCTTCCGCGACAACCCGAAGGGCCCGTTCGCCGAGCGCTGGAGTCACGCGGCGGGCTGCCGCAAGTGGTTCAACGCGGTACGGGACACGGCCACGAACGAGATCCTGGCGGTGTACCCGGCGGGTGAGGAACGCCCGGCGACGCCCGGGCCCCGCCCGGCGCGCTCAGCCTGTCCGGGGATACCCCCTCTGGTGGAGTCCGAGGACAAGACCCCTTCACCGCCGACGGCGGTGAAGGGGACGGAGCCCCTTCACGACGGGACGGGTGGGAGCGGTGGCGGTGCTGCCTCCATCAGTGGCTCCGCCGCGGGCCAGCCGTTCCGTCACCCCACCCGCGGCCGCATCCACCGAGACACCCCCCTCACCTTCACCTTCGACGGCACCGAGTACCAGGGCGTCCGAGGCGACACCCTCGCCTCCGCCCTCCTCGCCAACGGCGTCATCGAGGCCGGCACCAGCATCAGACTCGGCCGCCCCCGAGGCATCTTCTCGGCCGGTGTGGAGGAGCCCAACGCGGTCGTCCAGATCGAGGCGCCCTTCCCCGAGCCGATGCTCCCCGCGACCACCGTCGAGCTCTACGACGGCCTGGTCGCGAGCAGCCTCCCCGGCCGGGGCCGCCTCGCCGGCGAACCGGACCCCGCCCGCTACGACGCCGTACACGCCCACTGCGACCTGCTGATCGTCGGCGCGGGACCGGCCGGCCTTGCCGCGGCGGCGGCCGCCGTCCGCAGCGGAGCCCGTGTCATCCTCGCCGACGACCAACCGGAGCCGGGCGGCAGCCTTCTGGGCACGGCCGAACACCTCGACTGGGTGGCGGATGTCACCGGGCAGCTCGACAACGCCCCCGAGGTGCGAATCCTGCGCCGTACCACCGTCTTCGGCTACTACGACGACAACCATCTCCTCGCCGTCGAACGCCGTACCAACCACCTCGGGGCCGACGCCCCCGAGCACGTCTCCCGCGAGCGCGTCTGGCGCATCCGGGCGCGTCGCGTGGTCCTGGCCACCGGCGCCCACGAGCGCTCGCTGGCGTTCGCGGACAACGACCGCCCCGGTGTGATGCTCGCCGCCTCGGCCCGCACCTACGTCAACCGTCACGGTGCGCTGCCCGGCCGCCATGCAGTCGTCCTCACCACCAACGACAGTGCCTACGATGCAGCGCTGGACCTCACCGCCGCGGGCGTGGACATCGCGGCGATCGTCGACACCCGCCCCGCACCAGGAGAGTGGGCGGAGCGCGCTCGGCAGGCGGGTATCGAGGTGATGGCCGGACACGCCGTCACCGGCACGAAGGGCGACACGCGGCTCACCGCGGTGACCGTCGCCCCGTACGGAGAGTCCGAAGGACAGCGGGAGTTCACTGCCGACCTGCTGCTGGTCTCCGGCGGCTGGAACCCGGTGGCCCACCTGTTCAGCCAGTCGGGCGGCAAGCTGCGGTACGACGAGGCACTGGGCTTCTTCGTGCCGGACACCTGCCGGCAGGCGGTCGAGGTCGCGGGCAGCGCGAGCGGTGCCCTGGATCCGGCCGAGGTCCTGGCCCAGGGCGCCGCCGCCGGTGCCCGCGCGATCGAGGCCGAGGGCTACACCCCGCAGGCGCCCAGCCTGCCGGCGGTGGCCGCACGGCCGCGCCAGACGCCGGCGATGCACGTGTACGTCGTCCCCGGTGCTCCGGACTCGCCCCGCTTCGTCGACCTCCAACGCGACGTCGCCGTCGACGACCTGGCCCGGGCGGCCGGCGCCGGTCTGCGCTCGGTCGAGCACACCAAGCGCTACACGACGGCGGGCACCGCCAACGACCAGGGCAAGACCTCCGGGTTCCTGGCCGGCGGCGTCGTCGCCGAACTGCTCGGCGTGGACATCTCCGCGCTCGGCACGACCACGTTCCGGCCGCCGTACACGCCGGTCTCCTTCGCGGCGCTCGCCGGCCGTGACCGCGGCGTTCTGAGCGACCCGGTCCGCACGACCGCCATCCACGAGTGGCATGTCGCGCACGGCGCCCTCTTCGAGAACGTCGGCCAGTGGAAGCGCCCCTGGTACTACCCGCAGGACGGCGAGGACATGGAAGCCGCGGTCCTGCGCGAGTGCGCCGCCGCCCGCGACGGCGTGGCCTTCATGGACGCCTCCACCCTCGGTAAGATCGACATACAGGGCCCGGACGCGGGCGTCTTCCTCGACCGGCTCTACACCAACATGATGAGCACCCTGAAGGCCGGCATGATCCGCTACGGCGTGATGTGCCGCCCGGACGGCATGGTCTTCGACGACGGCACCGTCATCCGCCTCACCCAGGACCGCTTCCTGGTCACCACCACGACCGGAAACGCGGCCGTCGTACTGGACTGGATGGAGGAGTGGCTGCAGACCGAGTGGCCCGAACTGAAGGTCAACTGCACATCCGTGACCGAACAGTGGGCCACTGTCGCCCTCGTCGGCCCCCGCTCCCGTGACGTCCTCGGCACGCTGGCACCCCAACTGGCCGTGGCCAACGACGACTTCCCGTTCATGGCATGGCGGGAGACCACCGTCGCGGGCATCGGGGCCAGGGTGTGCCGGATCAGTTTCTCCGGCGAACTCGCCTACGAGATCAACGTGTCACCCTGGGAAGCACTCACCCTGTGGCAGGCACTGCATGAGGCCGGTTCCCCGTACGGCATCACCCCGTACGGCACCGAGACCATGCACGTCCTGCGTGCCGAGAAGGGCTACCCGATCATCGGTCAGGACACCGACGGCACGGTCACCCCGCAGGACCTGGGCATGAGCTGGGCGGTGTCGAAGAAGAAGCCCGACTTCATCGGCAAGCGCTCCCACGCCCGCGCCGACACCGTCCGCCCCGACCGGAAGCACCTCGTCGGCCTGCTCCCTGTGGACCCGGCCGTCTTCCTCCCCGAGGGCACTCACCTGGTCGCCGACAGCGAGCTGCCCGCACCGCCCGTCCCGATGCTCGGCCACGTCACCTCCAGCTACCGCAGTGCCGCCCTCGGCCGGACCTTCGCGCTCGCCCTGATCAAGGGCGGCCGTGACCGCATCGGCGAGCGGCTGTACGCCCCCGTCGGTGACCGGCTGGTCCCGGTGACCGTCGCAAGCCCCGTCCTCTACGACCCCGAGGGAGCCCGCCGCGATGGCTGACACCGCCCTGACCGCCCCGCTCCGCAGCCCCTTGTCGCAGGCCGCGGACCGCCTGGCCACCGTGACCCGCACGTCGGGGGGCGCGATCCGGCTGGCCGAACTGCCGTTCCTGGCCCAGATCAACATGCGCCTCGACGCCAAGGGAGCGGCGGCGGACGCCGTCGGGCTCGCACTGGGCCTGCAACTGCCCCTCGAACCCGACACCGTCGTACGCGCCGGGGAACTGACCGTGCTGTGGCTCGGTCCGGACGAATGGCTGGTGGCCGGCCCGACCGGCAGTGAACGGGACCTGGAGCGCCGGATCCGGGAGGCAGCGGGAGACGAGCCCGTCTCCGTCACCGACGTCTCCGCCCAGCGCACCACGATCCTCGTGACAGGTCCCCGCGCCCGCGATCTGCTGGCGCACGGCTGCGCGCTGGATCTGCATCCGAGGGCCTTCGGCTCCGGCCGTTGCGCCCAGACGACCCTGGGCCGCACGCAGGTCGTCCTGGTCGCCAGGGAGGAACCCAGGGCCGGGTTCTGGGTACTGGTCCGTTCGTCCTTCGCCGGCTATCTGGCGGACTGGTTGCTGGACGCGGCGACGGAGTACGTCTGAGCGACCTCGGCGGGGTGGGCGATGCCGCTGCGTCAAGTTCGGCTCCTGGGGCAGGAGCGGTCCCGCCACGCCATACGGCCCTCAATGACGGCACCCGCGCGGGTTCCTGACGTATCCGTGACCGCTGCCGGCCATGAACAGCGGCTCCAGGCAACGCAGACGGCTTCTGGGGCCCGTACGTCTCCTCCGCCCGGACTTTCTGGCCTGGTGGGAACGATGGCTCGACCGCATGGCTGCCGGACAGGACAACCGGGCCCTGGAGCTCACCTCACCTCGGCTCCGAGCGCATCCGATGCGGCAGCGGCTCGCCCACTCACCGTGACCCCTCCACAGAACCCGAGCCAGAACTCGTTCGGCTCAGTCAAGATTTTCGTGACGGGGTGACCGAGCGTCACTTCGGTGGCATGGTCTGCAGTGTGTGATGACTTGCTGGACATGGTATTTCCGCACCTGGAGAAGGTGCTGGTGGAACGTGTGGGGGTGGAGGACGGCGTGGTGCGGGTCCAAGCCCGCACCCGCCATGGTGCACTTGAGTGTCCCGACTGCGGCGTTTCCTCGGGCCGGGTCCACAGTTGGTATCGACGGTGTCTGGCGGATGCCGCCGTGGGCGGGCGTGCAGTGGTCATCGACCTGTCGGTGCGGCGATTGTTCTGCGATGTCGTCAGTTGTGCGCGTCGTACCTTTGTCGAGCAGGTCGAAGGACTGACCATCCGGTACGGACGCCGCACTGTCTTGCTGGCGGCCCTGGTACAGGCCATTGCACTGGCGCTTGCCGGCCGGGCCGGTGCGCGGCTCGCCGCCGTGCTGCATATCGTCGTCAGCCGGACGACGCTGCTGAATGTGCTGATGGCGCTGCCCGACCTCTGCCCTCCCTCACCGCGGGTGCTCGGGGTGGATGACTTCGCCACTCGACGTGGGCGCAGATATGGGACGGTGCTGGTCGACGTCGAGTCCCATGCCGTCCTTGACCTGCTGCCTGGCAGGGAGAAGGAACCTGTGGCTGTCTGGCTGGCCGGACACCCGGGGATCGAGGTGATCTGCCGGGACCGGGCCGGCGCCTATGCAGAGGCGGCCCGCGCAGGCGCTCCGGGCGCGCTGCAGGTCGCCGACCGGTGGCATTTATGGGACAACCTGGCCACCGCTGTCGAGCGCACTGTGATCGCTCACCGTCCTTGTCTGCAAGGACCTGAGGTGAGCACCCCTTCGGCCCGGCGCATGGCCGCGGCTCCGCCCTCGATCCTCAATCCGGACACCGGTGCGGAGAAGTGGCTGGTCACTCGGACACGGGAGCGGCACAAGGCAGTTCACCGACTGCTGGCCCGCGGATGGACGATCAGCGCCATCGCGCGGGAGTTGGGCCTTGCCCGGCACACGGCGGAACGCTATGCCCACTGCAAGAACCTCGACGGTCTCATCGAAGGCGCCCTTCGCACCACACGCCTGGACGACTACAAGCCTTACCTGATCCGGCGCTGGAACGAAGGATGCACCGATGCTGCCCGTCTCTTCCGGGAGATCCAGACCCAGGGCTACCCGGGACGAACCCCACAAGCGGTCCGACGCTATCTCCGCCCGCTTCGTACCGACCTCGGCTCCATCCGGTCGCCGGCCCCGGTACTCAAACCGCAGCAGGTCACCAACTGGATCATGTGGAACCCCCAGCACCTGCGTGACGACGAAGAACGCCAACTGGGTGAAGTGCTCACCCGGTGCCCGGAGTTGATTGCCGCCCGCAGTCACGTGGCCGCCTTCGCCCGCATGGTCTGCAACCTCGGCGGAAACAACCTGCCGGCGTGGACAGACGCTGTCCACGCCGATGACCTACCCGCCCTGCACGCCTTTGCCGACGGTCTTCGGCGTGATCACCAGGCTGTCACTGCAGGCCTTACCCTGCCCTGGAGTTCCGGCCCTGTCGAAGGCCACGTCAACCGGATCAAGATGCTGAAACGACAGATGTATGGGAGAGCCGGCTTCGCACTACTCCGCAAACGAGTCCTCCTGGCCTGACCCAAGCCACACTCCGTCACCACGTCACGAAAATCTTGACTGAGCCTCCCGATGACGCCGCCCACCACCCGCACCTGGGCCAGGCGCGGACACACACCCGTCATCCGGGTGCGCGGACGCTCCCAGCGCCGCATCTCCATCGCCGCGCTCGCCTGCTACAAGCACGGCGAACGCATACGCCTGACCTACCGGCCCAAACGGCACGTCGATCACAAACGAGGCGGCAGACGCAGCTTCACCTGGACCGACTACCGCGATCTCCTCATCGACGCCCACCAGCAACTCGGCGCACCCATCGTGCTCGTCCGGGACAACCTCAATGTCCACAAGGACCGCCGAATGCGGCAGTTCATCGACACCCACGACTGGATCAGCTGCTACTTCCTGCCGGCCTACCCACCCGACCTCAACCCCGTCGAGGGCATCTGGTCACTACTGCGACGCAGCAGCCAGGCAAACACCGCCTTCACCGACCCAGACCACCTCATGCGCACGCTCCGGCACGGTCTCCGCCAGATCCAGTACCGCAGCAACCTCATCGACGGATGCCTCGCCGAAACCAGCCTCACCTTGTGGAGTGCCGGTAAGACGGGCACACGTGCCCGCACAGCGCGTTGAAGCAGGGAGCCACCGGATGGGTCAGACGACCCAGGCCGGAATCCCTGGACTTCAGGCCAGGGAGCACGTCAAAGTCCCACCACTGACCGGACCTGAACAACCGCCACTGCGCCTGTTGGCCCGGCCCGCTGCGTCGCCTGCCTGGACGGATAGGCGGGGTACTTCGGCGCGAACGTGTCGTGGCCAAGCCGGATCCCTCAGTGGCCGTGTCGCGAGCCGGGAGACCCGGCCGCTCCACGCAGGGCGGTCCGGCCCGTGCCGGTCGGCAGCGCCCCTGCGGGAACCGGCTGCCTGCGCCGGGCGAGGGATTCCTCGGCGGCCTTCCGGGGGTGACGACGCCGCCAGTACGGGTTGTCGTGCGGAAGCTTGCTCGACACGCGGCCGTACATGCCGAATGTCAAGATCACCAGCCCCATGACGAAGCTGAAGATGACGTTGGTCATGCCGAAGTCGAGGATGTTGGCGGGCCGGTCGAGGATGAAAATGTGGACGAATCCGCTGAGCAGGAACAGGGTTCCCACCGCCATGTTGAGCGTGGAGGCGACGTTGCCGCCGATGCTGCCGCCGATGATCAGGGTCAAGCCGACCAGCACGGAGATCAGGCTGAGGGCGCCGTTGGTCGACATGCCCGCGATGCTCTGCCCTTCGGTGTTGAACGGACTGAGCTCGTCGGCGAAGCCGAGGATGCCGAAAACGAGCAGGATCACCCCGCAGAAGGCGGCCCCCCAGCGGTACACGGCGGCCAGGTGGTGGTCGACGGGCAGTTCATCCTGAAGCTTCATCGCTCGGTCCTTCTCTTGCCGGGAGTCAGGCCCGCGAAAGCGGCGCCTTTTCTTGCGTTTCGCGCCTTTATTCAGTCGAAAGTTGCCGAGTGGTTGCATCGCGTCCTGGGATGGCGGGATCAGCCCGTCGAGCCCCTGCCGGCGCCGAAGTAGCTGTACACCGCTTGGGGCATCCTTTGGACCACCTCGTCCCCCAGGTGTTCGAATTCTCCGCGCAGGAACGGAGAGGCCAGCCGTGCCAGGCCGTGGAAGTCGATACGGGCCCGGTAGGTGAGAAGGGTGGCGCCGTTCTCCTCGCGGAAGGTCAGGTCGTCCGTGGAGGTGGCGGTGCGGTTGCGTCCGACGAAGGTCAGACGCAGGTCCTCGAGCCGGACCAGCCGGTAGCGGAGTTCGGTGCGTCGTCCGCGGAACATCGAGACGTTGAGCCATTCGGCACCCTTGGTGACGGGAGCGCCGGCTCTGGCCGGACGGCAGCTCACCGTGCCCGGGTCCCATTCCTGCGCGTGCGAGAAGTCGGCCAGGTAAGCCACCACGTCCGGCAGAGGGTGGTGCAGGGTGAGCGTGCGTTCGACTTCGACCATGGAACGTCCCTTTCACGGAGACCGCAGCGGCTGACTTCAGGAGTGTGGGGGCCTACCTGCCTTCTCTTCCCGACGGGAACACTGAGCGGATGCAGCGGCTTCGTCGCGTGACGCAGTGTCTGGCGGTCTTCTCGGGGCATTCGCACCCCGAACTCCTGGGCGATCTCGACTGACGGAGCGCTATCAACGCAGGACCCCGGCGCTACGGCGGATCGTGGAGGCTGTCGCGGTTGCACTGGCTGGCTCTGCGGGGGTGCGGGTGCTGACGGTGTTGAATCAGGCGCTGTCGTCGGCGTCGGTGCTGAACCGGCTGATGCGCATCGCGCTGCCGGACAGACCGACGCCCCGAGTAGCAGGTATCGACGAATTCGCTCTGCTCAAGGGCCACCGGTACGCCGCGATCATCACGAATGCGGAGACCGGCGAGCGGGTCGAGGTACTGCCCGACCGGCGCAAGGACACCGGGTCAGTAACCACCACATGCGTGGTTTGAGGCTTTGTGCACCGGGCGTCTGGGACGGCATCGCGCCTGGCTGTCTGCTCGGTTTGACCGATGACAGCGCAGACGAAGGGCGAGTCCTCGCTCTTCATCGGCCGCGACTTCACCGCCGAGGCCGTGAACACGAAGTACGTCGGCGACATCACCTATCTCCCGCTGACTGGCGGGAAGTTCCTGTATCTGGCCACGGTCATCGACCTCGCTTCCCGGCGCCTGGCCGGCTGGGCGATCGCGAATCACATGCACACCGACCACGGCGCCCAATACACGAGCCGGGTGTTCGCCGACGCCTGCCGCCGGGCGGGCGTGATCCAGAGGATGAGCGCCGTCGGCAGCTCAGCGGACAACGCGCTCGCCGAGTCCTTCAACGCGACCTGCAAGCGAGAGACGCTCCAGGGCCGCAGGGACTGGGCCGACGAGCGCGAAGCCCGCCTCGATCTCTTCCGCTGGCTCCACCGGTACAACATCCGACGCCGCCATTCCAGCCTCGGACAACGCAGCCCGATCACCTACGAAACAGCACTCGCCACAACATCAACTAACCTGGCCCCAGCCGCATAACCCGTGTCCAAGATTCCGGGTCAAGGCCCCCCGCCCTGCACGCCCCGCCCTCTGGAAGGGGGAGGGCGGGTCATTGTCCCAAGTCCTCAGGGACAAACGCGGATGATCGTCTTTCCCTTGCGTCGCTCGGTCGGGTTGAGGGCGGCGACGGCATCGTCGAGGGACGAGACGTCACCGATGTTCGTCCGCAGCCGTCCGTCCCGCACCCGCTGCACGACCTCACCCAGTTCGGCACGATCGGCCTCGACAACGAAATCCACCGCCAGGCCCTCAGCGGGCCGCGCCTCGACCGGGCCGACGATGGATACCAGCGTTCCTCCAGCCTTGATCAGGGCAAAGGACCGCTTTTGAACGTCGCCCCCGAGGACATCGAAGACCAGATCGACGTCGCCGACGTCCTCCAGCGCGTCATTCTCAAGGTCGACGAACTCATGCGCGCCGAAATCGAGTGCCTTCTCACGGTCGGCGGCACGTCCGGTGCCGATGACGTATGCGCCGGCCTCACGTGCGAGCTGGGTCACCATCGTCCCGACTGCCCCGGCCGCGCCGTGGGCGAGGACGGTCTGGCCGGGCTGAAGGCGGCCGTGCTGGAACAGTCCCTGCCATGCGGTCAGACCTGAGATGGGCAGGGAGGCGCCTACCGTGTAGTCGACGTCGCCGGGCAGGGGCGCGAGGTTGCGTGCTTCGATTGCCACGTACTCCGCCAGGGTGCCGTCACGGTGCCAGTCGGCGAGGCCGAACACCCGCTGCCCGACCGACAGCCCCGTCGTGCCGTAACCGAGGGCGGTGACCACTCCAGCCAGCTCGTGGCCGGGGATCGACGGCGTCTTGTCACGGCCGGCGCGATCGGTCCAGGTCGATGGCCACTCCAGCTCGGTCGGCACGAAGCCCGATGCGTGAATCCGAACGATGACGTCGTTGATCGCTGCAGACGGCTCGGGCCGCTCCACAAGCTTCATCCCGGCTGTTCCCGCGGTCTGGTCCGTCACCACGATCGCTTTCATGGGAATTGCCTCCTTGGTCGTTTGTCTCTTTGGTGGAAACGTTGCGGGGATGGAAGGCCCGTTCGGTATCCCCTCGGTGGGCTGATAGGAGACGGCCGGCCGATCTGGACAGCGCCGGCCGGACTGCTATTCACTCGTCGTCATGTCTTCGACCTTAGGAGTGGAGCAGCCCAGGGGTATGGTCCATTTTCATGGCGAAATCTTGGGCCACTCTGGGATTCGATTCGAACGGGACGAGCCTGCGCAAAGGCTGAGAAAGCCAACAGCTTCCGCACCTTCGGCCTTTCGCCGCTGGACGTCCGTGTCGTTGAGTTCCAGAACCGAGCCCGGATGCCTGTGGTGGACGACGACCGAGGCGACTGGACTGACGCTTCGACCTGCACAATGCCGTTGTGGTCGCGTCAATCAGTCGGGGAGCCATTCGGCCGTCGCACGCTGGCACCATGCCAAGACCGGCGGGTGATGGAGCCCGGATCGGGCGCACGACAAAGTGACATGTTGGCCGAATAGGTGCTCGGCAGCGGGCCTGAGTTGGTGACGAGGTGGTCTCAGATGCGTCGTGCGCTGTCCAGCTACCTTGCGAACCTCGTTCGCGTCGGAACGAGCGGCGGGAGGGGCTGCACCGCAGCTGAGGGAAGTGTTGGGGGAGCGGGCGCCGGATCTGTGGGCCCGACGCGGTGGGTGGGGCCGGTTGCTGCGGAAACATTTTCGTGGTGTTCGGCCGGCGCATCGGGTATGCCGCCGCAACTAGATCGCAGGCTGAAGGCCCTTTATGGCTCTCTGGCCTGCAGCGCTTCAAAAAGCGAGAAGAGGATTATGTGGGGTTTGATCGACGGATCAACGCTGTGTCCTGCGAAGTTTCAGAGAATGAGAAAAGTCTGCATCCCCAGTGGAACGGCCTTAAAGAGCGTTTTGTGGCTCATCGCAGTAGAGGGTGTAGTCGGGGTCTGAAGCCGCCGGTGTCAAGCAGGCTGCGCGTGATGTAGTTGGTCAGGTTGCGGAAGCCGAGGGCGGTGACGCACAGGTGTTCGAGTCGGCCGTTGATGGCCTCGGTCGGGCCGTTGAACGTGCCGGGCCGGTCGAAGTAGGCCAGCACGTCAGCGGCGCGCTGTTTCAGTGTTCTGCCGAGTCGACTCAGTTCGGGCAGTCCGGCCGGGACGCCGTGGCTGATCGTCTTGATGACGGCGGCGAGTTCGGTCTTGCCGGCGCGGCGGTCGGGTTGCCGGTAGGCGGACACGATGCGCTGGTAGGCACCCCAGGTCGCCTCGACCGCGGCGTGTTCATCGGCAGTGAATACGTTGGTGAGTCGGGCGTGTTGGCGGTCGGTGAGCAGGCTGACACCGGTGCGCGGCACTCTGCGGATGCCGTAGAGCGGATCACCGACCCGGCCGCGGTGCCCGCAGGTGTCTTGCCGGACGCGTTGGCGGCATCGGTCCAGCGCGTCGCCGGCCAGGGCGACAACATGAAACGGGTCCATCACCGCGACTGTGTGGGGGACTTCTTCGGCTGCGGCGGTCTTGAAGCCGGTGATGCCGTCCATGGCCACGATCTCGATCCCGTCGCGGAACGCTGGTGTCTGGGCCTCGAGCCAGGTCTTGAACACCTGCTTGGATCGGCCTTCGACCATGTCCAGCAGTCTCGACGGTCCGGTGCCGTCGCGGACCGGGGTGAGATCGATGATGACGGTGACGAACTTGTCCCCGCGGCGGGTGTGGCGCCATGCATGCTCATCCACGCCCAGGGCTTGGACACCGTCGAAGCGGGTCGGGTCGGCGATCAGCAACTGGTGGCCGGTCGCCAGGACGGCGTCATTGACGGTGTGCCAGGACACCCCGAGCCCGGCGGCGATCCGGGCGATGACGACACTCTTCAATACCCACGTCACCGCCTGCGTCGAGAGTTTCGCCCTCGGCGCGGCGGCCGCGGTCGTGTCTTGGCGCCAGACCTGCCCGCAGCCCGAACAGCGGTAGCGGCGGATGCGGACGTGCAGGATCGTTGCCCGCCAGCCGAGCGGGACGTGCGCCGGTCGGCGCAGCACGCTGTCGCGCGGCACCCCCAGACAGCCGCAGGCATGGCACCGGTCATCAGGGCGGAAGGTGGCGTCACGCACGAGCCCAGGGCGCAACCGCTGATGATCGGCCGGTGGCGTTTGGTCGATCAAGCGCGGTCGTGGAGCGTGACCTGGTAGCCGTCGGGGTCGGCGAAGGTGAAGGTCCGACCGAAGGGACCGTCGATCGGTGCGGAGACGATGGTGTGACCGTCGGCGACGAGCGCGTCGTGGATGGCCTGGACGTCGGTGGCGTGGAGCCAGATCGCGGCACCGATGCCGGGCTGAGCGACGGATGCGAGGTCGGTGCCGGGAATGACGTCGCGGAGTGCGAACGCGATCGGCTTCGTCTCGAAGACGACGGCGTGCGGAGGTCCGGCCGACGAGCGGACGAGGCCCAGGTACTGCTCGTAGAACGCCTGCGAAGCGTCGAGGCCGCGCACTTGGAGCGAGATGAAGTCGGGGCCGGTGACGGGCATGATGACGCTCCTTCTTTTCGTGTCAGTTTTCTGACATGCGTCAACCTATGTCAGAATACTGACATGAGTCAAGAAGGTGTCGGCGTCAACCTGGAGACGTCACTGGGCTACCTGCTCAAAGAAGCGTCGAGCGCCCTCCGCGCGGCCATGGAGGAAGTGCTGCGGCCGCTCGGGATGAGCGTGACGCACTACTCCTGCATCGAGCTGCTGGCGCAACGACCGGGCTTGTCGAACTCCGAGCTCGCGCGGGGCGCGTTCGTGACACGGCAGACGATGAACGTGCTGCTCCAGACCCTGGAACGAGACGGCTACGTGACCAGGCCTGCGGAGGCACCCGTCGGGAAGGTGCTTCCCACGCGGCTCACGCCTCGCGGCCGACGAAGCCTCGAGAAGGCGAGCGCAGCCGTCCGGTCCGTCGAGGCCAGAATGCTGGCCGGCCTGACCGAGACCGAGCAGTCAGACGCGTTCCGGATCCTGCAGAGCATGATCCATTCCCTGCGCGGTGACAACGAGGGTGCATAGCTCGTTCCGCGGCGCACGTCTCGTCGCGCTCGGACAGGAATGCAGCCGAGCCTGAAATCCGTGTCGGCGACCTCGAAAACCGACAGACCCCGACTGCACCCTCTACTGCGATGAGCCCGTTTTGTCTCGGTAGGGCTGTTTGGTAAGGCGGTGATTCGAGGGGACGCGGTCGCTCTCGAGTGCGGCCCGTCGGGTTCAATGCGGGTATGGGGAATGCCCTGTGGGACCGGCTCTCGGTCGGGGTGCAGGCGGAGGTGGACAGCCTCGTCTCGGCCGGACGGAACGTGCAGGCCATTGCTGTGATGCGTGAGCGTGCCGGTCTGCCGACGCCGGGTCTGCATGAGTGTGTTGATCTGGTGGATCAGCGCTTCAAGGTACTGCGGCAGGGGCCGACGAACTCGTGATGACGCCGTGAGCGGTGGTCAGGCGTCGCGCCGGTTCGGGGTCGATTCGCGGGTGAGTCGGCGGCTTATGAGGTCGACCATCGCGACCTTGATCATGGCTTCGGAGCGGTGGGTCTCGTAGTCGCGGGCGAGGCGACGGTGGTGCATGAGCCAGCCGAATGTCCGCTCGACGACCCAGCGCCGCGGAATCACCTTGAAGCCCTTCTGGGCAGGGTCGCGGCGGGCAACTTCGACGTCGATGCCAAGGGTGGCACCGTGGTCGATGGCCTTGGTGCGGTACCCGCTGTCGGCCCATGCTTTGGTGATGCGGGGGTGGGCGGCGGCGATGTGCGAGAGCACATGGATGCCGCCGGCGTTGTCGGAGACGCTGGCTGCGGTGACCAGCACGGCTAGGAGCTGTCCGGCCGATCATGTGACTGTCGCCTGGTCGGATCGTTGTCCCGTGTATGGGGCGGGGCGATCTGTCGGATGAGGAGTGGGAACGGCTGCGGCAGTTCCTGCCGGTGGGCAACGGTCGGTGCGGGCGGTGGCGTGATCACCGACAGGTGATCGACGGGATTCTGCACCGGGTGAGGACCGGGGTGCACTGGCGAGATCTGCCGGAGCGGTCCGGGCCGTGGAAGACGGTCTACGAGCGCCATCGGCTCTGGTCCGCCGACGGCACCTGGGAACGGCTGTTGCAACGGGTCCAGGCCGCGGCCGACGCGGCAGGCGAGATCGACTGGGACATCTCGGTGGACTCCACCATCGTGCGCGCCCACCAGCACGCAGCCAGCGCCCGCACCGACCCGCCGGCCCTCACTGGCTCAAAGGGGGACGGGACGCTGGAACACCAGGACGAAACTCCGTGGCAGAGCCTCGTCGGCCGACTGGTGGAGGTGGTGCGGGAGGCGAGGGCCTGGGCCGCTCGCGCGGCGGCTTCACCAGCAAGATCTATCTGAGCGCGGACGGCTTCTGCCGCCCACTCTCTCTGATCGTCACCCCGGGGCAGCGGGCAGACTGCACCCAGTTCGTGCGCGTGCTGGAGAAGATCCGGGTCCCCCGGCTCGCGTTGGGCAGGCCCCGCAAGAAGCCCGACAGCGTCGCGGCCGACAAGGCCTACAGCAACGGCCCCTGCCGTCAGTACCTGCGGTGGCGCGGCATCCGGCACACGATCCCGGAGAAGGCCGACAGCCGGGCCGCCCGCCTGCGGAAGGGATCACGAGGCGGACGGCCACCGAGGTTCGACGAGGACCAGTACAAGAAGCGCAACACCGTCGAGCGGGCCATCAACAAGCTGAAGAACCCCCGCGCCGTCGCGACCCGATATGACAAGCGTGGCTACGTCTTCCTCGGCACCGTCACTGCTGCCGCGCTCGTCATCTGGCTGCGGTCCTGACGAGCGCTGAGACCGGTCACCATCCCAGATCGGCGGGGCGCTGATGCCCGCATGGCACGAGGCTGCCGTTCTTGTCGACGACCGTGGCGTCGTTGGCCGAGTTCACCCACACCGTGATGCCCTGAGCATGAACAACTACGTTGAACGGTGAATCCTCAGGCTCCAGGTCCGTCACCACGGTGAACTCCTCGCCGGGGCGCATCCAATGGTCAGTTCCCAAGGCTCCACCCACAGGCAGAGCATGCTCTCGGTCTCGTTGCTCACGCTGGTCTTCGACACGCCAGAACCCTGACAAGACCATGATCGGCCGCACAGGTCCTAGCCGTGCCAGGGGCCCGTCACCGCGAACGTCGTCCCGGGCGTGTAGCAGTTCACGTACATCGTGCCGCCGTCCGGGGAGAAGGTGACGCCCGCGAACTCGCCCCACTCCGGGGCCTGTGGCGTGCCGATGTTCTGGGCGCCGCGCGCCAGGGCGTACACCTCTCCGCGTCGTGTCACCCCGAAGACGTGCTGCGCGCCGTTGCCGTCCTCGCAGACCATCAGGCCGCCACCGGGGGCGAGGCAGATGTTGTCGGGGGACTCGCCGGGAAGTTGGATGTCGGTGCCGGGGCCGAAGACGATAACCAGCGTGAGGCGGCGAGCCGACGGGTCGTACCGCCAGACCTGGCCGTAGTGGTCGGCTGAGGACCCGTCGGCACTGCGGGCGAAGGAGGAGACGAAATACACGCAGCCGCCGCCCCAGTAGCAGCCCTCCAGCTTCTGCCCGTGCGTGATGCCCTTCGGGCCGAAGTCCTGGAGGCGGACGGGGGTCTGGGCCGCCAGGGGATCCGGGACGTCCACCCACTCGATGCCTTGGAAGGCCGTGCCGGTCTCCTGGACGGAGGAGAGGTCCCCCACGCCGGGGACGCGCATCGCCTGGAGCCGGCCGCCGGCGCGCAGTGAACCCGTCCCGCCTCGCGGTCGGTTGGGCAGGAAGCGGTAGAAGAGGCCGAAGGGCGAGAGGAACGCGTCCTCGGTCTCGTACACCACTCCCCGCCCCGGGTCGACGGCGATCGCCTCGTGTTGGAAGCGCCCCATGGCGGTGAGCGGAACGGCTCCGGTGCGGTGCGGGTCCACCGGGTCGACCTCGAAGATGAAGCCGTGGTCCTTGGTGTAGCCGTTGGTCCCGGCCTTGTCCTCGGTCTCCTCGCAGGTGAGCCAGGTACCCCAAGGCGTGGGCCCACCGGCGCAGTTGACGGCCGTGCCGGCGATGGCCACGCGTTCCGAGAGGACGTTCGCCTGCCGGTCGAGTGACAGGGACGTACAGCCGCCCTTGCCCATCGGGTCGTACGTGAGGCCCTCGACGGTCGGGACCGCGATCGTCGCGGTGACCCGGTTCTCGTGATTGCGGACCAGGTGGACGCGTCCGCGGCCGTCCCGGGAATGCCCCGCGAAGGCGGCCATGCCGTCGTGGTTGCTGGGCACCAGGCCCTCGCCGGAGCGGAGCCGGTCGCCCTCGCGCGAGAGGACGCGGTAGCGGAAGCCCTTCGGAAGGTCGAGCAGTCCGTTCGGGTCGGGGACCAGGGGGCCGTAGCCACGGTGGCCGAGGCTCTGCGCGGCGGCGGTGCCCGCGAACAGTTCGGAGAGATTTCCCGCGAACGCGAGGGAGCCGCCTAACGCCGCGGTCCGGGCGATCATCTGACGCCTCGTCGTGGACCGGCTGTTTTCGGGCATGGGACAACCTTCCTGCTGGCGGACAGGACTGTGACCCAGCTGTGTCTAGCACGCGGTGGAGTCCGCCGGAACCACGCACGTCGTACGTGTCACTCCTGTCGCTGGGGTTTCGTCGGGAAGACGGTGCCGCTCCCGCGAGTCGGCCGGCCGGGAGCGCCGTTCCCCTCCCTGGAGCGGCGATTGCTGCCGCGATTGCCGAGACGGAGCCGGGTGAGACCATCTGTGCAGGTCACAGCCGTGCATCGGTTCATGGAGCTGTGTTTCTGCGGGTTGTGCGGGGTGCGGGTGCCGGCCGGCCGCCACCCGCACCTTGCCCTCCAGATCACTTGAATGTGAACGCGATCCGGGGTGCGTTACCGATCAACCGCACCGCGGTGACACTTGGCTGCAGCAGCCATCCATTCACCGGTGCGCGAAGTTGCCGAGGGCCCGACCTCGGCAGCTCTGCAGCAGTTGGCCATCAAGCACCACCCGCCAGGCACCGGCCACCCCACCAGGCAGTCAGTCGTCACCCAAAAGTGAGTAACAGCCGCTTCGCCTCGGCCAGTGGCCCTGGACGGCAAAAAAAGAGCCCCTGTCCCGCGGAACGGGACAGGGGCTTCACAGAGCGCTGGGCAGGCCTTGCACCTGCATTTCCCCGCAGGAAGCGGGACGTCTTTCCTTGGACCACCAACGCATCACCTACCGGTACGACTTCCGCCGACCAGCTCAATCAATCCTAGTGCACGCCCCGAGCAGACCGAGACGGAGAATCGGCAGTGCCGCCGCAGCAGCACCGCGGCCCCCGCAGGGTGCTCCCCGCGCCCGGGCGGTTTAGCGCACTGTGGCGGCGTCTCGTGGTACGAATCGAATGCCAGGGTACGCGGGATAGGGGCTTGGCTCACCCTGCGGCAGCACGGGAGCCAACGCCTCGAACACCCGCTCCATCACCTGGTCCGTGAACCCAGCCATAGTGGCCGACACCTGGAGCAGCACACCGCCCGCCCGCGACGGGACTACTCGGTGGAACGCGCGCGAGTCCTCCAGCGCTGCGACGCCGCCAAGCTGCGCCGCAAGTTCCGCCGGACAGACCGTCACCCAGGCGTAGTCGCGCAGCAACTGCCGGCCTTCGCGTAGCGACGTCCGCTTCCTACGGCGCAACACGGCATCTAGGTTGGTGACCTCGTTGAAGTTGTCCCACTCGATGCGACCGAAGACGGGGTTGCTCCCATCTAGGGCGCGTATCGAGTCGTGATCAATCTGCAGGATTTACCCTCGCTCCGAGGTCTGACCCAGTAGATCGTCTTGCGTGACGCGAGCGCAACTAACGGACGTGGAGTGGGAGTCCATCGGGCCGTACCTGCCGATTGGCGAGTACGGCCCTACCCCGAGCGGCTGCGGCAGCAGTTCGAGGGTGTGATCTGGCGATTCAGGACAGGTGGACAGTGGCGGGAGATGCCGCAGGAGTTCGGCGCCCGGTCTACCGTCCACAACCGCTTCCGGCAGTGGCGGGACGCGGGCGTCTTTGAGGCCCTGCTGGAGGGCCTGATCGCGGAAGCCGTGAGGCGGGGCGGAGTGGACCTGTCCCTGGTCAGCGTCGATTCCACCACGACGCGCGCTCACCACGACGCCGCGGGAATACACCTGGGCGAGGACGTCCTCACCGCCCTGGAGAAGGCCGCCACTGAGGAAGAGAAAGCCAGGCCAAAAGGGGCAGCATCGAAGAACAAAACGGGCCGGACACCGAGAGCGATCCCGAGCGGGAGGAGCGACGACGCATCCGGCGCCGACGAAAACTCCGGCTGAAGGCTGGTCTCCTCGGACGCTCCAGGGGTGGGCAGACCAGCAAGGTCCACCTCGCCGCCGACCGCAGGTGCCGCCCGCTGGCGCTCGTCCTGACCGCGGGCCAGGCCGCAGACAGCCCGCAATTCGTCCCCGTGCTGGAGAAGATACGGTCCGTGGTCCCGTTGGCCGACCTCGCACCCGGCCGGTCGCGGTCGCCGGGGACAAAGCCTACTCGTCCCGCGGCAACCGCTCCTACCTGCGCAGACGCGGCATCAAGGCTGTGATCCCGGAGAAGAGGGACCAGGCCGCCAACCGGAAGAACAAAGGCAGCAGGGGCGGTCGGCCCGTCCGCCATGACGCCGACCTCTACAAGGAGAGGAACACCGTCGAGCGCCTGATCAACAAGCTCAAGGCGTGGCGGGGCATCGCCACCAGATACGGCAAGACCCCGGACAGCTTCCTCGCCGGCCTCCACCTACGCGCTTCGATGATCTGGATCAAAGACCTCACCCGGAGCGGCCCCTGACCACGGCCAGGTATGCGCCCCAGTCACGGGCCTCATGTTTCAGCCGTCGAAGCGAGACCAGCGGAACCCGTGCTCGAGCAGGGGCGTCAAGGTGGCGCGATGGAGCGTGGCGAAGGCCACGACGGCCTCGTTCTCGTCGCTGCTGATCGTCGTGAGCAGTCCCGGGGCGACGAAGAACTTCTCGGCGGTGTAGGCCGGCAGGAACGGGCTCAGGGGTACGGGGCGCAGCATGCTCCACAACGGGGCGAGGCGCACAGCCGGTATGCAGTAGGTCCATGCCTGGTAGAGGGCGGCGTTCATGGCTTCGTAGAGGGTGTACTGCAGGAGGAAGCGGCTGAGCGGTTCTTCTTCGAGTATGGTCTCCGGGCCCGCAGAGAAGGGGTCTTCGGTGAGCCATACACGGGGATCGGCTTCGCCCAGTTCTTGCGGTGGCCACGGGATGGACCAGTCCCGGGTGCCCTCGCCATCCGCGGCAAAGACCAGTCGGCCGCCGAGCGGTCCGGAAGTTCGCTGGGGCTGTTTCAGTACCGGGTTGCGGAATCTGTGGATAGCGGGGCGGAGGCGGGCCAGGCGGTAGAAGCCAGCCAACGCCTCCGGCAGGTCGTCGGGTTCGCCCTCCGTGCTCTCTTCCCCGGCCGGCTCCGCCTCCTCGGCGGGAAACCAGCCGAGGACGAACGACTCCAGGGCCCGGATCGGATCCGTTTCCACGTGGTCGACCCAGTCCGCCGTTGGCACCGACCCGGGTGCCGGGACGGGCCGGACCGCGTCCAGCATTTCGCGGGTCAGGGGCTGGTCGAGCCTCAATTCGGCGTGGTTGAAATGGGCAGGTGCCGACGACCCTCCCCGACAGAGCGCGGTGCCCAGGGGAAGGCAGCCCCGGTCCAGGCGGGCGAAGAGGTGAATGGGCAGGGCAGCCCGGAATTCAAACCGTGGATGGAGCGCCGGAACGGCGTCCCCGCGCAGAAGCACCTTGGTGGAGTCCTGGACACCACTGACCCCCGGGTTGTCCCCGGGCTCGACGATGACGACGGTCGCGTCCGCCCCCGCCCCGATCAGGGCCGGGCCCATCTCGTAACGGCGGAGCCCGGCTCCGGCGACGGACAGTGCCGCCGCCTCGGTGGTCAGGGACGGGAGCGTTCGCGTCATCTGGTCACCCTATCCAGGAGGACGGATCAGGGCTGATTGATCGCGACTCAATACGCGCCTAGTAGTCTTGCGCCCGCCGACGCTGGACCGGCTCGGGGAGGTCCTGCGCCAGGCGCGTGACGAGGGCCGCCCCTTCCCGATCGTGCACTTCGACGGCCACGGCTCCCTCGGAGAAGCGGACGCGGGTGGTGCGGGGACTACGGTCGGAGGTCGGCGGGGCAGCGGTCGGAGCCCGCTGACGTTCGAGGGCCCGGGGCCGCGCGGCTTGCTGACCTTCGAGCAACCGGGCGGTGGCGCGGAGCTGGTGTCGGCCGAGCGGGTCGCCAGGGTGCTGGCCGCCGCCGAGGTGCCGCTGGTGGTTCTGAACGCTTACCAGTCGGCCACTATAGCGGCGCAAGTGGAGGCTGCGGTGGCGACCCGGCTGCTGCAGGAGGGTGCCAGAGCGGTGCTCGCCATGGCGTACAGCGTGTACACGGTGGCCGCCGCGGAGTTCATGGCGGCGTTCTACGAGCGCTTGTTCGCTGGAGACCGGGTGTCCGAGGCGGTGGCGGCTGGCCGACGGCAACTCGCGGTGCTCCGCCCCTGCCAGGCAGGTGATCGTCTTGTTCCGCTCCCGCGGCGCCAGCAGCCCGGTCAGGTACTCACGAAAACCCCGCCGCTGGGCCAGGCTGAAGAAGAGGTCATCGAACCGGGCCGCGTACCCCTCCAACGGCTCCGGCGCGGGCGGACACGGACGGCGAGCAGTCATCTTCACCCCCCCAGCAAGGCAGTTGACTCCTACCACCGGCCTACGACCAACCCGCCTCGCCGTCAACCCACGCCACCGCCGGATTTAACGAACTACCGGTAGGGCCGGTAGCAGCCTCGGGGGAGCCGGGCTGCCGGGACGTCAGGTCGATTCGCGCACCACGAGTTCGTTCGGCATGATCACCGGGCTTGTGGGACCGCCGTCGATCAGGCTGAGGAGCAAGTGGACGGCGGCGGTTGCCTGGTCGGCCATCGGGCTGCGCACCGAGGTGAGCGCGGGGATGGAGTAGGACGCGGCTTCTATGTCGTCGAAGCCGATGACTGCCACGTCTTCGGGGACACGTCGGCCCGCTTTATGGAGGGCGCGCAGGGCTCCGATTGCCATCAGGTCGTTGGCCGCGAACACCGCATCGAGGTCCGGATCGTCCTCCAGGAGCTGGCGCATGGCTTCGTCGCCGGAGACTCTGGTGAAGTCGCCCAGCGCCGCGATGGAGCGACGGCCGGTGTCACGCAGCGTCTGGCGGTAGCCGTCGAGACGCTCACGCGCTTCGTAGAGTTCGAGCGGCCCGGTGATGGTGGCGATCCGACGCCGGCCGCGCTCCAGAAGGTGACGCACGGCCAGTGCTGCTCCGCCGGCGTTGTCCAGAGCCACGTACGGGACGTTTTGTGCGGAGGTGCGGTTGAAGGACACGACAGGCAGTCCCTGTCGGGCCAGTGCGGCCGGCAGCGGATCCGTACCGTGCAGGGCGACCAGGAGCACGCCGTCGACATGTCCGCCGGCGATGTACTGCACCACTCTGGTGCGGCTCTGGTCCGATTCCGCGAGCATGAGTACGAGCCGTTTGCCCGCCGTCTCGAGTTCTCTGCTGACGGCGCGGACCACGGAGGAGAAGAGGGGGTCGTCGGAGACGACTCCTTGAGGTGGGTCGGAGACCACCACGGCGAGGGTGTCCGTGCGGCGGGTGACGAGGTTGCGTGCCGCCCCGTTGGGCACATAGCCCAATTCGTCTACGGCGCGCATGACGACGTCTCGGATCTGCGGGGCGACCGTGGTCTCGCCGTTGATGACGCGGGAGACGCTCGATTTGGACACGCCCGCCCGGGCTGCGACCACTTCGAGAGTGGGGCGTTTCATGCCTGTCCGTCCCCCGTGCCGCCGCCTGGATTCGTGCGCGGGGAGCGTTTTCTCATCGGGGCGGCCTCCGGCTCTGCGTCATGGCGATGCCGACAGCGTATCCGCAGGCCGGGGTGGCATGAACGTGCTCGGGACCGCGTCTCCCTTTGCGTCACCTCTGCGGCTGTCGGCCTGTCGCGGAGCCGCGAGAAAACGCTCCCTCCGCGCGTCGTAGACGTTACGTCGCTGTTTTTTCAAGGTGAACAAGGTTCTTGACAGTCTTTACCGGCACCCTCATCCTCCCCTTCAGGGAGCGCTCCCTCACCTCCCCCCACTTGAGGAGTCGCCCGTGAAAACGCTGTTGCGTCGCTTCGGCTTAGTTTTGGCCCTCGGGGCCTCCCTGCTCGCCTTCATCGCTCTCCCCGCTCCCGTCGCTCAGGCAGCGGAGGTTCTGCTCTCTCAGGGAAAGCCCGCCACAGCCTCAAGTACCGAGGGAGTCTTCAGCGCTCGGAGCGCCGTCGACGGTGACCCCGGTACACGGTGGTCCAGCGCCTTCGCCGATCCGCAGTGGATTCAGATCGACCTCGGGGCAAGTGCCGAGATCAGCCGGGTCGTCCTCAACTGGGAAGCTGCGTACGGCACGGCGTTCAGGATCGAGGTATCGAGCAACGCGGAGAGCTGGACCGTCGTCCACCAAACGGCCACAGGCACAGGCGGCACCCAGAGTCTGGCCGTTGCCGGCACAGGCCGCTACATACGGATGTACGGCACGCAGCGTGCCACCCCTTACGGCTACTCGCTGTGGGAGTTCCAGGTGTACGGCACTGTCGGCGCCGATGGTCCTGGCGGTGACGCGGGCAGACTGCTCTCCTACGGCAGGCCGGGCGTGGCTTCTTCCTCCCAGAGTGACCAGAACTGCTGGGAGTGCACGCCGGCCAGGGCTTTCGACCGGGATCCGGCCTCCCGCTGGGCCACAAGCTCCACCACGGGATGGACAGATCCGGGCTGGATCTCCGTTGATCTCGGCGCGACGGCGCAGATCGACAAGGTCGTGCTGCAGTGGGATCCCGCTTATGCCAAGTCCTTCCAGATCCAGGTCTCGTCGAACGGAGCCGACTGGACGCCGATCTATTCGACGACGTCCGGCACGGGTTTCAAGCAGACGCTGGCTGTCTCCGGCGCCGGCCGCTACGTGCGCATGTACGGCACGCAGCGTGCCACCCCCTACGGCTACTCGCTGTGGGAGTTCCAGGTGTACGGCACCGGCGGCGATCCGATACCGGCTCCGCCCCTGCCGAGTGACCCCGCGAATCCGCCGCGGCTGGTGTGGAGCGACGATTTCGATGGTGCCGCCGGCGGCAGGCCTGACTCCTCGAAGTGGAGGGCCGATCCGGGCACCGGGCCGAACGGCGAGCTGGAGTACTACACCGACCACCGCAACGCCGCGCTGGACGGGGCGGGGCACCTGGTGATGGAAGCGCGCAAGGAGGTCACCGCCGGATCGTCGTGCCCGCCTGACCCGCTGAGCGGCAGCACCACTTGTCAGTACACCTCGGCGAGGATGAACTCCGGCGCGACGTTCCAGTTCACCTACGGGCGCGTCGAAGCACGCATCAAGGTGCCCAAGGGCAACGGCCTGTGGCCCGCGTTCTGGATGATGGGAGCCGATTTCCTGACGGGCCGGCCGTGGCCGTACAACGGCGAGGTCGACATCATGGAAGTCCTCGGCAAGGACGTGAAGACCGCGTACTCGACCGTCCACGCGCCCGCCTACAACGGCGGAGGCGGGATCGGCGCGCCGTACACACTGCCTGGGAACGCCGACTTCTCCGACGACTTCCACACCTGGGCTGCCGACTGGAACAGCAGAGGCATCACCTACAGCCTGGACGGCCGGACCGTCTTCTCCCTCGACAAGGATCAGGTGGAGCAGACACGCGGACCGTGGATCTTCGACCATCCCCACTACATGATCCTCAACCTGGCGGTCGGAGGTGACTGGCCGGGCCCGACAGACGCCAGCACCCCCTTCCCCTCCAAGATGCTCGTCGACTACGTGCGGGTCTATCGGTAATTCCCGGCCCCCGGTGTTCGCGAGGTTCCCGGGCCGCTCCGCCCGCCCGGTCGGGGCAGCCCAGGACATCCGGATCGCCCCGCGGGCGCACGCCGCTGCCCGGCTCGTGCTCTCCCCATCGCCGTGCTCCGGCAAGGAGCCGGCCCTTCATCCCCCATGCTCGTGACGTGAGGAAGTGAGATGCGCAGATATCCCGTCCATCTGTACACGCTGTTAGTGAATGCTCTGGCGGTCGTGCTGGCCGCTGCCCTGAGCTTGACCGTGTCGGCCCCGCAGGCGCAGGCCGCGACGGTCACCATCCAGGCCGAGTCCTACGCAGCCCAGTCGGGCGTCGCGTTGGAGGCGACCGCGGACACCGGAGGCGGGCAGAACGCCGCGTTCCTCGCCGACGGTGACTGGATGCGCTTCGACAACGTCGACCTCGGCGTGGCCGGCCGGCTGACGGTGTCGGCCCGGATCGCTTCCGCCGTCGGCTCGGGCACAGTGGAGCTGCGTACCGCCGGCCTGACCGGCCCGCTGCTCGCCGTCGTACCCACCTCCCCGACCGGCGGCTGGCAGAGCTGGGTGACCCAGACCACCGAAGTCACCACCCATCCCGCCGGTTCGCAGACGGTGTTCGCCGTGCTGCGCGGCACGACACCCGGTGACTTCGTCAACATCAACTGGTTCTCCTTCGTCGGCGAGGGGGGTGGCGCGGAAGCCGGATGGGTCCCCGTCGACCAGGCCAAGTGGAACGCTCAGCTGACTCAGTTCCGCGCGATGACGCCGGCCGCAGTGCCCGCCGGTGTGGTCCGGGTTCCGGAGTTCAACGCCACCTGCGCCTACAGTCACTCCAAGCCGGACGACCCCATCGTCCTACCGGGCCTTCCCGGTGCGTCCCACATGCACAGCTTCTTCGGCAACAAGAGCACCGACGCGTTCTCCACGACCCAGTCGCTGCTGGCCAACACGCCGACCAGCTGCACCCCTGCCAACGACCTTTCGGCGTACTGGATCCCCACCCTCTACGAGGGCGACAAGGCCGTCGAACCCGAGGGCATGATCGTCTACTACGGCTCCCGGATCGACCAGCCTGCGGCAACCGTTCCCTTCCCGCAGGGATTCCGCATGATCGCAGGCAACGCCAAGGCACAGACGCCTACCCCGGCAGGATCAACCGGCCAGTTCTGGTGCTCCGGCGAGGGCGGCGAGATCGGCCGCAGCGCCGACGGCAACTGGCCGCTCTGTGCTCCAAAGGCCCACCTCACCCACCAACTCGTCTTCCCCGACTGCTGGGACGGCAAGAACCTGGACAGTCCCGACCACAAGTCACACGTTGCGTTCACGTACGACGGCAAGTGCAGTGGCGCCTACCCGGTCGCCATCCCCAACATCTCCTTCGTCTTCAGCTACCCGACCAGCGGCAGTGCCGCAGGCTTCCGGCTGGCCTCGGGCATGGCATCGTCCATCCACGGTGATTTCTTCAACGCCTGGGACAATGACGCTCTCGGGCACCGCGTGAAGGACTGCATCACCCAGAAGGCCAAATGCAACTCCGCAGGCACGTTCTGAGTCTGTGGTCGGCATGCGCCGTGGCCATGGCGATGCCGGCTGTCGGCTGCACCGCGCAGTCGACAGCCGGCACGTCGCCGACAGCCGACACGGCGCAGGTATCGGCCTTCAACGCAACCGACACCGCTTGGATCCTGTTGATGATCCCCATGACCGAGCGTGCGCAGCTCCTGACCGATCTGGTTCCTTCCCGCACGTCAGACCCGGCCCTGACGGTACTGGCGGCGAAGACCAGATCGACACTGCGCGACGACCTGCGCCGCCTGCGCGCTGTGCTGCAGCTCTCAGGCGTCCCCGATACCCGCCCCCACGAGGGGCACAACATGCCGGGCATGGTCAGCCTCGGCACCCTCAAGAAGGCGGCCGCCACGAACGGTCAGGCGTTCGACCAGATTCTCACCAGCGCGCTGCGCGCCCACTTCACGCAGTCTCGGATGCTCTGTGCCAGCGAGCGAACCCAGGGCTGGGCCGACAAGGCGAAGGAACTGGCAGCAGCCATCGCGAAGAGCACAGCCGAACAGACCTCCTGGCTGGACAAGCTGTACCCGGTACGGCCTGCGACGCTCGGCGGCGAGACCACGGTGACGCAACCGTAGGAGCAGCAGACGGAAGCGGGCCGCCGCGGCGCAGAGATACTCCATATGGACCTGACTCCTGCGAGGCCCTCGGTCCGCACGAGATCAGCGATGGCTGGCGCCGCCCTGCGCAACTGGCTGCTCCGCAGAGGCCTACCGGTATTTGTCTCCGCGAGCAACTGCTTGTTGATGAGGTGGGTGGTGTAAAAGTCGATGAGTTTGTCGATGTACAAAGGTGGCTGGCGCCTTTGGCCTCGTTGATTTCTTTGCAGCCGGTGGCGCGCTGGTGGGCCCCGACGGCCATCCAGGCGGTGACGGCGCGTTCGCCGACGGTTTGAAGGATAGGACCGCGGCACACTCGACGAGGTGCTGGAGCGGCCGCCGTCGACCCGTACCTTCCCGATGCCGGGGTGTTCGGCGGCGACCTGGTCGAGGATCCGGGTGCCGCGACGGAGTCCTGCACGCCGGCTGCGGTGACCAGCACCGTGAGCAGGAGGCTGATCGTGTCAGTCACGATGCTTCGCCTCTGTCTGAGGGGCCCCGCGCTTCTCAGACAGTGGTGTTGAGGGTTCTGTCTATGCCGCTGCCTGCAACTCCTCGTACTCGGCGTGGACTTCTGCGGGAGTCTTGTAGCCAAGTCCGGAGTGGAGGCGTTTTCGATTGTAGAACATCTCGATGTAGAGAGCGTCTGAAAAGCCTGTCAGCGGGGCAAGTTGCCTGGTAGCGGGGTGGTGTCGCACTTTCGGGGGCTGGAGTGTGCGGGCTGCGTACTCGTTACTCGACGGATCTTTCTGATCCGGAGTGGGAGATCCTCTGTCCGCTGGTTCCGGCGGTCAGGCCCGGTGGGCGGCCGGCGAAACACGCCCGGCGGGAGATCCTCAACGCGCTGGTGTACTGGCTGCGGGCCGGCTGCTTCTCCGCCTTGAGGGCGGGCGCCCACGGCTACCTCCTCAAGGGCGCTCAGCAGGAGGACGTGGTGCGCACCATCGGTGCCGTCGCACGCGGCGACGCGGTCTTCGGCGCGGACGTCGCCCGCCGTGTGCTGAGCACCTTCAGCGTCCCGTACCCGGTCGCAGTTCCGTTTCCCGAACTCACCGAGCGAGAACGGGAGGTCCTCGCCCTGCTGGCCAACGGTTGGTTCAACGGGCGGATCGCCCGCCAAGTGTCCCTCACGCCGAAGACCGTAGCCAACCACGCCTCGAACATCCTCACCAAGCTGCAGACACCGGACCGTGCCGCCGCCATGCTCCGCGCTCGCCGCGCGGGCCTCGGGGAGCCCTGATGGCGAGCCCTGGCCCCGGATTTTGGACACGAAGAGATTTGGATCTTGATGGTCCAGGTGAACGGAGTTCCTGTGGGGATGAAGCACTACCACCGCCGAGTTCAAGGCGGATGCGGTCGTGTCGACCGGTCGCGGCCGGGAGCGACGGTCAAGTCCGCCGCCGGCGAAGCCCGGTACTTCAGGCGAGAGATACATCCCGCCGGACCAAGCCCCGATCCGATCGGACCGTCCCGGACCAAGTGCTTGTGGTGATGAGGGCTCGGGCGGGCCAGGACGGTCCTGCGATGGCATCGGGCCGGACGAGCTCGACGGCTGCAGGTCGGTGTGTCCCGGGTGGTGAGGATCCGGATCGTCTCCACCCGGGTCTCGAGTGGTGCAGCCGGTCACCAATAGCCGTACCTGGCATGCGCATGAGCGGCTCAGCCCGTCGTTCGTCAGCCCCTCACCTACGGTGGGTGCGCCCCGGGCCAGACCCGGAACTCAACCCGTACCGTCCGCACCGCCGATGAGGTCGGCGCCGCCTGTGTCACCGGATGGGGGAGCCGTCGTCAGGTCATCCCCGTCTCCTTCCCCGGTCGTCGGAGGGGAGGCGACCGGAGTCGTGGTCTCCGTGATGCCGCCAGACCCTTCGCTGACGGACGTCGAGGGGGTGGCCGGGCCGGCGACCGTCAGTACGACTGTCGTGCCGGGACCGACGGTGCTGTTCGCGCTCGGTTCGGTCGAGGTGACCGTGCCCTGCTCCTGCTCCTGGTCCGAGTCGAGGTCGCGCTCGCTGACGGCCTCCAGGCCGAGGTTCTCCAACTGCGCACGCGCGGCGTCCTCAGGCTGTCCCACGAGGTCCGGCATGGTGACCGCATCTGTGGCTTGGACGGGCTCGTCCTCTTGCGCCCCGTTCGCGCCCACGGAGCGCACGATGTTCTCAGCCGGGTTGTCCGTCGCGAGGACGATGGCCTTGCGGGGTGTCTTGCTCGCCTTGACCTTCACCATCCGCTTCTTCTTGAAGTTCCACCTCTTGCCCTTGAAGTGGATCTTGATCTTCATGTCGAGGCTGGCCTTCGACGAGGTCAGCGGATTGCCGCAGTTGCACTTCACCGCAGGGACGCCATGAAGGTCGACGAGCACAGCCATGCCTGCCTCGAGGACGGAGTCGTACGCCGTGGCCTTGCCCTTCTCGTAGCCGTGGTTGCGGACGAGCGTGTCGTTGCCGAGCAGTACGGGCGTCACCTCGTGCCGCAGGAACTGCTCGATCCCGTCCGGGGCCAGGCCGAGGACCTGGGACCAGGCCGCGACCTTGGCGCGGTTGACGGGGTTCTTCAGAAAGGTGAGGAGCCGGCCGACGTCGCAGCTCGACGTATTCAGGCTTCCGCCGTACAGACCGCTCTTGCCGCCGCTGTACTCGCCGCCTTTGGCGAGCGTGTCGCGGGTCAGGGCACGCTCACCACGGGCGAGCGCGTTCCTGAAGAAGCTCGTCCGCGACGCATATCCCACAGACTCCCCGACCAAGGTGGCCCCTTTGGCGCCTCGGGTGAGCGCGGGCACCGCGCAGGCCGTCGTCAGCCCCAGACCGAGGACAAGGACGAGACAGATCGATGCGAAACGCCTCGTACGGGCGACCGCCGCGGGTCGCGCCGTGGCGGTGTTCCGTCCCGTCGTGCCGTCGGGACGGAATATCGCACGGACGGCGTGGCCCAGCTCCGCCAGGAACCTGATGCCGGTGCCTGGACCTCGGGCGCGGCGGTGCTGGGTGACGTAGGGGGTTCCCCCGCTCATGTCGTACTCCGATTCTTCCGTGATCGGTGATGACGAAGAGTCAGGAACGCGCGGACCCGGGTGCCGGACGGGAAGGACGAGGGCAGTGACGGCCACGCGGGCCGTGACCGTGGCCACGTCCCGGGCCGGAACCGTGGCTACCGGCCAGGCGGCGACGCGAGGACGATCGCGGTCAGCGCCCACCATCCGCTCCGGGCATGTCCCGGAACCAGGGGCGCCGGCCCCTCGAACCCGGGTGGTGGCTGCGGGGATCCGCGGACGACTCCGAGGCAGCCGCAGCGGTGAGGACAGCGGCTCGCCACCGGATCGAGGACGAGTCGACGGCCGCCCCGTGTCCGGGCCTGCCACCCGTTCCCTCCCGACGCCGGACCCGGCTCGGCTCGGTACTGAACCTCAGGGTCATCCGGCGATGTCCAGGGCCTTCCGGGCACGCTTCGCCGCAGCCCTGGCGCGCACCTTGCCGCCGAGAGCGACAAGACCGAGGCCGCCCGCGTAAAAGGCGACGTTGAACAGCAGATAGGACAACGGCGGCGCGGTGGCGCCCTTGGGAAAGGCCGAGTGATCGCCGCCCAGCCACCCCATCAGCAGGGTCGTGTTCTGGAAACTGAACACGAATGAATGGACGGCGATGTAGACGACGAGCGCGGCCGGACGACTGCGGACGAAGTATCCGAGCGGGAAGGCGACGAGAACCATGAGGAGAAGTTCCACGACCACTCCTTTCGTTGGGGAAGGCACGGCCGCCAGCGTCTGCCCGGGACCGCCCGCCCCGCATCCGGGCTGACGCCGCACCGGTTCGCGTGGTCCGCACTGCGTGCTGGCACTGATGACGAAGGCCGCAGACCCGGCGATGATGGCGCGATGGCGAAGACGGTCCGTACGGTTCTTCCCGGGGCGGTGTTTACCGCTGCCTGTCTTGTCAGGGCCTGGCTGGCTTTCGGGCCCACGCACGCGCTGCCGCCCGGTCGATGGGCCTTCGACAGCTGCTTTCTGGCCGGGCCGGTCATCACCGGATCCCTGCTGTCCCGGCGGGTGCCGAGCAGCCAGGTAGGTGCCGTACTGAGCTGGGTGGGCGCGGCGCCCGCCGTCGTGTTCGCCGTGGAGACGTGGGGGGAGACGGTCACGCTGGCACATCAGGCGCCGGCGGCCCGCTTGGTCTACGCGCTCAAGCTCGGTGCGTGGGTGTGGAACCTGGCCGGGTTCGTCGCCCTGTGCCTGGTGTTCCCCGACGGGCTGTTGCCGGGACCCAGATGGCGGCCGGTCGTGTGGTCGGGTGTCGCGGCCGGCCTCTGGCTCAATCTTTCCGTGTCGTTCGTCGCGCCCGACCGCGGTGGTCCTGCGTTGCTTCCCGGCCAGATCGTATGGCGAATCCCGTTACCCGTTGTGGTTGTTGTGGCGGTTCTGGCCTTCGGCGGTGTGCTGGCGGTGCTGGTGGCCGCGGTCTGTTGTCTGGCCCTGCGGTATCGGCGGGGCGACGAAGTGGTCCGACAGCAGCTGCGCTGGCTGATGCTCGGTGCCGGGGCCGTACCGGTGCTGCTGGCCGCGGGCTGGGCCGCCGAAATACTGGGAGCCTCGATCAATGCGGCCTACACCGGATTCATGGTGGCGATGCTGTGGGCTGTGCCCGCCACGATCGCGGTGGCCGTGCTGAGGTACGACCTGTTCGACGTGGACCGGCTCCTTGGGGCTTCGCTGAGCTGGCTGCTGACCACCCTGGTGTCGGCATCGGTCTTCGCCGCCCTGGTCTTGTTCGGAGCCGATCTGCTCGGAGCCGACACCGAACTCGGCTTGACCGGCGCGGCCTTCGTCACTGCACTCTGCCTGCTGCCGCTGCACCGTGGTGTCAACAACCTGGTGGGACGGCTCGTGGACCGGGACCGGATGGTCATCACCGCGCGGATGGAGGAGTTCGTACGCCGGGTCAGGGACGGTGCGGCGGAGCCGGAAGCGGTCGCCGACCTCCTTCGGTCGGTCGTCGGTGATCCCGAGCTCCGTCTGCTCCTCAAGCCGCCCACCGGTTCGCCCGGCACCTACCTCGGCCTCGACGGGGAGTCTGTGCCGGTGCCCGACGACGCGACGTGTCTGCCCCTGGCGACCGGCGGCAGCGACGTGGGGGTCGTCCTGCTCGGCGCGCCGACCGCCAGGCGGATGCGCCGCGCCCGCGACGCTGTTCTCCAGGCCCGGTTGCCGATCGAGGTCAGTCGACTGCGCCTTGAGCTGCGCATCGCGCTGGACGAAGCCCGGGCGAGTCGGTCGAGGCTGGCGCTGGTGACCGCGGCCGAGCGACAACGGCTCGCCCGCGACCTGCACGACGGTGCCCAGCAGCAGATCATCGCGGTCGGGATGCGGCTGCGTTCGGCCCAGAGCCGGTTCGGCCCGAAGGATCCCACCCACCGTGACCTGGAAGCCGCCGTCAGCACGCTCGCGGGCACCGTGACCGAACTGCGGCGCCTCGCCCACGGCGTACGTCCGAGTCTCTTGGACGACGGGCTCGCCGTCGCCCTCCGCGCCCTCGTGGGCGACTTCCCGGTACCGGTCGAGGCGACCGTGTGCGATACGGACGTTCCCGAGGCCGTCGCCACCGCGGCGTACTTCGTGGTCGCCGAGGCCCTGACCAACACGCTCAAGCACGCCCGCGCCAGCGTCATCAGCGTGGTCGTCAAACAGGAACGGTCAGCACTTCACATCGAGGTGTCCGACGACGGCATCGGCGGCGCCCGCCCCGGATACGGGCTGACGTCCGCCCGCGACCGGGTGACCGCGGTCGGCGGAAATCTGAGTCTGCACAGTCCGGAAGGCGCGGGAACGACGATCCGGGTGACGATCTGACATGCGCATCTTGCTGGCCGAGGACTCCGCGCTCTTCCGCGAAGGGCTGACCCGCCTGCTCACCGAGGCCGGCCACGAGGTCGTCGCGGCGGTCGCCGACGCCGACTCGCTCGTGGCCGCGGTTTCCCGTGAGCGGCCCGACCTGGCGGTCATCGACGTCCGCATGCCACCCACCATGACGGCCGACGGGGCCCGGGCCGCCCGCGATATCCGACAAGCCCATCCGGGCTTCCCGATGCTGCTGCTGTCCCAGCACATCGAGACCCGGCAGTGCCTGCCGCTGCTGGCTTCAGGCGGCTTCGGCTACCTGCTCAAGGACCGGGTGCTGAGCGTCGCCGACTTCCTCGACACCGTGCGCCGGGTCGCCGCGGGAGGCTCGGCCCTGGATCCCGAGATCGTCGCCGCGCTGCTGCGTACGACCGGCCGTGACGACCCGCTCTCGGCCCTGACCGTCCGGGAGCACGAGGTGCTGGCGCTGGCCGCGGAGGGACTGTCCAACGCCGCCGTCGCGCAACGCCTCCATCTGTCCGAGCGCACGGTCGAGTCCCACATGCGCAGCACCTTCCAGAAACTCGGCATCTCGGAGAACGGCGATGCCCATCGCCGTGTGCTGGCGGTACTGGCCTATCTCCGAGAGCGTCGCTGAAGCCGCCTCTGCGGGTACCGCAGGGTACGTGGCGCCCGTACCGGCATCCCTGGGACGGCCGTGGGGCCCGCAGCCCTGCCCGACGGTGGGGGACCGGTGCCCCTGGTTCCGGGACACGACCGGGCCCGACGGTGGACGCAGCTGTTGAACGGTGTTCGTTCTCGAGGAGGACCCGGTGATTTCTTCGAAGGTGCGCGCGGCCGGTGGGGCCGTGGCGTTGACTGCGAGCGGGCTCGGCCAACTGGCGCAGTACGCCGTGGCGCCGGCGCACATCTCCAATGGCAGCGCGGTCAGTCAGGTGTCGGCCGCTGCTGGGCAGGACGTCCGGATGCAGCTAGGGCTCTGGTTCGACCTGCTGATCCTGGCGCTTGTCCCGGCGGTGCTGTTCCTGGGTGAACTCGCCGGTTCCCGGCGGTCGCGGCTGGCCGCCACCGGGACGGCGGTGGCATTCGTCGGCGCGCTCGGTGCTCGCCCTTTCTCCACTCCTTCGCGAACGGCCTGGAGCGTGACCGTCCTGCCGTCGACGCCGCACTTACCCTGCCCCACCACAACGGGCGCACTGAAGGCGTCAACACAAAGATCAAATTACTCAAGCGGCTGACGTACGGCCGAGCCGGACACAGCCTCCTACGCCAACTCGTCCTCCTCAACTGACGACGATCAACGCCTACGAAAATCTTGGAAGAGCCAGACGTTTTACAGTCCCGCACTACGCCGACCAGGCAACGGCCGAACGAACCTGAAACCCCGTCAACCCGCCCTGACCAGCACCTCCCGCGCACGGGGGAACCTCAATCCCCAACGCCACCTGCACCAGCCCGGCCATCACCGTAAGCCAGGGGCCTGCAGATCATTAACTTGTGGGTTTCTGGTCTTGACGTCGCAGGTCAGCGCCCTGCCCACCCGCATGTTGTTTTTCGGCGGGCTCCAGGGCTTCGGCGTAGTTACGTGACGCCCGCTTCGTGATGTTCTGTCAGTTTGGGGGCTCCCTGAACGTGACAGGCACGGCTTCCAAGATCATGGAGAGTTCTCTACGCTCCGTGATCCGAGTGGAAGACCGTGTCTGCCGACGCATCATTGCTGATCCTGCCTGCGATGCGCAGGGCGCAAGGGATGCTGGCCTTGCGTGATGCCGGGCCGGGTGCTGGGCGGTCTGGTCCGGGGCTCAGGTCTCGGGCGTGCTCGTGACACCCTTGCAGGCGTTGGTGTTGTCCGCGGTCCCTGGCACCGCTGCTGCCTTCACCGCGTTGAAGTCGGTGACGTACGCGTCGTGGTCGGCGTCACCGTCGACCTTCAACAGTGTCTCGTCGTTCTTGGTGAGAGCCGGCCCCGTGTAGTTGTGGCTGCCGGTCCACAGGACCTTCTGGCCCGTCGCGCCGTCGTACTTGCCTTCGATCAGCAGGTACTTGGAGTGGATGATGCGCGCGGCGGTGTCCGGGTCGTTGTCGTCGTCCCAGTTGTAGCAGCGTAGGGCGGGGCCGCCCGTTGCGTGAAGTGTCTCCCAGGTGCCGCTTGAGGATCCGCTGTCGGTCTGGGAGTACACGATGTCGACGGTGCAGCCGGCCTTCTGCAGCGCGACCAGTTTCTGGGCCACGGCGAGTCGGGTCAGCTTGAACATCCCGACCCGCACCTTGGTGTGTTTGGCGGTGGCGCCTTCCGTGTAGGTGCAGGTGATGTTGTCGAGGACGCCGGTGACGGTGTCGCCCGGTGACGGGTCGTCCGCCGGGCGAGGGAAGAAGTAGACCTTGTAGGGGCTGCTGGTGGTGTAGCTGTACTGCCAGTTGGCCCAGTCCTGGCCCACGAGTGCGGCGAAGTAGGTGCCGTAGGCCGTGTAGAGGGCCACGTTGTTGGGCACGACGTACGCGTCGTTCCAGAACCGGCTGTAACTGGACGGCGTGAGGTTCGCCGAGGTCTGCACCACGACGTCGTACGCCCCGTCGAGCTGCGAGAACAGCCAGAACTTGTTGTGGTTGATGGAGGCGCCCTGGGAGGGCTGGCCCAGACAGGACTTTTTGACGGGGCACAGCCCGACGAACGAGCTGTTGCCGAGATCGGTGCCGAGGGCCGTCTTGAGGATTCCGTAGGTGGAGTCGTCCGGGTTGTCGCTCACGTCGCTCTCGTCCAACATCACCTGGACGTCGACGCCCCGGGCGCGCGCATCGGCGAGGGCCACCGCCACTTCCTCGTCCCAGAAGTGGTAGACCGACGCCTTGATGGACGATCCGGATGGTGACTGGCCTATGTAGTCGAGCAGTCGGGTCCGTATCGCCTGCTGCTCGGCCGCGGTTCCGGTCGGGTTGTTGAAGAGAGGACCGGCGGTGACGGCGGCGGACGCGGTGTCCGCGAGGCCGAGTTGAAGTCCTGTGGCGAGCGAGAGCGAGACGAGGGTCGCGGCGAGACGACCTAATGTGCGGTGTGATGCGAGACGCATTTGCCCCCCTGGCATGAGACCGAACTGAGTTGTGTCGAGCGGATGTTGCCAGAGGTGAAGGCGGCGTGACTACCAAAAGGCGGGCGTGTGACCGCGAGCGATTGGTGTACGTTCCATTAAGTCCCGTTTTGTTGATCTAGTGGGCGCGCTTCACCCCTGATTACACTCCCGTTGTCCGTGCCGTAGGCCTCAGTTAGGGGCATTTTTGGCATGCGCATGGCTATCTATGGGGGTGGGCTGTGAAACCGGGCAGGCGAAAACTGTCTCTGGTGCTCGTCAAGGCTCTGATGGCCGCGCTGCTGGCCGTGGTGTCGTTCGCACCCACGGCGCTCGCGTTACCTTCGGGCAAGAAACCGGACGTACCCGCCAGATCGCTCGGCGCGGCCATTCCGCAGCAGGTCGAGGACGGAATCACCAAGACACCGAAGGTGGTCTGGCCGCAGTCCGGAAAAGCCACCGTCGACGTACCGGCCGTTGGTTCTGCTCCCCGGGACGCACAAGTCTCGGGTGCCGGATCGGCGGCCGTCGCCGTACGGGCCGCAAAGGGGTCGAGCCGTTCCTTTACAGTCACTGCCGGGCCGAACCGGGTCGCGGTCGAGGTGTTGGACCGCGACAAGGTGGAGCGGTTCGGGGGTGTCGGTCTCGGGCTGCGGGTCCGTCGTGCCGACGGCAGCGCCACCACCGGGCCGGTCGACGTCAGCATTGACTACTCGGGCTTCGCGGGCGCTTATGGCGGTGACTTCGCAGACCGGCTGCAGCTGACTCGGCTGCCCGCCTGTGCCGTCACCGCCCCGGACGAGCCGGCCTGTCGCCAGGGCACCGTGGTGGCCGCGGACAACGACATCGAGAAGCAGATCCTCACCGCGACCGTCGAGGCGGCCCCGGACAACTCGAACTCACTCCTCTCCGCGGCAGCAGCCACCTATGCGCTGACCAGTGGCTCCTCCTCGGACAAGGGCGACTACCGGGCCACCCCGGCCAATCAGTCGGGCAAATGGGACGTGTCGCTGGGATCCGGCGCCTTCACCTACAACGTGCCGATCGACGTGCCGAAGCCGCCGGTCGGCTCTCCGCCGGAACTGGCCCTGTCCTACAACTCCCAGTCCATCGACGGCCGGACATCGGCATCGAACAATCAAGCCTCCTGGGCCGGTATGGGCTGGGACCTCAATGTCGGCTACATCGAGCGCAAATACAACAACTGCATCAACGACGGTCACGGGCCGGCCCAGAACCAGCAGTGGGGCGACCTGTGCTGGGACTCGCCCAACTCCACCGACGACCCCAACGGCGCCGTCTACCAGATCAACCTCGGAGGCGAGAGCTCCGAGCTGATCCAGGACAACTCGGGTACGGGCTCCTTCCATCTGAAGGATGACAAGGGCTGGAAGGTCCAGCACCTCAAGGGCAGCCCCAACAACCCGGACAACACCGATGAGTTCTGGGTGATCACCAAGCAGGACGGCACCCGCTACTACTTCGGCTGGGGCCGCTCCGAGCGCGACACCAGCCTGGCCACACACTCGGTACTGAGCGTTCCGGTGATCGGGGACGACGAGGGCGAGCCGTGCTACGACGGCGGGCAGCCAACGTTCTGCAACCAGGCATGGAAGTGGAACCTCGACCGCGTCGTGGACCCCAATGAGGTGGAAACTTCGTACTTCTATGACAAAGAGACCAACTACTACCGCTCTGTCGCCGCCGCCGACAAGGCCCGCAGGTACGACGCGTCCTCCTATCTGACGCGCATCGAGTACGGCTGGTCCTCGCAGATCGCCGGCGCCCAGCTGCCGGCCCGGGTCGTCTTCCAGCACCTCAACCGCTGCAAGGAGCGGACGCAGGAACCGAACCCGCTGGACAACACCGCAGCCGACTGCCCCACCATCGACTCCTCCCCGTCCTCGTATCCGGACGTCCCGACCGACCTGATCTGCGACGGGTCCACGGACGACTCGGCGTGCGCGGGCAAGACGTACTACCCGACGTTCTTCCAGCGCGACCTGCTCTGGGACATCACGACTCAGGTGCGGGACAACAACGCGTCCGACTGGGACACCGTGATGCAGTACCAGATGCGGTACGCGATGGTGAACCCCGACGGTGAAGTCGGCGGCCAGCTCTGGCTGGACTACATCCAGCGTCGCGGCTACTCGGGTGACGACATCACCCTGCCCGCCATCAACTTCGACGGCGCCTGGCAGGACAACCTGGTCGGCACCGGCACACTCAACTTCAAGCGAGTCGAGCAGGTCGTCACCGACACGGGCTCGACGATCGACGTGACCTACGGACACGCCACCGACGCGGACGGCACGGTCTCACGCCAGTGCGACGAGGACAGCCCACCGGCCCAGGCCAACAACGACTTCGAGTGCTTCTGGCAGAAGTGGACGCCCGAGGGCGAGAGCGAACGCACCGGCTGGTTCAAGAAGTTCGTCGTCACGAAGGTGGCCGTCGACCCCGGCACCTACGACGACGGCGACCCCGTGATGACCACGACGTACCAGTACGACGGGGCTCCGGCCTGGGCGTTCACCGACAGTCCGCTGGTCAAGGACGAGGACGAGACCTGGTCCGACTGGCGCGGCTACGCCAAGGTGCTGGTCACCACCGGCGCGGGAGCCAACCTGCACTCCACCTATCACTGGCTCTATCGAGGCCTGGACGGCGACCGCACCTCGAAGACTGACCCCAGCGCCACACGCAGCGTGAAGGTGAAGGACTCCGAGGACGCGGAGTACACCGACTCCGCATGGCTTGCCGGCCAGACCCTGGAGACGTCCACACGCGACAGCGACGGCAAGTCCCAGAAACGTCAGTGGCACTCGTACTGGACCCACAACACCGCCCAGTACACCGGCCTGTCCGACGCCCGCTTCGTCCGTGAGACCAGGACCCGCACGCTGGAGAAGGCATACGACTCCAGCGACTCGGACCTGACCACGTGGCGCGAGCACATCATCGAGACCGAGTACGACGACAACGAGGCGGCCTCGACCACCTTCGGTCTGCCCATGCGGGTCGACGACTGGGGCGAGAGCGACGTCTCGGACAACCAGTGCACCGAGTACGGCCGCGCCTACAACACCTCGGACCTGCCCAACGACGACACCGGCACCATCCGCTGGATGGTGTATCAGGACGACGAGCGGCACTACAACGCCGGCTGCTCGACAGTGGCCACCGACCAGGCAGGATCGACACCCGACGCCCACCTGGACCGACGGACCGCCACCTTCTACGACGGCTCGGCCACGTTCGACGACAACAACACCAAACTCGCGGACGGCAACGCGACGGAGGTCCGGGTCTACACGGACACGAATGCGGCGAACGCGCGAGTGACCAAAGAGGAGTTCGACGACGCCGGGCGCCCCGTGAAGACGTACGACGGCAAGGGCAGCGCGACCATCACCTCGTACAATCCGGCCACGTCATGGCCGGTCGATGGGGTAGTGACCACGACACCGGACCCTGACGGAAGCAGCGGCCCGGGTACGGCCCTGGCCTCCAGGGACTACGTCTCACGCTTCTGGGGCGAGATCTGGAAGTCCGTCGACGCCAACGGCAACACCACTGAGGCCGTCTTCGACGGTGTGGGAAGGCTCTCGAAGGTCTTCAAGCCGACGGAGTCCGCCAACTACCCGGACGGAACGCCGTCCATGACCTTCTCCTACGTGCTGCCGATGCAGAGCAAGACGGCGGACATTCCCTACCAGGCTACGGGTGCTCCCCTGCAGGCCACGACGAAGGAGTTGCAGAGCGGTACCACCTACGCCGTCCGTCACGACTACGCCGACGGTCTGGGACGTACCCTGGAAGCGCAGCTCCCGGCCCCGTCCGGGACCGGAATGACCGTGAGCGTCACGCGATACGACTCCTCGGGGAACGTGGCAGGCACGTCGCAGCCGTTCTACAACTCGGCCACCGCGGGATCGAAGCCCGTCAATCCGGCGCCCTCCGTCATCCCGTCTTACACCGACCTCGAGGTGGACTGGGCCGGTCGCACCACACTCACCCGGCTCCTAGTCAGTGGCACCCCGCAGGCGGCGAACAAAGTCACGACCACGTACGGCGGCGCAGACCTGACCACCGTCACGCCCGCAGTCGGACAGTCCAGCGAGACCTACACCGACGTCTATGGGCAGACGGCCAAAGTGGTCGAGCACGTGGGCGCGCAGTCGAACGCCACGACCTACGAATACACCCGCAGCGGCAAGCTGAAGTACATCCATGATGCCAACAACAACACCTCTCACTACACGTACAACTTCGCAGGGGACCGGCTGACCTCTCAGGATCCCGACGCCGGTGCCGCGAGCTCCACATACGACGAGAACGGGAACGTGGCGACCACCACGGACGGCAACAAGGTGACACTGACGTACACCTACGACGCCCTCCAGCGATCCACCACAGTTTCCCAGGGAAGCGTCGTGTTCACCAAGACGGCGTACGACAACGACGGCGGTACTGCGGTCACCGGCGCCAAGGGCCTGGTCACGTCCACCACGTCGTACGACACGGCAGGCAACGCCTACACCGCGAAGACCACCGGATACGACATGCGTGGAAGGGCCACGGCCAGAAACGTCACCGTCCCCAACGCCGGTGACGGCGCGGGCCTGAACGGCACATACACCTTCACCTACCACTACGACCTGGCCGATCACGTCACCTCGGTGGACTACCCGGCCATCGGCGGGCTGCCTGCCGAGACCGTCACCACTGCCTACTCGGGACAGGGACGTCTGACCAAGGTGTCCAGCGGACTGGCCACCTATGCGAACAACGTCGGCTACGACGACTACGGTCGTGTCACCTCCCGCTCGCTCGGCATCTCCAGCACCGACACCAGCATGACCCGAACTCTCACCTACGACGACAGCAACGGCACGGGCTGGCTGAAGAACATCACGACCAGCACACTGACCGGCGGTACCACGACAAAGATTCAGGACGACACCTACACCCGCAACAACAACGGCGACATCACGGCCCTTCGCGAAAACTCCTCCACGCAGCAACAGTGCTTCACCTACGACGACCTCAGGAGGCTCACTGGCGCTTGGACTCAGTCGGCCACCGGTTGCGGTAGCACGCCCGCTTCGGACTTCAGCGGCCCGGATCCCTACCAGCAGCAGTACAGCTACGACAAGATGGGCAACATCCAGGCCATCACGGATAAGGTCTCGTCCACGGTGAGCGCGCTCACTCACGACTACCACTACCCCGGTTACAGCGCGGACGAGTCTGCTTACACCGCGGACACCCCCCGCCCGCACGCGGTCACCAGCGTGGTCACCGGATCGAGCACCGACAACTACGGCTACGACGATGCTGGGCAGATGACCTCCCGAACCGTGGCCGGCACGGCCTCCTCGGTCACCTGGTCCTCACTGCACCGCGTGACCTCCGTGAAGACGAGCGGTAAGACCACGTCATACGTCTACGACGCCGCAGGCAATGTGCTGCTGCGCAACGCGTCCACCGAAAAGGTGCTGTATCTGGACGGTCACGAAATCCACAAGGCCGGCAGCACGGCGGCCGTGGCGAGCCGCTATTACAGCGCCGGCGGCACCAGCCTTGCCGTGCGGACGGCTGACAACACCGCGAACGGAAAACTGACCTGGCTGCTCGGCGACGGTCAGGCATCCACCCAGCTCATGGTGACGGCTGTGGGCGGTGTGGTCACACGGCGTCGCTACACACCGTTCGGTAAGCAGCGCGGTACCACGGCGAACCTGCCGACCGCCGTGGATCGCGGGTACGTCGGCCAACCGGAGGACGACTCCACCGGCCTGTCTGTACTCGGCGCGCGGCTCTACGACCCAGGTCTCGCCCGTTTCCTGAGCACGGACGAACTGAACAAGCCGTACCTGCCGCAGGAGATGAACGCCTACAGCTACGCGGCGAACAACCCAGTCGCCTACAGCGACCCCAGCGGACTGGAGATCGGCTCCAGGCCCAACTCCTGCCAGTACGACGTCAAATACTGCTCCAAGAAGCAGCAGGACGCGGTCGGCTACGACGCCAAGACCGGCACGTCCGATTACACGAGGGGCTGCGCGGTCGGAGACTGCTCCATCAAGACGGGCTCGGCCCACACGAAGAAGATCAAGGACAAGTCGGTCTACAACTGGCTCAAGAAGGACCTCGGGTACCTCGGAACCCAGTACATGTCGGACGCGGAGGCCCAAGCCTGGTACAAGAGCGCGTCCACGGGAGTGGCCAAGGCGAAGATTGCCGCTTTCCACGAATGCCTGAGGCTGGGGGGAGCAGCTGCCGAATGCATGGGTGAGGTCAAGAAGCTGGAGATCGCCGAGAAGAAGAAGAAGGAGGAGTCGGGCGGCTTCATGGGGTGGGTGAAGAAGCACTCGTCGGATCTCATCGGCTTCGCCGCAGGAATCGGATGCGGTTTCATCAGCCTGGGCACCCTGGCCGTGGCATGCACGATCGGGGCAGCCGGTCTGGCGGGATACCTCACCTACCAGTTCACGGAGGACAAGCACACGACGGGAGGCTACGTGGATGCCGTCGGGTCCCCCATACTGTTCGGGCTCGCTAATCTCGGCGCGGCGAGGATTGGCCCTCTGAGCAAGGAGATCGCCGTCAACCGGGAGTTGCTCAACGTGATGCCATAGTGCGTCACGTGTGACGGACGCGCCTTATCCCCCAGGTTCATCGGACAGGGAGTACGCAATGAGTGCGAACCGGACAGCAGGTGGAGGTCCGCATCCCGCCGGACCTGACCGGGAACGGCACGACCATGGCCTGGTGCGGGCCTACCAGTCGCTGGACCGGGCCCTGGGCGGCAGTCTGCCGCCCACCCGGTCCCAGCGGTTCGCCGCAAGGCATCCGCTCGGCCTGGGACTCGGCGTGGGAGGAGCGACAGCGCTGCTCTGCTTGCTGGCCGCCCTGGACCACCCCGCTCCGGGACAGATCTTGCTGGCCCTCGGGGGAGGCGTTGCCATGGGCCTCTTGATCGGAGGCACCTGCTTTATGGAAGGCAGGCGGCAGGCGCGGCTGGAACGGGCCAGGCGGACACAACCATGACGGTGGGGGTGGGCGCGGTACCGGCCGCGACCACCCCCACCGTCGCCGTCTCGGCGATCCTCAACCACTCTCCGCAGCCCCGGACTCTGCAACTGTCCCGGCTCGGCGCCCGGTTGCTGATGATCGCTGCACAAGTCGCGTTCCCCACTACGCAACCACGATAAACCATCCCCGTTCCGCGACGGCGGCATCGGCCCACTGGTGACGCCGGGGCAACCAGATGACGAACCACGTACTCACGAGTGTTGCTGCGGCGAGAGCGGCGCCGACGACTGGCTCAAGCACGGTCACTGAACCGTTCCGGGTTCGGTGAGCAATGCTCAAGACCTAATCCGTAGTTATGAGCGATCCGCAGGAGCGGGTGCTTCTCGGAGCGTTCGAGTACCAGACCGTGACATCCAAGTGTAGCCGGGCCGTCGAGGTCTCAACGTAGACCGGGTGCGTGGTCGTGGTGCTCATGGTGGTGGCGGTCACGTGGGCGCCAGGCGGATGCCTTCGCCAGACTGGGCCATGAAGCCTCGATGCAGAGCGGCGACGCTCGGCGTCTCCGTGGCCGCCACCACTTGGCGGCGCCGGACGGATACGTGAAGCCAGCCTGGTCCCTGAGGCCTCGGCTGAGACCTGGTGCCGTCCGGCGCTGTCAATCCCATCGCCTTGATCACTCGTTGGTGTTGGTGGTACGAGCCCGCCGTGCGGTGACCTCTTGAGATGCCCGAGCCGTACGAGCTCCCGCGCAGACCGAGGCCCGTGAGGTGCGCTGGTGCCACGAACGGCTAGTGAGGTGGCGGCCCGACCGCGATGCGGTCGAGGCCTGGGATTAGGTCGCTGCGTGGCCCGCATGCGCTCGTGACCAGCGCAAATAACGAATTTCGGGGAGGGGAACCTTGATCTACTGCGGAATCGACTGGGCTGAACGAACCCACGACGTCGCCTTGGTCGACGACACCGGCCAGCTGCTGGCCAAACGCCACATCACCGACGACGCGGTCGGCTACAAGATCCTGCTGGAACTGCTCGCCGAGTACGGCGACACCGAGGAAAATCCGATCCCGGTCGCGATCGAGACCTCCCGCGGCCTGCTCGTCGCGGTGCTGCGGACCGGCACGCGAAAGGTGTTCGCCATCAACCCGATGGCCGCCGCCCGCTACCGCGACCGGCACTCCGTCTCGCGCAAGAAGTCGGACCCAGGCGACGCCCTGGTTCTGGCGAACATCCTCCGCACCGACATGCACGCCCACCGGCCCCTGCCCGACGACTCCGACCTCGGCCGCGTGATCACCGTCCTGGCACGTGCCCAACAAGACTCTCTGTGGAACCGGCAGCAGCTCGCCAACCAGCTTCGCTCTCTGCTGCGCGAGTACTACCCCGCAGCCCTGGCCGCCTTCGCCGCCTGGACCAACGGCCTGTGTCGTCCCGAGGCCCGTGAGCTCCTCAGGACCGCCCTGACCCCGGTCCGGGCCGCGCGTCTGTCCCGCACCCGGATCCAGGCCGCCCTCAAGCGCGCCGGCCGCCAGCGCGGTATCGAAGCCGAGGCCGAGCGTCTCCGCGAGGCCTTCCGCGCCGAGTGGGCCCACCAGCCGCCGCTGGTCGAGGACGCGCTCGGCAAGCAGATGCTCGCCCTTCTCGTTCAGCTGGACGCCGCCTGCACCGCCGCCGACCAGCTCGCCGAAGCGGTGGAAGAGGCTTTCCCCCAGCACCCGGACGCCGACATCCTGCTGAGCTTCCCCGGCCTCGGCATCCAGCTCGCCGCGCGGGTCCTGGCCGAAATCGGCGACGACCGCACCCGCTTCGCCGATGCCCGCGGCCTCAAGGCCTACGCCGGCTTCTCACCGATCACCCGTGCCTCGGGCAAGAAGTCCGCCATCACCAGACGCTGGGTGAAGAACGACCGGCTCAACCACGCCGGCTACCTCTGGGCCTTCGCGTCGCTACGGGCATCCGCCGGGGCCAACGCCCACTACCGGCGCCGACGCGAACAAGGCGACTGGCATGCAGCTGCCCAGCGCAACCTCTTCAACCGCATGATCGGCCAGCTCTACCACTGCCTCCAGAAGCGCGAACTCTTCGACGGGCAAGCCGCCTTCCCGGCCGGAGTGTTCGCGACCGCCGCCTGACTCGATCACGGCCTGCCATCCTGGCTACGTCACGGATGGGGGAGACATGACCGAGTCGATCAACGGGTGGATCTGGGGCCGCAACCTGCGCGCTTTCTTGGAGGTGTTGTCGCGCTTCGCCGGATACGAGTTCGATGACACCGACTGGCGCACCATCGAAGCCGCAGTCCAGGACACCGACGACGAAAACCCCGACCTCTGGTACGCGTATCCCCTGGTCGGCGTCAACGCCACGCTGGAGGTGAGTCTTGCCCGAGCCGTCGGCGGCGAAGAGATGTCCATCCGCGTCGCGGGTGCGGAGGCCCCTGAACTCAGGCTGCGGGCCGACACTTTGTTGTCTGCCTTTGCTGCCGGCTGACCGCATCCAGAGCGGTCGGCTTGACGGCATAGCAACGTGAGGTGTCTGTGGATCGGTGTCGGGGAGGCAACGCGAAGGGCGTACCTTCCCGAATGATCCTGTGATGGTCATCGAGTAGGCCGACGTTGGCGCGTCGGTCGGGAAGGCACGCCCGTGCTCACGGTAGTCAATGCTGACGGTTCCACGCCAAACGGCTCCCTGATCGACGAGATCGTCCGCGAGGGCGCCCGACGGATGCTGGCCGCCGCGCTGGAAGCCGAAGTCAACAGCTACATAGCCGAGTTGGCCGGTGAACGAGACGGCGACGGTCGCTGCCTGGTCGTGCGCAACAGCTACCACCGGCCGAGGAAGGTCACCACGGCCGCCGGGACGGTCGAGGTCCGGGCCCCGCGCGTGAATGACAAGCGCGTCGATGACACGACGGGTGAGCGCAAGCGGTTCTCCTCGGCGATCCTGCCGCCCTGGTGCCGCAAGTCCCCGAAGATCAGTGAGGTGTTGCCGCTGCTCTACCTGCACGGCCTGTCCTCCGGCGACTTCGTGCCCGCGCTGGAGCAGTTCCTCGGCTCCTCGGCCGGTCTCTCGCCCGCCACCGTGACGCGGCTGACCGCCCAATGGCAGGCCGACCACACGGCGTTCATGGACCGGGAGCTGTCCGCTACGGACTACGTGTACGTCTGGGCGGACGGCGTCCACCTGCGCATCCGCCTGGAGGAGGCGAAGGCCGCGGTCCTGGTGCTGATGGGGGTACGGGCGGACGGCACGAAGGAGCTGATCGCGATGATCGACGGTTACCGCGAGTCGTCCGAGGCGTGGGCGGGCCTGCTGCGGGACTGCGCCCGTCGGGGCATGCGGGCCCCGGTCCTGGCTGTCGGCGACGGCGCTCTCGGCTTCTGGAACGCGCTGAGCGAGGTCTTTCCCGACACCCGCCATCAAAGGTGCTGGGTTCACAAAACCGCCAACGTTTTGGACGCGCTGCCGAAGTCGGCCCAGCCTGCGGCCAAGCGTGCGATCCAGGAGATCTGCAACGCCGAGGACAAGGAGCACGCGGCCCGGGCCGTCCGCGACTTCGAACGGGCCTACGGAGCCAAGTACCCCAAGGTCGTCAAGCGGATCACGGACGACGAGGGCGAACTCCTGGCGTTCTTCGACTTTCCCGCCGAGCACTGGATCCATCTGCGGACCACCAACCCGATCGAGTCGACCTTCGCCACCGTGCGGCTGCGGACCAAGGTCACCAGGGGCGCTGGCTCCCGCGCGGCCGGACTGGCCATGGTCTTCAAGCTGATCGAGTCCGCTCAGGCCCGCTGGCGAGCAGTGAACGCGCCTCACCTCGTTGCCCTTGTCCGCGCCGGAGCCCGTTTCCAACGTGGTCAGCTGGTTGAGCGCGAGGAGCGGGCAGCCTGATGGACACCCCCAATCCGCTGACCGACGAGGAACTCGCCGAGATCGAGGAGCTTGCCGGTGCTGCGACTCCCGGCCCCTGGCACGTGCGCCAGCTGGACGACGGCTTCGCCATGAGCCTCGTCGCCATCAGCACTGTCCCCGACACCGGAGCCGGCGAACGCTGGCCAGACTTCGACCACCACCAGATCGTGGCCGCCACCCTGGTCCAGCAGCCACGATATGTCGACGTTGCGGACGAACGCTGGGACGAGAACGCCAACTTCATCGCCAACGCCCGCCAGGACATTCCCCGCCTGATCACCGAGATCCGACGTCTCCGCCGCCTCCTCGAAGCCCAGGACCAGAAGCCCGAGGAAGGCTGAAGAGCACCACCGATCCACAGGAATTGACAATTACTCTTGCCGGAGCCCTGCGCGAAGACCGACATGCCGTCGCCCAGGGGATCACCACCCCTTACAACTCCGGGGTCAACGAGGGCCGTATCACCGACATCAAGCTGCAGAAACGTCTCATGGGCGGACGCGCCGGCGTCTCCCTTCTCCGCCACCGCGTCGTCCTGATCGCCCATCTCCGCCGACGCTACGTGGACCGGCCGACCGTGCCGCCGAGATGATCTCCGCCTACGAAAATCTTGCCAGAGCCACGTTCACGTGTACGCCGACAAGTGTGCCTGAGTCCGATCTACCGTCGCATCCGGGATTGCGTCTGGCCGATCCAGGCGGTCGGTCGGCGCCCCATTGGGCACAGGTCGGTGAAGACCGGTCAGAAACACGGCCAAGGTGTCGGCTGCCTCCGCAGCGGACGTGGCGGGAGCGCGGTCGGCAAGCGTTTCCGGCACCCACATGGTGACAGTCCAAGGCCGCAGAAACCGCTCGGAAGGCTCACCGATGCGCTGCGGGAGGAGGACTCGAAGGGGAGAGTGCGGCCGGAATCATTCCTCGGGCAGATCCCAGACTGTTACCTCGAAGCGAACCTTTCCTTCTTCTTCGAGCGGGGCGCTGATGACGCGGAGGTAGGCCGTGCGGCCCTGATCCGTCCGCAGGCAGAACCGGACGCCTCTGGCCAGATCGATCTCTGACGTCGTGTTGTTCTCAATGCGGTCCGTGCACTCGGCCTCGGTTGGCGCGGCGTCGCCCGCTGGCAGCTGACCGAGCGATACCTCACCCCAGCCGTCGAATACGGCGACGGGTTGAGCGAGCGTCGAGTCGAGATAGAGGTCAGCTCCCTTGGATCCTCTCGTCACGAGCAACGGCGGGCCGGAGTCCAGGTCCGCGTCCCTCGGGTCATAGCTCGCCTCCATGCTGAATACGGCGGGGCCGTATTCGACCCGAGCGGGCTCGGACGAGCTTGCACTGCTGCTCTCGGTGACGGTCGCCGCCGCGGAGGCGGCGCCATCAGAACCCCGTGTGCCGGACATGGACGAGGCCGAGGGGTTTGCCAGGGCACCGGCATCTGTTGAAGACCGTGAAATTGCAGTGGCGAGCAGCGTGACAACAATGCCGAGGAGCGGTACTGCGATGCCGACGACCCACCAGGCCCATCTGGGCTGGTGTCGCGTCGGCACGCCGTCGTCGGGGTCTGAACTCAACTGTCCACCGCCGCCCGGAGCATCGGTCCCACTGGTGGGTCGTCACCTTAGCGATGGAAGGTTATGCCTCGCCAGAGGTCATCACGCAGGTGCCCCTGGTACTCCAACTGTAGAGGGTGTGGCTCCCTCGTAGGGAGCTTTGACCTGCATGGTTGCTGACTGGGTTCTGGTTGCTCGATCGTCATGGTGTCGGGGGAGCGAATTCCGGGGGTGGCGCCGATGGTGTCGTGGCGTGAGGAGATCGAGCGGCGGGAGGCGGCTGCTCGGGCCGAGATCAGTGAACTTCGCTCGCGGATGGAGGAGTTGGCTGGTCGTCTTGCCGAGCGGGAGGCTGTGCTGTCCCGGCTGGAGATCACCTGGGAGACGATGACCGAGATCCTGTCCGGTGACGGGGCGGTGACGGTGTCCGTGGGCGAGGCCGCGGGGGAAGTCCCGGTGTCGGTGGACCGGAGCCGGGCGGGATCGCTGGTCGGGGTGCGGCTGGTGCCGCAGCGGGAGCCAGGGCTTGAGGCGGATGTGCTGCCGCGCTCGTACCGGGACGTCGTCGAGGTGTTGCAGGACGCGGTGCATCCGATGCGGGCGCATCATCTGTGCGCCGCGCTGGGGCTGTCGACGGACAAGAACAAGGTGGAGGGGTTCCGTTCGAAGCTGAAACGGCTGGTGGAGCGGGGCTGGCTGGCCGAGGACGAGCCGGGCCTGTTCGCGCGGGGCGGTGCGCGGGTGCGCCGGAGCAGGAAGCCGCGGCCGACGGGCGACGTCGCGCCGGTGTGGAGCCGGGCTCTCGTCTCTAGCGTCGATGGTGCCAACCAAATCGCCACTGTCCAAAGACGAGAGCCCGATGAACGCAGCGTACGAAACGGCCGCGGCGGCTGACCCCTTTGCCCGCGTGTTTTCTTCCCTCACTTCCCTGGCCGCCCACCTCTCCGGCCCCGAAGCACTCACCGCGACGCATGAACAGGCTGAGGCCGACGTCGAAGCGGGCTCCCGGGAGCTGGGGCGACTGCTCCTGCAGGCCCATCTCGAGTGGCGGGCCCGCCACGAGGAGGACCACCTGTCCGCCCTTGATCCGCATGAGTGGGCTGCGCTCGCCGGCGGCCGGAGCCGGCTGGGGAAAGGCCATCATCGGCAGCTGGCCACCGTGCTGGGGCTGGTGACCGTGACCCGATGCGCCCTGCGCGGCGCGGGCATGACCAACCTCTACCCCGCCGACGCCATGCTGGGCCTGCCTCACGGGCGGCACAGTCTGGGACTGCGCCGGCTCGCGGTCCTCGAAGCGGCCCGCGGTTCCTACGACACCGCGCTGGAAGCGATCGACCGCAGCTGCGGGGGCCGGGTGGTGGGCAAACGCCAGGTGGAGGATCTGGTGCGGGCCGCGGCCGTGGACGTCGCCGCGTTCTATACAGCCCGCACTCCCCACCCGGCCCCGGCCGGGACGCTGTTGGTGATCAGTGTCGGCGGGAAGGGAATCGTGATGCGCCCGGGCCACCTGCGCGAGGCCACCGCGAAGGCCGCCGCCAAGGCCCGGCACACCTTCCGCACCCGGCTGTCGACCGGGGAGAAATCCTGCCGGAAACGGATGGCCACCCTCGCCGTCGTCCACGACGCCGAGCCCGCAATCCGCCGCCCGCACGACATCATCGCCCCGCCCGGCGGCCGCACCGGACACCGCACGGTCCGCAAAGGACCGGGCGCGCGGGCGAAATGGCTCACCGCCTCCGTCCGCGAGGACGCCGAAACCGTCATCGCCGCCGCGTTCGACCAGGCCGAGGCGCGCGACCCCGAACACCACCGGAACTGGGTAGTACTGATTGACGGCGCCACCCACCAGCGGGAGTTGATCCAGGCCAAGGCCGCCCGCCGTAATGCCACGGTCCACGTCGTCCTCGACATCGTTCACGTGATCGAGAAGTTGTGGGCAGCCGCCCGCTGTTTCCACACCGCCACCGATCCCGCCACCGAGGACTGGGTCGGCGCGAAAGCCGCCCGGATCCTGGCCGGCGCCGCCCCCGGCGCCGCCCACAACATCCGTGCCGAAGCCGACCGCTGTCACCTCACCGACGACCAGCGCACCGCCGCCGACAAAGCGTGCCGTTACCTCGAGAACAACGCCGACTTCGTCCACTACGACCAGGCCCTGGCAGCGGGCTGGCCGATCGCCAGCGGCGCCGTCGAAGGAGCAGCACGCCACTTGATCGCCGACAGACTCGACATCACCGGCAGCAGGTGGACCGTCCCCGGCGCCGAAGCCGTCCTCACCCTCCGCACTGTCATCAGCAACGGCGACTTCCCCGACTACTGGATCTTCCACGCGCGGCAAGAGCACGAGCGACTCCGTCCCCTACCCGACCAGCACATCTACGCGCTTCAGCCTGACGCGGGAGCTCACTCAGACAGAGCCGCACCCAAGAGGCTTCGTGACCGCGTGCTGAGAACGTGAGTCCACGACCGCGTCCAGTGGACCGGCCTGCGGCCGGTGACACGGCCCGAGGGCGCACCGCTCTGCTCGCAAGGTCATTCCCCGGTGTACCGAAGTGCCAACAAGATCTCTGATTGCAGGTCTTAGATGCCGTGGGCCAGTTGGCATCACCACAGGTCGGGATCGCTGCTTGGTGCCAACTAGCGATTTTGGTTACACCGACACCGAAGGCCGCGTGCGGCGCAGGAGGCTGGGTACGGCGAGGACGGCCTGAGCCCCGTGCCGGCCCGTCGGCAAGGCGGCGGGCTCGGATGAACTGCTGCACGACCGGCGCGCTCTCATCGCGATGGCGTAACAGGTCGATGGCCTCGACGCGAGCCGTACTCGGTGAGCAGGCACTTCCACAGCTGCGGTGCCAAGACCCACATCTGGGTGGCCAACGGCGGGTCGTCCCGCAACAGGTTCGTCTGCTCTCGCGGTGCGACCGCCGCGGTCGTGCAGGTCGGTGTGCAGGAGCGAGATGATCAGTGGCGCCCCGGGGCGCAGACCGTCACGCAGCGCGGGCGGGGCACGGTGCGGATCGATGAACCCCAGGGTGCCGATGGCGTACGCGGCATCGAACGGCTCGGCCTTGACGAGGTAGTCGACCACCTCCCCAGCACGAACTTCACGCCCGAAACGTTTGCGTGGGTGGAGGCGGCGCGCTCGTGCTGGATCGAGGTGTTGCGTCACAACCACCCAACCCGCACGGTCGTCTTCACGTCACGGCGGAGGCACGAGCATTGCCACCCACCACACTGCAAGCCGTCACTTCCGGGACGCAAGGGCTGCAATGAAGGGCTCGCGAGTGCCGGGATCGCAATGGGCCTCCTCCAAAGCACGCTTGTCCGCGTCCGGGTCGGAGCCGGCCAAATGGTCAGATCCCCGCCCGCACGCGATCGGCATCGAGCCGCTTCCATCCCAGCTCGGGCCCGACGGGAAAGTGACGTCAATGACGACCCGGCCCCCGTCCAGCTCGACCGTCAGGTACCGGTGCACGTCCCACAGGCCCTTTCCAGGAACCGTGGCAGCCACGGCCGGGCCGAAACTGCGGGCAGCGTCCTCGGGCGTGCACCGGTAAACACGATGGACCAACTGCGGCTTCAGACGCGGCCACTGCTCAGCCAGGACCGCTGCCAGCAACGCATGCTTGGTCGAGCACGTCCCCTGCCATTCGGTGAGCGCCCCATGCGCGCTCCGCTCCGCTGGACGTCCATACGGCATCAAGTGCACCGCCTCCACAACCTCTTCCACAGAAGGGTTCTCCGGCAGTCCCGCCCGCACTATCAACGATTTCAACATGAGGTCATTGTCGACCGACCACCAGCTCGAACGCAGCGACTCCCGAGCCAACCGCTCGTGCCTGGCACGGACTACCGTGCACCACGTCGTTAGTCAGGCAGGACGCCTCGGGCCCGCGCGCAGTCGTGCACCATGGTCACATAACGGCCGTACTGGGCCATGGTCCATCCGTTGTCTGGCCAGCTGGCCTCCACCGTGCCCGTAGCCCTGAGGACCCGTGCCACGACGCTGTCCAGGATGACCGGACGCTGGTGCGCCGCAGTGCTCTCGTGCCCGGCGAAGTAGAGCACTTTGGTGAAGAACGCCGGGCCCCCGTTGTCAGACGCTGCTGGCAGCATCACCGCTGTGAACGCCATCTTCACCACCCCACCGCGGCCGTTCGACATCACCGCGCTCTTCCCTCAACTGGCCCCGCTGGCGCGCACGGCGACCCGGCTGCACCCGCGGCCGGGGTCGCCGACCGTGCACGACAGCTCCGTCGGCGGGCCACTCCTGTGGCCCGCCGACGAGCCGTGGCCCCACTGCGTAGAGCCGCACGACAGTGAAGCGGCAGACGAGATGCACTCTGCGGACGAGATCCGGCTCCTGCGTCGCATCCGTGCAGCAGCGGCCGGGCGTCGGCTCCGCGACCCCCAGGCAGCCGCGATCACGCCCGAGGAACGGGAGATCGAGCAGCGGCTCCGCGAGGGCCACCCGTGGTTCGACGGCCCGATTCCCATGATCCCCGTGGCCCAGCTCTACGCCCGCGACGTCCCTCTCCCGGTCAGCCCTCCCGGAGCCGACCTTCTCCAGGTCCTGTGGTGCCCCTGCGACCACGAGGAGTTTGCACACCCCCGAACCGCCCTCTTCCGGCGTTCCTCCGCCTCCGTCACCGACGTCCTCGAGGCCCCGCCCGAGCCGCCCGTGGTCCAGTTCGACTGGTACCTGCCGGAACCGTGCCTGCTCGCACCGGAACAGATCACCGAATACCCCAGCCCCCTGGAGCTGAGCAAGGAACTGCAGCAGCAGCTGGGCGACGTGAACCTGTGGGAGACAGCCGGATTCGCGTGGGACAGCACCGGCGCGTTGGACCCGCAGGAGTTCTACTTCCGCAACCTGTGCCACACCCCCGGGTGGAAGACCGGCGGCTGGACCCCCTGGGGCCTCACCGACCCCATGCCGCGCCCCTGCCCCGAATGCGGCACCGAGACGACCCCGCTCCTCACCATCGCGTCCTCGGAATGGAACTCCGGCAGCAAGAGCTGGATGCCCGAGGAGGAACGGACGAACCCGACTCCGCTCCTCATCGGCACCCCGCCCTCGAACTTCACTCTCCTCGACATCGCCGGCGCCTACAGCCTGCAACTTCACGTCTGCCCGGTGTCTCCGGACCATCCGCACATCGAGCTGGTCCAGTGAGCAGGCTCGACGCCCAAGTACCAGCGCATCATCACGCGAGTTGGTGGTGTTACAGCACCGTGAAATTGCTCAACTACGAGGAATCACCGTCAGGGTTCAGAGCCCGGTCACCTTGGCGTTGGCTGCCAGCTCGTAGACCAGGGTGACTGTGCGCCGGCCGCCGGGTGGGACCGAGAGGTTCCAGCGGGCGATGCCGTCGGAGTCGAGCGTGTCCGGGGCGGGGGAGCAGTCCTCTTCGCGCAGGCGTGTCTGCACCGCCGAGATCTCGGAGACCGGGATCCGTTCGCGGAGGACGATCACGCGTTCGCCGTGTTCGGCGGGAGTGGAGAAGCGGGACAGGTGAAGGCGGACGGTACGGGTGAGCACGGTGCGTTGAGTGATCGCGGAGGTGTCACGGGTCTCTTCGGTGTGCCGGGTGACCCGGTGGTCGTCGCGGCTGCCGTAAGCGAGCTCGACGGGGGCGCCGGGAGCGGTGAAGTCCAGGGTGCCGCGGCCGCTGAACTGGTTGCCGAGGACGAGCTCGACGGGGCCGGCGAGCAGGGCGTGGCCGGACAGGTTGTCGAACCGCACCACTTGGGTCACCAGCGGGGACAGTTCGGGTGCGCAGGCGTACTCGCTGCTCGCGGTCGTGGTGAAGGCGGACAGCGGCACGCGGTGGGCGCGGCCGTCCGAGGGCACCGTGACCGGTGCGGGGGAGTGCAGCACCCGTACCTCGCCGCCGTCGTCCACTCCTGGCAGGCCGAGCACGGGGGCCGGGCCGAGGTCTGCGATGTCCTCCTCGCGCAGCTCGACGTCGACGGTCTTGCGCTCCAGCGAGGTGCGGTCCTGGAGCGTGAGCCGGTCCTCGCTCAGCCGGGGCGGATCGGTGGCCAGCGCCGAGCGGGCTGTCGACAGCGTCAACCGTACGTCCGACCAGTCTTCGCCGGTGCGCTGCCAGACGGTCGCCTCGGTCTCCAGCGTGAGGCGTTCCCCGTCGAGTACGGCGCGGTAGGCGGGCCGCCACAACGCACACGCGATGAGGTGGCTCAGGCACAGCTCGGCAGGCCCGGCGGCCGTGGCTTCCACGGTCAGCTCGATGTGGCCGGTCAGTTCTGCGGGCTCCTCCTCGGCCTGGGTCAAGGCTCGCTGGGCTGTGGCGAGTTCGGTGCCGAGGGATTCCAGGCGGGCTTCCACGGCCCGTAGTTGCTCGCCGTAGGAGCCGCGCTCATCGTCCACACGGTCCAGTTCGCGGGTCCAGCGTCGCGCGTCGGCCTCTCCATAGCCGGCGCCTTCGCCGACCTCCCGGAGCAGATCGGCGGCGAGACGGCCGAGTGTGTCGAGGCGGGCCTGGAGACGGTCGTGCTGCCGCCTCAGGGCGACCAGGTCCTCCTCGAGAGCGTGCACCCGGTGCCGCAGGGCGGAGTCGTCGTCGCGGGGCCGGGGCCCGCGCGGCGTCCAGCCACGGACGATCCGCACGTCGAGGACGTCGGCCGGGTGTTCGGCTGTCAGCTCGGCGTGCAGCGTACGGTCGACGGCCAGCGCGCTGACGGGCCCCAGACGCAGCCGCTGGACTCCGGCCTCGAGGTCGAGCACGGCGGTGCGCTCGACGTGGGCGCGGTCCTCCAGGCAGGTGACGGCGGTGACGGGGAGAGGGATCGGCTCCGGTGCCGTGGACATGGGGTGCGTCAGCTCCTGCGGTTGCCGCCGGCCAGGGCCTTGGCGGACGGGATACGGATCTCGTAGCCGCCGTCGAGGGCGGTGGTGGCGCCGGCGGGCAGGTCCACGCGCCAGACGCGTGTCCCAGGGACGTGCTGTTCCCCCTCCGCGTCGTCCGGGGGCGTGGTCCAGTCGGCCCGTTCCTCGATCCGGACGTCCGTGTCGGAGGCGACCGGGACCCGCTCGAGGACCTCGACGGTGACGGGTCCGGCGAGTCGGCTGGCCAGCTCCACGTGGACACGGTGATCGAGCACCGTGGTCGTGCCGCGCAGCCCCGAGGTCGACTCGTGCAGGTTCGTACGACGGGTGACCCGGATGCCCTCCGCAGGGCCGAGCCCCACCCGGCAGACACCGCCAGGGGCGAGCGTGGGCAGTGCGGCGGTCAGCAAGAAGTCGTCTCCGGCGGTGACCTCCACCGGTCCGGCCAGCAGGGCCTGGTCGGTGGAGTTGTCGAGCGCCAGCGTCGCATACACGGTCTGCTCCACGGACGGCACGCAGCGGTACTCGGTGCGCAGTCCGACCGGGATCTCTCCGATGCTGACGGTGTGCCAGGTGCCGTCCGAGGGTACGTCCGCGCGGGCGAGGGCGTCGAAGCGGTGGTCGAAGGAACCGGCCGACTCGCGGGGCCGCACGGCGTGCCCGGGCAGCGGCAGCGACGCCACCGCTTCGGCGCGGCGGCGGTACTCGGCTGCCACCGGGTCGAAGGCGGAGTCGGCAAACAGCCGGCCCCGGCGCTCGTCCTGCTCCTCTGGGCCGCTCAGGACGAGGGCGGTGTAGTCGAGTTCGGCGCCGCTCGGCTGCGGCGGACCGGACGCCGGCGCGGCGGCTTCCGGTGGTGGTGTGGGCCAGGCAGGGGCAGCGGGTGCCGGCGGCGCGGCCTGGCGGCCAGAGGCCGCGGGTGGCATGGCCGCGGGGGGCGGGAGGGAGCGGCCGCCGGCACGCGGCCTGCCGCCCGGTCGGGACGGGACCGCCTGCGCGAAGTCACCCAGGCCGGTGTCGAACACCTCTGGGTATGCGCTGCCGGGCGCGGGCGCGGGCGGTGGTGCTCCGTAACCCTGGGGTGTCGGCAACGACGCGGTCAGCGGCTGGCCGTAGCCCTGCAGCGATGGCGGTGACGGCGGAACGGGAGCGGACGCGAAGCCGCCCGCCGCGGCTATGGTGCCGCCCTCGACAGTGAAGGAAGCGCTGGTTGTGGCGGGCCGGGGGCTCGCTCCGTCGTACCCGGCGAAGAGGTCGGCCAGGCCCGTCGGCGGCTCGCGCCAGCCGGAGGGCGTCGGGAAGGGCTGACGGCGCCCGATCCGCAGGGAGCGCAGCCTGGGCAGGTCGGTACGGCGCCGCAGGTCGGCGGTGGCCAGGGCGATACGTACGCCGGTCCAGTCCTCGCCGGTGCGCTGGGCGATGGAAGCGCGGAGCACCAGACGGCCGCTGCTGTCACCCTGACGGTGGGTGAGACGGTAGGCCGGTACCCAGACCGCGCCCGGCACCGCGTACTCCAGCTCCACTTCCGCGTCACCGGTGCCGTCGAAGGTCACCACCGCCGAGACCGTGGTCTCCACGTGCGCGGGCGCAGCGCTGGTGGAGGCGCGGGCGAGACGGTCGACGGCGGCATGGAGCGCGTGCTCGACGTCGGCCCGCTCCTTCTCCAGGTCGGCGAGACGGGTGTGCAGCCTGGTCAGCCGCTCGTCGACGAACGCGGCGAGCTCGAGCCACGCGTCGACCGGGGTGCGGCGGTGCGGGTCGTCGCGCCTGCGGACCGGCGGGACCGGGTGCAGCGACCTGACCTCCCCGATCAGCGTCAGCTGCCGGTCGTGTCGCTCCTGCGCCGCCGCGTACTCCTCCCGCAGCCGCTCGACCTCGCGTTGCAACGCGTCGGGCACGGCGGCGCCGAGCGGCTCGGCCTCGATCTCCACCCGTGCCTCGACGACGCGTACCCCGGGGGCACCCGTGATGCGAGCCCGCAAGGACCCCTGGTCCAGCGAGCGCGGCAGTCCCGTCACCCGCACGCGCCCGCCCGGCGGCACGCTGCCCCGCGCCAGGCGGCGGCAGATCGCGCCCTGCGCGTACACCACGACCGAATCGAGGGCCGAACCCCACCTGTGTGCTGTCTCAGCCGCCATATGCTCCGTCCCCCGCCGTGTCCGTGCTGAGCGAAGCTTACGTCCAGGCGGTCGGTGCTTCCCGAGGATTGTTGATGCGGAGAACCCGGCATTTCGCCCACCGGGGGCACCCGCGATTCGCCGCTCCACTGGGACCAGGCGCAGCTGGAAGCGCTGATGAGACGTCAGCCCCGTTGGCTCAGAAGGCCATTGTCGCCAGTGCCGATGCCCTGCTGCGACGGGACGGGTGTGCTCGTGACCGGCGCCGCTCTCACATGTCGAGGACGAGATCGGTGCCGGGACGGGCTCAGCAGATCAAGGCCTCCCCTGCGGCGGGATTCTCGAGCGGGGGAGTGATGTAAGCGATCTCGCCGGAGAGGAGCGGTGTGACACAGGTGTGGCACACCCCGGCGCGGCAGCTCCAACGGACGGGCACGTCGCATGCCTCGGCGAGTTCGAGCAGGCTGCTCGGCCCGTCGGGGAACGGTGTGGAGATGCCCCTGCGGGCGAAGGCCACCACCGGGCCGGTCCCGCGCGGGCCGGGCGGTCGATGCGGCTGCGGACCGCTCTGCCCGGTCAGACCGGGCGTGATGGAGGACAGCGCGCCGAGCAGCTCGGAATGGACGGCATCAGGCTCGACCCCGGCCGTGGTGAGTGCGTCTTTGATGTCGGTCATGAACGAGGCCGGCCCGCAGACGTAGGCGGTCGCGTCCGCCGGGATTCCGAGAGCGAGCAGGCTGTCCTTGGTGAGGGGGTCTGATGCAGGTTCGGGTGAGGTTGACCTGCCCCACGGTTTGGGTTCCAGCTTGACCTGCCCCACCATTTGGGCTCCAGGCCCGGTGACTAGAGGGCGTCTGAAAAGCCTGTCAGCGGGGCAAGTTGCCTGGTAGCGGGGTGGCGTCGCACTTTCGGGGGCTGGGGTGTGCGGGCTGCGTACCCGTTACTCGACGGATCTTTCTGATCTGGAGTGGGGGATCCTGCGTCCGCTGGTTCCGGCGGTCAGGCCCGGTGGGCGGCCGGCGAAACACGCCCGGCGGGAGATCCTCAACGCGCTGGCGTACTGGCTGCGGGCCGGCTGCGCCTGGAGACTGCTGCCGCATGACCTGCCAGCGTGGCAGACCGTCTACCACTACTGGCGGCGATGGCAGCAAGAAGGCGTGTGGGAGCGGATGTTGACGGCGCTGCGCGAACGCGAGCGGGCACAGCTCGGCCGTGATCCCACTCCCAGCGCGGCCATCGTGGACAGCCAGAGCGTGCGGGCCAGTGAACGCGGTGGCCTGCACGGCTACGACGGCGGCAAGAAGGTCAGCGGCGTCAAGCGCCACCTGCTCGTCGACACTCGAGGCACTGTCCTGGTCACCTGCGTGAGCCCGGCCAGCGTCGGCGACCGCGATGGCGCCGCGGTCCTGTTCTCCCGGGCTGCCGATGCCTTTCCGCGGCTGCGGCACGTATGGGCGGACCAGGGCTACCGCGGCGCCGAGTTCCACACCTGGGCCCGGGAAGCCACCGGCATCACCGTGGAGGTGGTGCAGCGCCGCGATGGTGGGTTCCGCTCAACCTGGGCTCGGGTGGGAGAGCCGCCTCCGGCAGTGCCGACCTTCGCGGTGGTGCCGCGGCGTTGGGTAGTAGAGCGGACATTCGCCTGGCTGGGACGGTGCCGCCGCCTGTCGAAGGACTACGAATACCTGCGTGTCTGCTCGGAGAACGCCATCTACCTCACCATGGCCATGCTCCTCGTGCGCCGCCTTGCAAGACCAGCCCGCTGACAGGCTTTTCAGACGCCCTCTAGTACTGCTGCACCCACACTCGCCGCAGAATTTCCACCTGCGGCAAACCCCGCAGCCGCGGCGGGGCCTGATCGCTGAAAACGGCCCTCAGCAGCCTCATTCCGTCTGCACCGACCTGCAGCGCGTACTCCTCCAGCGCTGCCTTGCCCTTGGGAAGTCGATGGTAGATGGCCGGACGCCCATACCGGTCCGCCCAATCAGCCGTGATCAACGGCGCCAGCCACTGCTCATCCGCCAGAGCCACCTGCTCCAGAGCGGCCCGCAGTGTCTCGGTGACCAACTCCGCCCGGTTCAGCTTCCGAACGGCCGCGAGCACATGCGTGGAGTCCGTGCGCACCGCACCACGCCGCTTGACCAGGCCCGCGGCCACCAGTTGGTCGACCATCACCGCCAGCAGCCGATCCGCCCGATCCTCTTGGGCCATACGGTCCCGGAACTCGCTGAGCACCGAATGGTCAAAGCCCGAATCATCCAACTCGAGGCCCAGACAGTACTTCCAGTCCAACCGGCAGCGGACCGCCTCGGCGGCCTGTCGGTCAGTGAGGTTCTCCGCGTACTGCAGCACCGACACCATCGCCAGCCGAGCCGGCGACAACCCCCGCCGCCCATCAGCCGGATACCAGTCGGCGAAATGCTAATCGGTGAACAACTCGTCCAACCGGTCACGCACCCACATGGCCGCCGTGCCCCGCGGATTGCTCGCCCGCGCCATCCGCATCGTCAACGGCGGAATCATCCGCCCCGAACCTGAACCCATCGACATCGCGGCCACCCCTCCGACCGCTCGAACCACCCCGCCCAAACCAGCGCAGCACACCGCACCGATCCACAGGCCGATCACGACATGACTTCACCGAAGCGAATGAAGATCACCAACAGCATCCCGACTACGGGCCAGAGCCGTTTACTGGACAGACCCGTCCATCGGCGTAAGCGCTTCAACACGGGCCGACGGCTCCCCGAAGGCCGGCCAAGCATCGAAAGCTGGGTCGAACGACGGTCTGGCTGACCGTTCCAGCTTGAGACGGACCGCCGCCGCTTCATCGTGCTGGAGCTCGGTCAGCAGATCCCAGGCGCGCTGCCACGCGTCCCGGGCGGTTCGCATGTGCCCGGCTGCCAGCTCGACGTCGCCGAGGTGGTCGAGCGAGTCAGCCTCGTGGTACCGGGAACCGACCTCTCGGCAGCCCTCCGCCGCTCGGCGGAAACATTGAGCCGCGCGCGTGAGGTCACCCGTCTGCTGGTGCACCACGCCCAGGCTGTCCCAGGTGAGGGCGAGACTGCGTCGGTCGCCCAGTTCCTCGAAGACCTGGCGTGCGGCATTGCACAGGGCAAGCGCCTCCTCGTACTCGCCGAACAGGGCCTTGAAGTAGCCCACATTGTTGAGGGCCTTGGCTTCGCCGCCCCGGTCGCCCACGCATCGGTAGAGAGCAAGAGCTTGCTCATTGTGGTGCAGCGCGTCCTGAGGGCGCTCCTGGCGTTCGTAGCGTCCGGCAAGGTCGAGGTGGACGTCGGCCTGGCCCAGCACGTCCTTCTCGGCGGTGAACAGGTGGAGTGCCTGCCGAAGATGAGTCTGCGCGTCGGCGCCCGGGACGCTCCAGTCCAGAGCGGCCGCCAGACTGCGGTGGGCCTGGGCCTGGGCGGTCGTATCGCCCGTTCGCTCCGCCGCCTCCAGCGCGACGGTCTGCGCCGCCACCCAGTCCTCCCAGTGCCCGCCCCAGCAGAGGAACGTCTTCAGCGCGTAGGCCAGCTGCCAGCACGTCTTGTCGAGACCAGCCGCACGGGCTCGGCGGACGGTCGCCAGGAGGGCCGTGTGTTCACTGGTGAACCAAGCCCGAGCTTCTTTGATGTCCGAGAGGTGCTCGGGGCGCACGCCCCTTCCGGGCAGAGGTAGATCGAGGGGCCGGAGCTGGGGATCCATCAGGAGCGCGGCCCGCTGTGCGGTGTGCAGGTAGTGCTCCGTGACCCGTCTGAGAGCGAATCGTCTGGTCGTGGTGGAGTCGACCTGTCTGCCCAGTTCCTCAGCGTAGACGCGCAGGAGGTCGTGGAAGGCGTAGCGGCCGTCAGCGCTCTCCGTGACCAGGTTGGCTCGGGCGAGCTCGGCCAGCATCGCTTCAGCCCGGGAAAGGGTGACGCCGCAGAGGCTGCTGGCCGCGGGAGTGGTGATACCGGGCCCGGGGTGGACTGCGAGCAGCCGGAAGAGGCGGGCCACGTCCATGTCCAGCGTCTCGTACGACCACGAGAGCACCGCGCGTACGTCGCTGCGGGCGTCGCTGCCGGTGAAGGCGTCCAGACCGTGGGCACGGCGCAGGCGCGCGACGAGTTGATCCAGGGGCGAGGCGGGTGTGACCGCCGCCTGGGCGCCGATGACGGCCAGGGCGAGTGGAAGTCGGGCCGCCAGTTCGACGGCTTCGTCCACCGCCCGGGGGTCGGTCACAGCGCGGGCGTGACCGATGCGGGCTATGAGAAGTTCTCGCGCCTCGTCGGGCGGCAGCACGTCGAGCGGTACCGGTTGAGCGCCTTCCACGGCGACGAGACCAAGGAGCTGGTCTCTGCTGGTCACGACGGTCAGGCTGGTCGCCGACCCGGCAATCAGCGGCCTCACGTGCTCGGCGTCCCGGGCGTTGTCGAGGAGGACCAGCAGGCGGCGTCCGTCTGTCAGCGTGCGGAACAGGGCGGTTCGGGCATCCTGCGACGCGGGAACGCGAGCGCGCTGCACGCCGAGCCCTTCTAGGAGACCGCGCAGTGACTCGTGCGGCGTCACCGCGGATCCGTCAGGCGCGAAACCGCGTAGGTCCAGATGGAGCTGGCCGTCCGGGAAGTCCGCGCGAACGCGGTGCGCCCAGTGCACGGCGAGTGCAGTCTTTCCCACGCCTCCCGGGCCGGAAAGAACGATCGGTCCTGTGCCAGCGTGCCGACGAGCATCGTCCAACAGGGCGTCCAGCCGAGCCAGCTCCGCTCGCCTGCCCGAGAAGTACCGGGGGGCGGGAGGAAGCTGGGCCGGGACGCCTGCTGCAGGTGTCCCTCCGACCGTGATGGCGGACCGGGGTTCTGGCGCGGGCTCCGGTCGGGAGAGCGCCGCTGTTGTCTTCGGCGGCTCGCCCGGGCTCTGCAGGATCTCTGCCAGCGCCTCCTGGACGGCGCGGCCCGGCTCGACGCCGAGTTCGTCAGCTAGGGTGCTTCGGAGTCGGTGAAAGACTGCCAGGGCTTCCGCCTGGCGATCCGCGCGGTGCAAGGCCACCATCAAGTGACGATGGAAACCCTCGCGCAGGGGATGCTGCTCGGTGAGCGCGTACAGCTCGGCCGCCAGGCCGTGGTGCCTCCCCAGGTGCAGTTCTGCCTCGCAACGCCATTCCAGCGCTATGAGCCTGGCCTCGTCGAACACTTTCAGGCGGGGGCCGTAGCACAGACTGTCCGCGAGTCCTGGAAGGTCCGCCACAGGACTCCCTCGCCAGAGCTCCAGCGCCGTCGCACACGCCTGGCGTATCGTCTCCCAGTCCTCGCTGATACGGGCGGCACGGGCCGTACTCAGCAGTTCCTCATGCTGATCGCTGTCGAGCTCGCCCTGATGGACTTCAAGGACGTACCCGGTCGGCACCGAGCGGAGCCGCCCACCGCCTTCCGGCCCGAGCGCTCTGCGCAGACGCGTGATGTGATTGTGCAGGGAGCTCGCGGCCGTCGCGGGCTGGGCGTTCCCCCACAGGACTGCCTTGAGTTCGTTCAGCGTCACCACCTGGCCGCGCCGCAGGAGAAGGACGGCGAGCAGGGTCCTGACATTGGTACTGCCGGTAAAGGGAGAGTCGGCGGTGTCATGTGCCATGAGAGGGCCGAGCAGGCCAAATCGCATGTGTGTGTAACCCCCGCACTCGAGTGGATCACGGATCGCGCGAACTTCGATCGATGGCCGATCACATAAGTGGTACGTCATGCAGGGCAGTTCGGACGAAGAGGCCACGCCCATTTTATGGAACGCTTGTCCGAACCTTCCGCGTCAACTGCCGAGCGGCACGCTCCCTCAGCTTGATCTTTATCCTCGCTGCTGTTTCAAGCGGATGTGTTCGGTGAGGGTGTCGGCTCGTTTCACGGTCTTCCCGGGTTCGTGTCGTGGGGCTGGCCTGCGGTTTTTCGAGCCGGGTGGGCGGCCGGGGCCGGGCTTGGAGGGTTTGGGCACACCTGCGGGAATGGCGGTCTTCGCGCGGAGGTGGCGGAACCCGCGGCGGACGCGGGCTGGGGTGAGCCGTCGGGGCTCGGCGGGCCGTTCCCAGGGGCGGCGGAGGTCCTCGGCGAGGGGCCGGGCGAGGCGGAGCTGGGTGTGGGCGGCGATGATCAGCCAGGTCCACAGGTCGGCGGTGTGCGGGTCGCGGACCTTGGGGACAGTCCAGCCCAGGGTCTGCTTGAACAGCCGGAAGGTGTGTTCCAGGTCGAATCTGCGCAGGAACGCCTGCCAGCGCAGGTCGACGTTCGCACCGGTCATCGAGGTCCTGGAGGACCATAGCCAGACCGGTTTCGGGTTGCGGTCTCCGGGCAGGTGATCGACCTTCAGCCGAATCAACGTGCCGTGGATCAAAGGAAGTTCACCACAGTGGTCCAGCCAGGGCCCGCGTGCTGTCAGACGCGGGTGCATTCGGTCCCAGGCGAGGACTTCGGTCTTGCCGTAGCGGGTGGTGTCGCAGGTCGTGGCCTGGTCGGGAGTGTGCCAGGAGTCCGGTTTGGAGAAAGTGAGGACACCGCCGTGCTTGCGGGGCTGCCCGCCGCGCGGGGTGGAACGCCGGGGGCCTGCGTCACGGAGCATGACCCGGTCCGAGCGCAGGCGGCCGACCAGCTCGACGGGCAGGTCCGCCAGGACGTAGGCGAGGCGGGTGACGTCGTAGCCGGAGTCCATCACGACGAGGATGTCCGCGTCGCCGGGCCTCCACTGCCCGGCCCGCACGAGCCGGACGACGACGGCGCGGAGCTGGGCGGCGGTCACCGCGGTGGCGTCGTCGGCCGGGCCCAGACGGACAGCGTCCAGCACGGCGGTCCACGAGGTGCGTCCCGTTTCCAGGGCGGCGACGAAGGAGTAGGGCCAGCCTGGGACGAACTGATCCGCGCTGCGGCCCCGCCCGTAGACGTGGCAGAAGAGCCGGTCCGGACTGGTCGGTGCGTCGGACCGCAGCCAGTTGCTCACATCGACCGCGAGGACGATCCGCCCGTCGGCCGCCCTCGGCAGCGGGGTGGAGGCCAGCAGCCGCCGCAGGCGGCGCGGTTCCAGCCAGCCGTGGTTGACCGCGTCGTACATCGCTCCGTGCCCGCGCCGATGCTCGGCCGTCAGCGTCAGCTCGACCAGCGACGTCACCGGACCATCCGCACATAGCACCGCGTCGGTCAACTCGAAGAGCGCATCCGCACGGCGGTAAAGGCAGTCGTAGAACTCGACACGAAAGTGGGACAGCACGCTCAGCGCGGCGTCAGCGGGACCTGCACAAGCCAGACTCTTCACAGCGGCCGTTCCTTCACGCGACGTTGCTCGACACCTCGAAGCGTGAAGAACGGCCGTCCTGCTGTCTCACGAAAAGGCCAAGATCAGCAGGTCAGGTGACCCGGCGAGGTTAAACGCCAAGCTCAGAGCAGTCCGGGGGCTCCACACAGGCGCTCAAAGCCGTCTGTTCATGCGCTGACCGCTCGTGGGCGTCCCGCCAGACTGGGGCATCGACGTGAGCGAGCAGGCCGCTCAGGCCCGGCCCGCGTCCCCCGTCCGCTATTTCCAGCCGTCTCGACTGTCAGGCGGTCCAACTGCGCCACCATGCACGCGCCTTCGCTGAGCCTCGCGCTGTGCCCGGCTGACTACGCCGTCGGCGGTCACCTGCCCAGGAACTTGGCTTCGTTTCTCTCCCCTTTCAGCCTGTAGATCATGACTGCAGCGGACGTTGGGGGGCTGATCAATACCTGTGCGAAAGGGGAAGTTAGCGCTCAGGATCTGATGGAAGAGCGGTGGTTGGCGCTCCGTTGGTCGCCTGTTGCCGCTGTCCCGGACGATCTCTCGTGTGCCGCGAACGCTGCACACGAGGGAGGGAACAGAACATGAACGCACGCACCATCGCGCGCCGGGCCGTTGTCGGAGCCGGCACTCTGGCCGGAGTCGCCACCCTGGTGCTGGGCAGCAGCGGGGTCGCCTCCGCCGAGACCGCGCGGTCCACGGTCTGGAGCAAGAACTGTTCGGGGACCTTGATGACGGAGTATGTTTCGGGCGGCGGGGGCTGGCAGGTCCGGAACTACGTGAACAACAGCAGTGGCAGCACCACTTGTTCAGGCTGGATCGACTGGGCGCCGGAGGGCAACACCAACCACTACTACGGTCTGCAGAACCGGATCTGGGTCGATTCGTGGAACAGCCTGGAGTCCACCTATATCCCGGACAACGCCCCCGCACTGGCACGGGTCTGCGTGCAGGCGAACGGCGACAACACCGCGCGCTGCACAGCCTGGTGGTAGGCCGTTGACGATCACGACGTGATCGTCACGAGTGGTGAAGCACTGGCTGCTACGGGCGGCACACAGGCCGGGGGTCCGGAACCGTGAGAGCGGTCCCGGACCCCCGGCCCGTCGTCGCGGTGACGCCGATTCAACGACCTCGTCCCGGGACTCCGGGTCTTCGCGGACGGATAGACGATCGTCTTGCCCGCGACTACGAAACTCACCCCCGCTCCGAAGCCATGATCCGCATTGCGATGATCGACTTCCCCATGAGGGTCTGCCAACGGTCGTGGCTGTCCGACCCCTGGGAGCCTGGGGACGGGAGCATGGGATGCTTGATCATGCCTGTGACTAATCCGTGGCTGGCCGGCCCGTCACCGAAGAAGCGGCTCGATCGCAAGCGTCTGGAAGAGCGCATACTCAACCTGCTGTCGTCGCAGAACATGTGCGTGATTGCGACGGCGGGATCTGAAGGGCCGCTCGCGACGCCGGTGCGGTACTTTCACCTCGACTTCGCGGTGATGTTCTCCACGGCCGCTGGTTCGCCGAAGATGAGGAACCTTGCCGCGGATCCCCGGGTGTCGGTAGGGGTATTCGCTCCGCTGGTCGGGCAGGCCAGCAGCCGAGGTGCCCAGCTCTTCGGTCAGGCTCGCGTACTGTCCGAGGCCGACGCGGACTTCGAGCACTACTGGCAGGCTTTCCGCTGGCAGTCCGACCATGTCGAGCGGTCGCGCTCTCTCGACGAACCGCCGTCTGGTCCGCTCGTCGTGATCGAGGCCGAGCGGATCGTCTATACCGAGCACTGGCTGCGGCGCGAGGGGTTCGCGCCGCGTCAGTTCTGGACCCGGGCGGACACGTAGACCCGGCGAGGTAGCCACCAAGGTGTTGATCTCCTGGCCCGGGGCCGGGATGGTACGGCTCGTGGGACCCTGGCCGTCGGCCGCGACCAGGGTGCATGCCGGCAGTCGGCTCATGGGTCAGAGAATCGGCCGGCGTGCTCGGGCCGCCTCGATGTCCGGGACATGCTCTTCGGCCCAGAGTCGTACGGCGCGGAGCGGGATGAGCAGAGAGCGGCCCAGGGGTGTCAGGGCGTACTCGACGCGGGGCGGGTTCTCGTCGTACGCGTGGCGGCTGATCAGACCGTCGGCTTCCAGGGAGCGCAGGGTCTCGGTCAGGACCTTCGGGGTGATGCCCTGGATGTGCCCCTTCAGTTCGGTGAAGCGGCGAGGTCCGTCGTCGAGGGCGTTGACGACGAACACCGTCCAGCGGGCGCCGATACGGTGCAGCACCGTGCGGCTCGGGCAGGTCGCCGCCATCACGTTGTACGCCTTGCCCATCGCTGCTCCCAGTTTCGTTGAAGATACCGGTATCAAATCCATACCGTGGTGCTCGATCCTACGAGAGGGAGTCGAGACACATGGAACGGATCCTGGTCATCGGTGGCGCACGGGCGCTCGGTGCGGCCGTCGCGAGGCGTGCGGCGAAGGACGGGTACGAGGTGGTTGTCGGTGCCCGCGACCTGGCTGCGGCCGACGTGCTGGCGCGCGAGATCGGCGCCACAGCGGTGCGGGTCGATCTGCAGGACGAGTCGACGCTCGCGGCCGCGGCGGAACGGCTGAAGGACGGAATCGACCACATCGTGACGACCGGTTCGGCGCCGCACGACGTTCGCGCGACCGAGCTGGATCGCGACAAGCTGCTGGCCGCGTTCACGGCGAAGGTGGTCGGCCCGATGCTGGTGGCCAAGAACTTCGCGCCGGTCCTGCGGCCGACCGGGTCGATGGTGCTGTTCTCCGGTGTGGTCGGCTGGCGCCCGGGGCCGGGATCACTCGTCAAGGGCGTCACGAACGGTGCGGTCGAGTACGCCGCCCGCCACCTGGCGGCGGATCTGGCGCCGGTACGGGTCAATGCCGTCTCGCCCGGTGTCGTGGACTCGGGCGCATGGGACCGCCTTGGTGACAACAAGACCGGCTTGTTGAGCAGGAGCGCGGCCGGAACCTTCGTCGGACGCCACGGCGAGACCGACGACGTCGTCGACACGGTGATGTGGCTCCTGCGTGCGGGTTTCGTCTCCGGCGAGACGATCCACATCGAGGGCGGCGCCCGCCACAAGTCCGCCTGATCGGCAACGGAGGTTCCCCCATCCCGGGGGAACCTCAGGACTCGACGTCCTGACGCTGGTGATCAGCATGATGGCTCGGGCCGCAGAACTCGGGCGGCTGGCGCATCGGACGCTGAGTTGGGCTAAAGCCCTGGAGACAGACGGTCCCAGCAGTCGCGCACCGCTCAGCCCGCCCGAGGTCGTCGCCCTGCACTTCCGGCAGCCCCGACGCAACGCGGCCTTCGACGCTTACCGCAAGAAGAAGGTCCCTGGAACACGAAATTCACTCGCCAGGGGCGACCGGAGTTCCACCGCCAGGTCCCGCGTTCCCAAACTGGGAACCGCCTCGGCGTGAACGCCGCCAGACAGAAGCCGACTGCCCTGACCGCTGACCCGCGTGAGCCTGAGAGGGCGTTATGTGAGGTCTCGTGCAGCGCGAGTCGCGGCAGTCGTGTGTGAGGCAGGATTCGGTCATGGATTTTCAGATCGAGTGGCCTGCACCCATGGACGAGTACGACTGGGCAATACAGGAGGCCAAGGGCTGGCTGGATGTCACCGTCGCGTGGGACGGTGACAGGCAGGTCGTCGAGGTGTACGACCCGGTTCGACTTGCACAGTCAGTAACCAGCGAGACTGCCCGGTTCGGGCACTTCAAGGCTAGGCGCCTGCTGGTGGTCCCGAGTGTCACGCGCGAGAACATCGAATCCGCCATCTCCGCGATCGCGGACGAAGGCTTCTTCGGTCACGGATAGCCCGACGCAGTACGGTGGCCTGGAACGGCCCCGCCAGCACCACACGGGACCGCTCGGAGGCGCGGCGACAGCGATGCATCGATGTAACCGTCGATACCTCATGCCGGCTGCCGTCTACGGACCTTCGCGTTGCACGCCGGGCTTCGTGGTGAGGGCGAACAAGCCCGCCTCGGGCTCGGTGAGGATGCCGCGGGCGACGAGCTTCGAACGCATCCCCTCTGTGTGTCGGGGATCGATGCCGCTGCCCAGAGCCTGGCAGACCTCCCTCGCTCGCAACCGACCGGCGCCACTGGTGAACACGGCGATGATCTGCGGGTAGGCAGGCGTGACTGGGGTGCGGGCGAGAGAGCCGGCTTCGGGTCGTCTTCCCCGGCCAGGGCCAAGACGGTCTCGCGCGTGCATGCCCAGCGATCGTGTTCGCGCTCAGCCGTCGTGAGGGCGACGGAGAGCTTGTCGATCTGCTCGCGCAGGTCGGCGATCTCCGCCTCGGCAGCGGCCTGGCGGGCGGCGAGCCTGTCGAGCAGCAACGGGATCGTGAGCGGGCTGGTCACGCCCACCGCCAGGGCAGGGTGCGCTCGTGTGTCAGCCGCCGGGCCATGTTCGCACTCGCGGCCCAGTACACCCGGGAGGCGGTCGAGTCCGGGTCGTGTTCGTAGTCGCGTACCAGTCGGCGGTGCAGTATCAGCGTGCCCTGCGTCTGCTCGACCACCCATCTCTTCGGTAGCGGGCGAAACTCGGTCTCGCCGTTCAGGCGGGAGACAACCTCCACGTCGATTCCGACGGTGGCGCCGTGGATGGCGACCTGGTCTTTGAACCCGGCATCGACGAACGCCTTGGACACGCTCGCGTTTTCGGCCGAGACTTTCGACAGCAGGGCGGTGCCGATCTGGTTGTCGTGGGCGTTGGCAGCTATGACCACGACCGAGATGACCAGCCCTATCACGTCCACGGCGAGCCCGCGTTTGCGTCCAGGGGTCTTCTTGCCGGCATCCAGGCCCGTCGTCGTCTTGGGCACGCCAGCCGCCGCCCGCACCGACTGCGAGTCGAGCACCACCCGCTCGGGTCCTCGGCCCGTCGAGCATGTTGGTTATGGGGCGGGGTGCGTGGAGTTGGATTGTTCCGGACGGGCTGTGGGAGATCGCGGAGCCGCTGATCCCGTCGTCGAAGGTGCGGCCGCAGGGTGGCGGGACGCAAGACACGCCTGATGAGACGCTGTTCGCGGCGATCATCTACGTGCTGGTCAGCGGGTGTGCCTGGCGGGCTTTGCCGCCGTGCTTCGGGATATCGAAGTCGACCGCGCATCGCCGGTTCCTGATCTGGTCCCGGGCGGGAGTGTGGGGTCGGCTGCACGAGGAGATCCTGCACCGCCTGGACGACGCCGGCCTGCTCGACCTTTCCCGAGCGGTCCTCGACTCAGCTCATGTGCGGGCGAAAAAGTGCCCCTATGGCTTTCGTCAAGCCGCGGTAGTGGGTGCAGCCTCGTAGAACGTGCCGTCGCGGAGCATCGCGAAGAGCACGTCAATGCGGCGTCGGGCGAGGCAGACGATCGCGGCGACGTGGTGCTTGCCCTCGCGTCGTTTCTTGTCGTAGTAGGCGCGTGAATCGGGCTGGGACAGTGAAGCGAACGCGGCGAGGTAGAAGGCTCGCTTGAGCTGTTTGTTGCCTCGCCGGGCCGGATGCTCGCTGCGGATCGAAGAGTCGGAGCGGCGGGTGGCGGGAGCCAGACCTGCGTAGGCGGCCAAGTGTCCGGCGGTCTTGAAGTTGCTGCCGTCGCCGACATCGATGAGGATCCGGGCTGCGGTCCTGACTCCGATGCCGGGCATCGAGATCAGGACCTGGAAAAGAGGGTGTGCCTCCAGCGGTTCCTCGATCTTTGCGGCGAGACGTTGACGTTGGTGGAGCACGGCCGTGAGCGAAGCAGCGAGGCTGGGGACGATCAGCGCCGCAGTATCGGTGCCCGGGACGACGACGCTCTGTTCGTCGAGTGCGTCGAAGATGTCTGCGACGAGTCGTTCGGCCATGCGCGGCGCTTTGGGCCGCAGCATGGATATCAGTCGTTGCCTGCCGGCCTTCTTCAACTGGGCTGGGGAGCCGTAGCGTTCAAGAAGGAACAGGACAGCCGAATGATCCAGCCGAGCACCCAGGACCCGCTCGAGTGACGGGTGGATCTGGGTCAGCAGCCCTCGCAGACGGTTCTTGGTTCTGGTGACCTCGCCGGCCAGATCGTCGTCGAAGCCCACCAGCATGTTCAGCTCGGCAACGGTCTCGTCGTCCGGTGCCAGATCCCGCAGTGTGTGCGGATGGTCCTGGCGGCGTCCGCGATGATCGCGGCGTCCCGGGCGTCGGTCTTCGACTCACCGGGGTAGAGGTCGGCGATCCGCCGCATCGTCAGCCCCGGAAGGTAGGCGACACGACAGCCAACATCTCGTGCGACGGCCAGCGGCAGTGCTCCGATCGAAGCCGGCTGGTCCACCACAACCAGCACCGTTCCATGCCTGGCCTGCAGTTTCACGAACAGCTCACGCAGTCGCGGTTCGCTGTTGGGCAGCGGCTTGTCGAACACCTTCTTGCCCACCGGAGTCAGTGCGGTGCCGTGATGCTCCTCCTTGCCGACGTCCAGACCGAGGTAGACATCGATCTCGCTCTCGTCGCTCACAGGCCCCTCCCAAGCAGCCTCTTCCCGGCCTTGCCTGCGGCATCAGCGTGCCTGCATCCACGTTACGAAGGCCTGCCCATCCAGAGAGTGTGGATAGAGCGGTCATGCCCCTGATCAGCGGTCTGCCAATGCCTCCGGCCCGGTGACACCACTTTTTCGACCATGATCGACAAGGGGCAACAGTCATGCCGGACCCGGAGGCCGGGAGCCCCATTGCGGGACCACGAAAACCGTAACGGGGCCCCGGCCGGCGAACCGGTCGACCATGCCATCGGCCGGTCCCACGGCGGACACGTAACGTGCCGGATCTATCACGTGTAGTGAGGGTGCGGTCGTCGATACGCAGGAGGATGTCGGTCTTCCCGTTGAGGGTCTCCCCGGTCGACTCGGCCTCGAAGAACGCGTTCAGCGACACCAGGAGGATGTCCCGCAGGCGCTCCTCGGGCAGACCGGCGACGAGTGCGGGCAGACTTCCATCTGGTTGCGGGCGCCGACCGGGAGCCTGGCGGCCAGCCGGTACGACTCGGCGTCCGATGTCGCATGCTCCGGCCGCCAGCCTTCAGCCTGATCCTGTCTTCCGCTGCGGGCAGACGCAGGCGGCGGGTTTGGCCTGTGCGGGCACGAGGGATGCATCGGCCGTGTTCTCGTTGCCTGCGCCCTCGCGCTCGGAGTCCCTGCGCCGGCAGTTCTCTGCCGACAGCTATGTCGCCCTGCCCGGGCTTATCAGTCCCGCAGGACTCGTGACGCTCAAAGGGGAGGCATACAGGCTGGAGGCCGACGCGGTGAGGCGGGACTTCCGCATGCCGTGCATGGCGGACAGCCCCCGGCACATGACCACGCTCGGCGGACACAAGATCGCCCACGCCTCACCGCTCATCACGGCCCTGTACGAGGACCGGGACCTGGTGCGGCTGCTCTCCCTGTTCCTGGGTGAGAAGGTCGTCGCCGTCCACGACCCCGTCGAACGGCACGTCCTGAACGTCATGCACCGCCCCGGCGACACCCACGGCGCACACACTGACGACTACCCGCTCGCCCTGGTCCTCTTCCTGGAAGCCCCCTCGCACCCCGCCGACGGCGGACTGCTGGAATTCCACCCCGGCCGCCGGGACCTTCACGCCCTCGACGCACCCGGCGCCCGGCGCGCGCACCACCTGCCCGGCGACGGCTACCTCCTGCGCAGCGACCTCACCGCCCACCGCGTGACCCCGCTCAGGCGCCTGGGACCGCGGCGGACCGTGCTCAACTTCGCGTACACCACGCCCGGCCGCCAAGGCGCGACCACCTCGTCCGCCTCCCTCCTCTACAGCTGAGGCCCCGTCCGGCCACGAACCGACACAGCACAGCAGAACCCGCCGGGTACAGCTGGCAGGCATCCTGCAGGAAGCGGTCGCGACGGGCACCGGGCCGGGGCTGGTTGCCGGCGACGGTTTCGGGCACGGGGCTCTCCGGCCCAACGTGAGTCGCTCGTTCGAGCGCGAGGAGACGTTTCCGCTGGTCCGGGCGGTGCATGACGCGGGACATGATCCCGGTGCCCCGCAGACGGGGTCTCTGCTCATCCCACCCGGAGGTGTCCGTCCGTGGTCCTTGTCATCGCGGTCGCCGTAGTGGTCCTGCTCGCCGGCCTCGCCGCGAACCGCTTCCTGCGTCCCCGGCTCCTCGGCGAGGACGACGACACAGGTATGGCGGTGAAGGACCTGGTCGGCCCCCTGCTCACGCTGACTGTGCTGCTGGCCTTCGTCCTTGTCACCGCCAACGGTTCCTACGGCAAGGCCGAGGTCGCCTCTCGCGGCGAGGCCCGGGCCGTCGACCAGCTCGTCGAGGCCGCCGAATACGCGCCCGAGGCGCAGTGGGCCGAAATCCAGGCGGACGCGGTCTGCTACGCCCGTGCCGTGCGCGACCAGGAGTGGCCCGCCATGGCCGACGGCCACGGTTCGCCTGCCCCCAGCGTCTGGTCCACCGACTTCCGCCGCGTCTTTCGCGAGGTGGAGGGTAGGCCGGTCTTCGGCATGCTGGTGGCCGCAGACAACAAGCGCTCCGAGGAGCGCGAGGAGCGCCTCACCCAGGCCACCGCCATCGCCGAAGCCGAACGCCAGGCCACCCGCGACTTCCTCACCCACCACACAGCCGCCGACCTGCCGTGCGACGACCAAGGCAACCGCCGGAGCGCCTGACGCGGCCCCCTGTCGACCGTCAGGAAAGTGCGGGGCCAGCCGAGTTCCTCATCCTGGCCCGAGCGGCGCTGCACGGCCTGGGGGTGGGGCCGAGCCGGTTCGGCTCGGGCAGCTCACGCCCCAATTGAGGCCTGGGCTGCAGATTTCCGCAATGCACAGTGCCTCGAAAGGCGGCCCCCGGCCAAGCCAGGCACTCGGAGCGGGGCCGTACTCACGGAAGTGCTCCGCCGCCGTCGCAGGTGAGTGGATGAAGCACCCGCTGTCGACGTCGGGCAGCGAGGTCTCACCGATCACCCAGTAGAGCGGGGTGGGCCGTTCACGGGTGGGGCTGAGCTGGGGCTTTGGCAGAACTCAAACCGCCGTTCCCAGTCGCGTGGAGATCATTACCAAACTGTATGCATAGTGCAATCATATAGGTCTCGGGCTCTATGAAGCAGTGCCGCTCCGCCGATCTGTTCGGCTGCAGCGTCATGGGTTTTCTCGTTACTCCACAGCGTGGCCGATGAGTTTGTGGCTCCCGGCCGGTCCAAGCTCGTGACACCCCCAGGAAAGGGCACCGCCATGTCGGAGCTTCTCGTCGACTTCATCACCTCCCTCGACGGCCACGCATCGGGAGAGGGATGGCCCGGGTTCTGGGGCCTCGAGGGCCCGGAGTACCTCGCATGGCTCGGCGAGCAGCCCAAGGCCACCTACCTGATGGGAGCGAACACCTACCGCCTGATGTCGGGCTTCGCCGCAGGCGAGGTCCCGAATGGCCAAGACGAGTTCAGGCCCGAAGAAGAGGCGTCCGTCGACGAGCTCACGCAAGCGTCCAAGGTGGTGTTCTCCTCCTCACTCGAGGAGCCACTGACGTGGGCCAACTCCACGCTTGTCCGCGACGACGCCGTCGAGGCGGTCCGCTCCATGAAGTCGAGTGGCTCAGGGCTCCTCAGCACGATCGGCAGCCTCAGTCTGTGCCGGTCCCTGCTACGAGCCGGACTCGTCGACCGCTTCCGGGTCGTGATGTTCCCGGTGATCACCGGGGCCACGGGCGAAGAACGTATCTACGACGGCTATCCGGACGTTGCCCTCGAGATGATCGAGCACCGTACCTTCGACGGCCGCATCCAACTGGTCGAGTACAAGCCCCGCGTGCTCGAGCACCCGCCGCTCGGCGTCCCTGCGTGACGTCGCCCCGTCCGCCGGTCTGGACGGCCGCCAGGCCGGCGTCGGCTTCGGTCGCTGGGCCCTCACACGCGCTCTTCACTCCCCATATTCCCCACACGCTTCAAGACGCAACGAAGTGGAGGGAAGAGCGTCCCTGGCCGATTTCAGGGCTTTGACCGCGATTGCGTGATGGTCGGAAGCGTGGGCGAAAGTGGATATGCCAGAGTGGGAATCATGCCCCGTTCCGAGTTTGATGACGAGTTGACCCCATTCCTTCAGGGGTCTGCTTCGGCGTCATGGTCTGTTAGAGCAGCATCGGGCCGGCGTCTGGCAGCCGCCGCAGAGGTTCCCGAAGTGTCCGAGGTCCTGCACCGGCTGTTGCTGGATGGTCGCGACACTTTCGTCACTCAAGAGACGGCGGAGGCTCTGCTCGGACGCTGGGACGTGCTTGGACTGCGCATGGTCCTGGCCGCGCTCGCCAGCGCGGATGACGACACTGGCGATCACCTTGATGCTGCGATCCTCAATGTCTGCGGTCAGTCCGAGGAGGACGGGGAACGGCTCACGGCACTGTGCTCAGCGTTGACATCGGATGAGGACGACGCCGTGAGCGGGGAAGCGCGCAGGATTCTCGGACCGCTGCGATGACCTGACTCACCCTGCGTGAGGATTCAAGTCCGAAGCAGCGTGAAGGAAGCTCGGCCGTACATTGCTCTCTTGAGTGTTTTCACGCGGCTGACGTGACCTTCGACGACGCCTGAGCTCCAGTGCAGGGTTGGTCCGGCAGTGACGGCGTCGAGGTCGCCACGGAGGAAGCCGGCGAATCCGCTGATGGGCGGGTCAAGATGTCACCCGATCGTGCGGCAGACCTGGGTGTCGGTGTCGGTGTGGTGTTTGCTGTCCGGCCGCGTGTGGTCGGCCGGGTTGGGGCTGTTTTTGGGCGCTGTCGGGCGGCTCGCATGTGGGAGGGGTCGGTCACTGCCTGTGGCCGGTCCGGCTGTTTCGTGGCCTGCGACTTCCTGAGCAGTACCGGGTGCAGTTGATCCCATACGTCGGCTTCGTTCCGTGCGGCCGGGCGCGGCTGGCAGGTCATGTCCGAGCCGAAGTCCAGGTCCTGGGGCGGGTATTCCCGTTGGATGCCGGTATGCGGTGCGGACAGGATCCTGCAGAAGGGCTGCGGGTCCGGGACCGCGGTCTGTCCTCGATCTGCTTCGGTGCCGGTTCGGGCGGCAACGGCTCGATGTGTGAGCACGGTTCAGGGGGTGTGGGGCATCGATGGCTCGGTGTTGCCGCTCTCGCGCGATCATCGTGTCGCGGCTTCGGCGCCGCGCGGCCCGATGTCGGGTGGCTGGTGTCCTCCCGGCGTTCTGGTGCCTTGCCGGGGCCGGGGCCGGGGCCGGGGTGTGGGGGGTGTGGGGGGTGTGGTTGTGGTGGGGGTTGGTTGGTGGTTAGGGGGTGGGGTGGAGGGTTTGGAGTTCGGGGTGGAGGGTTTGGAGTTCGGTGTGGACGGTGGCGCCTCTGGTTTCGGTGAGGTCGACGGAGGCGAGGACGGAGGGGATGACGAGGCTGGGGAGGATGTGGCGTAGCAGGGCGCTGACTCTGGTGGGCAGGTCCTGGTAGTTGCATTGGGCTTGGGACATGGCCTGGATGCCGGCGAAGGATCCGACGAGGACGTCGGCGGTCTGGTGGGGGATGACGTGGGGGAGGAGTTCGCCCTGGGCTTTGGCTTTTTCCAGGAGTTCGGTTCCGACCTGGCTCCAGCGCAGGAAGGGTCCGCTGCGGTCGAGGCCTTGTGCTTGCTGGTCGAGGGAGAGGCGGACGCCTGCGCGGACCATGGGGTCGGTCTGGAGGCGGTGGGCGTGGGTGACGACGATGTCGATGAGTTCCTGGATTTTGCAGGCGCGGTCGGGGATGGGGAGTTTGAGGTCTTGTTCGTGCAGGACGCCTTCGGCGAGGCTTTCCTTGGAGGGGAAGTGGAAGTAGAGGGCTCCCTTGGTCACGCCGGCGCTGGTGAGGATCTCGCTGATGGTTGCGGCCTGGTAGCCGCGTTCCTCGAAGACGCTGGCTGCTGCTGCGAGGATCACCTGCCGGGTCCGGACCGCCCGTTCCTGCTTGACCATGTCGGCCTTTCCCCTTTTGTCGTTGAGCCCGGAGACCGGAGACCCAATAAAAAACCGCCCAGTTTGTATATTACAGGCGGTTGGCTTCGTGTGCACGCCGTCCGGCTGTACGACATTCAATGAATCGAGAAAATCATCGCAGCCCGGGGGCGGGAGCGGCGGACGTGCCCGCCTGCCGGACGGGCCCGGAGCCGTCAGCACCGTCAGTGCCGTCAGCGCGGTCGCGCGGACGGAACGGCCCGGCCGGCGGCCCGGCATCCTGCCGCGCTTCGGGGGCCTTGGAGGAGGCGTGCGCCGTGCCGGCGGGCCGCTGTCCGTGCCGGCGGGTGCGGCGGGGGTACTCGGGTGTTTCGGGGAGGGTGACAGGGCGGCGGGTTGCACCGGGACGGGCGGGTCCGGACCGTCCGCCGGGCCGGTGTGCGGCCCGGGGGTCCCGGGCCGCCGGTCGGGTTGGTGTGGGGTCTGGGGTGTCCTGGGGGGGTGGGGTCGGGCTGGGTGGTCGGGGGTGGCGGGTGCTGTTCCTTTGTGTGGGGTGTGTCCGCTGGTGTGCGGGTCGTTCGCGGAGGGTGCGGCAGTGTGCGGGTTGAGGGTGCGGCCGTCGGGTGCGGTGCCCGCTGCGGGCGGTTGACCGTGAGCGGTGCGGCGGGCCTGTCGGTCGTTTTGGGCCTGTCCGCCGGGACGGGGTGGGGCCGGGGTGCCCCGTTCGCGCACGGTGAAGGCGGCACGGCCGGCACGGCCGGCGTGGCCGGCAGGGCCGGTGTGGCGGTCGGCCCGGTCGGTGGCCTGCGTGTCCTGGCCGCCGGGATCTCGCTGGATGGGGTCTTCGCCCCGGTGGCGGTCGACGCGCCCGCCGCGCTGCTGCTGTTACTGCTGCTGATGTACCGGCTGGCCGCGGGGAGCAGGGTGTCCAGGCCGGTCGGTCGACGGGCCTTTCCGGGGCCGGCACCGGCCCGCTTCCCGAGCCGGGTCGGGGCCGGTATCGGCCTGCTTTTCGAACCGGGTCGGGGCCGGTATCGGCCTGCTTTTCGAGCGGGTGGCGGTCCTGTTCGTTTGGGGTGCGCCGGTCCGGGGTGTGGCCGGGGTGTCCGTCGGCGGTCTCGGTGGGTTTGCCGAGGGTCTGGGGGCTGGTGTGGTGGCGGGTCCGGGTGAGGGTGGCCTCCGCGTGCGGGCGCCGGCGTCCCGGGCGCCGGTGTCCCGGGCGGGCCGGGGGCAGCGGCGGTCGGCGTCGATGTGCTGGTGCCGGACGGTCGGTTCGTCCTGCGGGGCCGGCCGTCGTGCGGCCTTGCGGTACTGCCCGGTGGCGGCTCGTGCCGCGCCGAAGACGTGCTCCTCCTGTTCCTCCTTGTGTCCGTTCTCCCGGGCCGTGACCGCGATGCCGGCCGCGAGGCGTTCGGCGTCCCGCTCGAAGGGGCCGGGGAGGGTCCCGGGTGCGGGCGCGCGCCAGTCGTCGTTCCACGCCGTCCGCCGTCCGCCGTCCGCCGTCCGCCGTCCGCCGTCCGCCGTCCGCCGTGCGGGTGCGGGCGTGGTGGGCGGGTGCGGTCGTGGCGGGCTCCTGGCCCGGTGCTCTGTGACGGTCCCTGTGTGCCTGCCCTCTCGCGGGAGGACGGTGCTTTGGTCGCGGGCATTTTGGAGCCGGCGTTTCATCTGGCCGTGAGGAAGGTTCTCGGCGGGCGGTTGCTGGGCGGGTCGTGGGGGAGGTCGTGGGCCGGGCGGTCGCTGGGCGGGCCGCTCTCGTGGGTGATGTGTGAGCCGGGATCGGGCTGTGGCTGCAGGGGCTGTTCTGTGGTTTCGGGTGGATCGGCGGGCGGCGTCGGATGCTGGGGCCTCTCCCGCGCGTCCCTCCGATGCTTTTCGGGCTGGGGGGCATCGCAAGGCGGAGGGCCGTCCTCGTGCCGGGCGTATCCGGGCCTATCCGGGTGTATTCGGGTGTATTCGGGTGGTCCGGCAGCGCGGCGTGGGGTCCCCCCGTGTTCGGAGGGCTCGGGGGTGCCGTGGTTGTCGTCGTGGGTCCGCCGGGGATTACGGGCGGTCCTTAAGGCAACCGGAAGCACGTGGGAAGCGGTCTTCACGGGCGGGGGGTTTTGGCCGAAGCGGGATGTGTCCGCCTGTTCTCCGGGGCGGCGCCGGGGTTCTCCGGGATGGTGCCGGGGTTCTCCGGGATGGCGCCGGGGTTCTCCGGGATGGTGCCGGGGTTCTCCGGGGCGGTGCCGGGTTCTCCGGGGCGGTGCCGGGTTCTTCGGGATGGTGCCGGGGTTCCGGGGTGTGGAGGTGGCGTTGCCGGGGTCGGTGATCGGGCAGTGGGCGCCGGCCGCGGACATGTCGTCGCGCGGGGTGCTGCGGCCCTTGGAGCCGATGCCCGCCGCGCCGGTCGCGGTGAGGCAGGAGGAGAGGCAGGAGTCGTACTCGGGGCCGGCACACCCCTTGAAAAGAACCGCCCAGCCGGTATATTTTTCTTGGGGTAGGGGTGGCCGACTGTCTGGGGACTAAAGGGGAGGTCCTGGGGTGGCGAGTCGTATGCATGCGCAGGTCGTGATCGTCGGGGGAGGGCCGGTCGGCATGCTTGTCGCTGCCGAGCTGGGCGCGTACGGGGTGCGTACTCTCGTGCTGGAGGAGCGGGCGGGGATTTCCGGGAGGCCGCGGGCGAGTACGTTGCACGCGCGGGCGTTGCAGTGTCTGGTCAGGCGGGGTTATCTGCCCGAGCTGGTGCCGGGTGCGGGTGGTGCGGGTGGTGTGGGGGTCGAGGCCACGGCGCCGTTCCACTTCGCGGGGCTGTCGGGGCTGGCGATCACCGCTCCGGCGGCCGAGCCGGGGCCGATCCTGAAGCGGCCGCAGGCCGAGCTCGAGCGTGTTTTCGAGCAGCGGGCGCGGTCTGTGGGGGCCCGGGTGCTGCGGGGGTACCGGGTGGCCGGGGTGGCCCAGGACCAAGGCGGTGTGCAGGTGGTCGCCGAGGGGCCGTCGGGGGTGGTGTTGTGCACGGCCGAGTATCTGGTGGGTGCGGACGGGGCCAGGAGCACGGTGCGTGAACAGGGGGGTGTTGCCTGTGCGGTGTATCCGGCGACGGTGTCCGCGCTGGCGGGGCTGGTGCGGCTGTCCGATCCCGATGCGCTGCCGCCGGGGTGGCACCAGACCCCGCGGGGCTGGATCGTTGCCAGGAACGATCCGGGGCAGGGCACCCATATCCGTACCCTGAACTGTGCGGGAGAGGATCCCCGGCGTCATCTCCCGCTCACCTTGGAGGAGTTGCGGCAGGAGGTCTCGCGGATCGCGGGACGCGGCATTGCGATGGAGGACCCGCGCTGGCTCAGCCGGTTCAGTGACTTCTCGCGGCTGGCCCGTACCTACCGCTCGGGCCGGATCCTGCTGGCCGGGGATGCTGCTCATGTGCACTTCCCCATCGGGGGGCAGGGGCTGAGCACCGGGGTGCAGGATGCTCTCGACCTGGGCTGGAAACTGGCGTTCACCGTGCGCGGTCTTGCGGGGGAGGGGCTGTTGGACACCTACGACCAGGAGCGGCGGCCGGCCGCCCGGCGGGTCATCGACAACACGCGGGCCCAGCTGTCCCTGATGCGGCCGGATCCCGGACTGGACGCGCTGCGCTCGCTGTTCAACACCCTTCTGGGACCGGGCCAGGAGGGCGGGCGCCTGGGCGACATGATCAGTGCCCAGGACACGGTTCTGCCGCGGCACACCCGGTGTCCGTCCGCGTGGGAGGGAAGGTTCCTGCAGAATGTGGGCCTTGCCTCGCGGGAGGGCCCGACCGATGTGATCGAGCTGTTGCGTGCCGGGGAGGGGCGTTTTTTGCTGCTGCTCTTCGGGGAGTGCGGGAGCCGGTATCTGCGCGAGGCGCAGGCCTGGGCGGACGGGCTGTGCCCGGTGTGGGCGGAGCCGACTCCGGCGGTGCCGTTCGATGCCCTGCTGGTGCGGCCTGACGGCTACGTCGCCTGGGCGCCTGGGGGTGGCAGTCTGGATGCCGCGCTGGCGCTGTATCTGCGCGGCATCCCGGCGGCCCGGCGGGAGCCGGTCATGCCGGGCGTGCAGGCGCTCGGCTGACGGCGGCAGGCCCTGCTGCCTGCGCGGCAGGCCTGCCGTTTCCTGCAAAGCGCCCGGCCCCGGCTCGGGGAGGCGCGGTGGGCAGGGGGGCCTGGACGGGCTGCCGGCACGGGCCGCCGCCTGGTGTGCGCCGTGAGGCAGGGGCGAGGACGTCGGTCTCCACCGATTCGAGGACATGCCCGGGCCGGCGGGAGAGCCGGCGGGCGCAGGGGGGAAAAACGCCGATGATGCTCGTGACGGGCGCCACCGGAACCGTCGGACGGGAAGTGCTGCGCCTGCTTCCCGCGGGCCAGGCGGTACGCGTCATGGCCAGGGATCCCGCACGGGTCGGCGATGTGGCCGGCCGGGCCGAGGTGGTCGGGGGGGACTATGGCGACCCGCTGTCGCTGGAGCGCGCGCTGAGAGGTGTTCGCAGGGCGTTTTTGGTCACCAACCGGGTCCCGGGTGACGATGACGCCCGTTTTGTGCGGGCTGCGCGTTCGGCGGGTGTACGGCATGTGGTGAAGCTTTCGGCTGCCGCCGTCGCGGACGCGAAGGCGGATGACCTGATCACGCGGTGGCAGCGCGTGAACGAGGGCCTGCTGCGGGACTCGGGGATGGAGTGGACCCTGCTGCGGCCGCGTGCGTTCATGTCCAACTGTCTGTCCTGGGCGGCGTCGATCCGCTCGGAGCAGGTCGTACGGTCCCTGTACGGGACGTCGGCCTGTGCGTGCGTGGATCCGCGTGACATCGCCGAGGTGGCCGTGCGTGCCCTGACCGGGGACGGGCATGCGGGGCGGGTCCACACCCTGACCGGGCCCGAGGCGATCAGCGCGGTCGAGCAGACGGCCGAGCTCGGCGCTCTGCTCGGGCGTCCGCTGCGTTTTGAGGAGCTGCCTTTGGAGTCGGTGCGTGCCCTGTTGCGCCGGCGTCATCCGCCGGCGGTCGCCGAGGCGTTGCTGGCCGGTGCGCAGCGGCGGCGGGACGGGGCCAAGGCCGATGTCGGGAGCACGGTCCGCGAGGTGACGGGCCGTGAGGCCCGTTCCTTCCGCGACTGGGCTGCGGACCATCTCGCGGCATTCGGTCCGGCGGCTGCCGCGGCCCGGCCGGGGGTGTGACGCCGGCCCGGCCGGGGGTGTGACGCCGGCCCGGTCCCGCGGCCGCACGGCGGTGCGGCCCGCGCGGCGCAGCCGCCCGCCCTTTTGGCGGAGCCCGCGCCGCGTGCGGTTCAGGGTCGGGGCCGGCGGCGTGCTCCTTGTTCCACCCGGTCGTCGCGGCCCGGTGCCTGTGCGGCAGCCGGGCCTTGACGTCCTTCCGTGACGGCGCCCCGGCGCGACCGGCGAAGCCGGACCGCAGGCCGGCCGGCGGCGAGATCGCGCATCTCCTGGAGGCCGCCCGCCGGTCGGCCGGAGGACGCCGGATCGTCCCCGGTGGCCGATCCGGTGTTCGGCCCCGCTTTGCAGGGGGTCCGGCCCCTGCCCCTTTTCCTGCCCGAAGAGCCGGGGCATCCGCGAGGAAACCCGGTGACGGGCGGGCGGCCGCAGGCGGTACAGGTGCCGGTCCGCTGCCGGTCCGCCACCCCGAGGGTCCTGGAGGGTGCCGAGGACCCGGGAGGGTGCCGAGGGCCCGGGGAGGGCCCAGGCCGGCGTGGGGGCTTTGGAGCCGGGCGGCATGAGAGGGATCGGGCCGGGCTGCATGAGAGCGGGGCAGGCCCGGGCGGCGGTGACAAGGGCGACAAGGGCGACAAGGGTGACGTGGTGGTGCCGGCCGGGCCGGGCGCGGCCTTCGAAGAGGTCCGCGCCCGGCGCCGTGCCCGCGTCCGCGGTGGCCGTGATCGATGGGCCGGCGCGTCCTCGCCGCCGCGGCGGCGGACCGGACGCGCCGGCGGCGGACTTCGCCGGCTCGCCCCGAAGCCGCTTCTCCCGGACTTCCCCCTCCAAGACGCCCGCCACCGGGCGGGATCATCCACCGCGGCGAAGCGCTGCCGGGACCTGTCCGCCCGGTCACGGCCGGGCGGAGCGGGGGCGCCCGGCGGATGCCGGCGAGCGGCGTGCGGCGAGCGGGGTGCGGTGTGTGCGGCTGCACGGCGCAGGAGGCGGGCGAGGCGGTGGGGCACCTCCCGGCCGAAGGCCGGGGGACGTCGTGGAGCGAGGGCGACGCCGCCGGGGGTCCCCTGCACGCAGAGCCCGGGGGAGCGCGTGCCGCACCCCGCGTCCGCGCCGTGACCGGCCGGACAGGTTCCTAGCCGTCGTGCCGGGGGGAGGCGGTCACGGTGGACCGGAACACGACGTTTTCGTCCTGGTGCCCGGTCACCAGGACGCGGTCGTCACCCGATTCGGTCCTTGGCAGGCGGCGGGCCTCGATCAGACAGGGCTCGTCCAGTTCGACGTAGCGCTTGAATTCGCTGGCCATGGCGAGGGGGACGAAGCGGGAGCATTCCAGCGTCGCGGCGGTGGCCTGGCGGGCGGCCTCCATCAGGAGCATGCCCGGCACATGGTCGACCGGGTGGTCGAAGAGCACGGGGTGGCGGGTGTCCACCCGCAGCTGCCAGCGGTCCGCCGCTCCCAGGGGCGCCAGGACGACGTCGGTGGGCGACATGCGGCCGACGAGCTGCGGTGCCACGGGCGCCATGAGCGCGAGCCGGTGTCCGGCACGGCCCGCAGGCCGGGACCGCAGCCGCCGGTAGACCGACGGCGTGATGCAGGTCAGGGATCCGCCGCCCGTCGCGGCGACGTGTCCGTCACGGCGTATCTCCACCGCCACGCGCATTCCCGCGAGGCTGTTGCCGCGGAGCTTGATGTCCGGGCACGTGACGGTGATGTCCAGGGACGCCGGGGCGTCACCGACCCTGAAGTGCGGGAGCCGTACCGCGACGTCGAGGTCGGAGACGAGGAAGTGGTGGCCCAGGGGAATCCCGAACTCGGCATGGGCCAGAAGGATACCGGCCTGGCGGATTGTTTCAGCCGCGATGAGCGGGTCGTGATAACCCTCGCCGACCGGAGTGAAGAAGCTGTGCCCCCGGGGCCACTGCCCGGCCATGACGAAGCGGGTGTCGTTCTCGCGGCGCCAGTCGGTGAGCAGCACCTCGGCGACCGCGGCCCGGTGGACGAACTCCTTGGGAACCGTCGTGGTGAAGGACGGGAAGCGTGATGTGCCTGGCCCGGTGGGCGCCTCGTGGGCGCCTTCGGCCGGTGCTCCGTTGATCGTTGTACGTTCAAGTTGGAACATGCTCACAGACATTGATCCCCCTGGACGGCGTTTGTCGAAGGTGGACCGGAAAGGCCCCAGGGCGAACGAAGATACATACCACCCGGTTTTATTTCTAGCGGTACGGGGTACTCCGGTAATCCGGAACCGGCGCGCGCGGGGGCGCCATGTCTCTGTCACATGCCCTCCTCCTTCCCCGCAGGTCGGGGCGGCGGGAGGGCTGCGGGACCTTTCCGGCGGCCTCAAGCGGAACCGGAGATCTTTTCGAGGCGCAGGCCCCACCGTGTCGGGAGGCGGAGGTGGAGGCGCCGGGGACCCGGAGGTGCGGAAGCCGCACGGCGCGGGAGGGGCGCGGCCGGGCGGCCCAAGGGGAACGCGCCGTTCCCGCCCGGGTGCCGCCCCGCGCCGTGCCGCTCCCCGCGTCCGCGCGGGGAGCGGGTGGACGGCGGTTTCGGCCGGTGGGCGCGGCGTGAAGGGTGCGGGGCCCCTTCGCGCCGGCGGTGACGGGAGGAGGTGCGCGATCTCCGCAACAGTTGAAAACCGCGTAAGCGGTTTGTTAATCTCGTGTTCCGAGGTCGGACCCTCGGGTGGCCTCAGAAGGGACCCGGCATGACGGCCGTGATCGCATCCGCGCCAACCGATCCAGGGCTCACAGGGGTCCGGGGGGGGGTGTGGCGGAACTGCACGCCGTCCGTGCGGAGGCGCTGCGTGGTCCGAGCGGGAAGGCGACGGCGGTGCCTGCATCGTCATGGACAGCCAGTCCATCGGCGCGGACCTCACCTATGCCTGGCCGGCGAACGAGATCGCGGTGATGGGCGCCGAGGGCGCCGCCGACGTCATCTTCCGCCGCCGGATCGCCGACGCCGCCGATCCCGAGGCCATGCGCGCGCGCATGGTCAAGGAGTACCAGGCCGAGCTGATGCACCCCTGCTGCGCGGCCGAGCGCGGCCTGGTCGACGACGTCATCGACCCCGCCGAGACCCGCGAGATCCTCATCCGCTCACTGGCGATGCTGCACACCAGGCACGCGGACCTGCCCTCCCGCGAACACGGCAACCCCCCGCAGTGAACCGACGAACGACGGGACACGGCAGGCACCCCCGCCCGGGAGCGCCGAGACCGCGGTCCGAGCCAGGAGACGACTGATGGTCAAGCAGGAGCGTGCGGCCCGTACCCGCCAGGCTCTGATCCGTTCCGGTGCCGAAGTGTTCACGGAGGAGGGCCTGGCTCACACTTCGCTCTCGACCATCAGCCGACGGGCCGGGGTCAGCAACGGTGCGCTGCATTTCCACTTCGAGAGCAAGAAGGCGCTGCTGCGGGCCATCGAGTCACAGGCGCTGGAGAGCGTGCGGCGGATCGCGCACGACACCCTGGCGCGCAGCGAGGGCCCTCTTCAGGCGCTGGTGGACGCCACGTACCGGCTGATGAGCGCGATCGCCGGCGATGTCGTCGTCCGGGCGGGGTTCGAGCTGTCCGACGATCCCGGCCGTGGTGAGGGGCCGACGGCGCGGCAGGAATGGCAGCGCTGGGTCGAGGAGGTGCTGCTGCGGGCCGATGAGGACGGCTGGCTCGTCGAGGGGGTGTCGGCGGACGGCGCCGCGGCCGCCGTGGTGGCCGCGACGGTCGGGTTCGAGGTGCTCGGCGGCGAGGACAAGGCGTGGCTGTCGGAGGAGAAGGTCACGGGGTTCTGGGATCTGCTGCTGCCCCGGCTGACCGAGCGCCACGCCCTGGTGTGCGCGAGTGTCGCGGGGAGCGGGGCGGATCCGGCGGGACCCTGAACAGACTGCACGGTCTTTTTTGTTGGATCGTCAACCATCGCCGCCGGGCCGGATTGCCCTGAACCGGCCTTCCGGGAGGACCGGGGCCGGGTGCGAGCGCGTGTTGAGTGTCGCTGGAGCGGTCCGGATAGAATAAAAAAACAGCACGGACGGTTTGATATTGACAAACCGTCCGTCCTGTTTTTAACTTGGGGTGTGCCGGAAGCGGCTTCGTCAAGGCCGGACGTCGGGCGACTCACGCACTCAACTCATGCACGGGGATCAGGGGAGACGGCATGGATATCGCAGTACTGGGCGCACTGGACGTCAGGGAGAACGGGATCTCGGTGACCCCGACGGCACCGAAACCGCGCCAGGTCCTGGCGCTGCTCGCCCTGCACGCCGATCAGGTGGTGCCGGTCGCCGCGCTGATCGAGGAACTCTGGGGCGAGCGGCCGCCGCGCAGCGCGCGTACCACGCTCCAGACGTACGTACTGCAGCTGCGGGAACTCATCTCGGCGGCCGTCGGGCGCGACCCGCAGGCCGCCCCGGCGCGCACCGCCAAGGACGTGCTCGTCACGTTACCGGGCGGCTACCTGCTCAACACCTCGGGCGGCGCCAGCGACGTCCGCGAGTTCGAACGGCTGGCCGGTACCGGCTACCGGGCCGTGGACGCCGGCGACTTCGCGGGCGCGGCCCGCCAGCTGCGGGACGCCCTCGCGCTGTGGACCGGCTCCGCCCTGGCCGACGTACAGAGCGGCGTGCAGCTGGAGATGGAGACCAGGCGGCTGGAGGAGACCCGGCTGTGCGCGCTCGACCAGCGCATCGAGGCCGATCTGCGGCTGGGGCGCCACCGCGAACTGCTGGGCGAGCTCACCGTCCTGGTCAGCCGCTACCGCACCCACGAGAACCTGCACGGTCAGTTCATGCTGGCGCTGCACCGCTCCGGCCGGCGCAGCGAGGCCCTGGACGTCTACCAGCGGCTGCGCAACGCCCTCGTGCGCGAACTGGGCCTGGAGCCCTCCGCCGGGCTGCGCCGGATGCAGCGGTCGATCCTGATGGCGGGGCCCGAGCAGGCGTCGGGGGCCGCGGCCGCAGGCAACGAACGCTTCAGCCCCGTCGGTTGAGCACCCGCCGGTTCGCCACAAGAACGCTCCGTACGCAAGGAGGAGGGGCCGCAATGCAGGCCAGGTCGGAAAGGACGCGGCGCAGGCTGGTCAGGGCAGGCGCGCAGATGTTCAACCGCAACGGCTACGCCAGCGCGACACTGGGACAGATCGCGCAGGCGGCGGGTCTGACGAAGGGGGCGCTGTACTTCCATTTCGCCTCCAAGGACGGGCTCGCCGACGCCGTGCAGGAACAGGGGCACGCCGTGCTGGCCGACTTCGTGCACTCCCAGCGGGAGGCGGGCGTGGCGCCGGTGCAGGCGCTGATCGACATGACGCACTGGCTGGCCTGGATGCTCCACGAGGACGCGGTGATCCGGGCCAGCTTCCGGATCACCGGCGAATGCGCGGGACGGCAGCCGCCGGTCACCGACTTCCACCAGGCCTGGATCACCGAGGTGCTGCGGCTGATCGGCCGTGCCCGCGAGGCCGGCCAGCTGCGGGGCCACACCTTCGCGGACGGGCCGGAGACGCTGCTGTCCGCGGCGGTGTGCGGGATCGGAGTGCTCTCCGGCACCGGGATGCCCTATCCCGAACTCCGGCGCAGAGCAGGGGCGTTGTGGGACTCGCTGCTGGCGTGCCTGGTGCCGGCCGAGCATGCGGGGCGTTACGACGTGCACGCCTCGGCACTCACGGCCAATCTCCTCGAGGCGGGCTGAGAGGCGGGCGAGGCCCCACGCCGGCCGGCGCGGGAGAGCGGCGCGCCCGGCTTTTCCCGCGGACCGGCCGCGGCCGTGCAGTTTCCCTCCGCCCGGCGATGACCGGGCCCCACACACATCTTCGGTACTTCCGTCGTCGGTCGGCCGGGACGGATCTTTGGAGTCACGCCATGCCCCAAGACAGCCAGACATCCCCGAGCGCGGCGTTTGCCGGCCTCATGGGCGAACTCGTGGACATGCTCGCCGCCGTGCTGCGCCTCAAGGCCGAGAAGATCGACGCGGAGCAGACGTTCCAGTCGCTCGGGCTCGACTCGCTGCTGAGCGTCGAGCTGGTCGCCACCGTCAACGCCCGTTACGGCACGGCGGTCAAGCCCGACGCGTTGTTCGACCACCCCACGCTTCTCGAACTGGCCCGGCACGTGGCGCGCGAGCGGGGGATGCCGGGTGCGGCCCCCGCCGGCCGGCCCGGCTCCCGTGCGCCGGAGCGCGATCCGGGTCCTGCCCCCGCGCCGGCCCCCCAGCCCTCCCTGTCCTCCCCGTCCTCCCCGTCCTTCGGGGGTGCGGTCCTTGACGTGCTGCGCGAGGAACTCGCCCGCATCCTGTGCTGCGATCCCTGGGACATCGACACCACGGCCGCCTTCAACGTGCTGGGCGTGGATTCCATCCTGGGGGCGGAGTTCGTGGCGACGGTCAACCACATCTACCGATTGCGGGAGCGCGCCGTCACGCTCTACGACCATCCGAACCTGGCGGCCCTGGCCGCCCACGTCACCTCCCTGGCACCGGCCGGTGCTGCGGCCGGCGAGTCCGCGGCGCTCACCGATGCGGTTCCGGCCCTGGGGGTGATGAGCCTCGACGCTCTCCTCGACGCGGTGCGCGAGGAGAGGATCTCCGTCGACCAGGCCCTCGGCCTGCTGCCCCGGCGCTCCTGAACGGGCGGAAACCATGGACGAACGCGAGATACTCACACGGTTCAAGGCGGGGACGCTGGGCCGCGAGGAGGCCGGGCGGCTGCTGACCGGGCAGACACCGACCGGGCAGACACCGAACGGGCAGGCACCGACCGGGCAGGCGCCGAACGGGCCGGTGCCCCCGCCGCAGGCGGCCTCGCACACCGTGCCGCCGCAGGCCGAGGGCCACCCCGCTGCTGACGGCGGGTACGCCGTCGTCGGTCTTGCCGGGCGCTATCCCAAGGCGCCCGACCTGCACGCCTTCTGGGAGAACCTGCGCGAGGGCCGTGACACGTCCTGCGGCACGCCCCCCGGGCGTCCCGGCGGATCCGTCCTTGGACCGGGACAGCGCGGGCACCTCCTGGACAAGGTCGCGGAGTTCGACCCCGAATTCTTCGGACTCACGCCCCGTGAAGGTGCCCTGATGGACCCTCAGGAGCGCCTCTTCCTGGAGAGCGCCTGGGAGGCGCTGGAGGACGCGGGCTGCACCGGGGCCGGGCTGGACGCTCTCACCGGCCCCGGCGGCGCGCCGCGCGCGGTCGGGGTCTTCGCCGGCGTGGGCTCCGCGGACTATGCGCTGCTGGCCGCCGAGTCATGGGCCCGCGGACAGCGCGAGATGCCCGCCGGCGGCCATGGGGGCCTGCCCGGCAGGCTGGCCGCGCTGCTCGGGCTGAGCGGGCCCGGACAGGTGCTCGACACCGGCGCCTGCTCGGCCCTGACCGCCGTCCATCTGGCCGTCGGGTCGCTTGAGCGCGGCGAATGCGCCGCGGCTGTCGCCGGCGGTGTCGAACTGCTGCTGCACGCCTCGCGGGCCGGTGACGGGGCGGGGGAGGGAGTGGGCGCGGTGGTGCTCAAACGGCTCGACCGGGCGCTCGCCGACGGGAACCGGGTGTATGCGGTGATACGGGCCACATCGAGCGGATTTCGGCCCGGGAGCCCGGCGCCGGCCGCACTCGACGCGGCAAAGAACCGGCGCCGCGACGACGACACCCCGGTGGCCGGCGACGCCGTGGCGAGACAGACGCGGGACACGATCGCACGGCGGGTCGGGCAGGCCGGGGCGGCTCTGGGGATTGCCGGGATCACCGCTGCCGTGCTGCAGGTGGGGCAGGGGGTGCTCGCGCCGGTGCGGGACGGGCAGCAGGCCGTGCCGTGGAAGCGGGAGCGCGACGAGCGGGGGCGGGAGCTGCCCCGCAGCGCCACGGTCGAGGTGGACGGCGGGGGAGGGCTCGTCGCCCGCGCGGTCGTCGAGGAGTTCCTGCCCGTGCGCGGCGTACCGGGGGCGGACGGTGCAGGCGGCCCCGAGCTCGTCCTGCTTTCCGCACCGACACCCGCCCATCTCGCCGCCACCGCCGCCCGGCTGGCCGACTGGCTGGCGAAGTCCGAGCAGGGGGAGAACGGGGCGGAACTCGCCGATGTGGCGCGGTCTTTGCGGGCCGGGAGAGCCGCCATGCCGTGCCGGATCGCGCTCCTGGCCAAGGACGTGCCTCACCTGGTCGCCGGGCTGCGGCGGTTCGCCCGGACACGGACCGGCGACGGAGAGCTGAGCGATGCCGGTCTGCGGGACGGCGGCGGAGAGCTGAGCGATGCCGGTCTGCGGGACGGCGGCGGAGAGCTGAGCCATGCCGATCTGCGGGACGGCGGGGCCGATCCGCTCAGGCTGGGCCAGGCTCCGGAGACGCGTGACTACCTGGCCGCGCTGTGGCGCAGCGGACGCCTCGAACAGCTCATGGGGCTGTGGCTGTCCGGGATCGATGTCGGCCGGGCCGCCGTGCAGGACCTGCCCCGGGCGGCGGGAGCATCACCGCCGCCGTCCGCGTTCTTGCGGCGCACGCTGTGGCTGGAACCGCCCAGGGAGCGGACCGGATGAACGGGACGGCCCCGGCACCGCGGCCCATGACCTCCCAGGGACGAGACGAGGCGGTGAAGCTGTGGTTCTGCCCCAACGACGAGCTCGCCCCGGGCCTCGCCGCCACCCTGGCCGCGCACTGGCTGGACGAGCACGAGCAGGAGATCGCGGGAAGATTCCTCTTCGAACGTGACCGGCGCCAGTACCTCGTCGCCCACGCCCTGGTACGGCGCGTGCTGGCCCTGGAGAGCGGGATACCGGAGGCCGAGGCGGTGATCTGGCGTTCCTCCCGCGGGCGGCCCTTCCTGCACAAGCCGCCGCAGGGACTGCCGCGCGGCGGGCGCGAACTGGACTTCAACCTCTCCCACGCCCACGGTCACAACCTGCTCGGCGTGGTGCGCCGGCACCGGATCGGGGTGGACGTGGAGCGGCTGGACCGCGGTGAGCAGGGTTTCGACACCATCGTGGAGACCTTCGCCGAACAGGAACGCGACTGGGTGGCGCAGGCGGCGCCGGGCCGGCCCCGCGACCGGCGGGTGCTGCGGCTGTGGACGCTGAAGGAGGCCTATTCCAAGGCGCGGGGACTGGGCCTTGGACTGCCCTTCGACGCCTTCTCCTTCACCCTGGCCGAGGACCGCGGAGTGCTCGCCTTTCACCCGCCCGACAACGACCGCGAACGGTGGTGGCGCTTCGTGGAACTGGAGCCGGTGCCCGATGTGGTGGCCGCCGTGGCCGTGCTGGCCGGTCCCGAGGCGCCGCCCGTCCTGCAGCTGCATCACGGCTTCCCCTGGGGGCGGGCCGTACCGCGGCTGCTGACCCTGCCCGGGCCTGCGCGCGTGCCGGTGTAGGGACATCCCCCTCGGCGAACGCCCCCGGGCAAGGCGCCGACCGGCGCTTCGAGCGGCGCTCAGGTCCGGTACCAGCGAACCTGCCGTGCGCCTGTGCAGACTCTCCAGAAGAAGGAGCCGGCCAAGCGCGCGGCCCGACGCTCTGGGGGGTTGTTGATGGAGCTGGTGCGGCGAGGCGCTGAACTGGATCTGCTGGACGAGCTGTTCGCGTCCGCCGGGCGGACGCAGGGCGCCGCCGTGCTCGTCACGGGCAGTTCGGGGACCGGCAAGAGCGCCCTGCTGCGTGCCTTCGCACGACGCGCCGCACAGCAGGGAGCGCGGGTGCTGAGCGCCTGCGCGTCCCCGGCCGAGGCGTTTCTGCCGTTCGGCGTGGTGGGCCAGTTGCTCAGCGGCACCGGCCGGGCCGCCCGAGGGGACCCCTACGAGCCCGGCGGCGGGCCCGGCGCACTGCACGACGCGCTGCGCGCGCTGGAGGGGAGCGGCCCCGTGGTCGTCGTGGTGGACGACGTCCAGCACACGGACGAGCCGTCGGCACGGTGCCTGCTGTATCTGTGCGGCCGGCTGGCGGCCACCGGTGTCCTGCTGGTGATGAGCGGACGCCCGCACCCGCAACTGCCGCTGCCACTGGCCGAGTTGTTCCGCCACGCCCGCTGTGTGCCCCTGCCTTTGACGACGCTCTCCCCGGCGGGGGTCGCCGACTTCCTGCAGGCCCCCGGAAGGGGGGAGATGGACTGCGCGACGGCCCGGCGGCTGGCTCCCGACTGGCACCGGTTCAGCGGGGGCAACCCACGGCTGCTGTGCGGCCTCCTCGCCGACCACCGGGCCTGCGAACCCCTGCGTCCCTCCCGGCCCGTCGCCGGCATTGCCTTTCGCCGGGCCGTCGCGGACTGCCTGCGCGGCGCGGGAACCTCCGCGCTGCACACGGCACGAGCCCTGGCCGTACTCGCCGACCAGGCGACCCTCACCCTGCTCGCCCGGTTCCTGCGGGTTCCCGAACGGGCCGCCGCCGCCGCGCTGGAGGGGCTCGATGCGACCGGGCTGCTCGCCGGGGGGCGGCTGCGCCACGAAGGGGTGCGGGCCGCGGTGCTCGAGGACCTGTCCGCCAAGGAGAGCGGCCTGCTGCACGCGCGAGCGGCCAAGGTGCTCTACGACGACGGAGCCGAACCTCCGGCCGTGGCCGTGCACCTCGTCGCCGCCGAGGCCGACGGGGCCGCGGGCACCTCACCGGCGTGGGCGGCGCCGCTGCTCGCCGAGGCGGCACAGCACGCGATGCGCTCCGGCGGGATGCACCGGGCCGCCCAGTTCCTGCGCACCGCGTACCGCGCGGGAGGGGACGAGCAGAGCCAGGGCGGCCTGCTCGAAACCCTCGCCCGGGCCGAGTGGGAGAACGACCCGGCCGCCGTCCTGCGCCACCTGCCCGCGCTGGAGCGCGACCTCGCGGCCCGGCGGCTCGATACCGCGCAGACGGTGGGGGCAGCGGGCCTGCTGCTGTGGCACGGGCGGGTGGAGCCGGTGACGCGGGCCTGCGGTTCACTCGCCGGCGGCAAGAGCGGCGCGGCCGAACGGGAGCTGAGGACCGCGCTGGGACACCTCTGCCCCGGTGCGGTGAGCCAGGGCGGCGGGGCGCAGGCGGACATGGCCGCGGAGCAGGTGCTGGAGTCGATCGTGCACGGGCACGCCCCGGCCCCTTCCGTCGCCGCGGTGCTGAGCGTGCTGCTGCACGCGGGGCAGACCGGGCGGCTCGGGCAGTGGTGCGCGCTGTCGGCCGGCGCCGACCTCGCGCAGAGCCCGCCGGCCCGGCGGGCGGTGGCTGCCGCGGTGGCCGCGGTGGTGCATGTCCGGGCGGGGGCCTACGACGTCGGGGCCGGGCACGCCGAGCGGGCGCTGGGGCTGTTGTCGCCAGGAGCGTGGGGCGTGGCGGTCGGGATGCCGCTCGCGGCGGCCGTGCGGGCGGCCACCGAGCGGGAGGCCTACCAGGAGGCGGGGCGGCTGGTGCGTATTCCGGTGCCGGAGGGGATGTTCCGGTCGCGGGCCGGGCTGCACTACCTGCTGGCCCGGGGCGGGTTCTTGCTGGCCTGCGGACGGGCTCGGGCCGCGCTCGGGGACTTTCACCTGTGCCGGGATCTGCTGGCGGAGTGGGGCACCGAGGCGGGGGAGGCGGTCGACTGGCGGGGGCCTGCCGCGCAGGCCGCGCGGTGCTTGAGCGCGGGCGGGCCGGACAGCGATCCGGCCGCCGTGCTGACGCGGGCCGAGCGCAGGGTCGCGGTGCTCGCGGCGGACGGCTGCACCAACCGGGCCATCGCCGCGCGGCTGTATGTCACGCCGAGCACGGTCGAGCAGCATCTCACCAGCGTGTACCGCAAGCTGCGGGTGCGCTCCAGGGAGGATCTGGCGAAGCTGGTCGGGGACGGTGCCCAGCGGCTCGTCCGAGCCCGGTGAGGGCATGCTCAGCGGGACGTTGCCGCGGTGCGCAGCCCCCTGCCGTTCTTGCGGCCCAAAAAGCCCGCGGCCAGGAGTTCGGCGAGGGCGTTCGACGGCTTGTGCTCCGGGGTCTTGAAACGGTCGTACAGGCGCCGCTGGATGGCCAGGGAGACGTCCAGGCCGATGGTGTCAAGGAGGGCGAAGGGACCCATGGGGTAGTTGAAGCCGTGCTGGACCGCCGCGTCGGTGCGTTCGATGAGGGTGTCGTCCGCGCCCGGGCGGTCCAGCAGGGCCAGGGCCGCGCCCAGGTAGGGGAACAGCAGGCTGTTGACGATGAAGCCGGTGCGGTCGGTGCACTCCACCGCCGTCTTGCCCAGGCCCAGGCAGAAGGCGCGGGCCAGGGCCAGGGTGCGTGGCGCGGCCGTGTCCGTGCGGACCAGTTCCACCAGGCGCATCACCGGAGCCGGGTTGAAGAAGTGGATGCCGACGACGTCCAGGGGGCGGCCGGAAGCCTCGGCGCAGGCGGTGACGGACAGGCTCGAGGTGGTGGTGGCCAGTACCGCGCCCGGCGCGCACACCCGGCCCAGCGTCCGAAACAGCGTGCGCTTCACCTCGGGTTCCTCGGCCACGGCCTCCATGACCAGGTCGCACTCGGCCAGGGCCGCGAGGTCGTCGGTGGCGTGCAGACGGGCCAGGGCCTGCGACCTGGCCCTGGCGGTGGTCTTTCCCCGGCGCACCGCGCGGGCCAGCGAGTTCGCCACGGCTGCCAGGGCCGCGTCGGCCTTCTCGGCGCTCCGCGCCACCAGCACCGTCGGGTGCCCCGCCGCGGCCGCCACCTCGGCGATGCCCCGGGCCATGGCACCGGAGCCGAGCACACCGACGCGGTGCACGCCCGCGGCGTCCGCTTCAGGGCCCGGGCCGGCCTGGGCCGGGAGCTGGGCGCCCGTCTCGCCGTACGCGTAGAAGCCGCCGCCGCTCTTGCGGCCCAGGAGCCCGGCCGCGACCATCCGGCTCAGCAGCGGCGCGGGCTCGAAGGCGCTGTCGCCGGTGCGCCGCCACAGGTCCATCAGGGCGGCGTGGGCCGTGTCGAGGCCGATGCGGTCCAGGGTCTCCAGCGGTCCGGCCGGCAGACCGCAGCCCAGACGCATCGCGGTGTCGATGTCGTGGTGCGTGGCGTAGCCCTCGTCGAGCAGGACGACCGAGCGGTTCAGCAGCCCCAGGACCAGGGCGGTGGCGTCGGCGGCAGGACCCGAGCCGACCTCGACGGGGGTGAGCCCGGCTGCGGCGACCAGGGCGTTCAGCGCGGCCGCGGTCTCCTTCGCGGCGAGAGGCGTCAGGACCGGCTCGGCCGGGCCGCCGGGGGCGGGCGGGGTGAACAACCGCAGCCCGACGAGGTCGGCGGGGCGCCCCGCGCCGATGGCCAGGCGGACCACGGACAGCGTCGCCGTGGTGGTCACCAGGGTGGTGCCGGGCGGGCAGGCGGCGGTGATCCGGCTCAGGGCCAGGGCCTTGGCGGCCGCGGTGTCCGCTACGGCTTCGACGACCACGGACGACCCGCGCAGCAGCGCGTGGTCGCAGGTGAAGGTCACGGCCTGCTGCTCGGGGCCGTCACCGTGGACGGCCTTGACCCGCCGGGCCACCCGCGCCAGGACGTCGAAGTCCGTGTCGACGGCGACGACGTGATGGCCGGCGCCGAGCAGCAGGTGCAGGAGCGCCTCGCCCACCGGGCCCAGACCCACGATGCCGGTCACGGGCGCGGTCACGGGCGCGGGCGTGGGGGAGTGCGGGGTCTGCTCGGTCATCAGTGCGCCTGCCCTTCACGGAAGCGGTTGATGGCGTCGGCGTGCCGGGCGCGCAGCTCCTGGTCGCGCACGCCGAGGCCTTCCTCGGGGGCCAGGCACAGGACGCCGACCTTGCCCTGGTGGAGGTTGCGGTGCACGTCGTAGGCGGCCTGCCCGGTGTCCTGCAGGGAGTAGACCTTCGACAGGGTGGGGTGGATCCTGCCCTTGGCGACGAGCCGGTTGGCCTCCCAGGCCTCGCGGTAGTTCGCGAAGTGCGAGCCGACGATCCGCTTCAGCGACATCCACAGGTAGCGGTTGTCGTACTCGTGGTGGTGGCCGGAGGTGGAGGCGCAGGTGACGATGGTGCCGCCCTTGCGGGTGACGTACACCGAGGCGCCGAAGGTCTCACGGCCCGGGTGCTCGAAGACGATGTCCACGTCCTCGCCGCCGGTGAGCTCGCGGATGCGCTTGCCGAAGCGCTTCCACTCCTTGGGGTCCTGGGTGTGCCCGTCCTTCCAGAACCTGTAGTCCTCGGCGCTGCGGTCGATGATCGCCTCGGCGCCCATCGTCCGGCAGATCTCCGCCTTGCGGTCACTGGAGACCACGCAGACGGGGTTGGCGCCGCCGGCCAGGGCCAGCTGGGTGGCGTAACTGCCCAGTCCGCCGCTGGCGCCCCAGATCAGGACGTTGTCGCCCTGCTTCATCCCGGCGCCGTTGCGCGAGACCAGCTGCCGGTAGGCGGTGGAGTTCACCAGCCCCGGCGCCGCTGCCTCCTCCCAGCTCAGGTGCTCCGCCTTGGGCATCAGCTGGTTGGACTTGACGAGCGCGACCTGGGCCAGGCCGCCGAAGTTGGTCTCGAAGCCCCAGATGCGCTGCTCGGGGTCGAGCATCGTGTCCCCGTGCCCGTCGGCCGACTCCAGCTCCACCGACAGACAGTGGGCCACCACCCGGTCGCCGGGCTGCCACCGGCTCACGCCGGGTCCGGTGCGCAGCACCACCCCGGCCAGGTCCGAACCGATCACGTGGTACGGCAGGTCGTGGCGGGCCGATGCCGGTGACAGGCGGCCGTACCGCTTCAGGAACGAGAACGTGGGCAGCGGTTCGAAGATGGCCGACCAGACGGTGTTGTAGTTCACCGACGAGGCCATCACCGCCACCAGCGCCTCACCCGCCGCGGGCTGCGGCACCGGCACGTCCCGCACCTGCAGCGACTTGCGCGGGTCCTTGTCCGCCGAGGCCATGCCCTCGAACATCGAGACGTCTTCCTCGCGCAGCACCGCACCGAGGTAGGACTCCGGAAGCCGCAGCCCCGCGAAGTCCTGCGGCGAGGCGTCCTCGGAGAGAACAGCGCTGACGATCTCATGCATGTGAGTTCCCTGATTCCCTTGGCACGCGAGCACGGCGAGGAGCGCAAGTACGTCCGGTTCAGCGTGTATCAGGGCGGTCCGCGGGCAGTACCCCTGCTCTCCCCTGCTCACCCCCTGAGTCAAGGCGGCCCGAACCCAGGGGCAGGGCAGGGGAAGCCAGGGGCTCGCGCGGGCGCTCATCCTGGGACACACGCCCGAACGGATCCGGGGCCGGGCGCACACCCGCCCAGGCCACCCCGGCCGACAGCCTCCAGGAGAACTCCTCATGACGGGAACCCCCGGCGACAGCCCCTGGTTCAGGAACTTTCGCCCCGCCCCCGACGCGCCCGCACGCCTGGTCTGCCTGCCGCACGCCGGCGGATCGGCCAGCTTCTTCTTCCCCGTGGCCCAGGCGCTGTCCCCGCGGCTGGAGGTGCTGGCCGTGCAGTACCCGGGCCGCCAGGACCGTCTCAGGGAACCGGCCCTGCCCGGCATCGAGGTGCTCGCCGAGCGGATCGTCGAGGAACTCGGGCCGTGGACCGACCGGCCCTACGCCCTGTTCGGGCACAGCATGGGCTCGATCGTCGCCTTCGAGGCCGCGCGCCGTCTGCAGGACGCGGGCCGCGGTCCCGTCGAGCTCTTCGTCTCCGGGCGCCGCGCCCCAGCGCTGGACCGCGACGGGGACCGGCAGCCGCGCACCGACAGCGAAGTCCTCGCGGAGATACGGTCGTTGAACGGCACCGGTGCCGGGCTCCTCGACGACGAGGAGACGCTGCGCATGATCCTGCCCGCACTGCGCGCCGATTACGCGGCGGTGCGCAACTACCGCTACCACCACGGTCCCGCGCTGGAGTGCCCCATCACCGCCTTCACCGGCGACCGCGACCCGAAGGCCGAGGTCGCCGAGGTGCGGGCCTGGCACCAGCACACCCGCTCCGCGTTCGAGCTGAACGTGCTGCCGGGCGGCCACTTCTTCCTCGTCGACCGGGCCGCCGAGGTGCTGGCCAGGATCGAGGACCGCCTGGCCGAGGTCACCGCCCCGCACCGGGCGGCCTGACCCGTCAGCGGGGTGCGAGTGCCGATTCCGCGTACTGCTTGGCGAGGTTGAGGGTGGCGGTGGAGTTGCGGCCCAGAGCCTCACGGACGTAGCGGCGGGCCTGTTCGACGGAGGCGTCCTCGCCCAGGACCGGCCTGATCGCCTCCTCGCGCAGCACCACGCTGTGCCGGGAGGTGACAATCACACCGCTCTCGTCGGGCACGACGGACCACGCACCGGTGTGGGCGTCCATCAGGGCCGGGGTCGCCGTCTGCTTGTAGACGATGCGCAACGTGTCGGGAAAGCAGACGCGGACGGACTTCGTGGTGTGCACCGAACCGTCGGCGGTGCGCGTGTCCATCGCCATGACCTGCACCCCGGGAATGTCCTCGGCCAGGTCCAGACGGTCGACGTGCGGGACGAGCCGGGGCCAGTCCGCGACCCGGTGGAGGAAGTCGTAGACCGGCCGGCCCGGGCCCTTGACCCGCACACTGTCCTCGAAGGAGAGCACCAGCGCGTCGAGCCGGGTCCAGCGCTCGGCGAGGTCCCTGACCCGGCCCAGCTCCGCACGGCTGTTGGTGTCCGTGGCCCGCTCGACCCACTCGACGTCCTCGGGACGGTCCTGGTCCACCGTGAAGTCGTGCAGCAGGACCAGCCGGGACGAGCCGCCCCGCTCCTCGACGATCCAGCTGCCGCCCATCGCGGTGAGCGGGGAGGCCGGCACCTCCTGGCGAAAGTCGATACGCCGCCCGGCCGGGTCCAGCCGCCGGCGCGACGTCCACGACTTGACCGTGTCGTTGGCGGTCGCCCACATCCGCAGCCGCTCGTCCGTGCCGTCGGACTCCAGCCGCTGCACGTGCACGTTCGGGGGGAAGAACAGCGGCCACTGCACCGCGTCCGAGACCAGCCCGTACACGACCGCCGCGGGCGCGGCGATCTCCACGTCGTGCGACGTGCGGTGCACACGCTCGGTTGCCATCACGAACACCCATCCTTCATGCGGATTGCTGAGAATTGCTGCGGATTGCCATGGACTGCCGCGGATGCCGGCAACGGGATCAGAAGTTGCCCAGTCCGCCGCAGACGTTGAGTGCCTGGGCGGTGACGGAGGCGGCGGTCTCGGAGGCCAGGTAGCCCACGAGCCCGGCGACCTCCTCGGGCGTCGAGTAGCGGCCGAGCGGGATCTTCGCCTCGAACTGCTCCTGCACGTAGTCCTCCGTGGTGTCCCAGGCGGCCGCGTACCCCTGCCGCACCCGCTGGGCCATGGGGGTCTCCACATAGCCGGGGCACACCGCGTTGACGGTGATCCGGGCCGGGGCGAGCTCCCGGCCCAGCGCCTTGGTGAAGCCGACGACGCCGTGCTTGGAGGCGCTGTAGGGGGCGCCGAGCAGGACACCCTGCTTGCCTGCCGTGGAAGCGATGTTGATGATCCGGCCGTGGGCCGCGCCGGACAGGCCGCCGTTCTTGAGCACCTCGCGGGTGACCAGGAAGACGCTGTTGAGGTTGGTGTCGATGACGTCGTACCAGAGGTCGTCGGCGAGGTCGGCGGTGACGCCGCCGCCGCTGCGCCCGGCATTGTTGACCAGGATGCCGACCGGCCCGTGGGCCTCGACGGCGGCGGCGACCAGGCGGGCCACCGATTCCCGGTCGCGGACGTCGGCGGCGACGCCGTCGGCGGTCAGGCCCTCACCGCGCAGGTCCTCGACCGTCTGCTTGACCTTCTGCTCGTCCCGGGCGCACAAAAAGACGGGGTGGCCACTGCCGCCCAGCTCCCGTGCCACTGCCAGCCCGATACCACTCGTACCACCCGTGATCAGCGCGGAGGGCTTCGTCGTTGTCGTCATCGGTGTCCTTCCACAAACGCCGTAGTGACCCCGACCGTGTCCCGTGCTCCTCGAGGTAGGGCGGAACATCCCTCGACCAGCCGTCCCCGGGCGGGCTTGAGGGATGTTCCAACCGGGTGCGACCGGGCCCGGGCAGGCTGGCGCGGCCGAACCGACCGAACGGAGACACCCATGACGACTGCACCCGAACGCGCGCAGGCCCCCGCATGGTCCGCCGAACTGCACGCACAGGCACAGCAGTTCTACGCGCACCAGATGCAGCTGCTCGACCTCGGCGAGGCCGAGCGGTGGGCGGGGACCTTCACCGAGGACGCGACGTTCGCCGTGCCCACACTGCCCGAGCCGGTACGCGGCCGCGCCGGCCTCGTCGCGGCGACCCGGCGGACCGCGGCCGGGCTCGCCGCCGCCGGACAGCGCCACCGTCACTTCATCGGCATGCTCGACGTCCGCCCGCGGCCCGACGGCGCCGTGGACGTCCGCTCCTACGCGATCGTCTACGCCTCGCAGATCGGCGGCGAGTCCCAGGTGCACCGCGTGTGCGTCTGCGAGGACGTGCTGGTGCGCCAGGACGGCGAACTGCGGGTGTCCGCCCGCACGGTGACCCGCGACGACCTGGCCTGAGCGAGGCTCCAGCCGCACCCCGCCGCCTCTCCACCCCGGCGGGCCAGCCTCGGCACAGCCGTACGACCCGGGCACAGCCCAAGACCGGTGCGAGACCGCCGCAAGAGCCGCGCACCGCCGTAAGAACCGACTGCCACCCGATGGGGGTTTGCCGACATGACGCAGACGACGATCGCCCGGCCGCAGGCCTCGGCCCTGGAACGGGCCGTCCAGGGCGCCGCCGACCGGCTCGTCGAAGCAGGAGCCGCGAGCGTGCAGTTCCGGGTCGCCCGGGGGGAGGAGTCCTTCGTGGTGACCTCCGGGATCGCGGAGCTGGGCACCAGCCGCCCCGTCCCCGCGGACGGCCGCTTTCGCATCTCCTGCATCACCAAGCCGTTCGTGGCTGTCGTGGTGCTGCAGCTGGTCGCCGAGGGCAGGATCGACCTCGACCGCAGTGTCGAGAGCTATCTGCCGGGTCTGCTGCCCTACGGTGAGAAGATCACCATCCGCCATCTGATGCAGCACACCAGCGGCCTGTACAACTACATGGACTCGTTCCAGAAACCGGGCGACCGCTTCCTGCGCGACCGCTACAAGCACTACGAGCCCCAGGACCTGATCGCCGTCGCGGCCGCCAAGCCGCTGGAGTTCGAGCCCGGCACCAGGTTCGCGTACTGCAACACGAACTACTTCGTCATCGGCCTGCTCATCGACCAGGTCACCGGCCGCTCGTACCGTCAGGAGATCACCGAGCGCGTCCTTCAGCCGCTGCAGCTGACGCAGACCGTGCTGCCGGGCGACGACCCGAACATCCCCGAGCCGCACGCCCGTGGCTACATGCAGATCGGCGGCGAGCCCGTCGACGTGACGCTCATGAACCCCTCCGAGGCCGGCTGCGCGGGCGAGATCATCTCCACCACCGCCGACCTGGACCGGTTCTTCACCGCACTGTTCAGCGGAAAGCTGCTGAACGAGCCGGAGTTCACCGAGATGACCACCCCGCTGCCTCCCGAGATGATCGAGAACCTGCCGATGGGCATCGGCTACGGCCTTGGCATCATGAAGCTCGAGAACGACGACGACCTCGACCTGTGGGGCCACGGTGCCGGCATCCCCGGCTACGCCACCTTCGCGGCCACCACCCGAGACCTGGACGCCCGGGTGCAGCTGTCGTTCACGATCGGCGACAAGGACTTCGGCCCGGAGGCGGAGCAGGCCGTCATCCGCGGTGTCAACATCGCGCTGTGCTCATGAGCACAGGCACGCGGAAAGCCGTCGTCGTCACGGGCGGCGGCACGGGAATAGGCGCGGCGACGGCGCACGCATTCGCCGAGGACGGGGCGAACGTACTCGTCGTCGGCCGCAGCGAATCGACACTGAAAGAATCGGCGGCGGGGTACGAGGACAGAATTCACATCCTTTCCAAGGACATTCACGACGCGGACGCCCCGGAAATCATCGTCGAAACGGCTGTCGAGAAATTCGGCCGCATCGACGTCCTGGTGAACAATGCCGCCGTCACCGGATTCGCGGCCCTGGACGGCCTGGACCGCGAATCGGTGCGCGCCCAGCTGGGCACGAACCTCCTCGCCCCGGTGTTCTTGACCCAGCGGGCGCTGGACGCGCTCGAGGCGACCAGGGGCGTCGTCGTGAACGTCAGCTCCGCGGGCTCGCTGGGCCGGCGGGCGTGGCCGGAGAACTCCGTGTACGGCATGGCCAAGGTCGCCCTCGACTTCCTCACCCGCACCTGGGCGGTGGAGCTCGCCCCGCGCGGCATACGGTCGGTCGGCATCGCCCCGGGAGTCGTCGACACCGGCGTCGGGGTGCGGGCCGGCATGCCCGCCGAGGCCTACGAGGCGTTCCTGGGCGAGATGGCGCAGCGGATTCCGGCGGGCCGGGTGGGCCGGCCCGAGGACATCGCCTGGTGGATCGTGCAGCTGACCCGGCCGCAGGCCGCCTACGCCAACGGCACGGTCCTCGCGGTGGACGGCGCGCTGTCCGTGACGTGAGCCGCACACGGATGAGGCCCCCGTCGCCGGGGGCCTCATCCGTGTGCGCGCTCAGATGGCCACGGTGGCCGTGACGTAGCGGACCGGGACGTCGATGTGGACCAGGCCGTCCGCGCCGCGCAGCGCGTCGAGCGCCGTGACGAGCCGGGCACGCAGGACGGCGGCCTCGTCGGCCGGGAGATGCTGCCACAGCAGCCGCATGCCCTGTGTGTGGGACCAGTCGGCCCAGGCCTCGCCGGAGCGGGCCGTCATGTCCACCGTCTCGTCGGTGATCTCCACCGCGCCGAAGCCGGCCCTGTGCAGCGCGGCCCTCAGGTCCGCGGGGTCCTCCAGCCAGGAGTGCAGCTGCTCGTGCAGCTGCTCCGGGTGCCAGGCGGGCGGCAGGTGGCGCAGCAGGGACATCGGGATCAGGTCGGTGAACAGCGGCGGGAGGAAGGGGAAGGTGTCCCGGGTGAACACCGGGCTGGTGAAGGCGATCCGGCCCCCCTCGCGCAGCAGGCCGGCATAGCGGGCCAGTGCGGCCCGCGCGTCCGGCAGGAAGATCACGCTGTAGCTGCCGAGCACCAGGTCGAACGAGCGGGCGGGCAGATCGGGGTGCTCCCCGTCCATCACCCGCAGCTCGACGTTGCCGATGCCCTGCCGTGCCGCCTCACGGCCGGCCTCCTCGATCATCGCCTCGGCGATGTCGATGCCGAGCGCACCGCCCTGCGGACCGGCCAGCCGCGCGGCGGGCAGCAGCGTGGCGCCCAGGCCGCAGCCGACGTCGAGGAGCCGCTGGCCCGGCCGCGGCCCGGCGATCTCCACCAGCCGCGCGCCCATGGGCGTGAAGAATTCCACGCCCAGCCGGTCATAGGTCGCCGCGGCCCCGTTGAAGGCGGCGGTGACTTTTGTTTTGTACGTTGCCGTGTCCGTGTCCGTGACCATGTCCCCATGCTGGGGTCGCCACCCCGTGCGCAGCTGGAGGACGCCTCGAAAGCGAGAGGAGCCCGGAAATCTTCCCTTGCCCCCACCGGGAGATCGCACAGACAATACGGAAAATGCCCGCGGAGGGAATTCGATGAGCAGTCAGACAGCCGCTGTACGCCGCATGATCGATGCCTACAACACCGGTGAGACCGAGGACGTCGCGGAATACATACACCCGGAATACCTCAACCCCGCGACGATGGAACACATGGACCTGCGCGGTCCCGACTCCTTCGCGATGGCCGTCAAGTGGCTGCGCATGACGTTCTCCGAGGAAGCGCACCTGGAGGAGGTGCTGATCGAGGAGCGCGGCGACTGGGTGCGCGCCAGCCTCGTTCTGTACGGCCGCCACGTCGGCGAGCTGGTGGGCATGGCGCCGACCGGCCGCAGGTTCTCCGGTGAGCAGATCCACCTCATCCGCTTCGTCGACGGCAAGATCCGTGACCACCGTGACTGGCCGGACTACCAGGGCACCTACCGTCAGCTCGGCTCGCCGTGGCCCGAGCCGCAGGGCTGGAGGGCCTGACCATGATCCTGGTCACCGGAGCGACCGGCAAGGTCGGCCGCGAGGCCGTTGGCCGGCTCACCGAGACGGGCCGCAAGGTACGGGCCCTGAGCCGCACGCCCGAGGAGGCCGGCCTGCCCGAGGGCGTGGACGTCGTCGCCGGCAGCCCCGCCGACCCCGACTCGCTGGCCGCCGCCTTCACCGGCGTCACCACGGCGCTGATCGTGCTCTCCGGCGACGTCGCGGGCCAGGCCCGCAACATCGCCGTGGCCGCGACGGCCGCGCAGGTCGAGCACATCGTGTTCCTGTCGTCGGCGAGCGTGCTGCACCCGCTGGCGCACGGCATCGCGGACGAACACCGCGCCGCGGAGCGGGAGATCACCGCGTCCGGCGCCGCCACCACGTTTTTGCGCCCCGGCCCCTTCCACGCCAACACCTCGTGGTGGGTCAAGAGCGTCCGCGACAGCGGTTCGGTGCGCTGCTGGATCGGCAACAACCCCGGTGCGCCCATCGACGAGTACGACCTCGCCTCGGCCGCCGTCGCCGCGCTCACCCAGGACGGCCACCGCGGCAAGGCGTACGTCCTGACCGGCGACGAGATCCTCACCTCCGAGGAGCAGGCCCGCATCCTGGGCCAGACCCTGGGCCGCAGGCTGAGCTTTTCCGTCGCCCCCCAGGAGGAGGTCGTCGAGGTCTTCGCGGGCATCACCGGCGACCGGGCGGCCGCAGTGACCAACGTGGCCGCGCTGCACAGCCCCGAGGTGCCGTGGGCCACGCCCACGACGGCCGTGCGGGACCTGACCGGCCGTGACCCCCGTCCCTACCGTGACTGGGCGGCCGCCAACGCCGCGCTGTTTCGCTGAGAGAGGCTGCGACATGACGACGAGCGAGGCGAACGGCACGGTCCTGGTGACCGGCGCGACCGGCCTGCAGGGCGGCGCCACCGCACGTGAACTGGTGCGACGCGGCTGGGACACGGCCGCGCTGGTGCGCAACCCGAAGTCCGACGCGGCCCGCGCGCTCGCCGGGCTCGGAGTGCGGCTGGTCACCGGCGACCTGGACGACGGGGCGTCGCTGCGCGCGGCCATGGAGGGCGTGCACGGAGTCTTCTCCGTGCAGACCTTCATGACGCCCGGGGGCCTGGGCGGCGAGGTCCGCCAGGGCCGGGCGGTGGCCCGGGCGGCGAAGGCCGCCGGGGTCGCGCACGTGGTGTACAGCTCGGTGGGAGGGGCCGAACGGCACAGCGGTGTCCCGCACTTCGACTCCAAGCGGCACATCGAGCGGTACCTGGAGGAGCTGGGCGTGCCGACGACGGTGCTGCGTCCGTCGTTCTTCATGGACAACTTCGCCGCGCACGGCCCGCAGAACGTCGACGGGACCCTGGTGGTGCAACTGGCGCTGAAGCCGGACACGCGGGTGCAGTTCATCGCCGTGGACGACATCGGACACTTCGCCGCACAGGCGTTCGACCACCCGCGGGAGTACCTGGGCCGGGCCGTCGAGCTGGCCGGCGACGAGCTGACGGCCACCGAGGTCGCCGAGGCGTTCGCCGCCCGCAGCGGGCTGCCGGCCCGCTTCGAGGAAGTGCCGCTCGACGCGGTGGCGGCCAGCCCGTACATCCCCAACGGCCCCGAGATCGCCCTCATGTTCGAGTGGTTCCAGGAGCACGGGTACCGTGCGGACATCGCCGCGCTGCGCGCGGAGCACCCGGGACTGCAGAGCTTCGCGGCGTATCTGAAGAGCATCGACGTGTGACCGCGCAGGGGTGAGGGGCGCAACCGCACCCGGCGGTTGCGCCCCTCACCCCTGCGCGGGTCATGCCCGGCAGGTCGGCAGCCTGCCGTGATACTGCGCCATCTCCGCGAACAGGGCCGGGATGTCCAGCCGCTCCCCGGGAGCCGCCCCGCGTTCCTCCGCGTAGGCCCGGTGCAGGTTCGGCACCAGCCGTTCCGCGTCCAACAGCCCGGCGAAGGGGCCGGGGCCGGTGGCACGGGCCAGCTCCAGCGGGCTCGATCCGTCCGCGACGCCCCTGCGCGCGAGGTCCCGCAGCCATCGCAAGTACGCCTCGTCGGCGTCGAACACCTCCGCGCCGCCGACCGGCCCGTGGCCGGGCACCACCACCAGCGGGTCCAGGCGGCGCAGACGGTCCAGGGCGGCCAGGGAACCGCTGACCGATCCCATCACGCAAAACGGCGTGACGCCGGACATCACCAGGTCACCGGCGAACAGCACACGCTGCTCGGGCAGCCACACCGCGGTGTCGTTGGTGGTGTGCGCGGCCGGGCCCAGATGCAGCAGCTCCACCCGCACCCCGCCGGCGTGCACGGTGAGCGCGTCGCGGTAGGTGATCTCGGGCAGCGCGATGTCGATGTCGCCCCAGCACACGTCCGGCCACAGGGACGTCAGATGCACTCCCGCGGCAGCCATGTCGCAGCGCGTCTGCTCGTGCGCGACGACCACGGCCTCCGGGAACAGATGGTTGCCGAAGGTGTGGTCGCCGTGGAAGTGCGTGTTGACCAGGGTGCGCGGCGGTGTGCCCGTACGGTGCAGCACCTGCTCGCGCAGCCGCCGCGCCCGGGCCTCGGTCGCCGCGGTGTCGACGAGCACATGCCTGCCCCCGTCGCCGACGACGAGGCCCGCGTTGTTCAGGCACCAGCCGCCGTCGGGCTGCACGAAGGCGTACACACCGTCGGCGACCTCGCTCAGCGCGGCCTGGAGAACGCCGGCGCTCACATCATGTCCGCGGGGACCAAGCCCAGTTCCTTGAGCATCGGCAGGTAGTTGAAGACGTCGTAGTGCTCGATGATCAGGCCCTCGTCGTCGAAGCGCAGCTCCTCGAGCATGAACCAGGTGACCTTCCTGCCGGTCGCGGCCCTGCCCATGAACTCGCCCAGGTGGGTTGCCGTCACGGTGATCCGCAGGATGACCCGGTCGCCCTCGGCGACGGCGCTCTTGACGTCCAGGTGGAGGTCGGGGAAGGCGGCGAGGCCGCCCTGCATCGCACCGGTCATCTGCCGGGTGTCGACGAGGCGGTCCTCGGAGAAGTGCCGGATGTCGGGGGACCAGTGCTTGATGATGCCGTCCAGCTCCCAGCGGTTCCAGGCGGCGGCACAGTCCAGCGCGATCTGCTTGTTGCGCTGCTGGACGGACTTCTCGGTCAGCGTCGTGGACATGCTGAATTCCTTTGCATGGTAAGGAAACTGAGGCTGAGGCTGAGGCGGAGGCTGAGGGTGGTCAGGGGGTCAGGACGTGCTTGCCGACGGAGCGCCCCTCCAGCAGCTGCCGCAGTGCGCCGCCCGCCCCGTCCAGCGGGTGGCGGCCCGCGATCGGGGGCTTCAGCACGCCCTCGGCGAGCAGCTCGTACAGAGCCTGCAGGGCGGCGTTGAAGTCGGCGCCCGGCTTGACGTAGTACATCGTCATCCGGCGGCCGCCGGTCAGCCCCAGCAGCCGGGCGAAAAAGCGCCGGCCGGTGCGCAGCAGTGCCGGGACGTGCGGGCGGAACCACTGCCCCGGCCGGTACCCGGCGACGGAGGAGTCGAAGGACACCAGCGTGCCGCCCTTGGCGAGCATCGCCCAGCTGTCGTCCAGTCCCCGGCCGCCGATGTGGTCGAAGACCGCCTCGACGCCCCCGGGCGCCAGGTCGCGCACCGCCGACGCCAGGTCGGGGGTGCGGTAGTCGAGGGGCTCGGCGCCCAGCGCCCGTACGGCCTCGTGCTTGGCCGGGGACGCGGTGCCGATGACGCGCAGTCCGCGGTGGACGGCGAGCCGGGCGAGCACCGTGCCCACCCCGCCACTGGCTCCGTGCACCAGGACGGTGTCGCCGGGAGCCAGTGCGGCCAGCCGGTCCAGCATCTGGTAGGCGGTCACGCCGTTGGTGACCAGCGCGACGGCCTCGGCGGCGTCCAGGCCCCCGGGCACCGGGGCGAGGTGCTTGGCGGGCGTCTCCACGTACTCCTGCCAGGCGCCGTACCGGGGCATGGCGGCGACGCGGTCGCCCACCCGCCACCCGGTGACGTCCTCGCCGACCTGGGTGATCCGCCCGACCAGGTCGTAGCCGGGAACGAAGGGAAAGCGCGGCGGGAAGGGGTGCAGGTGCCGGAGCATCTGCACCTCGGCGAACGACACGCCCGCCGCCTCGACACGGACCACGACCTTGCCGCGCCCCGCGGCGGGAACCGGCTCGTGCCCGGTGACGAGCTGCTTCTCGGGCTCGCCGCTGCCCGTCATGGTCACCCTCGCGCCCCTGAGCGCGGTCGTGGCGTCGATGCTCACGCGGCCACTTCCTCGGACACGGGGGCGAAATCGCCGGCGTGGTCGGCCGCCCACCGGGCGAAGGTCCGGGCGGGCACACCGGTGACACGCTCGACGGTGTCCACGGCCACGGGCGGGTTGACCGCGGCGTCGGCCAGATAACCGAGGACCATCTCCACCACCGGCGCGGGCATGGCCTGTCCCATCAGCTCGCGTGCCTGGTCGGGCGTGATCTCCACGAAGCGGATCTCCCGCCTCAGCGCCCCGGCGATCGCCCGCACCTGGTCGGCCTGGGTGATCGCCTCGGGCCCCGTGAGCACATACGCCCGGCCCGTGTGCCCGTCCTGAAGGAGCGCGGTCACCGCGACGGCGGCGACGTCCGCCTCGTGGACCAGGACGCGCGGGGCATCGCCGTACGGGGCGCGCACCACGCCCTCGGCGCGGATCGAAGGACCCCACTTCCACAGGACGTTGGCGGCGAACTCGTCGGGGCGTACGAAGGTCCAGTCGATGCCGGACTCCTCGACCGCACGCTCCACGACACGGTGGTACTCACCGCTGTGGTTGTCGCCCGACTCGTCCAGGACGGAGGAGGACGACAGCACGACGATCCGGCCCACCCCGGCGTCCTTGGCGGCGGCGACGACCTCGCGGGCCGTCTCGGGGACCGGGAAGAGATAGAGGCGCTCCACCCCGCGCAGGGCCGCGCGCACCGTGTCGGGACGGGTGAGGTCGCCCTCGAAGACGTCGACTCCCGCCGGCAGGCCCGCGGTGGCCGGGTTCCTCGTCAGCGCTCGCACCGGGACGCCCGCGGCCACGAGCCGCTCGACCACATGACGGCCGACCGATCCTGTTGCACCTGTCACCAGAACTGTCACGCCTGCTCCACGAGTTCGTTGGCCAGTGAGTCGTGCCCAGCCTCGGACGCACCGCTGGAGGATGCCCGGAGAGCCGGTCGACCGGTCTCCAGCGGGCCTCGAGCAGCGGACGGAACGATCGGATCCGCTGCCGACACCCCCCCCAGGACGAAAGAGAGGCCGCGTTTTGTCCGCTCCCTCCAGCGCTGTCAGGAACAAGAACACCGCCAGGAACGGCACCGGGAAGAAGAAGAGGAAATTCGAACTCGGCCGCAGGGGACGCAAGCTGACGCTGGCGATCCACGTCGTCACGTCCGTCGGCTGGGTCGGGCTGTCGCTGTCCATGGCCGTCCTTGCCGTCATGGGGCTGACCACCAAGGACGCGGCCGTCGCCAAGGGCGTCTATTACGCGATGTACGTGTTCGACGACACCAGCGTCACGGTGTTCAGCGTCACCGCGGCCGTCTCCGGCATCCTGCTGTCCTGCGGCACGGCCTGGGGCCTGCTGCTGCACTGGTGGATCATCGCCAAGTGGGCCATCACCCTGTTCATGACGGTCTTCGCCTGGTTCGTCATCCACCCGGTCGTCGTCAAGGCCACCGAGAACACCGCCGAGGCGGGCGGCGCCGCGCCGCGCCCCGGCCGGCCCGCCGACTTCCTGGTGTGGAGTGTGCCGCTGCTGTTCGCCCTGCTCACCGCCGCGGCGGTGATCTCCGTGTACAAGCCGTGGGGCCGCACGGCACGCGGCATCCGTGCCACCGGCCGGGCCCGTCGCGCCTGACCCCTTCAGGGCCGTCCGGCCTGTCGCCGGCCGGCCCGTGCCCTGTCCACGGCCGCGCACCACCGCTTCGGGTGCGACACGCGCAGCAGCCCCGTACCGACGAGCAGGCCCTCGAAGCCCGTGTCGAGCAGGCGTGCCGCGTCGAGGGGGTCGGTGATGCCGCTCGCGCTGACCGCGCAGCGGGCGCCGGTGCCCCGTACGACGGGCAGCAGGGCGGCGCTGCGCTCGAGGTCGCCGGGCAGCCGCTCACGGGTGGCGATGTCCTTGTTGTTGACGGCGACCACGCACGCGTCCGCCCGGGGCACCGCAGCCGCCTCGGCCGCGTCGGCGACCTCCACGAACGGGGTCAGCCCCAGCTCGAGCGCATGGTCCACCAGCCTCGCCAGGACGTCGGCGGGCAGCACCTTGACCGTCAACAGCACCGCCGAGGCGCCGAGTTCGCGGGTGCGCGCCAGCTGGCGCCGCGAGGTGACGAAGTCCTTGCGCAGCAGCGGCAGGCCGGTGCGCGCGGCGACCTGGCGCAGCAGATCCTCGCTGCCGCCGAACCAGCGGCCGGTGACCACCGAGATGCACGGCGCCCCGGCCTCCTCGTACGCGGCGACGACCTCGGCGACCGTTCGCGCCCCCATGAGGTCGGTGCCGCTCGCGTCCCGCCGCTTGACCTCCATGATCACGGGGCGGGCGGCCGCCGTCAGCGCCCGGGTGAACGTCACGGCGTCCTCCAGCCCTCGGCCACCGCCGCCGCGTTGCCCGCCGACAGCAGCCCGTCGGGGCCGCGCGCGGCGGAGTCCACGTCGATGCCCAGGAACCGGGGGTGGGCGACGGAGCCGGCGAACCGGTCGCGGTTGTCCGCCCGCAGCCCGCCCGCCAGCAGGAAAGGGCGTGTCATCCGGCCGGCCAGGCGCGTCACCGCGGCGTCGTCCAGACTCACCGCCGTACTGCCGGTCCGCCCGTCCGCGGTGACCGCGTCCAGCAGGAAGCAGTCCGTGCCGGCGCGTTCGTACGCGCCGATCAGCGTCGCCTCCACACAGGACTCGCCCCGCACGTGCAGGACCTTGACGATGCGTACCCCCTCGGGGACCAGTGCGCGCAGGGCGCGCACCGTCGCGGGCGGCTGGTAGCCGTGCAGCTGCACCCACGACGGTCCGCCGTCGGCGGTCAGCCGGGCCAGCGCCTTGGCGTCGGAGCCGAAGGTGACCAGCACCGCCTCCAGCCGGCCCGTCGCCCGTGCCTGGGCCGCCAGCTCGGCCAGCCGGGGCACGGACAGGTCGGCGGCCCCTCCCGCAACGCCGTGCCACAGCCCGACCAGATCCGCCCCCGCGTCGGCGACACCCCGCACCTCGGCGGCGGTCGTGGCACCGCAGAACTTGACCAGCACTATGCGGCCGCCTCCCGTACCAAAGACCCTTTCGCCAACCGCTCCCCGCCGGCGTCGAACAGCCGCGGGTGGGCGGCCCGCAGCTCGCCGATCACCCGCTCGTAGGGAAGGTCGTCGAACTCGCCGTGCTCGCGCAGGAACTCCATCTGACGCCGGCCCTGCAGGTCGAAGGGGTGATGGAGGCTGTCGGCCATGCCGTCGAAGTCCAGCGGTGCCATCCGGTACAGGCGGCACAGGGTTTTATTGAACACCGGGGTCGCCTTCGTCCAGCGTCCGTTCAGACGCAGCGCGGTCAGCCCGTGGTGGTGGAACACGTCCCCGCCCAGCAGCTGCTTGAGCCGCTCGGACGCCAGATGATTGCGGACGTCGGTCAGGACCAGGCGGGCCGGGATGCCGAGCGAGCGCAGAGCGGCCGCGTAGAGCACCGACTTGTGCAGGCACATGCCCGAGCCGGTGCGCACGACCCGGCTCGCGCGCAGCCCCGCACGGGAGAGATCCGCGCCGTACACCTCGTAGCGGATGCCGTCCCGCACGGCGTAGTACAGGGCCACCGCCCGCTCGGTGGGCGTGCGGGCGCCCGCCGGCAGCGCCTGGCGGACGAACGCGTGCACCTCGGGGCTGTCGTGGTCGATGAACTCGGTTGCCGCCAGGGCGGCTCGGGCACCGGATCCGGGGCTGGGCTGCAGGGGCGTCATGATGGCGGGTTCCGCTTCCGTCGGGTGTCGAGGGTGTCTCACAGGCCGAGCATCGAGGCGATGCGGTTGCGCTGGATCTCGGACGTACCGGAGTAGATGGTCCCGGCGACCGAGTTGCGCAGCTCCTTCTCGATGCCGTACTCGGCCATGTAGCCGTTGCCTCCGAAGATCTGCACGGCGGCGAGCGCCGAGGCCACGTTGGCCTCGCTGGTGAGGAGTTTGGCGATCGCGATGTCACGGGTGACGTTCTCGCCCGCGGCCAGCTTGCGGGCGGCCGAGTACAGCCAGTGCCGGGCTGTCTCCACCCCGATCTCCATGTCCACGATCCGGTGGGAGACGGCCTGGTAGGAGCCGATCGGCTGCCCGAACTGGGTACGGGTGCGGGCGTATTGCGCGCAGCGCTCGACCCGGTCGCGCATCTCCCCGGCGTTGACGACGAAGGAGCACAGGATCTCCCAGCGCATCACGTGGTCCAGGACGAGGAAGCCGCCGCCGGTGCGGCCCACGACCTGCGTGGCCGGGATGCGGCACCCGTCGAAGAACAGCTCGCACAGCGGGGAGGTGCGCAGGCCCATCTTCGCCACCGGCGGCCCGACGCTCAGGCCGGGCGTGTCACGGTCGACGAGGAACGCGGTCACGCTCAGCGGGCCGGGGCGGTCGCTGGTGCGGGCGTACACGGTGATGACATCGGCGACCGGGCCGTTGCTGACGAACGCCTTGCTGCCGGTCAGGACGAAGCCGTCGCCGTCCCGCTGGGCCCGGGTGCGCATCGCCAGCGCGTCCGAACCGCTGTCGGGCTCGCTGATCGCATGGGCGCCGATCAGGTCGCCGGAGCACAGCCCGGGCAGATAACGGTCCTTGAGCAGCTGTGAGCCGAACCGGTGCAGGGGGACGCCGGTGCTGACCAGATGGCTGCACACGGAGAAGTTCAGCCCCGCGTCGCGGCAGCCCAGGCCCAGCCCCTCCAGGACGTACATCGTGGTCAGCAGGTCCTGGCCGAGCCCGCCCCACCGCTCGTCGAAGGGCAGGCCCAGGATCCCCGTCGCGCGCAGCAGGTCCCACTGCGCGCGGGGGAAGGCGGCCTGGGCGTCACGCTCGAGATGTCCGCAGCTGAGCTTCTCCAGCAGGGGCGCCAGCCCCTCGCGCAGCCGCTGCTGGTCCTCGGTCCAGGTGATCATCAGTACTGGGAGAACCCGGACGAGTCGAGATCGTGGCGCTCGTCGCCGCGCAGCGCCGGGGTGAACATGCACACCAGGCGCAGGTCCTCCTGCGGAGAGGCGATCAGCCAGTGCGCGTCGTGCTGGTCCAGGGCGTACAGGGTGCCCGGCGTGATGGGGTGGGAGTCGCCGTTCATGTCGATGATCTCGCCGTTGCCCGCGATGCAGTAGCAGGCCTCCAGGTGACGGCGGTACTCCAGCCGTGACTTGGTCCCGGCCCGTACGATCGTGTCGGTGACGGTGTAGCCGAGGCCGTCGGACTCGGTGAGGAAGCGGCGGCTGAGGCCGTTGCCCCAGTCGACGCAGCGGACACTGTCGATGTTTCGCACGATCATGTGTGGCTTCCTCCAGTCGTACGGTGATGACGGTGGTGGGCGGCCGGGCCGCGCAGCCCGGCCACGAAGGAGGCGAACTCCCGCACGGGGTCGCGCCGTTCGGCCAGGGCCTGTTCGATACGGGCGACACCGGCGCTGCCCACGACGGCGGCGTCCGCGCCCAGCTTCTCCAGAGCGGCGATGTCGGCCCGGGTGCGGACACCGAAACCGACGGCGACCGGCACGCGGGTGGCGGCGCGCACCTCGGCGAGTGCCGCGGCGAGCCGGTCGTGGTCCGGGGCGGCGGTGGTGCCGCTGCGGCCGTAGTGGGCGACCAGGTAGAGGTAGGCGGAGGCGTGCTGTGCGGCCTCGGCCACCGTTGCCCGGCCGGAGACGGCGTAACAGGTGGTGACCAGCGGCAGGCCGGCCAGCTGTGCGGCCTCGTAGTGGGCGGCCCGCAGCCGGGGCGGCAGGCCGTGCAGCAGCAGCCCGTCGCAGCCCGCGTCGGCCAGGGCGCGGGCGAAGCCGCCCGGGTCGCGGCCCCTGACGGTGTGACTCCAGTCGGCGAGCAGGGCGATGCGCAGACGGCGCAGGGTGGGACGTATGGCTGTCACCGCGTCGAGCACGGCGTCGAGGGTGACACCGCTCGCCAGTGCGCGGTCCGCGCTGCGGCGGACGACCGGGCCGTCGGTGACGGAGCCGGGGAAGGGGACGGCCAGTTCGAGGCAGTCGACGTCACTGTCGTCGAGCATCGCGGCGAGGTCCGCCAGGATGTCGAGCGGCGGGTCGCCCGCGTTGACGAACACGGCGAGTCCCGGGCGGCCCGGACGGCGGCGCGCGAAGAACTCGCCCGTGTCGGCCGGTGCGTGGGGGTGTGCGTCCCCGGGAACTCTGCCCCGGGCTCCCCGGCCCTCACCCGCCGGCCGGCCGTCTCCGTCCGGCCCGCAAGCCGGGCGACGCTCCCCAGGCCTTTCGGGCGAAGGCCCCACCGGCGCGGCGGACCCGGCGCTCCGGCAGGACGCCAGGGACAAGGACGCCACTCCGGGCACAGCGTCCGGAGCCAGGCCCGACACCGGGACCGTGGGCAGGAGTCGCTCAGGCATGAGCCGCCTCCCGCGTGCGCAGCCGGTCGACCAACGACAGCGCCGCGCCGTCGTGCAGCGTGGAGCGGGCGGCGCGCAGTGCCTCGTGCCAGTCGCCGGTGAGCCGGCCCGCCACCGCCAGGGCGGCCGCGTTGAGGCAGACGGTTTCGGTGGCGGCGGGGGTGCCGCGTCCGGCGAGGACCTCCAGGAAGAGATCCACGGCGTCCTGCACACCGCCTCCCCCGGGACGGCTCAGATCCGCCAGCCGGCCCGGCCCCAGGCCCAGCGCGGCGGGCCGCAGGGTGAACTCGTCCTCGGCGCCGTCCTCGTAGCACCGCACCCGGTTGGCGGTGAACGCCAGCAGCTCGTCGGCGCCGGCGTCGTTGTCGGCCAGCCACACCGTCCGGCCCGTGGCACGCGAGACGTGCGCGGCCGCCTGCCGCAGCCCCTCGAGCGCCTCCGGGCGGGACACCCCGCTCACCTGGGCGCGCACCGCCACGTCGGCGAGCAGGGGGCCGAGCGTGTTGACGATCGACCCCAGCCGCCGCATGTCCAGCGGCACGACGGCCCGGGCGAGCAACGCGATCTCCGCGGGGTACACGAAGTACCCGGCGAAGGCGACGCCGCAGCGCTCCAGGGTGTCCTGGGTCTGCTCGTACGACGTCGTCGCCGCGATGCCGAGCCGCTCGAGCAGGTCCAGGGAGCCGCAGCTGCCGGTGTAGGCGCGAGAGCCGGTCTTGACGACCCGGACGCCCATCGCCGCCGCCACGAAGGCGGCCGCCGTGGAGATGTTGAAGGTACGCGGCCCGCCCCCGGTGCCGACGATGTTCACGGCATCCGCGAACGCGTCCGCCGGGCGCAGGGGCCTGCGCTCGGCCAGCGAGTCCAGCAACGCGCACAGCGTGACCGGGTCCGGCATCCGGGTCGACAGCGAGGCGAGCAGGGCCGTGGCCTCACCCCGGCGCAGGTCACCGGCGTGCAGCTGGTCCCAGAACGACCGCCACACCGGCAGCTGAACGGGACGGTCCCGGCCGATGAGCGCGACGACGGCCTCGTGCATGACTACTCGGCCCCCACGTGCTCGCGCGGCGCGTCGGTGAGGAACGCGGCGATCGCCGCGACGGAGGTGAAGGACTCGGGGTCGAGGTCCACGGCATCGGTGTCGACGCCGTAGCGGTCCTCCAGCCAGGCGATCACCTTGAGCAGCCCGAGGCTGTCGATGACGCCGTTCGCCATCAGGTCGAGGTCGTCGGCGAGGTCGTCCGCGGGCACGTCCGGCAGGAACTCCCTGAGGACGAACTCCTTGACGGCCTGGGCGTAGTCCATGTCAGTTCTCCTTGGTGAAGTGGGCCGAAGCGACCAGGTCGCGGTCGACCTTGCCGGTGGAAGTCCTGGGCAGCGGGTCGTCGACGATCCGCAGGCCCGACGGAACCGCCGCCCGGGGGAGCCGGCGGGCCAGATGCCCGCGCAGCGTCAGGCTGGTGAGGCCGGAGCCCGGTGCACGCCGTACCAGCGCGTGCAGCAGCCGTCCGGCGACCGGGTCGGGCAGGGCCAGGACGGCCGCCTCGGTGACCTCGTGGTGGCCGAGCAGGACGTGCTCCACCTCCTGGGCGTTGACCCGCACCCCGCGCACCTTGACCTGCGCGTCGGTGCGGCCCTCGAGGGTGAGGGAGCCGTCCGTGTGCCGGCGCACCAGGTCGCCGCTGCGGAAGTAGCGCCGGCCGTCGTCGCGTGCCGGATGCGGTACGAACGCCTGCGCGGCGGCCGCCGGGCCCAGGTAGCCGCGGGTCTGGAAGGCGGTGGAGACGAGCAGTTCGCCGGCGCCGGGCCCGGCCAGTACCGTGCCCTCGTCCGTGACGACGAGCGCACCGGCGCCGGGCAGCGGCCGGCCCAGCGGCAGCGGGCCGCCGCCCGCCGCGTCTTTCGCGCTCACCTCGTACACGAAGCTGTCATTGGTCTCGGTGCACCCGTAGATGCTGTGCAGCCGGGCGCCGGGCAGCAGGCCCGGCAGCCGGGCGAGCAGCGGCCCGGGCATGGCGTCACCGGTGAACATGGCGTGCCGTACGGCGGGCAGGACCACCCCGGCGGTGTCCGCTGCGTCGGCGAGCAGCCGGAAGAACATGGGTACGGCCTGGACGACCCGGACCTGATGCCGGGTCAGCAGATTCAGCAGGCGGGGACCGTCCAGGGCGTGGTCGGCCTCGACGAGGACGGCCCGGCCGCCGTGCGCGAGGGTGGCCCACACGTCGAGCAGACACAGGTCGAAGTTGAGCGGCGCGTAGTTGAGGACCGTGGTGCCCGGGCCGATGCCGAAGGCGTCGGCGGCCCAGCCGGTGAAGGCGTCCAGTGCCGCCACGTCCAGCGGGACGATCTTCGGGGTTCCGGTGGAGCCGGAGGTGGTGAGCAGCAGGGCGGGCCGGCCGGTGGGCGGCGCGGGAGGCCGCGGGGTGCTCGCCCCGCGCGCAGGGGGACCGTCGTCGGGCCGCAGCGCCTTTTGTACGCCGGCCTGCTCGTGCAGCAGGCCGACGGCGTCCCGGCCGAGCGTGGCGGCCGCCAGCAGCACCGGCCGGCGCTCCAGCAGACAGGCCAGGACCAGGGCGATGGTGGCGGGCGACTTCACGGCGGGCACGGCGATGGGTGCGTCGCCCGGCAGGTGCGCCAGGCGGGCCCGCTCGTGCTCCGCGCTGCGCAGCAGCGCTCCGTAGCCGATCTCCTCGTCCCGCCACACCAGTGCGGTCGCGTGCGGGGTTCGCCGCGCCTGTTCCAGGACACCGCCGAGGAGGGTGCGACGGTGTGCCGCGACGTGTCCGGGCGCGACCTGCGTCCTGCCTGCGCTGCCGTTCAAGTTCCCTCCCCCTGATCCCGTTTCGCACCGTGCGGTGGTCTTCGGTCCCGATCGTGCGGGGGTGGTCTGGAGGATTGATCGAGTCACGGTGCACCTGCAGCACCAGGGCCCCGTCACCGGTGGCGGTGACGGGGCCCTGGTCCCTGTGCCGTTCAGTCGTCGGTGAGGTCCACGAGGGCGTCCGAGGGGTCGCCGTGCGGCGCTCCGGCCGGCCACCACGCGTCCGCCCGGCGGCGATAGGGGTACCAGCGGCCGTCGCGGCCCAGGCGCAGCTGGATGTCCTGGCCGGCCGGTGTCCAGTGGTTGCCCTGGACCTGAAGCTCCGGCAGTTCGTCCGCCTCCCAGCCCGCCGAGAGCGCCGCGCGTGCCCGGGCGGTCTCCTGGGCGGACGGCGACCAGGCGCGCTCCAGCACCTCCAGCCCCGCCGCCCCGCCGGTGCGCCAGGCCTCGGCCGCGCGGTCCAGCTCCTCGGACGGTCTGCCGCAGGCCTGCCGCAGCCGCGCCGCAACCCTTGGATCCGGATGGGTGGCCGCGATGCGTACGGTGTCCTGCCACAGGCCGAGCTCGGGCGCGGGCGCGTCGGTCAGGCCCCGGGCGTACGCGAGCAGCGACCTGGCGCGTACGGCCGCGTCGGCGACCAGCTGCTCCAGCGGGTCGGCCTCGATGCCGGTGACCGGCTCACCGGCACCGGCCGGGGCGGGAGGCAGCGACGGCAGTCCGGGCAGCGGCGACGCCTCCCGCGACCAGGCGGACAGCGGGTCCACGCCGGGCAACGGGCCCTTCTGCAGGGTGACTTCCGCGTCCGTCCCGTCCGCGTCCTCGCCGTCCTCGCCATCCTCTTCGTCCTCTTCGTCCCCGCCCGTCATGGCCCGCAGCAGCAGCTCCGACTTCAGCTCCTCCACGGCCTCTCCGGCGCCCCTGCCCCGCACCAGCAGCAGCAGCCACGGGTCCGTGTCCAGGTGCCACGACAGCTGGTAGCACAGGGCCGTGGCATGCGGGCACGGATGGTCCAGGGCGTCGCAGTCGCAGTCGGCGTCCAGGTCCCCGTACCCGGGCAGCAGCCGCAGCCGGGCGTCCTCCACCGCCTCCAGGAGGTCCTCGGGCAGCTCACCGGCCAGCAGCGACTCCGTCACGGCGGGCCGGTCCGCGGTCTTGTCCCACAGCAGTTCCCACTCCTGGTCGTCCAGCTCCCGCAGGGTGATCACGGTCGTGTACGCCTCGTCGCCGCCGTAGACCTGCGCCGTGATCCGTCCCGGGCCGACCGCGATCGGCCCGATCCGTCCGGTGCGGGAGAAGGCCCGGCCCTGCTTCAGCGGCTCCTCCTCCGGCCAGGTGTCCTCGACGGCCTGCGTGAAGGATCCGGCCCAGAACGACTGGCCGCGGGCACGGCCGCCCTTGCGGGCGGGGAAGGCGGGAAAGCCCCGGGCGCCGCTGTCCTTGCTCGCGGCCATCACTCGCTCCTCAGCTCGACCAGGCCGGCCAGTTCGTCGTTGGTCAGTTCCGTCAGTGCCTGCTCGCCCGCCCCGAGCACCGAGTCCGCGAGCTCCTTCTTCGACTCCAGCAGGGCGGCGATGCGGTCCTCGACGGTGCCTTCGGCGATCAGCCGGTGCACCTGGACGGGCCTGGTCTGGCCGATCCGGTACGCGCGGTCCGTGGCCTGCGCCTCCACCGCCGGGTTCCACCAGCGGTCGTAGTGCACGACGTGTTCGGCCCGGGTCAGGTTCAGGCCTGTACCGGCCGCCTTCAGCGACAACAGGAAGACCGGCACCTCCCCGTCCTGGAAGCGCTGGACGAGCTCCTCGCGCTTGGGCACGGGCGTGCCGCCGTGCAGCAGCTGGGCGGGCACCCCGCGTTCGCGCAGGTGCCGCTCCAGCAGCCGGGCCATGACGACGTACTGCGTGAACACGAGCACGGCGCCGTCCTCGGCGATGATCGTGCCGAGGAGTTCGTCGAGCAGCTCCAGCTTCCCGGAGCGCCCCGTGAGCACCGTGCCCTCCTCCTTGAGGAACTGGGCGGGGTGGTTGCAGATCTGCTTCAGGCCGGTGAGCAGTTTCAGGACCAGGCCGCTGCGGGCGATGCCCTCGCTGCCGCGGATCTGCGCCATCACCTGCCGCACCTGCCCGTGGTACAGCGCCGACTGCTCGGCGGTCAGCGCGACCGGCCGGTCCGTCTCGGTCTTGGGCGGCAGTTCCGGCGCGATGCCCGGGTCGGACTTGCGGCGGCGCAGCAGGAACGGGCGCACGAGAGTGGCCAGGCGCTGTGCCGTGGGCCGTTCCCCAGCGCCCTCGGTGCGCTCCGCCTCGATCGGCGCCATCCAGCGCCGGCGGAACTCGCCGTATCCGCCGAGCAGTCCGGGCGTCGTCCAGTCCAGGACCGCCCACAGCTCGGAGAGGCTGTTCTCGACGGGCGTGCCGGTGAGCGCGATCTTCGCGTCGGCGGGGATCAGCCGCAGCGCCCTGGCGGTGCTGGAGTGCGGGTTCTTGACGTGCTGGGCCTCGTCGGCGACGACCATGCCCCAGCGGTGCCCGGCGAGCCGGTCGGCGTCGAGGCGCATCGTGCCGTACGTCGTCAGGACGAATCCCTCCCCGGCGCCGTCCAGGGTGCGGCCCGTGCCGTGGTAGCGGCGTACGGCCGTGCCGGGCGCGAACCGGCCCACCTCGCGCTGCCAGTTGCCCAGCAGGGAGGCCGGGCAGACGACCAGGGTCGGCCCGCTGCTGTCCTCGTGTTCCTGGCGCAGCAGATGCAGCGCGATCAGCTGGACGGTCTTGCCCAGGCCCATGTCGTCGGCGAGGCAGCCGCCCAGCCCCAGCGAGGTCATCCGGTCCAGCCAGCGCAGGCCGCGCAGCTGGTAGTCGCGCAGGGTGGCGGCGAGCGCGGCGGGCCGGCGCAGGGGTTCGGCGCCGCCGTCCGGATCGGCGAGGTGGGCACGCAGCGCCAGCAGCCAGGGGGTGGGCTCCACCGGCACCTGTTCCTTGCCGGCCCGCGCGTATCCGGTCAGGGCGACGGCGAGCGCCTCGATCGCGGTGAGCGTGCCCACCTCCGGCTCGCGGGCCTTGCGGGCCAGGTCGGCACCGGCCAGGATCCAGCCGCCCCGCAGCCGTACGGCGGGACGGCCCGCGGCGGCCTCGGCCCTCTCCTGGTCCGTCAACGGGTCGCCGTCCAGGCAGAGCTGCCAGCGCAGGTCCACGGTGCCGTCGCCGCCGAAGAACGAACGCAGGTCGGCCGGCGGCGCGAGGCCGGCGCCGACGACGGCCCGGGCGGTCAGCGAGCGGCCGGCGTCCCCGGGCCACAGCACGTCGATGCCGTGAGCGCGCAGCCGGCCGGCCGCGCCGCCCAGCAGATCGGTCACGTCCTGGTCGGACAACTCCATGGCGTGCGGCACGGGCAACAGCCGCTGAAGCGGCTTCCACACGTCCGCGGCCCGGCGCACGGCCAGCACGGTGTCGGCCTGGGCCCGCGGACCCAGCGCGTGATCGGCGCTCGCGAACAGCTCGTCCGCGTCGAGCGCGAGGGTGGGGTCGGCCAGGCTGTGGGCGCGGGGGACCAGGCGCAGGCAGGGGGCGATGCCGCCGTCCTCGCTCCCGCCGGTGAGCTCCACCCGCAGGCTGACGCGGACTCCCGAGTCCAGGCCCGCCGAGATCTCCTCGGCCCAGGCCCGCAGCTGGGGCACGAGCTGGGGCTCCGCCGCCGCGAACGCCGCCCGGCCGGTGGCCGCCGGGGCCGCCGGGGTGCGCGGCAGGGTGTCGGCGACGGCGTCCAGGAACGCCCGTACCAGGCCCTCCGGTTCGGCCATCCGCACCGCCGTGTCAGCCGTGCCCGGCAGGACGCCGGCGTACGCCTCGGGCGGCGCGGCAGCGGCGAGCGCGCGCACCCGTTGCACGTCGTCCAGGTCCAGTGGGCCGATCCGCCAGGCGTCGTAGCCGCCCGGCGTGACACCCGGCAGCAGCCGCTCCCGGGCCGCCAGGTGCAGGGCGATCGCGGCCGCGCCTGCCCAGAACGCGGCGGCCCGATGGACCCCCGCCCCCGGCCGGGCCGCGCGGGCCAGCACCGGCAGCGCGTCGCCGACCGACAGCCGCACGGCCGCGACGGTGCGCAGGACCGGGGCACCGCCCTCGACGGTGACCACGTCCACGGCGTCCCCCGCCCCGGCCACCGGATCGGGCGGACCGCCCGGCGGGTCCCAGAACACCACCGTGCCGGAGCGGGGCGGGTCGGCCGCCTCGAAGAGCACCGCACACCGCGTGAGGTCGTCGGCCCGAACGCCCGTCGTCACTGCCATGTCCCTCTGGATTCCCCTTCGTACATCCGGTCCCGTCCGATGTGGTCGCTCTCAGCTGCCGAGCCGCTGGTAGCGTCGCACGGACAGAGGGAAGAAAACGGCAAAAATGATCACCGGCCACACCACACCCATGACAATGGCCTGATCCGTCGCCCATGTCCCGGTGTCCCAGCCCGGGTTGCCGAACAGCCGCCGCGCGGCCGTCACCGTCGCCGACAGCGGATTCCACTCGGAGACCGCGGCGAGCCAGCCCGGCATCGTGTCCGGCGACACGAAGGCGTTCGACAGGAACCCCAGCGGCCACACCAGGGTCTGCACGGCGGTGACGGCGGCCGGGTCCGTGAAGACCAGCCCCAGGTAGATGCCCACCCACAGCAGGGCGAAGCGCAGCAGCAGGAGCAGGCCGACGGCTGCCAGCGCCCGGCCGAACCCCTCGTTCGCGCGCCAGCCGACGGCCAGGCCGCACAGGATCATCACGGCAAGCCCGAGGACCGAGTTGAGCATGTCGGCGATGCTGCGTCCGCTCACCACCGCCGCCGCGGACGTGGGCATCGCCCGGAACCGGTCGGTGACCCCCTTGGCGGCGTCGCTGATCACGGCCAGCATCGTCACCTCGATGCCGAAGACCATCGTCATGGCGAACATGCCCGGTACCAGGAACTCGCGATAGCTGCCCCCGCCGGGAACCTGCATCGCCCCGCCGAACAGATATCCGAACATCAGCACCATCATGATCGGGAAGAGCAGGCCGATGACGACGGGGGCGGGATTGCGGGCCCAGTGGGCCAGCGAACGCCCGGTCAGCACCCAGGAGTCGGACAGGGCCCAGCGGGCACCGCCCGTGCCGGTTTCGGACTGCGGGACTGCGGTGCTCACACCGTCACCTCTTCGTTCTCGGTCCCGCTCGGGCTCTGGTTCCTGTCCGTGCCGGTCAGGTGCAGGAAGACCTCGTCCAGCGTGGGGCGGCGCAGCGCGATGTCCTCGGCCACGACACCCGCCTCGCCCAGTGCCCGCACGATCTCGGACAGGGCGGCGACCCGGTCCGAGACCGGGGCACCCACCCGCCGGTTCTCCACGTCGGTGTCGGGGTCCCGGCCCGTGATGCGGGCCAGCACCCCGGCCGCGGCGGCGATCTCACCGGCGCCGCGGACCGTGACGTCGATCCGGTCGCCGCCGATCGCCGACTTCAGCTCGTCGGGCGTGCCCTCGGCGATCACCCGCCCGCCCGCACCGCCCGGCGAGGCGATCACCGAGATCCTGTCCGCGAGCTGGTCCGCCTCGTCCAGGTACTGCGTGGTCAGCAGGACCGTCGTGCCGTCCTGGACCAGGGAACGCACCGCCGCCCACACCTCGTTGCGGCTGCGCGGGTCCAGGCCCGTCGTCGGCTCGTCGAGGAAGAGCACCCGCGGCGCGAGAATGAGACTGGCCGCCAGGTCGAGGCGCCGGCGCATACCGCCCGAGTAGTCCTTGACCTGCTTGGCACCCGTGCCGGCGAGCCCGAACTGCTCCAGCAGCGTGTCCGCGCGCGCACCGGCCGCGCGCTTTCCCAGGTGGTACAGCCGCCCGAACATCACCAGGTTCTGGCGGCCGCTGAGGACCTCGTCGACCGCGGCGTACTGGCCGAGCAGCCCGATCCGCGCCCGCACCTTCGCGCTGTCGCGGACCACGTCGAAGCCGGCCACCTCCGCCCGGCCCTCATCCAGCCTGGCCAGCGTGGACAGGATGCGTACCGCGGTCGTCTTGCCGGCGCCGTTGGGCCCGAGCAGACCGTGCACCGTGCCCTCGGGCACCCGCAGACCGAACCCCCTCAGGGCCGGGGCGTCGCCGTACCGTTTGCACAGGTTCTCGGCGAGGATCGCGTACCCGGATCCCACGGATGGCCTCGTCATGGATGTCCCTTTCCCCGGTGTGCGACAGGTCCGAGCAGTCTTCGGCCGGCCGCTCGGTCCGCCTTCGAGCCCGGCTCGAGCCGGGCAGGCAAGCGTTCGGTGCGTCAACGCCCACCGGCCCGGAGGAGCACGTGGTCACCTTCATCAACCGGTTCACGGTCACCGGCCCGGCCGAGGAGTTCGAGCGGCTCTTCGACGACACCTCGGCCTTCTTCCGCGACCGCCCCGGATTCCTGCGCCACCGGCTGCTGCGCCACACCGAGCGGCCCGGCTCCTACGTCAACATCGCCGAGTGGACGGACGACGAGTCCTTCCGCGCGGCCGTCACCCACCCCGGTTTCGCCCCGCACGCCGCCGCGCTGCGCACGGTGAGCACCAGCGAACCGAACCTGTACACGGCTGTGCTGGAACGCGAGGCGGCCACCGGAGGCTGAGCGGCTCCACGCAAGCCGAGAGCGGGCGGCCCCGGGACACCGGGGCCGCCCGCTCTCGGCGTACGGGAGAAGGGCCCTACCGGGCCGCTCGCACGGACAGCGGGTGGTGGAACACCTCGCGCGGGTCCCACTTCGCCTTGACCGCCTGCAGGCGGTGGTAGTTGTCCCCGAAGTACAGCCGGTGCCAGGGCACACCGGAGGTGTTCCACTTCGGATCGGCCATGTCGATGTCGGGGAAGTTGATGAAGCAGCCCTCGTTGCGGTCGTTCGGCGCCGGAACCCCGCCCGTGTCCTGGTAGACACCCGCGTACAGCCGGCGCAGCCAGTCCACGTTCGCCGCGTCCCGCTCCGGGCTCTGCCAGGTGTTCATGAACAGCGCCTTCATCACCGAGCCGCGCTGCCAGGACGCCGTCGACCGCGGGCCGACCGTGTTGACGAGGCCGCCGTACGACTGGATGGACACCGAACTGGAGTCGTTGGTGTGCTCCGTGCTGCCCAGGAAGCCGTACAGCACGTCGATCTGCTCGTCGGTGAACGCCCGCCGCAGATAGGACGACTTGATCTTCTGCCGGCCGCTCTCCGCGTCCTGGGAGGCGGCCAGCGACTCGACCGACGCCAGCCACGGCAGCGTCTCGGGCGGCGCGGCGTACGCCTGGACGCCCACCCCGGCCGAGACCGCGTCGATGTGGTCCTGCAGCAGCCTGCCGGCGTCGGGCAGGGTCGCGTCCAGGTGGGTGAAGGCCACGGCGCTCAGCCCCTGGTCACTCTCCCCCTGGTGGCCCAGCAGCACCAGACCGCTGAACAGGCCGGTGTACGGCGACCGGGGGCCGCTGTTGCGCTCGTGCCAGCGCCCGTGGTTGCCCACCAGCGTGCGGAACGCGTTCCTGGTCATGCCCTCGCGCGGGAACATCACGGCGGAGGTCAGCACGCTGCCGTGCGGCCGCGGCAAAGCGGTGGCGGGGTCGCTGCCCCGGGCCGCGGGCGAGCGGAACCAGTAGCGGGTGACGACGCCGAAGTTGCCGCCGCCCGCACCGGTGTGGGCCCACCACAGTTCACGGTTCGGATCGTTCGCGTCCCGCGTGGCGACCACCGCGCGGGCCCGCCCGCGGGCGTCGACGACGACCACTTCGACGGCCAGCAGATGGTCGCTGGAGATCCCGTGGCGGCGGGACAGAGCCCCGTAGCCACCGCCCTGCACATGGCCGCCGAAGGCGACGGTCGCGCTGGCGCCGCCCGGGACGGTCACGCCCCAGCCGTAGTAGAGCGCCCGGTAGACGTCCACGAGCCGGGCACCCGCGCCGATCTCGAAGGCGCCGCGCGCCGCGTCCCAGCGGACGGTGTCCATCCCGGCGAGATCGACGACCCGGCGGACCGAGGTGTCACCCACGAAGTTCTCGTAGCAGTGGCCGCCGCTGCGCACCGCGATGCGCTTGCCGTCGCGTACGGCCTCACGCACCGCCACCACCACCTGCTCGGTGGTGGTGGCCAGCACGAAGGCCTCGGGCCGGGCGGTGAACCTCTTGTTGCTGCCGCGCACGGCGAGGTCCGCGTAGCGCGGGTCCGCCGGTTCCACCACCAGCGGATGGGAGGAGGGGCTCGCGGCGGCGGTTGCGGTGGCGAGGCCGGAACCCGCGGCCGCCGCCGCGGCGATCGTGCCCGTGACGAAGCGTCTGCGGTTCGGAGCAGTCATCGTGTCCCCGCTCACACGCCGGCGCGCTCGGACAGCGCCCGGTTGATCAGTTCCAGGTACACGCGCGGGGTCTCGGCCTCGTCCACGGCCTCCTCGTCCAGGAGCACTTCGAAGTCCCGCTCGATGCGCCCGGTCGTCTGCAGCACGGCCAGCGAGTCGTAGCCCAGTTCGGCGAACGGCACGTCCAGGATGTCGCCGTCCAGGTCCACGCCCTCCTCCTCGCCGGCGCACTCACGCAGCAGGGTGATCAGGTCAGTGAGTTCGAGCCGTTTCACGGCATACCTCATTCCTCGGTGTTCCCGGGTGTTCTTCGGTACAGGTGCTGCGGGTGCCGGCGGGGTCAGGCGCGGACCACGGCGGCGGCGTTGAAACCGCCGCGCCCGCGCGCCAGCACGAGCGCCGTCCGCAGCTGCGCACCCCGGCGCGGGGCACCGGTCACGAGATCCAGGGGGCAGTCCTCGGCCGGGCGCCGGGTGCCGGTGGTGGGCGGGATCACCTGGTCCCGCAGCGAGAACAGGGCGGCCGCCAGGTCCAGCGCGCCACCGCCGGCGGCGAGCCGGCCGGTCATGCTCTTCGGCGCGGTCACCGGGACGCCGTACTCCCCGAACACATCGGAGATCGCCCGCGCCTCGGCGCGGTCGGCCACCCGTTCCCCGGCGCCGTCGGCGAAGACCACGTCGACCTGGTCGGGCCGTACCCCGGCGTCGTCCAGGGCGAGTTCGGCCGCCGCGCCCAGCCGCGAGCCCCCGCCCGCCCCGGGGGCCGGGTCGAAGGTGGCCGCGTATCCGGCGACCGTCCCGTACACCCGGGCGCCCCGGTCGCGGGCCGCGGTCGCGGACTCCAGGACCAGCAGCGCGCCGCCCTCGCCGGGGACATAGCCGCAGGCGTCCGCCGAGAACGGCAGGAAGGCGCGGCCGGGGTCGTCGCTGACGCTGATGCGTCCCTCGGCCAGGTGCGCGGCCCACCCCCACGGGCACAGCGCGGAGTCGACCGCGCCCGTGACGACGAGCGAGGATCCCCTGCGCAGCTGGCGGCGGGCCTGCCCCACCGCGTCCAGACCGCCGGCCTGCTCGGACACCAGCACTCCGCTGGCACCGCGCAGCCCGTGGCGGATGGATATCTGACCGGTGTTCACCGCGTAGAACCAGGCGAACGACTGGTACGCGCTGACGTGCTGGCTGCCCTTGCTCCACAGGGCCTGAAGCTCGCGCTGGCCGAACTCGAAGCCGCCCGCGGACGACGCGGTGACCGCGCCCGCCGCGTACTCGGGCAGCTCGGCCGCCTCGACACCGGCGTCCTTGAGCGCCTCCTCGGCGGTCACCAGCGACAGCCGGGTCACCTGGTCGGTCTGCGACATCAGCCGGCTGGGCACATGGTCCTCGGCGACGAAGCCGGGCACCTCGCCCGCGAGCCGGGCCGGATACCCGGAGGCGTCGAAGCGGGTCAGCGGACGGATGCCGCTCTCGCCGCGCAGGACCGCCGCCCACCAGGCCGCGGCTCCCAGCCCGTTGGGGGCGACGACACCGATGCCGGTGACCACGGCGGGGGTGGTGCGGGCTTGGGCGCCGCGACCGGTGACGCCGGGGCGTTCGAGGAGGGACGTGCCGGTCATACGCTCACTCCCAGGTGCGGGCGGGTCAGGATCATGGCGCTCTGGAAGCCGCCGAAGCCGCTGCCCACGGTCAGTACCGTGTCGGTCACCTGCTCGCGGGCCACGAGCGGGGTGTAGTCCAGGTCGCAGGCGGGGTCGGGTTCGTGCAGATTGGCCGTGGGCGGCACGGTGCCGTGCTCGATGGCCAGGGCGCTGGCGGCCACCTCGAGGGCGCCGATCGCGCCGAGCGAGTGGCCGATCATCGACTTGATGGAGCTGATGGGCACCTCGTACGCCCGGGAGCCGAGACCGCGCTTGAACGCGGTCGTCTCGTGCCGGTCGTTCTGCTTGGTGCCCGAGCCGTGGGCGTTGATGTAGTCGACGTCGCCGGGGGCGAGCCGGGCCTCGTCCAGGGCGGCGGTGATGGCCTCCGCCATCTCCCTGCCGTCCGAGCGCAGGCCGGTCATGTGGTAGGCGTTGCTGCGGCTGGCGAAGCCCGCGATCTCGGCGTACACATGCGCGCCGCGGCGGCGGGCGTGCTGAAGCTCCTCGACGACCAGGACGGCCGAACCCTCGCCGAGCACGAACCCGTTGCGGGTGCGGTCGAAGGGCCGCGAGGCGGTCTGCGGCTCGTCGTTGCGGGACGTGGTGGCCTTGATCGCGTCGAAGCAGGCCAGGGTGATCGGGGAGATCGGCGCCTCGGTCGCGCCCGTGACCATGACGTCGGTGCTGCCCTCGCGGATCAGCTCGACCGCGTGCCCGACGGAGTCCAGGCCCGAGGTGCAGCCCGTGGACACCAGCGACACCGGGCCCTGGGCGCCGACGCTGCGGGCGACCTCGGCGGCCAGCGAGCTGGGCACGAAGTAGTCGAACAGATGCGGAACGGCGCGTGTGTGGTCGACCAGCCAGTGGGCGCCGCCCTCGCTGACCTTCGCGTACTCGACGTCGAGGCCGGTGGTGCAGCCGACGGCGCTGCCGAGCGTGACCCCGGTGCGCAGCGGGTCGAGCTGCCCGTCCAGTCCGCTGTCGGCCACCGCCTCGCGGGCACTGACCAGCGCGAACTGCGCCGCACGGTCGAGCCGTTGGGCCTCGGCCGCGGTGAACCCGTGCGCGTCGGCGTCGAAGTCCACCTCCGCGGCGATGCGCGAACGGAACTGGGCAGGGTCGAACAGGGTGATGCCACGGGTGGCGGTGCGGCCCGCGGTGAGCACCGACCAGAACTCCTTGGTGCCCACTCCACCCGGGGCGACCACTCCGATTCCGGTGATCACAACCCGTCTCATCGGCTGTCCCTCACAGTTGTCCTCCAGGTGTCACGACGGCGGCGCGGATCGTCGCCCGGCGACAGTACGAGCCCCCCGTCGACCGTCCGAGCGTCGCCGACGTACCTGGAGGACGGCTCGAACACGACGCGGGCCGAGAGCGCTCACCCCGTCTCCGGGAGGCGGGCCGTCAACGCGTCGAAACGGCGTACCAACGCCTCCTGCCGGCGGCACAGTTCGTCGATGTGCTGCTGCAGGCGGACGATCTCACTGCCGAGTTCCAGCGTGTCGGCCGGCGTCGTCGGCCCGGCCGGAAAGCCCGGGCCCGTGGGGGCGGACAGGTCGGGGGAGTGGTTGAGGATCGCCTCCAGACGGCCGCGCAGGACGGGACCCGGTTCGATGCCGAGGGACTCCACCAGACGGCGGCGGGCACGCTCGTAGACGCCCAGGGCCTCGGCCTGGCGGCCGCCGCGGTACAGGGCGATCATCAGCAGGTCGTAGAACCGCTCGCGCAGCGGATGGTCGGACGTCAGTTTCTCCAGCTCGCCGGTGATCTCGCCGTGCTGGGCGCAGCGCAGGCTGGCGTCGTACAGGGTCTCCAGCACCGTCAGCCGGTTCTCCTCCAGCCGGTCCGCCTCGCTCGTGCAGATCGGGCCGTAGCGGCTGTCCTGAAGTGCCGGACCGCGCCACAGCGAAAGGGAACGGCGCAGCAGCTGGGCAGCGTAGCCGGGGTCGGTGGCGATCGCCGCCCGGCCCCTGGCGGACAGCCGGTGGAAGCGCTCGACGTCGGTGCCGGCCTGGCCCAGGCTCAGCAGATAGCCGGTCGGCAGGGTGGTGATCCACTCGTGGCCGGGGGCCGGCGCGGGCTCCTCCGGCAGCAGGCGGCGCAGCCGGGCCACGTGTGCCTGCAGCGCGTTCGCCGCGTTCGAGGGGGGACTGTCGCCCCACAGCTCCTCGGTGAGCTGGTCCACGGACAGCAGCCGGCCCGCATGCAGCACGAGCGCCGACAGCAGCACCCGCTGCTTGGGCCCCGGCGGCACGATGTCGGTGCCCGCCCCGCCGTGCCGTATCTCCACCGGCCCCAGCAGCCGGAACTCCGTCTCCTCACCGGCGGACGAGGGCACCGTCCCGGGCCGGGCGGCCGCCCTGACGCCCCCGCGCGTCATGCTCATCGCGGCACTGCTCGGTCCGGCACGGGCTGACGCTCTTCCATGGTGCCTCCGTCGCTGGTCGGGTGTGCGGCGGCCGCGGGTGTCGTGGTGTGGTCCGTTCCGGGTCGGCCAATTGCGGCCGCGGGGTGAGGCGGCCGGTCCTTCGGACGATAGCCATCCAGGGCAGGGGGGCGGCCGCCCGTGCGAGCCCGGTTCCAGCATTCGTACAAGCGTTCTTGAGCGGGCTGGTCCCAGGTGGAAAGCCCGCATGTGGAAGGTCGCTTGAACGCGGCTGGAGATTGCGAGGGGTGTCACGCGAACCGGGCTAGCGTGCTGCACGGCCGACGGCTTTGAGCCATCGAGTGGAACCAACCACTCAACCGGTACGGGGAGGAAACTGTGGAGATACAGGTTCTGGGTCCGTTGAGCGCCGACGTCAACGGGGTCTCAATCGTTCCGACAGCGGGCAAGCCGAGGCAGATCCTCGCTCTGCTCGCCTTCTACCCGGGCAGGGTCATGCCTGTGCCCACCCTCATGGAAGAGATCTGGGGCACCAACATGCCCCAGAGCGCCATGACCACCATGCAGACCTACATCCTGCAGCTGCGTCGCCGCCTCGGCACCGCCATGGGGCCCGACGCCCCCGGCACCGCCAAGGAGGTGCTGGCCACCCGGCACGGCGGCTATCTGCTGCAGGTCCCGCCCCAGAGCGTGGACGTGCACCGCTACGAGCAGCTGGTGACGGCCGGTCAGTCCGCGTTCGACGAGGGCGAGGACGCGCAGGCGGCCGGTCTGTTCCGGGACGCGCTGGCCATGTGGCAGGGGCCCGCACTCGTCGACGTACGGGTCGGCCCGATCCTGGAGATCGAGGTCATGCGGCTGGAGGAGAGCCGTCTGGTCATCGTCGAGCGCCGCATCGACTCCGATCTCAGGCTCGGCCGGCACACCGAGCTCATCGCCGAGCTCACCGACCTGGTCGCCCGTCATCCGCAGCACGAGGGCCTGCACTCGCAGGCCATGGTGGCGCTCTACCGCTCCGGCCGGCAGGCCACCGCGCTGGACGTCTACCGCCGGCTGCGCAAGCGGCTGATCGAAGATCTGGGCGTGGAGCCCTCGCCGCAGCTGCAGCGGCTGCACCAGGCGATGCTCACCGTCGACCCGGCGCTGGACGTGGCGTGCGGGCCGCGCCGCACCTCCACCTTCAATCTGTACGCGGCCTGAGCCCGAATGCGGCGAGGACCCGGCGTGACCTCCGTGAGGCGCGGGAGAGCCGATTGGGCGCGACGAGAAGAGGGACAGCCGATGCCCGACGAACAGCCGGTGGGGCTGCACTGTTTCGCGCACGCCGGAGCCGGCATCTCCTCGTTCCACGGCTGGCGCGCCGGCCTCGGCCCCGGCGTCTCGCCCGTGCCGCACCTGCTTCCGGGCCGCGACAGCCGGCGCCGCGAAGCCCGTGTGACGGGACGCGGGGCACTGCTGGCCGACCTGATGGACGGCTTGCGGACCGCGCCGCACACGCCGTACGTGCTGTACGGGCACAGCCTCGGCGCGCTGGTCGCCTACACGCTCACCCGGGCACTGCACGAGGCCGGGCTCCCCGGCCCGGCCCTGCTCGCCGTGGGGGCCTGCCCGCCGCCCGACACCCCGTCCGAACTCGCGGACGCCTGCCGGGAGTCCGACGAACGGCTGCTGCGGCTGCTCGACACGATGGGCGCCGTGCCCGAGGGCGCCGACCCCGGCGGCTTCTGGTACCGGTCCGTGATGCCGGTACTGCGCGACGACCTGGCCCTCGCCGACAGCCTGCGCCGCGCCGCCCGCACCCCGGTGCGGGGCGGCCCGCTGACCGTGCCGGTCCTGGCCGTCGCCGGCGCGGACGATCCGCTGGTGCGGCCCGCCGAGCTGGCGGACTGGCGGCGCTGGACCTCGGGACCGCTGGTGGCCCGCACGCTGCCCGGCGACCACTTCTTCGTCCGCGGACCCGAACTGCCCCGCCTGCTCGGACGGGCCTGCCGTGTCGTACGGCGTCTGACCCGGGCTCCCCGGGCGACGGCCGGTGCGCGCGGCTGAGGCCCGTCCCTCGGACCGGCCTGCACAGGAGGACGGCCATGACGGAATCCTCCCCTCCCCGAAAGGGAGGGGAGTCCTGGCCCAGGCTGCACGGCCGGGAGCAGCGCTCCCGGCCGTGCAGCGTGTGCGCCCCGCTCTCGCAGCACAGATCGAGCGCTCTTCGAACATTCCTCGAGCGGTCCGGCGGAAGGTGAGATCCGCCGGGCGGCGCACGCGCCGCCCCACCGAGACCCGGAGGAGAACGAGCCGTGCCGGACTTCACCTACCCCGATCTCCCGGTGGACGGACTGCTGCGCACCGCAGCCGGGCGCGACCCGCACGGCATCGCCGTGCGCACCGCGCACGCGGCCGTGTCCTTCGGCGCACTGGCCGCCCGGGCCGACCGCATCGCCGCGTATCTGCAGCAGGAGACCGCCGGCCGACCGGGCGTGCGGGTCGGTGTCGCAAGCGTCCTCGACCCGGCCTTCGCCGCCGCCTACTACGGCGTCATGGGCAGTGGCGGCACGGTCGTCCTGGTCAATCCGCTGATCGGCGAGGACGGGCTGCGGCATGTCTTCGCCGCGTCCGGGGCCGAGATCGCGCTGGTGCCCTCGGCGACGGCCGCGCTGCTGGCCAAGATGCGCGGCGCGCTGCCCGCGCTGCGCACCGTCGTGGTGACGGACGCGCCCGACGCGGTGGTGCCCCCCGGCTGCATACCGCTGCACACCGTCCTGGACACGGCGCCGGACACCCCCGGCGAGCGGCGCGCGGACCCGGACGCCGTGGCCTGCGTGCAGTTCACCACCGGCACCACCGGCCGCCCCAAGGGCGTGCTGCTCACCCACCGCAACGTGGTCGCCAACGCCCGGCAGGTCGCACTCGCCCACCGCCTGGACCGTGACGCGGTCACCGTCAACCACCTGCCGCTGTACCACGTCATGCACCTCAACTCGGCGCTGTACGCCGGTGCCTGCCAGGTGCTGTGCCAGGACCCCGACCCGCTTGTCTCGCTGGCCGTGGCCGCCGGCACCGGCGCCACCCACTACTACGGGCTGCCCGCCCGGCTGCACCGCCTCGCCGCCGACGAGCGCCTGCCCAGGACCGCGCGCGGGGCACGGGGCGGGCCCCGGCTCACGGCCGTGCTGTCCGGCGGCTCGGGACTGCGCCGCGAGGCCGCCCGCACCCTGCGCGATCTGCTCGGCGTCCCCGTCGTCCAGGGCTACGGCATGGCCGAGCTGTCCCCGCTCACCCACTGCCAGCAGCCCGGCCGCTACCGGCCCGGCGCGGTCGGCACCCCGGTGCCCGGTACCGAGTGCCGGCTTGTCGACCTCACCACCGGCCGCCCGGTGGACGTCTGGTCCACCGGCGAGGTGCAGGTCAAGGGCCCCCAGCTGATGGCCGGTTACCTCGGCGAGGACAGCTGCGCGCGCATCGACGCGGACGGCTGGTTCTCCACCGGGGACGTCGGATACGTCGACAACGAGGAAGCCCTGTGGCTGGTGGACCGGATCGACGACATCTTCAAGTACGACAACGAGATCGTCTCGCCCAGCCGCGTCGAACGGATCCTCGCCACCGACCCGCGCGTCGCCGACTGCCTGGTCGCCGACTGGCCCGACCAGGAGCACGGCGGCCTCGTCTGGGCGGGCGTCGTCCTGCACGACGACCACGACACCGCCGGCGCCCACCAGGTCCTCGACGTCCTCGACTCGGTCACGGCCCGGGCCAACGAACACCTCGCGCACTTCGAACGGATCCGCCTGGCCGAAGCCCTGGACGCTGTGCCGCGTACCCCCACCGGGAAGCCGGCGCGGCGCCTGGTCCGGCAGCAGCTCAAGGAGCGGGCCGCTTGCTGACCCCGCCCCCACCGCCCGCACCCGGACACCCGACCCCTCAGATCCTCAGGAGCAGAACATGGTGACCTTCGTCGACAAGCCGACCGTGCACGGCGGCACCGACGCCTTCCTCGCCGTCAAGGGCAGGCTCACCGCCTCCACGGCCGCTCAGCCCGGATACGTGCGTCACCAGACCCTCCGCCACGCGGGCGCGCCCGACGTCTTCCCCGAGCTCGCCGTGTGCCAGGACGCCGCCGCCCACCGCAAGGCTGTGCGCAGCGAGGAGTTCCCGTCCCTGGCCCAGGGCCTGGGCCCGCCGGCCACGCCCGGCCCGGGGCTGTACGAGACCATCGAGGGGAGCGCGTGATGCACGACCTCGACCGGCCACGGGCGATCGTCGTCGGCGCGGGCCCCGTGGGCCTGACCGCCGCCCACGAACTCGCCCGCAGGGGAATGTGGGTGCGGCTGGTCGACGCCGCGCCCGGGCCCGCGCGCACCAGCCGCGCCGTGGCCGTGCACCCGCGCAGCCTGGAGACGTTCGCGCAGATGGGCGTCGTCGACGACCTGCTCGCACGGGGACGGCGGAACCGGGCCTTCACCATGTACTCCGGCGGGCACCGGCTGGTGCGGCTGGAGGCCGACTACACGACGATGCCGACCTCCTACCCGTACACGCTGATCGTCCCGCAGACCGAGACCGAGGCCGTGCTGCGCGAGGCCGTGGCCCGGCTCGGCGTCGACATCGAGTGGGGCGTGAAGCTGACCGGGTTCGAGCAGGCCGCGGACGGCGTGTGCGTCCGCCTGCGCGGCGTCGACGGCGTCGAGGAGAGCGTCGAGACCTCGTGGCTGGTCGGCTGCGACGGCGGGCACAGCACCGTGCGCAAGCTGCTCGGCCTGGAACTGATCGGCGAGTCCAGCGAGACGTGGATGCTCGCCGACGCGCCCGTCGACACCGACCTGCCGCCCGACACCATCTACTGGACCCACACCGGCGGGCACGCCCTGATGATGGTGCCCTACGCCCGCGACGGGCAGTGGCGGCTCCTGGACACCGCGCCCGCCGCGGACGGCGGCACGGAACGGCTCGGGGCCAGGCTGTCGGCCGGGCTCGGCCGTGACGTCAAGGTCGGCGAGGCCGAGTGGACGTCCGTGTTCACCTTCCAGCAGCGCATGGTCGAACGGATGCAGCAGGGCCGCGTCTTCGTGGCGGGAGACGCCGCCCATGTGCACAGCCCCGCCTCCGGACAGGGCATGAACACCGGCGTCCAGGAGGCGTACAACCTCGCCTGGAAAATCGCCCAGGTCGACCGGGGCGACGCGGGACCGGCCCTGCTCGACACCTACAGCGAGGAGCGGGTGCCGATCGGCGAGGCCCTGCTCGGCTCCACCCGCACCGCCACCTTCCTCGTCCAGCTCAAGAGCCTGCTGGCCGCGGCGGCGCTGCCGGCCGTCTTCGCCGTCGTACGCGCCGTGCCGCCGCTGCGGCGGGCCATCCAGCGCAAGGTTCTCGGCGGCATGTCCGGCCTGCGCATCGGGTACGGCGCGTCCTCCCTGACCACCGTCGAGGCCTACGAGTACGTCGTCGGCGCCGGACCCGTGGTGATGTCCGTGTCCGTGCCGACCCCCGAACCGGGCCCCGGCCGGCGCATCACGGAGGCGCAGGTCCACCACCCCTCCTCACCCGGCTGCCGCTCCCTGCACGACGAACTGCGCGACCCCCGCTGGACGTTGCTGCTCTCCGAGGGCGGCACCGGGCCCGGTGACACACCCGTCGGCGTCGCCGTGACGGCCGCCGTCCAGTACGGCGAGTGGCTGTCCGTGCGCACGGTGGGCGGCCGGTGCGCCGACGGTCCCGCCCCGCTCGCCGACCCCGACGCCCGGCTGCGCATCGCGCTCGGCCTGGCCCCCGGCTGCTGGGTTCTGGTGCGCCCGGACGGCTATGTCGCCGCGCGCGGTGCCCAGCTGACCCGCACCGCGCTGGACCGGGCCCTCGCCCCGCTGCGCCTGGCCGGCCCGCTCGCCGGGGAGGCCCTGCGCGAACCGGGTCCCGGCCTGCCCACTCCCGTCCACCGCCCGAAGGAGCACTGACCGTGACCGACAACCGGCCCTCCGCGAAGAGGTGCTTGTGATGACGGGTGAGCGCGTGCACCGTACGTCGCACTCGGTCGAGGTGGACGCCCCCGCCGGCGCCGTGTTCGGGCTGATCTCGGACGCGACGCGGTGGCCGCTGTTCTTCCCGGAGAACGTGCACGTGGAACGGCTGGAGTTCGACGGCACGAACGAGCGCCTGCGGATGTGGGCGACGGCCGGCGGCCGGCTCAGGTCGTGGATCTCGCAGCGGGTCCACGATCCCGGGACCCGCTGCGTCGAGTTCCGCCAGACCCACACCCAGCTGCCCGTGACGATGATGCGCGGGACGTGGATCACCGAGGAGCGGGCGGACGGGACGAGCCTGCTGACGCTGCTGCACGACTTCGCGGTGCACGGCGACGCCGCGGGTGACGTGGCGTGGGTGGAGCAGGTCCTCGACCTCAACTCCCGGGCCGAACTGGCGAGTCTGCGGTCCCTCGCGGAGCGGTGGACGCGTTTCGACGACCTCGTGCTGTCCTTCGAGGACACGGTCCGCATCAACGCGCCTGCCGAGCGCGTGTACGACTTCCTGTACCGGGCCGGCGACTGGCCCGAGCTGATTCCGCATGTGGCGCGGCTGGAGCTGACGGAGGACACCCCCGGGGTGCAGGTCATCGCGATGGACACGCTCACGGCGGACGGGGCGGGGCATACGACCGAGTCCGTGCGGATCTGTTTCCCGCACGCGGGGCGGATCGTCTACAAGCAGACCACCACTCCCGCGCTGATGGAGGCGCACACCGGGGAGTGGAACGTCGTGTCCGACGAGAACGGCCTGGCCGTGGTCGCGCAGCACAGCGTGGTGCTGCGCGAGGACGCCGTGGAGCAGGTGCTGGGGGCCGGTGCGGACCTCGCCCGGGCCCGCCGCCATGTGAGGGAGGCCCTCGGACGCAACTCCACCGCGACGCTGCACACGGTCCGCCGGTACGCGGAGTGCGTCACCCGGGCGCGGTGAGGGCTCCCGCCCGCGCCGCCGGCCGGGCCTGAGCCGAGGCTGCCGTGACTCCCCGAAGGGACGCGGCAGCCTTTTTTCACGGGTGGAGCCGGAGTCGGGAAACGGTCGCGGAACCGCGGTGTCCCGCATGAGCCACGCTCGGGAAACCGTCAAGAAAAAACCGACTGCGCGGTCTGTTCGGCGGGTTTTCGTGAACACCCCGCACCGCCGCCCCGGATTCCTGGACCGCATCTCGAGCGCTGCTCCAGTGCGCCGCGAGCAGCCGCCGTCAGCGTCGAGCGTAGGTACGCGACAGACAGGTACCGCGACGAAGGAGCTGACCACCGCCGCCATGACCACCACCGCCGAGACCGTATACGCAGCCGGCGCCGGACCCGGCCGCTGGGAGACGGACGCGCTCGCGCGCGCCGCGCGGCTCGAGGCCCTGCTCGGCGATCCGCACGACCCCGCCAACCCGCACGGTCTGCGCGCCCTGTTCGCCGCCGACGACCGGCGCACCCCGCCCGCCGCGACCGAGGCCCTGCTCGCCGAGTCCGGCCTGGGCGCGGAGTTCGTACCCGCCGAGTACGGCGGGCGGCTCACCCGGGCCGATCTGCTCGCCCGCACCCTGCGCCCCGTCTTCCGGCGCGATGTCGCACTCGGCTTCGGGTACGGCATCACCTCGCTGTTCGCGACCGGCGCGGTCTGGGCCGCCGGCAGCACACGCCAGCGCCGTGACCTCGCGGACCTGCTGCTCGACGGCGGCCGTGGCACGATCCTCCATCATGAACTCGCCCACGCGAACGCCATCCTGAGGGACGAGTTCACCGCCCGGCCGACGCCGGAGGGCGGACGCCGGCTGTACGGCCGCAAGGATCTGATCATCAACGCGGCGCGCGCCGACGCCCAGGTCGTCTACGCCCGCACCGACGCCGCGCGCGGACCCAACAGCCACTCCGTCTTCCTCCTCGACCCGGCGCGGGCACAGACCGGAACGATGCGGCACCTGCCGCGGATCGAGACCCCGGGCATGCGCGGAGCGCTCTTCTCCGGGCTGGAGTTCGACGGCCGCTCACTGCCCGAGGACGCGCTCGTCGGCCGCGTGGGCGAAGGCGTCGCGCTCGCCCTGCGCACCTTCCAGGTCAACCGCAGCGTGATCTGCGGGGTCGTCACCGCGGCCGCCGACACCGTCCTGCACTCCGCGGTCCGGGCCGCGACCACCGGGCGCACCGGCCCCGTCGCCCGCCGCTGGCACAAGCCGCTCACCGGGGTCTTCGCCGATCTGCTGGCCTGCGACAGCATGGCCACCGTCGCCCTGCGCGCGCTGGGCCTGCTGCCCGACCGGGCCCATGTGACGGCCGCCGCCGTCAAATACGTGGTGCCCGGCCTGCTCCGGGAGAACCTGGAGGAACTCGCCACCGTGCTGGGTGCCCGCGGCTACGAACACGGCAGCCCGCAGTACGGCGCCCTCGACAAGCTCGTACGGGACCTGCCGGTCGCCGGGCTCGGCCACGCGGGCACCGCCGCCTGCCAGGCGGTGATCGTGCCGCAGCTGCGCCACCTCGCCGAGAGCGCCTGGTTCGCCGAGGACGAGCCGCCGCCGGAGCTGTTCCGCAAGGGCGCCGAACTGCCCCCGCTCGACTACCGGCTGCTGGGCATCGCGGGCGGCGGCGACTTCATGGCCGCCTCCCTCATCGGGTCGGCCGGCCGGCTCGCCCCCTCCCGCGGCGTCGGCGGCCAGATCACCGCGCTCGCGGAACTCGCCGAGGCGTTCGTCGCCGAACTGCGAGCACTGCGCGCGACCTGCCGGCTGCTCCCGCCGTCCGGGGCCTCGGCGTTCGGCGATCCCGCGATGTGCGTGCTCAGCGACCGCTACAGCCTGATCACCGCCGCCGCGGCGGTCCTGGGCATCTGGGAGGGCCAGGACGGCACGGATCCCTTCCTCGCCGACGCGGCGTGGGCGGTGCTCGCCCTGTCCCGGATCGGCGAGCGGCTCGGCATCCCGGTGCCCGACCTGCCCGACGGCTGCACGGCACACCTGCTGGACGAACTGATCCGCCGATACCGGGCCGGCCTCAGCTGCGACCTGGACGCCACACCGCTCGCGCAGTGAGAGCACGGACAGGCACCAGACAGGGAGGGCACACGGTGAACCCGTCGACACCGGCCAAACCGGCCATGACGTCCGTACCGCACGACACCGACCGCATCAGCGAGCCGATCCACGTCAGCGGCCCCGACGGGCCCTGGCACAAGGTGCGTGAGGGCATGCGGCTGCGCGGCAACGCCGTGGTGTACACCACCTGGGGCGAATGGCTCGCCACCGCCGTCACTGACCCCTTGCTGCGGCCGCTGCTCGGCCGCGACTGGACGCGCTACCGGCGCACCGCCGACCCGGTCGTGCGCTTCCGGTTCGCGGCGTCGCGGATGGCCACCAAGTTCACCGCCGCGGCCGCGCTGGACACCGAGGCCGCCGCACTCGATCTGGCCTACAAGATCGGGGGCCGGCCCTATCTGCGCGGGCTCGACCAGATCGACGTCAGCCTCACCCACACCGACGACCTGATCGCCGTCGGCGTCAGCCGCAACGGACGGATCGGCGTCGACGCCGAACCCGCCACACGGACCATGTCGTTCGACCTGATGCAGGAACATGTGTGCACGCCCGCCGAACGGGCGGAGCTTCAGCGGCTCCCGGACGCCGACCGCTCGGCCGGACTGCTGCGGCTGTGGACGTTCAAAGAGGCGTACACCAAGGCCCTGGGGCAGGGACTGCGGCTCGGTTTCTCCGAGTTCGGCCTCGGTGTCGAAAGCCCGGGACTGCTGGGGCCCGACGGCACGCCCGCCGCCCGCGGCGACTGGGCCTTCACCACCCATCAGGTGCTCGGCCGCTACCTCCTCAGCGTGGCCTGCCACGACGCCGGCCTGGACACCTCCCGCGACACGGCACCGCGCACCATGCTCGACGAGGGCTTCGTGGGCGCCGTCACCGGCCTCCTGGCCGTCCCGGCGGACGACGGCACTCCACGCGGGTGACGCGCGGGCCCGCACGGTGTTCTCGAGGCCGGATCCAGGAGCGGTCGAGGATCCGGGGCACGGGCCCCGACCGGCAATAGGGTGCCGGGCGACTGTCGCGGCCCATCCCTTCGAAACGATTCCTGCGCGCCCGGCCGAGCCGGGCACCGCCCACCGCGGGCCGCCCGGACCAGCACGGTGTCAGCGCCGTATCAGGACCGTATGGGCGGGCCTGCACATACTCGTTCCGCGCTCGAGAGAAGGGAGGGAGGGGGTTCTCCACAGCCGTACGCGGAGGCCGTGCACACAGTCGTACGCGTGGACAGCACGCCGTACGCGCGGCCACCCGGACGTGCACGCCCCGGACAGCCGATGACCACCGACCACACCGCGCCCCCACCGCCCGAGGAAGCGACGACCGTCTTCGTCGACCTGGGCCGGCCCCCCTACGACACGCCCGTCCTGGAGCTGCGCGGCCCACTGGACCCGGACCGGCTCAGGGCCGCCCTCGACCACCTCGCCGTCCACCACCCCGGCGCCCCGGCCTGGCGGCACCGCGTCGAGGGACTCGGCCCCGGCCACCACGCGCTCCGGCTCGCCGTCGACGACACCGGCACACCGCACGACGCCTTCCCCTACGGACGGCTCGCCGACCTGCTCACCCACCCGCTGCCCGGCGCCCGCCCCACCCGCAGCCTCACCGCGACCCCGCTCCAGCGCGAACTCCTCGCCGACTCCGAGACCCACCCCGGCCGCCACATCGAGCAGCTCACCGCCCTCTGGCACGGCCCCCTCGACATCGAACGCCTGCGCGCCGCCTGGCAGTCCGTCACCGACCACGAGAGCGTGCTGCGCGCCGCGTTCGACGACGGGCCCGAACCGCTGATCGTCCTGCACGAGCACGTCGACGCCGCCGTGCTGTGGGTGCCGCACGGCGGCGCCCGCTGGACCGACCTCGTCGAACACGACCGCAGGCGCGGCATCGACCCGCGCCTGCCCGGTCCGCTGCGCGTCACCGTCCTCGGCTCCGCCCCCTCGGCGGACGACCAGCCCGTGCCCGCCCGGATGCTGCTCACCTACCATCACGCCCTGCTCGACGACTGGAGCGCACGCCTGCTTCTGCGCGAGTTCTACCGGGCCTACCTGGCGGGCGGCCAGCTGCCGGGCGGCGAACGCCGGCCCGACCTGCGCGACTACGCCCGCTGGCTCGGCCGTCAGGACACCGGCCCCGCCCGCGACTTCTGGTCGCGGGCCCTGCCCTCGCCCACCGACACCGCCTGGCCCCTCCCGCCCGCCGAAACCACCGACGCGGCCCGCCCCGCGGCCACCCAGCCGCCCGACGCCGTCAGCCGCACCCGGCTGCGCCTCACCGCCGCCCAGACCGAGCGCCTCGGCGCCTGGGCCGCGCGCTGCGGCAGCACCGAGAGCGGCGTCCTGCAGGCCGTCTGGGCCCTGCTGCTGTACCGGGCCTGCGGAGCCGGGGGAGCGGCACGGGTCCGCTTCGGCGTCACCGCCTCCGGGCGCGGCATCCTCTTCGAGGGCGCCGAACGCATGCCCGCCGCCCTGCGCACCGTGCTGCCGCTGTCCGTCGAGGTCGACCCCCGTTCCACCATGACAACGCTGCTCGCCGAACTCCGCGACCGGGCCCTGGACATGTCGGCCTACGAATGGATCTCCCCGGGCCAGATCCGCTCCTGGGCCGCCTCGGGGGCCGAGGAGGCCACCGAAGAGGACGGCACCCTGATCGTCTTCGAGAGCAGGCCCCGCGACACCGACGACCTGGCCGACGTCCTGGCCGCCCAGGGCGTCCGCGTCGAGCAGCCCGAGACCCAGGGCGCCCGCACGGCCTTCCCGCTCACGATCGTCGCCCACCACGACGGCGACGGCAGACTCGTCCTGACCGCGTCCTACGACCGGGCCCGGCTCGACGACGCCGCCGGTGCCGGCGTCCTCACCCACAGTGCCCTGCTGCTGGGCGAACTGCCCTACGTGGCGGGTGACTCCACGACCGTGGCCGACATCCTGGACCTGCTGTCCGTCCTCATGGACAGCGCCTGCACCGTCCCGCCGTCCGGCCACGAGGACACCACGCCGGCCCGCGACCCGGCAGAGCCCCTGCCCGCCGCCGAAGCGGAACCCCCGCTCGTCCCGCTGCGTGCCGCCGACACCGCCGGCGCGGGCACCGTCTGCCTCCTGCAGACCCACGGCACCCCCCGCTCCCGCTACGACCGGCTCGCCCGCGCCTACCGGGGCCCCGAGTCGATCGTCCTGCTGCGCTCCCTGCCCGGCGGGACAGACGCCCGGTACACCGCGCTGCGCTCCCTTGCCGACGCGGAGGAACTCCTCGTCCTGGGCGGGTTCTGCGGCGGCGGAAGCGCCGCCTACGAGATCGCCCGGCGCATCGCGGCCCACGGCGGACGGCCTCCGCTCGTGGTGCTCACCGGTGCCGCGGCCGACGCCGACGGCCACGCCCGGATGCTCGAAACCGCCGCCGAACGGGCCGGACACCCCGGACACCCCGGATGACCGGCCCGCCCGGCGGCGCTCGTCACAGACGTCACATCACCGGACACCACTGGAGAGTCATGTCCCGTCGCCTGTTCACCTCGGAATCCGTGACCGAGGGACACCCCGACAAGATCGCCGACCAGATCAGCGACGCCGTCCTCGACGCGCTGCTGCGCGAGGACCCGGCCTCACGCGTCGCCGTCGAGACGCTGATCACCACCGGCCAGGTGCACATAGCCGGCGAGGTCACCACCACGGCATACGCGCCGATCGCCCAGATCGTCCGCGACACGGTCCTGTCCATCGGATACGACTCCTCCGCCAAGGGCTTCGACGGCGCCTCCTGCGGCGTCTCCATCTCCCTGGGCGCCCAGTCGCCCGACATCGCGCAGGGCGTCGACACCGCCTACGAGTCCCGGGTCGACGGCGCCGACGACGAACTGGACCGGCAGGGCGCCGGCGACCAGGGCCTGATGTTCGGCTACGCCAGCAACGAGACCCCGGCCCTGATGCCCCTGCCCATCGACCTCGCCCACCGGCTGTCCGCCCGCCTGACCGAGGTCCGCAAGAACGGCACCGTCCCCTACCTGCGGCCCGACGGAAAGACCCAGGTCACCATCGAGTACCAGGGCAACCGTCCGGTCCGCCTCGACACCGTCGTCGTCTCCTCGCAGCACGCCTCCGACATCGACCTGGACACCCTCCTGGCCCCCGACATCCGCCGCCACGTCGTCGAACACGTGCTGGCCCAGCTGGCCGACGACGGCATCAAGCTGGACACCGAGAAGTTCCGCCTGCTGGTCAATCCGACCGGCCGCTTCGAGATCGGCGGCCCGATGGGCGACGCCGGCCTCACCGGCCGCAAGATCATCATCGACACGTACGGCGGCATGGCCCGCCACGGCGGCGGCGCCTTCTCCGGCAAGGACCCCTCGAAGGTGGACCGCAGCGCCGCGTACGCGATGCGCTGGGTCGCCAAGAACGTCGTCGCCGCGGGCCTCGCCGAGCGCTGCGAGGTCCAGGTCGCCTACGCGATCGGCAAGGCCGAGCCGGTCAGCGTGTTCGTGGAGACCTTCGGCACCGGCCGGGTCCCGCAGCACCGCATCGAGGACGCCATCGCCCAGGTCTTCGACCTGCGCCCGGCCGCCATCGTCCGCGACCTCGACCTGCTCCGCCCGATCTACGCCCAGACCGCCGCCTACGGCCACTTCGGCCGCGAACTGCCCGACTTCACCTGGGAGCGGACCGACCGCGCCCAACGGCTCAAGGACGCCGCCGGCCTCTGAACGGTCCGCGCCTCACGAGGAGATCGACGTGCGCATCGCTGTCACCGGTTCCATCGCCACCGACCACCTGATGGTCTTCCCCGGCCGGTTCGCGGATCAGCTGATCCCCGACCAGCTCGCCCATGTCTCGCTCTCCTTCCTCGTCGACGCCCTCGAGGTGCGCCGTGGCGGAGTCGCGGCCAACATCGCCTTCGGCCTCGGCAGCATGGGCCTCGCACCGCTGCTCGTCGGCGCCGTGGGCAGCGACTTCGCCGAGTACGAGACCTGGCTCAAGGAGCACGGGGTCGACACCGGCGCGGTCCTTGTCTCCGGCGACCGGCAGACCGCCCGCTTCCTGTGCATCACCGACCAGGACGCCAACCAGATCGCGGCGTTCTACGCGGGCGCGATGCAGCAGGCGCGGGACATCGACCTGCGGCGGCTGGACACCCTGCTGAACCCGCGCACCGATCTGGTCCTCGTCTGCCCCGACGACCCGGCCGCGATGCTGCGGCACACCGCCGGCTGCCGTGAACTCGGCCTCCCCTTCGCCGCCGACCCCTCCCAGCAACTCGCCCGGCTGGAGCCGGAGGAGACCCGGGACCTGGTCGACGGCGCGCGCTGGCTGTTCACCAACGAGTACGAGGCCGCGCTGCTGCGCGAACGCACCGGCTGGGAGCACACCGAGATCCTCGCCCGCGTCGGCATCTGGGTCACCACGCTCGGTGGCGCCGGCGTACGCATCGACCGCCGGGGCGAACCGACGCTGACCGTACCGGCCGTCCCCGACGCCCCCGTGGCCGACCCGACCGGCGTCGGCGACGCCTTCCGGGCCGGCTTCCTGGCCGGTCTCGGGCGAGACCTGCCCCTCGACGCCGCAGCCCGCCTCGGCTGCGTGGTGGCCGCCCAGGCCCTCGCGGCGGTCGGCTCCCAGACCTACCGCATCGACCCCTCGCACCTGCTGCGCACGGCGGAGCACGCGTACGGCATCGAGGCTGCTGAGCAACTCGCGCCGGCTCTGGAGGAGTTGTTGTGACCGGGCGGACAAGGGCAGACGCCCTGCGCGAGGCGCTCGCCACCCGTGTGGTGGTGGCCGACGGCGCGATGGGCACGATGCTCCAGGAGCAGGACCCCACCCTGGAGGACTTCCAGCAGCTGGAAGGCTGCAACGAGATCCTGAACGTCACCCGCCCGGACATCGTGCGGTCGGTGCACGAGGCGTACTTCGAGGTCGGCGTCGACTGCGTCGAGACGAACACCTTCGGTGCGAACTTCGCGGCGCTGGCCGAGTACGAGATCGCCGACCGGATCCACGAACTGTCCCGGGAAGGGGCCCGGATCGCCCGAGAGGTGGCCGACGAGTTCACGGCGTCCACCGGTCGGCAGCGCTGGGTGCTCGGCTCGATGGGCCCCGGCACCAAGCTGCCCACCCTGGGCCACGCCCCGTACACCGTGCTGCGCGACGCCTACCGGCAGAACGCGGAAGGCATGATCACCGGTGGCGCGGACGCGCTCCTGGTGGAGACGACCCAGGACCTCCTCCAGACCAAGGCGGCACTTTTGGGCGCCCGCCGGGCCCTGGACTCCCTCGGCGTGAACCTGCCGCTCATCTGCTCGGTGACGGTGGAGGCGACCGGCACCATGCTGCTCGGCTCCGAGATCGGTGCAGCGCTGACCGCGCTGGAGCCGCTCGGCATCGACATGATCGGCCTGAACTGCGCCACCGGCCCCGCCGAGATGAGCGAGCACCTGCGCTACCTGGCCCGGCACTCGCGGGTACCGCTGTCCTGCATGCCGAACGCGGGTCTGCCGGTCCTGACGAAGAACGGCGCCCACTACCCCCTGACGCCGGCGGAACTGGCCGACGCCCAGGAGAACTTCGTACGGGACTACGGCCTGTCCCTGATCGGCGGCTGCTGCGGCACGACCCCGGAGCATCTGCGCCAGGTGGTGGAGCGGGTGAGCGGTCTGACGCCCCCCGGGCGTGATCCGCGGCCCGAGCCCGGTGCGGCCTCGCTCTACCAGACGGTCTCGTTCCGTCAGGACACCGCGTACATGGCGATCGGTGAGCGCACCAACGCCAACGGCTCGAAGAAGTTCCGCGAGGCGATGCTGGAGGCCCGCTGGGACGACTGTGTGGAGATGGCCCGCGACCAGATCCGCGAGGGCGCGCACATGCTCGACCTGTGCGTCGACTACGTCGGCCGGGACGGGGTCGCGGACATGGACGAGCTGGCCGGCCGGTTCGCCACCGCCTCCACGCTGCCGATCGTGCTCGACTCCACCGAGGTTCCGGTGCTGCGTGCGGGCCTGGAGCGCCTGGGCGGACGTGCGGTCCTCAACTCCGTCAACTACGAGGACGGCGACGGACCCGAGTCCCGGTTCGCGAAGGTCACCCAGCTCGCGCGGGAACACGGCGCCGCGCTGATCGCGCTGACCATCGACGAACAGGGCCAGGCCCGTACCGTCGAGACCAAGGTCGCCATCGCCGAACGGCTCATCGAGGACCTCACCACGAACTGGGGCATCCACGAGTCCGACATCCTCATCGACACCCTGACCTTCACGATCTGTACCGGTCAGGAGGAGTCCCGCAAGGACGGCATCGCGACGATCGAGGCGATCCGCGAGCTCAAGCGCCGCCGCCCCGACGTGCAGACCACGCTCGGCCTGTCCAACATCTCCTTCGGTCTGAACCCGGCCGCCCGCATCCTGCTCAACTCCGTCTTCCTCGACGAGTGTGTCAGGGCGGGCCTGGACTCGGCGATCGTGCACGCCTCCAAGATCCTGCCGATCGCCCGGTTCACCGAGGAGGAGGTCACCACCGCCCTCGACCTCATTCATGACCGCAGGGCCGAGGGATATGACCCGCTGCAGAAGCTGATGGCGCTGTTCGAGGGCGCCACCACCAAGTCGCTGAAGGCGGGCAAGGCCGAGGAGCTGGCCGCGCTGCCGCTGGACGAACGCCTCAAGCGGCGGATCATCGACGGGGAGAAGAACGGCCTGGAGGCCGACCTGGCCGAGGCGCTGCAGGACCGTCCCGCCCTCGACATCGTCAACGAGACGCTGCTGGACGGCATGAAGGTGGTCGGTGAACTGTTCGGCTCCGGCCAGATGCAGCTGCCGTTCGTGCTGCAGTCCGCCGAGGTGATGAAGACGGCCGTCGCCTACCTCGAGCCCCACATGGAGAAGTCGGACTCCGAAGGCAAGGGCACCATCGTGCTGGCCACCGTGCGCGGCGACGTCCACGACATCGGCAAGAACCTCGTCGACATCATCCTGTCCAACAACGGCTACAACGTCGTCAACCTCGGCATCAAGCAGCCCGTCTCCGCGATCCTGGACGCCGCCCGGGAGCACAGGGCCGACGTCATCGGCATGTCCGGGCTCCTGGTCAAGTCCACGGTGATCATGAAGGAGAACCTGGAGGAGCTCAACCAGCGGGGCATGTCCGCCGACTACCCCGTCATCCTCGGCGGCGCCGCCCTGACCCGCGCCTACGTCGAACAGGACCTCCACGAGATCTACCAGGGCGAGGTCCGCTACGCCCGCGACGCCTTCGAGGGCCTGCGCCTGATGGACGCCCTGATCGGCGTCAAACGCGGAGTGCCCGGCGCGGTCCTGCCCGAACTCAAGCAGCGCCGCGTCCCGAAGAGGGAGTCGAAGCCCGACGAGCTGTCGCAGCCCGGTTCTTCCGACGTGGCCACCGACACCCCGCTGCCGGAGCCGCCGTTCTGGGGCACCCGCGTGATCAAGGGCATCCAGCTCAAGGAGTACGCCTCCTGGCTGGACGAGAGCGCCCTCTTCAAGGGCCAGTGGGGCCTCAAGCAGGCCCGCGCCGGCGACGGGCCGACCTACGAGGAACTCGTCGAGAGCGAGGGCCGGCCGCGGCTGCGGATGTGGCTGGATCGGCTGCGCACCGAGAACCTGCTCGAAGCGGCCGTCGTCCACGGCTACTTCCCCTGCGTCTCCAAGGGCGACGACCTGATCATCCTGGACGACAGCGGCTCGGAGCGGACCCGGTTCACCTTCCCGCGCCAGCAGCGCGGCCGGCACCTGTGCCTGGCGGACTTCTTCCGCCCCGAGGGGTCCGGCGAGACCGACGTGGTCGGCCTCCAGGTCGTCACCGTGGGCTCGCGGATCGGTGAGGAGACCGCCAAGCTCTTCGAGGCCAACGCCTACCGCGACTACCTCGAGCTGCACGGGCTGTCCGTGCAGCTCGCCGAAGCCCTCGCCGAGTACTGGCACGCGCGGGTCCGTGACCAACTCGGCATCTGCGCCGCCGACCCGCAGTCCATGGACGGCATGTTCCGCACCGAGTACCAGGGCTGCCGCTACTCGCTGGGCTACCCGGCCTGCCCCGACCTGGCGGACCGCGCCAAGATCGCCGACCTGCTCCGGCCTGAGCGTATCGGGGTGCACCTGTCCGAGGAGTTCCAGCTGCACCCCGAGCAGTCCACCGACGCGATCGTCGTGCACCACCCGGCGGCCGGCTACTTCAACGCGGGAGGACGAGCATGACGACCTTCTCCTTCGAGTTCTTCCCCCCGAAGACCGAGAAGGGCGAGCGCGCCCTCTGGGACGCGATCCGCCGGGTGGAGTCGCTGCGTCCGGACTTCGTGTCCGTCACCTACGGCGCGGGCGGATCCTCCCGCGACCGGACCATAGCCGTCACCCGTCGCATCGCCGCCGAGACCACGCTGCGCCCCGTCGCCCACCTCACCGCCGTCGGCCACTCGGCGGCCGAACTGCGCCACATCATCGGCCAGTACGCCGACGCCGGCATCCGGGACGTCCTGGCCCTGCGAGGCGACCCGCCCGGCGACCCCAACGGCCCCTGGACACCTCATCCGCAGGGATTCACCTACGCCCGGGAGCTCGTCGAACTCCTGCGGTCCCTGGGCGACTTCACCATCGCAGTGGCGGCCTTCCCCGAGCGGCACCCGCGCTCACCGGACTGGGAGAGCGACATCCGGCACTTCGTCGCCAAGTGCCGGACGGGCGCCGACTACGCCATCACCCAGATGTTCTTCCACGTGGAGGACTATCTGCGGCTGCGTGACCGGGTGGCCGCAGCGGGCTGCGACATCCCGATCATCCCGGAGATCATGCCCGCCACCGACGTACGCCAGATCCGCCGCTTCGCCGAACTGTCCGGCGCGGCCTTCCCCGAAGAGCTCGCCCACCAGCTGGAGCGGGCCCGCGGCAATGCCGCCGCCGGGCATCGGATCGGTGTCGACCACGCCACCGCCATGGCCGACCGGCTGCTTGCCGAAGGGGCGCCCGGTCTGCACTACATCACGCTCAACCGGTCCACGGCCGCGCTCGACATCCACCGCAACCTCCAGATCGCGAGGAGCTTCAGTGTCCGCTGATTTCACGGACTTCAAGGTCGCCGACCTGTCCCTGGCCGCCTTCGGCCGCAAGGAGATCACCCTCGCCGAGCACGAGATGCCCGGCCTGATGTCGATCCGCGCGGAGTACGCCGAGGCGCAGCCGCTGGCGGGCGCCCGGATCACCGGCTCCCTGCACATGACCGTGCAGACGGCCGTCCTCATCGAGACCCTGGTCGCCCTGGGCGCCGAGGTCCGCTGGGTGTCCTGCAACATCTTCTCCACCCAGGACCACGCCGCCGCCGCGATCGCCGCAGCCGGCATCCCGGTGTTCGCCTGGAAGGGCGAGACCCTGCAGGAGTACTGGTGGTGCACCGAGCAGGCCCTGACATGGCCCGGGCACACGGGCCCGAACATGATCCTGGACGACGGCGGTGACGCCACCCTCCTCGTCCACAACGGCGTCGAATACCACAAGACCCGCAGCCTCCCCGCCGCCGACAACGAGGAACTGGCGGTCGTCCGCGCCCTGCTGGAGCGCAGCACCCTCGACTGGACCGCCATCGCCTCGGGGATCCGCGGCGTGACCGAGGAGACCACGACCGGCGTCCACCGCCTGTACGAGATGTACCGCGACGGCACCCTGCTGTTCCCGGCGATCAACGTGAACGACGCCGTCACCAAGTCGAAGTTCGACAACAAGTACGGCTGCCGCCACTCGCTGATCGACGGCATCAACCGCGCCACCGACACGCTGATCGGCGGCAAGACCGTCGTCGTCTGCGGCTACGGCGACGTGGGCAAGGGCTGCGCGGAGTCCCTGCGCGGCCAGGGTGCCCGCGTGATCATCACCGAGATCGACCCGATCTGCGCGCTGCAGGCGGCGATGGACGGCTACCAGGTCACGACGCTCGACGAGGTCGTCGACAAGGCCGACATCTTCGTCACCACGACGGGCAACAAGGACATCATCATGGCCGCGGACATGGCCAGGATGAAGCACCAGGCGATCGTCGGGAACATCGGTCACTTCGACAACGAGATCGACATGGCCGGCCTCGCGAAGATCCCCGGCATCGTCAAGGACGAGGTCAAGCCGCAGGTCCACACCTGGAAGTTCCCCGACGGCAAGGTCATCATCGTGCTGTCCGAGGGCCGCCTGCTGAACCTGGGCAACGCGACCGGCCACCCGTCGTTCGTGATGTCCAACTCGTTCGCGGACCAGACCCTGGCCCAGATCGAGCTGTTCACCAAGCCCGAGGAGTACCCGACCGACGTCTACGTGCTGCCCAAGCACCTGGACGAGAAGGTCGCCCGTCTCCACCTCGACGCGCTCGGCGTGAAGCTCACGACGCTCCGCCCCGAGCAGGCCTCGTACATCGGTGTCGAGGTCGACGGCCCGTACAAGCCGGACCACTACCGCTACTGAGGGCCCGGAGAACGTCGAGGAACAGGGCGGGACGACGGTCCCGTCCGGCGAGTGATTCCCGGAATGCGGCGAGGATTTCAAGAAGTGGTGGGTGAAGGGCGTGCTTGCCGGCGCCGCGCAGAGTGGGTCCTCGCCGCCTTCCGCGCGAATCTCCTCAGAAACGGCAGCAATTCATTGGAGATTCGCTTGAGGGGCTGGAGAACGACTCGAATTCCGCTCCAGGGGCCGTGGGGCGGAATTCGGGGGCCGTGGGGCGGAATTCGGGGAGCGGGGCGTGGCGGCGCGGGCGGGTCGGAGAGCGGGCGTCACTGAGCCGGCGGGCTGAGGGGCTCGAAGGCTCCCATCAGCAGGGGGTCGAGGGCGTTCGCGGGTGCCTGCCGGATGGAGCCGGAGCCGCGCCGCGGCCGAGGCGGCTCAGGGGTGCGCAGCAGCTCCAGGTACGCCGCCTGGGACTCGGCCGCCGGGTCGACGCCGAGCTCGTCGGCGAGCACCTCGCGCAGCCGGTGATAGGCGCGCAGCGCCTCCGCCCGGTTGCCCGCGCCGACGTACGCCGTCATCCGGCAGCGGTGCGCGCTCTCGCGCAGCGGCGCCTGCCGTACCGCCTCGTCGGCGTATCGCGCCGCCTGGTGGCCGTCGCCCAGCACCGAGGCCGACAGGCTCGCCAGCTCCAGTGCGCTCAGGCGCAGTTCGTCCACCCACTCGCCCACTCCGACGGCCCACGCGCTGTCGTGCCCGGGCAGGAACGAGCCCCGCAGATTGGACACGGCGGCGGCGGCGAGTCCGTGCGCCACGGCGTGCGCGCCCTCGGCGAACGCGGACCTCGCCTCGGTGACCGCCATCTCGGACGCCTCCAGATCCACGGCGACGTCCTCGGGCAGCCGCAGCGCGTACCGGCCGCTCTGCGCGATCAGCGGGGTCTCGCCGGGCCGCGCGACCGGTCCGGTGAGATAGCCCCGCACCTTGCTGACGACGCTGCGCAGGGCCGATGCCCAGGTGTCGGGCAGCCCGTCCGGCCAGATGGTGGCCGCGAGCTGGTCGCGGCTGGTGCCCGAGGCGCGCTCCAGGATCAGCCGGGAAAAGGCGATCTGGGCCTGCGTGCTCGACACGTGCAGCGGCGGCGCGCCGTCGTGCTCGATCGTGACGAGGCCAACGAGTCTGATCAGCAAGGCTGTCTCCCGTTGTCCGTCTCCTCATTCCAGTGAAAATGACCGTACCGGTGGCCGGTGTTCGCATTCAACCGCCGTCGTGCGCATACCCGTGATAATTGACGGAACCGTGCCTTCCGACTTGCCGTCCAACCTCGATTGATATTTAAAGACTTGGTAATTAGGCCACGTCGTGACCGTGTCGTGCACGCCGTGCCGGTCTGGAAAAAGGGAAGACGGCGCCTGGAGGCCGTCTGGAGAAACGGACGGGAATATGGGCCCGCGTGAGCCGCCGATGTCCGGATCCGTTCGTTCCGGTCCGCCGTGAACAGCGCGACGCCCGCCGTGAACACCCTGCGGCGGCCCAGGGCGTCCCCGTCCCCGGCCCGGCCGCCGAGCGGCAGCAGCCCGCCGAACACGAGCGGACAGGCGTTGATCATCCATGACGCGCCCACGGCGGACAGCCCCAGTCCCTCGCGCAGACCGGGCGGCGCGATGTTCACGATCGGGTCGCCGAGCCGGATCATCGGGACGGGCGGACGACGATCGCCGCACACGTCTCCCGAGGACCGCCGCAGAACCGGTTCGGCCTCACTCGAAGACGCCCGTCGCCGTCCACAGCCGCTACAGAACGGCCGGAGGCGAGCTGGAGGGCCCTGGCCGGTGCGGACGCGGTCCGGTTCACTGACGGGCATGGCCAGCCACGCGCCCCGTCCACCGCGCCCGGATCCGTTGGAACTCCGGATACGAGCCGTGCGCGGGCTCCTGCACGCCGGGCACCCGGACCGGGCGGCCGACCGCTGTGCGGCCCTGCGGGACCGGGCCGCCCGTTCCGGGGCACGCCGCTGGCAGACCGCGTTCGGTGCGCTGCGCGCCGAGGCCCTGCTGTGCCTGGGCGGACTCGCCGCGGCCGAACGGGAGGCCGCGACCGCCGTACGGGCCGCCGGCTCCGACACCCCCCTGAGACTGTGGCCCGTGGCGGTGCTGGCCCAGGCGCTGACGGAACTGGGCCGGACCGACGAGGCGGACGAGCAGTTGCGCCGTGCCGCGCCCGGACCGCTCCCGCTCACCGAGGACGTCCTGCCGTACCTCAGAGCCCGGGGCCGCCGTCTTCTGGCCGTACGGTGCCCGGAAGAAGCCCTCGCCGACTTCCTGCGCGTCGGAGAGCTGGCGGAGCGTCAGGACAGCGGCCTCTTCGCGCAGTTGCCCTGGCGCACCGACGCGGCGGAGGCGCTGGTGCACCTCGGCCGGTACGACCGGGCCACGAAGCTGATCGACGCACAGCTCACCGCGGCCGCAGAGCCGGGACCACGGCACCGCGGCCTCGCGCTGCGGCTGCGCGCCGCCACCCAGGAACCCGCCCTGCGGCCCGCCACGCTCTGCCTGGCCGCCGCCGAACTGCGCACCGCCGGTGACCGTCCGGCGCAGGCCCAAGTCCTGGCCGACCTCTCGGACGCCTTGAGCGACCTGGGCGACGACTCCGCGGCCGGGGTGTTCCTGCGCCGCGCCTGGCACCTCGCGGCGGACTGCGGCGCGGTTCCCCTGTGCGAGCGGCTCCGCCCGGAACTCGTCGCCACCTGACCGGCCCAAAGCTGCGCCCCCACCGAAGCGCCCTTGCTCCCTTGCGCCGCCCTTGCGCCCCCCCGACTACGGTGCCAACGCATCCGCGCCCTTCTCACACATCATCACCGGTGCGCTGTGGCACCGGTTCCCGGGGTCGGCTTTTTCTTACGGGGGCGATCTTGCTCGGCTATTCGGAAAACGCTGTGGAGACGAACACGCTCAGGCAGGCCCTTGAGCGCGCCAAGGAAGGACAAGGCTCCGTCGTGGTCGTGGGCGGACCCCCGGGCTGCGGGGACCCCTCACTGATGAAGGCATGTGTGCACGGCGCCGACGAGGCCGGCGCCGTCCTGCTCGACGCCATCGCCTCCCCGGCGGAGACGGGCATCCCGCTGGGTGTGGCCGGCCAGCTCTTCCAGAGCGCCGAACTCGCCGGCGCCGTGGACGATCCGCAGACCCTGATCCGCGAGGAAGGCGCCCGGCTGGCCGGCGCCACCGGCGCGGCCGACGTGGAGTTCGAGGTCCTGCACCGCCTGCACGAGGCGGTCCTGGCCCTGGGCGAGCGCGCTGCGGTGATGGTCTTCGTCGACGAGGCACGGTACGCCGACGACACCTCCCTGCGCTTCCTGCTCTTCCTCGCCCGCAGGATCCGGGAGTCCCGCGTGGTCGTCGTGGTCGGCGAGTCCGCCCGCGCGACCCCCGCCGCGTCCGCGGCCGCCGAGTTCCACGCCGAACTGCTGCGGCTCCCGCACTGCCGGCAACTGCGCCTGGCCCCCCTGCCCCCGGACGCGGTCGCCGCGTCCCTCGTGGGACTCGTCGGACGGCAGGAGGCGGACGCCTTGGCGGCGGAGGTCCACGAGGCGTCCGGCGGCAACCCCCTGCTGGTGCGCGCGCTGGTCCAGGACTACGCGGAGGCGCGGGCCGCGGCGAAGGACACACCGCTCCAGGTCTGCCCCGGCGACAGGTTCCGCCAGGCCGTCTCGGGCCTGCTGCGCCGCGGCGAACTCGCGGTGCTGCAGATGGCGCAGGCTTTCGCCGTCGCCGGCGAGGACGCCCCGGTCACGGTGCTGAGCGGGGCGGTCGGCCTGGCCGGCGACATGGTGCCGCGCGTGATCCAGGCACTGCAGGGCGCCGGACTCATGCACGAGGGCCGCTTCCGCAACCCCGCCGTCCGCCGGGCGGTCCGCGAGGACCTGTCCCCGGACGAGGCCACCGCCCTCAACCGCTCCCTCGCCCACCTGCTGTACGAGGAAGGAGCCCCGGCCTCGACGGTCGCCCGCCATCTGCTCGCCGGCGGCGGAGGCGACGCCCGGTGGGCGGTGGGCGTCCTGGAGGAGGCCGCCGACGAGGCACGTGCCGGGCAGCGCTTCGACCTGGCGCTCAGATACCTGGAGTTCGCCCACGAACTGTGCCGGGACACCGCCCGGCGCGCCGGGATCAGGACCAGGATCGCCGGGCTCGCCTGGCATGTGCGTCCGGCCGGCGTGGTGCGCCATCTGCCCCGCCTCATCGACGCCGCCCGCGCCGGCCACCTCTGCGGCGCAGACACCATCGCCCTGGTCTGGCACCTGCTCTGGTACGGCAGGTTCGACGAAGCCGTCGACGCTCTGGAACGGCTGGGCGACATCCCGGGCGGCCCGGACCGGCGCACCGCCGGCGAACTCGGTGTCCTGCGGCGGGCGATCTCCGCGAGCAGCCCGGAGCTGCTCACCCACGGCAGCCGCACCGCCCCGCCCCCGGCCGGCCAGGACCCCGCCTCCGCCCATGTCGTGGTGGAACCGCGGCTCCAGGGCGTGGCCGTCCTCGACACCGTCCTGCGGCGCGGAGCCGACCCCTCCACCGTGGTCCACGCCGAACAGGCCCTGCGCCGCATCCAGCTCGGCGACAAGGGTCCGGAGACGGCCGAGCCCGTCACCTCGGCCCTGCTCGCCCTCGTCTACGCCGACCGGCTGGACGTCGCGGAACCCTGGTTCGCCCGGCTGCTCGGCGAGGACGCCCTGCGGGGCAGCCCGTCGTGGCAGGCCCGCATCCACGCCGTACAGGCGGAGGCCGCGCTGCGCCGGGGCGCCCTGCCCGCGGCCCTGGGGGCCGCCGAGACGGCGCTGGCACAGCTGCCGCCGGCGGCCTGGGGCGTCGGACTCGGCCTTCCCCTCGGTACGGCCGTGCTCGCGGCCACCGGCATGGGCCGCTACGACAAGGCCGCCGCCCTGCTTGCCCAGCCGGTGCCGGAGGCGATGTTCCAGACCCGCTACGGCCTGCAGTACCTCCACGCCCGGGGCTGCCACCACCTGGCGACCGGCGGCCACTACGCCGCACTCGCCGACTTCGCCTCCTGCGGCGAGCTCATGCGCGCCTGGGAGATGGACCTGCCCGGCCTGGTGCCCTGGCGCACGGCCGCGGCCCAGGCATGGCTGCACCTCGACGACCGCGACCAGGCCCGCCGCCTCATCGACGAACAGCTGCAGCGGCTGAGCCCCGGCCCCTCCCGCACCCGTGCCACGACGCTGCGGGTCCTCGCCGCGACCGGCGAACCGCACCGGCGCGCCGCCCTGCTCACCGAGGCCGTGGACATGCTCGAGGCCTGCGGCGACCATCTGGAACTCGCCCGCGCGCTCGCCGACCTCGGCCACGCGCTCCACCACGACGGCCACCGCAGCCGCGCCCGGATGATCGCGCGCCGGGCGTACCGGTCGGCCATGGAGTGCAAGGCCGGATCACTGACCGAGGAACTCCAGGCCGGCAAGGACGGCCTGTGCTCCGCCGACTCCGCTGCCGCGGCGAGCGATCTCGCCCAACTGAGCGACGCGGAACTGCGCGTGGCGGCACTCGCGGCCCAGGGCATGACCAACCGGAAGATCGCCGGACGGCTCTTCATCACCGTCAGCACGGTGGAACAGCACCTCACGCAGGTGTACCGCAAGCTCAATGTGAAGCACCGCAAGGAACTGCCGTACGGGCTGCACAGCGCGATGCGCGAGTCCGCCTGACAACCCGCACCGAACGGCGCCGGTCCCGGACCCTCACGGTCCGGGACCGGCGCCGTTTCGTCGCGGGTCCGGCGTGATCCGCGGCGGCGTGTGTCGACCGCAGCTCCGGCCCCGCTCGAGGCAGCGCCTCGACAGTTGGCTGACGACGGACACCTCGAAGGGGCACGGGGCAGCAGTGAGCGCTCGACCCTTTCCGGACGGCCGACACCTCAAGGAGAGGCATGAGCCCCAAGACCACCGCTGAGACGAACGACGAGGCGGCACTTGCGCCGTCCGAGCCGGTCCTGTGGCATCTGGCCCTGCTCAGCGGGGCCGACGGCACGACTCTCCATACCGGACTCGCCGGACTCAAGGCCCGTTTCGCCCAGTTCCCGGTCCTGGAGGACGTCCCGGTGCGCATCCGTACCGTCGGCAGCGAGGGCGGTCACCGCGGCGCCGTGCTCACCGGCGAGGGCGTCGCCACGGACCTCGGCGTCCGGGAGGCCGGGCACGCCGCTCCCGTCGCCTTCATGTTCCCCGGACTCGGTGACCACTACGGGGACATGGGCCGCGACCTGTACCGCGACTTCCCCGTCTTCCGCGCCGCCGTCGACGAGTGCGCCAAGACGCTCACGCCCGAACTCGGCCTGGACATCCGCGAGATCGTCTTCCCCGACCCGGAACCGGGCGCCACCGTCACGGCCGCCCCGGCCGTCGACCTGCGCCGCATGCTCGGCCGCGGGGACGGCCCGCGCAGCGAGAACGAGCGCCGGCTGAACGCCACCCGGCTCGCCCAGCCCGCACTGTTCGTCATCGAGTACGCGCTGGCCCGGCTCTGGGAGTCCTGGGGCGCCCGCCCCTCCGTCATGATCGGCTACAGCCTCGGCGAGTACGTCGCCGCCACCCTCGCCGGTGTGCTCGCCCTCCCGGACGCCCTGACCCTCGTCGCCCGCCGGGCCGCACTCATCGACAGCCTGCCCGAGGGCGCCCTGCTCGCCGTCATGCTTCCCGAACAGGAGGCCGGCGCCCTGCTCGGGGACGACGTGTCGCTGTCCGCCGTCAACGGACCGGAGTTCTGCGTCGCGGCCGGCCCCGTCGCCGCGATCGAGGAGCTGGAGCGCACCCTGCGCGAACGCGGCACCGTCTGCCGCCGGGTGCAGTCCACCCACGCCTTCCACTCCTCGATGATGGAGCCCATCGCCGGCCAGGTGACCGACCTCGCGCGGACCCTCACCCTCAACCCGCCGAGCATCCCCTACATCTCCAACGTCACCGGCGAGCCCATCACCGACGCACAGGCCACCGACCCCGCCTACTGGGCCCTCCACCTGGTCAGCCCCGTGCGCTTCGCCGAGGGCCTGCGCCACCTCGCGGCCGTTCCGCTGCTGCTGGAGACCGGCCCCGGCCAGACCCTCAGCAGCATGGCCACCGTGATCCGCGGCCCCGAGGCCGGCACCGTCGTCGCCTCCATGCGTCATCCACTGGAGCGCCGGTCCGACTCCGCCGTCGCCCTCAAGGCGCTCGGGCGGCTGTGGCTGGCCGGCGCCGGCATCGACCGGGCCGGCTTCCCGGCCGACGAGCTGGACCTCGTGGCCGACGCCGTCACCACCGTCTCGGGCGACACCGCGTCCGGCAACGCGCCGAGCAGCGTGGAGCGGGAGGTCGCGGGCGTCTGGGCCAAGGTGCTCAGGAACGAGCAGCTGCCCCACGACGTCAGCTTCTTCGAGGTCGGCGGCAACTCCCTGCTCGCCACCCGGCTCGCCCTGCGCATCAAGCGCGTCTTCGGCGTCGAGGTGTCGCTGCGCCAGATCTACGAGTGGTCGACCGTCTCCCGGATGGCCGCCGCCGTGGAGACACTGCGCGCCGGCCGGGAGCCGGACACCGCCGCGGAGGGCTCCTCGCACACCGGCACCTCGCCGGCCCGCTTCCAGCTGCCCGACGGCCCGGGCTTCGTCTCCCACCGCGTGCTGATGCGCTGCTGAAGAAGATGGCCGCCTGCTCGGGCGAAAGAGCTGCGAGGGCTTCCACAAGTACCGCTGACGCCCGCCCCCTTCCTCTCCGCGACCGCCACGACACCATGACAACAGGACGGATGACGAGATGAGCACGGACAACAGGGCCAGGGCCGCGGAGTACCTCTCCCGCTTCTTCCCGGTGCAGGACCTCAAGGACGACGACGACATCTTCGAACTCGGCTTCGTCAGCTCGATGTTCGCGATGCAGCTGGTGTCCTTCGTCGAGCACGAATTCGGCATCACGGTCGAGAACGAGGACCTGGAGCTGGAGTACTTCCGGTCCATCAGCGCGCTCGACGCCTTCGTCACACGCAAGCTCTCCGCCCCGGCAGCGCTGTAGGCGAGAGCGGACCGAGACGATGACCGGAGCGCTCACCGCGCAGCAGGAGCAGGCCCGCAAGGAGTTCAGGGCCTTCCGCGACCGCCACATGGCCCCCTGCGCCGGCACCTGGCACCGCGCCCGGCGCACCCCGCCCGAGATCATCCGGCTGCTCGCGGACGAAGGCCTGCTCGGGCTGTACGTGCCGCGAGTACGGCGGCGGTGGCTGCAGCCGGGAGCTGAAGCAGGCCTGGCTGCCCCGGCCGGCCCGCGGTGAGCGCATCGCGGCGCCGGCCGTCTCGGAGCCGGCAGTGACGCGGCCGGCGTGACCACTACCGCGTCGGCTTCCGGACGCCGCGTGCCCTGCCCGAGCAGGAGACACCGGCGGACGGAACGTGGGTCCTCGGTGACAGCGCCGGGGTGTCCGAGAGCCTGGAGGCCGACCATGTGGCTGATGTGGATGTACTGCCTGCCCGCCTGGACAACGGGTGGCAGGCGCCCGCTCGACTGGCCGTCGACGCGACCACGCCGGTGGCGCCGACAGCCGGTCGTGGCGACATCGCCGACGCTGCGCAGGAGCTGACCGCTTCCGCGCTGCGTACTCTGCAACGTCTGCCGGGCGAACCCCGGCTGAACGGTGCCGAGTTGGTGTGGATCACACGTTCGGCGGCGGGCGCGGACAACGACGTCCGCGACCCGCTGCGGGCACCGCTGCGGGGCTTGGTCCGCGCGGCGCGCGGCGAGTACGCCGAACGTGTGATCCGCCTGGTCGACCTGGGCGACGGCATCGCCGACGAAGCGCTGCTGCCCCGCGCAGCCGCCCTGACGGGCGAGCCGGAGATCGACCTGCCCCCCGAGGACGCGGGCGCGGGGTCCGGCGTCGTCAACACCGCGACGCAGTTCGGCTCGGCGACCGGTACCGCGGCCGTCGGAGCGGTCCTCCTCGGACTCGTCGGCGCCGGGGCGAGAGCGCGGCCGCCGCGGCCGACTTCACCTCTGCGGTCTGCCTCACCCCGTGGTGCAACGTCGCCGCCTTCCTGCTGACCGCCGCCCTCACCCCGCTGCTCCCGCGCAGCGAGCCGACGAACGCCGGCGCCGCGGCGAACGCCAAGGACGACTCCGCCGCCGGCGGTCCCGTCCCCGACCCGGCCCAGGCCGAATTCCCTTCCCTCACACATCTCCCACAGGAGGCTCGTATGGCAGAAACCCCGGAGAACAATTCCACGGAGGACGAGAACCGGCGCAAATTCCGTGAGGTCCTCGCGCGCAAGCGGAACACGAACAGGGACCGCCAGGCGCACGAGGACGGCCGGCTGAAGGTGAAGGGCATGAGCGGTCCGGCCGGGCAGAAGCGCCAATTCCGGCGCAAGGCCGGCTGAGCAGCGGATCCACATCGACAGCACAAGAGAATCGCCGGCCCCGAGGACTTTCCGGGACCGGCGATTCTCCTTCACCGAGTGGAGTGGGCCGCGGTTCACCGCCGCGCGCCGGGCTTGGGAAGCGGACGGGGGCGGGGCACGGAGCGCGGCTTGGGCCGGCGGACACCGAAACCGCACCGCCCTCCTCGACGCGGCCATCGACGTTCTCGCCCGCGAAGGCTCGCGCGGCCTCACCCTGCGCGCGGTCGACGCCCGGGCGGGCGTGCCGGTCGGCACGTCCTCCAACTACTTCCGCAACCGGGACGAGCTGCTGCTGCAGCTCATGCGGCGTACCGACGAACGCATCGCGCCCGACCCGGAGCAGGTCGCCGACGTCATGCGCGCCGAGCCCTCGACCGGCCTCGTGGCGCTCCTGCTGCGCCAGGTCCACGAGCGCATGGAGGCCGACCGCGCCGGCTGCCTCGCCATGCTGGAGCTGCGCCTCGACGACCTCACCGTCCCCGAGGTGCTCGCCCCGTACGCCGGCGACGACCTGATCGGCGAACTCGCCCGTCGGCTGCTGCCGAAGGGCGTCACCTGAAGTCCCCCTGCCGGCCCGTATCCGTCGCCCCGCGAACCCCTATTTCCGAATTCTCTTGAGTTCGGGGGCCCCTATTTACCGGAAAAAGATCATTGAAATGGCCTTTCCGGCGGTACGTTTCACAGAAACCGTCTCGTATTCGGAGTCTATGGAATGTCGATTCTTGAGCTGCGGGAGATCCGTGCGGAGGCGTTGCGTGGCCCGAGCGAGAAGGCGACGGCGGCGCAGCACGCCAAGGGCAAGCTGACCGCCCGGGAGCGCATCGGGCTGCTGCTGGACGCGGGTTCGTTCCGGGAGGTCGAGCAGCTGCGCCGGCACCGGGCGACCGGTTTCGGCCTGGAGGCCAAGAGGCCGTACACCGACGGTGTCATCACCGGCTGGGGCACGGTCGAGGGCCGTACGGTCTTCGTGTACGCCCACGACTTCCGGATCTTCGGCGGGGCGCTGGGCGAGGCCCACGCCACGAAGATCCACAAGATCATGGACATGGCCATCGCGGCGGGTGCGCCGCTGGTGTCTTTGAACGACGGTGCCGGCGCCCGTATCCAGGAGGGCGTCTCGGCGCTCGCCGGCTACGGCGGCATCTTCCAGCGCAACACGAAGGCCTCCGGGGTCATCCCGCAGATCTCTGTGATGCTCGGCCCGTGCGCCGGCGGCGCGGCCTACTCGCCGGCGCTGACGGACTTCGTGTTCATGGTCCGCGAGACCTCGCAGATGTTCATCACCGGCCCGGACGTGGTCAAGGCGGTGACGGGCGAGGAGATCACCCAGAACGGCCTGGGCGGCGCCGACGTCCACGCGGAGACCTCCGGCGTCTGCCACTTCGCCTACGACGACGAGGAGACCTGCATCGCCGAGGTGCGCTACCTCCTGTCGATGCTGCCGCAGAACAACCGCGAGAACCCGCCGCGGGCGCAGTCCTCCGACCCGGCCGACCGCCGCAGCGAGGTGCTGCTGGACCTGGTCCCGGCCGACGGCAACCGCCCGTACGACATGACCAAGGTCATCGAGGAACTCGTCGACGACGGCGACTACCTGGAGATCCACGAGCGCTGGGCCCGCAACATCATCTGCGCGCTGGCCCGCCTCGACGGCATGGTCGTCGGCATCGTCGCCAACCAGCCGCAGAGCCTGGCCGGTGTCCTCGACATCGAGGCCTCCGAAAAAGCGGCCCGTTTCGTGCAGTTGTGTGACGCCTTCAGCATTCCTCTGGTGACCCTGCTGGACGTGCCCGGGTTCCTGCCGGGTGTCGACCAGGAGCACGGCGGGATCATCCGGCACGGCGCGAAGCTGCTCTACGCGTACTGCAACGCGACGGTGCCGCGGATCTCCCTCATCCTGCGCAAGGCGTACGGCGGCGCCTACATCGTCATGGACAGCCAGTCCATCGGCGCGGACCTCACCTACGCCTGGCCGACGAACGAGATCGCCGTGATGGGCGCCGAGGGCGCCGCCAACGTCATCTTCCGCCGCCAGATCGCCGACGCCGCCGATCCCGAGGCCATGCGCGCGCGCATGGTCAAGGAGTACAAGGCCGAGCTGATGCACCCCTACTACGCGGCCGAACGCGGCCTGGTCGACGACGTCATCGACCCCGCCGAGACCCGCGAGATCCTCATCAAGTCACTCGCGATGCTGCACACCAAGCACGCGGACCTGCCCTCCCGCAAACACGGCAACCCCCCGCAATGAACGGAGACTCATCGTGAGCGACGACGACCGAATCCTGCGTGTCGAGAAAGGCCATGCCGGACCCGAGGAGCTGGCCGCCCTGACCGCGGTCCTGCTGGCCCGGGCAGCGGCGGCCGGCGGGATGGAAGCGGACCCGGACGAGGACCGGCCCTCGGCGGCCCCCTGGCGACGCCTGGAACGCCGTACGTACTTCGGCGCCCCGCACAGCTGGCAGGGCGCGGCCTGACGCGCAGAGCATCGCCCCCGGCCGGTCGAGGCCGGGGGCGATCGCGTCGAGGCGCGTCGCAAAGACGGATCAGGTCCCCGTCCACTTCGGGGGGCGCTTCTCCACGAAGGCCCGCGGGCCTTCCTCCGCGTCCCGGCTGTGCATCCGGCGCTCCTCCCAGACGTACCGCGTGGCGAAGGCCTGTTCCAGGGGCATCGTGGCCGACGTGGCCGCGGCTTCCTTGATGGCACGCAAGGACAGGGGCGCGCAGCGCAGCATGTCCTCCAGCCAGCCGTCGACGCAGTCGTCCAACTCGTCGTACGGCACGGCCTCGTTGACCAGCCCCAGTTCGTACGCGCGGGCCGCCGACATGCGGCGGCCGGTCAGCAGGTGGCCCATCGCCGCCCGGTACGGCGCCTGCCGGGTCAGCCGGAACACACCGCCGGCGCCGGCCATCAGGCCGAGCCGGGCCTCGGTCAGGGCGAACTCGGCGTGTTCGGCGGCGACGACGATGTCGCAGGCGAGGGCGAGTTCGAAGCCGCCGCCGAGCGCGTAGCCGTTGACGCGGGCGATCAGCGGTTTGGACAGGGAGAAGCGCTCGGACAGCCGGGGCCAGCCGGGCTTGCCGCGGCTGCCGAAGGTGGAGACCGCGGCGCCCGCGGTGTCCTCGTCGAACCGGCGGACCAGTTCCTTGAGATCCTGGCCGACGGAGAAGGCGCGCTCACCGGCTCCGGTGAGGACACCCACCCAGATGTCGTCGTCGGCCTCGAAGTCGTCCCAGATCCTGGCGAGTTCGGCGTGCGTGGCGAGGTCCATCGCGTTCAGCACGTGCGGCCGGTCCAGGGTGATACGGGCGACGTGGCCGCGTTTGTCGTAGCGCACGCGGCGCGGCTCGTCGGACACGCTGCGGCTCCTCTCGTCGAGGCGTCAGAAGGGATACGGCAGTGCCGTGCCGCGTACGGTCAGCCACTGCCACTGGGTGTACTCGTCCCAGCTGTTCTCCGAGCCGTGGCGGCTGCCGTTGCCGGAGGCGCCGCGCCCGCCGAACGGTATATGCGCCTCGTCGTTGACCGTCTGGTCGTTGACGTGGACCAGCCCCGTCCTCAAGCGTTCCGCGAGCGCCAGACCGCGTTCGGCGGATCCGCTCTGGACGGCCGCGGACAGCCCGTACTCCGTGTCGTTGGCCACCGCGACGGCCTCGTCGTCGTCGGCCACCACGATCACCGGGGCCACCGGGCCGAAGATCTCCTCGCGGAACGCCGGCATCGCCGCCGTCACGCCGGCCAGCACCGTGGGCCGGTAGAACGGACCGGTGTGGGTGCCGCCGGTCAGCACGCGGGCTCCGGCGGCCACGGTCTCGGCCACGAGCCGTTTCACCCGGGCCAGTTGGCCGTCGCTGATCAGCGGTCCGAGGTCGACGTCCGCCGTCCACGGGTCGCCCACGGTCAGCTGCTCGGCCCGCTTGGCCAGCCGCTCCGTATACGCCTCGGCGACCGACTCCAGCACGATGTGCCGGCCGGCGGCCATGCACACCTGCCCGGAGTGGAAGAAGGAGGCCCAGGCGCCGGCCGAGGCGGCGACGTCGAGGTCCGCGTCGTCCAGCACGATCAGCGCGTTGTTGCCGCCCAGTTCCAGCGAAGCCCGCTTCAGCAGGCGGCCCGTGGTGCGGCCGACCTCACGGCCGACCGCGGTGGAACCGGTGAACGCGATCATCGCCACGTCCGGGTCGGAGGTCAGCGCCGCACCTGGCCCGGCGTCGCCGGGCAGCACGTGGAGGACACCCTCGGGCAGTCCGGCCTCCTCGAACAGCCGGGCTGTCACCCAGCCGCCGGAGACCGGGGTCTGCTCGTCCGGTTTGAGGACGACGGCGTTGCCCAGGGCCAGGGCGGGGGCGACCGCGCGCATGCCGAGGAGCAGGGGCACGTTCCACGGGCTGATCACCCCGACCACGCCCAGCGGGATGCGCCGGCCCACGCTGTGCCGGCCGGGCTGCGAGGGCAGCAGATGGCCGTGCGGGCGGCCGGGCAGTGCGGCGGCGGCCCACAGCTCGTCGGCCACGGCACCGACTTCGTACTCCGCCTTGCCGCGTACGCCGCCGCCCTCGCGGATGAGCCACGACACGACCTCGGGGGCGTGCGCCTCCAGCAGTTGCGCGGCCCGGCGCAGCACCGCGGCCCGCTCGGCCGCAGGCGTCGCGGCCCACGCGGGCTGGGCGAGGGCGGCGCCGCGGGCCGCCGCGCGGATGTCCGAGGCGTCGGCCGTACCCACCGTGGCGAGGGCGCGGCCTGTCGCGGGCTCCGTCGTGGCGGCGGCGCCGCCCGCGGGGGCCCGCCAGCCCTGGCTGAACACCTTCCCGTGCAGTGCGGTGGGGTCCACCAATCGGGGCATCTTCCAGCTCTCCCTCAGTCGTGGCGGGTGATCAGCCGTGGCCGTTGACCGGTACGTCGATGAGCAACGGGGCATCGGAGCAGGCGGACTTGGCCACGGTCTCCGCGAGGTGGTCGGCGCCGGTCGCGCGTACCGCCTCGATGCCGAAGAACTCCGCCGCCCTGGTGAAGTCGAGGCGGTCCGGGGACAGGTCGAGGCCGACGTAGCGGCCGCGGCGGGTGGAGCGGCTGTCCCAGGAGTCGAGGGTCTCCTTGAGCGTGCGGTACTCGCCGTTGTTCATCACCACGAAGGTGACCGGCACCTCGTACCGGGCTGCCGACCACAGGCCCTGCAGCCCGAACATCGTGCAGCCGTCGCCGAGCACGGCCACCACGGGCCGGTCCGGGCCGCCGAGCCTTCTGCCGACAGCCGCCCCGATGCCCCACCCGAGGCCGCCGCCCACCGTGTGGACGTACGAACCCGGGCGGTCCAGGGACAGCACCTGGCGCAGCCGGATCCCGGTGGTGATCGCCTCCTCGACGACCACGGCGTCCTCCGGCAGCCCGGCCGCGACCGCGTGCGCGGCCGTCAGCGGGTCCAGCGGGGCCTCGCCGTAGCCCGCCCGCGCCTGCGCCTCGGTACGCGAGCGGCGTGCCGCGTGCGCACGGCCCGCGCGTTCGATGCGTTCCGCCGCCCGCGGCACCCGGCCTCGCAGCAGCGGCGCCAGCGCGGCCAGCGTCGCTCCGATACCGCCGTGCAGTCCCAGCGCCACCGGGAAGTTGCGGCCCAGCTCGGCCGGGTCGGAGTCCAGCTGGACGACGCGGGTGTTGTCCGGGACGGGGGAGCCGGGCGTGTAGTGGTGGGCCATGAAGGCGTGCGTGCCGATGACGAACACCACGTCGTGGCCGGTGAGCTGCTCCCGGATACCGGCGTGGGTGGCCGGCAGCATCCCGGCGTGCAACGGGTGCGAGCCGGGGAAGTCGACGCCGTCGTGCATCGGCTGGTGGTGCACGAGTGCACCCAACGCCTCGGCCACCGCCACCAGTTGGGGTACGGCGCCCTCGCGGCCAATACCGTCGCCCGCCACGATCGCGGGGTTGTCGGCGGCCGCCAGGAGGTCGGCCGCCCGCTGGAGCCGGGTGGCGGCGCCCAGCGGGGCCCGCACCGACCGGCCGGGTACCTCGACCGGGCCGGTCTCCTGCAACAGATCCATCGGCAGCGACAGGAACACCGGTCCGGCGGGCGGCTGCTGGGCCAGCGCGAAGGCGCGCCGCAGCATGAACGGCAGGTCGTGGGCGTGCTGGACGTCGAAGGTGTGCTTGACCGCGGCCTTCGCCAGGCCCACCAGGTCTCCGGAGAGCATCGGGTCGGTGGCCAGATGGCGGCGGTCCTGCTGACCCGCCGTCACCACCAGCGGCGTACGCGAACGGGACGCGTTCAGCAGGCCGACGAGGCCGTTGGCGAGCCCGGCGGCGATGTGCAGGCTGACGAACGCGGGCCGGCCCGTGGCCCGGGCGTACCCGTCGGCCATGGCCACCACCGAGCCCTCGTGCACCCCGAGGACGTACTCGATGTCCGGCGCGTCGGCGAGCGCGTCGGTGAAGGGCAGTTCGCTGGTGCCGGGATTGCCGAAGACCCGGTCGACGCCCTCGTCCCGCAGGATCTCGAGCATCGCGTCCACGGGCTTCACGCGGCCACCGTCCCGCGTACGGACCGGGACTTCCCGGCGAACCGGTGCACCTTGCCGAGCACGTCGTCCGCGTACAGCCGTACGGCCTGCTGGAGGGCGAACTCCGCCATGTACAGCCGGAACTGCTCGGGCGGCTCCTCCGCCAGGTTCAGCATCCGCTTGTTGGCGAGCACCGCCGGACTCGCCAGCCGGGCCACCGCACGCTCGGCCGCGTCGCCGACCTCCTTGGGGTCGACGACCTCGTCGAACAGCAGCCGCCCGTCCGGCTCGTGGGCCCAGATCTTGCGGCCCCACAGGATCACCTGGCGCGACACCCGCCCGTTCGTGATGCGCCCGAGCCGCAGATTGCCGGCGCCGGGCACGATGCCCTCCTGGGCGGCGGGCAGGCTGAAGTAGCTGTCCGCGGCACCGATGACGTGGTCGAAGGCCAGCAGCAGCTGGGCGCCCCCGCCGATGGCGAAGGTGTCCACCGCGGCCACCCACGGCTTGTCCGGCAGCGGCGCCGGCCAGGCCGAGCTCTGGTCGGGACAGTGGCCGCGCAGCAGCTTGGCGATGTAGCCGAGCTCGCGGCGCAGCAGGAAGTCGACGTAACTGATCCGCCCCTCGTGCAGATGGGCCAGGTTGATGCCGGCGCTGAAGACACGGCGGCCCTGGTAGCGGGGGTGGTCCATCACCCCGCCGCGCAGCACGCCGACCTTCACCCCGGGGTCGAGCAGGGTGAGGTCGACGGCGGTCTCCATGTCCTCGACATGCCGGTTGTCCTCGGCGTTGAGGCAGTGGTTGTTGACGACGGTGAGCCGGGCGCCGCCGTCCCCGCCCCGCTCGATGTCGACCGCGCCCAGCCGCAGACGGCCGGTGCGGCGGAACTCCGGCAGCAGGTCCAGCGCGCGCCGGGTGGGCTTGCGCATGCTGTCCAGGAGGTGGCGGCCGGCCTGCGGCGAGCGCAGCACCTCATGGAAGAAGATGCCCTGGTCGATCTCCCGCCCTTCCTTCTCGGCCTGCGGCAGCTCCTGTTCCGCGGCGAGCTGCCCGCGGGTGGGGACCAGGCCGGGGAAGGCCTCGGCGGCGGACTCGACGAGTTCGTCGATGCGCGGGCGCGGACCGCCGCCGGTCAGCTCGTCGTAGACGGCCTCGGTGTGGTGACGCAGGAACGCGGCGCGCAGCGCCCGGCCGCTCGTGTGCACCTGGTCGGCCCGCCCCTGCTGCTCGGCGTCGCGGGCCGGTTTGGGCGGCAGGGCCGCGAGGACGGCCTCGCCGGCGGACGTGACCTCGGTCAGGACGGCGCTGTCCTGGTTGAGGTCTCCGGTCAGGGGGAAGGTCACGCGGCGCTCCCTTCGGCTGCCGAGGTACGGGTGCGGGCGCGGCGCAGGGCGCGGTCGCACGCGGACAGATGGGCGCCCAGCGACTCCTCGAAGGCGGTGGTCGACGCGTCCAGCACGAGCCGGCGGCGGATGGCCAGCTCGCTGCCGGCCAGGCCGGTGGCCAGCTTGGCGGCGGCCGCGACCGGGGCCGCCAGGTCGTCGGCGGGCGCGAGTTCGTCCAGGATCCCGGTGTGCAGGGCGCGTTCGGCGGATATCTCGCTGCCGAACAGCGTGATACGGCGGGCCGCGGCCACCCCGGTCTGCTGGGACAGCCGGTGCAGCAGCATGCCCGGCCACGGGTCACGGCCCAGGAAGGGCGGGCGGACGACGACGTCCGGGGTGCCGATCCGGTAGTCCATGGCCAGCAGCAGTTCCAGGGCGGGGCCGCCGACGGCGCCCTGGACGACGGCGATGGTGGCGGCGGGCAGCCGCTCCAGCCTGCGCAGCACCCGCTCCCACTTGTTCACGGCGTGCACGCCCGTGTCACCGGGCCAGGCCGTCTCGGGCGTGCCGGGCAGCGAGCGGTCGGCGAGCCGGAGGATCACGACGGCTTCGGCGCTGTCCTCCGCCCCGTCGCACACCTCGGCGACCGACCGGATCAGGGAATCCGTGAGCGGCGTGGAGGCGTCGATGTCGAGGATGATGTCGGCCCGGTCTCCGAGCCCGATGAGGTCGGTGGTCACTCCGAATCCCGCTTTCCTGTGAGTGGAGTTCAGTACTGGACGAGCGCCGTCTCGATCTGCGATCCGGGACCCATGGTCATGAAGATTCCGTGCTCGCCCTTTTGGACGACGCCTTCCTCCAGCAGCCGTTGATAGGAGAAGAGGAAGGAACCGCTGGAGAGATTTCCGTAGTCGCGCAGCACACTCGTCGTGTGGCGAAGGTCGTGCCGGGTGAGTCCGAGATTGACGTCCACCGAGTCGATGACCTTCTTTCCACCGGAATGCACGATCCAGTGGGCGATGTCGCTGCGCCGCAGCCCGGTGCCGTCGAGCAGCTCACCGATGACGATCTCGGCGTGGGCGCCGACCGCGTAGGGAACCTCGCGGTCGAGGAAGAAGCTGAACTTCCCGGCCTCGTCGTCCCAGTCGTAGCGCATCGCGTCGATCGCCTCGGTGATCATGTAGCTCGCGAACTTGAGCACCGTGGCCCCGGGACGGGTGCCGCCTCCCTCGCCGTCGGCCATGACGGCGACGGCCGCGGCGCCGTCCCCGAACAGGCTGTTGACGACGGCGGTCCGCATGGTGCCGTCGAAGACGTACGCGGCCGAGCAGGACTCGGAGCACACCATCAGGGCGAGTCGGCCGGGGTTGGCCGAGGCCCAGGCGGTCGTGGCGGTCAGCCCGTTGAGACCCGCGTTGCAGCCCATGCCGACCACGTCGAGCCGACGGGTGTGCGGGGACAGCGGCAGCTCCTTGATCAGTTTCGCGCTGAGGCCGGGGGTGAGGAAACCCGTGGTGGTGACGCAGGCGAGGTAGCCGATGTCGTCCGGCTCGGCGCCGATGTCCTTGAGGCAGGACCGCAGCGCCCGGGCGCCCATGTCGACGCCCCACCTGGCGTGCTTGGCGAGCAGTTCGCCCTGGCTCTCCATGCGGCGCCGGCCGTCCTCCCCCACCGGGGGAAGGTTCAGATAGCGGCGCTCGATCGCGCTGTTCTGAAAGACCGAGACTATTTTCTCGTTCTCGATGCCGAAGGCGTCCAGAACTTCCTGCTGCGAGTAGCTGTGCGGCGGAGTCGCCGTCCCGACACCGAGTATTCGTGGAAGCGGCGAAACTACCGGCATCATGTGGTGATCCCTTTCTGCACCGCAGAATTTCATTGGCATGAAGGTCGCACCGTTGAACATACAGGCGCCGGGCGGTAATTCGCCACAATGGATTATCGGGCGATTTTCCGACGGAAAGCAGGGGGTGATAGGGGTTCGATAGGGGTGGTTGTCCGAGAGGGCTTTCGAGGTATGGAATTCGCGTGGCGGGCGGCCCGCGGGGCCGGTGCCCGCGGTCGGGGTCCGGCCCAGGTGCGGCCGGGGTCCGGCCGGGGCTCGGTCGAAGCCGCTTGACGCCGCCCCCGAAAGTGATAGAGTCTCTCGATATGAGAGAGGCTCTCGAAGTGAGATGGCCTCTCGAAGTGAGATGGCCTCTCGAAGTGATAGGTTCTCTCTGGATGCAGGGACGGGGTGATGGACATGGGGCTGCGTGAGGCCAACCGGCAGCGCGTGATGGGTGAGGCACGCCGTGAGGCGCTGGCTCTCTTCGTGAAGCAGGGCTTCGAGGCGACCACCGTCGAGCAGATCGCGAGCGCCGCGGGCATCTCGTCGGCCACCTTCTACCGTCACTTCCGCGCCAAGGAGGACGTGCTCTTCAACGAGGGCTACGACCCCTTCCTGGAGCGCGCGTTCGCTCGGCCGTCCGGCCAGGCGAACCGCTCGCGGAGGTCGTCCGCACCGTCTACCAGGAGTTCGCCGCCCGTCTGCTGGAGGCCGACCACCAAGCCCTGTTGCTCAGGCACCGTCTGATGAGCAGCGTCCCCGCCCTGCGGGACCGGCTGATGAGGGAGGAGCGCACCAACCTCGACCAGCTGGTCAACCTCCTGGCCGACCGGGTCGGCCGCAGCCCCGACGACTTCGAGGTGCGCCTCGCGGCGGCGGCCGTCAACGCGGCCTTCGCGCAGGCGGCCCAGTACTGGCTGGACCGGGACTGTGCCCCCCAGCTACCCGATCTCATGGAACTCGCCATGGACCGCATCAAGGGCGTCCTCGCCTTCTGACCAGCACTGATCCGCGCTACGTCCGTTCCGGTCCGCCGGATCGGAACGGACGGCTCCAGTCACGCTCGAGTCATACGAGAGTGCCGTACGGGATGACCAAGGCATGCGCCTCGCCGGTACGAGCACCTCGCGCGTCACACGTACGCCCGTTTCCCGCACTGGCACCAGCACATCTACCGGTAAGCAATGCGAAATCCCTTATGGCCACATTCTGGAGGCATCCCCATGCGCGCAGCTGTAGTTCACACCGTCGGCCAGGCCCCCCGTTACGCCGAGTTCGAGGAGCCGACCGCCGGCCAGGGTGAGGTCCTGATCGATGTCAAGGCCGCCGCCCTGACCAACCTGACCCGCCTGGTCACCCGCGACCCCGACTACTCGGAGGGACGCACCCCGCCGTTCGTCGCCGGCGTCGAGGGCGTCGGCACACTGCCCGACGGCCGCCGGGTCGGATTCGGCGCCCGCCGCGCCCCGTTCGGCTCGCTGGCCGAGAAGAGCGTGTCCCCCGGCATCCTGCTCTTCGACGTCCCGGACGGCGTCGACGACATCACCGCGGCCGGGCTCATCAACCCCTCCCTGTCGTCCTGGCTGCCGCTGGCCTCCCACATCCAGCTCCAGCAGGGCGAGTCCGTGCTCGTCCTCGGCGCCACCGGTGTCGCCGGCCAGCTCGCCGTCCAGATCGCCAAGATCCTGGGCGCCGGCCGCGTCGTCGCCGCCGGCCGCAACGAGGAGGTCCTCAAGCAGCTCCTGAACCGCGGGGCGGACGCGATCGTCCCGCTCGGCGGAAGCGACGAGGAGGTCGCCGCCGCGTACGCGGACGCCATCGGCGACGGATTCAACGTCGTGCTCGACTACGTGTGGGGCCACCCGGCCGAACAGTTCCTCGAGGCCCTGCCCCGCGAACTCGTCGTCAAGTCCGGCGTCCGCTACCTGCAGATCGGCAACAGCGCCGGCCGGCTCGCCGCCATCGACGGCAACGCGCTGCGCCGCAGCGGTGTGACCATCATCGGCTCCGGCTCCCTGCCCGACCTCGACGAGGTCAAGGCGATCTGGGGCCGCGTCATGACGGAGACGGCCGCCGGCAACCTGAAGATCGACGTGGTGACCGCCCCGCTCTCGGAGATCGAGACCCGCTGGGAGGCGGACGTTCCCGGCAAGCGGACCGTCATCACCATCTGACCCGCCGAAAATCCCCCGCGGCGGGGCGAGAGGGGCGGGCGGCAGCACGCCGCCCGCCCCGATCTCGCCGCACCGCACAAGGACCGCACCACCAGACAGGACCGCACCACCAGCACACCGACCCGTGCGGCACGCACCGGAGGGAGGGAGACACCCATGAACGATTCCGTGATCGAGGCCGTGGGCCTCACCAAGACATACGGAACCGCCACCGTCCTGGAGGACGTGAGCCTGGCGGTGCCCCGCGGCACCGTCCTCGCACTGCTCGGACACAACGGCGCGGGCAAGACCACCCTGGTCGACATCCTGACCACCACGCTGCCCCCGACCGCGGGCACCGCCAGGATCGCCGGGTACGACGTGACACGGCGGCCCGACGAGGTACGCCGCAGGATCGGCGTCACCGGCCAGTTCGCCTCCGTCGACGACGGGCTGTCCGCCGTCGACAACCTGGTGCTCCTGGCGCGACTGCTCGGCGCGGGCCGCCGCCAGGCCGCCGCGCGCGCGGACGAACTCATCACCCTGTTCGACCTGACCGGCGCCGCCCGCAAACCCGTCCGCACCTACTCGGGCGGCATGCGCAGGCGCCTCGACCTCGCCGCCGGACTCATCGGCAACCCCGAGGTCATCTTCCTCGACGAGCCGACCACCGGCCTCGACCCGGCCGCCCGGCTCGCCCTGTGGGAGGTCGTCGAACAGCAGGTCCGCGCGGGCGCCACCGTCCTGCTGACCACCCAGTACCTGGAGGAGGCCGACCGGCTCGCCGACTCCATCATCCTGCTCGCCTCGGGCCGCGTCGTGGCCTCCGGCACCCCCGCCGAGCTCAAGGCACGGGCCGGACAGCACTCCGTCACCGTCACCTTCGACAACGCGAGCCTCGTGCCGCAGGCGACCGAGGCACTGCTGCGCGCCGGCCTCGCACCCGCCCACGACGAGGGCGGCACCACCGTCACCACCCCGCTGACGGCGGCCCGCGACGTCGCCACCGTCGTCCGTGCCCTGGACGAGCACGGCATCGACTTCACCGGGCTGTCCATGGCGGAACCCACTCTCGACGACGTGTACCTCACCTACGCCCACCGCCCCGCGGCGGTCGCAACAGCCTGATCACGAAAGGAGACCGGCCATGACCAGCACCGTTCCCAAGGCGACCGCCACCGCATTACGCACCGACACCTGGCGCGGCACCGGCGTCGCCACCCAGATCCTCGTCCTCAGCGAGAAGTCGCTCAGGCGGCTCGTCACCGACCCCAAACTCCTGCTGTTCAGCGTGCTCCAGCCGCTGATCCTCCTGCTGCTGTTCGGGCAGATCTTCAACAGCATCTCCAAGACACCGGACTTCCCCGCGGGCGTCAGCTACATCGACTTCCTCGTCCCGGCGATCATGGTCAACACGGCCATGCAGTCGGCACTGCTGTCCGGCACCGGCCTCAACGAAGAGATCAAGAACGGCATGGTGGCCCGCTTCCGCACCCTGCCGATCTGGCTGGGCTCGGTCCTGGTCGCCCGCAGCGTCTTCGACCTGGCCCGCGGCGCCATCCGGCTCGCCCTCATGGTGCTCCTGGCCGTCGCACTGTTCGGCTTCTCACCGGCCGGCGGCGTCCTGGGCATCCTCGGCGCCTTCGGGCTCGCCCTGGCCATCGGCTGGGGGCTGGGCTGGGTGTTCCTCGCCCTCGCGGTCTGGCTGCGCAACGGCGAGTCCATGCAGGCGGTCGGCTTCCTGGCCATGTTCCCGCTGATGTTCGCCTCCAACGCCTTCGTCCCCGTCGACGGCCTGCCCGGCTGGCTCGGCGCGGTCGCCACGGTCAACCCGATGACGTACGGCGTCGAGGCCGCCCGCGACCTCACTCTCGCCCACCCCGTCGGCTGGGGCGCCCTCATCGCGGTCGCCCTCTCCGCGGCGATCGGCGCGATCGCCATCCCCGTCGCCGTCCGCGGCTTCCGCCGCCCGGCCTGACCGACCCCCTGAAAGGGCCCGTCCCCCGCGGGCCCACCCCGAAGAGGTTCGGCCCCCTCTCCCACGAGAGGGGGCCGAACCGTCACCGGCAGCAGCGGGAACGGATCACGCCACCCGCAGCGACCGCGCCGGCAGCGGCGGAGCGTCGTCGTTCAAGTAGTTGCTCAGACTGCGCAGCTGGGACCGCTGGTACGAGGTCATCGGCAGCAGGCCGCCCACCACACGCAGCAGCCCGGGCGGCAGCGGCAGATTGCGGCGGCCCATCATCGTGGCGATCGAGTGCATCTTCCGCATCCGGGGCCAGCGCAGCGCCTCGTACCGGCGCAACGCCTCCCGAGGAGTCGCCCCCGGCTGGGACAGCACCCGGTTCAGCACCCACGCGTCCTCCAGCGCCTGGCACAGACCCATGCCCAGCCGCGGCGGCACCGCGTGCGCCGCGTCGCCCAGCAGGGTCACCGGCCCGGCGGACCAGTTCTCCCGCACGCTGTGCAGGATGTGCGGAAAGACACCGACATCCGCGTCGGTGATCGTCTCCAGCAGCGTCGGCATCGGCGTGGACGTCCAGTGCCCGAACCGCTCCCGCAGGTTACGCACCGCGGAGGCACCCGGCGCGGCCGGCCTGCCGTCCACCCCGGGCGGGGCCGTGTCGCCGTCCCTGAAGGGCAGTTCGAACGCCCAGTACACCTCGCCACCGCCGACGGGGTGCACCACACAGATGCCCTCCTTGCCGTACAGCGAGTGGATCCGCGAACCATGGGCGAACTCGTGCGGCAGCTTGGTGATGCCGTGCCAGGTCGCATCGCCCAGATAGACGGCCGGCTGCTCGTCCACCAGCAGCCGCCGCACCTGCGACCGGTGCCCGTCCGCACCCAGCACCACATCACCCACGGCCCGCGTGCCGTCCTCGAAGGCCACGGTCGCCTTCCCGCCGGCCTCCTCGACGGCCACCGCCCGCTTGCCGAACCGCACCACGCCGTCCGGCAGCCGCCCGGCCAGCTTCGCCAGCACATGACCGCGCTTGGTCACCAGGATCTCGGCACCGAAGTGCCGCGCCAGCCGCGACAGATCCAGCCGCATCAGCCGGGTGTCCCCGTCCGCGACCAGGTCCAGCGCCTCCATACGCGCCCCGTCGACGCTCTCGGCCGGGACCCCCAACTCGTCGAGGATTCCCGTGGCGTTGGGGTACAGCAGCACGCCGTTGCCGTCCGTACGCAGCTGGTCGGCGGCCTCATACACCTCCACCTCGTGGCGCTGCGACAGCGCGACCGCAGCGGCCACGCCGCCCACACCGGCGCCCACAATGATGATCTTCATCGGTTTTCTCCCTGGTTGCCGTCGTCCGTGAGCGCCTCCAGCCAGCCGTGTGCCGCCCCGGCGGTGGAGTGTGAAAGGTCCTCGAGGATCGTGAAGTGGTTTCCGGGCACGTCCAGCCGGTCGTCCGCGAACTCCCAGTCCGCCCGCCAGCCGTCCCCGTCCGGCGCCTCCTGCGCGAAGTGCTCGGAGGCACGGATCAGCAGCGTCCGGGTGGCCAGGCCCCGCGGCTCCCAGCCCTCGAAGACCCGGATGTAGCCGCCCATCGCCGACAACCGCTCGTCGCTGAGCAGGTCGAAGGTGTTCTCGCGGTCGAGCATCGCCTTCGCCATCTCCGTGGCGGCGGGCGAGTTCTGCATCGCCGACGGCGAGGAGCTGTCGAGCAGCACCATCGCCGCGGCCGGCGAGCCCAGTTCCTCCAGCCGCTGGGCCACCGCGTGCGCGACCCAGCCGCCCGCCGAACGTCCCACCAGCACGAACGGCCGCCCGGCCGCGCACCGCAGGGCCGCCTCGGCATGCGCCCCGGCCAGCGCGGTCACATCCGCCGGCAGGCTCTCCCCGCCGACGAACCCCGGCTCCGGCAGCGCCCACACATCCCGTACGTCCCTGAAATACGCGGCGAAACGGGCGTACTCGTGCGGACCCGCCACCGGGCTGAACGACGGGAAGCAGACCAGCACCGGCCCGTCACCGTCCGCCGGACCGGTCGCCAGCCGCACCGGCTCCGGAAGAACCCCCTCAGCCGGCGTACGGAACTGCTCCTGCAGCAGCGACGCGGCCTTGAGCACCTCCTGCGCCTCGTCGAACTTGCCCAGCTCACAGGCCCGCCAGTACAGCGACCCGATCGGCCCCGGCCCCTCTCCGGCCGCCTCGTCCGCCACCTCGCGCGCGCCGAGCTGCTCGGCCAGATACGCGGCCAGCCGCTCGGGCGTCGGATGGTCGAACATCAGCGTCGCGCCGAGCCGCAGCCCGGTCAGCGCCTTGAGCCGGTTGCGCAGCTCCACTGCGGTCAGCGAGTCGAACCCGGACTCCAGGAACGACCGCTGCGCCACCACCCCACCGGCGTCCGCATACCCGAGCACTGCCGCGGACTGCTCCCGCACATGCGCCAGCAGCGCATCCACCCGCTCGCCCTCCGGCAACCCCGCCAGCCGCGCGGCCTCCCCAGCGTCGGCCACCGGAACGGCCGCACTTTCCCCGAGCGTCGAAACCACGCTCTGCAGCGAGCTCTCGAGCCAGTAGTGGGTGTGCTGGAAGGGGTAGGTGGGCAGGTCGACGGTTTTGGCGCCGGTGTCTGCGAGGTAGGCGGTCCAGTCGACGGGGGTGCCGTGGACGTGGAGCTGGGCGAGGGCCTCGACGAGTGCGGTGGGCCCGGTGTGCTTGCGGGTCTGGGTGGCGATGGACGTGGTGTCTTCGAGGGTGTCTGCGGCGAGGGCGGTGAGGATGCCGTCGGGTCCGATTTCGAGGAGGCGGGTGGTGTTCTGGTCGGCGAGGGTGCGCAGGCTGTCGTGGAAGCGGACGGCTTCGCGGATGTGGCGGACCCAGTAGGCGGGGGTGGTGAGCTGGTCGGGGTCGGCGGGTTGTCCGGTGAGGTTGGAGATGATCGGCAGGGTGGGGGAGTGGAACTCGACCGACTCCAGGACCTGTTGGAAGTCGTCGAGCATGGGTTCCATGAGGGGCGAGTGGAAGGCGTGGCTGACGGTCAGCCGTTTGACCTTCCGTCCCTGGGCCGAGAGTTCGGCGAGGACCGCTTCCACGGATTCTTCGTCGCCGGAGATGACGGTGGAGGTGGGTCCGTTGACGGCGGCGATGACGGCCTGTCCGCGGAGCAGTGGGGTGATTTCCTGTTCGGTTGCTTCGATGGCGGCCATGGCGCCGCCGGCGGGGAGGGCTTGCATGAGGCGTCCGCGTGCGGTGACCACGCGGGCGGCGTCGTCCAGGGTCCACAGTCCGGCGAGGTGGGCGGCGGTGAGTTCGCCGATGGAGTGTCCGGCCAGGGTGTCGGGGGTGATGCCCCAGCTGGTGACGAGCCGGTGGAGGGCAATCTCGAAGGCGAAGAGGGCGGCCTGGGTGTACTGGGTCTGGTCGAGGAGATTGTTGTCGGCCGCGAACATCACGTCCTTCAGCGGCCGGTCCAGATGGGTGTCGAGTGCGGCGCATGCGGCGTCCAGCGCGTCGGCGAAGACGGGGAAGGCGTCATACAACTCACGCCCCATACCGGCCTGTTGGGCGCCCTGACCGGTGAACAGGAACGCCGTCCGCCCGGCCTGGGCACTCCCGGTGAGGGCGCCGGGACTCCCCTCGGCCACGGCCGCGAGACCGGCGAGGAGTTCCTCCAGGTTGCTGCCGATGACCACGGCCCGTTGGTCGAGGCGGGCGCGGGTGGTGGCCAGCGACAGGGCGATCTCGGCGGGAGTGTGGTCGCGCCCGGAGAGGTGGGCGGCGAGCCGTGCGGCCTGGTCCCGCAGTGCTCCCTGGCTCTTGGCCGACAACAGCCAGGGGGTGACCGGCAGTTCGCGCACCGGTTCTGCCTCGGGCTGCTCCTTTGGCGGTGCCTGCTCGACGATGATGTGCGCGTTGGTGCCACTGATACCGAAGGAGGACACACCCGCCCGGCGCGGCCGGTCCGCCTCGGGCCAGTCCCGGGCTTCGGCCAGCAGCTCCACCGCGCCCGCCGACCAGTCCACATGCGGAGTCGGCTCATCCACGTGCAGGGTCTTGGGCAGCACCCCATGCCGCATCGCCTGCACCATCTTGATCACACCGCCGACACCGGCGGCGGCCAGTGTGTGCCCGATGTTGGACTTCAACGAGCCCAGCCACAAAGGCTGTTCGCGGTCCTTGCCATAGGTGGCGAGGAGGGCTTGTGCCTCGATCGGGTCGCCGAGTTTGGTGCCGGTGCCGTGTGCCTCCACCGTGTCCACATCGGCGGCCGTGATACGGGCGTTGGCGAGGGCCTGCCGGATCACCCGCTGCTGGGAGGGGCCGTTGGGGGCGGAGAGGCCGTTCGAGGCACCGTCCTGGTTGACGGCCGAACCACGGATGACACCGAGCACCTGGTGGCCACGGCGACGGGCGTCGGACAGCCGCTCGAGGAGCAGGACACCGATGCCCTCGGACCAGATCGTCCCGTCGGCCTCCGCCGCGAACGACTTGCACCGCCCGTCGGGCGCGAGCCCGCGCTGGCGGCTGAAGTCCAGGAAGGCGCCCGGCGTCGCCATGACGGTCACACCGCCGGCCAGCGCCATCGAGCACTCACCCGTCCGCAGGGACTGCGCGGCCAGATGGATCGCGACCAGCGAGGACGAGCATGCCGTGTCGACGGTCACCGCCGGCCCTTCGAGACCGAAGGTGTAGGAGACCCGGCCCGAGACCACACTGGCGGCGCCTCCGCTGGAGAGGTAGCCCTCCAGCTCCTCCGGCACCTTCTCCAGCCGGGTCCCGTAGTCGTGGGCGACGACACCCGCGTACACACCGGTCTGGCTGCCGCGCAACGACGCCGGATCGATCCCGGCCCGCTCGAACGCCTCCCAGGACGCCTCCAGCAGCAGCCGCTGCTGCGGGTCCATCGCGAGCGCCTCACGCGGACTGATCCCGAAGAACTCCGCGTCGAACTCCGCCGCGTCGTGCAGGAAGCCCGCCTCACGGACGTACGTACGGCCGGAGACGCCCGGGTCGGGATCGTAGAGGCTGTCGATGTCCCAGCCACGGTCGGAGGGGAACGGACCGATGGCGTCCGTGCCCTCCACCACCAGCCGCCACAGCTCCTCGGGCGAGCCGACCCCGCCGGGGTAACGGCAGCTCATCGACACGATGGCGACCGGCTCGTCGAGCGCGGCCGCCGTGACCCGCGCGGCGGCCTGCGGCTCGCCGTTGCCGAGCAGTTCCGCCCACAAGTGGTCCGCGAGCCGCTGCGGGGCCGGGTGGTCGAAGACGAGGGACGCGGGCAGCTCGACCCCGATCGCCGCACGCAGCCGGTTTCGGAACTCCACGGAGGTCAGCGAGTCGAACCCCAGATCCTTGAAGGCACTCTCCGGCTCGACCTCGTTGACATCCGCATGCCCGAGCACGCCCGCGGCCTCGGCCCGTACGAGGTCCAGGAGCGCGCGCTCCTGCTCGGCGCGGGGGAGCGCAGCCAGCTGCTGTACCAGAGTCGGGCCGTCAAGGGCCGCATCGGCGTCCTCGGGGACGGCCTGTGCAAGGACCGTCTTCTTGGGGGTGTTCGGTTCGAGCCAGTAGTGGGTGTGCTGGAAGGGGTAGGTGGGCAGGTCGACGGTTTCGGCGCCGGTGTCTGCGAGGTAGGCGCTCCAGTCGACGGTCGTGCCGTGGACGTGCAGGCGGGCGACGGCGTCGAGCAGGGCTTTGGGTCCGGTGTGCTTTCTGGTCTGGGTGGCGGCGGCGGTGGTGTCGTCCAGGTTCTGTTGGGCGAGGGCGGTGAGGACGCCGTCGGGTCCGATTTCGAGGAAGCGGGTGGTGCCCTGGTCGGCGAGGGTGTGCAGGCTGTCGTGGAAGCGGACGGCCTGGCGGATGTGGCGGACCCAGTAGGTCGGGGTCTGGAGGTCGGTGGGGTCGGCGGGTTGTCCGGTGAGGTTGGAGATGATCGGCAGGGTGGGGGAGTGGAACTCGACCGACTCCAGGACTTGTTGGAAGTCGTGGAGCATGGGTTCCATGAGGGGTGAGTGGAAGGCGTGGCTGACGGTGAGCCGTTTGACCTTCCGTCCCTGGGCGGAGAGTTCGGCAAGGACCGCTTCGACGGAGACTTTGTCGCCGGAGATGACGGTGGAGGTGGGTCCGTTGACGGCGGCGATGACGGCCTGTCCGCGCAGCAGGGGGGTTATTTCCTGTTCGGTTGCTTCGATGGCGGCCATGGCGCCGCCGGCCGGGAGGGCTTGCATGAGGCGTCCGCGTGCGGCGACCACCCGTGCGGCGTCGTCCAGGGTCCACAGTCCGGCCAGGTGGGCGGCGGTGAGTTCGCCGATGGAGTGTCCGGCCAGGGTGTCGGGGGTGATGCCCCAGCTGGTGACGAGCCGGTAAAGGGCAATCTCGAAGGCGAACAGGGCGGCCTGCGTGTACTGGGTCTGGTCCAGTGCCGCGTCCTCGGCCGCGAACATCACGTCCTTCAGCGGCCGGTCCAGATGAGCGTCGAGTGCGGCGCATGCGGTGTCCAGCGCGTCGGCGAAGACGGGGAAGGCGTTATACAACTCGCGCCCCATACCGGCCTGTTGGGCGCCCTGTCCGGTGAACAGGAACGCGGTGCGCCCGGCTTTGGCGGTCCCGGAGATGATCCCGGGGCGTCCCTCGGCCACGGTCGTGAGCCCCGCGATCAGTTCCTGCCGGTTCGCGCCGACGACGACGGCCCGCTGGTCGAAGCCGGTCCGTGACACGGCCAGCGACAGCGCCACATCCAGCGGCGACGCGTCCTGGTCACTGGTGACGTGCGCGGCGAGCCGTGCGGCCTGCTCCCGCAGCGCGGGCCGGCTCTTGGCCGACAACACCCAGGGCACAACGGGCAGTTCACGTCCCGGCTGGACCTCAGCCTGCTCGGCGGGCTCCTCGGCCGGTGCCTGCTCCAGGATCACATGCGCGTTGGTGCCGCTGATCCCGAAGGAGGACACACCGGCCCGCCGCGGCCGGTCGGCCTCGGGCCAGTCCCGGGCCTGGGCCAGCAGCTCCACCGCACCCGCCGACCAGTCGACGTGCGGGGTCGGCTCGTCGGCGTGCAGGGTTTTGGGCAGCACCCCGTGCCGCATCGCCTGCACCATCTTGATCACACCGGCCACGCCCGCGGCGGCCTGCGCATGCCCGATGTTCGACTTCAACGAGCCCAGCCACAGAGGCTGTTCGCGGTCGTCCTTGCCGTAGGTGGCCAGCAGAGCCTGTGCCTCGATCGGGTCACCCAGCTTGGTGCCGGTGCCGTGCGCCTCCACCGTGTCCACATCGGCGGCCGTGATACGGGCGTTGGCGAGAGCCTGCCGGATGACCCGCTGCTGCGACGGACCGTTCGGCGCGGTGAGGCCGTTGCTCGCACCGTCCTGGTTGACGGCCGAACCACGGATGACGCCCAGGACCTTGTGGCCCTTCTTCTGCGCGTCGGACAGCCGCTCCAGGAGCAGCACACCCACGCCCTCGGCGTAACCGAAGCCGTCGGCCGCCGCGGAGAAGGCCTTGCAGCGGCCGTCGCGGGCCAGCCCCCGCTGGCGGCTGAAGGCCACCAGCCCCTCGGGCGTCGAGACGACCGCGACGCCGCCCGCGAGGGCGAGTTCGCACTCGCCGAGCCGCAGGGACTGGGCCGCCAGGTGGATCGCGACCAGCGAGGACGAGCAGGCCGTGTCGACCGTGACCGCCGGGCCCTCCAGGCCCAGCGTGTAGGAGATGCGGCCGGAGACGACGCTCGCCGCGTTGCCGATGGCGAGATAGCCGTCGTCGCCGGCGGCGCCCGCGGCCAGCATCGCGTAGTCCTGGCCGCTGGTGCCGGCGAAGACGCCGACCCGGCCGCCGCGCACCGAGTGCGGGTCGATGCCCGCCCGCTCGAACGCCTCCCAGGAGGTCTCCAGGAGCAGCCGCTGCTGCGGGTCCATGGCGAGCGCCTCACGCGGGCTGATCCCGAAGAAGCCGGCGTCGAAGCCGCCCGCGTCGTCGAGGAAGCCACCGCCCTCGGCGTAGATCCTGCCCGGGGCGTCCGGGTCGGGGTCGTACAGGTTCTCCACGTCCCAGCCGCGGTCGGCCGGGAAAGTGCCGACCGCGTCCGTGCCCGCTTCGACGAGCCGCCACAGATCCTCGGGCGAACGCACCCCGCCCGGCAGCCGGCAGCTCATCGACACGACGGCGATGGGCTCGTACTTCTCCTCCTCGACCTCGCGCAGCCTGCGGTGGGCCTGACGGGCGTCGGTGATGGCCCGCTTGAGGTACTCGCGGAGCTTGTCTTCGTTGGTCGTCATGCGAGTTCTCTCCGTCTCAGCCTTCGAAGGTGCTGTCGACGAGGTCGAAGAGCTCGTCGTCGGTCGCCGAGTCCAGGTCGTCCGTGTCCTGCGTGGTGGCGTCGGACAGGCCGTGCCACACGGCCAGCAGCGCCTGGAGCCGCTGGCCGACGGTCGTGCGTTCGCCGTCGTCCGCGGTGACCGCGGCCAGCGCGGTCTCCAACTGGTCGAGGCCGGCCAGCAGCGAGGCGACAGCCGATGCCTCCGGCTCGTCGGGCAGTAGCTGTTCGCGCAGGTAGGCGGCGAGCGCCAGCGGGGTCGGGTAGTCGAAGACGAGCGTCGCCGGGAGCCGGGTCCCGGCCGCCGCCGTCAGCCGGTTGCGCAGCTCCACCGCGGTCAGCGAGTCGAAACCGAGCTCCTTGAAGGCGCGTTCCGGCTGGACGGAGTCCGCCGTGGCATGCCCGAGGACGGTCGCCGCGTGGGCACGGACCAGGTCCACCAGCACCGTGTCGCGGTCGGCAGGCGCGAGGCCCGCAAGCCGCTGTGCCAGCGAGGTGCCGCCGTCGGCCCGGTCGGCCGCGCCGGCCCGCTCCCGCCTGGCCGTGACCCGCACCAGGCCCTTGAGCAGCGGCGGTACGGAGCCGGAGGGGCCGGACAGCTTCGACGTGTCCAGGCGCGCCGGCACCAGGACCGCGTCGGCGTGCCCGCGGCCGGCATCGAACAGGGCCAGTCCGTCGCGGGTCGACAGCGGGGCCATGCCGCCCCGGGTCAGCCGCGCGATGTCGGCCTCCTCCAGGGTGCTGGTCAGCTCGCTGCGCTCGGCCCAGAATCCCCAGGCCAGCGACGAGGCCGTGAGTCCAGCGGCCCGGCGCCGCTGGGCGAGGGCGTCCAGGAAGGCGTTCGCGGCGGCGTAGTTGCCCTGGCCGGGACCACCGAAGGTGGCCGCCGACGACGAGAACAGCACGAACGCCGACAGGTCCAGATCGCTCGTCAACTCGTGCAGATGCAGGGCCGCGTCCACCTTCGGACGCATCACCCGGTCGACCCGCTCGGGGGACAGCGCCGCGATCACACCGTCGTCGACGTCACCGGCCGAGTGCACGACGGCGGTCAGCGGATGCTCGGCCGGCACCGAAGCCAGCAGCCCGGCGACCGCCGTCCGGTCCGTGACGTCGCAGGCCGCGACCCTCACCTCGGCGCCCAGCCCGGCCAGTTCGGCCGCCAGCTCCTGTGCTCCGGCGGCGGCAGGGCCGCGCCGGCTGGTCAGCAGCAGATGCCGTACGCCGTGTTCGGCCACCAGGTGCCGGGCGACCAGGCCGCCCAGGGTGCCGGTGCCGCCCGTGACCAGGACGGTGCCCTCAGGTTCGGGACGGCGCGGCAGGGTCAGCACCATCTTGCCGACGTGCCGGGCCTGGCTCAGATAGCGGAAGGCGTCCTTGGCGTGCCGGACGTCCCAGGCCCGCAGCGGCAGCGGCGTCAGCACGCCACGCTCGAACAGGTCGAGCACCTCGTGCAGCATCTCCCGGATGCGCTCCGGGCCGGCCTCCACCAGGTCGTACGCCCGATAGGCCACGCCCTCGTACGCCTCGGCCACCCGCGCCGCGTCCCGTACGTCGGTCTTGCCCATCTCGACGAACCGGCCGCCGCGCGGCAGCAGCCGCAGGGAGGCGTCGATGAACTCGCCCGCGAGGGAGTTCAGGACGACGTCCACGCCCTCGCCGCCGGTCCGGGCGGTGAACGCGGCCTCGAATTCCGTGTCGCGGGAGGAGGCCAAGTGGGCTTCGTCGAAGCCGAGTTCGCGCAGCACCTGCCACTTGCCGGGGCTGGCCGTGCCGTACACCTCGGCGCCCAGGTGGCGGGCGATCTGCGTGGCGGCCATGCCCACCCCGCCCGCGGCGGCGTGCACCAGCACCTTCTCGCCGCGCCGCAGACCGGCCAGGTCGACCAGGCCGTAGTACGCGGTCAGGAAGACCACGGGCACGGTCGCCGCCTGCGCGAACGTCCAGCCCCGCGGCATCCGCACCACCGTACGGAAGTCCGACACGGCGACCGTGCCGATGGCGCCCGGGAACAGGCCCATCACCTTGTCGCCCGGAGCGAGCCCGGTCACCGCCGACCCCGTCTGAAGGATCACGCCCGCACCTTCGCTGCCCACGATCGCGCCGCTGCCCGGGTACATGCCCAGGGCGATCAGTGCGTCGCGGAAGTTGAGACCGGCCGCCCGCACGGAGATGCGGACCTCGTGCGGCTGGAGCTCCTGCGTGGCGAGCTCGGGCCGGTCGACCAGGGCCAGCGTGTCGATCGTGCCCTCGGCCGTGCTCTCCAGCCGCCATTCGCCCAACCCGGCCGGCTCCGCCAGCGCGGGGCCGGCGGCGGCCCGGCCGAGCCGGAACGCCCGCGCCTTGCCGCCGCGCAGCGCCAGCTGCGGCTCCTCGCCCGCCAGCGCGGCGGGCAGCCGGTCCACGGACGCCGCGTCGACGTCCACCAGCGTGATCCGGCCCGGGTTCTCCGACTGCGCGGAGCGCAGCAGGCCCCAGACCGGGGCGAGCACCTCGTCGGGCAGCTCCTCGCCGTCGCGCACCGCGACCGCGCCGCGGGTCACGACGACCAGCCTGCTGTCCGCGAACCGCTCGTCGCCCAGCCAGCCCTGCACCAGCCCCAGCACCCGGCAGGTGACCTCGCGCACCGCCGCCGGAACGTCCGTGCGGGACCCGGCGGTCACGGGCAGCAGCACCACCTCGGGTACGTCGCCACCCACGCCCTTCAGGGCATCGAGCCCGTCGTACGAGGTCAGCGAAACACCCGCGATGTCCAGGGGCTCGCTGCCGAGCAACGCCCACGCACCGGCGACGGGCGCAGGCTCCGGCAGCGGTACCTCGGCCCAGTCGATGCGGAACAGCGCGTCGTGCGCGGCCTGCCGACCCGCGCCGAGCAGCTCCGCGGACGCCGGACGCAGCACCAGGGACTCCACGGTCGCGACCGGCGCACCCGTGGGATCGGCCACCGCGACCCGCACCCCGCCCGCGCCGTCCGGGGCGAGCCGGACCCGCAGCGCGGTCGCGGCGGCCGCGTGCACGGCCACCCCGCTCCAGGTGAAGGGCAGCAGATTCCTGCCCTCACCGGCGCCCGGCACCAGCGGAGCGATGCCCAGGGCGTGCAGCGCGGCGTCCAGGAGCGCCGGGTGCAAGGCGTACTGCGCCGCCTCGCTGTGGCTGTCCTCGGGCAGCCGGACCTCGGCGAACACCTCGTCGCCGCGCCGCCAGGCGGCCCGCAGGCCCCGGAACACCGGCCCGTACTGGATGCCGCCCGCGGTGAACCGGTCGTACAGGTCGGACACGTCGACCGGCTCGGCGTCCTTCGGCGGCCACAGCGTCAGCCCGCCGTCGCCCGGCGCGGCCGGGAGGGTGGTGAGGGTGCCGGTGGCGTGCCGGGTCCAGGGGGCGTCCGGTTCGGCGTCGTCGGGCCGCGAGTGCACGGTGAAGCCGCGCGCGCCGTCCACATCCGGTGCGGTGAGGGCCAGTTGGACACTGACCCCGCCCTTGTCCGGGAGTACCAGGGGCAGTTCCAGAGTGAGTTCGTCGAGGTTGCCGCATCCGGTGAGGTCACCGGCGTGGGTGGCGAGTTCGACGAAGCCGGTGCCGGGGAAGAGGACGGTGTTGTCGATGGCGTGGTCGGCGAGCCAGGGCTGGGCCGTGGTGGAGAGCCGTCCGGTGAGGAGCAGGCCCTCGCCGTCCGGAAGGGTGAGGATCGCGCCGAGCAGCGGGTGTCCGGCGGGCTTCAGCCCGGCGGCGGTGACGTCGCCGGCCTGTCCCGCGGATCCCTGGAGCCAGTAGCGGCGCCGCTGGAAGGCGTAGGTGGGCAGGTCGACGTGGGTGCCGGTGCGCTGGGGGAGGAGGGCGTCCCAGTCCAGTTCCACGCCCCGGGCGTGCGCCTCGGCCAGCGAAAGGAGGAAGCGGTCCCAGCCGCCTTGGTCGCGGCGCAGGGAGGCGAGTACGGCGGGGTCGGTGACGCCTGCTGCTTCTGCGGTGTCCTGGAGCGCGTGGGCGAGGACGGGATGGGGGCTCATTTCGATGAAGGTGCGGAAGCCGTCGGTGAGGAGGGTTTTGACGGTGGTGTGGAAGTCGACGGTCTCGCGGACGTTGCGGTACCAGTACTCCTGGTCGAGGTTGTGGGGGTCGAGGGGGCCGCCGGTGACGGTGGAGTAGAAGGCGATGTCGCTCTGGGCGGGGGTGATGGTTCCTATGGCTTTGAGGAGGCGGTCGCGGAGCTGGTCGACCTGGGGGGAGTGTCCTGCGGTGTCGACGCCGGGGATCTGTTTGGCGCGTGTGCCGTCGGCTTGTGCGGTGGTGATGATTTCGGTGATGGCTTGGGGGTCGCCGGAGACGGTGACGGTGGTGGGGCTGTTGACGGCGGCGATGCCGAGGCGTCCGGGCCAGCGCTGCAGCAGTTCGGTGGCTTTGTCCAGGGGCAGGGAGAGGGAGGCCATGGCGCCGTGGCCGGAGAGGGTGGCCCAGGCGCGGGAGCGTTCGACGATGATGCGGGCGCCGTCTTCCAGGGTGAGGGCTCCGGACAGGACGGCGGCGCAGACTTCGCCCTGGGAGTGGCCGATGACGGCGTCGGGGGTGACGCCGTGGGCCTGCCAGAGGGCGGCGAGGGAGAGCATGACGGTGAACAGCACGGGCTGGATGACGTCGATGCGTTCGAGTGAGGGTGCGTCGGGGCTCTGGCGCAGGACGTCCTTGACGGACCAGTCGAGCAGGGGGTCGAGGACGGCGGTGATGTCCTCGACGGAGCGGGCGAACACCTCGCTGGAGTCCAGGAGTCCGGCGGCCATCCCGGCCCACTGCGAACCCTGACCCGGGAACACGAACACCACACCACCCTCGGCGGCGACCGTGCCGCGCACCACGCCGAGCGACTCCCGCTCCTCCGCGACCGCGCCCAGCGCCTCCACCAGGGCGTCCCGGTCACTGCCGAGCACCACAGCCCGGTGGTCGAACCGGGCGCGCCCGGTCGCCAGCGCGTACGCCGTGTCCCCGAGGCCGGTCTCCGGCCGTTCGGCGAGGAACTCCGCGAGCCGCGCGGCCTGCTCACGCAGCCCCGCCTCCGACTTGGCGGACAGCGCGAGGGGCACCAGACCCGGCTCGGGCACGGCGGCGGGCGTCGCCTCGAGGGCCGGCGCCTCCTCCACGATCACATGCGCGTTGGTACCACTGATACCGAACGACGAGATGCCCGCCCGGCGCGGCCGGTCCAGCTCGGGCCACTCCCGGGCCTCGGTGAGCAGCTCGACCCGGCCCTCGGACCAGTCCACCTGGGACGTGGGCTCATCCACGTGCAGCGTCCTGGGCAGCACCCCGTGCCGCATCGCCTGCACCATCTTGATGATCCCGGCCACACCCGCGGCAGCCTGCGCATGCCCGATGTTCGACTTCAACGAGCCCAGCCACAAAGGCTGTTCACGATCCTGGCCATAGGTGGCGAGCAGCGCCTGCGCCTCGATCGGGTCACCCAGCCTCGTGCCCGTCCCATGGGCCTCGACCACATCCACGTCCGAGGTGCCGAGCCCGGCGCCCGCGAGTGCGGCCCGGATCACCCGCTGCTGCGAGGGCCCGTTGGGAGCCGTAAGACCGTTCGACGCCCCGTCCTGGTTCACGGCCGAACCACGCACCACCGCCAGCACACGGTGCCCCTTGCGCCGGGCGTCCGACAGCCGCTCCAGCAGCAGCAGCCCCACGCCCTCGGAGAACGCCGTACCGTCCGCACCGTCGGCGAACGCCTTCACGCGGTTGTCCGGCGACAGCGCCCGCTGCTTGCTGTACTCGGCGAACAGGTCGGCCGTGGACATCACCGCGACACCGCCGGCCAGCGCCAGGTCGCACTCCCCGCCCCGCAGCGCCTGCGCCGCCAGGTGCAACGCCACCAGCGACGACGAGCAGGCCGTGTCGACGGACACCGCCGGGCCCTCCAGACCGAACGTGTACGCGATCCGGCCCGACACCACACTCCCGGCGCTGCCCGTGCCGACGTACCCCTCGACCTCCTCCGGCACCGAGTGCAGGCGCAGCAGGTAGTCCTGGTACATCGAGCCGACGAACACACCCGTGCTGGTGCCGCGCACCGACTCCGGGTCGATCCCCGCCTGTTCGAACGCCTCCCAGGACGTCTCCAGCAGCAGCCGCTGCTGCGGGTCCATGGCGAGCGCCTCACGCGGGCTGATCCCGAAGAACTCCGCGTCGAAGTCCGCCGCGTCGTACAGGAACCCGCCCTCACGGGCGTAGCTCGTGCCGGGCGCGTCCGCGCCGAACAGAGCCTCGAGGTCCCAGCCGCGGTCCTCGGGGAACGCCGCCAGGGCGTCACTCTCCTCGGCCACCAGCCGCCACAGCTCCTCCGGGCTGCTCGCCCCGCCGGGGTAGCGGCAGCTCATGCCGACGATCACCACCGGGTCGTCCCCCGCCACCTCGGCGACCCGCACGGCCGCGGAGGTGTCCGTCGCCGCCCCCGAGCCCAGCAGCAGCTCGCCCAGGTGGACGGCGAGGACGGCGGGGGTCGGGTAGTCGAAGACGAGCGTGGCGGGCAGCCGCAGACCGGTGGCCGTGCTCAGCCGGTTGCGGAACTCCACCGCGGTCAGCGACTCGAAACCCAGCTCCTTGAACGGCCGTTTGGTGCCGATGCCCTGGGCGTCGTCGTAGCCGAGCACCGTCGCCGCGTGCGCCCGCACCAGGTCGGTCAGCGCCGTCGTCCGGTCCGCCTCCGGCAGCGCCGACAGCCGCCGCACCAGCTCCGAACCGGCCCCGCCGGGGGCCTCGTCGGCCGCGGCGGCAGCACTGCGCCGTACCGGGGCCGTCCGCACCAGGCCGCGCAGCAGCGCGTGCACCGACTCGGGACGGTCCCGCAGCGACGCCCGGTCCACCGGGCTGGGCACCAGCAGCGCGTCACCCAGCGCGCGGGCGGCGTCGAACAGCGCCAGCCCCCGCTCGCCGGTCAGCGCGCCCGCACCGGACCGCGCCATGCGCGCCACGTCCGCGGCATCCAGGTGCCCGGACATCTCCGAACGCTGCTCCCAAAAACCCCAGGCCAGCGACTGCGCGGGCAGGCCGTGCGCCCGCCGGTGCAGCGCCAGGGCATCGAGGAAGGCGTTCGCGGCGGCGTAGTTGCCCTGGCCGGGGCCGCCGAAGGTGGCCGCGGAGGAGGAGAACAGCACGAACGCGGACAGGTCCAGCTCACGGGTGAGTTCGTGCAGATGCAGCGCCGCGTCGACCTTCGGCGCCAGGACGCGCTCCAGATGCCCGGGCGTGAGTGAGGTGATGGTCCCGTCGTCCAGCGCACCCGCGGTGTGCACCACCGCGGTGAGCGGGTGCGCCGGGTCGACACCCCCGATCAGCCCGGCCAGCGCCGCTTTGTCGGTGACATCGCAGGCCGCGAAGATCACCTCGGCGCCGAACCCGGCCAGTTCGGCGGTGAGTTCCGCCGCCCCGGCGGCATCGGGGCCGCGCCGGCTGGTCAGCAGCAGATGCCGTGCGCCGTGCTCGGCCACCAGGTGCCGGGCGAGCAGCCCGCCCAGCGTCCCGGCGCCGGTGATCAGCACGGTGCCCTCGGGGTCCAGGGCGGCCGGGGACGACCGGTCCGCACGTTGCGGCCTGGCCAGCCGCGGCGCGAACAAATCCCCGTCACGTAGCGCGAGTTGAGGCTCCCCGCTCGCGAGTGCGGCGGCGAGCAGCGCGGCCGACGGTGCCCCGTCCGTCGACGGGTCGAGGTCGAGCAGCGCGAACCGGTCCGGGTTCTCGGACTGCGCCGAGCGCACCAGGCCCCAGACGGGGGCGAGCGCCAGGTCCGTCACGTCCTCGCCGTCCCGCACCGCGACCCCGCCACGCGTCACGATCACCAGCTGCCGGTCCGCGAACCGCTCGTCGCCCAGCCAGTCCTGAAGAACCCTCAGAACATCCGCGGTGGCCGACCGGACGGCCTCGGCGAGCCCGGCCGCGTCCGTGAAGGCGGGCGGCTGCGGGGTGTGGAACACCGACCGGGGCTCGCCCGACGCCTCCGGCAGCCCGAACCGGTCGGCGCCCAGCACCGTCCAGCCCTCGCCCGTCCCCTCGGCGGACACGGGCGTCCACTCGATCCGGAACAGCGCGTCGGCCACCGGGTCGGCGGCGGCCCGCAAATGGTCGCGCGGCACCGGCCGCAGCACGAGCGAGTCCACGCTCGCCACCGGGCCGCCCGAGGCGTCGGCCGCCTCCAGGGCGATGCCCTCGCCCGCCGTACGGGACAGCCGCACGCGCAGCGCGGACGCCCCGGCCGCATGCAGGCTGACACCGCTCCACAGGAACGGCACCAGCCCGTCCCCGGTGTCGGTCAGCGACCCCAGGCCCAGGGCGTGCAGGGCGGAGTCGAGAAGCGCGGGGTGCAAGGCGTACTGTGCCGCCTCGCTGTGGCTGTCCTCGGGCAGCCGGACCTCGGCGAACACCTCGTCGCCGCGCCGCCAGGCGGCCCGCAGGCCCTGGAACACCGGCCCGTACTGGATGCCGGTCGCGGCGATCCGGTCGTACAGGCCGTCGATGTCGACCGGTTCGGCGCCCTGCGGCGGCCAGGCGTGGAAGTCGTACGCCGTCTGCCGGGCCGCCGGCGCCGAGACGCCCAGGGTGCCGGTGGCGTGCCGGGTCCAGGGGGTGTCCGGTTCGGCGTCGTCGGGCCGCGAGTGCACGGTGAAGCGCCGACTGCCGTCCTCGTCCGGGCCGTCGACCCGGAGCTGCACCTGGACCGCGTCCCGCGCCGGCAGCACCAGCGGGTGCTCCAGGGTGAGTTCGTCGAGGTTGCCGCATCCGGTGAGGTCACCGGCACGCGTGGCCAGTTCGACGAAGCCGGTGCCGGGGAAGAGGACGGTGTTGTCGATGGCGTGGTCGGCGAGCCAGGGCTGGGCCGTGGTGGAGAGCCGTCCGGTGAGGAGCAGGCCCTCGCCGTCGGGGAGGGTGAGGATCGCGCCGAGCAGGGGGTGCCCGGCGGGCTTGAGGCCGGCGGCGGTGACGTCGCCGGCCTGTCCCGCGGATCCCTGGAGCCAGTAGCGGCGGCGTTGGAAGGCATAGGTGGGCAGGTCGACGTGGGTGCCGGTGCGCTGGGGGAGGAGGGCGTCCCAGTCCAGTTCCACGCCCCGGGCGTGCGCCTCGGCGAGGGAGCGGGCGAAGCGGTCCCAGCCGCCTTGGTCGCGGCGTAGTGAGGCGAGTACGGCGGGGTCGGTGATGCCTGCTGCTTCTGCGGTGTCCTGGAGTGCGTGGGCGAGGACGGGATGGGGGCTCATTTCGATGAAGGTGCGGAAGCCGTCGGTGAGGAGGGTTTTGACGGTGGTGTGGAAGTCGACGGTCTCGCGGACGTTGCGGTACCAGTAGTTCTGGTCGAGTTCGAGTGGGTCGAGGGCTTTGCCGGTGACGGTGGAGTAGAAGGCGATGTCGGTCCGGCGGGGGGTGATGGTTCCCAGGTTGTCGAGGAGGCGGTCGCGGAGTTGGTCGACCTGGGGGGAGTGTCCTGCGGTGTCGACGCCGGGGATCTGTTTGGCGCGTGTGCCGTCGGCTTGTGCGGTGGTGATGATTTCGGTGATGGCTTGGGGGTCGCCGGAGACGGTGACGGTGGTGGGGCTGTTGACGGCGGCGATGCCGAGGCGTGCGGGCCAGCGCTGCAGGAGTTCGGTGGCTTTGTCCAGGGGCAGGGAGAGGGAGGCCATGGCGCCGTGGCCGGAGAGGGTGGCCCAGGCGCGGGAGCGTTCGACGATGATGCGGGCGCCGTCCTCGAGGGTGAGGGCTCCGGACAGGACGGCGGCGCAGACTTCGCCCTGGGAGTGGCCGATGACGGCGTCGGGGGTGACGCCGTGGGCCTGCCAGAGGGCGGCGAGGGAGAGCATGACGGTGAACAGCACGGGCTGGATGACGTCGATGCGTTCGAGTGAGGGTGCGTCGGGGCTCTGGTGCAGGACGTCCTTGACGGACCAGTCGAGCAGGGGGTCGAGGACGGCGGTGATGTCCTCGACGGAGCGGGCGAACACCTCGCTGGAGTCCAGGAGTTCGGCGGCCATCCCGGCCCACTGCGAACCCTGACCCGGGAACACGAACACCACACCACCGGACGGAGCGGTCGTCGACCGCACCACGTTCGCCCGCGGCTCGTCGTCGGCCAACGCCGCGAGTCCCGCCGCCAGTTCCGCGCGCTCCGTACCGAGCACCACACCCCGGTGCGCGAAGTGCGTGCGCGTCGTCGCGAGCGCGTGACCCGCGTCGGCGGGGGCCACTTCCGGATGCTCGGCGAGGAACTCCGCGAGCCGCGCGGCCTGCTCACGCAGCCCCGCCTCCGACTTGGCGGACAGCGCGAGGGGCACCAGATTCGGCTCGGGTACGGCGGCGGGCGCCGCCTCGAGGGCCGGCGCCTCCTCCACGATCACATGCGCGTTGGTACCGCTGATACCGAACGACGAGATGCCCGCCCGGCGCGCCCGCTCTCCGGCCGGCCAGTCCACCGCCTCCGTCAGCAGCCGCACCGACCCGGACGACCAGTCGACGTACGACGACGGCTCGTCCGCATGGAGCGTGCGCGGCAGAACCCCGTGGGCCATGCCCAGCACCATCTTCATCACGCTGGCCACCCCGGCGGCGGCCTGCGTGTGCCCGATGTTCGACTTCACCGAGCCCAGCCACAGCGGCCGTTCGCGGTCCTTGCCGTAGGTGGCGAACAGGGCCTGCGCCTCGATCGGGTCACCGAGCCTGGTGCCCGTGCCGTGCGCGTCCACGGCGTCCACGTCGGCGGCCTTCAGCCGGGCGGCTGCCAGAGCCTGACGGATCACGCGCTGCTGTGCCGGCCCGTTGGGCGCGGTCAGACCGCTGCTGGCACCGTCCTGGTTGACCGCCGAGCCGCGGATCACACCCAAGACCCGGTGGCCATGGCGACGGGCGTCCGAGAGCCGCTCCAGGAGCAGGATGCCCACGCCCTCGGCCCACCCGGCCCCGTCCGCGTCCGCCGAGAACGCCTTGCAGCGGCCGTCCGGCGACAACGCGCCCTGCCGGGACAGCTCCACGAACGGCGCCGTGTTCGGCAGCAGCGTGACACCGCCGGCCAGCGCCAGCTCACACTCCCCGCCCCGCAGCGCCTGCGCCGCCAGGTGGATCGCGACCAGCGACGACGAGCAGGCCGTGTCGACGGTCAGCGCCGGGCCCTCCAGCCCGAGCGTGTACGCGATCCGGCCCGAGGCGATGCTCGCCGCGCTGCCCGTGCCCAGATGGCCCTCCAGGCCCTCCGGCGGATTGTCCCCGGCCAGCGAGGCGTACTCCTGCGTGTTGCTGCCGATGAACACACCGGCCTTCTGCTCGCACCGCGCGGGCACGATCCCGGCCCGCTCGAAGGCCTCCCAGGACGTCTCCAGCAGCAGCCGCTGCTGCGGGTCCATGGCGAGCGCCTCACGCGGGCTGATCCCGAAGAACTCCGCGTCGAAGTCCCCCGCGTCGTACAGGAACCCGCCCTGCTTCACATAGCTCTTGCCGGTCTTGTCCGGGTCCGGGTCATAGAGGGCCTCGACGTCCCAGCCGCGGTCGGCCGGCATGTCCCCGACGGCGTCCCGGCCCTCGGCCAGCAGCCGCCAGAAGTCCTCCGGAGAGTGCACCCCGCCGGGGAAACGGCAGCTCATGGAGACGATCGCGATCGGCTCGTGTGCGGCGGAGGCCAGCTGCTGGTTCTGCTGCCGCAGCCGGCCGATCTCCTTGAGGGAGTCCCGCAGAGCCTCAACGACGGCCTCGGGAGAGGTGTTCGGCTTGTTCGTCATTCGCTGTCCAGCTCCCGCGATGAAGAGGGTTTCACAGGCTCTTGCGTGTCAGTTGGATCAGTGCGTCCACATCGAGCGCGTCCAGGTCGGTCTCCAGCAGCGCGCCGTCCGGTACGACCTCCGGCACCGGCTCGGGGTCCTCCTCCGGGGCGGCGAACAGCTCCGCCAGCAGGTGCGCGGCCAGCGCCGCCGGGGTCGGGTGGTCGTAGATCACCGTGTGCGGCAGCCGCAGACCCGTCTCCGCGCCCAGCCGGTTGCGCAGCCGGACCGCGAGCAGCGAGTCGAAGCCGAGCTCCACGAAGCCCCGTTCCGGATCGACCGCGTCGGGCGAACCGAAGCCGAGCACCTCGGCCGCCCCGCGCCGCACCAGCCCGCCGAGCACCCGGACCCGCTCGGGCCCCGACGCGTCCGCGAGCCGCGCGAGCAGTGCCTCGGCCGGCTCCGCCTCCCGCCGTTCGGCCGTGCCGTCCGGCTGGGCCGCCCGTACCTCGGGCAGGGCAGTGAACAGCGGGTTCGGCCGGCCGGAGCCCGACTCCCGGGTGAACAGGTCCCACGCGATGTCCGCGACGACGAACCCGCCCGTACGGCCGTCCGCGGCGTGCCGCAGCTTCGCCACCGCGTCCTGCGGCGCCATCGGCCGCACCCCGCTCAGCTCCAGCCGCCTGGCCGCCGCTCCGCCGGTCGCCATGCCGCCCTCGGCCCAGGCGCCCCAGGCGATGGAGGTGGCGGGCAGTCCGAGGGAGCGGCGGTGCTCCGCGAGGCCGTCCAGGTAGGCGTTGGCCGCCGCGTAGTTCCCCTGTCCGGCGGCCCCGAACGCCCCCGCCACGGACGAGAAGAGGATGAAGGCGTCGAGGTCGTGTCCGGTGGTGAGTTCGTGGAGGTGGTGGGCGGTGGTGGCTTTGGCGGTCAGGACGGTGTGGAGGCGGTGGGGGGTGAGGGTGTCCAGGACGCCGTCGTCGAGGACGCCGGCGGTGTGGACGACGGCGTTGAGCGGGTGTTGGTCGAGGAGTGCGGCGAGGGCGTGGCGGTCGGAGGTGTCGCAGGCGGTGATGGTGACGTGGGTGCCGAGGTTTTCGAGTTCGGTCTGGAGTTGTGCTGCTCCTGGTGCGTGGGGTCCGCGTCGGCTGGTGAGGATGAGGTGCTGGGCTCCGTGGGTGGCGAGCCAGCGGGCGACGTGGGTGCCGAGGGCGCCGGTGCCGCCGGTGACGAGGACGGTGCCGTGGGGTTGCCAGTGCTGGTCGGGGGTGGTGTGGGTGGTGTGGGTGAGGCGGCGGGCGTGGGCGCCGGAAGGGCGCAGGGCGAGCTGGTTCTCGTCCTGCGGGTCGGCGAGTACGGCGGCCAGTTGCTCCAGCGTGCGGGTGTCGGGCACGGCGGGCAGATCGATCAGCCCGCCCCACCGGTCCGGAGATTCCGCCCCCAACGTCTGCCCCAGACCCCAGAGCTGGGTCTGGGTCGGCCGGGTGACGGCGTCGCCGGCGCCGACGGCGACGGCACCGCTGGTGGCCAGCCACAGCGGGCAGGCCAGACCGATGTCACCGAGGGCCTGGCTGAGCGCGAGAGTGCCGGCGAGCCCGGCGGACACGGACGGGAACTCCTCCAGAGGCTCTTCGTCCAGCCCGAGCAGGGACAGCACGCCACCGATCTCGTCCGGCCCCGCCGGCGCGGCGGCACGCAGAGCCTCCGCCACCGCAGCCCGGCCAGCCCCCTTCGGCAGCCGCAGCGGGACGGGCACGACACCCTTCCCCTCCAGACCGCTCAGATCCGAGTACGGCGAGTCCGCCGCCGACTCCTCCGGCAGCACGACCAGCCAACGGCGTGCCTGCCCACCCGGGCCCGAACCCCGCCCGGACACCAGCCGCTGCCAGCCGACCCGGTACCGCCAGGCCGTCGTCGCGTCCTCGTGCCGTACCGCCCGGCGGTACGACGAGAGCAGCGGCAGCAGCGCCTCCAGCCGTTCGTCCACGTCCGTCCCCAGCACCTCGGCCAGCGACTGGAGATCGTCGCCCTCGACGGCCTCCCACAACTGGGCATCAGTGCCTGCCGGTTCCTCGGCGGCCGTGGGCTCCAGCCAGTAGTGGGTGTGCTGGAAGGGGTAGGTGGGCAGGTCGACGGTCCCGTCGCCGGAGCCCGCGAGGTAGGCGCTCCAGTCGACCAACGCGCCGTGCACGTGGAGCTGGGCGACGGCATCGAGCAGAGCCGAGGGCCCGGAGTGCTTTCGGGTCTGGGTGGCGATGGACGTGGTGTCTTCGAGGGTGTCTGCGGCGAGGGCGGTGAGGATTCCGTCGGGTCCGATTTCGAGGAGGCGGGTGGTGTTCTGGTCGGCGAGGGTGTGGAGGCTGTCGTGGAAGCGGACGGTCTGGCGGACGTGGCGGACCCAGTAGGTCGGGGTCTGGAGGTCGGTGGGGTCGGCGGGTTGTCCGGTGAGGTTGGAGATGATCGGCAGGGTGGGGGAGTGGAACTCGACCGACTCCAGGACTTGTTGGAAGTCGTGGAGCATGGGTTCCATGAGGGGTGAGTGGAAGGCGTGGCTGACGGTGAGCCGTTTGACCTTCCGTCCCTGGGTGGAGAGTTCGGCGAGGACCGCTTCCACGGATTCTTCGTCGCCGGAGATGACGGTGGAGGTGGGTCCGTTGACGGCGGCGATGACGGCCTGTCCGCGCAGCAGCGGGGTTATTTCCTGTTCGGTTGCTTCGATGGCGGCCATGGCGCCGCCGGCGGGGAGGGCTTGCATGAGGCGTCCGCGTGCGGTGACCACGCGGGCGGCGTCGTCCAGGGTCCACAGTCCGGCGAGGTGGGCGGCGGTGAGTTCGCCGATGGAGTGTCCGGCCAGGGTGTCGGGGGTGATGCCCCAGCTGGTGACGAGCCGGTGGAGGGCGGTCTCGAAGGCGAAGAGGGCGGCCTGGGTGTACTGGGTCTGGTCGAGGAGATCGTCCTCGGCCGCGAACATCACGTCCTTCAGCGGCCGGTCCAAGTAGGTGTCGAGTGCGGCGCATGCGGTGTCCAGCGCGTCGGCGAAGACGGGGAAGACGTCATACAACTCCTTCCCATACCAGCGCGTTGGGCGCCCTGACCGGTGAACAGGAACGCGGTGCGCCCGGTCCGGGCAGTCCCCGTGACGATCCCGGGGCGTCCCTCGGCCACGGCCGCGAGCCCCGCGATCAGCTCCTCCCGGTTGCTGCCGATGACCACGGCCCGCTGGTCGAGGCGGGCGCGGGTGGTGGCCAGCGACAGGGCGACCTCGGCAGGAGTGTGATCGCGCCCGGAGAGATGGGCGGCGAGCCGTGCGGCCTGATCCCGCAAAGCGGGCCGGCTCTTGGCCGACAACACCCAAGGCACAAAGGGCAGTTCACGCGCGGGCTCGACTTCGGCCCGCTCCTCCGTCGCCTGCTCCAGGATCACGTGCGCATTGGTGCCGCTGATCCCGAACGAGGACACACCCGCCCGGCGCGGCCGGTCCACCTCGGGCCACTCCCGGGCCTGGGCCAGCAGCTCCACCGCACCCGCCGACCAGTCCACGTGCGGCGTCGGCTCATCCACGTGCAGGGTCTTGGGCAGCACCCCGTGCCGCATCGCCTGCACCATCTTGATCACACCGGCCACGCCCGCGGCAGCCTGGGTGTGCCCGATGTTGGACTTGACGGACCCGAGCCACAGGGGTTGTTCGCGGTTCTTGCCGTAGGTGGCGAGCAGAGCCTGGGCCTCGATCGGGTCACCCAGCTTGGTCCCCGTGCCGTGTGCCTCCACCGCGTCCACATCGGCGGGGGACAGCCCCGCACCGGCGAGCGCCTGCCGGATCACCCGCTGCTGCGACGGACCGTTCGGCGCTGTCAGCCCGTTGCTCGCACCGTCCTGGTTGACGGCCGAGCCACTGACCACGGCCAGCACCTCGTGCCCGTTGCGCCGTGCGTCGGACAGCCGCTCCAGGAGCAGCACACCCACGCCCTCGCCCCAGCCCGTGCCGTCCGCGGCTGCCGCGAAGGCCTTGACCCGGCCGTCCTGGGCCAGGCCGCGCTGGCGACTGAACTCCACAAAGGCGTTGGGGCTGGACATGATGGTCACGCCCGCGGCCAGCGCCATCGAGCACTCGCCGCCCCGCAGAGCCTGCGCGGCCAGGTGGATCGCGACCAGTGAGGACGAGCAGGCCGTGTCGACGGTGAAGGCCGGGCCCTCCAGCCCGAGAACGTACGAGACACGACCCGAGACCACGCTCGCCGAGTTGCCGAGGCCGAGGTGGCCCTCCAGCTCCTCCGGTACCTCGCGCACCGCCTTGGTGTAGTCGAGGTTGCTGGTGCCGGCGAAGACGCCGACCCGGCCGCCGCGCACCGAGTGCGGGTCGATGCCGGCCCGTTCGAAGGCCTCCCAGGACGTCTCCAGCAGGAGCCGTTGCTGCGGGTCCATGGCGAGTGCCTCGCGCGGGCTGATCCCGAAGAACTCGGCGTCGAAGCCGCCCGCGTCGTACAGGAAGCCGCCCTCGCGGACGTACGTACGTCCGGAGGCGTCCGGGTCGGGGTCGTACAGGTTCTCCACGTCCCAGCCGCGGTCGGCCGGCAGGTCGCCCATCGCGTCGACCCCGTCGGCGACCAGGCGCCACAGGTCCTCGGGCGAGCCGACCCCGCCGGGGTAGCGGCAGCTCATCGACACGATCGCGATCGGGTCGTCGTCCACCGGGGGCACCGGGACCGTCGCGTCCACGGCCGACTCCGGATCCCCGCCGACGAGTTCGGCCCGCAGGTGGGCGGCGAGCACGGCCGGGGTCGGGTAGTCGTAGACCGCCGTCGCGGGCAGCCGCAGCCCCGTGGCGGCGGTGAGACGGTTGCGCAGCTCGACGGCGGTCAGCGAGTCGAGACCGAGCAGCTTGAACTCGCGCTCCGGGTCGACCGCGTCCGCCGACGCGTGACCGAGCACCCCGGCCACCTCGGCTCGCACCGACGCGAGGACCAGCTGCCCGTGCTCACCGCTCGCCGCGGCACGCAGCCGCTGCACGAGCCCGGCGGGGGAGTCCTCCACGGCCGTGCTCACGGCCTCGCCGGACCGCGGGACGGCGACCAACTCGTCGTAGAACCGGTCGCGCCGCACCAGGTTCCCCGTGAACCGCTTCCAGTCGACGTCCGCCACCGAGAAGCAGCCGCCCGAGGAGGTTCGCCCGAGCTCCGCGACCGCGCGCCCGGGCGCCATCGCGGCCAGCCCGATCCGGCGCATCCGCTCCTCCAGCTCCGGCCCGGTCGCCATGCCGCCCTCGGCCCAGGCGCCCCAGGCGATGGAGGTGGCGGGCAGTCCGAGGGAGCGGCGGTGCTCCGCGAGGCCGTCCAGGTAGGCGTTGGCCGCCGCGTAGTTCCCCTGGCCGGGAGAGCCGGTCAGGCTCGCGAACGATGAGAAGAGGATGAAGGCGTCGAGGTCGTGTCCGGTGGTGAGTTCGTGGAGGTGGTGGGCGGTGGTGGCTTTGGCGGTCAGGACGGTGTGGAGGCGGTGGGGGGTGAGGGTGTCGAGGACGCCGTCGTCGAGGACGCCGGCGGTGTGGACGACGGCGTTGAGCGGGTGTTGGTCGAGGAGTGTGGCGAGGGCGTGGCGGTCGGAGGTGTCGCAGGCGGTGATGGTGACGTGGGTGCCGAGGTTTTCGAGTTCGGTTTGTAGTTGTGCTGCTCCTGGTGCGTGGGGTCCGCGTCGGCTGGTGAGGATGAGGTGCTGGGCTCCGTGGGTGGCGAGCCAGCGGGCGACGTGGGTGCCGAGGGCGCCGGTGCCGCCGGTGACGAGGACGGTGCCGTGGGGTTGCCAGTGCTGGTCGGGGGTGGTGTGGGTGGTGTGGGTGAGGCGGCGGGCGTGGGTGCCGGAGGGGCGCAGGGCGAGTTGGTTCTCGTCCTGTGGGTCGGCGAGTACGGCGGCCAGTTGTTCCAGCGTGCGGGTGTCGGGCACGGCGGGCAGATCGACCAGCCCGCCCCACCGGTCCGGGTGCTCCAGGGCGACGACACGGCCGAGGCCCCAGAGCTGGGTCTGGGTCGGCCGGGTGACGGCGTCGCCGGCGCCGACGGCGACGGCACCGCTGGTGGCCAGCCACAGCGGGCAGGTCAGGCCGATGTCGCCGACGGCCTGGGTGAGGGTGAGGGTGCCGGCGAGGCCGGCGGACACGGACGGGAACTCCTCCAGAGGCTCTTCGTCCAGCCCGAGCAGGGACAGCACGCCGCCGATCTCGTCCGGCCCCGCCGGCGCGGCGGCACGCAGAGCCTCCGCCACCGCAGCCCGGCCGGCCCGCTCGGGAAGGAGCACGGTCGCGACATCGGTGCCCCGCCCGGCCAGTGCCCGGGTCACCCCGGTGACGAGCGCGTGCTCGGCGTTCCCCGCCGAGGCGATCAGCAGCCAGCGGCCGGCCGGGGCCTGCGCCGCCGTCCCGCCCGTGCGCCGAGGCCGCCACGCCACGCGGTAGTGCCAAGCCTCCGCCGCGGACTGCTCACGCACCTCACGCCGCCAGCTCGACAGCGCGGGCAGCACCTCGCTGAACGGAGTCTCCGGAGCGATCGCCAGCGACGTCGCCAACGCGTCCAGATCCTCGCGCTCCACCGTCTCCCAGAAGCGGGCGTCGGTGGTGTCGGCCTCGATCGGCTCTGCGAGGGGCGTGGGCTCGAGCCAGTAGTGGGTGTGCTGGAAGGGGTAGGTGGGCAGGTCGACGGTTTTGGCGCCGGTGTCTGCGAGGTAGGCGCTCCAGTCGACCGACGCGCCGTGCACGTGGAGCTGGGCGACGGCCTCGAGCAGGGCTTTGGGCCCGGTGTGCTTCCTGGTCTGGGTGGCGGCCGCGGTGGTGTCGTCCAGGCTCTGCTGGGCCAGGGCGGTGAGGACGCCGTCGGGTCCGATCTCGAGGAAGCGGGTGGTGCCCTGGTCGGCGAGGGTGCGCAGGCTGTCGTGGAAGCGGACGGCCTGGCGGACGTGGCGGACCCAGTAGGCGGGGGTGGTGAGCTGGTCGGGGTCGGCGGGTTGTCCGGTGAGGTTGGAGATGATCGGCAGGGTGGGGGAGTGGAACTCGACCGACTCCAGGATGTGTTGGAAGTCGTGGAGCATGGGTTCCATGAGGGGTGAGTGGAAGGCGTGGCTGACGGTGAGCCGTTTGACCTTCCGTCCCTGGGCGGAGAGTTCGTCGGTGATGGCGGTGACCGACTGTTCGTCGCCGGAGATGACGGTGGAGGTGGGTCCGTTGACGGCGGCGATGACGGCCTGTCCGCGCAGCAGCGGGGTGATGTCGTCTTCGGTTGCTTCGATGGCGGCCATGGCGCCGCCGGCGGGCAGGGCCTGCATGAGGCGTCCGCGTGCGGCGACCACGCGGGCGGCGTCGTCCAGGGTCCACAGTCCGGCCAGGTGGGCGGCGGTGAGTTCGCCGATGGAGTGTCCGGCGAGGGTGTCGGGGGTGACGCCCCAGCTGGTGACAAGGCGGTAGAGGGCGGTCTCGTGGGCGAAGAGGGCGGCCTGGGTGTACTGGGTCTGGTCGAGGAGGTCGTTGTCGGCCGCGAACATCACGTCCTTCAGCGGCCGGTCCAAGTAGGTGTCGAGTGCGGCGCATGCGGTGTCCAGCGCGTCGGCGAAGACGGGGAAGGCGTCGTACAACTCACGCCCCATACCAGCGCGTTGGGCGCCCTGACCGGTGAACAGGAACGCGGTGCGCCCGGCTTTGGCGGTCCCGGAGATGATGCCGGGGCGTCCCTCGGCCACGGCCGTGAGCCCCGCGATCAGTTCCTGCCGGTTCGCGCCGACGACGACGGCCCGCTGGTCGAAGCCGGTCCGTGACACGGCCAGCGACAGCGCCACATCCAGCGGTGATGTGTCCTGGTCACCGGTGACGTGCGCGGCGAGCCGTGCGGCCTGCTCCCGCAGCGCGGGCCGGCTCTTGGCCGACAACACCCAGGGCACAACGGGCAGTTCACGCCCCGGCTGGACCTCAGCCTGCTCGGCGGGCTCCTCGGCCGGTGCCTGCTCCAGGATCACGTGCGCGTTGGTGCCGCTGATCCCGAAGGAGGACACGCCGGCCCGGCGCGGCCGGTCGGCCTCGGGCCACTGCCGGGCCTGGGCCAGCAGCTCCACCGCACCCGCCGACCAGTCGACGTGCGGGGTCGGCTCATCCACGTGCAGGGTTTTGGGCAGCACCCCGTGCCGCATCGCCTGCACCATCTTGATCACACCGGCGACGCCGGCGGCGGCCTGGGTGTGCCCGATGTTGGACTTGATGGACCCGAGCCACAGAGGCTGTTCGCGGTCGTCCTTGCCGTAGGTGGCGAGCAGAGCCTGGGCCTCGATCGGGTCACCCAGTTTGGTGCCGGTGCCGTGTGCCTCCACCGCGTCCACATCGGACGTGCTCAGCCCGGCACCGGCGAGCGCCTGGCGGATGACCCGCTCCTGCGCGGGCCCGTTGGGAGCCGTAAGACCATTCGACGCCCCGTCCTGGTTGACGGCGGACCCGCGCACTACGGCCAGCACCTCGTGCCCGTTGCGCCGTGCGTCGGACAGCCGCTCCAGGAGCAGTACGCCCACGCCCTCGGCGAAGCCGAAGCCGTCGGCCGCCGCGGAGAAGGCCTTGCAGCGGCCGTCGCGGGCCAGCCCCCGCTGGCGGCTGAAAGACACCAGCCCCTCGGAGGTGGCGATGACCGCGACCGCGCCCGCGAGCGCCAGGTCGCACTCGCCGGCCCGCAGCGCCTGCGCCGCCAGGTGCAGGGCGACCAGCGAGGACGAGCAGGCCGTGTCGACGGTCACGGCCGGGCCCTCCAGGCCCAGCGCGTACGAGATCCGGCCGGAGACGACGCTCGCCGCACCGGCGGTCACCCGGTACCCCTCCAGTTCCTGGGGGGCGTCGGGCAGGAGCGTGGCGTAGTCCTGGCCGTGCGTACCGGCGAAGACGCCGACCCGGCCGCCGCGCACCCGCTCCGGGTCGATGCCGGCCCGTTCGAAGGCCTCCCAGGACGTCTCCAGGAGCAGCCGTTGCTGCGGGTCCATGGCGAGTGCCTCGCGCGGGCTGATCCCGAAGAACTCGGCGTCGAAGCCGCCCGCGTCGTACAGGAAGCCGCCCTCGCGGACGTACGTACGTCCGGAGGCGTCCGGGTCGGGGTCGTACAGGTTCTCCACGTCCCAGCCGCGGTCGGCGGGGAAGGCGCCGATCGCGTCGCCGCCCGAGGCCAGGAGCTGCCACAGGTCCTCGGGGGAGCGCACGCCGCCCGGCAGCCGGCAGCTCATGGACACGATCGCGATCGGGTCGTCGTCCGCCCGGGCATCCACCCGGGCGGCCGCGGCAGCCGGCTCGACGGCCGGCTGCGTGCCCACCAGCTCGGTGTGCAGATGCTCCGCCAGAGCCGCCGGTGTCGGATAGTTGAAGATCAGCGTCGCGGGCAGCCGCAGCGCGGTCGCCGCGGTGAGCCGGTTGCGCAGCTCGACGGCGGTCAGCGAGTCGAAGCCGAGTTCCTTGAACGTGCGGTTCGCGGCGAGCGAGCCCCCCGAGCCGTGGCCGAGCACCGTGGCCGCGTGGCCGCGTACCAGGTCGAGGAGAGCCTCGTGCCGCTCCTTCGCGCCGAGCCCGGAGAGCCGTTCGGCCAGCGGTGAACCGCCGCCCGGGAGTGCGGCGGCCGCGGTCGTGCGGCGGCGCGGGGCGCGCACCAGTCCGCGCAGCAGCGGGGCCAGTTCACCGTCGGCGGCTTGGGCCCGCAGCGCGGGCAGTTCCAGGCGCATCGGCACCAGCGCCGGTGGTGCCGATGCGGCCGCGGAGACGGCCGTGTCGAACAGGGCCAGGCCCTGCTGCGCGGTCATCGCGGCCGCGCCCGCGCGGGCGAGCCGCTTGAGGTCGCCCTCGTCGAGGCGTCCCGCCATGCCGCCGCTCTCGGCCCACACGCCCCACGCCAGCGATACGGCGGGCAGGCCCTGGGCGCGCCGCTGGTGGGCGAGGGCGTCCAGGAAGGCGTTGGCGGCGGCGTAGTTGGCCTGTCCGGGGCTGCCGAAGACGGTGGCCGCGGAGGAGAACAGCACGAACGCCGTCAGGTCCAGATCGCGGGTCAGCTCGTGCAGGTGCAGGGCGCCGTCGGCCTTGGGGCGGAACACCTCGTCCAGGTGGTTCGGGGTGAGCGAGCCGACGACACCGTCGGCGACCGTGCCGGCGGTGTGCACGACGGCCCGCAGCGGGTGCTCGCCCGGCACGGCGGCCAGCAGTGCGGCGACCGCGTCACGATCCGCGGCGTCGCAGGCCGCGACCCTCACCTCGGCGCCCAGGCCGGTCAGTTCGGCCGCGAGTTCCGCCGCCCCGGCGGCCTCGGGTCCGCGCCGGCTGGTCAGCAGCAGGTGCCGTACGCCGTGCTCGGCCACCAGGTGGCGGGCCACGAGCGCGCCCAGACCTCCGGTGCCGCCGGTGACCAGCACGGTCCCGTCCGGGTCCCAGACCGCCCCGTCCCGCTCCGTCGCCGCCAGGGCGGTCAGCCGCGGTACGAGGATCCGCCCGCCCCGCAGCGCCAGCTGGGGCTCACCGGTGGCCACCGCCTCGGCGACCGCGTCTTGTCCTTCGAAACCCTCGACGTCGACGAGCACGAACCGTCCCGGGTTCTCCGACTCGGCCGACCGCACCAGCCCCCACACGGCGGCCGCCGCCGGATCGGGCACCTGCTCCCCGGCCGCCACCGCCCCCCGGGTCACCAGCACCAGCCGTGCCCCGGCGAACCGCTCCCCGGCCAGCCACCGCTGCACCAGCTCCAGCACCGAGCCCGTCACGCCCCGTACGGAATCGGCGAGTTCACCCTCGGACGCACCCGGCACGTTCACCGCGACCACCTGGGGCACCTCGACAAGCGCCTCCAGGTCGTCCCCGGCCACCGCCCACGCGAAGGACGGCACCGGCGAGACAGCACCCTTCGGCGCCGGCACCCAGTCCACGTGCAGCAGCGGCGCCTCGCGCGAGGCGGACAGCCGGTCCCGGGACACGGGCCGGGTCACCAGCGACTGCGCGCCCACCACCGGCACCCCGGCGCTGTCCGCCGCGTCCAGCGAGATCGCGTCCTGCCCGGCCGAGGCGAGCCGCACCCGCAGGGTGGAGGCACCCGCCGCGTACAGGGTGACCCCGCTCCAGGAGAACGCCAGCCTGCCCTCGCTCGGATCACGGTCGACAGCGCCCAGGTCCATCGCGTGCAGGGCCGCGTCGAGCAGCGCCGGGTGCAGGCCGAACTCGCCCGCCTGCGAGGTGAGTTCCTCGTCCAGGCCGACCTCGGCGAACACCTCGTCGCCGCGCCGCCAGGCCCTGCGCAGCCCCTGGAACGCGGGCCCGTAACCGAGCCCGCCGACCGCCAGAGTGTCGTAGAAGCCGTCGATGCCGACGGGCTCGGCGCCCTGCGGCGGCCAGAGGGTGAAGTCGTACGCCGTCTGCCGCGCCGTCGGCGGCGCCGTGTCCAGGGTGCCGCTGACGTGCCGGGTCCAGGGGCCGTCCGGGTCGTCCTCGGGACGCGAGTGCACCGTGAAGGGGCGGCGGCCGGAGTCGTCCGGCGCGCCGACAAAGGTCTGCAGCTGGACCGCGCCCTGCCCGGGCAGCACCAGCGGCGCCTCCATGATCAGTTCCTCGACGTGGTCGCAGCCCACCCGGTCGGCGGCCTGCACCGCGAGTTCCACGAACGCCGCCCCCGGCATCAGCACCGCGTCCATGATCAGGTGGTCGGCGAGCCACGGGTGCGTACGGGCCGACAGCCGTCCGGTCAGCAGCAGCCCCTCGCCGTCGGCGAGCGGCACCTCGGCCCCGAGCAGCGGGTGCCCGGCGGCGCCCAGGCCGGCGGCCGAGACGTCCCCGGCGGACGGGGCCGCCTCCAGCCAGTACCGGCGGCGCTGGAAGGCGTACGTCGGAAGATCGGTGAACGGCCGTGCGGACGGCGGCAGTACGGCGTCCCAGTCCGGGACGGCGCCGCGCGTGTGCGCCTCGGCGAGTGACAGCGTGAAGCGGTGCAGTCCGCCCTCGCCGCGCCGCAGCGAGCCGACGACGGCCGCCGCGGACCCGGCGTCCTCCACGGTCTCCTGCACGCCCATCGCGACCACCGGGTGCGGGCTGCACTCGACGAACAGGCCGTGCCCGCTCCCGGCGAGCGCACGGACGGCGTCCTCGAAGCGCACGGTCTGGCGCAGGTTGCGGTACCAGTACTCGGCGTCCATGACGGTGGTGTCGAGCCACTCGCCGTCCACCGTGGAGAACAGCGGCACCTCGGCGGTGCGCGGCGCGATCGGCGCCAGCAGCTCGGCCACCTCGTCGTGGATCTCCTCGACGTGCGCCGAGTGCGAGGCGTAGTCCACGGTGATGCGGCGGGCGCGTACCTCCTGTGCCGCGCACCGCTCCATCAGTTCGTCCAGCTCGGCGGTGGAGCCCGAGACGACCACGGACGCCGGGCCGTTGACGGCGGCCACCGACAGCCCCTGCCAGGAGGCGAGCAGCTCGCGCGCCTCGGCGGCGGGCAGCGCGACCGAGACCATGCCGCCCCGCCCGGCCAGCGCGATGATGGCCCGGCTGCGCAGGGCGACCACCCGGGCCGCGTCCTGCAGCGTGAGGGCGCCCGCGACGGCCGCCGCGGCGATCTCGCCCTGCGAGTGGCCCACGACCGCGGCCGGGTGGATGCCGTGGGACCGCCACAGCGCGGCGATGGAGACGTTGACCGCCCACAGCGCGGGCTGCACCACGTCGACACGGTCGAAGCCGGGCGCGCCGGGTGCCTCACGCAGGACGTCGATCAGCGACCAGTCGGTGAACGGTGCCAGCGCCTTGGCGCACTCCGTGAGCCGGGCCGCGAACACCGGTGAGGTGTCGAGCAGTTCGACGGCCATGCCGGCCCACTGCGCGCCCTGGCCGGGGAAGACGAACACGGCCCGGCCCGCGTCCTCGCCGACGCTCGTGCCCTCGACGACCTGCGGCGCCGAGGCGCCCTCGGCGAGCGCGCGCAGCCCCTGAAGCAGATCGGCGCGGCCTTGCCCGACCACGACCGCGCGCTGGTCGAAGGAGGCCCGTGTGGTGGCCAGCGCCCGTGCCACGGCCGCGGGTTCGGCGTCGGCGCGCGCTTCGACGCGCTCCAGCAGCCGCCCGGCCTGGGCGCGCAGAGCCTCCTCGGTGCGGGCCGACAGCGGCCACATCGACGGCGCCGTGCCCGTTTTCGTCCCGCTGTGCGCCGGCTCCTCGGCGGGAGCCTGCTCCAGAACGACATGGGCGTTCGTGCCGCTGACCCCGAACGAGGAGACACCGGCGCGGCGCGGCCGGTCCAGCTCGGGCCACTCCCGGGCCTCGGTGAGCAGTTCGACGTTGCCCGCCGTCCAGTCGACGTGCGGGGTGGGCTCGTCGACGTGCAGGGTCCTGGGCAGCACACCGTGGTGCATGGCCTGCACCATCTTGATGACACCGGCGACACCGGCGGCGGCCTGCGCGTGCCCGATGTTGGACTTCAACGAGCCCAGCCACAAAGGCTGTTCGCGGTCCTGACCGTAGGCGGCCAGGACGGCCTGTGCCTCGATCGGGTCGCCGAGCCGGGTGCCGGTGCCGTGCGCCTCGACCGCGTCCACGTCCGAGGCACCGAGCCCGGCACTGGCGAGAGCCTCCTCGATGACACGCTGCTGGGAGGGACCGTTGGGTGCCGTGAGACCGTTGCTGGCACCGTCCTGGTTGACGGCCGTGCCCCGCACCACGGCCAGCACCCGGTGGCCCGCCCGCCGCGCGTCCGACAGCCGCTCCAGGACCAGGACGCCCACTCCCTCGGCCCAGCCCGTGCCGTCGGCCGCGCCCGCGAACGCCTTGCAGCGCCCGTCCGCGGCGAGCCCGCGCTGCCGGCTGAACTCCACGAACACCTCGGGCGTCGACATCACCGCGACACCGCCGGCCAGCGCCAGGTCACACTCCCCGCCGCGCAGCGCCTGCGCCGCCAGGTGCAGCGCCACCAGCGACGACGAGCAGGCCGTGTCGACGGTCATCGCCGGGCCCTCCAGGCCCAGCACATAGCTGATGCGGCCGGACATCACACTGCCCGCGCGGCCGGTGCCGAGATAGCCCTCCAGACCCTCCGGCACCCGGTCCAGACCGGTGGCGTAGTCGTGGAACATCACACCCGCGTACACACCGGTCCGGGTGCCGCGCAGCGACCGCGGGTGGATACCGGCCCGCTCGAAAGCCTCCCAGGAGGTCTCCAGCAGCAGCCGCTGCTGCGGGTCCATGGCGAGCGCCTCACGCGGGCTGATCCCGAAGAACTCCGCGTCGAAGTCCCCCGCGTCGTACAGGAACCCGGCCTCGCGCACGTAGCTCGTCCCCGGCTGCTCCGGGTCCGGGTGATACAGCTTCTCCAGGTCCCAGCCCCGGTCGGCGGGGAACTGCGAGACCGCGTCGCGCCCTTCGGCGACCAGGTCCCACAGGTCCTCGGGGCCGCGCACCCCGCCCGGCAGCCGGCAGCTCATGCCGACGACGACCACCGGGTCCTCGTCGGCCGCCGCCCGGCGCCGCCGCGCCACCGGGGTGGCCGACGTGCCCAGCAGCAGGTCCACAAGGTGCCGGGCCGCCGCCTCGCAGGTGGGCCGGTCGAAGGCCAGCGAGGCGGGCAGCCTGAGACCCGTGGCGGCGGTCAGCCGGTTGCGCAGCCGGACCGCGGCCGCCGAGTCCAGGCCCAGGTCCTTGAACGAACGGTCCGCCGGCACGGCGTGCGCCCCGCGCCCGCCCAGCACCTGGGCGGCCGCCTCCCGTACCACCGAGGCCAGCAGGTCCGTGCGGCTGTCCACGGTGGCTGCCAGCAGCCGTTCGCGCAGCGCGTCCGCGACGGCCGGATCCGCCGGCGGGGCCGCCTCGGCGAGCCCCGAGACATCGGCCGGCCGCGACGCCAGCAGCACCGCCGACGCGGGGTCGAGCGCGTGCCGGACCGGCTTCCCGGAACCGGTGCGCGGCACCGACTCCGTCACGTACAGCGTCTCCGGGATCTTGATGTGGGACAGCCGCTCCCGGCAGGCGGCGAAGATCACGTCCGCGTCCAGCGGCCCGGCACCCGCCGCGGGCACCAGGAACGCGACCGGCACCTCGCCGAGCACCTCGTGCGGTACGCCCCTCACGGCGGCGTCGGCGACGCCGCCGAGCGAGCGCAGCACCTCCTCGATCTCGCCGGGGTGGATGTTCTCGCCGCCGCGGATGACGAGTTCCTTCAGCCGCCCGGTCAGGGTGAGCCGGCCGGCGGAGTCCGTGCGGCCCAGATCGCCGGTGCGGTAGTAGCCGTCGACCAGTGCCTCGGCGGTGTCCTCGGGGCGGTTGTGGTAGCCGAGCATCAGGTTCGGGCCCGACACCCACACCTCGCCCTCCTCGCCCGGGGCGACGTCCGCCCCGGAGCCGGGGTCGGCCAGCCGCAGCGAAAGGCCGGGCACGGGACGGCCGCTGGAGCCCGGGACGCGCTCGTCGCCGGGCACGTCGGCGGTGATGGCCCCGCACGTCTCGGTGGAGCCGTAGGTGTCCAGCAGCGGCACCCCGAACACGTCCTCGAAGGCGTGCGCGAGCGAGGTGCCCGCGCCGGCCCCCGAGGTGAGGCCGAGCCGCAGCCCCGGCAGCACGGGCCGCTCGCCGCCGCGGCCGCGCGCGACCTCGATCAGCTGGTGGTACAGGGTGGGAACGCCCGCCAGCAGCGTGTACCCGCCCTCGGCCAGCTCGTCCAGCACATCACCCGCCGACAGGCCCGGCATGAGGTGCGCGGACGCACCCGTCGCCGTGACGCCGAGCACGCAGAACACATGCGCCAGGCTGTGGAACAGCGGCAGCGGCCACAGCACCCTGGTTTCGGCCGACAGGCCGAACACCGGGGCGTAGCAGGCGGCCACCGACCACAGGCAGCTGCGCTGCGTGGACAGCACGCCCTTGGGGCGGCCCGTGGTGCCCGAGGTGTAGAGCAGGAACGCCGGGTCGTCCAGGGACAGCCCGTCGCGGGCCGGCCGGGGCGCGTCGGTCGTGGCGAGCGCCTCGAACGAGGCGAGGCCTTCGGTGCTCTCGCCGTCCGCGGCCAGGATCAGGATCAGGGACCGTTCGGCGGCCAGGGGAGCGAGTAGCGCAGCACCGGCGGCGTCCGTGAGCACCACGCGCGCTCCGCTGTCGTCCAGCAGATGCGCCAGCTCGGCGGCCGTCGCCTGCGAAGCGGCCGGCACACCCACTCCGTCCGCGCGCAGCACGGCGAGATAGGCCTCGACCGTCTCCACGGTGTTGCCCAGATGGATCAGCGCACGGTCACCGGGCGCGAGCCCGAGCGCCGCGAGGTGTCCGGCCAGCCGCCCCGTGCGGGCCCGGAGCTCCTTGTACGTGACGCTCCGGCGTACGTCGCTGAACGCGGCCTTGCCGGCGTGGGTCTCGGCCTGGATCCGCAGCAACTCGGGCAGTGGCCGCACCAGTTCGGTACGCAGCATGGAACAGACTCCTCGGTCACGCGAAGACGGAGCAGAAACGCGGGAAATGGAGAGGAAAAGAGCGGCTGGGGCCGGTGAGGATCCCCGGCCCCTCGTCATCCGCTCGACGCACCGCCACGGGGCGGTGCCGGATGGCTTCCGATCACGGCTTGACGGCGCCGATCCCGTGGATGAACGGCAGCTTCGCCAGCCGGTCGAGCAGCTTCCACCGGTCCGCCCGCAGACCGGCCGCGCCGTACATGCGGGTCAGTTCCTCGCGGGTGTGCACCCGGTCGCGGCAGCGGGTCACCGCGAAGAACGGACGCAGCCAGCCGACCGCGTAGTGGTCGGCGATGAAAACGCGGCCGCCCGGCCTGAGCACCCGCTGGATCTCGGCGAGCCCCTCGTTGCGGCTGCGCCAGTGGTGGAAGCAGATCGTCGAGACGACCAGGTCGAACGACGCGTCCTCGAACGGCAGTTGCTCCGCCGCCCCGTGCACGAACGTCACGGGAAGCCCCTCGGGGACCTTCGCGCGTGCCGTCTCCACCATGCTCGGGGACACGTCCACGCCGGTCAGCTCGGCGTCCGGGAAGCGGATCCCGACGCGCCGCAGCAGCGCACCCGTCCCGCAGCCCACGTCGAGCACGTTCTGCGGCCGGACTCCCTGCTCGCCGACCCAGTCGACGAGCGACTGATGAATCCGGTCCCGGATCCGCTGAATTCGGCTGTCCTCATAGGTGGGGCCCCAGTTCTGGAACTGGGCCACATCACGGCTCTGCTTGAAAGATTGCTCGGTCACCTTGTCCCCTTGCCCTCAAGTCATGGACGATTACCAAGTTATGGAGGGCCCGTCCGTGCACCAACCCCTAAAACGAATTCCGGGGACATCCCGCAGCAAGGCAGGGGGCTCTAGGGGCCACCAGGAGTTGAATCCGGGTCCGTCCTGTGGCTCAATTCTCGTAGTGCCGATCAGGAATTCGGAGACCCGCCGGCGACGTTGGGCGGCGTCGGACCCCGCAGGTCCCGCGTTCGGCATTCCAGGGGCAGGCCCCGCGCATCCACCAGGATCCGCACCCGGAAGGCCCGCCCGGCGCACCCGGCCGCTCCCCCCTGCGGCCCACGCGCCAGGGCCCGTCTCCGGCGGGCCTGCCCCTGCATCCGCCCCCCTCGGCCCGCGTCCCGGCGCCACTCGAGCGGCCGGCTCCCGGCCGAGGCCCCACGGTGAGGAACCGCTCCGGGGACCGTGAGCCGATGGATCGGTCCACAACAGGCGAGCCCGGAGGGGCATTCCGCTGCTCCTTCGCCTCGGTGCCACAGCCTGTCCGCCCCCGGCACCCCGCCCCCCGGCACCCTGCCCGCGGCACAACGGCCGGGTCCGGGAAAACATCCGCAATCACAACGCAAGAAGAAACGGAATTCTCCGTTCTCGGCCGGCGGTCAAGGGCTCCTAGGGGGCGGTAGGGGTTGTGGCGGGGTCGGCCTGAATGGTTCGTTTTTCATGGCGAAAGCCACTCACCCCCACACGTGAATTCAACTCAGAACTCCTCTGGGCGATACGCCATACCAAGATTGGGTGCACTATGACGCGGAATGTACTGGTGATCGGTGGGGGCCCTGGTGGTTCCACCGCCGCCACCCTGCTGGCCCGGGCCGGTCTGTCGGTGACGCTGCTGGAGCGCGACACGTTCCCCAGGTACCACATCGGGGAGTCCATCGCCTCGTCCTGCCGGAGCATCCTGGACTTCGGCGGAGCTCTGGAGAAGGTCGAGGAACGCGGCTACACCGTCAAGACCGGCGTCCTGCTGCGCTGGGGCAAGGAGGAGGACTGGACGATCGACTGGTCCCAGCTGTTCGGACCCGACGTGCGGTCGTGGCAGGTCGACCGTGACGACTTCGACAAGGTGCTGCTCGACCACGCCAAGGAGCAGGGCGTCGAGGTGATCGAGGGCGCGTCCGTCAAGCGCGTCCTGTTCGACGGCGAGCGCGCCGTCGCCGCCGAGTGGACACACCCCGACGACCGCAAGAGCGTGCGCAAGACGGAGTTCGACTTCGTCGTGGACGCCTCCGGCCGGTCCGGCGTGATCGCCGGACAGCACTTCAAGAACCGCCGCCCGCACGAGGTCTTCCGCAACGTCGCCATCTGGGGCTACTGGGAGGGCGGCAAGCTGCTGCCCAACACCCCTTCCGGCGGCATCAACGTCGTCTCCTCCCCCGACGGCTGGTACTGGATCATCCCGCTGCGCGACAACCGCTTCAGCGTCGGCTTCGTCTCCCACCAGACCCGCTTCCTGGAGCGGCGCGGGGACTACGAGTCCACCGAGCAGATGCTGCTGTCCCTCGTCGGCGAGTCCGACACCGTCCGCGAGCAGCTGGCCGACGCGAAGTTCCTGCAGGGCGAGGTACGCGTCGAGCAGGACTTCTCCTACGTCGCCGACAGCTTCTGCGGCCCCGGCCACTTCATCGTCGGTGACGCCGCCTGCTTCCTGGACCCGCTGCTGTCCACCGGCGTTCACCTGGCGATGTACAGCGGCATGCTGTCCGCCGCCTCCATCCTCGCGACCGTCAACGGCGACGTCGAGGAGAAGGAGGCGCTCGGCTTCTACGAGGTGCTGTTCCGCAACGCCTACCAGCGCCTGTTCACCCTCGTCTCCGGCGTGTACCAGCAGTACATGGGCAAGGACACCTACTTCGGACTCGCGCAGAGCCTGGTGCGCGAGACACAGGACGCCCCCGCCCCGCACAGCGACAACAACGACGCCGCCTTCGGCGAACTCGTCGCGGGCGTCACCGACCTGCGCGAGGCCAGCAGCCAGGCCGGCCTGGGCACCGCACCCATCCAGACCGTCATCGACGACGCCGCAGAGCTCGACGGCACCCCGGTGGGCGAACTGCTCACCGCGGCCGAGCAGGCGAGGCAGCAGGCCATCACCGCCAGCCCCAACAGCCCGCTGTCCATGGCCCCGATGAAGATGGACGCGAACGACCTCTACGACGCGGCCACCGGCCTGTACCTCACCACCACCCCGACCCTCGGCATCCGGCGAGCCGGAGCCTGATCCCGTGAACGCACACCAGATATCGATACTGCTCTTCGGCCTGGCGGCCATCGTGCTCCTGGCACGGCTGCTCGGCACGGTGGCCCGGCGGCTGGACCAGCCGCCGGTCATCGGCGAGGTCCTGGCCGGCATCCTGATGGGACCGACACTGTTCGGCGGCGCGATCTCCGGGCATCTCTTCCCCACCGATGTCCGGCCCTTCCTCAGCGCCCTGGCCACCGTCGGCGTCGCCGTCTTCATGTTCATCGTCGGCCTCGAATGGGACCAGAGCCTGATCCGCGGCTCGGGAGGCCTGGCGGTCACCGTGTCCCTGAGCTCCATCCTGCTGCCGTTCGGCCTCGGCGCGATCCTGGCCTGGTCCTTCATGGACGAGTACGGAACCGGTGACAGGACCGCGTTCGTGCTCTTCATGGGCATCTCCATGTCGATCACCGCGTTCCCCGTGCTGGCCCGCATCCTCACCGAACGGAGCCTGGACCGCACCCCGCTGGGTGCCGTGGCGCTGGCCTGCGCCTCCATCGACGACGTCCTGGCCTGGTCCGTGCTGGCCGGCGTGGTCGCCCTCGCCGGATCGGCCGGCCCGGACCAGTGGCGGATCCTGCTCGCGGTGCCCTACGTCCTGGGCATGCTCTTCGTGATACGGCCGCTGCTGCGCCGCGTCACGGAACGCGGCGACGGCCCGCGGCTGAACCAGACCTGGCTCGCGTGCATCCTCGCCGGCCTGCTGGTGTCCGCCGCCGCCACGGAGTGGATGGGGCTGCACTTCATCTTCGGCGCCTTCCTGTTCGGCGTGGTCATCCCCCGGGAGCGGACCGAACACCTGCGGACCCAGATCCACGAACGCATCGGGCAGCTGAGCAGCGTGCTGCTCCTGCCGGTCTTCTTCCTCGTCGCCGGCCTCCAGGTCGACCTGTCCGGGATCGGCGCGGACGGGCTCGGCGACCTGGCCCTGATCCTCCTGGTGGCCATCGGCGGCAAGTTCACGGGCGCGTTCTTCGCGGCCCGCGCGCACAGGATGCCGGCCCGTCAGGCCGCGGCGCTGGCCACCCTCATGAACACCCGCGGCCTCACCGAACTCGTCGTACTGAGCATCGGCCTGCACATGAAGATCATCGGAGCGGAGCTGTACTCGCTCATGGTGGTGATGGCTGTGGTGACGACAGCGATGGCGGGACCACTGCTGCGCTGGATCATGCCCCGGCGGTTCGTCGAGGCGGAGACCACCCCCCGGCACAGCCCGCCGCAGCAGGCCGTGAGCAGCAGGCCGTGAGCGGCAGAGCGTGAGGAGAGAGAAGAGATGACTCACCGAGACGACTGCCGGTGCGGGTGCGCCCTCGCGTCCTGGGCCGCCGACAGCGGCCCCGCGGCCCCCGCGGGCGGAATCCTCGGCTGCGGCGCGTATCTGCCGGAGCGGGTGGTCGACAACGTGGAGGCCGCCGCCTCGGCGGGTGTCACCCCGCAGTGGATCGAGACCAGGACCGGGATCCTTGCCCGGCGCTACGCGCACCCGGACCAGGCAGCCTCGGATCTTGCGGAACGGGCCGCCCGCGCCGCCCTGCGCGACGCCGGCCTGGGCGCCGACCAGCTCTCCCTGGTCGTCGTGGCCACCTCCACCCCGGACTTCCCGCAGCCGCCGACGGCCTGTCTGCTGCAGGACCGGATCGGGGCACGGCACGCCGCGGCCTTCGACATCAACGCGGTGTGCAGCGGCTTCGTCTACGCGCTGGAGGCCGCCCGCCGCATGGTGCCGCCGGGCGGGCACGCCCTGGTGGTGGGCGTGGACATCTACTCCCGGATCATCGACCCGGCCGACCGGCGCACCGTCTCCCTGTTCGGTGACGGCGCCGGCGCGGTGGTCGTCGGCCCGGTCACCGAGGGCCGGGGAGTCGTCGCCACGCGGCTGGCCAGCCACGGCGAGTACCACGACCTGATCAAGGTCCCGGCGGGCGGCAGCCGCATGCCCGCCTCCAAGGAGACCCTCCAGGACGGACTGCACTACTTCACCATGGACGGCTACGGGGTGAAGACCTTCGTCAGGGACCATCTGCCCGGCGCCGTCCACCGCTTCCTCTCCGCCACCGGCGTCGCCCCCACGGCGATACGCCACTTCGTCCCCCACCAGGCGAACGGCCGGATGATCGACGCCCTGCTGCCGGAACTGAACCTGCCGAACGCCACCGTCCACCGCACCCTGCGCCACTACGGCAACACCGGCGCCGCATCCGTTCCCGTCACCCTCGCCGCAGCCCGCGACCACCTCACCCCGGGCGACCTCGTCCTCCTCGCGGGTTTCGGCGGCGGCATGACCACGGGGCTGACGCTGCTGCGCTGGTGACGGACGGTCGGTTCGTCACCGGCCGGGAGCGGATACCGTGAGGGACGACAGCGAGCCCGCCGGCGAAACGCTCACCGGCGCCGCCGCGCGCCGCCACCGTCCGGGCGTTCCGCTCCTCCCCGCACGAACGGAACCTTCGACAGCACCGAGGCGTACGAAAACCCCCGGGCCGCACCGGTATCGACCCTTCCGCCGCACCTTCGTCCGAGTTTGCCCCACCGCCCGAACCGCTCTACGCTGCTCCGTAGTCAAACTTGATCAGTACAGTTGCCTCCGGGAGCCCGCGTGACCCTGCCCGAGACCGGCTACACCCCCACCGCCGAGGAACGCGCAAGCCTGGACGCCTGGTTCCAGGAGTACGACGCCCACTGCACCAAGGCGGACGTCGAGCGGATGGCGGACATGGCCGTCTTCCCCCTCAACCTGATCAGCGACGACTCCGCGGGCGACGGCAGGTCGGCTCAGTGGAACCGCGGCCGGTTCATCGACACCATGACCCACGTCATGGGGGACGGCACCGCGGACATCACCTTCGACAACACCCGCACCCCCGTCTTCCTCTCCCCGTCCATGGCCGTGGTCTTCACCCACTCCACCGTCACCACGGCCGACCGGACCCACGACATGACGTACGCCGACATCCTGATCCGCAAAGCCGGCACCTGGGCCTTCCAGACCATGATCCAGTCAGGCTGGGGCGACAACCTCTGACCGCCCCGCGAGCCGGCGGCAGGCAGGCACCCCGCGCGGGCAGCCGGGCCCGTCCGCCCCGATCGGCCCGACACGGACGGCCTGCCGACCGAGGAACCCGCTCCGGCCGTTCGGAAACCGGCACCCGCGCGTCAAGCGCGCCGCCACACAGGTGTCCGGCTCCGGAACGCTCGAGCAGGCTTCCCGCAACGTCGATACACGCTGGGAATACGGCCAGGACTGCACCAACTCGTACCACGGCGGCGGCACGAAGACCCGCCACGGCGGGCGCCGGCGCGACCGCGCCTGGCTGACCGGTGTGAGCATGCTGCGTCTACTACAGTGCGGCGTGGGCTGTGACTGGCGCTGAGGTGGAGCACCACCGGGGAGCGGTCTGACGAGACGTCATTGCCGTGCGCCTGGGCGAGTGGTCGGCAATGCCTGGAGGCAACGATGTCCGCGACTCGGACGGCCCAACTCATGGACGGCACCAACCTCGCCAAACGCATCATCGAAGAGGCTGCTGCCAAGGCGGCAGAGATCTCACGGCGTGGGGGAACCAGTCCCTGTCTCGCGACGGTGCTGGTGGGGGAGGACCCCGCGTCGGCCACCTATGTCCGCATGAAACGGGCGCGGTGCGCGAAGGCGGGCATCCAGTCCCGGCACATCGCTTTGCCCGCCACCACCACGACCGCCGAACTGATCGACACCCTCGCCGGCCTGTCCGGCGATCCGGACGTGCACGGCATCCTGCTCCAGCACCCTTGCGGACCGCACATCGACGAGCGAGCCGCGTTCGAGGCCATCGCCCCGGAGAAGGACGTCGACGGGGTCACGATGCATTCGTTCGCCGCGATGAGCTTCGCGCTGCCGGGCTTCGCGTCCTGCACTCCAGGCGGAATCATGCGACTGCTGGAGGCGTACGACGTCGACCTCGCCGGCAAGCACGCCGTCGTGGTGGGCCGCAGCCCGATTCTCGGCAAGCCGGCCGGGATGCTCCTGCTCGCCAAGAACGCAACGGTGACGTACTGCCACTCCCGCACGGCGGACCTGTCGGCGATCGTCCGGGAAGCAGACGTCCTGGTAGCGGCCGTGGGACGGCCCCGGCTGATCCGGGGTGAGGACATCAAGCCCGGCGCGGTGGTGATCGACGCCGGATACAACCCGGGCAACGTCGGCGACGTGGACTTCGACACCGCCCGCACCCGCGCCTGTCTGATCACTCCGGTGCCCGGCGGCGTCGGGCCGATGACCATCGCCGTCCTGCTGGCGCAGACCGTGGACGCCGCCGCGAACCAGCTCGGAATCCAGCACCAATGACCTCCTGACCAGCAGCCCCTTGGCACCAGGCCAGAAGGGTCCCCGCTCGGAATGGGAGACCTCGTAATCGGGCCGGCCGGCAGTTCGTTCTCTGACAGCGGCTCGCCACCCGTGAGGGCGGTGAGCCGCCGAGGACGCGGCTCCGCAGAGTGCCAGCCGGCCTTGGCGGATGCCTCGGCTCGCGCTCGGGTGCCGGTACGAAGGGACTGCTGAGCACTACTGCGACCCGGAGGCAAGAGAGTTCGACTTCTCCGCGAAGCCGATCCCGGGCGACGACAACCAGGCGGGCGGCAGCATCCTGAAGAGCTTCTACGCCAAGAACCGCATCATCGGCGGAATGGACGACGGCTTCATCGTGAAGATCGTCACCTGACCTGTGCTGCGGCGGGAGCGGCCCTGGCACCGGCCGCTCCCGCCGCAGCCGGTTCACGATGTGACGGGCCAGAACTGCACGAGGTAGCGCTCCACACCGTGGCCGGTGCCCTCGCCCTCCGACAGGGCTGCGGCCTCGGCCCGGCCTGCACAGTGGACACGGACGTGCCACGAACCACCGGAATCCGCCAGCGTGATCAGGTCGTCCATCCGGCCCGTGTACATGGACCACACGGCTACCTGACCACTGGCCGACTCGAAGTCGGCCTCGGCCCTCTCGTCCCAGCCGGCCCGCTCCTGCTGGGACGGAGGCCCGTCCCACACTTCGACGCTGACCGCGGCGGTGTGGGTATGGCCACCACTGGTGATGTCCAGACGTCCCGGGTGAGTGCCGAGGAACGCACGCCGGTTGAAGTCGTCCGGGAAGGGAACCGGCAGATCCGCGTCATCGGACTCCTGCAACCCGAAGGCATGAAAGCCGACATACGCATGCACATCCTGCTGCCGCACAAGCTCTGCCATGAGCTCCCCCTCGACAACGGATCTCACCGAAACCGGCGATGCCGCCGGTACGGCCGGGAGATCCGAACCGATACCGGGATCAGGCGGCGACGAGCTCCTGCTCGCGGTCCGGCGTTTTGACCTTGGGCTTCTTGTTCGGCAGCGAGAGCCGGAAGACCTTGTGCCACGCGGAGAACACCTGCTTGGGCAGCGGGCCGGTGACGTACTCCAGCTCGTACTTCTCGAACAGCGCACGCACCTTCACCGCGACCTCGGCGTACCGGTTGCTCGGCAGGTCCGGGAACAGGTGGTGCTCGATCTGGTGCGACAGGTTGCCGGTCATGAAGTGCATGGCCCTGCTGCCGCTGATGTTCGCCGAGCCCATCATCTGGCGCAGGTACCACCGGCCGCGCGTCTCGCCCCTGATCGACCGGCGCTCGAAGACCTGTACGCCCTCGGGGAAGTGCCCGCACATGATCACCGAGTGGGTCCAGATGTTGCGGACCAGGTTCGCGGTGAACGTGGCGGCGAGCGTGGGGAGGAACGACGGGCCCGACAGCAGCGGGTGGATCACGTAGTCCTTGAGCACCTGCTTGCGGATCTTGCGGCCCACGGCCTTGGCCCGCGCGCGGAACTCCGGGCTCTTGCGGCGGCGCTTGTGCAGGTTCTTGCCGAGCTCCAGGTCGTACGCTGCGATGCCGTACTCGAAGAAGCAGGCGTTGATGAAGTTCCACAGCGGCTGGCCGAGGTGGAACGGGTGCCACCTCTGGTCCTCGTCGACGCGCATGATGCCGTAGCCGAGGTCGTTGTCCTTGCCGATCACGTTGGTGTACGTGTGGTGCAGCTCGTTGTGCGAGTGCTTCCACTGCTCGGACGGCGAGACGTGATCCCACTCCCAGGTGGTGGAGTGAATCTTCGGGTCCCGCATCCAGTCCCACTGGCCGTGCAGGACGTTGTGGCCGATCTCCATGTTGTCCATGATCTTCGCCACGGACAGCCCGGCGGTGCCGAGCAGCCACGCGGGCGGGAAGATCGAGAACAGCAGCACGCCCCTGCTGACCAGCTCGAGCCTGCGCTGCGCCGAGATGACCTTACGGATGTAGGCGGCGTCCTTCTCGCCGCGGCCGGCGATCACCTCGTCGCGGATCGCGTCCAGCTCGCGGCCCAGCTCCTCGATCTGCTCCGCGGTCAGGTGGGCGGTGGGGTCGATGGCGGTCAAGGTGCTCCTACCGTTCGATGTCGCAGGGGCCCGCCGCGGCGGACACGCAGGTCTGGATGAGGACGCCCGGCTCGGCCTCGGTGATCTCGCCGGTGCGCAGGTCGCGGACGGCGCCCGCCTTGAGCGGCGTGACGCAGCCGAAGCAGATGCCCATGCGGCACCCGGAGGGCATGAGCACGCCGGCCTCCTCGCCGATGTCCAGCAACGGCGTGGCGCCGTCCGCGTCGACGGTCCTGCCGGTGGCGCTGAACGTGACCTCGCCGCCGTCGCCGGCGACGACGATGCCGGGGCGGAAACGTTCGGTGTGCAGGCGCTCCTGGACGCCGTGCTCGCTCCAGTGCTCTTCGGCGGCGTCGAGCAGGCCCGCGGGCCCGCAGGCCCAGGTCTCGCGCTCGGCCCAGTCGGGCACGAGTTCGCCGAGACGGGCGATGTCGAGCATGCCGTCCGTGTCGGTGTGCACCTCGGTGAGCCGCAGCTTCTTGTCCGCGACCAGGCCGTGCAGCTCGTCGCGGAAGATCACGTCCTGCGGCTGCGGCGCGCAGTGGACCATGACGACGTCGTCGAACTCGATATCGCGCAGCATGCCCATCACGGGCGTGATGCCGCTGCCGGCCGTCAGGTAGAGCACCTTGGCGGGCTTGGCCTGCGGCAGCACGAAGTCACCGGTCGGCTGGTCGAGCTGGATCAGCGTGCCCGGTTTCGCCCTGCGGACCAGGTGGTTGCTGACCTTGCCGTCCGGGATCGCCTTCACGGTGATCGTGACGCGGCCGTCCTGGCGGTCTGTCGGCGAGGTGATGGAGTAGGCACGCCACAGGCGCACCCCCTCGACGTCGACCCCGATCCGCACGTACTGACCGGCCGTGTGGCCGCGCCAGCCCCGTCCCGGCCTGATCACGACAGTCGCGGCGTCCCCCGTCTCGGGGTGCACGGCCTCGATGCGCCCACGCAGGTCAGCACCCGCACGCAGCGGGCTGACCAGGTCGAGGTAGTCCGACGGCAGCAGCGGCGTCGTGACCATCTCCAGCACTTTCCACGCCCTGCTGCGAAGGGCTGCACTCGTCATGACCCCAGCTTGCTGCGCCTCAAGGCGTAAAGTCCTGACCGCAGGACGTAAATCTGGTCGACTGAATTGTTCGCAGGGAACAAAACGTGAGCCATGCAATTCGGAGGGCCGGCGAACTGGCCCTGGACGAGACGACGGTCACCGCACTTCGGGCCGCGCTGAAGACCACCGCCGACGAGGTCGTCCAGGCGATCATCGACGAGGTCCCTCCCTACGCAAACGCCCTTGCGGGCCACATGGGCGCCACCATCCGCCGAGCCGTCCGCACCGCCCTGGGGCACTACCTGGACCGCGCGAGCGGGAACGCCACAGGCGGCGACGCCGGTGACGCAGCCTACGAACTGGGCCGCGGCGAGGTGCGCGACGGCCGTTCGATGGACGCCCTGCTCAGCGCCTACCGCGTCGGCGCCCGCGTGGCCTGGCGATGCCTGGCAGCGGGTGCCGTACCCGCAGGTCTGCCCGCCGCCGAGGTCGCCAAGTTCGCCGAGCTGACCTTCGCCTACATCGACGAGCTCTCCGCCGCGAGCGCCGCGGGCCACGCCGACGAACTGGCCGCCCGGGGCAGGGACCACGAGCGCCACCTGGAACACCTGGCCCGCGACCTCCTCGCCGGCGCGAGCCCGGACGTGCTGCTGGCCTCTGTCCAACGGGCCGGGTGGCAGCCTCCGGTTTCACTGACCGCGGTCCTGCTGCCCGCCGCCCAGGCCCGGCCTGCCTACCGCGCGCTCGACCCGGGCACCCTCGTCCTCGACGATCTGCCGGACGCCACCGGTGTGCTGCTCGTCCCCGATGCCGACCGATCACATCTCCTGCGGCAGCTGACCGACCGCACCGCCGTGGCCGGCCCGGCCCGGCCATGGACTCGTGCGTCCGCCTCGTACGCACGAGCCGTACGCGCGCGCTCCCTCTCCTCTGACATTCGCGACACCGAGGACCACCTGCCCGAGCTGGTGCTGAGCGCCGACATGGACGCGTTCGCAGACCTGCGCGCCCGAGCCCTCGCACCGTTGCGGACCCTGCCTGTCGCGACCGCACAGCGGCTGGAGGAGACATTGCGGGCGTGGCTGCTGCACCAGGGCAGGCGGGACGAGGTGGCGGCGGCGTTGTTCGTCCATCCCCAGACAGTCCGGTACCGGATGTCGCAGCTGCGGGAGCTGTTTCCCGATCTCGCATCGCCACACCGGGTCCTTGAACTGACGCTGGCGGTCGGTCTTCGGGCCGGCTGACGCGTACTTCGGCCGTCCACGACCGCGTCCGCGAGCGGTCCAGGAATCGTGCCTCGTTCCCGGTGCCATCAGCCGGCTCGTACGGCCCGGGGAAGAGCGGTATGAACCAGCTGAGACCGGGAGGGGCGGGGGATGCCTCTATGCCCTTCATCAAGGCTGAGTGGTCTGCGGTGGCTGTTCCGGTGGTGCGCGGTTCGTAGAAGGTGCCGTCGCGGAGCGTTCCGAAGCGCACCCCCATGCGGTGCCGGGCGAAGCGGACGAGAGCCTGGATGCGGGCCTTCCCCCGATCCCGCCATATGCCGCCCCTGCAGTTCGCCTGGCCGCAGGTGAACCGGGATCGGTCGTGATCCACCTGAGAGCCCGCCGGAGCTTGGGCTGTGTCGCCGGAAGCATGATCACGCGGAGTCCCTCGCCGGGGCCGGTGCCCCCGGGGCACGTCACAGCGCGAACACCGGGACCCCGGGAGTACGGGTCACACCGCACACCCCCCGTGCCCGCGAGGGCGCCGCAGGCGGCGGCGCGAGGACCGGCCCGATCAGCGGCATGACGGCCGCCAGCATCTCCGCCTCGCTCGCGGTCCCGTCCACGACCAGATCGGCCGCTGCCCGGGAGGGCGCGACATGGGCTGCGTGGCGGTCCCTGCCGGTCTGCAGATAGTTGCGCAGGGACAGCCGGGGGTCCTGCCGCTGCACCTCGATCTTCCGGAGGATCTTGCGGGCCAGGCGTATGTCGTCGGGGGTGTCGACATACACCCGCCACGCCGCCCGCCGGACCACGGACGGCAGCGACAGCGCGAACAGGCCCTCGACCACCACCAGCAGCACGCCGGGGCGCAACAGCGCCGCGTCGACGGCGTGTGCCACCGCCGTCTCGTCGATCGACCCCGGATGGTTCCAGTCGAGGACGGCGTGCCCGTCGGCACTGACCGTCCACACACCCCTCAAGGGGTCGTGCGCGGGCACGTAGTAGTCGTCCAGATGGACCAGCGCCACGCTCTCGGGCCACTGCAGCGACAGGGCTTCGGCAAGGGTGGACTTGCCGGATGCGGTGCCGCCTGCGACCGCCAGTACACCCGTCATACCGGGCGCTCCTCATGTGCTCAAAGGGGATAGACGAAGCGGCCGGACAAGCCGGGTGCAGGGAATGTACGGCGGGGTGATCGCCCATGGCAAGCAGGGAAACGAGGCCGGTTCAGCGGAGGCCCGGGGCCGCGACCTTCGGTCGACCTGCGCACCGGTCTCGACGATGCCGCGGACCTTCAGCGTGGCGTAACGGCCCTTGGGCGCGGGCGTGACATCGACGCGCGGGAACGAGTAGTCATGCACCTGACCCGACGCCTGCTCACCACGGCGGCCGCCGTCACCACCGCCCTCGCGACCACCCTGTCCGCCGCTCCGCCGACCGCTGCCGCTGCCGCACCGTGCACGTCGACCTGGCGGGCCGTCCAGAAGGTGGCCGTGCGCAGGCCGGCGCGGAACGAGGAACCGGTCGCGACAACCTCCCCAGGCGCCCGGGCGGCAGCCGCGGAACACGTCGATCAACTTGCTGGGCCTGCACCGTGTCACCTTGGCCGTCGACGACACCCTCGCCCGCCTGCACACCCACCGCGCCGACCCCCAGCGAGGTGGCGCAGTACGAAGACAGCCACCAGCTCTGCTTCGCCAGGACTCGGGGCCCGGCTGACGACGGTCAACGCGACGGAGGCTGTTCGATCGCGCCGCCACGATGAGCTGTAGGGATGTAGCCCTTTGGCCCGGGTGGCAGAGCGTCGAGGCACGCCTGGGAGCAGGCGTTGACCAATAGCGGCAGGACGTCGGTCGCCACCACCTGGGAGAGCCAAGCCTGGTGAGGGCCTGTCACCGAGATCGGCCCGGTGCAGACACTGCAGGTGCGGGCGGCGGTGCTGCCCCAGCGGAAGGGAGCCAGACTGCCGAGGTCCAGGACGGCATCGCCGGGCGGGAGGAGCCGCGGGAAGGGCGGCCGGTGCTTGTAGTTGCCGTAGATCGAGCGCGTGCTCACCGTGCTGCGCGCAAGCCGAGCGCACCGCGTGATTTCGTACGGGAACCAGTGCAGCCGTCGCGAAGTGTATGGACTGAACTGCTCCAGGCTCGTCATGTCGCCGATCTCTGGAGGTATCCGGACGAGGTTGCTTCCGTACAGCACGAGGGTCCGTACCGCCGTCAACCGTCCGATCGCCTTCGGCAGCGTCACGATCTGCCGCCGCTCCTCAGGGCTCAGCTCCGGCAGCGGGCGGAATTCCTCCCGTCTGTCGGCCGCCGCCTCTTCGATCAGCTCCAGCAACCGGAGCCAGCCCGGAGCACTGGTGTCCTGGATCTCGGCGTGGAAGGACGCCACCGCGCCGGGGGAACTCACCCGAACCTGGCTGAAGCAGTCGCAGCTGTCCTGCGGCACCCCGGACCGGGAGTCCACCGCCTCGGGAAAGTGGTTCGGGAAGACCTGCGCAGGTAGTTGTTCGTCCGTCATGGCGTAACGATAGGGACGCGGCGTCCGGTACGGCACCATCCGGAAACCAGCGGACGCAAACGACCCTTGGCAGGTGAAGGCTCCCTGGCCAGGGCTGGCGGACGCGGACAGATGCGCTGGACCGCGCACCACCTCGCGACTGTCACCAGCGCATACCGAGCGCATCGAGCTCCGCTCGGCGTTCCGGGGTGAGTTTGTCTGCCCTTCTGCGGGTGTTGTCGAGCCATCCTCCGAGCCGGACAGACGTTCTGCTCTCGCTGTCCTCTCCGGCCAGTTCTTCGATGTGTTTTCTCGGGACGTTCAGGTGGCCTTCGCGGGCACGGTATCGGCGGGCGGCGGTGAGATGGATAGCCCACCGGTCTGCTTGTGTCCTCCGTGTCGGCTGCGCCGCGGCTTCTTCTGGTGTGAGCGGTTCCAGTCCGAGGACGCTGTCGAGGAGCCACTGCTGCACCGGTGTCAGTTTCTCCCACCCCGCCCGCTGCGCCCGACTCCAGGCTCCGAGGTCCTCGCCCTGCATGATCACCTCACCCGCAGCTCCAGACAGCGCCCCGCCGGCCCGGACATGCACGAGCGTCAATGCGAAGCAGCGTTGCCAGTCGATACTCCAGGCGGGGCACCAGCCCGGGTCGATCGCGTCCAGCGCGTCCATACGGCTCTCGGAGAGCTCGCCTGTGTAGGGCACGCCTGTTTCCCCGGCGGCGCGCCGTTCGGCGTTTACACGGGTCTTGCGGGCGGCTGCGCGCTGGTTCTTGGCCCAGGTCCCGATGGCCAGACCACCCTCACCGCTACCGCCGCCCCAGACGGCATTGGTGGGTGGGAGGAAGTGCCCGTGGACGGCCGCGTAGTCCTTCGCCACAGCGAGGCCGTCGGCCCAGGCGGTGTCCCACGCCGACCACACCATCCCGAGCGCCTCGAGCTCCACGACACGCTTGGCCTCCAGCGTGCCGGCCGCGTAGTAGCGCCGCACGTCTGCCAGCCAGCGCCCCAGCGGAAACCCGCTAACCGCCCCCCAGTCCTCCGGCGCCTCAAAAACGTAGGGCACCCGCAGCTCGACGTTGCCGCTCTCGCGCAGCCATCGCGTCGCGGCCTCGATACCACGCCGCCAGTACGCTCCCTCGGGGTCGATGATCCGTAGCCGGATGAACTGCGTCAGCGCGAACGGATCCCGCTCCTCACTGAACCGCAACACCCCAGCCGCCGCTCCACTCACCCGCCGCAACTCCTGACCCCGCCCCTCGCCCTCGCCCTCGCCCTCGCCTTCGAACTCGCCCTCCGCACCGTCCTGTTCGATACCGGGACGACTGTTGCGGATACGGGGATCGGCGAGTGCCTCGATCGTCTCCGCATCGTGCGCCCGCAGCGCCCCGAGGACCTTCGTGAGGGTGCCCAGCGAGTTCGAGGTCAGCATGTCGTTCGGATCCTCGTCCGGCCCGAGGAATACCGGAACGATCAGCGTGGCCAGTTTCCCCGTCCCGGGATACATGCGCAGCGCCCGTCCGACCATCTGCACAATATCGGTCATCGACCCGCGCGCATCCGCGAAAAGCACAGCATCACACTCAGCCGTATCGACACCTTCCCCAAGAACCCGAACGGAACTCAACACACGCAATGCGGCCTGAATATCCCGACCCTCGAATTCAGGCCCTCCGAGAAAATCGGAGGCGAATTCATCCAGTACCCGGCGGCGGTGGAGGGGAGCGTGCTCGCCGTACAGCCAGTCCGCCCACACCCGCTCCGCAGCAGGGAACATGCCCGGGTCGTCCTCGGCGAGCCGGGCCGCGACAGCCGGCACCCCGACCGCCATCGCCTCCGCCTCACCCACCCGACTGTGAAACGCCAGCACCCGCCTAAACCGCTCCTCCACGGCTGCGCGCATCAACCCGGCCTGAACGGCGGCCAGCCGTGCCCCGCGCACGGCCACAGACCCGGTGTCCTCACTGGTCAGAGCGGCGTAGAGGTCGGGATCGCGGATGTCGAGACACAGCACCTGATACGGCGCCACCAGCCCCAGCCGGATCGCCTCCGAAAGTCGCAGCTTGTAGGCCACCGGCCCGAACACGGGAGAGTCCTCCTCCATGCTCGCCACCAGCCGCGGCCTGTCACCCTCCGCCTCCCAGACACGCGCCGTCGCGGTCATGTAGAGCCGCCGCACCGCCGGAATCAGCCGATGGTCATGCACTGCCGCCCACGGCCGGCCCGCATCCCCACTGACCCGGTGCGCCTCGTCCAGGACCATCAGGTCCCAGACCGGCAGGCCGGCCTCGTGTGCCCGCTGGAGAATCCCGAGCCCGACCGACGCGTAGGTGGCGAACACCGTCACGGTCTCCAACTCCGACACCCAGACGGTCAGTTCCGCAGAGTCGGTCGTACAGGGCATGCCCTCGCTCTCCTCGGCCCGCAGCGAGCACACACCGACCATGGCACCCCTACGGCCGCCCCGCCGCCACGCCGAAGCCTGCTGCAGCAGCAGATCCAGGGTCGGCACCAGCACCAGCGTCCTACGGGCGGAAAGACGGACCGCGGTTTCCACACTCATCAAGGTCTTGCCAGACCCCGTACAAGCAATGACCTGTGTCCTCAACCCCTCCGCGGGCATACGGCCACCAGGCGGATCCGACAGAGCCTGGAGAATCGAATCAACGGCCTCCACCTGATGCGGACGCAACGTCACGATCGCCATGAGAATCTCTTCTCCCGCTCTCGTACGGAGCGAATTCGAGGGTCATTCAAGACAGGAAGACAAGAAATCAGGAGACCGATTCACTCTCTATGGTTCGACCCGTTCTCATCTGGAGGGGTACCTATCCAGCATCCCAGAACATATCTGTAGAGCCAAAGTGACGCACACGCGATGTCCGAAAATGGTGACATGTGATCGACCATCCAGGAAGTCAGTACCGAGACCGTAGAGACCCAGCCCCTGCAACTGCCGTTTTTCTGACGCGCCCGGAGGGCACGTCAGCTCCCGTGCCTGGACTGCGGAGCAGGCTTGGCACGGGGTGTGATCCGGCGTCAGCCGGATCCCGTCCGATCGCGGAGCGATCGGACGGCGGCGGAACGGAGTTCCGCCTTCCCGCGCGGAGCGCGGGGGAGCGTCGCGTAGCGACGCCGCGTCACGTCTGCGGG